>CAWBPG010000009.1:0-98109 GCA_963790605.1 uncultured Actinomycetota bacterium | reverse complement strand
TATCTCCTTCGGTCAGGCGTGCGCGGGCGTAGTAGCCGAGCTGCTGCTCAGGCGGGAGATCGTCCCAGCTTCCGCCCTCGGATGCCGCGAGGTCGCCGGCCGGCGTTCACCCGGCCGCGGAATCGCTCCGACGCCGAGCGCAGCGCCAGTTCCGGATCGACCTTGAGCTTGCGGGCCACGTTGACCACGGCGAACAGCAAGTCGCCGAGCTCGTGGTAGCGGTCGTCGGCGTCTCGGCGGCCTCCAGCTCGGCCAGCTCGTCGCGCACGGACTGCAGCGGGCCGTGGTCGATTCGCCCGGGGAAGTCAAAGCCGCTGGAGGCGACGCGCCGCTGCAGCTTGCGGGCGTGCAGCAGCGACGGCAGGTTCTCGGGCACCTCGCCGAAGATCCCCGGCTCGCGACCGGCCTCCGTGCGCTTGATCGCGTCCCAGTTGCGCAGCACCTCCTGCGGCGTTCTCCACCTCGATCTCGCCGAAGATGTGGGGATGGCGGCGGATGAGCTTCTCGGTGACGTGCTCGGCCACCTGGCGCAGGTCGCCGGCGCCGCGCTCCTCGAGCAGCAGCGCCAGGAAGTGCACCTGGAAGAGGACGTCGCCGAGCTCGTCGAGCATCTTGGCGTCGTTGCGCTGGTGCGCGGCGTCGGCCAGCTCGTAGGCCTCCTCGAGCGTGTGGGGCACGATCGTGCGCTCGTCCTGCTCGCGGTCCCAGGGGCACTCGCGGCGCAGCCGGCGGGTGATCTCGTCAAGCGTCGTCAGGGACTGCGCCGCGTCCTCGGCGGACACGGCTCACGGTGCGGCGGTGGCGGTGCCCGGCGGCGCGGCTGCGGCGGCGCGCCGCGGCTCCGGCGGGGGCGGTCGCGGCCCCGTGGGAGCGGCCGCGCCGGCGGCCCCGGCGGCCCCGGCGGTGGAGGTCGTCTTGGGCGCCTTGTAGCCGTTGCAGTCAGCCATCGCGTACAGCTTGCGGCACGAGGTCTTCTTGAGCCAGTCCTGCTTGGCGTGGTTGTCGACCGCGGTCTGGGCCTGGGTCTGCAGCTGGCTGGTCAGCGTCTGCTTGATGAGCGCGGAGGACTGCGCGAGCGAGCGCTGGGTCGCCGCGCTTGATCTTGGTCACCTCGATGCACGTAGTAGCCGAACTGGCTCTTGACCGGGCCGATCAGCTTGTTGACGGGCGCCGCGAACGCCGCCTTGGAGAGCGCCGAGTCCTGCTGGCCGGCGGTGACGCCGTTGAGCACGCCGCCGGTGTTCTTGCTCGGATCGATCGAGTACTTCTTGGCGACCGCCGCCCAGCTCTGGCCGCCCTGGATCGCCGCCTTGGCCGTGTTGGCCTCGGCCTGGGTCTTGGTCAGGACGATCTGCATGTTGCGCGTCTCGGGCGTCCCGAACTGCGACTTGTGGCTGTTGTAGTAGCCGGCGATCGCGGCCGGGGTCACCGTCGTCGGGGTGCTTGGCGCTGAGCTTCTGGAAGATCTGGTTGACCCGGACGCGGAAGAGGATGTCCTGCGACCGTCTGGCCGCTGGTCTTCAGGAACGTCTGGAACTGGGCGGCGGTGGAGAACTGGGACTTCTTGGCGGTGGCCAGCGCCTTCTGGACCTGCGCGTCGGTGATCTTGATCCCCAGCTTGTGCGCGTCGGCCTGGTACCAGTAGGCCTTGATCAGGAAGTCCATGACCTGGCCGGAGAGCGTCGTGAACAGCTGGCTGCAGTCGGCCTTCAGCGTCTTGGCGGCGGTCTTGGCCAGCGACGGGATCTGCTTGCGGGCGGTGGCGATGCACTTGGTGAAGTTCGGCGGGTCCGGGACGATCACCGGCGAGCCGGGGGACTGTGCCGCCTGGCCCTGCGCCGCGACGTACATCCAGTGCTTGAAGGCCTTGGTGGTGATCGGGTTGCCGGCGACGACGGCCACCGAGTCGCCGGGGATGCCCGGCTGGAGCTGCCGCACCCGGCGACCGCCGCCGCCAGGACCACAAAAAAGGCGCCAAGCGCCAGGATGGACCGCAGAGACTTCATACGACCCGGCCGATAGTAGCGAGCCTTCGGCGGACGCGGTCGTAAGTATTCGTGAAGGGCCTCAGCGCGCGCGGCTACGCCGCGGCGGCCTCAGCCTCGGCCTCGCGCGTCACCGACAGCAGCACGTCGGCGGCGCGCACGATCGCCGGGAAACGCTGGGCGGGATCCTTGGGCACCCGCACCGAGAGCTGGGACTTGCCCGACTCGTACAGCGCCTCGGGGATCTCGGCCCGGATCTTCTTGGCGCGCACCGAGTCGAGCTCGATCGGGGTCACCGCCAGCCGGTCGCCGCGCACGGTGACGGCCCGCGCCCCGGCCTGGCCGAGCTTGATCCGCGCCTGCTGGAGCGCGATCAGGTTGTGCAGCGGATCGGGGACGTCGCCGAAGCGGTCCTCGAGCTCCTCGCGCAGCGCCGCCAGGTCGGCCACCTCGCGCGCGCCGGCGATGCGGCGGTGCACGTCGACCTTGGCCTGCTCGTAGGGGATGTAGTCCGAGGGCACGTAGGCGTCGACGTTGACGTCCAGGCGCACCGGCTCCCACTCCTCGTCGGAGGCGCCGCGTCCTCCTCCATGGCGGCCACCGCCTCGTCGAGCATCTGCATGTAGAGCTCGAAGCCGAGCGCGGCCACGTGGCCGGACTGCTCGTCGCCGAGCAGGTTGCCGGCGCCGCGCAGCTCCAGGTCGCGCATGGCGATCTTGAAGCCGGCGCCGAGCTCGGTGTAGTCGCTGAGGCGCGGAAGCCGCTGGGCCGCCTCCGGGGTCAGCGCCGCCGCGCTGGGATACAGCAGGTAGGCGTAGGCCCGCTCGCGCGATCGGCCCACCCGGCCGCGGATCTGGTAGAGCTGGGAGAGCCCGAAGTTGTCGGAGCGCTCGACGATCAGGGTGTTGGCCTGCGGGATGTCGATGCCCGACTCGATGATGCTCGTGCACACCAGCACGTCGGCGTCGCCGCGCAGGAAGCTCAGCATCCGCTTCTCCAGCGTGCTCTCGTCCATCTGGCCGTGGGCGACCTCGAAGCGCATGCCCGGGCACAGGCCGCGCAGGCGCACCGCCGTCTCCTCGATCGTCTCGACCCGGTTGTGGAGGAAGAACGCCTGGCCGTGGCGCTCCTTCTCGCGGATGAGCGCGCGGCGCACGAGCTCCTCGTCGTACTCGCCGACGTAGGTCTTGACCGGGCGCCGGCCCTCGGGCGGGGTCTCGATCACGCTGATGTCGCGGATGCCGGCCAGCGACATCTGCAGCGTGCGCGGGATCGGCGTGGCGCTCATGGCGATGACGTCGACGCGCAGCTTGAGCTGGCGCAGCAGCTCCTTCTGCTTGACGCCGAAGCGCTGCTCCTCGTCGACGACGAGCAGCCCCAGGTCCTTGGCCCGCACGTCGCGCGAGAGCAGGCGGTGGGTGCCGATGAGGATGTCGACCTCGCCCTTGGCAAAGCGGGCGATGGCGTCCTTCTGCTCGGCCGCCGAGCGGAAGCGCGAGACGTGCTCGATCGTCACCGGGTAGTCCTTGAGGCGCTCGGAGAAGGTGCCGTAGTGCTGCTGGGCCAGGATCGTGGTCGGCGCCAGCACCATCACCTGCTTGCCGTCCTGGGCGGCCTTGAACGCGGCGCGCAGCGCCACCTCGGTCTTGCCGTAGCCGACGTCGCCGCAGATCAGGCGATCCATCGGCCGCGGCGCCTCCATGTCGGCCTTGACGAACTCGATCGCGTCGCGCTGGTCGGGCGTCTCGGTGTAGGGGAAGGCGTCCTCGAACTCGCGCTGCCAGTCGGTGTCGATCGGGAACGCGTGGCCCTCGCGGCGCTTGCGCTCGGCGTAGAGGTTGAGCAGCTCGCCGGCCAGCTCCTGGGCGGCGCGCCGCGCGCGGGACTTGATCGTCTCCCAGCGGGTGCCGCCGAGCTTGGACAGCGGCGGATGCGCGCCGCCGGCGCCGACGTAGCGGCTGATCTTGGCCAGCTGGTCGACGGGACGAACACCCGGTCAGAGCCGGCGTACTCGAGGTACAGGTAGTCACGGGTGACGCCGGCGACGGTCTTGGTGTCAAAGCCGGCGAAGCGGGCGATCCCGTGGTCCTCGTGGACGACGATGTCGCCGGTGCGCAGGTCGGCGAAGCTGCGCAGGACGCCGCGGCGGCGCTCGCGGCCCGGCTTCTCCGCGGCGCGGCGGCGCTGGAACAGCCGGTGGTCGGGGATGACGGCGAGGTGGAACTGCGGGGCGATGAAGCCGGCCTGCAGCCGCGCCGCGGCCATCGTGATCTGGCCGGCGTGCGGGCGCGGCTCCTCGTCGCCCTCGCCCAGCCAGCGCGTCTTGAGCCGGCCGAGGTTGTAGGCGAAGCGCTCGCCCTCCCCCCTGCGCGCGAACGTCAGCACCGTGCGGTAGCCGGAGCGGGCGAGCTTCTCCAGCTCGGGCTCGGCCTCCTTGAGGCCGCGCGCGGCGATGTCGGCGGCCTGCGCGCGGAAGGCGAACGGCTGGTCCTGGTCGATGCTCGACAGGCGGATCCGGACGCGCTCGGTCGAGCTGGGCGATGATCTCGTCGGGCGCGACGTAGAGGTGGTGGGCGTCGTCGTCGTGGAAGGCGGCGGTGACGTCCTGCCAGTGGTCGGCCAGCGCCGGCGCCACGTCCTCGGAGCCGGCGATGAGCACCGGCCGCGTCGGCGGAGGTCAGCTCCAGGAAGGAGTGGAAGTTCTCGACCGGCAGCAGCTCGGTGATGTCGGGGCGGTCCGACGCGTCCTCCAGCGCGGCGATCTCGGCCAGCTCCCGGTGCTCGAGCGCCAGCTCGGCGGCGGGCGCCACCTCGACGCAGTCGGCGTCGTCCAGCGAGCGCTGGGTGAAGGTGGAGAACCAGCGCAGGGACTCGATCTCGTCGCCGAACAGGTCGACGCGGACGGCCCGGTCCTCGGTGGCCGGGAACAGGTCGAGCAGGCCGCCGCGGATGGCGAACTGGCCGCGGTCCTCGACCTGGTCGACGCGCTCATAGCCGGCGGCGACGAGATCCATGGCGGTCTCGTCGAGGTCGATGAGCTCGCCGGTGCGCAGCACGAAGCCGTGCGGGCGCATCGGCCGGGTCGGGCACCTTCTCCGACAGCGCGACGGCGCTGACGACGACCACCGGCGCCGCGTCGCCGGCGCTCGCTCTGCCATTCGAGCAGGGCGTCGAGCGCGGCGATGCGCAGGCCGACCAGGTGCGGCGGCGGGGCCAGGTGCGACTCGTAGTTGACGCCGCGGCTCGGGTAGTAGCGGACGACCCGTGGGTCCAGCCAGGCCCTCAGCCCCGCGGCGAGGTCGCGCGCGGCGCGGTCGTCGCCGGCGACGACGATCGCCGGGCGCGTCGGGTCGCGGTCCAGCAGCGCCGAGACCAGGTAGGGCCGCAGCGACTGGGAGACGAACGCCTCGCCGCCCTCGCGCAGCGAGCGCGGCGGTCTGCGGATCGTCGTCGGCGTGGGCGAGGAGGGAGGAGAGCATCAAGAGCTGCTCTTCTCAGTCTAGGCAGCCCGTCGATCAGGCGTCTGGCAGCGTCTCGCGACGACGCGCTCGGCCGCGTCGGCGGCCTGCGTCGATGAGCGCCTCGACGTCGGCCCTGGGCTCGCGGAACTTGCCCAGGACGTAGGCGGCGACCCGGTCGGGATCGGTCGTCGGCGGGCGGCCCGACGCCGACGCGCACGCGGCGGAAGTCGGCGCTGCCGAGCGACGCCTTCAGCGACTTCAGGCCGTTGTGGCCGGCCAGGCCGCCGCCGAGGCGGGTCCGGATGTCCCCGAAGGGCAGGTCGATCTCGTCGTGGATGACGAGCACGTGGTCCAGCTCGACGCGCGAGCTCGCCGCGCGCCGGGCCGACCGACTTGCCGGCCTCGTTCATGTAGGTCTGGGGCATGAGGACCGCGACCCTGCCGTGGCCCGGACCGATGCCGGTGCGGCCCTCGGTGAGCAGCCCGCGGTAGCGTGACTTTGGGCTTGCCGAGATCCCAGCGCTGGTTGAGCCGCTCGGCGACCTCGAAGCCGATGTTGTGCGGCGTGCCCTTGTACTCGGCGCCGGGGTTGCCCAGGCCGACGATCAGCCAGTCGACGGGAGCCCCGCCGCCGCGGCGCGCCCGGCAGGCGCATGGCCGGTCGGCTACTCGGCGTCGGAGTCGCCGGAGGCCTCGGCGTCGCCGCCTCGGCGCTCGCCCTCTTCGCCCTCGCCCTCGGCGCCCTCTTCGCCCTCGCCGACGACCTCGGTCTCGGACTCGATCTCGTCGTCGGCCTCGAGCTGAAGCCGCGGCGGGGTGAGCGTGGCGATGACCGTCTCGGGGTCGTCGACGAAGCGTGACCGTCGACGGCGGCGTCAGCGCCTCGAGCGTGAGCGTGTCGTTGATCTCCATCGCGGACACGTCATGGGTGAGCGAGTCCGGGATGTCGTTCGGCAGCGCCTCGATGGTGAGCTCGCGGGTGACCTGCTCGAGCACGCCGCCGTCCCTGACGCCCGGGGAGTCCTCGGCGCCGGTCGAGCTCGAGCACGCACGGTCGCCTGGATCTTCACGTCCAGGCGGACGCGCAGCAGATCGATGTGGACGGTGTCGCCGGTGACCGGGTGGCGGATCGAGCTCCTTGACCACCACCGGGCTGGCGCGTGCCGCCCTCGATGGCTGAGGTCGAGCACGGCGCCGGCGCTCGGCCAGCGCGTGGCGCAGCTCGCGCGCGGCCACCTGGAAGGAGACCGGGCTCGTCGCCGCCGCCGTAGACGACGCCGGGGACGTTGCCCTCGCGGCGCAGGCGGCGCGCCGAGCGCGACCCTCCCGGCTCGCGGGCGGAGACCTTGAGTGCGGTGGTATCGCGTGCGTGCCATGAGCGGCGTTCGATGGTAGCGCCATCCGCCGAAAACGCCGGTGCTGGGGCGAGACGCCAGGCGGAGCGTCAGAGTCGCCCCAAAGCCGGCACAGCCGCGCTAACGGTGCGCTAACCTTGCGCCATGAGCGGGGCTGCCCTGATGCTCTGGATCGCCGGCGTCCACCTCCTCGGGCTCGGCTGTGTCGCCCTGCTGATGTTCCCGGCGCTGAAGGACACTCCGATCGGCCCCGAGCGCCGCCCCGACGAGGGTGACGACGGCTGGGGCCGCGGCCCCAAGGTCCCCCGGAGGCGCCGAAGCCCCCGCGCGGCGGCATCCCGCTGCCCGACGCGGTCCCCGCGCGCGTGCGCCTGCGCGAGCACGGCCGCCTCGGCGAGCGCCTGCCCCACCGCGAGCGGCGCCCGGCGCGCGAGCCCGCCCGCGCCGCCCGGCTGCGCGCGCCGCACCGAACGCGCTAGAAGTGGCTGCGGGCAGTCGGCGTCGCTCGCGATCCGCCGGCTGACGACCAGCAGCTGGATCGTGAAGCCCTGACAGCACGCTGCCGGCGTGGCGGACGCGCAGGCACTGCACGCGCGGCAGTGAGTTGCCCGCCACCCAGGCCACGCGCGCCGTGCCGAGGGTGGAGGTGATCGAGAACGACGATGACGGGTTGATCTCGGCGATCGAGACCTGGCCGGCGTGGCGCAGCGCGGCGGTATTGGCGGTCGGCGCGGGCGCGGCAGGCGGCGCTGGCCGTGCAGCCGGTGATCAGCGAGATGACCTCGGCGGTGTCGCCGCGGGCCTCGGCCTGGACGAGGCTGGTGATCGCCGCGTCCTCGGCGCCGCCGACGTTGAAGCGCGCGGGTCAGCAGCGCGCTGATGGCCAGGAACACGACGACGCCGAGCGACGATCGAGGCGATGATCCAGCGGCGGCGCATCGGCGCGCACGGTAGCCGACGACGCGCCGCGGCGCCGCGCGCCTGCGCTCAGCGGAGTCGCTGAGCTCCATGAACCGCTGGACCGACGCCTCCTGGTGCTCGAGGCGCTCGGCCAGCAGCAGCGCGTGCTCGGCGGCCAGCTCCAGGAAGTCCTCGACGCAGCGCTCGGGATCGTCGGCGAGCGGATACACGCGGCTGAGGTCCTGCTGGGCGCAGGCGATCCCCATCGGCGGGCGGCCGTCGGCGAGCGTGCGGGCGCTGCACACCGGGGTGACGACGAGCTGCGACTCGGTGGCCACCAGCGCGGTCGGCAGCAGCCGGTGCGCGGGGAGCTTGACCGAGAGCTGCACGGAGTGGTCGACGGCGACGCCGCTGCCGGCGAGGTCGCTCAGCGGCTCGCGCCAGACGTCGAGCACGGTGTCGGCGCCGACGAGCGCGTCGCGCAGCGCCGTCGCCTGCTCGACGTAGAGGCGCTCGGCCTCCTCGCGGTCCTCGGCGTCGGCGAGGTCGAGGTCGCACGGGACGCGCAGCAGCTCGCTGGCCGAGACGGTGGCCCCGGCGCCGCGGCTGCCGCAGGCGACGTAGGTCTGCAGCGTGCCGAGGTCGCGCCGGCCGTGGAAGATGACGGTCACCGCCTCGCTGAGCGGCAGTCCGCTGACCCGCAGCGACACGGCCACCGCCGAGCTGTCATCGAGCAGTGCCCGGCGCAGCAGCTCTTCCGCTGCGCCTTCCTCGCGGGTTGGATCCTCGTCGAGCATGGGTTCCCTCCTTCACAACTCGGCAACGTCTGGGCTGTATTTACCCAGGCGGGGCGGTCGTTCACAACCGCCATCTGGAGAAGCGAACGCTGTCCATCGGGCGAGGCGTCCGCGAACCTGTGCATTAGGGTTCAGCGGGGATGTTTCTGCTCCGGCTCCTCTACAAGCCGTTCGCGATCGTCGGCGCGATCATCGCCGGCAAGCTCGGCCGCTCGGTGTTCCGCAGCATCTGGGCCAAGATCGACGACGAGCCGCCGCCCACGCCGGGCAGCGGCGAGGGCAGCACGGTGAAGGTGGTCGGCGCCCAGGCGCTGCAGGCCGGGGTGATGGCGGGGACGGCCGCGGTGGTGGACCGGACGTTCGCGCGGTTCTTCCACCACCTGATCGGGATCTGGCCCAAGAAGCCGCCCAAGCCCGAGGACGAGGACTAGTCCGACCGGGTCGTCAGTCGCAGGTCTGCGAGGCGGCTCGGCCGTCGCGGCCTCCGGGACGTGCCAGGGCGCCAGCCCTCGCGCGCCCAGTCGGGCATCGGCGTCTTGGCCGCGGTGGCCGGGTCGATGAACACGTGGCGGATGTCGCGCCTCGAGCAGCAGCTCCTCCGTGCCGGCGCGGTGGAAGCGGAACGCGGTGGTCACGCTGGTGGTGCCGAGGTGGGTCACCGTCGCCTCGATGACGACCTCCTCGTCAAAGCGCGCCGAGCCCAGGAAGCGCATGTTCACCTCGGCGACGACGATGTCCACGCCGCGGTCGAGCATCACCGTGTAGCCGCCGTAGGCCGCGCGCCACAGCTCGGTGATCGTGTGGTCGATGTAGGCCAGGTAGTTGGCGTTGAAGAGGACGCCCTGCGAGGTCGCACTCGGAGTAGCGGACCCGCAGCCGGTGGATGAACGGCTCAGCCATCGGCTCCGGCCCTCCGCCGCGCAGCACGAAGCCGCGCTCGGCGAGCTCGCCCAGCGCGTCCTCGAAGGCGGCGAAGTCACGCCGCGGTGAGCGCGTCGATCGGCCGGCCGCCGGGGCCGGCGGCGCGCACCCAGCGGCGCAGCACGGCCGGGCCGGCCCGCTCCTCGGCGTCGGCGAGCAGGTCGAGCAGGATCGGCAGCTCCGGGCGGTGGTCGAGCTGGCCCGAGAGCAGCGTCAGCGGATCCACGCCGAGCGACCGCGCACAGCTCGTCCTCGGTGAGCCCGAGCAGCTCCAGCAGCCGGGCGGCGCGCTCTGACTGGATCCGGCGGCTGGCGGCCGGATCGTCGGGAGGGCCCACAGTGGTCTTTTGGGTGGGTGCGGCTGAGGTCCGAGCGGTGCCCCGCCGCTAGAACAGCTGGTTCTCGCCGCCGAACACGTCGCTGACCGATCCGTCGGTGAAGATCTGGCGGATCGAGTTGGTCAGCAGGTCGGCGCAGGAGAGCACGCGGATGTTGCTCGGCGCGCCCGGCGGCAGCGGGATGGTGTCGGTCACCACC
Source organism: uncultured Actinomycetota bacterium (assembly GCA_963790605.1). Taxonomy (GTDB): domain Bacteria; phylum Actinomycetota; class Thermoleophilia; order Solirubrobacterales; family Solirubrobacteraceae; genus Palsa-465. The sequence goes on along the minus strand of CAWBPG010000009.1, from coordinate 88,153 downwards.
ACCTGCTCGAAGCCCGCCGTCGGCGAGGTTCTGCCAGGCGTTGCCGGAGAAGTTGCCGTGGGTGGCGGCGGCGTAGATGCGCCGGGCGCCGGCGTCACGCACCGCCTGGGCGGCGGCCGCCAGCGTGCCCGCGGTGCCGATCATGTCGTCGACGAGCAGCGCCGTCTTGTCGCGCACGTCGCCGATGATGTAGCTGATCTCGGCCACCTGCTGGGCGGGGCGCTCCTTGTTGAGGATGGCCAGGTCGGCGCCGATCTTGGCGGCGAACTGCTTGTTGAGCTTCACCCGGCCGGCGTCCGGCGCGACGACGACGAGGTCCTCGAGCCCGAGGTCTGAGAAGTACTGGGTGAGCATGAACAGCGCGGTCATGTGGTCGCACGGCTTCTGGAAGAAGCCCTGGATCTGGCCGGAGTGCAGGTCCATGGTGAGGATGCGGTCGATCCCCGCCGACCTCGAGCATCCGGGCCACCAGCCGCGCCGCTGATCGGCTCGCGCGGCGCGGACTTCTTGTCCTGGCGCGAGTAGCCGTACCACGGGCGTCACCGCGATGACCCGGTGCGCCGATCCGCCGACGGCCGCGTCGACCATCGTCAGCAGCTCCATCAGCGCGTCGTTGGCGCTCAGCCCGGCGGCCTCGTTGGCGCACGTCGGCTGGACGATGAACACGTCGGCGCCGCGCACCGACTCCTGGAAGCGGCAGTACACCTCGGTGTTGGCGAACGTCTTGGTGGTCGCGTCGGAGAGCTCGACGCCGAGCTTGTCGGCGATCCGGGCCGCCAGCTCGGGGTTGGCCCGTCCGGTGACGAGCATCAGTCGCTTGTCGGCGTCACGGCGCAGGATCGTCGGCACTGGGGCGGTCTCCATGACGCTCATCTCGTCTTCGTCCAGTGTACGGGGGGGGCCGACGACTCCGATGGTGCTCACTGGCCCTCCTTCGATTCGGCGGCGGCTTGCTGGCGGCGGCGTTCAGCGTAGCCGTCGATGTTGGTCTGGCGCGAGCGCGCGACGCCCAGCGCGCCGTCCGGCACGTCGGTGGTGATGACCGAGCCGGCGGCCGTGTAGGCGTCATCGCCGATCGACACCGGGCGCCACGAACGTGGTGTCCACGCTCGTCTTGACGCGGCTGCCGATCGTGGTGCGGTGCTTGCGGTAGCCGTCGTAGTTGGCGGTGATCGTGCTCGCGCCGAGGTTGGTCTCCTCGCCGATGTCGGCGTCCCCGATGTAGGAGAGGTGGGGCACCTTCGTCCCCCGGCCCACGTCGGAGTTCTTGATCTCCACGAACGTCCCGGCCTTGGACCCCTCGCGCAGCACCGTCCCGGGGCGCAGATAGGCGAACGGCCCGACGCTCACCCTGTCGCCGATCGACGGCGCCGGTCGACGTAGGAGTGCAGCACCTTGGCGCCGTCGCCCACGGTGGCGTCGGTCAGCGTGCTGTTGGGGCCGATCGTGGATCCCCGGCCGATGGCGGTGGCGCCGTGCAGGCTCGTGAAGGGGGCGATCACCGTGTCCTCGCCGATGCGTCACGTCGGCGTCGATCACCGTCGCCGCCGGGTTGACGATCGTCACGCCGGCGAGCATGTGGCGCTCGTGGATGTGGCGCTGGGCCACCGCGGCCACGTCGGCCAGCTGGACGCGGTCGTTGATCCCCAGCAGCTCGTCGGGGTCCGAGAGCACATACGCGCCCACGGTGCGCTCGTGCGCGCGCAGGATCGGCAGCACGTCGGGCAGGTAGTGCTCGCCCTGGGCGTTGTCGGCCCGGACCTCCTGCAGCGCGCTCGCCAGCGCCGCGCCGTCGAAGGCGAACATTCCGGTGTTGACCTCGCGGATGCGCAGCTCGCGCGTCGGTGGCGTCGCCCGCCGCCTTGGTCTCCACCACCCTCTCCACCGTGCCGTCGGACGCGCGCACCACCCGCCCGTACCCACTCGGGTCGGCCAGGACCATCGTCGCGATCGTCGCCGCCGCGCCCGAGCCCTCGTGGCCTCGACCAGCGCCCGCAGCGACTCGGCCGTGACCAGCGGCGCGTCGCCGTTGACCACCACCACCGTGTCCCCGCCCGCGATCTGGTCGATCGCCGCGCGCACGGCATCAGCAGTGCCCAGCGGACGCTCCTGCACCGCCAGCGACACCGCGCCGTTGAGCGCCGGCGCCAGCCGCCGCTCCGGCCCGTCGACCACCACGATCTTCGCCGCCCCGGCCGCCCGCGCAGCCGCCACCGGCCACTCGATGATCGGCCGGCCGCACAGCGGGTGCAGCAGCTTCTGCACGGCCGAGCGCATGCGCGTGCCCTGCCCAGCGGCAAGGATGACGACGACGGGCGCGGTCACAACCAGGATCGTATGCACCTCACGCGGCCTCTGTCTCCCCCTTTCCCTCAGAACCCCGCTCGTACCAGCGAATCCATTTGCGCACGGCGTTGTCCGAGACTCCGTACTTGCGCCCGACCGCGCAGCATGCTCATCGTCCGCACGTCCTCTTTGAGCTGCTCGTACGACGGGCCGCTCGACCTTGCGGAGGTGTGGTTGCGGGATCCCGAGCGTGCGCTCGCGCGCGACGATCCCCCAGCACTTCTGGGAGCAGTAGCGGTGCTGCATGGTCGTCGGTGGGAACGGCTGACCGCATCCCGGACAGATCCGTTCTTGAGGCACGTTGCGCCCGCAGTGCGTGTCCAGCGTTGCGGCGCAGTTCGCGCACACCACCCGCAGGTTCTCCAGCCGATGGTCATCAGAGATGCCGTTGATGTGGTCGAGGACGAGGGCCATCCGGCGGCCCTTCCAGCTCTCGCCCTGTCCACACATCTCACATCTCGCTGCTTGAGCCCAGCAGCGTAGAGCCGTCGCTTGAGCTTCCCGCGCGGGTACGCGGAGTTCTCGACCATGACGTCCTCAAGCGGTCGGGCGCGCGCAGCGTTCGCCAACCCGCGGGCAGCGTTCGGATCGAAATGCTCCGTCGAGATCCCCCACGTCTTGACCCACGCTGCAGTGTGCGGATATTCGCGCCTTTCGCCTCATATCCAAGCGCCCGCAACGCCGCCGACCAGCTAATGGACTCGGCGACCGCCATCCGGGCGTCGGCCTCGGAGAAGGGAGGTGGCCACGGCATGCCAGAACATTAGTTCGTGGCCCGGACGGAAACCGTCTATTTGCAGCGATTTTGTTACAAACTGGGGAGCCAGGATTCGAACCTGGACCGCATCGTCCAAAGGCCGGCATGCTGCCATTACACCACTCCCCAGTGCATTGGGGCTGGTCTGGCCCAGAGGGTAACTCACGCGCCGAGACTCGAACCTGGACTACAGCAGAGGAGTACCTTGTGCGCCATGGACGACGATCAGATCCACGGCCGCATCGAGCAGCTCGTCTCAGAGGAGCACCAGCTCTGGAACCGCGAGTCCTCCGGACAGGCAACCGACGAGGACCGGCAGCGAATGGACGCCCTGAAGGTATCGCTGGACCAGTGCTGGGACCTCCTGCGCCAGCGCCGGGCCCTGCGCGAGGAGGGCGGCAACCCCGACGACGCGCAGGTCCGCTCAGAGGGCGTCGTCGAGAACTACCGGCAGTAGCCGGCCGGAGCCGGCGAGTCGATGGCCTCGTACGCCCTCAACGAGGCCGCGGTCAAGCATGCGGAGGAGCTCATCCGCAAGCGCCAGTACGTGCTCTCAAGCGAGTGGAACCAGGTCCAGCCGCGCGCCGAGGCACAGAACGCGTACCTGAAGAACCACTCGTGGGACGAGTACGCGCAGTGGCACCTCGGGCTCACCGAGGGCGCCACCGACGAGACCAAGGCCCGCTACGCGTTCGTCTACGGCGACCTCCGCCGTGTGCACCGGATGGGCCTGATCGCCTCGGTCTACCGCGCCAGCGAGTGGCGCCACAAGGCGGTCGAGCTCGCCGCCCACGACCTGCTGCAGCTGCTGGACTCCATCAGCGGCTGACGGCCGGCCGCCGCTCAGCCGGTCAGGAGCGCGCGCAGCTCCGCCGTCGAGCAGCGGGTCCGCCAGGGCGGCCCGCACGTCGGCGGGGCGGCGCAGCGCGCGCTCGGGGCGCACCAGGCCCGACCGGCGCCTCGGCCTCGTTGATGGGCGCCAGCACCAGTCCGATCACGTCGGGGCTGTCCCACGCCTGCGGCGGGGAGGGCGAGCAGCGCGGGAATGATGCGCGCCAGGGCGAGCAGGTAGAGGCCGCCGTCGAAGACCGGGGCGACCGACACGTCGCAGCCGGCGGCGAGGTCATCGAGGACGGCAGCGGCGTGCTCGGGGCGCCACCGGGGCAGCACGGGCCACACGACGAGCACCGGACCGCCCTGCGCGCCGGCAAAGGTGCGCTCCAGCGCGTCGGCGACCCCCTCGTCATCAGCGGCGGTGGATACCCGCCCGGCGCTCACAGTGGCCGCCCACGCCGTGGCGCGGGCCACCAGCAGACGCTCGACGGCGCCCGCGCGCTCGTCCCCGAGCAGCTCGCGCAGCTCCGGGCGCGCCCGGGCGGCGCCCGCCATCACCACCACGGCCGGCGTCGCCGCCACCGCCGCTACCCCTGCTCGAAGCGGTACATGGTGCCGCCGGGGGCAGGCGGCTCGCCCGACAGCCGGTTGACCGCCAGGGCGAGCACGTCGGCGAACACCGCGGTGCTCTGGCCCATCAGCTCGATCAGCGTCGACACCGGCGGTCGGCTCCCCCGGCACGACCTCGTTGGCGTAGTCGGTGACGAAGCCCACCAGCGCGAACGGCAGCTCGAGCTCGCCGCACAGCACCGTCTCGGGCCCGCCGGTCTGGCTGACCGCCACCACCCCGCACCCCGCCAGCTGGGCGATCTCCGTGGGGGTGTTGAAACGGGGCCCGTCGACATGGCCGTAGGCCCCGCCGTCGCGGGCGGCGTGCCCGGACTCCGCGGCGGCGGCCAGCAGCGCCGCGCGCACCCCCTCGGAGAACGGTCCGCCGTGGAGGATCCAGTGGCCGCGGGCCGGGTCGCCGGGGGCCACGAAGAACGTGCACAGCGACCCATCGGGCAGCCGGTTGGAGGCGAAGTGCAGGTCGTCGAAGACGACGAGCGAGCCCAGCTCCAGGCTCGGGTCCACGGCGCCGCACGCGGTGCAGCCGATCACCGCGGTCGCGCCGAGGTCATGCAGCGCCCAGATGTCGGCCCGGTGTGTCACCTGATGTGACAGCCGCACGTGACCGGCCCCGTGGCGCGAGACGTGGAGGGCGTCGACACCCGGCGAAGCGCCCCCGCGACACCTCGATCGTCCCGAACGGCGTCTCGTGCAACAGGAGCTCGGCATCCGCGAAGCCGGGCAGTGCGTGGGTCCCGGATCCGGTGATGATGCCGATCGGCATGGCGGGCGATCCTACTTGACCGCCCCGGAGCTACTGGGCGGCGGGCTCGACGCTGCGATCAGACGGCAATCCGCGCCCGGTCGATCGAGCGGCGCTGGGAGTTGAGCTGGTCGTGGCGATGCGCGATGCCCGAGCTCAGGCGCTGGCGGCGCTGGGACTCGAGCTGTGACTCGATGTCGGCGGCGGGCAGCGGCCGGCTGAGGAGATACCCCTGGATGAGATCGCAGTCGAGCACGCGCAGCGCGTCCAAGGTCCAGCGATCCTCGACCCCCTCGGCGACGAGCCGGATGTCGAGCTTGCGCGCGAGCTGGATGAGCGCGTAGACGATGGCCGCGTCGGTGGCGTCGCTGCACATCCGCGAGACGAACGAGCGGTCGATCTTCAGTTCGCCCACCGGCAGCGCCTTGAGGTGGGCCAGCGACGAGTACCCGGTCCCGAAGTCATCGAGTGACAGCTCGACGCCGAGCTCGCACAGCCGCTGCATCACGGCGCCGATGCGATCGGGATCGGCCAGGACCGAGGACTCGGTGACCTCGAGCACGAGCGCCTCGGCCGGCACGCCGTGACGGGCCAGCGCCAGCCTCGATCTCGTCGGGGAACGTCACGTCGAGCAGGTCGGCGACGGTCGTGTTGACCGCCATCTGCAGCTCGTAGCCGGCGTCGCGCCAGTGGCGGACCTGGGCGAGCGCGAGCTCGACGACCCGGCGGGTCAGCTCGCGCGACAGGCCGGCGTGCTCGGCGGGGCCGACGAACTCGGACGGCGGGGCCAGCCGCCCGTCGGCGCGGCGCCAGCGGGCGAGCGCCTCGACGCCGACGATGCGCCGCGTGCGGGTGTCGGCCTTGGGCTGGTAGTGGACCTCGATGGCGTCGCTGGCGAGCGCCGCCGCGAGCTCGGCGGCCAGCGCGAGGCGCTCAAGGGAATGGGTGTCGCGCTCGTGGGCGTAGAAGTCGAAGCGGTCGCGGCTGGTCTTGGCCTGGTACATCGCGATGTCGGCGTGGCGCATCAGCTCGTCGGCGTCGCGCGCGTGGTCGGGGAACGTGCGATGCCGAGGCTCCCGGTGACCCGGAGCGACAGCTCGCTCACGGTGAACGGCTCGCGCAGGGCCCCGAGGATGTCCTGGGCGATCGCGACGATCGCGTCCTCCCCGGGCGCCGGGTAGACGAGGACGGCGAACTCGTCGCCACCGAGTCGGCCGACGGTGTGCGTCTGGCGCAGCGCGTGCTGGAGGCGCGGGCCGATCTTCCGCAGCAGCTCGTCGCCGGCGTGGTGGCCAAGCGTGTCGTTGAGCTGCTTGAAGTTGTCGAGGTCGAGCATCAGCACCGCCAGCGCTCGCGCCCGACGCCTCGCTGGCGGCGATCGCCTGCTCCGTGAGGGCCATGAAGCGGCGCCGGTTGGGCAGCGCCGTGAGGTCGTCGGTGCCCGCCAGCCGCCGCGCCTCGGCGAGGCCGCGCGCGTCGCGGAAGGCCACCACCATGCGGCCGATCGCGGCGAGCATGGTGACGGTGGCCAGGCCGAACGGCAGCGCGCTGAGCCGGTGCAGGTGGTCGATGAGCAGCAGCCCCAGCGCGGCGAACATGAAACCGCTGGGCACGAGCAGCACCGACCACGAGGCGAACTTGGGCTCGGGGCGGCTCGGCGGCGACCTGCCAGGCGACGAAGGCGAGGGCCGAGAGGGCCAGCAGGTAGGTGAGATTGGCGACCGCGCTGGGGCGTCCGGCGGTGCCCGTGCCCTGGATGGCGTAGAGGAAGTCGGCGGCGGCCAGCAGCACGAAGGCCGCGCCCAGGCCCGCCCAGCCACGGTCGATCCGCCAGCTGCGCAGCGCGATGATGCCCACGACCAGCCCGACGAGGAGCAGGTCGCCGATCGGATAGGTGAGCTCCATGGCGAGCGTCGCGGCGCTGCCGTGAGCCCGAGAGGACGCTGGGGACGATGATGGCGGCCCCGATGGCGGCGAGCCCGCCGCCGGCCACGATGCCGTCGAGCCACACCCCGGCGGGCGGCCGGTTGCGGCCGCGGATGCCGGTGAGGCCGACGATGCCCGCGGCCACGCAGCGGATAGAAGCCAGCCACAGGAGGTCAGAGACCGACGGCACGGCTGGCGCTGGCCACGTGCGACAGCCAGGTGGTCCACAGGACGTTGCCGGCGGAGTAGGCGGTGACGCCCGCGGCGACCAGGGTGAAGGACCGCGCGACAGATGTGGATGCGCAGCGGGCGCAGGCAGACGATGGCCGCCACCAGGATGCCGATGGCGGAGCCGACCCAGTCGCGGATCACCGCGGTCGCCGGCGGCGCCGCCGACGCCGAGCAGCGCGTTGGCGGCGGCGACGACGAGCAGCACGCCGAGCGGCAACGAAGGCAGCCGCCAGCACATCCGCGCTCGGCAGGCTTCAGCTCAGCGGAACGCGGAAGCGCGCGCCCAATTCGTGCCCTCATATCCGGTCGCATCGACCTTGCCGCCCGGGAACTTGAGCGGGGCTGTCAGGCACACGAGTCGGCGTCAGGCCACGGCCAGCTCAGGCCGGTTGTGGGCCAGATACTCGTCCAGAGCGTCTGCCTTCTGGGTGTCCTCGTAGACCTCGTAGGCCTTGAGCCGGCCCCACGACATCCGGCCCCAGATCACGTACCGGTTCTCATAGACGGTGGTGCCGTCGGCGTCGCGCAGGTAGTCGCGCCCGCGCACGCACACCGTGGTGCGCCAGGGGAAGCCGATGGCCACCACCTCGTCGGGAAAGATCTGGATCCCGACGGCGGCGAAGCGCTGCGAGCCAGCGGGCGACCTCATCCTTGCCGCGGAAACGTCCCGACCAGGAGTTGCGGCCCGGGAAGGTGAGCTCGACGTCGGGCGCGTCGAGCAGCAGGGTCGGGCGGACATCGCCCTCCCGGGTGCGCCCCATGACGAACGAGATCAGTTTCTTGGCCAGCCAGGACTGGAGCATCGTGACGCCTCCTAGATTGATCGCTCTAGCGAGTAGAATAGAGCGATCTATCTAGTGGTGCAAGGGGCTGGCCGGCGGCTGCACCGGAGGACGCCGAGCGACGATGCCGGAGGAGGAGACGGATGGCGGATACAAGGGACCGGATCATCGACGCGAGCGCCGACCTGCTGCGGCGGCAGGGGTATGCGGCGCACCGGGGTCAAGCAGATCGTGGCCACGGCCAAGGCGCCGTTCGGATCGATCTATCACCACTTCCCGGGCGGCAAGGAGGAGCTGGGAGCGGCGGCGATCCGCCGCTCCGGGGCGCTCTATGAGCTGCTCATCCCGGCGGTGTTCGATCCCGCGCCGGACCTGGTGAGCGCGGTCCGGCTGTTCTTCGAGGGCGCGGCGGTCCACCTGGAGGAGAGCGAGTACGAGGACGCGTGCCCGATCGCGACCGTCGCGCTGGAGGTGTCGAGCACCTCGAGACACGATGCGCGAGGCCTGCGCCGACGTGTTCGAGAGCTGGATCGTCGCCGGCCTGCCGCGCTTCACCGGCGCGGGGCTCGATGAGGCCACGAGCCGCGAGCTCGTCATCGGCATGATCGCCGCGCTGGAGGGTGCGTTCGTGCTCGCCCGGGCGCGCAGAGCATCGAGGCGCTGCACGTGGCCGGTGAGCTCTGCGCCGCGGCGACGCAGCGAGCCCTCGACGCGCGCGAGCTGTAGGTCCCGAGCAGGTTGGTGCGCTGGTTGAGGCGGGGAACCCGCCGCCGCCGCGAAATCCTGAACCTTCACGACACACACCGCGGATCCGCGCGCGGTGTGTCGTGGATCGGGACCTATGTTGAACTCTCAGAGCACACGCCGGCGAATGGGGAGGCGTGTGTCGTGAGGGTTCAGGGAATCGATCGCTAGTGGCGCACGCGCCCGCCGCCGGCGCCCGGCTCGGTGGCCGGCCCGCGCGGCGCGGCGATCCCCAGCACCCTCATCGCCTTGAGCCCCAGCGAGAGCTTCTCGCGCCCGTCGGTGGAGGACACGTCGAGGCCGGTCAGCTCGCGCACGCGCTCGAATCGGTACCGGATCGTGTGGCGGTGGGTGATGAGCCGGCTGGCGGTGGCGTTGACGTTGGCGTCGCAGTCCAGGAACGTCGCCAGCGTCCCGAGCAGGTCGGTCTCGTACTGCTCGTCGTAGGCGACCAGCGGCCGGACCGTCTCGTTGTAGAAGCGCTTGAGCTCGGCCGGGTCGCTCATGTAGGGCAGCAGCAGCTGGTAGGTGCCGGTCTCCTCGTAGGCCATCTGCGATGCGCTCGGCATCGCCCTCGACGACGTTGAGCGCGAGCAGCGCCTCGTTGAAGGCGCGCTGGAGGTCGAGCGGATCCTCGACCCGGCGGCTGCGACCGAGCGCGAAGGCAAACCCGCTCAGACCCGCCTCGAGCTCGCGCAGCACCGCGCGCGGCGACGCGGCGCCCGGTGTCGCCGTCGCCGTCGGGGATGAGCAGGACGACCTCGCCGGCGTCGCCCTCGATGGGCGCGGCGATCGAGCCCGAGGCGATCGAGCGGCCGCCGCGGCCGGCCACCGCGAGCAGCCGGCGGCGCCAGTCGTCCTCGGTCGGGTTGCGGGGATGGGCGCGCACGACGGCCACGCTGGCGCCCGCCGACAGATCGGTGCCGAGCTCCTTGCCGCGGGCCAGGAGGTCGTCGCGATCGCCGATCGCCGCGGCTCAGGACCGCGCGCTGGAAGCTCGTCGCGGCCTCCTCGGAGGCCCGCTCGGGCGCGCGGACCCGCTCGACCTCGGAGGCGATGAGCGTGGTGACCAGGCGCAGCACCGCGCCGTCGGGGGTGCCCTCGCGGGTGCGCATCCGCAGCTGGCCCACCGGCGACTCGGCGACGCGCAGCTCGACCGTGGTCACGTCCTCGGTGTCGCGCATGAGCGAGCGCTCGTCGGCGGGCGAGCGGGCGGCGACCGCCAGCACCGCCGCCGAGCGGTCGATGAGGATGAGGCTCGCGTCCAGCGCGCGGGCGGCGGCGCGCAGGATCTCCGGCAGCCCCGCGCCGGCTTCGACGGCGTCGGTGATCGCGGCGAAGGCCCCGAGGTCCGGGGTGCGTGATCCGCCGCGCTCCGCGCTCTCGGCCAACTCGTTCACCGCGCTGGCGCTCAGAAGAGCCGCGGCCACTCGAGGATGATCAGCGCGCCAAGCACCACGCCGGCGCCGAGGAAGGCGGCCAGCACATAGAACGACAGGATGACGGCGGCCACCCGCTCCACCGGGCGGCGGTAGGCGGTCACCGCGGGGACCACCAGCAGCATGACGAAGGCGATGAGCCCGAGGACCCCGCAGCCACCGGCGACGATGTATGTGATCGTGGTATTGGTCACGTCTCGCACCCTGAATTGTGCCGGAAGGTAGTCATAACCGGGGTGCAGGGCTCCGAACCGGCGCAAATTGCGGCCAAACGCTCATTCGTTCGCCGCCGGAGCGCCGTCCCCTCCGCGAACCGGGTCGGCGCGACGCACCGCCGGGTGCTCGGCGCGCAGCCGCGCCGCCGCCTCGCGCGCGCGCGACGCCGCCGTCGGCGCCCCAGAACAGCCCGATCACCGTCGGGCCCGAGCCGCAGACGATGGCGTCGTCGGCGCCGGCGCGCGCGGACCGCGCCGAGCGTCTCGCCGAGCCGAGGGGCGAGCGACAGCGCCGCCGGCTCCAGATCGTTGACGATCAGCTCGGCCGAGAACCGCGCGCGTGAGCCGGTCGGCAGGCGACGCGAGCTCGTCGGCGCGACCGCGACAGGCCCAGCCGGTCGGCCTCGCGGTAGACGTCGGCGGTCGAGAGCGGGAACGGCTGGGGGAGCACCACGACGCCGTAGGGCGGCAGCGCAGGCGACGGCGGCAGACGGTTCGCCGGCGCCGACGCCGAGCCACGGGCCCGGGCACGAGCTGGCTGGGAACGTCGGCACCGAGCCGACCGGCGATCCGCAGGCGCGATCGCCTCCGTCCGTGGCGCCAGCCGCGGCGCGAGGCGCAGGAGCGCCGCCGCGTCGGCCGAGCCGCCGCCCATGCCGGCCGCGACCGGGATGCGCTTGGTGATGGTCACGCGTGACCGGCGGCGCCGCCCAGCCCGCATCGCGCAGCGCAGCCAGCGCGTCGCTCGACGAGGTTGGGGCCGTCCACGCCGTCGCAGACCACCTCGTCCGCGGCCGGCGCGTCGCCACCTCGAGATCGTCGAACAGCGAGACCGCGTCAAACAGCGTCACGAGCTCGTGGCGCCCGTCGTCGCGGGTCGGCCCCAGGTACAGGCAGAGGTTGATCTTGGCCGGGGCGCGCTCGCGCGTCGAGCACGGTCATGCGCGCAGACGGGCCGCCAGCTCGCGGAACTCCTCGGGCGCCAGGCGCTCGGCGCGCTCGTCGGCCGGGTGCCCGAGCTCGAGCAAGCGCCGCGCGGGCCCGCTCGCGCACGTCCGGCCCGAACCCGCGCCGGCCGGCGCCAGCGCCAGCGACCCGGCCAGCGCCTTGCGCCGGTGCGCGAACGCGGCGTGCACGAGCCGCGCTCACCGCCGGATCGGCGCCGGGCCCGTGGCGGCGCAGCCCCAGCAGCACCGAGTCGACGTTGGGCACCGGGCGGAACACGGTGCGCGAGATCGGGCCGCAGGACCTTGACCTCGCAGGCGAGCTGGGCGAGCACCGAGGGCACGCCGTAGGCCGGCCGTGCCCGGGCGCGGCGGCAAACCGCTCCCCCACCTCGCGCTGGACCATCACCACCCATTGCGCGACGCCGGGCAGCTCGGCGATCGTGCGCAGGATGACCGTCGCCGCCACCCCGTAGGGCAGGTTGGCCACGACCTTGGTCGGCGCGCGGATCGAGCGCGGCGAGGTCGAGCTCGAGCGCGTCGGCGAAATGCAGGCTCACGTTGTCAAACGGCGCCAGCTCGCGCGACCAGCCCCTCGCGCAGCCGGTCGTCGACCTCGACGACGTGCAGATGACCCACCCGCGGCCGCCAGGCGGACCGACAGCACCCCGGGACCGCCGCCGACCTCCAGCACCACGTCGTCGGCGGACAGCTCGGCCAGCCGCTCGATCACGTCCAGGATGTTGCGGTCGATCAGGAAGTTCTGACCGAGCTCGCGCTGGCGCGCCGAGCGCGCGCTCACCATCCCAGCAGCGCCGCGGCGTTGGCCTCGACCGCGCGCTCCAGCTCGGCGTAGCCGACCCGCCGCTCCAGCGCCAGCGCCTGGGCGGTCATGGCCACGTTGGCCGGCTGGTTGGGCTTGCCGCGCACCGGCTGGGGCGACAGGTAGGGCGCGTCGGTCTCGACCAGCAGCCGGTCGGCGGGGACGCGCAGCGCGGCGGCGCGCAGGTCCTCGGCGCGGGGATAGGTGGCGTTGCCGGCGAAGGAGAAGAACCAGTCCTCGTGCGCCAGGCACTCCTCGACGCGGTCGGCCATCGAGAAGCAGTGCAGGATGACCCGGAGCCCGGCCGCCGTGCTCGTCGAGGATGGCCAGCGTGTCGTCGTCGGCGGCGCGGGTGTGGATGACCAGCGGCTTGCCCGTGCTGCGCGCGAGCTCGATCTGCGCCTGCAAAGGCGCGCCGCTGGTCGGAGGCGGGCGCGTAGTCGCGGTAGTAGTCAAGGCCGGTCTCGCCGATGGCCACGCACTTCTCATGGGCGGCCAGCGCCTCGAGCTCGGCGAAGTCCGCGTCGTCAAAGCCGGTGGCCGAGTTGGGATGGCGGCCGATCGCGGCGTAGACCTGCGGGAAGTCCTCGGCGGCCTGCAGCGCGGCGCGGCATGACGCGCCGTCGGTGCCGACGGTGAGCATCCGCGTCACCCCGGCCTCGTCCGCCGCGGCCGCGACGAGCTCGGCGTTGGGCGGCTCGCAGAAGTCGCAGGTGGGTGTGGCTGTCGATCACGCGCGGGAGGGACGGCCCGCTTGGGAAACAGCGGCTCCAGCGCGGCCACGGTCCGCCCGCCGCCCGTGGCGGCGAAGGCGGCGCCGGCGATCGAGACATCGGGAGCGCCCAGCGCGCCGAGCAGCTTGGCGGCGCTCTCGGGAATGTAGGCGGCGCAGCAGCACGCTGATCACCCGCACCGCCTCGGCCAGCGACGCCAGCGTCTGGTCCAGCGCGGCCGGCGCTCTCGGGATCCTTGGCCAGCTGCCACGGCGCGCGCTCCTCGACGTAGCGATTGCAGCGGCGCACGCGCGTCCAGATCTCCTCCAGCGCCGTCGTCACCTCGGCGCGGTCAAGCAGGTCGCAGACGCGCTCGCACAGGCCGTCGAACTCGCCGCGCCAGCGCGGGGTCGGTGGCGACGTCGGGCACCACGCCGTCGCGATAGCGGCGGATCATGGCGATGCGTCCGGCTGGCGAGGTTGCCGTAGTCGTTGGCCAGCTCGGACTCGTAGCGGGCGGTGACCGCGTCCATGCCGACCGAGCCGTCGGAGCCGAAGGCGACGTCGCGCATCAGGTAGAAGCGCAGCGCGTCGGTGCCGAACTGGTCGATGACCTCGAAGGGGTCGAGCACGTTGCCCAGCGACTTGCTCATCTTGCGCCCGTCGGCGCCGAGCAGGAAGCCGTGGACGAACACGTGCTCAGGGATCGGCAGGCCGCGCCGCCATCAGCATCGCCGGCCAGAACACCGTGTGGAACTTGAGGATGTCCTTGCCGATGATGTGGTAGGTGGCCGGCCAGAAGCGATCGGTGAGATCCTCGCCCGGGCGCGCGTAGCCCAGCGCCGTGTAGTAGTTGAGCAGCGCGTCGAACCACACGTAGAAGACGTGATCGGTGTCCCACGGCACGGTGACGCCCCACTGCAGCCGCTGGCGGCTGAGCGAGATGTCCTGCAGCCCCGAGGTGATGAAGGCCAGCGCCTCGTTGTAGCGGATCGGCGGCATCACGAAGTCTCGGTGCTCGGCGTAGAGCTGCTCGAGCGGCTCCTGGAAGGCCGAGAGCCGGAAGAACCAGTTCTCCTCCTGATGGAGCTCGAGCTCGATCTCGTGGATCGGGCAGCGGTTGCCCTCGAGGATCTCGTTCTCCACCTTGAAGTCCGCGCACCGGGGGCAGTACCAGCCCTCGTAGAGGCCCTTGTAGGTGTAGCCGTTGTCGTGGACGCGCTGGAGCACCTCCTGCACGCGGCGCCCGTGCTCCGCGTCGGTGGTGCGGATGAAGAAGTCGTTGGAGGCGTCCAGGCGCGGCGCCAGCGCCTTGAAGCGCTCGGCGTTGCGGTCGGCCAGCTCCTGGGGCGTGACGCCCTGGTCGCGGGCGGCGTCGGCGACCGGCTCGCCGTGCTCGTCGGTGCCGGTGAGGAAGAAGACGTCCTCGCCGCGCTGGCGCATGTGCCGCGCCATCACGTCGGTGGCGATCGTGGTGTACGCGTGGCCCAGGTGGGGCTGGGCGTTGACGTAGTAGATCGGGGTGGTGATGTAGAAGCTCATGGCTCCGCCCGAAGGCTAGTGGCGTGGCGGCGGGGGTGGCGGCGCGGTGGCGAGCCGCCGTTCGTGTCGTGTCCGAACTAGGCCCGCGGCGGCGCGGTGGTCGAGCGGACCACCAGCGAGGGCTCGACGAGCCGCACCACCCTGGGCCGCCGGTTGTCGATCCGGTCCAGCAGGAGCTCGAGCGCCATCCCCCCCATCTCGGTGCGCGGCTGATCGACCGTGGTCAGCCCCACGTGCGCGAGATGGGCGATGAAGTTGTTGTCGTAGCCCACGATGGAGATGTCCGCCGGGACCTCGACGCCGGCCTGGTCAAAGCCGCCGAGCAGCCCGGCGGCCACCATGTCGTTGGCGGCGAACACCGCGGTGGGCAGCTCGGGCTCGGCCAGCAGCGTCGCAGCCGCGGCCGCGCCGGCCTCCTCGGTGAAGTCGCCGGAGATCACGCGCGCGCGAGCGCCCAGGCGATGGGCGCGCATCCAGCGCAGAAACGCCGACTTGCGCTGCGGGCCGCCCGCGCCCGTGCCGCCGTCCACGTGCGCGATCCGCTCGTGGCCGAGGCCGATCAGGTGGTCGAGGACGAGCTGGGTCCCGAGGTTCTCGTCGATGATGACCAAATCGGCGTCGACCCCGCGCACGTGGCGTCCCACCATCACCACCGGGACCTCCGCGGCGGCGGCGGCGATGTCGGCGGTGCGCATCCGGGGGCTGACGAGGATGACCCCATCGACGCGGTACTCGAGCAGCGTGGCCAGCGATGCCCGCTCGCGCCGCGCCTGGCGGCCGCCGGCGCCGAGCAGGACCTGGTAGCCGAGCTCGGAGGCGAGCTCCTCGATCCCGCCCGCGATCTCGGCGAAGAACGGGTTGCGCAGGTCGTCCAGGATCACGCCGACCGTCTTGCTGCGCCGGCTGGCGAGACTGCGAGCCATCGCGTTGGGGCGGTAGCCGAGCCGATTGGCCGCCTCCAGGACGCGGGCCCGCCGCTCCTGGGAGACGTTGGGCTGTGCGCGCATGACCAGCGACACCAGCGCACGGGACACCCCGGCCGCGTGCGCCACGTCCTCCATCGTCGGCGGACGGCGCAGCAGGGAGCTCCCGGGGGCACGATCTCGCATCACAAAACCGGCGCGAGCTTACTCAGCGCACATCGCCGCCGCAAGTGCGATTGTCGCGCTCTAATCGCACATGTGACCGTAACCGCCAAATACCGAGTTTCCCCTTGACGAAGCGGAGATGGTGGGGATATATTCGCGGCTTCGCCGCTTAGAGCGCTCTAAGCAGACCTGGGTCCTGGAGCGCTCCAAAGCACAGGGAGAGAGAGCAGTGGACCACAGCCCCGACCAACCAGCCGTGGAGGCACGCGCGCTTGCGCAGCGGATCGCCGGTGCCCCCATCTCGTGGGCCTGATGATCGGCGGCACCGATCCGGCCGCCTTCGCCCGCCGGCACGGGGAGCGGGTCACGCACGTCCATCTCAAAGATGTGGACGCGGCGATCGCCGCGGAGCTGGACGGGTGGTTCGTGCTTGAGCAGGACACGGCCATCACCGCGGAAGAGCCGGCGGTGACCAGCGCCTCGATGCTCGCAGCCACACAGAGCATCGCGTTGAACAACTCGGCTCACACGACGGAGGAGATCCATTCATGAGACGACTGCGTCGCAGTCTGACGGTGTCGGCGCTGGTGGCAGTCACCGCGCTGGGGCTAGCCGCATGCGGCGGAAGCTCCGGCAGTGGGGGCTCGAAGTCCAAGTCGACCACCACGAGCGCGGTGAACATCGCCAGCTCCAGCAAGCCGTGCACGTATAAGTTCGCCCTCATCACCCATGGTGACAACGGCAACTTCTGGAGCGTCGTCTATAAGGGCGCCTCGGACGCGGCAAAGGACCTGGGATGCACGCTGACCGAGAAGTACGGCTCCCAGCAGCAGGGCCAGGCCGAGCCCGACGACAACGCCGAGAACGCCCAGATCCAGAATGCGATCAATGCCCATGTTGACGGCATGGCCGTCTCTGACCATGACCCGAGCCTGATGAACCCGACGATCAAGTCGGCGGTCTCGAAGGGGATCCCGGTGGTCCTGCTCAACGCCGGCTGTGACG
Source organism: uncultured Actinomycetota bacterium (assembly GCA_963790605.1). Taxonomy (GTDB): domain Bacteria; phylum Actinomycetota; class Thermoleophilia; order Solirubrobacterales; family Solirubrobacteraceae; genus Palsa-465. The sequence continues at coordinate 71,392 of CAWBPG010000009.1, read as the reverse complement.
ATCAGGACATCGCCGCCAGCAGCGCGATGACCTGTGTCGGACAGCCCGAGCAGCTCGCCGGACAGGCATCGGGGGCGCGCTTCAAGCAGCTGGGCGCCACCAACGTGCTCTGCGTCATCCACCAGTCGGGCCAGAACCTGCTGGACCGCTGCAACGGCATCGCCCAGGGCCTCGGCGTTGGCCAGCAGTGCAAGCAGGGCAGCGCGCCGTCGAAGGGACCGGCGTGCACCGAGCTGACGCTGTCGACGCCCAACGCGGCGTCCAACCCCCAGCAGGCGATCGGTCAGGTGACCTCGTACCTGCAGTCCCATCCCCAGATCAATGCGGTGATGACACTCAACAACGCCATCGCCGCGTCTCTGGTCAACGCGCACCCGCAAAACGTCAAGATCGCCACCTTCGACCTGTCCACCGACGTGGAGAACGAGATCAAGGCGGGGACGCTGGCGTTCGCGGTCGACCAGCAGCAGTACCTGCAGGGCTACCTGCCCATCCAGTTCCTCTACCTGTTCAAGAAGCACGAGGGGCAGAGCGTCGGCGGCGGCACCACCGTGGCCAGCGGTCCGCTCCTGGTGGACAAGACCAACATCTCAAACGTGGCGGCCGCGATCGCGGCGGGAGACGACTGACGCACCGCAGCAGGCCGACACGGCAAACCGCGCAGCTGCGCCGGGCGGGGACTGGCCCGCCCGGCGTGGGTGCGCACGAGTGACCGACGGAGAGTGACCGACTCACCATGAGTGCCACATCACAGCCAACGCCCCCGCCCGCCCCACAGCGGACGGGGTCGCCGGCGACCGACGAGCGGCTGATCCCCATCAGCCGCATGACGCGGGCGATGCGCCGTCCCGAGCTGGGGGCTCTGATGGGGGCCATCGCCGTCTGGATCCTGTTCGCGATCACGGACGCCAGCTCCAACCACCTGTGGCTCAACCAGACAGGGCTGGCGGCGTGGACGCAGCAGGCGGCGTTCTTCGGGATTATCGCGGTCCCGGTGGGGCTGCTGATGATCGGGGGTGAGTTCGATCTCTCGACCGGGGTGATGTCCGGCGTCACGGCGATCGTCCCGGCGCTGCTGGTGGGCAAGTACCACTGGGACACGTGGCTGGCGATCGTCGCCACGGTGGTGTTCGCCGCCGCCATCGGGCTGCTCAACGGCTACATCGTGGTCAAGAGCAAGCTGCCGAGCTTCATCGTGACGCTGGCGACGTTCTTCATCCTGCGCGGGGCGAGCGTCGGCGGCACGCTGCTGCTCAACCACGGCAGCACCGAGGTGTCTTTGAGCACGCCGAACCCGGCCGGGCTGTCCAGCGCCAAGTCGATCTTCGGTAGCTCGTTCTTCTCCAGCGGCGCGCTACCCAGCGGCTACAGCACGGCGATCATCTGGTTCATCGTGGTGACGATCATCGGCTCGTGGGTGCTCAGCCGCACGACCTTCGGCAACTGGATCTTCGCCGCCGGCGGGGAGCAGAACGCCGCGCGCAACGTCGGCGTTCCCGTCAACCGGACCAAGATCCTTCTCTTCGTGAGCACGGCCCTGGCGGCGGCGATGGTGGGGATCATCTCCTTCACCCAGTCTGGTTCGGCGGTGTCCGAGCAGGGCGTGGGCTACGAGTTCTTCTACATCATCGCGGCGGTGGTCGGGGGATGCTTCCTCACCGGCGGCTACGGCTCGGCGGTGGGCGCGGCGCTGGGCGCGTGCATCATCGGGATGGCGTTCGAGGGCGTGATCTACGCCGGCTGGGACAGCTCCTGGAACTTCGCCTTCCTCGGGGTGATCCTGTTCCTGGCGGTGGTCGTCAACACCGTCATCTACCGGCGCGCGGTCACGGCGAGGCGATGACCGTGGAGGCTTCAGAAATGAACGGCTGTCTGCTCGAGGCGCGCTCGGTCGCCAAGTACTTCGGGTCGGTCAACGCGCTGCAGGACATCTCCCTGAAGGTCAACGCGGGCGAGGTGACCTGCGTGCTGGGCGACAACGGCGCCGGCAAGTCCACGCTCATCAAGATCCTGTCGGGGGTCCACGTTCCCGACCAGGGCGAGCTGCTCATGAACGGCGAGCCGGTGACGTTCACGAACCCCCGCGACGCCCGTGCCCGTGGGATCGCGACGGTGTTCCAGGACCTGGCCACCGTCCCGCTGATGTCGGTGTGGCGCAACTTCTTCCTCGGCAACGAGCCGACGAAGGGGCGGGGCCCGCTGCAGCGGCTGGACATCAAAGCGGCCCAGTCGATCATGCGCGACGAGATGTCCAAGATGGGCATCGACGTCCGCGATCCCAACCAGGCCGTCGGGACCCTGTCCGGAGGTGAGCGCCAGGCGCTGTCGATCGCTCGCGCGGTGCACTTCGGCGCCAAGGTGCTCATCCTCGATGAGCCGACGAGCGCGCTCGGAGTGAGGCAGTCCGGGATCGTGCTCAAGTACGTCGTGCAGGCGCGCGCCCGGGGCCGCGGGGTGGTCTTCATCACCCACAACCCCCACCACGCGTTCCCGGTGGGTGACCGGTTCGTGCTGCTCAAGCGCGGGCAGATGATGGGCTCCTACCTGAAGTCACAGACCTCGCTGGAGCAGCTCACGTCGCTGATGGCCGGCGGCGCCGAGCTCGAGCAGCTCAGCCACGAGCTGCAGGGCCTGGCCGCTGATCCCGAGCTGGCCGAGGTCGCCAAGGAGCTGGCGGCCGAGGTCAAGGAGACCGCGTAGCGGTCGGATGGTGTAGCGGTCGGATGGCGCAGCGGGAGATGGCGGACCTCGAACTGCTGACGGTCGGGCGGATCAGCATCGACCTCTACTGCGGGCAGCTCGGCGCCGGCTGGCACGAGGCGAGAGCATTCGCCAAGGCGATCGGCGGCAGCCCCACCAACGTCGCGATCGCCGCGGCGCGCCTGGGACGGCGGGCGGCCCTCTACACCAAGGTGGGCGCCGACCCGTTCGGGGACGTCGCCGTCGAGGAGCTGCGCGACTTCGGGGTCGACACCCGGTTCGTGGGGGTCGAGCCGGATGGCGTCACCCCGCTGGCCTTCGCCGTGCTCGACCCGCCCGAGGACCCCGAGCTGCACTTCCGCCGCCAGCCCCCGGTCCCGGACTTCCAGCTGCGGCCCGGCGAGGTGCCGGCCTCGGTGGTGAAGGGGGTCGGCGCGCTGTGGATCTCCGGCGGCGCCCTGGCCCAGGAGCCGTGCCGAGGCACGGTGCAGGAGATGCTGGGCGCGCGCGGGCGGCGCTCCCATACCGTGCTCGACCTCGATTACCGCCCGAGCTTCTGGCGCTCCCGGGAGGAGGCGCGCGCCGTCATCGGTGACGCGATTGACCACGCGACGATCGCCGTCGGCAACCGCGAGGAGTGCGCGGTGGCCGTCGGCGCCGACGACCCCCACGAGGCCGCCGCCGCCCTGCTCGCGCGGGGCGTGGAGCTGGCCATCGTCAAGCTCGGCGGCGACGGGGTGCTGCTGGCCGACCGCCGCGGGGAGCGCACGGTGGCGCCGGCGCCGATCGAGGTGCTGTGCGGGCTGGGCGCCGGCGACGCGTTCGGCGGGGCGCTCTGCCACGGGCTGCTCTCGGGCTGGCCGGCCGAGCGGGCGGTGGCCTTTGCCAACGCCGCCGGCGGGATCGTCGCCTCGCGGCTGCTGTGCTCGGCGGCGATGCCCTACGAGGCCGAGGTCATGGAACTGTTGGAGGCGATGCCGGCGTGAACGCGCGGATCCGCATCGGAGTCGGGGTGATCGGCTTCGGATGGCTGGGCCAGGCGCACAGCCGGTCGCTGGCGCGGATCCCGATGCTGTTTGAGGAACGCGCCTATGAGCCGCGGCTCATCGCCTGCAGCGACGCCCTGCCTGCCCGCGTCGAGGATGCCATCAGCTCGTTCGGGTTCGAGCGCGGCTCGGTGGACTGGCGGGCCGTGGTGGAGGACCCCGACGTCGACGCCGTCTGGATCGCGGCGCCCAACATGCTGCACGGAGAGCTCGTGGCCGCGGTGGCCGGCGCAGGCAAGGCGGTGTTCTGCGAGAAGCCGGTCGGCGGGACGCCCGCGCACGTGCTCCATGCCGCCGGTGCAGCCCGCGCCGCCGGCGTGGTCAGCGGCGTGGGCTACAACTACCGCTGGGCGCCGCTGGTGCAGTACGCGCGTGAGCTCATCGCGACCGGCGAGCTGGGTGCGATCACCAACTACCGGGGCCGCTTCTTCTCCATGTACGGCGCCGACCCGCTGGGGCTCAACTCCTGGCGCTTCCAGCTCGAAGAGGGTGGCTACGGGGTCACCAGCGACCTGCTCAGCCACGCCGTGGACCTCGCGCACATGCTGATCGGCCCGATCGCCCGGGTCACCGGCACGATCAACGACCTTCATCCGGGAGCGGCCGCAGCCCATCGACGGCGCCAGCCACTACGGGCGCGGTCGCCCCAGCGATCCGATGCGCGCCGTGACCAACGAGGACTACGCGGGAATGCTGGTGGAGTTCGCCAACGGTGCGCGGGGCACGTTCGAGGCCAGCCGGACGACGCTCGGCCCCGAGTCCGAGATGGCCTTCGACGCCTACGGCACCCGCGGAGCGGTGGGCTGGAGCCTCGAGCGCCTCAACGAGCTGCGCCTGTATCGCGCAGACCTCTGACCGTGGCTCGGGCTACACCACCGTGCGGGGCGGTGATCGCTTCAGCCACCACGGCGTGTTCGTGCCCGGCAGCGGCAACCCGATCGGATTCGAGGACCTGGTGACGATCGAGGACCACGAGTTCTGCGCCGCGGTGGCCGAGGGACGGCCGTTCGAGCCCGGCTTCGAGCAGGCGCTGGAGTGGGCGGCGGTCCAGGACGCATTGCTGCGCTCGGCGCGCAGCGGGGCCTGGGAGTCCGTGGTCCCGCTCGCGGCCGAGGCCGCCGCGTGAGCACCGTCAGGATCGGGCTCATCGGCGCGGGCCGGATCGGCCGCCTGCACGCCGAGCTGCTGGCCCGGCGCGTCCCCGGCGCGGCGGTGGGGATCGTCTATGACGTCCACACGCCGTTCGCGCTCGACGTCGCCCGCGAGCTGGGCGTGCCGGTGGCCGCCGAGCGTCGAGGAGGTGCTGGCGTCAGACGTCGACGCGGTGGCGGTGTGCTCCACCGCCGACACCCACGTGGACCTGATGGTGGCCGCGGCGGAGGCGGGCAAGGCGGTGTTCTGCGAGAAGCCGGTCTCGCTGGACCTGGAGGAGCTCGAGCGCGGCCTTGATGCCATCGAGACCCGCGGCGTGCCCTTCCAGGTCGGCTTCAACCGCCGCTTCGACCCCGCCCACGCGTCGGTGCAGGAGGCCGTCGCCGCCGGGCGGATCGGCGAGCCCCACCTGGTGCGGATCTCCAGCCGCGACCCCGAGCCGCCGACGCTGGAGTACGTGCGGACCTCGGGCGGGCTGTTCCTGGACATGATGATCCACGACTTCGACATGGCCCGGTTCGTGACCGGCATCAGAGGTCGTGGAGGTGTTCGCCCGCGGCGGGGTCCGGGTCGCCCCGGCGTTCGCCGACGCCGGGCGACATCGACACCGCGCTCGTCACGCTGGTGCACGCCAGCGGCTGCCTCACCGCGATCGACAACTGCCGCGCGACCGCCTACGGCTTCGATCAGCGCGTGGAGGCGTTCGGCTCCGACGGCATGGCGGCGTCGGAGAACCCGCCGGCGCACACCGGCGTGCTCACGACCGCCCAGGGCATCCAGCGCCCGCCGCTCCCACACTTCTTCCTCGAGCGCTACCTGCCCAGCTACGAGCGCGAGTGGCGGGCGTTCGTCGTCGGCGCTGCAGGCCGGAACGGCGCCCCCGGTGGGCGTGCAGGACGCACGGGCCCCGCTGGTCATCGGGCTGGCGGCGTGGCAGTCGCTGCGCGAAGGCCGGGCGGTGCGACTGGACGAGGTGGAGGCCCGCTGATGCGGATCTTCGTGACCGGCGCCGGCGGGTTCGTGGGCTCCAACCTGGCCCACGTGTTTGCCCAGCGCCACGGGGCCGACGTGATCGCGCCCTCACACGAGACCGTCGACCTCACCGACCGCCCGCTGCTGCATCGCTGCGTCGCGGCGACCCGTCCCGACGCGATCGTGCACGCGGCGATCTGGAACGATCCAACCGATGTTGTCCTCGGACCGGCGGCGGGCGTGGAAGGAGTACGTGGGGGCGACGCGGAGCGTGGTCGACGCCGCCAACGACGTGGACGCCCGCGTCGTGCTCGTCTCCACCGACTGGGTGTTCGACGGCACCCAGGGCCCGGCCAACGAGACCGAGCCGCCCAACCCGATCAACCCCTACGGCTTTCTCAAGGCCGCCTCCGAGCTGGTCGTCACCCAGCGCGCGGCGCGCGGGACGGTGGCGCGCCTCGCCGGGGTCCAGGGGATCCACCGGGCGCGGCCGCAGACGCCCCGCCACCAGGACGCCGGGTTCGGGTACCTGGTGGCGTCGCTGGTCGATGCCCTGCGCGCGGGACGGCGCTTCACCGTGTGGGACGGCGACGGGCTCAACCGGCTGGCCACGCCGACGCTGGCCACCGACGCCGCCGAGCTCATCTGGCTCGCGCTGGCGCAAGATGTGAGCGGGATCCTGCACTGCTGCGGCGGCGAGCACGCCGATCGGGTGGGGCTCGCGCGCCGCGCCGTGGCCGCTTTCGGCCTCGACGCTGACCTGCTCGAGGTCGCGCCCCCGCCGGCCGAGGCGCTGGCCGGCGGCGCCATCCCCCGCGACACCCGGCTGGACGCCGCCATCACGGCCCAGCGGCTCGGCGCCGAGCTGCCGGACCTCGACACCACCCTGGCACGGCTGCGCCATGAAATCGAGACCCCCGCTTGGAGCCCCGCATGACCGAGACCGAGACCCTCACCGTCGCCCAGGCGCTCATCCGCTTCCTCGCCGCCCAGCACGTCGAGCGCGACGGCCGGCGCGAGCGCTTCTTCGCCGGGTGCCTGGGGATCTTCGGCCACGGCAACGTCGCTGGGCTGGGACAGGCGCTGGCCCAGTACGAGGACCTGCTCCCCTACCACCCCGCCCGCAACGAGCAGGCGATGGTGCACGTCGCCGCCGGCTACGCGCGGCAGCGCAACCGCCTGGGCGCGTGGGCGTGCACGACATCGGTGGGCCCGGGCGCCACCAACCTTGTGACCGGCGCGGCGCTGGCCACGATCAACCGCCTGCCGGTCCTGCTCCTGCCCGGCGACACGTTCGCCACGCGCTACCCGCACCCGGTGCTCCAGCAGCTCGAGGTCCCCCACGACGCCACCGTGTCGGTCAACGACTGCCTGCGGCCCGGTGTCGCGCTACTACGAGCGGGTCGAGCGCCCCGAGCAGCTCATCCCCGCTGCGCTGGAGGCCATGCGGGTCCTCACCGACCCGGCCGAGACGGGCGCGGTGACGCTGGCCCTGCCCGAGGACGTGCAGGCCGAGGCCTTCGCGGTGCCGGCCGCGTTCCTGGCGCCGCGCACCTGGACGCTGTACCGGCAGCCGCCTGCCGCCGACGCGCGTCCGCGGCCGCGGCGCAGCTGGTCCGGGGCGCGCAGCGACCGCTCATCGTGGCCGGCGGCGGAGTGATCTACTCCGAGGCGACCGCGGCCCTGCGGGCGTTCGTGGACGCGACCGGGATCCCGGTGGCCGAGACCCAGGCCGGCCGCGGCGCGCTCGTCTCCGGCCATCCGCTCAGCCTCGGCGCGATCGGCGCCACCGGCACCGCCGCCGCCAACCGCCTGGCGCGCGAGGCCGATGTGGTCATCGGGATCGGGACGCGGTGGAGCGACTTCACCACCGCGTCGAAGTCGGCGTTCCAGGACCCCGGTGTGCGCTTCGTCAACGTCAACGTGACGAGCTTCGATGCCGCCAAGCTGAGCGGCGTGGCGGTGGTGGCCGACGCGCGGGTGGCGCTGGACGAGCTGCTGGCGCGCTCTCGGCGGCCACCGCGCCGACCCCGAGTGGGAGCGCCTGGCCGGCGAGCAGAGCGCCGCCTGGGCGAACGAGGTGACGCGGCTGGTCTCGCGCACCCCGGCGAAGGGCTGCCCTCCCAGGCCCAGGTCATCGGCGCCATCAACGACGCCGCCGGCGAGACCGGCGTCGTCGTCTGCGCCGCCGGCTCGGCGCCGGGCGACCTGCACAAGCTGTGGCGCGCCCGCGACCCTGCCGGCAAGGGCTACCACGTCGAGTACGGGTACTCGTGCATGGGCTACGAGATCCCCGGCGGGATGGGGGTCAAGCTGGCCGCGCCCGAGCGCGAGGTGTTCGTGCTCATCGGCGACGGCTCCTACCTGATGCTCCCCGGCGAGCTGGTGACCGCGGTCGCCGAGCGGATCGCAATCGTGATCGTGCTCGTCGACAACCACGGCTACGCCTCGATCGGGGCGCTGTCGCGCTCGGTCGGCTCGGCCGGCTTCGGCACCCACTACCGCTTTGCCGCCAACGGCTCGCTGCCCGTCGACGACGCGGCCGGGGGCGCGCTGGCCCAACCCACGGGGTCCGACGTGCTCCCGATCGACCTCGCCGCCAACGCCGAGAGCCTGGGCGCCCGGGTGGTCCGGGCCCGGACGATCGACGACCTGCGCGCCGCGCTGGCCGAGGCGGCCGGGCGGCGGCTCCGACGGCCCGACCGTGGTGTGCATCGAGACCGACCGCTACGCCGGGGTCCCGAGCTACGACGGCTGGTGGGACGTGCCCGTGGCGGCGACGTCGACGCAGGAGACCGTGCGCGTCGCCCGCGCGGCGTACGAGCGCAACGCATCCGCCCAACGACAATTCCTGGAGTGAGCCTGTGAGTGACCTCGTCGTGCATCCCGCGGCCAGCCCGGCCGCGGACGGGACGTTCCTCGACATCAGGCCGCCCGCGGCGGGCTGGACCTACGTCGGCTTCGAGGTGCTGACGCTGGCGCCGGGCGTGGTGGCCAAGCGCGACACGCGCGACCGCGAGGTGTGCATCGTGGTCGTCTCGGGGACGGCGACGGTCAACTCCGACCACGGCGAGTACAACGAGCTGGGCGGCCGGCCGGACCCGTGGAGCGGCCCGCCCGATGCCGCCTACCTGCCGCCGGGAACGCCGTTCGCGCTGGCCTCCGCCGACGAGGCCGAGGTGGCCCTGTGCTGGGCGCCCGGCCCCGCACGGCGGCGCGGCGGCCCGCGTCCTGCCCGGGGCGAGATCGACGGTGGAGACTCGCGGCTACGGCTCCCAGGAGCGCACGATCCACCCCATCCTCATGGCCGATCGCGAGGCCGACTCGCTGCTGGTGTGCGAGGTGCTGACCCCCGGCGGCCACTGGTCCAGCTACCCGCCCCACAAGCACGACCGCGACAACCCGCCGTGCCGAGACCTTCCTGGAGGAGACCTACTACCACCGCGTCACCCCCGGCCAGGGGTTCGGGCTGCAGCGGGTCTACAGTGAGGACCGGTCACTTGACGAGACGCTGAGCTTCGGCGACCGCGACTGCGTGCTGGTCCCGCGGGGCTATCACACGGTGTCGGCGCCTCCGGGCTACGACCTGTACTACCTCAACGTGATGGCTGGTCCGAAGCGGCAGTGGGCCGTCGTCAATGATCCAGATCACGAATGGCGCGTCGCGCCCTCGCCCGCAACCTGAGTAGGAGCTTTTCATCATGTCCGCCACCGCCACCCGTTTGCTGGATAACTACATCGCCGGGCGCTGGACTCCGGCGCAGGCCGCCTCCGAGGTCCTCGACGTCACCAACCCGGCCACCGGCTGAGACGCTGGCCCGGGTGCCGCATGTCCGGTGCGCGCGGATCTCGATGCCGCGGTGGAGGCGGCGCGCGCGGCGTTGCCGGAGTGGCGCGCGGTGTCGACGATCGCGCGGGCGCGCAAGCTGTTCGAGCTGCGCGAGCGCCTTGTCGGCCGCCACGAGGAGATGGCGCGCTCGGTGACCACCGAGATGGGCAAGACGATCGCCGACGCCACCGCGGAGGTGGCGCGGATGATCGAGATGGTGGAGGCGGCGTGCGCGATCCCGACCACGATGCAGGGCCGGATCCTGGAGGACGTCTCGCGCAACATCGATGCCGAGACCATCCGTCAGCCGGTGGGGGTGTGCGCGGCGATCGTGCCGTTCAACTTCCCGGCGATGGTCCCGTTCTGGTTTCTGCCCTTCGCCATCGCCTGCGGCAACACGTTCATCCTCAAGCCGTCTGAGCAGGTGCCGCTGACCCAGCAGATCGCCTTTGAGGAGCTCGACGCGCTGGGGCTGCCCGCCGGGGTGGTCAACCTGGTCAACGGCGGGCGCGAGATCGTCGCAGGGCATCCTGGCCCACCCCGGCATCGACGCCGTCTCGTTCGTCGGCTCGGCGCCGGTGGCGCAGGCTCGTCTATGAGGGCGCGGCCAAGACGGGCAAGCGGGTGCAGGCGCTCGGCGGCGCCAAGAACCACATGGTGGTCATGCCCGACGCCGTCATCGACAAGACCGTCGACGGGATCCTCGGCTCGGCCTTCGGGGCGGCCGGGCAGCGCTGCATGGCCGGGTCGGTGGTCGTCACCGTCGGCGACGCGCACGAGCAGCTGATGCGGCCCGCTGACTGAGGCGACCCGGGCGCTGCACGTCGGCGACGGCCTGAACGAGATCAAACGAAGTCGGCCCGGTCATCTCCTGCGCGGCGCGCGACCGGATCGCTGACTGGGTCGGGCGCGGGGTCGACGCCGGCGCCACGCTGGTCATCGATGGGCGCGGCATCTCCGGGGAGGGCATCGCGCCCGAGGGCGCGTTCCTGGGCCCGACGGTCCTTGACGACGTCACGCCGGAGATGGAGATCGCCCAGGAGGAGGTCTTCGGTCCGGTGCTGTGCGTGATCCGCGCCGAGTCGCTGGATCAGGCGATCGAGATCGTCAACTCCAGCCGGTTCGGCAACGGGACGTCGATCTTCACCGAGTCCGGCGCGTCGGTCCGGCGCTACCGCCACGAGGTCGAGGCCGGGATGATCGGGGTCAACATCGGCGTCGCCGCGCCCGTCGCCTTCTTCCCCTTCACCGGCTGGAAGGACTCGTTCCTCGGCGACCTGCACGCCCACGGCACCGACGCCGTCGAGTTCTTCACCCGCAAGAAGACCGTCACCAGCCGCTACTTCTCCAGCGGCCAGGGCTCGGGCAGCTACTTCGTCGAACGCTAGCCGGGCTGGCGGGCTGGCGGGCGGGCGGGCTGGCTGGCTGGCGGCTTGGCTTGCCGCGGCGTTCCCGGCGATGCGTGGGGAACGTCACGGCGGCCACGAAGGGGAGTCGCGGCGAATCGCAAGCCCTCGCCGCCCCCGCCCAGTACGTCGTGCGCGATTTTACCGCCATAAGCACGAAAATCGCGCATCTCGGCTCGCCGCCAGGCTCCAGCTCACCTCCCCCAGGCCGCAGTTGACGTGTGCCGCCCCACCACCAGCGCCACGCCGCCAGCCCTAAGACCGCGCCTCCTACTCGGAGTCCTGCGTGAGGCCCCGGTACAGCGCGTTGGCGCTCAGCCCGGTCAGCTCGGCCACGACCGCCGGCGGCGGGCCGCGGCTTGGCGCCCGGCCGTCGACGAGCCGGCGCAGGGCGGCCAGGGGAGCGTCGATCCCGGGCGTGGTCGCGGGCGCCGGGCCGACGACGAGGACGATCTCGCCCTTGGGCGGCATCGCCGCCGTAGCGCTCGGCCAGCTCGGCGGCGGTCCCGCGCACGACCTCCTCGTGGAGCTTGGTCAGCTCGCGGCAGACGGCGGCGGGGCGGTCGGGGTCGCAGCGCGGCGAGGGTCGTCAGCGACGACCCCAGCCGCCGCGGTGACTCGAAGGCGACGACGGTCTGGGGCTGGGCGAACACGCGCTCGAGCTCTGCGCGCTTGCGGGGCAGGAAGCCGACGAACTGCCAGCGCTCGGCGGGCAGGGCGCTGGCCACGAGCGCGCTGAGCGCCGCCGACGGTCCGGGCAGGACCTCCACCGCCAGGCCGGCCGCCACGCAGGCGCGCACGAGCACGAAGCCCGGGTCCGAGACGAGCGGCATGCCGGCGTCGGAGACAAGCGCCACCACCGAGCCCTCGTTCATCTTGGCCACCAGCTCGCTGGCGCGCTCGGCCTCGTTGTGCTCGTGGTAGCTGACCAGCTTGGCGCCGACGCCGTAGCGGTCCAGCAGCACGCGGGTGCGGCGGGTGTCCTCGCAGGCGACGAGATCGGCCTCGCGCAGGGCGGAGAGCACGCGCAGCGTGATGTCCTCCAGGTTGCCGATCGGCGTCGGGCAGACGATGAGACGGCCGGTGCTCACGCGTGCAGCTTTGCAGGTGCGCTCGCGGGGCGAGGCTCGGCGGGCGCGGGCAGACGCAGCCGCGCCCCGGCCCGGGCCACCGCGTGCAGGAGCGCCTGCCGGGTCGCCTCCTCGGTCGCGTCGCTGTGGCGGCTGATGGGAGCGGCCACCCCGATCGAGGCCAGGGGATGGCCCTCCTCGTCCAGCAGCGGAGCGCCGATCGCCCACGCGCCGTCGAACGTCTCCTGCCAGCTGATGCCCCAACCGTGGGCGCGGATCGCGAGCGAGGCGCTCACGGATGGCGGCCTCGTCGAGCAGCGTCCCCTCGGCCAGCGGCTCGCGCGGGCGCGCCAGCACCTGCTCGATGAGCGCGTCGGGCGCGAACGCGAGCAGCGAGCGTGCGGTGGCGCCCGCGGTCAGAGGGACGCGCGTACCCAGCTCGGCGGTGACGCGCAGCCGCTGGGGCGAGTCGACGGCGGCGATGTAGCAGCGCCGTGCCCAGCGCGGGCTCGGCGACGGCACAGAGGACGAGCTCGCTCGTGGCCTGCGCCAGCGCCCGCAGCTCGGCGTCGACGATCCCGGGCAGGTCCAGCGAGGCGCGCGCCCGGTCGCCGAGGCGCACGGCCCCGATCCCCAGCCGGTAGGAGCCGGCGTCGTCGCGCAGCACGTAGCCGGCGCGCTCGAGGCCGCGCAGGATGCGGTTGAGGCTGCTCGACGGCATCCCGAGGTGACGGCGCAGGTCGGCCTCGGTCCAGCGGTCACGGGCGTCGCCGAAGGCGTCGAGGACGCGCAGCGCCTTGTCCAGGACCTTGGGCGTGTCGGGATCGGCGTCGGTGCGCGGGCGGGCCATCAGGCTTGCCTGGAGCGCGTCTGAGCTGCTACGTTGCCTGTCAATTCCGGGAAACATTTACCGCTATACGGGAAAGCGTACCACATGATCAGAACGGGCGACGAGTACAGAGATTCGATTCGAGACGGCCGCTCGGTGTGGATCGACGGCGAGCGGGTCACCGACGTGGCCACCCATCCCGCGTTCCGCCCGATCGTCGACGCGCGGGCGCGCATCTACGACATGGCCCACGATCCGGCCACCCGCGAGCGGATGTCCTACGTGGACGCCGAGACGGGCGAGCGCTGCCCCACCGGCGCCAAGCTGCCCCACACCCGCGAGGACTGGCACGCCAAGCGCGCCGCCGTCGACTGCGTGCTCGACGACCTCGCGCGGCATCGTCACCCGCGTCGGCGACGAGACCGTCGGCGAGATGTGGTCGCTGTATGACGGCCAGGACGTGCTCGACGAGATCGACCCGCAGTTCTCCGCGCACATCCGCCACCACGTCCGCCACGCCGAGCTTGCCGATCCCTTCCACGTCTCGGCCAACACCGATCCCAAGGGCGACCGCTCCAAGCGCCCCCAGGATCAGGACCCCGACGTCCTGCTGCACGTCGCCGGCGAGACCGACAACGGGATCATCGTCCGCGGCGCCAAGTTCGAGACCGCCGCGGCCTACGCCAACCAGGCGTTCGTCAAGCCGACGATCGGCGACTGGGGCGAGCCAGGAGCTGTCGGACTACGCCGTCGGCTTCATCGCCGACATGGGCGCCCCCGGCATCCGCCACATCTGCCGCTCCTCCTTCGCCCAGCGCGGCGCCGTCGAGGACTATCCGCTGTCGGGCCGCTTCGACGAGATCGACACGATGATCGTCTTCGACGACGTCGAGATCCCGTGGGAGAACGTCCTCTTCTACCGCCACACCCGCGCGGCCGCGTTCATCCGCGCCACGCTGCACCGCTACAGCATGTTCGCCTTCGTCCAGCGCCACCTGCGCTTCGCCGACCTGCTGGTCGGCGTCGCCGCACTCAACGCCAACCAGACCGGCGTCAAGGCCCACCAGGGCGTGCGCGAGAAGCTGGCCGAGCTGGCCTGTCTACCGCGAGGGCATCCACGCGCACCTGACCGCGGCGATCGAGCTCGGCGAGCCCAGCCCGGGCGGGCTGCTGATGCCCAACCAGGCGCTGCTCTACACCGGCCGCGTGCTCGCCTGCACCCAGCTGCCGGCGATGATGCACCTCGCCCGCGACCTGTGCGGCGGCCAGCTCTGCGTCACCCCGAGCGCGGCCACGTTCCAGGACCCCGAGGCCGGGCCGTGGCTGGACAAGTACCTCGCGCGTCGGCGACATCAGCGCCGAGCAGCGGCGGCGGCTGTTCGCGTTCGCCCGCGACCTGCTCAACTCCGACTACGCCGGGCACCGGCTCACCTTCCAGCTGTTCGCGCAGTCCCCGGCGTTCGCCCACCTGCTGGCCGTCTACAACAACTACGACTTCGAGGGCCCGATCGACCTCGTGCGCCGCTACGCCGGCATCGACGCCACGGCGACGGCGGGGCGGCGCGGGCGCGGCGCGCGTGACCTCGAGCGCCGCGGCGTCATGAGCGACCTCAACGTCGTCCACGCCGCGCAGCTGGCGCGGGTGACAGACCATGGCGCGCCCCGGCGCGGCGCGGCCAGCAGGGCGAGCTGGATCTCATCGCCGACGGCGCGGTGGCCATCCGCGACGGCCGGATGGCGGCGGTCGGCGACGACCGCCGAGGTGCTGCGCGAGTGGGGCGACCGGTCCGTGCCCACGCTCGACGCGACGGGCCGCATCGGTGCTCCCGGGCCTGATCGAGTGCCACTCCCACCCGCTGTTCGCGGGCAGCCGCCACGCCGAGTACGCCAAGCGCCTGGCCGGGGCGCAGCCTCGCCGAGATCGCCGCCGCCGGCGGCGGGATCTGGGCCAGCGTGGTGGCCACGCGCGAGGCCTCCGACGACCAGCTCACCGCCCAGCTCGCCGCCGCCTACCGGCGGATCCTGGCCGGCGGGGTGACCACGCTGGAGGTCAAGTCCGGCTACGGGCTCGACCGCCGAGACCGAGCTGCACCAGCTCGAGCTGCTCGCGCGAGAGCCGCTCGCACGACGCCGCTGCAGCTGATGATCTCGTTCCTGGGCGCGCACGTCGTGCCCGCCGGGCATGGAGGCCGAGGCCTACACCGACGAGGTGCTGGCGATGCTGGAGACGGTGGTCGAGCAGGGCTCGCCGACTTTCACGACATCACCTGCGAGGCGGGGCTGTTCACGCCCGCAGCAGGCGCTGCGCATGTTCGGGCGCTCGCGCGAGCTGGGGATCCCCACCCGGACCCACTCCGACGCCTGGGCCAGCTCGCAGGGCTGGCAGACGGCCGTCGCCGGCGGCGCGCTCTCGGCCGAGCACCTCACCTACACGCCCGACGAGGAGATCCGCGCCGTCGGCGCAGACCGACACGGTGGCCGTGCTGCTGCCCCAGGCCGAGCTCGTCTACATGACCGACCGCCGCGCCAACGCGCGGCTGTTCATCGACACCGGGGTGCCGGTCGCCATCGCCACCGACTACTGCTCCTCGATCCACGCCACCTCGCTCGACCGCCACGATCGCGCTCGCCGCGCCGTGGTTCCGGATCACGCCGGGCGAGGCGATCGTCGGCGCGACGCTCAACGCCGCCTACGCGCTGCGCGCCGCCGCCGACCGCGGCTCGATCGACCCGGGCAAGCGCGGCGATCTCACGATCCTGTCGGTCGACCATCCCGAGGAGCTGTGCCTGGCCGTCGGCCAGGACGTCGTCTCCGAGGTCGTCATCGGCGGCGAGGTCGTGCACGCCGCCGCGTGCGACCGTGCCCAACCCCGCGACCGTCTGAGGAGACCCATGGTCCACCAGCGCATCCGCCCGTTCAACACCCGCGACACCTATCCCGACCAGGAGCTCGACAACGACCTCTGCCAGGCCGTGGTGGCGGGCAACATGGTGTTCCTGCGCGGGCAGGTCGGCCAGGACCTCGACACCTCGGAGTCGGTCGGGATCGGCGATCGCCGCCGCCCAGGCCGAGCAGGCGATGCGCAACATCGCCGGCTGCTGGAGGAGGCGGGCTCGCGGCTGGAGGAGATCTGCAAGATCGTCATCTACCTCACCGACATCCGCTACCGCGAGCCGGTCTACCGGGTCGTCGGGCACGTGGCTGAAGGGCGTCTACCCGGTCTCGACGGGGCTCGTGGTCAGGCGCTGGCCCGGCCCGAGTGGCTGGTGGAGATCGACGCCACCGCCGTGATCGCGTGATCGACGCCGCGGAGCTCGGCCGCCGTTCGCCGCCGTCCCCGCGCCCGACCGGGCGCCGAGGAGGCCGCGGCTGGCGTGGCTGGAGCGGCGGCTGGAGGGCGCGCCCGGGCGCTCGGCGCCGCGACGCCGCCGGGAACCTGATCTGGAGCTTTGGCGACGGGCCGTCCCGAGCTGCTGGTGATGGCCCACGTCGACACGGTGTTCGACGCCGACACCGAGCTGCGCTTCGAGCGCGACGGCGACTGACCTGGTCGGCCCCGGGGTGGGCGACAACGCCACCGCGGTGATGGCCACGGTGTGGGCGCTCGAGCGGATCGACGCCGCCGGCCGGGCTGGCGGTGGCGTTCACCGTCGGCGAGGAGGGGCTGGGCAACCTGCGCGGCGCGCGCCAGGTGTGCGGCGACCTCGCGCCCGGTGCGGGTGATCGCCGTCGAGGGCCACGGCCTTGACCACGTGGTCATCGAGCACGTCGGCAGCGTGCGCGCGCGGCTGGCGGTGTCGGGGCCCGGCGGCCACTCCTGGCGCGACCGCGGAACGCCCAGCGCGCTGCACGCGCTGATCGCAGCTCGGCGGCGAGCTGGTGGACGAGGGCGTGAACGTCGGCCGGATGTCCGGGGGCGGCGCGGTCAACGCGATCGCGTCGGCGGCCGAGATGTTCGTCGAGCTGCGCTCGCTCGACGACGCGGAGCTGTCGGCGTTCGAGGCGCGGCTGGGCGCGCTGGCGGTGGAGCCGCCGCTGTCGCTGGAGTGCGAGGTGGTGGGGCGCCGCGGCGCCGGTCAGATCGCGCGCCGACCACCCGCTGGTGCGCAGCGTGCTGGAGGCGCGGCGGCCGCTGGGGCTCGGCGAGACGTTCGGCGCGGGCTCGACGGACGCCAACGCGGCGGCGGCGCTGGGGATCCCGGCGGTCGGGATCGGGTGCGCCAACGGCGCGGGGATGCACACCGTGCACGAGCGCATCGACCTGGCGTCGCTGGAGACCGGGGTGCCGCCAGCTCGAGGCGGTGCTCGCCGGCGCCGTCGGGCTCTAGGAGCCGCCGCGCGGGAGCGTGCGCAGCTCGATGTCCCCCATCGTCGCGTTGATGGGGTTGAGGTCCATCGGGCAGGCCGACAGCACCACCAGCACGTCGACCTCGGCCTGGAAGGTGACGCTGTCGCCCGCGCTGCGCAGGTGACGGCGCGAACTCCAGCTCGCCGTCCTGCGACCACGGGATGGCCATGAACAGGTTGAGCGGCGCCGGGGCGCGGGGCAGCGAGCGGCCGTGCTCGGCGATGGCGGCGGCGAAGTTCTGGGCGCAGCTGGGGTGGTCGGGCGGCGCCGCCGAGCAGCCGGTAGCGCTCGGGGTCGCAGGCGGCGATGAGCGTGTCGTGGACGCCGGGGCTGGTGTCCTGCACCAGGGTGACCAGCGGGCGGCGGCGGGTGCTGTAGATCGCGTCGCCCACGCGGGGCACGAGCCGGCGCAGGGCGGCGCGGGTGTGCTCCATCGAGGCGTACTCGTCGTCGCCGTCGCGCGGGTGGGCGAGCGCCCACCAGTCCACGACCTGGCCGCCGTCGCGGTTGATGATCTGCAGGCGCTCGCCGGCGGCGAGCGGGACGGCGGTGCCGTGGCGGGCCTGGAGGACGGTGTCGGCCACGGATTGAATAGTGTATACGTTGTGCGGTTCGTCCTCCTCCACGGCTCCTGGCACGGCGGCTGGGCGTGGGAGCCGACGGCGTGGTGCCTGCGCGAGCTCGGTCACGAGGTGTACGCGCCGACGTACCCCGGCCACCAGCCGGGCGCCCCGCGGCGGGATCCGCCATCAGGATTACGTGCGCTCGGTGGTCGACTTCATCGAGGGGCGCGACCTGCGCGACGTCGTGCTGGTGGGCCACAGCTTCGGCGGGTCGGTGGTGAGCCGCGTCTCCCAGGAGATCCCCGAGCGCCTGGCCCGGCTGGTGTTCCACACCGCTTTCGTCGTCGAGGACGGCGCCAGCGTCAACGACAACTTCCCCCAGGACCAGACCGACGCGTTCGCCGCCGCCGCGGCGTCGAGCCCCGACAACACCGTCGCCTGCCCGTGGGAGGTCTTCCGCGACCTGTTCATCCAGGACGCCTCGCCCGAGGCGGCGCGCACGGTGTGGGAGCGGCTCGTGCCCCAGCCGTTCTCACCGTGGGCGGAGAAGCTCGACCTCGCGGAGTTCCATCGCGGCGAGCTGCCGCGCAGCTTCATCGCGGTGGCCGACGACCTCGCGCTGCCGCCCGGGACCTGGCACCCGCACATGTCCTCCCGGCTGGGCGCGTTCAAGCTCGTGGAGATGGGCGGCAGCCACGAGGTGATGTTCACGCGGCCGGCGAGCTGGCCCGCGCGCTGGTGGAGGCGGCGCGCGACTGACTTGTGGTCGTGCCGTTGGCGGTCTGGCCGTGGGCGTCGGCGCACGTCAAAGGCGGGCTTGGGAGAGGTGGGGTCTGCGGTGGCTGGCAGGCGAATGCTCCCTGACGCGGCCGCCGGGGTCGTGGTCGATAGTGAAGGAAATAGCTGCAAGATCGACCACAACCCCGCCCAGAGGCCGCCACCCACTCACGTCCCTCCTCCACAACCCGTCTTTGACGTGCGCCGATACCCCGCTGAAACGCTGAAGACACCTACACGACCACCAGCACGCCGCAACGTATACACTGCACAAACTGGCGATGGCAGGACCCGGTGGGTCCGCCCGCCCCGTGCGTGACCGCGAGGAGGACGAGTTGAAAGCTGCCCGGCTGGTGGAGATCGCCCAACCCCTCGTGATCGAGGACGTGCCCGACCCGCAGCCCGGCCCGCGGGACGCGATCGTCAAGGTCGCCGTTCGAGGGGATCTGCCGCACGGATTGGCACACCTGGCAGGGCGACTGGTCCTGGGTGGGCCTGGCGCCGCCGCTGCCGATCACGATGGGCCACGAGTTCGCCGGCGAGGTCATGGAGGTGGGCGGCGAGGTCACCGCCGTCCGCGCCGGCGACCGGGTGGCGGTGCCCTTTCACGAGGCGTGCGGCGCCTGCGCGCTACTGCCGCGCAGGGGCGCAGCAACCTATGCGACGCCATGGAGTTCCTGGGCATGACCCACGACGGCGGCTACGCCGAGTACGTCCGCGTCGTCAACGCCGACCTCAACTGCGTCCCGCTGCCCGAGACCGTGTCCTACGAGGCGGCCGCCGCGCTCGGCTGCCGCTTCATGACCGCGTGGCACGCCCTCCAGCACCAGGCCAAGCTGCGCGCCGGCGAGTGGCTGGCGGTGCACGGCGTCGGCGGGATCGGGCTCTCCGCGGTCCAGATCGGCGCGGCCAGCGGCGCCGCGGTGATCGCCGTCGACATCGACGACCGCAAGCTCGACGCCGCCACGCGCCAGGGCGCGGCGCTCACC
The DNA here is from genome assembly GCA_963790605.1 of uncultured Actinomycetota bacterium. GTDB lineage: Bacteria > Actinomycetota > Thermoleophilia > Solirubrobacterales > Solirubrobacteraceae > Palsa-465. Next base: position 51,710 of record CAWBPG010000009.1, on the reverse strand, counting down.
ATCAACGCGCGCGGCAGACCGACGTCGTCGCGGCGATCAAGGACGCCACCCACGGCGGCGCCGACGTCGCGCTCGGGCGGCCTGGGCACGGCCTCACTCGTCCACGCCGCGATCATGAGCCTGCGCAAGGGCGGGCGCCTGGTCCAGGTCGGCCTCACCAGCAAGGAGGAGCAGGGCGATCGTCGGGATCCCGCTGGACGAGCTGATCGAGGCGGAGCTGACGATCGTCGGCAGCGTCGGCAACCCGCACATCCACCTGCCCGCGCTGCTCGGCCTCGTCGGCGACAAGCGGCTGGACCCGGCCGGGCTCATCACCGAGCGCATCGGGCTGGACGGCGCTCAGAGCGTGCTCGAGCGGATGACCAGCTTCGACACCATCGGCTTCAGCCTCATCGACCGCTTCTGAGGCCCGGCGCGCTCTCGCCGTAGCGTATACAACATGTAGTCGATAGTGTATGTTTTCGCGGCGGCCTGACCCCGAGCGACCCGGCGCCGCAGAGCGTTCTTGTATACTCTGCACACTGAACACCTCTGCGCCGACCTTCGAAAGGCCGCCCCATGTCCATCTCCAAAGGCCGTGCTGCGCGGCGCTCGGACCGGTATGGCTTGCGCCGTCGCGACGACGGCGCCGATGCTCGCCCGAACGGCCGCCCTCGCTGGCCGAGCACGTCTGCCGCGTCATCCGCGAAGACATCCTGACCGGCCGCCAGCCCGCCGGCGCGCGCCTCACCGAGGCGATCGTGATGGAGCGGACCGGCGTCAGCCGCACCCCCGTGCGTGAGGGGCTGCGCATGCTCGAGGGCGAGGGGCTGGTCATCACCTACCGCAGCCGCGGCACGTTCGTCACCTATCGCCTCACCCCCGACGAGGCCAAGCTGCTCTACGACGTGCGCCTGGTGCTGGAGCCCCACCTGGCCCGGCTGGGCGCTGAGCGCATGACCCCCGAGGTGCTGGCCTCGGTCGAGGACGTGCTGGCGCGGTTCGTCGAGGCGCTCGACGCCGCCGAGGCGCGCGAGGCCGGGCAACTCGACGCGGACTTCCACCTCACGATCTACGAGGCGTCGGGCAGCGAGCTGCTCAGCGTTCTGCGCGGCTACTGGACCCGGCTCCAGCTCGAGCTGTCCGAGCGCGTCTACAACACCGAGGTGCCACGCCGCTTCCTGGACGAGCACCTCCAGATCCTCGACGCCCTCAAGCAGGGCGACGCCGACCTGGTGGAGGAGCGGATGCACAAGCACATCGAGCACGGCCGCGCCGTGCTGGCCAAGGCGCTGGCCAAATGACGCGGCTGAAATTCGGGCTGGCCGTCGAGAACTTCACGCCCGCCCCGCGCGTGCCCGACCTCGACGCGATCGTCGCCTACGGGCGCCGCGCCGAGGAGCTCGGCTACGACTCGCTGTGGGCCTGGGACCACATGTTCCTGGGCACGGGGCGCCCGTTCCCGTTCCTGGAGTCGCTGACCACGCTCACCGTGCTCGCCCGTGAGACCGAGCGGGTGGAGCTGGGCACCGGCATCCTCGTGCTGCCGCTGCGCGGCGCCGCGGTGCTGGCCAAGACGGCGGCGACGCTCGAGCTCGTCTCCGGCGGGCGACTCACGCTGGGCATGGCGGTCGGCTGGTATGAGCGCGAGTTCGACGCCTGCGGGGTCCCCTTCAAGCAGCGCGGCCGGATCTTCGAGGAGAACCTCGAGCTGATGAAGCAGTTCTGGAGCGGCGAGCGCGTCACCGGTGAGGCGCGCGGCGTTCCGTTCCGCAACGCGCTGATGCTGCCCAAGCCCTCCCCCCGCGAGCGGCCGCGGCTGCTTGATCGGCGGCTATGTGGACAAGGTGCTCAAGCGCGTGGCCGAGCGCTCGGACGGATGGCTCACCTACTTCTACGAGCCCGAGGCGTTCTCCACCGCGTGGACGCGGATCCGCGAGTACGCGCAGGACGCCGGACGCGACCCCGACGCGCTGGACAACGTGGCCCAGCTCACGCTGTGCATCGACGACAGCTTCGAGGCGGCCGACCAGCGCGCGCGCAAGTACATCGGCGACTACTTCGACCTCCCGGCATGGAGCGAGTCGACCGCCGAGTCGGCCATCCGCGGCACCCCCGAGCAGTGCGCCGAGCAGATCGCCGCCCAGGCGGCCGCCGGGGTGCAGCACATCTGCCTCGTCCCGTGTGACTATGAGACCGAGCAGGTCGAGCGCTTCGCCGCCGAGGTCATGCCCCTGGTCTCCGAGATCGCCGTCGGCGCCGTGATGACGACCGCCGCCGACAAGCGCATGACGCTCGCGGAGGCGGCCGCGCTCGTCGCACGACGGCGACACGGTGGTGGCGGGCGGCTGCTGCTACTCGCGCACGCCGTGGGCGATGCTGCTCGAGCTGCTGCGCGCCCAGCGCCGCGACCTCACCCTGGGGCGCAACCTCATGTGCTACGAGTCCGAGCTGTTCCTCGCCACCGGCGCGGCGCGCAAGCTCATCTCGAGCTGGGTCGGGATCGGGCTGCGCTGGGGCATCCCCAAGGTGTTTCGCGAGTACGTCGAGCGCGACCCCTCGATCTATGAGGAATGGAGCCACCTCAGCTTCGGGCTGCGGCTGATGGCCGCCTCGATGGGCATGCCGTTCCTGCCCACCGCCTCGCTGCTGGGCTCAGACCTGCTCGAGCGCCTCCCCGCGCTCAGCAGATGCGCTGTCCCTTCACCGATGAGCTGCTCGTGGCGGTCCCGGCGCTCGTGCCCGACGTGGCTCTCATCCACGTCCACACCGTCGACGCCGCCGGCAACGCGCAGATCGAGGGTCCGGCCTACATGGACGTCGAGCTCGCGCGGGCGGCCAAGACGGTGATCGTGACCGCGGAGGAGCTCGTGCCCTCAGAGGCGATCGTCCGCCACGCCGACCGCACGCAGATTCCCGGCTTCGTCGTCGACGCCGTCGTCGAGGTCGCCCTACGGGTGCTACCCGCACGAATGCCACGGCCGCTACGAGGCGGACTTCGCCCACTTCGACGCCTACTCCGAGCGGGTCGCCGCCGACGGCGTCGCCGGCGTGGAGGCCTACCTGGCCGAGGTCGTCGAGCGGGCGGGGAGCTTCGCCGGCTTCCTGGACGCGGTCGGCGCCTCGACGCTGCTCGAGCAGCGCCGGCTGGCGCGAGAGCTGGTGGCGGCGTGAGCGCTGCGCGCGGAACGGGAGCGGGGCGATGACGGCCGAGCCCACACCGGTCGAGCTGATGACGATCGCCGGCAGCCGGCTGCTGCGCGACGGCCGCGTCGTGTTCGCCGGGGTCGGGGCGCCGCTGGAGGCCAGCGTGCTGGCCAAGCGCCTGCACGCGCCGTCGCTGACGATCGTGCTCGAGGGCGGCTCGATCGGCCCGCGGATGCTGCCCGGGCGCCTGCCGGTGTCCACCAACGAGATGCGCGCCGCCCACGACGCGTTCATGCTGACCTCGATCAACGAGCTGTTCCTCTACGGACAGCGCGGCTGCTACGACTACGGCTTCATCGGGGCCGGGCAGCTCGATCAGTACGGCAACGTCAACACCAGCTACATCGGCGACCCCGACCATCCCAAGGTCCGCCTCCCCGGCAGCGGCGGCGCCAACGACATCGTGTCGAGCTGCCGCGAGGTGATGATCATGACCCGCCACGAGTCTCGGCGGTTCGTCGAGCGGGTGGACTTCGTCACCAGCCCCGGCTACCTGAGCGGGCCCGAGTCGCGCCGCGCGGCCGGACTGGTCCGCAACCGGCCGGTGGCGGTGATCACCGACCTGGCGCTGCTGGGCTTCGACGAGACGACCGGCCGGCTGCGGCTCGACGCGCTCCAGCCGGGCGTCGACGCGAGGCCGACGTCCACGCCAACACAGGCTTTGAGCTGCTCGTATCCGACACCGTCGCGGAACTCGCGGCCCCGACCGAGCAGGAGCTCGCCGAGCTGCGCTGGCTGCGCGACGGCGAGCAGAGCAACACGGCCACGAGGAGAGAGGTGACTTCAGCCCCATGATCGGTCCATTCGTCGACATCAAGGGCGCGGTCGACGTCCACGTCCATTCAGAGCCCGACCTCTTCCCGCGCATCGCCGACGACGTCGGGGTGGCGCGCCACGCGGCGTCGCTGGGCCTGCGCGCGATCTCGCTCAAGTGCCACTCCGAGCGCACCACGAGCCGCGCCTATCTGGCCCAGCAGCTCGTGCCCGGGATCCAGATCGTCGGCGGGATCGTGCTCAACCGCGCCGTCGGCGGGATCAACCCGGCCGCGGTCGAGTCCGCGCTGCAGCTCGGCGCCAAGCACGTGTGGATGCCGACGGTGGACGCCGCCAACCACGCCCGCACCTTCGGGTCCACCGGCGCCTATGACAAGCAGAAGAGCACCGTGGCCAAGTCCGACGACACCGGCATCGAGGTCTTCGACGCCGACGGCAACGCCGATCGACGGGCTGATCGACGTGCTCGACCTCACCGCTCAGTACAACGCGATCCTCTCCACCTGCCACCTGTCGGTGCCCGAGATCCAGAAGCTGGTGGCCACCGCGCGCGAGCGCGGGGTGGAGAAGATCATGATCACCCACCCCTTCTTCAAGGTCCCGGCGCTCGAGCTCGAGGACCTCAAGGCACTGGTGGCCCAGGGCGCCTACGCCGAGTTCGGCTACTGCACGGTCTCGCCGATGTGGAACCACGCGGCGCTGACCCGGGTGGTGGCGGCGATCGAGGAGATCGGGCCCGAGCGCTGCATCCTCATGAGCGACGCCGGCCAGCGCCACAACCCGATGCCGGCGGAGTGCCTGCGGGTGTTCGCCCAGTCCGTGCACGAGTCGGGGATCAGCGAGGAGGGCGTGGAGCGGATGATCAAGACCAACCCGCTCGAGCTGCTCGAGCTGCCGCCCCCGCCGCCGCTGGCCGCCGCCACCAACGGCTCCACCGACGGCCTCGGCGCCGCCCTGGCCAGCTCGGCAGCGGACTAGGAGGCGCCCATGAGCACGCGCGTCGGACTGATCGTCCCCTCCTCCAACAGCGTCATCGAGGTCGACTTCTACCGGCGGCTCCCCGCCGACGCGACGCTGCACACCGCCCGGATGTACCTGGAGCAGACGACTCCCGAGGGCGAGTCGGCCATGCTCGACGAGCACCTGCCGGTGGCCATCTCCGACCTGCGCACGGCCCGCCCCGACGTCATGGTGTTCGGGTGCACCAGCGCGGGCGCGCTGCGCGGCAACGCCTACGAGGCCGAGCTGATCAAGCGCATCGCCGACGAGACCGGCGCCGAGACGTTCAGCGTCGCCGCCTCGGTGCGCCGGGTCATCCGCGAGGCCGGCGGGCACCGGGTGGGCGTGATCACGCCCTACGTCGACAGCCTCAACGACAAGATCCGCCAGAGCCTCGAGGACGACGGCCTGGAGGTCGCCGGGATCCACGGGCTGGGGATCACCGAGAACTTCGCCATCGCCGAGGTGGAGCCGTCGCGGATCGCCGAGTTCGCCTCCGAGTGCTTCGCGGACTCAGACATCGACCTGCTGTTCGCCTCCTGCACCAACTTCCGCGCGATCGACGCGCGCGAGGAGATCCACGCGGCGCTCGGCGTCCCCGTGGTCACGAGCAATCACGCCGCGCTGGTGTGCGTGCTGGATCAGATCGGCGCGCCCGCGACGGTCTGAGCCGGAATGTACGCCGCCGCCTTCGACTACCTCCGCGCATCATCGTGGACCGAGGCGGTCGCAGCAACTTGCAGGAGCTCGGCGACGAGGCCCATGTCATCGCCGGCGGCCAGAGCCTGGTCCCGATGATGATGCTCCACTTCGCCGCGCCGTCGGCGCTGATCGACATCGGCGGCGTCGACGAGCGCACCATCGAGCTCGCCGACGACGGCACGCTCGTGCTGTCTGCCCTCGTGCGCCACGTCGACCTCGAGCACTCCGACGTCGTCGCCGAGCACGCGCCGATGCTCACCCAGGCGGTGCGCCAGATCGGCAACGTCCGCGTCCGCCAGCGCGGGACGATCGGGGGATCGCTGGCCCACGGCGAGCCCGCCGCCGAGCTGCCGTGCGTCCTCATCGCCCATGGCGCGTCCGTACACGCCCTGGGCCCTGACGGCGAGCGGACGATCGCCGTCGACGACCTGCCGATCATGCAGCTCATGACCTCGCTGGGCGAGGGCGAGCTCATCACCCGGGTCGAGGTGCCCGCGCTGACCGAGGGGCAGGGCTCGTGCTTTGTGGAGATGGCGCGCCGTCCCGGGGACTTCGCGATGGTCAACGTGGCGGCGATCGTCACCTGCGACGACGGCGGCACCTGCACCGCCGTGCGTCTGGTCCTGGGCGCGGTCGGCCGGCGCCCGGTCGACGTGTCGGCGGCCGCCCAGGACGCTCGTGGGCCGCGCCATCGACGAGGAGTCCAGCGAGGCGGTGGGCGCCGCCGTCGCCGCCGACGCCGAGGTCGACCCCGAACTCGCACGCCGGGATCGAGTACCGGCGCGAGATGGCCGGTGTGCTGGTGGCCCGGGCGCTGCGCGGCGCCTCCGAGGACGCGCAGCGGCGCCGCGGCGGGGTGACGGTGGCGGCATGACAGCGCTCGCGCGGCACTTCATCAGCGTGACCATCAACGGCCGGCCGACCGATCTCGGCGTCAGCTCGAACCTGTCGCTGCTGGAGATGCTGCGGACCGAGGCCGGGTGCCCCGAGGTCAAGCTCGGGTGCGGCGAGGGCGTGTGCGGCACGTGCACGGTCCTGCTCGACGGCGAGCCGGTGAACGCGTGCCTGGTGTTCGCCGTGCAGGCCGACGGCTGTGAGATCACCACCGTGCGCGGCCTGGCCGCCGACGGCGAGCTGCACGACCTCCAGCAGACGTTCATCGACCACGCCGGCTCGCAATGCGGCTTCTGCACCCCCGGGATGCTGCTGACCGTCGAAGTGGTACCTGGACCGCCACCCGGACGCCGACCGCGAGGAGCTGCGCCGCGCGATCGCCGGGAACCTGTGCCGCTGCACCGGCTACACCAAGATCCTGGACGCGATCGAGGCCTACCGCGACATGCGGCCGAAGGACGCCGATGGCGACTGACACCGGAATTGCACACGGCCCCCGCCCACCCTCGCGATGTTCCCGTCAAACCGCCGCCGGCGCCGCCCGGGCCCACGCGGGGGCCTCTTGGGCGGACGAGCCCGGTCCCGCACCGCGACTTCGTGGAGAAGGTGGCCGGGACCCTCCCCTACGCCGACGACTGGGGCTTTGCCGGGATGCTTGCACGGCGTCGTGGTGCGCGCCCGGCGTTCCCTGCGCGCGGATCGCGAGCATCGACACCGTCTCGGCGGCTCGGAGGTGCCGGGCGTCCGCGCGGTGCTCACCGCCGCCGACATCCCCCACAACGCCATCTCCGAGGAGGCCGTCGGGCCTGGGCATCGACGCAGATCGTGCAGCCGGTGCTGGCCGCGGACCGGATCCGCTACGACGGCGAGCCGGTGGCGTGCATCGCCGCCGAGACCCCCGTGGCGGCGGTCGAGGCGGCCGGGCTGGTCGACGTCGAGTACGAGGACGACGCGGGTGTGTTCACCATCGACGAGGCTCTCGCCGAGGGCGCCCCCAGCGTGCACCCGGGCGGCAACAGCTACGTCACCTACCGCTCGGCGATCGGCGACGCCGACGCGGCGATGGCGCGGGCCGACCATGTCATCGAGGAGACCTACCAGACGCCGCGCGTGGATCACGCCTACCTCGAGCCCGAGTCAGGGGTCGGCTGGGTCGACGCCGACGGCGTGGTCACGCTGCGCGTCTCCACGCAGGTGATCGAGCACGCGCGGCAGCTCGCCGAGATCCTCCAGCTGCCCCACAGCCGCGTGCGGGTCATCGCCGCCTACATGGGCGGCGGCTTCGGCGGCAAGGAGGACATGACCGTCGAGCCCTACCTGGCCGCGCTCGTGTGGAAGACCCGCCGGCCGGTGCGGATGGTGTGGGAGCGCCAGGACTCGCTGCTGGCACGCCAGAAGCGCCACCCGTTCCGGATGCACTACCGCACGGGCGTCGATGAATGACGGGACGATCGTCGCCCAGGACATCAAGATCCTCGGCGACGCCGGCGCCTATCCGCTGCTCAGCTCCCGCGTGCTGTTCGCCGGCGGGGTCAACTCGACGGGGCCCTACCGCTGCGCCGACGCCCGGATGGAGAGCACGGCGGTGTTCACCAACACCGTCCCCACCAGCGCGTTTCGCGGGTTCGGGGCCATGCAGGTGGTGTTCGGCTACGAGTCGCAGATGGATCTGATCGCCGAGCGCCTGGGCCTGACCCGGGTCCAGGTGCGCGAGCGCAACTTCGTCGAGCGCGGCGACATCCGCGTGACGGGCGAGCCGATCGAGACCGAAGCGGGGACGCGCGAGTGCATGCACCGGGCGCTGGAGGAGCTCGGCGAGCCGTCGAGCCGACCAACGGCGGCCGGATCGGGCGGGGCTTTGCCTGCAGCATGCAGCCCTACGGCCGCTCGATGTTCTTCGCCGACCGCGCGTCGGCCTGGATCGGCCTCGAGCAGGACGGCACGATGGTCATCCGCGCCGGCGTGACCGACCTCGGCGCCGGGCAGGCGGCGTCGCTCGCGAACATCGCGGGCGAGATCCTCGGCGTCACCGTGGACCGCACGAGCGTCCATATCGGCGACAGCCACCTGACGCCGCTCACCGGCGGTACCTTCGCCACCCGGCAGCTCTACATGTCGGGCAACGCCACGGTGAAGGTCGCCACCGCGCTGCGTGACAAGCTGGCCCCGGTCGCCGCCGATCTGCTCGGCTGCGAGGAGTCCGAGCTGGAGTGGGTCAACAACCGGGTCGGCGTCGCTCGGCGATCGGGCGCGCTCGGTGACCATGGCCGAGCTCTCGCGCATCGCGGAGGCGCGCGACATCATGCCCTACTGCCACGAGACGTTCACCGCCCAGACCGGTGAGTTCGATGCCGACGACCGGCCGCGGGCAGACCTACCCGGACTACACGCACGGCTGTCACGCGGTGGACGTCGAGGTGGACGTGCGCACGGGCGAGGTCAAGATCCTCAAGTACGTCGCCGTCCACGACGTGGGCCGCGCCATCGACATGCAGCGCGTCGAGGGCCAGATCCAGGGCGCGGTCGCGCAGGGCATCGGCTACGCGATGAGTGAGGAGATGGAGACCGAGGGCGGGGTGCTGCACTCGACGCTGTTCGCCAACTACCTCATCCCCACGTCGCTGGACCTGCCCGATCTGAAGGCGATCGGCCTCGAGCTCTATCTCGGGCAAGGGGCCCTTCGGTGCCCGCGGGATCGGCGAGCCCCCGATCGGGCCGTGCGGCCCTGCGCTGGCCAGCGCCATCCACGACGCGATCGGAGTCCGGATGCTCCGCCTGCCGATGATCCCCGAGCGCGTCCTGGCGGCGATGCGCACCGGCCGCGACGACTCCGTGCCCGGACCCGCGAAGAAGGCCGCGTGAGCGCCGTGGCCGCCGACGGGCCCGCGGTGGCGCTGCTGCAACCGCACCCGGTCGCAGTCGCTGGACCTCGCGACGGCGGCCGACCCCCGCGCCTTTCACGCCAGCATGCCCGGCTATGCGCCCACGCGCGCTGCGGCCCGCCCCCGCCGCCGCAGCGGCGCTCGGGGTCGCCGAGGTGCTCGTCAAGGACGAGTCCGCGCGGCTCGAGCTGCCGTCGTTCAAGGTGCTGGGCGCGTCATGGGCGGTCTACCGGGCGCTGCTGGCGCGACTGGGTGCGACCCGCGACGAGGTGCCGACGTTCGCGGCGCTGCGCGACGCGGTGGCGGCGATGCGCCCCCTGTCGCTGGCCGCCGCCACCGACGGCAACCACGGGCGCGCGGTCGCCCACATGGCGGCGCTGCTGGGGCTCGACGCGGCCATCTACGTCCCCGACAACACCGTGAGCGCGCGCATCGAGGCGATCGCGGGCGAGGGCGCCACGGTGACGGTGGTCGGACGGCGGCTACGACGACGCCATCGCGCCGCTCGGCGCAGGACGCCTCGCGAGAGCTGCCTGGTCATCTCCGACACCTCGTGGGAGGGATACGAGGAGGTGCCGGCGTGGGTGATCGAGGGCTACGGCGACGGTGTTCGCAGAGATCGAGGAGGCAGCTCGGCGGGCGCGCCCGCGCCCCGACATGGTCGCCGCGCCGATCGGCGTCGGCGCGCTGGCCGCCGCGGTAGTGCGCCACTACTGGTCGCCGCGCGCCGAGCGCCCGCGCATCGTCGGGGTCGAGCCGACCTCGGCGGCGTGCGTGCTGGAGTCGGTGGCCGCCGGTGAGATCGTCACGCTCGACCACCCCCAGGACTCGATCATGGCCGGCCTGAATTGCGCCACGCCGTCGCTGATCGCGTGGCCGTGGTGTCGCGCGGGATCGACGCATACGTCGCCGTGCCCGACGCCCGCGTGCCCGAGGCGATGCGGCTGCTGGCGCGCCGACGGGATCGTCGCCGGCGAGACCGGCGCGGGCGGGCTGGCCGGCATGCTGGCGCTGGCCCAGGACGCGACGATGGACGGGGCCCGCAGCGCGCTGGGGCTGGGCGCGGCGAGCCGGCGTGCTGCTGCTGTGCACCGAGGGGGCCACCGACCCCGAGGCCTACGAGCGGCTGACCGCCGGCGCCGCGGAGGCGTGACGGTGACCGACGGCCACGGCGCGGCGACCCCCACCGTCCGCGCCGCCACCGTCGACCTGCTGCGCGAGCGCGGCATGACCACGATCTTCGGCAACCCCGGCTCCACCGAGCTCGGGCTGCTGCGCGACTTTCCCGCCGACTTCCGCTACGTGCTCGCGCTGCACGAGGGCGTCGCCGTGGCCATGGCCGACGGCTACGCCCAGGCGACCGGCCGCCCCGCGCTCGTCAACCTGCACAGCGCCTGCGGCGTGGGCAACGCGATGGGCGCCGTCGTCAACGCCTTTCACAACCGCGCCCCGCTGGTCATCACCGGCGGCAACCAGGACCGGCGCCACCTGGCGCTCGAGCCCTACCTGTTCGCTCGCTCCACCGCGTTGATGGAGCCCTACGTCAAGTTCAGCCATGAGCCGGCGCGGGCCGCAGGACGTGCCGGCGGCGATCGACCGCGCCTGGGCGCTGGCGCGCACGCCGCCGCAGGGGCCGACGTTCGTCTCGATCCCGAGCGGGGACTGGGACGCCCCCGCTGTGACGGCGCAGGCCGCGGGCGCGTCGCCGAGCGCGAGTGTGCTGTTCGGCGTGGCCGCGGACGAGGACCTGCTGGACCGGCTGGCCCAGCGGATCGAGGCCGCGGGCGCACCGGCGCTGATCGTGGGTGGGGGCGTTGACCAGGCGCGCGCCTGGGACGAGGTGGCCGAGCTGGCCGAGCGGCTGGGCGGCCCGGTGTGGACGGCGCCCCAGGCGCCGCGGCTGGGCTTCGCCGAGGATCACCCGCTCTACCAGGGCCACCTCGCCCCCGGCCGCGTCAGCCGCCGCGGCCCAGCTCGCCGGGTGCGACCTGGCGCTCGTGCTGGGCGCGCCGGTGTTCGCCTTCCTGCCCTATGAGACCGCCCCCGCCGACCGGTGGGGTTCGTTCCCGGCGATCATCCATGTCACCGACGACCCCGGCGAGGCGGCCGCGCGCCCGGGCGCTCAGCGTGGTGGCCGAGCTGGGCTCGGTGGCCGCGCGGCCTGTCTGAGCGGCTGCGCCCGCGGTCCCCCGCGCCGCCGGTGGCAGCGCGGCCGGCGCCGGCGCCGGTGGACGCTCCGCGCCGAGGGCCCGATCCCGCCGGCGTTCCTGATGGCGGCCCTGGCGCGGGCGCTGCCCGAGGACGCCGTGCTGGTGGAGGAGTCGCCGTCCAACCGCAACGACCTGCGCGCGCACGTGTGGATCCGCCGGCCGGCGAGCTTCTTTGCCACCGCGAGCGGCGGCCTGGGCTTCGCGATGCCGGCCGCGGTCGGGATCAAGCTGGCCTCCCCCGAGCGCCCGGTGGTCTGCCTCGTCGGCGACGGGTCGGCCCTGTACGCGCCCCAGGCGCTGTGGAGCGCGGTGCGGCTCGGCGCCGCGGTCACCTTCGTCATCGTCAACAACGGCGCGCTACGCGATCCTCGAGGCGGCCGCGCGCTTCGGCGCCATCGAGGGCCTGCCGAGCATGGAGCTGCCCGGGCTGGACTTCCTGGCCCTGGCGGCGTCGTTCGGCTGCCACGCGGTGCGCGTCTCCGACGCCCGCCGAGCTGCCCGGCGCCCTGGCCGCGGCGTTGCGCGCCGACCGCGCCGGTGCTCATCGACGTCCCCATCGACCCCGCCCCCGTCCCCCTGCTCGCCACCGAGGCGTCATGACCAGCGACACCCGCATCGCTCTGCGACGCCGCCGCCATCGGCGCCACGCTCGACGACCTCGCCCAGATCGGCAACCGCTTCTGCGGGACCCACGGCGAGGCGCAGGCGCGCTCCTACGTGCTCGGCCGCTTCGGCGAGCTCGGCCTGGCCGACGTGCGCCTGGAGGAGTTCCCCTACCTCGCCTGGCTGCCGGCGCCCGCGTCGTGTGTGGCGAGCCAGGCCGGCGGCGCGCGGGCGCGCACGCTACGAGGCCCATCCACTCCAGTACACCGCGCCCGGACCGGTGAGCGGCCAGGCGATCTACATCGGCGGCGCCGAGCCCGCGGACTTCGAGCGCCTGGACGCGGCCGGAGTCGACCTCGCGGGCAAGGTGGTCGTCGCCCACTCGGTGTTCCCGTTCGACCTCGTCGCGCTCCTGACCGAGCGCGGGATCGCCGGCTTCGTGCACGTGTGCGAGACGCCCGACGGCATCGTCGGCAACTTCACCGGCGCGCTGTACCCGCCGCCGCTGGCGCCGCCGTGGGAGGGCCGTCCCCTCCCCTACGCCGGCGTCACCATCGGCCACCTGGCCGCCCGCGAGCTCATCTCCGCGCTCACCTGCGGGCGTAGCGGTCGAGCTCACCATCGGCCACGAGGGCAGCTGCACGCCGGCCACCACCGCCAACGTCGTCGGGGTCATCCCGGGCGCGGGCGAGGAGGAGGTGGTGCTGACCGCCCACTACGACAGCCAGGCCGAGGGGCCGTGCGTCTATGACAACGGCAGCGGGCTCTCCGGCCTGCTGGAGACCGCGCGGGCGCTGCGCGACCTGCGGCCGCGAGCGGCGCGTGGTGCTGGTCGCCACCTCGGCCGAGGAGATCGGGGTGTGGGGCGCCACCGCATACGTCGACGCGCACCGCGACGAGCTGCGCCCACGCGGTGGCGATGGTCAACCTCGACGGGCTGGCCAGTGCCTACCCGGCCCAGCGCGAGGTGTGGTCGAGCCATGGCGGGCTGCTGTCGCTGGCCGTCCAGACCGGCGTGGAGCTCGGCTGGCACGCCGACCACGTCCACCACCGGCGCAGCACGTTCTCAGACCACGCCCCGTTCGGTGACGCCGGCGTCCCCTCGGTGCTGTGCTGGCGTCCGGACTACCCCTACTACCACTCGCGCGGCGACGTGCGCGAGCTGGTCGACGAGGCGGCCGTCGCCGAGACGGCGAGCGTGTCGGCCACGATGGCGGCCCGCCTGGCGCAGGGGGCGAGCCTGCCCGCCGGGACACTCGGCCGCACCCGAGCCGGAGCCGGAGGCGGGGAGCCGCCGAGTGGGCGGGTGAGCTTCTTCGGCATGCTCGGCCGCCAGCTGGCCGAGGACATGCGGCCGTCTGCCGCAGGCGACGCGGCGAGCGACTGTCAGAGGCGGGCCGCGCCGAGCGCGCGATCAACATCGCCGACCTGCGCGCCCTGGCCCGCCGGCGCCTGCCCGCCGGCGTATTCGACTACGTCGACGGGGCCGCCTGGGACGAGGTGACCAAGCGGCGCAACGAGTCAGACCTGCGGTCGCTGATGCTGCGCCCGCGCGTGCTGGTGGGCGCCACCGAAATCGACCTCTCCACCGAGGTGCTGGGCCGGCGCGTCGCGATCCCGCTGCTCGGCGCGCCCACCGGGCTGACCGGCCTCGTGCACCACGAGGGCGAGGTCGGGATCGCGCAGGCCGTCCATGGCGCCGGCGGCCTCTACGTGCTCTCCTCGGCGGCGTCGCGCACGCTCGAGGACGTGGCCCGCGCCAGTCCGGGGCCCGCGGTGGTTTCAGCTCTACGTCGGGCGCGACCGCGGGCTGGCACAGGCGCTGCTGGAGCGTGCCCGCGCGACGCGGGTACGAGGCCGTGGTGGTCACGGTGGACGTCGCCCGTCCGGGCCCCCGCGAGCGCGACCAGCGCAACGGCTTCATCGTGCCGCCGCGGGTCACCGCCCGGACGCTCGTCGACGGGGTGCGCCGGCCGCGCTGGACGGCCAACTTCCTCAGCCGCCCGCGCATCCTGTCCGAGAGCCTGCTGTTGAGCATGGCCCGGGAGGGCCAGGCTCAGAGCATGGCCGAGCTCATCGGGCGCCAGTTCGACCCCGCCCTGAGCTGGCGCGACATCGCCTGGGTCCAGGAGCACTGGGACGGTCCGCTGCTGATCAAGGGCATCCTGCGCGGCGACGATGCCCGTCAGGCGGCGAGTCTGGGCCTGGCCGGGGTGATCGTCTCCAACCACGGCGGGCGCCAGCTCGACCACGCCACCTCGACGATCCGCGCCCTGCCCGAGATCGTCGACGCCGCCGGCGGCGAGCTGGAGGTGTACATGGACGGCGGCATCCGGCGCGGCGTGGACATCATCCGCGCCCTGGCCCTCGGCGCCCGCGGCGTCCTGGCGGGACGCGCGCTGGTCTACGGCCTCGCCGCCGGGGGGCCGGCGGGCGCACGGCGCGCGGTGCAGATCCTGGTCGACGAGCTGCGCCTGGCGATGATGCTCCTGGGCTGTCCGTCAGTCCGCGAGCTGGACGCGAGCTGGATCGCCACCGCGTCCTCGAGTGACACGAGGAATGCATGGAGCACGTGATCGACCCCACGCGCGTGCACCACGCGTGGAACCGTGACCGCGAGCCGACGCTTCGCGTCGCCGACGGTGACAGCGTGCGCTTCGCCCTGCGGATGGCGGGCGCCGAGCAGATCCGCGAGGGTGACAGCTACGCCGACACAGCCTTCATCGCCGACCAGATCTACTGGCTGCTCGGCCCGGTGTACGTGGAGGGCGCTCGCCCCGGCGACACCCTGCGCGTGGACATCCTGTCGCTGCGCCCGGGCGAGTGGGGCTGGTGCGGCACCGAGCCCGACCTCGGCCTGCTGCCCGCCGACTTCCCCGAGCCCTTCGTCAAGACGTTTGACCTGCGCGGACGCGACACGGTCACCGTATGCCCACAGGTTGAGGTCCCGCTGTCTCCGTTCCTGGGCACGATGGGCACCCATCCCGACGAGCCGGGCGAGCTGCCCTCGTTCCCACCCCATTGTGGCGGCGGGAACATCGACACCCGCCACCTCACCGTGGGCAGCACGTTGTGGCTGCCCGTGTGGTGCGAGGGCGCGCTGTTCTCCTGCGGCGACCCGCACGGGGTGCAGGGCGACGGCGAGGTGTGCCTGGCCGCGCTGGAGTGCGACATGGACGCCACACTGCGCTTCAGCGTCGAGCGGCGGACCATCGGCGCGCCGCGGTTTCGCACGGTGGGGCCGCTGACACCGCGCGTCGAGGGCAGCGGACATCACGGGACGATGGGCATCGGCCCCGACCTCATGGAGGGGGCGCGCGCCGCGGTCCGCGAGACGATCGCCTGGCTGGTGGACGAGCACGGCCTCACTCGCGAGGACGCCTACGTGACGTGCAGCCTCGCCGGGGACCTCAAGCTGCTGGAGGTGGTGGACGCCGGCATGTGGAACGTCGGCTTCACGCTGCCGCTCAGCATTCTCAGGGGCGTGGGATGAGACGGCCGACCGTCGCTCGAGGAGGTCCGTTGGGATAGGCCACAGGACCCTGATGCTGGCCACCAGGCCAGTGGCAGCGGGCCGCCGATGGAGCATTCTCGCGTGCCCGGCACAAAAGCAGCATTTGTTGCATTGGTCTCACCATTCTTGTATACAACACATACTCGGCAATGCCCGAGAGGGCATCTGATGTGAGGGAGAGGGCATGACCACGACTCAGTCGAGGACGCCGCAGTCTTCGGCGAATCATTCTGAGGGCGTCGAGATCCGGTCGATCGACTACGTCCCCGTCACCGAGCGGCACGGCAAGCCGTGGCATCTCGGACCGGTGTGGTTCCAGGGCAACGCACAGATCTCCACGCTGGCCGTGGGTCTGCTTGGCGTGTCGCTGGGGCTCAACTTCATCTGGGCGGCCATCGCGATCATCGCCGGCTCGCTCGTCGGGACCCTGTTCATGGCCTTCCACTCGGCTCAGGGCCCGAAGCTGGGCCTGCCCCAGATGATCCAGTCCCGGGCCCAGTTCGGGTATTACGGCTCGCTGCTGCCCGTGGTGGTGGCCGTGCTGCTGTTCATCGGGTTCAACGTGTTCAACACGCTGCTCGGCGCCGACGTCATCAAGGCGCTGTTCCCCGGCACGGGCACGTTCGTGGCCATGCTGCCCGTGGTCATTGTCTCCGTCGTCCTGACGGTTGTCGGCTATCACTACATCCACATCGGGCTGCGCTACGCGACCTGGCTGTTCCTCGCCGCGTACGCGGTCTTCACCATCGGGTCGCTGGTCACGGTCTCACTGCCGGCGCATTCGTTTGACCTCGGCGGCTTTCACCTCGGCCTGTTCCTGGTCCAGTTCGGCGCGGTGGTCAGCTACCAGCTGACCTGGGCTCCGTACGTGTCTGAGTACTCGCGCTACCTGCCCGAGGACACGCCCACCAGCACCGTGTTCTGGTACACGTACTGGGGGTCCGCGGCAGGCTCGCTCATGATGCTTCTCGGCGCGTTCATCCTGGCCCCCGACACCAGCCTGGCGCCGGTGACCGCGGTGCACGACACCGCCCAGAAGATCTTCCATGGCTTCGGGCCGATCCTGCTGGTGTGCTCGATCCCAGGCCTGATCGCGGTGACGGCGATGAACATGTACAGCGGCGCGCTGTCGACGCTCACCACCGTCGACACCGTCAAGCGCATCAAGCCGACGCTCACCGCCCGGTGGCTCGGCGTGGCCTTCATCACCGTCGTCGCCACGGTGCTGGCGCTGGCGCTGCCCGACAACTTCCTGACCAACTTCAACAACTTCCTGCTCATCGTCCTCTACTTCATGATCCCGTGGACGGCGATCAACCTGATGGACTACTTCTACGTGCGCAAGCACAACTACGCCATCAGGGAGCTGTTCATCCCCCATGGTCTGTACGGGGCCTGGTCGTGGAGAGGACTCACCGCCTACGTTGTCGGTTTCGTGGTGATGATCCCGTTCTTCAGCACCACGATCCTCGAGGGCCCGGTGGCCAAGTCGCCTCAACGGCGGTGACATCTCACCGTTCATCGGCTTCCCGGTCGCCGCGGCCCTGTATCTGTGGCTGTGCCGTGACCTCGACGTCGAGGCGGAGAACAAGATCGCCGACGAGCAGCGCGCCCTGCTGGAGGCCGAGGCCCGCGCCCACGTGGAGCTGGGCGGCCTGTCGAACGAAGACCTGCTCGACGACGTCGGGGCACGCGTGCCCGACGAGCTCAGCTCGGTGGCGCGTCAGATCGCCGATTGACCTGGACCGTGTGTGCTCGGTGGCGACGCCGGAGCCGGCCGGGCTCGGGCGTCGCCGCCGTGGTCAGAGCGCGCCGGCGAGGCCGTCGTAGGCCAGCGCCGCCGCGCCCACCATCCCCGCCTCGACGCCGAAGCGGGCAGGCACGATCCGCAGGCCCTGGCGCAGGAACGGGAGCGTGCGCTCGGCCACGACGGTGCGCGCCGGCGCCAGCAGCAGCTCGCCGGCGGCGATCACCCCGCCGCCGATGACCACGATCTCCGGGTTGAAGATGTTGACGAGGCTGGTGATGACCACGCCGAGGCGGGCTCCGATGAGCTCGACGGCCTCGATCGCCGCCTCGTCGCCGTCGTGGGCGAGCTCGGTGACAAGCGGTCCCAGCAGCTCCCGGCCGTCGGCGATCGCGCGGGCCAGGCCGGACTCGGGGCGCTCGGCGGCCAGCCGCGTGGCCTCGCGGACGAGCGCCGGGCCCGAGGCGTAGAGCTCGGCGCAGCCCCGCCCGGGGCAATTGTCCTTGCAGAGCGGCCCGTCGAAGTCGATCTCCATGTGGCCGAGCTCGCCGGCCCCCCCGCGCGCGCCCCGATAGAGCCTCCCGTCGAGGATGAGTCCGCCGCCGATCCCGGTCCCCAGGGTGAGCACGATCGCGTCCGAGGTGCCCCGGGCGGCGCCGGCGCGGTGCTCGGCCAGCGCCGAGTTGTTGCCGTCATTGTCCACGAACACGGGGAGTCCGAGCCGTTCGGCCATGACGTCGGCGAACGCGATGTCGGCCAGCGGCGTGTGCACGCCAACCCCCACCTTGCCGGTCCGGCGGTCGATCAGGGCCGGCAGGCCGAAGCCGACCGCGTCCACCTCAGCCCCCGCGGACTCGCGGGTTTCGGCCACCGCATCGACCGCCATGTCGAGAAGGGCGCGTTGTTGCAGACCCGTGACGGTGCGCTGTACGCGGTGGTGAACGCCTAAGCTTGGGTCCACAGCGCCGGCGAGGAGTTTCGTACCGCCCAGGTCGACGCCGATGGTCCGCCGCGCTGGCATGTCGTCACTATATGCAGAGCTCGATGTCCAACGACCCCCGAAATCGAGCGCCCACGGAGGACCCGCCGTACCAGCGTCTACCGGTCAGGCGAAGAGCCCGGACCGGGACGGCCCGGCCCCGAGGAGCGCCCCTACAAGCTCTATCGCTCCGTCCCCAAGGGACTGCGCGCGCGGCTGCGCGGCGAGGAGGACATCGCCGAGCCGCGCCGCGGTCGTGACGGCGGTCCAGGGGACCCTGGCGGACGCCGTGGGGGCGGGTTCCCCGGCCGGGGTCGTGGCGCGGCGTCAGGGCTCCCGTGGTGGCGCCGGCGCTGGGGCGTGCGCCGGGTCCTCAAGTACCTGGTCCTGGCGATCATCGGCTGGCTGGTGCTGTCGCTGGTCCTGTTCCTGGTCAGCGCCTCGATCCAGAGCGGCTCGGTGCCCGACTCGGTGTCGGCGGCGCTGACCCCGGGCGGCAACATGCTCACCTCCACCGACACCGTGCTCGTGATCGGCACCGACCAGCGGCCCAAGGGCTCCAAGGAGCCGGGCGCGTTCGCGGGCGGCATCCGCTCGGACACGATGATGCTGTGGCGCATCGGCGGCGGGACCTCGCGGCGCCTCTCGATCCCTCGCGACACCCAGGTGCCGATCCCGGGCCACGGCGTGACGAAGATCAACGCCGCCTACTCCTACGGCGGGCCGGCGCTGGCGATCAAGACGGTCGAGAACCTCACCGGGGTCAAGATCAACCACCTGATCATCGTCAACCTCGCGAACTTCCCCAAGTTCATCGACGACATCGGCGGGGTGACCGTCCAGACCGGGCGGATCTGCTCCAACATCAGCGGCGGCGCCAGCAACGGCGGCTTCTCACTGTTCCTGCGGCCCGGCACGCACCACCTCACCGGGATCCAGGCCCTCACCCTGGCCCGTACCCGGGAGAACGCGTGCAACGCCGCCTCCAACGACCTCACCCGCGAGGCCTACCAGCAGAAGATCCTCAACGCCATCAAGTCACGGCTGGTGTCCCCGGGCATCTTCTTCCACCTGCCGTGGGCATCCTGGGACGCGCCGAAGGCGGTGCGCACCGACATGGGCGGCTTCACGCTCATGACCCTGTTCGTGGCTGCGGAGATCGGCGGCTCGGCGCCGACCGACATCCTCCAGGACCATCACCTGCCGCTGCCCGACGTGCAGTCGGCGTCGGGGCAGGCCGCGATTCACAGGGCCGTCAACAAGTTGATGAACGGCACGTAGGGGGCGCGAGGATCGCGAGGCGACCGGGTTGGGTTGGCCGTCCGTCGGCGCTGCGGCGGGGTATCAGCGCACGTCAACTCGGCTATCGAGGGTGGACCGTGTAAGCCGCGATGTCCGACAGCCACTTGGTGACAAACCGCGATTGCTCCCGGAGCTTTGGCACGAAACGGCTGCTATACGCGCGTTCCGTGCCAAACCTCCGGTGCGTTTCGTGGTTTGGCACGAAACGGTCGTTGGAGGGACGCCGGAAGCGCCGATGCCGCCTCAGCTCCGCACTCGATAGCTCGCCGTTGACGTTCGCCACATACCCAGGGCAGACGCCGCCGCGGCACACAGCCGTAGACGCCGCCCGCCGGGCTAGCTCTTCGAGGCTTTGCTCTCGGACTTCTTGGAGCCCGAGCCCGAGCCCGAGTCCGACTTCGACGAGGATGACGAGGAGCCGCCGTCGGAGTTGGAGCTGCTCTTCGAATCCGACGACGACGAGGAGTCGGAGGAAGAGGACTCGCTCTTGCTCGAGCTCTCCTTGGCCTCCTTCATCTCGCGGGAGCGATTGCGAGTGCCGTAGTCCGTGTTGTAGAAGCCCGAGCCCTTGAAGTGGACGGCGATCGGGTGAAACACACGCTGCACCTCGGCGCCGCAGACCTCGCACTTGGTCACCGGATCGTCGCTGATCCGCTGCATGACCTCGAACTGATGGCCCTTCTTGCACCGGTACTCGTAAATGGGCATCGCTTCACAGAATATAGCTGGCACTCATGGCGCCAGAGTGCCAACGGCGCCGCGCGGCCCCGGCGGCTAGCATCGACGGCCGCCGCCCATGCCCACCGACCCCGCAACGATGCCTTCCGAGCCCGTCACGATGGACAAGATCGTGTCGCTGTGCAAGCGGCGCGGGTTCGTGTTCCAGAGCAGCGAGATCTACGGCGGGATCGGGTCCAGCTACGACTACGGGCACTACGGCGTGCTGCTCAAGAACAACGTCAAGGCCCAGTGGTGGCGGGCGATGCTCCAGGAGCGCGATGACATCCTCGCGCTGGACTCGGCGATCATCCAGCACCCGCGCACGTGGGAGGCCTCGGGCCACCTGGCCGGCTTCACCGATCCGCTGGTCGACTGCCGCACCTGCAAGCTGCGCTTCCGCGCCGACCATCTCGACGTCTCCGCCTGCGGCCGTAAGCCCTCCAAGCACCCCGGCGAGACCCCGGACTGCGACCTCACCGAGGCCCGCGACTTCAACCTGATGTTCGAGACGACGGTGGGCGCGGTCAAGGAGGAGGGCTCGACCGTGTACCTGCGGCCCGAGACCGCCCAGGGCATCTTCCTCAACTTCAAGAACTACCTGCAGTTCGGGCGCAAGAAGCCGCCGTTCGGGATCGCCCAGATCGGCAAGAGCTTCCGCAACGAGATCACCCCCGGCAACTTCATCTTCCGCACGCGCGAGTTCGAGCAGATGGAGATGGAGTTCTTCGTGCCGCCCGACGAGGCGCCCCAGTGGTTTGAGCACTGGCTCACCGAACGCCACGAGTGGTACCTGCAGCTGGGGATCCGGGCCGACCACCTGCGCCTGCGCGCTCACGACGCCGACGAGCTCTCCCACTACTCCAGCGGCACCAGCGACGTCGAGTACCTGTTCCCGATCGGGTGGCAGGAGCTGGAGGGCATCGCCAACCGCGGCAACTTCGACCTCACCCAGCACGCCAAGTACTCCGGGCAGAAGCTCGAGTACGTCGACACCGTCTCGGGCGATCGCTACGTCCCCCACGTCATCGAGCCGGCCGCCGGCGCTGACCGGGCGACCCTGGCCTTCCTCGTCGACGCCTACGACGAGGATGAGATCGGCGGCGAGCAGCGCACCGTGCTGCGCCTGCACCCGTTGCTGGCGCCGGTCAAGGTGGCCGTCCTGCCCCTGGTGCGCAAGGACGGCCAGCCCGAGCTGGCCCGGCGCGTCTGGACCGAGCTGCGCGAGCGTGTCCAGGCCGAGTACGACGAGGGCGGCGCCATCGGGCGCCGGTACCGCCGCCAGGACGAGATCGGCACGCCGTGGGCGGTGACCATCGACCACCAGTCACTGGAGGACGACACGGTCACGCTGCGCGATCGCGACAGCCTCACCCAGGATCGGATCGCCATCTCCGAGCTCGGCGACGAGATCGAGCGGCGACTGCGCACTCCGTGGAGCTCGCCGAAGATCCCCTTCGCCGAGCCCAGGCCCGACGCCGACGCCGACGCCGACGCCGACGCCGACGTCCGCACCGACGCGGCGAGTTAAACCGTCACCCTCACGGCAGGCGTCACCGCGCCGAGGCTGACGGCGTCCGCCGTCACCCGGGCGACGATCACGTACGTGCCGCGGGGCTTGCGCCCGAGCGACACCCGGGCGTTGAACGTCCCGCCCGCCGCCTTCAGCCGCCGGCTGGACACGAGCTTGCGCCGACCCCGGACGAGCTTGTAGACGCTCACCGTGACGGGCTTGGCCGGCTGCACCGTGCCCGACACCCGCACCGGCGCACCGGAGGCCAGCGCCAGGGTGAGCACCGGGGTCACGCCGACCACCACCAGGTTCGAGACCGACGCCGGGCTCGAGGCGTGCAGCGCGCGCAGGACCGCGGACTGCGCGAACGGCAGCGTCGCCGTGAAGGCGCCGTCGGGGCCGGTGGTGGCGGTGGTCAGGGTCGTGAGCGCGCCGTCGCCGGTGACGCTTTGGATCTGAAGCGGCGCGCCGGACATCGGCGAGGCGGACGGGGGCAGGTTCTGCGCGTAGCTGCCGGTGACAGTGACGGCCGTCCCGGGAGCGACGGTCGTCTGTGACGCCGCCAGCTCCAGCGCGTAGAGGGGGCCGGCCTGGCCGTTGACCTTGGTGCGGACGGCGGGCAGCCGGTGGTAGAGGTCGTTGCCCGGGCAGCTCGTCATGTCGCCGTCGCGGTGACCGGCGATGCGCGGGAGCAGCACGCGCTGGCCCGGGGCGAACGGCGTGTAGAAGGCGTCGGACGGATCGACCTCGACGCGGACCCTGCCCAGCGACGGGATCCCATGCAGCGCGAGCTTCCAGGCCAGGAGCCGCTGGAGCGCGGCGACCGCCGCCGCCGGCGGCTGCGCGAAGGAGAACGTCCCGAGGATGGCGACTCCGGTCGAGACCGAGTTGTAGCCGCCGGCGTGCGCGCCCACCACCGGCTCATCGACGCCGCCGGCCCGGGCCTCCCAGATCCGCCCCCACGCGTCGATGATGAAGTTGTAGGCGATGTCGAAGTAGCCCCGCGTGAACCGGTGGTAGTCGTAGATGGCCACCAGCATCGCCGGGGACCTGGCCGGGCGAGTAGCCGTTGGGGTTCTCGGTGTGATGCACGAAGGCGAGGTTGATCGCTCCGTAATAGGGGCCCGAGGCGGGCGGGTGGCGTGTGCCCGCCCAGGCCGAGCGGGCGATGATCGGCGGCTGGCCGGGGCCGGCCGGCAGGTTGACGTCCACCAGTTGATAGGGGGCGTCGGTGATGAAGCGCCGGGTGGCCCCGTCGGCCTCGGTCGGCGCCGCCGCCGTGGCGGGCGACGGCGGCCGCGCGTCGGCCGGCCGACGAAGTGCAGCCGCACGCCGCCCACGCCCGCCGGGCTGCGCAGCTGCACCTCGTCGGCGGGCCCGAACCAGAGCGGCTCGCCGAACTGGATGTCACCGCCGGCGGGGCGATCGGGCTCGTGGCCGCGGACCGAGGCCTGCGCCCACGGGCTCCAGGGCCCGCCGGTGCGCCGCGCACGCATTTGCACCTGCGCCGCGGCAGGGTCCGCCCACTGGATCCCGGCCAGCACGAACCGACGTCCCGGAGCGATGGCGGGTGACGTGCCGGCGGGCAGCCTGCCGACCGCCACGGAGAAGACGCGACCGTTGCCGCGGGTGCGGGCCAGTGCCGCGCTCGGTGCGATCGCCGCACCGACACCGACAGCGGCCGCACCGCTCAGCACGTCGCGCCGCGTCAATCTCGGCGCCTCGCTCACCGTTTCATTGTGCCCACGTCGCCAGACGAGGGCGCCGGCTCAGTGCAGGACGGCGGTTCCGCGCACCTCAAAGCCACCGGGCGCGGGCGACGCGCTCACCTTCTGGAGCTTGATGCGAGGGTCAGAGAACACGGTGATCGTGGCCAGCCCGCCGAAGGGGACGTCGGGGGCGACGACGAGCTTGCCGTCCTGGGCCGAGACGGTGGCATCGACCGTGGCGCTCAGGCCGAGCAGGGTGGCGGTGCCCCGCAGGGTCAGCCGCCCATCCGAGGAGGCGACCGGGGTGACCGAGGTGAGAAACGGCGCCGCCGCCCGCAGATCGGACTCGGCCACGACGGCGCTGGCGCTCAGCCGGTTGCCCTGCTTGATCAGGCTGGCGTCATGCAGGGTGAGCAGGCCGTCCTGGAACAGCTGGGCCGAGGCCCGCAGCGACCCGACGGCCCCGGCCTGGTCAAGCGTGCCGGGCAGCTTGGCCGGCGACGCGCGGTAGCTGGCCATCCGCACCACCACCGAGTCGGCGTGGTGCCAGAGCAGCTCGATGGCGGGAAACGCGGAGACATTGACCTCCAGCACCGCCCGACCGCGACAGGCGGTCGCGCAGGCGCTGGGTGGCGATGCCGGGCAGCACGAGCTGGGCGACCACCAGCACGACCACCACCAGCCCGGCGACGGCCAACGCCCCGAGACGGCGCATCGTTCACCGCGCCGCCGCGGTCACGCCAGCAGCGCGCGGGCCGCGGCCACCGCCTGGTCCATCAGCGGCCGCGTGTCCAGCTCGGGCTCGGCCATGCGGCGGATCGTGACGCCGTCGGCGAGCGCGAACAGGAAGCTGGCCACGTCGTCGGGGGAGGCGCGCAGCTCGAACTTGCCCGCCTCGCTGCCGGCGCGCAGCGCGTCGGCCAGCCGGGTCCGGGTGCGCCGGGCCAGCTCGGCCAGCTCGGCGGCGATCTCGGGGTTGCGCTGGCCCAGGGTGAGCAGCTCGTAGAAGGTCACCATCGCGCGCGTGCCCTCGCCGAGGATCTCCTCGAGGCTGCGCACCAGCGCGTCGATCAGCTCGTCGGCGCCCGCCGCCCCGGCCACGGCCTGGTCCAGCGACTCGCCGCGGACCTCGGACTCGCGGCGGACGACCTCGACCAGCAGCCGCTCCTTGGTGCCGAAGTAGTAGTGCAGCAGCCCGCGCGAGACCCCGGCCTCGCGGGCGACGCGGTCAAAGGTGGAGCCCGCGATGCCCCGCTCGGCGACGCTGGCGCGCATCGCCTCGACGATCCGCGCCGCCTTGTCAGAGGGCAGATCGCCGGCAAGCGAGCGCTCGGGTGCGGTGGCCGCCTCCATCCGGGCGATTCTAGGTGTGGGATCGCCGTGAGGCGGGACATGTCTCGGCTGGGGCGTCGTCGTGGCGCTTATTTTGCGCACCCGCGTGGCGGGACGCGCCCAGAACGCGAAAAGGGCGCCACCAGGGCGCCCTCTACGCACGTACTGCAGTGCCGGCTGTGCGCGCTACGCCGCGGTGACCGGGCTGGCCGGCGGCGGCGCCGGCGTCCCCGCCGGCGGCGTGTACTGGAACTCCTCCTCGGCGCCGAACAGGGTGTCGAGCACCTTGGAGCGCAGCCCCTCCGACACGGCGAGCGCGAGCGCCGGCGCCGATCAGCGCAGGATCAGCAGCTTGCGGCCGAAGCCCGCCCTTCTTCTTGGGCTTGGAGCGCTTGGGCGCGTCGGACAGCGCCATGGCCGCGTCACGGACCGCCTCGGCCGCCGAGCGGAGATCGTTCTGCAGCTTCTTGTCCTCGAGCAGCGCCTTCTGCGGCGCCTTGGCGCTGCTGCAGGCGGTTGAC
Source organism: uncultured Actinomycetota bacterium (assembly GCA_963790605.1). Classification (GTDB taxonomy): domain Bacteria; phylum Actinomycetota; class Thermoleophilia; order Solirubrobacterales; family Solirubrobacteraceae; genus Palsa-465. The sequence goes on along the minus strand of CAWBPG010000009.1, from coordinate 26,126 downwards.
CGCGCTCTTGCCGGAGTCGAGCGCCGTGCGCACGTTGTCGCGCAGCTCCGCGTCCTCGATCAGGCGCTGGATGTACGGGTTGGCCTTGGTGATGTTGGCCAGGTCGGCGGTATTGAACGGCACCGCCTTTGCGACTTTCTTTCGTCGTGATGCCATTGGTCTCCCTCAGGTCCTGGGCGGGTGAATGGTCAGGATACGCGATACCCCTTTTGCGGCCGTCGAGTCAGCGCGGCCTCCAGGACCTCGTCGATCGTGGAGACGAACACGAAGTGCAGGGACTTGCGCAGGTGCTCGGGGATCTCGTCGATGTCCTGCTCGTTGAGCTCGGGAGCGATGACGGTGCGGATGCCGTTGCGCTGGGCCGCCAGCGCCTTCTCCTTGAGGCCGCCGATCGGCAGCACCTGGCCGGTGAGCGTCACCTCGCCGGTCATGGCCACGTCGGCGCGCACCGGCCGCCCCGAGAGCAGCGAGGCGAGCGCGGTCACCATCGTCACCCCGGCGCTCGGCCCGTCCTTGGGGATCGCCCCCGCCGGCACGTGGATGTGGATGTCGTGGGTGGCGAACCAGTCGTCGGGCAGCTCGGGCAGCAGCTCGGGCGCGTTGGCGCGCACGTAGGAGAGCGCCGCCTGGGCTGACTCGCGCATCACGTCGCCGAGCTGGCCGGTGATCGTCAGGTGCCCGCTCCCGGGCATCGCGGTGGCCTCGACGAACAGGACCTCGCCGCCCACCGGCGTCCACGCCAGGCCGGTGGCCACGCCCGGGCCGCGAGGTGCGCCGGCGCGCCTCGGAGATAGAACTTGCGCTTGCCCAGCAGCTCGCGCACCCGCGGCTCGGTGATGCTCACCTTGCGCTTCAGCGTCGCCCTCGGCGACCTGGCGCGCGACCTTGCGCGCCACCGAGCCGATCTCGCGCTCGAGCTGGCGCACGCCCGCCTCGCGCGTGTAATCGGAGATGATCGTCTTGCAGGCCGGCGTCGGTGAAGGCGATCCGCCCGCTGCGTCAGCCCGTTGCGCTCGATCTGGCGCGGCACGAGGTAGCGCTTGGCGATCTGGAGCTTCTCGGCCTCGGTGTAGCCGGCCAGCTGGATGACCTCCATGCGGTCGCGCAGCGGGCCCGGGATCGTGTCCAGCGTGTTGGCCGTGGTGATGAACATGACCTCGGAGAGATCGAACGGGCAGGTCGAGGTAGTGGTCGCGGAAGGTGCTGTTCTGCTCGGGGTCGAGCACCTCGAGCATCGCGCTGGACGGATCGCCGCGGAAGTCGGAGCCCATCTTGTCGATCTCGTCGATCATGAACAGCGGGTTGTTGGCGCCGGCGTCGCGCAGCGCGCGGATGATCACGCCCGGCATGGCGCCGATGTAGGTGCGGCGGTGGCCGCGGATCTCGGCCTCGTCGCGCATGCCGCCGACGCTGATGCGCTCGAACTCGCGGCCCAGCGCCCGCGCCACCGAGCGCCCCAGCGACGTCTTGCCGACGCCGGGCGGCCCGACGAAGGTGAGGATCGAGCCGGCGGGCTGGCGCTGCCGTGCCGTCGCCGTTGCTGCCGATCAGCGAGCGCACCGCCAGGAACTCGAGGATCCGGTCCTTGACCTGCTCGATGTCGTAGTGGTCGGCGTCGAGCACCTGGCGGGCGTGGGCGAGATCGAGGTTGTCCTCGGTGGAGGTGTCCCACGGCAGCGAGGCGATCCACTCCAGGTAGGTGCGCACGACGCCGTACTCGGCCATCGCCGGCTGCAGGCGCTCCAGGCGGCCCAGCTCGCGCTCGACCTGCTTGGAGACCTCCTCGGGCAGCGTCAGCGCCTCGAGCTGCTCGCGCAGCTCCTTGGCCTCGGCCTGGGCCTCGTCGCCCTCCCCCAGCTCGTCCTGGATCGCCTTGAGCTGCTGGCGCAGGAAGTACTCGCGCTGGCCCTTCTCCAGCTCGGACTGGACCTGGGACTGGATCTTGGTGCCGAGCGCCACCACCTCGAGCTCGCGGGCGAGGATCTCGGACAGCCGGCGCAGGCGCTTGGTGACGTCGAGCTCCTCCAGCAGCGCCTGCTTCTCCTCGGTCGGGCAGCCGCAGCGCGCCGGCGATGAGGTGGCTGAGCATCACCGGGTCGTCGACGTTGGCGACCATGACCTGGAGCTCCTCGGGCAGGTAGGGCACCTGGCCGACGATGCTCGAGAACGTGCGCTGGACGTTGCGGGCCAGCGCCTCGAGCTGCGCGCTCTCGCGCACCCGGTCGCGGCGCCTGCTCGACCTCGGCGACCAGGTAGGGCTCGGTCTGCGACCCACTCCTGCACCCGCACGCGTGGGCCGCCCTGGATGAGGACGCGCAGCGTCCCGTCGGGCAGGCGCACCATCCGCGCGACCGCCCCGAGCACGCCGACGGCGTAGAGCTCGTCGGGGCCGGGCGTCTCCACCTCGGGGTCGCGACCGGCGACCAGCACGATCGACCGGTCGCCGCGCAGGACGTCGTTGACGAGCTCGAGGCTGCGCGGCTGGCCGATGTTGAGCGGGACGACCAGATCGGGGAACGTGACCGAGTCGCGCAGCGGCAGCACGCCGACCCGCGCGGGCAAGCCGGCGGAAGCCGTTCTCCTGATCCTGGTCGGCCTCGCCCGTCGGCGGTGCCCGACGTCGAGGACGGTCATTGGCCGCTCGCCGCTCTGGATCGGCACCTCGCGGCGGCGGCCCTGGCGGCCGACGAGCGGGAGCTCGACGCGCAGCATCCCGTCCTCGTAGCGGGCGCTGATGCGGTCGGCGTCGACGTCGGCGCCGAGCTCGATCAGCCGCCGGAACGGCCCCGCGCTCGATCTCGATCTGCTGGTAGACGTCCGGCGGCGGGCTGGGCCGGGCCGCGGCGGCCGGCCAGGAACAGCTTGCGGCCCTCGATCTGCAGCGCGATCTCGGCGGGGTCCATGCCGGCCAGCTCCGCGGTCACGATCGCCCGCGGCGGATCGGAGGCGTAGGCGACGTCGACGGCGGGCCACTGGCCGGTGTGCCGGCGCGACAGCCCGGAGCGCTCGAAGACGTCCCCGAACAGCTCGTCCATCTCGCGCCGCATCCGGTCGAAGTTGGCAAACAGATCACGCTCGGACATGGCCTAAGCGTAGCCCCGGCGTCGTGAGCGACCCGCGCTGTAGACGCGCGCCCTCGGTGGCCAGGTCCACGGGGACGGCGCCCTGAAGCCAGTCCACCGGCCCTCCGGCGTCGGCAGTCGCCAGCTCGGAGTCCAGCTCGTCGGAGTAGTGGGTGAGCACGAGCCGGCGCGCGCCGGCGCCCCGTGCCGTGCTCGCCCGCCTCGCGCGCGGTGAGGTGCCCGCGCATGCCGTCGCGCTCGGGGCGCGGGAGGGTGGCCTCGATCAGCAGCAGGTCGGTGTCGTGAGCGAAGCGCACCAGCTCGTCGTTGGGGCGGCAGTCGGCGCCGAAGGTGAACCGCGACCCGTTGCAGGCCAGCTCGACCGCGAAGGTGACGACGTAGTGCGGGACCTCGCAGAAGCGCACCGTCAGCGGGCCGAGCGTCAGCTCGTCGTCGGCGGCGTACTCGTGCACGTCGAAGGCGCTGTCGATCAGGTCGTCGTCGCCCCAGCAGCCCACGACCCGGCGCAGCACCTCGCCGCCGCCGGCCGGGAGGTACAGCCGCGGACGCGCCGGGATCCTCGGTGCCCGGCCAGCCGCCGACCGGCACGGGCTGCTGGCGCGGGGCGTAGCGCAGCGCGTAGCTGAACGGCACGAGGTCGAGGAAGTGATCGGCGTGCATGTGGGTGATGACCACCGCGTCGACGTCGACGTAGTCGCAGATGCGCGCGCAGCTTGGAGAACACGCCGTTGCCGCAGTCCAGCAGCACGCTGGAGCCCTGCTCCTGCACCAGATAGCCGCTGCATGCCCCCGCGGCGTCCTGCCAGGACGGCGACTTGCCCAGCACCGTGACCTGCACTCCGCTCCTCCTGTGTCTCGGTCTGACACTCTAACCGTCGTGGCCGTGGTGCACGCGCAGATGCCGTGGCTGCATCGGCGCCGTCTCGCACCGCTTCGAAGTCGCCGCGCTGGTCCTCGGAGGGCTGCTGGTGCTCGGCGCGCTGCTCTCCGGTCTGGCCCGCCGCACGTTCGTGTCGCTCACCGCGGTGTTCGTGATCGCCGGCTTCATGCTCGGCGACGGCGTCACCGGGGCGCTGCACTTCGACCCGCGCTCGGCGTTCGTGTCCGAGCTGGCCACCGTCGCGCTGATCGTCATCCTGTTCCGCGACGGGCTCGAGGTGGACGGCGAGCTGCTGCAGTCACACTGGCAGCCTGCCGTTTCGCAAGCTCGTGCTGGCGATGCCGCTGACCGCGCGTGATCGTCGCCGCCGGCACCAAGCTGCTCACGGGCCTGTCCTGGACCGAGTCGTTCCTGGTGGGCGCGCTGCTGTCCCCGACCGATCCGGTGCTGTCCTCGAGCGTCGTCACCAACCCGCGGGTGCCGGCGGTGGTGCGCCACTCGCTCAACCTGGAGTCAGGGCTCAACGACGGGCTGGCGCTGCCGGCGGTGCTGGCGCTGGCGGCGGCGCTGGCCGTCGGGGGCGGGCACTTCGTGTGGTGGCGGTTCGTGCATCGAGAACCTCGCGCTCGGCTTCGCGGTGGGCGTCGTCGGTGGGGCTCGCCGCCGCCTGGCTGGCGCCGCGCGACGTGCGCCTCGAGGACGGGATCCCGGCCCATCAGCGCTCGCTGTTCGCGCTGGGCACCGCGTTCGCCGCCTACGGCGCTGGCGGTGCTGACCCCGCACGGCAACGGGCTGATCGCGGTCTACGTCGGCGGCGATCGTGCTCGGCATCCGCCGCCCGGACGTCCGCCGCTACTTCGAGCGCCAGGCCGCCGACCTGGTCGAGATCGTCAAGCTCGGGATCTTCGTCGTGTTCGGCTCGCTGCTCACCCTGCACGGCCTGTTCGGCTCCGGCTGGGCGGCGGTCGGCGTGGTGGCCGTGACGCTGCTGGTGGCCCGGCCGGTGGCGGTGTTCGCCGCGCTGGCCGGGACCCGCACCGACACGGCGACGCGCGCGTTCATGTCCTGGTTCGGGCCCAAGGGGGTGGCCACGATGACGTTCTCGTCCTCGTCCTGAGCCAGCGGATCAGCGCCGGCGCGACGATCTTCAACCTCGCGGCGCTGACGGTGTTCTGCTCGATCCTCGCCCACGGCGTGACCGACACGGCGGGAGCGGAGTGGCTGGCGCAGGCGAGGCGGAGGCGCCGGACGCGGCGACGTGACCTGGCAGCCGGGCGTGCGCGTCAGTGACCGTCGCGGTCGCCGTGGCGGGAGGTGTCCATCATCCAGCCCATGAAGACGGCGAGCAGGATGAAGGCGATGAATCCGCCGATCAGCGGCCAGTACATGGCGCGAACCATATACGACCCCGGAGCGGCGCGCGGACGGTCGGCGTTCACGCGTGCAGCGCGACCTGCTCGCTGGGCGACGGGAACGCCCACGCGACCTGCAGCCGGCGCTCCTGGCGAAAGACGAAGCGCAGCTGGCTGGGCGGACGCAGGCCGTCCGGATGGGCCGGGCGGAACGTGGCGCAGGGCCCCGCGTCAGCCACCGCGCACAGCAGGTTCTGACGAAAGAAGCAGTTCTCGCAGCTCGCCTTCGCGGCGGGCGCCCGACCATTTGCCATACCTGTCCTCGACCCCAATCTCTCGAGTCTCACACCAGAAGCACGGCGGGCATCAAAGCGGATTCCACCCCGCCGTGCAAAGTCCATTTCCGGAAATCGCAGGAATTTTCACATTGCGGGAAAAACCGGCAAAATGCGGGGACTTTGTGTGATCGTCACGGGACTCGCCCGCAATTTCCGTAGCTTTGGGGTAGCTATGGACGCCGCCGCCGACGACACCGCCCCGGATCCATCGTCGACGTCGGCCACGCATCGCTCGCCGACTACGAGCGCGCGGCGCTGGCGAGCATGAGTCCGGAGGCGCTCGGCTACATCGAGGGCGGGGCCGGCGACGAGATCACGCTGCGCGACAACGTGGCCGCGTGGCGGCGCTGGGCGCTGCGGCCGCGGATGCTCGTCGGCGCCGGAGCCGCTGCGACCCCAGCGTGACGTCTGCTGGGGGTCGCAGCGGCCCCATCCCGTGATCGTCGCGCCCGACGGCCTTTCAGCGGCTCGCCCATCCCGACGGCGAGCTGGCGATCGCCCGGGCGGCCGCGGCCACCGACACCGTCATGTGCGTGTCGACGTTCGCCAGCGCCGGCGCGGCGACCGTCGCCGAGCGCGTCCCCGAGGTGACGCGCTGGTTTCAGCTCTACGTCTTCACCGACCGCGGCGCCACCCGCGAGCTCATCGCCGACGCGGCGCGTCGCGGCTACGAGGCGCTGGTGGTGACCGTCGACCGCCCGGTGCTCGGCATCCGCGAGCGCGAGCGGCGAGGTGAGCCGTGCGCGACCCGGTGGCCGACATCCCGCGCCACGACCCCGCGCAGACGCCCGCGGTCCCGACGGCGGCGCTCTACGGGCAGATCGACCCGGACCTGCGCTGGTCCGACATCGAGCGCTTTGCCTCCGACAGCCGCCTGCCGGTGCTGGTCAAGGGCATCCTCACCGCCGAGGACGCCGAGCTGGCCGTCGCGCACGGGGCCGCGGGCGTGGTCGTCTCCAACCACGGCGGCCGCCAGCTCGACACCGTCCTGTCGGGCGCCGACGCGCTGGCGCCGATCGTCGACGCCGTCGGCGGGCGCATCGACGTGCTCGTCGACGGCGGCATCCGGCGCGGCACCGACGTCGTCAAGGCGCTGGCGCTCGGCGCCCGCGCGGTGCTCGTCGGCCGGCCCGCTGACTGGGGCCTGGCGGTGGACGGCGCCGACGGCGCCCAGCGCGTGCTCGAGACCCTGCTGGCCGAGTTCGACAACGCGCTGGCCCTGGTCGGCTGCCCCCGCGCCGCCGAGCTCGACGCGAGCTTCGTCACCCGCGCCGGCCGTGGGCGGGAGCGGCCGCCGGTAGATGCAGCGTCCTCGTCACCGGGATCACCGGCTACGTCGGCTCGGTGCTCGCCGCCCGGCTGCGCGCGACGGCCACACCGTGCGGGGCTTCGCCCGCTCGCCCGAGCGCGTCGCGCTCGACGTTCCGGTGGTCGCCGGCGACGCCGTCACGGGCCAGGGACTGGCCGAGGCGCTGGACGGCGTCGACGTCGCCTACTTCCTGATCCACTCGCATGGAGCCGGCCGGCGCGGGGCCGTTCGCCTCCCGCGAGCGCGGCGGCCGCCGAGCGCTTCGCCGCAGGCGGCGCGGCCGCGGGGGTGCAGCGGATCGTGTACCTCGGCGGGATCGCGCCGCCCGACGGTGCCGCGCTCGGCGCACCTGGCCAGCCGGCTGGCGGTGGAGGACATCCTGCTCGAGGCCGTGCCCGACTCGGTCGCGCTGCGCGCGTCGATCGTGATCGGCGCCCGCTCGCGGTCGTTTCGCTTCCTGGTGCGCCTGGTCGAGCGGCTGCCGGTGCTCGCCTACCCGGCCTGGCAGACCAACCGCACCGCCCCGATCGACGAGCGCGACATGGTCGAGGTGCTCGCCCGCTGCAGCCACCTCCGAGCAGGTGAACGGGATGCGACTGGACGTCGGCGGCCCCGACATCGTCTCCTACGGCGAGCTGATCGAGCGCATCGCCGACCTCATGCTCGTCGACCGCCCCGGACTCCGTTTCAAGCGGCTGACGGTGACCCCGATCGCCAGCCGAGTGGCGGCGGTGATCGCCGGTGAGCAGTGGGAGCTCATCGGCCCGCTGATGGAGAGCCTGGACACCGACCTGCTGCCCGCCGCCGATCAGGCGGCACAGCTTCTCGAGGTCAGGCTGCACTCACTCGACGCCGCGATCGAGCACGCGCTGGCTGAGTGGGAGCGCGACGAGCCGCTCGCCGCCCGCTGAGGTCGCCCGCCCGAGCCCGCCATGTCGAGCGCGGGACCGTTAGTGTGCGCGGACTATGAGCACCGTTTCAGCCAAGATCGACATCGACGCGCCGATCGAGCGGGTGTGGGAGACGGTCATGGATCCCCACCGGCTCGGTGACTGGGTGACGATCCACAAGTCCGTGTCCCACGTCTCGGACTCGCCGCTGCGCACGGGCTCGACGATGGATCAGTCGATGCATGTGCGCGGACTCACGTTCAAGGTCCACTGGACGCTGATGTCGGTTGACAGTCCCCGCCGTGCGGAGTGGGAGGGCGGCGGGCCCGCGCACTCCACGGCCGTCATCCGCTACGAGCTGTCAAGCGATGACGAGGGTCGGACAACATTTCAGTACACCAACGAGTTCCACCTGCCCGGCGGACGCCTGGGCAACGTCGCCAGTCGCATGATCGTCGGCGCCACCTCCGAGCGCGAGGCGAGGAAGTCACTGGAGCGATTGAAGGCACTCGTCGAGCGAAACTGAACCCTTCTCTGCACGCCTGACGGTCTCGGGTTGTATCGTGCATGCACCAATACGTCTAACTCTCGCCGCGGAGGTGGCCCAAGTTGGCAGATTTCGTTGACAGTACCGTGAAGGACATCGACAGTCGCCTGAGCGAGCTCAAGGTTGAGGTGTCAAAGCTCGAGGCCGCTCGGGCGGCACTCGTCGGTGGACGTCGCGGCCCGGGTCGCCCGGCGAGCGCCAACGGCGCGAGCGCAGCACCCCGTCGTCGCACCGCTCGCCGCGCCGGCCGTCCCCGCGGACGCCGCGGCGGCAACACCCGCGCCAACCAGGCGCTGGCGCTCGTGCGCGAGAAGCCCGGGATCACGATCCCGCAGATCGCCGAGTCGCTCAAGATCGAGCCGAACTACCTGTACCGCGTCATGCCCAAGCTGGTTGAGGACGGTCAGGTCTCCCGGGACGGCCAGGGCTGGCACCCGAGCGGCTGCGAAGTAGTGGACCGCCTCAGGTTCGCCTGAGGCGACCCCGCGCAGCCCGGACCGGGAACGGCACGAATGCCGCCGCGATCGTGGGTGACGATCGCGGCGGCGTAAGGGTCGGACGCCTCTTAGATCAGGCCCAGCTGCTTGACGGCGTCGCGCTCCTCGTTGAGCTCCTTCACCGTGGCGTCGATGCGCGCACGTGAGAAGTCGTCGAGCTCGAGCCCCTGGACGATCGTGTACTCGCCGCCGGAGCAGGTGCACGGGTAGCCGGCAGAAGATCCCCTCACCGATGCCGTAGGACCCGTCCGACGGGATCGCCATCGAGACCCAGTCACCCTCGGGCGTGCCGTGCACCCAGTCGCGCACGTGGTCGATCGCGGCGTTGGCCGCCGACGCCGCGCTGGAGGCGCCGCGCGCCTCGATGATCGCCGCGCCGCGCTTCTGGACGGTGGGGATGAAGTCGTTCTCGATCCAGTCGCGATCGCCGATGGCCTCGGCGGCGTTGGCGCCCTTGACCTTGGCGTGGAAGACGTCCGGGTACTGGGTGGCCGAGTGGTTGCCCCAGATCGTCATGTTGGTCACGTCACTGATGGCGGCACCGGTCTTCGTCGCCACCTGGGCGATGGCGCGGTTGTGGTCCAGGCGCATCATCGCGGTGAACCGCTCCTTGGGCACGTCGGGCGCGTTTGACTGCGCGATGAGGCAGTTGGTGTTGGCCGGGTTGCCGACGACCAGCACCTTCAGGTCGGAGGCGGCGTGATCGTTGAGCGCCTTGCCCTGCGGCTTGAAGATCCCGCCGTTGGCCTCGAGCAGGTCGCCACGCTCCATCCCCTTGGTGCGGGGCCGCGCGCCGACGAGCAGCGCGATGTTCACCCCGTCAAACGCCTTGGCCGGGTCGTCGTAGATGTCGACTCCGGTGAGCATCGGGAAGGCGCAGTCGTCGAGCTCCATCGCGGTGCCCTCCGCGGCCTTGACCGCCTGAGGGATCTCCAGGAGGGAGAGGTGAACCGGGGTGTCGGGCCCCAGCAGCTGCCCACTGGCGATGCGGAACAGGAGCGCGTAGCCGATCTGGCCGGCCGCGCCCGTCACTGCAACTCTGACTGGACTATTACTCATAAGTGAAGAACGTCTTACCTTTCTAGTGTGGTGTCAGGCGACCGTTGGCTAGCTGAGGTCCAACCCGTACACGTCGCCGAGCTTAGCCTTGAGGTAGCTCGTGAACGGGGTGACCGACATCGGGCCGCCGGCCTCGCGGGCCAGCAGCTCGGCGGTCGTGAACTTCGCCCCGTGGCGGTGGACGCGCTGCCCCAGCCACTCGCGCAGCGGGCCAAGCTCGCCGGCGGCGAGCTGGTCCTCGAGGTCGGCGAGGTCGGCGTGCGCGCGCTCCCACAGCTGCCCGGCGATCAGGTTGCCCAGGGCGTAGGTGGGGAAGTAGCCGATCAGCCCGGCCGACCAGTGCACGTCCTGCAGCACGCCGTCGGCGTCGTTGGCGACCGCGATCCCGAAGTACTCCTCAAAGCGCGCGTTCCATGCCTCGGGCAGGTCGCGCACGGCGAGGGTCCCGTCGATCAGCCCCTGCTCGAGCTCGAAGCGCAGGATGATGTGCAGGGCGTAGGTGGCCTCGTCGGCCTCGACGCGGATGAAGCTGGGCTTGACGCGGTTGACCGCGCGGTAGAGCCCGTCGGCGTCCAGGTCTGACAGCTCCCCGCCCGCGAGCGCGGCGATCCGCGGGGCGAGCACCGTGCAGAACGCCCGGCCGCGCCCCACCATGTTCTCCCACAGGCGGCTCTGGGACTCGTGCATGCCCAGTGACTCGGTGGTCCCGATGGGCTGAGCGCCGCAGCCGATGACGGCAGTCCCGCCTCGTACAGGCCGTGTCCGCACTCATGCATCGCCCCGTAGAGGCCCGTGGGGAAGAAGTGCTCGTCCCACCGGGTGGTGATGCGGACGTCACCGCCACCGATGCGCGTGGCGAACGGGTGCACGGTGTCGTCCATCCGCCACCCGGCGTCGTCAAAGCCCATCAGCGCGCACCACCTCGCGGACCAGGTCGCGCTGGCGATCGACGGCGAAGGCGGCGTGCAGCGGCAGCCTCGTCGACGGGCTCGGCGGACGCGATGCGGGCGATCACCGGCACCAGCTCGGCCTTGAGCTCCGCGAACAGGGCCGACACCGTCGCGCGTGGGCAGCTCGGGCTCGTAGTCGTCGAGCAGGACGTCATAGGGACACTCGAAATCGCCGCTGCCGGTGTGGCATTCGACGTAGCGGCGCGCGAGCTCGAAGTTGTGCTCCAGGTACGGCGCGAAGCTCTCGAAGTCCGACTGCCTCCCGCGCGACGACCCAGGCCTCCTGCCCGACCGACGCCGCCCGCGCCAGTTCGGCGGCCAGCTCGGGAGACACGCGCCGGGCCTTGTCCCACTGGCGACGGACCAGCCTGATCAGGCGCGCGTCGTCGCCGTCGGGGTCGGCGCCGTTGAGCTCGGAGGCGGCGCCCTCGAGCAGCCGCCCGGTCTCGTCGTCGACGAACATCTCGTGGCTGATGCGGGTCAGCGTGGCCAGCGACTCGGCGCGCGCCTCGCCGCCCCCCGGGGGCATCATCGTCTGCTGATCCCAATGGGCCAGCGACAGCGCGTGGCCCAGGTCGGACAGCTGTCCGAGGCGCTGCTTGAGACCGTCAAGGCGCTCACTCATCTCATGTCTCCTGAATTTCGTGGGCGCAGATGCGCCTGTGAGACCATTCCACCATGTTGAGGCGGTCAACCTCGATCAAGCTGTTCGACGCGTTCGGGATCCGGATCGGCGTCGACGGCAGCTGGTTCCTCGTCCTGTTCCTGATGATCTTCGTCCTGTCGGGGCCGTTCCGCGACACCCTGCACAGCTCCGACGGCGTCGCGTACATGACGACGGTGGTCAGCGTCCTGCTGCTGTTCGGCTCGCTGATCGCCCATGAGCTGGGGCACGCCCTGGTGGCGCGGCGGCAGGGAATCGAGGTGGAGAAGATCGATCTGTACCTGTTCGGTGGACTCACGCAGATGAGCCGTGACGCGGCATCGCCCGGAGAGGACTTCAAGGTCGCGATCGCAGGCCCACTCGCGACGTTCGCCGTCATCCTATTGTGCCTCGCCATCGATCTGCCCATCGTGGGCGCCAGCCGGCTGGGTCACGCGATCGTGCTGGACTCGACCATCCGCATCACGCCGGTGCTGCTGTCGCTGAGCTGGCTGCTGCTGATGAACGTCCTGCTGCTGGCGTTCAACATCCTCCCGGCGTTCCCCCTGGACGGCGGCCGCATCGCCCGCTCGGTCGTCTGGCGGGTCACCGGCGACAAGCGCCGCGGCACGGTGGTGGCCGGCCGCATGGGCCAGGGCTTGGCCCTGATCATGGCCGGGCTCGGGCTGTATTGGACGGCGTCCGCGGCGAGCTTCGGCGGGGTGTGGCTGATGGCGCTGGCCTACCTGATGTGGAAGTCCTGCCAGGGCGCGCTGATGCAGTCGGCGCTGGCGGAGCGGATCGAGGGGGTCAGGGTCGCCGACATCATGGACACCCATCCCGTGGCGATCCCGGCGGCGACCCCGGTCACCCAGGCCGTGGACGAGTTCTTCCTGCGCTACCGCAGCCATGGCTGCCGGTCGTCGACGACACCGGTCACCTGCTGGGCATCGCCCGCCAGGAGCGCGCCCAGGCCTCGATCGACGGCGGCGAGGCGTGGCTGACGACCAGCGCCGTGCTCGAGTCCGACGGCGCTCCGAGCTGGCGCGTGCAGGAGGACCGGCCGATCTCCGAGCTGCTCGCCTCCGAGACGCTGGGCAAGCTGGGGGCGCTGATGGCGGTCGATGCCGAGGGCGTCCTGCGCGGCGTCGTCACCGTCCGACCAGGTGCGCCGGGCGCTCGCGGCGGCGTTCGGGCGCTCGCATGGCCTGACGCGCCTGACGCGGCGCCGATTGGGGGCGCGGCGTCACCTCAGCGCGCCTCATTTATATTGCTCTGAATGCCCTCCCATGACGTACTGATCATCGGCGCCGGGCTGGCCGGTCAGCGCGCCGCGCTGGCGGCCGCTCAGACGGGCGCCACCGTGGCGATCATCTCCAAGGTCCACCCGGTGCGCTCCCACTCGGTGGCCGCGGCCGGCGGCATCAACGCCGCCCTCAACCCCGAGGACACGTGGGAGTCGCACGCGTTCGACACCATCAAGGGCTCGGACTACCTGGGCGACCAGGACGCGATCGAGATCATGTGCCGCGAGGCGCCGGACGAGATCCTCTGGCTCGAGCACGCCGGCGTCACCTTCCACCGCAACGAGCGCGGCAACCTCGGCACCCGCGCCTTCGGCGGCGCCTCGGCGGCCCGCACCTACTACGTCGCCGACATCACCGGCCACGCCATCCTGCACGTGCTCTACGAGCAGCTGATGAAGCACTCGGACACCGTCGACCGCTACGAGGAGTGGTTCACCACCGACCTGCTCCAGGACGACGACGGGCCGCTGCATCGGCGCGATCTGCCGCAACCTGCGCGACGGGCGCCTGGAGGTGTTCAACGCCAAGGCCGTCATCCTCGCCTCCGGCGGCGCCGGCCAGGCCTACCGGCCGACCACCAACGGGCTGATCGTCACCGGCGACGGGATCGCCCAGGCCTACCGGATCGGCGCCCGGCTGATGGACATGGAGATGATCCAGTACCACCCGACGACGCTGGCCGGCAACGGGCTGCTCATCACCGAGGGCGCCCGCGGCGAGGGCGCGTGGCTGCTCAACGCCGAGGGCGAGCGCTTCATGGAGAAGTACGCGCCCAACAAGCTCGAGCTGGCCTCGCGCGACGTCGTCTCCCGCGCCGAGCAGACCGAGATCAACGAGGGCCGCGGCTTCCCCGACGGGACGGTCGCGCTGGACATCACCAAGGTCCCGCGGCGGCGCATGCTCGAGGCGCTGCGGGAGATCGTCAACATCGGCCGCGACTTCGCCGGCGTCGACATCACCCGCGAGCCGATCCACATCCACCCCGGCCAGCACTACATCATGGGCGGGGTCAAGACCGACGTCGACGGCCAGACGACGATCGCGGGGCTCTACGCCGCGGGCGAGGTGGCCTGCGTGTCGGTCCACGGCGGCAACCGGCTCGGCGCCAACTCGCTGCTGGACACGCTCATCTTCGGCCGGCGCTCGGGCGAGCACGCGGCCCACCAGGCGCTGCACATGACGATGCCGAGCACGCCGGCCGACGCGCGTGGCCGACACCGAGCGCCACATCAAGGACATCATCGACCGGCCCGAGGGCGGCCGGCGCGTGGCGTCGATCAAGGACGAGCTCGGCGACACGATGAACAAGTACGTGGCCGTGTTCCGCGACGCCGACGGGCTCAACCAGGCGCACGAGATCGTCCGCCGGCTCAAGGAGGAGGCGCCCAAGGCGTCGATCGACGATCGCGGCACGGTCTTCAACCAGGACGTGATCGGGGCGATCGAGCTCGGGTACATGCTGGACGTGGCCGAGGCGATCGTGGTGGGCGCGCTGGAGCGCAAGGAGTCCCGCGGAGCCCAGTTCCGCACCGACTTCCCGGAGCGCAACGACGACGAATGGCTCAAGCACATCGACGTCACCGCCAACGGCGACGACGTGCCGACGGTCAGCTACTCGCCGGTGACGATCACCAAGTGGGAGCCCCAGGAAAGGACGTACTAGTGCCTGAGTATCTGCTGAAGATCCGCCGCTTCGACCCCAAGTCCGGAGAGGCCGCCTACTGGGACGAGCACCGGTGGAGCTGGGGGCCCGCAACTCGGTGCTCGACGCGATCCTCAAGATCAGGGACGAGGTCGACGGCTCGGTCGGCATCCGCTGCTCCTGTCAGCAGGCGATCTGCGGCTCGTGCGGCGTGCGCATGAACGGCAAGCCGGGGCTGGCCTGCAACACCCACCTCGAGGAGGCCGCGGCGCGGATGCACGGTACCGGCTGGAACGCGCCGGCGCCCGGCGACGTGGTCAGCCAGAATGCCGAGGAGGGCGATGGCGTGGCGGGCACCACCCCGGCGGGCGTCATCGAGGTCGAGCCGATGGGCAACATGCCCGTCATCCGCGACCTGATCGTCGACATGGACGCGGTGCACTGGAAGAAGATCCAGCGCGTCACGCCGTACCTCATCAACAAGGAGCCGGTCCCCGAGCGCGAGTACATCGTGCCCCACGAGAACATGGTCGACATCACGCAGACGATGGCCTGCATCCAGTGCGGCGCCTGCGTGTCGGACTGCCTCTCGATGGAGATCGACCCGCTGTTCATCGGACCGGCCGCGCTGGCCAAGGCCTACCGCTTCGTCGGCGACCCGCGCGACGCCGAGCACTCCGAGCGGCTCAAGGACCTCGCCGAGGACGAGCACGGGATCTACGACTGCACCCACTGCTTCAACTGCATCGACGCCTGCCCCAAGGAGGTGGCGCCGATGAGCCAGATCATGCGCCTGCGCCGCCGGGCCGGCGCCGACTTCGAGATCGACGACCGCAACAACGGCCACCGCCACGAGGACGTCGTTCGTGACCCTGGTGCGCGACTACGGACTGCTGCACGAGGCCGAGCTGCTGCCGCGCAGCTTCGGCGGCAACTCGTGGTTCGGCAAGTTCCACCCGGCGGCCGGGCAGGTGCTGCTCAAGTCGCTGGGCGTCGATCGTCCCGGCGGTCCTGCGCGGCAAGGTCAACATCAAGATCGCGATCTTCGGCCACAAGATCCCCAAGCCGGATCTGGACGCCGTCAAGCGGATCTACAAGAAGGTCGAGGACCGCCAGGACCGCGTACGAGCTCAACCTGTACGTGAGTGGCTACGAGGACGACCCGGAGCCCGAGCCCGTCGGGTCGGCGGCGCGGCGACGAGCAGTTCAGGAGAGGGACCCGAGTCCGCCTCGAGCGAAAGCGAGACGTCATGAAGGTTGCCTACTGGCCGGGCTGCGTGAGCCGCGGGTTCACGCCGGAGCTGCACGGGTCGATGGCCAAGGTCGCGCCGCTGCTCGACCTCGAGCTGATCGAGCTCGACCGCGCCGCGTGCTGCGGCGCCGGCGTCATCGCCGAGCACAACCAGGAGCTGGCCGACACGCTCAACGCCCGCACCTTCGCGCTCGCCCAGCAGACCGACGGCGAGCTGATGATGAACATCTGCTCCACCTGCCAGGGCGCGCAGTCCGAGTGCCAGGAGCGCCTGGACGCCAACACCGAGTACCGCGACCACATCAACGAGAACCTCGCCGACGAGGGCCTCTCGCTATGAAAAGGCCCCCGCCCTCTCACCAACAAGAACCTGCTGTGGCTGCTGGTCGAGGAGATCGGGCTCGACACGCTGAAGCTCCAAGGTCAAGCGCCCGCTCACCGACCTCAAGGTGGGCCCCTTCTACGGCTGCTACATCGTGCGCCCGGTCCACCGGCTGGGCATCGACGAGGAGCATCCTCGCGACCGCTACATGCACATGGTCATCGAGGCGCTCGGCGGCACGGTGATCGACTACGCCGGCGTCTACAAGTGCTGCGGCTTCCCGATCATCACCATGAACATGGAGGCCTCGCTGAAGATGGCGGGCCGCCACGTCGGCGACGCGATCGACGCCGACGCCGACTGCCTGGTGGTGCCCTGCCCGCTGTGCCACCTCAACCTCGACCTGCAGCAGCCGCTGGCGGCCAAGCAGGTGGGGCGCGAGCTCGGCCTGCCGGTGCTGCACCTGCCCCAGCTGCTCGGCCTGGCCCTGGGGCTGGAGCCCAAGGAGCTGGGCATGAGCAAGCACGTGGTCAAGCCGACGTCGGTGATCGACTGGTCGGCGTCGGTGGTCGCCGGCGCGACGGTCTAGCGTCGCCTGACCGCGTTGAACGCTGCACCCCGGGACCCTCCCTCGTCGATCCCGGGGCGCTACGTGGCCTGTGGAGAGAAAAGGCGCGAAGCCACCAGTGTCCTCGCGCCTTCCCTTCCGTTGTTCCCTTGCCCGTCCCTCTGAGCCGCGTTGCGGCGACTGAGAAGCTCAGCACGGCGAAGTCTGCTCCGCCGATACGGGAATTTTCGTCCCCTTTTAGGGGTGAACTTTGGGGGATCCGGGGTAGAAAGACGGGTGAGAGCACCTCACCCCTCATACGCGGACGACTGAGGCAGAGGTCTGAGACCCGACACACACGCCGCAATTGAGCATCGCCAACCGCCAGCCGATCGCCATCGCGGTCGCGCAGTTCGAGGACATCGTCAACCGCGGTCTGCAGTCGCTGATCGACGGCGATCCGCATCTGCCCCTGGTGGCGACCGACGTCGCCCAGGACGAGATGGGGGTCACCCTGGGCGTGCACGAGCCCGACGTGGCCATCCTCAACTTCGCGTCGCTGTCGAGCCCGGCCGAGCTGCGCGACCTGCACGCCACGCTTCCCCGACGTCCGGCTGATGGTGCTGGCCAACAACCCCACGACGGCCGAGTGCCGCCAGATGATCGGCTTCGGGGCCACCGCCTGCCTGGCCAAGAACGCCGAGGCGCGCGACGTGCTGCACACGATCTACCTCGCCTCGCGCGGGATGCACGTGCTGCCCTCGGCCGGCGAGTCGAGCTACGAGCCGGCCGGGCCGACCCCGCTGACCGCGCGCGAGGCCGACGTCCTCGAGCTGCTCCAGAGCGGGAGCTCCAACGCCGAGATCGCGGCGACGCTGCACGTCGGCGTCGAGACCGTGCGCACCCACGCGCGCCACATCTACCGCAAGCTGGGCGTCAGCACCCGGCGGGAGCTGCGCCCACGTTGAGCGCCGGGACGGTCTAGCCTTCACGCGACGATGTCGGCATACCGGCCTGACCGATCGGGACGGGGCGATACTCCGGCCGCGCGTCGTCGGGCCCGACGGCGCGCCCTGACCGGCGTCGACCCGGCGCCGCCGGCCTCACCCAAGAAGATCCCCCGCCCCCAGGCGCCGCCCCGAACGCCCGCTGCGCGGGTCGGCCCCGGCGACGGCCTCCGAGGAACCCGCCGAGCCAGCGCGCGGTACGGCCGTGGTTTGAATGGCGCGGCTGGGACTCGGTCATCACCTATGTCGTCCTCGCCGTCATGCTCGCCGGGGTGATCACCGGCCTGCACCGGCTGCTCGCTGCCGGCGTCCTCGTCATCGGGGCGTCTGCGCTGGCGTGGGCGATCACCCACCGGCCCGGGCAGCGGCGCACCACCAGCAGCTACGGAGTGCTGCTGGACTGGCTCATGAACGTGCTGCCCCGGTCCCTCTACCTGATCCTGTTCGTCGTGGTCACCGCGCTGGGGGTCATCGGGGTCATCGTCGGCTGACGGGCGCGCCGGCGCCTACCAGGGCTCGCCGTAGCGGTCGCCGAAGGCGAACTCGGACACCGGCCGGCGACTGAGCTGCGCGGGCCACGGGTCGGCGCGGTAGCCGACCGAGATGTGACCGGCGAGCACGACCTCGTCGGGGATCGCCAGCAGCTCGCGGATCGCCGGCTCGGCGGGGACCAGCAGCGTGGTGAAGGCGGCGCCCAGCCCCTCGTGGCGCAGGCCCAGCAGGATGTTCTGCACGAACGGGTAGACCGAGGCGCCGCCGACGATGCTGGGGCGGTCCAGCGCCTCGTCGGTGATGGCCAGCGCGCTCGACGTCGACGCACAGGAGCAGGTGCACCGGGACCTGGTCAAAGCGCCGGGCGTACTCGTCGGCGCCGCGGAGCATCCGCAGCCGCCCCTTGGGCAGGCCGCTGGCCTCGCCGGCGTCCAGCGCGGCGCGGCCGCCGGTCTTGACCATGTAGGCGTCCCACGGCTCCTGGTAGAGCTCACGCAGACGGCGGCGGATGTCGGGGTCGGTGATGACGATCACGCGCCACCCCTGGCGGTTGCCCCCGCTGGGGGCGTAGCGGGCGTTGTCCAGCACGCGCTCGAGCACGTCGCGGGCCACCGGCTCGTCGGTGAAGTGGCGCGTCGACGGCGCGCACCGCATCACCTCGTAGAGGTCGCCGCCCTCGGTCACGTCAGGCGGCGACGGCCGCGTCGGCGCCGCCGGCGGCGAGCAGCTCCGCGATCTGGACCGCGTTGGTGGCGGCGCCCTTGCGCAGGTTGTCGGAGACCACCCACATCGACAGCGCGCGGGGATGGGAGTCATCGCCGCGGATCCGCCCCACGAACACCTCGTCGCGACCCTCGGCCCGCAGCGGGCTGGGCACGTGCTCGAGCGCGATGCCGGGGGAGTCGGCCAGCAGCGCGCGGACGCGATCGGCGGTGATCGGCTCGCGCGTCTGGATGTTGACCGCGATCGAGTGCGACACGCGCACCGGCACCCGGACGCACGTCACCGCGATCCCGATCGACTCGTCCTCGAGGATCTTGCGCGTCTCGAACATCATCTTGCGCTCCTCGTCGGTGTGGTCGTCGCCCTCGGCGAAGTTGCCCGCGGCGCCGATCACGTTGAACGCGATGTGGTCCGGATAGAGCTCGGGGGCGGGCATCTCCTCGCCGCTCAGGCTCGCCTGGGCCTGGGCGTCGAGCTCGTCGATCGCCTTCTTGCCCGTCCCCGAGACCGACTGGTAGGTCGAGACGACCAGCCGCTCGATCCCGACGGCGCGGTGGATCGGGGCCAGCGCGACCATGAGCTGCATCGTCGAGCAGTTGGGGTTGGCGATGAGGCCGCGGTGGTTCTTGAGCGCGTGCGGGTTGACCTCGGAGACGACGAGCGGCACCGACGGGTCGCGGCGGAACGCCGACGAGTTGTCGATGACGACCGCGCCGGCGTCGACGAACCTCGACGCCCACGCGCGAGACGTGCTCGCCCCGGCGGAGAACAGCGCGATGTCGATGCCGCTCAGATCGGCGTCGTCATCCAGGAGCTGGACGGTGCGCCCGTCGATCTCGGTCCCGGCGCTGCGAGCCGAGGCGAAGGGCACGATCTCGTCGGCGGGGAACGCGCGCTCGCGCAGCAGGTCCATCATCACCCGCCCGACGGCGCCGGTGGCGCCCACCACCGCCACGCGAGTCATCGGGGCCCCTGCTCGACCTCGATGCCGCCCTCGCCCAGCTCGAACGCGGAGTGCAGCGCGCGCACCGCCTGCGGCACGGACTCGGCGCGGATGATGCACGAGATCTTGATCGGGGAGGTGGAGATCATCTCGATGTTGATGCCCTCGGTCGCGAGCGTCTGAAAGACCTTAGCGGCCACGCCCGGATGCGAGCGCATGCCGGCGCCCACGATCGAGACCTTGCCGATTTCGCGATCGGTGTCCACTCGGGTCACCCCCAGATCGGCCTGGACCGGAGCCAGCGCCGCCTCGGCGGCGCGCAGGTCCTCGGTCCCGATGGTGAAGGACACCTCGGCGTCGCGGCCCTCGGTGAGCGGCTCGTTCTGGATGATCGTGTCCACGTTGCAGTTGGCGTCGGCGAGCGCCATGAAGATCGAGGCCGCCGCGCCGGGCCGGTCGGGCACCCCGACGAGCGTGATCCGCGCCTCGTCGGTGGAGTGGGTGACGGCGGTGATGAGCGGGTGTTCCATGGTCTCGTCTTCTCCGAGGACAAAGGTACCGGGGCCGGGATCGAAGCTTGACCGGCAGTGGATCCGCACGCCGTGGGTCCGGGCGTACTCGACCGAGCGCAGCTGGAGCACGCCCGCGCCCGACGCCGACATCTCCAGCATCTCCTCGAAGCTGACCTGCGGCAGCTTGCGGGCGTTGGGGACGATCCGCGGGTCGGCGCTGAACACGCCGGCGACGTCGGTGTAGATCTCGCACACCTCGGCCCTGATGGCGGCGGCGAGCGCGACGGCGGTGGTGTCCGAGCCGCCGCGGCCCAGCGTGGTCACGTCGCGGCTGGTCGAGACGCCCTGGAAGCCGGCGACGAGCACGATCTGGTCGGCGTTGAGCGCCTCGGTGATGCGGTCGGCGCGGACGTCGAGGATCCGCGCCTTGGTGTGGGAGGTGTCGGTGACGATGCCCGCCTGCGAGCCGGTGAGCGAGATGGCGCGGTGACCGAGGTCGTTGATGGCCATCGCGCACAGCGCGCAGGAGATGCGCTCGCCGGTGGACAGCAGCATGTCCATCTCGCGCCGGTCGGGATCGGGAGAGACCTCCTCGGCCATCGCGATCAGCTCGTCGGTGGTCTTCCCGCGCGCGGACAGGACGGCCACGACGCGCTTGCCCGACTCGCGCTGGGCGACGATCCGCGCGGCGGCGCGCTTGATGCGCTCGGCGTCGGCGACCGAGGTGCCGCCGAACTTCATGACCACGGTTTCGAGGTGGTGACCGTCACGGCTCTGGAAGATGTAGCGTGGCGGCGAGCGGCCGCTACTAGACGGCGCGACGGCCCGAGAAGGCGCGGCCCAGGGTCAGCTCGTCGGCGTATTCCAGGTCGGCGCCGACGGGCAGCCCGCTGGCCAGGCGGGTCACGGAGATCTCCGGGATGCGCTCGCGCAGGCCGGCGGCGATGTGCAGCGCCGTCGCCTCGCCGGTGGTCGTGGGGTTGGTGGCGATGACCACCTCGCGCACCGGGTGGGCGTGGGTCGGTCCGTTGACGCGGTCGTAGAGCTCGGCGATCTTCAGGTCCTCGGGGTCCACCCCGTCGATCGGCGACAGCGCGCCGCCGAGCACGTGGTAGCGGCCGGCGAACTCGTGCGTGCGCTCGATCGAGATGACGTCCGAGGGCTCCTCCACCACGCAGATGAGCTCGGGATCGCGCCGCTCGTCGGCGCAGATCCGGCAGCGCGGCCCGTCGGCGAGGTTGAAGCACACCTCGCACAGGCCGATCCGCTCCTTGACCTCGCGGATGGCGTCGGCCAGCGCGAACGCCTCCTCGTCGGAGGCGCGCAGGATGTGGAAGGCGAGCCGCTGCGCGGTGCGGCCGCCGACGCCAGGGAGCTTGGACAGCTCGGTGATGAGCCGTTGGACCGGTGGTGCGTACACGGTCAGGGAGTGGCCACTGCTACAGGCCGGGGAGGCCGAGACCGCCGAGGCCGCCCGGACCGCCGAGGCCGCCGGCGATGCTGCCCATCTTGTCGGCGGCCAGCTCCTGGGCGGCGCGCATGCCCTCGTTGACCGCCGCCAGCACCATGTCCTGGAGCAGCTCGACGTCGTCGGGGTCGACCGCCTGCGGGTCGATCGTGATCGACTTGATGACCAGGTCGCCGGTCACCTGGACCTTGACCATCCCGCCGCCGGCCGAGGCGTCGACGACCTCGTCCTTGAGCGACTCCTGGGCGGCCATCATGTCCTCCTGCATCTTCTGGGCCTGCTTGAGCAGCTGCTGCATGTTGGGCTGGGGCATCAGTCCGTCTCCTCGTCGTCGTCGAGCACTTCCTGGGCGTCGAACTCCTCCACCAATCGTTTCACGAGCTCCTCGTGGGAGAGGCCGCCGGGTTCGGCCGCGGGTCCGCGGGCTCGGGCTCGTCGCGCAGCTCGTAGCGCAGCACGAGCGGGCGTCCCGATCACCGACGCGCAGCGCGTCGGCGGTCAGCGCGGCGGTAGTCGTCCTGCTCGGCCTTGCGCTTGAGAACTGCCTTGCCGGTGGGGAAGGCGACGCGTCACGTCGCCTCGCTGAAGGGCGACACCGGGCGCGCGTCGGCCAGGAGGCCGCCAGCATCTGGTTGTCCTGGCGGACGAGGTCGATGACGGCCGGCCAGCAGGCGGTCACGGTGGCGAGCTCCGGTGGGCCGCTCGGCTGCGCGGGGCGAGCCGGGGGCGGCTCGAGTGGCGGCGCGGCGGCGGCTCGGGCGCTGGCGCGGGCGGCTGCGGTCTCCGCTGGAGTCGAGGGCGGCGGCAGCGGTCGGCGCGGAGTCGGCTCCGTTGGACTCGGCCGCCGGTCGTCCAGCCCGGGGCGCCGCCGCGGTCTCCAGGCAGCCGGCGCCGCGGGCCGGCGCGCGGACCGGCGTGGGCGCGGGGCGCTCCCCGGCCAGCGCGGCCTCCAGGCGCTCGATGCGCGCCAGCAGCGCCGCGGCCGACGGGTCGACCTCGGGAGCGGTGGCCTTGATCAGGACGAGCTCGAGCTGGATCCGCGGCTGGGCGCCGTTGGCGGTGGCCTCCAGCGCGGCCGAGACGAGGTCGAGCAGGCGCACGATGTCGGTCCCGGCCAGCGCCCTGGGCCTGGGTGAGCAGCCGCTCGTCGCGCTCGGGGGTGACGCGCAGCTCCTCGGGCACCTCGTCGAGCATCTTGACCGCCAGCAGCTCGCGGCCGTGGACCTCGAGGTCGCGCAGGATCTGGCCCGGGTCGCGGCCCGCGGAGGTGAGCCTGGCCGCGCTGCGCAGGGCGGCGGCGGGATCGTGGGCGATGACCGCGTCCAGCGCCTCGAAGAGCTGCTCGGCATCGGCCACGCCCAGCACGGCCAGGACGTCGGCGGAGGAGATCTGCTCGTCGCCCGCGTAGGTGACCAGCTGCTCCAGCGTCCCCAGCGCGTCGCGGAAGCTGCCGGTGGCGTGGCGGGCGATGAGGGCCACGGCGCCGGACTCGATGCTGATCTGCTCGCTGGCGGCGACGCGGCTCACGACGGTGGCGACCTGCTCGACCGTGGGGCGGCCGAAGTCGAAGCGGTGGCAGCGGTCCACGACCGTGGGCAGCACCTTCTGGGCCTCGGTGGTGGCCAGCACGAAGATCGTCCGCGGCGGCGGCTCCTCCAGCGTCTTGAGGAACGCGTTCCACGCCTGGGGCGAGAGCATGTGGGCCTCGTCGAGGATGTAGACCTTGTGGCGGCCCGACAGCGGCGCGTAGGCGACCCGCTCGCGCAGGTCGCGGATGTCGTCCACGGAGTTGTTGGAGGCCGCGTCCATCTCGATCACGTCCATCGAGGTCGCGTTGGCGATCGAGACGCAGGACTCGCACACCCCGCAGGGGGTGATCGTGGGGCCCTGCTCGCAGTTGAGGCTGGCGGCGAGGATCTTGGCGGTGCTCGTCTTGCCCGTCCCCCGCGAGCCCACGAACAGGTAGGCGTGGTGGACCTTCCCGCGCGTGATGGCGTTGGACAGGGTGCGCACCACCTGCTCCTGGCCGACCATGTCGGCGAAGGTGCGAGGGCGGTGGCGGCGGTAGAGGGACGGCCCGGTGGACACAGTTATGTCGAGTCTAGATGCCGGCGGTCCGGTCGGCGCGCCCGCGGGGCTGCGCCGGCCGGCGCCCCGGCGGCCCGGCCGCCGGCGCCGCCGGGCGAAAAACGGACCGTGCACCCTCTTTCGAAACCGGGTCCGAGGCGCGGCCGCTATTTGATGACTCCGGTCCGGCGCTCC
Organism: uncultured Actinomycetota bacterium; assembly: GCA_963790605.1. Classification (GTDB taxonomy): domain Bacteria; phylum Actinomycetota; class Thermoleophilia; order Solirubrobacterales; family Solirubrobacteraceae; genus Palsa-465. The sequence continues at coordinate 2,101 of CAWBPG010000009.1, read as the reverse complement.
CGTCGCGCCTGGAGGTGACCGCTTAAGGCTGCTTCCTTCCGGACCTGACCTGGTTCACAGCTCTCCATCGCAACGGGACCAAACCATCACCGCCTCAAATAGGGCGCTGACCTCGGGCCTCCAGCCCCTCGAGAGGGAATTCAGCCCCGCTAGAGCGGATTGCGGGTACAGGGCACCGCTAGCACCCCGCCTAGCACGGTCCGCCGCCAATGCTAGTTGGTTTCGACCGCCCGGGTGTCGCGGATGGGCTGCGCGGCGCAGCGCGTTTGGCCCGCCAGTGCGCGATGTATCGTCAGCGCGACATGTCAATCGGGATCATCGGGCTGGGCTACGTCGGCCTGCCGCTCGCGGTGGCCTTTGCCGAGGCGGGCCAGCACGTCGTCGCCGTCGATGTCGACGATGCCAAGGTGGCCGCCATCCGCGCCGGCGAGTCCTACGTGGAGGACATCACCTCCGAGCGCCTGACGGCGGTGCTTGACCAGATCGAGGCCGAGACGTACTACGCGCCGCTGGCCCGCACCGACGCGGTGCTCATCTGCGTGCCGACGCCGCTGACCCCCAACCGCGAGCCGGACCTCGGCCCGCTGCTGAGCGCCACCCGGGCGCTGGCCGAGATCGCCCAGCAGGGCCAGCTCATCGTGCTGGAGTCCACCACCTACCCGGGGACGACCCGGGAGCAGGTCCAGCCGCTGCTGGAGGCGTGCGGGCCTGAAGGTGGGCCGCGACATCAACCTGGCCTTCTCACCGGAGCGCGTGGACCCCGGCCGGACCGACTTCACGCTGCGCAACACCCCCAAGCTCGTCGGCGGGATCACGCCCGCAGTGCACGGACCGCGCCGTGGCGCTGTACGAGACGGTCTGCGACAACGTCGTTCGCGTCTCCACGCCCGAGACCGCGGAGATGGCCAAGCTGCTGGAGAACATCTTCCGCTCGGTCAACATCGCGCTCGTCAACGAGCTGGCGATCCTCGCCGACCGGATGGGCGTCGACATCTGGGAGGTGGTCGACGCCGCGGCCACCAAGCCCTACGGCTTCATGCGCTTTGATCCCGGTCCCGGGATGGGCGGCCACTGCCTCCCCGTCGACCCGTTCTACCTCACCTGGCGCGCCCGGGAGTTCCACATGTCCACCGAGTTCATCGAGCTCGCCGGCAAGGTCAACCAGCAGATGCCCTACTACTGCGTGGAGCGCATCGAGCGGGCGCTCAACGACGTCGGAGAAGCCGGTCAAGGGCTCGCGCATCGCGATCCTGGGCGTCAGCTACAAGGGCGGGGTCGGCGACACGCGGGAGTCGCCCGCGCTGCGCATCATGGAGATCCTGGCCGAGCGCGGCGCGGTCCTCTCCTACCACGACCCGTTCGTCCCGGCCCTGCCCGAGCTCGGCCTGCAGAGCTCGGGCCTGGAGACCGTGGCCTCCGCGGACGCCGTCGTCCTGGTCACCGCACACCCCCAGGTCGACCATTCGGCGCTGGTGGAGTCCTCGCGGTTGTTCGTCGACCTGCGCGGCGCGACCCGCAAGCTGGCCACCGGCGCCGTCGTCCGGCTGTAGACCGGGCCGCGCCTGAACGCTGCAAAGGTACTGCGCACCCCATACCCTCGGCCAGTTCCGGGCGCCCGGGGGCGGGGCGATGATCCGCGCGTGTCTCACGTCGTGTTGAGACTGCGGGAGCCCCGGGCGGGGTGACGGTCACCGGCCTGACCGGACACGTCGCCTTGGGGCTATCCCGCGTAGCCGGCCATCGCGCCTAGAGCGCGAGGGGCTGCTGTGCGAGCTCGACAGCGTGGACGCATGACCAACGCGCTGCGTGCCCAAGCACCGCTACCGGATCGCCGCCCGCGTAGAATGGCTCGTCCGAGGGCGCGTAGCTCAGTGGGAGAGCGCTCGCTTCACACGCGAGAGGTCGCTGGTTCAAGCCCAGCCGTGCCCATTCTCAGAAGCCTCGCTTTTGCGGGGCTTTTGTGTCGCCCCGGTCGGACCGACCCGTTATTGACGGTGGCGGAGTGCGGCATCGGTCGAAGTAGGGCGCGGCGTCTGCCGCGTTGTCGAAGCCGGCCAACAGCGCGTGAGGGTCGGTGACCGGGGCCTCCCCCACCCCGCTG
>CAWBPG010000008.1:0-484380 GCA_963790605.1 uncultured Actinomycetota bacterium | reverse complement strand
CGACCGCGATGTGCTGCTCAACTGGCGCCTGGCGCTGTTCTCGCTCATCTTCGTCCCGCCGTCGGTGTACGGAACCCGCCGCGTCGGCAAGATCCGGCGCCGGATCACCACCGAGCAGCAGAAGCGGCTGGCCGACCTGTCCGCACTGGTGGCCGAGTCGCTCTCGGTCTCCGGGATCATGCTCGGCAAGACGATGGGCCGCGGGCAGGACCTGGCCGAGCGCTTCACCGGCGACTCGAAGGGGATCGCCGATCTGGAGGTCCGCAGCCGGATGGCGGGACGCTGGATGATGGCGACGATCCAGTTCATCTTCTCCGTCCAGCCGGTGATCATCTACTGGCTGGCGGGCCAGTCGTTCATCGGCAGGATCGACCATCGGCACCGTCGTGGCGTTCACCACGCTGCTGACCCGGCTGCTGTTCCCGATCAACTCGCTGCTCGGCACGCAGGCCGACATCGAGTCCTCGCTGGCGCTGTTTGATCGCATCTTCGAGTACCTCGACCTGCCCGTCGACATCGTGGAGGCCGAGAACCCCGTCACCCTGCGCCCCGAGGAGGTGCTGGGCGAGGTGCGCTTCGAGGACGTCTCGTTCCGCTACGGCGTGCCCGGGCACCGAGGCCGAGGAGTGGACGCTGCGCCACATCGACCTCGTCGTGCCCGCGGGGACGCGCACCGCGATCGTGGGCGAGACCGGCGCGGGCAAGACGACGCTCGGCTACCTGGCGGCGCGGCTGTATGAGCCCCAGGAGGGCCGGGTGACGATCGACGGCGTCGACATCCGCGATGTGTCGCTGGCCTCGCTGGCGGCGACCGTCGGCGTCGTCTCCCAGGAGACGTATCTCTTCCACGCCAGCGTGCGCGAGAACCTGCGCTTCGCGCGGCCCGGACGCCACCGACGAGGAGGTCGAGGACGCGGCGCGCACCGCGCGGATCCACGACCTCGTGGCCTCGCTGCCCGACGGCTACGACACGATCGTCGGCGAGCGCGGCTATCGCTTCTCCGGCGGGGAGAAGCAGCGGATGGCGATCGCCCGCACGGTGCTGCGCAACCCGCCCGTGCTCGTGCTCGACGAGGCGACGAGCTCGCTGGACACGCGGACCGAGTACGCCGTGCAGGCCGAGCTCGAGCGGCTGTCCGAGGGGCGCACGACGATCACCATCGCCCACCGCCTCTCCACCGTCCGCGACGCCGATCAGATCGTGGTGCTCGACGAGCGGCCACATCGTCGAGCGCGGCACCCACGAGGAGCTGATGGAGCGCGGCGGCGCCTACGCGGCGCTGGTGGCGCGCGACGTCGCCGACGACCCGGATTTGCCCGATCCCGGGAAGGCCGCCGGGCCCAGGGCGTCTTAACCGGCAAGGGTCAAGGCGACACCCTGCGCGCGCCGCGTCCCCTGGCGGCTGCGCCGTCCGGCGTACTCGTTCCAGATCGGAGTTGACGTGACCACCCCATCCTCACCGTCCTCGCACACCGATGGCGCCTCGCGCGTGACCAACCGCCGGCGGTTCATCGCCGGGGCGGGTCTCACCGTGCTCGGCGTCGGCTCGCTGTCCGCCGCCCCCGCGGCGTTCGGCGCCGGCGACCTGTCCACCGGCGACGCCGCCATCCTGCGGTTCCTGGCGGCGGCCGAGATCCTGGAGACCGACCTGTGGCAGCAGTACAACGAGCTGTGCGGGATCCAGGACCACGAGGTGCCCCACGGGACCGGCAACAAGGCGTTCACCGAGGCGCTCAGCCAGCTCGACGTCGACATGGCCCAGTACGTCCACGACAACACCGAGGACGAGTTCACTCACTTCACGTTCATCAACGCCTACCTGCAGTCCCGCGGGGCCCAGCCCGTCAACCTCGACCAGTTCCGCACGCTGCCCGGCAGCACCGCCAAGGGCGCGGCCAACCTCAAGCGCATCACCAATCTGATGGAGCTCACCGTCGACACGTCGTGGTGGACGCGGTATCGCTCGCGCACCAAGAACCCCGACAACGGCGACACCTTCGCGCAGGCGGTGCCGGCGCTGGCCAAGGGCCGCTGGCCGGCCATCCCCCGCAACAACGCCGACCTCAAGAACAAGAAGCACCTCCAGGCGATCGCCAACACCGCCGGGTTCCACTTCGCGCACGATCGAGCAGGGCGGCACCAGCCTGTACCCCGCGCTGGCGCAGCGCGTCCAGGACGCGGAGGTGCTGCGGGTCGTGCTGAGCATCGGGCCGACCGAGGCGATGCACTTCCAGACCTGGTCAGACAAGGCCGGCAACGCCCCGGCGCTGCGCGACCCGACCAACGGGCTGGTGTTCCCCGACCTCAACAAGCGCCGTTCGGCGGCGAGGACTTCCAGACGAACCTGATCATGCCCGAGCCGACGACGAGCTGGCTGGGCCGCAAATTCCCGGCGGTGTCGATCGTGCGGCCCACCGAGACCAAGGGCATCGCCATGGGCGTGGCCAAGTTCCTCACCGACGATGGGACTGTTCCGCGGCCAATCCGCCGGCGTTCTTCACGGCGCTGACGACGCTGGCCCAGCAGGCTGACGCCGCGACCCGATAGCGCGCGCCGTTGCTGGGAGGGGCGGCGGTCAGCCGTCCCGTCGCCCCTGGCTCAGCGCAGCAGCGCCGCGTGAGATGACAAGCCGCTGGATGTCCGAGGTGCCCTCCTCGATCTCCTCCAGCTTGGCGTCGCGCATCCACTTCTCCACCGGGTACTCGCGGCTGTAGCCCCAGCCGCCGAGTGTCTGCACGGCCGCCCACGTGCACCACATCGCCGTCTCGGAGGCGTGCAGCTTGGCCATCGCCGCCTCGGTGGTGGCCCGCTCGCCGCGGTCGACCATCTGCGCGGCGCGCCAGGTGAGCAGCCGGCTGGCGTCGACGCGCAGGGCCATGTCGGCCAGGCGGAAGGCCACGGCCTGATGCTGGCCGATCGGCTTGCCGAACTGCTCGCGCTCCTTGGCGTAGGCGGTGGCGTACTCCAGCGCGGCCCGCGCCAGGCCGGTGGCCGAGGCGGCGAGCGTCACCCGCGAGCGGTCGAAGGTGTGCATCAGCCCGCTGAAGCCCGTGCCCTCGTCGCCGATGCGCCGGTCCTCTGAGACGAACACGTCGTCCAGGAACAGCTCGCAGTTGGGGATGGCCCGCTGGCCCATCTTGCGCAGCGGCGGCCCGCAGCGCAGGCCCTCGTCGTCGTCGCAGACCAGGAACGCCGTGATCCCGCGGTGGCCGCTGCCCGGCTCCACGGTGGCGAAGATCACGTAGAACCGCGACACCCCGCCGTTGGAGATCCACGCCTTCTGCCCGCTGAGCACGTAGCCGCCGTCGACGCGGCGCGCCCGGGTGCGGATCGAGGCGGCGTCCGAGCCGCTCTCGGGCTCGGTGATGGCCAGCGCGGTGAACGGCGGGTCCTCGCCGGCCAGCGGTGACAGCCACCGCTGCTTCTGCTCGTCGGTGCCCAGGGCGAGGATCGGCTCGGCGAAGAAGCCGTTGGAGGTGATGAGGTTCCCGATCCCGCTGCAGCCGTGCGAGAGCTCCTCCTGCACGATGCATCCGGTCAGGCAGTCGGTCATGCCGGCGCCGCCGTACTCCTCGGGCAACATGAACGAGGTCAGGCCGAGCCGGGAGGCCTTGACCCAGATCTCGCGCGGCAGCTCGGTGTCGGCCTCGTCGACGGCGAGCGAGATCGGGCGGATCTCCCGGGCGGCGAACTCCCGGCAGACCCGCTGGATCTCGCGCTGCTCGTCGGTGAGCTCAAGCATGGACGGCGGGCTCCGCCACGCGGTAGGTGACCAGCTGCTCCAGGCCGCGCTTGGACACCTCGTTGGCGATGATCATGCGCTGGATCTCCGACGTGCCCTCCCAGATCCGGTCCACGCGGATGTCGCGATACAGCCGCTCGACCGGGTTCTCGCGCATGTAGCCGCGGCCGCCGAAGATCTGCAGCGCCCGGTCGATGACCCGCCCGGCCGCCTCCGAGGCGGTGAGCTTGACCATCGCCGCCTTGGCGTGCAGGAGCTTGGGCGACATGCCGGCATCGGCCTCCCAGGCGACCTGATGGGTGAGGGTGCGGCACAGCGCGATGTCGCAGACGCTGTCGGCGATCATCGCGCCGATGAGCTGGTGCGAGGCGATCGGGCCGCCGGACTGGACGCGCGGTGTTGGCCCACTCGGAGGCGAGGGTGAGGGCGCGCTCGGCCGCGCCGGTGGCCCGCGCGGCGATCATCAGCCGCTCCTCGACGAACCACTCGCGGGTGAGGTCATAGCCGCCGCCGATCTCGCCCAGCACCTGCTCGGGGCCGACGGCGACGCCGTCGAAGACGAACTCGGGGTGCTCGAAGACGAAGGTGTGCATGTAGGCGGGCGTGCGCTTGACCGACACACCGGGCAGGTTCTTGTCCACCAGGAACAGCGTGGGGGCGCGCTCGGAGCCCACCAGCGGCCTGGACGATGAGGAAGTCGGCGACGTCGCCGACGGTGACGAACCACTTCTCGCCGCGTGATGCGAAAGCCGTCGCCGTCGCGCTCGGCCACGGTCTCGATGAGCGAGGGGTCAGAGCCCGCCTTCTCCTCGGTGACGGCGAAGCAGTCGCGGCGCTCGCCGTTGATGGCGGGGATCAGGTAGCGCTCGCGCTGGGCCGGGGTGCAGTGGCGCAGGGCGTTGGCCGGCCGCCACACCGCGTCCCACAGCGCGTTGGTGAGCTGGCCCAGCCGCTCCTGCACGATCACCTGCTCGAGCACGGACAGGCCCTGGCCGCCCCACTCGGTGGGCATGTTGATGGCGTTGAGCTCGTGCTCGAGGGTGAGCCGGCGGATCTCGGCCAGCGACTCGTCGGGCAGCCCGCGGCCCTGCTCGCACGGGTCCTCGAATCCGATGATGGCCTCGGTCAGAGCCTGGGCGCGGTCGCGCAGCTCCTGCTGCTCAGGGGTGTAGGTGAACTGCACTCTCTCGCTCCTGTGACGGGGTTTCGTGGCGTGATGCATCGATGAAGCGCGCGTCGAGGGCGATCGCCTCGCTGCGCGTGACCAGTAGGGGGTTGATCTCGAGCTCGGCCAGCTCCGGGTGGGCGGCGGCGACGCGTGACAGCGCTGCCAGCGCGGTGGCGGCGGCGGCGAGGTCCAGCGCAGGCCGGCCGCGGGCACCGGTGAGCAGCGGCGCGATGCGCAGCGCGCGCAGCATGGCCTCGGCCTCGGCCTCGGTCACCGGGGCCAGGCGGACCGCGGTGTCGCGGAGGATCTCGGCGTAGAGGCCGCCGCTGCCGGCCAGGGCCACCGGCCCGAAGCGGAGGTCCCAGCGAGCGCCGATGAGCAGCTCGATGCCGTCGGTGAGCGGCGCCATCTGCTCGACCGTGCAGCGCTCGGGCTCCAGGGCGTTCGCGATGCCGGCATAGGCCGCGCGGAGCTGGCCCTCGTTGCCGATGTTGAGCACGACGCCGCCGGCGTCTGACTTGTGGGTCTGGCCCAGCGCCTTGAGCACGACCGGATAGCCGATCTGCAGCGCGGCGGCGACGGCCTCGTCGGCGTCGGTCACCTCGTGGTGGGCGACGAAGCGGATGCCGGCGGCGGCGAGCAGGGCGCGCGCCTGCAGGTAGCCGTCGGTCGGGGTGGCGTGCATCCGTTCGGGGGCACCTCGCGGCGTCGGGGGATCGGCGGTGGGCAGCTCCGGGATCGGCTGCGGCTGCCACGCCCCGCGGCCGGCCAGCAGGGCCAGCGCCCCGGCGGCCTGCTCGACGGACTCATAGACGGGAACGCCGGAACGCCGCAGTGCCTGGGCCGCCGGGCCGTGGGGGTACATCGTCTGGACGACGGCGGGGCGGCCGGTGGCGGCGACGGCGCCGCCGATCAGCTCCGCGGTGCGCAGCTCCTGCTCGGCCGTCTCGGGGCCGTACTCGGCGTAGCCGCCGAAGTAGCCGGTGACCAGCAGCGCGTCGACCTCGCCTCCGCCCAGCAGGTCACGGGCGATCCGGTCAAAGACGTGGACGTCCTGTTCGGCGGCGCCGGCCAGGTCGATCGGATTGGACACGCCGGCTGCCGCCGGCAGCGTCGTCCCGCAGGGGCGCGGCGGCCGCCTGCGAGAGCTCGGGCACCTCGAGGCCGGCCTGCACCGCCACCGCGGCGGCGATGCTGACATGGCCGCCGCCGTCGCCGAGCACGGCCACCCGGCGCCCCCGGGAGGCGGGGGAGCGCAGCAGCGCCTGGGCGGCGTCGACGAGCTCGCGCGGCGTGCGCACGCGCATGGACCCCGGCGGCGGCAAAGGCCGCGTCGATGGCGGCGCCCGTCCGAGGCCAGCGCGCCGGTGTGCGACTGGACCGCGCGCGAGCCGGCTCCGCTGCCGTCGATCGCCAGCGCGACCACGGGCGTGCCCGCCTGCACGGCGCGGGCGGCGGCGCGGGCGAAGGCCCGGCCGTCGCGGAAGTCCTCGATGTAGACGGCGATGACCTCGGTGGCGTCGTGGGCGGCGAAGGCGTCGATGAGGTCGGTGGCGCCGAGGTCGGCCTGGTTGCCCAGCGAGACGAAGCGCGAGAACCCGAGCCCCTCGGGGGCGGCCATCAGCCCCAGCTCGAGCGCGAGGTTGCCGCTCTGGGAGATGAGCCCGATGGCCCCGGCGGGCAATGGGTTGGGGACGAGCTCGAGCCGTCGCCCGGAGTCAAGGACGCCCAGGCAGTTGGGCCCGAGCAGGACCGCACCGGCATCGCGGACGCGTTGCGCCAGCGCGGCGTCGTGCTCGCCGCGCTGCACGCCGCCGGCGCCGGCGCTGATGACGACCAGCGCGCGCGCCCCGGCGTGCAGCGCGGCGTCGACGGTGGCCGCGATCGCGGGCCCCGGCACGGCGATGACGACGAGCTCGGGCGCCTCGGGCAGCTCCTCGAGCGAGCGGTAGGCGCGGCGGCCGAGGATGGTGGCGGCGCGGTGGTTGACGAGGTAGGCCGGCCGGTGAGACTCGCCGCGCAGGGCCCCCTGAGCCAGCCAGTTGCCCCACTTGCGCGTGTCCTCTGAGGCGCCGACGACCGCGACCGACGCGGGGTCGAAGAGGGCATCGACGGGACGGGCGCTCATGGACGGCGATGGCTGACGGAACGAACCATCTGAAACAATAAGTTGAAATGACCATTTCAAGTGGAAACGTACGACCAGCCGGCCCCGCCGGCGTCTAGACGAGGTCCGGCGTCCGCAGATCCTGGCCACGACGGTGGCGCTCATCGGCGAGCGGGGCCTGTGGGACGTGCGGCTGGCCGACGTGGCCAAGCGCGCCGGGATCAGCGCCGACGAGCGTCGTCTACTACTTCGGCTCCAAGGACCAGCTCTTCGCCCAGGCCATCGCCGAGGCCGACGACGCGTTCTACGAGCCGCTGCTCGCGGAGCTGGAGGAGCTCGAGCAGCGCCGCGGATCGGATCGCCTGCCTGTTCGTGCGCTCCAGCACCAGCGACTGGCCGCTGTGGATGGACCTGTGGGTGTACTCCCGCCACCACCCCGAGACGGCGATGTCCCAGCGCCACTTCCACGAGCGCTGGCGACGCACGATTGCCGGTGTCGTCAGGTACGGCTGCGGCACGGGGGAGTGGAGCGTCGCCGAGCCCGACGCGGTGGCCCTGCGGCTGTCGGCGCTCACCGACGGGCTGGCCGTGCACATGGTGCTCGGTGACGCCGAGCACACCCCCGAGTCGCTACGTCGCGATGTCACTGGCCGGCGGCGCGCTGGAGCTCGGCTGCGACCCGGGAGAGCTCGAGCGCGCGGCTACGGAGTCGGCTGGGCCGCTGCGATGAGCTGGCGCAGCACGACCACCGCCGGCCCCGCCTGGTCGAGCGCCCAGCTGCAGCCGCTCGCCGAGGTTCTCGGGCGTGGCGGTGCGCACCGGGACGCCGTAGGCGTCGGCGATCGCCTCGAGGTTCTTGCCGGGCAGCTCGACCGACGGTGGTCTGGCCGAAGCGGTCGCGCTGGTACTCGCGCAGGATCCCGTAGCCGCCGTCGTCGACGACGAGCAGCTTGGCGGCGATGTCGTGCTGGGCCGCGGTTCCGAGCTCGGCGATCGTGTACTGCAGGCCGCCGTCGCCCATCACGCCGAGGACGGGCCGGTCAGGGTGCGCCACCCGCGCGCCGATGGCCGCGGGCCAGGCGTAGCCGAGCGTCCCCGAGCCCATCGGGTACAGGAACTGCTGGCCGTCGGCCAGGCGCAGGTGCGGGGCCGCCCAGTAGGCGAGGATGGTCATGTCCCAGACGGTGACCGCGTCGGCCGGGAGCGTCTGCTCGATCGTCTCCAGCAGGCCCAGCTCGATCTCGCGCCCCTGGGACTGCAGCCCGGAGCGGATGCGATCGCGGGCGGCGGTGACCCGCGCCGCGGCGTCGGCCGCCGGGGGCGGGTGGGGGTAGTCCTGGGAGAGCTCGGCGACGAGGGCGAGCAGGGTCAGCTTGGCATCGCCGACGAGGGGCAGCGCGCTGTAGTTGACCCCGATGCGCTCGGGAGCGGCGTCGAGGTGGATGAGCTGGCCGCTGAAGCGCAGGCCGTACTGGGCGGTCGTCTCGGCGCCCAGCTCGGTGCCGACGCACAGCACCACGTCGGCGTCCGAGAGCAGCTCCTGGAACGCCGGCCTCGTCGCACCCCGAGCCGGCGGCGAGCGGGTGATCGGCGGCGATCGCGCTCTTGCCCATGTAGGTCGTGGCCACCGGGGCCTGGATGAGCTCGGCGAGCTCGCGCAGCTCGCGGTGTCGCGCCGGAGCGCAGGACCCCGCCGCCGGCCCAGATGACCGGGTGCTTGGCGTGGGCCAGCCGGTTGGCGGCGGTGAGCACCTGCTCGAGCGGCGCGCACTGGCGCTCCACCATCGCCTCGAGCGTGGTCACCGGTCCGCCCGGCGCGGGCGCGCTGAGCAGGTCGACGGGGATCTCGAGGTAGACCGGGCCGCTGGGCGGGGTGAGCGCGATCCGCCACGCTTGCGCCAGCGAGCCCGGGGATCGACTCGATGCTGTGCGCCCGAGCCGCGTCCTTGACGATCGGCGCGAACGACGCGAGCTGGTCGGGGAGCTCGTGCAGGTAGCCGCGGCCGCGCCCGATCAGGTGGGACGGGATCTGGCTGGAGATCGCCACCACCGGGACGTGCGAGCTGGCGGCCTCCATCAGCGCGGTGAGGGAGTTCAGTGCGCCCGGCCCGGTGGAGAGAAACAGCGGCGCCGGGTGCCCGCTCGAGCGCGCGTATCCATCGGCGGCGAACCCGGCGGCCAGCTCGGTCCGCGTCCCGTAGACCGAGATCGAGCCCTCGCGCAGGCCCTCCCAGATCGGCAGCGCGTGGATCCCCGGGACGCCGAACGCGGCCTCGGCGCCGAGCGCGGTCAGGCTCTCGGCGACGAGGTGCCCGCCGATTCGCTTGGCCATCAGCCCGCCTCCGGCGCGGCGCCGTCGGTGCTCGGCTCGAGGATGGCGCGCGTGCCCTCGAGCACCGCCTCCTCGAGCGTGCGGGGACCCAGGACGTCCCCGACGCGCACCGCGCTCGGGTGTGACTCCGAGCTGCGCCCACAGCTCGTCGGCGGGGACGCGGCCCTGGGCGAGGACGAGCGTGGCGACGTCGGGCAGCGGCCGGCGGGCGCCCGAGAACACGTGGCGCAGCGCAAGCGCGTGGGCTGTCCAGCGCCAGCTCGGTGTGGTGCAGGATCGTGATGTGCTGCTCGTCCAGGCGCCCCAGGTAGAGGTTGCGCTGGTACTGGTGAAGCGTCTCGCCGGGGACCACGCCCGCGCAGGCGAGCGTCACCTCGCGGCCGGCGCCGGCCAGGCGCTCGGCGGCGTCCAGGCCGTCCCACCCGCCGCCCCAGTCGGCGACGAGGACGGGACCGGCGACGTCCTGCGGTGACCGGATGGCGTCCCAGGCCGGGACGAGCTGAGGTCGGTCGCGGGCAACGTGGGGAGGTATGGTCGCGCACCGCTGGCCAGCACGACGGCGTCATAGCCGTCGGCGAGCTCGGCGTCGGCCTCGGTGTCGAGCTGGAGGGTGACCCCGGCGGCGCGCAGGCGCGCGGTGGTGGAGCGCAGGTAGCGCTCCCACAGCTCGGTGTGGGCGGGGGCCAGCCCGGCCAGCCGCAGCTGACCGCCGATCTCCGGCTCACGCTCGACCAGGGTGACGTCGTCGCCGGCGCGGGCGGCCTCGATCGCCGCGGCGGCGCCGGCCGGTCCGGCGCCGATGACGAGCAGGCGCCGGGCGTGGCCGCTGGCGTGGGGAATGGTGTGGTGGTCGGCGGCGCCCAGGGTCAGCTCGCGGCCGGTCCGGGCGTTGACGGCGCAGCCGATCGGCACGCCGGCGTGGTAGTGGCCGATGCAGGCCTGGTTACAGCCGATGCACTCGATGACCTCGTCGGTCTGGCCGGCGAGCGTCTTGGCGACGAGCTCGGGTCGGCGATGAGGGCGCGGGTCAGGCCGATGAGGTCGGCGACGCCGTCGCGGATGAGCCGGTCGGCGGCGCCGAGGTCGACGACGCGCGTGGTGGCCAGCACGGGCAGGCTGCGCGGGAGCGCGGCGCGAACGGCGGCCGCGGGCAGGCCGATGGCGGCGGCGGGCGTGGGCGGGGGAGGGGCGATCCACGTCGAGGCGGCCGGGAACGCCGAGTGGCCGAGGACCAGCGACACGAAGTCCAGCAGGCCGTGTTCGTGGAGGTGCAGGACGGCCTCGATGCAGTCCTCGATGGTCATCCCTCCGGGCGTGAGCTCGTCGGCGGAGAGGCGGGCGCCGACCGCCATCCGCGCGCGTGCCGACGGCGTCGCGCATCGCGGTGAGCACCTCCTTGGCAGAAGCGCAGACGGGCCGTCGGCGAGCCGTCCCACCCGTCGCCGCGCCGGTTTGACTGGCGCGAGAGGAACTGGGCGGGCAGGTAGCCGTGCGAGATCGACAGCTCGACGCCGTCAAGCCCGCCCTGCGCGGCGTGATCGGTGGAGATGGCGTAGCCCTCGATGAGCTGTGAGATCTCGGTGTGGGTGAGCGCGCGCGGCTCGGTCTTGAAGCGCAGGCTCGGGATGGCCGACGGCGCCGCGGTGGGCGCGCGGGGGGAGGCGGAGATCTGCTCGCGCCCGCCGTGGTTGAACTGGACGAAGAGCTTGGTGTCGTGCGCGTGCACCGCGTCGGCGAGCCGCCGGTACGCCGGCACGACCTCGGGCAGAAAGCCGCCGATGGTGTGCGCGGTGAGCAGTCCGGTGGGGTCGGTGGCGGTCGCCTCGATGAAGATCGCGCCCGCCCCACCGCGGGCCCGCGCCTCGTGGTAGGCGACGAGGTCGTCGGTGGGGAGGTGGTCGTGGACGAGGCTCGTCTGGTGCGAGGTCGAGACGACGCGGTTGCGCAGCTGGACGGGGCCGAGCGCGATCGGCGCCATCAGCGCCTCCAGCGCGCCGGTGGCGCTCACCGCGCGGTCGCTGCCTGCGCCCATGCCTCCTCGCGCGCGTCGGCGGTGTCGGCGTCGCGAGCGGCGAGCGGAGGTGAGGCGGGCTTTGATCACGGGTCGCAAGGTGAGCACCATAATCGCCGAGAGCGCGAGAAGGGGAACGGCGTCGCGAGGTGGCCTGCGACAGGTTGGCGGCCGCGGGGGCGCCGATGACCTCGCCGATCGCCCACGCGAGGTTGAGCATCATCGTGGCCACGGCCAGCGGGATGCCGAGCCGCTCGGAGGTGTCGGTGATGACGGTGAGCGCGGGGATCGTGTACGCCGTGAGCGGGCCGCCCAGCGCGATCACGCTGACGATGGCCAGCAGCACCGCGCTCTGCGGCAGCGGCAGCACGGCCATGAGGATCGCCGTGAGCGTGAGCCCGGCGTACAGCGGCACGCCGGCGCCGCGGCGGTCGACGGTGCGCCCGATCGGGCCCGACACGGCCATGCTCATCAGCGACGCGAGCAGGAACACGGCGCCGACCACGATGCTGTGCGCGCCGAAGCGGGCCAGGCGCAGCGGCAGCAGCGTGCTGGTGGCGCCGATCGTCGCCGCCTCGAGCAGGATGAGCCACGAGCCGAGGCGGATGAGCGGGCTGCGGGCCATATCGCGCAGCGGCGAGCTCGTCTCGGCGCTCGGGGCCTGGCGCACCGGCTCGGGGTGACGCGCGGTCCAGGCGGCGAGCCCGATCGGCGCTCGCCCCGACGACGGCGAACACGGGCCCGGTGCCGACGGTCACCGCGAGGATCCCGAGGACTGGCCCGATCAGGGTGCCGAAGATGGCCGCGCCGATGACCGAGCCGAGCATCTCGCCCCGCCGCTCGCGCGGGCGCGACGGTGATGACCCAGGTCAGCCCGCCGCCCCAGATGAAGCCGCAGCCCGCGCCCTGGACGAAGCGCAGCGCGTCGAGGGTGACGATGCTCGTGCCGAAGCCGAAGCCGGCGATCGACGACGGCGAAGAGCAGCAGGCCGACGAGCGTGGTCCGCCGCACGCCGGCGCGGGTGGCGATCCAGGCGCCGATCAGCGAGCCGGGGATGATCCCGGCCGGATAGGCGCCGGCGAGCACGCCGACCGCGGGCTTGGAGGCGCCGAGGACGTGGGCGTAGTGGGGCAGCACCGGCGTGATCGCCGAGTACATGGCCGACTCGAAGAGCAGTAGCACGCGGACCAGCACGACGGTCGCCGCGCGCGGGGTCCTGACGGCTGTACTTGACCGCCTCCAGGCGGGAGCGCAGCAGGCACATGATCGCAGCTCATCGCGCTCGGCCACCAGTCGGCGGCGCGCGCCAGCCGACCGCAGCCGCGGATTGAGGTTCTCGTTCTTGCCCGAGGCCAGCTGCTCGAGCAGGAGTCCGTCGGTGGCGCCGATGAGCAGCTCGGCATCGGCGCGCGGGCTGGCCGAGCCGGCGCGCTCGAGCAGCCGGCTGAGGGTGAGCAGATAGGCCTCGGTCCAGCGCTGCGCGATCTGCTGCAGCGCCGGGCGCCGGGCGGCCTCCAGGAGCAGGGCGAAGGTGGCGATGAGCGAGCCGCGGTTGGGCTGGGAGCCGTCGTCGCACTCGCCGATGGCGCCGACGACGGCGTCGAGCGGGTCGAGTCGCGACTGCTCCATCTCGGCGCCGTAGGCGAGCAGCCGCGCCGTGTCGCGCTCGGCCGCCAGCTCCAGCGCCGCCGTGAGCAGGTGCTCCTTGGAGTCAAACCAGTACGTCGTGGAGGCCAGCGGCAGCCCGGCCACCTCGGCCACCCGGCGGTGCGTCACCGCATCGGGACCCACCTCGGCCACGATCCGCAGCACGGCCTCGAGCAGCGCCTCGCGGCGCGCGGCGCCGCGGGGGCGGGGGCTCTCGGTGCTCCTGGGGCGCTTGGGCGTCGTGCGGGGCGGTCGTGGTCGCCATTGGTACAAGTGTACCAAAGAGCGGTACATATGTACCGATATGTGCTCAGGGGCACACGCGCCGCGTCAGCCGAGTCGCAAGCGAGAGACGATGCGCGACATCGTCAGCCCCGCCTGCGGGCCGCCGTCGATGGCGAACACGAGCGGGCCGTCGGCGACCACACCGAGCCCGTGGCGCGGCACCGGCAGATCGGCCAGCGGGCTCCAGCGAGCGGTGCGCAGATCGAGCCGATCCACCTCGCCCACCGTCTGGGTGCCGTTCTCACCGCCGGCGACCATGATGCTCCCAGCGGTCGCGACGGCCTCGAAGCCGGAACGCGCCACCGGCAGGGCGGCATGGACTGCCATGTTGAGGCGCCCGGGGTGTAGCGCTCGACGTAGGTGAAGCTCCCCAGCCCCAGCGCGCGACCCCCCAGAGCCCAGATGGCGCCATCCGCGGCCACGGCGGCGAGATGCTCGCGCGGATGGGCGAGCGACGGTCCCAGGGTCCAACGGCCGGAGTCAAAGTCAAAGATGGCGAGGCTCGAGAGGGCACTCGTCACGTCGTTTCGCCCGCCGACGACGTAGAGGCGATGACCGAGGACGGCGGCGCCGGCTGCCGCGCGGGCCACGGGAGCGTCGGGCATCGACGCCCACTTGCCGGTGGCGGGGTCATAGCGCCAGAAGCCCCGCACGGCACCGGTGCTCGTGTCTCCCGGTCCTCCGTACCCGCCGACGACATACAGCCGGCCGCCGAAGCTCACCGCGTTCATGTGGTTGAGCTGCTGAGGCATCGGCGCCACTGTGCTCCAGTGCTGCGTGCGCAGGTTTACTCGCTGCACCACATCGCTCGAGTGGCCGGCGGCATCGAAGCCACCGACGACGTAGACCACGTCGCCGATGCGCGCGGCCGCCACCTCACCGCGCGGCGTCGGCGCCTCCGGCAGCGCGCTCCAGCGGCCCACGGCGATGTTGGCCAGCGGCAATCCGGCGGGAGCCGTACGGCGCGTGAGCGCGGCCTTGCCGCCGCCGCCGGCACGCGTATGGCTGGTCGTCGTGGTTGGCACCGCCCCCGCCCGACGCGACGACCCGCTCGATCCCCCACCTGAGAGCATCAGCCACATGACCACCGCGATCACCCCGGCGAGCGCCAGCACCGCCACCGCCCGGCGACGGGCGTAGGTCGCCGGCGGTGGGACTCACCTTGGCCCGGAGGTCGGGAGGTCACCCTGGCGGTGGTCGCACGCATGGCTCTCATGCCTGAACAGGTATCACCCGATCGGCGGCGTGGCGCACATCTATGAATGAAGTCTCATTGCGCCACGAGCCACGCGGCGCGACACACCACCGCTGACGCTGCGCCCCCCACTGGCGACTGACGGGCGTGCGCAAGCAGGTACAGTCTGCGACTCGCGGATGTGCAGTTGGCTGGGACGGGGGATTCCGCCCGGACAACCGACTGGGAGGTGGCCATGGGCTTGCTGGACAAGCTGAAGGGGAGCAAACCGGCGACAGGCAGGCGTCGCTCCGGTCTCGGTCGACGATCTGCGCTCGGCGCTGCTCGGCCTGAGCCGCGACACCGCGCCCTGGCAGGTCCGTGACGGCGCTGAGGACGGCTGCGATCTGGTGGCCGAATGGCGGATCGTCGACGCCCAGTGGTACGGGATCTTCTTCGGCTACGGCCTCAACAAGGTGTTCCGGGTCAAGCTGAAGTTCGACGAGGGGGCGCACGAGGTCCGCAACGTCGACGAGCAGGCGACCGTCACGTGGCGCGACGGGATCCCGTCGGTCAGCAAGTCGTGGTCCCGCGGGCAGATCAACGAGATCGAGTCCGGCCGGGCGGTGGGCTTCACCGAGGAGGGTGAGTTCGGTCAGGTCTACGACTACAAGTTCCGCTCCAGCGAGATCAAGGATCCGCTGCGCGATGCCGTCACCGAGCACGGGTGGGGCTGGAAGGCCGTCTCGTTCAAGCTGTGATGGCCTCCGCCGGGCCAGCGCGGCGCGCTCTAACCGAACCGCACGCTGCGTCGCCGCGTCCACGAACGCGGGATCCCACGTCGGCATCTGGTCGACGGTGCACGTTCCGGTCAGGTAGATGAGGTCCCGCTCACCCAAGGCGGCTTGCTGCCCGCTGGAGCCCTGCTGCTCGCCGTTCGCATCGGCCGACGGCGCGAGCAGGCACGCGGTCATCTGATAGAGCGGGCCGCTGCCCTTCTGTCCGGCGTGGGTGAAGGCGATGATTCGCACCTCGCCCGCGGTACCGGCTGACCGTCCGCCCGGCTCGGAGCTCGGCTCCGGGAAGCGCCTCCGCATCATTCTCCAGCCGAGCGGCCAGGGCTTCCAAGCGTCATGTCGGCGCTGACCCGGTTGTGACCGACGACCAGGTTCGGCGCGAATCCCTCGGCGGCGTCGGCGACCAGCGCCCCGGCGTTCTCCGGCGCATCGCGCTGCTCGCATCTCCTGCGGCGCCCAGACCTCGAACATCGGCCCGCCGTCGGGGCTGAAGATGAACAGGTTCAGTCGCATCGCGATCCGTTCTCCGTCCATCGCCGGCGGACTACCAGTTCCACGGCATCACCTTGTTGACGTCGCTGATGACCTTCGACGGGTCGACGGACACCGAGCCGCCGACATCAAGGCCGAGTCCCGAGCGTGGCGCCGACGTTCCAGGAGAACCCGATCTTGTGGGCCGAGACGTCGACCGAGCCGCTGGCCTGAGCACCGACGCCGGCGCTGACGCCCACGTGCCCGGAGGCCGACCCCGGGCCGAGGTTGGCCGTCCCCGAGGCGTTGGCCTGAGCGCCGGCGAACGCCGAGCCGCTGGCCTGTGGCGCCCACGCCGCTCAGACCGAACTGACCGTTCGCATCGCCGTCGACCTCGGCGCCGCCCAGCTCATTGACGGTGCCGGTTCCCCCGAGTTGGCTCCAGCCGGCGTTGCCCGTCACGGATCCCTGCTCTCCGGCGAAGGCCTGGGCCGACACATCACCCTGGACGCCGGTGATGCCGGCGCTGCCGCTGGCCGTCGCCGACGCACCCGCGCCGGCCTGGAAGAGCCCCTGCCAGTTGGCGAGCGACGACGCCCCCGCCGGCCGCCGCCGAAAACCCGGCGAAGATCGACGCGCTGTCGGTCCCCGACATCCCGTTCACGAACCCGTTGACGGCCCCTGCCACCGGCGGCGAGCTGATCGCCACGGCCCCGAGTGCGAGACCGGCGACACCTGCCGCCTTCTCCGCCTCCTCCAGGGCCTGGCCGCCTTTCTTCTGCCACATCGTGAAATGGTCGGCCGAGTTCTTCAGGTTCTTCGTCGCCGTCGATTCGTCGGTCTCAGCCTTGGCAAGCGCATTGCGGGCGGCCTGGAGGTTGCGGTTGGCCTGCTGAACAGCCCCGGCCGCACCGGATGCGGCCTGCGGCGCGCTCGCGGCGTGGTTTGCCGCGACAACCGCCCCCATGGCCGTCTTGACGCGCGCCTCGGCTGCGGCCTTGGCCGCCTGAGCCGCCGCCAGCTTGTCCTGCCAGTCGTTGACCTCGTTCATCCAGTGGATCGCGTTCTTCAGCGCAACGCGACCCTCACCCTGGGCGTTGCCGAGCTCCGCGCTGAATCGCTTGAGCGCGCTGCCGACGGCGCGCGCCTCCGAGGCGGTCACCTCGTAGTGGCCGGACATCACCGCCGAGAGGGACTGGTACTGCTTGCTCGCCTCGCCGTTCCAGCCGGTCAGCAAGACGCTGGCGGTGGACTTGATCAGCGAGCTGTGAGACTCGAGCGTGCTCGCCAAACGATGGTGCCAGGCTCCGGCGGAGGAGATCGTCTCGGGGTCTCCGGTGGCAACGGTGACCCCTGGATCGGTGATCGGCGTGGTCGGCGGGGACATGTGAAGATCATCCTCGGCGTCAGGTGCTCGGGGAAGTAGCCGAAGGTATGCAAATGACTGACCCCCAGAACCGCGCATCGCGGCCCACGCGACCGCATGGCGATCACACGCATGGAGGAGCTCGTTGGCGAGGTGGAGCGTTACCGAGACAGCTAGCGGCGCTGCTACGTCCGCGGCCCCGAGGGGATCCTCGTCGAGCTGGCCGAGCGGAGTGCGGAGGTACGGCCGGGTCGGTCGGCCCCCGCAAGCCAGGCGAGGAGGTCGGGGCCCGGAACAGGACGGCCGAGATAGTAGCCCTGGGCGGCAGTGCATCCGAGGGAGGCCAGAAGCTCCCAGGTCTCAGACGTCTCGACGCCTTCGGCGACCACGTCGAGGCCGAGGTTGCGGCCGAGATCGATGGTGGACCGGACGATGATCGCGTCGTCCTCGTCGCTGTCCATGTTCATCACGAAGGACCGATCGATCTTGATCTCGCTGACGGGAAGGCGCTTGAGGTAGGCCAGCGAGGAGTAGCCAGTTCCGAAGTCGTCGATCGAGAGCCGGATCTTCATATCGGCCAGCTGCTCCAGGATCCGCTTGGTGCGCGCCGGGTCGGCGAGCATCGAGGACTCGGTGATCTCGAACTCGAGCAGGCTCGGCTCGACATTCCAACGCTCGAGGAGCCCCGCCACCTGCGCCGGGAAATCGGGATCGACCAGTGAGCGGGTCGAGAGGTTGACCGCGATGGCCAGGCGCACACCCTCGTCCTGCCATGCGCGGCACTGCCGCAGGGCCTCGTCGATCACATAGAGGGTCAGCGGCTTGATGAGACCGGTCTGCTGAGCGACCGGGATGAACTCGTCAGGGGGGACCAGGCCGCGATCGGGATGGCTCCAGCGGATGAGCGCCTCGACCGAACGAACCTCACCATCGCTCAGGAACGCCTTGGGCTGGTAGTGGAGGATCAGCTCACGCTGGTCCAGCGCGCGACGCAACTCCCCGACGATGGTGAGCCGGTTCGTGCCCTGTGGGATGCAGTTGGTGTCATAGAACGCCCACCCCAGCTTCTCCCGCTTGGCGTGGTACATCGCTCCGTCCGCGCACCGTACGAGCGTCTCGACGTCATCGCCGTCATCGGGGTACAGCGAGATTCCGATCGACGCCTCCAACGAGAGCGGAAGTCCCTGGACGATGACGGGGCGCTCGATGGCGGCGCGTATACGCTCAACGGCGGTGAGGACATCTTCGGGGACCGTGGCCTCCGGCAGGAGGACTCCGAACTCGTCACCGCCGAGCCGGGCGACCGTGTCGGAGCCTCGCAGCGTCTCCGTCAGCCGCCGGCCAAGCTCGACGAGCAATTCGTCGCCGGCGGCGTGACCCAGCGAGTCGTTGATCTCCTTGAACCCGTCGAGGTCCATGACCAGTACCGCAGCCCGGTTGCACGCACGGCGCCTCACCCGCAGCGCCTGGTCGATCCGATCGCGGAACAGGGTGCGGTTTGCCAGCCCCGTGAGCGCGTCGTGCAGGGCCTGGTGCTCGTTGAGCTCAGCCTGCGAGAGGAGCGCTGCCTCCGCCGCCTTCTGCTGGGTGATGTCCTGGACCATGACGATGGCAAAGCCCTGGCCCCCTGCCGAATCGACCACGACAGAGCCCGAGACGTCGACCCACAAGACGCCGCCGTTGCTGCCGATGAAGCGATGCTGCATCCGCAGCGAGCTCTCGCCCTTATCGATCATGCGCAGGAAGGCGCTGCGCGACTTGCGGCGATCGCCGGGGTGCACGAACTCCGAGGTGCGCCGGCCGGCCAGCTCTTCGTGGCTGCGACCCAGCATCGACTGGATGGCGGGATTGGAGTCGATGATGCGGCCGTCCAGGTCCATCAGGAGCATTCCGGTGAGCGCGCCGGCGAACGTCGCTTCGAACCGCGCCAGAGCTTCAACCTGGTCACGCTTGGCCTCGAACTCGGCGGCGTGCGCCATCGCGCCTGACAGGACGACGGAGAGCAGCTCCATCATCGTGACATCGCGCTCGCTGAAGGCGCCGGCCTGGTCGCCGTAGAGCAGCAGCAGCCCAACGGCCTCGCCACCGTGGAGCAGGGGAACGGCGATGATCGAGCGAACGCCGCGTTTGCGCGACAGCTCGGCGTCGACCCGGTCATCGTCTTCGGTGTCGAGGCACAGAAGCGAGCGCCGGCTGCGCATGGCGTGGCCGGAGAGGTTGTTTCCCAGCGGCAGGCGGTGCGGATTCTGGATCTCCGGCGCGCCGCTCACCGCACCGCACACCAGGGCGTCACCATCCAGCAGCCGGACTGCCGCCGATGTTCCGCCGGTCAGCTCACGTGTGCGATCGGCGATGCGCTGCATGACCGCCTTGAGATCGAGGCCGACCTCTGCCAGCTCGCGCTGCATGGCGCTGACCGCGCGCAGAACCGAGACGTCCACGGTCGCGCCACCATCCACGACGCCGGCATCAGCGAGGGTCTCGACCACTGGGTGCATATCTAACGAGATATCGGCCCGCGCGCGCTAGACCTTGACCGGCGCGGGTGGACGAATTCGGCGCGGGTGGACGAATCCGGCGCGGGTGGACGAATCCGGAGCGGGTGAGCGGAACTTGGTCAGTGGCGGTGGGGGACGGGATCGCCGAGCGATTCACCGGCTGATCGAGCCGGTCGCGTCTGTCGCTAATCTCGCCTGACCCTTCGTGGCCAATGAAGAACGTCAGTCCTCCGACCGCGGGCGCGCCGGGCGAGCGGGTCGCGCAACGGCCCGGGTCGTTCGGGCAGGAGGGCGCGCGGCTCGCGGGCGGGTGGTGCATGCCGTCGGAGGTCCGGCTCGGGCCCGCGTAATCGCACTGTTCGGCGGGGTGCTGGCGCTCAACGGTGCCGACGCCAGCACGGTCGGCGCGGTCGCCCCGCAGCTCGAGCACGCGCTGCACATCGGGAACACCAAGATCGGCCTGCTCAGCTCGGTGGCGTTGCTGGTGGGAGCGCTGTTCGTGATCCCGGTCGGGCCGCTGGTGGACCGCTTCCGGCGGATCCCGCTGCTCTCGATCAGCATCGTCCTGTGGAGCGTGGCCTCGCTGCTGAGCGCCTTCGCCGGCAGTTACGGTCAGCTGCTTGTGACCCGGCTGGTGCTCGGCGTCGTGACGGCGACCGCCGGTCCCGCGATCGCGTCGCTGACCGGGGATTACTTTCCGGCACGCGAACGCGGCCGCGTGTATGCGTACATCCTCGGGGGCGAGGTCGCCGGGACGGCCGCCGGTTTCATCGTCAGCGGCACGGTGGCCAGCATCATCTCGTGGCGCGCGGCGTTCGTGCTGCTCGCACTGCCGGGGTTCGCGCTGGCCCGGATGCTGTGGCGTACCGTGCCCGAGCCGCAGCGAGGTGGGCAGAGTCAGCTCGATCCCGGCGTACTCGACCTCCACGAGGCCGTCGCGGGCGGACCTACGCGCGCAGATGCGGACGGTGATGGTGCGACGGGCGCGGAACCGGCGCCGCCTGAGGAACTGGTCCGTGAGACCGTCAGGCAGCGCGGGATCGCCCCCGATCCGGAGCTGGTGCTCGGCGAGGATGCTCAGCAGATGGGGCTGGTCGCGGCGACCCGCTACACGCTGCGCATTCCGACCAATGCGCACCTCATCATCAGCTCGGCGCTCGGGTATTTCTTCTTCGCGGGCCTGCAGACCTTCGCCCTCCTGTTCGTCCGAGGCCGCTACCACGCCAGTCAGGCCACCGCGGAGCTCGTGCTCGCGCTGCTCGTCGGCGGAGCACTGGCGGGAACGCTCATCAGCGGCAGACTCACCGATGAGCTGCTGCGACGTGGTGTGGTCGCGGCGCGTGTCTACGTGCCCGCCGTCTGCTACTTCGGTGCTGCCCTGGTGCTCATTCCGGGACTTCTCGGCAGCACGCTCACGCCCGCAGTCTGGTTCGATGTCGCCGGTGCGGCGCTGCTGTCGGCGGCCAACCCCGGTCTCGATGCGGCACGACTGGACATCATGCCCCCGGGCCTGTGGGGCCGCGCCGAGAGCGCCCGCACCTTCCTGCGCTCGCTGGGCCAGGCGCTCGCGCCGCTGATGTTCGGCGGGCTGTCTCAGCTGATCGCGGGTATCGCGCCCGCGCAGGCGCCGCTCGGTACTCACGCCGGGGTCGTGTCGCCCTCCACCGCCCGCGGCCTTGAGATCACATTCCTCATCATGCTGAGCGCAGTCATCGCCGCCGGCGTGTTTCTGGTCCGCGCCATCAGGACCTATCCCGGCGATGTCGCCACCGCCGCCGCGTCGCAGGAGTCACAGGATCACCTGGGTGGCGACCGACCCGCCTGAGCGACGCGGTCAAGGGTCTCGCGACCAGCACGTGCGATCTCCCGTGCGCGGGCGCAGACGGTGCGACCCTAGCCGGGCCGGTTGTATTGCAGGTCGAGCTGATCGGTCCACCCTGACCATCGCAGGGTGAGGCGCCAACATCCCGGCGCAGGAAGGTTGATGATCGAGGGTCCCGGACCTCCGCTCACGACACGCATCACCGGCGCGCCATCTCGTCTGGTTCCGGTCATCCGCTGCGCCAGGATCCGCAGCGCTACTCCGGAGCGGGGCGCGACGTGCGACACCCAGAGGATCTTGTTGGTGTGGTTGACGGGTGGGGAGTTGAGCGTTCCGAAGGGGATCGCGGCGATCCGTCCCGACGCTCCCAACTCGTAGGGCATCCGTGGGCGCGCGTCGCTGAATCCGGCGCGCGCCCACACCGGGAGTACGCCGGTCCGCACGCCAGAGCGGCAGGCGAGCACCGTGGCTGGATGATGGCCCAGACCTGCCGGCCGATCAGCACGATGGGAGTGGCCGAGCAAGACCAGGGCGAGCGCCGCGACGGACACCGTGACGAGGCCAGACACGATCGCGGTCACGGTCGCGACGCGCGGGCGCCGGGAACGAGCGCGAGGCGGTGCGGGATCTGGGTGATGGTCGTGCAGGCGGCGCAGCACGCTCTCGATCGGTGGGGGCGGCATCGGAGCTGGACATGGGTCCACCCTGCGGATCGCGTCGAGCACCTGGTCGGTCATCGGAGCACCTCGGTGTTCGTTGACCCGGGTCGTTGACTCGGGACCGTGGTTTGGGCGCGCAGGGCGTGGGCGAAACGCCGCCGAGCGCGATACAACCGTGCCGCGAACGTATTCGCGCGCACGCCCACGACTCGCGCCGCGCGCGCGGTCGAGAGGCCTTCCCAGGCGACCAACAGCAACGCTTCGCGATCGCGCTCTGACAGCATGCTGAGCGCGACCCACACCGGCTCGCCGGCCCCGGACGTGTCCGCCGAGCCCGTCGCTGTAGCCGTAATCCGCTCCGACCTGATCCGGTCCCGAAGCGCCTGCTCGCGCGCGTCGCCGCGCCGGCGGTTGGCGAGTATCCGTCGCGCCACCCCGAGCAACCACGGCAGCGGATCGTCCGGCACGTCGCCCAATCGCCGCCAGGCGACCACGAACACATCGGCCACCACGTCATCGGCCGACTGCGTGTCCCAACGGCGTCGCACGTACCGTCGCACCTCGCCGGCGTGTTCGCGGTAGAGCGCGTCGAACCGCGCCTGAGCATCCATCACCAGGTTAATGTCCGCCTGGGAGCG
The DNA here is from genome assembly GCA_963790605.1 of uncultured Actinomycetota bacterium. Classification (GTDB taxonomy): domain Bacteria; phylum Actinomycetota; class Thermoleophilia; order Solirubrobacterales; family Solirubrobacteraceae; genus Palsa-465. The sequence goes on along the minus strand of CAWBPG010000008.1, from coordinate 461,661 downwards.
AGAATGACGGCTCTCAGGCCAGTGCTCCTCTCACCGTGCCGATTTTGTGTGGTTTCGTTTCACGCATCACGGTACGACCTCTCAAAGACCACCACGAGAGAAAGGACGCGGCCGGGATGAGAACCTCGACCCCGGATTCGAAGCCGACTGAGGCTGCGCGATGACTGACATGGAATCGCTCTGGCCGCGGCTGGCGGAGCTGCCGCTCGTCGTCGAGTCGTGCGAGTACGACCGGCTGCACGCCCTCCTCGCCCACGAGTTCCAGCGCGTGACGACGCATGTGCGGCTGGCCGGCGCGGGCGCCGACGGGCTCGGGGAGGACGTCTCGGTCCACGTCGAGGACGGCAGCTCGCTGCACGAGACGCAGCCCACGCTGCCGCTCGCGGGTGAGTGGACCGTTGCCGGCTTCTGCGACCACCTCGCGACGCTTGATCCGTGGCCCACCCCGCCGGAGTGGGAGGCGGCCCGGCGCTATCGCAACTGGGCGTTCGAGTCGGCGGCCCTGGACCTCGCGTTGCGCCAGGCCGGCCGTGCCCTGCACGACGTGCTCGGCCTGGCGCCGCGGTCGGTGCGCTTCGTCAACTCGCTCGGCCTTGGCAAGGAGCCTTCGATCGAGCCAGTGCGCCGGCGACTCGCCCGCTCCCCCGGCGTGCGCTTCAAGCTCGACGCGGAGGCGACCTGGCCGTCCGCGCTCGTCGACGAGGTCGCGGCGACGGCCGCGGTCGACACGATCGACTTCAAGGGCCACTATGGCCTCGAGGTCAAGGATCCCGAGGCCCTAGGTGCGCTGTACGACCGCGTGCTCGCGGCGTTCCCGCACGCCTACCTGGAGGATCCGCACGACCTGCCCGAGATCGCCCGGCGGCTCGGAGATCACGTCCAGCGCGTCTCCTACGACGCGCCGATCAACAGTGCCCGGGACATCGGCGCGACGCCGCTTCCGGCGCGCGCGGTGAACGTCAAGCCGTCGCGCATTGGCAGCCTGAGTGAGCTGTTCGAGGTGTACGCGCGCTGCGCGCGGGAGCGACGACCGATGTACGGCGGCGGGATGGGGGAGCTGGGCGTCGGCCGCGGGCAGATCGAGCTGCTGGCCGCGCTGTTTCACCCCGACGCGCCCAACGACGTGGCGCCGAGCGCCTACAACGAGGACGACCCGGCGGGCGGCCTGCCGGCCAGCCCGCTGGCGCCGCGCCCCGAGGCCACCGGGTTTCGCTGGGCGGCGGGTTAGGGCGCGATCGGGAGCAGCGCCAGTCGGCGTGGCCTGCGGGCGCGACGGCGGTCCCGGCAGTGGGCGGCCAGCTCCTCATAGACAGCGTCGCCGCACACCCGCCGTAGCTCCTGCTCCATGCTCAGGTACACCGGCCGCTCGGCGTTGAACGCCTCCTCCTGCTCGGTGCACCACCAGTCGATGATCCCCTCCTGCCCCCAATCGGCAGTCCGGGACGCGCGCACCGTGGTGGTCTGGCTCGGTGGGTCGCTGTCGAAGAACAGCGGGACCTGCCAGCAGATCTGCGGCTTCCAGTCGATCGGGTCCTCACCCCGGCGCAGCGCGGCCAGGTGAAGCGCACAGCCGGGGCCGGCGGGATGGTCGGGGCGGTTGTGGAAGATGCACGCGCCGCGGTAGATGCGGGTGTGGACGCTGTCGCGCTGGAACCGCGCCTTGCCCCACGGGTCGCTGCCGCCGCGACGCAGCGCCACGCGCCGGTTCTGCCAGTCCTCATCGGTCAGCTGCTCGACCCGCCCGCGGATCATCGCCAGGTCCTCGCGGCCGGGTGCGTCGCCTTCGCCCCGGTAGATCTCCACACCCAGCACGCAGCAGCCGCGGGCGCTGTCCTCCCGCCTGATGTCCCGGCATCCGCGTCCCCAGATGCACGCGTAGTCAGACAGCATGAAGGTCAGGTCGAACTCCCAGTTCCACCCGGCGCTGTCGCTGAATGTGGCCGTTTCGCGCGTGAGCATCGGGATCCCCGCCGCACTGGTCCGCAGCCGAGGAGACCGACCTTACCGCTCGCCGGCTGCCCGCAAGACCCCGCCCTACACAGAGTCAAGCAGCGCGGCCAACTTCGACGGCGTGTCCTCGTCCGGGAGAGGCGAGTACAGGATCATGCGCTGCTCGGGAGTGTCCTGAGGGTGGAAGACCGCGTGCTCGAAGAGCAGGGTGCCCACGGCCGGGTGGTGGATCGTCTTGCGCCCCGAGCCTGACTGGGCCACCTCGTGCTTGCCCCAGAGCTTGCAGAACTCGGGGCTGGACTTGCGCAGCGTGGTGACGAGCTCGTCGAAGCTGGGGTCGCCGATGTGGCGCGCGTGGTCGGCGCGGAACTTGGCCGCCATCAGCCGCGAGCTGCGTGCCCAGTCCGGGAACATGTCGCGCCGCGCCGGGTCCATGAAGTGCATCCACAGGTGGTTGCGCGCAGCGCGGGGCACGTCGTCGAAGTCACCGAGGAGCGCGCACGCGGCGCGGTTCCAGGCCAGGTAGTCCCAGCGGCGGCCGATCACATAGGCCGGGTTGGGGCCGAGGTTCTCGATGAGGCGCTTGACCGTTGGGGACACTCGCTCGTCAGACTTGCAGGGCGGGGGGACCTCGCCGCGCCCGAGCAGCACCAGGTGGGTGCGCTCGGCCGGGGTGAGGCGCAGCGCGCGCGAGATCGCCTCCAGCACATCCAGTGAGGCGCGCACGTCGCGTCCCTGCTCCAGCCACGTGTACCAGGTGGCGCCCACGCCGGCCAGGTGGGCCACCTCCTCGCGACGCAGCCCCGGGGTGCGCCGCCGGCCACCGGAGGGGAGCCCGACCTCCTCGGGCTTGAGGTGGGCGCGACGCTTGCGCAGGAAGTCCGCGAGCTCCTCGCGTCGGCGCTCCTCGCTCTCGCCGAGGATCTGCGCCGGTTCCAGCGCCGGGTGCTCAGCCACGATGGGGGGAATCTCTACTACCAGGATAACTCCTTCTCTTGTACCTGGATAAAGAGGATTGCAGACTACCGCTCATGCTTGCAACCAGAAACTTTCTCCAAGGGCGACTGGCGTCGACCAACGCCCTTTTAGCGGTCGTTTGCCTGGCCCAATTCATGATCATCCTCGACGTCTCGATCGTCAACGTGGCGCTGCCCTCGATCCGGGACGGACTGCACTTCTCCACCACCGGCCTGCAGTGGGTCGTCAACGCGTACACGCTCACGTTCGCCGGGCTGCTGATGCTCGGCGGGCGCTCGGCCGACCTGCTCGGCCGCCGGCGCGTGTTCCTGGCCGGGACCGCGATGTTCGCGCTCAGCTCGCTCATCTGCGCGCTGGCGAGCTCGCGGGGCCTGCTCATCGGCGCCCGCGGCGTCCAGGGCATCGCCGGCGCGATCACCTCTCCGGCGACCCTGTCCATCATCACCAGCACGCTGCCCGAGGGCCGCGAGCGCAACCGCGGCCTCGCGCTGTGGGGAGCGATGGGCGCGCTCGGCGCGTCCTCGGGGGCGCTGCTCGGCGGGATCCTCACCCAGGGGTTCGGCTGGCAGGCGATCTTCGCCGTCAACATCCCGCTCGGCGCCGTCGTGGTGGCGCTGGGGCTCATGGCCATCCCGGTGATCGCGCCCGTCGAAGGCCACCCGCGCCACTTCGACGCGCTGGGGGCGACGCTCGTCACCGCCGGGCTCATCACGCTCACCTTCGGCATCGTGCGCACCGACACGCTGGGCTGGGGCTCGCCCGGCGTGCTGGGACCCCTGGCCGCCGGGGTGGCGCTGCTGGCGGCGTTCTTCTACGTCGAGGCCCGAGTGGCCAAGGCGCCGCTCGTGCCGTTGCAGATCTTCCGAATCCGCCGGCTGCGCGCCGCCAACCTGATCGTGGTGCTGATGTACGCCGCCAACTTCCCGGCGTGGTTCTTCATCACCCTCTATCTCCAGCAGGTCCTGCACTACAGCGCGATCGAGGCGGGGCTCGGGTTCCTCCCGATGACGCTCTCGATCTTCACCGGTTCCACCCTGGCGCCTCGGGTCGTCGCGCGCTTCGGGGCGCGTCCGGTGATCGTCACCGCGATGACGGCGATGGCAGCCGGGATGGTGGCCCTGAGCGGCATCGCCCCCGGCCAGAGCTACGCCGGCCCCGTCCTGATCGGCGCGGTGCTCACCGCCCTGGGCATGGGCTTCAGCCTGGTGCCCTCGACGATTGTGGCCATGCAGGGCGTGGCCGGAGCGCAGAGCGGGGTGGCGTCGGGGCTGCTCAACACCAGCCGGCTGATGGGCGGCGCGCTGGGTCTGGCCATCCTCTCGACCATCGCCAGCGGCCACACCCGCGGCGACGACCGCGGCCGGCACCGCCGGAGCCCTCACCAGCGGCTTTGACCTGGCCTTTGTCGTGGCCACCGGGTTTGCCCTGATCGGGGCGCTGGTGGCGGCGTTCGCCCTGCGCCCGGCGTCCGAGCCCGCCGCCGTCGTGGAGCTCCCGGAGCCGATCGAGGCCGACGGGCGCCAGGCCGTGGCCGCCTGAGCGCCGTCCGCGCAAGATGATCCGCCGCCGGCGCCCGAGGAGAATGATCCGGGCGCCGGCGGCGGTGTGAGTTCCCTTCCCGGGGAGAACTGAGTGCTACTCGGCCGTGCCGGCGGCGAGGCGGAAGCGGCCGACCAGCGTGGCCAGCCCGTCGGCGGACTGGGCCAACTCCGAGGCCGAGACGGCGAACATCTGGGTCGACGCGGAGGTCTCCTGGGCGGAAGCCGAGACCTCCTCGGCGGCCGCCGAGGACTCCTCGGCGATGGAGGCCACCACAGCGATGTTCTCGTGCACGGCTTGGGCGCCGGTGGCGATCTCCTCGACCACGGCGGTGATCTCCTCGACGCGACCGCTCATGTCGGACACGCTCTGGCCGAGGGCGAGGAAGGCCTCGCGGGCCTCCTCGACGACCACGGTGCTCTGGGTCGAGCGCTCCTTGCCGGCCTCGACGACGGCCACGGTGGCGGCGGTCTCGGACTGGATCTCGTTGATGAGCGCAGAGATGGTGGCCGCTGCGTCCTGGGACTCCTCGGCCAGCTTGCGGACCTCCTCGGCCACGACGGCGAAGCCCTTGCCCTGGTCCCCGGCGCGGGCGGCCTCGATGGCGGCATTGAACGCCAGCAGGTTGGTCTGCTCGGCGATGGCGGTGATCGTGCGCGTGATCCCGCCGATCTGATCGGACTTCTCGCCCAGCTGGGAGATCGCGTCGGTGGCGGCCTGGGAGGACTCACGGACGGCGTCCATCGCCTCGGCGGCGCGGGTGACGGCGTCGGCGCCGCCGCTGGCCACCATTCGCGCGTTCTCGACCGCCTCGGCCGTGCGCTGGGCGATCTCGGCGCCTGACTCGGCGGCGGCGGCGACCTGCTCGGCCACCCGGCGCGCCTCGTCGATCGAGGCGACCTGGCGCTCGTTGCCGTGGGCGACGTCGGTGATCGCGGTGGAGACCTCGTTGACCGAGCGGCCGGCGCTCTCGGAGCTGTCGGCGATACGGCGGGTGGAGTCGTTCATCGTGCCGGTCGCGTCGTTGATCGAGCCGACGAGGCTGCGCAGCCCGTGGGTCATCTCGGCCAGCGCATTGCCCAGCGCGTCCTTGTCCGAGCGCGGCTGGACCTCGACGGTGAGGTCGCCGCTGGCGATCGTCTCGGCGAGCTCGGCGGTGGCCGTGAGATAGTCGGTCATCGCGTTGAAGTCAGACGCCATCTCGCCGAGCTCGTCGCCGCTGGTGACGTCGACGCGCTGGTCGATCTCACCGCGGGCGATCTTCTTGGCGGCGCGTCCGACGGCCGCGATCCCGCGAGCCAGGCGGCGCGAGATGGCCAGGGCGACCCCGACGGCGACGAGCACCGCGATGATGAGCAGGACGATGATGAGCGAGCGGCCCGCGGTGTAGGCCGACCGTGACGTGGCGGCGGTCGCTTGGCGATCGTCTGCTCGTACTTCTCCCAGGCGGCGTCGGCGGCCTTGAGCGCGTTGTAGGCGTCGTCGCCCGGGCCGCTGCCGACCACGGCGCCGGCCGCGGCGGTCTGACCCTTGTCGGCGAGCGTGCGAAATGCGCTCGGTCTTGGCCACGTAGGTGTCAAAGGCGTTGCGGAAGGCGGCGAGAAGACGCGCGTCGGTGGCGTCGGTGACCAGGCCGTCCTTGCCGTAGCCGTCGAGCAGGCCGCTCATCGTCTGTATGTCGCCGGCAAGATCGCCGGACACGCCGGCGGCGCCCGCCCGCTCAGCGGGGGTGGAAAGGATGTAGTGCAGCTCGTCCTTGCGGAACTTGTTCATTGCCGCTGAGGCCTGACCGACGATGTCGGTGGCAGGTACGACGCGGGTGGCGAGCTGGTTGACTTTGCCGTCAAGGCTGCCGAGCTTGCTGATCGCCAGCAGGCCGACGGCCAGCAGCAGGGCCACGACGACGCCGAACGAGGCCAGCAACCGCGAGCGGATGGACAGGGACACGAATGTGGGCACGATGACTCCTCTTTGCTCCAAGACAGGTCCGGTCCCGTCGGCCAGGGGTTCTGGCTTGCCATTGAGTCGGCTCCGGTCAGCACGATCTTGAGCGTTTGCGGCATAACTCCACCATCGCCTGTCTCGCGGCTGACACCAACAGGACCGAACCTGACCTCATCGGGTCGTAGCGTCCGCTGCGCGCAAGACACCACGCATCACGCCCGGAGGGAGAGACGATGGATATGAAGCTCGAGCTGGTGGCGGTCCCGGTATCAGACCCCGACCGCGCCAAGGCCTTCTACACCGAGAAGGTGGGGTTCAACGCCGACCACGACATCCCGGTCCAGGAGGGGCTGCGCTTCATCCAGCTCACGCCTCCGGGCTCGGCGTGCTCGATCGCGCTCGGGGTGGGGATCACCGACGCCGAGCCGGGCAGCGTTGTGGGGCTGCAGCTCGTGGTGGCCAGCGCCGCCGCGGCGCACGATGAGCTTGCCGGCCGCGGCGTCGAGGTCTCCGAGGTCCAGGAGTTCCCGTGGGGGAAGTTCGTGTTCTTCGCCGACCCCGACGGCAACCGGTGGTCGATCCAGGAGCTTCTCCGCCAGGAACTGACGTTCGGTCAGTGTGCTGACCACCGGTGTGAGCGCCCGTGAAATCGGACATCCGTCCACCGTTCCTCGATTGATTCAATGTGGTCCGGTGTCGGGGCGGCGGCGGGCACGATGCCAACTGATGCAGGTGAGCCGGATGCTCGACCCGGGCGATACGAGGTCGCAGACCTTCCAGGCCGATCCCACGGCGCCGTGCGCCGGGGGTCGCCAAGCGGCTCCAGGCGGTGACCGGGGCGGGCGAGGCCGCCGTCGCCCCGGCACCGCCGGGCCAGTAGTGGTCGCCCGCGCGGTCGTGCGCGGGCGACCGCTCATTCCACCACCGCGCTCTAGCCGGCGGCCGGCTCGGGTGCCGGGCCGGAACGCTCCGGGCGCGTCGTGGCGCTGCGCCCCTCGACGTTGAGGCGGGGCAGCGCCGAGTTCAGCCAGTGCGGGATCTTCCAGTTGGCGTCGCCGATCAGGATCATCAGCGCCGGCACGAGCACTGAGCGGACGATCAGCGCGTCGAGGAAGCACGGCGCTGGCCAGGCCGACGCCGAACAGCTCGATGATGCGCTCGCCGCCCAGGATGAACGAGGCGAACACCAGCACCATGATCGCCGCCGCGGCGGTGATGGTCCGCCCGGTGGCCGACAGGCCGTGGGCCACCGCCTCGGTGTTGTCGCGCCGGCGGTGCCACTCCTCATAGATGCGGCTGACGAGGAACACCTCGTAGTCCATCGAGAGGCCGAACAGGATGGGGAACATCAGCACCGGCACGAACGTCTCGATCGGCCCGGTGGTGCCGCCCAGCCAGCCCTTCTGGAAGATGGCGGTCACGATGCCGAAGGCCGCGCCCGCCGACAGCAGGTTCATGACCGCCGCGGTCAGCGGGATGACGAGGCTGCGGAACACCGCCATCAGCAGCAGGAAGCTGAGCACGACCACGACGCCGATGAACAGCGGCAGCTTCGCCGACAGGATGTGGCTGAAGTCCTCGAAGATCGCCGTCGTGCCGCCGACGAGGACGGTCAAGCCCGGTCCCCTTCGTCGCCGCCGGGATCACCGTGCTGCGGACGTGGCTGAGCAGGTCCGTGGTCGAGGCCGCCTGGGGCGAGCCCTTCGGATACACGCTGGCGATCGCCACCGTGGGACGACCGTGGCCGCCGAGCACGGCGATCGCGAGTCGAGCCGACGACGCCGGGGGTGCGCCGCCACCGCGGCTTCGGTCTTCTTGAAGGCGGCGAGCTGTCGACGGGTTGTTGATCTGCGCCACGAGCTCCAGCGGCCCGTTGTAGCCGGGACCGAAGCCCTTGGCCAGCAGGTCATAGGCCTTGCGGGTCGTCGTGCTCGACGGGTCGGTGCCGGCGTCGGCCGAGCCCAGGCGCATCGAGAAGAACGGGATGGCGATGATGATCATCACCAGCGTCGCCGACGATCGCGAAGACCGCCGGGCGCTTGCTCATCGCGTCCGTCCAGCGCACCCACGCGCGGCGACTCGACGTTGAGCTGGAGCTTGCCCTGCCTTCAGCGCCCGGCGCTCGCGCCGGCGGGGAACGAACCGGCCGATGGGGGTGGCCAGCAGCGCCGGCAGCAGCGTGAGCGCCGCCAGCACGGTGAACGCCACCGTCACCGACGCGGCGATGGCCACGCCGTACAGGAAGCTCACGCCCAGCGCGAACATCCCCAGCATCGCGATGCACACGATCAGCCCGGCGAACAGGACCGCGCGGCCGGAGGTGTCGATCGCCTCGACCACCGACGCCTCGCGGCTCTCGCCGCGGGCCAGCGCCTGCTTGTAGCGGGTGACGATGAACAGCGCGTAGTCGACGCCCACCCCGAGTCCGATGAGCAGCGCGAGCTCGGTCGAGAAGGTGGCGATGTTGATGGCGTGCGAGAGCAGCCCGACCACCGCCGTCCCCGCGCCCAGCGACACGCCGGCCGTGATCAGCGGCAGGATCATGGCGAAGAACGACCCGAACACGAGGAAGAGCACGATCGCCGCGGCGATGAAGCCGAACACCAGGCCACTGCCCTGGTTGCTGGTGTTGCCGGCCTCGGCGATGTTGCCCTCCACCTGGAACTGCACGCCGTTGCCCGACTGCGACGTGATCGACTTCACGAAGGCCTGGGCCTGGGGCGCCGTGATCTTGTTCTGGTTGGCGGCGTTGGTGAACGTGACGTTGGCGAACGCGACCTGGCCGCCGGGGGCGATCTGGTGGCTGGTCGCCGGCGTGAAGGGCGAGACGACGCTGGCGACGTCCGGGTCTGCCGCCACCTTGGCGAACACCTGCTTGGCCCGCGCGACGACCGCCGGGTCGGTGACCTTGCCCTGCGAGACCGCCGATCACCAGCTGGTCGGTCTCGCCCGAGTTGTGGGGGCTGGCCTTCTGCAGCAGGCGGATGGCGTCGAAGCTGCCCGTGTGGGGAAGCTTGAAGTTGTCGGTGAACGCGCTGCCGGCCGCGGAGTGGATCCCGACCAGCGCGACCAGTCCGACGACCCAGCCGAGCAGGGCAAGCCGTCTATGTCTGAAGCACCATGAAGCTACGGTTCTCATACGACAGTCAATTCCTCCGAAGTTGTGACGCCCTGAGGCTAGGCCCCAGCGATGTTCGGCGTAAGTGGCCTGAGGCCGAAATGAGCCATGACAATTGTCACGACGTCGCCGCGCTGCGCCCAGCCGCGGCCACGGATTGAACACATGCTCGCTGACATTTGGCTGACAACCTCTGACCGGAGCGCCCGATGAGCCCCGGGCGGAGCGCCAGAGGTCGCACAAGCGCCGGGTTGCTCCTCTTCCGGCGCGCCGGCGAGGATCTGGAAGTGTTGCTCGTCCATCCCGGCGGCCCGTTCTGGGCCAAGCGCGATCTCGGCGCGTGGTCGATCCCCAAGGGCGAGTGCGAGGACGGCGAGGATCCCCGCGCGGCCGCCTGGCGCGAGTTCGCCGAGGAGCTCGGATCCCACCCACCCCCGCGCCCGCGGGCGAGGTGCTCGAGCTGGGCGAGGTCCGCCAGAAGGCCGGCAAGACGGTGGTGGCGTGGGCGATCGCCGGCGAGCTCGACGCCGAGCAGATCACCAGCAACACGTTTGAGATGGAGTGGCCGCCGCGGTCGGGACGCTCCCAGCAGTTCCCCGAGGTCGACCGCGCGCGGTGGTTCGGCCTGGCCGAGGCGCGCGAGCGGATCAACCCGGCCCAGGTGGCGCTGCTGGACCGCCTCAGCGAGGCGCTGGATGCAATCAACCGTGCCGGCGCGTGAACTTCGGTCGGCGGGCGGGATGAGCGCGAGCACCGGATGACGGCGCATATACTTGAGGCATCAACCACCTGACTCGGAGCGTCGCCCATGATCACCGCCACCCTGTACTCCGATCCAGCCTGCCCCTGGGCCTACTCCGAGAGCCCCGCGCTGAGGGTGATCGAATGGCGCTACGGCGACCAGCTCGACTGGAAGCTCGTGCTCGTGGGGCTCACCGAGAGCTCTGAGCAGTACGCCCAGCGGGGCTACACGCCGGTGCGCGGCGCGCTGGGCCAGCTGCACTTCCGCAGCCGCTACGGGATGCCGTTCGCCCCCGAGCCCAAGGCGCGCCTGAGCGCCACCGCGCGCGCCTGCCGCGCCGTGGTCGCCGCGCGCCTGTCACACCCCGGCACCGAGTGGGCCGTGTTCCGCGCCATCCAGCTCGCCAACTTCAACGGCCCGCTCGTGCTCGAGGACGACGACATGCTCCGCGACGTCCTGCGCGAGGTTCCGGGCGTCGACGCCGACGCGATCATCGTCGCGCTGGACTCCCCCGAGGTCACCGCGGCCTACGAGGCCGACAAGGCCGACACCCGCAAGGCCGCCGGCTCGGCCGCCGAGCTCCAGGGCAAGACCGCGACCACCGACGGACCGGTCCGCTTCACGGCGCCCTCGATCGTCTTTCAGTCCAACGGGACATCGCTCGTCGCCGGGGGTTTTCAGCCCGTCGAGGCCTACGACATCCTCGTGACCAATCTCGATCCGACGCTCACCCGTCACGCGCCGCCCGAGACGCCCGAGCCGCTGCTGGGCGCGTTCGGAGGCGGGCTGACCACCCAGGAGGTCGCGGCGCTCATGACCCACGGCAATGATGCGCCCGACCGTGCGGCAGCGGAGGCGGCGCTCATCCAGCTGGTGGCCGACGGTAAGGCGACGCGCCAGTCGCTCGGCGACGACGCGCTCTGGCGCGCCGCCGCGTAGGGCTACTCGGCCCAGGTCAGCCGCAGCGGCAGCGTCTCGAGGCCGTAGATCCCCGACGGGGTCCCGAACTCCGGCTCGCCGGCGAGCTGAATGCGGTCGGCGCGCCGCGCCAGCGCGGCCAGCCCCTCCTGCATCTCGGCGCGCGCGAGGTTGGCGCCGACGCAGTAGTGGATCCCGGCGCCGAAGGTGAGCACGCGGGCCCCGCCGCGGTCGGCGGTGATGTCGAACTCGTCGGGATCCATGCCCTGGCGGTTGGCGTGCCAGGCGGAGACGAGGATGACCGAGCCCGCCGGGAAGGTGACCCCGCGGTGCTCGATCTCGGCGGTGGTGATGCGCGCGGTGAAGGGCGTGATCGGCTCGTAGCGCAGGGCCTCGTCGACGGCGGCCAGCGCGAGCCCGTCGGGGTCTGAGCGCAGCGCCTCGCCACTGCTCGGGGTGCGCGGCGAGCAGGCGGACCGCGTGGGCGAGCTGGCTCTGGCTGGTGTCGACGCCGCCGACGAGGATGTTGAGCACGAGGTTGCGCAGCTCGTCGTGGCTGAGGCGCTCGCCCTCGGCCTCGGCGGCGATGAGGTCGGTGATGAGGTCCTCGCCCGGGTCGTCGCGGCGGGCGGCGATCAGCTCGTCGGCCCAGACGTAGAACTCCTTCACGGCGGCCTCGATCGCGGGGGCGGTCCTGCGCCAGGCTGGTGGCGTCGAACTGGCGCTGGATGACGTTGGACCACTCGTGCAGCTTGGGGGCATAGCGCCGCGGAGCGGGCGGGCGGCCAGAACATGCGCGATGACCAGCGAGGGATAGGGCTTGGCGATGGCTTCGATGAACTCGCAGCGGCCGTCGGACGGGATCTCGTCCAGCAGCTCGGCGAGGAACGCCCGCATCGCCGGGCGGTAGCGGGCGACCGCGCGTGGCGCCAGCGCCGGGATTGACGAGGTTGCGCAGGCGGCGGTGATCGTCGCCGTTGACGTTGATGATGTTCTTGACGATCTCCTCGTGCAGCGGCCCCTCGGTGATCTGAAAGATCTCGGCGATCGTCATCCCGGGGAACATCGCGTCGCGCGCGCGCAGGAAGAACTCCGCCGACTCGCGCTCGAGCACGAGGAAGCCGAACGGGCAGGCCGCCAGCCACCCCTCGTGACCCTCGCAGCGCAGACATCGCCGCGCGGTAGCGCGCGCCGCGCAGCGCGGGGTCGGTGTGGTCGAACATCTGCAAGCTCGAGCTCGCCGGCGAGAGGCATGGGCGTGCCTCGTCAGATCCAGGGGTTGGCGGCCAGCTCGCGGGCGACCGCCTCGGTGACCATCAGCGCCTGGCGCACGGTGCGGTAGTCGACGTTCTCGGGCGTGTCTGACATCAGGTGGTAGTTGGACAGCGCCTTGTAGCGGTTCATCGAGGCGAGCGTCGCGGTGGGATAGCCGGCCCGGCTGGGGATGACGGCATCGGTCGAGTTGCGCGCGCGCATCCCGCGGCGCATGTGAGCGCCGGCGCGGTCCGCGACGTGCGCGATGAGATCTCGGAAGGCGCGGTCGATGGTAATCCTCCATGACCACCGGCGCCCTCGCCTTCGAGCATGATCAGCCGCGGCGAGCCGAGCGTCTCGAGGTTGAGAAACCAGGTGCGCTCGCGATCCAGCGCCGGGAAGTGGCGGCGGGCGAAGCCGTAGATCCCGCCCTGGATGACCTCCTCGGCGCCGCAGGAGGCCAGCACCACCCGCAGGCCCTCGATCGGCTCGGCGCGCAGCCGCTCGGCCAGCGCCACCAGCACCGCCACCGCGGTGAGGTTGTCGTTGGCGCCGGGCACGATCGGGCTGCGGGCGACGTCCTCGAACACCGCCGTGCCCAGAGCCGAGCCGGCCACGCCCGCCGCGATGAGCCCGCGACGCCCGCGCAGCGGATCCCAGCGCCACCAGCGCGGGAGCGCTCATCAAGGCCCACCACAGCGGCAGCGACGTGTCGATCCGCTCGATGATCCCGGGGAACGTCTCGCCCCAGCCACCGCTGGAGGCGTGTCGTCGAAGATCTTGCCGGTGGGAGCCGCGTCGTGGTGGGCGAGCAGCACGAGCGTGCGCGGCGCGATCGCCTCCCCGCAGGAGCCGACGACGTTCCAGGTCGTCCGGGTGGGGCTGGCGGCGCGCCGGAACAGCCGCGGGCCGTTGGAGACGTCGTCGGCGATCGGCGGCCACCACCGCGCCGGCGACGGCGCCGGCCACCGGGCGGGCGCGGCGGCTGGCCAGCGCGGCCACGCCGGCGAGGCCGCTGGCCATCGACAGCGAGCTCATCACGCGCGCGTAGCCGTCGCGGAACTGCTCCTCCTCGACGTCGGCGTCACAGCCGGCGGCGCGCAGCCGCTGAGCGATCCAGTCCGCCGCCCTGCGCTCGCCCTCGGATCCGGCGCGGCGCTCGAGCGGCGCCAGCGCCTCGATCACCTCGCGCAGCGTGGCCTCGTCGTCGCGGGGCAGGGCGCGGGTCGCCTCCGGACGCCATCGTGGTCGGCCCCGCGGCCGACCACCTACGCGTCCACGTTCTCGAAGATCGCGGCCAGTCCCTGGCCGCCGCCGATGCACATCGTCTCCAGGCCGTAGCGCGCGCCGCGGCGGCGCAGCTCGCGCACGAGCGTGGTGAGGATGCGGCCGCCGGTGGCCCCGATCGGATGCCCGAGCGAGATCCCCGAGCCGTTGACGTTGACGCGCTCCAGGCCGTCGGGCAGCTCCCAGTTGCGCAGGACGGCCAGCACCTGGGCGGCGAACGCCTCGTTGAGCTCGATCAGGTTCATCTGGTCCATGGTCAGGCCGGCGCGCGCGAGCGCCTTGGCCGTCGCCGGGACCGGGCCGATCCCCATCGTCTTGGGCGGCACGCCGGCGACCGCCCAGCCCACCAGCCGCGCCATCGGCGTCAGACCGAGCTCGGCGGCCTTCTCGGCGTGGGTGACGATGCACACCGCGGCGCCGTCGTTCTGGCCCGAGGCGTTGCCGGCGGTGACGGTGGCCTCGGGGTCCTTGCGCGCCATCACCGGGCGCAGCGCGCCCAGGCTCTCCAGCGAGGCGTCGGCGCGGGGATGCTCGTCGCGGTCGATCGACCGCGTGCCGGTCTTGCGCTCCCTGACCTCGACGGGGACGATCTCCTCCGCGAAGGTGCCGCTCTCCTGAGCGGCGACGGCATGCTGGTGGGAGCGCAGCGCCAGCTCGTCCTGCTCCTCGCGCGGGATCGAGTACTCGCGCCGGAGGTTCTCGGCGGTCTCGATCATCCCGCCCGGCACGGGGTAGTTCTCGCCGCCCGCGGTGACGCGGCCGCGCACGAGCCGGTCCTCGAGCATCGCCCCGCCCGAGCGCGCGCCCCAGCGCAGCGTGGTGGAGTACAGCTCGGCCTGGCTCATGCTCTCCGCGCCGCCGGCCAGCACGACGTCGGCGGCGCCGGTCTGAACCTGCATGGCGGCCTCGATCACCGCCTGCAGGCCCGAGCCGCAGCGCCGGTCGATCTGCAGGCCGGGCACCTCGACGGGCAAGCCCGGCGTCCAGCGCGGCGACGCGTCCCAGCGCCGGGGCCTCGCCGTTGGCGTAGCCCTGGCCGAGCAGCACGTCGTCGACCTGGTCGTGGGGAAGGCCCGTGCGCTCGAGGATGGCCGTGATCACGGTGGTGGCCAGCTAGGTCACGGGGACGTCTCTAAAAATGCCGCCGAACCGCCCCACGGGGGTCCGCAGCGGTTCGCAAATAAGGGCGTCTCTCATTCCGCCAGCTTATCCAGGCTCATCCCGACAGCGTCTGTGACTCGTACGCGGCAGGGGTGAGGCCCACCAGCGAGCGGAAGTCCCGCAGGAAGTGAGCGTGGTCGTAGTAGCCGAGATCCAGCGCGAACCGCGTCCAGTCGTGGCGCCGGCGTCGGTCGAGCGCCTCGACGGCGTCGTGCAGGCGGTAGCGCTGCATGACCCACTTGGGTCCAACGCCCACGTATTGGGAGAACAGTCGCTGCACGGTCCGGACCGAGACGTGATGGCGGGCGGCGAGGTCGGCCACGCGGCCGTCGGGCGGCGCCGCGCGGATGTCAGCCACGAGCTGTCTAACGAGGGCGATCCGCGGGTCTGGGCCGGCGGGTAGGCGCGCCCGCAGCAGCTCGTACAGCACCTGCAGCAGCGCGTCGGTGTCGGCGGCGTCTTCCAAGCGCTGGGCCTCGTGACCGAACAGGTCGGCCATCCCCCGGGTCTCCATGCCTGGCGCATTTTTCCAAGAGTCACCCCTCGCCAGGCGTTAGCGTGGCCTCATGCCCACATACACGAAGCTCAACTTCTCAGACGTCAAGGACCTCGCCCCCGACTACGGGATGTCGGACATGGGGGAGGCGCGCTTTGCCCGCGGCGCGCTGGGCGCCGAGCGCATCGGCGTGACCAAGTACCGCATGAACCCCGGGCGACGGGTCGGCTTCGGCCATCGGCACCCGGAATCCGAGGAGGCCTACATCGTGCTCTCGGGCTCCGGCCGCTTTCGCGTGCAGGACGACGTCTTCGACGTCGGTCCCCAGGACATCGTGTATGTCCCGGTCGACACGATGCGCGAGTGGGAGGCCGGTCCCGACGGGATGGACCTCTTGGCCTTCGGCGCCCACACCGAGGGCGAGAACACCGAGATGGACCGCGAGTTCTGGACCGACTGACGTCGCCGGTCCGGTTTCGGCCGCCCCCGTCGTTTAAGGTCCGACGCCATGCTCCTGTACGACTCAGCCGTCTCCGGCAACTGTTACAAGGTCCGCCTCCTCCTGACCAAGCTCGCCATTCCGTTCGAGCGACAGCAGATGAGCGTCTTTGATCGCTCCGACCGTCGGGATGTGCTCGGCGGTCTCAACCCAGCGCTCCGGGTGCCCACACTCGTCCTCGACGACGGCCGGTCCCTCGGTGAGTCCAACGCGATCCTCTGGTACTTCGGTGACGGAACCGAGTACGTGCCGACGGACCCCTACGAACGCGCTCAGGTCATGCAATGGCAATTCTTCGAGCAATACGACCACGAGCCGCACCTCGCCGTGGCGCGGTTCTGGGCGCTCGCGGACATCACCCCGTCAGACGCTGACGCGACGGCCAAGCGCAGGGGCGGGGAACGGGCGCTGGCAGCGATGGAACGTCGACCTGGCCGAGCACGCGTACCTGGTCGGTGACCGGTTCAGCATCGCCGACATCACGCTCTACGCCTACACGCACGTCGCGCCCGAGGGCGGGTTCTCACTCCAGCCGTACCCGGCCATCCGAGAATGGCTTGCCAGGGTGTCGTCGCAGCCCCGGCACATCGCGATCACCGATTGACGAGGAGGGCCGGCGGACCCGTCCGGCTTGAGCGCTCCGTCGAATTACTACTCTCGATGGATGGCCGAGGCCACCCGCCCCACCGAGCAGTCACGCGGCGGCGCCTCCGGCGCTGCTGGTGGGAGTCGCCGACCGCGCTCCGCACCCGCTCATGGTGCGGGCGATCGCCTTTGTGGTGGGGGCGGCCAGCCTCGGCACCGAGATCGCCGCGGCGCGCCTGCTCGCCCCGTACTTCGGTGCCTCCACGATCATCTGGGCCAACACGATCGCCACCGTGCTGGTGGCGCTGTCGGCCGGGTACTGGCTGGGGGGCAAGCTCGCCGACCGCCGGGCGGACCTGCGCGGGCTGTGCGCCGTCGTGCTCGTCGCCTCGCTGCTGCTCGGCGCTCGTGCCGTTCGTGGCCGACCCGTTCCTGCGGCTGTCGGTCAACGCGCTGGGGTCGCTGTCGGTCGGTGGGTTCGCCGGGTCGCTGGCCGCGGTGCTGGTGCTGGTGGCGGTGCCGGTGATGCTGCTGGGAACGGTGGCCCCCTACGTCAGCCGCCTCAGCGTCCAGAGGGTGAGCGAGACGGGGCGCACCATCGGCAACCTGTACGCGATCTCCACCGTCGGCTCGCTGGTGGGGACGTTTCTGGCGGCGCTGCTGCTCATCCCCACGATCGGCACCCACCGGACGTTCATCGTGTTCGCGCTGGCGCTGGCGCTGGTGTCGGTGCCCGGCCTGCGCCTGCGGCGCTTCTGGGTGATCCCGCTGCTCGTCGGCGGCTCGCTGGCCATCCCGCCGGCGGCGATCGGCGCCGGCGTCGCCGGCGGCCGGGTCATCTACGAGACCGAGACCCAGTACCAGTACGCCCGCGTCGTCCAGTTCCCAGCGGCGTGCGCTGGCTCCAGCTCAACGAGGGGGTGGCCGTCCACTCGCTCTACCGGCCCGGCATCGTTCCTCACCCACGGCTACTGGGACGACTTCCTGGTGCTCCCGTTCGCGGCGAAGGCACCGGCCCCGGAGCAGCCCCGCCCACCCGGATCGCCATCCTGGGCGACGCCGCCGGCACGGTGGCGCGCGCCTACGGCCACTTCTTCCCCGATACGCGCGTGGACGCGGTCGAGCTCGATGGCAAGCTCACCGAGATCGGCAAGCGCTACTTCCACCTCTCCGGGCCGCGTCTGCACCTCTACACCGCCGACGCGCGGCCGTGGCTGCAGGCCAGCCACGCGCGCTACGGCGCGATCTTCCTCGACGCCTACCGCCAGCCCTACATCCCGTTCTACCTCGTCACCCGCCAGTTCTTTGCCTCCGCGCGGGCGCACCTGCAGCCGGGCGGCACGTTTGTCGTCAACGTCGGCCACCTGCCGGACTCGAGCTCGCTGGAGCGCGTCGTCACCGCCACCCTGCGCGCGGTGTTCCCGCACGTGGTGCGCGACCGGGTCAGCTCGGAGAACTCGCTGCTCGTGGCCTCGACCGCGCCGCTGTCCGGCGACGCGATGATCGCCGCCCACGCCGCACCTGCCGCTCCAGCTCCAGGGGCTGCTGGCCTCGACCGCGGGCCAGGTCGGTCCGACGCTCACCGGCGGCACCGTCTACACCGACGACAAGGCGCCCGTCGAGTGGCTGACCGACCTCTCGATCCTGCGCTACGCCGCCGGCACGCGCTGAGCTGAGGCGCTCGCCTCAGCGGCCGACGCCGCCTCGGGCGCCGTGGCGGCGCGCGCGGGCAGCGGGGGACGGTCCTGGCGCACCTGGACGCCGCCCTTAGGGGCGAGCGTGATCGCGCGGAACTGGGTCTCGGCCGGCTCGGGGTCGACCGGCGCCAGCGCCGTGCGCTCGAGCACGCGCGAGAGCACCACCCGCATCTCGGTCTGGGCGAAGCTCGCGCCCAGGCAGCGGCGCGTGCCGCCGCCGAACGGCACCCACGTGTAGGTGTCCGGTCCCCGCCCACCCGCGCTCGTCCTCCAGGAAGCGCTCGGGCAAGAACGCGCGCGGGTCGGGGTACAGATCGCCCCGGCGATGGATCGTGCGGATCGACGGGTTGATCTCGATGCCCACCGGGACCATGTAGCCCCCGATGCGGGAACGGCTGGCTCCGCACGACCCGCCCGACGCCGGGGATGACGGGCCGGATGCGCAGGGACTCCTTGATCACCGCGTCGAGGTAGCGGTCGTCGCCCTTGCGCGCTCGTGCGCGGACGCGCGCGTCGTGCAGGACGAGGTCGAAGGTCCAGGCCAGCCCGGTGGCCGTCGTCTCGTGCCCGGCGAGCAGCAGCGTGAGCAGCTCGTCGCGGACCTCACGATCGGTGAGGGTGGCGCCGTCCTCATCGCGGGCCAACAGCAGGCCGGAGAACACGTCGTCGCGCTCGGCGAGGTCGGCGTCGGCGCGGCGGCGGCCGATCTCGGCGTAGATGATCTCGTCGACGGCGCGCTTGCGCTCCTCGAAGCGCTGGGCCGAGGCGCGCTCTCTGCGCCCGCGCATCACGGCGTTGAGCACCAGCACGCCGCGGGCGCGCGACAGCGGCTCCACCATCGCCCGCAGCCGGCGCGAGAGCTCGTCCTCGTCGGCGCCCGGGGTATAGCCGAAGACCGCCCGCAGGATCACCCGCAAGGTCAGGGACTGCATGCTCTCGAAGCAGAGTGAACGGCTCGCCGACGGGCCAGCGGTCGATCTCGGTGTCGGCGCAGGCGCGCATCGTCTCGACGTGGGCGAGCATCCGCTTGCCGTGAAACGGCGGCAGCAGCAACCGGCGGTGGCGCAGATGCTCGGGGCCGTCGAGCAGCAGCACCGAGCGCTCGCCGACGATCGGGCCCAGCAGCGCGTTGGCCTCGCCGGCATGCAGCCCGTCACCCGAGCCCTGGAAGAGCTCCTTGACCGCGGCGGGGTCGAACAGCATCACGAACCGCTCGTCAAACAGCGTCCCCATCGTGACGACGTCGCCGTAGCGTCGGCGACACCACTCCAGGTAGCGCACGCCGCCGGTCATGAACCCCAGCGTCTGCAGCCAACGTGGGAACGAGGGACCGGGAGGGAGCGAGGCGGTGACCGTGCTCATCGCCCGATCGTGGCACACCGGGCCCGCCGGCCCGCCCGCTCAGCGCGTCTGCTGCCCCTGTGAGGCCGCCGCCTTGCCCCCGAGATCCTCGAGCGTCAGCGGGTGGGCCGGCGGCCCGTCGACGATCCGATGGCGGTGAACGCCCAGCTCGGAGTCGACGTGGAGCAGCTCGCCCGAGGCCAGCGGCTGCCAGCCCGCGTCGTCGTCCATCTGCTCCGAGGCGATCACCACCGCCGGGCGCGTCGCCAGATCGGCCGAGTGCACGTGAATCCGTCCTCGAGCGCTGGCGTGCTCGAGATGCCGGTGACCGCTGTCGCCGCCCGCGTCGCGCTCGAGCACCAGCAGGTCATGGGTATCGGGATAGCGCAGCGCCCACAGCTCCTGCGCCGAGATGAGCACGAGGTTGAGCGCAAACACGGGGAGGTTCTCGGCCACCCACCGCGCCGCCGCGGCGATGCCCTGGCCGACGTCGCCGGTGCGGCGCGTCTCGCGGGTGATGAGGGCGAAGAACCGCTCGGAGTCGGTGTCGCCCTTCACCAGGGACATGTCGTCACCGAGTTCGTGCTCCAGGCGGTCCAGCCCTTCGATGACGCCGTTGTGGGCGAACAGCCGCTGGTCCTGCTCGAACGGATGCGTGTTCTCCGGCGTCAGGGCGCCGGTCGAGGCGTAGCGCACGTGAGCCACGAAGGTCCGCGAGTCGATCTCCTTGGCCTCCCGCGCGAAATCGCTGTCGTCGTACGCCGCGATCGGCTGCTTGGAGATGACGGGGCGGCCGTCATCGGTGAAGCAGCCCAGGCCGGTCCCATCGGGCTCGCGGTGGCTCTGCTGCGCCAGCGAGTCCGGAGCCTCCAGCAGCCAGAAGATGGCGTGAACGCGCTCGGAGCCCCCGGTCATGCCAAACAGACGGCACATGGGGTCCACCCTAGATGGCCAACGAGGTCTGTCAAAGTAATTTCAAGCTCGCCTGCGATCTTGGTGGCGTCCCAAGGAAAGGTGGACCGATCATGAGATTCCTGCGTTCAGCGTCAACCGGCCGGCTCCTGGCCCTCATCGGCGGGCTCATCGTGGCCATCGCCGCCGGCACGGCGATCGCCGTCGCGGCCACCGGCAATGGCCCGGTCCCGAGGGCCAAGCCCCTGGCCCGTGCGGTCCACGAGGCCTTGGCGGCTCAGCCCGTGAAGGGCATCACCGCCGACATCAGCTTCACCAACAACCTGATCAGCTCCGACGACATTCCCGGCGAGACCGCCGACCCGCTCCTGCAGGGCACGCGTCACGGCCGGGTGTGGCTGTCGGGCGACGGCCGGGTGCGGATCGAGCTCCAAGGCGACAACGGGGATGCCAACCTCGTCGTCACCAAGACCTCGTTCTGGATCTCCGATCCGATGCAGAACACCGTCTATGAGGGCACGCTGCCCGCCGACACCGGCGCCGCGGCCGACAAGGCAAAGCCCGCGGACTCCGCGCACGGCGTGCCGACCGTCGCCGAGATCCAGTCGCACATCACCAAGCTGCTGAAGAGCGTCGACCTCGGCGGGGTCGCCACCTCTGACCCCGGTGACGTCGCGGGACGGCCCGCGTACTCGGTGTCGGTCTCGCCCAAGCACTCCGGTGGCCTGCTGGGTCAGGCCCAGCTCGCCTGGGATGCCGTCACCGGCGTCCCGCTGCGGATCGCCATCTACGCCCGCGGCAACGGCACCCCGGTGCTGGCCCTGAGCGCCACCAACATCTCCTACGGGAAGATCGCCGACTCAGACCTCAACATCCAGCCGCCTGCCGGCGACAAGATCGTCAAGGTCTCGAGCGCCGCAATGCGCGGCTCTGCGGCCCAGACCGCGCGGGCGGCCCGCTCCAAGGCCAAGCACGCCGATGTCCGCGGCGCCGCCGCCGTGGCCCGTCACGTGCCCTTCGGCCTGGCGGCGCCCACGGCGCTTGCGGGCCTGCCCCGCGAGGGCGTCACCCTGCTGGACTGGGCCGGCAAGCCCGCCGCACTGGTCACCTACGGCCAGGGCCTGGGCGGGATCGCGGTGATCGAGCAGAGCGGATCCTCGCCGGCCGGGGCACCGAGCACGTCTGGCTCGGGCGGTAGTGGCCTCAACCTCCCGACGGTGTCGATCAACGGCGCCACGGGCCAGGAGCTCGCCACCCCGCTCGGGACGGTCGTCCGCTTCACGCAGGGCGGCGTGGCCTACACGGTGCTCGGCTCGGTGGCCCCCTACGCGGCGGAGACCGCGTCGCGGGCGCTGACGAAACGCGCTCCGTGACGGGCGCCGCAGACAGCTCGGTTCACGGTCCGGCGGCGGCGACTGGGAAGACGTCCCCGCCCACCCCGCCGCCGATCGAGGTCCGCGGGCTGGTCAAGCGCTACGGCGAGCTGATCGCGGTCGGTGGCGTCGACCTCACGGTGCAGACCGGGGACGTCTACGGCTACCTCGGGCCCAACGGCGCGGGCAAGACGACATCGCTGCGGATGATGCTCGGGCTCATCCGCCCGACCGAGGGGACGGTCCGCCTGTTCGGCCGCGATCCGACGGAGAGCATCCAGGCGCTGCGGGGCGTCGCCGGCTTCGTCGAGGCGCCGACGTTCTACCCGTACCTCAACGCGCGCAAGAACCTGGAGATGCTCGCCGCCTACGACGGCGGCGGCGCGTCCGAGCGCATCGACCAGGCGCTTGAGACGGTCGAGCTCACCGATCGCCAGCGCGACAAGGTGGGCGGCTACTCGCACGGCATGCGCCAGCGGCTGGGGATCGCCGCCGCTCTGCTGCGCGACCCTAAGCTGCTGCTCCTCGACGAGCCCGCCACCGGCCTTGACCCCGCGGGCATGCGTGACATGCGCCTGCTCATCCGCCGCCTGGCCGAGCAGGGCATGACCGTCCTGCTCTCCAGCCACCTGCTCACCGAGGTCGAGGACGTCTGCAACCGGGTCGCGATCGTGCGCCAGGGCCGGATCGTCTACGAGGGTGAGATCGCCACGCTCAAGCGCGGGGCCGGTACGCGCTATTGGCTGCAGACCACCGACGACGACCGGGCAATGGCGGTGTGCCAGGCGCAATCGGGTGTCGACGAGGTTCGCGTCGAGCATGGGCGGATCACGTTCACCGCCGACGAGGACGTGGCGGGCGCGCTGTCCCAGGCGCTGGTGGAGTCCGGCGCGCTGATCCACGCGATGGCCCCCCAGACCGTCACCCTGGAGGACCTGTTCTTCTCCTTCACCGAAGGCGACGGAATCCCGCCCACCCCTCCATCGTCCCCGCTCGGCGGTCCCGAGCACGCTCACACCACCGAGGCCGCGGAGACCGCGCGCTGATGCCGGGCGTCGGCACCGTCTACCGCTGGGAGCTGTTCAAGCTGCGCCATCAGAAGCGCACCTACATCGGGCTGGGCGCGGCCATCATCGTCCCGATCCTGTTCGTGCTGGCCATCCACCTGCGCCATCACCACGACCGCGGCGGCGGCTTTGCCTTCTCGGACTACCTGGACCGCAGCGGGCTCGCCGTCCCGCTCGTCATCCTCCTGTTCGGCGCGGTCTGGATGTTCCCGCTCATCACCGCGTTGGTGGCGGGCGACATCTTCGCCTCCGAGGACCACAACGGGACCCTGAAGACGATCTTCACCCGGTCGCTGGAGCGCTGGCAGCTGTTCGCGGGCAAGGCGCTGGCGGCCAGCACCTACGCGGTCATCGCGATCTTCCTGTGCGGGACGGTGGCGGTGATCGCCGGCAGCCTCCAGTCGGGGTTCAACTCGCTGCAGAGCCTGTCGGGGACGATCGTCTCGGCGCCCAAGGGTCTCGAGCTTGTCTACGTCAGCCTGCTCGTCTACCTCATCCCGATCGCCGCCATCGTCTGCATCGGGCTGCTGCTGTCCTCGGTGACCCGCAACAGCGCCGCCGCGGTGGTGGGGACGCTGATGGTGTCGCTGCTCATCCAGCTCATCGGGATCCTGCCGGGCCTGGGCTCGCTTCAGCCCTACCTGCTCTCGACGCAGTTCAACGCCTGGCAGGGGCTGCTGCGCACGCCGACCGACTGGGAGCCGATCGTGCGCGCCGCCTGGGTGTGCGCCCTGTACGGGATCCCCACCATCGGCGCGGCGTTCCTGGTCTTCATCCGCCGCGACGTCGCCGGTGGCTGATCCGCCGCCGGGCGCCGAGCGGGTGCTGGTCGTCGACGACGATCCGCCGCTGCAGCGGATGCTCACGCGCACCCTCTCGGCGGAGGGCTTCGCCGTCACCGTGGCCGGCGACGGCGGCGCCGCGCTGGCCGCCGCCGAGCGCTTTGCCCCCGACGTGATCGTGCTCGATGTGGCCATGCCGACGCTCGACGGCCTGGCGGTGTGCCGCCGGCTGCGCAGCAAGGGCCTGCCCACCCCGATCCTGATGCTCACCGCGCGCGACGCCGTGCATGACCGCGTCGCGGGCCTGGAGGCCGGCGCCGACGACTACCTGGTCAAGCCGTTCGCCGTGGAGGAGTTGGTGGCGCGGCTGCGGGCGCTGACCCGTCGCGGCCAGGCGTCGGACTCGCTGGCCTACGCCGACCTCAGCCTCGATCCGGCGGGACGGACGGCCACCCGCGGCGGCCGCGCGCTGGAGCTCACCGGCCGCGAGACGGCGCTGCTCGAGCTCCTGCTGCGCCAGCCCGGCCGCGTCGTCACGCGCGAGCGCGCCCTGGAGGAGATCTGGGACGACGCCGCCGAGGCCAACGTCGTGGATCGCTACGTCACCCGCCTGCGGCGCAAGCTGGGCGACCCGCCGCTCATCCGGACCTTGCGAGGCACGGGGTTCGTGCTGCGCGCCTGACCACGCCGCGCCGGCCCGCCAGGCGCAGCGCACGGCTACCGGATGCTGAGCAGGCTGTAGACGCCCTCCTCGGGCATCGGCTGGCTGAACAGGAAGCCCTGGGCGCCGTCGCATCCGAGCCGGCGCAGCTGGGCGAGCTGGGCGTCGGTCTCGACGCCCTCGGCGACGACCTTGAGCCCGAGCTCATGCCCCAGCGCCACCGCGTCGCTGACGGCGTCGACATCGGTCTCCGTCCGGCCCAGCTGCGAGACCAGCGAAGTGTCGATCTTGAGGATGTGGACCGGCAGCTCCGACAGCGTGATCGACGAGGAGGTGCCGGTGCCGAAGTCGTCGATGGCCAGCGTGATCCCCAGCTCGTTGAGCGCCGCCAGCTGGCGCATGGCGAGCTCGGGCGCGGCCTGCAACGCCCCTTCGGCCACCTCCAGGCACAGGACGCCGGGATCGTGGCCGCCGTCGCGCATCTCCTCGGCGAGGTGCTCGACGAGGTGGGAGTCGCCGAGCTGTCGCGCCGACAGGTTGACGGAGATCGTCACCCCCGGACGCGACTCGCGCCACCGCTCGCACCTGGTCCAGCGCCTGATGGATCACCCACTCGCCGATGGGGACGATCAGCCCGGTCTCCTCGGCGATCGACATGAACTCGATGGGCTCCATCAGCCCCAGCTCGGGATGCTCCCAGCGGACGAGCGCCTCGAACCCCTCCAGGCCGGTCTCGTCGTTGAACGAGACGCGCGGCTGGTAGTGGACGCGCAGCTGGGCGCGCTCCACCGCCTGGCGCAGCTCGCGCTCCAGGTGCGAGCGCGGCCCCGGCAGCCGGGCCATGACGTCCTCGAAGACCTCGAAGCGGTCCCCGCCCGACTCCTTGGCGCGGTACATGGCCGTGTCGGCCTGGCGGATGACGTCGTCGATCTCCTCCTCGGGGTCGGTGACGATGTAGACGCCGATGCTGATCGAGACCGTCCGCTGCTCGCCCGCCCAGGATGAGCGGCAGGCCGGCGGACTGGGTGACGCGCTGGGCGACGAGCGTCGCCTCCTCCTCGCTCTCCAACCCCTCGAACAGGAAGGTGAACTCGTCGCCGCCGAAGCGCGCGACGGTGTCCATCGGGCGCAGCATGGCGCGGAAGCGGTCGGCGAGCTCGTTGAGCAGCCGGTCGCCCGCGCCGTGTCCGAGCGTGTCGTTGATCTGCTTGAACCCGTCGACGTCCAGGAACAGGACCACCACCGGGCCACCGGTCCGGCGGCTGCGGTCAAGGGCGCCGCGCAGGCGATCCAGAAACAGGGCGCGGTTGGGCAGCGCGGTCAGCGGGTCGTGCAGCGCCTGCTGTGCCAGCGCCGCCTCGCTGCGCTTGCGCTCGACCGCGTAGCTGACCGCGCGGGCCAGGCGCGGCGCGTTGAGCTCGGATCGCACCAGGTAGTCCTGGGCTCCGGCCCGCACCACCGCGACGCCCATCTCGTCATCGTCGCCATCGGCCACGACGACGATCGGCGTCGTCGGCGACGCCGTGCTCAGCTCCTCCAGGGCCTCGAGCGTCGAGCTGCTCGTGCAGGTCCAGCAGCACGCACGTGGCTCCGTGATCGGCCAGCTCCTGGACCGCATCGCCGACGTGCCGGGTATGACTGATCACCAGCCCGCGGCTCCACACCGCCCGCAGCATCTCTCCCAGCTCAAGCGCCGCGCGCGCGTCATCCTCGACGAGCAAGACCCGCGCGGGCTTGCCGGGCCCGTACAGCTCCGTCACCACCGTGCAAACCTCCGTGTTGCGTCCAGGGACTTTACCCGGAACAGAGAGGTTTGACCATAAAAACAAAAAAAATGAGAGTTTTGGCGGTGAGCGTTCGCTCTGAGACCACTGCGTTCGCTACGCGCACGGATCGCGGTCGCCGCGGCGGCGGCGATCCTGGCCGCGGTCGCCCTGCTGGCGGTCGTCACCGTACTGCTCGTCAACCACGAGCTGCGGGTCTCGCTCGACACCGCGCTGCGCCAGCGCGCCCAGGAGGTGGCCGAGCTCGCCATCTCCACCCCCGCCGTCCTCACCGACCCGGGCGCGCTGGAGAGCCCCATCTCGGGGCGCCAGATCTCCGTCCAGGTGCTGGACCGTCGCGGGCGCATCGTCGCGCGCTCGCTCAACCTCGGCGCGCGGGTGCTGCCCGAGGATGCGCTGGAGCGAGCCGCCCGCGTGCACGGGCGCACCGGCGCCGAGGACGTCGAGCTCGATGGCCGGCCGCTGCGCATTTACGCGGCGCCGATCGCCGACGCCAGCGGCCCGGCGGCGGGCGGCGCGGTGCTCGTCGCCTCCGACACCTCCGACATCGCGCACACCACCTCGCGCCTTGGGGTGCTGGTGGCGCTCAGCGGCGCCGCCGTGGCGCTGTTGGCGGCGCTGGTCGCGGCCGCGCTCACGCGCCGGGGCCTGCGACCGCTGCGCACGCTGGCCGCCGCCGCCGGGGAGATCGAGGCCACCGCCGACCCGACGCGCCGGCTGCCCGAGGCGGCGACGCTGGATGAGATCGGTCGGCTCACCGGGGTGCTCAACCGCATGCTCGCGTCGCTGGAGGAGGCCCGCGAGAGCGAGCGCCGCCTGCTCGCCGACGCCTCCCATGAGCTGCGCACGCCGGTCACCGCGCTCCTGGGCAACGTCGAGTACGCCGCGCGCCACGGCGCCGATGCGGAGGTCCTGGCCGACCTGCGCCACGACGCCCGCCGCCTCGCCCGCCTGGTCGACTCGCTGCTCGCGCTCGAGCGCGCCGGGGAGGGCGATGCCCGAGCTCGCGCCGCTGCGCCTCGACGAGCTCGTGCGCGTCGCGTGGACGAGCGCGACCCCGGACGGGTCCACATCGGCAGCCTGGACCCGGCGACGGTGGCCGGCGACGAGGACGCGCTGCGTCGCGCGGTGGGCAACCTCATCGAGAACGGGCTGCGTCCATGGGCCGGTGCGCGGCCACGTCACCGTGTCGACTCGACGTGGTCGGCGACCGCGCGCTGCTGAGCGTCACCGACCAGGGCGTCGGGCCCTGACCCCGCCCTGCACGGTCAGCTGTTCGAGCGCTTCTGGCGCGGCCCGGGAGCCTCAGAGCGGCCCGGGTCGGGGCTGGGGCTGTCGATCGTGGCCGCGATCGCCGCTCATCATCAGGGGCGCGTGCGCGTCGACGGCTCGACGTTCACGCTCGACCTGCCGGTGGCACGTCCGGCGTCGGCCGGTCAGGAGCCGGGCTAGCCGCTGAGGCGGGCCGATCTCGGCGGGCGCCTCGCCGTCGGGTCGCGGGCGCAGGCTCATCTGCCACCAGCCGACGCTGTACCACCGCCCGAACTTGAAGGCCACGTCGCGGTAGACGCCGATCGGCTGCAAAGCCCAGGGACTCGTGCAGCCCCACGCTGGCGTCGTTGGGCAAGGTCACCCCGGCGCACACCTCGTAGATGCCCTGGCGCTCGAGCAGTCGCAAGAGCGCGCCGTAGAGCGCGCGGCCGACTCCGCGGCGGTGGTGCGTCGCCGGAGATGTAGACGGTGACGTCGGCCGTCCAGCGATAGGCGGCGCGCTCGTGGTGGCGCGAGCCGTAGGCGTAGCCGACGACCTCGCCGTCGAGCTCGGCCACCAGCCACGGGTGGGTGCGGGAGGTGATGCGGATCCGGTCCGCCATCTCGTGGGGCTCGGGGGCGCGCTCCTCCAGCGAGGCCACGCCCTCGCTGACGCTGGGGGCGTAGATGGCCGCGCAGGCGGCCGCGTCGCGGTCGGGATCGGCGTGGCGGATGAGCATCGTCAGGAGTGTGCGCCAAGCGCGCGTGCGGATGCGATCGACGGGGGCGCTTGAGAACGCGGCGCGGCCGCTCAGCGCCGCCGGGACGGCGAGGCGGATCGCCGAGGTGACGAAGGTGATCGGCGCCCGGTCTCAGCGCGCTGCAGGGTGATCGGCTGCTCGCGCGCGTGCAGGCCGAGCGCCGGCGCGAGCTCCAGCAGCAGGGCACGGGTCACGCCGGGCAGGATCCGCCCGTCGGCGGGCGGGGTGACCAGGGCGTCGCCTTCGAGCAGCCAGAAGTTGCCCCAGGCGGCCTCGAGCACGCTGCCGTCCGCGTCGACGAGCAGCGGCACCTGGCCCTCACACGCCGATATCGTGCCACGATATCGTGTCGCAATATCACTCAGGAGGCGGCGATCACGCCATTTGTGCGGGCCCAGGCCGCCGGGGACGATCAGGGGCTCGAGCGTCGCATCCTGACGCGTGCTCGCGCGCGACCGGGTGCGCCATGCATGGCGACGTCCTCGCCCGGGACGACGTCGACGCGCAGCCGGTGCTCGCCGGCCAGCTCGGACGCGGCTGCCTGCAGCCGGTCCGGGAGGTCGCGGGGCAGGCGCCGCGCGTAGAGCGCGGCGGTGGAGTGAGCGAGGCGCTCGAGGTGTCGCCCCAGCGCCTGAACGCGCCCGTCGCGGACGAGCATCGTGTCGAAGACGCCCTGGGAGGGGTCAGGCCGCACGGGTGGCCAGCGCGCGTCGCTGCACGTCGACGGTCGTGCCGACGGCGGCGGCGATCGGCCGCGCCTTGGTCAGCGCCTCCTCGAGCTCCGCGCGCGGATCGGAGTCGGCGACGATCCCGCCGCCCGCGCCCAGCCACACGTGGCCGTCGGCCAGCTCCAGGGTGCGGATGGCGACGTTGAGCTCAAGGCCCGCCGCGGGGCTGGCGAAGCCGACGGCGCCGGTGTAGACCTCGCGCCCGGCCCCTTCGAGCTCGGCGATGACGCGCAGCGACTGGACCTTGGGCGCCCCGGTGACCGAGCCGGGCGGGAAGGTCGCGCGCAGCACGTCGGCGTCGGTGACGCCGGGGCGGAGGCGGCCGTGGACCTGGGAGACCAGATGCCACAGCCCGGGGTGGGGCTCGGCCGTCGGACGGCGCGGGGCGACGATGCTGCCGTACTCGCACACGCGCCCCAGGTCGTTGCGCATGAGGTCGACGATCATCACGTGCTCGGCGGCGTCCTTGACCGAGCCGCGCAGCGTCTCCAGCGCGGCGGCCGCGATGGCGGGGTCGGGGTCGCGTGCGATCGTGCCCTTGATCGGGCCGGTGACGATGTGGCGGCCGCGCCGGCGCAGGAACAGCTCGGGCGAGAGCGAGGCGATGCCGCCGCGGGGGGTGGCGAAGGTGGCGCCGTAGCCCGGTGAGACGTGCTCGAGCGCGGCGGCGAACAGGTCCGTGGCGCGCGCGTCGGTCTCCCCGTGCAGGCGCAGGCAGAGATTGGCCTGAAAGATCTCGCCGGCCGCGATCCGCCGGCGGCACTGGGCGACGGCGTCGAGGTGATGGTCGGCATCGTGGGCGCTGAGATGCAACTCGGACACCCGGGGCGGGGGCGCGGCGGGCGCCGGGCGGCGGAGCAGGCCGGTGAGCTCGCGCCGGCGCTGCTCGAGCGCGTCGCGGCGGGCCTCGGTAACCAGGGCCTCGAACCACCACTGCCCGTCCGGGGTGCGGCGCAGGACGTTGTCGTAGTAGGCGAGGTGAAAGTCCGGGAGAGCGACGGGCCGATGGGCGTTGAGCGGGATGCGCTCGACGCGGGCCGCCAGGCGATAGCCCAGCCAGCCGAACCAGCCCCCGCCGACAGCGCCGGGCGCGCCCGGGGTGTCGGGGTCCACGGACGGGAGCGCGTCGAGCAGCGCGAACGGGTCCTCGGTGTCGGCGGCCACGCGCAGCGGGTCCGCGCCGACGATGGCGCCGCCGCCGTGGGCTGGATGGGGTGCGTGGGGTGCGTGGGGTGCGTGTGGTGGGTGGGGTGGGTGGGGTGGGTGGGGTGGGCGGGCCCACATTCCCGCGAGCGCGAACGGGAGCGGGTCGCGCTGCGCGAGAAGCCCGAGCACCTGCCCGGGAGAGAGAGCGCAGTCAAGCGGCACGCGCGCCAGCGTTGCCGAGGGCGACGGCGGCGGCGGCGATAAGGTGGGCTTGACCGGCACTCTGCTCATACTGTACGAATTGGTCTAATGACTGCAACGCTCATTGACGGCAAGGCCATCGCGCAACAGGTTCGCACCGAATTGCGCGACGAGATCGAATCCTGGGTCGCCGGGGGCGGCCGGCGCCCCGGACTGGCGACCGTACTCGTCGGCGAGGACCCCGCCTCGGCGGTGTACGTCGGCGGCAAGCAGAAGGCGTGCACCGAGGTCGGGATCGAGGGCTTCGCCCACCACCTCCCCGCCGACACCCCCGAGGACGACGTCGTCGCCCTCCTGCACGAGCTCAACGCCGACGACCGCGTGTCCGGGATCCTGCTCCAGCTCCCCACGCCCGACCACATCAATGGCTCGCACCTCACCACGCTGATCGACGCCGGCAAGGACGTCGACGGGCTCACCCCGGTATCGGCCGGCCTGCTGGCCAAGGGCCTGCCGGGGCTGCGGCCGTGCACGCCCTCGGGTTGCCTCGAGCTCTTGAAACGCCACGACGTCGTGCTCGAGGGCGCGGAGGCCGTGGTCGTCGGTCGCTCGGACCTCGTGGGCAAGCCCGTGGCCGCGCTGCTGCTGGCCGAGAACTCGACCGTGACCATGTGCCACTCTCGCACACGGGACCTGGGGGAGGTGTGCCGGCGGGCGGATGTGCTGGTGGCTGCCGTCGGGCGCCCCGAGATGGTCAAGGGCAGCTGGGTCAAGCCCGGCGCCACGGTGATCGACGTGGGCATCAACCGGACCGACTCAGGACTGGTGGGCGACGTCGAGTTCGCCTCGGCCGTCGAGGTGGCGGGACTCATCACCCCGGTGCCCGGAGGCGTGGGCCCGATGACGATCGCCATGCTGCTGCGCAACACGCTGCAGGCGGCGCGGGCGGCGGACGCCGCGGCTTCGGTGGCGTAGGCGCGGCGCGGCGGTGGCGTTGCTGTTACGACCGATCGGTGACAAACCGCCGCACAGTGCGGTTGGTTTGGAACGGAATGGTTGCCAGGCGGTGCGTCTGGTGACAAACCGGGCCCTGCCATTCCGGTTTGTCACCGATTGGCTGTTGGCGTAGCCCGCGCCGCCGCGTCCCCCTTCGAAAGCCGCCGTTTTACGCGCTTGCGGCGAACGCCGGCTCCTCGGCCAGGACCGCGTCCAAAGCCCCCAACACGCGCGAAGCCGTCTCGCGGTTCGCGTTGACCCCCATCAGTCCGATGCGCCACATCGGGGGCGCGCCGGCCAGCCCGCCGCCGATCTCGATGGCGTGCTCCTGCAGCAGACGGCCGGCGACCGCCTTGCCGTCCACCCCGTCGGGGACCCTGATCGCGGTGAGTTGGGGAAGCTGGTGCTCGGGCTCGGCCAGGAGCTCGAGGCCGCGGGAGCGCACCTCGTCCTGGAGGAAGCGCCCGGCGTCCATGTGGCGCGCCCAGCGAGCGTCCAGGCCTTCGACGGCGACTTCGCGCAGAGCCTCGTGCAGCGCGTAGACGTTCAGCACCGGCGTGGTGTGGTGGTAGGCCAGCGGCCGCTGCACCCAGTACTTGCGCAGGAGCGAGAGGTCGATGGCGTAGGGCACCGGTCGGGTGCGGTCCGCGATGCGCGCAAGCGCCCGGTCTGACACCGCCACCGGCGACATCCCGGGCGGGGCGCCGAGGCACTTCTGCGAGCACGAGTAGGCGAAGTCGATTCCCCAGTCGTCAAAGCGCAGCTCGATGCCGCCCAGCGAGGTGACGCAGTCGGCCATGAGCAAAACGTCACGGTGACGCAAGGCGGCGCCGAGCTCGGCCAGCGGGTGCTGCACCCCCGTCGAGGTCTCGGCGTGCACGACGCACATCAGCCGCGCGGCGGGATGCTGGTCGAGCGCCTGCAGCAGCGCGTCGTTGGACACATGCTCGCCCCAATCGGCCTCGACCTTGACCACGGTGGCGCCGAGCCGGCCGGCGATCTCCACCAGGCGGCGGCCGAAGAAGCCGTTGACCCCGACGATGACCGTGTCCCCGGGCTCGAGCAGGTGCGACAGGCCGCACTCCATGCCCGAGGTGCCGGTGGCCTGGAGCGGCAGCACCAGCCCGGCGTGAGCCTGGTAGGCGACGCGTTGCAGGGCGACGACCTCCAACAAGATGTCGGCGAAGTCGGGGTCCATGTGGCCCAGCAGCGGCTTCTGCATGGCGGCCAGCGCGGCCGGCGAGACGTTGCACGGACCGGGGCCGCACAGGAGCCGCTCCGGCGGGTTGGCGGGGGAGGGGATGGGGGAGGCGCTATCGGTGGTGGTCATGCCGCGAGCTTAGTTGTGCCGCGACCGGGCAACCATCGACTGCGTTCTATGTATTGAACAAATTCATCCAAATATGTTGCGCGCCGGCGGTCGGGGCGCCTACCCTGCCCCGCCATGAGACCAACGCGCTCCCGCCTGCACCGCTCCGAACTGGCCGTCCCCGGCTCCAACGTCCGCATGCTCGAAAAGGCGCCCAAGCTCGGCGCCGACATCGTGATGCTCGATCTGGAGGACGCCGTCGCCCCCGACGACAAGCCCCAGGCACGTGCGAACGTGATCGACGCGCTCAATGAGCTGGACTGGTCGGGGTGCTCGGTGTCGCTGCGGATCAACGGTCTGGACACCCACTACTGCTATCGCGACATCGTTGACGTCGTCGAGCAGGCGGGCCGGCACCTGGACTCGATCATGATCCCCAAGGCCTCGGGGGCCGGCGACATCCACCTCGTGGCCACGCTGCTCACCCAGATCGAGGAGGCGATGGGGTTCGAGCGCAAGCTCGCCCTGAGCGTGCTCATCGAGACGGCGCTGGGCATGGTCAACTGCGAGGAGATCGCCACCGCCTGCCCGGAACGGATGGAGGCGATGGTGTTCGGCGTGGCCGACTACGCGGCCTCGCTGCAGAGCCACACGACCTCGATTGGCGGGACCAACCCCGACTACGCGATGCTGGCCGACCGCGAGGAAGTCCTCTTCCTCGGCCAGGAGCGCGAGCGCCACCTCGGCGACCAATGGCACTACGCGCTGTCGCGGATCGCGGTGGTGTGCCGCGCCTACGGGCTGCGCCCGATCGACGGGCCGTTCGGCGACTTCACCGATCCCGAGGGCTACACGGTGTCGGCGCGCCGCGCCGCGGTGCTCGGCTATGAGGGCAAGTGGGCGATCCACCCCAGCCAGATCGCGCTGGCCAACGACGTGTTCACCCCGAGCGCCGACATCGCGCACCGGACCCGGCGGATCATCGCCGCCATGGAGCACGCCGCCGCCGAGGGCAAGGGCGCCGTCTCGCTCGACGGGCGCCTCATCGACGCCGCCTCGATCCGCATGGCCCAGAACCTGCTGGCCAAGCTCGACCAGATCGAGGCCCGCGGCGAGCCACAGCGGTTGCGCCGCGCGGCCGGCTGAGGATCGCTAGCTCCGCGCGGCGGCGAGCTCCTGGCCGATCCGCGCTCGGAACAGCGACGAGTCCACGCCCACGGTGACCAGGCGGAAGCCGGCGGCCGCGCGGGCCTTCGCCTCCTCGCCGCCGCCGTTGCAGTGCATCCCGGCGACGATGCCGCTGGCCGCGCACGCGTCGCGCACGCGCGTGATCGCCTGCTCGAGCACGTCGCCGCCGTGCCCGGGCTCGCGCCCCAGCCCCAGCGACAGGTCAGAGGGGCCGATGTAGATGCCGTCAAGGCCCCGGGTGCCGGCGATCGCCTCGACGTTCTCCAGGCCCTCGCGCGTCTCGACCATGACGAAGCACAGCGCCCCGGCGGCGAGCCGCTCGGGGTCGGCGGAGCCGACGGTGAGCGCGGCGCGCAGCGGCCCGTAGGAGCGGACGCCGTGCGGCGGGTAGCGACAGCCACTGACCGCCCGCCTGGCGTCCGCGGCGCTCCCGACCAGGGGCACGATCACGCCCGCGGCGCCGAGGTCGAGCACGCGGTTGACCATCCACGGCTCGTTGTAGAGCACCCGCGCGAGCGGCACCGCGCCCCGCGCCTCGATCGCGGAGAACATCGCGACCATCCGCTCCTCGTCGGCCCCGCCGTGCTGGAGGTCGACGCACACGTAGTCAAAGCCGGTCGCGGCGGCGAGCTCGGCGGTGAGCGTGGACGGGATGGAGCCCCACAGCCCGAAGGCGGGGCGGTCCTCCCGCCAGCACTGATCCAGACGGTCGCGACCCCGTGGCGGCATGGGCCGGACCCTACCTGACGCTGCCTCAGGCCACGGCGCGAGCGTCGTCGACGAACGCCTCGGCCAGCGGCGACGCCTCGCCCGCGCGGGTGAGCGCCACCAGCTCGGTGTCCGGCGCGCCGCTCAGCGGCCGGTAGGTGACGCCGTCGATGGCCAGGTGCTCCATCGACGCGGGCACCGGGGAGACGCCGATACCGGCGGCGACCAAGCCGATGATCGTCATCATCTCCGGCGCGTACTGGACGACGTGGGGCGTGGTGCCGGTGGCCGCCAGCCGGCCGATGAGCAGGTCGTGAAAGCCGGGCGCCTGGCGGCGGGGGAAGAGCACGAGCGGCTCGGCGGCCAGCCGCTTGAGCGGGATGCGGCGCATCCCGGCCAGCTCGTGGTCCTCGGGGATGGCCGCGATCGTGCGCTCGCGCATGACCTCCTGCGGGTGCAGGGCGATGTCTGACTGGATCGGCGGGCGTACCAGCCCGACGTCGACCACGCCGGTGCTCAGCGCGCGCAGCTGCTCGGTGGTGGAGCGCTCGCGCAGCTCGATCTCCACGCCGGGGCGGGTGCGGCGAAAGCGCTGCACCGCCGCGGGCACGATCGACAGCAGCGCCGAGCCCACGAAGGAGACCCGCAGGACGCCCGACTGGCCGGCGTCGATGGCCCGGGCGGTGGAGACGGCCACATCGAGCTCGGCGAGCATGGCGCGGGCGTCGCGCAGGAACGCCTCACCGGCCGGGGTCAGCTCCACCCGCCGGCGCGTGCGCTCCAGCAGCGTGCAGCCGAGCTCGGCCTCAAGCGCGTTGATCTGCTGGCTGAGCGGCGGCTGGGAGATGTGCAGCCGGGCGGCCGCGCGCCGGAAGTGCAGCTCCTCGGCGACGGCGACGAAATAGCGAAGCTGACGTAGTTCCATACCCTCCATCCGATGGCGGTGACTGCTGATCTCTGTGATACGAAATCAAATCAATAGATCCTAATTCGATATTGGACAGGATCAAGCCCCGCGCTTAGCGTCCCTGGCCATGTCGTTTCTCTTGGAGTGCCCCAACTGCGGGGTGCGCGAGGTGACCGATTTCGGCTTCGGTGGAGAGGTCTCCGCACGGCCCAAGTCGCGCCCGAGCTTCCGCGAGCTCAACACCTACAACTACTTTCGCCGCAACGTCGCCGGCGTCCAGCGCGAGTGGTGGTTTCACCGCTCGGGCTGCCGCGCCTGGTTCATCGCCGAGCGCGACACCGTCACCAACGAGGTGAAGCTGGTGGAGCTGCCATGAGTCGCTTGAGTCCGCAGCCCGGCGAGCGCATCGACCGGACCAAGCAGATCTCCTTCACCTTCGACGGCAAGAAGGTGCAGGCCTATGAGGGCGACACCATCGGCTCGGCGCTGTACGCCGCCGGCCAGCGCACGTTCAGCCGCAGCTTCAAGTACCACCGCCGCCGCGGGCTCATGTGCGTCGCCGGCCAGTGCCCCAACTGCATCTGCGCCGTTGATGGCGCGCCGGGAGCGCGCGCGTGCACCGAGCCCGTTCGCGAGGGCATCAAGGTCACCCACGTCAACGCCATGCCGTCGCTGGAGTTCGACGCGATGCGGGCCACCGACATCTTCGGCGGACCGTTCACCCCGCCCGGCTTCTACTACAAGACCTTCATCCGGCCGCGCAAGCTGTGGCCGCTCTACGAGAAGATCCTGCGCAACGCCGCCGGCCTGGGCAAGCTGCGCCACTCCCAGCCCGAGCGCGAATGGCGCACGGAGTACCGGCGCCGCCACGCCGACGTTCTGGTCACCGGCGGCGGGATCGCCGGCCTCAACGCCGCGCTCGCCGCCGCGCGCCTGGGCGCCGACGTCGTGCTCGCCGACGAGGGCGCCGAGCCCGGCGGCCAGCAGCTCGTCGAGTCAGACGGCCAGGGCCTGGGCGGGCTCATCGCCGACGTGCGCGAGGCCGGGGTGGAGATCATCGATCAGGGCTCCGCGCTGGGCTACTTCGACGGGCTGGTCCCGGTGTGGCAGCGCGACATCCTGCACCAGGTCCGCGCCGCTCGTCACGTGTTCGCCACCGGCGCCATCGAGCAGCCGCTGGTGTTCGCCGGCAACGACCTGCCGGGCGTGATGCTCTCGGGCGGCGCCCGGCGGCTGGCCGCCCTCTACGGGGTGAGCCCGGGCCAGCGCGCGGTGATCGCCACGACCTCGGATCGCGGCCTGCACGCGGCCCTGGCGCTGCGCGCCGTCGGTGTCCAGATCGTGGCCGTCGCGGACCTGCGCCCCGAGGCCGGCGAGCTCGTCACCAAGCTGCGCGGCGACGGGATCCCCGTGTTCAGCGCCCACACGGTCATCGAGGCCCGCGGCGGCAAGGCCGTCAACGAGGCGATCATCCAGCCGCTCACCGGCGGGTCTGAGCACTCGTTTGACTGCGACCTGGTCGTCGTCTCGGGCGGCACCATCCCGGCCACCTCGCTGCTGCTGCAGTCGGGCGCCAAGAGCGCGTATGACGCGCGGCGCGGCCACTTCGCGCTGTCCGAGCTGCCGTCAGGCGTGTTCGCCGCCGGCGAGGTCGCGGGCGCGGACTCCGACACAGCGGCCGCGACCTCCGGGGAGCTGGCGGGGCTGGAGGCCGCCCACGCGCTGGGTCGGGGCGACGACGCTTCGGCCAAGCGCGTGACCGGCTCTCCAAGCGCCTCGCCGAGCCGGCCGCGCCCGACATCGCCGTGGCGCCGCCGGTGAGCGGCGCGGGCCGAGGGAAGTGCTTTGCCTGCTTCTGCGAGGACGTCACCAGCAAGGACGTCCACCTCTCCATCGAGGAGGGCTATGACTCGATCGAGCTCTCCAAGCGCTACACGACGGTGACCATGGGGCCCTGCCAGGGCCGCATGTGCCAGCTGCCGTCGGTGCGGCTGATGGCCCAGGAGACCGGGCAGGGCCTGGAGCAGGTCGGTGTCACCACGGCGCGCCCGCCGTGGGTATCGGTGCCGATGGGGATCCTCGGCGGACGTCCGGTCGAGCCGGCCAAGCGCTCGGCCATCCACGATCGCCATCGCGCGCTGGGCGCCAGCGTCAAGTGGGCCGGCGACTGGCGCCGCGCCTATGACTACGGCGATCCGGAGGGCGAGGCTTTGAACGTCAACCGGGCCGCGGGGATCATCGACGTCTCCACGCTGGGCAAGCTCATCGTCCGTGGGCCCGACGCCGGCGAGTTCCTGGACCGGCTGTACCCCAACCGCTTCTCCAACCTCAAGCCCGGGCGCATCCGCTACGGCGTGATCAGCTCCGACGCCGGGCGCATCGTCGACGACGGCACCATCTGTCGCATCGACGACGAGACCTTCTACGTGACGACGACGTCCAGCGGCGCCGGCGCCATGGAGGAGTGGTTCTCGTGGTGGCTGGCCGACTGGGGCGAGCGCGTCCATCTCACCGACGTCACCCAGGGGCTCGGAGCGGTCAACCTGGCCGGCCCCAAGGCCCGCGAGATCATGACCGCGGTCACCGACCTGGACTGCTCCAACGAGGCGTTCGGCTACCTGGACGGCAAGCAGGCCCAGATCGCGGGCGTGCAGTGCCTCATCCTGCGCATCGGCTTCGTGGGCGAGGTGGGCTATGAGATCCACTTCCCCGCCGGCCTTCGGCGAGCACGTGTGGGACGCGCTGATGGAGGCGGGCGCGCCGCACGGGCTGCGGCCGTTCGGCCTCGAGCCCCAGCGGATCCTGCGCCTGCAGAAGCTCCACATCATCGTCGGCCAGGACACCGACTCGGAGTCCACGCCCTACGGCGCGGCCATGCCGTGGATCGTCAAGCTCGACAAGGAGCAGGACTTCATCGGCAAGTGGGCGCTCGAGCACTTCGCAGAGCACGGCGCCGGCCTGTCCCTCGTCGGCTTCACCATGCCCAACGGGGACGTGCCCACCGAGGGCGCGGTCGTGCTCGACGCCCAGGGCACGCCCGCCGGCCAGGTGACGAGCTCGCGCCACTCGCCGGTGCTTGACCGGACGATCGGGATGGCGTGGGTCCCGGAGGCCTTCGCGCAGGACGGGGCCACGATCACCATCTCCGACGAGGGCCGCCAGCTCAGCGCTGAGATCCAGACCAAACCGTTCTATGACCCCGACGGGGAGGTGCTGCGCTCGTGAACCTCGATTTCCTGCGGCCGACGGCCGACGAGGCGGTCGCGCACTCGCCGATGGAGCGGCCGGCGCGCGGCGCCGGCGCCCGCTTCGAGGTCCGCGACGGCTGGAGCGTGGCCGTCGAGTTCCCGGGGGCCGGGGCGGGCGGGTCCGAGTCACGTGAGCTGGGCCGATGTCTCTTATCTGGCCAAGGTCGAGCTCCAGGGCCCGTCCGAGGCCATCGACGCCGCCGCCGGCACCGAGCTGCCCTTCGGCACCGCGGTGCGCCGCGACGACGCCTGGTGGTGCCGGCTGACCCAGACGCGCGCGCTGGTCATCGGCACGGGTGGGTGGGCATCGATTACCGCCGCCGAGGGGCTCGACGTCCTGGACGTCACCTGCAACTTCGCCGCGCTCACGCTGCTGGGCCCGCTGGCGCGCGAGACCTTCGCGCGTTTCTGCGCCCTGGACCTCCGTCCCCAGGTGACGCCGGTCAACGCGCTGCGGCCGGGGTCGATCGGCCGCCAGCCCGGCCTCGTCATCCGTGAGGACGAGGAGCGCTACCTGTTCCTGTTCGGGTGGGCCACCGGCGAGTACATGTGGGGCGTCGTCGCTGACGCCGCTGGCCACCTCGGCGGCCAGCCGTGCGGCGTGGACGCGATGCGGGAGAGGGCGGGCGCAAATGCTTGACATCTTTCGCAAGCGGCGCATGTGGCGCCGCCAGCGCGACCTGAAGAGCTCCTATGACGTCGTGATCGTCGGCGGCGGGTCTCACGGCCTGGCCACCGCCCACTACCTGCGCGACCACGGCATCAAGGACATCGCGATCCTGGAGAAGCGCTACATCGGCTCGGGCGCGGCCGGGCGCAACACCACGATCCTGCGCTCCAACTACAAGACGCCCGAGGGCGCCAGGTTCTACGACGCCAGCGTCAAGCTGTATGAGGGCCTCTCGCAGGACCTCAACTTCAACCTGCTGTTCTCCCAGTGCGGCCATCTCACGCTGGCCCACGCCGACCGGGCGATGTTCGTGATGGCCAACCGCGCCGAGGTCAACCGCCTGCAGGGCATCGACAGCCGGCTCATCTACCCCGACGAGATCGCCAAGCTGGCCCCGGCGATGCAGGTGCACAACCCCAACGCGACCTATCCGATCATGGGCGCGCTGTATCACCCGCCCGGCGGCATCATCCGCCACGACGCGGTCGTGTGGGGGCTGGCCCGCTCCGCGGACCAGGGCGGCGCCGAGATCCACCAGAACACCGAGGTGCTGGGGATGGAGCGCTCGAACGGCAAGGTCACCAAGGTCAAGACCAACCGGGGGACGATCAACGCCGGCCAGGTCCTCAACTGCACCGCCGGCTGGAGCACGCTCATCTCCGACATGGCCGGCGTGCCGATGCCGATCACCACCCACATCCTCCAGGCGTGCGTGACCGAGCCGATGAAGCCGCTGTTGGACGTGGTCATCGTCTCCTCGCAGATGCACGTCTATCTCAGCCAGACCGATCGCGGCGAGTTTCTGATGGGCGCCGAGATCGAGCCCTGGACGACGTACCGCATGAACGGCACGCTCAACTTCCTGCAGGACGTCTGCCGCCACACGCTGGAGCTGTTCCCTCAGCTCGAGCGGGCGCGGCTGCTGCGCAGCTGGGCGGGCCTGTGCGACCTCAGCCCCGACTACAGCCCGATCCTCGGCAAGACCGAGGTGGACAACTTCCACGTGTCGGCGGGTTGGGGGACCTATGGGTTCAAGGCCGCGCCGATCGTCGGCAAGACGCTCGCCGAGCTGGTGGCCACCGGACGCCAGCCCGACCTCATTGCACCGTTTGCGCTGGAGCGCTTCTATGAGGACAAGCTCGTGTCCGAGCTCGCCGCCGCCGCCGTCAGCCACTGAGACCCAGAAGAGGGAGACATCGTGAAGTCAAGCCTTGAGATCGCCCAGGAAGCCGTACTTCAGCCCATCGAAGCGATCGCCACCGAGGCGGGGCTCGAGCCTGACGAGATCGAGCCCTACGGCCGCTACAAGGCCAAGGTCGGACTGTCGGTGCTCGACCGGCTGGCCGGTCGTCCCGACGGCAAGCTCATCTGCGTCACCGGCATGACCCCGACCAAGGCGGGCGAGGGCAAGACGACGACGCTGGTCGGGCTCACCCAGGGCCTTGGCGTGATCGGCAAGAACTCGGTGGCGTGCCTGCGCGAGGCGTCGGTGGGCCCGGTGTTCGGCATCAAGGGCGGCGCCGCCGGCGGCGGGTTGACCCAGGTGGTGCCGATGGAGGACCTCAACCTCCACTTCACCGGGGACATCCACGCCATCAGCGCGGCCAACAACCTGCTGGCGGCGATGATCGACGCCTCGATCCTGCACGGCAACCCGCACAAGATCGATGCGCTGCGCATCGGCTGGCGGCGCGCCGTGGACATGAACGACCGGGCGCTGCGCCATATCGCCGTGGGCCTCGGCGGCCGGGCCAACGGCTACCCGCGCGAGACCGGCTTTGACATCACCGCCGCCTCGGAGGTGATGGCGATCATGGCCGTGGCGCGAGATCTCCAGGACCTGCGCCGGCGGATCGCGAATATCACCGCGGCGTACTCGTTCGACGGCGCCAAGCCCATCACGGCAGAGGATCTCGGCGCGGCGGGCGCGATGACCGTGCTGCTCAAGGACGCGCTGAAGCCCAACCTGGTGCAGACGCTCGAGGGCCAGCCGGTGCTCATGCACTGCGGTCCGTTCGCCAACATCGCCCACGGCAACAACTCGCTGATCGCCGACCTCATCGGCATGAAGCTCGGCGACTACGTGGTCACCGAGTCGGGCTTCGGCGCCGACATGGGCATGGAGAAGTTCTTCGACATCGTCTGCCGCTTCGGCAAGCTCACCCCCTCGGCGGCGGTCCTGGTCACCACCGTGCGCGCGATCAAGCACCACGCGGGCCTGGAGGACGACCCGCGCGCGGATCGCTCGGCGGCGCTGCACGCCGTCGAGACCGGCTTTGCCAACGTCCGCCACCACCTGCAGACGGTCAACACCTTCGGGGTACCCGCGGTGGTCGCGGTCAACCGCCGCCCCGGAGATACCAACGAGGAGGTCGAGCTGGTCAAGCGGCTGGCCATGGAGGCCGGAGCGTTTGCCGCCGAAGCCAACGAAGGCTTCACCAAGGGCGGGGCCGGCGCCGCTGACCTGGCCAGCGCCGTGGTGGACGCGTGCGAGCAGCCCAACACCTTCCACCAGCTCTACCAGGACGACGAGCCGATCCAGGACAAGATCGAGGCGATCGCCAAGCAGGTCTACGGGGCCAAGGACGTCTACTTCTATCCCGAGGCCGAGGCCAAGATCACTCAGTTCACCCGCGAGGGCCTGGGTCACTTCCCGGTGTGCATGGCCAAGACCCACCTCTCGCTGTCGGCTGACCCCACGCTGCTCAACGCGCCCGAGCACTTCACCCTCCCGGTGCGCGACATCCGCGCGTACACCGGCGCGGGCTGGCTGGTCCCGCTGTGCGGGGACATCGTGCAGATGCCGGGCCTGGGCAAGACCCCGGCGGCGTTGAACATCGATATCGACGAGAACGGCCGCACGGTCGGGCTCTTCTAATTGGTGTAATCGGTCTAGGAGTCAGGCGATGAGCGGCGAAAGGAATCACCGCAGGGACATGGAGCCTTCGGATGACAGGCAGACGGAGCTGGCGGTGCGTGTGCAGCTGCTGTCCGCGCAACGTCCGACTCGGGCGACAGAGTGTGTCGAGACGCCAACATTGCCCGCATACAGGCTCTATCCAAAGCGCATGAAAGGTGACGCCGATGGGTAGTCCCCGAGCGAG
Source organism: uncultured Actinomycetota bacterium (assembly GCA_963790605.1). GTDB lineage: Bacteria > Actinomycetota > Thermoleophilia > Solirubrobacterales > Solirubrobacteraceae > Palsa-465. Next base: position 419,356 of record CAWBPG010000008.1, on the reverse strand, counting down.
AAAAGGAGGCTCGATGCGCCCCACGCATTTGCCGCTCCCACGCCTGGCTCCGACGGTCAGCCGGCCCCCCGCCAGCCGTCGCGAAGTTGAGGAGAAGTCCACCAGTGAAGCCAAGCCGCCGAAGAAGCGGAGCCTCAACGAGGCCGCTCACAAGCTGGGCTACTGAAAACTGATTGACCAAACCTCCGCGCGGGGACATACGATTCCTCCCGACAGCATTCGGGACAAGGAGTCGTCGACATCACACGCGGAGGGTCACCACGGAAGGCGGGGGCGGTCGTCTCAGGCGACGAGGCCCCGGCGATCAACCGGCCGTCGCTGGTCGACGGTGCGGAACGGGCGCTGCGCAACTGGCTCGCCCCCGGGCGCTACCGCCAGGGGGACCGGCTGCCGCCCGAGCACGAGGTGGCGGCGATGCTGGGGGTGTCGCGGGGGACGCTGCGCTCAGCGCTCCAGCGGCTGGAGGAGAGCGGCGAGATCGTCCGGCGCCAGGGCAGCGGGACATTCGTGGGGCGGATGGCGGTGCCGACCGCGTTCGGCGAGCGCCTGGAGCGCCTGGAGCCCTATTCCTCGGTGGCGGCGCGCCGGGGTCTGCAGCTGTCGGCGGTCGACGTGCGCATCGAGCACCGCGCGGTCGGCGCGGAGGTGTGCGAGGCGCTCGGCCTGGAGCCCTCAGAGCCCTGCACGTCGGTATGGCGCACGCTGGTCGCCGGCGGGTCGCCGGTGGCGGTGATGTATGACGTCGTGCACCCCAGCATCGCGCTGCCCGACGTCGATGCGCTGCGCGCGGAGGTGGAACAAGGCCGGATGGTGCTCGACGTGCTCATCGACATCGGCGTCCCCGTCACCTACGCGCGCACGCGGGTGATGCCGGCGGTGCTCACCGCGCGCGAGCGGGCCGGCAAGCTGTTGGGCGTCAACGGCACCACCGCTGGTCTGGAGCTCGAGGAGCTGATCTTCGCCGGTCGCGACGATCGCGTGGCCTACTCGCGCGACCTGTTCGCCCCCGGCGGGATCGAGGTGATGGTGATGCGCTCCCTGGACTCGCCGCGCCCGGCGCGCGTGGCGGGCAAGGTCGGGAGTACGCGCAACGCCGCCAACGGACGCGGGGCGCGGGGCCCCGCTCGGGCTTCTGAGCGCTGAACGGCAACGGGCGCATGCCCGCTGAGCGGGGAGAGGCGCCGCGCCGTGCGGTGGGCTCGGTGGCGCGCGCGACGCAGCTGCTCGACGTGCTCGCCGCGTCTGAGACCCCGCTGGGCGTCAACGAACTGGCCCGCCGCATCGGCGTCAACGCCAGCACCGCCTCGCGGCTGCTGTCCACGCTCCAGGACGCGGGCCTGGTCATGCGTACCGACACCGGTCCCTACCGGCTCGGGCTCAAGCTCGTGACGCTGTCTGATCGGGTGCTGGCGACGCTGGACGTCCGCGCGCTGGCGCGCCCGCTGCTGGCGCGGCTCGTCGCCGAGACCGGGGAGACGGCGACGCTGTCGGTCCCGGGGGAGACCGAGGCGATCACCGTGGACTTCGTGCCCTCGCCCTCGAGCGTGGTGAGCATGGCCCGCGTCGGACGCCCGAGCGTGTCGCATGCCACCGCGGCCGGGAAGGTCATGCTCGCCTATGCCGGAGGCGAGGCCGCCGCCGGCCGCTCGCTGGGGCGGGCGGGAGGGCGGGCGGGGGGCGGGACCGGTTTCCCTCACCGCGTTCACGCCGCGCACCATCACCGACCCGGCGGCGCTGGCGGCCGAGCTGGACACCGTGCGGGCCCGGGGCTGGGCCGAGGCCGTGGGCGAGCGCGAGGCCGACCTGGCCGCGCTGGCGGCGCCGGCGTTCGGGCGCTACGGCGAGCTGGCGGCGATCCTGGGGGTCCAGGGACCCGTGTCGCGGCTGCCAGCGGCCGCGCGGCGGTCACTACGCGAACCGCTGATGGTGGCGGCGGCCGACCTCAGCCTCGCCCTGGGGGGTCGTACCGGCGCCGGCGAGAGTGGCGGGCGGTAAGGTGTTCTCAGGTCGATGCGTCTGAGCCGCTTGGTGACGGGGGCGATGGCGGCGGGAGGGGTGGCGCTTGTCCTCGTGGGGTGTGGCGGCTCTGGCGGCAGCGGTAGCTCGGGGACGGTCCGGCAGGCGGTGGTCACGGCGACGCCGGCGGTGGGACTCTTCGATCAGGCGCGCGCGATCGTGGTGTCGCATCTCCGTTCCGGTGAGCGGATCACCGTGGAGGCCAGCACCGCGCGCATCAGCGGGACGTGGACGGCGAGTGCCACCTTCCGGGCCAACCACGACGGGGTGGTCAACCTCGCGCGCACCGCGCCCCTCAGCGGCAGCTATCGCGGCGTGTCGACACTGGGGCTGCTGTGGTCAGAGCACCTGCGCACGCCCGGGCCGCCCCCGTCACTGCGCGGCGCCGTCACCACGCTCACGGTGAATGCCGGCGGGCACACTCTCGGGTCTGCACACCTCACCCAGCTCATCCAGGGCCCCGGCGTCACCGTCCACCCGACGACGCTTGCTGCCGATGGGTTCGTGGCGGAGTACTTCCGGCCGGCGGACGGCGGACGTCGAGCTGCCGTGGTCGTGTGGGGCGGCTCGGAGGGCGGGGACGGCGACTCGGCGTCGGAGGCCGCACTCATCGCGTCGCACGGGTTGCCCGCGCTGGCGGTGGCGTATTTCGACGCCCCCGGCCTACCATGCCGGCTACAGCGCATTCCGCTTCAGTACTTCGCGCGGGCCATCCGGTGGTTGCGCAGCCAGCCCCAGGTCGATCCGCGGCGGGTCTGGATCCTCAGCGGATCACGCGGGACCGAGGCCGAGCTGTTGGTGGCCGCGCATTGGCCGGATCTGGTGCATGGCGTCGTCGCCGAGGCGCCGGCGGGATCGGCCAACAGGGCCTTTCGCGGCACGTGCGCCGCCACCTATGGCGCCCCGGCGTGGACCCTCAACGGCCGGGGTGTCTCAGCGAACACGTTCCTGGGGCCGGGGGTCAGAGGGCCGGTGATGCTCATCAGCGGAGGCGATGACAGCGTCTGGCCATCTCAGTTCCAGGCCGATCAGGTCATGACCGCGCTCCCGCACGACGGCGCCGCGCACGTCCATCTCAACTATCCCGGCGCCGGGCACATCGTCCTGGCGTACCCCTCCCTGCCAAGTGCCGCCGATGAGGGAGGCACGGTTGCGGCCAATGCGGCCGCCCACGCCAGCGACTGGCCGGCGATGCTGCGCTTCATCGCCGTCCATTGAGCGCGTCGGTGGGTCGCGCCCCCCCGGCGCTGTTCAGCTCCAGGGGTAGGGACTGTGCGACACGGGGTGCAGGTCCCCGGTGGCAAAGCGCTCGTAGCGGAACGGGTGCAGCAGCGAGGAGTGCTCGCCCTGCAGGACGCGGGCGATCTCCTTGCCCACCGCGATCATCTTGTAGCCGTGGTTGGAGTCAGCGGCGACGAACACGTTGGGGCGCATGTAGTCAAACACGGGGAAGTTGTCGACGGTGAAGGCGCCGACGCCGCCCGAGCGGACCTGGCGGTACTTGGCGCGTGCCCCCTCAAAGCGCTTGAGGCAGTGCGACAGCGACGCGGACCACATGTCCGCGAACCCGGGGTCGACGGTGCCGGTGGGGTAGGGATCCACGGTGAACTCCGGGCCGACGGTGAGCGGCTGGGCCCCGCCCTGGACGCTGTCGCGGTCGGGCTTGAAGTACACGCCCCAGAACTCGTCGGTGATCAGCGTGCCGTCGTCGGCGCGCAGCGGCGCCTCGGAGTCGACGTGGAGCACCGGCGACGAGACGCCGTCGTTGGTGACGAAGATCGAGGGGTCGAACGCCGCCTCGCCCTCCTGGAGGTACCAGTAGGTCCACATCGGCTGGTCGGTGATGAGCCGGCCGTCGGGCTGGCGGACGTCGAGGCGGTCCGGCAGCTCAAGCATCGACCACAGCCCGGCGACCCAGGGGCCGACGGCGACGACCACCTGCTCAACCGCGATGTCGCCGGCGCTGGTGTGGACCGCGGTCACGGCGCCGGAGTTGTCTGACTCGAATCCGGTGACCTCGATGCCGGTCTCGATCCGGGCCCCGGCGGCGCGTGCGAGGTCGGCGAGCCCGTGCATCGACTCCTTGTTGAACGCGTAGCCGCCGGCCTGCTCGTGCAGGCAGACGCTGAGGCCGGGGGCGCGCCAATCGTCATAGAGCGAGCGCATGTGGTCGGCGACCTCGCTCTCGCCGACGTAGAGCTGGGAGGGGTAGCCGATCCGCTGCTGGCGCTCATAGACCGCGGTGAGGTCCTCCGCCTGGGCCGCGGGCCCGAGGGCGACGTAGCCGCTGGGGTGGTAGTGGAGCTTCTCGGGCTCTGACTCCCACACCTCGACGCAGGCGGCCATCAGCTCCTGCATGGCGGGCTGGAAGTAGTTGTTGCGCACGATCCCGCAGGCGATGCCGGAGGCGCCGGCCGCGACCTCGGTCTTGTCGACGACGAGGACGTCCTGTCCCTGACGAGCGAGATGCCAGGCGGTGGACAGGCCGTGCACGCCGGCGCCGATGACCAGCGTCGTGGTGGAGGAGGGAAGGCGGTCGGGCACGGGGCTCTCCTAGCTTGCTGTTGCCGATTACGCAATAGAGTTGTAGATAACGCAACGGAATGCTACCGTGACGGCGCCGCGCGCGCAAGGGCGCAGCCTTGCCATGTCCACGGCCGCTTGGTATAAACGCGCCGTGTACCAATTTGTCCAGTCGCGCGGCGCTGAGTTGGGGGAAACGACCGTCTGCGGGCGGAGCAGAAGCGAGCCGGGAGTGCCGCCACGGCGGTGACGCCGCGGACCCGGCCGCCGAGCGAATTCGATCCATTGCGGCTGCGCGCGGACGCGTCAGCCTGAGGAAGGAGTGGAGATGGCGACAGAGGTGGAAGCGCCGCAGTTCGGTGGGACCGTAGACACGGTCCTCTCCAGTTCGCGGATCGCGCCCGCGCCGGCCACGCTGGAGGAGGCCCGCAACGCGCCCGGCCGCGACGAGAAGATCGAGGCCGTGACGCGGCGGATCGAGGCCGAGGGCATCAAGTACGTCTTCTTCCAGCAGGTGTCGGTGACCGGCCGGGTGATGGGCAAGGGCGTCGTCTCCTCCTTCTTCCCCCAGGTGGCCAAGAAGGGCTACCAGCTTGTCTATGGCGCCGTGGCCAACCTGTTCACCGATCGCTACGGCAACTACATCGGCTTCGGCCCAGAGGAGTCAGAGCTCGCCGCCATCGCCGACCTGGACACCTTTGCCGTGCTGCCCTGGGACAACCGGGTGGCCCGCGTCTTCTGTGATTGCTATGACACCGAGACCGGCGACCTGCTCGACGCCGACCCGCGCCAGAACCTCAAGCGGGTGGCCCACGAGTTCGAGCAGGAGCTCGGCTACCAGTTCCTCATCGGCATCGAGCCCGAGATGATGTGGTTGCGCAAGCCGCGCGAGGGCGAGGAGCCCCAGGGCGTCACCAAGCCCTACTGCTACCACATCCACCAGTTTGAGGAACTGCGTCCGGTCCTGCTCGATGTCGTGGAGTTCGGCCAGGCGCTGGGGCTGGACATGAGCTACGGCGACCACGAGGATGCCCCCGGCCAGCTCGAGCTCAACTTCCGCTTTGACCGCCCGGTGCGGACGGCGGACAACATCACCACCTACCGCCAGGTGTGCGCGGCGGTCGGGCGCAAGCACGACCTGCTGCCGACGTTCATGCCCAAGCCGTTCACCGGGCGTGTCGGCCAACGGCCACCACCACCACTTCACGCTGATGGACGACCAGGGCAACAACGTCTTCCACGACCCCGACGGCCCGGCGCAGCTCTCGCAGTTCGCCCGCCACTTCCTCGGCGGGATGCTGGAGCACTTCCCGGCCCTGATGTGCGTCGGTAACCCCACCGTCAACTCCTACTGCCGCATGTGGGACACCGGCTTCTGGGCGCCGATCTACAAGAACTGGGGCTGGCAGAACCGGACGACGACCGTCCGCGTCGCCTCCGGCGGGCGCTTTGAGTACCGCGGCGTGGATTCCTCGTGTAACCCGTACCTCACGGTGGCGACACTGCTGCGCGCCGGGCTGGATGGCGTGCGCCGGGAGATCGATCCGGGCCCGCCGCAGCAGGGCAACACGTATGACCTGCTCGCCGAGGGCGCCGAGATCGAGAAGGTGCCCGACAGTCTCGGCAAGGCGCTCGAGGCGCTGGCCGTCGACGAGGTCGTGCAAGCAGCGCCATGCCGGGCCGCCTCTACAAGGTCTTTGACCACTACAAGCGCGACGAATGGGAGCGCTACCTCGCCGCCGTGACCGACTGGGAACGCGACGAGTACCTGGAGGTCCTGCCGTAACTCGGGCCCACCCACCCCGCCCCGACCTCGCGTAACGGAGACACGACTATGTGCGGAATCGCAGGGATCATCTACAAGAACGGCAACGGTGCCCACCGGATCGGCCGCGACATGACCAGCATGCTGCAGTCGATGAAGCACCGCGGCCCCGACTCGACCGGCTACGCGCTGTATCACGCCCCCGGCCACGAACTGGTGGTGCGCATCAACCTGGCGGAGTCCACGGCGCCGCGGGATCTCGACTTCGCTGACGACGTCCGTCGCCGCCGGCAGGAGGTCGAGTCTCGGATACGGTCCGCCGGGGCCGAGATCAAGGGCACCGAGGACGTCAACGAGTACACGTTCTCGGCCACGGTCGATTACCACGGCGATCTCAAGCGCCTGGCGGACCACATCGAGTCCGTGCCTCATACCGAGGTGCTGTCGCTGGGTCACTCGTTGGAGATCGTCAAGGACCTGGGTGACGCCAAGACCGTGTCGGGCTCCTACGGCCTGGACGACTACTTCGGCTCACATGGGATCGGGCATGTGCGGATGGCCACCGAATCAGATGTGGACATCGCCAACGCGCACCCCTATTGGGCCTATCCGTTCAGTGACGTGGCGGTGGTCCATAACGGGCAGCTGACCAACTACCACCAGTGGCGCCGGCGCCTGGAGTCCCGCGGTCACCGCTTCGCCTCGATGTGCGATTCGGAGATCATCGCCGTGTACCTGGCCGACCGGATGGCCAACGGGGACTCGCTGGAGGACGCCATGCACCACTCGCTGGAGGACCTGGACGGCGTCTTCACCTACATCTGCGTCTCCGAGGACGCCCTGGGGATGGCCAAGGACGAGCTTGCCGCCAAGCCGCATGGTCCTCTACGAAGGCGACGACATGGTGGCCCTGGCCTCCGAGGAGATGGCGATCCGGGCGGTCATCGACCACGAGATCGAGACCTATGACCCCTACGAGAGTGCGGTGATGGTATGGACACGGTGAATCAGTCGCCATCCGTCGAGGAGCCGATGTTCGACGCCCGCGGCCTGGTCGAGCTCGACGCCCGCGTTCCGCAGGTGTCAGACATCGACGGTGACAAGGCCACCTTCGATGCGCGCAACCTCACCACTCGGCGGATCAACCTCGAACTGCGGTGGCTTTTGTACGAGCAGGGCGTCACTGACGTGACGGTGCTCAACCCCGGGGCCAAGCACTCCCTGGGGGCGGGGATCCTCACCCGCTGCACGATCCGCTTCGACGGCTCCCTGGGCTATTTCGCTCTGGGCATGATCGACGGCCCCGAGGTCCACATCGCCGGGCGCGTCGGCTGGTCGTCCTGCGAGAACATGATGTCGGGCGTCGTGATCATCGAGTCCAACGCCGGGTCTTTGACGGGCGCGGCGATCCGCGGCGGCGACCTGGTGGTCAAGGGCCAGGTCGGCGCCCGCACCGGGATCGACCAGAAGGGCGGCACCATCATCACCCTTGGCAGCGCCGGGTCGATGACCGGGTTCATGATGCAGCGCGGCCGCCAGATCATCTGCGGCGACGCCGGCCCGGGCCTGGGCGACTCGATGTATGACGGCACGATCTACGTCGGCGGCAAGGTCAAGTCGCTGGGCGTCGACTGCGTCGAGGGTGAGTGGACCGACGCCGACACCGAGTTCATCGAGCGCAAGTTCGGAATCTACGGGCTGGGCTCACCACCGCAGCTGCAGAAGTTCGTGTGCGGCAAGAAGCTCTACAACTACGACTCGCTCGAGCCATCCGAGCGCAAGCTCGTCCTCTAGGAGAAGGAGCCACCCACCCATGGCTGCTGACGAGAACGCACCGATGGCCCGCAACGTGCTCGGCCACTCCAGCATCTTCACGCCCGAGGTCATCGACGACATCCACGTCAAGTCCGAGCTCGGCCGCTACCGGATGCGTGGCTTCTCGATGTTCAAGAAGGTCCCGCACTGGGACGAGCTCATGTTCATGCCGGGGACGCTGACCCGGTTCGTGATCGAGGGCTATCGCGAGAAATGCCTGACCAAGACGGTGCTGGGCGCGCGCTTTGCGTCCAAGCCGATCGAGCTCGACATCCCGGTCTACATCACCGGCATGTCGTTCGGAGCGCTGTCGCTGGAGGCCAAGATGGCCCTGGCCAAGGGCGCCTCGATGGCCGGCACCGCGACCTGCTCCGGCGAGGGCGGCATGATCCCGCCCGAGCGCGACCTGTCGACCAAGTGGTACTACCAGGTCATCCAGAGCCGGTACGGGTTCAACCCGCACCACCTGATGCTCGCCGACGCCTGCGAGTTCTTCATCGGCCAGGGTTGCAAGGTCGGCCTCGGCGGCCACCTCATGGGCCAGAAGGTCACTGAGCAGGTGGCCGAGATGCGCTCGTTGCCGGCCGGGATCGACCAGCGCTCACCGGCGCGGCACCCCGACTGGCTGGGTCCCGACGACCTCTCGCTGAAGATCCAGGAGGTCCGCGAGGCCACCAACTACGAGATCCCGATCCAGCTCAAGCTGGGCGCGGCTCGGGTCTATGACGACGTGCGGATGGCGGCCAAGTGCGGTCCGGACATCATCTACCTCGATGGCGCCGAGGGCGGCACCGGGGCTGGTCCTCACACCGCATCGGAGGAGACCGGGATCCCGCTGATGGCGGCGATCCCCGAGGCGCGCCGCGCGCTGGAGGACGTCGGCCTGGCCGATGAGATCAACCTGGTGGTGGCCGGCGGCATCCGCAACGGCGGCGACGTGGCCAAATGCCTGGCGCTCGGCGCCGACGCGATCGCGATCGGTCACTCGGCCCTGATGGCTTTGAACTGCAACAAGGAGATCCCGGGGGTGACGGATTACGAGGGCACCGTCGGGGTTCCCGCGGGCCGCTGCTATCACTGCCACACCGGCCGCTGCCCGGTCGGCATCACCACCCAGGACCCGGAGCTGCGCAAGCGGCTGGTGGTCGAAGACGCCGCGAACCGCGTCTACAACTTCCTGCACACGCTCACGCTGGAGTGCCAGATGCTGGCGCGCGCGTGCGGGAAGACCGACGTGCACTCGCTCGAGCCCGAGGACCTGTGCGCGCTGACCGTGGAGGCCTCGGCGATGGCGCGAGTCCCGCTGGCCGGCACCGATTACATCCCCGGCGTGTCCGAGGAGCGGACGCTGGCCCGCATCGAGCGCCTGCTCGAGCGCCACGTGGCCAACCCGATCGACTACCTGGACCCGGTCCAGGCGGCCGCGGGAGGTGACCCCTCATGAGTGACGTGGGTGGGACGGGCCACCGCGTTCCGGGCGAGCCCGAGAAGGTGTTCGGGATCGACGCCGAGTACCTGTCGGGCAAGCGGTTTTCCTACCAGGAGGACATCTCGCTGGTGGAGGACGTGGACCTCCTCGCCGCCACCCCGGGCGAGGACATCAACTGGCTGGAGGACATCACCCTGCTCGCCGAGGACGGCGTGCCGGCGGTGTTCGACCGTTACTCCAACTCGTTCATCAAGATCTACTTCGACATCCCGGAGGGACGCGAGGACGAGATCGCTCGTAAGGTGCTCATCACGCACCTGCAGTCAGGGAACTCCTACGGGATCATGTTGAAGGAACGTCACGCGAAGTTCGCGCAGCCGGAGCTGGGCCCGTGGGTGCAGGGCTCCCGGACGGTCGGCGAGCACTACCGGCCGTCGGTGCTGGAGGGCTGGGAGCCGCCCGAGCACTAGCGCTTGGGGGGACGACCACTATGAGCGATTCGGCGGGTGTGCCCAAGTCGGTCAGGCGCGGCCCGCCGATCACCATCTCCTGCGACTGCGGGGAGCGCCGCTACCTGCGTTACGGCGAGCGCTGGACGTGCGAGAAGTGCGGCAAGACGTGGAACACCAACCGGATCCCGATGGAGCAGTACGCGGCGATCCGGGCCACGCAGATGCGCTACCGCCGCGTCCCGATCGCGGTCAGCGCGTTCGCGCTGGCCTGCGTGGTGGCGTGCATCATCGTCGGCAAGGCGCTGGGTGGGCTGATTGTGGTGGGGATCCTCGCCACCACGTGGAGCATGTTCTTCAAGCCGATCCACCGCCGCAAGTACCGCCAGGCGATCGCCGACCTGCCCACCTGGAAGATCAAGCCCGAGTAGCCGCGGTCGCGGCCGGCGTGAGGAGTCGCGGCCGGCGGTGAGGAGTCGCGGCCGGCGGTGAGGAGTCGCGGCCGGCGGTGAGGATCGTCGCCTCAGTGGACGATCAGCACATCGCAGCGGGCGCCGTGCGAGACGGCGTCCGACACGCTCTGGCCGAGCAGGCGGTGCAGCATGGTGAGCTCGCGCGAGCCGACCACGATCAGGTCGGCGGAGCGCTCCCGCGCCACCTCCAGGATCGACTCGGCCTCGTGGCCGACGGCCTCCACGTAGTCAGCGGTGAGCCCCTCGCCCTCCAGATATGCCCGGGCGTCCGCGAGCTCCTGGCGGTGCTCGGCCGCGGTCTCCACCGGGTCGGCCCCGATGGACCGACCCGTGGTGGTGATGGTGACCGGCGCCACGCTGGTCACCACCAGTTTCGCCTCGAATGCCTTGGCTACCTGCGCGGCGCGCTCAAGCGCGCGCCGCGCCGGGTCCGTCTCGTCATAGGCAATGACGATGGTCTTGATCACGCCATCGCCGCGGCACTCGGAGCGGGGATCCCGAGCTCGGCCTGCTCCTCGGCCGACGGCACCTCGGGCACCTCCTCGCGGAAGTGCACGCCCTCGCCGTCCTGGACGACGCGGCGGAACACGAACAGGATGAGCGAGCCGACGAGCACCGCGATCCCGATCCAGAAGTCGGTCCAGGTGCCGTAGCCGTTGAGCTTGGGCGCCAGGGCTCCGACGACGAGGAACACGAAGTTCAACACGCACAGGAATGCGGCCACGGGCAGCCAGGCGTTGGCGACCTTGATCGGTCTCGGCCAGTTGGGCCGGTCGCGGCGCAACAGCAAGAACCCGCTGAGCGCGAACACATGCGCCATCACGTACCCGATGTTGCTGAGGTACAGGATCGCCAGGTTGTTCTTGATGACGAGCACCAGGGCGATGTTGACCGCCAGGTCCATCGTCATGGCGCGGGCCGGAACGTGGTAGCGGTTGAGGACGCCGAACTGTTTGATCGTCATGCCGGCGCGGGAGATCCCGAACAGGGCGCGCCCGGCGTCAGACGTCGAGGAGGTCATCGACAGCAGCAGGCTGGCGATGATGCAGATGGTGAAGAAGCTGGCGGCGCCGTGGCCCACCAGGGTTCCCATCGCCTGCGTGTAGAACTGGCCCTCGGCGCCTGTCGTCACGGCCTTGGAGACGCCGTCGACGCCGCCCAGGCCCAGCGGGAGCAGCAGGCAGACGAGCAGCATGAACGTGGCCGCCGAGCGCAGCGCCCGGTGGGTGTCCTCGATCGACTTGTACTCGGGCGCGAATGTCGCACACGCCTCCGTCCCGTATGCCGACCAGGCGAGGATGAACATGTAGACGATCGCGACCTTGATCCCGCCCCACGGCCCCGCGAACGTGGCGTGGACGTTGGAGCTATGCCAGTGGCCGGAGAAGTAGGGGACGATGATGAACAGCGCCAGCGGCACCATCAGCAGCGCGGCGCACGCGTAGGTGAACCACACCGCCGGGCGCAGCCCGAAGATGTTGAACGACCACACGAAGATGATGCAGCCGATCGCGATGAACGACGACAACGAGAGCGTGTTGCCCAGGAAGCCGATGGACAGGTGCGAGTTGGGCCACCACTGTGAGGTCGCCAGGTCGCCGATGATCTTGCCGAAGATCGACAGCACGACCGACCAACCGATCCAGTAGCCGAACGCGGACAGCGGGCCCACGAGCGTCGTGTACTTGCGCCAGCCTTCGTGGGCATACAGCGCGATGCCGCCGCTGCGGTGGCCGAACATCGTCGCCGGCTCGGAGTAGATCCAGGCCTGGAGCAACCCGATCGCTGCCGAACACCCCCACAGGATCATCGAGCCAACCACCCCGAAGATTCCCAACGTGAATCCGAGGCTGCCGAGCAGGAAGCCGGGGTTGCACAGCGCGATGACGAATCCGTCCCACCAGCGCAGCGTCTTGAGGAGCTGTACCTCCTCGACGGTGGCAGTAGCCAAGCCTCGTCCCTCCTGATTTTTGCGGCACGCCGGTCGCCTCATCCGCGAGTCGAAGGCCGACGCCTGTTGGGCGCAGGTATACCAGTTTGTACAAATTGGGTCAAACGGCATCGGACAAGTTTCTCCGGACGGAGCTCGTGGGTCGCAGGTGGTGCTCCACGTGGTCCGTGCGACCATGTCGCGCGATCGCTTCCATGCCCGTCCTGCGCCAGCGCGAAGGTAGTGACGCCTCCGTACGCGACCCCGTTGACAGGGGCGCGGCGCCGCGCCCGGTCGTGCTGGCGACGCTCTCGGTGCGGGTGGACCCCGAGGCCGAGCGGATGGCCATCGAGAGCGCCCTGGACGCCCGTGCGTCGCTGATCATCGCCAATATGCTGTGGCTGCCGCCGCACCCGACGACCCTCGTTCTGGCGCGCGAGGTTGCGACCCTGCCGCATGAGGAGGATCTCGACGCGGTGCGGGAGACGGCCGCGCGCGCGGCGGCCCGGGGTGTGCCGACCGAGCTGCTGCGGATCTCCTCGCGCCGGCCGCTGGCGGCGCTGTTGGAGCTCATCGAGGAGCGGGGCGCGGGGCTGGTGGTCCTGGGCCCGGACCCGCGGCGGTCACCGCGGTGGTGGCGGGCGGTGGCGGCGCGGCGGATCCGCCGGCGGGCCGGGTGTCTGGTGTGGATCGCCCCGGGCTAGGGGTGGGCTGGGTTGCGGTTTGGCGGGGCTCCGCCGCCGCGTTGCGCGATTTTGCTCTCATACGCACGAAAAGTGCGCACGCCCGGATCCTCGTGGCGTGGCCACCCAGGTCGGCCTCTCCCACGCCCGTTTTGACGTTCGCCGATCCTGCGGGGAACGCGGGCAGCCGGCTACGCGGCTCCCCGGCGGGAGGCTACGAACCCCCGCCCGCCCGCTTCGCCGCGGCGGTCTCGCGGTCCTGGGTCTCGCGCAGGGTCCCGAACCGCCCCGTGTAGAACAGCAGCGGCTCGCCCTCGCGGTGGTAGAGGTGCTCGACCTCGCCGATCCAGAGCACGTGGTCCCCGGCGGGGTGGACGTCGACGACGCGGCAGCCCACGTGGGCCAGGGCCCCGTCCAACAAGGGAAGGTCGTTCTCCCAGACGAAGCGCGGATCCTCATCGGAGACGGCCTGTCCCGCGAAGTGGGCGGCAAACCTCTCCTGGTCTGAGGCCAGCACGCTCACCCCGTACCGGCCGGTCCGCGGCAGCATCTCGCTCATCCGGCAGCGCCCCAGTGACACCAGCACCAGCGGCGGGCGCAGCGACACGGACAGGAACGCGTTGGCGGTCATGCCGTGGATCGTGTCGCGGTGGGTGGTGGTGACGACCGTCACCCCGGTGGCGAAGCGCCCCATGACGTTGCGCAGCTCCCGGGCCGCGGCCTCGGCCTGCGCCGAACGCGGCGTGAGCCTGGCGACGCCGGTCGGCGCCCCCAGCGACGCCGGGGCCGGGGGAGCGGGCGGGATCTTGCCGCGCCCGGCGCTGGGCGCCCCGGGCGACGATCCGCCCCGCATCGGGGGCATCAAGCCCGTGCTCGCCGTGGGCGGCGCGACCTTCGCCACCCGCGTCAGGCGAGCCACGCCCTCCTTATCGCTCACGACCGCGGGCGTTTCTTCTCCGGGTCATAGAAGGGGAATCGTACGACGGTCGCGGGGATCCGTTTCTGGAGCCCGTCGAGCTTGCCGACCTCGACCGCCGTTCCGATCTCTGAGTACTGGATCGCCATCCGGCACAGCGCGATCGACTTGCGCAGCAGCGGGGACCGCATGCCGCTCGTGACCACGCCCACCCGGCGGCGGTCCACGTAGACCTCGTCGCCGTGGCCGACCACCTCGTTGCCCTCAGAGCTCCAGGCCCACCAGTGTGCGCTGCGGGTGCTCGCGGCGCTCCAGCAGGGCGTCGCGGCCGATGAAGTCCTCGTCGTCGAGCGCCACGGCGAAGCCGATGCCCGCCTCGAACGGGTCCACCTGGTCGTCAAACTCATAGCCGGCGAAGATGAGCCCCGACTCGATGCGCACCATGTCCAGCGCCTCGAGGCCCAGGGGCTTGAGCCCGCGCGGCTCGCCGGCCTTGAACACCGCGTCCCACACCGCCTCGGCGTCGGACGGGTGGCAGAAGACCTCGTAGCCGAGCTCGCCGGTGTAGCCGGTGCGCGAGACCACGATGGGCACGCCGTCGTAATCACCGATCCGGCCCACCAGGAAGCGGAACCACTTCAGCTCCTGCAGCGACGGCTGGGACGGCGGCGTCCACACGAACTCCGCCAGCGCCTCGCGGCTGAGCGGCCCCTGGACGGCGATGTTGTGCAGCTGGTCGGTGGTGGGCTTGATCCAGACCTTCAGACCCAGGCGATCGGCCACCTGGCGCATCCAGACTCCGTCGTACTCGTCGCCGCCGACGAAGCGGAAGTTGTCCTGGCCGAGCCGGAACACGGTGGCATCGTCGATCATGCCGCCGGTCTCGTTGCACAGCGCCGTGTAGACGACCTGGCCCACGGACAGCTTGCGGACATTGCGCGTGACGATCCGCTGGATCAGGGTCTCGGCGTCGGGGCCGAGCACCTCCCACTTGCGCAACGGCGACAGATCCATCACCGCCAGCTTCTCGCGGCAGGCCCAGTACTCCGCGATGCCGCCCTCGTTGTTAAAGCAATGGGGCAGCCAGTAGCCGCGGTACTCCACGAAGCTCTTGGTCAGCTCCGAGGTCTTGGCGTGGAAGGCGGTCTCCCGGGTCAGGACGGCCTCGGCATCGGCGGTCACGCGCCGTGCGATGGCCATCGAGAAGCGGTTCTTCGACGAGTAGACGCGCACGTGGACATCCGTCACCTCCCAGGCATTCGATGGGTCGATGTCATCAGGGCAGGCCGAGGACGCGCACACGAGGTCGCTGGACGCCCGCAGCATCACGTAGTCGCCCGGACGTGACCACGGCTCGTCGAAGGCGAGCTGCATGTGTGAGTCAAACGTCGTGTTGTAGAAGAAGTTCAGGGCCGCCCAGCCCTTGCGCGGGGCGATCTGAAACGACTGCAGGGCGCCGTTGAAGTTGTCCGTGCAGTTGACGTGGCCCGGGTAGCCCATGTCCTCGTAGTACTTGGCCTGGCAGGCCAGGGCGAAGGTGTCGTGGCGGCCGACGGTGTCACGCACGACCTCCACGAGCGGGTCCATGTCCAGGTCGTAGAACTTGCGATACAGCCCCGGTTGCGGATAGGCGTTGCCCATCAGCGTGCGGGTCACGGTCGCGTCCAGGCCACGTTCCACGCCGGACTCCAGCTTGGCGCGGTGGAAGGCCAAAAAGTCCGAACACTGTTTGCCGCGCACATCGATGATCTGGATGTACTCGCCCTCGCGGACCTCGTAGCTCTGCGCCGACGCCGGGTCGATGCGGAAATCCAGCCGCGGCTCGGCCAGCAGCGGGGGCAGCTCAACGTCCACTTCCCGGCGCGGGGCCACCCGGCGGACCTCCAGGGCGAGCTCGGTCGCCGGTGCGTCTCCGTCCACCACCCGGCCGCCGGGCGCGCCGACGGTAACCGTGGTGTCTCCGACTGCGGTGAACGTCAGGGCGCTCCCCGGCGTCGACTCGGGTCCGAACAACCGCGCAGAGCGGGGCTCGCCGGTCCCGAATCCGGCGCCGGTCACGGTCAGTTCCGCGACCTGGCCGCCATGGCGATCGATGATCCTCAGCTCGTCGTCGCCGGCGAGCGCGACGACCGTCACGCCGCCCGGCCGCACCGGGTAGCGCTCGACGGCGCGGTCGACGACAAGCAGACCCGATGGCGCCAGGGTGGCCATGTCAGGCGTCCCTAGGCCGGGGCCGAGGCCTTATCCACCTGAGCCATGAGCTCCTCGGCGAGCTTGCGCTTGCCTTCGGCGTCGAGCTTCTTGATCTCGTTCTCGACGGCGCGGCGGTTGTAGGTCTGGTTCCAGTAGTCCAGGCTGTCGAAGCCGAGCAGCACCGCCTTGCCCACGAACTGGCGCAGGACCTCGTTGGTCGGGCCCATGACCCAGCCGGCCTTGGCGTCGCGCAGGTAGCGCTCCATCTCCATGTCGCGCTTGTAGCCCGTGCCGCCGCAGGCGTGGAGCATCTTGTCCACGACGTTGGCCGTGTTCTTGGCCGCCTCGAACTTGATCTGCCACGCCCAATGCAGGAAGTTGGCGCGAGCGAACTCGCCGGGCGCCATCCGCTTGGTGTTGTGCTCGGTGGCGTTGTCCATCGCCTGGGCCACCGAGAACCCGAACAGCCGGCAGGCGTTGGTGTCCATCACGGCCTCGCCGACGTAGTCCTGGATCGTCGGGTAGTCGGCGACGCGCAGCCCGACGTCGACGTGCTTCTTGCGCGTGGTCTGGCGCTTGGCGATGTCAATCCCGCCCAGCGCCAGGCCGTTCCACACCGCGGAGGAGCCGATGAGGAACCAGGGGTCCACGGCCTCGTCGTTGGAGGCTGCCCCGTCACCCTCGGGCCCGACGATCTGCGAGCCGGGGATCGAGACGTCCTCGACCTGGATGGGGCCGGACTGGTTGCCGCGCAGGCCGAGGGCGTCCCAGGTGGAAGGTTGCGCCTTGACGTCCTCCCCGTCGATGACGAACACCGACAGGTCGTCATAGCCGGAGAAGTCGGGGCTGGTCGTCTGCACGACATAGAAGTCGGCGAAGCCGCCCGACGTCGTCCACGACGCCTTCTTGTTGACCTTGTAGCCGCCGTTGGAGCGCTCGGCGCTCGAGGAGAACGGATACCAGAAGTGCGATCCGGTCTCGGGGTCCGAGTAGGACAGCGTGCCGATCTTGCCGCTACCGAGCGGGCGGACGTACTTGTCGATCAGCTCGTCGGTGGGCCGGAGCATGATCGTGTTGACCGCGGCCATGTGCATGACGTAACACATGGCGGTCGAGGCGCAGCCGTAGCGCGCGATCGTCTCGCAGGCCATGTGGAAGCCGACGTGGTCCTCGCCCAGGCCGCCGTACTCCTCGGGGACAGTCAGCGCCAGGAAGCCGTGCTTGCCCAGCAGCTCGAGGTTCTGGCGGGGATACTCGAGGTTGTCGTCGGAGACCTTGGCGTTGGCGCGCATCTCCTTCTGGGAGAGCTCGATGAGCAGATCGCGCAGCTCTTTCTGCCGATCGGTCAGAACCCAGTCCGGGTCCCACTCATAGCCGAGTCCCCAGAAAGGCTCTCCATCCCACATCTTCTCGGACATGTAGCTCCTCCGGCTCTTCGTTGTCCTAAAACACGCTCGTTTTCAGGCGGCGCACGTAGACTAGGCGCTCGGCGCGCTCTGCACAAATAGGTTCAAAGGAAATTTAACGCCCATTAGCCCGGCTCGCAGACGCGCGGTCCGCGAACGTGGTTGCCCGCGCCCTCGGGCGACGGCAGGTCGCGCTGGGCGGCGGCGATCTGCTCCAGCGCGGCCAGCACCTCGGCGGCCGCCGGCGCCGTCTTGCCGGCGGCACGATCGACGTGGAGCAGCATGTGCTCGCCGGTGGCGATGAGCTCGTCGTCGGTGTCGCGGCGCAGCTCGTGCCAGAGGTGCAGCCGCTTCTCGTCGTGGCCGAGCAGCCGCGTGGCCACGTACAGGCGGTCGCCGCCGTGGGCCTCGCCGAGGTGGCGGATGTGGGTCTCCACGGTGTAGTAGGAGCGTCCGGCGTCGATGTAGGGCCCGACGATCCCGATCGTCGCGCAGGAAGGCGTCGGTGGTGTCGGCCATCACCTCGAGGTAGCGGTGCTCGGTCATGTGGCCGTTGTAGTCGATCCACGAGGGCTCCACGAGCGCCTCGTGCAGGCGCAGGCGGCCGTCGGGCAGCGGTGACCGCGCGCGGGCCGGCCCCGGCGCGCTCGTACAGCTCGCGCTCGGTGAGCGCCACCACCTCGCCCGCGGCATAGCCCGCGCCCGCCAGGCCTCTGCAGCACCGCCACCAGGCAGTTGTCCCGGATGCGCTCCAGGTCGGCGATCGACCGCCCGTCGGCCTGCGCGTCTGACTGGGCCACGATCGCGTCCAGCAGCTCGTCGGTCAGCTCCGGCACGTCGGTGAGGTGGGTCCAGGGAAGTTGGAGGGCCGGACCGAACTGGGCCATGAAGTGGCGCATGCCGGCCTCGCCGCCCGCCAGCCGGTAGGTGAGGAAGGTGCCCATCGCGGCCCAGCGCAGCCCCGGGCCGTAACGGATGGCGTCGTCGATCTCCTCGACGGTGGCGACGTCGTCGGCGACCAGCCACAGCGCTTCGCGCCACAGCGCCTCGAGCAGGCGGTCAGCGATGAAGCCGTCGATTTCGTGGCGGACGACCAGAGGCCGCATGGCCACCGCCTCGTAGATCGCCACCGCTCGCGCCACCGTCTCCGGCGCGGTCCGCTCCGCGGCGCACACCTCCACCAGCGGCAGCAGATAGACCGGGTTGAAGGGATGGCCGACGACGAAGCGCTCGGGGCCGTGCATGCCGGCGGCCAGCCGCGTAGGCAGCAGGCCCGACGTGGACGTGGCGATGATCGCTTCGGGCGGGGCCGCCTGGCTTGCCTGGGCCAGCAGGGCGCGCTTGAGCTCCTCGCGCTCCGGCGCGCTCTCCTGGACGAGATCGACGCCGGCGACGGCCTCCTCGACGGAGTCGACGATGGTCAGGGTGCCCTCGGCGGGCATGGGGGCGAGGGTGAGCCGCCGCCAGGCGCGCCGGCCTCGCTGCACGGTGTCGAGCGCGGCGTGCGCGGCGTCCGCCGACGGATCGAACAGGCGCACATCCACGCCGCCCAGCACGAACCGCGCAGCCCAGCCGCCGCCGATGACGCCGGCGCCGAGCAGGCCGACCGAACGTGGAGCGTCAGCCACGGCCGCGCAGCGCGAGGCGCTCCCGGACCTCCTCAGGCCCGAGCACGCGGACGTTCATCGCGTTGAGGATCGTGGTCGCCCGCTCCACCAGCTCGCCGTTGGTGGCCTTCTGACCCGGGCCCAGGTACAGGTTGTCCTCCAGCCCGACGCGCACGTTGCCCCCGGCCAGCACCGCCATCGCCACGTAGGGCAGCTGCATGCGCCCGATCGAGAAGGCGGAGAACACCGTGCCGGCCGGCAGCGAGTTCACCAGCGTGAGCAGGGTGCCGGGATCGTCGGGGGCGCCGTAGCGGATCCCCATGCACAGCTGGACGAGGACGGGATCGTCGATCAGCCCCTCGTCGATGAGGTCCTTGACCATGACCAGCTGGCCGGTGTCGAACACCTCGAGCTCGGGGCGCACGCCCAGGGACTGGATGCGCCGCGCCATGGCGCGCAGCATCTCCGGGGTGTTGGCCATGACGTAGTCCCCGCCGGCGGCGAAGTTCATGGTTCCGCAGTCCAGGGTGCAGATCTCGGGCATCAGCGCCTCGACGTGGGCGAGCCGCTCGGCGGCGCCCGCCAGATCGGTGGCCACCTGGTCGAGCGGCAGCGGCGCGTCCGGGCCGCCGAGGACGAGGTCGCCGCCCATGCCGGCCGTGAGGTTGATGATGGCGTCGACGTCGGCGGCGCGGATGATGTCCACCACCTGGCGGTAGAGCTCGACATCGCGCGAGCCCTGACCCGTCGCGGGGTCGCGGACATGGATGTGGACGACGGCCGCGCCGGCGCGCGCCGCCTCCAGCGCCGACGCCGCGATCTGCTCGGGCGTGACCGGGACGTTGGCGCTGCGCGCGGTCGTGTCACCCGCGCCGGTCACGGCGCAGGTGATGAACGCCTCGGTGTTCATCGGTTCAGCGCCGCCTCGACGGTGGGCGTGTTGGACAGGAGCTTGGTCGTGTACTCGGCGCTCGGCGACTCGAACACGCTGACCGTCGCGCCCGCCTCCACGATCTTGCCCTGGGTCATCACCACCACCCGATCGGCGATCGTCCGGATGAGCGCCAGGTTGTGGGTGATGAACAGCATGCTCAGCCCCGTCTCGGCGCGGAGGTCGCGCAGCAGCTCGACGATCGCCGCCTGGACCGAGACGTCCAGCGCCGAGGTGACCTCGTCGCACACCAGCAGTGCCGGCTCGGCGGCCAGCGCTCGGGCGATGGCGACGCGCTGGCGCTCGCCGCCCGAGAGCTGGTCGGGGTAGCGGTTGGCCGCCTGGCCCGACAGGGCCACCCGCTCCAGGCACTCGGCCACGCGGTTGCCAGTGTCGCGCCTCGACGCGCCGAACAGCTGGAGCTGGCGCGCGATCGTCTGGCCCACCGTGCGCCGCGGGTTCAGCGACGCGTAGGGGTTCTGAAACACGTACTGGATCTGCTTGCGGGCCTGCGTGCTGCGCTTGCGCGCGCTCTCGGCCAGGCGCTCTCCGCCGAGCGTGACGTCCCCGGTGTAGTTGGCGTGCAGGCCGGAGATGCAGCGCGCGAGCGTCGTCTTGCCGCTGCCCGACTCGCCCACCACAGCCACGCATTCGTTGCGCCGGACCTCGATGTCGATGTCGTGCAGCACGTGGGCCGAGCCGTAGCTGCCGTTGAGGTGCACCACGGACAGCACCACGTCGCCGGCGTCTGCCGCCGCCTGGATCTCGCCCGTGGTCGGCAGCTCCGATGGGGCCTCCTCGGCGCGGTAGCAATGCACGAGATGGCCGCCCTCGAACTCCGAGGCCGGGGGGAAGGCCTCGCTGCAGCGGTCGATGGCGAGGTCGCAGCGGGGCGCGAAGAAGCAGCCGGGGGGGCGGTTGCCGGGCAGCGGGGCGTGACCGCCGATGCCGACCACGGCGCGCTTGCCCGCCATGTCGGGGACGGCGCGCAGCAGCTTGCGCGTGTACGGGTGGCGCGGCTTGGCGAAGATCGCGTCGCGCGGTCCACGCTCGACGATCCGCCCGGCGTACATCACCGCCACTGTGTCGGCCAGCTCGGCCACGACGGCCAGGTCGTGGCTGACGTAGACCGCGGCCACCTGGTGGCTGTGGCAGAGGTCGCGCACGGTCTCGAGCACCCTCGCCTGGGTGGTGACGTCCAGACCCGTGGTCGGCTCATCGCACACGATCACGTGCGGGCGGCACGCGAACGCCATGGCGATGGCCACGCGCTGCTGCTGACCTCCGGAGAGCTGGTGCGGGTAGCGGCGCAGGAAGTCGTCGGTGCTGGGCAGCGCCACCTCCTCCAGCGCCTCGCGGATGCGGGTCCGCCGCTCCTCGGCGTTGCTCTGGGCCTTGTGGGCCTCGAGCATCTCGGAGAGCTGGAGGCCGATCCGCAACGCCGGGTTCAGTGCGGTCCCCGGGTCCTGGGGGATGTAGGAGACCGTCCCGCCCCGGAGCCGGCGCAGCTCGCCCGCGGCCATTGCCGCCAGTGGCCGGCCGTCGATGAGGATCTCCCCGCCGGTGACCCTGCCGCCGGGCCGGCAGTAGCCCATCAGGGCCATGCCGACCGTCGTCTTGCCCGAGCCCGACTCGCCCACCAGTCCCAGCACCTCACCGGCGCGAACGTCGATGGCGATCGCGTCGACGATGTCCTGGCCGGTGGAGGTGAGGTCGATCTTCAGGTCGCGGACGGTGACCGCGCTGGCCGGCTGCTCTCCAGCGCTGGATGGTTGGTCTGCAATCGCCATGCTCACTCCCCTCGGTCGATGCCGATCGCCGCGCGGGCGAAGCCGTCGGTCAACAGGTTGGTCCCGATCGTCAGCAGCGCGATGGCGATCACCGGGAGCAGGACGCCCCACGGCTGGACGCTCACCGCCAGGCGGTTGTCCTGGATCATGAGGCCCCAGTCAGAGGTCGGCGGCTGCAGGCCGACCCCGAGGAAGTTGATCGCGGCGATCAACCCGATCGAGTAGGTGAGCCGCAGGCCCACCTCCACCAGCAGCGGGCTGGTGACGTTGGGCATGAGCTCACCGAAGATGATCCGTCTTCGTGGTTCACCCACCGCCTCGGCGGCTTTGATGAAGTCTCGCTCCACCACCTGTTGCGCCGCTCCTCGGATCACCCGGGCCACGCGCGGGGCGTGCGAGAGGCCGACGATGAGGACGATCAGCGTGACGCTGGACTGGAAGGCCGTCAGCAGCAGCAGCGCCAGCACGATCTGGGGGAAGGCCATGAACACGTCGGCGATCCGCATGAGCACCTCGTCGACGAGTCCCGACATGTAGGCGGCGGTGAGGCCGACCACGAGCCCGAGGACCACGCCGATGATCGTCGCCGCCGCCGACATGCCCAGCACGGTGCGCCCGCCGTAGAGGAAGCGGCTCCACACGTCACGCCCCAGGTTGTCGCCGCCGAACAGCGCTGCCGACGAGGACGGGCTGTTGGGAGCGGTGACGAACTCGTTGGGCGAGTGGGGGGCGATGAGCGGGCCGGCGAGCGCGATGAGGACCATCACGACGAAGATCAACAGCCCGATGCGCGACCGCCACTGGTGCAGCGTGGCGCCGAGCAGCACCTTCCACTGGCGCTGGCGCATCGTCTCGCCGACGCCCGCGGGCTCGATTGGGTCGTCGATCATGATTGCGGGAGTGCTCATCGTGCCGCCGCCGTTCGCAGTCGCGGGGTGACGAGGATCGTGAGGATGTCGGCGATGAGGTTCACCGCCACGTAGACGGCGGCGATGATGATCGCCAGCGCCTGCACCTCGGGGATGTCGCGGTTGCCCACCGCGTCCACCAGCGCCGAGCCGATGCCGGGGAACCCGAACACCGTCTCGACCACCACCACCCCGCCGGCCATGTAGGCCAACTGGAGGGCGGACACCTGGATCGCGGGGACGATCGCGTTGGGGACGGCGTGACGCCAGATCACCGTCCGGTTGGGCAGGCCCTTGAGCCGGGCCATCGTCACGTAGTCGGACTCGAGCACCTCCACCATCGAGGCGCGCATGATCCGGGCGATGTAGGGCGTCACCGCGATGATCAGCGTCGCCGCCGGGAGGATCACCTCCTTGGGCACATTCCAGGCGTGCTGACCCGGTGGGATGATCGACACCGCCGGGAGCGCGTGCGTCACGTTGGTGGCGAACAGCAGGACCAGCCCGATGCCGATCACGAACTCGGGTAGCGCCGCCAGCGCCAGTGTGGTGATCGAGATGATGTGATCGGTGGGCTTGTCGCGCCGGACGGCCATGAGCACGCCCAGCCCGATCGACAGCGGGATGGCGATGATCCCCGCCACCAGCACCAGGAAGGCGGTGTCGGCGATCCGGCCCGCGATGAGATGGGAGACGGGGCCCTGCGTGGCGGCCGAGTTGCCGAAGTTCCCGTGGACCACCCCGCCCAGCCAGCTGAAGTACTGCGAGAACACCGATCGGTCCAGGTGCAGCTGCTGGCTCAGCGCCGCGATCCGCGCCGGCGTCGCGTTGCGACCCAGGATGGCCCGGGCGGCGTTGCCGGGCAGGGCCTGGGTCGCCGCGAACACGACGACCGAGACCAGCAGCAGCGTCAACAACCCCAGAAGGACCCGTCGTAACAGGAACCTGCTCATGCCCTCGTCTCCCGTCTTGTCGCTTAGGCGGTGAACCCCACGTTCTTGAACCAGTAGTTGCCCAGGGGGAAGCCGGACTTCGCCTCCACAAACCTGCCGAGCTTGGCGCTGTAGGCGTCGATCTGGTTGGAGAAGTAGGGGATGATGTAGCCGCCGCGGTTGTACTCGATGGTCATCGCCTGGCCGATGATCTGGTTGCGCTTGGTCTGGTCCAGCTCGGCCCGGGCCTGCTGGATGAGCTTGAGGAACTGCGCAGCTTCAGGCGTTCCGGAGAAGGCCCAATGGGTCTCGTTGAAGGGCGAGTTGGGCAGGCTGCCCTGCGCCACCTGGGGCAGGTACATGCGGGTGGCCCAGAAGTCCTGGGCGAACGTCCACTTCAGGTAGTTGGGCCCGTAGAAGGTCCCGGTGTCCAGCTTCTGGAGCTTGACCGTGACCCCGGCGCCCGTCGCCTGCTGGGCGAACACCTGGGCGGCCTGGACCACACCCTGGAACACCGGGGCGGTGGTCAGCTGCACGGTGAGCCCGGCGTGACCCGCCTGCTTGAGCAGCGACTTGGCCTGGTCGAGGTCCTGGTGGCGCTGGGGCAGATTGCTCGGGTAGCCGGGATCGAACGGCGAGTACATGTCGTTGGCGATGCGCCCCTGGCCCGAGAGGACCTGCTCCACCATCTGCGGGCGGTCGACGATGAGCCGCATCGCCTGGCGCACGCGGACGTCGCTAAACGGCGCCTGGTCGACGCGCATCGTGAACGGCTGCCACTGCCCGGTATGGGAGATGAGCACCTTGAGCTGGCTGTTGCCCTGCACCTGCGCGATCTGGCCGGTGGGCAGGTTGTCGATCGCGTCGACCTGGCCGCCGAGCAGCGCGTTGACGCGGGCGGTGTCATCGGTGAAGTCGATGATCGTGAGCTGGTCGACGTAGGGCCGGCCGCTCTGCCAGTAGTTGGGGAACTTCTTGAACACGCTCTGCTGGCCCGGGGTGAAGCTCGCGTACATGAACGCGCCGGTCCCCACCGGGTTCTTGGGGTCATAATCGGTGGGGACGATCGCGTTGAAGTACTGGCCGAGGTCGTCCAGGAAGGTCGCGTTGGCGAACTTGAGCGGAATCCGGATCTGCTGACTTCGAGAGCTTCTTGACGTTCTTGATGTCGACGTAGCCGATCGACGCCGCGCCCGACCTTGGGGTCCTTGGGGTCGAGGATCCGCTGGAGGCTGAAGATGACGTCGTCGGCGGTGACCGTCTTGCCGTTGTGGAACTCGATCCCGGACCGGACCTTGACCACCCACGAGTCGGCCTTGCCGTGCTCGGCCTCGATCGACTCGGCCACCATCATCTCCAGCGGGCCGAAGCTCGGCGGGCGCACCGCGAGCGGCTCATAGAGGTTCCAGCACCGCATGATGTCGGTGTCGGCGGTGGGCAGGTGGGCGTCGATCGTGTCCTTGGCGCCACCGCCGGTGGCGCCGACGCTTGAGGCTGCCGCCCGCCTTGATCGTGCCGGTGGAGGGCGGGCTGGACTTGGCGGTCCCGCCGCCGCCGCCACCGCCACCGCCACCGCCGCTGGAACCGCCGCTGCCGCCGCAAGCCGCGAGCAGGCCGCCGGCGGACAGCGTCGCACCGCCCGCCAAGGCGCCCTGCAGCACCTGGCGTCGTGTCAGTCGGTCGCGTGCCTCTTCGTTGACGAACTCGTGATCAGTCACCCCAGACTCTCCTCGTTGTGGCTGTCGGTGTGGACTTGGCTGTCGGTGCGCACCAGGCTCTGCGCGCTGGTCAGCCGGTCGGCGTAGCGGGTCGCCTCCTCGGTGAGGAGGTCGACGGTCAACACGAGGTGGGCGCGCACCACGTCCCCGGCGGCGGGGTCACGGCTGGCGATCGCCTCGAGCAGCTTCTGATGGTCGGCGACGTAGTCGGAGACCGAGTAGACCGGGTGCCAGTTGAGCAGCATCTGCGACTCGGCGGCCAGCGGCTCGTGCGCGCGGCTCAGCCGCGGGCTGCCGGCGAGGCTCACCATCACCCGGTGAAAGTCGATGTCGGCGGCGATCAGCTCCCGCGAGGGCGCCGTGGCGCCGTCGGCGGGGGAGAGATCGATGATGCGTTGCTGGGCGGCCTGAAGCGGCGCGACGTCGAACCCGTCAGGGTTCTCGAGCAGCGCACCGACGGCCGCGACCTCGATCGCCGTCCGAGCGCGGTAGACGTCGATCAGATCCGGGGCCGAGACGGGGCGCACACGGGCGCCGCGATTGATCTCGGTGACGACCAGGCCCTCCTGGACGAGGTGGCGGATGGCTTCGCGGATGGCGCTGCGCCCGGTGCCGAACGCCTGGGCCAGCGCGACCTCGGGCAGCTGCTCGGTGGGCTTGATCCGGCCCGCCAGGATGGCGGCCCGCAGCTCGTGCAGAACCTGATCCGTGGTCGAGCGCCGCTCGACTGTCCCTAAGCCCCAGGCGGTGTGATCGGGCACCTTGTCGACAACCTACTCCCGACTGTCGGCCAAGTCAACAGGATGTGAACGTTCAGACGGCGGAACCAGCCACCTGAGCGCCTGGGCGGGGGCATCGGTGATGAGCGCGGCCACGCGCGGATCGCCAGTCGAGCGCGCGCATGGCGCCGGCGTCGTTGACCGTCCACAGCCAGAGGCCAGCCCCTGACCCGCCGCCCACTCGACGATCCCGGCGCGCACCAGGCTGACGTGGGGGAGCAGGAAATCAGCGCCGGTCTCGCGCACCCGGCGCCCGGCTTGGCGCGCGGCGCGGGGAGCGACGAGCAGGCCCGTGCGGGTCTCCGGCCGGTGGCGCTTGACCTGGGCGAGCACGCCGGCGAGGAACGACGTGACGACGTAGGAGTCGGGCGGAAGGTGCTGGGCGATCACCGCCATCGCCTCCTCGACGTAGCCGTCCTCCTTGAGCTCGAGGTCGACGAGGAGCCGCCCGGCCGCGGCGTCGAGGAGGTCGCCCAGCAGCGGCGCCTGGCCGGCCCGCATCCGCGCTTGGAGCTCGGCATGGGTCAGGCGGCGTACGGCCCGCCACCCCAGCCGCGCCGTCGTGGACGACGACGAGACGGCCGTCGGCGGTGCGGCGGACGTCGATCTCGACGCCGTCACAGCCGAGCTCGGCGGCCCGGCGGACCGCCGCCGGCGAGTTCTGCGGGGCCTGGTCCCACGCGCCCCGGTGGGCGAGGACGAGCAGCCCGGCTCCCCCCGCCGCGCTGCACGGTGGCCGCGGTCGCTCCGTGGTTCATCGCGCGGCCCACGCTAGCTGGTGCGCGGCGGACACGCGGGCGGATGCCTATCCTCCGCGAGCCCATGGCCACACGCACTCCCGACTCCTTCCTGATCCTCATGGCCGACCAGCTGGCGGCCGGTTGGCTGCCCGCCTACGGCCATCCGGTGGTCCAGACCCCGCACCTGTCCGGGCTCGCCGAGGGCGGGACGGTGTTCGAGTCCGCCTACACCGCGTTCCCCCTGTGTGCGCCGGCACGCGCGGCGATGCTCACCGGCCGCTATGCCTCGCGCGTCGGGGTCTACGACAACGCGGCCGAGTTCCGGGCGGGCGCGCCCACGGTGGTCCACGCCCTGCGCGCCGCGGGCTACCACACCGCCGTGAGCGGCAAGATGCACTTCGTCGGCCCCGATCAGCTGCACGGATTCGAGGAGCGGCTGACCACCGACATCTATCCCGCCGACGTGGACTGGACGCCGGACTGGAGCCGGCCGCTCGAGGACCCGTTGCCCTGGTACCACACGATGGAGAGCGTGCTCGCGCCGGGGATCTGCGCCGCCAGCATGCAGACCGACTACGACGACGAGGTCGCCTTCCAGGCGGTGCGCAAGCTCTATGACATCGCCCGCCATCGCGCCGACCAGCCGTACTTCCTGTTCGCCTCGTTCACCAACCCCCACGACCCATGGGAGATCCCGCAGCGCTTCTGGGATCGCTACCGGCGCGACGACATCGATGATCCGGCGGTCCCGTCGCTGCCGCTCGACGAGGTCGACCCCCACAGCCGGCGGCTGCGCGCGATGTGCCAGGTGGACCGGGCCGAGCTCACCGCCGAGCAGATCCGTCGGGCCCGCCATGGCTACTACGCCGCCATCAGCTACCTGGACGAGCGGATCGGGCAGGTGCTGGGCGCGCTGCGAGAATCGGGCCTGGAGGACCGCACCACGGTCCTGTTCTGTGCCGACCACGGAGAGATGCTGGGCGAGCGTGGTCTCTGGTACAAGATGAGCTTCCTCGAGCAGTCGGCGCGGGTGCCCCTGATCGTGCGTGGGGCGGGTGGGTCCGGTGGTTCTCGTGGTTCCGGCGGGTCTGGCGGGTCTGGTGGTGGCGCGCGGGTGGCGCAGCCGGTCTCGCTGGCGGATTTCGCGCCCACGGTGCTCGAGCTGGCGGGGCTGCCGGTGGACGCGATCGCGGGGGAGGGTGACGGGGTGAGCCTGGCCGGCGCGATGTCAGGCGGTTCCGCGCCGGAGCATCCGGTGGTGTCCGAGTACCACGCCGAGGGCGTGCAGGCCCCCGCGGCGATGGTCCGCCGCGCCGCGCACAAGCTCATCGTGTCGCTGGAGGACCCCGATCTCCTCTACGACCTCGCCGCCGATCCGCGCGAGCTGCACGATGTGAGCGGTGCGCCCGAATCCGCGCCGGTGATCGCGCAGCTGCGCTCCGAGCTCGAGCGCCGCCTGGACCTTCGCGACATCGGTGATCGCGTCCGGGCCAGCCAGCGCGAGCGGTTCCTCGTCTCCCGCGCCCTGCGTGAGGGCCGCCCGACGTCCTGGGACCACGAGCCGACCTACGACGCCGGCGCCATGTACATCCGCAACCGCGAGGACATGTACGAGCTCCAGCGCCGGGCCCGGCTGGACAGCGGCACGCCCGATTAACCACCCTTTCTCGCGGGTGCCGCGCGCAAGCACGCACGGCGAGGAGAAGTTGATCGGGTGTGGGGCGTTCCTCGATGAACCGCATGTGGCGACGCATGACCATGTGGGTGCTTGCCGCCCTGATCCTGGCCGCCTCCGCACTGGGCGCGTTGGCCGCGATCGCGACCGCCGCGACCACGCCGTCGACGTTGACCGTCACCCTCGCCGGGACCGGCGCGGGCTCCGTCACGTCGGATCCGGCCGGCCTCAGCTGCAGCGGGAGCACGTGCACCGGCTTCTTTGACCCCGGTATGACCGTCGTGCTGTCCGCGGCCCCCGCCGCGGGCAACGGCTTCGGGGGCTTCATGGGTGACTGCACGTCCACGACGACGACCTGCCGGCTCTCGCCGGCTGCCAACGCCCAGGTCACCGCCACCTTCGACGCGCCGCCCGTCCTCACCGTCACCGCTCCCACCGACGGCGCCGACTACCCGGCCGCGGCGGTGCCCGCCGCGGCCTTCACCTGCCCGGGCGCTGGCTGCTCGGCCACCGTCGACGGCGTCGCCACCCCCATCGACTCCGGCGACTCGCTCCCGCCGACGCCGGGTTCGCACACCTTCGTCGTCACCGCCACCGCACCGGATGGCGGATCGGCATCGCAGACCGGGACCTACACAGTGGAGGGTCCGCCCACCGCAGCGATCTCGGCCCCGAGCGGCGGCGGCATCTATGCCAAGGGCCAGGTGGTCCGCACGACGTTCCACTGCGTCTCAGGTGACGGCGCGCGCCTCGCGGCGTCATGCGAGGATTCGCGCGGCCAGACCGACGGGACCGGCAGGCTCGACACCGCGACCCTGGGACCCCACACCTACACGGTCACCGCCACCCAGGATGGTCTGACCGCCACCGCCGAGATCTCGTACGTGGTGGCGCCGCCGCCGACGGCGAGGATCGCATCGCCGAGCGCCGGGGGCGTGTACACCGTCGGGCAAGCGGTAGCAACGCGCTTTGCCTGCAGCGAGGGATCAGACGGTCCCGGCATCGCCGCGTGCATCGACTCGCGGGGAGACGGCGATGGTTCGGGCACGCTGGACACCTCGACGGAGGGGGCGCACACCTACACGGTGACGGCCACCAGTCAGGACGGACAGCTCGGCACCGCCAATATCAGCTACACGGTGGTGGGGAAGTCCCCGGAGGTCGTGATCAACGCGCCCGTCAACAATGCCACCTACCTGTGGACCGCGATCCCCGCCGCCGACATCACCTGTCTCCCGGGGGCCGGATCGAGCGTGCAGTCATGCAAGGCGACGGTCGGCGGCCAGCCGATCGCCGACCATCAGACACTCCCCAACTCGTTCGGCACCCACGTGCTGACCGTGACCGCCACCGATGCCGACGGTCTGAGCGTGACCAGTCAGCGCCACCTACACGGTGACGGTGGCGGCCTCACTGCCGCCGGTGTCGATCACGGCTCCGGCCCAGGGCGCGAGCTACCGGCTGGGCCAGAGGGTGGCGGCCCGCTACTCGTGCGCGGCCGCCACCACCGGGCCCGCGCTGACGTCGTGCGCCGGCACCGTCCCCGCGGGTCACCGCATCCGCACGCGGACGCTGGGCGCGCACACCTTCAGCGTGTCGGCCACCAACGATCAGGGGGAGTCGACGACCGAGACGGTCACCTACAAGGTCGTGCCCACGACCAACCGCTTCGTCCTGGTGCGGCTGCGGGCGGCCGGGTCAGGGGAGGCGCGGCTCGCGCTCAAGCTGCCCGGCCCCGGTTCCGTGCGCGTGGTGGCGACGGCCTGGAACGCGGCGGCGGGGGCCTCCAGCCGGCACCTTGCCTACGGGACGGCGAGTGCGGGCGCCCGGCGGGCCGGGCCGCTGGCGCTCGTGGTCGAGCCCACTGCCGCCGGCCGGGCGCTGCTCGGAGAGCACGGCGCGCGGCCCGTGATCGCACTCACGGTGACGTACAAGCCACCGGGCGCGCGGGCTCGCGTCGTCCGTCCCAAGCCGCTGCACCTCTCCGAGCTCACCCTGGCGCAAAACGGCTAGGAGATCATCCCTCCCCACTGCCCGCCGGTGATGCCCAGCACCTGACCGGTGATGTAGTTGGCCCACGGGGTGCAGAGCAGGAAGATGCCGCCCGCGGCCTCGAACGGCTGGCCCGGGCGGCCCAGCGGAATGAGGTTGGGGGCGAGCTCCCGCATCTGGCCCGGGATCCCCAGCTGCACGGTCTGGCCGTCGATCTCCATCGTGTTGGAGTCCTCCTTGACCGCGGTCAGGCGGGTCTCGATGAAGCCGAAGGCGACGGCGTTGACGTTGATCTTGAACTGGCCCCACTCCTTGGCCAGCGTCTTGGTGAGACCGATCACGCCGGACTTGCCCGAGGAGTAGTTGGCCTGGCCGGCGTTGCCCATGGTGCCGCTGATCGAGGAGACGTTGACGATCTTGCGAAACACCTCGACGCCCTCCTGGCGCTCCTTCTTGGCGGGCTCGCGCATGTGGGGGGCGACGGCGCGGCACATGCGGAAGGGGACGACGTTGTGGATGTCGATCATCCGCTGGAACGTCTCGTCGCTCATCTTGTGGATGGGGGCATCGATCGTGTAGCCGGCGTTGTTGATGAGGATGTCCACCCGGCCCCAGGCGTCGATCACCTTGCCGACCAGCTCGTCACACACGCCGGGCTTGGTCAGGTCGCCGCCGAACACGAGGGTGTCGCCGTCGATCTCCGAGGCGGTCTGCTCGGCGACGTCGCCGTCGAGGTCGTTGATCAGGACCTTGGCGCCCTGTTCGGAGAGAAGCTCGGCGGTCGCCCGGCCGATCCCGCGCGCCGATCCGGTGACGATCGCGACCTTGTCCTCGAGAATTGCCATCTGCACTGCCTTTCGTCGTGTAGGAGCCCTCAGCTGAGTCGCGCGAGATCTTGCCAGCGCAGCGGCCCAGGCGCGCGGACGCTAGCCTCCCGCCAACGATGAACGCGCCCGACTGGCTGGCCGCATACGCCGAGAGGCTCGGCGTCTCGGCCCCCACCAAGGATGAGCTCAAGGACGTCCTGGATCTCGCCGGCGTCGCCGCCCACTCCTCCCAGCGAATCGCCGCGCCGGTGGCGACCTGGATGGCGGGCAAGGCTGGGATCAGCTTGAGCGAGGCGATGCGGCTCGCCGAGCAGGTCGAGACCGACTCGCCCAACGGCGAGTCCGATGGCTGAGCGCGAGCACGACGTCGTTGTCTTCGGCGCCACCGGGTTCACCGGGGCGCTGACCGCGGAGTACCTGGCCGGCGCGGCCGGCGCCGGTCGCTGGGCGATCGCGGGCCGCAGCCGGGACAAGCTGGAGACGCTGGGCGCGACGGCTGTCCACCGACGTCCCCGATCGATCGTCGCCGACATCGACGACCCCGCGTCGATTCGCGCGATGGCGGAATCCACCCGGGTCGTGATCACCACCGTCGGGCCCTACATCCACTACGGCGAGCCCGTCGTGGCCGCCTGCGCCGCCGTGGGCACGCACTACGTGGACCTCACCGGCGAGCCCGAGTTCGTGGACCTGATGTGGCTGCGCCACCACGAGCAGGCGGAGCGCACCGGCGCGCGCATCGTGCACTCGTGCGGGTTTGACTCGATCCCCTACGACCTGGGCGCGTTCTACACGGTGGGCGAGCTGCCCGAACAGGTCCCCATCAAGCTCGAGGGGTTCGTGCGGGCCAACGGCACCTTCTCCGGCGGCACCCTGCACTCGGCCGTCCACATCATGGCCCGGCTGCGCCAGGCCCGGCAGGTGGCGAGCCAGCGCTCCAAGCTCGAGGCGCGTCCCGCCGGGCGCACCGTCAAGGGCGTCACCGCGCTGCCCCACCATGACGACACCGCTGGAGGCTGGGTCATCCCCGCTCCCACGATCGACCCCATCACCGTCCTGCGCTCCGCCCGCGCGCTTGACCGCTACGGCCCCGACTTCAGCTACGCCCACTACATGGTGGCCAAGCGCCTGCCCGCGGCGGCCGGTCTCGTGGCCGGGGTCGGCGGCGTCGTCGCACTGGCCCAGCTGCCCCCGACGCGCAACCTGCTGCTCAAGCTCAAGGACCCCGGGGATGGACCCAGCCCGCAGGAGCGCGCGAAGGCGTGGTTCAAGGTGCGCTTCCGAGGCGAAGGCGGGGGCCGCCGGATCGTCACCGAGGTCACCGGAGGCGACCCGGGCTACGGCGAGACGTCCAAGATGCTGGCCGAGTCCGCCCTGTGCCTCGCCCACGACGACCTGCCCGATCGCGCCGGCCAACTCACCCCCGCGGTGGCTATGGGCCAGGCGCTCATCGATCGCCTCGTGGCCGCCGGGATCGGCTTTGCCACGGTGTCCAGCGAGGCCTCCGCGTGACCGAGCTGCACGACGGCCCCGAGCTCGGCGAGCGTCGGCGCGTGGTCGACCTGCGCACCGATGGCCGCGCGGCACTGGACTGGGCCGCCGATTACCTGGAGCGCGTCGGCGACCTGCCGGTGCTCGCCCAGGTGGCCCCCGGCGACATCCGCTCGCGCCTGCCCGCCCACGCCCCCGACGAGCCCGAGCCGTTCTCGGCGGTGCTGCGCGACCTCGACGAGATCCTGCTCCCCGGCGTCACCCACTGGCAGCACCCCCGGTTCTTCGCCTACTTCGCCACCAGCGCGGCGGAGCCGGGAATCCTGGCCGAGTTGCTGGCGGCGACGCTCAACTCGGTGGGCTTCCTCTGGCGCACTGCCCCCGCGTCCACCGAGCTCGAGGCCGTGGTGCTGGACTGGACGGCCGAGCTGCTGGGACTGCCCGGCGGGTGGCATGGCCACATCGAGGACACCGCCTCCACCGGGACGATGGCGGCGATGATCGCCGCTCGTGAGACCACGGGGCGCAATGAGGTCGTCTGCTCCGAGCACACCCACTCGGCCGTCGAGAAGGGCGCGCGGATGCTGGGCATGACCCTGCGCAAGGTCACCACCGACAATCGGTTTCGCCTCCGCGTCGACGAGTTGGGCGACCTCGGCCAGGCCGCCTTGGTGGTGGCCACCGTCGGCACCACCGCGAGCGCCTCGGTCGATCCCGTGCCCGCGATCGCCGACGCCTGCGCCGCTGCGGGCACGTGGCTGCACGTCGACGGCGCCTACGCCGGCAGCGCCATGGTCTGTCCCGAGTTCCGCTGGGCCTTTGACGGGGTGGAGCGCGCCGACTCGCTCGTCGTCAACCCGCACAAGTGGTTGCTCACCCCGATGGACTGCTCGCTGCTGTGGACCAGCCGCCCGGCGGAGCTGCGCGCCGCCTTCAGTCTGGTCCCGGAGTTCCTGCGCACGCCTGACGCCGAGGACGCCCTGTCGCTGAGCGAATACGGGCCCGCGTTGGGCCGCCGCTTCCGCGCCCTCAAGCTGTGGGCGGTGCTGCGCTGCTACGGCCGCAGCGGCCTGCAGGAGCACATCCGTCGCGGCGTGGCGCTGGCCGAGCGCTTCGAGAGCTGGGTCGCCGCCGAGCCCGGCTGGGAGCTATGCGCGCCGCGGCATTTCTCCCTCGTCTGCTTCCGCCTGGAGGGCGACGACGAGCGCAGCAAGGCCCTGTTGGAACGGGTCAACCGCGGCGGCGAGATGTTCCTCTCGCACGCGGCCCTGGGCGGCCGCTACGTGCTGCGGATGGCCATCGGCCAGATGAGCACGACCGAGGAGGACGTGCGCCGGGCCTGGGACGTGCTGCGGCGCGAGGCGCGTGACTCCTGATCCACGGGTGGGCGGCATCGTCGCGATACCCGACGGCGACTGAACCGCGAGCTACTTCAGCTCGGCGGAGGTCTTGCCCAGGAGCTGGCGCGCGATGATGAGCAGCTGGATCTGCTGTGTGCCCTCGAACAGGTCCAGGATCTTGGCGTCGCGCGCCCACTTCTCCATGAGCTCGCCCTCGCCGAACCCGGTGGCGCCGCACAGTGCCACGCAGCGCAGGGCGATGTCGGTCCCCATCCGGCCGGCCTTGGCCTTGGCCATCGAGGCCTGCAGCGAGTTGGGCTTGCGGTTGTCGGCCATCCAGGCGGCCTGGAGAGTGAGCAGCCGCGCGGCCTCCCAGTCGGCCTCCATGGCGATGAACTCGGCGGCCGCCGCGCTTTGAAGCTGAGGGGGGAGGTTGTAGTCGATCTCGATCCCGGCGCTCTGCAGGTGATCGCGCGTGTCCTCGAGACAGGCCCGGGCGACGCCGACTGCCATCCCGGCGACCAGCGGGCGGGTGTTGTCGAAGGTCTGCATGACCCCGGAGAAGCCGCCCTTGGGCGCGATCTCCGGATCGCCGAGGAGGTTCTCCTGGGGGACGCGGCAGTCCTGGAGGACGAAGTTGGCAGTGTCCGAGGCGCGGATGCCGAGCTTGTGCTCGAGCCGGTCGAGCTTGAGCCCGGGATTGTCGCGCTCGACGACGAAGCTCTTGATCGCGGCGCGGCCCTGCGAGCGGTTAAGCGTCGCCCACACGACGATCAGCTCGGCGCGGTCGCCGGAGGTGACGAAGATCTTCTCGCCGTTGAGGATGTATTCGCCGGTCGTCTCGTCGAGCTTGGCGGTGGTGCGGATCGCCGCCGAGTCAGAGCCGGCCTCGGGCTCGGTGATGGCCATCGCGGCCCACTTGCCGCCGAAGCGCTTGAGCTGCTCCTCGTTGGCGACCGCGGCGATCGCCGCCTGGCCGAGACCCTGGCGCGGCATCGCCAGCAGGAGGCCGACGTCGCCCCAGCACATCTCGATGAGGCCGACGAGGCTGGCCATGTTGGTGCCGTTTCGATTCCCGTCCTCGGCTGACGCCGAGGATTGCGAATTGGCCTGGCGGCCAACGTCGCGGCCGCTTCCGTTGGTGCCGACCGCACCCGCTCCGGCCCCGCTGAGGCCGCCCCCCTCGTTGAGGCCGTCAATGGCGGCGGCGAGCATGTCGAGCTCCTTGGGGTACTCGTGCTCGAGCATGTCGTACTTGCGCGAGTTCGGGCGCAGGACCTCAGCGGCCACCTGGTGGGCCTGCGAGATGAGCTGGTTGAACTTCTTGGGGGTCTCGAGGTTGATCATGGTTAGACCAACAACCCGCCCTCGATGATCCCGGCGGCGCGGAGATCGCGGTACCAGCGCTCGACGGGGTGCTCCTTGACGAAGCCGTGGCCGCCGAGCAGTCCAACGCCCTCGGAGCCGATGGTCATCCCGCGGTCCGCGCACAGGCGCCGCGCGAGCGCGACCTCCCGGGTGAACGGCATGCCCTGGTCCACGCGCGCGGCGGCGCGGTAGGTGGCCAGCCGCAGCCCCTCGAGCTCGATCGCGATGTTGGCCACGGCGAACGCGACGGCCTGGCGATGCGAGATGGGCTCGCCGAACGCCTTACGGTCCTTGACGTAGCCGATGACGTAGTCGAGCACGGCCTGCCCGGTGCCGACGGCGAGCGCGCACCAGGCCAGGCGGCTGAGGGCCACGCACTCCGCGTAGACGTGGGCATCGCCGCCGCCCAGGAGCGCAGTGGCGGGAAGCCGCACGTCCTCCAGGATGAGCCGGCCGGTGCCGGCGGCGCGCACGCCCATGCCGGGCTCGGGCTCCACGGAGATCCCGGCGGTCTTGGATTCGACGATGAAGAGGGACGGGTGGGCGGGACCGGATCCCTCCAGGTCCGCCGCCACGACGAACACCTCGGCGTCGGCCGTGCGCGGGACCAGCGACTTGACGCCGTCCAGCACGTACCCGCCGCCCGCGGCGCGCGCCTTGGTGCGCAACTGAAACGGGTTGAAGAGTGGCTGGGGTTCCATCAGGGCCAGGGCGCCAGAGGGCACGTCGTCGCCGACGAACTCCGGCAGGTAGGTCGCCTGCTGCTGGGCGTCGCCCCATAGGCTGATCGCGGTCGAGACGGCGGCGGGCGCCAGGCACGCGACGGCGATGCCCATGTCGCCCTGGGCGAGCGCCTCGCTCATCAGCACCGTCGTGGTGGCCGAGCGCTCCTGGACCGCGCCGCCGAGCTCCTCGGGAACCCCGATCATCGTCAGGCCGAGCTCGTTGGATTGGGTGAGCAGCTCGCCGGGGGTGGCGCACGCGGCGTCGGCATCGAGGGCAGCGGGACGCAGGCGCTCCTGTCCGAACTCGCGAACCGAGTCGCGCAGGAGGATCTGCTCGTCCGAAGGCGTCAGATCAAAGAGGTCCGACGTGCGCGCCCTGGGCTGGCGCGCGGGGCGCGAGAGCCGCTGTGCGGCGGCGAAGGTGCGTCCGGCGGTGGCCGCCGTGCGCGCGCCGGTCCTGGTGGCGCCGTGGATGAGGTTGGTGACGGGGTCGCGCAGGCCGAGCCGGTCGATGGTGCCCGACGAGGCGACGCGGTTGAGCGCGCGCAAGCCGACAGCCATGCCGCGCTCGGCGATGTTCGGTGGCGTTGCCATCTCTCTCTCCCTACGATAGCCCGATTCGTTGTGACGTCATCTCATGTAATGCTGAACGGGAGCGTACATCTGTGCCGTCCTCGGCGCTGTGCAGGGGGTTCTTATGGAGTTCTTACTCAATGCCCGTCATGCTCGTTCGGTGCGCGTACTGATTGCTGAGGACGAACTGCGGCTGGCCGACGCGATTGCGCGGGGGCTGCGCCGTCAGGGGTTCGCGGTGGATCTTGCCCCGGATGGGGAGCAGGCACTCGTCAAGTCGCGGGTGGTCCGCTACGACGTGCTGGTGCTCGATCGCGATCTGCCCGGCGTGCACGGCGACGATGTGTGCCGCGCGGTGCGCGACGAGCGCCCCGACACTGGGATCCTGATGCTCACGGCGGCGGGCGCGCTCGAGGATGTCATCGAGGGGCTGTCGCTGGGCGCCGACGACTATCTGGCCAAGCCGTTTCGCTTCGCCGAGCTGGTCGCCCGCATTCACGCGCTGGCCCGACGCACGTCGCCCAGCCGTCCGCCGGTGCTCAGCCACGGTGATCTGGAGCTCGACCCGGCCCGCCGTCGCCTCACCCGCGGGGGCAAGGAGCTGGAGCTGGCGCGCAAGGAGTTCGCGGTGCTAGAGGCGCTCATGGCAGCCGACGGCGCTACGGTGTCGGCAGAACAGCTGCTGGAGCGCGTTTGGGACGAGCACACCGATCCGTTCACCAACGTCGTGCGAATGACGATCATGACCCTGCGCCGCAAGCTGGGCGACCCGCCGGTGGTGCAGACGGTGATCGGAGTGGGCTACCGGATGGCGTGATGGTCGGCGGCCGGCGCGCGTCCGACCGGTTGCCGCGCAAGCGCCGCACCCCGGCGCCGACGATTCGCCTGCGCCTGACCGCGCTCTACGGCACGGTCTTCCTCATCACCGGGGCGGCGCTGCTCACGGTCGGTTACGTGTTCGTGCGCACCAACCTGCGCACCCACCACAGCCTGCGCGCCGAGCTCATCCGCCTGGGGATCCGCCCGGTCCGGGGCGAGTTCGGGTTCCCGCCCGGGTCCTCGACGGGCAAGCTGATCCACACCGTCCAGAACCAGATCCTCGGCGGGGCGCTGCACCGGCTGCTCATCGAGTACGCCGTCGCGCTCGTCGCGATGACGGCGATCTCGGTGGTCATCGGCTGGCTGCTCGCCGGCCGCGCGCTCGCCCCGCTGCGCGAGATCACCGCCACGGCCCGTCGCGTCTCGAGCGAGAACCTCGGCGAGCGGATCGACCTGCCGGGGCCCGCCGACGAGCTGCGCGAGCTCGCCGACACCTTCGACGGCATGCTCGCCCGGCTGGACGGCGCCTTCGCCAGCCAGCGCCACTTCGTCGCCAACGCCTCGCACGAGCTGCGAACACCCCTGGCCATCATGCGCACCGAGGTCGACGTCGCGCTCGCCGACCCCGACGCCAGCGTCGCGGAGCTGCGCGAGATGGGGGAGGCGGTGCGTGACACCGTCGATCGCTGCGAGCGGCTCATCGCCAGCCTGCTGCTGCTGGCGCGCAGCGAGGCGGCCACCGGTCTGGAGGAGCCCGTGGACATCGCCGCGCTCGCCGCCGACTGCATCACCGACCTGTGGGCGCGGGCTGAGGAGGCCCAGATCGAGATCCGCGACGACCTCGAGGCGGCGTGGACGAGCGGGCACCCCGGCCTGCTCGAGCGCCTCATCGCCAACCTCGTCGACAACGGCATCCATCACAACGTGCCCGGCGGCTTTCTCCACATCCAGACGCGCGCCTCGGACAATGAGGTGGAGCTGGTCGTGGCCAACGGCGGTCACCCGATCGCCCCCGAGCGGGTCCGGGAGCTGGTCGAGCCGTTCCGCCGCCTGGACCGGTCGGTGCGCGGCTTCGGGCTGGGGCTGTCCATCGTGAGTTCGATCGCGCAGGCCCACCACGGGGTCGCCACGCTCATCGCCCCCGCCGCCGGCGGCCTCGAGGTGAGGGTGACGCTGCCGCGCCTGACCGAGAGCCGCGCGACGCGCCCGCGGCCGACCGACGCGGTGCGCTCCGCCACGGGCCCATTATCAGCCGATCCTCAGAGTCCTCTTACGAAAAGCTGACGGGCCGGAACGTACGCTCCGGTGCATGTCGCCTCGGCGCCATTTACTGCGAAGCGATCGAGGGTCTGACCATGGCATCCCCGCGCCGTGTCCCGCCCAGAGTCGCCTCCGGGCACCGTGCGATTGCGACGAACGTGCGCCTCGTCGCCAGCGGAGGAGATACCTCCCCGCTACCCGGGGTACCGGCGGCGGCTCGGGCTACGACTCCCGCCTGAGCATGCCCGCCGGACCTCGGGTCATCTGGTGGCGCCGGCGCTGAGACGCTGCGGACCCAGGCTAAGGCGCGACCAGAGCGCGGCGGCGGCGTATGCGCCCGCCGCCAGGCCGATGATGGCCGTGCTCGCGGGCAACGCGCCGATCACGTAGCTGAGCGCCAGCCCGCCCCACATCGACCCCACCGCGATCGCCCCCGACAGGGCCAGGCCGCGGTAAGGCCGGGCCGTCAGGACACGGGCCGCGCCGCCCGGCGCGGCGATCAGCCCCAGCAGCAGCAGGGCGCCGACCGCCTGGGTGCTCTCGGCGCTGACCACGGCCAGCGCGGCCAGGAACGCGAGGCCCAGCGCGCGCACGGGAATGCCGCGAAGCGTGGCAAGCTCCGGATCGAGCGTGGACAGCAGCAGCGGCCGCGCGGCGCCCAGGATGAAGCCGGTCGCGCCCAGCGCCACCGCCGCCGCGATCACCGCCGCGCCGGCGCTCAGCGAGTAGACCGACCCGAACAGGGTGTTGGCGGTCGTGATCCCGCTCGCGCCGCCCGCGCTGGTGGCCAGGATCGCGAGCAGCAGCACGCCGATCCCCAGGATCCACGCGAAGGTGATCCCGATGGTCACATCGTCGGCCTGCGCGCGGCGGCCCAGCATGCCCATCGCGCCGGCCAACGCCAGGGTGAGGGCGAACAGGCCGATGCGCTCGTCGACGCCCACGGCCGCCGCCGCGATCGCCCCGACGAAGGCGACGTGGCTGAGCGCGTCGCCGGCGAACACCTGCGCGCGGACGACGACGAACCAGCCGATCACGCCGCAGGCCAGGGCGATGAAGGTTCCGGCCAGCCAGGCGTTGCGGACGAACTCGTGGGCGAACATTTAGTGGCCCCTCCCGCAAGAGCGGATCGCGCGCGCGAGAAGGTAGAGGACGAAGCCGATCGTCGTCACGTAGAAGCCGACCGGATAGACGCTGAAGTAGGCGATCGCCAGCGCGAGCCAGATGGTGAGCAGGGCGAAGCCCACGCTGAGGACGAGCCCGGCGACAGGGCGCAGCGTGAGTTGCTGGGCCGCGGCCGGCGGGGCGACGAGCAGCGCGAACACCAGCAGCGCGCCGGTGAGTTGGCTGGTGGCGGCGATGGCGAGCGCCAGGACGAGCAGGAACGCGGCGTCGAGCCGGGCGACGGGCACGCCCCCGGCGCGGGCCACCTCGCGGTCGACCGACGCGAACAGCAGCGGGCGAGCCAGCGCGGTGAGTGTGGCCAGCGCCGCCAGCGCGACGAGCAGCAGGACGAGGACCTGGCCCCGGGTGATTCCCAGGAAGGTGCCGAACAGCAGTGTCTCGGCGCCGCCCAGCACCGCCTGGTTGAGCGACAGGAAGAGAAAGCCCGCGGCCAGGCCGACCGACTGCACGGCGCCGATCACCGCAGACTCTCCCTGCCGGCGCGAGGTGCCGGCGCCGAAGCGGCCGATCGCCACTGCGGCCACCGTGCACGCCACGTAGTACCCGAGCGCCGTCGGGAGCCCGGCGAGCGCGGCCCCGGTCGCGCCGGGGAAAGCCATCACGCTGAGCGTGTGCGAGGCGAAGGTCTGGCGGCGCAGCACGACGTACCAGCCGACGACGCCGGCGAGCACGGCCACGACCGTGCCCGCGGCCAGCGCATTGACCATGAACGGGTAGGTGACGAGCTGACGGAGATCGTCGATCGGGTTGGGGGAGAGGGAGGGGGTCATCGCCGCGGTCGTTCACCCGTGGCGGTGGCCGTGGTGGTGGGGCGCCTCGGGCTGGCCGACGACGACCAAGCGCCCGTCAGAGCTG
This sequence comes from uncultured Actinomycetota bacterium, assembly GCA_963790605.1. Taxonomy (GTDB): domain Bacteria; phylum Actinomycetota; class Thermoleophilia; order Solirubrobacterales; family Solirubrobacteraceae; genus Palsa-465. The sequence continues at coordinate 378,243 of CAWBPG010000008.1, read as the reverse complement.
CGCAGCACCTCGATCCTGGTGCCGTAGAGGGCGCTGAGCGTCTCGGCATTGATCACCTCGTCGACCTCGCCGCACAGGGCCTGCCCGCCGGCAAGGTAGACCACGCGGTCCAGGTAGGCGGCCAGCGGGTTGACGTCGTGGGCCACGAGCAGCACGGCGACATCCTCGGCGCTGGCGATGCGGCGGATGAGGCCGGCCACGGCCGCCTGGTTGGGCAGGTCCAGGCTGTCCAGCGGCTCGTCGAGGATGAGCAACTGGGGACGGCGGACGAGTGCGGTGGCGATGAGCAGCCGCTGCTGCTCGCCACCCGAGAGCTCGCCGATGGCCCGGTCGGCGTAGGCGTCGGCGCCCACGCGGGCGATCACCTCGTCGACTCGTTGGCGCTCGGTGCGCCGCCGTCGGCGGGCGCGGGGCGTGAGGGCAACCGGGACGCCCCAGCGCGCGCCGTCGAGGCCGAGCGTCACCAGGTCGACGCCGCGCACGCGTGTGGCGGCGTCAAAGCTCTGGCGCTGGGGGAGATAGCCGATCCGGGCGCGGGCCTGCTGGGGCGAGCACCCCAGGACGTCGACCGAGCCGCCGGTCAGGGGCACGAGGCCGAGGATCGCCTTCATCAGCGTCGACTTGCCGGCGCCGTTGGGGCCCAGCACGGCGACGAACTCGCCGTGGCCGATGGTCAGGGAGACGTCTGAGAGGATCTCGCGCCCGCCCATGCGGATCGCGGCGTGGTCCAGGGCGACGGCGTGGGCCTCGGCACGGGACACCGTCGTGTGCGTGGCGTCGGTCATCGGCCCGTGGCCTGGTGCAGCGCGGCCTGCAGGCGCGTCAGTTGCGCGGCCTGCCACTGCTGGAAGGAGTCAGACGCCGGGGAGAGCGTCTCGGTCACGGTGACCGTCGGGATGCCGGCGGCGCTGGCGGCGCGGTTGAGGCGCTGGATCTCGGGGGTGACGTTCTGGGAGTTGTAGACCCAGACCTTGATCCGGTGCTGGGCGAGCTGGCGCTCGGTGGTGATCGTGTCCTGCGCGGTGACCTCGGTGCCCTCGCTGATCGCCTTCATGAAGCCCGGCGAGGTGATGAGATCGAGGCCCAGCGCGGGCGCCTGGAGCGCGAAGATGCTCTCTGAGGCCCCGACCGGCACCCCCTGGTAGCGCCGGCGGATCTGCGCGATGAGGCGGTGGTAGTCGGCCAGGCCGTGCGCGTCGAGCTGGTCGAGGCGCTGGGCGAAGTACAGCTTGTGGGGGGGATCGAGGCGCTGGAGATCAGCGGTGATCGTGTGGGCGACGCGCGTGACGTCGGCCGGGTCATACCAACGGTGGGGGTTGTCCCCCTCGTGCAGGTGCAGCAGCTGGCCGACGGTGAGGATGAGCCGCCCGTTGACGGGGTTGGCGGCCAGCAGCTTGGGCGCCCACGGGTCATAGCCCACCCCGTTGACGATCGCCAGCTGCGCCGTCGCCATCGCCCGGGCGTCGCTGGTGGTGGGCTCATAGGAGTGAGGGTCCTGCGCGGGGTTGACGACGAGGCTCTGCACCTGCGCATGGGCGCCGCCCAGCTGGCGCGCGATGCTGCCCCAGAAGTTCTCGGCTGCGACGACCCGGACCTTGCCGCCGATCGTCCCCACCTTGGGGTCCGCGCAGCCCGCCGCCGCGGTCACGGCGAGGGCGGCGAGGCCGGCGAGCACAGCGAGGACACACCCGGAGCGCGGCACGCCGCGAACGCTATCACAGAATGAGAATAAGTCTTATTCCTGTTCCTATTCTCATTCTCATTCTCGCTACAGTGGGTTGGCATGGCCAGTCTGGACTGGATTCGCTACGTGTACGCCAACCTGCAGATGGGTGGCTTCAACCGGGGCGGCGCCCGCGACGCGGTCATCGATCTGCTCGGTGAGCAGGAGTGCGCGCTGAGCGCGGCGCAGATCGAGACTCGCCTACGGGGCGAGGGCCGTCCGATCGCGCGGGCCAGCATCTACCGGACCCTGGACCTCCTGGTCGACCGCGGCCTGGCCGAGCGCGTCGTCGTCGGCCAGGGCGAGGCCCGGTTCGAGCCGCTCGAGCCCAGCGGCGAGCACCACCATCACCTCTTCTGCGGCCAGTGCGGCCGGCTCATCCCCTTCGACGACGCGGGCCTGGAGCGCGCGATCGACAAGCTCGAGGACCGCCTCGGCGTCACCGTCGACAGCCACGACGTGCTGTTGCGCGGCGCCTGCGAGCAGTGCCGGTAGCCGCCGGCGCCGGTGCCGGGGCCGCCTGGCCGGGCCCGCCTGGCCGGGCCCGACGCACGCGCGGGCCAAGCGTCGCTCTCCCTGGCTCGACGCTCAGTGCGAGCGACGTATCTCCCGCCCTCCGGGACAAGCATCGCTCGCAGTCCGGAAACGGCCGGAGCGGGCGACGCTTTTCCCGCCGATCACCCGGACGCGCTACCAGGTGTCGATGTTGGGGCGCCGCTTGCCCGGCGTCTGCCACCACCGGGGCGTCGCCTCGTCAAACAGGGTGGCGATCCAGCGCCGCGTGTCGACCGGGTCGATGACGTCGTCGATCTCGAAGTAGGACGCCATGCTGATCCCGCGCCCACGCTCGTACGCGGTCGCCACCATCGCCTCGTAGGCGTGCTCGCGCTGCACCGGGTCCTCGATCGCCTCGAGCTCGCGGCGCATGCCCAGCCGCACCGCGCCCTCCAGCCCCATCGCCCCGAACTCCGAGGTCGGCCAGCCCACGCAGAACAGCGGCGCCTTGAAGCTCCCGCCCGCCATCGCCTGGGCGCCCAGCCCGTACCCCTTGCGCAGCACGACCGTCCCGGTGGGCACGCTGAGGTTGGCGCCGGTGACGAACATCCGCGAGAAGTGGCGGACGGTCGCCGTCTTCTCGGACTCCGGGCCGACCATGAAGCCGGGGGTGTCGGCCAGGAACATCAGCGGCAGCCCGAAGGCGTCGCACAGGCCCATGAACCGAGCCGCCTTGTCGGCGCCGTCGGCGTCGATCGCCCCGCCGAGGTGGGCCGGATCGTTGGCGATCACGCCGAGCGCGTTTCCGTCCACGCGCGCCAGCGCGGTGACCATGCCCGGCCCGAAGCCCCGGCGCAGCTCCAGGACCGACCCCTCGTCGAACAACCCATCGATGACGTCACGGACCGCGTACACCCGCTTGCGGTTGGCGGGGATGAGATCGCGGAGTCGAGTCTGGTCGGGGACGCGAGGGTCGGGGCGCGGACCGTGCGGCGGCCGCGCGAAGTAGGTCAGGTAGCGCTTGGCGGCTGCCACCGCGGCGGCGTCGTCGGGCACCCGCAGGTCGACCACGCCGTTGGCGTCCTGGACGTCGATCGGCCCGACCTCGCCGGGCGCGTGGACGCCGAGCCCGCCGCCCTCGATCATCGCCGGCCCACCCATGCCGATGCTGGAGTCCTCGGTGGCGATGACGACGTCGCAGCAGCCCAGCAGCGCGGCGTTGCCGGCAAAGCAGTAGCCGCTGGCGATGCCCACCAGCGGAACGAGGCCGCTCAGCTGCGCGAAGTACTGAAAGGCCCGGCAGTCCAGGCCGGCGATGATCGGCATGTCCACGTCGCCCGGGCGCCCGCCGCCGCCCTCGGCGAACACCACCACCGGCAGGCGCCGGCGCTCGGCGATCTCGAACAGCCGGTCCTTCTTCTGATGGTTGCGCATGCCCTGGGTGCCGGCCAGGACCGTGTAGTCGTAGGACATCGCCGCCACCGGCTGCCCGGCGATCGCGCCGACCCCGCCGACGAGGCCGTCGGCCGGCGTGCGCTCGATCAGCTCCTGCCGCGACCGCCGCTGCTCCTGAGCGGCGAACATGAGCGGCCCGTACTCCACGAAGCTGCCCTCGTCGAGAAGGTCGTCGAGGTTCTCCCGTGCCGTGCGGCGTCGGTGCGCGCGGCGCTTGGCGACGGCGTCGGGCCGGCGGTGGTCGAGGCCGAGCTCATGGCGTTCGTGGACCTGTGCGAGGTCCTCCCGTTCCCGCGTCGCCTCGGGTTCTGCAGCGGCGGCGCCCCCGGGCGAGGGGCCGGTGGGCCGGGTGAGGAGCGCGAGCGGCTGCCCCTCGGTCACCGTGTCCCCGATCGCGACGTGGAGCTCCGCGACCGTCGCGGCGCGGTCGGCGATGATCTCGTGCTCCATCTTCATCGCCTCGATCACGACGACCGGCGCGCCGGCGGCGACATGGTCATCGGTGACCGCCGGAGTGGCCACGACGGTGCCCGTGAACGGTGCCACCAGCATCTGGCTCGTGTCTGCGGGCACGGGCGGCAGTCTACGATTCGCGGTGATGAGCGAGGAGCCGGTACTGCTGTGGGAGCCGTCTGACGAGCGCGTAGAGCACGCGACGCTGACGCGGTTCGCGCGCTGGCTCTCGCAGGAGCGCGGGCTGAGCTTCGGCTCCTATGAGGAGCTGTGGCAGTGGTCGGTGGACTCCCTGGAGGAGTTCTGGGCCGCCGTGGTGGCGTATTTCGACGTCCGCATCGAAGGGGGCTCGGGGGACGTTCTGGGCGACCGGTCGATGCCGGGCGCCGAGTGGTTCCCGGGCGCCAGGACGTCGTATGCCGAGCACGTGTTCCGCAGCAAGGACGATGGCGCGGTGGCGATCCGTCACGCCTCTGAGGTGCGCCCGGAGCTGGGCGAGTGGACGTGGGGCCGGCTGCGTGGCGAAACGGCGCGGATCGCCGCCGGCCTGCGGGCGCTGGGGGTGCAGGAGGGCGACCGGGTGGTGGCCTACATGCCCAACATCCCCGAGACGGTCGCGGCGTTTTTGGCGTGCGCGTCGATCGGGGCGACGTGGTCTTCGGCGGCGCCCGAGTTCGGGGCGCGCAGCGTCATCGACCGCTTCGCGCAGGTGGAGCCCAAGGTGCTGCTGGCCATCGACGGGTACGGCTACGGCGGCAAGGAATTCGACCGCTCCGGTCAGGTCGAGCGAATCGCGGCCGAGCTCCCGGGTCTGCGGCGGACGGTGCGCCTGGGCTACCTGGACGGGAGCGGCTGGGAGGACGGATTCCTCGGCCCCGAGGACGCGAAGCTCGAGTTCGCGTCGCTGCCGTTTGACCACCCGCTGTGGGTGCTCTACTCCAGCGGCACCACCGGGCTGCCCAAGCCGATCGTCCACGGGCAGGGCGGGATCCTGCTGGAGCAGGTCAAGGCGCTGCATCTGCACATCGACGCCCAGGCCGGCGACCGGGTCTTCTGGTTCTCCACGACCGGCTGGATGATGTGGAACTTCCTGGTCGGCGCGCTGTTGACCGAGGCCTCGATCGTGCTCTTTGACGGCAACCCGGGCTACCCGTCCCTGGAGCGGCTGTGGGATCTCGCCGAGGAGTCCGAGATGACGACGTTCGGGACCAGCGCCGCGTTCATCGCCTCCTGCATGAAGGGCGACATCGAGCCGCGGTCCGGGCGGGAGCTGAGCGCCCTGCGGGCGATCGGATCGACCGGATCCCCGTTGACGCCCGAGGGCTTTCAGTGGGTCTATGACCACCTCGGCTCCGAGACCTGGCTGTTCTCCACCTCGGGCGGCACCGACATGTGCACCGCGTTCGTGGGCGGGGTGCCGACGCTGCCGGTCTACCTCGGCGAGCTCCAGGCGCGGTCGCTGGGCGCCGGCGTGCAGGCCTGGGATCCCGACGGAAAGCCGCTGATCGATGAGGTCGGGGAGCTCGTCATCACCGAGCCCATGCCCTCGATGCCGATCTTCTTCTGGGGCGACTCCGACGGTGAGCGGCTGCGGGACTCGTACTTCTCGATGTACCCCGGCGTGTGGCGCCACGGGGATTGGATCAAGATCACCGAGCGCGGCACCGCGATCATCTCCGGGCGCTCGGACTCGACCATCAACCGCGGTGGCGTGCGGATGGGAACCTCTGAGATCTACCGGGCCGTGCTGGACGTCGACGACGTCGTCGACGCGCTGGTGGTCGACCTGCCACGGGAGGGCACCGACGGGTGGATGCCGCTGTTCGTGGTCCTGCGCGAGGGCGCGGAGCTCACCGATGAGCTGGTCGCCGAGATCCGGCGGCGGGTCCGCGAAGACTGCTCGCCCCGGCACGTGCCCAACGAGATCCGCCAGATCGCCGCGGTCCCCCGGACGCTGTCCGGGAAGGTGCTGGAGGTTCCGGTGAAGCGGATCCTCATGGGGACGCCCGTCGAGGAGGCGGCGTCGCGGGAATCCTTGGCCAACCCCGAGGCCCTGGACTTCTTCGTGGAGTTGGCTGCCGATTCGGGGTAGCCGCGAAACGCGGCATTTGCAGCATCTTCTGCACAGGGACAGGTCCGTCGTAGGCTCCTCTTACGGACTTCTTCCCGAACTCTGAAAGGTTCCTCACGGGTACGTGGTCCTATAGGGAACGAAAACCGCAGCCCCATCCAGGAGAGACCAGACCATGAGAAGTGTGAGCCGATGGCTTCCGATCATCGGCGGCGCCATTGCGGGGGGAGTGATCGCGCTGGTGATCGCCAGCTCCAGCTCGACCACCCGAACTGTGACGACGACCGTCGTGCAGCAGGGCTCGAACACCTCGGCTGAGCCGACGGCGTTCAAGAGCGGGACCGGGTTGAGCATCAACCAGATCTACAAGGCCGCCAGCCCCGGAGTGGTCGACATCGTCGTGACCGCGCAGAGCCAGAACCCGGGCTTCGGGTTCTTCGGCGGCCAGGGCGGCACCACCAAGGGTGAGGGCGCGGGCGTGGTCTATGACACCAACGGCAATATCCTCACCGACGAGCACGTCGTGGCGGGCGCGACCTCGGTGACCGTCAACTTCCAGGACGGCAAGAGCGTCCCCGCCAAGGTGGTCGGCACCGACCCGTCCACCGACGTGGCGGTCATCCACGTCAACGTCCCTGCCTCCCAGCTGCACCCGATCCCGCTGGCGGACTCCTCACAGGCCCAGGTGGGCGACCCGGTGGTGGCCATCGGCAGCCCGTTCAGCCTGCCCGAGACGACCACGACCGGGATCGTCAGCCAGACGGGCCGCAGCATCCAGGCGCCCAACACCTTCACGATCCCCAACGCCATCCAGACCGACGCGGCCATCAACCCCGGCAACTCGGGCGGTCCGCTGCTGGACGCCAATGGGCGCGTCCTGGGGCTCAACGACCAGATCGAGACCAACAACCAGACCGCCGGCGGCGAGGGATCGAGTTCGGGCGTGGGATTCGCCGTCCCGTCCGACACCGCCAAGAAGGTCGCGACCACGATCATCGCCGGCCACAAGGTCGAGCACGCCTTCGTCGGCATCTCCTTGCCGAACGGCGGCGACAGCCCCGCGAACATCGTCCAGATCAAGCCGAACACGCCGGCGTCCCAGGCCGGCCTGCGGGTCGGAGACGTCGTCACCGCGATCAACGGCACGCCGATCACCACGAGCGACGCGTTCATCGCCACGCTTGACAACTACAAGCCTGGACAGCAGGTGACCCTGTCGGTCAAGCGCTCCGGTCAGAGCAAGCAGGTGAAGGTCACCCTGGGCAACCGGCCCGCGCAGGCGTCGAGCGGCGGCTGACCCCGGCCTGACCCTCGCAGCTCAGGCGCTCGCGCCCGGCGTCACACGACGACGCCGGGCCGCGAGCGTCATGGATGTGGCCGAAGGCCGACGCGATCTCGTCGGCGCGCAGAACTTGCGGATGCGTGTACTAGGTCGAGGTGCCGGCGCTCGCGGCCCACGCCAGGGTCCGCTCCATGAGCTCGTTGTGCACGCTGCGTGAATTGCCGTGCCGCCGGCTCCACGAGTGGTCGGGCGCCATCGTCCAGGAGTACGTGTCGTCGGCGAGGCAGCGGTCCAACGTGTCCTGCAGCTCGGCCTGCAGCTCGGGACGCTCGATCGGCACGCACAGCTCGACCCGGGTGTCGAGGTTGCGGGGCATCAGGTCGGCCGAGCCGATGTAGTAGACGTGCTCGTCGCCGCGGTGGAAGGAATAGACGCGGCTGTGCTCCAGGAAGCGACCGACCACCGACACCACCTCGATCGTGTCGCTGACCCCGGGGATGCCCGGCACCAGACAGCAGATCCCGCGGACGTTGAGCGCGATCGGCACGCCGGCCTGAGAGGCACGGTAGAGCGCCTCGATGACCTTCTGGTCCACGAGCGCGTTCATCTTCATCACGATCCGCGCGTCCTGGCCCTCCTGGTGGGCCTCAATCGTGCGGTCGATCTCGTTGATGAGCGGCTGGCGCAACCAGATCGGGGCGACCAGCGTCTTGCGCTGACGCTGCGGGCGGCCGTACCCGGTCAGCGTGTTGAACAGGTTGGCGACCTCGTCGCCGAGCTCCTGGTCGATGGTGAAGAAGCCGAAGTCCTCATACAGCCGAGCGTTCTTCGCGTGGAAGTTGCCGGTCCCGATCATCACGTAGTTGCGGACCGTGCCGCGCTCGCGGCGCACGATGAGGATCGCCTTCGCGTGGGTCTTGAGCCCGGGGATGCCATGGACGACGTGCGCGCCCACCTCCTCCAGCGCCCGGGACCAGTGAATGTTCTGACGCTCGTCGAAGCGGGCCTTGAGCTCCACCAGACAGACCGCCTGCTTGCCCTTCTCGGCGGCCTCGATGAGCGACGGGACCAGCGCTGAGTCGTCGGACGTCCGGTACACGGTCATCTTGATCGCGAGCACGTTGGGGTCGTCGACCGCCTGCTTGACGAACCGCTCCACGCTGGAGGTGAACGACTGGTAGGGGTAGTGGACGAGGACGTCGCCGGCGCGCATCATCGCGAACATGTCGGGCTGGGCGTCACCGTCGGACTGGGCGGTGACGAGGCCGGGGGCGGTCACCGGCGTCCAGCTGGGCCAGCGGATGTCGGGATGGTCCTTGACCGAGGCGATCTGCCACAGGTCGCCGAGGTCGAGCAGGCCCTTGACGTCATAGACCTGGACCTCGTCAACGTTGAGCCACTCGATCAGGCGCGTCCGCAGGGCGGGGTCCATGTCCGCCCCGACCTCCAGGCGTACGACCTCGCCGAAGCGCCGGCGTCGCAGCTCGTCCTCGACCGCCTGCAGCAGGTCGTCGGCCTCGTCGGAGACCTCGAAATCGGCATCACGCGTGACGCGGAATAGATCGTGGCTGAGGATCTCCATTCCCGGGAACAGCGCGTCGAGGTGGCGCGCGATGATGTCCTCGAGCGGGATGAACGTGTCCCTCTCGATCTCCACGAACCGCGGCAGGACCTCCTTGGGCACCTTGACCCGGGCGAACGCCTCCTGGTCGGCGTCGGGGTCGTGGAGGTGCACGATCAGGCTCAGCGACAGGTTGGAGATGTAGGGGAAGGGCCGGCCGGCGCCGACGCCCAGCGGGGTGAGTACGGGGAAGATCTGCTCGCGGAAGTGCCGCTCGATCGCTTCGTCGGACGCGCCCGATTCGGTGCAGCTGACGATGCGGATGCCCTGGGCGGCCAGCTCCGGCTGGACCCCGCCGGAGAACTGCTCGGCGTGGCGACGGTCGAGGTCACGGACGCGATCGTGGATCCCGGCCAGCACCTCGGTGGGCGAGAGGCCGTCGGGACCGCGCGCGTCGATCCTGGCATCGACCTGGTCGTGCACGCCCGCGACCCGGATCATGAAGAACTCGTCGAGGTTGGTGACGAAGATGGCCAGGAACTTCAGCCGCTCGATCAGCGGCAGTGACTCGTCCTCGGCAAGCTGCAGGACGCGGTCGTTGAAGTCAAGCCAGGAGAGCTCGCGGTTGACGAACAGCGAGGGGTCGCGCAGGTCGGGCACCTGGCCGGGCCCGGACCCGTTGACCTCGGGGGGCGCGACGGCCGTCGCCTCGCGGGGCTCGGAGCCGGTCTCGCTCATGCTGGCAACCGCTCGCCATCCAAGCTCGCTGCAAGGGTGGCCGCATGCGTCATCCGGCTGCCACTCGCTCGCGTCCGGCGATGGCGCTCAACTCGGTGGGGCGCATGAGCACGACCAGCTCCCCCTTGGAGATCCCCGCCAGGCCGCCCTTCTTCATCCGCGCCTGGGCGCCGGTGAGGTCGTGAAGGGTCAGCGTGAACGACGGGTCGTGGCCGACGAGCAGGACGTCGCCCAACCCGGCGACCAGGTCGTAGGCGTCAAAGGGCTCGCCGGCGAGCCGGCGCTCAAGGGTCACCTCGACGCCGAGCGGCGCGCACGCGTGCTGGGCCGTCTGCACGGCCCGGACCTTGGGGCTGGACAGGCAGGCGTCGATGGTGACGCCGAGCGCCGCCAGCGCGTGTCCCGCGTCCTGCGCCTGCACGATGCCGCGCTCGGTCAACGGGCGCTCTTCGTCGGGGGCGCCGTCGGCGGCCTCCGCGTGCCGCAGGAGCCAGAGCATGCCCTTACTGTACGACGCATGTGCTGCCCAGGCTAAGCGGGACAGCCCGGCGCCGTGGTGAACGTTCTGTGAACGCGGCTACCTCACGCGGACGCGCACCACGGAGGCGCCGCTGTGGCGCTGGTGGTGGTGCAGGCCATCGACGGCGTCGGCGCGGATGAGGTAGCTCCCGCGGGGGATGCGCTGGTGGCGCCGCAGCGACCACACGCCCATCCCGCGCGCGCGGAACTGGACCGGCCGGGCGCACGAGCGCTTGGCGCCGAGCCGCCCGTTACGCAACAGGAACCGGCAGCGACCGTGGGCGTAGGTCCGGTAGACGCTGACGAAGACATGGGCAACGAGCTCCTCGCCGCTGACCGCGGGCAGGGCGCCCGGGCATGGGCGCTCAGAGGCGCGGCCACGCACGAAGAAGCCGTGACGCGAGGCGCGCACGGCCCGCTTGGCGATCCTCGAGGTCGGCCGGGTGGTGCATCGCGCCGTCGAGGAGGAGAAGGGCGGCAGCGGTGGCGTCACGGCCGCCGGGGTGCCCGGGGCACCCGGGACCTCGTGGACGGGCAGGCGCAGCTGCAGATCGGACACCGCGATCGAGAACTGGCCGTTGGAGGTCCGGGCGTAGGGGCTGTCCTGGCCGAGCAACTCCAGCTTGGCGATGTGCCCGGCGGCGAAGTGCCAGGCCCCCGGGTGCAGCTGGAACACCTGGGGCCCGCCGGCGGTGACCCGGTAGAGCCCGCGGGCCACGAGCGTCTCGGTGTTGGCGGTCGGGTTCACGTCCCACAGCCGCGCCGCCAGCTCCGCGAAGGTCCCGCTGACGCTGAGGTTCGCGATCACCGTCGGCGAGCCGAGCAGGGTGTAGCCCGATCCGGCGGCCGCCGGCAGGCGATAGCTGGCGACCCCGGCGCCCTGATCGGTGGCGGTCGCGGTGGCGCAGGCCCCCGGTCCGCTGATCGGATCCACGGCCTGGGCAACGGTGGGATTGCCCGCGCCCGAGCTCACCGTCTGCGCCGGCAGCGAGGAGAAGTCCACCTCGCCGGGGTGCAGGCCGGCCCAGGTGGAGGCGGTGAACGGCCCGCCCGACGGCGCTGTGCTCGGGCAGGTCTGGGTGAGCGCGGTCACGCTCGGCGCCGGGCGCACCAGCGGGGTCGAGCCGGTCTTGACGAAGGTGTCGAAGAACCGCTCGATGTGCTGGGCCAGCAGCGCCGCATCGGCCGGCTTGTTCTGCCCGCGCTGATGGCCGCCGTCGTAGTCGAACAGGCTGATCCAGTCGCTCGGGTACGTGGCGCGCTCGAGGTTGTAGTAGCGCAGCGCCTCGTCGACGGGGAACAGGTCGTCGGTGAAGCCGTTGGCGATGAGCAGCGGCGGCGGCGCCTCCGGGGTCACTCCGTAGGCGCCGTCGAGCAGGTAGTAGGACGAGTGGTATTGGGCGATCTGGGCGGCGATGGCCTCATCCTCGGCGTTGCCGTCGTAGGGCTCGCCCGCGTTGAGCGAGGCAAACCATGTGGTGAGGTCGGCCTGCGAGTTGGTCCCGGCGGGCGCGTAGTAGCCGCTCAGCGACCCCAGCGCGTACAGCCCGGAGACGAACGACTGCTTCTCGACCCCGAGCGGGGACAGGTCCGTGGTCGGCGAGGCCACCTGGTAGTCGAGGGTGCGGCCGTTGGGGATGAGCGCGTAGACGAGGTCGCTCCACGGGATGACCGGCGCCGCGGCGGCGATGTGCAGCGGGGTCCCGGCCGGGCTGCGCCACGGGCTCACCGAGCCGTCGGCGTTCATCACGCGGTCGCGCAGCGTGGCCAGCGCCAGCGACACGCCGCCGCCGTAGGACTCGCCGGTGACCCCGATCTGCGCTGGGTTGGCGATGCCCTCGTCGACGAGCAGGCCGATCGCGTTCTGCACGTCGCGGACCTCGTAGCGGTCGTCGTCGAGGCGGAGGTAGCCGTTGGCGCATCCGGTGGGGTCGGCGAGCCGGGAGGCGGCACTCCCGCACGAGTCCCCGAACCCGCGCGCGGTGAGCTGGAGCACGGCGTAGCCGTCCTTGGCCCACTGGTCGGCGGTGGGCCCGCCGTACTGGGTGTCGGTCAGACCGCCGGCCTGGCCGCCCCAGCCGTGGCTCTGCACCACCAGCGGGTAGGCCCCGTCGGTGCCCGACGGCAGGCGGCGGGCGGCAGGATCACGTACAGCGCGAGCGGGGTGCCGTCAAAGCTCTTCAGGCGCGTGTCCGGACCGCCGCTCGAGCTGAAGTCGCCCTGGCAGACGCGGGTGCCGTCGGTCTGCGTCGTGCACGGAACGGCGATTGCCGCTGACCGTCTGGCCGCCGAGCACGCTCGAGATCGCCGCCGACGCCGATGCGGGAATCAGTCCCGCGCCGCAGCACCGCCACGGCGCACGCCAGCCACCATCTCCTCATGCTCGGCGCGCACGATACTCCAAACCCCGGAGCGACGCAGGCCGGAGCTCAGCCGATGAGCAGGCGGCGGTCGAACACGCGCTCAAACGCCTCGCCGTCGCCGTAGCGCTCCACGCTCCAGCGCGGCAGCGTGAGATCGCCGCCGGCCTTGAGGTGCAGGTCGACGCCGTCGCCGTTGGTGTCGCAGGCGGGCCTCGGACACCGACTGGTCGCGCCCGCGCTCCAGGTGCTCGGCCAGGCGCAGGATGACCGCGCAGCGGTCCAGCAGCTCCTCGTCGCCGTCGTGGGCGATCGCCTCGATGATCCCGAGCTTGGGGATGCCCTTGCGGTGATAGCGGGTGATCTGGGCGATCAGCGCCCGCTCGCGCGGGTCGAAGCCGGGCAGCTCGGCGCTCTCGATGAGATAGCGCGAGTGCTTGTGGTGGTCGTCGTAGGAGATCGTCATGCCGACGTCGTGGAGCATCGAGGCCGCCCACAGCAGCTCGCGCTCGCCCTCGGCCGGCTTGAACAGCCCGCCGCTGACCAGCGAGTCGAACATCTGCAGCGAGAGCTTGGCCACGTGCTCGACGTGGGCGATGTCCGACTCGTACTGGATCGCGAGGTTGCGCACGGCAGCGCCGCGGACGTCGTCGAACAGCGGAGGGTCTCCCGTCGAGCAGGGTGCGGGCCAGGAACACGCCCTCGCGCAGGCCGGCCTCGGTGGCCTCGATCCCGTCGAAGCCGCCGATGCAGACGACGGTGTCCAGCACGACGGCCGACGGCGAGGATGATGTCGCCGCGGCCGGGCTTGATCCCGGGGACCATGCCGCGCTCCTGCACCGACATCGAGGCCAGCTCGGTCGGTGAGGTCAGAGAGCACCTTGGGGGTGATGAGGAAGCCCTGGACGCCGAGATCGAGCGAGCCGTTGGCGGCCTGGGCGGCGGCGGCCAGGTTGCGCACCGCGCCGCCGATGCCCACCATCCGCTTGCCCGACGAGGCCAGCCAGTCCAGCCCCGACACCGTCTCGGCGACGTGGTCGCGCAGCCTGGCCAGGTCCTTCTTCTTGACCGGGCCGTCGCCGGGGAGGAACTGCTCGGTGACGCGGACGGCGCCCAGCGGGAAGGAGGCCGACTCCCGCGCGTGACGGCCCTCGACGTGGGTGAGCTGCATGCTGCCGCCCCCGATGTCGAGCACGACGCCGTCGGTCAGCGTGGTGGTGTTGACCGCGGCGACGTAGCCGTAGTAGGCCTCGTCCTGCGCCGACAGCGTCTCGATGGTCAGGCCGGTCGCGGCCTGGGCGTCGGCGAGGAAGCGCTCGCCGTTGGCGGCGTCGCGGATGGCGCTGGTGGCGACGACATGGACGTCCTCGGCGTCGAGATGGTTGGCCCGGCAGAAGCGGGCGAAGACCCCGAGGGTCTCCAGGCCGCGGCCGATCGCCTCATAGCTGAGCTTGCCCGAGGCGGCCAGGCCCGGCGCCGATGCGGACGGTCTCATAGAGCTCGTCGGTGAGCTTCCACCAGGAATCGGCCCGCGCCGCCATAGGTGAAGACGACCAGCCGCCACGAGTTGGAGCCGAGATCGACGACGGCGACCTGACGGTTGCGATGCCCCTCCTGGCCCGCGGCGCGCGTCGATCGCCAGCTCACGCGTCGCATGATGGGGGCCCGGGCGGACGGCTCGCCGCCATCGAGGCCGCTGAGTCAGGTGCGGGCCTTGGAGCGGCTCGCGGCCCGCGAGGCCGTGGCGGCGGCCTTCTTGCCCTTGGGCGGCAACGGCGCCGGCGCTGCCGGGGCGACGTAGTCAGAGACGGTCACGTAGCGGTACGCCGCGCAGATGAACAGCAGCGTCAGGATGACCGCGCTCGACGCGCACCACTCGCAGATCGCGTGGATGGAGAAGAGCTCGCGGTAGGTGAGATAGCCGCTGAAGGCAAAGCCGACCAGCGTGAGGCCCAGCGTGGCCAGCCGCGACTCCTCACGGTCGGGGGCCAGCAGCGAGCGCGGTGATGCCGATGTATCCGATCAGTCCCAGCAGCGCGACGGGGACCCCGTCGAGCTTGGACCACACCGAGCTCTGGACCTTGATGCAGGACTGGCCCGCGGTGCACGCCGGCTTGATGCCGGCGTAGTGGATGATCGTGAGATAGGTCGCCACTCCCAGGCCGATGACCGCCAGAACGAGCATCACCCTGCGGAGCGGGAACCTCATGACACCGAGCTGATCGCCGTCTGCAGCGCGCCGTAGGTCGGTGTCGCCGACGATCGGCTGCGCCTGGCTCTTGGGGCCGGAGACCAGCGATCGTGGGCGTGCTGTTGAAGCCGGCGGCGTTGGCGGCCGAGATGTCCGCGTTGACCTGGGAGCTCAGGTGCGAGGCCTGTCGATCCGAGGTCCACTGGCTGAAGTTCAGTCCGGGGATCTGCTTGGCCAGGCCGCCGAGGTAGTTGTCGGTCACGTAGCTGGTCGCCTCGTCACCCTGCTCGTGGTAGAAGAGCTCGATGTAGTTCCAGCCCTTCTTCTGGTTCCCGGCCGCCAGAGCGGCGGTCTGGCTGGGGCACGAACATCGAGTTGTTCGCGTCCTGGGAGGCGGTCTCGAGCGCCTTGTAGACGATCTTGACCTTGCCCGAGCGGACCTCGTTGGCGATGAGCTGGTTCTCGGCGCCGAGGGCGAATTCCTTGCAGACCGGGCACACGAGGTCGCCGTATTCGGTGACGGTCACCTTGGCGCTCGGCGAGCCCAGCGTGTCGCCCTGCTGCGGGATCCCCGCCAACAGCGTGTTGACCGTCGACTGGGCCTTCTTGGCCGCCGCGCTGTTGGGCTTGATCACGTTGCGGGCTGCCGCCGCCCGAGGAGACGGCGATGGCGACCACGACGACGGCGATCGCGCCGACGAGCGTCCCACCGAGCATGCGCAGGCGGCGATCGCGGCGGGCGCGCTCGGCGCGGGCCCGCTCCTCGGCGAGCCGCCGCTGGCGGGCGGCTTCTTTTTGCTCTTTACGTGAGGCCATGCGACATGCGGACCGGCGCCCGGCACGCCGACGAGTCTCCGGGACGCGTCAGGATAGCGGCGGCTGCTTTAGCCAAGACTTAAGGACATCACTGGGTTTCTGAAGCGACGTCGAGCGTGAAGGGGGCGGTGACCACGCGGCCGTGGACCCTGAGCTGGACGAACAGCCGCCACGTGCCCGGGACGGGCAGGAGCACGCCCAGCGTGAGCTTCCCCGGTGACGTGGAGGTGCCGGAGATCTTCGGGGCGCCGGCGAGGCTGCCGCAATTGGGCGCGTCAGGCGCGCACACGTGCGTGTGGAAGTAGTTGAGCGTCCCTTCCTGGAAGAAGATCGCGTGCGCCAGCGCCCCGAACCAGGGCACGAAGGTGATCGGCTTGCCGTGCGCGTCGGTGACGTTGACGTGCAGGAACACGGCCTGGATGGCATGGATCGCGGGGTGGGGCTGCATGTCGAAGTGAACGCCAGTCGATCACCTGGTGGGCCTTGAACGGCGGCAGCTTGATCGGGTGGTAGGCGCCGGCCACGGTGACGTTGCGAAACAGCTGGAAGTTGGGCTGCCCGCCGGGGATGTCGGGATACACGTCGACGAGGACGTGATAGGGCCCGGGGGCGGGGAAGGTCACCGACTGGTGCAGCACCCCGCTGGCGGGGATCGGCGGGTGCTGGTGGATGATGTAGGCCAGGTCGTCGCGGACGATGATCAGGTGCACGCCGGTGTGGGGGCCCGGGCCGGTCTTGTATTGGGTGAGCGTCCGCCCGTTGGGCTGCTTGATGTCGAACGTCATCATCGTGGGCGTGCCCGGGGCGATCGTCCCGCTCGGCTGAAATCCGGCGAGGCTGTAGGTCTGGGCGGGGGCGACCTTGGGCGCGGTGATCGACGAGCCCGAGCTCGAGCCGCAGCCCGCCGCCAGCGCGGCGAGCGCCATCGTGGCGAGCGCCGTCGCGGCGAGCGCGCCGGTGGGACGCGTGCGGCTCATCGCAGCGCGGCCTGGATGGCCTGGGTCACCTCGTTGGTGCCGAAGGCCCCCTCCAGGCGAGCGACGATCTTGCCCTGGCGGTTGATCACGAACAGCCACGGCTCGGTGCGCAGGTGAAAGGCCTTGAGCTGCGGGCGCAGGCCCTTGCTGGGCTGGTTGTCCACGTAGACCTCCTCGTGGATGAAGGCCACCTGGTCGCCGAAGCGATGCTGGACCTGGACGGCGACGTCGGTCACCGGCCCGCACACGCGCGAGATGCACAGCTGCGGCGTGGAGAACAGCAGCGCGACCGGCTTCTTGCCCAGGACGCTGGTTGAACGAGACCGACGCCATGCTCTCCGGAGGCAGCCGGGTCGTCAGGAGCTTCTCGTCGCCGTGGACGGTCGCTGAGGTGTCGGTGGCGATGTCGGGCGGGCGGTCCCCGACCCCCGGGATCTGCGACGACGGCGCGGCGGCGAGCTCGCCGGTGGCCCCGATCAGACCGCTCGGCCCCTTGGTGAGCGCCAGCACGAAGTAGGTGCCGGCCTTGGGCACGGGCACCTGGGCGGCATAGATCGCCTGGATCCCGCCCGGCCCGGAGTTCTCCTTGCTGCGGTACTGGGGCAACACCGTCATCGGATCCGCGGGGGCCAGGTACGGCCCCTTGGCGGGCGATCCCGGGTTCGAGGCGACGTAGATGGCGGTGGGCGCGTAGACGAACTTGCCGGCGTTGGTGGTCAGCGCGAAGGCGTAGCGCTGGGTTCCGGGCGTGAACGTGCCGGTCGCCGCGCCGAGCTCGACGCTGGACTTCGCCAGCGTCGCCGAGGTCCTTGAGGCTCTTGCCGCTCGCGGACGGGAACTGGGAGGCCCGGGGATGCACGGCGGCGGAAAGATCGGCCACCGCGGGCGCCGGGGCGCTGCTGGGGGCCGAGGACGAGGTCGTGCCCGCGCTCGTCCCGGTCTGCGGAGGCGGTCTTCGAGGAGGATGAGGAGCCGCACCCGGCCACGACCGCCGCGGCCGCCAGCACCGCCACCAGCGCGTGCGCGCGGGCGCGCGGACGAGAACCCCGCACGACGCGCACCTGCCGAGACCGGGACTGCCGCACGGTTCAGAGCGTACAGGCGGGCTTGATATCGAGCGCTGGTGATGGGACGCTCATCCGCGCTTCACACGCTCAGATGAGGTGCGAGCGGATTCTGTGGGGCCGCCGGCGGGATCGCCGCTGTTTGCACGTAAAGATCTTGTGACCGAGGGCCGCGGGCGGGCCAGCCCGGGCAGGGTGTGGGTTAGAGTGGCGGCCATGTCGATTGAGCGCAGCGAGACGCTGTCGCGGGTACCCGACCACCGCCCCGGCACAGCGCGGCCAGAACCGCCTTCGTCTGGCGGTGCTCGACCGCGATCCGGGCTTCATGCAGGTCCTGTCCAAGCGATTGGACGCTCTGGGATGCGAATACCGGCCGTTGTCCGCGCCGCTGAACACCGATGCCCTCGTGACGATGCGCCTCAACGCGATCGTCCTGGACCTGGCCATCCTCGGGCCGACGGGCTGGAGCTATCTGGAGCAGGTGTGCGCCCGGCTGCCCGGGCTGGCGGTGGTGGTGTGCACGGGACCGTCGTCGGTGGCCCAGCGGGTCCGCGGCCTGCGCCTCGGCGCCGACGCCTGGATCACCAAGCCGTGCCACGCCGAGGAGCTCATCTGCGTCATCGAGGCCGCCGTGCGCCGCCACCGGCGCACGGAGATGCCCGCGCTCGATGCCGCCGCCACGTTCGGCGAGATCACGATCCGTCCCGACCTCTACCAGGCCTACGTCAACGAGGTCAGCCTGGAGCTGACGGCGCGGGAGTTCGAGATCCTGCACCTGCTCACCGGGTCTGACCGCGTGCTGCGGCGCGAGGAGATCTACGAGCGCGTGTGGGGCTACGCCATGGCCCACGGCGACCGCTCCGTCGACGTGTTCGTGCGCAAGCTGCGCCAGAAGCTGCGGTCGGGCTCGCCCGAGTGGAGCTACATCCACACGCACTTCGGCGTCGGCTACCGCTTCTCCCCCGAGCCCGAGAACAGCGCGGAGGAGGAGCTGGACATGATCACCTCGGCGCACACCGTCGAGCGGCTGGACACCGAGGCGCTGGACTCGGCGCTGGCCGGCTGACGGCGCGGCGCGCGCACACGCGGGCGCGTTCACAATTGATTCACACGCTCGTCACAAGCTGATAACGCCAGCGGCTCTGCGCCGCAGCAGCATGCCGAAGGCGTGACGCAGCTAGCTCAGGCACGGCAGGAGGTGCTGGAGGTGGGTCCGCTCCAGATCGTCCCCGACGAGCATCTGGCCCGGGCCGAGGGCCGGGCGCTGATGCTGTCGATCCGCGAGCTGCGGCTGCTCACCGAGCTGGCCCGGCGGGCTGATCGCATCGTCACCCGCGAAGAGCTCTTCCGCCTCGTGTGGGGACGGGAGATGCGGGTGCGCGACCGCTCAGTGGACGTCTACGTCCGCAAGCTCCGGGTCAAGCTCGAGGCGGCGCTGCCCGGTCGGTCGTTCATCCACACGCATTTCGGGCTCGGGTATCGCCTTGCCGCGGACTCCGGCAAGTGATAACCGCGGGTTCACAACTCGTTAACACCATGCGGCAGTCCGGCGCCGAGACTCTGCCCGACTCGAACTGAAAACGAAGGAGAAACCAAGTGCGTACAAATCGTCTCGGCGGGGTCGCGGTGTCGTTGGCCGCTGCGCTTGCCATTGCTGCGTGTGGCAGCAGCAATTCCAGTAGCGGCTCGGCCAGTGCCGGCGGGAGCGGCGGATCGACGGGGAGCTCCTCCGCGTCCGGGGGCTCGAGCAGCGCCAAGCTGAGTCCGGCGACGCTCAACGGCGCCGGCTCGACGCTAGCCCAGCCGATCTACCAGCAGTGGGGCTCCAACCTCAAGAGCCAGGGTCTGACCGTCAACTACAACGGGGTCGGTTCCGGCACCGGCGTCGCCGACCTCCAGACGGCCACCGTGGACTTCGCCGGGTCTGACCCGGCGCTGAAGGCGCGCCGACACGAAGGCGATGAAGGGCCCGGTCCTCCAGTTCCCGGTTGCCTTCGGCGCGATCACCGTTTCCTACAACCTGCCGGGGATCAAGAGCGGCCTCAAGCTCGACGGTCCGACGCTCGCCAACATCTTCAGCGGCAAGATCAAGACCTGGAACGACCCGGCGATCAAGGCGCTGAACTCGGGCATGAGTCTGCCGAGCACCGCGATCACCGTCGTGCACCGCTCCGATTCCTCGGGCACCACCGCCGGCTTCACGACGTACCTGTCCGACGTGAGCCCGACCTGGAAGTCCTCGATCGGCGACGGCAAGGACGTCAAGTGGCCGGTGGGCACCGGCGCGGCCAAGAACTCCGGCGTCGCCGCGGCGGTCAAGCAGACCCAGGGCGCGGTCGGCTACGTCGAGCAGGCCTACGCGCTGGAGAACGGCTTCACCTACGCCGCGGTCAAGAACGGCAGCTCGTACGTGCTGCCGACGATCGCCAACACCTCGGCGGCGGCCAACGGGATCAAGGTCCCGGCGGACCTGGGCATCTCGACGATCAACTCGCCGGGCGCGGGCGCCTACCCGATCGTGTCCCAGACGTTCCTCGACGTCTACAAGGACCCGTGCAAGGCGGACAAGGAGAGCGCCTCGACCGCCAAGGGCCTGAAGTCGTTCCTGGCCTACGCGTTCGGCGCCGGCCAGCAGACGCTCGGCTCGGGCGCCAACAAGCTGCCCTACGCGCCGCTGCCCTCGTCGCTGGCCGCCAAGGACAACACGCAGCTGGCCACCATGACCTGCAACGGCTCGCCGATCTCCTAGGACACCACCCTCAGGGACTGAGTCGTCATGGAGGCAAGGGCCACCACCGTGACCGGCGGCCGCTCCGCGTTTGCGCGGTCGCCGGCGTCACGGCTGCCGGATCAGCTGCTGCAGTGGGGTCTGACCGCCCTGGCGGTCCTGATCCTGCTGCTCATCGCCTACTTCTTCGTCCGCCTCATCGGCGAGTCGACCAAGGCGCTGAACAGCTTCGGTCTGAGCTTCATCTTCGGTAACGACTGGGACATCAGCCGCACCGTCTTCCACGGGGCTCCGCTCGTCGTCGGAACGCTCATCACCTCGGCGATCGCGCTGCTCATCGGGGTCCCGGTGGCCGTCGCCACCGCGCTGTACCTCACCGAGCTGTGCCCGCGCCGCGCCCGCGCTCCGCTGGGCATGCTCGTCGACCTGCTGGCGGCGGTGCCGTCGGTCGTCTACGGGCTGTGGGGCGTGTTCGTGCTCGGCCCCAAGCTCGAGCCCGCCGAGAAGTGGTTCGCCAACACCTTCTCGTTCATCCCCTTCATCGGCGGGGGCGCCAGCACGATCACTCCGGGCAACTACTTCATCGCCGGGCTCATCCTGGCCATCATGATCCTGCCGATCGTCTCGGCGATCTCCCGCGAGGTGCTGGCGACGGTGCCGGCCGAGAACAAGGAGGCTGCGCTGGCCCTCGGCGCCACACGCTGGGAGATGATCCGGATGACGGTCCTCCCGTACGCGCGCCCCGGCATCACCGGCGGAGCGATGCTGGGTCTGGGACGCGCCATCGGCGAGACGATCGCGGTCGTGCTGACGATCGGCAACGCGCCGACGATCGGCAAGCACCTGTTCGACCAGGGCTACACGCTGGCGGCGGTCATCGCCAACGAGTTCGGCGAGGCCGCCAACCAGCCGTTGCACGCGCTCGGCCCTGTTCGCCGCCGGGCTGGTGCTGTTCGTGCTGACGCTGTTCGTCAACATCCTCGCGCGATGGTTCGTCCGCCGCGGAACGCGACGCATGGGCGCCCCTGACGCCGAGCCGCGCCGGGGCAACGGGTGGCGTGTTCAGCCCGGCGAGCGCGGGAGCGAACTGATGAGCACGTTGAGCGCGTCTCTGCTTCCGCAGACCAGCCCCGGACGTAAGCGCAAGGATGCGGTCATGCGCGGGGTGCTGATGGCGGGCACGGGCGTGGCGCTGGTTCCCCTGGTCCTCATCATCTACTACCTGCTCTACAAGGGCCTCGGCTCGTGGAGCGCCACGTTCTTCTCCAGCGACCCCAACGGCAACTTCTTCGGCAACCCCGGGGGGATCCGCAGCGCGATCCTGGGCACGCTCGAGATCGTGGCGGTGGCTACCCTCATCGCGGTCCCGATCGGGATCGCCGTGGCGCTGTACCTCACCGAGTACGGCAAGGAGGGCCGCTTTGCCAACGTGGTGCGCTACTTCGTCGACGTCATGACGGGCGTGCCGTCGATCGTGTTCGGCCTGTTCATCTACATCGTGCTGGTGATCTCGCACTTCGGGGGCAGCGGGTTCGCCGGCTGGAAGGGCGCGTTGGCGCTGTCGCTGCTGATGCTGCCGATCGTGATCCGGTCGTGTGAGGTGGTGCTGCTGCTGGTGCCCTCCAGCCTGCGCGAGGCCGCGCTGGCCCTGGGGGCCCCGCGCTGGCGGATCGTGTGGAAGGTGGTGCTCCCCACGGCGCGCACCGGCCTGGTCACCGGGTCCCTGCTGGCGATCGCTCGCGGCATGGGTGAGACGGCGCCGCTGCTGTTCACGGTCTCATCGGCATCCGTGCTCACCGGGAACCTCAACTCGGAGATGAACACGCTCCCGGTGCAGATCTTCAACGACATCACCAACCCTCGCAACGTGGTCGTCGCCCGCGCCTGGGGTGCCGCGCTCACGCTGGTCGCCCTCGTACTGCTACTCAATCTGATCGCGCGAGCGGTCTCGCGAAGGAGCCGCATGGCATGATCGGACCCGAAACGACGACCAAGGAACCTCAGGAAATGGCGACCACCGGAGAACCGCCCGAGGCCGAGGCTGCGCCCGACCTCTCCGCGATGGGAGAGCGCCGCAAGGGGCACGGCATCAAGGTCCGAGGCCTGCACGCCTACTACGGGTCCGTGCACGCGGTCAAGGGCATCGACATCGACTTCCCCGCCAACGAGGTGACCGCGATCATCGGCCCGTCGGGTTGCGGCAAGTCGACGATGGTGCGCTGCATCAACCGCATGCACGAGGAGATCCCGGGCGCCCGGTCAGAGGGCAGCGTCTCGCTCGACGAGCTCGACGTCTATGCCGACGGGGTGGACGTCACCGCCGTACGACGGATGATCGGGATGGTGTTCCAGAAGCCCAACCCGTTCCCAACGATGTCGATCTTCGACAACGTGGCCGCGGGCCTGCGGCTGACCGGGACCAAGCACGACAACCTGCGCGAGCGCGTCCACCGCGCCCTGCGGGCGGTCGGTCTGTGGGGCGAGGTCAAGAACCGGCTCAACGCCCCCGGCATCGGCCTGTCCGGCGGCCAGCAGCAGCGCCTGTGCATCGCCCGTGCGGTCGCCGTCGAGCCCGAGGTGATCCTCATGGATGAGCCGGCGTCGGCGCTTGACCCGATCGCGACGCTGAAGGTGGAGGAGCTCATCGACGAGCTCAAGAGCCGCTACACGATCGTGATCGTCACCCACAACATGCAGCAGGCCGCGCGCCTGGCCAACTCGACGGTGTTCATGCTCGACGGCGAGGTCGTGGAGCACGACGAGACGACCAAGCTCTTCACCAACCCAACCGACGAGCGCACCGAGCGCTACGTCACCGGCAAGTTCGGTTAGGGGGCCTGACATATGCAGGAGACGCGCCACCAATTCCGCGAGGACCTCAAGGAGCTGGAGCGTCAGGTTCTCGGCGGCCTGGACCTCGTGATCGGGCAGCTCGACCGGGCGCTGGAGTCCGTCAGCTACCAGGACGTCGAGCTCGCCGCGATGGTCGTCGCCGACGACGACCGCATCGACGGGCGCTACCTCGAGGTGCACCAGGGGATCCTGTCGCTGCTGGCCCGCCAGTCACCGGTCGCCACCGACCTGCGGATCGTGGCGGCGCTGCTGCACTGCATCCGCTGCATCGAGCGCATGGGCGACCAGTGCGTGAACATCGCCAAGCTCGTGCCGCTGTCGGGCCATGACGCGCCCAAGGACAAGGACACGCTGGACGCGATCGAGCGGATGGGGCAGCTTGCCCGCTCGGAGGTCTCCCAGGCCAAGGACGCGTTGCGCACCCGCAACGTCGACCTCGCCCAGGACCTCGTGCGCCAGGATGCCGAGATCAACCGGCTCAACCGCGCCATCTTCAAGCGCGCCGTGGAGATCGGGGACGACCTCGAGCTGCGCGAGTGGGGGATGCTCATGATCCTGGTGGCGCGCTGCCTGGAGCGGGTGGGCGACAACGCCGTGGAGATCGCGGAGCAGGTCGTCTTCGTGGTCACCGGCCTGTTCCGTGAGATGGCCGACATCGGCACCTCGGCCGAGGCCGCGCAGAGCAGTTAGCGTAGCCGCGCCCGCTGTGGACGGTCCGCGTGGGCAAGTCTTGTCCACGGGGCCAGTGACGGTGGCGGCTGCGGCCGGGAGCCTTGTGCACATGAGCGCAAGACCCCCTCAGATCGTCGCGTTCGGCGGCGGCGGATTCTCGATGGAGTGGGGCAACCCCCTGCTCGACGACCACGTCCTCTCGCTCACCGGCGTCGCCTGCCCGCGGGTGTGCTTCCTGCCCACGGCCAGCGGGGACGCCGACCACTACGTGGTGCGCTTCTACCGCGCGTTCCCGTCCTCGCGCTGCGAGCCGTCGCACATCTCGCTGTTTCGCCGCGAGACGGGCGTGGGCGACCCCTATGCCCACCTCCAGGCCCAGGACCTCATCTACGTGGGCGGGGGCAGCCTCGTCTCGCTGCTGGGCGCCTGGCAGGCGCACGGGATCGACCTGGCGCTGTATGACGCCTGGCGCGCCGGGGTGGTGCTGTGCGGAGGGTCGGCGGGCTCGCTGTGCTGGTTCACCGACGTGATCTCCGGCTTTCACGAGGGGCCGCCGCGCCGGCTGGAGGGCCTGGGGTTCCTGCCCTGGAGCAACGCCGTGCACTACAGCGACGAGCCCGGCCGGCGCTCGGCGTTCATGTCGGCCGTGGCCGGAGGCATGGCGGCGGGCTACGGAGTAGGAGACGCCGCGGCCCTGCACTTCGTGGATACGGAGTTGGTGGAGGTGGTCGCCTCGCGCCCCGATGCCCGCGCGCGGTTCGTGTGCGCCGACGGCACCGGCGGCGCGAAGGAGGAAGATCTCTCTGTGAGGTATCTCGGCGCTCATGAGCTGCGCCGCGCCGCGTGACCGCCGGCGCGGCGAGGACCGCCGGCGCATCCTCGCCATGGGCGGCGGGGGCTTCACCATGCAGGACCGCAGCGCCGCCCTTGACCGGCTGGTGCTGACGCTCACCGGCAAGCCCGTGCCCCGGATCTGCTTCCTGCCCACCGCCAGCGGCGACGGGCGCGACCAGACCACCCGCTTTACGAGCGCTTCAGCGGCTGGCCGTGCGAGCCCAGCGTCCTGTCGCTGTTTCACCTGGGCCGCGACCGGATCGATCCGCCGACCCATCTGCTCGCCCAGGACGCCATCTACGTCGGGGGCGGCTCGATGCGCAACATGCTCGCCGTGTGGCGTGAGCACGGCGTCGATCAGGCGATGCGCTCGGCGTGGGAGCGGGGCATCGTCCTCGCCGGGCTGAGCGCCGGCGCCATGTGCTGGTTTGAGAGCGGGATCACCATGAGCGGCGGCGCGCCGCGTCCCGCCGCGGGCCTGGGCCTGATCGAGGGCAGCCTGTCGGTCCACCTCGACGGCGAGCCCGAGCGGCTTCCCGGCCTATCGGGAGGCGGTGGGGAGTGGGGCGATGGCGCCGGGGTTCGCGGTGGACGACTGCGCGGCCCTGCTGGTGTGCGGGACCGAGGTGAGCTGGTGCGTGAGCTCGCGGCCCGGGGCCCGGGTGCTGCGGGTGGAGGCGGATGGTGAGGGCGGCACCGTCGAGCGGCCGAGCGTTCGGGTCCTGCCGGGGGCGGTGGCCGCCGACGCGCCGGTCGGGGCCGGTGAGCCCCGCGGGGTATCGGAGCTGCGGGCGCTGCGGGCGGGGCGGCATCGCTGGGACTGACGCTCGAGGCGGTGGCCGCCGGTCGGGTGGCCGCCGGTCGGGTGGCCGCCGGTCGGGTGGCCGCCGGTCGGGTGGCGCGGCGCGGGGGGTGCCGCGGAGAGTCAACGACGGCTGGGAGGGCGGCGTAGCGTTGCGCCGGCGTCCGCGGCGGAATCCTGAACGCACAGCACACACACCGCGGCTCGAGGACCGTGCGTCGCGGATCGGGACCTATGTTGGACGCTCAGAGCACGCGCCTGATATCGGGGGCGGTGTCGTGAGCGTTCAACGCGAGAGCCCAAGCCGCTCTCCCCCAGCGCAGTAGACGCTCGGGATGCCGCTTCGCCGACGGCAGCCCCCGCCGCCGCCCGGCCGCGACCGACCCGTCAGCCCGCGGCGCTGGCCGTGCCCTGCCGGCGGCGCAGCAGGATCAGCGCCCCCGCCACCAGCACGGCGGCCACGATGAGCCCGATGAGCAGCGGGGTCGTCGAGCTGCCGCCGCCCGAGGAGCCGCAGGAGACCCCGGCGACGCCCTTGACCGGATGGCCGTCGGCGGCGGCGACCTTGGCCACGGCGGTGATGGCGGCCTGGGCGAGCGCGACGCTCGTCTTGCCCTTGGGGAGCGCGAGGCCGCTTGACGGCCGCCGCGGCCTTGGCGCTCACGCCCTGGACCCCGTAGCCGGCGGGCATGACCACGAGCAGCGGCTGGGGCCCCTGGAAGCTGATCTCCTTGTCCAGGAACTTGGCGTAGTTCAGCGGGCTTGCCGAACAGCTCGGGGATGACGCCCGAGGTCCACCGCCGTGGCGATGAGCGCGACCTTGATCGGAAGCCCGGCCTTCTTGGCGGCGGCGGTCTCGGCGTTGAGCGTGCCCTGGACGCCCTGCGGCACCGGGGGCGAGTACGGGTAGTAGACGTTCTGGCCCAGCAGCACGTCGCTGGCCGGATCGCCGTCGGCGAGCGCGAATCCGGCCCGCCCGCCCCCATCGCCCCCACCAGGATCACGGTGGCGAGCAGGCTGGCGAGACGGCGGGCCATCCCCGACATTATCCTCAGCGTCCTTGGCTCAGCGGAAGTCCACCAAGTCTCGCAAGCGGCGTAGCTCGCGCCACCGCTCCGCGGGCGGTCGCCTCCACCCGCCGCGACGCCCGCGCGGAGCGCCAGGCGCAGACCGCGCAGGAGGTCAAGCGCGGCGGCCGCATGCTGGGCCGCGAGGGCGAGCGACCCGAGGGGCCGTTCGGCGGCCTGCCGATCTCCGAGCTGGCCATCCTGCTCGGGCTCATCTCGGCCGTGATCGGCTTCATCCAGCACGGGGGCCCGGCGCTCATCGTCGGGCCTCATCGTCTGCGCGCTGGGCGTCATCGAGATCACTGCGCGCGAGCATTTCTGCGGCTACCGCTCCCATACCGCGCTGCTGGCGGCGATCCCGTCGGTGGCGATCGAGGTCGGCATCGTGCTGGCCTTCAAGCCCAGCCAGCGCGCGCTCTTGGTACTCGTCGTCGTGCCGGTGTTCGCGGGTCTGTTCTGGGGCTGCGCAAGCGCTTTCTCATCGCCCGCCAGGCACGGGTGGCACGCATGCACACGCGCCGCGCCGTCGTAGCGACGGCTGCGTCTATCGGCTCTCCACCGGCTCGACCGGGCCACGCTCGCCGGCGGGCTGCGTCCGGACCGTCCCCGGTCGGCTGTCCTGCCCTCGGCGGCCACGGCCGGCAGGTGGAGGTGAAGATCGCGCCGCCGTCGACCGCGTTGACCACCGAGGCGCTGCCGCCGTGCTGCTCGGCCACCTGGCGCACGATGGCCAGCCCGAGCCCGCTGCCCTGGCGGCCCCGGGAGTTGCGCCCGCGGAAGAAGCGGTCAAACACGTAGGGGAGGTCCTCGGGGTCGACGCCGGGGCCGTGGTCACGGACCTCGACGCCACGCGGGCCCGACCTGGACCTCCACGGTGCCGCCGGGCGGGGAGTGGCGCGCGGCGTTGTCGAGCAGGTTGTTGATGGCCCGCGCCAGGCGCTCGGGGACCCCGTCCACCAGCGTCGGCACGACCAGGGCGCTCGAAGTGGATGCCGGGCGCGTTGCGTCGCGCCCGTGCCAGTGACTCCTCTGCGACGCCGTCGAGCCGGACGTCGTCGGTGTCGGCGCCCGGCTGGTCTCCGCGCGCGAGCTCGATCAGGTCGCCGACGAGCGCGGTGAGCTCCTCGCTCTGCTCCACGACGTCGGCGAGCAGGCGGCGGCGATCCTCGGGCTCGAGCACGACGTCCTCGAGCAGGACCTCGATGTTCGTGCGCAGGCTCGTCACCGGGGTGCGCAGCTCATGCGAGGCGTCGGCGACGAGCTGGCGCTGGGCGCGGACGGACTCGTCCAGCGCCGCGCGCGAGGTCTCCAGGCGATCGAGCATGGCGTTGAAGTTCGTGGCGAGCAGCCCCACCTCGTCGTCGGCGTGGACGTGCAGGCGCTTGGTGAGGTCGTCGGTCTCGCCGATCTCCTGGGCGACGTCGGCCACCTCGGCCAGCGGCGCCAGCACGCGCCGGGAGGCCATGCGGCCGAGGACCGCGGCGAGTGCGATGCCCGCGAGCAGCACCAGCAGCAGGACGAGGCGCAGGTCGGAGAGGATGTTGTCGACGCCGTTGAGGGGCCGGGCCAGCTGGATGGCGACGGTCTCGGTGAAGTCCTGGCCGTCGGGGTTCGTGGTCACCGTCAGCGTTAACGGGAAGGTGACGACCCGCAGGTCGGTGTTGCCCGACCTGCGCGTCGGCGAAGTACTCCCCGCCGTGCCCTGCGGCGAGCGCGCGGGCGTGCGCGGTGCTGGGCAGGTTCGGGGCTGAGCGCTGCCCTGCACGCCGTAGACGTGCCCGTTCGGGGTCACCACCTGCGCGTAGGGCGCCGGCCCGCCGGCGCTCGCCGGGATGCCGGGGAACTGCTGGGCGAGCGCGTGGTAGTCGCCGTTCTGGACGAGCCTGCGCCTGCGTGGCCAGCTCGTTGTCGACCTGGCTCGCGCAGCTGGCTGCGGACCACCATGTAGCAGACGACCACGGCGATCAGCACGGCGATGCCGACGGATGCGGCAGCGATCAGGGAGAGGCGCTTACGCAGTGTCATCGGGCGATCAATCGCGCAGGACGTACCCGATGCCGCGCACCGTGTGCAGAAGCCGCGACTCGCCGCCCGCCTCGGTCTTGCGCCGCAGATAGCCCATGTAGACGCCGAGCGCGTTGGAGGTGGGGCCGAAGTCGTAGCCCCACACGTTCTCGAAGATCGTCGTCCGCGTCAGCACCTGGCGGGGGTGGCGCATGAACAGCTCCAGCAGCAGGAACTCCGTGCGTGAGAGCTCGACGAGCCGGTCGCCGCGGTGGACCTCGTGGGCGATCGGGTCGAGCACGAGGTCGCCGTAGCGCAGCGGCTCGCCGTCGGCGGTGCCGTCCCCGGAGCGGCGCAGCAGCGCGCGCAGCCGGGCCTGGAGCTCGCGCAGTGCGAACGGCTTGACCAGATAGTCGTCGGCGCCGACGTCGAGTCCCTCGACGCGGTCGTCGATCGCGTCGCGCGCGGTGAGCATGAGCACGGGCGTCCGATCGCCCGCCTTGCGCAGGCGGCGGCACACCTCCAGCCCGTCGAGCCTGGGCATGAGGATGTCCAGGATCACCGCGTCGGTCGAGCCGCCGGCGAGGACGTCCAGGGCCTGCTCGCCGTCCTCGGCGAGGGTGACATCGTGATTCTCGAGCCGCAGAGCACGCTCGAGCGCCCGCCGGACGGCAGGCTCGTCGTCAACTACGAGTACGCGCGCCATGGCGCAATGATCGCGCGTCGGCGTAAACGTTGGTGAAGAAGGCCCATGTGGCGGCCGCCGCGGGGCGCACCCGAATCGCGATCATGGGCGCGGCCTCGATGAGCCCGGACAAGCTCCACACCTATCGCGCCAAGCGCGACTTCACGGCCACGACCGAGCCCGCCGGCGAGGTGGCCGGCCCAGGACGGGACGGCGCGGTTCGTGGTCCAGGAGCACCACGCCACGCGGCTGCATTGGGACCTGCGGCTCGAGCACGAGGGCGTCCTGGCCTCGTGGGCGATCCCCAACGGGATCCCCGCCGACCCCGCCGACAACCGCCTGGCGGTCCACACCGAGGACCATCCGCTCGAGTACCTGGACTTCCACGGCGAGATCCCGGCGGGCGAGTACGGGGCGGGCACGATGAAGATCTGGGACCACGGCACGCTTCGAGACCCATCTGTGGGACGACAAGAAGGTCGAGGTCACGTTCCACGGCGAGCGGCTGTCCGGGCGCTACGGGCTGTTCCCGATCGGCCAGCGCGGCCGGGAGGGCTCTGAGAAGGACTGGATGATCCACCGCATGGACCCGCCGGCCGACCCCGACCGGGAGCCGATGCCCGAGCGGATCCTGCCGATGCTGGCCGGCGCCGGGGAGCTTCCCGCGCGCGAGGAGAACTGGTCCTTCGAGGTCAAGTGGGACGGGGTGCGGGCGATCGCCTACGTCAAGCCCGGGCGGCTGCGTCTGGAGAGCCGCAACCTCAACGAGATCACCGAAACCTATCCCGAGGTCCGCGGCATCCTGCGTGACCTGGGGATGCGCGAGGCCGTGCTCGATGGGGAGATCGTGGCCTTCGGCGACGACGGGCGCCCCAGCTTCGAGCGCCTGCAGCGGCGCATCAACGTGTCCTCGGCCAGCGCCGTGCGCCGCCTGGTGACGAGCACCCCCGTCGTCTACGCCATCTTCGACCTGCTCTACCTCGACGGCCACTCGCTGATGGCGCTGCCCTACGAGCAACGGCGCGCGCGGCTGGAAGAGCTCGGGCTGGGCGGGCCCACGTGGCGGGTGCCGGCGGTGCATCCGGGGCGCGGCCGGGCGCTGCTTGAGGCGACCGAGGCCCAGGGGCTGGAGGGCGTCGTGGCCAAGCGGCTGGACTCCCGATATGAACCGGGCCGGCGCACCGGCGCGTGGGTCAAGATCAAGCACGTCCGCCGCCAGGAGCTGGTCATCTGCGGCTGGCTGCCGGGGGAGGGCCGGCGCACCGACCGCATCGGCGCGCTGCTGATGGGCTACTGGACCGACGACGGTCGCCTCAGCTACGCGGGGCGGGTGGGCACCGGCTTCACCGAGCGCACCCTGAACGCGCTGGCGCGCAAACTCGCGCCCCTGCGCCGTGCCGGACAGCCCGTTCGACGACGCGCCCAAGCTCCCCCGCAACGCCGTGTTCGTCGAGCCCGACCTGGTGGCGGAGATCGAGTTTCGCGAGTGGACGACGGAGGGCGTCATGCGCGCGCCCTCGTTCAAGGGGCTGCGCGAGGACAAGCCGGCGGTGGAGGTGGTGCGCGAGAACGAGGGCGGCGAGCCGCGCGACCGCACCGGCGACCGGCGCCGAGAGTGAGCCAAGTCTCCCCCGAGACGCTGTTCGACGCCGTCGAGCGGCTCCCGCAGGGCGCGCTCGCGGTCGAGGTCGACGGGCGGGAGGTACGGCTCACCAACTGGGACAAGGTGTTGTTCCCGGCCGGCGGGTTCACCAAGGGCGACCTCATCGCGTTCTACGCCCGCATCGCGCCGGCGGTCCTGCCCCATCTGTATGACCGCCCGCTCACGCTGAAGCGCTATCCCAACGGCGTCGAGGCGCCGTACTTCTATGAGAAGCAGTCGCCGTCGCACCGTCCCGACTGGGTGCAGACGGCGCGGGTCGGGGACGTCAACTACACCCTGTGCCAGGACCGGCCCACGCTCGTCTGGCTGGCCAACCTCGCCGACATCGAGCTGCACACATCGCTCTCGCTCGCGGTCCAAGCCCGAGACCCCGACGATGCTGGTGTTCGACCTCGACCCCGGGACGCCCGCGACCGTCGTGGAGTGCTGCGAGGTGGCGCTCGTCCTCCGCGGGCTGTTCAAGGCGCTCGGGCTGGAGAGCGTGGCCAAGACCTCGGGCTCGAAGGGGATGCAGCTCTATGTGCCGCTCAACGACCCGAAGGTCACCTACCGGCACACCAAGCCGTTCGCGCGCCAGATCGCCGAGCTGCTGGAGCAGCGGCTGCCCGAGCTCGTCGTCTCGCGCATGACCAAGCGGCTGCGCGAGGGCAAGGTGCTGGTGGACTGGAGCCAGAACGACGACCACAAGACGACGGTCACCGTCTACTCGGTGAGGGCGCGCGAGCAGCCGACGGTGTCGGCGCCGGTGAGCTGGGAGGAGGTCCAGGCCTGCCGGGACGCGGGCGACCCCGAGCTGCTCACCTTCACCACCGATCAGGTGCTCGAACGGGTCGCCGCCGACGGCGATCCCTTTGCGATGCTGCTCTCCACGAGGCAGCAGCTGCCTCGGGGCTAGGGATCGGCCACGGGGGCACAGAGCACTAGGATTGGCGGCGATGGATCAGATCCAGCTGCGCAACCGCCTGCTCGTCGCGACCGGGATGTGGAAGGAGGCGACCGGGGAGCCCCTGCCGCGCATGGCTCCCGGCGACCCCGCCGACCAGATCCAGAGCTTCGAGCTGCGGCTCGTCGACCGGCTGTGGGAGACCGCCACGCCGGAGAACGCACGCGAGATCGCCGATCGCACCTGGGATCTGGTCCACGACCGGACCGATGACGACCCGGTCAAGCAGCGGGTCGTCGAATGCCATGAGGCCCTGGCGCGGATGACCCGGCTCAATGACTGACGAGCCCCCTGACTTCTCTCCGCTGCAGGACCCGCGGCACGACCGCCACTACACGCTGGAGCAGGCGATGGCCGTGCGCGGCTGGGTCGCCGAGCGCGTGGGTTGGGTGCGCGACGCGCAGGCCCGGCTGATGGCGATGGGCCCTCGGGCGACCGACGCGATCGATCTGCTTGACGGCGACTCCGGCGGCGCCTATCCGGGCCGGGAGATCGCCGGCCGCGCTGGTGGAGATCAGCCGCGCGGTCGGCGAGCTCGACGCGGTGGACATCGTCCTGCGCGACGTCAACCGCGGCCTCATCGACTTCCCCGCGATGCGCGACGGAGTCGAGGTCTACCTGTGCTGGCTGGTCGACGACGAGGAGTCGATCGGTTTCTGGCACGAGCCCGAGGCCGGCTTCGCCGGCCGCCGTCCCCTCTGAGCCGCCGCCCGGGCCCCCGGGACCGGCACTAGGGCTGCGGGACGACGGGAGGCGTCTCTTCCGGCTGGGCCTGCACGTTCTGCGGCAGACCGGCGGCGTTGTAGGCCTCGTCCTGATCGAGCGTCTCGCGGTCGAGCAGCGCGGCGACGAGTGCATCGAGGTTGGCGCGATGGGAGGTGAGGGTGACCGTCGCCTCCTCGTGGGATTCCTCGACGATCCGGCGCACCTCCTCGTCGACGAGCCGCTGGGTCTGCTCCGAGGTCTCTGAGACGCCGGGCAGCAGGGGCCCCTGGCCATCGGCGGGGAGGACCGCGATGGGGCCGACGGCACGGCTCATCCCCCAGCGCCCCACCATCGCGCGGGCGATCCGGGTGAGCTGCTGGATATCTGACTCCGCGCCGGTGGTCAGATCGCCGAAGACGACCTCCTCGGCCACGCGGCCGCCGAGCGCAACCTTGATCTGGGCCAGCAGGTGGCGCTCGTCGAAGTTGAAGCGATCCGCGTCCGGGGCCGAGAACGTGACGCCCAGCGCCATGCCACGGGGGATGATCGACACCTTGCGCACCGGGTCGGCGCCCGGGGTGAGCATGCCCATGATCGCGTGGCCGGCCTCGTGGTAGGCGGTCCGGCGGCGGTCGTCCTCGGACAGCATCACCTTGCGCGCGGCGCCCAGCACGATCCGCTCCAGGGCGTCGGTGATGTCCTGGCGCGCCACCTTGGAGTGGCCGCGCTTGGCGGCGAGCAGCGCCGCCTCGTTGGCGACGTTGGCCAGGTCGGCGCCGACCATCCCGGGGGTCGCCGCGGCGATGCCCCCGAGGTCGACGTCGGTGTCGAGCGGGACCGAGCGCGTGTGGACCTCAAGGATCGCCTCGCGGCCGGCGCGATCGGGCGGCACGACGACGACGCGGCGATCGAAGCGCCCGGGGCGCAGCAGCGCCGGGTCGAGGATCTCCGGCCGGTTGGTCGCGCCCAGCACGATCACGCTCTCGCGGGGGCTGAAGCCGTCCATCTCGGTGAGGATCTGGTTGAGCGTCTGCTCGCGCTCGTCGTGGCCGCCGGACAGGTTGGGCCCACCCGCGGAGCGCGAGCGGCCGATCGCGTCGAGCTCGTCGATGAAGATGATGGCCGGCGCCGCCTCCTTGGCCTGATGAAACAGGTCACGCACGCGCGAGGCGCCGACCCCGACGATCATCTCGACGAACTCCGACGCCGACATCTGGAAGAACGGGACCCCGGCCTCCCCGGCCACGGCACGGGCCAGGAGCGTCTTGCCGGTGCCCGGAGGCCCGGACAGGAGCACGCCGCGCGGGATGCGCGCGCCCAGCGCGAGGTACTTGTCGGGGGTCTTGAGGAAGTCGACGATCTCGGTCAGCTCCTCCTTGGCCTCGTCGATTCCGGCGACGTCCTCGAAGGTGATGTGCTGGTCAGAGGCCTCGACGCGCCGTGCCCGCGAGCGACCGAAGGACATCAGCCCCCCGGCTCCGCCGCCGCCGGCGGCCGAGCGGCGCGCGATGAAGACGAACAGCGCGACCAGGAGCAGCGTGGGCCCGAAGCCGAAGATGAGGCTCTCGGCGACCGACGGGCCCTTGTTGGTCGGCTGGGCGTTGATCGTGACCCCCTTGCTGCGCAGGGACGAAAACAGCGTCGCGTTGTCGGCGAACGAGGGGATCTGGGTGGTGAAGCTCGTCGCTTTGGCGGGCGCTGCGGGGGTAGGAGATCGCGGTCTTGAGCGTTCCGGAGATCGCGTCCCCGGTGGAGGAGATCGTCTTGACGTTGTTGGCCTGGACCTGGTCGAGGAACTGCGGGCTGTAGGGGATCTGCGACCGGCGGCGTGGGGCTTGAGCGCCTGGGAGGAGACCCACAGGTTGATCGCCAGCAGGAAGACGACGATCCCGGCGACGATCCACCATCGCGACCGCGACGGCGAGGGCGGGCGCCCCTGCGGGCTGGCGCCCCGGCCGTCGGGGGCGGGCGTCACGCGCCAGCCCTGCTGGCCGGGCGCGGGGGGCTGCGCGCGGCCTCGCTGCTGGGTGGGTCGGCGGGAAGGCGTGATCGGCCATCGAAGTGGATTGTGGCAAGGCGCGACGGCGTGCTCGCCACGGCCGTTGCACACGCGCCGATGTCGGGTCAGGCGCACCTCGGCCCACGCCGCGCGATCGCGCGTATGATCGCGCGCGCGATCAATAAGCGTCGAGCAGCGACCGGAACATGTCGGCCCCGTGGACGGCGGCGCCGAGGTGGCTCGCCTGCTCGGCCAGCCATCGGTCTGAGGTGACCACCCGCACGAGTCCGGGGTGGGGCTCCTGGCGCACCCGGCGCACGATCTCGTCGTCGGCGGCGTCCCGGCGCGGCTTGGGCGCGTGGGCGACCTCGATCACGGTGGAGCGGATCGGCGGCGACGGCTTGCGCTCGAAGACGACCACCACGTCCTCGCCCTCGGCCGCCGCCCAGCGCTCCAGCAGGTCGACGAGGCGCAGCATGGCGGCATCGCGGTCGCGCCACCAGCCGTCCGGCCGCGTGCCGATCACGTTCATCCCGTCCACGTACCAGCGCATCTCTGACGCTCGCGGCGCGCCGCGCTCAGCCCTCGTCCGAGGCGGGGCGGCGCCGGTCGCGCTTGCGCTCGGCCCGCCGGCGCTTGGATTCCAGCCGCTGGGTCACTGAGCTGCGCGGGGGACGGGTCGGATGCCGGGCGCGGCGCGGCGCGAGCGCGCCGGCCAGGCGGTGGGCGAGCCGCTCAAGGGCGAGCTCGCGATTGCGTGCCTGGCTGCGCTCGTCCTGGGCCACGGCGACCACGCGGGCGCCGAGGCGGGAGATGATGCGTTTCTTCTGCTCCTCGGAGAGCGTGTCGGAGGCGGCGACGTCGAACGACGCCTCGATCCGCGATGCGGTCGTGTTGGCGTGCTGCCCGCCGGGGCCCGAGGAGCGCGATGCGCGCACGGTGATCTCCCGGAGCGGGATTGCGGTGCCGGGGCGCACGGGAAGTGGATCGTCCATTTGATCAGATGATGACCGGTGTTCACGTGGTAAAGCGGGACTAGTGCTTTTGCCCGTCTGCGTGCTACGTTGCCCGCCGACAAGGCCGAATCGCTTAATAGTCGATCGGTGAATACGCAGGTGCAGGCCCTGGGGGAAGCAACACCTCCGCGGTAGCAGCACTTCAAGTAGCGGAGGGGAACACTCCCATGCCAACTGGAACAGTCAAGTGGTTCAGCGACGAGAAGGGGTTCGGCTTCATCACGCCCGATGACGGCAACCGAGACCTCTTCGTCCACCACACGAGCATCCAGGCTGACGGCTATCGGTCTCTCGCGGAGGGCGCCAAGGTGTCCTACGAGGAGGAGGCCGGCCCCAAGGGCCCCAAGGCCATCAACGTCCAGAAGATCTAGCCGTCGACGGCGGCGGGGCGTCCGCCGCGCGTCGTTGCTGAATCCCAAGACCACCCCAGGCGGTCCATGGCCGACTGGGTGACGATTTCCTCGCTGGCGACCGCCGGCGGCACGCTCGTGCTGGCGGTCGCCACCTTCAGTTCGGTCAGGTCGGCCAACCGCTCGGCGCGGGTGGCCGAGCGCTCGTTCATGATCGGGATGCGACCGGTGCTGATCCCCTCTCGGGAGGACGATCTGCTGGAGCGGATCCGCTTCGGGGACGGCCAGATCGTGCAGGTGCCCGGCCACGGCGGTGCCGCCGAGGTCCACAACGACATCATCTTCATGGCGCTCGGGCTGCGCAACGGCGGCAACGGCCTGGCCGTCATCCACGGATGGCGCGCGCGGGTGCGCCATGACCCCTCAAACCCGGGCGCCGGCCGCCCCAACGAGGCGCCCGACGTCGACGAGTTCCGCCAGCAACAACTCGATATCTACATCCCGGCGGGCGATAGCGGCTACTGGCAGGGCGCGCTGCGGGATCCCGCCGCGCCCGGCTACGACGAGATTCGCGAGTCACTGGAGAACGGCGGCGCGATCCAGGTCGACCTGCTCTACGGCGACCACGAGGGTGGCCAGCGCACGATCGCACGATTTGTCATCGCCCCGTGGCCGACCGAGGACGACCGCCCGCCGATTGACAACCCGATGCGGGCGATCGTCGTCAGGTACTGGACCGTGGACGGGCACGACCCCCGTTAGTCCTCGTCCTCGTCCTCGTCCTCGTGATCGTGGGTGTCGCCGTCTTCGTCATCGTCGTCGTCTTCAGGGTCGTCCCAGTCGGGAGTGCCCCCGGACTCGTCGCGCGTGCGCTGCGCCTCCTCGCGGACTCCGGCGATCCGCTCGCCGAGCCGCTCGTTCTCATCGGCGAGTGTGTCGGCGCGGTCTTCCAGCTTGTCGGCGAGCTTGTCGTACTGCTCTCGTTCGCTCATGCCGGAAAGCTCACCACTCGCGGCAAGGCGCAAACCAAACGTCGGCGGCCCGGCGGTGTGTGGATCACCCAGACCACAAGGCAGCCCCGACCGCACCTGTGGCTAGAATCGGTCCTCTGAGAGGAAGGGACGACGCAGGTGAGGCGCACAAGACCGCTGGGGGCACGATGACCAAGGAGGTCGAAGAGCTCGAACGCGTCATCATCCGGTTCGCCGGGGATTCCGGCGACGGGATGCAGCTGACCGGCGGCCGCTTCACCGACGCCACCGCCGTGGTCGGGAACGACCTGGCCACGCTGCCGAGCTTCCCGGCGGAGATCCGGGCCCCCGCGGGCACGACGGCAGGGGTCTCGGCCTTCCAGATCCACTTCGCCTCGCGCGACATCCTCACCCCGGGCGATCACCCCAACGTCCTGGTCGCCATGAACCCGGCGGCGCTCAAGGCCAACGAGGCCGAGCTGCCCCGCGGGGCGACGATCATCGTCAACGAGGACGCATTCTCCAAGCGCAACCTGGAGAAGGCCGGCTATGGGGCGACACACCCGCTGGAGGACGGCTCGCTGAGCGAGTACCGGGTCCACCGGATCCCGATGAGCACGCTGACCACGCGCGCCGTCGAGGGGATGGAGGGCGTGTCCACCCGCGATGCCGGCCGGGCCAAGAACCTGTTCGCGCTCGGTGTCGTCTCGTGGCTGTACGGGCGGCCCACCGACGTCACCAAGAAGTGGGTGGAGAAGAAGTTCGCCCGCAACCCGGCCGTCGCGCAGGCCAACCTGGCCGCCTTCAACGCCGGCTGGTCGTTCGGGGAGACCACCGAGCTGCTCGACGTCCAGTACCGCGTCCCCGCCGCCACCGACGTCCCGCCCGGTACCTACCGCAACGTCAACGGCACGACGGCGCTCTCGCTGGGGCTGATCGCCGCGAGCGTGCGCTCAAAGCTTCCGCTCGTGCTGGCCAGCTATCCGATCACGCCCGCGTCGGAGTTGCTGCACGAGCTCTCGCGGCACGCCAACATCGGGGTGTCCACGATCCAGGCGGAGGATGAGATCGCCGCCGCCGGTATGGCCCTCGGCGCGTCGTTCGGTGGCCGCCTGGGCGTGACCGCGACGAGCGGACCCGGCATGGACCTCAAGGCCGAGACGATCGGCCTGGCGGTGATGCTGGAGCTGCCGATGATCATCGTCGACGTCCAGCGCGCCGGCCCCTCGACGGGCATGCCGACCAAGACCGAGCAGTCCGATCTGCTCATGGCGCTCTACGGCCGGCACGGCGAGTCGCCGCTGCCGGTGATCGCGCCCAGCACCGCGGGCGGGTGCTTCGACGCGGCCTTCGAGGCCGCGCGCATCGCCATCCGCTACCGGACCCCGGTGATCCTGCTCTCTGACACGTTCCTGGCCTCCTCGTCGGAGCCGTGGTCCGTGCCTGACGTGGAGTCGCTGCCCGAGATCGACCCGCACTTCGCCACCGTGCCTGGGCAAAACGGTTCCCACCCACCCACCACCGAACCGCCCCCCTTCGAGCCCTACAGTCGCGACGACCATCTGGCGCGGCCGTGGGCGATCCCCGGTACGCCGGGCCTCCAGCACCGGATCGGCGGCCTGGAGAAGGCCGACGGCAGCGGAAACATCTCCTACGACGGCGCCAACCATGAGCGCATGACCGAGTTGCGCGCCGCCAAGGTGGCCGCGATCGCCGACGAGGTCCCGCCGCTGGTCGTCGACATTGACCCCGACCCCACCCGCCCCACTGAGCTGCTCGTGCTCGGCTGGGGCTCCACCGAGGGCGCGATCCGGGCCGGCGCCCGCCGTGCCCGGGAGGCCGGCCACAGGGTGGCGACCGCCCAGCTGCGCCACCTCAACCCGCTGCCCGCCAACACCGGGGACGTGCTGCGCTCCTTTGAGCGCGTGCTCGTGCCCGAGCTCAACAGCGGCCATCTGGCGATGCTGCTGCGCAGCCGCTTCCTGGTCGACGTCGAGTCCTACACCAAGATCCAGGGGCAGCCGCTGTTTGCCTCCGAGATGGAAGAGGAGATCGCGAACCGCCAATGAGCGCCACGCTGACCAAGGCCGACTTCCAATCAGACCAGGAGACCCGCTGGTGCCCGGGCTGCGGTGACTACGCCGTCCTCTCGGCCGTCCAGCAGTTCATGCCCGAGCTGGGGATCCCGCCCGAGCGGATCGTCTTCATCACCGGGATCGGGTGCGCGGGCCGCTTCGCCTATTACATGAACACGTACGGCATGCACGGGATCCATGGCCGCGCGCCGGCGCTGGCCACCGGGCTGGCGACGTCGCGCGATGACCTGTCGATCTGGGTCGTCTCGGGCGACGGGGATTCGCTGTCGATCGGCGGCAACCACCTCATCCACGCGATGCGCCGCAACGTGCCGGTGAAGGTACTGCTCTTCAACAATCAGATCTACGGGCTGACCAAGGGCCAGGCCTCGCCCACCTCCGAGCTGGGCAAGATCACCAAGTCCACGCCGTTCGGTGTCGCCGATCACCCGTTCAACCCGGTGGCCCTCGCGCTCGGCGCCGAGGCCAGCTTCGTCGCCCGCACGATCGACCGTGACCGCCACCACCTCACCGAGGTGCTCCGGGCCGCCGCCACCCACGAGGGCGCCGCGCTGGTGGAGATCTACCAGAACTGCCCGGTGTTCAACGACGGCGCGTTCGCGGCGCTCACGGACAAGGAGACCAAGGACTCCAACCAGATCCGGCTCGAGGCCGGCCGGCCCATCCGCTTCGGGGCCGACGACGAGCGCGGCGTCATCCGGGGGTCCGACGGCTGCCTGACCGTGGTCGACGTGGCCGACGTCGACGAGTCAGAGCTGCTGGTCCACGATCCCGCGCGCGCGGACGCGGGCCAGGCGTTCTCGCTGGCCAAGCTCGCCGAGACGCCGACCGGGCCGACGCCGATCGGGATCTTCCGCGACGTCGAGCGCCCGGTGTTCCGCCGCGGCGCCACCGAGCCGGCCACCGAGAGCCAGCTCTCGGACCTGCTCTTCGCCGGCGACACGTGGACCGTGGCCTGACGCAGCGCGTCGAGCTGCTGTGGTGGGAGGGGTGTCCGTCGACGGACCGGGCGCTCTCGGAGCTGCGCGCCGCGCTGGCCGAGCTCGGCCTGCCCGACGACGTCCAGCTGCGCGAGATCCGCACCGACGAGGAGGCCGAGGCGGCCGCGTTCACCGGCTCGCCGACGATCCTCATCGACGGCGTGGAGCTGATGGCGGCCCTGGGCCGAGGCGCCGACGACGAGCCGGCGGGACTCAACTGCCGCGTCTACGTGCGCCGCGACGGCCGGATCTCGCCGACCCCGGACCCGCAGGACCTGCGCGACGCATTGAGCACGACCCACGAGCGAGAGGAGCAGTGAGGCGATGAGCGTTGACATCGGCGAGCGGGCACCGGACTTCACCCTGCCCGACACGGAGGGGGAGGGCTGGTCGCTGGCCGGCGACGGCACCGCGCCCACCGTGCTCGTGTTCACCTGCAACCACTGCCCGTATGCGCTGGCGTGGCAGGACCGCATCGCCGACGCCGCGCGCGACTACGCCGGCCAGGAGGTGCGCTTCCTGGCCATCAACGCCAACGACGCCGAGCGCTATCCCCGGGACTCCTACGAGGCCATGCAGAGCCGCGTCGCGCGCGAGGACTGGCCGATGCCCTATCTGCACGACCCCACCCAGCGGGTGGCGCGCGCCTACGGCGCCAAGACGACCCCCCACGTGTTCCTGCTCGACGCCGACGGGACGCTGCGCTACCGCGGCGCCCCGGACTCCGACCACGACGACCCGGCTCAGCGCGCCGGGTGGCTGCGCGAGGCGCTGGACGCCGTACTGGCGGGCGAGGAGCCCGAGCGGGCGCAGACCACGCCGGTGGGGTGCTCGATCAAGTGGAAGCAGTGAGCTCCGGGCGGTGAGCGGCGGCCCGGCCGGCACGGCTCAGGCCACGTCGACGTAACCCCCGTCGGGCTCGAGCGGGAGCCCCGCCGCGTCCCAGGCCAGCAGCCCGCCGGCCATGTTGTGGGCGTCGAAGCCGGCCTCGGAGAACGCCTGGGTCGCCATCGCCGAGCGTGCGCCGCTGCGGCAGTAGAAGACCACCGGGCCGCCCCTGGTCGATCGTGTGGGCCTCGGCGGTGAGGTTGCTGAGTCCGATCAGCCGATCGCCGGCGATCCGTCCGGCCTCGTGCTCGTGGAGCTCGCGGACGTCGATGAGCTGGATCTCGCCGTCGGCCTGGAGCTGGGAGACCTCTTGGGGTGTGTAGTCAGCGCCCATGTTTCTGCAGATTAGCCCGCCGGGTAGGGGACCCGCCATCGGCACCGAATCCCCTCTCATCAGGAGGGCGCAAAGGATGGTGTGACAGACATCTTGCAGGTCGTGTAGGCTGCCCAGCCGATAAGCACCCAGCCGAATCGCCAAGGCCGTGGCCAAGGCGATCGGGGAACCCGCTGGGACCCGATCCGGGTCCCGTGGGGCGAATCGCCGGACTTCCGGCGTAGCGCATCTCTTTCAGCGCGAGCCCGTCAGCTAACCCCGTAGGCGTCCGAAAGAGAAGGGTTACTTTTGTTCCAAGTCCGCGTCCGCGCCGTTCCCCGTATTGCGGGGCTCCTGGCGCTCACTGCTTTCCTAGTTCCCATATCGACCGCCCAGGCCAGCCCGAAACAACGGCTGGGCAGCCGAACCCTCAGGCAGGGGATGACCGGAAGCGATGTGCGGACCCTCCAGGCCGACCTGACCAAGGCCGGCTTCAACACTCCGGTCCTCGGCATGTTCGGCCCGACCACCGAGCGCAACGTCAAGAGCTTCGAGCGCAAGTACCACCTGGCCGTCAACGGCCTCGTCAACGGCGCCTTCGTCCGCAAGCTCCAGCTGGTGATCACGGGCGCCGCCAACGCGGACAGCACGCCCGGCAGCGGCGGCACGTCGCTGGGCCAGGGTGGACCGGCCGGCGGCAAGCGCCACTCCAAGCAGGCCGCGGCCGCCGATGACCCCACGAGCGTGCTCAGCAGCAACCCGGTGCTCGCCCCCGTCACCCAGGACGGCGGCTCGCAGCACCTGGGCGAGCGGACGCTGCATCAGGGGATGCAGGGCCACGACGTCCGCGTGCTCCAGGGCTACCTGACGCTCGCCGGCTTCGCGACCGCCGTCGACGGCGACTTCGGCCCCGGCACCAAGGCCAACGTGGTCAAGTTCGAGGACGCCAACGGGCTGACCGACGACGGCGTGGTCACCTACGCCCAGTCCCAGGTGCTGCGTCAGGTCGTCGCCAAGGCGATGACCGCGACCGGCCCGGTGGGCAAGGCGACGCTGAACTCCGACGGCACCGTCACGCCGCCCGCGGGCGCGCCCCAGGCCGTCGTGGATGCGATCAACGCCGCCAACTCGATCATCGACAAGCCCTATCGCGTCGGCGGCGGCCACGGCAAGTGGAACGACTCGGCCTATGACTGCTCAGGCGCGGTCAGCTTCGCGCTGCACGGCGCCAACCTGCTCTCGGCACCCGAGGACTCGACCCAGCTCGAGTCCTACGGCAGCGCCGGCCCCGGCCAGTGGATGACGATCTACGCCGACTCGGCGCACACGTTCATCGTGATCGCCGGGCTGGCCTTCGACACCGCCCACTGGGGCCCGACGACGCCCAGCGGCGACCGGCCCGCGCTGGCTCACGGCCGCCAACGTCACCGCCAACCTCCAGGACGGCGGCGACTACGTGATCCGGCACCCGTCCGGCCTCTAGGGGAGGGGCTCAAACTCAACGCCCGCGGGGTACGGCGCAGCGCGCCGCCCCGCCTCTGGCACCGCGCGGCCGAGGGCGCGGACCATCTAGCATCCACAGCGCACATGTCCGCGCTGTCTGAGCTGTACACGATCCCGCAGGAGCACCTCGACTTCCGGGACACCATCCGCGAGATCGCCCAGCAGCGGATCGCCCCACGCGCGGCCCAGATCGACGAGGACGCCGCCTACCCGCACGACCTGCGCAAGCTGCTGGCCGAGCAGGACATCCTGGGGCTGCCGTTCGAGGTCGAGCACGGCGGCACCGGCACCGGGACGCTGATGCTCAACATGGCCGTCGAGGAGATCGCCAAGGCATGCGCGTCGACCGCGCTGATCCTGATGATCCAGGAGCTGGGGACGCTGCCGATCAAGCTGTTCGGCTCCGAGGAGCTCAAGGACCGCTTCCTGCCCCGCTGCGCCAGCGGCGAGTGGTCCCCGGCGTTCGCCCTGTCCGAGCCCGAGGCCGGCTCCGATCCCGGCGGAATGCTCACCCGCGCCGTCCAGGACGGCGACGAGTGGGTGATCGACGGGACCAAGAACTGGATCACCAACCTGGGCATCGCCGACTTCTACGTCTGCTTCGCCGTCACCGACCGCGAGGCCGGCCACTCTCACGGCATCACCGCGTTCGTGGTCGAGGCCGACCGCCCCGGCTTCAGCGTCGGCAAGCTCGAGCACAAGCTGGGCATCCGGGGCTCACCGACCGGCCAGCCGATCTTCGACG
This sequence comes from uncultured Actinomycetota bacterium, assembly GCA_963790605.1. Classification (GTDB taxonomy): domain Bacteria; phylum Actinomycetota; class Thermoleophilia; order Solirubrobacterales; family Solirubrobacteraceae; genus Palsa-465. The sequence goes on along the minus strand of CAWBPG010000008.1, from coordinate 334,721 downwards.
GTGTCCGGATCCCAGCAGGCGAACGTGATCGGCGACGTCAACGAGGGCTTCAAGGTGGCGATGTGCACGCTGGACCGCTCGCGCCTCGGCGTGGCCGCGCAGGCGCTGGGCATCGCCCAGGGCGCGACCGACTACGCCGCCGCCTACGCCCGTGAGCGCAAGCAGTTCGGCAAGCCGATCAACGCCTTCCAGGCGATCCAGTTCAAGCTCGCCGACATGGAGACGCAGTGCGCCGCCGGGCGTGAGCTGCTCTACCAGGCCTGCGCCAAGGTCGACCGCGGCGACGCCGACGTCGGCAAGTACTCGGCAATGGCCAAGCTCTTCTGCTCCGACGTGGCGATGAAGGTGACCGTGGAGGCCGTGCAGGTCCTCGGCGGCTACGGCTACGTGAAGGAGTATCCGGTCGAGCGGATGCTGCGCGACGCCAAGATCACCCAGATCTACGAGGGGACCAACGAGATCCAGCGTCTCGTGATCGCCCGGACCCTGAGGTAGGACGGATGGGGACCCCGCCCGGCCAGCCGCCGACCCTGCGCCGCATCCTCTTCGCCGCCGTCGCGGCCCTGACCATCGGCCTCGGTGCGGTGAGCGTCATGTCCGGCTTCAGCGACTCTCCGCCGGTCCGCCTGCTCCAGGGCGTCGCCATCTTCGGCGCCGGCGCGGCGATCATCGGCAGCGTCGTCGTGTTGGCCATGACCCGCATGGCCGACTGGCGCGACCCGGCGTCAGAGGAGGAGTTCGAGGCCATCGTCCAGCGCGCCGAGGAGCTGGCGGCGCGGGGATATGACCCCACCCATCCCGAGGCCGACGCCGACCTCGCCGGTGGGGACAGGTATGACGACGACGACTACGCGCTGACCGACGACGAGGACTTCAAAGCGCTGGTGCGCTCCGCGCTCGACGAGCTGCCGCTGGAGTTCCATCGCGCGCTGGAGCATGTCGCGGTCGTCGTGTCCGACGGCGGGCGGGCCCGTCGCGCATACGGCCTCTACCAGGGCGACACCGTGGCCCGCGACTACTTCCACGATCGGATCATCATCTTCCGCGACACCCTGATGCGCGACTTCGGCCACGACCCCGAGCTGCTCAAGGCTCAGGTCAGGCGGACCGTCCGTCACGAGCTCGCCCACCATCTCGGATGGGGCGAGAAGGGCGTCCGGGGCCTCGGCCTCTGAGCCCCGCAAACCACCAAGGAGAGAGACCCGCCCATGCCTGAAGCAGTGATCGTCGACGCCATCCGGACGCCCATCGGACGCGCGGGCAGGGGATCTCTGAAGTCGGTGCGCGCCGACGAGCTGGCGGCGCTCCCCATCCGGACCCTCGTCGAGCGCAACCCCGACGTCGACTTCGCGCAGACCAACGACGTGCTCATGGGCGCCGCCTCCGGAGTGGGGGAGCAGGGCTACAACGTCGGGCGCAACGCGGCGCTGCTCGCCGGCCTGGACCATCACGTCCCCGGCTGCACCGTCAACCGCTTCTGCGCCTCGTCGCTGATGACGATCCGGATGGCGGCGCACGCCATGCGCGCCGGCGAGGGCGATCAGTACATCGCCGCCGGGGTCGAGGCGGTCTCACGCGCCGGGCTGGGCGCCGGGATGATGGAGGAGACCAAGAACGGCAAGCTCAACGGCTCCGAGGGCTCGCTCTACGACGTCTACATCCCGATGGGGATGACCGCCGAGAACGTCGCCGAGCGCTGCAATGTCACCCGGGAGCAGCAGGACGAGTGGGCGGTGATCTCCCAGAACCGCGCCGTCGAGGCCCGCGACTCCGGTCACTTCGACGTCGAGATCGTCCCGGTGACTGTCCCCGCGCATACCGAGACCGATGCGGACGGGAACGAGGTGGAGGTCCCTGAGACCGTGGTCTCCAAGGACGACGGCCCCCGCGCCGGGAACGACGATGGAGGTTCTGGGCAAGCTCAAGCCCGCCTTCAAGCCCGACGGTACCGTCACGGCCGGCAACGCCTGCCCGCTCAACGACGGCGCCGCCGCCGTGCTCGTCATGTCCGACGAGAAGGCCGAGCAGATCGGGGTCAAGCCGCTGGCCCGGATCATCGCCTCCACGGTCACCGCGATCCGCCCCGAGATCATGGGCCTGGGTCCCATCCCGGCGATCCAGGCGCTGCTCAAGCAGACCGGCATGACCATGGACGAGATCGACATCGTCGAGATCAACGAGGCCTTCGCGGCGCAGATCGTGCCCTGCAAGGACGAGCTGGGGATCCCCGATGAGAAGCTCAACCCGTTCGGCGGCGCGATCGCCCTCGGCCACCCGTTCGGGATGACCGGCGCGCGGATCATGACCACGCTCATCAACGGCCTGCGCAGCGTCAACGGCCGCTACGGCATCGAGTCGATGTGCGTCGCCGGTGGCATGGGCCAGGCGATGCTGATCGAGTTGCTGTAGCCCGGCCCCTCGACGTGGATGACAAAAGTGGCGTATAGCGCCCGGTTTGTCATCCGTGTCGCGACTCGGCCGACAGACCGGAGCTACGAGACGGTCAGCTTCCGGGTCCCCTTGCCCGCCGCGAACCCCGACCCCTCGGAGGGTTCGAAGTTGATCACGTAGGTGTGGCGGCCCTTGACGTCGTGGCCGGAGATAGTGAACGAGCCGTTCCCGGTGCGAACCATCTTGGGACCGGCGATCTGCTCGACCTCCTGACCGGAGATGACCCGGTCAAGCACCACCATCGACCACCCATTGGGGCCGCGCATGCGGGCGGTGGCCGGGCCGACGAAGCCGGTGATCGACACGACCCCCTTGTTGGCGGTCGCCGTGGTGATCTTCACCGTCGAAATCCCGGGTGCGATGGGCACCTGGGCCGAGCTGGCCGGAGTCGTCTGGCCCTGCGCGTCCCGGGCGGTGACGATGCACACGACGTTGTAGTGAATGGCGGACGCGGGGACCTTCAGCGTCGGTCCGGTGGCGATCGTCGACCCGCCGGAGATCGCCCACGCGTAGGAGAAGGAGACGGCGTCGGCGGACCACGTGCCCTTGCTGCAAGTGAGCGTCTGCTGGTAGGCGGGCTTGCCGCTGATCGTCGGCGGCTTGCCGGCCCGCGGCGCGGCGATCGCCACCGCCACCGCGACCGCGACGGCGACCGCGAACGCGACCGCGCTGGCCGTCGCGGCCACGAGCGATGCGATGAACGTCGTCCGCGTGATGGTGGCGCGGCAGCGTATACCCATCCCGTGCGGCGCGCCAGTGGTGCGGAACGCCGGTGCTACCGGCTAGCGCGGGGGCATTCGCAGCGCGCCGTCGAGCCGGATGACCTCGCCGTTGAGCATCTGGTTGGAGACGATGTGGGCGGCGAGGGCCGCGTACTCAGACGGCCGTCCCAGCCGCGAGGGGAAGGGGACCGCCTCGCCCAGCGCTCGCTGAGTCTCCTCGGAGAGCTCGCCCAGCAGCGGCGTCTCGAACGTGCCCGGTGCGATCGTGCACACGCGCACACCGCCGACCGCCAGGTCGCGCGCCGCCGGCAGCGTCATCCCCACGATCCCGCCCTTGGAGGCCGAGTAGGAGACCTGGCCGATCTGCCCGTCAAAGGCGGCGATCGACGCCGTGTTGATGCACACGCCGCGCTCGCCGGACTCGAGCGGCTCGTTGCCCAGCATCGCCGCCGCCGCGAGGCGCAGCACGTTGAAGGTCCCGATCAGGTTCACCGCGATGACCGTCTCGAAAGGCTCCAGCGCGTGGGCGCCACGGCGCCCGGCGACCCGCTCGCCGTGGCCGATGCCGGCGCAGCACACGCAGATCCGCAGCCCGTCCTCGGTCTGTGCCGCCGCGTGCGCAACGGCGGATTGCACGGTGTCGGGCTGCGTGACGTCGGTGTGCACGAACGACACGAGCTCCCCGAGCTCGTCGGCCAGCGCTTCGCCGCGTTCGCCGTTGAGGTCCGCGATCACCACGTGCGCGCCGGCGCCGTGCAGGTGGCGCACCGTGGCCTCGCCGAGCCCGGAGGCGCCGCCCGCGACCAACGCGCTTGAGCCGTCGATGTGCATGGCCGGGAACCCTACTCGGAGCCGTCGGCGCCGGGCCGTGCCATCGTCACCGCGAAGAGAGCCTCCTCGTCGGTGAACCAGCGCTCGAGCTCCAGGCCCGCCGCCTCCAGGTCGGCCTCGATGCGGGCGCGCGTGAACTTGGCGCTGATCTCGGTGCGCAGCTCCTCGCCGGCGGCGAACTCGACGCGCAGGTCGAGGTCGGCGATGTAGACCGACGAGGCGCGGGTGGCCCGCAGCCGCATCTCCACCCACTCGTTGCGGCGGTCATAGAAGGCGACGTGCTCGAAGCTCTCGGGCTGGAAGTCCCCGTGGAGCTCGCGGTTGAGCACGCGCAGCAGGTTGCGGTTGAACTCCGCGGTGATCCCGGCCGCATCGTTGTAGGCCGCCTCGATGATGCGCGGGTCCTTGACCAGGTCGGTGCCGAGCAGCAGCCGGTCGTCGGGGCCCAGGAGCGTGGCGATCTTGCCCAGGACGTTGCGCCGGGTCCCGGGCGGGAAGTTGCCGATCGTGCCGCCCAGCAGCGCGACGAGTCGCGGCGACGCCCCTCGGCGGCGCGGGGACATGCTCGAGGTGGCGCTCGAAGTCCCCGACGACGCCGTAGACCTGGAGGCCGTCGTAGTCCTCGATCAGCGTGCGCGCGGCGTCCTCCACCACGCTCTCGGAGACGTCGAGCGGGATGTAGCGGCGCAGGGTGCCGGCGTCGCGCATCGCGTCGAGCAGCACGCGCGCCTTGTCCGAGGCGCCGGCGCCCAGCTCCACCAGCTCGCCGGCGCCGGTCTCAGACACGATCGCGTCCGCGTTGTCACGGAGGATGGCCAGCTCGGTGCGGGTGGGGTAGTACTCGGGCTGCTCGGTGATCTGCTCGAACAGCTCAGACCCGCGGGCATCGTAGAAGTGCTTGGGGGCCAGCTCCTTGAACGGCTTGGTGAGGCCGTCGAGCACATCGTTGGCCAGCGAGCGTTCGTCGTCCTCCGACAGCCATGAGTCGACCTGGACGAGGGGTTGCGACAGCGGCTCCATGTCAGAGGTCCTTTGCGATTCGCAGGCCGGAGAAGATCTGCCGCCGCTGGGGGAAGTCCCAGTTGCGGAACGTCGGGGTGACGACGCGGGGCCGGGTGGCCCACGCGCCGCCGCGCAGCACCTTGTACTGGTCTCCGAAGAACACCTCGGAGTACTCGCGGTAGGGGAAGGGCTCAAAGCCCGGATAGCCGGTGAAGTTGCTCGACGTCCACTCCCAGACGTCGCCGATCATGCCCAGCACGCCGTACGGGGAGGCGCCGTCAGGCAGCGATCCGGCTGGCACGGGCCCGCCGGCGAGCTGGTCGATGTTGGCGTGCAGGCCGGGGACGATGGGATCGTCGCCCCATGGATGCGGAAGGGAGGTCTCCTGCTCCTGGTCCCAGGTCGCCGCCTTCTCCCACTCGATCTCGGTGGGGAGGCGACCGGCGTGCGCCCGAGCGAAGGCGTCGGCCTCGAACCAGGAGATGTGGACGACCGGGCGATCCGGGTGCAGTGGCTCGAGCCCAGACAGGCGCCACTCGGACCGGAGGTCGGCCGTCCAGGACTGTGGTCGGGTGATGTCGTAGTCCTCCTTCCACGACCATCCCTCGTCGGACCACCATTCACGCCGCTCGTACCCACCCCCTTCCACGAACGTCAGGTACGTGGCGTTGGTGATCGGCGTGCGGCCGATCAGGTACCCGCGGACGTCGGTGCGATGACGGGGACGCTCGTTGTCGTAGGCGAAGCCGGCGGCGCGAGCGCCGATGGTGCACGGGCCGGCCGGGATCTCGACGAGCTCCAGTCCGGTGAACGAGCGCGCGCGACCGAGGCCGGGCATCGCGCCGGCGCCCGTCCCGTTGAGCCCGGTCAAGCCCGCGGCGGCGAACTCGGACAGCCCCTCCAGCTGGGCGAGTTGGATCGTCTGGAGCATCGTCTCGTTGTGCTGCTGCTCGTGGCGGATGATGAGCTCGGCGATGACGCCGTCGCCCACGCCCTGGCGATCGATCACCTGCAACGCCCGCTCACGGACCTCCTGGAGGTAGTCCCGGGCCTCGCGGCGGCCGCAGGAACGGCAGGTCGCCCCGGCCGGCGCGCGGGGTCTCGAAGGCGTCGTAGACGTCGGCCAGCTCCTCGCGCAGGAGCGGCTCTCCGCCGAAGCGATGCACGATCCAGAGGTCCTCGAAGGCGGCGATGTGGCCGAGGTCCCAGACCAGCGGGCTCATCAGCGTGGAGTGGACCTGCTCCAGCTCCTCATCGGAGAAGGGGGCCACGAGCTCGAGTGTCCGCTCGCGGGCCTCCTGCAGCCGATCGATCGGGTTGGGGGCGTCGCTCACCGCGACGGCTGCCTGGAAGCCGTCCATCCCTTAATAGTGACAGCCTGAAACCTGACCAAGCGTTAAGTGTCTGATCCGCTTGTGCGCCAACGCCGCGCGCGCTTGAGATCCGCGCAAACCGGTTAGGCTGCTCGGAGATGAACATCAAGGAGCTCGACCGCGGTGAGCTGGTGGCCGTCGCGGGAGGAATCCTGTTGGGGGTGTCACTGTTCTTGAGCTGGTACTCGCTGGGCAACCGCAACGCCGTGCTGGCCAGCTGCCGTGGCCCCAACACCTCGTGCACCGGCTGGGCCGCCCTCTCGGCGTTCCGCTTCGTGTTCCTCATCGCCGCCGTCGCGCCCCTGATCCTGGCCTGGATCATCGCCCGCGGTCATGCGTTGTCCTGGCCACGCGGGGAGCTCACCGCCGTCACCGCCATGGTGGCGTTGATCATGACCCTGTTCGTCGGGGTGATCGACCATCCCGGCTCCCCGTCGGGGGAGATCAGCGTGGCCGCGGGCTGGTGGGTGGCGCTCGCAGCCGACTCACTTATCCTCACCGGCGCGGTCTGGCGCTCCAAGGAGAGCGGCGACCCGCCGCAAGCCCCCGGGAGTCCTATGAACACGCCGCCGAGCCAGAAGCCCGATCGCAACCTCGCCCTGGAGCTGGTGCGCGTCACCGAGGCGGCGGCGCTGGCCGCCGCGCGGATGGTCGGCCGCGGCGACAAGGAGGGCGCTGACCAGGCGGCCGTCGACGCGATGCGCCTGGTGCTGGACACCGTCTCGATGGACGGCGTCGTCGTCATCGGCGAGGGCGAGAAGGACGAGGCCCCGATGCTCTACAACGGCGAGCAGATCGGTGACGGAACGCCCCCCAAGGTCGACATCGCCGTGGACCCGCTGGAGGGCACGCGCCTCGCCGCGCTGGGGATGCCGAGCGCCCTAGCGGTGATCGCCCTCTCAGAGCGCGGTTCGATGTTCGATCCGGGCCCGTGCGTGTACATGGAGAAGATCGCCGGCGGGCCCGACATCGCCGATCTCCTCGACCTCGACCGCCCCCTGGCCGAGACGCTGGCGCTCGTCGCCGAGCGCCGGCACCGAGATATCCGCGACGTGATGGTGGTCATGCTCGATCGCGAGCGACACCACCAGGCGATGCAGCAGGTGCGCGATGCGGGCGCGCGTGTGCGCCTCATCACCGACGGCGACGTCTCCGCCTCTCTGCTGGCCGTGAGTGACAACTCACCGGTCGACCTGCTGTGGGGGATCGGGGGCACTCCGGAGGGCGTGATCTCCGCGGCGGCGATCAAGTGCATCGGCGGCCAGCTCCTCGGGCGGCTGTGGCCGCGCAACGATGAGGAGCGCACGGCGGCGGTCGACGCCGGCTACAGCCTGGACCGGGTCCTCACCTGCGACGACCTGGTCCAAGGGGAGAACGCGTTCTTCTCGGCCACAGGGGTCACCGACGGCGACGTGCTCCAGGGCGTCCGCTACCAGGGCGACCGCGGCGCGACCACGGAGTCGCTGGTGATGCGCTCGCGGTCGGGCACCGTACGCCGCATCCAGGCGCGGCACGACCGCGCCAAGATGCGCGCGATGGGCATCACAACTTACGGCTGAGCGCCCGCGCGCTCCCGGGAGCGCTCGGCGGCGGCGTCCCAGTCCGCGGCGCCCGGCTGGTTGGCGAACTGCCCCACCTTGGAGCGGGCCAGGTCAAGCTTGGCCAGCGAGCGCAGGAAGGCGTGGGTGACCAGGACATGCACGGCCGACTGGGTCATCTCGTAGACCGGCTCTGAGAAGCCGACCGAGATCGACGGATAGAAGTTCGCCACCTCGACCTCGATGAGCAGGTCCTCCTGGCCGTCCGATCTCTGAGCCTCACGGCGCACGTCCAGCGCCAGGAAGCCGCAGCCCCGGCCCGTGCGGGCGACCAGGAGGCCGTCGCGGATCGGCCAGCGCACGGCGCCGTGGTCGTCCTCGATCGTGTATTCCGGAGCGCCGAAGCGCAGCAGTGTCAGCGGCCGGGCGAGGAACATGACCGAGCGGCTGTCGGCCGTGTACTTGACCCGGATGAGGCCGAGCGTGACCCGCGAGAGAAAGCGCCAGTACGTGCGGGCCAGGTTCTCGAGGTTGGCCGGGGTCCAGATGCGCTCGAGGTCGGTGGCGGTCATCGTCAGCACCGCCGATTGCACGGAGCGCACCGCCCCGTCGCGCTGGATCACCGTCGACTTGCGCGGCGACACGATCACCGATCGCGCCGGGTGCCGGCGCCGGCGCTGACGGCGAAAGATCGCGGTCGCGGCGGAGGCGACGAACGCCACCAGGGCCAGTGGTGCGATCACGGCGCTGATTGTGCCCGTTTTGGAGGCGCGGCAAGCTGTTGGCACGCTAAGAGTTCGTTCTGAAACGGGCTCGCAGGCGTGGTTACAGCGGTGAGAGCGGTCCGGCGATCAGCCCGCCAGTGCGTGCAGCGTGACCGTGGTGCCGCTCGGCAGGTCGCCCTCGCCGGCGGGGACGAGCGCCAGTGCATCGGCGCCGAGCAGCGAGGTGAGGATGTGCGATCCCTGAGCGCCGTTGGGGTAGGCCCGCACGGCGTCGCCCTCGTCGCTGAGCCGCACGCGGACCATCTGCTCGCGGCGAGGATTGCGCGTCACGTCGAGGCCCAGGACCGCGGTGGGGCGGGGCGGCTCGGGGCTCGGGCCGCCCTGGAGGGCAGCCAGCGCGGGCGCGACGAACAGGCTGAAGGTCACCACCGCCGACACCGGGTTGCCGGGGAGCCCGAACACCAGCGGATGGCCCGCCGCCGGGACGCCGAACCACGTCGGCTTTCCGGGCTGGAGGGCCACGCTCCAGAACACCTCCTGCACGCCGAGTGTGTCGAGGGCGGGCTTGACGTGGTCGTGGGGGCCGACCGACACGCCGCCCGAGATGATCACGACGTCTGACTCGGCCAGCGCCGTGCCGATCCCGCGCGTCGTGGCATCGGGGTCATCGGGCAGCCGGCGCGCCGGGGTGGTGAGGGCGCCGGCCCGCTGCGCGAGGCCGGTGAGCATGGGGGCGTTGGAGTTGTGGATCTCGCCGGGGCCGAGCGGCTCCCCGGGTGCCCGGAGCTCGTCTCCGGTGCACAGCACCGACACCCGCGGCCGCCGGGCGGCGATGACCGAGCCCACCCCGGCGGCGGCGGCGGCGCCCAGCGCCACCGGTCCCAGCGGGGTCCCGGCGCTGAGCACGACGGTCTGAGCGCGCATGTCCTCGCCGGCGCCGCGGATGTGCTCGCCGGGCGTGGCCGCGGCGTTCGTGTGGATGGCATCGCGGCCGTTGAGCTCCACGTCCTCCTGGGGGATCACGGCGGTGGCCCCAGGCGGGACGGCCGCTCCGGTGGAGATGCGGATCGCCTCCCCGTCGGCCAGCTTGTGGCCGGAGGGAGTGCCCGCGCGCGACTCGCCGACAATCCGCAGCGTCCGCCCGGCGTCACCGGCGATCACGGCGTAGCCGTCCATCGCCGAGCACGGGAATGGAGGCACGTCCTCGGCCGCGGCGACGTCGTGGGCCAGGACGCGGCCGAGCGCGTCGTCGAGCTCCACCGTCTCGGTGGGGAGCGGAGTTGCCGCGTCGAGCACGCGTTGGCGGGCTTCGGTTACGGAGATGAGGGATCTGGGCATCAGGACGGGTGGTGGCAAGGGCGCACAGCGGATCGGATTTCCAGCATATTGCGGTGAAGGCACGTGGAGCCGACAGGGGAGCGTGATAGAAGACGGCCGATGCCGCCCACGCCTCCACGGCGGCGGCGGGCACGGCCGGTTGCCGACGCTCCAATAGATGCGCTGCTGCCGCGGTCAGAGGATCTGGCCAAGGGGTGGCTCCTCGCGTTGCTGGAGCAGGCGCCGCTGGACGACGCCCCCGCCATCCTGGCCACCGACCTCACCCGCGATGGACCCCGGGTGTGCGACGCGGTGCTGCGCGCGATCGCCGACGACACGGATCTGCGCCGCCTGGAGCCCGGCGGGGTGCTGACCCCGCTCGCCGCTCGGGTGGGTGATCTGGCCGGCGCCGTCGCGCCCGCGGCGATCTCACGCGCCGTCGACGCTCTCGTCGGCGTCATCTGGGCCGCCGTCCGCGACGAACTGCGCGGAGCCGATGCCGACCTCGTCGCGGAGCTGACCGAGCGTCTGGCGCTCATCGGGGAGCTCATACGCTCGGCGGCGCTCGAGCGGTCGGTCTCGGCCCCGGCGCCCCCGGTGTCCCCGGTCTCTTCGGTGCCGCCCCCGGTGTCTCCAGAGGCCCCGCCGCCGCCGGTGGCCACGACGCGCCCGCCACCGCCGCCACCGACGCCACCGCCGCCGCCCGAGCCGCCAGCCCCGCTTCCGCCCGCCGCGGCCGCCGCGCCGCCGCCCGCCGCGGCCGCCGCGCCGCCGCCCGCCGCGGCCGCCGCGCCGCTTGCGCAGCGCGCGTGGCCCGGGCTCTCGGATCCGCCCACCCTCGACCCCTCGCGCTCCCTGTGGGTGAGCGCGCTGGAGGACGAGATGGTGCGCTCGCCGGGCGCGCCGCTGTCACTGCTGTTGGCCGAGCTCGACGACGCCGAGCGGATCACCGCGGTCGAGCCCCGCGCCGCGGCGCGCGCCGTGTTCAACCGGTTTGCCGGCGCGATGCGCAGCGCGGTGCGCCGCCAGGACATCCTCGTGTGCGAGAGCGATGCCCGCGCATGGATCATCGCGCGCGACACGGCCCGTGGCGGCGCCTATGCGCTGGGCGAGCGCGTGGCGGCGGCGGTGAGGGCCTCAGAGCCCTGGCACGGCGCGCCGCTGGCGGCGAGCGTCGGCGTGGCGGTGTTCGGCGAGGACGGGCGCACCAGCGGCGAGCTGATCGAGGCCGCCGAGGAGGCGCGTTTTGCGGCCGCGGCGCGCGGCGCCGAGGTCCGCGGCACCGAGGAGACTTGAGCCGGGGTTAGCGTTGGGGGAGGGAGACCGCGTCGATCTGCGCGGTTCCGCCGATGCCGAGCGCCTTGCCGGTCGCTTCGGTGAGGTCCCAATCGGCGCCGTTGGCGTAAGGACCGCGGTCGATGACCGGGACGACGATCGTCTTGCCCTTGTAATAGATGGCGACGGACTCGCCGCAGCGCAGCGTGCGGTTGGCCAGGCCGATGGTGCCGCGGTGCAGGCGCTGCCCGCACGCGGTCTTCTTGCCATAGAACCCGGGGCCGTACTCGGTGGCCCGTGAGGGCCGGTAGACCGTGGTGGTCAGCGAGGGCGTCATCGAGGCGCCCTCGGCCTGGGTCGACGACGTGCTGGAGATCACCGCCCGCATCGCGAACTGTCCGATGTGGTCGGTCTGCCAGACGGCGTTGAAGGTCCCGTCCTGGTTGATGGTGGCCGTCACGGTGTTCGCCCACGACCAATTGGTCTGATGGCCCGAGCGCTGGATCTGGATGGTCTGCCCGGCCAGCTGGGTGGGCGCGGTGCCCGAGAAGGTCAGCTCCCTGCGCAGGATGCCGGAGGCGCTGGTCTGCAACGTGATGCCGTCACCGCTGGTGGAGACCGTCACATCGCCGCTCTGGACCGTTGGGGCGGTGCCGGTCGTGGTGCCGGTCGTCGTGGTCCCCGTCGTGGTCAACGGCGAGCCGCCGGGCGAGACACCTGCGCCGCCTCCTGACGAGGCCAGCGCGGCGGCGGGCACGGCCAGCGCCGTGGCAAGCAGGGCGGGAACGACATGGGTATGTCGACGTAGGCGACGGGTCACTTGGTATTGATCCTGCGCTGGGCCTACGAGGTGAGCTGACGGGCTCGCGCTTGTGACGGCGCTACGGTCCTTTGCGGGACCGATTCGCCCCAGCGGGTCTGCGACAACCCGCGAGTGGTTCCCCCGTCGATCGCTCCCGGAGGAGAGATCGTTCGGCCGGTGGCGGGGCAGTATACGCAACCACGCCGGACGAAGTTATGTACCCCTGATGATGTCTGCCTACGGGCGTGGCAGGCGCGAGACGGCGCGGCGCAGGGCGCGCGCGCCGGCGTGCAGGCCGATCTCGGCCAGCTCGGCCGCGGCCTGGACGGCGGTCTCCAGCGCGCCGTGGGAGGGCTCGCTGGGCGGGGGCGGCGCGGGTGGGGCGGCGACCGGCCTCGGTCTCGCGGCCGCGGGCCTTGGCTTGGCGGCGCGCGGCTTGGCGGCGCGCGGTTTGGCGGCGCGCGGTTTGGCGGCGCGCGGTTTGGCGGCGCGCGGTTTGGCGGCGCGCGGCTTGGCGGCCGCGCTCCTCGCGACCGCCGGCTTGGGCTTTACGCTGCGCGACTGGCCCGCCGGCTTCCGCGCGGCCTTGGCCTTGGGCGGCGCCGCGGCCTTCACCACGGCGGGCTCCTGCGCCTGCGTATCCAGAGGCGGCGCACCCCCCGGCGCGGGCCGCTTGTCGCTGCGTCGGTGGGGGCGGGTCCGCGGGAGGGAGCCGATCACTCCCGGCTTGGGCTCATTGCTCATGCGGCCCAATCATGGCGCACCGCCCGGAAAATTCGCTGAACACCAAAAAATTCGTTCTATCGTTGAAACGACGCGGACGGTCCGAGGTATAGATCTCAACAGAGAGAAGACGCCTGGTGGCTGCGCGCCGCCGAACGGCTCTTCAGCTGGGCCTGCGCAGGCCTGCCGCGGATTGACTTCACAAAATATAGTGACTATAGTCGGACCGTATGTTTAAGTAGCGGTCGTACGCTCTGAGAAGGGCGTTGCCGCGGTTTTCTTTGTACTGCGACGGCACCGCTGGCGTGTCGCCGCCAACGACGGAAACGGAATCAGATGTCTGTAGCGGACCTGCAGGAACTGGAAGAGATCAAGGGCCTCGTCAACCGCGGCCAGCAGCTCGGGGTCCTGACCTACTCGGAGATCTCGGGCGCGATCTCGGAGCTGGATCTTGACGAGGCTGACGTCGAGGAGCTCCACGGCTTCCTCGAGCGCGCGGAGATCGAGCTCGTTGAGGAAGTGGACCCGGCCCTGGCGGCCACCGAGGTGGAGCGCGCACCGGACAAGCGCGGCCGGCGCAAGGCAAAGACGGCGCTGGATCTCAAGCCGGACATGACGACCGACTCGCTGCAGCTGTTCCTCAAGGACATCGGGAAGGTCCGCCTTCTCACCGCCCAGGAGGAGGTCGACCTGGCCAAGCGGATCGAGCGCGGCGACCTGGATGCGAAGCAGAAGATGGTGGAGTCCAACCTCCGCCTCGTGGTGTCGATCGCCAAGAACTACCGCAACCAGGGTCTGCCGTTCCTGGACCTCATCCAGGAGGGCACGCTCGGTCTGGTGCGCGCCGCGGAGAAGTTCGACTACCGCAAGGGCTTCAAGTTCTCCACCTACGCCACTTGGTGGATCCGCCAGGCGATCGCCCGCGCGCTCGCTGACAAGGCCCGCACGATCCGCATCCCGGTGCACGTGGTCGAGAAGCTCAACAAGATCGGGCGCGCCGAGCGCAAGCTGGTCACCGAGCTCGGTCGCGAGCCGACCGCCGAGGAGATCGCCGAGGTGACGGGGATCGAGCCCGAGGAGGTCGAGTCGATCAAGCGCTCCGCCCAGGCGCCGGTCTCGCTGGAGAAGCCGGTGGGCGACGAGGAGGAGTCCGAGTTCGGGCAGTTCATCGCCGACGAGCGCGCCGAGTCCCCGTACGAGCGGGCGGCGGAGATCCTCACCAAGGAGGCGCTCCGCGAGGCGCTGGAGAACCTCAGCTACCGCGAGCGCCGCGTGCTCGAGCTCCGGTACGGGCTCGGGGGCGAGCATCCGCGGACGCTGGACGAGGTCGGGCGGACGTTCAACGTCACCCGCGAGCGCATCCGCCAGATCGAGAACCAGTCGCTCAAGAAGTTGCAGTCCCTCGCGGAGGCCCAGAAGCTCCGCGACGTCGCCTGATCCGTCGCCCACGGACGGCCGTCGCCGCGTGCGGCGGCCGCCGGGACGACAACCTTCTGCCGCTTGGGGGCGATCCGCGCAACGATCCTGCGTGGACGCCGCCACGATGACGTTGTAGGTTGCCCGCACGGGTTCCAGGACCCGGACCTACGACATCGGGAGGTAGTCGGAATGGGCGTGCGCGTGAAGCTGACGGTCATCGCTGGGGCGGTATCGCTGTTCGCGTTGATGCAGGTGCTGTCGGCGTCCGCGTCGGCGGTGGCTCACGCGCCCGCGTCGGCGCAGAGCGTCATCGTGGTGTTCAAGAACCAGGATCGCGCCCAGCCCGCAACCCGTGGCGCACTCGGCGCGCGCCGCCGGACGCTCGCCGCCGTCCAGGGGCCGGTGCTGCAACAGCTGGCCGCCGGCAACGCGCGTGACGTGCACAGCTTCACCACGCTCAACGCCGTGTCGGCGACCGTGTCACCGGCGCAGGTCTCGTCGCTGAGGTCCGATCCGGCCGTGGCGGAGGTCGTCCCCAACGGCCTCGTGCACCTCGCGCCCCCGACGACTCAAGGCGCTGCCAGCGCCTCCGGCACCGGCACCACGCCGCTGCCCGGCGCCTGCGCTCCCCCCGGCAAGGTCCAGCTCGAGCCCGAGGCGCTGCAGACGATGAGCGTCGACTCCGACAACCCGAACGCCAAGACGGCGCGGTCGCTGGGGATCAACGGCAGCGGGGTCACCGTCGGCTGGATCGCCGACGCGCTGGATCCCAACAATCGCGATTTCATCCGGCCCAACGGCCAGCACGTGTTCGTCGATTTCAAGGACTTCAGCGGCTTCGGCACCTCGGCGCCCACCAGCGGAGCGGAGGCATTCGGCGACGCCTCAGCGATCGCCGCGCAGGGCCGTGAGGTCTACGACGTCAGCCACTACAGCGCGCTGCCGCTCAACCGTCCGTGCAACATCCGCATCGAGGGCGTTGCTCCCGGCGCCAACCTCGTCGGTCTCGTCGCCTTCGGCGCCTCTGACGTCGCGCCGGACTCGTCGATCCTCGAGGCGATCGACTACGCGATCACAACCGCCCACGTCAACGTTCTCAACGAGTCATTCGGGATCAACAACTATCCCGACGACATCGGGTCGCTCGACCTGATCGCGCAGGCCGACGACCAGGCGGTCGCGGCCGGGATCACCGTCGTCGAGTCCAGCGGCGACGCCGGCGTGACGAACACGACCGGCGAGGCGGCGACCGATCCCAACGTGATCTCGGCGGGGGCCTCGACCGACAATCAGAACTACATCCAGGACGGCTTCGGCGGGACTCGGTTCCCCGAGGTCACGGGGTGGAGCAATGACGAGATCAGCTCGCTGAGCTCGTCGGGCTTTGACCAGCGCGGACGCACGATCGACGTCGTCGCGCCCGGCGAGTCCGACTGGGCACTGTGCTCGATCCACCTGGACGAGTTCGGTGGCTGCGCCAGCCTGGCCGGCAACCCGTCGCCGGTCCAGTCCTTCGGCGGGACGAGCCAGTCCTCGCCGCTGACGGCGGGCGTCGCGGCGCTCGTCATCCAGGCCTACGAGAAGACGCACGGCGGGACGGCGCCCACGCCGGCGCAGGTCAAGCAGCTGATCGTCTCCAACACCGACGACATCGGCGCCCCCGCCGACCAGCAGGGGTCCGGTCGCGTCGACGCCTACAAGGCCGTGCTCGCGGCCGAGAACGACAACCAGCCCGCCGGCGGCGGCTCCGCCCAGGGCCGCAACGTCGGGGTGGTGACGACGAGCCCGACTCAGCTGAACGCGGTCGACCAGCCCGGCACCGCCGAGAACCTGACCGATACCGTCACCAACGAGAGCGGCTCGACCCAGCACCTGACGTTCTCGGGTCGCACGCTCGGCACCTACCGGTCGCTGTTCAGCACGCAGTTCACGCTGTCTGACAGCGACCCACAGACGCCCGACTACGCGGGCGTGCCGATCAACTACCAGCGGCTGAGGTTCCGTGTGCCGGCCGGCCAGGACCGGCTCAATGCGTCGGCGGCGTTCCACTCGGCCACGCCCACCGCGTCGCTCAACGCGCGCGTGCGGATCACGCTGATCGACCCCAACGGCACCTACGTCGGGGACTCGCGGCCGCAGGGGCTCGGCAACTACGGCAACCTCCAAATCGCGCACCCGGCCGCCGGCACGTGGACGGCGTACGTCTACAGCCGTGATGCGGCCGCCGGCGGCTACATCGGCCCCGTGGTGTTCGGCGTCAGCGTCGCCAGGTACACACCGTTCGGAACCGTTAGGCCCGCTGGCGCGACGCTGGCTCCGGGTCAGGCGGTGGCAGTCCAGGTGAGGACGCGCACGCCGGATCAGCCCGGCGACGCCAGTGGGGCGATCGTCGTGACGTCCAGTTCGGCCCGCGGCAGGTCGACGACCTCGACCACCGTGCCCGTCACGTTGCGCAGCCTCATTCCGTCCGGCAGCCAGACGTTCTCCGGGACGGTCACCGGCGGCAACGGACGTGCGCCGATCAGCGGGCAGGAGTTCTTCTACCAGCTCGACGTGCCCACCGGACAGCCGGAGCTCAACGCCACGATCACGGTCCAGGATCCCGGCAACCAGTTCGGTGCCTACCTGATCGATCCGCAGGGCGAGGCCGTCGCCTACGCCACCAACATGGTGCCGGGTGCGACCGCGTCCTCACCGCCTGCGAACCAGGTCGGAGCCCAGCTGCACACGCTCAGCCCCGCTCCGGGCCGATGGAGGCTGGCGGTGGTGTTCGCGCCCGTGGTGTCGGGGAACTCGCTCTCCTCGCCGTTCCAGGTGAGCGTCAACCAGCAGGCAGTGCCGGCCTCGGGCGGCGGGCTCCCGAACGCCGCCTCGGTGCAGCTGAGCGCCGGTCAGCCTCACACCTACGACGTCACCGTGAAGAACACCGGGACCGCGCCGGAGATGTTCTTCGGAGATGCGCGGCTGCCCGGCAGCACCTCGTTCACGCTCGGAGCGGTCACCGGCGCGTCGGACAACCTGCCGGTCAATGACAACATCCCCGTGTACCTCGTGCCGACCAACTCGACTCAGTTCCAGGCGCGGGCGACGACCACCGGGCCCACGCCGCTCCTGTTCGAGTCCCAGTTCGTCGGCGGCGATCCGGACCTGGCCTCGACGGTCGGGACCACGGCGTCCCTGTCGTTTGCGGACAACCCCCTCGCGACCGGCGAGTGGGACGTGCTGCCGATCGAGTACGGGACGTTCGGGACGACCGGTCCACCGAGCGAGTCGGCCACCACGTCGGCGAGCGTCGTCACGAGCCCGTTCGACACCGCGATCAGCTCGCCGACCGGGGACCTGGAGTCAGACAGCGCCAACCCGGCGACGAGCCTTGGTTCGTTTGCGCCGATCACCGTCGCGCCGGGCCAGACCGGGACGATTCCGGTCACGATCACGCCGAGCGGCGCGTCGGGCACGAAGGTCACCGGGACGCTGTACGTCGACGACACGGCGTACTTCGAGTTCGGCTCGATCCAGGACGCAGTCGTGAACTACCCGCAGGCCGATCAGGTGGCCGCGCTTCCCTACCAGTACACGATCAAGTAGCCGACCGACCGGCGCCACGCGCCGGCTTCACACTCATGACCGATGTGACCGCCGCCACCCCGGCGGTCACATCGTGACCCCCTGTGCGAGTTCCTGGAGCTGCCGCGGTCGCGTAGGCCCCGACGGAGGTCGCGCGCAGGCGGCGCAATGCTTCAGTTCGTGAAGTCTTGCGCTAGAATTGGAGACCTGATGGTTTCGAATGACACGTGTCCGGTCTGCCGGACGGCTGAGATCGTGTGCGGGAAGTGGACGCTGCTGGTGATCCGCGACCTCGCTGACGGGCGCTCACGGTTCTGTGAGCTGGAGCGTTCGCTGGCCGGGATCAGTCCCCGCACGCTGTCGCTGCGGCTGCGCGCGCTGGAGGAGGAGGGCATCGTGGAGCGCCAGACGTTCCCCGAGGTCCCGCCCCGCGTCGAGTACGTCCTGACCCCCAAGGGGTGGGCGCTGGTGCCGCTGATCGAGAGCATGCGCACCTACGGCCGGGAATGGCTGAGCTGCGCGGACGAGCTCGACGCTGACGCCGGCCGCGAGCCGGTCGCCACCGCGGCCTGACGCCGCCACGTCCGGCGGCCTGACGCCGCCACGTCCGGCGGCCTGACGCCGCCACGTCCGGCTCGCGCCTGGCGCTACGCCGCCACATCCGTGCGGATCGCCGTCCCCGGCTGACCACACCCTGCAAGGTCTGGTGCGGGGGAGAGGATCGCCCGCCGCCGCGGGGAAACCCCGGTCGTGCGCAACGTCACCCTTCATCGTCTGCTGGAGTCCTTCACCGTCGACGCGTCCAGCCGCCTGTGCGCGGAGGCCGCCGCCGGTGCCGAAATGCCGTTCGAGCTGGCCGAGGAGCGCGGCCCCGGCCGCGTCCCGCTCTACTGCTACCGCCCGCTCGTCGACGAGTTCATCCGTTCGCGGATGGGGTCACTGGGCGACCTGCCCAGCCACGCCGACGCCGCCCACGCGCTGGCGCGGTGCGAGGCGCTGGACGTCTACCTCTCAGAGCACGGGGTCAAGCTGCCGCCCGACCCGCGCGGCACCGCCCATGCTGCGCTGGGGGTGTTCCTGGAGTCGGTGTTCACCGAGCGCAGCGGGTTCGGCTTTGAGCCGGCCGCGTTCGAGGCCGCATATGCCGAGTTCGAGCGCGCGATCTACGAGGGACACTGCACCGCGACGGTGATCGCGCCGCTGCTGGGGGTGGCTCTGGACCCGGACACCATTGAGCTGACCCTGAGCGACGGCCTGTCGCTGATACGCGGCGACGCGCTGGCCGACGCGCCCCCCGAGGCGGTCTGGGGGTCGAGCGAGGAGCCCAACGTGCTCGCGCTACTCGCGATCGACGAGCAGGGCTCCGACCGGCCGCCGGTGGCGGTGGCTCGCGCGCGGTTTCGCCACGTCCTCAGCGCGCTGCGACTGTTCGAGCGCGGCGGCTACGCGGTGGGGCCCGTGGGCTGGGCGCGGACCGAGGCCGGGAGCTGGCGATCGGTGTCGATCGGTGTCGCCGGTCGCCCGCGGCTGCTCACGATCGTCCCGGCCGCCCAGGAGGAGGAGCTGCGGGCGTTCTGCCGGCTCGTGGCGCGGCGCGACCCCCACCCGGAGCTTGCGTGGGCGCTCGCCCGGTATGAGATGGGATGCGAGCGCCTGTCCTCGGCCGAGGCGTTGACGGACTACCTGCTGGCCCTGCGGGCGCTGCTGGAGCCCGAGGGTCCCGCGAGCGGGCGGCTGGCCCAGCGGCTCGCGGTCATCTGTGCACGGCCCGAGGACCGGGTGGCGGCGGCGCAGCGCACCGCTCGCGCCGCGACACTGGAGCGCTCGCTGATCAGCGGGCTGTCGGGCGAGCGCGGGGATCCGGCCCGGCCGGATGCCCTCGTCGAGGAGCTGGCCGAGAACCTGCGCGCGATCCTGCGCGACCTGCTCTGCGGCCACCTGGACCCCGACCTGGTATCCGTCGCCGACGAGTTGTTGGCCGAGGCTGCTGACGGGCCGGCGGCGCCCGCGTCAGATCCCGCTGCCGAAGTGCGTTAAACTCCCTGACGACCGCTCCCTACTCGGTCTCCCACGGGAGGCCGGGAGTGTTCTGCCCGCCAGGCACGACACAAGTAAGTCCTGGGGCTCGAAAGTAGTCAGGGGGAGCGCGATCACAGCGGCGAGCGGGCTCTGCCCGCTCGTTCTGTTTAAGGAGCGCGGCTGCTCACAGGCACGTGCTGCTTGGGCAGAGCGTGAGCCACTAGGCTGCGCCTGATGTCCGAGGATGCCCTCATCTGCATGGTGGAGATCCCGATGGGGAGCCGCAACAAGTACGAGTTCGACCCCGCGCTGGGCGCGATCA
Organism: uncultured Actinomycetota bacterium; assembly: GCA_963790605.1. Classification (GTDB taxonomy): domain Bacteria; phylum Actinomycetota; class Thermoleophilia; order Solirubrobacterales; family Solirubrobacteraceae; genus Palsa-465. The sequence goes on along the minus strand of CAWBPG010000008.1, from coordinate 314,635 downwards.
AGTTCGACCGGTTCGTCTCGGCCTCGGTCGTCTATCCCACCGACTACGGCTTCATCCCGGAGACCCTTGCGCTTGACGGCGACGAGCTGGACGTCCTCGTATGCGTGTCCGAGCCCACGTTTCCGGGATGCCTGGTCCCCGTCAACCCGATCGGCCTGTTCTGCATGCGCGACGAGAACGGACCCGACGACAAGGTCGTGTGCGTGCCCGTCCACGACCCGCGATGGAACGTCTACCACGAGCTCGAGGACCTGCCCCAGCAGCTGCGCGACGAGATCTTCCATTTCTTCACGGTCTACAAGGACCTCGATGTCGATCGCCACTCCGAGCCCATCGGATGGGACGGACGCGAGTCGGCGCTGGGCCACATCACCGAGGCCCAGGAGCGCTACCGCGCGCAGGCGGGGGTGTAGGGGCGCTGGACGTGTACCACCTGGAGCTGCGCCAGTTCCCCCACGTCGCGCGGGTCTTCAACCTGACCCGCGATGAGCTCGAGTCCAGGTTTGTGCGCCCCTGGGTGGGCGGGGCGATGATTGACCACGACGACCGTCGCTGGGCGCCCGAGCGCAGTCGGCTGAAGGTCCTGGAGGGGCCCGAGCTGCGCCCCGGCGAGCTGGGCATGGGGCGCGGCTGGGCGAGCGCCGCGCGCAGCGGCACCGACGTCACCGACGCGGTCATCGCCCAGGCGCGCCGCGGCGCGGAGGCACGCCCGGAGGTGGAGGCGCTGAAGGCGGCGATCGGCGAGGTCGCCGGCACCCCGCTGGGCTTTCAGGACGTGATGGCACTGGCCGCGGCGGCGCACCCGCACTGGCGCGCGAGCCAGCAGCTCGAGCTCGCCGAGCAGGCGGTGTGGGAGATGCTGCACCAGGGCCGCCTCGTCATGACCGTGGGCGGCGACGTGGTGGCGCGGGAGCGCTGGCAGCCGGTGGTGCTGAGCTGGGCCACGTGGGCCGGCGTCACCACCGAGCCGTTTCGCCTCCAGCCCCCGGGGTCCGGCTCGGCTCACAAGTAAACTAATAAGTTTACTTGGCGGGAGGCGGCGGTCAGGCGACGACGTCGGCGATGAGCCGCTCGCGGTCGGCCTCTGACGCGAACAAATAGCGGTGGACGCGCAGGAGGCCCTCGACGTCGTGGACGTCGTCGTCGAGATGGGGCACGAGCAGAAGCGGCTGCTCGCCCAGCTCGTCGCGCAGCCGGGTCACGTTGCGCGCGTCGCGCCGCGCGAGCCGGTGGTAATCGAAGAAGTTCTCGGCCACACGAGCGGCGAGGTCGTCGGTCAGCTCGGCGTCGAGCGCGCTGACCAGGTCCTTGGGCTCGGCCTCGCCGAGGACATCGTGGTGCACCCGGTTGATGATGACCCCGGCGAAGGGAAGCCCGCCCTCGGTGAGGGTGCGGCGAAACCACAGCGCCTCGTCGATCGCCGCCTGCTGGGCCGAGGTGACCAGCAGGAACGCCGTCGTCGGGGCCTTGAGCATGCGCTCGACGCCGCGGGCGCGCTCGCTGAAGTCCTCGGTCATGTCGCCCAGCAACCCGAAGAACGTGGTCAGGTCACCGATCAGGTCCACGCCGGTAACGCGCCGCAGCGCCCCCAGCAGCGGCGCGGCGCCGCGGCCCAGCACGCGCATGCCCAGGCCGGTGGGGCGGATGAACGCCTTGAGCGCACGGCCCTCCAGGAATGATGTCAGCCGCGTGGGGGCGTCGAGGAAGTCCAGGGCATTGCGCGAGGGCGGGGTGTCGAGAACGAGCAGGTCGAACTCGCCGTCGCGCTCGAGCTCGTAGAGCTTGGCCACCGCGGTGAACTCCTGTGAGCCTGACACGGCGGTCGAGAGCTCGCGGTAGATGCGGTTGCGCTTGATCTCCTCGGCGCGCTGGGGGTCGGCCGCGACCCGCTCGATGAGCTCGTCAAACGTGCGCTTGGGGTCGAGCATCATCGCCCACAGCTCGCCTTTGAAGGCCGCGGTCCCGCCGGCGGCCAGCCGCTCGGGCTCGACGCGCCGCGGCTCGTTCTCGAGCTCCTGCAAGCCCAGCGCATTGGCCAGTCGCTTGGCCGGATCGATCGTGACCACGGCCACCTTGGCGCCCTCAGCGGCCATGCCCAGCGCGATCGCCGCCGACGTCGTGGTCTTGCCCACGCCGCCCGACCCGCCGCACACGCACACGCGCTTGCCCTCCAGCAGATCCGAGACGCTCATGCGCGGTGAGTCTATGATCCGTCCGTGCGCAACCGCGCGGTTGCGCTATTCTCCGGCGTCGGGATGCGGATCCTCGCGCTCTACGACATCCACGGCAACCCCGATGCGCTCGACGCGGTCCTGGCCGACCCGCGGGCGGCAGGCCCCGACGCGATCATCGTCGGTGGGGACGTCGTGCCCGGCGCCTTCGCCGGCGCCGCGCTGGACCGCCTGGAGGCGCTGGACGGCGAGGTGCACTGGCTGCGCGGCAACGGGGAGCGCGAGGTGGCGGCCGCCGTCGGCGGACCGCCGCCGGCCGCCGGGGACAACGCGGCGGAGATGTCGGCGTACACGGTGGACGAGTTGGGCCCCGGCCGCGCCCGGCCGCTGGGCGACCTGCCGCTGACCGTCACCGTGGACGGCGTGCTCTTCTGCCACGCCACACCGCGCAGCGACGAGGAGCTGGTCACCCGGATCTCCCCACCCGAGCGCTGGTCTGAGGTACTGGCGGGCGTGGACGCCGCCCTGGTCATCGCCGGGCACACCCACCAGCAGGACGACCGCGTCGTCGACGGCGTCCGCTTCATCAACGCCGGCAGCGTCGGCCTGCCCTACGAGGGCGACGGCGACGCGCGCTGGCTCTGGATCCAGGATGGCGTGCCGGAACTACGGCGCACCGCGTATGACGCGACCGCCGCGGGCCGGCGCATGCGCGACGCCTGCGCCGCCCTGGCCGACTCGGTGAACGCCTCGTTGATCGAGCCCGTCGAGGCGATGGCGGTGACGCAGATGTTCGAAGACCGCGCCGGATCGAGCTAGGCCTGCGCGGAGGCGGTGGCCTCCTCGGCGTCCGGGGCGGCCGCGGTGCCGCCCTCGGAGTCAGCGTCCGTCGAGGCCTCCGTGCCGCCGAGCACGCGCAGGGCATCGGCCGGGATGTAGACCGACACCGGCGTGCCCTGCTGGTAGCCGTCGGCCTTTCCGGTGTTGGTGATCGAGGCCTGGAGCTGGGCGCCCGTGGCCAGCCTCACCATCACCTGCAGGCTGGCGCCGACGTAGACGGTGCGCTCCACCATCCCGGGCAGGCAGTTGCCGCGCTGGTCGCCGTGCTCGACCAGCTTGACGCGCTCGGGCCGCGCGACGATCTTGACCGGCCCGGAGGCGGCGAGGTCGCCGCAGGCGGCGCGCAGGCGGAAGTCGCCGACGGCCACCGTGCAGTGGTCGGGGGGGTGGGTGGGATCGGATATGGCCTCGGCGTCCATCAGGTTCGACACGCCCAGGAAGTCGGCTACGAACACCGTGGCGGGGTTCTCGTACACCGCCGCGGGCGTGCCGATCTGCTCGATGCGCCCGGCGCTCATCACCGCGACGCGGTCGCTCATGCTCAGCGCCTCCTCCTGGTCGTGGGTCACGAACACGAACGTGATCCCGACCTCCTCCTGGAGGGCCTTGAGCTCGAGCCGCAGCTGCTTGCGGATCTTGGCGTCCAGGGCGCCGAGCGGCTCGTCGAGCAGCAGCACCGCCGGGCGCAGGACGAGCGCTCGAGCCAGCGCGACGCGCTGCTGCTGACCACCGGAGAGCTGCTGGGGCCGGCGCCCGGCCAGCCCACCGAGCTCGACCAGCTCGAGCGCTTCGGCGACGCGGCGTTTGGCCTCGTCCTTGGCCACCTTGCGCCGACGCAGGCCGAAGGCGACGTTGTCGAACACGTTGAGGTGGGGGAACAGCGCGTAGTTCTGGAACACCGTGTGGACGTTGCGCTGATGGGGCGGCACCTGGGCCACGTCGACACCGTCGAGCAGGATCTCGCCGTCGGTGGGTCGCACGAAGCCGGCGATCATCCGCAGGGTCGTCGTCTTGCCGCAGCCCGACGGGCCGAGCAGGGAGAAGAACTCGCCCGCGTTGATCTCGGCGTCGATGGCGTCGACGGCGGTGGTCTCGTCGTAGCGCTTGGTGAGCGCCCGCAGCTGAACGTTGCCAGACATCAGGCGGCCTCGATTCCGGAGAGCTCGCGGAGGGCGGATACGCCTCCCTCAGGGCCGGCGGTGCGCCGTCCCAGGGCCGTGTAGGCCAGGTAGGCGACCGTGATTCCCACCAGGGTGGTGAAGACGAGGATGGTCGCCAGCGCGTTCAGTGCCGGCGTGCTCGTCCCTCCGCGGGCGTTGGAGTACAGGAACATGGGAATGGTTGTGGTCGTCGAGTTCGAGGACATGTACTGGGTGACCACGAAGTCGTCGATCGAGAGCGCGAACACGATCAGCATGCTCGACAGGATCGCGGGGAAGAGCAGCGGCACCAGGACGAGCCGGATCGCCCCCGCCGAGGTGGCGCCGAGGTCGCGGGCGGCCTCCTCATACTCGAGGACCGATCGAGAGCAGCCGGCTGCGGATGATCACCACGACGTAGGACAGGGAGAAGGTCACCTGTCCGACGACCTGCGCCACCGTGCCGAGCTTCACGAGCGTGAACGGCACGAGTGACAGCTGGGTGAAGACCACCAGGAGTGACACCGCCATGACGATCTCGGGGGTCACCAGCGGGATGAGCATGAGCGAGTTGGCCAGACCCGAGCCGCGCCCGCGCCAGCGCGCCAGGCCGAGGGCCAGCAGAACGCCCAGAGGCGTGGCGATCACCATGTCCAGGCCGGCGAGCAGCAGGCTGTGGACGAGCGCGTGGGTGTAGGCGGAGTTGTGGAAGATCGACTGCGTGGGGTCACCCCACCACCACTTGATCGAGAAGCCCTGCCACACGCTGCGCGAACGCCCGGCGTTGAAGGAGAACAAGATGGCGATGGCGACGGGGACGAGTGCCCAGGCGATGTACCCCCACGTCACCGCCGACGAGGAAGCGTGGCTGGCCCCACGGGTTGCGCAGCCGGGCCGGGACGAGGCTGCGGCGCGGCGGCGCCGTCTCGGGAGCGACGTCGGGCGGGGACGGGCCTCGGGGGTGGCTGGTGACGCTCATGCGGTCGCCAGGTTTCTCGTATCGCGGGCGGTCTGGAACAGGTAGTACGCCATCCCCACGGCCATGATCACCATGAGCACGAGCACCAGCGATGCGCCGAGGTTCTTCTGCGATCCGCCCTGCACGAACAGATTGATCTCGTTGCCGAGCATGTTGGTGTGCGGCGAGCCGGAGATGAGGTCGTTGGTGTAGTAGTCGCCGAACATCGGCAGCACCACCAGCGCCGAGCCGGCGAGGATGCTCGGCCGGCTGAGCGGCAGCGTGACCTGCATGAACGCCTGGAACGGCGTGGCCCCGAGATCGCGCGCGGCCTCGATCTGGCTGCGGTCGATCCGGTCCAGGCCGGCGAACACCGGCAGGATGAAGTACGGGATGTAGCCGTAGACGAGGGCCAGGATCACCGAGTAGGCGTTGCCGTTGAGCCAGTCGGGCGGGTGCGTGATGCCGATCCAGCGACGAGGATCTGGTTGACGTAGCCGTCCGGGGACGAGCAGGCCGATCCACGCGAGCATCCGCAGCAGGTAGCTGACCCAGAACGGGATCACCAGCAGGACGATGAGCAGCGTCTTGGAGCGCTTGGCGTGGCGGGCGACGTAGTAGGCGACCGGGTAGCCGATGGCGAAGCACAGCGCCAGCGACACGGCGACGTAGACGAGCGTGTTGCGCACCGCCGGCCAGTACTCGCCGCCGGGCAGCGCGCCCGAGAACGCCTGACTGACATAGCCGGGGTTCCAGTGCAGCGGGTTCCAGTAGGGCACCGGCTGGAACAGGAAGTTGACCCGGCCCAAGGCGATGGCCAGCAGCGCGTAGGCGGGGACGACGACGAACAGGAACAGCCACACCACGCCCGGCAGCGCGAAGGTGCGCCAGTAGCCGGAGCGGTGTCGATCGACGGTCCCGGCGCTCACGTCGACTTCACCGCCGCCCAGGCGTTCTCCCACAGTGTCTCGCCCGCGCGTGCTCAGCGGGCCCTGCACGTAGCCTTGGCGGAACTGGTCCTCTTCGATGAGCGTCGTCTGCAGGTTGGCCGGCACCAGCCCCTGCTTGACCACCGCCGGCGGCGTCATCGCGCTCAGCGGCTGCTGGTAGAAGATGTAGCTGTAGTTGGAGAACGCCTGCTTGACGTCGAGCACGTGGTTGAGGAACAGGTGGGCGAGGACCGGATTCTTCGCGCCGCGCACGATGGCCAGCGTGTCGTTGTCGATCGGCCCGCGGCCGTCGGTGGGCCACCAGTAGGCGAACGCGGTGGCCTTGGTGCCCTTGGGCGCGTAGGAGGGGGTCGAGGCCATGTCGCCCGACCACGCCTGGTGCAGCCACAGCGAGCCGTCGGCCAGGTGCTGGTACTCGTTGGTGTCGAACTTCAGGTTGGCCGCTGGACATGAGCTGCTGGACCGCCTTCTGGGCGGCGGTGATCTCGGCCGGCGTTGTCGGTGTTGACGTCGGTGACCCCGTTGCGCAGCAGGCCGGCGGTCAGGCCCTCGTGCTGGTCGTCGAGCATGCCCGACCGGCCGGTGATCTTCGGGCCCTCCTCCCACAGCGCCGTCCACGGGTTGGCGTAGTTGGTGGGGTCGAAGTCCGGCAGCTTGTCGGTGCGCCAGCCGATCCCGGTGGTGTAGATCGTGTAGGGCACCGTGTACTGGCTGCCGTAGTCGTACCACGGGTTGACCAGCGTCGGCCAGACGTTGGTCTCCAGGTTGGGGATGTAGTCGAGGTTGATCGGCGCCAGCAGCTTGCCGACGGCGAGGCGCTCCAGGTAGACGAGCTCGGGCACGAACACGTCGAACTGGACCTGGCCGCTGGAGATCTTGGCCACCGCCTCGTCGATGGTGTCGAAGGTGCTGATCTGCACCTTGACCCCGTACTTCTTCTCGAAGGAGTTGATGACCGTCGGGTTGATGTACTCGTCCCAGTTGTAGAGCTGGAGCGGCCCCTGCTCGGGCTTGAGTCCGGACGCGATCGCCGGGTTGTCGGCGTAGATCGGGAGCGACACCGGCACGTCGGGGCGGGCCAGCGCCAGCCCGCCCGGACCCTCCCCGCGGAGCTGTCGCCGCTCGCACTGGCGCCGCCCGGAGGCGGGCAGCGGCGCGGTCGTGCCGCAGGCCGCGAGCGCGCCGGGCACGCACAGGCCGGCAGCGGCGACGCCGGCGCGCGCGCAGGAAGGTCACGGCGGGTGCTCCGGGGATGGCTCATGAGCGCGGCCCTTTCGTCGCGGGTTTCGACCGGCCGGGTCAGGCGGTGAAGCTCGCACCCGAGCTCGCCGGAGGCGAGGGCGAGGCAGCGTCGACCATGCGCTCCGGTGTGACGTCGGGCTGACCCAGCGTCACCTGGACGCCGAGGCCGTCCATCAGGCCGCTGAGCACGAGGGCGAAGTCGTCGGGGTCGGCGTCGGCGCTGAACACGCCGGTCTCCTGGCCCTCGCGCACGATGTCGGCGATCAGCACTCGCTGGCGGCGGTCCAGTCGGAAGTAGGAGCGGCGGACGGTGGTGTCGCGCCGCGCACGGACCCAGATCTCCATCCACAACGTGTAGTCGTTGAGGCCGCCGGGCCCGAGGCTCGTCTCCTCGATGAGGTGCACGAGCCGGTCCCCGGGCTGCTCGAACCGGCCCTGGCCCTCGGACAGGCGCTCGTAGAAGGTGCGGTCGGCGAACTCCACCGCCTCCTCCAGCAGCCGGTCCTTGGACTCGAAGTAGTAGAGGATCGTCGGCGAGCTCGTGCCGGCGCGCTCGGCGATGTCCCCGATGCGCGTGTCGAACAGCCCGCGCTCGTACAGGACCTCGGCGGCGGCGGCGATGATCTGCGGCTTGCGCAGGTGATCGACTTTGGGTCGCGGACTCACTCGAGTTCTCCTCCGGCTACGTCGGAGACGTATACTGAATCGCGAGTCAGGAAACTAATCAGCGGGCCGCCTGCTGTCAAGCGGCGGAGTCGTGTGGATTTGGTGAGGAGAGTGCGGATGACCGATGTCGCGGTGCTGGGAGCCGGCCTGGCCGGACTGTCGGCGGCGCGCGATCTGGCGCGCGGCGGGGCCGACGTGCTCGTGCTCGAGGCCCGCGATCGCGTCGGCGGCCGGGTCGAGGCGACCGACGCTCTGCCCGACGGCCGGCGCGGTGCAGCTCGGCGGCGAGGTCATCGGCGCACAAGCACACCGCCTACCTGGAGCTCCTGGCCGAGCTGGGGTTGTCGGTCGAGCCCAGCTACGTCGCCGATCCCGGCGAGATGAGCTGGGGGCTGACCGAGGGCGTCTTCGTCGGTGACGACCTGCCCTGGCTGACCGCGCGGAGCGCGCCGACGCCGAGCGGATCGACGGCGTGCTCGCCGCGCTGGCGGCCGACGTCGATCCCGACGATCCGTGGAGCCATCCCGACGCCGAGCGCCTGGACCGGCTCAGCCTCGGCGCCTGGCTGCGCGTGGAGGGCGCGCTGCCGGCAGTGCGCCGCCGCCACGCGCTGGCGGCCCTGTCGCTGTCCTGCGACGGGCCGGAGCGCAGCTCGCTGCTCGGCCGACCTGCGCAAGCACGCGACGCTGGCGGGCGACGGCTTCTATGACCTGGCCGCGTGGGAGGGCCTGCGCTGCGCCGAGGGCTCGGCGGAGGTGACGCTGCGCGATGGCGGCCGAGCTCGGGCCCGCGCGTGCGCCTGGGCGCCGTGGTGACCGCGATCGACGTCCTGGGCCGGCGCGGCGTGACGGTGGGGCTCGCCGGCGGCGAGGAGATCCGCGCCGAGGCCGTGGTCTGCGCGCTGCCGGCCGGGCCGCTGCGCGCCGTGGAGATCACCGGGCTGAGCGATGCGCGGCTGGCCTCGCTGCACGCGCTGCGCCAGGCGCTGGCGGCCAAGCTCGTCGTCGCCTACGCCGACTCGTTCTGGCAGCGCAACGGGCAGAACGGCCTGGCCGAGGCCGAGTGGCTGTTCGGCTCCACCTGGCCCCAGGGCGAGGCGTGATGTCGCTGCTCGTCCCGCCCGAGCGGCTGTCGGCCTTCCTGCCGCGCCGCCCGGCGCGCGCAGGGGGATGATTTTGGGCGGGCTGGAGGCTCTCTATGGAGAGGCGGGCCCGAACACCTGAGGCATTCATCGAGCGCCCCTGGGGCGCCGACCCCTTCACGCTGGGCTACATCACGAGCTGGGCGCCCGGGGATCTGGCCGCGCGGGCCGCTGCACGGTCAGCCACGAGCCGCCGTTCTACGTCGCCGGCTCTGACCACTGGGTCGCCGGCTACATGGAGGGCGCGGTGCGCACCGGGCGCGGCGCGGCGCGGGCGGCGCTGGCGGTCGGCTCCGCGGTCTGACGCTGCCCGCGGCCCGGCAGCGTGAGCCGGCGACCGCGCCCGGTGCACGGGCCCGGCTCGAGGCGCGCGCGACCGGTGATCCGACGGTTTTGCGCGGTGCGGTTTCAGGCGGTGCTGCGGAGCTCGGCCTCGCCGTCGTCCTCGTCGCCGAGCGCGCGGTCATCGCCCGGCGCGCCGCGCCGCTGACCAGACGCTCGCCCAGCCCAGCTCGCGCCAGCGCCGCGACACCGACCGCCGCGCGCGCTCGAGCGGGATCGTGGAGTCCCCGATCAGCGTGCGCACCCCGAAACCGTCGAGCAGCGCCAGCGTCCGGTCGGCGACCTCCTCGGGGTCGCAGCGCGCAAACTCGCCGTCGCGGATCCCGGCGTGATCTCGTCGGCGAACCAGGCGCGCATGCGCGCGTAGAGCTCCTCGGCCACCGGCCGCAGCTCCGGGTGGCGCACGGCGCGCAGCCACAGCTCCACCCACAGCACCCAGTCCTCCTCCAGTGCCGCCGTCGTGGGCAGGCACTGGTCGATCATCGACTGCAGGCGCTCGGCGTGGGTGGCGCCTCCGGGAGGTCGCTCTCCACCCGCACATCGCCGGCCCGTGCGTAGGAGTACTCCAGCGCCTCCGCCAACAACGCCTCGCGGCGTCTCGAAGTGGTAGTGGACGTTCGCCGTGGAGACGCCGGCCTCCATCGCGATCCGGGCGATGCGGACAGCGTCGATGCCCTCGCGGGCGATCTGCCCGACCGCCGCGGCCAGGATCCGCTCGCGCCCGTCGCGCCGGCTGGCCATCAGCCGGCCGCCGCCTCCGCACCGTGGATTGCCCGCACCGTGGTGCCCGCACCTGGCGCCCGGCCCATCGCGCCGGCCATCGCCGGCGCCAGATCGGCCCGGACGCGATCCGCGAACCAGGCCACGCCCTTCTCGCGAGCCGACAGCGGCCCGCAGCGGTAGCCGCGCGTCTGCAACCCCTGCTGGACGTTGTCCACGAGGTCGATGTCCTCGTCGAGGACGAGCGTGTTGAGCCGCTGGTTGGCCCACTGCACGAACCGGGTGCGCGGGCTCGCGCCCGCGGGACGGTAGGAGGCCGACACATCACGGGTGCTGGCCACGCCGTTGGGCAGCAGCTGCCAGGTGCCGACCTGATCGGGGTAGAGGTCGATCGTCGTGTTGGGATAGATGTAGACGTAGCGCCAGACGCCGCGGTCCGCTCTGGCAGGCCCGGCATCGGCGTCACGAGCTGGGCGTAGACCCGCTCGAGCCGGTTGCTCGAGGGCTTGTCGCGCATCGGCGCGTCGAACCACAGGTACTGCTCGTTGACCTCGACGTCGTAGTGCTTGTAATCGAGCATCCGCATGAGGCCCGGGTGGGCGATGGGGATGTGGTAGCCCTCGATGTAGTTGTCGGCCACCACCTTCCAGTTGGCCGGCTGGGTGCCGCCGCGCGGGCGCGAACGGCGTGAGCGTCTCGATCCGGTAGGGGGCCAGACGCTGGGGCAGGTCCCCGACGAGCTCGGCCAGCGGGCGGCGCGTCGTTGTCTAGGTTGACGAACACGAGGCCGCACATCTCCTCGACGCGCACCGGCATGAGGCTCAGCGCTTTCTTGTCCAGCCTGCTCCCCGAAGGCCATGCCCTCGGGCACGCCGATGAGCGACCCGTCCATCTTGTAGGTCCAGCCGTGGTAGCGGCAGCGGATGGCCGCCTTGCACTGGCCCGATCCGCTCAAGAGCCGCGAGCCGCGGTGGCGGCAGACGTTGAGGTAGGCGCGCAGGGCCCCTTTGTCGTCGCGGACGACGAGCACGGGCTGGCTGCCCGCGGCGGCGGTGATGTAGCTGCCGGGCTGGACAGCTGGGAGATGTGTCCGGCGAGCTGCCAGGTCCGCTCGAAGATGAGCTCCTGCTCGGCCGCCTGCAGGGCGGGATCCGTGTAGAAGCGGGGCTCGAGGGCGATCCCCGACGGCGCCGGCGCGGAGCCGTTGACGGTGGGTGAGGACGACGTGGGGGAGGCGACGGGGCTGTCCATATTCTCATCCTGACTTTGTGATCAGTTGATGTATTCTAACCGCCATGGTCAAGCGCGCGTCCTGGCTGTCGATCACGCCCGAGCCCGAGCGCGAGCTGCCGGACGCGGTGGCGACCCTGGCCGCGGGGCGCCGCGCCGGCCCCGAGGCCGTCGCCGCCGAGCAGGCCCGCATCGAGCGCCTGATCCTCCACGGCGGCCGGCGCCGCTGGCTGGCCTACCTCCACGAGGTGGTCGACCTGATCGCCGCCGGGAAGGGCAGCGACGACCCCGATGTCGCCGCCGCGCGCGAGCGGGCGACCAAGGTGATCGCCAACCACCACAACCTTCTGCTGGGGCTGCACGACTACGACCCCGCCCGGGCCGGCCGGGCCGGTTTCACCGCCACCGACGCGAGCCGCCTGCGCGCGCTCGACCTGACCGACGACTAGGAGCCCCATGAGCACGACCACGACACCGCGCCGCCGCCGACCGACCTCTCCGACGAGCACGCTCGCCCTCCAGCAGCGGGCGCGCGAGTACGTCGAGCGGGTCCTGCGCCCGCTGGAGCTCACCGCCGAGGCCGCCGGGGGCCGGCTGCCCGACGAGACCGTCGAGCACATCAAGCGCGAGGCGATCGCGGCGCGACTGCAGGGCGGCCGGGTGCCGGCGAGCTCGGCGGCCAGGGCTGGTCGATGCTCGAGTGGTTCCTGGTCAACGAGCAGTTCGGCCGCGTCACCAACGGCCTGCACTGGCACGTGCCCGAGCGTCTACAACGTGTGGGTCGAGGCCAGCCCCGAGCAGGTGCAGCGCTACGTGGTGCCGGCGCTGCGCGGCGAGGGCGGCGACGCCTACGCGGTCACCGAGGCCGAGGCCGGCTCCGATCCCAGCGGGATCGCCACCACCGCCGTCGCCACCGACGGCGGCTGGCGCATCAACGGCGAGAAGTGGTTCGTCACCTCCGGCGACGTGGCCCGAGTGCTGATCGTGGTGGCCAACGTCATCGACGGCCCCGACCGGCTCCCAACGCTGTTCCTGGTCGAGCCGCAGGCCAAGGGCGTCGAGTTCGTCGACGACCCGCTGTACACGCACAACTATCCCCACGGCCATCCCGACCATCCGCTTCACCGATGTCGAGGTGGCCCCCGACGCGGTCGTCGGCGGCGTGGGCAACGGCGACGAGCTCCAGCGGCGCTGGTTCACCGAGGAGCGGCTGGGCATCGCCACCCACGGCCTGGGCGCGATGTGGCGGCTGCTCGACGAGACGACCGAGTGGGTCCTGAACCGCAGGCAGGGCGGGCAGCGCATCATGGATTACCAGGGGATCTCGTTCCCGCTGGCCGACTCGGCCACCGACGCCGCCGTCGGCCGCCTGCTGGCGCTCCAGGTCTGCGAGATGGTGGACGGCGGGGCCGACCCCAAGCTCATCCACGCCAAGGCCTCGATGGCCAAGCTGTTCGTCTCCGAGGCGGCGGGCCGCTGCGCTGACCGCGCCGTCCAGGCGTTCGGCGGCCGCGGCTACCTGCGCTCCAACGTCGCCGAGCGCTTCAACCGCGAGCTGCGCGTCGACCGGATCTGGGAGGGCACCTCGGAGATCCAGCGGCTCATCATCGCCCGCGCGCTCGAGCGCCGTGGGGTGGAGGCGACGATCCATTGACCGCGCTCAGCGACACCCGAGGCCGAGCGCAACGCCGACCTCGGCCGCCTCATGCGCCCGGCGTCGATCGCCGTCGTCGGCGCCACCGACCGGGCGGGCAGCTACGCCGCCGAGACCCTGGTCAACCTCGAGCTCATCGGGTTCCCGGGGCCGGTCTACGGCGTCAACCCGCAAGCGGACCGAGGTCATGGGGCGCGTGTGCGTGCCGACCGTCGCCGACCTGCCCGAGGCCGTCGACGCCATCGTCGTGGCCATTCCCGCCGCCGGGGTCGCGGCAGCCATCGACCAGGCCGGCGCACGCGGCTGCGGCGGCGCGGTGGTGTTCAGCGCGGGCTTCGGCGAGGTCGAGTCCGGGCGCGGGTACCACGACGACCTCGTGGCCGCCGCGCGCCGGCACGGGCTACCGGTGTGCGGCCCCAACTGCAACGGGATCGTCTCCCCGCACTCGCGCACCGCGCTGTGGGGCGACGCCTTCTCGGTGCAGGAATACGACCCCACCCACCCCGCGGTGGCGCTCATCTCCCAGAGCGGCAACGTCGCCGTCAACGCGCTGGCCACGCGGCGGGGATTGCGCTTCCACACCGTCATCGCCAGCGGCAACCAGGCGGTGCTCACCGCCGCCGACTATCTCGCGTTCCTGGCCGGCGAGTCCGGCGTCGGGGCGGTCGCGCTGTACCTGGAGGACGACGGCGGGCCGGCGGCTCATCGATGGTCTGGCCGCGTGCGCCGATGCGCGCATCCCGGTCGTGGTCCTCAAGGTCGGGCGCTCCGCCGCGGGGGCACGGGCGGCCGCCGCGCACAGCGGCGCCCTGGCCGGGGACCAGCGCGTCTTCCGCAGCCTCGTGGAGGAGGCGGGCGCGGTGTGGGCCGACGACGTCCACGAGCTGCTGGAGCTGTCCAAGACGATCGCCACCCGGCGGACCGCGCCGCCCCGTCCGACGAGCGCCCAGGGGCTGGCCATCATGACCTGCAGCGGCGGCGACTCGGCCCAGGGCGCCGACGAGGCCCACGCGCTCGGCCTGGAGCTCCCGGCGCTCGCGCCCCACACCCAGGCCCGCCTGGCCGAGCTGCTCCCCTCGGCGGCCACCGTCGCCAACCCGCTCGACTACACGGCGATGATCTGGGGCGACGTGCAGGCGCTGGGCGAGCTGGTGCGCGCGCTGGGGGAGGACCCGGCGATCGGCCAGGTGCTCGTCTTCTACGACCAGCCGCACGGGCTCTCGGGCGCGCCCGAGGAGTCCTGGCGGGCGGTCCGCGAGGGCGTGATGCTCGGCGCGAGCCTCAGCCCGGTGCCGGTGATGGTGTCCTCGACGCTGCCCGAGCTGCTCGACGACGCCGCCGCCGCGGAGTTCGCCGCGGCCGGCGTGCCCGCCGCCGCCGGGCTGCGCACCGGACTCAGATGCGCCGCCGCGGCTGCTGCAGACCGGCGCGGGCGCCGACTCCGCCCGGCTGCGCGAGATCGCGGCCGCCGCGCGTGCCATCGTCGCCAGCGGGGCCGGCGGCGACTGGCTGCCCGAGCATGAGGCCAAGGAGCTGCTGCGCGCCGCCGGCGTCGCCGTGCCCTCGGCCGGGCCGTCGACGGCGAGGACGACGCCGTCGCGGCGTGGCGCGAGCTCGACGGCCCGGTGGCGCTCAAGCTGAGCGCGGCGCGGGTCCAGCACAAGAGCGAGCTGGGCGGCGTCGCCCTCGGGCTGGACTCCGACAGCGACGTCCGCCGCGCCCACCGCGACATGGCGCCGCTGGCCGACGCCCACGACGGCACCATCCTGGTCGAGCGGATGGCCCCGCCCGGCGTCGAGCTCATCGTCGCCGCGCACACCGACGGCGTCGTGCCGGCGCTGGTGGTCGGCCTCGGCGGGATCTGGACCGAGCTCCTGCGCGACGTCGCCGTCATCCCGCTCCCAGCCGACGCGCCGCGGATCGAGCGCGCGATCGCCACCCTGCGCGGCGCGCCGCTGCTCTTCGGCGGCCGGGGCCGTCCCGGGGCCGACGTGGCCGCGGCGGCCCGGCTGGCAGAGCAGATCGGTGTGCTGCTGCTGGAGCGCGGGCTGGCCACGGTCGAGTGCAACCCGGTGCTGGTGGGGAACGCCCCCAACCACCCCGGGGCAGTGGCGGTGGATGCGGCGATCCGGACGGGCGGGCGGACATGAGCGCCCCGGGCGACTACGACGTCGCCGTCGTCGGCGGCGGTTTTGCCGGCGTCACGGCAGCCCGCGAGTGCGCGCTCCGGGGTCGCAGCGTCGTGCTGCTGGAGGCCCGCGATCGTCTCGGCGGGCGGACCTGGAGCGCGGACTGGGATGGCTGGCAGGTCGAGTACGGGGGCGCGTGGGTGCACTGGCACCAGCCGCACACGTTCTCGGAGATCACGCGCGCGGGCCTGGCGACGACGCTGGGCCCCGACGCGCAGCGCGCCCACTGGCATGTCGGCGCCGAGCGCCGCGTGGGCACGATCGCGCAGCGCGACGCGATCGCCCAGACGGGCTGGGACCAGTTCGTCGACGGCGTCCGCGACGCGCTGCCCGCGCCCCACGCGCCGTTGCACGCGATCGACAAGCTGGCGGCCTTTGACCGCCTCAGCATCGCGCAGCGCGTCGACCAGCTCACGCTCTCCGACGAGGAGCGCGACGTCCTGTGCGCCGAGCTCGAGTCACTCGCGCACGCGCCGCTGACCGACGCGGGCGCCGTCTCGGTGCTGCGCTGGCATGCGCTGTCGGGCTACAGCCTGGCGCTCACCCAGGAGACCGGCGGGCGGGTGACGCTCGACGCCGGGACCGGCGCGCTGCTGGCGGCGATCGCCGATGCCGCTCCGTTCGAGCGGCGCCTCAACACGCCGGTCCGGGCCATCGAGCGCGCGAATGGACACGTGGAGGTGCATACGGGCAATGGCGGCGACGTCCGTGCCAAAGCCGCGATCGTCGCCGTTCCCCTCAATGCACTGGGGGCAATCGCGTTCGATCCGGCCCTGCCCGAGGACAAGCAGGCGGCGATCGCGCTCGGCCAGGCCAGCCGCGGCATCAAGATCATGCTCCGCGTCCGCGGCGAGCACCTCATGCAGAACGCCATCCGTCCCGGGCATCCGTTCGGCTACCTCGACTCAGAGGAGCTCGACGGCGACGGGACCCAGCTCATGATCGGGTTCGGGCCCGACGCGACGCGCTGTGACGCCACCGATCTGCGCGCCGTCCAGCAACACCTCGACGCGATCCTCCCCGGCTACGAGCTGCTCGGCGCGACCGCCCACGACTGGCTGGCCGACGAGTTCTCCCAGGGAACTTGGGCGATCCACCGGCCCGGCTGGTACGAGCACCACCATGCGGCGATGCGCCGCGCCGAGCCCGGGCTCAGCTTCGCCGGCTCGGACCTCGCCGACGGGTGGGCCGGGTTCATCGACGGCGCAATCGAGTCGGGGCTGCGCGCGGGCGCGGCCGCCGCTGAGGTCAACCGCTGACCTCAGCCGCTGGTCTCAGCTTGCGCCGGGCTCGGGACCGCAGCGCGGCCAGCCCGCCCTCCAGCGAGTCGGCGAGCTGGTCGAGCTCGGGCCGCCCGAGGGACTCGGCGAACAGATAGGGCAGCTCGACGAGCGGGGTGGCAAGCCCGTCGCGCAGGCGGGCGAGCTGCTCGCGCTGGGCCTTCATGCGCGCGTGCTCGGACAGCGCGGCCCCCAGCGCCGCGCCGATGAGCGGCTGCGTGGCCCGCTTGCGGGCCTTGGCCAGCGTTGCGCGCTCGCGCGCGGAGAAGCGCTGCGGGTAGCAGGCGTTGACGATGGTCGCCTCGAGCGCGAGCTGCTCTTCGGCCAGGGCGTCGCGCAGCCACAGCGTCTCGTTGACCGGCATCTCCTCCGCGGTGGCGACGGCGATGACGGCGGTGAAGTCCGGGTCGGCGATCGTGGCCGCGATGACGCCGGCCTGATGGGCGATCGGCCCGACGCGGGCGATCTCGGCGAAGGTCCGCGGGGTGCGCAGGATGCCGACGCCGTGGCCCGCGGCGGGAGAGTCGACGATCACCAGGTCATAGACGTGCCCGCCGTCGCTGCGCCGCTCGTGCTGGGCCAGCTCCCACAGCTTGCCCACGCTGAGCAGCTCGCGCATGCCCGGCGTCGCCATCGCGAAGGCGTTGAACAGCCGGCTCTGTCCCAGCGCCTGCCCCACGGCCCCCGTCTTCACGCGCAGGTACTCCTCCATCGCGAGCTGGGGATCGACCGAGATCGTGAACAGGTTCTCGGCGAGCTCGACCTCCTCGAAGGGGCGCCCGCGCCGGTCAAAGGCTTCCCCGATCCGCTCCTGGCTGGCGAGCTCGGCGACGATCGTGCGCAGCCCGCGGCGCGCCGCGACCAGCCCGAGCGCGGTGGCGACGGTCGACTTGCCGACGCCCCCCTTGCCGGTGACGAAGATCAGGCGGCGGTCAAAGAGCCCGAGCACGACCCCAGAACATAGCTTTTGCGGTGGCTGATGACGGCCAAATGCCCCATCAGGCAAAGGATTTCCTGATCCGCGTGCGAATACTCACCGCGTATGAGTCCCCGATCGCATCGGAGCCAGAAGACAATGCCCACCTGCAAGGTGATCGCGCTCGCCAACCAGAAGGGTGGCGTTGCCAAGACCACGACAACTTTGAATCTGGCCGTCGCCTTTGCCGAGGAAGGGCACCGCGTCCTGTGCTGTGACATGGACCCCCAGGGCAACCTGACGATGTCCCAGGGGATCGACCCCGACACGCTGGAGAAGTCGATGTACGACGTGCTCGTGCACCACGTCTCCATCCGCGAGGTGATCCGCAAGCGGGAAGTCGACGTCGCGTGCGCCTCGATCGACCTGGCCGGCGCGGAGATCGCGATGTCCACCATGATCGGCCGCGAGCGCTCGCTGCAGAAGGCGCTCAAGGAGGTTGCGGACGACTATGACTTCGTGTTCATCGACACTCCGCCAAGCCTCGGGCTGCTCACGATCAACGCTCTGACAGCGTCCAACAAGGTGATCGTCCCCGTCCAGTGCGAATATCTGTCGATGCGCGGCCTGATCCAGCTGCAGAACACGCTTGGGATGATCCGGGAGAACCTGAACCCCGACGTCGAGATCGAGGGCATCCTGCCTACGCTGGTCGACCTCCGTACGCTGCATGCCAAGGAGGCGATCGAGCTGCTTGAGGAAAACTTCGGTGATCGCGTGTTCGCGTCGCGCATTCGCAAGACCGTCCGGTTTGCCGAGGCGCCCGTAAAGGGAATGTCGGTACTGAAGTACGAACCCGACGGTCTCGCCGCCCACGCCTACAGACAGCTCGCCAAGGAGGTCCTCGCACATGGCAACCGGTAAGCGCGCGAGCATGCGAGAGGGGCCGCTCGCCGACCTGTTCCGCAGGACGACCGAGGACAACCCGCCACGGCCGGACCAGCGGGAGCCCGAGGCGCCCGCGGCGCCGCCGGAGCCGACCTCACCCGCGAGTGAGTCGATCCAGCCCTCGCCGGAGGGCGCCGAGCCGCGCCGCCGCGCCCACCCGTCGCTGGAGTCGGATGCCCAATCGCCGATGATCGACGGGCCCGAGCGTGAGATCCCGACGCCCCAGGAGCGCCTGCGCCATGCCTTCTCGGCCGACATCCCGGCGAACCTCATGGAGCGCCCCGAGTCCGCGGAGCCCACGCGTGACGTGTACGCGCGCGCCGACCACGAGCACGACGTCTTCCCGTCGCCGGCCGCCGTGGGCCATCCGGTGCTGCGCGTCGTCGGCGTCGGTGGCGCCGGCGTCAACGCCGTCAACCGCATGGTCGAGGCGGACATCGCCGGCGTGGAGTTCCTGGCCATCAACACCGACCTGCAGTCGCTGCAGCTGTCGGCCGCCGACGAGACCCTGCACATCGGCGACGCCGTGACGCGCGGGCTGGGCTCGGGCTCTGACCCGGACCTCGGCCGGCGGGCCGCGCGCGACGAGTATGACCGCATCAAGGCGCTGCTCCGCGGCTCGGACATGGTGTTCATCGCCGCCGGCGCCGGCGGCGGCACCGGCACGGGCGCGGCGCCGATCGTGGCCCAGATCGCCCGTGAGGTCGGGGCGCTGACGGTCGGCATCGTGACCTTGCCCTTCCAGTTCGAGGGCTCGCGCCGTCACGCTCAGGCCGAGGCCGGGATCGCGGCGCTGCGCGAAGAGGTCGACACGCTCATCGTCGTCCCCAACAACCGCCTGCTGTCGGTCCTGGACCGCGGGGTGTCGATGGTGGATGCCTTCCGCGTCGCCGACGACGTGCTGCGCCAGGGCGTGCAGGGCATCTCTGATCTGGTGACCCTGCCGGGCCTGATCAACCTGGACTTCGCCGACGTGCGCACGATCATGACCGACGCCGGCAGCGCGCTGCTGGGGATCGGGATGGGCACCGGCGAGCGCCGGGCGATCGACGCCGCCGAGCAGGCGGTGGCCTCGCCGCTGCTGGAGACCAGCATGGAGGGCGCCCGCTCCATCCTGCTGTCGATCACCGGCGGGAGGGACATCTCGCTGTGGGAGGTCAACGAGGCGGCCAAGGCGGTCGCCGAGGCCGCCCATCAGGACGCCAACATCATCTTCGGCGCCATGGTCGACGACAAGCTCGAGGACCAGGTCTGGGTGACCGTGGTGGCCACCGGGTTCGGCGATCAGCGCACGCGCCGTCGCGAGGAGGCGCCCAGCGCGCGCTCCCGCTCAGACGAGGAGCCTCGCGTGAGCCGCATGCGCGAGCCGTCCGGCGAGCCGCGGGTGAGCCGCATGCGCCGCAGTGCCTCGGAGCTCGACGTCCCAGAGTTCATCCCCGAGACGCTGACGGCGCCGCGCCGTTGATGCCGTGACCGCGCCGGGCACCCAGCTTGGCGTCGTCGCCGCGGGCCATCCCGGGAGCGCGCGGGCGGGTGCGGATGCGCTGCTGGCCGGCGGCAACGCCGTCGACGCCGCGCTGGGCGCGATGCTGGCGTCGTTTGCCTGCGAGCCGCTGCTCACCGGACTGGGGGCCGGGGGCTACATGCTCGTCATGTCGCCCGGCCGCGCGGGCGGGGTGACGCTGCTGGACTTCTTCGTCGAGGCCCCCGGCCGGGGCGCCGATCCGGCGCAGCGCTCGGAGCTCATCCCCGTGCCCGTGTCCTTCGGCGACGCCGTCCAGCTGTTTCATGTCGGCGAGGCCTCGGTGGGGACGTTCGGGATGCCGGCGGGCGTGTGCGAGGCCGCGCGCCGCTTCGGTCGCCTCCCGCTCGAACAACTCGTCGCGCCCGCCGCCCGCCTCGCCCGCGATGGGGTCCCGCTCAATCCCCAGCAGGCCTACATCGTCGAGATCCTCGGCGCGATCGTCACCTCGACCCCCGAGGCCGCCGCGCTGTTCGCGCCCCACGGCCGGCTGCTGCACGCGGGCGAGCGCCTGCGCCAGCCCGAGCTGGCCGACGCGCTGGAGCGGCTGGGCTCCGAGGGCGCACGGCCGTTCTACGAGGGTGACATCGCCGCCGCGATCGTCGGGTGGCTGTCCGGTCGCGGTGGCCTGGTCACCCGGGAGGACCTCGCCGCGTATGAGGTGGTCGACCGCGAGCCGGTGCGCGCCAGCTACCGGGGCCGCGAGGTGCTCACCAACCCGCCGCCGTCGGCCGGCGGGATCCTCATCGCCCGGGCCCTGGCGATGCTGGACGCTATACCCGGCCCACCCGCCCCGCCGTCGGTCGTCGAGCTCATCGACGTGATGGAGAACACCCAGAACGAGCGCACCCCCGAGTTCCTGGCCGGCCTCGGCGACGCCGCAGTTCGTGCGGGAGTTCCTGGCCCGGCCAGTGGGTCGATTGGGCTCGACGACCCACGTCGCCGCGCTTGACCGGGACGGGTGGGCATGCTCGGTCACCTGCTCCAACGGCTCGGCATCCGGCGTCATCGTGCCCGGCACGGGTGTACACCTCAACAACATGCTCGGCGAGCAGGACCTCAACCCCCTCGGCTTTCACAGTCACCCGCCCGGGCGGCGGATGCCGAGCATGATGTCGCCGACGATCGTGCTGCGCGACGGCGCGGCCCAGCTGGCCGTGGGCAGCGCCGGGTCCAATCGGATCCGCTCGGCGGTGCTGCAGACGATCATCCGCTCGATCGACGACGGCCTCGAAGCCCAGGCCGCGATTGACGCGCCGCGGGTGCACTTCGAGGACGACATGGTCTACGCCGAGCCCGGGATCGACGTCGCCGCGCTGGAGGCCGTCGGCCGGTCGGTGAGCCCGTTCCGCGACCGCAACCTGTTCTTCGGCGGCGCGCAGGCCGCCGCCCTCGACGCCGCCGGCCGCTTCTCCGGCGGCGGTGATCCGAGGCGGGGTGGGGCGGCGATCGTCGTCGAGGCCGCCTGATGCGGCGAGCGGTGGCCGGTGCGGCGCTGAGCGTCGCGGTGGCCGTCCTGCTGGCCGGGTGCTTCGACGTCCAGTCGCCCGACCTGTTCCTGCTCACGCGCACCGGGCAGGGATCGACGCTCACCCTGCTCATCAACGACGCCGGCACGATCCGCTGCGACGGCGGCAAGGCCAAGCCACTCCCCAACTCCACTCTGATCACGGCCCGCGACCTGTCAGACAACCTCGCCACCGACGCCCAGAACAAGCTGACGATCCCCACCGCGCCGGGGTCGGTCTACTACTACCGGATCCGCCTGGAGCAGGGAACCATCTCCTTCCCCGACACGGCGTCCGCGACCCGCAACGTCCTGGCCCAGGCCGAGCTGTTCGCCGCCCAAGCCGCCCAGCAGAACTGCGGTCTGAGCGGGTGAGACGGGGACGGGCGCCGCGTTGGCGCGACGTGAGAATGCGCTTAAGCCGACGCAGGGGGCAGGTTGTCCCGTTATCTGGGTGGCTAGCCTAAGCCGCTCGTTTTGCTCTCCTTCGCCGCCGCACATCTGATCAGCACGTTCCAGGCGATCGTGCTGGGGGTCCTCCAGGGGGCCACCGAGCTGTTCCCGGTCTCCAGCCTGGGGCACACGGTGCTGTTCCCGACTCTCTTTCGCTGGCACAACGTCGTCGCGTGGCAGTCCCAGCCCGAGTCGCCTTGGCTGGCCTTCGTGGTCATGCTCCACGTCGGCAGCGCCGTCGGCCTGCTGATCTACTTCTGGCGCGACTGGATCGCGCTGATCCGCGGCTTCTTCGCGACATTGGGCAAGCGGCGCATCGAGACGCCCACCGAGCGCCTGGCCTGGCTGATCATCTGCGCCACGATCCCGGTCGGCATCCTGGGGCTGGTGCTCGAGCGCGTGGTCCGTGAGGCGCTGGCCAAGCCCCTGTCGGCGGCCATCTTCCTCATCGTCAACGGCTGCATCCTCATCTACGCCGAGCGCTACCGGCGACGCGCCCAGGTGCGCGAGCTGGCGCGCCGCGAGGGCCTGAACCCGGAGGGTTCTCGGGCCCTGGACACGATGGAGTACCGCGAGGCCGGCATCATCGGCGCGTTCCAGACGACCGCGCTCATCGCCGGGATCAGCCGTGACGGCGTCGTCATGACCTCGGGGCTCGCGCGCGGCCTGGACAATGCCGACGCGGCCCGCTTCGGCTTCCTCCTGGCCACGCCACCGATCCTGGCCGCCGGCATCTTCAAGATCGGCGACCTCACCGGGCCCAACGGCAACGGCGGGGTCCGCGGCGCGGCGTTCATCGCCGCGATCTTCGCCGCCGTCACCGCCGTGATCACGGTGCACTTCCTGACCCGGTACTTCAAGAAGGGCAACCTGCGCCCGTTCGGGATCTACTGCATCGTGTTCGGCATCTTCATGACGGCGTTCACGGCCATCGCCGGCACGCCGTAGCACCGCGACGGCGGGAAACGCGTCAGCCGAAGCGGACCTTGCCGTTTGACCGCGCCCGCGCCTGGGCGCGGTCGACGAAGTCCAGCCGCTTGGTCGCCGCCCGGAACAGGCGGGTGACCAGCTTCAGCCGGGCGTTCTCGGAGCGCAGGTCGAGCAGGCCCTGCTTCGCGTCCAACCCGAAGTCGACGGTGGCGGCCATGTCGTAGGCGCCCATCTCCTCAAGCTCGGCGTCCTCGGGCTCGCGGTCGGTGGCGCGCTTGACCAGGTCTGCGTAGGCGGCGCGCGCGTCGCCGGCCAGCTTGGCGTCGGGTTCGTCAACGCCGTCTTGAACGAACTCCACAAGTCCCGCGGGATAGGGCAGATGGGCCTGGCGCTCGAGCACGCGGAACGGGCGTGTGCCGCGGGCCAGGAGGTTGATCCGTCCGTCATCCATGCGTTCGAGCACGCGTTCGATGGCGCAGGCGCAGCCGATCTCCCGCAGGCCGTCGTCGGCCATCCAGACGATTCCGAACTCGCTCCCCGCGTCCAGGCACTCGGCCATCATCGTCTTGTAGCGCTCCTCGAAGATGTGCAGCGGCACGAGCTCGCCGGGCAGGGCGACCAGTTCCAGCGGGAACAGTGGGAAGTCGGTGACCTCATCGGTCATTTGCAGCCAGTCTAGTGTCGAGGCTGGTGTCTCAATCCCGATACCGTGGCGCTCGCACCGTGTCATCGCGGGCGCGCGGGAGCCGCGTCGCGTCGCGCGTCAGTCGCGCTGGGCGGTGAGCAGCAGGTTGTAGAAGATCGCCGGCGGCAGCCTCGGCTCGAGCAGCCGCTCGTCCAGGCGCTGCAGCGCGAGGTACCCGTGGAAGGCATACCGACGCCACAGCATCGGCACGTCCTGGGGCTCGGCGGAGGCCTCCAGCGCCCGGTTGAACCACCCGAACCAGTTGGCGGTCAGCTCCTCGCCCCGGACCCTGACATCGATGAAGCCGGCGCGGCGCGCGTAGCGCGACAGGTCGCCGGGCTCGAAGGCGTGGATGTCGACAAACCGCTCGAGGTCGTGGTCGTCGCGCCCGCCCGCGCCGTTGTGGCCGGAACCGTTGCCCGCCGGGCGCGCGCGCAGCAGGCGCCGCCATGCCGGGGCGAGCGCAGTGGCGCCGCGCTTGGGGACCGAGGCGATTCGGTCACCGAGCCGCGAGGGCTCGCCGGCGAACACGATCCGGCCGCCGGGGCGCAGCACGCGGTGAAACTCGCCGAAGGCACGACGGAGGTTGGGGAGGTGGTGAAGGACGGCGTGGCCGAGGACGAGATCGAAGCTCTGATCTGAGAACGGGAGCGACTCGGCGTCGGCGCGCGCGGTCTTGACGTGGAGGCCGAGCCGCTGCGCGTTGCCCGCCAGCGTCGCCACCATGCCGGGGGAGATGTCGGTGCAGGTGGCCTCGCCCACGACGCCCGCCTGGAGCAGGTTCAGGCTGAAGTAGCCGGTGCCGGCGCCGATCTCCAGGGACCGGTCATAGCCGCGGTCGAGCGCTGCGCCCAGCAACTTGCGCAGCTTGCCCAGAACCTGGCCCTGACCGATCTCGCCGAAGTCGATGCCCCACTTCGAGTCGTAGCTGCCAGCCGCCACGTCGTGGTAGCGCGTGTTGACGTCGCGGATCTCGTCCGCGCTGAGCAGTGCCTCCATGCCATCGGGCAGATTAGGGCACGTGCCCGTACCCTGTCGGCCCGTGACGACGAACCTCTATGTCCAGCGCGATCAACCGCCGGGGGTGCCCCCGCTGGAGCTCACCGGCGAGCGAACGCTGCCCGACGTCCCGGCTGAGAACTACTGGTATCGCCGCCATCTGGCGGTGTATGAGTGGATCGGAGCGCGGGTCATCGGCCGTCGCGTGATGGACATGGCCTGCGGTGAAGGCTACGGGTCCGAGGTCCTGGCGCGCTCGGCGGCGAGTGTGGTCGGTGTCGATGCCAACCCGGAGGCCTTCGAGCACGCCCGGCTGCGCTACGGCCGCCAGAACCTGACCTTTGAGCGCGGGATGGTCGAGGGCCACGGCGAGGCCGGCGCCTATGACGCCGTGGTGTTCCTGCAGACGATCGAGCACGTCCAGGATCCCATGGCGGTGCTGCGCCACTTCCGCTCGCTCCTGGCGCCGGGCGGTGCCGTCTACGTGTCGACGCCCAACCTGCTCACCCTGGCCCCGCCGGGGGCTTCGAAGTCCGATAACCCGTGGCACATCAAGGAGTACCGGGCCACGGAGTTCGAGCAGCTGTGCCGCGAGGTGTTCGCCGCGGTGCGGATGTTCGGCCTCTTCCATGCCCGTAAGCTGCGCCTGCACGAACTGGCACTGGCCTGCGGCTGGGATGCCCTGCATGCGCGGCTGCACCTCACCAAGCCGTTCTATGACCGCTTTACACCGTCGATCGCCTCCAGCGACTTCGCACTGCGCGAGACGGGGCTTGACGGCGCGCTCGATTTCCTGGCGGTGTGCGAGACAAACGAGGGCGAGAGATCATCGTGAAGCTTTGCGCCGCTCCACCGACCGCTGACGCGGCGGCGAAGCCAACGCCCCGAGGACGACAGCAGGGACGCGATCGACACGGTGCTCTGGACGCTCGAGGAAATCGGCGTGCCCTACGAAACCACCGTCCTCACCGTCGAGGAGCGTCGCGGCGAGCAACACCGGCAACGCCACCCGCTCGGGCGTGTACCCGTACTCGAGGTCGCTGACAGTCGGCGGGGCGGGTTCGGGGATTATGGTTGTAGCTGTGCCGTCGGGTCGTGGTCTGCTGCTGCCCAGTCGCTCGATGAGCTTGGCGCGGATCGTGTCGGGGGTCACGCCAAGCGCCGCGCTCACCCGACGCCACGCACCCCGCGGCGGGAGAACAACTCATAGGCGGTTTCGAGGATCCGAGCGCGGACGGCTGACCGCTGGCCTCCGGACATCTCCGGACCAGCGTTCATAGGCGGACAGACTATGCGCGACAAACCGGTCCGTCGATGGTCAGACGGGCACCCCCTCCGCCCGAGGCGCCGCTGATCACCCGATGCGGGCGATGCCAAGGCATCCCGATGGCTGCTGGACTGCCTCTCACGAATGAGCAGCACGCAAGCCAAGACTCGACGGGTGGGCTTCGTCATCGGCGCGCTGCTGCTGGTCATGCTGCTGGCGTCGCTGGATCAGACGATCGTCTCGACCGCGCTGCCGACGATCGTCGGGGATCTGGGGGGTCTGGACCACATCAGTTGGGTGGTCACCTCCTACCTGCTGGCGGTGACGATCGTCACGCCGCTGTACGGCAAGCTCGGCGACCTCTACGGCCGCAAGCTCGTACTCCAGGCCGCGCTGGTGCTGTTCCTGATCGGCTCGGTGCTGTGCGGGCTTGCGCAGGGGATGACCGAGCTGATCGCGTTCCGGGCGATCCAGGGGCTGGGCGGCGGCGGGCTGATGGTGAGCGCGCAGGCGGCGGTGGGGGATGTCGTGTCGCCGCGCGAGCGCGGGCGCTACAACGGGCTGTTCGGCGCGGTGTTCGGCGTCTCGTCGGTGGCGGGGCCGCTGATCGGCGGCTTCTTCACCACGCACCTGAGCTGGCGCTGGATCTTCTACATCAACCTCCCGCTGGGGGTGCTCGCCCTGGGCGCGCTGGCCGTCACTCTCCCGACGGTCACGGAGCGTGTGGAACACAAGATCGACTACGCCGGCGCGGCGCTGCTGGGAGTGGGGCTGAGCGCGCTCGTGCTGGCGACGACCTGGGGCGGAAACCAGTACGACTGGGTTTCTGTGCAGATCCTCGGGCTTGGGTGATCGCGCTCGTGGGCCTGCTTGCCTTTCTGCGTGCGGAGTCGCTTGCGGCGGAACCGATCCTGCCGCTGCGTCTGCTTCGTAACCGCGTCGTCGCCGTGACGAGCGCGATCGGGTTCGTGTCGGCTTTGCCCTGTTCGGGGCGCTCACCTACCTGCCGCTGTTCCAGCAGGTCGTGCGCGGCGCCTCGCCGACGGCATCGGGCCTGCAGCTGATCCCGGTGATGGCGGGGGTCCTCATCGGCTCGATCGGCTCAGGCCAGGCGATCACGGCGACGGGTCGCTACCGCGTGTTCCCGATCGCCGGCACGGCGACGGCCGTGATCGGGATGCTCTTGCTCACCCAACTCGATGCCGCCACATCGGCGCCGTACACGTACCTCGCCATGTTCGTGCTGGGCCTCGGGCTCGGGCTGGTGATGCAGGTGCTCGTGCTCGCGGTCCAGAACGCTGTGGACTATGCCGATCTCGGCGTCGCGACTTCGAGCGCCAGCCTGTTTCGCTCGATGGGCGGCTCGCTCGGCACCGCTGCGCTGGGCGCCGTCTTCACGGCCCGTCTCACCGATCAGCTGGCCGGCACGCCCGCCGCCCGTGTGAGCGGGGGTGCCGCAAACCCCGCGGCCATCCAGCACCTGCCCCGGGCGATCCGCGCCATGTACACCGACGCGTTCAGCGACTCGCTTTCGACCGTGTTTCTCGTCGCCGCGGTGATCCTCGCCGTCGCCTTCGCTTTCTCCTGGCTGATCGAGGAGCGCCCGCTGCGCCAGACCGTCGAAACGGCCGGCGTCGGCGAGGCCTTTGCGACCCCATCGAGTGGCGACTCGCTGCGAGAACTGACCCGAGAGCTCGCTCGTCTGGTCGGCCGCCAGCGCACAGTGGCGTACATCGAGCGCACCGTCGAGGCATCCGGCGTCGACCTGGCGCCCGGCCCCGCGTGGTTGCTCGTCCAGGCATACGAGGGCGTCGATCTCAACGATGCCGCCGCGATCGTCAAGAACCGCCCACTCGACGCTGCGTGGGTGGACGAGCAGGTCAACCTGCTCGATGAACGTGGCCTCATCGACGACCACCATCTCACCGACCGCGGTCAGGCCGTTGCCCAGCGCCTGATCGATACGGGGCGCGAGTCTCTGCGTGCGCTTGTGGCCGACTGGAGCCCTGAGCAGGATCCGCGGCTCAACGACGCGATCGACCGCATCGATCGCGAGCTCGCCAGCGAAGCGCCGGTGGCGCGATAGCTCGCCGCGGGTCATGGCGGCCCTGGATCAGCGTTGCACTTTGCCGACCCGGTGCAGGCCGCCGGAGATTCGCTCGACGACCACCGGCGTTCCCGCGGGGACCGTCCCACGCAGCAGATCGGGCAGCAGCTGGTCCTCGGATCCGTTGGTGTGCCCCTGGACGAGCATGACCAGGGTGTCGCCGTCGAACCGTGCGGCCACGAACTGCTCTCCGTGGTCGGTGGCCCAGGTGGCCCCGATCTGCTTGGCGCTCTGCTGCCAGTCAGACACCTCCACGGCGTGGTAGGTGGTGACACCGAGCGCGGCGGTCACACCGACCGCGAGGAGCCCGACGACCGCATACGCCGGGCGAAGCGCCGGACCGGACAGGGCCGCCCGCGCCGCGACACCGCCGAAGACCATCACGCCGACCACGATGATCGCGAGGACATTGGTCAAGAACAGCAGCAGCGCGCCCAACGCTCCGCTCCAATCGCCGAACAGGGCGGTCACGCCCACGACCGCCAGTGGCGGAACGAGTGAGATGGCGATCGCAACGCCCGGCAGGACATCGCCGATGTCGCGGCGAGTGATGGCGATCGAGCCGGTGAGGCCGGTCAGAGCGGCCGCGACGAGGTCGACCACCGTCGGTGCCGTGCGCCCGGTGATCTGCGCGTTGTTGCGAAGCGGCTCCAGTTGCGGCAGCGCCCAGGCCAGCGCGACCGCGATCCCAATCGCTACGAGGACCGCGCCCAACAGGGTGGCCGCCGAACTCAGCAGCGGACGGATCTCGCCCAGGGCGATCGCGAGCGCGATGCCCTGGATCGGCGTCGCCAAGGGGGCGATGATCATGGCGCCGATCACCGTCGCCGTGGAATCGCTCACGATCCCCGCGGTGGCGATCCCCGTCGCGAGCGCCAACAGAAGCCAGAACCGGCTGTGCTTGACGCGAGCATCACCGGCCGATAGGTAGACCGCCTCCCGCATCTCGTCTGGCGTGCGGGCATCGCCGGCGATCAGCGCGGAGATGCTCCACTGGGTCATGAGTCGCACGCCTCGCGGACGGGATGTCAGGGCTTCATCAGCACGCGGCGTGGGCGACCGGAGCCACCCGCGACGGGCAGGCGATGGGATGCGCCGGCGGGACGATGACCCGGATCGTGGAGTGGGCGACGTTGTTGGTCAGCGTCGCCTCGGCGGTGGCGCCGCCGACGACCGCGCGGTTGACGAACGGCGTGGCCGAGGTCTCGGGGATGAGCCGGACCATGATCGAGACGGTGGCGTTGGCCGGCAGGTTCCCGAGGCGGCACACGATGAACGTGCCGATGGTGCAGCGGCCGGCCGAGGGACGGACGTACACGACGCGGGCTTTGCCGCTTGGCTTGTCAGCGAGGACGACGTGGGCGGCTGGGTCAGGGCCGCGGTTGTGCACGGTGATTCGATAGGTGACGGGCTCACCCTTGACCGCGAAGGGGTCCAGCGCCTGCTTGGTCACCGAGAGATCGGTGGCGGCGTACGACGGGGTCGGTGAAGGAGAGGGTGACGGCGGCGTCGGCGGGCCGGGCGACGGGGGGGTTGGCGGCGTGGGAGGCGGGGGTGGAGGCGGCGCGGGGTGTGCGCTGAAGCGGTCGTTGTAGATGCAGTGCACGCGCGGGTGCGCCGGCGTGAGGGTGACCGCGATCACGCCTCGGTTGAAGGGCACCAGCTGGCCGTTGCACTGCACGTACAGCAGGGTCCAGTTGTTGGGGTTTGCGATCGGCGGAGCCTGCTCGGCGATCAGGTAGCGCCCCAGCAGGAGATGGTCGGTTGCGTTAGCCGGGCCGTTGGGGATCGCGTTCGCGGCGGCATCCTGATGGCGGGTGACGGCGTGCTGGCGGTACTGCCGTGCCGGGGCTCTCCGGGCCGCGATGAGAAAGGCAACTGCGCCAACCGAACCGTGGGTGACCTTCGCCAGCGATATCGATCCGGACGGAAGGAACGCGTTGACGAACGTGCAGGCGGCGGTCGCGCCGCTGTGGATCGTGATGTGCACGGACCGGCCCGGCCTGCGCTCGGCGCCGTTGCAGGTGACACGCACGGTGGTCCACCGTCCGGCCGTCGAGGTCGACACGTGCTCTCTGATCGTGTACGCGCCCGGAGACAGGTGGGTGAGCGCGGGCGTCGCCGTGACCGGAACCCCGGGGCGCCGAGTGGTCGCAGTCTCATGACGGCCGGCGCCGCCGGCGCTGGGAGTCACCGTATAGGTGAATCTTCCGATGCCACCGCGGGTGATCTTGGCGATCGTCAGCCCGCCAATCGGCGGCTGGTAGGTGTTGGTGTACACACAGGTGACGTGCTCGTTGGCGACGAGATGGATCGTCGCGATCGCCCCGCTCACCATCGCGGTGCTTGACCCGGTCCCTCGCGACGCCGTCTGGGCGGTGCAGTCGACTGACGAGAGCGTGTAGTTGTCGACGGCGCCTTCGCTCACCTGCCAGTCCTGCCCGCCGGCGCGGTAGAAATCCTCTGACTGCCCGTTGGCCAGGGTGAACCCATTCGGATCGAAGGAGATCGAGCCGCTGAAGGCGAACGCCGGGTTCTCGCCCGCCGGGGCGCCCACGACCCGCTTCTGGATGGTGATCGTGCCGGAGGTCGGCGGCGGCACGACGTAGAGCGCGTAGCAGAACACGTGGCTCACGCCGGCCGGAAAGAAGATCGTCTCGACGTTGTCGCCGTTGAGTGCATCGGCCGCGCATCGCAGGGCCGCGAACCCGTACTGCGGCCCGGGGTACTGCTGGGCCAGGACGGGGTCGCCGGGCACCCCGCCCTGTGCCCACAGTTGGTCACTGACGCTGGCCGCTTGGCGCTCGTCGTCGGTGAGCTGAATCGTCGTCGCGCCGGCGATCTGCTGGCCCTTGATCCGGTTGTGGTATTGGTCATATAGCGGCGTGGCGGCCTTGGTCACGATCCGCGCACCGCCGAACGGATCGGTGACCTTGGACAGATCGCCCCACGGGCCGCTGTCCGCGTGAGACTCGATCCCGCGGCCGAGCGTGAACGTCCAATTCGGCAGCGGGCTGCAGGCATCCTGGGGCGCGCTCTCCTCGACCGTGGGATCCACCAGCCCCCCTGACTCGTTGTACGGGGAATCCGGGCCCAGGTCGACAAGGCTTTCCTGGATGTCGTTGCGCGCCTTGTTGGCGAAGACGTCGTCGTAGGACGGGCACGACCGTGCCACGAAGGTCACGTAGTACCCCGAGCCGCGAGCCATGGCCAGGCCGGGCGCCGCATCAGCATCCCAGTCACGAGTAGCGCCAGTACGGCGGCCCGGACGGCCCACTCACACGACTCGATCCCCCGCTGTGACCGCAGACTGGTCATCACGGCGGCGAACGTACCAACGCACTGGGCGGGGGCGGATCACCCGCAACGGGTGATCTGGGACCGACTCGGTCCGCGATCGGCCACACCCGGCGGCATAAGACGGTGCATCGTGCGAGCTCGGCCGGGCCCGCGGCGGCATCACCCGCCCGGGGTGATGCGCCGTCACCCGCATCGCCGCGACACCACACTGGTGGCGCACCCTCGGCTCCCACCTCGAATCGCAGGGCTGGTTCGCGCGATTCGTGAGGGTGACGACGCAAGCATCGAGGCCGCCGTCCTGCGCCTGAGCCGGCGCCGTCGCTGGCTCGCCCCGCTGGCCTTGACGGTGAGCGCGCTGGTCCTGCTGCTCGACGGGCTGAAGCTGGTGTTCTCCAACTGGCGGCTCACGCTGCTTCAGGCACTGCCGGCGATGTGGATCTGGCTGGCCATGCTCGATCTCAAGCTCCACGTGCTGCATGGCCGCAGCTTCCACGTGATCCGCGGACCGCTGGCCTGGGTGGCGGTCGCCTGATCGTCGTCCTCACCGCGGCGTCCTTCTATCTCAACGCCGTCGTCGCGTTTGCCATTACCGATCCGGAGGGGCCGGCGATCGCGCGGGCGCGGGCGCGGGCACGGCTGCATCGCGCGCGATTCTCGGCTTCGGCGTCGTCGTCGGCCTCGGGCTGGGGTTCTCGACGATGATCGTCACGCGGGTATGGGCCGCCGTGGTTCGCGTTGTCCTTGAGCGTGGTCATCGGTGTGATGATGGTGTGCTATCTCGCGATCCCGTCGCGGATCATCGGCATCAAGCCGCGCAGTCCCGGCGTGACAAGGTGGTCGCCGGGGCGGTCGAGCGGAGCGCTGGGAGCGGCGGTGTGCGCCCCGCCGTACCTGCTGGGGCGCCTCGGGCTACTCATGCTCGGATCACACGTGCTGTGGGTCCCGGGGGTCCTATTGCTGGCGCTTGGTGTCACGTTGCAGGCCGGCGCGACGGGAGCCGTGAAGGCGATCAAGATGAGCGCGACGCTGCTGGCTGGGTCACGGCCGACAGCGGCGTGACCGGCTCGGGCTCGTCCATCTCACCCGGCGCTGTCCCAACACACCACCGTCCCGGCGATGCGGTCGTGCAGGCCGCGCCGGCGATCGCCGAACAGGACCGGAATGAAGCCGGCGCCCAAGGGGATGATCGAGACGATCAGACCGCCGAAGCCGAGCAGCGCCGCGCCCATGCTGAGCCGACCTCCGGGCCGTCGCACTCGGATTGAAATCAGCCGGGCCCCCGGCGTCTGTCCCGTCAGCGTCCAGAACCCGGCGAAATAGGTGGCCGACCACACGCTCCGGCGGCACGCAATCCGAGCGCGACGAACGCCGCGGAGCTGGCGCTGGGTCGCGTGCGCGGCGCCGAGCAGGACGCAGGGGGCATCGGATCGTGGCACCGGAGGGCCTTGACCCTTGCGGTGGCATGGGTGAACTCACCTCACCCATGCCGGGTGATCATCCCGCGCAGCCGGCGAGGGTCACGCCAGCGTGAGGGCGCCGCTCACCAGCAGATAGATCCCGAAGACGGTGCATACCCACGCCATCAGCTTGAGCTGGTGTCCGATGAGCCACACCCGGACCTCGCTCAGGATCTGAGTGGCACGACCGGGCATAGCCATGAAGACGCCGATCGGAACGAGGATGCAGAGATCGATCGCCACCACCAGCACTGCCGTCAGCACCAGCTTCGCCACGACGCTCTTGGCCGCGAGGCCGTTGAGCGCCGACACGTAGACCGCCAGGTCGGCCGGGCTGACGCAGAGCAGGATGCCGCCGACCCCGATCGCCCTGAGAAACGACAGACGGTCAAGCGATCGCATCCAGTGGGGCGGCTGCGCGTGGCGCTCCGGAGCTCCTTCGACGGCGGCCGCCAGCGGATGCTTGGCGCCGAGCAGGTTGCGCAGACCGAAGCTCAGCAACAGGATGCCGACGACGACGTTGAGCACCGCTTTGGTGGCATCGCTGAGTCCCGCCCCGCTGCCTCCGAACAGCGCCAAGAGCGCCGCCGCGAGCAGGACCAGCACCACGCTCCATCCCAACAGCAGGCCGAGGACATTCCGCAGCGGATGGCTGCGCGCCGAGAGCACGGCGATCGCCGCCATGGTTGCCACCGGTGACAGCGCCCCGACCACGGCCGCCGATACGAGCTGTGCGACGAACTGATTCAGCGCCGGCTCCGGAGCCGCGGACCCATGGCCGAGATCCTTGACCCCTCTGGGGTGACGGAGCGTCACCCCACGCGGGTGATCGAGCGCTGGCGCGGGTCCCGGATCACCCGCCGCGGATGAGGCGCACTCACCCGGCCCCCCTCAACGATGCCGCTGCGGGCGACGCCCGCGACCCGCACGACACGAACGGAGGTATTGATGAGTGACCTGGTAGCAATCGGCTATCCGGACGTGGCCACGGCCAACGAGGTCGCGGCGAACATCGTCCAGCTCCAGAAGGCCCATGAGTTAGAGCTCGACGACATGGTGGTGGTGGAGCGCAAAGGAGACGGGAAGGTCAAGCTCCACCAGCCGTCGACGACCGCTGGCGGAGCCCTGGGCGGCGCGTTCTGGGGCGGCCTGATCGGGTTGATCTTCTTCGTCCCGTTCTTCGGCATGGCTCTGGGCGCGGCCAGTGGTGCCGCCGCCGGGGCTCTGAGTGACTACGGCGTCGATGACAAGTTCATGAAGCAGCTCGGCGCGCAGCTCCAGCCAGGCTCGGCGGCGGTGATCGCTCTCGTCAGAAGCTTCTCCCAGGACAAGGTCCTCCCTCAGATCAGAATCCCCGGGAAGGTCATCCAGACATCCCTGGACAACCACAGCGAGCAGCAGCTTGCCGACGCACTGGCTGCTGCCGGCGCTCGCTAGGACTGCGGGGCGCCGCTGAACCGACCGCGGCGCCCCGCCGCAGGGCCACACGCGGCGCAAATGACACGCGCCGCGCGCGGACTAGCCAAACGCAGCGGCCCGGCGGCGGCGGACCGGGCCGCTGCGGGCGGCCCTCAGACGAGGTTGAGATGCTTGGCGCGCCGAACCGCCTCGGTGCGCGTCCCCACACCGAGCTTGCGGTAGATGTTCTTGGTGTGGGTCTTGACCGTGTTGATGGAGACGAACAGCTCGGATGCGATCTCGGCCTTGGACATCACCGTCGGGAGGTAGCGCAAGACGGCCTCCTCACGGTCTGACAACGGGTCGAGCAGTACCCGCCGCGGGTCGCCACGATGCTCCTCGCTGGATCCTCGAGCAGGGAGATGATCTCGTCGGCGAAAGTTCGCTGGCGCGTCCCCGCGCGGATCCGGCGCCTGAGCAGGTCGAGCAGCGGTGCGCCCACCGCAGCAGTGGCAGCCGGAAGCCCTCGGGCTGGGCACGATCCAGCGCCGCCTCGATCAGGTCGAGCGCGCCATCCTCGTCGTGCGAGTAGATGGTGGGCGACGGCCGCGAGCGCCAGCGCCTCGATCGCACAGGCCGGGTGCTGGCCGGAGCAGTCGCCGGGCCCGTAGGCCTCCAGCTGTCTCAGCGCCTCCGCGACGTCCGCGCCGGCCAGCGCCAAGCGCGCCTGAACCAGCGCGGCCTCGAGTGACGCCTTGGACGCTATGTCGCCACGGGCCAGCGCCGCACGTGACCGCCGGGATTCACCGGCCTCCGCCAGTAACCACGCTTCGAAGAAGCCGGCGGTCACCGCCAGGGAGGAGGGAAGCTGCCATTCTCGATATCGCGGCGCAGCGAGTGGACCACTCTGGCCGCCCGCGGCGACGTCTGAGCGCGCATCCAGGACGGCGCGAAACAACATGATGAGCGCAACCGTGGTGCGAGACTGCGATCGCCGCGCGGCGTGCTGCGCCGCGGACAGATGCTGCTCGGCATGGCGAGCTCGCGCCCAGTACACGTGCGAGATGGCCAGGGCCAGGAATGCCGGAGCGACCCCGGCGCCGTCATCCCAGCCCCTGCGCGTCGCGAGTTCGATCGCCGAATGAGCACATCGCGCCGCATCCTGCAGCGACCCCGCCAGGGCCTTGGACAGCGCGAGCTGGGCCAGGCAGTCCAGCACGACGTAGTCGCAGCGGTCGCGTCGCGCGAGCTCGAGGGCTTGTTCCAGCCGGGCCCCGCGCCGTCAGCCGTGGGTTCCATCATCCAGCGCTCGGCAACGCCGAGGTTGACGTGGGCGACCGCTCGCGCGTTGCCGAGCCCCCAGTGGCCTGAGGCTGGCCAGCACCTTGCGCGCGGCGGTTCGCGTCGCGTCGTAATCCCCACGGATGCGCGCATCCAGCATCGCGACGATCGCGCGCGACAGCGCGTATCGAGCGCGCCGCTTCCTCGGCACGGTGCCGGCCCTGGCTTCGGCGATCTGAACATAGCCCTGCGCCTGCTCGAGGCGGCCGAGTGCCAGGGCCGCCCCTGCGCCGACCAGGGCCAGCTCGGCGCTCCCGGCGAGCAGACGCGCGGCCGGCCCATCGATCCAGCCCGACAGCTCCCCGGCCTCGCCATGGGCCACCAGCGACACCCAATGGTCCGATACCAGCTCGCCGGCGGAGGTCACGTCGCCGGCCGCCACCGCGTGGCGGAGCGCCGAGTACGGTTGCGCCGTGGGCGGCAAACCATCGCGCCGCGCGCCGATGCTGCGAGCGCCCAGACCTCGGGCATGAGGTAGCGCAGCTGGGTTCTCAGCAGCTCGAGGAACTAGCGGGTGATAGCGGTAACGGTGGCGGCGCTCATCCAGGGCGGTCAGGAAGGCATTGGATCGCTCCAGCCCAGCGAGCACCCGTGCGCCGTCGTCGCGCCCCGTCAGCGCGTTAACCAGGTCGGGCTCGAGCTCGTCGACCACGCTGCTGCGCAGCATGAAGTCACGCATCTCGGCCGACTGCTGGCGGAGCACCTCCTCGATCAGGTAATCCGCGACAGTGCGCTCGTTTCCGGTGAATGACGCGACGAATCCGGCCGGGTCCGGATGATCGCGCAGCGAGAGCGCGGCGAGACTCGAGGCCGCCCGCCCAGCCTTCTGTGCGCTCGTGCAGCATCGTGATCTGGTCGCCGCTCAGCTCCAGTCCCGACAGCTCGAACAGCTGGCGTGCCTCACTTAACGGAAAGCGCCAGATCGCTGGATCGCAACTCCGTGAGCTGGCGGTCCAGCCGCAACCGGTGAAGGGACAGCCCCGGGTCGATCCGGCTGGCGATGATGAGTCGTAGGCCGCGTTGGCGGAAGCGAAGGAACCGGTCGAGGCTTTCGGTCACCTGGCGAGAGTGCATCTGCTCGAAGTCGTCGAGCACCACCGTCACCGGAGCCACGAGCGTGTCCGCCGACGAATTCAGCCAACGAATGAAATCCTCGCCGGTGGCGTTCGACTTGCCGGGCAGCCGCCCAAGGTCGCATTGCGCAGCCGATCGGATGCTCTCGATCAGCCTGCTCCAGAACAGGAGCGGCCGCCCGGCGCGCGGCTCGAGAGAAAGCCAGGCCACGGGTCCGGCCGGGGGGCGCTCGTCCAGCCACGACCGGAGCAGCACGGTCTTGCCTGCCCCGGCCGGGCCGGTGACGAGCGTGAAGAGATGCTGGGAGCCGGCGTCGAGCCGGTCGAACAGGTGCGGCCGCAAGACTGTGGCCGCCGCGGGGGCAGCGGGACACGACGCAGCACCCCCTCCGCTTGCGCGCCCTCTACCAGGATGCGCGCGCCGTCGGTGAGGGCCAAACTGATCCGAGATGGGGTGACCAGCCGACACGCCCCTCCCTTCGGGTCGTCGCGGTTGTCGCACAGCGTGAGAGAACTCTCACCCCTACGCTTCCCAGTATAGGTGCGTCACATCATCGTCTTCGGGGTGGCGCTGTGGCTCAAACGCCATCGCTACAGCGCCGAATAGACGCGGGTGCGCGTCCGCCGGCCCACAAGCGGAGCTCGCGGACCCGCGGCGCGTCCCCACCGCCGATCCAGCTCACGGGCAGCGAGGACCGGATGGCGGGGAAGGAGCTCGGCGCCCAGTCGGCGCGCGGACACAGCCGTGGCGCCTTCACCTGCGAGCATCAGGTGCCGGCTGGGGTGCAGCCGCC
Organism: uncultured Actinomycetota bacterium; assembly: GCA_963790605.1. Lineage (GTDB taxonomy): Bacteria > Actinomycetota > Thermoleophilia > Solirubrobacterales > Solirubrobacteraceae > Palsa-465. Next base: position 277,416 of record CAWBPG010000008.1, on the reverse strand, counting down.
GCACTGACGCGCGCAGCGCGACGAGCGCGTCTGCGTCGCGGCCGGCCAGAACCAACGCGAGGGCGGCGTTGGCCTCGGCGGCATCGACGCCGGACGAGGCGGGGGCGGTGGCTCCGAGGTACACGATCCGCCATCCCCGGTCACGCAGGGCAAGACCGAAGATGATGCCGCCGAGCGTATGGCGCTCGTCCTCGGTGTGGGCGATCACGGCGGTCGGGCTGCCGCCGCTATCCCAGCCGTCGGCCATTGCCAGAAGACGGCTCTCGAGCAGACTGCTGGAGAACTCAACCTCCGCGATCGCCGAGGCGCTCCACACCGACGGTGCGCCGGTCCCCTGCAGGCAGGGCATGACGACTTCTGAGAGCGCCGTGTCGGTGCTCAGCGAGGCGAACGCCTCGTCGAGCGCGTTGTGGGCGCCCTGGGGGCTGTGGTTATGCAGCGAGCGGGCGAGGCGCACCCGCAGCTGATCAGCGCGCTCGGGCACGTTAGGGGCCACTCGAGGTGGTCACCGTCGTCGACACCGTCACCGTCGTCGGCGGTGACGTGACGGTGTGTGATTCGGTCACCGTGGTCGTCGGCTGTTTGACCGTGACGTTGGCGGACTGCGAGGTGGTGGACGGCTTGGCGGTGTGGGAGGTCGTCGAGGTCACCGTGGTCGCACCCACGCCGGCGACCGCCGAGACGACAATGGCCACCGCCACTCCGGCGACGAACGACAGCAAGGCCGCCAGCCACGTCCAGGATCGGCGCTGGCGCAGGCTGTGCCCACACGACGGGCAGAAGGTCGCATTCGCGGGGATGGCGGCGCCGCAATGAGGACATGGCCGCAGCGCGCTCGGGGTCTGGGGCGCACCTCTGCTCATCGGGAGCCCTTTGCGGCGATTCGCGCGAGCGCCCGAATGCCGGACCACACCCCGGTGGGGACTCCCGCCGACGGCGAGCATCCAGGGTGGTGGCGCGCGATCCGCACCCGGAGGGCGTGGGGGCGGCTGATGAAGCGGATCGGCGGCGTGAGCAGCTCACCCTCGCCGTCGATGCCCGCGGGCACCGCGGCGGCCGCGTCGACCTGGATCGCCGACGGCGACCACTGTCGGACGACGCCGCGGCGCAGCCAATGGCCGGCCTCGATCACGGCCACACCGAGGCGGCCGCCGTCGAGGCGAGGGCGGGTACCGGACCCCACCAGCGGCCCGAGGCGGTAGGCATTGTTGGACACCACCACCCCGCCACCGGCGTCATGGGCAAAGCCGTCGGAGTCACACCAGTTCATGCGGACCACCTTCCCGTCCGGCCCGGCGGTGTCCGGTAGGACCTCGAGCATCGTGCGCAGCTTCGCGTCGCGATACCCGGGTCGTTGGACGGCGTCGCCGTAGAGCCCGATCGACACGTTGTTGACGAACACCCGGCCGTTGACCTCGGCGAGATCCACGACCCGCTCTCCGCCGTCCACGAAGGCATCGAGGGCACCTACGACATCGTCGCGGTCGACTCCGAGATCCAGCGCGAAGTGATTCCGGGTGCCCGCCGGGATGCAGGCGTACGGGATGTTCTCCCGGGCGGCGATCGCCGCGACGATGGCCTGTGAGCCATCGCCACCGGCCATGGCGATGGCGTCGGCACCATCCGCGAGCAGCGCCTCGACGCTCGCCTCGACGCTCACGTCCATCGCCATCTCCACCGCCTCGATGCCGCGCTCGCGGGCCTCCTCGACCAGGTGGAAACGAGTCGCCTTGCCTCCTCCCGAGCGCGGGTTGAAGATGAGCACCGGTCGCTTCGGACGCTCCGCCGGCGGCAGCCGGACCCGTGAGGGCAGCGCAAGACGCGCGCAGTGCAGCGCTGCCGCCGCAGAGGCGACGATGACGATCGTGACCAGCGGGTCACGCGCGACGAGCAGGGCGACGGCGACGCCCGCGAGCACCAAGCCGATGGCCAGGAACGCGACGCGCTCGATCCCCCGTCGCACCAGGCCGTGCCAACCGCAGGTGACCGCGGCGACCACGAGCACGAAGACCCAGAGACCGCGTGGGAAGTGGTTGACCGCGGCGATCACCCCGACGACCACGCTGGTCGTGCCCAGGGCAAGCGTCGCCACGGCCAGAGCGCGCCGCGCGGGTGCGACCCGCGGCGCCGACGCTGTCGCGGTGTGCGTCGCCATCATCCGCCGGAGTCGGCGGCCTCCGTTGGCGAGACCCGCCGGATCTCGATCAGCTCGAGTCCCAGCAGCTGGATCCGCTCCAGCAGCCCATGGAGCTGGGCTTGGTCGGTCACCGTGCCCCGCAGAACCGTCTCCGCGGGGCGAATCGCGGCCTCCATGTCTTCAAAGGAGGCCAGGACGCTGCGGCCAACCCGCCCGCGAATCCGGATCTCATAGCTCGATGGCACGGCCTTGCGAGGGTGCCACCGTCCGGGGTGAAGCGGCCTCACCCGGCGTGGGTGAGTCTCAGCGGACCGGGCCTGCGGGGCTCTCATGTGGCGACATCCGCCGAGGTTCGACTCCGGCGGCGGCGTCGAGCGTGGGTACGATCGTCACGCGATCGAGCATCTCGCCGCGGCGCAGGACCGCGATCACCGGCGCGTGCGCGGCGGCAAGAACGAGCCTGATCCGGTGCGCGGCCAGTTCGTCGGCCAGCTCGCCGATCATGTCGAGCGACTCGACATCGAGGTCGGCGCTTTGCGCCAGATCGACGACGAGCCGCTCGGGGGCCGGATCGGCTTGGGCGACGAGTTCGAGGACCCGCTCCTTGACGTGCAGGCTGTTCGCGTAAAACAGTGGTCCGCTGACGCGGACGGTCACCACGCCGTCGCGTACCGCGTCATCCGGTGTACCTGGGCTCCTGCGCCACGCGCCGGTCTCGGTGTCGCGCGCCAATGGCGCCACCGCCGGGCGGCTGAGCGCGGCGAGCACCCGGGCCAGCGACAGCACCGCGGCCACGACCAATCCAGCGAGGACCCCGAGGAGCAGCACACCTGCCAGCGCCACGAGCGCGAACAGGATCGCGCTGCGCCGCACGCGCGCAAACCGGCGCAGCTCGTCCACGCGCAGGAAGCCGGCGATGGCGACGATGACGATCGCCGCCAGCGTCGCCTCGGGAAGGTCGGTGAACAGCGGCGCCAGAAAGGCGCCGGTCAGCAACACCAGGCCGGCCGCGATCACCGACGTGAGCTGAGATTTTCCGCCCGCGGCATTCGCCGCTGCGGTCTGGCTGGCGCCACCGGACTGGACAAAGCCGCTGGACAACCCCGTGAGGGCATTCGCAGTACCCAGGGCCGCCAGCTCCCGGTTGGCCTGAATCGAATAGTGCTGCTGGCTCGCCAGGGCGCGGGCCACGCCGACGGCCTCGGTGGTCATCAGCATGACCCCGAACGCCGTCGGCACCAGCGCCGCGAAGTCGTGGGCGCTGACCGACGGGAAGGCCGGGTCGGGCAGCGCTGTGGGGAGGTGGCCGACGACCGCCACCCCGTGCGCCCGGAGATCGAGCACGGCGGAGGTGGCGATGGCGAGTCCCAGCACGACGAGCGTGCCGGGCACCCGCGGCACGAGCCGCTTGAGTCCGAGCAGCAGGGCCAGGCTGCCGGCGCCGACGGCCAGCGTCTGCGCATGGGTCGAGCCGAGATGCGAGACCAGGCTTCGTACCCGCGGGATGAAGTCGCCGGTGCCGCCGGTGACCCCGACGATCGCCGGCAGCTGGCTGATCATGATGGTCAGCCCGAGGCCGAACAGGAAGCCCGTCATGACCGGCTTGGACACCAGGTCAGAGATCCCGCCGAGGCGCAGCGCCGCGGCGGCGATGAGCACCGCAGCCGACACGAGAGCGAGCGCGGCCGACAGCGCGGCAAACCGTGCCGAGTCCCCGTGGGCCATCGTTCCGACCGCGGCGGCGGACACCGCCGAGGTGGCGGTCGTGGCGCTCACCACCAGCGACCGCGAGCGCCCGATGAGTGCGTAGCCGATCATGGCCGGGGGCGCCGCCATGAGCCCGGCCTCGGGAGGAAGCCCGGCGATCTGAGCGTAGGCGACACACTGCGGCGTGACCACGCTCCACACGATCACGCCCGCGACCGCGTCAGCGCCAAGCCAGGCACGCTGATAAGAGCCCAGCCAGGCCGGCACCGCTCGCATGGCACCACGGTCCTGCGGGTCGGGGTGATCGGCCATCACCCGGCAGGGGTGAAGATCGCCGGCTCACCTGCGCCGGGTGATCCGCATTCACCCCGCCGGCGCGCATCGTGGCGGCATGGGCCAGGCAATCGGCCAGAGCCTGTCGTTCGGCGTCGGGGTGGCGATCAGCCCGGTGCCGATCATCGCCGTCGTCCTGATGCTGGCCACCGCGCGGGGGCGGATCAACGGTCCGGCGTTCCTGGCGGGCTGGGTCGCTGGGCTGGCGATCCTCGGCACGGTCGTTTTGCTGATCTCAAGCGGCGCGGACGCGTCGAGCACCGGCCAGCCCGCGACCTGGGTGAGCATCCTCAAGCTGGTGCTGGGGGCGCTGTTGTTGCTGCTCGCGGTCAGGCAGTGGCGCGGCCGGCCTGGAGACGATGCACCGGCGGAGCTGCCCAAGTGGATGGCGGCGCTGGACACGGCTCGGCGCGGGCCGGGCTCTGGGCATGGGCGTGCTGCTCTCCGACGTCAATCCAAAGAACCTGCTGATCACCGTCGGGGCGGCGGCGGGCATCGCCCAGACCGGCATCGCCGCCGGCAAGCAGGCGATCGCGCTGGCCGTGTTCGTGCTCATCGGCAGCCTCGGAGTGGGTGTCCCGGTGGCGATCTTCTTCGTGATGGGCGACCGCGCGGCCAGGCTCCTGAGCGCGATGAAGGATTGGATGGGCGCCCACAACGCGGCGATCATGGCGGTGCTGATCCTCGTCATCGGCGCCAAGCTGATCGGCGACGGCATCAGCGGCTTGGCCGGCTGAGCTCAGTCTCTCTGCGCGCGGCCTCCACTGCCGCGCGCACGCTGGGGTAGACGTGGTCGAGGTCCAGGTGAGACCCGGCTCGGCGCAGCACGTCGCGGACGTCTCCGATGTCCCGAGCCACGTGGAGCGCGACGCCCTGGTCGGCCATGGTGTCGGCGAGCTGGTCGAGCATCTCGACGGCGGTCACGTCCATGAAGGCGATGTTCTCGGCATCGAGCACCACCGCGGTGATGCCGGGCCGCGCTGCGGCGGCACGCACGCGGTTGCGCACCCAGTCGGCATTGGCGAAGAACAGGCCGGCCTCGACGCGGAGGATCACCACGCCGGGAACCCGCGCCGGTCGTGCGACCCGCTCGATGTCCGCGTAGTGATCGGCCCCGGGGACCTGGACGAGCTCGGCGACGCGCGGACGCGACGCCCGGTAGAGGAGCAAGATGAACGACACCGTGATCCCGATGAACAGCCCGGGCAGGGTGTCGAACACGGTCACGCCCAGCAGCGCGGCGATCGAAGCGATGAAATCCGGCCGCGCCCCAACCTGATAGGCGCGCCCGAGCCGCCCGCTGTAGACACGGTAGAGCCGGACCAGGGCATCGACGTCAACCAGCTCCACGACGGCAACGATCACCACCGCCGCCAGCGTCGCCTCGGGCAGCTTCTCGAACAACCCGGTGAGCAGCAGCAGCGTGACGATCGTCATTGCCGCGACCACGAGTCCCGACACCTGGCTGTTGGCGCCGGCCGAGCCGTTGACGGCCGTCTTGGACAGCGAGCCGTTGACCACCATCCCGCTCGACAGGCCGGCGGCGACGTTGGCGGCGCCGAGCCCGAGCAGCTCGCGGTCGGCGTCGACGTCATAGTGGTGCTTGGCCGCGTAGGTCTTCGCAGCGCCTAGGCCCTCGGCAAACCCGACCAGCATCACCCCGGCTGCGCTGCCGACCAGCCTGAGGAAGTCGTGAAAGCCGACGTCCGGCACACCGAGCGAGGGCAGTCCGCGGTTGATGTGGCCCACGATGGCCACTCCGTGCTTGTCAAGTCCGAAGACCGCCACCGCGACGATGCCGAGCACCACGACCACCAGCGAGCCCGGCACCGCGGGAACAAGGCGCCGCAGCACGACGAGGAGCGCGATCGAGCCGAGACCGACGGCGAGTGTCAGCCCGTGCGTGTGACCGAGCTTGGTGATCAGGTCCCACAGCTTCTGGAAAAAGTCCCCGGAGCCCTTCTCAACCCCGAAGAGCTTGGGCAGCTGGCCGACGATGATGGTCAGCGCCAGCCCGATGATGAACCCCTTGAGCACGGGCTCGGAGATGAAGCTGGCCATGAACCCGAGTCGCAGCAGCCCCACGACGATGGCGACGAGCCCGGTGGTGATGGCCAGCGCGGCCGTCATGGCCACGAAGTGCGTGCTTCCGGCGGTGGCGTAGGTGCCCACCGTCGCCGCGGAGAGAGCGGCCGTGGCCGACATCGGACCGGTGACGAGATGGCGCGAGCTGCCGAAGGCGGCGTAGAGGAGCAACGCCCCCGGGGCCGCGTAGAGCCCGACGACGGGGGAGACACCGGCGATCGACGCGTAGGCGAGCGCCTCGGGGATGAGCACCGCCCAGACGGTGAGACCGGCGATCACGTCGCCGCGGAGCCACGGCCTCCGGTAGCCCCGCAGCGACGAGAACAGCCCGCCTGGCATCGCCGTATACAGCGGAATGGCCGGCTAGAAGATCAGCTCGCGTTCGGCGTCGTCGGCCGCCACCAATCCGGCGGCGACGAGATCAGACGGGTGCACCCAGGCGTCGGTCAGGAGCGTACCCCGAGCGTCGCGCAACTCATCACGCAGCCCGATCGCCCAGCGATGCTCGATGAGTGCGATCGTGGCGGCGCTCCCGGGGGGGATGACGTCGTCGACGAACCACAGGTCATCGCCGATGGTCTCGCCCTCTTCGGCGGCGATGGCGCCGGCAATGGCTCCCTGCTCGATGCCGGGCTCACCCGCCGCACCCAGCCCGATGAGCGCTCCCACGGTGGCGCCCAACTCCACCGCCTCGTCGTGCCCAAGGTCTGACAGCTCGAGACGCTCGACCTGGCCGTCGGGGTGCTTGCGCACGTGCAGCAGGTCGATGAGCCGAATCCCCTGTTCGTCGCGCAGCCGTTCCACTTCGGCGCGGAGCCCGGGGTGCGGCTCGTCTGATGCGTAGCCGATGACCAGCAGTTGTACGGGTCCAATCTGCATGGCGCCTCCTACTCGGCCAGGAGCTTGTGCTTGGCCGCTTCGAATTCGTCCTTGCTCAGCGCGCCGGAATCGAGCAGCTTGTTGAGCTCCTGCAGCTTTCCCACCACATCGTCCTCGGCGGATGGCGACGCCGCCACGGGTGCCGGGGCCGACCGAGGCTCGGACTCGAGCTGTTCGATGCGCTGCTCCTGATCGGCTTCTCGGTAAGAGGTCTGCGCGGAGCGCCGCCCCGCCAGGGCCGCTCCGCCAAGCATCGCCGCACCAAGGAGGGGGCGTCTGCGTCGAACGAACATCGTCACGTCTCCTGAGGTCGAGGGATGCTCGAAGAGTCAGCCGTCGCGGGGTGATTCGTCGTCACCCGCCCGGGGTGATGACGGGCGGCGGAGCCTGGGCATCCACATCGCCACCAACCGCGCCACCACCGTGACCAGGAAGAGCTGACCGGTCAGCGCCTCGAGCATGGCGAGCGCTCGGCCCAGGCCGTTTGCCGGGACCAGGTTCCCGTAGCCCGTGGTGGTCAGCGTCGTGAAGCTGAAGAACAGGAAATCAGACAGCGAGTGGCTCGTCGCGGGCGTGAGAAAGGGGCGGGTGTCGAGCCGGGACACGCCCGCGTAGACGAACGTGTAGATCAACCCGAAGAGGACATAGCAGCACATGGCCCCAAGCAGCGTCTGGCTGGTGACGCGCTCGTGCACCAGCAGGCGGCGGACGATGGCCAGCAGCGACGCGCTGAGCAGGATCGCGCAGATCAGGGCTGGGACGCCGCCCGCTCGTCCGCCGATGATGGCGGCGCCGATCGAGACCGCCAGGGCCGCCAAGGCGGCGGCCGCCGAGGCGCGGCGGTGGGCTTGGGAGGCGCCCGAGGCGGCGAGCGTGAGCGTCACCGTCACCCCCTGGAGGCCGACGAGCGTCGCCGCCACCCAGTCATGGAGCGGAAGTGCGGACGCCAGTACGTAGGTGGCCAGCAGCAGGATGAGCACCAGCCCGTAGCGGTCGGTCACCACGCCGACGAGGCGCTCGACCGTCCACGGGGGCCGGGGGCGACTAGTGGTGGACGAGCGGGGCGCCGAGGTCGACCCCATCGGATCTCACCGGGCCGAGGTCGTGCTCGGGAAACTCGCGGAGCAACTGCCGTCGCAGCGCCTCGGTGCCCACCGCGGCGAGCACGGCGAACACCACCATCCCGATCGGCCGCCCAGTGGCCGGGATCGGCTGCCAAATGAACACGACCAGTAGGACCGCCGCGACCCCGGCGTAGACGAGAGCCGGATGCTCGCGGAAGTGGGGCGCGAGCCAACGGCGAGCCGGGATGGCGAACCGGGACGGCCCGGCAAACCAAGCGCAGGCGACCACCACGGCGGCGATGAGGATGGCCGCGCCCGCGACCTGCGTGAGCAGCGTGGTGGCGATGGAGACAACAGCGCCGGCGGCAGGATGCACCGACGCGTCGGTGACGAGCGCCCCCGGGATCTGGCTGACGATCAGCGAGCGGAACAGGATGACGACGAGGCCGGCGACGATCCCGGAGATGCCGATGTACATGAGCGTCCGCCGCCGGCGCCCTGCGGGTGCGACGAACAGCGTCCCCACGTAGAGCAGCGGAACGAGGATGTAGAGCGTGATCGCGAGCCCGCTCAGCGCGCGGCCGATCTGTTGCACGAGTCTGATCTCGTGTGCCTGCAGGATCACCAGGTTGGCGGCCGCCGGCGGCAGCTTGGAGCCCAGGTCGGCCGAGATTCCCAGCCGTGAGGCCACCTGGTTGAGGATCGTGCGCAGGTTGAGCGAGACCTTCCCGTTGTTGTAGTCGATGGCTCCGGTGTGCCCGTTGACGATGGCGATGAACTGTTTGTCCGCGGCCCGATTGACAACGCGCCACGCATCCTGGACCACCGGCCGTGACAGGGCGAGCTCCGTGCCCTGAACCGCCGCGTTGCGCAGCGCCCCGGCGACAGGGGCGGCGAGCGGCGCCAGGCGTGGCGGCAGAGCCGAGTCGATCTTGCCGGCGACGTTGACGTTGGCGTACAGCTGATCGACGAGGTAGTTGGCGGTAGCGGTGCGGATCGCGGCGTTCTGCAGCAGACTCGTGCTCGTCGAGGCCCAGTTGTCAGGGTTGAGCAGCTGTCGGTTGGCCCAGATGGCGACGATCGCCACCACGGCCAGCACCGTGGTCACCCCGAGCAGGATGTCGGCGCCGATCCGTCTCGCTGCCGAACCTGGCTCCCGGACCGCTGCCGGTTGCTGCGCAGTGCTCACCAGCAGCAGAATCCTGCGGCGCCGGGTGACCCGAGATCACCCTGGGAGGGTGAACGTCGCCGTTGGTGGGGCAGCCCCGGCGATACTGCTGGGGTGGCCGGAGTCGCCGCGGAGCTCACTCGACTGGATCACGCGGTCTATGAGGCGATCGCCGCGACCGAGACTCCGCGGCTGGACGCCGCCATGCGCGCGGTGTCGCGCGCCGCCGACCACTCCAAGCTCTCGCTCGCCGCCGCTGCCGTTCTTTCCGCAGCAGCGGGTGCGCCGGGCCGCCGCGCGGCCGTCGGCGGCCTGGCGTCGGTCTCGGTCACGTCGGCCGCGGTGAACCTGGTGATCAAGTCACTGGCTCGGCGCTACCGGCCCGATCGTGCCGGCGCTGGCGTGCCGACGCGACGTCATGTTCCCATGCCGGCCTCACGATCGTTCCCGTCCGGTCACTCGGCATCGGCCAGCGCGTTCGCCGTCGGCGCGAGTCGCTGGATGCCCGCCGCGGGCGCCCCGCTGTACGCGCTGGCCGCGGTCGTGTCGTACTCGCGCGTTCATACCGGAGTGCACTTTCCCGGGGACGTCCTCGCCGGCAGCGTGATCGGGCTCACCATCGGGAGCCTCACTGTCGATGCCCTGGCCGCGCACGGTACGGCTCTTTACGTTCGGGAGTCGTGAGCGGCCTGGCGCAGCTCGATGGCCATCAGTCTCGACGGCGCCCCTGAGCACCAGGTAGACACCCACGAACAGCGCCATCGCCGCCAGTCCGAGTTTGGGAGCAAACAGGATGACGAAGATGCCGGCGATCATGGCCAGCGCTCCGAGCGCAAACCCCCACCAGCTCTTGGTCGGATCGGGCCGTACGAATCCGGCGACCGCCAGAGCGATGCCGGCAAGGAGAAGATAGATGCCAAGAACGACGGCGATCGCCACCAGGCTCTCGGGTGGCTCGACAAGAACGACCAGCGCCGCGACGAGGTTGACCACCCCGACCAGCAGCGGCACCCACCAGGCGCGCAACAGGGTCTCCTCATCCGCAGCGCCACCCGGGCCGGCCGGCCCGGCGTGAACCGACAACATGGGATCGGACATGGCGCGAGTGTCCACTCTGTTTGGGTGAACGGGCGTCACCCGCGCGGGGTGACCGTCATTGTCGGGCCGACCGCCGCGTGCGCGCGCTCCATCATGCGCGCCTCGCTGATCATGGCCCAGCCCAGGGCGGTCAGCGGCACGGCGATCAGGGCGCCGATGATCCCGGCCAGGATGCCGCCGACGGTGACCGCGCCGAGTGTGGCGATCGGGTGCAGGTTGACCTCGTGGTGGTAGACCATCGGGTCAAGCACCACGCTCTCAAGCCCCTGGACAGTGACGGCGATCGCCATGACCGCGACCGCCGTTGCGACACCGTTGCCGGCAAGCGCCACGGCCACGCAGACGGCGCCTGAGACCCAGGCGCCGGCGATCGGTACGAACGCCGCCAGGAACACCATCGCCGTCAGCGACCCAGCGATGGGCACGTCGAAGATGACCAGCCCGGCGCCGATGAGCACCGCATCGAAGACTGCCACGCTGGTGACCCCACGCACGTAGGCACCGAGCGTCCGCCACGCGCGCGCCGCCAGACGACCAGCGCCGGCGCCCTCGTCCGGATCGGCCTGAGCCACCAGCCACACGCCGACACGCTCACCGTCGGAGAGGACGTAGATGAGGAAAGCCAACGCCATCACCGTGCCCCCGATGAGCTGGGCGAACAGTGACGCACCGCTGAGCACTCCGCCGAAGAGCGCGCCGCCTACGCTGGCCAACGCAGGCCCGGCCTGGTGACCAAGCGCCACCACCTTGGGCCCCGACAGCTGGAGGGGGCCCTGGTGCTTGACCAGCCACACCGTCACCTGGTCGGCGGCCTGTGAGACGAGATGCCCGATCTGGTCCAGCTGGCTGATGAGCGATCCGACGATGACGATCGTGAGGAAGGCCAGGACACCGATCAGACCCAGCATCACGGCCAGCGCAGCCAGCCAGCGTGGCAGGCCATGATGCTCCAGCCAACGCGTCACCGGCAACAGCTGCGTGGCCACGAGCACGGACACGAACAACGGGATGGCCACGCCGCGCAGGATCCAGAACAGGAACGCGGCGAATGCCGCAAGCCCGGACACAACCAGCGCGCGCCAGCTCCACGCGGCCGCGGTCTGGAGGCCGCGAGGGATCGCTGTCGACGCCGGCGTCGTCATTGGCACTTGGACTTGGTGGCGGAGGCAAAGTCCTCAACCGATTTGACCACCCCCTTTGCCTCGGACGCGACGGTGGCCAGCTGAGCGGCGCTCGGCGAGGAGGCGATTCCTGCGATGCTGTCCTGAAGCCTGGAGATCGATGCTTTGACGGCCGATGTCTGGTCGGGGAAGTCGCCCTTGGCCGACGAGACGACACCCCTGGCCTCATCGGCGATCTGGTCGAGATGGTTCTTGAGGCCGCTCAGGCCGCCACTGACGCTGAGGCTCGACACCGATTCCTTCAGCTTGCTGACGTTGTTGCAGTAGCCGGGCTTGCTCGAGCCACAGCTCGCCACGGCTACGGCGGCCACCGCCAGCAGCATGACCAGCGCGTGCCGCGGGGCCGCGCCGGACGGACCGCTGTACGCGTTCACGGTGAGCCTCCTGTTCGATGAATGTCTGCGGAGGCTCAGCCTGTCGATGATCCGGGTGAGACAACATCACCCAGGCGGGGTGATGCGCCCCGGGACTTTCGGCCCATGTGCGCGCCCGGATGGCTCGGCCAGTGCCATCAGCGTGGCCGTCACCCGCTGACTGACGTCGGGATCGTCGGTGATCCCGAGCTTGGCGAAGATGGCATTGACGTGCTTCTCCACGGCGCGCTTGGTGAGATAGAGCGTGGTGGCGATGGCTCCGTTGCTCTTGCCCTCGGCCAGGTGCTGGAGGACCTCGCGCTCACGCGCGGTCAGCTCGTTCAGCGCAGAGCAGCGCTTGCGGTCCTGCGCGGACATGAACGCAGTGATCACCTCGGGATCGACGACGGAGCCGCCGACATGAACGGTCTCGATGGCTCGCATCAGCTCTCGCCCGTCCCGGAGGCGGTCCTTGAGCAGGTATGCGCGGCCGTCCGACCCGGCGTCGAAGAGGGCGAGCGCGTAGGCCGGCTCCAGGTACTGGCTGAGCACGACAACCCCGATCCGCGGATGGCGGCGGCGTAGCGCACAGGCGACCTGGATGCCTTCGTCGCCATCGCCCGGAGGCATGCGGATGTCCGTGACGACGACGTCCGGCCGATGGGCGTCGATGCTTATCTCCAGCTCGTTCCGGGTTCGGGCGCGGGCGACAAGATCCACGCCGGGTTCGCGACTCAACAGGCGCGTGATCCCCTCTCTCACCAGGTAGTGATCCTCCGCGAGGATGACCCGCAGTGCCGTGCCCATGTCGTTGACGATTATGAGGCGCAGGTGCATTGACCGCTGCCGGGGGACGTTTGCGCGATCCGGCCGTGATCCACCCGCCCTCGCCGGGCGCTAGTCTCGACTGAACAGTCGATTTGACGCCAGGTAGGGTGGTGTGATGACGTGATGGCTCAGGCGGTCCGCCAACTCGGTGGTGCTGCAGGGCAAGCGGCGGCCCGGCTCTCGGCGGTCCGGCCGTGGGGGAGCGGGTGGGAGCGCGCACAGCGCTCTGCTCCATCCGGGCAGCCAAGCACCTACCCGCTGAGGCTGTTGACGGTGGTGGCCGGCTATTACGCCGCCGCGCACCTCGGCTATGCCTTCCAGTTCACGGGACCGATCGCTTCGATCGTGTGGCTCCCGGTTGGCGTGGGCATCGCGGGGCTGTATCTGTTCGGTCTCGGCGTGTGGCCGGCCGTCCTCGCTGGCGATCTGCTCGTCAACAACTACTCGGCGCTTCCGCTGGGCTCGGCGATCGGGCAAAGCGTGGGCAACCTCGTCGAGGTCGTCCTCGCCGCCTATCTCATGCGCCGCTCCGCGCGGCGGTATCCGCCGCTGGAGACCGTCGGCGGGTTTGAGCGGATGCTGGCGGCGGTCACCGCCGGCACCATCGTCAGTGCCACGGTGGGCTCGGCTGCGCTCTACATTGGCCACGTTGTCGCGCTCGACTCGGTCGGCCGGCTGTGGCGGACGTGGTGGCTGGGCGACACGTGCGGCGCGCTGGTCGTCGTGCCGCTGGCGATCGCCTGGCTGCCCCCGCCACCGCGACCCTGGTTCCGCGGGCACGCACTCGAGGTGGCGCTGCTGCTGGGGACGCTCGTGGTGGTGAGCGGCATCACCGTCCAGGTCGATCATTCGCTCAGCTACCTCGCGTTCGTGGTGCTGATCTGGGGAGGCCTCCGGTTCGGCGTGCGGGGCGCGACCCTGGCCGTCGCAATCGGCGCCACGTTCACGATCTGGGGAACCCGCAACGGGGGGGGACCATTTCAGTTCCTGTCGCTTCATCGCAGCGTCGTGGACACTCAGGTTTACCTCGTCGTGAGCGCGGTCGCCGCGCTGTCGATCGCGACGTTGGCGCGCGAGCGCGAACGGCTGGCGGAGAACGTGCGCCAGTCGCGGATGCGCGTCGCGGTCTCCGCCGACAACGAGAGGCGGCGGATGGAGCGCGACCTGCACGATGGCGCACAGCAGCGGCTGACGGCGCTTTTGGCCCATCTCGGCCTGGCCCGTGAGACCCCGGAGAGAGCTCCCGACGCGGTGAGGACCGCCCAAACCGAGGTGGAGGCGACGATCGAGGAGCTCCGCGACCTCGTTCACGGCATCCACCCTCCCGTGTTGAGGCAGTTCGGCTTCTCGCGGGCTGTGGAGGTCGCGGCGGCCAGGTTGGTCACGCCGGTCGAGTTGGCAGAGCTACCCGTCCGGCGGGTTGATGAGGTCGCTGAGACAAGCGCCTACTTCGTCATTCTCGAGGCACTGAACAACGCTCAACGGCACGCGCACGCGTCGCTCATCCGCGTGCACGTCCGCCATCGCAACGGACGCCTGCATGTCGAGGTACGGGATGACGGAGTCGGTGGAGCGGCCGAGCAGGACGCGCTGGGCCTGCAGGGGCTGCGCGACCGTGTCGAGGCGATCGGCGGGACGTTCGCGCTCGACAGCGAACGTGGGGCGGGCACGCGAGTCAGTGCGGAGATTCCGGCGCGCGCGACCCCCTGACCCGGCCTGATTCGGCGGGCTCCTCCGCGGACAGAAACATCAACGCCGCGGTGACGCGGCGGCTGACGTCGTCGGGTCTGGGCAGCTCCAGCTTGGTGAAGATCGCGTTGATGTGCTTCTCCACCGCGCGTCGGGTAAGCACCAGCGCGTCCGCGATGGCGGCGTTGCTCTTGCCCTGCGCCAGCTGGGCAAGGACATCGTGCTCGCGCGCCGTAAGAGTCGAGAGTGGCGAGCCGGGACGGATCGTGCGAGCCCGGACAAGCAACTCCACGACCTTAGGATCCACCACCGAGCCGCCCGCGGCCACGACCTCGATCGCGGATACGACTTGCGCCGGAGTGCCCACCCGCTCCTTGAGCAGGTAGGCGCGACCTGCAGAGCCCTCCTCCAACAGCGCCGTCAGGTACGTCGGGTCGGCGTACTGGCTGAGCAGCACCACGCCGACCTGGGGCTGTCGGGCACGCAGCGCGCGCGCAACCTGGATCCCTTCGTCGGTGTGGCTGGGCGGCATGCGGATGTCGGTGATCACCGCATCGGGTGGCGCTCGGTCGATCGCGTCCAGCAGGGCGTCGCGGTCGCCATAATCGCCAACCATCTGGATCTGCGCTGACTTGGACACGATCTGCGCCAGTGCCTCGCGGATCAAGAAGGTGTCGTCGGCCACCATGAGCCGGATCGGACGTCGGGCATCGGGCGCGCCGCGCGGATCGTAGCTCCCGTGTGTCGAGTTGGGCATCACCTTGCAGACCGCGTCACAACGGTACTCCCCCGGCTCGCCTCCGCCCTGCGCTCGGCGCCGCGATCGGGTGCGTGCATCCCCGCGTCGTGCGGGTGCTCACACCCGCTGATGCCTCGGGATCAGCCGCCACGCATTGACATGCCTCCATCATTGCCGACCTTGCGGGGGCTACGCATACTCGATCCATGTTCTCGCATCGCGCGATCGCCCCGGGCAACCGCCGCTCGGAGCATCGGCCGTGACGGCGATGTCGACCCACCGCCCCCTCGCCTCAGCTGCCCGAGTGCGCTGCTGGACGCCGCGCAGCGGTGCGGATGTCGTGCGCCGCCCGCGGCTGTTTGAGGTGATTGATCGCGGCATCGCGCGGCCGCTCACCCTGATCACCGGGCCGCCCGGGGCGGGTAAGACGATGCTCCTGTCCAGCTGGTTGCAGAGGGCAGACCGGCCGGTAGCTCATGTGGCCTGGCTCTGTTTCGAGCCGGCCGAGGCGAGCCCGGCGCAGTTCTGGGGCGCAGTGGTCGATGCCGCCGATGGGGCAGGCGAGCCCGCACTGCGATCTCTGCTGCCGCGACTGGGGCTCGACCGGGGGTTCCTGGCCGATCTTGCCGATGTCCTGGCCCCGCTGACGACGCCATTGGTACTGGTCCTGGACGACTTCCATGAGCTGGAGGCGCCCGAGGTCTCAGAGCAGCTTGACGCTCTGCTGCGCCATCCGCTGCCGATGCTCCGGGTCGTGATCGTCAGCCGAGCAGACCCGCCGCTCTCGCTCGCGCGCCTGCGCCTCGAGGGCCAGATGGTGGAGCTGCGCGCCGCGGACCTCGCCTTCACGTTGGCCGAGGCCACCGCGATGCTCGCGATGGCAGGAGTCGCGCTCACCGGCGACCAGCTGCGCGCGCTGCACGCGAGAACCGAGGGGTGGGCCGCCGGCCTCCGGCTCGCCGCGCTCTCGTTACAGGCGACCGAGGACCCCGGTGAGCTCGTCACCACCTTTGCCGGCGACGAGCACACCGTTGCGGATTACCTGGTCGACGAGGTCCTCCAGCGCCAACCGACCCAGATCCGGGACTTCATGCTGCGCACGAGTGTCGTCGAATCACTCAGCCCAGCGCTGGCCGACGCACTGACCGGGCATTCGGACGCCGCCCAGGTGCTCGACCGGCTCGAACGGTCCAATGCGTTCGTGTCGCGGATCGGCGACGACCGGTCGATGTACCGATATCACCGAATGTTCCGGGAGCTGCTGCGCAGCCAACTCCGCCACCAGATGCCCGACCTCCTCGCGCGCCAGCACCGGTCCGCCGCGCGGTTCTACGCGCGCACTGGTGAGTTCACTCAGGCGGCTCGCCACGCACTGTCGGCCGGCGACGGTGTGCTGGCGGGTGATCTTCTCTGCACGAGCTGGCCCGCGCTGCTGGTGCGCGGAGAGGCCGATGTCGCCGCCGACCTCATCGCCCGACTCCCACGCGAGCTCGTCGGGGCCGACCCCGAGCTGAGCCTTGCCGCAGCGAGCGTCCAGCTGGAATGCGGGCAGCCGGCGGTGGCCTCAGACCACCTCGCCAGGGCCGATGCGCTGAGTTCGGTGGTCAAGCCCAAACACCGGGCGGGGTTTCTGGCGGCGCGCCGGATTGCCGCTCTGTACGACGCCCGCCGCCTCGGGGACTTTCCGCGCGCCCTTGCGGAGGCCGAGGCGCTGCTCTCGGCCGAAGGGGCGGCCCGTCTGGACCTCGACCCGCGTGAGCGCCGCACACTTGGCCTCCTGCACAAGGGTATCGCCGAAATGTGGCTGGGACACGATCCCCAGGCACGGACCGCCGTCGAGGACGCCCTGGTCTTAGCGGGTCACGCCGGTCTGGAATACCTTGGTTTCGGCGCCTCCGCCGCGCTTGCCGTGCTCGATGCGGCCACCGGAGCGTTCGTCTCAGCCACTGATTTGGCTCATGATGCGATCGCCGTCGCGGCGCGCCAGGGATGGTCGGGCCGCGCGCCCTCGGCCGCGGCGTGGTGCGCGCTGGCCATCGCGGGATATCACCGCAACACGCTGGGCGACGCCGATCGGGCGCTGGAGTCGGCGCGTGCCGCGCTCGACTCCGCGGGCGACCCGGCCTTACGCCTGCTCGTTGCACTCACCGATGCCCGCGTCGGACTTCGACACGGGGATCTGAAGCGTGCAGACGCGGCGGTGGCCGCCGCCCGTGACGCGGCCCAGGGGTGGTCCCTGCCAGAGTGGCTCTCGGTGGACTTGGCCGCTGTTCACGCAGCGGCGCTTCTCGCCGCCGGGCGTCCCGCCGATGCCGAGCAGACGCTGACGACCACACCCAGCTCCGGAGGGTGGGCCGAGGCGCAACTGGTGCGCGCGCGGATTGCGATCGCGACCGGCGATCCGGGGGGTGTGGTTCACACCCTTCGGTCAGCTCTTGAAGGTGACCTGCCGACGGCGAGCCCATCGACCGCGATCGAGATGCGTGCGCTCGGCGCCGTCGCCGAGCACGGTCGCGGGCACGACGATGCCGCGCTGGAGCTGATGGAGGAGGCTCTCGCCCTTGCCGAGCCCCAGCAGGATCTCGCTCCATTCCTGGCGCTCGGCCCGGCGGCGCGAGAGTTGCTCACCCGTCGCATCCGCTCCGGGACGGCGCATCGGGCGCTGGCCGGAGAGCTGGGGGAGCTGTTGGACCCGCGAGCGACGCAGCCGGAAGGCCGACGCATTGCGATCGGAGTCGAGCCGCTGTCTGATCGGGAAGAGGTTGTACTGCGCTACCTGCCGACGACGCTCTCCAAGGCCGAGATTGCCTCGGAGATGCTCGTGTCAGTCAACACGGTCAAGACGCACATGAAGAACATCTACCGCAAGCTCGACGTCACCGATCGGGCCCACGCGGTGCGCCGGGCCCGTACCCTCCATCTGGTGTGACCCGGCGCGGGGTCGCCGGGCCGCCCCGGCGACGATAGGACGGACGCCGGGGCACGCCACTTCAATGGGGCTGTGCCGTCCGCTCAGACGGCGGCGGGCTCGAGGCAGAAGAGTTGCCATATGACGCAGGCGTGCCGTACGGCGCAGGATCACCGTAGGGCACCGAAGTGTCAAAGACCACCAGGCCGTGGATGACCCACAGGCTGAGGGCGAAGATCGCCAGCGACCAGAACGGGTACGCCGGGATGTCCAGCAGCGCGCCGATCGCGGTCAACGACGCGGCGAGGATCCCGAACCACGTGCCGAACGTGCCGCCGCGGAACAGTGACAGCGAGGCGACGATCTGGACGATGCCGAGGATCAGCGTGATCCAGCCCCACGTCTTGAGGCTGGCGAACACGTAGTGGGTGTTCTGGACGAAGAAGCTTGAGTTGCCGATTGCCGCGATCCCCCAGATGATGTTCAGCACGCCGCCGACCAGCAGCAGCACGGCCGCGAACAGGGCCCGGCCGAGGCCTCTGACCTGATCCACAGTTCCTCCTTGGTTGAGGTTATGCCAGCACCTTCGGGCACATCGGGGTGATTGATCTTCACCCGCGATGGGTGGTTCAGGCTCCGGGCCTCACTGGCGCCTGACCAGCGTGTCGCCGCCGAC
The DNA here is from genome assembly GCA_963790605.1 of uncultured Actinomycetota bacterium. Classification (GTDB taxonomy): domain Bacteria; phylum Actinomycetota; class Thermoleophilia; order Solirubrobacterales; family Solirubrobacteraceae; genus Palsa-465. Next base: position 258,571 of record CAWBPG010000008.1, on the reverse strand, counting down.
GCGAGAAGGCGCGGAGAATCACGAAGATGGCGGCTAGCGCCGCCAGGCCGATGACGAGCGGGATCAGGATGTGCGCCGCCGAGCGGTTCGATGCCGCCGAGGCCACTCCGTACGATGCCAGGGCGGCGCCGACGTTCCACAGCGCGGCCGCCAGCAGGTTCCAGATCGCGAACTGCCGGATCGGCATGCCCAGGGCGCCCGACACCCACGACGGGACGAAGAACACGATCAGCCGCCCCCACTTCTCCTCGATCTTGCCGCCCGCGTCCAGCGCCTTCTTGCGCTTGTCGGTGAAGCGCCCGTGCCGATCGGTCCCCGCCCGGGCGACGCGATGCCCGAGCCACCACCCCGCCAGGCTGCCGACCTCGGCGCCCGCTGTGCCCACGACGAGGACCGCCCACAGATGAACGGTCCCCTGGCTGGCGAGTGCCCCGGCGGCGCCGGCCGCGGCCGCTCCCAGGGCCGGCACCCCGGCCCAGGAGAGCACCTGCGCGGCAAACAGCCCGAGAAACGTCGTCGCCCGGTTGGCGGTGCTGGTGGCAACAAGCAGGGTGAGCGCGATGGCCACCGACTCACTCGCGGGCGAGCATCGCGCCGGCGTGCTTCTCCAGATCGATGTACTGGTCATCGCCCGTGCTGACCTCGACCTGGAGGATCGTGCCGCCCGTGAAGGCCGCCGGCGACGGGTACTCGGCGCTCACCGCGTCACCCGAGTCCCGGCCCACGCACAGGCCGTCTCCGCAGAGGGTGAACTGACCCAGCTGCGTGCGCATCGGCCCCGAGTCCACGACGTCCTCGTCGACGTAGAGCTGGGTGGTCCCGTGCGCCTCGCCGTGATCTCCGACCGACTCCTTGGTGAACTCCATCGCCGAGGACGTGCTTGCCGGGTGACAGCGGCTCGGAGGAGAAGGTCTGCTCGGGTGGGATGCCCAGGAAGTTGTAGGACGTACCAGAGCTTGCTGGTCCTTGACGAACAGCGCGTGGCCGCCGAACCGCGAGCCGTGCGCGAAGATCACGCCCGAGGCGTCGGGGTCGTGCAGCTCGACCTCGGCCAGGATCTTGAACGACCGTCGCGCGGGTCGTTGGCCGCCATCGACTCCGGCACCTCCGCGGTGCCGGGGTAGTAGCGATAGGTGTCACGCACCGGACTCGGGCTGGTCGGCCGCGGCATCGGCGACGATCTCGTGCGAGGATGCCGGTCGTCGAGCGGCAGCACGTTGTACTTGCCCGCCTCGACGTACCAGAGCTCGACGAGCTCCTTCAGCCTCGTCCGGTTGCTCGGCGGCGAGGTCGTGGGCCTCCGAGCGGTCCACGTCGGTGTGGAACAGCTGCCACTGTGTCGCTGTCGAAGCGGCCGTTGCCGATGCATGGGCGCCGTGCTCGGCGCACCGCCTTCCATCCGTCGTGCCAGATGCCCGCGCGTGCCCAGCATCTCGTAGTACTGGGTGCTCTTCTGCGTCGGCGCGCCGGCGTCGTCGAAGCGTGTAGCTTCATCGACACGCCGGGCAGCGGCGTCTGCTCGTCCCCGTTGACACGTCGTCGGGCATCTCCACCCCGCAGCACTCGAGGATCGTCGGCACGATGTCGATCGACGTGGTGGTACTGGTTGCGCACCTCGCCCCGGCCTTGATGCCCTTCGGCCAGTGGATCACCAGCGGATCGCACGACGCCGCCCTGGTAGGTGTAGCGCTTGAACATCTGGAACGGGGTCGAGAACGCCGTCGCCCATCCGGTCGGGTAGTGGTTGTAGGTGTTCGGCGCTGCCGAGTTCGTCGAGCATGCGTCAGGTTGTCCTCGATCGTCGTCGGGGTAGGCGTTGAAGAACTTGTTCTCGTTGACCGAGCCGTTCGGGCTGCCCTCGCCCGACGCGCCGTTGTCGGCGCAGTAGATGATGATCGTGTTCTCGAGCTGGCCGGACTGCTCCAGGTAGTCGATGATGCGGCCCGACCTGGGCGTCGGTGTACTCCGAGAACCCGGCGTACACCTCGGCCATCCGGGCGAACAGCCGCTTCTCGTCGTCGTGAGCAGCGAGTCCCACGGGCGCACGTCGTCACGCTTTGAGCGACGTGCCGTCGGGCATGCGGGTTGATCGGCGTCAGCTCCGTGCCCTCGGGCAGGATGCCCTGCTCGATCATCCGCGGCAGCACCCACTCGCGGTAGGCCTCGTAGCCGTCGTCGAACTGCCCCTTGTACTTGTCGATGTACTCCTGTGGGCGCGTGGTGCGGGCGCGTGGTTGGCCCCGGGGCAGAACCACAGAGTACCACGGCTTGTCCGGGACGCGGACTGCTTGATGTCGCGGATGAACTCGATCGCCTTGTCGGCCAGGTCCTTGGAGAGGTGGTAGCCGTCCTCGGGCAGGTAGGGCTGGTCGATGTAGTGGTTGTCCTCGACCAGGTCGGGATACCAGTGTTGGTCTCGCCGCCGATGAAGCCGTAGAAGCGGTCGAAGCCCGGGCCAGCGGCCAGTTCCGCTTGGTGGCGCCCTGCGCCCACTCGTCGATCGGGACGTTGTGGTTCTTGCCGACCCAGAACGTGCTCCAGCCGGCCTCGCGCAGCACCTCGGCCATCGTCGCGTTCTCCGTCGGGATGTGCGCGGTGTGAGCCGGGGAACCCGTTGCGCACCCTCGGCGATCGGGGCGAACCCGTTCTGGTGGTGGTTGCGGCCGGTGAGGAAGCACGAGCGGGTCGGCGAGCACAGCGCGGTGGTGTGCCACTGGCGTGTAGGTCAGCCCGTTGTCGGCCAGCCGCTGCATGGTGGGCATCTTGATCCGCCCGCCGTACGGCGACCACGCCGCCAGCCCGGTGTCGTCGTACAGCACGATCAGAACGTTCGGCGCGCCCTCGGGGGCGCGGGCCGGCACGAACGGCTCCCAGTCCGGCGTCGAGTCACGCACGTCGAGGTTGATGACTCCGTTGAACGGCTTGGGCATCTGGGTCTCCTTGGGGTCCGTGATCGGTGGTGCGACGGTCCCATCCGCTTGGGTGAGCGGGAATCACCCTGGGGGGGTGATTGCTGGTCACCCGGCGACCCCGCAGCATCGACGGCGTGACCACCTCGGCCGTCACGAGCGCTGCGCCGCGCCACATGGAGTGGATCGCAGCCGGCGAGTTCCTCATGGGCTCCGACGACTTCTACCCCGAGGAGGCGCCGGCGCGCCGGGTCGCCGTCGACGGGTTCTGGATCGACGAGCACCCGGTCACCGTCGCCGAGTTTCGCCGCTTCGTGAAGGCCACCGGCCACGTGACCGCCGCCGAGCGCCCCCCGACCCGGCCGACTACCCCGGCGCCGATCCGAGCCTGCTGGTGCCCGGCTCGCTCGTGTTCCGCCCAGCCAGGGCCCGGTCGACCTGCGCGACTTTCGCAACTGGTGGCGCGTGGGTGCCGGGCGCCGATCTGGCGCCACCCGGAGGGCCCGGGACTCGCAACGTGGGCGGGCGCGAGCTTCACCCGGTCGTCCATGTCGCCCACGAGCGATGCCGAGGCCTACGCCGCGTGGGTGGGCAAGGAGCCTGCCGACCGAGGCCGAGTGGGAGTACGCGGCCCGGGGCGGGCTCGAGGGCGCGGCGTACGCCTGGGGCGACGAGTTCGCGCCCGGCGGCCGGCAGATGGCCAACACCTGGCAGGGCGAGTTTCCCGTGGCAGAACCTCGGCCGTCGACGGCTACGAGCGGCACCTCGCCGTCCGGACGCTTCCCGCCCAACGGCTACGGGCTCTACGACATGACCGGCAACGTCTGGGAGTGGACCTCGGACTGGTATCGCCCGCGGCGCTCGCGGCGACCGACAGCCGTCGTGTTGCGTGCCGCGCAACCCGCGGGTGGCCGTCCCGGCAGCAGAGTCTCCGCGGCCGGCGAGACGATCCCGCGCCGGGTGATCAAGGGCGGCTCGCACCTGTGCGCGCCCAACTACTGCCTGCGCTACCGGCCGGCGGCGCGCCAGGCCGAGGCGATCGACACCTCGACCTCGCACATCGGCTTCCGCTGCGTGAACTGCGCGCACGATGGCTCGCTCGGGGCGGCGTAGCCCCGAACAGCCGGGAGACGGCGAGGGAGCGCCGGCGCGGGCCTATCCACGCGACACGTCGCCGTTTCGCTCGCCTCCGCCCGAGCCGCTCCTGCACCGGCGCGTCCCGGTCACTCGCGACCTGCGCCACTACCGGGTCTCGACGGGGCGGCGCGATCTCACCGCCGGTCTCACGGTGGCGGCGCTCGCCGTGCCCTCGGCGATGGCGTACTCGCAGGTCGCCGGGCTGTCCCCCGTGGTGGGCCTCTATGCGCTGCTGCTCCCCACCATCGCCTACGCGCTGCTGGGCTCCTCGCGGCAGGTGATCGTCGGCCCCGAGGGCTCGCTGGCCGCCCTCGTCGCCGCGTCGGTCCTCGCGCTCGCCACCCGGGGCAGCGCGCACGCCGAGGAGCTGGCGGCCATGCTGGCGCTCCTCACGGCCCTCTTCTTCGCCCTCGCCGCGATCGCCCGGGTGGGCTGGATCGCCGACTACTTCTCATGGCCGGTGCTGATCGGCTACATCCACGGCGTCGCGGTGGTGCTCATCATCGGCCAGCTCGGCAAGCTGCTCGGCCTGTCGATCGGCGCGCGCGACCCGATCCCCCAGCTCGTCGAGGTGGCCAAGGAGATCGGCCACACCAACCCGACGACCGTGCTGGTCAGCATCGCGTCGCTCGCGATCCTGCTCTCGCTGCGCCGCTGGGCGCCGCGGATCCCCGCCGCGCTCGTCGTGGTGGTGGGCGGGATCCTCGCCACCTACGCGTTCGGCCTCACCGACCACGGGGTGTCGGTGGTCGGCCACATCCCGCGCGGGCTACCGAGCATCCGCATCCCGACGCCGTCGGTGAGCGACACGTTCGATCTCGTGCCGGGGGCGATCGGCCTGTTCCTGGTCAGCTTCGCCGACGAGATCCTCACCGCGCGCGCCTACGCCGGACACCACGGCCAGCACATCCGACCCTCACAGGAGATGCTGGCGATGGGGGCGGCGGACGCGCTGGCCGGCATCAGCCAGGGCATGCCGGTCGGCGCCAGCGGCTCGCGCACCGCGATCAACGACAGCATGGGGGCGCGCAGCCAGGTGTCGGGGCTGATCGCCGCGGGCGCGGTCGCGGTCGTCCTGGTCGCGCTCACCGCGCCGCTGGCCAAGCTGCCCGGCGCCGTGCTGGGGGCGGCGATCGTCGCGGCCTCGATCGGCCTGGTGGACCGGCCCGCCTGGCGGGAGCTGTGGGAGACCGACCGGGTCGAGGTTCGATCGCCGCGGTGACCATGGCGGGCGTGGTGGTGGTCGGGGTGCTGGACGCGATCGTGTTCGCCGTGGGGCTGTCGATCGTCGACGTGGTGCGGCGCAGCGCCAGCCCCCACGACGCGGTCCTCGGCTGGGTGGAGCGCCTGGGCCGCTGGGCCGACGTGGCCGTCAATCGCGACGCCCTGATCACCCCCGGCGTCGTCGTCTATCGCCTCGACGACCGCCTGTTCTTCGCCAACGCCAGCTACGTCAAGGCCCGGATCAACGAGGTGCTGCGCGGAGTCCCGTCACAGCCGGAGTGGCTCGTGCTTGACGCCCAGGCCGTCACCCACGTCGACACCGCCGGCATGGCGATGCTCACCCAGATCGCCGAGATGCTCAAGGGCGACGGGGTGCAGGTGGCGATCGCGAGGGTGACCCATCCCGTCCAGACGCAGCTCACCGAGGCCGGGGTGATCGACGCGATCGGCCCCGAGCGCGTCTATCCCACGGTGCGTGCCGCGGTGCAGGACGTCACGCGGCAGGCTGAGCCCGCCGGCGCTCCCGCCGCCAGGTCCCGATGACCGCGTCGAGCACGAGGTTGACGATCCACACGATGATCGTCGCCCACACGAGCGTCGAGAAGCCGTGGATGTCCACCCCCGTGACGATGTCCTGTGTGAGGTAGAGCATCAGCATCGACACGAAGAACCACGCCAGCCCGAGCGTGACGATCGCAAAGGGGAGGGTGAGCAGCCGCGCGATCGGCTTCAGGAAGGTGTTGAGGATCCCGAACAGCGCCGCCGCCACGATGAGATCGCCCGCGGACGCCACGGTCATCCGGGTGAGGACGGCTGCCGTCACCGCCAGCACCACCGCGTTGATAAGCCAGGAGAGGAAGAGTCGCCGGGTGAGGGTCATGGCCGCCGCAGGCATGATCGCCGACGACGGGTGACCCGTCATCACCTGCGCGGGGTGATTGCCCGCCCATCCCCTTGGGGACCTGAGCTCGCCACGATCGATGCGCCATCGCTCACGGTCCGCGCGCCCGCCGTGGCGCCGCATACGCAGCGCTATGGTTCGCCTCGGAAGTCGAGAACGCTGGTGAATGAGGGCGCACTGCAGGTAGGGCCGGGCGCAACCGCATCCGCGGCCGCGACCTCGACCGCGGGGCAGAGGGTGCGATGGGTGGTCCGGATCGGCGTGGTTGTGGGGGTGCTCGCCGCGATCGTGGTGCCGTTGTCGACCGGGCAGCTCCGGTACTCCGCATGGTTCGCGGTCCAACGCGTCGACCTCATTTTCGCTCCTGTGCTCGTCGGGTGTTACTGGGGACGACAGCGGCCCGGGAGCCGGTTCGCCTGGATGCTCGTGGCGCTGGGCTCGCTCGCGATCCCACTCAGTCTGGAGGCCATCAGCTCGCCATGGCCGCATCTGATCGGGGTGATGGCCGAGGCGCCCCTTCTCTACGCGACCTTCGTCGTGATCCTGGCCTTCCCTACCGGTCGGCTCGGCGGGGTCGAGCGGGGCGTGCTGGTCATGCTGTTCGTCGGTTTCCTGGCGTGGTACGTGCCGTACTTCCTACTCGCACCCGTCACGCCGGGCAGCCCCCTCGCCGTCTGCGCGCACGCGTGTCCCAGCAACCCGCTGCATGTGGCCGGCCGCTCGGGAACGCTGGCCACGCTCGGCGACATCTACAGCGGGATCGCGCTTGCCGTTACCGTGGCGGTAGGGGTCATTGTCATGTTGCGCCTGGCGCGTGCGGATCCTCCGCGACGTCGTGCCCTGCTCATCGGATCGGTCGTGGCGATGATGTTCCTTGCCGCGTTCGCCCTCTATGTGGCCGCCAACCTGTTCACCTCGCTTCTCGCGTCGGCCGTCGAGACGCCGGTGCGGTGGCTGCTTCCCGCGTTCCGGGCAGCGCTTCCGCTGGGGTATCTCGCCGCGCTGATCGACGCCGAGCTCCACGCGGGCCGAGTGATGACGGGCATCGTCGATCGGGCCTTGCGCAGCTCATCCACGTTTGACGTGATCCGGGCCCTGCCGCAGGCGCTCGGGGATCCGCAACTTGCCTTCGGCTTTTGGGTGCAGGGGCGTGGGTGGCTGCGGGCCGATGGTGAGCCTTTCGCGGAGCCCGCACCGGGGTCGGGGCGTGTCATCACCACTGTCGATCGTGAGGGACGGCCGCTGGCGGCCGTCGTGCACCGCGCTCAACTCGAGGAGAGCCCTGAGCTGATCAATGCGATGGTGGCCGCCTCGCTGCTGATCGTGGAGAACGCCTCGCTGGAGGCCGAGTTGCGCGCCACGATCGCGGAGCTGCGAGAGTCACGGGCCCGGCTGATCAGAGCTGGCGACGCCGAGCGCCGCCGGATCGAGCGCGACCTTCATGACGGCGCCCAGCAGCGGCTTATCGCCCTGCGGATGAAGCTCCAGTCCTCCGGCGAAACGCCGTCTGGCAGTAGAGCGGACCGGGGGAATCTTGCCGCGTTGTGCACTGACGTTGACCGTGCCCTGGCCGAGATTCGCGAGCTCGCCCAAGGCATCTTCCCGCGGCTGCTCGCCGACCGTGGGCTCGTCGCCGCGGTGCAGGTCGCTGCGTTGAACTCCCCACTCAGCGTCCGGGTTCAAAGTGCCATGTCGGTCCCGCGCTACGCCCTCGATCTCGAGGCGGCGCTGTACTTCTGCGCGGTGGAGGCGCTCCAGAACGCGGCCAAGCATGCCGGCGCGGCCGCGCAGGTCATGGTGACGGTGTCCGATGCCGGTGGGGAGCTGTGGATCTGCGTGCGCGACGATGGGGTGGGGTTCGATCCCCAGCGCGCTGGTGGCGGCAGTGGGCTCGCGGGCATGCGCGAGCGGCTGGGAGCGTTCGGTGGGCGCCTCACGATCGAGGCCGCGCGCGGGCGCGGAACCATGGTCCATGGAGCAGTTCGGGTTGCCGGCGAGCCAGCCGCGGCACCCGAGCCTGAGCGAGCATCAGGACGCTGAGGGCCATGCTGGTCAGCAATGCGCCGGCGTCCGTCGTCCATGCTCCGAGGGGGACGCTGACAACGGTGAGGGCGCCGGTGCCCCTGAGCGCGGTCACCAAATGCCGGCGCGTCCAGCCGCTGGGCGCCACTGCGGCGAGCGCGATCACCGCGACCACCTGACTGGCTAGGACGGGTTCCTGGAGACGGCCCTCGCTCGGTAGAGCGATCGGGACCAGCGCGAGCCCGGTAAGGGCCAGCGCACCGGCCACCCAATGAGGCGTTCGGTTGGCGGGTGCGCTCGGCGAAGTCGGAGCGTCGCCTTCGGTGTGGCGCAAGTCGGCACCATGGACTTGGCGCCGCCACGGTGTCTGCGCCACGCCTCGTTGGCCGGGTGGACGCCCGGAGGCACAGCAGCCAGTCATGTCAGAGGCTCGCGAAGATCGTGTGCCAGTCGTCCTTCATGCTGACGATCACCCAGCCGAGCCGCTCTCCGATCGCCGTGATCGGCTCGCCGTCGTTGAAGGTCGCGGCGGTGCTCTGGTAGGCGAACTCGCGCTGATCGTCGTCGTGGTCGACGAGGATCGCCAGCCCGCCGTGCCGGCTCGCCTGGGCCCATTCGAGCAGCTCGCGGTCGCCGCTGGAGTTGCCGACGGCAAGCAGCGGCGGGCGGCCGATCTGAGACTGGATGTGCTCGACCTTGGCGCCGCCCTCGTTGGCGCGGCCGATCTCGCTGGTCGTGCGGCGCACCACCGGCTTGCCGTTGTCGTCGCGGGCGAAGGTGTAGCCGATGAGCGTCCCGACGACCATCCCCGGCTCCACCGCATAGCTGCGCTTGCTGACGCGGCGGACGAACTCGGTGCCTCCACCCGTGACGATGCCGATCGTGAAGCCGCGCCCGCGCAGTTCGTCGAGCAACTCGAGCATCGGCTGATAGATGACGCCGTCGAGGCCGGTGCCCAGCGTCGGATGCCGGTAGCGGTCCAGGAAGCGATCGACGGCCGCCTCGAACTCGCCCGGGGTCTGCCGGTCAAACAGCGCGGCGAGTGCGCCGGCGACCTTGGCCAGCCCAATCTCGCCGATCGCCGCCATGTCGCCGTCCAGCACCGCGGCGAACTCCGGGCGCTCGCGCAGCAAGGGCTGACGGCCGACGCGCTGCCTGAGAGCGTCGGCGAAGAACTCGAATTGCACGTAGCTGGGCCTCTCGCACCACAGGGTGCCGTCGTTGTCGACGTAGGCGACGCGCTCGTCGACGGGCACGTGGTCAAGGTTGTCCAGGAACGACAGGATCGAGTCGCGGGTCGGTCCTGGGCGCCACGACGCCAGCGTGCTCATGCCTGCTCCTGCGCGTACACCGATCAACACCAAACCGGCGCTGCGGGTGAGTTCACCTCACCCCGAGTGGGTGAAAGGCGATCCTTGCGTTCCTTGAACCCATAGACCTCGCGCTCGTTGCGATCGCGCATGCCCTGAAACCGGATGGTCGGCTGGCGCTCGATATCTGCGATCTGGAATGGGGCCGGGCACGCACTGGCGCCGCGAATCTCGGCCGTGCTGGTCCGGACTGGGCGATCATTACCGGGTTCTCCACGCCGACGCCCGATCGTTTCAGCCGCGACATCACGACGACCCCAGACGGGTCCTGGCGACGGGACACCGAACACCACGAGAACAGGCTGATCGACACCGCCGCGATCCCGACGCGAGCGCTGCTCGATGACGTCGTGTTGAACGTCGATCGGGAGCGGAACGTCGGAACGGTCGAGCTGTTCTGGCAGCGGGGAGCCCGGACCGAGCTGGCCGTCCGCTTGAAGGAACGCAACGGCACGTCGCTCGGCATACTCGGCTACGCGTTGCTCGATGTGATCGACCGCGGCGTGGCGTCGATCGCGAAAAGCATGGTCCCGAAGATCAGTCGAATGTGCCGGCAAACACAGTCCATAACACATGCCATGATGAACGAGTCGTGACGGCAGCCGCGAGCGCAGCTGAGCAACTGGTGCGCGCCCTCATCGAAGGAGCCGCCTCCGGACGATGGCCTGGGAGTCGGCAACGCGCTTGAAACGGCGTTCATTGCCAAGAGACGGAGCGGCATCCCTAAGACGTCGGTCTCGGACGCGCCGCTGCACGTTCGGGCGGTTCGTGATTAAAGAATCATTCAGACGACCGACTCTATGCGCCCCGCTCCCTCGGTCCGGGGTTGCGAGCGCAGCCGCGTCCGCCCCGCAGCTCGACCGGCTGATCATTGAGCAGCGGAATCGCGCGGCATCCAAGATGCGGCAGGTGGCTGGTGAGTTCGCCTGGTAGTGATTGACCCGACCTCCCTTGCTCAGACATGAGCGGCGGAGAACTCGCAATTCTTCTCCACACGCACATGCCCTATGTGGAGGGCGGCGCCGGGTGGCCGCATCCAGAAAACCCTCCAAACGGACCTAACTGGGAGGGCTTCGGGACCTGGCCGTTCGGCGAGGAGTGGCTGTGGGAGGCGATCGCCACCAGCTATCTGCCGCTGCTCGACGTGCTCGCCGCGCCGGGGGGTGAACGTGTCACGCTCTCGATCACGCCGGTGCTCGCCGACCAGTTCGAGATGCCCGGCGCGCTGAAGCGCTGCGTGGCCTTCCTTCACACGATCAGGCCCGAGTCACACCGGCTCGACATCGAGGAGCTGAGAGCGAACGGGGAGGACGCGCTCGCCGCCGAGCTTCAGCGCTCGGCGGACGAGTACGCGGCGCGCGCACGCCGTCTCGCCGAGCTCACCGCGGGCGGTGGCGGCTTGCTGGGGGCGCTGGCGCCCCACGCGCGCTGGACCTCGTCAGCCACCCACGCGATCCTGCCGCTGCTGGCCACCGACGCCGGCGCCCTGCTCCAGGTCCAGACCGGCGTTGCCTCGCACCGGCGCCGCTTCGGCGACTGGCACGGCGGGTTCTGGCTTCCCGAGTGCGCGCACGCGCCGTGGCTCGACGAGCTGCTCGAGGACGCCGGGGTGCGCGCCACCTGCGTCGAGCTGACGGACGTCTTCGGGCTGGGGGATCCGCGTCACCTGCGCCCGCTGGTGGCCACCGACGGGCCCGTGCTGTGGCCGCTTGACCGCGTGGTCATCGCTCTGGTGTGGGGGGCCGACGGCTATCCCTCGCGCTCGTCCTACCGAGACTCACATCGCCACACCACCCACCGCCACCACGTCTGGCGCAACGACGGCGCCCGCTATGACCACGGGGCGGCGCTGGAGCAGGCTCGCGCCGACGCGGCCGAGTTCGTGTCGGAAGTGCGCCGCCGGGTCGCCGGCGGCGGGGTCTGCGTGTGCGCCCTGGACACCGAGCTGCTCGGGCACTGGTGGTATGAGGGGGTCCACTGGCTGGCCGCGGTGCTCGAGGAGTCGGCGCGGCAGGGCCTCGCGCTGACGACGCTCGACGACGCGCTCGCGCGCCACGATCCCGCGCCGGCGCCGGAGCCCCTGCCGGTGAGCAGCTGGGGCGACGGCGGTGACCTGCGCACGTGGTCGGGGCCGCAGGTGGCCGAGCTGGCCTGGCCCGCCCGCACCGCCGAACTGCGGCTCGCCGCGATGGCGCGGCGCCCGCCCGACCGTGCGCTGCGCGAGCTGCTGGCGCTCCAGTCCAGCGACTGGGCGTTCCTGCACACCCGTGCCACCGCCGGTGACTACCCGATGCAGCGGGCGCGGGGTCATCTCGCGACCCTCGAGCGCGCGATCGCGGGCGACGCCGAGCTCACGGCCGAGCCCGCGCTACGGGGCCTCGCGCCCGACCTCACCGGCTGGGGTTGAACGCTCAGAGCACACAGGGCCCAAATCCAGACCGTGTGCTCTGACGGTTCAGCGGGCTGAACTCTCAGAGCACACACCGGCCAAACGAGCACTGAGAGCTCTGAGCGTTCAGGAAGTGCGCAGATCTGAGACAGACGTGCGCGCCGACGGCCCGCTGTTGACGTTCGCCGATACCCGAGCCATGTCGCGGAGCCCGGACCGCGCTGGGCAGCGTCGGCCTACTGGCCCCAGCGAAACGTCTTGGGCGCCTCGCGCATCCGGATCAACCGCGCCGGCGCCCCGCCCACCACCGAGTTGGGCTTCACGTCGCAGGTCACCACGGAGCTGGTCCCGATCACCGAGTTGTCCCCGACCGTCACGCCGCGCAGGATGCAGGCGCCGTAGCCGATCCACACGTTGTGGCCGATGTTGACGTCGCGCTTGTAGATCCCCTGTTCGCGGATCGGCCGCTCCACCTCGACCATGCCGTGGTCGAAGTCGATGATCATCGCGCGGTCGGCGATGATGCACTCGCGTCCGATCGCGACGTGCTGGAAGGCCGAGATCGTGCACTCCTGGCCCATCACGGACTTGGCGCCCATGATCAGCTCACCCTCGTGGACACGCACCTTGCAGCCGTGGCCGATCCATGACCAGCGCCCCAGCGTCACCTGGGCGTTCTTGCCGATCTCGAACTTGACCCCGGGGCAAATGAAGCACAGCCCGTCGGTCTGAAGCCGTCCCCGCCAGCGCAGCTTCAGCCACACCCAACGAGCGGCCAGCCGCAGGTAGCCCCACGTCAGCATGTGATTGGCCCTGGCGAAGCGCAGGAACGTCAACGGGCCGCCATGGAGCGGGGGCGGCCCTTCTCGGATGACCGCGGGCGGGTTACCGGGGTCCCGCCCGCCCCGCCCACCCAGCCGTGGCCGTTCTATGTCCTGTGTGCCGGCCGAGCGCACCCGGGCATCGTAGGGAATTTGATCAACCGTCAGTGAACAGGCCGTTCAGCGGGCCCAGCAGCCGCGCCGTCCGCCGCGACGCGCCCGGCAGCTCCAGGAGGCGATGGGTGGGCGGCAGGTCGGCGCGGTCGCGCTCGAGCTGCTCGTCGGCGATCGGCTGCCAACGCTGGTCCACGAGCGTGACGGGCTCGGCGTCGCGCACCTCGGCCTCGTCCATCTCCAGGTGCTCGGCCCACAGGCGCACCCGGGTGTCGCGGGCCAGCGCCGCGTCGTCGGTCACGACGCACATCTCGGTGTCGTTGAACAACGAGTGAGCGTTGAGGTTGGCGGAGCCGACGATCAGCCATCGGTCATCCACCACCGCCACCTTGGCGTGCACGTAGACCGGGTCGGCGCGATCATGCGAGGGCGACAGGGCCCGGATGGTGGCGGCGAGAAAGCGCTTGGTTTGGTCCCCCTCGTCGTCGGCATCGATCAGGCGCCCCACCTGGCCACGGGTGTCCTCGGCGCCGTTATTGGCCTTGCCCGGAAGCAGCACGACGACGCGGAACTGCGGTGTGGGCGGGTTGACGCAGCTTCTCGGCGATGATCGAGACGAGCTCGGGGGCCCACAGGAACTGGTTCTCGAGGTAGATGAGCTCACGGGCCGAGCGCAGCGCCCGCGCATAGCTCTCGAAGATGCGGAAGTCCCCGTGGGGGATGGCGTCATACATGTCCTCCTCGACGGTGCGCACCACCTGGACCGTCGAGTTGCCCGCCGGCTCCGGGGCTGGGAGCGCGGGCAGCTGCTCTGTCGTGAGCTCGCGCCACCGGGTACGGAAGTGGTCGTTGACGTCGGCCACCGCCGGGCCGCGCAGCCGCGTGCCGACATCGTGCCAGCCCATCGACCGCCGCGCGCGGTGGGCCTGGACGTCGTACCGGTCCCCCGCGGCGTTGGTCATGTCGATCCCGCCCACGAACGCCACCTCACCGTCGATGACGACCGTCTTCTCGTGATGGCAGTGAAGTGGGTGCTCTTTAGGGTCGCCCTTGGCCTGGATCTGCGTGTGCCGGGTCAGGTTCTGCAGTGCCTCGGCCACCTCGGACCGCGTGGGGTGAAACAGCGGGACGGGCGAGCCCGACCAGACGAGGACCCGCACGTCCACCTGCTCGGCCATCTCGGCGAGCAGCACGCCGATGGCGCCATTCGGCTGACCTCGGACCAGCTCGAAGGCCGGCTCGAGGTGCCAGCCGGTGATGTGCACGAACTGCTTGGCCTCCGAGATCGCCTGCGCGATCTCGGGCAGCGCGTTGGCGCCGTCGATGAGCACCTCCAGTTCGCAGCCCTCGCGTGGCGGGGGGTCGTCCCGGGCGAACACGCCCGGGTCCGACGGCTCGAATACCCGCGCCCAGCCCAGCTTCTTCAGCCGCCGCCGGTGCTTGAGCGCCACTGTGGCCTCGATCCCGTCGCCCAGAAGCTGATCAAAGCGCCCTACCAATGCGTTCCCCATCCTGTCCGACCCTAACCGCTTTTGTCTCCGACCACACCTGGCATGATCACTGGCCGCCGTGCCCCAGTCCAACGAACATCTTGCCGAGCGCCTGCTCGATGGCGATCGCCGCGCGCTGGCTCGCGCCATAACGCTTGTCGAGAACGACGATCCCGAGGGCTGGGAGCTCGTGCGCACGATCTACCCCAAGACCGGCCGCGCGGCAGTCGTGGGCTTCACCGGTCCCCCCGGCGTGGGCAAGTCCACGCTGATGGGGGCACTGACCAAGCTGGAGCGCGAGCGCGACCGCTCGGTGGCCGTCCTCTCCATCGACCCGTCCTCGCCGTTCACCAAGGGCGCGCTGCTCGGTGACCGGATCCGCCTCACCGACCACTTCCTCGATCCAGGCGTGTTCATCCGCTCGATGGCCAACCGCGGGGCGCTCGGCGGCCTCAGCGAGGCGGCGCTCCAGGCGGCCCTGCTCATGGATGCGTCGGGCCGGGATCTCGTGCTCCTGGAGACGGTGGGCGTGGGCCAGGCTGAGGTCGACATCATCGATCACGCCGACACGGTGGTGCTGGTGCTCATGCCGGGTTCCGGTGACTCGATCCAGGCGCTCAAGGCTGGGGTCATGGAGATTCCCGACATCATCGTCGTCAACAAGGCCGACCATCCCCTCACCGACACGATGATCCGCGAGATCAAGGGGGTGCTGGCTCTGGGCCCCAAGCCTGACTGGCCGGTCCCGATCATCCGCACCGAGGCGGTCCGCGCCGAGGGCGTGGCCGAGGTGGCCGACGCGCTGGACGAGCACCGCGCCTTCATCGAGTCCGAGGGCACGCTGTCCGAGCGCCGCCGGCGCAACCTGCTCAACGAGGTGCTGGCGATCGCCACCCACCGGATGCGCCGCGAGCTCGAGGAGTCCGTCCGCGAGGACGAGGAGGTGCGCGAGCTGCTTGACCGCGTGGTGTCGCGCGAGCTCGATCCCGGCGAGCGCCGCCGCCAGCATCCTCGAGCGTGAGAAGGCCAAGGCGACGGGCTAGAAGCTCAGTGCCAGCTCGGTGAGCAGGCGCACGCCGAATCCGGTCCCGCCCTTGTCCAGGTAGGGCGCGTGGCCGTTGTCGCCCACCCCGGCGATGTCCAGGTGCGCCCACGGCACCTCGCCGGCGAAGTGGTGCAGGAACTCCGCGCCGGTGATCGCCGACGCCTCGCGGCGCTCGGTGCGGTTGGTGATCTGGGCGAAGCGGCCCCTGACCATCTCGGCGTACTCCGGGTGCAGCGGCAGGCGCCAGACGAGCTCGCCGGTGCGCTCGCCGCACGCGGTCACCAGCTCGGCGAGGGCGTCGTCGTTGCTCATCAGGCCGGCGTAGACGCTGCCCAGCGCGACCACGACGCCGCCGGTGAGGGTGGCGATGTCGACGATCGCGTCGCAGCCCTCGCGCCGGGCGTAGGTGATGCAGTCGCCGAGCACGAGGCGGCCCTCGGCGTCGGCGTTGTTCATCTCCACGGTGGTGCCGTCGAGCGCGGTGAGGATGTCGCCGGCCCGCATGGCGGTGCCGCTGATCATGTTCTCGGTGGCGCCGACGACGGCGAGCACGTTGATCGGCGCTTTGAGGTCGGCGAGCGCGGCCATCGTCTCGATCACCGCGGCGCCGCCCGCCATGTCGAACTTCATGTCGACCATGCCCGCCAGCGACTTGATGGCCAGGCCGCCGCTGTCGAACGTGACCGCCTTGCCGACCAGCGCGAGGCGTCGCTGGCTGTCCCGGGCACCCTCATAGGTCAGCGTGATCATCCGGGGGTCCTGCTCGGACCCCGAGGCGACCGCGGCGAACATCCCCATCCCCAGCCGGCGCAGCTCCTCGCCGCCGAGCACGCTGACGGTCAGCGCCGGCCGGGCGGCCGCCAGCTCGGCCGCGTAGACACCCAGCGCGGTGGGGGTGAGGTCGTTCGGCGGCCGGTTCCCAAGATCGCGGGCGCGGTTCT
Organism: uncultured Actinomycetota bacterium; assembly: GCA_963790605.1. GTDB lineage: Bacteria > Actinomycetota > Thermoleophilia > Solirubrobacterales > Solirubrobacteraceae > Palsa-465. The sequence continues at coordinate 242,208 of CAWBPG010000008.1, read as the reverse complement.
GCGCGGTGGCGACGATCGCGGCGCGAGACACGCTGCCCTCGAGGTCTGCGGGCGCGCTGACGAGCAGCCGCTGGATCCCCCCGCCGTCGTCGTCGGCATCGCCGTTTCCGCCGCGCCTGTAGCGGTCAAAGCGATAGGCGCCGAGCAGGGTGCCCTGGACCAGGCCCTCGGCGATCTCACCCCCGGCGCCCGGTGGCAGCGCCCAGCACAGGGTCTGCGTGCCCAGCTCGCGCGCCCGGCGGTGGGCCAGCGCGGCGGCGATGCGGGCGCGCTCGCCGCCAAGCTCGGCGCGAGCGCCCACGCCGACCAACATCACCCGGCGGCCGTCGACGTGCGTGAGCGCCAGGTGCTTGAAGCGGCCCTTGGCCTCGCCGGAATCGAGCAGCGCCTCGAGCGGCTGCCGGGCCTCGTCGGTCTGCAGCGGCTCGTCGTCGAACACGGCGAAGACGACGGTGTCGGCGTCGGTCGAGAGGGCCGGAGCGATGGTCGTCTCGACGTACACGGCGCGCCACACTACTACCATCGGACTCACCCGCCAGCGACCTTGGAGACGCCAACCGATGCCCAAGACAGTCATCCTCTCTGCCGCCCGCACGCCCGTCGGCAAGCTCGGCGGAGGGCTGGCCTCGGTAGACGCCACCGAGCTTGGCGGGACCGCCATCAAGGCCGCGCTGGAGCGCGCTGAGGTCGCCCCCGAGCAGGTCCAGCACGTGGTCATGGGCCAGGTGCTCCAGGCCGGTCAGGGTCAGATCCCATCGCGCCAGGCGCAGATCAAGGCCGGTATCCCCAATGAGGTCTCCTCGGAGACGATCAACAAGGTCTGCGCCTCGGGGATCCGCGCTGCGGGCATCATCGACGCCGCCGTCCGCGCCGGCGATCTCGACATCGCCGTCGGCGGCGGCATGGAGTCCATGTCCAAGGCGCCCTACCTGCTCAAAGAGGCCCGGTTCGGCTTCCGCATGGGCGACGGCAAGGCGCTCGACGCCATGATCAACGACGGCCTCACCAACCCGTTCAGCGGCAAGCACATGGCCCAGGAGGCCTCCGAGGTCGCCGCCGAGCTGGAGATGACGCGCGCCGACATGGACCGCTGGGCGCTGCGCTCCCACGAGCTGGCGATCAAGGCCACCGACGAGGGACGCCTGCCCGAGGAGATCGTCCCCGTGACGATCACCGGTCGCAAGGGCGACACCGTCGTCGAGGTCGACGAGGCCCCACGCCGCGATTCGAGCCTCGAGTCTCTGTCCAAGCTGCCCCCGATCTTCCTCAAGGACGGCAGCCATACCGCCGGAAACTCGCCGGGCGTCAACGACGGCGGCGGCGCCCTGGTGCTCGCCTCCGACGAGTGGGCCAAGCGCAACGGCAAGCGCGTCCTGGCGACGATCGTCGCCCAGGCGGCGGTCGCCGACGACTTCGCCTACCTGGCCCGCACCCCGGCCAAGGCGGCGCAGAAGGCACTGGCGAAGGCCGGGCTGTCGGCGGAGGACATCGACCTGTGGGAGATCAACGAGGCCTTCGCCTCGGTGACGCTCAACTCGATCCGGATGCTCGGGATCGACGAGGACAAGGTCAACGTCAACGGCGGGGCGGTCGCGCTCGGCCATCCCATCGGCGCCTCGGGCGCGCGCATCCTCGGGACCCTCGTCTACGAGCTGCGCCGGCGCGGCGGCGGCCTCGGCTGCGCCGCGATCTGCTCGGGCGGTGGCCAGGGCGACGCGGTCATAGTCGAGGTTGGGGCGGCCTAACGGCCGCCCTGGCGAGTTGCTTCGCAACTCGGGGGCGAAGTGACCGAAGATCCAGCCACCGCCACCGCCAGCGCGGCATTTTTTGACCTCGACAAGACGCTCATCCAGGGGTCGTCGGCGTTCCAGTTCGGGCGTGCCGCCTACCGCGCCGGGCTGATGGGGCGCCGGCAGCTGCTGGCCGACGCCCTCGCCAACATCCAGTTCCGCCTGCGCGGCGCCACCGACGCTGACTCGATGGCCCTGCGCGAGCGCATCGCGGCGTCGCTGGAGGGCAAGCGCGTCGTCGACCTCGAGCGCCTCGGCGCCGATGTCCTCGCCGGGATCCTGCCCCGCGTCTATCCCCAGATGCTGGCGCTGGCCCACGAGCACCAGGATCACGGCCGCCCCGCCTACATCGTCACCGCGGCCTCGCAGGAGCTGGCCGACATCCTCGCCCACGTGATGTCGCTCGACGGCGCGCTGGGGTCAGGCCTGTCAGAGGTCGTCGACGGCGTCTACACCGGCCGGCCGGTGGGCCTGTTCGTGTATCGCAGCGGCAAGGCCGAGGCGATCCGCGAGCTCGCCGAGCGCGAGGGCTTTGATCTGAAGGCCTGCTACGCCTACTCGGACTCCGAGTCAGACCTGCCGATGCTCGAGGCCGTCGGGCACCCGGTGGCGGTCAATCCCGACGCGACGCTGGCCAGGATCGCCCGCGAGCGCGGCTGGGACGTGCTGCGCTTCGACCGCCTCGGGCGCCGGCTCACGACGGCGGCCGCGCTGGGCGCGGCGGCGGGCGCGGGCGGGATCGGCACCGTGCTGGCGCTGCGGCGCCTGCGACTGCCTCGCCGGGTCAGGCGGCTCGCCGCATCGGCGCCGCGGTCGGGGCTGGGCGCATAGACTGCCGCGCCATGCTCTCACGTCGCCTTCACCTCCTCATCCTGCTCACCGTCCTCGTCATCGCCGTCTCGGCCGTGTCCGCGCTTGCCTCATCGGGCAAGACGGTCAATGTCGGCGACAACTACTACGGACCCAAGTCGCTCACGGTGGGCAAGGGCACCAAGGTGACCTGGAAGTGGGTGGGCGTGCTCCGCCACAACGTCGTGGTCCATACCGGACCCTCGCAGTTCAACTCCAAGACCCAGGTGCGCGGCAGCTACAGCCACACCTTCACCAAGAAGGGCACCTACCAGCTGGTCTGCACGATCCATCCGAAGATGAAGATGACCGTCGTCGTCCGGTAGGACGGCGTCCGCGCCGGGGCCCGAGCCGCCTCGGTCACACCGCTGTCGCCCAGCGCGCGGGACTACAATCCGCCGGCTTCACCGATGCCCTCCTCAGAGAAGAAGATCCGCGTCGTCGTCGCCAAGCCTGGGCTCGACGGCCATGATCGCGGCGCCAAGATCATCGCCCGCGCTCTGCGCGACGCCGGGATGGAGGTGATCTACACCGGTCTTCACCAGACCCCCGAGCAGATCGTGGAGACGGTGATCCAGGAGGACGCCGACGCCGTCGGCCTGTCGATCCTGTCCGGGGCCCACATGACGCTGGTGCCGCGGATCATGGAGCTGCTGGCCGGGCAGGGCATCGACGACGTCGTCGTGACGGTCGGAGGGACGATCCCGTCCGATGACATCGAGGAGCTGAAGTCCCTGGGGGTGGCCGAGGTATTCACGCCGGGCGCCTCCGCCCAGCAGGCGATCGACTTCATCCGCGGCGCTGTCCGCGCGTAGATGGCCGGCTGGTCGGCCATCTCAGGTCAAGCGTGCCGGGAACGTTCGCGTACCAGCCCGCACGGCGGCGCCACACCGACCGATTGACTCGTCAGTCAACAGGGTATAGTCGCAGGATCTTTTCGCATGAGAACCATCGTGAGCGTGCGGGTCTGAGGCACGAGCTCAAGGACACTCGATAGGAGGCCACACTTGAAGATTTGCGTCCTGGTCAAAGAGGTTCCGGACGCCGCCGTCGAGAAGCGGATCGACCCCTCGACGGGGCGGATGGACCGGTCGGGTGAGCGCAATCTCAACCCGTACGACACCCACGCGATCGAGGCCGCCATGCAGATCCGCGAGGGCGGCGCGGTCGAGGTCGACGAGATCGTCGCCGTGACCATGGGCCCCTCCAGCGCGACCCGCGCGCTGCAGAAGGCCGTGTCGCTGGGCGCCGACCGCTCGGTGCACCTGTCAGACGACGGCCTGGCCGGATCCGACGTGGCGGCGACCGGCTACGCGCTGTCCAAGGCGCTGGAGTCCGAGGCGCCCGACCTGGTGCTCCTCGGCCAGCAGTCCGATGACGGCGAGTGCTACACGATCGGCGCCGTCGTCGCCGACCACCTCAAGATGCCGTCGCTCACGCAGGTGATCAAGATGGAGGTATCGGACCCGCCCGCCCAGGCGCTCACCTGCGAGCGCCAGGCCGAGTACGGCTACGACACCGTCGAGGTATCGCTGCCCGCCGTCATCTCCGTGGGTGACGCCATCAACGAGCCGCGCTACCCATCGTTGAAGGCGATCATGGGCGCCAAGAAGAAGCCGCTGCAGACCGTCGCCGCCGGCGATGTGGGCATCGACGCCTCGCTGGTCGGCGCGGAAGGCTCGCGCGTGCAGTGCGGCGAGTTCAAGGATCCGCCGGCGAAGTCGGCGGGCACGATCATCGAGGACGAGGACACCGACGACACCGTCGAGAAGATCGTCGCCTGGCTGGACGAAAGGAAGCTGATCTAGTGACCGCACGCACGAAGGAGGCCACTAATGGCTGACGTTCTCACCTACGTTCTGCACTACGAGGGCGCGTTCAACAAGAACTCACTGGGCGCCGTGTCCGAGGGCGCGGCCCGCGCAAAGGACGTCGGCGGCGAGTGCCACGCCGTCGTGGTGGGTGGCGACGACCTCACCGACGACCTCTGCAAGACCCTGGGCCAATACGGCGCGACGAAGGTCTACCGCGCCAAGGGCCCTGAGGGGCTGGCGCAGCCGGTCATCGACGTCATGGCCAAGGTCATCGACGACGGCGGTCATGGCTACGCGCTGTTCGGCGGCGGCCTGCTCGGCTTTGAGATCGGCGCCGGCCTGGCCGCGCGCAAGCAGGCCGGCGTGACCATGGAGGTCACCGCGGTCCGCGCCGAGGACGGCAAGCTCGTCGCCGAGCGCCCGATCCTGCAGGACTCCAAGATCTCGGTCTCCCACTACAGGGGTGACCTGGGGATCATCATCGGTCGCATCAACGCGTTCGAGATCCGGGAATCGGACCCCGCCCACGACGCCGACGCCGAGGTCGTTGACGTCGACATCGAGTACTCGGCGTGGTCGGACCAGGCCAAGATGGTCAAGCGCGGCGAGCAGCGCGGCGCCGATGTCGACATCGAGGGCGCCGACGTCCTCGTGGCCGGCGGCCGCGGTCTGGGCAAGGCCGAGGGCTTCGAGCTGGCCGAGGCGCTGGCCAAGGCGTTCGGCGGCAACAGCGCCGTCGCCGCCACCCGTGCCGTGGTGGACGCCGGCTGGTACCCGTACGCGGCCCAGATCGGCCAGACCGGCAAGACCGTGTCGCCGAAGCTGTACCTGGCGGCGGGCATCTCCGGCGCGATCCAGCACAAGGTCGGCATGCAGTCCTCGGAGAACATCATCGCCATCAACAAGGACGCCAACGCGCCGATCTTCGAGTTCTCAGACCTCGGGATCGTCGGGGATCTGAACAAGATCATGCCCAAGCTCACCGAGGCGATCAGGGCCAAGAAGGGGAGCTAGTGGCCCCTCCCGCAAATACGCTCGCATTCGAGGCACGCCTGGATACCGGTCCCCACCCGCCCTTTGTCCTCGGACCCTCGTGTAGCGCTGCTACACGTCGGGTCCTGCGTCCTTGCCTGGCATCCACCAGTCGCACCTCTCGGTGCGAACGTACTTACGGGAGTGACCACTAGTTGTGTCGGGGAACAACGGTCACCACGCGCCGAGCGAGTTCCCGCCCCCGGTGGATTCCGTCAAGGAGTTCGTCAAGCGGGGACTCGATGACGAGGACGAGCTCATCGAGGTTGGCGTCGCCATCGTCGGCGGAGGCACCGCCGGCCTGTCGTGCGCCAACCGCCTGCTGCAGCGGCTGGCCGACGACGAGGAGCTGACCGAGCGCCTCGGCGAGGTGCCGGTAGCGGTGATCGAGAAGGCCAAGACCTGCGGTGGTCACAACCTGTCAGGCGCGGTCATGCGCCCAGGGCCGCTGCAGGAGCTGTTCGGAGACATGTCCCGCGAAGACTGGCGCAAGGAGCGCTTCGCCTTCGGCGAGGTCACCAAGGAGTCCATCTACGCGCTGCCCAACGGGAAGATGAAGCTGCCGGTGCCGATCTTCGCGGTGCCGAACTTCAAGAACCACGGCAACGAGGTGGTGTCGGTGGCCGCTCTGGCTCGCTTCCAGCAGGCCAGGGCCGAGGAGGCCGGCGCCTACGTCCTCACCGAGACCTCGGCCACCCAGCTCGTCGTCGAGGACGGCCGGGTGGTGGGCGTGCGCTCCGGCGACAAGGGCCGCGGCAAGGACGGCGAGCCCCTGGGCAACTTCGAACCCGGCACCGACATCAAGGCCCGCGTCACGGTGCTGGCCGAGGGCTGCTGGGGCCACCTCACCGGCGCCGCCATCAAGGAGTTCAACCTCGGCGACGGGCGTGAGCCCCAGGTGTGGGAGCTCGGGGTCAAGGAGATCTGGAAGGTGCCCAAGCCGCTTGACCGGGTCATCCACACCATCGGGCCCTGGCCGCTGAAGATCCCGGCCAAGTACGGGCAGGTGGGCGGCACCTGGCTGTACCCGATGAAGGACGAGAAGACCGGCGACGACCTCGTCTCGATCGGGTTCGTCGTCGACCTCGACTACGCCGACGCCACCACCTCGGCCCACGACCTGCTCCAGCAGTTCAAGCTGCACCCACTGGTCAAGGGGATCCTCGAGGGCGGCGAGCGGGTCGGCTGGGGCGCCAAGGCGCTGCCGGGCGGCGGCTACTGGTCGATGCCCAAGCTGACGATGCCCGGCGCGCTGCTGGTCGGCGACGCCGGCGGGATGGTCGACGCCGCCGCGCTCAAGGGCGTGCACCACTGCATCAAGTCCGGCATCCTGGCCGGCGACGCGATCTATGAGTCGCTCAAGTCGGGCAGCGGTCTGGAGAGCTACGAGCAGGCCATCGAGGACTCGACGGTCGGCCAGGAGCTCTACCAGGTGCGCAACACCCGTCAGCCGTTCCAGAAGGGCTTCCTCAAGGGCGCTCCGCTGAGCGGCGCGGCGATCATGTCCAAGGGCAAGATCCCGCGCGGGCGGCTGCCCTGGCACCGCGGTGACGCCGTGTCGCTGTTCATGGGCGACACCAACAAGGGCTATCCCAAGCCCGACGGCAAGTACACCTTCGACAAGCTGGGCTCGGTCTACATCTCGGGCAACGCCACCCGTGACGACGCGCCCAACCACATCCGCGTGCGCCGCAACGTCCCGCGCGAGATCGCCGAGGGCTGGCGGTGGATGTGTCCCGCGGGCGTGTACGAGATCCCCGAGGACGCGCCGGCCCAGGGCAACGTCGACGTGATCGTCAACTACACCAACTGCGTGCAGTGCGGTGCGATCACCGCCAAGGGCGGTCGCCTGACCCCGCCCGAGGGCGGCGACGGGCCGCTGTACACAATCACCTAACGGGTTAGCGGAAACTTCTGCGTGTTCCAGGGGTTAAGGGAGCACGTATGAAGGTCCGCCGCCTCATCATCGCTCTGACCGCTCTGCGCCGCCGCTGCGCCGGTGGCGCCGGTCGCGTCGGCGTCCGCCGTCGCCGCACCCCCGCGGTCGCAGCTCAGCGCCTACACCTGCACGCACGCGCTCGAGCCGGGCGCCCGCGCGGTCGCGGTCAAGGCGACCATGCGACCGCTCACCGGCACGCGCAAGATGGCGATGCGCTTCGAGCTGCTGCAGCGGTCCCCGGGTCTACCGGTGCAGGAGGTCAGCGGAGGTGACCTCGGCGTGTGGCGCACGCCCCCCAATCCCACCTTGGGCCAGCTCCCCGGCGACGTGTGGCGCCTGCAGAAGTCCGTCTACAACCTCGAGGTGCCGTTCACCTACCAGTTCCGCGTGAGCTTCCGCTGGACGGGTCTGCACGGCAAGGTGCTCGGGACCGCGACCCGTCACACGCACAGCTGTGCCCAGCGCGAGCTGCGCCCCGACCTCACCGTCAAGTCGATCGCCGTCTCGGCGATCACCGGTCATCCCAACAAGGATCTCTACACCGCGATCATCGCCAACCAGGGGCTCACCGGGGCCGGGCCCTTCCAGGTCCTCTTCGCCCCCGGCGATACCTCCGCCCCGACGACCGACACCATCAACTTCCTCGGGCCGGGCAAGACGCGCACGCTGTCGTTCGTGGGGCCGCAGTGCGACTCCACCAGCCCGCCGACGGTGAGCGCCGACTCGGCCAGCCAGGTCGACGATTTCGACCGCACCAACAATGTGCTGAGCGCGACCTGTCCGGCTGCCCCGAGCTCCTAGCGGACGGTGCGGGGCGTCACACCCTCGCCGCTAGACTCAATGGGACCATGAAGACCGAAATTCACCCCAACTACCAGGAAGCCCACGTCCGGTGCACCTGCGGCAACGAGTTCACGACGCGCTCGACGCAGGCTGACATCCACGTGGAGATCTGCTCGGCGTGCCATCCCTTCTACACCGGCCGCCAGAAGCTGGTCGACACCGGTGGACGGGTCGAGCGCTTCCAGCGCCGCGTGGCCAGGGGCCGCCGCAGCGCTCGGACCACCGCCGGCTGACCGGACCGGGTCTGACGATATGAGCCACGGCGGGGGCGATGGCCGCGCAGAGCCACTGACGGCAACGCGCGACGCCCCCGTCGGTGGCCAAGCTGTGCTGGAGGGGGTGATGATGCGTGGCGTCAAGACGTGGGCCGTCGCGGTGCGCAAGCCGGTCGGAGAGGCCGCGGCGCCCGGGGCCCTCGGCGAGATCGCGATCAGCACCTTTCCGATCAAGAAGCGCAAGCGCCGTCGCCTGTACCGGCTGCCGGTGATCCGCGGCGTGGTGGCATTGGTCGAGTCACTCGGCATCGGGCTGCGCGCGTTGGGCATCTCGGCCAACGCGCAGCTTCCCGAGGCGGAGAAGGAGGGGCCTGATGACTCCGGAGACCAGGAGATCTCCGGGGCCACGTGGTTCTTCACCGTGCTGGTGTCCGTGGTGTTCGCCATCGGGTTGTTCTTCGTCGTCCCAGTCGGGCTGACCAGCCTCATCAAGAAGCAGCTCGGCTCCTCGCTGCTGTTCTGGGTGGTGGAGGGCGCGCTGCGGACCGCGATCTTCCTCGGCTACCTCACCCTGCTCTCGCGCCTGCGCGACCTGCGCCGGGTGTTCGAGTACCACGGGGCCGAGCACAAGGTCATCTCCTGCTACGAGGCCGAGGATGAGCTGATCCCGGAGCGCGCTCAGCTCTACTCGCGGCTGCACCCCCGCTGTGGCACGAGCTTCCTGCTGATCGTGATGGTCCTGGCCATCTTCGTCTTCGCCCCCGTCGGGCTGCCGGCCTGGTGGATCCTCGTGCTCACCCGGATCCTGGGCGTGCCCGTCATCGCCGGGCTCTCCTTCGAGGTCATCAAGTGGGCGGGCCGCAATCGCCGCCGGCGCTGGGTTCAGCTGGTCATGTGGCCCGGACTGCAGCTCCAGAAGCTCACCACCCGCGAGCCGGACCTCGACGAGCTCGCGGTCTCGATCGCGTCGCTGCAGGCGGTCCTCGCCGTCGAGACGCCCGGTGAGGCGTCGGCCGAGGATCTCCTCGGGCTCGAAGTCGTCGCCTAGGAGCTTCTCCGACGCGGTTTTTCCGGCCCCCTACTCGCGGGTAGCGACTACTTGTAACCCTCAACGCGAGGAGGAAACGCATGTCTGGTGGAAACGTGGACAAGGCAAAGGGACGTGTCAAGGAAGCTGCGGGCGACCTCAGCGGTGACCAGAGCCTCAAGAACGAGGGCAAAGTCGACCGTGCGTCGGGCTCGATCAAGGACAAGGTCGGCGACGCGGCGGACAAGGCCAAGGACGCCGTCAACCCCAAGCACGACTGAACGAGCATGCGGTGTAGGCGCTCGTCGCGGACCGGCGGGCTCCTACACTCGCGTGCATGATCGACGAACTGGTCAAGCAGATCGAGAGCCGGTTCGGCGCGCTCGAAGCTGAGCTCTCTGATCCGGAGGTGATCGGCGACCGCGAGCGCTTTGCGGCCGCCAGCCGCGCGTACCGCGAGCTCGAGCCGGCTGCCAAGCTGGCCGGTCAGTACCGCCGCGCCGCCGACGATCTGGAGGGCGCGCGCGAGCTGCTCGAGGACGACGATGACGCCGAACTGCGCGCGCTGCTGGAGAGCTCGCGGGAGCGCATGGACGCGCTGGAGGACGAGATCCGCCTGGCCATGGTGGAGCGTGACCCCAACGACGACAAGAACGTCATCGTCGAGATCCGTCCCGGGGCCGGTGGCGACGAAGCCGGTATCTGGGCCAGCGACCTCTACCGGATGCTCAACCGCTACGCCGAACGGCGGGGCTTCAAGACCGAGGACCTTGCCATCGGCGCGGATGACTACACGTTCGCCGTCAAGGGCGACGGCGCCTACTCGGTGTTCAAGTTCGAGGGCGGCACCCATCGCGTGCAGCGCGTGCCCGAGACCGAGTCGCAGGGGCGCATCCACACCTCGACGGCGACGGTGGCCGTGCTGCCCGAGGCCGAGGACGTGGAGGTGCAGATCGAGCCCAACGATCTCCAGATCGACGTGTATCGCAGCTCCGGGCCGGGCGGCCAGTCGGTGAACACCACCGACTCGGCGGTGCGGATCACCCACAAGCCCAGCGGGATCGTCGTCTCCATGCAGGACGAGAAGTCCCAGCTGCAGAACCGCGAGCGCGCGATGCGGGTGCTGCGCGCGCGACTGTACGAGCGGGCGTTGGCCGAGCAGCAGGCCGAGCTCGGCGCCAACCGTCTGGCCCAGGTGGGCACGGGGGACAGGGCCGAGAAGATCCGCACGTACAACTACGGTGAGCGGCGGGTCAAGGACCACCGCATCAACCTGCTGGTGCACAACCTCGACGAGATCCTGCTCGGGGAGCTCGGCGAGCTCACCGACGCGCTCCAGGACGACGAGAAGCGCCGCCGGCTGGAAGAGCGTGCCGCGGGCTGACGCTGGCATCGCCCCGGCGACGGTGGGTGCGGCCCTGGCGGCGGGCGCCGCGCGGCTGGCGGCCGCGGGCGTGGACACGCCGCGGCTGGACGCCGAGCTGCTGTTGGGGTTCGTCTTGGATGTGGACCGCGGCCGGCTGGTCATCGATCGCGACGTCGTGGTGGACCGCGCGGCCTTTGGTCGCTTCGAAGCGCTGCTGGGGCGCCGTGAGGTGCGCGAGCCCGTGGCCTACATCCTGGGACGCCGGGCGTTCCGGCGCCTCGTGTTGGCGGTGGACCGGCGGGTGCTGATCCCGCGGCCCGAGACCGAGCTGCTGGTGGAGGTCGGGCTGTCGCTGGCCTCCGGTGCGCGGGTGGTCGACGTGGGCACCGGGAGCGGAGCAGTGGCCCTGGCCCTGAAGGACGAGCGGCCCGATCTGGTGGTGCGCGGCGTCGACGTGAGCGCCGATGCGGTGGAGGTGGCGCGGGCCAACGCGTCGGCGCTGGGGCTGGATGTGGAGTTTGTAAGCGGTGACCTGCTCGACGACGTGTCGCTTGCGGATGCGGTGCTGGCCAACCTGCCCTACGTGGCCGACGGCGCAGAGCTGCCACCGGAGATCGCACGGTACGAGCCGGCGGGTGCCCTCTTCGCGGGGGCCGACGGACTGGACGTGGTGCGCCGCCTGGTGGGGTCGGTGGCCGGCCCGCGCGTGGCGCTGTTGGCGCTCGAGATCGGGTCCGAGCAGGTGGACGAGGTCTCGACGCTGCTGTGGGACGCCGGGTTTGCCGAGGTGTCGGTCCGTCACGACCTGGCCGGTCTGGCGCGTGTGGTGGTGGGGACGACGTGAGCGCGCGGGGAGCGCAGGCCGAGGGCTTTGAGCGCTGCATGAGCGTCGGCGGCGTCGCCGTGTTCCCGGCCGACACGGTGTACGGGCTGGCCTGCGACGTCCACAACCGCGTGGCCGTCGAGCGGCTGTATCGCCTCAAGCGCAGGCGGCTGGACAAGCCCTCGGCGGTGATGTTCTTCGATCGGGATCTCGCGTTGGCGGCGCTCCCCGAGCTCGGCGAGCGTACGCGCGCCGCCCTCGCACGCCTGCTGCCCGGGCCCGTGAGCGTGCTGCTGCCCAACCCCGAGCGCCGCTTCCCGCTCGCCTGCGGTGATGACCCGTCGACCTTCGGGCTGCGCGTGCCGGTCGTGCCACTGCTGGAGGGCGTGTCGTGGCCGGTCCTGCAATCGAGCGCCAACCTCGCCGGCGGTCCCGACGCACAGCGGCTTCAGGACGTCCCCGAGCTGCTGCGGCGCAGCGCCGATCTGGTCGTCGACGGCGGCGAGCTGCCCGGCACGCCGTCAACGGTCATCGACCTGCGGGCGCTCGAGACCACGGGGGAGTGGGACATCGTGCGCCAGGGGGTGATGTCCCGCGAGGACGCGGCGGCCGCGCTTGAGTGGCAATTCCATTTCGACCCCTCGTCGTACGCGGAGATGATCCATGAGGACATCCCCGTCTACGACGAGTTCCAGGAGGCGGTCGCACGGGCCACGGGCTCGGGAGCGTCGCGCGTGCTGGAGCTGGGGACCGGGACGGGGGAGACCGCCCGGCGCCTGCTTGACCGGCACCCGGATGCGTTTCTGGTCGGCGTGGATGAGAGCGCCTCCATGCTTGCGGCCGCCCGGGAGACTCTGCCTGGGAATCGGGTTTCGTTGCAGGTGGCCGCGATCGAGCAGCCATTGCCCGAGGGGCCGTTTGACCTGGTGGCGAGCGCGCTGTGCGTTCACCATCTGGAGGGCTCGCTGAAGCGCGACCTGTTCGCCCGTGTGCGCGACGTGCTGGCGCCCGGCGGCCGGTTCGTGCTGGGGGATGTGGTGGTGCCGGTGGATCGCGCCGATGCGGTGATCCCGCTGTCTGACGGCTATGACCATCCCAGCCCGCTGGCGCAGCAGCTGGAATGGCTGACCGAGACCGGCTTTGCGGCGCGCGTGGTCTGGGAGCACAAGGACCTGGCCGTGGTCGTCGCCTCCGACGGCGCCGTTACCATGTGACGCCCCGTGGCCGACGACCTGCCCGCTGACTTCTTCAATCGCCCGCTCGCGGAAGTCGATCCTGAGATCGCCGACGTGCTCGCCAAGGAGCTCGAGCGCCAGCAGCGGACCCTGGAGATGATCGCCTCGGAGAACTTCGCCCCGTTGGCGGTCCTGGAGTGCCAGGGCTCGGTGCTCAACAACAAGTACGCCGAGGGCTACCCCGGCAAGCGCTACTACGGCGGCTGCGAGTTCGTCGACATCGCCGAGCAGCTGGCGATTGACCGGGCCAACGCGCTGTTCGGCTCCGAGCACGCCAACGTCCAGCCCCACTCGGGCGCTCAGGCCAACACCGCCGTCTACCACGCGCTGCTGCAGCCGGGTGACACCCTCATGGGCCTCGAGCTGGCCCACGGCGGCCACCTCACGCACGGGATGAAGATCAACGTCTCGGGGCGGCTCTACAACATCGTGGCCTACCAGGTGGACCGCGAGACCTCGATCATCGACATGGACGAGGTGCAGAAGCTCGCGGAGGAGCACAAGCCCAAGATGATCGTGGCGGGGTGGTCGGCCTACCCGCGCCAGCTGGACTTCGAGCGCTTTCGCGCCATCGCGGACTCGATCGGCGCGTATCTGATGGTGGACATGGCCCACTTCGCCGGGTTGGTGGCGGCCGGTCTGCATCCGTCGCCGGTCCCGTTTGCCGACGTGACCACGACCACGATCCACAAGACGATCGGCGGCGGCCGCGGCGGCATGATCCTCTCCCGCGAGGAGTTCGGCAAGAAGATCGACTCGGCCGTCTTCCCCGGCCAGCAGGGCGGGCCGCTCGAGCACATCATCGCCGGCAAGGCCGTGGCCTTGAAGCTCGCCGCCTCGGATGCGTTCCGCGAGCGCCAGCAGCGGACCCTGGACGGTGCACGGGCGGTGGGCTCCGAGCTCCTGTCCGCCGGTGGCGGCGTGAGCGTGCTGACGGGCGGCACCGACGTGCACCTGGTCCTCTGTGACCTGCGCGAGTCGGAGCTCGACGGCAAGCAGGCCGAGGACCGCCTCCACGCGATCGGGATCACCGTCAACCGCAATGCGGTCCCGTTCGACCCGCGCCCGCCCGCCGTGTCGTCGGGGCTGCGGATCGGGTCGCCGGCGTTGGCGACGCGCGGGCTGCAGGTGGAGGACTTCGTCGAGGTCGGGAAGATCATCGCCTCGGTGTTGACCGCGGATGACTTCGAGGCTCGGCGCGCCGAGTTCTCCGAGCGGGTGGAGGCGATCGCGGATCGCTACCCGCTGTATGCGCAGCTGGGCGCTGGCGCGGCCGCGGCTGCCTGAGTCTGAGCCGCGGCGCTACGGGGTCAGTTGGTGGCGGTGCGCTGAGGTGCGGCTCTTCGGTTAAGACTTGCTGGGGAGGGGGTGATTTGGGCGCCCCTCGAGGCTCTTTAGTTGTATGGGGGTTGAAGAGCCTGGATTTGGTGACATTCGTGGTCTGCGTCCGCAGGTTTGGCGCGTTTTCCATGTGGAGGATGGTTCTCGTGACGCGACGGGGATGCCGACGCGGGTTTGTCACGTTCTCCAGGTTGCGGAGGCTGGGGAGAGGGGGTTGGCCGAGGTGGCGGGCGCGCAGCGTGGTCTGGTTCATCTCTCGCAGCTGCGTGCGCTCGGGATCAGTCGTGGCTCGTATGAGCATCGGGTCGAGGTCGGTGCATTGCATCGGGTGTTTCCGACGGTCCTGTCGGTGGTCCATCCGCTCTTGGAAGCCTGGACGGCTGAGACTGCCGCGCTCCTGTACGTCGGAGACAACGCGGTCCTGAGCCACCAAACTGCCGCCGCCCTGTGGGGGCTGACCACCAACCCCTCCTTCGTGGCCATCACGCTGATCGGCCGCAACGTCCGGATACGGCCGGCCCTGAGGGTCCATCGAGCCAAAATGTTGGATATCCGTGATGCGCGCCTTCACAAAGGGTTCCCGGTCACCTCCGTGGCGCGCACCCTGATCGACTGCGCCGCCGGCAACCGCAACATCGACCGGCTGCTCAACGAGGCGCGAGCGTTGAAGCTGGTCAAGGACTCGGAGATCTATGCGGCGATGGATCGGTGCCCGGGCCGCAAGGGTACCGGTCCGCTGCGGGCGCTGTTGGCGGCTGAAGCGGACTCGGGCTTCACGCGCTCGGAGGCCGAACGGATCCTCAAGCGGATTGTCACGGAGTCGGGCATCGAACGGCCGATCTTCAACACCTACGTCGAGGGCGTGGAGGCCGACGCGTTCTGGCCGCGAGTCAAGCTGGTGATCGAGGTCGACGGCTACCTGACGCATGGCCGGTGGGTGGCGTTTCAGCGCGATCGCGCCAAGGCCAACAAGCTGGTTGGCGCCGGCTATGTGGTGCTCAGGTTCACCTGGCACCAGCTCACCCTGAGGCCGATGCAGGTGGTGGCCGAGATCGCGCGGACGCTGGCCCGCCTGAAGGCGCAGGCGGCCTGAACACCGACATTGCACCGCTGCAGTCAGGCCAGGCTGGCATGCTGTCCGGGCATGGCGTACTCGGATGCCGTGTTCTCGTTCCTGGTGGCGACGGCGATCGCCGCGGCGGCGACGCCGCTGGCGGCGCGGCTGGCCCGCCGGCTGGGGGCGGTGGACCACCCTCGGGAACGGGGCCTGTCACAGCGGCCGACGCCGCTGCTGGGCGGGCTGGCGATCCTGGCCGCGGTACTGGTGGCCGGGTTCATCTGGCTGCCGCCCAAGATCTTTTTGCCCCACGTGAAGGGCGGGCCTCGCGGACCGGGCGGCGAGGTCCACATGTGGGCGGTGATCGCGGGCGCATGCCTCATCACCCTGGTGGGGGCGATCGACGACGTGCGGGACCTGCCGCCGGCCCTCAAGCTGCTGGGCCAGATCGCCGCGGCGTTCATCGCCGTGAGGGGCGGGGCGGTGGTGACCTCCGTGACGCTGCCGTTCGTCGGGCACCCGCTCACGTTCCCGAACGCCGGCGGGTTCCTCACCGTGATCTGGATGGTGGGGCTCATGAACGTCGTCAACTTCTCCGACGGCGTCGACGGGCTGGCCGCCGGACTGTGCATGATCGACGGCGTCGCGTTCGCCATCATCGCCTTTGACCTGCACGTCCACGGGGCGCCGATCCTGGCGGCGATCACCGCCGGCGGCGCGCTGGGCTTTCTCTTTCACAACTTCTATCCGGCCTCGGTCTTCATGGGCGACGCCGGGGCGAACCTGCTCGGCTACCTGCTCGGGGTCACGGCCGTCGTGGGCTCCCTGAAGACCGGCGCGGTGGTCGCCCTGATCGTTCCGTTGGTGATCCTGGTCATCCCGTTCCTGGACACGGGCTTTGTCATCGCCAAGCGGCTGAAGTACCGGCGCAAGCCGTGGTCGGCCGACGCCAACCACTTCCACCACCGCATGGCCCGGATCGGGTTCTCCCAGCGCCGGACGGTCATCTACCTCTACGCGTGGTCGTTTTTGATGGCGACCCTGGCCGTCGGCGTCCGCATCGTCTCCCATCACCACGACAAGCAGGCCGGGTGGATCGCCGGGCTCATGGTCTTCGCGGTGGTGTGCGCCGCCGCCAGCGTCTACCTCATCTATGTGCTGGAGATCTTCAAGTTCAAGGGGCTGCGCTCGGACGAGATGCGCCGTGACGACCCCCAGGCCAGCGAGGACGAGATCGACGACCGGGTGGCCAAGGACATCGAGACGGGCGAGTTTGAGAAGGTGAAGTGAGGCGGGACCACCAAGTGCAGAAAGCCAACCTCACAGAGCGCGACTCCTTCATCACCGCCGACGGCTCGGCGATCCGGGAGCTGGCCCATCCGGCGTGGACTGCCGCGCAGAACCAGAGCCTGGCCGAGGCCTCAGTGGAGCCGGCATCGGAGACCGCCGAGCACTACCACCCGCGCAGCGAGGAGCTGTACTACTTCGTGGCGGGGGAGGGGCGGATGCGCCTGGACGGGGACGAGGCGCCGGTCACGGCGGGTGATTGCGTCGTCATCCCGCCGGGCACGCCCCACAAGCTGTGGAACACCGGGACCTCCCCGCTCGTGCTTCTGTGCTGCTGTGCGCCCGCATATTCCGATGACGACACAGTGATGACCGGCGGGTAGACGCCTGCTGGCGGGACTGAAAAGGTCGGAGCGCGTCGGGCTCGTCGTCGTCGGCCTCCTCACCGTGCTCGCGGGCGTGACCCGGTATGTCACCGTGTTCGGGCACGTCGCGGCCTTCGTGGTGGCGGGCATCGCGCTGGCCGGCGTCGCGTGGATCGTGTCGTTCTCCACCGAGCAGGTGGGCGAGCGCTTTGGGACCGCGGCGACCGGAATGATGCAGTCGACGCTCGGCAACCTGCCCGAGTTCTTCGTGGTCGTCTTCGCGCTCAACGCGGGCGAGCAGGTGGTGGCCGAGACCGCGATCCTCGGCTCGATCCTCGTCAACGCGCTGCTCGTGCTGGGCCTGGTCATCGTCGTCGGGGCCCTGCGCAGCGAGGACAAGGTCATGCGCTTCAACCCGCGGCTGCCCAACGACACGGCGACGATGCTGCTGATCGCCAGCTTCATCATCCTGCTCGTGGCGCTTGCCAACGGCGCCAACGACTCGGCCAGCCACCACATCAAGACCATCTCGATCGTCAGCGCGGTGGCGATCCTCGTCGCCTACGGGGTGTGGGTGCACCAGTACCTGACGAGCGAGCCGGCGGGCAAGGAGCACGCCCAGCCGCCCCGCGTGCCCACCGCGACCAGCGCGGCCCTGCTGGGCATCTCGGGCCTGGCCGCCGCGTTTGTCTCTGACTGGTTCGTGCACGCGCTGGAACCGACCATCCACACGCTGGGGATCTCGCGCTCCTTCGCCGGCCTGGTCATCGTCGCCACGGCCGGCAACGCGGTCGAGCACGCCGTCGGCGTGGTGCTCGCCGCCAAGGGCGAGAACGAGCTGGCGATCTCGGTGGTCAAGAACTCGGTGGCCCAGATCGCCGCGTTCCTGTACCCGCTGCTGGTACTCGTCTCGCTGCTGACCGCGACGACACTCACGTTCGCGCTGCCGCCCGTCTACACGGGCGCGCTGCTGGGCACCGCGGTCATCGTCTGGCAGATCACCGGGGACGGTGAGGCCACGCCGTTCGAGGGCACCGCTCTCATCGCGGCCTTCGTGATCCTCGCCACCGTGGCCGCGTTCGAGACGTAACCACCCAGTTCAGATCGGGTTAAGACCGGCGGACCGCCGCCGCGAGGTTGGTAGTTTCGCGCGGGTCATGGATGCGCACGCCGCCGCGCGGCCTCGAGGCTCAGCGATGATCGCTCGCGTCGCGCTGGCCCTCGCGATCATGGCCGCCGCGCTCGCGGTGCTCACCGCCACCGCGCAGGCCGACCCGATCAGCTGGGACGCGCCGGTCCAGATCGACCCGGCCGGCCCAGCGCCCCTCAGCGCGATCTCGTGCCCGAGTGCGGGGTTGTGCCTGGCCGTCGACGGCAGTGGGGATCTCGTCAGCTCGTCGGACCCCGCCGGCGGGGCGTCGACGTGGACGACTGCCGACATCGACGGGAGCACGCTTGCCTTCAACGGGCTGACCGGGATCTCCTGTCCGTCGGCGTCGTTCTGCGCCGCCGTGGATCTGATGGGCAACGTGCTCACCACCACGACGCCCGGCACCCCCACCGCTCGCTGGTCGGTGGCGGCGCTCACCGCCAACCCGTTGAGCGGGATCTCCTGCCCATCGGCGTCTGACTGCGTGGCCGTCGACCAGGCCGGGAACGTCTGGACCTCGACCAATCCGGCCGCGCCGGCGCCCGCCTGGGCCAGCGCCGACATCGACGGAACCAACGCGCTCACCGCCGTGTCGTGCGCGAGCGTGTCCGTGTGCGTGGCGGTCGACGGCAGCGGCAACATCCTCACCAACGCCACCGGTGGTACCGGCCCATGGGCGAGCGCGGACGTCGATGCCCAGGCGTCGATCGACGCGGTCTCGTGCGCGTCGACGTCACTGTGCGTCGCCGTCGACGACACCGGCAACGTGCTCACGTCCAAGACCCCCGGGAGTGCGCCGAGCTCGGGCTGGACGACCTCCGCCGTTGACCCCTCGGTCAGCCTTGACTCGGTCTCGTGTACCACGGGGCTGTGCGTCGCCGGCGACGATGACGGAGACGTGGTGGCGTCGACCAATCCGACCGGCGGCGCCGCGGCATGGACTCACACCGGCAGCGGGCAGGCGCCGGCCGTCGATGGCATGTCCTGCGCGAGCGCGGGATTCTGCGCCGGCGCCGACGCCGGCGGGGACATCATCACCTCCACGGCCCCGGCGCTGGGCCAGTGGGTCTCCACGGCGTTGGAGAGCGGCGTGGGGGTGGCCTTCGCCGGGATCGCCTGTCCGTCGGCAAACCAGTGCTACGCGGTGGATGCCAGCGGCAACCTGCTGCACTCGACCGTGCCGGGCATCGGGCAGAGCGGGTGGGCATCGGCCTCCATCGACGACGGCAACGGGCTGACCGCGATCACGTGCCCCTCGACCAAGCTGTGCGTCGCCGTCGACCAGGTGGGCAACGTCCTGCACTCGACCAACCCGGGTGGAGGAGCGTCGGCCTGGCAGTCGGTCTCGGTCGACCCCAACTCCACACTGCTGGCGGTGTCCTGCCCGACCACGAGCCTGTGCGTCGCCACCGACTCCACCGGCAACGTGCTCACCTCCACCGATCCCACCGGCGGCGCTTCCGCCTGGGACACCGCCGACATCGCCGGCGAGGACGCGCTGCCCGGTGTGTCGTGCCCGGTGACGACGCTGTGCGTGGCCGTCGACGGCAGCGGGACCGAGCTGCACTCGACCAACCCCACCGCCGGCGCGAGCGCCTGGACCGAGGGCAACGTGGAGGACTCGCCGCTCAACGTGATCTCGTGCCCGACGACGACGCTGTGCGTCGCCGGTGACGCCAACGGGTCCATCGTCACCTCCACCAACCCGGTCAAGGGCACGTGGGGCTCGCCGGTGACCGTCGACGCGCCCGACGGTGCCCCCAACGTCATCCAGGCGATCACCTGCCCGTCGGCGGCACTGTGCGTCGCCGGGGACGCGTCGGGCAACGTGCTGGCCAGCACCAATCCCAACGGCGGGGCGGGAGCGTGGAGCCTCAGCGACGTCGACGGTTGGCCGATCGCCGGGATCGCCTGCCCGCCCGGGAACGCCTGCGCCGCCGTGGACGGGTGGGGCGGGCTCATGCTCGGCGTCTCCTCGACCTCGACGAACCCGGGGCCCACCGGGCCGGCCCCGGCTCCAGGCGTGGTCGCCGGTCGCCTCGTCGTGGTGGGCCACGTCACCGTCGTCGGCGGCACCAAGCTGCGCGTGCGCGTGTCCTGCAAGGGCACCGCGGCCGTGCGCTGCACCGGCCGCCTCACCCTCCTGACCATGACGGGCAAGGGCCGTCATCGGCACAAGGTCGGCGTGGGGGGCCGCAACATCAAACTCAAGGGCGGCCGCAGCCTCCGGATCACGATGGGGCTCGACGCCCGCGGGCGCAAGCTGCTCAAGGCGGCGCAGACCCTGCGCGTCCGGATGGTGATCACGCAGGGGAAGCGCAGCGTGCTCAACCGCCACTACACCCTGCGCCAGCCGCGCCCACGCCACCCGCACAAGGGCAAGAAGCCCACGCACACATAGCTGGAGGAGAGGGGGGACGCGCGCGCGGACTCCGTCGGGCCCGCCGCGCGCTCAAACCCCTGGTGTGACGCTGCCGATACCTGCTATTCTGACGTTTACGTAAGAATTCGATTGAAGGCAGGTCCGAGTTGTCCGTGCTACACGCTCCCCAGGCAGAGGGCCCCCCGGCCCGGCGCCGCCTCGGCGTCCACTCCGAGCACGATTCCTATAAGTGGTGGGCGCTGTCCTGCACGAGCCTGGGAATGCTGCTGGCCACGATCAACTCGGGCACCCTGATCATCGCCCTGCCCGACCTCGAGCGCAGCCTCCACACGAGCCTGCTCGAGCTCGTCTGGGTGATCCTCGTCTACATGATCGCCTCGACCGTGCTGGTGCTCAGCGCCGGCCGCCTGTCCGATCAGTTCGGGCGCAAGAAGGCCTACGTCATGGGCTTCGTGGTGTTCGCGCTGGCCTCGCTGGGCGCCGGCTTTGCCGCCAACGGCACTCAGCTCATCCTGTGGCGGATCCTCCAGGGGATCGGCGGGGCCTTCCTGTTTGCCAATGCGGCGGCGATCGTCACCGACGCGTTCCCCAAGGAGCAGCTCGGCCTGGCCATGGGCACCAACACGATGGTGGCCGCCGTGGGTCTGGTCATCGGCCCGGTCCTGGGCGGAGCGCTGGTGGCGATCTCGTGGCACTGGGTGTTCTGGTTCAACGTCCCCTTCGGCATCGCGGGCAGCCTGTGGGGCGGCTTCGTGCTACACGAGGTCACCGGCCGGTCCGAGGACCGCTCGTTTGACTACCTCGGGACGGTGACCTTCCTGATCGGCCTCACCGGCCTGGTCTACGGCATCTCCAAGGGCGGCATCGAGGGCTGGACCTCGTCGCTGACGATCCCCGCCCTCATCCTCGCCGTCGTGCTGCTGCCGGCGTTCGTGCTCATCGAGTCGCGCCACAGGGCGCCGATGCTCGACCTCTCGATCTTCCGGAACCGCCTGTTCTCGACGGCCTCGGGAGCCGCCTTCGCCAACGGTCTCGCGCGCTTCGCGCTCATGTTCGTGTTCGTCTTCTACTTCCAGGGGGTCCAGGGCAACTCGCCGATCCTGGCCGGCGTCAAGCTGGCGCCGTTGGCGCTCGGGATGCTCGTCTCCTCGCCGGCGGCCGGGATGTGGGCGGACCGCCGCGGGTCGCGCACCCTGGCGGTGATGGGGATGCTCGTCACTGCGCTCGGGCTGGGGCTGATGACCACGCTCCAGCGCGACACCAGCTACGCGTGGCCCGGGATCTACATGTTCATCGTCGGCATCGGGTCGGGCATGTTCAACTCGCCCAACACCGCGGCGATGATGGGCACGGTCGAGCCACACCGCCGCGGCATCGCCGCCGGCGCCCGGGTGCTCGTGCAGAACACCGGAGCGGTCATCTCGATCGCGTTCGTGCTGGCTATCGTCACCTCGGCCGTCCCCAAGCAGGTGCTCTTCGCCGTGTTCTCCGGCCTGGCTAATCACATCTCCAATGCGCAGCTCGTGCCGTTCATCTCCAACATGCACACCGCGCTGTGGTGCCTGTTCGCGGTGTCGATCGTCGGCGCCGGCATCTCGGCCGCGCGGCCCAAGGACGTGCGCGCCGAGGCCCCTGAGAGGTCCCAGCGAGCCCCAGGCGGCGATCTCATGAGCGCCACCCGCCGACCGCCAGCTGCGCATCGGCGAGGTGGCCGAGCTCACCGGCACCACCGCGCGCACGATCCGCTACTACGAGGAGATCGGGCTGCTGGACTGCGCGCCCGAGCGCGCCCAGGGCAAGCACCGCGTCTACACCCAGGCCGACGTGGATCGCGTCCGCGAGATCATCCGGCTGCGCGACCTGCTGGGCCTCTCGCTGGAGCAGCTCTCGCAACTGCTCGAGGCCGAGAGCGCCCGCGCCCACCTGCGCGACGAACTGGCCCAGACCGAGGACCCCACCGAGCGCAAACGAATCCTGGAGGAGCTTGAGACCCACATCTCGGGCCAGCTCGACCTCGTCCAAACGCGGCTCACCGAGCTCACCGAGCTCGCCGCCGAGCTCAGCGAGAAGCAGCATCGGGTCAAGCAGAAGATCAGGGAGATCGACGCGGGGTGAGCACCGCCGCCGTCACGTCCGCGCAGGACAGCGGTCGTGACCGCGCCGCGACGAGCTCCAGCCGGGCCGGGGTGGACCGGCGTGCCATGGCCATGCTCTCGGCCGGGCACCTGTTCACCGACGTCGGTCAGGGCTCGATCCCGGCGCTCCTGCCCTTCCTCATCGTCAAGGATCACCTCAGCTACGCCAGCGCATCGGCGCTCATCCTGGCGGCGACGATCGCCAGCTCGGTGATCCAGCCTGTCTTCGGCCACCTGTCAGACCGCCGCTCGCTGCCGTGGCTGATGCCGCTCGGTCCCATCCTCGGCGGCATCGGGGTGGCGCTGGCCGCGATCGCGCCCAGCTACGCGCTCACCTTCGCCGCGGTCGTCCTCAGCGGGATCGGCGTGGCCGCCTTTCATCCCGAGGGCTCGCGCTTTGCCAACTACGTGTCGGGCGCCAAGCGCTCCAGCGGCATGAGCCTGTTCAGCGTCGGGGGCAACGTGGGCTTCGCGCTGGGCCCGGCGCTCATCACCCCGCTGGTGCTCGCCTTCGGCCTGTCGGGCACGCTCCTGGTGGTCGTCCCCACCTCGCTGATGGGGCTGGTCCTCGCCCGCGAGCTGCCGCGCCTGAAGACCTTCCGCGTGGACCTCGCGCAGTCGCGCGCCGCCATCACCGATCCCGACGCCTGGCGGCCGTTCACGCTGCTCGCCGTCGTCATCGCGCTGCGCTCGTTCGTCTACTTCGGCTTCGTCACCTTCATCCCGCTCTACTTCATCCACAATCTCCATACGGGCAGGGGCACGGGCGGCGCCGCGCTCACGGTGATGCTGGTCGGTGGGGCGATCGGGACGCTCGTGGGCGGACGGCTGGCCGACCGCTTTGGCCGCCGCTCGGTCCTGATCGGCTCGATGGCCGTGCTGCCGTTTTTGACCGTCGGCTTCCTCGTCTCGCCACCCGCGCCGGCGATGCTGTTCGCCGCCATCGCCGGCGCGGCCACGATCGCCACCTTCGCGGTCACGATCGTCATGGGCCAGGAGTTCCTGCCCGGGCGGATCGGCGTCGCCTCGGGCGTCACCATCGGGCTTTCGGTCGGCATGGGTGGAGTGGCCGCGCCGCTGCTGGGCATCCTCGCCGATGCCAACGGCCTGCGCTCGGTGTTCGAGCTCATCGTGCTATTCCCCGCTGGCCGCGCTGCTGCTCTCGCTGGCGCTGCCGGTGCGTCGCGACCCTGGCCACCCGGTGCGCACGGCACACACAAACGCAACGGTCGCGAGCGTAACCGCCGCCGAGTGACGCGGTAGATTCCGGTGACACGCCGGCCCTGAGGCGTCGCCCCGTCAGGCCCCTCGGCCCAGCGCCCTGTTCAAGAGCCGGCGCATCTTTCAATGTCTCGCATCCGTCAACGCACTGCACGCTGCACCCCTGCGCTGGCCGCCATCGCCGCGGCGCTCGTCGGCCTCATCAACGTCGCCTCGGCGCTGACCCCCAACATCCGCTGGCGCGGCCGGCTGCTGCTCGACGTAGAGCCGGTCGAGGCCGTCCGTCTGTTCCACGCCTTCGCGCTCCCCGCGGGCGCGGCGCTGCTGCTGGTCAGCCCGTACCTGCTCAAGCGCCGGCGCCGGGCGTGGCAGACCGCGATCGCGCTGATGCTCGCGCTGGGCCTGCTGGACGTGCTCAAGGGCCTCGACATCGAGGAGACAGTCCTCACCTGGTCCACGGCGGCGATGTTGTGCGCCGGCGCCACCGAGTTCCGCGTCGAGCACAACGCGATCACGCTGCGTAGCTCGGTCTGGCGCGTGCCGCTGCTGGGGGCGTTCGGCGTGAGCCTGGCCGCCTTTGCCGCGTGGGTCTCCCAGGGCCATCCATCCTTCAGCGCCGTGGCGCGCGAGACCGGCGACCTGCTGGCCTGGCGGGCCGGTCCGCTGCGCTTTGAGCACCACGCGATCGGCCACCACGTGTTCGCGTGGGTGCCGCTGGGCGTGCACCTGTTCGAGATCGGGACGCTCCTGGCCATGGCCTACGTGGTCTTCCGCCCCCTGGCCGCCCCGGCGTCGCTGCCCGGACCCGCCGCCCGCCGCGCGGCCGCCGACCTCGTCCGCGCCCATGGCTCAGACACGCTCTCGTTCTTCAAGCTGCGCTCCGACAAGCAGTACTTCTTCAGCGCGGACCGCTCGGCGTTTGTCGGCTACCGGGTCGAGAATGGGGTGCTGCTGCTGTCGGGCGACCCGGTGGGGCCCGACGCCGCTCTGGACGAGCTGCTCGCCGACCTCAAGGGCTTCGCGCAGGCTCGCGGGTTGAAGCTGGCCGCCGTCGGCGCCAGCGGGCGCCTGGTGCCGCTGTGGGAACGGCTCGGGCTGCGCACGATGTACCTCGGCGACGAGGCGATCATCGAGGTGGGCGAGTTCTCGCTGGAGGGGCGGCCCATTCGCAAGGTGCGCCAGTCCGTCAGCCGCCTGCGCAAGGCCGGCTTCGGCGCCGAGCTGCACCGTGTCTCCGAGCTCTCGCCGGCGGTGGCCGCCGAGGTTCAGGAGGTACTCGAGCGCGGGCGCGAGGGCGCGCCCGAGCGCGGCTTCTCGATGGCGATGGACTCGCTGGACGGCGACCACGGCGAGGACACGCTCGTCGTCCTCGCCCGCGACGAGGCCCACGCTGTCCGCGGCGTGCTGCATTTCGTGCCCTGCTACGGGCGCTCGGCGATGTCGCTGTCGTTCATGCGCCGGGATCCGAGCACGCCCAACGGCTTGACCGAGTTCATGGTCGTGAGCGCCGTTGCGCTGCTGCGCGAGCGGGGCGTCGATGAGATGTCCCTCAACTTCGCGGCCTTCGCCCGGTGGATCCACAGCCCCGAGCGCCCCGCCGAACGTGCCCTGGGCAAGCTCCTCGCGCTCGGCAACCGGTTCTTTCAGATCGAGAGCCTGTACCGGTTCAACGCCAAGTTCTTCCCGCGCTGGCAGCCCCGATATCTGGTGTACGAAGGGGCGTTCGGACTGCCGCGGGCGAGCCTGGCGGCGATGTGGGCTGAGGGCCAAATCCCCAAGCCCGAACTGCCGCGCGGAAGTTCGTCAACCGAGGCGCGTGTGATGGCTCGGGCACGCTAACCTCCCTCTAACCGACGGCGGCTCTCCACTACCCTGTTGGTAGTGGCGCGCTGTCCACTCCGGCGCTGAAATCCAGGTGACGCCTGGGATCGCTGCGCCGATAGCCTTCGCGCCCCTCGACCCAGTCAGACCAGCTTGCCAAGCAGCTTCAGCAGACCCAATGCAAAAAAGCAGCCGCTCGCCCTTGACGGGCAAGGATGTGGCCGGAGCCGGATTCTTCCTGCTCTCGGCGAACCTGCTGTTCGCGGCGATCGGAGCCGGGATCGGCGCGCTGGTGGGCGCGGCATTGGCGGGTGGGATCGCCGGGTTTCTCATCGGCTTCCTGGCGGGGGTCTACCTTGTCACTAGGCGCTTCCGCGATTTCTGAGCGGCCTCGGGTGAGCGTGCTCGCTTTCTTCGACGTCATCGTGCTGGTGGTCGCCGCGCCGATCATGCTGCTCATCGGCGTGCCGGCGTCCGGGTACATCATCGGCGCGGGCGCGTGGATTGCGTTGCGCGCAGTCGGCCTGGGTATCGACCGGGTCATCCAGAGCGCCGACTCTCAGCGCCAGATCGGCCTGCGGCTGGGCTACATGCTGGGCCGGCTGTTCGCGCTGGCGATTGCCGTGATCGTCGCCCGCAAGGCGGACGGCCAGGGACGCCGGCCTGACCGCGCTGGCGATCATCGTCTTTGCCTTCACCGTCCAGTTGGCAATCGCCGCCATCACCCGCCCGAGGTCTCGATGAGCAACACCCGCAAGCTTCTGTACCGCATCGGCGGGGTCTACGTGCTCGGGATCGTCGTGCTGGCCGTGATCTTCGGCTTCGGCCACAAGAACAACGAGTTCCAGATCCAGAACGAGTTCAAGCTCATCAACTGGGTCCACCTCGGGGTGTTCAGCATCAATCGCGCGGTCGTCTACCTGTTCATCGCGGCGATCCTGACGATCGTGACGATGATGTGGATCGCCCACCGGATGCAGCAGCGGCCCAACAAGGTCCAGACGGCGGTCGAGGTCCTGTACTCGCTGATGCGCGACAACATCGCCCGCGGGAACATGGACGACTCGCTGGCGCGCCGGTGGTTCCCGTTTCTCGGTGCCCTGTTTCTCTTCCTGGAGTACAACAACCTGATCGGCTACCTCCCGCTGCCGACCAACAGCGAGCAGAAGTTCAACCTGTTCGGCGCGCACATCCCGTCGTTCTCGCTGTACTCGGCCACCGCCAACATCTCCGTCCCGCTGGCCCTGGCGATCGTGGTGTTCATCCTCTTCAACTGGGAGGGGATCCGGGCCCAGGGACCGATCGGCTACCTCAAGAGCCTGATCCCCGGCGGCGTCCACGGCCCGATGCTGCTGCTCATCTTCCCCCTCGAGGTGATCTCCACCTTCATGCGGCTGATCTCGCTGACCGTCCGGTTGTTTGCCAACATCCTCGCGGGGCACATGATCATCCTGTTCATGGCCGGGGGACTGGCCGTGATCCTCGGGCTCTCGTTCCTCGGCTGGTTGACCTTGCCATTCGGCCTCATCATCTACGTGTTCGAATTGGGGCTCATCGCCACCCTGCAGGCCTTCATCTTCGCGACCCTCGCCGCCATCTACATCGGCGGCGCGGTGACCCATCACTAAACACGACTAAGGAGCTGTTCTCAGTGCTGCTTACACATATCGTCGCCTTCGCGGCCACCTCCGGGGTGACGAAGGGGTTCGGGATCGCCGTCGGCGGTGGACTCGGCGCGGTCGGCGCCGGGGTCGGCATCGGGACCATCTTCGGCAAGGTCATCGAGGCGGTGACCCGCCAGCCCGAGATGCGTGATGAGATCACTCAGATCCAGTGGCTCGGCTTCGCCCTCACCGAGGCGTGCTTCTTCTACGGGCTGGTCGCCGGCCTGCTGTCCTACGTGCTCACGTAGATGGCCGCTGTACTCGCTCCCGCCGCCTCCGCCGGCTCGTTTTTGATCTCGCCCAACGTCGGGCTGATGATCTGGACGCTGCTGCTGTTCGGCATCTCCATGTACGTGCTGGCCAAGCTGGCGTTCCCGCGAATCTCCGCGGCCCTGGACAAGCGCCAGCGTGCCATCGAGGACTCGATCGACCATGCCGAGCAGGTCCGCCATCAGGCCGACGAGATCCTGGCCGAGTACCAGGAGCGCCTCACGGAGGCCCGCGAGCAGGCCGACGAGATCGTCTCGCGGGCCCGCCGCGCCGGTGAGTCCCACGAGCGTCACTCCGAGGAGGACGCCAAGGCCAAGCGCGAGCAACTCATGGAGCAGACCCGCCGCGACATCGAGACTGAGACGCGCCGGGCGATCCAGGAGATCCGCCGCGAGGTCGCCGACCTCACCGTCCTGGCCACCGAGAAGGTGACGCGCAAGACACTGACCGAGGACGACCAGCGCCGGCTCGTGCAGGACGCCCTGTCCGAGCTTGACTTCAGTGCCCTGGCGTCGGAGGCGGAACGAAACTAGATGGAGGAGATCGCCCAGGTCTACTCGCGCGCCCTGTTCGAGGTCGCGTCTGAGCAGGACGTGCTCGATCGCGTCCACGATGAGCTCGGGCGCGTTCGCCGACGCGATGTCTCAGAACCGCGAGCTCATGACCTTCTTCTTCTCGCCGTACTTCTCGGTGACGGAGAAGAAGGAGGGCCTGGAGCGGGCCGTGACCGGCGCCAGCCCGGCGTTCGCGAATTTCCTGCAGGCGCTGATCGAGCGCCATCGCATGCCGGCGATCTTCCGGATCCGCACCGAGTTCAACATGCTGTGGGACGAGGCGCGCAAGCTGCTGCCAGTGCAGATCACGAGCGCGATCGCGCTGGACGAGGACGAGGTCAAGAGCCTGGGTGAACGGATCGGCAAGCAGGTCGACCGCCAGGTGCGAGGTGTCCGCCGATGTCGATCCCGACATCCTCGGCGGGGTAGTGCTGAGAGTGGGGAACGTCATCCTCGACGCCTCGATCAGGAACCGTCTGGAACAACTTCGAAAGCAAGTGGCGCAGGCGTAGGGCCACGCCTGTGAAGGGAGCGACCTAAGAAATGCAGATCAAACCCGATGAGATCACCTCGATCCTCAAGAGCCGGATCGAGGGCCTCGACACCTCCGAGGCTGAGCTGACCGAGGTTGGGACCGTGCTGTCGGTCGCCGACGGTATCTGCCGCGTCCACGGCCTCGAGAACTGCATGTCCTTCGAGATGCTCGAGCTGCCCCACGACGTCACCGCGCTGGCGCTCAACCTGGAGTCCGACAACGTCGGCGCCGTGCTCTTCGGCGAGTGGGAGAAGATCTCCGAGGGCGACACGGTCAAGCGCACCGGCCGCCTGCTGGACATCCCCGTCGGCGAGGGCCTGCTCGGCCGCATCGTCGATCCGCTGGGCAACCCGCTGGACGGCAAGGGCGAGATCGAGAGCACGGAGACCCGGCCGGCCGAGCACAAGGCCCCGGGCGTCGTGCAGCGCCAGCCGGTGAAGGAGCCGATGCTCACCGGCCTGAAGGCGATTGACTCGATGATCCCGATCGGCCGCGGCCAGCGTGAGCTCATCATCGGCGACCGCCAGACCGGCAAGACCTCGATCGCCGTCGACACGATCATCAACAACAAGGACCGCGACCTCATCTGCGTCTACGTCGCGATCGGCCAGCGCAAGGCGACGGTCGTCCAGCTCGCCAGCGTGCTGGAGGAGGCGGGCGCGCTGCAGAACACGATCATCGTCATGGCCGCCGCCGACGAGGCGGCGCCGATCAAGTTCCTGGCGCCGTACGCGGGCTGCGCGATGGCCGAGTACTTCCTCTACAACGGCAAGGCCGCGTTGACGGTCTACGACGACCTCACCAAGCACGCCTACGCCTACCGGCAGATGTCGCTGCTGCTGCGCCGTCCGCCGGGACGCGAGGCCTACCCCGGCGACGTGTTCTACCTGCACAGCCGCCTGCTGGAGCGCGCGGTCAAGCTCAACGACGACCTCGGCGGCGGCTCGCTCACCTCGCTGCCGATCATCGAGACCCAGGCCGGCGACGTGTCGGCCTACATCCCGACCAACGTCATCTCGATCACCGACGGGCAGATCTTCCTGGAGCCCAAGCTGTTCTACTCGGGCGTCCGCCCGGCCATCAACGTCGGCATCTCGGTCTCCCGGGTGGGCGGCAACGCCCAGATCGGCCCGATGCGCAAGGTGGCCGGCACGCTGAAGCTCGAGCTCTCGCAGTACCGCGACCTCGAAGCCTTCGCCCAGTTCGGCTCCGAGCTCGACCCCGACACCCAGCGCACGCTGGCCCGCGGCGAGCGGCTGGTCAAGACGCTCAACCAGTCCGAGCGCAACCCGATACCGGTCGAGGACCAGGTGGCCCAGATCTACGCCGCCACCAACGGCTACCTGGACCGCATCCTCGCCGACAAGGTGGAGAGGTTCCTCGCCGGTCTCACCGAGTCGCTGCGCGGCAACGAGGCCGAGCTGCTCAAGAAGATCGCCGGCGGCGACTGGTCCGATGAGACCAGGCACGCGCTCGACCAGGCCGTCAACACCTACGCCGAGGACTTCGGCTATGACCTCGACGAGGAGGGCCATCCGATCGAGGAGGGTGATGCGCCCGAGCCGCGCCGCCGTTCTCAGGCGAGCGAGGAGCAGGAGTCCGAGGAGCAGGAGTCCGAAGAGCGTGAGGGAGAGCCGGCACCGGCGTAGCCCATGGCAACCTCGCAGCGAGACGTTCGCAACCGCATCGCGGCGGTCAAGAACATCCAGAAGATCACCCGGGCGATGGAGATGGTCGCCGCCGCTCGGCTGCGCCGCGCCGAGCAGCGCATCGAGGCGCTCCGGCCCTACGCGGACGCGATCCGGCGGATGACCCGCCAGGCGGCCGAGGCCGCCGGGGATGTTCCGCGGGTGCCGATCCTCCTCGAGCACGAGTCCGTGAACACCGTGGGCCTGCTGGTCGTGGCCGGGGACCGCGGGCTCGCCGGCGCGTTCAACTCAAACGCCGTGCGCGCCGGCGTCGCCGCCGGGCGCGAGCACGGCAGCGAGGGCCACAACGTCGTCTACTACGCCTCGGGGCGACGGCCGGCGTCGTCGCTGACCTTCCGTGGCCTCGAGGTCGCCCGGAGCTTCACCGGTTTCACCGACCGCCCGTCCTATGCCGACGCGCGGCGGATCGCCGAGCAGCTCATGGCCGCCTACGTCGACGGCGAGGTCGACCAGGTGGAGATCTTCTACAACGGCTACATCTCGCCGCTGTCGCAGGTGATCCGGCGCGAGACGCTCTTGCCGTTGCAACAGGCCACCGTCCTGGATGACGAGTCGGATGAGGACGAGGAGGAGCGCGGGGAGGGCCGCCCACGGGCGCTGGTCGAGTACGAGCCAGAGCCGGAGGAGATCCTCAAGCGCCTCGTCCCCGACTACGTCGAGATTTCCATCTACCGGGCGCTGCTGGAGTCCACAGCGTCCGAGCACGGCGCCCGCATGACCGCGATGCGCAACGCGTCGGAGAACGCGTCGACCCTGATCGACGACTACACCTTGGAGATGAACCGGGCCCGCCAGGCCGAGATCACGCAGGAGATCATGGAAGTCGTGGCCGGCGCAGAAGGCCTCGGATAAGGAGAACAACTCATGTCTGCCACCCAGGAAACCGAAACCACCAGCGGCACCGAGAAGCAGAACGTCGGGCGGATCGAGGAGATCCAGGGCGTCGTCATCGAGGCCGTCTTCCCCGACAAGCTGCCCCAGATCAACCACGCCATCCTCGTGCGGCGGCCCGAGGCCGCGCGCGCCGAGGAGGACGAGGACATCGCCGCCCAGAATGACCCGTACGTCACGTGCGAGGTCCAGCAGCACCTCGGCGACGACCGCGTCCGCGCCGTCGCCATGGACACCACTGACGGCCTGGCCCGCGGCACCGAGGTGATCGACAGCGGCGCCCCGATCACGGTGCCGGTGGGACGGGAGACGCTGGGGCGGATCTTCAACCTGCTCGGCGAGCCGATCGACCTCGGCGAGGACATCCCGGCCGACACCGAGCGCTGGCCGATCCACCGCGACGCCCCCACGGTCGAGGACCTCACCCCGACGACCGAGATGTTCGAGACCGGGATCAAGGTCGTCGACCTGCTCGCGCCCTACGCCAAGGGCGGCAAGGTCGGCCTGTTCGGCGGCGCCGGGGTGGGCAAGACCGTGATCATCCAGGAGCTGATCCACAACCTGGCCCAGGAGCACGGCGGCCTGTCGGCGTTCTGCGGCGTGGGCGAGCGCTCCCGCGAGGGCAACGACCTGTGGCTGGAGATGAAGGAATCGGGCGTGCTGGACAAGACGATGCTCGTCTTCGGACAGATGAACGAGCCGCCCGGTGCCCGCATGCGCGTGGCCCTGTCGGGGCTGACGATGGCGGAGTACTTCCGTGACGAGGAGGGTCAGGACGTGCTGCTGTTCATCGACAACATCTTCCGCTTCGTGCAGGCGGGCTCCGAGGTCTCGGCGCTGCTGGGCCGGATGCCGTCCCAGGTGGGCTACCAGCCGACGCTGGAGTCAGAGATGGGTCAGCTCCAGGAGCGGATCACCTCGACCCGCAAGGGCTCGGTCACCTCGATCCAGGCCATCTACGTGCCGGCCGACGACCTCACCGACCCGGCGCCGGCCTCCGCGTTCGCCCACCTCAACGCCACCACGACGCTGTAGCCGGTCGATCTCCGAGAAGGGCATCTACCCGGCGGTGGACCCGCTGGACTCGACCTCGACGATCCTCAAGCCCGAGATCCTCGGCGAGGAGCACTTCAACGTGGCCAACCAGGTCAAGGAGGTGCTCCAGCGCTACAAGGAGCTCCAGGACATCATCGCCATCCTCGGCATCGACGAGCTCTCCGACGAGGACAAGGTCACGGTGCAGCGGGCGCGCAAGATCGAGCGCTTCCTCTCCCAGCCGTTCTTCGTGGCCACCGCAGTTCACCGGCATCGAGGGCAAGTACGTCCCGATCGCCGAGTCGATCCGCGGCTTCAAGGAGATCCTCGAGGGCAAGCACGACGACGTGCCCGGAGCGCGCCTTCTTCATGAAGGGCACGATCGACGAGGTCGTGGCCGAGGCCGGCGGTGGCAAGCAGGACTCCGACGAGTCCGAGGACGTCCGGGGACAACGGCGAGGCCGAGGGTCGGGGCGGACGCCGAGGCCGAGGGTGGAGCGGACGCCGAGCCGAGGAGCGGGTCCGAGGCCGAGTCGGGCAGCCGAGAACGAGTCGGGCACCGAGGCCGGCTAGCCCGCGATGGCCGACCACGAGAAGTTCCCGGTGGAGGTCCTCACGCCCGACGGCGAGGTGTTCGCCGAGGACGTGCAGATGATCTCCACCAGGACGACCATCGGCTCGATCGGCATCCTGGCCAACCACGAGCCGGTGCTGGCCATGCTCGACCCCACGGAGCTGCGGCTGTACCGCTCCGACTCCGACGTGGTCACGCTTCGCCCAGTCCGAGGGCTACATGCAGGTGGCCGACAACCGGGCCCTGCTGCTGGTGGAGGAGGCGCATGAGCCGGGCGCGCTGGACGCCGGCGGAGCTGCGCGATCGCCTCCAGGAGGCCGAGCGCGAGCTCGACGAGGCCGGCGAGGACTCTGAGCGCCGACGGGTCGCCGAGCGCGACAAGCGCCGCTGGGAGGCGTTCCTGAGGATCGCCGAGGGCGGCGGCTGAGTGACCCTCCTCGCCTGGCATGGTTGACGAGCTGGTAGTGGCCGAGCGTCTCATCGGCTATGAGACCTCGCGGCCCGACGTGCTGGTGGCCGCCGCGGGGTTCGTCAAGGGCTGGCTCGAGTCCCGCGACATCGCGGTCCAGGAACGCGATCACAACGGCTTCCCGGTGCTCCTGGCCGACGTCGGCGCGCACGCGACGAGGCGGCGCCCTGCATCGTCTTCCACGGCCACCTGGACGTCGTCCCCGGGCGCCCCGAGCAGTTCGAGCCCCGGGTGGAGGGCGACCGCCTCATCGGCCGCGGCGCCTATGACATGAAGGGCGGCTTGGCGGCCATGATGTGCGCGCTGAAGGACATCGCGCGGCCAGAACGGCGTCCGGGTCCGCTTTGTCTGCGTGCCCGACGAGGAGTCCGAGGAGATCGACGAGCGCTCCACCGACGCGGTGGTCACGAGCGGATTGGGCGGGAACTTCGCCATCACCGGCGAACCTACGAACATGCACATCGGCGTGCAGGCCAAGGGCGTGCTGGCGATGCGGATCGTGGTCCACGGACGCTCCGCCCACAGCTCGACGCCATGGCTGGGCGACAACGCCGTGCTCAAGGCCGTCGACGTGTTCCGCGCCATCGAGTCCCTGCCCTTCAGTCGCGAGTCCTCGGAGATGTTCGACCGGCCGTCGATCAACCTGGGCCGCATCGCCGGCGGCGACGTGCTCAACAAGGTGCCCGACCGCTGCGAGATGGCCGTCGACATCCGCTACCTGCCCGGCCAGGATCCCGGGGAGATCCTCTCCCAGGTGCGCGCCATCGGGGCATCGACGTGACCCGGACCTTCATCCACCCGCCGGTGACCGTGTCGCGGTCAAATCCCTACGTCCAGGTTCTGCGCGATGCCGTGTCGCGGGCCACCAGCGGCGAGGTGATGAGCGTGGACGCGACGGCGCCTCTGACGCCGCGTCGTTCATCGAGGCCGGCATCCCCGCCGTCGAGTTCGGGCCCCAGGGCGGCGGCCACCACGGCCCCGACGAGTGGGTCTCGGTGTCCTCGCTGCAGCGCTACCGCCGCGCGCTGGCCGACTTCGTGGGCGCCCTGCCCGAGCGGCTGGCGCAGCTGCAGGGCGGCGGCGGGAGCCTGCGCGCGGTCGACGGAGGGGCCGCGTGACCCTCCCGCGCACTCGACTGGGGATGGCGTGGCGCTTCGTGCTGTCGCGGGGTGCTGCTGATCGCCGGCGCGCCGCCGCCACCACGGCAGTGGCCGGGCTGCTGCAGGTCTCAAACCTCGTCCACGACATCGGCGGTGACGCCCGCGATTCAGAGCAACGCAGATCCAGCTGCCGGCGCCCGGGCAAGCCCCAGACCATCCTCATCATCGGATCAGACCACCGTGCCGGCGAGCCCTTCCACGCCGCCAACACCGACACGATGCTGCTCGTGCGCCTCAACAGCGCCTCCTCGACGATCAACGTCCTCTCGATCCCCCGCGATCTTCAGGTGACGATCCCGGGCTTCGGCGTGGCCAAGATCAACAGCGCCTACTCAGGACGGCGGGCCGAACCTGCTCATCAAGACGATCCGCGCGAACGTCTTCCC
Organism: uncultured Actinomycetota bacterium; assembly: GCA_963790605.1. GTDB lineage: Bacteria > Actinomycetota > Thermoleophilia > Solirubrobacterales > Solirubrobacteraceae > Palsa-465. The sequence goes on along the minus strand of CAWBPG010000008.1, from coordinate 207,268 downwards.
GACCCTGAAGGTCAACCACATCGTCGACGTCAACTTCGGCGGCTTTACCGACCTCGTCAACGCGATCGGCTGCGTCTACTCCGACGTCGACCACCGCTACTACAACAACACGCTCTACACCAACTACTCGAGCATCGATGTCCAGCCCGGCTACCAGAAGCTGTGCGGCACCCAGGCGCCTGGAGTTCGTCCGCTTCCGCCACACCGACTCCGACCTCACCCGCAATGCGCGCCAGCAGGACTTCATCCGCTGGGCCAAGGACCAGTACGGCATCGACCGGCTGTTCAACAATCGCGACCGGCTCCTGCGCATCTTCGGCAAGCACGCCCAGACCGACAAGGGCCTGCACTCCACCGACGGGCTCATCGACCTGTTCAACCTGGTGCTCAACTCCGACGGGAACACGATCCGCCAGTTCACGTTCCCCGCCGTGTTCGAGCCGTGCAACAGCGGCCCGACGACGACGGGCGCCGCCGCGCCGGCCTGCTACGTGACCGCCGACTCCATCGGCTGAGCACGCGGTGTTCGCGCCGCTTCATGACCCCCACGGCCAAAGCGGCGACCGCGTCAAAGACGGCCACGACCACAGCCCCGCACATCAGCGCGGCGGCCAAGCGCAAGCTGTCCAAGGGGTCGAAGATCGACCTTCACGGGCTGGTCGCCAACCCCACCGCGGGCCAGGCCCAGGCGGCCGCGCTGGCCAAGCTCAAGATGCCGATCTACTACCCGCGCCTGCTCCAGTCACAGGCCTCCTACTGCGTCGCCGTGGCCGGTAACTGCCCGGTGGGGGAGGGTGCCGGCGCCGGCTTCTATCCGCGTGAGTACGTCATCCGCGACCAGCACGGCAAGCCATACCCGTCCTATCGCATGACGCTTGAGATCAACCCGGTCCTCGGCGAGTACTTCGGCGTGCAGGGCACCGCCTGGAAGAGCCCGCCGCTGCTGGTCAGCCCCAGCGCCACCAAGGTCGTCTCCGGCAAGCAGCTCTACCTGTACGCGGACGGAGGCCGGCTCACCAACGTGGCCTGGAAGAGCCCGCAGGGCTATTGGTACTGGATCTCCAACACGCTCCAGAGCACCATCCCCAATGCGCAGATGGTGGGAATGGCCGCGTCGTTCACGTTGGCCACGCGCTAGGACCACCTCACCGCGCGCTCACCGCGTGGGCGCCAGACCTCGCTACCCTCGCCTCGTCATGGCTTCAGAGCGCCAACCCATCGCTGTCATCGGCACCGGCTATGTCGGCCTGGTCACCGCCGCGGGCTTCGCCGAGCTCGGCTCCGACGTCTGGTGCGTCGATGTCGACGCGGATAAGATCGACCGCCTCAAGCGTGGCGAGATTCCGATCTACGAGCCTGGCCTGGCCGAATCGGTGGCGCGCAGCTCCGCGCGGCTGCACTTCTCCACCGAGTTGGCGCCCGCGCTCGAGCACGCCCGGCTGCTGTTCGTCGCGGTCGGGACCCCGCCCACGTACTCCGGCGACGCCGACCTGTCCGCGGTGCACGCGGTGGTCGGGTCGATGCCGCGCTCCGATCGTCACGCCCTGGTCATGAAGTCGACCGTCCCGGTCGGCACCGGCGCCTCGATCAAGCGGCTGTTCGTCGAGCACGGCAAAGAGGGCTTCGCCTACGTCTCCTGCCCGGAGTTCCTCAAAGAGGGCTCGGCGCTGGATGACTTCCTCAAGCCCGATCGCGTCGTCGTCGGCGATGACGGCAACTGGGCCGGGGACGAGGTCGTGACGCTCTACGAGCCCCTGGACGCGCCCGTGGTGCGGACCGACATCGCGTCGGCCGAGATGGTCAAGCTGGCCGCCAACGCGTTCCTGGCCACCAAGATCAGCTTCATCAACGAGATCGCCAACGTATGCGAGGAGACGGGCGCCGACGTGCTCGAGGTGGCGCGGGGGATGGGCCTGGACCAGCGGATCGGCGGCCACTTCCTCAAGCCCGGGATCGGTTTCGGCGGCTCGTGCTTCCCCAAGGACGTGTCGGCGCTCAAGCAGTTGGCCGGCAACTCCGGGCTACCACTTCCAGCTCCTCACCGCCGTGATCGAGGTCAACGAGCTTCAGAAGCGCCGGGTCATCGGCAAGCTCCAGAAACACCTGGGCTCGCTGGTGGGGCGGCGCGTGGCGCTGCTCGGCCTGGCCTTCAAGGCCAACACCGACGACATGCGCGAGGCCTCCTCGCTCGTGCTCGCCGCGCGCCTGCAGGCCGATGGGGCCACGGTGTCGGCCTATGACCCGATCGCCGAGCAGGAGGCGCGCAAGCGGATGAGCGGCGTGCAGTTCGCCGACTCGGCGCTCGGAGCCGTCGAGGGGGCCGACGCGGTCATCCTCGTGACCGAGTGGCCGGAGTTTGCCGCGCTCGACTGGAGCGAGGTCAAGGCACGGATGGCGGGCGACCTGCTCGTCGACGGGCGCAACTTCGCCGACCGCGAGTCGGTCAAGGGGGCCGGGTTCATCTACGAGGGCATCGGCCGCTAGTGACGTGCAGGCGCTGATCCTCGCGGGCGGGGAGGGGACGCGGCTGCGGCCGCTGACCTCCACGGTGCCCAAGCCGGTGGTGCCGCTGGTCGACCGGCCATTCATCGCCTTCATGATCGAGTGGCTGCGCGGTCACGGCGTCGACGACGTCATCCTCGCCTGCGGCTTCATGGCCGACGGCGTGCGGGCCGTGCTGGGCGACGGGGCCGCGCTCGGGGTACGCCTGCGCTACATCGAGGAGCCCGAGCCGCTGGGTACCGGCGGAGCGCTCAAGTACGCCGAGGATCTGCTCGACGAGCGCTTCTTCATGCTCAACGGCGACTGCCTCATGGACCTCGACCTCACCGCCCAGATGCGCCAGCACGAGGAGACCGGCGCCCGCGCGACGCTGGCGCTGATCGCCGTCGACGAACCGTCCGCCTACGGCCTGGTGCGCCGCGCGGATGACCGATCGGTGCAGCAGTTCGTCGAGAAGCCCAGCCTCGGACGAGATCGACACCAATCTTGTCAACGCCGGCGCCTACATCCTCCATCGCGATGTGCTCGACGGGATGGCGCCGGCCGGGACCAAGATCTCGATCGAGCGCGACGTGTTCCCGGCGCTGGTCGGCAACGGGCTCTACGGTTACGAGGCATCGGGCTATTGGGTCGACATCGGGACCCCTGAGCGCTACCTCAAGGCCACGTTCGAGATCCTCGAGCGCGAGGTCGAGACCGATGTGGGGCAGCGGATCGCCGACGCCGGTGGGGTCCTGCGCGAGGGCGACGAGCGGGCGCTCGGGGACCGTCCACGGCCCCGCGATCGTCGGCTCGGGCAGCCGCCTGGCCGACACCGCGATCGTCGGTGCGCGGACCGTCCTGGGGCGCGGCGTGACCGTCGGCTCCGGCGCCCACATCGACAGCTCCGTGGTGCTCGACGGGGCCACCGTCGGCGCCGGAACTCGGATCAGCGGGTCGATCGTCGGTCCCGATGTGACCATCGGCGAGCGCTGCCGCATCGAGGGCCGGGTGATGCTCGGCCAGGGCGTCAGGGTGGGGTCGGGCAACACCCTGCTCAACGGGGTGCGTATCTTTCCCGGCGTGGAGCTCCCCGACGGAGCCATCGCGTTTTGAGCATCACGAGCTCGCTGTCTGCGGAGGCGATCGCGGCCGTCGATCCGAGCGACCAGGTCGCCGACGTCCGTGGGCCTGCCCGAGCACCTGCGCGACGCGCTGTGGCGCGTGGAGTCGGCCAACCTCAGCCCGCAGGACTCGCCGGGAGGCCTGGTGGTCGCCGGCATGGGCGGCTCGGCCGTCGGCGGCCTGCTGGCGGTGGCCGCGCTGGGTGACCGGGCCTCGCGGCCGATCTTCGTCGCGCGCGACTACGGGCTGCCGCGCATGGACGACGCCCGACACGACGGTGCTGTGCTGCAGCTACTCCGGCGATACCGAGGAGACGCTGGCCGCCTTCGAGGCCGCCGGAGCCCTCGGGGCACGGCGGATCGTCGCCACCACCGGGGGTGCCCTGGCCCGCTCGGCCCGCGCCGACGGCGTGCCGGTGATCCCGCTGCCCGGCGGCTTCCAGCCCCGCGCCGCGGTCGGCTACGGCCTCGTGGTGGCCCTGGAGGTGGCGGCGCTGGCCGGGTGCGGCGAGCAGCTGCACACCGAGATCGACGTCGCCGCCGCCCACGCCGAGGAGCTCGTGGACGAATGGGGCCCCGACTCACCCGAGGACTCCCTGGCCAAGACCATCGCGCGCTCGCTGCACGGGACCATCCCCCAGATCGCGGGAGCGGGGTTGACCGCGCCCATCGCCTACCGCTGGAAGACCCAGATCAACGAGAACGCCAGCGCGCCGGCCTTCGCCAGCCGAGCTCCCCGAGCTCGATCACAACGAGATCGTCGGCTGGGAGGGCGCGGGCGGCCAGGGCCGCTTCAGCGCCGTGTTCCTGGATGACTGTGACCTCCATCCCCGGGTCCGTGCCCGGATCGAACTCACCCTTAAGGTGATCGGCGCCCAGGCCGCGGCCTCCCACCGGATCCAGACGCTGGGCGAGACCCGGGTCGAGCGGCTGGTGTCGCTCGTGCTCCTGGGCGATCTGGTCTCGACGTACATGGCCGTGCTGGCCGGCCGCGATCCGGCCGCGATCGCGCCCATCAGGCAGCTCAAGGCCGCGCTGGCCGAGCAGAGCGCGTAGTCGTGTCGCCCGTGGCGCGCACGTGCGCCTGAGCGGCTACTTGCGCTCGAAACCTTGACACATCCGTGGTAAGGTTTGGTTCACGGTGCAGTCTCTGACCATCAACGAAGCCGCCGCGACGACCGGCTGGTCCGCGCGCATGCTGCGCTATGTCGAGCAGACGGGTCTGGTGGCGCCGGAGCGGTCGGCCGCCGGATACCGGCTCTACGGGGCGCCGGAGCTGCAGCGGCTGCGCACGCTCAAGGAACTGCTGGCGCAGTTCGACGTGTCGCTGTCCGACGTGGCCTTCGCGCAACGGATGGAGGCCGACGGCGATCTCCGTGAGTCGGTGCAGGCATGGCTGAGCACGCAGGCGCGGCGGCCCGAGGATGTGCAGGCCGAGGACTGGCTGCGCTTCGAGCAGCAGAAGCATGAGCGCCTGCTCGCCGCGGCGACCGCGGCGACCGCGGCATAGACGATCGCACCGTGGCCGCGCGAGCGGCGCCGCACCACCCGAACTTCGACAACGAGCAACCAGCCTGGAGAGACAAGCATGAGCACCACCGCCCAGAAAGCCGACTATAAGGTCGCGGACCTGTCGCTGGCCGAGTTCGGCCGCAAAGAGATCACGCTGGCCGAGCACGAGATGCCCGGGCTGATGGCGACCCGCGCCGAGTTCGCCGATACCCAGCCGCTCAAGGGCGCGCGGATCACCGGCTCGCTGCACATGACGATCCAGACCGCGGTGCTCATCGAGACGCTGGCCGCGCTGGGCGCCGAGGTTCGCTGGGCGAGCTGCAACATCTTCTCCACCCAGGACCACGCCGCCGCGGCGATCGTCGTCGGTCGGGACGGCACCCCCGAGGACCCGCAGGGCATCCCCGTGTTCGCCTGGAAGGGCGAGACGCTCGAGGAGTACTGGTGGTGCACGGAGCAGGCGCTGAGCTGGACGGACTCCGATGGCCCCAACATGATCCTGGACGACGGCGGCGACGCCACCCTGCTCGTCCACAACGGCGTCCAGTACGAGGCCGCCGGCGAGGTCCCCGATCCCTCCACCGCCGAGAACGACGAGCACCGGGTCATCCTGGAACTGCTCACGCGTTCGCTGGCCGATGACGCCCAGCGCTTCACGCGCATGGCGCAGGACATCAAGGGCGTCACCGAGGAGACGACCACCGGCGTGCACCGGCTCTACCAGTTCGCCAAGGAGGGCCGGCTGCTGTTCCCGGCCATCAACGTCAACGACTCGGTCACCAAGTCCAAGTTCGACAACAAGTACGGTTGCCGGCACTCGCTGATCGACGGCATCAACCGCGCCACCGACGTGCTCATCGGCGGCAAGGTCGCGCTCGTGTGCGGCTACGGCGATGTCGGCAAGGGCTGTGCGGAGTCGCTGCGTGGCCAGGGCGCGCGGGTGATCATCACCGAGATCGACCCGATCTGCGCGCTGCAGGCGGCGATGGACGGCTACCAGGTCGCGCGGATCGAGGACGTCCTCTCCGAGGTGGACATCTTCGTCACCTCCACCGGCAACAAGGACGTCATCACCGCCAAGCACATGGCGCAGATGAAGCACCAGGCGATCGTCGGCAACATCGGCCACTTCGACAACGAGATCGACATGGCCGGCCTGGAGAAGACCGAGGGCATCAAGCGCATCAACATCAAGCCCCAGGTCGACGAGTGGGTGTTCCCGAGCGGCAACGCGATCATCGTCCTGTCCGAGGGCCGTCTGCTGAACCTCGGCAACGCCACCGGGCACCCGAGCTTCGTGATGTCCAACAGCTTCACCAACCAGGTGATGGCCCAGATCGAGCTGTTTGGCAATACCGGCGAGTACGAGACCCAGGTCTACACCCTGTCCAAGGCGCTCGACGAGAAGGTTGCGCGGCTGCATCTCGACGCGCTGGGCGTCAAGCTCACCGAGCTGACCGCCGAGCAGGCGTCCTACCTGGGGGTCGCGACCGAGGGCCCGTACAAGCCCGACCACTACCGCTACTAAGGCACCCCGGGCGGGCTCGGTTTCCGCGAGCGGCACCGACTGGCCAGGACGCGGCGCGGACCACGATGGCACGGACGGCTGGAGCACCGCACGACGTCGCTGACCTGACGCTGGCGCCCGACGGCGAGCTGCGGATCGACTGGGCGGCCGGGCAGATGCCCGTGCTCGCCCAGATCCGGGCCCGGTTCGCCGCCGAGCGGCCGCTGGAGGGGATCCGCGTGGCGGCGTGCCTGCATGTCACCGCGGAGACCGCCAACCTCGTCCGGACGCTGAACGCGGGCGGGGCGACGGTGGCGCTGTGCTCGGCCAACCCGCTCTCGACCCAGGACGACGTCGCCGCGGCGCTCGTGCTGGAGGACGGAGTGGAGGTGCGCGCCCGGCGCGGTGAGGACGTCGACACCTACGTGCAGCACGTGCTGGCCCTGCTGGACACCAGCGGCGGCTCAGGACCGCAGATCACGCTTGACGACGGGGCCGACCTGATTGCCACCGCCCACGCCCGCGGCGGCCAGGTTCTCGACGGGCTCATCGGCGGCACCGAGGAGACCACCACCGGCCTGGTGCGCCTGCGCCGCCTCCAGGAGGAGGGGACGCTGCGCTGTCCGGTGCTGGCCGTCAACGAGGCCCGGACCGAGCGCGCGCTCAACGACCGCCATGGCACGGGCCAGTCCGCGCTGGACGGGATCGTGCGGGCATCCAACGTGCTCCTGGCCGGCAACACCGTGGTCGTGATCGGCTACGGCTGGGCCGGCCTCGGGGTGGCCGAGCGCGCTCGCGGCGCCGGCGCCGCGGTCATCGTGTGCGAGATCGATCCACTGCGGGCGCTCGAGGCGCGGATGGCGGGCTATCAGGTGATGCCGGCGCTCGAGGCCGCCGAGCGCGGCGACATCTTCATCACGGTCACCGGCTCGCGCCGGGTCCTGCACCGCGAGCACTTCGCGCGGATGAAGGACGGCGCGCTGCTGGCCAACGCGGGCCACTTCGACGTCGAGCTCGACCTGGGTGAGCTCGACGCGCTGGCCAGCGGCGGCCACCGCGCCGTCCGCCCGCTGGTGGAGGAGTACCGGCTGGCCGACGGGCGGCGGATCAACCTGCTGGCCCACGGCCGCGTGGTCAACCTGGCCGCCGCCGAGGGCCATCCGGCAGCGGTGATGGACGTCTCCTTCGCACTGCAGGCCCTGAGCGTCGAGCAGCTCGTCGTGCACAGGGGCGACCTGGCGCCGGGCGTGCACTCCGTTCCGGCCGGCGTCGATCGTGAAGTGGGGCGGCTCAAGCTGGCCGCACTGGGGGTGCGGATCGACGAGCCGACCGTCGAGCAGCAGGACTACCGCCAGTCCTGGGCGTGACGTCCCGGGCTTGAAGGCCGGGGCGGTGGGTAGCCTCCCTCACACATGAGCGAGAACGGCGACCTGCGCGGCGGGATCGACCTCGGCGGGACCAAGATCGAGGCGATCATCGTCGATGCTGACAACCAGGTGCTCGGCCAGTCGCGCGAGCCGACCCCCACCGATGGCGGACCGGCCGACGTGGCCAAGCAGATGGCCGAGGCGATGACCGGCGCGGCCAAGGCCGCCGGCGTGGAGCCCGCGACGCTGCACGGGATCGGCGTCGGCTCGCCCGGCGACGTCGACGACGAGGCCGGCACCGTGGCCAACGCCCGCAACCTCCCCAACTGGATCGAGCCGTTCGAGCTCGCCGCCGCTCTGTCTGAGCGGCTCGGGACCACCGTGCGCCTGGGCAACGACGTCCAGGTGGCGACCCAGGCCGAGTTCCGGCTCGGCGCCGGCAAGCCCTATGAGTCCGTGCTCGGCGTGTTCTGGGGCACCGGCGTGGGCGGCGGGATCATCCTCAACGGCGAGCCGTGGCGGGGCCGCGGGGCCGCGGGGGAGATCGGCCACACCGTCGTGCGCCGCGGCGGGGCGCGCTGTCCGTGCGGGCGGCGCGGCTGCCTGGAAGCCTACGCGGGACGTGGTGCGATGGAGACCCGGGCGCGGCGCGAGGTCGACAAGGGCGCCAAGACCGACCTGTTCAAGCTCATGAAGCACCGCGGCCGCACCCGCCTGACCAGCTCGATCTGGGGCCAGGCCCTCCACCAGGAGGACGCGCTGGCCACGGAGCTCATCGACCGGGCCGTCCACGCGCTCGGCGCCGGGATCGCCTCCGCGGTCAACCTCCTCGATGTCGAGGCCGTGATCATCGGCGGGGGACTGGGCGTCCGGTTCGGGCAGCCCATGGCCGAGCGGATCTCCACCGAGATGCACCCGCACCTGTTCAACGACTCGCGTCCTCCCGCCGTGCGGGTCGCCGGGCTCGGGGACCTGGGCGGCGCGATCGGTGCGGCTTTGCTGGCGGCTTAGCGCCGTCAAGCTCCTCAACCGGCCCTCCGCGCCTGCAAAGGACGTTATTTTTGGCTCGGGTTAAGAGCCCTGGTGGCGATGGCAGGCCGCCGGCTCTGGCAGGATGCCAACCGCAGCGTCGATGACTCTGGCGCTTTGAGGAGGAGGAGAGCCACATCGGCCCGCACGAGAGCACGACAGGAGGTCCCGCAGGGCGGCCCGCTTCGGTCAGCGAGGAGCTGGTGGGCGGGGGATCGTCGCCGCGCTCCAGCGCCGCCGCTCGGGCCGGGGCGCTCGGTGCCCTCGGCCTCGCGCTGGTGGTCGTCGCGATCCTCATCCTGGGCGGTGGCTCCAGCTATTCGCTGAGCGCCGACTTCCAGAACGCCAGCGGGCTGGTCACCGGCGACAACGTTCTCATCGGGCCGGCCGCGGTGGGGACGATCAGCTCCATCAGCCTCACCCGCAACGGCGAGGCGCGCGTGAACATGTCACTGCACGGCGGCGTCGGGCCGATGCATCAGGGGACGGTCGCGCGCATCGTCGAGGACTCCCTGTCGGGGATCGCCAGCAGGTACGTCGAGCTCGAGCCGGGGCCCAGCCAGGCGCCGCCGATCGACGACGGCGGGGTGATCACCGACACGCACACCTACGCCGAGGTCAACATCGACCAGCTGTTCGACACCTTCGACCCGCTCACGCGTGCCGGTCTCAGCGGTTTCATCCGCGGCGAGGCGGCGTCGCTGAAGGGGCGCGGACGGCAGGCCAACCAGGCTCTGAAGTACCTGGCGCCGGGACTGCAGACCACCAGCCAGCTCACCGCCGAGCTCACCCGAGACCAGCCGACGTTCGATCAGCTTGTCGTGCAGGGCGCCGACGCGCTCAGCGCGCTGGCCTCCCGCAGCGACCAGCTCAGCCAGCTCATCGCCAACACGAGCACCGCCACCGGGCGCCATCGCGAGCCAGAGCCAGGCGCTCCAGCAGGCCCTCGGCCTGCTACCGGGCACCCTGCGCCAGGCGACGACCACCTTCTCGGGCCTGCAGACGACGCTCAACTCGCTGGACCCGCTCGTGGCCGCGTCCAAGCCCGCGGTGCGGCACCTGCCGCAGTTCCTGGCCTCGCTGCGCAAGGTGATCGAGGCCGGGATCCCCACGATCGGGGCGCTGGATGACCTCATCCACAACCCGTCCGGGGGCGGCGACCTCACCTCCCTGGCCCTGGCCACGCCGGCCCTGGCCCGGATCGCCGCCACCGCGCTCCCGGAGATGATCCGCCAGTTCAACGACTCCCAGAACCAGGTCGTCGCGCTGCGCCAGTACACGCCCGACGTGGTCGCCGCGCTCACCAACCTCGGCCAGGCGGGGGCCTACTACGACGCCAACGGCCACTACGTGCGCACCCAGCCCGCGCTGTTCCCGTTCGCGCTGGACTCCAACAACGAGCTGACGATGCAGTTCCCCTCCCAGCGCTACGACGGCCTCAAGGCCGTCCACAACCGGTGCCCGGGGTCCGCGTCCCAGGCGACCCCCGACGGCTCGGCGCCGCAGTCGGTCCCCGGCTGCAGCACGAGCGACGTGCCCCCCGGACCGTGAGACGGATCGCCTTCATCGCGCTGGGCCTGGTCGTGGTGGCCATCGCCGTGGCCGTATATCCGCGGGCCGTCGCGCTCATCATCGGGTAACGGCCCCTATCTGGTGCGCGCCATCTTCGACGACGCCTCCTTCGCCGCGCAGGGCGAGGACGTCCGCATCGCGGGCGCCAACGTCGGCAGCATCCATTCCCTGGGGGTCACCTCGGGCAAGAAGGCGGCGGTGACCATCGCCATCACCGACCACCGTTTCGCGCCATTCCATGACGACGCCACGTGCGCGATCCGGCCCCAGTCGCTCATCGGCGAGGAGTACGTCGACTGCACGCCCGGCACCGCGCGCGCCGCCAAGCTGCCGCGCATCGGCTCGGGTCCCGGCACGGGCACCTACTACCTGCCGGTCACCCGCACGAGCTCGCCGATCGACTCCGACATCGTCCAGGACATCTCCACCGAGCCGGTGCGCGAGTCGCTGGCGCTCATCATCAACGAGTTCGGCACCGGCCTGGCGGCGCGCGGCTCGGACCTCAACGCGGTCATCCACCGCGCCAACCCCGCCCTGGGCAACACCGACAAGGTGCTCAAGATCCTGGCCGGCCAGAACCGCACCCTGGCCCAGCTGGCCACGGACTCAGACACCGTGCTGGCGCCGCTGGCCCGCGAGCGCAACCAGATCTCGGGCTTCATCACCCAGGCCAACACCACGGCGGTGGCGAGCGCCGCCCGCGCCCAAGCGATCTCCGCGACCTTCCGGAAGTTCCCCGCCTACCTGGCCCAGCTGCGCCCGCTGATGGCCGACCTGGGCAAGCTGGCCGACCAGGGCACCCCGCTGATGACCAGCCTGGGCCAGAGCGCCGCTGCGCTGGGCCAGCAGTTCGCCAACCTCACCCCGTTCGCCGCTCAGGCCCGGACGGCGCTCATCAACCTCGGCGCCGCCGCCCAGAAGTCCCAGCCCTCGCTGCTGGCCACCCAGCCGCTGGCCAACCGCCTGCAGTCGCTGGGCAACGCCGGCGAGCCCACCGCCGCGAACCTCCAGAAGCTCACCTCGAGCCTGGACAGCACCGGCGGCATCGAGCAGCTCATGCGCCTGCTGTTCAACGGGGCGATCGCCGGCAACGGCTTCAACAGCCTGGGGCACTACGCCCGCGACGAGCCGCTGGTCTCCAGCTGCACCAACTACGCCACCAGCGCCGTGCCGGGCTGCGCCTCGACGTTCGCCGCCGCCACCGCCGCCACGCCGCCAGCGCCGCGGCGTCGAGCGCCGATCGCCAGGCGTCGTCGAGCCATCCCGACCGGGTCGTCGCCCAGGCCGTCCAGTCGGCCTCGGAGCAGCCCTCGGCGCAGGCGTCGATGCAGGGGCTGCTCTCCTTCCTGATGGGCAACGGCCAGTGAGATCGAGTCGGCCGCGACCCCGGCCTGGCCGGCAACCCGGTGCTGATCGGCGCCCTCACCGTGCTGGTGACGGTCGTCGCCGTGTACCTGGCCTACAACGCGACCAACGGGCTGCCGTTCGTGCCCACCTACAAGCTGCACGTGCAGGCCGCCAACGCCTGCGAGCTCAGCCACGGCGACAACGTCAACATGGGCGGCGCGCTGGTGGGCATCGTCTCGACGGTCACCCCGGAGCGGCTGCGCTGACGGGCGGCCGATCGCGATGATCAACGTCCAGCTGCAGAACAGCATCAAGCCGCTGCCGGTGGACTCGAAGTTCACCGTCCGCCTCAAGGGCGCGATCGGCCTGAAGTACCTCGAGATCACGCTCGGGCATTCGAGCCGCGGCTTCGGCCAGAACGCCGTCGTGCCGATGCGCCAGGAGAGCACCGAGGTCGACTTCGACCAGGTGCTGTCGATGTTCACCCCGCCGACGCGCAAGGGCGTCCAGCAGGCCACGATCGGCTTCGGCACGGCGCTCGCCGGCCGGGGCTATGACATCAACAACGCGATCGGGGCGTTCGGGCCGCTGCTGCGCGACCTGCAGCCGGTGGCGGCCAACCTGGCGTCGCCCAGCACCAACCTCGGCGGCTTCTTCCGCAGCCTGGAGAACTACACCGGCGCGCTGGTCCCGGTGGCCCAGACCCAAGGGCAGCTGTTCGCCAACCTCGACACCACCTTCCGCGCCCTGGCGGGGGTCGCGGTGCCCGCGCTGCAGGAGACGATCTCCGACACGCCGCCGATGTTCGACGCGACGATCGCCAACACCCCGGTGATCCGCCCGTTCCTCACCGACACGGCGACGCTGTTCTCCGAGCTGCGCCCCGGGGTCGCCACCCTGCCCCAGAGCGCTCCGGTCCTCTCCAGCGCCTTTGCCACCGGCACGCGCAACCTGCCGGGCACGGCCGCGCTTGACCAGCGCACGGTCACCCTGTCCAAGAACACCGGGACCTACGCCCAGAACCCGTCGGTCCAGCAGGGCCTCGACCGGCTGACGCTCACGCTGTCGCGGCTGGGACCGCCGCTGGCCTTCCTCACCCCGGTCCAGTCCACCTGCAACTACGTGACGCTGTTTTTGCGCAACACCCAGAGCGTGCTGTCTGAGCACGTGAGCCAGGGCGCGCTGCTGCGGTTCGTGCAGATCGCCATCGACGACGTGCCGGGGTATGAGTCAGAGCCCTCGAGCTCGGCCTTCACGGGCACCTCGACCGGCGCGGCATCGGGGCCGCTGCACGTCGATCCCTATCCCAACACCGCCTCGCCGGGCGAGACCCAGGAGTGCTCGGCGGGCAACGAGCCCTATCCCAACAAGGCCGTGCTCGGCAACCCGGCGGGCAACGTCGGCGTCAAGACCGAGAAGACGACCCGGGGCAGTTCATGAGGCGCCACCAGTCCCGCGTCAGCAACTTCGTGGCCGGCGCCATCGCCGCGATCGTGATCCTGGCCGTCTGCTACCTGGTCTTCGGCGGAGGGCTGCCCGTTCCGCAGCGCCCCGTTCACGCTGAAGGCCACGTTCACCGTGGAGACCCAGCTGCACCTGGGCTCGCCGGTGCGCATCGCCGGCGTCAACGTCGGCACTGTCACCGCGGTGCGGCGCGTGGCGGGCACCTCCACCGCGGCGGTGGCGACGATGTCGATCCAGTCAAACGGCCTGCCCATCCATGAGGATGCCACCGCCGACATCCGCCCCCGGCTGTTTTTGGAGGGCAACTTCTACGTCGACCTGCACCCGGGGACGCCCGGCGCCCCCACCATCGCCTCGGGCGGGACGCTGCCGGCCTCGCAGACGACGGGCCCCGTGCAGCTCGACCGTGTGCTCTCGGCGCTGCGCTCCAACACGCGCGCCGACCTGCAGACCCTGCTGCAGGGCCTCGGCGAGTCGTTCAACGGCCGGCCGACCGCCGCGCAGGACGCCACCCAGGATCCCAGCGTCCAGGGGCTGACCGCGGGGCAGGCGCTCAACCGCTCGCTCAAGTACGCCGCCGGGGCCTTCAAGGCCTCGGCGATCGTCAACGCCGCGCTGCTGGGCAGCCAGCCCCACGACCTCTCGGGCGTGGTGACCGGCAGCGCGCACACGTTCTCCGCGCTGGCCTCGGTGCAGACCCGCCTCGAGGACCTGGTGACGACGTTCAACGCGACCATGGGGGCGCTGGCCGCGCGCCAGGACGACCTGTCGACCACGATCTCCCTGCTGCCGCCCTTCCTGCGCGCCGCCGACAGCGCGCTCGGGCCGCTCCAGGCCTCGTTTGGGCCCACGCAGCGGTTCGCCAAGGCCCTGACCCCGAGCGTCAAGCAGACGGCGCCGACGATCACCGCCGGGCTGCCGTGGCTGGCCCAGTCCGAGGCGCTGCTCTCACCCCAGGAGCTGGGCGGCCTGCTCAACTCGCTGACCCCGGCGATCCAGGGGACCTCGAGCACGCTGATCTCGTCCAAGGCGCTGCTCGACGGGTCTGACGAGCTGGCCAAGTGCTTCGTGCACACGGTCATCCCCACCGGCAACGAGCGGATCTCCGACCCGCCGCTGACCACCGGCCTGCAGACCTACCAGGAGCTGTTCCAGTCCGCCGTCGGCCTGGCCAGCATCAGCCAGAACTTCGACGGCAACGGGCGCTACGTGCGCTCGGCGGCCGGGGGCGGCGCTGACCAGGTCGCGACCGGCTCGCTGCCCGGCGGCGGCCCGCTCTACGGCAACGCCGTGTTCCCCTCGTTGGGCACGCGCCCCGCCAACCCCGGCAAGCAGCCGCCGCTCGTCCGCAGCGTGCCGTGCTTCCGCGCGGCGCCGCCCAACCTCAACGCCGCCAAGACGGGAGTCGGGCCGTGAAACGCGCGATCGCCGCCCATCGCGCCGACTTCGCCGCCATCGGCGTGCTCATCGTGGCCGCCATCGCCGTGAGCACCTACATCCTTGAGCACCAGCCGTCGTTTGTCTTCGGCCAGACCTACTACCAGGTGCGCGCGCCGTTCGCCACGGCCGCCGCGGTGACGTCGGGCCAAGGCCAGGCGGTGACCATCGCCGGGGTCCAGGTGGGCCAGGTCGGCGGCGTCTCGCTGCACAACGGCCAGGCCATCGTGACGATGAACATCTACAAGCAGTACGCGCCGATCTACCGCAACGCCACGGTGCTGCTGCGGCCGCGGACGCCGCTGAAGGACATGTACCTGGAGCTGGATCCGGGCACCCGCAGCGCCGGCCGGGTGCCCAACGGCGGGATGCTCTCGGCGGCCAACACGCAGCCCGACGTGGACGTCTCGGAGATCCTCTCCTCGCTGGACTCCGACACCCGCAACTACCTGGTCCTGCTGCTGTCAGCCGGCGCCCAGGCCTTCCATGACCCCGGCGCCAACAGACTGCGCCCAGCGCCGACGCGGTGGCCGACCTGCGCGGCACGCTCAAGCGCTTTGAGCCGCTGGACCGCGACACCAAGCGCTTCGCGACCCTGCTGGCCACCCGCCAGGCCAGCATCCGCCGGGCCATCCACAACCTCAACCTCGTCACCAACGCGTTCGGCGGGGTCGAAGGCCAGCTGGCATCGCTCATCCGCGCCTCGGACACGAACTTCTCAGCGCGATCGCCGCCAACGACACCCAGCTTCAGCAGACGCTCACCGAGTTCCCGCCGACGCTGCAGCAGAGCATCGACACGCTCAACAAGGTCCGTGGCTTTGCCAACGCCAGCACCACCACGCTCCAGCAGCTCCAGCCCTTCGCGCGCAACCTGGGGCCGGCGCTCAAGGCGTCGCGGCCGCTGTTCCGCGACACGACGCCGGTCATCGCCCACCAGCTGCGGCCGTTCAGCGTGGCCGTCCAGCCGCTGGCGCGCACGCTGGCGGCGGGTGCGCCCAAGCTCAAGACCACGATCCCGGCGCTCACGAGCTCGATCTCGGTGCTCAACACGCTCTTCAACGAGCTCGCCCACCAGCCCGCTTCCGGCCAGCAGAGCTACCTGTTCTGGGGCTCCTGGCTGGCCCACATCGCCGACAGCCTGGTCAGCGCCCAGGACGCCAACGGCGCGGTGCTGCAGGGCATCTTCATGGGCACCTGCGCCGAGCTGAACTTCTTCGAGAACCAGCTCGAGCCCAACAGCGAGCCGCTCGGCGTGATCCTCGACCTCCTCAACGCTCCCGACGTCTCAAAGCTCCCGGGCGTGACCCCGAGCCCCATCGCGGGCCAGGTCACCTGCCCCTCGTCCCCATGAACAAGCAGCGGCCCTCCAACTTCGCGATGCTCACGATGGTCGCCTTCACGGCCTCGTGCATCGGGCTGCTCATCTTCCTGTGGATCTCGTTCGGCGGCTCGCTGCCGCTGGCCTCGCAGGGCTATCGCTTCAGCGTCGAGTTCGACCAGGCCGTCGAGCTGGCCTCCCAGGCCTCGGTCCAGATCTCCGGCGTCCCCGTGGGCCACGTCGTGAGCGTCAGCCTGGACCACAAGACCGGGCTGTCGCGCGCCGTGATCGAGATCGACAAGCAGTACGCGCCCCGGCCTGCCGACACGCGGGCGATCCTGCGCCAGAAGACGCTGCTGGGGGAGACCTACGTCGAGCTCTCGCCGGGCGTTCCCAACACCCGGAACCTGCCCGACGGCGGGAGCCTGCCGCAGGCTCAGGTGGCGCCGACGGTGCAGCTGGATCAGATCTTCTCGGCCTTTGATCCCAAGACCCGCCAGGCGTTTGAGACCTGGTTGCAGCAGTCCGGGATCGCCCTGACCAACCGCGGCGAGCAGTTCAACCAGGCCTTCGCCCAGCTCTATCCGTTTGCCACCAACGTCGACTCGGTGCTGGCCGTGCTCAACCGCCAGAGCGCCGCCACGACGACGCTGCTGCGCGACGGCGCCCAGGTATTCGCGGCGCTGAGCAGGTCCCCGGCGGCTCTGCAGGGGTTCGTGCGCAACTCCAACGGCCTGTTCGCCGCCACGGCCGCACGGGACCAGGACCTGGCCAACACGATCCGGGCCTTCCCGGCCTTCCTCACCGAGGCCCGTTTCACCATCAATCGCCTGGGGACGTTCTCGCAGACGACCAAGCCACTCATCGACGAGCTGCGCCCCGCCGCGGTGCAGCTCAGCCCGGCGCTTCAGCGCCTGGTCGTCCTGGCGCCCGAACTGCGCGACCTCATGGTCGACGTCGCGCCGTTGACCCGGGCGTCCAAGGCCGGGTTCCCGGCGCTCACCACGTTCCTCAACGACACGGTCCCGTTCCTGGTGCGCCTCAAGCCGTATCTGGGCGAGCTGGTCCCGGTGATCGACTACATCCAGTCCTACCGCCGGGAGATCGCCGCGTTCTTCGCCAACAGCACGGCCACCGAGCAGGGACAGTTCGCCTCCGGCAACGGCGGCCGCGCCCACTACCTCCGGATCTCCAATCCCATCAACCCCGAGCTGCTCACCGGCTATGCGGTCCGGCCGCTCAGCAACCGCTCCAATGCATACATGGCGCCCGGCGGCTACACCGAGCTGCTGCACGGCCTGAGCGTGTTCGGGAGCTACCTGTGCACCGCTCACCCGCTCCCGGCGATAGGCTCATCGCTCTCGCAGACCACAACTTCCGTCACCGGGACCGTGTTAACCCTCGCGCAACTCGTCGCGAAGTACTACTACACCGCCCAGCCCGGTGGACCCCCGTGCAAGGCTCAAACCCCGCTGGGCAGCACGACCACCGGTCAGAACCAGACCTTCCCCCACCTTCAACCGCTTCCGTGAGCCCTGACGTAGACCGGCGCCGGGCCCACAGCGAAGACCAACGACCCACTCCAGGAGGAGTCACTTGAAGAAAATCGTCCTGATCGCCGCCGCCCTTGGGGCGCTGGCAGTTGCCGGCGTGGCCTACGCCGCGTCGATCAACACCTACACGGCGACCCTGTCGTTCTCGGGCAAGAAGGCCGGGACCGCGGCCAAGCCCGTGCCCGTCAGCTACACCCAGAACATCGTGGCCAAGGGCACCGGCGGGAACCGCACCGCGGTCCTCACCGACATCGTCACCAAGATCTACGGCCTGAAGGCTGACGGGAAGGACTTCCCGACCTGCAGCGCCTCCAAGATCTCCGCCGCCGGCGACGACACGAGCTGCCCCAAGGGCGCGATGGTCGCCACCGGCTTCATCACGGCCTCCGTCGGCGCGGCGAACAACTTCACCGCCGCCGGATCGCCGTGTGACCCGCTGCTGCACGTCTGGAACGGCGGGCAGGGCAAACTGTCGTTCTTCTTCGTCGACCAGGAGCCGAACCACGAGTGCCTGGGCGGCGCCCTGAAGACCGGCCAGGTCGGCCCCTACCCCGCGACGTACAAGACCCAGGGCAAGTACCTGGTCGTCGACGTCCCGGTCCCCAAGTACGTGAGCTTCCCGGCTCCCGGCGTGGCCGGTTCGCTCGAGACCGAGCACCTGGTCTGGGCCAAGCTCACCAAGAAGGTCAAGGGCAAGACGGTGGCCGCGTCCGCGTCCGTCGCCTGCCTGAAGGGCAAGCGCCCCTACACCACGACGTTCACGGCGAACCTGCCGACGTCGACCGGGGCCCCCGGCCCGAGCCAGACCTCGACGGTCAAGGGCTCAGCCGCCTGCAGCAAGTAGTGAACTGATGCCGCGATCGCGCGGAGGGTATGGGGGCCCACCCACCCCCACCTCCCTCCGCGCGGCCGGCGTCCGTGGTCGCTGCGGCACGCACCGCGCGCGCCAGCACTAGACCACCTCGTAGCGCTCCTCGCGCTGGGCCTCGCGCTCTGACTCGCCCAGCATCTTCACGAACACCCACACGAGCGCGATCCCCATCACGATCGACTGCTCGAGCGCCATCAGCAGCCCGGCGATCGACTGATCCTCGGAGGGGGAGAGGCCCCAGTAGCGGGGGTGGTGCTCGTAGAAGGGGTAGAACGACGCGGGCGCGAACGCGAGCACGATCCCCAGGATCCCCACCAGGAGCTTGGTGGAGACCATGTAGGCCACCGGGCCCATGCCGCCGAGCCGGTGCCGGTTGCGGATCGGTGAGAGCAGGTGCCACCAGTACAGCGTCCCCGCGGCCGAGAAGCACAGGTGCTCGATGGCGTGGATCGCGGTGTGGCGCAGCGCGAGGTCGTACATGGCCGGGATGTGCCAGGCCCACATGAAGCCGGCGTAGGCGAGGACTGCGAAGGCCGGATGAGCGAGGAACCCGGCGCGGCGTTCGACGGCATGGACGCGTCGGGTGACGGGCCGCAGGAGCACCTTGTTGAGGCCCAGGATGAGCAGGATGGGGGCGAAGTCCAGCAGCAGGATGTGCTGGACCATGTGCATGAGCAGGAGCTGGTCGCCGAGGCCGTCGATCGGCGAGACGAGCGCGGCGAGGATGACCACCAGGCCCAGGGCGAACAGCGACAGGCGCCCGTAGCCCGGTTTGTGCGCGGACCCGGTGGCCCGTCCGCGGCGCCACGCGAGCACGTAGAGCACCCCCAGCGCTGCCACCCCGATCAGGACCGAGGGCTCGAAGGTCCATGAGATGGTTGGAGCAACGTTGGTGAGCAACGAGCGACATTGTGACGCTCGACAAACGCCGGTGGCAGGAATAACCTCGTGTTCACATAGATCGACGCTTCAGTCGGGAGGTTGACGAATGCGGATCCAGGTCAAGGGCCGAAACCTTCACGTCTCGGACGACGTGCGCGAGCACGTCCACAAGCGCTTCGGCAAGATCTCCAAACAGGTCTCCGAGCTGGCGGAGCTGGAGGTGGAGCTGATCCAGGAGCGGAACCCGGCGAATCCCGACAGCAAGGTGGCCGAGGCCACGCTGCACCTCAAGGGGGTCACGCTCCGGGCCCGGGACGCTTCGGGCGACCTGATCCACTCCATCAACCTGTGCGCGGAGGAGCTGGCCGTCCAGGTCAAGCGCCACCGCGACAAGCGGCGCAAACGGCGCGAGTCGCGCGTAGCGGCGAGTCAAGTCCTGCCTGGGGACATATCGTCGGCTGCGTGATGCGTGCCGGAGGGCGGCGCGGCCGGCGGGCATCTGTCTGATCACCGCGCTGGTCGTTGCCGCCCCAGCCGCCGTTGGCCCGAAATACATGCCGATCTCTTACGAGCGCTGAGGCCGCCCGCGCTACCCTAGCTTCATGTCCTTCCTGGACCGCGCGCTTCGCATGGGCGAGGCCAAGAAGTTCAAGAGCTATGAGCAGCGTGTCTCCCGGATCAATGCCTTCGAGGCGGAGCTGGAGCACGACAGCGACGACGAGCTGAGGGAAGCCGCCGACGGCCTGCGCGAGCGGGCCCGCAACGGCGAACCGCTCGACGATCTGCTCTACGAGTGCTTCGGGCTGGTCCGCGAGGCCGGCAAGCGCTCGATGGGCATGCGCCACTTCGACGTGCAGCTGATCGGCGGCATGGTCCTGCACGACGGCTGCATCGCCGAGATGAAGACCGGCGAGGGCAAGACCCTCACCGCGACGCTGGCCGTGGTGCTGAACTCGCTGCCCGGCCATGGCGTCCACGTCGTCACCGTCAACGACTACCTGGCCCGCCGCGACGCGCTGTGGATGAAGCCGATCTACGACATGCTCGGCGTCACCGTCGGCGTGCTGCAGAACATGCAGCCCTTCGAGGAGAAGCACGCCGCCTACGCCTCCGACGTCACCTACGGCACCAACTCGGAGTTCGGGTTTGACTACCTGCGCGACAACATGGCCAAGAGTCTGGAGGAGAAGTTCCAGCACGGCGGGCGCGAGAAGGCCGAGGACGGCAAGACGCGCTACCACCGCTTCGCCATCGTCGACGAGGTGGACAACATCCTCATCGACGAGGCGCGCACGCCGCTGATCATCTCCGGCGCCCCCGAGCAGGCCGCCGACCTCTACGCCAAGTTCGCCCGCCTCGCCCCCAAGCTCACCGCCGGCAAGACCCCGGAGGGCATGGACCCGCGGTCCAAGAAGGACTTCGTCGCCGACTTCGACTACGAGTTCGACGAGAAGCACAAGACCGTCTCGATCACCGAGCAGGGCGTGGCCAAGGCCGAGCGCTTCATGGGCATCGACCACTTCTACCGGGCCGAGAACGGCCACCTGGTCAACCACCTCATGCAGTCGCTGCGCGCCGAGTCGCTCTACAAGCGCGGCTACGACTACGAGGTGATCGACGGCGAGGTCAAGATCATCGACGAGTTCACCGGGCGCATCCTGGAGGGCCGGCGCTGGTCAGAGGGCCTGCACCAGGCGGTGGAGGCCAAGGAGGGCGTGCGGGTCCAGGAGGAGAACCAGACCCTGGCCACGATCACGCTGCAGAACTACTTCCGGATGTACGACAAGCTGTCGGGCATGACCGGGACGGCGCTCACCGAGGCCACCGAGTTCATGAAGATCTACGAGCTCCCGGTGGTCCAGATCCCCACCAACCGGCCGATGGTGCGCAACGACCGCAACGACCAGGTCTACAAGACCAAGGACGGCAAGTGGAGCGCCGTGGCCAGGGAGATCGAGGCGCGCCACAAGGCCGGCCAGCCGATCCTGGTGGGCACGATCGCGGTCGAGGTGTCCGAGTTGCTGTCCGAGCAGCTGACCAAGCGCGGCATCACGCACGCCGTGCTCAACGCCAAGCCCGAGTACGCCGCCCGCGAGGCCGAGATCGTCGCCGAGGCCGGCGCGCCCGGCGCGGTCACGATCGCCACCAACATGGCCGGCCGCGGCGTGGACATCAAGCTCGGGGGCAACGCCGAGCACCTGGCGACCCTCGAGGTGGCCAAGCTCGGGCTCCAGCCCGACGACCCCGATTACGAGGAGCACTTCCCCAAGGTCCTCCCGGCGATCGAGGAGCGCGTCGAGGCCCAGCGCGAGCAGGTGATGGAGGCCGGCGGCCTGTTCATCATCGGCACCGAGCGCCACGAGTCGCGGCGGATCGACAACCAGCTGCGCGGCCGCTCCGGCCGCCAGGGCGACCCGGGCGAGTCGCGGTTCTTCCTCTCGGCCCAGGACGACCTCGTGCGCCTGTTCGCCGGCGAGCGGATCTACAAGATCCTCGACCGGCTGGGCTCGGTCGACGACGAGGGCAACGAGGAGCCGATCGAGGCCGGGATGCTCTCCAAGCAGATCGAGAAGGCCCAGCGCAAGGTCGAGGAGCAGCACTTCCTCCAGCGCAAGCACACGCTGGAGTACGACGACGTGCTCAACCAGCAGCGCGAGGTCGTCTACACCTACCGCGACGAGGTGCTGGAGGGCCGCGACATGAGCGCCGCCGCCCGCGAGGAGATCGTCAACCTCATCGACCGGCTCGTCGACGAGTACACCGCCGGTGAGTTCGTCGAGGACTGGGATCTGGATGGGCTCATGCGCCGGATCGAGGAGATCTACATCCCGTCCGACGACTTCGAGCTTCCCGAGCCCGGCCGAGTGGACCGCGAGGACCTCGTCGTGCGCCTCCAGGAGGAGGCGCTGGCCGAGTATGACCATCGCGAGGAGGAGCTGGGCGAGGAGCTCATGCGCCACGTCGAGCGCTACCTGCTGCTGGAGATCATCGACCAGCGCTGGCAGGAGCACCTCTACGACATGGACTACCTGCAGCACGGCATCGGCCTGCGCGGGCTGGCCCAGATGGATCCGCTGGTGGCCTACAAGAACGAGGCCTACGAGCTCTTCCAGGATCTCATGAACAGCGTGTGGGCAGATTTCGCCCGGCTCATCTACCACGTGCAGGTGACCATCCACGACGCCAACGGCCAGCCGATGCCGCCCCAGCCGCCCGAGCCGCAGCGGGAGCTCGTCGGCCTCGTCGGCGACCGGAGGCGGCCGGGTCACCTACTCCGGCGGCCAGAGCGCGGCCGGCGCGATGGCGATGGCCGCGGCCGCCGGCGCCGAGCAGGGCGGGGCCTACGATGAGCTGATCCCGCCCAACCGCCACCCGAGCCGGTGCAGCAGCGCGTCGTCGACGAGTCCCAGCAGATCGGGCGCAACGACCCGTGCTGGTGCGGCTCGGGCAAGAAGTACAAGAAGTGCCACGGCGCCTGAGTGGCGCCGCCGGCCCATCTACCCCTTGGCGTATCGCACGCGCGTCGGCGGCTCGGCCCCGGCGGCCGCCTCCAACAGGCCGCGGACCCCGTCATCGTTTAGAGAAGCCATGGGCGGCAACATACCGTTTGGCCGCCCATACGCTTGAGAAAGGATGAATGCAGATGGCCGCGCGCACGCGACTTGAACTGCAGGGGCGGGCCGAGCCCGCCTTTGACGAGGTCCTCAGCCCCAATGCCCTGGAGTTCGTCTCAGAGCTGCACGCCGAGTTCGAGGAGCGCCGCCAGGAGCTGCTGCGCGCCCGCGTGCAACGGCGGGCGCGCCTGGCCGAGGGCGAGATGCTGGACTTCCTGCCCGAGACCGAGGAGATCCGCTCCGGCGACTGGACGGTGGCGCCGGTGCCCGAGGCGCTCCAGCAGCGGTGGGTGGAGATCACCGGGCCCACCGACCGCAAGCTGGTCATCAACGCCCTGAACTCCGGCGCCGACGGCTTCATGGCCGACTTCGAGGACGCCAACGCCCCCACGTGGCACAACATGGTCCAGGGGCAGATCAACCTCCGCGACGCGATCATGGGCACGATCACCTACGACGGCTCCGACGGGCGCCACTACGAGCTCGTCGACGATCCGGCGACGCTGCTCGTCCGCCCCCGCGGCTGGCATCTGGACGAGCGCCACGTGCGCGTGGACGGTGAGCCGGTGGCGGGCGGCCTGTTTGACTTCGGCATGTACTACTTCAACTCCGGTCCGCCCCTGATCGCGTCCGGCCTGGCCCCGTTCTTCTACCTGCCCAAGATGGAGTCCCACCGGGAGGCGAGGCTGTGGAACGACGTCTTTGACTACGCCGAGGACCGCGTGGGCATGAAGCGGGGGACGATCAAGGCCACCGTGCTGATCGAGACGCTGCCGGCCGCGTTCGAGATGGACGAGATCCTCTACGAGCTGCGCGACCACTCGGCCGGCCTGAACGCCGGCCGCTGGGACTACATCTTCTCCGCGATCAAGTGCTTCGCCGACCGGCGCGAGATGGTCCTTCCCGACCGCGGCGACGTGACGATGACCGTGCCCTTCATGCGTGCCTACACCGACCTGTTGGCCGCCACCTGCCACAAGCGCGGCGCCCACGCCATGGGCGGGATGGCCGCGCTCATCCCGTCACGCCGCGACGAGGAGGCCAACGAGAAGGCGCTGGCCGGGGTCCGCGCCGACAAGGAGCGCGAGGTCGAGCAGGGCTACGACGGGACCTGGGTGGCCCACCCCGACCTCGTCCCGACGGCGCGCGAGGTGTTCGAGACGGGGCTGGACGGCGCCGCCAACCAGCTGTCGGTCCAGCGCCCCGATGTGTCGGTGAGCGCCGGCGACCTGCTGGCCTTGGGCCAGACGCCGGGGAAGATCACCGAGGCGGGCCTGCGCACCGACGTCAACGTGGGCTTCCAGTACGTGTCCTTCTGGCTGGGCGGCCGCGGCGCCGCGGCGATCAATTCGCTGATGGAGGACGCCGCCACCGCCGAGATCTCGCGCTCCCAGATCTGGCAGTGGGTCCACCACGGCTGCCAGCTCGAGGACGGGCGCACCGTCACCGCCGAGCTCGTGCGCCAGCTGCTCGACGAGGAGACCGCCAAGATCCGCTCCGAGGTGGGGGAGGAGACCTGGCAGGCCGGGCGCCCCGACGAGACGCGCGCGATCTTCGAGAAGGTCGCACTGTCTGAGCCGCTGGCCGAGTTCCTCACCCTCGAGGCCTACGACTACATCGACTAGCGAGCTCGCCCCCGCGCCGCCCCCCGCGCCGCGCGCGCCTGCGCGCCGGCACGCCGCCCCCCTGCGGTCCCGCGCCCCCGCGCGCCGGCACGCCGCCCCCCTGCGGTCCCGCGCCCGCGCGCCCGCACGCCGCCCCCCTGCGGTCCCGCGCCCCCGCAAAATAAGCGTGCGTACCACGCTTCAGATGACGCAGGTCCCCCCGTGGGTCCCGACGCCACAGAGCGCGCGTGGGGGGCAACCCAGCGCTGTGCTCCAGTGCGTCGGGATCACAGGGGTTTCAGAGCGCGCGCCTCGATGGTCGGGAGTGTGCGCTCTGTGGCGTCGGAGACGGAGGAGAAGCTCGCGGGGGCATCGGTGCACCTCAACGACCGCTCGGGAGGGACGGGGCTCTGTACGACGGGATCACACGCCCGCCCGTTCCACGCGGCGTGATGTGAGAGTTCAGCGGGCTGCACGCACAGATCGCACCCGCTCGCGTGGGGCTGAGCGCGATCTGAGCGTTCAAGACTGCCTCATCCGTGGTCGGCGTTGACGTGCGCCCGCGTTGTGCGCGCGCACGCCAGCACAACCAACGTCAGGGCCGCCTACGACGGGACCATGAACGAGAGCACGCCGGACTGGAGCAGCACCAGCACCGCCATCAGCAGCACCAGACCCACCGACCACCCGATCACCTTGCGGAAGATGTCGCCCTCGCGTCCGGCCAGGCCGACGGCCGCGGCGCCGATGGCGAGGTTCTGAGGCGACACCATCTTGGCCATCACGCCGCCGGAGCTGTTGGCGGCCGCAAGGAGCGTCGGCGACAGACCCGACTGCTTGGCCGCCGCCACCTGCAGCGCGCCGAACAACGAGTTGGTCGAGGTGTCAGACCCGGTGACCGCGGTCCCGAACCAGCCGATGAGCGGCGACAGGAAGGCGAAGAACCCGCCGGCCCCGGCTGCCCAGGTGCCCAGCGTGATCGTCTGGCCCGACATGTTCATCACGTAGGCGATGGCCAGCACGGTGCAGACGGTGAAGATCGCCCACCTGATCTGGTACGAGCGTCTGTCCGAAGATCCGCACCGCTCGCAGCGGAGAGACACGCAGGATGAGCGCGGTGAGGATCCCTGAGACGAGCAGCCCCGTGCCCGCGGCGGTGAACCAGTTGAGCTTGAAGATCTCGCTCGTGGGCGCCTTACCCGTGTGACCGACGACGTGCAGACCCGGCCACAGGAACTTCGTGGTGCCTCCGTCCAGCCACTTGATGACCGAGTTGAGGCTCATGATGCCCAGGACGATCACGATGATGCGTAGGGGGCGAAGGCCAGCATCATCTCCTTGGCCGTGGGCGGCGGACCGTCGCCGTTGCCGCCCGAACGTGCGCGCACGTCGCGCTCGAAGGCTGCATCGGCGGTGCTGCCGCCGGCGATCGCGGGGCGGTGCCGGTCGCGGCGTCGCCGGAGCGCCCGGGGCGCTGGGGTGCCAGACGCGCATGAACATCACGAGCGCGCCGGCCGAACCCAGGGAGGCGACGATGTCGGTCAGCTGCACCGACACGTAGTTGGAGATCGAGAACTGCAGAATCGCGAACACGAAGCCGGCCGTCAGCGCCGCCGGCCACACGGCCCGCAAGCCGCGGCGGCCGTCGACCATGAACACGAGGATGAACGGCAGGATGAGCGCCAGGAAGGGCGTCTGGCGCCCGACCATCGACCCAGGTGCTGGACCGGCAGGCCGGTCACCTGTGCGAGGGTGGTGATGGGGATGGCGATGGCGCCGAAGGCCACCGGCGCCGTATCGGCCACCAGCGCCACCGCGACGGCGCGCAGAGGGCTCAGTCCCAGCCCCACGAGCATCACGCTGCAGATCGCCACAGGCGTGCCGAAGCCGGCCAGGGCCTCGAGCAGCGCGCCGAAGCAGAAGGCGATGACCACCACCTGCACCCGCATGTCGTCTGAGATCGCGGCGAACGACCGGCGCAGGACGGCAAAGTGCCCGGTGGCGTCGGTCATGTTGAAGATCCACAGAGCGGTCATGACGATCCACATGATCGGCCAGAGACCGAACGCGGCGCCCTCGAGCGCGGAGTCGGCCGCCTGGCCGACCGGCATCGGGTAGACGATGACCGCGACGAGGATGGCGACAACGAGGGCGCACAGCGACGCCCATTGCGCCTTGAGTCGCACCACTCCCAGCAGGACGAACAGCGTCAGCAGGGGCAGGATGGCGAAGATCGATGTGAGTCCCAGCGAATGGGACACGGGGTCGAGTACCTGCTTGTACACGGCGGAGCCTCCCTCTCGGTAACAGCCGTTACCGGCAATCCCTACCCAATGGTCACATTTCAAAGCACACGGGCCGGTGGTTGCTAACGTGAGCGCCCGTATGGCGACCGCTCCCTCAGAGCCGCTGCACCAGCGTCTCGCGGCAATCCGCGGGCAGCTCAAGCTGCTTTCGGACTATCTTTGACCCCGCTGAGCTAGCCCAGCGCACCACCGCGCTGGAAGACGAGATGGGGGCCGCCGGGCTTCTGGGATGACCAGGAGCGGGCGGCGAAGGTCTCCGCCGAGCACGCCCGGGCCAGTCGCAAGCTGGGCGTCTTTCGTCAGCTCGAGTCCGACGTCGAGGACCTGGAGCCGCTCGCCGAGCTGGCCGAGGAGGACCCGGGCATCGCCTCCGAGCTGGAGGAGCAGATCGCCGGCGTGCAGGCCCGTCTCGACGAGCTGGAGGAGGAGCGCCTGTTCGCCGGCCGCTACGACGCCGGCGACGCGCTCGTCACCGTCAACGCCGGCGCCGGCGGCACCGACGCCCAGGACTGGGCCGAGATGGTGCTGCGCATGGAGATGCGCTGGGCCGAGAAGCGCGGCTTCGAGGTCGAGCTGCTGGAGGCGTCCCCGGGGGAGGAGGCGGGCATCAAGTCGGCCACGTTCCGGGTCAAGGGCGAGAACGCCTACGGCCTCTACGGATCCGAGAAGGGCGTGCATCGGCTGGTGCGCCTGTCGCCCTTCGACTCGGCCAACCGGCGCCAGACGAGCTTTGCCGGAGTCGAGGTCTCGCCGGTGGTCGCGGAGTCCGCCGAGGTCCAGATCGACGACGACGACCTGCAGATCGACACCTACCGGGCCAGCGGCGCCGGGGGCCAGCACGTGAACAAGACCGACTCGGCGGTGCGCATCACCCACAAGCCGACCGGGATCGTGGTCCAGTGCCAGAACGAGCGGTCGCAGTCCTCCAACAAGGCCGAGGCCATGGCGATGCTGCGCTCCAAGCTCCTGGAGCTGGAGGAGCGCAAGCGCCGGGAGGAGATCGCACGCGAGAAAGGAGAAGCGCAGGACGTCAACTTCGGGTCCCAGATCCGCTCCTACGTCCTGCACCCCTACACCATGGTCAAAGACCACCGGACCGACTACGAGATGGGCGACGCCAACCGCGTGCTCGACGGCGATCTGGACGGCTTCGTCCGCAGCTACCTGCTCAAGGCGGCCAAATGAGCGCCTCGTCTCCCGCGCCCGCCCACGACCCTCGCGACGACACCGAGGCCGGCGAGCTGCGCGACGGCGCGCTCGTGTCCGAGCCCCGCGATCCCGCCGACACGCGCCGCCCCCGGCGCGAGCACCCCACCGCGCCCTACCTCGAGGCGATCGTCTCCTACGGCTTCCGCGGCTCGGTGCGCTTCCACGTGCCCGGCCACAAGGGCGGCCCCGGCGCCGATCCGGGGCTGCGCTCCGCGATCGGCGAGCGCGCGCTGGCGCTCGACATCTGCCAGGACATCGAGGGCATCGACACCGGGCCCACGCCCACCCCGTACCAGCGCGCCGAGGAGCTGGCCGCGGCCGCCTACGGCGCCGGGCAGACGTGGTTTCTCACCAACGGGGCCACCCAGGGCAATCACGCCCTGTGCCTGGCCCTGGCCAAGCCCGGCCGCCACGTGCTCGTCCAGCGCAACTCGCACGCCAGCATCGTCGACGGCCTCGTGCTGTCGGGCGGCATGGCGAGCTTCGTCGCGCCCGAGTACGACCCGGAGCTGGGCATGGCCCACGGGGTCACCCCCGAGGCGCTCGCGCGGGCGCTGGCGCGCTCACCCGACATCAGCGCCGCCTTCATCGTCTCCCCGACCTATTACGGGATGGCCGCCGACGTGCGCGGCTGCGCCGAGGTGGCCCACGCCGCGGGCGCGGCGCTGGTCGTCGACTGCGCCTGGGGGTCGCACTTCGGCTTTCACCCGGCGCTGCCCGAGTCTCCGCTGCGCCAGGGCGCCGACGCCGTGCTGGCCTCCACGCACAAGATCGTCGGCAGCCTCACCCAGTCGGCGATGCTGCATGTCGCCGAGGACGGGCTGATCGACCCCGCCGAGGTGGCCCGCTGCGTGCGCCTGGTGCGCTCCACCAGCCCCAACTCGCTGCTGCTGGCCTCGCTGGACAGCGCCCGGCGCCAGCTCGCGGCCCACGGCGAGGCGCTGCTGGACCGCACGATCGCCGCGTCCGCGCGCGCCCGGGAGGCGATCGAGTCCATCCCCGGCATCGCGGTCGTCGGCGAGGCCATGGTCGGCCGGCCCGGGATCGCGGGCTGGGACCCGCTGCGGATCGTCATCGACGTGCGCGGCACCGGCGTCACCGGCTACGAGCTGGCCGCCGAGCTGCGCGCCGCCTACGACATCTACATCGAGCTGGCCACCCATGCCACGCTCGTGCTCGTGCTCGGCATGGGCCAGCCCGTGGAGCCGCTCGAGCGCTTCGCCCACGACTTCGCCGAGACCGTGCGCACGCTGTCGCGGCCCGGCGAGGGCCCGGCGATCGCCGCGCCGGCGACGTCGCTGGAGCACCAGAGCGTCGTCCCCATCCGCGAGGCGTTCCTGGGCGAGGGCGAGACCATCCCGGTCGACGACGCCATCGGCCGCATCTCCTGCGAGTCGATCGCCGGCTACCCGCCGGGCGTCCCGACGCTGCTGCCGGGCGAGCGGGTCACCGCCGAGGTCGTGCGCTACCTGCGCGAGCTGACCGCCGCCGGCGCCCGTCTGCACGGCGCCGCCGATCCGACCTTCACCACCGTCCGGGTGCTGGCCGAGGCCGCGCACCGAGAACGGGGCGGTGGCCGCCGCCGTCGGGCACCGCTGAGCCGCGCTGAGCCCGGCCGTCTCTGCGGCTTCACGGGCAAGTCCGGGCCCTGAGGCCCACACCTGTGCCCGTCGGCTTTGCGACCCGCCCACCCGCGGACCGCGAGGCCCGCGGCGGGCAGGTTCACCTCATTTGACGATGATCGTCCCCTGCATGAACGGGTGGATCAGACAGATGAACTGATACGTCCCGGCTGTGGTGAAGTCGATCTTGCTCGAGGCCGGGATCTGTGTGGTGGCCGAGTTGTTGGTCCAGCACACCGGTGTTGGCGAAGCCGTTGCCGTGGTTGGTCGGCGACTCCGTGGATGGGCTGGGTCGGATCGCTCGGATAGACGCCCTGGGACGGGAAGTTGGGCGTTGTGAACCCCTTGGCCAGCGCCTTGAGAGTCGAGGTGGTCCCGAAGGTCGCGGTGTGGGTCCTCGTACGGTGAACTTCGACATGTGGAAGGTCACGACCGTGCCCGCGTTGACCGTGAGCGGTCGCCGGGAACATGTCGTAGAGCTCCACGCCGCCCGGGCGTCGACTCGCCGAGGCTGACGGTGTCGGCCGGCTGCTTGGTGCTCGCCACCTTCTTGGCGGCCTTGAGGTCCGCGGTCACCTGGGCGACCTGAGCCGCAGCGTCCTGCTTGGCCGACGGGATCGGCTTACCGGCGCGCTTGACCACGACGGTCCCGATCATGCCGGGGTGCACGTCGCAGAAGAACTTGTACGTGCCCGGCTTGGTGAACTTCACGTTGAACGGCTTGGGCGGGCCGCTCAGCGGCAGCCCGCTGTCCAGCCGCTTGCTGCCGTTGTAGGTCGTGGCCTTGGTGGGGGCGAACAGCGCCGGGTTGAAACCGAGGCTGGGCACCTTGCCGTTGAACCAGAACGGGTTCCCTGCGGCGTCGTTGACGCCGGTGGTGATCTTGCCCGGGATCGAGCAGCGGCACTGCCGCGCCGCCCTTGGCGGGCAGGTCGACTGTCGTGGAAGCCGCGGATCTGGAATGACACCGTGTCCCCGACGTTGATGGTCGTCTTCTTGTTGAAGAAGGCGTTGATGTCCGGGTTGTAGGACTTGTTGAAGCTCTTGGGGAGCAGCGTGGCGGCGATCTTGTTGATCGACGCCGGCGGCCCCGCAGTGACCACCTTGGTCACTGGTTTCGCGAGCGCGGCCGTTGCCGCAACCAGCGCGACCAGCGCCACCACCGCCCCTATCCCGGCACGACTCCCAATCCGACGCACGAAATCCCCCTTAGGTCGTGATCCATGCGCACCGTAACCAAATCGCTGCAATTCGTGTGAAAACTTCTCGGCCGCCCTCGTCGGGCATGGGCGCGGCCCGGACTGCGGGCCCTCCAGCGAGTGAGGGCGCGGACCGCACGGCCCGCGCCCACCATCGAGCTACGGCGTGACCGAGAAGACCTGGCCGGTCAGCTCGCCCACGTACAGCGTCTTGCCGTCGACGCCCAGACCAACGGTCGGAGCGACGAAGCCGGTGAGTACCGGCGTCAGCTTGCCGCCCGAGAGCGGCATCGAGAAGACCTCGCCGGCCTTGCCCGTGGACCCCAGGAACGAGGTCACGTAGAGCTTCTTGCCGATGATGACCATTCCCATGATGTCGGTGTGCGGCTTGAACGTCCGGAACGGCTTGGCGTAGCCCGTGCACGCCTTCAGCTTCACCCAGCTGCACTTCGGGAAGCCGTAGTTGTCACCCTGATGCACCTTGAGGATGAAGTCGGGCGGGTTCTTCGCTCCGCTGTCCTGGCCGAGATCCGACACCAGCGGGTTCTTCGAACCGGGCGCGAACGCCATCTGCCACGGCTGCCGGATGCCGCTGGCGAAGACCTTCAGGCCCTTGCCGTTGGCCTTCATGGACAGGATGTCGTAGACGTAGGGAGACTTGGCCGGCCCGTGGTCATTCTTGTTGAGCAGGCCGACGTCGACGCCCACGTAGAGCCGGCCGTCCGGGCCGAAGGCGATGCCGTTGAAGCCCTGGAACCCCTTCGGGGCCGTGTAGACGATGCTCTGGGTGGCGAACGTGTTGGTCGTGTCGTTCCAGCCGGTCCACTTCTGGATGGTGAAGGTGGCGCTGGTCGGGCCCGTCACCGAGCCGCCGGCGACGTACAGCGAGCCGCCGTGGAAGGCCAGGCCGGAGACGAACATCGGCGAGTTGGCGATCTTGACGCCCGTGCCGTTCTTGAGGACGAACACACCGCCGTTCGGGATCTTGCTGGTCTCCACGCCGCCGTCACCCTCGAAGACCTGCCCATTGCCGAAGGCAAAGGAGGTCGGGGTGGCAATGCCGCCGCCGATGGCGACCTGCCTCACCGTCTTACCGGTGGGTGATTTCGGCGGCGGGGGAGGCCCGGCGGCTTGCGCTGCGGCAGCCACACCTCCACAGGTCAGGACGACCGCGATCGCGGTCATGGCACGGCTCTTCATACGTTGCTCCTCATGTTTGCGCCCACTGGGCCGGTCCAGGAATAACCGAAGACTCACCACCAGCCAGCAGCGTAGACGCCGCTCTGATTCTCGTCGACTGCCGGTCCGAAGTACGAGGTCCCCGCTGGCGGTGAACCCGCCTATCGTAACGAAAGCTCAACAATTCGTGTCATCACGTCCCGTCCTATGCTCGCGGTGCATGGACGCGCACGCCATCGATTCCGCCGAGGTCGTCGCCCGCGCGCTGGCCGAGGATCTCGGCGATGGCGACGTGACGACGGCCGCCACCGTGCCCGCCGAGACCCGGGCCCGCGCGGTCATCCGCCAGAAGGCCCCTGGCGTCATCTACGGCCTGGACGTGGCCGAGCAGGTGTTCCGCTTGCTGGATCCCGGTGCGGTCTTCACGCGCGTGGTGGCCGAGGGCCTCTGGCGCGACGACGGCGAGGTGCTGCGTATCGAGGGACGGGCGCGGGCGCTGCTGTCCGGCGAGCGCACGGCGCTCAACTTCCTGCAGCGGCTCTCAGGCGTGGCCACCATGGCGGCCCGCGCGGTCCAGGCGGTGGCAGGGACTCGAAGCCACGATCTTGGACACGCGCAAGACCACCCCGGGGCTGCGGGCGCTGGAGAAGGCCGCGGTCGCCGCCGGCGGAGCCACCAACCACCGCTCCGGCCTCTATGACGCGATCCTCATCAAGGAGAACCACGCCGCGCTGGCCGGTGGGGTGGGGGTGGCCGTGCGCCGCGCCCGCGAGGAGGCCCCCGACCTGCCGCTCGAGGTCGAATGCCGCGACCTGGCCGAGGTCGACGAGGCGCTGGACGCCGGGGGGGCGGGCGGGATCCGCATTCTTTTGGACAACATGAGCCCCGACGAGCTGCGCCGGGCGGTGGAGCACGTGGGCGGCCGCGCCGAGCTCGAGGCCAGTGGCGGAGTGACGCTTCAGACGCTCAGGGAGGTCGCGAGCACGGGCGTAGACTTCGTCTCGGTGGGTGCGCTGACGCACAGCGCGCCGGCCCTCGATCTCTCCCTCCTCCTCACCCCATTGCCATGAACCTGCCCATGCTCAGCGCCACCGAGGCGCCGCTGATGCTCGAGAACATCCCCGCCCTCCAGAACGAGGTGCGCGAGCTGGCGGCCGCTCGCGGGGCCGTGATCCTCGCCCACAACTACCAGCTGCCCGAGATCCAGGACGTCGCCGATTACGTCGGCGACTCGCTGGGGCTCTCCCAGCAGGCGGCGGCCTCCGACGCCGGCACGATCGCGTTCTGCGGCGTGCACTTCATGGCCGAGACCGCCTCGATCCTGTGTCCCGACAAGCAGGTCCTGATCCCAGATCTCGACGCGGGCTGCTCGCTGGCGGACTCGATCACCGCCGAGCAGTTGCGCGACTGGAAGGCGCAACATCCTGGTGCGCTCGTCGTCATGTACGTCAACACCACCGCCGAGGTCAAGGCCGAGACCGACTACTGCTGCACCTCGGCCAACGCCGTGCAGGTGGTCGAGCACATCTACCGCATCCACGGCGAGGACACCGAGATCCTCTTCGGCCCCGACATGTTCCTGGGCGCCTACGTGGAGAAGACCCTGGGCCGCCCGATGCACGTCTGGGACGGGGAGTGCCACGTCCACGCCGGGATCACAGCCCGACGACATCACCAGCGTCCGCGAGGCGCACCCGGGCGCCGACTTCCTCATCCACCCCGAGTGCGGCTGCTCGACCAGCGTCATGGAGTACGTCGCCTCCGGGGACATCTCCTCGGCGGGCGTGCACATGCTCTCCACGGGCGGGATGCTCGGCTATGCCCGCTCGCTGGGTGAAGACGGGGCGGCGCGGGCTCGGGCGGGCACCGCGATCGTCGCCACCGAGACCGGGATGCTGCATCCGCTGCGCCTGGCCGCTCCCGACGCCGAGTTCATCGCCGCCAACGAGGCCGCCTCGTGCCGCTTCATGAAGATGATCACGCTGCCCAAGCTCCGCGACGCGCTGCGCGACGGCGTGCACGAGGTCAAGGTGCCGGCGGAGATCGCCGATCGGGCGCGGGTGCCGATCGAGCGGATGGTCGCGATCAGCTGAGGCGTCGCCGCTGCCGCCGTTGGCGTGCGGCATGTCCGGCGGCAGCGGATAGAGCGGGTCGGAGTCCTCGTAGAGCAGCACGCCGCGCTCGGCCACGGCCCTGACGCGTGGCGTGCTGGTCCGCTTGCGCTGGAACTCGTCGAGCGTGTAGCAGTGGACGTCGGCGCCGTCGCCCATCTCCATCCCGTCCCACAGCGACGTCGCCTGGTAGACGCGCTCCAGCCACGGCATCCCCTCAAAGGCGCGTGAGACCAGCACCACCACGTACTCGGGCCCCCGCTCGCGCTGGGGCGGGGCGCCGCGGGCGTCGTCCACGCGCGCGCCACCGAGCATCACCACCTGCAGCGGCCAGCGGTCGCCGACGCGATTGAGGTAGCGCTGCATCTCTCCCAGGTTGAGAGCGGCGGCCAGCTCCACAAGTGCCTCCACGATTGTGCAGCGTCGGGGTGACGCTCGTCAATAACGCGCGATCGCGCCGATCATCCTGGCTCTCCAGGAGAACGGAGGTGCCGTTGTCCGGTCCGTCGATGAACAGCGCGAAGGCGAGCGTGTGGCCGCCGCGGCTGTGGCAGTAGCCGGCGAGGTTGGTGACGTAGTTCAGCGTGCCGGTCTTGGCCACGCAGTTTCCCACGGCCGGCGGTCTTCAGGCCGATCCCCCGCACCGTGCCCTCCCTGCCGACCGTCGGCAGCGAGGCGACCAGCTCGCGGCCGACCGGCGTGCCCCACACCTCCCGCAGCAGATCGACGACCTCCAGCGGCGAGGAGCGGTCGTTGCGCGACAGGCCCGAGCCGTCGAGGATCGTCGGGTGCAGGCCGTAGGTGTCGGCGATGGTGCGGCCGATGACCTGCGCGCCGTCGGAGATCGACCCGCCGCGGCCGAACAGGACCCCAAGCTGCTTGGCGAACAGCTCCGCGAACAGGTCGTCGGAGGGGACGTCCATCAGGCGCGTCATCACCGACAGCGGGGGCGAGCTGACGGTGGCCAGGACGTGGGCGTCGTCCGGGGTCCTTCTCTCCGTGACGCGACGCCTTGACGGCGATGTGCGAGCCGCGCATCACCAGCGCCAGCTCGCGCGCGGCGAACGCGGCGGGGGAGTAGTGGGGGACGGTCGCGCCGTGGTCATAGGTCAGCGCGCTGAGCTGCCCGCCGAAGTCCGGCACGTCGGGCAGGTAGTTGGTCATCAGCCCGCCCCGCTTGCGGTCGAACATCGTCTCGTCGGCGAAGATCTGGCCGGTGACGCGCGTGATGCCGCGCCTGACGAGCTGCTCGGTGAGCTGGTTGGCGGTGGGGCCGTAGCCGAACTCCCAGACGTGGTTGAACGTCGGATCCCCGAACGTCGGATCGCCGCCGCCGCGCAGGTAGAGGTTTCCGTGCCAGACGCCGTGGCGCTCAGACCCGGTGCCGAGCAACGTCGTGTGCAGGCGGGCGTTGGGCCCCAGCTTGACCATCAGCGCCGCGGTCGTCCACAGCTTCTCCACCGACGCCGGCGGGCGCTTGACGTTGGGGCGCAGCCCGTAGAGCTCGTCGTCGGCGTCGAGGTCGTAGACCAGCGCGCCGCTCTGCGGGCCGGCCTGATTCATGCGCCTTGCTCAGCGCCGACTGGAGGTGGACCTCGCTGGGAAGACAGCGGCGGGCGCTGGCCGCGCGTGGTCAGCAGCGCCGGGTCGTGGGCGCGGCGGCGGGTGGGAGCGCGCTTGCGCTTGGGCGGGCGCGACGACGGCGGAGCCGGCGTCGAACTGCGCGTCGTGGTTGCTGGTGTGGCTCAGGGAGCCCACCAGGCCCAGCGTGATCGCCGCCGCCAAGAGGATCAGCACCAACCCTGCGGCAAGCCAGCGTCTCAGGCCGTCTCCAGCTCCTCCACGGTGTGGGGTCCCACCACGGCGATCGACAGCTCGTCGGCGATGCCTGCGGCCACCTCCCGCACCTCGTCGAAGGTGACGTGGTCCAGCAGCTCGATCGTGATCTCGGGATCGGCGTCCTCGTCGTAGACGATCGTCTGCTGGGCGGCGTAGCGGGCCACCGCCCCCGTGTTCTCGAACGCCAGCGTCCGCGCGCCGGCGGCGTAGGCCTGGGCGCGCTTGACCTCGGCCTCGGTGGGGCCGTCGGTGCGCAGCTCGGAGACGATGTCGCGCATGCGCCGGTAGGCCTCCATGCACTTGCCGGACTCCAGGCCGGCCGACAGCTGCAGGATCGGGACGTCGGCGTAGGCGTGGGGGAAGGCCGAGACCGAGTAGGCCAGCCCGCGCTGCTCGCGGATCTCGTCGAACAGCCGCGACCCCATCGAGCCGCCCAGCAGCGTCCCGTAGACCATCAGGGCGGCCCGCTGCTTGGGATTGTCGACGTCGACCATCGGCCGGTAGGACATACGCAGATGCGACTGGTTGGAGTCCCGCTCGCGCACGAGCACCCGCGGCGTCTGCGGCGGGGCGGCGTCGAAGGGCTCGGGCTCCGGGCGCGGCCTGGAAGCGCTCGAACAGCTCGTCCAGCGCGCCGTCGTCGCCGAGCGCCTCGAGGTTGCCGACGGCGAACGCCGCGCCCCGCGACGGGGACCAGCGGCGGCTGCGGAAGGCGACGATGCCGTCGCGCGTGAAGGTGTCGCGCAGGTGCTCGGCGGGCCCGAGCACGGGGCGCCCCAGCGGATGATCGCCGAACACCGCCTCGTCGATGAGGTGCTCGGCGAGGGTCGCCGGCTGGTCCTCGGCGCGCGCGATCTCCTGGACGACCACGCCGCGCTCGCGGTTGAGCTCGTCGGCGTCGATCTTGGGCCGGGCCACGAAATCGGTGAGCAGGTCGGCGGCCTCCAGGCCGCTCTGAGCGCGGGCGGTGATGTGGAAGGCGACGAGGTCGTGGCTGGTGTAGGCGTTGAGCACCGCGCCGATGCCCTCGGCCGCCTCGTTGACGTCGCGGTAGGTCGGGTACTTCTCGCCGCCCTTGAACACGAGATGCTCCAGAAAATGGGCCATCCCGTTCTCCTCGGGGCGCTCGGTGCGGGCGCCGGCGTCGAAGGCGGCCAGGATCGTCACCGCGCGCGTGCCCGGCACCGCGATGCGATGCAGCCGCAGGCCGTTCTCGAGGGTGTTGACCGTGATCTCCGCCATGGCTGGGACAACGGTAGCGCTCGGGACGGGAGACCGGAGTCGGTTCGTCGACGCGTGGTTCAATAGACCTGCAAATCGCGTTGCAAGCCCACCGCGCACAGGACAACCACCGTGGGCTGCCGCTACGCTGCGCCGCACCCTATGGCTACACGAAACAAACTGTCGCGCCGCGCCTCCGACCGGGCTCAGGCGGCCTCAAACCAGCATCCTCGGACCGATGCGCGCCAGCCGCGGACCGCCCGGCCGGTCATCGAGTTCCGCGGCGTCTCCAAGCTCTACGCCGGCGACGTCGGCCTCGACCAGGCGACTTTTGCGATCGAGCGCGGCGAGTTCGTGTTCCTCGTGGGCTCGACCGGCTCGGGCAAGTCCACCGTGATGCGCCTGCTCATCAAGGAGCTCGAGCCGACGAGCGGCATGATCCGCGTCGCCGGCAAGGACCTGGATGAGATCCCGCGCAAGCGCGTGCCCTACTTCCGCCGCAACGTCGGCGTCGTCTTCCAGGACTTCAAGCTGCTGCCCAACCGCACCGTGTACGACAACGTCGCCTACGCGCTGCAGGTGACGGGCGGCACGCGCAAGGAGATCCGCGCCAAGGTGCCCGACATCCTGCGCCTCACCGGGCTCTCGACCAAGCTGCACAACTACCCGCACCAGCTTTCGGGCGGGGAGCAGCAGCGCGTCTCGGTCGCGCGGGCGTTCGTCAACCACCCGCCGCTGCTGCTGGCCGACGAGCCGACCGGAAACCTCGACCCCGAGACGAGCATCGACATCATGCGCCTGCTCTACCGGATCAACCGCACCGGGACGACCGTGCTGGTCGCCACCCACGACCAGTCGATGGTCGACAAGATGCGCCGCCGCGTGCTCGAGCTCTCCCGCGGGCGCATCGTCCGCGACGAGGCCGCCGGCCTGTACACGCGCGACGAGACCACGCGCGACCTGGCCCGCCGCCTGCGCGCCCCGTCGACGCCCCCGCCGGGGCTGGAGTAGGCGATGCGCATCGGCTTCTTCCTGCGCGAGGCGGTCCGGGCCACGCGGCGCAGCGCCGCTCCCAGCTTCGCCGCGCTGGCCACCGTGCTGGTGACGCTGCTCGTGCTCGGCGTGTTCATCCCGATCGTCCAGGCCACCAACGGCGCCGCCAACAGCGTGCGCAGCCGCGTCGAGGTCGACGTCTACATGAAGACCAACGCGACCGCCGCCGACGACGCGCGGGTGCGCCAGGAGCTGCTCAACGTCCCGCACGTCAAGCAGCGTGCAGTTCGTCTCCAAGGCGGCCGGCCTACGCGCAGCAGGCCAAGATCGACCCGGCCGCCTACAAGCTGCTGGGCACCAACCCGCTGCCCGACACCTTCCACGTGATCCCCGACAACCCGGCCAACGTGCTCGCCGTGCGCAACTCGCTCTCGCCCACCGGACCGGCGGGAGCCGGCACCAGGCACGATCGACCAGTCGATCCAGAGCGTCTCCAACAAGCGCAACGACACCAAGAAGATCCTCGAGGTCACCAACCTGGTGACGATCACCGCCGCGGCCTCACCGTGCTGCTGACGATCGCCTCGGTCCTGCTCATCGCCAACACGATCCGGCTGTCGCTGTACGCCCGCCGGCGCGAGGTGGAGGTGATGAAGCTCGTCGGCGCCACCGACTGGTTCATCCGCTGGCCGTTCGTGATCGAGGGCATCGTGGTCGGCGCGGCCGGAGCGCTGCTGGCCATCGCGGTGCTGGGGGTGACCAAGATCGCCCTGCTCGATCCGCTGGCCAACAACTGGACGCTGATCGCGGCGCCGCGGACGATCTCCTTCACCGCGCTGCTGATCGTGCTGATGGGCGCCGGGGTGGTCGTCTCGGCGCTCGGGTCGGGGCTGTCGCTGCGCCGGTTCCTGCGGGTCTAGACGCACGGCTCGCCGGCCCGGCCCGGACGGGCGCCCAGCTACCCTGGAAAGCCGCAGATGTACGCGCGGCGTCAACGTTCTTCCCGGTTTGTCAAGGTGCTCCTTGGCGTCGTCGTGCTGCTCGTCGGCGTGTGGTTCGGCGGCCATCCCAGCTGGCTGCCCGGGCCGCTCCGCAGCGCGTTCGTCTCCCAGTCGAGCAACGACAAGCTCATCAACCAGGTCCTGGGCCTGATCCACAACGACTACTACCGCAAGGTCAACCGCTCCGACCTCGTCAACAAGGGCCTGGAGGCGGCGGTGGCGAGCCTCGACGACCCGTACTCGCACTACTACGACCCGACCGACTACCGCGCCTTCCAGAACCAGGACAACCCGCACCTGAGCGGGATCGGGATCGACATCAAGGTCCAGCCCCACGGCCTGCTCGTCCAGGACGTGTTCCAGGGCTCGCCGGCGGCGAAGGCGGGGCTCGCCCGCGGCGACGTCATCGTCGAGGTCGGCTCCACCTCGCTGGCCAACCGCTCCGCGGACTTCTCGGCGTCGCTGATCAAGGGCCGCGCCGGGACCAAGGTGACGCTCACCGTCCTGCGCGGCAAGCGACGTCGGATCATCACCGTGCGCCGCGCCGACCTCGTCGTGCCGGTCGCCGCCGGCCGCATGCTCGACTACAAGGGGACCAAGCTCGGCTACGTGGAGCTGACGAGCTTCACCGCGGGCTCCGGGGCCCAGGTGCGCAGCCAGGTGCAGCAGGTGCTGCACCAGGGCGCCCGCGGGCTCATCCTCGATCTGCGCGAGAACGGCGGCGGCCTGCTCGAGGAGGCCGTCAACGTCGCCAGCATCTTCATCCCCGACGGCACGATCGTCTCCACCGACGGCCGGGCCCAGCCGCGGCAGGTCTACATGGCCAAGCCCGACTGACGCATCGCGCCCAAGCTCCCGATGGTGGTGCTCGTCGACCAGGGCACGGCCTCGGCGGCCGAGATCGTCACCGGCGCGCTGCAGGACCGCGGGCGGGCCAAGGTGGTCGGCACCCACACCTACGGCAAGGGCGTCTTCCAGGAGATCGAGCCGCTGTCCAACGGCGGCGCGCTCGACTTCACCGTCGGCGAGTACTTCACCCCCAGCGGCCGCAACCTCGGCGGCGGCGGCGTCAAGCAGGGCCCGGGCATCCAGCCCAACGTCTACGCGTTCACGAAGTCGACGGCCAAGACCGACACCGCGCTGACGGTGGCCGAGCGGACCGTCGCCGCCGAGACCGGGCAGTGACGCCGCCGGCCGCTCGGGCCGTTGACCCGCGCTCCACCGCGCGGGTCGCGGTGCTCGCCCGCCAGGGCAAGTTCCTCGTCGCCGAGCCGTTCTTCGGCCCCGGCCCGCGGCTCGTGGTCACCGCGACAAGCGCGCCGACGTCGGCGATCTGGTGGTGCTGTCCGGCGGCGGGCAGGGCAACGGCCGGCGCGGGGGGTCGCGGCGGGCCACGGTGGCGCGCCGGCTGGGGCGCCCCGACGTCGCGCGCGACGTGATCCGCGCGCTGATGCTCGACCGCGGCCTGCAGGGCGCGTTTGATCCGGCGGTGGAGCGCGAGGCCCGGTTGTCGGCCGCCGGCGGCGCGTCCGATCTCTCCGGTCACGCGCTCCCTGGCGGGGACCGGCGCGACCTGCGCGACCTGCCCACGTTCACGATCGACCCGGTGACCGCGCGCGACTTCGACGACGCGATCTCGGCGGAGGCGCTGGGCGACGGCTCGTGGCGGGTGTGGGTCCACATCGCCGACGTCGCGGCCTACGTGACCCCGCGCTCGCTGGTCGACCGCGAGGCCTACCGGCGGGCCACGAGCGTCTACGTGCCCGGGATGGTCGAGCCGATGCTGCCCCGCGCGCTGTCCAACGAGGCCTGCTCGCTGGTGCCGGGCGCGCCGCGGGCGGCGGTGACCGTCGAGATGATCGTGGGCGAGCGCGGCGTGCGCCGGTCCTCGATGTACCGCTCGCTCATCCGCTCCGACGAGCGGCTGGACTATGACCGGGTGGACCGGATCTTCGCCGGCGCGGAGACCGCGGGTGAGCCGTGGGGCGAGCCGCTGGCCGCGGCGCGGGCGGCCGCGGCGGCGCTGGGCGCGCTGCGACGCAGCCGGCGAGGATCGCGGCCGCGCTGGCGCTCGAGGTCGACTCGGCCGAGCCGGAGTTCAGCTTCGACCGCGACGGCAACGTGGCGGGCGCCGAGCTGTCCGAGCAGACCGAGTCCCACCGGCTGATCGAGCACCTGATGATCGCCGCCAACGAGCAGGTGGCGAAGTTCCTCTCCGAGCACAAGATCCCGGCGCTGTACCGCGTGCACGAGCGGCCCGAGGCGCCGGCGGTGGAGCGGCTGATCGACCAGCTCGCGTCGCTGGGCGTGCCCACGCCGCCGGTCCCCAAGGGCCACCTGACCCCGCAGCAGGCGGCCGACGTGGTGGGGGAGGCGTCGGTGATGGTGGCCGACTGGGTGCGGCGGACCGGCCGGGGCGGCCGCGCCCTGACCAGCCTGGTGCTGCGCTCGCTCAAGCAGGCCTACTACGACCCGCGCAACCTCGGCCACGCCGGCCTGGCGCTGACCGCACTACTGCCACTTCACCTCGCCGATCCGCCGCTACCCGGACCTCATCTGCCACCGGGCGCTGCTGTCCGCGATCGCGGGGGAGCCGGCGCCCGACGCGTCATGGGTGGCCGGCGCCGGGCCGTGGACGTCGACGCGCGAGCGCGAGGCGATGACGATCGAGCGCGACGCCGACGACGTCGCCCGGTGCTTCCTGCTCGAGCGCGAGCTGTTTGAGTCCGGCGATCGCGACGGCGCCTTCGACGGTGAGATCGTGGGGCTGATCGGCGCCGGCGCGTTCGTCGCCTTCGGTGAGGGCTTCCAGTACGAGGGGCTGCTGCCGGTGCGCCGGCTGCGCGACGACTGGTGGGAGCTCAACGAGCAGGCGACGATGCTGGTCGGGACCCGCAACGGCGGGGCGATGCGCCTGGGCGACCCGGTCACCGTCCGCGTCGGGCGCATCGACGCCCCACGGGGTAGGGTGGATCTCCTCCCGGTCGACGAGCCGGAGGACTGAGTCGAGCATGGCCAAGGGCAAGAAACGCAAAGCGGCACCGGGCGACGTCGCCACCAACCGGCAGGCGTCCTATCGCTACAACCTGCTCGAGCGCTTCGAGGCCGGGCTCGTGCTCACCGGCACGGAGGTCAAGTCGCTGCGCGAGGGCAAGGCCCAGCTCAAGGACGCCTACGCGACGGTCCGCGACGGCGAGGTGTGGCTGGTGGGCGTCTACATCCCGCCCTACGGCGCGGCGGCCCGTGACAACCATGACCCCGAGCGGCCGCGCAAGCTGCTGCTGCACAAATCGGAGATCGAGCGGCTGATGGGGCGCACCCAGGAGCGGGGCCTGACGCTGGTGCCGACCCGCATGTACTTCTCCGGGCCGCGCTCGCGGGCCAAGGTCGAGATCGCCCTGGCCAAGGGCAAGGACCTCTACGACAAGCGCCAGGCGATCCGCACGCGCGACACGGCAGCGCGAGATCCAGCGCGAGCTGCGCGAAGTCGGCCGCTGACGGCGCTCTCGCCACGCGGTGCGTGGCGCCCGTGGAAGCCGGGTAGAACCCGGATATGACCATAGGCTCATCAATCGTGCTCATCGCGGTCGGAGCGATCCTCAAGTGGGCGGTCACCGCCCACGTGAGCGGGATCAACCTCCAGACCGCCGGGACGGTCCTGTTCGTGCTCGGGCATCGTCGGGCTGATCCTGTCCGTCTTGTACACGTTCGTGTGGTCCCGGCGAACCGGACCACGGCGACAGCGACCCGCACGTACGTCCCGCGGGACGAGCAGACCACCCGCTACGAGTAGACCTAGTCTGTAGCGGTTGCCGCGGCGCGCCTGGGCTGTCCTAGCCCAGCGTGCGCGGCAGGTGCGCTGGCGTCCATGCCGATCACCAGCAGGGCCACGAGGCCGAGGTAGACGGCGCCGACGAGCAGGCGGTTGCGCGGGCTGACGCGGTAGTACGCCTTGGCCTCCTGACCGCCCTTGCGGCGCTGCTCCCAGCGCCGGTAGGTCTCATAGGCCGCGAACAGCGCGATCAGGATGATGATCGGGTTGGGGAAGACGAAGGCCAGCACGGCGATGCCGAAGAACCCCACGAACCACATCCACGGGGACATCGCCGCCATCGCCCGCCCGCCGTCCAGCGGCACCACCGGCAGCAGGTTGAACAGGTTGAGGAAGAAGCCGGTGTAGCCCAGCGCGCGCCAGTAGTCGTGGCCGGTGACCTGCCAGATGACCAGGCACGCCGCGGAGCCGATGGTGCCCAGCACCGGGCCGGCCAGCCCGACGCGCGCCTCGGCCAGCGCGTTGTCGCCCAGCGACTTCGAGGCCACCACGGCGCCCAGGAAGGGGATGAACATCGGGGCCGACGCCGGGATGCCCTCGCGCCGCAGCTGGATCACGTGCCCCATCTCGTGCACGAGGAGCAGCACGACGAAGCCGATCGCGAACCAGAAGCCCCAGATCGTCGTGTAGGCGGCGATCGAGACCGCCATCGACCCTGCGGTGACGAGGATCTTGATCTTCGGCAGCAGCAGGAGGATCGACTTGATCTTGGCCAGGAAGGCGAGGATGGCCGCGCCGATGGGGGCGATCCGGCGCTTGAAGAAGGACTCGCGGGAGCGGGGGCGGCCTAGCGCGGCGTTGGGGTCTGCGTACTCGGGCGGCTCCAGGCCCGTCGGCGGGGAGGGCGGGGGCTCGGGCAAGCGTCGGCGTCGGGAGAGCTGCCGCTGCCGTAGGGGGTGGGTGAGTCGCCGTACTCCATCTCTGTGTGGAGGATTCTCGCAGGCCGAGCGGGCCTCTTACGCAGGTCTTCGGTGCAAAGGACCCGCTCACCCGCCCTATACTCGAAAGACAACACATACCCCCGGGGACGACAGGCTTCGACGTGGTCGGTTCGTGGGGGTGGTTGCGAGTCGAGGTCCCGGGAGGCCTCGTTAAACACCCGGGAAAACCATAAGTGCGGACTCACACGAGTACGCGCTCGCCGCTTAGTCAATAGCTAAG
Source organism: uncultured Actinomycetota bacterium (assembly GCA_963790605.1). Classification (GTDB taxonomy): domain Bacteria; phylum Actinomycetota; class Thermoleophilia; order Solirubrobacterales; family Solirubrobacteraceae; genus Palsa-465. The sequence goes on along the minus strand of CAWBPG010000008.1, from coordinate 162,911 downwards.
CCGTGAGCTCTCGGCCCCCCGCTCGCCTGCGGCGGGGTGGCTGGGATCAACCAGCAGGCTTGCTCGGGGAGGTTCGCTTCAGCCAAACCGGGGACATCTCATGAAGCTGGTCCCCCACAACCCCGCCGGCGAGGCGAGTGGGGGACGAGATCAGAGCGCCGGCTACGCTCGTAGACGCCACCTTTTACGCGACCGCGGACGCGGGTTCAATTCCCGCCGTCTCCACCTTTGCAAAGAATTCGAACCGCCCTCCGCACCGGGGGGCGGTTCGTCTATGAGGGCGACCGCATCGAGTGTTGTGACGGCGCGATAGAAAGGCCGGCCGATGTCGGGCGTCTGAAGCTCGAGCTTGATCGGACCGAGCGAGGTCGCGCAGCATCTGCGCCGAGCGAGCAGTGCGCTGCTCGAGCACTGACTGGACGTTGCTCATGCGCTCCCTGATCCATTCGACCGGCGGCGGCCGGAAGATCTTCTCGCGGCTGCGCCGGAGCGAGTCGACCTCCTCGCTGAGCGCCTCGACCCGGCGCTCGGTCTCGACGAGCGCCTTCGCGAGCGCCTGGCTGCCGCGGCCCTCGCCGATGAAGTCCACGAAGTTCGCGAGCCGTCGCTGCTCGGCGCCCAGCTCGGCCTCCTTGAGCTTGAGCGTGTCCGGGAGGTCGGCGCGCTGCTTGGCGATCTCCTGCTCGACGCGTTGGAGCACGTATGCGATGTGCTCCGGATCTGAGATCTGGTCCTGGACGGCCTCGAGGATCACCTTCTCGGCGAGTGTCCGTCGCACGAGGGTCTTGTTTTCGCACGCGCCCTTCGTCGCGGCGAGGCAGCCGTAGTAGCCGCCGCTCTTGCCGCTGACCTGCGCGATGGTCGCTCCGCAACATCCACAGACCATGCTCCCCGCGAGCAGATGTGTGGGGAAGTGGGCCTGCCGGCTGCCCTGCTCCTTTGAGAAGCCACGCTTGCCGTTGCCACCCGGCCACGTGCGGTGCATCTGCTTGCGCCGCTCACGGACTGTCTCCCACAACGGCTTGGGGATGATCCGCAGTTCCTCGTCCTCGTGGATGACCCACTCTGACTCCGGCTTCTCGAAGCGTCGGCGACGACCGGTCCGAGGATCCCGGCGGCTCTCCGTGCGGTTCCACATCCAGCGGCCGGCGTACTTCTCGTTGTCGAGGATCCGGCTGATGGTGGCCGGTGACCATCCCTTCGATGATCGGATGCTTCCCGGGCACGTTCTCCTCGTTGAGCGTCTTGACGATCTGGGTCAGCGACATGCCGTCGGCATATGACGTGAAGATCCGGATGATGGTCGCTGCCTGGGCCGGCTCGATCTCCATCTTGTAGCCGTCGGGTCGCGGCCGCCCCTTCTTGTCCATCCGCATTTCGCCGACGGGCACCGAGCGGTAGCCGAACGTCTTCTCACCGACGAAGAAGCCGCGCTCCTTCTGGCCAATCTGCCCGCGCAGCGTCTTCTTCTTTAGGTCCCGCAGCTGGAGCTCGTTGAAGATCCCGCGGACCTGGATCGCGAGCGTCGACTCTTCGTCATCGCTGTCGAGCCCGTCGGCCACCGAGATGACGCGGATCCCGTCGAAGTGCAGCTCAGCGATGATCGAGAGCATGAGGTGGTTGTCCCGGGCGAGCCGCGAGAGGTCGTCGACCAGGACGACATCGAACTCGCCGTTGTGGGCTGCCGCCATGAGCGCGGCGAGGCTCGGCCGATCCGACCGGGCGCCTGATTGCGCCTGGTCGGCGTAGATGTGGTCGTCTGAGATCGTCAGCGACCGCTGCTTGGCGAGCTTCCGGCAGGCAGACACCTGGTCGTCGATGCTTTCGGGCCGCTGGTTCTCAGAGCTGTAGCGCGCATATATGGCGGCCGGCATTCTGCTGTCCTTTCCTCAGGCGGAGGTTGCGGCTGCCGGCTCGATGCTCGGCTCCGCCGCCGCTTCCATCAGACGGACGTATTCGGTCGCCAGCTCGGCGGCCACGTGATCAAGCAACGCGCGCAGGTTGGGATCGAGTCGTCTGCTGAGCTCCGTCCGGAGCGTCCGAGGCGTGGGGGAGAGAGCTCAACATGATGATAGACATTATCTATCATCGGCCGGACGGAAAACTGCTGCAGACCCGGACGTTTTCTAATCGATCGGTAGTGCCTGCGCAACCGCGGTGACGCTCAGTTCCAGGCGGGCGAAACGACTGCCTTCGGGTCCGCCAAACCCGCCGGCCGTCTCGGCGCTGTCTCGCACCTCGACTTGCTGCAGCACCCCCTCGGTCGGCTCAAGAGGGACTCCTCCGAACAGCTTCGGATCCTCGTCGGCCTTCCCGAGCGAGAAGTAGATGCGCTGGCCGTCACTGACAATGGCTCGCAGATCGAGCGGGTTCGTCGTCCGCAGGCTCGCTACCAGCGAGAAGTGCGGCACGTCCTCCTGGAGCTTCTCCTCGAGGCCTCGTAGGACATGCACGATGGCGCCGGCGACTGTGAGCGGGAGCATGAGGTCCCGAACGCGGAGCGCCACGGAAAGCTCCAGGACGTTCCTCGTTGAAAACACGCGGCTGGAACCGCGACCGGTTGCGTCGTGGACGTCAGGGACGACGATTCGCTTCTCGCAGAGGTGAATCAACCGGTGCTGTGGGACCTCAAAACGCCGTGCGACGTCTGCGAGCGTAAATGTCCGCCCGTCGTCCATAATAGACGCAGAGTATCATCCTCTTCCCTCGCTGTTCATCGCGCTCGTCTCGCAACGGCCTCCGATTCGACGATAAGTACGAGAGGTTCTATCGAGGGTGTGAGGGCTCGCTCTGTCCCGTCGTTCATCCACTTCCGGTCGGGAGACGGGCTCGGATGCCCGTCTTCCGACCGGAAGTACCGCGAACGGAACCACCGGCCCACCAGCGACCGTGGACGCCGCCCCGAGCCTCACAAGGAGTCGGCCCCACGCGCCGGACGAGCCTCCCCGCACGGCCACGGATTGGCCGCTCGCAATAGACATCGAGATTTGACCGATGCGCCGGAGGAGCGCGGCGGCGTCGACAGCGCCGTGGTTGGTCCTGGGCCTTGCCGCCGGCGCCGGCGCAGCTACCGAGAACTCAAAGGCGGTCGGGCGACCGACCGAGCCAGCGGGCGATCCCTGCGGCGGCAAACCACTCGTACGCTCGTTGCCGGCGAGCCGACGAATGCGATCGCGCGAGCCCGCGATTCGGAGGCCTGGTTATGGCCGATTGCAGGGCGGACGCGACCGGGTCCAGAATCAGCCCGATGCCTACGCAAGGCCGATCGGCATCCCACGCGCGGTGCTTGCGCCTGGCCGTGGGAACGGGCCCTCCCTCTCCGGCATTCCTGTCGCCGTGCCCTGGCCGTTTCAGTCGCGGAAGCGCTCTGAGCTGTTCGACAACTGCGCCTGTTGGGCCGGGGTGGCTTATCTTCGACGGAGGTACTGGTCATGACTTCTGGTGGGGATCCCGAAGCCTTCCGGGATCCGCGCTCGATGGGCGCGATGCGGGTGTGGATTCTCGCCGCCGTTGAAGTGGAGCGGCCAGCGCCGACGCCGGCGGTGAGACGCTCCCACGTCCTTCGGTCCACGTGAGGCGCGTGCGGCGGGATCCGTTCCGACCTCGAATGTCGTGAAGCGGCTGCGCAACGCGGGAGACGCCGTCGGCCTCTGCGAGGAAGATCAACTCAAGCTCACGAGGGTGGGCCGCCTCGCCCACCTCCGACACATACAAAAGCGCCTGGAGCGATCTCAAGCCCGTTCGTCAATGAATGCCTCGCGCTTGAGCGCATCACCGATTGACCAGGGGTGGAAGTGGCCGCCGGGAGCAGAGCCCTGCCATTTTCGGGGCCGTTCCTGCCGGGCGATGATCGGCAGACCGTCGATCCAGATGACCGCGCTGTCTTGATCTTCATGATCGCCTTGCTCTGGCCTCATCGACTGGAGCACCGAAGATGTTGCGATACGTGTCGTGCCCGTAGCTGGTGCGGAGCGGCTCGCCTTCGGAGAGACGAAACGGCCTGGCCCCATCCTCGCTGCGGGGGGCACGCAGAAACAGCGCTGTGTTCATCTGGCGTTGGTGGTAGCTCGCGGCGAGGTCGTACATGTGAGTGACGAACACGATCTTGATGTTCGCCGCCAGCATCGCGTCGATGACTTGGCGGGCGATCTGTGAGCCCTCGCGCTCGTTGGTGGACGCGAATGACTCGTTGCAGAGCAGCAGGCAGCCGGCGCGGATGTTGTCGGCGATCGCGCTCATCCGGCCGAGCTCCTCGTCGAGCTTGCCGCTCTGCATCGTCTCGTCCTCCTCGCGCTTGTAGTGGGTGAACACGCCGGTGCAGGCGTTGGCGGAGTAGGCCTCGGCTCCGACGAACATCCCGCACTGCGCCATCAGCTGGGACAGCCCGACGCTGCGCAGGAACGTCGACTTGCCACCCTGGTTGGCGCCGGTGATCATCACCAGGGACTTGTCGTCGGCCTCGACGTCGTTGGCCACCACCGGCCGCCTGACGGTGAGCGCGAGGCAGACGTCATAGAGCCCGCGGGCTTGAAGCGTCACCTGCTCTGCTCGGAGAACCCCCGGCGTGGACGTGGCCATGCCGATGGCGCTCAGCGTCTCAGCCAGGTTCAGGCATCCGACGTAGAAGGCGATCTCGGTGCGCAGCATCCTCAGAAAGTCCAGTACGTGGTCAACCGACCGAGCCAGCGCATTCGCGACCTGGTTGACCGCCCTGTCCTCGAGCTGGGCCAGCGCGGCTGCGCCGGCCTCGTCGCGATCGGCGATCGTGAAGCTGTAGCCGGAGCGATCGAGGATCCGAGCGATGAGCCCGTGTCGTGGGGCGCGGCGCAGGGTGTATTGCGTGCCCTTGTTGCCCGTGGTCAGGCGCGCGCTGAAGCGCACTCCGTCCTTGAGGCTGAGCTCCTTGAGGTAGCGCTCGATCAGCTCGAAGTAGTCATCGCTCAGCTCCTCGTTCAGCATGGCGAAGAAGCGCGACAACCCCGGCGACCCAACGGCGGCCGAATGGGTCTCGGTGAGATCGCGCAGCTCGCGTAGGTACCCGGAGAGGATCGCCATCTTGCGCACCGAGGTGCGCAGGATCAGGCGCGGCGAGTCACGTTCGAGGATGCTGCCCCACACGCTCCTCTGGGCCTCGAGCGCCTCCCCGGCGATGGCGTAGAGGTCCCGGGCGATCGCCGGGGTCTTCAGGCAATCGGCGAGCACCTGCTGGCGATAGCGAATCGCGGCGGGTTCATCCAAGCTCTGAAGCAGCGCCCGCTGGACGACCTCGAACAGCAGCGCATCGCCCGCGGCCATCGCGTTCAGCAGGGTGTTGAGCTCCAGGTCAGCAGTCAACGCGTCCGCATTAGCCGGAAGTTCGCGTTCGCCGTCGAAGTCGCGGGCGTCGTGCATCAGAAACGCCTTCATCGGTCCAGCCTCTGCCGCAGTGATGTTGTGTCCAATCGGTACTTCTCGGCCAGGGCGGAGGCGTATGCGAGCCCATCGGCGGGCTTGCGGATGACCTTGAAGGTGCGCACGGCGGGGTCATCCGGCACTACGGTGCTCATCATGCTCACCGTGCCCTTGCCCAGGGACGCCAGCTCGTCGACGAAGGTGACGAAGACGCCGAGGGCGCCGAGGGCGTCGATCTGCCGCATCACCTCGGTGCCGACGACCACGGCGTCGCGCAGGGTGGTGGAGCCGAAGCTCTCGTTCATGACCAGCACGCTGTCCGCAGTCGCGTCTTGAAGGATCGCGTGAATACGCACCAGCTCATCCTCGAACTTGCCGCGGAGCGTGCGGATGTCCTCCCGGCGCTCGAAATGGCTGAAGATGCGATCGGGCAGGAAGAGACGCGTGTCGCCGCCGGGCACCGGCAATCCCAGACCTGCCAGGTAGTGCAGCTGACCGAAGGTCCTGGCAAACGTCGTCTTGCCGCCGTTGTTGGGGCCGGTCACCACCAGCACCCGCTCCTGGCCCGACAGATAAAGGTCATTGCACACCACCGGCGCCTGGTGGGCCACCAGCTTGGCCGCCAGCGCGAGATCGAAAGTTGCCGTGGCGGCGATCTCCTTGGAGCGGGCTGACACCCGCGGGTAGGAGAAGGTCAGGCCGGCTGCCTTGAGCGGCGCGGTGTATTCCAGATAGGCCAGATAGAACTGGACCTCGCGCTCGCATCGCGCCACGTTGGGGTCGATGAAGCCATCGTGGCGCCGTCGATAGTCGGCGAGCCGCGCGAAGGGCTCAGGGAACAGCCGAGCCACCAGGTCCAGGATCTGGGTCTCGACATGGTTCATGTCAGAGAAGTCACGGAAGCGAACGAGGTGGTCGCGCACAGCTGCCCTGCTGGAACTTGGCGAAGGCCGCTCCAACCTCCTGGCTGACGTCCGGCTCGTCCTCGCAGGCGCTCACGGTCACCCGCGTCCCGCGGAGGTGAACGGTGTAGGTAATCGTCGAGAGCTCGGTCTCCCGGTCATGCGTGTCGGAGCTGAGCGCCTCGAACTCAGCGGAGGTGGTGTAGTTCTCCAAGTAGTCGCACAGTGAGCGAAATCCGGGCGAGGTGATCTCCGCGTCCTGGAGTGCCTTGGTGAAGGCCGACACGACGCCGCAATAGGCGGCGGCGGCGCTGACGAACCATCGCTGCTGCTGGCGGGCGTGGCGGAGGGTGTCGACGAGATGGAGGAGCGTGCGCACCCGGGCCATGCCGCTTGCGAAGGCGCCCACCGCCTCTCGGACCGGCTCACGCTCGAGGTCGCGCAGCACGTGGTGGCGATAGCGCACCGTCTCGACCGAGCGCACCGGTCGATGGAGGTACGTGGTCAGCTCGTACTCATCGCGGCCCTCGGTCAGCGCGGCGATGTGTGAGCGAGACCCAGGTCGGCCAGGCATGACGGCGCGGCTGTCGGGGCCGTCGTCGGGCACGTCCTGCGCGTCGTTGAAGAGGATGCTGACGTGATGAGACTGCATATGGCTTCCACCGGGTCGGGGGTTCGGTAGAAGCCATCAGCCGGGTAGGCAATTGCTCAGGCGGGCCTCATCGCCTCTCAAACGATCATACCGGGGACGCGCCATCCCCCCGTGTTCCGGCTGATCGTTGCGCTATGGTTCCCGGCGCACAGATGGAGTCCTGGCGTAGGTGCGGCACCGCCTCACCTCGAACCGCCCGCTAAGAAAAGGGCTGATGGCTCCTTTCGCCAACCAACGCATTAGCTAGCGAAAGGAGCAGCGAGGGCCATGCCGGTCCTGCCCGATTGGGTCATCCAGACTCTGCAGGTCGTCACGATCCTCGTGCTCGCACCGTTGGTGAGCGGGATCATCGCGCGGGCCGAGGCGATCGTGCAGCAGCGCCGAGGTCCGCGGGTGCTGCAGCCCTACTACGACATCCTCAAGCTGCTGCGCAAGGAGACGGTCCTGCCCGCGCCGGCCGGGCCGGTGTTCCGCGCCGCGCCCTATGTCAGCTTCGCGGGACTGGCGACGATCCCGCTGCTGATCCCGGCGCTCACCACGTTCCCGCTGCCGCTGGGCTACATGGCCGACTTCTTCGGCGTCGGCCTGATCTTCGCGCTGACGAGCTTCGCCGTCTCGCTCGCCGCGGTTGACAGCGGCAGCCCGTACGCCCAGCTCGGCTCCAGCCGGCTGCGGTCGTTCGGCGCGTTCAACGAGCCGACGGTGATCTTCGTGACCTTCGTCCTGGCGCTGACGACCCACACCGATCTGCCCTACGCGTTCGGCGCGACCGATCCGCTCCTCCGCGGTCCAGGTCGTCCGGCCCAGCCACCTGCTGATGATCGCGGCGTTCTTCATGCTGGTGCTGACCGAGACGGGGCGCATCCCGGTCGAGAATCACGGCGGCACGCTGGAGTTCGGGCAGATCGAGGAGGCCCGGGTCGCCGAGCACTCGGGCCCCGGTCTGGCGTTCCTGCGCTGGGGCTCGAGCATCAAGCAGCTCCTGCTGTTCACGATCTTCATGAACGTCCTGGTCGTCCCGTGGGGCATGGCCGGCAGCGGGCGGCTGGACGTCGTGGCCCTGGCGATCGTCCTGCTGTTTGCCAAGGCGCTCGTGGTGGGCGTCGCGGTGGTGGTGATCGAGTCCAGCTACGCCAAGCTGCGGCTCTACAAGATCCCGGAGTTCACCGTGGCGAGCTTCATGCTGGCCGTGCTCGCGGTGGTCATCTTCCTGTTCGAGCCGTCGTTCGGCGACGAGACGCTCACCGTGTTCGGGGCGATCGCGACGATCGCCGCCGTGCTCGTGCTGCTGCTCGAGTACGGCATGTTGCGCTCCCAGGACGTGTGGGAGCAGTTGCGCCTCTACGCGCTGGGCTCGGCCGTCGTCGCCGCGCTGGCGATCGGGACCGCGGCCACCGGCCGCGGCAGCGGAGAGCTCTACGTCCTGGCCGCGGTCACGATCGGGCTCAAGGCGCTGCTGTTCCCGCTCGGGATCCGATTCGTGCTGCGCCGGCTGGAGGCCGAGGCGCGCGTCCCCTCCGTGATCGGGGTTCCGAGCGGGATCCTGATCGGCATCGCGCTGTGCGCGCTGTCGTTCATCGTGCTGCGCCCGGTCCACATCGGAGCCGAGGCGGCGCTGCCGCTCTCGGCGCTGCCGGTGGCCGTCGGCGGCGTGCTCGTGGCGTTTCTGCTGATGGTGCTGCGGCCCTACGCCCCGTCGCAGCTGCTTGGGTTCCTCGTCCTGGAGAACGCGGTGTCGGTGGCGAGCCTGGTGATCGCGCCGGGCTGCCGATCATCCTGGCGCTGCTGCTGCTCTTCGACGTGCTCGTCGGCGTGCTGGTGTTCGTCGTCCTCGTCCAGTACCTGGCGGTCGAGCGCACCGCGGTGCGAACCGATGTCCTGAACAGGCTCACCGGATGAGCTGGTCGCTCTACGCGCTGATGGCGGTGCCGCTGGTGGCGACGCTCCTCACGCTGGTCGACGGCTGGCATCTGGCGCGGGCCGCGACCGTGGTCGCCGGGATCATCTCGCTGATCCTGACCATCGCGATCGCCCTGTCGGTCAGGCACGGGCAGGTGCATCGCCGCCGCGGGCGGGTGGATGCGAGTCGACTCGCTCGGCGCGGTGTTCCTGCTGGCCACCGGCCTGCTGTACGCGATCGCCGGGATCTTCTCCATCGGCTATCTGGCCGTCGACGAGAGCGACACGCCGACTGCCCCGGGCTTCGCGAAGCGGTACTTCGCCTACCTGAACCTGTTCGGCTGGACGATGCTCCTGGTCCCGCTGGCGGCTGACTTCGGGACGCTGTGGGTCGCGGTCGAGTTGACCACGATCGTCTCGGCGCTGCTGGTGGCGATCGACCGCACCGACGCCGCGCTGGAGGCATCGTGGAAGTACATCCTCATCGCCTCCAGCGGGTTGGGCATCGCGCTGCTGGCGATCATCGTCCTCTACGCCACCGGCACCCACCTGCTCGGCGCTGCCTACGTCCCGCGCTTCGAGCGCTTCTTCCAGCATGCCCACGGCCTGTCGCGCGAGGCCGTGGCGCTGGCGTTCGTGCTCTCGGTGGTGGGATTCGGCACCAAGGTCGGCTTCGTGCCCATGCACACCTGGCTGCCCGACGCCCACAGCGAGGCGCCGGCGCCGGTCTCGGCGATGCTGTCGGGCTCGCTGCTGTCAGCGGCGCTTCTACGCGATCCTGCGCTTCTTCCAGGTCACGGTCGCCAGCGGGCAACGGTCGTTCGCCGAGCACGTGCTCATCGTCTTCGGCGCGATCTCGCTGGTCGCCGGCGGCGCTGTTCGTGGTCCGGCAGCGCAACTACAAGCGGCTGCTCGCCTACTCCTCGATCGAGCACATGGGGATCATCGCGCTGGGCATCGGCTTCGGCGCGCCGCTGGCCGTGGCCGGCGCGCTGTTGCACGTCCTCACTCACGCCGCGGCCAAGGGCCTGGCCTTCTTCGGCGCCGGATCGCTGCTGCGCGGCTATGACACCAAGGAGGTGGACGGGATCACCGACGCCGTGCGGGCGATGCCATGGACGGGGCCATGTTCTTCGCCGCCGCGCTGGCGCTGTGCGGCCTGCCGCTCTCGGGCGTGTTCCGCAGCGAGTTTCGAGATCGTCGCCGGAGGTTTTGCCAGGCCTCAGTACGTCGGCGTCACGCTGCTGCTGGTCGGGGTGAACCTCGCGTTCTTCGGCGTGATCTGGCACGCCGCGCGGATGGTTCTGAGCCGCCCGGCGACGCGGCGCCGCTGGGGCCGCGGTGCGCCGGTGGTCGGTGAGCGGAGCGCGTGGATGGTCGCGGGCATGGTCGGGCTGTCTGTTCGTGTCGGTCGCGCTCGGCGTCCACCTTCCCGGGCAGCTCGGCTCCCTGCTGACCAGCGCGGTGCATCGGCTGGCGGTGCCGGCATGACCAGCGTCTCGCGGCGACCCGGCGAGCTGCCCGGCGACCTGCCCCAGCATCTCGGTGCGGTCGGGGAGCCGGGGCCGCCACACGAGGTCCGCCTGCGGGTCAAGCTGCTGGCTTCCGTCGCGCCGCGCACATGCTCAAGACCGCCGGCGCGCGCTTCGTCACGCTGTTTGTCGCCGACACTCCCGAGCCGGCGCTCGTCGGCGTGTTCGCGCTGCACGGGTCGCTGGTGGTCCTGCGCGCGCCCACTGACGGTGCCGATCCCGTCACCTACGGGTCGCTGGGTGAGTTCTGGCCGGCGGCGCGGTGGGCCGAGCGGGAACTGGCCGAGCGCCATGGCGTGCACCCGCTGGGTGCGCCGACGGCCGGGGCTCTGACCGCGCCCGACGCCGACGCGCTGATCGGACCGGTCCACGGCTTGGACGCCTTCGCGATCCCGTATGGGCCGGTGCGCTCCGGGGTGTTCGAGGCGATCCAGTTCCAGATCGAGACCGGCGGCGAGACGGTGGAGCGCCTGCAGACGCGGCCGTTCTTCAAGCACCGGGGGATGGAGGAGCCGTTTCGCCGGCCTGCCGCCCCACCGCGCGGTGTACGTGGCCGAACGGGTGGCCGGGATCGCCACCGTCGCCTACGCCAGCGCGTTCAGCCAGGCGGTGGAGCGCGCCGCCGGCGTGCAGCCGCCGCCGGCCGCGGAGCGATGGCGCGCCGTCTATGCTGAGCTCGAGCGGCTGGCCTGCCACTTCGACGTCATCGCCAAGGAGGCCGAGACCACCGCGCTCTACGTGGGCCAGGCGCGCTTTCAGATCCTCAAGGAGCAGGTCACGCGGCTGCGCGCCCGGCTGACCGGCAGCCGGTTTGCCCGCGGGGTCATCCTCCCCGGCGGCGTTCGGCACGCGGGCGCGCTGCGGCTTGACGGGCTGCGCGCGTCCTGGACAGCCTCGAGACCCAGCTGCTCCGCGACCGCCGCCTGTTCCTCGGCACCGCGTCGATGACCGACCGGCTTGATCGGCGCGGGCCGCCTGCCCCGCGAGCTCGTCGAGGAATACGCCGCGGTCGGCCCGCTCGCGCGCGGCTCGGGCGTCTCCACCGACGCCCGCCACGAGCGTCCCTACGGCGACTACCGGCGGCTTGGCCTGCAGGTGATCACCCATCGCGAGGGCGACGCGATGGCGCGCGTCAACGTGAGATTTGGCGAGGCTGTTCGAGTCGCTGCGGATCCTGCGTCAGGCGATCGATCACCTGCGCCGCGGCGACGGAGAGCTCCAGGCCCCGATCCCGCGCGACGCCGAGGGCGCCGCGCTGGGGTGGGTGGAGGCGCCGCAGGGCGAGCTGGTGGTCTGGGTGGAGGTGCGCCGACGGACTGGTCCACCGGCGTGCATCTGGCATCTCCCTCGCTGCGCAACTGGGCGCTGTTTGATCACGCGTTCCCCAAGCGACGTGCTCACCGACTTCGCCTTCATCGAGCACAGCTTCGGCCTGACCCCCGCGGGAGCGGATCGCTGATGCTCGAGTGGCTGCTGCGCGGCCTGCGCCAAGGCCGGATCACGACCCGCTATCCGACGCGCCCAGAGCCGCCCCCCCGTCGGCTACCGCGGTCCCATCGAGGTGCGTCAACGCCGACGGCGCGAGCGACGACGCTGGCGCAGTCTGTGCCCCACCGGCGCCATCACGCGTCGACGCGCGGGCGGCAGTATCGGTGGACCGCGGCCGCTGCATCCTCTGCGGCGAGTGCGTGCTGGCGGCGCCGGAGCGCTTTCGCTTCGCCGATGCGTACGAGACGGCGGCGCGATCACGCGCGGCGCGCTGGTCGTGCCCGAGGGCGTGCCCGACGACGCACCGCCCCGCGAGCCCCTGGGCGAGGCTCGCGTCGGCGTTGCGGCGCTCGATCCACGTCCGGCACATCGACTGCGGCTCGGACGGCGCCGAGGAGTGGGAGATCCAGGCGCTCTGGAACCCGTACTACGACATCCAGCGTCTCGGCTTCTTCTTGACCAATGCGCCGCGTCACGCCGACGTGCTGCTGGTCACCGGCGGCGTCACCGCGGCGATGCGCGGTCCGCTGGAGCGCACCTGGGAGGTCATGCCGTCGCCCAAGGCCGCTCGTCGCCGTCGGCACCGACGCCTGCTCGGGAGGCCTGGCCGCGGCGAGCCGGCCTCACCGCCGGCGGCGTTGACCGCGTCCTCCCCGTCGACGTCTACGTGCCCGGGTCACCTCCGGCACCGATCGCGATCATGCACGGGCTGCTGCTCGCCGTCGGTCTGCTGCGATCCGCAGGAGGTCGCCGGCATGACCCTCGCCTACGCGATCGCGATGGGCGCCCTGGTGGTCGGCGCGCTGCTCGCGCGCATGGCTGCCTCGCGCCGGCGCACTGTGCTCGGCCGCCGGGTGCGTGCTGCTCGTGGTCGTCGGCGTGGACGCCGCGGCCGGCGGCGCGCGGCCGGTGCTGGAGCTGGGCGGCTGGATCGGGCTCGGGCGACAGCGCGCTGCGCGCTGACGGGCTTGGCCGGGATCTTCCTGGCGCTCACCGGGCTCACCGGGCGGCGGTGGCGCTTGCCTCCGCCGCCTCGCCCGCCGGCCGGTCCCTCACCTGCCTTGGCGGCGTGGTCGTGCTGTGTGTCGCGGTCGCCATCGGCGCCGACAACGGGTTCCTGTTCTTCATCGCCTGGGAGGCACTCACGGTCGCGTCTACCTGATCGCCAGCGCCGGCGCGAGCGCCGATGACCTGCGGGCCGGATACCTCACCGGGCGGCCTGGCCAAGATCGGTGGCGGCGCGCTGCTGGCCGCGGTGGCCTGCTCTACGCGCACACCCACAGCTTCGCGCTGTCGGCGTGGACGGGGGCGGCGCTGCCGCGGGCACGCGAGGTGTTGCGTTCATGCTGTTCCTGGCCTGCTTTGCCACCAAGATCGGGGTGCTCCCGCTCCAGGGCGGCCTGCCGGCCGGCTACGGCGCGGCGCCACGCCTGGGCGCGGCATGGCTGTCGGTCGCGCTGTGCGCCGGGTTCTATGGCCTGTGGCGCTTCGAGTTCCAGATCCTGGGGCCGCTGCCGGTGTGGTGCGGCGACGCGATGCTCATCCTGGGCGCCGCGACCGCGCTGGTGGGCATCGTCTACGCGCTCACCCAGGACAGCCTCCGGCGATTCCTGGGCTACTCGACCGTCGAGCACGCCGGCGTGGTCCTCGTCGGCCTGGGCGTGGCGCTCCTCGGCCAGTCGGCTCATCAGCCGATCCTCGCCGCCGCCGGACTGCTCGCGGCCACCCTGCACGTGTGCGCCCACAACCTGGCCAAGACCCTGGCCTTGATCACTGTGGACCGCATCGAGCAGGCCACCGGGCAGCGCCGCATCGACCCTCTCGGCGGGCTGGGCCGGCTGCTGCCATTCAGCGCCGTGGCGCTGGGCGTGTCCTCGCTGACCCTGGCGGCGATCCCGCCGCTGGGCGGGTTCGTCAGCGAATGGTTCACCTTCGAGGCGCTGCTGCAGGGCTTTCGCATGCCGACCCTGCTGTCGCGTCTGCTGTGCGCGCTGGCCGCGGCCGCGCTGGCGCTGACGGCCGGGCTCGGTCTTCTCGCGTTCGCGAAGTTCTACAGCTTCATCTTCCTCGGACACGGCGCGTGAGCGGCTCGCCCGGGTGCGCGAGCCCACCCGATGGCCGGTCGGGCTGGTCGGGCTCGGCGTCATCCTGCTCTTCCTCGGGACCGTCGCGCCGTGGGAGATCCACGCGATCGGCGCGGCGCTGCAGCCGCTGCTCGGCCTTGAACCTGGCGACCACGACGATCAGCCACCCGCTCGTCCTCACCCCGGTGTTCACCGGGTTCTCGGTGCTCGCGCCCGACCTGGCTGACGCATCACCCTGCCCGCCTATGCGCTGCTGGCGGCTCGCGGCGGTCAAGCTGACGCGCCCAGCAGCGCTGCGAGGGCGGCCGGTGCGGCGCGCGCCGGTGTGGGTGACCGGGAGCGGCGCCCAACTGGCGGCGGTGCAGTACCGCGCCTCGGCGTACTCCAACCCGATGCGCGTGATCCTGCGCGGACCGCTGGGCTACCGCACCCGCCTGGTGCAGGACGATGCCGACGCCGAGCGCGGGCAGCCGGCCCCGGTTCCGGCTTGAGACCTCCGTGGTCCTGGCCATCGACCGCTTCATCTACGCACCCCTTGCCGCGCTCGTCGTGCGCGCCGCCGCGTTGGTGCGCCGGATCCAGTCGGGGCATCTCTCCGTGTATCTGCTCTACCTGCTGGTCACTCTGATCCTGGCCCTGTCCCTCATCCCCATCCTGCGCTGATGTTTCAACGAATCCTGCTTGCCTGGGACGGCTCGGAGGTCGCGCTGCGCGCCTTTGACGTCGCCATCGACGTCACCCGCCGATACGAGGCCGAGCTGACCGCCGTCTCGATCGCCTACTCGCCGTCACACGCCGAGACCGCCGCCGACCGCGCCGAGTCCAGCGACGCCGCCCACCGCTACCTGGAGGCCACCTTTGACGAGGTCAAGGACCGAGCCGAGCGGGCCGGGGTCGAGGTCGCCCACGAGATCATCGAGGGCGACACACCCGGGCGGGCGCTGCTCGCCTACGTCCATCGCCACGGCACCGACCTGATCGTGTGCGGCCACCACCACGAGCGCCGCGCCGGCCGGCTGCTGCTCAAGGGCATCACCCAGGACCTCATGGCCGGCGCTCCCGTCCCCGTCCTGGTCGTCAGCGACGCGACCGACGAGTCCTAGGCCGGCGCGGCGACGCTGCGCATGCCCGGCACACATCCAATCCATCGAGCGGGCGGCTGCGATCCTCAGGCTGCTCTCGGGCCGCACTCGGCGGCTCGGTGTGGTCGATCTGGCCGGAGAGCTCGCAGCTTCCCAAGGGCACCGTGCATGGCTGCTGCGGACGCTGCAAAGCGTGGGGTTCGTCGAGCAGGACGCAGGAGACCGGGAAGTACAAGCTCGGTGCCGCGCTGCTGCACATGGGCTCCAGCTATCTGGATGGCAACGAGCTGCGAGCCCGCGCGCTCAACTGGTCAGACTCGCTGGCGGCTCGCACGCAGGAAGCGGTGCGGATCGGCACGCTGCACGATTCCCAGGTCCTCATCGTCCACCACGTCTTCCGCCCGGACGACACGCTCCAGACCCTCGATGTCGGGTCCCTGCTGCCCGCCCACGCCACCGCGCTCGGCAAGGTCCTGTTGGCTCACCATCCCTACGTTGGTGCCGAGCTCAGCCAACCGGGCTCGTCGCGTTCACCAACGCCACGATCACTGACCACGCTGCGCTTGACCGTGAGTTCGCGCAGGTGCGCGAGCAGGGCTGGGGTGCCGAGATCGGCGAGCTGCTTCCCCATCAGACGTCAATCGCCGCGCCGATCAAGGATCGCCAAGGCGCTGGTTGTGGGGGCGATCGGGATCTTCGGCGCGCCCGGAGCGGATGCTCAACAGCCGAAAGCCCCGCGGCGACCTCGTGGGCTACGTCCTCGAGGCAGGCCGCGCGGTCTCTCAGGAGCTCGGCGCGATCCCCTGGTAGGGGTCACAGACCACGCCGGCGCCCAACCAGCACAATCGCGCATGCGGCGGTCCACACGCGATTGCCTCCGTGGCGTTGCGATCGTGCGACCACGACGCGGGCGGACCAGTGCTCCGTCATGAAATCGCTTGCCCGGTCCGCCGGCACGAGGCATGCGGGCCGTCTCGGCCTATACATCAGCCGGCCTCGTGTCATCCTCCGATGCCGATAGTGCCTCGTCCAACCCTGCATCAGGGAGCGCTGACCACCAGTTCGTCAAGGCCTGCCGCACGATGAACGCGAACGTGTGGAGGTACATCGGCATGCTGTCTGCGGGCCAGCTCCCGCCCGATTGCTGTGCACCTAGTGCAGGAAACCGCTCGCATGGTACACCGGCCGCGTCGCCAGCGGGGGGATCCAACATCGGTGCGGGGAAGGGAATCCCAGCGTGTACATCAGTGGACCGGAAGCGGTACACGATCCTGAGAGCCTCGGCGAGTTGCGGCCACTCCAGCTGCCCTCCTTGTGGCCTGACGCCCGGGGGATCGGGCGCAAAGTGAACGACGAAATCGATGAACCGTTGCGTCGCCCCGGCATTCGGCCCGAGGTAGCCGGCCACCGCGTCTACCACCTCCGGCCCGAGCTTCTTCAGTCGCCCGTAGAGTGGACCCATGTCGCGCTTGAACCGTTCTGTGGTGGTCAGCCCTTGGCCATCCGCCCAGTCCGCGGCCCCGATCTCGAGCGCGCTTACCAGCTTGATCCATGCAATTCGCGGATCGAGGTCTGCCCACCAAAGCGCATCCGCGTATTGCGTTGCAGCCCTGACCACCGTCGTCGCGTCCGCGCCGCTTAGCCGTCCGTAGTGGTCCATGAGACCGCGCGCCGTTTCTAGGTCGATGCTCTCCGCGATGCCGGGCATCGTCGACTGGCCGCGTACAGGCGCCGCTAGCTGAGGCTCGCGATGCTGACCCATGAATGGGCGCCCCGGTTCGGACCCCCCCAAGTGGTGACGGGTCAGGCCGCCCGAGCGAAGCCGTCGCCCGAGTGCGAGCGACAGGAGCGCTGCAAACTCATCGTCGATCTCGCCTCCGTGGTAGCCGCTCACGTCCTCCACACGCCACGCGTCCCGGTCGGGCTCGGGATCACCAAGGTGCGTATGGACGCGCAGAATCATCGCGAGTTTCGAGTGCCCGAGCTGAGGGTCATCGGCGGGGAAAGCAAGCCAAAACGACGCAGGCCCGAGCACGAGGTCGCCTTGAATAAATGCGTCGGAGTAGAGCGCGTACTCTTCCCACAGCGGGATCAGGAGAGCTCCGCTGGTGTGAGGGTCACTGCGCGCCGGCCGCCCGGCACGCTGCGCAAGCCAGTTCAGCCATCCGTGCGGTCCCTGGAGCACCTGCGGCGTATCTTCGTCGTCGCCGCGCAAGCTACTGCGTTTGGTGTGCCGACTCGCCGCGGTTGCGGCGCTGACGATCGATAGCTTTGGCAGCACGGTAGATCGCACCTTGGAGGCGTTGTGCGGCTCCGACAGCGCTGCCAAGATGGATCTTGTAGGGACCTTCTTCTATTACGTCCGCGGTGGAGTCGTAGCCTCCGCCCCAGTAAGTCGCCGCAGCTTCGTGCACGTCCAGGTGCTGCTCCTTGACGGCGGCTTTCTGTAGGCGTCCCTCGCCACGCGCGTAGTCGTCCGGGTGCTCAGCATGTCCCGTGCGTTCTGAGGTCGGGAAGCGCTTGGTCGAGCCGCGATTTCGTTGGCGAGGAGGGCGCGGTCAGCCTCCGGGATCTCCAGCCGCGCAGCTTCGTTTGCCTCCATCTGGGCATCGGCGCAGGATCCAAAGCTGGCTCGGGATTGCACGGGCGTAAAGCTGCCCCTTCATCCCAGCTCCCTCACGCGTGTTCTCGACGAAGAGCAGACTCGCCTGGAGCGCCAAATAGGACTGCGAGACGGCTATCGCATACGGGTTCCTGGCAGGTGACCAGGCTTCTTCGTCAGTCATGGCCGGCAGTCAGGTGTGGTTCGCTCACCTGCCAGTGATGCGGTCTCAAGGGGGGAGCCATGGCCTCGGAGTTCGCCCGTCTTAATCGAGCCATTCGTCCGGAATCAGGCCGTGACCGTGGCGCCAATCCTCAACTAGTGCCTGGTCGAACCACGGCTCGCCATAGAACTTGGCGTGGTCGGTGACCAAAATCTCCAAGGTTCCGTCGAGCTCATCAGCGACTGTTCTGATCAGGCCGAACATAGAGTCGACGACGGCCTGGTCGCTCTCGTCCTCAAGTTCCGGTTCTTCGCCGATCGGCGCGTCATCTGGGTAAAACGGGCCGGTCGGCTGGTAAACAGTAGAAACGCTGGCGTCGGCCGGTCACGGAGGCGCAGCAGGCGGTGGATCGCCAGGTGGGCCGCGAGGTGATACCGACTCGGGTCCCGCCACCGCCGATGGATCTCAGCGGGAAGGTGCGGCCGTCGAGCGTTGTGATTGTGAGCGTGGTCTGTGTTGGTCGGAGGCCGACCTGGCCATCCTCCGAGTGCTCGAGGCTTAGCTCACGCGCGAGCGAAGTCATGTCGGCGCCGATCAAGTCAAGGGCCCCTTCGAGACGCTCTTGCTCAAGCTGGGTATCGACCTTCGACTCGAGCTCCTCGATCTCGGCCTCGAGCACGGTTCGGCGTTCGCCGAGCTTGGTCCGCACGGCAGTGCTGTCCTGGGGGCTCGAGCGGAGGTACTCTTCGATCAGGCCCTGTGTCCGTGCGCGCCGCGCCGCCAGCGTCGCCGAGTGGCGGGCTTATTGCTCCTGGCGACCGAGGTCATTCAGCGCGTCGGTCATGACACGAATTTGGCTGGTTAGGTCCTCGACTTTGGCGGCTGCCTCCTCGAGCGCAGCGCGGGTGCGGGGCTCCATGTGGCTAACGCCGTCAGATCGCGCTCCAGGTGCTGGAGATGGCTGACGATTTGCGTCGCGTTCTCGTCAGGCTGTTCAAGGACCGAGTGGCAGACCGGACATCGGTCGTGATCGTCGCCGTCGTCGATAAGTCCGATCGTCGCCGAACGCGCACGCTGCTCGTTGGTCTCGACCGAGAACGCGTCCCGATCTCGCCCGAAGTCGTGCAGGAGTGCCTGATCACGTTCCGCGGCACGAAGCTGAGCCCCGAGCTGTCGACGCTGATCGAGGAGACGCTCTGCCTCCCCGGTCGGACGTAGGCGCTTGGCCCTTCTGCATCCTCGAGGAGCGCGGACCTCAGGGCGGCGAGGATCTCTGTAGAGGCCAGAGGCCTGTCGTCGAGATCGCGGCTCTGCGCGAGGCCGACCTCGCTGGCGAGGACGAGCAGCGTCAGCCCGCGCTCGTCGAGGTCGTGCCGGGCCGACTCCAGCTTGCTGAGGTCGCGGTCAATCTGACGGAGCTCCGACCGCATTCCTGCCAGCCGCCCGCGGAGGACCGGTGCAGCGGCGTCCGCGGCGCCGACCATGTAGGGGAAGGTGTCGCGCAGCGCCTGCATCACTTCCCGTTCGTCGCGGCGGTGGAACAGGCGGTTCTTGGAGTAGATGTCCTCCTGTCCTGCATGGTGATCGGGAGCGCATGCCCAATGTGCAGGTCGAGCACGGGTCGCTGCGCGCCCTCAGGCGGCACGAACTGGGTGTCTGCGAATCCCGCGAACGCGCTGATCTCGCTACGCAGTTGATCGACAAGACAGTTGTTGCGCAAAGAGTCTCGCGCTGGCGGCTCGCGCGAGCTGAGCGGCGCGAACATCCCCTCGCTGCGCCCGCTCGCCCGGGTCCTGGCGCGGGACGGGCGACGAACACGAGCTTGTTGTCGTTACGCAGGATCAGCGCGTACCACGCGACTGTGTCTCGGATCTTCCCTTCGCTGACCTGCAGCGTCTTACGACCAAAGCAATAGTCGACGATCTCGATCAGCGATGACTTGCCGGTGTTTCGCCAGCCTGTGAGAACGTTCAGCCCGGGCTGGAGCCGGAGTACCCGAGGCTCAGCGATCGTGGCGTGGTACAGGACGAACGCGTCGATCTGAAGCATCTCAGGGTTTCACCCGCCATAGGGCATAGATGCTGGATGCAGGGCCGGCCAGGGCGAACCAGCCGCCTACGAAGCTGGCACGCTTCAGGATGTCGTCGACCTCGGCGTCGACATGTGCGTCGCTCGTCACCCTAGGTTTGGGGGCGGTCAGAATGGCATTCGCGAGGGTGAGCGATCCGCTGCGTAAGCCGAAGCGGATACCACCACGGATGGCGGGGACGAGGCTGACCGCGCGCCGTCCGAGCCCAGCCCGCTGCACTGGCTGTTGTAGCCAAGCGCCATTTTGCTTCTGGCCTGCTTCGGAAGCGCTTGGCGGGTGGGGCCGTGCAGAATGATCGGCGCGGCGAGAAAGGCGAGCGCAAACGGGAGGCCGTCGCCCGCGCGCCGCTCATGTTCAGCAGCTGCCTGGGCGAGGATGAGCGCGACAAACGGCGGGTTGTAAAGGGCATCTCGTTGAGCAGGCCGGCCGCCGGGAAGCGGAACAGCGTTGGTGGCTATCTCACCATCGACGGCCATCAAGTCGCGGTAGTCGGGGTGCCAGCCGATCGCCAGTCGGTCAGCCAGACCGTGGACGGTGCCTCGACACAACACCACCTGGTCCACACCTCTGAGGCGGGCCCGGGTGTGCAAGCCGAAGGTCATGGCGAACTTGAGGCCTTCGGTGCGCGCTTCGGGGTCGGCCGGAGCCCGGACCTTCAGGGCAACGAACTCAGGCTCCCACTCGTCTTTGAGGGTCTGTTCGTAGCCTTGGATGTCTTCGTCGAGATCGCTGATTTCACGAGCCCACCGCCCGCGCTGGGCGTAGGCGCGGTAATAGTGACGGATCGCGAGATCCTTCACCTCATCCGGCGCGTCGACCAGGTCGAGTTGCCGGACGAGCGGCTTGGACAGAAGAGGCTGCTTAGCTGCTGCGTCAGGATCCTTTCGAAGCTCGCTGGTGATCGCTAGCGAACCGCGCCGGTAGTCGTCCCGGACCGCATCGCAGTACTCATACAACTCCTCGGCGGTGATCTGGCCGACGCTCGCGCGTCAGGAGTTCGATGCTGCGGTCGACCCACCACCCCTTCACCCGTTGGAGGAACGGCGTCCGACTGCTCCGGGGCACGATCATGCCAAGCGCGTCCGCAGGCGCGCGTCGAGCTGGCAACCGTCGCTCGCATCCAAGACTGTTGCGGCGTGAAGGATCTTGAGCTGGGAGGACTCCGGCAGCTCGGCGAAGCGTCGGCGGCTCCCGGGATTCCTTGGCACCATCCTCCTCCGCGACCGCCAAGAGCTTCGCCAGCGCCGTTGTGACATCTCGATGCTCCGGTCTCAAGAGCGCGACGCCAGAGCTAGGACCCGCCGTCGATGTCGTCATCAGCTGCAGATTGGGCAGAGCCGCATCGCCGAGCGCATGTTCAAGGTCCATCCAGACTCGAAGCGTCCTCCACAATTCCGGCGATCTGTCCGTCAACGTGTATTCACCGAGATGATGCTTCGCCTGCACCATGCGCGACACCGTGCGGACCTCTGATATCACGTCGATGTCCTCGATGGCTTCCAGACGAACGGCGACTTTCGGGTCCTCGCGCAGCGCCTCGGCCAGGAGCACCAGCGATAGCTGACGTTGATATTCGTAGCCCGCGGCCTGGCCGGAGGCTGAGTGGCTGTTGCTGGCGTTGATTTGCGCATCTTCGCCGGAGGCAGGCGTACTCGTCAAATTCGGTGCATCGCGCTTGCCGGTCATACCGCGAGCAGCGAGCCACCGCCAGCGTGCAGGTCTTCTGTTTGGGGCCACCGTGTCACGCGGCCGTGGCCGCGGCGCCCCTCGCGCAGTCGGCAACTGTTCCCGAGCGTGTCCATCTGGGCGAGGGGCCGTCGCGGCGAATTAGTGCTAGGGGTGTGAGGGTCAGTAAGCGGACGTTGCGGCCACCGGCGTACCGCGTTATGGTGCGTCGGCCATCGCGTCCGCATGAAGGGGCGAATTTCGGATGGGTCTTTTCTTTCAACCCGCGCTGCGGGCGGTTCGGGTTAGTTCGGTGTGCCTGCTGCTCGGACTTGTGGCGGGGTGTGGTTCATCGCGTACAGCGAGCGCACCGACCAGCGTCGGCACTCCGACCGTCTCCCGCAACTCAGCGACGGGCGGCGGTGCGCACGGCTCGCGTTGGACGGTGCGGGACACGGCTGCGTATCTAGCGTCGTGTCACTCGCTGGCGTTGCGGGGAATCGTAGGTGTGACCCACAGACAACGGGTAAAGTACTGCGCGGCCCAGCTCAAGAACGCCGAGAAGTACAACCCCCAGCACAGGAATGTCCACGGCTTTGTTGGCGCCTACTCGGTCTCGGGGTCCCGCATGAGCTCGGCCACACGGACTACCTCCGCACGTCCCCGGCCAGCCAGCGGTGGAGTGGCTGCAATCCCCAAGGGCTATTCCGGGCTTGGCGCACTCAAGGCAACGTTCGCCAATAACAACACAACCCAGGGACCGAGCAACATCTCGGGAGCGCCCCGAGGGCTTGCGTGGTTCCCAGTGACGGCCACCAACGGACGAGGTCAGGTTCGATGTACGCCGATGCCTCGCCACCATTTTCCGCTTCAGATCAGATCGCGATGCTCGGGTTTGGAATCAACACGCCTGAGGACAAACGGCAGGTCCTAAACCATACGGATTGCGCAGTGATCACGAGTGCGTCGCTGCGTCGGATGCTCGGGGCCCCCTATGAGGTGATAACGGTGAAGCCGCCCACGCACGACGACGGTATCCCAGTGACCGAAGCGGACGTGAGTGCATCGACTAGTCCACGCTGCCCGGCGGGGCTCTAGACGGACCCAGAGAATCGACCGCGCGTTGCTTCGAACCGGCGCAACTCCGTGCGTCGGCAACCCAGCGATCACAAAAATTGCGCTTTACATTCCCGGAACAATGGCTATAGGCTCGCGTCTGATGTCTGGGCAGCTTGACGTGCCGGTCGGGGCGGTGCCCGAGGGGTGGGGGCACGCCCGGTTATGCCGATGTTCGGAATTCGCAGCCAGCAGGAGCAGGAGAAGCGCGCGACTTCGTGTCTGCTTGCGGTGATGCACGGCGTGCCCGAGTTTGGGTACGCCCTGCTCAAGGAGCTCGACGCGCCCAAGGCACCGGTGATCGAGACGTTCGCCGAGGTGCGCTTCAAGGACGCCGCCGGCAAGACCGTGATCCCCGACGGTGCGATTGTCTGCCGGCGAGGCAAGAAGACCTGGACCTGCCTCGTTGAGGTGAAGACGGGCTCGGCACGTCTCAAAGACGACCAAGTCAACGCGTATCTCGACGTCGCGAAGACCAATGGGTTCGATGGCGTGCTGACGATCTCGACCGAGATCACCGGCAGCTCAGTGGAGTCGCCGGTGTCGGTCGATCGCCGCAAGCTTCGCAGTGGCCTGCAGCTATGGCATTTCTCGTGGTGGCGCGTACTGACTGAGGCGATTGTTCAGCAGCGCTACCGCGGCATTTCCGACCCCGACCAAGAATGGATCCTGCGCGAACTCATTCACTACCTGAGCAGCGAGGCGTCCGGCGCGGTCGGTTTTGAGGACATGGGCGAGAACTGGGTCTCCGTACGCAACGCCGCGCGGGAGGGCTCGCTGCGCAAAGGAGATTCCGCCGCCCGCGACGTCGCCGAACGCTGGGAGCAATTCACCAACTACCTCAGTCTCAGCCTTTCCCAAGAACTAGGCGCACACGTGGTCGTCGCGCGACCCCGCAACCAGACCACCGCAGCACGCCTTGATGAACTCGTCGGAGGCCTCGAGACCCGCGGAGAGTTGGCCTCAACGTTACGTGTCCCTGACGCGGTCGGGCCGCTCACCATCCGATCCGACCTGCGCTCGCGCCAGACATTCGTCAGCGTGGCGATCGACGCTCCTCGCGAAGGCCGGGCGAAGAGTCGGTTTAACTGGCTGATTCGCCAGCTCAAACACGGTCCTGATGACCTGCTGATCGAGGCCAGTTTCCCCAATGTCCGCAACACGACGGTCGCAAAGCTCTCCGACGTTCGCGACGAGCCGACGCCTCTGCACTACGCACCGGACGCCAAGCGAGAACCACGCAGTTTCCTGCTCACGCAGTCCAAGCCAATGGGCCAGAAGCGGGGCCGTGCCGAAGGTTCGTTTGTGCGCGAGACCAGCGCCCAGACCGTCGCGTTCTACCGCGACATCGTCCAGAACCTCAAGGCCTGGTATGCGCCAGCTCCCAAATTGCGAGCCGAGCCTGAAGAGCAAGCCGACACGACGGAAGCCCCGGCGCCGGCAATGCCCCCTGCCTGGGCGGCAGTCGAGGCCGGGGGATCGTCGACCGACTCGTCCGCGGCCGAACTGATCTAGCGAGTCGAGAGACAACGCCTGGCAACTGGCCGTGCGCATCGTGCGACTGCGGACGGATTGCGGATCGGTACGACGCCGTCGCGCTCGTCCGCCGTCTGATGGTCAGGACGATCGCTCGGCAGAAATGCGAGCGCCGTGCGCCGGGACGTTGGGCGCGGCCGCCGCCGGGTTTGGGCGAAAGCGAGGGCGGCCGCGAGCCACCGGCGCGGCGAGATCTTACGGCGCACCGACTCCGATCTGCGAAGCGCCTATGAGCTCCTCGGGTCGCCAGGAAAGCGGTTGAAGATCGCGACGACGTCCTCGCGCGAGGGCCATCCGAGAGCTTCCCCCGCCACGAAGAGTGCAGTCGCGAAGATCACCGTCCCGAGCCCGACGGGATCGAGCGGGTATGCAGGGTCTGGTTGCTCCATCGCCACGCGCCGCCCGGTCGGGCCGGTATCGAGGGTGACGCGGTGAAGCCCACGCCATGTCGGGTGCGCGAAGGCGCTGGTGTGGCGGTAGACGGTCGCGTACAGCGTCCGGAACGACTGACCGTCCGGCTCCTCATCCTCGCTCTCCTCCGCGTTAATGTGATCACCCTCGTCGGGAAGGTCGAAGCCGGGAAGGACACCGAGCCACCTTTGGTCGGCGGCGACCGCGAGGTCGATCAACTTGAGTTGGCCCCCGGTCAGCGCGTCGCGCTCGCACTCCATCTCCGCCCTCTCCTCGGCCGTGAGGATCAGCACGCCGTGATCACTGGCATCGCGGTCGGCTTTGAGACGCTCGTTCATGTCGTGCTTTCGCCATGCCTCAACGCGCTCACGGCCCGGGTCGGCTCCCAGCCAAGCGAGATGCACGACGTGCTCGAAGAGATCCCGAACGAGAACCGCCAAGTCAGTGGCCCGGCCCGATGGCTCCAGGCCGACGAGCGAGAGCATCGTTCCAGCCTGTCGCGCGAGCAGGCCGGTCGCCACGCACGGCCAAGCGTCATCGTCGCCGTGCACATCGAAATCGGCCGGGAGGCGATCTTTGACAAGAGCTGCGAGGGCACGAGCCCGCGCCTTCTTCTCCGGCGTCGAGATTGACATAGGCCCAGGCTACGAACTCTCGCGGCGCTGGGCTAGTCTGCGCTCGTGCCCGAGCCAAGTGCGGCTGCACATTCGCCGCGGGCGGCGATTCAACTTGAGGATCGCTCCCGGCGCGGCTGAGGCGGGCGAGTGCAATCATGACATAGCGATTGTGGTCCGGAACGGAGCCGCACGAGTGGGTTGCCACGATCTGGATCGTCAGGGCGAGTCCGAGGGGGGCCTTCGGTTTGGCCAAATCCCCCGCGCGCCAGACGCGGATATGCACTGCATAGGTAGCGCGACCTCTGAGCTCACCTCCTCGTGCGCCCCGCTATCGGCGACTGGCGCGACTTCGTTGGCCCGGGGAACGAGTCCGGGGCGACTGGGTTTTCTCGGGAGCGACAGCGTCGTGGGTTCGACAGAATCCTGGTGGGAGTGCTGCTGGTGCCCTTAAAGCAATAGCCGCGTCGTCCGGCACCCCCTCGTTTACACGCGGGACGCCCAGCCGAACCTTCGCCCCGCCGACTTGCGTGGTGCGGGTTGATCAGAGCGTTAGGAGGACTTTGGTGGCGCGGCGCTTATCCATGGCTTGGTAGCCGTCGGCGGCCTGGTCGAGCGGGAGGGTGAGGTCGAAGACTTTGCCTGGGTTGATCTCGCCCTTCCAGACGAGGTCGATGAGGTCGGGAAGGAAGCGGCGGACGGGGGCGGGGCCGCCTTGGGTGTGGATGCCGGCGAAGAACAGCTCGATTCCTGGGATCTGGACGTCGTAGTTGACACCGACGTATCCGAGGTGGCCGCCGCCGCGTGTGGCTCCGACGGCCTGCATGAAGGACTCTCGCGTGCCGACTGCTTCGACGGCTGAGTGCGCGCCGAGGCCGTTGGTGAGCGATTTGATGCGCTCGACGCCCTCGTCGCCGCGTTCTTCGACGATGTCGGTGGCGCCGATAGAACTCGGCGAGGGCTTGGCGGTCAGGGTGGCGTGACATGGCGATGATCCGTTCGGTGCCGAGTTGCTTGGCTGCGAGGATCGCCATCAGCCCGACGGCTCCGTCGCCGACGACGGCGAGCGTTTTGCCGGGGCCGGCGTGGGCGGCGACGGCTGCAAACCAGCCGGTGCCGAGCACGTCGGAGGCGGCCAGCAGCGAGGGCAGCCTGCTGTCGTCGGGGTGTTTCGGGTCTTGACGAGGGTGCCGTCCGCGTGGGGACGGGCGCGCTCGGCTTGGGTGCCGATGGTCCCGTGCACGAACTGCGCGTGCACGCACTTGGATTGGTAGCCGGCCTGGCAGATCTCGCAGGTGTTATCGGAGATCACGAACGAACCGACGACGAAGTCGCCGGGCTTGAGCGTCTGGACGTCGGAGCCGACCTGCTCGACGACGCCGCAGTACTCGTGGCCCATCACGGTGTGGTCGACCGGTTCGACGCCGCGGTAGGGCCAGAGGTCAGAGCCGCAGATGCAGGTTGCCGACAGGCGGATGACGGCGTCGGTTGGGTCGATGATCCGGGGTTCGTCGCGTTCCTGGACGCGGACGTCGCCGGCGGTGTGCATGACTACTCCCAGCATTCGGTGGTCTCCTTCGCTTGGTGTGAGGTGGCCGGGACTGCCGGGGCGGCGGCCGCGGGTGACGGCGATAGCCGTTGTGGGGATCAAGGTCGTGGCAGCGATCACGGTGCCGACTGCCGTCGGACCAACCGCGCCGAAGTGGGAATCGAGCGACAGGCCGGCGATCCACGACCCGGCAGCGGTTCCGAAGTTGAAGGCAGCGACCGTCAGCGCAGACCCGAGGGTCGGCGCCCGCCCCGCGAAGCGAACCGCCATCGAGATCAATCCCGGGATTTCCGCCGAGTCCGAAGAGGCCGAGCAGGACGATCAGGGCTGCGGTGAGGGTCGCTGAGTGCGACAGCAGGCAGATGCCCAGCAGCAGGACGGTGGTCGCCGCGGGCGCCAGGATCGCGGTGGCGTACGGGCGAACGTCTGAGAGGCGGCCACCGACGAGGAAGCCGGCGAGGGCGCCGATGCCGAAGCCCACGAGCACGAGCGGAACGAGAGCGGGGACCACACCCGCTTGGTCGGTCAGCAGCGGCGAGATGTAGGAGTAGGTCGAGAGCACGCCGCCGGTCGTCGTCGCGCACGCCGCCAGCACGAGCCAGACCCGGCCGGAGCGCAGAGCAGCGAGCTCGGAGCGGATCGACACGTTCGGGTCGCCGGGACCGTCGTGCGGGACGTGGCGGGCCATCAGCACGATGGCGGCGACTGCCAGCGCGGCCAGCGCCCAGAACGGGAGCTCGCCAGCCGACGAGCTGACCGGCGACGGCGCCGAGCGGCACACCGATGACGTTGGCCAGCATGGCGCCTGAGCCGACGACTCCGAGCGCCCGCGAGCTTGACTCCCGGACCGGTGGCGTGGGCCGCGACCACGTTGGCGACCGCCCAGAACGCGCCGGTCGCCAGGGCGCTCAGGAACCGCGCGGCGAGGAGCACCGCGAAGCTGGAGGCAATCGCCGCGAGAACGTGGCCGGCCGCAAACAGGCCCAGGGCGACGATCAGCGTCAGCCGCCGCGGCAGCCGCAGCGTCACCATGCTCATCAGCGGCGCGCCGACGATCATCCCGACCGCGAAGACGGTGATGGACAGCCCGGCACGAGCAACGCTGACCCCAAGGCCGGCGGAGATCTCGGGCAGCAGCCCTGCCGCCATGAACTCGGTGGTGCCCATCAGAAACGTGCCGAGCGCGAGCACGTAGACAACGAGCGGAAGCCGAGCCGCCTGACGCTCGCGGGTGTCGATGCCGCGGGCGTTCTGCGCCGCATGGAGGTCGGCGGCCTTCGGCTGCCGTCCGGCGTCCTGGCAGATCGTGGTCGCGCCGCCGGCTGCCAGGAATCCGCAGATCGTCGATCTCGTGGCTCATCGCAACTCACCGTGCCACGGGATTTGCCCTTCTGAGAGGTCCGCTTCTTCCAGGTACTCACAGGGCACCCCAGCCTCCAGCGCGGGGGTCTAGTGTCGATGGCATGGACATCCGCAGCGAGGTCCGCGACTTTCTCACCACCCGCCGCGGGCGCATCACGCCCGAGGACGTTGGCCTGAAGGTCTTCGGCCCGCGCCGGGTGCCCGGACTGCGCCGCGAGGAAGTGGCGATGCTCGCCGGACTGAGCGTCGACTACTACAACCGCCTAGAACGAGGCAACCTCGGCAGTGCCTCCGACAGCGTCCTCGACGCCTTGGCCGACGCGCTGCGGCTCGACGAAGCGGAGCGCGCCCACCTGCACGACCTCGCCGCCGCCAGCCAGCCCACCACGCGCAGCCGCCGCCGGACACCGACGCAGAACGTGCGACCGAGCGTGCAATGGATGCTCGACTCCATGACCACCGCCGCTGCCTTCGCCGAGAACGCCCGCTTGGACGCGCTCAGCGCCAACCAACTCGGCCGCGCGCTGTACCCGGCACTCTTTCGCAACGACCGACAGCCCGGAAACTGGGCCCGCTACATCTTCCTCAACCCAGACTCGCGCACGGTCTACGCCGACTGGGACCGCGCCGCCCGGGAGACCGTGGCCCTGCTCCGCACCGAAGCGGGCCGCAACCCGCACGACCGCGAGCTGTCAGACCTCGTCGGCGAGCTCGCCACCCAGAGCCACGAGTTCCGCACCCTGTGGGCCGCGCACAACGTCCGCTTGCACACCAAGGGCGTCAAGCAGCTCCACCACCCGGTCGTCGGAGAGCTGGAGCTCAGCTTCAACCGACTCGAAGTCCTCGCCGACGGCCTCACCATCGTCGCCTACACCGCCGAACCCGGCTCCAAATCCGCAGAAGCGTTCGCACTACTCGCCAGTTGGGCAGCAACCCCCGACGCCGGGGACGCCACGCGGTCGCGCACCGAAGCTGGCGGCCGCTGATCCGAAGCCGCCGACGGCCGACACTGACACGACCGCTCGCCGTCCCCTCAATGCCCGACCAATCACGAGATAACAGTTCTCGGGCGGCTATTGGCCCCCATCAGCGGCGCATCGCGCCGCACCCCGCCGTCGCTGATCGCCGATTCCAAGACGAACTCCTCGACGCCCTGGCGCGCCTGGCCGCTAAACGCCCGGTCTAAACCGATGCGGACCGCCGGCAGCGCTTCTGCTTCCGCCTGGGGTCGACACTCTCGCGAGACCCGCGCAGCCACGAAGGCAAGGCGGAAGGCGGATTCCGCGTCTGCTCTCCTCCTCGCCAATACCACGAGTACGCTGCCAAAGTCTCACCTACGCACGAGGACCAACGAAGCGCCCGCACGCGGAGCCCTGGTTACGGCGAATGGCGAGACGACCCGTCGGCAGCGGGACGCGCCGAGTAGACGCCCCCGGATGGCCGGACTCCCGGTTGCGTAAGCGCTCCCCGCGAGGACCAACGCCGACATCGCGCCCCCATCCGGCAGAGCGGGCACGACGTCGACGGCGATCCCGCCGAGGAGCGCTTGGGCGCGAGCCGCGCCATCGGAGGCTCGGCTTGCAGGGTCCGTCGGGGAACACTGCAGCGAGTGCCTCGAGGCGTTGGTGAGGTGGGTCAGGCGTCGCGGTGCCCCACCCGAATCAGTGCTGCGGCGAGGGCGACGACGGCGTAGGCGCCGAGGACCGCCATCGCGACGTCAGGCGCGGAGCAGCCCGCTTGAGCGGTGCACCGTGATGGCCGCCTGGATGGCGGTTCCGGGCAGGTACTCACGCAAGCCGGCCGGAAGGAGCTGGCCGAGGATGACGCCTCCGACGACGATGAGCGTCAGGGCTGTGGTCGCGCCCGCGGTGTGGCGGATGAGGCCGCCGAGGCCGACGCCGATGATCGCGACGAGGCTGGCCGCCACGGCGCCGAAGATGATCGCTCGTGAGACACCGGGATGGCTGAGGGCCACCTGGATGTGCTTGCTGGCGAAGATCCGCTGGCCGAGCGCGAACCCGGCGTGTCGATCAGCAGCGCGACGGGAAACACGAACGCCGCCACGGTCGCGGCCTTGGCCGCCAGCACCAGTTGCCGAGCGGGCATCGCGCTGAAGGTGGAGCGGATCATGCCGGTGGCGTACTCGGCGGTGACGGTCCGTACGGCGAGCGCTCCGAGCAGCGTGGCGGCGATGAGCACCCCGAACAGCGAAACGCTGGTCGCGTCGAACGCCCCGCGCTGCTGGGCGGTCATGTTGCCTGGCCGACCTGCGGACGCCTACGGGGGCAGTCAGGCCGAGGGCCAGGGTCGCCGCGAGCGCGGCCGTGCGCCAGGTCGAGGGCAGGGTGCGGAGCTTGGTCCATTCCGCTTTGAGTTGCCGGCGAATCGTGGTCGCCGATCCGGTGCGCGGTGAGGTGCTGAGGGTGGTCGTGCTCATGTCAGGCTCCTTGGCGGCGCCGGTCAGCTCGCCGGCGCGGTAGTCGGTTGCATCTTTGGTCAGCTCGAAGAACGCCTGCTCAAGTGACGCTCGGGATGCTTCGAGCTCGGACAGGGTGATGTCGTGGGCGCACGCGACGCCGCCGATCGCCAGGCAGTCCAGCCCGGTCACCACCAGGGCGCCTTCGGGGGAGGCCTCCACCACCCCGCCGCGCTGGATCAGGGCGTCGGCCAGATCGGTCTGCTCGACAGCGCGGACGCGGACGCTCGCGGTGGCGTTCTGGGTGATGAACGCCTCGGTGCCGGCGTCGGCGAGGATGCGACCCTGGGCGATCACAAGCAGGTGATCGGCGGTCTGGGCCATCTCGCTCATTAGATGGCTGGAGAGAAACACCGTGCGCCCCTCGGCGGCCAGGCTTTCATCAGGTTCGGATCCAGACGATGCCGTCGGGGTCAAGCCGTTGATCGGCTCATCGAAGATCAGCGTGTCGGGGTCACCGAGCAGCGCCGCGGCGATCCCGAGCCGTTGGCTCATGCCCAGCGAGAAGGTCCCCACCCGCTTGCCCGCCACCTCGTCAAGCCCGACGATTTCCAGCACCTCGCTGACCCGGCGGCGGTCGATGCCGTTGCTGTCGGCCAGCCAGGTGAGATGGTTCGCGGCGCTGCGGCCACCGACGATCGCCTTGGCGTCCAGCAGCGCCCCGACCGACCCGAGCGGGTCGTTGAGCTGGCGATAGGGCTTGCCGTTGACCTGCACTGAGCCGGAGCTCGGCGTGTCCAGGCCCAGGATCATCCGCATCGTGGTCGATTTGCCGGCTCCGTTGGGGCCCAGAAAGCCGGTCACCCGTCCCGGCTGGACGACGAATGAGACCTCGTCGACCGCAACCGTCTTTCCGTAACGCTTGGTGAGGCTGTCTGCCCTCGATCATTGCGATAGCTCCATTCCTGCGCTTAGAGTGCGTTCAACCACAGCGCAAGAGTCCCATTCGGAGGCCGCGTTTCGGTGGGGCGAGCAGGCGTCTGGACCTTCGATCGTCCCCACGAGGGGTGCGGCTACCCGTACTGTTTGTACGGAGCGCCGCGACAATCAGAGCGTGGCGAAAACCGTCTTGATCATCGATGACCATCCAAGCTTCCGCACCAGCGCTCGACGCGTGCTCGAGGACGCCGGGTTCGAGGTGATCGGTGAGGCACAGGACGGCGAGTCCGGGCTGGCCGCCGTGCGGGCGCTGCGCCCGGCCTGGTCCTGCTCGACGTTCAGCTCCCGGATCTCGACGGGTTTGACATCGCCGCCCGGATCACCAGTCAGCCCGATGACCCGCCGATCGTGCTGACCTCCAGCCGCGACCGCAGCGACTTTGTCGGCATGGTCGCCCGCAGTGGCGCTTGTGGCTTTGTCCCCAAGGCTGAGCTGTCCGGGCCTGCGCTCGAGGCGCTGCTGCGATGATCGGCCTGCCGCCGCCCGCGGATCGCTGCTGGACGGCGCGCGACGATCCGCATCCGATGCGCGTAGTTCTGGGCGAGGATTCTGTGCTCTTGCGGGAAGGCATGGCCCGTCTGCTCGGGGACGTCGGCTTCGACGTGGTCGCCCAAGCCGGCGACGCCGACGACCTGCTGCGCAAGGTGCGCGCGCACGAGCCCGACGTCGCGATCATCGACATACGCATGCCGCCAACGCACACCGACGAGGGGCTGCGCGCCGCGGGATGATCCGCCGCGAGCTGCCGAGCACCGCGGTGCTGGTGCTCTCCAGTACGTGTAGGAGGACTACGCGGTGCAACTGCTCAGCGAGGGGGCCGAGGGGTTGGCTATCTGCTCAAGAACCGAGTCGCGGATGTCGACCGGTTCATCGACTCCATCCGTCGTGTGGCCGATGGCGGATCGGGCTCGACCCTGAGGTCGTCTCTCAGATGCTCAGCCGCCGGCGCTTCGCCGGACGCCTGAACGAGCTCACCCCGCGCGAGCGGGCGGTCATCTCCCTGATGGCCGAAGGACGGTCCAACCATGCGATCGCGGCGGAGCTCACGATCACCGACCGCGCCGTTGAGAAGCACGTGACCAGCATCTTCAGCAAGCTCAACCTCCCACCCGCTGCCGAGGATCACCGGCGGGTACTCGCGGTACTGGCGTACCTGAACGCATAGGTCTTCGGTGCAGGAGTGCCTGGGCTTTTTGCCTGGGTCGTACTGTGGGTTAGCGATGTCTGACACCGCGGGCAAGGTCCGGCGAGAGTGCGGCTCGGGTGCCCATGTCGCCACCGCCGGCGGGCACGCGCAAGGGCGTTCGAGGGCTTGGCAGACGCGGACGCGAGGGTGCTGCTGCTCGGCTTGGAGGAGCTCCCCGACGCCTGCTGGGCGGTCCTGGTCGAGGCCGGTGTTCGGCTTGAGCGCGTTGTGGATGTCGACGGTGTGTGCGCGGCCTGACCGTCGCCTGTCCCGGTCGTGATCGCGGGTGCGCGCTGGGCCCGCGCGTTGACGGCCGCGGTACGGGCCCGGCCCGAGTTGGCCGCGGTCCACATCGTGGTGGGCGCGGCGCCGACTCGCCATGGGAGTTGCGCGAGGCGCTCGACGCCGGCGCCGACGACTTGATCCGCGTGCCGTTCGAGCCCGAGGTGCTGGTCGCGCGTGACGGCCGGATTGCGCGCGGCTCGTTTGCGGGCGACGAGGCGCTGTTGCGGTCGCTGGTCGCGAACATTCCGGGCGCGTGTATCGCTGCGCCTGGGATCCGGATTGGACGATGGCGTGGATAAGCGACGAAATCGAGGTGATTTCCGGATATCCCGTCGCCGACTTCATCGCCAGCGCGGCGGACGTTTGCGAGCGTGATCCATCCCGACGACCGCGAGCAGGCCAACAGACCGTCGAGGAGGCGGCGAACGCCGCGGCCGTTCACCTTGGAATACCGGATTGTGCGGGGTGACGGCGACGTGCGTTGGGTGCTTGAACGGGTCAGGCCCGGGAATCTGGTGATGGTCGGTGCTGGCTCGATGGAGCGATCTTCGACATCACCGTCCGTCGCGCGGCCGAGCAGGCGCTGCGGGAGAGGGAGGTCGTCGAGCCCAGCTCGCTGAGGTCCGCGCTTCGCGCGCCCGCATCATCGACGCCGCCGACCGAGCTCGCCGTGAGATCGAGCGCAACCTGCACGATGGCGCGCAGCAGCGGTTTGTCGCGGTCGCACTCGAACATCCGCGTCCGCGCCCCACCGCGAGCAGTCCGAGGACGCACGCGGAGAGCTCAGGGCGTGCTCACGAACTTCGCTCCGCGACCGCCGAATTACGTGATCTCGCCCGTGGCCTGCATCCCGCGGTCCTGACCGACCGCGGACTCGAGCGGGCGTTGACAACCCTCGCCGACCACGCCTCGGTGCCCGTCGAGCTTCGGGTCGCGCTTCCCGACCCGCGACTCGCCATGTCTGTGGAGGCCGCCGCGTACTTCACGGTCTGCGAGGCGCTCACGAACGTGGCCAAGCATGCGTGTGCGACTCGTGCTTGGGTCAACGTCGAGCAGCTCGACGACCATCTCGGCGTCGAAGTGGGCGACGACGGCACAGGTGGCGCTGACCGCCGCGCCGGCTCTGGCCTTCAAGGGCTTCGCGACCGCATCGCAGCGGTCAACGGAACACTGACCATCGAAAGCCCGCCCGGCGCCGGCACGGTCATGCGAGCGCGGCTGCCCATCGAGTGATCGCACCGGAGCGGAGTGCCGCACCACGTCAGTCAGAGGGCCTGTGCATCTGGCAGTCAGAACTCGCCGATTCGTCAATTCCACGGTTAGACACGTCGACGTTTGTCAAAGCACGAGGATGAAGATAGAGCTCGCACTCGGAGCCCGGTTCCGGCGACGAACAGGTCTCCGGCTCAGCCAGCTCGCACGATTGCATTCGCCTGGGCTCGCCGGCAACGAGCGTACGAGTGGTTTGCCGCCGCAGGGATCGCCCGCTGGCTCGGTCGGTCGCCCGACCGCCTTTGAGTTCTCGGTAGCTGCGCCGGCGCCGGCGGCAAGGCCCAGGACCAACCACGGCGCTGTCGACGCCGCCGCGCTCCTCCGGCGCATCGGTCAAATCTCGATGTCTATTGCGAGCGGCCAATCCGTGGCCGTGCGGGGAGGCTCGTCCGGCGCGTGGGGCCGACTCCTTGTGAGGTCAGGGCGGCGTCCACGGTCGCTGGTGGGCCGGGGGTTCCGTTCGCGGTACTTCCGGTCGGAAGACGGGCATCCGAGCCCGTCTCCCGACCGGAAGTGGATAAACGACGGGACAGAGCGAGCCCTCATGATTGGGAGGACGCACCAAGTTTTGATTCGGGTGCCTCGCGCGTACACGTCGGTCGCCCGCACTGAGGAGTCTGCTCACGACGCGGCGTGGCCTGGTTCCGCGGGAGGTCGGCCGTCAGTCGTCTTCATGATCGCGTGCGTCGTCGACGCTCGCGGGGCCCTCGTTTGGACGGAGCGTTGCAGGCTCTTCGCGACCGTTTTGTCACTGACCCCGATCGCGCGAGCAATCCGTCGGTCGCTTAGGCCAAGCTCACGAAGGTCGCGGGCCTTCGGAGCAATCGCAAGGTACACGGGTGATGAACCAGCGTCGATGATCGATACGAGGACCGGTATTGCCGCGGCGGTTCGAATTCTTTGCGTCCGCGTCCACTTTAACTATCACGATACGCGTGATACCGTATGTCGTGATGCGTGATACGCGCCGCATCGGGAGCGCCGTCTTGTTCCCGACCGATCATCCACTTGATCCGGGGACGATGATCGGGCGAGCCGTGGACGTTGACCGCATCGCGATGGCGCTCGCTGGCGGCGGCAACGTTGTACTGGCGGGTCCGCGGCGGACCGGTAAGACAACCGTGGCGGACGCTGCGCTGGTTGCATGCCAAGGCGACGGTGCGTATGTCGCCAAGGTCGATCTTTTCGAGTGTGCCGATGCCGGTGCGCTCGCTCATTTGCTCACGCTCGAACTGCTCGGCAACCGTCCGCTGCTCCGCCGGGCGATTCGCGATGCGCTTGACGCCGGAAAGAGCGTTCTCGATGCGTTGCGGCCGGCGGCAACGATCCGCGCGCGGCAGGATCTCGGCGAGGACATCGAGTTCACGCTCGATCTCGCTCGAGCCGAGGAGGATCCAGCGAAGGCGCTCGGCACTGCGCTGCGGCTGGCACAGAAGCTGGCCGAGCGCGACGAGCGGCGCGTCGTCGTGTTCTTCGACGAGTTCCAGGACATCGGCACCGGCCGCTTTGGCGACGGGGACACGATCACGCGGAAGATGAGAGCGGTCTTTCAGCGTTCGCCAGACGTAAGCGTCCTCTTTGCCGGATCGATCGAGCATCTCATGAGGAACTTGTTCGCTCCGGGCGAACGAGCGCTCAGTCAGTTCGGCTCGTTTCACGAGCTCACCGCGATCACCTCAGAGGAGTGGGGCGAGGGGATCCGCGATCGGCTGGCAAGGGATCAGACCTCGATCACGAGCGACGCCCTCTCGCGACTCGTGGAGCTTGGGGAGGGGCACCCGCGAACGACGATGCTGATCGCACAGCAGGCGCACGTTCAGGCGATCGAGGATCTGTTCCGTGAGATCGATCATGCAGCCGTGGTAGCGGCGCTCGACCGGGCCATGGCGTCCGAGCAGCTCCGTCACCAGCAGCAGCTCGAGCGCATTCGCGCCGCCGGCCGCTTCGCAGAGCGCATGGCGATTCGAGTCGCTGCGGACGCCGAGCTGTACCGGAATCTAAAGCCGCAGCAAGCGTCGCGAGCGCTGAATGCGCTCCGCGATATTGGCGTGGCAGAACGAGCTCGTCAGGGGCGCTGGTATGTCATCGATCCGATGCTCCGGCGCTACTTAGCTGGACGACGGGTCGAAACACTGTCGTTCACTCGCAATGCTTCCTTGGCTGGTCGGCGGGCGTTTTGATCGTGGCGCACCGTCGGCTGTGACACGCGCGCCGGCGAGAGGGAGAATGGTGCTGTCGCCGAGCGGTGTCTCGGCGATCTGGTCCCGGTGCGGCTTCGGCTCGCTGCGATCAGACACCAATCGTGGAGGAGGCAAGCGGTGAGCGAAACCACTCTGATCGCGAACGGGACGATCGTAACGGCGGACGGCGAGTTCGCCGGAGACGTCCTGATCGACGGCGAGACGATCGCGGCCGTCGGCAGGGTCGACGCGCCCGACGGAGCGACGGTGATCGACGCTGACGGACTGCTTCGTCCTGCCGGGCCTGATCGACAACCACACGCATCTGTCGATGCCGTTCATGGGGATGATGTCCTCGGACGATTACGACACCGGCACGCAGGCCGCCGCCGCCGGCGGCGTCACGTGCCTGGTCGACTTCGCCATCCAGCGCGAGCCGGACACGCTGCAGTCGGCGCTCGAGGAGTGGTCGGGCCGCGCCGACGGCGCCGCGCACGTCGACTACGGGTTTCACATGGCGATCACCAACGCCAGCGAGCCGGTGCTCGACGACATGACGGCGATGGTCGACGCCGGGATCTGCTCGTTCAAGCTGTTCATGGCCTACAAGGGCGAGCTGATGGCGCGCGACGACGCGCTGATGGCGTGCATGGAGCGGGCGCGCGACCTCAACGCTCTCACGATGGTGCATGCCGAGAACGGGGACATCATCGATCTCCTCGTCACCCGCGCGCTGGCCCATGGCGACACCTCGGCGATCCATCATGCCCTGACGCGCCCGGAGTACGTCGAGGCGGAGGCCACCTGCCGGGCGGCGCGGATCGCGGAGACGCGTCGGCGCCCGGCTGTTCGTCGTGCACGTGACCTGCGCGGCGGCCGCGGCGGAGATCGAGGCCGCCCAGCAGCGCGGTGCCGACGTCACCGGCGAGACGTGCTTTCAGTACCTCACCAACGACATCGAGGACCTGCGCCGGCCGGGGGTCGAGGGCTGCCGCTACGTCTGCTCGCCGCCCCTGCGCGACGCCGTCCAACCACGAGCCGCTGTGGGGCTTTCTCAAGCGCGGGGTGCTGGAGAGCGTCTCCACCGATCACTGCCCGTTCACCGACGAGCAGAAGGCCCGCGGCCTGGACAACTTCAGCCTGGTCCCCAACGGCCTGGCGCTGATCCAGCACCGCCTCGCCGAAGCTCTGGGACGAGGGCGTCAACGCCGGGCGGATCTCACGCGTCGGAGCTGGTCGCCCGGACGTCGACGACGATCGCGGCGCGGTTCGGGCTCTCGCGCAAGGGCGCGCTGCTGCCCGGCAAGGACGCCGACGTCGTCGTGCTCGACCCCAACGCGCCGCGTGACTACGGAGTGGCCAACTCGTTCATGAACGTCGACTACGACCTCTACGAAGGCCAGACGGCGACCGCGAGCGTGCGCCACACCTTCTCGCGCGGGACGCTGGTCTATGACCGGGGCGAGATCCTGACCCAGCCCGGGCACGGCCGCTTCGTCCGGCGCTCGCTGTCACCGGCCGCCGCGGCCGTTCGATGAGCGCGCTGCGGCTGGACCCGGTCGGCGGTCATCGCCGACCTCGACGAGCTCGCCGAGCAGAGTGGCGGCCGGTTCGCCGGGGCGGACCGGCTGGCCTGGAGCCCGGCGTGGCTCGGCGCCCGCCGGTGGCTGCGCGCCAAGCTCGAGGCGATCGGGCTCGAGCCCCACACGGACGCGGCGGGCAACCTGTGGGCCGCCATCGCCGGCGAATCGGACGAGTTCCTGATCGTGGGCTCGCACATCGATGCCGTCCCCGACGGCGGCTGGTTGGACGGCGCCCTCGGCGTGCTCACCGCCCTCGAGGTCATGCGGCAGCTGCAGCAGCGGGGCGGACGTGCTGCCCATCGGCGTGCGCTTCGTCGACTGGGCAGACGAGGAGGGGGCGAGATTCAGCCGCAGCCTGATCGGCTCCTCGGCGGCCGCCGGAACGCTGGTGGCCGACGACGTGCGCACGCTGACCGACGCCGATGGGACCACGCTGGCCGACGCGCTGGCCGCATGCGAGGTCGACCTCGACGCCGCCACCGCCGCCGGCGCCTCGTTGACCGGGGCGCTCGGCTACCTCGAGCTCCACATCGAGCAGGGGCCCGTGCTGCTGGAGCAGGGCAGGCTGGCGTCGGCGGTGTCGGGCACCTTCGGCGTCGAGCGCCATCTGGTGACCTTCACCGGCCAGGCCGCACACGCGGGATCGACCCCGATGGCGATGCGACAGGACTCACTGGCCGCGGCCGCGCGGTCCGCGCTGGCGATCCGTGAGTCCGCGATGGCGCACGGCGGCGTCGCCACCGTCGGGCCGGATGGACTCGGCGCCCGGCGTGATCACCGCCGTCGCCGGCCGCACCGAGATGCAGCTCGACCAGCGCCACCTCGATGCCGACGCGCTCGCGGCGATGCTCGACGACGCGATCGCGCATATGCCGATCCGCGGCCGCTGAGTTCGGCTGCACGATGGAGATCCGGAGGGTCTTCAGCGCCACGCCCACCGTGTTTCATCCCGCGCTGGTCGAGATCGCGCACGCCGCGGTTCGGGAGGCCGGCGGCGGCGACGGCGAGCCGATTCCCAGCGGGCCGCTCCACGACGCGACGGAGATCGGCCGCATCGTCCCCACGGCCATGATCTTCGCCCAGTCGGACCCGCCGATCTCCCACGCCTCGATCGAGAACTCGTCCCGAGCGGCTCTCGAGGTGGCGATCGACGCCTACGGGCGCACTGTCGAGCAGGCGCTCGCAGCAGTCGTCGACCTCGCCCCGTGAAAGGAGCCAGCCGTGAAGTTCGGTGTCGTCCTGCAGACCAACCCTCCGGCCTCCCGCGTGATCGAGCTCGCTCGCCGCGCCGAGGCCTACGGCTTCACCACCGCCTGGACGTTCGACTCGCATCTGCTGTGGGAGGAGCCCTACGTCATCCTCAGCCGGATCCTCGACGCCACGCACCGGCTCAACGTGGGCACGATGGTCACCAACCCGGCGACACGCGACTGGACCGTGACCGCGTCGACGTTCGCGACCCTCAACGAGATGTACGGCAACCGCACGGTGTGCGGCATCGGGCGCGGCGACTCCGCGGTGCGGACGATCAACGGAAAGCCCGTCAAGCTGGCCGAGCTTCGGGCGTGCATCGAGGTCGTTCGCGCTCTCGCCAACGGCGAGAGCATCGAGTACAAGGGCACGCCCATGCGCTTTCCCGTGGAATCCTGAGAGCCGCCTGCCGATCTGGGTCGCCGGCTACGGGCCCAATGCGCTCAAGCTCGCCGGAGAGGTGGGCGACGGCTACATCCTCCAGCTCGCCGACGTGGACATCGCGCGAATGGAGCATCGCCGCGGTCCGGCAGGGCCGCCGCCGACGCCGGCCGCGACCCGGACGCGCTCACCATGTGCGTCGCCGGTCCCGCCTACGTGACCGACGGCTCCGAGGAGCAGCGGCGTCATGCGCTGGACCAGTGCCGATGGTTCGGGGGCATGGTCGGCAACCACGTCGTCGACATCGTCAACCGCTACGGCGCGGACGGCGGGGCGATCCCGCAGAGCCTCAGCGACTACATCAAGGACTGGCAGGGCTATGACTACAACACGCACGGCCGCGCCGGGAACGAGCACACCGCGTTCATTCCCGACGAGATCGTCGAGCGCTTCTGCCTCATCGGACCGCCGGAGGCCCACGTCGAGAAGCTCAAGCAGCTCGAGAGTGTCGGAGCCGGCCACTTCGGCCTCTATCTCCAGCACGACGCACAGGACGCGACATTGGCCTCCTACGGCGAGCGGGTGCTTCCGGCCGTCAACCAGTCAATACTGGCCCGGGGGTGACGAAGGCGCTTCGCGACTGTCTTTGTCGCTGACCCCGCCCGCCCGCGTGCGTCACTGTGCCCCGGCGGCGTGTGGAGCCATCGGGTCCTGCGCGTCGGAGCCCGCGTGCTCGCGGGCGATGAAGTCCTCGATGTCGGCGAGGTCCGCGCGCGAGCGCTCGGCGACCCGCAGCAGGTTGCTCATGGTTGCGACCTCCTCGGTCTGCTCGCGGATGAACCACTGCGTGAACTGCTCGGAGGTGAAATCGCCGTGCTCTCGGGCGGTGGCCGCGAGAGCGTTGATCTGCTCGGACACGCGTCGCTCCTGCTCGAGCGCCAGCGCGATCGGCTCAACCACGTCCTCAAACCGCGGACGGGGCGCCGCCACGCCCGGGATGGTGACCTCGCCGTCGGTGTCGAGCAGGAACTGGACCATCATCATCGCGTGGTCGCGCTCCTCGAGCGCTTGGCGGTAGAAGAAGCCCGCCAGCTGCGGCAGCGCCTCCGAGTCGTAGTAGACAGCGCACGCGACGTACTGCTGATGGGCGGCGAACTCGTTGGCGATCTGCTCGTTGAGCTTGGCCGCGAAGGCGGGGGCGGGAGGCATGACCCAGATCCTACGTCGTCAACCTTCGAGCCGAGGCCGTCCACGATGCCAACGAGCAGCAGCGGCGACGACTCAACTCGCATAGAGTGGCGTCTCGCAGGTCACGCCATCGCGCTCACGTGCACACGGGTCGGGATCGAATGGCATTGAGATGAACCAACCGCGTCGAATCGTCACCGGGCACGACGCCTCCGGGAAATCGGTGGTGCTCTCCGATGCCCCGACGCCCAAGACGCTCGACATCGGGACCGCAGCCTTCCACGAGATCTGGATCACTGCTGAGACGCCGGTCCCGATCGCCGCCACCGAGCCGGAACCGACGGACCGTCCCGTGCGGACGCCGCCACCCGCCGACGGGGTGGGGGTCAGGTTCACCGAGATGGCGCCGGGCGCCGAGTCACCGATGCATCGCACGCAAACCGTGGACGTCGGCGTCGTGCTTGACGGCGAAACGTGGCTTCTGCTCGACGACGGGTCCGAGACGAGGGTGGGGGTCGGTGACGCGGTCGTCCAGCGCGGAACCAACCACGCGTGGGCGAACCGGTCCGATCGGCCCGTGCGGATGCTGTTCGTCATGATCGACGGCGCCATCACCGATGAGTTGCGGTCGACGGTGGCGCCGCTTGAGTTCTTCGACCAGGTCCTCGAGTAGCTGGACCTGTCCGCTTGCGGGCCTTCGCCTCCCGCGCGAAGGCCCGCACGTCATGGGCAACCCAGGGCCCTCTAACTCGGGATGCTACGGCCGGCGTCCCCAGGCCCTCGGCCGAAGCCTCGGGCCGGGGCAGCGACTTCGCTACTTCAGCTTCGGCAGCGTCTGCGCCTCGAGCGCGGCGATGATGTGGTAGCCGGGCGTCTTCATGTGGATGTTGAAGGTCCCGTCGCAGAAGTACGTCAAGGTGCAGACCTTCGCGACTGGCACTGGGATCTGACCGAACGGCGGATCAGTCGTGGCCACGAATGGGCCATAGGCACCGGTGGCCTTCGTCACGTCGACGAACGCCGCGCCGACGGTGTCGTAGGCCTTCTTGAGGCCGGGGTTGATGTCGTCCCGGAAGGCGCTGATCGATCCGGGGACGAGGGCCAGCGTGTTCGCGCCGAGGACTGTCGGATGCACCCACAGACCCAGTTCGACGTCCGGGTAGGTCGAGCCGATGATCCGCATCTGCTCACCGCCCGCCACACGCAGCTGCTTGACGATCCTGGTCAGGTTCTTGGTCGCCGTGGGCATGTTCGCCTTGACGCAGCCGGTGGGATCGGCCTGGGTCGGGCAACCGTCGACGTCGTTGCCGCCGATCGAGACCGTGACGACCTTGACCTGGTTGGGGTGACGCCTGATGAAGTCGACCGCCGCCTGCGTCTGGCTCTGGTTGGGGTAGTTGGCCGCTCCCGGGGCGAGCGCCTGCGGATCACACCCCACCGCCGCCGCCGTCAGCATCGAGGTCGTCGTCGCTCCGCCGCAGCCGAGGTTGACGAGCTTCAGATGCCAGCCGCGGGCGGCAGCCAGCGGGACCAACTGATCGGCAGGGCCGTTGTGGGTCGAGCCCTGCGCTCCGCCTGGCAGCTCCTGCCACCCGACGGAGTAGGAGTCGCCGAGCGACAGCAGGATCCCCTTGACCGGCTTGGGCTTCGGCGCAGGCTTGTGATGGGCGGCCGATGCGGCCGGCGCCAGCACCAACAGCGCGAGCAGACCCAGGCCCAGCGAACGAAAACGACGTTGCATGCAGCTCCTCCTTGATGTACGCGTCCCCCAGAGCGACGAGCGTACCGGGCCTGCGCCAGCCGGCCGTTCGGTCCGGGCTCCACCGCCGGCCCATGAACGGTTGCGGGTGGCAATTCACTCAGCGGAGTAGTAGCGTGCCGCGCGATCCAGGGATGCCCGCCGGCGGGACCGCAGCGGACATATGGCCAAGCATGGCCGCATATATCGCGAAGCAAGGAGATTGGGAGACCTCATGCGAGCACGCGCTGCAGGGTTACGGTCCGGTGTGAGAACGCGGCGGGGGATCGCCGCGATCCTCATGATGATGGTGGTTCTGGGAGCCGCCGCGATCTCGGCGGCAGCAAAGCCGACGGCTCGCGGCTCGACCAAACTCACCCCGGCCCTCGCTCGCGCGTTGGCCAAGAACGCCAACCAGCACGTCATCGTGGTGCTCAAGGATCAGATGCGGGCTGCGCACGTCGGCTCCCGCTCGGCCGCGCTGCGGATCGCCGCCGTCAAGGTCGCACAGGCGCCGGTCATGCGAGAGCTCGCGACTGTGCACGCCACCCACATCAAGAGCTTCCAGCTGATCGACGCCGTGGCGGCGACCGTCTCCAAGGCCGAGCGCGCCCGGCTTCGTAGGAACGCCGCGGTGGCCGAGGTGATTCCCGACGTGATGATCCGCGGGGCGGCGCCGGCCTTCCTGCCCTCGCGCTCGACATCGTCACGCCGCCCGCACGCGTCGTCGGCGGTGACCCCGAACACGATTCCGGGCGCCTGTGGGCCCAACGGCCAGGTGCAGCTGGACCCCGAGGGTCTGTCATCGACCAACACCGACTCCGACAACCCCAGTCAGCCGACCGCGCGCTCGCTCGGCATCACCGGGGCCGGCGTGAAGGTGGCGTGGATCGCCGACGGCATCGACCCCAACAACGTCAACTTCATCCGCCCGGATGGCAAGTCGGTGTTTGACCCGTCGATCGGCGGCGACTACAAGGACTTCAGCGGCGACGGGCCCAACGCGCCAACCAGTGGTGACGAGGCATTCCTCGACGCCAACGCGATCGCCGGTCAGGGCCGCCACGTCTACAACGTTCAGAACTTCAGCGCGGAGCCCGACCCGTCGGCCTGCAACATCCGGATCGAGGGCGTGGCCCCGGGCGCGAGCCTGGTCGGGCTCAAGGTCTTCGCCGAGAACAGCCTGAGCCTCAATTCGAACTTCCTCGAGGCGATCAACTACGCGGTGGAGACCGAGCACGTCAACGTGATCAACGAGTCGTTCGGCTCCAACCCGTTCCCCGATATCAGCGCGCTTGATGTCCAGAAGCAGTTCAACGACGCCGCCGTGGCGGCGGGTGTGGTCGTGAGCGTGTCCAGCGGCGACGCCGGCCCGCAGTTCAACACGATCGGTTCCCCGGCGACAGATCCCAACGTCATCGGCGTCGGAGCCAACACGGACTTCCGCTTCTACGCGCAGACCAACTACGCGCTGGCGCGGGACTTCGCCACCACCGGCTGGCTGAACGACAACATCAGCTCGCTGAGCTCCAGCGGGTACGACGAGACCGGTCGCACGATCGATCTCATCGCGCCCGGCGACGGCAGCTTCGCGTCGTGCGACGCCTCCCCGACGTTCGCCGGATGCATCAACTTGGCCGGCGCTCCCTCAGAGGTGGAGCGCAGCGGCGGGACGAGTCAGTCCTCGCCGTTCACCGCAGGCGCGGCGGCCCTCGTCATCCAGGCCTATCGCCAGTCCCACGGTGGAGCCAGTCCCACCCCGGCTCAGGTCAAGCAGATCCTCGTCTCCACCGCGACCGACCTGGGTTCGCCGGCGAGCGAGGAGGGCGCCGGCCTGCTGAACACCTACAAGGCCGTCCAGCTGGCCGAGTCGATCGGGAACCCACACCCGACCATGCCGGCTCTCACCACCTCGACCACTCAGCTCAATGCCGTGGGGACCCCGGGACAGGCGCAGCACTGGCAGTTCA
Source organism: uncultured Actinomycetota bacterium (assembly GCA_963790605.1). Lineage (GTDB taxonomy): Bacteria > Actinomycetota > Thermoleophilia > Solirubrobacterales > Solirubrobacteraceae > Palsa-465. The sequence continues at coordinate 118,325 of CAWBPG010000008.1, read as the reverse complement.
CCGTGTCCAACCCGGGCAACACGGCCCAGACGGTCAACCTGAGCGGCCGGACGTTCGGCCCCGCTCAGCACGTGCAGACCGGGAGCGTCACCCTCAGTGACTCCTCCAGTCCGAAGGTGGTGGACTTCGCGGGCACCAACGACAACTATCAGGAGTTCCACTTCACGGTTCCCGCGGGCGCCGACCGGCTGTTCGCGCAGCTGGCGTGGCCGGTGGACCAGTCCTTCTGCAACCAGGATTTCTGCAACGCGGGTCTCAACTCGCGTGTTCGCATGATCCTCATCGACCCGCAGGGCCGGTTCGCGGCGCACTCGCTGCCGCAGGGGCCGGCGAGCTACGGCGAGTCCGAGGTCGAGTCGCCCGCCGCCGGGACATGGACGGGCGTCATCTTCGGCAACGTCGCCTCGTCCGGCGGCACGAACGGCGTGGTGCCGTGGGAGGTCTCGACCCAGCAGCACGTCCCCTTCGGGTCGGTGTCACCGAGCTCGGTGACGCTCGCGCCGGGCCAGAGCCGGACGGTGAGCGTCTCGGCGACGGATCCGTCCGCGCCGGGTGACACGTCCGGGGCGGTCGTGTTGACGCCCAACGGCGGCACCGCGACCTCAATCCCGGTGACGCTGCGCAGCCTGGTGCAGCCTTCCCGCGGCGGCACGTTCTCCGGCAATCTGACCGGCGGCAACGGGCGCCCCAACGGCGAGGGTCAGCAGCAGTACTACGAGTTCGACGTCCCGTCCGGCGTCAACGACATCCGGGCCGACGTCTCGTTCGCCAATGACCCCTCCGACCCGGCGGGCGAGTACCTCGTCAGTCCGGACGGGGACACCATCGGCTACGGGCAGAACTCGCTCGAGGGCAACGGCGGCACGTCGCTGTCGGCCTATGCGGTCAATCCCGTCCCGGGACGATGGACGCTCGTCGTCGACTTCGCCGGTGCGGAGAAGGGCAACGAGATCTCGCAGCCCTATCACGGCGACGTCCGCTTCAACGCCGGCGGCGTGACCGGAATCGGGATCCCGCACGGACGCAAGATCAAGTCCGGACAGTCGCTGACGGTCCCGGTGCGCATCACCAACACGGGTGTCGCGCCCGAGGACTACTTCATCGACGCGCGGCGCAACACGGTGCAGAACATGGTTCTCGCGGCGTTCACCGCGAACCCGCTGGCCCTTCCGGCGGTCACCGAGCAGGAATGGCTCGTGCCTTCGGAGACCTCCGCGGTCCGGGTCGCGCAGACCTCGACGGTGCCCGCGATGTTCGACACCGGACCGAATCCGGGCGATCCCGATCTGGCCAGCGCCAACTTCGGGCCCGGTCCCCTGTGCTCGACGACGGCATCGGTGTTCTACGACCCGCCGGGCGGGACGGTGACGCCCGGAGTCTGGTACGCCGGGCCGGCTGAGTGCGGCCCGTACCCCGCAGCAGCGCCGGCCGGCCAGGCGTCGCTCGCGATGCAGGCCCAGACCAAGGCGTTCGATGCGACGGTCACATCGACGACCGGCGACGTGTGGGCGCAGTCGCTCGATCTCTCGGCGCCAAACTCGCCGATCACGATCCAGCCGGGCCACTCGGCCGAGGTCGACGTCACGTTCACGCCGAGCGGCGGCGTCGGGTCGATCGACGAGGGCAACCTCTACGTCGACACCGTCAGCAATGACATTCCGCCGTATCAGCAGTTCTCGGCCAGTGAAGTGGCCGCCATCCCGTACCGCTACAAGGTCGGCAAGGCCAAGAAGAGCAGCAAGTAGTAGGCCGGCCGGCAGCGATTCGGTAACCGAGCTCAGGGTCCCGCCGTCGCAGGCAGGCGGCGGGACCCGGGCTCGCGCCGGGACTCGGGCTCGCTAGGGCAGGGCCTCTTCGGCGGCGTACTCATCGCGCCGAGGCGTGAAGATGCTGAGGTCGACGGCCGGCTCGTCGCCGAGGGTCTCGGCGAAGTGCTCGATGTTCGGAGGGACGAGGAGTACGTCGCCCGGGCCCATCTCCGCGGACTCGTCGCCCACCGTGAAGCGCACCCGGCCCGAGACGATGTAGACGATCTGCTCGTAGTCGTGGGAGTGCGGCCGCGGGGTGTGGCCCGGCTCGAGCGTGGTCCAGGCCAGGGTGGCGCCGTCACCGGTGAAGACGCGGCGGCTCACCCCGTCGCGCACCTCCTTGGACCCCAGCATGTCGGCGTGGGCCAGTTTCATCGCGGCTCCTTCCTGAGGTTGGTGGGCACCGTCCTATGCCTTGCGCCGGCGCTTGGTGGGGACCTCGCCACCGACGTCGCGGACGGCATCCCGGAGATCCGCCGCGACGTAGCCAGGCTCGAGGATCTCGATGACCTCAAAGCCGGTGCGGGCGAAGTGGCTGGCCAGCAGCCCCGCGCTGCGCTCCCGGTCCCCGGCCTTGCAGGCATCGAGGATCTCCCGGTGCCCCGCCGTCGCCCACGCCGTCGGGCCGTAGCCGATGTGGAGTCGCCGGTAGCGCTCCGCGTGATCGAAGAGCTGTCCGAGGAGGTCGTTGACCCGGACTCCGGCGGCCGCGGTCAGGACGCGGTGAAAGGCGCGATGGGGGACCACCCAACGCCGGTAGTCCTTGGCTTGCGCAAAGTGGGCCATGGCCGCCATCTGCCCCTCGAGCCCGGCGACGTCCTCGGGCGTCAACCGCGGCACCGCGAGCCGCAAGGCCTCGGCCTCCAGCGTGACGCGCAGGACGCAGAGCTGCTCGAGATCGGGCGCGGTCATCGGGGCGACGCGCACCCGGCGGTTGGGCTCGGCCTCGATCAACCGCTCGGCCTGGAGCATGCGCAGCGCCTCGCGCAGGGGCGTCCGGCTGATGCCCAGCTCTTCGGCCAGTGCCACCTGGGACATCACCGCGCCCGCGGCGAGCTCTCCATCCAGGATCGCTCCGCGGATGCGCTCGTAGATGTCCTCGGTGTTCTGGCCGTTGATGCTCATCGGCGCCGACTAGGCCCCCAGCATGCTGTAACCGCCGTCGGCGATCATGTACGAGCTCGTGATGTGATGCGCATCGTCACTGGCGAGGAACAACGCGGCTCCGGTCATCTCCTCGGGTCCCGGGATCCTACCCGTGGGTGTCCCGCTCAAGACGGTCTCGCGACGGCCCGCCTTCCACTCGGGCCGCGCCAGCAGCGCTTCGGTCTCCATGACCCCGGGGGCGAACGTTGACGCGGACCGTGGGCGCCAGGGCCTTGGCGTAGGCCTGCACGCCTGGAGGGTCGAGTCCGCGCTGGCACGTTTTCTGATCATCGCGACGCGCCAGCACGAGGACTTCTACCGCGAGTGCTGCACTCCGGCTCCGGCGTTCATCCAGCCCCCCGACGCAGGGCAGATCGACCTCTCGATCATCGTTCCTGCCGGCCGGCGCCACGGCGTGCAGATCATCTCGCCGCCCCCGAGCTACTGACGCGCCATGCCGGGCGCCCCGACGGCAGCCCGAGTGCGGCCGAAGGCCGCTCGGCGCACCTCCCGGTAGGGCACGCCCTGTGCCGCCGCAGTGCCACGGCCGAGGTGCGTGCCGATGACGCCGCAGAGCACGGCAGCCGGCACCGAGACCAACGCGGGGATCGACAGCCCGAACAGATGGGAGCCGCCCAGGACGTCGGGCCCGACGATGACCAGTCCGCAGCTGATGATGAGCCCGCCGATCATCGTCGCGCTCGCTCCGGCGCGGTTGAAGCCCGGCCAGTACAGCGTCATCAGCAGGGCTGGAGTCGTGGAGCTGGCGGCGATGGCAAAGGCGACGTTGGAGAGGAACGCGACGTTCTTGTCCTTGGCGCCCAGCGCGATCACGACCGCGATCGCGGCGACGATGCCCCCGGCGACACGGCTGATGTGCAGCTGGGCCCGGGGTGTCACCTCGCCGCCGCGCATGACGTGGGTGTAGAGGTCGTGTGCCACCGCGCCGGAGCTGGCGATAGCGAGGCTGGCGAGCACCGCGAGGACGGTGGCGATGACCAATCCGGCCACCAGCGCGAAGAGGAGCTCGCCGCCGACGGTTCGTGCGAGCTGGGGCGCCGCAAGGTTGCCTGCCTTGTTGGCGTGAAGGATCGCCGGGTGGCCGACCTCGTTGAGCGCCGCGTACCCCAGGATCACCAGCACCAGGAAGAACACCGCAAAGATCCACATGGCCATCCGGGTCGAATTACGGGCGGCGCGGCCGTCACGGACGGTCTTGAAGCGCAGGACGACATGGGGGAGACCCATGAAGCCGAGGACGAGACCGAGGCTGAGCGAGACGTTCTCCAGCGCGGCGGTGGTGCCGCCCTTGCGCTGAGGGACGATCACCTTGTTGCCGAAGTGGTCGCGCGCGTGAAGGAGCGGCCCGATCGGGTTCCAACCGGTGCGCGAGATGGACACCAGGACGAGGGCCGCGACGACGGCGAGGAGGAGCCCGGCCTTGAACATCTGGATATAGGTGGTGGCGATCATGCCGCCCAGAACCGTGTAGAGGGTGGTGATGAGGCCGAGGAAGACGACGACGAGCCAGTAGTCGATGCCGAACAGCAGCTGCGCGACCAGGCCGGCCCCGACGAACTGGATGACCATGTAGACGATGCTGATGATCAGCGTCGCCACAGCCACCGATCCACGCAGGAGGCGGCCGTCAAACCGGGTGGCGATCGCGTCGGCGAGCGTGAAGCGGCCGAGATTGCGTAGCGGCTCGGCGACGAGCAGCAGGATGAGCAGATAGGCGGCGGGGAGGCCGGCCGCGAGGTAGAAGCCGGTGAAGCCGGTCAGGGCCACCGCGCCGGTGATCCCCAGGAACGAGCCGGCCGAGATCTGGTCACCGGTCAGGGCCAGTGCGTTCTGCCACGCCTTGAGGCGGCCACCGGCGACGTAGTGATCAGAGGTCGAGCCCAGCTGACGGGCGGCGTAGACCGCGATGACGACGGTGATGGCCACGAGCACCATGGCCACCGTGATCGCGAGGGCGCGGCCGCTCATGTCGCCGGCCCCTGGCCTCGGCGGTGCTCGGGAGACTCGATGCGATCGATCCAGCGGCAGTAGACGACCGCCCCCACCAGCGCGAGCACGAACTCGGCGAAGCCCACGATGTACGCCACTCCGACGCCGGCGACAATCCCGTCCAGCACGCTGGTGAACGAGGTCAGCACGGGCAGCAGCATCACGGCGATCACCAGCGCGGCGCCGGCGGTCAGGACCACGCGGACGCGGTGGCGGGTGAATTCATCCTCACGGTCGATCGTCCGCGAGGACAGGTCATCCTCGGCGCCCACCGCTGGGGACTCAGGCATCTCGGCTCCTCTCTCATGTGCGCGTCAGCAGATGCGTACAGAGTCCCCTTCGTATACAGATCTGAAACTACAACACAGTTAGGCGGCCGACCGGGTCACGTGGGCGGGGCGAGCCGGTCCACGGCGCCGTCCAGCCACTGGTCCTGGTGCGTGCGCCAGAACGTGCCGTCGTGGGCACCCGGATACAGCGCGAAGACATGTGGGATGCCGGCGACGGTGAGCTCGCGGTCCAGGCGCTTGTTGTCAGCGATGAAGTTCGTGTACGGGTCCTTGGTGCCGATGTAGAAGCCGAAGAACGTCTTGTCGTAGCGCGCGAACTCGCGTTTGAGGGCAGGGACGTTGGCGTGAGCGCTGGCATCGGCGTTGGCCTCCACCGAGCCGAGGTCCAGGGGCTTGCCGTCGGGATCGGTGATCTCGAAGTAGCCGCTCCAGGACTCAATGACCTGGTAGGTGCCGGGATGGTGGATGGCGATCAGCGTGGCGCCGTAGCCGCCCGCGGAGATGCCGATGATCGCGCGACCCGAGCGGCGCGCGATCGTGCGGTAGTGGTGGTCGATGTAGGAGATGAGGTCATGCTGCGTCGCGGTCTCCCAGTCGCGCCCCGGGCCCCAGTTGTGCCACTCGGGGTCGGTGTCACCCGGACGGGCGCCCTGGGCGCCGACGACGATCGCGGGGTCATTGGTGGCGGCCAGACGACCCGCGTACCCCGCGACGCCCTTGTAGGCCTCGGCGCTGGCGGGCAGCCCGTGGAGCACGTAGAGGACGGGATATCGCCTGCCGTTCGTCGCGTAGCCGGGCGGCAGGGCGATCTGGTAGTGCAGCGTTCCCTTGACGGCGGGCGAGTAGAACGAATCTTCGATGATCCGTGGGCTGGCGGTGGGGGCGGGGCTGGCGGTGGCGGCCGCCGTTGCGGTGGCGGTCGCGGGGGCGGCGATCCTGGTTGCCGCGGTGGTGGAGGGCTGGCTCCTCCTGCTCGCGGTGCTGCTGCTGTGGAACGCGAGGCTCCCGCCACACCCTCCGGTCGCCAGCGCAGCGACCACGAGCACCGCGATGCGCATCGTCGCACCGTAGCGCTGAAAGGGTGTCAGCACGCGCTGGCACGAGGACGCCCGAGCCCTCATCCGTACGTCAGCCATGGGCCGCCCGAGGACGGCCGGGGCTGTGCCGTCGAGCAGCTCGATACCGTCAGGGGCATGACACGGGACTCGCGGATCGTCTACTCGACCACCGACGGCGACCTGCGCAAGGCGCGTGACCCGGGTCTCAAGGAACGCCGCGCAGACGGCAACCGCGTCAAGGTGCGCCGCGAGGTCGCGGGCCGTCGGGGCAAGGCCGTGACCACCGTCTCCGGTGTGCCGGCCGACGACGCGGGGCTCAAGGAGCTGGCCGGCAAGCTCAAGAAGCGCTGCGGCGTCGGCGGATCGGTCATCAACGGCGTGATCGAGATCCAGGGCGACCACCGTGACGTCGTGGTCGAGATCCTCAAGAGCGAGGGCTACACGCCGGTCCTCGCCGGCGGCTGATGCGCATCGACAAGTGGCTGTGGACGGCGCGCATGTTCAAGACGCGCGGGCTGGCGGCGGAGGCGGTCAAGGGCCGCCGCGTGCACGTCAACGGGGTGGCGACCAAACCGAGCCGGGAGGTCGTCCCCGGCGACTGGCTGGAGGTCACGATCGGCCCACTGCGCCGGACCGTGATCGTGCGCGGCGCGGCCGAGCGCCGCGTGTCGGCCGCCGAGGCGGCCACGCTCTACGAGGAGACGGCGGAGAGCATCGCCGAGCGCGAGCGCCAGCAGGAGCTGTGCCGGCTCGCCGGCCCGCTCGATCTCGGCGGGCGCCCGACCAAGCGCGACCGGCGCCGGTACGACGCCGGCCACCGGTAGAGGCCGACCCGCCGTCACTGGCAACGAGGGCGCGTAGCTGACCCCAACGATCGATCCCTCGAGTGACTGCAGCCGGGACAAACCCCGTCAACGCCGCTCGGCAACGGCGGGCCGAGCATGTCGACGTACCGCCGCCGTGCCCCCGAGCTATCCCCCGGCCCACTCGCGCAGCCGGTGTGACCCCGCGGGAGGAGCGGGTTGGCGGCGCGGGCCTTGATCTCCTGGACCGCCCATGTGTTCCCGTCGGGGTCCTGGAAGCCGAAGAATGTGCCGCCGTCGGCCGGGGTCATGACCATGAGCTCGCTCGCGCCGACACCGCGATCGAGCAGCCCGAGCCCGGCGGGGTCAGCTGGACCGCGTGCATGTACTCGCCGTGGGTGTCGTGGTCCAGGTGGAAGCCGACCTGGTCGCGGTAGAAGGCGATCGCGCGGTCGATGTCTGAGACGGGGAGGACGACGACCTCAAGACTCCACTCCATGAACAGCTCCTCTCGTAGGCATGTGCGCAAAAGACGTCCGCGCCGCGGGAAATCATCGGTCGCCGGCGCCCCGGCCCACGTCTCGTCATGATGCGCCCATGAGCGACGCGGCAGCGGTGCCCCAGCGGGTGCTCGTCACCGGGGGCGCCGGCGGGATCGGCCTGGCCATCACCCGGGCGTTCGTCGCCATGGGCGCTCGGGTCCACATCGCCGATCCCGACGCCGATGCGCTCGCGGCGGTCACCGCGTCCGCCGCGCCGACAGTCACCGGGAGTGTCTGTGACATCACCGATTCGACCGCCGTCTCCACGCTGTTCGGGGATCTCGCTCGCGAGCTCGGGGGCCTCGACGTGCTGGTCAACAACGCCGGTATCGCAGGGCCGACCGCCCCGGTGGACGAGTATGACCGCGAGCAGTGGGACGCCGTCGTCGCCGTCAACCTCAGCGGGACGTTCGACGTGACCCGCCGCGCCATCCCGCTCCTGAAGGAGTCGCCGGCCGGCTCGATCATCGTCATGAGCTCGCTGGCCGGTCGTTTCGGCTACCCCAACCGCGTCGCCTACGCGACGACGAAGTGGGGGCTGGTCGGTTTCACGAAGACCCTCGCCCTGGAGCTCGGCCCGTTCGGCATCACCGCCAACTCGATCCACCCCGGCGGCGTGGAGGGGGAGCGCGTGCGCCAGGTCCTGCGCCGGCGCTCAGAGGTCTCCGGGCGGTCCGTCGGGGAGGAGACCGAGCGCGCGCTTGACAATCAGTCGATCCGCCGGTTCACCGAGGCGGCGGACATCGCCGCGCTGGCCGTATTTCTAGCGGGACCGCACGGGCGCACGATCTCAGGGCAGATGCTCCCGATCGACGGGGACTCGAAGGCTGCCCAGTAGGCCGCCGGCCGGGCCGCCGGATGCGGGTCACCCGCCGCCCTCGCTCAGGGGCGGCCCCCCCGGTGTGACCTGCCGTGCCGGTGATCGCCCTGCAGCGCGAGCGCGCTCCCGCCGCCGAGACGGACCGGCTCGGCGATCGCCTCCGCCTGCCCGTGGCGCAGCATCTGAAGCGCGGTTGCGTCGCCCGGGTAGTTGTCAAGCGGGAGGATCGGGCCGGTGGCCAGGGAGAACTTCTCGCCGTACTGGCTGGTGAGCTGCTGGGCGAGCTGGCTGTTGTAGAAGTCCGGCTCGGCCTCGGAGGTATTCGACGACGAGTTGGTCTGGGCCACCCGCGGCGCCGCCAGCGCGTCGCGCAGGCTCATGCCGAAGTCGACGTGGTTGATCAGCGTCTGGACCACCGTCTCGATGATGGTGGAGCCGCCCGCGGCGCCGATCGCGAACTGGGCCTGGCCATGCTGCACCGCGATGACCGGGCCCATGCTCGAGCGCGGCTCCTTACCGGGGGCCGGCAGGTTCGGGTCGGTCGCGCCCGGCAGAGGGCGGGGCGAAGTCGAAGTCGGTCAGCTCGTTGTTGAGCAGGAACCCGTAGCCCGGCACCACCTGGCCGCTGCCGCCGAAGAAGTTGATCGTGTTGGTGTAGGCGACCACGTCGCCCCACTTGTCCTCGGTGACGATGTTGTTGGTGTGATGGGCCTCGGGCGATGCCGACGAGGCAGACGATCCCGCGCTGCTCGAGCTGCACCCCGGGAACGGGGCAAACGGGGAGCCGGGGGCAACCGGCGACGTGGCCGCCGTGGTGCCGATGAGGCAACGCCGAGTGGCGGCGAACGCCGGATCGAGCAGGCCCGACAGCGGCACGTGGACGAAGTCGGGGATCGCCGACGTAGGCGTTGCGGTCCGCGTAGGCCAGCCGCGACGCCTCGATGTACTGGAACAGCGCCTTGACGCGGGACTCGGAGCCGAGCGGGAAACCGTGGAGGATGTTGAGGATCTCGCCCTCGGTGGAGCCACCGCTGGACGGCGGCGCCATCCCGTAGACGTTCAGTCCGCGGTAGTTGACCTTGGTCGGGGGCGAGGATCCGGGTGCGGTAGGAGCGCAGGTCCTGCATCGTCATGATGCCCGGATTGGTGACCACGGTCTGGCCCGGTGTGAGCACCGGGTGATCGTCGGCCTGGACGATCGCCTGGCCGATCGGCCCGTCATAGAGCGCCGACGGACCGCGGCGCGCGATCAGCTGATAGGTATGCGCGAGGTCGGGGTTGCGCAGCCACGTGCCCACGGGCAGCGGATCGCCCGAGGGCGTGAGCAGGAGCGACCGGCTCGCCGGGTAGGCCTGGAGCGTCGACAGGCTGGACTGCTCGAGCTGGTTGAAGTCGAAGTTGACCGCGAAGCCGTGCTTGGCGACGTGGATCGCGGGCTGCAGGTCGTTGCCGAGCGAGAGCCGCCCGTAGTGTGCGCACGGCCGTCGCCCACGTGGCGAGGTTGGACGGCACGCCGGTGGCCAGCGGCTGGTCCGAGGCCGCGGTGTAGCCCATCGGCTTGCCCGTCGAGGGGTCGACGAACATCGTGGTCGTGCAGGCCGCCGGGCAGGTCTCGCGGCCGTCGACGGTCGTCACCGTGTGCGTACGCGCGTTGTAGATGACCATGAAGCCGCCGCCCCCGGGGCCGGCGACCCACGGCACGGTCACGCCGAGCGCGCTGGCGGTGGCGACGGCGGCGTCGACGGCGTTGCCCCCGCGCTTGAGCACGTCGATGCCGGCGCGGCTGGCGCCGACGTCCATCGAGGCCACGGCACCTCCGGTGCCGACGGCGACCGGCGTCACCGCGCCCGCCGTTGCGGCGGTGGGCGGCGGATGCGGCGGCCGGCGCCGCGACACACACGGCGGCACACAGCATCGATACGAGCGTTGCGATTCCTCGTCGGCCCATCAGTCCACCCACCTCTCTCTCAGCATCCGGATACTCCTGAACGTTCCCCCGGGAGTGGGGTCGGAAACCCCGGCGGGGCTGCGGATCAGGGCGACGGGAAGGCCGACGGTGGCCGCTTGGCCAGGATGTGACGTGGCTGGCCGGGCCGCGTCCGAAGGACCAGCCCTCACGGGCGTTCTCGATCAGGGCGATGGCCGCGTCCTCGGTGAGGAATGCCGGGCCGCGCGGCGAGTCGCTCGGCCACCGCGGCCTAGACTGGCGGCGGCGTGGCGGGAGTGGCGGGAGTGGCGGGCGCAGTCTTCGCGATCCGCAGCCCGCCCGCGGCGACCGTCAGAGCCAACACGACCACGCCGGCGCTGAACAGCTCGAAGGTCTCAGAGAGGCCCACCGCGCTGGCGATGATGCCGGCGGCAACGGCGGGCAGGGCGAGCGACAGGTAGCCGACGACGTAGAACGCGGACATGACCTCGGCGCGGCGGTCGGCCGGAATCGCGGCCGTGAGGTGTCGCAGCGCGCCCATGAAGGCCAGCCCGAAGCCGACGCCGGCGAGCGCGCTGGCCGCAGGAAGAACGCGGCAGAGCCCACGGCCACCGCGGTGGCGGTGAGGGCCATGCCGGTGGCGACGAGCGATCGATCCAGTGACGGTGAGCGTGCGGTTGTCAAGGTTGCGCCCGGCCACTTGTGCCAGCGCCCCGGAGCCCAGCAGTGCTGCGGTGGCGATGCCGCCGGCGAGTTCGCCGTGGGTGTGCAGCAGATCGCCGGCCAGGGCGGGTCCCAACGCGAGGTAGACGCCTGCGATCGACCAGGAGCCGACCACGCCGAGCGCAGCGAGCGCGAACGGCCCGCGCGTCTGCGGGCGGGATGCCGGGACGCTGGGGGCGGATCACCGTGCGACTCGTCCGTGACACCGGCTCGGGCATCACCCCCACGAGGGCGAGCAGGACGCACAACCATCGCCGCCACGACCAGGAACGGCACCACCCGAGGCGCGGGCAGGAACTCGACGAGCACCGAGGAGAGCAGCGCCCCGATGCCGAGGCCTGCCGAGCGCGACGACTCCGTTGACCAGCGCGGCCGTGCGCGTGTTTGCCGTCGGATGCAGATCGATGAGAGCCGCTCCCGCGGCACCGAGGGCGGCACCGGTTGCCAGGCCCTGCAGCGCCCGGGCCGCGAACAGCCAGAGCGACGGAGCTCGCGGCGGTGAAGATCACGGCTGAGACGAGGAGCCCCGCCAGGGACCAGGCGAGCACCGGTCGCCGCCCGGTCTGGTCAGACAGGCTGCCGACCAGCAGCAGGGAGACGAGCACGCCGATCGCGTAGGTCGCATATACGAGTGACAGCACGGGCGTCGAGAAGTGCCACTGCGCCTGGTAGACGCCGTAGAGCGGGGACGGCGTGGCCGACGCGTAGAACGCGACGGCGATCACGGCCGCGACGGCGCCGAACGCGGTCAGACCGGACAGCCGCGGAGTGCCAGCGCGCGCCCGCTGCGCGCGGAAGGTGACGGCGGAGATGGGGGAGCTCATCGGACGACCTCTCTTCGTGGGTTCATTGATCGAACTCATGCGGAGGTGGGACTGTATCACAGAGGGGTTCAATTATTGAACCTTAGGACCGGCCCGGCATCAACCGATCGGTTGATCAGAAGATCACCCCCGGCGGTCCCGGATTGCAGCCGGGAAGCCGATGTGCGGCGGGTGCTGCGGTGGGACTCTGCTGACATGACCCCCACACTCGAAATGACCAGGGCACAGACCACCACCGATGTGGTCGTGTCCGTCGACCATCTCCGCGTGCGCTACGGCGACACGCTCGCCGTCGACGACGTCTCGCTCTCGATCAACCGAGGCGAGATCTTCGGCATCCTCGGACCCAACGGCGCCGGCAAGACGACCACGGTGGAAGCCATCGGCGGCCTGCGCCGGCCCGACGGCGGCTCCATCAGCGTGCTCGGCCTCGACGCGCTGCGCGACCGCCAGGAGCTCCGCCAGCGGGTCGGGATCCAGCTCCAGGCCTCCGAGCTCCCCGACAAGCTGCGCGTGGGGGAGGCGCTCGAGCTGTTCGCCTCCTTCTACAGCGATCCCTCCGACCCGGAGCGGCTGCTGAAGCTGCTCGGACTCGAGGCCAAGCGCGACGATCGCTTCGCCAACCTGTCGGGCGGTCAGCGCCAGCGCCTGTCGATCGCGCTGGCACTCATCGGCCGCCCTGAGCTGGCCATCCTCGATGAGCTCACCACCGGTCTCGACCCGCAGTCGCGCCGCGAGACGTGGAAGCTGATCGAGGGCATCCGCGACGAGGGGGTGACCGTCATCCTCGTCACCCACTTCATGGAGGAGGCGGAGCGCCTCTGCGATCGCCTCGCCCTTCTGCACCACGGTCGCGTGATCGCGATCGACACCCCGGCGGCACTGGCCGCGGGCTCGGCCGGCCGCCAGCGCATCAGCTTCCGCCCGTCCGGCGTGGTCGACGTCGCGCGCATGCGCGAGCTGCCCGACGTCCGCGACGTCGTCCGCCACGGCGACCGCTTCACCGTCGAGGGCACCGGCGACCTCGTCGCCGCCGTGATGGAGGCGCTCGTCCGCGACGGCGTGGTCCCGCTGCAGACCCGCATCGAGCAGTCGACGCTGGACGACGCGTTCGTCGCCCTCACCGCCGACGCCGACGCCGTCGCCTCCGAATTCGCCACGCCGACCCAAGAGGAGTCCCGATGACCGCCATTGCCGCCACCGCTGCGCCGGCCCGGAGCCGGCCGCAGCGGCTTTCACCGCCTGCTGTCCACCGAGCTGAAGCTGTTCGCGCGCGAGCCGATGCTGCTCTTCTGGGGGCTGGTGTTCCCGGTCGGCCTGCTCGTGGTGCTCGGGATCGCCGGGGGCGACAAGCCTCAGCACTCGCTGGGCAACGTCAAGCTCATCGTCGCCTACACGCCGGTGGTGATGATGTTCACGATCACGATCCTCGCGCTGAGCGCGCTGCCGGCCGCGCTGGCGTCCTACCGCGACAAGGGGTACCTGCGACGGCTGTCGACGACTCCCATCGGAGCTGTCCGGCTGCTGGCCGCGCAGGTCATCCTCAACTTCGCCCTCGCGGCCGCGGCGGTGATCCTCATCGCGCTCGTGAGCCACTTCGCGTTCTCGGTGGCGCTGCCCCAGCAGATCGGCGGCTTCGTGCTGGCGATGCTGCTGACGCTCGCGGCGATGCTCTCGCTGGGCACGCTCGTCGCCGCCGTGGCGCCGACCCAGCGGATCGCGGCCGCGGCCGGCTCGCTGCTGTTCTTCCCGCTGATGTTCTTCGCCGGGCTGTGGGTGCCGCAGGCCGCGATGGGGACGGGACTGCGCGACGTCAGTCACTACTCGCCCGCTCGGCGCCGCTGTGCCCGCGGTGCAGAACGCGATCGCCGGCCACTGGCCCGGCACCGTCCATCTGCTGGTGCTCGCCGGCTACGCCGTGGTGCTGTGCGCGGCTCGCGGCTAGATTGTTTCGCTGGGAGCGATGAGCACAGGCAAGCCGATGTCACGCCGCGAGGAGTGGCTTGAGTTCTGGGAGCGGCGAGAGGCGCCGTTCCTCCGGTTGCTGCCCTACGTCCTGCTCCTCCTCTGCGTCGGGTTTGACATCGCCACGCGCACGGGCTCGGGCAGCGCATGCGCATCGACCTGGCGTTGGTGGTCGCCGCGGCCATCGTGATGACCACGGTGGACCGCGTCGACCACCGGACCACGTGGACCGAGCCCCAGGCGGCGGTCGGCCCGGTGGTCGGCACCGCGGTGTTCGCGGTCCTGCTCGGGCTCTCGGCGGCGCTGGTCATCCGCCAGCCCCTGTACGGCTTCTACAGCTGGACCGGGTATTTCTGGGCGTGGCGGCTGTTCACCGGCCGCGGTCGGCTGATCGGCGTGGCGCTGGTGGCCGCCGTCACCGCCATTTCGCAGACCGGTGCCGGGCCGTACAACAGCGTCTACGCGATCGGCGGGCTCGTCCTCGTCTATCTGATCAACGCCGGCGTGGCCAGCGCCCTGACCTGGTTTGGCTGGATCGGCAACGAGCAGCAGCAGCGGCGTGCTCGGGAGGTGTCGGCCCTCACCGAGGCCAACGCCCGCCTCGAGGAGAGCCTGCGCCACAACGCTGATCTGCAGGAGCAGCTGCTCACCCAGGCCCGTGAGGCGGGCGTCTCGGAGGAGCGGCGGCGCCTGGCCCGCGAGATCCACGACACGCTCGCCCAGGGGCTGATGGGCATCATCACCCAGCTTCAGGCCGCCCAGGGCGCGGGCACGGGCGATGCGGCAAAGAGGCCGGAGCGCGCCACATCGAGGTGGCCATCGACCTCGCGCGCGAGAGCCTCACCGAGGCCCGGCGGTCCGTTCAGGCGCTCGCCCCCGAACCGCTCGCCGGGGCGCGGTTGCCCGACGCGATCCAGGATGTCGCCCGGCGCTGGTGCGAGCTGCACGGGCTGGAGGTTTCCTTCACCACCACCGGCACCGCCGCGCGTGATGCGCCCGGAGATCGAGGTCGCGCTGCTGCGCACCGCACAGGAGGCCCTGACCAACGTGGCCAAGCACGCCCACGCCACCCGTGTGGGCCTGACGCTCTCCTACATGGCGGACCTCGTCACGCTCGATGTCCGTGACGACGGCGTCGGCTTCGTCACCGTCAACGGCAGTGGGCCCCGTCGCCCGCGCGAGCGATCAGGGTGGCTTCGGGCTGTCGGGTATGCGCCAGCGCGTGGAAGGCGTCGCCGGCACGCTCGAGATCGAATCCGAGCCCGACGGCGGCACCGCCATCTGCGCGGCCATCCCCGCGGTGCGCTCTCGGAGACCGGCCATGAGCCCGCCGATCCGCGTGATGATCGTCGACGACCACCCGGTCGTCCGCAACGGGCTGAGCGGCATGTTCTCCGGCGACGCCGACTTCGAGGTCGTCGGTGAGGCCGGCGATGGGTCCGAGGCGGTGCGCCGCGCTCGCTCGCTCACGCCCGACGTCATCCTCATGGACCTGCGCATGCCCGAGATGGACGGGGTCAGCGCCATCGCCGCCCTCACCGCCGCCGGCATTCCCGCCCGGGTGCTGGTGCTGACCACCTACGACACCGACGGCGACGTGCTCGCCGCCATCGAGGCGGGTGCCACCGGCTACCTGCTCAAGGACGCGCCCCCCGCCGAGCTGTTCCGCGCGGTGCGCGCCGCGGCCGAGGGCGACGCCGTACTCTCGCCCTCGGTGGCCACCCGGGTGGTCGGCCAGATGCGGGCGCCCAGCCAGGAGCCGATCAGCCAACGCGAGCTGGAGGTGCTCGAGTTCGTCGCCCAGGGGGCGAGCAACCGTGACGCCGCGGCGAGGCTGTTCATCAGCGAGGCCACGGTCAAGACCCACCTCATGCACATCTACGCCAAGCTCGGCGTCAACGACCGCGCCGCCGCGGTGGCCGAAGGGTTCAACCGCGGGCTGCTCGTCCCGCGCAACGCGCGCTGAGGGGGTGCCTCGGATCATTGACATCGCCCCCGGGGTGTGGGTGTGGAGCCGCCAGCACCCCAGCTGGACGCCCGACAGCGACTTCGACGGGCCGGTGAGCTCCACGTGCGTCGCGACCGGCGGCGAGGTCGTGCTACTCGATCCGCTCGCGCCGGAACCCGATGACACCGAGGCGTGGGCGAGGCTGGACGCCGCGCCGCCCACGGTGATCGTCATCCTGAAGCCCGACCACGTGCGTGACGTCGACCTGTTCGTGCGCCGCTACGGCGCCCGTCCTTTCGGGCCATGGCTGTTCTATCCCGGCGAGGCGCCGCGCTCCAGGCTCGAGCCGGTGGAGCCGGGGACCGAGATCTCCGGTGGGCTCCTGGCCCTGTACGACGGTCGCGGACGGGCTGAGACGCCGATCTGGATCGCCGAGCACCGCACGCTGGTATTCGCGGACGCCCTGACCGCGCCGCATGGGGAGTTGCTCGTCTGGGACTGCCCGGCTCTCCAGGAGCGCGCGTTGCCAGCGCTGCATGCCCTGCTGGAGCTGCCGTTCGAGCGTGTGATCGTCTCCCACGGCGAGCCCGTGCACGAGCGCGCCGCCTACGAGCGCGCGCTCACGCTGGAGCCGTGGCGCGGCTGACCGAGGGCCGCAGGCCGCGGGCGGCTGGTGTCGCGTCTACGCGGCGGGCTCGAGAAACCCGGTGATCGAGCGCATGCGACCGTCGTCGGCCAGGTTGACGAAGTCCACGCCGATCGCCACCGGTGCCCCACCGTCGGCCGCGAGCGACCAGGTGAAGCGCACGCGATCGTGGTGGGCCTCCGGGCCGGCGACCAGCGCGAAGCGATGGCCCGGGAACTGCGATTGCGCCGCCCCGATCATCGTGGTGATCCCGTCGATGCCGGCGCCCTCCATCACGGGATCGATGTAGTCGGCGTCGTCGCTCACGGTCTCGGCGACGAGCTCGCGCCGCCGGTCCGGGTCCGTCTCATTCCACATCGCGATGTAGTTCTTGACAAGTGTGTCGGTGTCAGCCATGAGGCCCTCCTCATAGGGTTGGTGTCGGGCCAGAGGCTCCCAGCGACGGCGCGGCTGGTCGATTACCCGCGACGTAGTATCCGCGCGGTGAAGCCGATCATCATCGACTGCGACCCGGGCCACGACGACGCGGCCGCCCTGCTCCTGGCGCTGGCCAGCGACGAGGTCGAGCTGTTGGGCGTGACGACCGTGGCTGGGAACCAGACGCTGGCGAAGACCACCGCGAACGCCATCCGGGTGCTGGACTGCGCCGGGCGCGCGGATGTGCCCGTCGCGGCCGGCGCCGATCGCCCGCTCATGCGCGAGCTGCAGGTCGCCGCCGACATTCACGGCGAGACCGGGCTGGAGGGCGCCGAGCTGCCCCCGCCGAGCCGATCGCCGGCAGGAGACCCACGCGGTTGACTGGATCGCGGCGACGCTTCAGGCGGCGCCGGATCCGGTGACGCTCGTGCCCACCGGGCCGCTCACCAACATCGCATTGCTGTTCGCGCGCTACCCCGGTATCGAGGCGCGGATCGAGCGGATCGTGCTCATGGGCGGCTCGATCGGGGAAGGGAACGTGACGCCGGCGGCCGAGTTCAACATCTGGGCCGACCCCGAGGCGGCGCACCGCGTGTTCTCCGCCGACGTCGACCTGACCATGGTGGGTCTCGACGTCACCCACAAGGCGCTGCTCACGCCCGACCACCTCCAGGTGCTCGAGGTGGCGGGCGAGCCGGGAAAGCTCATCGCCGACCTCTACGGCTTCTTCCTCGCGATCCACGGCGATCGCTACGGCTGGGTGGGCGCCCCTGTGCACGACGCGGTGGCGGTCGCGCACGTCATCGACGGGTCCCTGCTCCACACCACCCGGTGCGGGGTGGCGATCGACACCGGCGGAGAGCTCTCGCGCGGGCGCACCAACGTCGATGTGCGCCGCCAGACCGACTGGTTGCCCCTGCACCACGTCGCCGTCGACATCGATGCCGACCGGTTCCTGGCGCTCCTCGTCGAGCGGATCAGCTCGCTGGGGCGCGTGCCGCGGTAGGGCTAGCCGTACCCCGCAGGACTCCTGCTGCCCGGCTGTTCAGAGCGGCGGGACCAGAGGAGGCTGGGATGTGTGCTCACAGAGATCGCCCACACCGAACACAGAACACGGAGTCGCCGGCCGCCCGTGCCGTCGATCTCACCAAGACGTATGGAACGGGCGACACGGCGGTCAACGCGCTGGCCGGAGTCAGTGTCGGGTTTGACCGGGGCCGCTTCACCGCGGTGATGGGCCCGTCCGGGTCCGGGAAGTCGACGCTTGATGCACTGCATGGCGGGCCTGGACGCGGCGACCTCGGGACATGCCTTCATCGGCGAGCAGGAGATCGGGACGCTCGGGGACTCCGAGCTGACCCAGTTGCGGCGCGACCGGATCGGGTTCGTCTTCCAGGCGTTCAACCTCGTCCCGACGCTCACCGCCGCTGAGAACATCACGCTGCCCGCCGACCTCGCGGGCAGGGCGGTGGACCAGGCGTGGATGGATCAGCTCGCCGCCCAGCTGGGGATCGCTGATCGGCTGACCCATCGGCCCAGCGAGCTGTCGGGCGGCCAGCAGCAGCGGATCGCCTGCGCCCGCGCGCTCATCACCCGGCCCGAGCTCGATCTTCGCCGACGAGCCGACCGGGAACCTTGACTCCAACGCCTCCACGGAGGTGCTCGCCTTCCTGCGCCAGGCGGTCAATGAACACGGGCAGTCGATCGTGATGGTCACCCACGATCCGCAGGCGGCGGCCTACGCCGACCTCGTCGTGTTCCTCGCCGACGGCGCGGTGGTGGGGGAGCTGGCCTCGCCCACGGCCGACGCCGTGCTCGAGCAGATGAAGCAGCTGGGAGGCTGACATGCGCAGGGTCACGTTCAGGGGCCTCGCCGCCCGCAAGCTCAGGCTGTCGCTCACCGCCCTGGCCATCGTGCTCGGCGTGACGTTCGTCACCGGCACGCTCGTCCTGGGCGACACGCTCAACCGCACCTTCGACAACCTCGTCGGCACCGCCTACCAGCACGTCAGCTTCGAGATCCGCGGCAAGGCGAAGCTCTCCGGCGCCGACACCACGGTCAACAGCACGGCGGAGCGCAAGCCCGTACCGGCGTCGATCGCCACCACCGTCGGACGCCTCCCCGGGGTCGCCTACGTCCATGGCTCGGTGGGCGGCTACGCCCAGTTCCTGGCGCGCAACGGTGACGCCATCGGGGGCGGCGGCGGCTCAACGCTCGGCTTCTCCTTCGATCCCAACCGGCAGCTGTCGCCATACCGGCTGGTGCAGGGTCGTGCGCCCACCACGGCCGACGACGTCGTCATGGACAAGGCGACGGCCACCAAGTACCACTTCGCCGTCGGCGACCGCGTCCTCATGAACCTGCCCGATCGGGCGCAGCGATTCACGGTCACCGGGATCGTCACCTACGGCTCCGACGACAACCTGGCCGGTGTCACCCTGGCTGGCTTTGACCTTCGCACCGCGCAGACACTGTTTCACGCGCGTGGCGTATTTGACACGATCAGTGTCCTCGCTCGGCCCGGCGCTGACAACGTCTCCCTGCAACAGGCCATCGCCAGGCTGCTGCCCGCCGGTGTCGAGGTCGTCAGCGGCCAGACCGTGGCCAACGAGCTCTCCACCGCGGTTGACAACGCCCTGTCGTTCATCTCGACGGCGCTGCTCATCTTCGCCGCCATCGCGCTGTTCGTCGGCGCGTTCACCATCTTCAACACGCTCTCGATCACCGTCAGCCAGCGCACGCGCGAGCTGGCGCTGCTGCGCCTGGTCGGCGCCGGCCGCCGCCAGGTGTTCCGCTCCGTGCTGGGGGAGGCCGCCGTCACCGGGCTGGTCGCGTCTCTGGTCGGCCTCGGGCTCGGCGTGGTCGCCGCGCTCGGGCTCAAGGCGCTGCTCAAGGCGTTTGGGATCACGCTGCCGTCCGCGCCGCTGGTGTTCGAGG
The DNA here is from genome assembly GCA_963790605.1 of uncultured Actinomycetota bacterium. GTDB lineage: Bacteria > Actinomycetota > Thermoleophilia > Solirubrobacterales > Solirubrobacteraceae > Palsa-465. The sequence goes on along the minus strand of CAWBPG010000008.1, from coordinate 98,460 downwards.
CCCGCACGCCGATCGTCGCCATCGCCGTCGGTGTCGCCGTCACGCTGATCTCGGCGGTCATCCCGGCGCGCCGTGCCGTGCGCGTCCTGCCCGTTGCCGCGCTCTCGGATCACAGCGGCGACCGCGCCCGAGGGGTTGCGCCGGTGGCGGATCACGGCCGGCGTCATCGTCGCCCTGGCCGGAATCACCGTCGTCGTCGTCGGGTTGGCAGACGCCGCCGTGGCGCTGGTGGGGGTGGGCGCCCTCGCCGTGTTCGTCGCCGCCGGCATGCTGGTTCCGCTCGCCGCGCAACCGCTGTCGAGTGTCTTGGGACGGCCGCTGGCCTCCCTGCTGGGGGTGCCGGGACGTCTCGGGCGGGAGAACTCGATGCGCAACCCGCGCCGGACCGCCCAGACCGCGGCGGCGCTCATGATCGGGCTGGCGCTGGTGTCGACCATCGCCGTGCTCGGCGCCTCGCTCAGCACCTCGGCGGCGAACGAGGTCGACAGCGCGGTCAACGCGGACTACATCGTCACCGGATCCGGCGGCTTCAGCCGGTCGGTCATACCCGCGGTGTCGCACCTGCCCGGGGTCACGACGGCGACGGCCGTCTATCGCGGGCAGTTCGAGGTCCGCGGGGCGCTCGCCAGCCTCGCCGCTGCGTCGCCCACCCGGCTCTCGCAGACGGTCAACCTCCATATCATCCAGGGGCGCGGCGCCCCGGCCATGGTCGCCGGCGAGCTGCTCATCGATGCCAACACCGCCCGCGCGGATCACCTCGCCGTCGGTGCGACGGTCCCGGTCCGGTTGGCCCGGACTGGCCCCACCACGTTGCGGATCGGCGGCATCTTCGAGCCCAACCCGCTGGTGGGCAGCTTCATTGTCGGCGACGGGTTCTTCGTGTCGCACTTCGACGATCCGCTCCCCAGCGGCGTGCTGCTGCGCACGGCGCCGGGGACGCCGCCGCTCAACGCGGAGCTCAACCGCCTGCTCGGGCCCTACGCCAACGTGTCCTCCAAGACCCGGGCCCAGTTCGAGTCAGACCAGAAGCACGCGATCAACCAGGAGCTTGGGCTGGTGTACGTCCTGCTGGCGCTGGCCATCGTGGTCGCGCTCATCGGGATCGTCAACACGCTCATGCTGTCGGTGTTCGAGCGCACCCATGAGATCGGTCTGCTCCGGGCCGTCGGGATGAAGCGCCGTCAGGTGCGGGCGATGATCCGCTCTGAGTCGGTGATCGTCGCGCTCTTCGGTGCCGTCGTGGGCATCATCATCGGCACCGGGCTCGGCATCGCGCTCGCCGTCGCGCTGCGCAACAACGGCGTGGCCAGCCTCTCGGTCCCGGTGGCCAGCCTGATCGGATTCCTTGTCCTGTCGGCGCTGCTGGGCCTGGGCGCCGCCACGTGGCCGGCGCGGCGCGCGGCCCGTCTCGACGTGTTGGCCGCGATCGCAGTCGAGTGACACGCCCGCAACGCGTTTGACACGCCCTGGTGCCCGTGACCGATCAACGCGACAATCCTCACCTGATGAAGCCGAAGCTGTGGGTGCTGGCGGGCGTGGGCGTGGCGGCGATGGTCGGCGCGGTCTATCTTGCGGCGCACCAGAGCTCCAGCCGCCCGACCGAGCCCGATGCCGTGCTCACCGTGGTGCTCGGCGCGTCGCTGCTGGGCAGCGGCCTGGCCTCCTGGCGGGCGCGGCCCGAGAACCGGCTGGGTCCGGTGATGGTGCTCACCGCGTTCGGGTTCTTCGCCTCTCAGCTGACCGAGGCCACGCCGGCGTGGATGTACACGGTCGGCACCGCCGTGCAGTACTTCTGGCTGACCGGCTTTCTCTACCTGCTCCTGACGTTCCCGTCCGGGAGACTGCTCGGGGCGGCTCGACCGCTGGCTGATGGGGGCCGTGGTCGCGCTGCTGTGCCTCCCGATCCTGGCGATGCTCGACGGCAACAAGGCGGGCCTGCGTTGTCCCGACTGCCCGGACAACCTGATCCAGATCGTCCACCACAACCAGGAGGCGCTCAACCTCCTCAACCTCCAGCGGCTGGTGGGCTCGATCCTGCTCGTCGCGATCGTCTTCGTGATCATTCTGCGCTGGATGCGGGCCGGCTCGGCCCGCCGGCGCGCGGTGGCGCCGGTACTGGTGGCCGGATGCGCCACATTCCTCGCGCTCGCCCTCACCGCCACGCTCGACCTGTTCGGCGATCCGCTCAACGCCCTGCCCGCCCACGTCTTCTTCTACCTGGCCGCGACCGTGCCGATCGCCGTCATGTACGTGTTCCTCCAGCGGCAACTGGCGCGCGGTGGCGTGGCCGGGCTGGTCGTCGAGCTGGGGACGCCGGGCGGCTACGCCGACCTGCGCCAGGCGCTGGCCCGCACGCTGGGCGACCGCTCGCTCGAGCTCGCCTTCTGGTTCCCCGCCGAGCGCTGCTACGTCGACGGCGACGGCGTCCCGGTGCGGCTCCCCGACGGCGACAGCGGTCGGCGCGCCACGCTGGTCGAGCGCGACGGCCAGCCGATCGCCGCGCTGCTGCACGATGCCTTTCTGGACGACGACGCCGAGCTCGTGCGATCGGTGTGCGCCGCGGCCAGCCTCGCGCTGGAGAACGAACGCCTCCAGGCCGAGCTGCGGGCACGGCTGGTGGACCTGCAGGCCTCGCGGGCGCGGCTGGTCGGGGCCACCGACGCCGAGCGCCGGCGGATCGAGCGCGACCTGCACGACGGCACCCAGCAGCGGCTGGTGTCCATCGCGATGTCGCTCGGGCTGCTGGAGTCCAAGCTGCCGGCGCAGGAGGGCGAGGCGCGGCCGCTGCTGCGCGAGACGCGTGCAGGCGCTGACGCTGGCGTTGGAGGAGCTGCGGGAGCTCACGCACGGGATCAACCCGCCGCTTCTCGTCGAGCGCGGGCTGGCGGCGGCGCTGGACGAGCTGTGCCGCCGCGCGTCGCTGCCGACCCATCTGCGCCTCGAGCTCGATCGTCGCCTCCCGGACCAGGTCGAGAGCGCCGCCTACTTCGTGGCCTCAGAAGCGCTCACCAACGCCACCAAGCACTCCCATGCCAGCGAGGTCCGCGTCGTGGCGTCATGCGCCGCACGGGCCCTGATGGTCGAGATCGCCGACGACGGCATCGGCGGCGCCGGCACCGGAGGCGGCTCCGGGCTGCGCGGCCTGGCCGATCGCGTCGAGGCGCTCGGCGGCCGCTTCACCGTCTCCAGCCCGCCGGGTCGGGGCACGACGCTGCGCGCGGAGATCCCGTGCGCGTAGCCCTGGCCGACGACGCCGTGCTCCTGCGCGAGGGGCTGGCCCGGCTGCTCACGGAGGCCGGCTTTGAGGTCGTGGGGCTGGCCGGGGACGGCGACGAGCTGCTGGAGCTGGTGGAGCGCACCCGCCCGATGTCGCGATCGTCGACATCCGGATGCCGCCGACCCACACCGACGAGGGACTGCGCGCGGCCAAGGTCATCCGCGAGCGCTGGCCCGCGGTCGGCATCCTCGTGCTCTCCCAGCACGTCAACGCTCGCTACGCGCTCGAGCTGCTGTCGACCGGCACCGACGGCGTGGGCTACCTGCTCAAGGAGCGCGTCTCTGACCTGGAGGAGCTCGCCTCGAGCGTCAACCGCGTCGGGCACGGCGGGTCCGTGCTCGACCCGGCGGTGGTGGGCGAGTTCGTCGGCCGCCGGCGCCAGGGCGACAACCCGCTTGAGCAGCTGACCGACCGCGAGCGGGAGGTGCTGGCGCTGATTGCCGAGGGCCGCTCCAACCGGGCGATCGCCGAGCGCCTGTTCGTCACCGAGCACACGGTGGAGAAGCACGTCAAGAACATCTTCGGCTCGCTGTGCCTGCCCCTGTCGCCCGACGACCACCGCCGCGTGCTGGCCGTCATCACCTACCTCAACGCGCAGTAGCCCGCTAACGGACGGATAACGCCGTTACGCCGTTGTTATCCGGGCGGACTAGAACACTTGTGGACCGGCTTTCCGGATCCTCGTCTGAGATGCGCACCGTCCTCGCCCTCATCACCGTGCTCTGCGTCGCCGCCTGCGGCGGCGCGTCGGGGCAGTCCGGGGGAACGGGCACCAACGCGAAGGCCGCCTCCGATCAGGCCCTGAAGTTCGCGGGGTGCATGCGCGCCAACGGGGTGCCGAACTTCCCGGATCCCAGTGCCGGCGGCGGGATCCAGATCACGCCCGGCTCCGGGCTGAACCCTCAGTCGCCGGCCTTCCAGGCCGCGCAGAAGGCGTGCGGCAAGCTCCTGCCCGGCGGCGGCCCGGGGGCGCGTAAGCCGACGAAGGCGCAGTTCGTGGCCGCGCTCGCCTTCGCCAGATGCATGCGCACGCACGGGCTGCCGCACTTCCCCGATCCACTCGCGTCGGCTCCGAGCGGATCGGGCCCGATCATCTCCCTGCGCGGGATGATGTTCAAGCCGGGCCCGGGCCTCGATCCGCGGTCGCCCGCGTTCGCGCAAGCCGCCTCGCACTGCGGGATCCGGATGACGCCGTCACCGACCTGAGCCGGTGGCGGCAGGCGGGCTCTCTAGGCTCTCGGCCATGGCCACGCGCGAAGCCGCCTGTAGTTGCGGTCAGCTCAGAGTCCGGGTGGAGGGCGATCCCGTACGGGTCTCGGTCTGCCACTGCCTGGCGTGCCAGCGGCGCACCGGGAGCGCGTTCGGGTTTCAGGCGCGCTGGCCGGCCGAGGCGGCGCAGGTCACCGGGGAGTCGCGCGAGTATCTCCGGCTCTCGGATGACGGCGATGAGGAGCGCCGGTTTCACTTCTGCCCCGAGTGCGGCGCGACCGTCTACTACTTCACCGATCCGGAGTTCGTCGCCATCCCGGTCGGCGCGCTGGCCGACCCGGACTTCCCCGAGCCGCACGGTGTCCGTCTGGGAGGCGCGCAAGCACTCCTGGGTGACGATGCCCGCAGGCGCCAAGCGGTATGACTGATCGGCTACAGCACGTCGATGACGGGGAACGCCGGGTCGGCGTCCAGGCACGAGCGCAGGTAGAGCGCCACGCCGATGTCACCGGTGAACAGGCTGTACCGGCCGCGGCCCATGGCCTGGCGCTCGCGCTCGACCTGCTCGACCGCGTGCACGGCAAAGCGCCGGGCGCGATCCAGCCACATGTCGTCGCCCGGTGAGCCGATGTAGGCGCAGGAAGGCAAAGCCGTTGCCGGCGGTCCCGTGACAGAGCCCGGGGCCCTTGCGCAGCGGCCCGGCGCGCCAGGTGAGCTCGCCGCCGGCGAGCGCCAGCTCCCACGGCAGCAGGTCACCGATCGTCGCGACGATGCCGGGTGCGCCGTGGCACCACTGGACGCGGAGCTTCTCGTCATCGGGCGCCGGCGGCCAGTTGACCAGGCCGTCGTCGCGCATCACCAGGCGCTCCAGCACGCGGGCCACCCGCTCGCGCAGGACCTCGTCGGCGACGAAGCCGCGGAGCGCGTTGACGTTGCTGGCCAACCCGTGGCCCGGCCCCAGCGACTGGACAGCGTGGCCGTAGAGGTGCTGGGTCCACAGGTCGGTCTCCTCGTCCCACTGGGCCCATAGCAGCTCGGCGCTCTCGCGCCACTCGTCCTGAAGGCCGCAGGCGCGCGCCGCCAGCATCGATCCCGGAGAGCCCCAGATCAGCTCCCAGGTCGGGTGACTGCGGTTGGCGTGGATCAGCTCGCGCAGTCGCTCGCGGTCCGCGGCAGGGGAGCCGACCCGTTCGGCGGCGACAAGGATCCCGGTCTCGCCGCAGAGCAGGCTCGGGGGGTGTGGGTCGTGCCGGAACTCCGGCGTCGCGCGGTAGCGCTCCAGGGCGTTGGCCACCGCACCGACTCCGTCGAAGGTGGCTCCGAGCTTCCACAGCGCCCATGCCATTCCGGCCGAGCCGAGGTACAGGCCGCTCCACACCTCGCCCTCCTCGGGGTCGTCGCGCGGGTGAAGCGGCCACTCGCCCTCGGGCGATGCGGCCGCCTCGGCGTCGGCCACGATCTCGTCCAGGGCCTCCTGGGCCCAGCCGGCGGTCCAGAATCGCTCGGTGAGCGGCTCATGCTCCGATTCGCGCCACAGCATCGTCGGTGGATCTTCACACGGCGTTGACTGAGAGCGCGATCTGAGTCCTCACGTCATCGAAGACAGGATCGCCAACGGAGGGCCACCAGCCCCCGTCCGCGCTACGGTGGGCGCTGATGCGGATCGCGACGTGGAACGTCAACTCCGTCAAGCAGCGCCTGCCGCGCCTGCTGCCCTGGCTGGACGAGCGCCGGCCCGACGTGGTCTGCCTGCAGGAGACCAAGCTCGCCGACGCGGCCTTCCCGAGCTCCTGTCCGATGAGCTGCAGCAGCGCGGCTACGCTGCGGCCCTCCATGGCGAGGCGGCCTGGAACGGCGTGGCCATCCTCTCGCGGGTGGGGCTGGAGGACGTCGTCACCGGGATCCCGGGCGGCCCCGGCTTCCCTGACCCCGAGGCGCGGGCCGTCTCGGCCACGTGCGGCGGGATCCGCGTCACCTCGGTGTACGTGCCCAACGGCCGCGAGCCCGACTCCGACCACTACCGCTACAAGCTCGAGTGGCTGGGAGCGCTGCGCGCGATGGTGGCCGCGGGCCCCGAGGCCGCGATCGTCGCCGGCGACATGAACATCGCGCCCACCGACGAGGACGTGTTCGATCCCGAGGCCTACGTCGGGGAGACCCACGTCACGCCGCCCGAGCGCCAGGCGCTGGCGGAGCTGCAGTCGCTCGGCCTGCACGACGTGGTCCGCGACCGCTGGCCCGACCGAGCGGGTCTTCACCTACTGGGACTACCGCGCCGGGATGTTTCACCAGGACCTGGGGATGCGGATCGACCTGGTGCTGGCCAGCGCTCCCGTCGCCGGCCGCGTCAAGGCGGCCTGGGTGGACCGCCAGGCGCGCAAGGGCTCAGGGCCCAGCGATCACGCCCCGGTGATCGTCGACCTCGACGAGGCGCCCGACGGTGACATCGGGCCGGTGGTGCCGCCTCCCTCGGCGCCCGCCAAGCGCGGCGCCAAGAAGACGCTTCCCCAGCAGTCGCGTTAGGCGCCCGCGGGTCCCGGCTCGTCCTGGTCGCGCGGCCGGTCGCGATCGCGTGAGGGCTGCACGCGCTTGGGCTCACCCGGCATCTTGGGGTAGTCGGGCGGATAAGGCATGTCGGTGAGCCCGTCGGCGAGATCGGCGTCGTAGAGGTCCAGCAGGGGCGCCGAGCGAGTAGGCGGCGTCGTCGATGGCGGCGTGGACGTCGCCCTTCTCGCGCGAAGCGAGCGGGCATGGTGGCGACGGTGAAGTGCTCGGGCGCGACGTGGGGGAGCTCCTCCCAGTCCAGCGGCGCCGACACCGGCGCGCCGGGCTTGGGACGGATGCTGTAGGCCGAGGCGATCGTGCGGTCGCGAGCGTTCTGGTTGAAGTCGATGAAGATCCGGGCGCCGCGCTCCTCCTTCCACCAGCTCGTCGTCACCTGGTCGGGCAGGCGCCGTTCCAGCGCGCGGGCGAAGGCGATGGCGGCGTGGCGGACGTCGATGAAGGTCCAGCGCGGCTCGAAGCCGGATGTAGATGTGGATCCCGCGGCCGCCCGAGGTCTTGGGAAAGCCGGTGTAGCCGAGCTCGGACAGCAGCGTGCGTGCTTCGCCGGCCACCGCGCGGCGTCGGCGAAGTCGGTCCCGGGCTGGGGGTCGAAGTCAAGGCGCAGCTCGTCGGGGTGATCGGCATCGGCGCGGCGCACCGGCCACGGGTGAAAGGTGATCGTGCCCATCTGGCCCGCCCAGGCGACGACGGCCAGCTCGGTGGGGCAGACCTCGTCGGCGTCGCGGCCCGACGGGAACTGGATGCGCGCCGTCTGGACGTACTCAGGCGCCCCCTTGGGCACGCGCTTCTGGTAGAAGGCGTCGCCGCCGCCGCGATCGCGGGTGGAGAGCACGATGCCCGGGTGCACGCCCTTGGGCCAGCGCTCGAGCGTCGTCGGCCGCTCGCGCAGGGCGCGCATGATGCCGTCGCCGACGCTCACGTAGTAGCGGACGATGTCGCCCTTGGTCACCTGCGGCCGTACGCTCGGTCTCGGGGAAGATGACGCGGTCGGGGTTGGAGACGCGCACCTCGCGCCCGTCCGCGTCGACCATGATCTCCTCGGGCTTGGCCATATCCTGAGAGAAGTTCTACGCCACCACCGGGATGTGGCGCGCGCCGAGCGCGTTGGCGAGCGTCCGGTGGGCCGGCCCGGAGCCGATCACGACGCAGCCGGGCGGGGTCAAGGCCGTGGGCGGCCGCGAAGGCCAGCGCCAGTCCCGGGAGGGGCGGGCGACACCAGCACCGCGGCGGGCCGCCGCCGTGGGGACAGACCGCCTGGGAGACCTCACCGGACGACGACGTCTGTGAGCGGCGCCGCGGCGCCGTCGAGGTCGTCCGGGCGTCCCGTCAGGGCGCCAGTCAAAGAGCAGGTGCGGGCGCGGCGGGTGCCGCGGCGGCCACCGCCGCCTCCCAGCCGGCGTGATCGAGCGCGGGGGCGGCCACGAGCACCCCGGGCCCCGGTCCTGACTCGGCGTCGCCACGCTGAAACGGCACCTCGTCGACCGCGGCAAACCCCTCGTCCGCAGCGGGCGGCTCGAGCTCGCGCACCGTGCGCATCTGAGACGTCGGGGCCATCACCCCCTCGGTGGTGCGCGCCAGGTCCCGCAGCTCATCGGGGGTGGGCAGCGTGCCGTGCAGCGCGATCAGCCGCGAGACGAGGTTGACCTGCGCCTGGGCCAGCGGCGTGCTCAGCCACACGCACCGGATCGCCATCCCGTGGCGCGCGGCCGTCTCGATGACGTGGCTGCGCGCGGCGCGCGTGAGGTAGGTGTTGTCCAGGACGACCCGCCGCGCGCCGGAGCCCAGCCGTTCGTCGAGTGCCTGGGCGACGTCGCGCAGCGACCCGCCGCGCTCGTCGCGGTTCAGGCGCTCATAGCCGCGAGCGGCGTAGTCGCGGGCCAGGCGCGTCTTGCCGGCACCGGGGATGCCCATGATCATCACGACCTCGCCGTCCGCTCCGGGACCGGCGCCCCGCGCCGGGCCGCGCCGGGCGCCGGTGCTGCCCGAGGCGCGGCGCCGGCCGCAGCGCCGCCCGATCGGCCTCGGTCAGCGACCAGGTCCGCCGCGCGGGCCGCACTGCGCGCCGTCTCGGGGCGACGGGCGCCCGGGATGGCGACGACGGTGGGGGAGAGCGACAACAGCCAGGCCAGCGCGACCTCGGCGGGCGTGGCGCCGGCGCCGCCCGCCGACCTGCGCCAGCCGCCGCGCGGCGCGCCAGCGAGGGCGCCCGCCGCGGCCCGCCCAACGGAGAGTGGGCGATGAGCGCGATGCCCGCTCCGCGCAGCGCTCCACCAGCCCGCCGCGCAGCGGCCCGTCATCGACGACGCTGAGGGCCACCTGCACGGCGCTGATCGGCGCCAGCTCCAGCGCCTCGTCGAGCTGGCGGCGGTTGACGTTGGAGATCCCGATCCGGGCGACGAGACCCTCGGCGTGTAGGCGAGCCAGCGCGCGCACCGACGTCGTCCACGGCGTGCGCGGATCGGGCGCGTGCAGCAGGTAGGTGTCGATGGCCAGGCCGTCGAGGGCGGCGAGGCTCGCCTCGCAGTCCGCGCGGATGGCCTTGGCCCGGCCGTCGGGCACCCAGGCGCCGCCCTGGCGGGTCATGCCGCCCTTGGTCACGATGCGGGCGGTGCCCTGCGGCGCCGCAGCGCCGCAGCGCGCCGGCCAGCAGCCGCTCGTTGTGGCCGAGCTCGGTGTCGTCGTGGCCGTAGGCGCGGGCGGTGTCGAACACCGTGATCCCGGCCCCGACCGCCGCTGCGATCGTCGTCCCGCGGCGCGCTCGGGGTCGCGGTCAGCGTCGGTGGACAGGCGCATGCAGCCCAGGCCGATGCGCAGCTCGGACGGGCGCCAGCCACATCCACGGGCACAGCGTATGCGGTCAATTCGCGGTCATTTCGCTGACCCGGCGTGTGAGCGCTCACAATTTGTGGTTTCCAGCGTCGGGTCTCAGGGGTATCCGACGCCGCCGCCAGGGTGAAACGGGAGAGGGAGACGGAGATGGGTTTCAGGCTGATGGCACGCGTCACGGCGGCGGCCCTGACCGGTGCCTTCGCGCTGATGGGGAGCGCGGCCGCGCAGGCGGCGACACCGTCGGGCAGCGATCTGGGACCGGTGGGGTGGAGCTCGGGCTCCGGGGACCCCAACCTGGGCGTGCTCAACGACGGGACGCGGACGCTCAACTTCGACGGCGGCTGGCGCTTCAAGCTGGTCAACACCGCCGACACGAGCGATCCGACCGGCACCTACGGCAACTCGTCCGATCCCAAGGCGGACGCCCCCGGCTTCGATGACGCCGGCTGGCAGCGCGCTCACGCTCCCGCACGACTGGAGCATCACCCAGGCGCCCGACCCCAGCCAGAGCAACGCGACGGGCTTCTTCCCCGGCGGCCTGGGCTGGTATCGCAAGTCGTTCACGCTCCCCGCGTCGATGGCGGGCAAGCAGATCTCGCTGGACTTCGACGGCGTGTTCGAGAACTCATACGTCTACCTCAACGGCCAGCTCGTCGGCAACCACCCGTACGGCTACACCGGCTACAGCTATGACATCTCCGATCTGGTCCACGCCGACGGCCACACGCCCAACGTGCTGGCCGTCGTCGTGCAGAACCAGGAGCCGAGCAGCCGGTGGTACTCCGGGCAGCGGGATCACCCGGCATGTGCACCTGACCGTCGCCAATACGCTGCACATCGCGCGCTGGGGGACCACGGTGACCACGCCCGACCTGGCGACGACGATCGGCTCTCACTACGCCACCGTCCATGTCGCCACGCAGCTGGCCAACGACAGCGGCCAGGCGAGCACCGTCGCCCTTCACTACGTGATCCGCGACGCCGACCGGGCATGCGGTGGGCGACGGCAGCACCAGCGGCATCGCCGTACCCACCGCGGGCACGACCGCCTCGGCCGACGTCCGCCTCGACAACCCGCACCTGTGGTCCACGACCGATCCGTACCTCTACACGGTGCAGACCACGGTCACGAGCGCGGGCGCCGGCGCGGGCGCACAGCTGGACGCGGCCACCGCCACCTTCGGCGTGCGCTGGCTGGCGTTCAGCCCCACCCAGGGCGTGATGCTCAACGGTCAGCCGCTCAAGCTGCACGGCGTCGACCTGCACAACGACGAGGGCGCGCTGGGCTCAGTGGACAACTACGACGCGATGTACCGCCAGATGAGCAACCTCAAGGCCATGGGCGTCAACGCGTTCCGCACCTCGCACAACCCGCCGTCACCCGAGCTCATCGACATCTGTCAGCGGTTGGGCATCGTGATGATGGTGGAGGCGTTCGACGCCTGGGACGTGGGCAAGCTGTCGGCCGACTATCACCTGTTCTTCAACCAGTGGAGTGACTACGACATCGACGAGATGGTCAACGAGGCCAAGAACTCGCCGGCCGTGATCATGTGGTCGATCGGCAACGAGATCCCGGACTGGACCTCGCCGCAGGCGCTGCCGATCGAGCAGCGGCTGATCTCCGACATCCGCTCGATCGACACCACGCGGCCGATCGTGGCCGGCTCAGACCGGTACCGCAGCGTGCCCAAGCCGGGCTCGGTGGCCGACCAGATGCTGCAGAACCTCGATGGGCTGGGCCTCAACTACGACACGGCCAAGACGATCGACGGCCTCCACGCCCAGTACCCGACGAAGTTCTTCTTCGAGTCCGAGTCCTCCTCGGAGACCTCGACCCGCGGGTACTACCAGGACCCCGATCTGCTCAACACCGGCCAGAACTTCACCCCCGGCCGCATGGAGCTCTCGTCCTATGACAACAACATGGAGTCCTGGACGCTGAGCAACGAGTACGACCTCAAGAAGGTGCGCGACCGCCAGTTCTTCGCCGGCCAGTTCATCTGGTCGGGGTGGGACTACATCGGCGAGCCCACCCCGTACACCACGTTCCCGGTCAAGACCTCGTTCTTCGGGCTCGTCGACACCGCCGGCTTCCCCAAGGATGGGTACTACCTGTTCAAGTCACAGTGGACGACATCACCGATGGTGCACATCGTCCCGATGAACTGGACCGACTACAAGCCGGGCCAGGTGGTGCAGGTGTGGGCCTACGCCAACGAGCCCTCGGTGCAGCTGTTCCTCAACGGCAAGTCGCTGGGCGTCAAGTCCTTCACCCAGAAGACAACCACGTTCGGCGCCAGTTACCTGGAGACGACGCAGTGCCCCGGTGACGACAAGACGTTCACCGGTGGGGCCTGCCCGGGGAGCTATCAGAGCCCGAACGGCAGCTCGGGCAACCTCAGGCTCGTCTGGAACGTCCCGTTCGCACCCGGCCGGCTTGTCGCCGTGGCCAAGGACGCGAGCGGCCGCGTCGTCGCACGCGATGAGCAGGACACCGCCGGGCGGCCGTACGCGCTGAGCGTGACCCCGGACAAGACCGTCCTGCGCGCGGACGGGAAGTCGCTGTCCTACCTCACGGTGCGGGTCGTCGACCGCCACGGCGTTGAGGTCCCCGATGCCGACAACTCGGTGCTCACCTCGGTGACGGGCGCGGGGTCGTTCGCCGGGGCCGACAACGGCAAGCAGGACGACGCCGAGGGCTACGTCTCGCCGCGCCACGACGCCTTCAACGGCCAGGTGCTGGCCATCGTCGAGTCGGCGGCGCACCCGGGCCCGATCACCGTGAAGGTGTCCTCCGACGGGCTACTGCCGGCCACGACGACGCTGTACGCGCAGAACCCCGGCGGCTCGGGCGTGACCGCGGTCGCCCCCGCGTACGTCCGGACGCTGCGGGGGACGAGCGCGTCGCTGCCGGCCACGGTGCAGGTCATCGACGGGGACGGGACGACCCAGATGGCGCCCGTGAGCTGGTCAGGGCATGGGCCCGGTGCCGGGGCTCGTCCGGGCGTCTACACGGTGGCGGGCACGGTGCGCGGGACGCGGCATCCCGGCGCGCGCGATCGTCACCGTGGCCGGCGTCGCCTGGGTGCAGAGCGTGCATGCCGTGGTGCCCGGTGGGCATGACGCCGACGCCGCCGGCGGCGGCGAAGGTCGTCTACACGGACGGCGTCACCCAGTACCTGCGCGTGCACTGGCCGCAGATCGCGGCCCGTCGCGTCGCCCGGCCCGGGCCGGTTCTCCGTGGCCGGCCGCGTGAGCGGCATCGCGGTGCCGGCGCGGTTGCTGGTCACCGTCACGCGTCACGTCGCCACCGGCCAGAACCTGGCGCTGGCGAGCTCGTCCGAGCAGGCCACCGCCGACGCCAGCTTCTCCGGCGGGGTGTTCAACGGCGACGCGTCGGACTTCGGGACGAGCACGACGGTCCCGGCGGCGCTGATCGACGGCGACACGACATCGGGCGGCTGGTCGAACCGCTATGAGAAGGGCCCGACGCAGACGCTCAACGCCTACACCAACGCTCGCGCCGGTGACTGGGTGAGCGTGAGCTGGCCCAAGGCCCAGACGTTCGGGGAGCTGCGGCCCTACTTCACGTTGGACGTGGCCGATCAGCTCCCCGCGACCGTCCGGGTGTCCTACTGGAACGGGCTGGAGTGGGTCCCGGTCCGCGGTCAGCACGTGCAGTTCGCCACCGGCTCAGATCAGCCGTCCTCGATCACGTTCCAGCCCGTGAGCACGACCCAGGTCAAGCTGGACATGACGAGCAGGTCGCCCGGGAGCCCGACCACGGGCAACCTCACCATCAGCGAACTGCAGGTGATCGGAGACGTGCTCAGCCCGTGACGTGAGACCATTGCTCCGTGGCGGTCCAGGAAGATCAGATGCGCGAGGCGGCCGAGGCCGCGGCGCAGCTCATCGAGCCCGGCATGCGGGTCGGCCTGGGCACCGGCCGGACGGTGGCGCGGCTGCTCCCGGCACTGGCCGAGCGCGGGCTTGCCGGCCTGCGCTGCGTGGCCACCTCACCCGAGACAGAGGAGGTGGCCACCGGCCTCGGGCTCAGCGTCGAACCCTTTGACGCGCTGGAGCGCCTGGACATCGCCATCGACGGCGCCGACCAGGTGGCCGCCGACTGGTGGACGGTGAAGGGCGGCCACGGCGCTCACCTGCGTGAGAAGATCGTGGCCGCTGCGGCCGAGCGGTTCGTGGTCATCGTCTCCGAGGACAAGCTCGTCGATGCGGTGCATGCGCCGGTGCCGCTCGAGCTCGACGGCTTCGGCCTGCCGTCGACGCTGCGCGCCATCGGCTCCGTGACCCTGCGCGTGGGCACGGCGGTGACCCCCGAGGGCGGTGTAATCGCCGACTACACCGGGCCCATCGCCGACCCGGCCGCCGCGGCGGCATGGCTGGACGAGCTCCCGGGCGTGGCGGGCCACGGCCTGTTCCCGCCCCGCATGATCCACGACGTGTTCGTCGGCGGGCGCGACCGTCCGCTGGATCGGCCGCCAGGTGCGGGTGCGCCGTCGGGTGCGGGTGCGCCGTCGGGCGGCATCGCCCGGTTGGCGACCAAGCTCACGTCCCTGTCGGTGCCCGACGCGGTGGCCCGCCTGCGCGAGCTGCTCGGCGCCAAGGGGGTCAAGCTGTTTGACGTCATCGACCACAGCGGTGAGGCCGAGGCGGCGGGGCTGACGCTGCGTGACACCAAGGTGGCGATCTTCGGCGCTGCCAAGGCCGGGACGCCGGTGATGGAGGCGGTGCCCCATGGCGGCGCTCGACCTACCGCTCAAGGTCCTCATCTGGCGCGACGGCGATCAGACCAAGCTCACCTACGCCCCGCCGAGCGAGCTTGCCGCGCGCTACGGCCTCAGCGACGAGCTGGCGGCTCGGCTCGCCGCCATCGACGCGATCACCGACGCGCTCGCGGCCGGCTGACCGGCCACAGCGCGGCTCAGGCGGCTGGCCGCCTACGCCGCCTGGGCCGTCGGCCCAGTTGCGGCAGCGGGTGAGGTGTCGGCGGTCTGGACGACGCCGTCGACGATGTGCAGCGCGGCCTCGACGAACGCGGCGCCCTCGCGGTAGCGGATCACCGGGTACTCCGGCTCCTCGGGCTCCACGCCGACGACGGCGCCGGAGCTGCCGTCGGGCAGGGTGATCGTGTAGCCGACCGGATAGGGCATGGCGATGCGCAGGAAGTGGGTGACGATCTGGGGATCGAACTGAGTCCCGGCGCCCTCGCGGATGGCCTTGACCGCGACGTGGGGGGGTTGGCGGGCTGGTAGGGGCGGTCGGCGGTGATCGCGTCATAGACGTCGGCCACGGCGGCGATCCGCGCGAACTGGTGGATGTCGGCGCCCTCGCGGCCCGCCGCGTAGCCCTTACCGTCCCAGCGCTCGTGGTGGTCGCGCACGACAGCGCGGGTGAGCGGGGAGATCCGGTCGGACTCCAGCAGCGAGGCGCCGGCGGCGGGGTGGGTCTTGATCGAGCTCCCATTCCTCCGGGCTGAGCTTGCCGGGCTTGTTGAGGATCTGGTCCGGGATCGCCAGCTTGCCGATGTCGTGGACGAGCAGGCCCATGGTGAGCTGGGTCATGCGCTCGACCATACGGTCGTGGCGCACCTCGCCGCGGTAGTCGACCCAGCCGTCGATCCGGTCGATGCGCTGGCCGAGCAGCAGGCCGAGGGTGGCGACGCGCATGGAATGGTTGTAGGTGTAGCTGTCGGCGGAGGCCAGATCGTCGAAGGCGAGGGCGGCCTCGGGAGCATCGGCGAGGGCGTCGATCAGGCTGTCAGCGGCGTGCTCGATCTGCTTGAGCGTGTCGAAGGGCAGCTCGGAGAGATCGGCGGCGACCGCGCGAGCGGCCTCGAAGCAGGCGGCGACGGCCTCCTCGGTGGCGGCGCGGATGTGATCGGGCAGCGGCATCGCGGGGATGATGCCCTCGCCCATGTCGTCCTCGATCCAGAGCGCGCGGATGCCGAGCGACGACAGGCGCGTGGCCAGAGACGACGACAGCCGGACGCCGCGGCGCAGCAGCGGAGCGGCGCCGATCGCGGCGGACGGGATGTCGCGGGCGAGCTCCATGCCGTCCTGGATCCAGTCGATGCGTACCAGTCTCATGCGCCCGTTAATCGGCAGGTGGCGCCAGAACCTGTACCCGGAGCGTGAGATTGCACTCATTCACCTCCGTGTCGGGGCGAGATCCGCGGGGTATCAGCGAAAGCGTGGTGTCGGTGATTCGTCCAGCCCGCGCGGGCCGCGACCGGGCGTCCGTGGGCGCGCTGGGCCTGAGCGCGCTCGTCTGCGCGGCGGTTGTCGTCCCGACCTCGGCCGCCTCCGCGGGCGTGGCCAACGCGGGGCTGAGCGGCCCACGCCATGCCGATCCGATCGCCGGGCTGCGCTGGGGCAACTACACGGGCTCTCAGGACGAGGTGTTCCCGGCCTACCGGGCGGCATCGGGCCGGGACCGGCAGCTGCTCGGGCTGATCGCGCTACGCCCGCGGATGCGCTGGTTCGGGGCCTGGTACCCCGATGACCAGATCGAACGGACCGTCCACAGCTACATCTCCAATGTCACCGGCGGCAACCCGAGCGTCCTGGCACAGATGGCCGTATTCCGGCTCGTCCCGTGGGAGCGTGCCGCCTGCTCCGCCTTGCCAACGGCCGCGCAGCAGGCGAGCTACCGACGCTGGATCGGTGCGTTCGCGGCCGGGGTGGGATCTGCGCGTGTCGCCCTGGTGCTCCAGCCGGATCTGCCGTTCGTCCTCTGCCTTCCGCACCACTCGTTGCTGCCGCTGCAGTTGGTGGCGTATGCCGCGCGTGTGCTGGGGGCTCTGCCGCACGCCACCGTCTACATCGACGCCGGGTCCGCGGACTGGGCCACCGTGGAGCAGATGGTGTCGACGCTGCGCGCCGCGGGCGTGGCCTCGGTGCGGGGGTTCGCCCTCAACGCCACCCACTACGACGCCACGGCCGGCGAGATCGCGTTCGGGACACGGATCGTGACCGCGCTGCGGGCCGCCGGCATCCCGGGGCGCCATTTCGTCATCAACACCGCTGACAACGGCCGCCCCTTCACCTTTCAGCAGTACCACGGTCCCGACTTCGACAACGCCGCCGTGTGCCGCACCAGCCATTCGACGCGCTGCGTGACCCTGGGGATCCCGCCGACCTGGAGGGTGAGCGACCCCCGCTGGCACCTGCCGGCGCGGTCTCGGAGCGAGGCGGCGGCCGACGTGGACGGATACCTCTGGTACGGCCGGCCGTGGCTTCATGACCAGGCCGGTCCGTTTGATCTCGATCGCTCCCTGGCCCTGGCCGCGACCACGCCGTTCTGAGCCCACGCCGCTGCCGCGGGCGGCTAACCCGTTCTTCACAGAGTCGCTAGAGGACGCGCATCAAGGCTGGATAGCGTCCCCAGCATTACACGGTAGAGCCGCCCGGCGCACCTCGGCGACGGCCCCGCCTCCACGGTCGCTGACGCCCGGCGACGGCTCGTACGCACATGGTTGTCGACACGCTCCGCCCGGACACGCCCGCCGTCCCCGGCTGCCCCGCCCGGGGCGGCGCGCCGTCCTGGCGGACCGCGCTGACTCGCCTACGTCCGCCGCGTCCCCGTCAACCGGTGGACGGTGGCCGCGCTCGTGCTGGCACTGACGGTCGCGTCGGTCGCGCTGCGCGTCGGGCAGCATGCGTGTTCCACTACTGGATCGACGAGGCCATCTCGGTGGGGATCGCCTCGCATCCGCCTCGGCGCGCTCCACGCGCTGCTGCGCCAGGACGGCTCGCCACCGCTGTACTACCTGCTCCTGCACGTGCTGGATGGCGCTGTGGGGCCGCGGCGAGGTGGCCACCCACGCGCTGTCGCTGGTGTTCGCGGTGGTGACGGTGCCGGTCGCCTACTGGGGCGGCGCGGGCCTGTTCGGCCGCCGGGTCGGCGTCTACGCCGCCGTGCTCGCCGCCGGCCTGCCGTTCCTCACCGAGTACGCGCAGGAGACGCGGATGTACTCGCTGATGGTGCTGCTCTCGCTGCTGGTGGCGGTCGGGTTCGTGCAGGGCTTCGTCGCGCGCCGCCGGCGCTATCTGCCGCTGCTGGCGGTGTCACTCGCGGCCGCGCTCTACACCCACAACTGGGCCCTGTTTTTGGGGCTGGCCACGTTCCTGGCCTTCCTCGTGCGCGGTGCGGTTGACCCCGTACGCGGCGGCGCGGCGGGCGCTGTGGCGAGACGGCGCGCTCGTGTTCGGGGCGGTCGCGCTGCATGTACCTGCCGTGGCTGCCCACGCTCGCTCTACCAGGCCCAGCACACCGGGGCGCCGTGGGCGCTGGCCCCGGTGGTGTGGTCGCTGTCTGAGGGCGGCTACTTTCTGGTGGGAGGCCGGGGCGCGGCGGTCGCGATCCTGCTCGCCGCCGGCTCGGGGCTGATCGGGTTGAGGGAGGGGGGGAGGGCGGAGCGGCCGACCACGCGCTGCCGCCATCGCACTGGGCGTGCTGGGCGTCGGGACACTGCTCATCGCCTGGCTGTACGCCAAGACGACGCCCGCGTGGTCGGGCCGCTACCTGGCCGTGATCGTCGGGCCGCTGCTGCTGCTCGCGGCGCTCGGCCTGGCGCGGGCCCGGAGCCTGGGAGTGGTCGCGCTGGTGCTGGTGTGCTGCTTCTGGGTCCTGGACCCCAAGCCCAGCTCGGTGGACGCCAAGAGCAACGTCGCCGCGGTGGCGGCGGTCATGCGCCCGCACGTCGGCCCCGACACGCTGGTGCTCTCCACCCAGCCCGAGCAGGTCCCGACCATCGCCTACTACCTCCCGACGGTGACGCGCTTCGCCACGCCGCTGGGCGCCGTCCCCGATCCCCGCGTCATGGACTGGCGCAACGCGCTGAGCCGGTTTGAGCACTCGTCGGTGACGACGGTGCTGGCCCCGATGCTCCGGGCGCTGCCGGCGGGGCACCGGGTGCTGCTGGTGGTGCCCACGTCGCTTCAGAAGACGCCGAGGTGGATGGCCCTCATCCACCGCAGCTCGCGCCGCTGGCTGTCCTACCTGCGCCACGACCCGCGCCTGAGGCTGATCAGGGTCTCGGCGCTGCAAGGCGCACGCCAGCAACCTGCCGGTGCGGGGCTGGCTGTTCGTCGTGCGCTGACGGCGGGCGCGGCGGCGCGGTCTTCAGCCGGCCACGGCGATCTCGATGGGCTCCCCGCTGCACCGCGAGGCGCTCGATGAGGTCGGCGGCCGCCTCGGTCCCGGGCCGTGCGCGCAGCCGCTCACCCGCGGCGCGGACGCGCGCGCGCAGCTCCCCGTCGGTGAGGAGCCGATCCACGGCGCCGGCCAGGTCGTCGTGCTGCAGCGCGTAGGTGGGCAGGCGGATGCCGTAGCCGGTCTCGTGCACGCGCTGGGCGTTGTCGTGCTGGTCCCAGAAGATCGGCAGCACGAGCATCGGCTTGCCGAACCACATGCACTCGGTGACGGTGTTGTTGCCGCCATGGGTGATGACGGCGTCGACGTGGGGGAGGACCGACGTCTGGGGCAGGAACTCCTCGCCGATCATGTTGTCGGCCAGCTCGTACTCGTCGTGGCGCGGGCCGCGGCTGACGATGTAGCGGTGCGGGGTGTCCGCGAGCAGTTCGACGAGCCGCTGCATGAGCTCCAGGTCGGCCGAGCCCAGCGAGCCGAGGCTGAGGTAGACCAGCCGGCGGACCCCGTCCCCGCCCACCTCCTCGGGCGGGGTCCACGGCTCGTCGGTGGAGCGCACGCACGTGTGCAGGTTGTGCCACGTGCGCCCCAGGGCGACGCCGCGGGGGTAGTCCAGCTCCTGCGGATAGAGGTAGAGGTTGAGCCAGGGCGACTCGTGGATCATCTCCATCGCCGGCAGGGGCGGCGCGCCGCGCTCCACGCAGAACGCCGAGAACGACGCCTGGAGGTCTCCGACCTGCGCGGCGTACTCGGCGCGGAACGCCTCCCAGTTGGTGCGGTCCTGAAGGGCCAGGCCCGAGAACGTGGGCGGGAGGTCGGGGTCCTTGACCTCCAGCGGGTTGCAGGACACGATCCGCACCCACGGGCGGCCGCTGGCCGGGATGGCGGGGAAGGCGCAGACGTTGTCCTGCACGATGGCGTCGGGCTGCAGCTCGTCGAAGATCTCGGCGAGGCGCTCGTCCACGTAGCGGGCCCCGTCGATCAGCGCCTGCCACGTGGGCAGGATGAAGCCGGCCAGCTGCTCCTGGGTGCTGGAGCGGAACACCGGCGCGGTGTCGCGGATGAAGTCCTTCCAGAACTGTCCCGGCGCCTCGGGGAACGGCGGCGCGTCGGAGCAGGCGCATGAGCCGCTCCTCGAAGCCCTTGGCCTCCAGCGTCCCGGCGAATGACTCCTCGGCCACGAACACGACGCGGTGGCCGCGCCGGCGCAGCACGTCGCCGATGCCGACGCAGTTGTTGGTGGGGCCGAACGCCCCCTCCGGGAAGAACACGATCGTGCGGCCGGCTCGCTCGATGGCCGGCAGCCTAACGAGCGACGCGTCTGCTCGCCAGCTCAATACAACCGTTTGTAGTAGAATCCGGGGTTCGAGTGCTGTCGGAGAGCGACAGCGGGGACCTGCTTGGCTCGTCAACAGTGAACGGGAGGTTGGAAGTGGCTGCGAAACGATTCGTCATGCGTGCTCCGGCAGGCGGTACCCGCTGGTATGCCATGACTTCGGCTTTCGTGGTGGGCGTGGTGCTGTGGTTGTGCTTTGGCAGTGGCTCTGCCCTCGCCGCCCCCAAGTTCGCCATGGAGAACGGTGCGACGCAGCTGTGCGCCAGCAGCGGCAGTGGTGCTGCGGGCACGGTGGTGAGGCAGCAGTCCTGCAGCGAGTACTACAACCACAATGGCGACTATCAGGAGTGGTGGGCCACGGCGAACCTCACACCGGGCGTGCATCTTCAGCCTTTCCACCGTCACGACGGCCAGACCATGTGTCTCACCATCAGACACGGCGCGCTCAGAGTCGGCACGCCTCTCATCATTGAGCCGTGCGGTAGTGACATCGCGCTGGGACAGGGGTTCGACGAGCTGACCGCGGTCGGCGGCGGTGCCTTCCTCCGCGCGTATGCTGAGAGCGGGCGGCGAGTTGACAATCCGCTGAGACTGAGTGACTACTGCGTGGCCAGCAACGGTGGTAACGGCACCGCTCTCGTGCTGCAACGGTGCAACAACCGGCTGGCACGACAGTCCTGGTTCGGCTTGACCAACGAAGGTTCTCCGGGCCTTCCCGGTCCCGGTCCTGACAGTCGGTAACCCATGAGGGTGGTCGGTGGACCTCGGTGCAGTCGGCGTGTAGTCCGTCCGACGTGAGTGGGGTTTCGGTCCCTGCCGGCATGGGGCTGGCGGGGACCATCGGCTGGAAGCGAGCGACCGTCACCGCCGTCGGTCTTCTATGTGTCCTCGCGCTGTGCCTGGCGCCGGAGATCGCCTCGCCCTCCAGAACCTCACCGCTGCTCGCGTCGCCGCCCGTGATCGGCGGCGCGACGTCCGGCCGCGTCGCTGAGCCCGGCCTCGGTTACGCGATCCGCCACGACGCGGCCAGCGGACGCGAGATCGCGACGAACTCCGCCCAGCGCATGCATGTTTCCTTCGCCGGCACCGGCGTCACGGTTCTCAGCGGCCGGGCTCGCTTGACGCTCCGCCTCCTGCACGCCGGCCGAGCGCAACCCATGATCGACGGAAACCGAGTCCTGTACCGGTACAACGGGATCACGCAGTGGTTCGTCAACGGCCCGTCAGGATTGGAGCAGGGGTTCACCGTCACCCGCGCCCGGGGCGCGAATCGCCTCACGCTCGCGCTGAAGAGCACCGGCAACGTGACGCCCGAGCTCACGCGAAGCGGAGCCGTGGTCTTCCGCGGTCCTGGGCACCTGCGCTACGGCGGCCTGATCGCAACCGATCGCAGCGGTCGGCGGCTGGCCGCCAGGCTGGGGGTCGTCAACGGCCGGATCCGTATCAGCGTCGAGACTCGCGGCGCTCGCTACCCCCTGAGGATCGACCCGACGGTGCAGACCTCCGAGCTGAACTCCAGTGACGACGCCCCAGGCGATGAGTTCGGCTCCAGCACCGCGGTCTTGGGCTCGACAATCGTGGTCGGTGCCCCGGGCGCCGGCACCAATCAGCAGGGGCTCGCCTACCTGTTCAACACGTCCGGCACGCAACTGGCCGAGCTGGGCGCCGGCGATGGTGCCAACGGCGACGACTTCGGTACGAGCGTCGCCATTTCGGGCTCGACGATCGTCGTCGGTGCGCCGGAGGCCAACAACGGTGACGGCGCCATCTACCTCTTCAACACGTCCGGCCAGCAGTTCGCGGAGATCAAGGCTCCCAACGGCTCGGGCGACTCGCTCGGCTCGGGGGTCGCGATGTCGGGCTCGACGATCGTGGCGGGCGCCCCAGGCGTCAACAACGGCGATGGGGGCGTGTTCGTCTACAACGCTGCCGGCAGCGAGATCGGCTCGGCCGTCGGCCCGAACAATGCCGGCGACGGCGTCGGGCAGAGCGTGGCGATCTCCGGCTCGACGGTCGTGGCCGGCGCCCCGGATGCCAACAACGGCGACGGCGCCGCGTTCGTCTACACCACGTCCGGCCACCAGACCGCCGAGATCGCCGGCCGAGCGGCCAGGCCGACGGTGCCGGTCAGAGCGTGGCGATCTCCGGTTCCACCGTGGTCGTCGGGGCCACCGACTACAACAACACGCAGGGCGCCGCATTCGTCTACACCTCCTCGGGGGTGCAGACGGCTCAGCTGACCGCCGCCGACGGCGTGGCCGGTGACGACTTCGGCCTCAGCGTGGCCATGTCCGGATCGACCATCGTGGTCGGCGCCGATCAGCAGAACCTCGGGCAGGGCGACGCCTACGTCTTCACCAGCGCCGGTCAGCAGACGGCCGAGCTCACCGCCAGCGACGGAGCCTCCGGCGACGGTCTGGGCTCCAGCGCCGCGATCGCGGGCACGACGATCGTGCTCGGCGCCCCCAACCGCAGCTCGGGGGGATCGGCCTACCTCTACAACGACACGCTGACGGTGAATGAGTCAGGCTCCGGCAGCGTCAACTCCACCGACGGACAGATCAGCTGCCCGAGCACGTGCTCGGCCGGCTACCTGCCCGGTGCCTCGGTGACGCTGACCGCCACCCCGGCGGCCGGCTACTCGTTCACCGGCTGGAGCGGCGGCTGCTCGGGGACCGGACCCTGCACGGTGACCGTCAACGGCACCGTCGCCATGAGCGCCGGCTTCGCCCCCACCGGCCCGCTGACGGCGACGATCAACTCCCCCGCCACGGACGGAACCTACGCGCTGGGTCAGAGCGTGCCGACCTCGTTCACCTGCAGCCAGGGCCCCAATGGACCCCGGGATCGCCTCCTGCACCGACAGCAACGGCGCCAGCGCGACCGCCCCCGGCTGGACCGGCTCCGGCGCGCTGAACACGTCCACACCCGGCAGTCACACCTACTCGGTCACCGCGACGGGCGTAGACGGCGAGAAGTCCCCGCCGGCGACGATCAGCTACACGGTGGTTGCACCCCCCGTCAACACCACCCCGCCGACGATCCACGGCACCCCCGCGGTGGGCTCCACGCTCACCTGCTCCGGGGACACCTGGTCCACCGCCCCGGCGGCCGTCAGCTACGCCTGGGAGGCCAACGGCGTCGCGATCCCCGGGGCGACCAGCCCCACCTACACAGTGACGGGCGGTGACGCCGGCGCCACGATCACGTGCGTGGCCACGGCGACGAACATCGCCGGCACGGCCACGGCGGCCAGCGCGCCGGTGACGATCCCCGGGCCGGGGTCCAGCCCGCCGCCGGCGTCCGGGACCCTGGCGCTGTCCGGAGGCTCGGTCATCTCCAACACGAAGCTCCGATACACCTGCGTCATTCGCCCTCAGGGGCAGACGCTCTCGCGTTGCGAGGTGCGGATGCTGACAGGACGGCGTGCGATCGCGAGCGGCGCAGCCCGCGGTCGGGGACGCCGACTGCGGGTCACGTTGACGCTGAGCAGCTACGGGTTGCACCTGCTGGTCGCCAAGGAGGCGGGCGTCAAGGTCCGCGTCGATGCGACGGGCACACTGCGGACAGGCGCGGTGGAGCGGGCATCCACCAGGGCGGTGCTGTCGGTGAGTCGAGCGCTGCTCATCCCCGCCGCGGGCATGTTCCAGCCCAACAGCCCAGCGCTGACGCCCTACGGCGCGGCGTTCCTCGCCTATACGGCGGCCCATGTCAGCCACGCGGACAAGGTCGTGTGCCTGGGCTACACCGCCGCCCCGGGTGGATCGCTCAAGAACACGCCGTTCTCGCTGTCATTGGCAGCGCAGCGAGCGCAGCTCGCCTGCCAAGCACTGCGTCGCCGCCATGTCAGCGCCACGTACGGGACCGAGGCGTTGGGGAAGAGGGACCCGCTGGTGCCCAACATCACACCCGCCGACCTGGCTCGCAACCGACGTGTCGAGTTCGACGTCTACAGCAGGCTGAACCTCAGGAGGGGAATAGGCTCACGGCATGACCAAGATCGCAGTCACCGGCGGCAGCGGCAAGGCCGGCCGCGTCGTCGTCCGCCACCTCTTCGCGCGCGGCCACCAGGTGCTCAACATCGACCAGGTGGGCTCGCCCGAGTCCAACCACCCCGAGGATCCGATCCCGTTCCTGCGCGCCGACCTCACCGACTTCGGCCAGGCGCTGGAGGCGCTCAGCGGCGGCGACACGCTGCCCGGGATCGAGGCCGTCGTGCACCTGGCGGCGATCCCGTCCCCGGCGCACGCGCCCGCCAGCGAGGTGTGGCGCGTGAACGCCACCAGCACCCACTCGGTGTTCGCCGCCGCGCAGCGGCTGGGCCTGCAGCGGGTCGTGTGGGCGTCGAGCGAGACGACGCTGGGCCTGCCCTTCGACACGCCGCCCGACTACGCGCCCGTCGACGAGAAGCACATGCGCCCCGAGACGCAGCTACGCGCTGTCCAAGGTGGTGGGGGAGGAGATGGCCCGCGCACGTTTCACCGCTGGAGCGGCATTCCCGATCATCGGCCTGCGCTTCTCCAACGTCATGGTCCGCTCCGACTACGGGCGCTTCGCCGGCTGGCAGGACGACCCGCACGCGCGCAAATGGAACCTGTGGGGCTACGTGGACGAGAGCCACGTCGCCGCAGAGCGTCGAGCGCGCGCTCGAGGCCGACATCGACGGGACCGACAACTTCATCATCGCCGCGGCCGACACGGTCATGCGCACGCCCAGCCGCGAGCTGATGGCCGAGGTCTATCCCGGACGTGCCGGTGGCCGACAGCGTGTCGGGCAACGACACGCTGCTGGACATCGGCCACGCGCGCGAGGTCCTCGGGCTACGACCCGCAGTTCAGCTGGCGCGACCTCGATGACGGCGCGTTCGGGCCTCCGGAGTGATCGACTGGCGGCGCCGGTCGCCTCAGGCCTTGATCGGGACCGCCGCCTCGGGCGTGGCCACGTGGAAGCTGAAGCTCTCCTCCAGGTAGAAGCGGACCTCGTCGGCGTCGTGGTCGAGGTAGCCGATCGACAGGTCCTGCCCTGACTCGAACAGGAAGTCGTCGCCGCGCATGCTGACCACGACCGCGCCCTCCAGGCCCGGGCGCCCACACGAGCTCGCCCTCGACGATCTTGCGCAGGTGCTCGAGCAGCGGGTAGCCGCCGTTCTCGGCCGTCTCCACGACCCGCTTGTACTCCTCGTTGCCGAGCGCCAGGGCGTAGGGGCCGCCGATGCCGTTGCGCAGCAGCTGCTCGACGGCGCTGGCCACCGGCCGCGGGTAGCCGGTGGGCTCGTTGCCGAGCTGGAGGCCCTGGTGGGGCGAGGCCTC
Source organism: uncultured Actinomycetota bacterium (assembly GCA_963790605.1). Lineage (GTDB taxonomy): Bacteria > Actinomycetota > Thermoleophilia > Solirubrobacterales > Solirubrobacteraceae > Palsa-465. Next base: position 72,760 of record CAWBPG010000008.1, on the reverse strand, counting down.
GGCGATGCCGGCGATCGCGGCCTCCGCCCAGCCGTGGAAGACCGCGCGGTTCTCGGCGACGGCGATCTGGTGTGCGGCGCGGTCCAGCGGCTCGAGGTCGGCGTCGGCGGCGCCGCGGTCATCGTCGCGCAGCTCGGCGCGGCTGATCGCGAACTCGGCGCGGACCTCGACCAGCGGCAGCACCCGGCGCTGCAGAGCGCGCTGACGCCGTCGCACGGGGCCTTGGCGACCGGCGGCGACGCGGCCGAGGTTGGTGGCCGAGTACTCCCAGCCGTGAGGGCCCGGAGAAGTCCACGAGCTTGCGGGCGGCCAGCAGCACGCCCAGGCGCTCGCGGGCCTCGTCGTCGAGCAGCTTCCAGTTGGAGTCGCTGATCGGCGCGTGCTGAGCGAAGCAGATGGTTGCTCATCACAGTGCTCCCCTCAGGCTGCCGATGCCCAGCGAGCCGGTGCCGTCGTCTGCCGGGCGGCCGGACGACTGCGTCGTCGCCGCTGGCCTCGGCCTCGGCCGCCTCGCCGTGCTCGACGATGTCGCCGGGCTTGAACAGGATCCCCTGGGCGATCTCGCGCCAGATGGGGGAGCGGCGCAGGAGCGACTCGAGGTCCATGCTGAAGTGCTTGAACTCCTCGCCGACGGCGTCGCGCATGACCGCGGCGGCCTCGGGGTCCTTCTCGACCGCCAGCCGCTGCTCATACCAGCCGATCGCCTCGGCCTCCTCGGTCAGCGACGCGCACAGCCGGGCGAAGGTGCGGGTCGCGGCCGGCAGCTCCTCCGGCGGCTCGTGGTACTGGTCGAAACCCATCTGCTCTCCTGTGGACGATCGCGGTGACGACACACGCTACCCCGTCGGGCAGCCGCGCAAGCTCGGACGCGAGGCGTGCTCTGGGATCATCGCGCAATGGCCACCGATGAGCTCAGCGGCACCGAGCCTCGCCGACCGCCTGGACCGCGTGCCGACCGCGCCGATCGCGGCCGCCGGCCTGATCGCCGGGTTCGGCGTGGCGTCGCCACCGGGTCGCGCCCGCTCGGCGGCGTCGTGCTGGCCGCCTGCGGGCTGGCCTGCATCGCCGTGTGGGCTGCGCCGCGACGGCCCGCGGGTGACGGTGACGCTCACCGCCACCGGGCTGGTCGCCTTCGCCCTCTCGCACGTGCTGGGGCGGGTGATCGGCGCGTGGCCGTCGGTGATCGTCGTCTCGGCGGTGACGGCCGCGCTGTGCTGGCGGCTCTCGGATGCGCGGCGCCCGCGGCGGCGCGCTCGCAGCCGGCCCAGTCGCAGCCGCTGAGCTGGAGCTGGCTGACGAGAACGTCGCCCCGTCGGGAGCGGCGAGCACCGCGCGGCGGAAGGTGCGCCTCCTCGAAGGGCTCGGCGATCGACGCTGCCGCCGAGCCCGGGCGCGGCGGCCGCCGCGGCTCGGCGTCGGCGATCCAGAAGTCGACGCCCCAGGCCGGCGGGGCCGCGCCTGCGCCGGCTGGTCATCGCCGCGACGACGTCGCGGGGGACCGGCTGCTGCGGCTCGCCGCCGACGTACCCGGGCAGGCGGAACAGCCAGATCGACGGCGCCGAACTCCTCGGCCTCCCAGCCGAACAGCTCGCCGTAGAACGCCGCGGGCGCCGTCGGGGTCCGGGGTGGTGAGCAGGCTCATCGCCCACGCCGACGGCTCGTTGACGCGGGCCGCGCCGGCGCGGTCGCCGGCCTCCCACACGGCGAAGGCGCGCGCCGGCCGGATCGGCGATCACCGCCATCCGCCCGGCCGGGGGCGCGTCGAACGGCTCCACCAGCACGCGACCGCCGGCCGCCTCGCGCGCGCGTCGCCGCCTCGTCGGCGCTGTCGACGGCGACGTGGGTGTTCCAGGCCGGCGCGGCACGGCGCCGGCGCTCGGCGCTGGAAGCGGTGCCCACCCCGGCGACGTCGTCGCCGTCGACGCGGGCCACGAAGTACTCGCCGGGCGGGTCGCCCGGCATGCGGCCCGGCCCGGCGAACTCCCAGCCGAAGATCGCGCCGTAGAAGCCCTTGGCGGCCTCGACGTCGGCGGTCAGCGTGTCCACGAAGCACGGCACGCCCGCGGGGTAGTCGTCACGTCGGCTCATCAGGTCAGTTCCTCTCGTCCTCGTCGTGGCGGCGCCGAGTGGCCCGCTTCGCTTCGGCGCGGACGTCCTCCAGCGCCTGTGCCCATTCCGTCTCGAAGACGACGTTCATCGCGTTCTCCCATCTCGTCGTGTGTGTGATCACTAGATTGGAGTACACTACCATCTAGTTGGAAAAACCAACCTATGCCTTACGCAAAGCGGACATACGGAGACTCATGCGGGATCGCCCGGGCGCTGGACATCGTCGGCGAGCGCTGGGCGCTGCTCGTCGTCCGCGAGCTGGTGCTCGGGCCCAAGCGGTTCACCGATCTGCGCGCCGGCCTGCCGCGGGTCGGGCCCGACATGCTCGCCGCGCGCCTGCGCGAGCTCGAGCAGGCGGGCGTCGTGCGCCGCGGCACGCTTCCGCCCCCGGCGGCATCCAAGATCTACGAGCTGACGGACTGGGGCGCCGAGCTCGCGCCGGTGCTGCTGGCGCTCGGGCGCTGGGGCAGCCGGGTCCCGCTGCCCGATCCGCCGCCGCCGCTCGGCGTCGAGGCGGCGGTGGTCGCCCTGCAGACCACGTTCGACCCCGAGGCCGCGGACTGGGTGGATGCGGTGTACGAGCTGACGCCTGGGCGACCAGGTCTTCACGCTCGAGGTCGCCGCCGGGCGCCTGGAGGTCACGCGCGGGCGTCCGGCGGCGCGGGGATCGCTGCCGGCCGCGGCTGATCGACACCGACACGGCCACGCTCGCCGCGGTGCTCTGGCACGGCCATCCGATCGACCGGGCGGTCAGCGACGGCGCCCTGCGGTGCACGGCGACCCCGAGGCGGCCGCGGATTTCGCCGGGTTGTTCGCGCCGCCGGTGCCGGTGGGCTCCGGTGCGGGCGGCGCGGGCGCGCCGGGCGCCCTTAGAGGCTCGGCCGCGCGCTCGGCTGAGCAGCCGGCGCTCGGACTCGTTCTGGGTCAGCTCCACCGCCCGCTCCAGCTCGGCGCGGGCCTCGTCCACCCGCCCCAGCCGCGCCAGCAGATCCGCCCGCACGCTGGGCAGCAGGTGATAGTCGCCGAGCGCGTCGTCGTCGATGCAGCGCGTCGACGAGCTCGAGCGCCGCCTCGGGCCCGTAGGCCATCGACACCGCCACCGCCCGGTTGAGCTCCACCACCGGCGACGGGGTGAGCTGGGCGAGCGCGTCGTAGAGCGCCACGATCCGCCCCCAGTCGGTCTGGTCCGGCGTCCACGGCCCGGGCGTGGCAGGCGGCGATCGCGGCCTGCAGCGCGTAGGGGCCCAGCATGCCGCCGAGCTGCTCGGCCCGAGCCAGCGCCGCCAGCCCGCGCCCGATGAGGACGCGGTCCCAGCGCGAGCGGTCCTGGTCGAGCAGGAGCACCGGCTCGCCCGTCGGGCCCCACCCGCGCCCGGGAGCGCGACGCCTGGATCTCCATGAGCGCGACCAGGCCGTGGACCTCGGCCTCGCGTCGGCAGCAGCTCGGCCAGGATGCGCCCCACGCGCAGCGCGTCCTCGCACAGCGCCGGGCGCATCCAGTCCTCGCCGGCGGTGGCCGAATAGCCCTCGTTGAAGATGAGGTAGATGACCTCCAGCACCGACGCCAGCCGGGGTCCCAGCTCGGCGCCGGTCGGCACCTCCAGCGGGACCCGCGCCTCGGCCAGGGTGCGCTTGGCCCGCACCACTCGCTGGGCCACCGTCGCCTCTGAGACGAGGAAGGCGCGGGCGATCTCCGGCGTGGCTCAGCCCGCCGAAGAGCCGCAGGGTCAGGGCGGCCCGGGCCTGCGCCGACAGCATCGGGTGGCAGGTCGCGAACAGCAGGCTGAGCATGTCGTCGCCGATGTCGTCGTCGGCGGCCGCCGCCAGGTCGAGCTCGCTGGTGGCGTGCTCGCGCTCCTGCCGGCGCCCCAGCTCGTCGTGGCGGCGCTCGGCCATCTGCCGGCGGCGCAGCTGGTCGATCGCCCGGTGCTTGGCCGTGGCCATCAGCCAGGCGCCCGGGTTGTCCGGGATGCCCGACTGCGGCCACTGCTCGAGCGCCGCCACCAGCGCGTCCTGGGCGAGGTCCTCGGCCCAGCCGATGTCGTGGACGATGCGGGCCAGGCCGCCGATCACCCGCGCCGACTCGATCCGCCACACCGCGTCGATGGCGCGGCGGCGTGTCAGCGCGGGCGGCGCGACATCGTCCGCTCAGGCGGCGCCGTCGAAGTCCGACATCTCATAACACCTGCCGGACCTCGATGACGTCGCCGTCGTTGGCGGGGCAGCGGCTGGCCCACTCCACCGCCTCCTCCTTGGACCGCGCCTGGATCAGCCAGTAGCCGCCGATCAGCTCCTTGGCCTCGGTGAACGGACCGTCGGTGACCGACGGCTTGCCGCCGGCGAACGACGACGCGCGCGCCCTTGGCGGTGGGCTGCAGGCCGTCGAGGGCGAGCAGCACGCCGGCCTTGGTCAGCTCCTCGTTGTACTTGCCCATCGCGGCGAACTCGTCCTCTCGGCGATCGTCGGGCGTCCGAGGGCCTTCTCCTCGGAGATGTTGGGGATCATGATCATCATGAAGCGCATCGATCGGGCTCCTTCGTGGAATGGGTGGTGGTCTGTTAACGCGACGACGATCGAGCGTTCTCAATTTCGACACGCGAGCGAACTAATCTCTTGCGGGGATGGCATACACGACCGCTGAAGGCCGAGAGCAGGTTCTGAGCGACCTGGCGGTCGCGATCGAGCAGATCGCCGACGCGCTGGCCTGCCTGGGCGAGGCCTACGAGCAGCTCGACGACCAGCACGCCGACGTGCTGGAGGAGCAGCTGTTCCGCCCGGTCCAGTCGGCCTACGGCCGCGCGCAGCGCACCTACGCCGAGTTCGCCAGCCGCTCCCAGCTGCGCGCCCGCACGTTCAGCCCGCACTCACCCGGCGCTGCAGTCCCAGGGCGTGCGCGAGCTGATCGAGCGCGCCGCGGACGCCGCCTACGACGCCGACCAGTCGATCGCGGAGCTGCAGGACTCGATGCTCCCGGTCGAGGTCGGCGACCCGGAGCTGCGCGCCGGGCTCTCCCAGGTCCGCGAGACGCTGTCGGCCGTGCCCGCGCGCGCCCGCGGTCTCGTGCGCACCGTCGGCCGCGTAGCGGCGCAGCCCGTCCCACCCGAAGTAGTAGGTTGCGCCGCCATGAGGAGGACGTGGCTGGTTGCCGCTCGCGGTCGCGCTTGTCGCGTGGCCTGGCAGTCCGCGGCCGCCGCGCAGGCCAAGGACGGCGCCGTGGTGGCCCACGGCAGCGTGCAGCAGATCTACGCGGTCGGCCTCAGGCCCCACGCCGCGGTGTCCCTGCTCAACCGGCGGGGACACGTGGTGGCCACCCAGAAGGCCGACTCGCTCGGCGGCATCGTCTTCCGCAGCCTCGCTCCCGGCGCGGGCTATCGCCTGCGCGCGGGCGCCAAGCGCTCGGCCGCGGTCACCGTGATGCCCGACCGCTCGGCCCCGCCCAGCACCAAGGTCTATGACCAGAAGCTGCCCGACGGCGGCTACGGCTACCTGCGCACCCGCGACGGGACGAGCCTGGCCATCGACGTGCGCCTGCCCGGGCTCGGCCGTCCGGCGGCCCGTACCCGACGCTGGTCGAGTACGCCGGCTACGGCTACGCCGATCCCGCCGGTGCCGAGAGCGGCATCAGCGCCGTCGCCAACCTCCTGGGGTTCGCGGTCGTCGACGTCAACATGCGCGGGACCGGGTGCTCGGGCGGCTCCTTCAACTACTTCGAGCCCCTCCAGGGCCTCGACGGCTACGACGTCATCGAGACGGTCGCCCGCCAGCCGTGGGTGCTCGGCCACCGCGTCGGGATGCTGGGCATCTCCTACGGCGGCATCAGCCAGCTCTTCGTCGGCGCCACCGACCCGCCGCACCTGGCGGCGATCACGCCGCTGTCGGTGATCGACAACACCGCCACCACGCTGTACCCGGGCGGGCTGCTCAACGCCGGCTTCGCGCTCAACTGGACCGAGGAGCGCGTCCACGACGCGCTGCCGGCGTCGCGGACCGGCGGCCAGCCGTGGGCGTTCAAGCGCATCCAGCAGGGCGATCAGACCTGCAAGGCCAACCAGGTCCTGCACGGCGAGTCGCCCAACCAGATCGCGATGGTCCGCGCCAACCACTACTACGTGCCCTCGGTGGCCAACCCGCTGGCGCCGGTCACGTTCGTCCACAAGATCCACGTCCCGGTCTATCTCGCCTGCCAGTTCACCGACGAGCAGACCGGCGGGCACTGCGCCGACCTGGCCCAGCACTTCACCGGCACCTCGCGCAAGTGGTTCACGTTCACCAACGGCGCCCACATCGACTCGCTGGACCCGCAGACGTTCAACCGCTGGTATGACTTCCTGGAGCTGTACGTGGCCCACCGCCGGCCCGCAGCTCTCGGACGCCACCAAGGCGCTCGCGCCCACGGTCTTCTCCACGGCCATGGGCATCGACGACGTGACGCTGCCGCCCGACCCGATCCAGTCGCAGCCCACCTACGCGCGCCGCGCTGGCGGCCTTCCAGGCGCTGAAGCCGATCCGCGTGATGTTCGACAACGGCGCCGGCAGCGCGACGGCCGGGCGCGCCCTACCCGGCGTTCGAGCAGTCGTTCTCCCGCTTCCCGATCCCGGGCACGCAGGCGCAGTCCTGGTACCTGGCCGACCACGGGACGCTCAGCTCCGGCACAGGCCACGTCGGCCGCCAGCGACGAGTTCACCTGGAAGCCCAAGGCGCGCCCGGCCACCAGCTTCAGCGGCAACGACGGCGGCGCGACCGGGCGGCCTGTGGACCACCACGCCCGCCTATCACTGGCAGGTCAACCCGGCCGGGACCGCCGCGTCCTACGTCAGCGCGCCGCTGACCGCCAACACCGTCGGTCATCGGCGGCGGCGCGGTCCAGCTCTGGATCAAGGCCTCGGCGCCCAGCGTGGACCTCCAGGCGACGATCTCCGAGGTCCGCCCCGACGGCAAGGAGACGTTCGTGCAGGACGGCTGGGTCCGGGCCTCCGAGCGCAAGCTCGACGCCGCCCAGAGCACTCTGCTCGAGCCGGTGCTGAGCCTGCGCAAGGCCGACGTGGCGCCGCTGCCGGCCGGTCGCTACACCGAGGTCACCGTGCCCCTCTACTACGAGGGCCACGCGTACCGCAAGGGCTCGCGGATCCGCGTCACCATCGCCGCGCCCGGCGGCGACCAGCCGGTCTGGTCCTTCTCCGGCCTGCTCCCGCACGGGACGGCCAAGGTGTTCATCGCGCACTCCGCCAAGTTCCCGTCCCGGCTGGTCCTGCCCGTCGTCCCCGGGGTCAACGTCCCGACGGGGCTCCCGCCGTGCCCGGGCCTGCGCGGCGAGCCGTGCCGGGCCTACCAGCCCTACGCCGAACCACGCCGTCGCGCTCGGGTAGGGACGTTTCCCGCATCGCGGGATGCGCCGGGGTATTAGGGCAACCTTAAGTCATTCTTAGTTGATGGCCTCCTGAACCGGGTAGCATCGGCTCCAACCCCATGGGCCCCGACACCCCGACAGCGGTTGCCGCGCCCTCGACCCCTGATGCCTCGCGCATCTCCGCTCGAGTTCCCGACCTACCCACCGGCTGAGCCCGGTGTCGAGGTGCGCGCGGTCAAGATGCCGCTCGTCGACCGGCTGGCCAGCGCGGTGGTCACCGGCGCGCCGCCGATCCTCGTGCTGCTGGGCATGTGGCTGGGCTGGAACCACGGGCTGCTCGTCTGGCAGGACCTGCTCGTGCTGGCGATCTTCTACATGGTCATCGGGTCGGGCATCACGGTCGGCTTCCATCGCCTGCTGACCCACCGCAGCTTCAAGACCCACCGGTTCACGCGGGCGTTGCTTCGCCGCGCTGGGCTCGGCGGCGGCCGAGGGCCCGGTGATCGACTGGGTCGCCACCCACCGCAAGCACCACCAGTACTCCGACGAGCAGGGCGACCCGCACAGCCCGCACCTCGACCACCGCGACGGCTGGCGGGGCCAGCTGTGGGGCCTCGTCCACGCCCACATCGGCTGGGTGTTCTCCGACATGGAGGTCGCCGACGAGAGCCGCTACGCCAAGGACCTGCTCGCCGACCCGTGGATCCGCTTCGTCGACCGCACGTTCGTGCTGTGGGTGGCGGCCGGGCTGGCCGCCGCCTTCGGGCTCGGCGTGGCCGCTCACCGGCACCGTCACCGGCGGGCTCACGGCGCTGCTGTGGGGCGGGCGCCGCGCGCATCTTCTTCATGCACCACGCCACGTTCAGCATCAACTCCGTCTGCCACTACTTCGGCCGGGCCGACTACGACACCGGCGACGAGTCGCGCAACGTGTTCTGGCTGGCCATCCCCACCTGGGGCGAGGCGTGGCACAACAACCACCACGCGTTCCCCACCTCCTACCGCCACGGGCTCCGCCGCTGGCAGCTCGACCCCTCGGCGGGGATCATCCGGCTGCTGGAGATGACGGGCCTGGCCTGGGACGTCGTCCGGGTCGACCCGGCCCGGCGCGAGCGCAAGCTCGCCGTCGCAGCAGGGCTGAGCGCGCGTGCGGAGGCCCGGCCCGCGGGCCGCGGCTGTACTAGAGTCCCGCGGCCTTGCCGCTGTCCAACACCGCACCCCTGCGCCGCGAGCTCGCGGCCGCGCTCCCGCAACGCCCGTTCGCGCTGCGCTTCTGGGACGGCACCGAGGTGCCGGCGACCGACCCCGACGCGCCCACCTTCAGCTTCCGCTCGCCCGAGGCGCTGGCCCACGTCATCCGCGCCCCCGGCGAGCTGGGGCTGGGCCGCGCCTATGTGCTGGGGCTGATCGAGACCGACGACATCGAGAAGTCGCTGCGCGTGGTCGACACGTTCGAGCCGCCGCGGATCGCGCCCGGCCCAGATGGCGCGGCTCGGCCTGGCGCTCGTCCGCGCCTGCGGCCTGGTCAGGCCGCCGCGCCCGCCGGCGTCCGAGCTGCGGCTCACCGGGCGAGCGCCACACGCTCGGGCCGCGACCGGCGCGCGATCGCCTACCACTACGACGCCGGCAACGCCTTCTTCGCGCTGTTCCTCGACTCCGTCGATGACCTACAGCTGCGCCTACTTCAAGGGCGGCGCGCAGACGCTCGAGGAGGCCCAGCAGGCCAAGCTGGGGCTCGTCTGCACCAAGCTGGCCCTGCAGGAGGGCGAGCGGGTGCTCGACGTCGGCTGCGGGTGGGGCAGCTTCGCCATCCACGCGGCCACGCACTACGGCGTCTCGGTGCTCGGGCGTCACGCTGTCGGAGGAGCAGGTCAAGCTCGGGCGCGAGCGGGTGCGCGAAGCCGGGGTGGAGGACCGCGTGACGCTGCGGCTCGCCGATTACCGCGAGCTCACCGGCGAGCAGTTCGACGCCATCTCCTCGATCGGGATGGTCGAGCACGTGGGGGAGGAGCGGATCGACCTCTACATGCGCACCCTCCAGGAGCTGCTGCGCCCCGGCGGCCGGCTGCTCAACCACGGCATCGCCAAGCTCATGGACTTCGACACCAAGGACGAGGGCGCGTTCTCCGAGCGCTTCGTCTTCCCCGACGGCGTGCCCCTCCCGCTCAGCCGCATCGCCGCAGGCGATGGAGCGCACCGGACTGGTGGTGCGCCACGTCGAGGGCCTGCCCGAGGACTACGCGCGGACGCTCACCTACTGGATCGAGAGCTACGAGGCGCGCTACGACGAGGCCGTCCGCCTCGCCGGGGCCGAGCGCGCCCGGGTGTGGAAGCTCTACCTGCGCGCCGCGCGCGCCGGCTTTACCACCGGCTGGGCGTCGGTCTACCAGGTGCTCGCGTCCAAGCCCGCGTGATGCGATGGGGGCAGCGCTTGCGCCCCCGTCACGAGAGATAGGATCCATCCATGACCACGATCGTGTGCCAGCAGGTCGCTCCCCGCATCGCCGACCTGCAGGCCAACCGGCGGCTGTCGCTGAGCGCGATCGCCGACGCGGTCGGGGCCGGCGCCGACGTCGTCGTGCTGCCGGAGCTGGTCACCTCGGGCTACATGTTCCAGTCCGCCGAGGAGGCGGCCTCGGTCGCGATCACCCCCGAGGACCCGCTGTTTGAGCAGTGGGCGGCAGAGGCCGGCGGCGGCGGTCGTCATCGGCGGCTTTGCCGAGCGCGGCGAGGACGGGCTGATCTACAACAGCGCCGCGGTCGTCGACAGCTCCGGGGTGATCGGCGTGTACCGCAAGGGCCACCTGTGGGACCGCGAGAAGCTCTGGTTCGCGCCCGGCGGGGAGCCGCCCCGGGTGATTCGACACGCCGGCCGGGCGGATCGGCGTGCTCGTCTGCTACGACCTGGAGTTCCCCGAGATGCCGCGTACGCTGGCGCTGGGCGGCGCGGAGCTCATCTGCGTGCCCACCAACTGGCCCTGGTGGACCGCCCCGAGGGGAGCGCGCGCCCGAGGTGACGATCGCCATGGCCGCCGCTCGGGTCAACCGGGTCTTCATCGCCTGCTGTGACCGGACGGGCACCGAGCGCGGCCAGCACTGGAACGCGGGCACCAGCATCGTCGACGAGCAGGGCTGGGTCCTGGCCGCACAGACCGGCGCCGGTCCGGCGAGCGCCACCGTCGACCTGGCTCGCTCGCACGACAAGACCTACACCGACTGGCCGATGCGCTGGCCGACCGGCGGCCCGAGCTCTACGGAGCCGTGGGCCAGCCGGTGCGCTCGACCTGTCGCCTAGTTAGACGGCGTCGCTGCTTCGGCCGGCGGCTCGACGGCGCGGCTCGGGCTCGGCGCCGGCGGCGGGCTCGGGAGCCGGAGCGTTCTCGGCGACGATGTGCGCGCCGATCGCCCCGATGACGCCGAGCACGAGCGAGCGGACCGCCCACTTGGGGCCGTGCCACTTCGCGCCGATGGCATCGTCGATCGACGGGCTGCCCGGGCCGGTCTCGGCCAGGGCCAGGGCGACGGCGATGAGCACGAGGTTGTACTCGTAGCCCTGGTTGGTCACCCACGGGCCGTTCTTGAGATGGACGCGGTTGATGGCGGTGAGCATCGTGGCCGTCAGGACGGAGGCGGCGAGCGGGCGTCGCAGCGCCGGCGACCAGCAGCGCTCCACCGCCCGCCTCGGCGGCTGCCGGCGGCCAGCGCATGGCGCTTGCCGGGACGCAGCCCGAGGCTCTCGAAGAACTGGCCGGTGCCCTCGGGGCCGTAGCCCCCGAACCAGCCAAACAGCTTTTGGGTGCCGTGGCCGAAGAAGTAGCCACCGACGATGAGACGGAGGATGAGGCGTCCGATTTTCATGGCCGACCTTAGCAAAGGTTGCGGGCGCAACGACTGGACCCGTGCGCTCGCCTAGGAGTAAGGTGCGGCCTGACGCCCAGGATCGACTTGAGGAGGAGAGCAGTGAGCAGCACTGCGAACGTGCGCCTGAACGTGAACGGGACCGAGCACGAGCTCGAGGTCGAGCCCCGGCTGCTGCTCGTCCACGCGCTGCGCGACACGCTGGGTCTCACCGGAACCCATGTCGGCTGCGACACGTCCAACTGCGGAGCGTGCACCGTCCACTTCAACGGCGAGGCGGTCAAGTCGTGCACGGTCCTGGCCGTCCAGGCCGAGGCGCCGAGATCACGACGATCGAGGGCCTGGGCACCGAGGACAACCTGCATCCGATGCAGGAGGCGTTCTGGAACAACCACGGCCTCCAGTGCGGCTACTGCACCCCCGGGATGATCATGTCCGCCACCGCGCTGCTGGACCGCAATCCGAACCCCACCGAGGACGAGGTCCGCCACGGGCTCGAGGGCAACCTCTGCCGCTGCACCGGCTACCACAACATCGTCAAGTCGGTCCTGGATGCCGCCTCCAAGATCGGGCGCGGAGGCATGAGCGTCACCGATGCAGCGCCCGCCGGCCACGTCGGCCGCGAGCTGCGCCGCAAGGAGGACCCGCCCCTGATCACCGGACGGGCCCGCTACGTCGATGACATCTCGCTGCCGGGCCAGCTGTGGGCGGCGTTCGTCCGCTCACCGGAGGCGCACGCCAAGATCGTCTCGATCGACACCGCCGCGGCGGCGGCCCGCGACGGCATCCATGCCGTCTTCACCGGCGAGGACATGTCCGACCTCGGCGGTCCGCTGCCGATGGCCTGGGTCCCGCCGGGCGTCGAGGTCAACAACCCCGAGCACTGGCCGCTGGCCCGCGGGGTCGTCAAGCATGTCGGCGACCCGGTGGCGGTCGTGGTCGGCGACGACCGCTACGCGGTCAACGACGCCGTCGAGGACGTCATCGTCGAGTACGACCCGCTGCCCGCGGTCATCGACCCCGAGGCCGCCGTCGCCGGCGCACCCTACGTCCACGAGCAGTTCGGGACCAACAAGGTCCACGAGTGGTCGCTGGCCGGCGGCGACGTCGAGGCGGGCTTCGCCGAGGCCGACGTCATCGTGGAGCGGCGGGTCGTCAACCACCGCATCGCCGGGGCCCCGATCGAATGCCGCGGCGTGCTGGCCGACTACCGGGCCGGCTCCCTGACCCTCTACACCTCGACGCAGGTGCCGCACTTCGTGCGCCTGTTCATGGCCCTGCTGCTGGGGCTCGGCGAGGACCGCGTGCGCGTCATCGCGCCCGAGGTCGGCGGCGGCTTCGGCCAGAAGCTCCAGGTCTACGGCGAGGAGCTGTTCGCCTGCTGGGCGTCACGCAAGCTCGGGCGCCCGATCAAGTGGATCGAGACCCGCTCGGAGAACCTGTCGGTCGCCCACCAGGGCCGCGATCAGATCTCCCAGGTGAAGATGGGCGCCAAGCGCGACGGCACCATCACCGCCTTCCACGTCAAGATCCTGGCCGACTTCGGCGCCTACAACATGATCCTGACCCCGCTGATCCCGTCGCTGGGGGCGTTCGTGATGGGCGGCTGTTACAAGATCCCCAACGTCCAGACCGACATCACCGGCGTGTTCACCAACAAGTGCCCCACCGACGCCATCCGCGGCGCCGGCCGACCCGAGGCGACGCAGATGATCGAGGTCACGCTCGACCAGCTCGCCCACGAGCTGGGCATGGATCCGCTGGAGGTCCGCCGCAGGAACTTCATCCCCAAGGAGGACTTCCCGGCGGAGGTCGCCACCGGCGTCATCTACGACTCCGGCGACTACCACAAGACGCTGGACAAGCTCATGGAGCACGTCGACGTCCCCGCCTTCCGCGCCGAGCAGGAGCAGCTGCGGTCAGAGGGCGTCTACCGCGGTATCGGCTTCTGCACGTGGACCGAGATCTGCGGTCTGGCCCCGAGCCGGATCACCGGTCCCGACGGGGTCGGGGTCCAGGCCGGGCTGTGGGAGTCGGCGATGATCCGCGTCCACAACACCGGCGCGGTCACCGTCTACACCGGCACCTCGCCCGCACGGACAGGGCCTGGAGACCGCGATGGCCCAGATCGTCGCCGACAAGCTCGGCGTCGATCCCTCGGTGGTCGAGGTCATCCACGGCGACACGTCGATGGGGCCCGAGGGGCGCAACACCTACGGGTCGCGCTCGCTGGCCACCGGCGGCGAGGCGGTGGCCAAGGCCACCGACAAGGTGGTGGCCAAGGTCAAATCGATCGTGGCCGCCGAGCTCGAGGCCGCGCCCGAGGACATCGAGGTCGCCGACGGGAAGTTCTCGGTCCGGGGATCCCCGGACAAGGGCATGGCGCTGGCCGACGTGGCCGGCGTCGCCTATATCGGCGCGGTCCCGGAGGGGATGGAGCCGGGGCTGGAGGAGACCACCTTCTATGACCCCGAGAACTTCGTGTTCCCCTTCGGCGCTCACGCCTGCATCGTCGACGTCGACCCCGAGACGGGCAAGGTCAAGGTGGTCCGCTACGTCGCGGTCGACGACTGCGGCCGGGCCATCAACCCGATGCTGATCGACGGCCAGATCCACGGCGGCGTGGTCTACGGCATCGGCCAGGCGCTGTACGAGCGCGTCTACTACGACGACGACGGCCAGCTGACCACCGGCACCTTCGTCAACTACGCGATCCCGACGGCGGCCGAGATGCCGACCTTCGAGACCGACCGGACCGAGACCCCCTCGCCGGTCAACTCGCTGGGCGCCAAGGGCGTCGGCGAGGCCGGCACGATCGCCGCCTCGGCGGCGGTCACCAATGCCGTCATCGATGCCATGCGACCGCTCGGCGTCGACTACATGAACATGCCCCTCAGCCCGATGCGGATCTGGGAGGCCATCAACCTCAGACAGGGCGCGAGCCCGGAGGGAGGCCCGCAGTCATGATCCCCGCCGAGTTCGATTACACGGCACCGGAGTCGCTCCAGGACGCCATCGCGGCGCTCGTGGACGGCGGCGAGGACGCCAAGCTGCTGGCCGGCGGCCACTCGCTGATCCCGATGATGAAGCTCCGCGTGGCGGCGCCATCGCTGCTGGTGGACCTGCGCAAGGTTCCCGGCCTGCATGGCGTGGAGCGCCAGAACGGCCATTGGCGCGTCGGCGCGCTGACCACGCACACGACGCTGGAGACGTCGGGGTTGGGCATCGTGTCGGCGGTCGCGGGGACCATCGCCGACATGCAGGTCCGCAACCGCGGCACGATCGGCGGGTCGCTGGCCCACGGCGACGCCGCGTCTGACCTGCCCGCGGTGATGCTCATCACCGAGGCCGAGGTCACCCTCCAGGGACCCGACGGCCAGCGTTCGGTGGCCGCCGCGGACCTGTTCAAGGGCTACATGACCACCGAGGTGGGCGAGCAGGAGGTCCTCACCGAGATCCGGATCCCGGCGCTCGACGGCTGGGGCTACGGCCACCAGAAGTTCAACCGCCGCTCCGAGGACTGGGCGATGGTGGGCGTCTGCGCCGTGGTCAAGGCGTCCGGCCAGACGTGCGAGGACGTGAGGATCGGCCTGACCCACATGGGCTCGGTGCCGCTGCGAGCGACCGCCGTCGAGGAGGCGCTGCGCGGCCAGGAGCTGTCGGCGTCGAACATCGCCAAGGCGGCCGAGCAGGCCGCCGAGGGGACCAACCCGCCCGCGGATCTGAACGCCTCGGTGGACTACAAGCGGCATCTGGCGCGGGTGCTCACGCGGCGCGCGATCCAGGACGCAGTTGGCGGATAACATCGAGGGCACGATGACGCTCGCGGCGCTGCAGTCGGTCAGAGCCGCGAGCGAAGTCCTCGCGGGCCAGGGGTATCTCGCGGATCGCCCGCTGGCGATGGCCGTCCACCTCGCCGTCGTGCTCGAGCAGCCGCTGCTGCTGGAGGGCGAGGCCGGGGTGGGCAAGACCGAGGTGGCCCGGGCGCTGTCGTCGGCGATCGGCGCCAAGCTCATCCGTCTGCAGTGCCACGAGGGCATCGACCTACATCACGCCGTGTATGACTGGGACTACTCGCGCCAGCTCCTGGCCTTGCGCGCCTCAGAGCAGGGCGTCGACGAGGGCGAGCTCTTCTCCCGGCGCTTTCTCCTGCGGCGGCCGCTGCTGGAGGCTCTGGAGTCCGACGCCTCGACGCCGGTGGTGCTGCTGATCGACGAGATCGACCGCGCCGACGACGAGTTCGAGGCTTTCCTGCTGGAGTTCCTCTCGGACTTCGCGGTGACGATCCCCGAGCTGGGGACGATCACCTCGGCGCGGCGCCCGATCGTGCTGCTGACCTCCAACCGGACCCGGGAGCTGCACGACGCTTTGAAACGCCGGTGCCTCTATCACTGGATCGACTACCCGACCCCGCAGCGCGAGCGCGCGATCGTGGAGGCGCGGCTCCCCGGTGTTCCGGAGGAGATCGCGGCGCGGGTGGTGGACGCCGTGTCGCGGCTGCGCGACCAGGGCGACCTCTACAAGCTCCCGGGCGTGGGGGAGACGATCGTGTGGGCCCAGGCGCTCCTGGCCCTCGGCGACGAGGCCTCGCTGGACGACACGCTCGGCGTCGCGCTCAAGGTTCACGAGGACGTCCTGCGCGTGCGCGAGCGAGGGGTGCTGGAGGGTGTCTGACAGACCGGCGGCCGGTGAGTTGCTCGGGCCGTTGGTCGAGGGGATGGTGGGCAGGCTCGGTGACCTCGCGGCCGTGCTGCGCGCCCAGGGCACGCGGGTGGGGGTCGGCGAGCTTTTGGATGCGGTGCGCTCGTTGGAGGCGGTGGACTGCGCGTCGCGCGACGACGTGCGGCTCGCGCTGCGGACCGTGCTGTGCTCTGCGCATGTCGACCTGGAGCGCTTTGACCTGGCGTTCGTCGCCGTGTACGGCGATGGCCGCGTGCCGTTGGACCCGGAGGACCCGCTCGGTGCGCTGGGGCACATCGAACGCCCCGCGCCGGTGATGGGCCTGGCCGACCCTGGTGGCGGTCTGGCGGAGGAGGAGTCTGAGATCGTCCCCGCGGCCTGGAGTGACCTGGAGCTGCTGCGCGAAAAGGACTTCGCGCGCTACACCGAGGCCGAGATGGCGCTGGCTCGCGAGCTCATTGCGCGCCTCGCGCGCCGGCATCCGATGCGACTCTCGCGCCGCACGCGGCCCTCACGCCGGCGCGAGCACGTGCCTGACCTGCGCGCGACCGTCCATGCGTCGCTGCGCACCGGCGGGCGAGCCGCTGCACCGGCGCTGGCGCGCGCCCACCCGGCGCCCGCGTCAGGTGGTGCTGGTCTGTGACGTGTCGGGCTCGATGGCCCCGTACTCGCGCATGCTCTTGCAGTACATGCACGCCTCGGTGGCGGCACAGCGCCGAGTGGAGGCGTTCGCCTTCGGCACCCGGCTGACCCGGATCACCCAGGAGCTGGCCGGGCGCGACCACGACCGCGCGCTGGACCGTGCCACCGCCGCGGTCATCGGACTTCTCCGGCGGCACCCGCATCGGGGCCGCCATCGCCGAGCTCAACCGCGTCCACGGCCGGCGGATCGGCCGCGGGGCCGTGGTCATCGTGCTTTCGGACGGCTGGGACCGCGGCGAGCCCGAGCAGCTCGACGCCGAGATGGCGCGACTGCGCCGGGCCGCCTTCCGGCTCGTCTGGCTCAACCCGCTGGCCGCGCATCCCGACTACCAGCCGCTGGCCCGCGGGATGCAGGCCGCGGTGCCGCATACCGACCGGCTGCTCGCCGGCAACTCGCTGGCGTCCCTGGAGGAGCTGGCGACGATCCTGGAGGAGATGTAGGTCCGTCATGGATACCGAGTGGGTGGAGGCGTCTGAGCTGCACGGCCCCGCGTTCGAGCCGGTGGCCGATCCGCCGCCGCGGCTGGTGCTCGTCGGGGCGGTGGAGCTCGTCGGGCGCGCTGTCGCGACTGGCGCGCGCCATCGGCTGGCGCTCGGTGGTGGTCGATCCTCGCTCGCGGGTTTTGCTGCCCGAGCGGTTCCCCGACGCCGACGAGCTGATCGCCGCCTGGCCCGATGAGGCGTTCTCGCGCATGGGCGGGATTGACGAGTCGACCGCCGTGGCTGTGCTGACCCACGATCCGGTGCTCGACGATCCGGCGCTGGACATCGCGCTGCGCTCGCCGGCGATGTTCGTCGGAGCGATGGGGTCGCGGCGCACCCAGGACCGGCGCCGGGTTCGTTTGATGGAGGAGCGCGGTCTCAGCAAGGAGGAGGTCGGGCGTCTGTCGGGCCCGATCGGGCTGGACCTCGGCGCGCGGACCGCGATGGAGACGGCAATGTCGATCCTGGGCGAGATCGTGGCGGCGGCCCACGGCCGCGACGGCGGCCGGTTGCGCGCCGGCGAGGGGTCGATCCGGCAGGCGCGGGCCTAAGTGGTCGCGGGCCTGGTCCTGGCCGCGGGTGGCGGGACGCGGTTCGGCGCCTCGCCCAAGCAACTGGCCGACTTCCAGGGGCGGCCGCTCCTGGAGTGGGCGGTGCGGGCGCAGTGCGATGTGGCCGAACTCGAGCGGGTGATGGTCGTGCTGGGTTCGTCCGCTTCGGCGGTCCGCGACGGCGTTCGGTTCGGCCGGGCGGAAACGGTCGTCTGTGACGAGTGGGAGTCGGGTCAGGCGTCGTCGCTGCGGCGCGGCGTGTCCGAGCTCAGCGGCTCGGGCGATCTCTCCAAGGTGATCGTGACGCTCGGGGACGCGCCGCTGGTGACGCCCCAGGTGATCGGGTTGTTCGTCGAGCAGCCGCCGCGGGCGCGAGCGGTGTACCGTGGCCGACCCGGGCACCCCGTGGTGCTCGGTCCCGAGGAGATCACGGCGCTGACCTCGCTGGCCGGCGACGAGGGTGCGCGAGGTCTGCTGCGGGGCGGACCGGAGCTGGAGGTCGGACACCTATGCTCCGGGCGCGACATCGATACCCCTGAAGACCTGGAGGAGGTCCGCGATGAAGCTAGAGCAGTCATTTGAGGTCGCCGCACCGCTGGACCGGGTCTGGGCCGCGCTGATCGACGTGGAGCGGGTCGCTCCCTGCCTCCCAGGCGCCGAGGTGACGGGCCGCAACGACGACGGCACCTACGACGGCACCTTCCGGGTCAAGATCGGGCCGACGGCCGCCGCCTACGTGGGCAAGCTCGAGATGGAGACGCTCGACGACGCCTCGCACACCGCGACCATGCAGGCTGCCGGCACCGACCGGCGCGGACAGGGGGGCGCCAAGGCCACGATCGTCTCCTCGGTGCGAGAGGGCGCAGCCGGTGTGAGCGTCGTCGACGTCTCCACCGATTATTCGATCACCGGGCGCCTGGCGCGGTTCGGACGCGGCGGGATGATCGAGGAGATCGGCAACCGGCTCCTCACCGAGTTCGCCACGTCGCTGCAGGCGATGCTGGCCGGCCCCGGGGAGCACGAGACCTTCGTGGGGATGCCGGCGGTTGGGGCTGCGGGCGCCGCCGAGGGCGAGAAGCCCAAGCGCAGGCCCCGCAAGGATCTGGCGGCGGCTGCGGATGCGGTGGCTGCGGCGTCGCAGCCGGCCGCGGAGGCGGAGCCCGTGGGTGCGGAGGCGGGCGGAGCGCCGACATGGAGGAGTTGCCCGACCTCGCGGTCGAGGCCGCGGCCGAGCAGGAGCTGAGCGCGGTGATGCCCGAGGCCTCCGTGGAGTCCGAGCCCCCGGCGTCCGAGGTACCGCAGCCGCCGAGTGAGCCGGAGGTCCTGCCGCCCGCGCCTGAGCAGATCCCGGGGTCGGCGCCCGAACCCGAGATCGTCCCGCCCGCGCCGGAGCCGGTGCCGCCTGAGCCCGAGCCGGCCCCGGAGCCGGTGCCGCCTGAGCCCGAGCCGGCCCCGGAGCCCGAGCCGGCGCCGCCTCACACTCCCGAGCCGCCGCCGGAACCGCCGGTTCCCGAGCCGCCGCCAGCCCCGGAGCCGCCGCCGGCCCCGGAGCCGCCGCCAGCCCCGGAGCCGCCGCCACTGCCACCGCCCCCGGCGGCCGAGGCGGAGCCGCTCGACGGCCTGGCCCTGGTCCGCACCGTCATCGTCGACCGCGTCAAGAGCAACCCGGTCCCGGTGGCCGCGTCGCTGCTCGGGCTCCTGCTGCTGCGTCGCCGGCGGCGGCGCCGCGGCTAGAGCCCGCGCTTTGTCAATGACCGCGTGACGTCGGCGATGACGCCGTGGGAGCGCTCCCTGATCTCGGTCTCCACGATGCGCATGACGTCGATGTCGGCGCGTCGGAGAGCGTTGTCCTTGCGGCGGTCGCGTTGAAACCTGTAGCGCGATGAGTGGAACCCATAGCTGTCTACTTCGAGGACGAAGCGCGCTTCGGGCCAGTAGAAGTCGAGCTTCCACTCCCCGAACGGCGCATTGACCTGGGGCGCTGGGAGCCCGGCTCGCTGGATGAGGGCCAGCATCTGCTCCTCAGGGGGTGACGAAGTGATCGTGGTCCCGCCACCCTCGCGGTCCACGAGCGCTGCGAGCCGCGCACGACCGCGGTGACCGCCGGCGCGGTCCAAAACGTCGCGGACGTGCGCCGGCCTCAGGGTCTTCTCGACGATCCCACGGTCGAAAGCGAGCTCGAGCTGGCGAGCGGTGGCGGTGACAGCGATGTCGAGAAGCGTCCGCGCCGGCGAGGTGACCGGCAGGCCATGCTTGATGCGGACATCTCGGCTCTCAAGGATCCGGCTGCGGTGCACCCGCACGCCCGGCATCCGCGACGAACGCCCATCGCGGACGACGATCTCAACCGCCGTGCCCGGCGCGCAGAGGCCCCACAGCCCCGCGGCGCTGAAGTGACTCAGCGCCGCTCCGTCCCGCACGGCCAGCAACGCGTCAGTCTCACGCTCGAGCTCGACGCGTGCCGTGTGGCCGACAGCAAAGACGCCTCGAAGGCGGGGGACTAGGCGATGCTTGGACACGAGCCATCCCACGGTGCTCGCGCTGACGCCCGCCGCCAGGAGTTGTCGGCGCGCCACTCGGCCCCGCTGGAGTCGGGCGATCTGGGCTATTCGGTCCTCCACGGACCCGCTGACTGTCACTTCTGCACGCACACCCAACACTTGGACTCGGTGCGTGCGTTTTGAGCCCCCATGTTGGCGTGGAGCGCCCCGCTCCCCATCGGGGTCGGGTGTGCGTGTAGAAACGCCAGGATCCTCGGCCATGGGGCCCAGTGTGAGGCTGGCGACCGTGCGCGACCCCTCCCAAGCCCGCAGTTTTTGCACTTCTGGCACATCCCGCACACACAGCGTCACAGATCACCGCTCCGCGGGCGGGCGCGTCAGCGCCTACGCGGTCGGGTCAGCGCCTAGCGCGGTCGGGTCAGCGCCCCGGCGGCGCCTGCCAATCGTCGGCCGGCAGCAGTGCCACCAGCCCCGACGGGTTGATCATCGGGTGGGTGCCGTAGTAGTGGGCGCGGATCTCGTCGAACGACACCGTGTCGGCGACCCCCGGCCACTGAAACAGATCCCGGGCATACGGCCACAGGTTGCGGTACTCGGTGAGCTTGCGCAGCGAGCACTTGAAGTGGATCTGGTACACGGCGTCGAAGCGCACCAGGGTGGTGAACAGGCGCCAGTCGGTCTCCAGTGGCGCGTCACCGAACAGGAAGCGCCGGTCCGCCAGACGCGCGTCCAGCTCGTCCAAGGTGGCGAACAACCCTCGCACCTCTGACTCGTACACGGACTGCTTGCGGGCGAAGCCGGCCTTGTAGACGGCGTTGTTGACCGTGTCGTAGATGTGCTGGTTCAAAGCGTCGATCTCGGAGCGCAACCCCTCGGGCACCAGTTCCACCGGGTGGGAGGCCAGCGGCGCGAACACCGTGGACAGCATCCGCAGGATGTCCTCGGACTCGTTGTTGACGATCGTGCCCCGCGCCTTGTCCCATAGCACCGGCACGCTCACCCGCGCCTCGTACGCCGGATCCGAGGCAGCGTAGGCCTGGGACAGGAACCGGTAGCCGTTGACCGGGTCCTCGTAGCCGTCGCCGGTGAACTCCCAGCCGCGCTCGTCGCGCAGGGGACTCACAAACGACACCGAGATCGCGTCCTGGAGGCCCATGAGCATCCGGCCGATCAGCGTCCGGTGCGCCCACGGGCACGCCCGGGCGATGTACAGGTGGTAGCGCCCGGCGGACACGGGGAACTCGGCGGAGTCGTCATCGGACACCCAGCTGCGGAACGTCGAGTCCTGGCGCTGGAACGACCCGTCGTCGCCGCCCTCGGCGCCCAGGGACATTGCACGTGCTTGAGTACTCATCCATCCAGCCTACGCCACCGGGGCCGGCGCCCCCTCATCTCGGTCAACGAGAGCGGGGGGCCCCGGGCAACACGCTCCTGCCGCTCCTGCACCGCCACCCCGGACTGCTGCACCGGGTCATCGCGGCGCACGCCGCGCCCACCGAGCGCGCGCGACTCGCACGAGGCCGGCGAGCGCCAGACCGCCGGCACGAGCTTTTTCAGCGCGACCCCATATGGTGTCGGCGGGATGATCGAGGACGACCTGACCTACTCGCGCGGCTGGGGGTCCCGGCCCCAGGACGCCGAGCCCGAGGTCCCCGTGTGGCATGGCGGCCGCGACCCGCTCGTCCCCATCGAGCACGCCCTGCAGCTGGCCGGTCCCTGCCGGCGTGCCGCGTCTTCGTCGATCCCGACGAGGGCCACCACGACGTCGCCTGGAGGAAAAGCATGAGCGTGCTCCTTAGCCCCGATCCCGGGGCCCGCAGCCTGTCGGTCGCCGGTGCCCGCGCCCGGCTCGCCGCCCGGGTGGCGGCATGAGCGACCAGGCGGCTCGGGCCGCCCACTTTCTCGAGCTGCACCGCCCCGGCGCTCCGCTGGTGATGCCCAACCCGTGGGACATCGGCTCGGCCAAGCTGATGGCCTCGCTCGGCTTCGAGGCTCTGGCCACGACGAGCAGCGGGTTTGCCGCCACGCTGGGCCGGCTGGACGGCGGGGTGAGCCGAGATGAGGCGCTCGCCCACGCCGCGGCGATCGTGCAGGCCACCGACCTCCCCGTCTCCGCCGACCTGGAGAACTGCTTCGCCGACGACCCCGAGGGGGTGGCGGAGACTGCGCAGGGCGCGGTGGCCGCCGGCCTGGCCGGGTTCTCGGTTGAGGACTACGACCCCGACTCGGACGCCGTCTATGAGCGCGGGGTCGCCGCCGAGCGCGTCCGCGCGGCCGTCGAGGTGGCGCACGCGGCGCCGGGCGGCCCGCTGGTGGTGACCGCGCGCGCCGAGGGCTACCTGCGCGAGCAGCAGCCCGACCGCGACGAGATCATCGCGCGCCTCCAGGCCTACCAGGAGGCCGGCGCCGACGTGCTGTTCGCGCCGGGGCCCGTCGACTCCGAGACGGTGAGCGCGATCGTGTCCTCGCTGGACCGGCCGGTCAACGTCCTGGCGCGCAAGGGGGCGCCGCCCGTCGCTGAGCTCGGCAGGCTCGGGGTCGCTCGGATCTCAGTCGGCGGGGCGCTGGCCTTCACCGCGGTCGGCGGCTGGGTGAGCGCGGCGCGGGAGCTGCGCGAGCAGGGGACCTACGGGTACTTCGAGCAGATGGCCGAGGGCGCGAAGGCCGTCCGTGCCGCGTTTGGATAGTTGATCAACGTGGCCGGGCGTGTGCCGGTGCCCGGATCGCAGCGCCGCTCAGGCGGCGGCGCGTCGTTTAGGCCGCGGCGCGCAGCTTGGCCACCGGTGGGCGTTCCACCGGCTCGACGCCGAGGGCCGGGAACTCGTCGCCGCCGGGGGTGAAGAAGCCCGTGGGGAGCGGGCCCGCGAGGCGCCCGTCGCGCTCCAGGCGCGAGGCCAGGGCGCGCAGCACGGCGAAGGCCATCGGGCCGAGGTTGCGGAGCGACTGATGAGCGTTCTGGCGGACGTCGAGGTCGACCTGGGCGATCCCCTCGAGGCCGACAGCCTGGTAGGCGTCCACGAGCAGCGCGATGTCGACGCCGTAGCCGGTGACGAAGGGCAGCGACTCCAGCAGCTCGCGACGGGCCGCCACCTCCCCGGCCAGTGGTTGGGCCACCCCCGCCAGGTCGGGGTAGAAGAGGTTGAGCAGCGGCCGGGCGGTGAGCTCGGTGACCCGCCCGCCGCCGTCGGGCAGCGTCGTCTCTCCGACCCTGAAGGGCCGCCGGTAGAGGCCCTTGACGAACGAGATCCGGCGGTCGCACAGGAGAGGACCAAGGAGCCCGCACGCGAAATGAGCCCCGAAATCCTCGGAGTCGGCGTCAAGGAAACAGATCACATCACCGGTGAGGACGGCCAGCGAGCGCCACATCGCGTCGCCCTTGCCCAGCACCGGGCCGACCTCTCCGAACAGGTCGTTCTGGTTGTGGACCTCGGCGCCGAGTTCGCGGGCGATTCGGCCCGTGTTATCGGTGGACGCGTCCACAACGACAATCTGATCGATCGCCCCCGCCTCGCGCAACGGGGTCAGAGAGCTGACGATCGCTCCAATTGTGCGTTCCTCGTCGCGCGCTGGGAGGCATACAGAGACGGTGTGCCGACGCTCGGCTGCGAGCCGCTCAGGCGGAAAGTCGGAGTGATGGAACGTATGGCTCCGGTGCCAGGAGCGTGCGCGCATCGACATGGTGTGCCCGTGAGCATGACAGCCGCGCAGGCTGGGCGCGCGAGTCCTCTCCGGCGTGAAATATCATTCAACGGTGGCCCTCGCGGGACCGGCCACCACTGTCACGGCGCCGCTGGCGCCACCGAGGAATGGGATGTGGTGCACCATCGCCCTGATTTGCAGGGGTTTTTGGCGTGATTAGGTGTCTGCGGATTGTCACGTTCCGCCGTCTGCTGATGGCGTACGTGCTCAACGAGCTGGCGTGGTCGGTCGGCACCCTGGCGCTGTCGCTGCTGGTCTACAAGCGGACAGGGAGCGCGATCGGGTCGGCGGGGTTCTTCCTCTGCTCCCAGTTCCTGCCGGCGCTGCTCTCCCCGGCGCTGGTGGCCCGGCTGGATCGGGCCTCCGTGCGCGTGGTGCTGCCGGTCCTCTACGCGGTCGAGGCCCTCCTCTTCGGCGTGCTCGCCTACCTCGTCCACCACTTCGTCCTCCTCCCGGTGCTGCTCCTGGCGCTGGCCGACGGCGCGATCGCTGCTACCGCCCGGTCGCTGGCCACGGCCGCGCGCATCGAGATCCTCCGTCCCATCGATCTGCTCCATGAGGGCAATGCGCTGGGGAGCTTCGCCTTCTCCGGAGCGTTCATGGCCGGGCCCGTGATCGGTGGCGCGGTGGTCGCCGCCGGCGGCACCCTCGCCGCCCTCCTGGCCAACTGCGGCCTGTTCGCGGTGGTCGCCGTGTTCCTGGCCATCACCGCGCTCCCCGGTTCCAAGGCCGAGCCCGGGTCGATCCGGAACCGGCTGGGCAGCGGGCTTGCCCACGTCCGCTCTGACGCGGTCCTGGCACGCCTGCTGATCATGCAGGCCATCGGCCTGTGCATCTTCACCATCACCATTCCCGTCGAAGTCGTCTACGCCCAGCACACGCTGCACGCCGGGGCGGGCGGCTACGGCCTGCTCCTCGGCGTGTGGGGCGGCGGGGCGGTCGCCGGCAGCGTGGTCTACGCCCGGTTCCGCCGGCGCTCGGCCCCGGCGCTCATCACCGGCTCCGCCCTGTCGCTGGCCGCGGGCTTCGCGGTGATGACGGCGGCGCCGAGTCTCATCGTGGCGTTGTGCGGCGCGGCGGTCGCGGGCGCGGGCAACAGCGTGGAATGGGTGGCGTGGCGGACCGCCATCCAGGAGCGCACCCCGGACCGCTGGATGGCGCTGATGATGAGCCTGGCCGACTCGATGTCGATGCTGGCGCCCGGCATCGGCATCATCGCCGGTGGCCTGATCACGCAGTTCGCCTCGTCACGCGCCGCCTTCGGCGTGGCCTCGGGGGGGTCGCTCCTGTTCGCGGTCGCGGTCCCCGTCACGTTCCGCAAGGCGCGCGGCCGACGACTGGAGAGGCGGGGGACCGTCGAGGTCGCCGCCGAAGAGGCGGCCATTCCGCGCGGTAAGTCGCTCGTTTAGTGCAGAGTCCCGTGGGCGTGCGCGCCGCCTGCATCGACATCGGCTCCAACACCACCCGCCTGCTCGTCGCCGATTGCGTCGACGGGGTGCTCGTCGAGGTCCACCAGGAGCGTGCCTTCACCCGGATCGGCAAGGGGCTGGCGACGTCGGGGGTGATCGGCGCCGACAAGATCAAGGAGGTCGTGGCCGTCGTGCTGGGCCAGCTCGCCGTGGCCCGCGAGCGCGGCGCCTCAGAGATTCGCGGGGTGGCCACCGCCGCGATCCGGACGGCCTCCAACGGCGTCGCGCTGGTGGAGGCCATCGCCGCCGGGACCGGACTGGAGGTGGAGATCGTGTCCGGGGAGGACGAGGCGCGACTGGCCTTCTGCGGCGCGGCCGGGATGCTCGAGCCCGAGACCGCGGCGCGCTGCCACCAGCTCGGGGTCATCGACGTCGGCGGCGGCTCGTCCGAGGTCGTCGTCGGCGCGGTGCCCGATCGCGTCGGCTGGTGGGCCTCGGTGCCGATCGGATCCGGCGCGCTCACCGACCACTGCCTGCACTCCGACCCGCCGAGCCCGGGCGAGCTGACGTCCGCGCGCCATGAGGTGGCCGCCGCGCTCGCCGGCCTGGCGCCCCCATGCCCCGAGGTGGCGGTGGCGGTCGGCGGCAGCGCCACCTCGCTGGGCCGTGTGACCGGGCCGGTGCTCGACGCCGCGGCGTTCGAGCGGGCGCTGGCGGTGCTGGCGGGCGCGTCCGCCGCCGCAGTGGCCGAACGCTTTCTCATCGACCCCCAACGGGCGCGGCTGCTGCCCGCCGGCCTGCTCATCCTCCAGGGTGCCTCCCGGCTGCTGGAGGCGACGATCCAGGTCGGCCGGGGTGGCATCCGCGAGGGCGTACTGCTAGAAGCACTCCGAACGTGAGCACCGAGCCCGCCATCCCACCCCGAGAGGCCATCGCCGACGTCCGCGTGCGCGCCCCGACGCGCGGCAACCGGCGGCTGGAGCGCCTGCTCACCGCCGTCAACGCCGACGACCAGCTCAAGGCCTGGTGGCACGTCTCGGCGATCAACGCCACTCGGCGGCTGGGGATGTCCGACCACAGCTGGGTGCACATCCAGATCGTGCTCAACATCGGCCTGCGGCTGTCGCGGCTGCTCTTCCGCCGCGGGGTGACGCCCAGCGTCGTCGCCGACTTCGGCATGACCGAGCGCGACGCCGAGGTGGTGGTGGCGGCGGGCTGCCTCATGCACTGCGTCGGCATGTCGATCCACCGCCGCGACCACGAGCGCTACAGCCTCTTTCTCACCGCCGACAAGCTCGGCGCGCTGCTCAAGGACGTCTACGAGGAGCCCGAGCGTTCGGTCATCGTCGCCGAGACGCTGCACGCCATCATCGGCCACCGCTCAGACGGCGCCCCGTTCACCGTCGAGGCCGGGATCGTCCGCGTCGCCGACGCACTGGACATGGCCCGCGGCCGCTCCCGCATCCCGTTCGAGGCCGGCCAGCAGAACATCCACTCGATCTCCGCGTATGCCATCGACGAGGTCAAGATCAGCGCGGGGCAGGATCGTGCCGTTCGGGTGGAGATCGCGATGTCCAACAGCGCCGGCATCTTCCAGGTGGACGAGCTGCTGGCCGAGAAGCTGCGCGGCTCGGGGCTGGAGGAGCACATCGAGGTCATCGCGCGGATCGACGCCGAGCACGAGCAGCGGCTGATGCAGGTGTTCAAACTGTAGGGTCATGACGTGGGGATGGGGGCACCAGTGAGCGAGCCGTCCCGTCCGGCGCCCCCGAGCCGCGCCGGCGCCGGCATCGGCGCGGCGGTGGCCGTGGTGGCCCTGCTCGTGGTCGTCGGCGGCTACGGGGCACACTGGAGCTGGATCGGGGTCAACGGGGCCACGGCGACGCTGTGGGACTGGCTGCGCCTCATCCTGCTGCCGATCGCGGCGCTGGCGCTCTCGCTGTGGCTGCGTCATCGCCCTCCGCTGACCGGGTGGAGGCTGGTGGCGCTCAGCCTCGGGTCGGCGGTGTTCGTGCTGCTCATCCTCGCCGGGTATCTCGTGCCGTGGGCGTGGACGGGCTTCGTCGGCAACACCCTGTGGGACTGGCTGAACCTCGCCGCGCTGCCGCTGGCGGTGGCGCTCATCCCTGTGCTTGTCGAGTTGCGGCCGCACTGGACGCGCCGGCACCTCGCCCTGCTCACCGCAGGCGGCGCGGCGTTCTTGGCCCTGGTGCTGGCCGGCTACCTGGCCGACTGGCGCTGGACCGGCTTCACCGGCAACACCGCGTGGGACTGGCTGCACCTGCTCCTGCTGCCGCTGCTCGTGCCGGCGGTGATCGTCCCGATGCTGCGGCCCGCGATGGTCGAGCGGTTCCGCCAGGAGGGGGACGAGGAGGGGGACGAGGAGGAGGACGAGGTGGAGGACGTGTCAAGCTGACTTGACAGCACGTGTAAAGTGAGCTTTACACGATGATGCGGAATCTCATCCGAGAGCTGAGAACCGAGCGTGGCCTGTCCCAAGGGGAGCTGGCCTCCGCCATGAACGTGTCGCGCCAGACGATCAACTCGATCGAGCAGGATCGCTACACGCCCTCGCTGCCGCTGGCGATCGCGCTGGCCCGGTTCTTCGGCTCGACGGTGGAGGAGGTGTTTGATGCGGGTGTGTAGGACGTCCAAGTGGGTGGTGCCGGCATTCTCGGTGGCGTTGGGGTTCGTGTTCCTGGGCGCTGGAGTCCTCGGGCACAAGAGCGGTTTCGGGCTGTTCGGGCTCGGGGTGATGATCGCGTTTGCGGCGGTCTTCCTGCTCGGCGGACGCAGCGAGACGATCCGCGGCCTGCGCGGCGACGGGCGCGACGAGCGCTTCCACGCCATGGATATGCGCGCCACGCTCGCGTCGGGCAGCGTGCTCCTGGTCGCGGTGCTCGTCGCCTATGTGGTGTCGGTGGCCAGGGGGCACGACGGTGCCCCCTACGACTGGCTGGCAGCGATCGCCGGCCTGACGTACATGGCCAGCATCGCCTGGCTACGCATCCGGGGATAGCCCCGGACGGCCGCGTGGCGTCACAACCACGCGCCCTCGGGCAATGACAGAGTGATGAGCGTGTGCAGGGTCACGCTGGGTGCGCTGGTCGCGCTGCTGGTGACCGCGGTGGCCGGCGCGCCGGCCACCGGCGAGGCGGCCCCCGTGACCGCGCGCGCCCAGTGCGATCCCTCCGGGCTCGTCGTCCAGGCGATGAACGGGCGCGTGTCGGCCTGCGTACGCCTGGGGAACGTCGCATCCGGGCGCCACACGATCGCGCTGCAGCAGCCGGGGACGTTTGCGCCATCACGCGTCACCTCGCGGCCGGGCCGGCCGGCCCCAACGCCGTCCGAGCCCGTGGTGAGGCTCACCCTGTCGCCCGGCTCGGGCGGTCCGGGGACCGTCGTCACCGTCACCGGCCGCCTCCGCCGTCCGCTGCGGCGCGATGACCTCCATCCCAACGCGTGCTGGGATGGCTGCCAGAACGGCCTGCCCTACGGGGACGTCGCGCTCCACTGGGTCTCGGCGCGGACGTTCCGCGCCAGGATCGTCGTGCCCGCCGCACCGTGGGTCGAGAATGCCCCCGGCCGGGTCGTCACGCTCCGCACCGGCACCTACCCGGTCGGCATCGACTGCCTGCGGATGGACAAGGGATGCGAGGCGGTGACCGAGGGTGAGGCGAGCTTCCACCTGCGCGTGGCCCGGCCGGTGGCGTGGTGCCGGACGCCCGCCTCGTGCGCGCGCTTGCGCGTGACCCCGGCACGGGCGGCGCCCGGCCAGCTGGTCCGGGTCACCGGGGTGGCCCCGCTGGTGGAGGGCAACATGGGCGCCACCGGGTCGGGCTATGACACCGTCCTGCAGCGCGGGCGGCCCCGGTCCGCGATCCGCTTCGCCGCCGAGAGCCTCACCGTCGGACGGGGCGCGATCGAGGTGACGGCTCCGCCGGCGTACCGAGCGGTCGCCCCGCTGGCCCAGGTGCGCGACGGCCTCACCCAGATCGCCGCCGACCCCGCCGATCCCGGCACGGTGGCGTGGTGCTCGGACGCGACGATCTCTGTCTCGGGCCCCGCCGGCGCCACGATCATCCCGACGACGTCAGCGCGGCCGGTGGTCCAGAGCCTCGGCTTCAGCCTCCGCGATGAGCCCCAGCTGCCCTGTGCCGCCGTGGCTCCGATCACGACGTCCACCGGATCGCCGGCCGGGCTGGCGGTGGCGTTCTCGGTCACGGTCGCCGCCGGCGCGCCACCCTTCTACCTGGCCGCGCTCGTCACCCACGACGACGGCGCGACGTGGACGGCCATCCCCGTGCCGCGCGGGAGCGCCACGGCCGGCTTTGGGGGCTTTCGCTACGTCGGCGCCACGCTGCAGGCCGTGTTCGCGCGCAGCGTCAAGCAGGCGTCCAGCTCGGCGTATCCCGACTTCGATGCGACGCGGGCGCTGGCCGAGGTCGTCGGCGCCGACGGGCAGACGTGGGCCGCGACGTCGCTGGGGTGCCCGGCGGCCGGGCCGTGCGTGACCTTCGGGCCCTATCTGACCGGCAACTGCGCCATGAACGGCACCCAGCAGGTGCTGCTGCGCTCCCGCGACGCCGGCAGGACCTGGACGCCGTTGGACTTCCCTGATCCGGTGCAGGCCTGTGGCGAGGCCGAGCTGGTGGCCACCTCTGCGACATCCGAGCTGCTGGTGGACTCGACCTCGACCTATCCGGTGCTGCGCACGAGCGACGGCGGCGCCACGTGGCACGACGTGGCGCCGCCGCGACGTGGGGGCCAGGGCGACCTCACCGTCCTCCCGGACGGCTCCCTGGTCATGGCCGGCGGACTGGGCTACAGCGGACCATGGAAGCTCCTGCGCCGCGGGCGGCGCGCCTGGTGTGCCCTGGCCGTGCCCAGCGGCGCGCTGCGGCGCCACGCCTATCAGCTCGGGGCACCGGCGGTGATCGGCGGCGCCCTGTGGTGGCTGACGGGCTCCCTGACGAGCGCCACCGCCGCCCCCACGCTTCATGAGCTGTCGCTGAGCGCCCTGAGCTGCTGACTGCGCTACCGAGCCGCGCCCTGCGGCTTACCAGCCGCCGCGCCAGTCCGCGCTGGCCTCACGGGCCTTCACGGCGTCCTCACGGGCGTGCTTGCGCCTGTCCAGCCTCGACTGGATGAGCGTGAACACGACGATGACCGTCGGGAAGAAGATGATCACGCCGAACATGACGTCGGTGATCTGCAGATCGTTGGTCTCGCCAAACCAGCCCTGGCCACCGTTGGCATGGGCAAAGGCCGCCGGCGCGAAGGTCAGCAGGGCGCCGGCGCACACCGTCAGCGCGATCATCAGGCGGGCACGCCGCATGGCCAGAAGCGTACCGGTTCGCGCTGTCAGCCGACGGGGACGCCGTGGGGCGCCGTCACCGCCGCCACCGCGGAGATGAGGGCCGGGTTGTAGTCCTCGGCGCGGTCGGTGACCTCGAGGTGGTCGATGGGCACCTCGCAGACCGTCGCGAGGCCGAGCAGCACGCCGACGACGCCCATCGAGTACCCGACGACGACCGCCGGGACGACGCCGAGCTCGCGCAGGATCGCGGCGGCATCGGCGGCGCAGTCCTCCAGCCGGAACGGGGCCATGGCGCGCAGGCCGCGGCCGTGGCCGCGATGGTCGACCGCCAGCACCCGGTAGCCGGCCGCCGCCAGCGCGTCGTAGGCGCCGTGCCAGTTGAGATCCGCGGTGACCATCCAGCCGTGCAGGAGCATGACGGCGGGGCGGGCCGGGTCGGTCTCGCCGCTGTCACGCAGGAAGAACTCGCCGCGACGAGGGACGATGAGCGTCCGCGCCGGGAG
The DNA here is from genome assembly GCA_963790605.1 of uncultured Actinomycetota bacterium. Classification (GTDB taxonomy): domain Bacteria; phylum Actinomycetota; class Thermoleophilia; order Solirubrobacterales; family Solirubrobacteraceae; genus Palsa-465. The sequence goes on along the minus strand of CAWBPG010000008.1, from coordinate 41,596 downwards.
CATCTCGTGCGGGGGGACGGGGGAATGGGACTGACGGCGGGACCCGCGCACCCGGGCCATGCTATCCGCGACCGCCACCCCCACCCACCCGCCTCCTACCATCAGCCTCATGGCTGTCGTGATCGCATCGGACCTGGGTAAGGACATCGCGGGAGAGCCCCTGCTGCGGGGGATCTCGTTCAAGCTCGAGCGCCGCGATCGGATGACGCTGTCGGGCCGCAACGGGGCCGGCAAGACGACGCTTCTGCGGATGCTCTCGGGCGAGGCGTCGGTGGACTCGGGCGAGCTGGTGCTGGGCAAGGGCACCAAGGTCAAGCTGCACGACCAGCGCCCGCCGCGGGACCGCGACCTGAGCCTGCGCGACTACATCCTCTCCGGTGCGCCCGAGCTGGTGGCGATCGAGCGGGAGCTGGGCTCGCTGGAGGAGGCGATGGCCGGCGGCGCCCATGACGAGGCCACCCTGGGCCGTTACGCCGAGGCCCAGGCGGCGCTCGAGCACGCCGGCGGCTACGCCTGGCGCGACCGGGCGCTGGCCACGCTGCACGGGCTGGGCTTCCGCGACGACGCCGACCTGGACCGCTCGCTGGACACCTTCTCCGGCGGTGAGCTCACCCGCGCCTCACTCGGTCGTGCCCTGGCCGGGGCGCCTGACCTGCTGCTCCTGGATGAGCCAACCAATCATCTCGACATCGAGTCTCTGGAGTGGCTGGAGGCCCACCTCATCTCCCTGGACGCCGCCATCGTGCTCGTCGCCCACGACCGCTGGTTCTTGGAGTCGGTGGGCACCTCGGTGCTCGAGCTGGAGGCCGGGCGCGGCAGGTTCTTCTCCGGCACCTGGCATCGAGTGGCGCAAGGAGAAGGCCGCGCGCGAGCTGGCCCTGGGGCGGGCCATCGAGCGCCAGGAGGCCGAGATCGAGCGCCTGGAGCGGTTCGTCACCCGCTTTCGCGCGGGGACCCGGGCGCGTCAGGCCCAGTCGCGGGTCAAGAAGCTGTCAAAGATCCAGCGGCTGTCGGCTGACCCGGCCGACGGCGCCGCCCTGCAGTTCGCCTTCAAGCCGCCCGAGCGCAGCGGCCGCGTGGTCTTCGAGCTCGAGCACGCCGAGCTGTCGGCGGGCGACAAGGAGCTCCTGCACGACGCCGAGCTGTGGCTGGAGCGCGGCGAGCACGTGTCCCTGGTGGGGGCCAACGGCACCGGCAAGACGACGCTGATCGAGACGCTGGCGGGCCGGCGCGAGCTGCCCGCGGGCAAGCTCCTCACCGGCCACAACGTCAAGCTCGGCTACCTCTCCCAGCACGCCGAGGAGCTCAACGCCGGCACCGCGCGCACCGTGCTGGAGGCGACGCAGCGCGCCAGCGGGCTGACCCCGGCCAAGGCGCGCGCGCTGCTCGGGCGCTTCCTGTTCTCCGGCGAGGACGCCGAGAAGCCGCTGGACGGCCTCTCCGGCGGCGAGCGGCGGCGGCTGTCCCTGGCGATCCTCGTCCATTCCGGCGCCAACGTCCTCATCCTCGACGAGCCGACCAACCACCTGGACCTCGAGAGCCGCGAGGCGCTGGAGTCGGCGCTGCGGGAGTTCGCGGGCTCGCTGCTGCTCGTCTCCCACGACCGCGCGCTGCTCGACGCGATCGGGACGCGCACGATCGCGCTGGAGGACCAGGAGCTGCACAGCTACGTCGGCGGCTGGCCCGAGTACCTGCGGGTCCGCGAGGAGCGCGCCAAGGCGCCCGCGCCGCCCAAGGCCAAGGCGGTCGGCGCCGGCCAAGGCGCAACGGCAAGGCCGGCGCCGGCCGGCGGATCGGGCGCGCGCCAAGAAGCGCAACCCGCCCAAGCCCAAGCCGGGGCGGGGCGCGGCGGGCCTGGAGGCCGAGATCGAGGCCGCCGAGGCCGCCCTGCGCGCCATCGAGGACGAGCTGGCCGATCCGGCCGCCTGGGCGACGCCCGAGGCCACGGCACGCTCCTCGGCCCGCCACGAGGAGGCCAAGCTCAAGGTGGCCGAGCTCTACGAGCGCTGGGAGGCCGTGGCCGGCTGAGGCCTCGCCAGGCGCCGTCGGGTCCCGGGCGCCGTCGGCGGCTCCACTACACTGAAAACCAATGCCCCAGCCCCTCCCGGCGTTCGGCTCTGCGTATCGCGCTGATCGACGACGACAGCGGGATGATCACCGTATTGGACCGCCGCTTTGCCGCCAACCGGTGGGAGAGCCAGGTGATCGGCTATGCCGCGGACCCCGACCAGCTGACGGCGCTCAAGCTCCACGCGCTGGTCGTCAACCCGGCGATCACGGGGCTGGGCTACATCGAGTGGGTCGCTGACCGGCTGCCCGGGCTGGCCCTGCTGGTGTGCAGCCGCCCGCGCCCGTCGCCGACCGGGTCCGCGCCCTGCGCACCGGCGCCGACGACTGGATCACCAAGCCCTGCCATCCCGAGGAGCTGGTCGCCCGGATCGAGGCGGTGCTGCGCCGCCGCCGGGCCGGTGAGCTGCCCGACGGCGACGACATCGTCACCGCCGGCGAGCTGGCCATCCGCCCCGACCGCTTCGACGCCTACGCCAACGGCACCCCCGCGACGCTGTCGCGCAAGGAGTTCGAGCTGCTGGCCCAGCTGGCCGGCGCCGGCGGGCGCGTGCTGGAGCGCGAGGACATCTACCAGCGGGTGTGGGGCTACACGATGGCGCGCGGCGACCGCTCGGTGGACGTGTTCGTGCGCAAGCTGCGCCAGAAGCTCGAGGCGATCTCGCCGGAGTGGCGCTACGTCCACACCCACTTCGGGGTGGGGTACCGGTTCGCCGCCGAGCGCGTCGACGGGACCGTGCCCGAGCGCCGCGCCCGCGCCGCGCCGCGAGGTCTCCGCGCCCGTGGAGCCCGCGCCGGCCGCCGCCGCCCAGCGTTGCGGCACGGCGTACGCTGTCTGTATGAGCGTCAGCCCGACTGTCCGCAACGTCGCGATCATCGCGGTCATCGCCGCGATGGTGGCCATCCTGCCCGGCGGCGGGACCGCCGCCAGCGTCGTCCTCACGGGGCTCTACCTCATCTTCCTGGGCGCGACGATCTGGGTGGCGAGCGTCCTGTACCGCGAGCACCGCGGCTCGCTCTACCTGCTGCCGGACAGCCGGCGCGCGCTGCTCTACGTCGCCGTCGCCGTGCTGGCGGTGACGCTGACGGCGACCCACCGGCTGTGGGCCACGCCCGCCGGGTCGGTGGCCTGGCTGGTCCTCATCGGCGCCTCGGTGTACGTGGGCTTCGCGGTCATCTGGGCCGCCCGGCGCTACTGAGCGCCGGCTGCCGCCACGCCCTGGCAGGTCGGCGCCAGGCCGTACACTGCCGCCGCCGTGAGCAAAGGCCTGCGTGAGACCATCTCCGACTGGCTGATGGCGATCTCCGGGCCGCTGCTGCTCGGCTCGCTGTTTCTCACCTGGAGCCATCAGCTCTCCACGGGAGTCAGGGCGCGCTACGGCGCGACCGCCGCGCTGGCGGGCGTCCCGGCCGACCCCACCGCCTGGCAGGTCTACTCGGGGGCCGACGTGCTGCTGGCGCTGGTGGCCGCCGGACTGATGGCGGTGGCGCTGTGGGGCGGGCGGGCGCGGCGGATCGCGCTGACGCTGGCGCTGATCGTGGCGCTGGCCTTCGTGGTCCACGCGCTGAGCGTGCCGCCCACCAACGGGGCGCTGCTGTTCGACCCGACGCTCGACGCCGCCCGGGTACACGGCCAACGCGGTGAGCTCGGGGGCGGGGGAGGTGCTGGCGCTGGTGGCGCTGGGGCTGGGGAGCGTCGGGGTGGCGCTGGCGTTCACGGTCGACTGACCGGCCGCCACGACTCGGATGACAAAGTGGGCGCATACCGCCCGGATCGTCATCGGAGTCGTTGGAGACGCCCCACAGATCACGGTCAAAACCTGGCCGGGCGAGTCCTAAGATCGGATAGCGATGGCTGTCTTTCCCGCCGACCGGCGTCGCGAGCTACCCGACGAGCCCGGCGTGTACCTGTTCCGCGACGAGCGCGGCAAGGTGATCTACGTCGGCAAGGCGATCTCGATCCGCAAGCGCGTCGCCTCGCACTTCTCCAACCCGCAGCACCCGCGCGCGGGCACGACCTGCTGCCGATGATCGAGCAGATCGAGGCGCTCGTCGTCCACACCGAGTCCGAGGCGCTGCTGGTGGAGCAGAACTTCATCAAGCAGTACAAGCCGCGGTTCAACATCCGGCTGCGCGACGACAAGTCCTATCCGTACATCGCGATCTCGCTGGACGAGGACTTCCCGCGGGTGTACTTCACCCGCGAGCGCCACCGCCGCGACCGCGCGTACTTCGGGCCCTACTCCAACGCCAAGCGGGTCCGCTCGACGCTCGAGGTGCTGGGCAAGGTGTTCATGTTCCGCTCCTGCGACGGCCCCGAGCCGGGCCGGCGCAGCGGCTCGCCCTGCCTGGACTACTACATCAAGCGCTGTGAGGCCCCGTGCGTGGGCTACGTCGACAAGGAGGGCTACCGCAAGGCCATCGACGGCGTCATCGCCTTCCTGTCCGGGCGCTACAAGGAGATCGAGTGGGCGCTCAACGAGGAGATGAAGCTGGCCGCCTCCGAGCAGCGCTTCGAGGACGCCGCCCGCGAACGCAACCGGCTGCGCGCGGTGCGCTCGCTGCTCGAGCGCCAGCGCGTCGCTCACGAGGACGGGTCGATGGACGCGATCGCGGTCGCGGTGGCCGAGGGCGAGGCCAACGCCCAGGTCTTCCAGATCCGCGACGGGGTCCTGTCCGATCGCCAGAGCTTCTACCTCGACAACGCCTCCGGCGCCGAGGTCGTCCGAGGTCGCCGAGGCGTTCATCCTCCAGTACTACGCCAGCGCGATGTCGGTGCCGCCGCTCGTCATCGTCCAGCGGGAGGTCGGATCCCCGCCACGCCACTGCCGGCGCTGGCCGAGGCGCTCAGCGCCCGCCGCGGGGGCAACGTCGAGATCCGCGCCGCCGAGCGCGGGGACAAGCGGCGCATCCTCGAGCTGGCCGAGCGCAACGCGATCCTCGCCATCGACCAGGAGAAGCTGCGCTCCGAGCGCCGCCGCCAGCAGCGCGTCGAGGCGCTCGACGGCCTCCAGCAGGCCCTGGGGCTCGACACGATCCCGCTGCGGATCGAGTGCTTTGACATCTCGACGCTGATGGGGACCAACACCGTGGCCTCGATGGTGGTCTTCGAGGGCGGCGCGCCCAAGAAGTCCGACTACCGCCGCTTCAAGGTGTTCACCGTCGGCGACGCCTCGGCGCGCGACGACGACGGGGACTACGGCCCCGACGACTTCGCGGCGATGGAGGAGGTGCTGGGGCGGCGCTTCGCGCGCTGGGAGCAGCAGCGCGACGTCTCACCCCACGACAAGGACTACGACCCCAGCTTCGCCGCGCTGCCCAACGTCGTCGTCATCGACGGCGGCAAGGGCCAGCTCGCCGCCGGCCTGCGGGCCCTTCAGGGCTTCCGCGACCGTGGCGTCACCGTGATCTCGCTGGCCAAGCGGATCGAGGAGGTCTTCATCCCGGGCCGGGCCGCGCCGCTCGTCCTCGCCCACGACACCCCGGAGCTCCAGCTGCTGCAGCGGGTGCGCGACGAGGCCCACCGCTTCGCCATCACCCACCACCGGATCCGCCGCGACCGGGCGATGACCGCCTCGGTGCTCGACGACCTGCCGGGCGTCGGCCCGGCGCGCAAGCGGGCGCTGCTGGCCCACTTCGGCTCGCCCGACGCGATCCTGGCGGCGAGCCGCGAGGAGCTCGAGTCGGTGCCGGGGCTGCCCGGCAAGCTCGCCCGCGAGATGTACCGCGAGCTGCACAAGACCGGCGTCTAGCAACTCGCCGGCGAACCCGACCGCCCGGCGCCGCGGCTCACATAACACCGCCGTCACGGCGTTACGTCCGTGTTATCCGCGGCTCCGTACAACAACCGGGTCGGGACGATCAGCCCAAGGAGCCAGCGGAGATGCCGGATGCCGGTACCGATCAAGCCCTCGACCGCTCGCGTTGCCGCGTCCTGATTGCGCTCGCCGCCGTCGGCTGTGCGGTCGCGGTCGCGGCGTGCGGATCCGCGGGTCCGAGCACCTCCAACGGGACGGGGAGTGGCGACGCGCTGGCGGTGAAATTCGCCGCGTGCATGCGGACGCACGGGGTGCCCAACTTCCCGGATCCGGGGGTGCCCGTCGGTCAACCGGGCTCCGGGATCGACCCGAACTCCCCCGCCGTTCACTCGTCGGAGCAGGCGTGCGACAAGCTGACGCACAACCCTCAGCCCAAGGGGACACCAGCCTCCGCCAGCCAACGGCGCGCCGCGCTGGCCCAGGCGGCGTGCATGCGCAAGCACGGCGTACCGAACTTCCCCGACCCGACGTTTTCTCCGCAGCGGGGGAAATTCGATCAATCTCGACGGGATCAACCCACAGTCGCCGGCCTTTCGCAGAGCCCAGAACATCTGCGGGCGTTGACCGGCGGGGTCAGCGGCGCTTGCTCAGGCCGATCCCACCGCCGCCCCCGCCGCCGATGGTGAGCAGCGCGGCGCTCCCGGCGGGCAGCGGCACCGTGTAGGTGCCGGCCACCGGCGCCACCGGCGTCGTCGACGGCGGTCGGGCAGCGTGCCCGTCGTCGTCTCGTCGCCGAAGGTCTGGCCGCCCAGGGTGACCCCGGTCGGTGGCGCTCACGCTCGGGCGCCTGCAGCGTCTCCAGCGAGCCGGCCGCGGTCGCCCCGGACACCGAGAGCGATACGTCGTGCTCGGCGCTGGGGTCCTTGTTGATGAGCGTGACGCGCACCGCGCCGTCGCCGCCCTGCGTGGCCCACACCTTCACCGGACCGGCCGGCGCGGTCGTCGGCAGCAGCCGCGCTCCGGCGGGGAACGCCTGGGCGAACATGAGCAGGCCGTAGTACTCGGGGTGGACGAACGCCTGCCAGGCCCCGGTGCTGTTCTGCGAGGTCGTGAACAGCTCGTAGTTGGAGCCGGGGAGCATGTGGAAGTTGACGCCGTCGACGCCGACCTTGGCGAACTGGAACATCGTGTCCAGCGCCCACAGCGCCGAGGCGAACGTGTCCGAGACGCCCTTCTCGCCCTGGCAGGAGGCCGAGTTCATCTCCGCGACGCGGAAGGCCAGGTTGTGGCGGTGGGCGACGGCGATGAACGGCGACATCGGCGTGGCCAGGCCCGCCGAGGCGCTGTCGGCCAGCAGGTTGGGGATCGAGGGGAAGCCGGGGCTGGTCGGGTCGGTCACGCAGGCGCGCAGCGGATAGCGGTGGTAGGTGACCATGCCCAGCCGCGGCGCGGCGCCGATGAACGAGCCCAGCTTGCCCAGCCATCCGGGTCCCGAGACCGCCGGGCCGGCGAGGGGCACGTTGGGCAGGGCCCGGGCCCACTGGGTGAACTGCTTGGTGTAGGCGCTGAGGTTGTAGCCGCGCCCGCGGGCCCGGTAGATGTGCCCGCGGCGGTCCTTGTACCAGGGGAACACCGTGTAGAGGTCGGGCTCGTTGCCGATCTCCAGGGCGTCGATGTACTTGCGGCCGATGCCGTCCATGAACGCGCGGCCCTCGGCGGCGGCGATCGCCGGGCGGCCGGCGGCGAGGTTGATGCCGAGGATCAGCTTGGCGTTGAGGTCGGCGGCGAGCGCCTGGGTCGTGCGCAGCCAGCCCTTGGTGAGCGGGTAGTAGATCCCGCCCTGGGCGATCTGGCCGCGGATCGGCCACCACGTCCCGTCGGTGCTGTCGCCGCCGATCCGGATCACCGGGGACTGGCCGGGCGCCAGTCCGCGAAGCAGCGACAGCAGCACCGGATCGATGGCGCGGGGGTCACGGCCGGTGTACTGGTGCAGCGCTCGGTACTCGAAGGAGACCCCCACGAAGCCGGGCGCCATCTCCTGGCCCGTGGGCGTCCCCGAGACGGTGGCGCTGAGCACGTCGGCGTGCGCGGCGACCGCCCCGGGCAACACGAATCCGAGCGCCGCCACGAGAGCGATGCAGGCGCGGCGGCGAAGCACGCGGGCCATACTGCCATACCTCGTACACCGGCACGTCACCCCGTGTCCGCTTGACCCGTCAAGCTTTAGGGAGATGACGGCTGGCTCTGACACCGACGTGACCGACCCGACCGGGGGCTCCGCGCTCACGGATCTCGTGGTGATCACGGGGTTCTCCGGGGCCGGCAAGTCCACTGCGATGGCGGCCTTCGAGGACGAGGGCTACTTCTGCGTGGACAACCTGCCCCCGGAGATGATCCGCTCGCTCGTGGATCTGTTCATGCACGAGGGGTCCAAGGTGGCGCGCGCAGCGGTCGTGTCTGATGCGCGCGGCGGAAGCTACTTCGAGGGCCTGGCGGCGATGCTGGAGGACCTGCGGACGTCCGGCCTCCGCCACCGCGTGCTGTTCCTGGAGGCCGACGAGGCGGCGCTGCTCACTCGTTACAAGGAGACCCGACGCCGCCATCCGCTGGCCCCCGCGGGCAGCGTCGCCGAGGGCATCCGCCGCGAGCGTGAGCTGCTGGTGCCGGTGCGCGAGCGCGCCGACGTGGTCATCGACACCGGCCAGCTCACCGCGGCCATGCTGCGCCGCAAGCTCACCGACGAGCTGCTGCCCTCCAGGACCCCGGGCCGGCTGGCGATCACGTTCCAGAGCTTCGGCTTCAAGTACGGGCCCAGCCGCGACGCCGACGTCCTGTTCGACGTCCGCTTCCTGCCCAACCCCCACTACGAGCCCGAGCTGCGCCCGCTGACCGGGGCCGACGCTCGGGTCGTCGCCTACATCAACCGCGACCGGCGCGCTCGACGTGTTCTACGAGCACCTGCACCCGATGCTCGACTACCTGCTGCCCCAGTACCTGGGCGAGGGCAAGGCCCACCTGGTCGTCGCCATCGGCTGCACCGGGGGCCGCCACCGGTCGGTGGCGATCGCGCTGCATCTCGCCGAGCGCTACGCCGGCCAGCCCGGCTACGTCGTCGACGTGCTGCATCGCGACGTCGGCGAGCCCGCGTGATCGAGCACATCGGCTTCGAGGTCTCCGACCTGGCACGGACCGCCCGGTTCTACGACGCGGTGTTCTTCGCGCTGGGGGCGCGGCGCCTGGTCGAGTCCGAGCATCTGGTCGCCTACGGGGTCAACGCGCCGCTCTTCTTCTTTGTCCGCGCGGGCGTCCGCCCGCGCCCGGCTACGGCCACCTCGCGCTCTCGGCCACGGGCAAGGCGGCCGTCGACGCGGCCTACGCGGCGGGGCTGGCCAATGGGGGCGCCGACGACGGACCGCCCGGGCAGCGGCCGCAGTACGGGCGGCGTTATTACGCCGGATATCTGCTTGACCCGGACCGGCTCCGGGTGGAGGTCGTGTCCCGACGGTAGGGGGCGGATGGCGGACCCATCCGGGGGGAGAACCGCGTGCGCGGAGGGGGATCTCAGCCCGGTTTAGGTAGCCTGTCGATCGCTGGGCCGCCGATGGCGGCCCCGTGGATTTGGACGATCAAGGCAGGAAACGGAGGCAAGAACGTATGGCGGTACGGGTCGCAATCAACGGCTTCGGAAGGATCGGCCGAAACGTCTTCCGGGCCGCGTACGAGAGCGGCGCCGACATCGAATGGCTGGCCGTCAACGATCTCGTCGACCCCAAGACGATCGCCCATCTGCTCAAGTACGACTCGACCTACGGGCCGTTCCCGGGCGAGGTGGAGGCCACCGACGCCGGCTTCTCGGTCGACGGCAAGGAGATCCGGGTCCTGGCCGAGCGCGATCCGGCCGACCTGCCGTGGAGCGCGCTTGGCGCCGACGTCGTGATCGAGTCCACCGGGCTCTTCACCGACCGCGAGAACGCCTCCAAGCATCTCGAGGCCGGCGCCAAGAAGGTGGTCATCTCCGCGCCCGCGACCAACCCCGACACCACCGTCGTGCTCGGCGTCAACTTCGACGAGGCATATGACCGCGAGAGCCACCAGATCATCTCCAATGCCTCCTGCACCACCAACTGCCTGGCCCCTGTGGCCAAGGTGATCCACGACGCGATCGGCATCAAGCACGGGCTGATGACGACGATCCACGCCTACACCGCCGACCAGCGCCTGCAGGACATGCCCCACCGCGACCTGCGGCGCGCCCGGGCCGCGGCGGTCAACCTCATCCCGGCGTCGACCGGGGCGGCCAAGGCGATCGGCCTGGTCATCCCCGAGCTCAACGGCAAGCTCCACGGCTTCGCCGTGCGCGCCCCCGTCCCCACCGGAAGCGTCGTGGACCTCACCGTCGAGGTCAACCGCGAGACGTCGGTGGAGGAGATCAAGGACGCGATGAAGGCGGCGGCGAGCAACGGCCCGCTCAAGGGCCTGCTCATCTACAACGAGGACCCGATCGTGTCCACGGACATCGTCAAGAACCCCGCGTCGTCGATCTTCGACGCCGAGCTCACCGCGGTCATGGACGGGACGATGGTCAAGGTCGTCTCCTGGTACGACAACGAGTGGGGCTACTCCAACCGCGTCTCCGATCTCGTGCAGCGGTTGCTGTGAGACAGCTGTCTGACCTGGGCGAGCTACGGGACAAGCGGGTTCTCGTCAGGGTCGACTTCAACGTCCCGCTGGAGGGGGGCCCACCCACCCATCCCGGCCACCCCACCCGCGTCGCCGACGACATGAGGATCCGCGCCGCGCTGCCCACGATCGAGGAGCTGCGCGGGAAGGGGGCCAAGCTGGTGCTCGTCTCCCACCTGGGGCGGCCCAAGGACCGTGAGCCCGAGCTCTCGCTGCGTCCGGTCGCCGAGCGCCTGGGCGAGCTCCTGCACACCTCGGTCAAGCTCGCGCCCGGCACCCACGGACCCGAGGTCGCCTCGGTGGTGGACCAGATGTCCGACGGCGACGTGGTCCTGCTGGAGAACATCCGCTACGAGCCGGGCGAGACCAAGAACGACCCCGAGCTGGCCGGCGAGCTGGCGCAGCTCGCCGACGTCTACGTCAACGACGCGTTCGGCGCCGCGCACCGTGCGCACGCGTCGACCGAGGGCGTCGCCCACAAGGTGCCCGACCACGCCGCCGGGCTCCTGCTCGAGCGCGAGGTGACCACGCTCACCGAGCTGCTGCAGCAACCCGTCGCGCCCGCTGGTGGCGGTGCTCGGCGGGGCCAAGGTGTCTGACAAGCTCGGCGTCATCGAGGCCTTCCAGAAGGTGGCCGACCAGATCCTCATCGGCGGCGCGATGTGCTTCCCGTTCTTCAAGGCCCAGGGCCACTCGATCGGCAACTCGCTGTGTGCCGACGAAGACGTGGAGCTGGCGCGGGCGGTGATCGCCGGCGCGGGCGGCGACGACGGCGGGACGGCCACCATCCAGCTGCCCGTCGGATCTCGTGCTCGCCGACCGCTTCGACGCCGACGCCGAGCCGGTCCCGCTCGACGGCGTCGACGTCCCCGACGGGATGATGGGGCTGGACATCGGCCCCCGCAGCGCCGAGGCGTACGCGACGCTGGTGACGACCGCCGGCACGGTGTTCTGGAACGGCCCGATGGGCGCCTTCGAGCTGGCGCCGTTCGCCGCCGGCACGCGCACGGTCGCCGAGGCGGTCGCGGCCAGCGCGGCGGTCACCGTCGTCGGCGGCGGTGACTCGGCGGCGGCGCTCCAGCGCTTCGGCCTTGCCGACAAGGTCACCCACCTGTCCACGGGGGGCGGCGCCTCCCTGGAGCTGATCGAGGGCAAGACCCTGCCCGGCGTGGAGGCGCTGCAATGACCCCACCCAACGACCCCGGCGCCCGGGGCCGCCGGACGCCGCTGATCGCCGGCAACTGGAAGATGCACAAGACCGTGGCCGAGGCCGAGGAGTTCATCGCCGCCCTGCTGCCCGCGGGTGTCCTCGGTCGACGGCGTCGACGTCGCGATCTGCCCCACGTTCACCGCGCTGGAGGCGATGGTGGACTCCACTCGCGGCTCCCGGGTGGCGGTCTACGCCCAGAACATGCACCAGGCCGATCACGGCGCCTTCACCGGCGAGGTTTCGGCGGCGATGCTCACCGAGCTCGACGTCCAGGGCGTGGTCCTCGGCCACTCCGAGCGCCGTCGAGTACTTCGGCGAGACCGACAAGGCGCTGGCCCAGAAGGTCCCGGCCGCGCTCGCCGCCGGGCTGCTGCCCGTGCTGTGCGTCGGCGAGACCGAGGACGAGCGCGAGCGCGGCGACACCCAGCGCAAGCTCCGCCACCAGGTCCAGGAGGATCTGGCCCGGGTCGAGACCGAGCGGCTGGGCGACGTGGTCATCGCCTACGAGCCGATCTGGGCGATCGGGACCGGGCCAGGTGGCGACCCCCGAGCAGGCCCAGGACGCGATCGCCTTCGTCCGGGCGCTCGTCGGCGATCGCTCTCGCGAGCAGGCCGCGCGCACCCGCATTCTCTACGGCGGGCAGCGTCAAGCCCGACAACGCCGCCGAGCTCCTGGCCCTGCCCGATGTCGACGGCGCGCTGGTGGGCGGCGCGAGCCTCGACGCCGAGTCGTTCGCGGCGATCGTCGTCGCGGCAGGCGGCTAGGCGGGGTACTGCGCGGTGACCGACGGGCCGTCGGAGCTGCCGGTCGAGCGCGCGGCGCTGATCGTGCTCGACGGCTGGGGTCTGGCCGACCCCGGGCCCGGCAACGCGGTCGACCTTGCCGACACGCCCGTGTTCGACGAGCTGTGGTCGCGCTTTCCCACGACCACGCTGACCGCGTGCGGCAAGGCGGTCGGCCTCCCCGAGGGGCAGATGGGCAACTCCGAGGTCGGCCATCTCAACCTCGGCGCCGGCAGCGTCGTCATGCAGGACCTCACCCGCATCGACGCCGCCGCCGAGAGCGGCGAGTTCGCCTGCCAACGAAGCGCTGCGCGATGCCTTCACGGCCGCCGAGCGCGTGCACGTGATCGGGCTGGTCTCCGAAGGCGGCGTGCACGCGAGCATGGACCACCTGCGGGCGCTGATCGAGCTGGGCGCGTCGCTGGAGGTGCCCGACCTCGTCGTCCACGCCTTCACCGACGGTCGCGACACCACCCCCAAGTCCGGCGCCGGCTATCTGGAGCAGGTGGCGGGGTGGATGGGCGAGAGCGGCGTGTGGGCGCTTCGGGTCGGTGGTGGGGCGCTACTACGCCATGGATCGCGACAAGCGCTGGGACCGCGTCAAGCTCGCCTACGACATGCTCGTCCACGGCCGCGCCGACCACCAGTTCGACAGCGCCGCCGAGGCCGCGCGCGCCGCCTATGAGCGCGACGAGACCGACGAGTTCATCACGCCGTCGCTGGTGGGGGAGGAGGCGCGCATCCGGCCCGGCGACTCGGTCCTGGGGCTCAACTTCCGCCCTGACCGGATGCGGGAGATCACGCGGGCGCTGGCCGAGCCCGGCTTTGACGAGTTCGACCGCGAGGGCGGGGGGGTGGATGGGGATCGATTCACTACACGACGATGACCGAGTACGAGGAGGGCTGGCCCTACCCGGTCGCCTTCCCGCCCGAGCGGCCCAAGACGACGATCTCGGCGGTCATCGCGGCCCGCGGCGAGCGCCAGCTCCACGTCGCGGAGACCGAGAAGTACCCACACGTCACGTACTTCTTCAACGGCGGGGAGGAGTCGCCCTACGAGGGCGAGGAGCGCGAGCTCGTACCGTCCCCGCGCGACGTGCCCACCTATGACCACAAGCCGCAGATGAGCGCCCCCGAGGCGGCCGAGGCGTTCGTCACCGCGTGGCGGAAGGACCCGCCGCGGTTCGGGATCATCAACTTCGCCAACGCCGACATGGTGGGGCACACCGGCGTGATCGAGGCCGCCGTCACGGCGGTGGAGACGGTCGACCGGTGCCTCGGGGACGTCGTGCAGGCGGTGCTGGAGACCGGCGGGGCCTGCCTGATCACCGCAGATCACGGCAACGCCGACCACATGCTCGAGCCCGACGGCTCGCCCAACACCGCCCACTCGCTCAACCCGGTGCCGGTGATCGTGACCGTCCCGGCCCTGGACCTGCGCTCGGGCGGCGTGCTGGCCGACGTGGCGCCGACGCTGCTTGAGATGATGGGGATCGAGCAGCCCGCCGAGATGACCGGCGAGTCGCTCATCGCTTGAATCAGCCCAGCATGTGAAGGTAGGACGCGAGGCGGCCGTCCACCAGCGCGTGGATGGCGAAGCCCGGGACCCCGCCGCCCAGCTCGATCTCCGGTGAGGTGAAGTCAAGCCGCGCCTGGACGTAGGTGCTGGGGATCGCGAGCACCGCCCGATCCGCCAGCGCAGACACGAGCGGTTGGTGGATGTGGCCCGCAACGATGCGCTGCACCTGGGGGTGGCGCCCGACGATCTGCTCGAGCGCGGCGCGGGCGCCCGCCTCCAGTCCGATCGCGTCCCACGGCGCGACCCCGGTGCTCGCCGGGGGGTGGTGCATGGCCAGGAGCGTCGGCTGTCGGGGCGCGAGCGCCAGCTCCGCGTCGAGCCACGCCAGGCGCGGCGCGTCCAGCTCGCCGCCGGCCCGGCCGGGGATCGTGGTGTCCAGAGCGACGAGCCGCAGTGGGCCGAGGTCGGCCGAGTACTGCACCGGAGCCGCCGCCTCGCCGGGCAGCCCGAACCGGGCCCGGAGCCCCTCGCGGAGGTCGTGGTTGCCGGCCAGCACGTGCACCGGCGCCGGGGAGGCGTGCGAGCAGCTGCGTGGACCAGGTCGTACTCCTCGGCAGTGCCGTGCTCGACCAGGTCCCCGGTGACGAGCAGCGCGTCGGGGCGGTCGGGCATCGCGAACACGGCGTCGAGCACCTTGGTCAGGCCCGCGACCGGGTCCGCGCCGCCCCAGTCGCCGCCGATGTGCGGGTCGCTGATCTGGGCGGCGAGGAACGGGGCGGGCACGAGGGCGGAGGCTAGCGGACCCGCCCGCGTCCGTCGGGCGCGCGGAAACTCAAAGCGTTCTCCCAGCCGTGCCGATAGAAAATTTGACATTGCTAGACTAAGATTTCATAATGCAGAAGCAGGCAGTTCTGAGTCTTCCACTGTTCTCCCAAGTGAGGTTCTAAATGGCACTTATCCGTTGGGAGCCGGTCCGCGAGCTGGGCACGATCCAGAGCGAGATGAACCGGCTCTTCAATTCCTTCTTTGACACCCCCACCCACGCCGGCGCGCCCCGCTGCGCCGGTATCTTCCGGCGATGGACCTCGTCGACACCGGCGAGGCCTTCGTCCTGAAGGCCGACCTGCCCGGCCTGTCGGAGTCCGATGTCAGCATCGAGGTCCGCGACAACGTCCTCACCGTCTCCGGTGAGCGCAAGTCCGAGCACGAGGACCGCAAGGCGGGCTACTACCGCGTCGAGCGCAGCTATGGCTCGTTCCGCCGCTCGCTGACCCTCCCCGAGGGCGTCGACCCCGCGGCCGTGACAGCGACGTTCGACAAGGGCGTGCTTGAGGTGACCGTCCCCAAGCCCGAGCAGCAGGCTCCGCGCAAGGTCCAGATCACCGTCGGTGGCGCGTCCACCGGCGAGGCGCAGGCGATCGAGAGCTCCGAGAGCTCCGCTGAGGCTCCTGCCCCTGAGGCGCCCGCCGCCGCGTAAGCACCTGATGTGAGCGCCGAGCCCCGGCAGGCCCGGACCGCAGCGCGCGGTCCGGGCCTGACACGGGCTCAGCGCGTGGTCAACGAGGCGGCCGCGCGGGCGGCCGGACCGCGCTGAGCACCCCGTTCAGCGCATGATTCCGGTGTGGCCGAGGGAGTGGCGCCCGGGCTGGGGCCACACGGACAGGCCGTGGGGGCCCGAGCCGACCGGGATCGTCGCGCGCAGACGGCCGGTCCGCGTATCGATGGCGTAGACGACCGCGTTGTAGCGGCCGCTCAGCCACAGCGTGCTTCCGTCCGCTGACACGCCGCCCATGTCGGGGCTGGCCGGCAGCGGAAGCTGCCAGGTCTTCACCACCCGCCGGGAGCGGAAGCTGCACGACCGAGACCGAGCCCGCCTGGCGGTTGGAGACGTACATGAAGCGGGCGTTGCGGCTGGGGTAGAGCCCGTGGGCGCCCGCGCCGGTATGCAGGAAGCCGAGCACGCGGAAGGTGGCCGGGTCGATCTCCCAGACGCCGCCGTTGACCTGGTCGGCGACGTAGAGCGTCCGCCCGTCGGGGGCGAGCTTGACGTCCTGGGGACTCGCGTCGCCGTTGCGGAGCACGAGCGTGCGCATCAGCGTCTGGGTGCGCAGGTCCACCTCGATCATCCGCCCGGAGAACTCGCAGCTGGCATAGGCGTAGCGCCCGTCGGCGGAGAAATCCATGTGGTCGACGCCGCGACACACCGGCACCGACAGCGAGTGCACCAGCGCCATCGTGGCGGGCCGCCGGAAGTCCAGCCGCTGCAGGCGCTCGGCGACGACGATGGCAAAGCGCCCGTCGGGCGTGAAGTACAGGTTGTAGGGGTCCTCGACCGGAATAGGGCGGCCCGGGCGGCCGTTGCGCGGGTCGATCGGGGTCAGCGAGTTGCCCAGGTCGTTGTCGACGTACAGCGTCTTGAGGTCCCAGGAGGGGGTGACGTGCTGGGGCAGGGCGCCGGTGGGGAACTGCGCGACGATCTTCATCGTTCGCTGGCTGATGACCGAGACCGTGTTGCTCATGCTGTTGGGGACGTAGACGAGCGCGGGGTCGCCCTGGACCTGGGGGCTGAACAGGCCGGCCGCGTCGGCGCGGTAGACGTTGACGGTCTCACGCGCGTCGGCGGCGGCGTCGGAGGCTGCCGGGCCGACGATGGTGGCGGAGCGGGCAGGACCCGCGGAGTCAGGATCCTGGGATGGCTTCGGGGCGCGCGCACTGCCGCCGCCGCACGCGGAGACGACGAGGGAGACGAGCAGCACGAGGGGCGCGAGACGACGGGGCACGGGGCGAGTGTGTCCCGCGCGGGCCAAATCGAGGCTTTGCAGCCGGTGAGAATGTTCACAGTCCGCCCCGGTCACATCCTCATGTACGACCCGTGTGGGGTCAGACGTCCCCGGTCCGCACTCTGCGTCAGCGAGCGGCCTCCACCGCCATCACGAAGCGGACCAGTGCCTGCAGCTGCCCGGGGCTAAGCGGCCGGCGCACCGGCATCTCCTCGGTGAGCTGGAGAAACTGCGCGCGGCTGGCGTGAAAGCCCCGCAGGTCGCCGCCCTGGTGGCGGGGATCGTTGTGGCCGGTGAGCGTGTGGCACGCGCCGCAGGCCTGGTCAAAGAGCGCGCGGCCTGAGGCCGCCGCACGGCCGTGGCCACCGCCACACGCGCTGACGGCCGCGCAGGATGCGACCAGCACCGGGAGAAGCCGTCGGGTCACGGCGAGGAGCGTACGCGCCGGATAGGGTCTCGGCGGTGTTCACGATCGCCGCCCGCAGCCCCACCTCGCGCGCGCGGCGCGGCACGCTGCACCTGGCCCACGGCGACGTGCAGACCCCGGCCTTCGTCCCCCTGGCCACCCGCGGAGCGGTCAAGACGCTCGAGCCGCGCGACGTCGCGGCGCTCGGCTACGAGATGGTGCTGGGCAACACGTTCCATCTCTTCCTGGCCCCCGGCCACGAGCTGGTGGCCGAGCTGGGCGGTCTGCACGAGTTCATGCGCTGGGACGGCCCGATCATCACGGACTCCGGCGGCTTTCAGGTGTTCTCGATGGGCCACGGCGGCGTGGCCGACGAGATCAAGGGCCGGCGTGGGCAGCCCTCCGGCGGCTCGGGCGGCGGCTCGGGCGGCGGCTCGGGCGGCGGCTCGGGCGGGAGCTCGGGCGGGGGTGACTCCAACGGGACGATCCTGGCCATCGAGGAGGAGGGGGTTCGCTTTCGCTCCTACCTGGACGGCGGCGAGCGGTTCATGGGCCCGGAGACCTCGATGACCGTGCAGGCGGCGCTGGGCTCGGACATCGCGCTGGTGTTCGACGAGTGCACGCCGTTCCACGTCACCCGTGACTACACGGCGCGCTCGATGGAGCGCACCCATCGCTGGCTGGCGCGGTGCCTGGACTGGCACGAGCGCCACGGCCCGGAGGGCCAGGTGCGTCTACGGGATCGTCCAGGGTGGGGTGGAGCACGACCTGCGGATGGTCTCCACGGGCGCGGTCGCCGACAGCCGCTGTGACGGGATCGCCATCGGCGGCTCGCTGGGCCAGGACAAGGCGCAGATGCACGAGGTGGTGGACTGGACGACGGCCGAGCTCGATCGCGTCGCGCCCGACCGGCCCCGCCACCTGCTCGGCATCGGCGAGATCGACGATCTCATCGTCGGCGTGCGGCAGGGGATCGACACCTTTGACTGCGCCATGCCGACACGCCTGGGCCGCCACGGGGTCGCTCTGGTCCCGGACCCCTCCGGGCGGTGGCGCGTGGACCTGGTCAAGGGCCGCTGGCGGCGCTCGCCCGAGCCGATCATGGAGGGTTGCCCATGCCCGGCGTGCTCGGCGGGCTTCTCGCGCGGCTACCTGCATTACCTGCTGCGCGCCCACGAGCTCACGGGGCTGCGGCTGGTGACGCTGCACAACCTCAGCTTCATCGCGCGGGTGATGGCCGACCTGCGCGACGCGATCGCGGCCGACCGCCTCGATGAGGTCGGCCGATGCGCTGCTCGCGGGAGCGGCGCCGGGCGCGGCCGGCGTGGCTCGCTGACAGACCACTGCCGTCGCCCGGCGGGCCCTACTTCGTGTACTTGTTGATGATGTCCGAGAGCTGGTTGATCGCCGACTGGGCGTCGCGGGCGACCACCTTGCGGTAGTGCACCACGGTGTTGGACGTGCTGTTGGAGATCGTCACCGCCGCGATCACGATCAGCGCCAGCACCGCGAGCAGCGCCAGCACCGCCATCATGCGGCGGAAACCGCGGCCGCTCTGGCGCGGCGGGCCCTGGCGCTCAGCGACTGTCTGGCGGTCGTAGGCGGCCACCGCCTCCTGGCGCGTGGGGCGCCGCGCCGGCACCTGCCGGGGCGCTCGCGCTGCCGGGGTGGGCGGATCGGGCCGGACCATGCGAGTCGCCGCCGTCGGCTGGCCGGGCACGACGCGGGTGGCACCGGTGGCAAAGCCGCGGGTCTGGGGGCTGGGGCCGGCGCCGCGGGCGCCGTCGCTCAGCACCTCGGCCAGCTCCATCGCGTCGCCGGGCCGGTCGCGCTGGTCGATGGCCAGCGCCAGCGCCACCGCCTGGGCCAGCGCGGGCGGCACATCGGGATTGAGCTCGTCGAGCGGGATCGGCGACTCGCGCTGCTGCTTGAGCGCCAGCTCGGACAGCGACGCGGCCTCGTAGGGCAGGCGGCCCGAGATGAGCTGGTAGGTGACGACCCCCAGCGAGTACAGGTCGGCCTGGGGCCCGGCCTCGTCGCCGCGGGCCTGCTCGGGCGACAGGTAGGCGGCGGTGCCGAGCACCGATCCGACCTGGGTGATGCTCGACTGGTCGACGGCGCGGGCGATGCCGAAGTCGGCGAGCTTGACGACGTCGGTGTCGGAGACGAGCAGGTTGCCGGGCTTGACGTCGCGGTGCACGACGCCGTTGCGGTGGGCGTAGTCCAGGCCGCGGCAGGCCTGGGTGACGATGTCGATGGCCTGGCCCACGCCCAGGTGCCCGTGGTCGCGCAGCAGCTCGGCGCACGAGTTGCCCGACACGTGCTCCATCACGATGAAGTGCTGGTGGTGGCCGGAGTCAAAGCCGAAGTCGAACACCTGGACGATGTTGGGGTGCACGAGGCGGGCCGCGGACAGGGCCTCCCGGCGAAAGCGCGAGACGAACGTCGGGTCGTCGGCGAGGTGCTCGGCCAGCAGCTTGAGCGCGACGTAGCGCTCCAGGCGGTTGTCGAAGGCGAGGTGGACGGTCGACATCCCGCCGACGCCGAGGCGGCCCTCGATCCGGTATCTGCCTGCGATGACGGTCGTGCCTGTCATTGTCCGTTGCCGCCCTGGCCGATGGTGCTGGTGCCGCCGACACCGGCGCCGCCGTTGGACGTAGAAGAAGTACCCGGCGTGGTCGGATTCGTTGCGGGTGGGGTGGTGCTGCTGCTGCTCGACGTGCTGCTCGACGTGCTGGTTGGGCTGCTCGTCGCCGTGCTGCTCGACGTGGACGACGAGCTCGACGTGGATGACGACGAGGAGCTGCTGGAGCTACTGGAGCTGCTGCTGCAGTCCTTGGCGGCCAGCTGAGCCACCGTGCTGGCCCCCTGGCTGAGGTTCTGCGACAGCGTGGTGTTCACCGTGGAGGGCAGGTTGGTGACCGCGTTGGTCAGCGCCGCCGACGCGCTGTTGGCCTGCCCGCACTGGTGGGCGGCCACCGCCGAGGAGACCGAGTTCAGCTGGCTGGTCAGGCTGTTGCTCTGATCGGCTGAGAGCAGCCCGTTGGTGCTGCCGCAGGCGACAGCGAAGGCGGCCGCGAAGCCGAGGCCGCCGGCCAGGAATGCTCGAGAGCCAAAGCCCATCCGGCGCCTGACTTTAGAGGCTGCTCCCGTTTCCTTGACGTTACGTGGACTGCGGGCGCTTACTGGCCGTAGAGGAGGCGCTCGGCCAGCGAGTCCGGCAGCCGCGCGGCGCGGATCGCCGCGGCGGCGCCGTCGATGTCGTACTCGGTGCGCCGGTAGACCGCCTGCCACGCGTCGAGGTCGAGCTCCATCCACGCCGCCCGCGGGTCCCCGTCCCGGGGCTGGCCGACGCTGCCGGGGTTGACCAGCCACTCGCCCTCCTCGAGGTCGAGCTCCTCCCCGTCGGCGCGGGTCTGGCCGGTGGCCGGGGAGCCCGGCACCCGGGAGAACGACAGGGCCACGTGCGAGTGGCCGATGAGCGAGATCCGCCGCGCCTGCACGTCCAGGCACAGCTCGGCCTGCAGGGGCGAGAGCACGTACTCCCACACCGGGTCGCGGGGGCTGGCGTGATAGAGCGCCGCCGCCTCGTCGACGTTCTGGGGCTCCAGGCTGTCCAGGTACTCGCGCGTCTCCGGGCTGATCGTCTGCTGGGTCCACGTCGCCGCCAGCGCCGCCCCGCGGGAGAACTGCTCGAGCGGGATCGTGCCCCGCACGCCCAGGTCGTGGTTGCCGGCCAGGCAGATGGCGGCGTGCTCGCGGGCCAGGTCCACGCAGGCGTCCGGGTCCGCGCCGTAGCCGACGAGATCGCCCAGACACCACAGCTCCCGGCAGTCGGTCTCGGAGATGGCATCCAGCACCGCCTCGAAGGCGTGGCGGTTGCCGTGGATGTCGGAGACGATGGCGACGCGCATCACTACAGTCTCGCTGGTGAGCAGGCATTCACGCGTTCGGGCCCTGTGGCCGGCCCTTCTGGCGGCCGCCGCGGCCGAGACGGCGCGGCGTGTGCTGGCGCCCCGCTCGCGCGGCGCTCGATCCCGTCCGTGTCGACGTGCAGACCTACTTCTCGGCCGAGGAGATCGCCCGCGGCCGCAGGTACGCCCGGCCCGCAGCTGGGCTTGATGCTGACGCGGAGCCTGATCGACGCGGATCGCGCTGGCGCAGCTCGTGCGCCGGCCGCCCGCGGCGCTGCGACGCGGCTGGCCGGGTGGGCGGGGTGGGTGGGGACCGGTCACGGGGGGCGCCGTCACCGCCGCCGGGTTGTCGCTGGCCCTCTCGCTCCCGACGCCTGCCCGCTGCGCGCCATCTCCCGCCGCCGCGCGATGGCCGTCGGCCTGGACACCCAGTCCTGGGAGGCGTGGGCCGGGGACGTGGCCAAGGCCAGCGTCATCCAGACGGCGTTCGCCGCCGGCGCCGGCGCCGCGGTCATCGCGGGCACGCGGCGCTTCCCGCGGTACTGGTGGGCGCCGATGGGGGCCGGAGCGGTGGTGTTCGGCGCGGGGCTGGCGGCCCTGGCCCCGGTGGTGCTGGACCCGATCTTCAACGACTTCGAGCCGCTGCCCGAGGGCGAGCTGCGCTCCGACGTTCTGGCCCTGGCCCGCGAGGCGGGGGTCACCGTCGGCGAGGTCTACTCGGTGGACGCCAGCCGGCGCACGACGGCGGCCAACGCCTACGTCACCGGGCTGGGCCCGACCAAGCGCGTCGTCCTCTTCGACACGCTGCTTGACCGCTACAGCCGCGACGAGATCCGTCTCGTCGTCGCCCACGAGCTGGCCCACGTCCGCCACCGCGACGTGCGGCGCGGCCTGGCCTATGCGGCGATCGTGGCGCCCGCGACGGCGCTGGCGGTGCAGCGGCTGAGCTGGGAGCTCTCGCCCGAGCGCGGCACGCCCGCCACCCTGCCGGCGGTGGCGCTGGCGGCGATGCTCATCACCGCGCCGATCGGCCTGATCGGCAACCGCCTGTCGCGGGCGATGGAGCGCCGGGCCGACCACTTCGCCCTGCAGCTGGCCGGCGCGCCCGATGCCTTCGTCTCCTTCGAGCGGACGATCGCGCTGCAGAACGTGGCCGACGTCGACCCGCCGCGCTGGGTCTCGCGGCTGCTGGCCACGCATCCGCCGACGGCCGAGCGCATCGGCGCGGCGGTGGCCTTCGCTCAGGCGGAGTAGCCCGCGCCGCTGTGCGGGTCAGTCCGCGTCGGGCGCGCGCATGACGATCACGCAGTTCTGGCCCCCGAAGCCGAACGCGTTGGCGGCGGTGGTGCGCACCTCGGCGCGCCGAGCGGTGAGGGGCACGTAGTCCAGGTCGCACTCGGGGTCGGGCGTGTGGAGGTTGGTGGTGGGGGGCAGGACCCCGTCGCGGATCGCCAGCAGGCACACCATCGCCGACAGCGCGCCCGCGGCGCCGATGAGGTGGCCCACCATCGACTTGGGCGAGCTGGCCGGCACGTTGTAGGCCGCCTTGCCCAGCGCCATCCGGATGGCGCGCGTCTCGGAGGCGTCGTTGGCCTTGGTGGCGGTGCCGTGGGCGCAGATGTAGTCCAGCTCCTCCGGGGCGACGCCGGCGTTGCGCAGCGCCAGCTCGATCGCCCGGGCGGCGTGGACGCCCGACGGCTCGGGGGCGGAGATGTGGAAGGCGTCGCAGGTCAGCGCGCCGCCGGCGATCGTGCCGTAGGCGGTGGCGCCGCGCGCGGCGGCGTGCTCGGCGGACTTCGACCACCAGCACCACCGCGCCCTCGCCGAACACGAACCCGTCGCGGTCGGCGTCAAAGGGGCGGCTGGCCTCCTCGGGCGCGTCGTTGCGCTCAGACAGCGGGCCCATCAGGGCCAGGCCGGCGAACATCGAGCGCGAGATCCCGGCATCGGTCCCGCCGGCGATGACGACGTCGGCCTCGCCGCCGGCGATCAGCCGCCGCGCCTCGAGCAGCGCCGCGGTGCCGCTGGCGCAGGCCAGCGCGCTCGCGTTGACGGGACCGTGGACGCCGAGGTCGATGGCCACCTCGCAGGCGGCCATGTTGAGGATCGTCGAGGGCACGAAGTACGGGCTGAGATCGCGGGGCCCGCGCTCGATCAGCGCGCGGATGTTGCGCTCGGTCTCGGGGCCGCCGGCGACCGCGGCGTTGACGACGACGCCGATCTGGTCGGCCTCGGCGGCGGTGTCCAGCCCGGCGTCGGCGACCGCCTCGCGCGCGGCGGCGATGGCGAGCTGGCTGAAGCGCGCCGAGCGGCGAAAGCGCTTGGGCCCGAGCAGCGCCTCGCCGTCGAAGCCGTGGATCTCGCCGGCGATCTGCACGGGAAGATCGGACGCATCGAAGCTCTCGATCGCGGTGATCCCCGAGCGTCCTTCCAGCAACGCCTGCCAGGTCTCGGGCGCGGTCATGCCCACCGGCGTGATGGCGCCGATCCCGGTGACCACCGGATCGCGGCGCTGGCCCTGGCCACTCACGGGCGCTGGAAGCGGCCTTGCGCGGCGTCCTGCTTGGCCTGCTCGCGCAACTGGTAGTGGAGCTTCTTGCCGGTGGCGGTCATCGGCAGCTCGGACACGAAGCGGTACGCGCGCGGCCGCTTGAAGGCGGCCAGCATCGGGTGCCCGCTGCAGTGGGCCTCGCAGGCGGCGGCGTCCAGGCCCTCACCGGCGGGCACGACGTAGGCGACCACCACCTCGCCCCACTGCTCGTCGGGCAGCCCGACCACGGCGGCGTCGGCGATCCCCGGATGCTCGGCGAGCACCGCCTCCACCTGTGTCGGGTGCACGTTCTCACCGCCGGAGATGATCATGTCGTCCTTGCGGCCGACGATCGTCACGTACTCGTCCTCGTCCCACGTGGCCAGGTCGCCGATGTACAGCCACCCGTCGCGGAAGCGCGCGGCCTGCTCCTCGGGCTGGTTGACGTAGGCGTAGCCGGCCTTGACCGAGCGCACCACCACCTCGCCCACCTCGATTGCCGTCCTTGGCGGCGTGGTCGGCCGGGTCGGCGTGGCGGTCCTCGTAGATCCTCACCACGGCGACGTCGTCATCGGTGCACGCCCGGCCGGCCGAGCCGGCGTGATCGGGCAGGTCCGACGGGCGCAGGAACGTGTTCCAGAACGCCTCGGTCGTCCCGTAGCCGTTGAAGATCCGCGGGGTCAGCACCTGCTGGTAGCGCAGGCAGGCCTCGCGGTCCAGCGGCGCCCCCATGGTCACGATCCCGTTGAGGGTCGATAGGTCGCGCGGCCGCGCCGTCTGCTCGGCGGTGAGCATGGCCAGGCTCGTCGGGGCGCCGATGAGGAACGTGAGGCCGTGCTCCTGGACCCAGTCGAGCACGGTGGCCGGGTCAAATGCGCGCAGCGCCACCGCCTCGGCGCCGCAGTAGAGCACCGGGTTGGGGCCGCCCGAGTACAGGCCGCCGCGGTGAAACCACGGGGTCATGTTGAGGGTGCGGTCCTCGGGGGACAGCGGGAAATGCATGATCACGTCGTGGGCGGAGAGGACGTCGACGAGGCCGCTCAGCGACACGCCCTTGGGCATTCCCGTCGTGCCCGAGGTGTACAGGCGGGTCGTCTCGTCGTAGGTGCTGACCGCGTGGGGGAGATCCGGGACGGTGCCGGCGCCGATGAGCTCTGAGAGCGGGATCGCGTGGGCCGTTGCTGTCGCCGACGACCGCGGTCAGTCCCGGCTGGTGGACGGCCCGGGCGAGCGCGTCCGTCGCGGTCTGCGCCAGCGCGGCGTCATAGACAAATGCGCTCGGGCGGCTGTCGTCCAGGACGTGGGCCACCTCGCCGGGGGAGAGGCGGAAGTTGATCGGCGCGGCGATCGCCCCCAGCCGCTGGGCGGCGAGCCACACGAGCACGAACTCGGCGCAGTTGAAGAGGTCGAAGACGACCACGTCGCCGGTAGCGAGGCCCCGGGCCTGCAGCCCGGCGGCGAGGCGCCCGGCGTCAGCCCACAGCTCGGCGTAGGTCCAGCGGCGGTCCGTGGCCGGGTCGTGGAGCGCGTGGCGATGGGCGTAGCGGTGGCTGTTGCGGTGCACGCCGGCGAGGTAGGTGAACCGGCGTTCGAACACCTCGCGGAAGGCCGAGGCGTCGTAGCGGTAGGTGGTCTCGCCGCTCAACCGCGAGCCTGCGGGCTGGTGACCAATCTCCTCACAAGCCTTTTGCCCCCGAGGTCGTCCATGCCGATTCGAAGCGCTGCCGGACCTCGGCCAGGCGCTCGTACTGGGTGAGGGGCTCGCGGCCGAGCGCCATGAACAGGAACTCCTCGACCCCGGCCTGACTGTAGGCCTCGAGTTGCTCGACGGCCCCGTCGACGCTGTCGAGCAGGGTCCAGTGCTCGATCTTGTCCAGCCCCATGCGGTACTGGCCGCGGATGTGCAGCTCGGCCTCGGCGCGCGCCCGGGCGCGGTCGTCATCGATGTGGACGCCGATGAGCAGCGCGGTCCCGGGGGCGGGACGGCCCTCGCGCTCGGCCAGATCGGCGAGCATCTGGGTGCGCTCGGCCACCCGCTCGGGCGTGAGCCACATCGGCAGCCACATGTCGCCGTGCCGGGCGGCCCGATGGAGCGCCGCCTCGCCGCGACCGCCGACGTAGATGGGCGGCGGGGCCGCCATGGCGGGCTGCAGCGACGGGGCGTTGACGCGTGATGGTCCGCCCCTCATAGTCCACGGGCTGGCCGGTGAGCAGGTCGCGGATGACGTGCAGCGCGTCGTCCAGCCGGGCGCCGCGCTGGCGCACGGGCACGCCCGCGGCCTCGAACTCGGCCGGAAACTCGCCGCCGACGCCGACGCCCAGCACCAGACGCCCGGAGGACAGGTGGTCGATCGTGGCCAGGATCTTGGCCGCCCACGCCGGCGCGCGCAGGCCCAGCAGCATCACGCTGAGGCCCAGCCGGATGTTCTCGGTGACCGCGGCGGCCGCGGCCAGGCAGGAGGGGGCGTCGAGGCCCGGGGCGGGGCAGGCGAGGTGATCGCCGACCCACGCCGCGCCGAAGCCCAGCTCCTCGGCGAGCCGTGCGGCGGGGATGATCGGCAGCGGCTGCCCGGTGCCCACCGCGTCGAAGTTGGGCAGCAGCACGCCAATGCGCGGGCGCGTCAGCAAACGGGTCGCTGCGTGGTGTCCGTCATCGGTCAGGCGAGACTGCGGAGAGGGGGACCGTCATGAGATGAGGGTGATCGCTGCCGGGGACGGACAGCGAATCAGTCCTCGTCGTCAGGACCGTAGCTCTGACCCGCCGTCGCCGCCATTGACCTCCGGGAGGTTCTTGACGCCCTCCCTGTACTCCCACTTGGAGTAGTTGTCCTGCATCGCTTCGATGAGCTCCTTCATGAAGCGCGCCGAGAGGTTGATCCGGGAGACGACCACGCCGGGGATCTCCTCGTCCTCGACCTCGTGGTCGACGCGGGCGAAGGTGATCGTGAACTCGTAGTCGGAGTGGCTGACGTTGGCGAAGTTGGAGTAGACGCCGGCCATGATGTCCGGCGAGAAGTGGATGTTGATGTGGCGCTCGGGCGTGTTGGGATCGTCCATATCCACTTAGTATCTCATCGTGCGGATCGTCGTCGTTGCCGTGGGAAAGCTGCGCCCTCCGTTCGCCGACGATGTGCAGCACTACCAGAAGCTGCTCGCCGGGCACACGCGACTGGAGCTGGTGGAGGTTCGCGAGGACGACCACGTCGCGCGCCGGCTGCCCGACCGGGCCTTTGTGTCGCTGCTGCACCGCGACGGCGAGAAGCCCGATTCGCTGGCCTTCGCGCGCTTCCTGGAGGACCGGCGCCAGAGCGGCCGCGACCTGTGCTTCGTCATCGGGGGCCCGTTCGGGCTCGACCTCGACCACGTCGATCACCGCCTGTCGCTCGGCGAGATCACGCTGCCCCATCAGCTCGCCCGGGTCGTGCTGCTCGAGCAGCTCTACCGCGGCCACAAGATCCTGGCCCGCGAGCCCTACCACTACTGATCCGAGCCCACCGGGCCCGCACCCACCCAGCCGCAGATGCCCATCCCCGTCGATCGCCGCCGCATCAGCCACCATCAGGCGCTGGAGCGCCGCCGCCGCGCGCGGCGCGAGCTCGAGGCGTTCACCCGGCGTCTGAGCATCCTGCTGGCCGCGCTGGTCGGCGTCGTCGTGCTCGGCACGATCGCCTTCTGCATCACCGAGGGTGTGTCGGTGGCCTACGCCTTCGTCTGGACCCTGGACACGGTGACCACGCTGGGCGCGCTCAAGGATCCGCAGGACGCGGGCGGGCGGATCGTGGTCGTCCTGCTGGAGCTGTTCGGCATAGGTACGCTCTTTTATGGACTGGCGACGGTGGCGGAGTTCTTCGTCTCCGGCCAGCTCAGCGGCCTGCGTGAAGAGCGCCGCAACCAGCGCATGATCGACTCCTACTCAGACCACTTCATCATCTGCGGCTTCGGCCGCGTCGGCCGCCAGGTGGCCCGTGATCTGGGCCTGGCCGGGGTCAAGCACGTCGCCATCGACGCCAACCCCTCGCATCGCGAGGAGGCCGCGGAGCTG
Source organism: uncultured Actinomycetota bacterium (assembly GCA_963790605.1). GTDB lineage: Bacteria > Actinomycetota > Thermoleophilia > Solirubrobacterales > Solirubrobacteraceae > Palsa-465. The sequence goes on along the minus strand of CAWBPG010000008.1, from coordinate 13,907 downwards.
GGCGTGCGCTACATCGAGAGCTACGCCGCCGACGACGAGGTCCTGATCGCCGCCGGGATCATGCGGGCCCGGGCGGTCATCGCCTGCGTGGACTCCGACGCCGACAACATCTTCATCGCGCTCACCGCGCGGGGCCTGCGCCCCGACATCCTGATCATCGCCCGGGCCTCGGCCGAGGACGCCGAGCGCAAGCTCCTGCGCGCCGGCGCCGACCGCGTCATCTCGCCCTACAAGACGTCGGGCTCGGAGATGGCCCGGGTGGCGCTGCATCCCCAGGTGGGAGGCGCCGTCCAGGTCGCCGACTACCGGATGGAGGAGATCGAGGTCTCTGCGTCGTGCGAGGGCGTGGGCAAGACGATCGAGCAGGTCCGCGGCGACACCGTGGTGGTGGCCGTGCGCCACACCGACGGCCGGCTCGAGCCCCAGCCGGCGCCGGCGACGGTGATCGAGGCCGGCCAGTTGCTGGTCGCGATCGGCACCCCTGAGTCCCTCGAGCGGCTGGAGACGGTGTTCCAGCCGGTCGCGGTGCACGGCATATGAGCGCGTCGTTGCAGGAGCTGCGCGTCGGCGGTCACGCAGGCCGCCGCCAGCCTGGGCAGCAACGGCGGGCGGGCGGGGCGGATCACGTGCGACAAGGTCGAGCGTCCCAAGCGCGATGGGCAGGGCGACTACTCGACCAACATGGCCATGCTGCTGGCCCCGGCGCTGCGCAAGCCACCGCGCGAGATCGCCGAGCAGGTGGGCGCCGCGCTGAGCGAGGTGCTGGCGCCGGATCTGGTGCGCTTCGAGGTCGCAGGGCCCGGCTTCGTCAACCTGTTCCTGTCCGACGACTGGTACCGGCGCGCGCTGCGCACGGTGCTCGATGCGGGCGAGCGCTTTGGCGCAGGCGGCGCCCCGGTGGCCCGAAAGGTGCTGGTGGAGTTCGTGTCGGCCAATCCCACGGGTCCGCTGGTGGCCGCCAGCGGCCGCCATGCCGCCTACGGCGACGCGCTGTCGCGCGTGCTCGCCCACCACGGCCACGAGGTGTGGCGCGAGTACTACTTCAACGACGCCGGCGGGCAGATCCGGCTGCTCGGCGAGTCCGTGATCGCGCGCGCTCGGGGCGAGAGCGTCCCCGAGGGCGGCTACCAGGGCGAGTACGTGCGCGACCTCGCCGACCAGATCCCGGGCGTCGAGTCGATGGAGGCCGACGAGGCCGCGGCGCGCGCGGTCGAGCTGCTGCTGGCCCAGATCAAGGGCACGCTGGAGCGCTACGGCGTGCACTACGACCAGTACTTCTCCGAGCGCACGCTGCATGAGGGGTCGCCGAGCTACCTGGACCGGGCGCTGGAGCTCGTGGCCGCAGGGCGGGCACTCGTACGAGTCAGAGGGCGCGCTGTGGCTGCGCTCGCCGAACTTCGGCGACGACAAGGACCGCGTGCTGCGCCGCTCAGACGGCGCGCCCACGTACCTCGCCGCCGATGTCGCCTACCTGCTGCAGAAGCGCGAGCGCGGCGTGGAGCTCCAGCTGCTGCCGGTCGGCGCCGACCACCACGGCTACGTCGCGCGCATGAAGGCCGGCTGGGCGGCGCTGGGCGGCGATCCCGGACACGCTGGAGATGCCGATCATCCAGTTCGTGCACCTGGTCGAGGGCGCCGAGCGGGCCGCGATGTCCAAGCGCCGGGGCGACTTCATCACGCTCGACGACCTGCTCGACGAGATCGGCGTCGACGCCACCCGCTTCTGGATGCTGCAGCGCTCCCACGACCGCACCGTCGACCTCGACCTGGCGCTGGCCAAGCAGGAGTCGCCGGAGAACCCGGTCTACTACGTGCAGTACGCCCACGCCCGCATCGTCTCGATGGTCGGGCCGGCTCTCCGAGGACCGGGTGGCGTCCGCGCTCGCATGCGGCCGCCGACTGGGACGGCGGCGAGCTGCAGAAGGCCGAGCGCAACCTGATCAAGGCGCTGGCGGCCTTCCCCGATGAGATCGCCGAGGCGGCCGAGCGTCGCGCGCCGCACCGGATCGCCGGCTACGCGCTCGAGCTGGCCCAGGAGTTCACCGCCTTCTACCGCGACTGCAAGGTGGTGGGCGCCGAGCCCGAGGCGACCGAGTCCTTCCGGATCGCGCTCTCGCAGGCGGCGCGCCAGACGATCAAGCTGGCGCTGTGGCTGCTGGGCGTCGAGCGCGCCGGACTCGATGTAGCCGGCGGCCGCGTCCAGGCGCCGTCAGGCGAAGCGCCCGAGGTCCTCGTTGAGGCGCTGGGCGTCGGCGGCGTCCAGCGCGGCGGTCGCCTGCGGTGGTGTGAGGATCGGCCTCTGACGGGCGCCGGCGCCGCCAGCGGGGGATGAAGATCGCGATCGTCGACGATCCCGAGGATGAGCACCAGCGGCGGCACGATGTAGACGAGCAGGTTGACGCCGTGGGCCGGCGGGCGGGACAGCACGGCGGGGCCGTACTGCTGGACGAGGTCGTTCTCGATCTCCTTGCGCGTCTTGCCCTGGGCGATGAGCTGGCGGATGTAGTCGCGCTCCTGGAAGGCCTCGGGCGATTGGGCGACGCCGAGCGGCTCGTGGCAGACGACGCACATGACGTCGTCGACGACCTGCAGGTAGGAGGCCCTGGGCGTGGCGGTGGCGTGCGCGACGGGATGGCGCCGGCGGTGCCGCCGCAGCTGCCGTGGCGGCGAGCGCCGCCGTCAGGCTGAGCGCGAGGATGGCGAGCCGCCGGCGGGTCACGACTTCTCCGCCAGGATGCGCGGCAGCGTCTCGTCGAGCCACTGCGTGGTGACGCGGGAAGCGCTCGAGCGCCTGGATCTGGCCCTTGCGGTTGATCACGAACGTCTCCGGCACGCCGGTGGCGCCGAACGAGTCCGCGAAGCTCCCGGTGACGTCGCGCAGCACCGGATAGGTGATGTGGTACCGGCGGGCGAACTGCTCGGACGCGGACGACAGGTCCTTGTAGGTCACGCCGACGAGTGTCGCGTTGTGCTTGGCCAGGATCGGCTGCTCCTTGGCCAGGATCGGGGCCTCGGCCTGGCAGGGGGGACACCAGGAGGCGAACACGTTGAGGACGACCACCTTGCCCCGGAAGTCGGCGAGGCTCGCCTTGCCGGCTCGTGCCCAGAACGGGCAGCGCCTGACGGGAGTTGGGCGCGGCGGGGAACTGGCCGTGGGCCACCTGCGAGTCGATCGACGACGTGTCGTTCTGGTTGGACACGCCGAAGGTCAGGAGTGCCAGCAGCGCGACCGCCGCGGCGGTGACCAATCCGGGGAGGATGAACCGGCGCATACGGCCTTGATGGTAATGACGCCGGCCAGTGACGAACCCCGCTCCGCGGGACCCGGACGTTCGTCCACTGGGGTCAAGCCGGCCTGAAAACGCGCCCGCGCCTGCCGATAAGCGTGGGTATCGGAGGCCGGACCCGTCCGGCCCCGAGTCAAGGAGAGCCCCAGGTCAAGGAGACCAACGATGATCCCCCGAGACATTTACGACGACATGCCGGACGGCGCTTCCCAGCGCAAGCACAACAAGAAGCGACTGGCTGAGCTCGAGCGTGACGGCGCTGCCCGCCGTGCCCGCCTGGCCCAGGTGATCGCGCTTGAGGAGCTGTGGCACGAGGTCGTCCAGGCGCACACCAAGCACGTCCTGTAATCGCCGAACGCCTTCAGGGCCTTCAGGGCCTTCAGGGCGTTCAGCGCGTCAGGCGCGGGAGTACGCGGTGACGATCCGCTCCTGCGGGTCCCAATCGACGGTGAGCTCACGCCCGGGGAAGGTCGAGTCCAGCGCGTCGCGCCACGCCTGCGTGATGTGACGGCAGGCCTGACCGACCGCCTCGGGCCTGGCCTGCCGGTCCGGCGAGCTCCAGCACGTGGACGTGGTTGATCAGGTCCTCGACGGCCGGGCGGCTGTCAGGACGCCGCTCGCGGAACTCGGCGAACGTGTCGGGCTCGAAGTGGTCGGCCACCAGCACGTAGCCGTCGACCTCCATGAACCGCGGCCAGAACAGGCCGGCGAGGTCCTGTGCGGCCCAGTGGTTGCCGGGCTCGATCAGGTCGAGCACCGCGTGAAGGAGCCGTGCGAAGCGATCGGCGTCGTCGACCGCGTTCGAGGCCTCGTACACGGTCTCGGCCGACCGCGGTCCTCGCGTTGGCGTCCAGCGCCATCTTCATCGCGCCCGCGGCCCGCGCCCGCCGGATCGCCTCGTCGTACTCGGCTCGCCGGGCGCCCCCTGACTCGATCTGCTCCTGGAGCGTCCAGGCGCGGTCGTCCAGATCCTGCTCCAGGCGCTCGACCTCGTCTCGCAGGGGTCCGCCGTAGCGGTGATGGACGAGGTCATCGACGGTTTCCTCCAGAAGCGGCTTGGACAGCCGTGCGGCGCGGACGGCGGCAACCGCGGCGGCGATGGCCACGTCTCGCTGCAGTTGCTCCGTCGCGCCGAGCAGGCGGATGGCAAGGTCAGCTCCGACGGCGGTCTCGAGTGGTCGCACAGGCCTTGGGGAAAGAGGGCTTGGTGGTGGCTGCCATGATGGCGCGTATGGCCGTGGAACGGCTTCAGACCGGTGGTGGTGTTGGGCGATTGCCGAGGCTGGTGGCCGGCTACGCACGACGGGTGTCGGGCGCGGTACTGGGGCAGCACCAGGGCGGGTCGGTGTCCTCGGCACTGGGGGTGTGGCTGCTGCTGGCCGCGTGCGCACCGATGGCGCAGGGGTCTGACCGGGCGGCGTTGGAGGAGGCGCTGGGGTGCTCGGCCGAGGAGGCGGCTGGATTGCTGGCCTCGTTCATGACGGCGGCGCCGCCGGTGCTCAAGGCCGCTCTGGCGGTGTGGGTGAGGATCAGCGATGCCACCGCGGAGGTGTCTGAGTGGGTCCGGGGCCTGCCTGACGGGATTCAGTCCGGGTTCATGCCGTCCCAGACGGAGGCCGACGCGTGGGCGGAGCGCGAGACGCTCGGGCTGATCCGCACGTTCCCGCTGGAGATCGACGAGCATGACCCGGATCGTGCTGGCCTCGGCCCTGGCGACGAAGGTGTCGTGGGAGGCGCCGTTTGAAGTGGTCCCCTCTGTCGAGCACTGCGGATCCGCGAGCCCCTGGAGGGCGGCGGTGTCGCGGCTGCTGTGGGACGGTGATGCTGATGGGCGGGCAATGATCGCCCGGACGCGATCGGCAGGCGTGGTTGCGGTGCATTGTGCGGTGGCTCGCGAGGACCTGACCGTGGTGTCGGTGTCCGGCGCGCCCGACGTGGATCGGGCTGCGGTGCTTGTCGGCGCCTATGAGGTCGCCGCGACGGTGTGCGAGGACTGGGGGGAGAGCGCGTGCTCGCTCTATGACCTGCCGCTCGGAGCCGGCCACTCCTGGGAGATCTCCGAACGTGAGGTGCCGGTGTTCGTGGCCGAGCCGCGCTTGGAGCGCATCGGCGGCGCGGCACTGCCCGCCTGGCGGGTGGAGGAACAGCTCGACCTTGCGCGGTCAGCGGCCTTTGGCACCGTGCCGGCGCTCGAGACCCTGCGACAGCTGATCGGTCCCCGGCGCGATGATCAGTGCGAGGCCCGGCAGGCCTCGGTCGCGTCGTTCACGCGGTACGGCTTCGAGGCTGCCGCGGTGACCGCGCTGCGCATCCGCACCGCGGCCTTGCGTCGGCCGCAGGCGCGCGCGGTCGAACGCACCGCCGTGCTGCGCTTTGACCACCCCTACGCCGCCGTGGCGATCGCCGGACGGGCCCCGGGGATGCGCCGGGGCGTGTCGGCCGGGCCGGCCCCCCGCGACTCGCCGTTCTCCGGGCTGCCGCTGTTCACCGCCTGGGTCCACGAGCCCATCGAGCCCGAGAACCACCCGCCCGGCGCCTAACCCGGTCCCTGCGGATCCCGCGCGTGATGTTCCGGCCCGCTTAGAATCGCCCGACACGCGGACGTAGCTCAGTTGGTAGAGCGTCGGCTTCCCAAGCCGAAGGTCGCGGGTTCGACCCCCGTCGTCCGCTTCAGTAAATGCCCGCAAAACTACCCTTTCTTCTGTTTGGGCCATAGGCTCGGAAGAAACTTTGTCCCCAATATGTCCCGAGCTGCGCGTACATCTGCGCATGCTGTCGTCTGTTGGGCGGCCCACAGGCCACGTCTTTCGGAGGGAGGGTGCTCGCGGACCGGTCTGGTATGCGAAGTACCGGCTCCCCGACGGACGCCAGGTTCAGAAGAAGCTGGGTCCGGCGTGGACCGAGCGTGGTCGCCCAGTCGCCGGCTACTTCGCGAAGCGGCTCGCTGAGGACTGGCTACGGGACACACTGGCCGACGCGCGTCGTGGGGGACTCTTAGGCGCGGTACGGAAGGGGGTGGCATTCCGGGTAGCCGCCGAGGAGTGGCTCCGATACGTGGAGCATGATCGGGACGTCAAGCCTTCAACGCTGACCGACTACCGGTCGACGGTTAGCCGCCTTGTGAGGGAGTTCGGAGAGACGCCGATCGAAGGGATCAGCGCCCAGATGATCGAGTCCTGGTGTGCTGATCAGGTCGCGCGGGGAGGCGGGACCCTCAGCAATCGCACGCGGAACAAGGCGCTGACCGTTCTCGGCGGGATCATGGAGCGGGCCAAGAAGGTCTATGGCCTCCCGTCGAATCCAGTCCGCGACGTCGAGAAGCTTCGTGAGGGGTTATGACGCCACGCGATTTGAGTTCTACTCACCTGAAGAGGTGTGGGCCCTCGTGCGTGCGGCCGCTACTGAATGGGACGCCCTCGGTGCCGCCACCCTCGACGCCTACGCCGCGGCACAGGACTGGCTGAGCGGCATCCCCCAAGTGATCCTCACCGGGGAGGGTGAGGCGGGGTCACCCTGTCGGCGGGCACGCTATCGAGGCGGGAGCGGCCTTCGCCGCCCGGTGGAACAGAAGTGATCGTGGTTGCGCGCGGGAGGTTGCGGCAACCACCTGACCGAGAGGAGTGCGGCGTGGCGCAAAAGAGAGCGGGCGTGGGCCTTCCGGCACCAGATCAGCCCTACGACGGACCGCTGGCCTTCGATGTCCGTGACCTTGCCGAGCCGTTGCCGCCAATCGCGGCCAAGCGCCCGCCGGCCGGCGCGCCGAACGTGCTCATGGTTCTGCTCGACGATGTCGGCTTTGGCGCCTCGAGCGCCTTCGGAGGCCCGATCCATATGCCCGCGGCGGAACGTCTGGCCAACGAGGGGCTGAAGTACACCCGCTTTCACACCACGGCGCTGTGCTCGCCGACCCGGGCCGCCCTGTTGTCGGGGCGCAACCACCATCAGGTGGGCATGGGCCACATCACCGAGACGGCGACGCCCTCTCCGGGGTACCGATCGACCCGGCCCAACTCCACCACTCCCTTGGCCGAGATCCTGCGGCAGTCTGGTTATAACACCGCGCAGTTCGGCAAGTGCCACGAGGTGCCGGTGTGGGAGTCCGGTCCGACCGGCCCGTTCGATCACTGGCCGATCAACAGCGGCTTTGAGCGCTTCTACGGGTTCATCGGGGGCGAGACCAACCAATGGGCGCCGGCGCTCGTCGACGGCGTTACCACGGTCGACCCTCCGGATGACCCCGACTACCACCTGATGGACGATCTCACCGAGAAGACGATCGCCTACATCCGCGAGCAGAAGACCCTGACCCCTGACAAGCCATTCTTCACCTACTTCGCCCCTGGCGCGACACATGCGCCGCATCACGTGCCCACGGAGTGGATCGCCAAGTACGAGGGTCGCTTCGATGATGGCTGGGACGCGATGCGCGAGGCGACGTTCGCGCGCCAGAAGGAGCTGGGGGTGATCCCCGCCGACTGCGCGCTCACCGCCCGCCCCGAGGGCATCTCGGCGTGGGACGACGTCGACGACGCGTGGAAGCCGATCCTCTGCCGCCAGATGGAGGTGTACGCCGGCTTTCTGGAGTACGCCGACACCCACGTCGGTCGGCTTGTCGACGCGCTCGAGGAGCTGGGCGTCCTCGAGGACACCCTCGATCCTGTACATCATCGGCGATAACGGTGCGTCCGCCGAGGGCGGGCTCAATGGCGCGTTCATGGTTACCACCGCATCCAACGGCGGCACGGAGTACGAGACACCGGAGTTCTGGAACGGGCATCTCGACGAGCTCGGCGGACCGCACGCCTACAACCACTACGCCGTCGGGTGGGCGCACGCGCTGTGCACGCCCTATCAGTGGACAAAGCAGGTGGCCTCGCACTACGGAGGCACGCGTAACGGCACGATCGTCCACTGGCCAGCAAAGATCGACGGCACCGGCGAGGTCCGTACCCAGTGGCACCACGTGATCGATGTCGCGCCCACGATTCTCGAGCTGGCGGGGATCGCGCGAGCCCGACACCGTCAACGGCGTCACCCAGATCCCGATGCAGGGTGTCTCGTTCGCGTACTCGCTCAACGACGCGGATGCCGACGAACGCCATCACACCCAGTACTTCGAGCTGATGGGCAATCGCGGCATCTATCACCGGGGCTGGACGGCGCAGACAATCCACCGCATCCCCTGGGACGTCGTATCCGCGCCACACCCGTTCGCCGAGGACGTGTGGGAGCTCTATGACACGACCGCGGACTGGACCCAGGCACACGACCTGTCCGCCGAGCAGCCGGAGAAGCTCGCCGACCTGCAGCAGCTGTGGCTCATCGAGGCGGTGCGCCACAACGTCCTGCCGCTCGACGACCGCGCCGCGGAACGCATGAATCCGGCGATCGCCGGCCGCCCGACCCTGGTTCAAGGCGACTCGCTGCGCCTGTACCCGGGGATGAAGCGCCTCGGCGAGAACGTCGCGATCAACGTCAAGAACCGCTCCTACTCGGTGACCGCCGAGATCGACGATCCCCGACGGGCCACCGGTCGACGGCGCACTGGTCGCGCAGGGCGGCCGCACCGGAGGCTGGGCACTTCTCGCCGCCGCCGGCGGCTCGCCTACCACTACAACTACTGTGGGCTCCTGCGAGCGACGATCACGGCGGAGGCGCCGCTACCGGCCGGAACCCACCAGGTACGTGCCGAGTTCGCTTACGCAGGCGGCGGCATCGGCCGCGGCGGGAAGGTCACCCTCTACGTGGACGGCGAGGCGACGGGCAGCGGCGAGGTCAAGCGCACCCATCCTCTGTACTTCTCCTTCGACGAGGGACTCGACGTCGGGATGGACACGGCCATGCCCGTGTTCGAGGACTACTCACAGCCTCGCGGGCGCTTCACGGGGGCCATCAACTGGGCCCAAATCGACCTGGGTGACGACGACCACAACCACCTGATCCCGCCCGAAGCGCACCTCCAGGCCGCTATGACTCACCAATAGCGGCGCGGATTCGCACCCCGCAAGGCCGTTGACGCGCTCGCCAGCGGCGAGTGGGCCGGGTCACCCGCGTGGGGTGATGTGGGCTCGCCCCGGTAGCGGGGATGCTTGACCGGTGATGACTTCTCGAGGATCGGAGCGCGGATGAGCACCAAGCCTGTTGCAGGTCGGGATGTGTTGCCGATTCCTGATCGGCCAACGGTGGGGTTGACGACGTTTGATGCGAAGGATCCGGACACGTCGTTTGCGCCGCTCGTGCCGCTGCGCCCACCGGAGGGTGCGCCGAACGTGCTGGTGATGTTGATCGACGACGCGGGGTTTGGGTCATCGAGCGTGTTCGGTGGGCCGTGCGCGACCCCGAACGCCGAGCGGCTCGCGGCCGGCGGGCTGCGCTACACGCGGTTTCACACGACTGCGTTGTGCTCCCCGACGCGGGCGGCGTTGTTGAGCGGGCGCAATCATCACACGGTCGGGATGGGCGGGATCACCGAGGCCGCGACATCGGCGCCGGGGCAGACGTCGGTGCGTCCGAACACCTGCGCGCCGCTGGCCGAGACGCTGCGTCTGAACGGCTACTCGACGGCGCAGTTCGGCAAGTGCCACGAGGTGCCGGTGTGGGAGACCAGTCCGATGGGCCCGTTTGATCGCTGGCCCTCGCCGGGTGGCGGGTTTGAGTACTTCTACGGGTTCATCGGCGGGGAGACCAACCAGTACTACCCGGCGCTGTTTGAGAACACGACCCCGATCGAACCCCCGAAGGGTCCCGAGGACGGCTATCACCTGACCGAGGATCTCGCGGAGAAGACGGTGAAGTGGATCCGCCAGCAGAAGGCGCTGATGCCCGACAAGCCGTTCTTCGCCTACTTCGCTCCGGGAGCGACCCACGCCCCCCATCACGTGCCGGCGGAGTGGATCGAGAAGTACAAGGGCAAGTTCGATCAGGGCTGGGACCATCTGCGTGAGGAGACGTTCGCGCGCCAGCAGCAGCTGGGCGTGCTGGGCCCCGACGCGGAGTTGACCGCTCGTCATGAGGAGATCCCGGCGTGGGATGACGTCGCGGATGAGATGAAGCCGGTGCTGGCGCGCCAGATGGAGATCTACGCGGCGTTCATGGAGCACACCGATCATCAGATCGGCCGGCTCGTGGATGCGCTGGAGGATCTCGAGATTCTCGATGAGACGCTGGTGATCCTGATCATCGGCGACAACGGCGCCTCGGCGGAGGGGTCGCTGCAGGGAACGTTCAACGAGATGGTGACCCTGCAGGGTTTCGGGGCGCTGGAGACCCCGGAGTTCATGTCGTCGCGGATCGAGCAGTTCGGCGGCCCCGACGCCTATAACCATTACGCGGTCGGGTGGGCGCACGCGATGAACACGCCGTATCAGTGGACCAAGCAGGTCGCGTCGCACTGGGGCGGCACCCGCAACGGAACGATCGTGCACTGGCCGGCGGAGATCACCGGCGCCGGGGAGGTCCGCACCCAGTTCTGCCACGTGATCGACATCGCCCCGACCGTGCTGGAGGTCGCCGGGCTGCCGCACCCGATCATGGTCCACGGCGTCGCGCAGCATCCGATCGAGGGGACCAGCCTGGCGTACTCGTTTAACGCCGCCGACGCGCCCGAACGCCACAGCACCCAGTACTTCGAGATGGTCGGCAACCGCGGGATCTATCACCAGGGATGGACTGCGGTCACCAAGCACCGCACCCCATGGGAGACCGGCTCGGTCGAGTTACCCGCGTTCGATGACGACGTGTGGGAGCTCTACGCGCCCGATGACTGGACCCAGGCCCGTGACCTCGCGGCCGCGCAGCCCGACCGTCTGCATGACCTGCAGCGGCTGTGGCTGATCGAGGCCGTCAAGTACAACTGCCTACCGTTGGATGACCGCTTCGCCGAGCGCGCCAACCCCGAGATCGCCGGTCGCCCGCAGCTGGTTCAGGGCAGCCGCCAGCTGCTGTTCTCCGGGATGGGCCGGCTGACCGAGAACTCGGTGCTCAACATCAAGAACAAATCCCACGCCGTGACCGCCGAGATCGTCGTCCCAGACGGCGGCGCAGACGGTGTGATCGTCGCCCAGGGCGGCGTCACCGGCGGCTGGAGTATGTATGTCAAGGAGGGCAAATCGACCTACACCTACAACTTCTTCGGCCTGGAGCGCTACTACGTCCGCGGCGAACAATCGCTCCCTGCCGGCACCCACCAGGTGCGGATGGAGTTCGACTACGACGGCGGCGGTCTCGCCAAGGGAGGCACCGCGACGCTCTACATCGACGGTGACTCGATCGGTAGCGGACGTGTCGAGAAGACCGAACCGATCCTCTTCTCAGCCGACGAGACCTGCGATGTCGGCGCCGAGTACGGCTCCCCGGTCTCTGAGGACTATGGCGCCACCGGCAACCAATTCACCGGCGAAATCAACTGGGTCGAGATCGACATCGGCGACGCCGCCAGCAACCCCGAGCACGAACTCACCCACGCCCAACGACTCCACGTCGCACTGGGAACCCAGTAGCAGACGCCCAACTCATCCTGCGGTCCGGCGCTGGAGTGCCCGGACCGCACACTGCTCAGCGTCGCGTCACGGCAGCGGACTGTCCGTGTGCGATCCAGACCCGGTTCGCCAGCGGCCATAGCTTCGTCGCTATTGGGGCACGCTCGACCAAGCTGCCGCTCGCCGCCGAATCAGAAGCGGTCGCTCGAGCAGCCACACCGGCCGCTTATAGATTAGGGAACAAAGGTTCCCTCACCCATTGACAACCCTTGAGATGGGTAAACGTCAAGCATCTACGGGCCCTCCCAGCGAGAAACCGACCGGTTCGGCCGAGATCCAATAGGACGCGCGCGTCGCGAGACACCGACCGGGTGTCGGGGATATTCCGGGTCAGCGTCCCGGGGAAATCTCCCCGCAGAGTTGACCCGTTCGGCCGGCTCCGGTTGCGGGAGTCCGCGAGGTCAAATCGGTGGGTTGAACAGCGGCCGAACCTTCCCTGCGCTCGAAGAACCTCGGGATGAGCCGCCTCCTCGGACGGTCGGAGCGACGGCAAGGCGACGCTCACGCAAGCCGAGGTCCATCCTCCTGGTTCCGAGCTCGGACGACCAGCAGAAGATGGCGCATCGCGGCCGTCGGCTGCTCCAGTCCGTAGCGGCAGAAGCAGCGCGTCGAGCGAAGAGCAGGGCTCTCGCCGTCGTGGTACGCCGCCCTGAGATTCGCCAGAAGCGCGGACCGTCCACCAGTCCTCATAGGGGCTTAGTGCATAGGCGGAGCCGCAGATGGCGTCAGCTCAAAGATGGCAAACCGCGCGATCGCCTTGCGCGAAAGGCACTCGCTCCCTGGTCCAAGCGTTCATCCCTCGGCCTTCGGTCTCGGTGCCTGAAGCAGCGACCGAGACGGTTGCTTTGTTGCCGGCGCGGGTCCGACGTCGGGTTGACGCAAAGATCGTGACGGGCCCGGCCCACGAGGGCGCGAATCGCCCAGGCGCCGCGTCAACGTGACCGAGCGCAGCGAGGTCGGGAGCGGGAGCCGGCGTAGCCGGCGGTCTCGGGCGCGCGGATCGCAGAAGCGCCGGGGACCGCGTCGCTCTTCGTGGCCCTCGTGGTCGTTTCTCGATCCCGGGAAGCACCGAGGTAAAGCGTGTCCCGAAACGTGTCCCGAACTCCGCAATTCTGAGGCGAACTCAGGACCACTCAGGCACAGTAGATGCCCGCAAGTACCGGAAAGCCCTGCAAATGGCGGCTTGCCAAGCCGAAGGTCGCGGGTTCGACCCCCGTCGTCCGCTTCAAGAAAAGTCCGCATAGAGCCACCTTTACCTGTGAGACCGCGTTACGGCCTTCGTGGCCGTGTCCCCGATATGTCCCAGATGCTTGCGAGGGTTGGGGGTCTAGAGACCGGTGGGACGCCCGGGGCGCGCCCTGGTCCTGAGCGAGTTTGCAACACCTTCTGCGGCGTTCCGATCGTCCGGCGCTCCGCTGACGGTCACGTCGGTAGAAGTCGTGTAACGAGCGCCTGACTGGTTCCGACCAGCGTGGCGCGCCTTGACGATTTCGTGCGCGAGGCGGTCGTGCTGGTCGCGCGGGAGCTGATGGAGGGCGAGATCTCGGCCGAGATCGGCGCTGAGCTCGGCGAGGTCGCGTGCGCGGGGTGCCGTCCAGCGCCACATAGGCATAGCGGACCGGGATCGGCGTGAGAAGCCGTTCCGCGAGATCGGTCTCCAGCAGCCTGAGATCGCCTTGATCGAGCGTCATGCCGGGCACACCGTATGGCTGTGCCGTACTTGATCAGGTTTCGGCGGGATTGCGCTTTGAGACGCGCAAGCGCGCCCGTCACGTCGTCGCCGAGCGGCGTTGCGTTCCATCCGAGCGAGCTGAGGGTGCGAGTGGCGACGTGCTTGGGCAACTGGTTGATCACGTCGATGTACGAGTTGCCAGTCACCGGCTCCCAGAGCGCCCGCACCGCTCATATGTGACGCGGCCCATCAGGAACGCGTCGTACTTCTCGAGCTCGTTCATGGAGTATTGGACGGCTTCTTGATTGAACCGCGGCCCGGGGACTCGACAATGCCGTCGAGCGAGACGGTCGTTGATTCGATGAGTTTGCGCATCTGCGTCCTCGCTGGATCGTGATCTGTGATTGCGTT
>CAWBPG010000007.1:0-212181 GCA_963790605.1 uncultured Actinomycetota bacterium | reverse complement strand
CGGCTGGTCCTTCCGGAGTGACGGGGATCTCCTGCTCGGCCGATGGCGCACCGGCGCAGTGGTATCCAGGCGCGAGCGCCCAGGTACCGGTTAGCGGGGTCGGTGCGCATCAGGTCGCGTGTGTGTCTGAAAGCAACGCCGTCGATAGGACCGGTGTGCACGCCCAGTCTGCGACCCAGACCTTTAGCCTGTCGATCCGCGAGCCGACGGCAGCAGCGATCACCTTCGCCCACATCGCCGATGCGCTGCGCTGCCGTCGCGTCACCGAGACTGTCATCATCCCGGGCCGCTGGCACACGGTGCGCCGTCACGGCAAGACGGTGCGGGTGCGCGGCCATAAGCGCCACGTGCGCCGGCGGGTGCGCAAATGCCACGCGCGGACCAAGCTCAAGACCGTCCGCGTCATCCTCAAGCACCACGGCAAGCCGGTGCTGCGCCACGGCAAGCCGGTGTATGTCAAACGCCGCCGGCGGGTGGTGGCGCTGCCCCACACCGTCGACAAGGCGACGCGGCGCATCGGGCACGGCAAGAGTACGACCGTGAGCGGCTTTCTCGAAACGGCCGACGGCACGGCGTTGGGCGGCCAACCGGTGCAGGTGTACGTCGCGCCGGACGACAACGCGGTGCGCTTCCACCTGATCCGCAGCGTGACCACCGACGCCAACGGGCTGTGGGCCGCGAAGGTCGGTCCGGGACCGTCGCGGCTGATCGAAGCCGTCTACCCCGGCACGGCGACCACCGAGCCGGCGACCTCCTCGACCGTGAAGCTCACGGTCCCGGCCAAGATCGCCATCCACATCACGCCGCGGGTCGTGCCCTGGTCAGGCAAGATCACGATCAGCGGCCGGCTCGTCGGCGGCTGGGTGCCCGGCGACGGGGTCGCGCTGCGCCTGCGCGTCCCCTACCCCGGGGGACAGGTGCTGCAGGAGCCGTTTCGTACTGACCGTCACGGCCACTTCCGGTTTCGGTGGACCTACAAGTCTGGGCGAGGGGTGGTCTCCTACCGATTCGCTGTCGCCACGACGGCGACCGAATCGGACTACCCCTGGGCCGCGGCCACAATTCGGTCTGTCAAGGTGACGTTCGGGCTGCCGACGCCGCGGTCCGAGCTGCCGCACAAGCATCACAAGCGCCACCGGCGGCGGGGCAAACAGCGATGAGCACGAGGGCTCGCGGCGATCACGACAGCCCCTACATGCGCCCGTGGCGCCCCAAGCACCCGGGCGCGGCGCCTCCCCGACGCGCCGGGAAGCATCCGCCGGGAGCGCCCGCCGGCGAGGGGGGGCTCGTCCTGGAGGCGGCCGCGCGAGTCGTGACTCGCGGCCGGCGGTCGTGGCGTCGGGCGGCGGGGCGCGTGGCCGTTGCGAGTCTTGTGGTGGTGATGGCCGCCGGAGCGTACGCGGCCAATCGGCGGGCGGGCCCGCGCGTCGGTGCCTACCCGGCGACGCCGCGAGCTTGGCTGGACGCCTATCTGTCGGCGGCGGTCGACAGTCCCGGCAGGGTGTGCCGCCTGCTGTTCGCGCCTGACTTGGCGGCGCGTTACCGCCATACGCGGCCTGGCTCGTGCCTGGCGTTCTTCTCTAACGTGCAGGACAGCGGCGTGCGGATCCGCCGGATCGTGCAATCAGCTGGGACTGCGGTGATCGAGCTGCGCCAGGCCCATCCCCCGCGGTATGTCTGGAGCGTCGTGCTCGCGCGCCACGCCGGCGGCTGGCGCGCCGTGGATCTGGTCAGCGGGCAATGACCAACGGCACGCCGTCGGTCAGCTCCCCGCGCCCGCCCAGGCCTGCTGGCACACCTGGCGAGGAGCTGATGACCGTCGCGGATATCGCCGAACTGCTCAGGCTCAACCAGCCGACGATCCGCAACTGGATCGAACGCGGCGCGCTGCCCGCGATTCGCATCGGGCGCCGCGTGCGAGTCAAGCGCAGCGACTTCGAGGACCTGCTGCGCACGCCGGCGGGACCCGCGACCCTGCCCGCACCGGCACTACAGACCTTCAGCGCCGAGCGGTTCTGGGCCGGAGAGCCGCACCCCGGGCCGCAGCCCGCCTGATTCATCTCGGGGGAGAGGCCGGGCCGTCGCGAAGGCGCGCTCGGGGGCCGTGCTGCTTGGCGTGTGGTGGCGGCGTGTCTAGCCGTGCTGGTCGTCGGGGGACGCGCTGTGCAGGGTGATGGTGCGGGTGCCTCCGGCGATCGCGTGGCGCCATGGGTTGTGCTGGACGTCGAGCTCGTCGAGCGGGCAGCCGATCAGTGCGCGGACAAGGGCGAGTGCCTGGTCGGCGGGCTGGGGCGGACTGGCGTAGGAGCAGCCGCCGTGCCCGACGAGTTGCGGCTGGCAGTCGTCGTCGACCTCGACCACGTACAGCAGCGTGGTGGCTGATGCGTTCACTGGAGGTCCTCGGGACGCCGCAGGCCGGCTGCGAACTCGGGCCAGCGCTCGCTGAGCTCAGCAGACTCGGTAGCAGACTCGGCGGCGGGCGCGGACGCCGGCCCGTAATGCAGCCAGGCGCGGCAGCCGTGCTTGGTCGCGCGGCCGTTGTCGAAGACGTGGAGCGGGTCGCGGCGATCCTCGACGACGAGGCAGCGCGTGTCGCCGGTGGCCGGGTCGGGGTGACTGCTGGCCAGGTGGCCGCAGACGAACATCATGGCGGGGTCAGCGCTCGCGGAGGTGGGGGCGCCCGCGAGGGGCGCCCCCGTCCCGGAAGCGCGGTCTAGAAAGGGATGTCTTCGGCGATCGCCGCGAGCTCGGTGACCTCGGTCTCGGCGGCGTCCTCCCCGCGGCTGCGCGGCTTGGCGCCGTATTCGAGGTTGACGCTGTGGACCTCGATGACCGACTGCGGCTCGCCGTTCTTGTCGAGGTACGCCCGGGTCTCGGGTCGCCCGCTGAAGGCGACCGCCTGGCCTTTGACGAGGTGCTTGTGGGCGGCCTCGGCGTGGCTCTCCCAGAGCACGAGCTCGAGGTAGTGGGGCGCGTCGTCGCGGTTGCGGCGGTCGCTGGCGATGTGGAGGTTGAGGACGGCTTTGCCTGACTGGGTGGCCCTGAGCTCGGGCTCGCGGGTGATCCGTCCGTTGCCGGTGATGGTGAGCATTTCGTGGTCCCTCCTTGTGGGGTCCGGTTGGTTTGAACGAGCGCCGATCTGCCGGCCGGTGGCCGAGCGGAACCGAGTGGCCCGTAGGGGTTGAGGGGAAGGGAGCGACGCGACCTTGAAGCGATCCTGGCCGCGGCCGGCGCACGCTGAGGCCGAGGGGCAAACCGACCGGGGTCCCCACGGGGAGTCGGGAGCACGAGTTGTCGCGATCACGTCGCGGGACGGGGGCGTTGGTGTGACCCGCGGTGGGACGCGGGCTCGGAGTTGCTGTCGGTCATCGCCACGTGATATACGTTAACGGAAATGACCGCATTCTACGGAATCAACTAGCATGGAGGTCTACGGAGCGGCGTCCGAGTCGGCGCGGTGGTCGCCTGGGCCGGCGTTCTCCGACGCGCAGTGGAGGCCCGCGCAGGGACGGGGCGGCATCGATCCGCTGCCGGTCTGGCTGCGGCTTGGGCGTCGGCGGTGGGAGGAGCGCGAGTGGGCGGTGTCGGCGTGGTGGCTGGGTGCCGCCGGCGGTGCCGGTGAGACGACGCCTGGGGAGCGGTGTGCGGACTCGCGACCGGCTGACCACGAGTGGCCGCCGGTGGCGCCTGATCGCGAGCCGTCGCGGTGGCGTTGGTAGCGCGGGCAAGCGCACATGGCGTCTCGGTGGCGCAGAGCGCGCGGGGTGACTGGGCGTCGGGCGAGCCGCGTGTTGCTCTTCCCGACGTCAGTCGGCACGGCGCGCTGCGCCGCGACGCAGTTCTCGGCCGCTCGTGGCCGGCTGCGTCGCGAGTCCGTGTGGCGGCACCGGGGGGCCAGGGAGGAGTGGCGCTGCCCGCGGTGCGGGAGCGGCTGCCTCGACGACTTGTGGGCGAAGCGGCGGCGGTGTGGTGGGTGGGCGCGCACGGCGGGGCGGGCGAGTCGACGCTTGAGGAGCTGTTCTCGGGGTCGCGAGCGGCCGATCACACGTGGCCGCTGACCGGCGCCGATCGCCCGCCGGCGCGGGTGGTGGTGGTCGCGCGCACGCACGCGCGAGGGCTCAAGGCCGCGCAGACCGCAATCCGCGAATGGGCGGCCGGCGACGTCGAGGTGCTGCTGCTCGGGCTGGTGCTGGTCGCCGACGCGCCTGGTCGCCTCCCCGGGGGGCTGCGGCGGCTGGCGGATCTGATCGCCGGCGGGGCGCCTGCGGTGTGGTCGCTTCCGTGGGTCGAGACGTGGCGAGTCGGGGAGCTGCCAGCGGCGTCTAACGCGCCGAAGGTCGCGGGCCGGCTGCTGAGCGATCTGCAGGCGATGACCGACGCGCCGGTCACCGCGAACGCCAATCGAAAGGACCAGTGATGCTGCATCTGCTGACCCTCGCCGTCGTCGATCCCGGGCAGGGGGTCGCGCCTCCCGGTGCCGACAAGCTCACGACGATCTTGAAGTGGACCGCCTGGGGCGTGTTCGCCCTGTGCGTGGCTGGCGTGCTGATCAGTTCCGCCAAGCTCGCGCACTCCCACAACCAGGGGTACGGCGGCGCTAACCAGCACACCACCAGCCTGGTCTGGACGCTGGTCGCGTGCGTGATCGCCGGGTCCTCGGCGGCGATCGTCGGCGCGCTGAGCTGATCGGCCGAGCGTCTGAGACGGACCTGAAGTGAGCGATCACGCCACAAGCCAGGAGAGCCCGGGCCCGCGGTCGCCGTGGAGCCGGCCGAGCGTGCTGCTCTCTGGCGTGTTTTTGCTCGGGCTCGTGCTCCTCGGCCTCGTGGTCGCCGCGACCGGCGGCGGCTCCGGCGCGCACAGGCGCCCTGTCTCACCCTCGTCCGCGCCGGCTGCGGGTCTGGGCGCCAAGCAGCGTGCCGGGGGCGTGACCGCGTGCACGCTGGCGGCGGGCCAGCAGGTCATCCCCGCCACGTCGCCCCCGCCGGGGACGACCTGGAATCAGGTTGGGTCGATGGCCGTGCCTCAGGCTCCGCGTCTGTACGGACCCCAGCGCACGCGGGGGGTGTGGAACTACTGCTTTGCTCACGATCCGAGCGGGGCGCTGCTCGCGGCGATAAACTTCTGGGCCGAAGGCACGGCGGCGGACGCGACGGCGGTCATGCGTCACCTTGCGGCGGGACCGGTGCCGCCAAGCGCGCTTGGTCATGACCGCCTCGACGCGGCCGGGCCGGTCCAGCTCGTCGGGTACAAGTTCGGCTCCTACCAGCCCGGCGCCGCGGAGATCTTCGTGGCACTGAGGGGACCGCAGGGCAGGCTTGGCTCGGTGCTGACGATCATGCGCTGGACCGGGGCGGACTGGCGCTTTGCCGTTCCGGTGACCGGCACGCCCGCGCTTGTGGCTCTGAGTGACCTGACGGGGTACGTCTCGTGGAGTTCGTTTTGATGCTCGGGCCGGCGAGCCTGCTCTCACCGATCTGGCATCTGCTCGGCGGCGCGGTCTCGTCGGTGGCGGGCGACGCGATCACCGCGCTGGCCCAGGCGGTGCTGGGGGCGCTGGGTCACGCGGTGCAGTGGGCCTCGACGTTGTGGGTGGGGATCGGGACACCCCCTGTCGCGGACGCCGGCGGACAGGCGACGGGGACGGTCGCGTTCCTGCAGCAGAACCTGCTCGTGTTCACGACGGGGCTGGCGGTCATGGGCACCTTGTTGGGCGCCGGGCGGATCGTCTATCACGAGCACAAGGCCGCGCAGCTGCGCGACCTCGGCCGCTATCTCGCGACCTACGTGCTGGTCTCGGGCGCGGCCGCCGGGGCGGCGAGCGTGCTGATCGGCGGGTGCGATCAGATGGCGTCCTGGTTCATCGCCCGGGCGAGCGCGGGGTCCGGGTTCGCCGATCATCTCGCGAACGTGCTCGGGCTGGCGACCGCCGGTACCTCATACGCGGCGGGGGCACCGGCCGGGTTCACGGTCGGGCTGGCGGGCACGGTCACGACCGCGTTCATCGCGATCGTGCTCGGGATCATCGCGTTCCTCGCGACGGTGATCCAGATCATGCTGATGCTGGTCCGCGGCGGGATGCTGGTGCTACTGGTGGGGACGCTGCCGTTGGCCGCGGCGTTCTCCAACACCGAGATGGGGCATCAGTGGTTTCACAAGGCGTCGGCGTGGCTGGTCGCGTTTGCGCTCTACAAGCCGGCGGCGGCCGTCGTCTACGCGGTGGCGTTCGATCTGGCCGGCCGGCAGGGCGCGCTGGCGCTGCTTGACGGAGTGATGATGCTGGTACTCGCGATCCTCGCCCTGCCGGCGATCCTGCGGTTCGTCGTCCCGGCGACGAGCGCGCTGGCCGGCGGCGGGGCTGCAGGGGGCATGCTGGCCGGGGCCGCGGGCGGCGCGATCGCGATGCGGATGCCGACCGGCGCGGCACCGGTCGCCGCATCGCCCGCAAGCGCCTACGGCCAGTCGCGGAATGGCAGCGGCCCGTCGGGCGCGGCGCTCGCGAGCTCCGGCGCTGCCGCTGGGCCGTCGGGCACCAATAGCAGCGGCCCGTCTGGCACGACTGGTCAAGACGGGGGCGGCGAGACGCGGAGCCCGAGCCCGAGCGCTTCGGGACCGGTGGCGTCTGGCGCCGCGAGCGCAGGAGGCGGAGCTGCCCCTGGCGGTTACAGCGGCGGAGCTGGTGGTGGCGTGGCGGCGAGCGGCGCTGGTGCAGTGGTTGGGGCGTATGAGGCGGGCAGGCGGGCGGCTGGTGGGGCGGTGGAGCAGAGCGATACGGGTGGTGGCGGTGGGCCGGGCGCGACCGGGGCGGCCGGGACACCCAACGACTAAGGGAGGTGGCGCGGGTGGCGGCAGACGCGCAGGTCGAGCGGACGTACGGAAACTGGCGACGGCCGCGGCCGCCGGGTCTGTGGCATCTCGGGCTGATCTCGAGCGTGCTGTTGATCGCCGGGCTGATCGCCTCGATCATCGTGATCGCGCTGGTGGGCCTGATCCCCGGGCTGGTGCTGCTGGCGCTGATGCTCCCGGTGTTCCTGATCATGCTGCGCCCAGACCCGCATGGGCAGACGGCGATGCAACGTGTCGGGATGCGGCTC
This sequence comes from uncultured Actinomycetota bacterium, assembly GCA_963790605.1. Lineage (GTDB taxonomy): Bacteria > Actinomycetota > Thermoleophilia > Solirubrobacterales > Solirubrobacteraceae > Palsa-465. The sequence continues at coordinate 205,087 of CAWBPG010000007.1, read as the reverse complement.
GGGTGGCGGCGTGCCCGCCGCGCGCGCGTGCACTTGTATCGCTCCGGTCCGCTCGGCAGGGTCCCGCACGGGACGTTTGCGCTGCCGGGACTGTTGGCGGCAAGCCAACTATCGCAGGCCAGGGATTCCTATGACCGGCCGTTCGCGGTGCTCTGCCACCCGTGGACACAACACGTCACGGTGGTGTTGGAGACCGAGCCCGACGGCGCCGCCTTGGTGGATCAGCCGCAGGTCGATCAGTGGGTCGCGCACTACGGGCAGTGGATCGCTGCGCTCTCCCAAGAGCCTGGGCTGGTCGCCTGCCAGGTGGCGGTCGAGACCGCTCCGGATCCGGGCACCAGGCTGCGCCACGCCGTCAACGCGCGGCAGGATCCGAACGCTCCCGCGCTCGCGCGCGAGACGCTTGAGGAGATCGTTCGCGCGTATCCGGCGGGCGCGGCTGACCTGAAAGCCAGGGTCGCGCTGACGTTCACGATGATCGCGGCCGGCCGCCGGCGAAGCGCGACTGAGCTGGCGCACGACCTGGCGATGCGGCTGGGCGGGATCACGCAGCGGCTGCACGCGACCGGCGCCGGGGTCGCGATTCCGGTCGATGCGCAGCGGTTGTGCGAGATCGTCCACGCCGCGTATAACCCGCATGCGGCGGAGTTGGTCGAGGAAGCGCGCGCCGCCGGGGACCCGGCCGAGCTCTCCTGGGAAGATGTCGGGCCGGCGGCCGCGGACGCCCGGGCCGAGAGCTACTGGCACGACGGCGCGGTGTCGGTCACGTGGGCGATGTCGCAGGCGCCCAGGGGTGAGGTGCGCGAGAACGTGCTCGGACGCTTGGTCGCCCCGCACGGTGACATCGCCCGCAAGCGCGTGACATTGCTGTACCGGGTGATCGATCCGGGCGAGGCGGCGCGGATCGTCGAGCGAGACCTGCACAACGCCGAGTTTCGCGTCAACTCCGCAGCCCGCCCGACTGCGCGGGCCGTGGTCGAGGAGCAGGCGGCGCGCGCCACCGCCCAGGAAGAGGCCCGCGGCGCGGCGCTGGTGAACTTCGGCATGTTGTTAACGGCCACCGTGCTTGACGAGACGGACTTGGCGGTGGCGGCGGCGGCCGTGGACAATCTCGCGCCGGCGGCGCGGATCAGCCTGCGGCCGGTGTGGGGCTCGCAGGACTCCGCGTTTGCCGCCGCGCTGCCCGTCGGGCTGTTCCTGCCCGCGCACCTCAGAGTCCCCGAAGCGATCCGGCAGGCGCTATGAGCATGTCCCGACGCAAGCCGCCGAAGACCGGGGAGGGGCCGCTGCTGCCCGGGCCTCGCGGTTGGGCGGGAGCGGGGGCGGGACGCAGCGTGTACTTGCAGCCGCCGGCGGAGTGGCGCGCCACGAGCGTGCAGGCGTGCGGGCTGTGGCCGTTCTCGGTCGGGGCAGGCGCCCCTTTGATCGGCGCGCCGCTGGGCAAGCACCTGCTGACCGGGGCGACGGTGTGCGGGGATCCGATCAGCTGGTTTCAGCAAGCGAGCCTGCTGACCGCGCCGACGGCGTTCGTGATGGGCCTGCAAGGGTTCGGCAAGAGCTCCTGTATTCGGCGGATGGCGCTCGCGCTGGCCGGGTTCGGGGTGCTGCCGCTGGTCCTCGGCGATCTGAAGCCCGACTACGCCGACCTCATCGAGGCACTGGACGGGCAGGTCATCCGCCTCGGGAGAGGGCGCGGCTACCTCAACGTGCTCGACATCGAGCTCGCCAGGCGCGCGGCCGCGCGGCTCGGCGACGGCGAGCACCGCACGCTGGGGCGCGAGCTGCTGGCCGACGCGGTCGGCCGGCGCCACACGATGGTCTCCGCGCTGATCAGCATCCAGCGCGGGCACCCGCCGACCGACCGGGAGGATTCCATACTGGCCGCCGCCCTACGAGTTCTCGACGAGCGTCATCAGGGGGTCCCGGTCCTTCGGGATCTGCTCGAGACCATTGAAAACGCCCCCGAACAGGTCCGGGTCGCGGCGTTTGACCGCGGATCGATCGAGCGCTACCGCGAGCTCGTCGAGCCGCTCCAGGTGACGCTGCAGGCGCTGCTGGGCGAGGGGCGGGTGGGGGAGATGTTTTCCCGACAGAGCAGTGTCGCACTGGACCTCGACCGCCCCGCGGTGTTCGATGTCTCCTCGATCCCGGAGGACGAGACCGAGCTGGTCGGCGCGGCGCTGTCGGCGTGCTGGGGCGTCGGGTTTGGCGCGGTCAACGTCACGCACGCGCTCGCCGAGGCGGGGCTGGCGCCGATGCGCCACTACCTGATCATCCTCGACGAGCTGTGGCGGGCGCTGATCGCCGGGCGCGGGATGGTCGACCGCACCAACAGCCTGACCCGTCTGAACCGGCAATGGGGGGTGGGCGTGGTCATGTGCTCGCACACGATCAAGGACCTGCTCTCGCTCCCCGATGAGCACGAGCGCATGAAGGCCGTCGGGTTGATCGAGCGCTCCGGGATGCTGATCTGCGGCGCGCTGCCACCGGAGGAGATGCCGCGCCTGGCCTTGGCCAAGGACCTCAGCACAGCAGAGCAGCGACAGCTGATCTCCTGGCAGGACCCGCCCGCCTGGTCCGCGGCCGCCAGCAACGACGCGCCGCCAGGCCGAGGGAACTTCATGATCAAGATCGGCGGGCGGCCCGGGATCCCGTTTCGCGTCACGCTCACGGCGGCAGAAGCGCGGCTGCACGACACCAACAAGCTCTGGCACGAGCACAGCCGCCGCGGCGAGCTGATCACCGCAGGGCACGTCTCGAGCAACGGCAGGGAGGGGTAAGGGCGGTGCGTCAGGCAGACAGGCACGCCACCGGCCCCTCGAGCCTCTCGCCGCTGCTCGTGGGAGCGCTCGGGCTGCTCGCGGTCGCCGGCGTCACCGCCGAGGCGGCCGCGCAGGCCGGCGCTGCGCTCGACCACTGGCGCCATCGCCCGCCGCCCGACCCGCTCGCGCTGGCACTGGAGCTCGCTGATGGCCGCACCCGGTGGCCGCCGGGCGCCACGCCGATCCTGATCGCGATTGGCGCGGCGTGCCTTTTGGCGGCGATCCTGGTCGTGGTGCTGCGCGTGCGGCGGCCGGCGATGGGCGTGGATCGCGCCGCCAGGCTGCTCGGCACCGGCGCCCGCGTGCACCCGGTGTCGCTTCAGAACGCCAGGGCGACGGCTCAGCGGTTCGGCGTCGAGCAGTCCGGGCTGCCGATCGCTCGCGCGGTCGGCGACGGGCAGCGGCTGTACGCGACCTGGGAGGACATGCAGTGCGACATCTGGGGCCCGCGCAAAGGCAAGTCGAGCTCCCGCGCGATCCCGACTGTGCTGGCGGCGCCGGGCGCCGCCTTCGCGACCTCCAACAAGCCCGATCTCTACGCCGCCACCCGGCTCATCAGAGAACAGCAGGGGAGCGTGTGGAACTTCGACCCCGAGCAGCTCGCCGCCGGCGAGCCCGACTGGTGGTGGAACCCGCTCACCTACGTCACCTCTGACCGCCGCGCGCTCGAGCTGACCGACGCGTTTGTGGGCGCCTACCGCGACCCCGACGCGCGGCCTGACCCGTTCTTTGACCCCGCCGGACAAGAGCTCGTCTCGCATCTGCTGCGCGCCGCCGCCCTGGCGGGGCGGCCGATCACGCAGGCGTTTTTGTGGTCAACGCGGCCCAACGACGACGAGCCCGCGCGGATCCTCGAGGACCACGGGTTGGCGCTGGCGGCCGCCTCGGTGCTCGATCACGTGCACGCGCCGTTTGAGCAGCGCGGGGGCGTGTTCGGCACCGCCCGGCAGATCCTCTCCTTCCTGCGCGACCCCGACATCGCCCGCTGGGTCACCCCCAGCAGCCCGGCGGATCGCCGACCCCAACTGGACCTGGCCGCATTCGTGACCTCGAGCGACACGCTGTACCTGCACTCAAAGGAAGGCCAAGGCTCAAGCGCGGGGCTGGTGACCGCGCTGGCGATGGCCTTGTGCGACGCCGCCGAGCAGCTCGCCAAGCGCTCCCCCGGCGGCCGGCTCGCCGTGCCACTGGTCGGGGTGCTCGATGAGGCGGCGAACATCTGCCGCTGGCGCCAGCTCCCCGACCTCTACAGCCACTACGGCTCCCGCGGGATCCCGCTCCTCACCCTGCTGCAATCCTGGTCCCAAGGCGCGCAGGTGTGGGGCCAGACCGGGATGCGCAAGCTGTGGGGCGCCAGCAACGTACGCGTGTACGGGGGCGGCGCGGCCGAGCAGGAGTTCCTCTCCGATCTCGAGAAGCTGATCGGCGAGTACAACCGGCTGGTCGCCAGCCCCAGCGCGGTGCGAGCCCCGGGCGGCGGGAGCACCAGCACCAGCTGGCAGCTGACCCCGACACCGATCCTCACCGTCGCTGACCTCGCCGCCTTGCCGCGCGACCGGATCATCGTCATGCCCTCCGGCGCGCCGCCCGTGCTCGCCGAGCCCCACTACTGGTGGAACACCCGCCAAGCCCAGGCGATCCGCGAGTCGATCGCCACCTACGACCCACCGCAGATCCTCGCCCGCCGCCACACCCGCCGACCCCAGGAGGCCTCGTGGACGACGCCGACGTGAGCGCGAGCCCGCAGCCCGAGCCGCTCGACAGGGCGGTCCCAATCGTGGAGCAGACCGTGAGAACCGTGCTCGAGCAGCACGTCGCGTCCGTCACACGCAAGGTGCTCGACCGGCAAATCAGCGGGCTGCTCGACGCCGCCCAGATCGAGCAGCTGGCCATGCGGGCGGCCGAGCGGCAGCTCGCCGACCTGGCCGATCCGCCCGGCCTCTACTACCTGACGCTCGCCGAGTGGGTGCAGGAGTGGCTGTTCCCCGTGTATCGCCGCTCGGTCCGCGGACACGAGCGCGTGTGGTGCCCGCACTGGTGGAAGCACGCCGAGGCGGTCGCCCGCCTGGAAGCGCTGTGGCGGGCGTGGGAGCACCTGCGCCAGGACCCAGCCACCGGGCTGTCGGTGTGGTTTCGCGACCACGCCGACCACCACATGACGGTGCTGCTGGACGCCGGCGGGCCGTTCAAAGGCTGCGACGGCCAGCACGGCGAGCACCCGCTCGACGAGCTGCCGCACCAGCCGCCGCCCGACGGCATGTTCGAGCCCGAGGATTTTCAAAGCGCCCCCATCACCTCGGCCGGTAGCCGCGACCATATGCCGACATCAACCGGCGCAAGGACACGTGAGCACACGATCCGTCGCAGCCGATGAGCCAGCAGCTGCGGGCGGCCGGCGCGCTCGGCGCGGTGCTCATCGCGCTGCTGGTGATCGGGCTGCCACTAACGATCCTGCTCGCGCTGAACCCCGCATCCGCATCGAGCTGCATCGCCACGCCGACCGGTCCCGGCCCATCGAGCGTCCCCGGGATCCCACCAACCCTGCTGCCCATCTTCGACGGCGCCTCCCAGCAATTTCAGCTGGGCAGCGACGGCTGGGCGTACCTCGCAGCACTCAACGACGCCGAGTCGACCTTCGGCACGAACAACGGCCCTGGCACCGGTGTCATGGCCGGCAGCAACTCGGCGGGCGCCGCCGGCCCGATGCAGATCGGGATCGGCGGCGCCGCGACAGACAACTGGGACACGATCGTCGCCGAGATCCCGCCGAACCTCCCCGGGGGCGTGCAGCCGCCGAGCGTCTATAACGAGGCCGACGCCGTCTACGGCGCAGCCGCGCTGCTCAAGAAGTGGGGGGCGCCCGGTGATTGGCAGGCCGCGCTGGTGGCGTGGAATGACTACCCGCCCGAAATCGCGCAGGTCACCCAGCTCGTCGCCCAATACACCCAGACCGCCCAAGGGACGAGCGGCGCTCCGGCCGCCACGACGCCGACGTCGCCGGCCGTCGCGGGCGGGCAGAGATGCGTCCCGGTGACCGGGCCCACCACGCCCGGCGCGATCGCCAAGGTGCTGCCCAATGGGCTGGCGGCGGTCCCGCAGGGCGCGCCGCCGGCGGTGCAGGAGATGATCGCCGCCGGCAACCAGATCATCCACTACCCCTACAGCTACGGCGGCGGCCACGCGCCCGTCGCGATGCGCGTCCCGCCGGGTCCGGGTGCCGACCCGGGCGCGCAGGAGAACGGCGGGCCCGGCTACGACTGCTCCTCGGCCGTGAGCTTCCTGCTGTGGGGCGCAGGCCTCGGGCAAAGCCTTCTCCGCGGCCAGGTCCCCACCTCCTGGACGTTAGAGACCGAGGGGCTGCCCGGCCGCGGGCAATGGGTCACGATCTATGCCGGCACCTCCGCCGGGCAGGGCCACACGTTCATCGAGGTCGCCGGGATCGTCTTGGACACGGTGCACGGCACACCAACCGTTCCAGCCGGGACGGGCCCGCGCTGGCAACCCGCATCCGACATCGCCTACGAGCTCGCCAGCGGCTCGTTCGTCACCCGCCACCCCCCAGGTCTATGACGCGCGCACGGCTGCTCCTCATCCTGCTCGCCTGCCTGCTGGCGATCGCGGGCTGCTCCGGCTCCCCGCACCACAGCGCCCCAGCAGAGTCGACAGTCTCCGCCTCGCCGGCGGTCGCCGGCGGCCAGCAGAGGGTCGCGGCGCTGTTCGCCGCCGCCTACGTCCGATTCCTCGACGGCGCCCGAACGGCTGCTGCGCTGCCAGGGGCAACAGCCCCGGTCAGGGAGCTCGCCGCTCAGGCCGGGCCGGTCCCCGCGAGCCACCGCCGCGGAACGCTCGCGCTCGCGCAGTTCCGCCGCGCTCCAGGCACCGGCACCAGCTACTTCATCGGCGCACGCGATCAGGTGCACACGTTCCACGCCCAAATCACGCTCCGCCAGGACCACGGCCGCTGGCTCGTCGTGCAGCTGACGCCGCCTGACTTCGTGCAGGCGCTAGCGCCCGCGGGCCCGGCAGCGCCGGCGCCACCCGCCGGATCCCCGGCCGCCGAGACGTCCGCGCGGCAGTTTCTGTACGGCTACCTGCCCTGGCTCTACGGCCAGGCGCCCCTACACGCGATCCAGGACGTGACCCCCGGCATGCTGGCCAGCCTCAAGAGCGATCCGCCGCGGATCCCGCCCGCGATGCGCTCGCTGCACGGGGCGGTGGCGGCGATCGCGATGCAGCGCCACGGCAGCGGCTGGCAAGCACTGCCGGACATCAGCGACGGCCGCGAGACCTACGAGCTCGTCCTCACCCTCACGCAAACCCGTGGCCGCTGGCTCGTCAGCAGCGTCGCCAACCCACGATGACCACCACCAACCCCCAACCGGAACGGAGGCAGTAGCGATGCACGAACCCTCAGACGGGATCGCCGAAGAACTCGAACGCGAGCTGCAGCTCGCCCTCGCCGCAGCCGCGATCGCCGCCCGGCGCGCGATCGCGGCGCGCCAGCACACGATCGAGCAGGCACAGCGCGAGAGCGACCAAGCTGCCCACGCCGCGCACGCCCGAATCGATGCCGAGCGGCTGCTCGCCACCGAGCGGCTGCGACCCGTGTTGCACGACCCCTGGTGGGAGACCGCCACGCTCACGGAGGTCGCCGACATGTGGCAGGAGGCCAACAGCTGGCGCAACCCCGATCTGGCCGCCGCCGCGAGCCCGACCATATTCGACCGCGCCGCACAGCGGATCGGCCAGGAGGTCCGCGAACGCAGCGGCCTCGACGTGACCCAGATCGTCACGCTCGCCGCCGTCCAGGAGCTCGTCGACGAGCAGCACGCCGCGCCCGCCGGCGCGGGCGCCGGCGCGGCCGACCAGCCCCGCGACCCCGACAGAGAGCCCGACAAAGGCGTTGCGCGCGCGTTCGACGATCCGCGGCGGCGCGAGCAGCTGCGCCACCGCCTCACCACCGCCGGCGTTCCCGAGGCGGCGATCCAGGCGCGCACACTCGCCGATCTCGGCCAGGCCCGCGAGGCCGCCGACGCGCCACGCACGCCAGTCGCGGCCTCAGCCGAGCCGCGGCGAGCGGCCGGCGCCCGGTCCGCACGCGAGCTGGCGCATCGACGATGAGCCCCGTGGAGGTCCGGCCCGGCGCTCATCGGTGCGTGGTGGCATCCGGACTCCTTGGGTCTGCTGGGCGTGCCTGGCGTTGCCTGTAGAGCGCGCGGCACGCGACCCGGTCCGCGTGAGGGGCGTCACGCGAGCCGGGCGGCCCGGTCTCGAAGCAGGGGGGAGACGAGACCGGGTGCGTGCGTGGCTTGAGGTAGTGGAAAGCGCGCGGGCCGCGGGGTGCTTGTCGCGGCCGCAAGCGTCGAGATGGATGGGGTGATCGGTCCGCGGATGTGTCGTGTCGGACCTTTTTGGGGTGGGGTGTCGTATGGGGTGGTGTCACAGGCTGCGCGAATCCGGAAATACAGAGAATGTGGGTCTACTCGCATACCGCTCGTCTTGGCGTGGGAGTCGGGCGCCCCGGGGTCGCGCTGGTCGACCCCTGGGGGCTGTGATGGCTGGGCTGAAGGCGTCCCGGCCCCGCGGGCGTGCCCGGTTGAAGGCCGGGTCGGGTCTGGTGTCGGGGTGGTCGACGGTGGTTGCTAGGTTGGCTTGATGTCCGGACGCGGTCGGGCGGTGAGCGATCAGCAGCGGGTCGTGCTTGACCGGGCGTGGGCGGCGCAGCTGCGCCTGGAGGAGGCGTGTCAGCGCCGCGATGAGCTCGCGGTGGAGGCGGTCAGGTTGGGCGCGAGCTGGCGGGAGATCGCCGCGGTGGTCAAGATGAGCCCCGAGGCCGCTCAGGAGCGCTACCGGGCCGCGGGGGCGCCGTCGAGCCCTCGGTGAACCCCGATGGCCGGCAGCCGGCCCGGCGCCCGGGGGGCGTTGAGCAGCGCACGGTCAGGCTGGCCGGGCTGCCCGTGGTCTACCGCCAGGCGGCGCTGACCGGCGCCGGCGTGCTTTATCTGCACAGCGTGCCGACCAGCTCAGAGGACTGGGCGGCGTTTTTGGCGCACACCGGCGGGGTCGCGCCCGATCTCCCCGGCTTCGGATGCTCGGCCAGGCCGGTGGGCTTTGACTATTCGCTGGCGGGCTACGTCGCGTTCGTCGACGCGTTGGTGGACGCGCTCGGCATCAAGGAGGTGATGGTGGTGGGGCATGGGTGGGGCGGCGCGATCGCGCTGGCGTTCGCCCAGCGCCACCCCGGGCGGGTCACTCGACTGGTGATCATCGACGCCGTCCCGCTGCTTGAGGATTTTCGCTGGCCGCGGATGGTGGCGCGCTGGCGGATGCCGGTGCTCGGCGAGCTGATCATGGCGTCGCTGACCCAGCGGCGGCTGGCGCGCACGCTGCGCTGCGGCACCGTGAACCCCAATGCCTGGTCTGATGAGCAGATCGCCGCGGTCTGGCAGCAGTTTGACCAGGACACCCAGCGCGCGATCTTGGGTCTGCACCGCTCGCTCGAGAGCGACCAGCTCGCTGACGCCGGCGCGAGGCTTGACGTGATCAACGCGCCGGTAATGGTGCTCTGGGGCGAGCGCGACCCCTGGCTAGACCCATCGTTTGCCGACGCCTACGCCCAAGCGCTCCGGAGGGCGACCGTGGAGCGCGTCGCTGATGCCGGACACTGGCCCTGGCGCGACCAGCCCACTGTGATCGACCGCGTCACCGCCTTCTTGCACACCGAGACGACCCCGCAGTGAGCAGCCCCCAGCCCTCGCCCCGCCGGATGTCCAGGCGTGGGTCGTCGTTGAGCGGGCCCTGGCGTGGCCGTGGAGCATTCCCGCCGGCGAGCGCGGCCGCCTAGCGCGTGACGACCCCGGCGTGAGCTACCAGGGCCGCTACCGAGACCTCCGCCGGCGCGAGCCGGCCTTCCTGACACGCTCTGGGATGCTTGATCGAATTGGGTACACTCGCGCGCAAGCTGTAGGAGAACCGGGGCCGCAGACCATTTCTAGGACGGAGGCAGGATGCTGATACTGCGTAGAGGCGCGCTGTCGCTGATGTCGATCGCGCTGGCGTTCTGTGGCCTGGCAGCCACGGCGGGAGCGGCCGGGATGAGCGTGACGGCCGCGGTCAAGGCCCAGGATCACGCCATCAACCACAGCGCCGCGGTCAAGAAGCTCAAGCATCTCCACGTCACCACGCCGGCTCAGGCCAAGAAGGTCATCCCAGATCTTCAAGCTCTCGACCGCAAGCTCGATCACGCCGGCAGGATTGTTGCCAAGGCGACGGCAACCACCCCGAAGCAGAAGGTAGGCCAAAAGGAGTGGGTAGCTGGCGTACGGGAGCTGGCTCGCGGGTTCTCGCAGTTGACGGTCGCGCTCAAGGACATCGAGCACGGCAACAAGATCGCCGCCAAGGCACAGGCGCTCACGGCTGCCAGGACGATTGTCAAGGCCGAGGCCCTCGGCGTGAAGGCCGACCGCGCTCTCGGGCTGCCTACCACAGACTGACAAGCAGCGAGACCGCGTCCGCGGCTCGGGCCGGCGGCGTACGCGCAATTATCTCGGCGCAGGCCTCGCCGGCGCGGCAGGCGCTCTCAGGCGGCGTCTGGGAGCGATTGCGTCGCTTAGGCGGCGGCGGTGGCGTGCTGCTCGATGTAGACGCCGGGGCCGGTGGGCTCGGGGATCGTCTCCCCGTCGGCGGCCAGGCCCTCGAGGTGAAAGGCGATCGCCTCGCGCATCTCGGCCACGGTTTGCTCGATCGTGTCACCGGTGGCCACGCAGCCGATCAGGTCAGGCGACCAGGCCGAGTAGTTAGACGGCGGGCCGCCCTCGATCAGGATCAGGTAGCGGTCGGGATCGGTCATCGTCGTCTCAGTCTGGCTTGAGTCAGGATGCTCGCTCTTGGTCTTCGAGGCTCGGATCCTGCACGTCGTCGATGAGTTCACGGGCACCGACCGGAGCCGCGACGCGCTCGGCGGGCGCGTCGGGCCGTTTCGAGGGTGGCGGTGAGGCGACCTGAGGGCCGGGGCCGACCGGGCCTGACCTGAACGTCGTGCGCGTAAGCTCCCTTGAAATGAGCAAGACGCTGACGTTGACTGCGGTGTTCACCCCCGACGAGAACGGCTGGACGATGGCCCAGCTCGCCGAGTGGCCGGCGGTGGTGACGTGTGGGCGGACGCTTGAGGAGGCGCGCGCAATGTTGCTCGACGCGGCACGAGAGATGATCGCCTCCTACCGCGACGAGGGTCGGGAACCGCCAACTGGCGCAGGTCGCGTCGAGCCGGCTCCGCTCACCGTCGCCTGACTGAGGTTTCGCGAAGAGGTTGCGCTCTGGCCGGTCGGCCACGATCGGTGTAGATGAAGCGGCGCGAACTTGAGCGGCACCCGGGCGACTACCGCTGCCACAGGCTTCGCGAGGGCGCAAACCACGTGATCTGGTCAAACCCCGAGCGAGACCTCCGCGCTCCAGTACCACGTCATCGGTAGATCCCCACCGGCACCGCCCCCGCGATCTGCCGCCGGCTCGGCATCCCGGACCGTCCGGCTCCCGCTAACAGCCTGACGGCCGGGTCATACTATGCCGCACGGCGCAGCGAGGCGACAGGTTGGCCGGGTAGGAGAGCGTGACCTCGCGTATGGGCGAGCGCGGCTGTCAGCTGGGTGATGTCGGTGGTGGCTCGTCGGTCTGGCTGGGGGTGGAGGTGTCGGGATCGCTTGCTGGCGCGTTGCGCCGGCGCAACGCAATTCGGGTTATCGGGTCCCCCGAGAACCCTCCGGCAAGAATGGCGATAACGACGATGAGAAACCCGAGATGCGGAGCAGCAAGGCGCAGCGCAACGGCGACAACAACGACCACCGCGGCTCGCGCGACGAGGACGGGCCAGTCGAAGCCGCGTGCACCGAGGTATCGCTTCCATGCCTCGGCGGTTGCCCAAGACGAGGATTTATCCGATCGCGACTGGCTGCACATCCTAATGCGGCAAGCGACGAGGCTTCACATCGGCGCCTCGGCCCGATTCACAACTACCGCGGCTTCCATGCCCGACAAGATCCATTCAACGCTTCTTCGATATCCGGCGGCTGGTAACGAAGACCACAAACGCGAGGGCAATGAGCAGCCAGGCCACTGCCTTTGGCTCGAAGCGGGTGCTGGTGAGGTACAGCCCGACGCCACCGAGGACACAGCAGCCACACGCGACGATCAAAGCTCCGGTCCTCACGAACGCAACTTAGCGCAGACCGGGTGCGTCCGCCTCCACTAGAACGCGTCGAGGATCGACTTTACCCAAGAGCAGTCCCAAGCCCATCCGATGAAGTTGCTTAGCGACGGGCGCTCACCGCCAAAGTAGTACTGGTTGTGGTGGTGCACGGTCCAGGCGATGAAATGGGCATAAACACAGGAGAGGCTGACCCCAGGCACGTATTTTCCTGCATCTTTCGCAAGTCCGATGACCCACGATGGGACGGAGAGCTGCCCGCAGGCGTCTCCTTGATTGGTCGGATCTTCACCTGCGAACCCGTAGCTGTTGCTTTGCGTCAAATCCTGGGCTTGGTTTAGAGGGTCCTCTTGGCTCCACCGCCCGTCTCCGGGGTTGAGGTAGCGGGCGCCGAAGTGGATGAGCCCTGAAGTGGTCTGATATCCGTTCTGGAAGGCGAACGGGTTTGGCGCGCTGGAGCTGACGGTGGTCTTGTTGCCGTAGGGGTCGTAGGTGTACTGGTTGGCGAGGTGGCCGGCGCTGTCGAGCAGACCGATGACGTTGCCGGTGTCGTCGTAGAGGTAGTCGTAGGTCGCAGTGGACGTCCGCTCGTCGATCTGTGCGCCGTTAGTGCTGCGGGTGTAGTGGTTGGTGGTGGTGCCGGTGGTGGTGGAGGCGAGCCCGAGGCCGTCATTGTGCAGCGTGCTGGAGGCTTCGTTGCTGAGCTCGTCTTGGCCTTCGCCGAGATAGCTGTAGTTGGTGGTGGTGCCGCCGGACGTGATCGACGCGGTCTGTCCGAGCGCGTTATAGGTGGCGGTCAGCCCGTTGCCGTTGCTGGTCTGGTTGCCGTCGGCGTCATAGGCGTAGCTGTGCGCTCCCGAGGGCGGGCTGCCGCACGCGTTGGTGGAGGTGCCGGCATAGGACCAGCAGGTCTCGTTGCCCGGACGGTAGGCGTAGCTGGTGGTGCCGTTGGGCACCGATGATCCGTCGGTATCGAGGCTGAGCAGGTTGCCGGCGGGGTCCAGGGTGTACTGGTAGTCGGCGAGGTCGGTGGAGCCGTTGGTGGTCTTGGCCTCGGTGAGCCGGTCCAGGCTGTCGTAGGTGTAGGTGGTGGTGTTGCCGGCCTGGTCGAGCACGGAGGAGATCAGGCTGCCGTCGTATTGGATGTGGCTGCTCGGCGAGCCCCAACTGAGGTGCGCGATCGTCCCGCTGGCGGTCTTGTAGGTGTCGGTCTGGTAGATGAGCTGGTCCTCAGCGTTATAGGCGTAGCTCATCGAGGCGCCGCTGGCATACGTCGTCTTCAGCAGGTTGCCGTCCTTGTCGTAGGTCATCGCCGCGGCCGGCTTGGAGGCGCCGGGGTCGGTGACCGAGGTCTGCTCGTTGGCCTTGTCGTACTTGTAGGTGACGGTGCCGCCGGCGTCGGTGAGCGTGGTCAGGTTCCCTGCGGCGTCGTAGCCGTATTTCGTCTGGGTGGCGTCGGGGTCGGTGACCTGGGTGACGCGGTCCAGCCCGTCGTAGCTGTAGCTGGTGGTCTGGGTTGTCCCGCCGCCCGAGCCGTTGGTGGTGTAGGCGACGAGCCCGGCCATCCAGGTGGGGTAGCTGCCGGTGTCGGTCGCCGTCAGCGAGTAGCTGCCCGCAGACGCGGCGGTGGCGTAGTAGTCCTGCAGCCCGTCGCCGCCGCTCGACAGGGGCGTGTTGGCCGTCCAGCTGGCGCCGCCCAGCGCGCTCGGCACGGATCCCGACTCCCAGCCGATCGCGCCGAACAGCAGGTCTCCGGCGGTGGTGGTACTCATCGCGCCCGAGTTGACCGCCGTGTTGTTCTTGGCCCCGGCGGAGCTTGAGCCGTCCGTCGTCCCGGTCAGGCCTGAGAACTCCTGGGCGTCCACGAAATACTCCGAGTTAGACGGCATCGTGACGGTGATCTGCTGCCCGCTGCTCAGCGCCTTGACGTTCTGGGCGGAGAGGATCGTCGTCGCATCCCCGCCGGTGTCGGGGATCGGCCCCTTGTCGACGTGGTAGGTGTTGCCGGCGCTGTCGGTCGCGCTGGGCGCGGTGGTGGCGTTTGAGGTGTGGACCGCCAGGATGACCGCGTCGCCGGCCTTGACGCCGCCCGCGCCGACGGTGAGCGTGGCCGTGGTACCTCCGGAGGGCGCGGTCGCCGAGGCGATCTTGCCGACGTAGGCGGAGGTGGGGTTGGGGGTGGTCTCGTCGCGCCGGATCAGGTTGCCGTCGGCGTCGTAGGTGTAGGTGATCGTCGCCACGGTTGCGCCGGAGGCGTTCTTGTAGGTCGCGGTGTGCTCGCGATCCAGCGCGTCGTAGCTGTAGTCGACCTCATGACCGGTGCCACCTGAGACGGTGCTGATCTCCTTGAGCCGGTTGGCGGAGTCGTAGGAGAGATGGATCGTGTTGCGCCCCGAGCCGCTGGGCGGCGTGACCGTGGTGATGTTGCCGCTGCTGGGCGTGTAGGTGGTGGTCGCCCCGTCAGGGTCGGTGGAGGTCGCGATGGTCCCGTAGTTGATCCCCGCCGTCGTGTCGTAGGTCAGCGTCGCCGAACTGGAGCCGTTGGCCACGCTGGTGGTGTTCCCGGTGCTCGGGTCATAGCCGTAGCTGGTGGTGTTGCTCTCAGGGTCCTGCAGCGAGGTCGGCAGATACGGATTGTGGGTCGTATCGGTATAGCCCAAGTTTTCGGTCAGCCCCGACCCGGTCCCCCCGCTCGTGCCGTTGCAGGTCATCGTGGAGCTGCCGCCCTGCTGGATGCCGGTGATGTTGTCGCGTCCGTCGGTGGAGTACGTCTCGGTCGTGAGCGTCCCCAGCGGGCTGACTGAGATCTGGGGGAACCCGTCAGGGCTGTAGCACGCGGAGCGAATGTTGCCGTTGGCATTGATGCTTTCGGCGATGCGGCTCAGGTCATCCGAGCAGTAGGTGCTGACGTGCCCGTCGGGGTCCTTGACCGTGGCCTGCATCCACCCCGGATTGGCCGGGCAGGTCCCGCTGGCCACCGCGTACTGGTAGGTCGTCTTGGGCCCCGACGTGTCGGTCGGCTTGACGTAGCGGATCACCGCCGTCACATCATTGGTCGACGCGGTGTCGTAGTGGACCTTGACGATGTTGCCCTGCGGCGTCTGGATCTCGGTCAGATTCCCATTGGCGTCGTAGGTGTAGTAGGTGTAGTTGCCGGCGGGGTCCTCGTACTTGGTCAGCTGCCCGGACGTGTTCTGCCAGTAATAGGCGCTGCGACCGGTCGGATCGGTGATCTGCGACACGTATCCGCCCGTGTAGCTGATCGTGGTCGTGTTGCCGTAGCTGTCGGTGATCGACGTCAGCTTCCCCGACGTGTAGTGGTAGCTGATCGTGTCGTTGGCACGGTTGGTGATCGACTGCAGCGCCGCCACCTGATTGCAGCTGCTCGCTGGCTTGGTGAAGGTCTCGGTGATCCCGGAATGGCGGAACAACAGTGTGAACGTCGAGGAGTTGTAGCTGTTGTTGGGGGAGCTCATGCTCAGCTGCGCGTCGACCCCCGGCGGGTTGACGGGCTGGCCGGTGACCGGATCGACGTAGAAGGTTTGCGCGTTGCCCGTCCCGTCAAAGTAGGCCACCGTCGACGCGTCGTCGCACGGGACCGCGAGATAGGAGTCAGCACCGGCGTCCATCGACCAGCCCACCCCAAACGAGTCCTGGTCGGTCGACAGATCGTTGTAGTAGCGCCCGACGTTCAAGTCCAGGCCGTTGACCCCAGCCAGATGCAGATCGCTGTTGGAGACCAGCAGGTTGCCGGTCGCCTCGCTCACGCCGAGCGTGGAGCGGTCTGTCAGCGGCTGGCTGGCGTACTGCGCGCTGGGATAATCACCCATCCGCGGCTCGTAATACACCTCGACATACGGGATCTGAGCCGGCGACGCGGTCTCGGTGTAGAACCCCAGCTGGTTCGGCGCGCTGGCGCCGGACTCCGCGGCGAAATACAGCCCATCGACCTGGGCCGGGTTGCCGTCCACCCAGCCCTGCACGATCGCGTTGATGTTCCACGAGAACGCCTTGCCGACATCCGCGCTGGCGCCGATCGAGGCGTGGTCCTGCTCAGCGCCCGTGGTGTCCCCGCCCGGCGTCGTCCAGCTATTGCTGCCGTCATACGTGTTCCAGGTCGCGAAGTTCGTCCACGGCTGTGCGGCCTGCCACACCCCGACCTGCTCGGCCGTGCTCGTGCTCTCAGACTCCAGCGTCATCGACACAAACGCTTGGAGCACCTGGACATGGCTGGGCACGCTGCCGGCCACGTCGAAGTTCAGCAGCGTGTGATCGGCCGAACCCACGTAGTTGGTCGAGCTCATGCAAAAGGATGTGTCCGGCGACCCGCTATCCAAGTAGCAGTCCCCGGTGATCGTCCCCACGCTCACCGAACTGCCCTGCACCACCTCGCCGCCCCAGGTCACCGGGCTGGGGTTGACCAAGGCCACCGGGACCGCGTGGGCTGCCGGGGCCTGAGACAGATCAAGCGAGGCAAACCGCCGCCTCGACCCACGGTGCCTTCCTCGGCCGCCGCTGGTGGCCACCCGGACGCTGATGACCACCGCGCGACCAGAGTGATGCACCGACAGCACCGTCGGCACCGACCGCCGCGAACGCCCGACCGTGGCCGAGGGCGCCGCAAACTCCCACGCCACCCGCCCCCGCCGCGTCACGAACGCCACCCCGGTGCGCACCAGTCGCGCCGACAGCCCAGGAGACGGGTGCACCGTCCAGCTCAACCCCTGGGTGCCCGTTGGGGTGGTGGCCTGCCAGCCCACCCCCGAGTTCAACGACGCGTACGCCAACCCCGGGCTCGTCCCGGCGCCGGCGAATGTCTCGACGCGGCCCGACACCCTACCCGTGCCGGCGGCGCCCGACAACCCGAACGCCAAGCCGCCCGCGGCGTCAGACACGCGCGCCAGGCTCGAGGCCGTCGCGGGCAGCCGCACGCCGAGATCGTTGGCGCGCTGCGCGTACCCCGAGCCCGACGGCCGTAGCCGACCGTCGATCCGGGCAAATGCGCCCGAGGCGGTGCGATAGTTGACCGCGAAGGGATAGACCCTGGTCACCAGCCGGCCCGATCCCGCAAGGAACGTGTCGGAATTTACGCGACGCAGCCGCGCTACCTCTGTGCCCGCCCTCATCGGCGTGGCCACGCCATGGACTCGCGGGATGCGCAGCTCGCTGCCCCGCAGCTGGCGCGGAGTCGGCGAGAACCCGCCCCGACCCCCGGCAAACAGCCCGCTGGGCTCACGACGCACCACCCTGTGCGGCAGCGAGGCGCCTGCGCCGACGCTTCCGACGACCAACAGCCCGACCGCCAGCATGCCCGCAAGCAGCACCAAGCGCACGCGCCAAAGCCCGCAAGTCCTCATGACTCCCCACCCCTTCACGGCCGGGCCAACGCCGACCGCAGCTCTAGATGATTACCCCCGCTGCCCCCGGTCAAAGGCGGATCAGACGGCGAGCAACGTACCGCTCCCCACGGTGCTGGGCGTGCCAGAAGCCAAACAGATCAGCACCACACCCGTCGTCCAGTGCAAAACCTGCAGCCGTGACCGGGCGCCGACGGATCCTCTCCCAGAGTTGACATAAGACTTGTATAAAACATCCGCTTTAGCAGGCAATTGATACATAAGGAGCATTATCGAGCATGCTGCGTGCCCTCCCGGCAGAGACGGCGCCGGGCGGTTGCCGAGAACGGCGCCGACCAGTGAAGGAGCACGGCTGCGGCCGAACGGACGCGTGGCTTCTGTCGACCCCGACCCTCACGGTCACGTTTGTCCACATTAACGTGACCATATGCGCCCTCCGGGGCTGGTTGACCGCAACCTGGCTCGAAGGCCCGAGAAGCCCGCGCCGCCGGCTCATCCACCCAGGCCACGAGTTGCGTCCGGCGTCTTGTGAACGAGGCAGCCGGCGCAGTGAGCCAGGCGGTCCTACCGCCCTCTTGGGTGCTTCCGTCCGCGGAGCGGGTTGATGATCCGCTTGACGTCCTGCGCCTCGCCTGTGCTCTCCTGTCCGGAGTCTCGGGCCGGGGGCGGCAGCGGCTGGCGGGCGCGCTGGGCAGCCTGGGCCTGGGCATCGAGGTCCTCGCCCGATGTGGGTCGCTCGCGCTCGAGCGTGGCTTGGATCTGGGCGAGCTCGGCGCCGAGCTGGGTCTCGATCTGCTGGGCGCGGTCCAGGTCGCCGCGGGCACAGTGCACGCGCCCGAGTTCTGAGGAGAGCAGCGCGAACTCGCGCGCCACGATCGCCCACCCGACCGCGCTGTCGGGTTTGCCGGCGGCAAGCATGAACAGCGCCAAGCCTGACGCGCGCGAGAGCGGCTTGCGCGGGACGGGCGTGTAGGCGGGCAGCTCAGCCGAGCGAGCGAGCTGACGAGCGGCGCGGGCAAGCGGGCCGGGCTGGTCGCCTTCGAGCGCGAGCGACCAAGCGGCAAGGACGCCGGCGGCTTCGCGGGCGGCGTGCGCGATCGCGGCGGGATGGCTGCCCGCGGCGCGCAGCTGCTGGCGGACGCGGTCGAGCTCCATGGTGCAGCGGTGCCAGATCAGCCCGCGCTGTTCGAGCTCGGCCAGGCGCTCTACCAGTGGCTTCCGCTTCGGCGTCGGCGAGTGCCACTCGTCGACCGCCCGCGTCCGCGCTTCGTGGCTCTGCCCCCAGGCGCGGCGCAGCGCGGGAAGGGTCAGGTCGCGAGCGAGCCGGCCCCCGCCGTACCACACGGTCTTCCGCGAGCCGTGCTCGGCGCCGGACAGCCTGACCGAGTAGCCGACGACCGTGTCGGTGCCGCCCTCGGCGTACCGCGGCCGGCAGTGGATGCCCTCATCTCCGAGCCGGCGGATGAACTCGCTCTCGTCCCGGCTGGCAGTCGCGCACGCGCGGACGATCCGTTCCAAAGTTTGCCTGCTTGAGCGCTCCGCGAGCTCGCCCCGCTCGCCGACTCCCCTCCCCCGCCGCCGGTCGGCGGCGAGCTCTCCGTGCTTGAGGCCACGGCTCCCGGCCTCGCGAGTCCGCGCCTCGAGCCGGCGCAGTCCGAAACGCTGTTCAAGCTCGCGGCAGGCTTTCTGGGCGCGTGGGCGGTCGTTGTGGACGCTGGCCTTGCTGCCATCTTCAGCTACGAGTGCGACGACCAGATGAGCGTGGTCTGAGCCGCCGGCGGAGCGGCCGTGGCGGATTGCGACCCACCGGCACTGCGCCGCGGCGGTCTCGCCGGCGAAGCGCATCTGCTCGATGAACTGCTCGCAGATCTCCGCCCAGCGCTCATCCGCCAGCTCGGGCTCCTGCGGGTGCAGACTCAGTGAACAGTGCCACACGTGCGCGTCCCGCGCGCCGACCACCCGGCCGTCCTTGTCGCGCTCGGCAATAGTCAGCTTGGTGCCGAACGCCCCCCGCGGCTCATCCACGAACCGCGCCAGCGCGACCGCGTCGCGGCGGTCAAGCATCCGCCCCTCCCCCATCCGTACCGCCTCCGGGGACCCCGCGACGAGGTGCGGGTTCTCGTGCTCTTCGCGCTTGCCCTTCCCGACCAGGTAGATGAGCACGCCGTGCGTCTTGCCGCCGCGGGTGATATTCGGGATCAGCGCCGCACCCCTGTCAGCTCCCGTAGCCGCGCGATGAGCTCGTCGACATCGGCGAGCGTCTGCTCGAGCCGCCTCGCCTCGCGCACTTGCCCGGAGATGTTCGCGGAGTGAGCGAGCTGGTTGACATTGTTCGCGACCGTCGCCAGCAGGCGGCGCGCTTCGAACAGCTCCGCCACGAGCCGACGCCGGTCAGTCGGCGTCTCTACACCGGCCAGCGCGGCCTCCACCATCAGCCGCGGCACGGACACGCCCAGCTCGGCCGCTCGGACCCGGAGCTGGTGGCGCTCCTCCTCGGTCAGCTTGACCTTCTGGATGTCGTGCCGGGGAACCAGCTCCCGGGCACGTCTGACGCGACCCTTCGGCCGTGTTGTGGGGTCAGCGCTCACGGCGTTGAGCCTCCCAGCCAGCGCAGCGACCCGCCCCCCGGCGGGACATCAACGACGGCCGCGGCGCGGCTGACAGCTTGCGTAAGGGCTACCAAAGGTGCCCCTTAGTCTATAGCTTGCTCCGCAGAAATGGGTGATGGTGAAAGTCCTTAGATGCTTTCTGCGGTTGTTTACGGAAATCAGCGAGGACGGGGAGCTCCGGTCGGCGATTGGCAGCCCCTCCTTCTGGGGCGAGGAGCGGGGCGGCCGCTCTGTGGGGTTGCTCGAGCCCTCCGTTCCGACTTGGCACGGGCATCTTTGACCGGGTTGTCGCAGCTGGATCGTGCGGAGAGCGGCAGCCTGGCCGAGAGTGCCGCTTGGGCGACCTAGGGGGGAGCCTGCGTAGCCTCGGTGTCAAGACCAGCCGAGTCACGTTCGCCCTCCAAGGCCGAAGGCTGCTGGCGGGGCGATACGGTCGCCACTGTGGACAGAGATGTGACTCAATGGGCGGCCGGGCGGTCCCGTTTCGCGTCGATGAGCGTGTCGCTGGCTTGGTTGCGGCGGGATAGCCGCGATGATGCTGGGCGCGGGGTCGGTCGGACGGCGGCTTCGGTGTCGCGCAGGTCCCGGGCCAGCTGGGCCAGTTGGGCAAGGCGAGAGGCGTTGCGCTGGGCGCGACCTTGGCGGGATAGGTCAGGATCGACGGTCATGGGCGGCTGGTTACCGCGACAGGCCGCGATGGTGAGCGGCCCGGCGTGCCGCGATCAGTGCAGGCGAGACCCAGCCGGGGCCTGGACGACGCGCACGTTGGGATTGGGGTCGGGGGTCGCCGTGCAGGTCTGGATGTTGCTCGAGAGCCCCTCGTATCCGCAGATCTGGCCGACCTCGGCCTGGTAGTCGGCGGCGCCCGGGTCCACGCGGGCGCCCGGGTGCTGAGCGGTGAGCTGGAAGACGTCCATGTTGCTGGCCGCCGACAGCGTCTGGTAGATCGTATAGGTGATGGTGTTCGTCGTTCCGTCAGACGTGCTTTGCATCTGCACCGGGGCGTAGCTGCCCGGGTCTACGTCGTAGGTCCACTTGGAGACCTGGACGCACCGCTGTCCTGGCTTTGACGACGGCACGCTGGGCAGATCGGGGGGCTCGTCGTCGGTGGGGCCGCAGGCCACGAATTCGCCCGCGATCTGGATCACCGTGTGAGAGTTGACGGTGGTGTTGCCGACCACGTGCGCGTGACCCGTCGCGACCAGGTGCTGGAGCGTGGCGGCGAAGCTGGGCAGCAGCGGATCCACCCCGGTGTCGTTGAGGTAGTCGATGGGCTCGGGCGGCTGAAAGCTCGCGGTGGGGCTTTGGGTCTCATAGACGGCGTTGGAGCGTGAGTCATAGATGTCGGTGACGCCCTGGCCGTTGGTGGAGCTGTCGATCAGCGGTGAGCTGCCGGCGCCCTGGTAGGCGATGCGCAGGTCCTCGGCCGGGCACGTTGACCGATTGCACGGCGCCCCGGGCGCGACGGGCAGGATCCAGATGTCCCGGGTGTCCGCGCGCCCATATTGACCCGACTGGCTCTCGGTCAGATCGGCGTGGATGATCGTCCCCGGCGCGTAGGCGACCGCGTGCTCGACGTGGCGTAGGACCGCCGCGGTGGCGATCTGCGGTGAGGTGGCGTTGGTCGCCGTCAACGTGAGTGCGGCGCCCGCCGCGAGGGCGGCGAGCCCGATGGCGCTGCCTCCCAGCACCAGCGGCCCTCGGCGCCGCCGCGATGGGACCGATCGATGCGGTAAGACGCTGTCGGCCTCGTGCTCGTCGACGAGGTATGACCAGAGGTGATCCTCGAAGTTGGTCTTCACTGGTCTGCTCCTTTGCGTAGCCGGGCTCGTGCCCGGAACAGCCGGACGCGCAGCGCGCCGCCCGAGACGTGCAGGACGGTGGCGGCCTCAGCGAGCGAGAGCCCCGAGAGGTCGACCAGCTCGATGGCTGTACGGTCAAGCTCAGGCAGCCGCGCGCAACGCTCAAGCAGCCGCCGCCCCGCACGCTGGTCATCGATCTTGGCCGCCAGCTGCTCGATCTCATCGTCATCTAGCGTCAGCTGCGCAGCCAAACTGGTGGACGCCCGGCGACTTTCTGCCGCCGCCGCGCAGTGCCTGGCACACACGTGGCGCGCGATCCCGAACAACCACGCCCTCGGCGAGCCCTTATCCGCGTCGAACGTGTCAAACGACCCGATCGCCTCCACGAACGTCTCCGAGGTCAGATCAGCGACCGTCTGAGGCTCTGAGCAGCGCCGGGCAAAGAACGCGGTAACCACGCCGACGTTGGCCCGATAGATGCCGTCAAAGAACCCGGGCGCGGCCACCCTGCCCGCTTCCAATGTGGTGCTCACGTCGCCTAGTTGAGGAATTTCGGGTATCGCGTTACATGAAATTTGGCGCCGACAGGCCCGTCGGCGCGGGCGCCTTTGCCCGACCGGACACACAGATGAGTGCGCCGGGTGAATACTGGGCCACCTCGCGCCGGTTGAAAACTAGGCTCACCTGGACGCAAGCTCGCCTGGATCATCGATCGTGCGGCCTAGGCGTCCGCTGCAGTATGCGACGCCATCCTCCAGCTCGGTGACGCCAACACGGCATGAGCTGTCCTGCTTCGATCGCGGCGCGAGCATCTCCGTGCCAACGACGGCCCTGCATCGCGCGACACGGAGGGCTGCGGAGGCTCGATGCCGGCGGCGGCCCGAGCGCTGCTCGTTCATGAAAGCGCGACTCTGGCTCCGGGCGGACGTCTGCCCCGCAGACCGCGCGGAGCAGGTCTGGGCGGCGCTGGCAGCCGAAACGTGCTTTCGCTTTTTGCAGGTCTTGGGCGCACGAGCCCTGTGTTCATGAAAACGCGCTACTCCCGAGTCGGCGGTATCGACGGCGACCGCCCGGACGACGGAGCGAGCCTCGCTGCTGGCAAATACACGGTCTCTTGGATCGCGCGTCGCGAGCCCTCCCTTTGTGCTGACGCATGCATTTGCCGCCGACGACGTTCGCGTGGCTCCCTATGTCCCGGCACCAGGGCGTGGATGTGTCGCCTCCTCGATCTGCGCAGCGAGCACTGAACGGGCTCGGGCGTCGATGTTCCCGGGTAGGGGATCGAGGATGCCGAGGTCGCGCATCGCGGTCAGAAGGGCCACGGGTGGGGTGCTCTCAGGCATCAGCTTCTCCTGGCAGGCGATATTCGAGCGGGGTCACGACGCCGCGTTCTCCGAGCGCGGCGGTCAGTCGCTGGCGGGCACGAAATAACCGCGAGCGGATCATGCCGATGGGCACGTCCAGGGCCGCGGCGGTCTCTTCGTAGGAAAGCTCTCCCCAGCACACGAGTAGCAGCGCATCACGCTCCGCAGCCGGCATCTTGCGAAGTCCGTGGGCGAGCGCCGGAGCCAACTTGCGGTCTGGATGCTCAATCTCGTTCTGATAGTCGCGGACGAGCCATCCCAACGCCTGCAGGCGGCGCTTTTCGACCCGACGATGATCGGCTACAACGTGGTTCGCCACGCCCAACAACCACGGGAGCGCGCTGTCGTGTGCGACTCGGCACCGCTTGCGATCACGAAAAGCCCCCGAACGAAGACCTCCGCTGCGAGGTCCTCGACCGCGACGATCCCCACCCGACGCGCGACATAGCGATGCACGGTCGGGCCGTGACGCTCGTACAGGCCAGCGAAGGCTGCCGGCTCTGTCAGCGAGCGGCGCAGCAGGCAGCGTCATCGTTCGATTGGTCCATGCCTCTATGTCACGCCTTTCGCGCGAAAAGTTCGCAGCCACATCGATCAGGCACCCATACCGGGCCGACGGACAATCACGCCTCAGGGTCCCGGTCGAGGGTGTCACTATTGCGGGAAGTTCAGACGCAATCCTCCATCGTGGGCGCGCCGCAGTCGCCAACTGGGCGGCGGCTGAGCGGCCGCTGATTTGTCACGACCACCAGCGCCAGCTTCTGTTCGGCGCGGCCGTCCGACGAGGGGCTCCGGGCGAAAGGAGCCATGGCGCCCATGGGGCCCGTTCAGGCGTGATGCGGCCAGCCGATCGGTGGTGCTGATCCGTTGCGACAGCCCTGGTCGTGTTGGTCGTCATCGACTGGAGGCAGGTGCCGCGGTATTGCTCGGCTGGACCTTCATGAGCGTGGGCGAGAAGCAGCTGGGCAACGGTGCCTTCATCCCGCCGATCCCGAGCCCGATCGACCCGTTGGGCAGCTGCTCGGCCGCGAGATATCCGTCGACGCCCGCCGGATAGTTGTTGCTGCGACCAATCGTGATCGTTTCGCTCAGGTTCCCGGGGCCAGCGTCGAGGACCGGCGTTGAGGTCGTGCAGCGCTGCGTGACAGGGACCACGGTCTCGTTGATTCCCATCTGGTGAAGCCGGGCGTTGAGCGCCGGGATGCCCGTCGTCAGGTTGTGGAGCGAGATCGTGATGGTGCCGTCGGAGTTCTGGGTGAGCGCGTACGCCGGCGCCGCGCCGCTCGTCACCCCGACCACAACCACGACCGCCGCGACAATCGCCGCCAGCGCAGCGCTGCTGGCCGCCGCGAGACGGAACGCGCGGGGCCGCGACCGCCGCGAGCCCGACAGCTGGCGGCGCGCGGCCTGCTCATACGCTGCGCCGAAGCGCAGGAGGCTGGGCGGGATCTGATCGGTCATGACTTCTCCTTGGGCACGGTTTGGGCAAGGCGTCGCAGCGCGCGCGAGACACGCAGACGCGCGGCGGTCGGTCGGATGTCGAGCTTCTCGGCGACCTGGTCGTAACCCATTTCGTCGATCACGCGCAGCTGCAACGCATCGCGTTCACCTGGCGGCAGTGCGTCAAGCTGACGCTCCAGCGTCAACCGTGGCGAGAGACGATCCTCGACCTCGCAGAACCCATCTTCGGTCGCTAGGTCAAGCGGCAGACCCAACCGTTCGCGGGCGCGTGTCTCGATCCGGTCGTGGCGGAGGGTCTCCAGCAGGACGTTTCGAGCGATCCCGAGCAGCCACGGCAGCGCCGACCCGTCGTGATCGTCGCGGAACCGGTCGCGGCTCAAAAGCGCACGAGCGAACGTCTCAGCGGTCAGATCGCTCGCCGCCCACGCAAGCCGCCGCGACAGCCACGCGTGCACGTCGGCGACGTGGCGCGTGTACAGCTCTGCGAACCCCGAAGCGTCCCGCTGCTCGATCAGCTTCGCGTCGCTGGATCCCCGTCGGGAGAGACGTGTTGAGCGCATCACCTTCTCATGGCACTGACCGGCCCTTTCGTATCACCGTTCGCCCAGAGCCTGACCCACGAGCCCCGGTTTGGCTTGAACGCCTGGTCAGGAGAGCGCGCTAACCCCTAGAGGCTGGCGCTCGCACGGCTGGTCGGCCTCGAGGTGTGGGGCGACCATGCCGGCGCGCGCGTGCGTCGGGGCGCTAACGGCGCTCGCTGTGGCGGGTGGATCGGCGCGGCCTTGACAAGCGATCCCGTGGACTGTCCGCCTCATGACGAGATGGAAGGGGCTGTTTGTCCGGTTGCACGAGCATGGCTATCTCGATGCGGAGGAGCTGGCTCGCGCGCGGGTGCTGCTGGTTGCGGTCGTGAGCAGGATGCTGAGTGCCGAGCGCGACAGGGTGCCCGGCCGCCAGACGCGCCACGCGCGCACTTGTCCGAGCGCGGCGGCGCGCTGATCGCGCGTTGTTCTTGCCGTCCGCGAGCGCGGTGGCCCGCCGCTCCGACGAAGACGCGGACCCGATGCGAGAAGTCGTCCGTGAGATGCATGCCAAGCTTGAAGCCGAAAACGGCCAGGTCCAGCAGCTATACGCCGCGCTCGATGACCTCGGCGAGCTGTCGTGAGAGATCGCGGGGCGGTGGCTGCTGCGTGTGTCGAGAACACGGCCGCCACGGACGGGTGCCCGGCGAGACCCGCCGATACATCCGGTGCCTGAGGGCGGCGTGGGTGCGCCGCGCTCATGGTGTGCCGAGCCTCGGTTGTGGTGACCGGGGGCGCTCTGTGATGGGGATTACGGGCAAGCGGTCCCACCCGAGGTATCTCGTGGGGGCCGCCTGCGTGTAGGCGCCCGAACGCCGTCGGCACCGGGTGCGCTCAGTTGCGCTGCGCGGCGACGCGGCGCGCGTAGGCGAGTGCGCCGGCGTCGGTGTAGGGGCCGGGGAGGCTTCCGGCGGCGATCTCGATCGCGTACAGGCACATTGCCTTGACGGTTGGGCGGTGGCGCTCGGGGACGTGATCGGAGATGAAGGCGCGTTGCGCGGCGACGAGCGCCACGATGCGGCCGTTGTGGGTGATTGGCTGGATCTGGCTCATGCGAGCAATGCTGGTCGGCCGAGCGGCGTGGCGGGCGTCCAGGCCGGGGGTTTGGTGCAGAGCTGGTGCGCAGCGTGACCGTTGTGCGACCGGCTGAGGTCTGCCCGGGGCTGCTGTGCACCGGGGGAGTCCCGTCGCCCCCCGAAAGCGGTCACGGCTCATCGCTCGCCCCGCTGCGGTGGGTGGCCGAGGAGGTGTTGCTTTACGAGCGCTCCTTCAACACGCTGCACCGTCCTGGCTGCCGCCAGGCGCGCGGCCGAGATGAGCTGGAGCGTGTGCCGGCCGGCGCGGCGTTGTGGTTGGTGTGGGCGCCGCGCGTGTGCGGGCGCGGGCCGGATGTGACGCTGGCGCTGGGCGCGAAGCGGAGCGAGCGGCTCCCTCCGGGGCGAGAGCGCAGGGCGCCGCCGCGCTGGCCCGCGGGCGGGGGTGCAGCGCGGGAGTGTCGACGGTGGGGGCGGTGGCTGGTTCAGCGGGCGACTCGCCAGCCGACGCCGCGGACGCTGTGCATCACCTGGCCGGCGCCGGCCTGCTTGAGTTTTCGCTGGAGCCGGTGCGCGGTGGAGTCGATTGTGCGGCTGGGACCGGTGGCCGCGGGGTCGTAGCCCCAGACGTCGCGGGTGAGCTCGGCGCGGGTGAACGTCCGGCCGGGCTGTGTGGCGAGGGCGCGCAGCAGGTCGAACTCGAGTCGCGTGAGCGCGAGCGGCTCACGCTGCACCTCGACGGTGCGCGCGTCGAGGTCGATCGCGATGTTGGCGATCCTCAGCATCCGCGGCGCGGGCGCTCCCATGCGCCGGTGCAGCGCATCGAGCGCCGCGGCGATCAGCAGCGGCGACGCGCTGGCCGGCAGGAGGATGTCGGCGCCGGCCTGGAGGTAGCGGATTTGGTCGGGCTCGCCGTCGGCGCCGACGACGAGGACCGGCAGGCGGTCATCGGCGCCCGGGATCGCGCCGCACCGCAGCTCGCGCAGCAGTGCGATGGTCGCCGGTTGGCGCTCCAGCGGCCCGAGCAGCAACGCGTCGGGCAGACCGGCGAGCTTGACCCGCGCCGCCGGCCCGGTCGCCGCCAGGAGCGAGTCGTGGCCGTCCATGAGTAGTTGCTCGGCGCGCTCGCGGGCGAACTCCCGGTCGGCCTGGGCGATCAGCACGCGCATCAGTGGCTCCCCTCATGCGACATGTCGCGGCGATCCGCCGGCGAGTCACACGACGGCGCGTCGGCGGTCTCGGGCAGTGGCGTGTAGTCGCCGTCCCAGAATCGCTGGGCATCGCCGGTGCTCTCGGCGGCGTCGGCGGTCAGGGCGGCGATGAAGAAGAGGTCCCCGTCGACGAGCGGTGGTTCGCTTGGGAACCTGCTGGCCCAGCGGAGCATCTCGCCGAGGGTGAACCGCCCGGCCATCGCGGCTGCTACTCGCTCGTGCGCACGCATCGCCCACAGCTGCTCCAGTCGCTCGGTGTCGACTCGCAGGCTGCCGACGCTCGGGATGGGAGCCGGTTTGTGGCCATGTGCTGTTTTCCGCATTGGAAACCTCCTCGGTCGGTGAACATGGCCGAGGAGCGGGCGCCGGCGCGGGCGGCGGTCAAAGGGCCCGTAGGGCCGGGCAGAAACACCGGACTCCCGCCGTACCCGGCCGCGGCCGCCACCGTTTCGGGGGCCGAAGGCCCGGCCACTGCTATGGGCCGCGGGCGGGGGCCTGTTTCTGCTTGACGGACGGCAAGCCGGCGCCAAGCTTCCGAAGGCCTGGTCACCGACCGATGGAGGTTGCCGCTCGCGTGGGCTGGCAGACACTGGCCTGCCTACAGTGACGAAGCACAGCCGTCGTGGCCGCCGGCGATGATTCGAGCTACCTATGGAGCTGCCAGCGTTCAGCTGTCGACGGAAGAGTGGAGCGATCGATGCTCCACGGCGGTCCACACGGTGTCAGGGTACGTCGTCGTAATCACGGCGCTGCCCAGCCGACCGAGCGGTGACGCTGGCGTCGAGTTGTCTGGCGAATCTGAGCGGTCACACGGCGGTCTCGCACCTGCGAGCCCAGCCCGAGGCGCGGGCGGGTTCTCGCAACGGACCCCGGAGGCACTGCCTCGAAAGGGTCACGCTCGTGCATGCCTGCTCGATCGCACCGTCGAGCTGCGGGAGCTGGTTGCCGAGCTGCTCGGCGACGACGAGGCTCGTGTCGAGATCGCCGACAGCGCACTCGACTACGCCGAACGCGTGTGGTCGCGACACCCGGCCGCATAGACGATCGTCGGACGTCGCGCCTGGTGCGCCCGGAGTGGTGCCGGTCCCGATCGCAAGGATCGCCTCCCGGGGGTTCATCGCTGATGGAATCGGAGGCGACCGTCGATGCGGGTGGTGATCTGGCCGAGCCGTCCTTGGCGGTTTTTGCGGATGAGGATGTCCATCTCCCCGGGGCGCTCTGAGTCGGCGTCGTAGTAGTCGTCGCGGTAGAGCATCAGGACGCAGTCGGCGTCGGCCTCGATCTGGCCGCTCTCGCGCAGGTCGGCGAGGATGGGGCGCTTGTCTGGACGCGCTTCGACGCTGCGGTTGAGCTGCGCGACGGCGATGACCGGGCAGTCGAGCTCCCGGGCGATTCGCTTGAGCCCGCGGCTGAACTCTGAGACGTCGTCGACGCGGCTGCCGGACGGCTTTTCGGCGCGCATGAGCTGGAGGTAGTCGACGGTGACCAGGCCCAGACCGTCTTGGCGGGTGGCGAGGCGGCGGGCGTGAGCGCGGAGCCGCGACAGGGTCAGGTCGCCGTCATCCAGAAGGTGAAACGGGGCTCGAGCGGTGCGCTGGGCCGCGTCCAGGAGCGCCGGCCAGTCACCCTGGCGAACTTTGCCGAGGTGCAGCTGTTCTGGATCGACGTCGGCTTCGGCGGCGAGGTGACGCTGCGCGGTTTCTGAATCGCTCATCTCAAGCGATGCGAACAGGACGGGCCGGTGCTCGGCGAATGCGGCGTGCCGCGCGATCTGGAGTGCGAGCAGGCTCTTGCCCATCGAGGGGCGTGCGGCGAGGACGTAGAGCCGGCCGTTTTGGAGGCCGCCCAGGATCGGGTCCAGTCCGCTAATGCCGGTCCGTAGACCAGGGATCTCGCGTCCGTCGCGGGAGGCACGGTCGAGTCGGTCAAGCTCCTCGGCGACGGCATCCTCGAGGAGGCGCGTCCGGGTTTCGAGTGCTCCGGCTCGCACTGAGAAGACGAGTCGTTCTGCCTCCTCGACCAGTTGCTCCCCCCAGCGGCCGCGTTCGCTGATCAGCGCCTGGATGTCGTAGGTGGCGCGCAGCAGGGCGCGCGCCCGGGCGTGGTCGCGGACGATCTTCGCGTACGCGACGGCATGTCCGGCAGCGGGCACCCAGCCAGCGAGCTCGTCGACGTAGCTGCTGCCGCCAGCGTCCTCGAGTTTCCCGCGCTCCGCGAGCTTCGCGGTGACGGTGAGCGGGTCGATGGGTTCGCCGGCGTCATGAAGCTCGCGCATCGCGGCGAAGACGAGAGCGTGCTGGGGACGGTAGAAGTCGCGGTCGCTTAGCCCGGCCTCGAGCATCATCGACCCCAGGTAGCGCTCGTCGAGCATCGCGGCGCCCAGGACACTTCGTTCCGCCTCCAGGTTGTGCGGCGGCACGAGGAGCTGCGGTGATGAGACGGTGCTGGTCATGCGGCGGGCTCCTGTTGTTGGTGCTCGAGATCGGTGAGCTGCGCCCACAGCGCGGCGTAGTGGCGTTCGGCGTAACGCATCGGCTGCTCACAGAGCACGGTCCAGCGGACCTCGTCCACGAAGCGAACGAGCAGCGAGCTGTGGCCCGATAGCTCGGTGCGCGCGGGCGCGCGGCCGTCGCGGCCGTGTCGCGTGACCGCCCGTTCGATGAGCGGCTTGGCCTGTTGCCAGGACAGCGCATCCGCTGACTGAGGTCGTGGCGGGGCGCCGCGCGTGCGCTGCTCGCGCGCATAGCTGCGGGCGAGCAGTTGGTTGACGACCTTCGCGAAGCCCGGCATCGTGAGGGCTTGGGACCCGAGGATGTCGTCGGTTGTCATGTACGCGATCGCGCGCTGCAGCCTCTCCGGCGTGTGCTTGTCGAGCAGACGCCGGGCGGCGTCGTGCCATCGCTCGCGGTCCTCGACGTACGCGTCGTCGGCCGCTTCACCGAGCGCCGGGCGCCACGCCGCCACCAGCGCCGCGCACAGGCGCTCAGGCTGCTGCGCATCGGCTGTCGGTGAGGATGAGTCCGGCCCCTCCCCCTCCTGCTCTGCGCCTCCGAAGAGGGGGGTGATGTTTTCTACATCTTTCTGTCGACCATCCCCCGCGCGCGTGCTAGAGGGCGGCGTCGTGGGACCAGGGTCGGCGGACTTTCCGCCCTGCCCGTCCTCGTTTTCCGCCCTGCCAGTCCTCGTTCTCCGCCCTGCCAGTCCTCGTTTTCCGCCCTGCCGGTCCTGATTCTCCGCCCTGTCAGTCCTGTTCTTCCGCCCTGCCAGTCCTGGTTCTCCGCCCTGAATCTCGCGGCTCGGCGCTTCGTGGATCGCGTAGACGTTTGCGAGGTTGCGCCCGCCCCGCTCGTTGCGCTGGCGCGAGATCTCAAGGACCCCGCAGTGCTCGAGAATGCGGTTGCAGTCGTCGACGCGATCGACGGTGAGGCCAGCCCGAGCCGCGATGTCGCCACGGGTGATCTCTGCGCGCAGCCCACCGCGCTGCTCGCGTTGCTCAGCGCAGAACTCAAGCAGGATCGTCACCAGCCCGAGATCGCGCAGCACATGTCCACCCGCGCGCGGGCGCGCGATCTCGTGTGCCATCGCAACCGTGATCGCCTCCCACGGGCCGTCGTGGACCAGGAGCTGCATCACTCCGACCGGAGCTGCCTTGACCGGATCGTTGACCAGCCGGTAGTCGATGACTCCGGCAGCGCCCAGCACGTCGAGCAGCCGGCGGATCGAGGTTCGCCCAACCCCGCTCCTGTGAGCGAGTTGCTCGTAGGTGATCTGCACGGTGCGGTGCTGACCCGTGTGCCGTTGTTCATTGGCGATCTGGCAGATCAGCGCGTAGAAACCGACAGTCCTCACGCGACGCGGACCGTCCACCATCGACCGGATCTGGCTCAGGGCGCGCAGACGCACCTGAAAGAACGGCAGCTCACGCCGATCGCGAATCTCAACGGGCTGGGTGGAGCGCGAGGAAGTACTCACCCGATCTCCACTGAGACAAGTCCTACTTGTGTCATCCAAACAGCTCCCCAACGATCGCGCGAGCTGCCCTCAGATCACGCTCGGCCTCCGCGGCAGAGGTGATCGCGTGATCGAGCGCGGCTCGCGCCCAGGCGACGTCGGCCGAGTTCGACCAGCGCACCGACTCTCGCACCGCTGATCGCATCACGTCGAGGTGCGCGCCGGCTCGCACGGCCAACTCCTCCAATTCGGCCACCGACCCCCGCAACCGTTCCTCACGAGCGTCGCTTTGACTCACGAGCGACTCGCGCCTGGCAAGAGCGTGCGGATCGGCCGCCCGCTGGATCAGCGCGGCGAGCTGCGCGTGGGAGTAGCAACCCTGCCGCACGCTTTCGACGGTAACCGCGCTCAGTCCGGCGTCGATCGCCTTCTGCGTCTGGCCGTAGTAGCGGCCACCGTGGGCGTCCCGGCCTGGGTGATCCGTCACGTCCGTGGGACGGGGATCGCTTCGCCCGGCGCTCGATTGACTCATCACCGACACCGATCCTCGTCGCGGTGGACGAACAGCATCGTCGGGCCGTTCGTGATCGGGACCATCGGGCCATCGAAGCCGCCGCAGAAGACGCAGGCGAAACCGTCCTGCTGCTCCGGCGTCAGGTCAAGCTCGGCAGCCTTGAGCACCGGCGAGCCGGGCTCAGCGCGATAGCCGCTGCGGCCATAGGCGCGCAGCAACGCGCGCGCAGAGATCGCGGTCCCGTCCTGCCCAGGGTGCGTCATCGGGCGAGCGCTCCCAGGCCGGTCCCCAGCGGTGTCGCCGCGCCCGCGCGCAACCCAGAATCATGGCTTCCAGAGAGCCCATTTGACGCTGGTTTGGCGGGAATTTTGGCAAGAAACGCCCGAAAAACGGGATCTCTTGCCAAAAATACCTCGGCGAAACGGTCTTGCAGAGGCCGGAAAACTTCCCGCTTAGCAGGGACTTCCGGAGGTGGAGCCAGCCGGGATCGAACCGGCGACCTCCTGCTTGCAAAGCAGGCGCTCTCCCAACTGAGCTATGGCCCCTCGTGGGGCGAGTTTAACGCTCGACGAGCAGCGGCCTGCAGCTGCACCACCTGGTGTGGGGCATCGTGCTCATCCTGCTCGCGGGCTTCCTGGGTTCGCGATCAATCCGGTGAGCCCATGGAACGAGGTGCTTGCCACCCTGTTCGGGATCGGCACCTCCGGAGCGGTGATCCGGGTCGATGGCGGCACGCCGCCGGGCTGCCGATCTGGACGCCGCGGGCGCGAGGGCCGGATCGGCGCTCTCAGGCCCCCGGGGCCAGCTCGAGGCCCAGAGCGCCGAGATCGCCGACGCCGCCGCCGGAGACGCGGACGACGTCCGTGCGCCCGGCCCGGCGCAGGAGGCTGGCGGCGAAGGCGGCACGCATGCCGGCGGCGCAGGCCACCGCGGTCGTGCGGCCGTGCTGGGGCAGGACGATCGACTGGACATCGCGCAGGCGGTGCAGCGGCACGTGGTGGGAGCCGGGGATGTGGCCGGCGACCCACTCGCTGGGCTCGCGGACGTCGACGAGGTCGACGGAGTGGTGGCGCAGGCCGTCGGCGAGCTGCTCGAGATCCCAGGAGTCCGCGCGGGCGATCGGGACCGAATGGCGCCGCCACTCCTC
Organism: uncultured Actinomycetota bacterium; assembly: GCA_963790605.1. Classification (GTDB taxonomy): domain Bacteria; phylum Actinomycetota; class Thermoleophilia; order Solirubrobacterales; family Solirubrobacteraceae; genus Palsa-465. Next base: position 172,032 of record CAWBPG010000007.1, on the reverse strand, counting down.
CGGGTCGGCCATCGAGACGCCCTCGAGGTTCCAGAAGCCGACCGCCTGCAGCGCCGAGGCCATCTGATGGGCGCCGGCCGCCGTCGCGCGCGACGATCACCACCGGCACCTCGGGGTCAAGGGCCCAGCCCGCGCGGGTTCCCACCCCGGCGGACGCAGACCGGCAGGTTGATCGAGCCCGCCACGTGGCCGGCGTCGAACTCGGCGGGCGACGCGGCTGTCGAGCACGGTTGCACCGGTCCCGAGCAGCGAGCGGAGGGCATCGCCGGACAGCAGGCCCGGCTCGGGCGGCGCGTCTCCGCCGGAGCGGCGGTTGAGCTCGACGATCCGCTCGATGTTGGGCGGTCGCGAGGGCAGCTCCGCCGTGAGACCCTCGACGAAGCTGCCCTCGTCGAGTCCGAGAAGCGGGTTGTGGCGGCGCTCGAAGCCGATCGTTGAGCTCGACTTCCCGCTCAGGCCGCTGCCACCGCACAGCGAGCCGCCGATGTGGGCGGGCCACACCTCGACGTGGTCGTCGAGGTCGAGCAGCCGGCGCAGGCTGGCGTGCAGATCGTGGGCCCCCTGTCGCGGCTCGACCGCGAGATCCGGCCGCGCGATGTCGCCGACGAGCAGCGAGTCGCCGGTCAGCAGCATCCAGGGCTCAGGGCCGCGGCTGAGGTCGGAGACGAGGAAGGTGAGGTGCTCGGGCCGGTGGCCCGGGGTGGCCACGGCCGTGACGCACACCGAGCCGGCGATGATCTCGTCGCCGGCCACGATCACGTCGGTGGCGCCGTCCTCACGGAGGCCCGGCCGGTAGGTGCGCGCCCCGGTGGCCTGGGCCAGCCGCAGGCGGCCGGAGACGTGGTCGGCGTGGTCGTGGGTGTCGATCACGTGGGCGATCCGCAGATGCTCGGCCGCGGCGATCTCCAGGTAGGGCGCGATGTCCCAGCGCGGGTCGATGACGACCGCTTCGCCCGCGTCTCCCAGGAGGTAGGAGGCGCAGCCGAGATCGTGATAGAGCACTTGACGGAAGAGCACCGGCGGTCCTTTCAGCTACATCTCACGGTCCACTGCCCGAGAGATAACCGAGATCCGATCGACCGTCAATGGACTGAAAATCGCTCGGCGTTGGTCGCTTTAGGCGGCGGCCTACTCGTCGAAGTCGAAGTCCTTGGGCGGGCGCTGCTCGAACCACAGACGATCGTGGTCCGGCGTGTCCTGGAGGAACTCGGGCGTCTCCTCCAACACGTCCTCGTCGCCACCGCCCTGTTCGTGCGGCTCCTCCGCGGCGAGCGCGTCCTCGACGTTGTACTCGGCGGTCTCGGGACCGGCGCCCATCGCCGGCGGGCCCGCGGCGCGGCGTCGCGGGGAACGGCTCATGCGCCGGCTCCTCGTCGAACGGCTCGTCGTCGAGCCGAGCGGGTCGTGCGCGTCGTGCAACGGCCCGGCTCGGTGCGGGGAACTCGGGCGGCGCTGGCACGGGCTCCGCGGCGCTCGTCGTAGACGGGCGGAGCCCCGGCATCGGCCGCCGGATCCTGCAAGGAATCGTGCGACCAGCCCTCGTCGCCCGCCTGCTCGTAGGCGGGCGCGTCCGGCGGCCTCCGCCTCGGCGAGCTCGGCCGGGCTCGGGTTGCGCCGGACGGGGCCGAGCGCCTCGCGCTCGGCGCGTTCGACCTCCGCCGGGTCGGCGCCGCGGCGGCGCTTCAGGTCGAGGTGCTCTCGGATTGCGTCGTCAAGAAGACCCATCCGGCAAAGGCTACTCGCCGCTGACCACGTTAGCCGTATCCGGCTCAGCTCTCACGGTGCGGTTCTTGCCTTCGCGCTTGGCCACGTAAAGCGCCGCGTCGGCGGCGGCGATCAGCTCGTCCTTGTTGCCCTCGACGGACGACGCAGCGCCCACGCTCGTCGTCACCCGCAGGCATCCCTCCCCCTCGAGCAGGGGGATCTCCATGGCCGCGATCGCCATCCGGGCGCGCTCGGCCATCTCGAAGGCGCCCTCGAGATCGGTGTGGGGCAGGATGAGCGCCATCTCCTCGCCGCCGTAGCGAGCGGCGACGTCGACGTCACGCGAGGTCTCGCGCAGGGCATCGGCGACGCAGCGGAGCACGAGATCGCCCTGCTGGTGGCCGTAGACGTCGTTGACGGACTTGAAGTTGTCGATGTCCAGCATGATCAGCCCGACCGGGTACTGGTAGCGGCGGACCTCCTCCATCTCGGCGCCGAGCAGATCCTGGAAGTGCCCGTGGCTGGCCAGGCCGGTGAGGTCGTCGGTGATCGCCTGGCGCTGGACGTCGAAGTGCAGGTTGACGTTCGCCATGGCCAGCGTGGCCTGGGAGGCCAGGGAGCGCAGCAGCTCGAGGTCGTCCTCGGTGAACGGGCGGCCGTCGCGGCAGACCGTGATCAGCCCGTGCGTCGGGCCGCCCGGGATGATCGGCCCCAGGGCGACGGTGGCGAGATGGGCGTCGCCCAGCGAGCCTTCGCCGACGCCGTCGGTGGTGAGGGCGCGACGCTCGGCGTCGTAGATCGTCCCCTCCAGGCCGGCGAGGCGACCGACGTGGACGGTCTCGGTGAGGACCTCGTCGGCGCTCTGGCGGGCGCTGACCCGGCCGCGATCGGCCTCGGTGGCGTCCATCGCCGTCTGCAGCGCCAGCTCCAGCAGCGCGTCGCGGTCAAGGCCGGAGGCGAACGCCTCGCCGATGCGGCGGATCGACTGGCGCACGCGGGCGCGTTCCTGCTCCAGCTCGGCCAGGCGGCGCTCGAGCTGGCGGGACATGTTGTTGAACTCCTCGCCGAGGAGGGCGAACTCGTCGCGGCCGGACGTCGGCACGGACGAGGAGAAGTCGCCGCCGGCCAGGCGCCGGGCCGCATCCAGGAAGCGGCCGAGCTGGCCGTGCAGGGCGCGCGAGGACAGCAGCGAGAAGAAGAAGGCCAGGATGAGGAAGCCCGCGATGAAGATGCCCGCCAACAGGCGATCGGCGCCGACCGCGCCGCCCGTGGCCTGGGCGTTGGAGAGGATCGACACCGTGACCTGGGACTTGTCGAAGCCGGTGAAGGTCACCGTGACCACCTGATAGGCGGTGGGACCGATCGTGATCGTCCCGCGCGAGCGGGGCAGGGTCCGGCCGGCCGCCGCGGGCAGCGTCGAGGCGAGCGTCGCGCCGCCGGAGCGCACCACGACCTGGATGCCCGATCCGGCGAGGTCGCGGGCGAGCTCGTCGGCGGTCAGCGTGGAGGCCACGACCGTCCGCGCCGGCCGGGAGCGCGCGGCCCTGACCAGGGCGATTCCGGGCGCGATCGCGGTGTGGTCGCCGAGGTCGACCTCCTTGACGTCTCCCACCGTCACCGTGACGCGCGCCAGACCCACCTGCGAGGCGAGGGCGCGCGCTTGCGCATCGAGCTTGGACCGCGCGGTGAGGGCGAGGTCGCAGGCCACCGCGCGCGCCCGCAGGCTCGCCTCGGTGCTGGCGTTGACGTAGACACTCGCGGCGGTGCCGGCCACGGCGCTGGCGCGCGCATCGGCCTTGCCCGACTGACTGTCGTCGATCAGGCGAAACACCAGAAATCCGACCGCCGCCATGGGGATGACGACGATCAACACGAAGAAGCTCGTCAGGCGTGTGCGGAAGCTCATCATCGGTCGCTAACGATTTGTATCGGCAGATTCCAGCGATTCCGTAGCCCTGGCTCGTTCCTACCGCGAGCGCAGGCGATGAGACGTGGACGGCGATGCCGCCGTCACAACTCTGCCCGAATACCGCATGAGTTATGCCGGTCGCGGCTGTGGCCCGGGGGGCCGGGTCTGCCGCCACACAGCGCTATGCTGGCCTTTCCCGGGGCTATAGCTCAGTTGGGAGAGCGCCTGGATCGCACCCAGGAGGTCGGGGGTTCGAGTCCCGCTAGCTCCATCTTCAGAGAAGTCCTGCAAACCCGATGGTTTGCTCGCCGCGCCGGTGTGTCTCTCCCGTCGCTTGGGGTGCAAATGGGGTGCATCAGGTTTCCGGGCACCACGACCAGGGGTGGCTCCATGCACCCCCCGTGGCAGCTGCGCGCGGCCAGCTTCGAGGCAACGAAGGTGGGTTGGGCATGGACGCCGCAGCCATCCGCGCGGAGGAGACCGCTGCGCTCCCGCAACGATCTCGCTGGCGCTCGATGAGGTTGACGCGGCGGAGCTGGCGGCGCTGCGGACATGTGGCCCGAAGCCGGCCGGACCTCCGTCAGGCAACGCGCAGGCTTAAGGCAAGTCCTCGGGGCTATGGTCCGCTCACTATCTATGGAGCTGTCTGAGTATCACCAGTGGTGGAAGCGCCAAGGCGGGCAAGAGCTTCGCCGACTGTTGATGAACGAGTGGGATCCGATCCACGTGAAGAACTCGCCCGAAGCCGCCGACGAGTACGACGGCTACCGCGGCTCAATTATGCAGCTGCTGCGTTCCGGGGCTCCGGCGCAGCGTCTCGCTGAGCATCTCGCGGAGGTGGAGCAGACCCGAATGGACTTCACGACGACGCCCGAGCAGCTGCTGCCTGTCGCTGAGCAGCTGGTTCACTGGTATCCGGGCTCGATTGCCAGGTGGGAGGCGGCGCACCGAAGCGGCTAGGCGCGGTCGGGTGGTCGCCAACCTGTATCCCGGTCGATCGCACTGAGCGTGAGTTCGACGAGCGCGGGAACCGAGACGGCGACCGAGCGAGCTTCTGTTTCGGTCGCTCACGGTGATTCTTACGACCAGTAGTCGGGACCGATCGCTGAGAATCTCGCAGCGCACAGTCGCTGCCAGAGCGGAGCGATCTCCTCTTCCCGCGCGACCGACGCTTCCGTGGTCGCGGCGGACAGATCCTTCGCCGCGCTAGCCAGAATCTGTGCCGCGATGTCCGGTGCTTCGGCGAACTGATTGCGTACCGTGATCCACCAGCCAGACTCAAGAGTCAGTGCGACGTCATCGTCGAGGCCTCAGGCGCGGTAGTCGCGCGGCTGGTAGTCCGGGGCGAAGAGAAACGCTTGGACGTTATGACCGCCAAAGGGGCTGCCGTGGCGTTCTACGGTGATGTCGAACGCGACGAGACGAGATCGAGCCGGGGCGACCAGGTGCCGCTTCGGGGCCGGAGGGTGTAATCGATCATGTTCATCGGTTCGAGCGACCAGTTGCACCGTAGTCAACTCATACCGCGCTGTCATGCCAGATGGCACTCAGCTCTCAGCTGAACGTGCTCTCAACAGAGGCCGTCGCGCCTTGTCAACCGACATGTGCGCCTTCGACAACGACGAGCCGCGACGACCCTGCAGGACCGTTCCGCTCCGGCAGGAAGCCAGGTCTGACGCGTCCGTGCTCGGAGCGTCCGGACCCATACGCAGGGAGGTCGCGACGGATCCAGCGACTGGCGGCGACCGCGAGGCGAGCCTTGCACGCCGAGAAAGGTCAGGACTCTTCGGACGCCTCGAAGTACGCCCGGTCCTTCGGCCGGCCAGCGGCGCGCTTCGACGTGTGAACGTCGTCGAGCGAGGCGACCAGGACCGAGATCGAGGTGCCGGCGGCGGGCATCGTGGTCGCTGCCGCGGCGAGGTCCGCGTAACCGCGCGGGAAGCCGGTCGGAGTGAAGCTCAGATCGAGCAGGCCGTGACGCGTTGCGAGGTTCCAGACCGAGGCCGCAAGCAGCGATCGGGGCGTGAAGTAGCCGGCGGGCAGCGCCACCCAACTCGTCGGATCCGCCGGATCGATGACCAGCCGACAGTCGAGCTCGTTCAGCGCGTCGGCGAGGCGCTGCAGGTTGCCCGCCTCGGTGTCAGGCGTGAGGTCGATGTCCTCGGTCACGTACCGGCGGCCGTGCGATTGGATCGCGGCCCCGCCGATAACGACGAACTTGACCGCGTGCCGGACCAGGACTCCGAGCAGCTCGCCGCGGCCGGCGTCGACCGGCGCGGCTATGTCGTCACCGGGGTCTGCTGCCTCAGCCATGCGTCGATCCGCTCAGAAGCAGCGCCGTCTGCTCCGCGCAGGCCACTGTCGCGCTGCGGCCTCTCTGACGTCGAGGACCGCCTGGTACGCGAGGGCCTCAAGCCGTGCGCTCCGATGCGACGACGCGTCGGCGATCCGGAGCAGGTCCACGAGGCTCGCGACGCGGATCTCACCGGCGGGCGTCTGGACGCGCTCCGACCCACGCCACAGATCCAGAAGACCGGCGGTACCGGCGGGCTCCGCGACGACACGCAGGCGAACGCCGCCGCGCAGCTTCGTACTCGTCGCGCGCCACACGCGGACCGATCGCGGTGAAGAGCGGAGCGCCATCCGCAGCCTGGGCACACGCCTCGACGGCGCCTCCGCCGAGAACGAGCGGCCACCCCTGGAGCGCGCCGGCGACCTCGCCGATCACGACGAGGTGCTGCGCCGAAACGCGACAGCTGGCCCGAGCGCGCTCGGCCAGGTCGGGGGAGCCCGGCGGGCGTGAGCCGGCGGACTCGGTCGAGCGGGTCGAGTTCGAGCTGCAGCGCGATCTGCGACCACCAGGATCGGTCCTCCGCGACCAGGTGCGCTTCCAGATGGAGTCCGCACGCTCGCGGCGACGGCCTCGATGTCCTCGATCCCGACCTGGCGGTCGCCGCGCTCCCAGCGCGCGATCGTCGCCTGTCGCACTCCGAGGCGCTCCGCGAGTTCGCGCTGGGTGAGGCCGGCGCGCCGGCGGGCCATCAGAACATAATCGCCGCCACGCATACCGAAATGGTATCAGCAGTGTGGACCAAAGTGTGGACGAAAGTGTGGACTGCGAGTCCACACTTCAGGCCTCGGAAAGCCCCGCCGCCTCTGGGGTTTGCCATCAGCCACGAGTCCGACTACCCGCCCCCCACGTAGAACGGAGGGTGGAGTGCGGGTAGTCGGACTCGTGGCTCTTGATTGGAGGAGGCGGCGGGGCAGGCGGGGCTGGTTCTGGCACGGGCGAGGGGCCGAGACGGGGCAAGAAGGTCGAACACCATCCAGCAGTGGTGAGATCCTGTAAGCGATGGAGATCCAGAAGCGTGTCCTCAAGAGCGGGGCGGTGCGCTGGAAGGTGCGCTGGCGGCAGGGCGATCGCTATCGATCGCAGACGTTCGACCGCAAGGGCGATGCGGTCACGTTTGCTGCGGAGATCAGGAGGCGGCAACAGCTCGGGACGCTCGTCTCGATGGACAGCGGGCGAATCACCCTGGTCGAGTACGTCAACGCGACGTGGGCACCGGCGTACGCCTCCGACCTCGCGCTCAAGACGCGGCTGCACTACGAGCAGCTGCTGAACAAGCACGTGCTGCCGCAGCTCGGCGCGCTCGAGCTCCGCGCGATCACCTCGGAGACGATCGCCCGCTGGCAGGCCGACCGGCTCGCCGCCGGCTACGGCCGGGTCGCGATCCGGCACGCGTTCGACCTGCTCGGCTCGATCCTCCAGCGCGCCTTCGAGAGCGGCCAGATCCAGGCCAACCCCGCGCGAGCCGTCCGTAAGGCGCCGCGGCCACGGCGGGCGGAGGTCAGGCCGCTCCCTCCGGCCACGATCGAGCAGATGCGCGCCGCCAGCAACCCGCGCGACGCGGCGCTGCTCAGCGTCCTCGCCTACGCCGGCCTCAGGCCCGGCGAAGCGCTGGCGCTGCAGTGGGGCGACATACGCGACCAGACGATCCTCGTCGAGCGAGCCGTGTCCCTCGGCGAGGAGAAGGACACGAAGACCGCGGCGCACCGCACGGTCCGCCTGCTCCAGCCGCTGGCCGCCGATCTCCGCGCGTGGCGGCTGCGCAGCGGCCGGCCGTCAGCGAAGCAGCTCGTCTTCCCTTCAGCCGCCGACACGATGTGGAGTCAACCGGCCTACCAGTCGTGGCGACGCCGCGCCTTCCGGCGCGCGCTCGACGGCGCGGGCGTGGAACACGCCCGTCCCTACGACCTCCGGCACTCGTTCGCGTCGCTGCTCCTGCACGAGGGCCGGTCGGTGATCTACGTCGCCCGCCAGCTCGGCCACGACGCGCGCCTGACGCTGACGACGTACGGCCACGTGATGGACGAGTTCGAGGACGCGCCGCGGCTCGACGCCCACACCGCGATCACCAACGCGCGGTCCGAGCTCGATCACGACCGCGAGGCCGACACCCGGTAGAGAAGTCCCCTCCCCCGCCGCCCGATCGGGGGTGCATTTGGGGTGCATCAGTTTGTCTCCTCGTGTCCTCCGGCGTCCTCTCGTGACCAAGCAAACATCCGCAATATGCAGGCATTTTGTGGACACGACGGGACACGACGGGACAAAGAGATCTGGATCGCACCCAGGAGGTCGCGGGTTCGAGTCCCGCTAGCTCCATTTTCTCCAAGAAGCCCTGCTCTACGCCGGTCTCTCTCGGTCGGCTGCTCGCGCGCAGAACGCAGTGCGACGTGGTGTCGGTGCCGGGTTTGACGTGCCGCGGAATGGTCGGGGTCACTACCGCGGAGCCCGCGTCGTGTCGAACCCGTGGTCTGGACCGCAGGGCCGGCCGGGTCAGCGTGGCGTCAGGAGCTCGGGCAGGCGTTCGGTCGGGAAGCCGGGGCTGCGGTGCCCGTCGCGGCCGGTCATGGTCTCTCCGGCGACGAGGACGTTGAGCACGGCTTCTTCGACTGATTGAACGACGGCTTCGTAGAGGGGGTCGATGCGGCCCCAGGGGACGAACTCGCAGCGACCGAAGCTCGGGTCCGGCTTGCCAGTCGTGGGTTCCGATGTTGAGCGCGTCGTTGTTGGTGGCAGAGAAGGCGAGGAACAGGTCGCCGGAGTAGTGGCTGCCGGTGGTGCCGGTGCGGGCGAGGCCGAGTGGGACGCGGCGGGCGAGGGCTTGGCATTGTCCGGGTAGCAGGGGTGCGTCGGTGGCGATGATGGTGATGCACGAGCCGGCGCCGGTGGGGGCATACCAGCTGTCCTCGATCGGGTTGTCCTCGTTGGCGAGTTGTGGGCCGACGCGGTGGCCGGCGATGGTCAATTCGCGGCGGTCGCCGAAGTTGGCCTGCATGAGCGCAGCGACGGTGTAGCTGTGTCCGGCGACCTGCACCTGGCGCGACGCGGTGCCGGTGCCGCCCTTGTAGCCGTAGCAGTTCATGCCGGTGCCGCCGCCGACCGAGCCCTCGGCCACGGGTCCGTCGGTGGCTGCGTCCAGTGCGCGCGCGGCCGTCGCGGGGGTGATGTGCGGGTCCGTTGATGTCGTTGAGGTAGCCGTCCCAGGTTTCGGCGACAACGGGGAGCAGCCACTGCTCGGCGAGGTCGGGGCGCGCGTGGATGGCCCATTCGATGATGCCGCGGTGCACCGGGCCGATGGCGTGGGTGTTGGTGATGGCGATGGGGAGGGCGAGCGCGCCGGTCTCGTCCAGCCATGCCGTGCCGGTCATCTCGCCGTTGCCGTTGAGTGAGAACCAGCCGGCGGGGCAGGTGTGTCCGACGCCCTCGCGTCCGAGGGGCAGCACCGCGGTGACGCCGGTGCGGACGGCATCGTCCTGGATGAGGGTCTCATAGCCGACCTGCACGCCGGGCACGTCGGTGATCGCGTTGTGGGTGCCTGGGGTCCCCTCGAAGGGGATGCCGAGGTCGCGGGCGCGGGGGCGGGGGCGGGTCACGAGAGCTCCTCGTCGGCGGGGTCGGGCAGGGTCCATCGCTCCCCGCGGCGCGGGTAGAGGTAGAGGTAGTAGTAGGGCAGTCCGGCGGCAAAGATGGCGACGGCCACGACGACCGGGACCCAGTCGGCGTTCCAGGTCTCATACCCGACCACGATGGTGGCGGCGAGCATGGCCAGCGGGACCAGCGGCCACGCTCGCATCCGGTAGGGCGCATGGCTGGTGTTACCGCGCAGCCGGCCGATGAAGGCGGCGAGGGCGACCAGCGCGTAGGTGAGCAGCAGGCTGGCGCCGGTGACGGTGAGCAGGACGCTGAACGGCACCAGCCACAGCAGCAGCGCGCCGATGACACCGACCAGCAGGGTGGCCACGACCGGGGTGCGCAGCCGGGGGTGCACGCTGCCCAGGGGTCGGTTGAGCCAGTCTGGCCAGGATTGATCGCGGGCGGAGGAGTAGATCAGCCGGCCCATCTGCAGGACGATCGCCAGTACGGCGTTGATGATGGCGATGGCGATCCCGACGCTGACAATGTCGTTGACCGCGGTACCGCCGCGGGCGAGCAGGAAGTAGCTCATCGGGTCGGTGGCGCCGACGAGCTTGGGGAGGCTGGGGGTGCCGAGCAGGACCGCGACCAGGGGGATGAACTCGGCCGCGACGGTGATCGCCAGCGACCACAGGATGGCACGGCCGATGGTGCGCGTGGCCTGCTTGGTCTCCTCGGCGTAATAGACGGCGGTCCCGTAGCCGTTGTAGGCAAACAGCGCGGTCGCGGTAAACGACACCACCAGCCCGGCGCCGGCCGACACCAGCACGCCGTGCCCGCCGACCGTCTGGGGATGCCACAGCGCCGACACCGGCTGGGTGACGTGCGCGAAGCCGAGCACGACCAGCACGGTCAGCGCCGCCAGTTCCAGGGCCAGGAAGATGCCGGTCACCCACGCGTTGGCGCGGATCCGCAAGCAGCCGACGATCGCGGTGAGCACGATCACCGCGATGCCTGCCCAGTTTCCGGCCAGCGACCCCCACACCACGCCGAGATAGGTGCCGGTGCCCGACGCGATCACGCCGAGGATGAACACGCCGCTGACCAGGCTGAGCACGAACAACGCGAACCCCACCGGCTTGCCGAGCGTGCGAGCCACGAACGCGTACTCGCCCCCGGTGATCGGAAACGCGCTGGACAGCTCGGCATAGCACAACGCCACCGTCACCCCGACCAGCGCCGCGATCGCGAACGCTAGCGCCGACGCGCCGCCGATGCCGTTGATCACCGCCGGGATGATGATGAACACGCTGGACGCCGGCGTGACCGACGACAGGGTGATCAGGATGTTCTCCCGGAAGGTCAGCGACCGCGACAAGTCCTGCTGGTACTTGGCCGCCGTCGGCTCGACGGCCGGTGCCTTGGTGCCCGCGGCCTCTGTCGCGGCGGCGAGATCCTCGATCATGCCTCTTCTCCTCTCCGGCCAATGCCGCCGGCGGAGGACCCGCCGCGCTCTCTGGGAATCGCCCGCATCTCTCCGTCCGGCATTCTTTGACGCTCAGTCAAACAATTCGGGCAGCCAATGTCAAGGATCGATCTGGCGATCTGGCACATTTCTTATCGTCCGCAATAAATTGCTGTCGCGTTTGACGGGCGAGCGCGGCAAGATGTCTGCCATGGCCCGCTCTCGCAACCAGACCGCGCGCCGCGCGCAACTGATGGAATCCGCGCTCGGGGCGATCCGCGACCGCGGGGTCGCTGCCCTGCGGATCCGCGATGTCGCCGACGCCGCCGGGGTGTCCCCCGGCACCGTGCACTACTACTTCGACGATCTGGACCGGCTTCTCTTCGAGATCCACAACCAGGCCTGTGACCGGTTCTTCAGCGATCGCATGGCCGCCATCGGCGACAGCGACGACGCCCGGATCAAACTCGCGACGATGATCGCCACCGGCCTGCCGCGGTCACGCGACGATGCGACCGTGGTCGCGCTGTATGAGATCGACCTCTACAAGCGCGGGAACCCGGTGCATGCCGTGCTCGGCCGGGGCCTCTACGACCGCCAGGTCGCGCTATATCACGGCATCCTCGAGCTCGGCCGCAGCCAAGGCCACTTCCAGCTCCGTGAACCGGTCCTCGACATCGCCCAGAACGTCGTCGCCCTCGAAGACGCCTACGGGATGCACATCATCTCCGGCAACCAGTCGCTGCCGGTCAGCCGCTGCCTCCAGCTGATCCTCAGCTACGCGCGCACCGTCACGGCCTGTCCGGACATCCAGCTTCCCGGCCCCCGCACGATCGTCACAAGTAAGTGACACAGACGCGGCGGCCCTCTGCCCCCGCCACAAGGCGCGCATCGGCCGGCGCCACCCCTCATCGGGGGTTCGAGCCCCCCTAGCTCCATCGGTTCCCCTTTGACTCCCTGATCAGCGGAGCGCGGCTGGGAGCACGCGTTCGATCGCCTCGGCCAGGTACGGGCTCACGGTCCGGGCATAGCTGGCGGTGACGTGCGCGGCGGTGTCCCGGTACACGAGGACGTTCCCGATCGTGGCCGGGCAGAACGCGCCACGGCAGTAAAACCGGCGGGTGGCGATCACGCGTGCCCCGCGGATCCGTCGCGCGGCCTCGGCCAGGCGGTCCGGGTCCCGGTAGGCCACCGATACGGGGGTGCCGCAGTTGCCGGTCGCGCTGTAGGCGATCCTGGTGACGCACGCCGTGCTCGCGGGCGACACGCTGGGATCGTCCTCGACCACCACGACCCGCGTGCCCGTGGCGGCGACGGGCCTCATCGCTGTGAGGTGCTCGGCGACGGAGTTGGCGTACTGGCGTAGCTCGGTGGCGATGACGACCGCGTAGTGGCGGTGAAGCAGTGCCCGCCGGATCTGCCGCAGCCCCAGACACTGGGGCGCGAGCCGGGGCGGGAGCCAGGCGCACGTCTGGCCGGTGTAGGCGGTCACGCGCCAATTGAGCGCGTCCAACTGGGGCTCGAGGACGGCCAACAGCGCCGCGGCGTGGCTGTCCCCGACCAGCGCCACCCGGACCGCGCTGCGCTTCCGGCTTCCGTAGTCGCACGGGTGGGCGGGCTGGCCCAGGTAGGCGTAGCAGGCGTAGGCACCGCCGGTGTCGTCGGGAAGCTGGCCGGGCAGCGGCGCGACCCGGTCGCCGGTGTTCAGTTGCGCGCAGCGATGGCGGGGATCGAGTGCCGCCGCCCCGATGCAGTTGTGCGGATCGTCCTGGGTATGCCCGGCCAGGACCGGCGCCCCAAGGACGAGCCGGCTGGGACTGATGGCCCTGACGGCGAGGAGGCCTGCTCCGGCGAGGACCGCGGTGACCGCGCAGGCGGCGGCGTAGCGCAGCCAGCCGGCGGCGGGGATGGGGACCCGTCCCGGGCGGCGGCGAAACCAGGTCCCGCGCCGCGCGGGATCTTCGAGGAGGTGAAACGAGGCGGCGGACAGCCCGAAGATGAGCGCGAGTCCGACCAGCCAGTACGTCACCGAGTACTGAGGGACGACCGAGACGATGAGCACGGCCACCGGGAAGTGCCAGAGATAGAGGCTGTAGGAGATCTTCCCCAAGTACTGGCTGACGGGGTTGGTCAGCGGCAGCAGTGACCGGCCCGAGAGGCCGGCGCCGGCAGCGAGCACGGCGGCGGTGCAGAGCGTCGGCAGCAGCAGCCACGGGGCGGGCACCCCCGAGGTCGTGGGGACGACGAGGAGAGAGACAAGCACGCCGAGTAGCCCGGCCACCGCGACGGCGCGGCGCAGTCGGGCATCGCACCGGGCGATCCGTGCCGCGCCGATCGCGACGAGCGCCCCCAGGCCCAGCTCCCAGGCCCGGTCGAAGGTGGAGAAGTAGGCGGCCCTCGGGTTCTGCGCGGTCTCAGCGAAGGCCCAGGCGAGCGAGACGCCCGAGATGACGGCGATGGCGATGCCCGCGACGAGCCGCGTGTGCTCCTGTCGCCAGAGCCGGAGGCGCAGACCGGTCAGCAACAGGCCCAGCATCAGCCACGGCCACACGAAGTAGAACTGCTCCTCGACCGACAGCGACCAGTAGTGCTGCAGCGGTGAGGGCGGCAGCGACTGGTTGAAGTAGTTGATGCCGGTGTGCGCGAAATGCCAGTTGGCGGCGAACAGGACCGCCGCGACCGCGTCCTTGGCGGCGAAGTGGTAGCGGTCGATTCCCGCCAGCACCCGGGTCGCGCACACCGTGGCCCCGATCACGAACAGCCCCGCGGGAAGGATCCGCTTGATCCGCCGCGCATAGAACCCACTGAACGAGATCGTCTGCCGGGCCTCGAACTCGCGCACGAGGATCCCGGTGATCAGGTAGCCGGAGATGACGAAGAAGACGTCGACTCCGACGAAACTGCCCTTGCGCCAGCCGGCGAAGTGGTTCGCGATCACCGCCAGCACGGCGACCGCGCGCAACCCCTGGATGTCTGCCCGGTAGCGGGCGCGGCGATCGTCGGCCGGAGTCCGTGACTGATTGCGCTGGAGCACCGCCCCCATGCGGGCGCATTGTGACGCTAACTACGCGCGGCGAAACGCCCGCACCGCGAGCGGCACGAACACCAGGAGCAGTCCCGCCAGCCAGGCGAGCATCCCGAGCGACGGGCCCAGAGCGTCGCCGTGACCGATCGTCAGCGCGCGGGACGCGTTGACGGTCAGCGTCACCGGGTTGATGTCGGCAAACCAGTGCACGACGCCGGGCATCGAGCGTGTCGGCACGAAGGCCGAGGAGGCGAACACCAGCGGGAAGACCCAGATGAAGCCGACCGACTGAGCCGTCTCCGGGTCGCGCACGGAGATCCCGATGAAGGCGCTGATCCACGAGAAGACGTAGGCGAAGGCGAGCACGAGGAGCAGCGCGAGGACGACGTCGTAGATCGGCTGGGTCGGGCGGAAGCCGACGGCGAGACCGAGCACGAGCATCAGGATCACGGTGAGCGCGTTGATCGCCAGGTCTGCCGTGGTGCGGCCCAGGAGGACCGCCGAGCGAGCGATCGGCAGTGAGCGGAACCGGTCGACGACCCCGGCCTTCATGTCCTCGGTGAGCCCGAGGCCGGTGGTGAGCGCGCCGAACACGGCGGTCATCACGATGATCCCGGGGAGCAGGTAGTCGACGTAGGGCACGCGGCCCGTGTTGATCGCCCCTCCGAACACGTAGCGGAAGAGGAGCACGAAGATGACCGGCTGGACGAACAGGTAGACGACGTACATCGGCCGGCGCAGGACCTTGCGCAGCTGGCGAACCAGCATCACCCTGCTGTCGGCCAGGGTCTCGGCCACGGTGAGGCGGCTGCGGTCGGAGATGACGGGTGTGCCGGCGCTCATGCTGCGGCCTCCTCGGTGTCATGGGTGTCGTGGGTGTCATGGGTGACGGCGGGCTCCTCGGCCGGGCGGCCGGTGAGGGTCAGGAAGACGTCATCGAGGCTGGGCTGCTGCAACTCGACGGAGACGACCGCCAGGCCCCTGGCATCCAAGCGCCGGATCGCCTCCGACGAGGCACTCGGATCGCTCACGCTGAGACGGATCTCGCGCTCGCCGGGATCGACGTGCGGCTCGTCGCCCACGGCCAGGCCGGCGACGGCCTCCGCGGCCTCGGCGATGCGGTCGCGATCCTCGAGGCGGAGGGTCAACACGCTGCCGCCGACCATCGCCTTGAGCTGAGAGGCGGTCCCCTGGGCGCGGATCCGGCCGTGGTCGACGACCGCGATCTGCGATGCCAGACGGTCGGCCTCCTCCAGGTACTGGGTGGTGAGCAGAATGGTGACCCCGTCGCGCGCCAGCTCGGCGACGATCCCCCAGAGCTCCTGACGCGAGCGCGGATCAAGCCCGGCGGTCGGCTCGTCGAGCAGCACGATCGGCGCGCCGCCGATCAGCCCCGCCGCGAGGTCAAGGCGCCGGCGCATGCCGCCCGAGTAGACGGCCGCGCGGCGGTCGGCGGCGTCGGTGAGCTCAAAGCGCTCGAGCAGCTCGCCGGCTCGCGCCCGCGTCTCCGAGCCCGACATCCGGTTGAGGCGCCCGATCATCTCGAGGTTCTCGCGGCCGGTCAGCTCCCCGTCCACGGCGGCGAACTGCCCGGCCAGACCGATGCGCCGCCGCACGGCCAGGGGCTCGCGGACGACGTCGTGGCCGAGCACGCGGGCCTCGCCGGACGTCGGCTGGAGCAGTGTGGCCAGGATGCGGACGAGCGTGGTCTTGCCCGCGCCGTTGGGTCCCAGCAGTCCGAACACCAGCCCGGCGGGGACGTCGAGCTCGAGCCCGTTGAGCGCGGTCACGTCGCCGAACTGCTTGCGCATCTCGCGCACTTCGATCGCTGTGTGTGAGGTCATGGCTGTCTCCGGTGGTCAGGTCGCGTCGGGGTAGGCGCGGGTGATCGTGATGTCGCCGTAGCCGCTGTGGGCCCGCACCTCCACCGACTCCTCGCCGGGCTGGGGCGGACCGCTGCGGTCCAGGCCGTTGCGCACCTCGCCGTAGCCGGTGCTGAGATCGAGCCAGGCGGCGGTGCCGTCGGGGATGCCGACCTCGATCTGGCCGAATCCCGTCCTCGCGCTGACCGAGCCGCGCACGGCTTGTGCCACGCGAACGTCGCCGTTGGCGTTCTTGATCTTCGCCGTGCCGCTGACCTCGCCGGCGCGGATGTCTCCGCTGCCGGTGCTGAGCTCCGCCGCGACGGTGACACACCCGAGGTCGACGTCACCCATCCCGGTGGTCAGCCTGACGCTCTCCGCCCGCTCGACGTCGATGTCGCCGAGGCCGGTCTTGATCTGGGTCACAGCCAGAGGGCCGCTGCAGCGCACCGCGCCCATGCCGGACTTGACGGTCACCCGCGACCCGGCGGGCAGCTCGACGCGCACGTCCACCGAGCCGCCGTTGCCGAACGGGTTGTAGGCGCGCCAGCTCCGCGGCGTCTTGACGAGGATCCGGCCAGGACCGCCCTCCACCTGGGTCCGCTCGGCGGCGCTCACGTCGTCACGCTTTGACCCGTCGCTGGGTCGCACCTCGACCACAGTCTCGGCACGTTCGCCCGCGTCGATCCGGAGGTCGGCGACGCTGAGCTCGAGCTCGACCACGATCGGCTGGGGGGTATCGAAGCGGGCCACTACCGCCCCCATCCCGTGTAGCGCTGGACGCGGCGACCAGTATCAGACTCGACGGCGCCGGAGCGGCCGCGCTCCACCACCGCGCCCACCGCCCGCACGAGCCAGGCGTTGATCGACAGGCCCTCGTGTTCGGCGGCCTGCTCGACCCGCGCCTTGAGCTGCTCGGGCAGCCGCAGGTTGATCCGCGCCAGCGCGCCCTCGCCGGCAACGGCGTCGCCGCCCGGCGCCTCGACGGCAGGGGCACCGTCGCCCCCCTCTCGGGCCGGGCCCGTGGCCGGGGTGGTCATGACGAACTCAGGGTCACTCCCCCGCAGCCGCAGCTCCACGGAGCCCGGCGCCAGCTCGCGCGTGATCTCGGCCGCGGCCGCAGCAAGCACGTCGAGCAACATCACACGGACTGAGTCGTCAAGTGAGGCAAGCAGCCTCTGTGCCGCCCGTGCCTCAGGTTCATTGTCGCCCTCAGTGACCAGCGCAAGCCGGTCACGAAGACGTTCAAGATGTCTGTCTAGTTGCATGGCGCCACTATGGCACCATATTGGCATCATGTCAAGCCAACTTGGTACCATCCTGGCGCCTGTGGCGACCTCGGGGGTCCTTGAGGCGGAGCTGCCCGGGCGTGAGACCCAGCCGCTGGGCCAAGGACAGCTGCCGCCGGGGCCCGCCCGAGCGCAGCTCCCGCACCACGGTCGCCTGCTGACCCGGGGTCAGGCCCCTGCGGGCCGGAACGAGATGGTGGGGAGAGCGCCGGCGTGCCTCCCGAAGTCCCAGCCGGCGCAGCCGTTGCGCCACCGCCTCGGGAGAGCGGTCGAGCATCTGGGCCAGCACGGCGGGGTTGGCCCCGAGGTGGAGGCGCAGTTGATCGTCCTCGTCGGGCGTCCATCGTCGTGCCGGCTGACGGGCCCGCGCGGACCGCAATGGAGCCAGGCCCAGCTTGCGCGCCCGGGCACGGAGCGCCTCCGGGGTGCGCGAGAGAACACGCGCGGCGTGCTCGACCTCCGCGCCCGACTCGGCGAGCGCGCGCAGTCGTCGGTCGTCGTCGGCGGCCCACACGCGCGCATAGCTGGCCAGCCCCAGCTTGGCGGCGCGCGCCACAACGGCCGACGCGGTCCGCCCGGACAGGCCGAGCGCGATCTCGGCACACCTCAGGCCCAGCTCATAGCCGTCGCGCACCTCCGCGTCCTCCGCGGCCGACCAGCGCGGCCGGGCGGCAGGCCGGTGGCAGCCGAGCTTCGCGGCGCGGCTGCGCAGCGATCCTGGGGAGCGCCCGAGCCGGCGAGCGAGCGCCACGACGTCGACGTCGGCCCCCCACGCATCGCGGATCGCCGCGTCGTCGGCGGCCGTGTATGCGCGGGGCCGGACCGCGGCGCCGACCAGCGCGCGGCGGCGGCGGCGGACCTGCTCTGGCGCCCGGCGCAGGGTGCCGGCAAGTGCCGGAGCCGGGACCCCCGACAGCGCGGCGGCGCGCACCAGCCGGTCCTCGCGCTCTGACCAAGGCCGGGAGCGAGGCCGCGGAGCCATTCCCAGGGTCCGCCGACGTTCCGCGACGGCCTCCTCGGAGCGCCCCAGCCGTCGCCCGATCTCGGCGATGCGGACGCCCTCGGGGTACAACCGCCGAAGCACCTGGTCCTCGCTGATAGTCCATCGCCGTGGCATGCCGGTGGGCATTTTACATAGCGAGGCTGTAAAAAAGATTTCCCGGCGTGGGCTTTTTGGTGACGGGTGCCGGCGCCGTCTCGGCGCCCCTCCGCCGTGGGGCACGGCCGGCGGCGGCACTACGTGGCGTGGTCGGAATCCTTACGCTGGCTCTCGTCGTGCTCGCCGCCGTCCTGGCGCGCGCATGACCGCCGAAGCCAATGGCCCCCTTCGCTGACCTGTCGCTCACCGAGATCGTCGAGTCCGTGGCCGCCCGTGACCCCACCCCGGGGGCGGGGCCGAGCCTGGCTTGGACATGCGCGCTGGCGGCCGCGCTGGTCGAGATGGTGAGCGCGGTCACGCTGCGCCAGGAGCCGGAGTCGCCGACGACGGTCCAGGCGCGCCGGGAACGGGCGCACGTCCTGCGGACGACAGCGCTCGAGCTCGCCGACGTCGACGCGGCCGCCTACCGGGATGTGCTCGCCGTGCAGCGCCGCCGCGACGAGCCCGGCCACCCCCAGAGGCTGCGCCAGGCGCTGGCCGACGCCGCCGATCCGCTGGTCCGCATCATCGACACCGCGCGGGAGGTGGCCGAGCTGGCCACCGGGGCCGTCGCCGACGCGCGGGGCGGCGTGCGCGGCGAGGCCATCACCGCGCTCGTACTCGCCGAGGCCGTGGCCCGGGGCGGCGTTCCGCTTGTCGAGCTCAACCTGGCCGGCAACCCGCAGGACCCGCGGCGCGCGCACGTGCGCGAGGCCGCCGCCGGGGCGGCGGACGCCCTCGAGCTGACGCTCGGCGCGTGACCGGTTAGAAGATCGAGCTCAGCCCGTGCAGCGCCGCGGCGCCGAGGACGATCTCGAGCGCGATGCCGGCGACCCCGACCACCAGGCCGGCCGCCACCACCAGGAAGTCCTCCAGGAGCACCCCGAGCGCCACCAGCACCACGCCGAGGGAGGGCAGCGTGTCCAGGCCGGTGAACGGCGGGGCGAAGAAGGCCCCCGCGGTGCCGCCCAACACCAGCAGCCCGAAAACGACGTGGAAGAGACGGTGCTCGAACAGGAACGCGAGTCGAGGCCGCGAGATCCGCTCCAGGCGGCGGATGAGTCGCGTCAGCGCGGCGATGAAGCGCTGCTGCTTGTCGCCGCCGAGCTTGAGCCGCTGCCAGCGCTGGGGCAGCCAGACCTGCCGGCGGCCGACGATCAGTTCAAGCGCGAGCAGCGCGGCGATGATCTCAAATACGTGGGTGGCGCCACCGGTGGGCAGGGGCAGCGCGGGCACGCCCAGCAACAGCACGAACAAAATGGCAAAGCTCTTCTTGCCAAAGGCGTCGACGAGGGCGCCGAGGGTCCGGTCGCCGTCCCCGGCCAGCCACTCCTCGAGCTCGTCGCTGAGCTTCTTGTCGGGAGGGGTCGCGGCCGCGTCGGCGGCGGTGTGGTCGAGGTCGTCGGGCCCACCGGTCATGGATGGAGTGTGCCGCGACCGGCGGGCGCCGGCCGCGGACTCTCCCGTCTGCGATCCGCTACGCGGCAAGAGCGACAACGCGGTCACCGTCGAGCGCGCGCAGGCGGCGGATGCGCTCGGTGATCGGAGGGTGGGTGGCAAACAGCGTCGCGATGCCCCGCCGGGGCAGCGGATTGACCGCGTACATCGACGCCGTCGCCGGGTTGATGTTCATCGGGATCGCCTCGGAGGCGCGGTCGAGCGTCTCCAGGGCGTCGGCCAGCGGCGCGGCCCGGCCCAGCAGCTTGGCGCCCGTGGCGTCGGCGAGGTACTCGCGCTGGCGCGAGACTCCGAGCTGCAGCAGGGTGGCGGCGATCGGGGCGACGATGATCGCCACGAGCGTCCCGATCAGGCCCAGCGGCGACTCGTCGTCGTCGCTGCCGCCGAACAGCATCGAGAACTGCAGGATGGTGGCGACCGCCGAGACCGCACCCGCGACCATCGCTGCGATGGACGAGACGAGGATGTCGCGGTTCTTGATGTGCGCGAACTCGTGGGCGAGCACGCCCCGGACCTCCTCGGCCGGGAGGTGCGCGAGCAGCCCGTCGGTCACCGCCACAGCGGCGTGGCTGGGGTTGCGCCCGGTGGCGAACGCGTTGGGCTGCTCGGAGCCGATCAGGTACAGCCGCGGCACCGGGACCTCGGCGCGTCGGGCGAGGTCGGCCGCCATCTCCTCGAGCTCGGGTATCTCCCCCGGCTCGAGCGGCCGGGCATGGCTGGCGGCGAGCGCGAGCTTGTCGGAGAACCAGTAGCCGACGATGTTCATGAGGACGGCGAGGGCGACGAAGATGTACAGCGCGCCGCCGCCAATGGCACCGCCGGTCGCGATCAGCAGTGCGGTGAGGGCTGCGATCAGCAGCCAGGTGCGAATCTGGGTAGCGAACCGAGTCGCTGTGATGCTCATGGTCTCGAGTCTCCTTTCGACTGAGCGTCGTTGATGTGACGATCAGCCGAAGGTTTCTCCCGCCCCTATCTGGGGCCGACGTGCCCGGGCTCGGTGAGAGCCGTACTGACGAGCAACGCCCGTTCGGGGATACTGCCCCCCGGCACGATCAAGAGTAGCGCCGGCCGGGCGAAGTCACGCCCTCTGCAGCGCATTCTTCGGAGCTTCTTCGCCGCCGGGTCAGAGCAGGCACTTCATCTCAGGACCGCTGGCCGACATCACGCTGCTCGGCGGGGGCTATGCCGTCGCTCGGCGCCACAACTGCCACGTCACGGGCTGCTTCCGGGTCGCCCGCGGCCAGGTGCGGCGTGTCGCTCTGAGCTAGTGAGTGCCCGCTGCGGTGGCGCTGCCGATCTGCGGTCCGAGCTCCACCAGCCGCCGCGCGGCGGCGACGATGGCGTCGGAGTCGATCCCGCAGTCGTGCAGCAGCTCGGCCATCTTGCCCGAGCCGGGCAGATGGGTCACGGCGAGCTTGACGACGCGCGGCCGCTCGTCGGCGTCGGCGAAGGCGCTCAGCACCGCCTCGCCGATGCCGCCCTCGGCCCAGTGGTCCTCGACGACCACGAACCGGCCGCCGGTGGCCGAGGACGCTGCCGTCAGCGTGTCGACGTCGATCGGCTTGACCGAGTAGAGGTCGATGACGCGCGCGTTGACGCCGTCGGAGGCGAGCGCGTCGGCGGCCTTGATCGCCTCGTGCAGGGTGACGCCGGCGCCGATCAGGGTGACCTGGTCATCGTCGGACTCGCGCACCACGCGCGCGCCGCCGATCTTGAACTCCTCGTCGGGGCCGTAGAGGGTGGGCAGCGCGGCGCGCGTCGAGCGCAGGTAGGAGATGCCGTCGTGGTCGGCCATCGCCTCGACGAGCTTCACCGTCTGGTTGGGGTCTGACGGGTAGAGCACCACCGAGCCGCCGAGCGCGCGGAACTCGGCCAGGTCCTCGAGCGCCATCTGCGACGGGACCGTCCTCGCCGATCGAGACGCCGGCGTGCGAGCCGTTGAGGCAGAGCTTGGCCTGGGAGATGACCGCCATGCGCACGAAGTCATACGAGCGCGAGTGGAACGCCGCGAAGGTCGCGGCGAACGGGGTCCAGCCGCGGACCTGGAAGCCGACGGCGGTGGCGATCAGCATCTGCTCGGCGATGTAGGCCTCGAAGTAGCGCTCGGGCGTCTGCTTGATGCACCTCGTCGGTGTGGGTGGAGTTGCCCACCTCGCCGTCGATGACGACGACGTCGCCGCGGCGCTGCATGATCGCGGCCACGCCCTCGCCGAACGCCTTGCGCGTCGGGACGGCGTCGCCGCCGACCTCGTAGGTGGGCAGCGGGACCGACGGGTCGGAGTCGAACACGTGCGGCGTGCCGGTGCTCTCGGGCTTGGCCACGTCGACGTGGATCGGCCCGACGTTGCCGAGCTCCTCGATCGCCTTGTCGGGATCCTTGAGCGGCTGGCCGTGCTTGCCCTCGACGTTGGCGGTCTCGGTGGCGCCGTAGCCCTTGATGGTGCGGGCGACGATCATCGTCGGCTTGCCCGCGGTGGCCTCGGCCTCGGAGAAGGCGCGGTCGATCTCGGCGATGTCGTGGCCGTCGATCTCGATCGTGTGCCAGCCGGCGGCCTCGGCGCGCTTGGCGTAGGAGCTGAGGTCCCAGCCGTGCATCGTCTCGCCGCGCTGGCCCAGGCGGTTGACGTCGATGATGGCGACGAAGTTGTCCAGGCCCTTGATGCCGGCGTGCTCGACGGCCTCCCAGATCGAGCCCTCGGCCATCTCGGAGTCGCCGCACAGGGTGAAGACGCGGTAGGGCAGGCGATCGAGGTCACGCGCGCACAGCGCGACGCCGGCCGCGATCGGCATGCCCTGGCCGAGCGAGCCGGTGGCGACGTCGACCCAGGGCAGCATCGGCGTGGGATGGCCCTCGAGCTTTGAGCCGAACTGGCGGAAGGTGAGCAGCTCCTCGTCGGTGATCGCGCCGGCGGCGGCGAACATCGCGTAGACGAGCGGCGAGGCGTGGCCCTTGGAGAAGATCAGGTGATCGTTGTTGGGGTTCTCGGGCTTGTCGTAGTCGTAGCGCAGGTGGCGCGCCATCAGGACCGCCATGAGGTCGGCCGCGGACATCGACGAGGTGGGGTGGCCGGAGTTGGCGGCGGCCGCCGCGCGGATCGAGTCGATGCGCAGGCGCTGGGCGAGCTGATGGATCTCTTCGTTGGTCATCTGGCCTTCCTCTGGATCGGGGCCGTGTCAGTGACGAATTGCGCGCTATGCGCGAGGCGGGAAACATCCCGCGCACTCAAGGGTTAATAGCACCCGCGGGCCTCTATGGGTCATACGGAATGTGACTATGGGTCACCGCTGGCCGTGGCCGCCGCGGGCTCCGCGCCCGGGCCGGCGCGTGACCGCGGCGCCCGCGTCCGGGTGCAGGCGCAGCGCACCGACCGTGCCGCCCAGCGCGACGACGGCCAGCAGCAGGAACGCGACGGTGTACGGGCTCGTCGACCGTGGCTGCGCCGGGCAGCGCTCCGCCGAGGGCACCGCCGGCGCGCAGCGCCACCGCGCCGACCGGCACCCCGAGCCCGACCGCCAGCTGCTGCGCGGTCGCCTGGAGCGTGTTGGCGTCGCGGATCTGCTCCGGCGGGGTGTCGGCGAAGGCGATCGTCGAGTAGCACGTGAGGCCCACCGAGCGCCCGATGCCGTTGAGCACCGCCACGAAGGCGATCAGGACCAGCGGCGTGGCGGCGGTGAAGAACGCGGCCGCGACCATCGTGGCCGCGGCGCCCGCGGTGGCGGCCACCAGCACCGGGCGAAAGCCGAACCGGCGCAGCATCGGCGTCGTGGCGGGCTTGATCCCGATGTTGCCCACGAACACGAACAGGACGACCGCGCCGGACTTCACCGGGCTCCAGCCGAAGACGTTCTGGAACAGGAGCGTGAGCAGGAAGGGCACAGCGGTGATCGCCGTCCAGAACAGCGACCCGCTGCCCAGCGCGGCCCGGAACGTCGGGACGCGCAGCGTGCGCAGGTTGACCAGCGGATGCGCGGTGCGCAGCAGGTGCACCGCCGCGCCGGCGAGCGCGGCCACCGCGGCGACGGCGCAGGCGATGACCCCGGACCACGACACGCGGCTCTGGGACAGCAGGTAGGCCATGTAGGTGGCCGCGGCCAGGCCGCCGCAGGTGAGCACCACGCCGGCCGGATCAAGCGGCGGCGGCGTCCTCGGTGCGAGGCGAGTCGATCAGCCGCCAGGCGACCGCCAGTGCCAGCACCCCGAGCGGCACGTTGACGAGAAACAGCCACCGCCAGCTCGCGTAGGTCGTGATCGACGCCGCCGGCCAGCGGCGCGACACCGGCGCGAGCAGCGCCGGCCACACGAGCAGCGACACCATCCGCAGCATCTGGGACTTGTCGGTGCGCGAGAGCACCACGAGCCGGCCGACCGGGACCATCATCGCGCCGCCGACGCCCTGGAGCACGCGGAAGACCACCAGCTCGGGCGAACGTCGCGCTGGCCGCGCAGGCCAGCGAGGACAGGGTGAAGATGGCGATCGCCGACAGGAACACGCGGCCGCGCCCCCCAGCGCGCCGCCAGCCAGCCGCTGAGCGGGATGAGCACCGCCAGCGTGACCATTAGGCGGCGATCACCAGCCCGACCGAGGTGGAGGGCACATGCAGGGCGCGGCCGATCCGCGGCGCGGCGGTGGTGACGATCGTCCCGTCCAGGTTCTCCATGAAGAAGCACCCGGCGACGAGCAGGGCGGTGTTGCGCAGGCGTGCGTCGGTCATCAGCGGCGTACGATTAAAGCCATGACGTCGCTTGGCCTGGCGTTGCTGGTGATCGGGGCGGTGGTGGCGGTCGCCGAAGCCCACTACCCCACCCACGGCATCGCGGGGGGCACGGGCGTGCTGGTGATGGCGGTGGGCGCGGTGCTGGCGATCACCGGGCTCGGCGCCGGGGTGCTCCTGGCGCTGCTCGCCGGTGGCGCGCTGGCGGCCGGCGGGCGCGGCGGCGTGGTGCTGTCGGTCCGCAAGGGCGGCGCCGTGCGCCACCGGCGGGTGCGCACCGGCGCCGAGGGGATCATCGGCCACCTCGGCGTCGTGCGCAGCTGGACCGACGCGTCGGCGGCAGCGTGGCCGTCGACGGCGCCCTGTGGCAGGCCCGCCGGTCGCTGGGCCCCACCGACGACGACGAGGACGACCCGGAGCTGCACGCCGGCGACCGGGTCGTCGTGGAGCATCTCAACGGGCTGACGCTGTCGGTCCGTCCGGCCGAGGATTGGGAGCTGCTGTAGCCATGGTCACCGCCATCATCATCATCCTTGCCGTGATCCTCGTGGTCGGCCTCGACCGCCGTGGCCAGCTCGGTCCGGGTGCTGCGCGAGTACGAGCGCGGGTCGTCTTCCGCCTGGGGCGGCTGATGGAGGTCCGCGGCCCCGGGCTGCAGCTGCTCATCCCGTCGCTCGACCGGATGGTCCGGGTCAGCCTGCGCACGGTCACGCTGACGATCCCGCCGCAGGAGATCATCACGCGCGACAACGTCCCGGCGCGCGTCACCGCCGTCGCCTACTACCGGGTGATCGACCCCAGCAGGGCGGTCACCGAGGTGGAGAGCTTCCAGTCGGCGACGCTGCAGATCGCGCAGACGTCGCTGCGCTCGGTGCTCGGGCGTCGTCGACCTCGACACGCTGCTGTCCGAGCGCGAGCACCTCAACGAGTCGCTGCAGGAGGTGATCGACGCCCAGACCGAGCCGTGGGGGATCAAGGTGACCACGGTCGAGATCAAGGACGTCGAGATCCCCGAGCGGATGCAGCACGCGATCGCCCGCCAGGCCGAGGCCGAGCGCGAGCGGCGCGCCAAGATCATCAACGCCGAGGGCGAGGCCCAGGCGGCGGCCAAGCTGGCCGAGGCCGCCGACGTGATCGGCGCAACCCGGTGACGCTGCAGCTGCGCTACCTGCAGACGCTGCGCGAGATCGGCGGCAGCCAGAACTCGACGATCGTGTTCCCGATGCCGATCGACCTGATGCGCCCGATGATCGACGCCGTGCAGGGGGCCGTCGCGTCCGGCGATCCCGACGCGGCGGAGAAGGCGGCCGCTGAGCTCGCCGCGGCACAGCGGGGCGCCCTGGGCCCCGGGCCGGGCAGCGCCCCGGCCGGCGAGAACGGAGCCGCCGAGGCGACACCGCCGATACGCAGGCCCGCGGCGAGCCGTCAGCCGGTGCGTGACGCGATCGCGCGGGTGGTGTCAATCGAATGTGAGCTTCGGGTCCCGGCATCGTGATAACACTGCGGCGTGCCCGCGACGAGCGCCATCCGCCGAGCGCGCAATCGCCTGCGGCTGCGCAGCCGCTTCCGTGACCCGGTGGAGCTCAAGAATGCCGCCCAGTTGCGCTGGTGGCTGGAGGAGTGGGAGCCCGTCATCCGTGCCGGCGGGCACCGGCCCGGCGACGCGCTTGAGCTCCTGGGCGAAACCGAGCCCGCGCCCGACTACGTCGGGCGGCGGTGGCAGCAGGCGCGCGCCGAGGTGGTTCGCGTCGCGCGGGAAGCCGACCTGGGCGACGTCGGATTCTTCGGCGGCAAGGTCGTGGTCGACATCGGCCCCGGGCCGCTCGGTTTCCCCGACGCCTGCCCGGCCCGCATCTCGATCGGCGTGGATCCGCTCGCTGCACGCTACGCCGAGCACGGGCTGCTGCTGGCCGGATCCCCGGCGGTCTACCTGTCAGCCGGTGCCGAGCGGATGCCGCTGCTTACGGCCAGCGCCGACGTGGTCCTGGCCCGCGACAGCCTCGACTACGTCGACGACCCCGAGCAGGTGATGCGCGAGGCGCGGCGGATCCTGCGCCCCGGAGGAACCCTGATCCTGCTGTTCGACGTCGACAGCGTCCCCAGCCCGAGCGAGCCGCACGTGCTCACCGTAGCCCGCGTCCGGGCGGGCCTCGCCGGCATGGACATCGTTCGCGAGCACCACCGCGCTCACCCGTTCGGTCACGACGGCCACAGCGTGGTCCTCGTCGCCCGCGCCCGCGAGTCGTAAGCCGCCGCGGGGGCGCGTCGGACGGCGCGCGGACTAACCTCCACCGCCGGTCATGGCAATCAGGTCAGACATCCGCAACCTCGCGATCATCGCCCACGTCGATCACGGCAAGACGACGCTCGTCGACGCGCTGCTGTGGCAGTCCGGCGCCTTCCGCTCCAACCAGGACGTGGCCGAGCGCGTGCTGGACTCGATGGACCTCGAGCGCGAGAAGGGGATCACGATCCTGGCCAAGAACACCGCGGTGCGCTACGGCGGCGTCAAGCTCAACATCGTCGACACCCCGGGCCACGCCGACTTCGGCGGCGAGGTAGAGCGCGGCCTGACGATGGTCGACGGCGTGCTGCTGCTCGTCGACGCCTCCGAGGGGCCGCTGCCCCAGACGCGGTTCGTCCTGCGCAAGGCGCTCGAGGCGCGGCTGCCGGTGATCCTCGTCGTCAACAAGGTCGACCGTCCCGACGCGCGGATCGACGAGGTCGTCGACGAGGTCTACGAGCTGTTCCTGGACCTCGACGCCGACGAGTCCCAGATCGACTTCCCGATCGTCTACACCAACGCCAAGGCGGGCGCGGCGTCGCTGGACCCGGCGGGGTGGGCGGAGCCGGATGCCAACCTGCAGCCGCTGCTGGACCTGCTGGTTGAGCACATCCCCGCTCCCGAGTACGAGCCCGACCACCCGCTGCAGGCCCACGTCACCAACCTCGACGCCTCGCCCTACGTGGGCCGGCTGGCCATCTGCCGGGTGCGCAACGGCACGATCCGCCGCGGCGAGACGGTCGCCTGGTGCCGCCACGACGGCTCGATCGAGCGCGTCAAGGTCTCCGAGCTCTACGTGACCGAGGCGCTGGACCGCGTCGAGGCGACCGAGGCCGAGGCGGGCGAGATCATCTCCGTGGCCGGGATCCCGGAGATCACGATCGGCGACACCCTGGCCGACGCCGCCGAGCCCCACGCCGCTGCCGGTGATCACCGTGGACGAGCCGTCGCTGTCGGTGACCATCGGGATCAACACCGGCCCGCTGGCCGGACAGGACGGGACCCTGCTCACCGCCAGCCAGGTCAAGGCCCGGCTCGAGCGCGAGCTGGTCGGCAACGTCTCGCTGCGGATCACCGAGACCGAGCGCCCCGACGTGTGGGAGGTCCAGGGCCGCGGCGAGCTGGCGCTGGCCATCCTGGTCGAGCTGATGCGCCGCGAGGGCTTCGAGCTCACCGTCGGCAAGCCCCAGGTGGTCACCCGCGAGATCGACGGCAAGACCCACGAGCCGGTCGAGCGGATGAGCGTCGACGCTCCCGACGAATACGTCGGCGTCATCACCCAGCTGATGGCCCTGCGCAAGGGGCGGATGGAGCAGATGGTCAACCACGGCACCGGCTGGGTGCGGATGGAGTACCTCGTCCCGGCGCGCGGGCTGATCGGCTTCCGGACCGAGTTCCTCACCGAGACGCGCGGCACCGGCCTGGTGCACCACGTGTTCGACCGCTGGGAGCCGTGGCACGGCGAGCTGCGCACCCGGCCCACCGGCTCGCTGGTCGCCGACCGGCGCGGCACGGTGGCGGCGTTCGCGCTGTTCAACCTCCAGGAGCGCGGCACCCTGTTCGTCGAGCCCGGCGACGAGGTCTACGAGGGGATGATCGTCGGCGAGAACTCCCGCGCCGAGGACCTCGACGTCAACGCCGTCAAGGAGAAGCACCTCACCAACATGCGCTCCTCGACCGCCGATGAGCTCGTGCGGCTGGTGCCCAAGCGCGAGCTGTCGCTCGACCAGGCGCTCGAGTTCCTGCGCGCCGACGAGTGCGTCGAGGTCACCCCCCACGCCGTGCGCCTGCGCAAGGTGACGCTCGACAAGACCGACCGGGTGCGCGAGGCGCGGGCGGTGCGGGCCGCGGCGGGCTCGGCGGCGTAGCGGTCGCGGGCTCCGCGGCGTAGCGGTCGGGCTCCGCGGGTACGTCGCGGGCTCGCGACGTAGCGGTCGAGGGCTCGGCGCCTGGAGACCGGCCCTGGCCGTCGTGGCGAGGCTCCGCAACGACCGATCCGTTCGAAACTGGGATCCCGGCGCCGAGTTTGGAACGAGATGGTCGCTATGCGTGCTCCAGCGGACAATCTGGCGCCCGCGATCCCAGTTTGGAACGGATCGGCTGCTGGGACCGCGCGTTAGGCGCGGCCGCCCGGATAGCCCGCGCCCGCCCCCGGCCCCGGCCAGGGGCCGCGCCATGGCCGCGCAGGAACGGCGGCGTGGATCGGGACGACGGCGTCCCGGCGCAGCGCGCGGCGCGCCCGCAGCGCGGCTGGGAGCATCGGCACCGCGGCGGCCACAGCGCGCAGATGCGCCCGCAGCCGCCGCTCCCGCGCCGCATGCCACGCCCACCCGAGCTGGCGATACAGCGACGTACGCCAGCCAGCGCGCCGGCCAGAACCGCGCCACCAGGACGAGCGTGTTGCGCGTGGCCAAAAAGGCGGCGCCGCCGGGCAGCGCATCCGAGGAGCCCTGCGCGGCGTGCAGCGCCACGACGGGCTCGTAGCGGCAGGTCCAGCCGGCCAGACGCAGGCGCAAGGCGAGGTCGACGTCCTCCAGGTAGGCGAAGTAGGGCTCGTCGAAGCCGCCGGCGTCCAGCGACCGCGACGCGGCGGTACAGGGCCGCGCCGGCGCAGGCGCCGAACACCTCGCCCGGCGTGTCCCAGCGGCCGTCGTCGGGCCCGAAGCGCCCGCGCTGCTCGCAGACGCCGTCGCGGCGCAGGACGTCGCCGGCATCGTCGACGAGCCGCGGGGTCGTCGCAGGGACAGCATCTTGCAGGCCACCGACGGCGGCGCGGGGGTGGGCCTCGAGCGCGGCGGTGGTGCCGCGCCAGCCAGTCCGGGGCCAGCTCGACGTCGGTGTTGACCAGCGCCACGAACTCGCCGCGTGGCGACGCGCAGGCCGAGGTTGGCGGCGTGGGCAAAGCCTGTGTTGTCCGAGAGCTCGATGACCCGTCACCTCGGGGTGCTCGTCGCGCAGGTACTCCACGCGACCCGTCGCGCGAGCCGTTGTCGACGACGATGACCTCGTCCGGCCGCGCGCTCCTGCGCAGCGCAGGGCGGCCAGGCAGCCCGGGCAGCCACCGACGCCCGTTCCAGTTGGGGATGACGACGGAGATCACCGCGCCGCTCGCCGCCTCGGCGCCCCGCCGGCACGGCCTCGGCCAGCACGGCCCGGGTCCGCCGCGCCGCCTCGTCCCAGCTCAGCCCGGCCACGGCCGGCAGCCGCGGCAGCGGCCAGCGCGGCGCGCAGCCCGTCCTCGCGCTCCAGGCGCAGCAGCGCCGCCGTGAGCGCGGCCTCGTCACCGGGCGCCACGCGGAGCACCGCCGGGTCGAGCTCGGGCCCGAACACCGGCAGGTCGGAGACGACCGCGGGCGTTCCGCGGGCCAGCGCCTCGCGCACCGGGCAGCCCGTAGCCCTCGAGCAGCGACGGCATGACCAGCGCGAGCGCGCCGCGGTACAGGGCGTCGAGCTCGGCGTCGCTCACGTGGCCCAGGACGGTGACGCCGTCGCCGCGGAGCGAGCCCGCCAGGCGCCCGTCGCCGGCGAAGACGAGCGTGGCCGTGAGCCCCGCCGCGCGCGCGGCCGCGAACGCGCGCACGAGCAGGTCCGGGGCCTTGCGCGGCTCGAGCGCGCCCACCGCCAGGAGGTAGCGCAGGCGCGCTGTGCGCAGGCGGGACGGGAGGCGCGGCGGACGCAGGCGGCAATCGAGACCCCGGGCGCCACCACCTCGATCCGGCTCGCCGTCCAGCCCCCAGCGGTCCACGAGCTGCCCCCGCGTCGGCGGCGCCAGCACGATCACCCGCGCCGCCCGCCGGGCCAGGGCTCGCGGCCGCGCCAGCGCGATGCCAGACCCGCTCGTAGGGCGTGAAGTCACCGGGCCGCAGCTCGAAGCTGAGGTCCTGGATGGTGAGGACCAGCGGCACGCCCGGCGACAGCGCCATCGGCGCGATCGTCGGAGCCCAGACCACATCCGGCGCGACGCCCATCAGCCGGTCGATCCGGGGCCGGCCGCACACCGCGGCGGCGCCGAACAGGACGCGGCCGGGCAGCACGTGGCGATGCACCACGACGTTGGGCGCGAAATCCGAGCAGGACCGCGCCCCGTCCCGGGAGAAACAGATGCCACTCGTCGTCGGGGTGCGCGCGGGCCAGCGCGGCCAGCAGCTCGCGCAGATAGCGCGTCACCCCTCGCGCACCGGCGAGCGCCCGAGCGTCCACTCCGACCCTCATGCCGCCGGCACCGTACACGCCATGTTCACAGATAGACTCGCGCCGGTGGGTTCCCGTCGTCCCGGAGACCGGGTCAGGCCGATGAGCGCCGCGGGCCGTGTGGCGGTCGGCGAGCGCACGCGCCCGCCGCGCTACCTGCACTCGGCCAGGGGCTCGCGCTACGAGGCCCGGGGCGGGCAAGACGCCGGTCGGGCGAGCGGCCCGGGCGCGTGCGTCCAGATCGTGCTCTTCGTCCTCGCGGCGGGCCTGGCCGCGTTCACGATCGTGCAGGGGATCGCGCCCCACGACGAGGGGCTGATGCTCCAGGCGGGCGCGCGGATCGCCTCGGCCAGTGGCCCTACCGCGACTTCTGGACCAACTATCCGCCCGGTCAGCCGCTCGTGCTGGCCGTGCTGCAGGAGATCTTCGGCGCCTCGCTGCTGGCCTGGCGGGTGGTGGCGGTGGCCATCGACGCGGGCGTGGCGCTGCTGGCCTACCGCCTGGCCCGGCGCCGGGCGCCTGAGGTCTACGCGCTGGGCGCGTGGCTGGCGGTGGCCGAGCGTGATGGCGTTTCCGATGCTGCCCGGGCCCAACCCGCCCGCGCTGCTGCTGTCCTTCGCCGCGTCTGCTGGCGGCGCGCCGTCGTCCCGGTCTGGCCGGCGCCCTGGCCGGTCTGGCCGTCCTGTTTCGCTTCGAGCTGGGCATCGCGGCGATCGCCGGCGTGCTCCTCACCGCGCCGCGCGGGCGCCGCGCCCGCGCGCTCGAGCTCCGCGGCGGCCGTGGCGGTGGTCTCGCTGGGGCCGTTCTTCGTCGTCGCCCCGCACGCGATGTGGCACGACACGGTCGGCTTCTACGCGATCCAGGGCCTCCAGCGCCTGCCGTTCCCGCTGGCCTTCCACGGCCCGTGGCGACCCAGCAAGCTGATCGAGTTCTACATCCCGCTCATCCTGCTCGTCGGGCTGGCGCTGTGGTGCGTGCAGATGGCGCGTGGGCCGCCAGCGCCGCCCGGTCAACGCCCGGGCCTCGATGCACGGCGGCATCGCCGCCGGGCCGCCGGCGCCGGGTCCCGACCCCGAGGCGTGGTCGCTGGCCCCGCTGGCGCTGGTCGGCCTCGGCTACCTGCTCGGGCGCACCGACGTCTACCACCTCGTCCCGCTGGCGGCGGTGCTGCCGGTGATGCTGGCGTGGACGGCGGCGGTGGCGCGCCCGCGGCTGGCTGCGGGTCGGCGCTGCTCGTCGGCCTGGCGCTGATCGCCATCTACGGCGTGGAGCGCCGCGCCGGGCAGCTCCTGCACCCGCCGGCGGGCGCGGCGGTGCCCGGTCCCGCCGGCGACGGCGTGCAGACCTCGCCCGCCGACGCCCAGGCGCTGGCGGCGCTGGAGGCCGAGCTGGCCGCATCACCGCGCCCGGGGAGCCGATCTTCGTCACCGATCGCCGCGGACCGACCGCGTCACCGCCGGCGACCCGCTGCTCTACGTCATCACCGGCCACCCCAACCCGACCGCGCTATGACGTGATGCAGCCCGGGGTGGTGACCACCGCGTCGGTGCAGAACGAGATCGTCGGCTCGCTGCGGCGCGCGCACACCCGCGTCGTCGTGCGCTGGCTGGACCCCCGCGCCGAGCACGAACGAGCCCAACGGCTCCTCACGCTCGAGCGGGGTCCACATCCTCGACGCCTACCTCGCGGGCCACTACCGCCCGATCGCGCGCTACGGCGTCTATCAGGTGCTGCTGGCCCGGGGCGCCCGCCGCCGCCCGTGAGCGACCGCCTGCCGTTCCCGCGCGCCGAGCTGCGCCGGCGCACGCTGCGGGGCACGATCGTCACCGCCGGCTTCCTGGTCGGGCATCGACGGCCTGGTCCTGGTCCAGGGTCTGGTCGTCACGCGCCTGCTGGGCCCGCGCGAGATCGGCCTCTACGGCGTCGTCTCGACGACCGTGATCTCGCTCATCGCGCTCAAGCGGGTGGGCATCGACGAGCTGTTCGTCCAGCAGGAGGAGGCCGACCAGGAGCGCGAGTTCCAGTACGCGTTCACGCTGGAGCTGGGCCTGTCGCTGGCGATGTGCCTGATCATCCTGGCGCTCTCGCCGGTGATCGCGGCGGTGTACCGCGACCACCGGCTGCTGGCGCTGATGGCGAGCCTGGCCTACCTGCCGATCGCGTTCGCGCTCCAGGCGCCGCTGTGGGTGTTCTTCCGGCGCATGGACTACCGGCGCCAGCGCTCGCTGCAGGCGATCCAGCCCGTCGTCGGCTTCGCCGTCACCGTGCCGCTCGCCGCCGCCACGGGCCTCGGGGTGTGGAGCCTGGTCGTGGGCCAGGTGGCGGGCTACGTGGTCGCCGTCGCCGCCACGCTGCGGATCACCCCCTACCGCCTGGCTCTGCGCTATGACCGCCAGGTCGCCGCGCGCTATCTGCGCTTCTCGGGGCCGATCATGCTCACGATCGCCGGCGCGCTGGTCATCGCCCAGGGCCAGATCCTGATGATCAAGCTCCACGACGGGCTGGCGGCAGCGGGCTTCATCACGCTGGCGGTGACGCTCACGCGCTACATCGACCGCGCCGACCAGATCGTCACCGCCACCATCTACCCGGCGATCTGCGCCATCCAGGGCCAGCGCCGGGCGCTGGAGGAGATGTACCTGAAGTCCAACCGGGCGACGCTGCTGTGGGTGCTCCCCTACGCCGTCGGGGTCGTCCTGTTCGCGCCCGACCTCGTGCACTTCGTCCTGGGCAACCGGTGGGAGCCCGCAGTGGTGCTGCTCCAGGGCCTGGCGATCGTCGGGGCGATCACCCAGCTCGGCTTCAACTGGTTCTCCTTCTTCCGCGCCCACGGAGACACCCGGCCGCCGGCGGTCGAGGCCGTCGCCGGCGCGGTGGCCTTCCTCGTACTCGTGCCCGCGGGGCTGCTGCTCGACGGCTTTCACGGCTTCGTGCTGGCCCGGATCGCCGCCGCGCTCGTGCCCTTCGCCGTGCGCGGGGTGTTCGTGCGCCGGCTGCTCCCCGAGGTGCGCTACCGCCAGATCGTCGCCCCCACGCTCGTCCCGATCCTGGTGGCCGCCGCAGCGCCACTGGCGGTGCGCGCGATCCTGTGGGGGCAGCACCGCACGCTGGGCCAGGCCATCGCCGAGCTCGTGCTGTTCGTGGCCGCCTACACGGGCATGGCGCTGTGGCGCGAGCGCGACCTGGTGGGCGAGCTGCTCGGGGCGGTGCGCGGCGGTGCCGGCGGGCCGGGAGGCGCGGGACCCGGGTCAGGCCCGGTGGGCGACGACGATGTCCTGGAAGCTGCGGCCCTCCCCGGCCAGCCAGGTGCCGTGGGCCAGCGCGTGCAGTGAGAGCCCGCGGGCGCTGAGCCGCTCGGTCAGCCAGCTCTCCTCGTAGGCCACGGCGCTCTCGGGGACGTCGGGATCGGCCACGAGCGTTGCCGCGCCGGCGCCATCGCCGCGCAGCGGCACGAACTCGGCCGGCGCCGGTCGCTGCGCCGAGAACAGCAGCCAGGTGCAGAACAGCCGGCCGCCGGGCGCCAGGACCCGCGCGGCCTCGGCCAGGTAGTGCTCGGCCGCCGCGGGGAGCAGGTGCGTGAACAGGGACGTCGCGATGACCAGGTCAAACGCCCCGGCTTCGTAGGGGAAGCGGTAGCTGCCGGCGGTCGAGGGTGCCGCCGGGGTTGTAGGCGCTGTTGCGCAGGTCGGCGTGCACGAAGCGAAACGGCGCCGGGGTGTCGCGGTAGTGCTCCTGGCACCAGGCGATCCCCGAGTCGACGACGTCAAAGCCGTCGTAGGACCCGGGCGGGCGCAGGTCCGGCACGAGCACGCGAGCCATGCGCCCGATGCCGCAGCCCATCTCGAGCACGCGGTCCTGCGTCCGCAGCCCACCGAGCTCGCGGAAGTGGCCGAGGAACTCCTCGCCGGTGGTCGCGAAGTCCGAGTCGCCGACGTAGCCGGCGAGGCGGCGGGGCGGGATGAGGGGGTCGCGG
This sequence comes from uncultured Actinomycetota bacterium, assembly GCA_963790605.1. Taxonomy (GTDB): domain Bacteria; phylum Actinomycetota; class Thermoleophilia; order Solirubrobacterales; family Solirubrobacteraceae; genus Palsa-465. The sequence continues at coordinate 137,101 of CAWBPG010000007.1, read as the reverse complement.
TGGCGCCGGGCCACGTCGGACAGGTCGGCGGCCCGCAGGCGCAGCGACCGTGCGGCGCGGCCGATCACGGCCGGCTCATGGTGACTCGGCGGCACGGGCCACCACCCCGATCGACACCCCGGCGGGCAGCCGCACTCCCCGGCCGATCAGCGCTGCCTCCACGCGCATCGGTTGTGCGAGCAGCCCGTTGAGCGCCGGAGGCGTGAGCCGCAGATCGGGACGGCCGGCATCCGGGTCGCGGCGGCGGCGCCGGGCCAGGAGCCGGACGGCGGCGATCGGGGGCAGCAGCACGGTGTTGAAGTAGCTCTCGGCGAGGGGCCGCCAGCCCCCGGCCCGCAGTGCCGCGCGGAGCTCGCGCAGCGTGTAGCGGCGGAAGTGATGGTGCTCGTCGTCGTGGCCGCTCCACAGCCAGCGGTAGGCGGGCACCGTGCACAGCAGGTTGGCTCCGGGGGCGGCGACGCGGCGCAGCTCGCGCAGGGCGGCGCGGTCGTCGCGCAGGTGCTCGAGCACGTCGGTGGCCAGGATGAGGTCGAACGCGCCGTCGCGGAACTCCAGGTGCTCGATCGTCCCGCGTGTCACCCCCTCGATCCCGCGCTGGCGGCAGAAGTCGATGGCCTCCGGCGACGGGTCAACGCCGGTGGCGGGCCCGAGCCGGCCGAACTCCTGCAGGTTGCGGCCCGTGCCGCACCCGGCGTCGAGCATCCGCGCGCCGTCGCGCACCCCGGCGCGGTGCAGCAGCGCCCACATCACCGCGCGCCGCCCCGTAAACCACCAGTGGCCGTTCTCCAGCTGAAACTGCTGACGGTATGCCTGCTCCTCCACGGCGCGCGAATCCTCGGGTTCGTGACGGAATTAGCTGTGGAATCCGGCGAGTGACTGGTCGTGGCTGACGCCGCTCGCTCGCCGCGATCGTACCGGTGGTCCGTGAGGGCGAGCGAGCAGCGTCAGGCGCGACCAGACGCCGTCGGAGCCGCAGGTAATTTCGTCGCGGGCCCTGAGCAGACCGCTGACGGTCACTTCTCTCCTTGCGGACCCCTACTCTCCGCACGTGATGGCGCGCGACGAGGAACCGCTGCTGTCGGTGGTGGTACCGGTGTTCAACGAGGCGGCGGGACTGCCCGAGCTGCACCGGCGCCTGACCGACACTCTCAGCGGGCTGGACGGGCCGAGCGAGATCGTCTACGTCGACGACGGCTCCACCGACGCCTCCCCGGCGCTGATCGCCGGGTGGATGACCAACCCCGGGCCGGTGGGGATCGCGCTGGTGCGGCTGTCGCGCAACTTCGGGATGGAGGTGGCGATGTCGGCGGGCCTGGACGAGGCCCGCGGCCGCAACGTGGCGTTGATGCACGCCGACCTGCAGGACCCGCCCGAGCTCCTGCCCGAGATGCTGGCGGCGATCGACCGCGGGGCCGACGTGGCCTACGCGCGGCGCATCGGCCGCGACGAGAGTGCGCTCAAGCGGTTTCTGGCCACCGTGTTCTACGGGCTGATGGCCCGGGTGGCTCGTGTCCCCTACCAGGGCCAGGCCGGTGATTTCCGCGTCATGTCCCGGCGGGTGGTGGAGGCCATCAGGCGGATGCCGGAACGGCGGCGCTTTCTGCGTGGGCTGGTGGCCTGGGTCGGCTTCGAGCAGGTCCCCATCGAGTACCGGCGAGCCGGCCGGCACGCTGGGCGCGGGGCCTCCTACCCGCAGCTGATGGGCCTGGCGCTGGAGGCGCTGACCGCGTTCTCTGACGTGCCGCTGCAGCTGGCCACGCTGTTCGGGATCCTCACCGCCCAACTCAGCGCACTGGGGGCGGTGGTAATCCTGGTCCTCAAGCTGGCCGGCGTCGTGCATCCGGGCGTGTGGCTGTGGGTGCTGGCCGCAGTGCTGTTCCTGTCCGGCGTGCAGCTGACGACGGTGGGGATCCTGGGCCGATACCTGGCGCGCGTGCACGCCGAGGTCCTGGCTCGGCCCCTCTATCTGATCGACAGCGTCACGCGCCGCGGGCCGGGGAGCGAGCCGGAGCCCGGCGCCCCGTCGGCGGCGGGCGAGCCGGCCGCGACCTCTCCCGTCGACCGGTGACGGCGCTCGACGGGCCGCTCAGCCGGCAACAGCCGGCCGCGATCGAGATTGAGCGCCGGAGCCTGCCCACCCTGTGGGCACTGGGGCTCTACGCGGTCCTGTCGCTGGTCCTGTTCGGGCTCCCGGTGCTCGGCCACCTGGGCAGTCGGATCGTCGCTTCGGACCCGATCGACTCCAGCCAGTTCATGTGGTTCTTCGCCTGGTGGCCCCACGCCCTGCTGCACGGCCTGAACCCGTTCGTCACTCACGTGATGTTCGTGCCCGAGGGGTTCAACCTGACCTGGGCCACCGCGATGCCGGGGCCCGCGCTGCTGCTCTCGCCGGTCACGCTGGCCTTCGGGCCGGCGGTCACCTGGAACGTGATCCAGCTCGCCTCGCCGGCGCTCAGCGCCTGGACGGCGTTCATCCTGTGCCGCCACCTCACCGGCCGGACGGCGCCATCGCTGGCCGCCGGCTACGTGTTCGGGTTCTCCCCCTACATGCTCATCCACCTCACCGGCGGCCCCTACCTGGCGCTGGTGGCGCTGCTGCCCGTGTTCGTGTGGCTCGTGCTGCGTCGTGTGCAGGGCCAGATCGGATCGCGCGCGTTCGTGGTCTGGATGGCGCTCGCGCTGGCCGGCCAGTACCTGATCTCCAGCGAGGTGCTGGCCACGGCGACGCTGTTTGGCGCGGTGGCGCTGGCGCTGGCGTTCGCGCTGCTGCCCGACCGGCGCCGGGAGCTGCTGGACACCGTCCGGCTGCTGATCGTGGCCTATGTGGGCACGGCTGTCCTCATCAGCCCGTTCCTGGCCTTCTTCTTCTTCGGCCACCATTACCCGCCGGGCGCCGTCGGCTTCCCGGCCGACCTGGCCGCCTACGTGCTCCCCTCGCCGCTGATGGCCGTCACCCGCCGGTCGCCGGCGTTCGTGGGGTCGGGCATCGAGTCCTACCTCGGGCTGCCGCTGATCGCGATCATCGCCGCCTTCGCCTGGCGCGAGCGACGGGAGCGAGTGGCGTGGGTGGCCGTCCTGTCGCTGGTGGTCGCGGCGCTGTGCACGCTGGGCGCGCACGTCGTGGTGCGCGGGCACAAGACCTCCATCCCGGCCCCCTGGCTGGTGCTGGAGAAGCTGCCGATCCTGCGCTACGCGATCCCGGTGCGCCTGGCGCTGTTCGTGGTCCTGCCGGCGGCGGTGATCGTGGCCCTGTTCCTCAGTGGTTCGCGAGCCGGGCCACTCAGACGTGGGGGCTGGTGGCGATGGGCCCTGGCGCTGCTGGCGGTGGCGTTCATCGTCCCCGACGTGGGCAACGCCGCCTGGGACACGCCGATCCAGGATCCGCCGTTCTTCGCCCACGACACCTACCGCCACTACCTCGCGTCCTCCGACCGCGTGCTGACGATCCCCGCCTGGGGGCCCAACGAGCGCTGGCAGGCCGACACGGGCTTTGCCTTCAAGCTCGCCGACGGGTACGCGGGCAACCCGTTCCCGCCCAGCTACACGCGCTACCCCACCTGGAACACCCTGCTCACCGGGCGGCTGACCAGCGACTACGCCGCCCAGCTGCGCCGGTTCGCGCGCGACAAGGGGGTGACCGCGGTGGTGGTGGACGAGACCGTACCGGGGCCGTGGCGGACGCTGTTCGGCAGCCTTGGGGTGCGCCCGATCTCGATTGGCGGAGTGCTTCTGTACCGGGTGCCCGGCCTGCCCACCCGCACATAGACTGTGCCGATGCCGAGGGCACGCTCGATGTCGGTGGTCATCCCCGTCTATAACGAGGAACAGGAGATCGGCACGGTCGTGCCGGCCGTGCAGCGCGCGCTGGAGGCCCGCGGGGGCGACTGGGAGATCCTCGTGGTCGACAACGCCAGCCAGGACGCCACCGCGGAGCGGCTGGGCCCCTTTCTGGAGGACTCGCGCGTCCGGCTGCTGCGCAACGAGCGCAACCGCGGCAAGGGGTACTCGGTCCGGCGTGGCATGCTCGAGGCCGCGGGCGAGCTGCGGCTGCTCTGCGACGCCGACTGCACCCCATCCCTGGTCTCGCTGCCGGCGATGGAGGCGATGATCGGCTCCGCTGACATCGTGGCCGGCGCGCGCAACGCCGCCGACTCTCAGGTGGGCCGCTACCAGCCCGTCCAGCGGCGCGCCGCCAGCCTCGGCTTCATCTTCCTCTGCCGCCGGGTGATGGGCGAGCCGCTGCGCGACGTGTTCTGCGGCTTCAAGCTCTTCACCGCGGCCGCCGCGCGCGACGCGTTCGGACGCACGCGGATCGAGGGATGGGCGTTTGATGCCGAGACCCTGGCCCTGGCGCGCGCGATGGGCTACACGGTGGAGCCGTGCGGGATCGTGTGGGTGCACCGGCCCGGGTCGCGGCTCTCCATGCGGCGGATCGTCATCCCGGTCCTGCGCGAGCTCGTGGCCGCGCGGGCCCATGTGCGCGAGACCGCGCTTCAGTCAGCGCGCGACGCCGTCGGCGCTCCGACGCTGCCGGCTGCGCCACAGCGCCAGCATCAGTAGGCCGAGCGCGGCCACGGCGACGTAGTGGGCGCCGAGGTGGCCCATGGCGTAGCCGAAGTGGTTGCCGCCGCGCTCGTTGCCCGGGTGCACGAGGTAGAGGATCGGCACGACGATTCCCAGCAAGGCGGCCGCCGCGATCGTGAGCCGGCGGCCGCCGATCCCCCGCCACAACACGAGCGCGATCACCGGCACCGACACGACCCCCGGAACGACTCCGAAGACGAAGCCGAACACGAATGCGGCCGGCAGAGCCGCCGTGAGCGCGCGGTCGGCCGGCCGTGAGGCGAGAGGCTCCGCGGGCACGGGGGTGTGGGCGACTGTGGGCCTCTCAGCCCCATTTCCACGAACACCCCGCCGGCGCCGCCACCAGCCAACGCCGATGAGCAGGACGCAGAGCGACCCCGGTCACCGCCGAGATCACGTAGCCCAACAGCGCGATGCGGTTGGGGGCGAAGGTGAAGCTCACATCGGCGCATCCAGGCTGCACGCGCCAGCCATTGGCATAGCCGTCTATCGGGATCGGGGCCCCGAGCGCCCGGCCATTGCACGACGCGCGCCAGCCGCGGTTGTACCCCTCGCCCAGCACGAGCCACGACGGCGCGCTGACCGTGACGCGAACATGGTCATAAGCGCCGCGGCCGGATGACACGGACCCGCCCGCCCTGGTCACCGACCCGGTGCTGGCCGCGACGGCGACCGGCTGCGGCGCCGGCGAGTACAGGCGCAGGTCGTCGACCGCGAGCGCCCCGGGCGCCACCGCCAGGCGCTGGACGCCGGCGGCGAGCGTCACGGGGCTCCCGCACGACTGGGCGCGCAGCGGCGTGCCGTCGTCGAAGGCGCGGGCCGAGCCCGACACGCGCAGCGGCATCGGCGCCGTCCCGACCTGGATTTGAACGATGCCGCAGCGCGCGGTGAAGCGGGCTGAGGCGCGCGCGTGCACCTGCGGCAGGCCGGCGATCTCGGCGATGCCGACGGCGCGGCGGTCGGCGGGCGTCGCGCCCGCAGGCGCCACCGCCTCCAGGACCTCGAGCCGGTAGGTGCGCGCCCGGACCGGCTGGGGCAGCGTCACCTGCCCGGAGGCCGAGACCGTCAGCGGCGGCGTCGATCCGCCCGGCCAGAGCACGCGCACCCGGGTGGGGCGGCGCACCGGTTGGCCCGCCGGGGTCAGCGTCAGTGCCCTCACCCGCACCGGAGAGCGGAGGGTCACCGACAGCCACGGTGGCGTGCCGGCGCTCCAGTCCGCGACCCAGGTGGTCTGCGGGTTTCCGTCGAGCGCCATCGAGGCGCGCCAGCGTGGCTCGCCGTTCGACCCGGCTCGACGAGGTCGCCGTGACGGGCCCGCGGTACCCCACCAGGCGGTCCAGGGTGTCGTCCGGGGTCTGGGAGAAGGGCTGCACCCACGCCGTGGCGCTGAACCGCCGGGTTGCGGGCACGTCGAAGACCCGGCGCATCGTCTGCTCAGCGTCGCCGGGCCGGTGGACGTCGCGCAGCCCGTGGGCGAGGTCGCGGGCGAACGGGTCGTCGCCGGTGACGCGCTCGAACAGGTAAGTGAGCCCGGTGGAGCTCAGATCGCCGCCCGTCAGCGCCCGCGTGGCGTCGACGGGCAGCCGCAGCGCTTCGGTGGCGGACACGCCCGGGATGCGCAGCTCCGAGATCCCGCCCGCGCCACCGACCACATCGGTGAGGGACACGCGCAGGCTCGAGACGCCGCGCAGCCCGAGCGCCAGCCGGTTCCAGCCGGGGTGCACGGCGAACATCCGCCCGGCGATCTGCACCCGCCGCACCTGCCCCGCAGCGCCGTCGTCGGGCAGCAGTTGCACCGAGGGGACGGCGCGGGGGCGGTCGAAGTCGACCTGGAGCCAGCGATTGGGCCCCCCGAGCGTGGGGTCGGCCAGCCAGGCGGTCGACGGCGAGCCGTCGATGGCGGCAAAGGGCTGATGCTCGGGGAACTGGGTGACCTCGGGCGAGGAGGGGGCCTGGACCGAGCGCACGCCTGTGTAGGCAGCGACGGTCTCATCGTCGGGACCGCGGCCGAACGGGTCGAGGATGAGGCCGTCGGCGCTCACATCCTGCGTGGGCGTGAGGACCGGCCCCGCGTTCTGCTCCAGCGAACCGGTGACGAAGGCCTGCCGGCGGTTGGAGTCGCTGATCACCAGCTGCCCGCCGTGCGCGAGCTGCGCTCGCAGCTGGGCCGGATCCAGGTCAGCGGAGTAGAGCAGGGCTTGGTTGGCGGGCAGTGCCCCGAAGGCCGCCGACTCCGCCAGTCCACCGGCCCCGCCGTCGACGACCACGGGCTGGGCGCGCGGCTCGACGCGGACCAGGCCCCGCGCCGAGGGGAGGTCGTAGCGGCGGACCTGCGCCAGCGCCACCTGCGGCCCGGGAGCGTTGGGGGCAAAGCGGGTGAGCGGCCCGTAGCTGCGCGCCGGCCGGGCGAAGCCCGGCTGCGCCGCCAACTGCGCCGCCGCGTCGGCGGGCGCCGGCGCGTCGCTGCGGGCCAGGTCGTCGTCGGTCCCGGTGACGACGGAGCGCACCCCGATCAGCGACAGCAGCGGTCCCAGCTGCCCGGGCAGCAGCCGCTGCTGGTGTACGAGCGCGTCGATCGTCCACAGCAGGGTGGTGGCGCGCAGGTCTGAGTAGGGGACCTCGGCGCGCTCGGCCACCGGGCGCGTGGACAGCGCGGGCAGGATCGGGTCCACGGTGCCGCCCCAGCGGTAGAAGGAGAACAGGTCGCCGGGCAGCACCATGGCCCGGGCGTTGGCGGGGAGCTGGCGATCCAACTGTGTGGCCGCGGCGCGCCACGCCGCCGGGACCGCCTTGAAGGAGACCTGGGCGTCCTGGGCGCGGCCCGAGGCCAGCGGCCACGCCGCGAGCACGAGCACCGCCAGCCCGGCGAGGACCGCGCCGGCCCGCCACCACACGGCGCCGGCACGGGCCCCGAGGCGGCCCCACAGCTCGTCGGCGCCCACGCCGGCGAGGCCGGCCAGGGCCAGGGCCAGCAGCGGCGCCGCCTTATAGGAGGCCCGCAGGAACTGGACGGCGCTGACGTGGTTGTAGGTGAAGGTCAGCCCGTGGCGCAGCGGCGTCCCCTCGGGGAAGCCGGCCTGCATGACCAGCACCGCGACCAGGGCCAGGCCGAGCAGGAACGGACCGTAGCGCCAGCGACGCGCCCACACGAAGCTCCCGAGCGCGGCGGCGGGCACCAGCAGCGTGGCGATCACGACCGGGACCGAGAACAGCAGCGTGCGCGAGTCGTCGAAGTACGGGATGGCCCGCCCGGCGAAGCCGATCCCGACGTAGGAGAGCCAGAAGCTCATGAGCCGCAGGCTCTCAGTCGCGCTGGTGGTGCCCCACACCGTCCCCGGCTGCTCGGTGAAGTGCAGGAAGCTGATCCCATAGGAGGACTGGACCCAGGCGGGGACGACCCACCACAGCGACGCCAGGGCGGTCAACGGCACGACGCGGATGCCGAAGGCGACGATCTGGCGGCGATCGACCGCGCCCGTCCCCCACTCATAGAGCGCCAGCAGCACCGGCCCCAGCAGCATCCACGCCGTCACCGCGCCGTTGACGCCGCCCCCCGACGCGGTGACGAGCAGCGCGATGGCGGCCGGCCAGCGCCAGCCCCGGGACTCCCGCAGGCCCCGGTAGACGGCAAGCATCAGCCACGGCAGCGCGGCGTAGGCCAGGAACGTCACCGTGGTGCGGTTGGCGTAGGTGACCACGAACGGGTTGAGCAGGACGACGGCGCCCGCGGCCAGCTGGGCGGGCACCGAGGGACGCCCGAGCAGCGCGCCGAGCAGTCGCGCGGTGCCGATGGCGGCCAGCGCGAGCACCGTCCCCAGCCACAGGCGCTGGACGACCCAGTCAGACAGCCCGATGGCGTGCCCGGCGGCGAAGAACGGGCCCATCGGGAACAGGTAGCCCGCCTGCTGCCCGGCCTGGACATCGCCGAGCTGCCCCGTCGACGTCCACATCGAGGCCACGTCGACCAGGAACCGGCCCGGGTCGACGTGCAGGTTGATCTTGGTGTCGGCGGTGGCCCAGCCGGGGCGCTGGGCGAACGCGAGCACGAACGCCACGGCGCCGAGCAGCGCGGGCACGCGCGCGTCTCGGCGGGCCTTGGACATCGACGGGGAAGCGTATCGGTGGCCCGCCGGGGCCGAGCGGGCTCACAAATCGCCGCAAACGCGTAGGGTTGCGGCCATGAATGGACGCCGCGTGTGGCTCACCGTTCCGACCTACAACGAGGCCGGCAACGTCGAGCGGATCGTCCGGGCGGCGCTGGACGAGCTCGAGCGGCTGGTGCCCGGCGAGCATCGGTTGCTCATCGTCGACGACGCGTCGCCGGACGGCACCGGGCAGGTGGCCGATGCGCTGGCGGGGGAGCTGGAGGCCGTCGAGGTGCTTCATCGTCCCGCCAAGCAGGGGCTGGGTCGGGCCTACCTGGCCGGCTTTGAGCGGGCGCTGCAGGGCGGGGCCGAGCTGGTGATCGTGATGGACGCCGACTACTCGCACGATCCCGCGCATCTGCCCGCCCTCCTGGCCGCCGCGCGCGACAGCGACCTGGTGGTCGGCTCACGCTACGTGGCCGGCGGCGCGATCGAGCAGTGGCCGCGGCTGCGCCGGCTGCTCAGCCGCGCCGGCTCCCTGTACGCCCGCCGCATCCTGGGCGTCGGGGTGCGCGACCTCACCGGCGGCTTTCGCTGCATCCGCCGCGAGGTGCTGGAGGGCGTGGACCTGGCGACGCTGCGCTCCCAGGGCTACGTCTTCAACATCGAGCTGGGCTTCCGGGCGCTGCGCGCCGGCTTCCGCGTGACCGAGGTGCCGATCGTGTTCCGCGATCGCACCGTCGGCGAGAGCAAGATCTCGCTGCCGATCGCCTTCGAGGCGCTGTGGCTGGTGCCCAGCCTGCGCTTCCCGAGCCTGCGGCGGGCGTGGCCGGTGCGCGCGGTGCCGCTGGCCGACCCGCACGTGGACCCCGACGCCGTGCTGGACGCCGAGGCCGCGCTGGTCCCCGAGAGCGCCCCGGGTCAGTAGGGCCAGGGCTCGTCGCCGTGGCCCAGCAGGCGAGCCGCCGGCCTCAGGTGGGCCACCAGCGCCACCTTCACACACATGTTGCGGGCAAAGTAGGCCAGCCCCGCCAGCTGACGCGCGGCGTTGACCGCCATGGCGGCGGCGCCCAGCGGCTCGCGGCGGTACACGGCCAGCGAACCGTGGCGCCCGCGGTAGCGCCACCCTCGCGAGAAGACGAGCAGGCGCAACTGGGCCAGCATCACCCCGATCGCGTTGAACGAGTCATGGATGAGCAGGGCGCCTCCCGGAGCCACCCGAGCCCCCCAGTGCTCGATGTCGGCGCGGGCCGGGCGGTAGCGGTGGGCGCCGTCGACGTAGAGCAGGTCGATCTGGCCGTCGAGCTCGTGCCACGCCGCATCTGAGGGCAGCCGCACGTGGCGCACCCGGTCCTCCACGCCGGCGCGCTGGAGGTTGGCGCGGAAGGCGGCGAAGTCCTCCTCGCCGCGCGCGGCGTCGGGGGTGATCTCCTGCGGGCCGCGGTCGCCCCCACCGTGGGGGTCGATCGCGACCACCTCCACGCCGGGGTCTGCGGCCGAGGCGAGCACGATCGTGGAGCGCCCGCGGAAGGATCCGATCTCGACGATCCGGCCGCCGTCGCGGACATCGCCGGCCGCATCCCATAGGCAGCGCGCCTGCGCTTCGGTGAGCCAGCCGGCGACGCCGTCCAGCCGCGTGAGGACCTCGGCGAAGCCCGTGGCGGGCGTCCTGGCGTCGACGGAGCTCACGCCCCGGCCGGACGGCGGCGTCCGCGGCGCACCTGGGAGGCGGTGGCGACCTGCCGCTGCACCACCGCCAGCGTGGTGGTGGCGGTCCGCTCCCAGGTGAACGTCTCGGCCCGGGCGAGCGCGGCCTCCCCGAGGCGGGCGCGGAGCTCGTGGTCCTGAAGCAGCTCCCGGACGCGCCGGCGCAGGTCGGCGGGGTCGCGGGCGAGGATCCCGGTCTGGCCGTCGACGATCGACTCGCGCAGGCCGCCGATCGCCACCGCGGCGCTCGGGGTCCCGCACAGCGCGGCCTCCATCACGGTCAGCGACCAGCCCTCGGACATCGAGGCGGTCACGTGGACCCACGCCTGGCGATAGAGATCGGCCTTGGTCTGCTCATCGACGTAGCCGTGGACCCGCACGCGGTCGCCCAGCGCGCGGCGCGCAATCTCGTCGTCGAGGGTCTCGCCGTGGTCGCCGTGGCCGGCGATGTCCAGGGTGGCCTCGGGCAGCTCGGTGAGCATGTCCAGGAGCACCTCGATGCGCTTGTACGCCTTCAGCCGGCCGACGTAGAGCAGGCGCGGCTCCGGCGCCCGCTCGCCCGGCCCATAGGGCCCAGGGCCCACCCCGCAGTAGGCGATCGTGATGTTCTGCTCCGGGACCCCGTCGAGCGTCACGAGCTCCTGGCGCGCCGAGTCAGAGATGGTGAGAAACGGCACCCGGCGATAGAGCAGTCGGAGGGGCAGTTCCTCGAGAGCGGCGCACAGCAGCCGGCCCACCCGGTGGCCGAACTCGCCCATGTACAGGGCCCGGTGGGGGTGGTTGACCAGGGCCACCCGCGGTTTGCGCAGCCACAGCGGGGTGAGGAACGTGATCCCGTTGATGACCTCGAAGACGACGTCGGCATCGGCGCCCAGCCCGCGCATGACCGCCCAGGCGGCGCGCGGGAAGACCGAGCCACGCCCTCCCATGCGGTGGACGATGAGGTTCGGCGTCACCATCTCGACGGGCGCGCATCCCGGGTACTCGCCGGCGACGAGCGTCACCTGATGGCCCCACAGGGCCCAGCGGACGATGTTCTCGTAGACGTTGGCGCCGGTGCCGCCGCCCTGAGGGTGCGTCCAGTCGCGGTCGGCCAGCACCAGGATCTTCAGCGGCGGGTCGGCCGCGCTGAACGCGTCGATGTCCAACCCTCCGGCCGCGCCCGAAACCGCCCCCGCGTCGTCGGGCTCCACCTGGATGCCGCTTTCCATGCGGGCGAAAGGTACCTGACCCGGGCGGCCGACAGTTACGATACCGCCGGTGTTGAGCGCCTCGACGTCGGTTGCCGCGGCTCCAGACAGCGGCGAGCGGACGTCTGGCCTGAGGCGCGCCTGGGGCTGGTGGTCACGCCGGCCCACGCTGGCGGCGGCGGTCATCTACGCCGTGCTGGCGGTGGTCATGGTCGGCCAGGGACTCGCGCCGGGGCGCACACTGTCGAGCTCGGACGGGCTGCTCAGCTCGGTGCCCTGGCAGGCCTCCAAGCCCGCCGACGTGCCGGGCCTGGGCACCAACTTCGAGCTGGCCGACGCCTCCAACGTCTTTCAGCCGATGCTGCGCTACACCCGCTCGCAGCTGCCCACGATCCCGCTGTGGAACCCCTACGTGATGGCGGGGCGCCCGCTGCTGGCCGACGGGCAGTCGGCGGTCTTCTCGCCCTTCAGCGTCCCGTCCTACGTCCTGCCGTTCTGGAAGTCGCTGGCGGTGGCGGCGATGCTCAAGCTGTTCCTGGGCGCGCTGGGCGCCTTCATCCTGGCGCGAGTACTGGGGATGCGCTTCGGCGGGGCCCTCCTCACCGGCGTGGTGTTCGCCTTCGGGACGTTCTTCGTGGTGTGGCTGGCCTGGCCGCTGACCAGCGTGTACGCGTTCATCGGCTGGACGCTGGCGCTGACCGAGCTGCTCGTCCGCCGCCCCGGGCGGCTCCCCGTGGCGGGGCTGGCGGCCGTCGTCGGCCTGCAGTTCCTGGGCGGGCACCCGGAGTCGAGCTTCCACCTCCTGTTCACCGCGTCGGTGTTCTTCGTCTTTCGCGCGCTGTGGTGGCGCCGCCGGCGCGCGATGGCATGGCGCGAGCTGACCCGGCCGGTGGCGGCCTACGTGGTGGCGCTGGCCGCCGGGGCGGGGCTGGCCGCGCTCGTCCTGGCGCCGTTCCTGGAGTTCGTGCTGCACTCGGGCGACCTCTCACATCGCCTCAATCAGGCCGCCGGCTTCTGGCCGCGCAAGTACCTCGGGGCCCTGTTCCTGCACGACTACTGGGGCCGGCCGACGCAGGTCGACCTCGAGTCGTTCATGCAGGTCCGGGGCTGGTACGCCGGCGCCGCCACGCTGATGCTGGCCGCCACCGCGCTGCTGGTGCGCCGCAGCGGGGAGCGGTGGGCCGTCGCGATCTACGCGCTGTTCTGCACCTGCATGGTGGTGGGCATCCGGCCCGTGTTCAGCGTGGTCAGTGCCCTGCCCGGGTTCAGCGCCGCCCACAACGAGCGGCTGCTCATCTACGTGCTGCTCAGCCTCGCGCTGCTCGCCGGCTGGGGGCTGGACGACCTCACCGCGATGCGCCTGCCCCGGCTCAGCCGCCGGCTCAGCCGCCAGCTCAGCCGCCGCGCGGTGCTGGCCGCCGCGGGGACGATCTTCCTCATCCCGATCGTCTGGATGGTGGCGGCGGGCACCCTCGACCTGCACGCGCCTCGGCTCCGGGCTGAAGGTGGCCTGGGGCTTCGCCCACCCACCGGCGCCTCCTTCCGGGGCCGACATCGAGGGGACCGTGACCGCCGCCATCGTCCGCGATAGCGCCCTGGAGATCTGGCTGCCGCTGGCCGCCGCGGGCGTCGCGCTGATCGCGCTGCGGCTGCGCGCCGGCCGGCCGCTGCCCGCCGCGGTGTTCGTGGGCCTGATGGTGGCGCTGGTCGTCGTCGACCTGTTCCGGGCCAACATGGGCTTCAACCCGGCGATCGGAATCAAGAACGCGTCGCCCCCGGTCACCGGGGCGATTCGCTACCTGCAGAGCCAGCGCCCCAACCGCTTCATCGGCGTCAGCCTGCAGCAGCTCAGCCAGCCGCTTCCGTCGGACCTGGCGATGACGTTCGGCCTCTATGACGCCCGCGGCTACGACTTCCCGGTGGAGAAGCGGTTTGACAACCTGTGGCGGCGTGGTGTGGCCCCCGGAGTGGGCGACTTCACCCAGCCCGAGGAGTTCGCCGGCGCCACGCCCGCCGCGCTGCGCGCGCTGGACCTGCTCAGCGTGCGCGACCTGCTCATCGGCCCGCTGCAGGCGATCAAGTTCCCCCTGCACGGACCGGGGCTGAGCGTGGCCTACCACGGAACCGACGGCGTGGTCTACCGCAACGCCGACGCGCTGCCGCGCGTGTTCGTCGTCGACCGCCAGCAGACGGTGCGCAGCGAGAGCGCGCAGCTGGCCACGGTGACCGCGCCCGGCTTCGATGGGCGTGCGGTGGCGGTCACCGGCACGCCGCTCCCCGGGCTCCCGCAGGCGCCCGCCCTGGGCGCCACCCGGCCCGCCACCGGCGCCAGCGCGCACCTCGTGTCCGACAGCGGCCAGCGCGCGGTCATCCGCGCGACGGCCACCGCCCGGAGCCTGCTGGTCCTCACCGACGACTTCTATCCCGGCTGGAATGCCACCGTCGACGGGCACCCGGCGACCGTGCAGCGCGTCGACTACCTGCTGCGCGGCGTCGCGCTCACACCCGGCATCCACACCGTCGTGTTCAGCTACCAGCCGGCCAGCTGGACGGCGGGGTGGCTCATCTCGGGCATCAGCGCGCTCGGGCTGCTCGCGGCGGCCGGCACGGCGCTGGCGGCCCGCCGGCGGACGATGGCCGCGTGATGGCCCAGACCAGCGGGTACACGCCCCAGCCCCTGGCTGTCCGGACGCGCGAGGCCATGCGCCGGCGGGGTCTTGGGCCCGTCGCCGGCGACCTCGCCCGCTGGGCAATGGCGGCGGTGGCGGGCGCCCCCTGGACGCTGGCCGGCGCCCACGGCACCTTCGAGCTCAAGGGCGAGCGCCACCGCTACCTCTATCACCGCTACAAGCGCAGCTGGCTCACCGAGCGCGCCGTCGAGGTGCCGGTGGCCCAGGCGGAGGTCGACCGTTGCGTGGGTGGGCGGATCCTGGAGGTCGGGCACGTGCTCGGCCACTACCGGCCCAACACGCACGTGGTGGTCGACAAGTACGAGCAGGCGCCCGGCGTGCTGAATGTGGACGTCCTCGACCTGGGCGACCTCGGCCCCTTCGACCTCATCGTGGCCATCTCGACCCTGGAGCACGTCGGCCACGACGAGTCGCCGCGCGACCCCACGGCGGCGCCCCGCGCGGTGGCGGCCCTGCGCGAGCGCCTGGCCCCCGGTGGCCGCCTGCTGGTGACGGTGCCGGCCGGCTATAACCCGGCCTTGGACGCCGCCCTGCGCGAGGGGGCGATCGCCACGCGCTCGCTCACCGCGCTGCGGCGGGTGGGCGGGTCGGGCACGCGCTGGGAGCAGGTGCCGCCCGCGCGGGCGTGGCAGGCGCCGTATGACTTTCTGCTCTACCGGGCCCGGGCGGTGCTGTTCGCCGTCATCGAATAGACGGGACCGCGCGGGCCAACCGTCGCCCGCCCGGACGTGCCGGCAGCGGGTGGCGTGCATCTCTCCCGCTCTCCGGGACGAAGGTAACCCGCGCCCGGCAGACAGGGCAAGCGGGCGACCTTTCTCCCGCCCCCGGGACCGACGGACCCAATTCGGACTCGCTCATCTCGGTGGATCCCGCCGGGGCCTCTCGGTGAGCCCGGAGGCCCGCGCCCGGATGATCCGCCACAGCACGAGCGCCAGCAGAACAACCGCCGACACGCCGAGCCAGTGCGCGCCGATCGTCTGGGTGGCATAGCCGAAGCCGTATCCGCCCTGGTTGCGCGGCTGCGAGATCACGTAGGCCGCCGGCACGGCGAGGCCGAGCAGCGCGGCGGCGGCCACGATCAGCGTGCGCGTGGCGAAGCCGCGCCACAGCACCAACGTGAGCAGGACGAACAGCGCCGCGCCGGCACGGATGGCAAACAGGTAGCCCAGCGGCAGCGCCACCGCCAGGCCGAGCGCCGCGGCGGCGGGGAGGGAGCGACGGGCGCCGCGCTCACCGGTGGCGATGGGCTCGCGATCGGACGGCGCGGCAGGGTCGGGCGCGTCGAGCCGGTCGGGCGCGTCGAGCGGGTCGAGCGGGCCGGGCGCGTGGAGCGGGTCGGGCGAGGATGGCGGGCGGGACGCGGGCGCGGGCCGGGTCGGGCGCCGGAAGGCCCCCAGGAGGAGCAGCAACGACATGAGCGCGCAGGCAATCGCCGAGACCACGTAGCTCTTGTTGACCCCGCCCTGGGGCCCGAAGGTGAAGGCCACGCGCGTACAGCCCGCGGGCGCCAGCCAGCCGTTGGCGTATCCGTCCACCACCTGCGGCGCGCCGAGCGACCGCCCGTTGCACGTCGCCTGCCAGCCGGCGTCAAAGCTCTCGCCCAGCACCAGCCACGAGGGGACCGTCAGCGCGACCTTGACGCCGTCGACCGAGCTGTCGCCCACCTGCCCCGGGCTCACGACCCGCCCCCCGGCCGATGCCGGGGCCACAACCGGCGCGGGCGCCGGCGAGGCCAGGCGCAGGAGATCGATGCTGAACGTCCCGGGCAGGGAGGTGATGTGCTGTACGCCGGCGCTCATCGGCACGGCCGGGGCGCAGGCCCGGGCGGCCAGCGGCCGTCCCCTGTCCAACTGGGCCACGGTGCCGTCGGGGACGAGCGGGACCCGGCGGCCGCCGACGGAGATCGCCACCGTCCCGCACGGGGCGTGCAGAGCGCCGGCGGCGGGGATCGCCGGAGCGGTGAGGCCCGGCACCGATACGGCGCCGATGCCCACCGCCTGGACGTGGCGCTGGCGCGCGGTGGTCCCCGGAGCGAACGCCGACGCCACCACGGTGATCCGGAACGAGGTGGCGCTCACCGGACGCGGCAGCGTCACCTCGCCGCCGGGCCCGACGGCCAGTGGCCCGGCCTGGCCGCCCGGCCAGCTCAGCTGGACGCGGGTGGGATGACGCACCGCCGCCGGTGACGCGGCGAGGCGCAGCCGGCTCAGCGCCAGCGGCCGGGGCGTCGTCCACGAGATCCACGGAGCCGGAGCGGCCGCGCCGCGGTCAAAGCCGATCCAGCCCGTCCGGGCCCCGGCACCCGTCGCCCGCGCGAAGGCGCTCGAGGCGCGATAGGAGGGCTGGTCGTTGAAGCGGCTGGAGGAATCGAACCGGTCCGGTCCCCGGTAGCCGGCCAGGCGATCGATCGCGGAGTCCGGGGTGGACACGGCCACGTGCACCCAAGCGCTGGGCGTATAGGAGCGGGTGGCGGGGGCGAAGACGATCCGCTGGATCTGCTGCTCGGCGTCGCCGCGGTCGGTCGGCTGGTCCAGCAGCGTGTTGGTGCCGTCCGGGTTGCGCCGGAACGGGTCATCGCCGGTCGTGCGCTCGAATACGTAAGTGAGGCTGTCGCGGCGCAGGTTGGTCCCGGCGAGGTTGCGGGCGACCACCACGGGGGCGCGCAGCCACTGGCGGACATGGAAGCCGGGGATCCGGATCTCGCGGAATCCCCCGGCGCCGGCGAGCCCCGTCGGGGGCTGGCGCAGCCCGTCGATGGTGAACCGCAGCGCACTCACCGACCGCAGGTGCAGCGGGATCCGGGTCCAGCCGGACCCCACCTGGTGATGGATGCCGTTGACGTCGACCTCGGTCACCGTGCCGTGGGGATCGTCGAGCGGGTAGACGTCGACATAGGGGACGGCGCGCGGAGCGGTGAAGCCGACCTCCATCCAGCGATCGGCCACCGGCAGGTTGCGGTCCGCCACCCAGGCGCTCTGCAGGCTGCCGTCAAAGGCGGCGATCGGCGCGGTCTCGGGAAACTGGAGCTCCCCGGGCTGGACCGGCGTGCGCAGGTAGCGGGCCCCTTCCAGCGCCGCGACGGTCTGCCCGTTGGTGCCCGGGCCCGGGAACCCGTCGACCTCGGCGGCGCCGGCCGGGATCGGCGCGGCGGCGGGCAGGGTGGCGCCCTCGTTCTGCTGGGTGGACTCGGGGAGGAACTCCTGGCGGCGGTTGGAGTCCCCTACGACCACGTTCGCGCCTCCGGCGGCCAGGGCGCGCAGCCGCGCGGCCGACTGGTCAGCGGCGTAGAGGATGGCGGCCGTGGACGGCAGCGTCCCGAAGGCGGCCATGGCCGCCAGCGACCGGGCGCTGCCATCGACGATCGTGGGGTCGGCCACCGGGTCGACATGGACGATCCCGCGCCCGGCGGGGATGTCATAGCGGCGCACCTGGGGCAGCGACACTCCCGGTCCGATCTGCCCCTCGGCGGGCGCGTGGCGCGTGACCGGCCCGTAGCTCTGCGACGGAGTGGCCAGCCCCTGGCCGGCGAGCACCTGGGCGGCCGAGGCGGGATCCAGGGCCCCGCTGCGCGAGATGTCATCGTCGGCGCCGGTGATCACCGCCCCGGCGCCGATCAGCCGCAACAGCGGCGTCAACTCGCCGGGAACCAGCCGGTTCTGCTGCACCAGGTCGTCGATCGTGGTCAAGAGATCCACGGCATGCAGGTCCGAGTACGGCGTCTCGTAGCGCACCGCCACCGGCTTGGAGGTGAGCCGCGGGAGGATCGCATCCAGCGTGCCGCCCCAGGTGTAGTAGCCGAAGATCTGGCCCGGCAGCACGATCGCCCGCGCGTTGGCCGGCAGGGTGCGGTCAAGCCCGTGGGCGGCCTGCGTCCACGCGGCGGGGATCTTCTTGTAGGAGAGCTGGGTGTCGATGGCCTGGCCGCGGATCAGCGGCAGCGCCGCCAGCACCATCAGCGCGGCGATCGCGACCGGCGCCGCCACCAGCCCGGCGCGGCGCACGCGGACGCGATCCAGCTCGCCGACGCGCCGCAGCGCATGGGCAAAGCCGAGGCCGAGCAGGCCCGCCACCCCGACGGCCACCAGCGGCGCGGCCTTGTTGGTGGTGCGCATGAAGCTCAGCACGAAGATGTGCTGATAGATCCAGACCATCGTCCCCCGGACCGGAGTGCCGTCCGGGAAGCCCGCGGTCTCGATCACCGCGCCGACCACGACGAGCAGCAGCAGGAAGGGTCCGTAGCTCAGCCGCCGGGCGCGGACGAACCCGGCCACTGCCAGCGCGGGGGCCAGCAGCGAGGCGCCGACGACGAGGGGGCTGAACAGCAGGACGCCCCCGTCGGAGAAGAAGGGGCGGCTGACCCCGAAGCCGACCCCGATGTAGGAGGTCCAGTAACCCATCAGCCGCAGCGACTCCGTGATGCTGTTGGTGCCCCAGATCGTGCCCGGCTGCTCGGTGAACTGGAGGAAGTCGATCCCGTACTTCACGTGGACGAGGACGGGCACGATCCACCACAGTGAGGCGAGCACGCCGAGCACCCCGACGCGGACGAGGAAGCCGCCGCTGTCGCGCCAGCGCACGGTCCCGACGGCCGGCTCATACAGCAGCAGCACGAGCGGTCCCACCAGCATCCAGCCGACCACCGCGGCGTTGACGCCGCCTCCCGAGGAGGTGAGCACCAGCGCAAACGCGCTGGCCCACCACCACGGCCGCCAGCCGCGCCATCCTCGGGTTGTGCGGAGCCCGTGGTGGGTGATGAGCAGCAGCCAGGGCAGCGCTGCGTAGCCGAGCAGGGTGATGGTGGTCCGCGCCGTGAACACCGTCACGTAGGGGTTGAGCAGGTAAAACGCGGCGGCGACGATGTGCGCGGCGCCCCGGGGACGACCGATCAGCGCGTCGAGCAGCCTGAGCAGTCCCCACACCGACAGCGCGAACAGGAGCCCGATCCAGATCCGCTCCACCACCCAGGCGCCGAGCCCGACGGCGTGCAGGGCGGCGAAGAACGGCCCCATCGGCCACAGGTAGCCGCTGTACTGCGCGCTGTGGACCTCGCCCAGGTCGGTGGTCGGGGCCCAGGCGGCGGCGACCTGGGAGAGAAAGCGGCCTGGATCGACGTGGAGGTCGATCTTCGTGTCGGCGGTCGCCCAGCCGGGATGCTGCCAGAACGCCAGCGCGAACGCGAAGGCGATGAATCCGAGCGTGATGGCGCGGTCAGACCGCAGTCGCCGCATCACGGCGCGGGGGGCACCGGTGGCGCGAGCCTGGCCTGATGCCCGCGCGCCAGCTTCGCCTCGGCGGGATCGATGCGCTGGGCGGCGAAGGCCAGCACGGTCCAGGCGTCGATGCTCAGCGGCTCAGCCCGTGTCACACCTTGCGCAATCCGCACCGCCGCGGCGTCGCGGCCGGCCCGCGTCTGCGCCTGGGAGCGCAGCAGCGCGATGTCCCGGTCGGGGTTGAGCGTGCCTGCGGTGTCGAGCAGGCGCAGGATCTGGGAGGTGAGTGCGGGCGACGGGGTCCCGGAGCCGTCGATCAGCGTCGTGGCGCGACTCTCGTCATGGGCCTGGACGGCGCCGAGGACGAACCACGCGCACAGCGCCGTGGCGCCCGCGGCGATCAGCCACCGGAGCGGCTCGGCTCGGCCCGGATGCGACCGCTCGGGGTGTTCACCGAACGCCTCGGGCAGCGCGAGCAGCGAGCCGGCGAGGACCAGCGCGATCAGCGTCACCGCGGGCATCTCCCAGTCCCAGTCAAGCGGCGAGTGCGCCAGCCACACCACACAGCCGGCGATGGCGCCGGCGGCGGCCCCCGGCGCGACCCGGTGGGCGGCGCGCGCGGCGATGCCGACGCCCGCCAGGAATGCGGCGAGCAGCGCCAGCCCGACGAGGCCCAGCTCGGCCAGCGTCTGGAGCTGGAGGGAATGGGCGTCCTGGGCGCCCTCGGCGAACGGCCGCCAGCGCAGCCAGTCCACGGCCCAGCCGCCGGCGCCGACGCCGTGCACCGGTTCGGAGCCGAAGGCCCGCAGCGCCACCCGCCAGTAGGCGTAGCGGTTGCTCTGCAGCGACACCAGCCGGGAGGAGCCGCCCTGCAGCGGCTGCGCGGATCGCTCGTGGGCGCCGAGCACGATGGCGAGGCCCAGTCCGGCGCAGATCACCAGCGTGGCCAGCAGCGGCGCGCGGGCGGGCAGCCGCAGCCGGCCGTCGGAGGTCGTGCTCCCCCACCGGCGCTGGGCCAGCGCGCAGAGGGCGCCGAGGACGACCAGGGCCACGAGCACGATGGCGCCCCCGCGCTCGCGCGAGGACGCGGACCCGGCGAGCGAGGTCACGCCCGTGAACGGTGCGGCCACGAGCACGGCCACCACCGCGGCGGCCAGCGCCGTCGCGATGGCGCGCGCCTGCGCCCGCTCGGGCGCGACCACGACCAGGGTCACCAACCCCGCGACACAGGCAAACAGCGCGCCGCGCGAGAAGCTGATGTACAGGCCCAGACCCAGGACGGGAGCTGCCGCAGCGGCGGCGGCGCGCAGCCCGGTGGGGCGCGAGCGGTCCCCGGCCAGGCGGGTGACCAGCACGAAGCCGAGCGCCGCCACCTCGCCCATCGCGTTCCAATAGGTGAGCGGCTGCTCGAGGCGGCCCTGGGCGCTGACCGACCGCGCGAAGTGCAGCACGCCGGGCAGCAGCCGCGCCGACAGCCCGTAGCCGATGACGATCAGCGTGCCCGCGGCCAGGGCGGGCTCCACCGCGCGTTGGGCGCCGCGCCCGCGCAAAAGTACTGCTGCGGACACCAGTACTCCTGTGTACAGGAGGAGGCGCTGCCCGTCGTGGTAAGCGGTGCCTGCCACTGGCGTCCACGTGATCGAGAGCAGCGTCCACCCGGCGAGGGCCGCCAGCGCCACGAGCGCAAGGCGCGCGCCGGGAGTGCCGGCCGGGACGAGACGCGGTAAAAGGATCGCGCTCACCGCCACCAACACCCAGGCCGCCAGGCCGGCCCAGGCGCGTGGGCCGTCGAAGTAGCCGCCGGCGAAGAACGCCAGCGCAGTGGGCCCGGCGAGCAGCGTCAGTCGACCCGCGTCAGCGAGCCAGTCTCCGACAGACCGCGGGCGGTCGGTGCGCGTGGAGTGGAGGGTGGGCGTGTCGAGCGTCGCGGGCACGGCGGGTCGGCGCCATCAGTGCTGTGGGTCGCGTACGGCGCGACGCACGAGACGCGTGGTGGCCAGGGGCTGGCGGTCGCCCCCGCCTGGCCGCCCCTCCGCAGCGATGGCCTGCTCGACCTCGGTCGCCATGCCGGCCCGGAAGCCCGCCGCGTCAAAGCGTCGGGCGTTGCGCGTGCACGCCAGCGGATCGACGGCGGCGTCATCGAACGTCCGCACGGCTTCGGCCAGATCCTCGGGGCCGCCCGACCACAGGCGCCCGGTCACGCCGTCCACGATCGTCTCCAGCGCCCCGCCGCCCCGGCGGGCGATGGCCGGCCGGCCCGCGGCCTGGGCCTCCACGGCGGCGATCCCGAACTCCTCGACGGCGGTCACGATCAGCGCACGTGCGCCCTGGAGGATGCCGGCCACGGCGGTGTCGCTCAGGCGTCCCGTGAAGTGGATGTTGGGGCGAGACTCCCGGCGCAGCCGCCGGGCGTCGGGACCGTCGCCGACCACGATCAGCGGCAGGCCCAGCGCGTTGAACGCGGCGACGGCCACGTCGATCTGCTTGTGGGCCATGAGCTCGGACAGGATCACGTAGTGGTCGCCGACCGGGCCCGGGGAGAAGCGCGCGGTGACGACCGGGGGATAGACGATCGAGGCCTCACGCCCGAAGTACGCCTTGATCCGCGCCCGCGTCGTCTGCGAGTTGGCCACGTAGCGGTTCGTGCGCTGGGCCGCGATCCAGTCCCATTGGCGCCAGCGCCGAAACGTGCCCCGCAGGAAGGTGCGGGCGACCGGGTTGCGCACCCGCCCCAGCGTCTGGTCGCGGTCGTTCCAGGCGTAGCGAAACGGGTTGTGGCAGTAGCTGACGTGGACCGTGTGCTCGTCGCACAGGATGGCGTGCGCCCACGCGGACGAGCTGGAGACGACCAGGTCATAGCCCGACAGGTCAAACGACTCGATCGCCGCCGGATAGAGCGGCAGCAGGGCGCGGAAGGTACGAGCCGACGGCCGCAGGCGCTGCAGGAACGAACTGTGCACGGTGCGGCCCGAGAAGCGCCCCTCGGTGCCCTCCTCGTCATACACGGCGGTGTAGATCGGTGCATCGGGCCACATCGCGCACAGCTCCGTGAAGACCCGCTCGGCGCCGCGCACGTCGAGCAGGAAGTCGTGGACCAGCGCAACCCTCGGAGTGGTCCCCGGGGTCGTCGAGGGGGCGAGCGCCATGGCGGCGCAGTGTAAGGATTGCTCCACTCGCCGCACAACCCGGTACCCGCCGTGGCGGCGCGGGAGGCGGCTAGCGTTGCGCCTGACGCCCGATGCCCACGCCGGATCCGCCATCACCCGACGACTTCGCGCTCGTCACCGTCAGCCACAACTCGGCCGCCGCGCTACAGGCGCTGCTGCGCTCGGTCGCGCGGCACCTCCCGGGCGTGCGGGTCGTGGTGGTGGACAACGCCTCCAGCGACGAGACCGTCGCGATGGCCGGCGCCTTTGCCCAGGCGGTCGTCGTGGCGCTGGGCGAGAACGTCGGCTTCGGGCGCGCCAACAACCGCGGGCTGGCCGAGGTCTCAGAGCCGGTCGCGGTGCTGGTCAATCCCGACGTCGAGTTGCTCGACGACTCGGTGCGGGCGCTGGCGGCGGCAGGCCGCGGCCGGCCCAGACCGGTTGCTCGCGCCGCTCGTGCTCTCCCCCGACGGCTCGCGCCAGGACACCGTGCACCCGATGCCGGCCTCGGCGCCCGACGTGGTCCGGGCGCTCGTCCCGCCGGCGCTGGCGCCGGGGCGCGCGGGTGTCTGGCTGGCGCCGTGGCGGTCGACCGAGCCCCGGCAGGTGGGCTGGGCGGTCGGGTGCGCGATCGCCGCGCGCACGGACACCCTGCGGCGGCTCGGGCCGTTTGACGAGGCCATCTTTCTCTACAGCGAGGACATGGAGCTCGGCCTGCGCGCGGCGGCCGCCGGCGTGGCGACGTGGTTCTGGCCGGCGGCACGGGTCTGCCACCACCGGGCCCATTCCTCGGCGGTCGCCTTCGGCGGCGAGCCCTTCGAGCGCCTGGCCGCGGCGCGCCACGACGTGGTGAGCCGATGCCTGGGCCGGCGGCGGGCGGCGCTGGACGACGCGCTCCAGGCCCTGACCTTCGCCTCCCGGATCGCCGTCAAGACGGTGCTGAGACGTCCCGCTGGACGCGAGCGAGCCCAGCTGCGCGCGCTGCGCTCCCTGCGTTCGGGGCGCGGGGGCGGCGCTGGGCCATGAAGCGCGGCGAGGCGCTGGCGGCCGTCGTGGCGGTGGTGGCGATCGTGGTGGGCGTGCGTCGTGATCGTCACCAGCGGCGGGTCGCACCGCCCTCGATCCCCGCGCCGCGCCGCGGAAGTCGCCCCAGCCGGTCCTGCCTGCCCTGCCCGCTCTGCCCGCCCCGCCGGGACAGGTGTTCGGCATCAACGTCAACCGCGTGTTCAACGACCTGACCTACACCCAGACGCAGATCGACGCGCAGCTCGGCGGCGGTGCAAGGCCACCGGGGCGACGGTGGCCCGCAGCGACGCCTTCTGGGAGGCCACCGAGCCGCACGCGCCGGTCGGCGGCCACCACCACTACGACTGGTCCTTTGACGATCGGATCGCCGGCTCGCTGGCCGCGCACGGGCTGACCTGGCTGCCGATCATCGACTACGCGGCGCCGTGGGCGGAATCGGTGGCCGGCCAGGACCACTCGCCGCCGCGGTCGTCTGCCGACTACGCCGCCTACGCGGGCGCGTTCGCCGCGCGCTACGGGAGTGGCGGCACGTTCTGGCGCGCCCACCCGGCACTGACGCCGGCGCCCGTGACCGCGATCGAGATCTGGAACGAGCCCGACAACCCGGAGTTCTGGGTGCCCGAACCCGACGCCGCCGGCTACGCCCGGCTGTACCTGGACGGCGCGGGCGGCGATCGACGCCGCCAACCCGGCGATCCGGGTGCTCGTGGGCGGCCTGACCAACGCGCCGGTCTTCCTGCCGGCGATGGTGCGGCGCCGAGCCGCAGCTGCGCGGGCCACGTGGACGGGGTGGCGCTGCATCCCTACGGGAGCCCCGCCGTGGTGCTGGCGCGGGTCCGGGGGGCGCGCGCCGCCCTGGTGAGCGCGGGCATGAGCGCGGTGCCGCTGTACGTGACCGAGTTCGGCTGGACGACCCGCCCGCCCGGGGGCCGTCGACTATGCGCCTGCGGCCCGGCGCCCCGCCGACATCCAGAGCGTGCTCCAGGCGCTCGGGCACCTGGAGTGCGGGCTGGCGGCGGCCGTGCTCTACACCTGGGTGACGCCGGAGCGCAACGCCACCGACGGCCAGGACTGGTACGGCATCGCCAACCCGGCGGACCCGAGCGCGGCCACGCCCGACACCCAGGCGTTCGCCGCCGGGCTGCGCGCCGCGGTGGCGCCCGGACGCGGTGCCGCCGCCGGCCGTGCGCTACCTGATGCAGCGGGTGGCCACCGCGCCCTTGCGCCTGCAGCCCTCGAGCGCGAGCGCGCCGGTCCTGAACGCCTGCAGCGCCGGCTTGACGGTCACGTTGCCGTCGTGGAAGCCCAGCAGGCCGGAGAAGTTGAACGGGCCGGTGTTGGGGTCCTCCTGGCCCATCCACGTGTACCAGTAGAAGGCGATCAGGTGCAGCGACAGGCGCTGCTGGCCGATCAGCGGCAGCAGCGTGGCGATGTCGCGCGCCTGCCCGGCCTGGGTGGTGACGAAGTCGAAGTTGGCCTTGGTCTTGCCCTTGGCCGACGGCCAGCTGATCTCGGTGGCCATCAGCGGCTTGGCGCCGTCGCCGAAACGCGCCATGGCGCGGCGCACGAACACCATGAACAGCATCACGTTGGCCGGGACCTTGGTGAAGCCGTTGACGGAGACGACGTCGAACAGGTTCTTGGCGCCCTTGACCTTGTAGATCTGGCCCAGCGACTTCCAGGCGGTGTTGGTCAGCGCCCCGAGCACGACCTGGGCGCCGGGGTCGGCCCGCTTGGCGGCGGCGTGGGCCACCTTCAGAAACGACACGTAGCTGGAGGCGAAGGGCTGCTTCCAGTAGTAGGCGAGGTTCGGCTCGTTCCAGATCTGCCAGGAGCGGATCGGCATCTTGGGGATGCCGGGGTTCTCGCGCCAGAAGCTCCCGTGCGGGCCGTAGCGGCCGATGAGCGCGGTCAGGTACGCGCGCATACGGCGCGTATTGGCGGGGGTAGGCGACCCCGCTGGAGTTGGTGACGGCATCCCACTGGGGGGCATAGAGCACGGTTGGGAGCACCGTGACGTGGTCCCGGGCGGCGTCGCCGACGACCATGTCGGTGAACTGGAAGCTCGTCGGCACCCCGCCGACGTCGGTGAAGTTCGCCGTCTGGCCGTCGGGCACGTCCGCGTCGGTCTCGTACGGCTGCGCCGCGGCCCAGCTGAAGGCCACCCGGACGCTCTGCACGCCACTGGCCACCATCGTCTTGAGCTGGTTGGGGAAGTTGATCGGCGTGTCGGGGCCGAACATGGGGCCGTCGACGTCGACGCCCACGAACCCCTGGGGTACCGGGCCCGGCGCGGTGATCTTCGGGTTGCTCGTCTTGGGCGTCCCGGACTTGGGCGCGCCGGTCTTGGGCGCGCCCGCCTGCCGCGAGCGGGCGCCGGCGTGCGTGGCGAGAGCGGCCGCGAGCGCCAGGGCAGCGACGAGCAGCAGCAGTCCGGTGAGTCGTGGGCGGTCCGCGAACCTCCTTGCGCGCAGCGGCATGGCGGCGCAGTGTAATCAGGAGAGCTCAGGTGCGGCGCAGACGAGCGCGGAGGCCCACGCCACCGCCCACCAGCACGAAGCCCAGCTGGCGGCCAACCAGCCGTCATAGCCGGTGTGGGGCAGCTCGCCGGTGGTCGTCGACGCGATCGTCGCCGTCGGCGTGGTGGGATCGCTCGAGGCCGGGTGCTGGCCACCGGTGTGGCGCTTGTCGTCGGCGTGGCCGCCGGCGTGGGGGCGGCCGGCTGGCTCGAGGTCGTCGGCGCGCTGGTGGTGCGTCTTGGGCTTGCTCTTGCCCGGGGCGGTCCCGGCGAACGGATCGGTGTACTGCTGGTCGCCGGCGGAGCCGCCGCCGGAGGCGAGCGTCACCGCGGGGATCGCGAGCGCGAGGGCTCCGAGCAGCAGCATGCAGGTCACCAGCCAGCGAAGGGCGCGCACTCGTGCGAGTATGGCAACCGTGATGGCAGTGGCGCACGCCGCGCTACCCCAAACCATCGTTTTGCAGGATCTCTTGCAGAACGAGGAGGTTGGTCGGCGGAGGCGACGGGTCGTGTTAGGGTGGCTGCCGCCGTACCCCCAGCCGTCGTAGTCAGGCGCCCCGGCGCCCTCTCCTCGGTGTCGACGCCCCCGCCCGGGCGCGGCGCCGCACGTCCACTCACGCCTTGTCCCGCCCCCACAGACTTACTCGCGCTGTCGTTGCCGCCGCGGTGTCGGCCGCGCTGCTCGGAACTGGCCTGACCGCCCCCAGCTCGGGCGACCTCCAGAGCCAGATCGCGGGCACGCGGTCGGCGGCCGCCGCGCTGCGCGCCCAGATCGCCGCCGACTCCCAGCAGATCGCCGGCACCAGCAACGGCGTCGCGAACGCCGAGGCCCGCCTGGCGACCATCCAGGACCGGCTCGATGCGCGCGTGGCGGAGCTGAAGTCCGTCCAGGGCCAGCTGCTGGCGGCGCGCAACCACCTCGTCGACCTCGAGAACCGCCTGCACGTGGCCACCACCGCGCTGTCGGCCAACCTCGTGGCCAGCTACGAGGGCGGCCAGCCGAACCTCGTGTCGGTGATCCTCAGCTCCAAGGGCTTCGCCGACCTGCTCAACCAGATGGGCTTCATGTCCCGGGTCGCCCACCAGGACGCCACCATCGTCGAGTTCACCCGGACCGCCCGGGCCGAGGTCTCCCGCCAGGCCACCGCGCTCGAGGGGCTGGAGGCGCGCGACCGCACGCTGGCCGCTCAGGTGCTGACGCAGCGCAACCAGGCGGCGGCGCTGCGCACGGCGCTCCTGCACGAGCAGATCGCCGAGGAGACCAAGCGCGCCAACACCACGGCCCGCTACGACGCGGTCAAGGGCCACCTCGGCTCGCTCCAGGCGCAGCTCAACGCGATGGAGAAGCGCGCCGCCGAGGCGGCCACGCGCGCGGCGGCCACCGGCAACGCCAACGTCGGCGGGATCGCCGTCAACACCGGCGGCATGGTCCAGCCCCCCGCCGGCGCGCCCGAGGCCGTCCGGCAGGTGATCGCCGCCGGCAACGCCATCGCCACGCTGCCCTACATCTACGGCGGCGGCCACGCCTCCTTCCACGCCGACGGCTACGACTGCTCAGGCTCGGTCAGCTACGCGCTGGCGGCGGCCGGGCTGGTCAGCTCGCCGATGGTGTCCGGCGACTTCGAGAGCTGGGGCGAGCCCGGTCCCGGCAGGTGGATCACGATCTACGCCAACGCCGGGCACGTGTGGATGGAGGTCGCCGGCTGGCGCTTTGACACCGTCGCCCTGGCCGAGAGCGGCACCCGCTGGGCGCGGGGCGGCGGGGAGTTCTCGGGCTTCGTGGTCCGCCACCCGGCCGGGCTGTAGGTCCTCCGGGCCGGCCGTTGGCCGGGGAGCCTCGTCGGTGAGGTAGCGGACGGCCAGGAGCAGGACGGCCGGGACGGCCACGATCGCCAGCATGGCCAGGAACCAGAGCTGTCCGGCATCGGTGCCCTCGCCCAGCGTGTGGACGATCCCGGCGACCCACGCCAGCGCAGTGAGGCGATGCAGCCGGCGCCAGCGGTTGGCGCCGATCATGTGGCGGGCGTAGTACGAGAGGCCGAGGAGGACGAGCGCCCAGCCGCCGATGATGCCGATCGAGGTCCAGACCGTCTTGTAGCCGAATACGAACGGGATCGAGATGTCCGCGAGCGACGGGTGCAGGAACGAGTCGCCCAGGAGCGACAGGCCGTGCACGGCGAGCGCGACGAGCGTGCCCAGTGACAGGACCTCGTGCAGGGCGAGGAGGTCGGGGCGCCGGGCGCGCATCATCCTCAGGCTCATGACCAGGCCGATCGAGACGGCGAGGCTCGCGAGCACGAGCGAGACGATGCCGGCGGCGCGGCTGGTGATCCAGAACAGGTGGGGACTGGCGGAGGTGGCGATGGTCATCGTGATCGGCCCGCCGCCGCCAGGATCGCCGAGGCCTTGCCCTGGAGGTCGTACATGGTGACCGTGGTGCCGTTGGCGGTGACCGTCACCTTCTTGCCCACCTTCTCGGCGATGGCCATCGCGGCGCGGCTGCCCTGACGGGAGTCCCCGCGCAAGCCGCCGAAGCCACCGGACCGCGTCGTCGACCAGCCAGCGCAGCCGGCCGTTGCGGACCTCCATCGCCAGCCACTGCGCGCTCACCGTGCTCTCGCGCCCGGAGAAGCCGCCCAGGCCGGCGACGTTGGCGTCGTTGGCGAGGATCGCGGCCGCGGCGGTGCTCTGGCTCTCGACGCCGATGGTGCCGCCGCCGTGGGCCTTGGCGTACTTCACGGCGGCGTTGAGGCTGGTCGAGTCGCCGCCGAAGGCGCCGCCCGGCGCCGCCGAAGCCGCGCGCCGCCGCCGAATCCGCGGCGCCGGAAGCCGAAGCCCTCGGGTTGCCCGACTGCGGGGTTGGCGAATAGCCCCTGGATGCCGGTGCCGGCTGGTCGTGGGGGGTGCGGCAGACGCCTGGCCGCCGCCGGGGACAAAGCCGCCGCCCGGGCCACCGCCGAAGCTGCGCGCCGCCCAACCCGCCCCGGCCCGGCCCGGCGAAGCCGCCACCAGTCCCGCCCTGGGCGCTGGCGGGCCCGCCGGCCGGGAACGTGCTCGCGGTCGCGTGGCCGATCGTCTCGGCGGCCCAGGTGGCCGGAGCCGCCA
Source organism: uncultured Actinomycetota bacterium (assembly GCA_963790605.1). Classification (GTDB taxonomy): domain Bacteria; phylum Actinomycetota; class Thermoleophilia; order Solirubrobacterales; family Solirubrobacteraceae; genus Palsa-465. Next base: position 107,840 of record CAWBPG010000007.1, on the reverse strand, counting down.
GCAGGGCGGCCAGGGCCACCCCCATCACCGCAGCGCGGACGCGGGGGGACAGCTGAGCCGCCAGGAGGATCGCGCAGACGCCCGCCGCCGCGATGATCAGCGGCCTGGCCCAGGCCAGCTCGCCGGAGAGGTTGCCGAGCACGACGAGCTCGGTGACCCCGCCGGCGACGATCGCCGCCGGCACCGCGACGCGGGCCACCCGGCTGTCCGACAGCGCCTCGCCGACGCCGGCGCCGATGAGCATCGCCGTGAACGGAGCCAGGAACGAGACGTAGTAGGGGTGGAAGATCCCCGAGGCGTAGCTGAACACGACGGCGCTCACCAGGAACGCGCCGCCGACGGCGATCAGCCAGCCGGTGCGCGGGTCGGCGCGGCGCAGGCGGCTGGCCACCAGCACGCCGAGGCCGGCGACGACGGCGAAGCCGAGCAGCCACCCGGCCTGGTCGCCCAGGCCCGAGGAGAGCAGACGGAAGACGCCGGTGGCGCCGCCGAACGCGCCGCCACCGCCACCGCCGCCGAATCCGGCCCCGGGCGCGCCGGTCTGGCCGGTGACCCGGCCCACGCCGTTGTAGTTGAAGATCAGCGACCAGATGCTGTTGTCCGCGGTGCCGCTGATCCAGGGCCGGTCGGCCGCCGGCGTCAGCGTCACGAGCAGCGGCCAGGCCAGCCCGACCACCGCCAGCGCGACGCCGCCGGCGACGAGCTGGCGCACCGCGGCGAGGCGGCCGCGAGGGGCCACCCAGAAGTAGGCCAGGGCGATCCCGGGCACCACGAACAGCGCGACCGCCATCTTGGTCTCAAAGCCGAGGCCGATGCACACCCCGCACCACACCAGCCACCGCGTGCGCCCGTCCTCGAGCGCGCGGACGGCGAACCACAGCGCGGCGACGCAGCAGAGCACGAGCAGCTCGTCGGGGTTGTTGTGGCGCGACATGGCGACCGCGATCGGGGTCGTGGCCAGCGCGATCCCGGCGGCGAAGCCCGCCGGGCGGCCGAAGCGCCGCCGCGTGAGGTCATAGGTGAGGGCCGCCGCGGCGGCGCCCATCAGCGCCTGGGGGATGAGGATGCTGAGCGGGTGAAAGCCGAAGATCCGCGCCGACAGCGCCTGCACCCACAACGAGAGCGGCGGCTTGTCGACCGTCATCAGTCCGGTCTTGTCCAGCGAGGCGAACAGGAAGTCGTGCCAGCTCGTGGTCATCGAGCGCACGGCGGCGGAGTAGTAGGTGTTCGCCCAGCCGTTGATGCTCAGGCCCCACAGGTTCAGGACGCCGGCGATGCCGACGACGGCGAGCAGCTCGGGGCGGGTCCGCAGGGCCTGGAGCCAGCCCGGGACGGTGCGGCCCTGGAGCCAGCGCGGGGCGCAGGGACTCGCGGTAGGGCGTCGAGTCCGAGCTCATCGGCGCAGCATGCAGCGGTCGGGTGAGAGCGAGCTAAGAGGCGTGCGCATTCTCAGGGAGCTCTCAGGCTCAGGACTGGTCGGGCGCGCGGTGCGCCTCGGTGTAGTAGGCGGCGGCCAGCAGCAGCGCCGGCGCCGAGGGCGAAGACGGTGGACACGGCGAGCGGCAGGGGGGACATTCGGGCTCCTTGGAGATCATGCAGATGCGGGGACGTGAGTCAGCATCGGCAGCACGCCGAAGCCACGGCGAAGACGTCCCTAAGACGTGCGTAGGACCGCGCGCGCCTAGAGTACGGGGAACTGCGTCTGAAACCAGGAGTTTTGAGACATGTCCGCGACCACCAACAGCTTTGACGCCAAGGCGACGCTGACCGTCGGCGACGCGTCCTACGACATCTTCCGGCTGGACGCGCTCCAGTCCAAGTTCGACATCGCCCGGCTGCCGTTCTCGCTCAAGATCCTGCTGGAGAACCTGCTGCGCAACGAGGACGGCGAGTCCATCCGCGCGCAGGACATCGAGGCGCTCGCCACCTGGAACGCCAACGACGAGCCCTCCAAGGAGATCGCCTTCACGCCCGCGCGCGTGGTCATGCAGGACTTCACCGGCGTCCCCGCGATCGTGGACCTGGCGGCGATGCGCGACGCGATGAAGGAGATGGGCGGCGACCCCAACAAGATCAACCCGCTCGTGCCCGCCGAGCTGGTCATCGACCACTCCGTGCAGGTCGACGCCTACGGGACCCCGCAGGCCTTCCAGCGCAACGCCGACCTGGAGTTCGAGCGCAACAAGGAGCGCTACGCCTTCCTGCGCTGGGGCCAGGGCGCCTTTCACAACTTCAAGGTCGTCCCGCCCGACACCGGGATCGTGCACCAGGTCAACCTCGAGTACCTGGCGCGCGTCGTGTTCGTCGACGGTGTTGGGGGTGGGGGGCGGGAATCGAACAATCTCGCCTATCCCGACACGCTCGTCGGGACCGACTCGCACACGACGATGATCAACGGCCTGGGCGTGCTGGGCTGGGGCGTCGGCGGCATCGAGGCCGAGGCGGCGATGCTCGGCCAGCCGATGTCGATGCTCATCCCGCAGGTGCTCGGCTTCAGGCTCACCGGCGAGCTGCACGAGGGGGCGACCGCCACCGACCTCGTCCTCACCGTCACCGAGATGCTGCGCGAGCGCGGCGTCGTCGGCAAGTTCGTCGAGTTCCACGGCGCCGGCCTGGCCGGCCTCCCGCTGGCCGACCGGGCCACGATCGGCAACATGTCCCCGGAGTTCGGCTCGACCTGCGCCATCTTCCCCATCGACGCCGAGACGCTGCGCTACCTGGAGTTCTCCGGGCGCCCCGCCGAGCAGATCGCCCTGGTCGAGGCCTACGCCAAGGAGCAGGGCCTGTGGCACGACGAGGACTCCGAGGAGCCCACCTACTCCGACCACATCGAGCTCGACCTGTCCGAGGTGGTGCCGAGCATCGCCGGGCCCAAGCGACCGCAGGACCGCGTCTCGCTGACCGAGTCGCGCGACGCCTTCCGGATGGCGCTGGAGGACCTGCTGCCCGACGACGACGACGTCGACGAGGCCGACGACGACAGCTTCCCGGCCTCAGACGCGCCGTCGAGCAACGGCACCCGCGACCACGGCCAGGAGCCCCACGGCGGGACCGGCGGGGCCCAGGTGGCCGACCGCCGGCACGTCAGCGCCCCGGTGACGCTGGAGGACGGCACCGAGACCGAGCTCGACCACGGCCACGTGGTCATCGCGGCGATCACGAGCTGCACCAACACCTCCAACCCGTCGGTCATGCTCGGGGCCGGGATCCTGGCGCGCAATGCGGTCCAGAAGGGACTGAAGGTCAAGCCGTGGGTCAAGACCTCGCTGGCTCCCGGGTCCAAGGTGGTGACCGAGTACCTGGAGCGCGCCGGCCTGGACGAGTACCTCGACGAGCTGGGCTTCAACCTCGTCGGCTACGGCTGCACGACGTGCATCGGCAACAGCGGACCCGCTGCCCCAGGAGATCTCCGACGTCGTCGGCGCCGAGGACCTGGCCGTCGTCTCGGTGCTGTCGGGCAACCGCAACTTCGAGGGGCGCATCAACCCCGACGTGAAGATGAACTACCTGGCCTCGCCGCCGCTGTGCGTCGCCTACGCGCTGGCCGGGACGATGGACATCGACCTCTACGACGAGCCGCTCGGCGAGGACCGCAACGGCAGAGCCGGTCTTCCTCAAGGACATCTGGCCCGACGCCCACGAGGTGGCCGAGACCGTCGAGGAGGCCGTCCAGTCCGACATGTTCCGCAAGAGCTACGGCGAGGTGTTCGACGGCGACGAGCGCTGGAACTCGCTGGAGGTGCCCACCGGCGACGCCTTCGCGTGGGACGAGCGCTCCACCTATGTGCGCCGCCCGCCGTTCTTTGAGGAGATGCCGCGCGAGCCCGAGCCGCTCGAGGACATCGTCGACGCGCGCGTGCTGGCCATCCTGGGCGACAGCGTCACCACCGACCACATCTCCCCCGCCGGCTCGATCAAGCGCGACGGACCGGCCGCGGCCTACCTCAACGAGAACCACGTCGAGTCGCGGGACTTCAACTCCTACGGGTCGCGGCGCGGCAACCACGAGGTGATGATGCGCGGCACGTTCGCCAACATCCGCCTGCGCAACCAGCTCGCTCCCGGGACCGAAGGCGGAGTGACGATGTACCTGGGCGGCGACGGCGATGAGGAGATGTCGATCTACGACGCGGCGATGCGCTACATCGACCAGCACGTCCCGCTGATCGTGCTGGCCGGCAAGGAGTACGGCTCGGGCTCGTCGCGCGACTGGGCGGCCAAGGGCACGCGCCTGCTCGGCGTCCGCGCGGTCATCGCCCAGAGCTTCGAGCGCATCCACCGCTCCAACCTGGTGGGCATGGGCGTGCTGCCGCTGCAGTTCTCAGACGGCGAGTCGGTCGAGTCGCTGGGCCTGACCGGCCACGAGAAGTTCACGGTCAAGGGCATCGCCGACGCCGACGAGGTGCCGCGGACGCTGACCGTCGCCGCCGACGCCGGAGAGCGGAGGCTCTCCTGAGTTCGAGGTCACGGTGCGGATCGACACGCCCAAGGAGCAGCGCTACTACCGCCACGGCGGGATCCTCCAGTACGTGCTCCGAGAGCTGCTGCATTAGATTCCCCCGCCATGGCGACTCCTGAGCTGTTGCACCGGCTGCTGGTCGCGGCCGGCCCGTCGGGCCGCGAGACCGCGCCCGCCAAGGTCTGGCGCGACGGCTGCGCCGCCTTCTCCGACGACGTCCGCGTCGACGCCGTCGGCTCCTCCATGGCCCGCGTGCCCGGGACCGCCGACGGCCCCACCCTGGCGGTCATCGGCCACATCGACGAGATCGGCGTCCACGTCACCCACATCGAGGACGACGGCCACCTGCGCTTCGGCGAGGTCGGCGGCTGGGATCCGATCGTGCTCGTCGGCCAGCGCGTGACGCATCGCCGCCCGCGGCGGCGACGTGCCCGGCGTGATCGGCCGCAAGCCGATCCACCTCATCAAGTCCGACGAGCGCGACCGAGCGCCCAAGATCAAGGACCTGCACATCGACATCGGCGCCAAGGACGGCGACGAGGCCAAGGAGATGGTGCGGATCGGCGACGCCGGCGTGATCGACGTCGCTCCCGTGGAGATGCCCAACGGCCGGCTGGTGTCGCGCGCGCTGGACAACCGCGTCGGCTGCTACGTCGCGGCCGAGGCCGCCCGCCTGGTGGCCGCCGACGGCGGCGCCCCCGGCGACGTCATCGCGCTGGCGGTGACCCAGGAGGAGACGAGCTTCGCCGGCGCGCGGACGAGCGCGTTCGCGCTGGAGCCCGACGTGGCGATCGTCGTCGACGTCATCTTCGCCACCGACCAGCCCGGAATCGAGCTGGGTCCGATGACCAAGCACCCGCTCGGCTCGGGCCCCGTGATCGCGCGGGGCACGTCGCTGCATCCCGGCGTCACCGACCTGCTCATCGACATCGCCGAGGAGCACGAGCACCCGTTCACGCTCGAGTCGCTGGGACGCGCGACGGGCACCGACGCCGACGCCGTGCACGCCAGCCGCGCCGGCGTGCCCACGGGCGTCGTCTCGGTTCCGCTGCGCTACATGCACTCCCCCGTCGAGCTGGTCTCGCTGGCCGACATCCAGGTGGCCGCCGAGCTCATCGCCGCGTTCGCCAAGCGGCTGGAGCCCGGCATGTCCTTCGCGCGCTGAGCGGTGCGGCCGATCCGCCGCTGCTGCTGCTGTTCGACATCGACGGGACGCTGCTCAGCCGCGCCACCGCCGCGCACAGCGAGGCGCTGCACGAGGCGCTGCACCAGGTCCACGGCGTCGACACGCGCGCGCGCCGGGCCGAGATCGCGCCGGCCGGGCGCACCGACGGCGAGATCGCCCGGCTGCTGCTGCTGCATGCCGGCGTGTCGGCACGGGCGATCGACGAGGGCGACGGCCGCGGTGCGCGACGCCTGCTGCGAGATCTACGCCCGGCTGTGCCCGCCCAGCCTGTCCGACAAGGTCATCCCGGGAGTCGCGGAGCTCGTGGCGGGGCTGGCCGGGCGCGAGGACGTGCGCCTGTCGCTGGTCACCGGCAACTACGAGCCGGTGGCGCGGCTGAAGCTGTCGCGGGCCGGACTGGGCCGGCACTTCCCCTCCGGGCAGGGCGGCTTCGGCTCTGACTCCGAGGACCGCGCCGCGCTGCCGGGCATCGCCCGCAAGCGCGCCGGGCACGACGGGGTCTCGCACCCGCGCCGGCGCACGATCGTCATCGGCGACACCCCGCGCGACATCGCCTGCGCCCGCGCCGACGAGCTGCGCTGCTTCGCCGTCACCACCGGACCGTACGAGGCGGCGGAGCTGACCGGCGCCGACGCGGTGGCCGCCGACGCCGGCCGGTTGCGCGAGCTGCTCGAGGCGGAGGTGGCCGGGTAGCGCTCAGCGGGTGCGGCGCTCATCGTGAGTGATGTTGACGCCTCAGGGCACACGCTCCCGCACCTGCGACCGTGCGGCGTGAGGTTTCAATCGCTCGCCGTCCGCGACGGTACCCCCTCCCTTCGATGCCCGTCGTTGACGTACGCCGATACCCCAACGCGGCGCGGAAACCAGCCAGCGCGAGCCGCCGGCGGACCCTAGTTGCGGACGAGCTTCTTGTAGGTGATGCGGTGGGGGCGGTCGGCCTCGGCGCCGAGCTGCTCGTGGCGGAAGCTCTCGTAGGCCTCGAAGTTGCCCTCGAACCAGCGCACCTGCGAGTCGCCCTCGAAGGCCAGCACGTGGGTGGCGATGCGGTCCAGGAACCAGCGATCGTGGGAGACGACCACCGCGCAGCCCGCGAACGCCAGCAGCGCCTCCTCGAGCGCGCGCAGCGTGTCGGTGTCCAGGTCGTTGGTCGGCTCGTCGAGGAGGAGCAGGTTGCCGCCCTCGCGCAGGAGCTTGGCCAGGTGCAGCCGGTTGCGCTCCCCGCCCGAGAGCTTGGCCACCTTCTTCTGCTGGTCGGTGCCCTTGAAGTTGAAGCCGGCCGTGTAGGCGCGGCTGGCCACGGTGCGGTCGCCCAGCGGTGATCTCGTCCAGGCCGCCGGAGATCTCCTCCCACACGGTCTTGTCGGGATCGAGCGCGTCGCGCGACTGGTCGACGTAGGCCAGCTTCACGGTCTCGCCGAGCCGCAGCGTCCCCTCGTCGGGCTGCTCCTGGCCGGTGATCATCCGCAGCAGCGTCGTCTTGCCGGCGCCGTTGGCGCCGATGACGCCGACGATGCCCGCCGGCGGGAGCTTGAAGGTGAGGTCGTCGATGAGCAGCCGGTCGCCGTAGCCCTTGCGCACGCCGTCGGCCTCGACGACCACGTCGCCCAGCCGGGGGCCGGCGGGGATGTGGATCTGCACCTGGTCGAGCTTGACGTTGCGGTCCTGGGCGAGCAGCGCCTCATAGGCGTTGAGGCGCGCCTTGGGCTTGCCGCGCCGCGCTGAGGCGTTCATCCGCACCCACTCGAGCTCCTGCGCGATCGTGCGCTGGCGGCTGGACTCCTGGCGCTCCTCCTGCCTGAGGCGCTTCTGCTTCTGCTCCAGCCAGCCGGAGTAGTTGCCCTGGTAGGGGATGCCGCGGCCGCGGTCGAGCTCGAGGATCCAGCCGGCGACGTTGTCCAGGAAGTAGCGATCGTGGGTGATGGCCACGATCGTGCCCTTGTAGTCCTGCAGGTGCTGCTCGAGCCATGCCACCGACTCGGCGTCGAGGTGGTTGGTGGGCTCGTCGAGCAGCAGCAGGTCGGGCTGGCGCAGCAGCAGCCGGCACATCGCCACCCGGCGCCGCTCGCCACCGGAGAGCGTGGTCACGTCGGCGTCGGGCGGCGGGCAGCGCAGCGCGTCCATGGCGTACTCGAGCGTGGTGTCGAGGTTCCAGCCGTCGACGGCGTCGATCTGCTCCTGCACGCGGGAGAACTCGTCGGCGGTCTCGTCGGAGTAGTTCATCGACAGCTCGTTGAAGCGATCGAGCAGCGCGCGGATCTCGGCGACGCCGTCCTCGACGTTGCCCTTGACGTCCTTGGCGGGATCGAGCGCGGGCTCCTGCTCCAGCAGTCCGACCGTGGCGTTGGGGGCCAGCTGGGCCTGGCCGTCGAACTCGGTGTCGATCCCGGCCATGATCCTGCAGCAGCGTCGACTTGCCCGCGCCGTTGTAGCCCAGCACGCCGATCTTGGCGCCCGGGTAGAACGACAGCGAGATGTCGGTGAGGACCTCCTTGTCGGGCGGATAGCGCCGGGAGAGCTTGTGCGTCGTGAAGATGTACTGAGCTGACATTGCCCCTCAGCATAGGAGAATCGACTTCGTCAACTCCCGGCCGAGTTCGGACGGTAGGATGCCGCGACGATGCGCCGCAGCCTGATCACCGCCCTCGTGCTCGCCGCCTTCGCGCTGCTCGCGCCGGCCGCGCTGGCCACGACCCAGACCGCGACCGGCGGTGCGGTGACCGCGACGTTCACCTTCACCGGCCAGTTCCCGAACTACTCGGGGCTGCACCTGAGCATCGCCCAGTCAGGCTCGGTCCTCTACGACCAGCCGGTGCGCTCCAAGGCCTGCGGCACCCACTGCGCGCCCGGGGCGACGGGCACCAAGGCGTCCTCGGTCCACGTCATCGACCTCGACGACATCGGCCAGCCGAACGTCGTGCTCGACCTCTTCACCGGCGGCGCCCACTGCTGCTCGGTCGAGCAGGTGTTCACGTTTGACCCCGGGACGATGACCTACGCCATGACCGAGCGGAACTTCGGGGACCCCGGCGCGCGGATCGAGGATCTCAAGCACGACGGGCACTTCGAGTTCGTGACCGCCGATGACGCGTTCGCCTACGCCTTCACCGACTTCGCCGCCTCCGGGCTCCCCCTGCAGATCCTCACCTTCTCGGGCAGCCGCTTCCAGGACGTCACCGACAGCTACCCGGCGCTCATCCGCAAGGACGCGGCGACCTGGCTGAAGGCGTTCAAGGACATGGCCCGCGAGCACTACGCCGACAGCGTCGGGCGTCATCGCCGCCTGGGCGGCCGACGAGTACCGGCTCGGCAAGAGCGCAGCGGCCAACCGGTTCCTGCACCAGCAGGCCAAGGCCGGTCACCTCAAGAGCGCGCTGGCCCCCGACGCGCCCCAGGGGCAGAAGTTCGTTGCCGCGCTGCAGAGGTTCCTGCGCCGGCACGGCTACGGGCACTAGCCCGGCACCGGCGACCGCCAGTACCACGGCTAGAGCCCGGCGGCGGCCGCAGCGCCTCGGCCTTGTCGGTCTGCTCCCAGGTGAAGTCCGGGTCCTCGCGGCCGAAGTGGCCGTAGGCCGCGGTCTTCTGGTAGATCGGCCGGTGCAGGCGCAGGTACTCGCGGAAGGCGCCGGGGCGCAGGTCGAAGTGCTCGCCGATGAGCTCCAGGATCCGCCCGCGGCCGATCTTGCCGGTGCCGAAGGTCTCCACCATCACGCTCACCGGGTGCGCGACACCGATGGCGTAGGCCACCTGGACCTCGACGCGGTCGGCCAGGCCGGCGGCGACGACGTTCTTGGCCACGTACCGGGCGGCGTAGGCGGCCGAGCGGTCGACCTTGGAGGGGTCCTTGCCCGAGAAGGCGCCGCCGCCGTGGCGGGCCATCCCGCCGTAGGTGTCGACGATGATCTTGCGCCCGGTCAGCCCGCAGTCGCCCATCGGCCCGCCGATGACGAAGCGGCCGGTCGGGTTGACCAGGAAGCTGCGCTGCAGCTCGCCGGGGTCGTAGAGCCCCTCCGGGAGGACCGGCAGCACGACGTGCTCCCACAGGTCCTCCTTGATGTGGGTCTCGGCGCCCTCGGCATGCTGGCTCGAGATGAGGAGCTTCTCGATCGCCACCGGCTTGCCGTCCTGATAGCGCACGCTCACCTGGGTCTTGCCGTCGGGACGCAGGTAGTCCAGCGTGCCGTCCTTGCGCACTGCCGCCAGCCGCTGGGCCAGCCGGTGGGCCAGGGCGATCGGCAGCGGCATCAGCTCGGGCGTCTCGTTGGTGGCGTAGCCGAACATCATCCCCTGGTCGCCGGCGCCGGCGAGGTCGAGCTCGTCGTCGTCCGGCGGCGTCCTGGCGGGTCTCGTAGGCGGCGTCGACCCCCTGGGCGATGTCGGGCGACTGCTTGTCGATGGCGTTGATGACCGCGCACGTCTGGTAGTCGAAGCCGAAGGCGGCGTCGGTGTAGCCGATGTTCTTGATCGTCTCGCGCGCGATGTCCTGGATGTCGACGTAGGTGGTCGTCGTGATCTCGCCGGAGACGACGACGAGGCCGGTGTTGACCAGCGTCTCGCACGCGACGCGGGCCGTTGGGGTCGTCCCTCAGGACGGCGTCGAGGACGCCGTCCGAGATCTGGTCGGCGATCTTGTCGGGATGTCCCTCGGTCACCGACTCGGAGGTGAACAGGAACTCATTCTCGGCGAAGCTCATCGGTCTGGGGTGTCCTTGCTCTTGCGGGTGATCTCCAGCAGGTAGGCGACCATCACGTCGGTCGAGCCGAACCTCAGGTGGTAGGCGTCGGAATGTTCTTCCACGCGGGCGATCTGCTCACGCTTGGTGTTGAAAAGCTCTGAGAACTCGAAGAAGGAGAAGTCGACGACGCGCGCCTGGTATCCGAGCCCATCGAGCAGTTCCGCCGTGCGCCGGCGGCCGATGACGCTCAATTGCATCATGTACGCCGTTCCGTCGTCGGCCAGGGCCTCGGGCAGCAGCCGGATGAGGTGGTCCAGCAGGTTGCGGCCCCAGTAGTCCAGCGGCCGGTGCGTGGTCACCTGCTCGAACGGGTCGACCGGCGTCTGGTAGAGGCTGGCCACGATCACGTCGTAGCGCTCCTCGGGCACCCACGGGTACAGGTCCTGCGCCGCGGCGCTCACCTTGTCGGCGACGCCGTTGCGAAAGGCGTTGGTGAGCGTGTTCTTGACCGAGGTCGTGATCGATGTCGATCGCGTGGACGTGCGCGGCCCCGTTGCGGGCGAGCTGCACCGTGAGCAGCCCGCTGCCCGACCCGATGTCCAGGCAGCGCTGGTGGGCCCCGACGCCCTCCCGGTACAGGTACTTCCAGATGAGGAAGCTGCCCTGGGTGGGGATGAACACGCCGTCCTCGACGTCGATCTCGGGCATGTCGAGCGGGAACATCTCGCGCCCGCGCGGGTCGGCCCAGGACGGAGGCTCGCGGCGCTTGCCGTTCGCGGCGCCGTTCTCCGTCGTCAGCACCGCCGGGCCGCTCGTGGCCCGGGCTTGGTGTCGGCCAGCGCCGCCCGCGCCGCCTTGAGGTGCTCGGGGCGCACGCCGCAGCAGCCGCCGATGATCTGGGCGCCCTCGTCGCGCCAGCTCAGCGCCAGCTCGGCGTATTCCTTGCCCTCGACGCCCGGCTCCTCGCGCCATCCCGCCGCCGACAGGTAGCCGAGGTTGGGGTAGACGCCGAGCGGGAGGTCGGTGAAGTCCCGCAGCCACGAGAGCATGCCGGCGACGTGATCCGGCGGGATGCAGTTGATGGCCAGCGCGCCCACGCCCATCTCCTCGAAGCGGCGCGCGGCGCGGCCGAAGGCGTCGCCCTCGGGGCCGCCCCAGTGCTCGCCGTAGACCCCGCACACGCCCTGGCGGCAGCGGCGGAAGCTCAGCCACACCGGGATCCCGGTGTCCAGCAGCGCCTCGACGGTGGCGTAGGTGGAGCTGCGCACCAGCGACAGCGTCTCGAGCAGGATGAGGTCCGGCGGCTCCTCCTCGAACGCGCGGGAGAGCAGCGCGATCGTCTCGCGGCCGTCCGGCGTGTCGACGTCGCCGTTGAGGCTGAAGGCGATCGCCACCTCGTCGGCGCGCCCGGCGTCCTGCGCCGCCGAGCGGGCCAGGCCGACCGCGCGGCGGACGATGTCCATCCAGTGCACGGGCTCCGAGGACTCCGACAGCCGACGTCGCCCCGTCGCGCAGCGCGGTGGGCAGGCCCCACGTGTTCGTGCAGACGACGTCGCAGCCGACGTCGATGTAGCTGCGGTGCACGCGCGCGACGTCCTCGGGCGCGTCGAGCAGCGCCGTCAGACCCCAGACGTGCTCCTCGACCTCGGGCCGCCCGCCGCGCACCTTGATCAGCTCGGTGCCGTTGGCGCCGTCGAGGATCACGCACTGATCGGTGGCGATCATCCGGGTCAGGCGGGCGTAGCGGTCGATCGTTCCCGTGGCCGTCATCTCACACCTCTCTCTTCACTCTCACTCCATGCCGGCGGTCTGATGACAGCTTCGTCGTCCACGCGACGGGGCGCCACTCTCACACTTCCTAAACGACCTAGACTTTTGAGTAGGATGACCGCTGTCCGCAGGGTCCGAACCGCCGCAGACCGTGCTCGCAGGCCGGTCGCCTCCCGTTTGTGTAGGCCAACTCCTGTAAAAAGGATAGGTCGCCCGCGCAGCGAGCGGCGGTAGGTTGCCGATGCGTTGTCAGTGCACGTCTCATCCGACCGGCGCCAGAGCGCCCTGGACCCCGTCCTCCGTCAGGCCGGGCGGCGTGCTGGTCATGCACGACGGCCGCGCCGTGGTCGCCCACTACGGCTCGGCGGCCGGGGAGCTTGCGGCATGCGTGAGCGCCGTCGGACTGGCCGATCGCTCGGACCTGACCAAGCTGGTGCTCGAGGGACCGCCCGCGCAGCTGCAGCACCTGTCCCAGCGCCTGACCGGCAGCGAGATCGCGCCGGGCGGCGCCGTGCTCAGCGGCGGCGCGTGGTGGTGCGCCGAGCGCCCGGAGCGCATGCTCGTCGATCTGCGACGCGGGCCGCGGCGAGCGTCTGCGCGCCGTGCTGCATGCACGCGTGGCGCGGCGTTCGGCGGTGAGCCTCACCGATCGCAGCGCCGACCTGGGCGGCGCTGGCCGTCGTCGGGCCGTCGCGCCTCGGCACTGCTGGCCGAGCTCGGCGTCTACGGCGCGTCGGGCAACCCGCGCCACGTGCCCCCGCTGACCGCCCACACCGGGCGCCGGCGCCGAGGTCCTGTGGCTGCTGGAGTCAGACGACAAGGCCCTGGCGCTGATGGCCACCGCGGACGCCGCCCACCGTGTGGCACACGATCGAGCGTGCCGGCCAGCGCTTCGGCCTCTGCGCCGTGGGCCAGGAGGCGCTGGCCCGCTACGCGCTGATCCGCCGCATCGCCAGCCCGCTCTAGCGCCTGGTCGCCCGCCGGCGCCCCGCCGGGACCGTCGCCTGATGGCCACGGTGTCCGGTCGTCGGACGTCGCGCGCCGCCGAGCGGGCGCTCGTGGAGCTGCTGGCGCTGGAGCGAGAGCTGCTCGAGCTCGACTACGTGCGGCGCGCCGATGCGCTCGAGCGCGTCGCCGAAGCGGTGCGGCGCCTGGGCGAGCTCGGCTCGACCGGAGGGCCTGCTCACCCGCGCCGCCGCCGAGCTGGGCGCGGGCTCGGAGTTTGACCGCGTGCTGATCAGCGAGGTCGTCGAGGGCCGGCTCGTCCCGCTGACGATCTGGGACGGCGCCGACCAGCCAGCGGCCGACGCCGGCCTGGCCGAGCTGGCGCAGGCCACGATCCGCCTCGAGTACCCGCTGCTGGAGTACGAGGTGGCCCGCCGCCACCGCCCGGAGGTGGTGGTCGTCGCCGACGCCGGCGCGCGGACGCCCGCGCCCGCTGGCCGCAGCGACTGGGGTGGGAGTCCTATGCCGTCGCCGCGCTGGCCGTCGGCGAGCACCACGATCGGGCTCCTGCACGCGGACGCCACGCACAGCGGCCGGACCGTCGACGCCCTCGACGGCGAGGTGCTCGACCGCTACGCCGAGGAGCTGGCCGGGGTGTTCGAGCGCGCCGTGCTGCGCCACACGCTCGAGCTGCATCGCGCGGAGCTGAGCGCCGCCGTGCACTGGATGAGCACGCGGCTGGGACGTCTCGAGGACGCCGCGGGACTGGTGAGCCCGCGCGACGCCGGGGGCGACGCCCGGCTCGTCGAGTCGCTCACCCCGCGCGAGCTCGACGTGTTGCGACTGCTGGCGCGCGGCAACACGAACCTGGCGATCGCCACCGCGCTCGTGGTCCGCGAGGGCACGGTGAAGTACCACGTCAAGAACATCCTGCGCAAGCTGGGGGCGACCAACCGCGCGGATGCGGTGGCCCGGTTCGTCCGCGCGGGCGGCGCCACCGACGGCCCGGGCGGCGGGGTGCGCCGGTGACCGCCACCCTCGCTCACCAGCTCGCGGGCCCGCTCGACATCGAGCTGCAGGGCCGGGTGGCCGCGGCGGCCGCCCAGGCCCGGGCGCTGCTCGGCGACGCGGCGGGCACGGACGCCGCTGCCGCGCCGGCCGCACCGGCCGCGCCCGCCGATGCGCTCCGTGACCTCATCGATGCGCTGACCGCGCGGCTGAGTGAGCAGCGCGAGGACGCGCCCGGCGCCGTGGTGCGCGAGCAGGAGGCGGCGCTGCGAGCGGCTGCGCCACCGCTACGACACCCGCTTCGAGGCGCTCGCCGGCGTGCGCCAGGCGATTGACGAGCTGCGGTCGATCACGTCGCCGGCCTCGATGCTCGGACAGGCGCCGGCGGCGCTGTGCGCGGCCTCCAAGCTTGACCGCGTGGTGCTCTCGCTCACCGAGGAGGGGCGGATGGTGGCCGAGGCCGCCCACTTCACCGGCGATCGCTCCGGCGCGGCCGACGTCGTGGCGAAGCTGCGCGCCGAGCCGATCGCGCTGGAGCATCCGCTCATCGAGACCGAGCTGCTGCGCCGCCGCCGCGCCACGATCGTCGATGACGCCCAGGTCCACCCGCGCGTCGATCGCCGGCTGGTGGAGCTGATGGGCTGGACGTCCTACGCGGTCGCGCCGCTGGTGGTGGGCCCGCACGTCATCGGGATGCTGCACGCCGACCGGGGCCCCGGGCTGCGCCTCGACGTGCTCGACCGCGACGTCCTGTGGGAGTTCACCAGCCTGCTGGCCCAGGCCTATGAGAGCGCGAGCCTGCGCCGCGCGCTGCGCCACGAGCGCGAGCAGCTGCGCGAGTTCCTGGACTGGCTCGGCGCCCGCTCCGGGGAGCTGACCGACGCCCCGCTGCGCCTGGCGACGATGCAGCGCCCCCCGCGGCGAGCGGCGGCGCCGCCGGTGGTTCCGGTGGGCGGTGGTCGCGATGACCGGGTCGTGTTCGAGGGACTGCTCACCCGCCGCGAGCTCGACGTGCTGCGCCTGCTGGCCGACGGCAACTCCAACAAGGCGATCGCCGAGGCGCTGGTCATCTCCGACGGCACCGTGAAGTTCCACGTCAACAGCATCCTGCGCAAGCTGCGGGTCGCCAACCGCGCCGAGGCGGTGTCGCGCTACCTGCGGCTGCTGGGCATGCGCGCCCCGTGAGGGAGCCAGGCGGTGCTGCGGATCTTCGCGCTGCTGCTGGCCCTCATCTCCGTGGGGTGCATGTCGGTGGCGATCGTCGGGATGGTGACGGGCCGCCCCAGTGACCGGGCCGGCTGGGCGCTGCGCGTGGCGGCGGTGGTGTGCTTCGGTGCCGCCGTGGCGCTGAACGTCGCGGCCCACCGTGAACGTCGCGGCCCACCATGAGAGCGCGACGGCGTCAGTTCTCGGGCTGCCAGCCGCTGATCGTCCACAGCCGGCCATCGACCTCGGTCACCGTGGCCAGCGTCACGTGCCACGGCGGGCCGGAGCCCCTGGTAGGCGTTGGTGTTGGTCGCGGTGGTCCGCTCGCGGGTGACGACGGCGTAGACGTCGCGCTCGCCGGTCACGGGCGCGATCGCCTCGACCGTCCCGGAGTTGGCGATGCCCCCGAGCTTGAGCGAGCTGTCGTTGCCGACCTGGCCCGCGGCCAGCGTCATCGCCGAGCGCGCCTGGCCGACGCCGACCTGCGCGAGCACGCGCAGGTGCGTGGCCACGGTGTCCGCCGTCCAGTTGATGTACCACTGCGCGAAGACCTGGACCGCCTGCACCGGCGAGCGCCAGCCGCCGGGGGCCGTCTGGGACGGCGCCGGGGTGGGAATCTCGTGGGTGCGCTGGGCCCGGGCCACGGTGGCCCGGGTCGCGCTGGCGGGCACGGCCGTGGCCGGCGGGCGGTCGCGGCGCGGCGAGCAGCGCGGCCTGAGCGCCCGCCGAGGCGCCGCAGCCGGAGCGCTCAGCCCACGGCCACGGCCACGGCCACGCGCCGGCACGGCCGAGCGCATCGGACGCGCGCGGCCGCATCTACAACCCCACCGGGTGGCGCACGACGAACCCCGCAGACTCGCGCACGAGCGGATGCCACCCGATCCCCGCGCTGCCGTCCTCGGGCCCGGCCGCGTCGTGGGTGTCCCAGCGCAGCCCGGCGACGTACATGAACACGTGGTCGGCCGAGGCGTAGATCGTCACCCAGCGGCCCGGGCCCGGGCGGCCGAACGACTCGAGCGCGCCTGACGCGGCGTCATAGCTCGCCGGGAGCAGCCCGCCGCCGTAGAGCAGGTGCTCGACGCTCGAGGAGCAGTCATAGGCGGGCGCGACCGCGCTGAGCGAGAGCCCGTGACCGCCGCCGCACCAGGTAGGGCCTGCCGACGATCTGGTTGCCGGCGGCGATGATCCCCTTCACCGCCGCCGGCGCCGAGGCCGGGGCCGCCGCCTGGCCGCCGGGCAGCAGCTGGGCGCGCGGCCCCGAGATGACCGGCACGCCCCCGGCCGTCGGCGCCCCGGTCGCGCACGCAGACGCCGAGCCGCCCGGAACGGCGGCCGCAGCGGCGACGATCGCACCCGTCGCCGATGCCGGCGTCTGGGCCAGCACGCTGCCCGCGCCGGCCGCGGGCGGACGGCTGATCCGCACCGCCCCGGACCACCGGCCGTCCTCATAGGGGATCCGCAGCGCCGACGCGAACTGCCACCACAGGTCGATCACCCGCGGCAGCCCGTCGACCGGGCCGCCCCCGAGACCGAAGTCGCGCTTGTAGGCCACCGCCGAGCGGCCGTCCCACGTGACCCGCAGCGGCGTCATGTACGGCAGCCCGCCCATCGCGGTGGCCGTCTGGAACGTGATGCCGCCGAGCTCGGCGTAGCTGTCGGGGTGCGCGAGCAGGCTCGCCCCCGAGGCCCCCACAGTCCCGCTGCTCGGGTCGCCGAGGACCGCCGTACTCGGTCGCGCCGACCGGCTGCCCGGAACCGCTCCCACCCAGCCCGGCCAGCGCGATCGCGCCCCCCGGCGCGGCGCACGGGCCCGCCGGCGGCGAAGCCCCCGGGAGCGCCGCGACCGCGAGCAACCCCAGCCCCGCGGCGAGCACCGCCGCCGCGCCGCCGAGCACGAGGGGGCGGGTGGGTCCGGATCGTCTGGCGGGGGCGGCGGCGGAGGGCACGCGGCGACCATAAGCCCGCCCCGGCCCCACCCAGGCGGATTGGCACACATTCGTTGCACTTGCCGCCCTCCGGGAAACCTCGCGGGCCGGCCGATGCCCGCTAACGTTGACGTGTCATGCCACGGATCCTGGACGTTGAAGCTGCGCTGCTGCTGCTCGAGCTGGAGCCGCCCGTTCGATCAGCGCGCCGTCCAGCTGGCGCGGCGGCGGATGGCCAAGCGCTGGCATCCCGACATCGCCCCGCCCGGGCGCCGCCACGAGCATCAGCGCCACCTGCAGGCGATCAACGAGGCGGCCGACGAGCTCGAGCAGCTCGCCGAGTCCTCGCGCGGCGGGCAAGGTCAGCCGCAACGCGGTCAAGGCGTCGGCGGCGGCCACGCGCCGCGCGCGCGAGGACGCCGGCCGCCGCGCCTACGAGAACGAGCAGCGCGCCCGCGAGCAGGCCGCCGACCGCGCCAAGCACGACCCGTTCGGCTCGCGCGTGCCCGACCACTCGGTCGTGCACCGCTACGCGCGCTGCGTGTCCTATCCCGAGTGGGGCGTGGGGACCGTGAGCGGCATCTACTTCTCCGGCGACGAGGAGGCCTCCCAGCAGTGGGCGCGCGTGATGTTCTCGGTCGGCGTCCGCACCGTCCCCGCCGGCTCGCTGCAGTTCGTCGACTTCTCCAAGCCCGACCCGGCGGCCGACCGGGTCCAGCGCTTCATGACCGCCGCCCAGCACGCGCTGGCCGAGGGCGACGCCGCGCTGGCCGCCCAGCGCCTCGTCTACGCGCGCGACGCCGAACCGCAGAACCCGATGGTGCTGCGGCTGCTCACGGCGGCCTTCTGGCAGGCGGGCAACCTCCCCGCCGCCGCGCGCACCGTGCGCGACTGGGCCCGCGTCGACACCGACCGCCCCACCCCCGAGCGCTTCGCCAGCCGCATCTACGAGGACATGGGCGCGGTCGACCTGGCCGCCGACGCGGCCGTCCGCGCCGCCAACCGCGCCCCCGACGATGCATCGGCGTGGGAGCGGCTGGGCCGGCTGCGGCTGCGGCTCAACGACCGCGCCGGGGCGATCAGCGCGCTGGAGCGCGCCCGCCTGGTGGGCCCGTCGGTGGACGGCCTGCTCGACCTCGCGCTCGCCCACCACCTGGCCGGCGACGTCGGCGCCGAGGTCTCCGCGGCCCATGCGGCGACCCAGATCGACCCCACGTCGCAGCGAGCGTGGTCGGCCTACGCCCACGCCCTGGCCCGCACCGATCGCCTGGCCGAGTGCGGCGATGCCTGTCGCCAGGCGCTCAGGCTGGGCAAGGACGACGAGGTCTCCCAGCTGCTGGACCGCGTCGAGGCGGCCAGCGCCGCGCGGCCTGTCGGAGCGCAGCGCCGCCTGAGGGCCGGCGGGACGCGGGCGGGCTAGGGCGACGCGACCGAGCCCTCGCGCCCGCACACCGGGCAGGACTCCTGGGGCTCAAGCGTG
Source organism: uncultured Actinomycetota bacterium (assembly GCA_963790605.1). GTDB lineage: Bacteria > Actinomycetota > Thermoleophilia > Solirubrobacterales > Solirubrobacteraceae > Palsa-465. The sequence goes on along the minus strand of CAWBPG010000007.1, from coordinate 89,188 downwards.
CGACCGCCACACGCCGGGCACCGCTCGATCTGCTCCAGGACGCCGAGCAGCTCGCCGACGCGGCAGACGAGCAGCCGCTCCTCGTCGATCTCGACCCAGGCGCCCGCCGAGGCGGGGAACACGACGTGGTCCCCGGGCTTGACGGGCATCCGCACGCCGACGTGGTCCCACCAGTCCAGGCCGGGCCCGACGGCGAGCACGATCCCGTGCTGGGGCGGCGGCTCGTCGGAGCCCGCGGGCACGAGCAGCCCGGAGCGGCGGATCCGGTCGGGATCGAGCTCCTTGATGACCACGCGGTCGAACAATGGACGGAGTTGGCTGCGCATTACACCGTTTGATGATAGAAGCGCCGATCGGTGGGGCGGCGCCCGGGGCCCGTCGGTCCGCCGTCCGCGTTAGCGTTGGCCGGTGATGCGCCTGATGGTCGCCCGCTGCTCGATCGACTACTCCGGCCGGCTGGAGACCCACCTGGCCGAGGCCACGCGGCTGCTCATGTTCAAGGCCGACGGGACGTTCATGGTGTGGTCAGACCACGGCAGCCAGAGCGTCAAGCCGCTGAACTGGATGACCCCGCCGACGGCGATCGAGGAGATCCCGGGCGCGGGAACCGGAACCCCACCCACCCGCCAGCCGGGCCGGATCATCGTGCGCAAGCACGCCGGGGCCAGCGAGGACCGGCTGGAGATCGAGCTGCACGAGGTCCTGTCCGACGTGACGCACGAGATGGGCTCGCCGGACGCCGACGTGCCGCTGGCCAAGGACGGCGTCGAGGCCCATCTGCAGGAGGCGCTCGCCGCGGCCCCCGAGTGGTGCGGCGAGGGGTTCCGCCTCGTGCGGCGCGAGTGGCCGACCGACATCGGCCCGGTCGACCTCATGTGCCGTGACGAGGAGGACGGCTGGGTGGCGGTCGAGATCAAGCGCGTGGCGGGGATCGAGGCCGTCGAGCAGCTCTCGCGCTACCTGGAGCGGATCCGGCTCGACCCCGCGTTCGCGGAGTGCCGGGGCGTGCTCGCCGCGCAGGTGATCAAGCCCCAGGCGCGGGTGCTCGCCGAGCGCGCGCGAGATCGAGTGCGTCGAGGTCGACCTGGCGGTCGTGCGTGGCGAACGCGAGCCGGACCTGAGATTGTTCGCGGCATGACCGACGGCGCCGCCGACGCGGCGGTCCTCACCGAGCGGCGCGACCGCGTGCTGCTCATCACGCTCAACCGCCCCGATCAGCGCAACGCCGTCAACGCCGCGGTGGCCACCGGGATCGCCGCCGCGCTGGACGAGCTCGACGCCGACGCCGGGCTGTCGATCGGCGTCATCACCGGCGCCGGCAAGGGCTTCTGCTCGGGCATGGACCTCAAGGCGTTCGTCACCGGCGAGTCACCCGTGGTGGAGGGCCGCGGCTTTGCCGGCATCACCCAGCGCGCCGCCGCCAAGCCGCTGATCGCCGCGGTCGAGGGGTTCGCCGTCGCCGGCGGCCTGGAGGTGGCGCTGTCCTGCGACCTCATCGTCGCCGCGCGCGGGGCGCGGCTCGGGCATCCCGGAGGTCAAGCGCTCGCTGGTCGCCGCCGGCGGCGGGCTGCTGCGCCTGCCGCGCATGCTCCCCCGCAACGTCGCGATGGAGATGGCGCTCACCGGCGACCCCATCTCGGCCGAGCGGGCGCGCCGAGCTGGGCCTGGTCAACCGGCTGGCCGAGCCGGGCGGGGCGCTGGACGCGGCCCTCGAGCTGGCCGAGGCGATCGCCGCCAACGGCCCGCTGGCGCTGGCCGCCACCAAGCGCATCCTCACCGAGCCGTCGACTGGCCCGACGCGGAGTTCTTCGACCGCCAGGAGGAGATCGCCGCGCCGGTGCGCGCCTCCGAGGACGCGCGCGAGGGCGCCACGGCGTTCGCCGAGAAGCGCGCGCCGGTCTGGAAGGGCCGCTAGCGTAGCCGCGTCTCGCCCCAGGCGGTGGCGATGATCACGCGGCTGACCCGCCGTGGTCGCGGTGCTCGCACAGGTAGATGCCCTGCCAGGTCCCCAGCGCCAGGCGCCCGCCCATCACCGGCAGCGTCAGCGTCGAGCCCAGCAGCGCGGACTTGATGTGGGCGGGCATGTCGTCGTCGCCCTCGAGCGTGTGCGACCAGTAGGGCGCGCCGTCGGGGACGGCCTGGTCAAACCAGGTGGCGAAGTCGCGGCGGACGTCGGGCGAGGCGTTCTCGTTGAGGGCCAGCGACGCCGACGTGTGCTGGATGAGCAGGTGGAGCATGCCCACGCGCAGCTCGGCGAGCTCGGGCAGCGCCTCCGACCACCTCGCGCGTGATCAGGTGAAAGCCGCGGGGCTGGGGCGAGAGCCGCAGATGGCGCTGGATCCACATCAGTCGGGCAGGCGCGCCACGCGCATGTCGACCCTCTCCCCCCGGAACGGGACCCCCTCGCGCATGAGCAGCCGGCGCTGGCGCGTGCCCTTGGCCAGCGACCCGTCGGCGCGGACGATGCGGTGCCACGGGACGTCGGGGTCGGCGCACTCGTGCAGGACCGCGCCGCCCACCCGCGGCGCGCCCGGGCGAGATGTCGCCGTAGGTGCGCACGAACCCCTCGGGGGTCGCGCGCACCCGCTCCAGGATCGCGGTGGTTCGCTCGTCCGAGACGCGCACGCCTACAGGATCGCACCCGCCGCCGCCCGGGGCGGTCAGCTCCCCGGGCGGCGACGGCACGTCGCGTCAGGGCACGAGGACGATCTTGCCCCGGGTGTGGTTGCGCTCCAGCTCGGTGTAGGCGTCGCGCACCTGATCCAGCGGATAGGTCGGCGGCGATCGGGACCTCCAGCGCGCCCTCGCTCGATGAGCGCGGCGAGCTCGGCCAGCGTCTGCGCGCTCGCCCCGGCGGCGTTGCCCTCGGCCTTGACGCCGTACTTGGCCACCGCCTCGAAGTCGGCGATCGTGTCGATGCGGTCGGGCGCCACGCCGAGCTCGAGCGCGAGCTCCACGTAGCCGCCGCCGATCGTGTCGATGAACGCGTCGACGCCGTCGGGGGCCGCCTCGCGGATCCGGTCGGCGACGCCGTCGCCGTAGGTCACCGGGACCACGCCGTGGCCGCGCAGCCACTCGTGGTTGGGCTCGGAGGCGAGGCCGATCACGGTGGCGCCGGCCCGCCGGGCGAGCTGCACGGCGAGCGAGCCGACGCCGCCCGCCGCGCCCGACACGACGACGGTGTCGCCGTCTGACGGGGCTGACCGCGCGCACCGCCGCGTAGGCGGTGGCGCCGACGACGAACAGCGCGCCCGCCACCTCCCAGGGCACGCCCGCCGGGCGCCGGGTGGCGTTCTCGGCGTCGATCACCACCAGCTCGGCCTGGCTGGCGCGGTTGTCGGTGAAGCCGATCACCTCGTCGCCGGCGGGAACCCATCGACGCCGTCGCCGACCGCCTCGACCACGCCCGCCAGGTCCGAGCCCTGGCCCGAGGGGAACGTCGCCGGCCAGCGCTCGTGCAGCAGGCCCTCGCGGATCTTGGCCTCGCCGGGGTTGATCCCGGCCGCCTTGACGCGGACCAGCAGCTGGCCCGGCGCCGGGAACCGGGTCCTCGACCTCGACGACGTTCAGCACGTCGACGCCGCCGTATTCGTCAAATCTCACCGCTCGTGACATCTCATTTGCTCCTTGGTTGTGACTGCTTGCCTAGCTAATCGCAGCGCAGACGGACTTTCCATGCTTGAAAGTGCCGAAAACATATGTCATCGTCCTCAGTCATGGACGTACTGACCGATCTGCTCCAGCGCTCGAGCGCGCGCGGCGCGGCCTTCTCGCGGACCACCGCCCACGGCGACTGGGGGGTGCGCTTCGCCGGCGGCGCGGCACTCGCCGTCCACGTCGTGGTCGAGGGCGAGGTCCACCTGTGGACGACGCGTCCCGAGCGGGCGGTGCGGCTGCTGCCCGGTGACATCGTGCTCGTGCGCGAGCCCGCGGCCCAGCACCTCGCTCACGCCGCGGGCGCCCCATGCCGCCCCGCGGCCGAGGTGATGGCGCCGGGGGCCGGGGTGTCGAACCGGATGAGCCTCGGCGCGCCCGGGCGACGGTCCGCGCACGACGTTCTTCTGCGGGGCGTACCGGTTCGAGGGCGACCTCTGCCAGAGCCTGCTCGCCGCCCTGCCCGACCTGCTGCCGATGCGCCCCGCGGCGGGCAGCACGCTGCGCGCCACGCTGGACCTGCTGGCGGGGGAGATGCTGCGCGACGAGCCCGGCCAGCAGACGCTGCTCGATCGCCTGCTCGACGTGGCCCTCGTGCAGATCCTGCGCGATCACTTCACCTCCCGCGACGACGCTGCGCCCGGCTGGTTTCGCGCCTCCGCCGACGAGCGCGTCGGCGCCGCGCTCCGGGCCCTGCACGCCGAACCCGGCCGCACGTGGACCGTCGCCACGCTCGCCGACGAGGCCGCGCTCTCGCGCTCGGCGTTCGCCCGCCAGTTCACCGAGCTCGTGGGCCTGGCGCCGCTGGCCTACCTCAACGACTGGCGGATGGCGCTGGCCCGGGAGCGGCTGCGCGACACCGACGCCCGCCTGGCCGCGATCGCGACCTCGCTGGGCTACGCGTCGGAGTTCTCGTTCGCCGCCGCCTTCAAACGCCACCACGGCCTCGCGCCCGGACGGTGGCGCGGCGACGCGCGCGACCGTCAGCCCGCCTTGACAGGTTCCTGATAAGGTCGCCAGCTCGCGGTTTTCCCAGCTAATCGGGGGAATCGCGAGTCGCGCTCGAATCCTGATGACCAATTGCCGCCGTAGGGTCCCGTTCCGAGTCGTCGTCGCTGTCGCGGTCGCGGCGGCGTTCGCCTGCCTCGCGCTGCTCCACCCGCAGCCCTCCGGCGCCAGCCAGAGCCTCGGCCAGCTCCACAACGAGCTGGGGGCCCAGCAGGCCCGGCAGAACGGTCTGGCGGCCAGCATCAGCCGGCTCGACGCCAGCATCGGCTCCCTGGAATCGCAGATCTCGCTCGTGCAGAACCGCGAGGCAGCGGTCCGCCAGTCACTGGCCGCCGACCGGGCGCGCCTCGCCGCGCTCCAGGGTCAGATCACCCGCGAGCGCGACCACCTGGCCCAGCTGCGCCGGACGCTGGCCAAGGCCAAGGGCATCCTGCGCGCCCAGCTCGTCTCCCAATACGAGTCCTCGCCGCCCGACGTCGTCTCGGTGATCCTCAACGCCAACGGCTTCAACGACCTGCTCGAGCAGCTCAACTTCCTGGGCCGCGCCAAGCACCAGCAGCAGAGCATCATCTCGATCACCGAGGCCGCCAAGGCCGCCGCGGACGCCGCCGTCAAGCGGCTGACGGGCCTCCAGCGCCAGGTCCGCCAGGTCACCGCCGAGACAGCCCTGCGCGCGCAGGCCCTGGCCGGCATGAACGAGCTGCTCTCCTCGCGCGAGTCGGCGCTCTCCAACGCCCGGAGCGCCCAGCGGGCGGCGCTGGGCGCCAGCCAGGCCCGCAGCCACGCCCTGCGCCGGCAGATCTCGCGTATCGAGGCCCAGCAGGCCGCCGCCGAGCCGCTGCTGCCGCCGCCGCCGCGGCCGCCGCGGCCGCCGCTGCGGCGCCCGTGAGCAGCGGCCCAGCACTGGGCCCGACCAACGGCTGGGCCATCCCCTACGCGATCGTCCTGTGCGAGTCCGGCGGCCAGAACCTGCCGCCCAACAGCGCCGGGGCCTCGGGCTACTACCAGATCATCCCCAGCACCTGGAAGCTGTTCGGCGGCACCGGCCCGGCGGCGTACCTCGCGTCCAAGTCCGAGCAGGACGCGGTGGCGGCGCGCATCTGGAACAACGGCGCCGGGGCGTCGAACTGGGTGTGCGCGGGCATCGTCGGGATCCACTGACGACATCGCGCTTCGCGACAGCCGTCAAGCTGCTCGTGGCGGCGCTGCTCATCGCGGCGTTCGTCATCCGCCTGGTCTACGTCGAGAACACGTACTACAAGGCCAAGAACGACGCCGGCACCTACAACCGGATGGCCAGCAACGTCGCGCAGTACGGCGACTACCACACCGGCTCGGGGCCGCGCTCGGGCGCCGGCGGCTCGCGCGGGCCGACGGCGTACTTCCCGCCCGCGTTCCCCTACTCCCTGGGGGTCGTCGACCTGATCGACGGCCACGAGGCGGGCGGCAAGACGGCCGTCGGACCCGAGCGCATCGCCCAGGCGGTGGTCGGGACGATCAGCGTGGGCCTGCTCGGGCTGGTGGCGCTCGAGGCTGTTCGGAGGCGGCGTCGCCGTGGCGGCGATGGCCATCGCCGCGGTCTACCCGGTGTTCGTGGAGCTGTCGGGGACGCTGGTGGCCGAGAACCTGCTGCTGGTGTTCGAGCTCGCCGTCGATCTGGACGGTGCTGCGGGCGCGGCGGGCGCGACGGATCGGCGGTGCGTATGCCTGGATCGCCGCCACCGGGATCCTCACCGGCCTGGCCACGCTCACCCATGAGAACGCGGTGCTGTTCGTGCTCCCGCTCGGGGTCGCTGTGTGGTCGGTGGCGCGGGCGCGCGTGCCGGGACGGGCACCGCCGGCCGAAGCTGCGCGCCCTGGCGGCGCCGGCCGTGCTGGTCGCTCTGCACCTGCGCCATGATCGCGCCCTGGACGATCCGCAACGCGGTCGAGCTGCACCACTTCGTCCCGGTCTCCGACGAGACCGGGATCACGCTGCTCGGCACCTACAACGCGACCTCGGCGGCCGCCCGCCCGGTCCATTACAAGTGGCATCTCTTCCTCAAGTTGCCGGAGTTCAAGGCCATCGCCAAGGCCGCGGGGCGCTATGACGAGGTCGGCCTGAGCGACCAGCTCCAGTCGCGCGCGCTGGACTACATCGGCGCCCATCCCGTCTCGCCGCTCGACGTCGCCTTCCACAACACGCTGCGGATGTTCGAGCTCGAGGGCTCGTTCGCCTGGCACGCCTCCTATGACGCGGTCGGCCTGCCGGCAAAGGCCGCCGGGATCGGCGTGGTGAGCTTCTGGCTCCTGCTGGCGCTGGCCATCGCCGGCCTGTTCACGTCGGTGCGGCGCGAGGCGCCGCGCTGGCTGTGGGCGTTCCCGGTCCTCTACTGGCTCTCGATCGCGTTCGTCAACGTCGAGACGCCACGCTTCCGGGAGCCGATCGACCCGTTCTTCGTGCTGCTGGCCGCGTGCGCCGTGGCCACCGCGGCGCAGCGCGTGTTCGCCTCGTCAGGACTGCGCGGTGCGCCAGTCCGGCGTCGTCGGGGAGCGTCCGAGCTGGCGGGCGACCACGCTGAGCTGGTCAAGGTGGTCAAGCGCCTGGCCTGAGCCGACGGCGACGCAGGTGAGCGGCGACTCGGCGCGGAAGACGGGCATCCCGGTCTCGGCCGCGACCAGCTCGGGGAAGCCGCGGACGAGCGTGCCGCCGCCGGCCAGCAGGATGCCGTCGCGGGCGATGTCGGAGGACAGCTCGGGCGGGGTCTGCTCCAGCGTGTCGCGGATGCCCTGGAGGATCTCGCGCAGCGGACCGGCGATCGCCGCGCGAACCTCCTCGGAGCGCAGCTGCACGGCGGTGGGCAGGCCGGTGGCGAGATGGCGCCCGCGGACCTCGGTCACCTCCTCCTCCTGCAGGGGCATGGCCGAGCCCAGCTCGATCTTGATCGCCTCGGCGGTGCGCGAGCCGATCGCCAGCTGATAGACGGAGCGGATGTAGTGGGCGATGGCCTCGTCCATCTCATAGCCGCCGACCCGGACCGAGCGGGAGATGACGATCCCGCCCAGCGAGATCACCGCCATCTCGCTGGTGCCGCCGCCGACGTCGACGACCATACGCCCGATCGGCTCCTCGATGGCGACCCCGGCCCCGATGGCGGCGGCGATCGGCTCCTCGATGAGGTGGACCCGACGGGCGCCGGCGGCCAGCGAGGCCTCCTCGACGGCGCGCTTCTCCACCTCGGTGACGCCCGACGGCGCGCACACGATCAGGCGAGGATGGGCGGTGCGGCGGTCGATCACCTTACGGATGAAGTAGCGCAGCATCTCCTCGGTGACCTCGAAGTCGGCGATCACCCCGTGGCGCAGCGGCCGCGTGGCCGAGATCGTCGCCGGCGTGCGGCCGATCATCCGCTCGGCATCGGCGCCGACGGCATGGACCTCGCCGGTGGCGACGTCGGAGGCGACCACCGAGGGCTCGGACACCACGATGCCGCGCCCGCCCACGTAGACGAGGGTGTTGGCGGTCCCGAGGTCGATCGCCATGTCGTGGACCCCAAGCGTGGGCGCGAAGTGGCGCCGTGAGTTGTCGCGACGAGAGCCGTCTCTGCGAAAGCGGATTGGGCAGAGATTGTCAGATGCGAGGGGTCGGCGTGAAGAGCGGCCGGTGGATTGCAGCTGATCGGTGCTCTTCGGGACGTGTGTCGTCTAATGGTTGCTCACCAGCCCTAACTTGCACACCCCGCCGCAAGACCCGCCGCCACCCCTCGCCAGCGCTGTTGACGTTCGTCGCGCGTCGCCGGGGACGTCGGGCGCAGGCGCCTATCGCTCGCCGGGCAGCTTGCGCGGGAACTGCGACACCGTCTGCTTGAGATCGAGCGCGGTGGCGAGGATCCGGTGCTGCTCGTTGGAGTGGGCGATGGGGTAGCCCTCGCCGGAGGCGGCCCGCTCGGGGCGGCCGATGTAGCCGAAGTTCAGGTTCTCGGGCAGCACCTGGAGCAGGCGCGGCGACATGTAGGCGCGAGCGCCCATGTTGCGCGGCTCCTCCTGGACCCAGACGACCTCCTGGAGGTTCGGGTACTGGGCCACGACGTCGAGGATCTCGGTCTGCGGGAACGGGTACAGCAGCTCGACCCGCCCGATGGCCACGTGCTGGCTGGCGGCCTCGTCGCGCGCCTTGGTCGCGAGCAGGTCGTAGTAGATCTTGCCCGTGCAGAGCACCAGCCGGGTGACCTCGTCGGGATCGGCGTTGGGGTCGCCCAGCACCGGCTGGAAGCGGCCCTCGATCAGCTCGTCGAGCCGGCTGGCCGCCTGGGGCAGGCGCAGCAGGCTCTTGGGGGTCATGATCACCAGCGGACGCTGCTTGGCGATGCGCGCCTGGCGGCGCAGCAGATGGAAGTACTGGGCGGGCGTGGTGAGGTTGGCCACGCGGATGTTGCCCTCGGCGGCGAGCTGGAGGAAGCGCTCCAGACGGGCCGAGGAGTGCTCGGGGCCCGAGCCCTCATAGGCGTGGGGCAGCAGGAGCGTCAAGCCGCGAAGTCTGGCCCCACTTGGCCAGGCCGGAGGTGATGAACTGGTCGATGATCACCTGGGCGCCGTTGACGAAGTCGCCGAACTGGGCCTCCCACAGGACCAGCGTCTCCGGGCCCTCCTGCGAGTAGCCGTACTCGAAGCCGACGCAGGCCATCTCCGACAGCGGGCTGTTGTGCAGCTCCATCGGCGACAGCGCGCCGGGGAGGTGCTGCATGGCGCAGTGCTCCTGGCCGGTCTTGGGGTCGTGCAGGACGAGATGGCGCTGGCTGAAGGTGCCGCGCTCGGTGTCCTGGCCGGTGAGGCGGATCGGGATCCCCTCGGTCAGCAGCGTCGCGAAGGCGAGCGCCTCGGCGTGCGCCCACACCAGCCCCTCGCCGTTGACCACGGCCTCGCGGCGCTGCTCGAGCTGCTTGACGAGCTTGGGATGGACGGTGAAGCCGTCGGGCACGGTGAGGAGCTCCTCGTTGAGCACCTTGAGCCGGTCCTCGGCCACCGCGGTCCTGACCTCCGGCGAGGGCGTGCGATCCAGCTGGTACTCGCCGGTCGCGTGCTCGACGCCCTTGGCGGCGGCGATGCGCTCCTTGAGCTGAGTGTGGGAGTCCGACAGCACCGACCACACCTCGTCGGTCATCTCGGTGGAGTCCTGCTCGGAGACGATGCCCTGGTCGACGAGCTGGCGCGCGAACAGCTCGCGCACCGACGGGTGCTTCTTGATCACCTGGTACATCTCGGGCTGGGTGTAGGCGGGCTCGTCGGCCTCGTTATGGCCGAAGCGGCGGTAGCCGATCAGGTCGATGAGCACGTCGTGGCCGAACTCCTGGCGGAAGGCGAAGGCCAGCCGGACCGCACTCACGCAGGCGGCGACATCGTCGGCGTTGACGTGGATGATCGGGACGTCGAAGCCCTTGGCCAGATCCGACGCGTAGGTGGTGGAGCGCGAGTCGTCGGGATCGGTGGTGAAGCCCACCTGGTTGTTCTGGATGAGGTGGATCGTGCCGCCGACGGTGTAGCCGTCCAGCGCCTGGAGGTTGAGCGTCTCGGCGACCACGCCCTGGCCCGGGAAGGCGGCGTCGCCGTGGAGGATCACCGGGATGGCGGCGTTGGTGTCCTGGTGGGCGTGCGGGCCCTGCCGGGTGGTCTGGGCCGCGCGCGTCGCGCCGGCCGCCACCGGGGCGACGAACTCCAGGTGCGACGGGTTGGACTCCAGGCGCACGATGATCGACTCGCCGCCCGACAGCGAGTAGGAGCCCTGCGCGCCGTGGTGGTACTTGACGTCGCCGGTGCCGCCCTGGGGCAGGGTGGTGATCGGCTCCAGCGTCGAGGAGCCCTCGAACTCGGCGAAGATCGAGTCATACGGCCGGCCCAGGTTGTGGGCCAGCACGTTGAGGCGGCCGCGGTGGGCCATGCCGATCACGACCTCGCGGGCGCCGCGGGTCGCCGACAGCTGGATGAGCTCGTCGAGCATCGGCACGGTCATGTCCAGGCCCTCGACCGAGAACTGCTTCTGGCCCAGGTACGCCTTGTGCATGAAGCGCTCGAAGGCGTCGACCTCGGTCAGCCGCTTGAGCAGCGCCTTCTGCTCCTCGTTGGTCAGCGGGCGGCGGAACTGGCCGGACTCGATCGCCTCGCGCAGCCACAGGCGCTGGCGGTGCGACGCGATGTGCTCGATCTCGTAGGCGATCGTCCCGCAGTAGGTCTCGCGCAGGTGGGGCAGGGCATCGGCCAGCGTGGCGCCGGGCACGTACATGCGCAGCACGTGGGCCGGGATCTGGGCCATGACCTCCGGGGTGAGGCCCAGCGGCGCCGGGTCGAGCGCCGGGTCGCCCTCGGACTCGCGCCCGAGCGGGTCCAGCCGCGCGGCGAGATGGCCGTGGGTGCGGTGGGCCTTGAGCAGCGAGGTGGCCGCCTGCACGGCCTGCATCAGCTCCTCGTCGTGGGCGGAGCCGGCCTCGCTCGGACTCGTCTCCGCCGCGGCGCGCGTGGCGGCGGCAGCCGCGGCGGGAGCCGGCGGCGGCGGGAGCTCGGGCAGCTCGACGCCGAGGTCGGCGAAGACGTTCTCGTAGAAGGACTGCGTCACCCTGAGCAGCGCCTCGATGCGCTGGAGGAAGCGGCCGGACTCGGCGCCCTGGATGATCCGGTGGTCGTAGGTGGAGGTCATCGTCATGACCTTCTCGGCGCCGATCATCGGCCCCACCCGCTCCAGCCCGACCGGATAGGCGATCGAGCCGGTGGCGACGATCGTGCCCTGGCCCACCATCAGGCGCGGCACCGAGGCGATCGTGCCGATCCCGCCCGGGTTGGTGAGCGTGACGTTGCCGCCGGTGAGGTCGTCGGCGGTGAGCGTGTTGGTCCGGGCCTTCTCCACCAGCGCGTTGTAGGCGTCCAGGAACTGCGGCGAAGCTCATGCGCCCGGCGTCGCGGATGACCGGCACCATCAGCGTGCGGCTGCCGTCCTTCTTCTCCACGTCGACGGCCAGGCCGAGGTTGACCGCGCCGTCGTCGTGGCGGTAGGGCTTGCCGTCGATCTCCTCGAAGTGGTGGGCCATCACCGGCATGTCCTCGGTGGCGACCCGGGCGATGGCGTAGGCGATCAGGTGGGTGAAGGAGACGCGCTTGCCCGCCGTTCTTGAGCTGCTTGCGCCGCTCGTCGAGCGTGGTCACGGTCAGGGTGCGGAACGAGGTGGCCGTCGGGATCGAGCGGCTCTGGTCCATGTAGCGGGCCAGCGCGGCGCCGCCGCCCTTGATGAGCTGCGCAGACCCGTTGGCGCCCGCCGGTGCGGCGGCGCGGCAGCGGCGGGTGGGGATCCGTTGCCGTGGTTGAGGACATCGGCCTTGGTGATCCGGCCGCCCCGGGCGGTACCTTGGATCGACGAGAGGTCCACCCCCTCGGCGGCCGCGACGCGGCGGGCTACCGGCGAGGCGTGGGTGTCTGCGCCGTTGCCCCCCGCGGCGGTGGCGGGCGCGGCGGGCGTGGCAGTGGCGGGCGCGGCGGGCGTGGCGGGGGTGGAGCCGGCAGAGCCGGCCTGTGCCGTCGGCGCGGTCGACGCGGCGCTCGTGCCATTGCCCGATGGCGAACTCGCTCCGGGGCCTGTGGCGCCGACGCTCATCCGGGCGATGACCTGGCCGACGGTCACCGTCTCGCCCTCCGCGGCGAGGATCTCGGTGATCGTGCCGTCGGCGGGAGCGGGCAGCTCCATGTCGACCTTGTCGGTGGAGATCTCGACGACGGTGTCGCCGTCCTTGACGGTGTCGCCCACCTTGACCGACCACTCCAGGATCGTCCCCTCGGTGACCGACTCGCCGCCCGTGGGGGTGACGATGTCCACCGTCTGACCCGAGGCCTGCTGCGTGGCAGCGACCCCCTCGGCCTCGGTGGCCGCGCCGGCCACGGCCTCGCCCGAAACCGGTCCCGCCCGCCCAGGCGACTCGCCGGAGACCGGCGTGGTCGTCTGAGCGGCGGCGGGGGTGGGTGGGGATCCGTTGTCCGCGACGGCTGCCGCACCGTCACCATTGGTGGCGATCTCTGCCAGAAGCGCACCAACCGCGACGGTGTCGCCCTCGGCGGCGTGAATCCGCGTGATCGTCCCCGAGACGGGAGCGGGGACCTCGGCGTCGACCTTGTCGGTGGAGATCTCGACGATCGTCTCGTCGGCCGAGACGGTGTCGCCCTCTTGCTTGTGCCATTCGAGGACCGTGCCCTCGGCGACGGAGTCGCCCATGGCCGGCATGACGACTTGAACAGTGCTGGTATCGACCGCCATCAGTCAGTCACTCACTGTACTGCGTCGTTGAGGATTGACGGCGCTCTGCAACGAGGAACCCGATCGACCCCGCGAACGGTCCCAGGCCGCCGATCACGGCCACCAGGACCGCCAGCCAGAACGGGATCACGTGGCGGCGGGCGGCGTCGATGCACAGCAGCGACATCACGATCCACATGACGCCGTGGCCCAGGCCGAGCATGAACGTCTCGGGCTGGGGCCCTCCGAGCGCGAAGGCACACACCAGCAGCCCCAGGTAGATCAGCGAGTGGGTGAACGACGCCACCTCGAGGCGCCGGAATGTGACAACGCGCATCAGCCGGGGGGTGAGACCAGCTCGGCGAGCCGGCGCAGCGGCGCGTCGGCATGCTCGGGCCAGCTCTCGACATCGGCCGGCCACCATGCGAACTCGTCGTGCTCGGCGTCCGGCGTGACCACCGTGTCGTCGGGCAGCCACGCCAGCCCCACCAGCGAGACCAGCCCGCTGGGCAGCTTGACCAGCGCCTCGACGGTCAGCCGCTCAGGTGTGACCGACCACTCCTCCGCCAGCTCGCGGACGAGCGTCTCGGCGGGGTTCTCGCCCACCTCGACCGACCCGGCGGCGCCCAGCGCCCAGCGCTCGGCCCAGGTCGCCAGCCACGCGGCGCGGCGACCGGCCAGCCAGCGGCCGTCGGCCGAGCGCACCACGCACATCGCCGACAGGCTCTGGGCCGCCCCGTCGGGCAGCAGGCGCAGGGACCAGCGGACCGGCTCGCATTCCAGCGCGAGCTTGCCGTTGTCCACGTGGAACCCCGACAGCCGCGCCGCCAGGCCGTCGTGAGCCGGAGAACCCCGGTCGCGCAGGTCGGCCAGGACCCGATCGGCCTCGTCGATCGCCTCCTGAGGCGGCGTGTAGGACGCCTCAGACCACCTCACCTCGATGTCCGCCGGCTGCCACGGGCCGCGCGCCAGGATGCCGGGCGGAAGGCGTCATGCGCTGAACGCTACCCACCGCGCGGCGGCTACGCTGCCGCGATGGCCGCGGGCCGACGCAAGCACTGGGGCTGGGGCTTTGAGCACGAGCAGCCGCCCCACGACGAGGTCCGCGGCACCGCCGCCTTCCTGGCCTCGCACCTCGGGTTCGGGTCCACCGAGCCCGAGGCTCCCGTGCCGCTGTCTGAGCTCACCCTGCCCCCGCCGCGCCTCGCCGCTCCCGCGCGGCTGGCGGGGATCTGCGCCACCGACGACCGCGAGCGCGCCTTCCACGCCTACGGCAGCTCCTATCGCGACGTCGTCCGCGCCTTCCGCGGACGGTTCGACCACCCGCCCGACGTCGTGGCCCACCCCGCCGACGAGGGCGAGATCGAGGCGGTCCTGGAGTGGGCACTGAGCGCGAACGCCGCGATCATCCCGTTCGGAGGCGGGACGAGCGTGGTCGGCGGAGTGGAGCCGGCCGTCGATCCGCAGCGCTTTGACGGCGTAGTCACGATCGACCTCGGACGCCTTGACCGGGTCCTCGAGGTGGACGCACTGTCGCTCAGCGCGCGCATCCAGGCGGGCGCGACCGGTCCGTGCCTGGAAGAGCAGCTGCGCGGCCACGACCTGACCCTGCGCCACTTCCCGCAGTCGTTTCAGTTCGCCACGCTCGGCGGCATGATCGCCACCCGCGCCGGCGGTCACTTCGCCACCGTCTACACCCACATCGATGACCTCGTCCAGTCAGTCCGGGCGATCACGCCGGCCGGCGTCTGGGAGTCGCGGCGCCTGCCGGGATCGGGCGCGGGGATCTCCCCGGACCGGATGCTGATCGGCTCGGAGGGGACGCTGGGCGTGATCACCGAGGCGTGGGTGCGGGTGCGGCCCCGGCCACGGTTCCGGGCGTCGGCCGGGGTGCGGTTCGCCACGTTCCTGCGGCGGTGCGGCGGCGGTGCGCGCGCTCTCCCAGTCGGGCCTGTACCCCGCCAACTGCCGGCTCATCGACCCCGCCGAGGCGCAGCTGATGGGAACCGGTCCGCACGCACCCGGCAGCCACGCGCTGCTGGTGCTCGGCTTCGAGTCCGCCGCGGTCGAGGTGGCGGCCGCGCCTGGACGAGGCGCTCGACCTGCTGCGCCGACCACGGCGGCACGTGGGACGAGCCTCGCGGAGCCTCCGGCGATTCGGTGAGGACCTGGCGCGACGCGTTCCTGCGCGCCCCCTACCTGCGCGACACGTTCGTGGCCATGGGCGTCATCTCCGAGACCTTCGAGACCGCCGTCACCTGGGATCGGTTCGCGCAGCTGCATCAGACCGTGACCGAGCGGACCACGGCCGCGGTCCACGAGGTGTGCGGCGCGGGCTCGGTGACCTGCCGCTTCACCCACGTCTATCCCGACGGGCCCGCCCCGTACTACACGGTGCTGGCGCCGGGCCGGCGCGGCGAGGAACTCGAGCAGTGGGCCGCACATCAAGGCCGCCGCCGCCGACGCGATCCTCGACGCGGGCGGGACGATCACCCACCACCACGCGGTCGGGCGCGACCACCGCCCGTGGTATGACCGCCAGCGGCCCGAGCCGTTTGCCACCGCGCTGCGCGCGGCCAAGGCGGCGCTCGACCCGGCCGGGGCGCTCAACCCCGGCGTCCTGGTCGACTAGTCTGCCGATCCTGGGGTCGTCTCGGCGCCGGATGGCCGTCGAGGGCGGCCAGCACGGCGGGCGCCGCCGGGGCCAACTCGGGCGTGAGCCGTCGCAGCAGCTCCAGCCAGCCGGGGTGGACCTCGATCGCGGCGCGCACGTGAGCGAGCGCCGCGTCCATGTCCCCGCTCTGCGCGGCGCCGAGGCCCGCCCAGAAGCGCAGCTCGTCGGACTCGGGCGCGAGCTCGCACGCCCGCTGGAACAGCGCCGAGGCCTCGTCGTGGCGGCCGGCGGCCAGCGCGCTCGTCGCCCTCGCCCGCGATCCGGTAGGCCTCATCGAGCTTGGCCAGGCGCGCCAGCTCCACCAGCGGGTCGGGGTGGTCCTCGACGCGCAGCGACGTGACGGTGGCCCAGGGCTCGCCGGCCGCGGGGACGACGAGGATCGCCGCCGACTGGCGGCCGCGCAGATCGCCGCCGGTGGCCTCGGCCACGTTGAGCGCGGTGAGCAGGCGCGAGCTCAGACTGCCGCGCCCCCGGTGTAGGCCTCGAGCATCGCGGGCCACACCTCGGCGTTGGCCATGATGTTGGCCTGGCAGGAGACCCCGTCGCCCTGCACGTCACCGGCGAAGGCCATGCAGGCAGCGCCGGTGTGCGCGGCCACCTCGCCGTGGGCATCGACGATCGCCGACCTGGCGCGACTCGGCCAGCGGGTCCTCGGCGAGCAGGCGCTTGAGCGCCGCCGGCGGCGACATCCCGCGCTCGAGCAGGTCCAGCGCGCGCGGCCCGTAGGCCACCTCGGCGTTGGCCTGGGTGGCCACCGCCCCGACGCCCGGCCGGGCCCACGGAACGATGGGCCCGACCGAGAACCAATGCGACTGGACCGCCACGCCCAGCTCACCCGTGTCGGGGTCGCGGGCGACGATCGAGTAGGTCATGCGGCAAGCGTACGGTTAAACCGCCTCAGGGCGAGCGGGACGCAGATCGCCATCAGGACCACGCACCACAGGACCATCGCCAGCTCGGGATGATCGAGCTGCCACGAGCCCCCGACGTGGACGCCGGGAGTGGTCAGGCCGCGGACGCTGGCGACCAGCGCCGAGATCGGGTCCCACTGGGCGATCGCCCGCGGGATGGCGTCCATCCCGGCGATGGGCACGAACGTGCCGGCCAGGAAGCTGAGCGGGAAGATGACGATGAAGCCGACGCCCTGCATCGCGTCGGGCGAGCGCACGAGCATCCCGAACAGCACGCCCGCCCACGTGAAGGCGAACATGCCCAGCACCATCAGCCCCAGCAGCTCGAGGCCGTGGGCGAAGGTCAGCTGCGGCTCCCAGCCCAGCGCCAGGCCGAAGCCGACGACGATGACCATGCCGAGCACCTGCTCGCAGAACTGGCCCATCACCTGACCGGTGATGATCGACAGACGGCTGATGGGCATCGAGCGGAAGCGGTCGATCACGCCCTCGGTCATGTCGTTCGAGGTGGCGACGCCGGCGCCGATGATCCCGAAGGCCAGGGACTGGCCGATGATCCCCGGGAACATGTAGTCCTTGTAGCTGACGCCCGGCACGTGGATGGCGGAGCCGAACACGTAGAGGAACAGCAGGATGAAGACGATCGGCTGGATCGTCACGTCCAGCAGGCGCTCGGGGACGCGCGGGATCGCGCGCAGGCTGCGCCCGGTGAGCAGCGCCGTGTCGCGGACGAAGCCCATCGGGCCCGTGGGCAGGTTCGGGGCGCGGACCGCAACGGTGGTGGCGGTCATGCCGCGGCCTCCTCCACCTCGGGGGTCTGCTCATGGGCGGCGTGGCCGGTGAGGGCCAGGAACGCGTCGTCGAGCGTCGGCCGGCGCAGCGCCACCTCATCCACGCTGATCCCGGACTCGTCGACGACGCCGGCGATATGGGCCAGGTCGGCCACCTCGCGCGGCGCCGGGATGGAGATCGTGCGCTGCTCGGGGCGGGCGTGACCTCGAAGCGCTCCCACAGGACGTCGCACAGCTCGTTGAAGGCAGTGGAGTCGGCGGCGATGATGTCGACGCGCTGCTCGCCGACCTGGGCCTTGAGCTGCGCCGGCGTGCCCGCCGCGACCTCGGTGCCGCGGTCGATGAGGACCACGCGGTCGGCCAGCGCGTCGGCCTCCTCCAGGTACTGGGTGGTGAGCAGCAGGGTGACGCCGTCGGCGACGAGCTGGCGGATCGTCGACCACACCACCTGGCGGCTGCGGGGATCGAGCCCGGCCGTGGGCTCGTCCAGGACGAGCACGTGCGGGGTGTCGATGAGACCGGCGGCCAGGTCGACCCGGCGCTTCTCGCCGCCGGACAGGTTCTTGACCAGGCGATCGCGGAACGTGTCGATGTCGAAGCGGTCGATGAGCTGGTCGGCCAGCGCGCGGCCGGCCCGCAGGTCGCGCCCGCGCAGGCGCGCCATCAGGATCAGGTTCTCCCGGGCGGTCAGGTTCTTGTCCAGCGCGGCGAACTGCCCGGTGAGCGAGATGCGCTCGCGTACGCGCGCCGCGTCGGTGACGACGTCGTATCCCCCCACGCGGGCATGGCCGGCATCCGGCCGCAGGAGCGTGGCCAGCATCCGGACGGTGGTCGTCTTGCCGGCGCCGTTGGGGCCCAGCAGCGAGACCACGGTGCCGTCCTGGACCTCCAGGGAGAGGTTCTCGACGGCGGTGAAGTCGCCAAAGCGCTTCGTCAGGCCTTCGGTATAGATGGCAATTTCTGTCATGGGCAGTAAAAGTACAGAGACTGAAAGAATTCTGCAAGTGAAAATTTCTCGATAAACTCAAGCCGTGACGACCACCGCCGCCTGACTGGACGGACATGGACAACGAGCACGTGGCGCCCGAGCGCGACGACGACGCACTGGCCGACACCGGGGGCGAGGAGCTTCTGGACCGACTCATCTCCGACGAGATGGGCGAGAAGATCGCCCAGATCATGCGAGCGGCCCGCCGGGCGCAGGAGGTCTGGCATCGCTCGCGCAACCCCGACGAGGGACTGCGCGAGCGCAAGCGACGCCTGACCCGCCAGCTCATCTCCGACGCCGCCACCACGATGTTCGCCACCCGGGGCTTTGACAACGTGAAGGTGTCGGAGGTCGCCGACCGGGTGGGCGTGTCGGAGAAGACGGTCTACAACTACTTCCCCACCAAGGAGTCGCTGGTCCTCGACACCGCCGACGAGGCGGTGGAGCGGATGGCCCGGGCCCTGCGGGAGCGCGGCCCCGACGAATCGCTGACCGCCGCCGTCGTGCGGGCGATCAAGGAGGACACCGAGCGCTTCGATCAGGCGCCCGAGGAGCTCGTCGCCTTCATCCCCTTGTTCCTGGGCATGATCGACAGCACGCCCGCCCTGCGCGCGGCGTGGCTGGAGCTACATGATCGGCTCGCCAACGTCGCCCGCGACGAGCTCGCCGCGCAAGCCGGGATCGACCCGCGCGATCCCGAGCCGATGGTCGCCGGCCGCGCCCTGGCGGGCCTCGCCGAGGTGGCGCTCGAGTCGCGCATCCGACGCATCCGCGAGGGCCTGCGGGGCGACGAGCTCCGCCGCGCCGTCGACGACGACCTGGAGCGGGCGGCCCGACTGCTGGAGACGGGGCTGTGGTCGTTCAACGTGCCCCGCAGCCAACGCGCCAAGCAGCAGGCGGTCGAGGCCACCCGCGCGGCTGAGGACGCCCGCGCGCAGGTGCTCAAGGCACTGCGCCAGGCGCGCGCGGCGTGGGCCGAGGTGCGCGGCGACCGGTCATGACTGCCGTCGCGGTGCTCGGGGCCGGCGGGGTCGGCGGGTTCGTCGCGGGCGCGCTGGCGCGGGCGGGCACCGACGTCACGCTGGTGGCGCGTCCCGAGACCGCGGCAGTCCTGGGCAGGACGGGCCTGCACGTCTCCAGTCGCGCGCTGGGTGAGGACTTCACGGCGACTCCGCGGGTGGCGACCGAGCTCGGTGACCCACTGGACGTCCTGTTCGTCGCCACCAAGGCCACCGGCCTGGCCGGTGCGCTTCAGCGCGTGGCGGCGACACCCCGCGTCGTCGTGCCGCTGCTCAACGGGCTCGAGCACCTCGACGTGCTGCGGGCGCGATTCGGCGCCGAGCGGGTGGCGGCAGCGGTCATCCGGATCGAGTCCGACCGGCCCTCGGCCGGCGTGATCGCGCAGACCAGCCCCGGGGTCCGGGTGGACATGGCGAGCTCGACGCCCCGAGCCGGCCGCCGCTTTGCCCGACGCGGCCGCGGTGCTTCGTGGCGCGGGAATCGAGGCCCGGATCGGAGACAGCGAGGCCCAGGTGATGTGGTCAAAGCTCGCCCGGCTGTGCGCGCTGGCGCTGACCACGAGCGCCTCAGACCGCCCGATCGGCTACGTGCGCTCCGATCCGCGCTGGCGCTCTGCGCTCGAGGGCGCGGCCTCAGAAACGGTGGCGGTGGCCAATGCCGAGGGTGCGGGGCTGCGTGCCTCAGACACTCTGGCCGAGCTCGAGGCGGCGCACGCGGAGCTGGGCTCCTCGATGCAGCGCGACATCGCGGCCGGGCGGCCGAGCGAGCTCGACGCGATCGCGGGCGCGGTGCTGCGCGCCGGGCAGCGGCACGGGCTGCGCTGCCCCACCGTGCAGTGGCTGGCCGAGCGCGTGGCGGTGCGCGAGGCGCGCGCGATGGCGTGATCGGGCCCGGGCGGCGCGGCGACTACAGCGGCGGACGGATCGGCTCGGCGGGGCCGTCGACGTAGACCGGCTCGCCGATCTCCTCGGAGGCGACCGCGTCCACGACCTCCTCCTCTTCCATCTCGCCGGCGCCGTCGTGCTGGCCGTCGCAGAGAACGCGGAAGTTGCCGGTGCCGCCGCCGTCGGCCTGGAGCACGATCCCGGGGAGGATCTCCTCGCCCTCCTCCAGGCCCAGCCGCTCGATGTCGAAGTGGGCCATGCCGATGCCCCAGCTGTTGTGGTCGGGGTTCTCCCGATCATGGGCGGCGACGCCCTGGGCGAAGCGCTCCAACAGCTTGGCCATGGTGGCGGTGTCGACCATCTGCGCTCGAGTCAGCCTCGCTCGATGATCTCGACCCGGTAGCCGTCCGGATCGCGCACGAAGCACAGGCGGTTGCCGCCCTCGTGGATCGTGTAGGGCGGGCGCTCGGGCTCGATGCCCTGATCGGCCAGGTTGGCCAGGGTCTGGTCCAGGTCCTCGGCGGTGATGGCGATGTGGCCGTAGCCGGTGCCGATCTCATACGGCTCGGTGCGGCCGAAGTTGAAGGTGAGCTCCAGACGCGGGTTGTCGCCGTCCTCGGGCTGGTTCATGAAGACGTTGATCGCCTCGTCCCGGATCGGGGCGCGGCGGATCTCCTGGAAGCCCAGGGCCTCGTAGAACGCGACCGAGCGGTCGATATCCGTGATCCGGTAGCAGGTGTGGATCAGGCTCATATCTGCCGACAAGCCTAGTGGGTCTCGGGGGAACGTCGCGCCCTCCGGATGCGACGTTCCCGCGAGGCCCACCGGCTCGATAGCCTCCTTGCATGATCGTTGAGCGCTCGATGAGCGACGGATGGCTGTCCAACACCTACGTCGTCGGCGACGAACTGGGGGGCAGCGCCGTCATGGTCGACGCCGGCGGCCCGGTCGCGCCGCTGCTGGAATTCCTCAAGCGCGGGCAGCTGACGCTGACCCACGTGCTGCTCACCCACCATCACCATGACCACGTCGCCGAGCTCGACACGGTCAAGAGCGCCTTCCCCGGCATCCCGGTGCTCATCCACCCGCTCGAGCGCGACCAGGTCCCGGGCGCGACCGAGACGATGCAGCCCGGCGAGACGATCGAGATCGGCGCGCTGAAGATCGAGACGATCCACACGCCCGGCCACACGGCGGGCATGCTGTCGCTGCTCTTCGACGGCACCGACGTGTTCACCGGAGACACGCTGTTCAAGGGCTCGGTCGGCGGCGTCAGGGCTCCGGGGCACACCACCTACGCCGATCTGAAGACCTCGATCATGGACAAGCTGCTGGCGCTCCCCGCGTCCACGCGGATCCATCCCGGCCACACCGACCCGACCACGGTCGCCGACGAGCTGGAGAACAACCGCTTCGTGCGCATCTGGCGCGGGGTCGACCCCGAGGGCACCGAGCCGTGCACGGCGATGGGCGACCCGGCGACGCTGATCCTGCTCGGCGACGACTATGACGGCGGCCACAAGGCGTGGGTCCGCTGGCCCGACGGATCCGACGACATCGTCCCCGGCTCGCAGGTGAGCCGAGACTGACTGACGGCCCGGTGCCGAAGGACAAGATCCCCACATCCAGGGTGGGGCGCACCGCACGGATCGGAGGTCTCGCCGCCGGTCAGGTGATGAGGGAGGCCGGCACCCGTGCGGCCAACGTCGCGCGGTCGCCCGAGGGCCGGCAGGTGGCGCTCGAACGCCGCCAGCTCGAGGCCGCCGAGCAGATCGTCTCCGCCCTGGGAACGATGAAGGGCGCCGCGATGAAGGTGGGGCAGGTCCTGTCCTTCCTCGACGTCGGGATGGTGCCCGAGGAGTACCGCGAGGAGTTCCAGCGCAAGCTCGCCGTCCTGCGCGACGCCGCGCCGACGGTGACCTTCCGCGACATGCGCAAGGTGATCGAGGAGGAGCTGGACGACCGGCTGGACGACGTCTTTGACGAGTTCGACGAGGAGCCGATCGCCGCCGCCTCGATCGGGCAGGTCTACCGCGCCCGGCTCACCGACGGGCGGGCCGTGGCGGTCAAGGTCCAGTACCCCGGCGTGGCCGCCGCGGTGCGCGCCGACATGCAGAACCTGGGGCTGATCCTGCGCCTGGTCAAGCGGATCGCCCCCGGGCTGGATCCCAAGGCCATCGGCGAGGAGATCCGCGCCCGGGTCCAGGAGGAGCTCGACTACGAGCTCGAGGCCCAGAACCAGCGCTCGCTGGCCCGCATCTTCCGCGGCCACCCGTTCATCGCGATCCCCGATGTGATCAGCTCGCTCTCCCGCGAGCGGGTGATGGTGTCCGAGTACATCAGCGGGACCGGCTTCGAGGACCTGCGCGGGTACTCACAGGCCGATCGCGACCGGATCGGCGAGATCCTCTTCCGCTTCTACTTCGGGTGCCTGTACCGACACGGCCAGTTCTCGGGCGACCCGCACCCGGGCAACTCGATGCTGCTCGACGACGGGCGGATGGCCTTCTTCGACTTCGGGCTGTTCAAGCGCATGCCCCCCGGGGCCGTCGAGCTGGAGATCAACGTCGCCCGGGCGATCATCGAGGGCGACACTGAGACGATCATGCGCCTGGGCACCGAGGTGGGCTTCTTCCGCGACCCGGAGAAGTTCAACCCCGACCGCGTGCTCGCGCACTTCCGCGCCGCCACGTCCTGGTACACCTCCGACCGCACGGTCGAGCTGACGCCCGAGTACGCCACCCAAGTGCTCATCGACATGAGCGACCCGCGCTCGGAGTACTTCGGCTACCTGCGCCACGAGTCCGCCCCGCCCGACCACATCTTCGGGCGGCGCATGGAGGTGCTCACGCTGGCGGTCATCGCCCAGCTGCACGCCGAGGGCAACTTTCACCGGATCGCGCGCGAGTGGTTCTACGGCGATCCGCCGGCCACCGAGCTGGGTGAGCTCGAGGCCGAGTTCTACGGGCGCGCCGCGGCCTGAGCGCGGCTCCGGCGGCCTTCGCGGCGGGCAGCACGTCCGCGTAACCTCTGGACAGGGCACCGGCGAACGTCAACGGCGGACTCGGGAAGGCTGACCGGGGGGCGCCGCGGGACCTGTGGCGGATTTTGAAGGACATAGCTTCAAGATCCGCCACAAGCCTGGTCGACCGGGGGTCTTGGGAGATCTCCTTCACAGGCAAGCAATATCGCCCACGACCCCCGCCGCAGCGTCCCGAACCGCCTCAACCTGCTCCCTCGATAGCCGCCGTTCGTCGATCGGACGGCACCGCACGCAGCCCGCTGCTTACCCCCGCGCGCAAGCCGCGGACAGCAAGCTGGCGCTCAGGCGACCGAGGCGACCTGGCCGGCGCCGCGCCGGGACGCCGAGGCGTTGGGCTGCAGCTCCGCCGCCACTGCGAGGTCGGCCGGCTGGTCGGGAAGCGCCGAGCCCAGGCGGGCCGGCCGTGCCCCCCGGCGGCGCGGGCGCCACACCCGGAGGTACTGGGCCAGGACGTAGGAGCCGACGACGAGCACGAGGGCGATGCCCTGGCCGATGAACGTCTCCCAGTTGTTAAAGAGGCTGAGCCAGGTCCCCATCCAGCCGGGGATGTTGAGCCAGTGGATCTCGGTGGTGCCGATCCAGCCGGCCAGCTGCATCTCGTTGACCTGCTCACCGACCTGGACGAGCAGCACGAACAGGAGCAGGACGCCGGTGATGATGAGCAGGCGGCGGTAGGGCAGGCGCTGGTGCAGCGCGAAGGTGAGCACGCCGACCGCGCCGGTGAAGAGCAGGCCGATGACCACGCCCTCCAGGACCACGCCGGCCCCGTAGATCTGGCGCAGGTTCTGCAGGAAGATCACGATCTCGAAGCACTCGCGATAGACCGACGTGAAGCCCAGCAGCCCGAGGCCGAGGAGCATGCGACGCTTGTTGGTCTCCGCGTCGGCGCCCAGCAGGGTGCGGCGGCGCTTGTGGTGATGGGAGATCCAGCCGGTCCAGTAGACCTTGTGGAAGAACCAGTTCATCACGATGAGCAGGACGATCAGGGCCGGGATCCCGGTGGCGGCCTGGATCGACATCTCCGAGCCCGAGAACTGGCCGATGATCCAGATGACGCCGAACCAGGTGGCCACGCCGGCGGCCATGGCCAGCGCTCCGCCGGCCGCCACGGGACGGCGGTAGACCTTGTTGGCGCCCAGGAAGCTTGCGGTGATCGCGGCGAGCACGAGGATCGTCTCCAGGCCCTCGCGGAAGACGAGGATCGCGCTGTCAAGCACGACCGTGGTGTGGCTGAGGCGATGGCCGGCGGGCAGGTCCGTCGGATCGGTGGTGCCGCCGGCGGCGTGCCAGCTCACGACCACCACGGCCACCGCGACGGCGAGCACGATCGCGGTCCACGCGTAGAAGCTGACCGAGCTCGAGCGGGAGCCGGAGCCGGTCCGCTTGGTCGGACGGGATGCGAGGGCGGGGGTCTCGTTCACAGGAAAGAGAATTCCGAGTGCAGCGCTCGGGTTACGGCGTGGACCGTACCACAGATTAGGCGTCCCTAATAGGGTGCCCTAAGAGATTCGCCGGGCGGGCGCTCAGACCTCTTGAACCTGGAACAGGCTCGTGGTCCCGGGGCGGCCGCTGGGCAGGCCGGCGGTGATGCCGATCCGCTGGCCGTGCTGGACCCAGCCGAGCTCCACCACGCGCCGGGCGCTGTCGGCGATGAGTTCCTCGGTCACCTCGTGGCGGCGGATCGACTCGGCCTGCACGCCCCACATGAAGTTGCAGCGGCGCACCGTCTCCCGGCCGGGCGAGAGGCAGTAGATGGGCACCGACGGGCGGTGGGCCGAGATGAGGCGCGCCGAGCGGCCCGACAGCGTGGGCACGACGAGCGCGGCCAGCCCCAGGTCGCGGGCGGCGGCGCAGGCGCTGTAGGCGATCGTGTACGCCGGGTCGCGGGCATCGCGGCGCACGCGGTTCTCATTCCACTCGCGGTAGGGGAGCACGCCTTCGGTGCGCTCGGCGATCGAGGCCATCATCTCCACCGCCTCGACCGGGTAGGCGCCCACGGCCGTCTCCTGGGAGAGCATCACGGCGTCGGTCCCGTCGAGGATGGCGTTGGCGACGTCGGTGGCCTCCGCCCGGGTCGGGCGGGAGGAGGAGACCATCGAGTCGAGCATCTGGGTGGCGGTGATCGAGGGACGGGCCAGCCGCCCGGCGATCCGCAGCAGCTGCTTCTGGACGATCGGCACGTCCTCGATCGGCAGCTCGATCCCCAGGTCGCCGCGCGCGACCATGACGGTGTCCGCGGCGCGGATGATCTCCTCGGCGTTGTCGACGGCCTGGGGCTTCTCGATCTTGGCCACCAGGGGCAACCGCGTGTGGCGGCGCACGGTCTCGACGTCCTCGGCGCTGCGCACGAACGACAGCGCGACGACGTCGACGCCGATCGACTCGCCGAAGCGCAGCATGTCGAGGTCCTCCTCGGGAACCGCCACCAGGCCGCGCGTGTTGCCGGGGATGTTGAGCCCCTGGCGCGAGGCCACCGAGCCGCCGATCTCGACGACCGTCTCCACCTCGCATTCGCCGCCCCGGACCTGCTCGACCCGCAGGCGGATGGCGCCGTCGGCGAGATAGATGACGTCGCCGGGATCCACGCACTCCGCCAGGCCGGCCCACGACACCGACATCCGCTTGCCGTCGCCGTGATCGGTGGTCCCGCAGACGAGCAGGAGGCGCTCGCCGGGCTTGAGCTCGACCCGGTCACCGACGAGCGGCCCGATGCGCAGCTTGGGTCCGGGCAGGTCCTGGAGGATCGCCACGGGGCGCCCGACGGCGGCCGACGCGGCACGCACCCGCGCCGCGTTCTCGGCGTGCAGCTCGCGGTCACCGTGGGAGAAGTTCAGGCGGGCGACGTCGAGCCCGGCCGACACCATACGCGCGAGCGTTTCGAGGGTCGCGGGAGGCGGGGCCGATGGTGGCGACGATCTTCGTGCGGCGCATACGCAGACCAAAGTACTGGACCGCAGGGGAACGACTCGTTAATAGCAGGTGAGCGTGTGAGCGCTCACACGTGCGCGTGGTCAGACCGTGAGCGCGCCGTTCTCCACGATCGGCTCGCCGTCGGCGCTGAGCCGGCCGCCGTCGCGCAGGTCGCAGATGAGGTCCCAGTGCAGCGCGGAGTCGTTGGTGCCGCCGGTCTCCGGATACGAGCGGCCCAGTGCGAGGTGGACCGTGCCGGCCATCTTCTCGTCGAGGAGGATGTGGCCGGTGGCGCGATCGATGCCGACGTTGGTGCCGATGCCGATCTCCCCCAGGTAGCGAGCACCGGCGTCGGTGGCCAGCGCCGCCTGGAGGTACTCCTCGCCGCGCTCGGCCCTCGCCGAGACCACCTCGCCGTCCTTGAAGGTCAGCTCGACGCCGGTGACGGTCACGCCCCGGGGCCCGGTGGGCACCGTGAAGCGGATGGTGCCGTTGGCCGAGCGCTCGTGGGGGCCGGTGAAGACCTCGCCGCTGGGCATGTTGTGGTGGCCGTCGGAGTTGATCCACGTGCGGCCGGCGACGCCGAGGCGGATGTCGGTCCCCTCGGCCTCGATGCGGATCTCCGACGCCGGGGTCAGCCGCGTGACCAGTCGCCTCCTGGGTGGCGCTGAGGTCCCGCCAGGCCTGGGCCGGGTCCGGCCGGTCCAGGAAGAGCGCGCGGGTGACGAACCCCGCGTACTCCGCGGTGCTCATCTGGGCCTGCTGGGCCAGCGCCGGGGTGGGCAGGATCGTGCCCGTCCAGCGCAGCTTCAGCGACGCCTCCTGAAACGGCCGGCGGGCCGTCGCCACCTCGGCCACCACCGCGGGGTCCACGCCGGCGAGCTCGGTGGTGTTGGCCGGGGCCTCGATGCGCACGAAGGCGTCGAGCGCTCCGGCCGCGGCCATGTGCGTCGGGCGGCGGCTCGGTGCGGTGGCGAGGGCGGGCGTGGCGATAGAGGTCGGCGGCCAGGCCAGGCGGCTCGAGGGCGACGTAGGGCCAGGCGTCGCGTTCGAGCACGGCGCGGTGCAGGGCCGCCGCCAGGTCCTGCGGCCAGGGTGGTGGAGAGGATGCCGACGCGGTCGCCGGGGCGTGACCGCCATCGACCAGTCGCACAGAAGCGCCGCGAAGGCGTCGGGATCCGGGACGGGCGGCGTCATGGCGCCTCGAGCTCCGGGAAGTTCTCGGCCAGGTGCGTGCGCAACGACGCGAGCACGAACTCGCGCTCGGCCGCCGTAGCCATCCGGTAGCGCAAGAGCAGCTCCTTCTGGCGCGAGGTCTCGATCCCCGAGATCGTCCACGACACCGCCAGGCGTTCGAACAGCATCTCGATGGCGCGCGCCCGGGCGTCCTCGCGGTGCAGGCCGCCGCTGACGCGTCTCGGTGTACAGGCGTCGCGTCGCCGGGCTCAGCGCGCCGCGCAGGGCCAGGACGTTGCCGTCGGCGTCGCGGTAGTCGGTGACCGGCGCGCGGAGCGCGTTCTGCTTGGCCCGCTCGCGCCCGCGGCGCCCCATCAGGGCGCCTCGGCCGCCTGCTCGAGCTGCCGGCGCACGTCGCCGGTGACGGGATCGGCGTGGCCGGCCCAGGCCACCTCGGGCCCGAGCGCGGCGAGCTTGCGGATCGAGGCGCGCGCCTGCTCGACGTCGGCGTCAAACGCCGGGTGCGGCACGCGCGGGCCACCCTTGCGCCCGGTCTGGATGTCCAGCGTGTAGACGGTGTCGGAGATGAGCGCGAGCCCGATCGGCTCTGCGAAACAGCCCGATCAGCCCGGGCGCGTGGCCGGGCAGACCCACGACCTCGAAGCCCGCCACCTCGTCGCCCTCGGCGAGCGTGCCCTCGATCGGCCACCGCGCCGCCGTCCCAGGCGGGCAGCATCCGCTTGAAGTAGGGCCGCGCGTAGGGGCGCAGCTTGCCCATGTCCCAGTAGTCGCGCAGCGGCTCCTCCTTGACCGCCGTGTCGCGCTCCAGGGGATGGCAGAAGACGGGCGCGCCGAGCGCGGGCGCGGCGCCGCGATGGTCGGGATCGGCGTGGCCGAGGACCACCCGGCGAACGCCGCCGAGCTGGGCGCAGACCGCGCGCAGCGCCAGGCCCATCGCCTTGATGCCGGCGTCGAACACGGTCACCCCGTCGCCGTCGCGGATGAGGTAGACGTTCATCGTCTTGAGCGGGAAGCCGCCGCGGACGACCCAGACGCCCGTCGGCGACCGGTTCGGTCGACACGCCGTGCAGGGCGCGCATGGCCGTGGTCCGTAGCGTTGGCCAGGCGGGTCAGCCGCGCCTCGGCGGGCGAGCCGCGGGCGGGAGCAGCCCGAGCTGACGGGCGATGTCGCCGCTGTCGATGTAGGCGTCGTTGTGGACGATGAGCTCGTCCTCGACGGTGACGACGTCGCAGCCCTCGATCTGGACGCGCGCGTGGTTGGGGGCAAAGCCCTGGAAGCGGCCGGGACCGGCGAAGGTGCCGTGCGCCTGCCAGCGCACCGCGGTGCGCTGACGAGCGGTGGTGAGCTCCACCACCTCCAGCTCGAAGTCCGGAAACGCGGCGAACAGCTCCCCGAAGTAGGCGCGGATCCCGTCGGGCGCGACCAGGTCCTGCCCGCCGACGAGGCGGTCGACCGCGCCCGGGCTTCCAGCAGGCTGTCGCTTCGTCGAGGTCGTGGGCGGAGAGCGCGGCGAAGTACCGCTTGGCGATGTCCGACGTGCTGGCCAAGGCGCCGCAGTCTACGCGGCGTCAATAACGTCTGGGCCCGTGGCACCGACGACGCGCCAGAAAGAGCTGGGACGGGGCGAACGCGTCCTGCCCGGACTGTGGCGGCTGCGACTGCCGCTGCCGTGGCCCGGCGTCCCGCACTGCAACGCGTGGGCGATCGCCTCGGGCTCGGGGATCGTGCTCGTCGACACCGGGATGCACGAGCCCGGCTCACTGGCGCAGCTCGAGCGGGCCATGGACCAGGTCAACCTCCGCCTCGAGCACGTCCGGCTGCTCGCCTGCACGCACGCCCACTCCGACCACTGGGGCCAGGCCGCGCCGATCATGGAACGCGCCGGCTGCGAGCTGTGGATGCACCCCAACCACGCCCACGCCACCGCCGGCGCCCACGATCCGCAGGCGGCGCTGGAGCGGCGCCTGGAGGTCGGCCGCCAGAGCGGGGTGCCGCCGGCGGCCCTGGCCGAGTACGCCGAGCGGGCCAAGAACTTCCCCTCCGGCGTCGCCCAGGTCGATCGAGCCCGATCACGCGCTCGTGGACGGGGTGCGGATCGAGACCGACCTGGGCGAGTGGACGGTGTACGAGACCCCGGGCCATGCGCCGTCGCATGTCTGCCTGTACCAGCCCGAGCGCCGGATCCTCATCTCCGGCGACCACGTCCTGGGGCGGATCTCGCTGTTCTACGACTACGGCTACACCGCCGGACCCGGTCGGCTGAGTTCCTCGCCTCGCTGGACAAGGTCGACGCGCTCGACGCCCGTCTGGCCCTGTCGGGGCACGGCAAGCCGTTCGTCGACGTGCACGGCCACATCGAGGGCAACCGCGCGCTCGTCGCCGAGCGGCTGGAGGCGGTCCTCGGGGCCACCCGCACGCGGGGCCAAGACGGCGCTGGAGATCCTGCCCGACGTCTACGGCCAGCCGCTCAACCTGCGCAACGCGACGTGGTTCTTGTCCGAGACGCTCTCCTACCTGCGCCACCTCCAGGCCCAGGGCCGCGTGTCCGCCGCACCTGACGGGGACGTCGAGCGCTGGCGCACCACGTAACGCGCGCTCCCGATCCTAACCTTGACACAATCTTGTCAAGGTTGGTAGGCTGCTCGCCATGCGCATCGATCAGATCCTGGAGGAGACCGACGAGCCGATCTTCTCCTTCGAGTTCTTCCCGCCCAAGAGCGACGCCGGCGAGCGGGTCCTCGGGCTGGCCCTGGAGTCCCTGCGGCAGCTGTCGCCCGCCTTTGTGTCGGTGACCTACGGCGCCGGCGGAACGTCGCGCGGGCGCACGCTGGAGCTGACCAAGTGGATCAAGCAGGAGCTGGGGATCGAGGCGATGGCCCACCTCAGCTGCGTCGGGTCCACGCGCGAGGAGCTCGGCGACGTCATCGCCGACATGCGCCAGGCCGGGATCGAGAACATCCTCGCCCTGCGCGGCGACCCGCCGCGCGGTGAGAGCGACTGGAAGCCGCATCCCGGCGGCCTGCGGTACTCCACCGAGCTGGCGGCGCTGATCCACGCAGACCACGACATCTGCATCGGCGGCGCCTGCTTCCCCGAGGTCCATCCGGAGGCTCCCGATCTGACCCATGACCTGCGGTTTCTCAAGGACAAGATCGACAACGGCGTCTCCTTCCTCATCACGCAGCTGTTCTTCGACAACGAGCTGTACTTCCGCTTCGTCGACGAGGCGCGGGCGGCCGGCATCGACGTGCCGATCCTCCCGGGCGTGATGCCCATCACCGACCTGCGCCAGATCAAGACGATCACCGGCATGTGCGGGGCGACGATCCCGCCGTCGCTGCTGGAGGCGCTCGAGTGGCGCTCGCACGACCCCGACGCCGTGCTCCAGCTCGGCGTCTCCTACGCCACGCTGCAGTGCGCCGAGCTGCTGGCCCGCGGCGCGCCCGGGCGTCCACTTCTACACGCTGAACCGGTCGCACGCGACGCGCGCGATCCTGTCGGCCCTGCGCCTGCACCGCCCGTGGGTGGCGCGCGAGGTCGTCAAGACCGCGGTGGCGTAGCCGCCGTCACTGCGCCAGGCGGCGGCGTGATCTTCAGGGCGTGGGCGACCATCGGTTGCCCGTCGACCTCGTAGCGCACGTCGACCTCGTCGTTGCGCTTGTAGGTCCCGATCCCCCAGAAGCCCAGCAACCACGCCCACAGGCTCGAGCTTCTGGCTCACGAGCTCGCGCTCGAACAGCACCTCGCCCTCGGAGATCCGGTAGTCGGAGCCCAGCTCCTGGCGCACGCCGTTGACGTAGACCTCGAACGGCGGGCGCACCCCCGGGCGGCAGCGTCACCCGCCACTTCCCTCATGGCCGGGCCTCCGAGTCTCACGCGCGACCAGGTCCGCGGCCACGAGCGAGAGCATCGTGACGTCCACCCGCTGGCCGCGCTCGCGCAGGTAGCCCCGCAGGACCCCCTCCTCCATGAACCCGGCCCGGCGCGCCGCGGCCACCATCGCGACGTTGTCGGGCTCGGTGACGAGCTGGACGCGCGCCAGGCCGCACTCGCGCAGCAGCCAGCGGCCGACCAGCCGCAGGGCGTCGGCGGCGACGCCACGGCCGCGCTGCGCCGGCGCCGTCCAGATCCCCAGCTCGGCCCGGGAGTGATCCCAATCCACGTCGTGGACGTCGATCTGGCCGATGCACTCGTCGGCGCCGGCCTGGACGATCGTCAGCCACAGGGCGGCGCCCGTCGCCCGATCGCTCGGGACCTCCCTCGACGCGGCGGCCGAGCTCGGCGCCGCTGGGCGGGCGGGCGAGGCCGAGCCGGCGATGGAGCTCGGGATCGTCCTGATGGGCGATGAGGACCTCGGGGATGTCGCGCTCGGCCGCGAGGCGCAGCGCCACTGTGCGCCGTACGCAGAGCGTCGGTGAGTTCCGGGAATGCCGGCATGTCGGCACTGGACCGTACTCTCAATCGCGGCATGCCAGAGATCGAATACAGGCAGGAGATCGACTACACGGTCAGGCGCTCGGAGCGCGCCCGGCGCATCCGCGTCAACGTCGACGCCGACGGCGTCGAGGTGGTCCTCCCCCGCCGCGCCGCCGAGCGCGAGGCGGTGGCGGCGATCCGCGAGCTCGAGCCCTGGATCCGCCGGCGGTTGAGCGAGCTCGCCCGCGCCCAGCAGGCGGTCGCCGCGCGGGGCGAGGCGGTCCCCTACCTCGGCGAGCTGCTGCACGTCCGCACCGAGCCCGGCCGCGCGCGCGTGCATCGCCGCGGCGCCGAGCTGTGGGCGCCGGCCGGAGCCGAGCGCAAGCCCGCACTGGAGCGCTGGTACCGGCGGGCGGCGCGGGCGGAGATCGCCCCCCGGCTGGAGCGGGCCTGCGCGCTGGCCGGAAGCTCCTACACCAAGCTGACCATCCGCGGCCAGCGGACGCGGTGGGCGAGCTGCTCGCGCACCGGCGCGATGAGCTTCAACTGGCGGCTGCTGCTCGCGCCCGAGGAGGTGCTCGACTACGTCGTGTGGCACGAGGTCTGCCACCTTGAAGTGATGGACCACTCGCCGCGGTTCTGGGCGCTGCTCGAGCGCTGGTGCCCGGACTACCGCGAGCAGTCGCGCTGGCTGCGCCGGCACGGCCAGACGCTGGTGCTGTGACGCGATGCGGAGGGCCGGCGGCCGCTCGCTCGTCAACGGTCTGATCTTCGCCGCGCTGGCCGCCGAGTTCATCGCATTGGCCGGCCACGTGCTGTTCGGCTGGGGCAGCAAGAGCTACCCGCCCACGCCGCCGGCGCTCGTGTTTCAGTCTCCGGTGCCCCCGTCGGGCGCGGACGTCCTGCTACGGCTGAGCGCGGAGGCGGCGAGCCAGAGCTCGCCGCCGTGGCCCGCCGGCACGCCGTACGCCTACGTGCAGGTCCGCAGCTGGAGCCTGCACACGCACAACGCCCAGTCCAGGGTGGTGGCGTCCACGTCCGCCGCCTGGCACAGCCGCGAGGAGGTCTCCGCCCTCAGCGCGTCGCGGCCCGTCCTGGCCCGGCTGCTGGCGCCGGGGAGCCGCGGTGGGGGCTGGGCCCCGGGGTGGGAGTTCGTCGACCTCGGCCGTTTGACGCAGAGCCGCCCGGTCCCGGGCGCCGCCCAGGCGATCCTGCTGCGGATCCTGTCGGGGATCCCAGGCGTGGTCAACCAGGGCACCACGACCGATCGCGCGGGCCGCACCGGCGCCGCGGTCAGCCTGGACTCGAGCTACAGCGGTGAGCCGATCACCTACATGCTCATCTTCGACCCGGCCACCGGAGCGCTGCTGGAGTCCGACGAGACGCTGTCGGATCGTCCGCACCACCTCGACGCGGTCAAGGGCTCGGTGGTGGCCTTCACGACGTTCCTGAGATCCGGGTACGTCACCAGCCGGTCGGCCACGCCCTAGCCAGGATCAGCGCTCGCTGAGGACGCGGCGCAGCGCGGCATAGGCACTCTCGCCGCGATTCTCGGAGATGACCTCGCGACGGACCCGGCCGCGATACGCCTCCACCGAGCCGTCGCCGCGCACGTCGACGCCAACGCGCACGCTGGCGACGAACCGCTCGGGCCCGGCGAGCTCCAGCCGCGCCACGACCCGCTGCTGGGGCTCGAATCGCTTGTACTTGACGTCCACCGAGTCGCCCGGAGCCGCCTCGGCCAGCTCCCGCCCGCGGGACTCCAGCGCGTCCAGGGCGCGGTGCACGTCCGCAAACGAGGACCGCCTCGACCTTGGGGCCGGCGCGTTCGGTCAGCTTCCAGCGCACCCGGCGATGATCGCAGGACCCGCGGGCGGGCCCACCGGGCTACGAGTGGGCAGCTCGAACTCGACCTCGAAGGTGTTGCCGTGGCGCCGGCGGCGCAGCGGCCCGGCGGCGAAGCGCTCTGACAGCCGCTGGATGGCGACGTTGTCGGCGAGCATCGTAGCCTGGAAGCGGCGCACCCCGCGCGTCACGGCGGCGTCGACGAGGCGCCCCATGAGCTCGCGACCGAGGCCCTCGCCCTGCCAGTCGTCGCCGACGACGATCGCGAACTCGGCGACCGAGGAGTCCTCGGGCGAGCGCACGAACCGCGCCACGGCGATGATCGGCCCTGCGCGTCGCCCTCGTCCGCTCGCGCTCGGCGAAGGTGGCGACGAGCGCGTAGTGGTCGCAGCCGTCGATGACGGCGAGGTAGGCCGCGTCGGCCGAGCTCAGGTAGGGCTTGGAGGTCAGAAAGCGCCGGTAGCGCGTCAGCGGCGAGAGCCGGCCATGGGCGGCGCGCAGCCGCTCGACGTCGTCGGCGCGGATGGGCCGGATGACGACGACGCGTCCGTCTGGCAGAGCGTAGAGATCCACACCACAGAATCTAGGTCACCGCCGACGACACGAGTGTGCCGGGCCGTCACTGAGCCCCGGGCCGTCTGCGCCCGGGCTCAGCGCACGGCGACGTCCCTACGAGCGCTCGCCGATCGGAACGTAGTCCAGGCCGCGGCCGCCGGTGTAGATCTGGCGCGGGCGCGCGATCTTCTGCTCGGGGTCGTCGATCATCTCCAGCCACTGGGCGATCCAGCCGCTGGTGCGCCCGATGGCGAACAGCACCGGGAACATCTCCACCGGCATGCCCAGGGCCTCGTAGATGAGGCCGGAGTAGAAGTCGACGTTGGGGTAGAGCTTGCGGCTGACGAAGTAGTCGTCCTCGAGCGCGATCTTCTCGAGCTCGGTGGCGATGTGCAGCAGCGGGTTCTTGCCCGTGACCTCGAAGACCTCGTCGACGGCCTTCTTGATGATCTTGGCCCGCGGGTCGAAGTTCTTGTAGACCCGGTGGCCGAAGCCCATCAGCTTCTCGTCGCCGTCCTTGACCCCCTTGATGAAGTCGGGGATGTTCTCCGTGGTCTCGATCCGGCTTGCAGCATCCGCAGCACCGCCTCGTTGGCGCCGCCGTGCAGCGGCCCGTACAGCGCCGCCACGCCCGCGGCCACCGCGGAGTAGGGGTCGACCTGGGAGGAGCCGACGCTGCGCACGGCGCTGGTCGAGCAGTTCTGCTCGTGGTCGGCGTGCAGGATGAACAGCACGTCGAGCGCGTGCTCCAGGCGCGGGTCGGGCTCGATACTTGAGCTCGGCGATCTTGTAGATCATCGAGAGGAAGTTGCCCGCGTAGCTGAGGTCGTTGTCGGGATAGACGTAGGGCATGCCGCGGTTATGGCGGTAGGAGAACGCCGCCAGCGTCGGCATCTTGGCCAGCAGCCGGATCACCTGGAGATAGCGCGTGTCTGACTCCTTGATCGCCGACGCCTCGGGATAGAAGGTCGACAGCGCGCCGACCGAGGCCAGCAACATGCCCATGGGGTGCGCGTCGTAGCGGAACCCCTGCATGAACTCCTTGACGTTCTCGTGGACGAAGGTGTGGATCGTGATGAGGTGATCCCACTCGTCGAGCTGCTGCTGGGTGGGCAGCTCACCGTGGATGAGCAGGTAGGCGACCTCGAGGTAGCTGGACTTCTCCGCCAGCTGCTCGATGGGGTAGCCGCGGTACTCGCAGGATGCCCTTGTCGCCGTCGATGTAGGTGATCGCCGAGCGACACGACGCCGTCGCCATGTAGGCGGGGTCGTAGGTCATCAACCCGAAGTCGTCGCCGTGGGTCTTGATCTTGCGCAGCTCGGTGGCCCGGATCGTGTTGTCCTCGATCGGGATCTCGTACTGCTTGCCGGTCCGGTTGTCGGTGACGGTGAGGGTGTCGGCCGACGTCGCTACGCCGCCCCCGTCCGTCGATTGCTGAGTCTCGGTGGTCATAGCGCTCCTTGATGCGGTTGCCGGAGGCCGCCACTTCCGTCACACAAGTTTCGACGACCTTGCCTTCTCGACCACTTTATTACCCGCGGCTCGTTGCCGGAGACACCGACGCGCGACCCGCCGGTTACCGCGGGCGCACGCCCGCACGGCGGCCTAGGACGTGAGGATGGCGGCGCCGACGGCCAGCGACGGCGATGCACCGCAGTGAGCGCGATGACCCCGCGCTGGCCACCCATGTTGGAGGGGAAGTCCGGCCGCTGGATGCCGATCGTGGCCAGGATCACGCGCGTAGACGGCCAACGCCCCGCCGATGATGAAGAACGGCACCTTCGAGGGCTCATCGGCGGCGGTGATCAGCAGCAGAGCGGACATCGCGGGGCCCGGAGCCTATCCAAAATCATGAGACTCGGTCTCACCCGCCCCCGCCCGCCCCGACCGGTAGCGGCTGGCGGTGGCGGCGCGCTGGCCCTGGTAATGGCTGCCCAGCTCGGCGCTGCCGTAGGGCCGGCGGGCGGGCCGGTCGAGCATCATGAACGAGAGCTGGGCGATCTCCAGACCGGGGTGCAGGATGATGGGGACGCGGGTGAGGTTGTTGAGCTCCAGGGTCAGCGTGCCCTTCCACCCGGGGTCGCAGAAGCCCGCGGTGGCGTGGACGATGAGGCCCAGGCGCCCGAGGCTGGACTTGCCCTCGATCCGGGCCACGATGTCGTCGGGCAGCTCCACCCACTCCAGCGTGCGCCCGAGGCAGAACTCACCGGGATGGATGACGAACGACTCGCCCTCGGGGACGATGACCTCCTCGGTGAGGTTCTCCGGGGGCTGGCGCAGGTCGATCGCGGTGGCGCGGTGGTTGTGAAAGACGCGGAACGAGTCCCCCAGCCGCAGGTCGACGCTGGCCGGCTGAACCAGCCCGGGATCCCAGGGATCGATGCGGATCCGGCCCTCCTCCACCAGGCGCGTGATCGTGCCGTCTGACAGGACCGAGACCGCCGCCTCGCGGCCGGCCGCCATGGCCGTGTCTGCGCTGTCACCGTTCA
Organism: uncultured Actinomycetota bacterium; assembly: GCA_963790605.1. Lineage (GTDB taxonomy): Bacteria > Actinomycetota > Thermoleophilia > Solirubrobacterales > Solirubrobacteraceae > Palsa-465. The sequence continues at coordinate 52,552 of CAWBPG010000007.1, read as the reverse complement.
TGGGCGGCAAGTCTGACAGCGACGCAGGTCGCGTCGCGGCTCAGCGGGCTGTGGCGACAACCCTCAGTGCCCGACGGTGCGGGCGCGGGCGCGCACCGTGCGCACCCGAGCCGGGGGCTGCGGGGCGGGATCGCCGTGCGGGCCACGCCGCGGACGGCGGGGAAACGGCTGGCGCGGGTGCGGGCGATGGCGCTTGATGCCGCCGTCGTCGTCAGACGAGGTCTCGTCCTCGGGCTCCTGCTTGATCGCCCACCAGACAAGGTAGATCAGCGCCGCAATCGGCAGCTTGAGCGCGAGCATCAGCCACAGAAATCCCCACGTCACGAGACGACCGATCCTATCCCTTTGAGGCGTAGATGCAACCCGAGTGTCAGGCGATCGCGCGCAGCCGCGCGCCCCGGGGGTCAAGCAGCGGCTCGGCCGCGACCTCCCCGGCGACCCATTGGCCGAAGATGTCGATGTGGACCTCGGTGCCGACGCCGTACTCGGCCGGGAGGTAGGCGTAGGCGATCGAGCGCTGCACCGTGTAGCCATAGCCCCCGGTGGTCACGCGGCCGCAGATCTCCTCCCCGACGCGCACCGGCTCGTTGCCCAGCGCGACCGAGCGCGGGTCCTCCAGCACCAGGCAGCGCAGCCTGCGCTCGGGCTCCTGGAGGGCGTCGGCGCCGACGAACGAGCGGTCGTCGCGCACGCAGAAGTCCAGCCCGGCCTCCAGCGGGGTCTCGTCGGGCGTGATGTCCGCGGCCCACACCCGGTAGCCCTTCTCCAGGCGCAGCGAGTCGATGGCGCGATAGCCGCCGGCCATCAGGCCGTGGGGCCGGCCCGCCTCCCAGAGCACGCGCCACAGGCCGGCGCCGTACTCGGTGGGGCAGTACAGCTCCCAGCCCGCCTCGCCGACGAAGGTGACCCGCAGCGCCCGCACGGGGACGTCGCCGACCGCGATCTCGCGCATCCGCATGTAGCCGAAGTCCAGCGGGTCGGGCGTGAGCGGGCGCAGGATCTCCGCGCACTTGGGCCCCCACAGGGCAAAGCAGGCCCAGCGCGAGGTGACATCCGACAACGTCACCGAGCCGTCGTGGGGCAGATGGCGGCGGATCCAGGCGGCGTCGTGGTTGCCGAACGCGGTGCCGGTGACGATCTGGAAGGTCTCCGAGTCCACGCGCGTCACGGTGAAGTCACACTCGATCCCGCCGCGGCGGTTGAGCATCTGGGTGTAGACGATCCGGCCCGGCTCGTCGGGGATCCGGTTGTCGCACAGGCGCTCGAGCAGATGTGCCGCGCCGGGCCCCGCCACCTCGAGCTTGGCGAACGACGACTCGTCGTACAGGGCCGCGGCGGTCCGGGTGGCGATCGCCTCGGCGCCGATGGCCGGGGACCAGTGGCGGCCCGCCCAACCGCGCGGCCGCAGGCTCTCGTCGCCCGGCGGACGCGTTGGACTCATACCAGTTCACGCGCTCCCAGCCGGACTTCTCGCCGAACGCGGCGCCGTGATCGCGGTGCCAGGCGTACGCGCTCGAGGTCCGCAGCGGGCGCCCCGCCTGGCGCTCGTGGCCCGGGTAGCGGATGTCGTAGTAGGTCTCATAGACCTCGCGTGGCGCGCGCGAGCGAGTAGCGCGGCGACCGATACTGCGGGCCGAATCTGCCGGACGTCCATCTCCCAGACGTCCAGTGACGGCTCCCCGGTGACGATCCACTCCGCCATCACCTTGCCGATCCCGCCGGCCCCGGCAAGCCCGTGGGCGCAGAAGCCGGCGGCCACGAACAGGCCCCGAACGTCGGTCTCGCCCAGGCAGAACTCGTTGTCGGGGGTGAACGCCTCGGGACCGTTGATCAGCCGCGTGACCTTGACGTCCTCCATGGCGGGGACCCGCTTGGACGAGTTCAGAGCGATCTCCTCAAACCGCGGCCAATCCTCCTCCAGGAGCCGCCCGTTGAAGTCCGGCGGGATGCGGTCGACCTCGTGCTCGTCCAGGAACCACGGCGCGCTCTCGCGCTCGTAGCCGCCCATGACGAGTCCCGCGCCCTCCTCGCGGAAGTAGATGAGGTTGTCGGGGTCGCGCAGCGTCGGGAGGTGGACGATGTCCTCGCCCGGGTGGGCCGGCGCCCTGTCCCGAAAGGGCTGGGTCACCAGGTACTCGTGGGCGAACGGGATGACCGGCACCCGCACCCCGGCCAGGCGGCCGATCTCGGCGGCGTACATGCCCGCGGCGTTGACCACGACCTCGGCCTCGATGTCGCCCCACTCGGTCTTGATGCCGCGCACCCGCCCCTCGGTCACCACCACGTCGTGCACGCGCGTGTGCGTGAACACCTGGCAGCCCCCGCGCCGGGCGCCGTCGATCAGCGCGTAGGTGAGCAGCGACGGGTCCAGGTAGCCGTCGGTGGGCAGGTAGGACGCGCAGCGCACGCCGTCGGTGACCATGAGCGGGAACAGCGACTGGGCCTCCTCGGCGGAGAGCAGCTCCAGCGGCAGCCCGAACGTCTTGGACCACGCCACCTGGCGCATGACCTCCTCCTCGCGCTCCTCGCTGCAGGCCAGGCGGATGCCGCCGCACTCCACCCAGCCGCAGTCCAGCGTCCGGTAGAGCGCCACCGAGTCCATCATCATCCGCGTCAGCGAGACGCTGCCGCGCAGCTGTCCCACCAGGCCCGCGGAGTGAAACGTCGAGCCGCTGGTGAGCTCGTTGCGGTCCACCAGCACGACGTCGCGCTCGCCCAGCTGGGCGAGGTGGTAGGCGATCGCGGCCCCTCCCACCCCGCCGCCGATGATCACGACACGGGCACGATCAGGCAGCTCACGGGGCCGCGGCACGCATCCACTCCTGTAGTCGGGGGTCTGAGGCATTGCGCTCCAGGCGCGTGAAGTGCTGGCGCGCGTAGTCGGCGAAGTCGAAGTCCAGCTCGGAGATGGAGCCCTGGACGACGCCCCAGGCGGCCTCGCGGGCGTCGGAGACGAGCATCATCAGGCGCAGCGCGGCTCTCCGTCCCGGCCGCGCGGGCTCGCTCGAAGTAGGCCGTCGAGCAGGCGCGTCCTGGGCGGCCTCGTCGACACGTCGTTGTTGACCGCGAGGTTGGCGAGATCGAAATAGGGGTGGCCCATGCCGGCGTACTCCCAGTCCACCAGCAGCGCGTGGCCGGGATCGGCGTCGGCGGCGAGGATGTTGCCGGGCAGCAGGTCGTTGTGGCATGGGAGCCGGATCGGTGAGCGGCAGCACGTCGGCGATGCGGGCGACGAGCTCCTGCGTGCGGCGGTAGGTGTCGGTGAGCTCGGCCGCCGCGCTCGTCGATGATGCCGCGCGTAGTCCTGAGCAGGTCGGGGATCCAGAAGCGGACCGGCAGCTGCAGCCCGGAGTCGTGGAAGGCGCGCAGCGCGCGCGCAGCGCTCGAGGGGTCGGCGCGCAGACGATCGCCGTCGATGGGCGCGCCGGGCAGCCACTCGGTGACCATGCACTCCTCGTCGGCGGCGACGAGCGGCGGGGCGATGCCCAGCGCCGCGGCGCGCTCGGTGGCCACGCGCTCGGCGGCGCGGTCGATCCCGAGCAGCTCGGTGTCGCGGCCGGGCAGGCGCAGAACGCAGTCGCGCCCGCCGAAGCGCACGCGGTAGTTGCGGTTGGTGATGCCGCCGTCCAGGGGCACGGGCTCGCCGCCGACGGTCCCGAGACGGCCGGCCAGACGATCCACGACGTTGATCAGATCGGCCATCGATCGGGACCCTAGCGTTTAAGGCCTGCTTCCTATACCTTCGCGCCGCAAAGAGGCCGCCGGAGGGTTCGCGCGACGGCCTCCACAACGAGATTCGGAGGGTGGTGGGATGAAGCTCGAGGAGCTCCGCAGCCGGGTCGAGGCCGGCGAGATCGACACGGTGCTGATCGCCCTGTGCGACATGCAGGGCCGCCTGCAGGGCAAGCGATTGACGGCCCGCCACTTCGTCGAGGAGGTCGTCGAGCACGGCGCCGAGGGCTGCAACTACCTGCTGGCGGTGGACGTCGACATGAACACCGTCGACGGCTACGAGATGTCCTCGTGGGAGCGGGGCTACGGCGACTTCGTGCTCAAGCCCGACCTGGCCACCCTGCGCCCGGTCCCGTGGCAGGAGGGCACGGCGATGGTCCTCTGCGACCTCGGCCTGGGAGGACGGCTCCGACGTCGTCGCCTCGCCGCGGCAGGTCCTGCGCCGCCAGCTGGCCCGCCTGGCCGAGCGCGGGTGGAGCGCCAACGCCGGCACCGAGCTCGAGTTCATGGTCTTCCGCGAGACCTACGAGTCGGCCTGGCACAAGGCCTACCGCAACCTTGATCCCGCCAACCTCTACAACGTCGACTACTCGATGCTCGGCACCGCGCGGATCGAGCCGCTGATCCGCCGCATCCGCAACGCCATGGAGGGCGCCGGGATGGCCGTCGAGAACTCCAAGGGCGAGTGCAACTACGGCCAGCACGAGATCAACTTCCGCTACTCCGACGCGCTGCGCACCGCAGACGACCACGCGATCTACAAGAACGCCGCCAAGGAGATCGCCGCCGAGGAGGGGATGGCGATCAGCTACATGGCCAAGTTCGACGAGCGCGAGGGCAGCTCGTGCCACATCCACTTCTCGCTCGCCGATGATGCGGACCGGCCCACCAACGCGTTTGCCGCAGACCAGGCGCTGTTTCGAGTCCTTCCTGGCCGGCCAGCTCGCCTGCCTGCGCGAGCTGACCGCTGCTGCTGGCGCCCAACATCAACTCCTATAAGCGCTTCGTGGAGGGGTCGTTCGCCCCCACCACGGTCGCCTGGGGCCAGGACAACCGCACCTGCGCGCTGCGCGTGGTGGGCCACGGCCAGGGGCAGCGCTTCGAGCTGCGCGCCGGCGGCTCGGACCTCAACCCGTACATGGCGATCAGCGCGATGATCGCCGCCGGCCTGCACGGAGTGGAGAACGAGCTTCAGCTCGAGCCCATGTACGAGGGCAACGCCTACCACGCCACCGACAAGCCGCGCCTGCCCTCGACGCTGCGCGACGCCCGAGACCTGTTCGCCACCAGCGAGGTGTCACGCGAGCGCATTCGGCGATGAGGTGGTGGACCACTACGTCAACGCGGCCGACGTCGAGCTCACGGCCTTCGAGGCCACGGTCACCGACTGGGAGCGCTTCCGCGGCTTCGAGCGCTTGTGACGGCCTCGACCAACCACGAAGCCTCGAGCTCGCTGGAGGCGGTGTTCGCCCCTGTCCACTCCCAGACGGCGTTCGAGGAGACGGTCGACCGGCTGGGCACGGCGATCAAGCTGGGCCTGCTGCCACCGGGCACGCGGCTGCCCGCCGAGCGCGAGCTCTGCGCCCGGCTGGGGATCGCCCGCTCGACGCTGCGCCAGGCCCTCGTGGCGCTCGGCCAGAGCGGGCACCTGCACGCGACGCGAGGCCGGGGCGGCGGCACCTTCGTGGCCGACCCGCAGCCGCCGGCGCAGCCCCCGTCCCGCGAGGTGCTGGCCGGGTGGCGCGACGTGTGCGACGGGCGCATGACGGTCGAGGTCGGGATCGCGGTGCTGGCCGCCGAGCGCGCGCAGCCGACGGCGATCGACTCCCTGGAGGAGCTGGTGGTGGCGATCGACGACCTGCTCGACGACTTCCCCGCCTACCGCCCGCTCGACGTGCGCTTCCACGTCGGGCTGGCCGAGCTCACGGGCAGCCCGCGCCTGGTCAAGCAGATGACCGAGATCCAGGGCGCGATGAGCGCGCTCATCTCACACATCGCCCATCCGCCTGAGGTCCTGGACTCCGCCAACGACCAGCACCGGCGCCTGGTGGGGGCGCTGCGCCGCCACGACGAGGCGCTCGGCCGCGCGGGTGATGACCGAGCACCTGCGGGGCACCGAGCACGTCCTGGCGGGGCTGCTGCCGCGCGGCTGACAACGGCCGTCCAGGAGGGCTCGCGGACGGGGCCCGGAGTGCCGCGGCGTGGGCGCCGGCATGCGTTGTCCAGCTGGCCCTTGACTTGACACCGGACGCGGCCATATGGTTCTGCGCCGCTTGAAGGGCCGATCAGCAGACCTTTTCCCGAGGAGGGCCGGATGACCAGCAGGCACCGAGACCCTGTCAGCGGACGAGCAACGTCTCGCCGAGCTGGGCTACAAGCAGGAGCTCAAGCGTGGGTGGAGCGGGTTCTCCAACTTCGCCATCTCGTTCTCGATCATCTCGATCCTGGCGGGATGCTTCACCACCTACGGCCAGGCGTGGATCAACGGCGGCCCGGTGGCCATCTCCATCGGCTGGCCGGTCATCAGCGTGTTCATCCTGCTGGTGGCGTTCTCGATGTCGGAGCTGGCGTCGGCGATGCCGACCGCGGGTGGCATCTACTACTGGTCCTCCAAGCTCGGCGGCGCGGGGTGGGGATGGTTCACGGGCTGGTTCAACCTCGTGGGCCTGGTCGCCGTCACCGCATCTGTCGACTACGCGGCCGCGACGTTCCTCAACTCGACGCTGTCCTTCTACGGCCTGCATCTGGTGGGCGTCAACTTCGCCACCGCCAGCGTGCAGTCCTCGCTGCACCACGTGTTCGTGCTGTTCGCGCTCATCCTGATCGTTCACGCGCTGATCAACATCTTCTCCTCGCCGCTGGTGGCGCTGTTCACCCAGGTCTCGGTGTGGTGGCACGTGATCGGCGTGCTGGTCATCATCGTGCTGCTGGTGGCGGTGCCGAGCCATCATCAGAGCTTCGGCTTCGTGTTCGGCCACCGTCAGAACCTGTCGGGCTTCAGTCACGGCATGTACTGGTTCTACGTGCTGCCGCTCGGGTTCCTGCTGACGATGTACACGATCACCGGCTACGACGCCTCGGCGCATATCTCCGAGGAGACCCACGATGCTTCGATGGCTGCGCCCAAGGGCGTGTGGCGTTCGGTGTTCTACTCGGCCGTGTTCGGCTGGGCGGTGCTACTGGCGCTCACCTTCGCCGCCACGCACACGTCAAGGACGATCAACGCCGCGGGCGGCACCTCGCAGTCGATCATCGAGTCGGCGCTGACCTCGTCGGCGGCCAAGGCAGTGCTCGTCATCTCCACGATCGGCCAGCTCTTCTGCGGGATGGCCTGCGTGACGAGCGCCAGCCGGATGACTTTCGCGTTCTCCCGGGACGGCGCGGTGCCCGGCCACAACCTGTGGCGCCGCCTGAACAGCCACAGCACTCCGACGTGGGCCGTGGTGTTCGTCGCCGTGTGCGCGTTCATCATCACCATCCCGGCGTACAAGGGCAACCACGCGGGGCTGCCGGTGGCATTCCTGGCGGTGACTTCCATCTCGGTGATCGGGCTCTACATCGCCTACACCATCCCGGTGTTCCTGCGGTGGCGAATGGGTGACGCGTTCCAGGCCGGCCCGTGGACCTTGGGCGCGTAAGTACAAGTGGGTCAACATCATCGCGATCGTGTGGGTGGGCTCTGCGTGATCATCTTCTGCCTGCCGTTCACCCCCGCCGCGGTCCCGTGGAACAGCAGCTTCAGCTGGTCGTCGTTCAATTACGCCCCGCTGGTCACCGTGATCGTGATGCTGGCAGTGACGATCTGGTACTACGTCTCGGCGAGGCATACGTTCAAGGGCCCGATTCACACGATCGAGTTCGCCGAGGACGGGGTGACCGTGATCGACCCCGATGCAGCCGAACTTGCCTAGCGGCGTGCTGGCGGTCCTGGAGCCCGCCACCGAGGCGGTGCTCCAGGAGATCCCGCGTGCCGATGCGTCACGACGTGGACCGCGCCGTGGAGCGGGCCGCGGCGGCGTTCGGAGCCTGGCGGGCGGTGACGCCGTCAGACCGGGCGGCACACCTGCGGTCGATCTCCGACATCGTGCACGAGCACCAAGAGGAGCTGGCGCAGCTCGAGGCCCGTAACGCCGGCAAGCCCATCGGCGACGCGCGCGGCGAGATGGGCATGGTGGCCCAGGTGTTCGGCTATTACGCCGGGTCGCCCGAGCGGCTGCTGGGCGAGACGATCCCCGTGGCGGGTGGGCAGGCCTGGACGGTGCGCGAGCCACTGGGTGTCGTCGGGCTGATCGTGCCGTGGAACTTCCCGCTGACGATCGCCGCGTGGAAGATGGGACCGGCGCTGGCCGCCGGCAACACGATCGTGCTCAAGCCCGCGGAGCTGACGCCGCTGACCGCGCTGCGCTTCGCCGAGCTCGCCGTGGAGGCCGGCCTTCCCGACGGGGTGCTCAACGTCGTCGCCGGGCCCGGCTCGGTGTGCGGCGCGCGGCTGGTGGCGCACCCGGGCGTGGCCAAGATCGCGTTCACCGGCTCCACCGAGGTCGGCCGCTCGATCGCCGCCGGCGCCGCCCAGACGATCAAGCGGGTCACGCTGGAGCTGGGCGGCAAGTCCCCCAACATCGTGTTCGCCGACGCCGACGTGGCGGCCGCCGCCGCGTCGGCTCCTGGCGCGGTGTTTGGCAACGCCGGCCAGGACTGCTGCGCGCGCTCGCGGATCCTGGTGCAGCGCCCGGCCATGGAGGAGTTCATGGGCGAGCTCGAGCGGGCGGTCACCGCAATCCGCGTCGGCGATCCACTGGACGAGGACACGGAGATGGGACCGCTCATCTCCGCCGGTCAACGCGAGGCGGTCGGGTCCTTCGTGGACAACGGGGCGCCGGTGGCCTTCCGGGGCACGGCGCCGAGCGGACCGGGGTTCTGGTTTGCTCCCACCGTCCTGTGCCCCGAGGAGGCGGGTGGGACGAGTTCTCGAGCGTGGCGGGAGGAGATCTTCGGGCCCGTCGCCGTCGTCATGCCGTTCGACACCGAGGAGGAGGCGATCCGCTTGGCCAACGACACGATCTACGGGCTGTCGGGCTCCATCTGGAGCGGCGACGGCGGGCGGGCGCTGCGCGTCGCGCGGGCACTGGACGCCGGGGTGCTCTCGATCAACTCCAACACCTCGGTGCGCGTGTCCACGCCGTTCGGGGGCTTCAAGCAGTCAGGCTACGGGCGCGAGCTGGGCCCGCACGCGCTTGACGCCTACACCGAGGTCAAGTCGATCTACTACGCCACCGGCGTATGAGCCGGCTGTCCGGGAAGGTCTGTGTCATCACCGGCGCCGCCGGCGGGATCGGGAGCGCCACCGCGACCGTGCTCGCAGCGCGAGGGCGCGCAGGTGGTCGGGGTCGACCTGCTCGAGCACTCGGTGGGCGACGTCGCGCTGACCGCCGACGTGACCGACGAGACCGCGGTCTCAGAGCTCTACGCGCGCGTGCGGCGGGAGCTGGGCCGGATCGACGTGCTGTTCAACAACGCGGGGATCTCGCCCACCGACGACGCCTCGGTGCTCGAGACCGGCCTGGAGGCATGGGAGCGCGTGCAGGCGACCAACCTGCGCAGCGTCTTTCTGTGCTGCAAGCACGGCATCCCCCACCTGATGGAAAACGCCCCGCCCACCCGTGGGTCGGTCATCAACACCGCGTCGTTCGTCGCGGTGATGGGCTCGGCCACGTCGCAGATCTCCTACACCGCGTCCAAGGGCGGGGTACTGGCGCTGTCGCGCGAGCTCGGCGTCGAGTTCGCCAAGCGGGGCGTACGCGTCAACGCGTTGTGCCCCGGCCCGGTCGACACGCCGCTGCTGCGCGAGCTCTACGCCGCCGACCCGGTGGCCGCGCAGCGCCGGCTGGTCCACGTGCCGATGGGCCGCTTCGCCCACGCCGAGGAGATCGCCAACGCGGTGCTGTTCCTCGCCTCCGACGAGTCCTCCTACGTCAACGCCACCGAGTTCCTAGTCGACGGCGGGATCAGCGGGGCCTACACCACGCCGCTGTAGCCGTCGCATGCGCGTCAGCCCGCGCCCTCTGGTGCGGTGGCGCGACCCGGGAGCGAGGGCTCGACGCGCAGCAGCCGCGCCGGGCGCTCGGGCAGCCACCAGTTCCAGCGCCCGAACAGCGACACCACCGCGGGCACGAGCAGCGCCCGGATGACGGTGGCGTCGAGGATGATCCCCGCGGCCAGTCCGGTGGCGAACACCTTGACGGTCGTGTCGGGCGCCGAGGCCATCGAGGCGAAGGCGAGGAACAGGATGAGCGCCGCGCTGGTCACCAGCCGTCCGGTGCGCCCGATCCCGCGCACGACCGCGGTGTCGGTGGAGCCGCTGGCGTCGAACTCCTCGCGCATGCGCGCGAGGATGAACACCTCGTAGTCCATCGACAGGCCGAACAGGAAGGCGAACACCATCAGCGGGATCCAGGCGTCGACCGAGTGGGTCGCCGCGATCCCCCACAGCGCACCGGAGCCGTGGCCCTGCTGCCACACCAGGGTGATGACGCCCCACGCGGCGCCGACGCTGATCACGTTGAGCAGCACCGCCTTGAGCGGGAGCAGCAGCGAGCGGAAGGCCCGCGCCAGCAGGAGGAAGGTGAGCACCGCGATGAGCGCGATCATCAGCGGGAAGCTCCCGTAGATGGCGTCGACGAAGTCCTGGTTCTCGGCGCCGGTGCCGCCCACGCGCACGTCGTCGCCGAGCGGCGCGGCCGCCGCCCTGCACGCGCGTGAGCGTGTCGCCGCCGGCCGAGGTCGAGGGGTCGGCGACGCCGAGCACGTCGAGCACCGCGGTGCCATCGCGCCGCCACTGGGCGCCGGCCGGGAGCCACCGCGCCGTGGACGCCGGGCACGCGTGCCGAGCGTGCTCGCCACGCGCTGGGCCTGGGCAGCCGGGGGCGAGGATCTCCATCGGCGCCAGCGCGCCCGGACCCGATCCCCGCCCGCTCGAGCTGCGCCAGACCCACGCGCGCGTCGCCGTGCTGGCTGAGCGTGTCGACGTTGGCCTGCCCGGGTCGCAGGCCGGTGGCGGCGAGCACGAGCGCGGCCAGCACGACCGCGGCGCCGGCGGCGGCGAACCAGCGCCGCCTCACCACCAGCCGCGCCCAGCGCGTCCACGAGCGGCTCGCCTGGTCATCGGAGCGCACGTGCGGCCAGTCCAGACGGTTGCCGGCCGTGACGAGCACGATCGGCAGCAGGGTGGTGGCGACGATCACGCTCACCAGCGGGATGAGCATCCCGGCGTAGCCGATCGAGCGCAGGAACGGCAGCGGCAGCACGATCATCGCCAGCAGGCCGATGGCGACCGTGGTGCCGCTGAACACCACGGCGCGCCCGGCGGTCTCCATCGCCCGCACCACGGCGTCGTCTCCGGTGCGGCCGTGGGCCCGCTCCTCGCGCCAGCGCACGACCACCAGCAGCGAGTAGTCGATGGCCACGCCCAGCCCGATGAGCGCGACGAGGAACTCGACGATCATCGAGACGCTGGTGACGGCGGTGACGCCCCACAGGACGAGGAACGTGGCCATGATCGAGACGATCGCCATGAGCAGGGGGACGAACGCGAGCAGCGAGGCGAACACGAAGGCCAGGACGACGAGCGCCCCCAGCCCGCCCAGGACGGACTCGAGGAGCACGCCCGGGCCGCTCGAGCCGCCGGTCTGGTTCTGCAGGGCATAGATGCCCGGTGACGCGGACCGGCGCCCCGGCGATGGTCTGGCCCGCGAGCACCGCCTGCGGCGGTCTTGGCGGCCCGCGTGTTGTTGCCAAACGACTCGTTGTCCGGTGGCGGGAAGGCCAGGACGAAGGTGGTGCGCCCGTCGGCGGAGACGAAGGCGCGGTTGCCGGTGGAGGCAAACGACGCCGTGCGCAGTCCCGGGATGGCGCGCTGCAGGCGCTGCTGGACGTTCTGCAGGCCGGCGCGAACCGTGGGCGAGCTCACCGACGTGCCCGGCCGGCAGCGTGACCACTGCGATCAGCGGCGAGGTGCGGCCGCCCTGACGAAACACTGCGCGGATCTGCGAGTTGGTCTCAAAGCCCTGGCGGCCCGGGACGCTGAACTCGCTGCTGAATGACTTCGTGGTCTGGCCGACGGTCGCCGATTCCGACGATCGTCACCGACGATCCAGAACGCCGCCACCCATCGCTTGTGCGCCAATACCCATCGCGTGATCGTGGTCATCATCGCCCGCTTCCCTTCTCGTCTCAGTTTGCTCTACGCATCATTTGTATCATAAACAATATGATGGACGCAACGTGGGCCGGATCAATAAACTTCGGCGATGGCCGAGCACGCGCTCTGGCGCCGCGCTGCTGCATCCGGCACTGGTGCGCAACACGGGCTACCTGATCAGCCGGCTGGGCTTCTACGCCTCCCGGCACTTCGCCGAGCGCCTGGCGACGGTGGGGCTGACCCCGCGGATGTGGGGCGCGATGAACATGCTCGATCACGAGGGCGACGTGACCCAGCAGCAGCTCGGGTCGCGCCATCGGCATGGACCCCAGCTCGATGGTGTCGACGATCGACGAGCTCGAGGCCAAGGGCTGGGTGGAGCGCCGCCGCCATCCCACCGACCGCCGCGCCTACGCGCTGCACATCACCGACGCCGGCCGCGAGACCCTGACCCAGGCGCCGCCGGCTCGCGGGCGGCGCTCAGAACGAGCTGCTCGCGCCACTGGACGAGGCCGAGCGTGCGCAGCTGCACGAGCTGCTGCTGCGCCTCGTCGTGGCGGCCGGAGCGGCGAAGGACCCGATCGGCTTCAGGGACTCGCCACCGCCGCCGACGAGCGACGGCTGAGGTCCGGCGCAGCGGGGTCGCCGACGCGCGTGCGCCTGGCGCAGCCGGCCAGGGCCAGGCCGATGCCGAGCAGGACCCACGTCGTCGGGTCCTCCAGGAAGTCGGCGTAGAGCAGGGTGTGGAAGACGCAGCGCGATGAAGGCGGCGGCGACCGCCGAGCGCACCGGATCGCCGCGCGTGCGCCGGACCACGGCACAGGATCGCGCGAGACGACGAAGGCGAGGTAGGCCAGCTCGCCGATCAGGCCCTGCTCGGCGGCGACGGTGATCGGGATGGTGTGCGAGGCCGACAGCGACGTCGCGGTGAGGCGGTTGTGGCGCGCGGTACTCGGTGACGAACGAGCCCGAGCCGTAGCCCCACACCGGGCGGTCGCCGAACAGCGACAGGCCGCCGCTGACCAGGCCGCCGCGGCCGCTGGAGGCGCCGTTGATCCCCTGGTTGAGCCCGAACGTCTTGGGCGACGCCGCCACTGCGATAGCGCCGAGCGCGACCACCACCACGGCCACCACGAGCGCCCGCCCCGGCTTCCAGCGCAGCGCCGCCAGCACCGCCAGGCCGACGAGCAGCGCGCCGAGGCTGGAGCGGCTGAGCGTCAGCACCAGCCACGCCCACAGAACCGCCAGGACAACGCGGTCACCGTCGCCTGCACGCGCTGGGGAAGGTCGTAGATGAGCGCCACCGCCAGCAGGATCATCACCAGCGCGAGGTAGCGCCCGAAGATGTCGGGGTCCAGGAACACCGAGTTGACGGTGAAGTAGGTGTGCAGGTCGTTGGCGACGACCAGCTTGGAGCTGAGGATGACCGTCTTGGTGGCGTACTCGAAGAAGCCGATGAACGAGAACGCCAGCGCGAGCGCCACCGTCACCCGCAGGCAGGCGCGGATGAGCTCGCCGGTCCCACTCCAGCGTCGCGCAGCAGTGCGCAGCAGCACGCGCGAACGGCACGTAGAAGAAGACCATGTTCTGCAGCGCCGCCTCGAACTTGGGCGAGTACGAGGCCTGGATGCCGTAGAGGACGACGTACAGCGCGAGCAGGCGCGGCACCCAGTCGACGAGGTCGCGGGCGCGCGACCGCGTGGGCGGCGGCTCGGGCTCCGGGCTCGCGCGCAGCGACGGTGTAGATCCACGCCAGGGCGCCGGCGGCGACCACGAAGTACAGGGGCACGAGCAGGTTGGCCGTGGTGGTGCCGCTGGCCGTGGTGGCGCCGGTGGAGACGGGCACGCGGAAGGGCAGCGCCAACACCGCCAGCGGCGCCACCAGCCACCGGCGGCGCGACGATGAGCGCCGCGGCGGCGATGAGCGCCGCGACCACCACCGCGGCCCCGACGACGGCCTCCAGCGGATGGCGATGGACGATGTTGAGCTGCGGCGAGCTCCAGATGTCGCGTGAGCAGGAGCACCGGCGCGAGCACCAGCGCGCCCAGCATCGCCAGCGCGCGCGCGCGCGGTCCAGTCCCCGCCCACGGGCGGGCATCGCCAGCACGACCGCGGCCAGCGCCGCGACGACGACGACGCCGGCCTTGGGTAAGGGTCCGGTTAGAGCAGCGAACGCGATCACGAGGCCGAATCATCCACTACCCTCTTGGCCCATGCCCTCTGCGAAGCTGGCGGCGGCCATCGTGCTGACCGCTCTTTCGCTGTCAGCGTGCGGGATCTCCTCCAAGCCGGAGGCCGGCACGCCCAAGGCGATCGCCAACGGTCACAAGGGTCTCGACGACCCCCGCGCCAAGCACACCGCCTGCCTCGCAGCAGGCCCATATCCCGTTCCATCGCGAGCAGCGCACGGTCGCGGGCAAGCGCCTGCCCAGCTTCCAGGTGGACACTGCCCCGGCAGGCCCGACGGTGAGCTTCGAGCCGACCCCGGGTGACGCCCAGGGCCTGCAGATCCAGGGCGAGGCGCAGGGCGCCGAGATCATCGGCAGCGCCGCTGGTCTATCCCAACCAGGCGCTCGGACAGCCTGATGAACGTCGGTCGAGGACTGCGTCGCCAAGGGAGTCTCGGGCTGATGGCGCGCCGCCCGGTGGTCGAGCGCGGCCTCCGCCTCGACGACCGACTTCCCGGCCGGGACCGGGGCCGGCGGGGCGGATCAGCCGCGCCGCGCCGCGGGCCATCTCGAGCCCGCTTCCCGAGCCGCAACTTCTACTTCGGCCTGGCCGTCGCCACGCTGGCCGTCGGCGCGCTGTCGCTGCTGATCCCGTCGACGCCGAGCTATGACCCGTGGTCCTGGCTGGTGTGGAGCCGCCAGATCATCCACGGCCACCTCACCATCACCAGCGGCGGGACCTCGTGGAAGCCGCTGCCGATGATCTTCACGATCCCGTTCGCGCTGTTCGGCAAGGCGGCGCCGGACCTGTGGCTGGTGGTGGCCCGCGCCGGCGCGCTGGCGGCGGTGGTGATGGTGTTTCGCCTGGCCTTCCGGCTCACGCGCCGGGTGGGCGGCCTGTTCGGAGAGGCCGAGGCCGGCCTTGACCGTCTGAGCGCCGCCGCCCCGGCGCTGCTCGCCGGGGCTCATCGGCGCCGTCGCGCTGGCCCTGTCGGCCTCGGGCGGCTTCGTCTCCTCCAACGCGCTGGGCTACTCCGAGGGCTTCGCCGCCGCGCTGCTGCTCATCAGCATCGACCGCCACATCGACGGCAAGCCGCGCCAGGCGTTCGTCGTGGGCTTCCTCGTCGCGCTGGACCGGCCCGAGATCTGGCTGTTCTGGGGCCCGTACGGGCTGTGGCTGTTCTGGAAGGACCCGGGCGCGCGGGTGCTCGTGGGCGTGCTGTTCGTGATCACGCCGATCGTGTGGTTCCTGCCCGTCTACCTGGGCTGCGGCTCGTTCAGCTGCAGCGTCAGCCGGGCCACGCACCCGCGCTCCAACAGCCTGGCCTTCGCGTCCAGACCCGTTCGTCGCCGAGCTCGAGCGCGCCGCGTGGCCGACGATGCTGCTGCGGATCAAGGTCGTCGCCGTCCTGCTCTTCGCCGCGGTGGCCGGGATCCTGTGGAGCACGTACCGGCGCGCCGGCCTCGCCGGGCTGCGCACCGACCGCAGCCAGGCGCGGTTGACGGCTGCGCTGCTGGGGCTGGGCGGCCTGGCGTGGTTCGTGGTCATCGCGGTCATGACCCAGGTCGGGTTCTCGGGCAACAACCGCTACCTGGTGCTGGGCTCGGCGCTGGTGGACATCTGCGGCGCGGTCGGCTTCGGCTGGGCGGCGCGCGAGCTCGCCGTGCTGGGCGCGCGGCGCCGGCGTGGCACCGACACCGGCGCGGGCGTGGGCTCCAGTTCCGGTCGGACCGCGATCCGGGCGGGGCTCCAGTGGACGGCGGCCGCTGTCGTGGCGCTCGTCTTCCTGGTGCTGCCCAACTGGGTCGGCAACAACATGATCTCGATCCCCCGCACCCACGGGTCGCTCGTCTACCAGGCGCACCTGCGCCAGGGGATGAGCGACCTGGTCACGCGCTTCGGCGGCGCCGACAAGGTCCTGGCCTGCGGCAGCGTGATGACCGAGGGCTTCCAGGTGCCGATGGTGGCCTTCGTGCTCGGACGTGCCCACCACGCGGATCGAGGCGCCGCCCACCCTGGGCGGCGCGGCCAATCGCGCAGCCGCGCCGCCGCCGCCCCCAACCTCATCCTCCAGACGCGCGACACGCGCTCGGCGCATCTGCTGCCGCTCCTGAGCACGTGGCCGACCGTCCACTACCACTACGCCGGCACCGCGCGGGTCGGTCCACATGTTCACCCAGGGTTGCTCCGGGGGATCATCGTGATTACCCCGGGACACCCGCTGATGGCCACCGTCACCGCGCCGCGCCCGGCGCCCAGACGCCCGGCTCGGGCCTCGCCGACACCGAGCCGCGCCTGCCCGACCGCCTGGCGCGCGTGCCCGTCTGGCTGTGGGTCGGCGGCGGCCTGACCCTGCTGATGGCGATCTCGGCGTTCCTGCGCACCCGCTACATCGGCGGCGAGTTCTGGATGGACGAGGGGATCACGACCGGCATCTCGCTGCACCCGATCAGCCAGATCCCCGGCGTCCTGCGCTACGACGGCAACCCGCCGCTGTACTACATGATGCTGCACGTCTGGATGTCGGCCTTCGGGACCTCGGAGACCGCCACCCACGCGCTGTCGCTGGTGTGCGGCCTGCTCACCATCCCCGCCGGCGGCTGGGCCGGCTGGAAGCTGTTCGGCGTCCGCACCGGGGTCTACGCCGCGGTGCTGTTCGCGTTCAACGCGTGGCTGACCGCGTACGCCCAGGAGACCCGGATGTATGAGTTCATGGGCCTGCTGGGCGTGCTGGCCACCGCCGGGTTCCTCCTGGGCTTCGTCCACCGCCGGCGGCGCTACCTGTTCCTGTTCGCCGGGGCGCTCACGGTCATGCTCTACACGCACACGTGGGGCACGTTCTTCTTCGCGGGCTCGGCGGTGTCCCTGATCCCGGCGCTCATCGCCTCAGACGACCGCCGCGGCCTCATCCGCGACGCCGCGTTTGCCTTCATCGGCGCCGGCATCCTCTACCTGCCCTGGGTCCCGACGCTGCTCTACCAGGCCGCCAACACCGCGGCGCCCTGGGACAACGTGCCCCGGTTCGGCGCGCCGATCCTGCTCTCGCGCGACGTCATCGGCGGCGACCGGATCACGATGCTGCTCATCATCCCGGCGGCGGTGGGCGTGGCGCCGCTGTTCACGCGCGCGCACCGGCGCTCGCGCGAGTGGGTGATGGTGTGGACGCTCGTGGCCATCCCGATGGCGACGCTGGGGATCGCCTGGCTGGAGTCCCAGGTCAACCCCGCGTTCGTCGCCCGCTACTTCGCGCCGGTCATCGGCGCGATCCTGCTCCTCATCGCCTGGGGCTGCGCGCGCGCCGGGCTGCTGGGCCTGGTGGCGATCGTGCTCGCCGTCGCCTTCCTGGCCAACCCCAGCTCCTACACGCCGCAGTACAAGTCAGACATGCGCGACATCGGCGCCGAGATGAACGCCCTACCTCCATCCCGGGGACCACGTCGTGGTGGGCCAGCCCGAGGAGACGCCGCTGGCCTGGTACTACCTGCCCGGCGGGCCTCAAGTACGCCAACACCGCCGGCCTGGTCTCCGATCCGCGCTACATGGACTGGGTCAAGGCGCTGCACCGCCTCACCGACACCAGCCCGCAGGCGACGCTCACGCCGATCGTCAATGCGATGAAGCCCGGTCAGCACCTGCTGTTCATCCGCCCGCTGACCGAGGGCGCGCAGAACTGGGAGGCGCCGTGGACGGTGATGGTGCGCCGCCGCTCGGCCCAGTGGACCCAGCTGCTCCAGGACGACGTCGACTCGCGGGACGCTGCGCCAGGTCGCCGTGGCCCCGCACTACTACCGCGGGCGCGTGCTGCGTGGGCAACAGCGCCGTGCTCTACCAGAAGGTCTCCTGACCGCGCCGCCACCGGCGCTCGCCACGTCCGATGACCACCGCCACCCCCCCACGCCCCTCGCCCTCGCTGCTCGAGGTCCCCGAGATCGCCGACGTGCATGCCGCCGCGCTGGCTTGAGCCGGCTCCCCCGGTGGGCCACGACCGGGGCCGTGCTGGTGGTGCTGCTGGCCGTCGTCGGCGTTCATCCGCACGCGCACGCTGAGCGGAGAGCTGTGGTTCGACGAGGCCGGCGCGGTGGGCTGGCCTCGCACCCGCTCGGCTCGC
The DNA here is from genome assembly GCA_963790605.1 of uncultured Actinomycetota bacterium. GTDB lineage: Bacteria > Actinomycetota > Thermoleophilia > Solirubrobacterales > Solirubrobacteraceae > Palsa-465. The sequence goes on along the minus strand of CAWBPG010000007.1, from coordinate 34,345 downwards.
TGCTGGGCGCCGTGCACCGCGCCGGCGCGGCGCCGCTGTACTACGTGCTGCTGCACGTCTGGATCAGCCTGTTCGGGTCCGGGGAGACCGTCACCCACGCGCTTCTCGCTGCTCCTCGGGCTGGTGTCGGTCCCGGTCGCGATGTGGACCGGGTGGAGCATGGCCGGGGAGCGGGCGGGGATCTTCGCCGCGGTCCTGTTCGCCTTCAGCTCGTTCCTCACGCGCTACGCCGAGGAGACCCAGCCGTATGAGCTGATGGTCCTGCTGGGGCTGCTGGCCACGGCCGGCTCTGGTCCACGGCTTCGTGCACCGCCGCCGCGGCTACCTGTGGCTGTTCGGCGTCTGCCTGGCGCTCATGCTCTACACCCAGGGCTCGGCGCTCCTGTACTGGCTGGGCGCGGCGGTGGCGCTGGTGTTCGTGTGGCGCTCGGTGCCCGACCGGCGCGCGGGCTTCGTCGCGCGATGCGGCGCTCTGCTTCGGCGGCGCGGCGATCGTCGTTCGTGCCCTGGCTGCCGACCGCGATCGACCAGATCGCCCACGCCACCAACCCGTGGCACTACACGCCGCTGCTGGGGGCCACCGTGCCCAGTCAGCTCCTGGGGTCCGAGCGCGTCGACGTCACGCTGCTCATCTGCGTCGTGATCGCCGTGGCGCCGCTGGCGGTGCGCGCACGGCGCCGCACGCCCGAGGCCGCCATGTTCTGGGCCGTCATCGCGATCCCGGCGGTGGCGCTGGCGGTGGGGCGGATCGTCGGGTTCTTCGTGCCGATCTGGGCCTGGCGCTACTTCGCCCCGATCGTCGCCCCGCTGCTGCTGCTGGGCGCGCTGTCGGCGGCGCGGGCGCGGGTCGTGGGCGTGGCGGCGATCGTCTTCTGCGTCGCGTTCCTGGCCAACGCCGGGTCCTTCGCGCCCGTCGTACAAGAGCGACATGAAGGACGTCGCCGCCGAGATGTCCCGTACCTGCACCCGGGCGACCTGGTCGTCGTCGGCCAGCCCGAGCAGGCGCCGCTGGCCTGGTACTACCTGCCCAGCCGGCCTGCAGTATGCGAGCACGCTGGGGCCGGTCAAGGACCCCTCGGTGATGAACTGGATGGGAGCGATGGGCCGCCTGCAGGATGCCGATCCGCGGGCGACCGTGGGCCCCCTGGTTGCTAGTCTCAAGCCCGGCCAGCAGCTGCTCTACGTGCGTCCTTTGACCGAGGGCGCCAAGAACTGGAATGCGGCGTGGCCGGCGCTGGTGCGCCGGCGCTCCGCTCAGTGGGGGCAGCTGCTGCAGGACGAACGGGCCAACGGAACGCTGGTGCCGGTGGCCACGGCCCCGCACAACTACCGAAGCGCCTGCTGCGTGGCCGACAGCGCAGTGCTCTACCAGAAGGCCTCCTGAAGGCGACCGAGACATGACCGAGACCAATCCCCCCCCGCCGCCCCCGGCGCCGACATCACCCCCGAGCATCCCGTCGTCGTACTGGGCGCCGGCCCCGCGGGGCTCACCGCCGGCTATCAGCTGGTCAAGCAGGGCAAGCCCGTGATCGTGCTGGAGTCGACCGAGTTCGTGGGCGGGATCGCCCGCACCCAGATCCGCGACGGCTATCGCTTCGACCTCGGCGGCCACCGCTTCTTCACCAAGGTCAAGGAGGTCGACGACCTCTGGCACGAGATCATGAAGGAGGAGTTCCTCAAGCGCCCGCGCAAGAGCCGGATCTACTGGAACGACAAGTTCCTGGAGTACCCGCTGCAGGGCATGGACGTGATCAAGAAGCTGGGTCCGGTCGAGCTGACCCGCTGCCTCATGTCCTACGCCTGGGCGGCGATCAAGCCCAAGGGCCGGGAGGACACGTTCGAGGCCTGGGTCTCCAACCGCTTCGGCAAGCGGCTCTACCAGCACTTCTTCAAGACCTACACCGAGAAGCTGTGGGGCGTCTCGGCGACCGAGATCCGCGCCGAGTGGGCCGCCCAGCGCATCAAGGGCCTGTCCTTCTTCTCCGCCGCCAAGGCCGCGTTCTTCGGCAACGAGGGCAACAAGATCAAGTCGCTCATCTCCGAGTTCAACTACCCCCGCTTCGGTCCGGGGCAGATGTGGGAGCAGATGACCGCCGACATCCGCGAGCAGGGCGGCGAGGTCCGTCTGAACGCCCCGGTGACCCGTCTGCGCGTGTCGGAGGGCCGCGTGACGGAGGTGGTCGCCGGCGGCGAGACGCTCTACCCCTCGCACGTGATCTCCTCGCTGCCGCTGCGCACCACCGTGGGGATCACCGAGCCCGAGGCGCCGCTGGAGGTCCGCGACGCCGCGCAGGGCCTGCGCTACCGGGAGTTCCTCACCGTCCTGCTCGTGATCGACGTCGACGACCCGTTCGACGACAACTGGATCTACATCCATCAGCCGGGCGTGCGCGTGCTGCGCATCCAGAACTTCAAGTCCTGGAGCCCGTGGATGGTGCCCGAGGGCGAGACCGCCTCATCGATCGGCATGGAGTACTTCTGCTTCGAGGGCGACGAGCTGTGGAACATGTCCGACGACGACCTCGTGCGCGATGGCCGGCCAGGAGATCGAGAAGCTGCACCTGGCCAAGGCCAGCAAGGTGCGCTTCGGCTTCGTCGAGCGCGTGCACAAGGCCTACCCGATCTACGACGAGCTCTACAGCGAGCGGGTCAAGACGATCCGCGGCTGGCTGGCGACGATCGGCAACATCACCCAGGTCGGGCGCAACGGTCTGCACCGCTACAACAACTCCGACCACTCGATGCTCACCGCGATGCGCGCGGTCGACAACATCCTCCTGGGCACCCACCACGACATCTGGGCGGTCAACGCCGAGAGCGTCTACCACGAGGAGCACCAGGAGAACGAGGACCCCTACCGGCGCCCGCCGACGACTCCGGCCATGGAGCAGCCGCTCGCCTCTGAGCGATGAGGCGAGCCGTCGCCCTGCTGATGGCGCTGGTGCTGCTGGCTGCAGCGCCGGGCGCGGCGCTGGCGGCGACCACCGCAAAGACGGGCGGGAAGTCCGGAGGCTCGAGCTCGGGCGGCGCGGCCGCGCAGTCCGGCAGGCGTCGGGCTCGGGCGGGGTGTCCCCGGAGACCTCGAGCGCGCGCGTCGACCGCTCGACGGCGCCGGCGGTGCCGATCACCCCCAACGGGTCGACCAACCCGCTCTCGGGCGGGCGTCTCGCCGGTCTCGCCGACCCCCACGCCCACGGCGACCACGCCCACGCCGGTCATCACCAACGCCACGAGCCAGACGGCCGGCAGCAGCTCGCTGTCGAGCGGCAGCGCGCTGGCCATCGTCGTGGGCGCCGTGGTCGTCCTGGGCGGGATCGCCTTCTTCATCTGGCGCGACGCCCGGCGCCGCGCGCCCGTGCGCGCCGCCGAGGCCGGCGTGGGCGGCACCGGGCGCCGCAGCGGGCTCCAAGCCCCCGCCCAAGCCGCGCAAGCTCAGCGCCGCTGAGCGCAAGCGGCGCAAGCGCGGCAAGGCGCGCTGAGGCACGCGCGCCCGCGGGCGTGGCCGCTGAGGGCCGCCGCCGCCGTCCGGCGCTCAGCCGCCGCGCGCCGCTCGAGCAGCCGCAGGCTGCGCCGCGCCTTGACGAGCTGGCGCTCGACCGTGCGCACGGTCATGTCGGCCTGCGTGGCCATCTCTGGATAGCTCGAAGCCGAGCCCCTGGAGCCAGATGAGGCGCTCCTGGCGCTCGGGCAGCTCGCGGAGGAGCTCGAGCCGCAGGTGCGCCCCCACGGCCTCCTCGGGCGCCGGGGCGGTCCGGTTGATGCGCAGGTCGCCCGGTCTCCTCCATGAGCTGCTCCAGTGACAGATCGTGGCTGTCGCGCCGCACGAGCTTGAACACCTCGTGCAGCGCGGTCGTGATGAGCCACGAGACGGCGCGATCGCGACCGACCCGGTGGCGGTGGTGCAGCAGCCGGATCCACGCGAACTGACAGGCGTCGTCGATCACCGCCTCCGGCGCGGTCACCTCGCTGCACACCTGGCCGCGCACCAGCGCCGGCGCTGCGCGCGTAGAGCTCCGCCACCTCTCCGATCTGACCGAGTGCGCATTCGTCAATAGTGCACGCCGCCGCAGACATGATGACCACCTCTGAGTCTAATTGAGACTAATTATTTACGTTTCAACCTAGCAAATGTCCAAATCAATTTACTAGGCTGAATTAGCTTCATTTGGCTCAATTAGACTCAAGGAGGCGATGCGCATGGGCACGAGCTCGATGGCAGTGTCCCGGCCGGACCGTGGTCAGAGGCGTGGCCGCGGTGACGGCCCATCCCGATCTCCAGGGGCTGCCGGGCAGCAACGTGCTGCAGCAGCTCGTCAACGGCGCCGAGGCCTGGGCGCTGGTGATCGCCCTGCTCGGCGCGTTCATCGGCGCCGCGCTGTGGGCGGTGGCCTCGCACACCCACAACCACCAGTACGCGGCGCGGGGGCGCATGGCGGCGCTCATCTCGGGGGCGTCGGCGCTGATGGTCGGGGCCGCGCCGGGCCTCGTCAACTTCTTCGCCCACCTCGGGACGACGGCCAAATGAGCGGGCCGGCGCCCACCCTCGCGCTGATCGCGGTCATCGCCGCGCTCGTGCTCTCGGCCGCGCCGGCGACCGCGTCGGCCGGCGTCGGAGGGACCGTGTGCTCGCTGGCCGGCTGGTTCAGCGGTGTCGCCGGAAAGGTCTGCACCGTCGCCTCAAACCCGGGGCGCGTGCTCAACGCGGGCAAGAAGCTGGCCGGCGGCCACGTGGGCGGCGCGATCGGCGCGCTCACCGGCAGCGCGTCAAAGACGGTCGCGCGCGTCGCAGGCGTCGCCGCCATCACCGCCGGTGTGATCGGCGGCGCTCAGGACGCGCTCGAGCTCACGGTCAAGGCGGTCGGGGCCTGGACGCAACCCCGATCTGGAGGCGGTGTGGTTCTCGTCGTCCTACTGGCGGATGGCGGCGGTCGTCGGCGCTGCTCACCGTGCCATTCCTGTTCGCCGCCGCAGTCCAGGCGATGCTGCGCTCAGACCTCAGCCTCCTGCTGCGCTCGGCGTTCGGCTATCTGCCGCTCGGGCTGCTGGCCGTCGGCGTGGCCGCCCCGCTCACCGCGCTGCTGCTGGCCGGCTCTGACGAGATGTCCTCGATCGTGTCCTCGGCATCGGGTCACGCGGGCGCGAGCTTCCTGGACCGCGTCGGCGCCCTCGGCGGGCTGATCTCCGGCGCCAGCGGCACCGCCTTCGTCTCGTTCTTCATCGCGCTCTTCACGATCGCGGCCGCGATCACGCTGTGGCTCGAGCTGCTCATCCGGCAGGCGGCCGTGTACGTGATCGTGCTCATGCTGCCGCTGTTCTTCGCGGCGATGGTGTGGCCGGCCCGCCGGATCTGGGCCGCCCGCGCCGTCGAGCTGCTGGTGGCGCTCATCCTGTCCAAGTTCGCCATCGTCGCCGTGCTGGGGTTGGGCGGGGCGGCGCTCGGTCACGCGCTCATCCCCGGCGTCGGGTCGTTCCTGGCGGGGACCACCCTGGTGCTGCTGGCGGCGTTCTCGCCCTGGGCGATGCTGCGGCTGCTGCCGCTGCACGAGCTGGCGGGCGCCGCGGCCGGCGGGCTCCGGCCCCACGCGATGCACCCGCCCCAGGTGGCCGGCGGCCGCGCGGAGGGCGCCACCGACGCGACCGAGGACGTAACCAGCGGCGGCGGCACGGGCCAGGACGCGGCCGGCCGGGATGCGGCGAGCGAGGATGTCGCCGCACGCCTGCCGGCGCGGCTGCTCTCGTTCATGCGGCGCGAGACGGGCACGGACGGCGGTGGCGCGGACGACGGGGGCCGACGGCCGCGACGGACGAGCCGGCGCGGGACGCGCGAGCCGGCGCCGGATGTCGAGCGGGAGGCGCCTCGCCGCCGTCGCACCCCGCGAGCGTCGGCGACCGGCGCGCGCCGACACCGGGACCACTCCTGGCCCGCCGAGCCCGCGGCGATGCCGGTCCCCGAGACCGACGCCTTCGGGCCGACGGTGCGCCATGGCGAGCTGCCAGCGGTGCTCCAGGACATGAGCCTCGACGCCGACGTCCTGCACCTCGGTCCGCCGATGCCCGACGCGACCCGAGGCATCTCCGGACGCCGGCCCACCGGCCACTGACCGCCGCTCCCGTCCGCCCGTGCCCCTGAGCCCGAGGACGACCCGGAGTGAGCGAGCGCCGCCTCACCTACTCGTTCGGGCCGCTCGAGCGCCGCGGGCTGCTGGGCCCGGTGCGCGCCGGTCAGGCGGCGGTGATCGCGACCGGCGGCGTCGGCGGGATCGCCGCCCTCGACGCGTCGCCCTCGGCGCTGGGCGTCCTCGCTCGCCGCCGCCCTGCTGGCCGCGGCGCTGGCGGCCGCCTGCTTCCCGCTCGGCGGCCGCACGGCGGAGGAGTGGCTGCCGCTGACTCTCGCCTTCTGGTGGCGGACGGCTCCGGCGGCGCCGGTTTGCCTCCGGATGTGATGGCCGACGGAGCCCGCGCGGGTCGGCCGCGGGCTGCTGCGGCGCTCGCCCGGCGCCGGTGGCGCCACCGCAGCTGCGCGACGTCCGCCTCGTCGCCGCCGACTATCACGGGCGCTCGCTCGGGGCCGTGTCCGAACGCTCGGGCCGGCGCCTGACCTCCGTGCTCGCCTGCCGTGTCGTCGCGTTCTCGCTGCTTGACCAGGAGGCCCAGGAGCGTCGCCTGGCCCGCTGGGGGCTCGTGCTGTCCGGGGCCGGCGGCACCGCGATCAGGCGCGTGCAGTGGATCGAGCGCACCGCGCCGGCCCAGGGCGACGAGCTGGTGCGCTGGGTGCACGCCGAGCGCGACCCGGCGGTCCCGCTGCGGGGCACGCCGATGATCGACTCCTACCTGGAGCTGATCTCCTCGACCGCCCGCGTCACCCAGGAGCACGAGATCCTGCTGGCGATCCAGGTCGACGCCCAGCGCGTGCGCGATCGCGGCGCGGACAGCGCGACCCGCGCGCTGGTGGAGCAGACCGAGCGCGTCGCCCAGGGTCTGGAGGCCGCCGAGGTCACGGTGCTGGGCGCGCTCAGCCCGGGCCAGCTCGCCCGCGCGCTGCGGACGGCGTTCGACCCCTATGCCCGAGCGGAGCTGACCGCCCTGGAGGCGTGTGATCCGGACCGCGACGGGCTCGACGAGGTCAACGCCTGGCCGCTGGGCGCCCGCGAGACCTGGGAGCACTACCAGGCCGACGGCGCGCTGCACGCGACGTACTGGATCGGCGCGTGGCCGCGGGTCGAGGTCTCGCCGATGTTCATGGACTCGCTGCTGGGCCACTCCGGCGCGGTGCGCACCGTCTCGGTGACGTTCGAGCCGCTGGCCGGCTGACCGTTCCACGCGCGAGGTGGAGGCCGCGATCACCCGGGATCGCGCCGACCGGGAGCTGCGCGCTCGCTTCGGGCAGTCCGAGACGGCGCGCCAGCGCCAGGCGGCCGACGCCACCCGGCGGCGCGAGGCCGAGCTGGCCGCCGGCCACAGCGAGGTCCGCCTCAGCGGCTTCGTCACCGTCACCGGTCGCGACCCCGACGATCTGCGCCGCGCCTGCGCCGAGGTCATGGAGCAGGCGGCCCGGGCGCGCCTGGAGCTGCACCGGCTGTACGGGCAGCAGGCCGATGCCTTCACCTTCACGCTGCCGCTGTGCCGGGGCCTGCGATGAGCCTGCGCTCCACCGAGCGGCCCGGCCATCGCTGCACCACCCGTCACGCCCAGGCCATCTACCCGTTCGTCAACGCCGGCGGGCTGGGCGGCCGCGGCGTCTACATCGGACGCGACTCCGGGGGCGGGGCGTTCTGTTATGACCCGTGGGTCCTCTACGGCGACGGCGCGCTGGACGACCCCAACGCGATCGTGCTCGGCAAGCTCGGCCAGGGCAAGAGCGCGCTGGTCAAGACGCTGCTGTGGCGGATGCTGCTCTTCGGCCGCCGGGCGTTCGTGCTCGACATCAAGCGCGAGTACGGGCCGCTGTGCGACGCCGTCGGCGTGCGGCCGATCTCGCTCGTTCCCGGCTCGGGGGTGCGCGTCAACCCGCTGGCGTCGCGCCCCGAGGAGCACGCCCAGCTCGAGCTCCTGCGCGCGGTGACCGTGGCGGCGGTGGGCGATGCGCTCACCCAGGTCGAGGCGGGCGCGCTGCGCGAGGCCCTGCGGGTCGTCCGCGCCCGCGGTGACGGCGAGCCGACGCTGCCCCAGATCGCCGCCGTCCTGTTCTCCCCGGTCGACGCGATGGCCCAGCGGCTGGAGACGACCGTCAGCGCCCTGGCCGCCGACGCGCGCCGCGCCGCCCTCGCGCTCCAGGACCTGTGCGAGGGGCCGCTGCGCGGGATGTTCGACGGGCCCACGACGCCGGGGCTCGACCTGGATGCCCGGCTGCTCGTGCTGGACCTGCACGCGGTCCGCGACTCGCCCGCGGTCGGCATCCTCATGGCCTGCGCGAGCGCCTGGATCAGCGCGCTGCTCGCGCGCACCGCGCAGCGACCCGGGCGAGAGCGGCTCATCAACGTCGCCGACGAGTCGTGGAAGATCGTCCAGCACACCGGGCTGGGCGAGTGGTTTCAGGCCAACTTCAAGCTGGCCCGGCAGTTCGGGGTGATGAACCTCGTGGTGCTGCACAAGCTCGCCGACCTTCAGGCGGCGGGTGACGCCGGCTCTCGTGCCGCCCGCATCGCCGAGGGCCTCGTCGCCGACGCCTCGACCCGGATCGTCTATCACCAGGACGAGAGCCAGGTTGCCGCTGACGCGGTCGCTGCTGGGCCTGTCGGGGAGCGAGGCGCGGCTCATCTCGATGCTCTCCCCGGGCCAGGCGCTGTGGCGGGTGGGCGCGCGGTCGTTCGTCGTCGCCCACCACCGCTCGCGGATCGAGACGCGCCTGACCAACACCGACACGGGGATGAGCGCCACCAGCTCGGGTCGGAGGCGCCGATGAGGGGTGCGCGCACCGCGGGCGGCGTCTCGGACGCGGCGATGCTGGCACTCATCGGCGGCGCGGCCGCGCTGGCCGCCGCGGTGTGGGTGTGGGGCGGCCTGGCCGGCCTTCTGTTCGGCGGCGGCTGGCCGCGGCGTCGGCGCGGGAGAGCTGCCGGAGGTGATGGTGCGCCTGCCCGCGCGGCTGGCCCACCCGGCCGCCGCGTGGCCACGCGAGGCCCGGGCGCTCCTCCCCGGCGCCGCCGGCTTCTACGCGGCGCTCACCGTCTTGGCGTCGTCGGCCGCCGCGCTGGTCGCTGCCGCCGGCCGGGCAGGCCTGCTGTCGCGGCTCGGGCGACACTCGGCGGGCGCCCGCTGGGCCGGAGCCGGCGAGCTGCGCGCGCTGCATGGCCGAGCCCGGACCGGCCGGCTCGCGCTCGGGCGCTGCCACGGGCGGCTGCTCTACGCCGAGCAGCGCCACGCGCTGGTGGCGTTCGGGCCGCCGCAGTCGGGCAAGTCGGCGGGGCTGGCCGTCCCCGCGCTGCTCGAGTGGGACGGCCCGGCCGTCGCCTCCTCGATCAAGACCGACCTGCTGGCGTGCACGCTGGCGCGTCGCCGGGCGCTCGGGCCCGTGTTCGTCTTTGACCCGTTTGCGCTGTCGGGACTGGAGGGGCAGACGTGGTCGCCGCTGCGGGGAGCGTCGAGCTGGGATGGAGCGCTCGAGGTCGCGTGGCGGCTGGCGGCCGCCGGCGAGCTTGACCAGCGCGGCGTCGAGGGCGGGGACTTCTGGGCGATCGCCGCCGAGCAGCGCCTGGCGCCGCTGCTGTTCGCCGCCGCCCGCACCGGGGCGGGCATGCCGGCGGTGGTGCGCTGGGCCTACGGACAGGGCTCGCGGGAGCTCTATGAGTCGATCTCGCAGCTCACCGGCTCCGCCCGCGACGAGGCGGAGCTCGAGGGCGCGCACGCGGCCTATGACGCGATGCGCGCGTTCGAGGCCCAGGCCGACCGCACCCGCTCCTCGATCGAGGCGACCGCCCAGGGGCTGCTGCGCGCCTACCGCTTCGCCCGCGTCCTGCGCTCGGCGCGGTCCTCGGAGATCACGCCCGACGCGCTGCTGGATGAGCGCGCGACGCTGTACCTGATCGGCGACGCCAAGGCGTCCAAGCTGCTGCGGCCGATCTTCCTGGCCCTGCTGTCTGAGATCGTCGACCGGGCCTATGAGCGGGCGACCCTCGCCGGCGGACGGCTGGAGCTCCCGCTGCTGCTCTGCCTCGACGAGGCCGGCAACGTCGCGCCGCTGCCCAACCTGGCCGAGATCGCGTCGACGGCGCCCAGCCACAACATCCAGCTCGTCTCGATCTTCCACGACCTCGCCCAGGCGCGCAGCCGCTACGGACGCCAGGCCGAGACCGTGGTCAACAGCCACCGCGCCCGGATGCTGCTGCCGGGGGTGGCCGACCTGGACACGCTGCGCTACTTCTCGGGGCTGGCCGGGGAGGAGGAGACGCGCGAGACGACGCGCACGGTGGACGCCGGCGGCGGGCTCGCGCACGATCGGGGTGCGCCGCCGGCCGCTGGTGGCGCCCGAGGCGCTGCGCCAGCTCCCCCCAGGCCACGCGCTGCTGCTCTACGGGCGGATCCCGCCCGCGGAGGTGCGCCTGCGGATGTGGTTTGCGGATCGTCGACTGAGGAGGTTGGCCGCATGAACTGGCATGGACCCGACGACTGGCGGGACGACCTGCCCCAGGACGACGGATGGTCCGACGAGGACGCGATCCGCTGGCCGCTGACGTGGCGGGGCCTGCTGCCTCGGGAGCGGTGGCTGTGGTTCGAGCGGCTGTGGGCCGACGTGTGCGACCTGCGGGTGCGCTACCGGCTGGGAGTGCGCTCGCAGTGGTGGGAGGACGACATCCAGGTCGAGGCGCTCGCCGCGCTGGCGGCGTGGACCGAGCGCTACGACTCCGGCGAGTGGGATGACCCGCCGGGCAAGCTGGCCCTCCTGTTCGACATCGAGCGGGTCGCGGCGCTGCTGCGCGACGGGGTCGACCCGTTTCATCCCGACCGCGATCGCACCGCCTTCGTGCGCCATCTCATCGACCTCGGATGCCAGCCGCCGCCGAGCAGACGACCGGTGGAATGACGATGCGGTCACAATCAGGGCCACGTGGAGCCCGTAGAAGCTCAACGACGGGCGGCGTTTCCCCTGGGCGCCGCGGTGACGCTGTCAGAGCTCGACCAGGATCCCCACCCGCGCGCTGGCCCGCCTGCGAGCGACCGAGCCGGTGTCGTGGCTGCCCAGCCTCGAGGGCTGGCTGGTCACGCGGCACGATCTGGTCCTGTCGGCGATGCGCGACGCGAAGGCGTTCACGGTGGACGACCCGCGGTTCTCCACCGCCCAGGTGGTGGGGCCGAGCATGCTCAGCCTCGACGGTGTCGAGCACGATCGCCACCGCGCGCCGTTCGTGGGGCCGTTCCGCGCCGGCGAGGTGGCGGGACGGTTCGCGCAGACCACCGAAGACGAAGCCAACCGGCTGATCGACGCGCTGGCTCCGGCGGGTGCCGCCGAGCTGCGGCGCGCCTTCGCGGGGCCGATGGCCGCCGCGATCGTCACCCAGGCGCTGGGCCTGGGCCGCGGCGAGGTGGCCGACGTGCTGGCCTGGTATGACGCGATCGTCACCTCGGTGACGGAGATCACCGCCGGCAACGGCGCCACCGACGGCGGGCGAGGAGGCGTTCGGCCAGCCTCAGCGATCGGCTGCGCGCGGTGATCGACGGCGGCGATCACTCGTCGCTGCTGGCGGCCGCCGCGGGCGCCGGGGTGCTGTCGACCGAGCAGGTCATCTCCAACGCCGCGGTGCTGCTGTTCGGCGGGATCGAGACGACCGAGGGGATGATCGCCAACGCGGCGCTGTACCTGCTGGCGCGATCCCGAGCGCGCGGAGGCCGCGCGGGCCGAGCCGGCGGCGCTGGGCGCGGCGATCGACGAGTCGCTGCGGCTGGAGCCGGCGGCGGCGGTCGTCGACCGCTACGCCACCGCCGACGTGGTGCTCGGCGAGGCCGAGATCGCGCGCGGCGACCTGGTCCGGCTGTCGATCACCGCGGCCAACCGCGACCCGGCGGTGTTCGCCGACCCCGACGCGTTTGACCCGGGCCGGCCCAACCTGCGCCGGCACGTGGCCTTTGCCCAGGGCCCGCACGTCTGCGTCGGGGTGCACCTGGCGCGGCTGGAGGCGCGGGCCGCGCTGGGCGCGTTGCTGGCGCGGCTGCCGGGGCTGGCGCTGGACCCGTCGCGGCCGGCGGCGATCCGGGGGCTGGTGTTCCGCAAGCCGCAGCGGCTCGATGTGGTGTGGGAGGCGGGCTGACCGTCGGGTGCTGTAGGCCCGGGGCGTCGGCGCTGGGGCATCGGCCTGGCAGCGAACGTCAACGGCGGACCTGGGAAGAGTGACGGCAGGCTGGCGGCGAGCCGCATGGGCGAGCCGCATGGGCGAGCCGCATGGGCGAGGCGCATCGAACCCTGGGCGAGTTTCACGAACCTGCATTTCGTGACAAACACTGGTTGTGACTTGCAGGTCTGGCAGCATAGCGCATGCTCGCGACATGCATTTCGTGGAAAACCTGCGGCGGGGTTCGAGGTTTGTCACGTTATGCAGGTCGAGCGGCCGCCGGGCACGGGTATGCCCGCTCACCCCACCTCTCCCCAGCCCGTCAGTTGACGTTCGCCGCGTGCCTTAGCAGACGCCGAGGTCGGGCTCACCGCCAGCTACTCAGAGGGGTCGGAATCGTCCCGGCGCCCCAGCAACCGCAGCTCGCGAAACAGCCCGATCTCCGGGCCGCCGATGAGCTCCCAGGCCCGCGCGATCCCGATGAGGAAGCTGACGATGACGATGATGGCGACCGCCCGCGTGGCGCCGGCGTCCACGCCCGCGTCGATCGCGCTGATGCCGGCGATGAGCTGGATCGCGAACGCGACGGTCTGGCCGGCCAGGAACAGCGCGTCGCGGGGGCCGCTGCGGTGCCGGCGGCGCAGCCGGATCAGCGAGAGCAGCGAGGCGGCGACGAAGAACATGCCCGAGGACGGCGACGCTGATCGCGGGCCAGGCGATGCCGATCCCCGGGATGAGGACGAACAGCGACACCGCCAGCGCGTTGGAGAACGCGGTGAGCGCGGCCGAGGCTCGGACGCGGTGCAGCTGGCTCTCGCCCTCCTTGGCCAGCCGCTCCTGGGTCACCGAGACGGCGACGAACAGCAGGCCGACGAGCGCGCCGGCGACCCCCGCGGCGGCGACGAAGAACTCATGGAAGCTCGTCGGGGATCACGGGCGGTGCGCGGGGCGGCGGCTGGCGCGACTGGGCGCGCTAGGCGCGCTCGACCATCACCGACGTCGCCTTGACCGTCGCCGTTGCCTCCACCCCGGGCGCGAGGCGCCAGCTCCTCCACCGAGTCACGGGTGACCGCGGCGGTGATGAGAAACGGCCCCGCCTCGATCTCCACCAGCGCCATGACGCCGTCGACCTCGACCGAGCGCACCACGCCGGTCATCCGGTTGCGCGCCGACAGCCTGCGGCCGGTCTCATGGCGCTGGGGCCGGTGGGTGAGGCGGCGGACCTCCTCGGCGGTGACCATGCGGCGGTTACGCTCGTCGCGGACGTCGTGAGCTTGCCCGCGCGGTCCCAGCGGCGCAGCGTGTCCGCGCTGACGCCGATGGCGGCGGCGGCCTCCCCCAGGGTCAGGTTCGCGCTCACCTCTGGAAACATACCCTGTGCCCTCTGACCCGAAAGGATCCATCGTGAAGCTCAGCGCACGCAATCAACTCGCCGGGACGGTCCAGCAGGTCAACAAGGGAGCGGCCATCGCCAACGTGGTCGTCGACGTGGGCGGCCAGCGGATCGTCTCGTCGATCACCGTCGAGGCCGTCGACGAGCTCGGGCTGGCCGAGGGCAGCCGGGTCACCGTGATCGTCAAGGCATCCGACGTCATCCTGGCCACCGAGTAGCGCACCATGGCACTCAGCTCCCGCCACCAGGACCGCAGGCACAACCGGCACGCTGACGCTGCCGGCCATGCCAGGGCGGCGACGCCGAGATGCCGATCGACCGCCTCGGCGACGCCGGCGTCGGGACCGAGGCGGCCTATGAGGTGATCACCTCCGAGCTGCTGCTCGACGGCCAGGCGCGGCTCAACCTGGCCACGTTCGTGACCACGTGGATGCCGGCGCATCGGGCGCCAAGCTCATGGCCGAGACCGCCGACAAGAACATGATCGACAAGGACGAGTATCCGCAGACCGCCGAGATCGAGGCGCGCTGCGTCAACATCCTGGCCGACCTGTGGAACGCGCCCGAGCACGCCAGCGCCACCGGCTGCTCCACCACGGGCTCCAGCGAGGCGGCGATGCTCGCCGGCATGGCGCTGAAGTGGCGCTGGCGCGAGCGCATGGAGAAGGCGGGCAAGCCCACCGACACGCCCAACCTGGTCATGGGCGCCAACGTCCAGGTGTGCTGGGAGAAGTTCTGCCGCTACTGGGAGGTCGAGCCGCGGCTGGTGCCCATGGAGGGCGAGACCTTCCACCTCACCGCCGAGCGCGCCGCTCGCCCACTGCGATGAGAACACGATCGGGGTGGTGGCGATCCTCGGCTCCACCTTCGACGGCAGCTATGAGCCGGTCAAGGAGATCGCCGAGGCCCTGGACCAGTTCGAGTCAGACGAAGGGCATCCACGTCCCCGTGCACGTCGACGCCGCGTCGGGCGGCTTCGTGGCCCCCTTCCTGGCCCCGGACCTGGAGTGGGACTTCCGCCTGGAGCGCGTGCAGTCGATCAACGCCTCGGGCCACAAGTACGGCCTCGTCTACCCCGGCGTCGGCTGGGCGATCTGGCGCGACGCGAAGGCGCTGCCGCGCGATCTGGTGTTCAACGTCAACTATCTGGGCGGCAACATGCCGACGTTCGCGCTGAACTTCTCGCGGCCCGGCAGCGAGGTGGTCGCGCAGTACTTCATGTTCATGAGCCTCGGCCGCGAGGGCTACACGGCGATGATGCAGAGCCTCCAGAACGTGGCCGAGCACATCGCCGAGGGCGTCGCGGACATGGGCCCCTACCGGCTCATCTCCGACGGCTCGGAGCTGCCGGTGTTCGCCTTCGCCACCAACCCGGACGTCAAGAACTACACCGTCTTCGACGTCTCCGATCGCCTGCGCGAGCGCGGCTGGCTGGTGCCCGCCTACAGCTTCCCGGAGAACCGCCAGGACCTCAGCGTGCTGCGGGTGGTGGTCCGCGCCGGGATGCACATGGAGATGGCCGACGAGCTGCTCGAGGCCCTGGCCGAGAAGACCAAGAGGCTCGAGTCCCTGTCGGCGCCGCTGCCCGCGGGAGTGGCCAGCACGACGGCGGCGTTCGCCCACTGAAGCGACCGCGCGCTCAGAGCACCTCGGCCAGCGACCTCCCGGCGGCCTCGAGCTGCTCGAGCGTCGACGCCTCGATCACGCGGTCGAGGTCGAGGATCCGGGCGCCCATCGAGTCAAGCTCGCGCGTCCCCACCACCGCGTGACACGGCACGCCGGACTGCCGGGCCCGCGTGGCGACCTCGGAGACGACCTTGCCCACCAGGCTCTGCATGTCGAGCTTGCCCTCACCCGTGACCACCGCGCGGGCGCAGCGCATGCGGGCGTCAAAGCCCACCTCGTCGAGCACGAACGCCGCCCCGGGGACGAGCTCGGCGCCGAACGCGGCCCACAGGCCGCCGGAGAGCCCGCCCGCGGCACCGGTCATGGGCACGCCGCGGGGATCGCGGTCAAGGCGGCGCGCCATCGCGTGCAACCGCGCGGTCAGCCGCTTGACCGCGTCCGGGTCCGCGCCCTTCTGGGGGCCGAAGACCCTGGCGGCGTCCTCGAACGGGGTGCGCACGTCGCAGAGCACCACCAGCCGCGCGCCCCCCACGCCGCCGGCGCGCTCGATCGCCTTGATCGCCCCGGAGCCCCCGTCGGTGGTGGCGCTGCCGCCGACGCCGAGGTAGACGGTCCGGGCTCCCTCGCCGATGGCCGCGGCGATGAGCTCGCCGGTGCCGGCGGTGCTGGCGGCAACGGCGTCGCGCTCGGCCTCGGTGACGAGGCCGAGGCCGCTGGCGGCGGCGGTGTCCACGAGCGCCACGTCGCCCGCCAGTCCGAACTCGGCCTCGATCGGGCGGCCCAGCGGGTCGGTGACGGCGGCGCGGCGGCGCTCGGCGCCCAGCCCGGCGGCGAGCGCGTCCAGCGTCCCCTCCCCGCCGTCGGCGACGGGGCACAGGTCGGCGGGCCGACCGGCGGCCTGCAGCCCGCGGCCGATCGCGGCCGCCACCTCGGTGGCGCTGAACGTCCCCTTGAAGGAGTCCGGCGCCACCAGCACCGTCTCCGGGACGCCGGCGATGCGGCTCACCCGCGCGGTCAGCTCACCGGCTCGAGCACGAACACCGGGATCTCGCGGTCGGTCTTCTCCTGGTAGTCGGCGTAGTCGGGCAACACGGCGACGGCCCGCTCCCACCACTCCGCGCGCTCGTCGCCGCTCACCTCGCGGGCGGTGAAGTCGCCCTTGGCCGGCCCGTCCTGGACCTCCACCAGCGGATGCTCGACGAGGTTGCGATACCAGGTGGGATGCTCGGGGGCGCCGCCCTTGGAGGCCACCGCCGCGTACTTGCCGTCGTGCTCGACGCGCATCACCGGGTTCTTGCGCAGCTTGCCGGAGCCGTGCCCCATCGACGTGACGACGATCACCGGCATCCCGCGCATCATCGGTCCCCTGCGTCCCGCCCGAGCTCTCGATCTCCTCCACCTGATTGCGCACCCACTCGGCCGAGCTCGGCGCGTATTCACCTTGAAGCGGCATGGCTGTCTCCCTCGTCGTTAGGACTTCATCTGCTCCAGGCGGCACTCCGCCGGCGGCTTGTCATCGCGCCAGCGCAGGATCTTGGTGCCGTGGCGGATCCGCCCGCCGCTGGCGTGGTCAAAGGTGACCTCCACCACCAGCTCGGGGCGCAGGGAGATCCACTCCAGCTCGCGCTCGCTCTGCCACCGGCTCGGATCCCCGCTCCCGCGCTCGCCCGTCTCATACGGCTCCAGGCTGCCCACCAGGGCACGCTTCTCCGAGGCCTTGAGCCCGGAGGAGTGCCCGACCACGTGCAGCTTGCCGCCATCGTCGTAGAGGCCCGAGGATGAGCGAGCCGACCGTGCCCTCCTCCTTGCCGGGCCGGTAGCCGACGACAACGGCGTCGATCGTGCGCACCCGCTTGACCTTGACCATGCCCTTGCGCTGGCCCGGCCGGTAGGGGGCGCCGAGCTCCTTGGCCACGACTCCCTCGCCGTCGCGCAGCCACTCCTCGGTGCCGTCGGGGTCACGGGTGAGCGGGGTGAGGTCGATGCCGGCCCGGGTGAGCTCCTCCAGGGCGGCGCGGCGCTCGCCGAAGCTCAGCGCCAGCAGCTCCTCGTCGTCGCGGGCCAGCAGGTCGAAGGCGACGTAGCGCGCCGGCGTCTGCTCGGCCAGCATGTTGATGCGGCTCTCGGCCGGATGGATGCGCTGCTGCAGCGCGCCGAAGTCCTCGTGGCCGTCGTCTGAGTCGATGACGATCTCGCCGTCGACGACGTAGCGGCCGGGCGGGAAGCGCAGCTCCGGGAAGTAGCGCTCCAGCGGCTTGCCCCCGCGCGACTGGATGGTGAACGTCTCGCCGTCGACGAACGCGATGGCGCGAAAGCCGTCGAACTTGGGCTCGTAGGCCCACTGCTCCCCCAGCGGCAGCTCCTTGCCCGAGCGGGCGAGCTGGGGCTCGATCGGCGGCTTGAGCGGGAGTGACACGCGTGCGGGCGATGGTAGCCGTGTGGGCCGCGCGGGCCCGACGCAGGCCACCAGATAGGATCAATCACATGGCTGAGCCTCAGGTCACCGCCGCCGAGCAGGAATACCTGGAGTCGCTGTTCTGGCTGTATGAGGCGGGGCTGCCGATGAGCGGAGCCAATCTGGCGCGGGCGATGCGGCTCTCGGCGCCGACGGTGCACGAGATGCTCGGGCGCCTGGAGCGCGACGGCTTCATCGAGCGCACCGACGGGCGAAAGATCGCCTTCACCGAATCCGGCCGCGAGCAGGCCCAGGTCATCGTGGGCCGCCACCGGATGATCGAGCGCTTCCTCACCGACGTCGTCGGAGTTCCGTGGGATGACGTCCACGAGGAGGCCGAGAAGCTCGAGTACGCGATGACCCCGCGCTTTGAGGCCTACATCCGCACCGCCGTCGGCGACGCCGCCACCTGCCCCCACGGCCATCCGATCAAGGTGGGCGAGCGGATCGTCGGCGTGCCGCTGGCCGACTGCGAGGTCGGGGCCAGCGTCACCATCCTGCGCCTGGAGAACGAGGCCGAGGACCTCCTGCACTACCTCAAGGGCGCCGGGATCGAGCCCGGCCTGAAGGGCACGTGTCGCCTCCAACGACGGCGAGGAGGTCCAGGTGCACGCAGCGACGGCGCCACCGCGACGGTCACCTTCAGCGTCGCCGAGACCGTGTCGGTCCTGGCCGACCCCTCGCCTCCGCCGCGCATCGCGCTGCCCGAGCAGCTCGTGCTCGGCGGGCGCTACGGACGCTGAGCGGGCCGGGCTCAGACCTGAGCGGGCAGCTGCGGCGCGCCCGCCGACAGCCAGCGGTGGATCTGCGCGTATACCGCCGGGTGGTTGAGCAGGTCGAAGTGCGTGGCGCCGCCGACGTGGGCGTACTGCTGCACCGGGAACTGCAGGCGCTCGCCGCGGCAGCCCTGTGACCAGGCGCTGGGCCGCAGCACGAGCAGGTCGCCGAGCAGCCGGCCGACCGGCGCGTCGGGCTCCCGGGTGAGGCTGGCGCTGACGAAGTAGTGGGTCGCGGTCTCCAGGAACGGGACGACCGTGCCCGTGTTGGTCCAGAAGGCGTCGGGGTCGTGGCCCTCCCAGTCGGCGTCGACGACGTAGCCGTAGGCGAGATCCTTGACGCCGACGCTGCGCACCCGGATGGGCGCCGCGAACGGCCTGAGCTCGGGGACCCGCGCGGCGGCGTGGCAGACCGCGTTGGCGCCCAGCTCGAGCGGCGCGCCCTTGTGGGGCGTGCCGAGCATGAACACGTGGCGCACCAGCTCGCGCCAGGAACCCGTCCCCGCCCGGCGTAGTGGCAGGCGCCGCGGGCGACCAGGCCGCCCATCGAGTGGCCGATGAGCGCCACCTCGGCCACCTCCACCGGCCAGTGCTGCGGTCAGCGCGTCGAGCAGCGCCGCCAGCGCCCGCCCGTTGTGGGAGATGTGCAGGCCGCTGTTGTAGCGGATGAGGATCGGCGTGTAGCCCAGCTCGGCGCGCAGGCGCTCGGCGTAGGGGACGCTCCGGGCGGCGCGCAGCTGCCAGGCGTCCTCGGTCTCGCACAGGCCGTGGATGAACACCGCCAGCCGCGGCGTGGCCTGCGGGAAGGCGCGGCGCAGCGAGCCGGCGTCCAGCGCCACGTCGCGCCCGCGGACGCGCACCGCCATCGGCGTCGCCAGCGCGCTGCGGTCACGGTGCAGACGGTCGCCCCACATGCCGTTGATGCGCGCCGACGGCCAGGCCACCGCGCGGGGCGTCGGTCAGCGACGGTGCGTCATCGGGACGGGCGAGGCTGGCCACGGCCGCTCCGCCCTTCACCAGCTCGCCGGTCAGCGCGGACGCCGCGGCGTAGGCGCCGGCGGAGACGCGGTCGTGGATCTCGCGCGACCGGCGCGGCCGTCGGGCCCAACGGCGCCGAAGACCCGCGCGGCGATGCTCTGCATGGACCTCGCGGGCCTGAGTGGCGATCCCGGCGGCGGCGTCGCCGGCCAGGTCGCCGAGAGCTCTCAGCTCCTCACGCCGCATTGACCTCGCGGCCGACCTCCGCGTAGGCCTCGGCCAGGCGCTTGACGCCCTCTCGGATCTCGGCCGGGGTCACCCCGGAGTAGGCCAGGCGCAGCGATGACTCGCCGCCCTCCAGCACGAAGTCGGTGCCCTTGACGAACTGGACGCCGCGCGCGGCGGCGGCGTCGAACAGGGCGGCGACATCGGTGCCGTCGGGCAGGTCCACCCACAGGAAGTAGCCGCCCTCGCGGCGCGACGAAGCGGGCGTCGGGGAGCTGCGCAGAGAGCTCGTCGCACAGCGTGTGGGCACGCTCGCGCAGCGCGTCGCGCACGGTGGCGATGGAGCGGTCGATCGGCGCCCGAGCGGCAGAACTGGTTGACGATGCCCTGGGCCACCATGTTGGGCGAGATGTAGGTGCTGGTGGCGATCTTGGCGATCCGCGCGATGAGGTCGGCGGGCCCGACGAGGTAGCCGACGCGGATCCCGGGACAGACCGTCTTTGAGAACGACGACGCGTAGACGACCGTGTCGCCCGGCGGTGGAGAACATCGTCGGCAGCGACTCGCCCTCGAAGCGCAGGGTGACGTAGGGGTCGTCCTCGAAGATGGTGAAGCCGTGCGTGCGCGCCAGCTCGACCAGCCGCAGCGCGCTTGGCCGCCGAGAGCGTGTAGCCGGCGGGGTTCTGGAAGTTGGGGATGATGTGGGCGAGCTTGGGCTGGGCCCCGGCGAGCGAGCGACCCGCTCGAGCGCGGCGGTGTCGATGCCGTCGGGCTCGAGCTCCACCATCCGCACGTCGGCGCCGCGGTTGCGCAGCGACAGCAGCGTCCGGTCGTAGGTGGGCAGCTCCACGATCACCGTGTCGCCCTCGGCCACCAGCGCGTCGAAGAGGAAGGCGTCGGCCTGCATCGAGCCGTTGGTGACCAGCACCTGCTCGGGGCCCACGCCGTGGTGCTCGGCGATCCACTCGCGCAGCGGCACGTAGCCGACGGCGGTGCCGTAGGCGGTCATCCCGCCCGGATCGTCGGTGAAGGCCTGCTCGGCGGCGGCGCGCAGACCCTCGACGTCGACGATGTCGAGCGACGGCGCCCCGCGGGCGAAGGAGATCGAGCCTGCCATGCCCCTAAGACTACGGGGTCGGCTCGGAGAGGTGCACGTCGACGATGGCGCGGTCGGCGCCCTCATACTCGCGCACCACGGCGCTGCGCACCTCGGGCAGCGTCTGGAGCGCGCGCTCGAAGCGCCGGAGCGCCTCGGTGCTGGCAAACGGGCCCGCCGAGACGCTCAGCGAGGGCCCGGCGGCGGCGGGCTCGCGGCGCTCGGTCAGCTCGCGGGCGACGGACAGCAGGCGCTCGTGGGCCTCCACCAGCGCCATGAGCTGGGCCACCAGGCCGGCGACCTCGGCCGCGTCTCGGGAGTGAGCCGCTTGGGGACCGGCGCGGCCTCGGGCGGCGACCACCGGAGCGCGCGGTGCCGGGAGCCGCCGAACCGTGCGCCGGCGCTCGAGCCTGGCGCGGCCTGCGCGGCCGGCTCCAGGCCGGACTGGATCGTGCGCAGGCGCCGGTCGATCTCGGCCAGCCGGGCGTCGAGGATCGACTTCTCGGCCATGACGGGCGAGCCTACCGGCCGCCTCGGCGGCTACGGGCCGTGCCGCGGCGCGACCGCGAGCGGGCTATTTGCCCAGCAGCGCGACGGCGGTCTCGGCGACCTGGGTGGGGGTGCGCCCGACCTTCACGCCCTTGGCCTCGAGCGCCTCGGCCTTGGCGGCCGCGGTCCCCTTGGAGCCCGACACGATCGCGCCCGCGTGGCCCATCGTCTTGCCCGGCGGGGCGGTGAACCCGGCGATGTAGCCGATGACCGGCTTGGTGACGTGGTCGGCGATGAACTCGGCCGCCTGCTCCTCGGCGTCGCCGCCGATCTCGCCGCACATGACGATCAGCTCGGTCTCGTCGTCCTCCTGGAACATCCCGATCACGTCGATGAAGTCGGTGCCCGGCACCGGGTCGCCGCCGATGCCCACGATCGACGAGTTGCCGAAGCCGCTCTGGGCCAGGACGTTGCCGATCTGGTAGGTGAGCGTGCCCGAGCGCGACACGACGCCGACGTTGCCCTGCGCTGAAGAACGAGGCGGGGATGATGCCGACGCTGGCCTTGCCCGGCGAGAGGATGCCGGGGCAGTTGGGCCCGATCAGGCGGCTGCGGCCGTTCTTCTTGAGCGTGTTGTAGACGCGCAGCTCGTCGTGGGCGGGGATGCCCTCGGTGATGCAGATGATCAGCTCGATGCCGGCGTCCTCGGCCTCGAGGATGGAGTCGGCGGCGAAGCGCGGCGGCACGAAGATCATCGCCGTGTTGGCGCCCTCCTTCTCCACCGCCTCGTGGAAGGTGTTGAAGACGGGGATGCCCTCGACGTCCTGGCCGCCCTTGCCGGGGGTCACGCCGGCCACGACCTGGGTGCCGTACTCGCGGTTGCGCAGCGAGTGGAACGTGCCCTCGCGGCCGGTGATGCCCGACGTGCACAGCCGGGTGTTCTCGTCGACGAGGATGCTCATGCCCGCGCTGCGCCGCCAGCTCGACGACCTTGGCGGCGGCGCCGTCCATCGTGGACTCGGTGTGGACGTTGGGGAGGTTGGCCTCGGCCAGCAGCTTGCGGCCCTCCTCGCCGTTGGTGCCGTCCAGGCGCACGACGAACGGGATCTGCCCGCCCGCCCCGATCTGCTCGAAGGCCTCGATCAGGCCCTTGGCGACCTCATCGCAGCGGGTGATCCCGCCGAAGATGTTGAACAGCACGGCCTTGACCTTGTCGTCGGAGAGGATGACCTCGACGGCCGCGGTGATGGCGTCGGCGCGCGAGCCGCCGCCGGCATCGAGGAAGTTGGCCGGCCTGCCGCCCGCCTCGGCGACGACGTCAAGCGTGGACATCGACAGGCCGGCACCGTTGGCGAGGATGCCGATGTCGCCGTCGAGCTTGACGTAGGTGAGGCCGCGCTCCTTGGCCATGACCTCCTGCGGATCCTCGGCCGAGAGGTCGCGCAGGGCGGCGTTCTCGCCGTGGCGATAGAGCGCGTTGCCGTCGAGCGTGACCTTGGCGTCCAGCGCCTTGACCTCGCGCTCGGGGGTGATGATCAGCGGGTTGACCTCCACCAGCGTGGCCTCCTCGGCGGTGAAGACCTCGTAGAGCTTGGCCAGCATCGCGCCCACCGGGCGCACGACGTCGGCGTCGACCCCGGCCTCGTAGGCCAGCCGGCGGCCATGGAAGTCCTGGAAGCCCAGCAGCGGATCGACGTGGAGGCTGGCGATCGCGTCCGGGTCCTCGTCGGCCACCTGCTCGATGTCCATCCCGCCCTTGGTCGAGAGCATGACCAGCGGCGCCTTGGCCGAGCGGTCGAAGACCACCGACGCGTAGTACTCCGACGCGATCTGCGAGGCGCCCTCGATCCACAGCTCGTGGACGGTGAGCCCGCGGATGTCCATCCCGAGGATGGCGCGGGCGTGCTCCTCGGCCTCGGCGCGGGTGTTGGCGATCTTGATCCCGCCGAGCTTGCCGCGGCCTCCGATCTGCACCTGCGCCTTGATCGCGCAGGGGTAGCCGATCGCCTCGGCGGCGGAGACGGCGTCCTCGACCGTGCGGGCCGGCTGGCCGTCGGGAACCGGCACTCCGTGGCGGGCGAACAGCTGCTTGCCCTGATATTCGAGTAGATCCATGACGGCGATCCACTCTATTGACTCCCGTACGCACGGCTTCACGCGCCGGGGCGGCATACCGGGCGACGACGAAGCGCCGCACGGCGGTGCCATGGCATCATCAGCGCCCCCATGGCCATACCGAAAAACGTCTCATTTGTCACCTTCGATGTGTATGGGACGCTGATCGACTGGGATACGGGCGCCTTCGAGGCGTTCAGCGCGGAGGCCGAGCGCGACGGCTTCACCGTCGAGCGCGACGAGCTCCTGCCCCTGTTCCACGAGATCCAGCAACAGATCGAAGCCGGGTCCTACGAGCTCTACGCCGAGGTGCTGCGCCGCACCGCGGTGCAGATCGCCAAGCAGCTCGGCTGGCCGCTGGAGCCTTCGCGCTCCGGCTTCCTCCCTGACTCGGTGCACCGCTGGAAGCCGTTCAAGGAGACCAACCCGACCCTGACCAAGATCGCCAAGCAGCACAAGGTCGGGCTCATCTCCAACATCGACGACAAGCTGCTGGGTCAGACCCGGCGCCACATCCCGCTGGACTTCGACCTGGTCGTCACCGCCCAGCAGGTCCGCTCCTACAAGCCCGATCCGGCGCACTTCACCGAGTGCGAGCGGCGGATCGGCTCCAAGAAGGGCTGGGTGCACGTCGCCGCCAGCTACTACCACGACGTCGAGCCCTGCCTGAAGAAGAAGATCCCGGTGATCTGGGTCAACCGCACCAAGCAGCAGCTCGAGGCCGGGCAGAAGAAGCCCGACGCCGAGGTCGCCAGCCTCAAGGAGGCGGCCAAGCTGCTCGGCGTCGGCTGATCCGCGTCGACCCGGTCCCCACCGCACGCATGCGCGCCGTCGCGCTCCACGCCGATGTGATCGTGTTCGTCTCCGACATGTGGCAGACGACGTGCACGGCGGTGCGCGGCGGCGAGGAGGGGTTCGTGATCGACTCGGTCCTGTATCCCGAGGAGCTGCGCGCGCTCCCCGACGTGCTCGAGCAGGCCGGGTTCCCGGTCTCCGGGCTGCTCGCCACCCACGGTGACTGGGACCACCTTCTGGGCGCGGCTGGCGTTCCCCGGCGCGGCGCTGGGCTGCGCCGAGTCCACCGTGGCGCGCCTGTGCACCGAGCTCGGCCAGGCCCAGCGCGAGCTGCGCGACTTCGACGCCGAGAACTACGTCGACGGGCCGGGGACCGCTGGCGCTGGGGTCCCTGCAATCCCTGCCGGTACCTGGCCATCTCGAGATCGGCTCGGGCGCCGAGGGCCACGAGCTCGAGCTGCACCAGACCGGTGGGCACACGGCCGACGGGGTGGCCTACTGGCTGCCGTGGGCGCACGTGCTGGTCTGCGGTGACTATCTCTCGCCGGTGGAGATCCCGGCGCTCTCACCGGGCGGGTCGGTCACGGTCTACCGCGCCACGCTGGAGCGGCTCAGGCCGCTGGCCGAGCAGGCCGAGTGGGTCGTCCCCGGGCACGGCGCGCCGTACACCGGGCAGCGGGCGCTCGAGGTCCTGGCAGAGGACGACGCCTACCTGCAGCAGCTCGAGTCCGACCCTGACGCCGCGACGCCTGCCCGCGGGGCGGTCGACGGCGCCGCAGAAGCGCCTGCACGCCGAGAACGTGGCGGCCGTGGCCGGCGAGCTGACGCCTGAGCGCCTACTCGGAGGCGGCGGTGATCACGGCGAGCGTGTCACCGGTGGCGACCGACGCGCCGACGGAGATGGGCAGCTCGGTGACCTTGCCCGCCTTGTGGGCGGTGATCTCGTTCTCCATCTTCATCGCCTCGACGACGCAGACGAGCGCCCCCTCGTCCACGTCGGCGCCGGCCTCGACGGCGACCTTGAGCACCGTCCCCTGGATGGGCGAGGCGAGCGTGTCGCCCCCGCCGCCACCGCCACCGGCGCCGTTCGGCGCGGCGCGCCGCGGCGGCGAGCGGCGCCGCGGCGGCGACGCCCGCGGGGGCGGAGCCGTTGATCGGCCGGCGCCGCCGGCGAACGGGCGGCCCGATGACCTTGACGTCAAAGCGCTTGCCCGAGACCTCGACGGTGTAGCTCTGCTCGACGGACTCGCCTTCCTCCTCGTCGTCGGCCGGCTTGGCGGCGGCGCCGGGAAGGCGAGCTCCTTGAGCCAGGCGCGGTCCTCGATGAGGTCGCGGCAGGTCTCGGCGTCGGCCCACTGCCGGGTGGCCATGATCGCCTGATGGAACGGGATGAGCGTCTTGAGCTCGGTGATCTCGTACTCGCCCAGCGCCCGGAGCATGCGGGCGGTGGCCTGCTCGCGGTCGGCGTCCCACACGATGAGCTTGGCCACCATCGGGTCATACATCGGCGTGATCTCAGAGCCCGGGGCCGACGCCGGAGTCCACCCGCACGCCCGGGCCCGTGGGCTCGCGGTAGTGGCCGATCGTCCCCGGCGCGGGGGCGAAGTTCTTGGAGGCGTCCTCGGCGTTGATGCGGCACTCGATGGCGTGCCCGCGCAGGATCGACGTCGTCCTGGGCGATCGACAGCTTCTCGCCCGCCGCGACCCTGATGCCCTCCTTGACGATGTCGATGCCGGTCACCATCTCGGTGACGCAGTGCTCGACCTGGACGCGCGTGTTCATCTCGAGGAAGAAGTACTCGCCGTCCTGGAGCAGCCCCTCGATCGTGCCCGCGCCGGTGTAGTTGACCGCCGCGGCGGCGTCGGTGGCGATCTTGCCGATCTTCGCGCGCAGCTCCTCGTCGACCGCGGGCGCCGGGCGCCTCCTCGACGAGCTTCTGGTGGCGGCGCTGCAGCGAGCAGTCGCGCTCGCCGAGGTGGATGACGTTGCCGTGCGAGTCGGCCAGCACCTGGACCTCGACGTGGCGCGGGTCGGGCAGGTAGCGCTCGAGGTAGACGGTGGCGTCGCCGAAGAACTTCTCGCCCTCGCGCGCGGCGCCCTCGAAGGCGTCGGAGAGCTTGTCCTCGGACAGCGCGACGCGGAAGCCCTTGCCGCCACCACCGCCGGCCGCCTTGACCGCCACCGGGTAGCCGATGGTGTCGTCGATGATCTTCTGGGCGTCCTCGATCGTCTCGACCGGCTCGGTCGTGCCGGGGACGATCGGCACGCCCGCCTCCTGCATCAGCTCGCGGGCGCGGGTCTTTGAGCCCATCGCCTCGATCGCCGAGGCCGGCGGGCCGATGAACACCGTGCCGTTGTCCTCAAGCGCCTTGGCGAACGCGGCGTTCTCGGCCAGGAACCCGTAGCCGGGGTGGACCGCCTCGGCGCCGCACTGGTTGATGACCTCGATGAGCTTGGCGATGTTGAGGTAGCTCTCCGAGGCCGGGCCGGGGCCGAGCAGATAGGCCTCGTCGGCGCGCTTGACGTGCAGGGCGTCGCGGTCGAGCTCGGAGTAGACCGCCACCGTCGCGATCCCCAGCTCCTCGCACGCGCGTGCGATTCTGACCGCGATCTCGCCGCGGTTGGCGATCAGCACCTTCGAGAACATGCGGCGGCCACTTTACCGGGCGGTACGCGCAAGGGCCTGCGCCACGTCGACCAGGACGGCCTCGGACTCGCGCTCGAGCTGGCGCCAGGTGATGCGTATGACGGTGATCCCCACCTTGCGCAGCTCCGCGTCGCGCCGCCTGATCGTCCTCGAAGCGGTCGCGCGTGCCGTGGAAGGCGAAGCCGTCGATCTCGACGGCCACACCGTGGTCGGGCCAGAAGAAGTCGATCTCATAGCCGAGGCGCTTGACGTTGACGAGCGGCTGCAGGCAGGCCGCCCCGGCGCACGAGGGCCAGAAATCGCTCCTCCGCCTCGGAGCGGGTGAAGGTGGACGTGGTGTAGCCGCTGACGATGCCCTGCAGGACGGCATCGCGTCCCGCATGTCGTCCCGCGCGGGCCAGGAGCTCGCGGATCTGACTGAGGTCTGCCGACCCGCTCGATGAGCATGCGGTCAAGCGCCCGCTCGATCTCGCGCGTCGTCGAGGAAGGCGGCGAGGTCCAGCAGCGTCGCGCGCCGGCGAGGTGACCGGCAGCCCCTCGCGAGCGCGGATGTCGCGGGATCTGAGCACCGTGCTGCGATGCACCCGCACGCCCTCCGGGTCCTCGACCGAGGCGCCGGGAACCGTGACGTGGATGAGCCCGTCGCCACGCGCCTCGGGGCGCAAGCCCCACAGCATCGCCGCTGTATGGTGACTGAGGGCGGCGCCGGCGCGAACCGCAAGCAGCGCCGCGGTCTCGGCGGCCAGGGGGATCGGAACGTCGGGTCCGACCGCGAACACGCCGGAGTGCTGGCGACGGAGGCGGCCGGCCTTCGCCCATCGGGAGATGGTGCTCTGCGCGATCCCGGCGGCAGCGAGCTGGCGCCGGCCGACGCGTGCCGCGCTGGGCAGCGGCGATGGCGGCGACACGTTCGTCGCGTGTGCCCGAGACGAGCATTTCCGAGCCAGCACCGAGCACAGGGACGATCTTGGCTCGGTTTTGCCCGTCAGACGGGCATTTTCGAGCCAGCTGGGTCGGGATCGGGGGTTGCTGGCTCGTTTATGCCCGCGGGGTGGGGTGTTGTAGAGGGGTCATATCTGTGAGAGCCTCGAGGCGGCCCCGGTTCACCCCCCACGCCGTAGTCTTGGGGTCACGCCGTGGACTCCGCCGCCGCCTCCCCCCGCAAGCGCCACGCGCTCGAGCTGTTCGAGGGGCTGCCGCGCGCGCTATGACCGCATCGGGGCGGTGATGAGCTTCGGCCAGGACCCGCGGTGGCGGGCGGCGATGGTGGCAGGCCGTGCGCCCGCGCCCGGGCCAGCGGATCCTCGACGTCGCCACCGGGACCGGGATGGTGGCGTTCGCGCTCGCGCAACGGGGCGCCGAGGTGACGGCGCTGGACCAGTCGGAGGCGATGCTGGCGGTCGCCCGCCGGCGCACGCCAGCCGGCCGCCGGGCAGCGTCAGCTTCGTGCACCGGCGAGGCCGAGCACCTCCCGTTCGCGGACGCCGCCTTCGACGCCCTCACGTTCACCTACCTCCTGCGCTACGTCGACGATCCCGCGGCGACCCTGCAGGAGCTGGCCCGCGTGGTCAGGCCGGGCGGACGGATCGGGATGGTGGAGTTCGGGGTCCCGGACAACCCGGTCCTCAAGCAGCTCTGGCGCGTCCACACCCGCGTCGGCCTCCCCCTCATCGGCCGCGCGGTCTCGCCCGCCTGGTATGAGGTGGGCCGCTTCCTGGGCCCGAACATCGAGCAGTTCCACGCCGCCCACCCCGACCTCGCTCGCTCTGGACGGCACGCGGGCATCGAGGGCGTCATCCAGCGCAGGATGAGCTTCGGGGCGGGCCTGGTCATGTGGGGGGTCCGCGACGGCCACGGCGCCTGAGCGCGCGCGCCGCTGCAACGGCCGGCCTTCTACGCGCTGGCCCCCGGCGGCTGGCGCGACCTGGTCACGCTGCTGCACCCGCCCTACACGGCCTGGCACCTCAGCTACGTCGCCCTCGGCGCGGCCGCCGCGCCCGTCATCCACGCCGACCGCCTGCGGCGCCGCGCTCGCCGCGTTCTTCCTGGCCGTCGGGATCGCCGCCCACGCGCTCGACGAGCTGCACGGCCGCCCGCTGCAGACCCGCTGATCCGCGGCACCGCCCTCATCGCCCTGGCCGTCGTCAGCCTGGCGGCGCGGTGGCGATCGGCGTCGCGGGCGCCATCACCATCTCTGCTGTGGCTGACCCCGCTGGTCGCCGTCGGGGCCGTTCCTGGCCGTCGCCTACAACCTCGAGCTGTTCGGCGGCCGGGTCCACGACGACACCTGGTTCGCGCTGGCCTGGGGCGGCTTCCCCGCCTTCACCGGCTACTTCGTCAACGCGCTCCAGGTGCGCCCGGCCGGCCTGCTGGTGGCGGCCGCGTGCACGCTGCTCAGCGTGGCCCAGCGCCGACTGAGCACGCCCGTGCGGGACCTGCGGCGCCGCACCGCACGCGTCAGCGGAACCCAGACGCTCACCACCGGGGAGACGCAGCGCCGCTCGACGCCGCAGACCGCTCGCCGAGCCGCTGGAGAGTGCGCTGCGGGCGCTGTGGCTGGCCCTGGTGCTCCTGGCGATCGGCGCGGTGGCCGCCCGGCTCTAGCGGGCCCGACCGCCAGCCATCTAGGCCGTGGCGTTGATGATCATCCCCGCCGCGACGGTGTCGTTGGTCGACTCGTCGATGAGGATGAAGCTGCCGGTGGTGCGGTTGCGCGAGTAGGGGTCGACGACGAGCGGCGCGCTGCAGCGCAGGCGCACGCGCCCGATCTCGTTGAGGCCGAGCTGGTCGGCCTTGACGTGCTCGAGCGTGTTGATGTCGATGCGGTGCTCGATCTCCTCGACGATCGCCCGGGCCGAGCGCGTCGTGTGCTTGATCGCGTACTTGCCGCGCGGACGCCAGCGGCTGCTCGCCATCCAGCAGATGTGGGCCTCGAGCTCGCGGGCGGCTGACGGGCTGGTCGTCGGCCTCGACGATCATGTCGCCGCGGGAGACGTCGATCTCGTCGGCGAAGCGCAGGGCCACGCTCATCGTCGGGAACGCCGCCTCGACCTCACCGTCGAAGGTGTCGATCGCGGCGACCGTGGTGCGCTGGCCGCTCGGGCAGGACCACGACCTCGGTGCCGGGGCAGATGACGCCGCCGGCCACCTGGCCGGCGTAGCCGCGGTAGTCGTGGTGGGAGTCGCTCATGGGGCGGATCACCCACTGCACCGGGAAGCGGACGTCGTTGAGGTTGCGGTCCTGGGCGATGACGACGTGCTCGAGGTGGTAGAGCAGCGGCGCGGCGCCGTACCACTGCATGGCGTCGGAGCGGTCGACCACGTTGTCGCCGTGCAGCGCCGAGATCGGCACGAAGGTGATGTCGGGGATCTGGAGGCGCGCCGACCAGTCGGTGACCTCCTCCAGGATGTTGTAGAAGACGTCCTCGTCGTAGTTGACGAGGTCCATCTTGTTGACGCACACGACGAGATGAGGGATGCGCAGCAGCGACGCGATGTAGATGTGGCGCCGCGTCTGCTCCGACACGCCCTTGCGGGCGTCGACGAGCACGATCGACACGTCGGCGGTGGAGGCGCCGGTGACCATGTTGCGCGTGTACTGCTCGTGGCCGGGGGTGTCGGCGATGATGAACTTGCGCCGCGGGGTGGCGAAGTAGCGGTAGGCGACGTCGATGGTGATGCCCTGCTCGCGCTCGGCGCGCAGGCCGTCGGTGAGCAGCGCCAGGTTGACGTAGCCGTCGCCGCGGCGCTCGGAGGTCTGCACCACGTGCTCCATCTGATCCTCGAAGATCGACTTGGAGTCGTGCAGCAGGCGCCCGATGAGCGTGGACTTGCCGTCGTCGACCGAGCCGGCGGTGGCGATCCGCAGCAGCTCGCAGTTGCGACGGCGGCATCGCGTAGACGTTCGCGGCGCCGGCCGCGGCCGGAGCGGAGCCGTTTCCGTTCATCTCAGAAATAGCCTTCACGCTTGCGGTCCTCCATCGCCGCTTCGGTGACCCGGTCATCGGCGCGGGTCTCGCCCCGCTCGGTGATCCGGGTGGCGGCGATCTCGGCCACCACCGTCCTCGAGCGTCACGGCGGTCGAGCGCACCGCGCCCGGTGCAGGTCATGTCGCCCACGGTGCGGTAGCGCACGGACTCGGTGAACGGCTCCTCGCCGTCCATCAGCTCGATGAGCTCGTTGTGGGCGTAGAGCATCCCGTCGCGCGCGAACACCTCGCGCTCGTGGCGAGAAGTAGATCGACGGCATCTCCAGCCCCTCGACGGCGATGTACTGCCACACGTCCAGCTCGGTCCAGTTGGAGATGGGGAACACGCGGACGTGCTCGCCCTTGCGGATGCGCCGTTGTACAGCGACCACAGCTCGGGCCGCTGGCGCTTGGGGTCCCACTGGCCGAAGTCGTCGCGGAAGCTGAACACGCGCTCCTTGGCGCGGGCGCGCTCCTCGTCGCGGCGGGCACCGCCGAACGCGGCGTCGAAGCCGTGCTCCTCGATCGCGTCGAGCAGGGTCGTGGTCTGCAGGCGGTTGCGCGAGGCGCGGGGGCCGGTCTCCTCGGCGACGCGGCCCTTGTCGATCGAGTCCTGGACGGAAGCGACGATCAGCCGCTCGCCGATGTCGGAGACGATGCGGTCGCGGAACTCGATGACCTCCGGGAAGTTGTGCCCGGTGTCGACGTGCATGATCGGGAACGGGAACTTGCCGGGGCGGAAGGCCTTCTCGGCGAGGCGCAGCAGCACGATCGAGTCCTTGCCGCCGCTGAAGAGCAGCACGGGGCGCTCGAACTCGGCGGCCACCTCACGGAAGATGTGGATGGACTCGGCCTCGAGGGTCTCGAGGTGGGACAGCTCGTAGTGGACTGGATTCATCAGCGGGCAGCCTGGTCGGGGGTTGACGCTATCCGGGTCCGATGTAGCTGGGGCGGCGGGGTGGGAGGTGAGCACTCACGGCGCGACCACGTGGATGCCGCACTCGGTCTTTTCCTGCCCGCCCAGCGGCCTTCGCGGCCCTCGCCGGGCTGGGTGCATGGGGCGCAGCCGATCGAGGCGTAGCCCTGGTCGTGCAGCGGGTGGTATGGCAGATCGTGCTTGAAGATGTAGGTCCAGACGTCCTTCTCGGTCCAGTCGGCGAGCGGGTTGAGCTTCCAGATCCCGCGCCGCTCGTCGTAGCTCGAGCTTGGGCGCGGCGGCGCGGGTGGGCGCCTGCTCGCGCCGGATGCCGGTGATCCACGCGTCGACGTCGGCCAGCGCCCGCCTCGAGCCCGGCCACCTTGGCGGCGCTGCAGCAGTTCTGGGCGGTCCATGGCTCGCCGGGGCTGCGGGCGTCCATCACCTCGATCGCGACCTGCGGGAACCGATCCTCGAACGCCTTCCACGTCGCCAGGGTCTCGGGGAAGAGCACGCCGGTGTCGATGGTGAAGGCGCTGAGCGCCTCGCGCCTCCGAGCTCCGACAGCATGTGGAACAGCACCGACTCCTCCTTCTGAAAGGAGCAGGCCAGGGTCAGCCGCGGGTGGAACTGCTCGACGCCGTACGCGAGCACCTCCTGGGCGGTGGCGCCCTCGAGATCGGGGACAGTCGCGCTCACACCGCGCACTCGCCCTCGCCGCGGATGACCTGGAACGGGCCCTCGCGGTTGTAGTCGATGAAGTAGTTCATGTTCTCCAGGTTGAATTCGATCGGCATCGTCAGATCCTTCACGCGACCCTCGAACTCCGAGACGCCGACGCGATCCACGAAGGCGGGGAACAGCTCGCCATCCTGACGATCGGACTCGTAGAAGCGTACCCAGCGCTCGACGGCCTCGGGCACGCGCTTGGCGGGCAGGCGGGCCTTGAGCCGCTGGCCGTAGCGCACCTCACCGCCCTCGTAGTTGCCGCCGATGTGCGGGATGTAGGCGGGAATGGTCTTCTCGCCGACCTTGATCGAGGCGCCGTAGAAGCCAATGTCGGCGATGTGGTGCTGGCCACAGCCGTTGGGGCAGCCGCTGTTCTTGATGTGGATGCGGCGCGTCAGCGGATCGTCGATGTCCATCTGCGCGATCCGCTCCTGGATGGCCCCGTTGAGGCCCATCGAGCTGGTGATGCCGAGCTTGCAGGAGTCGGTTCCGGGGCAGCTCACGCCGTCGGAGATCTCGTCGGCGCCGGCCTCGCCCGAGGCCCAGCTTCAGCAGCTCCTGCCAGACCTCGTAGACCGACTCGTCGCGCACCCAGCGCAGCACCAGGTTCTGGTGCACCGTGGTCCGGGCAGAACCGCCGGAGTAGCTGCCGCATGATCTCGCCCAGCCCGCGCAGCTGCTCGGGCGTGAGGTCGCCGCGGACCACCTTGACCTCGACGGTGGAGAAGCCGTGCCTGGCGCTGCGCCTGGACGTTTGACTCGATGAAGCGGTCAAACTCGCGGCGGTCGCCGTTGGGCGATGCGTACTGCGCGCTGGGCTCGGGAGCGTTGGCCTCCTCGTCGATGTCGTAGAAGATGTCGTCGAGCGAGAAGTCGCGCTCCGCCACCCACTCGCCCTCGAGCTCCTCCTCCACCATGTCGCGGAAGGCGTCGATGCCGATCTTGTCGATGAGCACCTTGATCCGAGCCCGCGCGCGGTTGACGCGCAGGAAGTCCTGGCGGTCGAAGATCCGCATGCAGGCCTCGGTGACCTTCAGGTAGTCGCCGTTGTCGAGCTCGACGAACTCGTAGAGGACGGGCGCGAGGCGGGGCATGATCGACGTGCCGCCGCCGACGCGCACCTCGACGCCGCGGACCCCGTCGCGCTCGCGCGGGGTGAAGGCCATGTCGTGGATCTGGGTGATGGCGTTGTCGTCGTCGGTGGCCGTGAAGGCCGTCTTGACCTTGCGCGGCATCGCCTGGGTCGTGGGGTGGCGGACGAAGTAGCGGACGTAGGCGCCGGCGTAGGGCGTGATGTCGAACAGCTCGCCGTCGAGCGTGCCCGCGCGAGGATCGCCGGTGACGTTGCGCATCGTGTTGCCGCAGCCCTCGCGCGAGGACAGCCCGGCGTCGCCGAGCTCGCGGATGAGCTGCGCCGCGTCGGGGAGCGGCACGTGGTGCATCTGGATGTTCTGGCGGGTGGTGATGTGTCCCTTGCGCAGGGGCACGTACCTCTCGATGACATCGGCGAAGGCGTCGAGCTGATCAGGCGTGACGCCGCCCATCGGCAGCTTCACGCGCACCATCTGCACGTCGGCCTGGCGCTGGCCGTAGACCCCCTGCTTGAGGCGGAACTTGATGAAGTCGTCCTGCTCGAGCTCGCCCTTGAGGAACCGGGTGGACTCGGTGTCGAAGTCGTCGAACTCCCGCTCCAGGATCGGGATCACGTGGCCGGGAACGTTCTCCACCACCTCCGGGTTCTCCAGCGAGCCGCTGCGGGGTGCCTTCGTGTGGATCGATGCTGGCTCCATGGGGTCCTTCCGGGTTGGGAACGGGTCGCGTGCCGCGAAAGGGCTCGCACACAAATTACCAAAACCCGATCTGGATCCACCCATT
>CAWBPG010000006.1:0-617212 GCA_963790605.1 uncultured Actinomycetota bacterium | reverse complement strand
GCCGCTGTGCGCCAGGGCTCTCAGCCGGCGAGACCGTTCAGCGTGCGCGCCACGCCGACCACATCACCGCGCCGGAAGAAGTCGACGGCGATCAGGTTGGGCAGACGGTGGCGAAGCCTCCGGCAGGTCTCCGCGCGGCGAAGCAGGACGTCATGGGCATTGACGACGGCCGCGTTGGAAGCGCGCGGCACGGGCGTGGTGTCGATCCAGTGGTTGAGCAGAAACAGGGGTGCTGACGCCGGACCGCGGTTGGACGTGCAGCTGTCCGGAAGCTTCGCCGCATCCGTGAGCGCAGCCGTCGTGCGGAAGCGGAACGGTGTCTCCTGCAGAGCGCTCCGGTACGCCAGGTGGTACCAGGGGACGTTCCCGGCGTCATTCTCGGCCATGACCACCAATCGCTGACCTGAGTCGATCATCTGGCGCAGCGTCGGGAACGGGCCGAGGGGGCCGCGGTAGATCAGATCGGACAGACCGGCTCGTTCGAAGGCGGCGGCGATGTCGTCCGGAGTCGGCCCCTCGTCCTGATTGATGATGACCACGACCTCGCCTGGGTTGGCGATCAGGAAACTGCGCAGGTCGGCGAGGGCCGAGGCCAGGGGGACGGCTCCCAACTCGCAGAAGCCGTGGCATAGGTAGATTCCCCGCGCGCCCGCCGGTCCAGATGCGAGCCGCTTTCGAATGCCCTCGGCGGCCTTCACCGCAGGCTCGCCCAACTCCTGCACCGCAACCGTACGCTTCGGCAGGCTCGCCGTGTCCGTGCGGACGCGATCCCCAGCGGCAAAGCCGTAGTACGTGTCGATGAGAAACCCCCGGATGCCGAACGCGAGCTGAGCGGCGATCGTGCCGTCCTGTTGACCGAACAGGAAGGTCGGGATGGTGACCGACGCGAAGGAGTTGTGCGTGGCTGGGAGGGCGACGTCATCGAGATGCCGGCCACAGAGAAGCGCCGAGCCCTCGCAGGTGAGCGGCGTGGCCGCCGGCGCCTCGTCCCCGCCCCCGGATGCGATCACCACCAGCGCCACGATGACGGCTCCCACGGCGACCGCGGCCGGCCACAGGCGCCGCCTCGCGTCCGCGGAGTCGCCGGCGTGCCCGGGTTCGCTGTCCGGCTCCCCGGCTTCCGGGACGGGTGAGCGCGCTCTCGCCGCACCGGGACCGGTCATCCACCGCAGGAAGCCCGCGACCCCCGTGCCCAAGGCGAGCAGGCCTGCGCCCACCGCGACGATGCCAACGGCAGCGCCGGGCTCGAGCAGCACGACCGCTCCCACGGCAGCGATGACCAGCGACCGCGTCGGCTCGTGTTTCAGTCCCGCGCCGACACCCCCGCGCCTCCACATCCACGCGGCGCCCGCCACGACCGCTCCCGCTCCGGCGAACCACAGTGCCTGCGCGCGCAACCCGCCGGCCAGCGCGCGCCAGACACCGGCCGCGGCGGAACCGCGGCCGGCGGGCGCCGTCTGCTCGATCACCGCCGTGCCGAGGACGTACAGCGCGACCACGAGCAGGCCGCCGACGGTCAGCGCCACGCCCAGCTGCCAGACGCATCGCCCGCGGTCACCAGAGGACCACAGCGCGAGGGCCGCGAGCAGGATCGCCGTGAGAGCGAGCGCCCAGGCAATCGAGTACACGCTGCAGGCCACCCGCACCAGATCGTCCACCACGCGCGGAGGCCGGACATCGAACAGCGCCACCGCCCGTTCGGCGCCGGCGGTCGCAGCCGCTCCCGGGGCCAGATGCTGCAAGACCCCCTGGATCAGGACGGCGGCGTCGGCCGCGTCCACGACGGCCCTCGAACGGTGCCGTGAGACCACCGCGGCATGAGCGTTCAGGACGGCGCGGTGAAAGACCGCGGCGAATGCGCCGCTGCTCACGATGGCCCCAGCCACACCGCGGACCAGCGGTCGGATCGCCGCCAGGTCGGCGTGAGCCCCCACGACGGCGCCCGTGAGGTGGTCAGCCACAGCGGCCTGCACAGCCGAGTCGCGCAGGGCCGCGGTGGCACGGTCGGCAAACGGTCCCGAGCGCAGTACCGCCCGTCCGGCATAGGACAGCACGAGTGCGAGCACCGCAAGCACGGTGACCAGGGCCACAAGAATGCGGGTGCCGGTGGCGTGGCGGAGAACGCCGGCCATCACCGCAGAGTGCCGCATCGGAGCGGACGGGGGTCTTTCCCGTCCGATCGCACCTTCCCCCGGCGAGCCGGCGGGGCGCGCGGCATCGGCGGCCAGGTCGATTCCAGGACCGTCATTGCAACCGTTCCTCACCGTCCATCACACGCAATATGACACCCGCCACTCACATGCCGACCAATTGCGTGAGGACTCCTCTGCGTTGGGGGTGTCGGCATCCGTACGCCGGCGCCGAGTGCCCCCCGGTCTGATGCATGTCTCGCCTCACCGCACTTCGGCGGCGACCGTTGGAGCAGCCAACCTCCACGACGACCCTCAGGAGCGGCAGAGCGCGCTGCTGTGCGCCACCGGCGGCCAGCCGAGGCGCGGGTACGAGGGGCGGCCGGGGTGCTGGCATCCGTGTTGGGGGGCCGCGGGTGGTCTGCTCCTACAGTCGCCGTCGTGGTGCCCCGTTTGGGCACCGCGTCGTCGCGGCGGTGGTTGTCGCCCCGCCGTGCAATGGACGATCGGAGGTTGTGGTGAGTGATCTGATTGCTGTCGCGTACCCGGACAAGGAAACCGCGGAGACGGTGCGCAAGAAGCTGGCCGAGCTGATGACCCAGCACGCGATCGAGCTCGAGGACGCGGTGGTCGTGGACCGTGACGAGAAGGGGAAGGTCAAGCTGCACCAGGTGCACCGTACGGCGGCCAGCGGCGCCGCCGGTGGCGCCCTGTGGGGCGGATTGATCGGCCTGCTGTTCCTGGCGCCGCTGCTGGGGATGGTCGTCGGCGCGGCGGCGGGAGGGGCGTCGGGCGCCCTCGCCGACGTGGGCGTCAACGACCGGTTCATGAAGGAACTCGGCCAGAAGCTAGCTCCCGGCGGCGCCGCGCTGATCGTGCTGGTGCGCAAGGTCACCCCGGACAAGGTCCTGCCGGAGATCGAGCAGTACGGCGGCGAGGTGATCCAGACCTCCCTCGATGACGAGGCCGAGACCCGCCTGCGCGAGGTGCTCGAGGGCGCGGGGAACGTTTCCGTCGGGTA
Source organism: uncultured Actinomycetota bacterium (assembly GCA_963790605.1). GTDB lineage: Bacteria > Actinomycetota > Thermoleophilia > Solirubrobacterales > Solirubrobacteraceae > Palsa-465. The sequence goes on along the minus strand of CAWBPG010000006.1, from coordinate 614,062 downwards.
GGACAGCTGACACGAGCGCTGCGGCCGCGCCATGAGCCATGCCACGATCAGCTTCGTGGTGCTGGGCGCGGCCGTTGTGCTGTTCGTCTGGAACCGTCTGCCGCCAGAGATCGTCGCCGTCGGCGCGGCCCTCGCCCTCTACGCCACCGGCGTGCTCGAGTCCGGCCAGGTCGTGGCCGGGTTCGGGGACCCCGCGGTGACGTTCATCGCCTCTCTGTTCATCGTCAGTGAGGGACTCGATGCCACGGGGGTCACCGCGTGGGCGGGGCAGAAGCTGATCGCGCAGGCGGGGACGAGCCCGTCGCGGCTGCTGGTGTTGATGATGCTGCTCGCTGCGGTTGTGGCGGCCCTGATCACGCCCAACGGCTCGGTGGCCGCGCTCATCCCGGTGGCAGTGGTGATGGCGGTGCGCATCAAGCGTGCCCCGTCGAGCTTCCTGATGCCCCTGGCGTTCTCCGCCAGCGCCGGCTCGATGCTGTTCTTGACCGGGTCTCCGGTGAACGTGATCGTGTCGGAGGCGGCAGCGGAGCACACGCACCACGCCTTCGCGTATCTGGCCTTCGTCCCGGTGGGAATCCCGCTGGTGCTCGGGACGATCGTCATCGTGGTCCTGCTCGGAGACCGCCTGCTGCCCGAGCGCCGCGCGCGCACGATCCCGCATGATCTCAGCCAGCACGCCCGGACGCTGGTCGACCAGTACGGGATCGACGCCGACGTGATCGAGGACCGCGGCCTGCCCGACGGGCTGATGGACCGTGAGTCCGGGGTCGCCGAGGTTGTGGTCCCGCCACGGTCGGACCTGCTGGGGGCGCACTTCTTTCCGGGAATGGTGACGAGCAGCGGTGACCTCGTGGTGCTGGCGATTCAGCGCAACGGTGAGGACCGCGAGGGGGACACGGCGCTGGCAATTGGCGACACTCTGTTATTGCAGGGCGCGTGGGAGGCCCTGGACGAGAACCTCGAGGACCCGGAGATCCTCGTCGTCAACGCTCCGCAGATGGTCCGCCGGCAGGCGGTGCCGCTGGGTCCGGGAGCCACGCGCGCGATCGTCGTGCTGGTGGGCATGGTCGTCCTGCTGGCCTCGGGGGCTGTGCCTGCCTTCGTGGCCAGCCTGCTCGCCGCGGGCGCGATGATCGTCCTGCGGGTGCTGAGCGTCGAGCAGGCCTACCGCTCGGTGTCGTGGACCACGGTGGTGCTCATCGGCGCCATGTTCGCCGTGTCGCTGGCGATTCAGGACAGCGGCGCCGCCGAGAAGATCGCCAATGGCCTGGTGCAGACGGTGGGGGACGCCGGCCCCCATGCGCTGCTCATCGGGCTGTTCGTGCTCACCGCGGTGTTCGGCCAACTGATCAGCAACACGGCCACGGCGCTGATCGTCATCCCCATCGCGATCTCCGCCGCCGCTGAGCTCGGTGTGTCACCACGCCCGGTGCTCATGAGCGTCGCCGTGGCCGCCGCGGCCTCGTTCCTCACCCCGATCGCCACGCCGGCGAACATGATGGTGATGGGCCCCGGCGGGTACCGGTTCGGGGACTACTGGAAGCTCGGGGTCTGCATCCTGGTCCTGTTCTTCGTCGTCGCCGTATTCCTGGTCCCGGTGCTGTGGTCATTTTGACCCGGACGGTCCGTCGCGGCCGGGCCGGCGGGCGCCCGCCGGGTCCATACGAGCGGGCGCGGGGTGCGGGCACCCGTATCGGGAAGCGCTCGTGAGACCGCACCTACAGTCCGCAGCCGAGCAAAGGAGACCACTGTGGGCGACACGTCGATGATGGATCGCGCCGGCGGCACCGGGTCAGGGGCTGCGGCGGGGATCGTCGCGAGGCTGATGTCCTCGCTGAAGTCGGACCTGGATGAGCTGGTGCGCATCCAGTCGATCTCGTCTCCCGGGTTTCCGCGCGAGCCCCTGGTGCAGGCACACGATCTCGTCGCCGAGTTGTTTCGCGGCGCTGGCGTTGTCCACGTCGACACGCTCACCCTCCCGGACACCGCTCCCGTCGTCACCGGCGAGATACCGGCGCCGGAGGGCGCGCCGACGGTGCTCCTCTACGGTCACTACGACGTCGTGCCCGCCGGAGACGAGTCGCAGTGGACGACTCCGCCGTTCGAGCCCACCGAGCGCGACGGCGCGATCTACGGCCGCGGCACGGCGGACTCCAAGTCCAACGTGATCGCCCACATCGGCGCGCTGCGGGCGTGGGAGGGGCGGCCGCCCGTCGGGATCAAGCTCGTCATCGAGGGCCAGGAGGAGGTCGGCAGCGCGCTGAACACCTACCCCCAGACCCAACCGGACTTCTTCCGCTCCGATGCGATGCTCATCGCCGACATGGGCAGCGTCCGTCCCGGCGTGCCCACCCTTACCGTGGCGCTCCGGGGTATGGCGATGGCCACCATCGAGGTGACGACGCTGGCTGGGCCCAAGCACAGCGGCCAGTACGGGGGCGCCGCGCCGGACGCGTTGCTCGTGCTCCTGAATGCTCTCGCGTCGCTGCACGACGAGCACGGCGATGTCACCGTGGCCGGCCTGCGCCGCGAGGAGTGGACCGGCGAGTCCTACACCGACGACGAGTTCCGCGAGCTCGCCGAGGTGCTGCCCGGGCTGCCGTTGATCGGCAGCGGCGGGCTGGGCTCCCGCGTATGGTCGGGGCCGGCGATCACGGTCACCGGCATCGATGTCCCCTCCGTCGAGAACGCGCTCAATGCCGTCTCGCCCCACGCGCGCGCGAAACTGAACCTGCGCGTGCATCCCGCGCAGGACGCCGTCGAGGCCCAGGCCGCGCTCGTCGACCACCTCCGGAAGCTGCGTCCCTTCGGGATCGCGCTGGAGGTCCACGCGCAGGAGACCGGCAACGGCTTTGCCGCCGAAACGTCGGGGCCCGCCTACGAGGCGGCCACGGCGGCGATGGCCGCCGCCTGGGGACGCGCGCCGGTGACCGCCGCGAGCGGCGGTTCGATCCCACTGGTCAACGCGCTGCACTCCGCGGTCCCGGAGTCGGAGATCCTGCTGCTGGGGACCACCGACGGCTACAGCAACATCCACGCCCCCAACGAGCGCGTGGTCCTCGACGAGTTCGAGAAGGCGACCGTGGCCGAGGCCAGGTTCTTTCGCGAGTTCGCTGAACGCCACGCCGCCGCGCGGTGAGAGGCGTCCCCAAAGATGCCCCGGACCTCCGGCCCGGGTTGGTCATCGGGATCCCGGCCGGACCCTGACCCGCGGCTCTGAGGCGAGCAGGTCCATCCCGAGTCGCGCCGAGAGGAACCTCGCGACCCGCTGGCCCCTCACGCTGTTGCCCGCTCGGTCAAGCGGCGGGGCGAACGTGCCCATGCCGCCCTTGCCGGGAGAGACCGTCACGATCCCGCCACCGATCCCGCTCTTGGCGGGAAGGCCGACGTCGTACAGCCACTCGCCGGAGCTCTCGTACAGCCCCGCCGTCACCATCACCGCGAGGGTGTGGTGGCACACCCGCGGGTCGATCACGGCCTCCCCAGTGACCGGGTTGACTCCCCCGTCGGCCAGCGTGGCGCCCATCACCGCGAGGTCGCGCGCGTTCACCCGCAGCGAGCACTGTCTCGTGTAGAGGTCAACCGCCTCGGCAGGCTCGCAGTAGAGCGCGTCAAAGCTCTGCAGGAGGCGGGCGATGCTCTGGTTGCGCGCGTTGGTCGCCAGGGCGCTGCTGTACACCTCGTGGTCGAGCTGAAGCTCGCGGCCGGCGAACCGCGACAGACCGTCGTGGATGAAGCGCCAGCGGGCATGGGTCGAGTCTCCCGGGGCGAGGCTGGTGGCCGCGATCGCGCCAGCGTTCACCATCGGATTGGTTCGCCCCCCGGCGCCGTGCTCGACGGCGCCGACCGAGTTGAAGGGCAGTCCGGTGCTGTTGACGCCGAGCTTGCGGAGGGCCTCCGCGGGGCCGATCAGCCCGCACACCAGCGCGAACACGAACGGCTTGGAGACGCTCATGATCGTGAACTCGTGGTCGGCGTCCCCGCTCGCGAACACCCTCCCGTCGGTCGCGGTGACGCACACCCCGAACAGGTCGGCGGGGACGCGCGCGAGCGCCGGGTACACGGTGGAGACGTGGCCATCGTGGTCTGAGCGGTAGCGCGCATACGCCTCGTCGACGAGCGCGTGCACCCGGGCGTCGCCCGGCAGCTCACCGGTCGAGACATGCACGGCCTCGGGGGGCGGGACGGTGGCGTCCTCGGGCAAGGGCGCCCTGGTCACGGGCGGCTCGGTGGTCCGATTCCGAGGAGCCTCGCCTTGACGCCCCGGTACTCGTCGGCGGTGATCGCACCGCTGTCACGGAGGGCGACGAGGCGCTCGAGCTCCTCGGAGACCAGTCTGTCGCCGTTCACGGGGTCGGTCGCAGGGTGGGCGCGGTTCTCGCGCAGCCGCCGGACCCGCGCCCGAATGGCGGCCGGGGCGTCGCCTGCGGCGGCGGTGGGGAACTCCGCCACCGTCTCGCGACGCAGGAGGACGACGGCAAGGAACGCGAGCGCGACGAACACGATCACGCCGAGCAGGGTCCCCAGCGCCCGAAGCGGACGCCAGATGAGGATGAGGGCCACCAGGACGGCGAGGATCGCGTATGCGACGCCGGGACGGTCGCGCAGAAACGGAGCGCACGCGCGACGCGTCGCACGGGCGGCACGCGCGGGGCCACCCAGCCAGGCGGCCGCCACGACGACGAGGCCGACGACGACGAACTCCGCCGCGATCTCTGGGAGCATCGACGTGGCGATCGCAGCGACGGCGGCCGCGGCCGGTCGCAGCGACGCGTCGCTCACCACCGAGGGCGGCACCTGTGAGATCAGGATGCTGCGGCCCAGGAGCACGAGCACGCCCACCGTCACCAGCGCCCAGCCGACGGACATCAGCGTCCGGCGACGACGTCCGCGCGCGAGCCCGATCGCCGCCGCGTACAACAGCGGGACGATGATCGCCAACCACAGCGCGAGTCCCTTCACCGCCCGGCCAATGCCCTGGACCAGGGCGAGCTGATTGGAGCGGAGGACGCGCAGATGGGCGATCGACGGCGGGAGCTTGGATCCGAGCTGGGCCGGCAGTCCCAGCCGGCCGGCGATGTCGTCGACGATGGGCGCCAGATCGAGCGTGACCGCGCCCCGGTTGATCCGCACCGGGCCCCGGCCGCCCTCGACGATCACCACGAACGTGTGGGCGGCGGCGCGGTTGGCGGTCGCCCACAGGCTCTGCACCCGCGCGTCGGAGAGGGCGAGCCGCGCGCCCTGGACGGCAGCGTTGCGTAGCGCGCCGGCCGCGGGCGCGGCCAGTGATTGGAGCTGGCGGGGCAGTCCGGAGCGGATCACCCCGGCCACGTCGACGTTGGCGTAGAGCTGGTCGACGGCATAGTTCGCCGTCGCTTCGCGGACCGCTGTGTTCTGCAGCAGCTGCGTGCTGGTGGCAGACCAGTTGTCGGGATCGAGCAGCTGGCGGTTAGCCCACACCGCGAATATGGCCACCACGGCGAGCACCGTCGTGACCACGATCAGCCCATCCACCACCAGCCGCCGGCCGCCGGAGCGCGGCGGACGCTCGGGGCGCGCCGGGGTACCGGGGTCAACCGGTGAATCGGCGGGGGCCCCCTGCTCGCTCACCCGCCCGCTCGCTCACCCGCACTCGTGCCCGTGTTCGCGAGTCCGACGACCTTCCAGCAGCCGCTGGCCACGCCTCTCGGTGTTGCCATACTCACGAACCCGAGCACTTGGACGATGTGGCGTCGGCGAACTTGTTGACCGCCGTGGTCACGGCGGACACCTGCCCCGGCAACCCCGCGATCGTCGCCACGGGTGCGCTCGTGAGCCGCTGCCCCGACTTGGCGAGCGTGTCGACTGCGTCCGTGATTGCCCTGGTCTGACTCGGGAAGTCGTTCTTGGCCGCGCTGACGACGTCGTGTGACGCGCTCTTGACCTTGGCGATGGCGGAGCTGATGCCGCTCGGTCCCTGTTTGAGGGTGTCAAGCGTGGCGGCCTTCTGGACCGACTGCTTGAGGTCGGTCACCTTCGTGCAGTACGCGGGCTTGCTTGACCCGCATCCGGCGCACAGCACCACTGCGGCGATGGTGCCGAGTACAAATCCCGCGGGTGCCGTATGCGCGCGTCGGTGTGCCATCTGAGGTCATCGTGAGCGTTCCACAGCCCCGAGGTGCACCTGAGATCCGGGTGCGGGTACGACGCGAGGGCGGGGGTGCAGGCATCCTGATCGGCGATGACCGAGGTGCACGACGTACGGTCGGTGTCGTCACGCGTGAGCGATGGCACGCGCATGTGCGGTGCCGGCTTCCATTGCAAAGGAGAGCTATGCGCCGCCCGGGACGGGCGCTCCGTCGCGCCCCACGCGAGCTCGTCAGTCTCTACTGGGACTCCGGAGTGGCCAACGACGTTCCCGCGCTGGCCTGGTTTCTCCTGTCCTCGCTGGTGCCGCTCGCGCTGGGACTGACCGCGCTCGCGGCGCTTGTGCTCGGCGACTACGCCCGGGCACAGGCGCTGTCCGCGCGGATCTCCGAGGTGCTGCCCAAGGACGTCCACGATCAGATCGTGGAGCTGATCCTGCGCACCCGGCACGAATCGCCGCTACTCATCGCGGGCTCGATCGCGGGCATGGTGTGGATCAGCTCGGGGGTGGTGGGGGTGCTCGAGCGCTGCCTGTCGCGGCTGATCGGGGGCGCGGGCGCGGGCATCGTCCTCGGCAAGCTGCGCAACCTCGGAGTGGCCGCCGTGGTCACCGTGGTGATCATGCTGATGGTGCTCGTCACCTCGGCCGGAACCGGCCTGGTGCGGCGCCTCGGCGTTGACCCGACGCTGATCCGGCTCGCCGTGCCCCTGATCTCGCTCGCCCTGACCGTGCTGCTCTGCGCCGCCGTCTACCGTCTGTTGGTCGGCGGCGCGCTGCGCTGGAACGCGTCTCTGGCCGGTGGGCTGACGAGCGGCGTCATCCTCCAGGTGACGCCGACGGCGGCCGGCTACTACCTGCGCTATGTCGCCGGACGCACGCCGGTCGAGCTGTTTCTCATGTTCTCCGGGGTGCTCGTCACCTGCTATCTCGCCGCCCTCGGGCTGCTCCTCGGCGCCGGTGTCACGGCCCGCGTCCAGCTCGGCCGGCGGCTGCACGGACCCGATTGACCTGACCCATCGCGCTCGGCCCGTGGACGAGATTGCGGTCGGGCTCTACGAAAGGATCTTCGGCCTTCTTATTCCCAAACTCCTCCTCGGTCAGCACACCGGCCTTCCTGAGCTCGCCGAGCTGAGCGAGCAGCTCAAGCTGCGCGCGAGCGTCCTTGGTCCCCGCCGAGGCGTCTGTGGGTGGCGGTGGCGGCGCCGAGACCGGCTGGCTCCGCGTCTTAGGCGTGACGCTCGTGCTCGGTCGGCGAGATCGAGCAGCATCTCAAATCCAGGCCTGCCGACCCGTCCCTCCGGGAACTCCACGGCCACGTCACACCCATCTCCGTTGCCGCCTGACGCTTACAGGTGCACCGGTGCGCCTGGGCCGAGCGGTATCCCGAGCCCATACCAGGCGAGGAAGAACACCGCCCAGACGAACAGGATGATGAGGGCATAGGGCAGCATCAGGGAGATGACAGTCCCGATGCCCGCCGATTTCTGGTAGCGCTGGGCGAAGATCACGATCAGTGGGAAGTAGGCCATCGCCGGGGTGATCACGTTGAACGGCGAGTCCGCGGCGCGGTAGGCCGCCAGAACGGTGGCCGGTGACACGTTGAGCCGGATGAACAGGGGGATGAAGATGGGGGCGAAGATGGCCCACTGCCCGATCGCGCCGGTGAGGATCAGGTCGACGATCGCGGTCACGATCATGAACAGGATCAGCAGCCACAGGCTGCCGATGTTCGCGTGCTCGACCAGGTCGCCCAGCTTCACCGCCAACACCGCCGGGATGTGGCTGTAGTTGAAGTAGGCCAGGAACTGCGCGATGAGCAGGAACAGGAGCAGCAGCCCCGCCAACGTGGCCCACTGCTTGGTGACCGCGTTGATCACCGCCGTGCTGCCTTTGATCGTCCCGGCTCCTCGCGCGAAGGCAAACCCGCAGACGAAGAACACCAGCGTGATCATGAACACCAGGCTGTCCATAAACGGCGAGTCGCCGATCACGCTCCCGGTCTCGGGGTTGCGCAGCGGAGCGCCCGGGAACACGGTGAGCAACGCGATCGCCACGATCACGCCAATCAACCCGAAGAGCGCCCAGCGCAGCCCTCGCGCCTCGGCGGCCGGCGTGATCTGCACCGCCTCGGTCTCCTCCTTGGTCGCCTCACCGGCATCCCTCGAGTCCCACTTGCCGAGTCGGCGCTCCACGATTCGCGTGGTGATGACGGCCCCGAGCACCGCGATGAGCAGGGTTGAGGCGATCCCGAAGTAGAGGTTCGCGGTGAGATCCACGCTCTTGCTGGGATCGACCAGGTGAATGGCCTCGTTGGTGATCTCGGTCAGCACCGTGTCGGTCGGCGTGATGAGGAAGTTGACGCCGAAGCCGGCACTCACCCCCGCGAACCCGGCCGCGATGCCGGCCATCGGATGGCGGCCGACGCTCTTGAACGCGGCGGCGCCGAGTGGGATCAGCACCAGGTAGCCCGCGTCGGAGGCGATGCTGGAGATCACCCCGATCAGCACGACGATGAAGGCGAGCGTCGACGGGGGTGAGACCGCCACCAACTTGCGCACCAACGCGGCTATCAGCCCGGCCTCCTCGGCTAAGCCGACGCCGATCATCACCACCAGGATCAACGTCAGCGCCGAGAAGTTCTGGAAGTTCTTGACAAACGAGGTGAAGATGAAGCGCACGCCGGCGCCCGTGAGCAGGCCCGCGACCTTGGTCGTCTCGTGGTGGACCTTGTAGTCCTTGGCCGGCTGCTGCTGGGTGGGCGCCACCTCGTTGGGCTTGGTCGATCCCCCGCCGTAGTAGCTCTCCTGAACCGCCTGGGGCGGCGGTGAGACGACCTCGTAGGTCGACTTGACGTTGAGCCAGAACAGGATCTGCGAGAGCACCACCACCCCGACGATCAACCACACGAACAGCATCGCCGGGTGGGGTACCTTGTTTCCCACCCGCTCGATGGTGTCGAGCATGCGCTCGGTGAACGTCGGCTCGGCAGGCGGGGCTTCGACTGCCTCGGTCGTCACCGCGTCACCCGCTTCACGGCTGGGTGTCTCCTGCCGAGCCTGGGCCTCATGGGCAGGAACCTAGGCGTTCACCGCTAGCCGCGGGTGGATATGGGGGTGCGCACCAAGCACGAGCCTCGTATCCACCCCCGCGTGCGGTCCGGGCGGAGGGCTTCACCATCGCCAGTGGGGTGCTGGCATCCGAAATCGCGGCGGCGGGCGCGCCACGGGCCTACGCTCGACACTCGGCGGTGGCCACCCCACCGTCGATGGATTGACCACCCACCCATCCGGAGAGGCCATGACTGAACACGAGAGCGTGACGGAACTGGGCGACATCGCTTCGACGTGGTGGCTCCTCGCGGTGCTGGCGGCACTGAGCGTGGTCACGGGAATCATCGTGCTGGTGCAGCCGTCGATCGCGCTGGGGACACTGGCGGTGATCGCCGGGGTCCTCTTCCTCGTCGATGGGCTCTTCGAGGTCATCGCGTCTCTCCTGAGCGCGCGCGAGCGGTCGATGCTCGGCGTCATCCTCGGCGCGGCCAGTGTCATCATCGGGGTGATCCTCGTCCGCCACCCCACCCACGCCGTCGTGGCGGTGGCGCTGCTGGTGGGGCTGTGGCTGATCGTCTCCGGCATGGTGCGCTTCGCGGCAGGCCTTCACGCCGAGGGCCGCCTCAACCGCCTGTGGACGCTTGCCGTCGCCGTCGTCGAGGCGATCGCGGGCATCGTGATCGTCTCCAGTCCGGGCATCGGGGTCGCCACCCTCGCCCTGTTCATCGGCATCTCGCTGCTCGTCCGCGGCGTCGTCCTGCTCGGGGCGGCCTGGGTGTTGTACTCCCTGCGCGGAGTGCAGGAGGTCAGCGAGACGCCGCACAGACCGGTCACGGCGTCATGAGGGCCTCCGGCCCGCGCTCGTCCGTGGAGCAAGGGCCAGGCGATCCCTGGTCGCGACCCTGAACCTTCGCGTCGATCTGGAGCGGGGGGTCGCCCGGCTGCGCGGCGGCTTCGTGGGAGCCTGCCTGGAGCGGGCGTTCCAGATGGACGCGTTCGTCCGCGTCACGGTCCTCGCCGCACAGTCGTTCACCGCCGGCTTTCCGATGGTGATCGTGCTGTCCGCGCTGACCCCCCGTAGCCGTGACTTCCCCGAGCGCATCATCCACCGCTTCAACCTGCACGGCGCGACCGCGGACCAGGTGCGGGCGCTGTTCCTGGCTCCCAACGACGGTCAGGCGGCGATCACCTGGGTCAGCGTCGTCTTCTTGATCGCGTCGGTCATGAGCTTCGCCGCCTCGTTGATGGTCGTTTACGAGCGCACGCTGAGCCTTCCGCACATCGGCCTGCGCGCGCGCTGGCGCGCCGCCGTCTGGATGGTCGCGGCAGCCGCCTATGTGGGGTGGTTCGTGGAGCTGCGACCCAACGTGTACGACGGCGGCGCGAATATCGAGCGCGCGCTGCTCTCGGTCCTCGGCAGCTACATCTTCTGGCTCTTGACGCCGCGGATCCTGCTCGGGCCCAGGGTGTCGTGGCGCCGGCTGCGCCCGATCGCCACCCTGACCACGGGCGCGCTGGTGCTATTGACGCTGGCCTCGCCTCTCTACATGCCGCGCATGATCAGCGAGGATGCCGCCCGTTTCGGCACGATCGGCGCTGCCTTCGCGCTGCTCTCCTGGCTGGTCGTCGTCGCAACCCTGATCGTGGGCAGCGCCGTCGTCGCCAGCCAGATCGACCGCAGCCGCGGCAATCCGGACAAAGCGGGTCGGGCGTCTCCTCCGGGTGCTGTCTAGTCGCCGGCAGCGTGTGGGACAGCGGTGACGTGCGGCCTGGGCGCGGTGGCCGCTGCCGGGACCATCATCACCGCCCGGCGGCCGCCGGTGGCCAGCCGGGTCGCAACGGATCCGAACACGGCCGAGCGCACCGCGCCGCGGCCGCGCGCGGCCACGACGAGGAGCGGGCAGTCCTCGCGCACGGCGACGGCCTCCAGCACGTCCCACGGCGCGCCGTCCTCGACGACGCCCGTCGCCTCGAGTCCGAGGCCGTCCACCACCTCGAGGGCGTCGCGGACTATCTGGGCGGCCAGGTTGGAGCGCGCGTCCGGCTGGGCGCTCCAGGGCGGATTTGTCGCGCGGGCTCCCAGGTAGGACGCCGTGGCCCTCACCCCCGGCAGAGCATGCACGAGCACCAGCCGCCACCCCAGGGCGTGGGCCAGGCGCCCGGCGACGCGAACCGCGGTCAGCGCGTGCTCGGAGCCGTCCACCCCACAAACGATGCTGCGCGGCGCACCTTCGGCTCCGCTCCCCTCGACGATCCCGGGTGGGACCACGACAACGGGAATGCGCGCACGGGCCGTCACCTCGCGCGAGACGCTGCCGAACACGCCCGCGGTCAGCGGGCCCTGGCCGCGCGAGCCGACGACGAGAAACCCCGCGTCCTCGGTCGCGATTGCCGTCAACAGCGCGGCGGCGGGCGACCCCTCGACGACGCGAACCTCGCGGTCCCCGTCGCCGAGGCGATCGCGGACGATCGGGGCGAACTCCTCGGCCTCGGCGGTGGGCTCCTCGACGGCGTGCACGGCGATCAGGCGGCCGCCCACACCGTCGGCCAGCCAGCGGGCGGTATCGAGCACCGGCCTGGCCGCCTCTGACACATCCACGCCACACACGATCGAATCAGGCATAGTGACACTCCAAAGCGGTATGGGTAAGACTGCGAATCGGTGTGCTCTTGTGGGGCAGTGTTCCTTGCGCGGTACCCAACCTATCGGGTCACCGCTCCTGCGCCGAGAGTGTGGTGCCCCCCTCACCACAGGCACACCGGCTTGCTTCCTGGTGGTTACATGTCGGTCATTCGTCGTGTGCAGCGCGACGTCGGAAGGTGGACCGCCGGACAGGTGCGACACATCCGCCGAGCCCGGCGCCCGTTCGGCCCATGGAGGGAGGAGAGTGGACTCCGCAGGCGCGGGGCGCCGGGTCGGCAGTGGGTGATGGTTGGGGGGTGCGTCAGCTCTGGCGCGCGCTGGTCGTGCCGACCGCTGAGCGGCTCAGGTCGTGGCGGCGACGGGTTGCGCCGTGCCCTCCAGAAGCTCACGCAGGCGGGCCTCGGACTCGTCGTCGAGTGACGTCTGCATGACTTCGCCGCCGTATGGCTGGATCTCCGGCAGCACTTTGTCGGGCGTGACCTTGCGGACGAGGACGATCAAGGCGGCGCCGCCCGGCGTGAGCTTCTGACCCAGATCCTGCATGAACTCGTCGTTGACCCCGACGTCGACGAACGCGCCGGAGGCGCCGCCGGCCGCGGCGCCCACCGCCATCCCGAGCAGCGGCGCCAGGAAGAGAAGGCCGATCAGACCACCCCACATCGCACCCCCGGCGGCGCCACGCGCGGTCGGGCGGTGTGCCTGATGCAGCTTCACCTTCCCTTTCTCGTCACGATCCACGATCACCGCATCCTCGAGCTCGATCGCATGCTCGATCATCAACTGTGCCAGCCGCTGGCGGACTCGCTCGGCCGTTTCCCTGTCGGGATACGCAACAGCAATGAGATCACTCACCGGACCCTCCTGATGATTGGTATGGCGCGGCGGACTCGGCCGCAGGCAGAACGGGGAGCGGACTGTAGGCAACCCGAACGGGGGTCCGGTCGACACGCATGCTCGCATCCCGGAGGTGCTCGTATCGACGCCCCGCTCAGCGCCGGAGCCGGCGACGTCCACCGATGAAACGCGATGTGAAAGGATCTGGCTGAAGCGACCCGCCGCTCGAGCCGCCATCGTGGCGGTGTGGTTGTGGGCGCGGAGCGTGGGCAAGGAGATGTAGCGTGGCCGCCGCCAGATCAGAGGACCCGACGGAGTCTGGACCGCCGGACGGTGAGCCGGTGAGGGTTCTCGTCGTGGATGACCAGCCGTCGTTTCGGCGGGCGTTGTCCGAGCTGGTCGCGGCCACTGAGGGGTTCGTCCTGGCCGGGGAGACGGCATCGGGGGAGGAGGCACTTGATGCCGTCGACGAGCTCGAGCCGCGCTTGGTGATCATGGACAAGCGGATGCCCGGCATGGGTGGGGTGGAGGCCACCCGCATCCTCACGGCCCGGCATCCTGACGTTGGCGTTGTGCTCGTCTCTCTGGAGGAGCCTGAGCTCCGCGTGATGGAATCCTGCGGCGCCTTCGCCTTCCTGAGCAAGCGGGATCTCTCCACACGCACCCTGACAGACACGTGGCGGAGCTTCGGAGGAGGGCGCCGCTGAGGCGACCGGCGCTGGAAACGAGATCAGGGAGGTGGAGGAGCAAGGGCGGGTCCCGGGATCTCCGCCATGATCCGGGTCCCGGCGCCGGGTGGGCTGGTGATCGCGAGGGTACCCCCGGTGGCCTCGACACGGTCACGCAGGCCTTGCAGCCCGAACCCACTTTCGACCACGCCGCCGACCCCGTCATCGACGACCTCGATCCACAGAGACCGGGCGTGCGCGCGAGCGCGTATGCGGATCGACGAGGCGTGCGCATGCTTGTACGCGTTCGTGAGCGCCTCGGCGAGCACGAAGTAAGCGGTCGTCTCCACACTGGGATCGAACCGTGCCGCCGGAAGGTCTCCCGTGTCGACGGGGATGATCGAGCGCTCCGCGAAGCTTTCGATGGCCCGGGCCAGGCCGAACTGCGCGAGCATGCGCGGCTGGATGCCGTGGGCGAGGTCGCGCAGCTCGTCGATCGCCTGCGAGACCTCAGTCCGTGCCTCCAGGAGAGCGCGGGTTGCTTCATCGGGGCTCTCCCTCACGCGTTCGGAGACCACGCCGAGACGGACATGGACCGCGGCAAGGCGGCCCTGAGCGCCGTCGTGGAGGTCGCGCTGGATTCTTCTGCGTTCGCCGTCGATGGCCTCGACCAAGCGCGCGCCGGATGCGGCCAGGCGCGCCGCGACCTCCTCCCGCTCCGACACCACGGCGGCCACGCAGAGGGTCGACAGGGCGGCGACCGCGATGTAGAGCTGGGTGCTGAGGACGCTGCTGCTCGTCGAGTGAAAGACGAACGGGCCCTGCTCATGGGTGGTACCCCACACTGCGAAGCTGGTCGCGATAGCCACGGCCAGAGTGGCGCCGCGCTGGCCGAACCGCAGGGCCGCCCAGATCAGGGTGGGGAACACGACATACGTGAGGGGACGGCCGACACGCACGGCAAGCTCGCTCGCCCCGCACAGCGCGGCCACGAGCAGCCCGGCCTCGGCGACGCGCTGACGGTTCCACCGCAACGGTGCGGGACGAACCCACGCGAGCGCGAGCGGAATGACGATGAGCGCTCCGGCGGCGTCGCCAAGCCACCATGTGCGCCACACCTTCGGCATCGCCCCGGCCGAGATCACGTGTCCGAGCCAAAGTGAGAGCGAGCCGATCGTGCCGCTGACTCCGGTGCCCGCCGCGATCGCCACGAGCATGATGGTGAGGCCGCCGACGCTGTTCAGCGGCGAGCGTCTGCGAAGCAGGCGCCGCATGAGCACGGCCGCCACCAGCACCTCGAGGAGGTTGCCGACCGTCTGCCCGACGGCGGCGCCCACTGGAAGCGCCGAGTAGTTGTTGACGAGCAGGTCGCCAAGCACGACCCCCGGCCAGTACCGCAGCCCCCCCAGGTAGAGGAACGCGACCCCGACGCCGACGGGGAGCCAGAGGATCGCGGCTACCGGACCGGCGAACTCGAGCGCGTATCCAAGATGAGCGGCCCCGTAGTAGACCGCGACCAGCAGGATCAGCCCGGCGCCGTAGCGAGGGTCAAGCGGCCCCACCGCAGCGAACGACCGCCGACCCTCGCGCTGCCGGACGGATCCGCTGGCGCCCGCGCTGAGCAGGCTCCTGGCGACGACGGGACGCAGGATCACCACAGCGCGGAGCATCGGAGCGTCAGTCCGTTACAGCCATCCGGTACAGCCATCGGTTACACCCAAGCGTTCCGTCATAGTGAGGCGCGGGTCGTCGCAGACATCGCTCGGGGATGTCGCGTTCGCTGTGAGCTCAAAAACCTGTGCAGTATCAGGTGAGGCGAGGCCCGGTGCTGCGCGCGTTCAGTCCGAGGAGAAGGCGTCGCACTCGCCGGCCGTCCCGGTCGTGAAGCCCTTGTCGAACCAACGCAGAGCTGAGGCGAGGCGGGGGCTCCACAGCCCGGGATCCATCTTCCGGTCCTTGAAGTTGCTCTGGAACGTCTCACCGGTGTGATCGATGGCGTCAAGAGCCTTGCTCACCTGGCTCTTCGGAAGGTCGCGGCGCTCGTACCGGGAGTGAGCCCAGACTCCCGCCAGGCAGTCAGCCTGCAGTTCGACTCTGCCCAATCGGGCATCCCGCGCCTCAGGCGCGATCGCGTTCGCAAGCTCGACGCGCTCCTCGATGCCCAGGACGCGCTGGACGTGGTGCGCGAATCGCTGGGCGACGACGTACGCCTGCGCGAAGCCACCGGGCCCGTGGGTCTCGGCGAGCATCGCCATGAAGCGCAGATCGATGTAGACGACTTCGTCGCGAGGGCAGTAGAAGGGACCGACGACCGCTCGCTGGAAGCATGAGGAGTGGATGCCCTCCGAGAAGAACACGAGACGAGCGGGGGTGTAGGGCAGCCCCGCACTCTCAAACTGCCTGCGCCACGCCGCCTGAGCATCATTGAAGACGGTCTCGAGGTACCCCCGATCAGCGGACGTCGTCTTGGTCGGAGGTGCCGGGGGGGCGGCGGACGGCACCGGCATCTTCGGCAGCGCCTTGATCTCTGTGCCCTCGACCTTGGCGGGGTTCGTCACCACTGCCCGCGACTGGCCTGGGACAGTCACCGCGCCGGAGCGGGTTGCGCCTGTCGAGCCGCATCCCGCCACAGCGAGGGTTCCGACGCCGCCAATGATGAGCGCCGCCAACCCGCGATGCCAACGTCCACGCGCGCGGCGGGACATCACGACTCTGGGACGGCCACGGCGGAAGTCGCTGGCCCCGCGAGCACGCTGAGAGCCCGGACGTGGTAACCGTCCGCACAAGCGTCGGCGATCGTCACCGCGCCGTCGACGTTCGCATCGATCTCGAGCATGTGCCACCTCCAGCCGTTGGCCTCCGCCTCGACCGCCCCAGATGGCGGACGCGACCGCGTGCTCCTCACGCGTCTGCGGGCGAGCTTCAGTTCTGGAGGACCGTAATCCGCCTGCGGGCCGAGTCCCCAACCGGGATGTCGCCACCCCCCGGTGGTGGGGTGAGACCACCACCGGGCCGGAAGCTCAGGCCACGGGGATGTGACCGGACAGGGTCGTGCCCTTCCCTGGGGCCGAGTCGATCGTGGCCTCACCACCGAGCGCGGACACCCGGTCGGTCAGGTTGGTCAACCCGTAGCCCGCAGGCACGCTGTCGGAGTCAAAGCCAACGCCGTTGTCGCTGACTTGGAACTCGAGCGCGCCTTGTCGGGCCACGAGGCAGATGACCGCGCGGGCGTTGTCCCCGGCATGCTTGACGGCGTTCTGCAACGCCTCCATGCAACAGAAGTACACGGCGTTCTCGATCGCCCGCGGGAGGCGAGGGATGTCCAGCGCCTGCACCTCAACCGCTATGGCTGCGTGCCGGGCCGCCGCGGAGAGCGCCGCCGGAAGGCCGTCGCTTGCCAGCAGCGGCGGGTACAGCCCATGGGCCAGCTCACGCAGCTCGTCGAGCGCCTCGTCGAGCGCCTCGCGAAGACCGTCGAGCGCGGTACGGGCCGCAGATGGATCAAGCTCCAATCGCTCGCTGAGAAGACCGAGCTCGAGCCTGATCGCCATCAGCCGCTGCTGTGCCCCGTCGTGCAGATTGCGCTCGACCCGCCGCCGTTCGGCGTCACCCGCTGCCGCGATGCGACGTTGCGCCGCCTTCAGCTCGTTGAGCAACGATCGCAACTCGCCCTGCGCGACCGCCCGCTCCACGGCGCGCCCGCGGGCCTCGGCGTCTGCGGAGTGCACACGGGAGCTCCGGAGCGCGGCGCTGACCCGCGCGAGCAGCTCGCGCGCGCCGAACGGCTTCACCAGATAATCGTCAGCGCCGAGCCGCAGGGCGTCAATCGTGCTCTCGGGGTCGGCTCGTGCCGATACCAGGATCACCGGGACATTCTTGGTCCGGGGGTCAGAGCGGAGATCGTGGAGGAGGCGGAAGCCGTCTGAACCGGGCATCATCACGTCGCTGACCACCAAACCGGGCGGGTCCTTGGCCGCGGTGTGGTACGCCTCGGTCGCGCTACCTGCTACCCGCACCGCGTAACGCGGCGCCAGCAACCGGCACAGGTAGTCGCGCATGTCCTTGTTGTCCTCCACGACGAGCACGTCCGCGATGTCTCGCCTCGCGTTCTCCGACCCGACGCTGCGGTTGCTCCTCCCGCGTCCGAGCCAGTCGCGAGCCTCCTCGACCAAGGTCGAGGCGGTGGCCCCCACCGGTGGGGTCACGCGATCCTCCGCCCCGCGGTCGGTCCGCCCTCGCTCGCAGTCGTAGGGGACGCGGATGACCATGCTCGTTCCCCGGCCAGGCGTGCTCTGGGCGGTGACGGTGCCGCCGTGCATCTGAACGAGCTCACGCACCAGGCCCAGGCCCAACCCGGTGCCCTCTTGTGATCGCGCCCGCGGATCCTCGACACGATAGAAGCGGGAGAAGACACGGGAGACGTCCTCGGCCGCAATCCCAATCCCGGTGTCGGTGACAGTCAGTACCGCATGCTCCCGCTCCCCGCGAACCTGAACGTCGATCGCGCCTGACGGCGTGAACTTGAGTGCGTTGGACAGGAGATTGGAGACAACGCGCTCCCACGCCTCCGGATCGAGAAGCACCGGTCGCGGGAGCATCGGGCAGTCCACCGACAGGCGGAGGCCCGCTTTCTCCGCCGTCGACCTGAACATGGCGGCGACGTCGCGCGTGAGCTGCGCGAGGTCGGTCGGCGTAAATGCGCCCATCCACCCGCCGGCCTCGAGGCGCGAGAAGTCAAGCAGCCCATTGACGATCTTGAGCATCCGCGTGGCGCTCCGGCGAGCGACGCCGACCTGCTCGCGGACCGGGTCCGGCACAGTCGTGTCGTCCATGACCTCCTCCAGGGAACCCAGGACCAGCGCCAGAGGCGTCCGTAGCTCATGCGAGGCGTTGCTGAACAGGGCCGTCTTGGCTTGCTCGAGCGCGGCGAGCGAGCGCGCCCGATCGCGATCCTCCTCGCGTGCTCGGACCGCGGCGATGCTGCGTCCCAGCCCGATCCCGACCATCTCGATGAAATGCCGGCACGACGCGTCCGCGGTGAAGCCGTCACCGATCCCGGCCAAGAGGAAGCCGTCCACAGGGTCCGCCGATCCGCGCCTGATCGGCGCGGCCACCGCCCACTTCGACATCGCCGCCGTCTCCCGTTCCGCAACGATCAGCTCGCCATTCACCAGCCGAGTCTGCCGCGGGACGGCCGCCAGGTCACGAAAGACCGCGGCGATCGAGCTGGAGCCGCTCAGGTCCACCGACGCGTGCGAGGCGCGGGGAACACCGGCGGTCGCGCTTGTGGCGGTGCACACGGCACGTTCGCCATCGGCATCGATGAGGTAGATCAACAGGAACGCGAGCTCGCTGCGGCCCTGCATGGCCCGCGCCGCCAGCTCGCACGCTTCCGGCGCACTGGGTGCGTCCATCGATCTGACGGCGAGCTCTCGGAGCACGTCGAGCCGCCATTCGGCCAGCACCCGTGCGGTGGTTTCCTGGGTGACCAGGAGGACGCCGCCGATCCCGCCGTCATCGTCCAGGACGGGGCTGTAGGAGTACGTGAAGTATCCCGTCTCGACGACGCCTCGGCGATCGAAGCTCAGCGGCTGGTCCTCGGCCCATGTGGACGAGCCGTCCGCCATCACGGCGTCCAACTGGGGTCCGACCACCTCCCACGATTCGTGGAGCAGATCCCGCGCCGGCAACCCCAGTGCAGCGGGATGCAGCGAACCCAGGACGTCGCGCTCGGCATCGTTGTAGGTGCAGATCAGCTCCGGGCCCCAGTAGATCGCCATCTGAAACTTGGAGTGAAGGCAGGTGGCTACCGCGGACCGAAGACTTCTTGACCAGTCGGCCAGGGGACCGAGCGGCGTGGCGGCCCAATCGAAGCCGCGGATCTCTGCTGCCATCTCGGAGCTTCCCAGCCACGCGCCGGGTTGATCCTCACGAACCGCACGAGCGTTGGAAGTACCGACCGCCAAGAGTGCCTCCCCCCTTTACCGGGCCAGCGTCTGGCTACTTCTCACCTCGCTTCGTGAGAAATGTTACTCGGTTCCTCGGCTCGCGCCGGCGGAGACAGGAGGCCGATCGGCGAGATACACCAGGGCGGCGCGGACCCGTCGGCTGACATGCTCGGGATCCCCCAGGTCGAGCTTGGCGAAGATGGCGTTCACATGCTTCTCGACGGCCCGCTTGGTGAGCACGAGGCGTTCGGCGATCACGGCGTTGCTGTGCCCCTCCGCGACCAGCGCCAGCGTCTCGATCTCGCGTGGAGTGAGCTGGTCGATCCGAGATCTCGTCATGGTCTCCCGCGAACGGATGAGATCCTCCACGATCTGCGGATCAATGACGGAGTGGCCGTCGGCCACAGCCTTGACCGCGTCGAGCAGCTGCACGCGATCTCGGAGCCGGTCCTTGAGTAGATAGGCTCGACTGTCCGAGCCGTCCTGGAAGAGCTTGAGAGCGTACCCGACGTCCGCGTAGGTGCTGAGCACGATCACGCCGAGCGCTGGGTGGGTCTGTCTTAGCCGGGCGGCCAGTCGAATGCCCTCGTCATCTCCCGAGGGCGGCATCCGGATGTCGGTGATGAGCACGTCCGCCCGCTGCTCGTCGCACATCCTCGGGACCTCGGTGGCATCACTGGACTCGCCCACCACCTCGATCATCGGGATCCCGTGAAGCAGATGCCTGACCGCCGCGCGAGCCAGAAAGGCGTCGTCGGCAAGCACGACGCGGATCGGCGGCCGGGAGGTGGGAGAGGTGCTCGGTGACGCACTCACAGTCGTAGCTGTTCAGCGTAGCTCCGCGATTGGCCCGGTCAACGACATGCCTGCTCACACCCCTCCTGCAGGGCGCGCCGGCACGGCGCTCGGCGCATCCGCCCGGCCCCGCTGGTGCCCCAACAGCACGATCCCGATGACACCGAGAACCGGCGCGGCACGATCCTCATGGGGATATGCGCACCCGAAAGGCACAAGTGGCCGGCGACGCCACTTAGTCTCCTGTGGTTCTCGATCGAAAGGCGGAAACCGGTGTGCACGCGAGCGTTGTGGCCTGACGCGGCAGGGGCGGTCATGGTGGGGCGGACGATGGACTGGCTGGAGGACACGGGAACGAATCTGTGGGCATTTCCACGGGGCATGTCTCGGGATGACGGAGTCGGCGGCGCACTGCGGTGGGCATCGGCCCACGGCAGTCTCGTGGCGAGCGCGAGCGACCTGATGACGGTCGACGGCGTCAATGACGCCGGGCTTGCCGCCCACCAGCTGTTCCTCCCCGAGTCACACTACGGCGAGCCTGACGGGAGTCGCCCGACCCTTTCGGTGGCGGTGTGGATGCAGTACTGCCTGGACAACTTCGCGACCGTTGCGGAGACCGTCGCGTGGATCGCGGAAAGCCGCCTGCAGATCGCCGCGCAAACTGACCCGCTCACTGGCCTCGACGTGACCTTGCATCTCGCGCTCGACGATGCCTCCGGTGATTCAGCGATCATCGAGTACCTCGACGACACCCCGACGATCCATCATGGCCGGGAGTACACGGTCGTGACCAACTCTCCTCCCCTCGATGAGCAGCTCGCGCGGCTGCGCACCATCGAGGGGTTCGGCGGCGATCAGCCGCTGCCGGGCGGCACCGATCCCGACCAGCGCTTTGCCCGCGCCGCGTATTACCTTGACCGGCTCCCGCCTCCATCCAGCGGGACGGAAGCCGTCGCGTCGCTGCTCAGCGTCATGCGCAACACCGCCCAGCCGTTTCGCGTCCCCGATCCGGATATGCCGTTCTCGTCGCAGACGCAGTGGGGGATCGTGGCCGACCTCACGAACCTCATCTACGTGTTCGAGTCCAAGCACCGTCCCAACATCGTGTGGGTCCGCATGAGCGGGCTGGACCTGTCGGCGGGCGCGCCGGCGCTCAAGCTGGACCTGGTGAACGACCGAGGCCTGGAGGGAGGGCTCGTCGGCGATGTCACGGACCACTTCGTCGAAAGCCAGCCGATGCGGTTCCTCCGCGCGGCCGCCGCCGCAGCTTGAATGGAGAGTCACGGCTACGCTCCCGTTGTGCCCAAGGGACGGTCGGCTGACTCGTTTCTGCACGTGGGCGTAGATCTCGAGGGACGTCTTGGAGTCCTCGTGCCCGACTGACCCATGCTGCGTGTTGGATCGCAGCTCGGCCTCACGCGCCAACCACCAGGCGCGACCCGAACCTCATGCAACCTGAGGTCGCCGACCTTGTCCCGGCGTGCCGGCTCCTCGGGTTGCCAGACGCCGGCGCCTGACTTGTAAGCTACCCGGCTGCGGGAAGGGAGGCGTGCGGGCCGGCACCTGCCTCGTCGCCGCCGTCAGCCCATAACCGTCCCGTTAGGAGGACCATGTCTCACCGCGCTTGGATGCCGTACGCCGCCACCGCCGCCATGGCGCTTGCCGCGCCAGCAGCTGCCTCGGCGGTCACTGGCACGCTGAATCAGAGCTGCTACACGCACGTTCCGACCAGGGGCTCTCAGCCGATCGTCGTGTCGCTGACCGGCGGCACCCCCGACGCGGGCTATGTCGTCTCGGCGAGCGTGCCCGGCAAGGCGCTGGGCACGGCCGGTTCGGCCGACGGCAATTTCGACGCCGCCGGCAACGCCACCGCGGAGATCACCGACGTGGCGCCCCCATCGGACACGATCGATCCTACGCGGGGCCAGAGGATCGACATCTCGGTGCAGGACTTCGGCGTCACGGGCTTTCCTGTCGTCTCGGTCGGGCAGACGCTCGTCACGACGCTCTCGATGAGCGTCGCAACCAGGCCCGTCAATCCTCGTGCCCGCCGTGTCGTGCGGGTGTCGGGGACGATATTCGCGGGCCGGCGGGTGTACGGCTTCATCACCACGACCCGCAGCCGCCACGTGCTGCGTCGGATCTCGCTGGGCCGAGGCGACGTCTGTGGCTTCCTCAGCGCCAAGGCGGTTGTGGCGCCGCCCGGTTTCAGCGCCGGGACCTACCGGCTGTACATCAATGCCGGCCAGAAGCTGGACAAGCGCGACGCGCTCTGGAGCTCGTTCCAGATCTACCGCCGCTCGTTCTGAGAGCCCGCCAGAGGCCGCACCGGGTGGGATGAGGTTGGGTCAGGTCAGGGCGTCGCCCTTTGCCGGCCGTTGCTTGGGCGAGCCGCTAGCCGTCTTGTCCGTCGGCGATGCGGCTTGCCGTGGTTGCCGGGCTGGTCCTCGACAGCCGCGACGCCCCTGCCTTTCTTGGTGCGGGCGAGAATCGCCGTCGGTTGTCCGCGCGTAGCCTCGGCATCCGCATAGGCCGCCTCGATCGCGTTGACGTCGTGGCCATCGACCTCGATCGCGTGCCATCCAAACGCCTCCAGACGCGCGGCGTAAATGTGCAGGTTGCGGGGGTCATCGGGGTGGGCGAGATCCAGCCGCAGATGCCCGTCAAGCAGCACTGCGATCAGGTCGGCGGCCGACATCGACGAGGTCGGGTGTCCGGAGCCAGCCGCTGCGCTGGCGCGCACCGAATCCACCCGTAGCTGCTGCCCCAACTCGCGACGGAAATCCATGTCAACTTCTCCTTGGCACCGAGTTCGATTGCAGGTTCTCCCCTCAGCGCGTTGCGGTAGGACAGCGCGGCGGGCGCGCAACCGCACTGAGCACGCCGCCGGCGCCGCGACGGGACGCTCTGGGCCCCGCAGGGCGCCCCGGAGCTGACCGAACGCCTTGGGTGGTTGAACGTGG
This sequence comes from uncultured Actinomycetota bacterium, assembly GCA_963790605.1. GTDB lineage: Bacteria > Actinomycetota > Thermoleophilia > Solirubrobacterales > Solirubrobacteraceae > Palsa-465. Next base: position 591,033 of record CAWBPG010000006.1, on the reverse strand, counting down.
CCAGGTGATGACCGAGCGGTCAACCCCCATACGGTCTAGAGGCTCTATGAAGACCCGGCGGCGGGCGAGCCCTACCTGGCCGACGGGTGGTCACACATTCGTCGGCGCTGCGCCGACTCGCCGCACGCTGTGATCTGAACAGTCGTCCACGGTGATCGGCAACGGTCAAGCGGAACCGGCCGGGTGCCGTTGTCTGAAGTCAGCAGGAGCTAACCGGTGCGGCCCGGGTCCCGGGCCCCGCCATAGAGCAAGGAAGCCATCGAGATGAAGCGTTTGATGCCGGCCGCGGGGCTGGCTGCCCTGGCACTGTTTCCGGCCGGCGCGGTCGCGAGCACCTCGCGCGCCAAGGTCGTGTCTGTGAACGCGCGTGGTCATCGCGTGGAACTGGTCGACTCCACCCGCGTCGTCCGCACCTACCGGTATCTCGGCAAGCTGCCCCGGCTCGGGCTGGGAGACGCAGTGGCGTACCGGCGATCCGGAGACACCATCTCGCGGGTACGTAGGACGGCGCGGCCGTCCGGGACGATGTCCTTCTATGCCACGGTCGTCAGCGCGGGCTCGCGACGGGTGCGCCTGCGATTGGGGGACGGTAGCCCGTTGACCGTTGCGTCCCGGCAGGTCTCCGCGACGGCGTCGCGGCGCGCGGCGCGCGCTCGCGCCGCAAGCGACGCAACCGCTCCGGCGGCGCCGATCACGGTACAGGTGGTGGGCCTGGCGCCGGGCGAGACCGTCCTCATCTCAGAGACGGTGGACGCCGCCGGGCACTGGACGATCACGATCACGCTGCCCAGCGCGGCGTCGGGCGGCGATGCCCCGGGGGACGACAGCACGGTCGATCAGGTTGCCGAGGGGGCGATCACGCAGGTGTCGGGCGCCGGACTCGCGATCAGCACCCCGTCGGGGCCACTCACCTTCTCGGTGGATCCGGAGTCGGAGCTGACCGAGGGCTTCGCCGTCGGGGACGTGGTCGACGTGACCTACTCCGCAAGCACGGATGGGACGCTGAGCGCCGGCGACGTCGAGTACCTCGAACAGGATGTGACCGGAGTGGTCGGTGCGGTCAGCGACGGGAGCGTCACGCTGACCGCCCAGGCCACGGGGCAGCCCGTCATGTTCACGGCCGACCCGGCGCTCGGCCTGTTCACCGGCGTTGCCCCCGGCGATCAAGTCGACGTCACGTATCACCAGTCGGCAGGCGGCGACGTCGCCGACGCGGTGGACGACCAGGCCTGGGAAAGCTGACTACGCCCCCTCCCCGGCCTCGTCGGGTGGGCGGCCGGTTGCAGGTTTCACCCACAGTCATTCGTCAAGTCTCCTCATCGCTTCTCATCGCGGTGATGCATTGAGCGATGGCCATTGTGCTGGTCGCCACGAAGGTGCTAGAACCGGGTGAGGCACGGCGGGTCCCACAGTGAGGGGGCCGCGCAAAGCGCGTAGGCAAGACTCTGGGAGGCCTTGACATGGTAAGGATGCAGCGCGCGGCAGGGGCCGCGGCGTGCGTGGTGGCGGCCGCTCTTGGGTTGTGCGAGTCCGCGGGCGCCGCCACGACGGCGAACCCGACGGTGACGGGCACGGTGACCGCTGGGGCGCTGAGCGTGGCGACATCGGCCGCGCCCACGTTCTCGGCGAATCTCGCCAACGGTGATTCGACACCCACCTACACCTTGCCGCTGACGGCGGTGGACACCTCGGGTACGGGCGCCGGATGGAACCTGACCATCAGCTCGACGCAGTTCACCACCGGCGGCGCCACCCCGCACACTCTCGCGGCCAACGCCTCGACGATCACCGGAGTGACGTCGGCCTGCGCGTCGGGCACCTGCACCAACCCGACCAATGCGGTGACCTACCCGGTCGGGGTGCCCGCCGGGGCGACCCCTCCGACCGCGGTGAAATTCTTCAACGCTGCGGCGAACACCGGTCTGGGCTCGTTCACCGTGACCCCGACCGTGGGGGTGTTCGTGCCGGCCGCCAGCTTTGCCGGCAGCTACTCCAGCACGCTGACGGTCTCGATCGTCAGCGGGCCCTAGGCACGGTGTGATCTGGTGAGGCGCGTCGCGCGCCTGTCTTTGCGGCGCTGCCTGCTGGGGCTCCTCGCCGCCGCAGCGGTGATGGTGGCGGGCGCGGGCGGCGCGCTGGCTGCCGGCCCGACGGTGTCGCTGAACCCGGTGGGGCCGGCTGGCGCCAAGGGGTACTTCGTCTACACCGCGCATGGTGGGTCGCGGATCAGCGGGCAGGTCGCGGTCATCAACACCAGCAGCGCCCGGGGCACCGTTCTGCTCTACGCCGTCGACGCCACCACCGGGCAGACCACGGGCGCGGTCTATCGCGGGCGGGCCCAGCGGCGGCGAGACGTCGGAGCGTGGACGAGGCTGCCCATCGGCCGGGTCGTGCTGGGCAGCCATGGCCGGAGCCAGGTCACGTTCACCGTCCGTGTGCCCCGCGGCGTGCGCGGCGGCCAGCACCTCGGTGCGATCGTGGCCCAGCCGCTCAGCCCCGTGCGCCGCTTCAGCGCCAAGGGCAGCGGGCACGCGTTCCACATCAATGTGCAGGCGCTCACCGTGCTGGCGGTCCAGGTCAACGTGCCTGCCCGCCCGGTCCAGCGCATGCAGGTCAGCGGCTGCCGGGCCGGCGGCCCCCACGACTACCAGACCCTGTTCATCGGGATGAGCAACACCGGCAACCAGTTCCTCAAGGGGACCGGGCGCGTGATGGTGACCGGCGGCGCGAGGCGCGCGGTCAAGCGCCAGAGCTTCGCGGTGGACACGTTTTTGCCCGGCACGTCGATCGCCTATCCCGTCGTGCTCGCGGGCCGACCGCTGGGCGCCGGCCACTACCAGGCGCTCGTCTCGCTGACCTACGGCAACGGTCACCACCTGACCCGGCGGCTGACGTGCACGATCTCCCGTCACTCGATCGTCCAGGTGTTCGGCGCCGCCAACGCGGCGCAGATCACACCACCGGGGTCAGGGTCGGGCCCGAGCGCACTCGTGATCGTCATCGGGGGCATCGCCCTGCTCGGCCTCGGGTTCGGCGCCGCCCTGGTGTTGAACCGCCGTGCCCACCACACATAGGCGGCCGCGCCGAGGACGCCTGCTAGGGCTCGCGGCATGGGCGCTGGGACTGATGGTGATCGGGCTGGCTCTGGCGCCCGGCCGCTCGCAGGCGGCGGTGTCGTTCGTCGCCGCCAGCTCGGCCGCCGACACCGGTGGCGCGTCATCGCTGGTCATCGCCAAACCCGCCGGGGTTGCGTCCGGGCAGGTCCTGGTGGCCACGGTCACAGCGGCCGGGACCGGGGCGATCAGTCCGCCGTCTGGCTGGACCGTGATCCGCGACACAACCACGACGCTGCGCCAGACCTCCTACTACCACGTCGCCGGCACCGGCGAGCCCACCAGCTGGACGTGGTCGCTGGGCAGCACCCGGCTCGCGTCCGGCGGCATCACCGCCTACTCCGGCGTGGACAGCAACGTGCCCGTCGACGCGTCCGCGACCAATTCCGGGACCAGCGGAAACGCGACCATCCCGAGCCTGACCACCAACGCAGCCGGCGACACAGTCGTCGCCCCCGTCGGCTACACGGGCACGTGGGCGAGCAACTCCATCGCGCCCGGCGGGGCCACCACCGAACGCTACGACGTCTCTGACGCCGGCACCGAGAGCGAGGCCGCCGACTTCACCCAGGCCAGCGCCGGCGCGACCCCAACTAAGACGGCGACGCCGGCGACCAGCGGCGCCTGGATCGCCGAGGCGATCGCGCTAGATCCGGCCACATCGGCCACGCTGTCGCTCTCCACCACCGCCACGCCCAGCTTCAGCGCCAGCCTTCCCGCCGGGGACCAGACCCCCACCTACACGCTCCCGCTGACCGTCCAAGATACCCGGACCGGCGCCGCCGCCGGCTGGAATCTCACCATCACCTCCACCCAGCTCTCCACCACCTCCAGCCACACGCTGGCCACCAGCGCGTCGCGAGCCACCGGCGTCGCCACCGCGTGCCTGGGCGGAGCCAGCTGCGTGAACCCCACCAACTCCGTCACCTACCCGCTCACCGTGCCCGCGGGCCCCACCGCGCCGACAGCGGTCAAGCTCGCCAACGCCGCGACGGGCACCGGGACGGGCATCTTCACCGTCACCCCCACCATCGGCGTCACAGTCCCCGCCAACAGCTACGCCGGGACCTACACCGGCACCCTCACTCTCTCCCTGATCAGCGGGCCATGAGCAACGGTAGACGCGAGCGCATGGCCGAGGCCTCGCGCATCCTGTCGGGTCCTCGATCAAAGCCTCAACCGTGTCGGGGTCCAACAGGCCGCCGAGAACCCATTCGGGCCCGCCGCACGCCGAAGACCCAGCGGCCCTTGCTCAACGGCTCATACGCGCAGCCGGAGAGGTAGGTCGCTGGTTCAAACCCAGCCGTGCCCAGCCTGGTCCATCCGAATCGAGGCCTAGGTTTCGCCTGAACCATCCTCAATCGATGGACAGGCGAGAGGAGCTGAGATGGACGCAGCATCGAGTCCAGGGTTCACGGTTCTCCAGGTGAAGATCAAACTGCTCGGAGTCTCGAAGCCACCCGTGTGGCGACGGCTCCTGCTCCCAGGCGAGATCCGGCTCGATCAGCTACACGGAGTGATCCAGGTGGCGATGGGTTGGTCTGACTGCCACATGCACGTGTTCTCGACCGACGCCGGCGAATACGGGGTGCTCGACCCGGAGCTCGGATTCCTCGACGAGCGCCGCACGACGCTCTCACGTCTGCTCCTCGAGCCGGGCGACCGGATCCGCTACACGTATGACTTCGGGGATGCCTGGGAGCACGAGATCATGCTCGAGAAGGAGCTCGACGCAGACCCCGAGCAGCTGTACCCGACCTGCGTCACGGGCAAGGGGGCCTGCCCACCTGAGGACTGTGGCAGCGTCTGGGGGTACGCGCGCCTGCGGGAGGTGCTCGCCGATCCCTGCGATGAGGAGCACGCGAGCATGCTCGAGTGGCTGGAGCTGGAACGCGGCTCGGACTTTGATGCCGCTGCGTTCGAGATCGATGCCGTCAACGACTTGCTCGGCCATCTGAGCGCCGTAGGGTGACCCATCGGAGATGCACGGAGCCAGCCTCTCCTCGTGCCTTGCAGCGACATGAATGGGCTTGCCCGGCGCGGCCACCGGGCAAGCTCATCGGAAACGGCGCCCTGTCGGTGCCACATGATGCCCGGAAGCACGGCAAAGTTGCAAGAAGCTGCCCATTGCTGAGGTTCTCTCGCACAACGGGTATGTATGCGGAGGCACGGATGCTTTCGCGCGCGTCGCCGACCCCAGTGGCGCGCGTGGGGCCCGCGGCCCGCATGACGGCTGGTCGCGGGCCCCCACATCCTGTGCCGAGCTCAGCGCGTCCGCGAACACAGGCGGACGTCTACAGCCCGTCGAGCAGACGCCGGATCGCCGCGGTGTAGGTGTTGAGCGCCGCGCGTCCTCGGTGGGTCAGCGCCACCGAGGTACGTGACGCCGGCCCAGTGCCGTTCTTCTCAGAGGAGAGGTAGCCCGCGTCCTCCAGCTTGCGCAGGTGGGTGATCAGATTGCCGGGCGTCAGCCCGATCATGTCCTGCAGGCGCGGGAAGGACAGGGCGTCGCCGTTGGGCAATGCCGCCAGCGTGGCGACGATCTGCAACCGCGCTGGGACGTGGATCAGTGGGTCAAGCGCGTCGGCCGTCACTGGCGTCGCAGCCATTCATCGTCTTGCCCCTCCGGTACGTTTAGGTTTGCGCGGCAAACACTACCAAGGTTTGCGATGCAAAGTCAAGGGCCTCCATGCGCCGCGCTCGCCGCGTCTCTGCTCGCCGTGAGGACGGTGGGAGAAATAGAGTTCGCCTCCGCAACCCAAGGAGGAGAACATGGCCGGTGACGGGCGACTTGCCGGACAGCTCGACGAGGTGCTGTCAGATGCCGTGACGCGAGGGGTCGCCGCGGGGTTTGCCGCGGTGGTGACAGACCGCGACGGCGAGCTCTATCTCGGGACCGCCGGGAGCGTGACCGCCGGCGAGGAGCCCCCGGTGACGGCCGACACCGTCTTCCGGATCGCATCGATGACCAAGCCGCTGGTCACCGTGGGCGCGCTGCAGCTCGTGGAGTCCGGGCGACTGGGCCTGGACGATGAGGTGGCGTCGATCGTGCCGGCGTTTGCCGAGCTGCGAGTGCTCGACGGCTTTGACGGGGACACGCCCGTGCTACGCCGTGCCCAGTCGGCGGCCACGATCCGCAACCTCCTCACCCACACCTCCGGCTGCGGCTACTGGTTCGGCAACGCGAACCTGGCCCGCTACGCGGCGCTGACCGGCCTCCCCGACATCATCGAAAGCCGGCTCGGCGCGCTGGAGGCCCCGCTCATGTCCGACCCGGGTACGCGCTGGGAGTACGGGATCAGCATCGACTGGCTGGGGCGCGTGATCGAGACCGTCACCGGACAGGACCTCGGCGCCTACCTCGGCGAGCACGTGCTCGGCCCAATCGGCATGACGGATACGACCTTCTCCCCCACGCCGGAGGCGCGCGAGCGCCTCATGACCCTGCACGAGCGCCCCGAGGACGGCGGGCTGGTGGTGAGCGAGCGCGAATGGGTGGAGGCCCCGGAGTTCTGCGCCGGAGGCCATGGCCTGTACTCGACAGCCCGCGATTACGGCCGGTTCCTGCGCGCCATGCTCCGCGGCGGCGAACTGGACGGCGCGCGTGTGCTGAGCCCGGAGAGTGTCGACCTGGCCTTCTCGGATCAGCTCGATGGGCTGCCGCTCCCTGACCTCATCCCCACGCAGGCCCCGTGGCTGGTGCATGACGTGGTCGCGCTGCCGTTCCGCCAGACCTGGGGCTTCGGATTCCAGCTCATGCTGGAGGACATCCCGGGCATGCGCCGCGAAGGCTCGGGGTTCTGGTCGGGCGTGCTCAACACTCACTTCTGGATCGATCGCTCCAGCGGCGTCGCCGGCGCGGTGCTCACGCAGCTGATCCCGATGTTCGACGAGGCGCTGCTGGAGGTGATCGCCGGCTTCGAGATGGCGGTGTACGCGGGTCTCTGAGGGGGCGACCGTCAGCCGCCGCCTGGTGGCGCCGAACCGTAGGTCGAGCAGTTGTCAGGAGGAGGGTCTCCGGCAAAGGCGTTCTCGAGATAGGTGAGCGTCGCCTTCCAGTACGGCACCAGCCCGGAGATGTGGTCCCCTCCGGCCGGGTCGCGGTCATAGTCCACGATCACACCGTGCCGGCAGTAGCTGGCCACCCACGCGTCCACCGGCTGGATGAACGCCAGATCGTCGGTCACCGAGTTGTAGAGGAACAGTGGTGCCTTGGGCCGCGGGCCGTACTTGAGGCTGATCCGGTTCAGCCCCCTCTTGACCGGAGGGTCCGCGGCCAGCGCCTCGGAATCGGCGAAGTTCGTGTACTGCGAGGCGTTGCCGTACGGCTCGTTGAGCGTCGAGCCCGCACACCCGCTGGCGTCCTGTCCGTCCTTGGCGGCCAGCGCCTGACCGGAGGCGTTGAGCAGCTGCCTCAGGTCGAATAGCTTGGGAAAGGCGCGGCTGAAGCTCTCCAGCACGCCGATCTCGGTCCCGTACCAGATCGAGTTGTCGAAATTCTGGGTCGTGTACTCGAGATCGGGGAAGTTGCCGCCGGCGGCCACGGCGACGAGGTCGATCTCCGGCGTGTAGCTCGGCGCGAGCGCCGCGGCCCACGTCGACGCCTCCGAGCCACCGGAGTAACCGTTGAGTGAGACCTTGGTCCGGACGCCCTCCAGGTGCGCGGGAGCGAAGTGCTCCACCGCGCGGATCGAGTCGAGCGTCGCGCGCCCAAGCAACGGGCCGACCGCCCACTCGCTGTTGAGCCCCTCGTAGTCCGAGGTCACGACGTCCCAGCCCTGCTGCAGCAGCTGGCTCATCATGGCCTGCTCCGTGGGACCGTTCGACCCGCCGCCGTTATTGCCCCCCTGCAAGGTGTAGGAGGGGGCGCAGTTGAGCGTCAGGCTGTCGTAGTAGGTCTGGTAGGACGCCAGGCGCCGTGGCCCGGCGGCCGGCACGCTCGGCACCATCACCGTCGTCACCGCCGCGACGGGCCGGCCGGTCGCGTCGCTGGTGCGGTACATCAACTGATATGCGGCGGCCGTCTCGGCCTGCGCCGGGCCGCTGAGTGTCACTTCCCGCTCGCGCAGGATCGTCCCGTGCGTGTAGCGCGCAAGGTGCGCCGGCGGGGTGTAGAACGGATCGGTGGCGGGCGCGGTCAGGGCGCCCGCCGATGATGGCAGGAGCACGAGCGCGGCGAGCACCACGCACGTCGCCACCGGCACCCATCGGCATCTCGGCCGCCACGCGAGCAGATCCTCTCTCCGCCGCGCATGACCATCGGATCCACGCTGATTGGTATGCATTCTCCCGCCTCTCCCTGTCTCCGGCCTGCCGGCGCTCCCTCGCTGCCGCGAGTGGCCGCACCGCACGCCGTGCGGATGACACCTGGATACCCACAAGGCTGGCACGCCCGTCGCGTCCTGACATCGTCAGCCGGGACCAAAGTTTTCGGCGATTTGTTGTGCGCGGCTCCAGTGCCGCGCCGTCCGTCACGTGTCCAGCACCTCGAGGAGGCAGATCAACTCGACGAGCCCGCCGAACGCTGGCGCACCGAGGGACGGATCGAGACCCTCACCGTCAGCGTGCCCGGGCGGCGGCCAGGGCCTGGGAGCCTGAAGGCCGCCTCCTACGGCGCCACGACCTCGAGCGCGGCGATCGCTCGCTCCAGGGCGGGGGCGAGGTCGTCAGCGGTCGGGCGGTCATAGAGTGGGCCGGCCCCGTCGCTGAGCAGGAGCCGGATCTGGGCGAGGCCGCGGGCATCGAGGGGCCCATCGCGCAGCAGTCGGTCGGCCAGCTGCTCCAGGGCGTCGCGCGACCGCCGGACCTTGGAGCGGCAGATGGGAATGTTGAAGCTCATCGGGCGCACGGGGTGGCCGGCGTCGTCCACCAGCCTCCGGAGCGCCCGCGCCAGCGCCGCGCGCGTCGGACAGCCGATGAGCTCGTGGGCGCGTACCGAGAGGCACGCGTTCGAGTCGGGCGAGACCCCCGAGGCCAATGCTCGGTCGCTCTGGCGCGCGTGCACGCGCGCGCGAACACGTACCAGGGTCGGAGTGCGCTGCACCTTGACGCATCCGGGATGCCGCTCGTCCGCCAATACCAGCATGTTCATGACGATCACCGCCATCTGTGTTCCTGTGCCGGTCCCGCTATTTCACCACTCAGAACACAAGGTACCCCCATCGGCATCGGAGAGATCGTCGGCCCCTACGAGGGATCCTCCAGGAGCTGCCCGGGGCACCGATCATCATGGGCCACTCGTTCGGCGGCGCGATCACGGAGATCGTGCTCGACCGCGGCCGCGGCTCCGCCGGCATCAGGATCGACGCGACCGCCGTGCGCGGCGTGACCAAGCTGCTGGACTGACACGTGTGAGGTGTCAGTCCAGCGGGGTAGGATCGCTATGTGACCGACCTGGAGAGGCCCGGCACGGGGGCGAAGACAACGCGGTCGCGCGCGCGCAATCGGCGCTGGCCGGCGGTGCTCGGAGGGCTGGTGATCGCCGCGGCCAAGTCCGAGGCGGTCCTCAAGCTCGTCTTCCATCGCGGTTCGCTGGTCGCGGTGCTGGCCGTCCTCCTGGTCACGAGCCTGCTGCGCGGGCGGCCCGTCGGCATCGCGTTCGCCATCGCGTTGCTCTGCCGCCTTTGTGATCGGGGCTCACTCGGTCGGGCTGGGGCTGGCCCTGGGGTTCGGGGGGTTTGCGCTGCTGATGGCCCTGTTCTTCGCGATCTCGACCGTGCTGCACGCGCGTCAGCGTCGTTCATAGCGCGAGGTGCGCAGCGTCACCCGGGTCCCCGGGCCGCGGCCATTTGACCGAGTCGGGCTCGCCGACTTGCCGTCACCTTGCCGACGCGCTCGGGCCGTGAGTGCATGCACTAGCCTCCGGCCCGCCATGGCCTACGACCGGCTGCTGCGCCGCTCGGTTGTCGGGGCGGCCCCGTACATCCCCGGCGCCAGCGCCCAGGAAACCAAGGCGCGGCTCGGCCGCGAGGACCTCATCCGCCTCAACTGGAACGAGAACCTGTTCGGTCCGCTGCCGGGCGTCATCGACGAGACGGCCGCCGCGCTCGATACCGCCTGGGCCTACCCCGAGGAGGCCTACGAGGAGTTCCGTCATGCCGTCGCCGCGTGGGCCGCCGCCCGTCCCGACGAGGTGATCCCGGGCCACGGCATCCAGGCGCTCACCCTGGCCCTCGCCGCCACCTTCATCGAGACCGGCGACCGCGTCATCGTCCCGCGCCCCACCTACGGCCTCTACGCCCAGGTGTCCGCCACCGCGGGCGCCGACGTGCGCAGGTGCCCACCGACTCCGCGCTCGGGCTCGACCTGGAAGCGATCGCCCACGCCGCCACCGACGCGCGCGCCAAGCTCGTCTGGATCTGCGATCCCAACAACCCGACCGGCCGCCGCCTTGAGCCCGCGGACTGGGCGGCGTTCCTGCAGGCGCTCCCGGACGGCTGCGCCGTGGTGGCCGACGAGGCCTATGTCGACTACATCGCGCCCGAGCGGCGCATCGACCGGCTCGCCGACATCCGAGGCGGCCGGCCCGTGATCGTGATGCGGACGTTCTCCAAGATCTTCGGCCTGGCCGGGCTGCGGCTCGGCTATCTGCTCCTCGACCCTGCGCTGGCGACGCACGTCAACGCGGTCCAGGAGCCCTTCAACGTCAACGTCGCCGCGCTGGCCGCGGGCATCGCCAGCCTGCGCCGCACCGATCAGCTGCCGGCCCGGCGTGACCAGGTGACGCGCGCCCGCCGGGCCCGTGCGACCCCCTGCGGTCCACGACGATCCGGGCCAGCCCATCAGACGCCAACTTCGTCCTGCTCGACCTGGCCGGCGACGACGACGAGCGCATCGCCGAGGCGCTCGCGCGTCAGGGGATCCTCGTGCGCGCCGGCAGCGAGTTTGGGCTGCCCGGCTACATCCGTGTGACGACGGGCGAGGAAGCGCTGATGAGTCAGGTGGCCCAGCGCCTGGGCACCCTCGCGGGCAATTAGTGCCCTACGTCACAAATTCGACTCAGGGCGTTAGGACATCGGGATCGGCGGCCCGGCGGTCGCATTGGCCGGCTTGCGCTTGGGCAGCGCCGCCGAGAACACGAGCGCCGCCAGCAGCAAGGCCAGCGCCCACCAGAACGTATGCCCGAAGGCATCGGCCTGCAGTGACGCCACGTGGTGGCGCAGCGCCGGCGCCACCGCGCCGGTCCCGGCGATGTTGGCGCCGCGGCCCAGCCGGTCGGTCGAGCGCGGCGGCCAGGATCACCGTCAGCACCGCGGTCCCGATCGAGGCGCCCGTCTGCTGGAGGATGTTGAGCGCGGTCCTGGCGCGCGCGACGGCCTCCCTGCGGATCGACTGCATCGCGCCGGTGAAGGTGGGCATCATCGTGAAGCCCATCCCGAAGCCGAAGACGAACAGGTCCACGCTGGTGCCGACGTAGGACGTGTCGGGGCCGATCTGGGTCAGCCACAGCACCGCCCCGATGATCGCCAGCAGGCCGAAGGGCACGATCTTGCCCGGCCCGGTGCGGTCAGACAGCATGCCGGCGATCGGCATCGCGATCATCGCGCCCAGGCCCTGCGGGGCGAGCAGGAGGCCGCCCTGCAGCGCCGATTCCCCGCGCACCGCCTGGAAGTACAGGGGGAGCAGCAGGAAGGACCCGAACACCGAGATGACGCACGAGCACGAGCATCGTCGAGGACATGGCGAACGTCCGGTCCTTGAACAGCCGCAGGTCGACGAGCGGGGCGGCTGGCGCGCAGCGCGTGCCACACGAACGCGACCAGCAGGGCGATCCCGGCCAGCAGCGGCATCAGCACCTTGGCCGAGCCGAAGCCGCCGGCGGAGTTGGTCTCGGCCAGGCCGTAGATCGCCAGCGCCAGCCCCGGCGAGAGCAGCAGGAAGTCGACGTAGTCGAGCTTCTGGTCGTGCGCGGCCACGTCGCGCGGCAGGATGCGCAGCGCCAGCGCCAGCGCGACGAAGCCGATCGGGACGTTGATGAAGAAGATCCAGCGCCACGACACGTCGGCGACCAGCCAGCCGCCGAGGATCGGGCCGAGGATCGGCCCGAGCAGCATCGGCACCCCGATGATGCTCATGACCCGGCCGATCCGCTGCGGGCCGGCGGCGCGGGTCAGGATCGTCATGCCGGCCGGCATGATCATGCCGCCGCCGAGGCCCTGCAGCACGCGGAAGACGATGATCGAGCCCGCCGACCAGGCCAGGCCCGAGAGCGCGGACCCGACACAGGAACAGGGCGATCGAGATCATGTAGAGGCGCTTGGTGCCGAAGCGGTCCGCGATCCAGCCGCTGAGCGGGATGACGGCGGCCAGGGCCAGCGTGTATCCCGTGGCCACCCACTGGATGGTGGGCAGTGTGGTGTGGAAGCGGACGGCCAGCGTCCTGATGGCGACGTTGACGACCGTCGTGTCCAGGATCGACATGATCGTCCCCAGGACCACGACCGACGCGACGGCAAGAAGCGCGCGGTCGATGTGCGTCTCGTCGGCGGGAGCACCGGGCTCGGCGGGCTCGGGGCCGGCGGGGATCTGTTCTGCGGTGCTCGTGCTCATCCGGTCGAGGCTACCGAGGTCACGCCGCGGCCCCGTGAACGACCTCATGCTCCCAACTGCCGCGCGACTGGGTGTGCAGCCGCCAATAGTGCTCGGCGATGGTGATCACGATCGTCCCCCGATCACAATCGCTGCCGCCACCCACCCAAAGGGTAGGAGAAACCTGAACCTTTGAGAGTGCCCAGGCCTCATTTGTTCCGGGAGGCTTCAGGGGGTGGACACCCGGACCGTCACCTGTGCGCTCGAGCATGCCCGCTTCGAGGTCCTCCCCTTCGCGCGGAGCATGGAGGAGGCCGCCCAGCTGCCCGAGAAGGTGCGCCTCACCGTCACCTGCTCGCCCAAGCACGGGCCCGACCGCTCGGTCGAGGTCGCCGCACGAGCTGCGCGAGATGGGCCATCACGTCACCGTCCACGTCGCCGCGCGCATGGTCACCGACCGCGACCATCTGGACGCGGATCCTGTCCGCGATGGCGCAGGCCGGCGCCGACGACATGTTCCTGATCGGCGGCGACGCCGACCCGCCGCTCGGCGCATACTCCTCCGCGGTCGAGCTGCTCGACGTCGTCGCCGAGCACCCTCAGCGGCCGCGGACGATCGGCATCGCCGGGTATCCCGAGGGCCATCCCGCCATCGCCGACGAGGCGCTCGAGCAGGCGCTGGCGCGACAAGAGCCGGCACGCCGACTACGTGGCCACGCAGATGTGCTTTGACCCCGACGCCGCTGGTGGCGTGGGTCTCTGACCAGCGCGATCGCGGCATGACGCTGCCGGTCCTGATCGGGGTCCCCGGCAAGGTGTCGCGCACCAAGCTGCTGGAGCTGTCGGCGCGGATCGGCGTCGGCCCGTCGCTGTCATTTCTGCGCAAGCAGCGTGGGATCCGTGCGCCTGCTGTCCAAAGGATCGACAGCCGACAAGCTCTATGACGAAGCTCGCTCCAGCGGTCGACGACCCAGAGCTCAACATCGCGGGCTTCCACATCTTCACGTTCAACCAGCTGCTCGAGACCTGGCGGTGGCAGCGCGCGCACGATGACGCGCGCCCCAGCCGCACCCGGGAGACGGCCCCCGCCGCCCGGCCCTTCGCCGAGCCCGAGCAGGGGCCGGCATAGGCCGGCGCAGCCGCACGGATCAAAGGAGAGAGACCTCATGACCCCCAGCAACCTGCAGGAGCTGCTCGACGCCTCCGGCAACACCGTCGAGCTGCTGCGCAACTCGCAGATCGGCGCCTACATCTACCCGGTGGTGCCCTACGAGTTCACCAACTGGCGCCGTGAGCAGCGCGCCTGGCGAGAGACCGCGGTCCTCTTCGACCAGTCCCACCACATGGCCAACCTGTTCATGCGCGGCCCCGGCGCGATCAAGCTCATCTCCGACACCGGCATCAACAGCGTCGAGAACTTCCCGGTCAACATGGCCAAGCAGTTCGTGCCCTGCACGCCCGTCGGGACACGTGATCGGCGACGGCATCCTCTTCCATCTCGACGACGAGGAGTACGTGTGGGTCGGGCGCGCGCCGGTGGCCAACTGGCTGGCCTACCAGGCCGAGAACGGCGGCTACGACGTCGAGATCGAGAAGGACGACCGCTCGCCCTCGCGCCCCTACGGCAAGGCGGTGACCCGCGCGTACTGGCGCTTCCAGATCCAGGGCCCGAACGCCTGGCAGGTCATCGAGAAGGTCAACGGCGGGTCCGCTGGAGCAGCTCAAGTTCTTCCGCATGGCGGAGATGAACGTCGCCGGCCAGCGCGTGCGCACCCTGCGCCACGGGATGGCCGGCGCCCCCGGCCTGGAGCTGTGGGGCCCCTACGAGAGCTACGACGAGATCCGCGGCACGATCCTCGAGGCCGGACGCGAGTTCGGCATGGAGCCGTGCGGCGCCCGCGCGTACGCGTCCAACACGCTGGAGTCCGGATGGATCCCCTCGCCGCTGCCCGCCATCTACACCGGCGAGGAGCTCCGCGGCTACCGCGAGTGGCTCGGCGCCGACAGCTACGAGGCCACCAACGCCCTGGCCGGGAGCTTCGTCTCCGACGACATCGAGGACTACTACCTCAACCCGTGGGAGCTCGGGCTACGGGCCGTTCGTCAAGTTCGACCACGACTTCATCGGACGCGACGCGCTGTCTGCAGATCGACGCCGACGCCCAGCGCCACAAGGTCACGCTCGCCTGGGACGGCGAGGACGTGGCCAAGATCTTCGCGTCGCTGTTCGACGTCGAGGGCGACTCCTACCAGTTCTTCGACCTCCCGATCGCCAACTACGGCTCGTCGAACTTCGACTCCGTGCTCGACCCCGACGGCAACGTCGTGGGCTACTCGATGTTCAGCGGCTACAGCGCCAACGAGAAGCGCGCGCTGTCGCTGGCCACGATCGACCCGCAGGTCGAGATCGGCACCGAGGTGACGGTCGTGTGGGGCGAGCCCGATGGCGGCTCGCGCAAGACGACGGTGGAGCCCCACCAGCAGCTGCACGTGCGCGCCGTCGTCAGCCCGGTGCCGTACTCGGTGACCGCGCGGACGGAGTACGCGGAGGGCTGGCGCACCGCCGCCGCCCACTGATCCATGCGCCTGCCCACGTCCGCGCAGACGCTTCAGGACATCGCACGCAGCCGCTTCGCCCAGGCGGAGCGGCTCGAGCGCGAGCTCGCCGTGCTGGACGAGGCGTGGAGCCCGGCGAGCCACCCGTTCATGCGCCGGTGGCTCGCCGGGGAGCTGGCCGCGGACGACCTGCGGCTGTTCGCCGGCGAGCACTACCACGCGGTCTGCGCCCTGGCCGACGTCGCGTCCCGCGCTGCCGGCGTGGCCGACGGGCTCCTCGCCGAGCAGCTGGCCGCCTACGCCGCGGGCCAGGAGCGGGCGCTGTCACTGTGGCTGCGCTTCGCGGCGGCCACGGGCTGGGCGGGGTCGGCCTGGTACTTCGGCGAGGACCCGCTCCCGGAGACGGCCGCCTGCGCCGGCGCGTGGCGCTCGGAGACGGCGTCGCTGGCCGAGGACCTGGTCACCATCTGGGCTGTCGAGTCCGCGCTGGCGCCGCTGGCCGGCGCCCAATGCGAGGCGCTGCGCCGCTACCACGGCTTTGACCACCCCGCGACGCGGTACTTCGCGCGGCGGGCGCGACGCGGCGAGCACGACGCGGCGGTGGCGCAGGCGGGCCTGACCAGCCTGCTGCCGGTCACCTCACCGCTGGCGCTGGTGTGCCGCGCGGAGCTGGCCTGCCGCAGCTACCTGGAGCTGGTGGACGGCGTCGCCCGCCAGCTGTCCGGGGCGTAGCCGCGCCGGACGCTCTCGACGTAGGGCACGGGCGCGACCACCGCGCGCAGCTCGGTCTGGACGTGGCGCTCGACGGTGGGCTTGCCCGAGCCGCCATCCTCCTCGCCCCACACGAGCGTCACCTCGGTGCCGGGCTCGGCGTGCTGGGCGTCGAGCACCGCGAGCGTGAGCATCTTGCCCTCGTTGGCGCTGTAGCCGATCCAGGTCGAGACTCCGACGGTGCCGCCGTTGACGGTGACCTTGTCGAACGGGTGCATGGCGTAGACCGCCGACGGCCAGTCCATGAACTTGGCCCGATCGCCGGAGCCGAACATCATGCCGATGGTGCGCGCCACGTCGTCATCGTCGAGCGCGAGCGTGACCTTGACGCGGTGCTCGTCGTCGCGCGCCATCTGCTCGCAGCGCGGCGCGGCCGATGAAGTCGTGGTCGAACTTGACCAGATGGCCGTAGCCGAGGTCCCATGGGGTGAAGTAGTAGTCCTCGATGTCGTCGGAGTAGAAGCTCCCGCCGATCGACGCCGCGCCCTCATAGCCGGCCGCGGGCAGCCAGCGGCGATAATCGGCCAGCGCATCTCCGGTGTAGATGGCCGGCAGCGGCGACGGGATCCAGCCTGACTCCAGCGCGTTTGACGAGTACGCGCGCCCGCCGACCTGGCGCAGCCCGAACTCCTCGCCGGTGGCGACGATGGCCTCGCGGACGGCCTCGCCGTCGTCCCACGGCCCGAACAGCTCCCAGCCGGCCTGTCCGGCCATGCCGTGGCGCAGCGCACGGACCTCGCGGCCGGCGATGCGCACGGTGGTCAGGTTGAAGAACTTCAGCTCGGGCGCGGGCCGGCCGAGCACGGCGTCGATGACCTCCATCGCCCGGGGCCCCTGGACCTGGAAGCGATAGGAGCGCCGGCGGCCGTCTGAGCGCATTGCACTTCGCTCGTCGCGCTCGAGCTCGACGTCGTAGCTGCCGGTCTGGGCATGGAAGGTGACCCAGTTGAGCACCGGCGCCCGGCCCACCATGTTGAACTCGTCGTCGGCGAGGTGGAAGAGGATGACGTCGCCGATGACGTAGCCATCCGGGGTGCACGGAACGAACTGCTTGGCCTTGTCCACGGCGAAGTTGGCAAACGTATTCACACCGAGGTGAGAGAGAAGCGTCAGCGCCTCGGGACCGCGCACCGCGAGCTCGGACATGTGGTAGGACTGGTTGAACAACACGCATGTGCGCTGCCACGCGAGCTGCTCGTCGCGCCAGTTGGTGAACTCGGCCGGGACGCCGGGATAGACATTGGGACCCGCCTGTGAGTTGCGCAACAGGACCGCGGGACTGACACTCTGCCCCAACAGATCTTCGAGGCTTGGGTCACTCATGGTCTTCGTCCTCCCTCTGTCATGTTGTTGGTCCGCTGGACCGCCGGTGAGCCACCGAGTCACACCTCAGTTCGCCGGGTCCACGACGGCGGCCGCCGCCTCGGCCGCGCGTCCCAGATAGGCGGCCATGACGGCCGGGTCCCGGCGCACGACGTCCGGGGCGCCGTTGGCGATCACGCGCCCGAACTCCAGCACCACCACCCGATCGCAGATGCCCAGCACCAGTCCCATGTCGTGGTCGATGAGCAGCGTCGACTGGCCCAGGTCGGCCAGCTCGCGCAGCCGCCGCCCCAGGGCCTGGCTCTCCCGGGTGTCCATGCCGGCGGCCGGCTCGTCCAGGCACAGCAGCCCCGGACTGCCGACGACCGCGCGGGCCAGCCCGACGAGCTTGCGCTGGCCCTCGGAGAGCTCGGCGGGCATCGCCTCGGCTACCGGGGCGAGGCCCATGCGTTCAAGGACGGCCTCGATCTCCTGGGGTGCAGCGGTGGCACCCGCGGCGACGGTGAGGTTCTCGCGGACGTCGAGATCGTCGAACAGGTCGGTGCCCTGCCAGGTGCGCGCGCAGCCCAGGGCGGCGATCGCGTGAGGCGCCTGCCCGGCAACGGTGTGGCCCCGGAGCTCGACGCCGCCCGAGTGGCGCACGAAGCCCGTGACGGCATCGATGAATGTCGTCTTGCCGGCGCCGTTGGGCCCGATCAGCCCGACCAGCTCGCCCTCCCCCACCTCGAGGTCGACGTCGGTGAGGGCGTGCACGCCGCCGAAGGCGACGGAGAGCCCGCGGACGCGGAGCACCGGCCCGACGTCGGCAGCGGCCGCGCGCTGGCGCTCGCGCGCGTCGACGTCGACGTCCGTGGCGCCGGCGCCGGCGCCGGCGTCGGTGTCCGGGGGACGCAGCGCCACCTCGGGCAGGTCGGGGCTGAACGCCGGCCGGCGGTGGGTCCGGCGGTAGAAGGCGCCGGCAACGCCCTCGGGGTTCTGGATGAGGGTGACGACGAGAATCACCCCGCCGAAGAGCAGGAACCAGTTGCCGTTGAGCCCGAACCACTTGTCCAGGGCGTACGGGAACAGCGCCTGGGTGGAGATCAGCCCGGCGAACGCCGCGCCCGGAGATGAGCGTGATCCCGCCCGCGTAGGCGAAGGCGATGAGGCTGAGGGCGATGAAGGCGTCGAAGCGGTCGCCGCTCACCGAGCCGAAGTTGTAGGCGTACAGGGACCCGGCGACGCCGGCGATGACCGCGCTGATAGCAAAGGCGGCGAGCTTGACGTTGCGTGGGTTGATCGCCGCCGCGGCGGCCGCGCGTTCGTTGGAGCGCACGGCGAGCATGCGCTGCCCCAGCTTGCCCCGCCGCACGTATCCGACCATCAGGCACAGCGCGATGGTGAGGATGAGGACCAACCACCCGAAGACGGGGCTGGGCTGGTTGCCGTCCAGGCCGCGGAAGTGCGCCGCGGGCCCCAGGTCGAGCCCGAGCAGGTGCGGCTCGGGCACGGGCGAGCCCGTCTGGCCGCCGCCCCAGGTGGGGTTGGTGAAGCCGAAGTTCTCGATCGCCACCGCCGCGGCGAGCGTCACCACCGCGAGGCTGACGCCACGCACCCGCAGCGCGGAGACGGCGGTCACCATCCCCAGCACCAGCGCGGCGGCGGTCCCGATGATGAGCGCAAACGGAAAGCCGATCCCCGCGTTGACGGCGAGATGCGAGATGGTGAAGCCCGAGACCCCGGCCAGTGAGAGCTGCACGACGGAGATCTGGCCGACGAAGCCGGTGAGGACCACCAGCGACAGCGCCATCACCGTCCCGATCAGGGTGTTGATGAGGGCCTCGCGGAAGTCGTAGGGGAGCACGACGAGCGCCACCGCGCAGACGACCCCGGCGATGAGCGCGGTGCGCACGAGGTTGTGGGGGCGCGGCACCTGCGGCAGGCTGCGCTCCACGAGGTCACCGCGCCGCGGCAGGTTGGCCCCGCGCAGGTACATCACCGCCACGGTGATGAGGAAGATGACGAGCTCGGCGACGCCCGGGATGGCCGAGCCGCCGGCCTGCGGGAACCACGTCTGCGAGCTGGCGTACTGGATCAGCGACTCGATGATCCCCAGGCCGATCCCGGCGGCACAGGCGAGGCTGAACGAGGTGAAGCGCGCGATCAGCGCCGCCGTCAGCGCCGGGACGATCTGCAGCGGCAGCGTCTCTGAGTCAAGCTCGGTGATCGCCGCCGCGAGGATGCCGACCGCGCCGGCGATGAACGAGGCCACCAGGGTGTTGCCGAGCGAGAGCAGCCGGGGCGAGAGCCCGCCGAGCATCGCCGCCACCTCGTTCTCCGACGCCGCCCGGGTGGCCAGGCCGAACCGCGACCACCGGTACGCGGCCGCCAGCGCCGCCGCCAGCGCGATCACGATCCCGGTGAGGATGAAGCGGTCCACCGGGATCACCGCGCCGAGGACGTGGACGGTGCTCTGGGGCAGGATCGTCGGCTCGGGCTGCGGCGTGTTCCCGAACGCCAGCAGCACGATCGCCTGGGCGATCAGCAGCACCCCGAGCGAGGACACCAGCTTGGCCAGCGGCGAGGCGTTGCGCAGCGGCCGGAAGGCGATCAGCTCCACCAGCACGCCGAAGATGAGGACGATGGCCAGGCTGGACACCAGCGCCGGGGCGGTGCCCATCTGGACGCCGGCGACCTGTCCGGTCTTCAGCGCCCAGTAGGCGTAGCCGCCGACCATCGCGACGCCGCCGGTGGCCAGGTTGATCACGCCCGACCCCCGGTAGGTGAGCACCACCCCCAGCGAGATCGCGGCGATGAGCGCCCCGGGCCCCAGCCCGAGCAGGATGAACAGGAGGATCTGTGTCATGCCCGCTCAGGCGTGGGGATAGGCGTGGGGATAGCGGTCCCGCCGGCCGTCCGGCCTCAGACCGGCTCTGATCACGTGGGCGGCTGCAGCCAGGGCGCCACCTTCATGAACGCGTGCTTGCCGTGGTACTCGAAGAACTGCGCGCGGTCGTTGCACACCGCCGGGGCTGACGGGTACTTGCCGCAGGCCAGCGACGGCGCGCCCAGCGCCACCGGGCCGGTGAACGCCTTGGCCTTGGCCAGGACCTTGGCCGGGGTGATGTGGCCGTAGCCGAGCTGGTTGAGGAAGCGCACCGTGGTCAGGACCTGCGCGAAGGAGACGATGTTCCACGGGTCCGGCAGGTCGTCGGCCGGCTCGAGACTTGGCCGCCACCTTCATGTACGGCGGCATCCCCGGGTCGGTCGGGTCGCCGAACAGGGAGCTGGCGATCGCGTAGGTCCAGATCGGGAAGTCACCGCCCGAGGCCGGCCGCGACCTGGCCGTTGAGGCACAGCGGCGCCGAGACGATCTTCTTGGCGTCGGTGATCCCCAGCTGCTTGAGGCCCTTGGCCAGGTTCACGCAGCCCGACGAGTCGCTGTAGGGGATGACCATGTCCGCCGAGGTGGCGCCGGCGCTGGTCAGCGGGCCGATGAGGTCGGTCGAGGACTCGTCGTAGGCGACCTTCTTGACCGACACGCCGGCCTTCTTGAGCGACGCGTCGATGGCCGCGGCGCCGTCGGTGATGCCGGCGATGTTGGGATAGATGAGCGCGGCGGTCTTGGCGTGCAGCACCTGCGTGGCGTAGGTGCCGAACGGCCCCAGCACGTGGGTGACGTCGCCGAACATGATCACCGCGTTCTTCTGGACGGAGTCCACCGGGGTCACCGCCACGCCGACGATGACCGGCTTGGCGCCCGCGATGCGTCGAGTAGAACGACTGGATGCCGATGGCCACGGCGCCCTCGTCGATGACGTCGACGGACTTGTCGGCCAGGAGCTGCTGGGCGCAGGTCTTGCCCTCCTCCTCGGCGCTGGTGATGAAGCACGTCTTGAGCTGGAGCGGGATGGCCGTCCACGCCGCCGAGCTCCGCGTTGATGTACTTGACGGCGGTCTGCGCGCCGACGGTCGCCAGCGGGCCGATCGCCTGCTGGCCGCCCTGCTGGTTGATCCAGCCGATCGTGACCGGCGGCAGCGACGCGTTGGCCTTGCCGGCCTTGCCGTCGATGTAGGTCAGGTAGTCGGTCACCGCCTGGGCGCCCGCGCCGCCCGAGCCCGAGCCGGTGCCCGCCGACGTCGAGGTGGTGCCGGCGGCCGCGCTGCTCGTGGCGGCCGCCGAGGTGCTGGTGGCGCCTGCTGCCGCGCTGCTGCTCTGGCTGCTGCTGCTGCTGCTGCTGATCCGCAGCCGGCGACGGCCACGGCGGCGACCGCGACGGTGGCCGCCCTGACCAACCAGCGATGAGCTTCCGTGATCACTTTCTCTCCTCTGATGAAAGGTGTCGTGAGCGATGAGCCGGCACGGCTCTGGCTCACACGGCCGCGGCGGCTCCCCAGAGCTCGCGCGAGGCGATCCGGGCCCCCTCGGCGAGCGCGGCGAGCTTGGCCCACTGGATCTCGGGATGCACGCGGTGGATGAACGCGCCCTGGGCAAAGCCGCAGTCGGTTCCCGCCAGCACGTTCTCCCGTCCGACGACGTTGGCCAGGCGGACGAGCCGCTGGGCAACGAGCTCCGGGTGCTCGACGACATTGGTGTGATGCGTGACCACCCCCGGGATGAGCTTCTTGCCCTCCGGGAGCGCCACGTCCTCCCACACCCGCCACTCGTGCTCGTGGCGGGAGTTGGCCTGCTCCATGGCGTAGTAGCCGGCGGTGACCTGCAGGATGAGGCCGACGGTGTCGCTTCAGCGGCGGGTCATACGCGTGCGGGCCATGCCAGCTGCCCCAGCACACGTGGTAGCGGACCCGGTCCTCGGGCAGCCCGCGCAGCGCGTGGTTGAGCGCGTCGACGCGGAGCTGGGCCCACTTGCGGTAGTCGTCGTCGCTCTGCCCGCGCGAGAGCATCGTGTCCCACTCGTGCATGAGCACGGCGTCGTCGACCTGGAGCAGGAAGCCCGGCGTCGACGATCGCCTTGTACTCCTCGTGCAGCGCGTCGGCGAGGGCGTAGACGAACTCCTCCTCGGACTGCCGTAGTGCTCGTTGGTGAGCCAGTAGGCGCTCGCCGGCGCCACGACCGGGCAGGAAGGCCTCGATGTCCGGGTGGCCCTCCAGGGCGGCGCGCAGGTTGGCGATGTCCCGGTCAAGCGCGGAGCGGTCGTAGGTGATGGGGCCGGTGCAGACCCACTGGACGACCTGACCGAGTTCGTCCCCGCCCACCCCGTCGTCGCGGGTGGACCCGTCCGGCGCGATGTTGCTCGACCGGGTGGCGGCCTCGTCGAGCGCGTCGAGCTCGGCGTAGGCGCCGGGGAACTGCTGGCGGTCGCGGCTGGGCGGGAGCATGCTCGCCCCCTCCAGCGTCACCAGCCGCGCCTCCAGCCGCTGAACGCGCTCGTAGAGGTAGGTGATCCAGCTCGTCTTGCCCATCTCGCCGTCGTCGACGACGTCGATTCCGGCATCGACCTGCTTCTGCGACGATGTCCGTGACGGCGGTGCGCAGGGCGTCCGCGTACGCCGCCTCGTCGTAGCTCTCGCCGGCGTCGCGCGCGGCGAGGAACGCGAGCAACTCGGGTGGCCGGATGAGGCTCCCGGTGTGCGTGGCAAGGATCCTGTCCATCGTGCTCTTCCCCTCTCCCCGAGTGGCTGGCGGGCCGTGATCGCCGGCCGATCCTTGCAGCGGCGATGCCTGGCACGCGAGGGGCTGCGAGTGACCGTGCACTCACCGGCAATGCCCGCTCGCGCAAGGTGTGCGCTGAGAGTTAACTCGCTGCGCTTCCAGGGGTTTTGCCGGTGGTAGGATCCGTCGCTCAGCGGTCCGCTTTGGAGAGAGGGGGACACAGCGGCGATCCGGACGGATCGCAGTGCTAAGGCATGAGTTTGCTGATCGACACCGCCGCCGTGCCGGCCGCGGGATCGCGTCGAGTTCTGGGCCAACTCCTCGTACGAGGTCTACCACCCGCTGCAGATCCGCACCGACGCCGCTGAGCGCTTCCAGGCGCGGATGTGGGGCGAGTGGCTGGCCTCGGTGGGCCTGTTCCGCGTTGCCGCCCTGCCCAACACGATGAGCCGCACGCGCGGCGAGATCGCCGCCGGGGACCCGGAGTGCCTGCACCTCTCCATCCTGCTGCGCGGCCATCTGCACGGCGCCCAGCACCACCGCGAGTGCGTGCTCTCCCCCGGTGACATGACCACCTACGACACCTCCGAGCCGGCCATCTTCCGCGCCGGGGAGCCGTTTGACCTGCTGGTGCTCAAGCTGCCCAAGTCAACGCTGGGCAAGCACGCCGCCAACGTCTCGCGCCAGACGGCGGTCCGCATCCCGGGGCAGACGGGCCTGCCCCGCCTGGCGGTGCGCTTCTTCTGCGGCGCCGCGGCCGGCCTGGCCGACGGCAGCATCGCCCGCAACGACACCGGCCTGGCCGAGCACGTGATCGACCTGGTGCGCCGCCTGTACCTCGACGTCGACGCCACCCAGTCCAGCCGCCCGCACTCCCAGGCCGAGCTGCTCCTGCACGCCCAGGCCTACATCGACGCCAACCTGGGCAACCCCAACCTCAATCCCGAGCAGGTGGCCCGCGCCTGCTTCATCTCCACCCGCTACCTGCACCGGGTGTTCGCCGGGCAGGGGCTGAGCGTGTGCGACTGGATCCGCTCCGAGCGCCTGGAGCGCTGCCGCAACGACCTGCCCGATCCGGCCTTCGCCGACCTGTCGATCTCGGCGATCGCCAGCCGCTGGGGCCTGCCCAGCGCCCCGCACTTCAGCCGGCTGTTCCGCGACGCCTACGGCTGCTCGCCGCGCGAGTTCCGCCGCGCCGCGCCCGAGGTCGACCCGCTGGTGCCCGACCTCCTGGCCGCGCCCCGCCGGGGTCACGCCCGGTGAGCGCAGGCGACCGCGGTCGCCACCGCGACGCTCGAGATCACCGGCCTGACCGCGGGCTACGGCGGCGCGCCGGTGCTGCGCGACCTCAGCCTCACGGTGTCCGGCGGCGAGGTGGTGGCGCTGATGGGCGCCAACGGCGCCGGCAAGACGACGACGCTGCGCGCGATCTCCGGCCTGATCAAGCCCGACGCCGGAACGATCGCGCTGCGAGGGACGGGACCTGGCGGGGCGTGTCGCCGACCGCCCGCGTCCGCGCCGGTGTGGTGCACGTGCCCCAGGACCGCGGCATCTTCTACGGGCTCACCGTGGCCGAGCACTTCCGGCTCGACGGCCACAGCGAGGACCGCCACGAGGCGGCGTTCGAGCACTTCCCGGCGCTGCGCGACCTGCGCCAGCGACGCGCCGGCCTGCTCTCCGGTGGCGAGCAGCAGATGCTGGCCATCGCGCGCGCTCTCCTGCGCCGGCCCAAGCTCCTGCTGCTCGACGAGCTCAGCCTGGGGCTCGCCCCGATCATCGTCGAGCGCCTGCTGCCCGTGGTGCGGGCCTCCGCGGACACCGAGCAGACCGCCGTGCTGCTCGTCGAGCAGCACGTGCACCTGGCGCTGGAGATCGCCGACCGCGGCTACGTGCTGTCACACGGTGAGCTCGTCGCTGCAGCGACAGCGCCGAGCGGCTGCGCAACGACAGCTCGCTGCTGGCCGCCAGCTACCTGGGCGAGCATCGCGCCTGAGTTCTTTTAGTACGATTTTTTCTTGTGTCTCAAATTGCGCCGCGCGCGACCAGGCGGACGGCTGGCCCCGAGCAGCGCCGCATACACCAGGCGCAGCCGGTCGAAGTCGCCGCGAAAGCCGCTGGCCGCGTCGGCGTAGAGGAACGCCTCCCCCATGCGGACGATCGCGTAGGCGATGACGGGGGCCTCGGCGGGCGGGTCGTAGCCGCGCTGCATCTCGGCCTCGATCGTCTCCTGGAGCACGGCGACGACCCGGGGCTCGACCAGCCCGTCGGACGCGGTGAGGATCCGCTGCGCCGTCTCGCGCTCGAACTCCAGGAAGCGGCGGAACGCCGGATCCTCGGCGAGCACGCGCAGCTGGCGCTCGAAGACGTCGACGAGCCGATCGGCGCCGGCCCCGTCGACCTCACGGTCGATCCGCTGAAACAGGGGGACGACCAGGCTCGCCATCGTGGTGCCGATCACATCGTCGCGCGAGCCGTACCACCGATGCACGGTGGCCCGCGACAGGCCCAGCTCGGCGCTGATGGCCTGAATGTCGATGCGCCGGCCCGCCAGGAAGTGCTGCCTGACCGCGTGCAGGAACTGCTCTCTGGTGGCGGCCGGTCGACGGCCCCTCACTTGCGGCGCGCGATCGCCTGGCACCGGGGGAAAGCTACCTGTCGCAGTCTGCGACTCACCCACCCAAGGAGGACAAGCTCATGTTGAAAACGGCTCTGGGCACCGTGGCGTTGGCCGCCGCGTTCGCCGCGGTCGGGGCGGGGTGGGCGGGCTCTGCCTCGGCCAAATCGACGGTGTGGCTGTGCAAGCCGGGGGCCACCCGCGACCCGTGCACCCCCGGGCTCTCGACCACGGTCTACAACGCCCCGCTGACCCACGCGACGGGAGTCGAGCATCCCAAGGCGCAGCGCAACCCCTCGATCGACTGCTTCTACGTCTACCCGACCGTCAGCGACGAGAAGAGCGGCAACAGCGACCTTCGGATCCAGGACACCGAGCGGTCGATCGCGCTGTACCAGGTGGGGCGCTACTCGCAGTACTGCAAGGTCTACGCACCCATGTATCGCCAGGTCACGCTGGCGGGCGCCGGTCTGCCCGGGACCTCGGGCTCAACGTCGAAGGCAAACCCCGCGCTCGGCGTCTCAGACGTGGAGCACGCCCTGCGGACCTACCTGACCAAGTACAACCACGGCCGCGGCTTCGTCCTCATCGGCCACTCGCAGGGCTCGGGCGTGCTGGAGTCCGTGATCGCCAAGCTGGTCGATCCCAAGCCGGCGGTCCGCAAGCTGATGCTCTCGGCGATCCTCATGGGCGGCAACGTGCTGGTGAAGGGGAACACGGGCATCGGCGGCGACTTCACGCATATCCCGGCATGCCGCAGCGCGACGCAGCTGAGGTGCGTGATCGCGTTCTCCACGTTTGACCAGCCCGCACCGAGCGACAGCCTGTTCGGCCGGGTCGGGACGCTGGCCGTCGGCCCCAAGCCCGCCAAGGGCGACGAGGTGTTGTGCACCAACCCCGCCAACCTGGCCGGTGGCAGCGGCATCCTCGATCCCATCCAGCCGACCACGCCGTTTGCGCCGGGGTCGACGATCGCGTTGGGCCTCGACGTCCTGAAGTGGAGCGTCCCGTCGCCGTCGACGGTGTTCTGGACCTCCCCGGGCGCCTACACCGCGCGGTGCGAGAACTCCAACGGCGCCCATGTGCTGATGGTGACGGCGCGCAACGGCGCTCAGACCCCGACGCCGGCTCCGACGCCAGAGTGGGGCCTGCACCTCCTCGACGCCAATCTGTCGCAGGGGAACCTGATCGGGATCGTCAGGTCCGAGACCAGGGCCTTCGCCCAGCGCCGCTGACGCCGGTCAGGCGGCCGGCGAGCGAGTCGGCCACCGCCGCGCCCGGGTCCTCGACGCCTCCACGCGCTCGATGACCCGGCCGCGCGGCGGCGCGGCATGGACCACGAGCACCGGAGCGGGGCTGCGGCGCACGAGGTAGCTGCTGAGGGTCCCGAAGGCGGAGCGCAGGCGGCCGCGCGGGCGAGCGCCCATGACGACCAGATCGTGGCCGCCCCGCGTGATCTGGGTCATCAGCGCCTGCCGTAGTGGCGGGGTGGCGAGCACGGTGGTCACCGGCACATCGGCCGGCACGTGTACGAGCGCCTCGCACATGGTCTGGCGCGCCTCGGCCTCGGCGGCGGGGATGACGAGGGGCAGCGCCGCGGCCACGCCGAGGTAGGCGCAGGCGGGCAGCCGCTTCTCGACGGTGATGAGCGTCAGGCGGCTGCGCTCACGTTGGGCGAGGTCGATCGCCTGGCTCAGGGCCTCCCTGGCGTCGGACGTGGCATCAACCACGACAAGGACGTCGCGAAACATGGCTCTCTCCTCCTTCGACCGCGCCGGTGGCGCTGATGCGCGAAGCCTATATCGACCGTCCAGACCATCCTCAGCTCACCGCCGCGAGCTCGGCCTCGATCTCTTCGGGCTCGAGCTCCGGCTCTGATTCAGGGTGGTAGTACTTGCCGCCGCGCATCCACGATGCCACCGCGGCCACGGCGCAGCACGCGGCGGCGAAGTAGAACGCCTCGTGGATCCCGGTGGCGAACGGGTGCGAGACGAGCGTCGGGAAGAAGCGATGGCCAGTCAGGTATGTCGCCGTGGCGTGAGGCAGATGGGCGAGCTCGGGCCCGAGCGTCGTCTGCATCGGGTTGTAGCCCAGGAACGCCGAGAAGAGCGTCCCCACCGGGGGCAGATGCGACACCTTGACGGCGTAGTCGTGGGGGACGCCGTGTGACGCCAGTCCGTGCAGGAGCGCTTGGGGCAGCTTGGAGGACAGCCCGGCGATGATGAGGCTGAAGAAGATCCCGATCGACAGCACGGACGCCGAGCCCATGAACGTCGCCGTCATCCCGGCACCCGCGCCGCGCTGATCGGGCGGGAGGCTGTTCATGATCCCGGTCTGATTGGGTGCGGCGAACAGGCCCATGGCCAAGCCGATGACGAAGATGACCAGCCCGAAAACCCAATAGGTGAAGTCCACGGGCAGGACGCACAGGGCCAGCAGGCCCGCAGCCGACAGGAGCATGCCTCCCAAGGTGAACGGCCGCGCTCCGTAGTGGTCGGCCAGCCGGCCCGACACCGGCCCCGCGACGAGGAATCCGACCGACAGCGGCAGCATCGCGATGCCCGCCCACAGCGGCGTGTCGGAGAAGCTGTAGCCGTGCTCGGGCAGCCAGATGCCCTGCAGCCAGAGGATGAGCATGAACATCAGGCCACCGCGCGACAATGCCGAGAGGAAGGTCGCCACGCTGCCGCCGGAGAACGCGCGAATTCGGAACAGCGGCAGGCGGAACATGGGCTCGGCGACGCGAGTCTCGATGACCACGAAGGCCACGAGGATGACCAGGCCGCCGGCGATCGCCGCGATCACGCCGGGCGCCGTCCACCCCATCGTGTGGCCGCCGTAGGGCAGGATCCCGTAGGTGATGCCGACGAGCAGGGAGATGAGCCCGACGGCGAAGCTCAGGTTGCCCAGCCAGTCGATTCGGGCGCGCTTGCGCACCCCGCGCTCTTCGAGCTTGAAGTAGGCCCACACGGTGCCGAGCACGCCGAACGGCACCGAGACGAGGAAGATCAGCCGCCAGGCCACCGGCGCGAGCACGCCACCGAGCACGAGACCGATGAACGACCCCGCGATCGCCGCCACCATGTTGATCCCCAGGGCGAGGCCACGCTCATCGGCGGGAAACGCGTCGGTGAGGATCGCCGAGGAGTTGGCGAACAGGCACGCCGCGCCGATCCCCTGGACGATGCGCATGATGATCAGCCACATCGCCGCCGAGCTGCCCTTGAGCCATGTGACCGAGAGCAGGATCGAGCCGACGGTGAAGACGGCGAAGCCGAGGTTGTACATCCGCACGCGGCCGAACATGTCCCCCACCCGGCCCAGGCTCACGACCAGCACGCCCATCACGACCATGAAACCGAGCAGCATCCACAGCAGGTAGCTCGTGTTGCCCGGGACGAGCGGGTTGAGGCCGATGCCGCGGAAGATCGCCGGCAGCGCGATGATGACGATCGACTGGTTGATCGTCGCCATGAGGATGCCCAGCGTCGTGTTGGACAACGCGATCCACTTGTAGTGGGCGTTCTTCACGCGTCGCGCTCCTGCAGACGGGCGATGAGCGAGTCCAGCACGTCGATGGCCCGCGCCAGCGTCTCCACGTCGGCGTCGGGCAGCGCGGCCATCTCCTCGTGCACGAGCGCGCGGTACTCGGCCCGCAGGGTGCCGAGCATCTCCTCGCCCGCCGCGGTGAGGCGCACCATGACGACGCGGCCGTCCTCGGGGTCATGCTCGCGCGAGACCCATCGGCGCTCCTGCAGGCGGTCGACCAGGCGGGTGATGGCCGGCTGGGTGACGCCCTCGGCGGCGGCCAGCTCGGTGATCCGCTGGGGCCGCTGCGCCACCGCGCCCATCACCCCGGCCTCGATGCGGGAGATGCCCAGGCGCGACTGGGCCAAGAAGAGGCGGCTCAGGGCCCCCGCGCGCTGGGGAAGCGCCTCCGCGATGTCGTCGAGGTGGCGCCGGCGCGTGAGCACAGGGGACTCCATGCGAGAGTTATATTACACCCGCATGTAGTCGCGGTGGCTGGCTGTCGCGCCTTCCTCAGGGCACCGCACCCGGGCTCCGTGATTGTCCGTCGCTGCTGTGGGCATCACGGGTTCGCCGTTGCCCTTGCGACGCCAAAAATTTGCTGGGGAAGGGGGGTGGAAGTGCCGGCTCTCAGGCTCTTAGTAGAGAGTGGGAGATCACCATCACGACATAACGGTTTTCTCCCACGATCCCCGTGAGACGGCGATCCGAGCGGCCGCGGGACGGCAGTCCGGGAACATCTCGCGGGCCCAGCTTCTGGGGGTTGGCCTCAGCGAAGGGGCCATCGACGCGCGGTTGCGGACCGGCGCGCTGGTGCGCCGCTACCACAGCGTCTACGCCCTACCGCCGGCCCGCCAGGATCCGCAGGCCCTCATCGCCGCCGCCGTCCTGGCAGGCGGCCCCACCGCCGTGGCCAGTCACGCGTCGGCCGCCTACCTGTGGGGATTCCTGCCGCGCTACGAGCCGCCCCCGGAGATCAGCCTGCCGACCGGGGATCGCCGTCCACGCCACATCCTCACCCATCGTTGTCCGTCGTTAGAGCCACGCGACATCACCCACCAACGCGGCGTCCCCACCACCAGCCCCGCCCGGACGGCCCTGGACCTGGCGCCGCGCCTCACCAACAAGGCCATATCACGGCTGGTCAACGACGCGCGCCTGGACGGCTTCCTGCGCCCCGGGGCCCTCCAGGATGCCCTGGAGCGCAACCCGCGCCACCCCGCCACGAAGCTGCTCAAGCCCTTCGCCCACGACACCACCAACGCCACCCGGTCGCCGTTTGAGGACGACTTCCTCGCGTTCGTGGAGAAGTACGGACTCCCCAAGCCCGAGATCAACTTCCCGTTCAACGGCCGCACGCTCGACGTGTTCTTCCCGGATCACGGCGTGATCGTGGAGCTGGACGGCTGGGGCTTCCACAAGCAGCGAGAGGCGTTTGAGGATGATCGCGAACGCGACGCCGACCACCTGGATCACGGCTTCATCACGATCCGGATCACCAAGACCCGGTTCGAGCAGACCCCCGACCACGAGGCCGCACGCCTCCTACGGATCCTCAACCGGGCCGAGCGCGAGCGGCGTCGATGAGCTCGTCCGGGTAGAAGCGGTGGTGCTCCAGGCTCCCGAGCACCCGCACGCGCGGGCCAGCAAGGCCGGGTCGGGCTGGAAGGCGGGCTCGGTGCCGATGATGCGGTCAGCGAAGCGGTGCTGCGTGTCGCGGATCCAGCCGAGTAACAAGCGGCCTGTATCGCGGCCGCCGGCACGTCGCTCAGAGACTCACCGAGACCCGGAACCCTCCTGCCTGGCCGAGGTCGTCTGGTAGGGTTGCGCCACCAGGGGACGACCGACCGGGGTGTTGTCTCCGTGGCTGCCAGGTGACGCAGGGACGTGCGAATTGTTGACCTGACCCATCCGTTCGCGGACGGGATGCCGGTCTTTCCAGGCCTTCCAGCGCCGTCATTTCGGCCGATCGCATCGGTGCCCGAAGAGGGCTACGCGATGACCGAGCTGCGCCTGCTCAACCACGTCGGCACGCACATTGACGCGCCCGCGCACCAGATCACCGACGGCGACACGCTGGACGACATCCCGCTCGAGCGGCTGGTCACCCACGCGCTCACCATCGACGTCTCCGAGCGCCCGCCGGGCCCCATACCCCTGGCCGAGCTCGAGCCCCAGATGCACCACCTGCACCCCGGCGACATCCTCTTCCTGTGCTCCGACAACGCCCGTAACTGGGGCACCGCGGCCTACTGGACGGGCTGGAGCTACCCGGACGTCGAGTGCGCGCAAGCGCTCGTGGAATGCGGCATCTCCGCGATCGGGTTCGACGGCCCGTCAGCGGACCCGGTGGACTCCACCACGTTCGACCTGCACCGGCTGTGGCTGTCGTCCGGACGGATGATCATCGAGAACGTGGCCAACCTGACCGAGCTGCCGACCCGCTCCCAGGTCGTCGTGGCCCCGATCAAGCTGGCCCGCGGCAACGGCGGGCCGGCGCGCATCTTCGCGCTGCTCCCCGACGAGTACTGACACCGTGGTAGTGCGCCAGACCTGACAGGCGGCGTACTCCGCCGTGGAACGTTCCAGACGGTGGGGAAGGTTCGGCGGCAACCGCACGTCTCGCTCACCATGGACCGGAGAGATCAGACGTCTGACGCCAAGGACAGACGTGCCCGCATCGCGCGTCAGTGGCCGGTGGCCGAGAAGTGCTCAGGATCGGCCGGACCCAGGACCCCGCCGACGAGCTTGTAGGGGCCGGTGTAGCCCTTGAGCACCTGGATGAGCTGGGCCGGGTCGCTGACGTCCACGGCCCCGCCGGGGTACTGCGTCGTCTCGTGATTGGACTTGCCGGCGGGAGCGCTGAAGGCGCCGGAGGCGTTGATCGCGGCCTGCTGTGAGTAGTCGCGGTAGCCGCTGGTGACGCTGCCGCTCCAGCCGTGCTGGGAGGCCCAGTCGAGGATCGGCGCGATCCAGCCGGCGATCGGCTTCTGCTGAGGGTTCCACGACGCCTGGGGCACGACGGCGCCCGGGACGGCGCCCGCGGCCGACGTGGTGGCGGTCCCGGTCACGCCAGTGGCCGTCGAGGTCCCGGAGAGCGAGGTGCCCTGGGCCTGTGCGAGCGCGCTGGCAAAGCTGGTGGGCGTCGCGGCGCCGGTGGCCGTGGTGCCATTCAGCGTCGCCCCGATGGCGCTGGCGGCAGCGGAGCTGGAGGACCCGATGGGCGAGACGAGTTGCTGCTGCGCCTGCGCGATGACGTCGATCCGTGAGAGCACGGCCTGAATACTCATTCTCTTCACACATCGGCGCCGGAGCCGGGAACTTGAAATCCGCGGTGTGGGCGGCGTCGGCGCTGCCGCGGGGGTACCGCTCCCCGCCGGCCCCGCGGTCATCCCCAGGCCTGGCGCGCGACCTCGGCGACGAGCTGGAGTTTGCGCTCCTGGGCGTCCTCTGAGATCGCGTTGCCGGGACCGGCCGAGGAGAACCCGCACTGGGTCGAGAGGGCCAGCTGATCGCGCGGGTAGAAGTTGCCGGCCTCATCGATGCGAGCCAACAGCTCCTCGGCCGTCTCCAGCTCGTCGAACTTCGACGAGACCAGCCCCAGCACGACGATCTTGTCATCGGGCAGGCGCTTGAGCGGCTCAAAGGACCCTGAGCGGTCGTTCTCGTACTCCAACAGGACCCGCTCGTAGTTGGTGAGACGCGGGAACATGCGCTCCGCCAGGGACTCGTAGCCTCCGGCGCTGATCCACTGGCTGTCGTAGTTGCCCTTGCACAGGTGCACGGCGAAGGTCACGCCCGGGACGGTCGCCAGCTCGTTGAGCATGTCGACGCCCTCGGTGAGGACCCGGTCAAACGGGATCCCCGCCTTGGCCCACAGCTCCTGCTGGGAGGGGTCGACGAGCTGCCCGAAGTCCGGCGCGTCGACCTGGATGTAGGTGCATCCCATCCGGGCCAGCTCCTCGGCCTCCTCGCGCATCAGCGCCAGCCCGTCGGCGAACAGCTCGAAGGGGTCGGAGTAGGCCTCGCGCGTGCGCTCCGGGGACCAGACGAGGAAGAGCATCAGCGGGCTGGGCAAAGTCACCTTCAACGGGCGTCGCGCCACCGCACGCGCGTAGGCGTATTCCTCGGTGGTCATCATCCGGCGCCGGGTGAGCTTCTCCGTCACCGAGAGCGGGATCTTGAACACGCTCTGCTCGCCGCCGGTCTCGTCGTGGAACGGCACTGGGATGTGGTCGGACACCGGGTCGGGCGTCAGTCCCACCACGGCCTCGACCAGCTGGTCGATGAACGTGTGGCGGCGCAGCTCGCCGTCAGAGATGACGTCGAGTCCCGGCGCCCTCCTGCATCGCGATCGCCTGGTCCACCGCGCGATCCTCGATGCGCTTGTAGTCCGCGGGCGCGAGCTCCCCCGCCTCGAACTGCGCGCGGGCGCGCAGCAGGTAGTCGGGGCGCAGCAGCGAGCCCACGGTGTCGGCGCGGACGACGTTCGGCATCGGATGTGTCCTTTCCGGTCAAGAACTGGGGGTGGTCGAGTCGGCCGTCTCGCTGGGCGCGTCCCGGTGACGCAGCAGCAGTGCTTCCAGCACGTCGTGCACAGCGGTGTCCGACGCGCCCGCGGCGTCGCGGGCACGCCAGGCGACAAAACCGTCGGGCCGCACGAGCACCGCGCCGGCCGGAGAGATCCCGTACGCCACCGCGAACGCCGCACCCGGGTCGCGCAGCTCTCCGCCGCCGACGACGTAGGCGTCCAGCGGCACGTCCAGGGCCTCGCCGGCGCGCAGCGCGCCATCGTGCCAGGCCGCTCCGTCGGGCCCGGCCAGGAGCACGAACGCGGTGCCGAACAGATCGAGAGTGGAGAGCGACGTCCCGGCGCGCTGCGACGGGGACGTGCGGCGCCCGCGAGCCGGGCCGCCCTCGAGACTCCCGTGGGTGCTCGTGGAGCGGGGGCGCGTCGCCGGGCTCCAGCGCCACAGCGGCCGAGTTGTAGCGGTAGCCGATCTCCATCGACCAGTCGTCGACGATCTCCTGCATCCCCTCGGTCCCCAGATAGGGCGCCACCCGGGTGACGTAGCGCGTGTAGGCCTGCTCGACGGTCAGCTCCCCGATCGCCCGCCGCTCCGCGTCATACGTGTCCAGCAGCTCGGGCCCGGCGATGCCCTTGAGCACGAAGGCGAGCTTCCAGGCCAGGTTGTGCGCGTCCTGCACGCCGGTGTTGCCGCCGAAGCCGCCGTTGGGCGGCATCGTGTGGGCGGCGTCCCCGGCCAGGAAGACCCGCCCCTGGCAGTAGCGCTCGGCGCTGTCGGCGACGGCACGCCAGGTCGCGATGTCCTCGACGGTCACCGGGATCTCCGGGACGCCGATGGCGGCGCGCAGCAGCTCGAGCGCACGCGCCTCGTCGATGGTCTCCGCGACGTTGGCCCACGGCGCCGAGGGGTAGGCGGCGATGATCTCCGGCCGCGCCGTGTCGCCGATCAGGTTGACGACGAGAAAGCCTCGGTTCCCCGTCCGGTCCAGGCGGAAGAAGCCGCGCAGCACTGGGTTGGTGACGTAGTTGACGCCCTGGTCGCGCCCCGCCAGCAGCGGGCCGAGGTCGACGTCGGCGCGGAAGTAGATGGTGACGCTGTTGGACAACAGCCCGTGGCCGCGCATGGCGATGCCGAGCTGGTCACGGGTGGGACTGCGATTGCCGTCAGCGGCGACGACATACTGTGCGCGCATCGTCAACTCGGTGTCCTGCTCGAGGTCCAGGAGCGTGGCGGTGACGCCGTCGGCGTCCTGCACGAGCGCGCTGCATTGAGTCCGGTAGCGCAGCTGCGCGCCCAGCTCCCGGGCGCGCTCGCGGAGGATCGGCTCCAGCGCGTCCTGGTCGATGAACATCCTGATCGTGGGGCTGAACTCCTCCACCCCGGCGTTCAGGTTGGCGAAGTAGCTGGCGATCTCGCGGCCGGCGAGCGACTCGACGTTGTTGATCCCGCCGTTGGGGAGGTACTGCTCCTCTGAGCGCCGGCGCACCCGCGGCTCCAGCCCCGCGGAGCGCAGGACCTCCGACGTGCGCAGCTGGAAGTGCCCGGCCCGCGGGTGGATCGCCGTGCTGGCGTGGCGCTCCACCACCACGGCCCGGATCCCATGGATCCCGAGGAACATCGCGGTGGAGAGCCCGACCAGGCTCCCACCGACGACGAGGACGTCGATCTCTTCGTCAGGGGCGGGAGAGCTGGGTGACATTCGTGAGGTCGGTCGGCGAGAAGCGCGAGGGGAACTGCTCGATGGTCCCGGTGGAGAGCATGTCGGCCATGTCGATCACGTGGTCGATGTAGAACCCCGTATAGCCGTATCGCAGCGACGTAGTGGCCGTCAAGCTGATCGACAGCGAGCGCGAGCACCTGGTTGAGGCGGTGGTCGGCGCCCGGCGAGGAAGGAGGTGTGTGCTCATGTCGGCTCCTGCGGAGAGCGGTAACTGCTGTTGACCGCTTAGCTGCGGTCCCGCCCGGTTTCTTACGTCGGGCGCTCAGGCGCCGCTCAGCGGTCTGACTCGGTGCCGGCGAGCTGAAGGGGACGGAGCTCGGGCACGCTGACCGCGGCGCGGCGGCGCACGCGCCGGCCGGAGGTCGGGAGCCAGGCGGCGAGCCCGCCCAGCGCCGGAACCCAGATGGAGATGGCGTGATAGACGAGCACGGCGCCGACCGACGCCGCGGGCGGGAGACCGTAGAGCACGAGCGCCGCCGCCAGCCCCGTGTCGAGCACGCCGAGACCGGCCGGCATCGGGATCGCCGTCGCCAGATAGCCGATGCAGTAGGCGATCACCGATGGCCGGGAAGCCCAGGGGATGGCCGAGGGCGGCGCACGCGGCCCACAGGGCGGCCATGTCGAGGCAGAGGAAGCCGGCCACGCCCACCAGCCGCCAGTGGGGCGCGCGGACGGCGCTCCACGCGCCGTGCAGGCCCGCGGCCACGGCGCGGACGGCACGCGGAGCGGTGGCGCCGAGGCGGCGCCCGGCGCACACGATCAGCGTGGCGGCGCCCAGCACGCCGACCGACACGAGGATCGGGATCCCGGTGTGGCTCAGGTCGTGGGGGCCGCCGGGCAGGCCCAGCAGCAGCCACACGCCGGCGAGTCCGTTGACGGCGAAGCCGAAGCCCGTGAGCAGCGACAGCAGCGCCGCGCACCGGGTCAGCAGCCGGCGGGTGCCGATGCCGTGGCGGCGCAGCAGCACCCCGGTGGCCGCCGCCGAGGAGATGTTGCCCCCGGGCAGCACCGCGCCCGCCCCCATCGCGATCCAGGCCACCGTGCGGCTGACCGAGCGCGGGGGCTCGGGGAAGAAGCGCCGGAAGATGATCACGTAGCTCAGGCATGAGCCCAGCTCCAGCGCGATGGCGGCCAGCACCCACGCCGGGTTCATGTCGCCGATCTGGCGCACGACGTCGCCCGGCGGCGCCACCCACAGCAGAAGCCCGAGCGAGACCACGCCGATGACGGCGGTGCCGAGCGCCCGCCGGCCGAGGCGCCGGCGTCCGTGCGTGGACCGCGGACCCAGTGCCACGCTGAGGGTCGGCCATGAGCCACACATACTGGCGCATCCAGCTGAGAAGACCATGCGAGTCGGTGAAGGTCGCGCTAAGAAGCCTCGGCGCGCCGACGTGGCGCCGCCGGCTCAGGCGACGCGACTGCCGCCACCCAGGAACGAATCGACGAACTCGGGGCTGGAGGCGAGCTCGGCCGGGGTTCCCTCCATCCGCAGCTGCCCGCCGCCCATCACGTACGTGCGATCGGAGATCTCGCAGCACCGCCCGCGCCCGCTGCTCGACGACCAGCACCGACGCGCCGGTGCCGGCGAGCTGGCGGACGTGCGTCCTCCAGCACGGTGACGGCGATCTGCGGAGCCAGGTTGGCGGTGGGCTCGTCGAGCACGACCAGTGCGGGCGACAGCATGAGCACGCGGCCCATGGCGAGCATCTTGCGCTCGCCCCCGCTGAGCTTGCCCGCGCGCCGGCTCATCATCGCGGCGAGCCGGGGGAACACGGTGAGCACGTGCTCGATCCGCGCCGCGACGTCGCGCGCCTTGAGCAGGTAGCCGCCCATCTCCAGGTTCTCGCGCACGGTGAGCGGCGCGAACACGTCGTCGACCTGAGGCACGTAGCCGACGCCGATCCGCGCGATGTCCTCCGACCGCCAGCCGGTGACGTCGGTCTCGCCGATGAGCACGCGGCCCGACAGGGTCTCGACGACGCCCACGATCGCTCTTGAGCAGCGTGCTCTTGCCCGACCCGTTGGGGCCGACGATGGAGACCACCTCCCCGGGGGCGACCGAGAGCGAGAGCCCGTGGATGACCGGGCTCCCGCCGTAGCCGGCGGTGAGCTCGACGGTCTGGAGCGCCACGCCGGTGACCGAGCGCTCCGGCGCCGCGCCGTCGCTGACCGGCTCAGCCGACAAGGTAGGCCTCGACGACTTCCTCGCGGGAGCGCAGCGCGGCCATCGTGCCCTCGGCCAGGACCTGCCCGTCGGCGAGCACGTACACCGGATCGCAGAACTCGTCCATGATCGACAGCTCGTGCTCGACCATGACGATCGTCGTCCCCTCCTCGCTGAGCCCGACGAGCCGCATGCCCAGATCGTGGGCCAGCCGCGGATGCACGCCGGCCATCGGCTCGTCGAGCAGGAGCACGTCCGGCGCGGCCATCAGCGCCCGCATGATCTCCACCAGCCGCCGCTGGCCACCGCTGAGGTCCCCGGCGTAGCGGTCGGCCAGGCCCAGCAGACCGAACCGCTCGAGCATCGCCTGGGCCCGCTCGATCGCCTCGCGCTCCTCCGCGCCCCAGTAGCGGCGTCCGAGCACCGCGCCGCGGAAGGTGTCGCCGCGCTGGTCGGGGATCGCGGCGAGGAGGTTCTCCAGCACGGTCAGTCGCTTGAACTCGCTCGCGAGCTGGAAGGTGCGGACCAGGCCGAGGCGGGCGCGGCGATAGGCGGGCAGGCCGGAGATGTCCTGCCCGTGGAAGAGGACCTGGCCCGCGGTCGGCGCGAGCGTCCCGGCCAGCATCGCCAGCACCGTCGACTTGCCCGCGCCGTTGGGCCCGATGATCCCGGTCACCCGGCCGCGCTGGAACGCCATCGAGACGCCCTCCACGACGCGCACGCCGTCGAAGCTGCGGACGAGGTCGCGGCATTCCAGGATCACCTCGGAGACCGCGGCGACTGCGGACCCGCGGCCGTCCCGGGCCGGCGGCGAGGCGAGCACGGCCAGGTCGGTCGGGGCGCTCGGTGCATCGTCGGGCGTGCGCGTGGCCAGCTTGCGCCGCCGCTCGGGCAGGATGCCCTGGGGCCGGAACCACAGGAAGACGAGGATGAGGCAGCCGATCACCACCCACTGCAACGCCGGGATCAGGTTCGGGTTGCCGGGCACCGGCGGGATGTAGCGCGTCGCCTCCTCGAACGCGACCGGGACCAGGACCGCGCCGAGCATCGCGCCGCGATGGTTGCCCAGGCCGCCGATGATGACCGCGGCGAACAGGACCACGGTCTCGGCGTAGCCCCACGCCTGCGGATCCCAGAGGTTGATGAACCCGACCAGGACCCCGCCCGAGAGACCGGCGATGGCTCCGCCGATGACCAGGCTGGACGTCCGCAGCGACCGCAGGTTCTTGCCCAGCGAGTCGGCGACGAGGTCGTTGTCACGCGCGGCCCGCAGGGTGCGGCCGTACGGCGAGTTGGTGATCCGGCTGACGAACCAGTACACCGCGAAGGCGAGGAGGATCGCAACGGCGCCGTAGACCCACTGGTAGCCGGCCGACTGCGGGTTGAACGAGCCCTGGATCGGCGAGGGCACCAGCGAGAGGCCCGCGGCGCCGTTGAACAGCGGCACGAAGTTCGTCACCAGCAGGTTGAACATGACGGCGGTGACGAGCAGCCCGACGGCGGCGAAGTCTCCGCGCAACCGCCGTCCCACGATCGCCGCGAACGGGAACGGCGAGCAGCCCGCCGACGATCGCAGCTCCGATCCAGGGCAGCGGGAAACGGAAGGTTGAGGCCCAGGACGTACTCTGGAACGCCCCGTTGGCGCTGTCGGGCGGAAGCGAGAGGACGCCCGGCCGTGTAGGCGCCCGCGGCCTGGAAGATGATGAAGCCGAAGTTGGTGACCCCGCCCACCCCGAACTGCTGGCTGAGGCCCAGGCAGGCCAGCGCATCCACGCCGGCGTAGACCAGCAGGTTGGTGATGTAGTAGATCATCGGGCTAGGCCCGTGCCCCCAGCAGCCCGTTCGGGCGTACCGTGAGCATCGCCAGCAGGATCACGAACGCGATCACGTCCTTGTAGGACGAGACGATCACGGAGGCGCTCACCTCGGTGGCCAGGCCGATCACCAGCGCGCCGAGCATCGCCCCGTAGGCCTCGCCCGGCCCGCCCAGGAACACCGCCGCCAGGATGAGCACCAGGAACACGTCGGTGCTGGTCGCCCCGAACGTGCCCGAGTCGATGGCGAAGGTCACGCCGGCCAGGCCGCACAGGGCACCGCTGATGAGCCACGTGGCCATCACGACGCGGTCGGTGCGGATGCCGCAGTTGCGCGCCAGAGAGCGGTTGGCCGCCGTGGCCCGCATCGCCTTGCCCAGCCGCGAGTAGCGGATCAGCGCGTGCACCAGCAGCATCACGACGATGCTCAGCGCGATGATCACGAGCTGGACGACGGTGAGCTCGATCGAGCCCAGCTTGACCGTCGCGCCCTGGCTCATGGAGTAGGAGACGTTGGTGGGCCCGGCGAGGGCCTGGGTCCCGAAGGTCAGGATGAGAGTCATCCCCAGCGCGACGATCACCATCGCGATCGGCGACGCGCCCCGGCGCTGGAACGGCGTGTAGACGACGGTGTTGAGCACCACCGACGCCACCGCGCCCACGGCGATCCCCACGATCGCCGCCAGCCACACGTTGACGACCGGCGTTGTTGAGCGCGTAGGCCGCGTATGCCGCCACGATCATGACCCCTCCATAGGCGAGGTTGAGCACGTTCGTGACGGCAAACTGCAGCGTGAAGCCCACCGAAGCCAGGGCGAGCACGGCCGCGGTGACGAGGCCGAACCCGATCGAGGCGACGAAGACGCTCATCCCGCGTCTGGATCAGAGACCGAGTGAGCGCAGCTCGGTCGTCGACAGGTTGCCGGCGACCTTCACCGTCCCGTTGGCCGTATACGTGTCGACCTGGAACAACCCGGCCGAGTCGTGGTACGCGTCGAAGCTGGTGGGACCTCCCGGGCCCTCGTAGCGGATCTGCTTGCCCGCCTTGAGCGCCGCGGCGCCCTGGGCGAACGAGTTGACGACCGTCGCCCCGGGGGCGCCGTCGCCGATCTTGAGGATGAACGGCATGTACTTGGCCGGGGACGTGCTGTGGGCGGCGAGCATGGCCAGGGCGGCGAGGTTGATCCCGTCGTACAGGTGCACCGCTCCCGGAGCGGTGAGGTAGGTCGAGAAGTCGCCCGTGCTCCCGACCTTGCCCTTCTCGGCGTCGATCGCCTTGGCGAAGGCGGAGAACGCCGGCCCGCTGCTCTCGGTGATCAGGTTGTCGGCCTGGAAGTCGCCGGCGAGCGTGCTGCCGCCGATCGCGTTGGAGACCGATTTGAACCAATCCGGCGAGATGGTCGCCGACGTCCCGATGACGGGGATCATCTTGCCGCCGTTGAGCTGCTTGACCTCGGTGAGGAACGAGGCCTCGGTCGGGCCCAGGGCCTCGGTGAGGATCACGTCGGGCTTTGAGTCGACGATCTTCGCCGCCTCGGTCCGGAACGTGCGTCGCGCTGAGGTCGAGGGTCTGGTTGGACACGAGCTGCAGCCCGGCCTTCTTGATGGCCGCGATCGCCGGGGCGATGAACGTCTGCGAGCCGATGTCGTTGCCGAAGGCCAGCGCCAGCTTCTTGTAGCCGCGGTTCTTGGCGATCGCCACCATCGCGTAGGACTCCGAGAGGTCCGGCGGCACGAGACGGTAGAAGTAGGGGAACTTGACGTGGTCGAACTCCGACTGCCCCGTCATGCAGAACGAGACGGTCTTGTTGGAGGCGAAGATCGGCACGACCGACGCGGCCTCGTCCGAGGTGCAGCCGATCACGAACGCCAGTGAGGAGGTCGACGCGTACATCTGATGGACCGCCGGCACGGCGTCGGCCGGGTCGCCGCGCGTGTCCACCGACTTGCAGTTGAGCTTGTGCCCGAGGACTCCGCCGGCGGAGTTGATCGCGTTGGTGGCGGCGTCGCACGAGACCAGGTAGGTCGGGCCGAGCGCGGCATCGGTGCCGGTGAACGGCGCCACGTCGGCGACCGTCAGAGCCGAGCCCGACGACACCTTGGCGCCCGATCCGCTGGACCCGGCGCCGCCGCCCGGACCGGAGCTGGAGCCGCAGCCGGCGGCCAGCACCGCCCCCACAACCACCGTCCCCGCCAGCA
Source organism: uncultured Actinomycetota bacterium (assembly GCA_963790605.1). Taxonomy (GTDB): domain Bacteria; phylum Actinomycetota; class Thermoleophilia; order Solirubrobacterales; family Solirubrobacteraceae; genus Palsa-465. Next base: position 549,580 of record CAWBPG010000006.1, on the reverse strand, counting down.
GCCGGGCGCGTCGCGTTGATCTGCGTCCCAACATCTCTCCTCCTCGTGTGGGCAACCTGTGGGTGGGTGGAGCGCTTACAGCACTGCCGTGTCGGGGGTGGGCGGAATCCAGGGCCAGCCGTCGCGTGCGCGCTCCTCCGCCGCCACGCGGTTGGCGATCCTGCCCACCCCCTCGATCGTGACCTCGACGAGGTCACCGGGCTGAAGCCAGACCGGCGGCGTCCGCGCGAACCCCACGCCGCCCGGGGTACCGGTGGCGATCACGTCGCCCGGACGCAGGGTGGTGAACGACGAGAGGTACTCGATCGTCCGCGGGATGTCGAAGATCATCTGCGCCGTGCTGGCGGACTGCATGACCTCGCCGTTGAGCTTCGTGGTCAGCTGGATCGCCGACGCGTCCAGCTCGTCGGTGGTGACCACCTCGGGGCCGATCGGCATCGTGCCGTCGAAGTTCTTGCCGGGCGTCCACTGCGAGGCGGCGCGCTGCCATTCCCGCGCCGACCCGTCGTTGATGATCACGTATCCGGCGATCGCCGACAGCGCGTCCGCCGCCCGGATGTAGCGGCCGCCGGCGCCGATCACCAGCCCCAGCTCTCCCTCGTAGTCAAAGCGTTCGCTCAGCGCCGGGCTTGACGAGCTCGCCGTAGGGCGCGGCGACCGAGTCGGCACCGCGCACGAACGTCTCGGGCCACTTGGTGGGCGGGCGACCGCCCTCGAGCGCGTGCTCCAGGTAGTTGACGCCCAGGCACAGGATCCGCCGCGGCGACGGGACGGCCGGTCCGTATTCGGCCTCGCTGAGCTCGCGCCCCTCCTGGTCGCAGACGCCGCGCACGATCTCCATCGCCTCGGGGCCCCCGGCCAGCACGGCGTTGAGCTCCGAGAGCCGGCTGTCGCCGGTGGCGTGGCCGACGTCGACGTAGCCATTGCGCCCGCGGGCATGAAGGCGCAGACCCTCCTCCGTGATGACGGTCGCGAGTCTCACAGCTGGTCTCTCTCCTCTCGGGTGAGATCCGGCGCTCGAACCCTTTGGTCCGATTTGTCGGATTGGTTCAACGTACACCTGGCTCGTTGGTGCGTCAACTCGCAACCGTTGAGAATTCCCTTAGAAATGGCGCAAAGGGTAGGATTGGTTGTTCACACGCACCGGTCAGGTTGACGAAGCGCCGGTGCCGCCGTCAGCATTGCCCACACGACATGGCCAACCCATCAGCACCCACCCGCCCACCGGCCTACAGCCAGGAGTTGGCCCAGCTGATCCTGACCCGGGGCGCCGAGCCCGACTACGCACCCGGAGGCAGGCTGCCGACCGAGCGCAGCCTGGCCAGCGAGTTCGGCGTGACCCGGACGATGGTTCGCCACGCGCTGGCGCTGCTGGAGGCCGATGGGCGCATCTCACGCGAGGTGGGCCGGGGCACGTTCCTCCTGCCCCACGACGGCCGTGGGGGATCGGCGGGAGACCGCGACGACCCGAACGCGGGCGAGGTGGGGCCCGCCGACGTCATGGCCGCCCGGCAGCTCATCGAGCCTCAGGTGCTGCCGCTGGTGGTCGCCTATGCCACGCAGCGCGACCTCGACGAGCTGTGGCGGTGCGTCGAGGGCGGCGGCGCGGCCAAGAGCGCGGAGGAGTTCGAGGCATGGGACTTCGCGCTGCACCACGCGATCGTCGCCGCCAGCCGCAACCAGCTCCTGCTCACCATGTATCGCGTCGTGGAGAACGCCCGCGAGGGTGAGATCTGGGGCAACCTCAAGCGCCGCAACGACTCACGGGAGCGCCGCGCCGCCTATCAGGCCGACCACGTCGAGCTGGTGGAGGCCCTCTCCAAGCGCGAGGTGGACCACGCCGTCCGCGTCATGCGCGCTCACCTGGCCCGCGTCCAGGCCAATCTGCTCGAGAGCGCTACGCCGGTCGGCGGCTGACGGCGCGCCCGCGCTGAGTCCGCGCCACCCGCCCTCCGCCCGCGGACAGGAGCGTCCCGGCCAGGGCGGTGATCACAACGAGGAAGGGCGGGAAGCTGCCCAGCGAGACCTTGGCGTGGTTGTGGATGAGCTCGTGCACCAGCAGCAGGGTGGTGCCGTAGATGACGCCGCCGAAGAAGCCGCGGTCGGCCGCGTCCCAGCCGTCGGAGTGCTCAAAACCGCCGAGGAAGGCCCCCACGCCCGCGAGCAGCGCCACCACCCAGTAGCCGGCGGCCGACGCGCCGACAAGGAAGCCCGCAAGGGCACCGACCAGCGCCGGGATGACGGCGCCGATGATCACCTTCTGACCCTCGGAGCGATCTGCGAACGGGACGGGCTCAAAGCTCGCCATACGCCGCGGCACCATGTCACGCACGCGGCCGGGGCGCAAGGCCGGTGGCTCTAGAGATTACCGGCATGGATCGTGACGCGTTGGTGGCCGTGCAGGGCCCGCTGAAGGAGCGCTACCGCGACGACGCCCGATGCCGCGCTGGTGACGCTGCGCGCGGAGGGCTCGCTCGGCGACGGCGTCTCGTGCTCGGTGCAGACCGGCCGGGCGCTGGCCGAGGCCGGGCTTCATCCCGCCACGGGCGGCGACGGCACCCTGCTGTGCTCGGGCGACATGCTGCTCGAGGCGCTGGTGGCGTGTGCCGGGGTGACGCTGCGCGCGGTGGCGACGTCGCTGGAGCTCCCGGTGACCACCGGGCGCGTCCGGGCCGAGGGCGACCTGGACTTCCGGGGCACGCTGGGCGTCGACCGCGACGCGCCCGTCGGCTTCAGCGCCATCCGGCTGTCCTTCGAGCTCGACGGCGAACTGGATTCCGAGCAGCTCGCGCTGCTCGAGCAAGCTCACCGAGCGCTACTGCGTCGTCTACCAGACGCTCGCCAGCGGACCCGCTTTGTCGGTCAGCTTCGGAAGCGCTAAGCGTCACCCATCACCGACACCTGAGCCCAGCCGGTCGCGCGCGCGCCGGTCGGTGGCCGTGGCGGTGATCACCGTGGCTGCCCGCCGGGGTGGGCACCGTCGCGCTGAAGTCGCCCTTGGCGTCGGCGACGGTCGCCACGACGGTGGTGGGGTTGGCCGTCGCGCCCGGCTGCCCGGCCGACACGTCGACGGTGGCGCCCGGGGTCGTCGTCCCCGTCATCGTCGTCGTGGCACCCGTCGTCATCGCCCCGTTCGCCGGGGAGGTGATCGTCACGCCGACGTCGGAGGGCGGGCCGGGGCGCAGGTAGCGGGCCCGGGTGATCGACGGCTGGTCAGACACCTTGCCCTGCTGGAGGTCGAGGACCAGGCGCAGGTACTGGGCCTGGCCCCAGATGAGCGGCGCGGCCGATCCGGCGGCCTTGCCGTTGGTGAAGCCGATCGAGGCGGTGGTGGGGTCGGCGCCGAACGGCGAGGCGGGCGTGTTCGGGTCCTCCCACACCTGCTCGGGGACGTACCCGAGCCCCCAGGTCATGCGCTGGAACGTCGCCGCCAGACGCGACGCGGCGGCGGTGGCGCCGGCCTGGAGGTCCTGCTCGGCGCGTTCGCCGTCCAGCAGCGGCCACAGGTGGCCGGAACCGACGGCGTGCGTGAACCAGCCCTCGCCGGTCGGCGAGCAGGTGGTGGGATCCGGGACGTAGCAGTCGCCGTAGCCGTCGGTGCTCCCGTTGGCCTTGATCCCGTAGCGATGCCACCCGGGCCCCGAGCTCGTCTGGCTCTCCAGCACCGAGTCCACGACCTTCAGCGAGGCCCGGACGTCGGGATCGGTCGCTGACAGCTCGCCCATGCGCGTCAGCTCGAGGAAGCCGGCGTCGATGATCGAGCGCTGGTCGACGTTGTTGAGGCTGCCGTTGCCCAGGTTGTAGGTCTGGTTGGTGTTGGGGTTGCCCGAGACCGACTCGCGGATGAAGTAGCGCGGGCCGTCGGGACCCGAGGTGGTGACCGTCCAGGCCTTGACGTTGCGCTGGTAGTCGTCGGCGGTGGCCAGGTACAGGTGCGCGCGGGCCGTGTCCCCGGCGGCCTGGGCGAGCTGACCGGCCGCCACCAGGCCGGCGATCTCGGCGGCGATCGTGGCCGGCGAGTAGCCGGGGTGCTCCTCCCAGCGCTCGGCGCCGGTGCTGGGGCCGTGGTCGACGATGTAGTCGGCGGCCGGCCGGATGTGGTCGCGGTAGAACGACGGCATCCCCCGACAGGCCGGCCTCCCACGCCATCAGCAGCGGGTAGGCGACCTCGTCGATCTCCGAGAGCCCGAACGTGTCGGGGGCCACGGAGCCGTCGAGCTCGGAGTCACGGGGGAAGCTGCCGTCGGGCTGCTGGGTCTTGTCGAACATGAACAGGACCATGTCCCGGGCGGAGGCGCGGTCGCCGTCGGCGAGCAGGCCGGTGAACGTCTCATAGCTGTCGCGCGCGAACACCTCGCGGTAGGTCCAGCCCGCATGGGTCGTCGACGCCGGCACCGACTGGCCCCACGGGTCCGTCGGCGAGGCCACGAACGCGCCGATGTTGGTCTTGTCCTCGGCCGCCTTGATGACGTTGGCCGAGAGCCAGTACGTGCTCTGCATGGCGGCGTCCTGCGCGCGCGAGAAGCCGGGGAGCCCGGCGGGCGGGCGCCGCAGCGACGCGTCGTAGTCGTGCCAGCCGGCCTCGTAGGAGGCGAGGGTGCGCGCCGAAGGGCTGCGTGGCGCTGCCCTGGGCCGCGGCGATGGCGCCGCCCGCGGCCGGGGCAAAGCCGAGCGCGAGCGTGAACGGCCGGCCGGGCGTCGTGTTCGAGCAGGGCGGTCTGCACGACGTTGCCGTCCGTCGCCGACCGATAGTCGCTTGACCAGCGCGTGATGCAGCGTCGAGCTGGTTCAGGCCGTCGCTGGGGGTGCCCACGAAGCCGCTTGACTCGGCGAGGAAGGGATGGTCGGCGACGAGCGCGCCGACCACCTGGGCCGCGAACGGGCCGGTCGGGGCGGTGGTGTCCGAGGACACCAGGGCGGTGCTGGACGGGTCGACGGTGGCGTTGTTGGCGCCGCCGTTGGTGGTCCCGCCGCCACCGCTGTTGTCGATCGTCGCGTCGTAGCGCACGTACACCTTGAGCTTGGACACGGCGCTCGCGTTGCCGTCCGAGCGGCTGCAGCGTGGTGTGCACCACGACGCTGGTGCGCGCGGGGTCGGTGATGTAGTCGCTGACCAGGCGGAAGCCGTGGGCCCGGTCGGTGCTCGTCACCTGGCAGACCATGCCGCTGGGGTCCGGCGAGGACAGCGAGTAGGTCATGTCGCGCTGCTGGAGATCGGCGAAGGTGCTGCCCGTCGGTGACGATGTACTGGACCGTGTTGACGTTGGTGGCCTCGATGTTCGGGCTGAACACGTCCGAGAGCACGCCGCCGGCCACGGTGAACCACACCTTGGAGGTCGTGTTGCGCGCGGTCCCGAAGCAGTCCTTGCGGGCCACGTCGAGATAGGACTGGGCGCCCGGACCGCCCGGCGCCTCACCCGTCGGCTGCAGCGGCCGCGCTGTGGACGCGGTGCAGTGCGCCCGTGGTCAGTGCGGCTGCAACCAGCGCGCAGCCAAGGGCCCCAAGCCCGCGTCGCATCGCCCTCGACGCGATCGTCTTGCCGGACATCGATCCCTCCCTCAATTCGGTGGCGTCTAAAGGCATACCCACGCGCTGCGCGCCCGGCAAACGGAAGCTGAAGGCCGTGCGTTTTCGGTGCGTCTGAAATGATGCGCGCGTGGCGGCGAGCCTTGTCAGCCCCGTCCTGGTGGGGCGGCGAACGGAATCTGAAGCTCTGTCGGAGGCGCTGGCGCGCGTCCTCGCCGGCGAGCGGGTGACCATCGTCGTCGGCGGCGAGGCCGGCGTGGGCAAGTCGCGGCTGGTCGGGGAGTTGGTGGAGCTGTGCGCGCGCTCGGACGCGCGGGTGCTGAGCGGCGGGTGCGTCGAGCTCGAGGGCGGCGGGATCCCACTGGCGCCGATGATCGACATGTTCCGAGCGCTGGCGGCGGATGTGAGCGAGGATGAGCTCGACGAGCTGCTGGGGGCCGCGCGCGGCGAGCTGGGCCGACTGGTGCCCGAGCTGGACGACGGCCGCTCCCACGCGCTCTCGGGCGAGCGCGACCCGTCGCGCCTGCTCGAGCTCATCGTCGCCGTGATCGGACGCCTGGCCTCCGAGCGCGCCCCTCGTGCTGGTGTTCGAGGACGTGCAGTGGGCCGACCAGGCGACGCTCGACCTGCTCGCCCTGCTCGTCGGCGGCTCGATCATGCGGCCGCTGCTGCTCGTGCTCACGGTGCGCTCCGACGAGCTGCACCGCGCACATCCGTTTCGCCGCATGGCGGCGCGCTGGGAGCAGCAGCGCGCGCTCGAGCGCCTGGAGCTCGACCGCCTGGGCGCCGTCGACGTGGCCGCGCAGATGGAGGCGATCCTCGGCGAGCGGCCCGACCGCGAGCTCGTGGACCTGGTGTTCGAGCGCTCCGAGGGCATCCCGCTGTTCGTCGAGGAGCTGCTCGGCGCGGTTCGCGAAGGCGGCATCGATCAGGACTACCTGCCCCCGTCCCTGCGCGACGTCGTGCTCGCCCGCGCCGACCTGCTCTCCGACAGCGCCCAGCACCTGCTGCGCGTCGTGTCGGCCGCCGCGCGCTGGGTCCCCGACTGGCTGCTGATGACGGTGGCCGCAGCTGCCCGAGGCCGAGCTGCACGCCGGACTGCGCGAGGCGGTCGAGCAGCAGTTGCTGGTGGTGGACCGATCCGGGCCCGGGTACGCGCTGCGCCACGCACTGGCACGCACCGCCATCCACGAAGACCTGCTCCCGCACGAGCGGGCCGGGCTGCATCGCGCCTACGCCGAGGCCATCGAGCGCCGCGCCGAGGACCACGACGACGACGATCTCGACACCGCCACCATGCTCGCGCACCACTGGCTCGCCGCCCACGACGTGCCGCGCGCGCTGCCCGCCTCGGTCCGCGCGGGGACGGCGGCCGCCGCGCGCCTCGGCGCCGGTGACGGCGCGCCGGCATTTCGAGCTGGCGCTGGAGCTCTGGAGTCAGGTGCCCGACGCCGCGGAGCGCGCCGCGATCGACCACGTGGAACTCCTGGCGCGGGCCGGCAGCGCCGCCCACCGGGCCGGAGACCCCAACCGCGCTCTCGCCCTCCTGGACCAGGCCCTCGCCGAGGCCGGCGAGGCGGCCGCCCCGGAGCGCCGCGCACAGCTGCTCGCCGACCGGGCCGAGCTGCTGGGCGACCTCGGGCGCGAGGAGGAGGGGGTGGCCGGCTTCGAGCGAGGCTGTCGGGCTGCTCCCGCTCGACCCACCCACGGCGATGAGCGCCCACGTCCTCAGCCGCCAGTCCCGGGCGCTGGCGCGCGTCTCGGAGACGGAGCGCGCTCGGGCGGTCGCGGAGCGCGCACTGGCCGCCGCGGAGGCGGTCGGGGCCACCGGCGACAGGCTCGAGGCCCAGGAGGTGCTGGCCAGGACGATGATGGTCTCCGGCCAGTTCGAGGACGCGCTCGAGCTGGAGCGGCGCACCGCCGACGAAGCGCTGGAGCTCGGGACTGTCATGGCTCGGCCTACGGGCGCTGGTGAACATGTCGGACATGTACCTGACGGTGTGCCGCTACGACGACGCCATCGCCGCCTGCGACCGAGCGCTGCCACCCGCCGAGCAGCTCGGACTCGGACGTACCGATGGGCGCCTTCCTGCGCGCCAATCGGGCCGAGGCGCTGGCGCGCTCGGGACGGCTGGAGCAGGCGCTGGAGGATTTGAGGCCCGGCCTGGAGGCGCCAGGGGTGTTTGCGGCGAGCGTGTGGCTGCTGCGCGCCGAGTTCAATCTCATCCGCGGCCGCCTGGCGTCCGACACCGAGCATGAAGCTGCGGGAGGCCCGGCAGCATCTTCGCGCGTCGTCCGCCGCCCAGTTCGTCTACCCGCTGGCTGTGATCGAGGCCGAGCTGGCGCGCTCACGGGGTGAACTGGAGGCCGCGCACCGGACGCTGGTGGAGACGCTGGGGCGCGACGACCTCGGCGACGACCCTCGCTACCGGTGGATGGTCCTGTCGCTCACGGCCCGGGTCCAGGCCGAACGCGCGCTGGCCGCTCACGACGAGGGCCGCGCGGTGCCCGATGACGTGTTCGCCCAGGCCGAGGCCGTGCGCTCCGAGGCGGGCGCCCTGCGAATCCTCAGCCCGACCGATCGCGGCTATCGCGCGCTGGTGCTGGCAGAGCACGCGCGGCTGCAACGTGAGGGCGAGACCGCTGCCTGGCGGGAGGCAGCGGAGCAATGGCGGGCGACGCACGACCCCGTGCCGCTCGCCTACGCCCTGTTCCGCTATGCCGAGGCGCTGAGCGGCGGCGGCGACCCCGTCGCGGCGGGAGTCGCGGCCGGTGAAGCGCTCGCTCTCGCACAGGCCGTCGGCGCTGCACCGCTCGAGGCCGACGTCGATGCGCTCATCCGCGGCGCGCGCCTGCACACCGCCGCGCCGACCAACGGCGCCGCACCCGGGGCCTCCGTCGCGGCCGAGGCCGAGCCCGACGCGCTCGAGCGGCTGGGGCTCACCGCGCGCGAGGGCGAGGTGCTGCGCCTGGTCGCTGACGGGCGCTCCAACAGCCAGATCGCCGAGACGCTCTTCATCTCACGCAAGACCGCGAGCGTCCACGTGTCCAACATCCTCGCCAAGCTGGGCGTGTCAACCCGCGTGGAGGCGGCGGCACTGGCGCACCGGCGGGGGATCGCCGATGCTCCGGCCGACAGCGAGGCGTAAGCACCGTGCGCGGTCACACACCAACACTCAAAGGAGCACGTCGATGACCCTGACGCGTCAGACGATGACCGACGAGCAGCGCAAGTCCGTCGCCGTGGAGTACCTCAAGGCGTTTGACAACGGTGGCGTCACCTCGACCGGCGAGAGCATCCTCGAGCTCTTCGCCGTCGACGCCCAGGTCATGTTCCCCAAGTGGGGGATCGCCAACGGCCGCGAGGAGATCGGCAAGATGTTCGGCGACGTCGGCGCGACGCTCAAGGCGATCCGCCACGACTACGCCAACTTCAACTGGGTCTTCTCGGGCTCGGACACCGTCGTGTGCGAGGGCACGAGCTACGGCGAGCACCAGGACGGCCCTTGGCGCACCGGCATCCCCGAGTGGGGCGCGGGCCGCTGGTGCGACGTGTTCGAGATCCGCGACTGGCAGATCCACCGCTGCTTCATCTACCTGGACCCCGACTACGCCGGCAAGGACACCGCCCGCTATCCGTGGCTGGCCACGGCGGACGCGGCGGTCCCGGCCTGAGGGCCCCCTTCATGTCGCACCACGATATCGTGGTGCGACATGCCCGGCGCAAAAAGCAAGCTGACCGATGCCGACTATGAGCGCCTGGCCGAGCTCCGCTACGGACTGCGCCGCTTCCTGCACTGGAGCGACGCAGCAGGCCAAGCGCGCCGGCATCACGCCCACCCAGCATCAGCTGCTGCTCGCCATCCGCTCCTCCCGCGACCCGCGCGGACCGACGGTGAGCGAGATCGCCGACGGGCTGATCATCCGCCATCACAGCGCCGTCGGGCTCATTGACCGCGCCCAGGAGGCAGGGCTGATCACGCGCGAGCGCGACCCCGACCAGCACTCGCTGGTCCACCTCAAGCTGAGCGAGTTCGGCGCGCGCACGCTGAGCGCGCTGTCAGAGGTGCACCTGCGCGAGCTTGCTCAGCTGGCGCCCACCATGCAAGCTCTGTTCGGTGAACTGAGCGAGAGTGAAGCCGCAGACCTGATGCTCACGCGGCTGACGCGTTGAGCACGCCCGTCCGAGAGCGCGTCGATCATCTGGGCGACTTCTCGCTCAGCCGCCGCGTGCTCACGATCACCGCGTGCGCGGTGCCGATCGGCGCCGCCGGCGCCGTCGCCGCCCTGGCGCTGCTGCGGCTGATCGGCCTCATCACCAACCTCGTCTTCTACCAGCGCCTCAACACGCGCCTGGTCGCGCCGGGCGCGGGGCACCACCAGCCGCTGCTCATCCTGCTGGCGCCGGTCGTCGGCGGGCTCATCATCGGGCTGATGGCCCGGTTCGGGTCCGAGAAGATCCGCGGCCACGGCATGCCGGAGGCGATCGAGGCGATCCTCACCAGGGGCAGCCGGGTCGATCCCCGCGTTGCCGTCCTCAAGCCGATCTCGGCCGCGATCAGCATCGGCAGCGGCGGGCCGTTCGGCGCCGAGGGCCCGATCATCATGACCGGCGGCGCGGTGGGCTCGGTCGTGGCCCAGACGCTGCACATGTCCGCCGATGAGCGCAAGACGCTGCTGGTCGCGGGCGCCGCCGCGGGCATGGCCGCCACCTTCAACGCACCGCTGGCCTCGGTGCTGCTCGCAGTGGAGCTGCTCCTGTTCGAGTGGCGGCCGCGCAGCCTGGTGCCGGTGGTGGCGTCAGTCGTCACCAGCACGATCCTGCGCGGGATTCTCATCGGCCACGGGGCGCTGTTCGCCATGACGCTGGCGCATCTCCACCTCACCGCCGGGGACGAGCTGCTGTGCGTCCCGGCGGGCGCCGTCGGCGGCCTGCTGGCGATCGCGGCCACCGGCCTGGTCTACGCCTCGGAGGACGCGTTCTCCCGCCTGCCGCTTGCACTGGATGTGGTGGCCGGCGATCGGCGGGCTCATCATCGGGATCGGCGGGCTCATCCAGCCGCGCGCGCTCGGCGTCGGCTACGACGTGATCGACCAGCTCCTCACCGGCCGCGCCGGCATGTCGCTGATCATCGGCATCCTCGTGGTCAAGACGCTCATCTGGGGGCTGTCGCTGGGCTCGGGCACCTCGGGCGGCGTGCTCGCCCCGGTGTTCATGATCGGTGGCGCGCTGGGCGCGCTCGAGGGCCACATCCTGCCGTCGGTGACGCCGGGCTTCTGGGCGCTCATCGGGCTGTCGGCGGTGGTCGGCGGCGTCATGCGCTCCCCGCTGACCGGGGTCGTGTTCCCGCTCGAGCTCACCCACGCCTGGCCGCTGCTGCTGGCGCTGCTGATCGCCGCGACCGCCGCCTACACCGTGTCGGCGCTGCTGCTCAAGCGCTCGGTGCTCACCGAGAAGGTGGCGCGCCGGGGCCTGCACCTCTCCCGCGAGTACGCCGTCGATCCGCTCGAGGTGCTGCTCGTGGACGAGGTGATGCACACGACGCCGATCATCGCCCACGGCCAGGAATCCCTGGCCGAGCTGAGCGCGCGCGCCGACGTGCGCCGCCAGTGGCTGTACCCGGTGATGGAGGAGCAGGCCGGGCTGCTGGGCGTCATCCCGCGGCGGCAGCTCATCGAGCTCGACGGCCGCGGCGGCATGCTGGCCGGCGAGGCGGCGCTACCCCCCGCGCTCACCGCGTTCCCCGACGAGACGCTGCGCCAGCTCGCCCGGCGCTTTGCCTCAGAGCACGTGACCACGGCGGTGGTCCTGTCGCGCGCCGATCCCAGCCAGATCGTGGGACTGATCACCGTCGAGGACCTGCTCCAGGGTCACCTTCGCGACCTCCTCTACGAGCGCGAACGCGAGCGTGTGCTCCAGCCGCGGCGGATCCAGATTCCACGGCCCCCGAGGCTTCCGCGCGCCTAGGATATCGTGCTACGATATCGTGGCACGATCTGAAGGGAGGCATGCCACCATGCCCAGTGCGGTAGATCCTCGCTACCACGATGTCCGCAAGGAGCGAGTGGGTAGCTTCGCCGGCGCCGTCGCGCCATCTGACCCGTTCGGTAAGTACGCGGGGCCTCCGCGTCGCCGCTGGCAGGCCGCCGGCGGCTTTGCGGGCGCGCCTGACGGACAGCGCCAGGGCTCGTTCGGCGACATCGAATTTCACCGGCGACGCCGGCGGCCGTCGCGCTAGCACGTTCGCACCGGCCGCCAGACATCCAAGTCGCGAGGGCTAGGCTGTCAGCCGATGGCCGACACCTCGCTCACCCTGGCCGACCTCGAACGCTGGGAGCTCTTCGGCGCCACCTGGCGCGTCGTGGAGCTCTCCAACGAGCGGGCGCTGCTGGACCTGTGCGCGTGCACCGGCCAACTCGTGGAGCGGCGCGTGTCTGACGATCGCGCGCTGATCGACTACGTGCGCGCCACAGCGGCTGACGACGACGGGCCGGCGGCCGTGTAGCCAGGATCGGCGGATCCAGGTCTAGGCCGGCAGCGCCCGGTCGATCCGGCTCGCCACCAGCTCGGCGGCGTCCTCCTCCTGCTCGAGGATCTGCTGGGCGATGACCTCGGTCTCATGGTCGTGGAGGCGGCGGGCGAGGCCCCGCAGAGCGTGGTAGACGCCGATCTCGAGGTTCTCCAAGGTGTAGGCGCTGATGGCCAGCTCCGCCGGGGTGCACGAGGCGCCGGGAGCGAACTCGATCTGCAGCGCGGCCACGCGCACGGCGGCGTCGGTCGGCGCCGGCAGGGAGACGTGATGGGCACTGCAGCCGCTCGTCGATGAGGCGCAGGTGCCCGCGGGTCTGCTGGTGGTGGGCGCGGTAGATGTCGGCCGTGATCTCGTCGGGCTCGAGTCGACAGCCCTCTTCGAGCACGCGCAGGCCCATCTGCTCGAGCGCGTGAGCGTCGCTCAGATACTCGATCAGTGCGCCGCCGAGATCCTGGGACAACATCGCGACCACGACGGTACCCCTCGGAGGCGCTCCCGGTTCACGAATCGGGATGCGGCTGTTCGTCGCCGTACAACGGATCGTCGTCGACGACCAGCCCCATGCTCTCGGGATGCGCCAGCGCCTCGATGGCGCTGTTGGTGAGCAGCCAACGGTCCGAGCGCTCGCGGATGAGGAACCCGGCGCGGGTGAGGCGCTGCAGCGCGATCGTCACTGTCGGCCGGTGGGCCCCGATGAGCATCGCCAGGACCTCGTGGGTGAGCGGGAGGGTGACGTATACCCCGTCGGTCCCGACCCTCCCCCACCGCTCGGCCAGCAGCCAGAAGAGGATGAGCAGCCGGACGTAGGCGCGGGGTAGGTGGGTGACAGCCTGGGTGAGCGTCAGGTAGCGGGCACGCTGGGCCACGCGGCTGACGAGGCGGCTGGTGATCGTCGGCCAGCGGGCAACGCGCAGCACGAAGGCGGTGTCGAGCACCGCCAGCCGCGTGCGCTTGAGCACGAGCCAGCTGACCGAGATCGGCAGCGGGTCGTAGTCACCGTCGGTGTCCCATGGCCGGATGAGGTCGGTCGGACCGAAGAGCTCACACGCCGAGCGCTTGCCCACCTCCACGCGGCGCATGAGCAGCCCGTCGAGCACGAACAGGCCCAACCAGCCCGCCTCGGCCCGCGCGGCAATCGGCGCGGTGTCCCAGTTGGGCGGTTCCAGCTCGAGCACCGCCGCGACGGCACGGCTGCGCGCCAGCTGGGCCTCGTCGGGCGGGACGCCGATGGCGAGGTCGGGGTCCGCGTCGAGCAGGGCGACCATATGGCGGGGATCGAGCTGGGTGAGCACTACTCAAACCTACCCCTGGCCTCAGCTGCGTGTCCGCTGGCGAACACGACGGGTTCGCCGGATGACGGGCATTGCAGGAGCGTGGCCGGAGATCAGCTATTCCTTGTATAGAGCCTCACAAGGAGTTTGCCAGTGCAAAACCAGGACATCACCCGCGGCCGCTCGGCCGGTACCCGGCAGAACCCGATCTACGACCCCACGCGGGGCCGGTCCGCCGGCACCGTGGAGAACCCGCTGTACGACCCCACGCGGGGCCGGTCCGCCGGCACCGTGGAGAACCCGCTGTATGACCCCATGGACGGGCGTGGCGCCCCGATGCAGCGCCGCTGACGTGGCGTATCTCAACTGCCGCGAATGCGGCCTGTCGGTTCGCAGCCGTGACCCTCTGACCGATCGCACGTATTGCCCGCGCTGTCGCGCACGGGGCCACATCGAGCCGCTGTTTCGCACGCCCCTCCCGCTGCGCCAGCTGCAGCAATCGCCACACCTCCACAACGCTGACGCTCCCGCGACTCCATGAACGAACCCAGACACCCCCACCACGGGATCCAGACTCCGCGGGACCGGCGGCGCCACGACGCCGCCGTGGCGGCTGAGATCCGCAAGCTGGAGCGCAGCCTCCGCGAGCTCGGACCGATGCCGAGCGACCGCCTGGCCACTCTCACGCACGCCGACCGCTGGCGGGAGGGCACGTTCGAAGAGGCGGTGGCGGTCGGTATCCGCGAGGGCCGCCTGGCCCGGCTGCCGTTCCACTGGCTGAAGGCCGTCCACGGCGCCCGCCTGTAGGCGACCTCGCCTGCCCGCCGGCTGACTCGCCTGCCCGCCGGCTAACTCGCCGGCTGGGTCACCAGCGACTCGAGCGGCGTGTCGGTGTCGCGCAGCGCGCCGGCGTCGACCTGCTGGCGCGAACGGATGAGCGCCTGGACGTGCTCGTTGACGTCCCAGACGTTGACGTTCATCCCTCCGACCACGCGCCCGTCGGCGAGCCAGAACGCGACGAACTCGCCGCCCTCCCGGTCACCGCGGAACACGACCTCATCCCAATCGGTGGCGTACCCGGAGTACTCCATGCCGACGTCGTACTGGTCAGAGAAGAAGTACGGGATCCGGTCATAGCTCACCGTGTCGCCGAGCATCGACCGCGCGGCCGCCGGTCCCTGGTTGAGCGCGTTGGCCCAGTGCTCCACGCGGATGTGGCGGTTATAGAACGGGTGCCAGGCGTTGGCGACGTCACCGGCCGCAAAGACGTTGGACGCCGAGGTCCTGCACGCAGCGTCGACCTGAATGCCGTTCTCCACCGTCAGCCCCGCGGCCTCGGCGAGCGTGACGCGTGGGACGACGCCCACGCCGATGACCGCAAAGTCGCACTCGATACGCCGGCCGTTGGCGGTGCGTACGGCACTCACCGAGCCATCGCCCTCGAGCGCCTCCACGCCGTCCTCCAGCACCATCTCCACGCCGTTGCGGACATGGACGTCGCGATAGAACGCGCCGATCTCGGCCCCGAAGATCCGCTCGTTGGGCAGTGCCAGCGGGTCGATCACGGTGACGTCGAGACCCGCGCCGCGCGCGGACGCGGCGAACTCCGACCCGATCCAGCCCGCCCCCGCAACGGCCACACGACCGCTTCCGGAGCCCAGGCGATCGCGCAGCGCGTCGCAGTCGGCGAACGTCCGCAGGTAGTGGACGCCGTCGAGGTTGGCGCCCGGCACCGAGATCCTGCGCGGCTCGGCCCCCGTGGTGAGGAGCAGGCGGTCGTAAGCAAGCTCCTCGCCGCCGGCGAGGGTCACCGTCGACTCCTTCGGGTCGATCGACTCGGCCACCGCGCCGAGGCGCAGCTCGATCTCCTGCTGGCCGTAGAAGTCCTCGTCGTGGACGTAGGCCTTCTGGCGCTCGGACTTGCCCTGGAGGTAGTCCTTGGTGAGAGGCGGGCGCTCATAGGGGCGCTCGATCTCGGCGCCGACGAGGACGATGCGGCCATCGAAGCCACGCTCGCGAAGCTCACCGGCGGCCTTGGCGCCGGCGAGGCTGGCGCCCACGATCACGAATGTCTTCTTGCTCATTTCCTACCTCCGGTCAAGCTGAGGAATTCCTCGCGGGTGCGAGGGTCATCGCGCACCAGCCCGTGCAACGCTGAGGTCACGGTCCGCGCGCCGGCTTTCTGCACGCCGCGCAGCGACATGCACAGGTGCTCGGCCTCCAGGACCACGCCGACGCCCTTGGGCTGGAGCTCGTCCTGGATGCAGGCGGCCACCTGTTTGGTCAGGCGCTCCTGTACCTGCAGGTCCCGCGAGTAGTGCTCCACCACGCGCGCCAGCTTGGAGAGGCCGATGATGCGCTCGGCCGGCAGGTAGGCGACGTGGGCCACGCCTCCAAACGGCAGCAGGTGGTGCATGCACAGCGATTGGAAAGGGATATCACGCACCACGACGAGTTCGTCGTAGCCCTCGTCGTTGGGGAAGGTGGTCAGGTTGAACGGCTCCGGGGTGAGCAGCTCGGCGTACGCCGCCGCCACGCGCCGTGGCGTCTCGCGCAGGCCGGCGTCGTCGAGGTCGGCACCGAGCGCCACCAGCAGCTCCCGGGCGGCGCGCTCGGCCGCAGCCAGATCGACGCGGCGGGCGTCGCCCGCCACCGCTTGTAGGCGGCGTGTGCTCACCGGAGGGTCGTCAGCAGATCTCGGAGGCTGTCGTGCTCCTCGGCGCACGCCGGGCACCCGGCCAGGTGCTCGCGCATCCCGGGGACGCGCGCGTCGGCGTGCTCACCGGCAAGCTCACTGTCGACATAGACGTCGAGCAGGTCAAAACATTCCTCACAGGTGAGCTCGGCGCCCGAGGGGCCGAGCAGCCCGGCGACGAGATGCTCGTGCCTGCGCCGTGGCTCGGTCATGAATCGGCTCCGATGGCGGTGCGCAGCTTGCGCCGCGCGTCGTGGAGGGTCTTGTAGAGCGCCCCGCGGGTGGTGCCCAGCCGCTCCGCCAGCACGTCGATCGGGACCTCGGCGAGGACGAGCGCGCCGAGCACCTCCCGCTGGTGGGGCGAAAGCTCGGTCCGGACCGCGTCGATGATGGCGCGGAGCCGGTCACGGCACTCGAGGTCCTCGGCAGGGTCGAGCGCGCGAGAGGGCAGCGTGGTCCAGGCGTCGGGATCGATCGGCAGCTCCCGCTCCTGCCAGGCGCGGCGTCGCGTGCGCACGGCGGCCTCGAGGATCGCGAACTTGTACGCCCAGGTGGTGAAGCGGCTCTCGAACCGGTAATCGTCGAGCTTGGACAGGATCGCCGCGAGCGCGTCGTTGGCGCTCTGCATGGCCAGGTCGTCGATCGTCTCGCGGTGGTGGCCCGCCAGCATGCCGCGGCGGCGTCCCAGCTCGAAGCGCGCCGCGCCGAGCAGAAGCTCGTGCAGCCGGCGCATCGCGTCGTCGCGCTCCGTCCCGGTGGCGCGCAGGGCCAGAAGCCAGGCCCGCGCCTCGGCCTCGCGGTCACACGATGGCGGGGCGGTGACGCGCTGCACCGCGGGCACGCTACCAGGCACCAAATCCCTCCCTGTGCGGCTCATCGAGTGGAGCCTGGAGGGGCGCGAGGATCCGCGCGGCCAGGTGCGGGGGACATCCACGGTCAACGAGCTTGAGCAGTTCGTGCAGGTCGACCTGCTCCTGGTGGGCGAGCACGTCGGCGAGGTCGGGGCCGAATCCGGCACTGAGGAGCCGGCCCTCGCGCCACCGTACCCAGCGCTCGCGATCGCCCGTGGAGTCCCCCGCAGAGTCGCCGGCGGAGTTCGGAGAGGGAGTGTTTCCCGCACGCACACCGACTTAGCTGCGGCTCGCACCGCTTTCTTACCTCAGCGGCGGTTGCGGAAGTATTACACAGTGTGTCTGTGTAAATATTGTTCCCGGGTGGCGCGTCACGGGTGCGCGGCGGCGAGCGCGCTGCCCAGCGCATCCAGCGCCTCAGGATCGAGCGCCTCCTCGATCAGCGGGAACAGCTCGCGCTCCTCGAAGCGGACGTGGTCGTGCAAGCGGGTGCCGAGCGCGTGCAGATCGTCGAGCGACACGCCCCCGCGCGCCAGCCGCAGGGCTTCGCCGCGGATGACGAGATGATCGGCCAGCATCCGCTGCACCGCGGTCACGTCGATCTCCGCGTGTGCCGCCCAGTGGGGCAGGAGGAGCTCCTCCTCGAGCCGGAAGTGGTGGCGCTCGGCCTCCCAGAACCCGGAGAAGGCCGCCGTGGCCGTGGCCACGTCCTCGGCGTCGACGACACGCTTGGCCGCCAGCAGCGCCTTGAGGTGGTCGCGCGAGAGCGGCTGGAGTGCGTCCGCGCGCTTCATCGGACTCTCGCTGCTGGCTCGCGCATGGCCACAGGTTTGCACAGCCACAGTGGTTTTATGAGCTCCGGACCCGTTACGGGTCGCAGATGGGGGATCGGCCCCATTGCGAGTCCGTGCCCGGGGCAGCAACCTCCGAGCCACCAGACCTGAAGGAAGGACCCAAAAATGACCATCTCCGCGCAGCAGCCCGTGATCAGCCGCAACGGCACCGGCATCCGAAGACCGCGCAGACCCCGATCCGCTGCCTGGTCGTCGACGACCACCCGGCGATCCTGGCCGGGCTGCGGGGCCTGCTCGCGTCCGAGCCCGACTTCGAGGTCGTCCGCGCGGTGGACAGCGCCGAGGCCGCCGCCGAGGCGGCCGGGCAGGTGACACTCGACGTCGCCATCGTCGACTATCAGCTGCCGGGACACTCCGGGCTGTGGCTGAGCCGCAAGCTCAAGCGGCTCCCGGAGCCGCCGGCGGTCCTCATCTACTCGGCCTTCTCGGACTACATGCTGGCCGCGGCATGCGTCGTCGCGGAGGCCGACGGGCTGCTGAGCAAGTCGGCGCTGGGCTCGGACCTGTACACCGCGATCCGGCGGGCCGCCACGGGCATGAGCCGGCTCCCACCCGTGCCGTCCACGCTGGCCGATGGCCTGCGCCGGCGCTTTGACTCCCTGGAGCAGGCGATCTTCGGCCTGCTCCTGGCCGGGCATCAGCCGCGACGAGATCGGGCGCACGCTCCACATCGACACCGGCGAGCTGGAGACCCGCCAGTGGACCATGCTGCGTAAGCTCGAGAGACTGGACTGACGGCCCACTGAAAGCGTTGTGAGCGAGCCACACCACCGGAGAAAGTACGTGCCCCTGGTCTATCGGGTTGCCGGCGTCAACGCGCTGGTGCTCGTGGCGGCGGTGGCGGTGACGCTCGTCGTCCTCGCCCCGCGCAAGTTCTCCTCCTTCGCCGCCGACGAGGCCCTGGTGCTGACGGCGGCGCTGGTGCTGGTGGCGCTGGTGAACCTCGTCGTGCTGCGGCGGATCGTCCGCCCTCTGGAGACGCTGACCTCGCTGGCGCGGCGCGTCGACCTCACGCGGCCCGGCGCCCGCATGCCGGGCGCCAGCGCCAGCTCCGAGGCCGGTGAGCTGGCCCTCACCTTCAACGAGATGCTGGCCCGCCTGGAGACCGAGCGCCGCGAGGCGACCGGCCGCGTGCTGGAGGCGCAGGAGTCCGAGCGCCTGCGGATCGCGCTGGAGCTGCACGACCAGGTCGGGCAGGAGCTCACCGCGGTGCTGCTCGGCCTCGCCCGGGTGCGCAGCCTGCTCGCCGACCCGCTGCGCGCCGACGTCGAGGACATCCAGGAGGCCGTGCGCGCCAGCCTCGAGGACGTGCGGCGGATCGCGCTGGAGCTGCGGCCCGAGGCGCTGGATGACCTGGGGTTGGTGAGCGCCCTGGCGGTGCTGTGCGAGCGGTTCGCGCAGCGGACCGGGATCGGCGTCAGCCAGCACCTCGACGAGCACCTGCCCGAGCTCGGACATGACGAGGAGCTGGTCGTCTACCGGGTCGCCCAGGAGGCGCTCACCAACGTCGCGCGCCACTCAGGCGCCGACCACGCCGAGCTGCGCCTGGCCGCGCGCAACGGCAACCTGATGGTCACCGTCTCCGACCGCGGGAGCGGCATGCGCGCCGGCGGCGAGCCGGGAACGGGGATCCGCGGCATGCGCGAACGGGCCGCGCTCATCGGGGCCACGCTGGAGGTCGGCCCCAACGAGGACGGCGTCGGCTGCGCGGTGACGTTGCTCGTGGAAGGCGTGGCCGCCGAGGCGCATGCATGACCCCCCTCAAGACGCGGATCCTCCTGGCCGACGACCACGCGCTCGTCCGGCGCGGACTCAAGCTGGTCCTTGACGCCGAGCCCGACCTGGAGGTCGTCGCCGAGGCCGGCGATGGCGCCGAGGCGATCCAGCTGGCCCTGGCCGACCACATCGACCTGGCGATCATGGACATCTCGATGCCGCGCATGACCGGACTGCAGGCGGTGGCCGAGCTGCACCAGCGCCGCCCCGAGCTGCGCTCGCTGATCCTCTCCATGTACGAGAACGAGCGCTACCTCTACGAGGCGCTCAAGGCCGGGGCGTCCGGCTACGTGCTCAAGACCGCCGCCGACCGCGACCTGGTGGAGGCGTGCCGGGCGGCCATGCGCGGCGAGTCGTTCCTGTACCCGGGGGCGATGACCTCGCTCATCCGCGACTACCTGCGCCAGGCGCGCGACAACGAGCCCGTCCGCGCCGATCCGCTCACCCCGCGCGAGCAGGAGGTGGTCAAGCTCATCGCCGAGAGCTACAGCACCCGCCAGATCGCCGACGCGCTCGTCATCAGCGAGAAGACGGTCGACCGCCACCGCGCCAACATCCTGGAGAAGCTGGGCATGCATGATCGCGTCCAGCTCACGCGCTACGCCATCCGCCAGGGGCTCGTCGAGCCCTAGCCGCGGCTGGACAGCCACAGCGCTCGGGGCACGGCCGCCGATGCGATGGACGCTACCGGGGGCCGCGCGCGGGGTGACGCGCGCGGCCCCCACCCCCGGTCCCCGCACCGCGCCCCGAGCGATGTGGTCTGCTCAGGGGAAGCTATCCGCCGGGTCCGCCGCGCTCCAATGGGGTCTAGACCCCATAACTCATCACGCGCCACACGCCTCAGCGCGGGTCACGCGGCCAGGTCTGACTCGGCGACGACCCGCAGCGCCTGGGCGGCGATCGTCAGCGCCGGGTTCATCGCCCCCGAGGAGGGGAAGAAGCCGCCGTCGATGACCCACAGGTTCTCCAGCTCGTGCGCCTTGCACCACGGGTCCAGCACGCTGGTGGCCGGGTCAAGCCCCGCGCGCACGGTCCCGCACTGGTGGCTGTTCATGGAGATGTCGAACCACTGGGTGAGGACCGCGTCGTAGCCGGCGCCGCGCAGCAGCTGCTTGGCCCGCTTGTGCAGGGCCCGGTGGGTGCCGGCGCCGCGCGCGCTGCGGACCGTGGTGATCTGCCCGGCGCTGTCGACGATCACGCGGTTGCCGGGATGCGGGAGGTCCTCGGCCATGACCAGCCAGGCGACGCTGCGCGCGGCGACCTGATCGAGCAGGACCCGGGGAACGCGCGGCGCCTGCAGCGCCATCATCGCGCCCTGCACCTTGCCGATCAGCTGCATCGCCCCGAGCGGGTAGCCGTCGCCGCCGTCGAGGTACCAGTCGTTGACCGACAGCGTCTTCTGGAAGGTGACGTCATTGCGGCGGTCCAGGTCGACGGCGACGACGTGCGCGTTGTTGTGCATCATGAAGTTGCGGCCCACCTGGTCTGAGCCGTTGGCCAGCCCGCGCGGGTGCTTCTCGTCCGCGGAGGCCAGCAGCAGCGCGGCCGAGTTCACCGCGCCCGCCGCCAGCACGAACCGCCCGCCGGTGACCCGCAGCGGCCCGTCGGCCCGACTCGGCCAGCAGATGGGTCACGGCGCGGCCGATGGCGTCGGTGGCGATCCGGCGCACCCGGACGCCGGTCTCCAGCCGCGCGTTGCCGGTGCGCAGCGCCGGCTCGACGGCGCACGTCTCGGCGTCGCTCTTGGCCCCGAGCGGGCACGGGAAGCCGTCGCAGGTGGCGCAGCGCACGCACCCGCCGCCGGGGCGCAGGTCGACGCCCATCGCGTTGGCGCAGGGCGTGACGCCCTGGGCCCGCAGCCGGCGCGGCGAGGTCGGCGATGTAGGGCTCGTGCGCGAGCGCCGGGTAGGGGAACGGCGTCGAGCGCCACGGCTCGGTCGGGTCCTCGCCGGGGGTGCCGTGGACGCGGTACATCGCCTCGGCCTGGCCGTAGTAGGGCTCGAGCGCGGCGTAGTCAAACGGCCACGCCGGCGAGGTGCCCTCCCGGTGCTCGAGCGCGCCGAAGTCCTGCTCGCGCAGCCGCGGCAGGCTCGCGCCGTAGACCTTGGTGTTGCCCCCGACGACGTAGTGCACCCCGGGCGCGAACGAGCCGCCGGCCCCGTCGAGCCAGCGCTCGGCGGGCTTGTAGCGGCGCTCGGTGAACACCGCCCGCGGCCGACCAGTTGGCCGGCTCGCGCGGGAGGCGTTCGCCGCGCTCGAGGATGAGCACGTCGGCGCCGCGCCGGGCCAGCGCCAGCGCCGTGGTCGCGCCGCCCATGCCCGACCCGATCACGACGATGTCGGCGCTCAGGGTGCGCATCGTGTCGATACGATCCGTCCTGGGGATATGGTGCGCATGCGGATGGCGCTGAGCTTTCTGAGCGTGCTGACCGGCTCATTCGCCACCCCGGCGGCCGAGAACCCGACGGTGGCGATGGTGGAGGCCGCCTACCGCCACCACGGGCTCGACGCGCGCTACATCAACTGCGACGTCGCCCCGGAGCGGCTGGCCGACGCCGTCCGCGGGGCCAGGGCGATGGGATGGGCCGGCTTCAACTGCTCGCTGCCGCACAAGGTGACCGTCATCGCGCACCTCGACTGAGCTGCACGAGTCCGCGCAGCTCATCGGCGCCGTCAACTGCGTGATGCGGCGCGAGGACCGCTGGGTGGGCGCCAACACCGACGGCCAGGGATTCGTCGCCTCGCTGCGCACGGTCGTGGACCCCGCCGGGAGCTCGATCGTCGCTGTTCGGCGCCGGGGGTGCCGCCCGGGCCATCGCCGTGGAGTCGGCGCTGGCGGGCGCGGCGCACATCACCGTCGTCAATCGCAACCCCGACCGTGGCGGCGAGCTCGTCTCGCTCATCCGCGACCGCACCCCCGCGAGCGCGGAGCTGGCGGTGTGGGATCACCGGTACGCGGTGCCCGAGAGCACCGAGATCGTGGTCAACGCCACCTCGATCGGCCTGTTCCCCGACGTCGACGCACGGCTTGAGATCGAGCCCGACAGCATCGGCCCGGGCATGGTCGTCGCCGACGTCATCCCCAATCCCCCGCGGACGGGCTTGCTGCGCGACGCCGAGCAGCGCGGCGCCACCGCGCTCGACGGGCTGGGCATGCTCGTCAACCAGGGCGTCATCGGCATCCGGCACTGGACCGGGATCGATGCCGACGCCGGGGTCATGCGCCAGACGCTGGAGCGGTTGTTCTCGGCCTGACCGGCGGGCCGTCCCGGCGAAAGCCGGCGGGCAGGTTCGCGCCCGACACCGTGCAGACGGCCGCGGCCACGCGCACCGCGGCGCCGGCCACCTCGGCGAGGGCGTCGGGGTCGCCGAGGTCCTCCCGGCGCACCCCGGCCTCGCCCCACCCGACCAGGCAGGCGGCCACGAACGCGTCGCCGGCGCCGACCGTGTCAAGGATCTGCACGGGCGGCACGGGCACCGACCGCTCGCCGTGGGCGGTGACGATCCGCACCGGCGACGGGCCGTCGGTGACGAGCACCGCCGCCGGACCGAGCCCGAGCAGTCCGCGCGGCTGCCGCAAGGTGCTCCTCGCCCGGGCGCAGCATGGCCAGATCCTCGGTGGAGACCTTGACGACGTCCACCGCCTTGGCGAAGCCGTCGATGCGCATGCGGTAGGCGAGCGGATCACGGACGGCGCGCGGGCGGCAGTTGGGATCGAGCAGGGTGAGCAGGGACGACGGCTTGGCGGCGACGAGGGCGCGCAGCGTCGAGGCGATCGGCTCGACCACGAGGCCGAGCCCGCCGACGGCGAGCGCGCTGGACCCGTGCAGGAGATCCGGCGGGACATCAGCGCGCTCCAGGTGCGCCGCCGCGGTGCCGTCGATGTAGAACCGGTAGTCGGCGACTCCCAGCTCGTCGACCTGGGCGATGGCGAGGGTGGTGGGCGCGGCCGTGGGCTCCTCCACGACCACGCCGCACCCCGTCCCGCCTCAACGCCGCCCGCAGCCGCTCGCCGAACGGGTCCTCGGAGAGAGTGCCGAGGAACTGGCAC
The DNA here is from genome assembly GCA_963790605.1 of uncultured Actinomycetota bacterium. Taxonomy (GTDB): domain Bacteria; phylum Actinomycetota; class Thermoleophilia; order Solirubrobacterales; family Solirubrobacteraceae; genus Palsa-465. The sequence goes on along the minus strand of CAWBPG010000006.1, from coordinate 526,022 downwards.
TCGCCCCCGAGGCGGGCGATCGTCCGCGCGACGTTGAACGGCCCGCCACCGGGCACCGCCCGCATCGAGCCGGAGGCGCCGACGACGATGTCGATCAGCGCCTCCCCCGCGACGGTGATCATGGGTCAGGCGTGGGCTGCATCTGCTTGGCGCCGGTCATGATCGCGACCGCCTCCTCCGGCCGTCGTCGTCGCCGGGCTGACGACCCCGGCCCGCCGGCCCAGGCGCTGGATGTGAACCCGGTCGGCGACGTCGAACACGTGCGGCATGTTGTGGCTGATGAGGATCACCGGGATGCCTTGCCGGCGCACCTCGCGGATCATGTCCAGCACCTGGTTTGACTCCCGCACGCCGAGGGCCGCGGTCGGCTCGTCCAGGATGATCACCTTCGAGCCGAACGCCGCCGCGCGGGCGACCGCCACCGCCTGGCGCTGACCGCCGGACAGCGTCTCCACCCGCTGGCGCATGTCCTGCAGGGTCGCGATGCCCAGCTTCGTCATCTCCTCCCGGGCCGGACTTGACCATCCCGCGCTTGTCGAGCCGGCGCGTGAAGAGCCCCAGAGGTCCGGGCATCCGCCGCTCGCGACCGAGGAACATGTTCGAGGCGATGTCCAGCGCGGGCGCGACCGCCAGCGTCTGGTACACGGTCTCGATGCCCGCCTGCCGGCTCTCCAGCGGGCTCTTGAACGCCACCCGCTTGCCCTCGAGCAGTAGCTCGCCGCGGTCGGGCTGCAGCGCCCCGGTCAGGCACTTGATCAGCGTCGACTTGCCGGCGCCGTTGTCGCCGATGATCCCCAGCACCTCGCCGGCGTCCAGCCGCAGGTCGACCTCGGCCAGGCCGATGACGTGTCCCCACGTCTTGACCAGGCCGCGCGCCTCCAGCACCGGAGTGCCCTTGGCGGACGGCAGGGGCGTGGGCTTGTCGGTGGTCTCGGTGCGCCCCGTCGTCCGAGCCGCGCTCGGTCGTTGAGGCGGTGTGTGCCGTATCGGTCATACCTTCACCCTCCGGATCCACTGGTCGACGCCGACGGCCGCGATCACGAGGAGTCCCTCGGCGATCGGCTGGTAGAGGTCGTTGACGCTGGCGAGCGTGAGGCCCGACGTGAACACGACCACGATCAGCGCCCCGAACAGGGTGCCGATGACCCCGCCGCGTCCGCCGAACAGGCTGGTGCCTCCGATCACCACGGCGGTGATGCTCTGCAGGTTGGCGTCGACGGCGTTGTTGGGACTGGCCGCTCCGGTGTAGCCGAGCGAGATCCACGCGGCGATCGCCACGATGATGCCGGCCACCGCGTAGACGCTGAACAGCACCCGGTTGGTGCGGATGCCGGCCAGGCGGGCGGCGTCGACGTCGTCGCCGACCGCGAACACGTGCCGTCCCCACGTGGTCTGACCGAGCATGTAGTTGACGACGACATACAGGGCGATCATCAGCAGCACGCCGTTGATCAGGTTGAACGGCCCGATCTTCACCGCGTTGCCGGTCCAGTTGAGAAGGCCGGGCAGCTGCGAGGCCTGCGTCGTCTGGCCCTTGGCGTACAGCAGGCCGATCGAGGTGAAGATGCTCAAGGTGCCGAGCGTGGCGATGAACGGCGGGATGCCGGAATCTGGTGACGAGCGCCGCCGTTGAGCACGCCGGTCGCCCAGCCCGACGAGCAGGCCGATGAGCAGCGCCAGCAGGCCGGCAGACGTGGTTGTTGGCGGCGACCTGGGCCATGAACAGCTGGGCCAGGATCATCGCCGCCCCGATCGACAGGTCGATGCCGGCGGTGAGGATGATCAGGGTCTGCGCCACGCCCAGGGCGGCGATGACCGCGACCTGCTGGAGCATCAGCGAGATGTTCGCCGACGCGTAGAAGCGCGTGTTGATGAACGAGAAGACGATCGCCGACGCGATCAGCACGATCAACGGCCCGAGGGCCGGATGAGCGTGGAGCTGTCGTTGGACACGGATGAGCGGTGTCAGCTTCGGCGCGAGGCTTTCGAAATCAGGCTCGGCCGAGGCTGCTGCGGTGTCAGCCACGGTGGATCCTTGTCATCGAGGTTCGGTGACGGTGTGGGGACATCGCCGCCGCCGTCACGCCCGCAGGCGTGACGACGGCCGTGGCGATGTCAACGAGTCAGGTGACTCGCCGGCGGGCCTGTGGCGGCCACTAGCCCCAGCAGATGGACTTGGCCTGAGCCGACGGTGATGCTCGGGACGCCCTTCATCGGGTCGTTCGTGTAGAGCTTGGTGCCGGTGTTGAAGAAGCCGAGCCCGGGCGAGGCCGCCGGCTGCGTCGTGCTTGGTCGACCAGGTTGTAGATGGCGTCGACGCCGTCGGAGGCCATCTTGCCCGGGAACTGCCCGGCGGTAGCGGCGATCTCGCCGTTGGACAGGAACGGGAGGTTCGAGCAGCCGCCGTCGATCGCGACGACGATCGCCTTGCTGCCGACGCCCTTGATCGCCTCGGCCGCACCCTCGGCCGCGGGCTCGTTGATGGCGTAGACGAGGTTGATGTTCGGGTCCTTCTGCAGGCAGGTCTGCATCGCGGACTTGCCGGTCGGGATGGCTCCCTGCGTGGGCAGCTGGCAGGCGATCTTGTAGGTCCCGCCCTTGCCGCCGGTGTAGTGGCCGCTCGTCGCCTCCTTGCCATTGATGTTCGGGTCGCCGACGGGGATCCCCATGCCCTCCAGGAAGCCGTGGTCACGGTCGACGTCGACGGACACGACCTGGTTGTTGAACAGGTCGAGCATCGCGATGTCGGCCGGCTTGCCGGCCAGCTTGGCCGCCGCCCACTGGCCGTCGAGCTTGCCCGCCGCGGTGTTGTCGGTCGCGTAGGTCAGGTTGACCGTGCTCGCCGGCGTCGGCGCCGTGTCAAGCGCGATCGTGTACAGGCCCGCCGCACGCGCCTTGCCCAGCGCCGAGTTGACCGCGTTGCCGTTGGGGGTGATGATGATGCCCTTGTCGCCGGCGGCGATCGCGTTGTCGATCGCGGTGATCTGACGTCGAGGTGTCACCGTCGGTGGTGCCCGGCGGAGACGGTCAGGTTGACGCCCTTCTTGGCCGCGTCGGCCTTGGCGCTCTTCTCCATCGAGACGAAGTACGGGTTGGAGAACGTCTTGAGGATGAGCGCGACCTTGACCGCGCCCGCCTTGGTCGACCCGCCCGAGCTGCCGCTCGACCCGCCCGAGCCCGAGCTGCTGGACCCGCACGCGGCCACGGCCACGGCGGCGGTCGACGGCGCACGCCGCAGCGGCCAGGCGCCGACGGCCGGGCCGTGGTGATGCGTTGGCTCGACTGGGAGCGCTGACGCTGAAACATCGAGTCTCCTCCTCGTGTACTGCGGTCGAATGCTGTCTCCCGTCGCGACCGTGCGTCGAGACAACGTTATCCCGGCAACGTAGGCATCGGAGACAACGTTGTCAAGGCGTGTCATCCTGAGGTATGCTCCGGCCGACCGTCGACCTCAACCGGAGAGGAAAACGTTGTCGGACTCCTGATCTCGACTGCTGCCGCGATCCCGAGCCCCCGCCCGCGAACTCGCCCGACGATGCGGGAGGTCGCCGCACTCGCCGGCGTGAGCCTCAAGACGGTCTCGCGCGTGATCAACGGCGAGCCCACGGTCGCGCCCGACTCGTGGCCCGGGTGCAACCGCGCGGCGGCGGCGCTCGACTACCGGCCGAACCTGACCGCGCGCAGCCTGCGCTCCAGCGACGGGCGCACACTCACGATCGGCGTGGTGCTCGAGGACGTCGCCAACCCGTTCTCCTCGGCGCTGCACCGCGCCGTCGAGGACCTCGCGCGCGCCCGCGGCGTCGCCGTCTTCGCCGGCAGCGTCGACGAGGATCCCGCACGCGAGCGCGCGCTGACCTTCGCGCTCGATCTCCCGCCGCGTCGACGGCCTGATCGTCATGCCCACGGGCGACGATCAGAGCTACCTGGCCAACGAGCAGCGCGCGGGCCTCAACCTGGTCTTCGTCGACCGTCCGCCGCGGCTGCTGCGCGCCGACACCGTCCTTTCGGACAACGTCGAGCGGCGCCCACGAGGCGGTCCGCACCTGCTCGCCCACGGGCACACCCGCATCGCGTTCCTGGGAGACCTCGAGGAGATCCCCACCGCCACCGAGCGCTTCGCCGGCTACCGCCAGGCGCTCGACCGAGGCCGGCATCGCGCTCGAGCGCGAGCTGGTCGTGTTCGGCATCCGCGGCGCCGACGCCGCCGAGGCGATCGTGCCGCACCTGCTCGACGGGCCCCGGCCGACCGCCCTGTTCACCGCCCAGAACGTGATCACCATCGGCGCCGTCCGGGGCGCTGCGCAACCTCGGGCTGCGCCACCGGGTCGCGCTGGTGGGCTTTGACGACTTCGCCCTCTGCGGACCTGCTCGAGCCCCCGGTCACGATCGTCGCGCAGGACCCGGCGGCCATCGGCGCCGCGGCATGCCAGCGGCTTTTCGAGCGCATGGACGGCGACGGAGGGCCGCCGCAGTCGGTGATCATCCCGACGCGGCTGGCAGGCGCGCGGCTCCGGGCGAGATTCGCCCCGACGGCCCCGGCCGCCAATGAGCGCAGTCGAACCGGGCTTTCCGCGCCGAGGCGCTCGGTCGATCCTTGAGGGCTAAACGTTTGCGCGGTAAATTGGTCGCAGCGACCTGGCTCAGGGCCGCATCCATACCGGGGTGGCGGCTCGGGGCCAAGAGGGAGGTTGTGGATGCCCGTCGTGCCGATCCGCCAGATCCTCGATCCGGCCTTTGCCGACCGCTACGGGGTGGCGGCGATCAACGTGGTCGACGACCTCACCCTCGAGGCCGTGCTGGCCGCGGCGACCGAGATGGAGTCGCCGCTGATCGTGCAGACGTCGCTCAAGACGGTGAAGTCGATCGGCGCCAAGGCGCTGTACAGCATGTGGCGCGCGCGCGCCGACGAGGTCCCGGTGCCGGTGTCGCTGCACCTGGACCACTGCCCCGACCGGGAATGGATCACCATCTGCCTGGAGGCGGGCTGGAACTCGGTGCTCTTTGACGCCTCCGAGCTCGACGTGGCCGAGAACACGCGCCAGACGATCGAGGTGGTCGCCGAGGCCGAGCGCCACGGCGCCCAGGTGGAGGGCGAGATCGAGAGCGTGCTCGGCGTCGAGGACGGCGTCGGCTCCGACGAGGCCGGGGTCGTGCACCCGGTCGAGGTCTCCGCGCGGTTCATCGAGACGACCGGCGTGTACTCCTTCGCTCCCGCGATCGGGACCGCGCACGGGCTCTACAAGAGCTCTCCGGAGCTGCATCCCGAGCGCGTGACCGAGATCGTCGAGCTGCACCCGATCCCGATGGTGCTGCACGGCGGTACCGGCCTGAGCGCGGACCAGTTCTCCGATCTCATCTCCCGCGGCTGCGCCAAGGTCAACATCTCCACCGCGCTGAAGATCGCCTTCGTCGACGCCCACCGCGAGTACCTCGACGCCAACCCCGGAAAGCACGACCCGCCGTCGATGCTCAAGCACGTCAGGACCGCGGTGCTGGAGATGGCCAAGCACCACATCGGGATGTTCGGCTCCGCCGGCCGCGCCGGCGCCTTGTCCGCGTCGGCTGGTTAGCACCCGTGCCGGCGCTCATCTTCGACTGCGACGGGGTCCTGGCCGACACCGAGCGCGACGGGCACCGCCCGGCGTTCAACGAGACCTTCGCCGAGGTCGGCCTGCCCGTGACCTGGTCAGAGCAGGACTACGCGGAGAAGCTGAAGATCGGCGGCGGCAAGGAGCGCATGGCCTCGCTGCTCACGCCGGAGTTCGTGCAGCGCCCACGGCCTGCCCGCCGATCCCGAGGGCCAGAAGGAGCTGCTGGCCGACTGGCACAAGCGCAAGACCGCGCGCTACAAGGAGATGGTCCGCGCCGGGCCGGCTGCCCGGCCGTCCCGGCATCGCCCGCGTCGTCTCCGAGGCGATCGACGCCGGGTGGACGCTGGCGGTCGCCTCGACCTCGGCCGAGGAGTCGGTCCGCGCCGTGCTGGAGCACGCCGTGGGCGCCGACCACGCCGCGCACTTCAGCGTGTTCGCCGGCGACATCGTGCCCGCCAAGAAGCCCGACCCGGCGATCTACGACCTGGCCATCGCGCAGCTGGGATCGCGCGCGGCGACGCGATCGTCATCGAGGACTCGCGCAACGGCCTGCTGGCCGCGGTCGGAGCCGGGCTGCGATGCGTGGTCACCGTCTCGGGCTACACGGCCGAGGAGGACATGAGCGAGGCGGTGATGGTCGTCACCAGCCTCGGCGATCCCGGGGAGCCGGCGATCGTGCTGGCCAACCGCGGCGGCGCGCAGCCCGGCGAGCTCGTCACGCTCGCCGACCTCGACGCGTGCCGAACCCAACCCATACTGGACAAGGAGGCTGTATGAGCGACACGGCGCTGCGCCGGGGCGAGCTCGTGGTGCGGACGATCGCCCAGACCGCCGTCGACAACGAGACGTACTTCTGCGAGCTCGACGCGGTGGTGGGCGACGGGGACTTCGGCTACTCGCTGGCGCGCGGGTTCGAGATCGTCGTCTCTGACTGGGAGGCGATGGAGTACGCGGACATCGGCGGCCTGCTCAAGAAGACCGCGATCACGCTGACCAAGCGCATCGGCGGAACCTCCGGCCCGATCTGGGGCACGGCGTTCCTGCGTGCCGGCGGCGCGCTGACCGACAAGCCGCAGCCGACCGGCGAGGAGGTCATCGCCGCGTTCCGCGCCGCGATCGAGGGGATCAAGCAACGGGGCAACACCGACCTGGGCGACAAGACCCTGCTCGATGCCCTGGTGCCGGCCGTCGACGTGCTGGAGGCCGAGCTGCCCGGCGGCGCCGCGCAGGCGATCGAGAAGGCCGCCGTGCAGGCGCGCGAGAGCGCCGAGGCGACCAAGGGCATGCTCGCCCAGCGCGGTCGCGCGTCCTACACGGGCGACCGCAGCCGCGACTCGGTCGACGCCGGGGCGATCGGCGTCGCCGTGATGTTCGAAGCCGTGAGCAAGGCGTGGCTCCAGGCCGAGCTGGAACTGGCCTGACTTGGCTGAAGCAGCGAGGGGAAGGGCGCGCGTGAGGTCGTCACGCGTGAAAACCAGGCAGGTCACTCGAGAGGAGAGACGGTGAAGAAGTTCGTCAACGACCCGCAGCAGTTTGTCCCCGAGATGCTCAAGGGGATTGCAGCTCGCCAACCCCGGCAAGCTCAAGTACGTGCCGGAGTACAACCTCATCATGCGGGCCGATGCCCCGCAGCGAGAACAAGGTGTCCATCGTCCAGGGCTCGGGCTCGGGCCACGAGCCGGCGCACGTGATGGTGGTGGGCAAGGGCATGCTCGACGCCGCCTGCCCGGGCGACGTGTTCGCCGCGCCGCCGTCGGACTACGTGTATGAGACGACCAAGCTGCTGGCCAGCCCCAAGGGCGTCCTGCACATCATCAACAACTACACCGGCGACCGCATGGCGTTCGACATGGGCCGCGAGCTGGCCGAGGCCGAGGACATCAAGATCGCGACGATCATCGTCGACGACGACGTGGCCGTGAAGGACTCCACCTACACCGTCGGCCGCCGCGGCGTGGCCGGCAACTTCTTCGTCATCAAGGCGGTCGGCGCGGCCGCGGAGAAGGGCGCGGAGCTCGACGAGCTGGTCAAGCTCGGTGAGCGCGTCAACTCCGTCACCCGCACGATGGGCATGGCGCTCACGTCGTGCACGCCGCCCGGCCAAGGGCTCGCCGCTGTTCGAGCTCGGCGACGACGAGATGGAGATGGGCGTCGGCATCCACGGCGAGCCGGGTCGCCGCCGCGAGAAGCTGGCCAACGCCGACGCGATCGTCGACGAGCTGCTGGAGGCCGTGGCCTCCGACCTGCCCTACAGCTCGGGCGACGACGTGGCCCTGATGATCAACGGGCTCGGCGGCACGCCGATCTCCGAGCTCTACATCCTCTACGGGCGCGCGCACGACCAGCTGGCCCAGCGGGGCATCAACGTCACGCGCAGCTACGTCGGCGAGTACTGCACCTCGCTGGACATGGCCGGCGCGTCGCTGACGCTGGTCAAGCTCGATGACGAGCTCAATGAGCTGTTCGACGCGCCCGCCGAGGTGGCGGTCCGCATCTTCTAGCAGACGTCAGGCGCACGCGGCTGGCGTCACGCACGACGGCAGCCGTTATGCGGGGCGGTCGTCCGGACTCCAGTCCACGGCGACCGCCTCGCCGTTGCCCAGCGCCCGCTCGGGCGGCACCGGCTGACCGGCCGCGATGAGCGCCGCGCGGATCGTGCCCGCGTGGGCGACCACCAGCGAGGGCTGGGGCCCCGCGGCGACCACGGCCAGCGCGCGCCGGGTGCGCCGGACCTGGGAGCGGATCGACTCGCCTCCCGGGAAGGCGAAGTCCGGGTCGCCGGCCTCGAAGGCGGCGAACAGCTCCGGCGCGCGCTGAGCCAGCACCGTCTGCGAGTCACGCCCTCCCAGTCGCCGCGGGCGGACTCGATCAGATCCTCGAGGATGGCCGGCTCGACGCCGATGGCATGGCCGACGACCGCGGCCGTCTGGCGGGCGCGCAGCAGCGGCGAGCACCAGATGGCGGCCACGCCCCGTGCCCGTGCCTGGACGGCGAGCCCCGCGGCCTGCTGCTCGCCGAGCTCGGACAGCGGCGCGTCGCGGTGGCCGAGGATCAAGCCGTTGGCGTTGTCGGCGGTCTGCCCGTGTCTGGCGAGGAGCAGGGGCATACCGATCACGTGAGAATTGTCGCTCAGGTGGTTGAAGGCGGCGGCGATCGGGAAACTGGCGTGCTCCCACCGTTTCACGCCATGATCGATCGGAGATCCGCGCCATGCTGCGCGGCGCCACCGCCGCCAACCTCCTGCACGGCTGGCAGGGCCCGCACCTGCACGAGCGCACGTACTGCCTCACCCCGAAGCATGCGGACCCGATGGAGCGACCGCTTGACTACGTCATCGGCTACTGCGAGATGCTCGCGGTGGCCGGCGTGCGGCCGCTGTACGAGCTCCGATCCCGTGCTCTGAGCGCCTTAAGAACTCGCGGCGTGTCGTGTATCAGTATTGGCATCGTCGTCGTGCTGCGATAGCTTGGCCCCCGTGCCGGCGGAGGAGGAGACCAGCGGCAAGCTCTCGGTGAGCGAGATCTCGGTGTCGTTCGGCGGAATCACCGCGCTCGACGGCGTCTCGCTGGAGGTCTCGCAGGGCGAGGTGCTCGGCGTCATCGGCCCCAACGGCGCCGGCAAGACGACGCTGTTCAACGTCATCTGCGGCTTCGTCACCCCGGCGTCGGGCACGATGCGCTGGCGCGGACAGTCGCTTGACGGGATCCGCCCCCACCGGCTGGCCTCGCTGGGGATCGCCCGGACGCTCCAGGGCGTCGGCCTGTTCGCCGAGCTGACCGTGCGCGAGAACGTGATGGTGGGGGCACAGCGCTTCCGCCGGGCCGGCGTCATCGGCGCGATGCTGGGGCGCCCGCGGGCCGACCAGGACGAGCGCGCGCTGAGCGAGCGCGCGCTGGCCGCGCTCGAGCGGGTGGGCTGCGGCGACGTGGCCGAGTCCCGGCCCCGGCAGCTGCCCTACGCGGTGCAGAAGCGGGTCGCGCTCGCCCGGGCGCTGGCCTGCGAGCCCGAGCTGCTGCTCCTCGACGAGCCCGCCGGCGGCCTGGACAGCGAGGAGCTGTCGGCGCTGGCGGACACGATCAACTCGCTGGGCAGCTCGATCGCGGTGATGCTCGTCGACCACCACATGGACCTCGTCACCTCGGTGTGTGACCGGATGGTGGTGCTCGACTTCGGGCGCGTGATCGCCGCCGGCGACCCGGCGACCGTGCGCCAGGACCCGCAGGTGCTCGAGGCCTACCTGGGGCGCGAGGCCGAGGCGGCCGGCCCGACGGCGGCGAAGCGAGACGGCCGATGCTCAGCGTTGAGGAGCTGACCACCGACTACGGGCCGGTGCGCGCCGTCGACGGCGTGTCCCTGGAGGCGCCGGAGGGCACCGTCACCGCGGTGCTGGGGGCCAACGGCGCCGGCAAGACCTCGCTGCTGCGCACGATCACGGGACTGGTGGCCCCGCAGTCGGGCCGGGTGAAGGTCGACGGCGCCGACATCACCGGCATGGCGGTGGAGGAGATCGTCCGCCGCGGCGTCGCCCACGTGCCCGAGGGCCGCGGCGTCATCTCCGAGCTCACCGTGGAGGAGAACCTGCGTCTCGGCGGCCTGTGGCGTCGCGGCGCGGCGGCGCCCGCTGACGGAGATCTACGAGCTGTTCCCGCGCCTGGGCGAGCGTGAGCACCAGCCCGCGTCGCGCCTGTCGGGAGGCGAGCGCCAGATGCTGTCGATCGGCCGCGCGCTGATGGCCCGGCCCCAGGTGCTGCTGCTCGACGAGCCGTCGCTGGGCCTGGCCCCGGTGATCGTGGCCCAGATCATGGCGATGATCCGCTCGCTGGCCGACAACCTCGGGCTGGCGGTGCTGCTGGTGGAGCAGAACGCGCGCAGCGCCCTGTCGATCGCCAACCGCGGGATCGTGCTCAACCTGGGGCGCGTCGTCGCCGACCGCGAGCCGAGCGAGCTCGCCGCCGACGAGCGCCTGCGCCACGCCTACCTGGGGTTCTGACTCACCCGTGACCAAGTTCATCGACCTCACCCTCAGCGGCATCTCCGACGGAGCGGTCTACGCCGCGGTGGCGCTGGCCCTGGTGCTCATCTGGCGCGCGACCCGGATCGTCAACTTCGCCCAGGGCGCGATGCTGATGATCACGACGTTCATCGCCTCGGCGGTCATCAACTCCTCGGGCTCACTATTGGCTGGGCTTCGTCGTCGCGCTCGCCAGCGGGCTGGTCTTCGGGGCCCTGGTCGAGCGGGTCCTCATCCGCCCGGTGGAGTCCGCGCCCCCGCTCAACGCGGTCATCCTCACCCTGGGGCTCTACACGCTGCTGGTGGCCGTCGCCGGCATGATCTGGGGCAACACCCCGCGCTCGTTCCCGCCGGCGTTCTCGCTGCGCGGCTACGAGGTCGGCGGCACCCGGCTGCTGTTCACCCCCAACGACACGTTCATCGTGCTGGTGGTCATCGGCGTCGCCGTCGGTCTGGCGGCGCTGTTCCGGCTCACCTCGCTCGGGCTGCAGATGCGCGCGGCGGCCTTCGCCCCCGAGGTGGCGCGCCTGCTCGGCGTGCGGGTGGCGCGGATGTTCACCGTCGGCTGGGCGCTGGCGGCGGTCGCCGGCGCGCTGGCCGGCGTGCTCGTCGCCCCGTCGGTGTTCCTGGGGCCCAACAGCTTTGACCCGATCCTCATCAGCGGGTTCGTGGCCGCGGTGCTCGGCGGGCTGGACAGCCCGCCCGGAGCCGTCATCGGCGGGCTGTCGCTCGGCGTGGCGCTGTCGTATGTGTCGGGCTACGCGGGGTCCTCGCTGGTCCCGCTGGCGGCGCTGGTGATCCTGGTGGCGGTGTTGATGCTGCGGCCCGGCGGCCTGTTCGCGGCGAGCTCGGAGCGGCGGGTATGACCGCCGTGCGCGGGAGTGCTCGCCCGCAGCACGCTGGTGCGCTCGCTGGCGTGGGCGGCGCTCGCCGCCGTCGTGCTGATCCTCGTCTCAGACCTGGTGAGCGCCTACAACGACCTGCAGCTGGCCACCGGCCTCTACTACTTCGCCGCGCTGGCCGGGCTCACGGTGCTGGCGGGCCAGAGCGGGCAGATCTCGCTGGGCCACGGCGCGCTGATGGCGGTGGGCGCCTACACGGTGGCGCTGCTCATCGGCAACGAGGGGTGGGCGCTGGTGCCCGCGATCGCCGCCGCCGTGGTGGTCAGCGTGCTGGTGGGGATCCCCGTCGGAGCCGCCGCCAGCCGGCTGCGCGGGCCCGTACCTGGCGGGTGCCACCCTGGCCTTCGCGGTCGGGCTGCCGGCGCTGGCCGACAAGTTCTCCGGCCTGCTTCGGCGGCGAGAACGGCCTCACCATCAATCCGCCGGTGCCGCCGTCCTGGCTGGGCGCCAACTTCCCGCTCGAGCGCTGGGAGGCGTGGATCGCCGGGGGCGGGGCGGTGGTGGTGCTGTTCGTGCTCTACAACGTGATCGGCAGCGGCGTGGGCCGTTCGCTGCGGGCGGTGCGCGACGACGAGATCGCGGCGTCGCTGTGCGGGCTCTCGGTGGGGCGCACGCAGACGACCGCGTTCATCCTCTCGGCCGGGTGCGCGGGGTTGTCGGGCGCGATGCTGGCGGTGGTGCTCCAGCTGGCCCAGCCCGGGGCGTTCCCGCTGCAGCTCTCGCTCTCGCTGCTCACCGGCGTCGTCCTCGGCGGCCTCGGGTCGCTGGTGGGCGCGGTGTGGGGCGCGGCGCTGCTCACCCTGCTGCCCAACTGGACCAACGACATCGCGCACTCGTTCTCGCTGTCGACCCAGGTCTCGGCCAACATGCCGCTGGCCATCTACGGGATCGTGCTCATCGTGGCCATGATCCTGTGGCCGAGCGGGATCCAGGGAGGGCTGCGCGCCGCCGTCGGCCGGCTGCGCGCGGCGCGAGGTTCAGCCTGAGCGGAGCGTGGGCGTGGTCCGGCGGCGGCGCTTCGGGGGCGCAGACGCGGCGTGCGGGACGCCGAGCAGCGCTGCCTGCACCTCGCGGAGCCGCTCATGATCGCCCCGGATCCCGAAGGCAGCGTCGTTGTAGAGGAACGCCTCGCACAGGCGGACGATGGCGTAGGCGAGGGTCTCGGGATCGGCCGGCGGCTCGAAGCCGCCCGGCCGCGACCTCGGTCTCGATCATGTCGGCGATGAGGGCGACACTGCGGCACTGTGGCGCGCCGGTGCTCGAGGTGAGCAGACGCAGGGCGCGCGGCGCCCTCCTGCTCGACGAACCGGCGCAGCGGCATCGACCGCGCGAGGCTGCGGTTGATGCGGTCAAAGACCTCGAGCAGGCCCGGCACGCCGCGGCGGCGGACATCGCGGCGGTGGCGCGAGGATGAGCACCTCGGACTCGTCGGCGATGACCTCCGAGAGCAGCCGCTCGCGCGACCCGAACCAGCGGTAGATCGTGGCGCGGCCCAGCCCGAGGTCCCGGGCCACGATGGTGAGGTCCACGCGCTCCCCGGCCATGAACTGGGCCCGCGCGGCGGCGAGCACGTCGTCGCGGCTGGCGGTGGCGGGGCGCCCCGCGGTCGCGGCGTGGGCGGGATTCAGTTGCAGCGCTCATGCCCCCACCTTAGTATTTGAAACGCACAAGGGAAGACGTATCGAATTGTCCCGGGCCTCTCGATGGCTCGGGCAGCCGGTGAAGGCCCCGCTTCGGGGGACCCGTCGGGGCACCGGCGGAAGGTCACCCACAAGTGGAGGAGGAGAGAGATGGGAGCTGTCAAACGCCGGCGGCTGATCGCCGCCGCGGTGACCGCAGGCGTGGCCGTGGCGGCCGTGGGCTGCGGATCGTCGAGCAGCGGCGGAGGTTCGAGCGCTCCGGGGGTCACCAGCAACAGCATCACGTTCGGCACCCATCAGCCGCTGACGGGGCCGGCGGCGCCGGGCTACAGCGAGATCGCTCCCGCCTCCCAGGCGTTCTTCGACTACGTCAACGCCCACGGCGGGGTGTTCGGGCGCAAGCTGCACCTGATCATCAAGGACGACGCCTACAACCCCACCAACACCGTCAACGTCGTGCACCAGCTGGTGCTGCAGAACAAGGTGTTCGGCATCTTCGAGGGCCTCGGCACCCCGACGCACACCAAGGTCGTCAGCTTCCTCAACGCGTCCAAGGTCCCGGACCTGTTCGTGGCCTCGGGCTGCCCGTGCTGGGACAACGGCGCCTCCCAGCCCGAGACGTTCGGCTGGCAGCCCAACTACACGATCGAGGGCAAGATCCTCGGCCAGTACCTCAAGCAGCACTTCGCCGGCGCCAAGGTCGGCGTCCTCTACCAGGACGACGACTTCGGCAAGGGCGGCCTGCAGGGCATCGAGGATGAGCTGCCCGCCAGCTCGATCGTGGCCAAGGAGCCCTACCAGTCCGGCACGACCACGCTGGCCTCGCAGGTGACCGCGATCAAGTCGGCCAAGGCGACGGTGATGGTGGACTTCACCGTCCCCATCTACACCGCCATCGCCCAGCTGACCTCGTTCACCCTCGGCTTCAAGCCCCAGCTGGTGGTCTCCAACGTCGGCATCGACCCGATCACGGTCGGCGGACTGCTCAAGGCGGTGTCCAAGGGCAAGGTCTCCGGAACCGCACTGATCGAGGGCGCCATCAGCGACGGGTACCTGCCCGTCCAACACCGACACCTCCAACCCGTGGATCCAGCTGTTTCAGAAGATCCACGCCCAGTACGACGCCAAGGCGCCGTTTGACGGCAACGTCGAGTACGGGATGGCCAACGCCTACACGCTGGTGCAGGCGCTCAAGGCCGCGGGCAAGAACCTCACCCGGCAGGACCTGGTCAACGCCATCGACAAGGAGGGCGGCAAGTGGACCGGGCCCGGCCTCGTCCCCTACCGCTACGGCGGGACCCAGCACGGCGGCTTCGGCGGCGCTGAGATGGGCAAGATCCAGAACGGCAAGATCGTCCTCTTCGGCGGGCCGCTGACGACCTCGCCGGCCGCCGGCAGCGCCGATCACCCCGTACACGACGGCGCAGCCGGCGCCGCCGTCGAGCGGGGTGCCGAGCAACTAGCAACCAGCTCTCCTCTCAGGGGGCCCGCCGTTGGCATGGATGCTGGCTGGCGGGCCCTTGCCTGGAGCGTGGGTTCGGCGGTCCTGGGGCGCGAACTGCGGCTGGGGTGGGCTGGGCTTCCGCGGTTGGCGGCCGGATTCCGGCGACTCCGATGACAATTCGGTTCATAGTGAGCCGATTTGTCATCAGAGTCGGCCGCGGAGCCTCGTCACCCACGCTGCGGCCGCCTTCTGAAAGCCGCCGTTGACGTTCGCCGGTCCCGCCGCGGACGCCCGACGGACGCCCTACGCCCGCAGCGCCTCGGTCGGACTCAACCGCGCCGCCTTGCCCGCCGGGTACAGCCCCGCCAGCGCGCCGATGACCAGCCCGCTCGCGGGCGCGGCCACCAGCGCGTAGAGCGGCACGACGAACGGCTCGTGCTGGGCGATCGAGTAGACCTCGGTGGCGCCGGCGCCCAGGCCGAGCCCGACGATGCTGCCCAGCGCCGCCAGCAGCGCCGACTCGGTGAGGAACTGGAGGCTGACGTGGCGCCGGGTGGCACCCAGGGCGCGGCGCAGGCCGATCTCGCCGCGGCGCTCGAGGACCGAGATGACCATGATGTTGGCGATCCCGATCGCGCCGACGAGCAGGGCCACCGCGCCCAGCCCGAGCAGCAGCGTGGTGAACTGGCCCTTGGCGGCGGCGCGGGCCTCGAGGGCGTCCGAGGGGCGGCTGACGTCGACGCCCGAGGCGTTCTGCGGATCGGCGGTCGCCGCCAGCAGGTTGGCCACCGCGGGCACGTCGTTGACGTTGGCGCGCAGGTAGATCTCCGAGGGATTGGGCGTGACTCCGGAACAGGCGCTCGGCGACGGGCAGGGAGATGAACGCGGTCGAGTCCAGGCGTGGAGTCCAGCAGCACCGGCTTGAGGATCCCGACGACGTTGAACCACGTGTTGCCCGAGGTAGACCTCGACGTGGCCGCCCACGGTGTCGATCTGCAGGACGCTGGCCGCCTGGGCGCCGAGCACCACCTCGGGGTAGCGAGCGCTCACCGCATCGAGGAAGTGCCCCGAGGCCAGTGACACGCTCATCACCTGGGGCAGGTTCGCCCCGGCCGCGTCGACGCCGATCCCGCCGGTCTCCTGCGCCGGGCACGTACGGGGCTCCGCAGCACGGTGGCGCCGGAGACCTGGTAGACGGCGACGTCGTTGTTGACGTTGCGCATGCCGGCCACCATCGGCACCGAGCTCGTGGGCAGGATCTCGTTGTTGCCCGAGAACGTCGTGCCGGGCGTGGCGGTGAGCAGGTTGGTGCCCAGGGCGTCGATCTCGGCCAGGAGCTGGGCCTGGCTGGAGGCCGAGACGCCGACGACCGCGACCATCGCGCCGATCCCGATGGCGATCCCCAGCGCGGACAGCGCGGCCCGCAGCCGACGGGTGCGCAGCCCCTGCAGCGCCGCGCCGAACAGCTCGCGCGGAGGCAGCCGGGCCGCCTCCAGGTCCGCCGAGGGCCGTGGCGGAGGCGTGGGGGACGGGGCGGCGAGGCTGGTCATCGCCGCTCGTCGGCGACGATCTCGCCGTCGCGCATCTGGATGCGCCGGTCAAAGGTGGCGGCGATGCCGGGGTCGTGGGTGATGAGCACGAGCGTCGCGCCCTCGGAGGCGAGGTCGTGGAGGAGCGCCACCACCTCCTCGCCGGACTTGGAGTCCAGGTTGCCCGTCGGCTCGTCGGCGAGGATGATCACCGGCCGCTTGGCCAGCGCCCGCGCGATCGCCACGCGCTGGCGCTCGCCGCCCGAGAGCTGCCCCGGACGATGATCGAGCCGGTGCCCGAGCCCCACTCGGGTCAGCGCGACGCGCGCGGCCTCGCGCCGGTCTCGGCTGCGCGCGCCCGTGTAGAGCATGCCGTTGGCGACGTTGTCGAGCGCCGTCATCCACTCCTGGAGGTGAAAGCTCTGAAAGACGAAGCCGATCTCGTGGGCGCGCAGCCCGGCGAGCCGGCGGTCCGACGCGGTCACCACGTCGACGCCGGCGACCCGCACCGTCGCCGCTGCTGGGCCGCTCCAGGGTCCCGAGGATGGTGAGCAGCGTCGTCTTGCCCGAGCCCGAGGGGCCCACGACGGCCACCTGATCGCCGTCGGCGATGTCGACGCTCACGCCCCGCAGCGCGGCGACGCCGCCGGGGTACTCCTTGACCACCGTCTCGAGGGCCAGCGTCGCGCTCATCCCTGGGAGTCGGTGACCTGGAGGCCGGGGTAGATGCCCGGACCGGAGATCTGCACGTACCCGGCGGCGAACAGGCCGACGGTGACCGGGATCAGCTGTGCGGCGCCGCCGCCTCCTGGACCGCGTAGTTGCCGCCCGACACGGCGAGCAGCGCCGTCACCGGGACCGAGAGCACGTTGTTGGCGCGCTGCTGGGCGAAGTTCACGCTCACCGCCGCCTCGTCGAGCCCGGCGCCGCGGTGGTGGCCCGACAGCGTGACCGTCACCGGGATGGTGGAGGAGCCGACCCGTTGCCGCTGCCGCCGTTGCCGCCGTTACCGCCGCCGCCTCCGCCCCCGTTGCCGCCGCTGCCGCTGCCGTTGCCGTTCCCGTTGCCGGAGCTGGAGCTCTGGGCGACCGAGCTGACCGCGGTCACCTTGCCGTTGACGGTGTTGCCGGCGGGCAGCTGGACGGTCACCCGCTCGCCGACCTTCGCCTCGCTCTGCAGGGACGCGTCGAGGTCGACGGTCACGACGAGATGGGTGGAGGTCGTCGCGAGGACCGCCTCCCCGGTGCTGCCGCTGTCACCGCTGCTCGGGCTGTTGCCGCCGCTGCTCGGGCTGTTGCCGCCGCTGTTGTCATTGCCGCTGTTGCCGCTGCCGCTTGTTGCTGTTGCTGCTCTTGTTGCCGCTCTTGTTGGAGCCGTTGGAGTTGCCCGAGCGGCGAGTTGCCGCGGCCGTTCTGGCTCTGCTCGGCCTTGAGCTGCTCGGCCTCGGCCTTCAGCTGTGCGCTCTCGGCCTTGAGCAGCGCCAGCAGCGCGGCCAGCGACGGGGTCTGAGCACCGCCCTTCTTCTTCTTGTGGTGGTGGCGTCGGCGACGGCTGGGTCGTGGTCGTGGTGGGCGGTCGTGGTGGCGGGGTCGTCGTCGTCGTGGTGGTCGTGGTGGTGGTCGCGGCGGGCGTGGTCAGGCTCACGAACTCCGGGGGCGGGGGATCGGCGGTGTCAGAGGCGGGGCTCGCGGAGCTGCCGCCGTTGGCGGTGTTGCCGACGGTGGCGTCCACCGTGGAGACGAGCTGCGGCCCGGGAGGAACACGACCTTGCCCAGCGTGAGGATCCCGGTCGCGGTCTCCCCCAGCGATTCCTGGAGCAGCTCGACCCCGAGGGTCGTGCGCCGGCTGCCAGATGTCGTCGACGACGATCCCGTTGGCGTTGAAGCCGAGCGCGACCAGGTTGCGGTTGAGCTCGAGCACGTCGGCGCCGTCGCTGTCGGCGGATGACAGCGTGCGGTAGGCGGGCGTGTTGCCGTTCATGAGGATCACCGGCGCGCCGTTGACCCGGAAGAGCGTCCCGCCGGGCTTGATCAGCTGCCCCACGCCCGGCAGCCAGGTGACCGTGCCGCTGAGGCGGTCATAGACCGTCTGAGGATTGGCATAGCTGAGCGTGCCCGGCCTCGGTGTCGGTCTGCACCAGGTTGCGACGCTGGACCGTGGCGGCTCCGGCCGGCCCCTTGGAGGCTCCCGCCGCGACCGTCGGCGAGGGCGAGCCGGTGACGAGCACGAGCGCGACGACCACGCCGGCCGTCACCGCGAGCGCAACCGCCCCCAGCAGCCCCCGCCGGTGCCTCGCCACACGACGCAGGACGCTCATCGCTTGCGCAGGCCTCCGCACACGCTGACGGCGTGGTGGAACGCGGGCGAGTTCGCGCGGACCGAGTCGCGCTTGGTGGCGACAACGCCGACCGGAGCCGTCGCCGGGTCCGCGAACTGCGGCACCCCGTGGGCCCGCATGCACTTGGCGAACGCGACCAATTTCGACGCCGCTGAGCCGCCGACAGCTGGGGCGGCGGGCCGGACGCCTTCAGATACCTGCTGCACGCCTGCTCGGCCTTCTGGAAGGCGGGACCGCTGAACGTGATCCCCTGGACGGTGAGCGCGGCGCTGCCCGGCGTCTGGGAGATCGACAGGCCCTGTCCGCCCGGGCCCTGCGTGGGGTCGGGGAAGTTGGAGACGCCGTGCGCGCGCATGCACTGCGACAGCCCCAGAGGCGACGCGTTCCCCGTCGCCGTGGTCGCCCCGACCGCGGTCTGACCACTGCCGCCCGAGGAGCCACAGGCGCAGAGCGCCACCGCGCAGCCAGCGGTGGCCAGCGCTGCCGCCAGCCGGAGGGCGGGAGCGCTGCGCCTGTGACTCCCCGGACGGTGCGCCGCATGCATCTTCATGTGCCGAGGACGTTGTACGACCCCGGCGGTAACGCGGCTGTAACGCTGTTATGCGGCTGTTATGTGCGATGGGCCATCCTCAACGGGTCAGACGCCGGCGCGGGATGGTCCCGCGCCGGCGCACCACAGCGAACGAGTGAAGGCGTGAGGAGCAACGGATGAGGGTGCTGGTCGTGGAGGACCACGCACGCCTCGCCGAGACCGTGGCCACCGTGCTGCGCCGCGAGGGCATGGCCGTCGACCTCGCCTTCGACGGCCGCGAGGCCCTTGACCGGATCGCCCTGACCGCCTATGACGTAGTGGTGCTCGACAGAGATCTCCCGGGCGTGCATGGCGACGAGGTGTGCCGTTCACTGGTGGCCAACGGGGCCCCCGGCAGCGTGCTGATGCTCACCGCCGCCACGACGGTCGCCGACCGCGTCGAGGGGCTGGGCCTCGGCGCCGACGACTACCTGTCCAAGCCGTTTCATCTCGCCGAGCTGGTGGCCCGGATCCGCGCGCTGTCGCGCCGGTCGCGCGCGGTGCGTCCTCCGACGCTCGTGCACGGCAACCTCGAGCTGGACTCGGCGCGGCGCACGGTCACGCGGGCGGGTCACCCGGTGGCGCTGAGCCCCAAGGAGTTCTCCGTCCTCGAGCTGCTGCTCAGCGCCAACGGCGACGTGGTGTCAACCGAGCAGATCCTGGAGAACGCGTGGGACGACGCGACCGACCCGTTCACCAACGCGGTGCGGATGACGATCAGCCGGCTGCGGGCCAAGCTGGGCGATCCGCCGGTCATCGCCACCGTGACCCCGGTCGGCTACCGGATCGGGGACGCGTCGTGAGCATCCAGGAGGGCTGGTCGCGAGCCTCGGCCGAGGTCTGCTAGGCCTCGCCGGGCGGATGCGCCACCCCAAGACGACCGTGCGCTGGCGGCTGACCCTGCTCTACGGCGGCCTCTTCCTCGTCTCCGGAGCCGCCCTGCTGGCCATCACCTACACGCTGGTCGACAACGCCGCCGTGTTCCCCCAGGGACCACGCGTCAGCTTCATCAGAGCCCTCCCGTCGGGAGCGTCGGAGCGCGCCCAGGCGGCGTTGGCCAGCAGCGACCTGCACCAGCTCGCCAGCCTCCCCGCACGAGGACCGGCGACGCTGCCCGCCAACGCGCAGTTCAAGGTGGCCGGGCAGAAGGTCCCGCCCCCGATCCAGCGGCTGCTGCGCACCCGCGAGGGCCAGCAGGCGCTGGGCCAGGTCGTCTACACCCAGCGCGTCGCCGACCTGCATCAGCTGATCATCGAGTCCGCGCTCGCCCTGGCGCTGATGGCGCTCATCTCGACCGCGCTGGGCTGGGTGGTGGCCGGCCGGGTCCTGCGCCCGCTGCGCACGATGACCACCGCCACCCAGGAGATCTCGGAGGAGAACCTCAACCGGCGCCTGTCGATGGAGGGCCCCCGCGACGAGCTCCGCCAGTTGGCCGACACGATCGACGGCCTGCTCGGCCGGCTGGAGGGTGCGTTCGACGCCCAGCGGCGTTTCGTGGCCAACGCCTCCCACGAGCTGCGCACCCCGCTCACCGCGGTCCGGGCGCTGCTGGAGATGGTGCTCTCAGACCCGAAGGCCACCGTCGCCACCTTCCGGGCCACCTGCGAGCAGGTGCTGGAGGAGTCAGAGCAGCAGGAGCAGCTCATCGAGGCGCTCCTGACCCTCGCGCAGGGCCAGCGCGGGATCGACCGCGCGGAGACGTTCGACCTCGCCTCGCTCGCCGGCGAGGTGCTGGGATCACGCGAGGGGCGTCGCCGCCACCCGTGGTGTCGACATCGGCCAGGCCCTGACGCCCGCGACGATCTGCCGGCGACTGCGCGCCTGATCGAGCGGCTGGTCTCCAACCTGGTCGACAACGCCATCCGCCACAACGTCCCCGGGGGCCGCGTGGACGTGTCGGTCACGTCCAATGGCCGCGCGACGCTCACCGTCGCCAACACCGGGCCGGTGGTGCCGCCGGAGGAGGTGGACCGCCTGCTTCAGCCGTTCCAGCGCCTCTCCGCCGACCGCACGTCCTATCGCGACGGCCTGGGGCTCGGACTCTCGATCGTGGCCGCGATCGCCAGCGCGCACGATGCCGTGCTGGCCGTCCGGGCGCGCCCGGAGGGCGGCCTGGAGATCGACGTGCACTTCCCGGCCCGGCCCGCGCCCACGCCGGTGGAGTCGCCGGCTGTGCCACTCTCTGTGGAGGGTGGGACCACGATCAGCATCGGCTGAGCAGCGACCGAGAGCGCGACACGGTCGAGACTCTGTGTCGCGGGCAGAATGACGGGAAGCACCTGATGATGATGTGGTCCCTTTCAGCGGTCACGGTTTGTTGAGCATGGACGACGCCGACAGCGCGGCGGCGGTGCCCGCGCCTGCGCCGGCGACGCCGAGCACCCCGGCCGCTGCAGTTGGCGACGCCCAGTGGCGGTGGGAGCCCCGCGTGCTGGTCGCTCGACGATGATCCGGTCTGTCAGCTCGCCGCGCGACGGCTGTTCAAGCACCTCGGCATCGCGGCCGACGTCGTCGCCGACGGCGCCGACGCGGTCAAGGCGTCCGCGGAGTGGCCGTACGTCGCGATCTTCATGGACTGCGCGACCGAGGCCGTGGACGGGTACCGCACCGCGCGCCAGATTCGTGCGCGCGACGGCCTGGACCACAGCCCACCGGTGGTGGCGGTCACCTCCCTCTCACGCGAGGTGTGCCTCGCGTCGGGGATGGACCACCACATCGCCAAGCCGCTGCGCCTGGACACGCTGCGGGCCGAGTGCGAGCAGCTCGGCCTCATGCCGCGACCCGGCACCGCGTTGCCGCCGACCGCCGCGCGCAGCGGATCCCAGGTTGCGCTGCTCGAGACCCAGCCCGATCTCAGCGCCGGCGCTACGGCCGAGCTCGTGGCGACCTTTGCCCGGGAGGCGCTCCCCGTGTTGCCGGCGCTGTGGCGCGCCGTCAACGCCGGCGACCTGGACGCGCTCAACCGCACCGCATCAGACCTCGCGCAGCGGGCCGCCGACGCGGGCGCGGCGCGTGTCGCCGTGCTCTGCCGGGAGCTGAGCGAAGTCGCCGCCGCCGGCCGGGCCGACGCCGCCGCCGACGTGGAGGCGAGCGTGCGTCACGCCCTGCGGCTCACCGCGGGAGCGGCGCGGACGCAGCTGGAGTCAGGCTCCGGCCCGACCACCGCCGAGCCGGCGGCTCAGCCGGGCGACTCGGGCTCCGTGGTGCGCGTCGTCATCGCCGACGACGACCCGCTGGCCCGGATGGCGATCGAAGCGATGATCAAGCGCGGCGAGCGCCTGGAGCTGGTGGGGAGCGCCGCCGACGTTCCCCAGATCGTCGAGCTGGCCGCTGCCACCCGGCCCGACGTCGCCGTCGTCGACTTCATCATGCCCGGCGGTGGCGGTCCGGAGGCAGCGCGGCAGATCCAGGAGCGCTCGCCGGGCACGCGCATCGTCGGGCTCACCGCCGCCGACGGCCCCGACGCCTACCTGGCCATGCTGCGTGCGGGCGCCTCGGGCCTGCTGGTCAAGGGCGGCTCGGCCGAGCGGCTGGTGGAGATGATCCACCGCGCGCACGAGCGCTCAGCCTGACGCACTTCGGCGCCCGGTGGTCAGCTATCCCCGGCCGACGAACGGCATCGCCGTGGCCATGATCGTCATGAAGAGCACGTTGGCGTCCAGTGGGAGATTGGCCATCTGCACGACCGCATCGGCGGCGTGGCCGAGGTCCATCATCGGCTCCGCGGCCATGCTCCCATCGGCCTGAATGGTGCCCTTGCCGATGTGTGCCGCAAGGTCGGTCGCGGCATTCCCGATGTCAATCTGGCCACAGGCGATCTGGAAGGGGCGGCCCTCCAGGGAGACGGCTCGGGTCAGGCCGGTGATCGCGTGCTTGGTGGCGGTGTAGGCGACGGCATTCGGGCGCGGGACCGCGGCGGAGATCGAACCGTTGTTGATGATCCGCCCGCCCTGCGGGCGTTGCGCCTTCATCGCCCGAAACGCCTCCTGGGCGCAGTAGAAACAGCCGCTGAGGTTGGTGTCCACCACCGCGCGCCACTGGTCCCGCGCGAACTCGTCCAGCGGCGCGGGCGTGCCGAACACCCCGGCGTTGTTGAAGAGCAGATCGACGCGACCCCACTCGTCCCGCACGCGGGCGAACAGCGCGTGGACGGCGTCCGGGTCGGTGACATCGGTCGGCGCCACCAGCGCCTGGCTCGTGGCCTGCGCCGCCGCCGTCGCCGTCGTCGGTCAGGGCCTCCTCACGCCGGCCGGCGAGCGCCACCCGCCAGCCCTTGCCGATGAGCCGCGTGGCCACAGCGGCCCCGATCCCCGACCCGGCTCCGGTGATGACGGCCACGCGGCCGGCCTCGTTCATGCCGACATGGTGTCATCAGGGTTCGGGTTGGTGTAGGTGAGACACGAGCGTCTTGACATATGCCTATATCGGAATATGATCGGCACATGGCCCGTGCAGCGACCACAACCGACGCGTTCAACGCGGTGGCCGAGCCCCAGCGCCGGCGGATCCTCGATCTGCTGGCAGCGGGCGAGCGCTCTGTCGGTGAGCTCGTCAGGGAGCTGGGGCTCGCCCAGCCGCAGGTGTCAAAGCACCTGCGGGTCCTGCGTGAGGTCGGCGTAGTGCACGTGCGCGACGACGGACGGTGGCGGCTCTATCGCCTCAACGGATCGGCGCTCAAGCCCATCCACGACTGGGTCAAGGCCTACGAGCGGACCTGGGAGCAGCGCTTCGCGGCGATGGACACGGTGCTCGAGGAAATCAAACGACAGGAGGAAGACGATGGCGGCAACGGCTAAGCATTCCGCGGTGGTGACCCTGCCCACCGACACGCAGATCCTGATCACGCGGGAGTTCGACGCTCCGCGGCATCTCGTCTACCAGGCGTGGACGACGCCGGAGTTCATCAGACGGTGGTGGAGCGCGTCCCGCGGCGAGGTGACCGTGGCCGAGATCGACCTGCGGGTCGGCGGGCGGTGGCGCTACGCGATGACGGTGAGCCGGACGGTTCAGGTCCCGCCCAACGAGCCCGTTCACGAGGAGTTCGAGGTCGCCTTCCACGGCGAGTTTCGTGAAGTCGTTGACAACGAGCGGATCGTCCGCACCGAGATCTACGAGGCTTTCCCGGACGCGCCGGCACTGAGCACGGAGACCTTCATGGAGTCAGACGGTCGCACCACGCTCACCCTGCTCGTCGACCACGAGCGCCAGGAGCACCGCGACGCCCACGTGCAGTCGGGCATGGAGGATGGCCTGCAGGATGCGCTCGACCTGCTCGAGGGGATCATCGCCTCGCTGGGCTAGCCACGGCGGTGTCAGCGGCCGGCAGCTCCAGTGTGAAGTGCGCACCGGTCTCGCAGTCGTCGCAGGTGACGCTCCCGTGATGCTGGCGGGCGATCGCGCGCGCGATGGCGAGACCGAGGCCGGTCCCGCCGCTGGAGCTGCCGTTGAGGCGCACGAAGCCCTCGAAGATCCGCTCCCGCTCGTCCAGGGGCACGCCGGGGCCGTTGTCTGACACGGTGGCGCGGACATGCGTGGGCGATCGCCGGAGCTCGACCAGGATCCGGCCGTCGTCCCCGCCCGCGCTCACCGCGTTGTCGAGGAGGTTGCGCAGGGCGCGGGCCAGCGCGTCGGGATCGCCGATCACCATTGCGGGGCCCGGGTAGGCGATCTCGAGGTGCGCCGGTGTGCGGGCGCGGGTCTCGGCCACCATCGACTCGCTCAGCTGCGTGAGGTCGACGGCCTCGGTGCGCAGCGGCTCGTTGGCCTGCAGGCGCGCGAGATTGAGCAGGTCGTCGACGAGCCGGCCCAGCCGCTGGGTCCCGCGCGCGAGCTCGGCCTCGAGCTGATCGCGCCGGGGCCGCGGGGGCTGCTCGCGCAGCAACGTCTCGGCGGTGGCCTGGAGCGCCGCGACCGGGGTGCGCAGCTCGTGGGAGGCGTCGGCGAGGAACCGGCGCATGGCCGCCTCCGAGTGCGTGGCCTGGGCGACCGTCTCCTCCAGCGAGTCCACCATCGCGTCAAAGGAGGCGGCCATCTGTCCCAGCTCGGTGTCGCGCCGGCGTGGGAGCAGGCGCTGGCGACGATCGCCCGACGCGATCCGCTGTGCCACGGCGGCGACGTGCCGGAGCGGCCCCAGCGCCGAGCGCAGGGCCAGGAGCGTCAGCACGCTGGCGGCCACGAGCACGGCGGCGGCCGCGAGCAGTTCGATCACGATCAGGCGGTCGACGGAGCTGTTGACGTAGGCCTCGCTGGTCGAGAGGGTGGCGGTGCCGTTGGCATCGCCGAGGCTGATGGGCTCGGTGATGGTGAGGAGGTCTCCGGAGCTCGAGAGCACACTCGGCTTCAGCGGACCCTTGGCGGACGCCCCAGGCTTGAGCGGAATGACATCGGGGTGCAGGTTGACGTCGATGCCCTCCAGCGCCAGCGATGCGATCTGCGGCTTGACTTCGTCGGGCGGCGCAGTCTGGAGCGCGTGGGCGCCGGCCAGGAGCTGGCTGCGGGCCCGCGCGCGGAGCCCGTCGCGGTAACGCACCGTGATCAGGGTGGCAAACCCACCCAGCGCGAGCAGCAGCACGCCCAGCGTCGCCACGACGGTACGGCGCGTAAGCGAACCGGTCTTCACGGCGAGAACCGGTAGCCGATGCCGCGCACGGTCTGGATCACGCGAGGCCCGACTCGCTCGAGTTTGCGCCGCAGGGCGCTGACATGGACCTCGACGAGGTTGGGGTCATACGCGTCATAGCCCCACACCTGGGTGAGGAGCTGATCCTTGGACAACGCCTGGCCGCGGTGGCGGACCAGGAAGGCGAGCAGCCGCAGCTCCGTGGCGGTCAACGGGATGTCCTGGCCCCGGCGCGTGGCCCATCCGCCGTGCTCGTCGATGAGGAGATCCCCCACCTCGAGGACCGCCGCGAGCCGCCCGGACCTCCGCAGGACCGCCCGGATCCGCGCCAGCAGCTCCTCGAGCGCGAACGGCTTGACGACGTAGTCGTCGGCCCCGAGCTCGAGGCCCTCCACGCGGTCGGCGACGGCGTCGCGCGCGGTGAGGAAGATGATCGAGACCTCGCTGCGAGCGTGCAGGCGGCGGGCAAGGGCGAACCCGCTGTCGCTCGGCAGCCGCACGTCCAGGACGGCCAGGTCCGGCGCGCAGGCCAGGATCGCGGCGGGATCGACGGCGTCGGCGAACCCGCTCGCGGCAAACCCCTCCTGGCGCAGACCGGCGAGGACCGCCTCGCGCACAGCGGCCTCGTCCTCCACCACGACCACCCGTCCGAGCGCGCCGTTCATCGTGAGCGCATTCTCTCGCCCGGCGGCTGAAGATCGGCTGAAGAAGCGCCGGGGTTCAGCGCAATTTCAGCACCGGTTCCGATGCTGAGCGGGCCGGGCCGGCGATCGGCGTCGCCCCGTAATGATCGGAGGACTCATGTCAGGTTCCGAAGGACAACGACCGTCGTCTGGCCGCCGGTGGCGCGCACCCGCGATCGGTGCCGTGACCGGGCTCGTCGCGGCGGCGGCGATCGTCGTGCCATCCGCGATCGCCGCGGGCGGCCAGAACGCGGGGCAGTGTGTCGCGGGCAAGAGCGCACGGGCGGCTGCGTCCTCGAGCGCCGGTGCCGGCAAGGCGTCGGCCCCCGCCCCGGGCGGCGTGCCGCACCAGTTCCTCGACGTCATCGCACAGTTGGAGCAGGCCGGCACGATCAGCGCGGCGCAGGCGCGCACGCTGGACGCGGACATCGAGTCGGGCTCCATCGATCCCCAGACGCTGGTCGCCGACGGCGTCGTGACCGCCTCCCAGATGAAGGCGGTCAACGACCGGCTGATCGCGGTCAAGATGAGCCTGGCCGCCCAGGCTCACGCGGGTAGCTCCTCGTCGCAATCCAACGCCGGCGGGTGACGCTGGGTGGCCCGGCTGAGACGAGCTGAGCCACCACGGGCGGCGGGTCGCGGGCTGCCGAGCTGGGCAAAACAGAGCCAGCATCCCCCGCCGCCGCCGACGTGGCTCGAAAATACCCGCCAGCCGGGCAAAACCGAGCCACGTGGGCGGGCCGGCGCGTTGCTGGCTCGAAAACGCCCGCCCGAAAACGCCCGCCCGGGCCGCCCGGGCCGCCCGGGCGTGACCCCGGCGCGGGGTTGCCGCGGTGCCTAGTGGCCGCGGCGGACCACGACGACCCGGACCCGGCCGGTGATCGTCGCGGGCAGCTTCAGCTTCGCCGAGGCGCGGCGGATCGTCACCTGGCGGGTGCAGGCCGTGGGGGCGCTGCCGCGGGCGATGGCGGCCGCGCACACCCACGCGCGCAGCGGACCGCGGACCCTGGCGACGCGGCGGACGGTGATGACGCGGGTGACCACCCCGGGCTTGCCGGGAGCGGCGCCGGCCTTGGCGGCGTGAGCCCTAAGGACGTCGCTCGACGCGCTGGCGGTGGCGCTGAGCTGGGCGGTGGCCAGCGGGTCGCCGTCCTTGTTGCGCAGCACCGCCTGCCCGATCCCCAGGACGACGGAGGCCGACGCCGAGGAGGCCACGGGCCCCACGTACTGCGCCGACCACACCACCGCGCTGCCGCCGGCGTTGGAGGCGGTCTCGCGCACGCGCAGGATGGCGCCGATGTCGGCGGTGACGATGGTGTAGCTGGCGGCCGAGCTGATCGGTGTGCAGGCGTTGGTGCAGCGCATGATCTGGGTGACGTCCGAGGTGACCGCCGGCCCGGTGAAGACCCCGTCGGTGACGCTGAGCACGCCGCCGACATAGCCGTTGTTGGCCCTGAGCACCGGCAGGTCGCGCCAGCGCGGCGCGGCGGGCAGGACGACGTCGGAAGGTGCCGAGGTGGAGGCGACCGAGCCGTCGACGTTGGTGGCGGTGACGACCACGGCGAGTGTGTGGCCGACGTCGGCGGCCGTCGGCGTGTAGCCGGCGGCGGTCGCGCCGGTGATCGGGGCGCAGGACGCGCCGGAGCTGTTGCAGCGCTGCCAGACGGTGGTGTACGTGGAGGGCCCGGTGGCCTGCCAGGTGCCGTTGGTGACCGTCACCGGCACGCTCTGCTGGACCCCCAGGGTGCTGAGGGCGGGACGCCCGGTCGAGACCGGCGGCAGCGCGGTCACGACACCCGAGGGGGCGGCCATCGCGGTCGTGGTCCCCGACGTGTTGGTGGCGCTCACCGCGATGGTGATCGTCGAGCCCTCGTCGACGTTGGTGAGCTGGTAGGTCGGCTGGCTGGCGCCGGGGATCGCCAGGCAGTTGTGGCCCGACGCGTTGCAGCGCTCCCACTGGTAGGAGAGCGTCCGCGGGCTGTTGGTCCACACCCCGCCGCTGGCGCCCATGATGTCGGTGCGCACGGTGGTGCCGGTCACCGTCGGCAGGACCGTGGCCTGAGGCAGCGGCTGGTCCTGCACGACGAGCGGCGCGCTCTGAGCGGTCGCCACGCGACCCGGCGAGGAGACATTGGCGATGAGGACGATCGTGTGGCCGTCGTCAGGCGGTGCTCAGCGTGTAGTGCGCGGTGTCGGCGGCGACGAGCGTGCAGTCCGAGACGCCGTCGGCGTCACAGCGATCCCAGTCGTAGTCCACGCCGGTGGGCGTGACGCTCCAGGACCCGGGGTTGGCGTACAGGGTGTTGGGCGGCTGGGGGTTGCCCGAGATGCTCGGCGGTGTGACCTGGGTCAGCGGCTGGCCGGTGATGAGCGGCGTCAGCGCGCTGGTGGCCGAGGTGGAGCCGCCGATCGAGGTCGCGGTCACGATCACGGCGACCTTGGTGCCGATGTCGGGCACCGTGAGGGCATACGTGGCCCGGGTGGAGACCGGGACGCAGGCGACGGTGACAGCGCTGGCGGTGCCGGGGCAGCGCAGCCAGCTGTAGGCGTAGGTGGCGGGGCTGTCCCAGCTGCCGTTGTCGGGCGAGAGGATGTATCCGTTCATGAAGGTGCCGGTCGGCGCCGCGGGGGCGGTCGTGTTCACCGGCGGCGGCTGGACGGCCTGCGTGACGGTGCTCGTCGCACTCACAGCGCCGTCGACGTTGGTGGCCGTGACGACCACCCGGATGCTCTCGCCCACGTCGGCCGCGACCGTGGTGTAGGTGGCCGCGGTGGCTCCGGCGATGTTGGAATAGCCGTTGACGGCATCGCCACGCTGCCAGGTGTAGCTGTAGGTGAGGTTGTCGCCGACCGGCGTCCAGCTGCCGTTGTCGGTGGAGAGGGTCGCGCCCAGGCTCGGGGTGCCCAGGACGACCGGGGCGGCCACGCTGACCGGCGGGTCGGCCTGGATGACCGGCGAGGGGGCGCTGCCCGCGGCGACGCTGCCGTCGGCGTTGGTGGCGGTCACCAGCGCGCGGATCACGTCGCCCTCGTCGGCGGCGGCCACCGTGTAGGCGGCCTTGGTCGCCCCGGCGATATCCGTCCAGGTGGTGCCGCTGTCGGCCGAGCGCTGCCACTGGTAGGCGACGGTGACGCCCGCGCCGTCCCACGAGCCCGAGCTGGTGCTCAGGGTCGCGGTCCGCTGCGGGGTGCCGGTGACCACCGGCGGCGCGGTGTTGACCGGCGGGGATGCGATCACCGTGGCCGAGGCCGGGCTGGCGGCGGTGGCGCTCCCGTCAGGGTTGGCGGCGCTGACCATGAGCCGCAGCACGTCGCCCTCGTCGGGGGCCTGGATGGCGTAGATCGCTCCGGTGGCGCCGGTGATGTTCGTCCACGTGGTGCCGCTGTCGGCAGAGCGCTGCCACTGCAGCGTGAAGGTGTTGCCGGTGCCCGCCCAGGCGCCGATGGTGGAAGACAGGGTGTTGCCGCGCTGGGCGATGCCGCGGATGGTGGGGAGGCTGTTATTGGCCGGCGGCGAGCTGCCGACGGCCCCGGTGGGGTTGCTGGGGGCGCTGACGGTGGCGTCGGGGTTGGAGACGGTGACCAGGATGCGCACGATCGCGCCCTCGTCGCCGACGCCCAGCGCGTAGGTGTTGGAAGTGGCTCCCGCGATGCTCGACCACGTGGTGCCGTTGTTGGTCGAGCGCTGCCACTGGTAGGCGAGGGTGTTGCCGATCCCGCTCCACGTGCCCGGGGTTGCGCGTCAGGATGAACCCGCGGCGGGACGTGCCGGTGACCGTCGGCGCCACGGTATTGACCGGCGCGGCGATCGGGACGGTGGCGGTGGGGGCGCTGGTGACGCTGCTGGTCCCGTCGAGATTGGTGGCGGTGATGATGACGCGCAGCTGGGTGTTCTCGTCGGTCGTGCCCAGCGGATAGCTCGCGGTGGTGGCGCCGCCGACGTTGGTCCACGTCGTGCCGCCGTCTGAGGAGTGCTGCCACTGGTAGGCGTAGCTGTTGCCGATGCCCAGCCACGTGCCGGCGCTGCAGAGCAGCGTCTGGCCGCGCTGGGCTGACCCGGTGATGACCTGCGGCACCGTGTTGACCGGGGGCGTGGCGCCCACGGTCGCGCTCGGGGGGCTGACCGCCGAACTGGTGCCGTCGGGATTGGTGCCGGTGACGACGATCCGCACGAGGTCGCCCTCGTCGGCGGGCGTCAGCTGGTAGGAGGCGCCGTTGGCGCCGGTGATGTTCGTCCAGGTGGTGCCGTCGGCCGAGCGCTGCCACTGGAAGGCGAACGCGTCGCCGATGCCGTTCCACGTCCCGACCGCAGAGTTGAGGGTCAGCCCGCGCTGCGGCGCGCCGGAGATGCCGGGCGGAGCCGTGTTGACCGGCGGCGTGGCGCTGACCGTCATCGTGACGTTGCTGGGCGCCGCGACGGTGGCGTCGGGGTTGACCGCGGTGATGAGCAGGCGCACGACGTCGCCCACGTCGGCGGTGGTCAGCGTGTAGCTGTCGGTGGTGGCGCCGGTGATGTTCGTCCACGTCGTGCCGCCGTCGGCCGAGCGCTGCCACTGGTCGGAGTAGGCGTTGCCGATCCCGGTCCAGCTGCCCTGGGTGGAGTTGAGCGCGTCGCCGCGCAGGGGGGCACCGGTGATCACGGGGCTGTTGACCGCAACCGGTGGAGCGGAGGAGATGGTCGGCGTGGCGGCGGAGGGCCTGGACGCGGCGCCGTCGGGGTTGACGGCGGTGATCAGCGCGCGAATGGCCGAGCCCTCGTCGGCGACGTCGATCGTGTAGCTGAATCCTGTGGCGCCGGCGATGTTGGTCCAGGTCGTGCCGTCGGACGAGCGCTGCCACTGGACGGTGTACGTGTTGCCGATGCCGCTCCAGGTGCCGACGGTCGCGCTTACGTTCGCGCTGCGCGCCGGGGTGCCGACGATCGTCGGCACCGAGGTGTTGACCGGCGGGGTGGAGACGACGACGCTCGTCGGCGTGCTGGAGGCCGTCGTCGTGCCGTCGGGGTTGGTGGCGGTCACCGTGAAGCGCACGAAGTCGGCCTCGTCGGCGGTCTGCAGGATGTAGGTCAGCGCGGTGGCGCCGGTGATGTTCGTCCACGTGGTGCCGTCCGCGGAGCGCTGCCACTGGTAGGCGTAGGCGTTGCCGACCGCGCTCCAGGTCCCCGCCATGGCCGCCAACACATTGCCGCGCTGGGCGGTGCCGGTGAACGAGGGCGCGGTCGTCGCCGCCGGCGGCGAGGTGGCGATGACGATCGTCGCCGCGCTCGGCGTCGACGCGGTGCCGTCGGGATTGGTGACGGTCACCATCACCCGCAACCGGTCGCCCTCGTCGGTCTTGTCGATGACGTAGGTCGAGGTGGTCGCCGCGGAGACGTTCGTCCACGAGACGCCGTCGGCCGAGCGCTGCCACTGATAGGCGTAGGTGTTGCCGATCCCCGCCCATGTCCCGACCGCGGCGACCACGGTGTAGCCGCGCTGGATGGTGCCGTTGATCTGGGGGACGGCGGTGTTGACCGGGATGGCGCTGGTGACCGTGGCCGTCGCCGCGCTGGCCTGCGTGATCGTGCCGTCGGGATCGGTGGCGGTGACCAGGACACGGACCGTCGCGTTCTCATCGTCGGTGACCAGCGTGTAGGTGGCCGCGGTGGCGCCGGAGATGTTGACGTAGCCCTCGCCGGCGTCGCGCTGCCACTGATAGCTGTAGACGTTGTCGGGGCCGGTCCAGGTCCCAAGGCCGGCATTGAGCGTGACGCCGCGCTCGGCCACGCCGGTGATGACCGGCGGCGCCGTGTTGGCGGGCGGGAACGGGGCGATGATCTGCGTCGACGCGGTCGGCGTGCCGGTCACACCGGACTGGTTGGTGGCGGTGACCAGCGCGCGCACGAAGTCGCCCTCGTCGGCGAACTGCGCGGTGTAGCTCGAGGCGGTGGCGCCGGCGATGCTCGTCCAGCTGGTCCCGTCGGGCGAGCGCTGCCACTGGTAGGTGATGATGTTGCCCAGCCCCGTCCACGTGCCGGCGGTGGTGGACAGCAGGCCGGTGCGCTGCGGGTTGCCGGTGAGCGCCGGGATCGCGGTGTTGATCGGCGCGTTATTGAGGATCGGCCCGACGCCGGTGCTCGAGGCGGTGGCCGTCCCGTAGGTGTTGACGGCGGTGACGGCGACGCGCACGAGATTGCCGAGGTCTGAGGACGCAAGGGTGTAGGTGGAGGCGGTGGCGCCGCTGATGTTGGTCCAGGTGCTCCCGTTGTCGCTCGAGCTCTGCCACTGGTAGCTGTAGGAGACGCCGGCCGGATTCCACGTGGAGACGGCACTCAGGATCTGACCCTGGTTGGCGTGGCCCGAGACGGTGGGGCCGGCGGTGGCGGCGGGCGCGCCGGACCCGATCGTGACCGGAGTAGTCGATGCGGTGGTGGTCCCGTAGGAGTTGATGGCGCTCACCACGGCCCGGATCTGCGCGTTGAGGTCACCGCCGGCCACGCTGTAGCTCGACGTGATGGCGCCGCTGATGTTGTTCCAGGTGCTGCCGCCGTCGGTCGAGCGCTGCCACTGGTAGGTGTAGCTGGTGGGTGTGGGGCTCCAGCTGCCGGTCGAGGCGTTCAGGGTCTGGCCCTGCACCGACTGCCCGGAGACGACGGGCGCGACCGTGTTGACCGGCGCGACGTTGTTGACCGTCGACGTCGCCATCGTGTAGTCGTAGCCGTAGTCGGTGCCGTCGCTGTTGGTCGCGACCAGGCGGTAGTGGTAGGTGACCCCGGGGGTCAGGCCGGTGAGGCTCGCCTGGGCGGTCACCGGCGCCGTGCCCGAGCCGACGTCCTGCGGGGTCGTCTGCTGGCCGTAGGCGGTGGACGTCCCGTACTGCCAGCTAGTAGGTGGTGTCGAGGCCGTTGGGATAAACGCCGCCGATCAGCGACGCGGTGGTCGACCCCACCGTCTGGGCGTAGGTGTTGGTGGTGCCGTCGCCGATGGCCGGGCCCCCGATGCCGGGGGCCCCGGAGACGATCGCCCCCGAGATGGAGCCGATGCCGGTGGGCCCGTCGTAGCCGGTGCCGGCGTTGCAGATGTAGGAGATGCCGGCGGCACAGCTGCCCGTCGAGCCGACCACCGGGTCGTTGAGCAGGCGCGCTGTCGGTGTAGGCCCACTGGGCGGTCGCGCCGTTGACGCCGGTCAGCGCCTCGAAGGCCGCGATGAGCGGCGTGGCCAGGCTGGTGCCGCCCTCGACCAACCAGCCGCCGTTGCCCGTGTCATAGACCCGGAGGCCCGTGTCGGGGTTGGCGTCGGCCGAGACGTCCGCGTAGGAGCGACCGGTGCATCCGCTGTCGGCCTGGTAGGCGGGCTTGGGCTCGTGGGTGTCGCACCCGGAGCCGCCGCCCCAGTTGACTCCGGAGCTGTTGAGCGACCACGCCGACTCGGTATAGCCGCGGGTGCTGGTGCCACCGGCGGCGCCGGAGAGCGTGGTCCCTCCCGCGGCGGTGACTCCGGGGAAAGCGGCCGGGTAGTTGTCCACGCCCGCGCCGGGATAGCCGTGATCGCCGGTGGCGGCGATGATCGCGGCGCCCGAGAAGGTGCCCACGCCGACCGGCGCGCTGGAGGTGCCGGCCCAGCTGTTGGAGACCTGATCGGCGCCGAGGGCGACGGCCGTCGTGACCCCGGCGTCCAGGTCGGAGGTGAGAGAGCTGCTGGCCTCGACGAGGAGGATGTGACAGTTGGGGCACAGCGCCGAGACCGCGTCGAGGTCCAGCGAGATCTCCGCCTCCCAATCCGAGCCCGCGGGGCCGGGCAGCGGTGACGCGGCGCCGTTCTGGTTGACCTTGGTGAAGCAGCCGTTGCTGGTGGTGCAGGGGGGCAGGCCGTAGGTGCTGCGGTAGGTCGCCAGGTCGCCCTGGGCGTTGAGGTCATCGCCGGCATCGACGATCGCCACCGTGTCCCCTGCCCCCGAGGTCTGCGACAGGTAGGTGAGGTCGTAGGCCTGCTGGAGGTAGGCGGGGGTGCCGGCGGCAGGGGCGCTCGCCGGGTTGGATGACATCGAGCCCTGGGGGCCCGCGGCCGGCGCGCCGGCGGGGCGGTGGCGCGGGAAGACCTGCGTGAACGTCGGGTACGGCTTGACGTGCGGGTGCACGAGGCGACGGCTCGAGCGCAGCACGAGCTTCTGGGCGGCACAGCCCGCGTGGCCGGGCTGAGGGTCGGCGCAGACGTTGACGGCGGTGACCTGGGACAGCGACACCCCGGCGGCTTGCTGCACGGAGGCGGCCAGATCCTGCGGGGACGGCGCTTGCGCGCGGACTCCGGGCTGGTGGCGGACGGCGCCGAGGCCGAGCGGCTGGCGCAGATTCAGGCTCGAGGCGCGGGCCTGGGCCTGGGCAGCCGTCGCTGTGCTGAGCAGCAGCATGGCTGCCAACACCCAGATGCGCACGGAGATATGCCGCTGACGCAGCCGCATACCGTGGTTATCGGGAGACCTGCCCCGAACCGCTGGAGCCGTAGACGGATATATGAGCGGGCGGCGGTGGCGCTGCGCGACGATCAGGGCATGGCGCCCGGCGGTTGAAGAGCCCGACTGAGCCTCTGCTTATGATTGGTAAGTGGCGAACCTGACCGACACGATGCCCGACGAGCTGAGCCCGCGCCATCTGCGTCGCGGCCTGCTCCAGCTCACCGTCGTCGGGCTCGTCGTGATCCTGATCGTTCTGGTCGGTCCGGGTCTCGGCGCGCTGCGCGATCGCCTGGGCGACGCCTCTCCGGGCTGGTTGGTGGCCGCCGGGGTCCTGGAGCTGCTCTCGACGCTCTCCTACGTCGTGATCTTCCGCTCCGTGTTCTGCGCGAAGATGAGCTGGCGCCTGAGCTACCAGATCGGGATGTCCGAGCAGGGCGCGAACTCGATCCTTCCCGCCGGGGGCGCCGGCGGGCTGGCCCTGGGGGCGTGGGCGCTGACCCGGGGCGGCATGAATCCCGCCCACATCGGACGCCGCTCCGTCGCCTTCTTCCTGCTCACCAGCCTGGCCAACGTCGGCACGCTCGTGGTCTTCGCTGCGCTATTCGCCGCCGGCGTGCTCCACGGTGACACCAACGAGGCGCTGACCTACGGCTTCGGGGCCGCCGGTCTGGTGGCGGCGGTGGCGGTGCTGCTGCTGCCGGTGGTCGGTCATCGGCTGGCGCCGCGCGCCTCGCTGCCCGATGACGCCGGACGGCTGCGCGTGGCGGTCCGGCAGGTGCGCAACGCCGTCGGCGATGGCGTCCGGGACTCGCTGGTCCTGCTGCGCCGGCGCTCGCCGGGAGTGCTCGTCGGGTCCTTTGGCTACATGGGCTTCGACATCGCGGCGCTGGTGCTCTGCTTCCACGCCTTCGGGCACACCCCCGCGCTGCCGGTCATCGTGCTCGCCTACATCATCGGGCAGCTCGGCGGCCTCGTCCCGCTCCCCGGTGGCATCGGCGGCACCGAGGGCGGCCTCATCGGCCTGCTCGCGCTCTACCACGCGCCGCTCGCCTCGGCCACGATCTCCGTGCTCGCCTACCGCGCGCTGGCCCTGTGGCTGCCGGCGCTGTTGGGCAGCGTGGCCTTCGTGCAGCTGCGCGCGACCTTGCGGCGCGACGAGCGACCGGCCGCCGGCTGCGGCGAGCTCGCGTCTCCCCTCCTCGCCGCGGCGGGTGAGTCTAGGTCTGCGGCGCGAGGACGAGGTCGTTCTCGACGGAGACCCATTCGGTCGTGACCCCCTCGGGGGCGTCGGGGTCGTCGGGCGCGTGGGTGATGAACTCGCGGGTCAGGGACGGCTTGACCGCGAACACCGCGTCGGAGTCCAGGTACTGGCTCTCGACGTCGAACACGTGGGTGGTCAGTGTCCGGTAGCCGTCGGCGCGGATGATCATGTGGACATGGGCCGGGCGCCACGGGTGGCGGCCGGTGAGGTCGAGCATCCGGCCCACGGGTCCGTCGTAGGGGATCGGGTACGGCGTCGGGCGGACCGCCACGAACGAGTAGCTGCCGTCCTCGCGGGTGAGGAAGCGGCCGCGCAGGTGATCCTCGTCCGCCTCGGGGCGCTGCACCGCGTAGAGCTGGTCGGCGCCGTTCTGCCACACGTCAACCTCGGCCCCGGCGATGGGCTGCCCGTCGAGGTCCGAGCACGCGGCCGTGGACGAGCGCGGGAACGCCGGCGTCGGGCTCCTGGGCGATGTTGGCGCCGTACTCGCGCAGCGGCGAGCCCGGCACGTAGAACGGCCCTTGAACGGTGGACTCGGTCGCGCCCGGGGGCACGGTGTTCTCGAGCGCGTCGACGAGCATCGACACGCCGAGCGAGTCCGACCACAGGATGAACTCCTGGCGGCGCTCGTCGGTGATGTGGCCGGTGCGGGTGAGCACCCCGATGGCCGCCTCCCACTCCTGCGGGGTCAGCCCCACCTCCTGCACGAAGCCGTGAAGGTGGCGCACCAGGGCCTGCATGATCTCGCGCAGGCGGGGGTCGTCCGTCTCATCGAAGCTCGCCAGCACGTCGGCGGTGATGTCCGTCGCGGCGTCTTGGGCGAGGTCTGGTGGGCAGTGTCAGACATGTGTCGGTTCTCCCTCGGGGTATTGCGGCAGGCTCGTACCCTATTGGCACGATGGCCCCCTCGCCAGACCCGTATCGCACGCTCGGCGTGGCCGCCTCGGCCACCGACGCGGAGCTGCGCGCCGCCTACCGGCGGCTGGTCCAGCTCCATCACCCCGATCACAACGGCGGCTCGGCGGAGTCGGCGCGACGGTTCGAGGAGGTCCAGGAGGCCTACGCGGAGGCGCGGCGGCTGCGTGCGGCGGGCGTGGCTCGGGCGCGGCGGGCGCCCGGGCGCCGATCCGGACCTCGACGCCCGGCTGGCCGCGATGGAGCAGGAGCTCAAGGGCGCCCGCGACGTCCGCGAGCGCGCCGCCCGCGAGGCCCGGCGCGCCACCGAGCAGACGATCCGCGACGTGCGCGAGATGGCCGGCGACCGCCCGTCAGACGAGGAGCTCGGCTACTTCACAAGCGACGACAGCTTCTCCCAGATCCTCGACGACGCCGCCGCGGAGCTGTCCGAGCGCTTCACCGAGGCGCGCGACTCATCAGCTCGCCACCGCGTCTCGGACGTCATCGATGAGCTTGCCCACAAGCTCACCGGGGAGGACCGGGACAAGCGCGAGTAGGCGGCCGGCGCGCCGGGCCTACAGCCCGCCGTCGCGGGCGCTGGCCCGGGCCTGGCGGCGCATCGTGCGGGCTACGTAGTCATCGACGCTGTAGCGCTCCTCGCCCCACGGGTCCCCTCGGTGGTGGTAGCCGTTGCGCTCCCAGAACCCCAGCTGGTCATGGTCGAGCAGCTCCAGGCGCTGGATCCACTTGGCCGACTTCCACAGATACAGATGGGGCACGAGCAGCCGCGCCGGGCCGCCGTGATCGGGCTCCAGGGGCGCGCCCTGCGCCAGGTGGGCGACGAGCGCGGGATGCTCGGTGATGTCGGTGAGCGGCATGTCAGTCGTGTAGCCGCCATAGGAGTGGGCGAGCAGGTGGGTGGCCTCGTCCTTGGGCTTGGCCCGCTCGACCAGGGCACGGGCGTCGGCGCCGCGCCAGGTCATGCCGAACTTGGACCACCGGGTGACGCAGTGGATGTCGCCGCTCCAGTCGGTCTGGGCGAATTCGGTGAACGCCTCCCAGTCGAGCACGTAGGGCTCCTCGACGGCGCCGTCGACCGACAGCACCCACTCGTCGGTGCTCACCCGCGGCGTCTCGCCCACCGTGAGGACGGGCCACTTGACCGTCGGCGACTGCCCCGGCGGGAGGCGGTCGGGATCGATCCCCAGCGAGGCGGCACGGTTGCGCCCGCGCTCGCCGAACATGCGGGGAGTGATCGGCATGCAATGAATTCTGACGACTGCGGGGCGGGTGCCGCAGCGGCTCAGAAGACGGGCTGCTCGCGGTAGTCGCCCCAGACCTGCTGGAGCGTCTGGACGATCTCGCCCTCGGACACGTGCGCACGGGCGGCGTCGACGAGCAGCGGCATCAGGTTGGTGTCGCCGCCGGCGGCATCCTTGATGGCGGCCAGGGCTGCCGCGACGGTGGCCGCGTCGCGATCGGACGCGGACCGCCTGGACGCGGTCGATCTGCTTGCGCTCGAGCGCCGGGTCGATCCGCAGGATCTCCGTGGCCTGCTCGTCGCCCTCGGTGTAGCGGTTGACGCCGACGACGGTGCGCCGCCCCGCGTCGATCTCCGTCTGCAGCTCGAAGGCGGCGTCGGCGATCTCGCGCTGGGGGAAGCCGCGCTTGACCGCCTCGACCATCCCGCCCAGCTCGTCGATCTTGCGGAAGTAGGCGTAGGCGCGCTCCTCCATGAGATCGGTGAGCGACTCCACGAAGTAGGCGCCGCCGAGCGGGTCGATCGTGTTGGTGACCCCGGTCTCATCGGCGATGATCTGCTGGGTGCGCAGCGCGATGCGCACCGCCTGCTCGGTGGGCAGGGCCAGCGCCTCGTCGTAGGAGTTGGTGTGCAGCGACTGGGTGCCGCCGAGCACGCCGGCCAGGGCCTCGATCGCCGTGCGGACGATGTTGTTGAGCGGCTGCTGGGCGGTGAGCGACACGCCCGCGGTCTGCGTGTGGAAGCGCATCCGCCACGACTCGGGCTTGCGCGCGCCGAAGGTGTTGCGCAGCTCGCGGGCCCAGATGCGCCGGGCGGCGCGGTACTTGGCGATCTCCTCGAAGAAGTCGATCTGCGCGTTGAAGAAGAAGCTCAGGCGCGGCGCGAAGTCATCGACGTCGAGGCCGCGGGCCACCGCCTGCTCCACGTAGGTGAGCCCGTCCTTGAGCGTGAACGCCAGCTCCTGGGCGGCGGTCGAGCCGGCCTCGCGGATGTGGTAGCCCGAGATGCTGATCGGGTGCCAGCGCGGCATGGCCTGCGAGCACCACTCGATCATGTCGCCCACCAGGCGCATGGCCGGGTCGACGGGGAAGCACCACTCCTTCTGAGCGATGTACTCCTTGAGGATGTCGGTCTGGATCGTGCCGCCCAGACGCTCGGGCGCGATCGCCCTGGCGCTCGGCGGCCACGACGTAGAAGGCGAGCATGATCGCCGCGGGCGCGTTGATCGTCATCGAGACCGTGACCTGGTCCAGCGGGATCCCGGCAAACAGCGTCTCCATGTCCAGCACGGTGTCGACCGCGACGCCCTCGCGTCCCACCTCGCCCAGCGAGCGGGGGTGATCGGAGTCGTGGCCCATCAGCGAGGGCATGTCGAACGCCGTCGAGAGGCCGGTCTGGCCGTGCTCGAGCAGGTAGTGGAAGCGCTGGTTGGTCTCCTCGGGGGTGCCGAAGCCGGCGAACTGGCGCATCGTCCACAGGCGCCCGCGGTACATCGAGGGATACACCCCGCGCGTGAAGGGATACTGGCCGGGCAGGCCGATCGGATCGATCGGCATCGCCGCCGGCAGGTCCCGCTCGGTGTACAGCGGCCGGATCTCCTCGCCCGAGAGCGTGGTGAACGGCGCGTCGCGCTCCGGAGTCAGACCGTACGCCGCTCGCCACTCGTCGTAGGAGACCGGAACGTTGTCCAGCACGGTCATGGCAGACATGGTAGCCGCGAGATAGTTTGACGTCCAACTATTTCGGCGCCCACCCCTCGAACGGGGGGTTTGGGTTCCCTCACCTCCGCTCAAGGGGTAGCGTGCCGCGCCATGTCAACGAGCCCTTCAGGACGCGTTGCGCTGGTCACTGGCGGCGCACGCGGGATCGGGGCGGCGATCGCTCGCGGCCTGGCCGAGGACGGGATGTCCGTCGTGAT
Source organism: uncultured Actinomycetota bacterium (assembly GCA_963790605.1). Lineage (GTDB taxonomy): Bacteria > Actinomycetota > Thermoleophilia > Solirubrobacterales > Solirubrobacteraceae > Palsa-465. Next base: position 485,926 of record CAWBPG010000006.1, on the reverse strand, counting down.
CGCCGACATCCGCACCGAGCAGGCCCAGGCCAACGCGCAACGCATCACCGACGCCGGCGGCCGAGCGCTGGCGCTGGACGTGGACGTCCGCAGCCCCGACAGCGTGGCCGCGGGCATCGAGCGCGCGCTCCAGGAGTTCGGTCAGGTCGACGTGCTCGTCAACGTCGCCGGCTGGGACGAGCTCAAGCCCTTCGTGGACTCAGACGAGGAGTTCTGGCAGGAGGTGCTCGAGGTCAACTTCAAGGGCGGCCTGCGCTTCACGCGCGCGCTGCTGCCGGCGATGATCGAGCGCCGCTGGGGCCGGATCGTCAACATCAGCTCCGACGCCGGCCGCGTCGGCTCCTCGCTGGAGTCCGTCTACGCCGGGGCCAAGGGCGCGATCATCTCCTTCACCAAGACCGTCGCTCGCGAGACGGCCCGTCTCGGCGTCACCGCCAACATCGTCTGCCCCGGGCCGACGGACACCGAGATGCTCCGCGACGTCGCCCAGGCCCACCCCGACGCCGACAAGGTGCTCGAGCGCCTGGCCCGCGCCGTCCCCATGAAGCGACTCGGGCAGCCGGAGGACGTCGCGCACGCGGTGCGCTTCTTCGCCTCCGACGGCGCCGGCTACATCACCGGCCAGACGCTGTCGGTGAGCGGCGGCCTGACCATGGCCTGAGTAGTCTCCGCGGCGTGACGGACCGTCCGCTGAAGGCGCTGGTGACCGGGGCCGCACACCCGGGTGGGATCGGCGCGGCGATCGCGCAACGACTGACCGCGGACGGCCTCGAGGTGGTGACGCTCGACCGCGCGCCGGGGTGCACGTTCCAGGTCGACCTGGTCACCGACGACGCTGCCGCCCCTGGACGACATCGACGTGCTCGTCTCCAACGCCGGCCTGCCGACGATCGTGGGCGGCGCGCACTCGATGGACCTCGAGCGCTGGCAGCGCGACCTCTCGGTCAACCTGACCGGCAGCTTCCGCGTCGTGCAGGCGTGCCTGCGCGGGATGCGCGAGCGGCGCTTCGGCCGGATCGTGGTCATCTCGAGCTTCGCCGCCCGGTTCGGGATGCCGGCGCAGGTGGCCTACAGCGCCAGCAAGGCGGGCCTGATCGGCATGGTCAAGACCGTGGCCGCCGAGAACGCCGGCCTCGGGATCACCGCCAACGCCATCCTCCCCGGGCTGGTGGCCAGCGCCGGCGTCAAGGCGATGCCGCAGGAGATCATCGACGCCTGGATGGAGCAGATCCCGACGGGCCGGATGGTCGAGCCCGGCCGAGATCGCGGCCGCCGCCGCGTACTTCGCCTCCCCGGCGGCGGGCAGCGTCACCGGCCAGGAGCTCCTCATCGACGGGGGCATGACGCTCAATCGGTTATCGGTGACCAGAACCAGCAGCGTCGTCCGCGGGCGCCCCGCGAAATCGTGACCGCCGACGCCCTCGCGGGAGCTGCCGGCGCGGGTGCGCGGCGCGGCCCGTCGCCGCTGGCCGGGCGCCGAGGTGGGGACGCTCGAGCCGCTGCCCGGGGGGATCTCCAGCCTCACCTATGCGACGACGCTGCAGCGGGACAGGCGAGGCCGACCGGCGCGTCGTGGTCAAGGTGGCGCCGCCGGGGCTGGAGCCCGTGCGCAACCGCGACGTGCTGCGCCAGGCGCGGGTAATGGCGGCGGTCCACCGTGCGCCGGGCGTGCTCGTCCCCGAGGTGCTCGTCACCGACGACGGGTCGCCCCCGTTCTTCGTGATGGCGTTCGTGCCCGGCGAGGCCTATGAGCCCAAGTGGGATGTGAGCAGCGCCCCGCCCGCCCCCGAGGTCGTCGGCGCGCGGGCGCGCGCCGCGGCCCGAATGCTGGCGCGGCTGCAGGCGATCGAGCCCGGGGCGGTGGGGATCAAGGACGCCGCGCTCACGCTGGCCGAGGAGGTGGAGCGCTGGGCGGCTCTGTTCGCCACCGCCGGCGATGACCTGCGCGTCAACGAGCCCGAGTTGCGCGACGCGCTGTCGGCCCGGTTCCCGCACAGAGACAGCCCCCCGCATTCTCCATGGCGACTACCGCCTGGGCAACATGCAGTTCGACGGCGAGCGGCCCGCGGCGATCATCGACTGGGAGATCTGGTCGGTGGGCGATCCCCGCGCCGACCTGGCGTGGCTGATGGTCTTCACCGACCCGGTGCAGCAGCGCGTCGCGCAGCGCGACGCCGCCAACCAGGCGGCCGCCGACGCGATGCCGGACGCCCGCGAGTTGCTCGCCGAGTACTCAGACGAGGCCGGCCTGAACGCGGAGCCCGGCGACCTGGACTGGTTTCAGGCCTTCGGTTACTACAAGCTCGGGGCGGCGATGTCCGTGCTGGCCAAGCGCAACCGCCGCCAGCCGGAGCCCGATCCCGGCCTGGAGCTGGCGGCGCAGACGCTCGCGCCGATGCTGGCCCGCGGCCTGGAGCTCGTCAGCTGAACGCAGCGCGGGCCCGGGCGGCGATGGCGGCCGCGTGCTCTCGCGCCGCCCTGACGCCCCGGGCCGCCTCGGCCAGCGACTTGCGGGCCATCGCAAAGCTGGGTCGGGAGTCACTGGGTCCGGCCGCCGGAGAAGCCGAACAACCGGCCGGCGATCCGGCGGAGCTGGAGCTCGTCGGAGCCCTCGGTGATGCGATAGCGGCGGTGGTGGCGGTAGATGAACTCGAACGGCAGCGCGCGCATGTAGCCCATGCCGCCGTGCACCTGGATGGCGCGATCGGCGGCGTCGCAGGCCAGCCGGTTGGCGCGGTAGTTGACCATCGACACCTTGTCCGAGACGCTCATCTTGGCGCTGGTGGACGCGCCGTCGCCGGCCTGGTCCATCTGCCACGCCGTCTTGTAGAGGGTGTTGCGCACGAGCTCGGCCTCGGTCTGGAGCTCCACGAGCTGCCACTGGACGCCCTGATAGTCGGCCAGCGGCTTGCCGAAGATCACGCGCTCGCGCGTGTAGGCGATGCTGCGGTCGATGCAGAACTGGGCGGCGCCCAGCGAGGAGGCCGCCTGGCGGATACGGTTCTCGTGCACGAACAGCTGCGCGCAGTCCAGACCGCGGTCAACCTCGCCGATGACGGCGTCGTCGCTGACGTGGACACCGTCGAGCGTCACCTCGCCGTGATCGGTGGGCATGTTGAAGGACCAGTGGTAGTAGGGGACGTCGAAGCCGGGAGCGTCGGCGTCCACCAGGAACGCGGTGATCCCGTGCGCCTTGCCGTCCTGACCCGACGTGCGGGCGAACACGAGCACCGCGTCGGCGACGTCGACCCCGGTGATGAAGCGCTTGACGCCGTCAAGGACCCAGCCCTCCCCGCTCTCGGCCCGCCGCGCGGTCGTCTCCAGCCACGTGGCGTCTGAGCCGTGACCGGGCTCGGTGAGCGCGAAGGCGATGGCGAGCCGCCCGTCGACGAGCGGCTCCAGGTAGCGGCGCTTCTGCTCGGGCGTGCCGTACTCGTGCAGCACGAGCACGAGCGGCTCGTTGGCGACGACCGAGGCCTCGTGGGTCAGCTCGGCGTGCAGGCCAGGGCCGCGGTGGGCGAGGTGCTCGCGGATGAGCGCCATCGCCAGGTTGGATCCGTCGCTGCCGCCCAGCTCCGCCGGGAAGGGGTACTGGTAGAAGCCGGCGTCGATGGCCAGCCGCCGGGCCTGGGCCAGCACCTCGCGCCAGCGCTGGGTGGGGATGCCGCCCCGCTCGACGTCGGTGCGCGTGAACTCCCGGCGGTGATCGAACAGGTCCGGATTGGCGTCCTGGATGGGCACCAGCTCGCGCTCGATGAACGCGTCGATTGACTCCAGCAGCTCGGTAACGTCGGCGGGGATGGTCAGATCCAAGGGTCGGCACTCCTTTCGGCGATGGCGGCGGGCCGCCGGGGCGGCCGCGACCGTCGATTATCGTGTGCCGATGGGCGTTCGGGCGATCGGCATCAACCACGTCGCCTTCGAGGTGCGCGACCTCGACGAGGCGCTGGAATGGTGGGCGCGGTGGTTTGCCTTCGAGCTGCGCGGCCGAAGGCGGACGATGGCCTGGCTCGATCTCGGCGACCAGTTCGTGGCTCTCAGCCAGGTCGCCGGCGGGGCGGAATCCGGTGACACCGCGCGCCACGTCGGCCTGGTGGTCGACGACAAGGAGGCGCTGCGAGCCGCGCTGCGCGACGCGGGCGAGGCCGTCGGTGCCTCGGGCTCGCTGCGCGTGACCGATCCCAGCGGAAATGTGATCGAGATCGTCGACTACCGCGACGTGCAGTTCTCCAAGTCAGACGCCGTGCTGCGGGGCATGGGCCTGGGCGGTCTGGAGAAGTCGGCGGCGGCCCGCGACGAGCTCGCCGCCAAAGGACTGCTCGGCGACTGAAGTGTGCGGCCCCGGCGAGGGGGGTACGGGAACTGTATGGCGGCCGGTGCGACGAAGCGTGTCGGCCGTCTCTTTCTTTCAGCGGCGAGCAGCGAGGAGGCATGATGCGCAGGGCATCCCTCATCAGCGTGGCGGTGACCGCAGTGGCGGGCCTGGGCGTGTCGGGAGTCGCGGCGGCTGCCGGGAAAGCTCCCCACAAGCGGAGCTTCACCGCGGTCGCCGTCGGCGCACAGATCAGCGCCAACGGCAACCGATTCGAGACCGTCTACCGAATGATCCGCTCACCCGACGGCGGCGGCGCGGGGATGCAGGACGGCGTCCTGCTGGGCAGCACGTACCCGGTGACCGGCAACGACACGATGAAGCTGTTCTACGCCGACGGGGTGCAGCGCATGTCGGACACGTTCACACGCGGCACGCCCCACACCGACGGCGTCGGAGACATCACCGGCAAGGGGACGTGCACGACGGGCAGCGGGCTGCACAAGGGCGAGCAGTGCACCTACACGATCACCGGCAGCTACGACCTCAACACCGGCGTCACGAAGCTGCGCTTCGCGGGGACGTTCACGCGCTGAGCGGGCCGCGGGCCGCGGCGGGCGTTCAGACCGCGAGCGGCAGCGGCAGCTCGCCGCCGCAGTCCACGAGGGCCGCGACCGCGGCGGCCACGTCATCGGTCTCCGCCGCCTCGAGCTGGTGGGGACGGCGCGCGAGCCAGCCCGCCAGGCGCGACCCGTGGATGAACACGCAGTGGCCGTCGGCGACGCAGCCGGCCGGGAACTCCGACCAGATCACGACCACCGCCTGAACCCAGAGGCGGACCCCGGTGAGCCGCTCCACGTCGTGGCGGAAGGCCGAGGCGTCGCTGAGGGCGCGCGGCCGCAGCCGCTGAAGCCGCGGCGACGCGTCGGCGTCCCGGCGCTCCAGGATCAGCTCGCCGCCGCGCATCGTCACGACGCCGTCGGGACTGATGCTCTGGAGCACGATCACGCCGCCTTGGCCGATGGCGATGTGGTCAAAGGTGGTGTCGAGCCCGCGGACGTCGTGCAGGAAACGCCAGCCCGCGCTCTCCAGGGGCTCCAGCGCGGAGCCGGTCCGGTGCTCGGCGCGCAGCTCGGGATGTGGCCCGCCCGCCCGGCGGCGGCCGGGCCGGGCGCCGCGCCGCAGCGTCACCCAGGCGCCGGCGCCACCGCCGGCGATGACGCCCGCCAGCCAGGAGACCTCGTGGCCGTTGAAGATGAGGACGACGACCCCGATCACGATGACGCCGAGCGGGACGGTCAGCTCGGCCAGCAGAGCGCGGGCACTCGCGCGCCGGCGGGCCCCCTGGTCAGCGTGCAGCTCGGTTGGCTGATTGTCCATTCTCATCCACCGCTTAATCGACCGCTCGGCGATGTGCCTGAGTCGTGGTGCCCCTCGTTGTGTGTGATTGGTGCCAAAACAACGGCGCAGAGGGGCCCGCACTTGCTGGCGTGGGTCGGATTACTCGGTTTACGCGTCGGCGCCGGGATCCGCTGGGCCACCAGCTCGATGTCGTAGGCGGGCGGGCCGTGCCAGCTGCCGGGCGGGCGGTCCGGGTCATGTGGGAGCGAATGCGACCCCTTTGGATCCCGATCCGGTCCCACAGGGCGGGCAGCCACCCATAGAATCGCGGCGCAAGCGAGCCAAAGGAGAGGGAGATGGGCGACGCACAGGTCAAGTTCATGCTTGGCGAGCGGGACATCCCGACGCACTGGGTCAACCTCATGGCGGACCTCCCCGGCGACGCCCCTCCCCCGCTTCACCCCGGGACGAAGGAACCGGCGGGTCCGGACGACCTCTCGCCGATCTTCCCGATGTCGCTCATCCTGCAGGAGGTCTCGGCCGAGCCGCAGATCGAGATCCCCGAGCAGGTGCGCGAGGCCTACAAGCTGTGGCGGCCCACCCCGCTGTTCCGGGCCCGGCGGCTGGAGCAAGAGCTCGGGACCCCCGCGCACATCTACTACAAGTACGAGGGCGGCTCGCCGCCCGGCTCGCACAAGGCCAACACGGCGGTGGCCCAGGCCTACGAGAACGCCGCCGCAGGGATCAAGAAGCTGACGACGGAGACGGGTGCCGGACAGTGGGGGTCGGCGCTCGCGTTCGCCTGCCAGATGTTCGGGCTGGAGTGCGAGGTGTGGATGGTGGGCTCGAGCTATGACCAGAAGCCCTACCGCCGCTCGATGATGGAGACGTGGGGCGCCACGGTGCACCGCTCGCCGTCAGACCTCACCGAGGCCGGGCGTGGGCAGAGCCAGCACCCCACCGGGTCGCTGGGCATCGCCATCTCCGAGGCGGTCGAGGTGGCCGCGCAGAACCCGAACGCCAATTACTCGCTGGGCTCGGTGCTCAACCATGTGCTGTTGCACCAGACGGTCATCGGGCAGGAGGCGATCGCCCAGATGGAGATGGCCGGCGAGTACCCCGACATCGTGATCGGGTGCGTCGGCGGCGGCTCGAACTTCGGCGGGCTGACGTTCCCGTTCCTGCGCCGCAATATCCGCGACGGCGCCACGACGACCTTCATCGCCGCCGAGCCCGCGGCGTGCCCCACGCTCACCCGGGGCGTCTACGCCTACGACTTCGGCGACACGGCCGGGCTGACGCCGCTGATGCCGATGTACACGCTCGGGCATGACTTCGTGCCGCCGCCCGTCCACGCCGGCGGCCTGCGCTACCACGGCGACGCGCCGCTGGTGTGCGCGCTGGTCAAGGCCGGGATGGTGGCGCCGCGGGCCTACCGGCAGAACGAGACCTTCGAGGCGGCGGTCCGCTTCGCCCGCACCGAGGGGATCATCCCCGCGCCGGAGCCCGCCCACGCCATCCGCGCGGTCATCGAGGAGGCGGAGGCAGCGCGCGAGGCCGGCGAGGAGCGCGTGATCCTGTTCGGCCTGTGCGGCCACGGCCACTTTGACCTCAGCGCCTACGACGCCTACCTGGCGGGCAAGCTCGAAGACCCCGAGTTCTCCGACTCCGACATGCAGGCCGCGCTTGCCCGTCTGCCCGAGGCCCCCGCGCTCACCCATTAGCACGAGCGAGGGCGGGCACGCGCCGTGCGCGAGCGCTCCCCGAGCGTGCCGACGTTCGCTGTGAAGTAGTTGGCGTCGCTGGCCTGCGGGCCCGGTGTCATCGGGGTGTGACCCGCGGCGCGGTGCGTCGCCGGCGGCCCTCGGCTCCGGCAGCGAAGTTGCATCCACGCAGTGCAAGGTTGAGCGCTTTTGCCCGGAACCAGTGCAATAAGCCGTTTTTCTGTCAGGCGGCCTGAACTCGCGGGAGCATCGACTTGAGCACCGCGCTCCCCCAGAATCCCTTGTCGCTCACCGCCCCACAACCACTTTTGAATCACGATCAGTCCTCGCTGATCTCGTTCACGCCGATGCACGCCCTGGGCGAGGCCGGTGAGCTCATCGAGACCATCCAGCAGTTGTCGCTGTCGCGCTCGGTGGGGTCGATCCAGGCCATCGTCGGTCACACCGCCCGGCGGCTGACCGGCGCGGACGGCGCGACGTTCGTCCTGCGCGACGGGGACCTCTGCCACTACGCCGACGAGGACGCCATCGCGCCGCTGTGGAAGGGGCAGCGCTTCCCCATGAGCGCGTGCATCAGCGGCTGGGTGATGCGCAATCGCGAGCCCGCGATGCTCCCCGACATCTACGCCGACGACCGGATCCCGGCCGACGCCTACCGCCCCACGTTCGTCAAGAGCCTGCTGATGGTCCCCATCCGCCGGCTGGACCCCATCGGCGCCATCGGCAACTACTGGGCCGAGCACCACGAGCCGTCCGACCGCGAGGTGATGTTGCTCCAGGCGCTGGCCGACTCCACGGCGGTGGCGATGGAGAACGTGCGCATGCTCGCCGAGCTCGAGGCGGCGCGTCGCGACAGCCTCATGCGGCTGGCGATCGCCGCCGAGTACCGCGACGACGGCACCCACCGGCACCCCCAGCGCGTGGGGCGCACGGCGATGGCGCTCGCGCAGGTGCTGGGCATGGAGGAGAGCCAGGCGTGGCTCATCGGCCACGCGGCGGAGCTGCACGACGTCGGCAAGCTCGCCATCCCGGACGCGATCCTGCTCAAACGCAACAAGCTGGCCGACCACGAGTTCGAGAAGCTCAAGACGCACACGACCGCAGGCGCCGCGATCCTGAGTGGCGGTCAGTCGCCTCTGATGGCGCCGGCCGAGCAGATCGCACTCACCCACCACGAGCGCTGGGACGGCACGGGGTACCCCAACGGCCTTACCGGCGATGACATCCCCATCACCGGGCGGATCGTCGCGCTGGCCGACGTCTTCGACGCCCTCACGCATCCCCGCCCCTACAAGGCGGCGTGGAGCATCGACGCCACGGTGTCGGAGATCCGCTCGCTTGAGGGCAGGCAGTTCGACCCGTCGGTGGTGGGCGCGTTCATGGAGCTCGACCCCGTCGGCCTGGTCGACATGCCGCTGGACGCACCCGTCCTCTGAGTCCCGCGCGCCGCGCCGCAGCTCGGACGCAACCGGCGTGTCGCGTCCTCGGTGCCGCGGCGCAGCAGCATCGGGTTGCTCCTCCTCGAGCGCCTGCGATCCGTCACGGGGGACGGATTGTTGCCCGGGAGCTTAGCGCTATGTGCGGTCCGTCACACTCCCGACCGTTTAGGCCGGTGAGGACGCGTGCCTGGCGTGAGCCAGGTCCCCGATGCGATGGCTCCGATCTATGCGCCGGTGGGGATGAGGATGCCGCGGCCCTGCAGACGCCCGCCATCGAGGTCGGCCATGGCGTCGTTGATGGCGTCGAGCGGATACGTGCTGGTGTGGAGCGTGACCTTGCCCTGGGCGGTCAGGGTCATGAGCTCCTGCAGGTCGGCGTAGGTGCCGACGAGGTTGCCGATGAACGAGATCTCGCGGCTGATGACGTCGATCGTGGGGATGTTGATGTTCTCGCCGTAGCCGATCACGTAGTAGAAGCCGCCGTCGCGGACCATCGCGATCCCGTCCTCGATCGCGCCCTTCTCGCCGACGAAGTCGATGATCGCCTCGGCGCCGAAGCCGTCGGTCATCTCCTTGACGGTGTCGACGTGGTTGCCGTCGACCTTCACGGTCTGGTCGGCGCCCATCTCGCCGGCCAGCGCCAGCGCCTTCTCCGAGGGATCGATGACGATCACCTCGGACGGGGTGTAGGCCTTCAGGCACTGGATCCCGATGTGCCCGAGCCCGCCGGCGCCGATGACCACCACGCGCGTGCCCGCGCCCAGCACCGGGATCGCCTTCTTGACAGCGTGGATGGCGGTGAGGCCCGCGTCGGCCAGCGCGGCGATGTCCTTGGGCTCGAGGCTCTTGTCGAGCTTGACCACCGAGCGCGCCGACGTCTTGAGGAAGTCGGCGAAGCCGCCGTCGCGGTCGATGCCCGGAAACGCGCCGTTGAGGCAGTGCATGTCGTCGCCGACGCGGCAGGGCAGGCACAGGCCGCAGGAGATGTAGGGGTGGACGATGACCGTGTCACCGACCTCGACGTTGGTGACGCCCGAGCCGATCTCGTGCACCCAGCCCGCGTTCTCGTGCCCGGGGGTGTAGGGGAGCTTGACCCCGGACTTCTCGGCCCACTGGCCCTCCTGGATGTGGAGGTCGGTGCGGCACAGGCCGGCGGCGCCGATCCGCACGATCACGTCGAACGGACCGTCGGCCTTGGGCTCGTCGATCGAGTCGAGCTTCAGGGCGTCGTGGTAAGCGTGGAGCCTCGCGGCCTTCATCTCCCTACCTCCTGTGTCTCTGAGTCAAGGTTGTGGCGGAAGGCCAGCAGCGAGCGGCAGATGCCGCCGTTGGCCTCGAGGCTGGTGCGCACCAGACGAGCGGCGCGCAGCCAGCGGGTCAGCTGGTCGGGGGCCACAGGCTCGCCGTTGGGCATGACGAACGCTGGCGCGTCCCGGTCCGCGGAGAACCCCAGCTGCTCGCGCAGCTCCAGCGCGCGCACGGCATCGGCGCTGTCGTACGGCAGCTGCGCCACCGTCGCCGACACCACACCCTCCCGGCTCCAGCCGTCGGCCAGCATCCCCTCGCAGACGCGCGCCTGGCGCGCGATCAAGCGCCTTGCGCATGAAGAGCTCGCGCAGCGCCTCCAGGTCATCGTCCTCGGTCTCGCCCGGGAACGCGCCCATGAAGCCCTCGCCGCGGCCGAGCGCGGCGTTGATCTCCTCGCCGGTGTAGTGGTCCTCCAGCGCGATGATGACGCTGCGCACGCCCGGCACCCCGCGACGGCGCGGCGCGCGTCGGCGCCCATCAGGAACGCGAAGTTGGGCGCGCATTGCGGGGTGGGCAGGCGCAGCACCACCGCGACGTCACCTTCCGGGCTCACCTCGCACGAGGTGACGAAGCGCAGCTGCGTGATCGGCTCGTCGAGCTCGGGGTCATACACCGTGCCCAGCGCGTCGAGGACCTGCTCACGCAGCCCCGCGCCGTCCGCCGCCGATGCGGCAGCGGGGGCGCGAGCGGGGCGCGATCCGGCCTCCGGTCCCGGGGAGGCCGGGCTGCTCATCCGGTCTCGACCAGCTGGGCGTCGTCCTTGGCCGCGGCGTCGGGCTCGCCCATGCCCTCGGGGACCTCGATGCCGTACAGCTTGGCAGCGTTGAGACCGAGGATCTTGCGCTTGCCGGCGTCGTTGAGGCGCGGGTAGTCCGAGAACTCCTCGTGGTCGGGGTCCGGATAGTCCCAGTCCAGGAAGCCGTCGATCTGCCACTTGGGCTCCCAGATCCCGTAGTCGGAGCCGAACAGCATCTTGTCCTCGCCGACCCAGAACAGCAGCTCGCCCATGACCTTGGCGAAGAACCGCGGGCGGGCGTGCATGAGGCCGCCGATGACGACGCTCAGGCCGGCATAGACGTTGGGCTCCTGCGTGGCCATGAAGCAGAAGTCCTCGATCCGGGGCAGCCCGACATGCTCGATGATGAAGTTGAGCTCCGGGTTGTCGGTCGCGGCCTTGTCGACGTCACGGGGGTCGAAGGCGTCCTTGTCCAGGGGCCAGATCGTCGGGCCCTTGTGGACGTGGATGTTCTTGATCCGAAGCTCCTTGCACTTGTCAAGGAACGGCTGGGTGGCGTCGTCGTCCAGGCGCCAGCCGCGGGAGCCGTTGTTCCACTCGGCGGTGTAGAGCTTGACGCCCTGGAGGTTCCAGCGCTTGGCGTCCTCCTCGAGCTGCGTGAGGCCCGCCTCGCCCTCGCGCGGGTCAAAGCGGCCGTTGACGATCAGCTTGCCGGGGTGCTTCTCGGCCATGGCGCCGTTGGCCTCGGCCGTGTTGAACCCCGTCGTGTACCACTCCTTCAGGTACGTGGACTGGAAGATCCCGACGTCGACGCCGCCGTCCTGAAAGACGTCCTTCTCGAAGTCGGCCTCGGAGTACTTCATGAACTTCTCGATCGGCCAGTGGGTCTCGGCCGGGCCGAGGCCCATGTAGGCGTGGAAGCACTCGATCCACCCCTTGGCGTACTGCTCCTGCCCCTTGACCCAGTTCTCGGGACTGGCGTCCCACATGTGGATGTGGGAATCGACGATGAAGTACTTCTCACCGTTCTTCTCGTACATTCTCTTCCTCCCTACGTAGGACAGAGCCTGCAGGTCGAAGCTAATGTACTCCGCTGCATCCTCGGGGTTGGCGAACATGAGGATGCGGTCGTCGAACACGACGATGCGCCCCGTAATGGGTCGACACGATCTCCTCGGCGCGCTGCTATGACCACTCGGCCTTGGGCGGGTCCTGCGGGGTGGGGAAGTCGCCGTCGATGAGCTCGATGCGGTAGCCGTCGGGATCCTGGACGAAGCAGATCCGGCCGATCTCCTCGCGGCCACCGGGCGAGTACGGAGGCTTCTCGGGCTCGATGCCGTTGTCGTAGAGGCGGTTGAGCAGCGCGTCGAGGTCGTCGACGACGAGGGCCATGTGGTTGTAGCCGTCGCCGAGGTCGTAGGGCTCCTCGCGGCCGACATTGACGGTGAGCTCGAGCACATCGCCGCCACCGGGCAGACCCAGGTAGACGTTGTAGGCCGAGCCGAAGTTGAGGCGGCCGCGGTGCTCGAAGCCGAGGTGCGAATAGAACCTCAGTGATCTCTCGATCTCTTGGACGCGTATGCAGGTGTGGACGTATCGGGCGGTCATGCGACGCAGAATAACCCCATCCCCGTGACGGATTCGAGCTTGCGCTACCGATTGCTGGACCGCGCCCTGGAGCGGGCGCTGGTCCCCGATGCGGTTTTGCGTGCCGGGTCCCTGTATGGCGCGTGGGCGCGCGAGCGCCGGGAGTCGCGTGGCGGGGTGGTGGGCCAGCAGGACCGCCTGCGCGAGCTGGTGGCGCGGATGTCTCGCGGCCCGATCGCCGAAGTGCCGGAGAAGGCCAACGAGCAGCACTATGAGCTGCCCGCCGCCTTCCTGGCGCTGATCCTGGGCCCGCGGATGAAGTACTCGGGGTGCCTGTGGTCTGGGGGTGTGCGCTCGTTGGCAGAGGCCGAGGAGGCGATGCTGGCTTTGACGTGCGCGAGGGCGCAGGTTGAGGATGGGATGCGGATCCTGGACCTCGGCTGCGGCTGGGGTTCGCTGTCGCTGTGGCTGGCCGAGCGGTATCCCGCGGCGTCGGTGGTGGGGGTGTCCAACTCGGCGGGGCAGCGGGAGTGGATCGAGCGCCAGCGCGAGTGGAGGGGACTGGGGAACTTGACCGTCGTCACGGCGGACGTGAACACGTTCGCGCCCTCCGGTGTGTTCGACCGCGTGATGTCGATCGAGATGTTCGAGCACATGCGCAACTGGCAGGGGTTGCTGGAGCGCGTCGCGGGCTGGCTGGAGCCGAGCGCCGGCAAGGCCTTCGTCCACGTCTTCAGCCACCGGACGCTGCCGTATCTGTTTCAGGGGACGTGGGCGGCGGAGCGGTTCTTCACCGCCGGGCTGATGCCCAGCCACGATCTGATGCTGTGGTTCCAGCGCGATCTGGTGGTGGCCGACCAGTGGATCGTTCCCGGTGTCCACTACGCCCGGACGCTGCGGGCGTGGCTGGCGAACCTCGATGCGCGGCGTGACGAGGCGTTGGACGTGCTGCGGGCCTCGGGGCGGTCTGAGCGCGAGGCGCGCCTGCTGCTGGGGACCTGGCGGTTGTTCCTGATCTCCACCGACGTGATCTGGGGGTATCGGCGCGGGAACCGGTGGGGGGTCAGCCACTACCTCCTGGAGCCGCGACTCTGATGACAATCTGGACCATAGTGAGCCGTTTTGTCATCCGAGTGGTCGCTGGCCGCCGACCGCGACCCCTTCGTGGCCGTCGTTCACTCGTCCCTGGGGGGCTTCTTCGGGGGCCACGGGAAGAACCCTGAGGTGCGGCGGATGTAGTCCGCGTAGCCGGGCCGCCGCTCCCCGATGTCCTTCTCCAGCAAGCCCGCGCCGCTCACCCGGATGAGCAGCGTGCTCATGACCACGGGCCCGACGAAGGTCCACCAGGTGCCCCCGGCGGTCAGCGCCACAAGCCACAGCCCCCACCAGACACAGAAGTCCCCGAAGTAGTTGGGATGGCGGGTGTAGCGCCACAGCCCACGGTCCATCACCTGCCCATGGCTGTCCGGCTCGTGCCTTGAAGCGGCGCAGCTGCTCGTCGCCGATGGACTCGAACGCGAAGCCCACCACCCAGAGCGCGACGCCCGGGATGACCGCGGCGCTCAGGGCGCCGCCCCGCCCGGCCGCCACCTGGACCGGCAGGGAGACGATCAGCACGAGCAGCCCCTGGAGCCCGAAGATCATCACCAGGCTCCAAGGGATGAAGGCGGCGCCACGGCGCTCGCGCATCGATGCGTAGCGCCGGTCCTCAGAACGGTCGCGCGAGCTTGCGCACCAGCAGGTAGGCCCCCAGACGCAGGCCCCACACCGCGGTCATCGCCGCACAGCAGCCAGCGCCGCCCCAGGCAGCCGTCGCCGGTCACCGCCGCCACCGCCGCGACGAGCACGAACGCCGGTCCCCAGGCCGGATCCACGATCGACACGTCGCGCAGCGGGATGCTCGCCAGCCACAGCGCCAGCATGAGCACGGCCACCGCCATGGCGGCATAGCCGGTGACCGCCCCGGGCGCGGCGAAGACGGTGGCGAGGGTCGTGGTCATGCCGTCACCTGTTAAGAATGGCGCGCGTGGACGACAACCCCCTGGACATCCCCCCACTCGGTCCGCTGCGGATCCTCGACTTCTCGCGGATCCTGGCCGGGCCCTTCGCGACGATGCTGCTCGGCCGACCTCGGCGCCGACGTGATCAAGGTCGAGCGGCCCGGCGCCGGCGACGAGACGCGCAGCTGGGGCCCGCCGTTCGACGCGCAGGGCCGGGCGACCTACTTCCAGTCGGTCAACCGCAACAAGCACAGCGTGGTCCTCGACCTCACCGACGAGCACGACCTCGGTCGCGCGCGCGAGCTGGCCGGAGCCGCCGACGTGGTCGTCGAGAACTTCCGCCCCGACGTGATGGACAAGCTCGGCCTCGGCTACGAGCAGCTCTCCGCCGAGAACCCGAGCCTCATCTTCTGCTCGATCACCGGCTTTGGCGCCGGCGCGGGCGCCGAGCTGCCCGGCTATGACCTGCTCGTCCAGGCCCTCGGGGGACTGATGAGCATCACCGGGTCCCCGGAGGGCGAGCCCCAGAAGGTCGGGGTCGCGCTCGTCGACATCCTGGCCGGGCTGTTCGCCTCGGTCGGGATCCTGGCGGCGCTGCGCCACCGCGACCGCACCGGCGAGGGCCAGCGCGTGGAGGTCAACCTGCTCTCCTCGCTGCTGGCGGGGCTGGTCAACCAGGCCTCGGCCTACACCATCGCCGGGAGCGTGCCGGGCCGCATGGGCAACGCCCATCCCAGCATCTCTCCGTATGAGCTCTATGCCACCGGCGACGGCGACCTGGTGCTGGCCGTCGGCAACGAGCGCCAGTTCGCGGCCCTGTGCGAGGTGCTGAGCGCACCGGAGCTGGCCGCCGACCCGCGGTTTGGCTCCAACTCAGACCGCGTGGCCAACCGCGCCGCGCTCAAGGAGGAGCTCGTGGCGCGGCTCGCCGCCGCGCCGGCGTCTGAGTGGGCGGCGCGGCTCACCGCGGCCCGCGTGCCCGCCGGCGTGGTCAACGACCTCGCCGGGGCGTTCGAGCTGGCGCAGGCCGTGGGTCTGGAGCCGATCGTCGAGGTGCCGTCGGCGGACGGTCCGCCGGTGGCGCTGACGCGCAACCCGATCGGGCTGTCGCGTACGCCACCGACGTACCGCGCCGCACCGCCGGCGCTACCTGATCACTGACTCAGCTCTCGTCCCACGCCTGGACGACGGTCTGGCCCGCGATCTGTCCCGCGGACAGCCGCAACACCGTCGCGCACAGCACGTTGGTGCCGTCGGAATAGCGGCAGGCCTCGCTGAACGCCGCGCCACCGTCGTCGCCGACGCTGTGCTGGACGTGGTGGGTCATATCGCGCCCGCAGACGTCCTGCAGCCATGCCGCGATCTCGTCGCGGCCGTGCAGGACCTGCGGAGATCCCGGCTGGTTGATGCGATCGGCGATCGTGACGACCGCGTCCGGCGCGTACATCGAGAGCTGGGTCTCGACATCCCGTCCTTCGGCGGCGGCGCAGAAGCGCGCGAGGTCGAAGGTGGCGCTGCTCACCTGTGTGCTCATGGTGTTCCCCCGGTTGGTCAGCGGCCCCCGACCGGGAGCCGATGGATTGAGCGTCGACTAACTTACCTACTAGTAGGTAGAGAGTCAAGACGCTTTCGGTTACGATTCCCTGTGCGATGGCGGCGATGACGCCCACAACCGAGACAGGGACGCGGGTGCGCATCCTCGACGCCGCCGAGCGTCTCGTGCAGACGCGCGGATTCAACGGCTTCAGCTACGCCGACGTGGCCAGCGAGCTCGGCGTCACCAAGGCGAGCCTGCACTACCACTTCCCCGGCAAGGCGGAGCTGGGCGAAGCGCTCATCGCGCGCTACACGGAGCGGTTCACCGCCGAGCTCGAGCGGCTCGACGCCGACGGGCTCGCCCCGTCAGCGAAGCTGGCGGCGTACGCCGCGCTCTACGCCGACGTCCTGCGCGAGGACCGCATGTGCCTGTGCGGGATGCTCGCCGCCGAGTACGAGACGCTGCCGCCCCCGATGCGCGACGCGATCCTGCGCTTCTTCGACCGCAACCAGGGCTGGCTGCGCGCCGTGATGGAGGAGGGCCGCGCCGACCGGTCGATGAGCTTCGACGGGACCGCCGAGGACGGCGCGCAGACGATCCTCGGGGGCCTCGAGGGCGCGATGCTCGTGGCGCGCCCCTACCGCGACGTGGGCCGCTTCGAGACCGCGGCGACCCGGCTGATCGCCGGCGTCACCGGCACGCGCTGACCGGCGCCCCTGACGCGCTCAGCTCGGGCAGGGCCGCCTCGATGGCGGCGATGATCGCCGGATCCTCGGGCTTGACCTTGGTCGGCCAGCGGGCGATGAGCCTGCCGTCGGCGCCGACCAGGTACTTGGTGAAGTTCCACACCGGCGGGGCCGAGTTGGGCTGGCGGGCGAGGTCGGTCCACAGCGGGCTGGGGTCCGCCCGTACCGAGGTGCGCTCGGTGAGCGGGAACTGCACCCCGTAGTTGCGCTGGCAGAACTCGCCGATCTCCTCGCCCGAGTCGTACTCCTGGTCGGCGAAGTCGGCGGACGGGCTGCCGAGCAGCTGCAGGCCCCGGTCGGCGTAGCGCTCGTGCAGCTTCTGGAGCCCCTCGTACTGCGGGGTGAACCCGCACTTGCTGGCGGTGTTGACGATCAGGGTCGGCCGGCCGTGCAGCTCGGCGAGGTCGAGCTCGCCGCCGTCGAGCAGGGTGACCTGGTGGGTGTAGAGGTCGGTCGGCTCGCGGAGCTTGGGGGTCCGGCGGACGTACATGCGTAGCGTGGAGACGATGCTCATGTCCCCAAGGGTACGGGCATCAGCCGGTCCCGAGGCGCGCAGTACCAATCCACGAACATTGGACGTCGCTCACGGCGCGGCGAACGCTAGGCACCCGGCGGGAAGAATCAGTTGCCGATCGCGTCGTTGGCATGCAGAGAGCACGGACCTGACGGCGAGCTTGACGATCTGAGCTCGACGCGCCGTGGCGCCTGCCCCTTGCGCCACCAGGAAGGGCGTGTCAGAGGGGGCGCCCGCTCCACCGAGCGGGCGCCCCGCGTTTTCGGGCGCGTGGCCCTCGGACGGCGCCCGCGTCCGCGTGCCCTCAGCGGGCGCGGGTCCGGCGCAGGCTCGCGCCCAGCCCGAGGAGGGCCAGGCCGACGCCCAATCCGGCGAGGACGTTGAAGCCGGTGTTGGGAAGCGTCGGAGTGGGCGGGGTCTGTCTCCGTCGCGGTCGTCGCCCTGGGCGTCGTCGTGGTGGGCGTCGTCGTCGCGTTGAGGTGGTCGTCGACGTCGTGCCGGCCAGCACGATGATCGTGCCGTGCATGAACGGGTGGATCTGGCAGACGTAGGCGAACGTCCCCGGCTGCGTGAACGTGTGCGACGCGCTCTGGCCCTTCTTGAGGATGCCGGTGTTGAAGCTGCCGTTCCTCGCGGTGGCGGTGTGGCTCGACGGTCCGCTGTTGCTCCACGTGATGGTGTCGCCGACGTGGATCGTGGTGCTCGCGGGCGAGAAGTGGAAGTCGGCGATCGTCACTCCGGGATCGCCGGCCACGTGGGCGGTCACCCGGCCGTTCAGCCCGTGCCGCAGCGCGCGGCGGCGGGGCGTGCGTCATCGGGCGTGGTCGTGACGCGCAGCCACCGTGACGCGTGAGCACGCCGAGCCGGATCTGGCCGCCGGCGTGCTGGAAGCGCACCGCCACGGAGGGATCCCGGGTGTCTGGAACGCGACGGTCGGTCTCCGCGCCGGGCCGGTGTGGCGGGAGAACGCTCCCCGGCCGGCGAGGTCCCAGGAGAAGCCCACGGCCCCGCGGGCGGCGCCGCGACCGTCAGTCGGACCGGCTCGCCGACCGTCGGACGGGCCGGATCGGCCGTCAACCGACCGGGCGTGCACCGCGCGCGGGGCTCTTCGCGGCTGCCGGCCGCGGCGAGCGCGCCGTGCCCGTCGAGAGGGCGCCCCCGGTCGAGGTCGCCTGGGCGACGGAGGCGGGCACCGCGGCGACTGCGGCGCAGCAGGCCGCGGCCATGATCAGACGGCCTGGAGGGACTCGCATCTGCCATCCCAGAGACGTCGGGCCGGGGCAAACCTTCCCCGGCGGCGGCGCGCGCTCTACGGGGCCGAGGACACGCTGTCGGGCTGTTCGAAGCGGTCCGGCCGCACGCGGTCCTCGGGCTCCAGATGCACGAGCACGGTGGTGCCGGGCAGCCGCTCGACGATCGCGTCCTGGAGCTGATGGGAGACGTAGTGCGCCCGTTCCAGGCTCGTGCGCGAGGCGAACTGAAGGTGAAGATCGACCTGGTGGTTGCTGCCCACGTGGCGGGCGCGGAGATCGTGGTACCCGACGACCTCCTCGCCCACGAAGGAGCCGACCACCTGCTGCGAGCGCCGCCAGCTCCTCGGCGGGCAGCGCCTCGTCGGCCAGGCGCCGGCTCGCCTCGATGAGGATGCGCACCCCGGTGCGGCTGATCGCCGCCGCCACGAGCAGACCGACGACCGGGTCCATCCAGGTCGGCGCCGGTGAGCTTGACCACCACCAGGGAGACCAGGACCGCCAGCGAGACGATCGCATCGGTGCGCAGATCGGCGGCGTTGGCGTCCAGCGCGGTGGACCCGGTGGCGCGTCCGGCGCGCTCCAGGTAGGTGGAGATGACCAGGTTCACCGCGGCCGCAACGGCGGCGACCGCGATGCCGACCCCGATCGTTCCCACGTGGCCCCCGTTGACGAGACGCCGGACCGCCTCGACCGCGATGAACGCGGCACCGAAGAGCAGCAGCAGAGCCTGGGCCCCGGCGGCGAGATCCTCCAGCTTCTCGTGCCCGTAGCGATGCGACGCGTCTGCGGGCGCATCGGCCTTGCGCACCGACGCCCAGGCGATCAGCGAGGCGATCAGGTCCATGAGCGAGTGGACGCGCGTCGCTCAGGATGCCCACCGAGCCCGTGATCAGGCCGGCGGCGACCTTGAGGACGATCAGGCAGGAGTTCGAGGCGATCGAGACCGCGGCGGCGCGCGTCTTCACCGGTGGGGCATGCGGAGTCACTCCATTGATGATGCCCCAGGTGGGGGTCGTATGACCTTAAGCTCCCGGACGCGCCGGTGACAGCTCCGCGCGGGCTCAGGCGGCGGTGTGGTCGACCTCGCGGGCCGAGGTGATGACCTCGGTCACCGGCACGCCGAGCGCCCGCACCTTGCGCGGAAGCTCCAGCCGAAACCAGCGCGACGTCGCGCACCGGCAGCATTGAGATGATCACCTCGTCAAAGCCGAGAACGTTGAGCGCGTCCTGCACCGCCGCGAGCGGCTCCTGAGCGCCGATGACGCCGAGAATCGGCTCGCCGGCCGCCTCGGAGAGCAGCGGGATCGCCAGCTCCAGACGCTGCTCGGCCTCGCTGATGCCCGTCATCCTGCGGATCTGAGACGCGGCGCCGGCCGCTGGCCCGGGCGGGCACCAGCAGCGTGAAGGTGCAGGCGCCGTCGTCGGCGCGGCGGGCCACCGCCTCGACCAGCTCCGGGCTGTCGGCGGTCTCGTGAGCCACGATCAAGACACGGCTGGGACTAACTGCGCGCATGCCTGTCCTCCTGGACTCGTTCACTGGTCATTTCGCTAGCAAAGACGCCCAGCGGCGCAATTGCTTCCCGGCGCCGGCCGGCCAGCCGTCCAGGGCGGCGGCGGGCATCGGGCCGGGCAGGATGTAGCCGCCGTGCCGTCCGGGTAGGGTCCCGGGTGATGACCAGGCCCATCCCGGCGACGCTTGCCCATCACCGGACGGGCCACGGATCCCCGCTCGTTCTGCTGCATCCCCTGGGCGCCGACCGCCACGTCTGGGATGCGGTGGTGCCCCTCCTGGCGACGCGGCGCGAGCTGATCGCGATCGACCTGCCCGGCTTCGGCGAATCGCCCGCGCTGGACGCCCAGGTCCCGACGCCCCGGGCGCTGGCGGCGGCGGTGGCGGAGCATCTGGCGGCGATCGGCGTCGAGCGCCCCCACGTGGCCGGCAACTCGCTGGGGGGCTGGGTAGCGCTGGAGCTCGGACTCATCGGGGGCGCGCGCAGCGTCAGCGGGATCGCGCCCGCCGGCCTGTGGCCCGAGCCGCTGGTCCCCAAGGCGGCGATCGCGCACCGCCTGGCCCGGACCCTGCTGCCCGCGGCTCGCTGGTCTGTCGCCACGCGGCCCGGCCGGTCGATGCTGCTGTCAGGTGCGGTCGCCCACCCGCGCCGCGTGCCCGCAGGCGCGGCCCGGCAGCTCGTCGAGGCCTACGCCCTGGCCCCGGACTTCGTTCGCGTCAACGACGCCATGCGCGCGGGCCGCTTCGAGGGGCTGGAGCGAATCCGCTGCCCCGTGACGCTCGTCTGGCCCGACCACGACCGCCTCATCCGCCGCCCGGTCTGGGTCCCTGACCGGGTCCGCAACGTCGTCCTCTCAGACGCCGGGCACATGCCGATGTGGGACGCACCGGAGGCCCTGGCCGAGATCCTGATCGGAGCGAGCGGCGGCCAGGCCGAGGATCCCACGCCGCCGCCGAGCCTGGAGCAGGAGCTGGCCGGCGAGACCTCGTGATCGAGATCTCCGCCCGCAGGACGCTGCCCGTGGGGCCCGAGGAGGCGTTCGCGTTGAGGAGCCGGGAAGGATTTGCGAAATCCGGCGTCGTGAGGGTCAGGCTTGGCACTTGCCAACCTCATCGGCGCTAATCCTCGCTGGCGCCGATGGCCGGGGTGTCGCTGCTTCCGCGAGATGCGGGAGCAGCGGCGCTCCCCTGCCACAGCGCCGCCGGCCGGGCGCGCCTAGGCGATGGCGCGCAGCAGCGCCGTCGTGCCCGCGGCGCACAGCACGACGACCGCCAACGGCCAGCGGCGCCAGATCGCGAAGGCCGCCACGACCAGCCCGCCGAGGCGCGCGTCGATCACGAGCGAGCGGCCCGTGCCGCCCACGGTCTCGGTGACGACGAGCGCGGCCAGGAGCGCGGGAGCCAGCAGCGGGATGGCGCGCGCCAGGAACCCCGGGAGGTCGCGCCCGCCGAACACCAGCGGCCCGAACGCCTTGATGACCGCGGTGGCCACGCACAGGCCCGCGACGGTGATCCAGACGGCGGTCATCGACTCCACCCTGCGGCGACGAAGACCGCGGCCGCGGCCACGATGATCGGGACCCCGGCGGGCGTGAGCGGCGTCAGCACGAGAGCGATCACCGCCCCCAGGGCCGCCACCGGGCGCGCCCGCGGCCGGCGCAGCTCGGCCACGAGCAGGCCCAGGAAGAACGCCGGGAAGATCGCGTCCAGGCCCAGCGAGCGGGGGTTGCCGATGAGCCCGCCGGCGAGCGCGCCCAGCACCGTCCCGCCCACCCAGGCGGGGTACTGGGCCAGGGTCGACCCGAGCAGGAACTCGATGTCGAAGCGCCCGCCGCCGCGGTTGGCCAGAGCCCACGACGCGTCGACGAGCGCCTGGCCCCGCAGCGCGCGGCCCAGCGGCCCGGCGCGCAGCGACGGCGCGATCGCGATCCCCATCGGCACGAAGCGCAGGTTGAGCAGCATCCCGGCGACGATCGCCGCGGGCGCCCCGCCGCCCGCCGAGAGCACGGCCAGCGCGGCGAACTGGGCCGAGCCGGCGAACACGATCGTCGACATGACGATGGTGGCCACCGGCCCCATCAGCGGCCGCGCCAGCACCCCGAAGGACAGGCCGAGCAGCAGCGAGGCGGCTCCGTAGGGCAGTCCGGCGCGGAGCCCCGCGAGGACGCGATCGCGGGGTGGCGGCTGCGGCCGCGACCGTTCGGGCTCGGCCGGCGCCGCCGGCGGCACGCGTGTCGATGGCACCCGTGCCGGCGGCATGCGCGACGTCAGCCGCCCAGGCTGGCCCCGGCGAGCTCCAGCTCCCGCGCGAGGCCCTCGCCGCGCGCGTCGGTGTAGGCCGGTCCGGTGCCGTCGATCAACACGAGCTCAAGGATGGCGATTCCGCGCGCGTACAGGAGGCCGCCCTTGCGCAGCGTGCCGGCCAGGTCCAGCAGGGCGAAACGGTTGGCCTGCAGCGCGCGGCGTCGCGGCATCGCCCCGAAGCGCGTGCGGGGAGCGTCGGCGGTGAGGACGAGATGCTCGAGCGCGGAGGCCAGCCGGTGGCGGCTGGTCCTCTGGACGAGCTGGCCCGCCCGAGCCGCCAGCAGCGGCGAGGACGAGGGGTCCGCGCCCTCGGCCAGCGCCCGGTCGAGCTCCAGACGCCGGCGTCCGTGCGCGCAGCCGCGTGATCAGCGTGGGCTCGAACAACGCCTGGGGGCACTCCAGCCACGGGCGCTTGCAGCTGCAGTGTGTTGCCGGATCCGACGCTGTGGCCTAGCATCTCGTCAAACACCTCCGTAATCGTTTAGTTGGTGTCATGTAACCTACTAGATGAGAACGCCGGTTTCAAGCCCAAATGTCATCGCCGCCACACAACCTTCAGCTCGTCATTGACTTCGTCAACACCCTTGACGTCGAAACCGGCGAGGACCGGACGGACACGCCGGCAGCATCTGTCGCAGTGGCTGGGCGAGCAGGGGCTGCGCGAGGGCGATGAGCCGGAGCTCGGCGCGGGAGAGCTGGCGCAGGCGATCGGGCTGCGCGAGTCACTGCGCAGGGTGCTGGTGACCCACAACCATCGCGAGCAGAGTGCCGCCGACGCCATCCACCACCTCGAGGAGGTCGCCGAGCGCGGCCGGCTCTCGGTGTGCTTCGGCCCCGACGGAGCGGTCGAGATCGCGCCGCGGGCCGACGGCTATGCGGGCGTCCTGGCCCGGCTGCTGGTCCCCGTGACCCATGCCGGGATGGACGGCAGCTGGGCCCGCGTGAAGGCGTGCGTCGCCGATGACTGCCAGTGGGCGTTCTATGACTCCAGCCGCAACCGCTCCGGGCGTTGGTGCGACATGGCGGTGTGCGGCAACCGCGAGAAGGTGCGGACCTACCGCGTCCAAGCAGTCCGGCTAGCGGTCGGGCTAACCCTTGGCGAGCTCGGGCGCGGGCTAACCCTTGGCGAGCTCGGGCGCGGGGCCGCCGCCGCCGGAGAGGTACATCGACGCCGGGATCCCGACGACGAGGCAGACGAGCGCTCCGAGCAGCAGCGTGTGGTGCACGGTGGAGGCGGTGAGCGTCCCGGCCAGCGCGACCCCGGCCAGCCCCGCCCCCACCGCCGCGCCGAGCAGGCGGCCGACCGACAGCAGCGCCGAGGTGCGGCCGTGCGACGCGTTCGGGCTGGCGTTCAGCGCGGCCCGGCTCGTCGGCACGAACAGCATCCCCAGTCCCAGCCCCACCGGGATCAACGGGCAGGATCGTGACGACGCCGTCGAGCGTGAAGCCCGGGATCCCCAGCAGGGCCAGGCCGATGCCCGCGGCCGACGAAGCCGATCAGGGCGGGCAGCTTCTCGCCGTGGCGGTCGACGAGCTTGCCGGCGAGCGGCGCGGCGGCGCCCGACCAGCAGCGCGACCAGGACCAGCGCGCCCGAGGCGCCGAGCGCGGAGAAGCCCGCGACGCGCTGGAGATACTGCTCGGCGATGTAGAAGGCGCCGATCATGACGGCGAAGGTGAGCGCGGCGACCAGCGTCGCCGCGAGCACGATCCGGTTGAGCGCCGGGTTCCCGCCGTCCTCCTCGCCGTGCACGAGCGCCGGCACCAGCCGGGCGATGGCGATCGCCGCCGCCGCGGTGAGCGGCAGCAGCGCCCACCAGTTGGCGCGCCAGCCGAAGGCGACGGTGAGCAGGCCGCCGAGCAGCGGCCCGGCCAGGTTGGACATGCCCGCGCTCGCGCCCCAGATCCCGAGGGCGCTCCCGCGCCGCTCCGGCGGGAAGCCCGACACCGCGCCGGCCAGCGCCGCCGGGCTGACCAGGCCCGCGCCGGCGCCCTGGATGACGCGGGCGACGAGCAGCGCGCCGAAGCTCTGGGCCAGCGCCCCGGCGAGCGCGCCGACGGCGAACAGCGCCCAGCCCGCCGAGGGCCAGGCGCCGGGCGCCGAGCCGGTCGACGAGCTCGCCGCCGGGGATGAGCAGCAGCGCGTAGGCGCCGAAGTAGGCGCTCAGCACGGCCGAGGTGGTGCTGCCCTTGACGTGCAGGCCGTGGGCGACCGAGGGCAGGGCGACCGTGATCAGCGTGCCGTCGAGCTGCAGCAGCGCCGCCGCGGCCGTGCAGGCCGCCAGCCGCGTCCACGCCGCAGCGCGGGACCGGCGGCTTGGCCGGGGCCGGCTCTTCGGTGGGCGGCGGCGACGGTCGCGTGGGACACGCTCTCCAGTATCGCGACTCGGGACTCGCGAGGCGCGCGCGCGCCCGTATATGAAGTCTCTATGAAACTGCTGGTAATCCCGCAGACATCACCTATCCTGCGCAGCATGTCCTTCACTCGTCAATACGCGCTTCGCGACCAGGCGCTCACTCGGGACCAGACGCGTGGCGTCTTCGGTCAGGTGATGGGCCTCGTGGCCCTCACCTTCGGTTGCATGGCGCTCGGCGCCTACATCACCCGCAACACGCCGGGCGGCACCGGGATCCTCTTCTTCCTCGTCGCCTTCGCCTGCCTGTTCGGGCTCCAGTACGCGTCCGCGCGCGGCCGCGAGCAGCTGGCGATCGGGCTGCTGTTCGGCGTGGGGCTGTGCTTCGGCTTGGCGCTCGGGCCGGTGCTCGCGTTCTACGCCAAGGCGGACCCCGGAGCGGTCTACCAGGCGGCGGGCGCCACGGCGCTGTTCACCGGCGGCCTCGGCGCCGTCGGCTACGCCACCCGGCGTGACCTCTCGAGCTGGTACCGGACGCTGTTCTGGGCGCTCATCGCCCTGATCGTGTTCGGGCTGGTCACGCTGTTCGTGGCCATCCCCGGCGCCAACGTGATCTACGCGGTCCTGGGCCTGCTCGTGTTCGGCGCGCTCACGGTGTTCGACTTCAACCGCCTGCGCCGCACGACGATGGCCGGGGCGGTGCCGATCGCGGCGTCGATCTTCCTCGACATCTTCAACGTGTTCCTGTTCTTCCTGTCGCTGTTCGGCGGCGGCGGCAGCCGCCGCTGAGCCGGCTGATGTGGACGTCGCCCTCGGGCCGGGGGGCGCTCAGCGGGCCGTCGTCGGCGACGTAGTGGCGGCCGCCGCCGGCGTCCTCCCACACCCGCATGACCTGGTTGGTGCGCGGATCGCGGAAGCGCTCGCTCGTCGGGCGCCAGTCGCGCCTGCGGCGCGTCGGCGTCACCGTGACCCCGCCCCCATCGCGGGCGGTCACGCGTCGGGCCGTCCGAATCGCCGGGCAGCGCCGGCAGGTCGGCTCAACGACGACCGCCGCCTCCTCGCGGGTCGTGGCGCCGTCGACGACGGCCACGCGGCGCTCCAGCTCGTCGAGGTCGAGATGGCCCGCGGCGGCGTGGCGGCTGAGCCGCTCGAACAGCTGCTCCCGATCGCCGTCGCTGAGCTTCACGCGCCCGCGCGGCTAGCCGCGGGCCGCACCTTGACCGCGGTCCCGTAGGACACGATCTCGGTGAACTGCTGGCCGATCTCCGAGGAATCGAAGCGCACGGCGATGATCGCGTCGGCGCCCATCAGCCGGGCGTTGTCGACCATGCGGTCGATGGCATGGCGGCGCGAGTCCTCCAGCAGCTGCGTGTACTCGCTGATCTCGCCGCGCCGCAGCGCCTTGAACGACGACACGACGCTGCCGGTGAAGCCCATGCTGCGCACGACCAGGCCGTAGACGACCCCCAGGCTCTCCGTCGACGGTCAGGCCCGGGATCTCCAGGCCGGTGGTCATCGGCAGACCGGCGGATGCGGGCTCGTCGGACATGGCCGCACACGCTACCAACGCTTCGCGCACCGTATCCAGCTACCTTTGCGGATCCGATGCGCCCGGTGATCCGTCTCGTGACCGCGCTGCCTGTGCGCCCTGGCCCTCGCCGCGTGCGGCGGGTCGAGCTCGAGCTCCAGCTCCGCGTCCACCGGGACATCGAGCGCGGCGGCCACCGGAACCTCCGGGGCCACCAGCACGAGCTCGGGCGACGGCGAGCGCGGCGCAGCCCGCGATCGGCTTCGAGGGCGTGCCGCTGCAGACCGGGCCGACGCTCGCCCCGGCCAGCACCACCGGCACCGGGAAGGTGGACGGCATCACCTGCGGGCCGACCGAGCAGCTCGTCTACCACATCCACGCCCACCTGGCCGTGTTCAACGACGGCCAGGCCTACACGCTGCCCGCCGGCGTGGGGATCCCGGGCTCGCACGCGGTCGCATACCAACCAGGGCCCGATCGCCAGCGGCGGCAGCTGCATCTACTGGCTGCACACCCACACCACCGACGGCGTGATCCACATCGAGTCGCCGACCAAGAAGATCTACACGCTTGGGCAACTTCTTCGACGAGTGGCACCAGCCGCTGAGCGCGCAAGCAGGTGGGCACCCTGCAGCGGCCCGATGACGGCGTTCGTCAACGGCAAGCCGTGGAAGAAGAGCCCGCGGGACATCCCGCTGCTCCCCCACGAGGACATCCAGCTGGAGATCGGGGAGCCGGCGCCGCCGATCGTCAACATCGACTGGTCCAAGACCCAGCTCTAGAGCGCGTCAGCGGCTCGGCCGGCGCACGATGCGGCGGCTGCCGGCGGCGCGCAGCTCGCAGCCCGACGCACGGCAACGATCACCGCGGCCACGATCAGCGACGTGCCCGGTGCCGAAGTCGTCGACGACGTCGATGACGGCCGGCCCGGCCAGGTAGCTGCCGACGCCGATCCCGCCCGCCCACACCGCGGCGCGAGGGCGTTGGTGGGCTGGTAGACCGATGAGCGCACCCGATGGATGCCGGCGATCCACGACGGCGTCAGCAGCGACCGCGATCACCGGGTAGCGCTCGAACACCTCCTCGCCGCGCGCGACGGCCTCGAGGCGCAGGCCGTGCAGCGGTCCCGGCGCGGTCAGCAGGCCCGGCCCGCCTTGAGCCCGACGGCCCAGCCCAGGATCCCGCCGGCCGTGGCCGCCACCCAGGCCACCACGAGCACGGTGGCGAGATCCAGCTTGTGCTTGGAGGCCAGCACGCCCGCCGCGATGAGCACCGGCTCCCCGGGTCCAGGCACGCCGATCCAGCTCGCCGCGGCCGCCGCGGCCAGGCCGTAGTAGTCAACCGGCCGGACCCGTCGATGCGATGGCGCGTGCGAGCAGCGCTCCGAGAGTGCCGACGTCCGAGCAGGATCGTGCACGGAGCGCCATGCACCGCTGCTGGATAGCACCGCGCCGCCGATCGATTGTCCACGCGGCCAATGTCCGTCGGGCCCCCGGCGGCCCAGGATTCCCGTCGCAATGGCGACCCCGGTCATCGTCTCCTACGACGGCACCACCAACGACGACGACGCGCTCGCGCTCGCGCGGATGCTGGCCGCCGGGCGGCGCACAGCTGTCGCTGGCCTACGTCCGCCACTCCCGCGAGTACGACCCCGCGGCGGGAGGAGATCGGCGTCTACGACGCCGACCGCCGGCTGGAGCAGGGCGCCCTCTGGCTCGAGGAGCCGGAGATCGAGCGCCACGTCGTGATCGACCCGTCCACCGAGCGGCGGGCTGGCCACGCTGGCCGCCGCCGAAGGCGCGCAGCTCATCCTGTTCGGCTCGGACTACCGCACCCCGCCGGGCCGGGTCGAGCCCGGCGGCTCCGCGCAGGGCCTGCTCGAGGGCGGCCCGGTGGCGATCGGCGTCGCCGCGGCGGGCCTGCGGACCCGGGCCGGGGCGAAGATCCAGACCATCTCGGTGGCCGGCGACTCCGACGGTGCCGCACACGCGACCGCCGAGTCGCTCGCGCCGGCGCTGGGCGCCCAGCGTCCTCGAGGGCGGGGGCAACGCCGACCTCATCCTGGTCGACTCCCAGAGCAGCGGTCCCGAGGGCAGGATCGCCCTCGGCGGGTCCACGCGGGCGCAGCTGGACTCGGCGCGCGGGTCGGTCATCGTGCTGCCGCGCGGCGCGGCGCTCTCGTTCTGAGCGGCGTCGTCGCGGGTCACGCAGGCGGTCGGTGAGCGCCTCGTGCCGCGTTCGTGCGCCGGTTTCCCGGTGATAGCGGGGTGCGTTTATCCCTATGTCCAGGAGGCGGCCTGGTTTGCTGGACGCGAGGCCATGGGGCGGGTGCTCGCGTCGCTGGACACTCCCGGCATGGTTGCCATCGGGCCGTTCGGCCTGCCACTGCGGGGCAGTGGCGGCTTCCACGTTGCACATCCCCGTCCCCTGGACAAGGAGATCTAGATACATGTGGCTGCCATATCCATCATGGCTTAGCCCCGGAGACAACGCTTGGCAGATGACCGCGGCGACGCTGGTCGGTCTGATGAGCGTCCCCGGCCTCGTCGTGCTCTATGGCGGCGTCATGCAGAAGCGGTGGTCGATCAACAGCATGATGCTGACGTTCGCCGCCTTTGCCGTCGTGCTCGTCGTGTGGGTCCTGTGGGCCTTCAAGATGGGCTTCGGCACCCCGTGGCACGGGCTTGCCCACGGCAACGGGAACTTCTTCGGCAACTTCATCGGGATCCCCGGCGAGATCCTGGGCCACAAGGCCGAGCAGGGCCAAGCCGCCATCCCATTGGCGACAACGGGTCCGAGCTTCAGATTCCCACAGGCGACACTGGCCTACTTCCAATTCGTCTTCGCGGGGATCACGCCGATCCTGATGCTCGGCTCGGTGCTGGGCCGGATCAACTTCAAGGCGTGGATCCCGTTCGTGGCTCTGTGGAGCTCGATCGTCTACACCGTGGATGCGTTCTGCATCTGGGGTGGCGGCTTCTTCGCCCAGCACGGCGCGATCGACTACTCCGGTGGTTACGTGATCCACCTCTCCGCGGGCGTGTCGGGGTTCGTTGCCGCGGCGGTGATCGGGCCACGCCTGCAACGCGATCGCGAGATCGACGCCCCGAACAACGTGGCCATGGTCGCGGTCGGGGCGGGGTTGCTGTGGCTGGGCTGGAACGGCTTCAACGGAGGTGACCCGTACTTCGCGGGGGCCTCGGCGTCGGCCGCGATCATGAACACCAACCTGTGCACCGCGGTGGCGTTCCTGGTGTGGGTGGCCTGGGACTACATGACCGGGCGCAAGCCGGGTCTGATCTCCGGGGTCAACGGCATGATCGTCGGTCTGGTGGCGATCACACCCGCGGCCGGTTACGTCAACGGGTGGGGCGCGATCTGCATCGCGGTCATCGCGTCGACGCCTCGTCTACTTCGCGCTCAACTACCTGAGCCGGCTGCGGCCCTTCCGCAACGTCGACGACACCCTGGGCGTGATCTACACCCACGGGTTCGCCGGACTCGCCGGCGGTCTGCTCACCGGCGTGTTCGCCGACCCGAACATGACGGTCTATCAGGGCGTGGGCAAGACCCCCAGCATCGCCGCCCAGCCGGGCCTGCATCCACGGCAACTGGAACCTGCTGAAGTGGCAGTTCCTCGCCGCGGCTGTTCGTGATCTGCTGGTCGGCGATCGCGACGTTCGTCGCTCCTCAAGTTCGTCGGGCTGTTCATCCCGTTGCGAATGTCGGAGGAGAACATGGAGATCGGCGACACGGCCGAGCACGGGCACGAGGTGTACCCATCGGACATCCCGTCGCTGGGGTACCCGAACGGGGTGCCCGGGGTGGCCAGCGGAGCCGGTCACACGAGCACGCCAACCGCTGCCCTGTGACGCAGCGTTCGGCAATGAGTCAGGCCGGCGTGCGCCGCGAGCATGCAGCGCGCCCGACCGCTTGACTGCAGCCGACAATCGGTGCCGGACCGGGGAGCGGATGCGTCCGCTCCCCGGTCCACGCCGCTGACGCTCGTCGCCGGCGCGGTCGCCGGTGACACGCTGGAGAGCGTCGCGGCCAGCGTCGCCGATGCTCTGGGCTGTCCGGTGGCGATCGCCATTCCGGCCCACGGACCGCCGGTGGTCTCACCGCCGGGGTCGCTCAGCGATGAGGCGGCCGCCGCGATCGCCGCCCACGCTGCCGCTGTCGCGGGTCCGGGTCCCGAGGGCGCGCCGGCGCTGGGCTCGATCGCCGAGGCCGTGCCCGTGCGCATCGGCGAGCAGGTGGTGGGGATCGTCGCCGCCGGCACCGGAGGTGCCTCGGCGGAGCGACGGGCGTGGCTGGAGGCGGCCGCGGCGGCGGCCTCGGTGACCGCGCTCATCAAGGACGCCCCCGGCCCCGACGCGGGCGCGGCGCTCGTTGCCGAGCTGGCGGCGGGACCGCCGGATGACCTCCCCGGCGTGCTGGCGCGGGCGCGGCGGCTCGGGGTGGACCTGTCGGGCGGGAGGCGTCGCGCTGAGCGCCATCGGCGGCTCGCGCCAACGGAGGCACCGCCGATCACCGGCCACGCCGCACTGGTGGCCGAGCTCCGTCCCGCGACGGCTGGTCGCAGTGTCGCTGCCGGCGGAGGATGAGCTCGCCGGGCTCGCCGCGGCACTGCGCGCCGGCGGGATGACGGTCGCCATCTCCGCGCCGCGCCGCGACCCTGCGCTGCTGCACGAGGCCATCCGCGAGGCCGAGCTCCTGGCCGAGCTGGGCGACGCCGAGGACTCGCCGTCCACCGGCCACGACGACACCTACCGGCTGCTCATCGGCGTCCTGCTGCGCGATCGCGGCGAGCTCGAGCAGCTGCGCGACAGCACCGTGTCGCGCCCTCGCCGACTACGACGAGCGCCACGACACCGAACTGCTCGCCCACGCTGCGGGCCTTCCTGGCCCATGACGGCTCGACCACTGAGACGGCCGACGCGCTGGCGCTGCACCGCCACACGGTGGGCTACCGGCTGTCCCGAGTGCAGGAGGTGTCGGGCCTGTCGCCCGTATGAGTCAGACGGCCGCGAGCGGCTGAGCCTGGGACTCAAGGCCCACCAGATCCTCGACGTCGAGCGCCGGCTCGACGCGCACTAGCGGGCCCTAGCCCAGAACCAGCTCGGCGACCGTCCGCAGCGTCGCCGGATCGCCGCCGACCAGCAGCGTGGTCACGAGCGACTCGCGCCACGCCTCGAGGTCGTGGCGGATCTTGTCGACCGGCCCGATGAGCGTGAGCTGCTCGAGCAGCCGGGTGGGGATCGCGGCCGCAGCCTCCTCCTTGTGGCCGCCGAGGTATAGCTCCTGGATCTTGTCCACCTCGGCCTCGTAGCCCATCCGGATCGCGACGTTGGCGTGGAAGTTCGTGCCGCGCGCGCCCATCCCGCCGAAGTACAGGGCGTACATCGGGCGCAGCGCGTCGGCCGCCGCCTCGACGTTGTCGGTGATGATCAGGGGCACGGTGGCCGCCACCTCGAACTCCTCGCGCGTGCGACCGGTGCCCGCCCTCCCGCCGCGGCGAGCGAGCCCCTCGTCCAGGGCGTCGCGGTAGAAGTCGTCGTGGTGGGGCGAGTAGAAGAGCGCCAGCCAGCCGTCGCACAGCTCGCCGGCCATCGCGATGTTCTTGGGGCCCTCGGCCGCGAGGTAGATGGGGATGTCGGAGCGCAGCGGGCGGATGCTTGCCTTCAGCGGCTTGCCCAGGCCCGTCCCGTCCGGCCCACCCAGGGGCAGCGGATAGTGGGGGCCGTCATTGGTGACCGGGGCTTGGCGAGCCCAGATGTCGCGCACGATCCCGATGTACTCGCGCATCCGCGCCAGCGGCTTGGCGAACGGCTGGCCGTACCAGCCCTCCACCACCTGCGGGCCGGAGACGCCCAGGCCCAGGATCATGCGTCCGCCGCTGAGATGGTCGAGCGTCATCGCCGCCATCGCCGTCGCGGCGGGGGTTCGCGCCGAGATCTGCACGATCGCGGTGCCGAGCTTGATCTGAGTGGTGGCGGCGCCCCACCAGGCCAGCGGCATCAGCGCGTCCGAGCCATAGGCCTCCGCCGTCCACACCGAGTCAAAGCCCAGCCGGTCGGCCTCCTGGATGGCCTCCGCGGCGCCCGGCGGCGGCCCGCCCGCCCAGTAGCCGAGGCTCAGGCCGAGTCGCAGGTCGCGCGCCATGCGCGGACCCTACCGCTCGCCGCTCCGCACGGCGCAGCGAGGGCGGCCCGCAGGCGTGTGAGCGGCCCGGGAGGACGGGGCGGCTTGGGCTGGGTGGCCTGCCACTCCTCGCGGGTGGGCAGCCGGCCGGCCTTGCGCGCCTTGAGCACGCATGCGCTGTGGGCGTGGCGGCGGCGGGCGGAGTCGCCCTCGGGCGTGATGAGCATGTGCTCGCTCAGCGCGGGCAGCAGCTCGCCGCACAGCGGGCAGCGATACGTCGACGGCTTGCGGTTCTGGGCGCGGCGCACGGTGTACCAGCGCGCCTTCAGTCGCCTGGACATCGGTCCAGAGCATGCCACCACGGGCCCATCTGACCGCTATCGTGCGCCGCGCGTGGAGCAATGCCACCCAGCGCATCATCATCGAGACCGACCGGCACCGCATCGTCGGCGACCTGTCGTTGCCCGCTGACGGATATCGCAGCCGCCTCACGGACTACCTCAACGCCGCCGAGCGAGAGTTCCTGGCGCTCACCGACGTCGAGGTCACGAACCTCCAGGGCACCCCGCGGGTGGAGAAACGGGACTTCATCGCGCTCTCGTTACGCCACGTGGTCCTGGCGATGCCCGCCGAGGACGCCGCGTCGTAACTCCCACGCGGCCGCGTGTGCATGTGTGATCCCGACCGGTGTCCGCGGTGTGACCAGATCACAGATCACGCCAGAGCGGCCCGGTAATATGGGATCCCTAATGGCCAGCCACGGCGCCGACGACCTGAACGGCCTGAGCCGCAGCGATGTGCTGCGCGCCTCGCCGCGCATGTTCGACTCGGCCGTGCTGGACAAGCTCTCCCGCGTGCACCCGGCGGTTCCGCCGATCCTGTTCGTGCCGGTGATCACCGTGCTGCTGGTCGAGGGCTTCGTCCGCGGCGCGGGCGCGCTGACCGCGGTGTGGCTGCTGTGCGGCTACCTGTTCTGGACGCTCACCGAGTACTGGCTGCACCGGATCGTCTTCCACTTCGAGCCCGAGGACGGGATCGGCGCCCGGCTGCACTGGATCATCCACGGCGTGCACCACGACCACCCCAACGACCCCATGCGGCTCGTGATGCCGCCGTCGTTGAGCGTGCCGCTGGCGGCGCTGTTCGTCTACGGCTTCTATCTCGTGCTTGGCAGCCCGACGTTCCTGCCCTTCGGCGCGGGCTTCCTGGGCGGCTATCTGGGCTACGACATGCTGCACTACCACGTGCACCATCACCGGCCCAAGACGCGGCTGGGGCGGCGTCTGCGCGAGCTGCACATGCGCCATCACTTCCAGAACCACGAGCGCGGCTACGGCGTCAGCGCACCGTTCTGGGATCACGTGTTCGGCACCGCGCCGGGCAAGAAAAGCTAACAAGAGCTTCACAAACCGCTTTCAAGTGGATAGGCTGGCAGCTGGGCGCAGCCGAGGCCGGATACCTCAGTTCGCGCAGGGCCGGGCAACAGAATCCATTACAAAGGGGAACCTCTTGAAGCGCATCACTGCCCTGACCGCAGGGATGATCGTCGCTGCCATCGCAGCGGCCAGCGGGGCAACGGCCACGGCGGCGGGCACTCTGCCGACGCTGGCACTCACGATGACCGGCACGTCGATCACGGCGACCAGCTCGGTCCCGTCCGGCGCCGTCAACGTCGTCTCCACCGTGTCCGGCGAGCCCGCGGGGTCTCCGACGCTGGTGCGGCTCGATCCCGGCGTCACCTTCGAGCAGGCGTTCGGCGCCGTCCAGGGACACCATGGCGATCCCAACGCCCTGGACGGCCTGGCCACGATCGTGGCCAACCCGATGGCGCCGAAGGGCACCAGCAACGCCCAGACCGTGCTGACGCCCGGCACCTATGTCGCCCTCGACACCGAGGCCGACAACCCCAGCAAGTGGCCGCACGTGAACTTCACGGTGACCACCAACACGGCCCCAGCCACCCTGGCCAAGCCCCAGGCGACCGTCACGGCCGAGGAGTTCCGGTTCACGGGACCCAGCAAGCTCCACGACGGAGAGTTGGTCCGCTTCGAGAACGGCGGCTACCTGTACCACATGGTCATCGCCCTGCCGGTCAAGAACAAGGCGGGGGCCAAGACGGTCACCGCGGCGCTCCTCGCCGGCAAGGACACCGAGGCCGAGAAGCTCGTCACCGGGGCGCCGCTCCAGCTGATGGGCACCGTCGGCCCGGGCGCGATGCACCAGCAGGTGCTCAACAACGTCAAGCCCGGCACCTACGTGCTGGCGTGCTTCATGTCGACGCAGGATGGGCGCGAGCACACCGCGCTCGGCATGGAGCGCACGATCCAGATCGTCAAGTAGGCACGCTCGCGAGACCTGGCCGCGCGGCCCACGACGGGTCGCGCGGCCGGCGAGCGGTCAGGTGGTGAGCAGCCCGCCGTCGACGGGCAGCACGACGCCGGTCACGTAGGACGCCGCGTCGCTGGCCAGGAAGAGCAGCGCCGACACCAGCTCCTCGGCGCGCCCGGTCCGCCCGGCGGGGACCCGGAACAACATCTGCTCGAGGTAGCCGTCGGGGTACTGCTCGGTCATCTCCGACGGGAAGAACCCGGGCGCCAGCGCGTTGACGCGGATGCCCTTGCGCCCCGTCCACTGCTGGGCGAGGTCGCGGGTAAGGCCGATGATCGCCGCCTTGCTCGACGCGTAGGCGGCCTGCGGCAGGCCGGCCGTGGTCGAGCCCAGCACGCTGCCGATGTTGACGATGCTGCCGCCTTCGGTCATCGCCCGCGCGCAGGCCTGGGCCATCCAGTAGGACCCCATGAGGTTGATGTCGATGACCTTGCGGAACTCGTCGGGCTGCTCGCGCGTGGCCGGGACCGCGGTGCCGATGCCGGCGTTGTTGACCAGCACGTCCACGCGGCCGAGCTGGCTCACCGTCTGCTCGACGACGCGGGTGCAGTCCTCGACGATCGACACGTCGGCCTCGATGGCCGCGCAGCGGCGCCCTTCGGCCTCGACCACCCCTTTGGTCTCCTGGAGTCGATCGGCGCGGCGCGCGCAGATGGCGACATCGGCGCCCGCCTGGGCCAGCCCCTTGGCGAAGGCCACCCCCAGCCCCGACGACGCGCCGGTGACGATCGCGACCTTGCCATCCAGGCGGAAGCTGTCCAGCACGCTCATCCCAGGGCCTCCAACGGGGCGTTTGCAGCGAAAACGGAGAGGGCGGGATTCGAACCCGCGATGGAGATTTCTCCCCATACTCGCTTAGCAGGCGAGTGCCTTCAGCCACTCGGCCACCTCTCCCAAGGGCACGGTTGAGTGTAAACGGCTTTCGCGCACGCGAGTCTGGCGCATGGCACCATGCAGGGCTGAGATCCGCCGGCCGCACCGTGGAGGGGTGGCAGAGTGGTCGAATGCGCTGGTCTTGAAAACCAGAGTCCGTGCAAGCGGACCGCGGGTTCGAATCCCGCCCCCTCCGCCTCCTTTTCCGCGTCGAGCACCACGCTGCAGCAGGTCTCCGGGGGGAGGCGAGCTGTCGGCCCGTGGGGCCCTGAGACAGGCGCGTGAGTCGAAGTGCCTGGAATCCGGGTGTCGTGCGCCCTAGGATTCGCCCCATGGCCGAAATCACGGCACCGCCCGACGTCGTTGTCGAGCCCGAGCCCCGGCACGCCGGGCCGGCCAGACCCCTTGACTTCGAGATCGTCCCGCTCAAGGGCTTGCTGATCGTCGCGGTGATCATGGGGCTGCTCATCGCGGCCATCGCGTCCAACAAGCTGTGGCCGCTGGAGTTCTTCCACGTCGCCGGTGGAGCGGCCTGGACGATCATCGACCTGTTCCTGGGGCTGGTGCTGGGACCGATCATGGGCAAGATGTCCGTCCCGGCCCGCGTCGAGTTCACGACCAAGCTGATGCCCAAGATGGTGCTGATCATGCCCACGGTGGTCACCGCCACGCTCGCCGCCGGCTGGCAGCTGGCGAGCTACCTGGGTACCAACCTCAGCGCCAACCCGCTGCACGGCTGGGTCGTGGCCAGCATGATCGTCGTCGGCGTCATGGCCATCCTGGCGCTGGGCCTGCTCGAGCCGGCCAACATCGCCGTCCTCTTCGAGCTCAAGAAGCCCCGGCCCAACCCGGAGATCATCGAGCGCCTCATGAAGCGGTTCATCTACAGCGCCGGCGTCCTGGGCGCGATGCAGGTGGCGACGCTGGTGATCATGACCAAGCTGGCCTCCGGATGAGCGAGCGCAAGCACCCGCCGTTCACCGAGGTGGGGATGCTCTCCCTGGCGCTGGTCGTCATCGGAGGGATCTACCTCTCCTCCCACATCCCCCAGCATGTGCCGCTCGGACTGCCGACCGCGCTGCTCATCGCCTCGGGCCTGCTCGTGGTCGCCAACCTCGCGGTGCTCAGCCGCGTGCCGAACTTTGCCTGGCCCCGCTTCTTCCAGGTGGGCAAGTGGGCGCTGGGCGCCTACCTCTTCACCGCCGCCCTGATCGAGTTCGCGTTCCTGCGCAACCACCTCAAGGGCGGCCCGCTGGTCATCCTCACGCTCTCCCTGCTCGTCTACGCGGTCCAGGTTCCGGCCATGATCGCCTTCACCGTCGCCCGCTACGACACGTCGGCGAGCGACGGGGCCGACGGCTCGCTCGCCCGCGGCTAAACTCGGCTGCCTCGCGCCCGTAGCTCAGCTGGATAGAGCGTCGGTCTACGGAACCGAAGGTCGGGAGTTCGAATCTCTCCGGGCGCGTAACAAAAAAGCCTCCAAATGGAGGCTGCCGGCCTACTCGCCGCGCGGTCGATCGGACTCTTGCTGGACGAATCGGTCCCAGCCGATCGCAGCTTCGCCGAGACGATGTTCGATCGGCTCGATCGCAGCATCGAGCTGCTGGTAGCGATCACCGCCGCCTCGCGCACGACTCCCGTGGCGGCAGCTCAATCGTTGTGCGAGCCAGCCGATCGGCCTCTGCGCGGACCACGGCGCCGGCGACGGGCCTCGCGGCAGGATTTACGAGGCTGCCCGCACGAGCGCGAGTCGGGCCTGCAGCGAGGTGTCGTCGCGGATCATGCCCAGCGCGTTCCACTCCACGCCGGCGGCGGTGCGAGAGATGATCGTCGTGCCGTGCAGATGCAAGGCACCGTCGGACGTCTGCTCGACCTCGACCGGGAATTGGAGCGGCACGCGCGTGGCGGCGATCTGCAGCTCCCCGGCCATGGTCAGACCGCGATCACTCACCGTGACGGAGGTGACGCTCACCAGGATCTGCGGGTGGCGCTCGGCGTCGAAGAAATCAGCTGAGCGAAGGTGCCGGTCGCGCCGCGTGTTGCCGGTGTCGAGGCTCTGCGCGTCGATCGCCAGCTCGCCGCTGACCGCGGGTGCCCGCACGGTCAGGCTGCCGGCGTATGCCCCGAAGGACCCGCGCACGGTGGTCAGACCCCAACTCGCCTTCACGGCGAAGCCGATGTCGCTCCGTCCCGAGTCGACGCTCCAGACGCCGTCTGCGATCGGGATCTCGCTGACGTCGGTGACGGCACTCATGCGGTCGCTCCGGGCGACACGGGCGCTGTCGGCAGGTCGCTCGGCGAAGGGGCTGAGCCCGGCAGCGACGCGGTGTCAACGTACGTGATCTCATAGGTCCGTTCGGTGAACTTCCAGCCGTCGGGGGTGCGCCGGTAGCGGTCGTGATAAATGCCGTGGTTGAGGTTGGAGCCATGGCCCTCGCCATGCATGAGCTCGAACATGTACGCCCGGCCCGAGGCGGTGTCACCGTCCAGCTGGACTGTTCCTGGATGGGTGGTCTGCACGAAGTAGTCCCAGAGCCCCTGCAGCCGTTCGATGCCGGCGCGGATCTGCTCACGGCCGACCGCCGCCGCGTTGACATGGGGCATTCGCACGGCGCCATCGTCGGTGAACAAGCCGGCGAGGCGGTCGTAGTCATGCATCATCACCGCGTCGACGAACTCACCGCGCAGCGCTTCGATCTCGACGCGATCGGTGATCGCCTGTATATCGCTCATCGCACGCCCTTCCTTTGGAGCGGAATCGGAGAGCCCCGGCCCGTGGTCGGTCACATCCGCGGGGCTCGTGGGGTCAATGCTCATATGACACGCGTCGCGACCAAAATGTGACCGATGAACGACGACGAGTGGCTGAGCGAGCGATTTGAGGAGCATCGGGCCCATCTGTGGCAGGTCGCCTACCGGATGCTCGGGTCGCTCGCCGATGCCGACGACGCGCTCCAGGAGGCCTGGCTACGACTCAGCCGCAGCGACCTGAGCGAGGTCGAGAGCATGGGCGGCTGGCTGACGACGGTCGTCGCGCGCGTGGCTTTGAACATGCTGCGCACCCGCCGGAGCCGACGCGAGGAATCCCTGGAGACACGACTGCCCGATCCGATCCTCAGTGCGGCCGGCGCCATCGATCCCGAGCAGGAGGCGCTGCTCGCCGAGTCCGTCGGTCTCGCCCTGCTCGTCATCCTGGAGGCGCTCGCCCCGGCCGAGCGCGTCGCCTTCGT
The DNA here is from genome assembly GCA_963790605.1 of uncultured Actinomycetota bacterium. Lineage (GTDB taxonomy): Bacteria > Actinomycetota > Thermoleophilia > Solirubrobacterales > Solirubrobacteraceae > Palsa-465. Next base: position 447,100 of record CAWBPG010000006.1, on the reverse strand, counting down.
CCTGCACGACATGTTCGCGGTGCCCTTCGAGGAGATCGCCCTGATCACCGATCGATCACCCGCGGCCGCCCGGCAGCTCGCCAGCCGTGCCCGCCGGCGGGTGCGCGCAGCGCCGGCGCCGGATCCTGACCTCTGTCGTCAACGCGCCGTGGTCGATGCCTTCGCCGCGGCTGCCCAACGGGGCGACTTCGCGGCGCTCATGGAGGTGCTCGATCCTGACATCGTGCTTCGCAGTGACGGCGGTACCGGGCGTCGAGACCAGTCGGTCGTGGTCCGGGGGGCGCAGGCGGTGGCCGACCGGGCGGTCACCTTCGCCCGTCTCACGCCGCACGCCCGGCCGGTCCTGGTGAACGGGGCAGTCGGGGCACTCGTCGTCATCGACGGCCGGCCGTTTGCACTCATGGGCTTCACGGTGACCGGCGGCCGGATCGCCGAGATCGACATCCTCGCCGACCCCGAGCGCCTCAGCGGGCTGGCGCTCCCCGCCGACGGTGGCGAGCCTGTCCCGAGTGATTGATGGCGCCGGCGGCAGCGGTCATGACACCCGGGACGACGGGCCGACTGCAGCGCGGACCAGGTGAGCTGCGTTGTCCTGGATGCGCCGCAGCAGCTCCCGCAGCTGGTCACGCTCGGCCTGGGTGAAGCCGGCGTACAGGCCATCCTCGACACGTTCCTGGATCGTCCACAGAGCCGCCACGGCTCGCTCGCCCTCGCTGGTGATGGTCACGCTGTCCGCGTTGGCTGTCACGTAGCCGCGCTCGTGAAGTGGCGCCAGCAGCGCAGTCAATTCCTGCGGGCCGGCACCGATGTCCCGACGCAGCTGCTCGCGCGGGGTGTCGCGGTCGCAGGCGAGCACCATCATCAGCACGGCCTGGCTGCTGTCAAGCTCGCTCACCTGTCGCAGTTGAACGTCAAGCGCCTCCCGAGCGAGATTGGCGGCGGCGGTCATGTTCCGGCCCAGCGTGTCGCGGATCCGTTCACTCAACATCGTCAGGATCATCCTCATTCGTAGCTCGTAGATACTGATCCCGGTCGCGACACCGACGTTGAGCGACTCGACGGCTCCGGCCATCGGTATCTGCACCACCAGGTCAGCGGCGGACAGAGTCGCCTCGCTGACGCCATGGGTCTCGTTGCCGACGATGAGAGCCACCCGGCGGCCGCCGAGCGGCGCCATCGACTGCAGATGCTTTCCCCGCGGGCTGGCCGCCACGATCTGGAACCCCTGCTCGCGCAGCGACACGATCGCACTGCCCGGAGCAGCGAAGCGACGCACGCGGCAACTGAGCACCGTGCCGCGTGCGGCGGTGATCGCCCTTCGGGAGGACAGGTCGGTCGCCTCGTCAGTCAGCACGATGTCCCGCACCCCGAGGGCACGGGCGGCGCGCACGATGGTTCCCAGGTTGCCGGGGTCCGTCACCTGCTCGCAGACCACCGCGAAATCGCCGTACGGGTCAGCGGCTGAGGTCTCAGCTGGCAGCCCCGCAACGGCCAGCCAGCCAGCCGCCTTCCCCGGACCGGTGAGCTTGCGCAGCAGCCCCTCCCGAACCGAATGCACCCGTACGCCCGCATCGGCCAATTCAGCCAGTATCTCGGAGTCGTCGGTCTCCTCCGGGCACAGCACGTAGTCCACCGCCACCCCGGCAGCCACGACCTGCCGAATCAATGCCGCACCCTCGATCAGGCATCTCCCGGCGGCACTCCGTCCGGTCCGGGTCGTCAGTGACCGCGCAACCGCAATCCGCTCGTCCCTGATCGACTCGACACGATCTGACACGGTCCCAGCGTAACCGGCGCTCTGCGCCGATTGCCCCGCCGCGCCACCGCCGACATCTCATCCCGTGGCGCTGTCGCCTAAGCTCACGCTGTGGACGCGCCAAGCCCAGGTGACCTCGTGAAAGTTGCGGACGGCAGCGCGGAGCTCGACGGGCTCGTGTTTGACACGCCGAGCAGCTCCAAGGTCGTCGTCGCTGTGGTCGACCCCACCCGCGGCCCGCTTTTCCGCACGGTCAATCCGAGCGCCCTTACAGAGCGCGAGCACGAGAGTCCGAGCGACCGAGCGTTGCGTCTGCTGGTTCGCCGGACGCCGCCACCGCCGAACTCCGCAGCGCGCGACACCACGCGCGGGGGGCAACGACGCTCGGGCTTCACGCGCGGCGCGGCACACCGCCCCACCGGCAGGTAGGGAGAGTCGATGTCCGATCGCAACTGGTTCATCACGGGCGCGTCGCGTGGCTTTGGTCGTTCGTTCGCCCAGGCCGCGCTCGCGGCGGGCGACCGCGTCGCCGCCACCGCGCGCGACACCTCTGCGCTCGATGACCTCGCCGCCGCGCACGGCGACGCCATCGTGCCCATCACGCTGGACGTCACCGATCGCGACGCCGCGTTCGCCGCCGTCCGGCAGGCCCACGAACACCTCGGGCGTCTCGACGTCGTCGTCAACAACGCCGGCTACGGCCTCTCCGGCGCCGTCGAGGAGGTCACCGAGGAGCAGGCTCGCCGGCAGATCGAGGTCAATCTCTTCGGCGCGCTGTGGGTCACGCAGGCCGCGTTGCCCATCCTGCGCGAGCAGGGCTCGGGATGGATCGTGCAGGTCTCCTCGATCGGCGGGCTGGCCGCGTTCCCGCTCACCGGCATCTACCACGCGAGCAAATGGGCGCTGGAGGGGTTTTCGGAGTCACTGCGCCAGGAGGTCGGGCCCCTGGGGATCAAGGTGCTGATGGTCGAACCGAGCGGCTTTCGCACCGACTGGGCCGGCTCCTCCATGGACCGCGCTGAGCCCATCGACGCGTATCAGGGGATCAAGGCGATCGCCGAGCGCCGGGCGGCCCAGCAAGAGGAGAACAACGGATCGCAGCCCGGCAACCCCGACCTCGCCGCCCGGGCGCTGCTTGACACGCTCGACCGCGACGATCCGCCGTTCCGCCTGCTGCTGGGCAACGTCGCCTATGACGTGGCCGTCGATCGCTACGAGTCGCGTTTGAATGAGTTCCGCGCGGGCGAGGCGACGGCACGAGGCGCCGACGACCGCTAGATCGCGGTCAGCCCGCGGCTGGTGGGGAGCGTGACCGACATGTCGAGTCCCCCGTCGGGTCGCGGGTGGGCGGTGATCGTGGCGTGGTGAGCGTCGGCGATCGCACCGGCGATGGAAAGGCCGAGCCCGACGCCGTCGGGCGGGTTGAGACGCTGCTCGATGCGGGCGAACGGCTCAAACAGGGTCGGGATCTGCTCAGCGGAGATGCTGGGCCCCGTGTTGGCGATCTCGAACACCGCGCTGTCGGAGCCCTGGAGCGTGCGGATTCCGATCCAGCCACCGGGGGTGTTGTGACGTACGGCGTTCTCGACGAGGTTGGAGATCATGCTCCGGCGTAGGTGACCCTCGGGAGACCTTGGACGGCGCCGGCGGCGCCCACATGCTGGTTTGTGAGGAGTGCGTGCCATGAACGAGCACGCCGCACCATCCGCCTATCCGCTCCGCGTCGCCGCCTACGCCACGCTGATGACCGACACCTATCCGCCGTTCCGCCTGGACATGAGCGGTCACGAGCCGGCGCCTGAGGCCGACGAAGCGGACCTCATCAGCCCCGAGCCAGCGCCCGGGGGCGCCTTGTGACAATCCGCCCGCCGGCGCCTTCAGCTTGAGGCTTGGGGTATGGGGGGCGCGGGCGCGAGGAGCTCTGGGCTGGGGCCGATCTGGCCCAGAGCGAGCCGGTCGATGAGCGCCCAGGCGGCATAGCCGATCGAGCCGATCGTTCCCGTGACGGCCAGCAGGACGCCGGCGGCGGCGCCATCGGCGACGCCGTGGGCGCCCAGGATGAGCACCGCGGCCGCGGGGCCGATGCTCGGCCCGATGGGGAGCTGTCCGAGGGTGAACATCGCGATCAGTAGGGCCATCGCGTCGAAGATCGAGACAGGTTCGCCGATGGCGCGCAGCATCAGCCAGTTGCGTGCGACTTGCACGCAGACCGCGATCAGCGTGAACGTGATCAGCCGAGCGCACGACTTCTTGCGCAGCACCGCCAGACCCGCCCACAGACCCATCCGACGCCGCTGTGAGATTCGCCGCAGACCGGCCACGGCACCGGCCATCAGGGCCACGGCGATCGCGGGGACCCACCATGGCACACCCAGCGGGGCGATCAGCGTGAAGGAGAACAGCGCGGCGAGGGCGACCTCGACGGCGATGATCGGGACCTCGGCCGCGAGCAGAGCGGGCACTCGTGGGGAACTGTGCGGCGCGACGCGACGCAGTGACGTGATCCGGGCAGCCACCCCGACCGATCCGTTGATCACGCTGGCAAGGTAACCGACCCCCGCGGCGCGAAACAGCAGCCGGCGACTGACCCGTCCGCCCGCCGCCCGCACCGACATCAGCCACGCCTCGCTGCGCGCGAGCAGCGCCACGGTCTGCAGCACGGCCGCAAGCCCCAGCAGCGAAAGCGGGACGCTGTGCAGCGCGGCGACAAACTCCCGGCGGCGCCCGGCGAGCACCACGCCCAGGATGCAGGTCACGGCCAGCGCGCCGGCCAGGCTGAGGCAGACCTTCTTGCGCAAATGCGATTTGCCGGCGGTTGGGCAGCCGATGGTGCCCGGCTCGGACTCGAGCGACAAACGAAACTCCGCGCTGTTAGCGGCTCTGGAGAATCAGATTGCCGCTGTCACTCGCTACGCGCCCGCGTCAGGCTGGTGCTCCCTCATCATGAATCCTACCAGTAGGGCCTACGCCAGCCTGGCGCACGAGATCCCTCGCTGTCTAGGATGGGGCCAGGTATCGCATATGCGCGCTTCACCAAGGCCCCCTTCAGACGATCCACGCGGGGCCGCTCACTTAGGTTCCGAGAACGGCCGCGCACCGAAGGGCCAGAGCGCCAGTGCCTACCGGATCGTCGTGCTGGCATACATCGTCGCTGTCTCCATGCCGCCGATCGGGTTCGTCCTGGGGCTCATCCTCGCCATCCGTTTCGAGAAGCCCGCGTCCAAGCAGGGGGTGTGGGTCTTCGCGGTCAGCATCGTCGCCGCCCTCATTTGGACGGCGATCGTCGCCGGCGGGGCGCTCAACACCCCGAGCACCGACTTCTGAACGTGCCGCCTATCGCCGCCGAAGGGTCCGCTTGGGGGCCTGCTCGCAGCGAGTACGGGCTGCTCGGCGTAACCCCTCCCGGCCGAGCACAGCCGCCCCGTTCAGCCTGGCCGCCCGGCTAGGCCAGGAGCTCGACGTACCCGTCGGTGCCGTGCACGCGAATCCGCTGCCCATCCTGGATCAGCTGGGTAGCGTGCTCCACCCCCACGACCGCGGGCAAGCCGTACTCCCGTGCGATCACCGCGCCGTGGGTCATCAGGCCCCCGACCTCCGTCACCAGGCCTCTGATCGCGACGAACACGGCCGCCCAGCTGGGGTCGGTGTAAGCGGTGACCAGGATGTCGTCCGCTTCGACGTCGGCCTCCGCGATGTCCAGGACGACGCGCGCCCGCCCCTCGATGGTCCCGGCGGAGACCGGTAGGCCGACGAGCGCACCGGCCGGGAAATCGTCGCGCCGGTACGACCCGGCGACGGCCTCGCCCTCCGAGGTCGAGACTCGGGGCGGCGTGAGTGCTTGGTATGACCGGAATGCAGCCTCGCGCTGACGGATGAGCTGGTCATCGACTTGATGAGTGCGCGTGACGTCGTGCAGCTCCTGGAAGGTGAGGTAGAAGCTGTCTTCCTTCTCACTGAGCACCTGGGCCCGCACGAGGCGCTCAGCTTCCGCCAACACCGCTTGCTTGTACACCCAGTAGCGGCTGACGATCCCGTATTTCGGGTATTCGCGGTATCCGGCGAAGGTCCGAACCCGGTCGATCTTCCGCTTGACCTCCTCAGCCTTCTGCTCCCCGTCTGGCAGCACCCGCACCCGCTCGAGCAGCTCCTGCTCCTTCTCCAGGGCCTCACGCCGGCCCTGCTCGACGCGCCGCTCAGCGGCGCCGGGCTCGAAGTTCTTGACATTGCTCAGGATCAACGGCACGAGGGTGGTGGGCTGTTCGCTCCAACGCGGCCTCGTGATGTCGATCTCGCCGACGCAGCGCATGCCGTACTTGTCGAGGTAGGCCTCGATGGCATCGCGTGCTTCTCGCCCGCCTTCGAGCGTTGCCAGCTCGTCCAGGAAGCCCTCGTCCGCGACGTCTTCCAGAAATGCCACCACGTTCGGATGCGGGCGGATCACGTCCGCGACGTCCAGGAGCGCCAGTCCCATCTCAGAGGTGACGTTGCCGGAGACAGACTGCGCGAGCGTGTCGGCTGCGTTCTTCTCGCCCAGCCACTCTTCGAGGTGGTCATTGAGCCACCACGCGGACGTCATCCCCGCCATGATCACCTGCATGTTGAGCGGCTCGAACAGGAGCCGCTTGACCTCCTGCAGATCCTCCAGGATGAAGTCGAGCAACGCCGGTCCGGACTTCGCCCGGATGTCGCGCTTCAAGGCGGCGACCGACGCCTCAGTGCGCGCGATCAGCCCGGCGACGATGGCCGGATCGGTCTCGATCGGAGGAGGCGGGCCGCCGGCCGGCGGCTGGGCGGCAGGCGCCTCGTCCGGGAGCGGGCGGATGAAGTCGCCGCGGTCGAGGATGGTCTGCAGCGCGTCCCCGATGAGCGGATCGGATTTCCCGAGGGCCTCGAGGGTGCCTGCGCGAGTCGCCGCCGACGCCAGCCTCGGGGCGACGTCGACAAACAGCCTCCCGCCGGCCTCGTACATCCGCGGTAACGCCATGAGCTGGAAGAGGGAAAGCCCCAGGGGCTTCATGGCGTCGGTCATCATCTGCTGATGGCCGACTGAGACATAGACGTGGTTCTCTCGGTCGTCGGCCGCGGGGATGGGGAACAGCGTGGTGATCGGCCGGCTCTGGACGATCCAGATGCCGTCGTCGGCCACGCACCATTCGATGTCCTGGGGGCGGCCGAAGTGCGCTTCGATCCGCCGGCCCTGCTGCGCGAGCTGCAGCACCTGCGCATCGGTCAGCGCCGGCTGCCCCTGCCGCGCAGGGTCGATCGCCTGTTCCTGTGTCCCGCTCGCCGGCGAGGCTTGAACTGCCAGCTGTTTTCTGGCGATCGCCTTGTCCACGATTTCGCCGTCCCGCACCTTGTAGACGTCCGTGTTCACCAACCCGGAGACCACGGCCTCGCCCAGGCCGAAGCTAGCCTCCACGGAGACGACCGTCCGGTTGGAAGTGACGGGGTCGGCCGTGAACAGGATCCCGGCCGCCTGCGGGAAGACCATCTGCTGCACGACGACAGCCATGAGGGCTTCCCGGTGGTCAAAGCCGTTACGCACGCGGTAGGTCACGGCCCGCTCGGTGAAGAGCGAGGCCCAGCATCGGCTGATGTGCTGGAGGATCGCCGCCCGGCCCACGACGTTCAGGTACGTGTCGTGCTGGCCCGCGAAGGAGGCCGTCGGCGAGTCCTCCGCTGTCGCGCTGGATCGGACCGCGTACGCGGCCTGCTCGCCCATCCGGGCGAGCGCGTGCGTGATCGCCGACGCCAGATCCTCGGGGATAGCGATCTCTTCAAGCGCCTGACGGATCTCCGCGCTGAGCGCGCCTGTCGCCTGCCGGTCGTCGGGCTTCACGCGCGACAGCCGATCGAGCCGGTCCTCGATCGACGGCGTGTCCGCCACGATCCGCTGAAATGCGTCCGTCGTCACGCAGAAGCCAGCCGGCACGCGGATGTCTCCGATCCGCGAAAGCGCGCCCAGCGTCGCGCCCTTGCCACCAACAATCGCAACCTGGGTCTGGTCAATGTCCTGAAGATTCATTACGTATTGCATCCGCCTCACCTTCCTCGGAGTTGACCTGGTCCACTCCGGTCCTGTCCTTTTGGTTCCAACCTGCGGCGGGCGATTATGGGGCACAAGTCAAGACCTCATGAGAGCCTTCGATCCGGTATAAATTGGAAGTGGAGAGAGGGCACGGGGTGGCGCGGCGTAGTCGACCCCGCCGGACCTCGTGGTTGACTCCCTCCCATGGCCGTCAGCTCGCGCCGTCGATCAAGGTCACTGCCTGGCCACCTCCCGGAAGTCGCGCCGGGCGAGGTGCTGGTCTGGACCGACGGCGCATGCCAGCGCAATCCCGGCCCCGGCGGATGGGCCGCGGTGGTCTGTTGGGAGGATGGCGTCGTCGAGGAGCACACCGGCGGGCTGGCCCATACGACGAACAACATCATGGAGATGGTCGCCGCGCTGGAGGGCCTGCGCGCGCTCCCGTCCGGGTCGCGGGTCTGCGTCGTGACCGACTCGCGCTACCTGCATGACGGCATGACCTCCTGGATGGCCGGCTGGAAGCGCAAGGGCTGGAAGACGGCCTCGGGTGACCCGGTCAAGAACAAGGAGATCTGGGTCCACCTCGACGCCGCAGCGTCAGACCACGAGCAGGTTCGCTGGCACTGGGTCAGAGGGCACGTCGGCCACGCGCTCAACGAGCGAGCCGATGTGCTGGCGGTCGCCGCGACGCGTAACGCCGTTCGGTCCGCGCGCTGATATCTGGGCGCGAGCGGAGCTCGGTCGGGACGACTCTCGCGTGGCTCTTTGCGTCTGTAATCAGTCAGTGCCCGCCGGTTTCTTGGCGCATGTCAGTGGCTTCCACCAGTTCACGTTCGCCTCGGGGTGCTCCTGCCGCCACCACCTCAGGTCCACCGAGGCGCCGATGGTGTTGCGCCGCTGCAGTTCTTTCCAATAGGTCGGGTCGAGGTAGACGGCCGGGTTCGGCAATGACGCCGTCAGCTCGCCCGGCTGTCCGAGATAGAGGCCGGCATCGACGAGCGTTCTGACCGGCTTGCCGCAGTGGGGGCTGCTGCCGTCGTTGGGGGCTTGCGCGCCCCGAGGTTTGAACGGCCTGCCGTACGGCAGGCCGTTACGGCATCGTCGCAGCGCAACGACCTCCTTGCCGGGGCCGGGGCCGGGGGGTCCGACATCGCCAAACAGCAGCCCCGCGTCGGCCGAGCCGAGCCAGGTGCCGGCGGCCGGGATGACGGTGAAGCGCGGATACTGGGCGAGTTGCTTGCCCACGCTGCCGGGATCTGAGGCCGCGAACGCGAGATCGACGATCGCGTATACCCGTTCGCCGGTCACCCGCTCGATCGCGTTCGGGCGGACAAAGCCGTCGAGTCCCTTCAGCAGCAACGCCCGGCGGCCCTTGGCCAGCACCTGCTCCTTCACCACCGTCGCGAAGTGTGCGTCGCGCTGTTGTTGGAAAGCGAGGTACTGACAGAAGGTTGTGGTCTTGGACCAGTCGATCGCCACGTCGCCCAGCAGCACCCGCATCCGCTGGTCGGCCGTCTGCGCCCAGTTGGCCGCCCGGATCGTCCGGTAGGCCTGCTCGTACATCGGCTCGTCGTACGTGTCCAACGGCGACACCACGGTGTTCCGCCAGACTCGGCGCAGCTCCGCGTCGGCGACGGGCTGGCCGGCGATGAACCGGTCGATGGTGTGCTGGTAGAGAGCGTTTCCGAACTCCACGACGATGTCGTCGACCACCCCCGGCAGCCGCGGATCTGACAGCAGCAGGGTCAGCGCGTCCCCGTGGGTCTGCAGACCGTGGATCTCGCCCACGCCGACCAGCCGGTGAGTCGTGAATGCCCCGAGGACCGCGTCGGCAAGTCCGCTGGCGGCCGCTGGCGTTTCGCTACCGCCAGCGGGGGTTGCCGCCAAGCCCGAGACGGCCGCGGCTCCCCACCCAACGGCGGCTGCGGACTTGATGAATCGCCGTCGAGTGGTTCCTGGTGTCTCACCCGTGGTCATGGGCCCCCGCACGCGCTTGCCGCCCGTGTGAACGCGGGGGCGGCGGTGTCGATGCCCGGCGGAGGTCCTGAATTGAAGGGGCCGTGGCTGGGGATGTTCGGGTCGGGATAGTTGGGGACGCCATGCGCGCGCATGCACTCCGCGTGCTTGAGCAGGCTGAGCCTCGTGCTCTCCGATACGCCCCCGCGCCCGCCCGCGCCGCCGGGCAGGAGCTTGCGGCAGGTCCTCGCGGCAGACTGGAACGCGGGCGACTGCGCTACCCCGTCTGGAATGTTGGGCCCGTCCGGGAAGCTCGGCACCGCGTGCGAGCGCATGCACTTCGCGAACGCGAGCCGGCTCGTTAGGCCCGAGACGGTAGTGCCGGTGGGCTTGGTCGATGATCCGCAGGCGGCGATCGCCATGGTGCAGGTAGCCACTGCCAATGCGATGGTGAGCCATGCGGTGGGTCGCGGGTGGCTTTGTCTGGGGGGTTGGGTCGGTTGTCGGTTCGTCATCGTGTCTCCGCGGTTGTCGTCGGCTGCAGCGCGCTGTGCGCGGCGCATGTGATGGTGCTGCGACGGTGGCTCTCGGTTTAGGCGACCGCGTATAACGGGAGCGCTACGGAGGCCGTTACACGGCTGTTATTGGCGGTCAGGCATCCTGGGGACAAGATGTGGTTGACCGGCAAGCTGGCTGGGAGGTTCGAGTGCCGCGTCCCGCCGGCGCGGAGCGTGCGTCTTCGTCTGACCGCGCTCTACGGCGGCCTGTTCTTGGTCTGCGGAACCGGTTTGCTGGTGATCACCTACGTGCTCGTCAGCCATAGCACCCGCCACCGGCCTCCAGGGGGGGTCGTCGTTGGTCTTCCACTCGCTGGGCTGGGGCGAGCTGAGCGCACGATCGAGATCGGCCGGATCACGGCCGCATTGCACTTCCAGAATCGCGTTGATCTGCACCAGCTGCTGATCGAGTCGGCGATCGCGCTGGTGGCGATGGCCGCGCTTTCGGTCGCACTGGGGTGGGTGGTCGCGGGCCGGGTGCTGGCGCCGTTGCGGACGATCACGGCCAGGACCCGGAGGATCTCCGAGCAGAGCCTGCACGAGCGCCTCGCACTCCCCGGCCCGCGCGATGAGCTCAAGCAGCTGGCGGACACGATCGACGAACTGCTCGCACGCCTGGAGGCCGCGTTTGACGCGCAGCGGCGGTTCGTGTCCAACGCCTCGCACGAGCTGCGCACCCCCCTGGCGATGATGCGCACACGGCTCGACGTCGCGATCGCCAAGCCCGATGGCGTGCCGCCGCAGACCCAAGCTCTCGACGCAGGCCTGCGCAAGGACCTCGACCGTGCCGAGGCGCTGCTCGAGAGCTTTTTGGCGCTCGCGCGAGCGCAACACGGCACGGTCACCGACCGCACGATCGTCTCGCTCGACCAGATCGTGACCGACGCGCTCACGGCGCGACAGGACCAGATCGCCGAGCAGCAGCTCGAGGTGCGCACAACCCTTGCCCGGATCGGTGTCGCGGGCAGTGAGACGCTGCTGGCGCGGATGGTCGACAACGTGATCGAGAACAGCGTGCGCCACAACCAGCCGCACGGCTTCATCCACATCGCCTGCGCGAACAGTGACGGAGCGGGGCGGCTGGTCGTCGAGAGCGGCGGCCCGGTGCTCGACGAGGACAACGTCGCGCAGCTCGCCCAGCCGTTCCGGCGCCTCGGGGCCGAGCGCACCGGCTCACAGAACGGTCAGGGGCTGGGCCTGTCGATCGTCGCAGCGGTCGCCGACGCCCACGGTGGCGAGCTTGAGCTGCACGCCCGCGCACAAGGAGGCTTGCGTGTGCAGATCACGCTCCCCGCCGCCACTTCAACACCCACTGCGGCCCCGGTGCCGGCATGAGGGTTCTGGTCGTCGAGGACGAACCGGAGTTCGCGAACATGATCGCCGAGGGGCTGCGCGACCAGGGCATGGCCGTCGACGTCGCCTACGACGGGCTCGCCGGCGCCTCCAGGTTTAACCTCAACCCCTACGACGTCGTCGTCCTGGACCGCGACCTCCCCGGTATTCACGGCGACGCGCTCTGCCGCACGATCACCGGCTCACACGATCCCGCGATGATCCTGATGCTCACCGCCGCCGGCTCCCCAGCCGAGCGGGTCGCCGGGCTTGCGCTCGGCGCCGACGACTACCTCCCCAAACCGTTCCACTTCGCAGAGCTCGTGCTCCGGATCCGCGCGCTGGCACGCCGCAAACCCACCGCCCAAAACCGCACCCTCACCGCCTCAGGAATCGAACTCGACCCGCTCGCTCGCACCGCCGCCCGAGACGGCCGACAGCTCGACCTGTCAGCCAAAGAGTTCGCTGTCCTCGAAGCGCTGCTCAAAGCCAGTCCCGGCGCGCTCAGCGCAGAACGACTGCTCGAGCAAGCCTGGGATGAAAACACCGACCCGTTCACCAACACCGTCAGGGTCACGATCGGCCGTCTCAAACGCAAGCTCGGAGAACCCCAGGTCATCCAAAACACGCCCGGCATCGGGTACAGACTCCCGCAGTCCGACAACGGCTCTCCTTCGTGAGCCACAGCCGCCCGAGCCCGACGCACCAGTCGCCCTGGGTAAGTCCTGCTCTCGATGTCGCACGAGCGTGGGAGTCGGGATGCTCGCGTCCGGTTCCGATCTTCACAGCTCGCGACGATCGAAGCTCGCCACCGCAGCGCCCAGCACGATGAGGAACCAGCAGGCCACCCACAGCAGGTAGGCCCAGGATGGTGCTCCCTGGGCATAAAACGGATCTTGCCGCCCGCCCGCGTCCAGGTGCTCGCCAATGAGCGACGGCGGCTGAAGGTAGTAGATCGCGGCGTGCCAGAGTCCGTCGGTGGGGAGCAGCAAGCGTCCCACCTGCCCCACCGTGCGCAGCGCGGCGATGTTGAGCGCCGCGCCCAGCGAGCCCACCACTCCGGCCAGCCATCCGGCGCCGAACACCGCGACGCCGATCACACCCGCCGCGATGACCGGAATCCGCGTGCTCAAGAACAGCGCCAGGGTCAAGAGGAGCACACCCTGGGCGAACAGGTACGCGGTGACGAGCACCGGGTTGGGAGGGACGAAGCCGCTGGCCAAGCGAACGACCCCGAACTCCAGGGCGCAGACGCCGACGGCATATCCCGCCAGCAGCGTTGCGAGTCCCAGCCACTTGCCGATCAGCACCTCCGTCCGGCGGACGGGACGGGTCACGATCGTCATGAGGACGCCTGATTCGACCTCCGAGGAGATCACCGGGGAGGCGATCGCCGAGGCGCTCAGCGCCAGGACGAAGCTGAACATGAACATGAACAGAATGAGGGCCTGCGGAACGGCCAGGTTCGTCTCGCCTGAGGTGAGGCTGCGGGTGTGGCTCAGTCGGTCAAAGCCCCACGCGCTCAGTCCGACGATGACCACGCTGATAGCGACGAAGGCAAGGAGAAGACGTCGCCGCACGGCTTCTTTGATCGTGAGCGCAGCGATCGTCAGGGTCGGGTTCATCGCTCTGCCAGCAGCTCGAGGAAGCGGGCTTCAAGGCTCTGGTGCTCGGGGATCACGGCGTGGACCTGTCCGCCGAGCGCGACCAGCTTGCCGACGAGAGCGGCGATGTCGGACGGATCGATGTCCTCGACCACGAGCCAGTCGTCCTGTTGGTGCCACCGACCGAAGCGACCCAGACCACTCCACCAGTTCCCGCCAAGGCCTCCTACCTTCAGTCGCACCCTGCTGTGGCGTCCGAGCAGTTCGTCGAGGCTCCCGGTGGCCACCGCCGTCCCTTTGTCGATGACCGCGACGCGGTCGCACACGTGCTCGGCCTCTTCGAGGAGGTGCGTGTTCAGGAACACGCTGGACCCGCGCTCGCGCAGGCCGCGAATGATCTCGCGCACGTCGTGACGTCCGACGGGGTCGAGCGCGCTGGTGGGCTCGTCGAGGATGACGAGCGCAGGGTTCCCGAGCAGCGCCACGCCGAGCCCGAGCCGCTGCTGCATCCCCTTTGAGAAGGTGCCGACCCGGTCGTTACCTCGCTCCAGCAGATCGACGGTCTCCAGGGCGCGGCGCTCTTCCTCCTCCCACGTCGCTCTGTGGAGCGCGAGCAGCCGGCAGTGAAGGCGGAGCACCTCTCGGGCGGTCAGCAGGGCCTGGAAGCGAAACAGCTCGGGGAGATACCCGATCTGACGCCTCGTCTCGCGGTCCCCGAGCGGGGCGCCGAGCACGAGCGCTTCGCCTCCGGTGGGCCGCGCGAGCCCGAGCAGGAGTTTCACAACCGTCGTCTTTCCCGCGCCGTTGGGACCGAGGAAGCCGAAGACCTCGCCGCGCCGCACCGTCATCGACAGTGAGTTCACGGCGATCGTGTCGCCGAAGCGCTTGCTTAGCCCCGCGGCGTGGATCGCCGGCGACGCCGTGGGCCCCGGAGAGCGATCGCCGCTCGCGGAGGCGCCGGCGGCGTCCGACAGCCGTGGCGCGGCCCTCGGCGGCGGCCCGCTCGTTGGCGTCGACTGCGGCTCTTTCAGCCGAGTTGGTTCGCGACATTCAGCACGTCTTGCGCATCGAGGATTCCCACGACGACATGGAGCAGGCCCCGGCCGTCCTCCCACACCACCCCGGCAGCCGCATTGGAGGAGTCAGCCAGGAGGATGCCCGGCCAGCCGTCGACCTGGACCGAGCGCGCCGACGCGCCGGACGGGACGGGCACGGGCAGGATCGTCCGCAAGTCACCGAGCAAGCGGATCTCCTCGGCCAGCTGCGGCGGGATGCCAGGCTGCCCCAGCAAGAACGCTTCGATCTGGCTCAGGCTCGCACCCGCTGGACTGCGCCGTCGGACGGCGCATCGTCGCGACCCCCAGGGTGGGCACGCCGGCACCGCTGGTCCCGCTGTACTGCGCGACGACAGCCGGCCCGGCGTCGAGGGTCACCGAGCTCCCAGCAAGACCGGCGGCGGTGGAGTTGAAGGTCACCGCGGCCGTCACACGCGGCTGCACCATGAACCGCTGGACGGCGCCCACACCCGCGGGAAGATGAGCAGGCAGGGAGACCGGAAAGCCGGCTTCCGCGGCGGCCTGGGCAAGCGAGGACGTCGGGTGGGCGGTACCGGAGGACCATGTGATGGTTCCGAACCGCAGCCTGCTCGACCCATTCGGAGTGGCGAAGCCTCCGAGCGCGTGGCTGTCGCCCATCCCCGTGAAGGCCGCGATCGCTCGCAGGTCGCGCTGGCTCAACGAGACCGGGGCAACGTGAGTTGGAGCGAAAACGGTGGTCAACGTGGCCGCCGCGGCGGTGCCCGCGACCACGATCCCGATCGCGCCGATGGCCAGCCCGGTCCGGAGCGACACTCGCGGGAACCACACACGTCGCGGGCGAACACGCGCCGGCCGGGAGCGCCTGGCGGCACCGCCGGTACGTTGGGACTCAAGCTCACGCTGGAGCCGCGCCCACGCGATGTCCATGTCGGGAACCGGCTGCGGGGCCGAGAACAGCTGGGCTGCGTGGTCTGCGTCGCCGGCGATCTCAGCGCGCCGAGCGCTGCAGTGCCCACAGCCGGCCAAGTGGTCGGTGACCCGGTCCGGAACGGCTAGGGGCTCGTCGTCGAGGCGGCGAAGCACCCCGTCAGGAATGTGTCTCACGGTTCATCTCCTTTCGCAGCGCGGACTCCGCCCGTCTGAGCAGAGTCCCCACGTTTCCAACCTTCACCCCAAGCGCCTCGGCAATTTCGACGTAGCTCATGCCGCCGTGGCGCATCACGAGGACCGCGGCCGAGCGGCGCGGCAGCCGACGCAGGACGCGGCGTACCTCCGCCCGGCTCTCTCGATTGATCACCGTGTCCTCCGCGCTCGGCAGGGAACTCACGACCTGCACCAGCAGCTGGCGCTTGTCGCGTCGCCGCTCCCCGCGAAGCACGTTGAGCGCCGTGTGCACCGCGGCGACCCGGACCCATCCCGCAGCCTGCTCGTAATCCCCGGGAAAGCGTCGGTAGGCGGCCAGGAACACATCCTGGGCGACGTCCTGGGCGCCCTGTGAGTCCCCGACGACGCTGTATGCCAGGCGCACGACGGTCCGGTAATGGTCGCGAAAGAACGACTCGAAGTCCGCCATGCCAGAGCCGCCGTCAGGCCGCTCCCACCGCTCGTTATGTCGCGCCTGCACATCCCATCACACCCACTAAGCACCACCGCAACCCTAAATGTGACACCTGGGCGACTGCCGCGCCGCGACCCGGCCCCCGTCTACGCGGCGTCGCGAAAGCCGCCGCCAGCCTCGGCGCACGGCCTACCTGGTCAGCCGCTGACCTGGGCGAGCGCCCGCTGGCGCTCAGTGACCGGCTTACGGGTCAGGTCGAGCTCCGCGGCCGGGACGGGCCGACTGATCGCATAGCCTTGGGCGAGGTCGCAGCCCAGGTCGTGGAGGAGTCCGAGCGCTGTCGGGTCCTCGATGCCCTCGGCGACGACCTGCAGGCCGAGCGCGTGGCCGAGTTCGGCCAACGCGCGCACCAGTTCCGATTCGCGGGTGCGGAGGTCACCCGACAGCGGGGAGATGAACCGGCGGTCGAGCTTCAGTTCGGCGACTCGGAGGTCGCTGACATAGGCCAATGAGGTAAACCCGGAGCCGAAATCGTCGATCGAGATCTGGACGCCGAGCGCCGCCAGCCTGCCGACCGCGTGCTGAGCCCGGGCGAAATCGTCGATGATGCACGTCTCGGTGATCTCGAGGAGCAGCGCCTGTGCATCCAGATTCGTCGCCGCCAGCAGCCGCGCGACAGTCAGGGGAAGGTCGGGATCGATCAGGTCGCTGGCCGAGATGTTGACCGACACCCGTAGGTCGTGGCCGTCGGCGCGCCACCGCGCGCACTGAGCCAGCGCCTCCGACAGCACCCAACGGGTGAGCTGGCCCATCATCCCGGCCTCCTGAGCCAAAGAGAGGAACTTCGCTGGTGCGATCAGTCCGTGCTCGGGATGCTGCCAGCGCACGAGCGCTTCGACAGCGCAGACCTGGCCGCTGCGTAGCTCAAGCTGGGGCTGGTAGTGCAGGACCAGGTCACCGGCCCCCAGAGCGGCCTGCAGCTCGTCGGCCAGTTGCAGCTTGTCCCCGCCGCGGTCCAGCCGACGGTCATAGCGAGCGTAGGGCGCTCCATCTAGCTTGGCGCGGTACATCGCGACGTCCGCGCAGCGCATCAGCCCTTCGGCGTCCCTCGCGTCGTCGGGCGCCAGCGCGATGCCGACGCTCGCGCTGATCCGGGCGGTGACCGCGGCCAGCTGGAAGGGCTCCTCGAGGCTGTCGGTCAGCCGCGCGGCAATCTCTTGGGCCTGGTCGGCGCCGGCGTCGATCAGGAGCGCAACAAACTCGTCGCCACCGACTCTGACGAGCAGGTCGTTGCAGCGCAGCGAGCGTTCAAACCGAGCACCTACTTGCAAGAGGACCTCGTCGCCCACCGGATGGCCGAACACATCGTTGATGCGCTTGAACCCGTCGAGATCAATGAACAGGAACGCAACCTGGGGCAGGTCGCCATCGCAGTCGGCAAGCAGCGCGCCCAGAGCGGCGAACAGGCGCCGGCGGTTGCCCAACCCGGTCAGATAGTCGGTGATCGACTGCTGGTGGCGGACATGACTCTGGGCGCGGAGCTCCCGCACCGACCGCCACGTCCGCGCGACGACCAGCACCAGCGTCGCCGTCGCCAGACCGGTGGCCACGTGATTGACGCGATCCACGGTGCCCACCAACAGGGTGGCCAGGCCGGCGGTGGCCGCCAGCCCCGGCAGAACGAACCCGGGGGACCGCTGAGTCGCCAGCGCGTCCGGGCGGCCGCTCCGCACCCACATGGCGAGTGACATCAGCAGCGACGAGGTCGGCCAGGCGACCGCGTTGATGATCGTCCCTACGTGGGTGGCGCCGATCGAGGATTGCAGCAGGGCGAACGTGTCACCGCAGACGTTGATGGTGAAGCCCGACGCGATCAGGAGCCACGGCGTCTTGCGACGGCCCGACATCGCCGCGGTACCGCCGATGACGAGGAGCAACAGCAGCACATCGCCGATGGGATAGGCAAGGTTGACCGCAGTGGCCACCACCGACTGGTGGGTGCTGCGAACGATGCTCGAGAACGCGAAGGCGGCGCACACGGCGCCGGCGCCGAGCCCGGCGACGGCGCCGTCAAGCCAGTTGGGCGAGCTGAGCCGGCGCGTCTCGCCCCGCACGAGAAGCACGACCGCCACGTAGGAGAACGCGAAGAAGGTGAGATAGAAGGCGTCAGCGGGCGACGGGGACGGCGGCGTCGCGCCCCCCAGGGACTCGATCGTCAGCGCGATGTCGCCGAGGCTCCAGCAGATTACCGCCACGCCGAGCACGATCGAGATCGCCGACCCGGACCGCCGGCTGCGACCACCGAGGACGCAGAGTGCCCCGCACACCAGCTCAAACGCATCGACGCCCCAGCCATCGACCGCGGTCAAGTAGGCCGACGGCGGCCGGACCGACAGCCACACCACGTATCCGACCAGCAGTACGCCCAGCGTCCCGTACACCAGCCAGACCGTGCGGAGTCGCCGACGCTCCGCCGGATGCGACTGATCCTTAAGCTCAACTTCCGACACCATTCTGTTGACTAATCGACACGGGAGGCGCCGGGCTGAAGCGTTGTCGCGTCAGCACGCCTGAGCGTCCGCTCGGCACCCGACGACGACGCTCACAAATCCACGAATCGCGTGAGGTCAGTCACTTCCCGCGCCCGACAACGCGCTCGTGCAGATCCAGTGGTGCCGGCGCCGCGCCGGAGCTGCGGGGTCGGCTGCGGCCCCGAGCTGGCACTGGCCCAATTCCACACGCCGTCATGTGCGCCCCGGTGTCGGCGAATTGCGACTACTCCTGGAGACGACGCAGTACGCGATACGCGAGCCAGAAATGTAGGGCCGCTGGTGCAAGCAGTACCGCTCCCCACCAGTGGCCGCCGGCACACAGAATGGTGGCGACGACGAGCAGCCAGACGCCGACGCTGACGCGGATGCGCGCCGCTCGGCGAGGGTGCCCGCCTCTGGGCGTAGGCACTAGCTTCATCCCTCTCAGATGCTAGGACGAGGACGTGTCGACCGGAGCCCCGCCGGGCGCACCGCAGGATTTAGTGATGCGGGCCACCTAGGGATCCGTCTCATAGCCCTGCTCCACGTGGTGGTCGAAATGGTCGAGACCCAGGGCACGCCGCAATCGCCAGCAGTCGCGCCCGTCGGCGAGTGTGTGCCGCCATGGCTCCGACCGCCAACTCCCTATCATGCTCCCATCCCCGAAGTCCTCCTGCGTGCGCTTCGAAGCTTTGGGCGGATGGTTGCGTGGTGTGCGGCGGCCACGATCCCGCTGCTAGCCGCCGGCTGTGGTGGCGGCTCGCCGCGCGCGGCGAGAACCGGCTCCTCCTCGACCAGCACTGTCACCATCAATGCTGCCAAGCAGTATCAGCGGATCGCCGGGTTCGGTGTGTCTGAGGGGTTCGGGCAGGCCAGAGCGCTGATGAACATGCCGGCCTCGGTCCAGAAGCAGGTGCTGAGCTTGCTCTACAGCCCGACCAGTGGGGCAGGCCTGACGATCTTGCGCAACGAGATCAGCGCCGACAGGAGGTTCACGATCGAGCCCAAGGCGCCGAGCAGCCCGACCGCGGAGCCGTCGTATCTGACGCTCGCCGAGGTCGATCAGGATCAAGGGCAGCTGTGGTTCGCCAAGCAGATCAAGTCCGACTATGGCGCCAGCGTCTTCGCCGACGCGTGGAGCGCTCCCGCGTTCATGAAGACCAACGACTCGGCAATCCACGGCGGCACTGTGTGCGGGGTCCCGGGCACGAGCTGCAAGACCGGTGATTGGCGCCGGGCCTACGCCAACTACCTCGTGCAGTACGCCAAGGATTACGCCGCGGCGGGCGTACCGCTCAGCTACGTAGGCCCGTTGAACGAGGGGAACCTCAGCGTTCCCCAGGACAGCATGATCATGAGCCCGGCGCAGACCGCCAATCTCATGCAGGCCCTCGGCGCGACGCTCGCGCGCTCGGGTCTTTCGACGCGCGCGGAGTGCTGCGCCACAGAGAGCTGGGACTACGCGCAAGAGTACGCGGCCGCGATCCAGACCGACAAGGCAGCGAACACGGCAACGGCGCTGTTCACCAGCCACGGCTACTTCGCAGCCCCCAACTCGCCGCTGCGCGGCTGGAGCAAACCGGTCTGGGAGACCGAGTGGGCGCCGTTCGACACCGGGCCGTTTGACCCGGCCTGGGACGACGGCTCACAGTTGTCGGGTTTCACATGGGCGCAGAACATCTACACGGGCTTGACCGCGGCGAACCTGGGCGCGTTCCTCTACTTGTGGGGCGCGAACACGAGCACTACGACCGTCACCGGCCCCAACACGGGACTGATTGAGGTCAAGGGCAACACCGTCGCCACCTCTGGTCGACTGTGGGCGTTCGCCAGCTACAGCCGGTTCATCCGCCCGGGCGCGGTGCGCATCGGGACAACGACGCGCCGCGCGGGCCTCGAGGTGAGCGCGTTCCGCAACAGTGACGGGTCGATCGCGGTGGTCGTTCTGAACAGCGCCCGCAGCCGCCAGGTCGCGACCTTCTCGCTGCGCGGGCTCAGCGCAGCCCAGGTCACGCCGTACCTGACCGACACATCCCACGGGCTCTCGGCACAGACCCCGATCACGGTCAGGAACAGCGCCTTCACCGCGACCCTGCCGCCACGGTCGCTCGTCAGCTACGACATCAAATCGTGAGTGTCACGCGCCCGCTGTGACCAGCGCACCCCGCGTGCTCAAACGGGCCGGCCGTCGACGGGCCGCCTCCATGCAGTCGTCCAACTCTGGCGCGCGACGAGGAACGGTCTTATCAAATGCCTAGCTTCCCGCACTAACCCTCATTGAGCACGGACGCGTCACGCCGTGCTCATGCGTCCCCAGCAGCACGGCGAGCCGGGGCCCGCGCCGCCTGGGGGTTGCTGGCCGCGGGCCCCGGCGCCCGGGTCCAGCACCGGTGCGGCGTCGCGGCAGGGCAGGAGCTGCCGCTGTCAGGTCCGCCGCCGTCACATGCATGGCCTCGATCTGGGTCGTCTGGGCCATCGTCGGTCGCGCGATACCTCGGTCGAGTTCTCCTGAGCCCCGCGCTCGGGCGAGGCGCAGGTCCGACTGGAGATCGAGGATTGTCAGATCCATCACACGTTTCGGTCGGCGGGAGAGGATGCAATCGGGCCTGTATGAACCGGCTGGTCACCACCGGTTGTCGGTGACATAGACGTGGCCGGCCTCGCTTTCGCCGCACACCATCAGCGACCACTTGAAGTCGATCTTCGATAAGACCGACGCCCGCACCCGCGGAGAACTGTCAGCAAAGCTCTTCTCCGGCGAGCACCTCCCCCGCATCCAAGAACGAGCCCCGCTTGGCGACGACGCCTCCCTCATCGACGCCCACCGGCCACGCGGCCGCGAGACGACCGGCTCCCCCTCCGCGATGCGAGGGCTCCAGAGGTCGACTCGACCTTCCCTCAGGCGAACCACAATGAGGCCTGTGGCGAACGCAGCCTCCCAGGAACCAGACCTCTACGTCATTCCAGACCGCGGCAGCATCGGGTATTGGGTCGAGTCGCACGCTGGCATCACGTTGCTCTGAGAGAAGCAAGAGCGTCGCCGATGAAACGTCGCCGCGAGACGGGTCACTACTTTGAGGTCGCACATCACAACCGAAGGAGCTCCTATGTCTCGCGTCCGGGTTCACAACTTCTCGATCTCGCTCGACGGGTTCGGCACCGGCGAGGGCCTGTCGTTGGAGGCGCCGTTCGGCCACGCCGGGCATCGGCTTCACGAGTGGATGATCGCGACCCGATCCTGGGACGCCGCCGGCACTGCCGGCGTCGACAACGCCTTCGCCGAGCGTCACGAGCCCGGCATCGGCGCGGAGATCATGGGCGCCGGCAAGTTCGGCCCTCCGGGTTGGCAGGACGACCCCGAGTGGCGCGGATGGTGGGGACCAAATCCGCCGTTCCACACGCCGACGTACGTGCTGACCCATCGCCCGCGGCCGCGGCTGGAGATGGACGGCGGTACGACGTTTCATTTCCTCGATGTCGCGCTGGTGGATGCACTCGGCGTCGCTCGGGAGGCGGCAGACGGTCAGGACGTCCGTATCGGTGGGGGCCCCACGATGCTGCGCGAGTTCCTCGCCGCCGGGCTCGTCGACCATCTGCATGTCGTGCAGGTCCCGATCCTGCTCGGCCGCGGCGTCCGGCTATGGGACGGTCTGGAGGCGCTGGAGGAGCGCTACGACGTGGAGGCGGTGTCGACGCCGAGCGGGGTCACCCATCTCACCTTCACCCGATGAGGGTCTTGGCAGGCAGCGTTGGGTAGCCGGCGGGTGCCGATGTGGTCGCACCGCCCATGCCCTGCGCGACTGGTGCCTCGTCGCCGGCACCGGCGCCTCCCCAGAGCGTTGGATAAGACGCCGGCTCCGAACGGCGAGACTGTCGTCGCGCCTTACTCCCTGTTTTCAAAGACGAGGCGATAGTGGTCGAGCAGCTCGCGCTGGAAGCAGACCTGGTTGGCGCTCACGCCGGAGGTGAACGCGAGGCGGAAGTCGCGCGCTGGTGAGCCAGCGCGGCAGCAGTTGGAGCTTGAGCAGCGTCTTTCTGAAGCTCGGCGCGCCGATCCGCGCGTTCCACCGGTTGATCGTCTCGATGTAGTCAAGCCGGCCGCTGAGGCTTGAGACCAGCCGGAAGTGCGGCTCAGCGCACCTGACGACCTGCTCCTGGCCGAACGGCAGCCAGGAGCCGGGGAACTGGCGCCCCAGCAGCGCGAGGTACCACTCGTCGGAGTCTCGCGGCGGGACCGCTCGGAGCGCCTCCAGGTCGATCTGCGAGGCCGGGATCATGTTGCGGACCGAAGACCATCGTCTGCAGGTAGAAGCGGCCACCGGGCGGCAGCACGCTCGAGACGCGGGCGAACAGGTCGCGGTAGATCTCCTCCTGACGTCCTGCCTGGTAGTCGTCCGGGGAGCAGAAGTGCTCGAACGCGCCGAGGCTCGCCACGGCGTCGAAGGTGCCGAAGCGCTCCCGGTCGATCTCGCGCGCGTCCTCGAGGTAGACCTCGAGCCCGTGCTGGCGGCACGCCGCCAGCTGCGCCGAGGACAGCGTCACCCCGACCCCGGCCCCGCCGCGCGCCCGGGTGTAGGCCAGCAACGGCCCCCAGCCGCAACCCAGGTCGAGCAGGCGCCGCCCCGGCCCGATCCCAACCTGTTCGGCCACGTACTCGTGCTTGCGCCGCTGCGCCTGCTCCAGACTAAGCGAGAAGTCCCCGTCGAACTTCGCGCCGCTGAAATCGGGCAGCTCACCGAGGCTGAGCCGGATGATCCGATCGGTCAGCGAGTACGTGAAGTCGAGCGTCCCTGCAGTCCGCCATCCCCTCCAACATACGACCGCCGCCCGCCTGCCGCCCAAAGATGACGCGGACCATCGCAACCCCGCCTTTAGCCGCTACGCAGCAGAGGACTCCCACGGCGACGCAGGAGTCGCTGCCCTTGGCGGGCGGCCGCCAAGGCAGGCTCTGAGGCCGGAGCGGTCATACGGTCGTTCAGCTGCCGCCTTTCACCAGCGCTTGTTCGAGCGGGGTCCGGATCGCGGAGGTGACGGCCGCTCCGTTGAGCCGTGCGTGGAGTTGCGATGCGGCTCGCTCGATGGCCGCCTGGGCCTCGGCACCCCGGTCCGCGACGACTTTTGTGCGCAGATCGCCATTCGGTGCGACTGCCCACGATCCGATGATCTCGCCGTCCCACCACAGCGTGGGACCGATGTTGCCGGCGCGGTCGAACACCAGGCTGGAATCGATGCCGATGAACCAATCGCGGTGCTTCCATCCCATTGGAGTGGGATCAAGCGCGGGCAGCAGCGTCGCGGCCGGGTCGCGCGCCGAGTCCTCGGGACACCGAGCGAGAACGATTCCGGCGTGTCCGTGCAGATCGACCTCCTCGATCTCGAGCCTTCCAGCGCGCGACGGGTTGTGGTGGTGTTCCACCCGGTCCACCACCGCAGGTCCTCGCTCGTTGCCGGGCCGAAGCGAGCCAGCCAGCGCTGGGCGAGATCGCGTTGCGCCTCGGTCGGGTCGACCGGCGGCAGGCCCTCCGGCCACCATCGAAAGACCTGTTCCCAGCGGTGGTGACGACTGGTCCAGGGCCCGGTCGGCGTGGCGCGGACGAGTCGACCGTCCGCGCTCATCAACGTGAGGAGTGACGAGGTGAGGTTCTGCGGCCGATCAGACGGTGCTCGCGCGAGGATGCGGGTTTTTAGCGCCGGCTCGTCGTCGGCGAGCTGCGTGCCGGTCGCGGTGCCCCGTCGCGCGAGTGCTTCCTCGGTGCGATCCTCCAGCTCAGCCAGCCAGCGGCCGATGTCCCCGTCGATGTGGGGGTCGCTCCCGTTGCATTGCAGCTGGCGGATCAGGCGTCGACGGAGCATTGCCGCCAGCGGGGTGCTGACCGCGGCTTGCACGTTCGGAATGTCCTCGCGCGCGAAGACGAACAGGGTGCGACGCATCGCCATCCACCGCACCAGGCTGCGTCGCTCATACAGAGCGTCGGCCACGTCGGCCAGCGTTGAGACGGCGCTGCGCGCGAGCACGGACAGATAGACCGACGCCGGGTCGGTGGCGTGCAAGGCGATCAGTGCTCGCGTCACCGCCTCGGGATCGTCGGCATCGCCGGCGAGATGGTGTCGACGGACCATCGCGCGTCGTCGCTGCTGCACCGTGATCGTCCGCACCACGCACCTCCTTGATCACGCTCGCCGTCGGCGCCGCCACAGCCCATGACGAGACTTGCACATGTCAGTCGCCGACCAGCATCCTCATCCGCACGCCCCGTTCGCCCCCTCTCCCGGGTCGTCCGTGTCCGCGCGCGTACGTTCGCGCGAGGACAGACCGCCGTCCCAGGAGTCCGCTCACGGGGTTACTAGGCGAGCAATCCACCCCCACCAAGGAGTCAAGCATGCTTCTTATCCTGGCAGCGATCCTGCTGATTATCGCCATCGCCGGCGGCGTGGTCGTTCATCCGTTGCTGTTTCTGCTCGCCATCGTGGCAATCGTCGTCTTCTTCGCCGGTCGTCGCGGCGGAGCCGTCCGCTGAGCCGCGCCGCAGCGCTCGGCTCGTCTTGGCCGAAGCCGAGCGCTGCGGCTGAAACACACGCCTACGTCATCGTCGCCGCGAGGCGATGATGGCGCAGCTCCTCGGGTGGGGAGCCGTGCAGCAACCACGTTCGGTCTCCACGGCGACTGATCTGGCCTCGCTGCGTCAGTGCACCCAATGCGCTGGTCACTGCGGGACGATGCGCCCCGATGAGATCCGCGAGCCGCTGGTGAGAAAGCGGGAGCGGTATGGCGATGCCGTCAGGCCGCACCCGACCCCAGCGCTCGGCCAGATGCCAGAGCGTCAGCAGCAACCGGTCATCCACCCGTTGATGATGAGCGATGGCAAGGGAGACGGCGAGCGCGTGGGCGCGCCGAGTGCCGCGGTTGAAGAGCTCCAGTCCAAGCTGCGGCCACGGGGTCATCCGCACCACAAGGCGATGATCAAGCACGGCCAACCGCGCGGGCTCTAGAACGACCCAGCCAACCTCCGCGTGAACGTGAGATCCCTCGTCGTCCCAGCTCCACGGACGAATCACGTCGCCCGCCCCGATCAGTTCCACACACCGCCGTCCCAACACTTCAACCTCGCGACTGATCAGACCATCGACAATCAAGAAGCCGCGATGATGACCGTCAGGCTCCTCTGAGGCGGCGACATCCCAATCACCGGTAGACAGGCGCCGTACTCTCGTCTGGGTCTCGCGCCGGGCCCGCTCGTAATCACTCGCAGGCAGGAGATCCCTCACCTCGGGATCGGCATCGACGATGCTGATCGAACCCGCGGCCGCGTTCATTTGGGCCACTCGATCTCGCAGGGACCAACATGGAGACCCTGCTTCGCGAAGGGGCTCACGTCGAGGGCCAGCATTGTTGAGCCCGTGGCAAGCCCGATCCGATCATGCCGCGAAGCTATACGAACATCTCGCCCGCTGCCAGCTCGCCTAACTGCAGGTCGGCCCTTGGCTCCGTCCCAGCCATGGTCCGCATGCGTACGTTCGCGCCTGTACCGAGCCGCTGGTTTTTAGGCCCCGAGCGATCGTAGCCTCCGCGGACATCCACGGGTCACGGCGGGCGCGTGACATCACCTAAGGAGCGGTCATGATCACTTTGGGCATCCTGCTGCTGATTGTTGGCTTCATTGCGAAGATCGCGATCCTGTGGACGATCGGCCTTGTGCTGCTGGTGGTTGGCCTTGTGCTGGTTGTGCTCGGCTCACTGGGTCGTGCCGTCGGGGGACGACGCCATTACTACTGAGGTCGCGCCGGTGGGCCGTCAGTCGGAGCTCGCCGCGTCGATGACGCGATGCCGCGGTCGCGGCCACCGTTCTGGGATCACGACCCCGCAGGCGCCTCTAGGATCGAGCGATGACCACCGAAATCGTGAACAACATCGATCGGCGCCTGCAAGAGCTCCAGGGGGAGATCTCCAAGTTGGAGACTGCCCGCATCGCCCTGATCAACGGCACCAAGCCGGCGGCCTCGCCCAAGCCGCGCAGAGCCCGGCGTAAACCCGCGAAGCCAACACGGCAGGTTGTCCCCGCTGGAAAGCTCACCACGCTTCTCGCCGGCTCGGACGGCATGACCACGCGCGAGCTCGCGACTACCACCAACGGCGAGCAGAGCCAGATCCTCTCCATTCTGCGCGAGCTCGAGCAGGCTGACCACGTTCGCCGTTCAGGCCAGCGCCGCGGCACCCGCTGGCACGTGATCACCGACGAGGATCGCATCGCAGCAAGAGTCGCGGAGCTGGAGCGCGCCAAACCCTGACTCGGATCGTCTCACCCGCACCCGCACCCGCGGCCGCCGAGCATCTCGTAGGCGGCCGTGAACAGCAGGCTGCGGTGGGTGGGGAACGGGTCCGCGGTCATGCCCTCGACGCTACCCTGCAACTCCCTTAGGACGCGCGGCCATCGGAACCTCGCACGCAGCGGAGAAGCCCTGCGACTCGATCCCGAGCGCCACGTTGCTCCTGGTTGAGAGGTTCGTGAAGGCGATGAACACGGTGAGCTCCACCAGCGCCGCCGCCCCGAGCCGGTCGAGCAGACGCGCGGACAGCTCGTCGGTGACGGTCGGCGGGGTGTTCGTCATCGCCTCGGCGTATTCCAACACGTCGCGCTCGAGCGGCGTGAACACCCTCCGACTCCCGCCACCGCGGCACGTGGCTCGCCTTGACCATGTCCAGCCCCTGGTTGTGCGCCTGGAAGTATCCGATGTCGAGGCAGAAGCTGCAGCCGACCTGGGCCGCGACGGCCATGTGAGCGAACGACTTGAGGCCCTCGTCGGCCGCGTTCCACTCGCTCACCTTGCCCCCGAGCGCCAGGGAGTCCTCGGCGACCTTGGGGTTGTGCCACGTCGCTTCGAGGGGCTCGGGCACGACACCGAACTGCTGGATCAAGCTTTCGCTGAGCTCGGTGGGGAGCTCAGCCTTTGCAACGCGTAGCGCCATGGTGTCCTCCATGTCCGTGTGCCTGTTTGGCATCAAGACACCGCCGGGCGCCCGAACGTGACAGCCAAAGCTCCAGACGAGCCGGATGCGCTACGTCGCGTGGATCAGTGGTGCGCGCGGGTGCGCGGCGCCTTCAGGGTGATCGCCCGACTGAGATGGCCGGATGCGGCCTCGACGCCGTACCTGAAGGCCGCCGACGTCAGCTGACCGCCCGACGTCGTTGAGACCGCCGTGGGCGGCGCTCAGGCCACGAACTCGGACATCGCCCCCGACTGGATGAGCGCCACCGTCGTGGCGATGTCCGCGTCGAGGTAGCGGTCGCGGTCGATGAACGCGACGTGCTCGCGCACCAGGCGGAACGCCGCCTGCGTCCGCGGGCTGGCCTGCTCGATTCCGCGCAGCTCAAGCGCCTGGCAGCAGGCCATGAGGTGGATGGCGGCGATGTTCTGGGCCAGTTCGACGATCGAGCGGGCGTCACGGGCCGCGATCGTGCCCATCGAGACCTTGTCCTGATTGTGGGCCTCGGTCGAACGCGAGTGGATCGTCGTCGGCGCGCACAGGTGCATGGCCTCCGCAGTCATCGCCGAGGCGCAGAGCTGAAGACCCTTGAAGCCGTGGTGCAGGCCCGCCTCCGGGTGAGTCGGTTCAAAGCGCGGGATGAGGTTGGCCGTCAGCCCCCGGTTGAACTTCTCGTCGACGACATAGCGCGATCTGACGGTCGATGAGATCGCACAGGTTGGCCAGCGCCACCTTGAGGGAGTCCATCGCCTGCCCGATGTGGCCGCCGTAGAAGTTGCCGCCGCTCTCGACGCGCCCGCCGGCGACGTTGAACAGCGGATTGTCATCGGACGAGTTGATCTCGATAGACACCCAACGCTCCACCCAGTCCAGCACGTCGCGCAGCGGGCCGATCACGTGCGGCGCGCAGCGGATCGAGTACCTGTCCTGGACCTGACGGTCCAGTTCGAGGAACCCGGCCCCCTCCATGCCGCCGACGAACAGCTCGTCGCTGTCGGCGGCCAGCCCGGACTCGGCCAGCAGCTCGCGGATGTGGCCGGCGCTCGTGACCATCCCCGGGTGGGGCTTGGCCTCATCAAAGAGGAACGCGTTGAAATGACCGCGGTTGCCCAGCAGCGCCTCGGAGGCCATCGCGGTCATCAGGTCGGCCAGGTCGGCGAGCTCGCGCGAGGCACCGACGGCCAGGCAGGCGAACGCGCTCATGAACGAGGTGCCGTTGGTGAGCGCAAGCCCCTCCTTGGCCTCGAGCAGGAACGGATCGAGCCCGAGCTCCGCCAGGACGTCGGCGGCGCGGCGCGGCACGTCGCCGTGCAGCACGTCGCCGTCTCCCGCCAGCGCCCGGCCCACGTACGAGAGCGGGGCCAGGTCGCCGCTGGCCCCACAGGAACCGCGCTCGGGGATGAACGGCGTGACATCGTGGTTGAGCAGCTCGAGGACGTGCTCGATGAGCTCGACGCGCACGCCGGAGTTGCCCTTGGACAGGCAGTTGGCCCGCAGCAGCATCGTCACGCGCGCGACCTCGGGCGGAGCGATCGGCCCGGTGCCGACGCCCATGAAGCGCAGGATGTTCTGCTGGAGCTTGCCGGTCTTGTCCGGTGAGATCTGGCGGTGGGCACTGTCGCCGAACCCGGTGGTGACGCCGTAGATCGGGATCTCCCGATCGATGAGCTCCTGCTTGAGGCTCCGGCTCGCGCGGACGGCCTCCGCCGCATGCTCGGACAACCTGCACGGTCCGATCGCCGCGAGACACCTCGAGCGCGTCGGAGATGGTGAGCGTCGCGCCGTCGAGGTCGAGCATCGTCCGGCTCGCGGCATGGTGAGGGTGGGCGGTGGCAGTCATGAGCGGAATGTTCGCCCAGTGCGGACTACTGGCGCAATGAAGACGCAGCCAATCGCCGTCTTCCCGCAACAGAACCGTCCTTTTGCTCGCGATTTTCCGCAAGATCGTTGCGTCGAGGGCGCGCCCACGCTGAGGACGGCGCATGATGTGATCGGCCCGGTGCAGAAGAGGAGGACGAACCACCATGAGCCCGCTGCTGGAACTGCAGACGTTCATGCCCCCGGACATCGAGATCGAGCGCCGCGATGATGGCTCGATCGTGCTCGTCGTCCCGCCGCGCGGCCGCCGAGGCAGAGCCGTCGATTGCAGCGGTGCTGAGGCGGCGGGCCGCCGAGCACCCCGACCGCCCGCTTGCCGCCCAGCGAGACCCCGATGACCGCTGGATCACGCTCACCTACGGGGAGGCCGAGGGCAGCGCACGCGCGCTGGCCGAGCGCCTTCGGCCAGCTCGGGCTCGGCCCGGGCAAGCCGATCATGATCCTCTCGGGCAACTCGCTCGAGCACCTGCTGGTGAGCCTCGGCGCCTACGCCGCCCAGGTGCCGGTCATGCCGATCAGCGTCGCCTACTCGCTGATGAGCGCCGACCACGCGCGGATCAAGGCCATCGCCGAGCTGACCGAGCCCGGCCTTGTGTTCGCCGATGACGCCGGACCGTTCGGCGCGGCGCTCGACGCGCTGACCCCCACGTCTCGGAGGTGCTCGTCGCGCGCGGTGAGCGCGAGAGCGCGCTGCGCCTCGATGACCTGCTCGCCACCGCCCCCCGGGACCGCCACCGGCGACGCCGGCGATCCGGAGCCCGAGACGGTGGCCAAACTCCTGTTCACCTCGGGGTCGACCGGCGTGCCCAAGGGCGTTGTCAACACCCACCGGATGCTCTGCTCCAACCAGGCGATGCTCCAGTCCATCTGGCCGTTTCTAGCCGACGAGCCGCCAATCATGGTGGACTGGCTCCCGTGGAGCCACACGTTCGGGGCCAACCACAACCTCAACCTGGCGCTGTTCAACGGCGGCACGATCTACATCGACGACGGCAAGCCGGCCCCGCCGCTGTTCGGACGCACGATCGCCGCGCTGAGGGACATGCCGCCCACCCTGTACTTCAACGTGCCCGCCGGGTACGCGCTGCTCGCCCCCGCGCTGGAGGGCGACCCGCAGCTCGCCGAGCGGTTCTTCAGCCGGCTGCGCTTCATGTTCTACGCCGCCGCCGCGCTGCCCGATGCGCTCGCCGCGCGCCTGCGCAAGCTGGCCGCAGAGCACGCCGACCACGAGGTCCCGCTCACCTCGAGCTGGGGCACGACCGAAACCGCCCCCTGCGCAACCAGCATGCACTACCTCGGCGCCCCGACCGGCTGCATCGGCGTTCCCATCCCCGGCTGCGCGATCAAGCTCGCGCCGGTGGGCGACCGGCTCGAGATCCGCGTCAAGGGCCCGAACGTCACCCCCGGGTACTTCCGCCAGCCCGAGTTGACGCGGGCCGCCTTCGACGCGGACGGGTTCTACCGCTCAGGAGACGCGGTCAAGCTCATCGACGAGCACGACCCCAACCAGGGCATGCTGTTCGACGGGCGGATCGCCGAGAACTTCAAGTTGCTCACCGGGACCTGGGTGGCGGCCGGCGCGCTGCGCACCCGCCTGATCAGCGCCGCCGGCGTGCTCAGCGATGCCGTCATCTGCGGGCAGGACGCCGAGTATGTCGCCGCCATGGCGTGGGTCAACCAGGCCGAGGCGCGCAGGCTGACCGGCGCGGCCGAGGACGTCGCGCTCGACGACGCGACGCTACGCGAGCACCTGGCGAAGCGCGTTGCGCGCACTCAACGCGGAGGCCGGCTCGGCATCGCGGATCGAGCGGTTGCTGCTGCTGGCCCAGCCGCCCAGCCTCGACGCCGGCGAGATCACCGACAAGGGCTATCTCAACCAGCGCCGCACGCTTCAGTGCCGGTCCGCAGAGGTGGCGCGGCTGTACGCGGAACCCGACTGATCCCGCCGTGATCAGCGGCTCGCACGCCTGATCTGCGGGCTGTCTGCACGGGCTCGCCCACGGCGTCCGGGGCGGGCGCTTTGATCCCTCGTCCGCGTCATGAGGGTGATGAGACAGAGGCAAAGAATCCGGCGAGGCTCGGCGGTCCCTAGGGAGGGATTTCAGCTGGCTGTGGTCGGCGTATGCGGTGAGCGCCTACGGCACCGGGCTGGGGTTCGGCGCCTTCGCCATCATCGCCATCCGGGTGCTGCACGCAGGAGCCGCCCAGGTGTCGATCCTCTCGGCGGCCGGAGTGGGGTGGGCGCGGTGGTCGCGGTGCCGCTCGGGCCGTGGGTGGAGTTCCGGCGCAAGCGGCCGGTGATGGTCGCGATGGACTTCATCCGCTTCGCGGCGCTGCTGAGCATCCCCGTCGCCTACGTGCTGGGCTCGCTCACGTTCCTCCAGCTCGTCCTCGTGTCCGTGATCGTCGGCGCGGCCAAGAACGCCTTCCGGGCGGCGAGCGGCGCGTACCTCAAGCGGCTGGTGGCGCCCGAGGACCTGCTCGTCGCCAACGGACGATTCGAGTCGACAACGTGGAGCGCGACCGCGGTCGGGCCGCCCCTCGGCGGGGCGGCCATCGGGCTGTTCGGCCCGGTCACGACCGTCGTCGCCGATGCCATCAGCTACCTGCTCTCGGCCCTGGGAATCGGCGTCATCCGGGATACCGAACCGCCTCCGACGCGCACCGACAAGGCGCGCGTACGCCCCGGGGACCTGCTCGACGGCTGGCGCTACATCCTCACCCACCCCCAGCTGCGCCCCCTGTTCTTCAACACCATCATGGTCAACGGGCTCATCCTGGCCACCGAGCCGCTGCTGTCCGTCCTCATGCTCCGCCGCCTGGGGTTCGCCCCGTGGCAGTTCGGCCTCGCCTTCGCCACGCCCTGCGCGGGCGGGCTGATCGGCGCACGGTTGGCGCGCCGGCTGGTCGCGCGATCCGGACAGGCGAAGGTCATGTTCATCGGCGGGGCGCTGCGCGCGTGCTGGCCGATCGGGCTGGTCTTCATCCGGCCCGGACTCACCGGGATCGCGATCGTCATGGTTCTCCAGTTCGGCCTGGTCACCTGCATCGGCGTCTTCAACCCCGTGATGGCGACCTACCGGCTCGAGCAGACCGCGCCCGATCGCGTCGCCCGGATGCTGTCGGCATGGTCGGTGTCGAGCAGCGCCACCATCGCGGCCCTCACCGCGCTGTGGGGGGTGCTGGCCGCCGTCACCAGCCCGCGTGCCGGGATCGGAATCGCCGGGGCCCTCCTGCTGGCCACTCCCCTGCTGCTCCCGCGGCCCCGCCGGCTTGCGGCAGCCACGGAGGTCGACGCGGAGGAGATCGGCGACGCGGGAGAGATCACCATCGTCAGCGCTCGGCCGGTGGGTGGCGCTCGCGAGTATCAGCGCAGCTGATCAGCACGATTGATGCCGTCCATACGAGACATCGATTTTGAGGGCACGGGGCCTGGTGTTAGCGTCGCCTGAGTGAGCGGCGATCAGGAGCGCTATCACGGCGCCAGCGACGAGTCCGCCACCACTGACGCCGGGGGCGACGAGCTGACCCCGCGCCCGGCACCGCCAGGGACCACCGTCTACGAGTCCCCGCGCGAGACGCCCGTGCACACCCAGACCGACGTGCTGGTGATCGGCGGCGGCCCGGCGGGCTGCGCCGCCGCCCTGGCCGCGCGCCGGCTTGGCGCCGAGGTGGTGCTGGTCGAACGCTACAACCACCTCGGTGGCCTCTCCACCGGCGGACTGGTCATCTGGATCGACCGGATGACCGACTGGGCCGGCCGGCTCGTCATCGACGGCTTCGCCCGCGAGATCCTCGAGCAGCTCCCCGAGCACGCCGTGGCCGGCGCGCCCGAGGACCAGTGGGGCTCTCAGGACGAGGCAGGCCGTCGCGCATTGGGGCGGACGCCAGGGCGCCTTCCGCGGAGTGGTCACCTGGTCGCCGATGATCGACCCCGAGTGGCTCAAGCTCGCGTCGGTCGAGCTCCTGGCCGCGGCGGGCGTGCGCTTCCTGTTCCACAGCTGGGCGGCCGACGTCGTGCGCGACGGCTCGGACGTGACCGGGGTCATCTTCGAGAGCAAGCAAGGCCGCCGCGCGCTGCTCGGCCGACGTGGTCATCGACGCGACGGGAGACCTCGACGTATGCCGGCAGCGCGGGCGCCCCCTTCGAGTCAGACGCGCGAGGGCAACGAGAGCAACATCCAGCACTGCCTCAACACCGGGTGGACCTGGGCCGGCGTCGACTTCAAGCGCTGGCTGGCCTTCAAGCGCGAGGATCCCCAGGGACATCGCGCGCTGATGGAGGAGGCCCGCGAGGCGCTCGGCTACGTGGAACGGCCGGTGATCGGCTGGCGCGACGACGTCGCGCTCTTCCTCGGACCCCGGCTGCGCGGCTACAGCGGGCTCGACGTCGCGGACCTGACGCGGGTGGAGATCCAGTCGCGCCGGCGCATGCTCGCGCACCTGGACTACTTCCGCCGGCATGCGCCGGGCTTCGAGCACGCCTGGTTCATGCTCTCGGCGCCGCAGGTCGGCGTGCGCCACACCGGCCGGGTCGTCGGCCGCCATCCGATGCGCGCCGAGGAATGGAAGCGCGGCGTTCGCCACACCGACGAGATCGGGGTGTCACCCTCGCCGTCGCAGGCCTTCGAGAACGTCTCGGTCCCGTACGGCGCGCTGCTGCCCGCTGGCCTGGACAACGTCCTCGTGGCCGGCCGCCACATCGCCTGCGACCCCCAGACCCAGGCCTTCATGCGCGAGATCCCCCAGTGCTGGCTCACCGGCCAGGCCGCCGGCGTGGCCGCCGCATGGCCTGCGACGCCGGAGTGGCGCCAGCCGCGCGTGGACGTGGGCGAGATCCAGAGCGCCCTGCGCGCCCAGGGCGCGTATCTGCAGCCGGCCGGCGGAGTCAGCCCTGCAGCAGCGAGAGCTGGGTGAAGCCCGGCGCGCGCTCGATCTCCAGCATGCGCCGCTTGGTGACGATCCCGCCCGGCGCGGAGAAACCGTGGAGCGCCCCGGTGGAGGACAGCACGCGATGGCAGGGCACGACGATCGGGAAAGGATTCTCGCCCAGCGCATGGCCGACGGCACGCGGCGCGTCGGGCTTGCCGATCGTCCGGGCGATGTCGCCGTAGCTCGCGGTCGCGCCCGGCGGGGATTCTCGCGGCCGCCGCGTAGACGCTGCGCCGGAACGGGTCGATACCGGTCTCATCCACGCCACCCAGCGCAGGTCGGTCCGCTCACCGTCCATGAGGGCGACGATCGCGTCGACCACGCCGCGCACCGTCTCAGGCACGGCCACGGGCTCGCGCTCCGCCCGCGGCCGTCAGCCCACGCATGCCGGGCAGCAGCACCCCGGTGACGCCGACGTCGCTCCACGTCAGCCCGCACGTCCCCAGAGTGGTGTCGAAGCGCAGCATGGGCCAGACGCTACCGCCCGGGCTGGATGGCCCGGGCCGGGAGCTGAGGCGACGCGGCCCGGGCCTAGGCGCTGATCCTCTCCGGCAGTCCGAACCGGGTGAAGTCGGCGTCCAGGAACGCGGTCACCTCTTCGACGCGGTGACCGTGAATCGTGAGCACGTCCAGGCCACCGGGGATGAAATGGCCTGTGGTCTCGTCCCAGAGGTAGGTGCCGAAGGCCAGCTGACCGTTGGCCGTCGTGGGCACGAAGCGCCAGCGCGAACGGAGGGGGCCGGCGGCGAGGAACGCTCGGATCGCGTCGTGACCGCGATACCACTCGGGCAGCGGCGGCATCGAGTAGCGCGCGCCGTCGGCGAGCATGCTCACGATCGCGTCGACGTCACCGGCCTGCCAGGCGTCAGCCCAGCGCGTGACCAGCTCGGCGACTCCGTCGTCGCCGAGGTCGCGGAGGATCGTCTGCTGGGTCTCGGCGGTCGCGTCCACCGTTCGCCGCGCCCGCTGCAGGGCGCTGTTGACCGATGCGGCTGACGTGTCGAGCTGCTCTGCCACCTCGGCGGCGGAGAAGCCGAGTACCTCGCGCAGGATCAGGGCGGCGCGCTGGATCGGGGACAGGCGCTGAAGCGCCGCGACGAAGGCCAACTCCACCGACTCGCGCGCGAGATACGCGTTCTCGGGCGAGCCGGCGGGGTAGGGCTCAAGCCAGCTGATCTCCGTGGGGGGCGTGCCGGGAGCGACGTCGACCGGCAGCTCGCGCCGCCCGCGCCGCTCCAGCGCAGTGAGACAGCGATTGGTCGCGATCTTGAACAACCAGGCGCGGATGAAGCCGCGATCATCCAGGCCGCGCACGCCGCGCCAGGCGCGGACAAGCGTCTCCTGAACCGCATCCTCCGCGTCGTGCAGCGACCCGAGCATGCGGTAGCAGTGAGCCTGGAGCTCGGGACGGTGCGGCGCGACAAGCGCGGCAAACGCCTCGTCGTCGCCCGCGCGAGCAGCTTGCAGCAGACCGGCGACAGACGTCATGCACTCATCTTTCCGGGCGCGATGAATTTGCGCGCCGACCCGGGTTTCACCGCCGACACGCGATCAACCCAGGAGGAACCATGACTGATAGCCAGCAGATCCGCGAGATGATCGAGCGCTGGGCGCGGGCGGTGCACGACGGCGACATGCCGACGGTCCTGGAGGACCACGCGCTGGACATCGTCATGTTCGACGTGCCGCCGCCTGAGCAGGGAGTCCGCGGCCTGGACGCGTACCGCGCGACGTGGCCGGGATTCTTCGAATGGCAGGCGTCAGGCGCGGTGTTCGAGATCGAATCACTCGATGTCACCGCCGGAGGCGACGTCGCCTACGCGTTCGCACTGCTGCGGTGCGACACCCCCCAGGCGCTGGAGCGCGAGCCGGAGCACCGTCTGCGGCTCACCATCGGACTGCGCAAGGAGGGCGGCCGCTGGGTCGTCGCCCACGAGCACCATTCGTTTGCCGACGCGTCGTGAGCTCATCGCCTCTCGAGCACGACGAACACCTCCGTGTACGCGTGACGGTGCAGGGCCGGTTGCGATTTCGTACCGCCCCCAAACGGTAGAGGCGCGCCGTAGGCTGTCCACTAGGTTGCAGATGAGCGTTGTGAGCGACTTTGAGGGAGAGCGCGATGGCAGGTTTCCAGATTTCGACCCACGGCCGGCTACAGGACTGGATTGCGGTCCAGAACGGCTACTTCGAGGACGAAGGCCTGGACTACGAGCTCGACGTCCGGGCGCAGCAGAACGCCGACCAGGACATCGAGCCCACCGGCCAGGCGGACGTCAAGACCGGCGCCTACGAGCTCTACCGCGCCGGGGGCGGCGGCAAGAAGGGCATGAGCTGCGCCTGCCACTGGGCGGTCAACCAGGCCGCGGGCGATCAGGCGGGACGGATGTGGGGCCGCTGCTACTCCGTGCTGCCCAGCGGCATCTACGTGCTGCCGGATTCCGACATCCAGCGCCCCGAGGACCTGGCCGGCGTCGACGTGGCGGTGGGCTACCACTCCGGAAGCCACTTCTCCACGATCCAGGCGCTCGAGCCGATCCTGGATCAGGACGACATCAAGCTGCGCTTCGGCGGCATGCCGTATGACCGCGTCGATGCGCTGCTGTCAGGCGCGGTGCCGGCGGCGGCGATCTGGAGCGCCCCGACCTACCTCGTCGAGCAGCAGGGCGCCCGCAAGATCCTGGACACCACGTTCATGGCGGGCTTCATGTTCGAGTTCGAGACCGACCCGGCTGACGTGGAGAAGTACTTCAACGCGCTCAAGCGCGCACAGATGGAGCTCGACCTCCAGCCCGAGCCCTACAAGCAGCACTACCTCAAGGAGATCCCCGAGCGCTTCCACGAGCGTGATCGACGTGCGGCGCTTTGGTCCCGGCGAGCGGATCGTGTTCCTCCCCTACACCTCGGACTCCTACGATCGCTCCCAGCAGTGGATGCGCGAGCGCAGCCTGTTCGAGTCCGGCGAGGCGCCGCCGCCGTTCGAATCGGTGGTCCAGGTGTAGCCGCTGTCAGGCGACCCAGGGGTCGTCCACCGGCTCACCGTCACCGTCGTGGTGGGGCCCGACGACCAGGAACTCGACGCCGTCGGGGCCGGCCTCAAGCGCCCGCGCCACGTCGGGGCGCACCCGGATCGCATCGAGGGCGCGCACGTCGCGCAGATCGTCGCCGAGCTTGATCTGACCGCTGCCGGCGAGGATCACGTAGACCTCCTCGGCCTGGGTATGGCGGTGCGAGAACGGGGAGCGCTTGCCCGGCCGCAGCCGGAAGTGGGTGACCCCGGTCTGCTCGGCCTGGAGCGGCGTGCGGGCCACACGCGCCTCCCAGCGATTGCCGAACCCGTTCGCCGGGGCCGCGTCCTCAACCTCTGCCAGGTTGATGTGCGTGTAAGGCTCAGGCATCTTCTCTCCCATTCGCTGACCCTGCCGGTGATCTGACCGCCACCAGACGCTAGCGTTGCGGATGGTGAGATTGGCGCGCTACGTGGATGCGGACTTTGCGCTGACCGAGGCGCTGGAGACCGATCCTGTCGTGATGCGCGAGCTCGGCGGTCCCGTCGACCCGGCCCGCCTCCCGGAGAGTCACGCGCGGCGGGTGGCAGATCCCTGGTACTTCACGATCGTCCCGGACCCCTCGGGCCCGGCGGTCGGAACGATCGGGATCTGGGAGAAGGAGCTTGACGGGCTGACCATCCATGAGACCGGCTGGATGGTCCTCCCGGCATTTCAGGGCCGCGGCATCGCGACCCGCGCTCTGGGCATGCTGATCGAGCGCGTGCGAGAGGCGCCGCCGTTTCCGAGCATGCACGCCTTCCCGCCGATCAGCAACACGCCGTCCAACGCGCTGTGCCGGAAATTTCACTTCACCCTGCTCGGGCAGCGCGCGTTCGTCTACGCCGGCCGGACGCTGCAGTGCAACCACTGGATGCTGGACGTCTAGCTCCGCCGGCGGGCGCGCAGCACCGTGTCGCGGATGGTGACGGGCGTGCCCTCAGGCCCGGTGACGCTGCGCTCTGGAGCGGCGGCGGTCACGATCTCCCAGGTCTCGGGGTCCAGGAACGCGGCCAGCTCGTCGGCGGTGCAGAACAGCTCCGGGACGTCGGGGCGCAGCCCTGGGATCTCGAGGTCAGACGGGTGATGGGCGGTGACGAGCAGATCGCCTCCGGGGGCCACGGCCTCGGCCAGGCGCTGCATCGACTGACCGCGCACCTCGGGCGGGAGATGCAGGTACTGCGATGTGACCAGCTCGTAGCTGCCGAGCGGCGCCCACTCCTCGGCGAACAGGTCGACCTGGCGCCACGTGATCCGCTGAGCAATCTCAGGCCCGGCGGAATCGGCGTTGCCCGCAGCGCGCTCCAGGCCCACCGGCGACACGTCGGCGCCCGTGACCTCCCACCCCTGCCGGGCCAGCCAGATCGCGTCGGCCCCCTCGCCGCAGCCGACGTCAATCGCCCGCCTCGGCGGGAGGTCGCCGGCCTCGGTGAGCAGGTACGGATTGGGCTGCCCGCTCCACACGTGGCGGTGGCCGGCGTAGCGGTCGTCCCAGTAGCGCTGGGTGAACATGTCGCGTTGGGTCATCGTCACCTCACCTCGTAGGCGTCATAGACAACGGTAGTGGCGAGGCGTACCGCTGAGGCGACGGCGACGATGCGGTTGAGCCACCCGTACTCGGCCTCTGCCACCTCGTAGCGGATCGACACGCGGAAGGAGTACTCGGCGGGGTCCACGAGCTCGCCGGCGGCGATCCGCGCGAGCACATCCGCGGGCCCGTGGCGCACGCCCTGGGTGGCGACCGAGATGAGCGCGCCATCGTGGGTCTGGAGCGTGTAGCGGGTGTCGATCGTGGCCATCCCGTCGGGGTGGACCACCTGCCAGTCCGCCCCGCCGGCCAGCACGGTCCCCCGCAGTCGCGGCCCGTCGAACTCGCCGCCGGCGATCGGGATGACGCGCCGGCGGCCCCACAGTGTCTGACCGAGTTCGAGGGGATCGCCCAGCTCGGCGCGGAAGCGGCCGAGCAGCTCCAGCCGGGGCTCGACAGGCTCGATGTGATCCGGTGGCATGACTGTCCTCCGTGGTTGGCCTGACGTAGGCGTGAGCGATGTCTAAAAAACGGTGCTTCGGGTATTGGTGGGGCTGAGATGGCGCGGCTGTCCCCTCGACATGTTGCTCTGCGTGCGCGCGGGCTGGCGCTCGGCGCCATCGTATGTGCCTGCACCGGCATCACCTGCGCCTCGGCGCTGGCCGTCGTGCCGTCGCCGCCGCCCGGCGCGCCGGCGGTCGAGTCGGCCCCGTCGAGCCTCGTGGGCCTGAGCCCGCAGCTGCCGCCCGACGTCATCTCCGCCAGCGCCGCCCCGGGCAGCCACTGGACCCCGGAGAAGGCGGTGTACGGGTCGGCGTCGAGGAACGACATCGCGGTCAAGGGCGCCGGGGGTACGACGATCCGCGTCAACGAGATCTATCCCACCACCGCGTCCGGCCAGCCGGCCAAGGGAGCGTTCCCGGTGCTGCTGACGATGACGCCCTACGGTAAGGGCCAGGGCGGCTCGAGCACGCCGGGGTCGGCGGCGACGCCCAGCAGCGGCTCAGCCACCGGTGGCGCGGACAACTACCTGGTGCAGCGTGGCTACATCGAGATCGTCGAGGACGTCCGGGGCACCGGCGACTCCAACGGGAGCTGGGGTCTGTTTGACCCGATCCAGCAGCGAGACGCGATCAAGGTGCTCAAGTGGGCGGCGCACCTGCCGCACTCCAACGGGCGCGTGGGGACCTACGGGCCGTCGTATCTGGGCATCGACCAGCTCCTCCTCGCCGGGGCGGTGGGGCCGCACTCGCCGCTGAAGGCGATCTTCCCGATGGTGCCCGCCAACGACATCTACCGCGACACGTCGTTCATGGGCGGGCTGCTGGACTTCGAGTTCGCCGAAACCTACCTCGGCCTGACCGGCGGGCTGAACACGGTCAACCCGGTCGGCGACGCCGCATCGGACCCCGCGCTGCTCTCCGATCTCGCCAGCATCGAGGCCGACCACGCCAATGGGCTGGCCAGCTACCACGCGGCCCAGACCGAGAACATCCTCAGCGGCGGCGCCGAGGCCTACGACGGCTCCTACTGGCAGGCCCGCAACCCGCAGACCGTGCTCGCGCGCGTTGCCGCCAACCACATCCCGGCCTACATGGTCGGGGGCGAGTTCGACATCTTCCAGAACGGCGAGCCCCTCAACTACGCCGAGCTCCAGAACGCCTGGGCCCACCGCAGCACCACTGCGCCGATGGGGTCCGGGCAGCGCACGACGGGCCGCTACCAGCTCATCGTCGGGCCGTGGGAGCACCTCAACGGCTCCTCGGTCAACGTCGACCCGCTCGAGCTGGAGTGGTTCGACACCTGGCTCAAGGGCGAGAAGACTGGCATGGCGCAGACGCCGACCCCGCTGCACTACTACGACCTGGGCAGCGGCGCGTTCAGCGAGACCTCGACGTACCCGTTCACCGGGGCCACCCCCACCCGCCTCTACTTCGGCCCCGACGGGACGCTCACCCCCTCGGCACCGTCCGCCTCGGGCACCTCGTCGTCGCCGATCCCCGGCCTGCCGCTGCCCGCGCTGCCCGTCGCCACCGGCGACAGGATCGTGTGGAGCCCGAGCGGCGTCCCCTGCGGGCGGCCGATCGACCAGTGGTCGATGGGCGGCCTGTCGGTCCCGGCGGGTTCTGCCGGCTTCCTGGCCCCGTGTGCCACCGACGACCGGCTCGCCCAGACGGGTCCGTGGGCCACGAGCTACACCTCCGCGCCGTTCACTCACGCCACGACTCTCGCCGGTCCGGTCACGGCCACCGTGTACGCCAGCGCGACGACCTCCGAGACCCAGCTCGTCGCCGAGCTGGAGGAGGTCACCCCCGACGGCACCTCCTATCCGCTCACCGAGGGCGCGCTCCTCGGCTCGCTGCGCGCGGTCAACGACGGCCGGTCCTGGACCGCCGGCGGAATGACCGTGCTGCCCTACCACCCCTACACGCAGGCATCGGCCAAGCCCGTCAGCCCCGGCACCATGACCGAGTACCAGATCCAGATCTTCCCCACGCTGGTGACGATCGCCTCCGGGGACAGCCTGCGGCTCACCCTGTCCACGGCGGACACGCCACACCTCACCCCGCTGCCCCCGGAGCTGCCCAACCTCCTCGGCGGCGTGTACGCGATCGGACGCGCCCCGGACGCACCGTCCTCGCTCACGTTCGAGACGCGCGGCTAGGCGCCGGACCCTTCCCGCCGTCTAGGGGCGGTCAAGGGCCAGCCGGTAGAGCACCTGCGTCTCCCCGTCGTCGTCAAACGCCTTCTCGTAGCTCAGGCCCAGCTTGGACATGACGCCGCGCGAGGCGACGTTGTCCTCCCCGGTGTAGGCGACGATGCTGCGCAGCCCCCGGCCCGACACCTCCGTGAGGGCGTGGCGACCCAACACCGTCGCGATGCCCCGTCGCCGATGTGACCGCGCGACGGTCCAGCCGATCTCGACCTCACTGAAGCCGTCGATGATCCAGTGCTGGGCCACGCCCCACCCGAGGCACTCGTCGCCCTCCCACGCCAGTGACCAACCGAAACCGTGGACGGCGCGATGAGCCGCCTTCCGCGTCACCAGCTCCTCAGCCTCGGCGAGCGTGAGTGCGCCGGCGGGCCCGAACCAGGCAGCGATCTCCGGATCTGACAACAGGCTGCGGTGCACCGCAGCGCCATCACACGGCTGCAAGGGGCGGATCTCCACGGGCCGCTGAGCGTACCCCGCCCGGCCGGCCGCCTACAGCCCGGCGGCCCGGTTGCCTTCGCTCAGAAACCCAGTGCATTATGCACGGTCGGGCGCCTGCGACGCCTACTACCCGTTCCGGGGCGAGGCCTCAGCCCGTGTCAGCGGGGCGGTGAGATAGCGCTGGATGGTGGGCCCGATGCTCCCGACCACGTCGTCGACGGTCAGCGAGGCAAGGGGCTCGAGTCCCAGGATGTAGCGGCACAGGCCAAGACCCATGAGCTGGGACCCGATCAGCGCGGCGCGGCGTTCGGCATCCGGGTACTCGAGGGCCGCCAGGGGGCCGACGACCATCCGGTTGAACGTCATCTGCAACTGCGCGGCCACCGCGTCATCGGTCACCGCCGTCCGCAGGAGGAAGACGAGCATGTCCTCGGTGGGGTCGCGCTCCCACCGGCCGACGAAATGACGGACGAGCACCTCGCCACGCCGGCGGGGCGAGGCGGAGGCGAGGTCGGGGGGATCGAGGTCGATGGTCGCCGCCGCGGCGAACAGACCCGCCTTGGATCCGAAGTACCGCATGACCATCGACGCGTCGATGCCCGCCTGGGCGGCGACGGCCCGGATGGTGGTCTGCTCATAACCGCGCGCCCCGAACAGGCCGCGCGCGGCATCGAGGATGCTCCGGCGCGTGCCTTCCGAGCGGGGTCCGCCCACGCCCAGCGCGTCGGGGGGCGCAGCGGTTGAGCTCGGGATCTGGCGTGCCATTCTCGCTGCATCATATCTGTACCAACAGTTGTTTGCCAACAACTGTTGACTATCTCGACGGACAAGCGTAGGCTGCAGATGCCAACAAGCGTTGGCACTTGACCTTCGAGAGGACGACAGTGATGCGACCGAGCTCTGACATCTTCCATCGCATACGAGTCCCGCTAGGCCTCGTGGCGATCAACGTGGCCTTCGCGGCGGCATTCATCAGCACGGCGCTGAGCGCGTTTCACGAGCCCACCCCCCATGCCGTCCCGGTGGGAATGGTGGCTCCGGGGCAGGTCAGCGCGGAGGTGCGCGGCGCCCTTGAGGCCCGCGCGCCCGGCGGGTTCGATCTGCGCGCCTACCCGAGCGAGGCCCGGGCCAAGGCGGCGATCACCCGCCGCGAGGTTGACGGCGCGTTCGTCGCCGACCCCCGTGAGATGAGGCTGCTCATTGCCCAGGCCGGAGGCTCGGCGCCCGCGCAGCTGCTCACCACCACGTTCACCGGCGTAGCGGACAAGGCCGGCCGGCGGCTCGACGTCGTCGACGTCGTTCCCCCGCTCCGCAATGACTCCCTCGCCCTCTCGTCGTTCTTCACCATCCTCTGCGTCCTCTTTCCCAGCCTGGCCACCGGCGCGGCGACCGCCCACTTGTTCCGCCGCCACCGGACGGCGTGGCGCATCGCCGTGCCCGCCGCCGGCGCGGTGGCGATCGGCCTGACTGCCGCAGCCATCGCCGCAGGGGTCACGGGCTCTGGCGATTACCTGTCGGTGGCCGGGATCGTCGCCCTGTTCTCACTGGCCATCTCGGCGCCGACCGCGGCGCTGGGGCGGATCAAGTTGCCGCTCATCGGACTGGCGGTCATCACCTTCCTCATCGTCGGCGTTCCGGTGAGCGGCGGCCCGTCCGACCTGGGGCCGTTCGGACCCGGTTTCCTGCGGCCACTGGACTCCGCGCTGCCGCTGGGCGTGGCCGCCGACGCGGTCCGCAACACTGTGTACTTCCACGGCAATGACACCGCCGGGTACCTCTCGGTGCTCGGCGCTTGGGCCGCTGCAGGGGTCGCCACGCTCGTCCTGCATTCGACACGCGGATGGCTCAGCCCCGCGCTGGCGCACTACGGCCTGCGCCTCAGGGAGTCCAGCCGACCGGCGTGAGGACGATGTGCCCGTCCAGTTCTGTCCGCCGCGGTGCGCTCAGCGCTGGGCGGCTCACCAACTCGTCTGACCCGGGGTGCGCCCGCCGGGGATCCAGTCGGCCTACTCGCCGGCGCTGCCGCGACGACGCGTCAACGGGCTGACCGCGCCGAGGTGGCCGATCTTGTCGGGGTTGACGATCGAGCGGATCGTCTGGACCAGGCCGCCGGCGATGTCG
This sequence comes from uncultured Actinomycetota bacterium, assembly GCA_963790605.1. Taxonomy (GTDB): domain Bacteria; phylum Actinomycetota; class Thermoleophilia; order Solirubrobacterales; family Solirubrobacteraceae; genus Palsa-465. The sequence goes on along the minus strand of CAWBPG010000006.1, from coordinate 403,101 downwards.
AGCGCGATCACAGTGACGACGAACCCGTCGGGGTCGCGGACAACGGCGCCCGGCTGGGCGTTGACCAGCACCGGCTCGAAGCGCAGGTTCAGCCGCCGGTTCTGGTTGGCGAAGGCCCGGAGCAGGTGCACAACGCGATCGCGGCCGTAGATGGGCTCGGGCAGCGCGGCGGCCTTGCCGCCTCCGTCGCCCACGAACACGGCGTCCTCGGAGACGAGGTGCAGCAGCGCGTCGATGTCGCCCTCCCGGAACGCGGTGAGGAACCGCTCGGCCACCTCGCTGCGCTCGCGCGGGTTGCGGTCAAAGCGCGGCCGGTCGGGCTCGAGCCGGCGGCGTGCCCGCACGGCGATCTGGCGGCAGCCCGCATCGCTGCGGTCGACGATGGGCGCGATCTCGTCGAAGCGGTACCCGAACACGTCGTGGAGGAGAAAGACGGCGCGCTCCGTCGCCGAAAGCTGGTCCAGGAGCACCAGGTAGGCGATCGTGAGCGAGTCGCTGAGCTCGGCGCTGTCAGCCGGCGCCTCGTCGATGCGCTCCACCACGGGCTCGGGCATCCACGGGCCCGGATAGGTCTCGCGCCGCATGCGCGCCGAGCGCAGATGATCGATCGCCAGCCGGGTGACGACCGTCGTCAGGTACGCCTTGGGCGAGTCCACCGTGGTCCCCACGGCCAGCGCCTGCTGCATCCGGAGGAACGCCTCCTGGACGAGATCCTCGGCATCGGACACGCTGCCCACCATTCGGTAGGCAATCGCGAACATCAGTGGGCGCAGATCCTCGCTCATCGCTGTCACGCCCCACGGCCCTGTCTCGTCTCAGAGCCTGTCACAAGACGCAGACCGGCGAAGGAGACATGATGAGCAAGCTTTCTTCCCTCAAGGACACAAAGACCGTCCTCTTGACGACCTATAAGCGCGACGGCACCCCGATCGATACGGCGGTGAGCATCGCTTTCGACGGCGACCGTGCATTCTTCCGCTCCTACGACAAGGCGTGGAAGACCAAGCGACTGCGCAACAACCCTAACGTCAAGGTCGCACCCGCAACGCTGAAGGGGACGGCTACCGGGCCGGCCCTCGACGCCCGGGCCACCCTGCTCGACGGCGAGGACGTGCGGCTCGCGGCCCGGGCGCTGGCGCGGCGCCATCGGGTGCTGCATGCGGTGGTGGTCCCGCTGATGCACCGCCTCAGCCGATACCGCACGATGCACTACGAGCTACCGACGCTAGAGGAGCTTCGCGAGGCGGACTGTCGGCCGGCGCGAGCGAGGGGTCGACCAGCGCCTCGAGCGCCGGCTCATAGGCCGGGAACGACGAGCACGCCGCCGTCGTGCAGGACCATGAGGAAGCGGTCCAGGGTGGAGAGGAAGGCACGGTCGTGGGAGACGGCCACGACCGTGCCCGCGAAGCTGTCCAGCGCCTTCTCCAGCGCCTCGGATGAGTCGGTGTCGAGGTTGTCGGTCGGCTCGTCGAGCAGCAGGAGGTTGTGGCCCTCGAGCTCCAGGATGAGGACCTCGAGCCGCGCCTTCTCGCCGCCGCTGAGCACGTCGTAGGAGCGGCGCGCGGCGTCGGCGAGGCCGTAGCGGGCCAGCGCCGCCATCGCCGCCTGCAGCTCGCCGCGCTGGGTCATGACGATGTCCAGCACGATCTGACCGGCGAAGTCCGCGCGCGACTGGAGCTGGGTGAAGAACCCGGTGGAGACCCGAGGGCCGACGCGCAGCTCGCCGCCGTCGGGCTCGCGTGCGCCGGCGAGCACGTTCATGAGCGCGCTCTTGCCCGAGCCGTTGGGGCCGATGACCCCGACGCGCTCGCCGAAGTGGATCTCGTCGGAGAACGCCGAGACGAGGTCGGCGATCTGCAGCGAGCGCAGATCGAGCACGATCCGCGCCGAGTCGCTGCCGCGGATGCGCACGGCGATGGCCTGATCGGCGACCGGCGACGGTGGCGGACCGGGAGCGCGGAACCGGCGCCAGCGCGTCTCCATCGCGTCGGCGCGCTTGGCCCAGTCCGGGGCGTAGCGGGCGCGCTCCTTGAACGTCTTCATGAGCCGGAACAGCCGGCGCTCCTCCTCGTGCCAGCGCTTGACGGCGTCGCCGAGTCGCCGCTGGCGATCCTCGCGCGCCTGGGCGTAGGTGGCGTAGGAGTCGCCGTGCACCCAGGCGCCGTTGCCCTCGAGGGTCACGATCGCGCCGAGCGCGGCGGCCAGCACGGCGCGGTCGTGGGAGATCATCACGATCGTCTTCTTGGACGAGCGGACCCGCTGCTCGAGCTCCAGCTTGGCCGGGATGTCGAGGAAGTTGTCGGGCTCGTCGAGCAGGAGCACGTCGGCGTCGGAGGCGAACAGCACGTCGAGGACGAGCTGCTTGCGCTCGCCGCCCGAGAGCGTGCGGGCGGGCCGCTCGGCGATCTCGTCAAACGGACGCGCGCACGATGCGCCGGCACGACGCGTCCCAGTGGCCCTCCAGCTCATAGCCGCCGAGCGTCGACCAGTCCGCGATCGCCTCGCCCAGCTTGATCCCCGCCGCACGGGTCGCCCGCCGCGAGCTGGACCTCGAGCGCCAGCATGCTCTCGCCCGCCTGGCGAACGGCGAGCGGCGCCAGTGACAGCAGCAGCTCGCGGACGGTGCGCTCGTCATCGCCCACCCCGACATCCTGGGGCATGTACCCGACGCGACCCGCCGACCGCGTACTCGCCCTCATCGGGAGTCGAGGACGCCGGCCAGGATCTTCAGCAGCGTGCTCTTGCCCACGCCGTTGCGGCCGACCAGCCCGACGTGCTGGCCCGGGCGACACGCGGAACGAGACGTCGGAGAACAGCAGGTCTCCACCCGGATGTGCATAGGCCAGCCCCGACACCGCCACGTGCGCCACGTGGCCATGTTGCGCAGGTCGCGACGCGCTACCTATCGCCCGATCGTGGTCAGCTTGTCCGGGTTGCGCATGACGTCGATCGAGGTGATCCGCCCCCGTCGATCGTCACGGCGATCACGCTCGGCCCCTCCCCGATCTCCATCAGCAGGCCCGGGTGCGCCGTTGATCGTGACCACCGAGCCGGTGAACAGCTCGCGGTAGTGACCGCGACATCGCGTGAAGATGCGAGCCACGCGCTCGGGCCGGTGAACACCGTGCGCGCCGCGGGCACGCGTGCCGCCGCCGTCGCTGCGGAACGTCACCGACGGATCGAGGAGCTCGACCAGACCGGCGAGGTCCCCGTTTTGGGCGGCATCGAGGAAGGCCTCGACGATCTCGCGCTGTTCGTCGGCGCGGGCGGGGTAGCGGGGGCGCCGTGCCTCGACCGCGGCGCGCGCCCGGGCCGCCAGCTTGCGGGTGGCGGCGGGGGTGCGGTCGACGATACGCGCGACCTCCTCGAACGAGTAGCCGAACACGTCGTGCAACAGGAACGCGCTGCGCTCCGCGGGAGACAGCGACTCGAGGACGATGAGCATCGCCAGGCTCACGTCCTCGTCGAGGTCGGTGCGCACCGCCGGATCAGAGCGCTCGTCGGCGTCCTGGACGAGCGGCTCGGGGAGCCACGGCCCCACGTAGCGCTCGCGGCGCGCCCGCGCCGAGGTGAGGGCGTCGATCGCCAGTCGGCTGATGACAGTCGTCAGCCAGGCTCGGAGATCGCGGATCTCGGCACGATTGGCTCGCTCCAGGCGAAGCCACGCCTCCTGGACGAGGTCCTCGGCCTCGGTGACACTGCCGAGATGGCTGTAGGCCACGCGAAGCAGGTAGGGGCGGAGGCGATCGAACTCAGTGCCCTCGCGCGGTGCGCTATCGTCCATTGCCGGCGGCCGCCGGTGTGTCGAACATGCCGGGGTAGTAGTGGCCCGGCTCCGCCTGCGTGGTGATCTGCAGCCGGTTCCACGTGTTGATGACCGCGATGGCGTAGACACCACCTGGGCGAGCTCTTCCTCGCTGAACACCGCCGCGGCACGCTCCCAGACGTCGTCGGCCACGCCGCGCCCGGCGATCTCGGTCATCGCCTCGCAGAGTTCCAGCGCGGCGCGCTCACGGTCGCTGTAGACAGAGCTCTCGCGCCAGGCGTTCGAGCATGTAGAGACGCTCCTCGGACTCGCCGGCAGCGCGCGCGTCCTTCCAGTGCATGTCGATGCAGAACGCGCACCCGTTGATCTGCGAGGCGCGGATCTCGATGAGGAGGCGCAGGCCGTGATCGAGCTCGACCGAGCTCGAGAAGCGATACATCGCTGCGTACTGCCTGGGCGCGACGTCGACCAGCTGCATTCGGTGGGCGGGAATCGTGGGGGTCATGACAATCGTCTCCTGTCTGATGGCCTTCACCTGGAGGACGACGTAGGTCCGGAAGCTGTGACATCCCTCTCGGGCTAGACGACGCGGTAGATCTCGTAGGTGATCGCCAGGGGACCGGCCAGCCGGCCGCGGCCGAGAAACAGGCTCTCGCCCAGCCACGCGTAGCGGTCGGCTCCCACCTCGAACTGGGGCGCCATCCGCATGTACTGGTCCTCGAACTCCGTGGCCTCCCCCGTCTCCAGGGCCGCGAGGAAGCGCTCGGTGGAGCGGATCACGCCCACGTCGTAGCGAAAGAGAACGAGCTCGCCGTCGTCGGTGAGCAGCTGGGCGTGGAGGTCCGGGCGCCGGATCCCGTCGGGCCCGACACGCATCAGATCGACGCCGGGCATCGCCAGCGTCGCGTCGATCCGCGGCCCGTGCAACCGGCCCGTCTCGATCGTCCAGCACAGCCGCTCGCCCAGCGGCGAGCCGGCGGTCGACCCCAGCGGCCCGGCGATCGTCTCTTCGTAGGTCATCTCGTACTGCAGTTCGATCATCGTCTCACTCCGAGGTCCGACTCAGGTAGGGAGTGATCGACCGAGCAGCCGCAGCGCTCCGTCGCGAAGCTCTCGGACCATGTCGGCCGCCGGTGCGCATGCGCGCGCCAGGCCGACCCCCTGCCCGGCATACAGTGCCATCTCCTCGACGTCCCCGTCCGTGCCGGCCTGCGGCATGGCCATGTGGTAGCGCGCCAGCGCAGACCCGTTCGGGGCCGTCGCCACGACGTCGGCCTCACCGGGACGGTGTCCGGCGGCAGGCCGCCCTGCGGCCTCCCATGCGGTGAGAGTGGCGTTGCGCAGCACGCGATGAGGCGCGTCGGGCCAGCCGCCGTCATACGCCTCGGTGTAGACGGCGTCGCCGGCGGCCGCGGCGATCAGCCGGTCGCGATAGGCGGCGTGGACGTTGGCCTCTGCGGCCAGGAGGAAGCGCGTCCCGATCCACGCGGCCTGCGCCCCCAGGGCCAGCACCGCCACCACGCCCCGGGCATCGGCGATGCCGCCCGCCGCGATCACCGGAACCGGGCCGACGGCGTCGACGACCGTGGGCACTAGCGTGAGCGTGGAGGTCGTGCCCCGCACGTGCCCACCGGCCTCGCCACCCTGGGCGACGATCACGTCGACGCCGGCCTGGGCGGCCGTGACGGCCTCGGCGACCGAGCCGACGGTGTGGACGTGGAGCGCTCCGGCGTCGTGGATGAGGTCGACATAGGGGCCGGGGTCACCCCAAAAGGTGGAGATCAGCGAGACGCCCTCGCGGGCGCAGACCGTGATCCGCTCGCGGGGATCCCAGTCGAGCACCAAGTTGACCGCGAACGGCCGGTCGGTGAGGGCCCGGGTGCGGCGGATTTTGTCCGCACATCCATCCGGTCCCGTCCAGGTGAGAGCGAGCGTCCCGAGGCCGCCGGCGCCCGACACCGCGCCGGCCAGCTCCGGGGAGGTGGCGCTGCCGATCGGCGCCTGCACGATCGGCACCTCGATCCCCAGCAGGTCACACAGCGGCGTGGACAGTGAGAGTGCCATGCTCATGCCGCCGGTGACACCAGGCCCGCGGTGCGGGACACCTGTCCCAGGTACGCACGCCGAGCCCGCGGCGAGACCGCGAACGTCGCTCGGCTCACCACCTCCATGAACGCGTTGATGCCGTTGCTGGCCCGCATGCCGACGGCGCGGTGATGATGGGGGCCGTCGGTCAGCTCGAACTCGTGCGTCGTGCGGTGCAGCAGGTCGACCCCGAGCTCCTCCTCCAGCAGGCGGACCTGCCGTGACAGGGCGGGCTGGGCGACGTGCAGCTGGTCGGCCGCCCGCGTGAAGTTGCGCTCGCGCGCGACGCCGAGGAAGTACTGCAGCCGGCGAAGCTCCGTCACGCCTCGATCTTAACCCGCTGTGGGTGCAGCCTCGTTCGCGGGGGCGGCGACCTCGGCCAGGGCGGTGGCCGCGTCGGCGAGCGCAGCCGGGTCCGCGGCGACGTTGCTCTCGGTCCACTCACCCCAGGTCACCAGCGGGAGCGTGATCTGGTAGCGGTAGACGGTGCCGCTGTCGTTGACGAGGTAGGTGTCCACGGCATCGGCCTGGTGATGCAGGATGAGCTGGCCGGCGCTCTCGGCCAGGCGCACGAGCGCCTTGAAGCTGGTGACGTCGACGGGCGGCCAGCCGAGGTCCTCGCCGATGAGGATCGGCACGAGCAGGTGTCCGTAGCGGGCGCGGATACGGGCCGCCTCGTCGAAGGCCTTGTTGCGCCTGAGCAGGACGGCGAGGACGATCGAGAGCACGCCGGTGATCAGGAAACCGCCCAGCGCGAGCCACGCGATCGTGGAGTAGCTGAGGGTGTGGCCGGCGAGGCTGAAGGCGTTGGGCACCGGCGAGGCGCTCGTCACGGTCCCCTGCGCGGTCGGCGTGAAGCCGGTCTCGCTGGAGGAGGCGCTGCTCGATCCTGCGCCGGCGGCGGGGGGGGCGCCCCCGCTCGGCGTGAGCTCGAGCGGCTGAAGCTGAAAGCCGGCCGTGGGCGTGAAGCTCTCGTCCACCGGCTGGCCCGCGACGGTGCCGGTGACGTGGACCTTCATGACGATCCCGACGCTGGCACCCACGGCCGGAATACCGGTGGCCTTCTGAACCTGGTTCAGGATCGCCTGCACCGTGCGCAGGTCGATCGTGGCCGGGGTGCTGATCGCGGCCCCGGTGAAGCGGCGCAGCGGCGAGAGCGCGATCTGGCGGGTCCAACCACTCGGGCCAGTGAGCTGGAGGAACACCTGCTCGGTGCCGCGCAGGCGCGTGGGGGCGTCGACGACGAAGCGGTAGGCGACCTTGACGCCGACGCGGTGGACGAGCTGGAGGAAGATGGGATCGCCGGTGCTGAGCGTTCCGTCGGGGTAGACCTGTCCGGCGGGCGCGGTCGCGTGGTAGGTGATGTGCCCCTTCTGGGTGTAGTGCACCCGGTGGGTGACGCTCCTGGCCGCTGGACGCGTCTTGGCGTACGCGGCGAAGACGGCACACGCCACCGAAAGGGTGGCGACGCCGATCAGCAGCGAGCGCACGCTGATGCCCAGGGGGGCGCCGCGTCCCGACGAGGTCACCGGTGAAGCTCCTTGGCGAGCGGATCCATTGCCACGATTCCCCCGGCGGTTACGCCGCCGCTTGGTCTCCCCGGTACCGAGCAGCAGCAGCGCCACGAACCCGCAGAGCACGGCCGCCGCGATCGGCGAGTGCAGGGCGTGAAACAGGACGCCCCCGCGCGGGATGTGCACCCATAGCGCCCCGACCAGCTCGGAACGAGTGGGGTGCGTCGGGTCGATGAAGTTGTTGTGGTCCCCTTTGAAGACATACCGGCCGCCGTGAATCGCGATGATGCGGTGCAGGACCACCACGTGCAGCAGGCTGCTGTGGTAGGCGACGACCTCGCCCACGCGGTAGTCGCCGGCCGGCCGGACGAGGGCGAGATCCCCGGTATGGAACGAAGGCTCCATGCTGATCCCGCTCGTGATCACATACGTGGTGCGCCCGCCGACCTTCGGCGGGGCCAGGAACAGCCAAAAGGCGCCCGCTACAAGCAACAGGGCGCCGGTGATGAGGCCTGATCGCAGTCGGGGTGATTTCACGATGTCTCTTCATGTCCGCTGGCCCCGGCCCGTCGATGACGAAGAGCGCGGCCGCTGGGGCCGCGCTCTTGCCATCTCGAGTACGTCGCGGCAACTAGTTGTTGGTGACCGCCACGTTGAAGGACGACGACGTCGCCGTCGACTCGGTGTAGCCCGAGCAGGTCGACGTGCTGCTGGTGGTGCCGTCATAGGCGGGCGCCGAGCAGGTGGTCAGGTTGCTGGCCTCGAACCCGGCCTTGACCGTGTCGTGGCTCAGATCGCCGGTGAAGGTGATCGTGGCCGAGGTGATCTGGGTGCCGTCGGACGACAGTCCGTAGGCAATGTCGGTGGCCGTCGCGCCCGTGATGGTGGACGTGCCATAGCCGGCAGTGGTGTCCGGCACGGTGTTGCTGGCCGTAAATGCGGCGCCGCCGGCGGCAATCGCGCCGATGACCACCACCACTGCGACCATCCTCCTGGAAATGCGGTGCATCGTTATCCTCCTTGATAGCCCCCGGTCACACACAGTTGGCGGTGGGCGATTGATTGGGCTCCGCCCTTGTGGCAAATAGCGGGGTTTCCTGTGCTGGGGTCATCGTCCGCTCCCCCCAGACCCTGATCCGTAGTTTGTGCGGATTTGGTCTTTATTCCGTCCGACACATGTGCTATCGAGGCTTCCCAGACTGTTGGGGCCCGCACGACGCCTGCACCGTGGAGCAGGACAGCTACACGGGCGAGATCGCGGTCAAGCGGATCCCGTAGCTCCTCGAGGCGCGTGGCGCTGGGTGTCGGCGACGATCCGCGGGCTGTCGGCAAGGATGCCGCGCCGGCGCAGCGAGTCGAACAGCGGCTCCTGCTCGGGAAAGCTGACGAGTGTGACGACGTCCTGGCGCAGGGTGATACGCAGCATGCCCGGGTCCTGGTCGAGCACCTGGCCATCGAGCTCCAGGCGCGCGCCGCCCACGCCGGTCGAGATCTCCAGGGCCAGCTCGGCGCCGGCCGGGACCACGAGCGGCAGGCGCGAGCCGCCGTGTGACGGAAGCGGCGTGAGCAGGTAGGCCTCGGTCCCGGGTGCCAACAGCGGGCCTCCGGCCGCCAGCGCGTAGGCGGTTGAGCCCAGTGGCGTGCTGACGATGCAGCCGTCGCCGGCCAGGCGCGTGAACAGCACCCCATCGATCGTGCTGGTGACGCGCACCTGACCGATTCCATTGCGCACGACGCAGGCGTCGTTGAATGCGATGAGCGCGGGCGCGCCCGGTGCCGTCACGCTGAGCGCGGGCAGGACCCGCGGGGACCAGTCGTCGCCGCGGAAGCGGTCGAGCGCCGTCGCCACCGCGTCGGCGGACACCGCGGTGAGCACCCCGAGGCTGCCGCAGGAGACACCGAGCACGGGCAGGCGCACGGCCTCCGCGGCACGGATGGCCGCCAGCATCGTCCCGTCGCCACCGATGGAGACGATGAGATCACAGTCCCCCACGTCGCCGGGGTCGGCCACGGTCCGGTGCTGGCCGGGAACCGCGACCTGGACGACGGTGACGCCGTGTGCGTCGGCCCAGCCCCGCAGCAGGTTCAGGGGTCCGTCGATGTTGCGCGACGGGTGCACCACCACGCCGACGCAGTCAGCCGAGGTGCCCGCGGGCCGCTCAGTCACGGTCGGGCATAGCGGAGAAACAGCGTGCCGTCCTGCTCGAGAGCGCAGACCAACCGCACGCCCCTCAGCTCGTCCAGCGGCGCGCCGGTGGTGATCGCCATGGCATCGCCGCCCACCAGCTTGGGCGCGAGGGTGAGGAACAGCTCGTCGACGAGATCCTCGAGAAGCAGCGCGCTGAACAGGCTCGGCCCGCCCTCGCACAGCAGCGAGCGGATGTCGTGGTCGGCGCGCAACGATCTCAAGACCCCACCCAGCGCCCCCTCGTCCGGCGTGAGCTCGTGAACGATCACCCCGGCGGCGGTGTCAGGCACCTCGAGGCCGGGCGGGCCGTAGATCGCGACGCGCGAGTGGGCGTCCGCGAACAACGGGATATCGAACGGGATGGTGCCGCTGCGGCTGATCACGACGCCCAGCGGCTGAGGCCCGCGGCCGGCGCGCACACGGAGCTCGGACAGTCGCGGCTCCTTGGACAGGGGGCCGTAGTTCTCGATGAACATGGTGCGGGTGCCGGCGAGGACGGCGTCGACTTCGGTGCGCAGCAGGTGGAAGGCGGCGCGGTCACCGGGGCTGCCCATCGGCGCGGTGCGCCCGTCGGCGGTCGCCTTTCCGTCCGCGCTCGAGATGAAGTTGGCGATGACATAGGGACGTTCGACGGGCGCGTGCGCGGCCAGGTCGAGCCCGGTGAAGAAGGCCTCCGGCGGCGCGGGCGGGCCTGGCGGTATCGCGGGCTGGAACTCCATCGGGGTCCGAAGCCTAGCCAGCCCCTGCCGCTGCCTATGCTGGGCGAGTGGCCGACCTGCGTGTGGCGATCATCGGATATGGGCTCTCCGGCCGCGTCTTCCATGCGCCGTTGATCGCGGCCACACGCGGGCTGGCCGTCGCCAGCGTCGTGACCTCCAGCCCCCAGCGCCAGGCGGAGGTGGCCCGTGACCACCCCGACGCGCGGGCACTGAGCAGCGCCGACCGGCTATGGGAGCGCGACGACCACGACCTGGTGGTCATCGCCACGCCCAACGACACCCACCTCCCGCTGGCGACCGCCGCGATCGACCACGGCTCACCGGTGGTGGTCGACAAGCCGCTGGCGGTGACGGCCGCACGGGCCGAGCAGCTCGTCCTCCGCGCCCAGCGCGCCGGCGTGCTGCTGACGGCGTTCCAGAACCGCCGCTGGGACTCCGATCACCTCACGCTCCGGCGCCTGCTCGACGGCGGCCACCTGGGAGAGGTCATCCGCTATGAGTCGCGCTTCGAGCGCTGGCGCCCCTCACCCAAGCCAGGCTCCTGGCGCGAGTCGCTGGCCCCTGACCACGGGGGCGGCCTGCTGCTGGATCTCGGCAGCCACCTCGTCGACCAGACGCTCACCCTGTTCGGCCCGGTCTCCCACGTCTACGCCGAGATCGACGCCCGCCGCGGGCTGCCCGCTGACGACGACGTCTTCATCGCCCTGCACCATGCCTCGGGCACCATCAGCCACCTGCGAGCCTCGGCGGTGACCGGAGCGCCCGGCCCGCGGCTGCGGGTGCTTGGCTCCGAGGCGGCGTTCGTCCTGACCCGGCTGGACTCGCAGGAGGACCGGCTCCGCGCCGGGGAGCGCCCGGACACGGTCCCGGATTGGGGCGTCGAGCCCGAGGCCCATCGCGGGCGGCTGGTCACCGGCGATGCCAGCGTGCCGGTGCCCGGCGAGCGTGGTGACTGGGCTCGGTTCTACTCCCTGCTGGCCACGGCCATGCGCGACGGCGGCCCGCCCCCGGTCGATCCCGGCGACGCCGTGGCCGCGCTGCACGTGCTCGAGCAGGCGCGCCAGAGCGCCGCCACCCGGACGACCGTCAGCGTGGCGTGAGCACCATCACGGGGATGGTCCGCCCCGCCTTGGCCTCATACTCGGCGAACTGCGGTGAGCGCTCGACCTGAGCGTTGTACAGCCGGTCGCGGTCATCGCCCTTGGCCTCGTCGGCGTGGACTTCGAGCGTGTCGGTCCCGACCTCGATCGTCGTCTCCGGGCCGGCCTTGAGGTTGTGGTACCAGCCGGGGTTGTCGGGCGCCCCCGCCTTGGAGGCGAAGATGACGTAGCGGTCGCCGTCGCGCAGGTAGGCGAGCGGGTTGATGTACGCGGTGCCCGACTTGGCGCCGGTGTGATGGAGGAGCAGGAGCGTCATGTTCTCGAACATCCCGCCCACGCGCCCGTCGTTGGCGCGGAACTCCTCGATGATCTGGGCGTTGAAATCGGCGGGCGAGGTCGACATGCGGGGGCTCCTGGCGGTGACGGTGGCGGCCTGTCGGAGTCTAGGAACACAGCGTCCCTGCGACCATGAGCATCGTGAAGATCCGGTTTGCCGTGGCCCCACAGACCGCCTCGCTCACCGGCGAGACGATGCTCGAGTTCGCCGAGGCGATCGAAGAGAGCGACTTCGACGGCATCTGGCTCTCCGACCTGCCGGTCGCCCCAGTGCTCGACCCGTTGCTCGGGCTGGCCCTGGCCGCCGGCCGCACGCGGCGGCTGCGGTTGGGCGCCAACGTCGTGCCGCTGGGGCGCAACCCATTCCTGCTGGCCAAGGAACTGGCTCAGCTCGACCAGATCTCCGACGGTCGCCTGCTGCTGAGCTTCGTCACCGGGCTGCGGCAGCCGGGCGAGCGCGAAGCGCTCGGCCTGGACGGAGCGACCCGCGGGGCGCGTGCTGGAGGAGGTGCTCGGGCTGGTGCGCGCATGGTGGGCGGGTGAGACGGTCACCCACCGCTCGGAGCGCTGGTCATTCAGCGAGCTGGCCAGCCCCGGGCGGCCGGTCCAGGATCCGCTGGAGGTGTGGCTGGGCGGGCGCGGCCCGCAGGCTCTTGACCGTGTTGGCCGGGTGGCCGACGGGTGGCTCGGCGCGCAGCTCACGCCGGCCGAGACCGAGATCGCGCGCCGGCGCATCCTCCAGGCCGCCGACCGCGCGGGGCGCGTGGTCGACTCCGAGCATTTCGGGCTGAGCATCGCCTATGCCCGCGGCGAGCCGCCCACGGAGGTGCTGGGCACGGTGGCGGCGCGCCGTCGCGACATCGATCCGCGCGAGCTGGTGCCGGCCGGGGCCTCGGGGCTCCGGGCTTTCATCGCCGGTTGCGTCGAGTCGGGACTCTCGAAGTTCGTGGTGCGGCCCGCGGGCCCGGTGAGCTCGTGGGTGCAGGAGGCGGCGTGGCTGGCCGACGCGATCCTGGACCTCCAGACATGACGCTGCCCAGCTGCGAGTGGACCGGCGCATTGACCATCAGCGTGGGGGGCCCGGGCTGGACGCTCCCGGTCACGGGCGAGGGCGCCACCTAGACTGCCGCCATGGCCACCGTCGAGACCGTCCGCGGCCCCGTGCCGGTGACTGACCTGGGCCGGACGCTCATGCACGAACACGTCTTCCTACTGGAGCCCGAGGCGCTGCAGAACTACGGCCACGCCTTCGGCGAGGCCTACTGGCACGAGGAGGAGCGCGTCGTCGACGCGGTGGCCAAGCTCGGGGCGGTCCGCGAGGCCGGCCTGCGCACCATCGTGGACCCCACGGCTCCCGGCATCGGCCGCTACATCCCCCGGATCCAGCGCATCAACGAGTCGGTGGACCTCCACATCATCGTCGCCAGCGGCATCTACACCTTCCTGGGCCTGCCCAACTTCCTCGCGGCGCGCGAGACCAAGGACATCGTCCGCCTGTTCGTGCGCGAGCTTCAGACGGGCATCGACGACACCGGCGTCAAGGCCGCCTTTCTCAAGTGCGCCGTCGAGCACCACGGGCTGGCCGGGGATGTCCCGCGGATTCTGGCCGCCATCGCCGCGGCCAGCAACGAGACGGGCGCGCCCGTCCTGGTGCATACCAACGCCGAGCATCGCACGGGACTGCCGGCCCTCGAGACCCTCACCGATGCCGGCGTGCCGCCCAACCGGATCGTCATCGCCCACGCCGGCGACAGCAATGACATGGAATATCTGCGGGCGATCGCCGATACCGGGGCGTGGCTGGGCTGCGACCGCTTCGGGATCGAGCACTTCAACCCTCTGGCCGACCGGATCGCGACGCTCAAGCAGCTCCTCGGCGAGGGCTACGGCGACCGGATCCACCTCTCCCACGACGCCGCGTGCTTCTACGACTTCATGATCGGCAACCCGTTCTTCGCCGACGAGAAGCCCGATTACCTGCTCCTCACGCACACCGTGCTGCCTGAGCTGCTGGAGGACGGCGTCACCCAGGAGCAGATCGATCAGATGATGGTCGGCAACCCCCGGCGGTTCTTCTCGGGCGCCTAGCCGGAGCTCGCGAGCAGGTTGGTGGTCGCCGCGGCGTCCGCGGGGCGGCCCAGGAGGAAGCCCTGGCCCACGTCACAGCCGGCGGCCTTGAGCAGCTCGAGCTGCTCGGGCGTCTCGATGCCCTCGGTCACCGTGAGCAGGCCGAGGTGACGCCCGAGCCCGATCATGCCCGCCAGCAGCCCGGTCGCCTTGGCGGTGCCCGGCCCCGACGCCTGGAGGAACGGCCGGGCGATCTTGAGGATGTCGATGGGGAGCTGAGCGAGGCTGAGCAGCGACGAGTAGCCGGTGCCGAAGTCGTCGAGGGCGATGCGCACGCCAAGCTCCTTGACCTCGTGCAGCGCTGCCAGCGCGCCGGGCGAGTCCTGTAGCGCGGCGCTCTCGGTCACCTCCAGGATGAGCGCGGAGGGCGGGAATGCGCCGCCGATCGCCTCCTCGAGCGAGGCCGCGAAGCCGGGCTGCTGAAGGTCGCGCATTGAGGCGTTGAAACTCACTGCCAGCGGCGACTGGCGCCACCACTGGGCGACCTGGCGGCAGGCCTGGAGGCGGACCCAGCGATCGATCTCCACGATCAGCCCGGTCTCCTCGGCCACTGGGATGAACTCCAGCGGCGGCACGAGTCCGCGGATGGGATGGCGCCAGCGCACGAGGCTCTCGACGGCGGTGATCGTGTCCGTGCGCAGATGGACGAGCGGCTGGTAGTGCAGCTCGAACTCCTGGCGCTCCACCGCCCGGCGCAGCTCGGCGTCGAGGCCCAGCCGGGACACGAGCGCGGCGTGCATCTGCGGCTCGAAGCGAGCGTAGCGGCCGGCACCGGCGCGCTTGGCCTGGTACATGGCCACGTCGGCGTTGCGCAGCAGGGTCTCGGCGGATTGGCGGCCGCTGGCGATCCCGACGCTCACGCCGACGAAGACCTCATGACCGTCGACCTCGAAGCGGCCCTCGAGCGCGCGGACGATGCGCTCGGCGACGGTCTCGGCATCCGAGCGTCCGTCCAGCAGCACGGCGAACTCGTCACCGCCCAGCCGGGCGCACAGGTCGCCCTCGCGCAGGCAGCCGCCCAGACGGTCGGCCACCGCGATCAGGAGCTGATCGCCGACAAGGTGGCCGAGCGAGTCGTTGACGAGCTTGAAACGGTCGAGGTCCAGGAAGAGGACGGTGGCGTCGGTGCCCTCGCGGTCCGCGCGGGCGAGCCGGTGCTCGAGACGATCCAGCAATTGGGTGCGATTGCCCAATCCGGTGAGCGGGTCGGTGACGGCGCCCAGGGCGCCGTGGTGGGCGCGAGCCACCGCGAGGGCGACCTCGACGTGCTCGCCGTAGGCCGACATCGTCTTGCGGTCGTGCTTGGTCCAGCGACGGTCCTCGGCCGTGCCGACGATCAGCGCGCCGACCACCTCGCCGCGCTCGCAGATCGGAACGCCGATGCCGGCGCGCGTGCCGGGCGGCGCCATGCGCGATCCGGTGTCCGCCGGGCCCTGATTCTCCACGGCCAGGGGCTTGCCGGTAGAGATGACCCGGCCGCTGAGCCCCTCCGTGATCGGGGCGCGGCGGCGCGCCCGCTCAGAGCTGCCCACCGCGGAGTGAAAGGCGACGGCCACCATCCAGTCGGGGTCGGCCTGGTCGACGAGGCGCAGCACGCCGCTCTCGCCGCCCATCAGCCTGATGGCTCCGTCGAGCACCGACTGGTAGACGAGCTTCGGGGCCGCCTGCTCAGAGACGAGCCCGTGGACGCGGGAGACCGCGTCGATGAATTGCACCTGAAGATGGACGCCGGCGGCCGGCGACTGGCGTGACTGGACTCGGGACATGCTCCGTGGGGTAATCGGACCCCTGGGAGATCGCCTTAAGCCGCTCTGATGTCACCCAACGGACCGACTACGGCCGCTCCCCCGCCGACGCCGACGCCGAGGGTCCCCCGCTCACCCCGGGATGTTCTGATCCGACCGGGGCCGGCAGCCGACTCCGGGGAGCGTGCTGCCCGGCGCCAGACACGCGATCTTGACCGCCGGGCTCTGGCGCGCCCGGACGGTGAAGCTGTAGTACTTGCCGATGTAGGTGGGGTGCGAGATGAGGATCGTGATCTGCGCACCGACGGCCAGGTGGCGACCAGAGAAGTACTTGGTCAGGAAGAAGTTGTTGGGCGGACAGCTCAGCGCCGGCACTCTGGGCGAGCAGATCTTGGGCCGGAGGACCGGGAAGTTCTCAGAGCCGAAGGGGCATCCCTTGCCCTGGCAGCCGACGACCACGTCGCTGCCCTCATACAGCCCGCCGACGGTGAGGCCGAGGATGCTGGTGTAGGTCGGCGTGAACCTGAAGGTCCAGCTGGTGCGCGCGGTGATGTCACCCTTGACCGGGATCGCCGTGACGCTGAGGGCCGAGCTGGAAGACGTCGCCGCGGCGTAGGTCGTGTCCCCGCCGTACTGTGCGGAGATGGGATGGCGGCCCGAGACCCAGAAGATCACCGAGCAGGTTGCGGTGAGCTTGGTGAGCTTCTGGGAGCGGCAGCCTTCGATCGACCTGCCCCGGTCCGAGAAGGTGACGGTCCCGGTAGGCGCCGGCGCGCCCGTGGTGGGAGCCGGCGTCGCCACCGTGGCACTCATCGTGGTGCGCCGGCCGGCCATCACCTGCTTGGCGACGCGTAGTGCCAGCGACGTCTGGGCGGTGCCTGTGGCGGCGGGCGCCTCGCGCGGCGTGGCGGCGAAGGCGAAAGCGACGCCGACCGCGGCTGCGAGCGCTGTTGCAAGGAAAAAGCGGAGTGCGTGCCTGCGCGACGAAGTACGGGCCAATGCTCCGTCCCCGCGACGCAGAAAGCCCGCAAAACCGAGGGTTCTAGAATCCTCAGACCGCTTCATGACCACCCATGATGTACGGCTCTAGGCGCAATCCAACGGCCGCAGACCCCGGCTCCCTGGCCCAGGTCGATGCCAATGACGCGTTCGACATGGCAATCCAATTCGAACAGCGTGACGATTTGCCTGCCGCAGAAGAGGCATATCGTGCGGCCGACGAGCTCGGCCACGCCGCTGCAGCGGTGAGCCTCGGGCTGCTGCTGGAGGAGCGCGACGATCTGGACGGCGCCGAGCAGGCGTTCCGCCGCGCCGACGAGCGCGGCGACGCCAAGGGCGCGTTCCATCTGGCGTGGCTGCTGCAGGAGGGCGGCGACCTGCATGGCGCCGAGGAGGCCTACCGCCGCGCCGAGCTGCGCGGGCACCCGGCGGCGCACGCGAACTTGCGGATGATGTTGGGCGATCATGGCAACGGAGGCGGCCCGTCCAACGGCGCGCGCCGCCGCCGGCTCCGCCCGCACCCCCGCCGGCGGTCACCGAGCTTCCGTGGGAGGCGCCGCCCGGCGCTCCTGCGGCCATGGCGGCGCCGCCGCCGGCGCCGGTGCCGGTGATCGCGCCTGTGCCGGCGCCGGTCGACACGCCGCTGCCTGCGCCCGAGCCGAGGAGGCCGAGGAGCTCATCGAAGAGGAGGAGCCCGAGCCCGTCGAAGAGGAACCCGAGCCCCTCCCGGACGACGAGCCCGAGCTCGAGTCACCGAGGAGGAGCCCGAGCCCGTCGACAGAGGAACCCGAGCCCCTCCCGGACGACGAGCCCGAGCTCATCACCGAAGCCCCGACCTACGTCGAGGGCGTGGAGCCGCTCACGACCTCGTTGGCGGCGTTCGCAGCCCGCAACCGAGGACGCGCCGCCGGTCCAGCCCGGCGTCGATCGCGACGACGCCGATGCCCTGGCCGTGGCCGTCGCCGCATCGGCGGCCGCCGGCGCAAGAGCCGTAAGCGGGGCCCGATCGCCGCGGCTGTGGCCGCGACGGCACGCCGGCGCACCGCGCCGAGCGCAAGCAGAGGAGCGCAAGGCGAACGCGCAGAGGGCGGCGCTGGCCGCCCGCGTGCTCGCCATCACGATCCCGGTCGCCGCCTTCGCGGTGGCGTTCATCCTCGGCGCCGGCTCACGACCGCACGACCCGCCGCCGGCGCAGCTGGCCACCGGCTCCGCTCAGCACGGCAGCGCAACCGTCGCCTCGATGGCCACGGTGCCCGCGCCGGCCAAGCTCACCGTCCACCGCCACCCGGCCAAGAAGACCAAGAGCCAAGCCCGCCCACAAGGCCGCGACGGTCACCCACAGCACCGCCGCGTCGCCACGCGTCGGTCAGCACGCCGCCGGCCTCGTCGACTCCGCCGCCGCTCCCACGCACTCGACGGTGACCACCACCCAGGGTCGGGCGGCTCCTCGTCGGTGACGACCACCAACGGCACCGGCACCGTCCAGCGGCAGCGGCTGAGCCCGGGGCCGGTCAGTGGATGGTGTACCCGAGCTGGCGCAGCTGGGTGTACGCCGCGTCCAGGCCTGAGCCCGCTGACGCCACCGCCGCCTGGCGCGCCCGTACGCCGACACGTTCTGCTTGGCCGCCGCCCGCGCCAGGGCCTTGTAGGCGCTCGCGTTCTGGTGCAGCGCGGTCACCAGCGCCTGGTTGGCCGAGCTCACCTGGCCGACGCTGATGTGGCTGGTCGCCGCTGCCGCCTGGGCGTGGGCCGTGGCCAGCGCGGACGCCGCTCGCGCGCGCGTGCCGACCTTGCTCGAGCGCAGCCCGGACCGGCCGAGCGGCGCACGTCGTTGAGCTGGCCGAGGATCCGGTTGAGCTCGAGCGCGTACCCGGGGTCGACGCTGATCGAGAGAACGTCGCCCGTCGGTGAGCTTGATCGTGGAGAGGACGCGCTCGCAGTTGCTGGTGAAGCGAGTGGTGAACTGTCGGCGCCGAGCACACCGCGGTGATCGTGCCCGACCGACGTGGGCAGCGCGTAGATCGACTCGGGCGCCCTTTGACCCCGCGGGGTGAGGTTCAGGTAGCGGTAGAAGCTCGCGTTGCCGAGGCGTGACCACCTGCGGCCTTGGTGCGTGGGTGGAACGGCGGCGGCGAGCCGGGCGGGCAGCGCCGCGGGGGTGGTCGTCTGCTGGGTCCCGATGACGAGCAGCGAGCGCTTGGAGGCGTCGGCGGCGAGCGTGACCACGTCGCCCAGCGGGACGAGCGGCACGGTCGCCGCCGGGACGACGTGCCAGGTCGACGGGTAGTTGACCTTGAAGTCCGCCACCGAGGCCTGCCGGTCTGAGCGGCGGCGGTGAGGCGGTGGTCTTGCCGGCGCCGTATCGCGCCAGCGCGAACCCCACCACCGCGACCGACGACGGCCCCTGCCAAGGTGCGAGGGAGTGTTCGCATCCCGTTTCGAGCATAGAACCGGACTTCAGGAATCGCGCCGGTCGTCCGACAGAAAGGGTGAGGGCGCAACCACTTAAGCCTCTAAACCTTCCCCTATCCTTTTAGAACATGAACGAAGTCATTACCTCCATCTCAATGCTCGCCGTGATGATCGGCGTGACGGGCATCGTTCCGCAGCTGGTGACGATGCTGCGCAATCGCTCGTCGACGGGTCAGTCCAAGCTCGGCTGGTCGCTCGGCTTCACCGCCAACCTCGCGCTGGCCTTCGTCAACGCCTTCGGCAACCACGCCCCGGTGCTGGCCATCGGCAACGTGCTGAGCTTCACCGGCTGCCTGACCGCCGTGTTCCTCGCCTGGCGCTTTCCCGCCGAGCCCGAGCAGGCCCCGGTCGACGAGCTCGTCACCGACCTGCACACCGGCGAGTTCGCCGCCCTGCGCGACGCGGTCATCGCCGAGCATCACCGCCGCAACGGCGACCTCCAGCTCGCCGCCGCCTGAGTTGCCGCAGCACGAGCCTTGAACCCTCAGGTCGCACACCGTGCCGCGATCGGCGGCGCGATCTAGGGGTTCAGCGGGTTGAACGCTCAGATCGCACGGCTCCGATCATGGCCCCGTCCGATCCACGCGTTCAGGAGGGCGGCATCGGTCACGATGTGGACGTGGACGAAGGCCGCATGGATCGACTGGCGGCCGAGTACCGGCGCTTCTCGGCCGAGGAGACGGCCGGGCGCTCGGCGCTGTACACGGAGCTGACCCGTCAGGTCGCGGACGACCGCGAGCTCCTGGCGATCCTGTGCGAGCTCGAGCCGGCCAAGCGCCAGCCCAACCTGCTGCTCGCCGCCGTCCGCCACCTGTACGGAGACTTCGCGCGTGACTGGCCGCAGTTTCGCGAGCGGTTCTTCGAGCGCCGGGCGAGGTGCTCGAGCTCATCCGGACACACCGGACGCAGACCAACGAGCCGGCCCGGTGCGCCACGCTGCTCCCGGTGCTGGCCTCCCTCCCCCAGCCGCTTGCGCTGCTGGAGGTGGGGACGTCGGCCGGGCTGTGCCTGCTCCCCGATCGCTACGGCTATGACTACGGCGACGGCCGCCGGCTGGGCGCGCCCGCGCTGCGACGGCGGCGCGCCCGGTGTTCCGCTGCGACGTCAACGAGGCGACTCCCGTGCCGACCGCGCTGCCCGAGGTGGCGTGGCGCGCCGGCCTGGACCTGGCGCCGATCGACGTGACCGACGACGAGAGCGTGTCGTGGCTGGAGTCGCTGGTGTGGCCCGGGGAGGGCGACCGCCTGGCGCTGCTGCGGGCAGCGATCGCGGTCGCGCGGGCCGATCCGCCGCGCGTCGTCCGCGGCGACCTGCGCCATGACCTCCCCGCGCTGGCCGCAGCAGGCGCCCGCCGCACGCGACGCTCGTGGTCTTTCACACGGCGGTGCTCGGCTATGTGCACGACGCGGCGGACCGCCGGCGCTTCGCCGACACGGTGCCGGTCCTCGAGCGCGCGCTGGATCGCCAACGAGCCGCCGGGGGTCATCGAGCTCGAGCGCCCGCCGCGGCCCGGGCCGGCCCCGGGTGGCGAGATCCTGCTCACCCTGGACGCCGAGCCGGTCGCCTGGACCGACCCGCACGGGGCATGGGTGCAATGGCTCGCGTGAGCCCGGTGGAAGCGCCGTGCCCAGCGACTGGGTGGGCGCGGCGGCGTGGGGCTAGCGGCCGTCGGGCGGCTCGACGTCGGCCCCGGCGTACTCCAGGCGTCCCGCCGGCGGGCACGACCAGCAGCGAGTCAGCCGGCGTGGCTCGCCGGCTGCCGAGCGGCGCCCGCGGCCGAACCACGGCTGGCCCTTGGCCGGAACCAGCGACGCCAGCGCCGGCGATCAGGCAGGCGACCAGGCCGAAGGTGAACGCCGAGGTCAGCGCGCTGGAGAACGGGCCGGAGATGACCGACGGGAAGAACGTGTGGCCGAGCAGGACGTGCTGCTGGTGGGCCGAGACGGCGTGGAGGTGGGGGCCGAGCAGCGTCTTGATCGGGTTGTAGCCGAGGAACGCGGCGAACAGGGTGGCCACGGGCGGCAGGTTGGCGGCCTGCTGCGCCACGGCCGGCGGAGACCCCGTGGGCGGTCAGCCCGTTGTAGAGCGACTGGTGCAGGCCGCCGGAGAGCCCGACGATCATCAGGCTGAAGAAGATCCCGATCGACAGCACCATGGCCGAGTTCATGAACGTCGCCGCCATGCCGCCGCCGGCGCCGCGCTGGTTGGCGGGCAGGCTGTTCATGATGCTCGCGCGGTTGGGCGAGAAGAAGATGCCCATCCCCAGGCCGTTGAGGATGATCACCAGCGCGAACACCGGATAGGAGAAGTTCACCGGCAGCAGCGCCAGCAGCAGGAAGGAGAGCGCGGCCAGCGCCATGCCCGCCACCGCGAACGGGCGCGGGCCCATGCGATCCGACAGCGCGCCGGCGATGGGGCCGGCGAACAGCATCCCGGCGACGAGCGGCAGCAGGTAGATGCCCGCCCACAGCGGGGTGTCGGCGAAGCTGTAGCCGTGGCGGGGCAGGTAGATGCCCTGCAGCCAGATGATGAGCACGAACTGCAGGCCGCCGCGGCCGATGCCCGACAGCAGCGAGGCGAAGTTGCCGGCGGTGAAGGCGCGGACCTTGAACAGGTCCAGGTGGAACATCGGCTGCTCGACGCGCGTCTCGATGAAGCAGAAGGCGATGAGCACCAGGATCCCGCCGCCGATCTCGGCGATCACCTTGGGGCTCGTCCACCCCATCGTGTGGTGGCCGTAGGGCTGGATGCCGTAGGTGATGCCGATCATCACCGCGATCAGGCCGACGGCGAAGGTGACGTTGCCCCACCAGTCGATCTTGGCCGGCTTGCGCTCGGACAGGTCGCGCAGCTTGGCGAAGCCCCAGACGGTGCCGAGCATCCCGAACGGGACGGAGACCAGGAACACGGCGCGCCAGGCGACCGGCGCGAGCACGCCGCCCAGGACGAGGCCGATCGACGAGCCGGCGACGGCGGCGACGCCGTTGATGCCCAGCGCCAGCCCGCGCTGGTTGGCGGGGAAGGCGTCGGTGATGATCGCGCTGGAGTTGGCGAACAGCATCGCGCCGCCGACGCCCTGCAGCGCGCGCATGATGATCAGCCACAGCGCGCCCGGAGCTGCCCTTCATCCAGGTGACCGCCAGCATGATGCTGAAGAAGGTGAAGACGGCGAAGCCGAGGTTGAAGGTGCGCGCCCGGCCGTAGATGTCGCCCAGCCGGCCGAGGCTGACCACGAGCACCGCGGTGACGACGAGGAAGCCGAGGATCAGCCACAGCAGGTAGTTGGTGTTGCTGGGCTGCAGCGGATTGATGTGGATGCCGTCGAAGATCGCCGGCAGCGAGATGAGCAGGATCGACGCGTTGATCGTGGCGATCAGGACGCCGAGCGTCGTGTTGGACAGCGCGATCCACTTGTAGTGGCCGGGCACCGGATTGCCGTGATGGTCGAGCCGGACCGCGGGCGTCTGGGCGGCAACGGCTCCGTTGTGATCTGCGCCGTTCGTGCTCACGGCTTCCTTTCAGGCTCTGAGTCGGGCCGGTCCCGAGCAGCGCGGGCAAACGCGCTACTTCACGTTTACGTAAAGAATAGCTTACTCGAGGTGAGGAGCCCGGCGTGTGACCCGGCCGTTATCGCCAAGCGCGAATCCCGGCAGGCCGAACACGGTCTCGAGGAGCTCGGGGAATGTCCTCGCGCGCGGGCTCGGAGACCGTCCGCTCAGCGGGCGTGTGCGTGGTGAGCGAGAGCCCGTTCCAGTCGCTCAGCGCCACCCGCGTGCCGTCTGGATGGTTGACGGCCACGATCAGACCCGCCACGAACGGCGATCTGGGATGGGTGCAGGTGAACCAGTTGCTCATGTCGATGTCGACGAGCGGCACGGGCTCGGGGACGAACCCGTACACGTCGACCCAGTCTGAGCCGTCGAGGGTCTGGAGCACGTGCTCGGCGCCGTCCTGGGCGATGCGAAACCGCCAGCCCGACTGCTCGTGCTCGGCGCCCGGGCCGAACGGGATCGGCTCGAGCAGCGTCCCGTTGCCGAAGCCGACGTCGGCCAGCCAGACCCCGTCCTCGGCGTGGACGCGATGGACGAGGTGGGTGCGCGGGCGCGGGGTCCCGGGCGGCCGGCCGAGGCGGACGCGGGCGAGCATCGGCTCCGCCGCGGAGCCCGGACGCCGCGAGCGCCGCCGCGAACAGCAGGTTGTGCTCGAAGCAGTAGCCGCCGCGGCGCGCCGGCCACGAGCTTGCGCTGCAGGTCATCGAGCTCGAGCGAGACCGGCACGCCCTGGTGCGAGTCGAGGTTCTCGAACGGGATGGAGGTGACGTGGGCGCGGTGCAGCTCGGCCAGCGCGGCGCCGGGGCCGACCCCGATCCGCTCCAGGTACGCGGCCAGGTCCATGGCTCCGGAGATAGCAGAGACGCCCGCGGTTAGCCGACGGGGATCGGTGAGCATCGTCGCGCTGGCCGGCGGGCACGGTGACGGCATAGCCGCCGCCCGACGACGCCACGGTGTGATGGGCCGCCGGCCCGGCCAGGACGCCGGTGCTCGTCTCGGCGCCGAACGTCTGGCCGCCGATCGTGACCCCACCGGTGCTGTGGACGCTCGGCGCACGCAGCTGCTCGACCTCGGCCGGGCCGCTGGCGCCGGCGATCCGCAACCGCAGGAACTGCTGACTTGGCCAGCCGCTTGTTGATGACGACGACATGGATGACGCCGTCGCTCGCGCGCGTGGCCCACACCTTCACGCCCGGCGGCGTCGCCGTGCCCAGCCTGAGCAGGTGCGATCCGGCGGGCGCGGCCTGGGCGAACATCATCATCCCGTAGTACTCGGGGTGCACCCGCATGCGCTGAACGCCGCCGGTGTCGTCGGGGCCGAGGATCTCGTTGATGCCGTTCGGGACGGTGTGGATGTTGACCCCGGTGACGCCGGTGCGGGCCATCTCGAACAGCGCGTCGAGCACCCACAGTGCCGAGGCGAAGGTGTCGCTGACGCCGCGGGTGCCGCCGCAGGAGATGCCGTTCATCTCGTCCACGCGCAGCGGATCGTGGTGCGCGGTGGCGACGGCCACGTAGGGCGCCACCGAGGCGGCCAGCCCGCGGGAGGACTGCTCGGAGAGAAGCTGCGGGATCGTGACGACCTTGGACTTGGTGCAGTGCTTGAGCGGATAGGCGTGCACCGTCACCAGCCGAACGCGAGGCTCGGCGTCGAGGAACGCGCCCAGCTTGGCCAGCCACGTCGGCGCGCCGCTGCTGGGCCCGGCCAGCCGGACGTCGGGCAGGCGGGGGGCGAAGCTCGAGTAATCGCGCTCGAACGCGGCCGGGTCATAGTCGCGGGGGCGGCCCGGGACGGGACTGCCGGCTGCCGACCGGTACCAGCCGAAGCTGCCGTACAGCTCGGGCTCGTTGCCCAGCTCCAGCGCGGCCACGCGAGCTGCGCCCGATCCGATTGACCATGGCGCTGGCCTCGGCGGCGGCGACCGTGCGGTTGTCGGCCTCCAGGTCGACGCCGAGGATGAGCCGCCCCCGCACCGCGGTGGCCACGGAGCGGGCCACGTCCAGCCAGTTCGGCGTCAGCGTGAACCTCACCCCGGGCGGGCGGGCCACGCTTGACACCGGCCACCACGACCAGTCGGTGCTGTCGCCGCCCAAGCGGAGCACCGGGCTCTGCTCGGGCGCGATGTCCTCGATGAGGTGCAGGAGGACCGGGTTGACGGCGGCGGGATTCGTGCCGGCGTACTCCTCCAGCGCCTTGATCTCGATCGAGAGGCCGACGAAGCCCGACGCGATCGGCTGGCCGATCGCCGCGCCGGTCACGTTGAACGTCGGGCGCGCCGATGCCTTCTTGGCGGTGCTCCCGCAGCCGGCCGCGGCGAGAGCGACAACCACGGCCGCCAGAAGCGCAAGGGCGATCCGTGCCAACGGCCACCGGGGGCTGCGAGAGTCCATGGCGGGTCGGAAGGTAGCGGGTCGTCGCCGCGCGGGCGCGGGCACTACCCGTGGTGCACGGCCTCGATGTTGTGGCCGTCGGGATCGAGCACGAAGGCGCCGTAATACCCCTCCGAGTACTCCGGGCGCGGGCCCGGGGCCGCCGTTGTCGCGGCCGCCGGCGGCCAGCGCAGCCGCGTGGAAGGCGTCGACCTGCTCGCTGGCTGTCGGCGGCGAAGCACACGTGCACGCCGGCGCCGCGCGGGTAGTCGCAGCGAGATCGGCGAAGTCGTCGAGCGTCCTCCACGCCGAAGGCCATCTCGGTGCGCGCCCTCGCGCCACGGGCCCATCGGCTCGAACCCCAGCGGGGCCAGCGCGCGCGTGTAGAACTCGATGCTGCGCGGCAGGTCGGAGACGCCGATGGACATGTGGTCGATGACGACGCGGCGGATGGGCATGCCCGTAGATGTATCAGTCCATGCCGCCGCGCCGCGGTGTTGAGGAGTCGGCGCATTGCGCCGATGACCGGTGTACTGATGCCCGCCCGCGTGCTCAAGCTTGCCCTGCCCGTGGTCCTCGGCGGCTGGGCCGTTCTCGCCGCGATCCTGCCGTCCGCCGCCAGCGCCCAGGTGACGCTGGCCAACTGGGATGCCGCCCAGCAGCGCCAGGTCGTCCATGCCGGACTGATGAGCAACCTCCACGGCAACGACTTCGGCGGCGCCGAGCGGCTGCCGGGCGCCCAGGCCGACCGCGCGCTGGCCGCACTCGCCGCGCTGGCGACCCGCGACGTCTCGAGCTCCGGACGGCGAGCCCGTGACGCTGCCCACCGTCCACGCCGGCGCCGGCCTGGTCACCGTCACCGCCTTTGACCGCCTGGTCGTCGATCAGCTCGGCCTCGCTGACGTCGCCGCTCACGTGCAGCGGGCCACCGTCGGCGGTGGGGCTGCGGCCGCCCTCGTACTACGGCACCGAGGTGGTCGCCCGCTACCTCGGGCTGCGCTACGACCACCCCGCCGGCACCGACCAGCTCGAGCTCTTCCCGTGGGACCCGATCACGCGCGCCGAGGCCGCGTGGTCGGTGGCGCAGGTGATGGACGACGGCAGCTGGAGCATCCAGTCCGCGCGCCAGACGCTGATGACCTACGCGCTGCCGCGGATGAGCGCCGACCAGCTCACCGCGCTGCGCATCGCGGTGTCCAAGATCGGCTACCCCTACGTCTACGCCGGGACCACCGACAACACCGCGGACGGCCTGGCCCACGGCGGGTTTGACTGCTCGGGGTTCGTGTGGCGCGTGTTCAAGGTGTCGGGACTGCCGTGGGGGCGCGAGATCGGTGGGCGCACCGCGGCGCAGATGGCGCAGGAGATCCCCCAT
The DNA here is from genome assembly GCA_963790605.1 of uncultured Actinomycetota bacterium. Classification (GTDB taxonomy): domain Bacteria; phylum Actinomycetota; class Thermoleophilia; order Solirubrobacterales; family Solirubrobacteraceae; genus Palsa-465. Next base: position 376,754 of record CAWBPG010000006.1, on the reverse strand, counting down.
CGCGACCGGCTGCGCTACGACCAGCTGCGCCCGGGCGACCTGCTGTTCTTCGGCACCGCCCACTTCGACAGCACCGCCACCGAGGCCAACGTCATCCACACCGGCATCTACCTGGGCGACAACTGGGTCATCCACTCCTCGGGGCAGGGCGTGTACGTGCTGCCGCTGCGCGGGAGCTGGCTCGGCGACCAGTTCGCCTGGGGCCGGCGTGTGCTGCCCTCCTAGTCACGTGTCCGGAGGTTTCTGGGCACGCACGGCCACGGGCCAGCGGCCCGTCGGGCTCGGCCGATGGCATCGGCGACAGCGAGACGCCCTGATTTCCGCGAGTTCGCGTTTAGCAATTGCGGTGGAGGGAACTGACCAATGAAGGAGAGGTCTAGTCAGGATCGGAGTGGTATCGGTGGCATTCGCCAGCGTTTGGAGCTTTCGCCGTTTGGCTCGCTGGCGATCCCTCGGGCATTTGAGGCTGATCGGGGCGGTCATCGTGGGCGCTCTGGCGTTCGGCGGCCTTGTGGGCCGCGGCAAGCGCGGAGGCTGACGGGCCCGTCAGGGCGCGCTCCGGCGGTGACCTCAGCCGCTCCCGCGCCGGCGGCAGCCAACCCGATCGCGTCAGCCACCCAAGCTGCCGCCAGTACCGCGAGCTCGGTCTCGCAGCAGCGTTGCGCCAACCCCACCGGCGCCCGCCACTCCCGCGGCCCCGGCCCCGCAGACGCCCGCCAAGCCCGCCGCGCCCGCGCCGCCCCGCAGACGCCCGCACACGCCGCTGCGCCGACGCGTCCGCCGCCACCGCCGCCAAGACGGCCGCGCCGGTCACGAGCACCGCCGCGAAGACCACCGCCCCGGTCACCACCACCGCCGCGAAGGCCACCGCCCCGGTCACCAACACCGTCGCGAAGACCACCGCCCCGGTCACCAACACCGCCGCCAAGACCACCGCCCCGGTCACCAACACCGCGCCAAGACCACCGCCCCGGTCACCACCACCGTCGCCAAGACCACCGCCCCGGTCACCAACACCGCCGCCAAGACCACCGCGCCGGTCACCAACACCGTCGCCAAGACCGCCGCCCCGGTCACCAACACCGTCGCCAAGACCACCGCCCCGGTCACCAACACCGCCGCCAAGACCGACCGCCCCGGTCACCAACACCGCGTCGCCAAGACCGCCGCCCCGGTCATCGACACCGCCACCAAGACCGCCGCCCCGGTCATCAACACCGCCACCAACGACCGTCGCCCCGGTCATCAACGCCGCCACCAAGACCGCCGCCCCGGTCATCAACGCCGCCACCAAGACCGTCGCCCCCGTCATCAACACCGCCACCAACACCGTCGCCCCCGTCATCAACACCGCCACCCAACCGTCGCCCCGGTCATCAACGCCGCCACCAAGACCGTCGCCCCCGTCATCAACGCCGCCACCAACACCGTCGCCCCCGTCATCAACACCGCCACCCGAACCGTCGCCCCGGTCATCAACACCGCCGCCCCGTCGCCCCGGTCATCAACACCGCCGCCCCCGTCATCAACGCCGCCACCCAGACCGTCGCCCCCGTCATCAACACCGCCACCCACACCGTCGCCCCGGTCATCGGCACCGTCGCCCACACCGTCGCCCCGGTCGCCCGACGCTCGCCCCCGTCATCACCGCCGCGACCAGCACGGTCGCCAGGGTCGCGGCGCCCGCGACAGCGGATCGGTCTCCCGAGCACTGACGGGGCGACGGCCGCTGCGTCGACCGTCCTGGCGTCGCGCCCGTCGCATCGATCGGGTCCGAGAGGCTGACGCCGATCACGCACACGCCCTCGACGACGGCTCTCCCGACCACGACGGCCGGCGCTGCTGGCAAGACCTCCGGCGCACCTCTCAGCCCCTCTGGCGGCCCGGGCACGCCGACGCCGGGAGCGGCTCAACCGCCGTGCGGAGCCTCCAGCGCCGCATCGGCTCGACAGGCATGGGGCGCGGGCTGCGGCTCGACCGGGTTTGGTCCGGGTCGCGGCATGCACCCCGGCGCGCGCCGCAGACACCGTGACCGACGTCGCGAGCGCACTGCCGGCATCGGCACTCACCCTTGCGTCTTCGCCGCTGGGCGGGCCCCGGAGCACCGCCCGAGCACACGGTGCGCGGGCGCCGAGTCACGAGCGGCTCGCCATTGCCGAGCTCGTCCGTGCCGCTCCCCGACGCGGCTGCATCTGCGGGCGGGGGCAGCGCGGCCGGCGGCGGTCTGGGTTCTCCTTCTTCTTCGGTGTCGCGGCGCTGCTCGCGCTCGCGGTTGTGGTCGTGCCAGGCGTGATCTGGGCGCTTGGTGCGACGGCACGGCTGGCCCCGCCGCCACCGCTTCTCTCCTTGCTAGAGCGACCTGGCTGAGACCCGGTCTCAGTTCCCAGGTCCTTGGGCACCAGGGGCTTCGAGCCCCGAGAGCGCCCTCATCTAGCAAGTAACAGGAGAACAGACTCGTGTCACGCTCACCATGGGCGTGGACGAAGAGCAGCTACGGGCACCTCGCCCGCGCAGTCTCTTCGCTCATGGCCTTCGAGCGGGTGGCCACGGCCGTGATGCTGATGCTGGCTTTGTTCCCGGCGGCTGCGCTGGGAAAGGTCGGCAACCGCACCCTCGGGGGTCGGCAGCTTCGACTACCCAGGCATCACGACACCGCCGGCGCCGCCCACTCCAAATCACACAATTCAGGTCCGCCAGCGCGCGGCAAGACGCGCCGACCGAGGCGGGAATCGATCGCGAGAGCTCTTGGCGCTTGGCAGCGGCTACTCGGCCCCCCACGGGTCGAAGGCCGTGAAGCTCCTCCAGCGTCGCCTGCGTCAGGGCCGGGTTCCCACCCGGTCCGATCGACGGACGCTACGGCGGGCTCACCGAGCACGCGGTGATCAGCTTCCAGGCCGCGCACGGCCTGCACGCCGATGGAATCGCCGGCCCGGCTCACGCGGGCGGCACTGGCCGTCGCCAGGCCGGTTCTCGACCCGGGCACGCGGATACGTCCGCGGTGGCTCGGCGACGGTGCGCAAGCTTCAGCGCGACCTGGCCGCCGCGGGTTACTCCCCGGGCCCGTCCGACGGGCGCTACGGCCCCGTTACCGAACGGGCGGTGATGCGGCTTCAGCATGCTCGGCATCTGCCGGCTGACGGAATCGCCGGACCCCAGACCCTCCATCAGCTCCGGGCAATACTGAGCCCGAAGAAGCCACCGCCACCCGCAGCGGGTGGTCGCCGCGACCAGGCTCCGAACGCCGGTCACGACCGAGGTCCGGTCGTCCCAGCGGCGCGCCAACCCCGACGAGATCCGCCAAGCGACAGCCTGCTCGTGTGCCGCTTCGAGGGGTCGACGCCGATCCTGTGGATCGTGCTCGCCGCATGCCTGCTGATGGCGATGTTGGCGGCAGCGCTCTGGCGCAGACGTCGAGATCGGCGGGAGTCAGACGCGCCATTGCCACGACCGCGGCCGGTCGCTGGTCCGGGCGTCGCAGAGGACGGACGCGACCACCCGACGGCAGCGTTCGAGCTCGGCGTGACGCTGGTGCTGGCGCGGTATCGCGCCGCTGCCAGAAGCGCGTTCCGGCGGCCCGATCAGAGTCGCCAGCCGAACCCCGAGTTCAGCCTCGGGGCGCTGCTGCCGCAGGAGGAGAGCCGGGTTGCCGCCGAACACGCTTTCCAGCTGGCCGATGACCGAGGCCACGCCGGAGCCGCGTGCAACCTCGGAGTGCTACTGGAGCAGCGGGGCGACCTGGCCGGTGCCCAGAGCGGCCTACCGTCGAGCCGACGAACGCGGACACCCCGTTGGCGCCTACAACCTCGGCGCCCTGCTCGAGCAGCAGGGCGATCTGAGCGGCGCCATGGACGCCTACCGCCGAGCTGATGAACGCGGGGACTCGATGGGTGCATACAGCCTCGGTGTGCTGCTCGAGCGGGACGGCGATCTGTCGGGCGCCAAGGCGGCATATCGTCGAGCCGACGCAGCGCGGCGATCCGGGCGCCGCCTGCAACCTCGGCCTGCTCCTCAAGCGGGAAGGCGACCGCGGCGGGGCGCTGCGCGCCCTCCAACGAGCCGACCAACGTGGCTCTGCGGAGATCAGGCACGCTCGCCCGTGCGGCGCTGCTCGAGCTCAGCCCGATCGAACACACCCAGCGACACCCTGACGATCAGGGAGAGACGGCGGCAGTCAGCGAACCAGATCCCGCGGCTCGACCGCCGGCAAGGCGGGGCGACCACACCTGGTAGGCCCCGCCTGACACGAGTCAGCCGACGGGGCGGCGGCACCCCCGCCGCCTCGTCGGCTCCTGTGCGCACGGTCGGTGATCACAGGCGCACGCGTCCAGGTGTCCGCGAGGAGCTGGACCGACGGTGGCGGAGATCGAACGCCACGGCTGCCACAGTCCTGACGCCGCCACCGCGGCGGCCGGCGCGATGGCCGTGAAAGAATCGACCCATGAGCGATTCACTGAGCGCGGAGACGATCCGGATCACCGGGCACGACGGCGATGAGATCGAGGCGTACGTCGCCCGTCCCGCCGGCGACGAGGCCCGGGGTGGCGTGGTCGTCATCCACCACATGCCGGGCTATGACCGGGGGACGAAGGAGATCGTGCGGCGGTTCGCCGAGCTGGGCTACGACGCCATCTGCCCGAACCTCTACTGGCGCGAGGCGCCCGGCGCGGCGCCCGACGACGCGGCCGCGACCGCCCGCGCCAACGGCGGCGTGCCCGACGCCCGCCTGGTCGGCGACGTCGGCGGCAGCGCGGAGGCGCTGCGCGCACTGCCGACGTCCAACGGGAAGGTCGGCGTGATCGGCTACTGCTCGGGCGGACGCCAGTCCGTGCTGGCCGCCTGCAACCTGCCCCTCGACGCGGCCGTGGACTGCTATGGCGCGTTCGTCACCGGCACGCCCGAGGAGGGCTTCCCGCTGAAGGTCACCAACCTGGTCGACCAGCTGCCCAACCTGCGCTGCCCGCTGCTCGGGCTCTTCGGCAACGACGACAAGTACCCCAGCCCCGAGCAGGTCGACGAGCTCGACGAGATCCTCACGCGCGAGAACAAGCCCCACGAGTTCCATCGCTACGACAACGCCGGCCACGCGTTCTTCTCCGTGGACCGTCCGGCCTACCGGGTCGAGGCCGCCAACGATGGCTGGGAGCGGATCGAGTCCTTCTACAACACCCACCTCGGAGGCTGACCATGTGCACCTATGCGACCGTGAAGACCGAGCTCGTCGGCAGCGCCAAGGGTCGGGCGGGACAGTCAAAGTGGTTCGGAGTCACCGACGGCACGGTGTACTTCGACCACCCGGTGCACGCGATGGCCGAGCACACGCTCAACATCGACTTCACCGACCCGTCCAAGGGGCCCGGCGCACGGGTGGCGGTTGAGCTCACCGCCGCGTCGGCGCGGGAGCTGGTGGCTGCCATCGAGGCGGCGCTGGCGTCGGCGCCTGAGGCGCTGAAGGTCTGAGCAGCGGCCGGGCGTGGCATTGTGCGGCCATGCCCGGACCGCTGAGCTTTGACCCCATCGAGGAGGCCGGGCGCCAGTGGCGGGCCCACTGGGCGGCGTCGCCGGTGGCGGCGATGATGGCGGTGACCTCGGTGATGCGCGCCCAGCAGATCCTGCTGGGGCGGCTCAACGAGGCGCTGGAGCCGTTCGGGCTCACGTTCGCCCGCTACGAGGCGCTGATGCTGCTGCACTTCAGCCGGGCGGGGTCGCTGCCGCTGGGCAAGATGGGCGTGCGGCTGCAGGTCCACCCGGCGAGCGTCACCAACCTCGTGGACGGGCTGGAGGGCGCCGGCTACGTGCAGCGGACCCCGCACCCCTCGGACGGGCGCATGACGCTGGCCACCATCACCCGGGCGGGCCGGGCGGTGGCGCAGGAGGCGACCGAGGCGCTGCACGACATCCGCTTCGGCACCGAGCCGCTGGGCGACGAGGCGCTGACGGCGATCACGGAGATCCTGCGGGAGGCCCGGGCCGGCGCCGGGGACTTCGACGCCGCCCCGTCCCGATAGCGGCCCCGCTCAGCCCGCCGTGTGTGTCAAAGGACGCACAGCGGGTGGGTCCATGTACGTTTTCGCACACGCGGAAATGGGGGACACTGCGAGGCGTCGATCTCGGATCCACGCGGCACCGGCCGGGCGGGCAGAACATTCCGAGGGGGCGCATTGACATAGGCGCCAAGCCACCAATCCGGGCCAGATTCTCCCAAGGATCGGCAGCGGCAGCCGGTTCGCTGGCCTGGACAGTAAAAGGAGGGGTCCCGGGGGCTGCGGGGCTCCTCCTTTCTTCGCGCTTTCAGTCCTCGCCCCGGGCCACGTGACCGACCCAGACCAGCCCGCGCTCCATACCCATCCGGGCCGCGCGCCTGCGACCGGCCGCCAGGTCGTCGTCATCGAGGCTGGCACGCACGGCGTCATACCACTCGCACCACTCCACCGTGGGGCGGCGACGAGAGCTCGTCGAAGCCGAGCTCGCACACCGCCCAGGCGGTGGCGGCCTCCGGCACGCGTCCCAGGCGCAGCAGGGCGACCGCAACCGTGGCGGCCTGAATGAGCTCGCCCAGCGGCGAGCGGAGCGGGGCCAGCACCGCCATGGCCACCCCGTAATGGGCGAGGGCTTCGGCGGGGCGGTGAAGCACGAGCTCGAGGTCGGCCAGGCGCGTCGCGAGCCAGAACTGCTTCCAGGATCCATCGGGGGCATCGCGAAACAACGGCAGCAGCGGTTCGATGGCCTCCTCGGGCTCACCCATGAGCCACACGGCCTCGGCACGGACGACGGCGAGGATCCACCCGGCATCGGGGTCGTCGGGCAGCTGGCCCTCGAGCTCGGCGGCTCGCTCCACGACCTCGATCTGCCCTTCGGGCTCCCGGGCATGCCCGTACAGGTTGGCGGCGTAGATGGAGCTGTAGAACTCGCCCTCGACGTCGCCAAGGTCATGCCAGGCGTCGGCGGCGTCCAGCGACCCCGTCGGGGTCTGAGTCCTTGAGCCCAAGCGCCCCGAGCGCCTGCAGGCAGCGCGCGCGCATCACGGCATCGGTCGAGCGGGCCAGCGCGATCTCCAGATGGTCGCGGCTGAACTCGGCGGCGCTCGAGTAGTTCATCCACCAGCCGGTGGAGGCCGCCAGGCGAGCGTGGCGCCCGTAGTCCATGAGCTGCGCCCAGTCGAGCTCGGCGAAGATGTTCCCCGCCTCGGGGTTCAGCAGGGTGCGGCCCTCGATGCTGATGACGACCCACCGCTTCTCGAACGGCTCGGCCAGGGCGATGAGGGCATCGGTGATGGCCGCGTGCGCGGCGTCCTCAGCCTCGGCATCGAGCAGCTCGCCGGCGAACCGGCGCACCGGTGGGCGCACCTCGAACCGGCCGCCGTCCGCCGCGCGGACCAGCCCCGCCCCCACCAGCGCCTCGAGCCCGTCGACCACGTCGCCGAACGCCGCCTCGGCCAGGGACGTGGTGAACCCCGCCGAGAACACCGCCAGCCTGAGCAGCAGTGATCGCTCGGCCTCCGACAGCACGCCCACCGACCACTCCAGTACCGCGCGCAGGCCGCGCTGGCGCGCGGGCAGATCGGGGCCGCCGCTGCCCAGCGCGTCGAGGCTCTCCTCCAGCTTCCCCGACAGCGCGCCGGCGTCGAGCACGCGCAGCCGTGGCGCCGCCAGCTCCAGGGCCAGCGGCATGCCCTCCAGCTGTCGGCACAGCCGGGCGGCGTCGAACTTGTTCTCCTCGGTCAGCACCCAGCCCGTCCCGGCGGCCGCAGCCCGCTCGCAGAGCAGCGCCACCGACGCGACCTCACGCAGGGCCTCCAGCTCGCGCTCGGAGCCGGTCGGTACCGGCAGCGGATCGAGGGCCAGGACGTGCTCGCCGCCGACCCGCAGCGGCAGCTGGCTGGTGACCAGGACCGAGACCTCGGGGCCGGCCCGCGCGACGTCGCCGATCAGCGGCGCCACGTCGATCACGTGCTCGAGGTTGTCGAGCACGAGGAGCACGCTGCGGGCGCGCAGGTGATCGAGGACGCGCTCGTCGGCGTCGACCCCGCCGACCTCGGGCAATCCCATCGCCCGCGAGAGGGCGCCCATCACGTCGTTGCCGTCGAGGATGTGCTCCAGTGAAACCCACCAGACGGCGTCGAAGTCCTCTGCCGCGCGCCGGGCGACCTCGAGCGCCAGCCGCGTCTTGCCCGAGCCGCCCGGGCCCGACACCGTGACCAGTCGGGCGGTGGCGACGAGGTCGAGCAGGACCGCCAACTCGTCCTCGCGTCCGATCAGCTCGGACGTGGGCGAGGGCAGGTTGGTGCGAATCGGGTCCAGGGTCCGCGGTGGCGGGAACTCCGAGGGCCCGGTCCCGTCCACGACGAGGTGAAATAGCTCGCGCGGCGCGATGAAGTCCTTGAGGCTGTGCTCGCCCAGTGACTCGAACTCGTGGCGGCCGTCCAGGGCGCGGGTGGCCTCGCTGGCCAGGACCTGCCCGCCGTGGGCGGCAGCGCCGATCCGGGCCGCGTAGTGGACGTCGGCACCCCAGTAGTCGCCCTGGTCGATGTGGGGCTCGCCGCTGTGCAGCCCCATCCTGACTCGGACCCCACCCACTCGGACATCGGATCGCCACGCGTGGGCAGCAAGCGTGCGCTGCGCGGCGATCGCGGCCTCCACGGCCGACTCGGCGTCGGCGAAGGCGACGAAGAACGAGTCGCCCTCGGTCCCGACCTCCACCCCCTCGTGCCGCGCCCACACGGCGCGCAGCAGGCGGCGATGGTCGGCGAGCATCGCGCCGTAGTCGTCTCCGAGCTGGTCCAGCAGGCGGGTGGAGCCCTCGATGTCGGTGACCAGCATCGTCACCGTGCCCGAGGGAAGCGACGCCGTCACGAGGAGGCCGTCCTAGAGACTCTCCAGGGCCGCATTGAAGGTCGGGCTGGGACGCATGGCCGCCGCCGCCTTCTCCGAATCCGGGTGGTAGTAGCCACCCAGCTCCACCGCCGAGCCCTGCACCTCGGAAAGCTCTGACACGATCGTCTCCTCATCGTCCTGGAGGCGCGCGGCCAGCGGGGCAAAGCGCTCGGCCAGCTCGGCGTCGTCGGTCTGATCGGCGAGTTCGCGCGCCCAGTACAGCGCCAGATAGAAGTGGCTCCCACGGTTGTCCAACTCGCCGACCTTGCGCAGCGGCGACCGGTTGTGCTCGAGCACGCCGCCGGTGGCGCGGTCCAGCGTGTCGCCGAGGATCTTGGCCCGGGAGTTGCCGGTCTTGTCGGCGAGCATCTGGAGCGAGACCGCGATCGCCAGGAACTCTCCCAGCGAGTCCCAGCGCAGATGGTTCTCGCGCTCGAACTGCTGGACGTGCTTGGGCGCCGAGCCGCCGGCCCCGGTCTCGAACAGGCCGCCGCCGTCCATCAGCGGGACGATCGACAGCATCTTCGCGCTCGTGCCCAGCTCCAGGATGGGGAACAGGTCGGTGAGGTAGTCGCGCAGTACGTTGCCGGTGACGCTGATCGTGTTCTCGCCGGCGCGGGCGCGGGCCAGGGTGAAGCGGGTGGCGTCGGCGACGTCCAGGATCTCGAGCTGGAGGCCCTCGGTGTCGAGCTCGGCCAGCTCCGCCCGCACCTTGGTGAGCAGCTGCGCGTCGTGGGCGCGGGTCTCGTCCAGCCAGAACACGGCGGGCCAGCCGGTGTCGCGCGCACGGGCGACGGCGAGGTGGACCCAATCGCGGATCGGGGCGTCCTTGGTCTGGCACATCCGCCAGATGTCGCCGACGGAAACCGCGTGGTCCAACAGGTCTCGCCATCGCTGCGTACGCACGACCCTGACCGACCCGGTTTTCGCAATCTCGAACGTCTTGTCATGCGAGCCGTACTCCTCCGCCTTCTGGGCCATGAGGCCGACGTTGGGCGTCGTGCCCATCGTCGCCGGGTCGAAGGCGCCGTGCTCACGGCAGTCGTTGAGCGTCTCGGCGTAGAGGTCGGCATAGGAGTGGTCGGGGATCACGAACTTGGTGTCCTGGAGCTCGCCCTCGCGGTTCCACATCTGGCCCGAGGAGCGGATCAGCGGCCGGCATCGACGCGTCGATGATCACGTCGGAGGGCACGTGGAGGTTGGTGATCCCGCGGTCAGAGTCGACCATGGCCAGGCCGGGCCCGTCGCGGTACGCGGCCTCGACGGCCTCGGTGATGGCGGCGCGCTCATCGTCTGACACGCGGTCCAGGGCTTTGAGCAGCGCCCCCATCCCGTCGTTGGCACTCACGCCGGCCGCGGCCAGGGCGTCGCCGTGATCGGCGAAGACCGCCGGGAAGTAGGCGCGCACGGCGTGGCCGAAGATGATGGGGTCTGACACCTTCATCATCGTCGCCTTGAGGTGGACGGAGTACAGGACGCCCTGCTCCTTGGCCTCGGCCACCTGCTCGGCCAGGAACGCGTCGAGCGCCTCGCGGCGCATGACGGCGGAATCGAGGACCTCGCCGGCGAGCACCGGGAAATCGGGCTTGAGCACGGTGACGTTGCCGTCGGAGGAGACGTGCTCGATGCGGACCGACCCTTCATCGGTCACGGTGACCGACTGCTCGGTGGAGCGGAAGTCCCCGTCGCTCATCGTCGAGACGTGGGACTGGGAGTCAGACGACCACTCGCCCATCGAGTGCGGGTGGTTGCGGGCGTAGGCTTTGACCGACTCCGGCGCGCGGCGGTCCGAGTTGCCCTCGCGCAGCACGGGGTTGACGGCGCTGCCCTTGGCGCGGTCATAGCGCTCGCGGATATCGCGCTGCATCATCGTCGGCGGGATCGCTCGGGTAGTCGGGGATCTCGTAGCCCTGGGCCTGGAGCTCGGCGATCGCGGCGCGCAGCTGGGGCACCGACGCGCTGATGTTGGGAAGCTTGATGATGTTGGCCTCGGGCGTCTTGGCCAGCTCGCCGAGCTCGGTGAGGTCGTCGGAGACGCGGTGGTCACCGTTGAGGCGGTCGGGGAACTGGGCGAGAATGCGCCCGGCGAGCGAGATGTCGCGCAGCTCCACCTCGACTCCGGCGACGCCGGCAAAGGCCTCGACGATCGGCAGCAGAGACTGGGTGGCCAGCGCCGGCGCCTCGTCGGTCTGGGTGTAGATGATCTTCATTGCAGAATCACCCTACCCACTTCAAGGAGGACCCCATGGCCGACCGACCGCCACTGCCCCCGTTCACCGCCGAGACAGCAGCACAGAAGGTGCAGGCCGCCGAGGACGCCTGGAACACTCGGGACCCGGAGCGAGTGGCCGGTGCCTATACCGAGGACTCGGTGTGGCGCAACCGTGACAGGTTCGTCACCGGCAGGGCCGCGATCGTGGAGTTCCTCAGCCAGAAGTGGGAGCGAGAGCTGGACTACGCGCTGCGCAAGAGCCTGTGGACGTTCAACGGCAACCGGATCGCCGTGCGCTTTCAGTACGAGAGCCACGACCGTGACGGCCAGTGGTGGCGCAGCTACGGCAACGAGCTGTGGGAGTTCGACGAGCACGGCCTGATGCGCCGCCGCGAGGCCAGCATCAACGACCTGGCCATCCAGGAGTCCGAGCGTCGCATCTTCGGGCCGCGTGCCGAGGACGAGCTCGGCGCTTGACATCCCGCTGCAGTAGGGAGATCCGCGCGAGGTCGCGGGGTACGATCACAAGCATGGAACGGCGCATCGTCTATCTCACGCGACTGACCCGGTTGCCGCTCCTGGGAGCCGACGGCGCCGAGGTGGGCCGCATCGCCGATGCGGTCGTGGACCTCGGCTCCAAGCCGCCCCGGATCAACGGGTTCGTGGTGGCCGTCCAGCGGCGCCGCGTGTTCGTCGGCATCGGCCGAGTGGGCGAGATCGGCTCTGACGGCGCGCGCCTGCGCCGCGGCTCGGTCAACATGCGCCAGTTCGCGCTGCGCGACGGCGAGCGGCTGCTCGCCGCCGAGCTGATCGGCAAGCGCTTCAAGGGCGAGCGGGTCGTTGACATCGGCCTGATCGAGGCCCCCGAGCACACCGGCTGGGAGGTGGCGACGGTGGCGCTGTCCGGTGCCCGCCGCGTCCCCGGGCTGCGCCGCGCGCCCGATGTCCTGGACTGGGCTGAGGCCGGCGAGCTGTTCGCCTCCGAGCGGCCGGTGGACCGCCAGGCCGCCGAGCTCGGCGGCCTGCACCCCGCAGAGATGGCGGGCGCGATCCGGCGTCTGCCCCTGAGCCGCCGCCGGGTGCTGGCCGCCGAGCTCGAGGACGACCGCTTCGCCGACCTGCTGGAGGAGATGTCCGAGGACGAGCAGGTCCGGCTGATCGAGGGCCTGGACATCGAGCGCCTGGCCCGAGTGCTGGACGAGATGGAGGCCGACGACGCCGCCGACCTGCTCGCCGAGTTCCCCGCCGGCCGTCAGGCCGAGCTGCTGCACGCGATGGATCCCGAGGAGGCCGAGCCGGTCCGCCGCCTGCTCACCTACCAGCCTGACACCGCCGGCGGGCTGATGACGCCCGAGCCGGTCATCCTGGCCCCGGACACCACCGTGGCCGAGGCGCTGGCGCGGGTGCGCGATCCCAACCTGCCGGTGCCGCTGGCGGCCGCGGTGTTCGTCTGCCGACCGCCGCTGGAGACCCCGACCGGCCGCTACGTCGGCAACGTCGGCATCCAGCGCCTGCTGCGCGAGGCGCCGAGCAAGCCGCTGGGGCGCTGCATCGACGAGGACGTCGAGCCGGTGGTGGAGAGCCTGAGTGACCGCGAGGTGGCGGTACAGCTCGCCGCCTATGACGTCGTCGCGCTGGCGGTCATCGACGAGGCCCATCGCCTGGTCGGCGCGGTGACGATCGACGACGTGCTGGACCGGCTGCTTCCCGCCGACTGGCGGGCGACCCTGACCGAGAGCGCCTGATGGCACGCGGCGACGACCTCTCGACCCCGAAGGGGACGCCGGGCGGCCCGGTCTATGACCCCGATCAGTTCGGGGCGCTGGCCGAGCGGCTGGCCCGATTCTTCGGGACACCGCGCTACCTGATCATGCAGACGGCGATCGTGGTCGTGTGGATCGCGTTCAACGCCATCGAGGCCGTGAGCTATGGCAAGCACGCGGCCTTCGACCCGTACCCGTTCATCCTGCTCAACCTGGCGTTCTCCACCCAGGCGGCATACGCCGCGCCGCTCATCCTGCTGGCCCAGAACCGGCAGGCCGACCGCGACAAGGCCGAGGTGGAGCGCGACCGCGACACCAACTCGCGCGCGCTGGCCGAGACCGAGTACCTGGCCCGCGAGATCGCCGCGGTGCGCCTCGCCGTGGACCAGAAGGCCGACCGCGACGAGATCTTCGAGGTGCTCGAGCGCCTCACCCAGGCGATCGAACGGCTGCAGCCCGCAGACATCGCGCAGGGCGACGACGACGGGCCCGATTAGCGGGACGCGCCCTCTGAGCGCGCCCCGCGTACTCAGGAGAGAGCCCGTGAAGGTCAGGCGCCGACGCCCGCGCCGACGGCCTGCTCGATCTTCGCGCCGAGATCCGCGTCGATGTTCTTCCAGTACTCGAACGCGCGCGCGAGCACGGCGTCGGACACGCCCTGGCTGAGGTGGCCGGCGACGTTTGCCACCAGGCGCTCGCGTGCGTCGTCGTCGAGGACCTCGCGGACCATCGTGCCGCGCCTGACCGAAGTCGTCGTCCTCGGCGCGCTTGGCGTAGGCCGAGCGGACCATGTCACCGTCGGCCGCCCACAGGCCCGCGTCGTCGGTGCGCGACGGGTCGGCCGCCGGTCCGCCGTACGAGTTGGGCGCGTAGACCGGATCGGTGACGTTGACCGTGCGGCCGACGCCGTCCTTGCTGTAGCTGTGCACCGGCACGTGCGGCTGTGTTGACCGGGATCTGCTTGTAGTTGACCCCGAGCCGGGCGCGGTGCGCGTCGGCGTAGGAGAACCCGCGCGCGAGCAGCATCTTGTCCGGGCTCAGGCCGATGCCGGGCACGAGGTTGTTGGGCTCGAACGAGGCCTGCTCCATCTCGGTGTGGAAGTCGGTGACGTTGCGATTGAGCGTCATCGTCCCGACCTTGATCAGCGGATAGTCGCCGTGAGGCCAGACCTTGGTGAGATCGAACGGGTTGAAGCGGTAGGTCTTGGCCTCCTCGAAGGGCATGATCTGCATGTGGAGCGTCCACGTGGGGAAGTCGCCGTCGCGGATCGCCTCGAACAGGTCCTGCCGGTGGTAGTCGCCGTTCTCCCCGGCGATCCGGTCGGCGTCCTCCTGGGTGAGGAAGTCGATCCCCTGATCGGTCTTGAAGTGGTACTTGACCCAGAACTTGTCGCCGCCGGCGTTGACCCACATGTAGGTGTGGCTCGAGTAGCCGTTCATGTGGCGCCACGTCTTCGGGATGCCGCGGTCACCCATCAGCCAGGTGACCTGGTGGGCGGACTCCGGTGAGAGCGTCCAGAAGTCCCACTGCATGTCGTTGTCGCGCAGGCCGTTGTCGGCGCGGCGCTTCTGGCTGCGGATGAAGTGCTGGAACTTCATCGGGTCACGGACGAAGAAGACCGGCGTGTTGTTGCCGACCATGTCGTAGTTGCCCTCGGGCGTATAGAACTTCAGGGCGAATCCGCGGGGGTCGCGCCAGGTGTCGGGGCTGCCGCTCTCACCGGCCACGGTGGAGAAGCGGGCGATCATCTCGGTCTTGACGCCCGGCTGGAACAGCGCCGCGCGGGTGTACGCGCTCACGTCCTCGGTCGTCTCGAACACGCCGAAGGCGCCCGCGCCCTTGGCGTGGGGCTGGCGCTCGGGGATCCGCTCGCGGTTGAAGTTGGCCATCTGCTCGATCAGGTACTGGTCCTGGAGCAGGATCGGACCGTCGGGGCCAACGGTCAGCGAGAACTCGTCACTGGCAACCGGGCTGCCACCGTCGGTGGTCGTATAGGGGCGCTTCTCGCTCATCTAGCTCTCCTTGATCTCGGGTTCGGGTGCGACTGTCTGGCAGGTGGGGCACAGGCCCCAGAACGTGATCTCGGCCTCGTCGACGACGAAGCCGCCGGCGTCCGGCGGCGACAGGCACGGCGGCTCGCCGACCACGCAGTCGACGTCCGCGATCGCGCCGCAGCCGCGGCAGACCACGTGGTGATGGTTATCCCCGACGCGCGTCTCGTAACGCGTCGGGCTCCCGGCGGGCTCGATGCGACGCAGCAGGCCCGCCCGGGTCGAGCGCCGCGAGCACGTCATAGACCGCCTGAGTCGAGATCGGCCCCACGCGGGCACGGACGCCCGCGGCGACGTGATCGGCGGTCACATGCTGGCCGGCGCGGACCTCGGACAGGACCGCGACCCGTGGCGCGGTGACGCGCATCCCGGCCGCGCGCAGAGTCGCGGCGACGTCCGTCCATCCCTCGGGGGTCACCGCCCCAACGTATCAGTTATCTGGAATCGTTCAAGATCTGGATAACATCCGGAACACACGCGGCGGGGCGCTGCCGTCCGGGTCAGCTCCCCGGCACGTGCTGCGCGGCGACGTTCTGGCCCGAGACCGTGATCACCGGCGAGGCGCCGTGCAGCGCCGCGGCCGCGTAGCGGACCTGGAGCGTCTCGGACTCGCCCGGCCACAGGGTCGTGTCGTTGTCTGACCACAGCGCGGGCAGGACCTCGTCGTCGCCGAGACCGTCCCCACCCACCCCTCCCGCGGCGCTCCCGCGACGCACGTCGGCGCGGATGAAGAAGGCCGGCGCGGTGGTGGCCGAGGTGTTGGTGATCGTTACGTCGGTGACATCGTCGCCGCCGTCGGCGGTGGTGTGCGCGGTGACGCTCACCGTGGCCGGCGCGAGGCTGCGCAGCCCGGTGAGGTTTGCGTACGAGGTCATCGTCGCCTGGGGCTGCCCGATCGTCTTGGGCCAGTTGACGACGTCGGGCTGGGTGGAGAGCCAGTACACGTTGCGGTCCACCACCTGACCGGCGCGGCGCAGGAGCAGCTCGACGAAGTAGGTCTGCGCCTTGGCCGGGGGCTTGGTGGCGGCGGGCACCGCAGGACGCAGCACGTTCTCACGCACGCGGTCAGAGCCGACGGTCACATCCGGCGCCGTCCGGTCATCGAGCAGCTTGCCCGCGACCGAGAACACCCGGCTCTGCACCGACACGCCGCTCACGGCGGCCCCGGTGAGGTTGGCGACCGACACCGTGCCCGAGCCGTAGGCGTAGATGGCGTGCAGCGGCTTGTTGGCCTCCTGGGCGCCGAAGTAGCTGCCGGCCTGGTCGTAGTCGTTGTTGTAGAGGTCCCACAGCAGGGTGGGCCAGCCCTTGTTGAGCTGCCAGTAGACGATGCCCGTCGACGGTGCCTTGGCCCGTGACGAGTGATCGACGTAGGCCTCGAACTCCGCCCGCTGCGTCTCGTAGTTGGCCAGCTGGGCCTCGGACACGTACTGCGACAGGCTCGACCACGGGCCGTAGCGTCGCGGTCATCGCCGTGTCGAGATCGTGCAGCGTGCCGAACGAGTAGCCGCCGTTGGACGGGCCCGGGAAGGTCGGGCTCGTAGTTGAGGTGGTACTGGTTGTAGTCGGGCGCCTTCCACAGCTGGGTCTGCTCGAAGGGCGAGAGGAAGCGGTCGATCGAGTCAAGCGTCGGGATCGTGGCGCCATTCGCCCGCCTCGGAGTCAAACGCCCACGCTCCGCCGACGTTGGTGCGCGTCGGGTCGCTCGAGGCGTAGTGGGTGGTGTCGTACCAATAGGACGGCGGCACCCAGTCATACGGGCCCTCCTTCTCACCCGAGGGCCCGAGCCCCTGGGCGCTCTTGTACTCGGCCGAGGCGATGAGCGGCTCCTGGAAGTCGGCGCGCCTGAAGGCGGCGATCGAGACGGCTGCCTGGCGTGGGATCGGATTGTTGTCCGACCAGCTGAAGTTGAGGATGCTGGGGTGGTTGCGCAGCCGGCGCCCGATGGCGAGCGCCGAGTTGGCCAGCACCCGGTAGTCCTGGGCGCTGACGCCCTTCCCGTTGTCGGGCAGCTGCCAGGCATCGCAGCACTGGAAGCCGGCGTCGACGAGGATGCCGGCGCGGTCCATCTGCTCGTAGAAGTCGGTGGGCATCTCCTTGCCCTCGGTGCGGATGCCGTTGAGACCCGAGGTTCTTGATCAGCGCGATCTGGTTGGCGGTGTCGGCCGCCGGAGTAGTGCAGGAACAGGTTCTCGGACCAGCCGCCGCCCCGGAACAGGATCGGCTTGCCGTTGACCAGGAACTGGCGGGAGCCGTGCGGCGCGATCGGCGAGGGCCCGACGAGCCGCGTGGTGATGGTGCGGATGCCGAACGTCTCCGATGCGGAGTCCTGGGCGCCGGAGCCCTGACGGTGGCCGACGCTCATCGTCAGCCCGTAGAGAGGCTGGGCGGATGGGTGGGCCCTCATCTGATAGGGCCACCACACCTGGGGGTGGCCGATGCGCAGGACGTGAAAGACGGCGGGCGTCAGTGACACGGTCTGCGTCGCGTGGGCGGGCACGGTGACGGGGTGGGCGATCCGGATGCGCGGGCCAGACGGCTGTGTCACCTGAGCGGCCACGACTCCGGACTGCCTGCGCCCGGTGGTGTTGGTCACCTGGGCGCGTAGGGTCAGCGCCGAGCTCGTCACGTGGGGCGCGTTGCGCTCGACGACGTGGACGTCAGAGATGGCAAGCGCCGCCGAGCTGTGAAGCTGGACGGGGAACTGGATGCCGGTGTTGTTGTCGGGCGGGATCTGGGTCCAGTCGACGTTGTCGAGCGTGAACATCGTGTTCGGGTCGTTGGGGTACAGCCGGACGGCGAGCGCGTTGGCGCCGCGGTGCACGAGCCGGGACACGTCGTACACGTATTGGGTGTAGGCGCCCTGCAGGGTGCTGTGCCCGGCGACCTCGCGGCCGTTGACCCACAGGTCCGCCTCGCCGACGACCCCGTTGACGACGAGGCTCGCGTGCGCGGCCGGCCGTGCGCTGAACGTCGTGCGGAACCACCACGGCACCGCGAAGCGCGGGATCGTGTCCGCGCCGATGCGACTTCATGTAGCCGAAGCAGCGCTTCAGGTTGGTGGAGAAGAAGACGTTGGGGCAGCGCCCGTTCTGGACGAGCGCCTCCACCTCGGTCCCGGGAGCCCCGCCACCGTCGGGCGCGACCTTCAGCCAGCCCTTGGCGGCGAATCCCGGGCGCGACACGGCGGCGCCGTCATTGCCGGCCGACGCGCTGCTCTGCACCTGCCAGCCGTGCAGGCCGACGGTCTGGGTGGCGGCGCCGGCAACCGGGGGACGGGCGAGCAGGCCCAGGGCCAGCAGGGCCAGGGCGACAGGCACGGCGACCAGCGGCAGACGGGTACGGACACGACGACACACGAGTGCATTCATAAGATCTCCTCCCGAAACAGACCGTATAGCCGCTGTCAAGCGAAGAAGGCGCGTCCTTATTTGTAAAGCATACGCCAAATGGGCGGGCTGGGTGGTGTGGTGGCAGGGGCCGGATTATCTGCCCGGGGTATTGGCGAACGTCAACGACGGGCTTGGGAGGGGGTGCTGCGGGTTACGCGGGGCTTCTTGTGTCCCGGGCGGGGTCGTGAGGAAATGGTCGACAGAGGACCGAAATCGCCAAGGCCGCTGAGCCCGGGGGTCGAGGCGGATAGTGCAGCTATGTCATTCAAAATCCGCCACCGCCCCCGCCGCGGCGACCTGTACCCACCCTCCCCAGTCTGTTGTTGACGTGCGCCGATACCAAGCGAAACGCGAATCGGCAGCAGACGCATGGGCCGCAGCGTGCTCAGGCGCGCAGCGCGCTCAGCACCGCCACCCCCACCAGCACGCACGCCACCCCGGCGAACTGCACCCGGCTGAGCCGCTCCTTGAACAGCACGTAGGAGCCGGCCAGCGCGATCACGGCGAATTGGGACGCCAGGACCGCGGCGATCGCCAGGCCATGGCGCGAGCCCAACGTGTAGGAGTAGAAGCCGGCCACCTCGGCCAACCCGGACGCGACGACCAGCGGCGCGGCCGGGCGGTGAGACGCAGGCGCCCGCGAGAGCAGCAGCGGCAGCGCGAGCGCGACGGCTCCGATGACGCGCGCCGAGAGCACCACCCAGGATGCGGGGAGCAGGCCGCCGGCTCGGCCGGTGGCGTACAGGCTGATGCCGAACAGGCCGGCGGTCACCGACCGCCAGCAGGACCGTCCGCGGATGGCGGGCCGCGTCATGCGACGGCGGCGATCGGGCGCCGGCACCGAGGCGAACACCACCCCGGCGACGATCACCACCAAGGTGAGCGCGACCGACACGGCGAGGCTCTGGCCGGCGAACACCGAGATGGCGGCGGCGATCGCGCCCTCGGTCGAGACGATCGGCGCCACCAGCGGAGACCTGCCCGATGCGCAGCGCGTAATAGTTGACGATGAGCCCGCCGACGTTCCCGGCGCCCGAGACGATCAGCCACACCAGCGCCGAGCCGTGCAGGCGCGCGGGCACGCCGGTCGCGGCGGCGAGCGGGGCGGTGATGACCAGGCCGACGAGCATCACCCAGGCGACCACGGCCATCGGGGTCGATGAGCCGGCTCGACCGCGACGAGCACAGCAGTGAGACCGCCCATGCGCCGGCCGCCCCGAGGCCGCCGAGGATCGCGAGCACGCGGCGCTCAGCCCGCGCTCGCCGTCAGCCGGAGATGCGCCGGCCGGTCGATGGGATCGAACAGATGGAGGCGGCGAGCGTCGACGACAGAGCCGCCCCTCCTGGCCTTCGGTCAGCGAATGTGAGACGCCGACGCGAGCGACGAGCTCCGAGCCGCCGGCCAGCGCTACCTCCGGGTCCTCGGAGGCGGTCGCCTGCGCCAGCTCGCGCAGCAGCGGCGTCGTCGGCGGCCGACGGCGCCGTGCGCCGTTGAGCGAGAGGTGGGCGTAGACGTCTGATCCGGTGGACTCCAGCACGTCCACGGTCGCGGTGACCTCCACCTGGCCGTGGCCGCTCGCCGGCCATGGCCGCGTCCTCGAAGCTCTCGGGCCGGACACCGACGACCACCCGGCCGGATGGGCGGGGTGGGTGGGGTCCGATTCCTCGCCGAGGTCGGCGAGCGGGATCGCGCCGAGCGGGGAGGTCACCGTGCCCTCGGCGATCTCGCCGATGAGGAAGTTCATCGCCGGCGCTCCGATGAAGCCGGCGACGAACAGGTTCTGCGGGCGCTCGTAGAGCTCGGCGGGCGTCCCCAGCTGCTGGATGACGCCGTCGCGCATCACCGCCAGCCGGTCGCCGAGAGTCATCGCCTCGGTCTGGTCGTGGGTGACGTAGACCGTCGTGGTGTGCAGCCGCCGCTGGATGCGCGTGATCTCGGCGCGCATCTGGATGCGCAGCTTGGCGTCGAGGTTGGAGAGGGGCTCGTCCATGAGAAACGCCTGGGGGTCGCGGACGATGGCCCGGCCCATCGCCACCCGCTGGCGCTGGCCGCCGGAGAGATTGCCGGGCTTGCGCTCGAGCTGGTCGGAGATGCCCAGCAGGTCGGCGGCGTGCTCCACCTTGCGGCGGATCTCCTCGCCCGGGACCTTGGCGCGCCGCAGCGCGAAGCCCATGTTCTTGGCCACCGTCATGTGCGGATAGAGCGCGTAGTTCTGGAACACCATCGCGATGTCGCGATCCTTGGGCGTGAGGTCGTTGACGACGCGGTCGCCGATCGAGATCGTGCCCGCGCTGATCTCCTCCAGCCCGGCGATCATCCGCAGCAGCGTCGTCTTGCCGCATCCCGACGGGCCGACGAGGACGGTGAACTCGCCGTCGGCGATCTGCAGGCTGAGGTCGCGCACCGCCAGGGTCCCGTCGCGGTAGCGCTTGCTCACATCCTGGATCTCGATCGCGGCCATGCCGTGTGTCTCCTCTGTGGTCGGTCTAGCGGATGAGCTCGCCGCGCGCGGACGCGGCCCGGCGGGGCCCCGCCGGCGCCGCCCTGGGGAATGAGCTGGCTGCGCGCGGCGTGCAGGGCGAAGGCGATCGCGCCGCGCAGGGCCGCCTGGTCACCGAGCAGGCTGGTCTCGATGCGCGCCGTGAGCGGGACCAGCGCGGCCGCGGCGCCGCGCACGGGGCTCAGCAGCAGCGGGCTCGAGCCGATGCCGCCGCCGAGCACGACGAGCTCCGGGTCCAGGATCGCGCACACCGTGGCGATGGCCGAGCCCAGCCGGGCGGCGATGTGCTCCACCACCGCGCCGGCATCGCCGTCGCCGGTGCGGGCCAGCTCGAACACATCCTGGGCGGTTGCGACCTCGGCGGTGCGCCCGGGCGCGCGGGCGGCGAATCCGGCGAGCACGCCCGCCGCTCCGATCTCGTCCTCCAGGCCGCCGTGCAGCTTGTGCCGGGGATCGAAGGGATCGCCGACGAGCGGCAGGTAGGCGATCTCGCCCGCCGCTCCGTGGGCACCGCGCACGAGCTCGTCGTGCATGATGATCCCCATCCCGACGCCGGCGCCGATGCCGATGAACACCATCGTCGAGACGCCGCGGGCCAGCCCGAAGGACTTCTCGCCCAGCGCGGCCAGGTTGATGTTGTTGTCGATGAGGACGGGGACCCCGAAGCGCGAGCCCACCGCGCTCAGCGGGTCCAGCGCGCCGTCGGGGGACACGTTGTAGGCCAGGCGGACCCGCCCGGTCTCGCGGTCCACCACGCCCGGAGTGGAGATGGCGATGGCGAGCAGCCGGTCGTGCGTGGCCCGGCCGCGCTCGACGGCGCGGGTGACGACGTCGGCGAGCTGGGCCGCAAGCGCCCGGCCGCCGGCCTTGGTGGTCGGCTCGAGATCGTCGTGGATCATCTCGCCGAACACGTCGGCGGCGCCGGCGCGGATATTGGTGCCGCCGAGGTCGAGGCCGACGACGAACCCGGCGCTGTCGCGCACCACGTAGGCGATCGGGCTGCGCCCGCGGCGGCCGTGCTGCGGACCGATGGCCGAGATCATCCCCGCCTGCTCCAGGCGCCCGACAGCGGCGCCGACCGTCGGCTTGGACAGCCCGGTGGCCGAGGCGATCTCCGGACGGGTGACCGGGCCGCGGCGGAAGATCGCCTCCAGCACGGCCTGCTCACCCAGCTCGCGCAGCAGTCCCAGCCGGGAGTCCGGCGTGCCCGCCGGTGCCGCCGAGGCTGAGCTGTCCACGTCGCGATCCGCCATTGTCAAGGGTTCCTTACGAATGAAGCTAGCGTCTTGACGCCTCAGAATACGAATTGTATGGTCGTTAGATCAAGCTTCTTACAAAAGCCGGCTTGCTGGTATGAGGAGATCCCAGATGTCTCAAGAGCAGAAGCGGACGACGCGCCGCGGCTTCATCACGACCACCGCGACCGCGGGCATGGGGCTGTATCTGGCCGCCTGTGGAGGCTCCAGCTCGAGTTCGAGCTCCAGCGCCGGCGGCGCCAGCTCGAGCGCCGCCACCAGCAGCGCGGCGGCGACGAGCTCTCAGGGCGCCGTCACCCTCAACAACCTCTTCCAGCAGCAGGCGGGCTACAGCGCCGGCGACCTGGCCGGGATGACGAAGCTGTTCGAGCAGGCCAACCCCAACATCAAGGTCAACAACACGCTGGTCGCCTACGAGGCATTGCACGACAAGATCGTCGCCGCCGCACCGGCCGGAACCTATGACGTGGTCCTGGGCGACTGCATCTGGCCCGCCGAGTTCGGCTCCAAGGGGATCGTCAAGGACATCAGCTCCGACGTCAGCTCGCTGCCCACGAGCCAGATCTTCCCAGGCGCGCTGGTAATGGCCGACTACAAGAGCAAGTACTACGGGATGCCGTGGATCCTGGACACCAAGTACATGTACGCCAACGGGTCGATGCTCAAGAAGGCCGGGGTCTCGCCGGCATCGCTGAAGACCTGGGACGGCGTGGTGACCGCGCTCAAGCAGATCAAGGCCAAGGGGCTGGTCAAGTACCCGTGGCTGGGCAGCTGGTCCCAGGCCGAGGCCGTGGTCTGCGACTACGCCCAGCTGCTCGGCGCCTTCGGCGGCAAGTTCCTGGACGCGTCGGGCAAGCCGGCCTTCCAGTCGGGCGGTGGCCTGCAGGCGCTGGAGTTCATGAAGATGCTGCTCGACCAGGGCCTGGCCGATCCCGCGTCCACCAGCTCGCTGGAGGAGGACGTGCTCAAGGCCTTCGCCCAGGGCAAGATCGCGATGAACCTCAACTGGACCTTCCAGCTCGCCGCCTCGCTCGATCCCAAGCAGAGCCAGGTGTCCAAGGACGACGTGATGATCCTGCACACGCCCGCCGGTTCAGCGGGCGGCTCGGCGCCGGGCTGCAACGGCGGCCAGCCGGTGATGATCACCAGCGGCACCAAGCACCCCAACGAGGCCTGGGAGTTCGTCAAGTTCATCACCAGCCAGTCGGTGCAGAACCAGTACGTCGCCGACTCGCTGCCGATCTGGTCAGCGCTCCTACGACAACCCCGACGTGATCAAGAAGGCGGGCAAGCAGCTCGTCTCGGTGGCCAAGACCCAGCTGCCCAACATGATCCTCCGGCCCCAGGTCGCCAACTACAACGCCGCCTCCCAGGCGCTGCAGGTCGCAGATCCAGGACGCGCTGCTGGGCAAGAAGACGGCGCAGGCTGCGCTCAACGCCGCCGCAGCCGCGTTCAGCTCCAGCGGGCCGCCGCAGTGACCGGGCGGTGGGCCAGCATCAGTGGGGACGGATCTTCATGATCCGCACGTGACCGACGTCCGCCGCGCAGCTCCCGCCGCACGGCAGTCGACCCCACCCGCCCTCGCCAGCCCCCCACGCCGGCGGAACGAGCTGGCGTGCCCGGACCCGCGAGGGCCGGTTCGCGCTGGCGCTCCTGGCGCCGAGCATCGTCGTCGTCTTCGGGATCGTCGTCTATCCGATCCTGCGCACGCTGTACACGTCGCTGTTCGCCGTCGACACGCCGTTCGCCGGGCACTTCCCGTGGGTCGGACTGGACAACTACAAGTTCGCGCTGGAGCAGTAGCGACTTCTGGTCGGCGATCGAGCGTACGGCGTACTTCACGTTCGTCTCCACCGGCTTCGAGCTGCTGCTGGGGATGGGGATCGCGCTGCTGCTCTATGCGCCGCTGCGCGGGCGCTGGCTGTTTCGGACGATCGTGGTGCTGCCGTGGGCGCTGCCGACGATCGTCAACGGCGCGATGTGGCGCTACTTCTTCAACGCGCAGTACGGGGTGGTCAACGCGGCGCTCACCCAGCTCGGGATCACCACCTCCTACCACGCGTTCCTGAGCTCGCCGTTCGCGGCGCTCAACATCGTCGTGTGGGCCGACGTGTGGAAGAACACGTCGCTGGTGGCCTTCTTCCTGCTGGCCGGGCTGACCACCATCCCGCGCGACCTCTACGAGGCGGCGCGCGTCGACGGCTACGGCCGCTGGGGCGCGTTCGTGCACATCACGCTGCCGCTGCTGCGCCCGGTGATCGTGGTGGTGCTCGTCCTGCGCACGATCGAGGCCTTCAAGGTGTTCGACATCATCTACGTGATGACCGGGGGCGGGCCCGCCAACGGCACCCAGAGCATCGCCTACTACACCTACCAGCGGGCCTTCTCCGACGAGTTCTTCGGCTACGGCTCGGCGCTGGCCTACCTGATCGTCGTCTTCATCATGGTCCTGGCGATCGTCTACATCCGGCTGCTGCGCTCCGAGAGCTACGGGATGGCGTGATGCGCGACTCACTCCGCTACCGGATCTTCATCCACGCCGCCGCGCTGCTGGTGTCGCTGGTCATCCTCGCCCCGTTCGCGTGGCTGATCATCGCCAGCCTGTCCTCGCAGGCCGACCTGCTGAAGATCCCTCTGAGCTGGATCCCCAGCCACCTCTCCTTCAGCCGCTACTCGCAGATCTTCACGTCCTCGAGCGGGACGATCTTCGCCAACTTCCGGGCGTCGCTGGTCAACAGCCTCATCATCGCGTCGGCCACCGTCGCCATCTCGATCACCGTCGGCGTGTTCGGCGCCTATGCGTTCGCCCGCCTGCGCTTCCGTGGCCAGCGGGCCTCGCTGCTGCTGTTCCTCTCGACGTACATGGTGCCGCCGATCGCGCTGGTCATCCCGCTGTACCTGATCATGGTCCGGCTGCATCTGCTCAACACGCGGATCGGGCTGATCATCGTCTACTGCACGTTCGCCACGCCGTTCGTGCTGTGGATCATGGGCAACTACTTCCAGACGATCCCGCGCGAGCTCGAGGACGCGGCGCGGATCGACGGGTGCACGCCGGATCGGCGCCCTGTTCCGCGTGATCCTCCCGCTGGCGCGGCCGGGCCTGCTCTCCACGATGCTGTTCGCCTTCCTGATCGCGTGGGACGAGTTCCTCTACGCGCTGATCTTCACCTCGACGACGGCCGCCAAGACGATCCCGGTGGCCATCGCCGAGTTCACCGGCCGCTACACCACGGACTTCGGGCTCCAGGCCGCGGGCGGCATCCTGGCCGCGATCCCGCCGGTGCTCATCGCGGTGATCTTCCAGCGCTACATCGTGGGCGGGCTTGCCTCCGGGGCGGTGAAGGGATGAGCGAGTGGCGCGACGCGGTGCACCGGCAGCCCGCCAACCTGGCGGCGGCCGCCGAGCGCCTTCGCCGACGCCGTCGCGGAGCTCGACCTGGACGACGCTGCGGCGCGGGCACGATCGTGTTCGCCGGGATCGGCGCCAGCGCGCACGCGCTCATCCCGGCGGTGCTGGCGCTGCGCGCCGCCGGCCGCCGCGCCTTCGCGCTGCAGGCGACCGAGCTCGCCGATGGCTGGGCGCGACAGACCCCGCGAGCTGGCCGACGCGTTCGTGCTCGTCTCGCAGTCAGGCGCGAGCACCGAGACCGTCGCCGCGCTGGAGCGGATCGCAGGGCGTGCCGATGGTGGCGATCAGCGCCCGCGGCGACAGCCCGCTGGCCGAGGCGTCGCCAGGCCTGGCTGCCGCTGGGGCCCGAGCCCGACACTCCGGTCGCGACGCTCTCCTACACGGCGACGCTCCAGGCGCTGGGGATGCTGTGTGATGCGCTGCTGGGCGAGACCGGGTCGGTGTGGTCGCGGCTGCCGGCGCTGGCCGAGGAGGTGCTGGACGCCGGCGCCGCGCCGGCGGCCGCGCTGGCCGAGGCCTTCGCCGAGGTGACAGCACTGGAGTGCGTCGGCGGCGGGCCGGGGCTGGCGACTCGGCGCGCGAGACGGCCCTGCTGGCGCGCGAGGCGCTGCGACTGCCGGCGACCGGGCATGGAGACGCGCGAATACCTGCACGGACCGCTGGAGGCGGTGGCCCCTGGCTTCGGCGCGGTCATCTTCGGCCGGGCCCGCGAACGAGCGCTCGCCGCGGAGCGATGGCCTCGTTCGGGGCGCAGGTGGCGCTGATCAGCGACCACCGCGGCGCCGACGGCGACGGGGTCACGGTGTTCGAGCTGCCCGAGGTGCCGGCCCGTCGCGGCCCCGATCCTGCAGATCCTCCCGGTCCAGCTGCTCGTCGACGAGGTGGCCGGCCGGCGCGGCACTGACCATCGGCGAGCTGCGCCGCCACCAGGACGACACCAAGGTGGCATGAGTCGGCGCCATGTCCAGCAGGCGCCAGGGGTGACGGTGATCGGCGGCGTGCAGGCCGACGTGGTCATCCGGCCCGTCACCGAGCTGCCGCCTCCGGGCGCCACCCGGCTCACCGAGGAGATGAACATCCGCGTCGGCGGCGCCGGGGCCAACGCCGCCCTGGCCTTCGTGGAGACGGGCCTGCCGGTGCGGCTGATGGGGTGCGTGGGCGAGGATCGCCTCGGCGAGCTGGATGCGCCAGGAGCTCACCGAGGCGGGGCTGGTCGACGAGCTGGCGGTCCTGCCCGGGCGGCCCACCGGGCTGACCGTCGCGCTGGAGTCAGACGAGCGCGACCGCACGTTCCTCACCCATCTGGGCGTCAACGCCGACTGGGCGCCGGAGATGATCCCCGCCGACGCGCTGGAGTGCGACAACCTGCTGCTGTGCGACTACTGCGTCACCCCCGGACTCCAGGGGGACGCGGCGCGGTCGCTGCTGCAGTGCCACCCGCGCGGCCGGGGGGCGGACGTTCTTCGACACCGCGTGGGATCCCGAGGACTTCCCCGCGGCCACACGCGCGCAGCTGCGCGACCTGCTGCCGGCCGTCGACGTGTTCCTGCCCAACGAGGCCGAGGCGCGCGCGATCGCCGGCGACGGCGACGTGCGCTCGGCCGCCCGCACGCTCCAGGGCGCGTCCGGGGGCTGGGTGGTGGTCAAGCTCGGCGCCCGCGGGTGCCTGGCCGTCGGGCCCGACGGGGCGGAGCTCTCGGCGAGCGCGCCGGCGGTGGCCGTGGCGGCCGACACCACCGGCGCCGGCGACGCCTTCAACGCCGGGCTGGTGACCGCGCTGAACGGCGACGGCGGACTGGGCGGCGGCGATCGAGGCCGCGACCCGCTTTGCCACCGAGATCGTCAGCCGCCCGTCGCACGACCGGTGGCGCCCGCCGCTGCTGGACACCGCGCCCGGCGACTGACCCGTCGCTCTACAATCCGGTCGGGGAAGAGGGGGAACCGCTGAGGCGGCGGACCGTATGAGCGGCGTGGCCATGCTTGCCGCGGCGTGAACGCACCTGCTTCACCGGACGCTCACGTGGGCGGAGCGCTGGCTGGGTAAGGTTTCGTCCCATGCTGGGGTTGCCCGACGGCGTGACCGCGTGCCTGTTCGACCTCGACGGGGTCCTGACCCAGACCGCCAAGGTCCACGACCGCGCCTGGAAGCAGACGTTTGACGAGTACCTGCGGGCGCGGGCGCGGAAGACCGGCGAGCCGTTCAAGGAGTTCGACGCCGGCGAGGACTACAACGAGTACGTCGACGGCAAGCCCCGCTACGACGGCGTGCGCTCCTTCCTGCAGTCGCGCGGGATCGAGCTGCCCGAGGGATCGCCCAACGACCCCCCGGACGCCGAGACGATCTGCGGGATCGGCAACCGCAAGAACGACCTCGTGCTCAAGCTGATCAAGGAGGACGGCGTCGAGCCCTACGAGGGGTCGGTGCGCTTCGCCAAGGCGGCGCGCGACGCCGGCCTGCGGCGTGCGGTCGTGTCCTCCAGCGCCAACTGCAAGGACGTGCTCATCGCCGCCGGGATCGAGGACCTGTTCGAGGCGCGCGTCGACGGCCACACCGCCGACGAGCGAGCACCTCAAGGGCAAGCCGGCGCCCGACATGTTCCTGGCCGGCGCCCGCGCGCTGGGCGTGTCGCCCGCGCACGCGGCGGTGTTCGAGGACGCGGTGGCCGGCGTCCAGGCCGGGCCACGACGGGGAGTTCGGGTACGTGGTGGGCGTGGACCGCGTGGGCCACGGCCACGCCGACGCGCTGAGCCAGCACGGAGCCAGCGTCGTGGTCAAGGATCTGGCCGAGCTGCTCGACGCCTCGTGATCGAGCACCCGGCGTTCCCGGTCGAGCCGTGGGCGGTCCGCGAGACCGAGCTGCACCTGGACAACCTGGCCCAGACCGAGTCGGTGTTCGCGCTGGCCAACGGGCACATCGGGCTGCGCGGGAACCTCGACGAGGGCGAGCCCTACGGGATCCCCGGCACCTACCTCGGCGGCTTCTACGAGACCCGTCCGCTCCCCTACGCCGAGGCCGGCTTCGGCTACCCCGAGGACGGCCAGACGGTGGTCAACGTCACCAACGGCAAGCTCATCCGCCTGCTCGTCGAGGACGAGCCCTTCGACGTCCGCTACGGCATCGTGCGCTCGCACGAGCGGGTGCTGGACTTCCGCGACGGGGTGCTGCGGCGCGAGGTGGAATGGAAGTCGCCGACGGGGCGCGTGGTCCGCGTGCGCTCGACGCGGCTGGTGTCGTTCACCCACCGGGCGGTGGCGGCCATCGAGTACGTGGTGGAGGCCGTCGACGGCGAGTTCCCGGTGGTCGTGCAGTCCCTGCTGGTGGCCAACGAGGAAGGGCCCGCGGCCAGCTCGGACCCCCGCGCCGCGGCGGCGCTGGCCTCGCCGCTGGAGTCCGACATGTACGCCGCCGGCGACCTGCGGGCGATCCTCGTCCACCACACCCGCACGAGCGGGCTGCGCATGGCGGCGGCGATGGACCACCTCGTGGAGGGGCCCGACGGGACCGCTACTGACTCCGAGGCCTTCCCCGACCACGCGCGGGTCACCGTCTCCGCCGACCTCGCGCCGGACAAGCCGCTGCGGATCGTCAAGCTCTTCACCTACGGCTGGTCGGCGCAGCGGTCGGCCTCGGCGCTGAGCGACCAGGTGTCGGCCGCCGGCCGACGGCGCCCTCCACGCCGGCTGGGACGGCCTGCTGCAAGGCGCAGCGCAGCTACCTGGACGACTTCTGGGAGCGCTCCGACGTCGAGATCGAGGGTGACGCCGAGCTCCAGCAGGCGATCCGCTTCGGCCTGTTCCACACCCTGCAGGCCGGCGCCCGGGGCGAGCAGCGGGCGATCGCCGCCAAGGGCCTGACCGGGCCCGGCTACGACGGGCACACCTTCTGGGACACCGAGATGTTCGTGCTCCCGGTGCTCACCTACACCGCGCCGCACGCCAGCGCCGACGCGCTGCGCTGGCGGCTGCAGACCATCGATCTGGCACGTGAGCGGGCGAAGACGCTCGGCCTGAAGGGCGCCGTGTTCCCGTGGCGGACGATCCACGGCGAGGAGTGCTCGAGCTACTGGCCGGCGGGCACGGCGGCGTTTCACATCAACGCCGACATCGCCAACGCCGTGTCCGGCTACCAGGCGGCCGACAGATGATCCCGACTTCGAGCAGGAAGTGCGGCACCGAGCTGCTGGTGGAGACGGCGCGGCTGTGGCGATCGCTGGGCCACCACGACTGCGGCCGGCCACTTCCGCATCGACGGCGTCACCGGTCCCGACGAGTACAGCGCGGTCGCCGACAACAACGTGTACACCAACCTGATGGCGCAGCGCAACCTCCGCGCCGCCGCCGACGCGGTGGAGCGCCATCCCGCAGCCGCGCCGCGCGAGCTCGGAGGTCGACGAGGAGGAGGCGGCGAGCTGGCGCGACGCCGCCGCCGAGATCGTCATCCCCTATGACGAGGCGCTCGAGGTCCACCCTCAGTCAGAGCGGTTCACCGACCACCAGCGCTGGGACTTCGAGGCCTGCAAGGAGGAGCAGTACCCGCTGCTGCTGCACTTCCCCTACTTCGACCTGTACCGCAAGCAGGTGGTCAAGCAGGCCGACCTGGTGCTCGCGCTGTTCGTGTGCGGCGACGCCTTCACCGCCGAGGAGAAGGCGCGCGACTTCGAGTACTACGAGGCGCTGACCGTCCGCGACTCGTCGCTGTCGGCGTGCTGCCAGGCGGTCGTGGCCGCCGAGGTCGGCCACCTCGACCTCGCCTATGACTACTTCGCCGAGGCGGCGCTGATGGACCTCGACGACCTCGAGCACAACACGCGCGACGGCATCCACATCGCCTCGGTGGCGGGCACCTGGATCGCCGCCGTCGCGCGGCTTCGGCGGGATGCGCGACCACGGCGGCGAGCTGACCTTCAGCCCGCGGCTGCCCGCGGCGCTGACCCGGCTGAAGTTCCGCCTGATGTTCCGGGGCGCGAGCCTGCACGTCGAGGTCGACCACGGGCACGCCCGCTACTCGGTGGTCGACGGCCAGTCGCTGGAGATCCACCACCACGGCGAGCAGGCGACCGTCGAGCCCGACAAGACGCTGGAGCTGGCGATCCCGCGCCTGCCGGCGCGGCCCGCCGCCCAGCCAGCCGCCGGGACGCGTCCCGACCCAGCGGCGGCCGCCGCCGCGCTAGCGGTTCTGCGCGGTTCGTCGGGCCGCGACGGCGGCCAAGGGTAGGCGTGAGGACATGCCACAGAAACTGAACGTCGCCGATCTCAAGGTCACCAGCCCCGCCTTTCACCACCACACGGCCATCCCCGAGCGCCACACCGGCGATGGCGAGGACGTCTCGCCCGAGCTGACGTGGACCGGGCGTCCCCGAGGGCACCAGGCGTTCGCGGTCGTGGTCCACGATCCCGACGCGCCGCTGGTGGACGGGTTCACCCACTGGGTGGCCTACGGGATCCCGGGCGAGCGCCAACGGGCTGCCCGAGGGTGGCGGCGATGCCGTCCAGGGCGTCAACTCCACGGGCGAGCCCGGCTACATGGGCCCGGCGCCGCCGCCCGATCACGGCACCCACCACTACTACTTCTGGGTCTACGCGCTGGACGACGAGCTCGAGCTGGAGCCCGGCCTGGACCGCCGGGCGCTGCTGGAGCGCATCGAGGACCACGTCATCGAGCAGGCGCGCCTGGTGGGCACCTACAAGCACTGAGCTGTCGCTGCCGCGGCAGCGGCGGTTCCCGCGGGTCGCTCCGACCCCGGGTGCGCAGTAAGCGCCACTACGGCGCTTATTTGCACGCGGGCGGCTCAGGCGAGCAGGCGGACGATCGCCGTGATCCCGACCACCACGATGATCCCGCGCAGCGCCAGCGGCGACAGGCGCCGGCCGGCGCGGGCGCCGATCACCCCGCCCAGCAGCGAGCCGCCGGCGATCAGGCCGGCCGCGCCCCACGCCACGTGGGCGGCGAAGATGAAGACGATCCCGGAGACGAGGTTGACCAGGCCGGTGAGGATCACCTTGACCGCGTTGAGGCGCTGGAGCTCGTCGTCCAGGCTGACGCTGAGGATGGCCAGCACCATGATCCCCTGGGCCGCGCCGAAGTAGCCGCCGTAGACGCCGCCGAGCAGCACCCCCAGCATCACGATCGGGCCGGGCCGGTCACGCCCGTGGGGACGGTGGTCGGCCAGGAGCCTGGACAGCCGCGGCTGGAAGATGATCAGGATCAGCGCGACGGCGATGAAGGCCGGGACGATCGCCTTGAACGCCGAGGCCGGCAGGCTGAGCAGGAGCACCGCGCCGATCACCCCGCCGATGAGCGACGCGCAGGCGAGCGTGAGCACCCGGCCGCGCTGCCCGGCGAGCTCGCGCCGGTAGCCGAGCGCGCCCGTGCGCCGAGCCCGGGACCAGCCCGACGGTGTTGGAGACGTTGGCCACCACGGGCGCGTAGCCGAACCCCAGCAGGACGGGGAACGTGAACAGCGTGCCGCTGCCGACCACCGTGTTGATCGTCCCGGCGACGATGCCGGCGGCGAAGATGGCGATGGCGTGAAGCGGGGTCACGTGATGACAAGGCCGCTCACGCCCGCCGTCTATCGGACTAACGCGGCGGACGGCCGCTCAGCCCGTGCGCGCGCGCAGCGGCGCGAGCACCCCGTGCATCGTCATCAGCTCGTCGAGCATGGCGGCCGCCGCGTCGACCATCACGTCGTTGCCGACGATCGCGCCGTCATCGGTGAGGAACTGCTGGACGAACGGGATGTTGACCGCGGCCACGACGGGGACGAGGGCGAGGGCGATGGCCACGGGCTTGAGCGCCTGCATCGCCCGCGTGCCGGCGGCGACCCCGCCGTAGGAGACGAAGCCCAGCGGCTTGTGGCGCCACTCGTGGTGCAGATAGTCGATCGCGTTCTTGAGCGCCGCCGTGTAGCTGTGGTTGTACTCGGCGGTGACGAAGACCACCGCGTCCGCGCCGTCCACCGTCTCGCTCCAGGCGTGCGTGTGCGTCCTTGGTGTACTGGCGCAGGCGCGGATGGTTGGGCTCGTCGAGCAGCGGCAGGTCGAGCTCGTAGAGGTCGACGAGCTCCAGCTCGAAGCCCGCCGTGGGCGGCGGCCTGCTCCACGAACCAGTTGGCCACCGGCAACGCCGATGCGCCCGGGGCGGGTGCTGGCGATGATGATCGAGCAGCTTGGGCACGGGCCGGAATATATAAACGCGTGGAAGTGGACCGTGCCGTAAGGTCGCCGCCGTGCCCGACGCCGCAGCCGAGCGCTCGCGCACGTGACCGCCGCCGACCTGCGCGAGACGTTCACTGGACGGCTGGTCCGCGTCGAGCCGCTGGCCGCCGAGCACGAGCCGGGACTGATCGAGGCGGCGGACGATCCCGAGATGTTCGCGTGGATGCCGGTCGACATGGCCTCCTCGCGCGACGCGCTGCACGAGTGGCTGATCGAGCTCGCTGGCGGCGGCACGCGAGGGCAGCGCGGTGCCGTTCGCCATCGTCGCCGCGGACTCCGGCCGGGTCGCTGGGCTCGACGCGCTTCCTGGAGCTGCGCTTCGAGCACCTGCGCGCCGAGATCGGCTGGACCTGGGTGACGCGCAGCGCCTGGTCGACCGGCGTCAACGTCGAGACCAAGCTCCTGCTGCTCGAGCATGCCTTCGAGCGGGTCGGCCTGCGCCGCGTCGAGTTCAAGACCGACGCGCGCAACGAGCGCTCCCGCGGCGCGCTGCTCGCGCTGGGCGCGACCTTCGAGGGCATCCTGCGCAAGCACATGGTCGTCCGCGACGAGCGGCGAGCGCGACTCCGCCTACTACTCGGTGATCGACGACGAGTGGCCGAGGTCAAGCGCCACCTCGCGCGAGCGCCGTCGCCGCAGCGCTACGCTGAGTGAGGCGCTATGGCAGGATCGCGAACCGCCGGCGGCTGGCGTGTGCTCTCGCTCTGGCGGCGCTCGTTCCCGTCGGTCGCGGCGCGCGCCGCGACCGTCCGCGTCGGCCAGGCGCCGGCGGTGCCCAGCCGGCGCCACGATTCGTGGGCATGGTGCCCGCGGCCACCCGGCTGCACGTGACCGTGGCGCTCCGGCCCCGCGACCCGGCGGCGCTGGCCGCCTATGCGCGCGCCGTCTCGACGCCGGGCGTCGGCCGAGCTACCGCCAGCTACCTCACCCCGGCGCAGTTCGCGCGCGCGCTTCGGCGCCGACCGCGGCCCAGATCGCGCGCCGTGCGCCGCTCGCTGCGCGCCGCAGGGCTCGGCCCCGGCGCGCGTCGAGCCGCGGGGCGCTCTCGATCTCCGTCGTGGCCACCGCGGCCCGGCTCGAGCGCGCGTTCTCGGTGTCGCTGACGCGCATGGCCCTCCGCGGCGGGCGGACGGCGATCGCGGCCAGCGCCGCGCCCGCCCTCCCCGCGTCGCTGGCCGCGGCGATCCAGTCGATCGTGGGGCTCAACACCATCGCGGCGCCACGGCCGCTGCTCGTCCGGGCGCGCGCCGCGATCGGGACGTCGGCCCGGGCGGACCGCGCTGGCCCGCGGCCACGTGGCCACCGGCGGCCCGCAGCCGTGCAGCGCGGCGTCGGCCGCGGCGCCCGGCCAGCAGGCCTATCACCGCCGACCAGATCGCCTCGGCCTACGGCTTCTCGGGCCTCTACGGCGCCGGGGACCAGCGGCGCCGGGGTCACGGTCGCCGTCTACGAGCTCGAGCCCGACGACCCGGCGGACATCGCCGCCTACCAGTCCTGCTACGGCACCCACGCCACGATCTCCTACGTGCCGGTCGACGAGGGAGCGGGCACCGGGCCCGGGCAGCGGCGAGGCGGCGCTGGACATCGAGAACCTGATCGGCCTGGCCCCGAACGTCAACGTGCTCGTCTACCAGGGCCCCAACTCCAACTCGGGCGCCCCGGGCTCGGGCCCCTACGACACCTTCAGCGCGATCATCAACCAGGACCGCGCCCGCGTGGTCACCGTCTCCTGGGGCCAGTGCGAGAACGCGCTCGGCCA
The DNA here is from genome assembly GCA_963790605.1 of uncultured Actinomycetota bacterium. GTDB lineage: Bacteria > Actinomycetota > Thermoleophilia > Solirubrobacterales > Solirubrobacteraceae > Palsa-465. The sequence continues at coordinate 342,317 of CAWBPG010000006.1, read as the reverse complement.
GGCCGACGCCGCCGCCGAGAACACCCTGTTCGAGCAGGCGACGGTCCAGGGCCAGTCGATCGTGGCCGCCTCGGGCGACAGCGGCGCCGAGGACTGCGACACCGGCGGCGCCGCTGCCCCAGACCCAGGCGGCCGTCGACGACCCCTCCAGCCAGCCGTTCGTGACCGGCGTGGGCGGCACCACCCTGCACGGCGCTGGGACCGCGGCCGACCGAGAGCGTCTGGAACAGCGGCGGGACGATCCTCAGCGGGATGCTCCAGCCGGGCGCGAGCGGCGGCGGCATCTCCACCTGTGGCCGATGCCGGCGCCCCAGCTGGACTCGGCCGGCCGCGCTGAACGTCCGCACCGCGCAGGCCGCGGGCTCGAGCTGCGGCCACCCGGGCGGCTTCTGCCGCGAGGTCCCCGACGTCGCCGCCGACGGCGATCCCGCCACCGGCTACCTCATCTACTGGAACGGGCGCGGCGCGGTCGGCGGCGAGCCCGCGGGCTGGCAGGGGATCGGCGGGACGAGCGGCGCCGCGCCCGGTGTGGGCGGCGCTGCTGGCACTGACCGACGGCTCGCGCGCGTGCGCGGGCGCCCCGGTCGGCTACGCCAACCCGGCGCTCTACCAGGCGGCCGGCTCGGCGTACGCCGCCGACTTCAACGACGTCGCCAGCGGCAACAACGACTTCACCGGCACCAACGGCGGGCGCTACGCCGCCGGGCCGGGCTATGACCCCGCCACCGGCCTGGGCACCCCGAACGCCGCGAGCCTGGCCGCCACGCTGTGCGCCGACGCGGTCCGGCTCACCAATCCGGGCGCTCAGCGCGCCGACGTGCACCAGTCGGTGTCGCTGCGCCTGCGCGCGACCGCGTCCTCGGGCGCGCGCGCTGACCTACGCGGCCACCGGCCTGCCGCCGGGTCTGAAGCTCGATGCCGCCAGCGGTCAGATCACCGGCACGCCGACGCGCGCGGGCGTCTACACGGTGCGCGCGAGCGCCCACGACGGCGCAGCGCAGACCGCGGGCACGACGTTCACGTGGACGGTCGGCGGGCCGCCGCGCGATCTCGCGCGCTGTCGCTGCGGCAGACGCGCCGCCGGACCACAGCTCGCGTTCACCGTCGCCGCCGGGCAGGACGCCCCGGACCTGCGCACCCTCGCGATCACGGTGCCCCGCGTCCTGAGCGTGGCCGCCGGCCGCGGGGTCATCGTCACGAGCACCGGCGCGCACCGGCCCGGCGACGCCTGCGGTTCTCCGACCGCGCGTCACGCGAGCACGGTGCTGACGATCAGGCTGCGCAGCACGGCTCGCAGCGTGCGGATCACCCTCGCCCCACCGAGCCTGCGCGCCCGCGGCGGGACGGGTGCGCCGACTCCACGCTTCCGCACGGCCGCCAGGTGGTGACCGTGAGCGTCGTCGACGCGGGCGCCGAGCGCGCACGGACTCGCGCGAGAAGGTGGCGATCACCGGCGCGATGACGCTCCTGACCGGCTCGTCCTCGGCCGAGATCGCCGCCTCCATCGAGCGGTGCTGGGCGGTGGTGGCCGACGTGGCCGCGCCCCGGAGCTGGCAGCACGGCCTCGAGCAGCGTCGACGTGGTGGAGCGCGACGATGCCGGGCGCGCGCTGGTCTGCGACACCGTCAACGACGCCAAGTTCACCAAGGTCGCGTGCGCGGGTCCGCGTGACGCTACGACCCGCCCCGTCGGCTGACAGTTCACGCGCATCGCAGTCCGACGACGTCGACGCGATGGAGGCCTCGTGGGAGCTCGAGGAGCTGGGACCTGGCCGGACCCGGGCCACCTACTCGCTCGCGGTCGACCCCGGGCCGTGGGGATGCTGGCCCGGCCGCTGGAGCGCGCGCTGCGCCCGATCGTGGTGGGGCGGCGGGCCGACGAGCTGGCCGCGCGCGGTGGCCGAGCGCGGCTGAGACCGGCGGCGGGTCACGCCGCGGCGGGCGTCTCGGTGTAGCGCTCGGGCGACCTCGGTGAGCAGCGCGATCATCGCCTCTGGCGGCGGGCGCCACGCCGGGGCCCGACATCGTCGCCGCCGTCACCTGGCGCGACCGGGCTGCGCGGCGCGAGCGCCCGCACGACGATCCCGCGGTGCACCCGGGTGAGGGCCAGCCGCGGGATGAGCGCCACCCCCACGCCCGGCGGCCACCAGCCCCTGCACGGTGTCGTAGTCGTCTGACTCGAAGGCGACGTCGGGCTCAAAGCCGGCGGCCAGGCAGGAGCGGACCACGTGCCGGGCGCACGGGCTCTCGGCCGAGGTCTGCACCCACTGCTGGTCGCGCAGGTCGGCCGAGCGTCAGCGCCGGCGTGGACGCCAGCGGATGGTCGGCGGGCAGGGCCACGTCCATCGGGTCCTCGAGCAGCGTCACCGACCGCAGGCCGGCGCCCGGGCCGCTCGCGCCGGGGCTGCACGCCGGGGAACTCGAACAGGAGCGCCAGGTCGAACTCGCCGGCGCGCAGGCGCGGCCCGATCTCCTCGGGCTCGCCCTCGGCCAGGGTGAGCGCGACGTCGGGGTGCGCGCGGCGAAAGGCGGCCACCGCCAGCGGCATCAGGGTCGCGCCCGCCGACGGGAACGAGGCGACGCGCAGGCGGCCGGCGCGCACGCCGAGCACCGCCGCCAGCTCGGCCTCGGCGGCCTCGACCTGGGCGAAGATCGCCTCGGCGTGGGTGACCAGCGTGGTGCCCGGCGGCGGTGGGCCGGACGCCCGCGCCGGTCGCGGACGACGAGCGTGGCGCCGGTCTCGGCCTCCAGCCGCGCGATCGCCTGCGAGACGGCCGACTGGGTGTAGGACAGCGCGTCGGCCGCGGCCGAGAACGAGCCCCGGTTGACGACCTCGCAGAGCACCTGGAGCCGGCCCAAGTTCAGCATTAGCAGATCTTATCGAGATCATGAACAACTTCATTAGTCCTGATGAGGCATGAGACTGCGACGCTGCGGCCGAACGAGACGGCAGAGATCACGCTTGACCACAGGAGGAGACGTCCGGATGACACCCCACGCGATCGTTTCCTACGACGACACCCAGAACGACCACGACGCGCTCATGCTGGGCCGGACCCTGCGCGATGCCGGCGCCAGGCTGACGCTCGCCTACGTGCGCCACGCCGTCGCACCGCTGCCCGGATCGACGAGGAGCTCGCCCAGCACGAGGCCGACGCGCTGCTGGAGCGCGGGGCCGGCTGGCTCGACGAGCCCGACAGTCCCGCGCCGGGTGGTCGTCAGCGCCTCCACGGGCGAGGGCCTGGCCTGGCTCGCCGCCAGGAGCAAGCCGACATCATCGTGTTCGGCTCCGACTACCGCACGCGCCGCCGGGCACGTGTCCATCGGCCGCTCCGCCCAGACGCCTGCTCGAGGGTGGCCCGGCCGCGCTGGCGCTCGCCCCCGCCGGACTACGCCGTCGCGGGCCAGCCGGAGGTCGCGCACCATCGGCGTGCTGCGCGGCACCGCCGACGAGGCCGCGATCGAGACCGCCTTCTCGCTCGCCGACCGGCTCGACGCCACGGTCGTCGATCGCGACCGCGGCGTCGACCTGCTCGTCGTCGGCTCGCGCCCCGAGGCCCGCGCCGGACGCGTGATGATCACCTCGCGCGCGGCCAACGCGATCGAGGAGGCGACCTCGCCGGTGCTGATCGTCGCCCGCGGCGTGCCGCTGCACTTCGAGACGCTCGTCACCGCCTAGCGGCGGCCGGACGCCGCGCGGTGCGCAGCGGGCGCGGGATCCGGCTGGCTATCGTGCGCCGCCGTGCGCACGCTCGTCATCTCCGATCTGCACCTCGGCAATCGCGGCCGCCGCGACGTGCTGCGCCTGGCGCGATGCCCGCGAGCGGCTGCTCGCCGCGCGTCGCCGATGCCGATCGGCTCGTCCTGCTCGGCGACACCGTCGAGCTCGATGCACCGCCACCCGCGCCGCTCGATGGTGGCCGCCGAGCCCGTGCTGCGCGCGCTCGGGCGGGCCGTGGGCTCGGATCGGGAGGTGATCGTGGTCCCGGGAAACCACGACGCGCCGCTCTCTGCGCGCTGGGCGCTCGCGCAGGGCGCGCGGCTGCAGGCCTCCCACGCGGTGCCCCGCGACGGCGAGCCCGGCGCTGGAGCGTCTGGTGTCGTGGCTGGCACCGGCGCGCGTCACGCGTGTGAGCTACCCGGGGGTCTGGCTGGGCGACCGGATCTGGGCGACGCACGGCCACTACCTGGACCACCACCTGCATCCCGGACTCGGCCTTCGGCCTGTTGCGCCCGTCGCGGCGAGACGACGACCGCGCCACGTCGCCCATGGAGTACGAGCGCCTGCACCGTCGCGGCCGGCGCTCGCGCGAGTCGCTGCCGGCGCGGCTGCCGACGCGGCCCGTCGCCACCGTCATGCCAGACCGCTGCTCGAGCCGCTGCGCGTCGCTGCCCGAGGTGCTGCTCAACACGGGCATGGCGCCGGTGACGGCCAAGCTCCTCGACGTACAGATGCGCCGCGCCGCGACGCCGGCGATGGCCCGGTGTGGCGACGCGCCTGGGCATCGACGCCGACTGGGTGCTGTTCGGGCATGTGCACCGCCGCGGGCCGATCGGCGATGAGCCGTGGCCCAGTCGGACCGGCCCGCGGATGGTCAACACCGGCGCCTGGCTCTACGAGCCGCTGCTGGTGGACCGCGCGACCGCGCCCCACCCCTACTGGCCGGGCGGCGCGGTGCTGCTCGAGGATGGACGGCCGCCGCGCATGCGTCGGGTCTGCTCGACGATCTCGGCGCCGAGCAGCTCCACGCGCCCGGACCGACGGCGGTCAGCGCAGGATGAGGTGGCTGTCGCCGAACTCGTGCCACAGGTAGCCGTGGTCCAGCGCCGCGCGGTAGCAGCGCTCCAGGAACGGCTCGCCGGCGAGGGCGGCCAGCATCCGCAGATGCGAAGCCTCGCGGCTCATGCCAGCCGGTGATGAGGCCGTCGACGGCGTGCGACGCCGCGGTCGGGGTCGATGACCAGGCCGGTCCAGCCGGCTCCGGCGGTGACCGAGCCGTCGGCGTCCGCGACGGTCTCCAGCGCCCGCACCACGGTGGTGCCGACGGCGATCACGCGGCCGCCGGCCGCGCGCGTCAGGTTGACGAGCCGGGCGGTGGCCTCCGGCACCTCGTACTCCTCGGGGAACGGCGGCTCGTGGCGCTCGGGTGAGGAGACGCCGGTGTGCAGGGTGATCGGCGCCACGGCGATCCCGCGCGTCAGCGAGCTCGGAGATGAGCCGGTGGGTGAACGGGGCGCCCGGCGCTGGGCATCTCGGCGCTGCCCGGGATCCGCGCGTAGACGTTCTGGTAGGCCGCCAGCGGCCAGTGTCTGGTCGACGTAGCCGTAGCGGATTGGCTCGCCGTGGCGGCGGAGCAGGTCCTCGATCGGACTCGACCCAGCCACCCCGTCCAGGCGGGCCAGCATCAGCCGCGAGCCCGAGGCGTACGGGGCGACCAGGTCAGCTCGGGCTGGGTGGAGCCGAGGGCCGCATCGGGTCCGGGCAGCGTGATCGTCTCCCCCGCGCGCCCGCGAGCCGGGTTGGCCCCATCGGCGGAGCGCAGCTCCACCACGCGCCAGCGGTCGTCGAGCTTGGGCGCCCGGGTGGCGAAGTGCACGCGGACCGCGCTGCCGTCGGCGCGCGCGGCCGCGACCGCCGCGGGCAGCGTCGCGGACACGTTGACCACGACGAGGTCGCCGGCGTGCGAGGAACTCCGGGAGCTCGGAGAAGGCGGCGTGGGTGATGTGGTCCTCCGCTGCGTCGGCCACCATCAGCCGGACGGCATCGCGCGCGCCGCCGCGCGCCTCGGGCGGCTCGGTGGCCTCGAGGGCATGGGGCAGTTCGAAGGCGAGCGCGGTGGTCATGACGCCCTTGCGGCGGCCAGGACCTCGCGGGCGCGGTAGCGGCCGCTGGGCAGCGAGGACTCGATCAGCTCGACGCAGGCCGGGGACGCTCTCCTCCGGAGGTGGGCGATCGGAGATGTCCTCGCCGGGGAACGCCTCCTGGTGCATCTGGGTGCGCATGTCGCCGGGGTCGACGGTGTAGACGCGCAGCTGCGGCTGCTCGGCGGCGAGAATCGCGGTGAGCTGCTCGAGCGCCGCCTTGGAGGACCCGTACCCGCCCCAGCCCTCGTAGGGCTCGACGGCGGCGTCGGAGGTGACGTTGATGACGCACGCGCCCGCGGGCATGAGCGGCACCGCGAGCTGGGCCAGCGCGAGGGGAGCGATGACGTTGACCTCATAGACGCGCTGGAGCGCGTCCAGCGGATAGCCGGCCAGCTCCGGCTGGGGGCTGGGCCCGAGGGTGGAGGCGTTGTTGACGAGCAGGTCGACGCGCTCGCCGGCGGCGTCGATGAGGGCGCCGCGGTGCCAGTCGTCGGCCACGTCGCCGGGCAGCGCCCGGACGTGGGTGATGGCGCATCCTGCGGATGCACTTCGCTTCGAGTTCAGTGGCGACCCGCTGGAGCTCGGGAGCGCCGCGGGCGTCGATGACGAGCGTCCATCCGCGGTCCGCCAGCGCCCTGGCGAGCGCCAGGCCGAGGCCGCGGGAGGCTCCGGTGATGATGGCTGTGGACATGCCATCGACGGTACGTCGGGAGGGGTCCCGGTTTGTAGCGGTAATTGGTCCTAAGACCCAGGCCCCACCCGCCCCACCCCGCCCAGACCTCGTCTGCACGGCCAGCAGCGCGGCCTGGGTGCGGTCGGCGACGCCGAGCTTGGCCAGCAGGTGGCCCACGTGGGTCTTGACCGTCTTCTCCGCGACGCCGAGCTCCAGCGCGATCCGCTTGTTGGAGTGGCCGAGCGCGATGAGCTCCAGGACCTCGCGCTCGCGGCGGGTGAGCTGCTCGATCGTGTCCGTGGCGCTGCATCCCGACGGCCCCGCGGTTGCCGTCGCGGCTCAGCGTGTGCAGCAGGCGCGCGGCCACGGTCGGATCGATGAGCGCCTCGTCGGCGCAGGCGCTGCGCACCGCGCGGGCGAGCTCCGCGGGCTCGACGTCCTTGAGCAGGTAGCCGGCCGCGCCGGCCTGCAGCGCGGGCATCAGGCGCTCGTCGTCGAGGAAGCTGGTGAGCACGATCACGCGGCTGGGCGAGGCGCGGCGGCGCAGCTCGCGCATCGCGCCGATCCCGTCCAGGTGGGGCATGACGAGGTCCATGAGGATGACGTCGGGCTCGAGCTCGGTCGGCCCGCGCCACGGCCTGCTCGCCGTCGGCGGCCTCGCCGACCACCTCGATGCCGTCCTGGAGCTCGAGGAACGTGCGCAGCCCCTCGCGCACGACCGCGTGGTCGTCGACGACGAGGACGCGGATCGGGTCAGGCGCCATTGACCGGCACCTCCAGGCTGACGACCGTCCCGCTGCCCGGCCGCGCCGAGAGGGTGAGCGTCCCGCCGAGCTCGCGGGCGCGCTCCTCCATCGAGGTGAGGCCGAGGTGGCGCGAGCGCAGCTCCGGGTCGGTGGGGTCAAAGCCGACCCCGTCGTCGGTGACCTCGACCGGACAGCGCGTGGTCTGCCGCCGTGCAGGCGGACGGTCACCGTGTGCGCGGCGGCGTGGCGGACGGCGTTGTGCAGCGCCTCCTCGACGATGCGCAGGATCTCCCCGGCGCACGCGGGCTCGACGGCGGGCGCGCTCGCCGTCGGCATCGACGCGGACCTTCACGCCGTGGACGCGCTGGAGCATCGTGGCCTCCTTGCGCAGCACGCCCTCCAGGCCGTCGCGCTCGAGCTCCGCCGGCCGCAGCCCGAAGATGAGCGAGCGCAGCTCCGCCAGCGCCTCGCGCGCCAGGTCGCGGACGCGCTCGAGCTGGGGGCGCGCCTGCGTCGGGGTCGCGGTCAAGCAGCGTGGCCGCCGCCTCGGCGGCGAGGTTGAGGCTGAACAGCTTCTGGCTGACGACGTCGTGCAGCTCCAGGGCCAGACGGTTGCGCTCCGACAGGATCGAGAGCTCGCGGCTGCGCTCGTAGAGGCGGGCGTTGGTGATGGCGATGGCGGCGTGGGAGGCGAGCAGCTCGATCAGCTCGCGGTCGTGCGCGTCGAAGGTGGGCGCGGTCTCCTTCTCAGTGAGGTAGAAGGCGCCGATCACGCCTTCGGGCGCGACGATCGGCACGCCCAGGAACGACCGCATGTCCGGGATGCGCCCGCGGCCACCAGCCGCGGAACCGCGGGTCTGAGTGGATGTCGTCGGTGAGGTACGCGCCGTCGGTCTCCAGCATCGCGCCGAGCATCCCGTGGGTGCGGGGCAGCGGACCCATGGCCGCCACCAGCTCGTCGCTCATGCCGGCGACGAGGAAGCGTCGGAAGCCGCCGGCGCCGTCGGGGATCCCCAGCGCGGCGTAGCGCGCCTCCACCAGCTCGCGCGCGCAGTCGACCAGCTGCTGGAGGACCTCGTCGACAGAGAGCCGCGACGCGACCGCCAGCACCGCGTCGCTGATCGCCTTCAGAGCGGGACTGACCGGCTCCGGCATGCCCGAGACGATAGCTTTGGTGTGAGTATGCAGATGCCGCGCATCGTCCTCTGGACCCAAGTGCTGATCGTCGTGTTCGTCGTGGCCGGGATCGTCATCGCGATCACGCGCCTGGCCTGACGCGGCATGTTCGAGTCGATCCTCGTCGGCACGGACGGGTCCGACGCGGCGGGGGTGGCCGTGTCCCGCGCGGTCCGGCTGGCCTCCGCGCTCGGTGCGCGGCTGCAGATCGTGTCGGCCTACGAGCCGGTCCCGGCGCAGCGCCTGCGCGTCGCGCGCGTGCATGTCCCCTCAGACGTCCAGGTCAACATGCGCGAGGAGGTCCTGGCGCTGCTGGAGTCCTCGCGCCGTGCCGCACAGGACGCCGGCGTGTCCCGGGTGGAGACATTCGCTCGGGTCGGTGACGCCGCCGACGCCATCCTCGACGTCGCCGAGGAGCAGGGCGCGGACCTCATCGTCGTCGGCAACAAGGGGATGACCGGGGCGACGCGCTTCCTGCTGGGCTCGGTGCCCAACAAGGTGTCCCACCACGCGCCCTGCTCGGTCCTGATCGTCCGCACCGGGTAGGCGGGTGGTGGACGCGCCTCGGTCTGGGCGTGGGGCCCGACCCGGAGCCAGCGCGCGGGGTCAGGGCGTCGGCGTCGTAGTGGTCGGCGTGGTCGTCGTCGGCGGCGGGGTGGCCGTGGGCGGCGTCACGGGCGGCGGCGGCAGCCCTGGCGTGGTCGCGGCCCCGGCGTTGAGCAGCCCGTAGCCGTAGTCGGAGTTGGGCTTGGTCCCGCCGATGGGCAGCGTCGTGGCCGTCTCTTCCAGCCGGGCGAGGATCTGATCGGGCGTCGGGTGCGGGCCGAGCACCCGGCTGGCGATCACCAGCGCCGCCGCGGCGGCGACCTCGGGCGACGACATCGAGGTCCCGATGTAGTAGCTGGGGTACCCGAAGTGGTTCCAGTGCGGAGGCGAGGTCAGTGTGAGCTGGTAGATCGAGGGGAGGCTGCGCTCGGGGTGGCAATCCGGCTCCCCGGCCATGATCGCGTCGTTGCCGCCGCCGGGAGCCACGATGTCCAGGCCGTTGCCGCCGTTGGAGTAGTCGGCCAGGCAACGATCCCTGGTGGTGGCCCCGACCGAGATGACGCCGGCGGCGCGGGCCGGGTAGGCGATCTGATCGGTCTCGTCGTTGCCAGCGGCGCCGACGACCGTCACCCTGCGCCGGCGGGCGTAGCCGATGGCGCTGACGATCTGCGGAATCTCCGAGCCCGAGTTGACCTGGCTGGGGAGGAACTCCAGGCTGAGGTTGATGATCTGCGCGCCGTGGTCGACCGCATAGCGGATGCCCCGCGCGATCGTGGCCTCGTCGCCCTCGCCGCTGGAGTCCAGGACGCGGATCGGCATGATCGAAGCGCCGTAGGCCAGGCCGGTGAGGCCGATCCCATTGTTTGTCGACTCCGCGAGGATCCCGGCGACGAAGGTGCCGTGGCCGTTGCGGTCCAGCGGGTACCTGTTGTTGGACACGAAGTCGTACGGCGCGACGAAGTGGGTGCGACCGAAGTCGGGTGACCGGTGGAACTGCTTCCAGTTGCGGTAGGCGACGCCGGTGTCCAGGACGGCGACGACGACGCCCTTGCCGCCGGCGCGGTGGTCGCCGAGCAGGTTGGCCCACGCCTCGGGCGCGTTGACGCCGGCGCCGGGGAGCATGTTCCACTGCATCAGCTCCCAGCCGTGCGCGCGGTCGGCGCGACCGCCGTCGTCGGGATAGAACTCGCCGGCCAACTGGGCCTGCGCGGCCTCGGTGGAGCCGCCGCGACGCGAGCCGCCCGCGACGTGGGCGATGTAGTTGGGGACCGCGTAGGCGACGCCGTTCTGCCGGCGCAGCCGCGCGATCGCCGCCGAGACGCTCTCCCCCGGCCGCAGATGCAGGACGCGGCTGCCCGGCGCGGGCGCCGGAGTGCTCGAGCGCACCCCGAACCGCGCCAGCGCCGGTGTCTCGACGGCGCCGGGGCGGTAGCCGACGATGACCTCGTGCGGCACGTAGGCGGCCGCGCGCGCGCGCGCGGCGCCGAAGGCCAGCGCGGCCGCGAGCAGGCTGAGGCTCAGCAACGCCAGGGGCAGCGGCTGCCGGGAGAGATTTGCGGACTGAACCCCCACGTCCCGCTTGCGCCCCAAGCGTGCGTGGTCAGACCTTAAGACATGATTGAACAGCGAATTCCCCCGTCTGAACGGTACACGATCTTCCTACCAACGTCAGTGTCTGGCTCGCACTTCTTCCCACGGGACGAGTACTTCATGCGCCTGGCATTGCGGGAGGCGTCCCGGGCGGTCGAGCACGACGACATTCCGGTGGGCGCCATCGTCGTCCACGACGGCGAGGTGATCGGGGCCGGACACAATGAGCGCGAGCTCCGTGAGGACCCCACCGCTCACGCCGAGATGATCGCTCTGCGCGCGGCGGCACAGGCTCTGGGGAGCTGGCGCGTGCTCGATTCTGTGCTCTACGTCACGCTCGAGCCGTGCGCCATGTGCGCCGGCGCGATCGTGCTTGCCCGGGTTCCGCGGGTGGTGTTCGGGACCACCGATCCCAAGGCCGGGGCCTCGGGCAGCGTGCTCGACGTGCTGGCCGAGCCGCGGCTCAACCACCGGCCCCATGTCCAGGCGGGGCTGCTGGCCGAGGAGTGCGGCGACATGCTGCGCGCCTTCTTCGCCTCCCGGCGCTGAGCGCCACCGGCTGAACCCGCAACGTCCCATCCGCCGAGGCGGAGCGGACTGCACTAACTTGTTGTCCGCCGCACCCCGGAGAGGTGGCAGAGCGGTTGAATGCGCCGGTCTCGAAAACCGGTATGGGCTATCAGTCCATCGGGGGTTCGAATCCCCCCCTCTCCGTTAGAACCGGGTGATCTACCAGCTGACTTGACTTCCGCGACGGGGCGGATTAGGTTCGCCCCGATGCTGAGGCAGCAGGAACGCGGGGCGACGTTCGTCGGACGGCGCGGGGTTGGATTGGTGGCTCTCGCCGGGACGGTGGCGCTTGTTTTGGCCGCTTCGGCGATCGCGGTGACCTTGCGTCCGTGGGCGGGGCGCTCGTATGGCGGCCGGCTCGGCGACTATTTCAACAACGCTCCGCATTGGACGCGCGCGCAAACTGAATCCGCCTCGGTCCGGGTAACCCGTGACGGACGCGCGGTGCGGTTCTACGGCCGCTACTTCTACTACTGCGGGGGAGGCACGAGCCATCTGAGCGCTCCCGCGCTGGTGGTGACATCGCACGGCCGCTTCGCGAGCACGGCTCATGCCCTTGCGCGTTATCACGGCAAGGTCACGGGCACGAACTATTTCATGCTCAATGGCCGCTTCGTCGACGAGGGCCGCAAGGTGCAAGTCTCCTACCTCGACGATTTCGTGTACCCGGGCAAGCACGTCTCCAACCCGTACTCGACGCGCTTTGAGCCATCGGCCACGGCTTGCGAGAGCTGGGTTCATGGCAGTCTGCCGGCATCGCGCTGAGGGCGGGAGGGTACTTGTCGCCGCCGCTGTGGCGGCCGGGGTGCTCACTCTGGTCGGCGCGGCGGCGGGCGCGCCTGGCCACAGCACGGAGGCCCGGGCGAGTCTCGCCGGAGCCTCCGGGGTGAGGATGTTCCCCGGGCGCCCGTTTGGGCCCACGGGTCTGGCCTGCGAGAGCGCGACGCGGTGCCTCGCCGTCGGCGATAACTCGGTCGGCGTTGCCGAGATCGCCCCGATCGTTGCCGGACGCCCCGGTGCGCCGCCCGTCGGCACCGAGCAGCAGCTCGAGGCGATCGCCTGTGCGGACGCGAGCTGTACGGTCGCGGGAGCAAACAGCTCACAGCGAGCGATCGTCGGGAAGCTGTCAGGCGTCACGGCGAGGACGGTGCCGGTCGGACACGGGTTGTTCGGGCTCGGATCACTTGGCTGCGCAACCTCGAGTTCGTGTGTGGCCGGCGGCGACGGTCAGGGGGTGATCGTCTCGATTTCCAGCGGGGCCCCGAGCGCGATCACGCCCCTGAGCGCACTCGCGTTTGTCAACGGGATCGCCTGCCCGACCGCAACCGTCTGCTGGGCCGTCGGCGACGCGCATGCGAATCCCCACCACGGCCTGCTGGTACGCATCGACAACGACGAGCCCGGCGTGGTGCACCATGCGCCCTCGATGTATCTCTCTGGCATCGCGTGCGCGACGGCGACATCGTGCGAGGCGACGGGCAGCGTGCCGTCTGGGGCGGGTCACGAGGGCGTCGTCGTGCGGATCGTCGATGGCAGATTCGGGGCGCCCCGGCGGGTGCCCGGCACCTCCTTCATGTCGGCGATCGCATGCCCGACCACCCGCTGCTTGGCCATCGGCAACACGCCCCCGCGGGCCGGGCGCTCGAAGGGCGTCGTGCTGGCGATCCACAACGGGACGCCGAGCGCGACCCGCAGCATTCCCGTGGCGCCCACGCTCCTCGCCTGTCCGACATCCCGCGTCTGCGAGGCGGTCGGCAGCACCGACGCCACCAACGCGCGTGGTTACGTGATCAGTCTCCGTCTCGGCGGGTGAGCTCGCGGTCAGCCCCGCCGAGCGGTGTCGGTGCTGCGCCGCGCGCGACGAGCGTCGCGGAGACCGCGAGCGTGGTGGCGGCGCAGGATGGACCGCTGAAGGTCACCGCCCCGCTCGCGGTCGAGCGCGTGAACGATAGGCGGAGGCTGAGCTCGTCCTCGGCATCAGTGTCGGACGACGAGCCATCAGCGGCAATGAAGTACGCCCCGCCGCCGGCACCGAGATAGCCGCAGGCAGCGAGCCCGCTCGCCGGCTCCATGAGGCCGTCGGCGATGCGACCGCCGGCGTCCACGAAGAGTGGAAATGACTCGCCGTCGGAGTAGCTCAGTCGCCAACGCCCGTCGAGCACGGTCCTGCGGTGCGCGGGGCCCAGGTGCCAGACCAGGCGAGACCCCGGACAGTGGGCCCCGCGTGGATGCAGTACGAGCGTCGCCGCGCGGGGCCCTGTGAACTGGACGGGATAGCGGTGGTCGTCAAACACGCCGCTCGGCCGGATCGCTCCGGCCGAGCCCCACTGCGCCCCCGCGAAACCGGTCTGTCCCGGTCCCGGGCACAGTTCAGGGACCGTGAGGTCGGTGTAGGCGTAGGGCGCGAGACCGTACCGACTCTGCATCGCCGCATCGCGTCGCAACGAGAAGCTCACCGGCAGGCCGTGCACCGATCCCTCCCAGTCACCGAGAGCAGGGGCGAGGCGGCGGTGGACGGCCGGCGGTCGACTTGCCCGCGCCGATGCCGACGAGTTCGCGGCCGCGACGACGATCACGACGACGCCCAAGATGCCGATGGTTACAGCTCGACGTGACATGTGATCTGCGCCCTCCGGTCGTGTCTGGGATGTCAGCCGTTCTGCGTAGCAGCCACCAGCCAGGTTGAGAGGTGCCTGCTTTCGGCAGGTCAATCGTGATGCCAATGGCGGGTGCGATCGTAATGGACCGGTGGCCTGAGAGTGATCGTTGTACGGCGTCGCGAGACGCTGACGACGGAGCTGGGCGACGGCCCTTCAGGCACGCCACGGGCGCAGGCGGCGGTCGGCGAGCAGCGCGCGCGCCGCAGAACGGCCACCCATGCCCTGAACCGACCCTCCGGGGTGCACGGACGCCCCGGTGATGTAGAGACCGCGCAGCGGGGTCCGGTGACGACAGAGTTCCGGCGCCGGGCGGAAGATGAGCTGCTGGTCAAGCTCGTAGGTCCCGCCCCCGAGATCCCCGTTCACCAGACTGGGATTGTCGGCTTCCGTCTGTTGTGGATTGCGGATCGCTCGTGCCAGCACGACCTCCGAGAAACCGGGGGCAAACCGCTCGAGCTGCCCCTCGATCAGGTCTGCCACGTCCTCGTCACTGCGGTCATAGTGCGGCGGAATGTGCGCGTAGCAGTACAGAGTGTGCTGGCCCTCGGGAGCGCGGGACGGATCAGACAGGGTGTGCTGACCGACCACGAGGGCGGGCCTCTGCGGCATCTCGCCCCGCTGACCGGAATCGGCCGCTGCTGCCAGATCGGAGAGCTCCCCGCCGACGTGAACCACGGCTGCCTGTCGAGCTTCCGAGGCCGTCCACGGCACGGGCCGCGCGAGCGCGTAGTCGAGCTTGAACGCCGCAGTCGAGTACCGCCAGATGCGCAAACGTCGCAGCAACCGCTCGGGCAGCGCGTCGTCGGGAAGCATTTCGGCCAATGGCCGGGCACTGACCGTGGTCACCACGTCCCGCGCGGAGAGCTCCTCACCGCCGCGCAGCCGCACGCCGGCGACGCGCCCGCCACGCACCAGAATGCGTCCCACCGGGGCGTTGCAACGGACCACCACCCCTTCGCGCGCGGCGATCGCCGTCAACGCGTCGCTGATCCGGCCCTGACCGCCGGCCGGGAACGGCCACCCGTGGGAATGGGCGAGAAGCTGAAGAAGAAACCCGAAGGCACCACTGCCAGCCGTCGACGGTGCAAGACCGGAATGCTGAGCTGACCCGGAGAACCACGCTGTCGGACGGGTCGCACCGTCAAATACGTCAAGACCAAACGCCTCGATGGAACCCATCATGCGCCGAGCCAGCAGCAGCGCGTCGCGGCGCAACGACGCGGCCAGCGCGATCGGCAGTCGTGCCGGCGGCAACGGGCCCAGAATCGTCTCCACCAGACGCTGCGACAGCGGGAGATACTGCGTGATCAGATCCCGCCACGGTCGCCCAGCGCCGGGTTGGACCGCGTCCAACGACGCGACCGTCGCCTCAAGATCGCGATGCAAGGCGATCGCGGTCCCATCCTCGAACGGGTGGGCCATGATCGCACTCGGCCTGATCCAGCGAACACCGTCGGCCTCGAGATCGAGCTCGCGCATTGCCGGCGAAGCGACGGTCATGGGATTGAACCCGGCGCAGTGATCGTGGACGAACCCCGGCAGCGTCGCCGCCGTGCTGGTGGCGCCGCCGCCGGGGGCGGGAGCGTGTTCGACCACCGTGACCGAGAGACCCGCCCGAGCGAGATGAATCGCGCACACCAGGCCCGAACAGCCAGCGCCCACGACCACCACTCGGCGGTCGCGCGTCACGCCGCACCCGCGCAGCTCACTCGACGGTCTCGCTCATGCGACACATGCGTCTCGCACGACTACCCCATTACGAAAGCCGGGTATCAGCGGACCCGATCATCGGCCACAGGGGAGAGCAGCCGGCGCGGTCGCGGTTTGATCAACCTCTAGGATGGCGCCGCGGAGCTGATCATCACGATGGCAAGGCGCAGTGCCATGGATAGACCGGTGTCGCTGACGGGAAGGTTCATTCTGTGCAGGTCGTGAACGTGTTGGACAGCGAGATGGAGGAGGGGCCCGGGCGCGACGGCTTCTGGTTCCGCGCCGCCGAGTTGGGAGCGAGGCTCGGGGCGGCCCGGATCGGCGCAACGGTGTACGAGGCCCGCGCGGGCGTACCGATCTGGCCCTATCACTACCACTACCCGGACGAGGAGTGGCTGTATGTCCTGGACGGCGCGCCCGTGCTGCGCGACCTCGGCGGCCGGCGTGTGCTTGAGACCGGCGACGTCGTGTGCTTCCCGCCGGGTCATCGGGGCGCGCACACGCTCGAGGGTCCGGGCAGGTTCGTGCTCTTCTCCGGCGAGAGGTCGTCCGGCCCCTTCGTGTCGGTCTACCCGGACTCCGACAAGGTGTCGGCGTTTCCCGGGATCGAGGCCGACGGGCTCAACGCGCTGCGGCTGGTGCGCGCCGGCTCGGTCGACTACTGGTACGGCGAGGGCAACGGCCCCGTCGCGCCGGCGTCGGTGACCCGCGAGCCCGAAGGTGGGCCTGGGCGGCCCACACTCAATCTTCGGGAGATGACGTTCGAGCCGGCGGATGGTTGGCGGTGGGCGGCTCTGGGCGGCGCGGCGGGTGCCCAGCGGCTTGACGGGGCCGTCTTGGAGCTCGACTCCGGTACGGACTTCGGCCCCTACCACTACGAGTACGGGCGGGAGTTGTGGCTGTTGGTGATCGCCGGCACACCGACGGTGCAGCACGCCGACGGAGAGCGGGTGCTGTCGCCCGGTGATCTCGTCTGCCTCCCGGACGGGCCGGCCGGAGGGCGCAGCGTGCTCAACCGCAGCGGCGAGCCGGCCCGCGTTCTGCTGCTGTGGACCACGGGGTTACCGGCGGCCGTCTGCTACCCAGAGACGGGGGAATGGGTGCTGCGCACCGATCGCGGCGCCGACGAGATCCCCCTGCGACGCCGATAGCACGCGCCTGACCAAGCGCACGCCCCGGGCGGCCTGCGGAGTCGCTGCACGGCGGTCACGGAGGCTTCTGGTCGTGCAATGAAGTGTTGATGGCGTTTCGCACAATGGTTTCGCTGGCGTGGGCTGGTGTGGTCGTCCTGCTGGTCGGCTGTGGCGCGTCAGCTCGCCAACCATCCCGCCGGGCGCAATCGCGGGCGACCCAGCCAGCAATTGGTCACCACGCGGCACGGACACCGCCGATCCCGCCGCGCCAGCTGACTGGTCATCGAATGCGCGCACGCCCAGGTGCAGTCGCCCCTGGAACAGCGGTCAAGCCGGCGGCCATATGGACCGATCGCGTGTTCGCGAACGCTTCTGACGGGTTCGCACTCGCCAATGCGGGCTCGGCGCGGTACCCCTCGCACAGCGTCGATGGCGGGCGCACTTGGCGGATCAATGGACCGCAGTTGCACGTCGACGCTGCCGATGGGGCGGAAGGCGTCGGATACGTCGGAGTTGCCGGCGATCGGACTCTCTTCGCGTATGGCGGTTCCGCGGTTGACGTCACGACGAACGGCGGGCGCACCTGGTGGGAGACATTCCTTGGCGAGCTTGTCGTTGCCGTCGTGCCAGGACCGGGTAACGCTCTGGTCGCATACGTGCAGCAGCAGCTCACCAACAGCATCAAGCCGGTGGCCACCTGGCAATACGTTTCAAGCGACGGCGGTCGTCGCTGGCGCTACAGCACCGCGCTGGCCGGGATCGATCGCTGACCCGAGGACCTCACAGCGAGCCATGGGGTGCCCGGCGCGGGGCGCGGGCTGTCCTGTCTCGAACTTGTGGCTGACCGCACGAGAGCCTGACGGCGGCCGGTCACCGCCCGCGGCGCAACCGGCGTGCTGATCGTCGTCGACGGACGACCCGTCTCCGTTATGACGTTCACCGTCCAGGACGGACTCATCACCGAGATGAGGTCGGTCGCCGACCCGGGCCGGCTCGCGCAGATCGTCCCCTCGTGGGCGGTGTGACGGTTGCAGCTGCCAACATGAGTTTTCGCTTCCTGACCGGTCCTCACCCAGGAGACCCGACAGAAGGAGCCCTTCCGTCATGACCAGTCCACTCGACACGGCACGCGTCGTCACCAAGCTTCCCGCTCAGGACCTCGACCGCGCGCGGCGCTTCTACCGCGACCGACTCGGCCTCGAGCCTGTGGAGGAGCGCGGCGGTGGCCTGCGGTACCTGTGCGGGACCACGGAGTTCCACATCTTCGCCTCCTCAGGCATGGCGTCCGGCCGCTCGACCCAGCTGGGCTTCGAAGTCGAGGACATCGACGAAGCCGTCGCGGACCTGCGGGCGCGCGGCCTCGAGCTCGCGACCTTCGACATGGGGGACCTGGAGGTGATCGACCAGATCGTGGTCGTGCCCAACAACTACCCGAGCAAGGGCACGGGTGAGCGCGGCGCGTTCTTCTTCGACAGCGAAGGCAACTTGCTCTCGCTCGGCCAAGCGACCCGGTAAGCCACGATCACGCCCTCACGAAGGCGGAATCTGCGGCGATCTCGCCGAACACCGATCCTGCCTAGTGGATGTTGAAATGCCGGGTCACGGCGTGTACGTCCAGGAGCCCGAGGACGAGTAGCACCAGGGCGAGCAGGCCCACGATGGCCAGCACTGCGACCAGGAAAAGCGCAAAGCCGTGCGGCCCGGGCCTCCACTGCCGGTGGCGGCGCCGTCCAGGCTCTTTGAACACCGAAAGCGGCTTAGACGCCATCCGAACGCCGATCTTACGGATGTTGTCGGTGCTCGCTCTCACAATGGGTTGGTGACCGCTGACCACCGGGACCCGCTCGGGCTCGCCGCCGATGCCCCCCTGCTGCGCGCCTACCTGGACTGCCTGGACCGGCTAGATGCCGGGGAGCAGTCCTTCCACACGCCCGGACATAAGGGGTCGACGGCGCTAACCGGGATCGTGGTCGCCGGGGACCACCCGCTGGCCGGGGGGCTGGACACGATCAAGATGCAACATGGCTGGCTGCCCGAAGCCGAGCGCCGCGCCGCCGTGCTGTACGGGGCCGACGTCTGCCGGTTCTCCGCCGGGGGCTCGACGCACTGCAACCAGGCGCTGGCGCTGTCGGTGGGGGCGCCCGGCGACACGGTCGTGGTGTCACGGACCCTTCATCGCTCGCTGCTGCTCGGCCTCGTCCTGGCCGGGCTGGAGCCCATCTGGGTCGAGCCGGAGGTGAGCGCCACGACGGGCCTCCCGCTCGGCTACGCCCCGGAACGAGTGGCGCGCGCGCTGGCCGAGCACCCCGAGGCCAAGGCCGTGTTCCTCGGCGACCCGTCCTATGTGGGGACCTTCTCCGACGTCGGCGCGCACGCCACCGTCGCGCACGACGCGGGCGTGCCCCTGCTCGTCGACGCCGCCTGGGCGGCGCACTTCGGCTTTCACCCGGCGCTCCCGCCTCACGCGCTCGGTGCGGGCGCCGACGCGATGATCACCAGCGCCCACAAGACGCTGCCCGCCTACTCGCAGGCCGCGCTGCTGCTGGCGCGGACCGACCGGCTCGACGCCAGCCGGCTGGACCGGGCGTTTGACGCCCTGCACACCACGAGCCCCGCCGGCACGATCATGGCCAGCATGGACGCGGCGCGGGCGCTGCTGGAGCGCGATGGCGAGCGGCTGCTCTCGCGGACCATCGGGGCCGTCGCCGAGGCCCGCCAGACGCTGCGCCAGGTGCCGGGCGTCGTGGTCCTGGAGGGGCCAATGGTCGACGCCGCCAAGGTCACCGTCAGCATCGCGGGCACCGGAGCGCACGGCGTCGAGGTGGAGTCCGATCTGATGGCCGCCGGCGTTCCGGTGGAGATGGCTGACCGCGACACCATCGTCGCAATCTCGACGCTCGCCGATGATGAGAAGACGCTGCGCCGGTACACCGTCGCGCTGATCGAGTCGATCGAGCGCCGGCGCGGGACCCCGCGGTCGGTGACCGCGTCGGCCGGCTGGATCGTATCGCCGGACCAGCGCGTCGCCCCGCGCGACGCGTTCTTCGGCGCGGTGGAGACCGTTCCGTTCGCCGACGCGGCCGGCCGGGTGAGCGCCGAGCTGGTGGCGCTGTACCCGCCCGGCGTCCCCGTGCTGGCCCCCGGCGAGCTGGTGACGGAGCAGGCGCTGGCGACGCTCGCCGACGCGGCCGCCGACGGCGTCCGGGTCGCGTACGCCGCCGATCCGGCGCTGGCGACGCTCCAAATTCTCGTGTAACGTGTGGGCGCTGGGCCATCGTTTGGAGACGGCCCAGTCGGGCTAGTGAGGTCCACACCGATGCGTGCGGAATTCGATCCGCGAGTCGCGTACCGGGCGGTGCTCCTCGCGTTGGGGCTATTGGCCGCCGGTCTGCTGTTCGAGGAACTCGTCCAGATCGTCATGTTGGTGACGATCGCGCTCGTCATCGCGGTGCCGCTTGCCGCCTCGGCCAGCTGGCTGCGGCGCTGGCACGTGCCCCGCGCGGTCGGCGCTGTGCTGTCGCTGCTGGCGGGAGCGGCCGTGGCCGGCGTCCTGCTGGCGTTCGTGGTCCCGACCTTCGTCACCCAGGTCAACGACTTCGTCGCGCAGCTGCCGACCACCACCGCGCACTTCGAACGGGCTATCAACCACGTGCTGGGCCTGAAGCGGGGGACGACGACGAAGGCCGTGACGCAGTTCGTGGACCGCTACACGCACCATCCCGCGGTCCTCCTCGGTCCGCTGGCGACCATCGGGGTCTCGATCGCCACCGCGGCGGGGGCGGTCGTGGTGGTGATCATCAGCGCCCTGTACATGGCGATCAGCCCCGCTCCGCTCGTGAACGGGCTGGTGCGCCTGTTTCCGGCTACCACGGCAGCCCGACGTCCGGCGGACGCTGGAGCGCATTCGCATCGCGTGGCTGGCCTGGCTGCGCGGCGTCGCCCTGGACATGCTCGTGCTGGGAGGCCTCCTGTTCGTCGGGATGCAGATCGTCGGACTCCAGTTCGCCGCGGGCTTCGCGATCTTCTCGGCGCTGCTGACGGTGATCCCGAACTACGGCTCGGTGATCAGTGCGATCCCCCCCATCGCCTACGGACTGTCGTCGTCGTTCCACGAGGGCCTGCTGGTGACGGTCGTCTATGTGATCGTCAACCAGGTTGAGGGCAACGTCGCGCTGCCGCTCATCATGGGCCGGTCGGTGAGCCTGCACCCGGCAGTGATCGCAGTCGGGGTGCTCGTCGCCGGGTCCCTGTTCGGCGTCGTCGGCCTGCTCATCTCGGTGCCGCTGATCTCGCTCACGCTGATCCTCGCCGACGAGCTGTGGGTCAAGCCCCACGGGTCAGCGCACGGTCCCCTCGGCGAGCCGGTCGGCGGTCCGCTCGGCGATCCGCTCGGCGAGCCAGGAGCCGAAGGCGCATGAGCCGGACGCGGGGTGAACGCGCGATCTACGGCGCGATCCTGCTGGGCGCGATGCTGATCGCCGCGGGACTCGTGGCCCAGCAGCTCGTCTCCCTCATTCTCGCAACGATGCTGACGATCATCATCAGCCTGCCGATGACGGTGAGCGCCGAGCGGCTCGCGCCGCTGGGCGTCCCGCGCGCCCTGGGTGCCTTCATCGGCCTGCTTGTGGGTGTCGCCGTCGTCGCCGGGGTGCTCGCGCTGCTCTTACCTCCGCTCATCGACCAGGCCAGGACGCTGATCACCGACGCCCCGCAGCTGATCAGATCTGCCGAGGTCAAGCTGAGCTCGGTGACGGGCGATCGCCCCGGCCACGTCGCCGCGCAGCTTCAGCGTGAGCTCACGACCCTCGTCCACGATCCCTCGCAGCTGCTCGGACCGATCACCACGATCGGAATCAGCGTGGCGAGCATCGTCGGCGGTGTGGTCATCGGCGTGATCACGGCGTACTACATCGCCGCGCAGCCAGAGCCCCTCATCAACGGGCTCCTCAGCCTGTTCAGCATCGAGGCCCGACCGCAGGCCGTGGCGACGCTCGGACGCATCCGCACAGCGTGGCTCGGGTGGCTGCGCGGTCTGGCCGTGTCGATGGTGCTCATCGGCGTCATGCTCTACGTGGCCCTCGGCCTCATCGTGGGCCTCCCGTTCGCCCTCGTCTTCGCCGTTCTCAGCGCCTGCGCCGAGGTGGTCCCGTACCTGGGCGCCCTGGCCAGCGGCATCCCCCCAGTGGCCTTCGCCCTGACCATCTCCCCCACGAGAGCGGTGGTGGTCCTGGTCATCTACATCCTCGTGCACCAGATCGAGGCCAACCTCATCGGCCCGCTGGTGATGGCCCGCGCCGTGCGCCTGCACCCCGCGGTCATCGCAATCGGCGTGGTGGCCGTCGGCGAGGTCTTCGGCCTGCTCGGGTTGATCATCGCCGTGCCGATCCTTTCGCTCATCTCGATCCTGGTGGACGAGCTGTGGAGCGGCCGGCACGAGCCCGCCCTGATCCTGCCGGACTGACCCGGCCGGTCGCATGAAGTTTTGTGAACGGGGCGAAGCACCGGGTAGCCCCGTCTGCGCCAGACACGCCCATCTTGGGGAGAGACGAACGGAGGAGAGATGGTCGTCGCAGTCGAGGCACCGACGTGGATCAGAATCGAGCCCGAACGCGACCGCGTGCGCGTGCGCTGCGGAGGCGCATTGGACGGGGTGGCCGCCGTCCAATTGCGGGAGGACTGCGCGGGCCTCATCGATCGCGGTTTTGACCGGGTGATCCTCGACCTGAGGGAGACCACGGATATCGCCCCGGGGGTGGTCAGCGCGATTGCCGCGCTGAACCGCCGCGCCCGCGCCCGCGGGTGCCGGTTCTCCGTCGTCCCGGGCAGCGGCGGCGCGGAGGCCACGCTGCGCCGCGCAGGGCTGCTGGGAGAGCTCCCGGTCGAGGGCGGCCGCCGGACGTTCCTGGACTGGAGCCGCTAGCCCGAGCTTCAATCGGCGCCGAGGTGCTCACGGAGGCGATCGGCGGCGCGGCGCAGAAGCCGGGAGACCTGCATCTGCGAGCACCCCATCGCCCTGGCGATGTCGCTCTGCTTGACGTCGCCCTGCATGCGCAGGCTCAACGCCGTCCGCTCCAGATAGGGGAGCTGGCGGATGCCGCCGCTGAGGCTGCTGGCGGTCTCGAACAGCGCGTAGCCGTCGTCCAGCGCGCCGAGCGTCTCGCCCAGCGTCGTCGCCTCGGGCGTGCCCTCGGCGATCGGCGCGTCGAGCGAGTCCGAGTAGTGCGCCTGAGCTGACTCGAGGCCCTCCAGGACCTCCTCGACGTCGAGCTCCAGGAACTGGGCGAGCTCGGCCACCTCGGGGCTGCGAGCATGCTGCTCTGTAAGGTCGCCGACCGCCCGCTGCACGCGTTGGGCCAGCTCCTGGGCCGCGCGAGGAACGTGCGCCGCCCAGCCGGTGTTGCGAAAGTGGCGCTTGAGCTCGCCGAGCATGGTCGGGGTGGCGTAGGCGCCGAAGGGCACCCCGCGCTCGGGGTCATAGCGATCGACCGCGTTGAGCAGGCCCACGTTGGCGACCTGAATCAGGTCCTCGAGGGGCTCGTGCGGGTTGTGGTAGCGCGCGGCCAGCCTGCGCGCCAACGGCAGATGGCGACGCACCAGTTCGTCGCGCACGGCCGGCTGGTCGCTCCCCATGCGCCACAGTGCCTCGGTGGACATGCGCCCCAGGTCGGCCGGCAGCTCGCGCGGGTGGTCTGTACTTGGATCTATCAAGGACAAGATCCTATCTGGAAGACCCTCATACCTGGTACAGGCGATGTAGGCTGAGCGGATGACCAGCGACGACGTCGCGGGACTGCTGCGCCGACATCAACTGCGGGTGACGCCGCAGCGGCGCGCGATCCTCAATGCCTTCCGCGGCACCACCGACGAGCACCTGTCGGCCGAGGAGGTGCTGTCGCAGGCCAGCCGGGCGGTGCCGGAGATCGGGCGCGGCACCGTCTACGCGACGCTCGCCGAGCTGGCCGAGCTCGGCCTGCTCGGATCCGTGGGCAACCCGGAGCCCGTGCGCTACGAGACGAATGTCGCGCCCCACGACCACTTCCGCTGTCGGGTGTGCCTGCGGCTCTTCGATGTCGAGCTCGGCGGGCGCGACCTCGAGACCCGAACGCTGCCGGGCTACGCGATCGAGGCGGTGGCCGTCTATGGCGAGGGGACCTGCGCCCAGTGCCACGACTACGAGCGCGGCGTCATCGACGGTGCGCTCGGGATCATCGAGCGGCCGACACTCAGCGACGACATGATCGGCGCGCTCAGCTGCCAGAGGGTGGAGAGCCCCGTGGGCGAGCTCGTCCTGGGCGCCTCCGGGACGGGATCGTCCGGATCGCGTTCGAGGACCATGCGGACTTCGACAGCCTCAGCGCGCGGGCCAAGGCCCGGCGGGGCTCGGTGGCCGGACACGATCGCCTCACCGCCCTGAGCACCGGATTCACGCGGTACTGGGCCGGCGGGCGCGACGCGATGGCGGATCTCATCGATTGGCACCTGCTGGCCGACGACGCGGCCGAGCTGCTGAGATCAGTGCAGACCATCCCATACGCCGAGCCGCGCTCCTATGACCGGATCATGGCCGGCATGTCGGCGTATAACTGCGGCGTCGTCGTCGGCGCCAACCCGATGCCGCTGCTGATTCCCTGCCACCGGGTCAGCCGGGGCATCAACCGCGTCGAGGCCTACGTGGGAGGCCTCGAGCGGTTGCGGTTCCTGCAGGATCTCGAGCGCGGCGTGCCCGGGTAGGGGTCAGCGACCGTACCAGCGCCGGCGCCCGCCGGCGCCGGCCGCATCGGCCACACCGCCGACGAAGAACCCGACCAGCCACAGCACGAGGGCGACAACCAGCACGATCCACAGCAGGTGCACGGCGAATCCCAGCCCGCCGAAGATGGCGAGGATGAGAAGTAGGGCGATGAGGGCAACCATGAGCTTCCTCCCTTGTTGACGAACCTCCGGCTGGCTGATTGTTACCCGGCCCCCGGGGTTTGCAAGCAGTCGGCGCGGTGCTTGCCAACCCCGGCAACGGGTAGGAGAGGCCGGATGAGATTCGCCGCCCTCGCCGGCTCGGCAGCCTTGTGTGTCCTGGCCGCCGTTGCCGCCTCCACCCTCGGCGGCGTCGGCTTCATCGTGGTGGCGGTGATCTTCGGCGCCGTCGCGCTCGTCGGGGTCTACGACCTGGCCCAGCGGCGTCACTCGATCCTGCGCAACTACCCGATCCTCGGGCACGCGCGGTTCGCCCTGGAGGCGATCCGGCCCGAGCTGCAGCAGTACTTCATCGAGCGCAACTACGACGGCCGGCCCTTTGACCGCGACACGCGGACCTCGATCTACGAGCGCGCCAAGGGCGTCAAGGACGAGCAGGCGTACGGGACCGAGCGCGACGTCATGGAGCCCGGGTACGAGTGGCTGCTGCAGTCGATCCACTCGTTCGATCCCGCCCAAGGAGGTCCCCGCGGTCACGATCGGCGGACCCGATTGCACGCAGCCGTACGACATGGCGCTGCTCAACGTGTCGGCGATGAGCTTCGGCGCGCTCTCCGGCGACGGCGCTGACGGCGCTCAACCGGGGCGCGGCCAAGGGCGGCTTCGCCCACGACACCGGCGAGGGCGGCCTGACCAAGTACCACCTCAACGGCGGCGACGTGGTCTGGGAGATCGGCACCGGCTACTTCGGCGCGCGCACCAAGGACGGCGGCTTCGACCCCGAGCAGTTCCGCGAGAAGGCGGCGCACGACGCCGTCAAGTGCGTCTCGCTGAAGCTCAGCCAGGGCGCCAAGCCGGGCATCGGCGGCGTCCTCCCCGGCGCCAAGGTGACCAAGGAGATCGCCGACGCGCGCAGCGTGCCCAAGGGCCAGACGTGCGTCAGCCCGCCCGGCCACAAGGTGTTCTCGCACCCCGCGCGAGCTGATCCGCTTCATCGCCGAGATGCGCGAGCTGGCCGGCGGCAAGCCGACCGGCTTCAAGCTGTGCGTCGGCTCCCGCCACGAGCTGCTGGCGATCTGCAAGGCGATGGTCGAGGAGGGCACCGGCCCCGGACTTCATCATCGTCGACGGGTCCGAGGGCGGCACCGGCGCGGCGCCCGGCCGAGTACGAGGACCACGTCGGCACGCCGCTCACCGAGGGGCTGATGATGCTCCACAACGCGCTGGTCGGCTGCGGCCTGCGCGACCGGATCAGGATCGGCGCCAGCGGCAAGGTCGCCACCGGCTCGGACATCGTCAAGCGGCTGGCCCAGGGCGCCGACTACACCAACGCCGCGCGGGCGATGATGATGGCCGTCGGCTGCATCCAGTCCCAGCGCTGCCACACCAACCAGTGCCCGGTGGGCGTCGCCACCCAGGACCCCAAGCGCTCGCGCGCGCTCGACGTCCCCGACAAGACCGAGCGGGTCTACCGCTACCAGCACGCCACGGTGGCCGAGGCGCAGCGGCTGATCGCCTCGATGGGGCTGCACTCCCCGGCCGAGGTCGGCCCCCATCACCTCGTGCGCCGCGTCGACCACGTCACCTCGCGCAGCTACGCCGAGCTGTACGACTGGCTCGAGCCCGGCCAGCTGCTGGACGAGCCGCCGGAGTCCTGGCCGGCCGACTGGGCGCGCGCGGATCCCGACTCGTTCGCGCCGCGCGCGATCTCGCTACGGAGCGCCGTGATGGCCGACCGTCGCCGAGACGATCGTCGCAGGCGCTCGCCGACCTCGGCGTGCGGACGGTCTGGGGCGTCGTCGGCGACGCGCTGAACCCGGTCACCGACGCCATCCGCCGCGAGGATCGCCTGGAGTGGATCGGCGTGCGCCACGAGGAGGCCGGCGCCTTCGCCGCCGGCGCCCAGGCGCAGCTCACCGGCGACCCTCGGCGTGTGCATGGGCACGGTCGGGCCCGGGCTCGCTGCACCTGCTCAACGGCCTCTACGACGCCAAGAAGTCGCACGCGCCGGTGCTGGCGATCTGCGGGCAGGTGCCGCTGGCCGAGCTGGGCACCGACTTCTTCCAGGAGGTCGACAACGACGCGGTGTTCCGCGACGTGGCGGTCTTCTGCCGCACGATCACCAGCCCCGAGCAGCTCCCGGGCCTGCTCGAGCAGGCGGTCCAGCGCGCCCTCGACGCCCCCGGGGTCGCGGTGCTCACGGTTCCCGGCGACGTCGGCGCCCTCGATGCCGACGGGCCGCCGGCGCGCATTCGTCCACGCCGACATGCCCGTCGTTCCCGAGCCCGGCGCCGTCGCGCAGGCGGCCGAGCGGATCGACGGCGCGCCGAGCGGTCACGCTGCTCGTCGGCCACGGCGCGCGCCACGCCCGCGACCGAGGTGCTGGCGCTCGCCGACCGGCTGGCCGCGCCCGATGGTGCTGACGCTCAAGGCCAAGGAGGGCCTCGAGCACGACAACCCCTATCGCGGTCGGCCAGAGCGGGCTGATCGGCAACCCGGCGGCCCAGCACGCGTTCGACGGCTGCGACCTGCTGCTGATGCTCGGCACCGACTTCCCCTACACCGACTGGTATCCGAAGGGCAAGGAGGTCATCCAGATCGACGCGCGCGGTCGGGCCACATCGGCCGGCGGACCGCCGTCGGATCACGCGATCGTGGGCGACGCGCGCCTGACCGTCGCGGCCCTGCTCGAGCGGGTCGCAGGCCAAGACCGACCGCGGCCACCTCGAGGACGCGACCGAGCGCTATCGCGACGTGGCGTCGAGCGCCAGATGCAGCTGGCCGACCCCGACTACGACAGCCGCGGGGTCGTCGAGAAGGTCCGGGCGACGTTCGACAACCCCGACGAGCGGATCCGCCCCGAGGCGGTGGCGGTCGCCGTCGACCGCCACGCCGCCTCCGACGCGATCTTCACCACCGACACCGGCATGTCGACGGTGTGGCTGTCGCGGTTCGTGACGATGCGCGGCGACCGGCGCCTGCTCGGCTCCTACAACCTCGGCTCGATGGCCAACGCGATGCCGCAGGCGCTCGGCGCCCAGGCGCTGGACCGCGACCGCCAGGTCATCGCCTTCTGCGGCGACGGCGGGCTGACCATGCTGCTCGGCGACCTGATCACCGCGGTCACCCACCAGCTGCCGGTGCGGCTCGTGGTCTTCAACAACGGCCGGCTGGGCATGGTCAAGCTCGAGCAGGAGCAGGCGGGCCTGCCCGAGTTCGGCACCGAGCTCGCGAACGTCGACCTCGCCGGCGATCGCCGCGCGCCGCGGGGCTGCACGCGGTCCGCGTCGAGCGAGCCCGACGACGCTCGACGATGCGGTCAGCTCGGCGTTCGCCCACCCCGGCCCGGTGCTGCTCGACGTGGTCACCAACCCCGAGGAGATCTCGCTGCCGCCCAAGGTCAAGCCGGCTCAGGCGTGGGGGTTCGCGATCGCCAAGCTCACCGAGACGCTGGAGAGCCGCGGCTCCTAGCCGCCTTGAGGGACCGGGCCGGTGGGCCCGACAATGCTCCGCCACGACTGCAAACGTTTGCGGTATTGTCCTCCCACCATGCCCGAGGTCGTCATGCCGCGCCTCTCTGACTCCATGACGGAGGGGACGATCGTCCGCTGGCTCAAGGCCGAGGGCGACGAAGTGGAGCGCGGCGAGGAGATCGTCGAGGTCGAGACCGACAAGGCCACCGTCGGCTACGAGGCCGAGGTGTCCGGCACCCTGTCGATCCGCCAGCCCGAGGGGGCGGTGGTCGGGGTCGGGGCGGTGATCGCGCTGATCGGGGTCGGAGAACCCATCGCCGCAAGAGCGCCGGCTGCGGCGCGGATCAAGGCCTCTCCCCTGGCCCGGCGAATCGCCCGCGAGCTGGGCGTCGAGCTGTCGGGGCTCTCCGGATCCGGTCCGCAGGGCCGGGTCATCAAGAGCGATGTCATGGCCGCGGCGGGAAACGGCGGCGAGGGCCCGCCCCAGCCGAGCCCGGCCCCAGCCGAGCCCAGCCGAGCGACGCCCGAGCCCCGCCGAGCGACGCCCGAGCCCAGCCGAGCGACGCCCGAGCCCAGCCCACCGGGCGGCGAGGTCCAGGAGCTGAGCCGGACGCAGAGCGCTGATCGCGCGGCGGATGGCCGAGTCGCGCAGCAGCGTGCCCGAGTTCGCGCTCGAGGTGGACGTCGACATGAGCGGCGCGCTGGAGATGCGCCGCGAGCTCACAGCCGTCGCCGAGCCGGGCCCGTCACTCAACGACATCATCGTCAAGGCGTGTGCGCTGGCCCTGCGCCGCCATCCGCGCGCCAACGGAAGCTTCTCCGCCGATCGCTTCCTGCTGCACCCGCGGGTCAACGTCGCCGTCGCCGTCGCCGTCGAGGGGTCGCTGCTGACCCCCGTGGTGTCCGACGCCAACGCCAAGTCCGTGGGCGAGATCGCCCGAGAGACTCGCCAGTTGATCGAGCGGGCCCGGGCCGGGCAGCTCAGCCCCGCCGAGCTTGACGGCGGCACCTTCACGGTGTCCAACCTGGGCATGTTCGGAATCGACCGGTTCGAGGGGATCATCAACGCGCCTCAGTCGGCGATCCTGTGCGTCGGCGCGGTCCGCGACCGGCCCGTGGCGCTCGACGGCGAGGTCGTCATCCGGCCCATGGCATCAATGACGCTGGCCGCCGACCACCGGATCCTCTACGGCGCCGACGCCGCGGCGTTTCTCGTGGATGTGAGGCGCTTCCTGGAGCACCCGCTGACGATGGCCATGTAGGCCGAAGATGGGGTCTAGACCCCATACGCCGGATCGCCGCTTGGGCCGATGTCGAGGGTGGCGATGTCCACCTCTTCGATCTCAAGCAGCTCCGGCAGCACGAGCGCGGGCCTCACATCCTCCAGCAGCAGCGGCGCGATCCAGGTCACGGGTCTGGCGTCGGGCCTCGACACGGCCAAGATCGTGTCGCAGATGATGGACATCCAGAAGCGCCCGGTGACCATGCTGCAGAACCAGCAGAAGATCCTGCAGGCTCGCAACACGCAGCTGACGAGCATCCAGGCGGCGCTCAAGAAGGTCAACTCCGACGCGCTGGCGCTGCTGGACCCGCGGGTCTATCGCGGCACCCAGAAGGCCACGTCGAGCGACACGACGCGGGTGGCGGCGACCACCACCACCGGGGCCGGCGTGGGTGGCTACCAGATCTCGGTCGGCCAGCTCGCCAACGCCGCCCAGCGCACGTTCTCCTTCGCCCCGCCCACAAGCGACGGGGTGATCACGATCGACGGCCACCACACGAGCGTCAAGGCCGGCGCCTCGGTGTACGACCTCGCCGACGCGATCAACAGCGACCAGTCAGCCACCGTGTACGCGGCCGCCACCGACACGGGCACCCTCGTGCTGTCAGACCGCA
Source organism: uncultured Actinomycetota bacterium (assembly GCA_963790605.1). Classification (GTDB taxonomy): domain Bacteria; phylum Actinomycetota; class Thermoleophilia; order Solirubrobacterales; family Solirubrobacteraceae; genus Palsa-465. Next base: position 312,369 of record CAWBPG010000006.1, on the reverse strand, counting down.
ATACCGGCGACACCGGCCCCGGCTTCATCGCGATCTCGGGCGCCGACGGCGTCCTGTCTGAGCAGGCCGCCCGCGCCAAGCAGGGCCAGAACGCCACGTACTCGATCGACGGGGTCGCCGGCTCGTCGGCCTCCAATACCGTCGCCGGAGCCATCCCCGGGGTGAGCCTCACGCTCACGGGGGTCACGACGACGTCCGGGCCGGTCACCGTCAACGTGGGCGCCCCCGCCGCGGACGCCTCCAAGGTGGAGGCCGCGATCAACCAGTTCATCGCCGACTACAACTCGGCGATCGGGGCGATCCAGTCGCAGCTCTCCCAGAAGCCCACCGCGAGCGACCCGACCCAGGGCGCTCTCTACGGCGACAACCAGCTCAAGGGCCTGCTCGCCTCGATGCGCTCGCTCATGATCAAGGGCGGCGACGGTCTCCCCGCGGGGATGGCGACCATGCTCGACCTCGGCGTCAGCACCGGCGCCGCCAGCACCGGGGGTCCCACCGCCGCGGAGCTGGCCGGGAACCTCACGCTCAACGCGAGCAGCCTGGAGGCAGCGCTCAAGGGCAACTCCGCCGCGGTGCAGAGGCTCGTCGGCGCGTGGGCCAACAACATGGCGTCGACCGTCAACAACTACTCCGGCCTCGGGGGAACCATCGAGGTCCGCGTCTCCGGCGACAACCGCCAGGTGGCGTCGCTGACCCGCCGGATCGGGACGATGCAGTCAGCGCTGGACGACAAGCAGAACCAACTCACCCGGCAGTTCGCGCTGCTCGAGGCCGCCCTGTCGGGCAATCAGTCCACAAGCAGTTGGCTCACCAGCCAGATCAACTCCCTGCCCGGCGTCACGCGGAAGTAGCTCACCGTCACCGGCCGGCGCGTGCCGGTCAGATCGTCTCCTCCATGTAGACGTGCCCGTCGTCGTCGACGTGGGACACCTGAAGCGTGTCGCCGACGATGTCGACGACGGCGAAGCCGTGCTTGGCCCAGTGCTCGCCGGGGTCGTCGTCACCCTCACGGTAGCCCCGGTACTCCCAGTTGACCGCTCTGAGGGCGGGCGTGCTCGACGCCCTGGCCGGGGGCGTCGGCTTGACGACGAAATCCGGCGCTCCGGGCACCGGCTTGCCGGGCGGGTCGGTGTGGACGAGCTCGGGGACCGCACCATGACCGATCACGCGCGCGGCACGCACGCCCTCGAATTCGTCGTAGGCAAGGCAGTCATGCTCGTGACCCCAGAACCAGGCGTCGACACCGCGTCCAGTCAGGGTCGGTTGCAGCTTGGTCCGGATCGGACTGTCCTTGGTCGCGGCCTCGTCATACGCGCTGAACAGCTGGTGGTGACTGAGCAGCAGCGACCGCCTCTTGCCCTGCTTGCTCAGGGCGTTGACGTAATCCGCCTGGGACCCATAGAGGTACCCCAGCGACCCGAAGAGGAAGAAGTTCCCGTGCCGCAGGTCGATGAGCGGGTCACGATAGGCAGTGTCCAGTCCGACCACATCCCATCGGTCTGATTGCAGGTGAAACCAGCTCGTGGGTCCGGCGCCAGTGCTCTGCCGCTTGAATCGTGGATCGCGAAGCGTTGTCTCAAACAGGCCCTCGCCGCCTGAGTACATGTCATGGTTGCCGTTGAGCACCCACGAACTGACGTCCGCGGCCTGCTCAACCGACACTGGCCACGGTCTGAGGATGTGCCTCTCGGCCTCGAACGGCGTTCCGGAGTAATACGTGTCACCCAGGTGAATCACGTGGACGGAGCGCTCTGCCTGCCGGATGAACCTAGCGGCGTGGGCGACCACCTGATCAGCCTCCTTGAGGCCCGTGCCCCAATCCGAGAACAGGATCAGTCGTGTGTTGTCCTCCAACGTCGCGTTGGCCGGCGCATCCTGGAATCTGTGGCTGCCGTGGAGGAAGCGCCAGATGAGCGACAGACCGACCTTGCCGATCCACCCGATCAGGTCCAACTCGGTGAACGCGTCTCCCATCTCCTCATCGGTGTACTGCAGTGCCACCTCTCCCCGCTTTCTCACCAGCCGCTCGTGCGCTGCTGACTGCACGAGGCTGATCAACGGGTCTCGCGCGTAGTAGTGGCCGCCCGGGTGCTGACGGTCGTTCTCCATCCCCTGGCGCAGAAGATCGCGGATGCGTGCGATCTCTCCGTCCTCGAAGTGGGCCTTGACGCCCGGCACGGCGCTCCTGCCCTCAAACCGCGCCAGCCGAGTGTGCAGAGCCTCGACCTGTCCGTGGATGAACCCATGATCGTGCAGCAGACTCACGCTGTACCCCGTTCTCAAACGCGCCCACTCGGCGTCGCGAGCGTGACACACCCCGGTGGAGCCGTCAAGACGCCGGCGCGTCGTGTCACATCATGCGGTGGACACCACCGACGCGGTCGGCGATGATGCGACATGCCCGGGGCCAGCGCTTCACTTACCGGTGGGCTGTGGCGCGTGCTGAGGATCGCCGGGTGGATTCTCGTCGTTGCCGTCAGCCTGTTCGTGGTCGGGTGGGTGCTGGAGCTGGTTCGGTTCGCCGCCGCCGCGCTCCCCGCCGTCGATGGCGTCGAGGCGATGAGTGTCGGGCAGGTGCTGAGCCACGGAGTGCTGTGGACCGGGGAGATCGCCGTCGTCAGCGCGGCGCTCGGCATCGTGGCCTGGCTGGCGGCCCGGCGAAACTGGGACAGGCACGGCAGGACATGGCAGGCGATTGGCACCGACGGCGTCGCCAAGGCCAAAAAGACAAAGGACACGACGCCGCCGGGCGACTGGCCCCTGCAGGTCGTCGCCGGGTTCAACATCCTCATCGTCGCCGGGTTGGTTGCGATCGGGGCTGGACGCATCGCATCGCTGTTCGTCACCAAGGCCTACCAGACCGGGGCGGGCTGGCTGGCCGCGGTGGTCGGCGTGCTCGTGTTCGTGGCCGCCGTGGTTCGTGCTCACGAAGGTCGGCCCACTGCTCAAGCCCGGCGTGCACCTGCTCGTCTGGGGGGCGGTGGCGCTCGCGGCGCTGTTCGCGTCGGCCCCGGTCGGGGTGCTGCTGCTCACCGGTGCGGTGGTGGCAACCGCGGGCCGGCGGATCGCGAAGTGGCAGCGCCCGCAGACGCTGGCGGGGTTCGCACGCTCCAAGGTCGTGTGGGTGGTGCTCGGGATCTGTGGCCTGCTGGGGGTGGCCTACAGCGGAACCGGTCCTGTGGGGTTTCCCCGCGCGGTTGTCGCGACCACGGCCGGAGACCTCATCGGCGGCTACGTCGGACGCGGCAGCGACGGGGTCGAGGTGGCCACCTGCACGGCGCTCGCCGACGCGACGTCCACCGACACGCGCCTCCGGCTCGTCCCCACCCGCCGCATCGAATCGGTCCTGGTCGGCGGTGGCACCGCGTATCTGGACACCGGAGCGCGGCCGTCGCTCGGCCGCCTGGCGCTGCACGCGATCGGGATCGGCGCGGACCCGCCGACGCTGTTCAGCGCGACGCTGCGCACCCCCCAGCCGACATGCGCGGGCACCGGCCCGCCGGCCACGCCGCCCGGGATCGCCGATCCGCAGCTCGGGCCGGGCGTGGTGGCCGGACCGGCGCCACCGCACGACCGGGCGCTGGACGGCGAGACGCCGGTCGGACCTGACGCCTACCTCACCGCGGCGATGGCCGCGGCGGCCCGCCGCTACCAGCCGACGATCCTGGTCACCGCCGCCGACCGCAACTGGCCCGTGTCGGTCAACGCGGTGCTGGCCGAGCGGGGGGCCAACGATCAGCCGGTGTGCCTGCATCCTCCGCTGGGGACGGCGGGCGCGCCGCTGTGCCACCCGACGGCCGCGCAGCTCACGTCACAGCCTCGGGGCTACCTCCAGCTTCCAGCCGCCCTGGGCGGCCATCCGGGGCCGGATGGCCAGTTCCGGCCGTTCGTGGCCGGTCTCGGCCAGAACTTGGCGTCTCGGAGGGAGTGGCTGGCCGATCCCAGCTCGCTGGACCCGTGGAAATCAGCTCAGCTGTACTTCTACTATGCCCCCGAGATCCGTCGCACGGCGTTTCCCCAGAAGGCGCTGATCCCCGGCGGCGTCACCAGCGGACTGGTCGGGCTGGAGTACTGGTTCTTCTACCCGTTCAACTACTACCCGACGGTGATCGACGACGGCCTGATGAACCAGGCCCCGATCGCGGGAGACCGTGCGAATGTCGACTTGCACCAGGGCGACTGGGAGCACGTGGACGTGCTTCTGGACCCCATGACGATGCAGCCGGAGTGGCTGTACCTGGCGCGCCACGACTTCGAGGGCGCGTTCGTCCCGTGGAAGAGCCCGATGATGCGGTTCGACGACGGCCATCCCGTGATCCAGGCCGCGTTCGGCGGCCACCCCAGCTATCTGCCGGGCTGCGGCCCGGGTCCGAGGGTGGTGGCACTGGATGCCACCGCTGACTGGCTGTCATGCGGCTCAGGGCGGTTCGCCTTCCGGGCGGCGACCACCCCGCTCGTCGACGCGCAGGCCCAGCCGTGGGCCTGCTGGCAGGGCTACTTCGGCGAGAACGGGGCGCGGCAGGCCAGCCCCACCGCCAAGACCGACTACCTGGCGTCGCTGCATCACACGGTGTATGCGACTCCGCCCAGGGGGCCACTGGTGCAGGCCGAGAACACCGGCGTGTGCCAGAACGGCACGCCGACGGGCTCGCCGTAGACCGGGCGCCGCGTCGTCTGTCACATCACGCGCCGCCGGCGGGTCTCGTGGTTGGATGACCTGTAGCGAAAGCGAAGGACGTAACGATGGACCAACAGGACTGGCTGGCGAAGCGCTTTGAGGATCACCGGCCGCGCCTGCGCGCGGTGGCCTACCGGATGCTGGGCTCGCTGAGTGAGGCCGACGACGCGGTGCAGGACACGTGGCTCCGGCTGAGCCGGACCAACGCCGACGAGGTCGAGAACCTGGGAGGGTGGCTGACGACCGTCGTCGCGCGCGTGTGCCTGAACATGCTGCGCTCGCGCCAGACGCGGCGCGAGGAGCCGTTCGGTCCGCACGTGCCCGAGCCGATCATCGATCCGGTGGCCGGTGTCGACCCCGAGCACGAGGCCCTGCTGGCCGACTCGGTGGGCCTGGCCCTGCTCATCGTGCTGGAGACGCTGGCCCCCGCCGAGCGGCTGGCCTTCGTCCTGCACGACATGTTCGCGGTCCCGTTTGACCAGATCGCGCCGATCCTAGACCGCTCGCCCGAGGCGGCCCGGCAGCTCGCCAGCCGGGCGCGACGCCGCGTCCAGGGCAGCACGCCCGTCGGCGACGCCGACCCCGAACAGCAGCGCCAGGTGGTCGAGGCCTTCCTGGCCGCTGCCCGCGAGGGGGACTTCGATGCGCTTGTCGGTCTCCTGGATCCCAACGTCGTCCTCCGCGCCGACTCCGGCCCCGGCCTCCCCGGCGCGACCGGTGTGGTCCGTGGCGCGGCCGAGGTGGCCAGCCGGGCGCTCACCTACGCCCGGCTGCAGCTCCTCAACCGGCCGGTGCTCGTCAACGGCACGCTCGGGACGATCGCCTACCGCGACGGCCGGCCGTTCTCGGTCGGCGCGATCACCGTCCGGGGCGGCCGCATCGTTGAGATGGACATCCTGGCCGACCCCGAGCGCCTACGCCAGCTCGACCTGACGGCCGTGGACGAGTGAGGTCCGTAGTTGCGTCTCCCACCGCAGGCGACCTGACGCCGATGGGGTGTGCCCCGGCCGAGCGCTCGCCGCGGCCCGTCATCCTGCGGGTCATCCGCGACGGCTGACGCCTGGCGCAGTCCGTGGCGCCGCGCGCGTCACCACCACTTGCGCTCGCGCGCCTGGTCGGTGCCGTGGCTCTGGTCCAGGTCGTCGAGCAGCGCCATGTCCTCGTCTGAGAGTGCGAAGTCGAAGACCTCGAAGTTGGCGTCGATGCGCTCCTGGTGGGTGGATTTGGGCAGCACGATCGTGTCGCGTTGCAGGCACCACCGGATGAGGACCTGCGCCGGGGTCCGGCCCACGCGCTCGGCCACCTGGGCGACCGTTGCGTCGTCCAGGTGCCGGCCGGTCCCCAGCGGGCTGTAGGCCTCGACCGCGACGCCGTGGCTGGTGCAGGCCTCGAGCAGCTCGCGGCGGTACTCGAACGGGCTGAACTGGACCTGATTGACGACCGGCGGCGTGTTGGCGATGCCGAGGAGCTGCTCGAGCTCGGCGACGCTGAAGTTCGAGACGCCGATCGAGCGCGCGTGGCCCCGCTCGCGGGCGGCCTCCATCCCCGGCCACGCCCACGTCGCGCCCTTCTGGGGCCAGTGGATGATGTACAGGTCGATCTGGTCGATACCGAGGCGCTCGAGGCTCTTCTCGGCCTCGGCCGCCGGGTCCGTACGGGCGGGATAGAACTTCGTGGTGATGAAGACGTCCTCGGGCGAGACGCCGCTGTCCCGTAGCGCCCTGCCGACGCTCGCCTCGTTGCCGTAGGCCTGCGCGGTGTCGATGTGCCGGTATCCGGCCTCGAGCGCCCAGCGGACCGCGTTGTCGCACTCGGACCCGTCCGGGACCTGCCACACGCCGAGTCCGACAGTGGGGATCGAGTTGCCATCGGACAGGGTCCGCCGCCGGCCGTCTTCGCTCACGTCGCCTCCCTCGGTTGCCTGGTCAGGCGCACCTTACCGTCGCCATGTGAGGGGGCGGCGCGATCCACGGCTTCGCCAGGCCGTCAGACCGCGTCGAGCTCCTCCAACCGCTTGCCGCGGGTCTCGGGGCCGATGAGGAAGGCGAAGATGTAGAGCAGCCACAGCACGGCGAAGCACTTGGCCAGCGTGGGGAGACCGACCGAGCCGATGAGGCTCCCGGTCAGCACCGGGCCGGCGATCGAGGGGATCCGGCCGAAGGCGACACCGAGACCGAACCCGGTGCCGCGCAGGGCGGTGGGAAAGAGCTCGGCCACGTAGGTCTGGCCCACCGACCATGTCCACCCCAGCAGCCCGATGCCGAACACCTGCGCGAGCGCGAACACGAGCAGGTGGCTGCTGGAGAAGCCGATGATGCTGCAGGCGGCGAGCACGACCGCCCCCACGATCGCGGCGGGCCGGCGGCCGAACCGCTCGGCGGCATGGGCTCCGACGAAGGGCCAGATCGCCATGGCCACGTAGAACACCATGGTCAGCGCGAGCGACTGGCGGAAGGTGAGGCCGAACCGGCCCAGCATGTACTTCTGCAGGAAGACGAGAAAGCCCCAGTACCCGACGGCGTTGGCGGTGAAGATGAGGGTGGCGATCCCGAGGCGACGGCGCAGCCGCGGGTTGGCGAGGATCTCGCGGACCTGGCGGCCGGTCTCGCCCTTCTCCCGCCGCTCGCTGCGGGCGGCGAGGTAGGGCGTGGACTCCCGCAGCGCCCGGCGCATCACGTACACGAGCCCCGCGGGAATGAGGGCCAGGATGAACGTCAGGCGCCAGCCCGCCGACGGCGCCACGAGCAGCGCAACGGCGAGCGCGATGAGCGCGCCCACCGCGTACAGGGAGAAGATGACGCCGCCGGCACCGATCGCCCGGCGCTTGTGCGGCCAGGCCTCCACGGTGTAGGGCACGCCCACCGCCAGCTCGCCCGCGCCGCCCAGGCCGGTGAGAAAGCGCAGGCCGGCGAAGAGACCGGCGCCGCCGGCCACGCCCGAGGCGGCGGTGGTCAGGCCGTAGAGAGCGATCGAGGTGCCGAGCGTGTTCTTGCGACCGAAGCGATCGGCGGCGTAGCCGAACGCGAACGTGCCCAGCGTGTAGCCCGCGAGCATGACCGAGCCGATGACCCCCTGAGCGGTGGTGGAAAGGCTGAAGCTCACCGCGATCAGGGGCAGCACGAACGAGTAGATGTTCACCACGTAGGCGTCGAACAGGAAACCGAGGCCCGACGAGACGGCGATGAGCCAGGCCTGGCGCATGTCATGGGGCTGGGCGGCGGCGGTGGCCGCGGCGGGTCGGCGCGTCGAGGGGCGAAGGGCGCGAGCGCCCGTGATGTCGGTCATCGGTCTCCTTTAGGGCTCTAGGGAGCGAGGAGGACGGTGCCGTCCTCCTCCCAGACGGTCAGGCGTCGCAGACGCCGCGAGGGGTCAAACAGCGTGCAACCGGTGCGCACGTCGTACTCGTAGCCGTGCCACGGACATCGCAGGGCGGCCACCGACTCGTCGGCGCGGTAGTCGCCGAGGCCCCCAGCGCCGCGGCTGCCACGGCCCAGGCGCCCGCGCGACAGGGGCGCGCCGTGATGCAGGCAACGGTTGACGAGCGCGTGCAGGCTGCCATCGCCCAAGCGGATGACGACGGCCGGAAGGCGTCCGAGCGAGACGGCGCGCATCTCACCCGGCCCGAGCTCGTCGCTGGCGCACACCCGCGTGGCCTGATCTGAGTCGATGGTCGTGCTCATCCGCCCTCGGGCAGGCGGTAGGTGGCGCGGGCGTTGCCGGCGAGGATCTTGCGCACCAGCTCGTCGGGCAGGCCCGGCGGCAGCGCGCGCTCCGGGGAGTCGAAGTCCCAGTGCGGATAGTCGGAGGAGAAGAGAACCAGCTCGTCTGACTCCATCTGCTCGAGGAGCCCCAGGAACTGGCGGGCGGTCATCTCCTCGATGGGCTGGGTGGCAAAGCGGACGTGCTCGCGGATGACATCCGAGGGCTTGCGGCGCAGCCACGGCACCTCGGAGCGCAGCTCGCGCCACTGCTGGTCTGAGCGGAACATGATGTGCGGCACCCAGGAGAAGCCACCCTCGATCATCGCCACGCGCAGCTCGGGGTGGCGGTCGAACACGCCGTTGAAGACGAGGCTGACGGTCTGGGACATGAACACCTGGGGGACGAGCGTGTGCCACTCGGCGAACAGGCGGTGGTGGCCGAGCGCCGTGGGCGAGTTCTCCGAGTGGTGGATGCCGACGACGAGGCCGTGGCGCGCGGCCGCCGCGAACAGCGGCTCATAGAACGGGTCGCCGAACGGCCTGTCGCCGATGTAGAGCATCACCTGGACGATCCGCGGGTGACCCGCCAGGCGATCGATCTCGCGCGCGGCGCCGGCCGGGTCGTGCGCGTTGACGTGGATCGAGCCGGCGAGGCGCGGCTCGCGTTCCAGCCACGTCTCGATCTGCCAGTCGTTGTAGGCCGACATCAGGCCGGTCTTGAACTCCGGCCACCCGGCGCCGAGCGCGGAAGCGTTCAGCCAGCCGGTGAGGATCGCGGTGTCGATGTCATAGAGGTCGAGCAGTTGCTCGCGCACCAGGCCCAGGTCCGAGCCGCCGGGACGGCCGTCAGGGAGCTTGGCGTCGGCCCGGTCAAGCCCGCCGGCCGTGGGCTGGGCGTAGGGCAGTAGACGCTCGGGCTGCCAGCCGTACTCGGTGATGTAGCGCCGCCACTGGGGCTCCAGGTAGGGCACCAGCTCTTCGAGCGCAGCCCGCTCGTGGACGTCGACGTCGACGATCTCGGTGCGCTCACGCCCGGGGATGATGGTGGCTTGAGAGGTCGCGGTCATGGTGGCTTGAGAGGTCGCGGTGATGGTGGCGTGGGCCCGGCCGTGCCGGGCCTACTCCCACTAATACCATCATCACTATCTTTTTAGTCGTGATTTGTCCGCGACGTGACCAACCGCCCCGCGCTGGGCGGCGCGCGTCAGGAGCGCGGGGGCGTCAGTCGGGCCGGCGCCTTGCCCTCCCAGGCGTCGGCGAGCAGCTCAGACAGCAGCGCGGCGTCGGCGCGCTCCAGGTCCACCTGAACGGCGGCCAGGCGCGTGCCCCACCAGCGCTCCGCGCACGTGTCCGGGTGCGCCTGCACGGCGGTACGGATTCCCGGCTCGTCGAGCATGACGTTCATGTGGGCCGGGTCAGGCAGGGTCGCGAAGATCTTGCCGTGGACGCGGAACGACGGGCGACCGTGGTGATCGGCCTGCGCCGCCTCGGGCAGGGCGAGCGCCAGCGTCGCGGCCTGCTCAGGGGTGAGCCCGTTCACTGCCCTGGCACGAACAGCCGCGGATCGGCGGTGGTGATGCCGTGGACGCCGAGCCCGCGCAGCGACTGGATCGCCGCCCGTTCGTTGACGGTCCAGGCATAGAGGCGGCCGTCGCGCGTCACGACGTGCTCGACGAGCCTCGCGTCGACCAGGCGGTGTTGGGCCATGAGCGCGTCCCAGCGGCGGGACGCCAAGCCGCTGAGCACGTGCGCGCGCCAGTCTCCCCAGCGCTGGCTGAGGCGGGCCATCCGGCCGCCGACCGAGATGCCGAGCCGTGCCCGGGGCTCGCGCTCGCGGAGCCGGTCCAGCACCGCCGGCACCTGCGAGGACAACAGGGAGCGGTCGAGCAGGCGCGCGCGGCGCAGCCCGTCGAGCAGCGCCGCCTCGCAGCCGACGTGCTTGACGTCGACATTGAGGCCGACGTCGGCGAACCGCCGTCCGGCGAGGTGGGCCAGCGCGTCCTGAAGGCGGACGGAGCCGCCGCGGCGCGCGTGCAGCACCGTGTGGGCCAGGACGAGCTCGCCGCGCCACTCGCGGACGTCGAACTCCACCATGTCGACGCCGACCTCGAGCGCGGCATCAAACGAGGCAAGCGTGTTGGCCGGCGCCAGGGCGCTGGCTCCTCCATGGCCGATCCGCTCGCATACCGGTCTGCCCCATGGCGTTAACCATGCCAGGTCCGCGGCCCGCCGAGGCCAGGCGAGCTACCGGCGCGGGCGCGAGCCGACGAGGCGCTGGGTCGGCTGGTGCGCCGCCACCGCGGCGTCGAGGCGGGGCCCCTCGCCGGCGTCGATCGCCGCCACGAGGTCGCGGTGGACCGCCAGCATCGTCTCGCCATCGAACTCGGGGAACTGGGCGTCGTCCACGGTCTCCTGGAGGAAGTCGATCATCGAGAGGTAGATCCCGCGGACCGGAGTGTTGCCGCACAGCTTGGCGATCCGCCGGTGCAGGGCCCAGTTGGCGTCGAAGAACCCGGGCGGATCATCGGTGCAGCGGCCCATCTGATCCAGGACCTTGTTGAGCGCGCGGATGTCGGCCGCGCGGTGATAGCGCGCGGCGTACCGATCGACGAGCGGCTCAAGGGCGTCGCGCAGCTCCAGGCACTCCTCGTACGTGCTCGTCTCCGAGGCGAATCCCAGGACGGCATGAGCCATCGCCAGGCGCGCTCCGGGTCCGGAGACGAAGACGCCGCCGCCGGGACCGGGCCGTGCCTCGATCAGGCCCCGTGTCTCGAGCAGCCGCACGGCCTCGTTGATCGTGGCCACCGCGACGCCGAAGCGCAGCCGCAGATCCTCCTTGGTGCCCAGCCGCTCCCCGGCCGCCAGCTCGTCGGCGATCTCCCGCTCGAGCTCTTGGGCGACGAGCTGCGCCCGCGACACGCGCGCCCCCAGCGGTGTCTCGTTGCGGGCGGCCATTGCTCGGATGATAGGTCCGCCGGCATCCGGGCCAGCGGCGCGCAACGCGGCATCCGTATGCATTAAATCGCCATGATCATTATGGATGTGCGACGCTCTGATTCGCGGTGCGCCGAAAAGAGCACCGATTCGGTGGGATACACTCGGAGGCCGATGCGGAGCTGTTCTCCTTCCCCAATCCGGTCAACGAGAAGGCGGCCCGCACGGTCGCCGGAGTGGTGCTCGTCACGGTGGTCGTCATCCTCGCCACCGGCTGGTACTGGCTGCTCGTTCCCGTCGCCTACGGCTTCTGGGCCCGGGTGCTCACCGGCCCCACGCTGAGCCCGCTCGGGTGGACGGCGCAGAACGTGATCGCCCCGCGACTGGGCGAGCACCGGCCCGTGCCCGGACCGCCCAAGCGCTTCGCCCAGCTCATGGGCGCGGTGATGTCCACCGCCGCGCTCGTGCTGGCGCTCGTCGCGGGCGACCACACCGCCGCCGACGTCGTCCTCATCCTGTTCCTGCCCGCGGCCGGGCTGGAGTCGATCGTCGGCTACTGCGTCGGCTGCAAGGTCTTCGGGCTGCTCATGCGCGCCGGAGTCGTCCCGGAGGACGTCTGCGCCGAGTGCGCCGACATCCGCCCGCGCCTGCGGGCCGCGGCTGAGAACGATTGACGCTGGCGGCGACAGATCAGGCGTGGCCGGCGAGCTAGCCTGACCGGCGCGATGCCACCCGCCGCCGCCGCTCGCCTCGCCGGTCTGGGAACGACCATCTTCACCGAGATGACCGCGCTGGCGGTGCGCACCGGCGCGATCAACCTCGGCCAGGGGTTCCCCGACACCGACGGGCCCGCGGCGGTGATCGAGGCGGCGGTGGCCGCGCTGCGCGGCGGCGAGAACCAGTACGCGCCGCTGCCCGGCGTGCCCGCCCTGCGCGAGGCGATCTTCGCGCACCAGCGTCAGTGGTACGGGCTGGAGCCCGAGGACGTGCTCGTCACCTTCGGCGCCACCGAGGCGATCGCGTCGGCGGTGATGGGCCTGTGCGATCCCGGTGACGAGGTGGTGGTGTTCGAGCCCTCGTATGACTCCTACACGGCGTGCGTGGCCTTCGCGGGCGCCACCTGCCGGTTCGTGACCCTGCGCCCGCCCGACTTCGCGCTGGATCCCGACGCGCTGCGGGCCGCGATCGAGGGCGGCCGCGGCCGCGTGCGGGCGGTGCTGGTCAACACCCCCCACAACCCGACGGGCCGGGTGCTGAGCCGCGCGGAGCTTGTCGTGGTGGCCGACGCCTGCATCGAGCACGACCTGGTCTGCATCACCGACGAGGTCTACGAGCACCTCGTCTTCGACGGCGAGCACATCCCGCCGGCATCGCTGCCCGGGATGGCCGAACGGACGCTGACGATCTCCAGCGTGGGCAAGTCGTTCTCGGTCACCGGCTGGAAGATCGGCTGGTGCAGCGGCCCGGCCGTCCTGGTGGCGGCCGCGCGGACGGTCAAGCAGTTCCTCACCTTCGCCGGCGGCACCCCGCTCCAGCATGCCGCCGCGGCGGCGCTGGGCCTCCCCCGCTCAGAGCTCGACGCGCTGCGCGATGACCTGCGCGCCAAGCGCGACCAGCTCTGCGACGGGCCTGGCCGCCGCAGGCCTGGCGCCGATCGTCCCGGCCGGCACCTATTTCGTCAACGCCGACGTGGGGACCGACGCCACCCAGTGGTGCGCCACTCTGCCCGAGCGCTGCGGCATCGTCGCCATCCCCACCAGCGTCTTCTACGACGACAAGGACGCCGCGCCGACGCTGGTCCGCTTCGCCTTCTGCAAGCGGCCCGAGGTCATCGCCGAGGCCGCCCGGCGGCTGGCCGCGCTCAGCTCCTGACACCTAGCCGCCGCCAGCGCCTGGCGCAGATCGGCGACCAGGTCCTCGGGCGCCTCGATCCCGCAGCTCAGCCGCACCAGGTCGGCCGGGACAGCGGCGGCCGAGCCCTCGACCGACTGGTGGGTCATCGCCTGGGGCACCTCGATGAGCGACTCGACGCCGCCCAGCGACTCGGCCAGCGTGAACAGCCGGGTTCGGGCGGCGATCGCGGTCGCCTCGCGGATGGCGGAAGCTCACCATGCCGCTGAAGCCGGGCCAGCGCACGTCCTGACGCCGGGGGTGTCGTTGAGCAGCTCGACGACGGCGGCGGCGCTGCGGGCGTGGGCCTCCATGCGCAGGTGCAGTGTGCGCAGGCCGCGGTGGACGAGGAAGCAGTCGAACGGGCCCGGGCACGGCGCCGACCGCGTTCTGGACGAAGCGCAGCCGCTCGTACCACTCCGGGTCGCCGGGTGACCACGACGCCGCCGACGACGTCGGAGTGGCCGCCCAGGTACTTGGTGGTGGAGTGCACGACGAAGTCGGCGCCGAGCTCCAGCGGGCGCTGGTTGGCCGGCGTGGCGAACGTGTTGTCGACCGCGACCAGCGCGTTGCGCCGGCGCGCCACCACCTGCTCGATGTCGACGACGTTGAGCAGCGGGTTGGTGGGGCTCTCGACCCAGATGAGCCGCGTGTCGTCGCGCACCGCCGCCGCGAGCGCGTCGAGATCGGTCTGCGCCGACGAGGTCGTAGCCCAGGCCCCAGCGGCTCAGCACCTTGTCGACGAGGCGGTAGGTGCCGCCGTAGAGGTCATCGGGGAGCACGATGTGCGCGCCGGCCTCGCAGGTGACGGTGATCAGCGCGTGCTCGGCGGCCAGGCCCGAGGAGAAGGCCACCGCCTGCCCGCCCTCGAGCTCGCCGAGCGCCTGCTCCAGCGCGGCCCGGGTCGGGTTGGCCGAGCGCGAGTAGTCGTAGTCGCCGACGAACTCGCCCGGGCTTGGCCTGGGCATAGGTGGAGGTCTGGTGGATGGCCGGGATGACCGAGCGAAACGACGGGTCGGGGGTCAGCCCGGCGTGGACGGCCCGGGTGGCGAACGCGTCCTGGGAGTGGTCGGAGCTCATGTCGCCAGCGCCTCGAGCAGGTCGGTGCGGGTGACCAGGCCCTCGGCATGGCCCTCGTGGGTGACCAGCAGCGCCTGCGTGTCGCCGGCGAGCAGCTCAACCGCCTCGCGGACCGGGTCCTCGCTGGACACCGCCGGGAAGGGCGCCTCCATCACCTCACCGATCTCGGCGTCGAGCAGCGCGGGGTCCTGGGCGGCGTGCTTGAGCAGCCCCCGCTCGCCGATCGCCCCCACCACCGCGGCCGGGTCGTGGGCCGAGACGACCGGGAGCTGGGAGACGCGATGCTCGTGCAGCAGCGCGACGGCCTCGCGCACCTTGAAGTGGGGCTGCACGGTGACGAGGGTGGGGAACTCGCCGGCCTCGCTCTTGCGGCGCAGGACGTCGCCGACGGTGAGGTTGGCGTCGCGCTCGAGGAAGCCGTACTGGCGCATCCAGGCGTCGGAGAAGATCTTGGACAGGTAGGAGCGGCCGCCGTCGGGGAGGATCACCACCACCATGGCGTCGGGGTCGTCGATCTCGGCGGCGACCACGCAGCGCGGCGTGCAGCGCCAGCCCGCCCGAGCCGCCGGCGAGGATGCCCTCGGCGTGGGCCAGCCGGCGCGTGGTGAGGAAGGCGTCGCGATCGGACACCGTGACCCACCGGTCGACCGACGCGGGGTCGAAGGTCTGGGGCCAGAAGTCCTCGCCCACGCCCTCCACCAGGTAGGGGCGCACGTTCTCCTCGCCGCCGGAGTAGATCGAGCCCTCGGGATCGGCGCCGACGACGACGAGGTCCGGGCGTCGCTCGCGCAGGTAGCGGGCGGCGCCGGAGACGGTGCCGCCGGTGCCCACGCCGACGACGAGATGGGTCAGCCGGCCCTCGGTCTGCTCCCAGATCTCGGGTCCGGTGGACTGGTAGTGGGCGCGGGGATTGGCCTCGTTGGCGTACTGGTTGGGCTGGAAGGCCCCGGGGATCTCCGCGGTCAGCCGGTCGGCGACGCGGTAGTAGGAGCGGGGCGAATCGGGCGGGACGTCGGTCGGCGCCAGGACCACCTCGGCGCCGTAGGCGCGCAGCAGGTCGATCTTCTCCCGCGACATCTTGTCGGGCATCACCGCCATGACGCGGTAGCCCTTCAGCCGCGCGGCGATGGCCAGGCCGGTGCCGGTGTTGCCGGAGGTGGGCTCCACGATCGTGCCGCCGGGGCGCAGCCGGCCGTCGCGCTCGGCGGCCTCGATCAGGGCCACGGCGACGCGGTCCTTGATCGACCCGCCGGGGTTGAACACCTCGAGCTTGGCCACCAGCTGCGGGCGCAGGCCTGCGCCGATGCGAGACAGCCTGACCAGCGGGGTATCGCCGATGGTGTCCAGGATCGAGTCCCCGATCCGAGCAGATGCGGTGTGAACGGTCATGGGTGGATTCTGATGCCTCCGGCGCCGCGGCCTAATGTGATAAAGTCAATTGATATTGTGTAGATAGTCGTCGGCCGGACGGTTCCAGGGCAGTGGAGTCGCCGGTATCGCGGGAGCGCCAAGCGTTCCCGGGCAGACGTCGATCTGCACAGTCTCTCCTCTCCACAGTGGTCGGGTCGGCGTTGCCCGGCCCGACCACTGCGAGACCCAGCACGACCATCCGAACGGATGGGAGGCCGGTCGGGCACACTGTCGAGGTCATGCTCTTCCCCGCACTCGCGGACCCCGCGGCCGACCGCACGGCGCTGAGCTTCCCCGACAGGTCGCTGTCCTACGTGGAGCTCGCACGGGCGGTGCGCGCTGTTGCCGGCGAGCTTGACGGGGCGGCGCGGGTGGCGGTGCTGGCCGAGCCGCGGATCGAGACGGCCGTGGCGGTCATCGGGGCGCTGGTGGCGGGTGTCCCGGCGATCCCGATCAACCCCAAGTCCGGCTCCAGCGAGCTCGCCCACATCGTCGGCGACGCCGAGCCCGACGCGATCGCGGTGGCGCCGGGCAGCAGGGTGCCCGAGGCGTTGCAGGGGCGCCGGCGCGTGGAGATCGACCTCGACGGCGACCTCCCGTGCGATGGCGTCACCTTCCCGCACCTCGGCGACGAGAACCCTGCCCTCATCGTCTATACGTCGGGGACCACCGGCCGCCCCAAGGGCGCGGTCCTGCCCCGGCGCGCGATCGCCTCCAACCTCGACGCGCTCGCCGAAGTGTGGGGGTGGACCGACGCCGACGTCGTCGCCCACGGGCTGCCCGCTGTTTCACGTGCACGGCCTGGTGATCGGGATCCTCGGCCCGGTCCGGCGCGGCGGGACCGCGCTCCACATCGGGCGCTTCTCGCCCGAGGGGGTGCAGGAGGCGCTCGACGGGGCCGGCGACGATGCTGTTCGGCGTGCCGACGATGTACCGGCGCCTCGCCGACGCGGCCGCCGAGTCGCCGGAGCTGGCCAAGGCGCTGGGCGGCGCGCGGCTGCTCGTCTCCGGGTCCGCGGCGCTGCCGGCCACCGAGCATGCCCGCATCCAGGAGCTGACCGGCCGCGGGCGTGGTGGAGCGCTACGGGATGACCGAGACGCTCATGAACACCGCTGTCCATGCCGATGCGACGCCCGGCGCCCGGGCACCGTGGGGCCGCCGCTGCCCGGCGTCGACGTCCGGCTCGTCGACGACGACGGAGCCGTCCTGGAGGGCGCCGACGACGAGACGATCGGCGAGATCCAGGTCCGCGGGCCCAACCTGTTCCTCGAGTACCTCAACCGCCCCGATGCCACCGCCGAGGCGATGCGCGACGGCTGGTTTGCCACCGGCGACATGGCCACCCGGACGGCCGAGGGGTACATCCGCATCGTCGGACGCCGCGCCACCGACCTCATCAAGAGCGGCGGCTACAAGATCGGCGCCGGAGAGATCGAGGGCTGCCTGCGCGAGCACCCCGCCGTCGAGGACGCCGCCGTCACCGGCGAGGCCGACGACGACCTGGGCGAGCGCGTCGTGGCCTGGATCGTGGTGCGCGACGGCGCGAGCGTGTCGGAGTCAGAGCTCATCGACCACGTGGCCGGCCTGCTCGCTCCCCACAAGCGCCCGCGCGACGTGCGCTTCCTGGACGAGCTGCCCCGCAACGACATGGGCAAGGTCCAGAAGGCGCGGCTGGGCGCCGGCTGACGGCCGCGAAGGGGAGGTCTGACGGCGAGGTTTGTCAGGGGCGAACCATGGGTAATCCGGTAGCCGTCCGTCAAGGGAGGTTGGGATGCGTCTGTTGAAGCTGGCCTGCGTCACAGGGGCGGTGATGGCGCTGGCAGCGTCGTCGGCCGCGGCGAGCGGGAGCTTCGTGCTCACCGCCACCAACCCCGCCACGGCGTCCGGGTATGCGCCGACGTTCACGGGCAACGGGCTGCTCGGCGTGCGCGTGCCCGCGACCGGGCAGGGCTACGCCGGCGGGACGGTGCCGGCCCAGTCCGAGCTGGCCGGCTTCTATGCCAAGCCCACGACGCCCAAGACGGTGAGCGACGCCGTCCAGCAGCGCGCCAACATCCCGACCTGGTCGACGCTCACCTTCGCCGACGGCGGGCAGCCGTTCTCGCTCACGACCGGCACCACGACCGGCTGGCGCCAGTCGATCGACCTGCACACCGGCGTGATCAGCACCTCCGCCACCTGGAAGGCGCCCGACGGCCACACCACCAAGCTCAGCTATCAGGTGTTCACCGACCGCGGCAACGCGCACCTGGGCCTCGTGCAGTTGACCCTGACGCCCCAGTGGTCCGGTACCGCGACGGTCACCGACGAGATCGACGGCTCCCCGGCGACGCTGAGCGACGAGGCCGGCAAGGGCTTCGTACCCGCCACCCACCAGACCTACGTGGACGTCAAGAGCCAGACGCTCGGCATCGAGGCCGCTATCGCCAGCCAGCTGCAGACGAGCGCGAACGTCACGGCCACGCCGACCGAGGTCGACGCGAGCCAGTCTCAGACCATCGGCCAGCAGGTCAGCTTCCCGGTCACCGCCGGCCAGAGCTACGTCTTCACCAAGTACGTCGGGATCGACGACTCCCAGGACACGGCGACGCCGGTGGCCGCCGCGCAGTCCGCCGCTGCCACCGCGGCGATGGACGGCTACGACGCCGCCCTGACCGCCAACCAGGCGGCGTGGGCCGCGCTGTGGACCGGGCGCATCGACGTGCGGGGCAACAGCACCGTGGCCACCGACGTCAACGCCTCAGAGTTCTACCTGTGGTCCAACACGCGCGACGGCGTGGACTGGAGCATCTCCCCCGCCGGCCTGTCCTCCAACGGCTACGACGGGCACATCTTCTGGGACGCCGAGACGTGGATGTACCCGTCGCTGCTGGCCCAGCACCCCGATCTCGCCGCCGGCATGGACGCCTACCGCTTTGACCGCCTCACCCAGGCCCAGCAGCACGCCACCGCCACGGGCTTTGCCGGCGTCGGGGGGGTGGCGGCCCGCTTCCCGTGGGAGAGCGCCCTGGACGGGACCGAGCAGATCCCGCCGCCGGTGTCGGTCAACAGCGAGGGCCTGTTCGAGCAGCACATCACCGCCGACATCGCGTTGGCCCAGTGGCAGTACTACCTGGTCACGGGCGACAAGGCGTGGCTGGCAACCCAGGGCTGGCCGGTGATCTCCGGTGCGGCGGCATTCTGGGCCTCGCACGCCACGCGCGCGGCCGACGGCAGCTACCACATCAACAACGTCACCGATCCCGACGAGGAGAACCCCGACGTCAACGACGCGGCGTTCACCAACGCCGGCGCCAAGACCACGCTCCAGGACGCCGTCGCCGCGGCCACGGCGCTCGGACAGACCCCACCGCCGTCGTGGTCGCAGATCGCCGCCGGGCTCACGGTGCCGACCGCGGTCAAGGCCGGCACGCGGATCCATCCCGAGTACTCCGGCTACGGCGGCCAGCTGGTCAAGCAGGCCGACGTGACGCTGCTCCAGTACCCCTGGCAGCTCCCGATGTCGCGCTCGGTGGCCCGGAACGACATCAACTACTACGTTCCGCGCACCGACCCGGGCGGGCCCTCCATGAGCGACGCCGTCAACGAGATCGACAGCCTCACGCTCGGGACCCCGGGCTGCTCGGCCTTCGTCTACACCCAGCGCAGCTACGAGCCGTTCATCCGCGACATCTTCCACCAGTTCTCCGAGACAAAGACGGGCGGGGCGTTCACGTTCATGACCGGCATCGGCGGATTCCTGCAGGAGTTCCTCTACGGCTACTCCGGGCTGCGCTGGGAGGCTGCGGGCGTGCGCATCGCCCCCAGCCTCAACCGCGAGATCTCCGGCGTGGTCCTGCACAACCTCGCGTGGCGCGGACGCACGTTCCAGGTCTCCGTCGGATCGCACCGCACGACGGTGACCCTGCTGAGCGGCGCACCGCTCCCGCTGAGCACCCCGTCGGGGACGCGCACGGTGTCGGTGGGCCAGAGCGTCACCATCCCGACGGCCCGCCCCGACGTCACGGCCACCCGGCGACGCCGTCCGCTGCCAGACGGCCAGGAGCTCGAGCGCCCAGCCCGGCGCGCCGGCGCTGGCCGCCGTGGACGGGAGCCCCGCCACGGACTGGCAGCCCGTCTCGGTGCCGGCGACGCTGACCGCGCGCACGAGCACCGCCCGGCGCACGATCGGGCGAGTCGCGGTGACCTGGGGCCGGCTGTGGCCCGAGCCGCCCAAGCCCAACGTCCACCCGCCGGCGCACCCAGTGAAGACGCTGCGCCCCGGCGCCTACACGCTCCAGGTGTCGGCCAACGGGAAGCGGTGGATCGCCGTCGCCTCGGTGAGCGGGCACATGAACCGGCTCACCGACATCCTCACCTTCCCGCAGGTGAAGGTCCGCTTCTTGCGGCTGAAGATCACCAAGGGCACCGGCATCTCGATCACCCAGACGATCAACAACAAGAAGCAGGTGGTCAAGCAGATGCCGATGCTCGAGGAGCTGACGGCCACCCGCTGAGCGGCGTGATCCCAGCGTCTTGGCGTCCTACACCTTTGCGCCCACGTAGATCTCGCGCAATGCCGTCTTCTTGAACTTGCCCGTCGCGGTCCGGGGGATCTCATCGATGAACTCGAAGCGGTCGGGGATCTGCCACTTGGCGTAGTGCTGGGCGAGATGGGCCTTGAGGTCGTCGGGCTCGACCGTGTGGTCCTCGCGCACGACGATCACGGCGAGCGGGCGCTCACCCCACCGGTCATCGGGGATCGCGATGACGGCGGCCTCGGCCACGCCGTCGTGGGCCATCAGCAGGTTCTCGAGGTCCACCGACGAGATCCACTCGCCGCCGGACTTGACGAGGTCCTTGGAGCGGTCACAGATCTTCAGGTTCCCCGTGGCGTCGATCGTCACCACATCGCCCGTGGCAAACCAGCCGTCGTCGGTGAACTTCTCCGCTCCGCGGCCCTGGTGATAGGCGCGCGCCACCCACGGCCCGCGCACCTCGAGCTCGCCCATCGCCTCATCGTCCCACGGGATGAGCTCACCGTCGTCGCCGCGGGCGCGGATCTCGACGAACGGGCTGGGGCGCCCCTGCCGGGCCCGGTAGTCGTACCGCTCCTCCTCGGAGGCGTCGTCGAGCTCGAGCGGGAGGCGGCAGACGCTGCCCAGCGGGGAGGTCTCGGTCATGCCCCAGGCCTGGATGATCGTCAGATCGTGGCGGTCGAAGCCGACGAGCATGCTGCGCGGCACCGCCGACCCACCCACGAGCAGCATCCGCAGCTTGCTCAGGTCCCAGCGGTCTGGCTCGGCGTCGACGGCCTGGAGCATCATCATCCACACCGTCGGGACGCCCGCGGTCACGGTGACCTGCTCTTCGGCGAGCAGGTCGAGGATGCTGAGGGCGTCCAGACGAGGGCCGGGCAGGACGAGCCCGGCGCCGACCAGCGCCGCGGTGAAGACGAGGCCCCACGCGTTGGCGTGGAACATCGGCACCACCGGCAGGACGGTGTCGCGCGAGGCGAGGTCGTTGGCGTCGGGCAGAGCGGCGACCAGCGAGTGCAGCACCAGCGACCGGTGTGAGTAGACCACGCCCTTGGGCCGCCCCGTGGTGCCCGACGTGTAACACATGGCGGCGGCAGCGCGCTCGTCGGCCTCCGGCCACTCCATCGGCTCGGCGTCGGCGATGAGCGCCTCGTAGTCGTGATAGCCGTCGGGGACCGGCCCGTCGCGGCTGACGACGATCACGTGCTCGAAGTCGCGCGCGCCGTGGAAGGACTCGAAGACCTTTAGCAGCGACTCGTCGACGACGATCGCGCGGTCCTCGGCATCGTTGACGATGAAGCTGAGCTCGTCGGGGTGCAGCCGCGGGTTGAGCGTGTGCAGCACCGCACCCATCGATGGCAGGGCGAAGTAGACCTCCACGTGCTCGGGCTGGTTCCACATGAGGGTCGCGACGGGGTCGCCGGGCGCGATCCCCAGCCGCTCGAGCGCGCTGGCCAACCGGCGGGCTCGCGCGGCACAGTCGCCGAACGTGGTCCGGCCCACCGACCCGTCCGGGCGGCGGAAGACGACCTTGCGCTGGGGACTGAGCCGCTCCGCGCGTTCAACGATCCCCGTCAGCGAGAGGGGGTAGTCGTCCATCATCAGTCCTTCACGCATGTCTCTCTCCCGTGACTGGCGTTCTCCGTCGCCCATGAGGCTACGCGGCGGGTAACAGAAACGCCAATCCGGTCCGTCCGGTTCGTCGGGCGCGCCAGGCGGCCCTCGCCAGCTCCGGCTCGGGGGCGGCAGCCTCGCCGCTGCGGCTGATCGCCGTGGCGATCCCGCATCGGCGCAGTACTCCCTGAGCCCAGCGGGTACGGTCAGCCCGATGGCGACGCGACCTGACGAGCCCCGGGCCGAGATCTCGTGGTCGGGGTGGGGGGACCCGGCGCTGGCGACCCCCCTGCCCGAGATGCTCGAGGCGCTGCTGCGCGATGCCCTGCGGATCGAGCGCCGCGGCGCGGCGCCTCCGGCGCTCGAGGCATTGCCGCTCGTCCCCGCGCGCCTGCCCGACGCGGCCGGGGCCGCGCTGGCGCGGATTGTCGGCGCCGAGCACGCCCGCGGCGACCACGACACGCGCGCGCGCCACGCGCGCGGGAAGTCGACCATCGACCTGCTCGAGCTGCGCGGCGGCGGACCGATCAGCGCGCCCGACCTCGTCGTCAGTCCCGCGTCTGAAGACGAGGTCCAGGCGGCGCTCGAGTGCTGCAGCGAGCACCGGGTGGCCGTCATCCCGTTCGGAGGCGGAACCTCGGTCGTCGGCGGGCTGCGTCCCGACGCGGAGGGCTTCACCGGAGCGGTGGCGCTCGACCTGCGCCGCTTGAATGCCCTGGTGCGTATCGACGAGGAGTCGCGGTTGGCGGTGCTCGAGCCCGGGCTGCGGGGACCGGAGGCCGAGGCGCTGGTGGGCGCCCGGGGCTACACGCTGGGCCACTTCCCCCAGTCCTGGGAGTACGCGACGCTCGGCGGCTTTGCCGCGGCCCGCTCGAGCGGCCAGAGCTCGGCGGGCTACGGGCGCTTCGACGATCGGGTGCTGGCCCTACGCCTGGCCACGCCCGCGGGGACCCTCGAGCTGGGTCGGGCTCCCAAGTCCGCCGCCGGCCCGGACCTGCGCCAGCTCATCCTCGGGTCCGAGGGGACGCTGGGCGTGATCACGTCGCTGACCCTGGCGCTGGACCCGGCGCCCGAGCATCGCGTCTACGAGGGCTGGATGCTGCCGTCATTCGCGCAGGGGACCGCACTCGTGCGGCGACTGGCCCAAGACGGCCCTCGCCCGACGGTGCTGCGGCTCTCCGACGAGGCCGAGACGGCGATGGGCCTCGCGCGGCCGTTGGACATCGGCGGGGGCGAGATCGGCGGCCAGGCCGGCGGGTGCCTGGCGATCGTCGGCTGGGAGGGCTCGCTATGAGGAGGTCGAGCGGTACCGCCGGGCCACCGCGGAGCAGCTGCTCGGCGCGGGCGGCGAGCCGGTGCCCGGGGCCGGTGACGGCTGGGCGTCCGGTCGCTACCGCGGTCCCTACCTGCGCGACGCGCTGCTCGACGCCGGCGCGCTGGTCGAGACGCTCGAGACGGTGACGTTCTGGGCGGCGCTGCCGGGGCTCTACGCCGCCGTAGCCGGCGCCCTGCGCGACACGCTCACCGGCGCTCGGGACCCCGCCGGCGGTCCTCTGCCACATCTCGCACGTGTATCCGGCGGGCGCGTCGCTGTACTTCACGCGTCGCGTGCGCCCAGTTGGCGGATCCGATCGCCCAGTGGGAGGCGGCCAAGGCCGCCGCCGGCGAGGCGATCCTGGCCGCGGGCGGCTCGATCACCCACCACCACGGCGTCGGCGCCGATCACCGGGACCTCTACCCCCGAGAGGTGGGCACGCTCGGCATCGAGGTGCTGCGCGCGGTCAAGCGCACCCTGGACCCGGCCGGAATCCTCAACCCCGGGAGTCCTGCTGGCGCGTGCGGGTGGCGCAGCCGCCGCCGGGGCGGATCGGGAATGATGTGCCGATGACTGAGGCTGAGCGCTTTACCACCGAAATGGCGACGCTCGCGGTCCGTCTGGGCGCCAATGTGCAGCCCGGGCAGATCGTCGCGGTGTCCTCGGAACCGGGCAAGGAGGCGATGGCGCGGGCGGTCGCGGAGGCCGCGTACGCCGCCGGAGCCAAGTTCGTCGATCTCACGGTGTTCGACGTGTACTTCAAGCGCGCGCGGGCGCTCAACGCCGACCGCGACACGCTGGGCTACGTCCCGCCGTGGCTGGGCGAGCGGGTGCTGGCGCTGGGCGAGCTCCGCGCGGCGCGGATCTCGCTGTCGGGGCCAGTGGCGCCACACGCGCTCGACGACGTCGACCCCGAGCTGATCAGCCTGGACCGGCTGCCGCGGGTCCCCGAGGCGATGAAGGTCCTCAACGACGCCACCACCAACTGGACGATCGTCCCCTGCCCGACGCCGGCGTGGGCGTCGCTCGTCTACCCGCGGCTGGAGCCGCCGGCCGCGCTGGAGCGGCTGTGGAGCGAGATCGCGCACGTGACCCGGCTGGACGAGCCCGATCCGGTGGCGGAGTGGGAGACCCGGCTGGGCGAGCTCAAGCGCGTCAGCGCCGCGCTGGACGACCTCAAGCTCGACCGGGTGCGGTTTCGAGGGGCCCGGCACCGACCTCAGCATCGGGCTGCTGCCGTCCAGCACGTGGCTGGCGGCCAAGTTCGAGACCGCCGACGGCATCGAGCACCAGCCCAACATCCCCACCGAGGAGGTGTTCACGACCCCTGACCCCGAGCGCGTCGAGGGCGTGGTGACCTCGACCAAGCCGCTGTTCACCTCCGGGACGACGGTCACCGGGCTGAAGATCCGGTTCGAGGGCGGGCGCGCGGTCCAGGTCGACGCCGACCAGGGCGGCGAGGTCATCCGCGGGATGATCGCCGCCGATGACGGCGCGGCCCGGCTCGGCGAGGTGGCGCTGGTGGACCGCGAGGGCCGGATCGGCCCTCTGGGGACGGTGTTCTTCGACACCCTGCTGGACGAGAACGCGGCCAGCCACATTGCCCTGGGCCACGGCTATGTGGCGGGCGTGGCCGACGCCGCGGACACCGAGCGCGCCAACAAGAGCGTCATTCACACCGATTTCATGATCGGGAGCGACGAGGTCGCCGTGACCGGATTTCTGTCAGACGGGGCTGAGGTCCCGTTGCTGCGCGACGGGAGATGGCAGATCTAGCGTCGGGTCTGGGAAATTCGTGAGCAGCGTCGCGAGTGGCTGGACGCGAGGCTGCCACCGAACTTTTCAGACGCGGCACGAGCGCCCGGGGCAGGAGGGCGCCCTGGGGCCCGCGCAAGCGCTGGGAAACCGCCCG
This sequence comes from uncultured Actinomycetota bacterium, assembly GCA_963790605.1. Taxonomy (GTDB): domain Bacteria; phylum Actinomycetota; class Thermoleophilia; order Solirubrobacterales; family Solirubrobacteraceae; genus Palsa-465. The sequence goes on along the minus strand of CAWBPG010000006.1, from coordinate 287,317 downwards.
CCACGCTACGCTCATGCCCACCCAGGAGAGGTGCCGGAGCGGCTGAACGGGCGCGACTGGAAATCGCGTAACGGGGGTTAACCTCGTTCGGGGGTTCGAATCCCCCCCTCTCCGCTGGATCATTGGTCCAAAAAGCGAAGAACCGCTTAAGTGTTCTTGCGCTCACCCGATCCCTTTCGTAGACTTCCTCCGTAAGGGAGGGAGGATGCAGGGGAACGGCGAGGGCCGTCTGATCCTCGTACACGTCCATGATCCAAAGACCGGCACTGAGACTCGTAGAAGGTGGGCTCGACTCCACCGCTAACTGGCTTTGGTTCTGCGGCCATTGCGCAGCGCCCTCGCCCAACGGGCGCGCCGCCTCCGACGGCCCGCGTCTGCGTCTCGTGCGGGCTCGGTCTGCTGCTCGAGGCCCGCGAGGACGCCGTCCCGTCCAGCAAGGACGCCTTCCTCGTCGTCGATTCGTCGATGTCGATCCAGGCCATGTCCCGCGAGGCCCAGTCGCTGCTGGGCGTCACCGAAGAGGCCGCGATCGACCGTCCGGTCGCCGAACTGCTCGTCCCCGCCGACACCGAGTCCCAGGGCCGGACCGGCTTCGCCGCCGCGATCGCCCAGGCCGCCGTCGGGCGACGACCCCGACAGCACGCGCACCTTCGTGCGCCCGTGGAACACCTTCGGTGTCCGCCTCCGGGCCCGGATCGCCACCTGCGGGCCGCCGCGGGCCGCGCTGGTAGTACTCGAAAACGGTCGCCCGCCGGCGTTGCGGGCCGTCACCAACCTGCGCTGAGGTTCGGCGCCGCGGTGCGGCGCCTTTTTTATGGGTGGTTGGGGTTGCGGGGGTGCGCTGCGGCTTGGGTGCGTGGTCTTTGCTGAGGGTCGGTTTTGCTGGGGAAGGGGTGGTGTCTGGGGGTTCGGGCCGTCGCGGTGGGCTCCGGACCTGGAAATCGGGGCAAACCTGGATTGCGCTTGCAGGTTTGGCACGAAAACCAGGTGGGACATGGAATCGGTGCCAAACCTCGGCGCCCGGCGATGGTTTGCTACGTAATCCAGGTTTGCCGGCGCGCTCCAGCCAGTCCTTCCCAAGCCCGCCGTTGACGTGCGCGCGTGTCGCGCGGCAACGCCGAGGCCAGCCGCGACCGAGCCGCTAAGACAGACAACCCCGGCGCGGCCGGCAGCACCTCCGGCGCGCCCCACCTCGCCAACACGGCAGGCAACCCCACCGACCCGTCCTCGCGCTGCCCGTTCTCCAGCAGCGCGATGATCGTCCGCCCCACCGCCACCGCGGTGCCGTTGAGCGTGGCCAGGTGCGCGGGCTTGCCGTCGGCGGGGCGGTAGCGGATGTCGAGGCGCCGCGCCTGGTAGTCGGTGGTGTTGGAGGTGGAGGTGAGCTCGCGATAGCGGCCCTGGCCGGGCAGCCAGGCCTCGATGTCGAACTTGGAGGCGGCCGAGGCGCCGAGGTCGTCGACGGCGATCGCCACCACCCGGTAGGGGATCTCGAGGTCCTGCATGATCGACTCCTCGATGGCGAGCAGGCGCTCGTGCTCGGCGCCGGCGGTGTCGGGCTCGACGAAGCAGAACATCTCGACCTTGTCGAACTGGTGCACGCGGAAGATGCCGCGGGTGTCCTTGCCGGCCGCGCCGGCCTCTCGCCTGAAGCAGCTGGAGAACCCGGCATAGCGCAGGGGCAGCTCGTCGGCGGCGAGGATCTCGTCGCGGTGCATCGAGGCCAAAGCGCCACCTCGGAGGTCCCGACCAGGTACAGGTCGTCGTCGGGCAGCGAGTAGATCTGCTGCTCGGTGTCGGGCAAAAAGCCGGTGCCGTAGAGGGCCTGCTCGCGGACGAGGACGGGCGGGATCACCGGCTCAAAGCCCTCGCCGCCGAGCTTCTCCATCGCGTAGCGGACGAGGGCGAGCTCGACGAGGACCAGGTCCCCGCGCAGATAGGCGAAGCGGGAGCCCGAGAGCCGCGCGCCGCGCTCCATGTCGATCCGCGGCCCGGCGAGCTCGAGGTGGTCGCGCCCGCTCGGCTTGCCCTCGCCCACCTCCCTGAGAACGGTGTCCTGGTCCGGCGCGTCGTCGGAGGGCAGGTTGGGCAGCGAGGTGAGCGCCGTGTCGCGCTCGGCGCGCAACCGCGTCTCGTCGTCGGACAGCGCGCGCCCGCGGGCCGACAGCTCGGCGAGCTGCTCGCGCTGCTCGGGGCTGGGCGCGCCCTTCAGCGCCTTGCTGGCGGCGTTCTGCTCGGAGCGCAGCTGCTCGAGCTGGGTGGTGAGGGCGCGCCACTGCTCGTCGAGCTCCAGGACGCGGTCGATCGTCTCCGCCGCGCCGGCCCCGCGGCGCGACAGCGCCGTCCGCACGGCGTCGGGGTCGCGACGGATCAGCTTGATGTCGAGAACTGCCGGCCCCCGTCGTCTACTGGCTGCCGGCCGGCAGGGTCCCGAGCGCCTTGTCCTGGCAGACGGTAATGCCGGTCTCCCGCGGCGCCTGGCGGCCCGCGTAGGTGGCGACGAACTTGGCCACGTCGAGGGCGTCCTGGCCGACGACGACGTTCTGGGGCATGTACGCGCCCGAGAAGCCGCCGTTCTCGATCGCGTAGAGCACGCGGTCAACGGGCCGCTCGCAGCGCTGATTGAAGTTCGGGCCGCTGATGGCCTGGGCGGTGCGGATGTTCGGCGCCGAACCGTTGGCGGCGGCGTAGGAGAGCGAGTGGCAGCCCGAGCAGCGCTGCTGGAACAGCTCCGCGCCACTGCGCAGCTGCGCCTCGGATTTGGGCACCGCGATCCTCTGGGTCCCGCAGGCGGCGGTGACGGCGGCCACCGCAACCGCAGCCGTGCCGAGCGCCAGGATCTTCGCCAACCGGCTCATCGGGCAGGGATCATAATCGGCACGCCGTGCGTACGAAGCGCCCTCCCCTCCCGCTGCTCGCCGTCGCGCTGGCATCGCTGGCCGTGGCCGCGTGCGGCAGGACGACGACCGTCGGAAGCGGGCGCACGTTGCAGATCGCGCTCAACGAGTACCGGGTCACGCCGCAGGACGTCCGGGCGCAGACCGGCCTGCTGACGATGTTCGTGCACAACTACGGGCGGTTGACCCACGACCTGGTGATCACCCTCAACGGGCAGACCGAGGCGGCGACCAAGCCGATCGCGCCCGGGCAGACCGAGGAGCTGGATGCGGCGCTGGGCCCCGGCCACTACCTCATGTCCTCCTCGATCCTGTCCGACCAGGCGCTTGGTGCGTACGGCACCCTGATCGTGCACTGACATTTGCAGGACACTCCCGGCGCGCGCCGAACGTATGGGCACCCCCGGCGCCGGCTTGTGCGACGCTCGCCACCGAAGTACTTCACAACAGCGCGATCGTCCTCCTACGGCGGCAACCAGAGGTGCCGACGCCGGGGGACCCACACGCGCGCCCGCGCGTGCAGCCGTCTGTCAGCCGCCGGTCCCGGCCGCCCGGATCAGCAGCACCAGGATCACGAGCGCGGCGAGCACCATCACCCCGAGCTCGCGCTGGACGATCGACACCACGACCACGCGCTGCTCGGCCTCCGGCAGCTCGCCGACGGCGGCGGTTGACTCAAAGCCGCGGCCGTCGAGCACCATCTGGGCCGAGGCGATCCGCAGCTGCTCGGCGACGAACGAGATGCCCAACGGCAGCAGCCCGTAGATGAGATGCAGGCTCGACTCCTTGGAGCCCGTGAGCACGAGCACCCCTCCCAGCGCCGCCTCGATGACCACCACCACCTGCCCGGCGCGCAGCATGCGCCAGAACCAGGCGCTGTGCCTGACGCGGTACCAGCACCACGCGCCCCACACGCCGGCACCCCCCATCAGGGCGATGGAGAGCACCCCGACGACGAGATGAACGAGCTTCACCGGACGCTCACGTGGGTATCCGCGTTATCGCGTACTTTGCGGGTATGACCAGGGACGGCGAGAAACGCACGGAGTAGATAGCCGCATTTCGCACTAAGTAACACTGTGTTACAAGCTTCCCTACGTCGGTGATATAAGAGGTTCTGTGCTTCGAAGCTATCTACCGGCGATCGTCTTCCTCCTGCTCGGCAGCGCTGTAGGCGGCCTCTTCGGAGTCCTCAACCTATTCACCGGCGTGCGCGGGACGCACCGCCAGCAGAGCAAGACCACTCCGTACGAGTGCGGTCTGCCGTCGGAGATCCAGCGGGGGTTCCGCTTCGGGATCAGCTTCTACCTGATCGCGATGCTGTTCATCCTGTTCGACATCGAGGTCATCTTCCTGTATCCGATCGCGGTGCAGCTGCGCGCGTTCGGCACCTTCGCGCTGAGCGAGACGATCGTCTTCGTCGTGCTCCTGATGGTGGCGTTCGTGTATGTCTGGCGCCGAGGAGCCCTGGAATGGAAATAAAGCGCGAGGCACTGGACCCCACCCACCCGGCCGCTCACCCTGGCGCGCCGCTGGACTTCCGCGCGCGCCAGCTGCAGGCCCGCGACATGCTGCGCGGGGACCTGGAGGGCGAGGCGCTGGAGCGCTACGTCAAGGAGTCGGTTCTGACCACCACCGTTGACAAGGCGGTGGCGTGGTCACAGGGCAACTCGATCTGGCCGCTGACGTTCGGCCTGGCCTGCTGCGCCATCGAGATGATGTCGATCGTCGGCGCCCGGGTCGACGTCGCGCGGTTCGGCTGGGAGGCCTTCTGGGCCTCGCCGCGCCAGGCGGACCTGCTCATCCTCTCGGGCCGGGTGTCGGTGAAGATGGCGCCGGTCATTCGCCGCATCTATGACCAGATGCTCGAGCCGCGGTGGGCGATCTCGATGGGCGCATGCTGCTCCTCGATGGGCGTCTTCAACAACTACGCGCTCGTGCCGGCCGACAAGTTCCTGCCGATCGACGTGCACGTGCCCGGCTGCCCGCCGCGGCCCGAGGCGCTGCTGCACGGCATCCTGCGCCTGCGCGAGAAGATCCACGGCACCGAGCGCGACGGGTGGCGTGAGCGCTACCACGCGGTGGGCACCGAAGAAGTACTCCCCACCGGGACCAACTCCAGCGCCAGCGACGCGGCGATCAATGTGTTCCCGGGAGGGGACACCGCCGGTGCCTGACGCGACCGGGCTCGAGCAGACGGCCAACGCACTCCGCGACCGCAACGCAGAGTCGATTCTCGGCACCGACTTCGGGCGCGGCGAGCGCGCGGTGCTGCTGGTCAACCCGGCGCACGTGATCGACATCCTCGTCTCTCTCAAGGACGAGGGCTACACGTTCCTGGCCAGCCTGCACGGCGTCGACTACTACCCCGACGAGCCCCGGTTGGGCGTGCTCTACGAGCTGCTCAACATGACCGAGGTGGACCGGATCACCGTCAAGGCCCGGGTCCACACCGACGACCCTCGGATCGCCACCGCGACAGGCCTGTTCCCCGGCGCCAACTTCCCCGAGCGCGAGGTCTACGACATGTTCGGCGTGGTCTTCGAGGGCCACCCCGACATGCGGAGGATCCTCATGCCCGAGGACTTCGAGGGCTTCCCTCAGCGCCGCGACTTCCCGGTCGGCGGCGAGCCCGTGCTCTTCACCTACAACGAAGAGAACTCCTACGGGAAGTGGATCTGATGGCGCTGGACACCGCCGATTACCGCAAGCGCGAGGAGTCGATCACCTACTCGGCCGAGTCGGCCGGCCAGGGCGAGACCCATGAGCTGCTGACGCTCAACATCGGGCCGCACCACCCCGCCACCCACGGTGTCCTGCGCCTGCTGGCGACGCTCGAGGGCGAGGTCGTGCGCGACATCAAGCCGATCATCGGCTACGTCCACACCGGGATCGAGAAGACCGCCGAGGACAAGGCCTACTGGAAGGTCATCCCCGTGGTCGAGCGGATGGACTACCTGGCCTACTACTTCAACTCGCTGGCCTTCTGCGGCGCCGTCGAGACCCTGCTGGACGTGGAGGTGCCTCCGCGCGCCCAGTACCTGCGAGTCATCCACCTCGAGCTCAACCGGATCATGTCCCACCTGGTGTGGCTGGGCACGAGCGCGCTGGACCTCGGCGCGATCTCGATGTTCTGGTACTGCTTCCGCGAGCGCGAGAAGATCCTCGACCTGTTCGAGATGTCCTCGGGCCAGCGCATGCACACCCGCTACTTCCAGGTGGGCGGCGTGATGGAGGACATCCCGCGCGGCTTCGCCGCCAAGCTGCGGACGTTCCTCGCCGACATGCCCACCCGCGCCGACCAGTACGCGGACCTGCTGGAGAAGAACCAGATCGTGTTCGAGCGGCTGCACAACGTCTGCCCGCTCGACGCTGAGACGCTGCTGTCGCTCGGCGTCACCGGCCCGCTGCTGCGCGCCGCCGGCAACCCGTGGGACCTGCGCAAGGCAGCGCCGTACTGCAGCTATGACCACTTCGACTTCAAGATCCCGGTGGGGACCGTCGGCGACAACTACGACCGCTATCGCGTGCGCCACGCCGAGATCTACGAGTCGGTGAAGATCATCAGCCAGGCGCTCGAGGGGCTGCCCGAGGGGCCCCACATCACCACCGACCGCAAGGTCGCGCTGCCCCCGCGCCACGAGCTGGCCACCTCGATGGAGGCGCTCATCCATCACTTCAAGCTCGTCACCGAGGGATTTCGGGTGCCGCCGGGCGAGGCCTACTACCCCATCGAGGGGCCACGTGGTGAGCTGGGCTGCTTCGTGCGCGCTGACGGCTCGGCCAAGCCGGCCCGCGTGCACATGCGCGACTCGAGCTTCGTCAACCTGCAGGCCCTGACCCCGATGGTTCAGGACTCCTACCTGGCCGACCTCATCGCCACGCTGGCGATGCTCGACCCGATCCTGGGCGGGATCGACCGATGAGCTACCGCGACCACCCCGCCGACCTCAACGACGAGATCTCCGAGCGCCACGCCTCGCACCGCCAGGCGCTCGGATCGCTGTCGCGCAGCGTGCCGCGCTTCGGCCATGGCTCTCGCGTGCCCGGCTGGGACGACGCGGTCGATCTCACCAAGGATCCCGCGGTCATCCCCGACCCGGCCACGACGCCCGTCCCCGAGGACCTGCGGCGGGAGATCGAGGCGGCGATGGCCAAGTACCCCGACCGCCGGTCGGCGGCGATCCCGTCCCTGCACGCGGCCCAGGCGGTGCACGGATGGTGCTCTCCGGAGGCCATCGAGCAGGTCGCCGCAGTCATGCGCCTCACGCCCGCCTACCTGACCTCGGTGGCGAGCTTCTACGACATGTTCGAGCTGCACCCCAAGCACACGCACGACGTGTTCGTGTGCACGAACATCTCGTGCTCGATCCTCGGCGCCGACGAGTTCTACGACGCGATGGCCGCCGCCGCCGACGGCCAGGACGTCGATGTGCGCTCGTTCGAGTGCCTCGGGCGCGTGCGACATCGGGCCGATGGCATCGGTCGACGGCGAGTACGTCGGGCCACTGGAGCTCGCGGACGCCGAACGGATCGTCGAGGACCTCGCGGCCGGCCGCCCGGTGCTCGCCGACAAGCAGCTGCGCTACCGACGCTCGGTGGACCCCAACGTCGAGGGTCGACACCTTCTTGCCGGAGTTCTCCGAGCCCGATCATCCCCACCGCGCCGACACGGCCGGTCTCACCGAGGCCGACGAAACCGCCGATCGCCCCGGGCCGAGCGCGCCGCTGGAGTTTCCCCCCCAAGACCAGAGCGAGACATGAAGCCGATCCTCTTCGACCGCATCGACGAGCCGGGACTGAACACGCTTGAGGTGTACGAGCGCCGCGGCGGCTACGAGATGCTGCGCAAGGCGTTGAGCATGTCCCCCGAGGACGTCCTGACCCAGATCATGGACTCGGGCATCCGCGGCCGCGGCGGCGCCGGATTCCAGATGGGGCGCAAGATCTCCTTCCTGCCCCACGGCGACATGGTCAAGTACCTGGTCTGCAACGCCGACGAGTCCGAGCCGGGGACGTTCAAGGACCGCGAGCTGATGCAGAAGTGCCCGCACATGCTCGTCGAGGGCATCGCCATCGCCGCCTATGCGGGTCAGATCAACAAGTCGTTCATCTACATCCGCGGCGAGTACCAGCTCCAGGCCGACATCCTGGAGGCGGCGATCGCCGAGGCCGCCAACGCCGGCTTCGTGGGCGAGCGGATCCTCGGCTCGGACTTCACGATGTCGCTGGTGCTCCATCGCGGCGCCGGCGCCTACATCTGCGGCGAGGAGACCGGCCTGCTGGACTCGCTGGAGGGCAAGCGCGGCAACCCGCGGCTCAAGCCGCCCGTTCCCGGCGATCGAGGGCCTGTACGCCGGCCCGACGCTCATCAACAACGTCGAGACGCTGGCGACCGTGCCCCACATCCTGCGGATGGGCGGCGACGAGTACGCCAAGATCGGCACCGAGACCTCGACCGGCACCAAGCTCATCTCCATCTCCGGGGATGTCAAGCGCCCGGGCAACTACGAGATCGAGCTGGGCGATCCCGTCGCGGGAGATCATCTACGGGCTCGCCGGCGGCCCGCCCAGCGGCAAGAAGATCAAGTTCTGGTTCCCCGGCGGCTCGAGCTCACCGGTGCTCACCGGCGACGACCTCGACATCCCCTATGACTTCGACTCGATGGCCAAGGCGGGCACGATGCTCGGCTCCGGCGCCATCATCATCGCCGACGAGTCGCGGCGCGTCCTGGACACGATGCTCAAGGTGGCCAAGTTCTACGCCCACGAGTCGTGCGGCAAGTGCGTGCCGTGCCGCGAGGGGACCAACTGGACCCACAAGATGGTCCAGCGGATCTACACCGGCGAGGCGACGCCGATGGACCTTGACATCATGGCCTCGGTCCAGGAGCAGATCATCGGCAACTGCCTGTGCGTGCTCGGTGACGCCATGGCGATGCCGATCGGCTCGATGGTCGCCAAGTTCCGCACCGAGCTCGAGGCCGAGATCGAAGCCGCGCGCGAGCGCGCGGAAGGCGCGGCGCTGGAAGACGTCGTCGCGCTCGGGGTGGCCGACGAGCACGCCGGCCCGATCCCCGTCCACTGAGCCCACGCCGCCATGCCACGTCCAGAGCGCAAGACCATCCAGCTGACGATCGACGGCCGCGAGGTGCAGGCCATCGAGGGCGCCATGCTCGTCGACGCCGCCAAGCAGGGCGACATCGAGATCCCCTACTTCTGCTACGAGCCCAAGCTCGGCCAGCCCGTGGGCGCCTGCCGCATGTGCCTGGTCGAGGTCGAGGGCATCCCGAAGCTGCAGACGAGCTGCTCGACCCCGGTCAAGGACGGCATGGTGGTCCACACCCAGACCGAGCGCGTGCGCAAGGCCCAGAACGCGGTGGTGGAGTTCCTGCTGGTCAACCACCCGCTCGACTGCCCGGTGTGCGACAAGGGCGGCGAGTGCCCGCTGCAGGACATCACCTTCGGCTGGGGCCTCGGCCGCAGCCGCTTCATCGAGCCCAAGCGCCACTTCGAGAAGCCGCTGGCGCTGTCACCGCTGATCGCCATCGACCGCGAGCGCTGCATCCTCTGCTACCGCTGTGTGCGCTTCTCCCAGGAGGTCGCCGAGGACTACCAGCTCATCTTCACCGAGCGCGGCGCCCACACGTTCGTCGGCACCCACGACGGCCACCCCTACGTGGCCCCGTTCAGCGGCAACATCATCGAGCTGTGCCCGGTGGGCGCGCTCACCTCGCAGCCCTACCGCTTCCGCGCGCGGCCGTGGGACATCGAGGACGGCGCCGGCGTCTGCACGCTGTGCTCGTCCCAGTGCAACGTCACCTTCACCGTCCGCGACGAGCGCGTCGTGCGCGTGCTGGCTCGCGACAACGACGGCCGTCGACGACGGCTGGCTGTGCGACAAGGGCCGCTTCGCCTACCAGGCGATCCACGTCGACGAGCGCATCACCCGCCCGCTCGTGCGCGACGGCGGCGAGCTGCGCGAGGTCTCCTGGGAGCGCGCGCTCCAGACCGCGGCCGGCCTGGCCCGCCACAAGGGCCGTGTCGGCACGCTGGTCGGCGGTCAGGCCTCCAACGAGGAGGGCTTCCTGCTCCAGCGCCTGAGCCGCGAGGCGCTGCAGACCTCGGACATCGACTCCCGCGGAGCAAATCCGCCTGTCCCCGCCGGCGTGGCCCGGGCGCTGGCCGCCCCCGAGCTGCAGGCCACGGTCCCGGACATCGAGTTCGCCCACACCGTGCTGGTGTTCGGCTGTGACCCGCGCGACGACTCCCCCATCCTGGACCTGCGCATCCGCAAGGGCGTGCGCCGCAACGGCGTCGACGCTGGCCATCGCCACCGCGCGGCCGACGGCGCTTGGAGGCCAACGCCACCGCTTCGGTCCGCTACGCGCCCGGCGCCGACGCCGAGTTCGCCGCCGCGCTGGAGAGCGCGCTGGACGGCGCCGCCGACGTCGCCGAGGAGATCGCGGCGCTGGCCACGCTGCTGCGCGACGGCGGCGAGGACGTGGTGATCGTCTTCGGCGAGCGGATCGGCGCCGCCGCGGCGGGCGCGCTGGCGCGCATCGTCCGCCGCCTCGGGTCTGGCCGGGCGCGCGGGCGCCGGAGCTGCTGAGCCTGCCCGCCGGCGCCAACGGCCGCGGCCTGCGCGAGGCCGGCGCCGTCCCCGACGCCGGTCCGGGCTACTCCGCCACCGAGAGCCGCGGGCGCGCCGCCGCCGAGATCGCCGCCGCGGCCGCCGCCGGCGACATCACCGCGCTGCACCTGTTCGGCACCGACCCCGTGCGCGACGAGCCCGACCGCGCGCTGTGGGAGCGCGCCATGCACTCGGCCGCGCTGTCGTCGCCCACGCCTCGGTCCTGACCGAGGGGCTGGCCGAGCACGCCTACCGTCATCTTCCCCGCCGAGTCCCATGCCGAGAAGGAGGGCACGGTCGGTGCATCCCGACGGCCGCCTCCAGCGCCAGCGGATCGCCATCGCCCACCCCGGCGAGGTGCGCGCGGGCTGGTGGGTCCTCACCGAGATCGCGGCGGCGTGCGGACTGGACACCGGCGTGGAGCGCGCCGGCGACGCCTTCGCCCAGCTCGTGGCGGCGGTCCCCTTCTACGAGGGGCTGACGCTCGAGGAGATCGGCGGCCACGGCGTGCGCTGGCCCGAGCGACCGCAGGCCCAGTCGATCGCCCTGAGCGCGGAGGGGCGGGCGGGGCCGTGCATCGCGCCGGCGCCGGCCGGGGGCCGCGTCATCCGGTGGGCGGGCGCCGCCCTCGGCGGGGGCCGTGCCACACGGCCACCTGCGCCTGGGGACCTACCGGCCGATCTGGGCCGCGCCCGAGTGCGAGATCTCGCCGGCGCTGAAGTTCCTGATCCCCGAGCAGCAGGTCGAGCTCTCGCCCGATGACGCCCAGCGCCTGGGCATCCTCCACGGCGAGGACGTCGTCGTAGCTCAGAACGGCACCCGGCTGGACGCCAAGGCGTTCGTGCGCTCGGCCGTCCCGGCGGGTAGCGCCTTCCTCGCCGACGGCCTCGCCGCCGACTCGGCCAACGTGCTGACCGAGCGTCTCGATCGAGGTGATCAAGCCGTGACCATCGTCATGGCGGACGTCAACCTGATCGAGCCCTGGTGGATCCAGATCATCAAGGCGCTCGTCATCTTCGGCGTCATCTTCGCCGTGCTGCCGATCATCATCGTCTACGAGCGCAAGCTGCTGGGCCGCTTCCAGGGCCGCTACGGGCCCAACCGCGTCGGCCCCTACGGCCTCATACAGCCGCTGGCCGAGGCGGTCAAGCTCGCGCGGCAAGGAGTCGTTCCGCCCCGCCACGGCGGTCGGCTACCTGTACCGGATCGCGCCGATGGTGGCGATCCTCACCGCGGTGTCGTCGATGGCGCTGCTGCCCTTCGGCGACGTCCAGCACATCTTCGGACGCCCGATCGGCCTCTACGGCATCGACGTCTCGATCGGGCCGCTCTACGTGTTCGCCTTCGGCGGGATCTCGTTCTACGGGATCATGCTCGGCGGCTGGGCCTCGGGCTCCAAGTACTCGTTCCTGGGCGCGATGCGCGGCGCCGCCCAGCTCATCTCCTACGAGGTCTCCCAGGGGCTGGCCCTGGTCGGCGTGCTCATCACCGCCGGCACGCTGTCGCTGACCGGGATCGTCCACGCCCAGGCGGGCATGTGGTACTTCATCCCGCAGTTCGTCGGCTTCCTCATCTTCATGACGGCGTCGTTCGCCGAGACCAACCGCGCGCCGTTCGACGTCGTCATCGCCGACGCCGAGCTCGTCGGCAGCTACTTCACCGAGTACGGCGGCATGGCCTTCGTCGCCTACCAGTTCGCCGAGTACGCCAACGTCATCGTCGTCTCCGGGCTGGCCACCACGCTGTTCTTCGGCGGCTGGCTGATGCCGTTCGGGATCCACCCGCCCGGCTGGGTCGACCCGATCGTGGTGCATCGTGAAGATGATGCTCGTCATCACCTTCTTCATCTGGGTCCGCGCCACACTGCCACGCCTGCGCTACGACCAGCTGATGTCCTTCGGCTGGAAGATCCTGCTGCCGCTGGCGACCCTCAACCTGCTCGTCACGGCCATCATCGTGGTGTCATGACCGCTGCGCGCTTCGATCACGGGAGGCTCACATGACCCCCTACAACCCAGGCGCCGACGTCGTCCAGGTCATGCGCAGCCCCGGCGCCGGCCCGGTGCGCGGCGCCTACCGCATCTTCGGCGAGACGCTGCGCGGGCTCAAGACGACCTTCGCGCGCATCGTCGAGGGACCGACGACGATCCAGTACCCGGAGGAGAAGACCCCGGTCTACCCGCGCTTCCGCGGCCGCCACAAGCTGCACCGCTTCGATGAATCGGACCCCACCCACCCCAGTCTGGAGAAGTGCGTGGGCTGCTCGCTGTGCGCCGCCGCCTGCCCCGCGGACTGCATCCGCGTCGTCGCCGCCGAGAACACGCCGGAGAACCGCGTGTCCGCCGGCGAGCGCTATGCCGCGGTCTATGAGATCAACCTCAGCCGCTGCATCTTCTGCGGCTACTGCGAGGTGGCGTGCCCGTTCGACGCCATCACCATGGGCCACGACTACGAGATGTCGGACTACACGCGCTCGGACCTCATCTTCACCAAGGAGATGCTGCTCGCCGACGCGATCGAGCGCACCCCGCTGCGGCAGGGAAGGCGAGTGAGCGCGGTCCTCTTCTTCATCGCCGCCATCGGCGCCCTGGCCGGCGCGGTCGGCGTCGTCGTCATCCGCAACCCGTTCTACAGCGTGCTCGCGCTGGTCTGCCACCTGATCGCGCTGGCGGCGCTGTTCCTGCTGCTGCGCGCCGAGTTCGTGGCCGCCGCCCAGGTCGTCGTCTACGCCGGCGCCGTGATGGTCCTCTACGTGTTCGTCGTCGCCTACGTCGGCGGCGCCGACAACCCCCTGCACCGGCCCGGGCGGCGCGCTGAAGTTCCTCGCGCCCCTGTTCGGGCTGGCCGTGGCCGTCGAGCTGTGCATCGCCATGCTGGGCACCGCGCTGAAGGGCGTCTCCTCCAAGGGCGCCCCCTACGTCCCGGGCTTCGGCACCCCCGAGCACATCGGCAGGCTGTTCTTGACCACGTACCTGTTCCCGTTCGAGATCGCCTCGCTGCTGCTGCTGGTGGCGGCGATCGGCGCCGTCGTGCTGGCCCGCCGCCGCCGCGGCCTGGAGCCCGACGAGGACCTACGAGACGCGGCTGCACCTGCCCCGCTCGGTGTTCACCGGCACGATGGCCGAGGCCGCCGGCTTCCGCGAAGGCGCCGGGACGACGACCGACGCCCACGAGCAGACCGAGCCGATCGGGATGAATACGGCCCGCCACCCGCCCCCAACACCCCTCCCGCGGGCGTGGGCAGCTCCGGCGACCAGGGCGAGGGGGGCTGGTAGATGGCCATCGGCTGGTACCTGACCGTCTCCGCTCTCATCTTCTGCATCGGCGCCGTCGGCGTCGTCACCCGCCCCAACCCGCTGGTGATCCTGCTCTGCCTGGAGCTGATGCTCAACGCCGCCAACCTGGCGCTCGTCGCCTTCTCCCGGATGTGGGGCGGCGAGGACGGGCAGATCTTCGCCCTCATCGTGATGGTGGTCGCCGCCTGCGAGGTGACGGTCGGGCTGGGCCTGATCGTGGCCATCTACCGGCGCCAGCTGCCGGTCAACGTCGACGACCTCAACGAGCTCAGCGGGTGACGCGGGCGTGAGCGCAACGACGTTCGGCTGGCTGATCCTGCTCTTCCCCCTGCTGGGGACGATCCTCATCGGCCTCGGCCTACAAGCGCCTGCCCGGCGCGAGCGCCGGATGGCTGGCGACCCTGGCGATCGCGCTGGCCTTCGCGGCCTCGATCGGCGCGCTGTTCTCGCTGCTGGGCGACTCCTCCAGCCCACCGGGAGCTGACCTCGAAGCTGTGGAGCTACGACGTCACCGTCGGCGTCGACGCCCAGCTCTCGATCCTGGTCGACCCGCTGTCGATCTTCATGGCGCTCGTGGTCTCGGGGGTCTCGACCCTGATCCACATGTACTCGATCGCCTACATGAAGTCAGACCGCGGCTACAACCGGTACTTCGCCTACCTCAACTACTTCGTCTTCTCGATGCTGCTGCTGGTGCTGGCGGGCAACTTCCTGCTGCTCATCGTCGGCTGGGCGTTCGTCGGCGCCGCGTCCTACCTGCTGATCTCCTTCTGGTACCGGCGCACCACGGCGACCAAGGCCGGCATCAAGGCGTTCGTCATCAACGTGCTCGGCGACGTCGGCCTGGTGCTGGGGACGTTCTTCATCTTCCGCCACACCCACACGGTCGACTTCCAGAAGGCGTTCGCCGCCGCCCCGCACGTGTTCAGCCACAACAGCACCGACCTGGTGGCCGGCTGCCTGCTGCTGCTCGTCGGCGCGTTCGCCAAGTCCGCCCAGGTCCCGCTGCACACGTGGCTGCCCGACGCCATGGAGGGCCCCACCCCGGTCTCCGCGCTGATCCACGCCGCCACCATGGTCACCGCCGGCGTGTACCTGATCGCGCGCATGCACCCGCTGTTCGAGATCGCCACCACCGCCGCCGACGTGGGCGCGATCGTCGGCTGCCTGACGCTGCTGGTCGCGGCCACGATCGCCATCGTCCAGACCGACCTCAAGCGCGTCATCGCCTACTCGACGATGTCCCAGATCGGCTACATGATCATGGGCGTCTCGGTGGGCGCCTACTCCGCGGGCCTGTTTCACCTCATGACCCACGCCTTCTTCAAGGCGCTGCTGTTCATGTCCGCCGGCTCGCTGATCAGCGCCATGGGCGGCGAGCAGTCGCTGGACCAGATGCGCGGCTTCCGCAAGGCGATGCCGTTCACCTTCGTGTGCTTCATCGTCGGCGGCCTGGCGCTGTCCGGGCTGCCGCCGTTCTCAGGGCTGGCTGTCCAAGGACGACATCATCGGCTACCTGGACCACCGCGGCGGCGGCTTCGAGATCCTCGGGATCCTCGGCTACGTCGGCGCGCTGATGACCGGGATCTACACCTTCCGGATGATCTTCCGCGCCTTCTGGGGCGAGCCCTGCGAGGAGGCCCGCGAGCTCGAGCACGGCCACCTCGTCCACCACGACGTCCCCACCAACCCGCAGACCGGCGAGGCCGAGGACACCGACGTCGGCTTCCCCGGCCCCGAGCACCACATCGCCGAGCGCGACTGGGCGATGCGCTTCCCGATGGGCGTGCTCGCCTTGCTGGCGGTCATCGGCGGCGCTGCTCCAGATCCCCGGCGTCGACGACGCGATCACCAGCTTCCTGGAGCCGACGTTCGCCGGCTCGCGCCTCTACCACCTGGCGGGCAGCACCGGCGCCGACTGGGTCGGCCTGATCATCGGCGCGCTCATCGCCGTCGCCGGCATCTCGATCGCCTATCGGATCTGGGTGCTCAGGCCCGGGACCTCGGCGGCGCTGCAGACGCGGCTGCCCGCGGCTGCACACCTTCCTCTACAACAAGTGGTACTTCGACGAGCTGATCGACTTGCTCGTCGTCCGCCCCGCGCAGTGGCTGGGCCGCTTCGCCGACTCGGTGCTCGAGCGCGGCGTGATCGCCGGCGGCGTCACCGGCGGCACCACCGGGCGTCGTCCGCGCCGCCTCGGCGGCGGTGCGCCGCGCCCAGACCGGCTTCGTGCGCTACTACGCCGCGGCCGTGGTCGTCGGCATCTCCGGCATGGCCCTCTACTTCCTGATCTCCGCCACCTGATGCCAGCCGCCTGCGATCAGCACTCCCCCCCGACATGGCCATGACCTCAGCATCCTCATCTGGGTCCCGCTCGCGCTGTCGCTGGTGGCCGCGCTGCTGCCGGCCCGGCTGGCCGGGCGCGCCGCCGTGGTGTGGAGCCCGATCACGCTCGGGCTGGCGATCTCGTTCCTGGCCCGCTTCAAGACCGGCGGCACGGCGGCCTGCAGTTCGTCACCGACAAGGTGTGGATCTCCGCGCTGGGCATCCACTACAAGCTCGGGCTCGACGGGCTCAACGTCGCGCTGGTGATGACGACGACGATCATCTTCGCCGCCGCGCTGCTGTGGTCCGCCACGCACGAGTGGGAGCGCCCGCGCACCTTCTACTTCCACTTCGGGCTCGCCGAGAGCGCCGTGCTCGGCGCCTTCTGCGCCCAGGACCTGGCGCTGTTCGTGGCCTTCTTCGACCTGATGCTGATCCCGTTCTACTTCCTCTCGGGGATGTGGGGCGGCCCCGACCGGGTGCGCGCGACGACCAGGCTGGTCATCTACACCCTGGTCGGCTCGTTCTTCATGCTCGTCGCCGCGATCGCCACCGGCGTGCTGGCCGCCAGCCAGCACGGCACGCCGCTGACCTTCGTGCTCAGCTCGCTGCGCGGCCTGCCGCTCTCGCACACCACGCAGACGTGGGTGTTCCTGTGCTTCGCCGTCGCCTTCCTGGTCAAGATGCCGCTCGTCCCCTTCCACGGCTGGCTGCCCGACGGCTACAAGGCGATGCCGATCCCGGCGGTCGCGGTGTTCTCCGCGATCCTGTCCAAGGTCGCCGCCTACGGCTTCCTGCGCATCGTGCTGCCGCTGTTCCCCTACGCCGCCGCTGCACTTCCAGACGCTGATGCTGATCATCGCGCTGGTCTCGATCCTGTGGGCGACGCTGGTGGCCATGACCACGCCCGACGCCCGGCTCGTCGTCGCCTACTCCAGCGTGGCCCAGCTCGGCTTCATCATGCTCGGCATCTTCTCGCTGCGCCCCGAGGGCGACCAGGGCGCGCTGCTGCAGATGGTCAACCACGCGCTCGTCACCGCGCCGCTGTTCTTCATCGTCGCCGCGCTGGCCGCGCGCGCCGGCGGCTCGGAGAAGCTCGCCGACATGGGCGGGATCGCCTTCCGCGCCCCGGTGCTGGCCAGCCTGTTCCTCATCGTCACGTTCGTGTGGCTGGCGATGCCCGGGTCGGCGAACTTCGTCGGCGAGTTCATGATCCTGCTCGGCGTGTTCAACGCCAAGCTGCCGATCGCGCTGATCGCCTCGCTCGGCGTCGTCGGCGCGGCGGCCTACGCCCTGCGGCCTTCATCAGCTCGATGCACAACCGCGTCGGGCCGCGCGTGAGCTCGTTTGACATCTCGATCGGCGACGCGCTGCCCATCATCGGGCTGCTCGGCGTGATCCTCGTGCTCGCCTTCTATCCCCAGTTCGGGCTGCGGCGCTCCGAGCCGACGGTGAAGGCGGCCGTGGCGCCGGCTCAGGCGCAGACTCGCCGCAGGCATCCGGACAGCGCGCACAAGGTGGCCGCAGGTCCCATGAGCATCGCTCATCCTCGCCGCCGCCCATCTCAAGGGCCCGCACATCGACTGGGCGTCGTTCATGCCGCTCGTCATCCTCGGCGTGGGCGCGCTGGTCGTGCTGATGATCGGCCTGTTCGGCGCGGTCGCGCGCAACGCGCGTCGTGCCGCTGGTCACGGTCGCCACGCTGGTCGCCTCGATCGTCATCGAGATCACCCGCCTGCACCACCCGACGTCGATCATCTCGGGAGCGCTCGCAGATCGACGGCCTGGCGCTGGTGCTCGACATGATCTTCGCCGTGGCGGCGATCGCCGCCGTGCATCCTCTCCCTGCGCGCCCAGGCGCCCCGCAGCGCCGGCCAGGGCGAGTACAACGCGCTGCTCCTGTTCAGCGTGCTGGGCATGGCGGTGCTCGTCTCCGCCCAGAACCTGGTGACGCTGTTCGTCGGCTTCGAGCTGCTGTCGATCCCGCTGTATGTCCTGTGCGCGTCGGAGTTCCGCCGCGAGGGCTCGCTGGAGTCAGGCCTGAAGTACCTGGTCATCGGCTCGGTGGGCTCGGCCACGCTCGTCTACGGGCTGGCGCTCGTCTACGGCGCCACCGGCTCGACCCAGTTCTCCGGCATCGCCAGCGCCATCGCGTCCGGCGGCGTCGCCCACGGCCTGCTCGGCGACCCGCTGCTGCTCACCGGCCTGGCGCTGGTGATCGTCGGCTTCGCCTTCAAGGCCTCGGTGGCGCCGTTCCACCAGTGGACGCCCGACGTCTACGAGGGCGCGCCCACTCCGATCACGGCGTTCATGGCCACCGCCACCAAGGCGGCCGCGCTGGGCGTGCTGCTGCGCTTCTTCGACGTCGCCGCCATGCCACGCCCACAGCACCTGGGCCCCGGCCCTGGCCACGATCGCCGCGATCACGATCATCGTCGGCAACGTCGGCGCGCTCAGCCAGTCCTCGCTCAAGCGCATGCTCGGCTACTCGAGCGTCGGCCAGGCCGGCTACATGCTGGCCGGCGTCATCGTCGCCACCCAGCTCGGGGTCAACGCCACCGTCCTGTACCTGGGCGTCTACCTGTTCATGAACCTGGCGGCGTTCGCGGTCATCGTGGCCGTCCAGCACGAGCGCGCCGACGGCGATGAGCTCTCGGGTCTGGCCGGCCTGGGCAGGCGCAACCCGTGGCTGGCCTGGCCGATGTCGATCGCCATGCTGGCGCTGGCCGGCATCCCCGGAACGGTCGGCTTCATCGGCAAGTTCCAGCTCATCCACGCGCTGGTCGACGGCGGCTACACGTGGCTGGCGATCGTGCTGGTGATCGGCTCGATGATCTCGCTGGGCTACTACCTGCGCGTGATCGCCGCGCTGTGGATGCGCGACGAGGTCCCCGCCCCCGGGCCGGGCATCCGGAGCGCGCTCATGGGCCGCGGCGGCCTGGCGCCGATCGCCGGCGGCTCGCCCGAGGCCGACGAGGAGCCGCCGGCCTTCGCGGCCGCGCCGCGGCGCGAGCAGCGTGGCGGCGGCCGGGCCTGCGCCGGAGGTCACCGCCGTGGCGGTGCTGTTCGCCGCCGCCAGCGTCGTCTTCGGGGTCTTCCCGTCGGTCCTGTTCGACTTCGCCGCCCATGCCGGGCGGGCGCTGGGCCTGAGCTAGACGTCCTGGGGGTCGCCGCCGCCGGCCGCGGGTGGGCGGCACACGCCGCACACCCGCTCGACGGGCGAAAGCCGACGGACTCGTAGATGCCGGCGGCGTGGTAGTCGGGGTCGGCGACGATCACCAGGTCGGTGGCGCCGTAGGTGGCGACGGCGTGGCGGGCGGCGTCGACGAGCAGCCGGGAGCAGATGCCGCGCCGGCGGTGGGTCAGGGCGGTGTCGACCGCCTGGTAGCGACGCCGGCTCGCGCCCCGGCGGTGACGACGATGCCCATCGAGCCGACCACGAGGTCGCCGTCGAGGGCCACGTACCAGGCTCCCGCGCCGGCCCGGAACGATCGCGCGCAGCTCGGCCTGCCGGGCGCGGCTGAAGACGCGGTGGGCCTCCTCGGTCGCTGAGCGCTCGGTGTCCCGGGCGGCCGACCTGGAGCTCGAGCACCTGCTCCCAGCGGCGCTCGTCGGGGCCGCCCGGCGGCGGGGTCGAGCGGCCTTGACCTCGCACCTCGGCGTTGGCCCGCGGGTGGGGATGGATCTCGTCCGGGCGTCGCGATCATGCCGACGCTCAGGTCGATGCTCGTATCCGCGGGCGCCGAACTCGCTGTCCACCGCGCCGCGCGCGTCGTCGGTGCGGTCCCAGGCGAAGGTGCGGTGCGTCGACGCGCGGGTCGTCGGCGAACTCCGCGGTGAACAGCGCCTCCCACCGCTCGCCGTCACCGGCGGCGGGCGCCTCGTCGAACACCAGCAGGTTGCCCCACCAGTGCGTCGGGTTGGTCGGCGAGCGCACCGCGAGATAGCCGTCCTCGCGGCGCACGACGCGCTCGGGCGGCAGGACGTCGATGCTTGCTCGCCCACACCAGCGAGCGCGTGCACGAGGCTCTCCTCCACGGGTTGCCAGCGTACCGGCCGTTTTCGGGACGCGCGACCGACGGGTAGCCCATCGCTATGAGCGACGAACGCGACCGCAAGGATCAGCCGCTGCCCGGCTCGGTCTCAGACCAGAACGCCGAGGAAGCCGAGCCCGGTCACGGGGGCGGCAAGCCCGGTGACGCGGCGGCGCGAGGGCTCGCTGGTCAGGGCGACTCGAGTGGTCAGGGCGGCTCGACGGCGGCGATGGCGGCCGAGGCGGCGATCCGGAGTCAGGTGGGGAGTCCGGAGAGGGCTCCCAGTCGACCGGTCACCCCGACAGCGCCGGCTGAGCCTCGCGCGGCCCGAGCTGGGCCGCACGCGCGGCGCCCCGCGCAAAGCGCATCACCCCGTCGTCGACCCCGCCGAGCTTGAAGTCCAGCACGTCGAGCGCGTAGTTCTGGTGCACGCGCCACGGGCGCTTGGAGCCCTGGGACGGGAAGTCCTGCACCGAGCGCAGCACGTACCCGGAGCTGAGGTTGAGCAGCGGCTCGCGGATGAGCGCCGGGTCCTCGTCGGCGGGCATGCACTGCGGCGTAGCCGTGGCGGCGCATGTGGTTGAGCAGGCGGCAGACGTAGGCGGCGGTGAGGTCCGCCTTGAGCGTCCACGAGGCGTTGGTGTAGCCGACCGTGAAGGCGAAGTTCGGCACGCCGCTGAGCATCATGCCCTTGTAGACGACCTGGTCGGGCAGGTGGACCGGCTCGCCGTCGACGACGAGGCTGACGCCGCCGAGGGCGAGCATCTGCAGGCCGGTGGCGGTGACGATCACGTCCGCCTCGAGCTCCGCGCCGCCGCGCAGGCTCGACGCCGCGCTCGGTGAACGTCTGCACCTCGATCGGTGACGATCGAGGCCCGGCCGGCGCTGACCGCGGCGAACAGGTCACCGTCGGGCACGACGCACAGGCGCTGGTCCCACGGGTTGTAGTCGGGCCTGAAGTGGGTGTCGACGTCGTAGCCGTCGGGCAGCTGGCGCTGGGCGCCCCGGCGGATGATCGACTTCATCAGGTTGGGCCGGCGGCGGCTGAGCTGGTAGGAGAGCGTCATCAGCGCCACGTTCTTGACGCGCACGAGTGGTAGGCGGCCATCTTGGGCAGCCGCCGGCGCAGCCAGTCGGCCACGCCGTCGCGGGAGGGCAGCGAGACGATGTAGGTGGGCGAGCGCTGGAGCATGGTCACGTGCGCGGCCGTCTCGCGCCAGCGCCGGCACGAGGGTCACCGCGGTGGCGCCGCTGCCGATGACCACGACGCGCTTGCCGGCGTAGTCGAGGTCCTCGGGCCAGTGCTGCGGGTGGACCACCGGCCCGGGGAAGCGCTCGAGGCCCGCGAAGTCCGGCGTGTAGCCCGCGTCGTAGCGGTAATAGCCGCCGCAGCAGAACAGGAAGGCGCACGTGAACGTCTGCGTCTCGCCGGTGTCCGCCCGCCGGACGTGCACGGTCCAGCGCGACGTCGGCGCTCGAGTACTCGGCGCGCTGCACCGCTGTGCCCGGTGCGGATCCTGTCCAGCACGCCGTAGCGCTCCGCGGTCTGCGTGACGTAGCTCAGGATCGACGGGCCGTCGGCGATCGCCCGGGCGTCCTCCCAGGGGCTGAACGAGTACCCCAGGGTGTGCATGTCGGAGTCCGAGCGCACGCCCGGATAGCGGAACAGGTCCCAGGTGCCGCCGATCCGCTCGCGCGCCTCCAGGATCGCGTAGGTGCGCTCGGGGCAGTTGCGCTGCAGATGGCACGCCGCGCCGATCCCCGACAGGCCCGCGCCCACCACCAGGACGTCGACGTGCTCAGGCGTCGTGGCGGCCCGTCGGGCTTCAGTCGTGGCGTCCGTGGCGTCCGTGGCGTCCGTGGCGTCCGTGGCGTACTGTGGCGTCGGTGGCGTCCCTGGTACGGCAGTGCGTATCGTCAGAGCTTACAGCGGCTCGGGCTCGGCGGAAGTCGTTGAAACGCAGCGCGATCACCCATGCGTTGCAGCGTTGCCGGGCGATCGCGTTCTCTGTCGTCTCAATATGACTCGAGTTTCACGACACACGGTCTGGAATCGGCGCGTGCGTCGCGTGAGGTGTCAGCACGACCGCCGGGACCGGCCGCCCGCACGGCGGCGCGCAGCCGCCCCTAGAGTTCGGGGCCGCGACAGCCATCAGCACGGGAGGACTCACCATGGAGACCTGGGACGCGATCACGAGCCGCCGCAACGTCCGCGAGTTCGCCGACCGCCCCCTCGGCGACGACGACCTGGACCGGATCCTGGAGGCCGGGCGGCGCGCGCCGTCCTCGCGCAACTGGCAGCCGTGGGACTTCATCGTCGTCACCGACCGCGCGCAGCTCGGAGAGCTGGCGCAGGTCTGGCGCGGCGGCGGGCACATCGCCCATTCGGCGGCCACCGTGGTGGTCGTGCTGCCTGAGGACGATGACCCCTCGCAGCGCGAGAGCGCCGCCTATGACGTCGGTCAGGCGAGCGTGCAGATGATGATCGCCGCCGCCGGTCTGGGCATCGGCTCGGGCCACTCCGCGGTCGGCGACCAGGAGCGGGCGCGAGAGATCCTGGGCTTTCCCGAGGACCGTTACGCGTACATCATGGTCGACTTCGGGTACCCGGCCGACCGGCCGCTGGCGCCGATCCGGCGGCCGGACCGGCGGCCGTTCGAGGAGGTCGTGCACCGCGGGCGGTGGTGAGCGGACGACCGCCGGAGGTGGCGCCGGACGACCGCCGGAGGTGGCTCCGGACGACCGCCGGAGCGCGCCGCTACGATCGACCGCCCGTGGATTACCCGGTCGAGAGCTTCACCGAGGACGAGCGCGCCCGGCTGCGCGCGCACTGCACCAACCTCGACCGGCCGGTGTTCGCGCTGGTCAACCTGCCCGAGACGCTCAAGGGCGCGCTGTTCGCGCGGTACTCGCGCTACCCGGGGACGCTGCGGCGGCTGCTGCTCGACGAGTTCGCCGACGACCTGCCCGATCAGGCTCGACACCGTGGCCGGCGCGGCGGACTCGTCGCGGGCCGCGCAGCTCTACGAGCGGATCTTCCTGGGCTACGGGGATGACTCGGTGGCCCAGCTCGGCGGCGCGCACGTCGCCTGCGAGTGGGTCTCCAACGTGCTCACCAAGATCCTCCAGCGCCCGCGGCTGGGCGCCTACCTGGAGCAGTCCACGCGCTACATCGCCTACGACGCGCCGATGCCGGGCGCGGACCGCGGCCCTACCGCTACTACCGCGACGCCGAGCTGGGCCCGGCGTACACGCGGGCGATGGACGAGCTGTTCGCCACCTACTCGGCGGCGCTCCCGCAGGTGCTCGCCTGGGCGCGAGGAGGAGTTCCCGCGCGCAGAGGCCGACGCGCCGGCCGCCCACGCCCGCGCGCTGAAGGCCAAGGCGCTGGATCTGCTGCGCGGGCTGCTGCCCGGCCAGCTCGCTGTCGCACATGGGCATCTTCGCCACCGGCCAGACCTACGAGCAGCTCATCCTGCACCTGCTGGCCCACCCGCTGCCCGAGGCCCGCCAGCTACGGCGCGATGATCCTCGAGGAGATCCAGGCCGTGATGCCGAGCTTCGTGGCGCGGGTGGAGCGGCCCGACCGCGGCGGGCAGTGGGTCGGCTATCTGCAGTCGCGCGCCGAGGCCGGCGCCCGCTGGGCGCGGCGCCTGGGCCTCGACGAGGAGACCGAGGCCTCCGCGGGCCCGTCGGTCCGCCTCACCCACGTCGACGGCGACGAGGACGACCTGCTGACGGCGCTGCTGTTCGAGGCCAGCGCCACCTCCGAGGACGCCATCCGGCGGTCGGTCGAGGCGATGTCCGACACCGAGCGCGCGGAGCTCCTGTCCGACCTCGTCGGCGAGCGCGCCAACCGCCGCCACCGCCCCGGGCGCGGCTTTGAGGCGCTGCGCTACCGGTTTGAGATCGTCGCCGACTACGGCGCGTTCCGCGATCTGCAGCGCCACCGGATGCTCACCGTGCAGTGGCAGTCGCTCACCCCTGACCTCGGCGCCGGCGTGCCCGGGCAGGTGGACCTGGCCGGCGCCGGGGACGCCTACCGCCGCGCGCTCGACGTCTCCCGCGGCGAGTACGAGCGCCTCGTCGACGCCGGGCTGGCCAGCGCCGCCCCCTACGCGCTCTGCCTGGGCTACCGGATCCGCTTCGTCCTGGACCTCAACGCCCGCGAGGCGATGCAGCTCATCGAGCTGCGCTCCGGCCGCGAGGGCCACCCCAGCTACCGGGCCGTCGCCCACGAGATGCACGCCCAGATCGCCGCGGTCCATCCCGCGGTGGCTGGGGCGATGACCCACGTCGACGTCGACACCGAGCCGCGGCTGGAGCGCATCCTGTCCGAGATGCGCTCACACGCGCGCGGCGCCGTCTAACCGGCGTTCTTCTCCGCGTCGCGCTGGCGCAGCTCGATCCGGCGGATCTTGCCGGTGAGCGTCTTGGGCAGATCGGGCACGAACTCGATCAGCCGCGGGTAGGCGTAGGCCGACAGGTGGTCGCGCACGAACGCCTTGATCTCCTCGGCGAGCGCGTCCGACGGCTCGTGGCCGGCGCTGAGCACGACGAACGCCTTGACGACGTTGCCGCGGCGCTCGTCGGGCACCGCCACCGCCGCCGCCTCGGCG
The DNA here is from genome assembly GCA_963790605.1 of uncultured Actinomycetota bacterium. Classification (GTDB taxonomy): domain Bacteria; phylum Actinomycetota; class Thermoleophilia; order Solirubrobacterales; family Solirubrobacteraceae; genus Palsa-465. The sequence continues at coordinate 262,512 of CAWBPG010000006.1, read as the reverse complement.
ACCGCGGGGTGCTCGAGGCACGCCGACTCCACCTCGAAGGGGCCGATCCGGTAGCCGGCGGAGATGATCACGTCGTCGGCGCGGCCCTCATACCAGTAGTAGCCGTCCTCGTCGGTCGAGGCCGCGTCCTTGGTGTGAAACCACTCGCCGCCGAAGACCTCGTCGGAGTCCTCCTGCGGGCGGTTCCAGTAGCCGAGCGGGTAGTGCGGGTTCGAGCGGGCGCGCAGGCAGATCTCCCCGCGCTCGCCGGCGGCCACCGGCCGCTCGTCCTCGTCGAGGATCGGCACGTCCCAGCCGGGCATCGGCTTGCCCATCGAGCCCTCGCGCACCTCCATGAAGGGGAAGTTGGCGCACAGCGGATAGGACTCGGTGAGCCCGTAGAAGTCCAGCACGGTGATCCCGTACTGCTCGCGCACCCACTTGATCGCCTCCGGATTCAGCGGCTCCCCGGCCGAGCACATGATCCGGATCTTCTGCGGATAGCGGGTGCCGGCGTCGGTGATCGACATCATCGAGCGGATCGCCGTCGGCGTGCCGAAGACGTTGGTCACCTCGTGGCGCGAGAGGAAGTCCAGCTGCTTGGCGGGGTCGAACCCGCCCTCGCGCTGATAGACGCACTGGACGGCGCCGTAGCGCCAGGGTCCCAGCAGCGGCGCGATCCCCGCCGCCCACGCCCACTCCCCCATCCCGTGGAACAGCTCGCCGTCCTGGACGTCGTGGCAGTAGACGAACTCCTCGTGGGCGAGGACGTAGCGGTGGGCGTGCAGGATGCCCTTGGCCAGGCCGGTCGTGCCCGACGAGTAGTAGAGCTGCGCGGGATCGTCGGCGGCGGTGTCGACGGTCGTAAAGCTGTCGAGCCCGTGCTGAGCAGCGCGTCGTCGAGGATCAGCACGTGCTCGACGAGCGAGCGCTCCATCCGGTCGGCGTTGGCCTGGTTGGTGACGAGCACCTTGGCCTGGGAGTCGGTGAGGCGGTGGCGGATGCCGTCGTCGCCGTAGAGCACCGACATCGAGAGCAGGATCGCCCCCACCTTCCAGGTGCCGAAGAACGCCGCCGCGGTCTCGGGCGTCGGCGGCAGCAGCATGGCCACCCGGTCGCCGCGCTGCACGCCGTGGGCCACCAGCACGTTGGCGAAGCGGTTGGCGCTGTCCTGGAGCTCGCCCCAGTCCAGGCGGCGCACGTTGCCGTCGAAGTCCTCGTGGATCATCGCCAGCTTGTCGCGGGGGTGGCGGTCGCAGACGTCGGCGGCGATGTTGTAGCGCTCGGGCACGTCCCAGCTGTGCTCGGCGCAGGCCTGTTCGTATGAGAGGGTGGGCTCATCGCTCAATCATTACCGATGACGGCGCCAGCGGGGCATCGAGGTCGTCCTCGGCGAGGCGCAGGCCCAGCCCCTCGGGCGCGTGCAGCGCCAGCATCTCCGCCGAGGCGGCCGTCCCGGCCGGCGATCGCAGGGAGACCGCGATCATCACCAGGAACGCCACCGGCACCGAGACGAGCGCCGGCTGGGCGAGCAGGGCTCCGATCGCGCTGGTGGACTCGTCGCCCAGCGCCAGGCCGGTGAAGATGGCCGCCGTGGCCAGCACCGCCCCGGCGAGCATCCCGGCCGCGGCGCCCCGCGCCGACAGCCGCGTCCACCACACCCCGAGCAGGAACATGGGGCAGAACGTGCTGGCGGCGATCGCGAACGCCCACCCGACGAGGATCGAGATGTCCACCGACGGGCCAGCAGGGCCAGCGAGCGCCGGCACGACCATCGCGCCCAGGGCCGCCACCCGGAAGCGGATGCGCCGCACCGACACGCCTCCGGCCGTCTCGCGCCGCAGCCGCGGCCAGATGTCGTGGCTGATCGTCCCCGCCAGCGACACCAGCAGTCCCGACGAGGTCGACAGGAACGCCGCGAACGCCCCGGCCGCGGTGAGCGCCCCCAGCAGCGTGCCGACGTGCCCGGCCACGCGGCGCGCGGCAGGGTGAGCACGACGCTGTCGGTCTGGCCGGTCATGTAGAGCTGCGGCGTCAGCGCCCGTCCCAGCGCGCCGTAGACGGCGGGGAAGGCGTAGAACAGGCCCAGCAGCGATGAGAACGCGCACCGTGGTACGGCGCGCGGCGTGCCCGTCAGGGTTGGTGTAGAAGCGGACGAGGATGTGGGGCAGCCCCATCGTGCCCAGGAACGTGGCGACCAGCAGCGAGTAGACGAGCAACGGCGAGCTCTCGTCGGTCCCGCCCACCGGACGCGACCACTCCGTGCCCCGTCTGAGCCACCGTCCCCTCCGCCACGGGGACGACGGTCCCGGCGGGTAGGTGGATGGGCACCCCGCCGGGCAGCGTCCGCTGTGTCCCGGCGGCAACCGCCACGCGGCCGCCTGGCGATGGTGATGTGCGCCGCCGCGGGGAACTGGACCTGCTGGGGCCCGGGCAGCGTCACCGTGAGCGCGTGCGGCGCCCGCGGGTAGCTCGCGGCCGAACAGGGCGGCGCGGCCGGGCAGGCCGCCGAAGTGGATGATGCAGCACGCACGCCGGGACCGAGATGGCGAACACCTTGACCCAGAACTGGAACGCCTGGACGTAGGTGATGCCGCGCATCCCGCCGATGGCGACGTTGACCGCGACGATCGCCGCCACCAGCACGACCCCGACCCAGTACGGCGCCCCGGTGACCACGTTGAGCGCCAGCCCGGCGCCCTTGAGCTGGGGCAGCAGGTAGAAGCCGCCGATGAGGAGCACGATCGCCGACGCCAGCGGCGCACGCGCGGGCTGCGCAGCCGCGCCTCGACGAAGTCGGGGATCGTGTAGGAGCCAAACCGCCGCAGCGGCGCGGCCACGAACAGCAGCAGCGCCAGGTAGCCGGCGGTGAAGCCCAGCGACTGCCACAGGGCGCTGGCGCCGAGCTTGAGCTCCAGGCCGGCGATGCCCAGAAAGCTCGCCGCCGACAGGTACTCGCCGGAGATCGCGGCCGCGTTCCACCACGCGGTGACCGTGCGCGAGGCCACCAGCAGGTCCGACGTGGTGCGCACGAAGCGCACGCCCCACGCCCCCAGCCCCAGCGTGCCGAGCGTCACCGCGCCGATCGCCGCAGCAGCGCCGGCACCGGCTTCATTTCTCCACGAGGTCGCGGAAGGCCGCGTCCAGCGCGTCGGCGCGGCGCGCATAGAGCCAGCCGATCGCGATGAACAGCGGCCACAGGGGCACGAGCATGATCCAGATCCCCAACGGGACCCCGAGCAGGTGCGATGCGGTCAAGCGCCGGCAGCAGGAACAGGGCCAGCGGCAGCACGCCGAACACAGCGCCGAAGGCGACCAGCGCCAGCAGCGAGAGCTGGAGCTGGGCGTGGCGCAGCCGCCGCAGGTAGACGTCGCCGTGGGCGGTCGAGTCGGCCAGCTCCTGGCGGGGCGATCGCAGCGGCGGCGGCGTCCGGTCGCCGTCGGCGGCGCTCACGCCGCCCGCACCCCGGCCCGGAACTTGGGCAGCGTCATCGTCACCGTCGTGCCGCGGCCCAGCGCGGACTCGATCTCCAGACCGTAGGCGGGGCCGAACGCCGCCTGGAGACGGGCCTGGACGTTCATCAGCCCCACCCCCTTGCCCTGGCCGGTGAGGATCTCGGCGGCCCGCGTGCCGTCCATGCCCACCCCGTCGTCGGTGACGCGCAGCTCCACGTCGGCGTCGATGTCGCGGCCCACGATCTCCACCCGGCCGCGGCCGCGGCGCTCCACCCCGTGGCGCACGGCGTTCTCCACCAGCGGCTGGAGCGAGAGCATCGGGCACGACGGCGGGGAGCACCTCGGGCGCCACCTGGAGACGGACCTCGAGCCGGTCGCCGAAGCGCGCGCGCTCCAGGCGCAGGTACTTCTCGACGTAGCTGAGCTCGTCGGCGAGGGTCACGTAGGGGCTGCGCCCGCGGAAGGCGTAGCGCGTGAACTCGGCGAACTCGGTGAGCAGCTCGCGCGCCTCCTCGGGGTTCGAGTGGATGTAGCCGGCGATCGCGGCCAGCGCGTTGTAGACGAAGTGCGGAGAGATCTGCGCGCGCAGCGCGTGCAGCTCCGCGCGGGCCAGGCGCTCTGACTGCGCCTCGAACTCGGCGAGGGCGAGCTCGGCCGAGACGAGGCTGGCCGCATCGCCGACGGTCCGCGTCTCCTCGGGGGTCAGCCGCCAGCCGCGGGAGAACAGCGCCAGGAACGTCCCCACGCGCTCCTCGCGGACCACGAGCGGCGCCAGCACCGCGCTGCCGATGGGGCAGCTTGGGTCCGAGCACCGGATCCGGTTCTCCACGTGCAGGCGGTCGTCGCGCCCGGCCTGCGCGGCCAGGGCCAGCCACTCCGATGGGCCGTGGTGGTCGACACCGGCGCCGGCGAAGGCCAGCACGCCGTCGGCGTCGAGCAGCGCGACCGCGCGCGCCTGGGTGAGGGTGAGCAGGTGCCCGACGGTCTTGGCCGCGCTGTCGGCCGACAGGCCGCGGCGCAGATGGGGCAGGGTGGCGGTGGCGGCATGCAGCGCCTCCTGCATCGCGCGCTGCTCGTTGGAGATGACGCGCGGCGGCCGGATCAGGCGGAAGCCCGCGATCACCGACGCGGCGATCGCCCATCCGAGGAGAACACCGAGGATCACCTCCACTGTGGCCGGTGAGCATATTGCGCCGCGTGCCGGCGGCATGGGATGTTCGAGGCCATACCGAACGACCCGGCCGTACGCCGCCGGTATGGTTAGAACTCACCCATGAGCATCGTCGTAGGCGTGCTGCTCGGGGCCGGGCTTGCCACCGCGATCGGGATCGGTTGGGCGCTCGTACGCGCGCCGCGGGCGCGCCGGACGCCGGCGGCGATCGGCATGCAGTCCGCGCTGCACGCCGCCACCGCCACCCTGCCGCATCTGCGCCGGGGCCTCAGCCCCAGCTCGGCGGCGCAGGCGGTCCCGCATCTGCGCAGGCTCACGGGCGCGGCGTCCGTGGCGCTGGCCGACACCCGCACCGTGCTCGCCATCGACGGCGAGGGCGGCGAACAGGTCCGCCCCGGCGACATGCTCAGCCGGCTGCTGGCGCGCACCCGCGACGACCGCGTGCGCGATCGAGCCCCGCCTGACGTCCTCTGACCCCAGCTGCCCGCTGCGCTCCGCGGTCCTGGCGCCGCTGCTCGTGCAGGGCCGGCGCGCGGGGACGCTGATCGCCTTCTACCGGCGGCCGGGCCGCCCGCCGGCCAGCGAGGTGCGCGTCGTCATGGAGGCCGCCAGCCTCGTCTCGGCCCAGCTCGAGCTGTCGCGTGGTGGCCGACCAGGAGGAGCGCCTGGCCCGGGCCGAGCTGCGCGCGCTGCGCGCCGAGATCTCGCCCCACTTCATCTACAACGCGCTGGCCGCCGTCGCCGGCGACATCCACACCCGCCCCGACGACGCGCGCGAGCTGCTCATCGACTTCGCCGAGTTCACCCGCTACCTGTTCCGCGACGGCCGCTCCTACGTGACGCTGGCCGAGGAGCTCGAGCACGTGGAGCGCTACCTGCGCCTCGAGCAGGCCCGGTTTCACTCGCTGCACGTCACGCGTCGACGTGGCGCCCGAGACGCTGGGGGCGGTCGTACCGGCGATGTCGGTGCAGCCGCTGGTGGAGAATGCCGTCCGTCATGGCATCGAACGACGCGCCGGCACGGGACGGGTGGCGGTGCAGGCCCGCGTCGTGGGCGAGGACATCGAGCTGCGGGTCTCCGACGACGGCAGCGGCATCGAGCCCGACCGGCTGCCCGGGCTGCTGGCCGGCGCCGGCGGCGGCATCGGGCTGGCCAACGTCGACGGCCGCCTGCGGGCGACGTTCGGCGAGCGCTACGCGCTGCGGCTCGAGTCCGAGCTCGGGCGAGGGCACGACGGCGATCATGACCGTGCCCAACCTGGCCGGCGAGGACGGCCCGCGGACGGGCCGGCCGGGCGCGGCTCGGTGACCGTGGCAGCCGCCGGATGAGCGGCGACCAGCTCACCATCCTCGCCGTCGACGACGAGCGCACCCAGCTCGAGGACCTGGCGCGGCTGCTGCGCAACTCCCCCAGCGTCAAGGAGGTCGAGTGCGCCTACGACGGCCACGACGCGCTGGTCAAGGCCTCGACCCAGGCCTATGACGCGATCTTCCTCGACGTCCGCATGCCCAACCTCGACGGGCTGGAGCTCGGGCGGGTGCTGCGCCGCTTCGCCGCGCCGCCCCAGCTGGTCTTCGTCTCGCGCCTACGACAACGCGGCGGTGGACGCGTTCGAGCTGCACGCGCTCGACTACCTGCGCAAGCCGGTGGGGCGGCGGCGCGTAGAGGAGGCGATCGAGCGCGTCGCGGCCGCGGTTGAGTCAAGCGCGGGCGAGCGCCGGGCGGGCGCGGGCGGCGCTCGCTGCCGGTGCGGCGGGCGGTGCGGCGAGCTCGAGGACCACGAGATGATCGCCGTCGCCAATCTGCACGGCGGCTCCACGCGCCTGCTCGCGCGTCGCCAGATCCTCTACGTCCAGTCCTACGGCGACTTCGTCCGGATCGTGACCGCCGACGGGCGCTACCTGCTGCGCTCCACGCTGGCCGACATCGAGCGCCGCTGGGAGCCCCACGGCTTCGTCCGCGTCCACCGCCAGTACGTCGCCAACCTGCGCAACGCGGTGGAGCTGGCGCCGATGCTCGGCGGCACCGCCGAGCTGACCTTCTCCGACGGCCAGACGATCCCGGTGGCCCGCCGGCACACGGCCGAGCTGGGCCGGCGGCTCAGCGTCTAGTGTCCCGCGCCGGCCGCCGGCAGTCGCTCCGGGCAGAGCCCCCGAGTGCTAGGCCTCGGCGGCCTGCTCCTCCTTGATCTTGTCCTCGAGCTGCGGCATCACGTCGGGATCGCGCAGCGTTGTCACGTCGCCCAGCGCGCGGCCCTCGGCGATGTCGCGCAGCAGCCGGCGCATGATCTTGCCCGACCGCGTCTTGGGCAGGTCGTCGGCCCAGATGATCCGCTTGGGCCGGGCGAACTTGCCGATCCGGTCGGCCACGCGCGCCCGGATCTCCTCGATCAGCTCGTCGGAGCCGGCGAGATCGCCCTCGAGCGTGACGAAGGCGCAGATCGCCTGCCCGGTGTCCTCGTCGGTCTGGCCGATCACCGCCGATTCGGCAACCTTGCCGTGCGACACGATCGCTGACTCCACCTCCGCGGTCGACAGGCGGTGGCCCGAGACGTTGACCACGTCGTCGATGCGCCCGATGACCCAGAAGTAGCCGTCCTTGTCCTTGCGAGCGGCATCCCCGACGACGTAGGTCGTCTTGTCGAACTTGGAGAAGTAGGTCTCGATGAACCGGTCATCCTCCTTGTAGAGGGTGCGCAGCATCGACGGCCACGGCCGCTGGAGCACGAGCAGTCCCTGGCCCTCGTCGAGCGGCTTGCCCTCGCGCTCGTCGACGACGTCGGCCTTGATCCCCGGGAACGGACGCGTCGCCGACCCGGGCTTGGTGGCCACGATCCCCGGCAGCGGCGTGATCATGATCGCGCCCGTCTCCGTCTGCCACCACGTGTCGACGATCGGGCAGCGCTCGCCGCCGACCACCTTGTGGTACCAGAGCCACGCCTTGGGGTTGATCGGCTCGCCCACCGTGCCCAGCAGTCGCAGCTTGCTGAGGTCCGCCTTCTCCACATGCTCGGCGCCCCACTTCATGCAGGCGCGGATAGCCGTCGGAGCGGTGTAGAAGATGGTGACGCCGTAGCGCTCGGCGATCTCCCACCAGATCCCCTTGTGCGGGTAGTCGGGCGCGCCCTCCCACATCACCGACGTGGCGCCGTTGCACAGCGGCCCGTAGACGATGTAGGAGTGGCCGGTGACCCAGCCCACGTCGGCGGCGCACCAGTACACGTCCTCGTCGGGCTTGAGGTCGAACACGTACTTGTGCGTCGCGCTGACGCCGGTCAGGTAGCCGCCGGTGGTGTGCAGGATCCCCTTGGGCTTGGCCGTCGAGCCGCTGGTGTAGAGGATGTAGAGCGGATGCTCGGCGTCGAGCTCCTCCGCCGGGCACTCGGGGTCGGCGGCGTCGCAGATCTCGTGGTACCAGACGTCGCGGCCCTCCTGCATCTCGCAGTCGGTGTCGGTCGACTTGACGACGATGATGTGCTCGAGCGACTTGACGTCGCCCATCACCTTGTCGACCGCCTCCTTGATCGGCGCGGTCTTGCCCTTGCGCCGGGCGCCGTCGACGGTGATCAGCGCCTTGGCCTCGGAGAACTCCATCCGCTCCTTGACCGAGTCCGGCGAGAAGCCCCCGAAGACCACGTTGTGCGGCGCGCCGATCCGCGCGCAGGCGAGCATCGCGACGACGACCTCGGGGATCATCGGCAGGTAGATCCCGACGACGTCGCCCTTGGCGATGCCCAGGTCCTTCATCGCGTTGGCGAGCTTCTGGACGTCGCGGTGCAGGTCCGCGTAGGTGATGTCGCGCTCCTCGCCCTCCTCACCGCGCCAGTGGTAGGCGACCTTGTCACCCTTGCCCGCCTCGACGTGGCGATCCAGGCAGTTGTAGGAGGCGTTGATCTTGCCGTCCTCAAACCACTTGTAGAACGGCGGATTTGACTCGTCGACGTCGGTGGTGGGCTCCTTGAACCAGGCCAGGCTCTTGGCCTGCTCGGTCCACCATCCCTTCCAGTCCTCGTCGGCCTTGTCATACACCGCCGGATCGCTCAGGAGCGCGTGTTCGCGAAAGGACTCCGGCGGGTCGAACTTCTCGATCTGCAGCAGTTCCTCGAGCTGCTGCTCGAGTGTGCCCTCACTCGTCGATGCCGTGTCTGCCATCCAAGCCTCTCCTTGTAACCCTGGCTTTCACGCACGAGGGGTCAGCGGCGGGCGCCGGCAGCGGCTGCCGGCGCCCGGGCTGGCCGCGACATGCGCGGCTATGTCTTGTCTAGTTGTACCCCACTGTTCCTAGTGGCGGGCCCTGCCGTCAGCGGCGGAGCGGGAAGACCGGCGCGAGGGTTCGACCAAAGGTCGAGTTGATCACCGCCGCAAACGACGCGTACCAGGCGGCGATGGCGGTGATGATGCCCAGGTAGCCGCCGAGCTTGATGGTGCCGTTGGTGACGTTGGTGGTCCCGGCCAGGGCCGAGTTGCCGATGCCGAGCACGATGAACGTGATCGCCAACAGCAGGAACACGAGTGCCACCGCACCGGTGGTGCGCAGCGAGGCGATGAACATGTAGGCCGTGAAGATGCCCCACATCCACAGATACAGGCCGAGCCCGCTGAACACCTCGGCCGGTGCGTTGCCTGCCACTGACTGAACGATGAAGAAGAACGAGATCCAGAACGCTCCGTATGAGCAGAACGCGACTGCGCCGAACGTGTTGCCGGTCCGGAACTCCCAGATGCCCGCCAAGAACTGGGCGATCCCCCCGTAGGCGAGCGCCAAGGCCGCCACCAAGGGCAGCAGTCCACCACCGGGGTGGGTCTTGTCGCCGACCAGCCCGGAGTTGACCAGGCTGAGCACGAACGTGGTGCCGGCGAATCCGGCGAGGCCCAGTGGCCCCGGGTCAGCCGGCGTCCAGCCGGCGGTGCGGCCACCAGTGGGATCCGCGGCGGGCGCTACGTCGGCCTCGCGGGACGGCAGGTTGCCTGCTTCCATCTCTCCTCCTACTCGAGTTGACGAGACGGAAGCAAAAGCTTGCAAAGGCGACGCGCCGCGCAAAGGAGAGATCGGCGGGCGGTCACGACGCGCCGCTGAACGGTCGCCAGGCGCGATGAACGGCGACCGTCCGGGGGCGGTTAGTTGCGGCGCTTGCGCTTGCGCTTGGGCGTCGCGGCCCGCGTGCGGTCGTTGACGGGCGCGACGGCGGCCTCGGGCTCCTCGACGGCGGCGGCGGGCTGCGGCTTCTTGGCACCACGCTGGCGTCGGCCGCCCGTGTCGGCGGCGCGCCGGGCGCGCATCTCCGCCGAGGACGGCCACGGCTCGGCTCGGCCCGAGCGCCACGCCGGCGGCACGCCGGTGGGCCAGCGCCCGGAGATGAGGTAGGCGATGGCCAGCAGCCAGTAGGTCTGCACCACGGGCACCTGGGTGATCTGGAAGAGCACGAGCGCCCCGGCGAACATGCCCAGGTATCCCATGAAGCGCGAGAGCAGCCCCTGGTTCATGGCCTGCAGCGAGACGAGCACGAAGGCCACGGCCACCAGCAAGGCGGCCGCCTGACCGATGAGCTGTAGGCCGAGCAGCCCGGAGCCGCTGGTCAGGTGGTTGGCCTCGGCGTAGGTCTGGGAGCCGGTGGTGGCGAACTCGTGGACCTTGATCGCCACGACGATCGCGTAGACGACGCCCGCCACGGCGGCCAACCCGCCGCCGATCAGCGTGAGGGTCCTCACGTAGGGCCGGACCTTCTCCGGGTTGCGGGCGCGGGCGGCGCGGAAGAGGAACAGCAGCGTCCAGGCGATGGCCAGCGATCCGATCGCGTTGATCACCGACGAGATCAGGTCCAGCGGGAACCGCTGGTTGGCGACCAGCAGGTCGAGGGTGAGCTCGTCGACCTTGGTGTGCGGGCCGCTCAGCTGGATGACCGAGGCGATGATCAGGCAGAGGCCCGCGACGACCGCGATCGCGACCTGGCGCGAGCGCACGCGTGATTCGTAGAGCAGGGCCTCGTCGGGGCTCATGGGGGGCCCAATGCTAGTGGCAGGTCCTGGCAGCGGGGGTCTGCGGCAACGACCGATTGGTGCCAAACCCGATTGCGCGCGGGCAGTTTGCCCGCTGGAGGTCGTAGAGCAGCCGATCCGTTCCAAACTCGGAGCCTCGATCCAGGTTTGTCACCGATCGGTCGCGGGGGCGGCCGCGGGGTGCCCCCGGCCGGCGAGGGTGCTGGACGCCGGCGCCGGGGAGGGCCGGTTTGTCGTCGCGGCCCGCGCCGCGGGCTATGACGCGTTCGGGATCGAGCTCGCCGCCGGGGTGGCGGGCAGGGCGGCACCGTCGCCGTCCTGGCCCGCCGGCCGCCACCCGCGTAACGGTCTCCAAAGACGGCCTCGGGCGCCAGCTACCATTGCAGTCATGGAAGGAAGTGGATTCGGCGGTCTGTTCGGAGATCCGGACGATCTGCAGCGCAAGCTCGGCGAGTTCGCCGAGCAGATGCAGGGCGCGCAGCGTCTGGCCTGGGCAGACAACGCCATCAAGCTGGCCGTCGATCTGACGGTGGCCGCGATGAACCGCGCCAACATTCAGGGGACCACCGAACAGCAGGCCGAGCAGCTCCGGTCCGTGATGGCGGTCATCTTCCCCGAGGCCGTGACACTCGTGCGCGAGGCGCGCGAGGGCCTGCAGTAGCCGCCCACCGGGGACGGCCACTGACCCTCTCAGAGGCGCGGCGCGGTGACGCCGGCGCTCAGGACTGGCCGATGGCCGCGAGCACGAGATCGTCGTGCTCGGCGGGCTTGACCTTGTGCAGGATGTCCTTGATGGTGCCGTCGGGCGCGATCACGAATGTGGTGCGCTCGTTGCCCATGTACTCGCGGCCGTACATGGACTTCTTGACCCACACGCCGTAGGCCTCGGCGACGGAGTGATCCTCGTCGCCGAGCAGGGTGAAGCCGAGGTCGTACTTGTCCACGAACTTGGCGATCTTCTTGGGCGCGTCGGGCGAGATGCCCAGGACGGTCGCCCCGGCCGCATCGTAGTCGGCGCGATGGTCGCGGACGCCGCACGCCTGGGTGGTGCAGCCGGGGGTGTCCGCCTTGGGATAGAAGTAGACGACGACGGTCTGGCCACGCAGGCCCGAGAGCGAGACGGGGTTGCCGTCCTGGTCGGGGAGCGTGAAATCGGGGGCTGGATCTCCGGGGTTCAAGGTCATCACGCGATCCTATATCGCGTCGAGCGCCATGAGCTTTGCTGCGGCGCGGTTCTCGGCGAGCCCCGGATACCGGGCCAGGAGGTCCTGCGCCACGCGCTCGTTGAACCCTTTGACGGCGTCGCGGAGCTCGGTCAAGCCGACGGCCGCCGTCGCCTCTGTGTAGTTGGCCGAGACAGGAGGTCGTACTGGAAATCGGTCTCCTCGGCCAGCATCACCGCGCGGTCGTCCTCGAAATCAAGATCGTCGTATTCGAGCGCGATGGTCATGGCCCGGGCGCGGGAGCCAGCGCGACAGGTCACGACGGCTTGTCGCCGCTCTCCGCCGCCGTGGCCACGGCCGTGTCCGACTGAGAGTACGCCTGTGCCGCGCCGTGCATCGCGGCCTGCAGGCTCGCGCCGGCCTCGGCGAACTGAGGCAGCGCCGTCGCCCAGCGCGCCATCAGCCCACTCATCGCCTCGTGCGCCGGCGTGTTCGCCGCCGCCGCTCGCGTGCGTGCCGACCTGTCCGTGGAGCTCGCTGGTCTCGGGGGAGATGCCGCTCAGGCGCCCGGCCATGTCCTCGATCACGCGGTGATCGACCTCGATCTGTGACACGGTCACAGCATCCGCCAGCCTCGCGCCTGCGGGGAACTGGCCGAGGGTGTTGACCGGCCAATACCCCGGCCGGCCGTCGTCGCTCGCTCTGACAGCAGTCATCTTCGTGGGCTGCCGCTCCCGACCGTCCTGCAGGCGCCCGCAGGCGCGGGACGCTGGTGGAGCTGGCCGAGGCGCCCGGACGAGGAACGCGGTGCATGGTGAGGACCTGCAGGCAGCCCTCCTCGCGGAACGCCATCGAGCGTCGCGCCTGGCATGATCTCACCGGCGCGGTCGCGGATCATCCGGGCGGTCGGCGACTCGGTCCCGCGGATGGCGATCGCCGGGGATGGCGACGGGAGGCGGAGACGCTACTTGAGCAGGCGCGAGAGCCGCCGGTCCTTGAGCAGCTTGCCGTCGGTCTGGCACGTGGGGCAGTAGCACATCACGTAGTCCTCGTAGAACACGGCCTCGAGCTGGTCGCCGCAGCGCGGGCAGGCTCGCCGTTGCGGCGGTGGACGCGCAGCGGCATCGGCAGCTTGTCGGGGATCGGGAGCGTCAGATGCTCCTCGTAGTGGGCCAGCGCGCGGCCGAGCTCGGAGACGATCGCCTCGCGCAGCCGCTGCGGCCTCCTCGTCGGACAGCTCCGAGCCGCGCTTGAACGGCGAGAGCTTGGCCTCGTGGAGGATCTCGTCGACCCAGGAGCGGCCGATGCCGGCGATCACCCGCTGGTCGCGCAGCAGCCCGTGCAGCGGGCGGGGAGCGTCGAGCAGCGGCCCGAGCTCGGGCGGGTCGGGGTAGGCCTCGGGGCCGAGCGTGGCGATGTGCTCCTCGGCCTCGACCCCCTCGGGCGTGAGCACCTTGACCCAGGCCGCCTGCTTGGTGCCGAACTCCCGCAGGCGCAGCTCGCGCCCGTCGGCCAGGCGCACGAGCAGTCGCGAGGTCCGGTCGCGCAGGGACGCGCGCGTGTCGAAGAGCTGCAGCCGCCCCGCCGACATCAGGTGGATGACCAGCGAGAGGTCGCCCTCGACGCCGACGACGAACAGCTTGCCGCGGCGGGTGATGCCGGTCAGCGTGCGGCCCTCGATGGCGCTCAGCGGCGGGTCGAACGAGCGCAGAGCGTTGATCCCAGGGGTCAGCGCCGACTCGACCTGAGCGCCGGCGACGGCGGCGCCGATGAGCCGGGCGGTGATCTCAACTTCCGGTAGCTCTGGCATGCCCTGTAAGAGGCTACCCAGGCGGTTGAGACGCTCGGCTCAGCCTCTGAAAGAAGCTCTTAGACAGAAGACTCGAATTGTTCACGCGCCTTCAGTTTCGCTTTACGGAGGATGAGAAGACTGATTGCCATGAGTGACTTCCTTGCCATCTTCGGACCCTCGGACAGCGACACAGACCTGATCAACGAGATCTCGCGCCTGCACCCGACCCGGGTCACGGTGCTGATAGAGGACGTCGACGCCAACTGGGCGTATGACGACTCTGCAGCCGGCGTGGAGCTTCGCGACCGACTGGCGGCGCTGATGGCCGCCATCGAGCGGAGCACCGGCGCCATCGTGACCGGGCTGGCGGGCTCCCGGGACCAGCTGATCGGCTGGCGGTTTGACCGCGAGGTCAACGGCCGCACCCCGATCGCCGCCTGAGCCCAGGGCTCTAGGCCACCGCCGGTGGCGGAGGGTACCGGCCGCGACCGGTACCCTCCGGCACCGATGAGCGCCACGCTCGCCCCAGACGACATCGTCGCCACCCACGCCGAGGGCGCGGCCAACGACCGCGAGCCCCTGCTGGTGCTGGAGCCACTGCGTGACTTCCTGCGCGCCAACGGCCTCGAGGCGCCGCGGCGACCTCAGCGCCGTGCCGGTCGGCGACGGGCACTCCAACGTCACCTTCGGGCTCTCCACCGATGTCATCCTGCGCCGGCCGCCGCGGGGGCCGCTGCCGCCCAGCGCCCACGACGTCCTGCGCGAGGCGCGCCTGCTCACCGCGCTGGAGCCGACCTCGGTCCGCACCCCGCGAGTCCTGGCGGTCTGCGACGACCTCGAGGTGATCGGCGCGCCGTTCTACATCATGGAGCGCGTCCGCGGCGCGGTCATCACCGAGGAGCTCCCCGCGCCGCTGGACAGCCCCGAGCACCGTGCCCGCATCGCCGACGAGCTGATCGACGCCCTGGTGGAGCTGCACGCGACCGACTGGACGACGCTGGGGCTGGAGGGGTTCGGCAAGCCGACGGGCTACCTGGAGCGTCAGCTGCGGCGCTTCAACGGGCTGTGGGAGGTCAACCGCACCCGCGAGATCGAGGAGCTCGACGAGGTCGGAGCCTGGCTGGCCGACAACATGCCCGAGTCGCCTCCCGGCCACCATCGTGCACGGCGATTACCGGCTCGGCAACACGATGTTCGCCGACGGGACGCCGCCCCGGCTGGCCGCGATCCTGGACTGGGAGATGGCGACGATCGGCGACCCGCTGGCCGACATCGGCTACCTGATGGTCCACTGGGTGCAGTCCACCGACGTCAAGAGCCGCTTTGCCATGCACACCGTCACCGATCGCCCCGGGTTCCCGACCCGGCAGGAGATGGTGGCGCGCTACGAGGAGCGCTCGGGCCGCTCCGTGCAGTCGCTGAACTGGTACGTGACGCTGGCCATGTGGAAGGCCTCGGTGTTCATGGAGGGCAACTACAAGCGCGCGGTCATGGGCACGACCGACGACCCGTATCTGAAGACGTTCGGCGAGGGCGTCGTCGAGCTGGCCCAGCGGGCCCTCCACGTCACCCGGCACGGCTTCTAATGGTCCCGCTCCGGGGCCTCCTCGTCGACTGGGGCGGGGTCATGACCACCAACGTGTTCGCGTCCTTCGGCGCCTTCTGCGAGCAGGAGGGTCTGTCGGCGGACGCCGTGCGCGACCTGTTCCGCGGCGATGAGGCCAGCCGCGACCTGCTCGTCGGGCTGGAGACGGGGACGCTCGCCGATGCGGAGTTCGAGCGGCAGTTCGCCGAGATCCTGGGAGTGGGCCCGGATCGGCTGATCGAGCGGCTGTTTGCGGGCTGTGGCCTGGACGAGGCGATGCTGAGCGCGGTGCGGCGCGCCCGCGCCGGCGGGATCCGCACCGGCCTGATCTCCAACTCGTGGGGCGCCGCGACGTATGACCGCACGCTGCTGGCGGAGCTGTTCGACGGGGTCGTGATCTCCGGTGACGTCGGCGTCCGCAAGCCCACGCCGGAGATCTACGCGATGGGAGCGCGCGCCATCGACCTGCCGCCGGCGGAGTGCGTGTTCGTCGACGACCTGCCCTTCAACCTCAAGCCGGCCCGGGAGCTGGGGATGGCGACGGTCCGCCACGTCGAGGCCGCGCAGACGATCGCGGAGCTGGAGGAGGTGCTGGGGGTGGCGCTCAGGTGACCGCTGCGCCGGGCCTGTGCGCCGATGCTGGCCCTGGCTGCCTGGCCCTGGCGCTGGCGGCAGCGGGCTGCGGCGGCTCGAGCTCCGATGTCAGCGCGTCAGCTGCGGACCGACGCGGGCCGGGTCTGCGCGGTGGCCACGCAGCGCCTCAACGGCATCCCCACCCCCCAGGTCCCCTCCGAGGGCGTCCTCGTTCCTGCGCCGGGGCATCGCCGCGCTCAGGCCCGAGGTCACGTCCCTGGCGGCGCTGCACCCCACCGGCGACATGGCGACGCACCTGCACCGGGCCCAGGCGGCGACCGAGCAGGAGCTCAAGGTGCTGCAGTCCACGCTGAAGGGGCTCAAGGCCGGCAACGACCCGATCGTGGCGTTCAAGACGCTGCAGACCCAGCTGGCGCCGCTGGAGAAGGAGGCTGGGGCCGCTTGGCAGGCGCTGAGGATCCCGGCCTGCGCCGGGGCATAGGGACGGCGCTCGGGCCTTTGCGGGCGACTACGGGGTGGCGATGGCGTCCGGCAAGAGCTGCGCCAGCAGCGGCTGGCCGCGCTGCCAGCAGTGGGAGGCTCCCATGCTGTGCGGAGCCCCACAGCAGCCGCAGGCGCCGGCCATGCCGGTCTCCTCCGCCCGTACTAGTCCCGGGCGCCGCGTCCGTAGAGCAGCTTGTAGAAGCGCCGCAGCAGCATCGTCTGGCGCGGCTTGTAGGGGAACATGAACGGCTCGCGCTTGAACGGCGCGCGGCGGGTCACCAGCAGCGACTGGGTCTTGGTGTACTTGCGGATCCCGTTGGCGCCGTGCCGGGTGCCCGATGCCCGACGACTTCCAGCCGCCCATCGGCAGGTTGAGCGCCGAGTAGTTGATCTGGGCGTCGTTGACGCAGACCACGCCGGCCTCGATCCGGCGCGCCAGCTCCTCGCCGCGATCGGCGTCGCGCGTCCACACGCTGGCCTGCAGGCCATAGGCCGAGTCGTTGGCGAGCCGCACGCCCTCCTCGGCGTTGGCGATCTTCATGATCGGCAGCGTCGGGCCGAACGTCTCCTCCTGCATGAGCCGCATGGAGTGGTCGACGTCGACGAGCACGGTCGGCTCGTAGTAGCGACCGCGCTCCGAGTGCGGGTGGCCGCCGGTGAGGACCTTGGCGCCCTTGGCGACCGCGTCGCGGACGTGCTCGTCGACGATGTCGAGCTGGGGCGGGAAGATGACCGCGCCGACGTCGACGGTGCCGATGCCGGTGGGCTCGCCCTGGCGCAGGGCGCGGACGTTGTCGGTCACCCGCGCGACGAACTCGTCGTAGATGGGCTCCTCGACGTAGCAGCGCTCGACCGAGATGCACACCTGCCCGCCGTTGTTCATCGAGTAGAAGGCGGCCGCGTTGGCGGCGCGCTCGATGTCGGCGTCGGCGCATACGATCATCGGGTCCTTGCCCCCGAGCTCCAGATAGCAGGGCACGAGCGCGTCGGCGGCCGCCCGCATTACCGCCTTGCCGGTGCGGCTCGAGCCGGTGAACATGACGCAGTCCACCTGGCCGATGAGCGCCGCGCCGGTGCTCGCCGTCGCCGGTGGCGACCTGGAAGACGTCCTCGGGCAGACCGCACTCGCGCATCATGTCGGCCATCAGCACCGAGCTCAGCGGCGTCACCTCGCTGGGCTTGAGGATCACGCTGTTGCCGGCCATCAGCGCCGGGATGCAGTCACCGAAGGAGTTGGCGATCGGGTAGTTCCAGGGCCCGATCACCCCGACGACGCCGACCGGCACGTAGCGGATGACCAGCTTCTTGCCGGCGGCCACCGGGTTGTTCCACGACTGGCACCCGCTCGTCGGCGAGGTACTTGGCCGCCTCCTTGGCCCAGAAGCCCAGGGCGGTGACGGTGTAGCCCAGATCGGCGAGCTGGGCGTCCTCGTAGGTCTTGCCCGACTCGCGCACGACGGACTCGAGCACCCGGTCGGCGTTGTCGAGCATCCACTTCTGGGCGCGGCGCATGATCCGGGCGCGGCCGTCGAAGCCGATCGCCTCCCACTGGGGCTGGGCCTGGCGGGCGCGCTGCGGCCATCGCCTCGAGCTCCTCGGCGCCGAGCACCGGCACGGTGGTGATGAGCTCGCCCGGTGGCCGGGTTCTCGACTGCGATCGTGTGGCGCCGCCGCGCCGTTGGTCTCGGCCGGTGTGGTCTGATCGACGCTTGCCATGCCTGCTCCTCGTGCCGCTCTCAGGGGTTCGCGGCCAAGGCTACCCCGGGACACTCTAGCGGGCAGCCACCTCCGGGCGCGGCCGATACACGCGCGTCCAGAGCGGCCGCAGGAGCTGGACGGCGAGGGGGAGCGCGAGCACGAGGTAGAAGGCCGACAGCACCGTCCACACCAGGGCCGGCGGGGCCAGCTTGGCCAGGATCGGGGTAGTAGCGCAGCGACAGCACGACGGCGAAGGCCACGGTGAGCACCGACCACACCAGCGAGGCGATCGCGTAGACGAGCAGCCGCCGCGGAGTCCGCGCGGACCGCGCCCGGACAGGACCTCGTGCAGGTGCGCGGGTGGCGCGCCGGCGCAGACCGGGCTCGCGCGAGCAGGTCGACGAGCACGTGGTAGCCGTCGCGCTCCATCAGCGGGTTGAGGTTGAACAGCGCGCCGACGTACCCGCCGAAGGCGACCTGGAAGAGGACGTCGCGGACGCCGCCGGGGGCGGTGACCAGGCAGGCCAGCGCGAACGCGCCGCCCAGGACGACGTCCGACGCCGGGCCGGCGAGGCTGATCATCATCCGCCGCCGGCGCGACTCGAACCACGCGTCGGTGGTGTCGACGAAGACGTAGGGGAACACCAGCGCCACCTTGATCCCGGCGCGCGAGATCGGGCGCCCGAAGGACTCGGCGATCAGGCCGTGGGCGAGCTCGTGGCAGACGACGAGGGCGAAGCGCGCCGACGACGAACACGAGCGCCCCGAGCCCGACCCGCCGCGCCACCACGAACGGCGTGCCGTAGCGCCCGATGATCAGGGCGGCGAAGGCGACCAGGCCCCCGAGGGCGATCACCGCCAGCACCCCGAGCGCGGCCGAGCGTGAACAGCAGCCAGCCGCCGCGGCGGTAGACCGCCGCCATCGCCTGGGGCACGCCGGGCAGCTCGCGCTCGCGCGGGCGGACGAGCCGGGCCAGCCAGGGGAGCGAGCCGGCCGGCGTCTCGTCGGACTCGACCCCGGCGAGCATGCCCTTGTCGGCCAGCTCGGCCAGCAGCCGGGCCAGGCGGGCGGGCCCGTCCGCGCCCCAGCGCGTCGCGGCCTCGCCGAGCAGCGACACGAGGTCGTGGTCGCCGTCGAGCAGCTGCGCCATCTCGGCCTCCTCGGTCGGCCAGCCGGACGATCACCGACGAGCGGTGGTCCTTGAGCACGAAGCGCGCCCCGCCCACGGCCTCTGACTCCTCGAGGCGCTTGAGCGACCAGCCCGAGCGCAGCTTGGGCTTGCGGTTCTGCTGGCCGCGCAGGCGCGCGCGGCGCACCGACGGCTGCTCGACGATCAGGCTGATCCCCGCCGGCACCGACATCGTCATGCCCGCCGCGGCCCGATCGACGCGCTCGGCCACCTCCAGCCGGCAATCGCCCAGCTCGATGTGCATCCCGTGCGCCAGCGTGACCGGCCCCGACAGCTGCCGGCCGTCGACGAACGTCCCATAGCTTGACCCCACATCCTGGAGCATCGCGCCGTCCTCGTCGACAACAATCTCCGCATGCGCACGCGAGACGCTTGGATCCTCCAGAACGAGGTCCGACGCCGGGGCACGGCCGATCGCCAGCGCGCGGTCGAGCGGCACCCGCTCACCCCCGGGCAGCACCAGATCGAGGTGCACCTCGCCGTCGCGCGGCGTCCCGCACGAGCGGCAACGGGCGTCGGTCCGCGGCACCTGGCGGTGACAGACCGTGCATAGCATCGCGCTAACGGTGGCAGACTCCTAAGCGCAATGCAGGATGTGCTCAAGCGGGTGGGTCGCTTCGACCTGCTCGAGGTCATCGGGCGCGGGGGCGCAGCCGTCGTCTACCTCGCCCTACAGCGGGATCTGCAGCGACACGTCGCGCTCAAGGAGCTCGCGCCCTTCCACCTGGCCGATACGAGCTTCGCCGAGCGCTTCGTGGCGGAGTCCCGGCTGGCGGGATCGATGAACCACGCCAACATCGTCACCGTCCACGAGTTCTTCGAGGACGGCTCGGTGCCGTACATCGCGATGGAGTACCTGCCCCACGGCTCGCTGCGCCAGTACATCGGCCGCCTGTCGATGGCGCAGATCGCCGGGGTGCTGGAGGGCGTGCTGGCCGGCCTGGCCCACGGCGAGGCGCACGGGATCGTGCACCGCGATCTCAAGCCCGAGAACCTCCTGGTGGCCGTCGACGGCCGCGTGAAGATCGCCGACTTCGGCGTCGCCCGCGCCTACAGCAAGGCGGCCACCCGCGCGGTGGTGACCGTCGCGGGCACGACGATCGGCACCCCGGCGTACATGTCGCCCGAGCAGGCGCTGGGCACGGACCTCACCCCGGCCACCGACCTGTACTCGCTGGGCGTGGTCGCCTGGGAGCTTCTCACCGGCCAGGTCCCGTTCGACGAGACCGATACCCCCGTGGCGGTGCTCTACCGCCACGTCCACGAGCCGGTGCCCGTCGGTGCGGTCGGTGGCGCCCGACGTCGACGAGGGCATCGCGCGAGTGGCTGGAGAAGATGCTGGCCAAGCGTCCTGAGGACCGCTTCCAGTCCGCCGACGAGGCGTGGGTGGCGCTCGAGGACCTCGTGCTGGACCTGCTGGGGCCGCGCTGGCGCCGCGAGGCCCGCCTGACGCTCGACGACGAGCCCCGCGCGCCCAGCGCACGCTCACCCCCGCCTCGTTCGCGCTCGGTCGACGCTCGACACCCCGCCATCGCAGACCGGCGAGCGCTCCGGCGGCGGACGCTCGGTGGGCCGGACGCCGGTGCCTCAGACCGTCTCCGGCCCGCGGTCGCAGACCCCGCCGCCGACGGTCGCGCCCGCCAGGCGCCGGGAGCGCAGCAACACCACGATGTTCCGGCTGGCTCGGCGCCATCGCGACGTCGCCGACGACCAGGGGCCGGTCTCCCCCGACGTCATGCGGCGCCGCCTCATCGCGGTGGCGATCGTCGTGGCCATGATCGTCGCCGCCGTCGTGGGCGTGGTGCTGGCGAGCTCCGGCAAGCCCGCCCGCCACGGGCCGACCAAGGCCCAGATCCGCGCGGCGCAGCAGCGCGCAGCCGCGGCCCGGCGGAAGGCCGCCGCGACCGCACGCGGCCAACACGCAGCTCGACGGCATCCTCACGACCTGGCCCTGACGCGCAACCGCACCCTCACCCGTCTGCTCAACGAGAGCACGCCGACGACAGCAGATCCGCGACGCCGCCACGGTGCAGAAGGCCTACGTCGCCGCGCGTGCGCAAGGTCGCGCCGCTGGAGTCAAAGACGGTCTCAGCCAAGCCGCTGGCCCAGACCGCTGACGACGATCGCCGACGACTACGGGCGCCTCGCCGCCGCCGGACGCGCCAACAAGCCGGCGGCCTCGACGCGCGCCTTCGACACGGTCATGCGCGACGAGAAGACCCTCCAGGGCGAGGTCGCCAAGCTCTAGCCCTCGATCCGCCCAGTCGCTGCGGGCGTTCTGCGGGGTATGGCGGGGTATGGCGGGGTTCATACCCTGGGCCACTTTTAGGGTCACTGGACCCGGGTGATACTGCTGGTGCGTCGTGTCCTACGGCGCTTCGCAACCCAGTACGGAGGGTGTTTCACATGAGTCTCATCAAGGTCACCGCGGAGGAACTGCACAGCCTGTCCTCCAACGTCTCGACGGGTTCCAACAGCATTCAGGACCAGCTCAGCCGCATGCAGGGCGAAGTCCTCGGCGTCGTCGGCGGCGAGTGGCAGGGTGCCGCCTCGGGTCAGTTTCACGCGCTGTGGGACGAGTGGCAGCGTTCCGCCGCCGGCCTCAAGGACGCCCTGGACGGCATCAGCCGCCTGCTCTCCAACGCCGGCACCCAGTACCAGTCGACCGAGGACGCCATCCGCTCCTCGATGAGCTGACCCGGACCAGGTGCCGCATAACGACCGCACAACCAGTACGGAGGGTGTTTCACATGAGTCTTATCAAGGTCACCGCGGAGGAACTGCACAGCCTGTCCTCCAACGTCTCGACGGGTTCCAACAGCATTCAGGACCAGCTCAGCCGCATGCAGGGCGAAGTCCTCGGCGTTGTCGGCGGCGAGTGGCAGGGTGCCGCCTCGGGTCAGTTTCACGCGCTGTGGGACGAGTGGCAGCGTTCCGCCGCCGGCCTCAAGGACGCCCTGGACGGCATCAGCCGCCTGCTCTCCAACGCCGGCACCCAGTACCAGTCGACCGAGGACGCCATCCGCTCCTCGATGAGCTGACCGGGTGAACGTCAGCCACATCCGATCCAGGACTGAACACTGATGACGACTTTCACCGTCGATCCGGCGACGCTTCAGGAGCTCTCTTCGACCTTGTCGGGCATCCACTCCGAGATGCAGAACATGCATGGGGTGGCGACCGGGTACGAGGGACTCCTGGGCGGGAGTGACCTCGAGGGCGAGGTCGCGCACTTCTGCAGTCATTGGAACTACGGGATCGGAAAGCTCGGCGATCACATGGGCAAGGTGGTCCAGCACCTCGACTACGCCGCCCGGGGATACGGGACCTCCGAACACGCGATCGTCAAGGCAGCGAACGGCTGAGATGGGCAACCCTCTGTCAGACCCGCGCGCGGCTCAGCTGCTGTCCGCGGACCCCGGCGAGGTCGAGTCCCTGGCCAGCGCCTTCCACCGCGTGGCCTCCGAGGCCCAGACCGCGATCGACGGCCTGCACGGGGCACACAACGCCGCCACCTGGACCGGCGGCGCCGCGAACGCGTTCCGCACCCAGCTGGGCAAGCTCCCCGGCGACCTGCAGAAGGTCCAGCAGTCCTACGGAGAGACCGCGTCCGCGCTGGACCGCTACAGCACGGACCTGAGTCCGCTGAAGTCACAGTTCCGCTCCTTGGCGAGCCAGATCTCCAGCACGCAGTCGGGCCTGACCACAGCGCAGGGAAACCTGACCACCGCCCAGAGCAATCTCAGCACGGCCACATCGGCACCGAAGGCCAAGCCGAGCAGCCCGGCCGTGGTCACTGCCCACAGCGCCGTGCAGAGCGCCAGCGGCGCGGTCGGCCGCCTGCAGGGCGAGCTGTCGGGACTCGAGGGTCAGGCCTACCGAGTGCTGGACGAGTTCGATACGGTCCGCGGGCACGCCCGGTCTCGGGTTTCCTCCGCCGCCGGTGTGGCCCCCAGCCAGAGCTTCTGGGGTGGGGTGATGAGCTCGATCGGCAACTTCATGGACGACGCCGGACACTTCTTCGCCGGCGCGGGCAAGTTCATCGCCAAGATGGCCACGGGCGTGTACGACGCCGCCAAGAGCCTGCCGTCAGACATCGAGGCGGTGTGCGCGCATCCCGGCGATCTCAAGGCGTGGTCGAAGCTCGGCGGCGACCTGGGCACGGTCGCGGGCGCCGTCGCCCTGGTGGCAGCGGTCATCGTCTGCCCCCTGGATGCGGTCGGGTTCGAGGGCGCCGCGGCGGCGTTCGCCACCGCCGACAGCGTCGCCGGCGGTGCCGGCCTGGTGCTGGGCGCCGCCAAGACCGGCGTCGACGGAGCGCTCGCCGCTGAGGGCAAGGGCAGCTGGACGACGGTCGGCCTGGACGCCACGTCCCTGGTCGGCGCGGCGGGCAAGGTTCCCGGTCTCCGTGCCGCCGGCACCGACGCCAAGGCGCTGGAGGGCCAGCAGAGCGCGCTGGAGACATACGTGGCCGGCCGCGACGGCGGGATGACCGCCTCCCAGGCGTACTCCGAGCTGAGCTCCGATCAGAAGTCGGCGCTCCGGGCCGCCACCAACGGCCTCTCCGGCTCGCACGGCCTCAACTACGTGCAGTCCCACGTGTCCTCGTCGCTGGCCGCCGCCAAGACCGTCGAGCGCCGCCTGGACGCCGGCAACGAGGCAGTCCACTACGGCTATGACCGAGCCAAGGACGTGGCCTTCCCAGACGACGGTGGAGGTAAGGACGGATGAGCAACGGCAACCTCACCTTCGCCATCGCGGTGCCGCCCCAGTGGCAGGAGCTGGACCTGCTGGACCCGGCCGCCGAGCAGGCATTGGGCGCGCCGCTGGCCAACGCGCTGGCCGGCGCTGAGCGCGGGACCGCCCAGGCGCAGCTGCTGATGCTGCGCAGTCTGGTGGCGGTGACCGAGTCGCGGGAACCGCTGGCCGCGGGGCTGTCGGTGACGCTGGCCGGGCCCGCCGCGCCGATCTCGCAAGCGCCGTTGGACGTCCAGGCGTTAGCCGGCGACAACGCGTTCGCCGATTCCGACGCCGACGTATCGGCGATCACGCTGGCGGCCGGCAGCGGGTTGCGCGTCCGGCGGCTGGTTTTGACGACGGTCGGCGACCTGCCCGTGGCAGCGCTCCAGGTCCAGTACCTGCTGCACACCGAGCACGGCCTGCTGACGATCACGCTCGACACCCCTCAGGCGGCCGACACCGAGGACTGGGAGCACCTGTTCGACGCCCTGGCGGCCACCGCTCGCCTGGGCTGAGGCGCCGGAGCCTCGTGGTACGGTTCGCCCGTGTCGGCTGATCCCCAGTCGCGACGGGTCTATTACTCGAAGGCCCGAGCCGCCGGGTATCTCCTGGGCGCCGCGTTCGTTGTGTTCGTGGCGGTGGTGGCGGCGATGGGTGGCAAGGGGACGGGCAACCAGGTGGGCGCGATCGTGGTGGGGTGCGTCGTGGTGGCGCTGTTCCTGCGCTGGGCGGCATGCGCGGTCATCGCCGACGGCGACGGCGTCACGGTGCGCAACCCGTTGCGCACCTACCACATCGCCTATGACCAGATCGCGGACATCCATAACGCGGCCTATACCGCAGCCCCGATGGTGTCGGGCACCGGCGGGATCGTCGCGATCCAGCTCAAGGACGGCCGCACCGTGCGGGCCAGCGCGCTGATCACCTACATCGCCAGCCCACGGCGGCGCACGCGCCGATACGCCGACACGGTGATCAACGATCTGCTCGGACGAACCCAGCAGGCGACTCCGGGCATCCTGGACCCGCCGGCTTGGTTGAAGTGAGTGGGGGCCTCAGGTATCCGCCACGGCCACCTGGACGAGCTCGAAGCCGCCGGGGTCGACGCGGTAGCCGCATCCCGCGCGGACCGGGGGCGTCGGGCGCCGTGGGAGGGTCACGCCCAGCAGGGGTCCGTCGACCTGGACATCGGGCTGGAGCAGCAGGCCGGTGCGCGCGCGCCGGACCCCGACGCTCCAGTGCCCCAGCGTCTTGAGGGCGTCGGTGCGCCCCGCGATGATCGCGTGCAGGTTGGCGCGCGGTGCGGCGAACAGGTCCGAGAGCCCACGGGTGGGATCATCGACCACGTCGGCGTCGTCGACGAGCAGCACGTGGAGCTGCTCGGCCTCACGCAGCTCGGTGACCAGCTCGCCCAGCTCCTCGGCAGCGGTAACCACCTTGCTCAGCGCGGCGCACTCGCGCAGCGCCGAGCGGCGCGTGGCGACGCCCACCAGAGGGATGTCCGGGTACAGCCGCGAGAGCACTGCGGCCACCACCACCAGCGCCGTGGTGCGCCCGGTCCGGGCGGGCCCGGCGATCATCGCGTGGTCCCCCTCGTAGAGCTCGAAGCCCGCCGGCTCCAGGGTCTCGTCGCCGATCCCGAACGGGATGAACAGCGGCTCGCGCTCGGCGCGGCCGGCGCCCAGCAGCGCGTCGATGCCGACGCTCTCGGGCAGCACCCCGACCGGCGGCGGTCCCCCCTCGGCCGGCGTGGCGCCGGGCACCTGTCCCGCCCGCTCCGCGCGAACGGCGACGTCCTCGGCCAGACTCGACTCCTCCGGCCCCCGAGCCACCTGGATCACCTGGGCCGATCCGCCGACGACGGCGCGGCCGGGTACGAAGTGCGGGATCGCCCGACGCATCAGGCCGAACTGGGCGTAGTCGGCCACGTCGGCGAGCTGGAAGGCGAGCCGCTGCTGGGCCAGTGAGGCCAGCGCGGTGGGGACCGCACCCAGGCGGTCGGCGGCGATGGCCACGTGGATGCCGAGCTCGGCGCCGTCGGCCCAGACCCGGGCCAGCGCCTCGCGCAGGGCATCGCCGCCGATGTCGCCGTGCTCTGAGGCAAAGCCCCCGTAGCCGTCCAGGAGCACGACGATCCGGGGCGCCGAGGCCCGCGCCGCCGGGTCCATCGAGCGGCGCACGCCGAGCTCGCCGCGCAGCCGGCGCAGGAGCCGCCGCTGGCGTTCGTGCTCCGCGGCCCCGATCACCGCGCCCACGTGCGGCAGGCCGGAAAGCGCGCCCAGCTCGCCGGCTCCGAAGTCCATGACGTACATGTGCAGGCGGGCGGGATCCGACGTCTCGGCCAGCGCCAGCGCCAGCGTGCTCAGCGCCGTGGTCGTGCCGCTGCCGCCGATCCCGTACAGCAGTAGGTTCCCCGCGTTCGAGGTTCCAGCCGATCGGATACTGGGCCTGAGCCTCGGGGTCGTCGGCGAGGGCGAGCGGGACGACCACGCCGTGTCGCCGCCGAGCGCGCGCGGCGGCCCCATCGCCAGCAGCTCGTCGAGCCCCACGTTCCCGGGCAGGGGCGGCAGCCACGGCCGGCGCAGCGTGTGAGCGCCGGCGAAGGCGTCGGTGGCGGCGACGACGAGGCGCTGAAGATCGGATGCCGCCGAGGAGTCGGCCTCGCTGCCGTTCTGGCGCTCACCGTCGCCGGTGACGACGAACGGCTCGGTGGACACGGCAGCGGCAGCCGGACCGGCCGTGATGCCGGAGACGAGCGCCGTCTGCACCGGGATGAGCTCCGACGGGCCCAGTCGGACCTGGGCGCGCCCCGGCTGGTTGCGCGGGATCTTGGCCGCCGCGGGCGAGTCGATGACGTCGCTGGAGTCCTGCGGGGTCTGCACGCGCAGGCAGACGCGGAGGTTGGTGTTGGCGCGGATGTTCTCGTTGACCGCGCCCGACGGACGCTGGGTGGCCAGCAGCATGTGCACGCCGAGGCTGCGCCCGCGCTGCGCGATCCCGACGAGCGAGGGGACGAAGTCGGGCAGCTCGGAGGCCAGCGTGGCGAACTCGTCGATGACAACCAGCAGGCGGGGAAGCGGTCCCGCGCCGCCCCGCCTCGCTCTGCGCGACGAGGCGGTCGTACTCGATGAGGTCGGTGGCCCGGTGCTCGCGCAGGACCCGCTCGCGGTAGCGCAGCTCCGCCTCCAGGGAGAGCAGCGCGCGCTCGCCCAGCTGCTCGTCGAGGTCGGTGACCATGCCCACCGTGTGCGGCAGCTCGGCGCATTCGCCGAACGCCGAGCCGCCCTTGTAGTCGACGAGCACGAAGTTGATGCGCAGCGGCGAGTGCCCGGCGGCCAGCGCGGCGACCAGGCTGCGCAGCAGCTCGCTCTTGCCCGCGCCGGTGGTCCCGGCCACCAGGCCGTGGGGCCCGTCGCCGACGAGGTCGATGTCGAGCGGGCCGTCCTCGGAGAGCGCGAAGCGCGCCACCAGGCCGATCTCGCCGGTGGTGGAGGCCCAGCGCCGGCGCAGGTCGCCGCCGTCGGGCTCGCCCATCCCCAGCAGCGAGAGCAGCCCGACGTGGGCCGGCAGCGCGCCGCCGGCGAGCTGGAGGTCGGCGTCCTCGAAGCGGGCCAGCGCGACCGCGCACTCGCGGGCGACCTCTCGGCGACATCCCGGCCACGAGCAGTGGGTCGATCCGCTGACCGGTCTGGGGACGCAGGAGCCTGGCCTCGCCCGCCTCGTCGGCCAGCTCCACGACGGTCGTGCACGCCGCCGGCAGCCGCTCGCTGGTGCGCGCGATCACGATCCCGGAGACCTTCTCACCGGCGCGCAGCAGTGCCCGGCCCGCCGCGCCGCGACCCTCGATCAGCGCGGGGCTGTCGAGCACCGCCAGCACCTGGCGCGGGTCGTCGTCGTCGCGATCGGCGAGCTCGCGCCGCCAGCGCCGCGCCGGCCGTCGTTCCCACCGCGAGCTGGCGCCCGGCGGCGCCGCCGGCGTCGCGCGCGTGCGGCAGCCACTTGACCCAGTCCCAGTCCTCGCGGCCCTCGGGCTCGGTGAGGACAGCGACGGTGAGGTCGGCGGGACCGTGGAGGACGGCGGCCTGGCACAGCAGCGCGCGCGCCACGACTGAGCGCCTGGCCGCGCTCGCCGACGATTCCGACGACCCCGCCCTTGGCCAGGGGCACCTCGACCGGCGCCAGCCCGAGCCAGCCGTGCTCGGCGAGCACGACCTCGGCCTCGGCCGCGGGCGAGTGGCGATCGGCCAGCCGCGGGCGAAACGGGACCTCGCCGTAGCCGGCCGAGAGGGCCAGGAAGTCATCGTCGAAGGGGCGCCGCTCCCACAGGCGCGGGTCGGGCGCGGTGGCGCGGCGGATGATCTCGGCGAGGTCGGGGAAGGACTCGCGGCGGCGGGTGAGCTCGTCCGCCTGACGCTGTGGCGACGTCGCGCCTGAACGCCTTCATCTTGTCGCTCGTACTCGCGGCGGTCGCCACGGGAGGTACGGGTCGCCTGCCGGCGCTGCTCGAGCCAGCTGCCGATGACCATCACCGGGCTGAGGAGGCAGAACAGCGCGAACAGGATGTTCTTGAGCACGAGCACCATCACGACGCCGAGGATGAGCGGGCCGAACGCCGAGGCGAAGCTGAAGCGCGGCCGTGAGGCCTCCTTGGGCTCCTCGGGCGCGGTGAGGGCGTCGTCGCCCGCGAGGCGGGCGGTTGCGCGGGGGGCGGTTGAACGGGATCGTCCCCGCCAGATTCGCCTGGCGCACCGGGTCCACCGGCAGAGCCGGCGATCCGCGGCGCCACGATGAAGGCCACGTCGCCGGCCTCGAACACGGCCTCGGGCTCGACATCGGTGGGCTGGCGGATGCGCTTGCCCTCCACCCACGTGCCGTTGACCGATTCGAGGTCGGTGACGGTGGCGCGCAGGCCGCCCGGGCTGGGCTGGACGCGCAGATGGCGGCGGGAGACGCCCTCGTCGCTCGAGCGCGAGATCGCAGTCGCGCGTCGCGGCCCACGATCGACGCCCGCGGCGGTCAGCGGCACGCGACTGGCCGGCATCGAAGCCGGCGATGACCCGCAGCTCGAGGACGGTCGGCGCGGGCTCGCGCGCCACGGGGGCGCCATCGGCGGGCTGGATGCGCGCACCCTCGTAGAGGCCGATCTCGGTGAGCGCGAGGTCGACGTGGCAGAAGCGGCCGTCGACGACGATGCCGCGGGCCTGGGCGGCATCGGGCAGGGCGTCGAGCAGATCGCCGACCGTGGCGTCCTCGCGTCCGAGCCGGAGCTCCAGGTCCTCTGGGCGCGCCGGCGTGATTGTCGAGTACTACGCGCATCTACGCGGGCTGAGCGTACCGACGGGTGGGCACACCGGGTACTGCTCGCTCCATACCCCGGGTCACTTCCGGACCCACGCGCGCCGCCTGATACTCCTTGCCATGTCCGGGTTTGTCGTCGATTCACGCACGCTCGTCGCAGTTCGCGACACGCTGGGTCGCCTCCAGGACCAGCTCGTCGGCATGCACACGGTCATCTGGCACCAGTGGGGCACCGTCGGCGGCCAGGCGCTGGAGTCAGAGCTCGAGCACTTCTGCGGCACCTGGCACTACGGGGTCTCCGAGCTCGGCGGGCCAGCTCCAGGACCTGACGCGCCGCCTCGGCGAGGCGGCCGAGGCCTACGAGCGCATCGAGCAGCGCATCACCCACGCCAGCGGCGGATCAGCCCCAACGGGCGGCGGACATCGGCCTCCCCGACCGGGTCAGGGCATACGAGCACGAGCACCCATCACGCCGCCGCCAAGCACGCCAGCTCGGAGCACCGCACCGCCAAACACTCCGCGGCCCGGTACCACTCAAATCCGAGCGCGCCCGGCGGCACGCACTATTCGGGCGGCGCGGGACTGGCCCCGCCCCCGCCGGCTCGGGCACTCCGGCCACTCGGGCGAGAAGCACGGCGGCGGCGACAAGCACAGCGGCGGCGACAAGCATCCGGGCGTCGGCTCGGGGACGACGGTGATCGGGGGCGGCCCGATCACAACGGCGGCGCCAAGCACGACGGCAACTCCGGGTCGGGCTCGGGCACGACGGTCATCGGGGGCGGTGGCGGAGGCGGCTCCCGTCACGAGGGCGGCACCAAGCGCAACGGCAACTCGGGGTCAGGGTCCGGCACGACGGTCATCGGCGGCGGGCCGGGCCAGGCAGCGGCTCGGGCGCCGGGTCGGGCACCACCACCATCGACGAGAAGATCCATCGATCCGAGGAGCGCCAGCGCGCCGAGCTGGCCTCGGTGCTGAATCTGGTCAAGGACTGACTCCGCCGCGTCGGCGCACGTCTAGAATTCGGCGCGCTTGATCAGGAGAGTCATCGGACGACGGGGCATCATCGGGCCGGGGTTGGCCGCACTCATCGTGGCGTGCGTGGCGGCGGCGCCTGCGCGCGCCGGGACGTGGATGCAGGTCTCCTGCGTGAACCCGGACGGCTCGGCCGCGCCGGCTGAGGGGTGGACGCACCAGCGCCTCGGGTCCGGCCGACCCTGGGCGGCATCGCCAGCACCCAGTGCTCTCCGGGCACGCCGATGGTGGCGGAGCTCAGCGTCGCTCGCGGCGGCGCCGCGGCCAATCGATGGAGCTCCTGACCTACCAGCCGCCGGCCGGATCGACGCTCGTCGGCGGCTCAGTCGACGTCAACATGTCCGCGGACGGGTACGGCCTTGCCGAGGGCGCGCCGACCGCCGTGGGCTGAGTCGCAGCTGTTCGAGCCGTCGGTCAGCAACGGTCTTCTTCCACTGCGTCGCCTGTTCGGTCAGGCCTGCGGCTCCGGCCCCGACTTCAGCGGCAGTGGTCACGCTGCCCAACGACGCCCAGGCAACCTCATCGCGGCGCGAACTGCGCCTCGAGACCGGCACCGCCTGCGACACGAACGCCAAGAACAACGCCTGGGCGCTGACGCAGGTGATGTGGGCCCATCTGCTCCTCTCCAGCAGCGAGTCACCGACCGGAGCTGGGTTCACCGGCAGCGCGCTCCAGCCCGGGGTCCGCGGCACGGCGCACCTCGTCTTCACCGCCGCCGAACCGGCGGGGCCCGGGATCTACGCCGCTTCGGTCGCGATCGACGGACAGACCGTGTTCAGCGGGACGCCGAACGCCAACGGGGGCAAGTGTGTCCCGGTGGGGACCGATTCGAGCACCGGCGCGCTCATGTTCGACTATCAGCAGCCGTGCCTGACCAGCGAGGTGGTCGACGTCCCAGTTCCCACGGCGGGCCTCCCCGACGGCTCCGCACGAGCTCGCGGTGACGGTGACCGACGCTGCCGGCAACAGCTCCACGGTCCTCGATCAGAACATCACCACCTCCAACCCGCAGACCACGCCGAACCCCTCGGGGCGCCATGCGCTGCACGCCCGCTTCGTCATCAGCTGGCGCTGGAGCGGGACGACCACGCTTCTGCGCTCGGTCCGCGTCAAGAACCTGCCCCGCAACGCCCGCGTCGCGTCCGCTGCGCCGGCACGCACTGTCCGCGGCTGCGGGCCAGCGCCAAAGGCCCCCGGAAGGTGGCGACGATCCTGCGCAAGCTCGGGGGCCGGCGGCTGCGAGCCGGGCAGTCGCTGTTCATCACCGTCACCGCACCGCGCCATACCGCCGAGCGGATCGCCGTCCGGATCCGCAACGGCCTCAAGCCCAGCGCCCGCCTCGTGCGATGACCGCGTCGGCGCTTACCCACCCAGCACGCCGTGCCCGACCGGGGGCCATGCTGGCCGCCGTTCTTGTGTGTGGGCGCAATGTTGCTGGCGGCCGCGCCGGCGCATGCCGGGACGTGGATTCAGGTGTCCTGCGCCAACCCCGACGGCTCGCCCGCGCCCAGCGAGGGCTGGTCGGCCGGCTCCACCGGGACTCCCGAGGCCGGCTCGAGCGGGAGCGCGCAGTGTCCCATGTACGGCGAGCTGTCGCCCATCGGTGGGGCGGCGAAGGTCGGCGACAGCGAGTACGTGCAGTACCAGCCGCCGGACGGCTCGAAGCTGGTCGGGGGCGTGGTCAACATGACGCTGACCGCTGACAGCGGCGGCACCGCCTCGGGGAACGCCGTGCTCTACGAGCCCGCGCTGGCGTATCCGTCCGACGTCTTCTTCCAGTGCGCGTGGTCACTGGGAGCGTGCGGCCCGCCGTCCAGCCCCAACGACACCACGGGCAGCATCTACCTGCCGTCCGACACCGGCGGGGACTTCGTCGCCCAGGCGACGTGTGGCGGCGGCCCTGGCACGACTTGCAGCGAGCACGAGACCGGTGGCACCGCAACCAGCCCCTGGTCCAGCGTCCAGGTCCACTGGGCGCAGTTCACGTTGAGCAACGACGCGGTCCCGGCGGCGAGCGGCTTCAGCGGCACCGCCCTGGAGCCGGGGGTGCGCGGCACCGGGAACCTGCTCTTCACCGCCACTGACACGAGCGGCCCCGGGGTGTACTCGGTCACCGCGACGATCGACGGTCAGACGGTGTGGTCCGGGACGCCCAACACCAACAGCGGGGCGTGTGTCTCAGTGGGCCCGGCGTCGGGGGTGCTCATGTTCGACGAGCAGCAGCCCTGCCCGGCGGCCGAAGCCGTCTCGATCCCGATCCCGACGGCCGGCTTCCCCGACGGCAAGCACGAGCTGGCGGTGTCCGTGACCGACGCCGCGGGCAACAGCCAGTCCGTGCTCGACCAGACGATCACCACGTCCAACCCGCAGACCACGCCCGCTCCCTCGGGCCGCCGTGCGCTGCACGCCCGCTTCGTCATCTCCTGGCGCTGGGCCGGGACGACCACGCTGCTGCGCTCATCTGCGTGTCAAGAACCTGCCCCGCAACGCCCGTGTCAGCGTTCGCTGCGCCGGCAAGCACTGTCCCGCGGCTCCGGGCCAGCGCGAAGGGGCCCCGCAAGGTGGCGACGATGCTGCGCAAGCTCGGGGGACGACGACTGAGAGCCGGGCAGTCGCTGCTCATCACCGTCACCGCACCGCGCCACGCGGCCGAGCGCATCGTCCTGGCCATCAGGAACGGCCGCAAGCCCTCCGCGCGGCTGCTGCGTTAACCGCGCCGCCTCGACGCCACGCGCAGGTATGACGAACTCGATACCTCGGGTCACTTTCCGCGACCGCAGTCGCCCCTGATACTGGAGCGGTGACTCGATCCGCTCACCGACCCCCGGGCCGAAGACCTGCTGGCGGCGGTGCCGGCCGACATCAGCGCGCTGGCCTCCGCCTTCCACACCGCCGCCCAGGAGGCGGCGATGACCGCCACCGGCCTGCTCGCCGCCCGCGAGGACGGGACCTGGACGGGACATGCCGCCGACTCGTTCCGCGACGCGATCGGCCACGTGCCGTCCGAGCTCGAACACATCAGGCGGGGCTACTCAGCCGTCGCCACCGCGCTCAGCGACTACGAGGTGACCCTGGCGCTGGCGCAGAGCGAGTTCGTCAAGGTCGTGGGCCAGCTCAACGATCTCGGCACCCAGATCGGCACCGCACGCACGGCCGCGACCAACGCGCAGAACGGCATGACCCCCGGCCACCCGATCTCGTTCAACGATCTGCGCCAGGCCGAGCTCGCCGTCGCCCAGGCGCGCCGGCGCGCTGGACGGGCTACCACGCCGAGGCCAACGGCGCTTCGCTCGCGCGCATTCACCCTGCTCGAGGAGTTCGACACCGCGCGCAGCCTGTGCCGCGCCACGGTGGAGGCCGCGCAGCGCACGGCACCGGTGCGTCCGCAGTCCGGCCAGGGCAAGCACGTCAACGGCCCCAACGGCACCCTGTCGGGAGTCAAGGGCGCGGTCTGGCAGATGACGCCGATCGGCGGCGCCGGACGGCGAACCGGCTCTCACCCGAGGAGCGCCAACGGATCGAGGCGATGATCCGCGCGGCCGATGGCCTGCTCGGCACGCCCTATGTCTCTGGCGGCGGGCATCGGTGCCGGCGGCGGCCTGGACTGCTCGGGGTTCGTGTCGGCGGTGCTGCGATCCGGCGGCTATCTCAACGGCGCGGTGACCACCGAGGGTTTTGCCAGCCAGCCGGGGATCGCGTCCGGCCCCGGCCGGTACGTGACGATCTACGACCGCACCGGGTGTGGCGCCAACGAGCACGTGATCATCAACATCAACGGTCGCTTCTACGAATCGGGCGGGGGGAGCGCGAGCGGCGGGGCGCCGTTCGTGCACCAGTTCAGCCCCAGCGCGGCCTACCTGGGATCGTTCAACACGGTTCTGCATCCGGCCGGGCTATGAGCCCCGCACGGCCGGAGCCGCGCCGGCCCGTCAGGCCGGCGCGCGGTGCATTGGGCCGGTGCCTCGATCCGTCGCGCCCGCGCCACCTTGTACGCTGGCCGGGTGCGGGCTCAGGAAAGGGCGGTCTTGGGAGCCGCCGTCAGTGCGACGGAGTTGCAGACCCTGATTCACGCAGCGCGGCGCGGCGACCCGTTTCTGTTCCTGCGCGACGACAGCGGCGATCAGGTGGTGGTGACCCTCGACGGCGACCGCCTCGTGCTGGGGCGCGCCCCGGGCAGCGACCTGGAGATCGGGTGGGATCCGCGCGTCTCGGGGGTCCACGCCCATCTGGAGCGTCGCGGCCCGCGCTGGACGATCGAGGACGACGGCCTCTCGCGCAACGGGACGTTCATCAACGGCGAGCGGCTGCGCGGGCAGCGCACGCTGCGCGATGGCGACGTGATCGGGGTCGGGGACACCGTCCTGGGCTTCCGGCATCCCGAGCCCGAGCCGGTGCTGGCCACGATCTCGGTGCCCACGCTCTCCGCGCCGTCGGTCTCCGAGGCCCAGCGGCGAGTCCTGGTCGAGCTGTGCCGGCCGCTGGCCGCGGAGGAGTCGGCGGCGCCGGCGACCAACGAGCAGATCGCCGCCGAGCTGGTGCTCAGCCTGTCGGCGGTCAAGGGCCATCTCCGCGTCCTGTTCACGCGGTTCGGCCTCGAGGAGGCGCCGCAGAACCAGAAGCGGCTGCTCCTGGCCGAGCGCGCGCTGTCCAGCGGCGCCATCCGGACCGACGAGCTGTAGCCGCCCCCGCGGGCGAGCTCGGCGTCAGCCGCCGATCGTCGTGGTGCCCGAGCCGCCGCCGCGCTCTTCTTGTGTGCGTCGGCGAGCTATGCGTGGGAGCGGGCGGCGCGCTGTAGGCCGGCGCGGTGTACGTCGGGGTGGGCGTCACGGCGCGGTGGTCGTTGGTGCTGGCCGCGGCCGGCGCGACGGAGACGTGCGGCTTGGGCTTGGCCTTCTTGTGCTTGGGCTTCGGCTTGGGACGCGGCTTGAGCTTCGATCCCTTGATCGGCGAGAACTGCGAGACCAGCTCGACGTTGACCTTGGGCGGCCGGGTGGTCACGGCACTCGCGGCGCGCGTGGGCTGCGTGGGCGGTGTCGCGGCGCGGGCCGGCGTCTCGTGGTTGACCGCACGAGCCACGAGGAACGCAGCACCAAACGCCGCCACGATGCAGATGATGGCTGTCCCTGCCAATCGCACGTCAGAATAGTACCCCGGCGATGAGAGCGTTTCACACGTTGTGCGCTGCGATCGGCGGATATACGGTGCAAAACCGGTGGATTGGGGAGATACTTGTCCGATGATGGCGAGCGCATGCCTGACGAGGTCGAGCGCAGCGTCGAGCTGCTGGAGCGGCTGCTGGGCGACCCGCAGCTGCGCCGGCGGTTTCGCAACGACGCCGCCGGTGTGCTGACCGAGGCCGGCCTGCCGGAGCTCGCCGCCGGCCTCGGACACGGCGGGCGGGCGCTGATGACGCTGGAGCATGCGCGAGTCGCGCTCGAGCCTCGCCGGGGTGATGGTCGCCGCGGCCGCCGAGGGCGTCGATCTGGCCCAGTTCGCCGAGCACGCCGCCCCGGCGCTCGCCCACGACGCCGGCGCGGCCATCCACCAGCTCATGCAGCACCCCCACCAGGCGGCTCCCAAGCCGGTCCACGAGGCGGCGCCGCACCAGCCGGCCAAGCCCGACTTCGCACCCCCGGCCGAGACCCCGGCGCTGGCCCAGCCCCAGCCCAAGGCGCCCAGCCCGGCGGCCGCGTCGCTCCCCGGCAGCCGCGCCGCCGCGAGCGCGACGCCGACCAGCGCGCCACAGCCCGAGGCGGCCTCGGCCGCCCAGCCCGCCGCGATGCAGACGCCTTCGCAGGGCGCCCGGCTGGTCACGGCATCCGAAGGAGCCGGGGGCCGACACGCGGGCGGCGGCCAGCACGCCGGCGGTGGGTCCGCAGGCCGTGGATCGGGTCGGCGGCGCCGGTCTGCGACAGCACCACCCCGCCGACGTCGCGCCCACGGCGCCGGCCACACCCGAGCCGGCCGACGGCGGACCGGTGTACCCCGGCGACCAGGCCACGCCGCAGCAGATCGCCGCGTGGATGGGCGCCAGCGCCCAGAAGGCCGGGCTGCCGCCGGAGCTCCCGGTGATGGCCGCGCTCACCGAGTCGGGGCTGCGCAACCTGTCCTACGGGGACCGTGACTCCGTCGGCTTCTTCCAGATGCGGCTGGGCATCTGGGACCAGGGGGCCTACGCCGGCTACCCCAGCAACCCGCAGCTGCAGATCCAGTGGTTCATCGACCACGCCGTCGCGGTCAAGAGCCAGTACCCGGAGCTCGCCGACAATCCCAACAGCTGGGGCGAGTGGGTGGCCGACGTCGAGCAGCCGGCCGCGCAGTACCGCTATCGCTACCAGCTCCAGCTCTCCACCGCGCAGGCGCTGCTGCGCGGCGCCGACCTGACCTCGGGCGCGCCGGCGGCGCGCCGCCGTCGCCCGCGCCACCCCCAGTGCCCGTCGGCCAGGCGGCGCTGAAGGTGGCCATGCACTTCACCGGCGGCGGGCAGCGCCGGATCCAGCCTCGACACCGGCCCGACGTCGGCGGAGATGGTCCAGTACGCCTACGCCCAGCAGGGCGTCCAGCTGCCCAAGGTGGCCGCCCAGCAGTTCGACATCGGCATCCCGGTCTCCGAGCAGCACCTGAAGCCGGGCGACGCCGTCTTCTTCGCCGAGCGCGACGGCTACGTCGACCATGTGGGGCTGTACGTCGGCAACGGCCGCTTCGTCACCGCCGCGCCGGGCGGCGGCGGCGTGAAGCTCGCCTCGATCGCCGACCCGCCGTTCCAGGCGCCACTACATCGGCGCGCGGCGCTACACCGCGCAGGCGCTCGGCGACCCCAGCCGCTACGCCCGCCCGCTGCCCACGATCAAGGGTTGATCAGCGCAGCAGCTCTGACGCTGGGCTTGGCGGCCCCAGCGGATGTCGAGCTCCGCCCGCTCCTCGCGGTAGCCCGGCGCCTGGAGCGTGAGGATGAGCTTGTTGCCGGCCTCGGTAGCGCCGGCCCACCAGCGCGTGCAGGAGGTGGTGCACGCCGCGGATGCCAGTGGCGATGTCCTTGCCGCGGTGGCGCGGGCACCCGCGGCCCTTGCACTGGACCTGGAGCTTGGTCCGCCCCGGGAAGGTCCCGACCTTGACCCTGCGCACGCGGGTGGTGGCGCGTTCGAAGGTCCAGCTGATCGTCAGCCTGATCCGCAGCTGTCCGCGTGCGCGGCTTGGGCGTCGGGATCGGCACCGGCACCGGCACCGTGACCACCGGGGCCGTCGTCGTGGTCGTCGTCGTCACCGGCGGCGCGGGCGGTTGGGGGGCGGGACAGGTCACCGGCGCGGGTGCCCTGGGGGCCAGCGACACGCCGGACCCCTTGTGGTAGGTCTTGCTGCGCCACATGACCGTGCCGCCGGGGGCGATGATGTCGACGTTGCCGTCGCCGAGCATCTCCAGGTGGGAGCCGGGGTGGCCGTTGGTGGCGCTTGACCACAGGACGTGCCCGGTCTTGTCGTAGACGACGAGGTTGCCGTCGGTCTGCATCGAGGCGTAGGCGCCGGCATGGCCGTAGGTCTTGGTTGACCACAGCTCGGTGCCCGAGCCGTCGAACAGCGCGAGGTTGCCGTCGGCCAGCATCGTCAGCCGGTAGTCCTCGGGCGCCTTGGAATACAGGCTCCAGCCGGGCTTCAGCACGTCCCCCTTGATCATCTTGTTGACCCGGCTCGGCGTCCGACCAGCTGGCCGCGGTGTTGCCGTAGATGACGAGGTTGCCGTCGTTCTGGAGCGACGAGCCGCGGGCAGCCCCCGTGGGGCTGTTGGAGCTCCACACGGCGGTGTCGGTGGGGTCGTAGATGACGAGGTTGCCGTTGACCTGCATCACCGCGCGGGCGCCCGGGTACTTGGAGGTGCCCGTCGACCACAGCGTGCGGCCGCCGGCGATCGTCTCCACCAGGTTGCCGTTGCTCTCCATGACCACGTGGAAGTGGCCGTCGGGCGATTGGAGGTAGTGGGGTAGGTCAGCACGCCGTTGGCGCTCAGCGTGCTCGGAGCCGGCGCGGTCGCCGCGGTCGCCGACATCACCGCGGCCGTGAGCAGCCCAGCCACGCCCGGCACAAGGATGGCCGCGCGGTGCAGACCCCCGCGAACCAAGTGCTTCCTGGCTGTGCTCCAGACCCGTCGCATCGCTCTCCGACCTTCCTATACCCGGAACGGGACCCGAGTTGCGCCAGTGCTGATCGCAGTCAGCGCCGAGCATCAAGCGGCGGGGTCCAGCTCGATCGACTCGATCGTCGGCGGGTCGAGCGGGCGATCCTGCGCAGCCGGTCGGGGTCGCCTCGATCGCGTCGACCGCGTCCATCCCGGCCGTGACCTGGCCGAACACGGTGTGCTTGCCGTCCAGCCACGGCGCGCTGTCGGTGGTGACGATGAAGAACTGCGAGCCGTTGGTGTTGGGGCCCGGCGTTGGCCATCGCCAGCGCCCCGCGCACCACCTTGTGCTGGTTGAACTCGTCCTCGAAGGTGTAGCCGGGACCGCCGGTGCCGGTCCCCTGCGGGCACCCGCCCTGGATCATGAAGTCCGGGATCACCCGGTGGAAGATGATCCCGTCGTAGAAGCCGTCGGAGGCCAGCTTGCGGAAGTTCTCGACCGTCTTGGGGGCATCGTCGTCGAAGAACTCGAGCGCGATGGTGCCCAGCGCTGGTGTTCATGTTGGCTGTGCTCATGGCCCGAGACTAGATGGCCGGTGCGGCCGGGTGGGCGCCGGCCCCCGGCGCCCACCCGCTTTGACCGGGCGGTGCCGCTAGCTGTTGCTGGCGGTCTGGATCGCGTTGATCGCCGAGGTGACGCTGACGTCGCCGGAGCGGTCGCCGGTACCGGGACCGCGTTGGTGCAGCTCACCGAGCCGGTGCCCGACGGGCCCGTGGCCTGCAGCGGGATCGAGCGCGATGCTCGTCGTCACCGGTGGTGCCGGTGGTGTCGATGAGTCGACCGACCGCGTCTCGGTGTTGGAGCCGACGGTCAGCGTGCAGGTCACGGTGACGCGCTGCGGTGGGCCGCGCCGCTGGTGACGGTCGCCGTCGGGTTGGCGAACGCCAGGTAGGACGCGCCCGCGGGCAGCGCCACGCTGGTCACCGTCGCCGCGGTCGAGGTCACCGTCGCGGTGTTGTTGGTGGTGCCGAACTCCGACGGCAGGGCGTTGTTGCACGTCACCTTGCCGACCTGGTTGATGGTCCCGATGGCCGTCCCGGTCGCGCACGTGCCGCTCACGCGCACCTGGAGCTGCCCGGTGTTGGCGCGCACGATGCCGACGGCGCCGGGCTGGATCTTCTTGTAGGAGACGGCGTTGTTCTTGCAGCTGGGCCGTGCCGACGCTGTTGTTGGGGATCGAGATGGCGGCGTAGCCGACGCCGCCCAGCGACATGAACAGGGCGACGGATGAGATCACGATCGCCGGCAGAGGGCCGACGGCTCATGAGGGACTTCAATCGCAAGGAATTACCTCCCGTGAGTGGGTCGGTTGGGGGTCTGTACACCTCCACAACACACCCCGCGCGCGCGAAGTCGCGGCCGGCGGTCCGGGCGCTGACGCAGGGCTTACGCGGGGGCCGCGTTTGGGCGGGAAGTTGCAGGCGCGGCGCCGCGCGGTCGACTCAGGTGCGCGCGAGCTCCAGGCGCAGCACGTGCCCGCGGACCTCGGTCCCGCCGGTCTGCTCGACCACGCGCTCGGCGTCCTTCTGCGGGCACCTCGGCGAACGCGAAGCGCTCCAGCACCCGGACGTTGCGGACCGACTCGCCGTCGAGGTGGGTGGCGGCGGTGATGGCGTGGATGATGTCCGATGGCTCGAGGCCGGCGGCGCGGCCGCCGGAGACGATCACCTTGCGTCGACGGCGCGTCGCCGTTGGCCGACACGCGCGGCTTGGAGTGCCGGCGGGGCGGCGCCGTGATCGGCGTGGGCGCGACGTGCGCGTCCTTGACCCAGGGCGAGAGCTTGACGCCCGCGTGGCGCTCGATCGCCTGGATGTCGCGCGCCTGGCGGGGCTCGTAGAAGGTGATGGCGCGGCCGCTGCGCCCGACGCGGCCGGTGCGCCCGATGCGGTGCACGTAGACGTCGGGCGAGGTGGGGACGTCGTAGTTGATGACGTGGGAGATGCCGGAGATGTCCAGGCCGCGGGCGGCGACGTCGGTGGCCACCAGCAACGGCACGCTGCCGCCCTTGAAGGAGATCATCACGCCGTCGCGGGCGCCCTGGGTCATGTCGCCGTGCAGCGCGCGGACGTTCATGCCGCGGTCGCGCAGCGTGCGGTAGAGCTGATCGGCGCGGATCTTGGTGCGCACGAACACGAGCGCCTGGTCGGGCCGCTCGGCCTCCAGCACGTTGACCAGCGCCTCGGTCTTGTCCCTGGCGGCGACCTCGAGCGCGAACTGCTCGACCGTGTCGACGGTGAGCGTGGCCGTCTTGACCTTGATCGTGACCGGGTCATAGAGGTACTGGTCGGCGAGGCGCCGGATCTCCGGCGGCATCGTGGCCGAGAACAGCGCGGTCTGCCGGCTGGACGGCGTCAGCGCGAGGATCCGCTCCACGTCCTCCAGGAAGCCGAGGTCGAGCATCTCGTCGGCCTCGTCCAGGACGACGAAGCGGCAGGCGTGCAGCACCAGCGAGTGGCGGCTGATGAGGTCCTTGACCCGCCCGACGGTGCCCACGAC
This sequence comes from uncultured Actinomycetota bacterium, assembly GCA_963790605.1. Lineage (GTDB taxonomy): Bacteria > Actinomycetota > Thermoleophilia > Solirubrobacterales > Solirubrobacteraceae > Palsa-465. The sequence goes on along the minus strand of CAWBPG010000006.1, from coordinate 221,666 downwards.
CACCTGGCCGCCGGCACGCAGCTGCGCCTGCTGGCTGCGGATGGGCGCGCCGCCGAACACCGCGACCACGTCGACGCCCTTGCGCTTGCCGTAGGCGCGCAGCGCCTGGGTGACCTGGATGCACAGCTCGCGGGTCGGCGTGAGGACCAGACCCTGGACGTCGCCCTCGTCGGGATCGACGTACTGGAGCATGGGCAGCCCGAACGCCGCGGTCTTGCCCGAGCCGGTCTGCGCCTGGCCGATCACGTCCAGCCCCTCGAGCAGCGGCGGGATCGCCTGCTCCTGGATGGGGCTGGGCGCGTCGTAGCCGACATCCTTGAGCGCCTCGAGGATGGTGTCGGAGAGGCCGAGGTCGGCAAATGTGGTCATCGGCACCCGGACGATAGCTTCACCGTCGGCGCAGCCCGTGGTCTCAGCGGGGTTATCGGGGCGGTGCTCGATGAGCGCGTCTGCGACGGGCAGGCCGCGTCCGGGCCGTCGCTTGACAAGAGAATGCTTCGGTGGCTAAACTTCGGTTCCGAAACTTTAGGAACCGAGTATTTGTGACGACAACCCCTCATATGGCTCCCTCAACATGATTCCAACCGCATCGACGCTTATGTGTGGCGCATCAGCGCCGTCGTGGTCCTCGGCTCGATCATGTCGATCCTCGACACCACGATCGTCAACGTCGCGCTCGACACCCTTTCCCGCGACCTGCACGCCACGATCGACAACATCCAGTGGGTGGCGACCGGCTACCTGCTCGCGCTCGCCGCGGTCATCCCGGTCACCGGCTGGGCCGCCCGCCGCTTCGGCGCCAAGCCGGTCTACATCACCTCGCTCATCCTCTTCACGCTCGGCTCGGCGCTGTGCGGCCTGGCCACCTCGACGACCGAGCTGATCGTGTTCCGCGTGCTCCAGGGCGTCGGCGGCGGCATGATCCTGCCCGTCGGCCAGCTGATGATGGCCGAGGCCGCCGGCCCCAAGCGCATGGGCCGCGTCATGAGCGTCGTCGCCGTCCCCGCGATGCTCGCCCCGATCCTCGGCCCCACCATCGGCGGCCTGATCCTCGACAACATCTCCTGGCGCTGGATCTTCTACGTCAACGTGCCGATCGGCATCATCGCCGTCGATCGCCGCGCTGCGGATCCTGCCCAAGGTCGACCGCCAGCCGACCGAGGCCCTGGACTACAAGGGCCTGGCGCATGATGGCCATCGGCCTGCCGCTGATCACCTACGGCCTGGCCGAGATCGGCACCACCGGCAGCTTCACCGCGCGTCAAGGTCGTCGGCCCGCTGCTGGGCGGCCTGGCGCTCGTCGCCGCGTTCGCGGTCTACGCGCTGCGCGTCAAGCGGCCGCTGCTCAACCTGCGCCTCTACGCGCGCCCGACGTTCTCCTCGGCCTCGATCGCGATGTTCTGCATCGGCGCCGCGCTGTTCGGCGGCATGATCCTGCTGCCGCTGTACTGGCAGACGATCCGCCACGAGGACGTGGTCATCACCGGTCTGCTCACCGCGCCCCAGGGGCTCGGCGCGGCGATCGTGATGCCGATCGCCGGCAAGCTCACCGACCGCTTCGGCGGTGGCCCGCTCGCCCTGTTCGGCGTCGTGCTCACGCGCGGTGGCGACGATCCCGTTCGCCCTCATCGGCGCCCACACCTCGATCCTGTTCCTGTGCGTCGCGATGGTGGTCCGCGGCTTCGGCATCGGCTTCGCGTTCATGCCGGCGATGTCGGCGGCGTTCGCCTCGCTCGAGCGCCACGAGCTGTCCGACGCGACGCCGCAGCTCAACGTGCTCCAGCGCGTCGGCGGCTCGATCGGCATCGCGGTGCTGGCCGTGGTCCTGCAGCGCCACCTGGCCGACGCCCACACGCTGTCGGCCGCCGCCTGCGGCCTACGGCACCGCCTTCTGGGGGCGGCCGGCCTGACCGCGCTGGCCATCATCCCGTGCGTCATCCTCGTCCGGTCTGAGCGCGCCGCCCGGCGCGCTCACGCCGCGGCGCAGGTGCCCGAGGACGCGCTGGCCGAGGCGATGGCCGCATGAGCCCGACCTCGGCCAAGACCCCGCCGGCGGCCGCGCTCGACCGCCGACATGCGTCCGGCCGCCCAGGAGCTCGGCACGGCGCTCAAGAGCTGCCTGAGCGCGGTGCGCCGGCTGCGTGGCCGCGAGAACCGCGCCCACGGCGAGCTGTCGGACGCCCAGTACGGCCTGCTCTTCAGCCTGGTCGACCACGAGGCGCTGCCGACGAGCGAGCTGGCCTGCCTGGCCAACCTCTCGCCGGCGACCGCGACGGGCATGCTCGACGGGCTGGTCGCAGCGGGCCTCGTGTCGCGCACGCGCTCCGAGCGCGACCGCCGCGTGGTGCTCACCTCGCTCACCGACGCACGGCCGGGCGCTGGTGGACGCGCGCCACGCCGAGTTCGCCCCGCGCTTCGCCGCGGCGCTGGCCGAGTTCTCAGACGACGAGCTGCGCACCGCGGCGGCCGTGCTTCGGCCGCCTCGGCGCGATGTTCGACGAGATCCGCCCCGGCGCGGAGCGCCTGCGCGCCGCCGACGGCGCGGCTGACCAGCCCGTCCAGGTGAGGCGTGCCGCGCTCGGCGTCGCGCACCCCGAAGGCGACCGTCCCGTCGGCGCCGGCGCGCGCGGCCTCGGCGAAGGCGACGGTGGCCGGCAGCAGGATGGGCTTGCGGAAGGCCACCGTCGACGGTGTAGGCCACCGGCAGCTGCGACCCGAGCGCGGCCAGGCATCGCGCCTTGGTCCACATGCCGTGGGCGATGGCGCCGCGGAAAGCCGAACAGCCGCGCGCTGAGCGGGTGGACGTGGATCGGGTTGAGGTCTCCCGAGACCGAGCCGTAGCGCCGGCCCAGGTCGCCGGCGCAGCGCCACGTGGCGGTCGCCGGCAGGCCCGTCGCTGGAGGGAATCTCCGGATCGCGCGGGCGGCTGCGGCCGCCGAGCCGGCTGCGGCGGCGCCCTTGCCGCGGCTGAGGTTGGTCGAGGACTCCTCCCACACGAGCTCGTCGCCGACCCGGGCCTCGGTGCGGACGGTGAACTGGCGCCCGCGCGGGTGGGGCTCGAGCGGGGTCGCCCACACGCGCAGCGACAGCCGCTCGGCGGCGCGCAGCGGGCGGTGCACGGTGATCGCGTTGGCGATGTGCACCAGCCCCATCGCGGCCAGCGGGAAGCGGCCGTCGGTGATGAGGGCCAGGTGCATCGGGAACGCCAGCATGTGCGGGTAGGTCGGCGGCAGCGTGTCTGAGAGGTCAAAGCCGCAGACGCGGTCATAGGCGGCCAGGCGGTCGGGGTCGACCGCGACGTCGGCGCGCGTCAGCGCCTGGTCGGGGACCTCGCCGCCGCCTCCCCCCACCCACGGCAGCTTGCCCGCGCCGGGGATGACGGCCAGGCCGGCCCGGGCGAACAGGGGCAGCATCGACGGCGAGCCCCGCAGCTCCTTGTCGGCCATGGCGGGACTCACGCTCCGATCAGGCTCTGGCCGCAGACCCGCACGATGTTGCCGGTGACCCCCGCCGACCCCGGGCCGGCGAACCACGCCACGGTCTCGGCGACGTCGACCGGCAGCCCGCCCTGGGAGACGCTGTTCATCCGCCGTCCCGCCTCGCGGATGGCGATCGGCATCGCCGCGGTCATCTGGGTCTCGATGAACCCGGGGGCGACCGCGTTGATCGTCACGCCGCGCTTGGCCAGCGCCGGCGCGTAGGCCTGGACGAACCCGATCACGCCCGCCTTGGAGGTGGAGTAGTTGGTCTGGCCGGCGTTGCCGGCGATGCCGCTGATCGACGAGACGCCGACGATCCGCCCGTTGCGCCGGACGGCGTCGCGCGCGAGCAGCTCCTCGGTGATGCGCTGGGGCGCGGTGAGGTTGATGGCGATCACCTTGCTCCACTGCTCCTCGGTCATGCGCCCGAGCGTCTTGTCGCGGGTGATGCCGGCGTTGTGCACGACCACGTCGACCCCCTCGTGGTGGCCGAGCAGGTGGTCGGCGATCACCGAGGGGGCGTCGTCGTCGGTGATGTCGGCGGCGAGGAAGGAGCCGCCCAGCCGGCCCAGTGACCGACGACGAGCTCGTCGGCCATCGGCGCCACGTCGAGCCCGACGACGTGCGCGCCGTCGCGAGCCAGGACCTCGGCGATGGCGGCGCCGATCCCGCGCGCCGCGCCCGTGACGAGCGCCACCTTGCCGGCCAGCGGCGCGTCCCAGTCGAACTTCCCGGCCGCGGCGGCGGCCGCGCCGACCCGGACGACCTGGCCGGAGACGAACGCCGACCGGGGCGAGAGCAGGAAGCGCAGCGTCGACTCCAGCTGGCCCTCGGCCTTGGGCTTGACGTAGACCAGCTGCGACGTCGCGCCCTTCTTGACCTCCTTGCCGATGGCGCGCTCCAGCCCCTCCAGCGCCCGCTGCGCGATCGCCAGCGGCGGCGTGGCGCAGTCCTCGGGCGGCGTGCCGAGGATGATCACCCGGCCCGACGGGAGCACCCGGCGGATGGCGGGCTGGAAGAAGGCCCAGGCGCGTTCGAGCTCGTCGCTTGACTGCGATGCCGGTGGCGTCGAAGACGAGCGCCTTGAAGCGCTGGCCCTCAGGCGCGGCCTCGGGGTTGAAGATGCCGGCGTCGAGCTTGGCCTCGGCGGCGGCCGTGCGCAGGTCCTCGTCCATCGAGGTGAAGACGTCCGCGCCGATCGCCTTGAGCACCTTGGCCACTGGCGCGGCCAGCCGCGAGGCACCGGCCCCGCCCGCGCCCGGCCGCCGCCCGAGGAGCACGGCGCCGGTGATGACGGGCTGCGTCGGGCTCGTAGCGTTCCAGCCGCGGCGGCTGGGGCAGCCCGATCTGCTTGGTGACGAGCTTGCCGATCGGCGTGTTGACGAGCTGGGCGTAGCGGTCAGTCATTGACGGCAGCCTCCATGATCGCGGTGACACCGAGTCCGCCGGCGGCGCAGATGGAGATCACGCCGCGAGCGGGGCGGGCGGGGTCGGTCTCGCTGAGAGCCTTGGCCAGGGCGGCGACGATGCGCCCGCCGGTGGCTCCGAACGGGTGACCGGCGCCCAGCGAGCCGCCGTGGACGTTGAGCTTGTCGCGGTCGATGGCGCCCAGGGGCTCGTCGAGGCCAAGGCGCTCGGAGCAGAACACCGGGTCCTCCCACGCCTTGAGCGTGCACAACACCTGAGCCGCGAACGCCTCGTGGATCTCATAGAAGTCGAAGTCCTGGAGCGCGGCGCCGTTGCGCGCGAGCATCCTGGGCATGGCGTAGGCGGGCGCCATGAGCAGGCCCTCGCGCTTGTGGACGTAGTCCACGCCGGCGGTCTGGGCGTCGGTGAAGTAGGCCTGGACCGGGATGTCATGGGCCTTGGCCCACTCCTCGGAGGCGAGGAGCACCGTCGAGGCGCCGTCGGAGAGCGGGGTCGAGTTGCCGGCGGTCATCGTCCCCTCGGGACCGCCGAACACAGGCTTGAGCTTGGCCAGCTTCTCCACGCTGGAGTCAGCGCGCAGGTTCTGGTCGCGCTCGGAGGCCCAGGAACGGGGTGACGAGATCGTCCATCCAACCGGTGTCGTAGGCCGCGGCGAGATGGCGGTGGCTGGCGACGGCCAGCTCGTCCTGCTCCTCGCGCCCGATCCCCCATTCCGTGGCCATGAGCGCCGTGTGCTCACCCATGGACAGGCCGGTGCGGGGCTCGGAGTTGCGCGGGATCGCGGGGACGAGCTGCTGGGGGCGCAGCCTGGTGAGCGTCCTGAGACGCCCGGCGTTGGACTTGGTGCGGTTGAGCTCGAGCAGCACCTCGCGCAGGTCCTCGTTGATGGCGATCGGGGCGTCGGAGGTGGTGTCCACGCCGCCGGCGATGCCGCAGTCGATCTGCCCGAGCGCGATCTTGTTGGCGACGAGCACCGTCGCCTCCAGGCCCGTGCCGCACGCCTGCTGGACGTCGTAGGCGGGCGTCTCGGCGGCAAGCTTGGACCCCAGCACGGACTCGCGCGTGAGGTTGAAGTCGCGGCTGTGCTTGAGCACGGCGCCGGCGGCGACCTCGCCGAGGACCTCGCCCTCGAGGCCGAAGCGGCGCCACCAGGGCGTCGAGCGTCGCGGTGAGCATGTCCTGGTTGGAGGCTCGGGCGTAGGGGCCGTTCTGGCGGGCGAAGGGGATCCGGGTCCCGCCGAGCACCGCCACGCGGCGGGCGGTTGCGTTCATCTCTGGCTGCTCCTCGATCGTGTAGTTACGCTCCCGTAGCTTACCCGTAAGTTACGGTTCTGTAGCTAGCGTTCAACATGATCGGCGCGCCCGCCGGGTTGCGCCAGTCGTCCACCGGTCGCCGTTGGCTCAGGTGTCGGCCAGCGCCTGCCCAACGTCGACGGGCAGCGGCAGCCGCCCGTCGCTTCCCTTGCCTCGGACGACCATTTCGCCGACGCGCCAGTCGATGTCCTCCACGCACAGGCCGGCGACCTCGCCGGCGCGCAACCCCAGTCGCGCCAGCACCGTCACGATCGCGTGGTCGCGTAAGCCGATCGCGGTGCGCAGATCGCAGCTGCCCAACAACTTGTCGACGAGCTGCGGCCATGCCAACTGCCGCTGATGCGATGAGACACCTGAAATCAGCGTGGCCTGGGCTGCTTGCCACCCCCTCGCGGAGGCGCGTAGGAAGGCGCCGACGCGTTGGGGCGGAAGGTGACCTGGATGTCGAGACCGCCTTGCGGCCCTGGGCGAGCGGTCAGGTTGGCGCCGTGGGCGGTGGCGATGGCCTTCACGATCGTGAGGCCGAGCCCGTGGCCGTCGGCCGGGCCGACGCGTTGGGCGCCGAGCCGCTGGAAGGGTTGGAACAGACGCTCCACTTCGACGAACGGGACGACGGCTCCTGTGTTGCTGACCGTCAGGCGAGCGCCGTCGGCTGTGGCGTTGGTCGAAATCTCCACGGCGCCGTCGGCGACGTTGTGGCGGATCGCGTTGTCGAGCAGGTTCGCGACCAGGCTCGCGACAAGGCCTGTGTCGCCGACCGCGTGAGCCTCGTCGAGGGTCGCGTCGATCTGGACGCCGTGGCGCTCTGCATCAGGCCGGCGGCTGAGGACGATGTCCCGCGTGAGCTGAGCGAGGTCGAATGGCTCCCAGGACTCGACGCCGCGTTCGCTGGTGGCGAGCGTCAGCAGCGCGTCGATCAGCCGCTCCTGTTGGCCGGATAGCTGCAGTGCCTCCTCACACGTCGAGCGCAGGGCCGGGGCGTCGGCGTCCGGGTCGGCGAGCGCCACTTGCAGCAGCGTTCGCTGGCCGGCGAGCGGCGTGCGCAGCTCATGGGAGGCGTTGGCGACGAACTGACGCTGGGACTCGAACGACGCCTGCAGCCGTCCGAACAGGTCGTCGAGCGTGCGACCGAGCTCGGTGAGCTCGTCATCGGGGCCGTCAAGGCTGAGTCGGCGGTCCAGATTGGTGGCCGAGATCTCCTGGGCCGCCGTCGTCATCGCCCGCAGCGGCCGCAGGAACCTCCCCGCCAGCCACCAGGCGGCCAGCACTGCGATGGCGATCGCCGCCAGCGCGAGCAGGAACGGCCACGGGGTGAACTGAGGGCCCGCGGCACTCTGCCGAGCAGCGGCAGCAGCGCCTGGGTGGAAGGCCGTCTGGCTGTGGCCGAAGAAGACGTTGGCCGTCCCGAACAGGACGCTGGAGGCGAGGAACAGCACGACGACCAGTCCGACGAACACGCCCGAGTACAGCAGCGCGAGCTGCACCCGCAGCACGGGACGCTGGCGGTGGAGCAGACCGGTCAGGGATTCGGGCAGCCGCATCATTCGGCTCCGATCCGGTAGCCGGCCTCACGGACGGTGTGGATCATCGGCGGGTCGCCGAGCTTGGCGCGCAGCCGGCGGATCGTCGTCTTGACCGCCGTCGTGAACGGGTCGGTGTACTCGTCCCAGGCCCGCTCCAGCAGCTCCTCGGCGGAGAGGGCGCGATCCTGCGATGAGAGCAGGCACTCGAGCACCGCAAGCTCCTTGGGGCTGAGCTCGAGGCGCCGCCCGGCCCGGAACGCGACCCGCCGGCCGCAGTCGAGCGTCACGTCGCCGCACTCGAGGGTCGGCGGCAGCGGGGTGGTGGTGCGGCGGGCGAGCGCGCGGACGCGGGCGACCAGCTCAGCGAAGTCAAACGGCTTGGGCAGGTAGTCATCGGCGCCCAGTCCCAAGCCGTCGACGCGCTCCTTGACGGTGCTGGCGGCGGTCAGCATCAGGATCCTGCTCCCGGAGTCCTCAGCGACGATTCGCCGGCAGATCTCGTCGCCGTGAACCCCGGGTAGGTCGCGATCGAGGACGACCACGTCGTAGCGCGTGACCGCCAGGTGCGACAGGGCGTCGTTGCCATCGAGCACGACGTCGACCGCCATCCCCTCGCGCCTGAGCCCGGTCCCGATCGACCGTGCCATCACCTCGAAGTCTTCGACCACCAGCACTCGCATATCGCCTTGGGACGATGCCACGGGCCAGGTGTCCGCCAGGTGTCAACGGCCGACACCGGGCGGACACCACCCGAAACGTAGAACTCTCCTCCATGAGCGAAGCGACCATCGAGGTCAGCGGGCTGCGCAAGCGGTTCGGTCAGACCCTGGCCCTGGACGGACTCTCGTTCACGGTCGCGCCGGGAACCGTGACCGGATTCGTCGGACCCAACGGCGCCGGCAAATCGACGACGATGCGGGTGATCCTCGGGCTCGACTCGGTCGAGGAGGGCACCGCGCTGATCGGCGGCCGCCCGTACGCGAGCCTCACGCATCCGATGCGGCAGGTCGGCTCGCTGCTGGACGCGGGCGCGCTGCAACCGAGCCGCAGCGGCCGCAACCACCTGCTCTGGATCGCCCACTCCCAGCGGCTGCCCGTCAGCAGGGTCGACGAGGTGACCGAACTGGTCGGCCTCGGGAAGGCCGCACGACGCAAGGCGGGCGGCTACTCGTTGGGGATGCGCCAGCGCCTCGGGATCGCCGCGGCGATGCTCGGCGACCCGCCGATCCTGATCATGGACGAGCCGTTCAACGGCATGGACCCGGAGGGCATCATCTGGATGCGCGGCTTCCTGCGCGGGCTCGCGGCCGAGGGCCGAGCGGTGCTCGTCTCAAGCCATCTGCTGAGCGAGCTGCCGGATGTCGCAGATCACGTGGTGGTGATCGGTCGCGGACGGGTGCTCGCCGACGGGACCATCCAGGAGTTGACCGCCGGCGCGTCGTCGCTTGAGGATGCCTACCTGCGGCTGACGACCGGCGCGGTCGAGTACCGGTCCGGCGCGGACGGGGAACAGCGCCGATGAGCGCGCACGTGCAGCCGAGCCGCAGCGGCGAGCTCCGGGCCGCGCTGCGCGCGGAGTGGACCAAGTTCCGGACGGTGCGCGGCTGGATGATCGGCTTGGTGTTCGCCGCGCTGATGGTGGTGCTGTTCACGTTCCTGCAGGCTCACGGCAAGCACACCCTTCTGCACGACCCCGAACCCGAGCAGCTGCGTCGCGGGCCATCCATACGTTCCGACCGGACCGTCCGGCGAAGCGGTCGCCGACACCTACGAGCTCGTCGCCAAGCGGCTCACCGGCGATGGCACGATCACCGCCCGGATCACCTCCCTCGCCGGCCGGATCTGGGCCGGGCCGGCCAACGAGGCGCCGTCACTGCGCGGACACGCGACCAGGGCTGACGAGTTGGGCCAAGGCCGGGCTCCTGGTCACCCCCAGCACCAGGCAGGGATCCTCGTATGCGGCGGTGATGGCGACCGGCGGCCACGGCATCCGGTTTCAGTACGACTACACCCATGACCAGGCCGGCCTGCCGGGATCGATCTCCAGCACCGCACCTCGCTGGCTGCGGCTGACTCGCACCGGCGACACGATCACCGGCTACGACTCCAGCGACGGAACCAGCTGGCACGCAGTCGGAAGCGCGCAGTTGGCCGGCCTGCCAGCGACCGTGTACGTCGGGCTGTTCGCGACCTCACCGACGACGTCCGCAGGATTGGCGACCCAGGCCACGGCATCCTTTGACCACATCGCCATCGGCCCGCTGGCCACTAGCGAGGCTCAAGCGGCCCCGGGACCGTGGCACGGCGCGAGCATCGGCACCGGTCCGAAGGACTTCTACACGACGCTGGGGAACGGCGGCTACCGGCAGGCGAGGGATTCGATTGTCGTCACCGGCTCCGGTGACATCGCGCCCGCCGTGGCCTCGGCCGGTGGCGACACCGCGTCAGATTCGCTGCTGTTCGGACTGGTCGTCGCGCTGATCGTGCTGATCGTGATCGGGACGATGTTCATCACCAGCGAGTACCGGCGCGGTCTGATCCGGACGACGTTCGCCGCCACACCGGACCGCGGACGCGTGCTTGCCGCCAAAGCCGTCGTGATCGGCGGCGTCGGGTTCGTGGTCGGAGCAGTCGCGTCTGCCGTCGCGATCCCCCTCGCCGAGCACGTCATGAGCGCCAACGGCAACTACATCTTCCCGGCAGATCCACTGACAGTGGCGCGGGTCATCGTCGGTAGCGGCGTGCTGGTTGCGCTCACCGCGGTCGCGGTGCTCGGCATCGGCACGATCCTGCGCCGGAGCGCTGGCGCGATCCTCGTCGGCGTGGTGGTGTTCGTCCTGCCGACCTTCACCGGCCCGGGCATCATCGGCCCGACCTCCTCCGGCGGCGCCGCGACGTGGCTGTACCGCGTCACCCCGGCGGCAGGGTTCTCGATGCTTGGACTCCTGCCCCGATCAGGGCTCGTGAGCTATCCGTACACGATGGCCAACGGCTACTACCCGCTGCCGCCATGGGCCGGACTGCTGGTTCTCGTCGCGTACGCAGCGGCTGCACTGTTCGCCGCGCGGGTCGTGCTGCGGCGGAGAGACGCGTGACCGACGCGCTCCGCGCGGAGTGGACCAAGCTGCGGACGATCGCGGGCACCTGGTGGCTGATGGCGGGGGCCGTCGCGCTCACGGTCGCGGCCAGCGCCGCGATTGCGGCCTCCACGCACGTATCGCCCGGAGGCCCGGGTGGCGCCGGGCAGGATCCGACCAAGCTCGCCCTGATCGGCGTCGACCTCGGCCAGGCCGTCGTCGCGGTTCTGGCGGTCCTGGCGGTCACCGACGAGTACGGCACCGGCATGATCCGAGTGACCCTCGCCGCGATACCCCGTCGCGGGGTGATGCTCGGTGCGAAAGCCGTCAACATCGCCGGTCTCGCGCTGGTCACGGCAGTGCCGGCCGTCGCCGGCTGCCTGATCGCAGGGCGTCTGTTGCTGCCCGGCGCCGGCCTGAACCCCGCCCATGGCTACGCGCTCGTCTCGATCGCCCACGGGCCGACGCTACGCGCGGCCGTCGGCAGCGTCCTGTACCTCGGATTGATCGCCCTGCTGAGCCTCGGCATCGGCGCCGTCTTCCGCGACACCGCCGTATCGACCGGGATCGCGCTCGGGCTGCTGTACCTGCCGCCACTCCTCGCCCAGCTCGTATCCGGCCCGTGGCGCCGGCACATTCAGCAGATCGCACCGATGACCGCCGGACTCGCGATCCAGGCCACCCGGAACATCCGCTCCCTGCCGATCTCGCCGTGGGCCGGGCTCGGGGTCCTGGCCGCGTGGGCAGCCGGAATGCTCCTCGTCGGCCTCGCCGTCCTCAAAGCTCGCGACGCATGAGCCCTGGCTTACGCGAAGGACCGGAGCGCTTGCCTCCGCACGATGGCTGAGAAGCCAGTCGAAAAAGGGGGTGCGGGGAAGTCGCACACGAGCTCGGTCTCCGCCGGCGCGAGCGCATTTAACCAGGAGGAGCGGCCGCGATGAAGGAGCGCGCCGCGGAGCTGAAAACCGCGGAATTCATCGACGGCGCGCACGGGTCCGTCGCGATCGGCCACGACCCCGTCCGCATGCCGGGCCCAGCGCAGCGACCGGTGCGCCTCGGCGACCTCGACGGTGGGACCGACGGCCACCGGCTCCCCCTCGAGGGCGCGGTCGACGGCGGCGCGCCGGCCCGGGGCGTCGGGATCGGGTCGAGGGCGCGGTCGACGGCGGCGCGCCGGCCCGGGCGTCGGGATCGGGGAGCACGAGCCATGGGCCGTCGCCGTCGGCTCCGCTGAGCACGTCGAGGTCCAATCGGCGCGCCAGCGCGGGCCGGGTCATCGCCGCCAACGGGCACCACAGCCACCTGGCGCGGCAGCGGCCACTGCGCGAGGTCAGCGGCACGCGCAACGGTTTCGGGATCGTGGCCGGCGGGGTCGAGCAGCGCGGACGCCAGCCGGCGCCGGCGCCGCTCGCGCTCGCCGGCGTGATCGGACTGGATGCGCAGATAGCCCTCGACGACATCGGCGGCCGGCTCGTCGCCGTAGACGAGGCCTCGCCGAGCATCCGCCACAGCTCGTCGGTGTCGGACTCGGTCCCCCCCACCCGCTCCCCGCGCTCCACCGCGTCGAGGAACGCGCGGATGGCCTGCTCGACCCCCAGGCGCAGCGCCATCCCCTCCGGCGAGCCGAACACCTTTCCGTAGATGGCGCCGACGTCTCCGAGGAGCTGGGCTACGACATCGACGCCTACTCGATCCAACACGAGATGTCGACTCACTACGGCCGGATGGTCGCCACCGACGACGCGCTCATGCTCTCTGCCGACCCCACCGAGGCCATGGAGCATCTGCTCTCGTGAAACGGCGCCTGGCACGGTGGGTGGCCCGCCGGGACCGTGGGCGCGTGGCGCACTGTCTCATTCTGGCCCTGCTTCCGCGGGCGATCGCGCGACGCTTCGACACCGCGGCGGCCCACGCCTGGATGCCACCCTGGAGCTGGCCATCCGCCATGACTCCCGGCCGGCCAGCTATGCGCTGGCCATCGCCGACGCGCGCTGCTCGGTGCGTTCCGGCCCCCCGCCGCGCGCGAACGCCAGGGCCGCGACGCGCCACGATCTCATCCTCCTGGCCGGCGGCGCCGTCACCTGGCCGCAGCTGCTCTCCAGCGGCCGCTTCCAGCTCACCGGAGACCCGTTCCTCGCGCTGCGCTTCGCCAGCCTGTTCCGGCTGCCTGTCGTGCTCGAACCGATCGCGACTAGTTGACCCCCTCGGCGAAGAGCCAGTTGGGCTCGTAGCCGTCGAACACGACGCTGCGCTCCAATGGCAGGCGGGGCTTGACGATCACGCAGTAGGAGCGCCTGCCGTCCTGGCTGACGGTGCACGTGCGGTAGATCGCGCCGGCCTGGATCGTGAACGTGTCGGCTCGTTGCGCGTTGGCACGGAACGTCTGCGGCGCGTGGTCGCCGATGTAGGCGACGGCGCGCACGGTCGCATCGCGCAGCGCCTGCTGGTTATCGACGATCCCCTCGTGACGCGCCACCCCGACCGCGAGCAGGCCGGTGCTCACCAAGGCGACGGCGAATGTGCCGCCATAGTTGCGGGCCACGGTCACCGGCATGTCGCCGCGCCGGCGCCGCAGCACCAAGCCAAGCCCGCGCGAGCAGAACAGGACGGCGAGGAGGTTGAGCACGAGGCCTGCGAGCACCCCACCGGCGAGGCTCTGGCGATCGCCGACGAAGGGCCGAATGGTCGCGATCACGCCGTCGAGGATCGCGGCGACGACGAACGTGGGCCACAGCCAGGCGCCACGCCATCGCCAGCGCGCGCGGGCGATCCAGGCGGCCTCCATCGGCCAAACACTACCCGCCGCCGCTCCCATGCCGCGCGGGGTCGGGCGACCGGTACGTGGCCGCCCGTCCTCACCATTGTCACCTTGTGAACATTCTTATTGCGCGGCGGGTTGACAGGGTACGGTAGGGTTAAACATGCGCAAAGCTCATCATGCGCTGAATAGAGCGACTTGGGGAACGGGTCGCCCTCTGAGTGGGGGAACGCTGTGTGTCGCGCCACGAGCCGGCTGTGGCAGGTGGCAGCCACTTAATGGTGAGATCTGATCACCGATCACATCTCACGACTGCCACCACCGAGCTTGATCCTGCGAGCCACCCAGTGCGGGTGGCGGTCGCAGATCCGCGCCGCCTGATCGCCGAGGCGCTGGCAGCCCTGATCGACAGCCGAGAGGGCTTCTCGGTGACGGGCGCGATCGTGGCCGCGGGCGCAGTCGATGCAATCGTCGAGCAGCGGCCCGACGTCGTGGTCGTCGGCGCGGGTGCTGAATCACGCCTGGCGATGGACCTCGTCCGCGAACTGCGCGGGCGGGCGCCGCGGGTGGAGATCGTGATCGTGGCGGATGTTCTGGAGCCGGCGCTCGTCAGCTTCGTGCTTGACCAGGGCATCGGTGGGCTGCTGCTCACCGACGCCGCCGGACGTGACATCGCCGCATGCCTGGAGCATGTCGCGCACGGGCGCGCCGTCCTGCCCTCCGGGTGGCAGGGAGCGCTGTCGGCCGATCGCAACGACCCGCTGGACGCGCTCTCGGAGCGTCAGCTGGAAGTGCTCAAGTTGCTGGCCGACGGGTTCTCATATGAGGAGATCGGCGCGAGGCTGTTCATCTCACTGAACACCGTCAAGTTCCATGTGAGGTCGATCTTCCTCCGCCTCGGTGTTCGTAACCGCATGGCCGCCGCCCGCCTACTGGCAAAGAGCGAAAGCTCAGTCACACAAACCCGTCACTGAACGCGTTAGACCATGCCGCCACGGACCGCTCGCACAGCGGCCTGAATCCGATTCTCCACCTGCAACTTGCTGAAGATGGTGGAGACATGGTTCTTGACGGTGTGCTGGCTCAGGTAGAGGGCGTGTGCGATCTCGGTGTTGTCGAGCCCCCGGGTAAGGAGTTCCAACACCTCCAGTTCGCGCGGGGTCAGCGGCTCCTCCATCACGGAGGGCTCGATCTCGCCCGGCTCGCGAAGGCGGCGCACCAGGCGGCTCGCGATGCGTGGCGAGATGCTCGATTCCCCGCGCGCGGCCGCCCGGATGCCCTCGATGATCTGCTCGATCGGGGCGTCCTTGAGCACGTAGCCACAAGCCCCGGCCAGCAGCGCGTCGATGACGTGTTGATCATCGACGAAGACCGTGAGCACCAGGACTCGTGCCAGCGGGGCGGCGGCAGTGAGCCGCTGGGTCGCCTCGACCCCCGACATCCCGGGCAGGTTGAGATCCATCAACACCACGCACGGTCCGATCGCCGCCGCTTGCCGAATCCCGTCCGCGGCGAGGCCTGCCTCGCCCACGACCTCGATACCGCGCTCCTGGAGCAGTCCAATCACTCCGCCCCGAAACAACTCGTGATCGTCGACGACGATGACCTTGGGGTCATCGCCCCGCAGCGCGCCACGGCGATTCATCACGATGAGCCGATCAAGCGGAGCGCCGCAGTTTTGCCCGACGCGGCCGTTCCCATGACAACGGAGATGTGCCGCGGGTCCGTGAGTTCCGCAACGGCAAGCCGCCAGGCCGCGTCTGGGGTGCCCCGTGGCCGTCGCTGGACACGCGCACCACGAGAGCGCCTGCCCGGCGCAGCAACGCGACGTCGACGTACCGAGCGTCGCCGCGCAGAGCCGCTTCCAGAATGGCTCGGCGCGCGGCGCGGATGAGGTCGTCCCGTGGGGTCAGATCCAGCCCGCTCTCAACCGTGGGCGCCGAGCCTGCGTCGCAGCGCACGTTGACCTGCACGCCGAAACGATGCCCAAGCTCGTGCGCGATCAGACTCACGGCCGCCTCCGAGGTGGGGGCGGTCGACGCGGTCAGGTCCACGATCATCCCGCGCAGCTCGGCGAGGGCGTCACGGGTGGCGAGCATGAGCGGATCTTCAGGTCCAAGCCGGCAGTCGAGGCGTTGCCCCTGCGTGGTGATGCAGGCCAGGTCCTGGGCCAGCCCGTCGTGGAGGTCGCGCGCGATCCGTTCACGCTCTGAGCAGACGACCGTGTAGGCGTGGCGGCGCTGGACCTTGGCGTAGCGGAGGCACACGCCTCCCAGCAGGAGGGCAAAGGCGAGGAGACGCGCGCCTTCGCGGGGCGTGACCCAGTCGGCGAGCACCGTCGGGACGGTCACGAACTGAATGCCGGCGACGGCGAGCAGCAGGGAGGCCGCGGCCAGGAGCTCGGTCCCTCTCTCTGCGCGCCAGCCCCTGGCGACGAACGCGAAACCGGCACCGGCCAGGATGACCGCCGAAGCCATCTGTACGCCGAGCGTGAGGGAGGGCGCCACCGCACTTGCGGCCGCCTTCGCCGGCCCCGTGGCCGGGTGGGCGGCGACGACCGACGCCAGCACCGTCCCGACCGCTATCACGCTGAGCCCAAGCACGGCCGCGGCTTTGGCGAGTCCGCGAAATGGCTGCACGATCGACGTGGGGGGCGCGAGCGCCGCAGCCGCCAGCGCGAGCGCGCCGATCAGTTCGCAACCCAGGCGGACCGCCCCGCCGGACGCGGGATCTCGTACGCCGGCGATCACGGGTCCGGCCCAGTACGAGAAGTCAGCAAGCGAGACGGCGAGGACCCCGAGGGCGAGCAGAAGCTCTCGGAGCTGCCGAGTACGGTCGAAGATCTCGATCAGGAGGCGGGAGGTGAGGATGGCGGCGACGGCGACCGCTGTCTCGACCGCAGCCCGCGCGCCCGCATCGATGCCGTGGACCGGCCGGAGAACCTCCAGAGCGACGAGGATGCCGGTCGCCACGGCGACCGCGAGCCCCACAGGCGCAAGCGTCCGCGCCTGAGCCGGCCTGAGTGCGCCGACATCGAAATGGTCTGCCTCCAAGGGCACGATCCCCGCCCCGTCGTAAGCGTCCTGCTGAACGCTGTCGCGCTGAAGCGGGCGTTGCCACCCAGTGCTCCTCATAACCGACTCCCCACAGAACCGCCCCATCGTGGTGATCGTTGTAGGCCTCTCACCGAACCTACCTTTACTTCATAAAATTGTAGCCTTCTTGTAAAGAACCTGTGACCGGGATTGGCCGGGGAGCCTCCCGGCGACCATCGTCGCCCCCGCCCCGGGGCTCCGATCACGCGCCGTCTCGTCAGGTGGACCGGCTCGTGCAACCCACCCCTGGCCGGACTGCGCCCGGCGCGAGGCACGTCCTCCGGACCATTGGCGCACGCCCGGCGCGGATCGTGAACGAGTAGTACTTGCCGACCCAGTGCCGCCGCGTCAAGCGCACCGTGACGCGCGTCCCGGGCCGCAGATGGCGGTGGCCGAAACGCGACAGAAGATTGATCGCTCGGGCCGGCTTGGACAGATGCCACTTGGCGAACGGGCACCCCTTCCCGTCGCACTGGACGAGAATGCTCGTGCCCTTGGCAATGGCAAACGCCTCAAGCTGCGCAACTTCGGAGTAGTGGGGGTGGAAGTAGATCCTCCACCCCAGCGTCGAGCCCAGGGCCCCGTGCACGCGCGGCGCCTTGGGGGCGCCCTTGACGATCTGGACGCTGCTGGCAGCCGAGGACGAGCCGGTGAAATTTGCATCGCCGTTGTAGAGCGCGGAGATGCTGTGGGTACCCGGCGACGGGTAGCCCACCGAGCAGGTCGCCGTGAGGCTGCTCAAGGCCTGGCTGGCACAGGCGCCGATCGGCTGGCCGCCGTCGAGGAACTCGATCGAGCCGCTCGGCAGGGTGGGGCCGGCGTCGCTGACCGGCACCTCGAGCGTCGCGACGTACGTTGCGTGCCCGCCGGGCGCGACCTCAGGGGTCACCGCGAGCGAGACAGACGTTGGGCCCTTGCCGATGCTCACCGACGTCGTGTCACTGCTCGAGCCGGCCACGAGGCTCGCGGGATCGGCCACATACGCGGCCGAGATCTGGGCGAGGCCCGCCGGGAACGCGGCCTGGCAGACGATCGTGATGGTCTGACCGCCGTTGACGGCCTTGTTGGCGCAGCCCGGTACCGCGGCTGAACCGTTGAAGAACGACACCGAGCCGTGGGGATTGGCGTTGGGAGAGTTCGAGCTCACCGTCGCCACCAGCGTGATGCCCTGGTTGGTCGTCGGAGTGTTCGGGGAGAAGGCCACCACCGACGTGGCGCTGGTGGCTGACACGGTCCCCGTGGCGCCGGAGGTTGCGGCCACGCCCAGTCGGGGCCGCGGCGTTGGAGGCAGTCTCGACGACCTGGATCGTATGTCCGACGTCGCCGGGGCCGACCGTGTAGGTGGCCCCGGTCTGGCCGGGGATCGCTGGTGCAGACCAGGCCGGCGCAGTCCTCCCACTGCTCGGTGATCGAGGTCGGGGTGTTGAGCCAGGTCCCCGGCGTCACGGTCAGGACCTGGCCCTGCGCTGGCGTGCCCGAGATGGTGGGTGGCGCCGTGTTCGCCGGGGCAGCGGCAGGACTGGCGCGGTCGGCGCGGAGCGTCGACCGCCGCCGAGCTCCCGCCCGCGTTCGCTCGCGCGTCACCGCGACCGCGATGGTGCTTGCCGACGTCCGCCGGCGGCCGACGTAGGTAGGTCGCGAGCTGTTCGAGTGCCGACTGGGCAGGCCGCCGCTCGTCCATACGTCGGAGTAGGTGATGGGCGCGTTGCCGCTCCAGCGTCCCGGAGTCGCCGTCAGGGTCTGGCCCTGCTGGGCGTGCCTGAGATCGTCGGCGCCCGCGTGTTGGCCGGCGGCAGGGGCAGCACCGCCGCGGTTGGGGCCGAGGTGGCCGTGACGGTCGCCGGTCGCAGTGGCTGTCGCTCACGCGTCTCCGACGACCTCGATCGTCGCCCCGACGTCCGCCGAGGTAGCGTGAAGCTGTCGATCCGGTCGGGTTGCTGCGCCGCGTCGGCGCAGCCCGGATTGCAGATCACCCATTGGTACTCGGCGATCCCGAGCGGATCGCGTCGGGTCCAGCGTGCCGGGGTTGACCGTCAGGGTCTGCCCCTCCTGCGGCGTCCCCGGGAATGCGTCGGCGCCGTGGTGACGGTCGCCGCTGCCAGCGCCACGCCAGCGAGCATCGACCAGCTGACGACCGTCGCCAGCAGACCGCTCACGATCGCGGCCACGCCGCGTCTTCCTAAGAACTTACTCATCAACCCCGTGTTCATTTGCCCCTGTACCCCGCGGCATGTAGTTCACGGCCGACTCTCACCGTCCGCCGTCGCGGCGATCCGCTGCCACCTCGCTGTCTAAGATTTTTTTCACCTAACAGCGAGGTGCGCGCGTGCGAACGAGTGTGGCGGCCGTGATCGCGCCTATATAAGAATTTTTTCACTCAACGGGCGGTCACGCGCCCGCTTTGGCGTTGCACAGTGTGGTGTCTCGCGACCCACCCGCCAAGGGCCTTCCTCTCCCCTCCTGCGTTCACGGCTGAACGGTGACTCAGTGGACGTTTAACCGTGCTAGGTTGTGCTATCTGAACAAGAGGAGCAGCCGGGTGCACGCAGCGAAGCGTCGGGAGGAACCGCAGATCGAGGCGGATTGGATCGATCTCGCGGCGCCCGCCCCCGACGAACTCCGAGTGATGGTGGCCGACGACCAGGTCGCGGTCCGCGCGGGAATCAAACGGGCCATCGAACCTCACGGCCTGCATGTGGTCGCCGAAGCATCCCACGCCGACGATGCGGTGCGCCTCTCGGCGGAGCACCAGCCGGACGTCTGCATCATCGCCATCGACCTTCCGGGGAGCGGGGTTGAGGTCACGCGCTTGATCAAACAGTCGCTCCCCGACACGAAGATCGTGATGATGACCCGGACAGCTCGTGACGAGGACCTGCTCGAGGCGCTGCGAGCCGGGGCGGACGGATATCTGCTGATGAGCACCGGGGCGAGTCGTCTCGCGCATGCGATCCGCGGCGTCACGCAAGGAGAGGCCGCCCTCCCTCGCACGATGACCGCTCGACTCATCCTGGAGTTTCGCGAGCGCGGAATGAGGCGCCGCGTAATGATCCACCCGAACCGGGCGGAGGTCGAGCTGACCGGCCGCGAGTTCGAAGTCTTCCAGCGTCTGCGCCAGCACGAAGGTACGGCCCAGATCGCATCTCGCCTCGGGATCTCACAGGTGACCGTGCGCCGCCACGTCGCCTCTGTCCTGCACAAGCTCGGTGCCCCGAATCGCCGCCGGGCGATCGAGATGGTCGAGCAGGCTGACCTGCAGGAGCCCCGCACCGACTGACGGCCCCCAGGCCGGCCGAGGGGCCGATCGGTGACGTCGGACGCGCGCCAGGACCGCTCGCGGACCGAAGGCCATGACCATCGTCTGCTAACTGCCTGCCGCTCGCGGCTCAGCTTCCCCAGCGCTGGGCATCAAGGATGGCGACGCCCCCTGAGCGACGCACACCGTTGACGTAACCGGTACGTCACGTCATCCCCGACAGCCCTTGCGGTCGTGCGATCACAGTCCATAATCGAGAGCGCGATCACACGATGATCACAATTCATACCTGGGGGGCCAGACCATGTTGCAGTGGAACGAGGATCGGATGTCTTCGACGGGGCTTGATGTACTCGGCGACACGAGCCGGGATAATCCATTTGACACTGCTGCGCGCACTCTCGGAGCGCGGCAGTCAGTGGCAACCCTGGCCCCGACCGGGCCGCGAGTGAGTGTCGTGATCCCGGCGATGAACGAGGCCGAGAATCTGCCGTACACCTTCTCGCGCCTGCCCGACGGGCTTTTTGAGGTGATCCTGGTCGACGGCCATTCGCGCGACGACACCGTCGAGGTTGCCAAGAGCCTTCGTCCCGGCGTTCGGATCGTGACTCAATCGGGGAAGGGCAAGGGCAACGCGATGGCGGACGGATTCGCCGCCTGCACGGGCGACATCATCGTCATGCTCGATGCTGACGGGTCCACTGACCCCGCCGAGATCCCGCGGTTTGTCTCCGCGCTGTGCCACGGCGCGGATTTCGTCAAGGGCTCGCGGTTCGCACAGGGAGGCTCGAGCGCCGACATCACTCGCGCCCGCGGCCTCGGCAATCACGTGCTGCGGACGATCGTCAACACGCTCTACGGGACCAGCTACACCGACCTGTGCTATGGCTACAACGCGTTCTGGGCGCGCTGCCTCCCGTACATGCGGGTCGACTGCGATGGATTCGAGGTCGAGACCCTGATCAACGTCCGGATCGCGAAGGCGGGGCTGATCGTGCATGAGGTCCCCAGCTACGAGAACGTCCGCCTGCACGGGACCAGCAACCTCCGCGCACTGCCGGACGGGTCTCGTGTCCTGCGCACGATCATGCGTGAGCTTCCCGTCGCGAGTCCGCGGCGATCGTTCCTCCCGCGCATCGCCTCCCGGCTGGTGGGATCATGAGGGTCGCGCTCGTTGCTTCGAGCTTCCTCCCGGAGCCCGGGCGGCTGGAGCGCCGTGTGGATCAGCTGGCCCGCGGGCTCGCGCGCCGCGGAGCACAGGTGGAGGTGTTGACCCAGGGTCCGGTCCGCTCCTCGGTCCAGCACCGTGACGGGGTGACCACACGCACCTTTGCGGCGGTGGCGGGCCCTCTGCGCTTCGCGGTGGCGCCACGGCTGCGCGAACGGCTCCGCCTCGCCTCCCGCGAGTTCGACATCATCGACGTACATACCCGCCAGGCACCGCTGGCCCTGGCGGCGGCGAGCACACGGGTTCGCCGGCTCGTCCTTACGCCGGGTGCCTCCGCCGAGGCCTTCCTGGGCTGGCCCCACACACGGGCCGCACGAGCCATGATTGCGGCAGCGCCGCGGATCGTCTGCCGCTCGGAGATCGAGCGGAGTCTGCTGTGTGGTGGCATCCCGCAGGCGGCGGACCGAACGGTGGTTGTACCCGACGGCATCGACCCGGAGGAGATCCTGTCCGCGGAGCCGTTTGACGTCCCCGGCACCGTGGTGCTGGCGGTGGACCGGCTCGACCGTGGCACTGGAGTGGGCCGGGCGATCGCCGCCATGGCCAGTCTGGAGCCGAAGTTCCGCCTCGTGGTGGTGGGTGACGGGCCCGGGCGCGACCGTCTCCAGGCGTTCGCCGACGACCTTCGCGTGTCCTCGCGCGTGCAATTCACCGGACCGGTCTCCGACGCGGTGCTCCACAGATGGCTGCGCACAGCGCGCGTCGTGGTCTCCCTCCCAGGCGAGCGGAGCTCCGGAACGGCGGTGGCCGAGGCGTGCGTGGCGGGCGTGTCCGTGGTGGCGTCCGACCTGCCCATCCAACGGCATGCCGCCGAGCGAGTCGGAGGTGGCGTGATCTTCGTCGCGCCCCGGAGCTCACCGCTGGACGTGGCGGATGCGATCGAGGAGGCATCGCGGCTGTCGGTCATCCCCAATCCGGACCTCCTTACCTCTTCGGCAACCTCGTGGGACGCCGCGATCGATGCCACCTGGGATCTCTATGAAGAGATGCTCGATGCGCCACACCCGTCTGAGCGGGATGTGGGGGCGAGAGAGCTGATTGGCCTCTCCTCGCAACTCGATGCCGGACGCCTGGTCAGCCCGACCCCGCTCGGACATGCGCAACGCGCACCCGGCGAGGCATCGTGGTGGCCGACTCGCGGTCGGGCGGCGCATCGGGTGAGCGGGGAGCCCAGATGGCCGTAGCACCCGAGGGCACCCGCGCGGTCGCCGGAGAATGGCTGCCCGACATGGCTGACGCGGCATCCATGGAGCCAACTGAGGCGTCGCGCTCGGTGAGCGTCATCGTCACGACGTGTGCCAACCCGCCGACGCTGGAGTGCTGCCTGCATTCGGTTCTGGACTCTGACTACGACGACTTCGAGGTGATCGTCGTCGATCACGGGCCGCCTTCGCCGGACACGGCGCGGATGCTCGTCACGCAATTCCCGGGCGAGCTGAGGCTGCGCTACCTCGAGGAACCGTGGTCGTCGGCCTCGATGGCGCGGAACAGCGGGCTGGCTCGGGCCGAGGGCGTGATCGTGGCCTTCATTGACGACGACTCCGTCGTCGATGCGCAGTGGATCCGTAACAGCGTGGAGGCCCTGCTCGACGAGCCCGACACCGTCTGCGTGACGGGTCGAAGTGCGGCACCTCAGGCCCAGGACGGGACGCGATTGGATCCAGAGCTGACCGGTGAGGGTTTGACGCGACGGACATACCGTCAGTCTGACACCCAGAACGGTCACCCCCTCCTCGCCTACACGGCGGGCGGCCTCGGGACGGGTGCGGGCATCGTCATGCTCACGGACGTCGGCCGCGAGCTGGGCGGCTTCGACCCCGCCTTGGGTCCGGCGACGCCCGCATGCGGCGGCGAGCACATCGACCTGCTCGCCCGCCTGCTGGGGCGTGGCTACGCGATCTCCTACGAACCCGCCGCGATCATCTGGCGTGAGCATCCTGCCCACGCCGAGGCCCGCGGGCGCCGGATCTACCGCTACGGCATCGGCCTCGGTGCGATCATCAGCAAACGCCTGATCGCCGGCCCGGACCGACGAGCCTGGCTGCGGGCGATGCCCGCCGCGGTGCGCTACTCGCGCGATCCCGCGCCGCCACAGTACGGCGACACCCCCACTACCTACCCGCATCGCCTCAGGTGGCTCATGCGGCTCGGGATGCTGCTCGGCCCGTTCGCCTACCTCTGGAGCGCGTTCCTGGCACGCGCCCGCCGCTTGCGGGGCCGGAAGTCGTCGAGCCCGCACGCGCTTCGAATCGTAAGACGGCTGGTCGTGGGCGGCGAGACGATCAACATCGTCTGGTTCGACGACTGCCCGGAGCCGAGGACTCGGTACTCCTGGCGCTCGACCGGCAGGGCCGAGGAGGCCGCGCCCGCGCTCCTCCCGGAGGTCGCCATCGAGCTCGCGCTCCCGGCCACGACCGAGGACGGGGCGCCGCGCATCAGCGCGGTCGTTCCGGCTCGCAATGCCGAGGACTGGATCGAGTCGTGTCTGTCGGCGATCCGGGCGAACGAGCCCGCCGAGATCATCCTCGTGGACGGTGGCTCCACGGATCGTACGGTGGAGCTCGCTCGGCCCTGGGTCGACAAGGTCATCGACGATGGGGGGACCGGTGTCGCGGCCGCGAGGATGATGGGCGTCGCCTCGGCATCCCAGCCGTGGGTGGCGCTGGTCGACGCTGACGTCGTGCTTCCGCCGGAAGCTCTTCGCGACCTGGACCAGGAGCGCCGCGACCGGCACCTGGTCGCGCTTCAGGCGGGACTCCGCAGCGTGGGCGCCGGCGACTACTGGAGCCAGTCGCTGGCCGACCATCACAACCAAGGGCAGAGCAAGCGGTGGTTCGGGGTCTGCGCCAGTCTCGTGTCACGAGATGTACTGCTGGCCAATCCGCTTGACGGCGACCTGCGATCGGGCGAGGACATCGACCTCCGGATCCGGCTGATGACAGCCGGCTTCCCGGTCGGCGTCTCGGAGACGATGATCGGGCAACATCGCTTCGCCAACGGGTTCGCCTTCGCCGGGAAGCAGTGGCTCGCCGATGGTGCCGGTCTGGGCCGCATGGTGCGCAAGCACGGTCGCGCAGCGCTGGTCAACGCGATGATCATCCCGTTTGCCGCCGCAGCGTTGGGGTTCGTTCGCGGGGCCGGGCAGGCGTTGCGGCCCTGGCCGTACTTCGCCGGCTTTGCCGTGGGCAACTACATCGGCCTGTGGCGGGGCCTGACCGACCGCAGCGTCCGCGCAGCTGGGCCCGTACGCCGGTTCCTGGTTGGTGGCATGGTCGCATGGCTGCTGGCGCTCCCCGTCCTGCTGGGGCTCGCGGCCGCCGCGCTGACGTGGTTGCTGCTCCAGGCGGGCCACGCCGCCTACGAGGGGCATCTCCTGCTTGTCACCTTGGCGACGCTGGCCGTCGCGATCCCTCTTGAAGTGGGCAAAGGGGCGGGCACCGGGCGCTTCCCCTCAATCGCGAGATCCCTCGCACCGTTTGCCGCCTGCGCGATGCTGCTGGCACTTCTGCTGAGCGCGGCAAGGCTCGCCAAAGTGGTCGGGCTATGACACTCACACGCTGCACTGACGCACACAACCAACAAAGGGGCAATCACAATGCCGCAGGTACCAGTAATGACAGGGGGCACCATCCATGCATAAGCAACACCATCTGGCACAACGGCTGGTCGGGCCGCTTTTGGGCGTTCTGGCCGCCGCAGCGTTCCCAGCGGCTGCCTTCGCGGCCGCGCCGGCGACGTCGTGCACCGTGGCAGCGCCGGCCGTCGCGAGCAGCCCGTGCTACACGACCGCGCCGTCGATGATGCCGCCACCACCGCCGACGCCGCAGAACGAGGTCACCAGCCCGCAGGTCGGCAGAACGATTCTCGGCAACAAGGGCGCGTGGCAGAACCCTACCCCAACCTTCTACAAGACTCAGTGGATGGACTGCGATGCGACGGCGACCGTCTGCACCCCGGCCGCGGGGTCGCCGAACACCAACACGACATACAAGGTCGCCCAGGGCGACGTCACTCACTACCTCGTGTTCCAGGTCATCGCCAACGGCACCGCCAGCGCAAACTCGGCGCCGTCGGGCTTGGTCAACAACGGCACACCGCTCAACCGCGTCGCTCCCACGCTCACGGGCATCACCCTGGATGGCCAGACGATGATGCTGACGTCGGGCACGTGGGACGGGACCAACATGACGGGGGACCAGATCAGCTACTCGTATCAGTGGAGGCGGTGCGACGGAGCCGGTCTGAACTGCAGTAAGACGTTTACCGGCCCTCCCGGCCCCGCCGGTCCGTCGCCGACGCTGCTCAGCTCGGGCTACACCCTCCAAGATGCCGACCTCGGCCACATCATGGTCGGGTATGTCACGGCGACCAACAACGAGGGAGCGACTCCGGTGCACTCCCACACGACGTCCACCGTCGTCACGCCCGGCAACACCGCGGCCCCGAGCATCTCCGGGACCGCGCAGGCAGGGCAGAAGCTGACCGAGTCGCACGGCTCCTGGATCCCCAAGAGCCCGTCGGGCTACTCATACCAATGGCAGGACTGCGACGCATCCGGCGCCAACTGCTCCGCGATCGCCGGGGCGACCGCGCAGACCTACACGCCGGCCAACGCTGATGTGGGCCACACCCTGCGGGTCCTGGAATCCGCAACGGCGTCCGGCGTCACCAGCAGCCCCGCGACCTCTGGGGCGACCGGGGTCGTGAAGGCCGGCTCGACCGCTGGCGGCGGCACGGGCGGCGGCACCGGCGGCGGGACGGGCACCGGCGGTGGGACGGGGCACCGGCGGCCAGGGAGGCTCAGGTGGCACCGTCACCCTGAGTGCCTCCAAGATCCGTGGGCTGCTGCGCAACGTGCTCGCGTTGCACGGCAAGGCAGGAACGATCCGGGGCGTGCTCAACCACGCCGGCTACTCGTTCTCCTTCACGGCACCGTCGCGTGGCCGTCTCGTCCTGGCCTGGTATTTCGCACCCAAGCACGGCAAGAAGGTCCTCGTCGCCACGGTCACGCTGGTGTTCCACAGCAGCGGTCGTGCGAGGGCGAAGATCGTGCTCACCGACAAGGGGCGGCGAGTGCTCAGCGGTACGCGAAGGATGAAGCTCACCGCGAAGGGCACCTTCACGCCTGCCGGCCATGGTGCGATCAGCACCTCTAGGCAGATCACGCTCAAGGCGTAGGAGAGGGGAGCCGTGGAACGTCGGCGGCTGACCATCAGCCGCCGGCGTCCTACGCCGGGTGCCGGCGGCGAGGACCCGCCGCCGGCACCACCAGTTGGTACCGAGACGGGGACGCCGTACGCGACCTGAGACCCACCGGTGCCGGTCGCGCACGAGCAGGGCAAATGAAAGGCGACGGGCCATGAACCGGGTAATGGCACTCAATCTCATTTGGGCACTCGATGCCAGGGTCACAGAGGCGCAACACGGTGGCAAGCTCTCAGCCGTGCCGGCGGGCTGACCCTCGCGGCATGGGGTGGATTCACGTCGCTCGGCGGGCGGCACGAACAGGGCGGCCAGGAGGATCAGGCTCATCCGGTAGTCCACCGGAGGAGGCGTCGGTGGCGGCCCCTGCCGCCGACGCTGCGTCAGCAAGAGCGCCGGCGGCCGGCCAGATGCCGTCGGCGCTCTTCGCTGGCCCGCAGGCGCCACTATCGCCCGGCTGCTACCGGAGAGGGCGCACGCGCAGCAGGTCCGTCATCGGTCGGGTGGAGGGAAACGCGGCACCCCCGAGTCGGGGGAGTCCCCAGAGATCCTCGATCGTGCGAAGCAGCGAGTAGTGGTCGTATGGGGTCCTCGACCGCACTCCCACTCGCGCGCCGGGGCCGGCGACCAAGGTGAGAATGTGGCCGCCCTTGGCAACGCCGCAACACCCCAGGTCCGTGGCCCCTTCATCGAAGGTGACAAAGAGAAGGCCCGACGGTCCGAGCTCTGCCAGCAATCGCGGCACGATCGTCCGCAGGTAGCGATCGCCTGTGTACGTGCCGCACGAGTGCATGTCATGACAGATATTCGGGACTAGCCACACGAACCGCGGGAGCGCGTGCTCCGCCAGATCACGCGTGAGGACCGTGGTGGGCACGACGAACTGGCACCGCTTGGGGTTGTCGGCCACGTCGCGGTAGTACAGGAACGGATCGTGACGGCGAACGTACTCGCCCGCGGTGATCTTGGTCGAGCACGTCGATGGCATGTCCTCCGCGTACACCTTCCATGAGATCCGCGCCGCCTCCAGTTGATCGATGAGGTTCCGATGCGAGACCGAGCACGTGCCGCAGTCGCTCCCGCTGAACCCGAAGGTGGAGCCTCCCGTGAGAGCGAGATAGTTGGGAAGCGACGGGTGGGTGATCGCGTAGTAGTTGGCAGCAACGGCACTTCGGCGCGCAAGCGCGTTGAGGTACGGCGTCCCCGCACGGTCGACGATCTGGTCATCCTCCTTGTTCTCGAGCACGATGACGACGATGCGCGACGCCGGGCCGGCGACGGACGCAGACGACGGGGACGCGACGGTCGACGATCCGTGGGCCGGGGCCGGCGGCGCAGACGACCGAGTCGTCGTCGAACCACCGCCGCACGCGGCAACCGACACCGCCACGAGCGCGGCCGTCACCATTGATGTCACACCGTGACGGCGCCACTTGATGCGCCCGGGGCCTCGCAGCATTCCATTTGATGCTATAGGATGCGTGTGGGGCAAACGCAGCGTTAACCGTTCGTACTCGGTCGGCAGCCAACGGTCAATTGGAGACACACACTGATAGCGCGGACGCGAGACGCGACACTGGCCACAGTGGTGGTCTGCGCGTTTTCATCCGCACGGCTCGAGCAGACCGTCGCCTGTGTCGAGTCGGTCCTGGGCCAAGACCCTCCGCCGGCCCAGGTCGTCCTGGTGGTCGACCACAACAATGCCCTGGAGGCGGACCTCAAGGAGCGCCTACCACCGGAGGTGGAGGTTGTCGCCAACCCCGATGCGCGCGGGCTATCGTCGGCTCGCAACGCAGCCATTGCCCGTAGCCGGGGTGACTACATCGTCTTCATCGATGACGATGCGATCGCCCACGACCAGTGGCTCGCGCGGCTCCTCTCCGCGTTCGATGATCCGGCCGTGATCGGTGCCGGCGGCCACGCGCGCCCGCTCTGGGCAGAGCCTCCACCGGGCTGGTTCCCGCCCGAGTTTCTGTGGGTGGTCGGGTGCTCATACACCGGGCTCCCTGAGGCCGGCTCGGTGCGCAACCCGCTTGGCTGCAACATGGCATTTCGTGCCGAGGTGTTCCGGAGCGTAGGCATGTTCAACCCCGCGATCGGACGTCTCGGCAGCCTCCCGCTCGGCTGCGAGGAGACCGAGTTCTGCCTGCGCGCATCCCGCGCGGTACCTGATGCGCGGATTGCCCTGGTCAGCGGCGCCGAGATCGACCATCACGTACCGGCCGCTCGAGCGACCGTGCGCTACCTCCTGCGCCGCTGCTACTTCGAGGGAATCTCCAAGGCGCTGGTGCGACGCCTGGGAGATCGGCGATCACTCGACACCGAGCGCACCTACCTTCGCAACGCGCTGCCCGCCCGCGTGAAGGCCAGCATCCGGCGCGCGCTGGGCGGCCACGTCGCGGAGGGTCTCGGCCTCGTCGGCGCCCTGGTCGGGTCGGTGGGTGCCGCGGCCGCGGGCTACCTCGTCGGCTTGGTCGTCTTTCGCCTGCGCCCGCCCGCCGTCGTCACGCCACCTCCGGACCGCCGGCCGGCGGAGTTCACCCGGGCATAGGCTGACGGCGCGTGCGCGCACGCCTCTCGGCGGGCGGCAACCAGTGGTAGATCGAGTAGTCCGGCGTGAGGTAGACAGCGCCGGAACTGCGGATCGTGAGCGACGAGGCGCTGCATCGCGGGGATCAGCTGGGGCTTGTTGTAGAACAACGTCGCGGCCGCGACATCGCCGCGGCCGAAGGCGACGTACACCCCTCCGCGCGCCCGTCCCCAGTGGTGCGCGTTGGGTTGGAGGAAGTCGGCGGCGCCGTGGGACGTGGCTGCCGCCGGGGACAGAGCTGTTGCGCCACCGCAGGCTCACTGACTTCAGGAACCCCCCGCCCGGGAAGCCCCCGTAGATCTTCGCCGGAGCCAGATGATCCGCGATGAAGCGAAACCCGGCCAGCTCGCCCGGCGAGACGTAGTCATAGAGCTCGTTGCCGTAGTGGGTGAGGATGTGGAGCGGTGCCATCACCGTGAGCGTGCCGGCGGCCACCGCGAGGATGCGGCGCCGATTCGCGGTCGCGGCGATGATGATCGCGAGCGGAGGGAGGCTGAACAGCTCGGTGCGAATGAGCATCTCGCCGCCGTAGACGGACACCGGGCCGACGAGCACCGTGGAGATCAGCCACGCGAGGGCGAAGCGCTGCTCGTGAGGAAGCGCAGTGCCAGAGCACGCGGGGCCTGCGCCAGCGGTGCGCGGAGGCCCGGCCACAGATGCGCCGCCAGCGCGAGCAGCCCCAGCGCGAAGACGATCGCGGTGACCGCGACGCGCGCGCGGCTTACGGTCAGGTGCTCTCCACTCCCGCTGATGCGGCCGGAGACGTTGGTCTGCAGGAAATCGCCGGCCGCGAACACCGTCTGCAGGAGGCGATGGCCGTAGAACTGGTAGAAGGGCGCCGCCGGATACGCCTGCCACGCGACGAACACGAGCAGGCAGAGGAGGAGAAGCGTGGGCCGCCGCACCTGTTTGGTCAGGGTCAGTCCGGCGATGACGAACAGCGCGATGAGCCCGCTGAGCACGTGCGTGGCGACGATCAGCGTGAACAGGATCACTGTTGCGCCCCCGCTGGCCGCGTTGAAAGTGCCATCCCGTCTCAGAGCCGTGTGGGCCAGCACGACCATCAGGCCGAGGTAGAACAGGAAGGCCAGAGCCTGCGGGACTGAAGTAGTCCTGATTGGTCCACTGGAAGACGACGAACACCCAGAGGCCCACCACCCACCGGGCATCGGCCCCAAGTGCTCCGCGCAGCGTGCGCCACCGGCCTCTGGGCCCCGGCCAGTACCGGTCGGTTGTCATCAGCAGGAGCGCCGAGAGGGGAATCAGGTACAGCACCATGATGACGGTCGGGAAGAAGGCCATGAGCTTCAGGGGCGAGAGCGCGAAGGCGTTCTTCAGCGCGGCCATGCCGATCGAGAACAGCGGCCAGTTGTGGTAGACGAACAGGCGAGGGAAGAGACCCTGGCCTCGGGCGACCGGGTCGACGTACCCATAGCTCAGATACGAGGTCCGGAATCTCGGCGTGCCCTCGAGGACATACGGCGTGAGCCATACCAGGAGAAGGAACGCGACCAGATAGACGAGCACCAGAGCCGGGCGAGACGACTCGCGCCGCCATTCGAGCGCGGATGCCAACGGGAGCCCCACGAGGCCGACGTAGTAAGGCCACGGCAAGCTGTTCAGCAGCCCATAACCGTCAAGCTTCAGGTGAGCCCCCGCGAGCAGGATGATGCTGAGTGCCAACGCAGGCCACCGCGATCGCGGGCGACGCCACACGATTCCCCACGTTGCGGGCTTTTCCCGATACCTTCGTCACGACTGGCTGAGTCTCAGTCAGCATGGTAAGAAACTACTCATCTCATGGCACGCATCTTTGATCTGCACGGGCTGGTGAGCCTCGCTATTAACGATGAGCGAGAGCACATCTTTCGGCAGCTCGACGCGCAACTCGATCCATACGAGCCGAGGATCGCACTGGTCCCGCCTCATGCCGACATCGTGCTTAGCCCCAACCCGGCCATCCTATCTCGGAGCCTCTCCGATGTCCATGGGCCAGCGGGAGACGGCCGGCGCACCGGATCGGATGGCCGCCGCTGTTACCTGTTGCGGGGCATCTCCCGCTTCGAGCTGCCCCGCGTGTACCCCCAGGACGGGCAGGTCAGCCTCTCATATGACCCTAACTTTCCGCTGTGGGACGCGCTGTCGGAATTGGTGCGACCGCTGCTTCAACTTGGTACACTTGAACACGGGGCAATAACTGTGCACGGAGCCACGGTGGAAGTCGAAGGGGGCGGACTGTTGGTCTGCGGTTGGTCAGAGAGCGGTAAGACTGAGACGGCGCTGGCCCTTGCCGAGCAAGGCGCGCGCTTCATATCCGACAAATGGACGATTCTTGACAGCGACGGGCTTGCTGCACGCCTTTCCGGTCTCCGTCGGCATCCGCGACTGGGTGCTCGAGTATCTGCCTCGTCTGCGTGCTCACCTCCGAGCCTCCCAACGCGCCCGACTCCGCGTCGCTCGTACGGCACGTCGCCCGCTTCCTCTGCTCACGCGACGGCCGACCCAGATCGGCTGCGCGCTCGAGTCACAGCTGGACCGTGCCTTCACACTCGCGAGCCGGCTCTCGCTCCGCCAGACAGAGCTGGCAGCGATCTATGGGTCGGCGCATGACCCCGGCCGCACGCCGCCGTTGAGGACACTTGCGATGCTGACGACCGTATCGACGGACGAGGTCACCGTCCGTCCCGCGGCGGCCGGGTGGGCGGCTGAACGCCTCGCGCGCAGCGGCGCCTACGAGCGCCGCACGCTGTACGAGCTCGACGCGCGCGTGCGATATGCCGATGCGAACCCCGGCCCGTCTCGGCTCGCCGCCGTGCGCGATCGCGAGACCGAACGGCTTCGCAACCTTCTCGATGGTGTCCAGGTCCTCGAGGTCATGGCTCCGTTCCCGACGGACCCTCGGAGGGTTGCCGATGCCCTGGCTCAGTGCTGCTGACCAAGCCTCGCGACCTGCCGACCTCTACCGCTTCGGCCAGGGGTTGACCGTTTCCATCCGGGGAGAGCGCCGAGCCAGGGCGTACTTTCGCGCCGAGTACGCGTCAGCCGCGCATGCCCCCGGCCCGGAGGTCCCCGCCGTGGAGGCGGTCATCGGCACCCGTGTCCGCGCGGGCGCCCACGCGACCACGGGCGAGCATGAGCTGCTGGGTGCGCACAAGCTGGCGCGCTGGCGGGCGTCCCTCCCGGTGAGACCGGAGGCGGACACCATGCGCGTCGTGGTCGCGGTTCGGGGGCCGCTCGGCCTCGCGCTCGTGCAGAGCCAGGTGATCGAGCCGCTCGTCTCGCTGGCCGCGGTACGCGCCGGCTCGGTGCTTCTCCCGGGCGCCGCCATCGCACAGGGAGATCGAACCCTGCTGCTGCTCGGCCGCTCGCGCAGCGGAAAGACGAGCCTCGCGGCGCGGGCCCTCGCCGCAGGCCGGCGGGTGCTCGGCGATGACCAGGTCATCATCAACGCAGACCAGGAATGTCTCCCATTCCCGAGGCGGCTGCGTCTGTACCCGGATCTCTCGCGGACGGCGCCGGCGGCGTTTGCCGCACTGCCGCCTTCGGTGCGGACCAGGCTCACCGCTCTGGGACGCGTCAATACCCTCACGCACGGCTTCGTCGCTCCACCGGTGAGCGTCCGCCCATCCGCGATCGCTGCGAACGCGAGCGGTCCGGTTCGCCTGCTCATCGGCGAGGTGGTCGTGGTCCGCCGTGCTCGGGTGGACGCACTCACCCTCCAGCCTCTGGATGCGGGAGAACTCGCCGCCGAGACCGACGATGTCCTGATGGGGCAGCGGTCGGAGATCTTCAGGGTGCCCGGTGTGCGGGCCGCATACGAGACGCTCCTGGCTCACGAGCGAGCCATCATCTCCTGCGCCCTGGCCGACGCGCCCGCGCGCCGGGTTCTGGTCCCGGACTCCTGGAGCTCCGAACAGGCGGTCGGAGCACTCGCCCGCGAGCTGAGGCTCGCCTGACCATGAGTTACGTCGCACGCCTGAACAACGTCCGGCAGGTGCCGCTGTACCGCAGTTCGTTCGCCCTGATGCTGACCACGGGTTTCAACGGCATCCTCGGCTTCGCGTACTGGGTGCTGGCGGCGCGCCTCTACCCGGTCAAGGAGGTCGGGATCGGCGCCGGGGCCATCAGCGCGATGACGCTCGTCTCCAGCCTGGGATGGGTCGGGCTCCAGTATGTGCTGCTGCGCTATGTGCCGGTTGCGGGCCGCGCTCAGGCCCGCCTGGTCCGGCTCAGTTACGCGGCTGCGATCGCGATCGCACTCGTCGCCACAGGGATCTTCCTGGCCGGGTTTGCGCGTCTGGCCGGCCTCGGCATCCTCACCGAGAGCCCGCTGACGATCCTGCTGTTTGCCGCCTCGATCGTCTTTTGGGTCATCTTCTCACTCCAGGACCCCGTGCTGATCGGCCTGCGCCGTGCCGGATGGGTGCCGATCGAGAACGCCACCTTCGGCGCCATCAAGGCCGTGCTGCTCGTGGCGCTGGCCGCATCGGCCAGCGCATGGGCGATCCTCGGCGCTTGGGTGCTCGGGCTGATCGGCCTCGTCCTGGTCATCAACGTCGCCCTGTTCGGGCGGCTGCTGAAGAGAGAACAGACGGTCCCGCCCCGGCTTCCGAGTCAACGGCAACTGGTCCGCTTTGCCACCGGCCATCACTTTGTCGCCGTCACGGCGGCCGTTCCGGACTCGCTGGTCTCGTTGCTGGTGCTGGCCTTCATGCCGGGCGCTGCGAACGCCTATTACTACTCAGCGTGGGCAGTGAGCTTCTCGCTCCGATTGCTGGC
The DNA here is from genome assembly GCA_963790605.1 of uncultured Actinomycetota bacterium. Lineage (GTDB taxonomy): Bacteria > Actinomycetota > Thermoleophilia > Solirubrobacterales > Solirubrobacteraceae > Palsa-465. The sequence continues at coordinate 187,937 of CAWBPG010000006.1, read as the reverse complement.
GGTCAACATGTCCAATGCCCTCATCGTCGAGGGTGCGCTCGCGGAGGACAAGGTTCGGTCCCTGGTCAGGCAGGTGAGCCGGCTGGCGTTCGTGGTGGTGATCCCGCTCGTCGTCGTGGTGGTGGTATGTGCCGACCCGATCATGGCCGCGTTCGGTCCGCAGTACACGCACGCGGCCAACCTGCTGCGGCTGTTCGCGGTGGCGCTCATCCCGTTCACGATCCTCAACTTCGTCATCGCAGTGGAGCGCATCCAGGAGCGCGCCGGTCGAGCGCTCCTCATCGCCGGCGCCTCCACCCTCGTCACCATCGGGCTCGATCTATGGCTGATCCCGACGCGTCGGCCTCACCGGAGCCGGCTGGGGCTGGCTGATCGGCCAGATGCTCGGGGCGGCGATCGCGCTCCGACTCACCCTGCGCCGCAGCGCGAGTCATGACGTAGGGCTACCAATCCACACCCACCCGATGAGAACGTCGCCGGAATCGCCGTCGTTCGTACCCGACGGTTCGACCTGCAACTGCCAGCGCTCCGGGCCGGCCCACACCTGGTGGGTGCTCGTGCCGACCAGCTGGCCGTCGACGTAGTAGGACCGGAACCCCGGCCCCCACTCCTGCGTGTAGACATGCCACTGCGTGGCGGCAAAGGTGGGCATCACGGCCTCGGATGGAGAAATAGTCCTGCGCTCCGGATCCCCCGTAGTGCGAGAAGCCCTTGAAGTCGGGACCGGCCAGATTGCCCTCGGGGAAGTCCGACTCCGCTGACGGCGAGTCAGAGTCGTTCTGGCGGCCAGAGCAGGGGCGCCTGATAGAAGTCGTCGAGGTTGTGGGAGTCGGCCGGAACCATCCTCTCGCAGAAGGACCACGACCCCATAGGTCTGGTAGCGGTTTCCCCCGGGCAGTGGCGACGGATTGGCGCCCACCGGATTGCCGTTGCGTGTCGTTGTGCAGGTGGAAATCCAGCATTCCGTCGTGGACCGACAGCACGGTCGAGGGCTGATAGCCCTCCTTGCCGCCGGTGTACGTCGAGGTCCAGCCGTCGCCGTATCCGGTCCAGCTCATCCCGTGGTCACCGACGTAGACGATCTGGTTGTTCGAGCTCTGCGCGAAGGAGCCGAGCGGCGCTGCCTTGGTGAACGTGTCCATCCCCTCGAGCGCATAGGTCCTGCCGCCGAGCGCCAGCGCGCTCCCGGGTGGCGCCGTCGGGCACGGCCCGGCGTAGGACGCGGGTGCCGGGGGCGCAGGCGGCACCGGCGTGGCGGGCGGGGTGACCTTGGGCGGGTTCTTGTGGCGATGCCGGCGGTGGCGCTTGTGCTTGTGATGGCGAACACGCTTGTGATGGCGGGTGCGCTTGTGGTGGCGACGTGCGCTTGTGGTGACGGGTGCGCTTGTGGGTGCGGCTGGGGTGGGCTGCACGGGCTGAGCGTGGCTGCTCACCGGCGACGGCCGGTACGGCCCGGGAAGCAGCACCGCCATGGCCAGACCAGCGACTATCCAGATTCGTCTCACGGGTGCAGCTCCTCGTGGCGTCAGGCGTGGCGTCAGGACCGGATCGTCCTAGAAGCCGAACTTGCCGATCATCGAGTTGGCAGACCGCGCGTTGCCCAGGAGCGGAAGCCCGAGCAGCGCCTCGGTCGTACGCAGCAGCGAATAGTGGGTGTAGCGCGCGCCGCTCGTCATCCCGTGCGTGAAGGGCGAGATCACGATGCACGGGACCCGGTTATCGCTCGCGCCTTCGTTCTCGTCCCACGTGATGAAGATCACCGTATTCCGGGAGCGGTACTGCGGGTGGCCATGAGTGCCGGCACGTAGCTCTGCAGAAACCTGTCTCCGTCAGCGATCGATCCGTCGTGCATGTCATTGATCAGGTTCGGCGTCACGAACGTGAATCGCGCGCTGAGGTCCGGCTTTGCGCCGAACGGCACATCGTATCTGGCTGCATTCCTGGCCCAGATTCGTGTAATACGTCTCCGGGTTGTGCCGCACCGCGTACTCGCCGGAGTCGCCTTTGGCGCAGTTGGACCGCATGCCCTGCTCCAGCGACCGCGACGCACCCCCGGGCAGTTGGCTGAAGATGCTCGGGACGTTCAGCCGATGACTGGAGGGGTCGGAATCATCGCTGATCCCCTGATCGCTCCCGCTCGTCAACGCGATGTAGTTGGGCAGACTCGGATGGGAGATCGCGGAGTAGTCGGTCGCCACGCCGTAGCCGTGTGCGAGACGGTTGATGTACGGCGCCGAGCCGGAACCGACGACTGAGGAATAGTCCTTGTTCTCCATGAGGATCCACACGACGTGTTGGATCTTGTGTCGGGCCCGCGCGTTCGGTTGGCGGGCCACGGCCGGGTGCTCTCGCACCTGATGACGAGGCCGCTGATCGTGAGCCACGCCAGGCGCCGCGCAGCCGAGCAGTAACAGCAGCCCTGCTAGGCCGCCGGCGGCCGCCAGTCGTCTCATGGGTGCACGCTTCATCGCGTCCGGACGGTGCTCGGCTGCCATGATCAGAATCCAAACTTGCCGAGCATCGAGGTGGCCGAGGCGGCGTTCCCGAGGAGCGGGAGCCCGAGCAGTTCCTCCGTGGTGCGCAGCAGCGAGTAGTGGCTGTAGGGTGTGGCGTCCTTGACGGCGTGTGTGTACGGCGAGATCACGATGCACGGAACCTGGTTGCCGCTCGAGCCCGAACTCTCGTCCCAGGTGATGAAGATCGCCGTGTTGCCCGATTGGTATTGCGGGGTGGCGATGAGTGCCGGAAGAAAGCCCTGCAGGAACCTGTCCCCATCACCCATGGTCCCGTCGTGCATGTCATTGATCAGGTTCGGCGTCACGAACGTGAAACGCGCGCTGAGATCCGGCACGGGACCCAGGGGCACGTCGTAGTTGTTGCAATCCGTTCCGAGGTTTGTGTAATACGTTTCGGGGTTGTGGCGAACGGCATACTCGCTCGAGTCGCCCCGTGCGCAATTCGACGGCATGTCCTGCTCCAGTGATCGAGACGCGCCGCCCGGGAGCTGGCTGAAGATGCTCGGCACGTTCAACGGGTGACTGGAGGGGTCGGAATCATCGCTGATGCCCTGATCGCTCCCGCTGGTCAACGCGACGTAGTTGGGCAGGCTCGGGTGGGAGATGGCGGAGTAGTCGGTCGCCACACCGTAGGTGTTCGCCAGGCTGTTGATGAACGGAGCCGAGCCAGAACCGATGACCGAGCCGAAGTCCTCGTTCTCCATGAGAATCCACACAACATGCTGGATCTTGCTCGTGTTCGCCACCGTGGGAACCGCGGGCGGGGTGGGTGCGGGCGCGACCGGCTGTCGCCTTCTTGCGATGGGTGGGACGCTTGTGCTTGCGGTGATGGACGTGCCGACGGTGCCGGCGGTGGCGGCGGCGATGATGGCGCGTGCGAGCACGAAGACGACGCCGGTGGTGGACGGCAGGATGAGCGTGATCGGAGCGTTTATGGGCGGGCGTCGTGCTCGCCCAGACAGTCGCTGCCGCGGCGAGAACGCCCGCAACGAGTACACATACGACAATCAGGAAGCGTCTCACGGGATGGATCCCTCCTTGTGGCCGTGCGGTCGCGTTCGCCGTCCGTGGTTGCTGGATTCGGTACCGGCCGGACTCGGATGCCGGAGCAGAGCGGGAACCGAGACGCGTCCGTCGGTGTCCCAAAAAGAGAGTTGATTAGCTCCCTCTTAGATTCGGGACGACGGTGGCCGTTTGTCGCGGGCCGGGCACATTACCACCCGTCGCCGTGGACGCGTAGGCGACCTGCTTCAGCATCGATCCCTGTCGGTTGCGCGCGCGCCGCGCGGGTGGGCGATGAAGAGCAGCCTCCTGCTACCCGGCTGCGCGCATTCCTACTCGTCTTCGCCGGCCGCGCGCCTGAAGATCAGCGCAGCGGGCCCCTCCCGATCCACACCCACTTCATGTAGACGTGGCCCGAGTCGCCGTCGTTGGGAACGGGGCCCATCGGGCCCAATGGCTCGATCTGCAACTGCCAACGCTCCGGTTGAGACCACACCTGGCGCGTGGTGGTTCCCACCAGCCTGCCGTCCACATAGTAGGAGCGGAACCCCGGACCCCAGGTCTGTGTATAGACATGCCATTGCCTGGCGTCAAAGCGCGGTGTCATCGCCTGGATGTCGAAGACCTCCTGGGCCCCGGCCCCGCCGTAGTGCGAATAGCCGGCGAAGTCGAACGTGTTGAGGTTCTGCTCGGGGTAGTCGGATTCCGCCCGGAGCCAGTCACGGAATTTGAGCGGCCACAGCAGCACAGCCTGATGGAAGTCCGCGAGATTGTGGGCGTCAGCCGGCGCCACTCGTTCGCACAGTGACCAGGCGCCGTATGTCTGATAGCGCTTGCCGTCCGGCAAAGGCGATGGGTCGGCCCCCACGGGGTTCCCCTCGGCGTCGTTGTGCAGATGGAAATCAAGCATCCCGTTGTGTACCGACAACACGGTTGACGGCTGATATCCCTCCGCGTGACCCGAGTACGTGGAGGGCCAGCCGTCGGGATAGCCTGTCCACCGCATCCCATGGTCGCCGGTGTAGACGATCGCGTCGGCTTTCCGCTGGTGAAACGACCCGAGTCGGGCGTTCTTGGTGAAGGTATCCATGCCCTCGCGCGCGTACCCCTTGTGGCCGACTGTCAATGTCTGCCCTGGGACGGAGCTCGGGCACGGGCCTACGCCGGTGCCGGCGCGTCGCGCCGTCGGGGTGTGCGCTCGGGAGCCCGGGACCCGGTGACCGGTCCCTGTGCGTTTCGTGACGGCAGTGCCAGCGGATGTCGTCCCGGCGACCACGAGACCACCCGAGATCAGGCTGAACGCAGCAAGTGCCGCCCCGAACCGCAGCCGGACTGACGGTGCCCTCATGTCACGCACGATCTCCCATCATGCGCTGCGCTGGTCGCCGGCGGCGATCGGGCGGCTCAGCACGGTCTCGCGTCCCGATCGCTCGCGCCGGCGATAGCCCGCAGCGGCCTGGACGCTCGAATGACGCCACTTGGCCCCACCGCGGACGGTCGGGACCCCCTCATCGTTGAGCTGATCGGCGATGGCCTGGAGGGTCATGCCTTCCGCTCGCATTGCCGCGATCCGTTGGCTGAGATCCGGGTCATCCGCAACCGCTGGACGACCGACGGCACGCCCGTTCAGTCGTGCTGCCTGAAGGCCATGCCGGGTCCGCTCGCTGATCCTGCTCCGCTCCCACCCGGACACGGCGACCAGCAGACCGGCGGCGAGCCGGCCGCCCTCGGTGTCGGTGTCAAGCGCGTCGACGGACGCGATGAGGCGCACCTGGCGATCAAGCAGCCACTGGATGGTCCTGCCGAGCTCGTTCACCGACTGTGTGAGGCGAGAGAGCTCGACAACCACCAAGCCGCTCGCTGCGCCAGAGTCGAGTCGGTCCAGCGCGTACTCGAGACCCGGGCGACTCCGCGCCCTGCCTCCCTTCGAACTGTGCTCTCCCACCACCTCGAGCAACTCGATCCCGCGACGCTTGCACTCGCGCGTGATCACCTCTGCCTGCTGCTTGAGCTCGAGCGCGGCGGCACTGCCGGGGAGAGCGCAGCTCGCGTAACCGATCGCCTTCGCCGCCGACGACCTATGCCGTGATTCTCCCCCACCTCTGTTGTCCAGCTGTCTTTTCTTGTCCATCGTCTTGCCCCTCGTGTGAAGTAACCCGGGTCGATCGCGATCTGACCAATTCGCTCGTCGCAATCGAGCTGCTCTGCCCCGGCTCCGAGCCGAGGCCGTACGTGCCTGACGGCTACGCGCCGTCAGCGGGTTATCCAGGCCGCTCCAGCCGATGGGTGACGGGGAAGCGAAGGTGGATGGCCTCTCCGGTCACACCGGCGAGCCAACTCGCCGCCACGCGTGCGAATCCAATCCTGACCATGAGGGAGCTGGGCGCGGCCGTTCCTCCGGGCACGGCCACACCTACACCCCGGGTCGGTCGCCCGCCATGACGGGACGGAGAGAGATCGGGCCGTGGAGACGCGACCTGAGCGAGGGATGAGCCGTTGTCGCGTCGCCTCAAGCCGTGAGGACGCGCGCCCGTACGCGAGAAGGCCGCCGATGAGCCACGCACGGTCCGACCGGACGCCGCCGATGTCGCGGGAGTCCCGGTCGCGCTCGCACCGCCGACATGTGGCATCAGCGGATTCGACGGCGGTGCGTGCAGCCCCCGGCCGGTGCGCTGATCCTGCCCTGGGCGACGCGTTGGCGGCCCGTTGAACGCTTGTCCGCTGAGACCCGGTGCTGCGCCTGCGCGTTCCGCCGGCCTCGCGGGCCGGGAACCTCGCCAGCAGGCGCACGCCGGATCCGCCGCCGTGGAGCGCCGACGGCGTCCGCGTTCCTGACGGGCGCGACGGCACGCTGCGGGTCGACGGTGGCGCCGGCATCGCCACTGGAGCGTCCGCGCCACCACCCAGACCCGGTGAGGAGACGTCTGGCGGCGCGGCCGGACCAGTCTGGGCAGCATCATCCCCGGTGACGACAGCCCCTGTGGTTGCCGTGACGCTGGCTGCGGGGACGCCCGCCGGCGGCGGCTCCGCACGACGCCGTCGTCGGGGATGACGTTGCTCCTGCTCGCCGTCGCTCCGGCGGTCGCTCCGCTGGTGGATCCGCCCGTGCAGGGCTGGCTGGCGGGCGGCGGGGTCACGGAAGCGGCCGGCGGCGGCGGGTTCGTCGTGGAGGTTGTCCCGGGCGGTGGCGAAGCGCTAGCAGCGGGCGGGGTGGTGGTGGGGGTGCTGGGCGATGTGGTGGTCGTCGAGGGTGTGGCGGGCGGCGGGGTCGTCGTGGTGCTCGTGGTGGTAACGGGCGCGGGAGCAGCGGACGTCGTCATCGACCCGGCCGAGGCCTGCCCCGCCCCGGTCGCGCGCTGCCGTCCCCGCGGTCGCTCCCAAGCCGGCTGCCGCCGTCGTCGCCGTGGCCGCTCCGACTGCGGCCGTGGCCGACGCCGCGACGCACAAACTGGCGAGCAGCACGGAAACAGCACGCATGGTCACGGCGCACAGGTGCTTCCCGAAACCAGCCATGAATCCGTAGGAGCCCATGCGTTAACGGAGCCCGACGGTCCGCGTCACCGTGTGTCGATGTCCGGCCCCGTCCTCGGCCGCGAACCGCAGGATGAGCGTGCCGACCCTCACGCCTTCCAGGCGGCGAGCGGGAAGATGAAGGCGGATCACGCTGTGTGGTTGGGTGATCTGCGACTCGGTCTCGTAGAAGGACGCGAGCCGTGTCAACCGGTGCCCGTGACGTAGCCAGGCCGTCACGACGACATCGACCGCCCGGGAGGCGAGGATCGCCACTCCGAGGCCTGCCCGCTTCACCAAAGCCAGCGAACGCCAAAGCGGGCGAGCGTCGAAGATCGAGCGGGGGCCCGTCAGCCTGGCAACGACAACAGCGGGCAGCGCGAGGCACGGGCGCCGACCGCCGCGGTGGACGCCCCGGGGCCGTGACAGGCGGTGGTGCCGCTGTCAATGATCACGCCGCTCGTCGCGACGAACTTCCAGGAATAGCTGCTGGCGTGAAGCGTGAGCACCAGCACGCCGTAATCGCTGTGCTGGGACTTGCAGCGTCGCAGGGTGGACTGTCTCGCGTTCGCGCCCGTTTAGGCCCTCGCCGCCGGTTCCCACCACAAACTCGCGGATGCCGCTCGTGGATCTCGTTACCGGATGGATCCTGCTGCGCGTAGCGCTCGTAGAGGTGATCGTGCCCGTTGAGCACCACGTCGGCGTGCGCGTTGTACAGGGCGGTGTACAGCTGCGCCACCTTCGGGCCACCCCAGGGTCCCAGAGTCCAGCAGGAGAACAGGGGGTGGTGCCACATGGCGAGCACGCATGCGTGGGGTTGGCCGCCCGTTCGCTGCCAGATCGGTGCTGCAGCCACGTCCGCTGGGCTGACGTCGTGCCTCCCGTCGATGGCATCCGAGCAACCGTTCTGGTCGGAGCAGTTGGAGTTGAGCGCGATGATGTGCCAATTGCCGAGGTTGAACGAGTAGTAGCCGCCCGGCGGGTTGGTCGTGACGCCGTGATCGCCGAAGTACGTGAAGTAGCCGGCCGCGTCGGAGCCGAGGTACTCGTGGTTCCCCGGAACGGGGTGCACGATCGAGTTGAAATCACGTCCCCATGTGAGGTCATAGGACCCCATGTAGTCGTTGTCGCTGTCGACGCCTTCCTCCGGCTCCTCGTACTGGTTATCGCCCAGCACCAAGACCGCGGCGGGGTTGAAGGCCTGTGCGAGCGCGGCGGTCGCTGACTGCTCGCAATTGGGGGCACAACCGGGAGGACGTGCGATGTCCCCCACCGCCACGACGACAGGGTCGCCGGTGACCGGTGGCGGAGGCGGAGGGGGTGTGGGCGACGAGATCGTCGTGGTGGTCGGCGACGGGCCTGTCGGGGTCACCGGCGGCTGCGACGTCGTCGGAGTCGTAGGGGTACCGGCCGGAGGCGGAACGGGTGACGCCGGCTTGGGCTTGGGCGTCCTGACGCAGCGCTGGACCTTGATGCGGACGATCCGGCCGTGGCGGCGCACGATCCGGCCGTGCACCCGCTTGGGGATCCACACACCGCGACGCGCATAGCCCGCCTTGCACTTCAACGGCTGATGCTTGGGCTTCGCCTGAGCTCCCACGACGAACGCAAGCCCTGCCCATAACACCAGCGCCATCGCCCCGATGCGCCTCATGCAGTACCGCCGATTCGTCTGTGATTCAGTTCGTACCCGTAATGCCAAGTGCCCCGCAACAGCAGGCTCCTCCGCTGCCGATTCCCCACGCGGGAAGTGTGTTGGGTGAACGGCATTCCGCCAATGGCCCTTCTCTCCCGTCCTGAGTTCATGAGTGAACGGCGGCTAGGTCCGATCGATCGGCCTCGCGGTGTGAGGGCGTTCACACCCGTGAACTCTTTATCCCGACCTGACCTATATACCTCGGTCGGCCAGGCAGTCACACTCATGCCAACGCGAGGAGGGCGCAGCGCGCTCGCGAGCATGATCACCAATATCGACTCTCACCACGACCCCAGGCGACGGATCCGCCACGGCACGAACCTCGGGGCTGCCGCGCGGGGCGACGACCCCGGCAAGCGCGCAGACGACGCGATCACCAACCTGAGCGCGTATGCCCTCAAGCTGGACTTCGAGTATCACCGGCTGCATGATCGGCTGCTCGAGCTCCTCAAGGGTGACGGGGCAGCAGCTGAAGACCTCCGCCGAGCGCTCCGCGAGCGCGACGAACTCGGGGCGGCGCGCGAGGCGTTTCGGCGGTCGGTGGCGGCATTGCAGGACCTGGCCCGGCACGAAGCGCAGCCGACGCGATCTGATCAACTATGAACGCAGGATGGCTCAGACATCCCGTTGACGTGGTTGCGCCACTCGTGCGGTAATCACGCTGACACGCGTTTGGAAGGGCGTGGGGACAGCCTTGGCAGAACACGGAGGATCAAACGACCAGGTTGTGGCTCTCGGGGGCGGTCGCGGCCTGGCCTGTGTGTTGTCCGCACTGCGCATTGCGGATACTCGCCTGACGGTGATCACGAGCATCGCCGACGAGGGGCAGTGGGAGGACGGCGCGGGACCGCGCCTCACAGGTCCGGTCGAAGACCTGCGACGCTCACTTGAGGCGTTGAGCGACGAGGATGCGGCGCTCCTGCATGCCATCCGGCGACCGCTGACCGTCGATGGCGTCGGCCGGCATCCATTGGGCAACCTCACACTGGCTGCCGCCGCCGACGCGTTGGGGGGCTACGGGCGCGCGAGCATATGGCTCGGGGATCAGCTCGGCATCGAGGGAGCGGTGCTACCCGCCACCATCGAGCCGGCGAGGCGACAGATCGAGGAGATCGGCCTGACGGCGACGGGCCAGCCGGCTGGGCAACCGGGGGCGCTCGGTCAAACGGCTCCGGTTCGCGGACGGCCAGACCGACTCACCGGAGGCGGCGGTCGTCGCCATCCGGAGCGCGCGATGGGTGCTGCTGACGCCGGGCGGGTTGTACAGGCACATCCTTTCGACGTGCGCGGTCCCCGACCTCGCGGCTGCGCTGACCAGCACCTCCGCACGGGTGGTCTGGATCGCGAACCTCGTGCCTGATCCGGATGACGCACCCGGACTTGACCGCGGCCGATCATCTGCTCGCGCTGCGTCTGCACGGCGTCCGCGTCGATGCGGTGCTGCACGACCCCTCGGCCACGCTCGCATTCAATGCCTCCGAGCTGGCGGCGCTCGGGATCCAGTCAGTTACGCGCCCGCTCCGGAGCGCGTCCGATTCTGGGTCACACGACCCTGAGCGCCTTCACGCGGCGCTGGACGAGCTGCTGGCGCCACCCACGCTGGAACAGACGGCGGCCGAGGCGACCGGCTAGTTCTGGCCGCTCGCCGCGCCGGTGGCGGGGGTCCCGCTGCCCGAGCTGCCGCTGCCGCGGTCCCGCTGCCCGAGCTGCCGCTGCCCGCGGTCCCGCTGCCCGAGCTGCCGCTGCCAGACGGCGGGCCTCCGCCGCTGGCGACGCCGCTACCCGACGAGCCGCTGCTGGGCGGACCTCCGCCACTGGCAACGCCGTTCCCCGGTCCTCCACCGCTCGGATGAGTCGCCGGCGGCGGGGTTGAGTGGGTCGGCGTGACCGGAGGCGGCGCCGCGTGGGTCGGGGTCGGCGTGGCCGCCGGGGTGTGCGTGACGGTGGGCGCCGAGGTCCCCGTCGAGCCCGAGCCGGTGGAGACCGGGCTCGAGTGGGTCGTGACCGGGCTCGAGTGGGTCGTGACCGGACTGGAGATGTGCGTCGGCGCGCGCACACGCGCCTTGACCTGAGCGTGGAGCACGTACGGGATGCGACGGGTGGGCCCGGACCCGCACCGGCTTCGCCTTGGATGTCGCGACGGCGCGATGCGAGGTGCTGCGCTTAGCCGACGCCGCGGAGCTCGCGCCCGAGCCCGTCGAGGGCTGCGCAGCCGGCCGCGCGTTGTCGGCCAGCGCCGCGTCGGGCGTCGAAGGCGTCCCGGCCAGTGTTCGGGTCCGAGCGCGCGACCAGCACGCCGATGAGCGACGGCCACCGACGTGGCGAGGACGAGGACGGCGCGTCTCCGCGCGGCCCACCGCGCAGCGCACGTTGGCAGCAGGGCGAGCATTGGCAGAGCGCCCGGCGCCCGCAACGTCGCCGCGCTCCTGCGCGCGCCGTCGTGCCGCGTGCGCACCGTCGACGTCACCGCGGGCCGCGAGGATGGCGGCCAGCCGGCTCGCGGCCTGAGCGTGGCCAGCCGCGTCCGCGACGTGTACGCGCGCTCGGCACCGGCGAGATCACCGCGCTCCTCCAGCAGCGCCCCCAGGTTGAAGGCGCCGTTCTCGTCGCCGCGCTTTTGGGCGCGCCTGTAACACGCCTGCGCCGCACGCACGTCTCCGCGCGCCTCGTAGAGGACGCCAAGGTTCAGGGCGGCGGCCGGGTGGCCGAAGTGCAGTCGGCTTCGCGGTAGGCGAGCTCGGCGCTCGCCGGATCGCCTCGCTCTTCGAGCAGCACGCCGAGGCCAAGCTGCTCAACAGCAGCACGGGTGCCATCGACCAGTGTGCTCATGCCCCTCGACATCTGCCCGCCCTTCCAAACCATCCTTAGCGATCAATCGACTTCGACCGATCGGTCGATTTCGTCAGTTTAGACCTCTTTGTGGCCGAATTGTGAACTCTGGGTCGCGGACTTTGCGAACTTCCGAGATCGGGTCAGGCGTGCCTCCAATTGCACGTCGTGGCGGGCCCGATCTGCCCCGATCGCGTCCTCCTGGCTCGCAACCCGCCCATGAGCGAGGAGTAAGCTCGCCCCAGCCCATCGGCGGGCCCGCGGCGATCCCGCACGGCCCGGAAGAGTGGAGCGCAGCGGAGATCCCGGCGCTCATCGACGAAAGGGAAGCAACCGAGAATGGCGACCGACACGGCTCAGCCCGCAGGCAGCACGACGCCGGAAAACGAGCCCGCCCACCCCGGGCACCTCCAGCTAGAGGATCGGATCTGGCTGCTGCGCGCGATGCTGCTGATGCGCGGCATCGAGGAGCGCGCGATGAGCCTCTACCGCCAGGGCAAGGTCCCTGGCTCCTTCTACGACGGCTACGGCCAGGAAGCGGTCTCGGCCGGCGCGGCGTTCGCGATGGCGCCCGAGGACCGGCTGTGCATCCTGCACCGCGACCTCGCCGCCCACCTCATCCGCGGCGTGACGCCCGTGCGGATCCTGTCGCAGTACATGGGCCGGGCCGCGGGGATCACGCGCGGCCGCGACGGCAACGTGCACTTCGGCGACCGCCGCCTCGGCTGCGTCGGGATGGTCTCGATGCTCCCCGACATGATGCTCGTGGCCACCGGCATGGCGATGGCGTTCAAGCTGCGCGGCGAGCGCCGCTGCGCGCTCACCTGGTTCGGCGATGGCTCGACCTCCCGCGGCGACTTCCACGAGGCGATGAACTGGGCCGGGGTCCAGAAGCTGCCGGTCGTGTTCGTGCTGGAGAACAACCAGTACGCGTACTCGACGCCGCTGGACAAGCAGTTCGCCGTCGATCCGGTCGAGCGGGCCGCGGCCTACGGCTTCACCGGCGTCACCGTCGACGGCAACGACGCCGAGGCGATGTTCGAGGCGACGCTCGCCGCGCGCCAGCGCGCGGTCGACGGCGAGGGCCCGACGCTGATCGAGGCGGTGACGATGCGCATGCACGGCCACGCCGCCCACGACGACATGAAGTACGTGCCCAAGGAGCAGGTGGAGGAGTGGCGCCGGCGCGACCCGGTCGAGCGCCAGGAGCGCCGGCTGCGCGAGCTCGACGTCGACGTCGACGCGCTGCGCGCCGAGGTGGCGGCGCGAGATCGACGCGGCCGCCACCGAGGCGCTGGCGGGCCCGATGCCGACCGCCGACGATGTGCTCGACGGCGTGTTCGCCACGGGCGAGGCCGAGCCGCTCGACGACGGCCACGCGCCCTGGAGCGGCTACGCCGACGGCGCCGGGCGGCGGGAGGCGATGCCTGATGGCGACCCTGACCTACCTGCAGGCGATCTCCGCCGCGCTGCGCGACGAGCTGCGCGCCGACGAGCGGGTGCTGGTGATGGGCGAGGACATCGGCGTGTTCGGCGGCGCGTTCAAGGTCACCGACGGGTTCGTGGCCGAGTTCGGCACCGACCGGGTGATGGACACCCCGCTGGCCGAGTCGGCGATCATCGGCTGCGCCATCGGCGCGGCGGTGGTGGGGATGCGCCCGGTGTGCGAGATGCAGTTCGCGGACTTCATCTCCTGCGGCTTTGACCAGCTGGTCAACGTCGCCGGCAAGATGCACTACCGCCAGGACCTGGCGGTCCCGATCACGGTGCGGCTGCCCTCCGGCGGCGGGTTCTCGGGCGGCCCGTTCCACTCCCAGAACCCCGAGGCGCTGTTCATGCACTCCCCCGGGATCAAGGTGGTGGCGCCGTCCACCGCCGAGGACGCCAAGGGGCTGCTGCACGCCGCCATCCACGACCCCAACCCGGTGTGCTTCATGGAGCACAAGCACCTCTACCGGCGGGTCAAGGGCGAGGTGCCCGACGGGATCTACGAGACGCCGTTCACCGCGCGGGTGGCGCGGCCGGGCTCCGACCTCGTCGTCATCGCCTACGGCGCGATGGTGGAGGTGGCGCTGGCAGGCCACCGCGGACCTCGACGGCGCCTCGGTGGAGGTGCTCGACCTCCGCTCGCTGGTCCCGCTCGACGAGGAGGCGATCCTGGACTCGGTGGCGCGCTGCTCGAAGGTGGTGATCGTCGACGAGGCCAACATGACCTGCGCGGCGGGCGCCCAGGTGGCGGCGCTGATCGCCGAGAAGGGCTTCGAGGATCTCGACGGCCCGGTGGTGCGGGTGGCCACGCCCGACGTGCCGATCCCGTTCTCGCCGCCGCTGGAGCAGGCCGTGCTCCCCGGCGTCGACCGCGTGAAGGAGGCGTGCCGTGACCTCCTCGCGTACTGACGACCGCGACGGTGGACGTCACGATGCCCCAGATGGGGGTGTCGGTGGCCGAGGGCACGGTGGTCGGCTGGCGCGTCGGCGTCGGCGACGCCGATCGAGGCCGAGCAGACGATCTGCGAGATCTCCACCGACAAGATCGACACCGAGGTGCCGGCGCCGGTGAGCGGCGTCGTGGCCGAGATCCTGGTCGACGTCGACCAGACGGTGGACGTCGGGACCGTGATGGCGCGCCTCGCCGTGGAGGGCGGCGCCGCCGACGGCGACGGCAGCGCCCGCAGCGCCCGCGCGCCGCACCGGCGCCGCGCCGGCACCCGCGAGCCGAGCGCGGCGCAGCGCCGCGTCGAGCCGGCGCCGAGTCGACGCGCCCCGGCGCGGCCCACGCGCCCGGGCGGCGCTACTCCCCGGTGGTGTCGCGGATCGCCGCCGAGCACGGCATCGACCTCTCCACGATCGAGGGCACCGGCCGCGGCGGCCGCGTGCGCAAGCAGGACGTGCTGGCGGTCGTCAACGGCAACGGCCACGCCGGCGGCGCGGTCGAGGACCCGCCGCTGCACATCGAGAGCCCGTACCGGCCCGATCCCCGGCTCCCGCCGCGCCGCCGCGCCCGGTGGCGGCCGTGCGGCGGTCGCGAGCGGCGGCCTGTCGCGGATGCGCCGCACGATCGGCGAGCGCATGAAGCAGTCGCTGGACACCGCGGCGACGTGCACGACCTGGATCGAGGTGGACATGAGCCGCGTCGAGGCCGCGCGGGCCAAGCTGGGCGTCACCGCGCTGCCGTTCGTGGCCCGGGCGACGATCGACGCGCTGCGCGAGCACCCGGCGCTCAACGCCTGGCTCAACGGCGACGACTACGCGCGACCGGAGGACGTCAACCTCGGGATCGCGGTCTCGCTGGGCGAGGACGGGCTGATCGTCCCGGTCATCCACAAGGCCCAGGAGCTCTCGGTGGAGGGCCTGGCGGCGCGGATCAAGGACATCGCCCGGCGCGCCCGCGCGCGCGAGCTGACCGCCGACGACGTGCTGGGCGGGACGTTCACGATCACCAACCCGGGCCAGTACGGCTCGATCATGGCCACGCCGATCATCAACCAGCCGCAGGTCGGCATCCTCGACCTCGAGGCGGTGGTCAAGCGCCCGGTCGTGGTCACCGACCAGGACGGCAACGACTCGATCGCCATCCGGCCGATGACGATCCTCGGCCTGAGCTGGGATCACCGCGCGCTGGACGGCGCGCTGTCGGCCCAGTTCCTGGCGACGGTGAAGCGCCGGCTGGAGAGCCTGCCCTCGTAGTGGCCGCCAGCCCATGGACGAGCTCTGGGTCTGCCACCTGGGCACGGTCGACTACCGCGAGGCGCTCGGCCTCCAGGAGCGCGTGCGGACGGCGCGCCAGGCCGACGAGGTGCCCGACGTGATGCTCATGCTCGAGCACTGGCCGGTGTACACGCGCGGCCGGCGCTCGGGCGCGGGCGAGCTGCCGATGGGCGAGGACTGGTACCGGGCCCAGGGGATCGACATCGTCGACGTCGACCGCGGCGGCAAGATCACCTACCACGGTCCCGGGCCAGCTCGTCGGCTACCCGATCGTGCGGGTCGACGACGTCGTCGCCTACCTGCGCACGCTCGAGGACGCCCTGGCGGCGGCGCTGCACCAGGAGGGGATCGCCGGCGCACGCGGCCGGCCGGAGGACGGGCCCGACTACACCGGCGTCTGGGTCGGCGAGCGCAAGATCGCCTCGCTCGGCGTCCACCTGGCCCGGGGCGTGACCACCCACGGCTGGGCGGTCAACGTCGAGAACGACCTGCAGCCGTTCTCGTGGGTCGTGGCCTGCGGCCTGCCCGGGTGCAGATGACCTCGCTGATCAAGGAGACCGGGCGCGGCGCGGGCCAGATGCCCTGCTTTCGCAAGCGGGCCGCGTTCGAGGTGGCCCGGGCGCTGGGCGTGCGCCAGCGGCTGATGTCCCGGGCGCGGCTCGAAGCCGCGCTGGGTCCGCGGTGGCGGAGCTTGCGCCTTCAGCGTGACGCACGGTATCGGCGCACGTCAACAGCGGCTGGGAAGGCGGGGCCGGTGACTGCCGGAGGCGACCCTGGGAGATCAGTATGTCGTGATGGTTATCTCCCAGGGTCCCCTGCAATCGCGCGATTTCCCTCAGCGCCCTTCCCAGCCCGTCGTTGACTTTCGCCGACACCCAGGGCAGACGCTTGGTGTCAACCCGATACACCTTGGTGCGGCGTGGCCCGCACCGCCCGCGCAGTAGCCTTGAACCAGTGACCGAACGCCAACATCAGACCCGCTCGCGCGCCAACCCCGGCGGGATCGCCGACGTGCTCACGGTGCTCGGCGCCGACGCGCGGTCCAGCCCTACCGCGGGCGCAAGCCGCCGTGGTTCAAGGTGCCCGCGCCCGGCGGCGAGCGCTACCGGCAGCTGCAGGAGCTGATCGAGTCCGAGAACCTGCACACGGTCTGCCGGGAGGCGGCCTGCCCCAACATCGGCGAGTGCTGGCAGCGGGGCACGGCCACGTTCATGATCCTCGGCGACACCTGCACGCGCCGGTGCGGGTTCTGCAACGTCAAGACGGGCAAGCCGACGTGGAACGACCCGCTGGAGCCCGCGCGAGTGGCGCGCAGCGTCGCCCGGATGGGCCTGCGCCACGCGGTCATCACCTCGCGTGGACCGCGACGACCTGCCCGACTACGGCGCCGGCGCGTTCGTCGGGCGTCATCCGCCAGATCCGCCGCCAGTCGCCGGCGACCAAGATCGAGGTGCTCACCCCGGACTTCCGCGGCTCGGAGATGCCGCTGGCCAAGGTCATCGCCGAGCGGCCCGACGTCTTCAACCACAACGTCGAGGTGGTCCCCCGCCTGTACCCGGTGGCCCGCCGCGGCTCGACCTGGGAGCGCTCCAAGCGGGTGCTGCGCAACGCCAAGGAGTACGGCGGCGACGAGGTCACCACCAAGTCCGGGCTGATGGTCGGGCTCGGCGAGTCCTTCGAGGAGATGGTGGACGCGCTGGGCCAGCTGCGCGAGAACCACGTCCAGGTGCTCACCGTCGGCCAGTACCTGCGGCCCACCGAGCGCCACCTGCCGATCGTGCGCTACTGGCATCCGGACGAGTTCGCGGCGCTGGAGACGGCCGCCTACGAGCTCGGCTTCGACCACGTGGCCGCCGGCCCGCTGGTGCGCTCCAGCTACCACGCCGACCAGCACATCGTCCAGATCAGAGCCGGGCGTCGGCCCGCTGCGGGAGTCCGCCGCATGAGCCGGCGCCGTCGCCTCGCGCTGCGTGGCGCTCGCCGCTCTGGCGGTCGGCGCTGATCGTCGCGCCGGCCGCGCTGGCCGCCGCCGGCGGCGGCTCGTCGGGCTTCAGCGGTGGCGGCGGCGAGGGGGCGGTGGCGGCGGCGGCAGCGGCTTTGCCCTCTTCATCATCATCCGCCTGCTCATCGACATCGCCCTGCTCGGCCACGGCCTCGGTCTGCTGTTCCTCATCGCGCTCGCGCTCCTGTACTGGTTCGTCACCCGCGGGCTGCCCAAGCTCCAGGCGTGGTGGGCCGAGCGCGCCGCGCAGCGCAGCGGCGGGCACCGCAAGACCTCCGAGCGCGAGCGCCGGGTCGAGCTGGCCGCCGCCGAGGCCGCCGACGAGGACCCGGAGTTCGCCCCCGACCGCGTCCGCGCGGCGCGGCCGCAAGCTGTTCATGGACATCGAGAAGGCGTGGGACACCGGCGACCGCTTCGCCATGCGCGGCCTCGTCGCCCCCGACCTGCTCGTCGAGTGGGAGCGGCGGCTGGACGACTTCGAGCGGCCGCGGCTGGCGCAACCACGTCGAGCCGATCGGCGAGCCGTCGGTCGAGTACGTCGGCCTCAAGCGCACCGGCGACGCCGACACCGACCACGTGGTGGTCAGGATCGACGCCCGGGTCAAGGACTACGTCGTCGACCGCTACGGCCGCCACCTCAAGCGCACCGGCAGCCTGAGCGAGATCACGCGCATCCGCGAGTTCTGGACGCTGCAGAAGCGCGACGGCCACTGGATCCTGGCCTCGATCGAGCAGGGCGGCGAGGGCAAGCACGCGCTCGACGAGGAGATCGTCGCCACCGCGTGGGCCGACGAGACCGGCGATGCGCGACGAGGCGCTGATCGAGGGCGCCGTCGCCGACCAGGTGCCCGAGGGCACGAAGGTGGCCGAGGTCGCCGACCTGCAGTACGAGGGCGACGCCCACGCCGCGGCGATGGACCTCAGCCTCGCCGACGGGCGCTTCGCCCCCGACGTGCTCGAGGTCGCCGCCCGGCGCGCGGTGAGCGCCTGGGCGCAGGCGATCGACGGCGACGACGCCGTGCTGGACGCGGATCGCCACCCCGGCGGCCAAGCGCGAGCTGCTCTACGCCGGCGACACGAGCGGCAGCGGTGCGCATGGTCGTCCGCGGCCCGGTGGTCAACCGGATCCGCATCGTCAGCCTCGACGCCGGCGCCGAGCCGCCGACGATGACGGTCGAGGTCGACCTCACCGGCCGGCGCTACGTCGAGAACCGCGACACCGCGGCGGTGGTCGCCGGCAGCCGGACGCGCAAGACGAGCTTCACCGAGCGCTGGACGCTCAGCCTGACCGGCGACGAGGCGCAGCCGTGGCGGATCACCGCCGTCGGCGACGCCCGTCGGCCTCGCCTAGCGAGCGCCGGACTCCACAGCGCTCGGACGGCACGTCGCGCGCAGCGCGAGCCGCCGGACCGGTCCATAAGCTCCCCGACCGCATGATCCCGATCAAGGACAACATCCCGACCGACCGGTTCCCGTTGGTCACGGTCGCGCTGATCCTCGCCAACGTGATCGTCTACCTGCTCGCGTCCGCCACGGCGGGTCGCTGATCAGCGGCCCCGACACGCAGGAGATCGTCAAGTACGGGGCCACGCCCGTACGCGCTCACCCACTCCGGCGTGCACTGCGGGCTGGTCAGCGCCCAGCGAGCTGGGCTGCGGCCGTGGAGTGAGCGGTCTGCCCGCCTGGGAGACGGTGTTCACCGCGATGTTCATGCACGCCTCGATCCTGCACATCGCCGGCAACATGCTGTTCCTGTGGATCTTCGGCAACAACGTCGAGGACTCGATGGGGCCGGTCCGCTTCCTCGGCTTCTACCTGCTCGGCGGCGTCGCGGCGCTGGCGCTGCAGGTGGCCGTCGGCCCCAACACCGTCGATCCGACGGTCGGCGCCTCGGGCGCGATCGCCGCGGTGCTGGGCGGCTACATCGTGCTCTATCCCCGCGCGCGGGTGCTGACGCTGGTGCTCATCATCTTCTTCTTCGGCGTGATCGAGCTGCCGGCGCTGGTGATGCTCGGCGTCTGGTTCGCCGAGCAGGCGGTGTTCGGCGCCGCCGGGCCTCACCGTCACCGGCCAACGCGGCGGCGGGGTGGCCTACTTCGCCCACGTCGGCGGCTTCGTCTTCGGCCTGCTGACCATCCGGCTGGTGGCCACGCGGCGCAAGCCGACGCCCCCGACCGCGGCGGCCTATCGATGAGGTTGGTCCTGCTCGTCCGTCGTGGTGGTGTTCATCGACCTGATCGGCGTGCTCACCGTGCTGCGACATCGTCGCACCAGCACGGCGTGAGCTGGCTCGACGTGCTGGCGATCCTCATCGTGTCCTCTTCGGCACCGGGATCGTCGGGGCGCTGCTGCACAGGCGCCACGTCGGTGAGGCGCGGCCGGACCGACCGTGGTCGCCGAGGCCCCGGCCCGGCCGGGCGCGCTGGTAGATTCGCCGTGTGACGGAGGTACGGGAGCGGCTGGTGACGGCCGCCTATGAGCTGTTCGCGCGCAACGGGGTCCAGGCGGTGGGCGTCGACGCCATCATCGAGCGCTCGGGCGTGGCGCGCCAGACGCTGTATCGCCATTTCGGCTCCAAGCAGGAGCTGGTGCTCGCCTTCCTCGAGCGGCGCGAGGAGGTGTGGACCTACGGCTGGCTGGCCGCCGAGGTGCAGCGCCGCGAGCGCGACCCGCGCCGACGGCTGCTGGCGATCTTCGACGTCTTCGACGAGTGGTTTCGCCGCCCCGATTTCGAGGGCTGCTCGTTCATCAACGTGATGCTCGAGCACCCGGCCGCCGACCACCCGCTGCACGTGGCCGCCGCCGAGCTACCTGGCGCGGATCCGCGCCTTCCTCGAGGAGCTGGCCGGCGACGCCGGGATCGCCGATCCGGCCTCGTTCGCGCGGGAGTGGCACATCCTCATGAAGGGGTCGATCGTCGCCGCCGGCGAGGGCGACGTCGATGCGGCCCGGCGCGCCAAGCGGATCGGGCGGGGCCTGCTGCGCAGCCCGCGCCGGATCGGACGCGCCCGGCAGCGAAGGCGCGGGCGGGATCGCGGCTGGGCCCGTCCGACGGCACGCAGAGCCAGCGCTCCAAGCACCGGTAGGCACTACGCCTTCAGCTCGACGTCGATCGGCTCGAAGTGGGCGAAGCCGTACAGGTCGTCGACCCGCGCGCGCACGCGCCTGCGCGTCGACCGCCTCGAGGCCCTCGGTCCCGAAGCGCTCGACGTTGAACGACGCGAGCGCGGTGCCGTAGGCCATGGCGTTGCGCAGCACCGTGCGTGGTCACCCCGCCGTCGATCTGGCTGGCGATGAAGCCGACGAAGCCGCCGGCGAAGCGTGTCGCCGGCGCCGGTGGGATCGACGACCTCGTGCAGCGGATAGGCGGGCAGGGCGAAGAAGTCGTCCGCGGTGATCAGCGCCGAGCCGTACTCGCCCTGCTTGGCCACGACCATCGACGGGCCCCACCCGAGGATCTCGCGGGCCGCCGAGATGAGGTTGGGCTTGCCGGTGAGCTGGCGCAGCTCCTCGTCGTTGAGCATCAGGCAGTCGACCCGGCCGATGATCTCGCAGCAGCTCGTCGCGGGCGATGTCGATCCACAGGTTCATCGAGTCCAGCGCGACGAAGCGCGCCGCCGCGCACTGCTCGCGGACCTGGAGCTGGAGGCCCGGCTGGATGTTGGCCAGGAACAGGACGTCGCAGTCCGTGCGAGGCCTCCGACAGCTTGGGCGCGAAGTGCTCGAACACGTTGAGCTGGGTGTCGAGCGTCTCGCGGGTGTTGAGGTCCCAGCCGTACTTGCCCTTCCAGAAGAACGTCTTGCCGCCGGCGACGCGCTCGACGTCGTCGATGTTGGAGCCGCGGGTCTGCAGCACGGCGAGCTCGGCGTCGCCGAAGTCGTCGCCGACCGGGCCCACGATCCGCACGTCGTCCAGCAGCGAGGCGGCCAGCGCGAAGTGCGTGGCCGCGCCGCCGAGCATCCGCTCGCGCACGCCGAACGGCGTCTCGACCGCGTCGAAGGCGATCGAGCCGACGACGGTGATGCTCACGCCGCGACCTCCTCGGCGCCAGGCCGGCGGCGTCGCGCAGGGCGTCGGCCTCATCGGTCCGCTCCCAGGTGAAGTCCGCCTCGTCGCGGCCGAAGTGGCCGTAGGCGGCGGTCTTCTGGTAGATCGGGCGATGCAGGTCCAGCCGCTGGCGGAAGGCCGCCGGGCGCAGGTCGAAGCGCTCGGAGACGAGCGCCTCGATGCGCTCGGGCGACAGGCCCGGGCGCCTCGGTGCCGAACGTCTCGACCATGACCGAGACCGGGCGGGCGACGCCGATGGCGTAGGCGACCTGGACCTCGGCGCGGTCGGCCAGGCCGGCGGCGACGATGTTCTTGGCCACCCAGCGCGCGGCGTAGGCGGCCGAGCGGTCGACCTTGGAGGGGTCCTTGCCCGAGAAGGCGCCGCCGCCGTGGCGGGCCATGCCGCCGTAGGTGTCGACGATGATCTTGCGCCCGGTCAGCCCGCAGTCGCCGACGGGGCCGCCGATGACGAAGCGGCCGGTCGGGTTGACCAGGAAGTCGGCGCGCAGCGCCGTCGGCGTCGTAGAGCTCGGCGGGCAGCGTCGGGCACGACGACGTGCTCCCAGAGGTCGTCGCGGAGGCGGCCCTCGGCGCCCTCGGCGTGCTGGGTGGAGATCAGCAGCTTCTCGATCCCCACCGGCACGCCCGTCGGCGTAGCGGACGCTCACCTGGGTCTTGCCGTCGGGGCGCAGGTAGTCCAGCGTGCCGTCCTTGCGCACCTGCGCGAGCCGGCGCGCCAGCCGGTGGGCCAGGGCGATCGGCAGCGGCATCAGCTCCGGCGTCTCGCTGGTGGCGTAGCCGAACATCATCCCCTGGTCCCCGGCGCCGGCCGCGTCGAACTCGTCGCCGGCGGCACCGTCGCTGGCGCGTCTCGTAGGCGGCGTCGACGCCCTGGGCGATGTCGGCGGACTGCTTGTCCACGGCGTTGAGCACCGCGCAGGAGTCGGCGCTGAAGCCCAGCGACGGCGTCGATGTAGCCGATCTGCCTGATCGTCTCGCGGGCGATGTCCTGGACGTCGAACGTCGCCGTGGTCGAGATCTCGCCCGGAGACGACCACCAGACCGGTGTTGACCAGCGTCTCGCAGGCCACCCGGCCGTGGGGATCCTGGGCCATGACGGCGTCGAGCACGCCGTCGGAGATCTGGTCGGCGACCTTGTCGGGGTGGCCCTCGGTGACCGATTCGGA
Organism: uncultured Actinomycetota bacterium; assembly: GCA_963790605.1. GTDB lineage: Bacteria > Actinomycetota > Thermoleophilia > Solirubrobacterales > Solirubrobacteraceae > Palsa-465. The sequence continues at coordinate 165,439 of CAWBPG010000006.1, read as the reverse complement.
GGTGAACAGGATACTGCCTGCGTGGGAGCGGCCATCGGAGGGCCTCGCTTTCTCTGATCGTGCTCGTTTCGCGCGGCCGCGCAGGTTAGCGGCACTCGGTAACACCGACCTCACGGCGCCGGATGCACGAGGCGGTCAGCCGTCTTGACTGGTCTTCGTGACCGGGAGTATGTTGGCCCGAGGGAGACCGGTCGGTCTGATCCCTACAATCCCCAGCAGGAGAGGACGCACGTGCCCATTCCCACCGAGCTGGTCGGGTCGCTGCCGCGCCCGATGTCGTTGCAGCAGGCCTACGCCGACTACGACGAGGGCAAGATCTCGTTCGACGATCTGCAGGCGGCACAGGACGCCGCCGCCGAGGACTCGATCAAGCGGCTGGAGGCGACGGGCGAGCCGATCGTCACCGACGGCGAGCAGCGCGAGTCGAGCTTTGCCACCTACAACCTCACCGACACGCTGGCCGGCACCGGCCTCGCCGACGGGCTGGCCGGCGACGGGCAGTTCTTCGCCATCTTCGACGACGGCCACAACCGCCAGCTGCCGCGGATCACCCAGGGCCCGTTCCGCTACAAGACCTACGCCTCGGAGTACGTGGCCAAGAACGCGAAGATCGCCACCCACCCGGTCAAGCAGGCGGTCATCTCCCCGTCGATGATGATGCTGCTCTACCCGCTGGACGGCGAGATCGACGGCTACCCGCGCGACCAGTTCCTGGCCGACTGCGTCAACGAGGCCGAGAAGGACATCCGCCAGTGCTTCGACGCGGGCGCGGTGCGCGTCTCGGTCGACTTCACCGAGGGCCGGCTGGCCAACAAGAACGACTCGCGCAACCCGTGGACCGGCCGGAACATGCTGCAGGAGTTCATCGACCTCAACAACCAGCTGTTCGCCCGGTTCAGCCCCGAGGAGCGGATGAACATCGGCATCCACACCTGCCCGGGCGGCGACTGCGACTCGGTGCACTCCAAGGAGGTCCCCTACGAGATGCTCCTGGAGCACATGTTCGAGATGAACGCGGGCTACTTCCTCATCCAGTGCGCGTCCGAGGAGGATCGCGAGAGCGTCTATGAGATGTGCGGCAAGTACCGCCGCGACGACGCCGACGGCGTCTCGCAGATGTGCTTCATGGGCGTCATCAACCCGCTCAGTCCCGAGGTCGAGACGCCCGAGCACGTGCGCGACGAGCTGATGATGGCGGCCAAGCACATCCCGATGAACATGCTGGGCGCCACCGACGACTGCGGCTTCTCGCCGTTCAGCCGCGACGTCAAGCCCATGCACGGCTCGCCGGACTTCGCGCGCGACGTGGCGATGCAGAAGATCTCGTCGCGGCTCCAGGGCGCCCGCATGGCCTCGGAGGCCATGGGGATCTGAGGCCGTTGGGCGCAGCCGAACCGGTCAACCCGGCCAGGGCCCCGTCGCTGAGCTGGCAGCGGCGGGCGCGTGGGCTGTAGGGTCATCGACGTGTCCACCGCGTCATCCTCCAACGGCGACCCGCGGCAGGGTACGCACTTCTGGCACCCGTTCTCCGACATGAGCGCGGTGAAGCGGCCACGAGCTGGTCATCGACCGCGCCGAGGGGATCTGGATCTACGACTCCGACGGCCGCCGCTACCTCGACGGCACCGCGAGCCTCTGGTACGCCAACGTCGGTCACGGCCGGGCGGAGATCGCCGACCGCGTGCGTGAGCAGATGGGCAAGCTCGAGGCCTACTCGACCTTCGGCGACTACGCCAACGAACCGGCGCTCGAGCTCGCCGAGCGGCTCTCCGAGCACGCGCCGATGCCCGACGCCCGGCTGTTCTTCACCACCGGCGGCGGCGAGTCGATCGACACCGCGGCCAAGCTCGCGCGCCAGTACTGGTCCGTCGAGGGCCGGCCCGACAAGGTGCACATGATCACCCGGTCCGCGGCCTACCACGGCACCAACGCGCTTCGGCACCTCGCTGGGCGGCATCGAGCCCAATCGCGTCGGCTTCGGTCCGCTCGTCCTCGACACGTCCGACCATTCCGCTATGACTCGGTCGCGGCCCTGGAGGAGGAGATCCTGCGCGTCGGCCCCGACCGGGTCGCGGCCTTCTTCGCCGAGCCGGTCATCGGCGCCGGCGGCGTCTACCCGCCGCCCGACGGCTATCTGGAGGGCGTCGCCGCCGTCTGCGCCGAGTACGACGTCCTGCTTCATCGCCGACTCGGTCATCTGCGGCTTCGGCCGGCTCGGGAGCTGGTTCGGCGTCGAGCGCTGGTCGCTTGAGCCCGACATGATCGTGTTCGCCAAGGGCGTGACCAGCGGCTACCTCCCGCTCGGCGGCGTCGTGGCATCGGCGCGCGTGGCCGAGCCCTTCTGGTCGCAGTCGGGCCACGTCTTCCGCCATGGCGCGACCTACGCGGGACACCCCGCGTGCTGCGCCGCCGCCCTGGCCAACCTCGACATCCTCGAGCGCGAGAACCTCATCCCGCGCGGCGCCGAGCTCGAGGGCGTCCTGTTCGATGCCCTGTCGCGGCTGCGCGACCACGAGCTGGTGACCGAGATCCGCGGCGGCACCGGGCTGATGGGCGCCGTCGGGCTCGACCTCGACGCCGGCGCCGGCATCGTCAGCGAGGTCTTCGCGGCCACGCGGGAGCGCGGCGTGCTCACCCGTCCCCTGGGCGCCGGCCTGGCGATGTCACCGCCGCTGACGATCGCAGCCCGCCGAGATCGAGCAGATGGCCACGACCATCGGCGAGGCGCTCGACGCCGTCGTCAGTGCCCGCGGCGCCGCTCGCTGAGCGCCCACCCCGGCGGCAAGTAAACCTATAGGTTTAGTGGGTCAAGGCACCGGTGCTATCACTGGCGCCGTGCCGCTGCGCGCGATGCCAGAGGTCGGTCGGTCGGTCCTCGTCGACTACCTCGGCGTCACCGTCCACGGGACGGTCAAGGAGGTGGCCGACGAGGGCCGGCGGCTGGAGGTGGTCACCGAGGACGGCGCGACGCTCACCTTCGAGCTCAACCGTGCGACGGCGATGTTCACCGCCGGCGGCGGGCAGACGGCGCCGCGCCTGCGGTTCGTGCTCGCGCTGACCAGGCTGGCTGGCGGATCAGGCGAACGGAATGGCGAAGAAGGGATGAGTAGCCAGCCGCGCCGAAGGCGGTGAACATCGGCCGGGCCGCAGCCATCTGGGCGACCAGGTGGGCGCGGCTCTGGCCGTGCGGAACTCCTCGATGCGGTGACCGGCGCCCTCGATCTCGGCGATGTCGGCGGCGATCGGCGGTCCAGCCCTCGATCAGCATCGACGCGGTCAGCTCGAGGTGGGCCTGGCTGCCCCACGCGCACTCTGCCGACGCGAAACAGACGCGGCGCCGGGCCCGGGGGTGGTGCCAGCTCGTCGGCCGCGGCGGCATCTCGATGATGTCCTCGTGCCACTTGAGCACGGGCAGCCGCCGGGGAAGGCGCCGAACAGGGGGTCCTCGGCCGCGGCCGGAGCAGGAGCTCAGCTCCGGCCAGCCCGCGTTCATGCGGCCGGATGGCGCACCGTGCCGCCCGCGGCGACGGCCAGCAGCTGAGCGCCGAGGCACATGCCCAGGACCGGCACGCGCCGCTCGAGCGCCTGCTTGAGGAGCTCGACCTCGGCGGCGAGGAACGGATCCTGCGCCACCCGGGTCGCGCTCTGGCGCCCGCCCAGGCTGACCACGCCGGCGATCTGCTCGGCCGACGGAAGCGCCTCGGCGTCGCGCTGGGTTGCGCTCGATCACCGCGCAGCCCGCCGCCTCGCAGCGCCTCGCGCACGATCCCGACCTGCGCGATCGGGGAGATGGGTGATGATCAGCGTCGGCTTCACGAGGCCGCAGGATAGAAGCGCGCGCGTGCGACGCTGTAGCGATGCTGAGGTGGCTGATGGTGGTGGTGGCGATCGCGGTCGGGGGCGGTGGGGTCGCACCGCGGCGCCGCGGTGCGCGGCGAGCACCGCGCCAGAGCCCCGCATCGTCTGGGACCCGATCCCCTTCGGCGCCGCGCGCAAGGCGCAGATGACCGCGTACGTCCGCCGCCACTACGGGAGCTTCATGAAGCCGACGTGGCGGCTGGTGCACCCCCACGTGATCGTCATCCACTACACCGACGCCGGCTATTCCTCGACGTTCAACACGTTCGCCAACGACGTCCCGGACTCCGAGCTGCACGAGCTGCCCGCGACCTGCGCGCACTTCGTGATCGACTCGAGCGGCGTCATCCACCAGCTCGTCTCGCTGGGCACCATGTGCCGCCACACCGTGGGTCTCAACTGGACGGCCATCGGGATCGAGCACGTCGGCTTCAGCGACGGCCAGGTGCTGGGCGACGCGCGCCAGATGTCGTCGAGCCTGACGGCTCGTCCACTGGCTGCAGTGTCGCTTCAATATCCAGACCCGCAATGTGATCGGCCACGCCGAAAGCCTGTCCAGCCCCTACCACCACGAGGACGTGCCCTCCTTGCGTACCCAGACCCACTCGGACTTCGTCCACCGCGACATGCAGACCTATCGCGCACGCCTGCGCAAGCTGGGAGGCTGCTGATGGCCGCCGCGAGCGTGTCTCGGGTGGGGGTCGTGGGAGCGGGCTTCATGGGCTCGGGCATCGCCGAGTCCGCGGCCTCGGCGGGCATCGACGTCACGGTGTTCGAGCCCGAGGCCGCGCCGCTGAAGCGCTCGCGCGAGCGGCTGGCGGCGTCGGTGGAGCGAGCGGTGTCACGCGGGAAGCTCACCGCCGAGGAGGCCGAGGCGCTGACCGGCCGGATCGCCTACACGAGCGATTTCGACGACCTCGAGCGGCGTCGACGCGGTGCTGGAGGCCGTCACCGAGGACCCGCGGGTCAAGGGCAAGCTCTTCCAGCGCCTGGACGAGGCGCTGCCCGAGGCGCGCTTCCTGGCCTCCAACACCTCCTCGATCCCGATCGCCGAGCTGGCGGCCTGGACGCAGCGCCCGGAGCGGGTGATCGGGCTGCACTTCTTCTCGCCGGTGCCCGTGATGAAGCTCGTGGAGGTGGTGGTGGCGCTCGACACCGCCGACGAGACGGTGACGGTCGCCGAGGGCTTCGCCACCGGGATCGGCAAGAAGCCCATCCGGACCAAGGACCGCTCGGGCTTCATCGTCAACATGCTGCTCGTCCCCTACCTGATGGCGGCGGTGCGCATGTACGAGGACGGCTTCGCCACGCGCGAGGACATCGACGACGGCATGCGGCTGGGCTGCGGGCATCCGATGGGACCGCTGACCCTGTGCGACTTCATCGGCCTCGACGTGCTCTACGCGATCTGCGACTCGCTCTATGAGGAGTTCAAGCGCCCCGAGTACGCGCCGACCCCGCTGCTCAAGCGGATGGTGGTCTCAGGGCACCACGGCCGCAAGACCGGCAAGGGGTTCTACGACTACCCGTCCTAGAACCCGCGCCTGCGCCTATGCGGCGACGGCGGTGAAGAGCTGCTCGTCCGCGGCGAGGCGGGCGCGCAGCGTCTTGAGGATCTGGGCGTGAAGCTGGCAGACGCGGCTCTCGGTCACCCCGAGGATCTCGCCGATCTCGCGCAGCGTGAGGTTGTAGACGTAGAGCAGCACCGCGATCTTGCGCTCGCGCGGAGCCAGGCACTCAAAGGCCTCGCGGAAGCGCTCCTTGGCCTCGCCGGTGACGGCGAACTGCTCGGGATCGGCGTCGATGTCGTCGGAGATCAGGGTGTCGATCCGCTCGGTGGCCTGGTCCTCCTCGCCGTTGACCAGTGCGTTGAGCGAGCCCACCGAGGCCTGCGAGAGCTCGTCCTGGTGGCGGATCAGGTCGCGCACCTCGATGCCGAGGGCGTCGGCCAGCTCCACACGGGTGGGGCGGCGGCCGTAGAGGCGGAAGAAGTTGTCACGGGCCTTGCCGATCTCGCGGTCCCAGCGGCGCAGGGAGCGCGGCGCCCAGTCGTTGCGGCGCAGCTCGTCGAGCACGGCGCCGTGGATCCGGGTCCACGCGAACTGCTCGAGCGTGGCGCCCTTGTCCGGGTCGTAGCGGTCGATCGACTTGATGAGGGCCTCGAGGCCGCACGAGATGAAGTCGTCCACCTCGCACCGCGCCGGCATCTCACGGATCTTGCGGTAGACGATGTACTTGACCATCGGGGCGAAGGTCAGCACGAGGCGGTCGCGCAGGCGGGAGTCGCCGGTCCGCTGGTACTCACGCCACAGGTCAAGGGCCTGCTCAGCCGACAACCGTCCGGCTCGTTCCGATGTAGCCATCTCACCCACTTTTGGTCCGATATGCACGAGGGAAGTACCGGCGCCCATGCGGCTGGGCTTCCGGCCCGGGGTGAAGGTCGCTTAACACCCCGGATTTATGTCGACCGAATGGGGGGTTTCGCCCATCCCCATTTTGCGGTAGATGTGTACGCAGGCCCGTCAGGAGGAGGCGTCATGCAGACCAACCAGCCAGCAGTGCTCATCGTGACGACCACCTCGCCGTCCGGCGCGGGCTCGAGCTGCTGCTCCGCGACGCCGGCTGCGCGGTCGCGGTCTGCCCCGACGACCCTGACACAGCCAGCGCAGAGCTCGCCAAAGGTGGCCATGACGTGGCCCTGGTGGAGATCCGGCGACGTACCGGCGACGGGGTCGTGCTCGCCCGCGAGGCGCTACGGGCCGGGCGCGGAGTGCCGCTGGTGCTCTGCACCGCCTACGCGTGGCCGAGAGGGCCGCTCCTGGCCGCGGCGAGGCTCGGGGCCCCGGGCCTGGTGCTCACGTCGTCTCCGGTCGCCACGCTGCTCGACGCGCTGCGCGCGGTCGCGGGCGGAGGCAGCTTCATTGACCCGGAGGTGGCACCGTTGGTGGCCGAGACCTCGGCGGCCCAGCGCGTAGCGCGGCTCACCCCGCGCGAGCGCGAGGTCCTGGGCCTGCTGGCCGACGGCTACCAGGGCCCGGAGATCGCCGAGCGGCTGTTCCTGTCGCTGGAGACCGTGCGAACCCACATCCGCAATGGCGTGGGGAGGGTGGGGGCGCGGACGCGGGTGCAGGCGGCCGCGATGGTGGCGTTGTGCGCGGGAGGAGGAGGGGGCAGGGGCTGGGTAGCCCGTCTGCCGTGTGGCGTGTCGGCAGGGTATCCGCGCACGTCAACAACCTGCTTGGGAGAGCGGGGCGGGCGGTTGGACTGTCCGCGAGGGGGTTGTGGCAGATATTGCATCGACATAGCTGCAATATCTCGCCACAACCCCTCTGAGAGCTCGCGCGAGCGCTCCGGGCGACGCCGCACGCTCCCCTTCGTCGCCGTCGTTGACGGTCGCCCGTGCCCCGCTCAGACGCTCCGGGTCCGGCGCGGCCAACCGCGCGGAGCTAGGACTGCGGAGGCGGAGGGCTTGACGACGTTGGAGCGCGTCGCCTCGCCGTCGGCGGACTTGAGCGGCGCGGGCAGGTCGGCGGGCAGCGAGGAGCCGGTGGCGTGGGCCGCGGCCTCGTTCTCGCGCTTGACCTCGAGCCAGATCTCCTCGCGGTAGACGCGCACCGAGCGGGGGGCGTCGATGCCGAGGCGGACGGTCTGGCCGGAGACCTCCAGGACGGAGATGAAGACGTCGTCGCCGAGGACGACCCGCTCGCCTCGCCGGCGAGTGATGTTGAGCATTAGGAGGGGTCCCCGGCCGGGCCGGACGAGCCGTCCATGACCTCGGCGAACAGGGGCGCGCGCAGATCGCAGCCGGGCGCCTGGTTGATGATCTGGTGGCCGTGGCCGTTCCAGATGAGGATCGGCGCCTTCTGGTTGGCGGTGAACTCGGAGAGCTCGGCGCTGGCGACGACGGTGACGTAGACGTCGACCGGCGTGGCGTCGTCGAGCGCGAGACGCTCGCCGTCCTCGTCGGTGAGCTCCACCTGGTAGTTGGAGAAGAACCGGTGCGGATCGGTCACGGGCAGCGAGAGGCTGGGGTCATCGATGCAATGCAACCACAAGAACGGGCTGCTGGGGTCGCTCGTCAGCAGCGCGTAGCGCGAGCCGCCGAGGCCGATCAGCCCGTCGGGGAATTCGATGACCGTCTCGGGGTCGATCTCGACGTGTCCGAAACGCGTGCTCTCAATCGCGAGTGCCACAGCGGCGGCTCCTCTACCTGGGGATGACGTTCAGGCGTGGGAGTCCGCGTAAGCGCTACTTGCGGGCACGGGACCAAGGTTAGCTCAGGAAGTCCATCAACGACGACTGAACGATATTGGCGCCCGCCTTCAGCGCGGCGGTGAAGGCCGCCTGCTCGTTGGAGAAGGTGGTCATGGCCTGGGCCATGTTGACGTCCTCGTCGTTGGACAGAGCGGCGGTGTCGCTGTTCTGGAGGCCCTGGATGCGGTCGCTGGCCAGCGTCAGGCGGTTCTGGGTGGCGCCGACGTTGGCCTGCACCTGCGTGAGGCTGTTCAGGCTGTTCTGGAGGTTGGTGAGCTGGTTGGTCGACAGGTCCGCGACGCCGGCGCTGTTGCCGCTGCGCATGATCGGCGGAGATCGAGCGCAGGGTGTCCAGGAGCTTGCCGTCGTTGGCGCTCGTGCCGCTGCCCAGCACGCTGGAGATGTCGGCGTTGACCTGGAGCGTGGAGCCGGGGCCGATCTGGCGCGTCACCGCGGCCGTGTTGCCCTGGAAGGTGTCGCCGGTGGAGTTCGAGTAGGGCTGGGTGGTGGAGGCCGTGCCCGAGAAGATGTACTGGCCGTTGTACTGGGTGTTGGCCTCCTGCTTCATGGCGTCGGCCAGCTGGTCGATCTCGTCGGCGGTGGCCGAGAGGTCCGTGGCGGACTCGGTGCCGTTGGAGGCCTGCACCGTCAGCTCCTGGGCGCGCTGGAGCATGCTCATCACGTTGGTGAGCGACGTGTCGGCGGCCGAGGCCCACGCGGTGCCGTCGGTGATGTTGGAGTTGTAGTTGCTCAGCCCCTGGAGGTCGTTCTTGAGCTGGACGGCCAGGCTGGCGCCGTAGGGGTTGTCCGACGGCTGGTTGATGCTCAGACCGGTCGAGAGCTGCTGCTGGGTGGTGGCCAGCTGATCCTGGACGTTGTTGATGCTCGAGAGCACCGACGCCGTCGTCATCTGGGTGGTGATGCGACCGGAGATCATGGCCTAGAGCCCTCCGCCGACGCTGTTGATGAGCGTGTCCAGCGTGCTGTTGATCGCGTTCATCACGCGCGCCGACGCCTGGTAGGCCTGCTGGTACTGGATCAGGTTGGTCATCTCCTCATCCAGCGAGACGCCCGAGACGCTCTGGCGCTGGTTGGAGACCGCGGTGAGCACCGCCTGCTGGGTGCTCTGGGTGCTCTGGGCGGACTGGACGCCGCTGCCGACCTGGGCGACGAACGCGGCGTAGGCCTGGTCGGCGGGGCCGCCGGGGAGGTTGGCGATCGGCCTGGGCCAGGTCAGCGCCCGAGGTGCTCGAGCTCGACGGCCTGCACCGTGGACGGTCGTCGCGGAGACCGCGATCGTCGAGGCCGAGGTGCCGGTGAAGAACGGGCTGGAGGGCTGCAGCGCGTTGACCGAGCTGATGACCTGGTTGGCCACGCCGTCCAGCGAGGAGATGTACTGGCCGATCGGGCCCGTGCTGGACGAGATGTTGAGCAGGGAGCCGAGCTGGCCGCCGGCGGCCGAGGTCAGCGTCTGGGGCCAGGTGACGGTCGTGCCGCTCACCAGCGGGCTCGAGGCGTCGCCGAAGTTGACCGTGACCGCGCCGTTTGAGCCGGTGCTCACCGAGATCTGGGCCAGGCTGGAGAGGTCGTCGAGCAGCGCTGTCGCGCTGGTCCATGCAGCGTGTTGGGCGAGTGCCCGCCTGCGTGGCCTGGCTGATCTGGGCGTTGAGCGTGGCGATCTGCTGGGCGTCCTGCGCCACCTGGCCGTTGGCGCCGGTGAGCGTCGCGTACTGCTGGGACGGCCTGGGTCTGCACCGTCTGCATCTGCTGCGCGACGGCGTTGAAGGTGGAGGCGAGCGTCTGGCCGGCGCCGACGACCGCCTGCAGCGTCGCCGGGACTCGGTCGGGTGTTGCCGAGCGCGTTCCAGGCGCTCCAGAAGTTCGACAGACGCTCTGCAGGCCGCTGGAGGACGAGTCGGTCATCGCGGTCTGGACCTGCCGAGCTCGGTGGCGTTGGAGTTGGCGTTGCTGGTGGCGCTGTTCTGGGCGCGGTACTGGACGTCCAGGAACTGGTTGCGGATCCGGCTGATGTCCGTGATCGAGACGCCGGTGCCCAGATCGGCGTGCCGCCGCTCTGCGACAGCGCCGGGATCGTCAGCGGGGCGGTCGCGGCCGTCTGCACGGTCTGGCGGGTGTAGCCGGCCGTGTTGGCGTTGGCGATGTTCTCGCCGGTGGTGTGATGGCGGCCTGGGCGGCCTCGAGGCCGCTCAGCGCGGTCTGCAGACCGGTGAAGGAGGGGATCGTCATGGCCGCTAGACCTCCAGGTCCAGGACGCGGTGGCGGCTGGACAGGCGCGGCGCGGTCACGCGGTTGTGGTCGCCGGCGGAGTCGTAGCCCAGGTGACGGTCGGCGTCGGCCAGGCGCAGCAGGTGATCCAGGAACGCCAGCTCCTGGCTCATCAGCGCGCGGTTGACGTGGTGCTCGCGCTGGACCTCCTCCAGGAGGCCGCGCAGCTCGGCGCTGCGGGCATGGGCCAGCGGGGCGCGGCCGGATCCATGACCGCGTCGAGCAGGCTCATCGAGACCGCCGTGGGCGCGCACGCCCAGGCGGGCGCCGGCGCGGTCGAGCAGGCGCGCGCGGTCGCGCTCGATGAGCGCGCGGCGCTGGAGCTCGGCCTGAAGCATGCCGGTGAGGGAGACGACCTGCTGGACGTCGCGGGCGCGGATCGCCGCGCCCTGCTCCAGCACGATCTGCAGCAGGCGCCGGGCCGACACCAGCTGGGCGTCGAGGTGGGCGATCACATCGGTGGTGAGGACCGCGTCGAACTGCTCGGCGGCGGGGACGGTGACGCTCGATTTCTTGGGCACTCCCAGCGCGGGATCGATGGACTTGGCGATCTGCATGGCGATCCCCGTGCCGCCGCCGGACATGATGCTCGGAGGTCAGCGTCTGGGGCAGCAGCGAGGAGTAGGCGCCGAGGCCAGCGCCGCTGCCGGACGAGTCGGCTGCTGTCCGAGCGCCGAGGCCGTCGTCGCTGGAGCCGCCCAGGCCGTCGTCGGAGCCGCTGGAGCCGTCGAGGCCCGGGACGGTGGCGGCGAGCTGCTGGGCCAGCTGGTTGACGAGCATGTTCTCGAAGGCGAGGCCGGTCTGGTAGGCGTTCTTGGCCTTCTGGTCGCCGTTGCGGACGGCGGCCGGCTCGGTCGACGGGTCCATCAGCGGCAGCGTGCTGGTCGGCATCGAGGCGCTGGTGGTCGGCAGCGCGGCGGTGGCGGAGATCGCGCTCATTCGATCGCTTGATCCCGTTGGCGATCTGCATCATCTGATCCTGGTACTGGATCGCCTGGCTGGCCATCTGGTAGCTGCGCTCGGCGCTGATCATCTGGGCTCATGTCCTGGGCGACGTCCACGTTGGAGCCCTCCAGCGCGCCCTGCTGAAGCGTGGAGCCGGTGGCCGGGCGGGCGGCGCCGCTGCCCGCGGTGACGCTGAACGTGCTGTTGCCGTCGGGCTGGAGCTGGCTGGGAGCCGGCACGTTGACCAACGAGATCTTGCCGATGCGTCTTGCTGCCGGAGACAACCTGGCCGTTGGTCTCGATCTTGATGTTGTCCGCGTCGGTGCCCTTGGGAAGCTTGAGCGGCGGCACGAGCGGGTTGCCCTGGGTGTCGGTGACCTCACCCTGAGCGTTGACCTGCAGTGCGCCGTTGCGGGTCAGGCCGACCGAGCCGTCGTTGCGGCGGACCTGGAGATAGCCGGGGCCCTGGATGGCGACGTCGAGCGAGCGCCCGGTGTTCTGGATCGCGCCCTGGGCGTCGCTGCGGCCCACGATCTGGGCGGACGCGCCGGCGCCGGTGGAGATGGAGGGACTGCCGCTGGAGTTGCCGCCGCTGCTGTAGAGCAGGTCCTGGAAGCCGACCTCGGTGGCCTGGTAGCCGGTCGTGTTGAGGTTGGCCATGTCGTTGGAGATGGCGTTGAACTGGTTCTGCGTGGCCTCCATCCCGGAGGCAGCGGCGTACAAACCCTGCAGCATCAGATCACCCTCGGATTGAGCCGACGCTGGACGCGTCTTCCTGCATTGTCTGGTCGATCGTCTGGATCGCGCTCTGGCCGGCCTGGTAGGCCCGCAGCGACGAGATCATGTCGGTCATGGTCTGGACGGCGTCCACGCCGGAGCCCTCGAGCTCGCCCTGCTGGACGGTGCCGCTGGCGCTGGCCCGTGGAGGCCCCGGAGAAATAGTTGTCGCCCTGCTTGGTGACGTTGGGCACGTTGAAGACGCCGAGGGCGGAGGCGGGCACGGTGCCCTTGCCGCTCACCGTGATCGGCTGGCCGTTCTGGCCGAGGACCGACGTTGCCCTGCTGGTCGACGAGCTGGCTCTTGTTGTCGGACGCGAACTGCCCGTCGCGGGTGTAGCGGATGCCCGAGGACGTGCGGACGGCGAAGTAGCCGGTGCCCGGAGATGCCGAAGTCAAGCGGCTGGCCGGTCTGATTGAGCGTCGCTGCGGACGTGTCGGTGACGACCTTGTCGATCCGGCACGCCGGTGTTGATCGTGCCGATCTGCTGTCCGGTGGACGTGTTGGCCAGCAGCAGCGAGCCGAAGCTCTGCTGCTCGGCCTGATCCGGCTTGTAGCCCGGGGTCGAGGCGTTGGCGAGGTCGTTGGAGAGCTGGCTCTGGCGGACCTGCTCAGCGAGCATGCCGGACGCGGCGATGTAGAGGCCTGGATCCATCGTACGGAGATGATCGACAGGTGCTGCATAGTTCTTGAGCCCGATGTCCGCACCTCTGGCCATCAACCCCCAGGCGCTGCGCGTTCTCGTCGGCCCCGACATCAAGATCGTGCCCGGCCGCGCGGTGATGGCGCGGGTCGTCCAGGCGCCGCCTGGACAGAAGGGCTCGCTGAGCATCGCCGGATACCTGGTCGACGCCGAGCTGCCCGAGAACGTGCAGGCCGGCCAGGACCTGCGGCTCGTGGTCCGCGACGTCAACGCCGAACGGGTGCTCCTGGCCATCACCGACCCGCACGAGGCAGAACAGACCCCGCCCACCCAGCAGGCGGGCCAGGCCCAGCAGACCCAGCAAGCGCAGCCGCTGCACACGGAGCTTCTGGATCCGTCGCTGGCCGCGCTGGGTGGGCGGGATCTGGTTCCCCTGCCCGGGGGCGGCGACGTGCAGGTCACCGAGCGCGAAGCTGGCGGCGCCGGTGGACGCGGCGGCGACCGCCAGAACGTCCTCCTGCGCTACAACGCACCGGCGCTGGGCGCGGTCGACCTGCGCTTTCAGATGGACGCGGGGGCGCTGAGCCTCGCGGTGACCCTGCCCGCGGGGCAGCCGCTCGAGCTGGCCCAGGCCGGCGCCGAGAGCCTACGCCAGGCGCTCGCCCAGTCGCTTCCCGGCCGCGCCGTCTCGGTGACGGTCGCCCCCCGTCGCGAGCCCCTGGACCTGTATGCCTGACCAGCCGCCCCGCCGGCGCGCCACCGCGCTGCATTACACGCACGGAGATCGTCGCGCCCACGGTGACCGCGACGGGCGCGGGCCTGCTCGCCGAGCGCATCATCGCGGCCGCGCGCGAGGCGGGCGTGCCCGTGCGCGAGGATCCGGCCCTCGTGGAGGCGCTGGCGGCGCTGGACCTCGGGCGCCCAGGTGCCCGAGGCGCTGTGGAAGGCGGTGGCCGAGGCGCTGGCCTGGGCCTACCGGCTGGACGCCGGAGCGCGCCGCTCGACGGCTGACGCTCGAGCGACACGGACCCTGCTCAAGTCTGGCGCCCAGGGCGCCGATGATGAGAGTGCTCCCTCGGTAAGGATCTCTCTATGGCTCTTCGCCTCACTGGCAAAACCCTGCAGTCCTCGACGCCCGCGGCCGACGTCCGGCCAGCCCGCCGTCACCTCGGAAGGCCTTGCCTTCCAGGCTCGGACCGCCCTGGGCACCGGCGACGTCGCCGCCTTCAGCGCGCTGTTTGCGACGGCCGACGAGCTGACCGACCCCCAGCGCCGCTTCCACGCCAAGCTGACGCTGATCGACGCCGGCATGGGCGCCACCAGCCAGGCCTCCGAGGGTCTGGCCACGCGCATGTACGTGGCCGTCGCCGAGCGCCGCGCTGGACATGCTCGAGGACGCGCCCAGTGAGCCGACCATCCTCAACCTCGCCGGCGTCGCCCTGTATGAGCTGTGGAGCCTCGACGCCGCGCAGGCGCTGTTCCGCGCCGCCCGCCGCCTGGACTCGAGCCTGCCCAACGTCGAGGCGCAACCTCGACGAGGTGGCCCGCCGCAAGCGCGCGGGGCGCCGCACCCGCCCGCTGCACGCCGCCGTGCCGGGCCTGGCCCGCCGCGCCACCAGCGTCGCCGACCGCGCCAAGCCGGCCAGCCGGCCTGACGCTCAGCCTCTGCATGATCGTGCGCGACGAGGAGCAGATGCTCCCGCGCTGCCTGGCCGCCGTGGCCCCCGCGGTGGACGAGATCGTGATCGTCGACACCGGCTCCACCGACGCCACCGTCGAGATCGCCAAGTCCTTCGGCGCCAAGGTCATCGAGTTCCCCTGGACCGGCTCCTTCTCGGAGGCCCGCAACGTCTCCTTCGAGGCCGCCACCGGCGACTGGGTCATGTACCTCGACGCCGACGAGGTGCTCGTCGCCGAGGACGTCGAGCAGCTGCGCGCGCTCACCGGCCGCACCTGGCGCGAGGCCTTCTACCTGGTCGAGACCAGCTACACCGGCGAGCTGGGCGACGGCGGCGCGATGGTCAACAACGCGCTGCGCGTCTTCCGCAACCGGCCCGAGTACCGCTTCAAGGACCGCCTGCACGAGCAGATCGCCCACACGCTGCCCACCGACATCCCGGGCCGCGTCGAGCAGACGCCCGTCCGCGTCACCCACTACGGCTACCTCGGCTCCGTGCGTGACGCCAAGGAGAAGTCCCAGCGCAACGTCGAGCTGCTGCGCAAGCAGGCCGCCGAGTCGCCCCAGACCCCGTTCCTGCACTTCAACCTCGGCTCCGAGTACATCGTCGTCGGCAAGCTCGACGACGCCATCGAGGAGCTCCAGACCGCCCGCTCGCTGGTGACCGGCCGAGGGCAACCTCCTGCGCGCCGAGTACGTGCCGGCGCTGTTCACGCGTCTGGTCATGGTGCTGCGCCTGTCCGGCAAGCTGATCGAGGCCGCCACCACCGCCGCCGAGGGGCTGGAGCTGTTCCCGCAGTTCACCGACCTCGTGCTGGCGCAGGCCCGCATCGCGCAGATGCAGGGCGACACCGACAAGGCGGTGGCGCTGTTTCACCGCGCCATCGAGATGGGCGAGGCCCCGGCGCGCTACGGCCCGATGGTGGGCAGCGGCACTTTCCTGGCCCGCCTCGCGCTGGCCGAGCTGCTCCTGGAGCTCGGCGAGGCCGGCCAGGCGCGCACGGCGCTTCAGTGGTGCGTCGAGAACCACCCCGACTTCCCGGCGGTCGCCGGCCCGTACGCGTCAGCCCTGGTGCGCGACGGCGTCGCCCCCGGCGAGGTGGCCGCCGAGCTCGACAAGCTCGACGCCCTGCCCGCCGGCATCCGCCTGACGGTGGCCACGGTCCTGCAGCAGGCGGGCGCGGCCGGCGAGGCCGAGGCGCAGTACCGCCTGGCCCTCGACGGTGCCCCGGCCAACACGCGGGCCCGCACGGGCCTGGCCGAGCTGCTGCTCGGCCGCGGCGCCTGGGACGAGGCCGCCGAGCTTGCCTCCGCCGTGCCGGCCAACGACCCCTACGCGGGTCTCGCGGTCAGGATCGAGCTGTGCGGTCTCATCGGCCGGGCGGACGCCGACACGGTGCGGACGGCGCTGCAGCGCGCCTCGAGCGCCGGGCTGTCGGTCGCCGAGGGCGCCGTGTTCGAGGCCTGGGCCGCGATCGCGCAGGGCGCCACGGACACCAAGCCGGTGTCCGTCGCCGGCGCGCCGCTGCTGGCCGTGATCCTGGAGACGCTGCTGCGTGGCGCCGACGGCGAGCGCTTCGTCGCACTGCTGCCGGCACTGGAGCAGTCGCAGCTGGCCCGCCGCGAGCAGCGCGAGCTGCTGGCCCAGATGTACCTCACGCACGGCCTCGTCGACCGCGCCGCCCAGCAGTGGATCGCGGTCGCGTCGGAGGCTCCGGACGTCCGGTCGATGGTGGGGCTGGCCCAGGTCGCCCTGGCCCAGGGCATGATCGAGGACGCGGCCAACTTCGCCACCGCGGCGCTCGAGCTCGATCCCGCCTCGGCCCAGGCCAGGGCGCTGCTCAGCTCGCTGCCCGCCCCGGTCGCCGCGTAGGCCGATGATCCGTCGATCCCGGCTCAACGGATTCCTGGACATCTAGTCGATGACGCTCAAGTTGCCGGGGGCTGCGCTCGATTACTTCGAGCAGCATGTCTTCTCGGTTCACCAGCGTCTCACGCACACGCGCCCTGACTCGAGGACATCCCCGCCTCCCCGCCTCCGGAGGTGCTGGATGCGATCGCCCGCGCACACGAGGCCTACGAGCGGCTGGAGGCGTCCGGCCGGCACGTGCACTTCGACCTCAACGAGGCCTCCGGGCGGCTCGCGCTCGAGCTGACCGACGCCTCGGGCACCCCGCTGCGCAGCCTGTCCCCGCGCGCGGTGCTGGAACTTGCCGCAGGCGCCACGCTCGACTGACGCACTGACACAAAGGATCACCCATGTCCACCAGCTCCGTCTCCTCATCCGTCATCCTCGGGCTCCAGCGGCCTGCAGCTGTCGTCGCTGTCGGGCTCGAGCTCGCTGCAGATCACCGGCCTCGCCTCCGGCCTGGACACCAACCAGATCATCTCGGAGGAGATGGCGATCTACCAGCAGCCGGTGACCAACCTGCAGAACCAGCAGAGCGGTCTGACGGCGATGAACAAGCAGCTCACGAGCATCCAGCAGGAGCTGCAGACGCTGTCCTCCGACGCCCTGGCGGTGGGCGACCCGACGCTGTTTGAGACCCAGCAGTCCGTGACCTCGTCGGACACCACGCGCGTCACCGCCACGAGCGCCACCGGCGCCGGCGTCGGCGGCTATCAGGTGTCGGTCAGCCAGCTCGCCAACTCGGCCCAGGCCACCTACGGCTACACCAGCCCCGACCAGCGACGACAACGTCACGATCAACGGCAGCTCGTACACGATCACGGCCGGCGAATCGATCCAGGACTTCGTCGACTCGGTCAACAGCGACCAGAACGGCAGCGTCTACGCCGCCGCCACCAACTCGGGTACCGTGGTGTTCTCCTCGCGCCAGACGGGCGCCAGCTCGGCCGTCGTCGGTCACGCGACAGCGGCGGCTCGCTGGCACCTGCAGTCGGCCAAGGCGGGGCAGGACGCGCTGTTCAGCGTCGACGGCACCAGCGGCAGCTCGTCCTCCAACACCGTCACCAACGCGATCGGCGGCGTCACGCTGACGCTGACCGGCGTCACCACCACGAGCGGCCCGATCACGGTCAACGTCGGCGCCCCCGCCCCGAACGCGACGAACATCACCAACGCGATCAACACCTTCACCACGCAGTACAACAAGGTGATCTCCGACATCCAGACGCAGCTGGCGCAGGCGCCGTCGAGCTCGGACCCGACGCAGGGCACGCTCTACGGCGACCCGGAGCTGCAGGATCTGCTCACCTCGATGCGTTCGATGATGTACACGTCGGGCTCGGGACTGCCGGCGGGCGCGGCCACCATGGACGACATCGGCGTCAGCACCGGCAGCCACCACGGGCAACGGGGCCGAGTCCGCGTCGGCGCTGGCCGGCAACCTGACGCTGGACCCAACGGTGCTGAGCAACATGCTGCAGTCCAACGCCAGCGGGGTGCAGGCGATCATGAAGAGCTGGTCCTCCAGCTTCGTCAACCTGGCCGACAACGCCGCCGACCCGGGCGGCACGATCGCGTCGCGCATCACCGGCGACAACACCCAGATCTCGACCCTGGGCAACCAGATCTCGTCGATGCAGTCGGCGCTGACCGACAAGCAGAACTTCCTGGTTCAGGAGTTCGCGCAGCTCGAGGCCGCGCTCTCCTCCAACCAGTCCGAGAGCAGCTGGCTGACCAGCCAGATCGCGTCCCTGCCGGGCGCCTGATCGGCAGTGAAGCGGTCCCCGCCCGCCCCGACCCGTCCCCTACGGCGAATGCCGATTCGCCCGGTTTTTCCTCAATTTTCGGCCGCCCCGGCCGATCACATGGGTAGCGAATGGATCGCTTCTGGCACCGACGTCACGTGCGGCACCGGACCCCTCACGGAGTAACCACGCAACTCGACCTGGTGTGAGAGAACACAAATGAGCACATACGCCGCGACCTACTCCCCCAACGCCTACCGTGCCAGCGCGGTTCTGACCGCCTCCCCCGGACAGCTGATCGTGATGCTCTACGACGGCGCCCGCCGCTTCCTGCACCAGGGCGCGGTGGCGATGGGCGAGCGCGACATCCCGGGCGCGCACAACAAGCTCACGCGCGCCGAGGACATCATCCGCCACCTGCGCAACACGCTCGACATGGACCAGGGCGAGCTGCCGGCCCGCCTGCAGTCGATCTACACCTTCTCGCTCTCGCACCTGCGCCAGGCGCGCCTGGACCAGGACCCCTCGAAGATCCTCGAGATCGACGACATCCTGGGCAAGCTCCGCGAGTCCTGGGCGGCGATCGCCGACCAGCCGATCGATGAGCGCTGATCCCGTAGAGCCCTACGAGGCGCTCGCCGCGCTCATCGAGCGCGAGCTCCAGCTCGTGTCCGAGCGCAGCTTTGATGAGCTTCAGACGCTGAAAGAGGTGCGAGCCGAGCTGCAGAGCTCGCTGCCGGCCGCGCCCCCGGAGGCCGCACGGGCAGCGCTCGAGCGTTGCTCGCCAGCTCCAAAAGCGCGTCGAGATCGAGCTTCTGCGCGTGCGCGAGGTGCTCCTGCTGGAGCTGGGCCGCGTCCGCCAGGCCCAGCGCACCGCCGACGGCTACGCCCCGGCGCGCCAGCGGGTCCCCGTGGTCACCGCCACCGCCTGAGTCCTGTCGTCCCGCGGGAGACCACACGCGCAGTTCCCCGATCGGCCGCCCTCAGCACTGCTCGCGGGGCCGGCCGGTCCGCGTCTTTTGGCGACGCAAAGTTTTTTGGGGCGTTCTCACACTTGGCCCTAAAGACTTTCCGCCAGGAGCCGACATTAGAGGAGACCGCACGGAGTGGTCATGGAGAGCCCAAGGAGGGCCAGTGCAAAGCGACCTGAACCCATGTCCCTCCTTGACACCACTCAGCTTGCCCTCGAGGCAGCCATGCGCGGCTCGATGCTGCGCCAGACGCTGCTGACCAACAACCTGGCCAACGCCGATACCCCCGGCTACCAGCGCGAGGACGTCAACTTCCAGAGCACCCTGGCCAGCGCCATGCAGAACGGCCAGTCGCCGAGCTCGGTCAACTTCAGCCCGGTCACGCAGTCCGGCACCGTCGCCGCCGACGGCAACGGCGTCGGCGGCGAGCAGGACTCCGCCGACCTGGCTGAGAACGGCCTGCTCTACGAGGACCTGACGGCCGTCGCCGCGCAGCGTGAGTCGATCCTCAAGACCGCGATGGGCGCGCCCGGCTCATGAGCTTCTTCGACGCAATCGACCTGGCCGCCTCCGGCCTCACCGCCGAGCGGATGCGGATGGACGTCACGTCCGAGAACCTCGCCAACGCCCAGACCACCCAGGGCGCGAACGGCCAGCCGTATCAGCGCCAGGAGGTCGTGCTCCAGCAGGTGGGCGGCAACAGCTTCGACCTCCCAGCTCGCCGGCGCCATGGGCCAGGGCGCGAGCGGCGCCACGCCCGGTGGCGTCGAGGTGGCGGGCATCGTCAACGACCCGACGCCCGACCAGCTCGTCTACGACCCGGGCACCCGGGCGCCAACGCGCAGGGCTACGTGAAGATGCCCAACGTCAACCCCGTGACCGAGATGACCGACCTCATCTCCGAGTCCAACTCCTACCAGGCCGACGTCACCGCGATGAGCACGGCCAAGACCATGTACTCCAAGACGCTGGACCTCCTCAAGTGATTCCGGCGATCTCAGGTGCACTCGGCCAGCTGAACCCGAGCGAGTGGAGCGTCGGCTCCGTCGGCGGCATCGGCTCGACCCAGCCCAACTCGGCCGGCCAGGCCGGCGCGGGAAGCTTCAGCGGCGCGCTGAGCAACGCGCTCAGCTCGCTGGAGACGACCCAGGCCAACGCCACCCAGGCGTCGCAGGGACTGGCCACCGGCCAGCTGTCGGACCCCACTCAAGCAATCACCGCGGTCGAGAACGCGTCGCTGTCGATGGATCTGGCTTCCCAGATCCGCGACAAGCTCGTCTCGGCTGAATCCACGATCTTCCAGACCCAGGTCTAACGCATGCCCAACTTCGGAGAGATGGCCAAGAAGATGTCGCCCAAGGGCTGGGTGATGCTCGGCGGTTCCCTCGTGCTCGGCGTCGCCTTCCTGATGATCGTGATGTCGGTCGCGTCCAAGCCCAGCTACTCGACGCTCGAGGCCGGGATCGATCCCGCCCAGACGGGCAAGATCACGAGCACCCTCGCGGCCCAGGGCATCAGCTACCAGCTGCAGAACAGCGGCACGGCCATCGCCGTCAACTCCAGCCAGACCGCCCAGGCGCGCGTCGCGCTGGCCACCGCGGGCCTGCTCACCACCCAGCAGCCGGGCTTCACGCCTGCTCAACTCACAGCAGCTCGGCCAGAGCAACTTCCAGCAGCAGGTGACCTACGAGCGCGCCCTGGAGGGCCAGCTCGCCCAGACGATCGAGACGATCGACGGCGTCACCTCGGCCACCGTCAACCTGGTCATCCCCAACAGCCAGGATCAGCTCTTCTCCGACCAGAGCTCAGCCCGCCACCGCTTCGGTGCTGCTGGGCGGCACCCAGCTGCCCGCCAGCTCGGTGCGCGGCGTCGCGCAGCTGGTCGCCTCCAGCGTCCCGAGCCTGTCGATCAACAAGGTCACGGTCACCGGCTCTGACGGCTCGCTGCTGTGGCCGACCGCCAGCGGCGACGGCTCCGGCGCCACCACCCAGCAGCAGGCCGACCAGAAGTACGACGCCTCGATGACCAGCCAGGTCAACGCGATGCTGGCCCAGACGCTGGGCGCGGGCAAGGCCCAGGTCGTGGTCAACGCCAACGTCAACGCCAACCAGTCCACCCAGGACGCGCTGACCTACGCCAAGAAGGGCACGCCGCTGACCCAGACGACGTCCAACGAGACGCTCAAGGGCGGCAACGCCTCCGCGGCGGGCGTCTCGGGCACCGCCGGCAACATCCCCGGCCTTGCGGCGAGCGCGCACCGGCGGCGGCAGCGGCTCCAACTACGCCAACAAGACCACCAACACCACCTTCGGCGTCAACAAGACCGTCACCCACACGGTGCTCGCCCCGGGCAACGTGCTCAACCAGAGCGTGTCGGTGCTCGTCGACAAGTCGGTCCCGGCGGCGTCGCTGCCCGCGATCAAGCAGGCCGTGGCCAACGCGGTCGGCCTCAGCGCCAAGCGCGGCGACACGCTGTCGGTCGGTCAGCTGGCCTTCGCCAAGGCCCCGGTGGCCACGCCCCCCGCGGCGGGCAGCGCTTCGATGATGAAGTACGCCAAGTACGGCGCGGCCGGGCTGGGCTCCCTCATCTTCCTGGTCTTCGCCGGGCGCATGCTGCGCCGCCGCGAGCGTGAGGCCTTCGCCGGCCAGCCCACGTGGCTGCGCGAGCTCGAGACCCCCCGCAGCCTCGCCTCGCTGGAGGCCGGCCAGCAGGGCGGCGCCCTCGTCAACGGCGGCGGCCCCACCGAGGTGATGGCCCTGCAGTCCCCGGTCAACGTCGCCCGCCGCCAGGTCGAGGACCTGGTGGAGCGTGACCCCGAGCGCGTCGCCCAGCAGGTGCGCGCCTGGATGACCGAGGAGGACTAAGCGATGGGAGCGGTCGAAGTCTTCCAGCCGAGCGGCGGTGCCGGCGACGCAGAGCCCCGCGACGTCGGCGGCCCTGGCCAAGATCAAGGGCCGCCAGAAGGCGGCGGTGCTGCTCGTCTCGATCGGCACCGAGCGCGCCGCGCATGTGTTCGCAGCGCCTCAAGGATGATGAGATCGAGGCCCTGTCGCTGGAGATGGCCAAGCTCCAGTTCCTGGAGCCCGGGATCGCCGACGGCGTCCTCTCCGAGATGGCCGCCACCGTCATGGCCTACGACTCGCTCAACGCCGGCGGCGTCGACTACGCCCGCGAGGTGCTCGAGCGCGCCCTCGGTCCCGATCGCGCCAACGAGATCATCGGCCGTCTGTCGAGCGTCATCGAGAAGCGGCCGTTCGAGTTCCTGCGCAAGACCCCGCCCGAGCAGGTGGTCACGTTCCTGCGCAACGAGTCGCCGCAGACCACGGCGCTGGTCATCGCCAACCTGCACACCACGCTGGCCGCGCAGGTCCTCTCCAACCTTCCCGAGAACGAGCAGCCGGAGATCGCGCTGCGAATCGCCCGGATGTCCGAGACCAGCCCCGACGTGGTCAAGCAGGTCGAGGCGGTGATGAAGGCCAAGCTGGCCAACGTCGTCCAGCAGGAGTACTCGGCCGCCGGCGGCATCAAGTCGCTGGCCGACATCCTCAACAACGCCGACCGCTCCACCGAGCGCAACGTGCTGGACAAGATCACCGAGACCGACGAGAGCCTCGGCGCCGAGGTCCGGCGACTGCTGTTCGTCTTCGAGGACATCACCAAGCTCGACGACCGTTCGATCCAGCTCATCCTGCGCGAGGCCGACCAGAAGGACCTGGCCCTGGCCCTGCGCGGCGTCGCCGACGAGGTCAAGGAGCGGATCCTGGCCAACATGTCCGAGCGCGGCGCGCAGATGCTCGTCGAGGAGATGCAGTTCCAGCCGCCGCAGCGCAAGCGCGACATCGAGGAGGCTCAGGGACGAGTCGTGGCCATCGTGCGCAAGCTCGAGGAGGCCGGCGCCGTCGTCCTGTCGCGATCGGAAGAAGACGTTGTCTTCTGAGACCGCGGCCGCCACGATCGCGGCCTACACCTTCCGCCAGCTGGAGGCCCCGGCCGGCTCCGTGCGCGATGTCGCCGACGTCCTGTCCGCGGCCCACGCCGACGCCGACCAGATCCGCGCAGCATGCGCGCGCCCAGGGCGAGGCCGAGGGGCGCGCCGCCGGCCTGGCCGCCGCCCGCGCCGAGATCGAGCCCGCGCTGCACGCGGTGGCCGGCGCGGCCCAGGCGCTGGACGCCGCGCGCGACCAGGTCATCGCCGAGCTCGAGCACGACGCCGTCGCCCTGGCGCTGCGGCTGGCCGAGCAGATCGTCGCCGGCGCCATCGACGTGGCGCCGGAGCGCATCGTCGACGTCGCCGCGGTCGCGCTGCGCCGCATCCGCGACCGCCAGCACGTGACGCTCGTCGTCAACCCGGCCGACCTCGAGCTGGTGTCCGACTCCGTCACGCGGCTGCAGTCCGAGCTGGGCGGGATCGAGCACCTCAACGTCCAGTCCGACCGCCGCGTCGGTCGCGGTGGCGTGCTGGCTCGCACCGACGAGGGCGAGATCGATGCCTCCATCGAGACGCAGCTGGCCCGGGCACGCGAGATCGTCGCCGCCGAGCTGGGCCCCCGGGACGGAGCTCCCGAGGATGAGGTCTGACACCTTCGCGCGTCCGGCCCTCGGCCGGGTGGCGCGCGTGCATGCAGGACGAGGACCTGGCACGCCGCCGCGGCCGCGTGCGCGATCTGATCGGTCTGATCATCGAGGCGACCGGCCTCCAGGTGGAGATGGGTGAGATCTGCCTGGTTGGTGACGGTCGCGACCGCCCGGCGGGCTGTCCGACCGAGGTGGTCGGCTTCCGCGGCGGCCGGACCCTGCTGATGCCGCTCGGCGAGCTGGCCGGCATCGGCCCGGGCACCTCCGTGCACCCCACCGGCAGCCCCTTCAAGGTGACGGTGGGCGACGGCCTGCTCGGGCGCGTCATCGACGGGCTGGGCAAGCCGCTGGACGAGTTCGGCGAGCCTGGACGGCGGGAGCGCCCCGCTCGGCCAACGCCACGCCGCCCGGATGCCCTGACCCGGCCGCGCATCTCAGAGCGCGTCGGCCTGGGCGTGCGCGCGCTGGACACCCTCGTCCCCTGCGGCCTGGGCCAGCGCCTCGGCATCTTCGCCGGCTCGGGCGTCGGCAAGTCCTCGCTGCTGGGCATGATCGCCCGCTCCACGACCGCCGACGTCAACGTGATCGCCCTTGTCGGCGAGCGAGGCCGCGAGGTGCGCGAGTTCATCGAGCGCGACCTGGGCGACGCCCTGGCCCACTCCGTGGTCGTCGTCGCCACCTCCGACCAGCCGCGCGCTCGTCCGCATCCAGGCGGCGTTCACGGCCACCGCGATCGCCGAGCACTTCCGCGACCAGGGCAAGAACGTGATGCTGATGATGGACTCGGTCACCCGCTTTGCCATGGCGCAGCGCGAGGTCGGTCTGGCCATCGGCGAGCCGCCGGCCACGCGCGGCTACACGCCGAGCGTGTTCGCCCTGCTGCCGCGGCTGCTCGAGCGCGCCGGCACGAGCCCCGAAGGCTCGATCACCGGCCTCTACACCGTGCTCGTCGACGGCGACGACATGAACGAGCCGATCGCCGATGCGGTCCGCTCGATCCTCGACGGCCACATCGTGCTCACGCGCTCGCTCGCGCACTCGGGCCACTACCCGGCGATCGACGTGCTGCAGAGCGTCAGCCGCCTGGTCGGCGAGATCGTCGCCCCCGAGATCCGCGAGGCCGGCACCCGGCTGCGCTCGGCGCTGGCGTCCTACCGCGAGAAGGAGGACCTGATCTCGATCGGCGCCTACCAGCCCGGCACCGATCCCGCTGCTGGACGCGGCGATCGCGCTGCGCCCGGCGATGGATGGCTTCCTGCGCCAGCACATCGAAGACCACACCACGGCCCAGGACGCCGACAATGCCCTGCTGGCGCTGGCTGCGCAGCTCCCGGGCACCGGCGACCTCACGCCCGTCGTGGACGTGGCGGTCGGCTCACCCGCCCGCCATTCGCCACGCCTCAGGTCCCGGTCGGCGCGCCCGGTGGCGCTCCCGCCGCCATCCCGTCGCTGGCCCTCAGCTCCTGAGAACAGGTCGATGTTGCGCCGTGGCTCGGATAACCGTCCAAACGGGATTGAAGTCTCGCCGGAATCGGCCGAATAACTGACTATGGCCGGTCCCTCGTTCCGATTCCGCCTCGAGCGTGTGCGCGCATTGCGCGAGCGCGCCGAAGATGAGGCCAAAGAAGCCTTCGCCGGCGCCATGATGGAGCGTCTCCGCTCCGAGCAGGAGATGGAGGACGCCGCCCAGCGCGTCGCCCAGGCCCGCGAGGCCCAGCTCGACGCCGCCGCGGCGCCGATCAGCGCGACCGAGCTCATGGCTCGCCAGGCCTACCTGGAGCGCTCCGAGCGCGCCCACCAGGCCAGCCGGGACGATCTCAACCGTCGCGACCAGACTGCTGGAGGAGCGCCGCGAGGAGCTGACCGAGGCCGCGCGCGACCGTCAGGCCCTGGAGCGCCTCAAGGAGAACCGCCGCATCGAGTTCGTGCGTGAGCAGGCGCGCATCGAGGCCGCCGACCTCGACGAGATCGCGCTCAACGGCTTCCGCCGGAGGGCAGCATGAGCTCCGGCATCGGATCGGCGTCGCTGATGCCGGTCGTCACCACCGACGCGCCGTCCGCCGGCGCGGCCTCGAGCGCGCCGGGTGCCGGCGACCGCCGCCGGGAGCGCGGCCGGCACGCCGCTCGCGCGGGAGCTCTCCGCCCCCCGCCGACGGCCAGGGGACGAGTCCGCCGACAGGCGGCGCCCCGCCGACAGACGCGTTCGCCAGCGTCCTGTCAAGCCAGGTGGCCCGGACCGCACTTGCGGAAGGCCAGAGCAAGCAGACCTCCACGAAGGGAGGCCGGCGCAACAGCCAGCGACGCGGACTGCGAGCCGCTCAGAACGCCGCCGACCCCAAGGCGGCCGCCAGCGCCGATGGGCCCGCCCCGAGCACCGACCCCACTTCGCTGATCGCCGCTGCGCTGACGGCCGCCGTGCCCGACGGGCCCGGCCGTGTCGCCTCGGGCGACCACCGCCGGGCGCGGCCGGCGTCCGGTTCCCGCCGCCACGACCTCCGAGGCACCCGCGCTCCCGGGCCAGGCTCCGCTGGCGCCGCACGCCGCGCCGCGGGCGACGGGCGGGTCCGGTTCCGCGGGCGCCGGTGACGTCGCGCGCCGCGCTGACCCAGTACGCCGCCGGTCAGACCGCGGCGGGCACCGTGGAGGCCCCCGGCGCCCCGGCTACCCCCTCCGGCGACCACCGCCCCGACGACGACGGGCACGCTGCCCACCACCGTGGCTCCCAGGCCCCCGGCGGCGACCGCCCCGGGCAGCGACCGGCGTGGCAGCGACCGCCCCGTGGCAACGACCGCCCCCGGGCAACGACCGCCGCCGTGGCCGACCGCCCCGTGGCAGCGACCGGCCCCGCGCCGGCGCCGGCGGCCCCGCTCGGCGGCACCGTGTCACTGACGACCGGCCTGGGCACCCCCGCCTCGCCGGCGACGAGCGCGACCGCTCCCGCGTCGCCCGCGGCGACCCCCACTGCCACCGCGGCCCAGACGACCCTCGCCGACGCGACGACCACCGCCGCCGCCACCGCACTGGGCGTGACAACCACGCCGGCCATGACGACCCCTGCGGCCGCGACCGCCCCGGCTGCCCCAGTCACGGGCGTCGCTGCGGTCAGCGGCGCCGGCGCGACCGCGAGCTCTGGCGGCCACACCTCGACTGCCAAGGACAGCTCCGACGGCGACAGCGCCCCGGGCAACAAGACCCCGGCCCCCGCTCCGGCCACCGCCGCGGCAGGCCCCGCGGCCACGCCGGAGCCCGTGACAATGTCGGCCCCGGCATCGACCGCAGCGGCCACGCCCACCGCGAGCGCGGCCACCGCGCCGACGGCGTACGGCGTGCGCCTCGCCGAGGCGGCCGAGAAGGTCTCCAACACGATCGCCATGGGCGCCCGCGACGGGATGTCGGTGGCGCGCATCGAGCTCTCGCCGGAGAACCTGGGCGCGATCCAGATCCACCTTCAGCACACGCCGGACGGCATCGTCGCCCGCGTGGTCACCGAGCATCCGGAGGCGGCGCAGACCCTGTCGCAGGGCGGCGATGACCTCAAGCGCCAGCTGCAGCAGAACGGCACCCACCTGCTGCGCCTGGACATCGAGTCCTCCGGCCAGCAGCGCTCCGACCGCGATGGGCAGGCCGGCTCAGCATCGAGCTCAAACGACTCCGGCTCGGACTCGGGCAGCGGGTCCGCCGACGAGGACGCCGCCGATGCGGCGGCCCAGACCTCCGCCGACACCCCCCTTCAAAACCTTTCGGGCTCCGCGCTCGTGAACGTGCTCGCCTGAGGCGTGCCTCCACTCAAAACCAGAGGACCACTGACATGACCAACGTCACCAGCACCACCGGCACCACGGGCACCACCGGTACCCAGCTCGCCCCGACGGGCACGACCGGAACGACCGTCGCCAACCCCAGCGACAACCTGGGTCGAGAACGACTTCCTGAAGCTGATGATGGACCAGCTCCAGAACCAGGATCCGCTCAACCCGAGCGATCCGACGCAGTACATGTCCGAGCTGGCCAGCTTCTCAAGCCTCGAGCAGGAGACCCAGATCGCCGGCTCGACGGCCTCGGCCGCGACCCAGCAGGCCACGTCGTCGGCACTCGGGCTCCTCGGCCACACGGTCAGCTACCAGGATTCCAACGGCGTCACGCAGAGCGGCGTCGTGTCGAAGGTCGACTTCACCTCCAATGGCCCGTCGTTGACGATCGGTACGACGCCCGGGATCGCACTCGGGTCGATCACGGAGGCGACGTGACGTCACCGGTCCCCAACGTGGCGCTCGTCCCGCCCGGGCTGGGTCCGACCGAACCGGCGCCCGCGGTTGCAACTGCGGCGCAGACCGCGACGTTCAACCTTCCGGCGGGCACGCCGACGTTCGCCGTCGGTGCTGGCCCACAGCACCACGGCGGCGCAAGCGCCCACCTTTTCTCGCCACGCGCTGGAGCGCGTGAACCGGCGAGGGATCCAGCTCGACCAGTCGACCTTGCAGCGACTGGCGGGCGGTGTCTCACGAGCCGCGACCAAGGGGTCAAAGGCTGCAGTGGTCTTTGTGGACAACACCGCGTTTGTGGTGTCGGTCCCCAACAACACCGTCGTCACGGCGGTGGGTTCCGAGCACATGCGTGAGCACGTGTTCACAAACATCGACAGTGCCGTCATCGCGTAGCGAGAACGGATTCAACCCCCGGCTGGTCCTCCCAGTAGGAAGCCGAGAAAGGAAGTACCTCAAATGATGCGAGGCATGGACTCCGCGATCAGCGGACTCGAAGCTCACCAGACGATGCTCGACGTGACCGCCAACAACCTGGCCAACGTCGACACCATCGGCTACAAGGCACAGCGCACCACGTTCGTGGACCAGCTGTCGCGAGACCCTCAGCGCCCCCACCGGCCCCAACGGGTTCAACGGCGGCTCCAACGCCAAGCAGGTCGGCCTCGGCGTCAGCGTCGGGTCCATCGACAACCTCATGGGCGGCGGCTCGCAGCAGACCACGGGCAACGCGCTGGACGTCTACATCCAGGGCGATGGCTTCCTGCAGGTCGGCAACGGCGCCCCCGGCAGCACCGCTCCCTACACCAACAACCTGCCCAGCACGGTCGACTACACCCGCGCCGGCAACCTGACGCTCAACTCCGCCGGCTTCCTCACCACCCAGAGCGGTCAGTACGTCGTCGGCTCGACGGCGCCCTCGAGCTCCAGCTCGGCCGCCCCGACCTACATCAACGTCCCGCCCGGATCGGCCAACCTCGCGATCGGTCAGGACGGCAGCGTCAGCTACACCGACGAGGACTCGACGAGCCCGACGTTCGGCCAGACCAAGACCGCCGGCTACATCTCGCTGGCCACGTTCCCCAACCAGGCCGGCCTGCAGCGTGACGGTGGCTCGAACTGGAGCGCCACCGCGAGCTCCGGCCCGGCCACCACCGGCACCCCGAGCGTCGGCGGCTTCGGCGCGACGATCTCCGGCTCGCTGGAGATGTCCAATGTCGACCTCGCCACCGAGTTCACCAACATGATCACCGCCGAGCGCGGCTACCAGGCCAACTCGAAGGTCATCACCACGGCCGACACGATGCTGCAGACCGTTGTGAACATGGCCCAGGGCTAGGCCTGAGCCTGACCTGAGCTGAGGGGGCGGCGCTTCGAGGGAAACGCCGCCCCCTTTTTCTCTTCTTCCCTCATCAACCTTCCTCCAAGGAGCACACCCCATGATCACCCTGCACCGCCTGGGACACGCGGTGGACACGTTCCAGATCAATCCCGACGCGATCACGACCATCGAGGCGACGCCCGACACCGTGATCACGATCCTCAACGGCCAGAAGATCGTCGTCGCCGAGCCGCCCGCGCGGGTCGCCGAGATGATCGCCACCTACCGCGCCACGGTGCTCGCCGAGGCCCTCGTCCTGCGCCACGAGCTGCGCGCCGAGCGCAACGAGCTGCGTCGTGTGACCCCCCTGCGCAAGCCCTCCACGCTGACCGCCGTGCACGACGCCGCCCTCGAGGCGCGCCACCACCACGGCTGACCCGAACCCCTCCCCTAGCACCCTGCCCAACCCCGCCTCACCCCGCAGACTGACTCAGGATTTACCGCCTCAGACCCCTTGATTTTTTTGCTCCCCTGTCGATCTAAGAGAATGAAATGAAGCCCGCAACCGCTATCGGAATCGTCGTCGCCACGCTCGGCATCCTCATGGCCGGGATCATGGGCGGCACCAGCCCGGCTTCGTTCATGGACATCCCGGCGCTGCTGATCATCATCGGCGGTACCGGCGGCGTCACGCTGGCCAGCTGCGGCATGGAGTCGATGAAGAAGGTGCCGGCTCTCTACAAGATCGTGTTCGGGCCGCCCGAGATCGACCTCAACGGCCGAGTGCAGCAGCTCGTCGGCTTCGCCGAGCAGGCGCGCCGCGAGGGTCTGCTCGCGCTCGACGGCCAGACCGCCGAGATCGAGGACGAGTTCACCCGCAAGGGCCTGCAGCTCGTCGTCGACGGCTCTGATCCCGAGCTCGTCCGCGAGGTCCTCGAGGCGGAGATCGACGGCATGATGGCCCGCCACCACGAGGGCGCGGCTCCGTTCGAGAAGGCCGGCGGCTTCGCGCCGACGATGGGCATCATCGGCACCGTCATGGGCCTCGTGCACGTGCTCCAGAACCTGTCGGCGCCGGCGACGCTCGGCCCCGCCATCTCATCAGCCTTCATCGCGACGCTGATGGGCGTCGGCTCCGCCAACGTCCTCTACCTCCCGATCGCCAACCGCCTCAAGGCTCTCTCCAAGCAGGAGGTTGAGCTGCGGACGCTGACCCTGGAGGGCATCCTGGCCGTGCAGGCCGGCGACAACCCGCGGGTCGTGGCCGAGAAGCTCGGCTCGTTCGTGCCCCCGGCCGAGCGCAAGTCCGAGGACGAGGGCGGCTCGGTGTCGCAGATGCCTCAGGCCGAGGCGGCCTAGTGCCATGGCCGGTCGTCGCGGCAGACGCGGTCACGCGGCCGAGTTCGAGAACGAGGAGCGCTGGCTGCTGACCTACGCGGACATGCTCACGCTCATGTTCGCGCTGTTCATGGTCCTGTACTCGATCTCGTCGGTGAACATCTCCAAGTACGAGAGCCTGCAGCAGTCGCTGAAGGCGGCCTTCTCGGGCTCGATCCTCTCCGGCGGCAAGGCGATCATGCAGTCGGGCTCGGAGTCGACCAAGGCGCACACGCCGGCGACCGCCGAGGTCCCGTCGATCGTCCCGCTGACGCCCAACATCCCCAAGCCCACCGACACGTCGGCGCAGCAGATCACCAAGGCGATGCTCGCCGCCAGCGGCGCGCACGAAGGAGCAGTCGGACTTCAAGAAGCTCAAGAAGGAGCTCGACGCCTACGCCAAGGCGCACGGCTTCGGCAACCAGGTGCAGACGGTGATCGAGCGTCAGGGCCTCGTCGTGCGCGTCCTCACCGACAAGCTGCTGTTCGACTCGGGCTCGGCCACGCTGCAGCCGGCGGGGTCGCCGCTGCTCATCGAAGTGACCCATCTGCTCAATGTTGACCAGCAAGCATCCGATAACGGTGGAAGGAAACACCGACAACCAGCCGATCCACAGCGTCGCAGTTCGCCAACAACTGGGAGCTGTCGGCCGATCCGCGCCACGACGGTACTCACGCTACCTGATCGCCCACGGAGTCGCCGAACAGCGCCTGTCGGCGACTGGCTACGGCGACCTGCATCCGGTCGCGAGCAACGCCACCGCCGGCCGGCCGGGCGCAGAACCGCCGCGTGGACATCGTGCTTGACCGCATTTACCCCGACCTGAACCCCTAGGACCACCCGACAATGAAAAAGAAGCTGATCATCATCCTCCTGGTCGTCGTGGCCGGTGGGGGCTATGCCGCCAAGACCTTCCTGCTGCCCAAGCCCGCCGTCGCCAAGCCCAAGATCGACGGCGAGATCTACGTGCTGCCCAAGGGCTTCACGCTCAACCTCACCGACGGTCGCTACGCGACGATGACCATCGGCCTGATCCTGGCCCCGGGCCAGAGCGACGGCGCCACGCGCCGCGGGCGCCACGACGACGCCCGCCGGCATCGGCACCCTGCCCGAGGAGCCCGCGATCCGCGCGATCATCACCAACACGATCACCAACGAGCCATCGTCGGCGCTGCTCACCGACACCGGCCGCACCAAGCTCAAGTCCGAGATCCTCAGCCAGATCAAGAGCACCACGGACGTCAAGGTGACCGACATCCTCTTCACCGACGTCGCCGTCCAGTAAGGAGACATCGATGAGCCACGACGTGGACTTCGAACCTCTCAACGGCGACGGCGGCACCGTCCGCGCCGGCGGCGAGTCGATGGCCGACCTTCGACGCCTCTCGGCCGTCCCGGTCGACCTCAGCGTCGAGATCGGCCGCGCCCGCATGTCCGTGGGCGAGACCCTGGAGCTGCGCGAGGGATCAGTTGTGACGCTGGACCGGATGGCGGGCGAGCCCGTCGACCTGCTCGTCAACGGCACGCCCATCGCCCGCGGCGAAGTCGTGGTGATCGACGAGCAGTTCGGTCTGCGCCTGACGCAGGTGCTGGCGGCCCCGGTCGGCTCCGAGCCGAGCGAAGTCGCCGAATCGGACCACACTGCGGCGGGAAGCACTGAACCCGTGACCGGTTAGCCGCTCGTGGCCCTCGTGGCCGTGGCCGGTTAACGGACACAAACCTCAAGCTGGCGCCTCAGGCGCCGAATATCTCGATAGAAGGCCGAGCGCAGGATGCGCGACACGGCTCGTTACGGAAACAAGGAGTAGGACACGATGTCAGAGCAAGCCAATCATCAGCAGCTGGTGGTGTTCACGCTGGGCGCAGAGCACTACGCCCTGCCGATCCAGGCGGTCAACGAGATCATTCGGTACGCCGAGCCGCGCTCGGTGGCCTCGCGGACCGATTGGGTCCGCGGCGTGATCAGCCTCCGCGGCCGGATCGTCCCCGTCTATGACGTGGCGGCCCGCCTGGGGATCGCCTCCGAGCTCACCGAGCAGTCCAAGATCGTGATCGTCGAGGCCGGCGCCGAGACGGCCGGCGTGATCGTGGACACCGTCGAGGAGGTTCTCACCGTCTCCGACGATCAGATCGAGGAGGCGCCCGGCGCTGACTCGACGATGATCGAGTCGATCGTCCGGATCGACGAGCGCCTGATCGTGCTGCTCACGCTGAGCACGATCTTCGAGGCCACGCCCGAGCTTCCGGTCGCCGCCTGAGCAGTCAGCTCTGTCTGACGTAGACCAGTTCCAATGACCACCACCACCCCCAAGCCCCGCGTCGTCGTCGCCGACGACAGCGCGCTGATGCGCCGGATCGTCACCAACGTCCTGACCAAGGGCGGCATCGATGTCGTCGGTGCCGCCAAGGACGGCGACGAGGCGCTCGCCCTGTGCGAGCGTGAGCAGCCCGACGCGATGACGCTGGACCTGGCGATGCCGGGGCTGGGCGGGATCGACGTGCTCAAGGCGCTGCGGCAGCGCGGCGGCCCGGCGATCCCGGTGGTGGTGGTCTCCGCCTTCTCACCGGCCCACGGCGCCTACGCCGTCGACGCGCTCGCCGAGGGCGCCTTCGAGCTGGTGCCCAAGCCGTCCGGCCAGGCCGACGTCGACGCGTTCGAGCAGAACCTGCTCACCAAGATCCTCGTCGCCACCAAGACGCGGCGCCTCGGCGGTCACCTGCGCTCCGCGCGCCTGCCCCGAGACGGCAACGGAGCCAACGCCGTCGCGGCCGGGGTGGTGGGGTCCGCCTCCACCAACGGCCACGTTCCGGTCCCGCCGCGGGTGGGCGGCGATCCGTATCCGCAGCGGCGTCTCCCGCGCGCTGCTGATCGCCACCTCCACCGGCGGCCCGCGGGCGCTGGCCGAGGTCGTCCCCGGCCTGCCCTCCCCGCTGGGGCTGGGCACCATGATCGTGCAGCACATGCCCGCCGGCTTCACCGCCTCGCTGGCCGCCCGCCTGGATCGCTGCAGCCCGCTCACGCGTCCGCGAGGCCCAGGGCGGCGAGTCCCTGGAGCCGGGCGTGGCGCTGATCGCCCCCGGCGGCCGTCACCTGCGTCTGGCCCCCACCGGCCAGATGACGCTCAGCGACGAGGCCCCGCTGGGCGGCCTGCGGCCCCGTGCCGACCTGCTGATCGAGGATGCCGCCGCCAAGTGGGGCGACCGGCTCACGCTCGTCGTGCTCACCGGCATGGGCAACGACGGCCTGCGTGGCGCCAAGGAAGTCCGGCGCCATGGCGGACGAATCCTCGTCGAAGCTGAGCAGACCTGCACCGTCTACGGCATGCCGCGTGCCATCGTCGAGGCCGGCCTGGCCGACGAGGTGCTACCGCTTGATCAGATCGCCGCGGCGATCGCGGCGGAGGTGAACTGATGAGCGCCATCGGCGCCGCAGGCGACGACTACGTGGCTTTCTGCGAGGGCCTGCGCCAGATCTGCGGCGTCGACCTCAGCCAGTACAAGCGCCCGCAGATGGAGCGCCGGCTGCGCTCGTTCTTCGCCCGCAAGGGCATTCACCTGCTCACGGACTGCCTGGACGGCGCTGCGCAAGGACAAGACCGAGCTCGACGCCCTGCTGGACCGCGTGACGATCAACGTCTCCCAGCTGTGGCGCCATCCCGAGCAGTGGGTCCGCCTCGAGCGCGATGTGCTGCCCGAGCTCGCCACCGCGGGCCAGGTGCGCGCCTGGAGCGCCGGCTGCTCCTACGGCGCCGAGGCCACGACCCTGGCCGCGGTCTGCCACAAGGCGATCCCCAACGCCCGCGTCAAGATCACCGGCACCGACATCGACAAGCGCATGATCGAGCGCGCCCGCGCCGGCGTGTTCAGCGCCGAGGACGCCCGCGGCGTCGACATCAAGGAGATGGAGCGCGCCTTTGACCGCGTGCCGGAGGGCTGGCGCGCCAAGGACGCGCTGCAACGGATGATGAGCTTCGAGATCGGCGACCTGCTGCGCCTGCGCCCGCGGTCGGCCGGCAACGACCTGATCATGTGCCGCAACACCGTCATCTACTTCGCGGAGCCGATCCGCGACGAGCTGCACGCGCGCCTGGCCCAGGCGCTGCGTCCCGGCGGCTACCTGGTCGTCGGCGCCACCGAGCGAGTCTCCAAGCCGGCCGATCTGGGCCTCCAGATGGCCCTCCCCTTCATCTACCGGAAAGCGTGATGGACACCTCCGAATACATGCCCATGTTCCTGGCCGAGGCGCAGGAGCACCTGCAGGAACTGAACCTGGCGATCGTCCGCCTGGAGGAGGACCCCGAGGACCGCGAGACGGTGGATGAGATCTTCCGCGCTCGCGCACTCGCTCAAGGGCATGAGCGCGACCATGGGCTTCGCCCAGATCGCCAAGCTCACCCACGAGATGGAGGACGTCTTCGAGCTGCTGCGCCAGCGCGGCGAGGGGCTGACCCGCGAGGCGATCGACACCGTCCTGGCCTGCCTGGATGCGCTGACCGCTTCGTTTGACTCGATCGAGGCCGACGGCGCAGGAGGCTCTGGACCCCGACCCCGCTGGTCGAGCGGCTGCACGGCCTCGTCCGCGCCCGCACCGCCGAGCAGGAGCTCGAGCGCGTC
Source organism: uncultured Actinomycetota bacterium (assembly GCA_963790605.1). Lineage (GTDB taxonomy): Bacteria > Actinomycetota > Thermoleophilia > Solirubrobacterales > Solirubrobacteraceae > Palsa-465. Next base: position 130,220 of record CAWBPG010000006.1, on the reverse strand, counting down.
GCCACCGAGCCGCGCTGCCCGACGTGCGTCGCTCGCCATGGCCGCGCGGCGAGCGCGTGCTCCACGTCGTCGCCGTCCTCGACGAGCAGGTCCTGATGCCGGCCGTCCGCGCGCACATGGTGTTCGCCGCGCTGGGCGAGCACGGCGAGCTGATCGCCAGCGCTCCCGCCGGTAGACGACATCGAGCAGTTCTCCGGTCAGCGCGTCGAGGCGTGGATCGCCTCCGAGCACGAGGAGGAGGCCGTCACCCAGACGGTCTCCGGCGTCTCGGACGTGGTCGCGGTCGAGATCGACGAGGTCGCCGGCTGTCGCAGGCCCGTCCCGGTCGCCGAGCCGGTTGCCGAGCCCGAGACCGTGTCGCTGCCCGAGCCGGCGCTGCCGGGCGCCGCCGAGCCGCGCCGCGCCGCGCCGAGCCGCTCCGGCGCCGTGCCGAGGCCGCTCCGGCCGCTGAGCCGCCGCGCCGCCAAGGCCGCCGCGCCCAAGGCCTCCGGCGCCGCCCGCACCGTCCGCGTCGACGCCGAGCGCCTGGATGCCCTCATGCACTCCATGGGCGAGCTGGTCATCCACCGCACCGCCGTCGAGGCCCTCACCGCCAGCATCGACGTGCCCGGCCTGCAGCAGGCGATGCAGGAGCTCACGCGCAGCTCCCAGGCGCTGCAGTCGATGGTCATGCAGGTCCGCATGATCCCGGTCGACGTCGTCTTCCTGCGCTTCCCGCGCCTGGTCCGCGACCTCTCGGGCAAGCTCGGCAAGGAGGTCAAGCTCAACCTGGTCGGCTCCGAGACCGAGCTGGACCGCACCGTCGTCGACGCGCTCGGCGACCCGCTGGTCCACCTCGTCCGCAACTCGCTCGACCACGGCCTGGAGGCCGTCGAGGCGCGCGTCGCCGCCGGCAAGCCGGAGGTCGGCACGCTCGAGATCTCGGCGCGCCACGCCGGCGGCAGCGTCGTCATCGAGGTCCGCGACGACGGTCGCGGCATCAACCCCGAGGCGGTGGCCCGCAAGGCCGTCGAGCGCGGGCTGATCGACGCCGCAGGCCGCCGCCGAGATCACGATGAAGACCGCCGTCGAGCTGCTGTTCGCGGCGGGCTTCTCCACCGCCGAGACGACCAGCGACATCTCCGGGCGCGGCGTCGGCATGGACGTCGTGCGGTCCAAGATCCGCGAGCTGGGCGGCGAGGTCATCCTCGATTCGGTCCAGGGCGAGGGCACGACCGCCCAGATCCGCCTGCCGCTGACGCTGGCGATCGTCTCCGCGCTGCACGTCGACGTCGCCGGCGCCCCCTACGCGATCCCGCTGGACCGCGTCGAGCGCACGCTGCGGCTGGCCGAGCAGACGGTCCGCTCGGTGGCCGGGCGCCGCATGCTGGTGCTCGACGACGGGGTGCTCCAGCTCCTGGACGGCGCCGACGTGTTCGGACGTCAGCCCACCGGCGAGCATGAGTTCGTGGTCATCGTGCGCGCGCAGGAGCAGCGCCTCGCGCTGTCGGTCGACGACCTCATCGGCCAGCGGGAGCTCGTCACGCGCCCGCTGCCGCCCGCCGTCTCCAGCGGCGAGCCCGTCTCGGGCGGCGCCGCGCTGGCCGACGGCCGGATCGCCCTCATCGTCGACTGCGACGCCCTGGGCACCCGCCCTCGCAAAGCTGACAGCCGCGACCGCGGCGCCCGCTCCTCCGAAGCCTCGACCGTCGCCGGAAATGGACGGGTGGCGGCATGACCCAACATCAATCCCAGGAGAAGACCCCAGTGACCCCGTCCTTGTCCGAGATCCAGCTCGACGCGCTGCGCGAGCTGGCCAACATCGCGTCCGGCACCGCCGCCACGGCGCTGTCGCAGATGCTCGCCCGCGAGGTGGAGATCAACGTGCCCCGCGCGCTGGCGCTGCCGCCGGCCGACGCCGTCGACGCGTGCGGCGATCCGGAGCAGCACGTCGCGGGCGTGGTCGTCCCGATCCAGGGCGACATCGACGGCCTGGTCCTCCTGCTGATCCCCTACGAGCAGGCGCGAGATCCTGTGCACCCTGCTGGGCGTCGAGGCCCACACCGAGGTCGGCGACTCCGCGCTGCGCGAGATCGGCAACATCCTCGCCACCTCCTACCTCAACGGGCTGGGGTCGATGACCGGGCCTCGAGCTGGAGCCCTCGCCGCCGCAGCTGCACACGGACATGCTGGCCGCGATCGTCTCCTCGCTGCTGATCGGGACCGCCGGCGCCGACGACCTGGCGCTGGTGCTCGACTCCGAGCTGGACGTGTCCGGCGAGCCCGTGCTCGATCTCGTTCCTGCTGCTGCCGACCTCCGGCCAGATCTCCGATCTGCTGGCGCCGCTCGGTCTTGCGGACCCGTCGGCCTGACGATGGCCTCGGCTCGCATGGGTGAGATGGTGGTGTCCAGCGACCCGAACGAAGAGCTCGTCGCCCTCGGCCTCGGCTCCTGCATCGGGCTGGCGATCGTCGACCGCACGGCCGGCGTCGCCGGCCTGGCGCACATCGTCCTGCCCGAATCCAACGACCGGGTCGATCAGGTGGGCAAGTTCGCCGACACGGCCGTTCCCGAGCTGATCGAGCAGATGCGCAAGGCCGGCGCCGTCGAGCGCCGGTTCGAGACCGCGATCGCCGGAGGCGCGCGGATGTTCGAGATGAGCGGCGGCCTGGACATCGGCGCGCGCAACGAGGCGGCCGTCCGGGCTGCGCTGGCCACGGCGCGGATCGCCATCAAGGCGGCGCAGACCGGCGGCAACACCGGGCCGGACGGTGAAGATCGCCGTCGGCGAGCTGCTGGTCACCGTCCGCTCGGCCGGCCAGCAGCCCGAGACGCTGCTGGCGGGCCGCAAGCCGCGGGCCGCTGCCGGGGCGGGGGCCGCGCGATGAGCGAGCTCCTCACCCCGGACAAGATCGCCGCGCTCGTCGACGCCGCCAAGCAGGGCCAGCTGCCCGACGCCGGCGCCGCGCAGAAGCCCGCCCGGCGCGGCCACCGGCTGCGCACGGTCGACTTCTGCCGGCCGACCAAGTTCTCCGCCGACCAGGCGCGCCGGATCATGCGCGCCACCGAGACGTTCTGCCAGACGGCCAACACCCGCCTGTCCACCGAGCTGCGCGTGCCCGTGGAGCTCGAGGTGCTCAACACGGTGCAGCTCACCTGGGCCGCGGCGCAGGCGCAGCTTCCGCCGAACTCGCTGTCGCTGCTGCTCGACGTCGCGCCGATCGGCACCCGCATGCTGCTCACCGCCGAGCAGTCGTTCGTCCTGGCCGGCCTGGAGTCGCCTGCTGGGCGGCTCGCCGGAGCGCACGCCCAAGGAGCGGCGCCTCTCGCGAGATCGACTGGAGCCTGACCCGCCGGCTGTTCGAGTCGCTCGTCGCATCAGCTGTCGCTGGTCTGGCAGGAGCTCGGCGGCGTGACGCTGAGCGCCGGCGAGATCGATCCGCACGACGCCGGCCAGGTGGCCTCGGTGTCCGAGCCGACGTTCACGATCCTGCTCGAGTGCCGGATCGCCAAGCAGTCCTTCGCGCTGGCCATGCTCATCCCGTGGGTCGCGATCGAGCCCGTCGAGGACGCCATCTCCGGACGCGACGGCAGCCACGACGACCAGGTGCAGACGGCCTCGCCGATGCAGCAGGCGATGTCCGACGTGCCGGTGACGCTCCGCGCCGAGGTGGCCTCGGTCGACCTCGAGGTGTCCGAGATCCTCGTCGCTGGCTCCAGGAAGCATTGTCAAGTTCGGCGTTCCTGCCGATGACGGGGTCATGCTCTTCGCCGAGAACGTCAAGCTGGCCCGCGCCCAGCCCGGCTCCCACGGGCCGCGGCGCGCGGTGCAGATCTGCGGGCCGGAGGGCTCGGCGCTGATGAGCGCCACCGACATGACGCCCGCGCGAGGCGCTGATGCGGCTCGGCGCCTCCACCGCCGAGGCGATCGCCCAGGTGCTGGAGATGTTCGCCCCCGGCACCGATCGAGCGCGGCGACGTGAGCGTGATGGCCGAGGGCCAGTCCCCGTTCAACGGCATCGTGGCCGGCTCGGTGGCCGCCAGCGTCTCCTACGTCGACGGCGTCACCGGCGCCAACATCTTCGTCCTCACCGCCGCCGGCGTGCGCAACCTGGCCCAGGCGATGGGCATGCCGGCTCCGAGGAAGGCGACGCCGACGAGCTCTCAGAGCTGGAGCTCTCCGCCGTCGGCGAGGCCTCCAACCAGATGATGGCCGCCGCCGCCTCAGCGATCGGCGTCGTCCTGGGCCAGGAGATCGAGATCTCGGTCCCGGACATCCGCGTGCTGGAAGACCCCGCAGGCCGCGGCCGAGATCTACGGATCCTCCCCGCACGCCACGTCGACGACCTTCCTCATCGGCGGCGAGTCCTGCCGGCTGATCCAGCTCGTGCCCCGGCGCGTTCGTCGTCCGCATGGCCCGCGCCCTGGATGAGATGGACGAGACACGCCGACGCCGACGCCTCGCCGGCCGGCGAGACCGCCGCGGCAGGTGGCGCTGCCCGGAGCATGGCCCTGGTGGAGGCGCTGACGGGCATCAAGCTGCGCGTGTGGGCCGAGCTGGGCCGCACCGAGCTGGGGCTGTCCCGAGCGCTCGGGCTGCCCCTGGGCTCGGTCGTCGAGCTCGATCGCCCCGCCGACGCGCCTGTCGATCTGTACGTCAACGGACTTCGCTTCGCTCAAGGTCATCTCATCGTCACCGATGACGGAGAGTGGGCGTTTCAGTGCGACACCGTGGGTGGCCGAGCGGTCCCCGACGCGTCGTCGCGTGAGGCGCCCTCCGCGGAGATCTTCGCCGTGCCCCTCGACGGCCCGGAGATCGTCGAGGCCCCCGAGGCATCGTCGACGAGGCCCCTCGAGGCCGACGGGGCGGAGATCGCCGATGAACCCGAAGCCGTGATTGCCGCGGAGACCCCAGCGGAGACCCCCGAAGCACCCGCAACCCCGAACGAAGAAGGAGCTGTTGACCTGATGGCCCGTGTACTCGTAGTCGACGACGCCGCTTTCATGCGCAAGGTCGTGAGCGACGCGCTCGCCTCCGGCGGCCATGAAGTGATCGGCGAGGCAGGAAATGGCATGAGGCGGTCGCCCGCTTCCAGGAGCTCAAGCCGGAGCTGACGATGCTCGACATCACGATGCCCGAGAAGACCGGCCTCGAGGCGCTGGCCGAGATCATGACCATCGATCCCGGCGCCCGCGTGCTGATGTGCTCGGCGCTCGGCCAGGAGTCCAAGGTGATCGAGTCGATCAAGCTCGGCGCGAAGGACTTCGTCGTCAAGCCGTTCCAGCCCGATCGCCTGCTCGAGGCCGTCGGCAAGGCGCTGGCCTAGGGCCCCACGCAGCCCCCCGCCGCCGCCCTGCGTGCGGCGGGGAGGCTAGCCGACGGACACGGCCGGATCAGAAATCCGGCCCGTTCGGCCTAAAGGCCTCGGCGACATGAGCCGACATAGAGGGTGACTCTTCCCTCGGAGTCCTTCCCTCGATGCGGTTCTCCACGTTGACACGTGGCGCCGGCTTGATCGGCGCCCTCACACTCTCGTGCGCCCAGATGGCGCAGGCCGCCACCGGTGCGACCGGCGAGCAGACGCCCCTGCACCTGTCCACCAGCGGTACGACGCATGTCGCGTCGGCCGGCGGCAGCGGATCGGGGATCCTGCGCACGGTCATCGCCCTGGTCGTGGTGATCGCGATCATCTACGCGGTCTCGAAGATCCTCAAGGCGGTCAAGGGCCGCGACGCGGTCCGCGCCAGCGGCAACGGCCTGGAGCAGATCGCCACGCTCCCGATCGGCCCCGGCAAGTCCGTCTCGCTGCTGCGCTCGGGCACCGACATCATCCTGCTGGGCGTCGGCGACCACGGCGTCACGCCGATCAAGACCTACACCGAGGACGAGGCGCATCGCCGCCGGCATCGACCTCCCGGAGGACGATCGACGACGAGTTCGACGAGGCCGACAAGCCGCTTGACCGCGTGCTCAACGGCCTGCGCCGCATGACGGTCCGCGACTGACGCGCCGATGAAGATCGACTCCTCCAACGCGCTTCAGATCCTGCTGCTGATGGGCGGGCTCTCGCTGATCCCGGCGATCCTGTTCACCGTCACCGGCTTCACCCGGATCCTCATCGTCCTGGGCTTCATCCGCTCGGCGATGGGCACCACGACCACGCCGCCCAACCAGGTGCTGGTCGGGATCGCGCTGTTCCTCACGCTGTTCGTGATGTCGCCGACGATCAGCGCGATCAAGAAGGACGCCTGGGAGCCGCTCCAGCACCACCAGATCTCGACGGCGACGGCGATCAAGCGCGGCGAGGAGCCGCTGCGGGAGTTCATGTTCCGCCAGACGCGCAACCAGGACATCTCGCTGTTCGTGAGCCTCGCGCGCATCAAGACGCCGCAGACGCGGGCCCAGGTCCCCACCTACGTGCTGATCCCCGCCTTCATCATGAGCGAGCTCAAGACGTCGTTCGAGATCGGGTTCTTGATCTTCCTCCCGTTCCTGATCATCGACCTGATCATCTCCTCGACATTGATGAGCGTCGGCATGGTGATGCTGCCGCCGAGCTTCATCTCGCTGCCTTTCAAGATCCTGCTGTTCGTCTTGGTGGACGGCTGGGACCTCATCACGCACTCGCTCATCGCGAGCTTCCACTGAGCCTCGACCAGGACCCGCCGCCATGAATCAGGACACCGTCGTCAGCCTTGCCACCCAGGCCATGAAGCTGGCCATCGAGATCGGCGGCCCGATGATGCTCGTCGGGCTCGTCGTCGGACTCGTGGTCTCCATCTTCCAGGCCGTCACCTCCATCCAGGAGCAGAGCCTCAGCTTCATCCCCAAGATCGTCGGGCTCGCGGCCCTCATCGTGATCCTGGGCCCGTGGATGCTCGACCAGCTGGTCACCTACGCCCAGAACCTCTACACGTCGATCCCGCTCGCTGATCTCGTAGCTAGAGATGAGTCAGCTGACGCTCAGCACGCTGCTGCAACAGATCGGCAGCGACAAGGTCACGGGGTTCTTCCTCGTCCTGGCTCGGGTCAGCCCGCTGTTCGTCCTGGCGCCCCTGTTCTCGTCCAAGATGGTGCCGCCGCGGGTCAAGGGCATCGTGGCCGTCGGCCTGTCCATCGGCCTGACGCCGCTCGCGGTCCACGGCCAGAACGATCCCGACCGACCCGATGGCGGTCGCCGGGATGCTCGTGGTCCAGGTGCTGGTCGGGCCTGGCCTTCGCCTTCGCCGTCGGCATGGTCCTCGCCGCGGTCGAGGCCGCCGGCGCGATCACCGACATGGTGGCCGGGTTCTCGTTCGGGTCGGTCGTCGATCCGATCAACGGCAACCAGGGCGGCACCATGACCAACCTGTACAGCCTGGTCGGCCTGGCGATGTTCATCGCCATCGGCGGCGACGCCTGGACCCTGCGCGGCCTGCAGCGGACCTTCGACCTGGTGCCGCTGACCAAGGCGCCCGCAGATCGCCACCCTCACCACCGGCGTCGAGCAGGCGTTCTCCACGATCTTCGTCTCCGCCGTCGAGGTCGCCGCCCCGGTCATCCTGGCGCTGATGATCACCGACGTGGCCTTCGGGATGATCGCCAAGGTCGTCCCCCAGGTGAACATCTTCGGCGTCGGCTTCCCGATGAAGGTCGGCGTGGCCATGCTCGTCGTCGCCGCCTCCCTGCCCTTCCTCGGCTCGTTCATGAGCGACCAGATCGCCAACGCGGTCACCGGCGCCCTCCACTTCGTCTAGAGCCATGGCCAACGACGACAAGACAGAAAAGCCAACCGGCAAACGCAAGAGCGAGGCGCGCAAGAAGGGCCAGGTCGCCAAGAGCACCGAGATCAACGGCGCGCTCGTCCTGATGGCCGGCCTGGTCGCGATCTCGATGCAGGGCCCGGCGGTCGTCAACGCGATGGCCGGCGCCATGCGCGCGCTCTTCGGCATGGTCTCCCGGCCCAACGAGGTGTCCTCGGCGGCGGGGCTGCACGGAATCCTCGGGCTGATGCTCCACACCATGGAGACGACGGCGCTGCCGATCGGCATCATCTGCATGGCCGGCGGCGCTGCTGGCCAACGTCGCCCAGGTGGGCCTGCGCCCGACGCCCCACCTGCTCAAGCCCGAACTTCAAGAAGCTCAACCCGATGCAGGGCGCCAAGCAGATCTTCGGCAAGCGCATCGGCTTCGAGCTGGGCAAGGTGCTGGCCAAGGTGGCCATCGTCGGCGGCGCCGCCGCGATGAGCCTCGTCCCGCTGATCACCCACCTCGGGCGCCAGCATGGGCACCACGCCGATGGCGCTGGGCGAGCCTGCTCAACGACAGCGCCCGGTCGATCATCGAGCGGATCGTGATCGTGTACCTGCTGATCGCCGTCATCGACCTCATCCACCAGCGCCGCACCCACGCCAAGGGCATGAAGATGACCAAGCAGGAGGTCAAGGACGAGGGCCGCCAGACAGACCTTCCCCCCGAGATCAAGGGGGCCATCCGCCGCCGCCAGATGATGGCGGCGCGGGCCCGGATGATGGCCGCGATCCCCACCGCGGACGTGGTCGTCACCAACCCCACCCACTACGCCGTCGCGCTCAAGTACGACGGCAACCTGCCCGCCCCCGATCGTGGTGGCCAAGGGCAAGAACCTGGTGGCCGCGCAGATCCGGCGGATCGCCACTGAGAACAACATCCCCATCGTGCCCGATCCGCCGTTGGCGAGGTCACTGCACGCGATGGTCCAGATCGACCGGATGATCCCGGCCGAGCTGTTCGCCGCCGTCGCGCAGGTGCTGGCATTCGTCTACAAGATGGCTGGTCGAAGGAGGATCGCCGCATGAATGAGCAATCGGTACGCAAGCTGCTCAAGCACACCGATCTGCTCGCGGCGATCGGCGTCGTGCTCGTGGTCACGATGCTCGTGATCCCGCTGCCGGCGGCGGTGCTGGACCTGATGATCACCTGCAACATCTCGGGCGCCCTGGCGATCGTGGTGGCGACGATGTACATCAACAAGGCGCTGGAGTTCTCCGCCTTCCCGACGCTGCTGCTGCTCACCACGATGTTCCGGCTGGCGATCAACGTGTCGGTGACGCGCCTGGTGCTCACCACCGGCAACGCCGGCTCCGTGGTGCGCCGACTTCGGTCAGTTCGTGGTCGGCGGCAACGTCGTCGTCGGCCTCGTCATCTTCATGATCCTCGTCGTCATCCAGTTCATGGTCGTCACCAACGGTGCCGGCCGCGTCGCCGAGGTGTCCGCCCGCTTCACCCTGGACGCCATGCCCGGTAAGCAGATGGCGATCGACGCCGACCTCAACGCCGGCCTCATCACCGACGAGCAGGCCCGCGACCGCCGCTCGGAGATCGCCCGCGAGGCCGACTTCTACGGCGCGATGGACGGTGCCTCGAAGTTCGTCAAGGGCGACGCCATGGCCGCGGTCGTCATCACCGCCATCAACCTGATCGGCGGGATCGTGGTCGGCATGCTCCAGCACCACCTCGGCTTCGGAGCCGCCACCAAGCACTACTCGCTGCTCACCGTCGGCGACGGTCTGGCCGCCCAGATCCCGGCGCTGCTGATCTCCGTCGCCACCGGCATCATCGTCACCCGCTCGGGCTCCGAGCGCGACCTCGGCTCCGAGATCGCCACCCAGATCCTGGGCCAGAAGAAGGCGCCGCTGGTGGCCGGCGGCGCGATCCTCGCCTTCGCCCTCGATCCCGGGCCTGCCCAAGATCCCGTTCCTGCTCATCGGCGGGCTGCTGTTCTCCGATCGGCTGGGCCCTGCGCAAGAACGAGGGCGGCATCGCGGCTCTCATGGCCGCTCCCGTCGCCGCCGGCGCTGCCGCGGGCGAGCTGCCCGCCGCCAAGGAGGACACGAAGGCCGCGCCGCGCGACGAGGTGATGAAGGAGCTGCCGATCGATCCGCTCGAGCTCGGCATCGGCTTCGGCCTGGTGCCGATGGTGGACCGCGGCTCCGGCGGCACCCTGGTGCGGCGCATCTCGCTGATCCGCCGCCAGATCGCCGGCGAGCTCGGCATGGTGATCCCGCCGGTGCGCATCCACGACGAGGTCGACCTCGACTCCCACGAGTACGTGTGCAAGGTCCGCGGCACCGAGGTGGCGCGCGGCCGGGTGATGGCCGGCCACAAGCTGGCCATGGATCCGGGCGACGCCGTCGGCAACCTGTCCGGCATCCCCACGACCGAGCCCGCGTTCGGCCTGCCGGCGGTGTGGATCGCCGACGCCCAGCACTCCGAGGCCGAGGCGCTGGGCTACACCGTGGTCGACGCCGAGTCGGTGATCGTCACGCACCTGACCGAGACGATCCGCGCGCACGCCGCGCAGCTCCTCACGCGTCAGGACGTCCGGCAGCTGCTCGACCAGCTCAAGGAGTCCAACGAGGCCGTCGTCAACGAGGTCGTGCCCGACATCCTGTCGCTCGGCGAGATCCAGCGCGTCCTGCAAACGTTGTTGTCAGAGGCCGTCTCGATCAGGGATCTCGGCGCTATTGTCGAAGCAGTGGGTGACAAGGCGCGGATCACGCGCGACACCGGACTCCTCGCGGAGTACGCGCGTCAGGCGCTCGGTCGAGCCATTACCGCCCCCCACCTCGGTGCAGACCAGACATTGCGCGCGATTACCCTCGATCCGTCGATTGAGCAGGAAGTGGCGACGTCGATCACCGCCACGACCGATGGCGAGTTCCTGGCGCTCGAGCCGTCCCGCGCCCAGGCGCTGCTCGGCGCTGTCCGCGCGCCAGTCCGATCACGCCGCCGCGCTCGGCGGGATGCGCCCGGTGCTGCTGTGCTCGGCTCGGGTCCGTCGCCACATCCGGCGCCTCGTGGAGTCGGCCGTGCCGCACCTGGCGGTCTGCTCCTACAACGAGATCGCGTCGGGCATCAGCGTCGAGACGATCGGAGTGATTAGCGCGTGACCGATCCCTCCTCGCCGTCATCGGCACCGTCCGGCGATCCGGACGGGGTGCGCACCTACCGCGGGCGCACGATCGAGGAGCTGATTCCGCGGATCCGCGCCGAGCTGGGCCCGGACGCCATCATCCTGCGTGAGCGCGAGGGCCTCATGGGCGGGATCGGCGGCTTCTTCGCCCAGAAGTGCGTGGAGATCGACGCGCAGGCGGCTCCGCGGGTCAACGTCTACGCCGACGACTTCGAGGACGAGTACGACGACGATTATCAGGGCGGCGCCGAGGAGCTCGACGAGTTCTCGGCCGAGCCGCCCCCAGGCTATGTGCCCGTGCCGTTGCCCGACGCTGCCGCCGGGCCGCCCGCGACGCCGGGACGGCCGCGGCGCCGCGCCCGCAGCGCCGGCGCCCGCGTGCCCCGCCCCGCCGGTCCGTGCCGCGCCAGCTGCCGTCAGGCGCCGGAGCCGAGTCGCCGCCGCCGCCGCCCGAGCCGCCGTCCGCCGCCCGCTCGCGCACGGCGCCGTTTCTGGACGAGGCCTCGTTTGCCGCGCGCCTCGAGGAGGCGGCGTTCGAGGCCGATGCCCGGCTGGCCGAGCTCGACGCCGAGCCCGCGCCGGAGCCCGAGCCCGCGCCGCGCGCCGGCCGCTCGGTCGTTCATCGCCTTCGACGAGCTGGATGAGGCGCCGGCCGGAGGCGGTGGAGCCCGCGCCCGTCGAGCCCGAGCCGGAGCCTGAGTCGGTGGAGCCCGAGTCCCGCATCGCGGAGCCGTCATCGAGGAGCCCGAGCCGGTTGCCGTCGAGCCCGAGCCCGAGCCCGCAGCCCGAGCCCAGCCCGAGCCTCGCGCCCGGGCCGCAGGAGCTCGACCCCGCGCCGTGGCTCGCGTTCGCCGCCGAGTCCGCTGTGAACGAGTCCGAGGCAGAGTCTGAGCCTGAGCCTGAACCTGAGGTTGAGGGAGAGATTACTCCGGAGCCCGTCGCCGAAGCGAGCCCGAGCCGCGAGCCGGAGCCGGAGCCCGAGCCTGAGCCCGACCGGAGCCCGAGCCGGAACCCGAGCCGGAGCCGCGAGCCTGAGCCGCGAGCCAGCACCCGAGCCGATCCCCGAGCCCATCACGCACGCAGCCGCCGTCCAGGCGCCCGCCGCCGGCGCCCCCCGCCCCCGACTACGGCTCCTCCACCCGCCGCCGCGGCGGCCTGCTGCCTGCGGCAGAGCGGATGCTGCGCGCCGCTCTGGACGCCACGTCGGCGGCCAACGAGCGGCGCGAGCGCGAGTATCAGGCCCGCATCGCGCGGCCCGCTCCGTCGGCGTCGCCCTTCCCGGGCGCCGCGACCCCCGCTCCGGCCGCGCCACGCCCACCGCCGCAGCCCCCACGCCGGCCCCGGACGCGGCGCGCGAGCAGGAGGAGCGCGCCCGCGAGCGCGAGCCGCACCGCCGCGAGGCCGACCTCGAGCGCCGGCTCGTCGCCTCCGGGCTCACGCCCGGCCGCGCCGCCGCCCTCGTCGGGGCCGCCATCTCGCGCCGCGGCCCGTTCAGCGCCGATGGCAGCCTGACCGACGACGTGCGGGCGATGATCGCCGCCTCGCTGCCCACGCCGGTCGCGCTGCCGCAGGAGCACGGCGCGATCGCCGTGGTCGGCGCCGGAGGCTCGGGCAAGACCCGCAGCGTGGCCGCCCTGGCGGCGGCGCAGGCCCGCGCCGGCACGCTGGTGAGCGTCGCCAGCCTCGGTACGCCCGGCCGCGAGGACGAGCTGGGCGCGCTGCTGCACGGCGAGGCGGTCAACATCATCCCGGCCATGCGCACGCGGGCCACGGCGCGCGCCGTCGAGCTCGGCGCGTGAGCGCGGCCTGGTCATCATCGACACCGCCGCTGCGGCTCCGCGCGACGACTCGACGATCGACGTGATGGCCGAGGCGCTGCACAGCTTCGGGCTTGACGGCATCTACCTGACGGTTCCGGCCACGCTCAGCGCGGGCGCCGCGGTCCGAGCTCGTCGACAGCTTCTCGGCCTTCGACCTCAGCCGGAATGGTCGCCACGCACGTCGATGAGACCGACGAGCTGGGTCAGATCGCCGAGCTGGCGATGCAGACCGGAATCCCGCTGGCATACACATTGACCGGATTTGCCCTTCAGGAGGCGGTCGCTTCTGCCGATCCTGATCACATCGCAGCTGAGTTGCTGAGATGACCAAGCCCACCGAGATCGCAACCGACAACGTGACGCTCTTCCCCGGAAGCGGGCAGGGCACGCTGACCACGCCGACCGGCGAGGAGCTGCCCGTGCGCACGTTCGAGCGCGGCGAGGAGGTCGTGCTGGTGGTGCTCGTCAACATCGACGACGAGCGCGAGAGCGACTCCGTGGAGTCCGCCAAGCTCGAGTACACCTCGCGCCGCGGGCTGATCAAGCTGCGCGGCGAGGCCGTGTTCGAGGATCCGAGCCTCATCCGGTTCCATCCCGACGGCGACGCCGAGGTCCTGCAGCGCCGCGACTTCGTGCGCGTCCACACCCCCCACCCCGTGACGGTCGAGTCCGGCGAGGAGGGGAGGCGCCGCGTCCACACCGTCGATCTCAGCGGTGGCGGGATGCTGCTCGCCGACGACGAGACCCTGGTGGTGGATCAGACGATCCGCTTCGCCATCTCGATCGTCACCAACGAGCTTCCGATCGAAGGCATCGCCCGTGTCGTCCGCATCCGCGAGGACGGCAAGCGGGCCCTGATGTTCGAGCAGATCGCCGAGCACGACCGCCAGCGTCTCATCCGGTTCGTGTTCGAGTGCATGCGTGCGGCCCGGGCGCGGACCCGGGGCGACTGGATCTAGTAGGCCGTCCCCACCAGCGACCGAGGACATCACGATGGCTAAGAACAAGAGCGACGCCAAGGGCAAGACCAAGGGCGACAAGAAGGGCAAGAAGGGCAAGGGCGCAGGCGACGGCCTCAGCGTCGCCGGGCATCCCCGCGCCGCCGCCCAGGTCAGGCGCGCCAAGGGCTTCGGTGGCGTCACCTTCTTCCTCATCACCGCCTACTTCTCCTACAAGGCCCAGGTTCCGCCTGATCAGGTGGCCCTGCGCGCGCTCATCGCCGGCATCGGCGGCTACATGCTGGCGTGGATGTGCTCGGTGACCGTCTGGCGCCAGCTGGTGCTCGCCGAGCTCCGGGCCGCGCTCGAGAGCGGCCGGGCCCGGATGGAGCCCGCCACCCGCGGCGGCACTCCCGCTGCCGAGGGCGCGCCGGCGCCTGGCGGCGACGGCCAGTAGGCACGTCGCCCGCGCGCGAGCGACCACTAGGAACAGGCCATGGACCCGATTCACCCGATCGTCCCGACGGCCCCCAACATTCCCCCTGTCGCGCCAGCCCCGGCGGTAACGCCGACCGATCGCCAGATCGAGCGCCGGCGCCAGGAGGAGGAGCGCGAGCGCCGGCGGCGCCGCCAGCAGCGCCAGGACTCCTACAACGACCAGGAGTCCCCCTCTGACGACGACGGCGACGGCGAGGACGACGGCCGCCTGCACGTCGACGTCACCGTCTGACGCGCCGGGCGATCGCTCGAGCCAGGCCGCTCGACGCGCGCGTCGTCCGATGGCGGCACGGCCCGTCTCACCGCCACGTGAGCCGGACTCCTCAAGAAAGATGTCCAGACGTTTCTGGACATCCCTAAAGTCGCCCCGCCTGACGTCGATAACTCCGGATGTAACCGGCCGCAAGGAGCAGCCGGGGGACTAACAAACCCAACCACACCACGGAGGTGTACTCACTATGTCCCTGTCGATTCTGACCAACATCTCGGCGATGAACACTCAGCAGAACCTGCTGAAGTCTTCGAACGCCGTCTCGCACGTCGATGGCTCGCCTTTCTTCGGGCCTGCGCATCAACAGCGCCGCCGATGACGCCGCTGGCTATGCGATCTCGCAGGGCCTGACCTCCCAGGTCAACGGCCTGAACCAGGCGAGCAGCAACACCAACGACGCCGTTTCGATGGTGCAGACCGCGTCGAGTTCTCTGAATGACGTGCAGAACATGCTTCAGCGGGTCTACGAGCTGGGCGTCCAGTACAACAACGGCTCGAACTCGAACACGGACAAGTCGGACATCCAGAGCGAGGTCAACCAGCTGACGCAGGAAATCGACCGCCAGCAGACGCTCCTCGAACTTCAACGGGCTCAACCTGCTGAACGGCACCGCCGGCAGCAGCGGCACGGTCACCTTCCAGGTCGGCGCGAACAGCGGCGACACCCTGACCGCCACGTTCTCGAACGTCGAGGGCGCGAGCGGCCTGGGCGGCCTGGGCTTCAGCTGGGGCAGCGCGGCCACGGGCGGGACGGTCATCGACCTGTCCAGCGCTTCCGCTCTGACCAGCCTGACCAGCGCCATCAACAACATCTCCAGCATGGCGGCGACGCTGGGCGCGGTGCAGAACCGTCTCCAGTACACCTCCGACTCGATCTCCTCGACCGAGCAGAACCTGTCGGCGTCCAACAGCCAGATCAAGGACGTCAACATGGCTCAGGAGATGACGAACATGACCCAGGAGCAGATCCTGGAGCAGGCTGGTACTTCGATGCTGGCTCAGGCCAACTCGCAGCCGCAGCTGATCCTGAAGCTCCTCGGCTAGTCCGACTGAAGTTCGTTTGATCGGGCGGCGCCTTCGGGCGTCGCCCGGCCAGACGACCTCATCCATACGTCTTCATCAGGCAGGCAGGCGACACCCAGGCGCCGCCGGCCCGATGTCCCAAGCTCGATCTGCGGCAGCTCGGCTGACCGCCTCGAGAACAAACGCCTCGCGCTCACCCAGGTCGCAAACCACGCGAGGCCATATCAGATCCGATCCATCGAGGGAACGGTTGGAGAGAGGCGGGCTTCGGTCCGCCTCTCTCTGTTTAAGTTCCCGGCGGCAGGCGTCGATGATCTGAGGAGAAGATGAGCATCTCTGACGTCACGGCCCGGGTCGCGCTGATCAACTCCGAGCTCTCCAGCCTGGCGACCGCGTTCACGCCGCCGACCACCTCCACTGCGAGCACCACCAGCTCCGCGGGGTCGACCGGTGCGTCGATGTCGTTCTCCTCGCAGCTCTCCAACGCCATCACCGGCACCACCGCCACCACCGGTACCGGGAGCCTGCCGGCCAAGGCCGGCACGATGCTCACCTCCGCGCAGCAGACCGTTCGCCACGCCGCCTGGCCGCCGACACCGGGCTGGACAGCGGCGTCGTCTCCGCCTGGCTGCTGGCCGAGGAGTCGGGCGGCGCCGCCGTCTCGCGCCAGGCCGCCAACAACAACGACTGGCTGAACATCGGCTACACCGACAGCGGCACCTACGGCTCCGTCGGACAACATCTGGGGCGACCCCACTGCCGCCGCCGACGCCACCGCCGGCTGGCTCAAGGGCCAGAACACGATCCCCGGCTACGGCACCGCCAGCTCCGGGATCCAGTCGATCGTGTCCACCGCGGGCCAGCCCCCGGAGGCGCAGATCTCGGCGCTGCAGAACTCCGGCTGGGCCTCCAGCGGCTACCCGAGCCTGCCGTCGCTGTACCAGCAGGTTGCGGGCTGAACCGGGCCTTAAGCACCGGTTGACGGCTGCCGATAACCGGGGTATGGCCCTCGATGGAGCGTCTCCGCGTGTCACGCTGGGGATCGCGACGTACAACCGCGACGCCTACCTCGCCGAGGCGATTCGCAGCGCCCTGGACCAGGACTTCTCCGACCTTGAGGTCCTCGTGGTGCTCGACGGCACCACCAACCCGGAGACCGACGACGTGCTGCAGTCATTCGCCGGCGAGCCGCGCCTGCGCGTCGTCCGCCACGAGACCAACCGCGGCATCGCCGCCGCCTACAACACGTTCGTCTCGGAGGGCCGCGGCGAGCTGATCGCCATGATCGGCGACGACGACCTGTGCCTGCCCGGCCGGATCCGCCGCCAGGTCGAGATCTTCGACCGCCACCCCGAGACCGGCGTGGTCCACGGCGACGCCACCGTGATCGACTCCGCCGGGCGCCAGACCGGCGTGTGGCCGAGCGCGCGAGTTCACGCCGTCGGCGCTGGTCCAGTCCTTCTTCCGCAGCCACAACCACCTCGTCGACCCGTCGCGCATGGTGCACCGTCGCGTGTACGAGGCCGTCGGCGGCTATGACGACCGCTACCCGCTGGCCAACGACTTCGACTTCTTCCTGCGCGCGGGACGACAGTTCCGCTTCCGCCACGTCCCCGGCGGCCCGCTCGTCGCCGTCCGCCGCCACGGCGACAACACCTCCGACGAGTCCGCTCGGGCGCGCGAGCTCGCCGACGTCGAGGGGGCGCTGGAGGCCGCGCTCGACCTCTATCCGCTGCGCGAGCTGGTGCCCGAGCTCGACTGGGCCGTGCTCGATCCGGACCGATGCCGAGCGCCAGGCGCTGCTGCGTCTCGCCGACGCCCTGGACAACCGCCTGCTGCCGGTGCCCGGGCTGGCGGCGAAGCTGCGCGAGCGCGCGGCTGCGATCCCGGCTGCGGCGCGCGCTCGCCCCGCCGCCGGCGGCGCCGCTGAGGCCTCGGGACGCCCCCGGCGGCTGCTGATGACCGCGTTTGGCTTGAACGACAGCGGCGGCGGCACCACCGTCCCGCGCCTGGCGGCCAAGGAGCTGGCCCGGCGCGGCTGGGAGGTCACCGTGTTTCACGCCGCGGTCAAGCCCACCGCGTCCAAGCAGCCCTACGAGGTCGTCGAGTGGGCTGCAGGACGGGGTCCGCCTGATCGGCGTGCACAACCGCCCCACCGGGCTGTTCGACCTCGGCAACCCCGACCGCGAGATCAACGACCCGGCCATCTCGGCGGCGTTCGAGCGAGCGCTGGAGCAGGTGCGCCCCGACGTCGTGCACTTCCACAACCTGCACAACCTCGGCGCGGCGCTGATCGACCAGGTCGCCGCGCGCGGGGTTCCGGCGTACTTCACGACGCACAACTACTGGCTCATCTGCCCCCGGGTCTACCTGCTCAACGACCGGGGCGCCATCTGCGCCGGGCCGGGGGACGGCAGCGCCTGCGCCGCGTGCGTGGGCAGCGCCGACGTCGCCGGCTACCAGCGCCGGCTGGCCGAGATCCGCTCGCGCGCCGAGCGCGGCCTGACCGCGATCCTCTCGGTGTCCGACGCCGTCCGCCGTACGCTGGTCAACGCCGGCTACCCGGCCGACCTCATCGACACCGTCCGCCAGGCGATGCCCCACGACGCCGAGATCTGGGAGCAGGTCGGCCGCGACCGCGCACCCGGACGCGTCGGCGAGGACCTGACGGTCGCCTTCCTGGGCTCGGCCTATCCGCACAAGGGCCCGCAGCTGCTCATCGAGGCGGCGCAGCGGACCCAGGCGCGGCTGAACATCAAGATCCTGGGCGAGGTGCCCGACCGCTTCGCCGCGCAGCTGCGAGGCGCTCGATCGCCGCGGCAACGTGGAGCTGTGCGGCGCCTTCTCGCCGTCTGAGATCGGCGGCCTGCTGCGCGGCGTCGACGCGGTGGCGCTGCCCTCGATGTGGTGGGACTGCGCCCCGCTGGCCGCCGCCGAGTGCCTGGCGGCGCGGACCCCGGTGCTTGTCCCGCGCCTCGGCGGCCTGCCCGAGGCCATCCGCGACGGGATCGACGGGCTCACCTTCGACGGGCTCGACGTCGACGACCTCGCCCGGACGCTCGATCGCCTGGCCGCCGAGCCGGGCCTGCTCGAGCAGCTGCAGGCCGGGATCTCGGCGCCGCGCGCCTTCGCCGCCTACGTCGACGAGCTGGAGGCCTACTACGGCGGCGCCCGCCCCTCCCGTGTGGAGGGCGAGCCCGCCGCCGAGGATCTCGCCGTGCGCTGGCAGGGCGACCACGGCCTGCCCACCAGCCTCTCCATCATCAACGACCGCGTCTCTCGACCGCCTGCGCAGCTCGGTGCAGCGGGTCAACCGCGACGCCACCGAGGCCCCTGGCCCGCCGCTGGTCCACACCGCGGACGTCGAGGTGCGCCACCAGTGGCCACCGGACCTCAGCCCCGCCCGCGCGGGCCGGCTGGCGATCATCCAGCCCTGGGAGTTCGGCGCGATTCCGCAGGACTGGCTCGGGCCGCTGCACGCCAACGTCGACGAGCTGTGGGTGCCCAGCGAGTTCGTGCGTCGCATGTACGTCGAGGCCGGCGTGGACCCCGACCGCGTGGTGGCGATCCCCAACGGCGTCGACCTGGAGGTCTTCGGTCCCGACGGCCCGCGAGCACGACCTGCCCGAGGGCCGGCGAGGGGACGCGGTTCCTCTTCGTCGGCGGGCTGATCGGGCGCAAGGGCGCGGACGTGCTCTTCGACGCCTGGCGCGAGGCATTCGCCGGCCGCGACGACGTCACGCTCGTGCTCAAGGACTTCGGCGCCAACGGCATCTACCGCAACTCCGGCCGCGAGCCGATCCGCGAGCACATCGCGTCCGGCGCGCTGCCGCGGATCGTGCTCATCGACGAGGACCTCTCCACCGGCGAGGTGGCCGCGCTGTATCGCGCCTGCGACGTGCTCGTCCACCCCTACCGCGGCGAGGGCTTCGCCATGCCGGTGCTCGAGGCGATGGCCTGCGGCCTGCCCGCGATCGTCACCGCCGGCGGCCCGACCGACGAGTTCCTGCCCGACGGCGCCGGCTGGCGGATCGACGCGCGCCAGGTCGAGTTCCCCGAAGACCGCGTCGACACGTCTGGAGACCCACGGGCGCCCGTGGATCCTGGAGCCCGACCGGGCACATCTGGTGGCGCTGCTGCGCCAGGCCGACGCCGCCGACGACGATGAGCTCGAGACCCGAGGCCGCGCCGGTCGCGCCGCCGCCCAGAGCCTCTCCTGGGACATCGTGGCCGCGCGCTACCAGGAGCGGATCACCGCCCTGGCCGCTCGCCGTCCCCGGCCCGCGAGCGCAGCGGTGCACGAGCCCTTCCCGCTCGAGGAGGAGGTCGCCGTCCGCGTGCTGGCCACGCCCGCGTGGCGCGGCTCGGACCGCCTCGGCGAGCTGCTGTCCGAATGGGTCGCGGCGACCACCCGCGATACCAGCGCCTGCCTGTACCTGCTGGCCGATCCGGGCGTGGACGGCGCCCCCGAGGAACTCGAGGCCCGGATCCTGTCGGCGGCAGCGGAGGCCGGGGTCGACATCGAGGGCGGCGCCGACATCAACGTGCTGATGGAGCCGGCCGTGGCCGAGCGCGACGTCCGCCTGCACGCCGCTGTGGACGCCTACGTTCCGCTCCACGACGCCTGCACCGGCCACGAGCGCCTGGCGAGCGAGCGCGGCGCAGTGATCATCGAACCCGGCGCCGGCCACCTGCGGCGCTGGCTGCATTCCGCGACCGCAGTCCTCCAGCCGGCGTAGGACGAACCCTGCTCATGACCCCTTCATCCCCGACCACGCTGCCACTCGTCTCGGTCGTCGTGCCGTGCTTCAACTACGGCCGCTACGTGGCCGCCGCCATCCAGAGCGCCCTGGACCAGGACTGGCCGGCGCTGGAGATCATCGTCGTCGACGACGGCTCCACCGACGACACGCTGGAGGTGCTGCACTCCTTCGGCTCGGCGATCCGCGTCATCCATCAGGAGAACGGCGGGGTCAACGCGGCCACCGACACCGGCGTGGCCGCCGCCCTGGGGGAGCTCATCACCTTCCTCGACGCCGATGACACCTGGCCGCCCAACCGCGTGCGCCTGCTCGCCGAGACGCTGCTCGCCCACCCCGAGGCCGGCGCCGCCTACGGGGACATGCGGGTGCTCGCCGAGGACGGCTCGGTGGTCCACGACTCGTTCAACGCGCACAAGGGCTACCCGTCGGCGCCGTCGGGCCACTTCCTCGGCCAGATCCTCGCCTTCAACTGCGTCAGCGCCGGCGCGATGATGGTCCGCGCCGAGCTGCGCGACCGCTTCCATCCCATCCCCGCCCACGGCGGATGGCACGACTGGTGGATCGCGACGCAGATCCTGCGCGAGGCCGCGATCGTCGCCGTGCCCGATGTCGTGAACCTCTACCGCCAGCACGGCGCCAACACGAACATGGGCGCCGACGAGGCGCGCAGCGTCGGGCTGCTGCGCACCGAGCTCCCCTTCCGCCAGTGGGTGATCGCCCACACCGGCCCCCCGCTGGTCGCCATCGGCGACCTCGTGCAGGCGCTCGCCGCGCTCGACTGGGCGGTGGCGCGGATCGCGCAGTTCGACGGGGTCGCACCGGAGACGGTCGCCGCCGCCGACCACGATGCGGCCCAGGCCGCCTTCGCGGCCGGCCACGCCCTCATCTGCAGCGGCCAGAGCGAAGCCGGACTGGCAAAGCTCGTCGCCGCGGCGGCCCTCGCTCCGGCGTGGGAGCCCCCACGGGCGCTCCTGCGCGAGGCGATCGCGGTGCTGAGCGACCGATCCGCACACGCTCAGGCAGCGGGGTCAGACGTCCAGACTGTCGCGGTGGACCAGGTGCTCGCCTCGCCCTCGCTGCTCAGTGACTGGGTTGCTGAGCATGCCGGCACGCCCCACGCGACGCTGGCCATCACCGGAGTCAATGACGCCAGGCGACAGGACGCGCTCGTCGAGCTGGTGGCGCGCCTGGGCCTGAGCGACACCAGCGCGGACCTGCTGGTCGTGCCCGAGAGCGATCGGGCGGTCGTGGCGCTGCGCGTCGGCCGCGCGGTCCGCGCCCTCGCACCGGGCGCCGGCGCCGATGCCGATACCGACGCCGACGCGGGTGACGGGACGAGCGGCACGCGGGTCTCGGTGATCATCCCCTGCTTTAACTACGGGCGCTATCTGGCCGACGCCGTGACGAGCACCCTGGCCAGCTCACTGCGCGAGATCGAGATCATCATCGTCGACGACGGCAGCACCGACGACTCGCGCGAGGTCGCGCAGCGGCTGATCGACGAGCATCCCGACGCCGCCATCCAGCTGATCGCCCAGGGCAACTGTGGCGCACCGGGCAAGGTGCGCAACGTGGGCATCGAACGCGCCCGCGGTGAGTACATCCTCTGTCTCGACGCCGACGACAAGATCCATCCCGAGTTCCTGCGCGCCTGCGTGGCCGCCCTCGAAGCCGCGCCCGAGGCCGGCATCGCCTACGCCGACTTTCAGATGTTCGACGAGGCCGACACGCTGCAGCAGCCCCCGCCCACCTGGAACTCGCGCGTCGAGTGCGACTGCAACTTCGTCGGCTCCGCATCGGTGTTCCGCCGCCGGGCGTGGGAGCAGGCCGGCGGGTATGAGACCGACCTGGCGATGGTCGGCTATGAGGACTGGGACTTCTGGGTCGGCTGCGTCGAGCAGGGCTGGACGGGCGTCAAGGCGCCGGGCGCGCTGTGGTACTACCGCGTCCACGGCGGCAGCATCTACTCCACCCATGTCCGCCGCGATCAGGAGCTCAAGGCCCGGATGGTGCTCAAGCACCCGACGCTCTACTGCGAGGACCAGCAGCGCTGGGCCACCGCCATCCTGGCCGGCGACCCACAGGCGGCGCAGATCGGGACGCGGGCGGGATGGATGCCCGTGTTTGCGGCCGCTGCACCGGTCGCCCACGTTGCCATCGAGGGCGCGCGGCGGACCGCCGTGGTCGCCTTCGCCGACGAGCTGCTCTCCCATCCCGCGCTCCTCAAGCGCTGGGCGGAGACCTTCGACGCGCGTGACGACGTGACCCTGGTGATCCACGCTCCCGGCTGGACCATCGAGGAGGCCGACGTGAAGCTCAGTCCCCTGGTGTCGCAAGCCGGTCTCGACGGTGACGACGCCGCCGACCTCCTCGCGCTCGCGCTGCCGGCGTCGGCGGACACCGAGGCGCGGCTGGCGGCGGGCGCGCAGGCGATCCTGTCCCAGCGCCCGGCGCGGGCTCCGTTCCTCGGCCTGCCCGTCGTGAACGCCGGTTCGGTGTCCAGGCTGCGCCAGGCAATCGCCGTCGCCGTCGCCGGCTGAGCCGGCGCACGCGTCAGGCCGGCACGTTCGCGCCGGCAGGCGCGTCAGCTCGCCGGGTCCGCGCCGGCAGGCGCGTCAGCTCGCCGGGTCCGCGCCGGCCGCGGCATCCTGGATCTGCTCGAGCGCAGCGAGATTGGCTGCCCCGGCCGCGTGCTCGGGATGCAGGCGTACCAGCGCGCGCAGGAGATCCTGGGCTTCGGTCGCGTCGCCGCAGCGCTGCGCCAGGACCCCGAGGTCGTTGAGCAGCTCGGGATCGATCACCCGGCGGGCGCCGGCGCGCAGCAACTCGAGCGCCTCCGCCGGTCGGTCGCGGTCCACCAGCCTGAGCGCCTGCGCATGCTCGGGGGACAGCTCACGCGCCGCCGTCTCGGTGCCGTCGGTGCCGTCCGTCTCACCCACGCGCGATGCTCCTACCACGGCGGCGCCGCTCTTGATCCCGACGAACATGCTCCGCGAGTGGCGCTCGATGTACGGGTCCTCGGCGATGTCATCGAGAGCGTCGAACTGCTCGCACACGATCGGGAACCCACCGTCGCGGATCGCCTTGAGCAGATGCCGCTTCAGCGGCCAGAAGCTGGCGGTGTTGTGCCACGAGGCCCAGGACGCGGCCTCCATCTGCTCGACCGAGGTCCAGGCGCCGGCGGGGGCCTCGGCCCACCACCGCCCCATCAGGCCCTCGTGCTCGGTGAGCCCGGAGAGCGGATAGTTCGGGTTCACCTCGTTCTCGGCGTAGTGGGTGTGCAGGAGCAGCAGGGAGCCGGTCACCTCGCCCAGCAGCTTCAGGAAGGCCCCCGGATAGTCGAGGTGGTAGAGCAGCCCGCAGCAGAACACGATGTCGAAGTCACCGTGATCCTTCAGGTTGCGCACGTCGTCCTGGACGAAGCTGAGGTGCTCGAGCCCCAGGCGGTCCTGAACGGAGCGGCAGCGCGCGACGCTCTCGGAACGGGCCTCGACTCCGAGCGCCTCGTAGCCCGCGCGCGCGAACTCGACGGTGTACCCGCCCTCCAGACACCCCAGGTCGACCACGCGCGGGCGCCGCAGCGCCGTCGGCGGGCAGATCCTCATCGCCATCCGCACCGCGCTGCGGGCCAGCTCGGAGTCGGCCAACGGGGTCGTTCCCGGCCTCGTCTGCGACCCGTCGGGAAAGACGATGTTGTGGGCGGTGAAGCCCTCAGAGAGCACCCCGCTCGGATCGATCATGGTGAGATCATCGGCCGGCGGAGGAGAACCTTAGCGCTCCGCCGCGCCTCGCCTCAGACCGTCTGGGCCAGCTCGTGGAGCGAGTCGGCGTCGTAGCGCGGGGCCGCGGCGAGGGCTGCGCGGGCCGCGACGCCGGAGAGCACGGCCGCGACGGACGCCATCGCGTCGGCGTCGATCTCACCGGCCACCAGGTCGGGCCCGTCCTCCCGGTCCAGGCCGGCCCGGCCGACCGCGTCGATGAGGCCGGGAGCCTGGTCGGCGTCGGTCTGGATGAGGAGAGTGACGTCGGCGCGCCCGTCGAAGGCATCAGCCCAGGCGCGCAGGAGGGAGGCGTCGGCGATCAGCTCGTCGGCGAAGGCCAGCACGGTGACCCGGGCGCGATCGAGTCCGTTGAGGAACTCGTCCTCGGCCGCCGTGGTGCGGGCCCGCTGCGCCGCCGTCGGCGGCGGGCACACCGGCGCCCCGTCGAGCACGACCTCGACGCACCGGTCCACGCCGGCATCGCGGCCCGGCGCCACGGCCTCCAGCGAGTTGTAACGCAGCGTTCCCTCGTGCGGGTTGGGCATCGCCACGAGCGGAAACTCCACCGGGAGCCGGTGAAACATGCCGTAGGCGAAGCGCAGCGCCTGGCGCATGATCTCCACGTCGGGAGCGCCCGGATGCGCGCGCAGGGAGTCGAGCATCGGCTCGTACCCATCCACGGCGTCGATGGTCCGGACGAACGAGGTCTCTGAGATGTAGTTGCCGGCGGCCGACACGACCGTCTTGCCCTTGCAGGCCAGCTCGAGGCCGACGGTGCTCACCCACACGAGCCCCGCCGCGCACAGGTCCATGAGCGAGTACGAGCTGATCTCGTCGTCGGGCTCGACGATGCGCACGTTGGCGGGTAGGTCGCGAGCCAGCCGTCGCATCTCTTCCAGCTGGGTGCGGTTGGCGCCGTTGGAGCGCCGGCTGCCGGTGTTGGGATGGACGCGGATCACCAGGTCGATGTCGGGATGGCGCCGGGCATAGGCGACGGTCGCCTCGATCCACTGAAGCTGGGAGGCAAAGGGACTGCGATGTTGCTCTGAGCCGGCGACCTCGTCGTCGGAGGAGGTGAACAGCACCCAGAGTGGATGGCCCTCGCGCAGCCCCAGCCGGGCCTGCACCTCGGGCGAGGGCTGCGGCGCCGTGGTGAACGGCCTCCAGCCCGTGTCGCGCCCCGCCTCGCGCTCGCCCATGATCCGAGCCACGGCCTGCAGCTCATCGGAGGTGAGCGGCACCTCGCCCCATTCGCGCCAGTAGCCACGGTAGGGCTCGAGTGAGACGCAGCTGGCGTTCGGCCACCAGCGTGAGGGTCTCGCTGCGGGGACCGCGCTCATGGGTGACGACGCGGATGCCGCGGGCCATCGCGAGCTCGAGCGCGACGCAGGTGGAGGACTGGCGGCCGTTGAACAGCAGCAGGACATCGGGCGCGCTGACCTCGAGCAGGCGGTCCAGCGCGAAGCACGCGATCAGTCCGCTGTAGAGGTAGCTGCGCACCCCGCGCTCGATGCGCGGGTCGGCGACGTCGAGGTGGTTGGAGCGGAAGTGCGACTGGAGCGAGAGGCGCACCCAGTCGGCGACGCGCCACGGCCCGTACTGGGCGCTCAGCAGCTCGTGCGTGGCCAGGGACTGGGCCCAACGCTGGGCCTCGCGGGTCTCCTCGATGGTCAGGTAGCGCCCCAGCCAGTGAAAGTCCATTCCCATCTCGGCCACGAGCCGCGTGACGTCGGCCTGGCACAGCGTGCAGGCGTTGGCCGGGCGCGGTGTCACCGCCTCCCAGAACTGGTCACATGCGGTGAAGAGCCCGTCGCAGAGGACGTACTCGACCTCGGCCCCGCGCAGCTTCAGCGCGTGCAGGATCGTCATCTCCCACTTTCCGTGGAGCGCCCAGCGGTTATACGGCGCGTAACAGAGGACCCGAGGGACGGTCACACCAACTACATCGGCACCGCGTAGCGGGCCTTGAGCCCGCCCAGGCGGCTATCCCGTGCGCTCCAGCAGGAACCAGGTGACGTCGTCGGCCGGGAAGATCGGATCGCGGTGATAGGCGAAGCCGTAGTCGCGCAGGCGCAGGTCCGCGAACCGGTCCAGGAGCTCGCCGGCGAAGTCGCGCTTGAACAGCCGGCCGGCATGGCCGCGGTAGTCGACCTCCACCGGGGTCGGGTTGTAGTACTCGGCGACGTACAGGTATCGCCCGCATGCCTCGTGCAGGCGGTCGTACACCGTCGGCAGCGCCTCGGGGGCGATGTGGATGAGCACCCCGGAGATGAGGACGAGGTCATAGGTCCGGGCCGGGGAGAACTCGAGGATCGAGCCGCGGTGGACGTCGATGCCCAGCGTCGCCACCTGTGCCGCGGCGGCGGCATTGATCTCGACCGCGGCCAGCTCGACATCGGGGAGCAGGCGCTTGAGCGCGACGAGCTTGAGGCCGATATTGGAGCCGAACTCGATCGCCGTCGAGATATCTGTGGCCCGCGAGAGCGCCCGTCCCAGGAGCGCGGTGCTGGCAGCCACCAGCGCCTCCCCCTGGTTGCGCTGCATGTACTCGTCGCCGAAGGAGCCCGCCCAGAACGCCTCCTGCTCGGTGCGGAACTCACCGCTCACAGAGGCGCAGGCTATCCCATCGGAGTCGGGCGCCGACCGTGGTCAATCGGCGTCCGGCGAGACCACGGCCCGCGCCTGAGCTAGGGTGTGGCTGCGCCGGCGTCCGTCTCGCATCACCGCCGCCGCCTCCGGGCCGATGTTCATCAGCGCGTCAACGAATGACACGTGGTCCTGAAACGGGGTCCACGGCTGGGGATAGGTGGGGTGGCGGTAGTTCTGGAAGGTGAGATCGATCCCGGCGTCGGCGAAGCCGGTGTCGGCTTCCAGGTAGGCCAACGCTCCCAGTGGCGACAGGTACGTATCGGCGCCGAAGTGGCGGCAGATCTCGACCAGCCGGCCGTCCCGTCCGCCCGCGAGTGGGCCCAGCGCCGACGCGAGGATGAAATCACCGGGGATCCCTGCCAGCGTGCAGAGCAGCTGGATGAGCTCAAGGTTGAGGTCCGCCAGAGATGTCCATTCCCGGTCGTAGACCCGCCGCAGCGCCGGGGAGTACTCAGGCCAGAAGGGCGCTCGCCGGTAGTTCATCTCGAGTGACGCCCAGTGCTTGCGCCGCCATGGGCGCGCGTTGTCGATCGTGACCTCGGCGATCGGCTGGTCCGGCTGGCGCTGCACGGGGACGGTGAGCCACAGCGGACCCTGCGCCGTCGCAATGCGGTTGCGCTGTTGCCAGGACTGTCGGCTGAGAGCGACCGTGTCCAGCACAACGAACGTGTCGCTCTGGTCGATGAGATCGAAGTAGCCGATCCACGGCAGGTAGGTCGGCTGCATGATGCATACGATCATCGGGGCGACGAACCGTCGCGGCGGATGACGTGACGCCACTGCATCCCGTCACCGGCGCTCATCGGCTCGGCGGCCACGGCGCCGCACGCTACTTCCCAGTACCGGGGATGCAGGCCCGGCGCGAGGTTGCGCTCGGAACGCAGGACGCGGATGCTCTCGGCGGTGAGGGTCTCGCCGGCGGCGATGTCGCGGATGGCGTGGATGCTGCGCTTGTCGTTGGGGTACAGCGGCGCCTCCGCGGGCACGATCCGCTTCACGCCGTCGCCCACGATCGCCGACACGTCCCCGAAGCGCTCCGTCACCGCCGCAATGCGCGCATCGGGGGCGACCTCCTGGAGCTCGCGCACCAGCGCGACCAGCCCGCGCAGCTCGTCGGGTTCGAGCGAGATGGGGTGGTCGGGGCCCGGCAGGGACCGGTCGAGCGTAAGGTGCTTCTCGATCACCACCGCGCCCATCGCCACCGCCACGGCCGGCACTCTCTCGGCATCCATGGTGTGGTCCGAGAGGCCGGTCGGGATGCCGAAGGCCTGGCGCAGGGTCTCGATCACACGCAGGCTCGCCTGCTCGGGGGGGAGCGGGTAGGCGCTGGCGCACTGGAGCAGCACCACATCTGGCTCTGGCCACTCGGCCTCGATGGTGGCGATCGCCTCGGCGATGTCCTGGATGGTGGACAGGCCCGTGGAGCAGATGAGCGGGCGCCGGACGCGCGCTGCCGCGCGAAGCAGCGGAAGGTGGTTGAGCTCGGGCGACGCGATCTTGATCGCCGGCACGTCGAGCGCGGCGAGCGCGGCGAGCGTGGCCTCGTCAAAGGGAGCGCACAGGAATGCCACCGACGCCCGGCGCGCCGCGTCACGGAGCTCGTGGAGCCACTCGTAGGGCAGCTCGACCGCATCGAACAGCTCGTGCAGATCCGCCGTGCCCATCGGCGTGTCCACGCGCCCGGCGTGAGGCGGGTACAGCGAATCGGCGCGGAAGAGCTGGAACTTGACGGCGTCGGCCCCCGCCTCAGCCGCGGCCGCGATCATCTCGCGGGCGAGACTGAGGTCGTGGTTGTGGTTTGAGCCAATCTCGGCGACCACGTACACGCCGCCCCCGGCCTCGTCGGTCCAGTGGGCTCGGGCAGCGGCAGCCACGCTACTTGCGCACCGTGATCAACCAGTCACTGTTTCGCCGACTCCGGGCCGCAAACGTCGTCTCGGCGAGCTCGAAGCTGAGCTCGGCAAAGCCGGAGTAGTCATCGCGGACGTCGTCTTCGGACAGGAAATGCTGGACGGTCCCGACCTCGTTGGTGTCGGTAATCGTGAGGCGATACGCGTTGTCGCCCAGATTGACACCCTTCGCGCAGCGGTAGTCGTCGGTGCTCCGGACGACGACGAACGCCTCGCCGCCCAGGGCCAGGACGCGGTGGAGCTCGGCGATGGCGGCGCGGCCCTCCGCACGGGAGCCGTAGTAGAAGACGCCGAAGCTCACCGCGATTTCAAAGGTTGCATCGGGGAAGGGCAACGCGTTCATCGACGCCGTCTGGAGGCGGGCACGGCCCCCACCGCGCGCGATGACCTCCTCGGCGTGGCGCAGGCCCTCCGCGCTGATGTCGACCCCGTCGACGTCGTAGCCGAGATCGCTCAGCAGCAACGAGTGGCGCCCTCCGCCGACGCCGATGTCCAGCGCCCGGCCTCCGGCGCTCGCCTGGGCCCGGGGGGCCAGGAACCGGACGACGTTCTCGTTCGGATAGCCGGGCCGGAAACGCTCCTGCGCGTGCAGGGAATCCCAGAAGGCGGCCGCCTTGACGGTCATCCGTGCGCAGGATAGGTCACGGCAGCGCGACCGCGGTCCGCAGGGAGCGCGCGACGCGAGCGACGTCGGCGGGGGTCATCGCCGGGAACATCGGCAGCGACAGCGCCTGCTCCCAGTACGCCTGCGCATGCGGCAGCTCGGTCATGTCATAGCCCAGATCGCGATACAGCGCGTGGGCGGGGATGGGGATGTAGTGCAGCTGCGCGCCGATCCCGTCGGCGCGCAGCGCGTCATAGACGAGCCGGCGGCGCCGCGCGCCCTCGGGGAAGCGGACCACGAACAGGTGGTAGGCGTGGCGGTCACCGGGCCGCGCCCGGGCGGGGAGGGTGAGCTGCGGCACGTCGGCGAGGATCTCGTGGTAGCGGTCGGCGATCGCGTTGCGGTCGGCGATGAAGCGCTCGAGGCGGCCGAGCTGGCTGAGGCCTAGCGCACACTGGATGTCGGTGATGCGGTAGTTGAACCCGAGGGATCCGATCGTGTAGTGCCAGCCCCCGAGCATCGGGTCCTCCTGGGCGTCGGGGCGCTCCATCCCGTGGCTGCGAAAGCGCCGCAGCGCGTCGGCCAGCGCGTCGTCATCGGTGGTGACCATGCCCCCCTCGCCCGAGGTGATGGCCTTGACGGGATGGAAGCTGAACACGGCCATGTCCGCGGCGCCGGCCCCGACGGGGCGGCCGTCGCGGATCGCTCCGAGGGCGTGGGCGGCGTCCTCGATCACGATCACGCCGTCGCGGCGGGCCGCCTGGAGCGGTGCGAGGTCGATGGGCAGGCCGGCGAGCGACACGGCGACGCAGGCGCGCGACCCCGTCCAGACGCCCGGCGTCGCGCGCGGCGGCGAGGTCGAGGTTGCCCGTGTCAGGGTCGATGTCGGCGAAGGTGGGGCGCGCACCCATGAACAGCGCGCAGTTCGCCGAGGCGACGAAGCTGATCGGCGTCGTCAGCATCTCGTCGCCGGGGCCGAGGCCGGCCGCGGCGGCGGCCCCGTGCAGCGCCGCGGTGCCGTTGGCGAAGGCCACGGCGTGGCGGGCCTGCACCGCGTCGGCGAGCGCCGCCTCGAAGCGCTCCACGCGCGGGCCCTGGGTGATGAGCGGGTCGCGGAGGGCGGCACGCACCGCGTCCACGTCGGCGGGCTCGATCGACTGGCGCCCGTAGGGCAGAAACTCGCTCACCGCGCCGCCAGCCCTGCGGCGGTCAGCGCCCGCAGCGTCTCGAGCACGCGCGCCGCGCCCTGCCCGTCGACCAGCGCCGTGGCGCGGCGCACGAGCGCCTCGCGACGGTCAGCGTCGCCGGCCAGGACGGCGACGGCGGCGGCGATGGCGTCCGGATCGAGGATCTCGTGGCGGCCGAGATTCACCACCGCGCCCGCCTCGGCCAGGGCGCACGCGCCCGGAGCCTGGTTGTCGGCGACGACGATCGCGATCGCCGGCGTCCCGACCCGGGCGAGCTCCAGGAGCGTGCCCCCGGCCGCGGTGACGGCGAGATCACAGGCGGCCAGGCGGGCGGCCATGTCGGCAACATCGACCGCGACCTCCACCGCGTGCGGGCACCGAGCCGCCGCGGCCCGGAGCGACGCCTCGTGGGGGTTGGCGCCGCCGACGACGAGCAGCACGTCGAGCGGTCCCGGGACGGCGGCGAGGCCCTCGAGCACCTGCACCGAGACGTTGTCGGGGTCGCTGCCACCGAAGGTGATCGCCACGCGCCGCGCCCGTTGGGGCTGGGGGCCGTCGGGCGTGGGCCGGTCGCGGAACTCGGCGCGCAGCAGCGCGTAGCGCAGGCCCAGCAGCAGCCGGCTGCCGGGGGCGCGCTCCGCGTAGAACCCGGGGTCCGCGTCGGCGTTGGCGTTGAGCACGACCTGCGCGCCGTAGTGACCGGCGTGGCCGTGGTCGTCGATGGCCAGCACGCGGTGGCCGTCGGCGACCAGGCCGTCCTGGAAGTCACCGTCGAACGCGTAGCCGTCGAGCACGATCCACTGCGGCGCCGATCGTCCGTGCGACCTCCGAGGTCTCGGCGAGGTCCTGGGCGGTGGCCGGCGGGGACGCCAGCGCGCGCACCGCGGCCCCCGCCGTCGCGGCGCGCTCGATGAACGGGGCGGGAGGCTCGGAGCAGAGGAACGTCGCACGCGGGCCGGCCACCTGGGCCAGGGCCAGGCAGCGCATCAGGTGGCCCATGCCGATCGCAGCCGAGCCGTCAGCCCGAATGAGGATCGCGGGCTTGCTCACGCGGTGGCCTGCTTCTGGCGGACATGTGCGTTGAGCTGCGCCAGCTCAGGATGAGCCCGGAGGTGCGCGATGAGCGCGGCCACGCCGACGTCGGCGCCGGCGACGTCGAGGTCGGCGTAGAGGCGGCGCACGAGCGCCAGATCGTCCGCCGTGTCGACGGTGAAGCGCAGATCCGCCGCGTCGAACGGGCGCACCACGCTGTGGACGGCGAACAGGTCAGGACGCTCGCCGTAGCAGAACCACGTCACGTGCTCGCGCGCGGCCGCGGAGGTGGCCATGCGCGCCATCCGCTCGAGCACGTCGGACCAGAACGCCTCGCAGTCCAGCCCCCGGGGCAGCGACGGCGCGATCGAGTTGGAGGCGTAGTCGTAGGTCGCGCGACGCTCGATCAGCTCGTCAATGACCACGTCCACCTCGGCGGCATCGATCAGCGGGCAGTCCGAGGTGATCCGGACGACGAGATCGCCGCCGGCAGCGCGCGACCGCGCCGGCGTAGCGGTCCAAGACGTCATGCTCGCTGCCGCGGTACCAGCGCAGGCCGAGGCGGTCGGCGACCGCGACGAGCGGGTCGTCGTCGGGGTTGGTGGTGACCGCGAGCACGATCTCAGCGATCTGCCGGCTGCGGCCCAGGCGCTCGAGCTGGCGCTCGAGCATCGGGCGGCCGGCCAGATCCAGGAGCACCTTGCCCGGCAGGCGGGTGGAGGTCATTCGCGCCTGGACGACCGCGACGGTGCGCACAGCGGCGATTCTGTCAGCCGAGCCCGTGCATAGACTTGGCCGCCACCGCAATCCGGTCAGTCCATGGACCTCAACGGCAAGACCCTGCTCATCACCGGCGCGACCGGCTCGTTCGGTACCGCCTTCATCCGGCGCGTGCTCGCGCGCTACGACGTCAAGGCGCGTCCGCGCCTTCAGCCGCGACGAGCTCAAGCAGGGCGAGCTGGCCCTCGCCGTCGACGATAGCCGCCTGCGGCTCCTGCTCGGCGACGTGCGCGACCTGGAACGGCTGCGGGTCGCCACCCGCGGCGTGGATGTCATCGTCCACGCGGCAGCGCTCAAGCAGGTCCCGGCGTGCGAGTACAACCCGTTCGAGGCGGTGCAGACCAATGTCGTGGGCACCCAGAACGTCATCTCGGCGGCGATCGACAACCGGGTGGCGCTGACCGTCGCGCTGAGCACCGACAAGGCCGTCAACCCGGCCAACCTCTACGGCGCCACCAAGCTGTGCGCCGGAGAAGATCGTCGCGCAGGCGGGCGTCTACGTCGGGCGGGGCGGCCTCGCGCTTCGCGCTCGGTGCGCTACGGCAACGTGGCCGGGAGCCGGGGCAGCGTCATCCCCATCTTCCGCCAGCAGGCCGAGACCGGGCGGATCACGATCACCGACGAGCGGATGACGCGCTTCTGGATCACGCTGGAGCAGGCGGTGGAGTTCGTGCTCAGCTGCCTGCCCGCTGCTCAAGGGCGGCGAGACGTTCGTGCCCAAGATCCCGTCGATGCGGATCGTCGACGTGGCCGACGCGCTGGCCCCCGACGCCGAGCGGGTCATCACCGGCATCCGCCCCGGCGAGAAGCTCCACGAGGTGCTGCTCACCGAGGACGAGTCTCGCAACTCCTTCGACATCGGCGATCGCTACGTCATCATGCCGGCGCGTCTGGACACGGCACCGCCCGCCGGCAGCACGCTGCCCGACGGCTTTCGCTACAGCTCTGACACCAACGACCGGTGGCTGACCGCCGCTGAGCTGGTCGCGATCGCCGACAGCCTGGGACCGGTGCGCCGGCAGGCTGATCGCGCCGGCAGCGAGGGTTGAGCCCGGGTCAGAGCCCCTCGGGGTGCAGGACCGTCGGGAAGGTGGCCAGGTAGGAGGCCGACGGGGTGGCGATCTTCTGCACGCCTCCGCCGCCGCCCCAGGCGCCGTGCATGCCGCCGGACTCGTAGAACTGGCCGTTGATCGTCGATGATCACGTGGCCGCTCTGGCCGGGGAGGGCGCGGTCATAGACGGTGACGTACTGGCCGGGGCCCGACACCATGCCGGGCTGGCTGGGCAGCGCGGTGGTGTCCACCGGCGAGTTGAGATAGCCGCCGGCGTGCAGTACCGCCGAGACGAAGCCCGAGCAGTCATAGCCCGGACTGCGGGCCCCAGCCGGAGTGGCCGCCGCCGTAGACGTAGGGCTTGCCGACCAGCGAGTTGGCCTCGTTGACCATCGCCGCCACGCGCGGGTCTCCGACGCCGACGCCGCCACTGGCGCCCACGACGCCCACGACCGGCCCGCGACGCCCGCGACGCCCGACGCGGTCGTACCCACGACGCCCGAGGCCGACGAGGCGAGCGGCGCGGCGGCGCCTGCGCGCTGGCCAGCTGGCTGGCGAAGTCGCTGGAGGTCCCGGTGCCGGTGGCACCGGTGCCCGTGGAGAACGAGGCGCCCGTCGACGCGGACGAGGACGCGGCAGAGCTGCCGGCGAGCGACGCCGGGTCAAGGATCTGCTGCTGCAGTTGGATGATCTGGTCGATGCGCCCGACCACTGCGCTGATACTCACTTCGCCATGACATCGGCCGCGCCGGCCTGGATCTTGAGCGCGATCGCGTCCGGCCGGAGGCTTTCGCCCTGCTCTAGAGTCGCGCCCGTGCCGCTGACCCGAGCCGATATCGCCGCGCGAGGCGCAGCAGCTGCTGGCCGATGGCTACGGGCTGTACCTGGCCTCCAACCGCGCCGTGCTGGCGCAGCTGCGACACCACCCCGTTCGGGGTGCCGGTGACGACGCTCGATTTCCTGGAGCCGAACCCGGGCCACGGCGGGCCGAGTCGTGGACCGTCGCCGACCTGATGCGCGTCTACAACGTGCTCAACGCCACCGCGTTCGGCGACAAGGGCATCCCGTTGCAGAATTGGGTGATGATCGACCTCGGCCTGCTGCCCTCGGCCTTCCTGCTCGTCACCCTGCCGCCGGAGCGCGCCCGCGCGGCGGCGGCCGAGGAGCGCGGCTACGCCGCCGAGCGGGCTCGCACCGCCCAGGTGCTGGCCGCGGTGCTCGCCGAGGCCGAGCGGCTGGGCTACGACGGGCCCATCCCGGTCGCCGGCTACTGCGCGGCGCCGACCCCGGTGCCCGGCGGCTGGGTCGGCTGGTCGCTGTGCTCCTCGATCCCCGGGCTCGGCACCACCACCAAGGGGCTGGGCCTGGAGGTCTACCGCGCGCAGACGCTCACCGGCGTGGCCCAGTTCACCGACCAGGCGCTGCGCGTGCACCGCAAGTTCGGGCGCATGGAGGTCGTCTCCGCCGTGCTGGACCTGCATCCGGTGCCGCACACGCTCGTCTACCGCACCGACGTGCACGAGGACGACGCCGAGCAGCGCGCCCACCACCTGGATGGACTCCCGCGACCTGGACGCCCAGCGGGAGATGCAGGCCAAGATCGACGCCGGCGCCAGCCGCTACTACATCCTGTCCCCCGGCCTCGTCGATCGACCGGGTCCCGATCCTGGAGGTCTCTGAGAACTGATGCCCGGTCGCCACTACGTGCTCGCCTTCTCCGGCGGGCTGGACACCTCCTACGCGCCTGGCGGTGCTCGTCGACCGCGGCGAGCGGGTCACCACCGTCACCGTCAACACCGGCGGCTTCGCGCCCGACGAGCTGCGCGAGATCGCGCAGCGCTCCGAGGAGCTCGGGCGCCGACGAGCACGTCGTCATCGACGGGCGCGCCCGTCTCTATGAGCAGTTCGTCTCCTACATCCTCAAGGCCAACTACCTGCGCAACGGCGTCTATCCGTCCTGCGTCGGGGTCGAGCGGATGCTCCAGGCCGAGGAGGTCACCCGGGTCGCGCTGGAGCGCGGCGCCGACGTCATCGCCCACGGCTCGACCGGCGCCGGCAACGACCACGTCCGCTTCGACGCGGTGACCAAGGCGCTGGCCCCCAAGCTGGAGATCGCCGGGCTGATCCGCGACGAGCAGCACACCCGCGAGGAGGAGCGCGACTTCCTGCGCGAGCGCGGCCATGCGGTCTCCGACATCACCGCCGAGTACTCGTTCAACTTCGGGATCCTCGGCACGACGATCGGCGGCGAGGAGACCTACGGCTCGTGGGAGTACCTGCCCGAGGAGGCGTGGCCGACGACGCGCTCGATCGCCGACGCGCCCGACGAGCCGGCCGAGCTGCTGCTGCGCTTCGAGCGCGGGCTGCCGGTGGCCTGCGAGGCCGTGAGCGGCGTCGCGGACGCCGAGGCGGCGATCGGCGAGCTGGGCATCGGCGTCCCCGGCTACGACACGCTGGCGCTGCTCAACCGCATCGGCGGCGCCCATGGCGTCGGCCGCGGCATCCACACCGGGCAGACGATCATGG
Organism: uncultured Actinomycetota bacterium; assembly: GCA_963790605.1. GTDB lineage: Bacteria > Actinomycetota > Thermoleophilia > Solirubrobacterales > Solirubrobacteraceae > Palsa-465. The sequence continues at coordinate 94,492 of CAWBPG010000006.1, read as the reverse complement.
GCATCGTCGGCCGCCTCGGCTTCGAGGCGCCGGGGATGCTCACCCTCATCGCCGCCCACCGCGAGCTCGAGCGCCTCGTGCTCACCAACGCCCAGCAGACGCTGAAGGCGTCGCTGGGCACGACCTTCGGCGACATGCTCCACGAGGGCCGCTACTACGACCCGCTGCTCACCGACATCCGCGCCTTCCTGGACAGCTCCCAGGAGCGCGTCACCGGCGAGGTGCGGGTGCGCCTGCACAAGGGCAACATCGTGCCGCTGGGGACGCGCAGCCCCTACAGCCTGCTCGACGCCGGTCGGCGCCTGGGCTCCACCTACGGCCACGGCTCGTCGCTGTGGACCGGCGAGGAGGCGCGCGCGTTCGCCCACATCTACGCCACCGCGGGCGTGCTGGCCCACGCCGTCACCGAGGACGGCCCGGGCTAGCGTTCCGAGGCGGCGGCTCTCGTCGGCGCTGAGGATCGCCACGAGCAGCGCCTCCAGGCGCTCGAGCTCGGCGACCGGGATCGACTCCGAGACCTGGTGCGGATCGCGGCCGCCGCTGGCCAGGGCGACGACGTCGGTGCTCGCCGCCAGGTAGTTGGCCTCGAGCGTGGCCTGGCGCTCCTCCAGGACGACGCGCAGGCCGTCGACCTGGGCGGCAGCGGCCTGGACCAGCGCCCGGGCGCGCGAGCTCCTCGGCGTGCGGGAACGGGGGCACCATCCGCTCGCGATCGCGGATCCAGTCGTGGCGGGCGCCGTGCGCGTCGCAGACGCGGGCGACCGTCTCGGTGATGGCGTCGATCGTCGTCTCGATCTCCTCGACCGTGTAGCCGCGCACCTCGCCGCGCACGAGCGCCCGGTCGGGGACGGAGTTGGTCAGGGCGCTGCCGCAGTGCGGACTGAACGCCTCCGGCTCCGCGAGCAGCTCGGGCGTGAGGCGGTCGATGACCGAGCCGCCGATGATCGCGGCGACGTTGACGCTGCCGCCGCCCGGCTGGCGGCCCAGCGGCAGCGCGGCGACGATCTCCGCCGCCACCGCGATCGCGTTGATCCCCGCCTCGGGGTTGGCGGCGGCGTGGGCGGCGCGTCCGTGGACCACGAACACGAACGAGGTCTGGCCCAGCGCACGCGTGATCGACCGTGCCGACCGGCTTGGCGCCGTCGACGGAGAAGGCGCAGTCGACGCGCTGCAGCAGATCGGCGCGCGAGCAGGCCGGCGCCCATCTTGCCGCTCTCCTCACAGCAGGTGAAGGCGGCGTGCACCGTCGGCCGCTGCGCCTCGGGACAGGCTCGCGGCCGCCGCGCACACGCGCATGACGGCGGCGACGGCAGCCTTGTTGTCGGCGCCCAGGATCGTCTCGCCGTCTGAGCGGATGACCCCGTCGTCGTCGATGTGCGGCGTGACCGGAGGCGTGCCCGACTCGACCGTGTCCATGTGGGAGACGAACAGATACGTCGGGCGCCCCCGGTGCGCCCGGCACGGTGGCGATGAGGTTGCCGCAGTCCGACCCGTTGACCTCGCCGGCGTCGTCGTAGGCCGATGGCACCCCGTGGCCGGCGAGCCACTCGCGGATGAGCTCGCCGACCACGCGCTCGCGCCGGCTCGGCGACGGGACCGCCACCAGCTCCAGGAAGAGCTGGGTGACGGAAGCGTCTGAGGTCAGCGGCACGCGCCGGCTAGGAGGCGACCGGCGCGGCGCCCAGCTCGCCGGCCAGCGAGTCGGAGGTGAAGTCGTTCTGGTACTCGATCAGGACGATCGCGGTGTGCTTGGGGTCCAGCGCCATGCGGTCTCTCCCTCTTTCTGTGGACGGCGGCTGAGGGAATCGTAGACCCGCGGCTCAGCCGAGGGTCCGGATCGGCTCGCCGTGGAGGAAGGCCGCGATGTCCTCCACCACCTGCCCGTACATGTGGCGCATGCCGGGCTCCGATACGTAGCCGAGATGCGGCAGCAGGACGACGTTGGGCAGCATCGTCAGCGGGTGATCGGCCGGGAGGGGCTCGCGCTCATAGACGTCGAGCCCGGCCGCCGCGATCACGCCGACGCGCAGCGCTGCCACGAGCGCCGCCTCGTCCACGATCGGCCCGCGCGAGGTGTTGATGAGCGCGGCGGTCGGCTTCATCTGCAGCAGCTCGGGGCCGCCGATGAGGCCGCGGCTGCGGTCTGAGAGAACGAGGTGGATGGAGAGGAAGTCGGCGCCGGCCAGCAGCTCCTCCTTGGAGACGCGGCGCACCCCGACCTCGGCGGCGCGCTCGTCGCTGAGGTTCTGGCTCCACGCCACCACCTCCATGCCGAACGCCCGCGCCGGGCCGACCATGGCCGCGCCGAGGTTGCCCAGGCCGGCCAGGCCCAGTGTGGCGCCCGCGAGGTTCACCGGGAGGTCGAGCTGCCAGCGCCCGGAGCGCAGCGCCCGGTCCTCCTGCGTGACGCGCTTGGCCACCGCGAGGATGAGCGCCCAGGCCACCTCGACCGTGCTGGGCACGCCGGCGGCCGGCGCCGCCGCCCGTGCCCTGGGTGCCGCACACCGTGACGCCGCGCTCGAGCAGGTAGCTCGACGTCGAGCGAGGCGTTGCGCATGCCGGTGGTGATGACGAGGCTGAGGTTGGGGAGCTGGGAGAGCACGTCGCGGTGAAAGCGTGTGCGCTCGCGCATCAGCACGAGCACGTCGAAGTTGCTCAGCCGCGCCGGGAGCTCGTCCTGGGCGATGGGCTCCGAGAAGAACTCGACGTGGACGTCGTCGCCCGAGCGACTCCCAATCGGCGTAGCTGTGCGCGCGGCGCTGGTAGTCGTCCAGGACGGCGACACGCGTGTTATGCGATCGTGGTGAAGGTGGCACTTGCCCTCAGGGACATGGCGATCGCACTGTCACAGGAGCAACCTACCGCAGGCGGTTGCGGCGCGCCGGCGCGGCGATGATCCGGCGCCGATGACCGTCGCCGAGTTCGACACCAAGGTCGCGATCGTGGTTCGTGACGACCTCGCCGCCTGGCAGCGCCTCAACGTCACGGCGTTTCTCATGAGCGGGCTGGTGGCATCGGCGGGGGCGGCGGCGATCGGCGAGGACGTACGTCGACGCCGACGGAGCCCGCTACCTGCCGCTGATGGTCCAGCCGGTGCTGGTGTTCGAGACCGGCGGCGAAAAGCTGCGGACGCTGCGCGAGCGCGCGGCGCGCCGCGAGGTCACGGTGGCGATCTACACGGCTGACATGTTCGCCACCGGCAACGACACCGACAACCGCGCCGCGGTGCGCGCCGTCGGTCACCGAGCAGCTGGACCTGGTGGGGCTCGGAGTGCGGGCCGGGCACCGGGACGTCGACGCGATCGTGCGCGGCGTCCAGCGCCACCCGTGACGCGCGTCTCACGCGGCGCATCGACAGTCCTTCGGCGTTTAAGACGCTCGGCTTACGGGGCTCGCCGAAGCTGCTCACATGAACATCGAGCACTGGTCTTCTCCGACGCCCCGCGCCCGCGCGGGAGGGCGGGCGGGACGGTTTCCTGCGTGCGCCCGCGCCCACCGCCTCCACGTGGCTGGCCGCCAACTGGCAGCGCCTGGCGCTGCCGACCCTGCTGCTGGTCACCGCCGTGGCGTACCTCTGGGACCTGAGCGCCTCCGGCTACGCCAACAGCTTCTACGCCGCCGCCGTCCAGGCGGGCACCAAGAGCTGGAAGGCGTTCTTCTTCGGCTCGATCGACTCGTCGAGCTTCATCACCGTCGACAAGCCGCCGGCGTCGTTGTGGGTGATGGCGCTCAGCGGGCGCATCTTCGGCTTCAGCAGCTGGAGCATGCTCGCCCCGCAGGCGCTCGAGGGCGTCGCCGCGGTGGCCCTGCTCTACGCGGCGATCAAGCGCTGGTTCGGGACGGGCGCGGGCCTGGCCGCGGGCGCGCTGCTGGCGACGACGCCGGTGGCGGCGCTCATGTTCCGCTTCAACAACCCCGACGCGCTGCTCGTGCTCCTGCTCGTCGCCGCCGCCTACTGCCTCACCCGGGCGCTGGAGCGCGCCGGGACGCGCTGGGTGGTGGCGGCCGGGACGATGATCGGGTTCGCCTTCCTGGCCAAGATGATGCAGGCCTTCCTGGTCCTGCCGGCCTTCGCGCTCGTCTACCTGGTGGCGGCGCCCGACGAGCCTGCGCCGGCGCGTGGCGCAGATGCTGGCCGGGGGTGTGGCGATCGTGGTCAGCGCCGGCTGGTGGGTGGCGATCGTCGCGCTGTGGCCGGCGAGCTCGCGGCCGATGATCGACGGCTCGTCTGACAACAGCATCCTCAACCTCATCATCGGCTACAACGGGCTGGGGCGCATCTTCGGCAGCGGCGGCCCAGGCGGCGGTGGCGGTGGCGGTGGCGGCGCCGGCGGGAACTTCAGCGGCGCCACCGGCGTCCTGCGGCTGTTCAACTCCGTCATGGGCGGCCAGGCCTCGTGGCTGCTGCCCGCCGCGCTGCTGGCCCTCGGCGCCGGCCTGGTCGCGACGCGCCGGGCGCCGCGCACCGATCGCACGCGCGCCGCGCTGCTGCTGTGGGGCGGCTGGCTGATCGTCAGCGGCCTCGTCTTCAGCCTCTCCAGCGGGATCATCCACACCTACTACACGGTGGCGCTCGCCCCCGCGATCGCCGCGCTGGTGGCCATCGGCGGCCGGCATGCTGTGGGCCCGGCGTGACACGGCGCGGGCACGGGTGGCCGCCGCCGTGGCGGTGGCCGTGAGCGCCGGTTGGTCGTGGGAGCTCCTGGATCGCACGCCGAGCTGGGAGCCGTGGCTGCGCACGCTCATCCTGCGTGGCCGGGGCTGGCCGCCGTGGCCGGTCTGATCGTCTCCGCGCTGTGGCGCCCTCTGCGCGCCCGGCTGGGCGTGGTGGCGGTGGTGCTGGGCGTGATGGCGTCCGTCGCCGGGCCCGGTGGCCTACGCCGCTCAGACGATCTCCACGCCGCACACGGGCTCGGTCCCGTCGGCGGGCCCGGCGAGCGCCGGCGGGATGGGTGGCGGCTTGGGCGGCGGCGGGGGGATGCGCTTCAGCGGCGTACGCGACCGGTGCCGGTGCGCCCACCGGCGCACGTGGCGCGGTGCCGAGCGGGGCGCGGCCGAGCGGGGCGTTCCCCGGCGGCGGCGACGCGCGGCGGCGCCTCGACCGGCGGCATGCCGGGCGGCGCAGACGACGGTCAGCGCGGCGCTCAAGCAGGCGCTGACGGCCAACGCCGGCCGCTACCGGTGGGTGGCCGCGACGTCGGGCTCACAGTCGGCGGCGTCGCTGGAGCTGGCCACCGGCGGCGAGCCGGTCATGGCGATCGGCGGCTTCAGCGGAGAGGGCGGCCAGCTCACCCTGGCCCAGTTCCAGAGCTACGTGAAGGCCGGCGACATCCACTACTACATCGCCTCAGGCGGGGGCGGACCCGGTGGCCGCGCGGGCTCGTCCAGCGCCATCACCACCTGGGTCAAGGCCCACTACAAGGCGGTGACGATCGGCGGCCAGACGCTGTACGACCTGACCTCGGCGGTCAGCTAGCTAGTTGGCCGCCTAGGCCCGAAAAATCGCTGGGACTGGGGATGGAGGTAGCGGCGCTGAGGGTCTCAATTGAGCGTGGGAGATCACCATCACGACATAACGGTTTTCTCCCACGATCCCCGCGCGAGGCGATCGCCGCAACCACCTCATCTCGCTGGCTACCACGGCGGGCGCGAGCCCGGGTCACGAGCTGTCCTCCTAATGTGTCGGTGAGCGATGGCCCATCGAGAGATCCACTCGTGGCTGATGGACATGGACGGCGTGCTGGTGCACGAGGAGCACGCGATCCCGGGCGCCGACGAGTTCGTGGCGCGCCTGCGCGCGAACGGCAACGCGCTTCCTGGTCCTGACCAACAACTCGATCTACACGCCGCGTGATCTGGCCGCGCGGCTGCGCAACAGCGGGATCGACGTGCCCGAGGAGGCGATCTGGACCTCGGCGCTGGCCACCGCGCGCTTCCTGCAGGACCAGCGTCCCGGAGGCTCGGCGTTCGTCATCGGCGAGGCCGGCCTGACGACCGCGCTGCACAGCGCCGGCTACACGCTCACCGAGCGCAGGCCCGACTACGTCGTCCTGGGCGAGACGCGCACGTACAGCTTCGAGCGCATCACGCAGGCCATCCGCCTCATCACAAACGGCTCGCGCTTCATCGCCACCAACCCGGATGCGACGGGCCCGTCCGTGGACGGGCCGCTGCCGGCCACCGGCTCGGTGGCGGCGCTCATCACCCGCGCGACCGGGATCGATCCGTACTACGTCGGCAAGCCCAACCCGCTGATGATGCGCTCGGCGCTGAACGCCATCGACGCCCACTCCGAGACGGCAGCGATGATCGGCGACCGGATGGACACCGACGTCGTCTCCGGGCTGGAGGCGGGCATGGAGACGATCCTCGTCCTCAGCGGGCTGACGACGCGCGAGGACGCCGAGCGACACCCGTATCGGGCCGGGCGGATCGTGGACTCGATCGCGGACCTACTGCCGGAGCTCGACGGTCAGGGGTCACGTCAGGATTAGTGGTCAAATTCGGCGGCCGACCCGCGGATGCCAGGCGGCGCGGGGCGGCCGCACAAGCCGCCAATAATCCTGACGTGCCCCCTTCGAGCTACCCTGGCCCCGAGCGTCGCATGCGCCGAGCCGGTCATGGCGTGGCGGGCCAAGCGAGGAATTTGCGACTTCACCGGCATCTTCTGCAAGCTTTGAGGTCCGGCACGCGTGACACTGTGTCACTCCTTCCGACCGGTCCGCCTGCGATGCGGCTACTCTGCCCACCGCCAATCAACGTTTCACGCTAGGAGACAGGATGAACAAGACGGAACTCATCGACGCGATCGCCAAGGACAGCGGGCTGTCCAAGGCCGACTCGTCGCGTGCGCTGGATTCGCTGCTCACCACGGTGACCAAGACCCTCAAGAAGGGTGACGAGGTCGCGATCACCGGCTTTGGCAAGTTTTCCGTGGCCAAGCGCGGGGCGCGTACGGGCCGCAACCCTCAGACGGGCGCGCCGGTGAAGATCAAGGCGTCCAAGAACGCCAAGTTCACCGCCGGAGCCACGCTCAAGAACGCGGTCGCGGGACGGCGCGCAGCCAGCAAGTAGCCGACCCGCCGGCTCCGGCGCCATCCGCCGGGATGAGAACACGGTTTCGGCGGCCCGGGCGTCTCGGTCCGGCCGCCGACTACTCCCCGGGCGCCGGCTACTCCTCGGCCGCCGGCTACGCCTCGGCCGCCGGCTACTCCTCGGCGAACTCGTCGTCGGCAGCGAGGCCGGGCTCATCCTCGGCCGCGTGAATCGCGCACAGCGTCGGCCCGCCGGACTCGAGCACCGCCTCGAGCTCTGACGGGGTCAGCCGGGCGCCGCACTCCTCGCATCGCTCGCCTGCCGTCTCGATGCTGTGCTCCTCCAGGCTCATGGCCGCGAGTCTACCCCGATGACGGGGCCTCACCGGTCCCGGGACCGGCCGCTCCGAGGTAGGCCAACACCGCCAGGACGCGGCGGTGATCGTCATCGGTGGCAGGGAGGTTGAGCTTTCCGAAGATATTGGTGACGTGCTTCTCGACGGCGCCGAGCGTGATCACCAGCTCACGCGCGATGGCGGCGTTGGTCCGGCCCTGCGCGATGAGCGAAAGCGTCTCGCGCTCGCGGGGTGTCAGCTGGGCGAGCGCGTCCTCGCCGCTGCCCGTCTGGGCGCGCACGAGCGACGCGATGACCTCGCGGTCCAGCGCGGTGCCGCCGCCGGCGACGCGGTGCACCGCATCCAGGAAGCTGCGCACCTCGCCGACGCGCTCCTTGAGCAGATAGCCGACCCCGCTCTCGCCTGACGCGAGGAGCTCGCCGGTGTAGACCGGCTCCACGTACTGGGAGAGGACGAGCACCGACAGGTCGGGGTGGCGGCGGCGCGCCTCGAGCGCGGCGCGGATCCCCTCGTCGGTGAACGTCGGCGGCAGGCGCACGTCGACGATCGCCAGGTCCGGCTTGTGCCCGGCGACGATCCGCAGCAGACCGTCGCCGTCGTCGGCCTGGGCCACCACCTCGATGTCGTACTCCTGGAGCAGCGCGACGATGCCCTCGCGCAGCAGCACGGAGTCCTCGGCGATCACGACTCGCATGGCAACACCGCCCGGATGGTCGTGCCGATGCCCTCGGGCGAGTCGACGTCGAGCGTGCCGTCCAGCGCCTCGACCCGCTGGCGCAGGCCGCTGAGCCCATTGCCGCGGGGATCGGCGCCGCCGGGACCGTCGTCGGAGACCTCCACGACCAGGCGCGACCCGGCGCGGCGGATGGCGATCCGCGACCGAGGCGCCCGGGAGCGTGCTTGACGGCGTTGGTGAGCGCCTCGGCGGTGACGAAGTAGGCCGCCGACTCGACCACCGGGAGCCAGGCGCTCGGTCAGCTTGCTCTCCACGGTGGCGTCGATTCCCGAGCGCTGCGCCAGCGCCTCCACGGCGGCTACGAGGCCGCGGTCGGCCAGCACCGGCGGGGCGATGCCGCGCGCGAGATCGCGGCAGCTCGGCCACCGCGGCGGTGGCCTCCTCGCGCGCCTGGCGGATCGAGCTCGGCCGTCTCGGGCCGGTCCTCGAGGCGCGCCTCGGCCCGCCCGAGCTGCATCGTCAGCGCCACCAGCCGGGCCTGGGCGCCGTCGTGGAGGTCGCGCTCGATCCGGCGCAGCTCCGCCGACTGGACGTCCAGTACGCCGCGCCGGGTCCGGGTCAGCTCGTCGACCCGCGCGGTGAGGTCGGTCTGGCGCGGTGAGTAGAACACCGCGTGCAGGGCGAAGGCCATGCCCAGACCGACCGCCGGGAACACCGGCCAGAAGAAGCCGAACCCCGACATCGCCCACACCAGCACGTCGATAGGCGGCGAGCGACGACCGAGATCGAGCCCTGGAGCGCCAGCCGGCGGCGCGGCCCGCGGGGCTCCGCCCAGGCCCGCCGCCACGCCACCTGCAGCGCGATCGGCAGGGCCAGGCCCGTCCACACCCACATGGGCCAGAACGGGCCCCCGGTCGCCGCCCAGATGATGGTGACGGCCAGGCAGCACACCACTGACAGGGTGATCTCCCCTGCCAGCAGTGCGCTGCCGGTGCGCTGTGCGAGCTGAGCCTGGTGCTTAGCCATTACCTGTGACTCCCAGCGACATCATCGCAGCGCCGAGGGCTCCATCACCGGGGCGAAGGACTCCCGGCGCCGTGCCGTCCGCCGCCCCAGAAGGGTGACGGCGGCGGGCAGGGCCACGGCCCGGACGATGGTGGCATCGAGCAGGATGGCGACGGCGAGGCCGAAGCCGAGCTGCTTGAACTCCAGCAGGTGCAGCGTGGCGAAGATCGAGAACACCGCGATCATCACCGCAGCCGCGCTCGTCACCGTCCCCGCGGTCGCCCCGAGGGCCCGCACCGATGCGGTCCTGGCGTCGGCGCCGCGGTTGCGCTCCTCGCGCACCCGCTCGAGGATGAGCACCGTGTAGTCCATCGACAGCCCGAACAGCAGGACGAAGGCGAACAGCGGGAGCCATTCGACGATCGCCCCGTCGGAGGTGAAGCCCAGCAGCTTCTCGCCGACGCCGTGCTGGAAGACCTCCACCAGGATCCCGAACGAGGCTCCGACCGAGAGCAGGTTCAGGCCGATCACCGAGGCCGCCAGCGCCGGCGAGCCAAACGCGCAGATCAGCAGCAGGAAGGCCAGCCCCAGCACGCCCGCGATCACCAGCGGCGTGATCGTGGCCAGCCGGCCGGAGAAGTCCGCGTTGCCCGCGGCGTCGCCGGTGAGCATGACCTTGGCCCCGGGGAGCGCGAGGGTGCCGTCCACGGTCTGACGCAGGCGCTTGACCACGTCCTGCTGTGCGGGCAGCGGGATGTTGGGGAACGGCACGGAGACCACGGCGGTCGAGCCGTCGCGGGCGACGTCGACGGTGACCGACCCGTGGCCGCCGGTCACGAGCTCGGCGCGCCGGCCCAGGTCCTGCATGGCGTGCTGAGCCGCCGGGCCGTCCCAGATCGTGTCCGGTGACGACGAGCTGGGCTTCGGTGGGCGTGCCCGGGAAGGCCCGGTCGATGGCCTGGTCGGCGACCCGGACCGGAGTTGTTGATGGGCAGATCGCGGACGCCGGGATCGCCGGTCCGCATGCCGAGCACGGGCACCGAGAGTGCGCCGAGCACGACCACGGTCACCAGCAGCGACGCCGCCGGGCGAGCGGTGATCGCCGGCCACCACGCGCTGCCACACGCCGGGCGTGCCAGAGCGGCGGCGGCGGCGCGGCCACAGCCGGCCGCGGTCGATCCGGTCGCCGAGCAGCGCCAGCACCGCCGGCAGCACCGTCACCGAGCCGACGGCGGCGAGGGCCACCACGAGGATCGCGCCGAGCGCCATCGAGGTGAACACGCCCAGGCCCGTGAACGTCAGGCCGGCCAGGCCGACCATCACCGTCAGCGCGGCGACGACGATGGCGCGGCCGACGCTGGCCGTCGCCGCGGTCAGGGCGGCGTCGCGGTCGCGCCCGGCCCGGCGCTCCTCGCGTTCGCGCCGGATGTAGAACAGCGAGTAGTCGACGCCCACGGCCAGCCCGATGAGGACCACGACCGACGCGGTGGGCTGCCCCTCAGGGGCGATGTGCGAGATGACGCCCAGCGCTCCGAGCGCGCCCGCGACCGAGGTCAGGCCGAGCAGCAGCGGCACGACGGCCGCCACCAGCGCACCGAAGGCGACGATGAGGATGATCAGGGTGATCGGCAGCGAGACGAGCTCGGCGTGGCTGAGGTCGTGGTTGACGACCTGGTTGACGGCATGGCCGCCCGAGGCCGTCGCCGGCCTCCTGCAGCGTGGCGCCGGGATGCGAGGCCGGCGACCGAGGCCACGACCCGCTGCAGCGGCGCCACGTGCTCATCGGCATTGTCGGGATCACCGCGCAGCTGCACCTGCACGAGTTGCAGCCTGCCGCCGGCGCGCGAGAGGGCCGGCACCTCGCGCGGGCCCTGGACGGACGGCCACGCTGGGCAGCCGGCGGGCGCGGACGCTCGAGCGCCTCGACCGCCGCGCCGGTGCTCTGAGCGCTGCCGGAGCTGACCAGCACGCTCTCGGTCGCCGGCGACTTGAGATGGGCGGCGGACAGCGCGGCATCGGCCCGAGCCGACTCGCCGGTGCCCGAGCCGCGCGTTGGACAGGGTCTTGGTGCCGGCGGCGGCGCCGGCGAAGATGCAGCCGGCGATCAGCACCAGCCACAGGGCGACGATGGTCCGCGGGTGGCGGGCCGAGGCGCCTGAGATCGAACTCACCGCCCGGGCCAGACGCCCGGACGGCTCGACTGCCAGAGTGGGAGGCGAAGCGTGGATTTCTCATGCTCGCCAGCCTGCCGACGGGCCGATCGCGCTGTCGCTGGGGCGCGGAGGCGGATGCGCCGCCGAGCACCCCCGAGTCGCCGGTGGGGTTAACCCCACCCTCGTATCTGCGCCCCTGCGCTCATGACCGAGCTGGCATCGTGGGCCGCAGTGCCCGACCTTCCCGCCACCCATCGGCTCACGCTGCGGGCGCTCCAGCCCGCCGACTGCGACCGCCTGCTGACCTGGATCGACAGCGCCGACGCGCTGTGGCAATGGTCGGGGCGCCCGCGCGTTCACGTGGCCGCTCGACCGCGGGCAGCTGCTGCGCGACCTCGCCGCGCGCACCGGCGACCGGAGAGCTGCTCGCCGCGGCATCGACGACAGCGGCGAGATGGTGGGCCACATCCTGCTCGAGTCCCAGCAGCATCACGGCCTGGGCCACATCGGCCGCGTGGCGATCGCACCCGACCGGCGCGGCGGTGGGCTGGGAACGGCGCTGATGCGGGCGACCATCCGCCACGCCTTCGACGAGCTGGGCCTGCATCGCCTCCAGCTCACGGTCTACACGTTCAACGCCGCGGCGATCGCCACGCTATCGCGCGGTCGGATTCGTCGTCGAGGGCTGGCCCGCGACTCGACGCGCGGCTCGAACGGCCGCTGGGATGGGCTGACGATGAGCCTGCTGGAGCCCGACTACCGGCGGCCCGCCGTCTACGGCGACGGGTGTCCGCGTCGCTCGGCCCGCGCGACGCCGATCGGATCGCCGCGCTGCTCACGCAGCTCGGCTACCCGCACGATCGCCACCCGGGCCTCGAGCGCAGTTGCTGGCGTGGGCGGCCGAGCCCCAGGGCGAGGTGCTGGTGGCCGAGGCCGACGGCGCGCCGGCCGGCTTTGCCGCCGTGCATCGCGTGCCGTACTTCGAGCGCCCGGGGGCCTTCGCCCGGATCATCGCCCTCAGCGTCGACGCCGAGCATCGCCGGACGGGCGTCGGGCGGCGGCTCATGGCCGCGGTCGAATGCTGGGCGCTCGCGCACGGCTGCGTCGACGTCGAGGTCACCAGCCTGCGCTCCCGCGACGCCGCCCATCGCTTCTACACCGCGCTGGGCTACGAGGACCGGTGCGCCGACTCCGGCCGGTTCAGGCGGGCGCCGACGCCCGGCCCTGGAAGCTGACCCACACCGCGGTGACCAGCGCCAGAGCCGCGGTGATGAGCAGGAGCGTCGTGTAGCCGGTCAGGTGGGCCGCCAGGGCCAGCACGTAGGGCACGGCAAACCCGATGTAGGTGAGGACGTAGTAGATGGCGGTGAGTCCGGCCAGCGCCTCGGGGTGGGCCAGGCGCTGGACCTCGACCAGGCCCGCCACCAGGCACAGCCCGTAGCCCATGCCCAGCACGATCGAGCTGGGTACAGCAGCCACGTCTGGTGCTCGTGCGCGGTGAAGGCGCCGAGGGCCAGGCCGACCACCATGACCGCCAGGCCGAGCGTGGCGGCGCGGTTGCCCGCGGCCTGAGCGTCCAGGCGCCGGGCGACCGGCTGGACGAAGACGCCCGCCATCGCGGCGACCATGGCCACCCGGCGGTCAGGGCGATGCCGTCGGTGGCGTGGGCCGCGCCGACGACGCTGGGCAGCAGCGCGAAGGCGACGGCCGGGGCGGCGAACACCCACGGCGCCATCGGCGCCACGACCTTGTATAAAGCGCGGGTGGCGCAGGCTCGGCAGCGCCCGCCCGATCGCGCCGCCGCCACCACGCGACGACGGTCTCCGGGCGCACCCGGCACCAGCGCGAGCACGCCGAGCATGAGCGAGCACGTGGGGCAGGTAGGGCACGACGCCCGGATCCGGCGCCCACTGCGCCAGCACCCGGAGACCAGCGGTCCCAGCGGCAAAGCCGATGGTCATGGTGACCGCGCCCCGCCGGGCCGCGGTCGTGGTCGCCGGCGTCGCCCAAGGGCGGGCGCGAGAGCTCACGCAGCCATGCCGTTCCGGCCCCGAATGCCGCGCCGCTGCCCAAGCCGGTGAGAAAGCGGCCGACGAAGAGCAGCGCCAGGCTGTGGGCCGCCACGACCAGCGACAGCGTCCCCGCCAGCGAGAGCACGGCGGAGGCCAGGATCACCGGCCGGCGTCCGCGCGCGTCAGAGAGCGGCCCGGCGATGAGGAGCCCGGGGATGAGCCCGAGGGCATAAACGCCGAACAGGGCCTCGAGCGAGCCCGTGGACAGCCCGAGCTGCCGGCGGTAGACGAGCAGCATCGGAGTGAACTGGTTAGAGCCCCACGCCGCGCCGAACAGCGCCGCGCCGGCCCGGACCCAGTTGGTCGCGCCGACGACACTGCCTCTCGCCCGTATCCGTGCGGTGCTCACGGGCCGCTCCTTCCATCGAAGTTCAATGATCGAACCTGTGATGGGCGCCAGGCTAGCACACGAGTTCGATCACCAGACCTCTGCGCTAGAATGACATGCATGCTCGGCAAGGACTACGCAGGACAGGACTGCTCGATCGCGGGCGCGCTGGAGGCGGTCGGCGAGCGGTGGACGCTGCTCATCGTGCGCGACGCCTTCTACGGCGTGCGGCGCTTCAACGACTTCCAGGCCCACCTGGACATCCCCAAGGCGGTTCTGTCCGACCGGCTCAACGGACTGGTCGAGGACGGGATCCTCGCGCGCGTCCCCGACCCCGCGCACGCGGGGCGCCACCTCTACGAGCTGACCCAGAGCGGCCGGGAGCTGTGGCCGGTCATCCACGCGCTGCTGGTCTGGGGCGGCAACCACCGCCGCCAGAACAGCCGGGTGTTCCGACACGCGGCCTGCGGGACGATGCTGAGCGAGAGTGGCCTGTGCGAGGCCTGCGGAGTGACGCCGGGGCCCGAGGACCTGCTCACCGAGCGCCGGCGCGGCTACCAGCCGACGCGCGACGATCCCGTGACACAGGTGCTGCGCAAGCCGCACCGCTTGTTGCAGCCGATCGAGACCTAAGCCTGCGGGTCGTCCCCGGTGGGCGTGACACCGGCGGCCTCGACCATGAGGATCACGGTGCGCGCCGGCGCACTGGTGCGGTGCATGACGGTGCGCGGGACGGTGTAGCTCTGGTGGCGCGACAGGCGGACCGAGTCACGGTCCTCCAGGTCGATCACCAACTCGCCCTCGAGCACCATGAAGAACTCATCGGTGTCGTCGTGCTTGTGCCAGTGGAAATCGCCTTCCACGACACCGAGCCGGATGACCGAGTCGTTGACCGAGGTCAGCGTCTGGTTGAACCACGGCTCGTGCGCCGCGGCCTCGGCATCGATGTCGATCAGCGCCAGATGGCCGAATTTGTCGTCCAGGCGGATGTCGTAGTCGCCGTCAGAGAACCCCGTCGTCACGTCCCACCTCCGCGTGCGAGCACTAAACTCATTAGTTTACTTCTGACGGCCAGCCGGCGGGCTCGCCGGCTGGGCTGGGGTGGACTGGGCTGGGCGTCGCCGGCGGGGCGGGCGGGGCCGGCGGGGCCGGCGGGGCCGGGACGGTCGTGAGCAGCTCGAGGTAGCGCGCGGCGGAGCGCTCCAGGACAGCCTTGCCGTCATGGCGGACGGCCGGGCTCCACCAGCCACCGTAGATGCGGTCGAAGTCACAGGACGCGAGCGCCCGCACGATGCCGCTCACCCCCGGCTCCGCCAGCGGCAGACGGACCGGAGCGCTGTAGACGAACGAGACCCGGTCCTCGCCCGGCGTGACCATGATCGTGTCACCGGTCAGGATGGCGCCGCGACCGTCCGCGCCCGCCGCCCAGTGCGCCACCGCGCTGCCGGGGAAGTGCCCGCCGCACTGCACGAGCGTGACGCCGGGCAGCACCTCCAGCGCGCCCGACCACGTCCGCACCGCGGGATCGGGGCGCATCAGCCACGCGGCATCGACCTCGACGAGCAGGATCTCGGCGTCGAAGGCATGGCTCCACTCCACCGCCGCCCCGTACATGTGGGGATGGCTGGCGCTGACAGCGCGCAGGCCCCCGGCGGCGCGCACCGCCTCGACCGCAGCCTCGTCGAGAAATGGCGCCGGGATCCCACAGCAGGTTGCCCTCGGTCGTCTGCACGACCAGCCCGCGCTGGCCGACCCCGACGCCGGGCTCGCAGCCGACCCCGATCAGGCCCGGCTCGACCTCGCGGATCGCCGAGTGACACCCGTCGGCGGCCAGCTGGGCCATCGTCGTCCAGCGCTGCCCAGCGGGCGAGACCCATTGGCGCTCGTCCTCACACAGAGGGCAGCGATCCGGAGCGGAATCGGCCGGCGGGTAGTTGGCACCACAGGCGGGACAGATCCAGATGTCGGCTGAGCTCACGGGCTCAGGCAGACATTACTGACCCGGCGGTGCCGGACCGAGCTCGCCCCAGGCGGCGGCGACTCCGCCGTAAGCGCGCCTGTACAGCACCACCGCGGCGGTCCAGTTCACGCAGACGATGCTCGCAGAGCCGACGCTGACCGAGCCGTGAACTCGCCCAGCCAGGCGATGAGCTCGTCGCCCGGGATCGGGCGGCTCATGAGGTAGCCCTGCGCGACGTCGCAGCCGAGCTCGCGAAGCGCCTCGAGGACCTCGGGATCCTCGACTCCCTCCGCCACTACGCCGAGGCCGAGATTGCGCCCCAGGTCGATGGTGGAGCGCACGATGACCGCGTCCTCCTCAGAGGTGGCCATGTGCGAGATGAAGGAGCGGTCAATCTTCAACTCTGAGATGGGCAGGCGGCGCAGGTAGCCGAGCGAGGTGTAGCCGGTGCCGAAGTCGTCGACGGAGAGCCGCAGGCCCATGCCGCCCAGGCGCTCGAGCACGCCGCGCATCCGGAACATGTCGGCCACGATCGCCGACTCGGTGATCTCGAGCTCCAGCAGCTCGGGGCCGACGTCCCACTTGGCCAGGAGCGCGGCGACCTGCTCGGGGAAGTCGAGGTCGATCAGGTTCCTGGTCGAGACGTTGACCGCGACCGCCAGGGTCTGGCCCTCATCGGTCCAGGCGCGGCACTGGCGCAGCGCCTCGTCGATCACGTAGAGCGTCAGCGGCCTGATCAGGCTCGTCTCCTGGGCCACGTCGATGAACTCGTTGGGCCCGACGAGCCCGCGGGTGGGGTGCTGCCAGCGCACGAGCGCCTCCACCGCCGAGACCTGGCCGGAGCGCAGCTCGAGCTTGGGCTGATAGTGGAGCACGAGCTCGCGCTCGTCGATCGCCCGGCGCAACTCTGAGATGAGCGACAGCCGCTGGGGCTGGTGGCGGTCCTGCCCGCGGTCGTAGAGCTCCCAGCCGGAGTTGTCGCGCTTGGCCACGTACATCGCGATGTCGGCGCGCTGGATGAGGCCCTCGACGTCATCGGCGTGCTCGGGGTACGTGGCGGCGCCGATGCTGGCCTCGATCTGCAGCGGCAGCCCGTCGAGCGAGAACGGGGCGGCGAACGCCGCCTGGATGCGTTCGGCGGCGCCGGCGACGCCCTTCGGCGACCCGTCGTGGAGCAGGATTCCGAACTCGTCGCCGCCGAGACGCGCGATCGAGTCCGCGCCCCTCAGGGTCGTGCGCAGGCGCCGTGCCGCCTCCACCAGGAGCTGGTCGCCGCTGGCGTGTCCGAGCGTGTCGTTGATCTCCTTGAAGCGGTCGAGGTCCATGACCAGCACGGCAACGCCTCCGCCCTCACGCTCGGCGCTGCCGATCACCTGACGGATCCGGTCCTGGAAGAGGACGCGGTTGGGCAGCTCGGTCGAGGGAGTCGTGCAGCGCCTGGTGGCGGTTGAGCTCAGCTTGCCGGCGGACCGCCGCCTCGGCCCGATCGCGGTCCTGCTCGGCCAGCACCTGCTCGGTGACGTCGAGCAGGACACCGTCGAGCCACAGGCGCTCGCCCGCCTCGCCGAGGATCGCGCGGCCGCGCTCGGAGATCCAGCGCAGGCTCCCGTCGGCGTGCAGGACGCGGTACTGAAGGGCATAGGGCGCTCCGAGCTCCAGCGCCCGGTCGATTTCCTCGGCCACGTAGGGGCGATCGTGCGGATGGATGATGGAGCCGTAGGTCCGGACGGCGTTGGCGACGAAATCGACCGCCGGGTAGCCGCAGAGCAGCTCGATGTGGTCGCTGATGAAGCGGATCGGCCAGTCGTCCTGGCAGGCGCAGCGGTAGACCGCACCGGGGATGTTGGCGACGACCGCCCAGAACTGCTCTTCGATGATCTGCGCACGGGCATCCGTGGCTGACTGCATACCCATGCTCTAGGTTGTCGGCAGATCGGCCCGGGACCGACAGACCGGACCGCGGCAATCGGGCGCTCGGGCCGCTACTTGCAGCTGGGGTCCGGGTCGAAGGTGGCGGTGGACTGCGCCAGCGTCAGCGGGCCGCCTGACGGGATCAGCTGGATGTGGTTGACCTCGGTGTTGCCCGGGTCGTCGGAGGGGTCAAACGGCCGGTAGAGCCCATACTGCGCCAGCTGGGACTCTGAGATCTGGGCGGCGCTCGAGCGCAGCAGGCTGTTGACGCCGATGTCCTCCGCCTCGCCCTTGGTGTGCGGGTCATCGGCGAAACCGCCGACGGCGACACTGTGGGCCGGCGTGCGGTAGCCGCTGATCCCGTAGATCACGACGCTCAGCGTCTTGGCCAGCTGGTCGAGGCGGGCGGTGAGCACGGGGAGCTGGCCCACGGTCTGGATGGTGGCGGGGTCGGCGACGAAGCCGGGACCCGACGCCCGGACGACCGGCGCGGCGTCGGCACTGGAGAGCGCGCCGCCGCACAGGTTGAGCTGCTTGAGCTCCTGCTTGACCTCCGCGAGGGACGGCGCGTGGGCGTTGGGATCGCCCACGATCTCATCGCCGCCGGCCGAGACCGCCGCGTGCGCGCCGGCGGTGGGCTCGATCGCCTGTGGATGGGCCTGGGGCAGCGCGGTCACCGCTCCGTCGTCGGGCGCGGCGGAGTTGGCGCGGGGCTGCGCGCTGCCGCACGCGGCGACGGCGGCACACATGGCGAGCGCCGCGACCAGTGAACGGAGCGGCGCGGCCAGCAACGCGGCGCGAGGCCGCTCAGTTGCATACAGCGCAGCGTCCGCTCACGCACGAGCAGACCGGGAGCGCGGCTTCGGTCCGCTGGGGGCGCCAGTGGCAAAGCCACGCCCGGGCAGCGGGGTTGGAGCGGTCCTGGTGCCCGCCCGGCCAGCAGACCGAGACGATGCGTGCGGTCAGCCCGCGCAGCGCGGCCGGCTCGGAGGCCGTGACCGACATGGTGATATGGAGGCGCAGCTCATCGTGGGTCATCGGGCCGGCGGCGCGCGGTGGGGGTGGGGTCGCGCCTGCCATGCAGATACCCGGATCCAAGCTGGCCCTCACCTCCCTCATCGTAGGGAGGAGGCTGGCTGTAGGTGCCGGACGCCCCGTGACGCTCACGCCGCGGGGCGCCCGACGCCGGTGGCTCAGCGCTGCGGCACGCCTGCGACGGCCTCCTGGAAGATGCCCATCGCTTCGGCGACGCCGTCGTTGCAGTAGCCATCGGCCATCCGCAGGTCGTCGACGATCATGCTGGCGTCGACCAGGATCCGGCGGAACGCCGCGTCCTCGCGCACCGCGGCGAGCTGGGCGGCGCTACCGCGCAGCTCCACGTATCCGTTCAGGCGGCCGTTGGGCGCCAGGAGGACCACCTCGAACGCCTCGATCCGGCCGTCCTGCTCAAGCCGGCCGTAGAACCCGAGCGCCTCGCTGAACACCTCGAGGCTGCGCTCCTCCATGCCACGAACCGGGCTGCCCCAACTGAGGAACAGCAGGCGATCGGCCATTGTCAGGCCCCCTTCCTGTCGTGACCCGGCCCAGAGCCGGGCCTTGCACGGCCCACTATCTCAGGCGCGCGGGGCGCGATGCAACGCAGGTGTAGATTGTGCGGCTTGCTCCCGGCGCGCCGTCTGTCCACCGTCCTGTTGCCGACCCTCGCGGCCGTGCTGATCGCCGCCTGCGGCAGCTCGAACTCCAGCTCGAGCAGCTCCTCGGCGGGCGCGGCGCCGGGCACGTCATCGTCGACGGCGACCTCGTCGGCGGCCGCCGCATGCAGCAAGGCCGCCCTGGCGCTGCACAGCCCGGGCGTGCTGACCGTGGCCACCGACTCCCCGGCGTACCCGCCGTACTTCGAGGACAACAAGCCCTCCAACGGCAAGGGCTTTGAAAGCGCCGTGGCCTACGCCATCGCCGGCAAGCTCGGCTTCTCAAAGGGCGAGGTCAAGTGGGTGGTGGAGCCGTTTGACTCCTCGTATGCCCCGGGCCCCAAGTCGTTTGACTTCGACATCAACGAGATCTCGATCACCAAGCCGCGCGAGAAGGCGGTGGACTTCTCCGCCCCGTACTACACCAACCCCCAGGGGATCATCGTCAGCTCGAGCTCCAAGTACGCGCACGTGACCTCGCTGGCGGCGCTACGGGGCGCCAAGATCGGCGTGCAGATCGGGTCCACAAGCCTGGACGCCACCAACTCGGTGATCAAGCCCAGCTCCCAGCCCGACGTGTTCAACACCTCCAACGACGTGGTGGCGGCGTTCAAGATCCACCGCGTCGACGCGATCGTCGTCGACCTGGCCACCGCATTCGAGCTGACCGGCGAGATCAAGAACAGCACGATCGCGGGCCAGTTCACCGCGCCCGGTGGCGACAACTGGGGCGTCCTGCTGGGCAAGGGCTCGAAGCTGACCCCGTGCGTGAGCCAGGCGGTGAACGCGCTGCAGTCCGACGGTACGCTCGCGGCGCTCAACAAGCGCTGGATCGCCTCGGCGGCCAACGTGCCCGAGCTGAAGTAGCTCTCCTCGAGCTCCGGTGGCCGAGTGAGCGCGACGCCCACCCTCACCACGAAGGCCGACCGCGACCGCGAGCACCGGCGCCGCGCGCGGCGGTCGATCACGATCTCCACCATCTCCACGATCGTGGTCATCGGCGGGCTGGCCACCTACGTCCTCACCAGCCCCGGCTGGCCCAACGTGCGCAGCGAGTTCTTCTCCGCCAGCGAGTTCAGCTCTTCCTTCGGCAGCGTGCTCAGCGGCTTCTGGCTGGACGTCCGGATGTTCCTCATCGTCGAGGTGGGAGTGCTCGTGCTCGGGCTGCTGATCGCGCTCATCCGCACGGTGCAGGCGCCCGTCCTGTTCCCCTTGCGTCTGCTCGCCATCGTCTACGTCGACGTCATGCGGGGGATCCCGACGATCCTGCTCGTCTACATCATCGGGTTCGCGGTGCCGGGGCTGGACCTCAAGGGGGTTCCCACCAGCCCGGTCGTGCTCAGCGGGATCGCGCTGGCCATGTGCTACTCGGCGTACGTCTCGGAGGTGTTCCGCGCCGGGCTGGAGTCGATTCACCCCAGCCAGTTCGCCGCCGCGCTGGCGCTCGGGCTCACGCCGGTGCAGGCGCTGCGCCATGTCGTGGTGCCCCAGGCGGTGCGCCGGGTCACTCCGCCGCTGCTCAACGACTTCATCGCCCTTCAGAAGGACGTGGCCCTGGTGTCGATCGTGGGTCCCCAGGAGGCGTTCCGCGTGGCCCAGATCTTCGCCGCCTCGCAGTTCAACTACACCCCCCTGCTCGCGGCGGCCGCGCTGTACCTGTGCGTGACCATCCCGATGACGCGGATCGTGGACCGCCTCCAGCAACGCAGCCGACGCGAGCGTGGCGGCGTCCTCGCCCTGGGGCCTCGATGAGCGTGGTCCTGGAGCTGCGCGGGGTCACCAAGTCCTACGGCCCCAACCAGGTCCTGAAGGGGATCGACCTCTCGGTGGACGAGCACGAGGCGATCGCGCTCATCGGCGCGTCGGGGTCGGGCAAGTCGACGCTGCTGCGCTGCATCGACCTGCTGGAGGAGATCGACGACGGCGACATCCTGCTCGACGGGGAGCCGATCACGGCCCCCGGCCGGGACCCGGTGCCCGCGCGGCGCCGGCTGGGACTCGTCTTCCAGGCCTACAACCTGTTCCCCCACCGCAGCGTGATCGAGAACGTGGTCATGGGCGCGGTCCAGGCCCAGGGCATGCCCCGCACCGAGGCCGTCACGGCCGGCGAGGCGATGCTCCAGCGCTTCGGGCTGGCCGGGCGCGGCGCCGACTATCCCGACCGGCTGTCGGGCGGGCAGCAGCAGCGCGTGGCCATCGCCCGCGCCCTGCTCACCCGGCCGCGGGCGCTGTTGCTCGACGAGGTGACCAGCGCGCTGGACCCCGAACTGGTGGGCGAGGTGCTCGAGGTCATCCGCGAGCTCAAGGCCGAGGGGATGACGATGCTCATCGCCACGCACGAGATGGGCTTCGCGCGGGACGTCGCCGACCAGGTGTGCTTCCTGGAGGGCGGGCAGATCGTGGAGCGCGGCGCGCCCGAGCAGATCTTCACCGCGCCCGAGCGCGAGGAGACCCGGCGATTCCTCGCCCGGCTGCTGGCCGGGGACCGCGCCGGCTGACCCGCACCGCCGACCCGCTCCCCGCCCCCCGCGGCGCGCAATACTGTGCATTGATGACGGCGTTCGAGGCACCCGCGTCTGAGACGGGCGTCCGCTACTGGCGCCGGCCGCTGGTGCGCTCCCGGCCCGACGACCGGACCTCGAGCACCCCGCAGACTCCCGGGATGCGGCGCTACGCGGCGATCTCCGGCGGCCTGACGGGGTCCCAGCACCTGTGGATGGGCGGCAACACCGTGCGCCCCGGCCAGAAATCCGCCGACCATCACCACGGTGAGGCCGACAGCGGGATCTACGTCGTCTCCGGCCACCCCCGCTTCGTGTTCCTGGTCGACGACTCCGAGCACCACATCGACGCGATCCCCGGCGACTTCATCTACGTCCCCGCGTGGGTTCCGCACCGCGAGGAGAACCCTTCGGACTACGAGGACGCGGTGGTGGTGCTGGCCCGGAGCACGCCGGAGGAGATCGTCGTCAACCTGCCCAGCCTGTGGTCGGTGGACGGGATCCCGGGTGCCTCTGAGTGAGGCGGTGAGGTAGGCACCTCAGAAATCTGAGGTAGGCGGGCGCTGAAGACACGGCGCGCGCCCGATGTGCGGGGTGGGGGCTTAGACGCATGCTTGACCGCATGCTCACCACCACCACATCCACTCGCCGCCGCCTGCCGGGCGGCCGCCCCTTCCGCCTCATCCTGCTGGCCCTTGCCACCTCCGCGCTGGGTGACTGGCTGTACAACGTCGCGCTGCTGGCGCTGGTCTTCGGCCGCACCGGCTCGGCCACCTGGGTGGCGCTCACGACGGCCGCCCGCGTCCTGCCGATCGTCGTGCTCGGCCCGCTCGGCGGCGTCCTGGCCGACCGGCATGACCGCCGGGCGCTGATGATCGGGGCCGACGCTGCGCGCGCGATGGTGATGGTCGCGCTGGCCGTCGTCGCCGCGACCGGTCTGCCGCTCCTGCTCGCCCCGCTGCTCGCCGCGCTCGCAACCGCCGCCAGCACCGTCACTTCGCCGTCGGTGGCCGCGAGCACGGCCCGGCTGGTCGACGATCACGAGCTACAGCGCGCCAACGCGCTGCGATCGGCGATCGGTCAGGGCGCGGTCGTCGCCGGCCCCGCCCTCGGCGCGGTCGTGCTGGCGCTGTCTGATCCCGCGGTGGCGATCCTGGTCAACGCCGCCACGTTCGCCGTCTCCGCCGCCGCTGTCGTGGCGGTCGGCCGCAACGAGGCGTTCCAGCCGCGGGCCCGGGCGAAGGGCGAGGTGCCGAGCTTTCTCGCGGACCTCCGCGCCGGCGCACGGGCGCTGCGCGGCGCCCCCACCGCCGTCCGGCTGGTGGCGGCCGACGTGGTGTGCAGCGGCGTCTACGGGCTGCTCACCGTGCTGTTGGTGCTGGTCAGCCGCCAGGTCGGCGCCGGCGACGGCGGCTACGGGATCCTGCTGGGGGGCTTCGGCGCCGGCGGCCTCGTGGGGGCCGCGCATCATGAGCCGCGCCGACGCCCCGGGGACGTGGCGACGCACCCTGGCGGTGGCCCTCCTGCTGGTGGCGACCTCGATGGCGGCGCTCGGGCAGAGCACCAGCATCGTGCAGGCCCTGGTCCTGGCGGTCCTCGGCGGCGGCGGCATGATCGTGGGTGAGGTCCTGTCCGACACCGCGCTCCCCCGCATGCTCGACGACGAGGTCCTGGGCCGCGCCTACGGCCTGGCGGTGCCCGTCTCGCTGGGCGGAATCGTGATCGGCTCACTGGTGGCCGGTCCGCTGGTCTCGCTGCTCGGGCTCGACGGGGCGTTCGCGGCCGCCGGAGTGTTCGTCGCGCTGACCGCAGCCCTACTGCTGCGTCGTCCCCTCGCCGTCGCCCCCGCTGGCCGCACCGGTGGCGCCGGCGCACTGACCGCCACGCCGCCACGCCGCCACGCCGCCGCGGGCGATGAATTTCTCAAGCGGCGACGTTAAGACCCGTGTCACGCAATCGAACACGAGGAGGACGCGGAGAGATGGGCACAGTGGTGGCGGACATGACGATGTCGGTGGACGGCTTCATCGCCGATCCGGATGACGGTGTGAGCGAGCTGTTTGAGTGGTACAGCGAAGGCGCCGTGGAGTACACCTTCCCCGGCGATGGCATGCAGGCGCACGTGTCAGAGGCGAGCGCCGGCCACCTGGAGCGGGTGGTGAACGAGCTGGGGGCCCTGGTGACGGGACGGCGGCTGTATGAGGTCGCGCATGCCTGGAACGGCAGTCACCCCGCGGGCGTGCCGGTGTTCGTCGTCACCCACAACGCGCCCGTTCAGGCGCCGGCCGGGAGCACGCCGTTCACCTTCGTCACCGACGGCGTGGCCAGCGCGATCGCCCAGGCACAGGCGGTGGCGGGCGACCGTTCGGTCGTGATCGCCAGCGCGAACATCGCCCGGCAGTGCCTCGATGAAGGACTGCTCGACGTCATCAACGTCAACCTGGCGCCCGTCATGCTCGGGCGGGGGATCCCGTTCTTCAGCGGGCTCGACGCGCTACCCGGTGATGCTCGAGGACCCGGTCATAGTGCCGGGGTCACCGGGTGACGCATATGTACTTCCGGGTGCGCCGGTAGCGGCCGCCTCGGTCGCCCACTCGCGCAGCCGGAAGCGCTGCACCTTGCCGGTGAGCGTGCGCGGCAGGTCGTCGACGAAATGCACCAGGTGGGGGTACTCGTAGCGGCGCATGCGCTCCTTGCACCAGGCGCGCAGCTCATCGGCAAGCGCGTCGTCGCCGGGCTCGTCGCCGGCGCACTGGACGTAGGCGGCGATGCGGCTGGCGTCCTCGATCCGCACCCCGACCACGCCGACGCCGGCCACGCGCGGATGCTCCATCAGCGCGTGCTCCATGTCGACCGGCGAGACCCAGAGACCGCCGACCTTGAGCATGTCGTCGACCCGGCCCACGTAGGCGTAGGTGCCGTCCTCGGCGCGCTCGTAGCGGTCGCCGGTGGCAAACCAGTCGCCCAGCATCGAGGCCTTGGTCTTCTCGTGCTGGTGCCAGTAGAAGGCCGCGCACGAGTCGCCGCGCACGTGCAGCGCGCCGATGCCCGGGCCCTCCACGGTCGCGCCGGCGTCGTCGACGAGCTTGCAGCTCGTAGCCGGGGACGGGCCAGCCGGTGGTTCCGGGCGCGCACGTCGCCGGGCCGGTTTGAGCAGTAGATGTGCAGCATCTCGGTCGAGCCGATGCCGTCGACGATGTCGATGCCGAAGCGCTCGCGCCAGCGGTGCGATCGTCGTGGGGGGCAGCGGCTCGGCGGCGGACACGCAGAAGCGGACCGATTCCAGCGCCCCGTCGGCGTCGGGATCGCGGACGAGCAGGCCGAACAGCGCCGGCACGCTGAAGAACACCGTGGGCCGGTGGCGGCGCAGCGTCTCCAGGATCGGTCGGCGGCTTGGGCGGCCCGCGACATCAGCACCGACGTGCCGCCGAACCACAGCGGGAAGGTAAGGCCGTTGCCGAGCCCGTAGGCGTGAAACAGCTTGGTGGTGGAGAAGTGGACGTCGTCGGCGCCGAGGCCCAGAACGCCGCCGGCGTACTGCTCGCAGGTCACGCCGATGTCGTGCTGGAGGTGCACGACGCCCTTGGGCTTGCCGGTCGACCCCGAGCTGTAGAGCCAGAACGCCATGTCGTCGCGATGGGTGGGGGCGGCGTCGAGCTCGTCGGGCTGCGCCGCCATCGCCGCGTCGAACTCGGTCACGCCGGCGTCGTCGCGCCCGCGCACCAGCCAGCGCACCGGCCGGTCGCCCAGCGCCGCCGCGCAGCCGGTCCAGCACGCCCGCGTCGGTGACGACCACCTCGGCGTAGGAGTCCTCGACGAAGTGGCGGAAGTTGTCGTCCTTGTCGAGATGGCTGACCGGGACGGGCACGGCGCCGATCCGGATGGCGCCGAGAAAGGCGATCGGGAACACCGTGGTGTCATCGAGCACGAGCAGCACCCGCTGCTCGCGGCGCACGCCGAGCTCGCGCAGCAGGTGGCCGGCGCGGTTGACCTGCCGGCGCAGCTCGTCGTAGGTCGAGGGTCGCGTCGGAGGCGATGAACGCGGTCGCGTCACCCCGGCCGGCGCTCACCTGCCGCGCCACGATCTCACTGACGTTGGTTCGCTCCTGGGCGTGCCCCATCTCTCCTCCTCCCTCGTGGGCGACTACGCCGCCCGTTCCTCCAGCGGCCGCAGCTCGCCCTCCAGCTGTGCGAAGTACTCCGTCGCCCGCTCGCGCCAACGCTCGTGACGGCCGGCGAACAGCTCGTGGGCGCGCCGGCGCGGCCACTGCCCGGACAGCAGCTCGCCGGGCAGGTCCGGATCCAGGAACGGGAACCTGCGCCATGCGTGCACGAGCAGCGTCTGCTGGCGAAAGCACGCCTCCGGCGTGAGCGCGCGGACGCGCGCGAAGTCGTCGATGAACGCCTCGTACTGAGTGCGCACCGCGTCCAGGTCCCACGCGTCGGCGACAAGTGACTGCGGGTCTCCCATGCTCCCCGAGCTCGGCCACGAACGATCGCGCCTCGGCCGCCGGCTCGTCGTCGATGGCGGCGGCCAGCTCGTCCTCGCGCTCGACGTGAGGCGTCAGCCACACCCCGCCCCCCAGCGACCCGAGCCCGGTCCAGGCCAGGCGCGAGCGCAGCTGATGGCGTACGGCGCGCCGCTCCTCTGGCACCCGGAGCACGACGACCAGCCAGCGGCCGTCCCACTGCCAGGGCTGCCCGAACGAGTAGATGCGCTCGGCGCCGGTGCGCAGCAGCTCCGCCGTCCGCCCGCCCAGCGTCATCCGCGCCCGCCGCCCGCGGCGCTCGGCGGTGAGCCAGCCGTCGCGCGTGCTGCGCGCCAGCGCCTGGCGCGCCGCCTGCTGCGTGTAGCCGAGCGAGACCAGCGCGGCGACGAGCGTCTCCTGCCAGACGCCCTCGGGCCGCGGCAGCACGTACTCGCCCAGCATGGTCAGCAGCAGCGACCGGGCCGCCGGGGCTCCCACCGACCGCCGTCTCAGCTGCTCGTCGATGACTCGTCCTCCGGGGAGTCGAACTCGGGGCGCAGCGCCTCGAAGTGGGTGTTGCAGCTGCGGCAGCGCAGCTGGCGGGTGATGAGCTGGCCGCCCCAGGCCGAGACGACCTCGATCTCAGGCGAGTCGCAGAACGGGCAGGTGAGCGGAGTGACCGTCATCGCCGGGTGCGCTCGTCCCAGCTCAGACCAGTCGCTCGGGATCGGCGAGCGTGGCCTGCGCGCCGGCGGCAGCCAGCCGGTCGGTGAGCCAGTCGCGCACCCGCGCGCGGATCTCGTCCGGACCCTCGCTGACCATCCGCTCGGCCACCGCCGCGCGGTAGCCGGCATGCTCGGGGGGCCCCGGCCAGCGGGCCGCCTGCGCCCACATCTCCGCGATGCGCGACAGCAGCAGCTCGCGGTCGGCGCCGCCGGTGGCGCAGAGGCGCTTGAGCCACGCCTCGGCGTGGACGCGGTGCGCGCCCTCCTCCTGGAGGATCTTGCGCGCGCGCTGGGCCAGAGGCTCGAGCGAGCTGTCGCGCGCGCTGGCCACCCACGTGGTGAGGATCCCGTCGACGACGAGGTTGGCGGCGATGACCGAGGCCCAGTCGGGCAGCTCGGCGGAGATGACCGCCAGCGGATGGCCGGCGTCCAGGCCCTCGTCTGAGCGCTCCACCCCGAGCTTGGCCAGCACGGGATAGGTGGAGCGGGCGTGACCGAGCTCGTCCTGGGCCATCGCCGCGGCGGCGACGGCGGACTCGATCGTCGGCGCGCTCACCGCCCATTCGCCGTAGCGGCGGCCGAGCGCGCTCTTGTTGTCGGCCAGCGAGCCGATCAGCGACACCATCGTCGCGGTGCCGGCGTCGCCCGGGGAGCCGGTCCCCACGCCCACCCCCGTACTCATGCTCATGCGCGGATCGCCTCCCGGATCTCGGAGCGCGGGACCAGGATCATGTGAACCCACGGCTGCTCGTCATAGATGGCCCGGGCGCACACCAGGGCCAGGTCCTCGTCTGACTCCGTGACCGTGCCGACGTGGTGCAGCGGCTCCTCGTACTCCTTGCGCGCGAACACCTCCCAGACCGTCTCCCCCGCCCGGCTCATACGACGATCCCCAGCTCGCGCATCGTCTGGCGCGCGTCGTCGCGGATGCGGTCCTTGGTCCACACCGGGTCCCACACCACCTCGATGTCGACGGCGTCGATGTCGGGGTCGGCGAGCAGCGCGTCGCGGATGTCCTGACTCGATGAACTCCGTGGCCGGGCACCCCATCGAGGTGAAGGTGATCTGAAGCTCGGCGCGGCGCGCGTGGGGAACGTAGGCCACGGACACGATCAGCCCCATGCCCAGCACCGACACCGGGATCTCGGGGTCCTCGACGTGGCGCAGCGCCTCCCAGATGCGGGCCTCGACCTGCTCGGGCGCTGGAGAGCTCGGTGACGCTCACGCGGCCCGCCTCAGCGAGGTCGTCTGATAGCCGCGCTGCAGCGTGGTGACGTAGTCGCGGTTCATCGGGCCGCGGCGCCGCCACCGCACCACCACGTCGTCCCAGTCGATGGCGCCGTCGTCGAGCAGCCACTCCCGCTTCTCCTCGTCGAACCGCGCCGGGAAGGGGCAGTCGATGACGTAGCGGTCGAGCTCTGAGTCGAAGTGGGCGGGAACCTCGATGCCGATCTCCTCCATGAAGGGGACGACCTCGCTCATCCACCATTGGCGCAGCTGGTCGTTGGACTTGCCCTTGAAGCCGTAGTCGAGCTGCTCGGAGTGCTTCTTGCGGTCATCGGGGAGCCCGAACCACTCCAGCGTGAGGATGAACATCCAGTCGACGGCCGCCTGGACCTCCGCGCGGCCGTCGGGCTCCTTGCAGAGCTTCTTCAGCCAGGTGCGGCCGTGGCGCAGATGGAAGGTCTCCTCCTTGTCGACCTTGGCCAGCGCCCGCTTCCACGGGCCGAACGTGCTGGACTGGAAGACATCGGAGAGCAGCACGAAACCGGCCTGGTCATACATGGCGTTGGCGCACACCAGCTCGACCCAGGAGTTGAGCGGCACGTCGAAGGCGTAGGGGTACTTGAACTGCGCGGCGGGGCGCTCGTAGATGAGCCAGTCCATGTCGACCCCGAGGTCGCCGAGCAGCCGGTAGCCGATGTGGGCGTGGGCCAGCTCGTCCTGGATGATGCTCATCGCCGAGCCGAAGTTGTTGAGTGCCGGCGCGTGGCTGGCCGCGCGCAGGTAGGAGGGCGCGGAGACGAACTCGGTGTCGGCCGACACGGTGAGGATCCGGCGCATCCCCTCCAGGTACTTGGGCGACATGTGCTGCAGCCCCTCCACCAGCTTGCCGGCGGCGAGATGCTCCTGGACCTGCTCCTCGGTGAGCGGCGCGAGCTCTTCGATCGGTGTGGCGGACACGGGACCTTTCCTCACAGGTATGACACTTGACTTACGGTCGCCAGCGTATAGTCTCTTGACACCTAGGTCAAGCGAAGAGGGAGAAACCGTGCCCGAGATGTTGATCGGCGGGGAGTGGCGGCAGGCGGCGGCACACGAGGAGATCGAGGTGGTCAACCCGGCCACCGAGGACGTGGTCGACAGCGTGCCGTCAGGCGCGCCCGAGGACGTCGCGCTCGCGGTGGCCACCGCCAAGCGCGCGTTTGGCGAATGGTCGCGAACCGACGTGGAGAAGCGCGCCGCGGTCCTGGCCAAGGCCGCCGACCTCATCCACGAGCACGCCAAGGAGCTGGCGGCGACGCTGACCTCCGAGCAGGGCAAGCCGGTGGCCGAGGCGATGGGCGAGGTGACCCATCTCGCCCACGGCGTGCGCTACTACGCCGAGGCCGCGACCAAGGTGCGCGGCTCCTACCAGGACCTGCCCTCGACGCTGGGCCCGGCCTACGGGATGGTCATCCGCCGCCCCATGGGTGTGTGCGCCGCGATCACCCCCTACAACTTCCCGCTGACGCTGCTGGGCACCAAGGTCGCCCCCGCGCTGGCCTCGGGCAACACCGTGGTGGCCAAGCCGGCCGCCACGACGCCGCTGGCCACGCTCGAGGTCGCGCGCCTGTTCTCCGAGGCCGGCGTCCCCGACGGGGTGCTCAACGTGGTGACGGGGCGCGGCTCGATCATCGGCGATGCGCTTGTCGGGCACCCGGACGTCCGCCGCGTGGCGTTCACGGGCTCGACCGAGGTCGGACGCCACGTCGCCGAGCTGGCCGCCCCGGACCTCAAGCGCCTGTCGCTGGAACTCGGCGGATCAGACCCCGTGATCGTGTGCGCCGACGCCGACGTCGACGCCGCCGTCAAGGCGGTGATCATCGGCCGCTACTGGAACGCCGGTCAGGCGTGTCTGGGCTGCAAGCGCGTGTTCGTGCACGACAGTGTGTACGACGCCTTCGTGTCCGCGCTGGTGGACCGCGTCGGCCGCTACGAGCCCGGCGACGGGACGGTCAAGGCCGAGAAGCCCAAGCTGCGCATGGGTCCCGATCCACACGCACGCCGGACGCGAGGAGCTGCTTGAGCAGATCGAGAGCGGGGTGTCCTCGGGTGGGGAGCTGCTCATCGGGGGCGGCACCGGAGACGCCGGCAAGGGGTGGTTCCTGGAGCCGGCGGTCATCGCCGAGCCCGGGGCCGACTCACGGGTGATGACCGAGGAGGTGTTCGGTCCGGTCCTGCCGGTCCTGCGCTTCACCGAGTTCGACGACGCGATCGCCCGCGCCAACGACACGCCCTACGGGCTGGGCTCCTCGATCTGGACCCACGACGCGCGGCTCATCCACCGGGCGGCGCAGGAGATCGACTCGGGCATGACCTGGGTCAACCAGATCCACTACGGCTACGACGAGCTGCCCTTCGGCGGGGTCAAGGCGTCGGGCTTCGGCAAGGAGCACGGCCTCGAGTCCCTGGACTCCTACGTCGAGCTCAAGTCCGTCGTGGTGGGAGGGCTGGCCTGATGGCGGTCTCCTACCAGAGCGGGACGATCACGCTCGACAAGCCGCCGGCCAACTCCTACGACATCGAGTACATGCGCGAGCTGGGCGCGGCCATCGAGGCCGCGGGCGCCGATGCGGCGGCCCGGGTGGTGGTGGTCCGCTCGGCCAGCGAGAAGTTCTTCTGCGCGGGCGCGGACATCAAGGCCTTCGCGGCCAACGAGGTCGAGGCCAACATGGACATGATCCGCCTCGCCCACGAGGCGCTGGCCTCGATCGGGCGCTCGCCGAAGCTGTTCGTGGCCTGCGTGGCCGGGCACGCGCTCGGCGGCGGCCTGGAGATCGCGCTGGCCTGCGACGTGCGCTACGCGATCGAGGGCCGCTACCGCCTCGGCACCCCGGAGGTGACCCTGGGGCTGCTGCCGGGCAACGGCGGCACCCAGCGGCTGCCGCGCCTGATCGGCGCCGGTCCCGCGCTGGAGCTGCTCATCACCGGGCGCACGGTCTCTCCCGAGGAGGCGCGGGCGCTCGGGCCTCGTCTCACAGGTGTTCGCCGACCAGGCGGCCTTCGACGCTCACCTGGAGGGCTTGCGCGCCCTGCCCCCATTGTCCCTGGCCAACATCAAGCGAGCGGTGTTCGAAGGGATGGAGAAGCCGCTGCCCGACGCCCTGGCGCTCGAGCGCGACCTCATGGAGGAGCTGTTCCGGACCAACGACGCCCGCGAGGGCGTCACGGCGTTCAGCGAGAAGCGCACGCCGCAGTTCACCGGATCATGAGCACCGAGACGATCACCACCTATCGCCGGCGCGTTCGTGAACGGCGCCGAGCACCCCAACGGCGGCGACCCGCTGCCCGTCACCAACCCCGGCACCGGCGAGGTGTTCGCCGAGGTGCCCGGCGGCACGGCGGACGACGTCGACGCCGCGGTGAGCGCCGCAGCCAACGCGCAGGGCGACTGGTCGGCGCTGGCGGTCTCCAAGCGCGGCGAGATCCTCGGGGCGGCGGCCCATCACGTCGAGTCCCGCCTCGACGAGCTCGTCCCCCTGCTCACCCGCGAGCAGGGCAAGACGCTGCGCGACTCGCGGATCGAGCTGGCCAAGGCCGTCGACACGCTCATGCACTACGTCGGCCTGGCCAAGACGCTGCGCGGTGCGCACACCCCGGGACTGGACCCGGGGGTGGACGGGATCGTGCTGCGCCGCCCGCTCGGCGTGGTGGGCGCGATCGTGCCGTGGAACTTCCCGACGACGCTGCTGTGCAACAAGCTCGCCCCCGCCCTGGTGGCGGGCAACACGGTGGTGGCCAAGCCCGCCGGGACGACGCCGCTGACGACCCTGCGCTTCGCCGAGCTGCTGGCCGAGGGCGGCCTGCCCGCCGGCGTGTTCAACGTGGTGAGCGGCAGCGGCTCGGTCACCGGGACCGCGCTCGTGCGCCACCCGCTCGTGCGCAAGATCGCCTTCACCGGCTCCACCCCGGTCGGCGAGCAGATCATGGCGCTCGCGGCGCCCGGGATGAAGCGGGTGACGCTGGAGCTCGGCGGCTCGGATCCGATGATCATCTGCGACGACGCTGATCTGGACGCGGCAGCAAGCGCGGCGTCGATGGGCCGCTTCTACAACTGCGGTCAGGCCTGCCTGGCGATCAAGCGGGTGTACGTGTTCGAATCGGTCGCCGATGAGGTGGTCGAGCAGATCACGGCCAAGGCCAAGCGGCTGAAGGTGGGCCGGGGCGACGTCAAGGGCTCGCAGATGGGACCGCTGCACACCGCCGCCCAGCGCGACGAGGTGGCCGGACAGGTCACGCGGACGCTGAAGGCCGGCGGGGCGCTGCTCGCCGGCGGCGGGGCCCCCGACGACCCGGAGCTCGAGGCCGGGTTCTTCTATACGCCCACCGTCGTCGCCGACCCGCCCCACGATGCACCGATGGCCACCGAGGAGGTGTTCGGCCCCGCGCTGCCGATCTGGCGCGTCGCCGATCTCGACGAGGCCATCGCCCGCGCCAACGCGTCGCCGTTCGGGCTGGGCTCCTCGGTGTGGACCCGCGACCTCGGCCGCGCGCGCCAGGCCGCCGAGCGGATCGAGGCGGGGTACACGTGGATCAACTCGCGCACCAAGGTCTACGACGAGCTCCCGTTCGGCGGCTGGAAGTCCAGCGGCTACGGCAAGGAGCACGGCGCAGGAGGCCTTCGACTACTACACGGAGACCAAGTCCGTTGTCTTCGGCAGCCAGTCCTGAGCCGCCCGAGGGCTGGTCGCTGCGCGACTCGCCGTGGGACCTCAGCGACTTCCCGGTCCCGCTCATCGACCTGTCCCGGACGTTCGAGGGGTTCCTGGACCTGGAATGGCTCGAGCTCACCCCCGAGGTCGCCCGCGTGCGCTTCGAGGTGCGCGAGAACCTCAAGCAGCCGCTCGGCCTGCTGCACGGCGGGATCTACTCGGCGGTCGCCGAGACGGTGGCATCGGTGGCGACGGTCCGCGCCGTGTGGGAGGAGGGCAAGATCGGCTCGGGGCTGAGCAACTCGGCCAGCTTCCTGCGCCCGGTCACCGCCGGCGCCGTCCACGTCTCGGCGCACTGCCGCAGCCACGACGACCGCGAATGGCTGTGGGGCCACGAGTTCCGCGACGACGAGGCCGCCTGTGCGCCCTGGTCGACGTGACGATCGCCGTGCGCCCGCTGCCGGGTGCGTGAGCACTTCGCCGCGGTGGAGATCGGCGGGGTGCCGGTCGAGATCCTCGACCTGCCGGGAACGTCGGACGGCGCGCCGCTCGTCCTGCTGCACGAGGGGCTGGGCTCGGTGGCGCTGTGGCGCGAGTTCCCGGCCCAGCTCCAGGCCGCCACCGGGCGGCGGCTGGTCGCCTTCTCGCGCTACGGGCACGGG
Organism: uncultured Actinomycetota bacterium; assembly: GCA_963790605.1. Lineage (GTDB taxonomy): Bacteria > Actinomycetota > Thermoleophilia > Solirubrobacterales > Solirubrobacteraceae > Palsa-465. The sequence continues at coordinate 61,034 of CAWBPG010000006.1, read as the reverse complement.
CGCTCGGCGCCGCCGCCGCGGCGCGCGCACGCCGGCGTTCTTCCACGAGGAGGCGCTGGAGGTCCTGCCCGAGCTGCTCGCCGCGCTCGAGGTGTCTGACCCGGTGCTCATCGGCCACAGCGACGGGGCGTCGATCGGCCTCATCCACGCCGCCCACCATCCGGTCACCGCCCTGGCGCTCCTCGCGCCCCACGTGTTCGTGGAGGACATCTGCGTCACCGCGATCCGGGGCACGCGTGAGACGTTCGTGCACGGCGAGCTGCGCGAGCGGATGGCCCGCCACCACGACGACCCCGACGCCGCCTTCTGGGGCTGGTGCGACGTGTGGCTCGATCCCGCGTTTGCGCAGTGGAGCCTGGAGAAGGAGGCGAGCATGCTCCAGGCGCCGACGCTCCTCATCCAGGGCGCCGAGGATCCCGTACGGGACGCTGGCCCAGATCGACCGGATCGCGGCCCGCGCCCGCGGGCCGGTGCAGCGGCTCGTGCTCGGCGGCGGTCACAGCCCGCATCTGGAGCACGGACCGGAGGTCGCGCAGGCCATCGCCGCCTTCCTGGGTCGCAGGTAGATACGGAACCCGGTGGAGCGGCGGCCGGCGCGGGCGCCCTTCCTCCGTGCCTAGCTACTGAAAGAGGATGAGCCGGTAGGCCGTGAAGGCGAAGGCGATGGCCAGCAGGCTCCAGGTGACCGGCCAGGTGAGCGTGCGGATGAACGCCTTCTCCCAGCGTCCGAGCAGAAGCACGTAGCCGAAGATGGCGGCCAGCATCACGGCGTAGATGATCACCGCCACCAGCGGCGGGCGGCGCGAGGCCGACGATCGGCGCCACGATCACGCCCAGCACGATCCAGCCGCTGACGGCGATGATGTCGACCGAGAGGCTGGTGCGCTCGCGGCCGACGATCGTCATGAAGCCGCCGGCGCCGACGAGGGCGGCGAGCAGGAACACGCCCAGCGGCCAGTGCGTACCGAAGCCGAAGATCGCGCCCATGAGCTTTCCGCCGGCCCACAGCAGGAGCGGGTCGAAGAAGCTGACCGCGAAGTAGCACGCGAACATGTCCTCCGTCGAGTCCCACGGATTGGCGAAGACGGGCCGCTGCGGGACCAGCGCGGCGCGGAGGGCCGCGGGATCAAGCGCGGCGCTGACGGAGCGGGGGTGTTCTGGTTCGCTCATCGACTCGAAGGCCTCCTCGGCGCACATGTAAGCGGCGCGCCGCCGAGACGCGTTCGGACAGGCGCATCAACGGGTTAATCTCTCCGCCGTGCCGCTTTCCAGAGCCCTGCCCAACGCAGTCATTGCCGAGCGCATGACCGCCGACTTCGGCCGGTAGCGGCCGCGCATGGCGCGACCGGGACGCGTCTTCGTGGTGGGGTCCACCAACGTGGACCGGACGGTCCAGGTGCCGCGGCTGCCGCGGCCGGGCGAGACCGCCCTGGGCGACGCGCTCGCGGTCAGCCCCGGGGGCAAGGGCGCGAACGCGGCCGCCGCTGCCGCGCGAGCCGGCGCCACGGTCGTGTTCGTCTCCGCGGTCGGCGCCGACGCGGACGGTGAGGACGCGATCGCCACGCTGCGCGCCGAGGGGGTCGGCGTCGACGCCGTGGCGCTGCGCGACGATGCGCCGACGGGCGCGGCGCTGATCCTCACCGACGCCGAGGGCGCCAACCTCATCGCGGTCGCGGCCGGCGCCAACGCTCGGCTCGATGGCGAGCACGTCGCGACGCTCACTCGCGCAACTGGCGGCGACCGATGTGGTCCTGGTGAGCGCCGAGATCCCGGACGCGGCCATCGAGGCGGCCGTGCGCGCGGGCGCCCAGAGCGGAGCGGCGACCGTGCTCGACCCTGCTCCCGCCCGCCCGTCGCTGCTTGACGCGGCGCGGATCGGGGCGATCCTCACCCCCAACGAGTCCGAGGCGCTCGAGCTCAGCGGCGGCACGGATGTGGAGGAGGCGGCGCGGCGACTGGCCGCGCTGACCGGCCAGGCGGTGGTGGTGACCCTCGGCGCGGCCGGCTGCCTGGTGGCCGACTCCGGCGTGGTGACCCGTCACGCCGCTGCACCGGCGCCCACGGTTGTCGACACGGTCGGCGCGGGCGACGCGTTCGCCGGCGGGCTGGCGGCCGCGCTCGCCGCAGGCGACCGCTTGGACGCATCGGTGCACGCGGCGCTGCGCGCCGCCGCGCTGTCGCTGGGCCACGCGGGCGCGCGGCCGGTCGTCGGCTAGAGCGGTTGCACGGGTACCTGCGAACGTCAACGACATCGACGCGTTCCTCGGCGGGTTCGCCACCGCATGACGATGCGCGCCTAAACCCCTAACGGGCGGTCACGACGGAGAGCACGTATTCGGCGGCCGCCTCCACGTCCCCGCGCGGCGCGCGGATGCGCATGTGGGCCTTGCGGTAGGTCGCCTGGCGGCGCAGGAACAGCTCGTGGATCTCGCCCTCGGTGCGGTCCTGCAGGAGCGGGCGGGTCCGCATGAGGGTGGGCAGCTCGGCCTGGACGTCACGCCACGACACGGCCAGGTTGACCACGAAGGCGCGCTCGAACAGGGCGGTGCGCGTGTCGGCGTCCTCGAGCGCGCCCCCGCCGAGCGAGAGCACGGCCGGCTCGCCGACGAGCAGCTCGGCGATGACCTGCTTCTCCAGGGCCCGGAACTGATCCTGCTCTCCGGCGGCGAACAACTCCGGGATCGAACGGCCGCCGCGCTCCACGATGACCTGGTCGGTGTCAAACCAGGTGCGGCCCAGGCGGCGTGCCGTGAGCTCGGCCATCGTGGACTTGCCCGCGCCCATGAAGCCGACGAAGGCGATGTGGCGGCTGAGCCGGTCGGCACGCAGGCCCGCATGGGCGCCCCGCCGGAGCGCTTCGGCGGGGTCGCCGCCGGGCGGGGTGGTCATCGCTGGAGCGGGAAGGTCGCCGCGTGGACGTTGGTGTAGTCGCACGCCGTGCTCAGCACCACCAGCGTCTCCGCGCGCACGAACCCGGGCAGCAGCGCGAGCTTGGTGGTGAGCAGGTGCTGGAGCTCCTCGACGCTCTCGGCCCGCACCTTGACCAGCCAGTCGTAGCGGCCGCTGATGGCGTAGGCCTCCTCCACCTGGTCCATGTCGCGCAGCAGCCGCTCGATCGCCTCGTAGGTGTCGGCGTTCTGGGCAACCTGAAGCACGTAGAAGCCGGTGATGGGCAGGCCGATGGCGCCGGGGTTGATCCGGGCGGTGATCTCCGTGACCACGCCGCGCTCGCGCAGGCGCTCAGCGTGGGCACTCACCTCCTCGACGGTCCGGCCGAGCTCGCGGGCGACCCTCGGCAGGTCGGCCGCATCCTCGGCGAGCAGGTGAATCACCCGCCAGTCGTCCGGGGTCAGGTCCTGAGGCACCCCGCGAGCCTACTGAAAGCCATCTCCCCTGCATGGAGCGGCGTTTCGCGACAGAGATACGATGGGCCGGTGCCGGACCCCGCGCCGTCCAGCATGAGCGACATCCCAGCGATCGCCACCCGGGGACTGTCCAAGGACTTCGGCGGCGGACGCGGGCTGTTCGAGCTGGATCTGGAGGTGCAGCGCGGAGAGGTGTTCGGCTTCCTGGGGCCCAACGGCGCCGGGAAGTCGACGACGATGCGGCTGCTGCTGGACCTCATCCGCCCCACCTCCGGCTCGGCATCGCTGCTCGGCCTCGACGCGCACGCCGACAGCCTGGCGATCCGCCGGCGCGTCGGCTTCCTCGCCGGGGACTTCGGCCTGTACCCCAAGCTCACCGGCGCGGTCGTCCTCGACTACCTGGCGCAGCTGCGCGGCGGGGTCGACCGCCGGCGCCGCGACGCCCTCGCCGAGCGCTTCGACGCCGACCTGCACCGGCCCATCCGCGAGCTCTCCACCGGCAACCGCCAGAAGCTCGGACTCATCCAGGCGTTCATGCACGACCCGGAGCTGCTGATCCTCGACGAGCCCATCGCCGGGCTGGACCCCTTGGTACAGCAGAGCTTCCATGCGCTGCTGGCCGAGTGCAGCGCCCAGGGCGGCACGGTCTTCCTCTCCTCCCACACCCTATCCGAGGTGGAGCGGGTGACCCACCGGCTGGCCATCCTGCGCGAAGGACGTCTCGTCGTCGTCGACTCGCTGGAGAACCTGCGCCGCATCGCGGTCCAGCGGCTGGAGATCGAGTTCGCCGACCCGGCGCCCCCCGCGGCCGCCTTCGAGACGCTGGCCGGCGTGCGCGGGGTGACGGCGACGGGCGCGACGCTGACCGTGGCTTTCGAGGGGTCCGCCGACGCCGTCGTCAAGGCCGCCGCGGCCCACGAGGTGCGCGCGATCCGGTCGCGCGACGACGACCTGGAGGAGATCTTCCTGCGCTACTACCGCGCGGAGACCCCCGCGTGACCCGCGCGCCGCTGACGATGTCGCTGCGCCTGCGGTTGGCTTCCACCGCCTCGGCGGCGTTCGGGCTGGTGGCGGTGCTCGTGATCGTGGGCGCGCTGTTCCCGGCGGTGGGGCACACGTTCGGGAAGCTCAACCTGCCCCGCGGCGTGTCCGAGCTGCTGGGCGGCGCGGACTACGCGACGATCACGGGCTGGTTTCGCAGCGAGATCGGCTCGGTCTACGGCCCGCTGCTGATGGGGGCCGTGGCCATCACCGCGGCCGCCGCGATCACCGCCGGCGAGGAGGAGGACCGAATCCTCTCGCTCGTGCTCGCCCATCCGATCACGCGAACGCGGCTGGTGGCCGCCAAGGCGGGCGCGGTCGCGATCCTGGTAATGGTCATCGCGGTGGCGTCGTGGGCGGGACTGCTGGCTGGGGTAGCCCTCGGCGGCGGCGGGATCGGCATCGGTCATGTCACCGCCTTCGCCGTGCACCTGGCCTTCTTCGGGCTGGCCATCGGCGCGGTGGCCCTGGCCGTCGGCGCCGGCACGGGGCGGCGCACCCTGACCACCGGCATCGCCGCCGGCGTGGGTATCGCCGGCTGGCTGGTCAACGGCTTCGCCCCGCTGATCGGCGCGATCGCGTGGCTGAAGTACCTCTCTCCGTTCTACTACTACGCCGGCCACGACCCGCTCACGCGCGGTATCGACGCGATCGACCTCGTCGTGCTGGGCGCGGTCGCGCTCGTGCTCACCGCGCTCGGGACGGCGGCCTTCCAGCGTCGCGACCTCCGCGGATAGCCCGCCCGGGTCAGAGGCGCTCGCCCGCCTGCACCGCGTAGCCGATCGTGTTGCCGGCCGGGGCGAGCGGGCACTGCCAGTCCGGGTTGTAGCGGCACGACGGGTGATAGAGGAAGTTGAGGTCGACGACGACACGGCCGTCGGAGATGCCGAGGTCGGCGCCCTTGGCCGTGTCGAGGAGGTAGCGGCCGCCACCGTAGCTGGTGTCGCCGGCGGTGCCGTCGCGCAGGGGGACGAACACCCCGCCCGCGTACTGCTCCATCCACCAGACATCAAGCGTGGCATCCAGCGGGGCGGGAAGGGCGAGCACACCAAGCCGGCGCAGCGACGTCGCCTCGGTGCCGCCGGTGTGCAGCGTCAGCGTCGTCGGTTCGGGCTCGGTCGAGTACTCCAACGCGAGGGCGAAGCGCAGCTCCGCGTCATACGGCCAATACGGCACGCCGCTGCGGCGCAGCTCGTCGCCGGGGAGCAGCGGGCTCTGCGGGTGGGCGCGCATGAGCTCGTCGCGGCCCTGCCGCCACAGCGCGTGGGCCTCCTTCGGCTCGGCCGCGGCGCGCACCGCCGCATACAGCTCGGCGACTCGCCGCCGCCAGTCGGCCAGCTCGAGCTCGCCTGCGGTGGGTGTTGCGATCCTCGGTTGCATCGGCGCCCGCGTTGCCTGATTATCGCGGTGGGGACTGGTCCGCAGTGGTGACGCGATCCGCTGGACAGGCGACAGGGCCTGGGAGGGCATCAAGGCGGTCGGGCGGCCAGGGGACGTGGGGCCGGGCCTGGGCCGCGTTCAAGCAGCCCAGCCGCGCTCAAGTTTCCTGACTGGCTTGTCGATGATGGGGGCATGGAGTCCTCGATGCTCGGCTTTGATCCGATCTCCCCTGCCCACCCCACCCTGCTCATCGCCGACGACGATGCGGTCGTGCGGTCGATGCTGAGCCTCACGCTCGAGCGCCAGTTCGACATCATCGGCGCGGCCCGCGATAGCGATCAGGCGATCGCGCTGGCCCAGGCGGCCCAGCCCGACGTGGCACTGATCGACGTGCAGATGCCCGGTGGCGGCGGACTGCGCGCCATCCACGGCATCTCCGAGGTGTCCCCGGACACCGCGGCCGTGGTCCTCTCGGCCGACGAGTTCGAGCCGCTGGTGCGCGAGTTGATGATCGCCGGCGCCATGACCTACGTGCGCAAGGGCATCGCCCCGGCCGAGTTGGCCGACGTGCTGCACCGGGCGATCCGGGCGCGCCCGGTCTGCGCCGCCTAAACCGCGTCGCGCCTCTTCGCTGCTACGCGAGCAGCAATCGCAGCGCGGTCGCCGTCATCACGACGGCGACGAAGCAGTCCACCGCGCGCCACACCCGCGGACGCGTGAGAAACACGTGCGCCAGGGACGCGGCACCCGCCAGCGCGGCGAACCACACGACGCTGCCGGTCGCCGCTCCGGCGCCGAACCACCACTGGCGCGGGGACTGGGCGTGGGCGACCGAGCCCAGGAGCACGAGTGTGTCCACGTAGACCGCCGGGTTGAGCCAGGTGAAGGCCAGGCACGCCGCGATCGCGGCCCTGCGGTCGGTCCGTCCCGGCTCGCCGGTCCGCTGTACCGCGGACGGATCGAGCGTTCGCCGAGCGGCCAGCGCCGCGTAAGCGAGCAGCAGCACCGCACCTCCCATGCGCGCGACCTCGCGCAGCCATGGACGGCCCGCCAGCGCCGCCCCCGCCCCCGACACCCCGGCGGCGATGAGCACGACGTCCGAGGCGGCGCAGATCGCCACCACCATCGTGACGTGCCGGCGCAGGGCGCCCTGGCGTACGACGAACGCGTTCTGGGGGCCGATGGCCACGATCAGCGACAGGCCGAAGAGCAGCCCCGAGATGAGCGCGCTGAGCGCCCGAGCGTCGATCACGCCCTCACCGTACGGCGCGACATACTGTGGCGCCACTTGTGTTCCTGTATTACCGTTAGATGTGCTAATGGCCGAGACGATCGACCAGCGCCAGCTCGAGGCGCTCCTGGCGGCGGTGAGCGAGGGCACCTTCGACGCCGCGGCAGGCACGCTGCACGTGACGCCGTCGGCAGTGAGCCAGCGCATCAAGGCGCTGGAGACGCGGGTGGGACGGATCCTGGTGACGCGCTCCAAACCGGTGGTAGCCACGCCGTCAGGCGCGGTGCTCCTGCGGGCGGCGCGGCAGATGCAGGCGATCAGCGCCGACGTGCTGACGCAACTGGGCGACGCGTCGGGTGACACCCTCACGGTGCCGCTGGCGGTGAACGCCGACAGCCTCGCCACCTGGTTCGTGCAGGCGCTCGCCGGCGCCGGGCCCGGGCTGACCTTCGACATCCGGCGCGCCGACCAGACGCGGACGGCCGAGCTCCTGCGCGACGGCACCGTGATGGCGGCGGTGACCGCGTCCGCCCAGGCGGTATCTGGATGCACCGTGCACCGCCTGGGCCGGATGCGCTACCGGCCGCGGGCCTCGGCGGCGTTCGTGTCGCGGTGGTTCCCAGACGGCGTGACCGCCCCGGCGCTGGCGGCGGCGCCGGTCGTCCTCTTTGATCGCGAGGATCCGCTCCAGGACCAGTACCTACGCCGGCGCTCGCGCCGCCGGCTCGCCCCGCCCCGCTGCTACGTCCCGGGCTCGGGCGCGTTCGTGCAGGCCGTCCGGCGCGGCCTGGGCTGGGGGATGGTCCCCGACCTCCAGGCCTCGGGTGACGACCCGGCGGCGCTGGTGGAGTTCGACCCGCGCGTGGTGATCGATGTGCCGCTCTACTGGCAGCAGTGGCAGCGCAGCGCGGCGGCGCTCGAGCGCGTGAGCGCGGCGGTCCGCGCCCGGGCAGGGGCGGCGCTCCGATAGCGGCGCCGCCGCGCCTCACCACTCGGGGAAGTCGGCCTCCGACACGGTGACGGGCTTGAGCGTGCGACGGGGTGCAGCGTCGGAGGCCAGCGTCGCGGTGGCGACGTCGGCGGCGTTGCGGAACTCGACATCCCCGCGCTCCAGCCCGGCCTCGATGAGGATCCGCAGCGCCTCGACTGCGCCCGGCGCGCCCGGAGAGGAACGGGTGGCAGGTCAGCATGAACATGGCGCCGTGGCGGCGCATCGCGTCGAGCTCGTGGACCCAGAGCTCGGCGACCTGCCGAGCGGCGAGCGGAGGTTCTCCCCGATCGCGGGGCGCGGCAGGAACGCGTACTGCTCCCAGTCGTCCAGCCCCCAGAAGGGCGGCAGCTCGGCGATGGCGCCGCTGGCGGTCTCCAGCACGTAGGGGGCGTCGGAGTCCATGAGGCTCGAGTCGTAGGCCAGGCCGTACTCGGCGACGAGGCCGCGGCGTGCGCCAGCGTCGCCTCCCACATCGCCGCGCGGTGGCCCTTGACGTCCACCCCCAGCGCCTGCAGCGTCGTCAGCGCCCGTTCGAAGTCGGCCCGCTCGCCGGCGGCGTCGAGGTCGACGGCCGAGCGGTGTGACCAGGAGTGGTGGGCGACCTCGTGGCCGGCCTCGAGCACGTCGGCGACCGTCTGCGGATAGCGCTCGGCCGTGAGGCCGGGAATGAAGAACGTCGCCGGGAGCTTGTACTCCGCAAGCAGCGCCAGGATGCGCGGCACGCCCACGCGCGGACCGAACGCCTGGTGGGTCATGGCCATCGCGTGGTCGGCGTAGCGCCGCCCGACGGCCAGGATCGCCGACTCGGCGTCGACGTCGAATGAGAGCACGGCGGTCGTCGTCATCTATGTCTCCCTTCTCGCGCGGGGTCGTGCAGTCACACATCACGCGCCGCGGCGGGCGATCGCCGTCAGGGCCAGCATCTCGAAGGCGACCGTCGCGGCCTGGAGCGCCGTCACCTGGCCAGGCCCGTCGTAGGCGGGCGACACCTCGACGACGTCGTAGCCGACGAACTCGCGGCCCGGCCAGCGCGCGCAGGAAGGCCAGCGCCTCGTGGGGCAGCAGCCCGGCGGTCTCCGGCGTGCCCGTCCCGGGCGCGAACGCCGGGTCGAGCACGTCGACGTCGAACGACATGTAGGCGGGACCATCGCCCAGCCGGCGGGTCACCTCGCCGGCGTAGCGCTCCGGCGTCCAGGTCCGCAGCTCCTCGCACGGGACGATGGCAAAGCCCCACTCGCGCGGCTCCTCGTAGTCCGCCGCGGCGTAGAGCGACCCGCGCATCCCCGCCAGCAGCGAGCGGTGTGGGTCGATGAGGCCCTCGTCCAGCGCGCGGCGAAACGGCGTCCCGTGGGTGTAGCGCTCGCCCCAGTAGGAGTCCCAGGTGTCGGCGTGAGCGTCGAGCAGCACGACGCCGACGGGGCCGTGCTGGGCGGCGTGGGCGCGCAGCTCGCCCAGCACGATCGAGTGATCCCCGCCGAGGACCAGCGGCACGGCGCCCGCCTGCGAGCACCGGGGCCAGCGCCTCGGCGATCTGCCCGGCGGTCCGCTCGGCGTTGCCGGGCGTGGTCGTGATGTCGCCGCCGTCGATCACCGAGAGCGCGTCGAACACGTCGACCTCAAGCGCGGGGTGCCAGCGGCGCATCATCAGGCTCATCTCGCGCACGGCGGCCGGCCCGTAGCGCGCGCCGGGGCGAAAGCTCACCGCCGAGTCGAACGGGACGCCCAGAATGGCGACGTCGGCGCCCGGCCCAGTCGTCGGACAGCGGACACCGCGCGTAGGTCCGCACGCCCGTGAAGCGGGGGCTCTCCGACGAGTCGGTCGGCTGGTAGCGCGGAGACACGGCGCGATCCTAGTCTCGCGGGCCCGGGGATCTGACTTGGTCACTTGCCCAGGCGCTCACCCCGGCATTTGGTGCTTGACCCAATGGCAGCGGCGCGAGCGTTGTTTTTAGGTTCGCCCCGCAGGCGTACGCACCGCACTCAGGAGAGAGAGGGTCGATGTCATCGGGTATTGATCCGGGCCGCAGCGCCGACCCCAGCGGGACGGCTGCCGCGCTCAGGGAGGACCGCGAGCACGAACGCATCGAGGAGCTGCACGGAGGGGCACCGTCGCGGGACTTCAAGTTCTCGTCGGCGTTCGCCCTCGCCTTCTCTGACATCTCGCCGATCGTCGGCATCTACTCGGTGTTCGCGATCAGCTTCGCGCTGGCCGGCCCGGGCTGGTTCTGGGCGCTCCCGATCGTGCTCATCGGGCAGCTGCTGGTCACCGGCGTGTTCGGCGACCTCGTCTCCAAGTGGCCGTTCCAGGGCAGCGTGTACGCGTGGTCGCGCGAGCTGATCGGCCCGCGCTTTGGCTGGATGACCGCCTGGGCCTACATGTGGGGCCTGACGCTGACGCTGTCGGTCCTGGGCCTCGCCGCGGCCCAGTACCTGCTCGGCCGCGCTCGAACGTCACCGAGCTTCAGCAAGGAGGCCGTCGCGGCCGTGTCGCTGGGCGTGATCCTGCTCTGCACCACGGCGAACATGCTCGGCGGCAACGTGCTCAAGCGCCTGCTGTACATCACGCTCACCTGCGAGCTGGTCGCCTCGCTGGGCATCGGCATCGTGCTGTTCTTCTTCCATCGCACCAACTCGTTCTCCACCCTGTTCCACGGCGCCGGGAGCCGGACACTCGCCGCCGCTGCTGCTCGGCCCGTTCCTGGGCGCGGTCGCCTTCGTCGGCTACTCGTTCGTCGGCTTCGAGGCGGCCGGCTCGATCGCCGAGGAGGTCGCGGAGTCACGCAGGGTGCTGCCCAAGGCGATGGTGCTCTCGCTGGCCGTCGCCGGCTGCCTGGTCATCTTCGCCTGTCTGGGCATCAGCCTCTCGATCCCGAACATCGGCGCGGTGCTGTCGGGCAAGGTGGCGGATCCGATCACCTCGACGCTGGAGACGCGGCTGGGCTCCGCTGCGGGCCGGATCGTGCTCGTCGTGCTCACCATCGGCTTCAGCGCCAGCCTCATCGCCGTCCAGGCGGCGGTGAGCCGCGCCATCTGGGCCGCCGCCCGCGACCGCGTGCTGCCCGCCGCCGACGCGCTGGGCTCGCTGTCGGGCCGGCACCGGATGCCGCGCCATGCCATCGCCCTCACCGTCTGCATTGCGGCGCCGCTGCCGTTCATCAGCTTCTCGAAGATCTACACGCTGCTGCTCTCGTTCTCCACCGCCGGCTTCTACATCTCCTACGCGATGCCGATCCTGGCCCTGGCCTACGTCCGGCTCACGAAACGATGGGTGCCCGGCCCGGTGTCGATGGGCCGGTGGAGCGGCCCGGTGACCTTCATCGCCGCCGTCTGGATCGTGTTCGAGACGGTCAACGTGGCCTGGCCGCGCGACTTCAACCCGCAGTGGTGGCTGAACTGGGGGCTGATCATCATGAGCGTGCGTACTCGGGCATCATCGGCGCTGGTCGATGTGCAGGCGGATCTTCCGTGGCCGCGACGACCTCGGCGCCGGCGCTGGCGAACGCCGGGGACGCCCGGCGGCCACTCGACTCCGCAGAGGAGACACGTGATGTACGAGCCCTGGAACGCACTCGACGCCCCGCGCTTCACCGGTCCGCGGACGTACGCCCGCCTGCCCTACGTCAAGGACCTGGCCGGCGTGGACGCCGCGGTGTTCGGGATGCCGTGGGACGGCGGGGCCTCGTTTCGCGGCGGCGCGCGCTTCGGCCCCGAGGCGGTCCGCTCGGCGTCGGGGATGATCCGCACCTACAACGCGGTGCAGAAGGTGCAGGTGTTCGGCGCGCTGTCGACGATCGACTACGGCGACACCCCGACCGTGCCGGGCTACATCGAGGACACGCTGGACGCGGATCACCGCGTTCGTGACCCCGTTGGCGCAGGCCGGAGTGGTGAGCATCGGCATCGGCGGCGACCACTCGGTCACGCTCGCCGAGCTGCGCGCGCTGGCCGGCGTCCATGGCCCGCTGGGCCTGGTCCATCTCGACTCCCACACCGACCTGTGGGACGAGTACAACGGTCATCCCGTACTCGCACGGCACGATGTTCCGCCGTGCGCTGGAGGAGGGCATCGTCGAGCCCGGCGCGCATGCTCCAGGCGGGCATCCGCGGGCCGCTCTACGGCGAGGCCGACGAGGAGATCCCGGAGACGCTCGGCGTGGACACGATCCCGTGGATCGAACTGGCCGAGATGACGCCCGCGGACCTGGCCGCGCGCGCCCGCGAGCCGGCTCGGCGACGGCCCCGCGTTCCTCTCGCTCGACGTCGACTTCGTGGACGCCGCCTTCTGCCCCGGCACGGGGACCCCCGAGGTGGGCGGGCCGACGAGCTTCCAGGCGCTCTCGTTCCTGCGCGCCCTCGCCGGGCTGCCGTTCGTCGGCTATGACGTCGTCGAGGTGGCGCCCGCCTACGACGGGCCCGGCCAGGTGACCGCGCTGTTCGCCGCCAACGCCGTGTTCGAGATGCTGAGCATGGTGACGCTGCGGCGGCAGGCCGCTGCAGCGGGTGGGCGGGGCCGGAGTCACGGCGGAGCTGACCGGCGACGGGCGCGCGCGGGATCGCGAGCGCCAGGGCCAGATCGACCCGGCTCGTCACCGACTCGATCGGCCGCCCGGTGAGGCGCGCCACCTCGCTGCAGCCGGTAGTGCAGGGTGTTGTGGTGGATGTGCAGCTGCGCCGCCGTCTGGCGCCAGTGACCGTCGTTGGCCAGGAACGCCGCAAGCGTCTCCAGCAGCTCGTGAGTTGTGCTCCTCGTCCCAGCGCTCGACGGGGCCGAGCACGGTGTCGCGAAACGCGCGCAGCACGTGGGGCTCGAGGAAGTCGAGCAGCTGCCGGTGGGCCCCCACCTCGAGGCCGGCGGACGACCCGCTCGCCCTCGGGCCGGGCCAGCGCGAGCTGGTGGGCGCTCATCGCCTCGGCCAGCGCGCGGCGCAGGCCGCCGGCGCCGGTGGGAGACCGGCCGATGCCGAGGACCGGGATCGGCGCCGCCGTCGCGGATGAGATCGGCGATCTCGTCGACGATGGCCTCGTCGCCGGACTGGACCAGGAGCACGCGGGCCCCGCGATGAGCCGCCCCCAGGCAGTGGTCCCGGCAGGCCATCGCGGCGTAGGTGACGTCGCGCGTGGAGTTGGAGGAGATGACGGTGGTGATCGGCTGGTCGGGCACGATGTCCAGCGCCTCCAGGCGGGCGCTGCAGCGACCGCATCCCCAGCTCTCCGTCCCACAGCCGGGTGAGCAGCTCCTCCACCAGCTCCGAGCGGACGTTCTCGTGCTCGCGGCGGCGGGCGTCCTCGAGCACCAGGTAGGCGCTGGCCTGCTCGATGACGAGCCGCGCATCGTCTGAGACCTCGGCCAGCGGGCTGCCCACGATCACCGCCGTCGAGGACAGCGCGTCGGCCACGCCGAAGGCGCTCAGCGCCGGCGCCACCGCGCACGGGAGATCCCCGCGACGCGCGGCGCGAGCGGCGGTGCGCGCGGCGTCGCGCGTCAGGCGGGGCGTCGCCGGTGAGGCTGTGGCCGCCGGGACCGACCAGCCACACCTGCAGCCGCGTCTCGCGGCGCAGCAGCTCGACGACGGCGCCGTAGCCCTCGCCGCGGGCCAGCTCCTCCAGCAGCCGGCGCAGCCGCATGAGCTGGAGGCGGACCGTCGCGTCCGGCGCGCGGTTGCGCTCCATCACGCACTCGCCGATCGCGCTGAACGGCAGGTCCGCGGGCACCTCGACCAGCGGCAGCGCGGCCGCGCGGCAGGCATCGACCACGGCCGGAGGGGTGACGGTGCCCATCTCGCCGACGCCGTAGCCGATGGCCACGACACCCGCCGCGCGGGCCTCCTGCACCCATTCGCGCGGATCGGTGGTGGTCAGCCACAGCCCGTTGGTGAGCAGCAGCTCCCCGGGGAAGGCGTACTGGGCGGGATGGTCGAGGTCGGAGACGTGGACGCCGCGCAGCAGACGATCCCCGTTGCCGGCGTCGACGAGCACGCGCAGGCGCAGCGACGAATCGGCGGCAAGGGCGGCAACCGTGCAGGAGCTCATGTGCCTCGCTGTACGGTATCCCAACCAAACGGCCGCAGTCTCGGTCGTTGTCCCAATGGTTGCGCTGCCGGCGCCGCTGCCTAGGCTCGCGCGCAGACTGTGTCCGCCGCGCTCATCACCGGAGGCAGTTCGGGGATCGGCGCCGCCTGCGCCGCGCGCCTGGCCGCGCACGGACACCAGGTGGCCGTCGTCGATCTCGCGCCCGCGGCCGCGGCCGCCGTATCCCTGAGCCTGACTCTCGATGTCCGCGACGGCGTCCGCGATGGCCGACGCCGTGGACCGGGTGGAGACCGAGCTGGGCGCGATCGACTACCTGGTGACCGCGGCCGGCCATTACCGCGCGGCCGCCATCGCCGAGCCCGACGAGGCGCGAGTGGCGGCGCATGCTCGAGGTTCACGTCGGGGGCACCGCCAACGCGTGGCGCGCCGTGCGTGCCGCGGATGCGCTCCCGCGGGCGCGGCGCGATCTGCGCCATCGGCTCAGAGCTCGGGATCATCGGCGACCCGTCCGCGCCGCACTACGCCGCCGCCAAGGGCGCCATCCACGCGATGACCAAGAGCCTGGCGGTCGAGCTCGCGCCGGAGGGCATCCGCGTCAACTGCGTCGCCCCCGGCCCCACCGACACGCCCCTGCTGGGCGACGACCCGAACATTGCCGGCTACGCCGACAGCGCTCCCCTGGGGCGCGTGCTCGCGCCAGACGAGATCGCGGCGGCGGTCGCGTTCCTGCTGCTCGAGGACACCAACTTCGTCGGCCAGGTCGTCTCGCCCAACGCGGGAGCGGTGCTGTGACGGCGGCGTCCCGCCTGGAGGGGCTGGAGGGTCGCGTCGCGCTGGTGACCGGCGCCGGCCAGGGCATCGGCCGGGCGACGGCGCTGCGCCTGGCGCGCGAGGGCGCGCAGGTCTGCGTCAACGACATCGACCCGGAGACCGCCGGCGCCGTGGCCGAGGAGGTGAGCGGGCTCAGCGCGCCGTGCGACGTGAGCGACCTGGGCGCGGTGCGCGAGCAGATCGCCCGCTGCGAGCGCGAGCGCGGCCCGATCGACCTGCTCGTCGGCCAACCACGCGTTCATGGTGATGGCGCCGTTTATCGAGCACGGCGAGGCCGAGTTCGCGCGCACGCTCGAGGTCAACCTGCTGGGCACGGCGTGGCTGATGTCGCTGTGCGCGCCCGCGATGGCGCGCCGGGGCTACGGCCGGATCGTCGCCATCGCCTCCGAATGGGGGCAGATCGGCTGGCCCAACGCCACCGCCTACGCCGCCACCAAGGGCGGGATCATCGCCCTGGTCAAGAGCGTGGCCCGTCAGTACGCGCGCGAGGGCGTCGCCGTCAACGCCGTCGCCCCCGGCGTCACCGACACCCCGCAGCTCGACGTCGACGCCGCCGACGCCGGCCTCACCCACGAGGAGATGGTGCAGACCTACGGCCGCGACGTGCCGCTCGGCCGGATCGGGCGGCCCGAGGACATCGCCGCCACCGTCGCGTTCCTGCTCGTCCACCCCCGCGATCGCGTTCGTCGGCCACGTGCTGGGGCCCAACGGAGGCTCGACGCGCATCTGAACGCGCGGTCGAGGCGAGGGCTGCGGATGCACGACGTGATCGTCATCGGCGGCGGGCTGTCCGGCGGACTGCCGGCCGCCGCCTACCTGCAGAAGGCGGGCCTCGACGTGCTGATCATCGAGGCCAACTCGGAGCTCGGGTGCTTCTGCTGCACCCACGAGACCTGGCCGCAGACGCTCGACAGCCCGCACGTGGGGGTGTCGTTCGCCGGCAACTCGCCGGTGATCGCCGACCTGGACCTCGAGACCTACGGCTTCCGGTTCCGCGCCAGCCCGGTGATCCTGGGCACGACCTACCTCGACGGCACCAACTGCCTCATCTGCCAGGACCCGGCGCGCACCGCCGAGAACTTCGCCAAGCACTCGGCCCACGACGGCGAGCGCATGCTCGGCATCCAGGAGCGCGTGCACGAGACGATGGTCGAGTTCAACGAGCTCAGCTCGTTCTCACCCCACCCCGACCCGTCCAAGCTCGACCGGGTGTTCGCGCTCTGCGCCTACGCGCTCGGCTACTCGGTGGACGAGATGTCGGAGATGACCGGGCCGGAGCTGTGCGAGCGCACCTTCGAATCGGACGCCTGCCGCCAGATCCTCATGACGCCGGTGGCCTTCTGGGAGCACGGCGCGCCGTTCGCCCGCGGCCAGGGCGCCTACGGCGTGGCGTTCGCCCTCTACTACACCACCGGGATCGGGCTGGGCGGCAACGAGGCGCTCGTCGACGCGCTCACCCAGTGCTTCCTGGAGCACGGCGGCTCCATCCTGACCAACTGCGTGGTCGACCGGATCGTCGTGCAGGACGGCCGCGCCACCGGCGTGGTGCTCTCCGAGCGGTCGCTGCACCCCGGGGCCCAGATCGACGCGCGGGTCGGCGTCATCTCCAACGCCGGCGTCCCGGAGACGCTGCGCCTGGTGGGCGAGCAGGCGGTCTCGGCGGCCGACGCCCGGCTCGGCGCCAAGATGCGCCACTGGAAGATGGGGCTGCGGGGGTCGCACGTCACCTCGTGGCTGCTGGACGGCCGGATCGAGTGGGGCTCGGAGGACTTCGACCCGCTCGTTCACGAGGCGATCCTGCTCTACCGCGCCTTCGACTCGTGGGAGGGCACCAAGCGGTACATGGTGGACATGCTGGGCAACGACACCTGGAAGGCGTCGGGGCAACTCATGGAGTTCACCTACTACGCGCCGGCCGACCCGACCAGCGTGTCGCCCGAGGGTCACACGATCCTGCGCGCCGAGGAGTGCTTCCCCTACGGCGCTGCATGGCCTCGGCGGACCCGAGGCGTGGGACGGGCCGATCCGCCACGAGCTGCTGGCGGCGCGCAACGCGATGATGGCGCGCCTCGTCCCCGGCTGGGACGAGCTCGTGCTCGACCAGTACGAGTGGACGCCGCTGGACAACTGGCGGCTCAACCGAGCCGCCAAGTTCGGCCAGGTCGTCGGCGGCGACTTCTCCGAGGATCAGTGGATCCTGGACCGGATGCCCTACCGGATGCCGTTCCGCGGGCTCTACATGAGCAACGGCGTCTGGCCGGTGGGCCTGAGCTGGATGGCCGCCGGCTACAACGCGGCCCAGGTCGTGGCCGAGGACGCCGGCGTGCGCCACCAACGCTGGTGGAAGTCGCGGCCGGTGGAGTGGTACACTGCGAGAACCTCGACCGGCTGCACGGCGCCGCTGGAGCTCGACCGCGATCGCCACAGCGCCGCCGCGACGGTGATGCGCCATGGACGACAGCTACGACGTCGCGATCGTCGGCGCAGGCCCGAACGGCCTCACCGCCGCCGCCTACCTCGCGCCGCGCCGGCGCGCGCGTGATCGTGCTGGAGGCGCGGTTCGAGCGCGGCGGCACGCTGGCCTCCGATGACTACTCCACGCCATTCACCTACAACCTGGCCCAGCTCCTGCTGCCCGCGGGCCGGACACGCCGCCCTACCGCGACCTCGGCCTGGCCGACCACGCGGTGGCCTTCGTCGACCCCCGAGGTGGCGTTCGCGGCCACGATCGACGGCGAGACGCTGACCGTCAGGCGCGGCGGCGTAGGGTCTCGGCACCGAGCTCGAGGACGCTGCTCGCCGAGGCCGAGCCATGTCGTGGCCCCGCTGCTGTACCGGCCCGCCGCCGAGGCCGAGGACGATGCTCGGCGACGGCCCGCGGCTGGCGTCGCTGACGCCCGGCAGCTCGCTCGCCCGGATGGCGCGCCGACGAGCGGGGCGCGGTCATCCTCCGCTACGCCTGCGCGCTGGCCGGCTTCGCCGCCGGCGACGTGCCGCTCGGCCCGATCGGCGCCTTCTGCGTGGCGCGGCTGTTCGAGCCGACGCTGGCCGCCGGCGGGAGCAAGTCCCTGGCCAACGGCCTGTTCCGCGTGGCCGCGCGTGCCGGCGCGCGCTGCCTGGTCTCGACCCGCGTGGTCGCGCTCGAGCCCGCCGGGGAGAGCTGGACCCTGCGGCTCGCCGACCGCCGGAGGATGCGGGCCCGGGCGGTCGTATCCACGCTGGACCCCGTCAGCACGTTCGGCGAGCTGCTCGGCGCAGACGCCGCCGGGCCGGCGCTGACCGAGATCGCCGAAGGCTGGGAGCTCGATGCGAGTCGGCCCGTTCACCGCGCACTTCGGGATCCGCGGCGACGCTCCGGCCCCCGCGGATGGCGGGGACAAGCGACGCCGCTGTCCGGATCGTCGGGTTTCGACTCCGCGCAGGACGTCGCCGCCGCACTGTCGGCCGTCGCGGCCGGCGAGCTGCCCCCGCGTCCGGCCGGCCACCTGACGGTGACCAGCCACCACGACCCGCTCCAGGCGTCGCCCGGCCCGGCGGGCCGCTGCACACGCTGCGCTACGAGACCCCGGCCCCGTACGAGCACCCGGGCCTCCCGTGGGATCGCGCCCGGGTCGGCTATCGGGAGTCGTGCTGGGAGCTGATCGCGTCCGCCGTCGACGGCGTGGCCGACGCGCGGCGGCTGTTCGCCTTCTGCGACGCGCCGCGCGATCTCGAGCGCCGCTTCGGCACGGCGCGGCGGGGCTCGGTGCGCCAGGGATCGCTGCGGCGCGAGCAGACCTTCACCGGGCGCCCACACCCCGACTGCGCCGACGGTCGCACGCCGCTGAGCGGGCTCTACCTCGGCGGCGGGGCGATTCATCCGGGCGTCCCGGGCTCGCTGGCCGGCGGCTACAACGTGGCCGCCACCGTGTGCGCGGACCTCGGCCTGGAGCGGTGGTGGCCGGCAGCCGACGCGCCCCGACCCGACAGCCACGCGGTGGCCCCGTGAACGCGGGTGGTGGGGATCGGCACCCCGCCCTGGCCCGCACCGGGACCGGCATCTGCGCCTCGAGCACGTTCTGGATGCCGACGCGCGTGGAGTTCGCACGCGGGGTGGCGCGTGATCGGCTCGGGCTGGAAGCCGCCGGGCTCGGGGTGGCTGGGGGACCGGCGATCGGGCGGGCACTGCTCGTCACCGACCCCGGTCTGCGCGAGGCCGGCGTGTGCGATCCGTTGCTGGAGTCCCTGGCGGCCGCCGGCCTGACCACGGAGGTGTTCGACCACGTCCAGGGCAATCCGCGCGACGCGCACTGCCTGGAGGGCGCCGACGTGGGCCGCGCGATCGGCGCGGAGATCGTGGTCGGGGTCGGCGGCGGCTCGGCGATCGACACGGCCAAGTGCATCGCCCTGCTCATCACCAACGGCGGCCACCCGCGTGACTGGGAGGACTTCGGCACGCTGCAGGCCGCGCCCCTCCCCGTCGCTCGCCGTGCCGACCACCGCCGGGACCGGCAGCGAGGTCTCCCCCTCGGCGATCATCACCGACACCGAGCGCCACAAGAAGATGAACCTGTTCGATCCGCGGATCTGCCCGCGGGTGGCGCTGGTCGATCCCGACCTCACGCTGTCGATGCCCCCGGCGCTCACCGCCGCCACGGGCATGGACGCGCTCTCGCACGCGGTCGACTCGCTGCACTGCGCGCTGGCCAACCCCGCGTCGGATGCGATGGCGCTGGAGGGGGCGCGCCTCGTCGCGCTGTACCTGCGCCGCGCGGTCGCCGACGGCGGCGACGTCGAGGCCCGCTGCGGGATGATGCAGGCCAGCCTGACCGCCGGGCTGGCCGTGGGCATCACCGACGTGTCGGGCTGCCACTGCCTGGCCGAGTCGATCGGCGCCGTCTATGACCACCCCCACGGCGTCTGCTGCGCCGCGACGATGCCGGCCATCATGGAGTTCAACCTGCCCGACCCTGCCACAGCCGAGCGCTACGCCCGGCTGGCGGGGGCCTTCGGCATCGCCACCGAGGGCCTCGCTCACCGAGACCGCGGCGCGTCTCGCCATCGACTACGTGGCGGCGTTGAACGTCGACCTCGGCATCCCGCCGCTGGCCGAGCTCATCCGCGCCGAGGACCTCGACCTGCTCGCCGAGAAGGCCGCCGCCAACACCTCGGCGCCCTCCAACCCGCGCCCGGCGAGCGTCTCCGACTTCCGGGAGATGTTCGCCCGCGGGCTCAGTGCCGCCGGCTGATCAGAGTCCGGGATCGCACCAGGTTGTTAGGCGGAGATTAATAGGCGAGGATGCGGGTTGAGACCCGAGCATTTATGGACGGGTTGCTATACCTTCGCGCTTTCCGGACTGAGAGGAGTCTGTTGTGAGGTGCAAGATCGGTCATCTGGGGATGTGGACCGTCGGCCTGGTGGCAACGTTGGCGCTCGCCGCGTGCGGGAGCAGCAACTCGTCAAGCTCGAGCGCGGCCGGCGGCGGCGGAAGTTCGAGCTCGTCCAGCGCGCCGGCCGCGACGTCGTCGTCGAGCGCCGCCGGGACGTCGAGCGCGTCCAGCAGCGGCACCACGAACCCCAAGAACTTCAAGGTCGGGGTCGTGACCGACATCGGTGGTCTCAACGACCACGGGTTCAACCACCTGGCCTACGAGGGCCTGCTGCGCGCAGAGCAGCAGCTCCACATCACGGGCCGGGTGCTGACGTCCAGCTCGGGCGCTGACTACACGCCCAACCTGACCACCCTGGCCCAGCAGGGCTACAACCTGGTCATCCCCGTCGGCTTCCTGATGGCCGACGCCACCGACGCGGTGGCCAAGCAGTTCCCGAAGGTCAAGTTCGCCATGGTCGACTCCGACGCGACCGCGGAGAAGGGCGACCCGAAGAACATCGAGGGGCTCCTGTTCGAGGAGCAGCAGGCCGGCTATCTGGCCGGCTACCTGGCCGGGCTCTACTCCAAGGAGCACAGCTACAAGACGGTCTCCACCGTCGGCGGC
The DNA here is from genome assembly GCA_963790605.1 of uncultured Actinomycetota bacterium. Classification (GTDB taxonomy): domain Bacteria; phylum Actinomycetota; class Thermoleophilia; order Solirubrobacterales; family Solirubrobacteraceae; genus Palsa-465. The sequence continues at coordinate 40,189 of CAWBPG010000006.1, read as the reverse complement.
CAGAGCATCCCGCCGGTCGACCACTACATCGCGGGCTTCCAGGCCGGCGCCAAGAAGGCCGACCCGGGCATCCAGACGCTCAACGGGTACTCGCAGGACTTCGTCGACCAGTCCAAGTGCAAGCAGATCGCGCTGAACCAGATCCAGCAGGGCTCCAAGGTCGTCTTCCAGGTGGCCGGCGCCTGCGGTCTGGGCGCGCTGTCGGCCGCCCAGCAGCAGGGCGTGCAGGGCATCGGGGTCGACGCCGACCAGGCCTATCTGGGGTCCTACATCCTCACTTCGGCCGAGAAGAAGGTCGACGTCGCGGTGTTCAACGCGATCAAGAGCCTGATGGCCGGGCAAGTTCGCGCCGGGCGCCAACGTCACCAACAACATCGCCAACGGTGGCATCGGCTACGGCAAGATCGGCCCGGCCGGGCTGAAGTTCGCGCCGCAGATCGCCAAGATCTTCAACGAGATCAAGAGCGGGCAGATCTCCAACATCCCGAACACGGTTCCGAAGTAGACGCGATATCTGAATGACGGATAGCCCGCCCTCGGCAAGCTCGGCGCCTCCGGTCGCTCGAGCTGAAGGGCATCACGAAGAGGTTCGGCTCGGTCGTGGCCAACGACCGAGTCGACTTCGACGTCCGTGCCGGCGAGGTCCATGCGCTGCTCGGTGAGAACGGCGCAGGCAAGTCGACGCTGATGTCGGTCCTCTACGGCCTCTACAAGCCGACCGAAGGCGAGATCTTCGTCGACGGCAAGCGCGTGGAGATCGATTCGCCGTCCGCCGCGATCAAGCTCGGCATCGGGATGGTGCACCAGCACTTCATGCTCGTGCCGGTGATGACCGTGGCCGAGAACATCGTCCTCGGGCAGGAGCCCAAGCGGGCCGGGGGGATGCTCGATTTCGCGGCTGCTCGCGCCCGCGTGCGCGAGCTGTCTGACCGCTACGGGCTCGCCGTCGATCCCGACGCGACGATCGAGGACGTGTCCGTCGGGGCGCAGCAGCGCGTCGAGATCCTGCGTGCCCTCTACCGGGGCGCCCGCATCCTCGTCCTCGACGAGCCCACCGCCGTGCTCACCGCGCAGGAGGTGACGGAGCTGGTGGCGGTGATCCAGCGCCTCAAGGAGGACGGCACCGCGATCGTCTTCATCAGCCACAAGCTCCACGAGGTGCTCGAGGTGGCCGATCGGATCACCGTGCTGCGCCGCGGCAAGCGGATGGACACGGTCCCGCGCGAGGGCGCCACCGAGCGGAGCCTGGCCCAGCTCGTCGTCGGGCGCGACGTGCTGCTGGCCGTCGACAAGACGGCCTCGCAAGTCAGGCGAGCCGCTGCTGCGCGTCGATGACCTCCACGTCCGCGACGACCGTGAGCTTCCGGCCGTCGACGGGTTGTCGCTGTCCGTGCGCGCCGGTGAGATCGTCGCGCTGGCCGGCGTCGACGGCAACGGCCAGCAGGAGCTCGTCGAGGCGATCACCGGGCTGCGCATCCCGGAGTCGGGCAGCGTCGCGGTCGACGGCCGGGACATCAGCGGCCGGGGGGTGCGGGCCGCCACCGAGGCGGGGATCGCCCACATCGCCGAGGACCGCCATCGCCGCGGCCTCGTCCTTCCCTTCACCCTGACTGAGAACATGGCGCTGCGCGAGTACCGCCGCCCGCTGTTCAGCGCCCGTGGCTGGCTGCGCCTGCGCCGCATGCGCGACCGCGCGGGCCGGCTCCTGCGGGAGTTCGACGTCCGCGGCGGGGGTCCCGAGGCGTTCGCCGTCGCGCTGTCGGGCGGCAACCAGCAGAAGGTGTGCGTGGCCCGCGAGATCGCCTCCGATCCGAAGGTGCTCATCGCCCACCAGCCCACGCGCGGACTGGACGTGGGCGCGATCGAGTTCGTGCATCGCCGGCTGATCGCCGAGCGCGACAAGGGCCGCGCGGTCCTCCTCGTGTCGCTGGAGTACGAGGAGGTGCGCGCGCTCGCCGACCGGATCCTCGTCATCTACGAGGGACGGATCGCCGGCGAGTTCCCGCCTGATGTCACCGAGGAGACGCTGGGCATCGCGATGACCGGGGGTCAGACGTCCGAGGCCGCTGGGGCCGCCGCGTGAGTACGACGGGACCCGATCCTGAGCAGATCGCCGAGGGCGGCGCCCAGCCGGGCGAGGAGGAGGCGCTCGAGGCATCGCTGACCTCGCCGGCACGGCTGACGGCCTACATGCGCCGCGGCGGGATCCTCGTGCCGATCCTCACCGTCGTCATCGCCTTCCTGGTCGGCGGGATCGTGGTGCTGCTGACCGGGCACGACCCGCTCAGCACCTACAACGCCATCTTCAAGGGGACGGGGCTCAACTGGCTCTTCCCGTGGGTCGGGGGCAGCGAGCGCTCGACCGCCGCGCTCGCGCTCCAGCAGACGCTGATCCAGACCACCGCGCTCACGCTCGTCGGCCTGGCGGTGGCGTTCGCCTTCCGGGCCGGGCTGTTCAACATCGGCGGCCAGGGCCAGTACACGGTCGGGGCGATCGTGGCGGTGTGGATCGGCTCGTCGTTCTCGGGCATGCCGGCCGTCCTGCACATCATCCTGGCCATCGCGCTGGCCGCGCTGGCCGGCGCGCTCTGGGCGGGGATCGCCGGATTCCTCAAGGCGACCGTCGGCACCCACGAGGTCATCTCGACGATCATGCTCAACTGGATCGCGATCTGGCTCGGCGTGTACCTGTTCCAGGTCGGGGGCCCGCTCCAGGACCCGAGCCAGTCCTCGGTCCCGGTGTCCAAGACGATCGTGGCCTCGGCCAAGCTGCCCGTGTTCTGGGGTCCGGTCCAGCTCCAGGGACTGGACATCGGGATCTTCATCGCGCTGGCGCTCGTGGTGGTGTTCGCGATCATCATCAACCGCACGCGCCTGGGCTACGAGGTCCGCGCCGTCGGCTTCAACCCCGACGCGGCCAGCTACGCCGGCATGAACGTGGGGCGCAACTACATCCGCGTCATGCTCATCTGCGGCGCCTTCGCGGGGGTGGCGGCGTCGATGGACATCCTCGGCTGGAAGTTCTCGCTGTTCACCAACGACATCCAGTTCTCGCAGATCGGCTTTTTGGGGATCGCGGTCGCCCTGCTGGGGCGCAACACGGCCGGAGGGACGGTGGCAGCAGCGCTGCTCTTCGGAGCCCTGCTCACCGGTACGTCGCAGCGCAACCTCGACCCGAGCGTGTTCGACCCCCAGTTGGCCCAGTACCTCACCTACATGATCCAGGGGCTGATCGTGCTGCTGGTGTCGACCGACGTGATCGCTCTGCGCGTGCTGCGCGGAGGACGCGGCATCGCCGTCGGGCTCAGACGCAAGCCGCGGGAGCACGCAGCCGACCGAGGAGACGACGGCGTGAGCGCCGGAACGATCGCCCAGGCGCCCGCGCGCGTCGCCTCGCCCCGCGTGGTCGGGATCGCCGGGCTCGTCCTGGCGGTGATCACCTGGGTCATCACGCTGCCGCCCGCGCTCGTCCGCACCCCGGTCCCGTCGATCATCCTGGGGCTGGCGGCGATGGTGGCCGGAGCGATCGCGCTACAGGGCGGCGAGCGCCGGCTGGGCTACATCGACCTCGTGCTGGCCGTCCTGGCCATCGCGGGCGCGTTTGCCTCGACGAAGTCGGGAGTCGGCCACCTCAACACCGTGTTCGTGTGGTCGGCGCTGGTCGCCGCCATGCTGCGCTACGCCACCCCGCTGCTGTTCGCCGCGCTGGGCGGCATCGTCTGCGAGCGCAGCGGCGTCATCAACATCGGCCTGGAGGGCATGATGCTGATGGGCTGCTACTTCGGGATCTACGGGGCCGACGTGCTGGGCTCCTGGGTGCTGGGGCTCGTCGTCGCCGCCGCCGCCGGCGGGCTGCTGGCGCTCGTGCACGCGTTCTTCTCGATCCACCTGCGCGCCAACCAGGTGGTGAGCGGCACCGGCATCAACTTCCTGGCGCTGGGGATCACCGGGTACTTCTTCACCGCCCACTACGGGGCCAACGGCACGCCGAGCAACATCTCCCAGGTTCCCAACATCAAGCTCCCGCTCATCCAGAAGGTCGGCTTCTTCGGCCAGGCGATCGGCGACGCCAACCTCATGACCTGGCTGGGCCTGGCGCTCGTACCGGTGCTCGCCGTGTTCCTGTTTCGCACCCGCTGGGGCCTGCGCCTGCGCGCCGTCGGCGAGAAGCCGCGCGCCGCCGACACGGTCGGCCTGCCGGTGCTGCGCATCCGCTACCTGGCCGTCGTGGCCTCGGGCATGCTGGCCGCGCTCGGCGGCGCGTATCTCTCGGTCGCGTTCGTCGGCTCCTTCAGCCAGGACATGACCGAGGGCCGGGGCTTCATCGCGCTGGCGGCGGTCATCTTCGGGCGCTGGCGTCCCGGCCTGGCGCTGGTGGCCACGCTGCTGTTCGGCTTCTCCGAGGCGATGGCCGACCGGCTGCCGACGTTCTCGGCGACACTTGCAACACTGTTTCAGGCGTTGCCCTACCTGCTCACCCTCATCGCCGTGGCCGGTCTCATCGGCGCCTCGCGTCCCCCGGCGGCGAGCGGCATCCCCTACGTGAAGGAGTAGACGTATGGCCGTCGCCCGCCTCGCTATCGACAGACCGTTCTGAGGGAGCCGTCGGTCTCAGCGACGAGATCGAGCTCTACCAGCGCACGTACAACACGCTGCTGCGCTCCAGCGGCGAGACCCACCTGCGGGTCCTCGAGCCCTCGCACCGGGCGATCGGCTCCAGCCTGCATCCGCTGGCGGCCAGCGACGAGATCGACCTCGGCGCCTTCATCTATGCGATCCGCCGTCTCCCCGACGGGATCGTCGGCGCCCAGCTCGTCGCCATGGCCCAGCAGTTCGAGGCGCTGGTCAGCGCCGGTCTCCCGGTCGACACGTGGAATGAGGCCGAGGCCCCCGCCCGGCGGCGGCGCTGGTATGACGACGGGGCGGGCACGCTCGCCGTGCTCCTGGCCAGCGCGTCGGACCTCGACGACCTGCTGCCGACGCTCGTCGCCTTCCAGATCGAGTGGAACAAGATCCGCGTCCGTCAGCGCGCGGCCGGCTGGCAGGAGATCGTCGGCGACCGCGAGGCCGACGCCCGAGGAGTGCGCGCGGCTGCTGGGCGGAAGCGCCGAGGACTGGGTCCGGCTGGAGGAGTCCTGGGGGGAGCGCTTTGCCGAGCACCTGAGGCTGATCGCCTCCGAGCGGATGGCGCTGCGCATCCGGATGTTCGGCGGCTCCAACACCGGCTACGCGCGCATGACCCGCCGCTGGTGGGCGCCGGTCAGCGCCGAGCTCAACCGCGAGGGCCTCACCACGGAGCGGCCCCTGTACTTCGTCAGCTCCAACACCCACAGCCTCGTCAACATCGCCACCTCGGTGGCGCGCGACCGCGAGCAGGAGCTGGTGGCCTTCGTCGAGACGATGGCCGAGGACGACATCCTGCGCCACGAGCTGGCGGCCTTCCGCGAGGGGCGCTCCGAGGGGTCGTGGGAGAACTTCCTCTACTTCGTGGCCCGCATCTACTTCGCCACCAAGGGCCGCGCCGGCAAGGCCGAGCGCCGCGACGCCGAGAAGGCCGGCGGCGTCACCCACATGCGCAGCACCACCGCGCTGCGGGTGCCGGCCCAGATCCTGCCCCTGGCGGCCCTGCGCTGCGACGCGCTGGACCCGCGCATCGGCGAGGTCGATGCCGATGCGCTCGCCGCCTCCGAGGCGGTGATCGTCAACATCGACTATCCGCTGGGCCTGGCCGCCTACAACATCCTGCGCGAGGTGGCCGTCGACCGCGCGGCGCTGCGGGGCGTGTACGTCCTGGGCAAGGCGGCGACGCTCAACGCCGACGTCGGCGACGTGATGATCTCGAGCGTCGTTCACGACGAGCACTCCAACTCGACGTACTGGCTGGACAACGCCTTCGGGGTCGACGACCTGGCCGGCGACCTGCGCTTCGGGACCGGGCTGGACAACCAGCGCGCGGTGACGGTCAAGAGCACCTTCCTCCAGAACCGCTCCTACCTCGACTTCTATTACCGCGAGGCCTACACCGTCGTCGAGATGGAGGCGGGCCCGTTCTGCAACGCGGTCTATGAGATCGCCGACGCCGATCGTCACCCGGTGGGCGAGGCGGTCAACTTCTCCAAGCTGCCGATCGACCTGGGGATCATCCACTACGCCTCTGACACGCCGTACACGCAGGCGCGCACGCTGGGCGCGCGCGGCCTGAGCTACTACGGCATGGACTCGACCTACGCCGGGTCGCTGGCGATCCTGCGGCGGGTGCTGATGCTGGAGGGCGTGCTGAACGGCGCGGGGCCGGCGGGTGTCGGACCGCGTCGGCGGTCGCTACGCGCCCACAGGATGCCATGCCGTCTTCAGCTCCGTGAGCGCGTCGATGCGCTCCAGCGCGTCGGCGACGGCGGTTTCGTAGCTGGCCACGGCGTCGCCGTGGCGCGCGCGCTTGATCGTCTCGGCGGCCAGCCGGTCGAGCTCGGCGCCGAGCTCGGGATCGCCGCCGGCATCGACGATCGCGTTGAGGTCACGGTGCGCGCCCAGCGCGGTGGCGAGCTCGGTGCGCCGGCCCGAGAGGAGGTTGACCACCCCGCCCGGGATGTCGGAGACGCCCAGCACCTCGGCCAGGTCCAGCCCGGCCAGCGGCTGGCCTCTGACAGGATCGCCACCACGGTGTTCCCGGCGGCGAGCGCGGGCGCGATCTCGGCGACGAGGCCGAGCAGCTCGGGCTCGTCGGGCGCGACCACGCCGACCACGCCGGTCGGCTCGGGCAGCGAGAAGGACAGGAACGGCGCGGCGACGGGGTTGATCCCGCCGAGGACCGCCTGGAACTTGTCGGTCCAGCCGGCGTAGTGGACGAGCACGTCGACGGCGGCGTCGACCTGTGCGCCGTCGGCGACGGCGGCCAGCTGGTCGCGCCGGGACTCGAGCGCCTCGGCCGCGCGGTAGAGGATCTGGCCGCGGTTGTAGGCGGTGCGCGCCGACCAGGGCCCGAACGCCTTGCGGGCGGCGGCGACGGCGTCGCGCACGTCCTTGCGCGAGGCGCGCGGGATGTTGACCTGGCTCTGAGCGCCGCCGTTGACGTCCGTGCGCGCCGCATGGTCGTAGCGGCCGGACTCCGAGCGCACGAAGGCGCCGCCGATCCACAGCTTGTAGGTCTTGCGGACCGCAATACGGCCCACCCGCCACCCCCCTCCGCCTGCTCATCGCACCACCTTCAGATACGGACGCAGGCCGGCCGGGCCGCCCTCGCGCCCGAACCCGGACTCCTTGTAGCCGCCGAAAGCCGCCGTGGGGTCGAAGTGGTTGTAGGTGTTCTGCCAGACCACGCCGGCGCGCAGGGCGCCGGCCACCTCGAACGCCTTGGCGCCCTTGTCGGTCCAGATCCCGGCGGCCAGCCCGTAGCGGGAGTTGTTGGCCTTCTCGATCGCCTCGGCCTGGGTGCGGAAGCTGAGCACCGACACGACGGGGCCGAAGATCTCCTCCACGGCGATGCGGTGCGCCGGCGAGACGTCGGTGAACAGCGTGGGCGCGAACCAGTAGCCGTGCTCGGGCAGCTCGCAGGCGATCGTGCGCCGATGCGCGCCCTCCTTCTCGCCGGCGGCGACGAGCGTCTCGATGCGCTGAAGCTGCTCGGCGGAGTTGATCGCCCCGACGTCGGTGTTCTTGTCCAGCGGGTCGCCGACGCGCAGGCGGCCCATCCGCCGCCACAGCTTGGCGATGACCTCCTCGAGCACGCTCTCCTGGATGAGCAGCCGCGAGCCGGCGCAGCACACGTGGCCCTGGTTGAAGAAGATCCCGTTGACGATCCCCTCGACGGCCTGGTCGAGGGCGGCGTCCTCGAAGACGATGTTCGCCGACTTGCCGCCGAGCTCGAGCGTGAGGCTGGTGGGCGCGGCCGGCGAGCGCGGCCTGGATGTCGCGGCCGACGGCGGTGGATCCGGTGAAGGCGATCTTGTCGATCCCCGGGGCGCGGACGAGCGCCGCGCCGGTCTCGCCGTCGCCGGGGAGGATCGACACCACGCCGTCGGGCAACTCGGCCTCCTGGCAGATCTCGGCGAGCAGCAGCGCGGTGAGCGGCGTCGTCTCCGCCGGCTTGAGGATCGCGGTGTTGCCGCAGGCGAGCGCGGGCGCCAGCTTCCACGCCGCCATCAGCAGCGGGAAGTTCCAGGGGACGATCTGGCCGACGACGCCGAGCGGCGCCACCTCGCGGGCGTTGACGCCGTAGCGCAGCTTGTCGGCCCAGCCGGCGTAGTGGAAGAAGTGCGCGGCGGCGAGCGGGATGTCGACGTCGCGCGACTCGCGCAGCGGCTTGCCCCCGTCGAGCGTCTCGACCACCGCCAGCTCGCGGGCGCGCTCCTGGATGAGCCGCGCGATCCGGAACAGGTACTTGGCCCGCTCGCGGTCGGGCAGCGCGGCCCACCGCGGCTGGGCGGCGCGTGCGGACTCGACGGCCGCGGTGATGTCGGCGGGGCCGGCCCACGCGATCTCGGCGATCGGCTGCTCGGTGGCGGGGTTGAGGCTCGGCTCGATAGATCCCGCGCACCTCCGGCGGGCTCGCGGAACGCGCCGTCGATGAACAGGCCGTAGCGGTCGGCCAGCCGGACGTGGTCGGTGGCCTCCGGAGCGGGGGCGTAGTCCCAGACGATGGACGGTGCGTTGCTCGGTGGTCATTCGCTGGAGAAGTCCTCGGAGCGCCCGTAGCGGCCGGTCTCGGTCTTGGCGTACTGGAGCAGCAGGTCGTTGAGCAGCGAGGAGGCGCCGATCCGGATGCGCTCGGGGGTGAGCCACTCGTCGCCCAGCGTCTCCTTGACCAGCACCAGGCGCTTGAGCGCCGCCTTGCTGGTCGAGACGCCGCCGGCGGCCTTGAAGCCGACGATCCGCCCGGTGCGCTCGGCGTAGTCGCGGATCGCCTCGAGCATGACCAGGCAGACGCCGGGAGTGGCGCCGCTCGAGGCCTTGCCGGTCGAGGTCTTGATGAAGTCGGCGCCCGGCCTCCATCGCCAGCATCGACGCGTGGCGCACGTGGTCGTAGGAGCCGAGCTCGGCGGTCTCGAGGATCACCTTGAGGTGGGCGTCGCCGCAGGCGTCCTTGATCCGCGCGATCTCCCGCTGCACGCGGGCGTCGTCGCCGGCCAGGAACGCCTCGCGCGAGATGACCATGTCGATCTCGTCGGCGCCCGGCGGCCACCGCGTCCTCGGTGTCGCGCAGCTTGGCCTCCAGCGACACCTGGCCGGCCGGGAAGCCGGTGGCCACCGAGGCGGTCTTGACGCCGGTGCCCGTCCAGCGCGGCGCGGGCGACGCGCGACCAGCGACGGGTACACGCAGACGGCGGCGACCGACGGGATCTCGGGCATCGACGGGCGCCGGGCAGACCGCCTTGGCGCACAGGTGGCGCACCTTGCCGGGGGTGTCGGCGCCCTCGAGCGTGGTCAGGTCGACCATCGACACGGCAAGGCGGATGCCCTGCTGCTTGGCGGTCGTCTTGATCGAGCGGGTGCCGAGCTGGGCGACGCGCTCCTCGACGCCCACCCGGTCGACGTGTGCGAGGCGACGGCGTCATGCGGGCGAGCGTAGCGCCCCACTGATATCCATTCCACATGCGACGCGCCGCTGTCATCGTCATGGACGCCTGCGGAGTGGGGGCCCTGCCCGACGCCGCCGACTACGGCGACGAGGGCACCAACACGCTGGGCCATCTCGCCGAGCTGGCCGGGGGCTTGGAGCTGCCCGTCCTGGGGTCTCTCGGGCTGGGCTCGATCGTGCGCGCTCGAGGGCGTGCCGCCGCGCCGATCGCCGGTGCTGCACGGGCGGGTGGGCGCGGCCGGCCCGGGCAAGGAGTCCACGACCGGCCATTGGGAGCTGATGGGCGTCAAGGTGGAGCAGGCGCTGCCCGACCTACCCCGAGGGCTTTCCCGCACGACGTGGTCGGCGGCCCTGGAGCAGGCCACCGGCCAGCGGTTCTGCTGCAACCGGCCGTTCAGCGGGACGGCGGTGCTCGACGCGTCTTCGGCGAGCACCACCTGCGCCACCGGCGAGCTGATCCTCTACACCTCGGCCGACTCGGTCCTGCAGATCGCCGCGCACGTCGACGTGCTCTCCGAGCCCGAGCTGTATCGCGTGTGCGAGGCCGCGCGCGAGGTGATGGACGGCGAGCACGCGGTGGGGCGCGTCATCGCCCGGCCGTTCGAGGGCGCGGCGGGGTCGTGGCATCGGCGCGAGGGCCGCCGCGACTTCGCGCTGCCGCCGCCGTCGCGCTCCTACCTCGAGGAGCTGCAGGCGGCCGGGGTGCCCGTGCACGGCGTCGGCAAGATCCGCGACCTGTTCGCCGGGGTCGGGCGTCGACGTCAAGCATCCGGGGGCGACGAACGCCGAGGGGATCGCGTCGACCACGGCGCTGCTGCGCGACGCTGGACGCCGGGCTGGTCTTCGTCAACCTGGTGGAGACCGACCAGCTCTACGGCCACCGCCACGACGTGCCCGGCTTTGCCGCGGCGCTGCGCGCGATCGACGACGCCGTGGCCGGGTGGCTGCCGCTGCTGCGCGACGACGACCTGCTGGTGCTGACCGCCGACCACGGCGTCGATCCCGACCACCAACCACACCGACCACACGCGCGAGTACGCCCCGCTGCTGGCGCGCTTTGACGGGCACGGCGGGCGCCGCCACGACGGCGCGCTGGCCGACGTCGGCGCGAGCGTGATGCACTGGCTCACCGGCGCGGACGTCCCGGAGCTGCCGGGCAGCTCGTTCGTCTGATCCGGGCCCTACGCCGTGGCCACGGTGATCGAGCGCGTCCTCGTCTTCTGTGGGTCCAGCCCGGGCGCGCGGCCCGAGTACGCGGCCGGCCGCCGAGAGCTCGGTCGGCTGATCGCGCAGCGCGGTCTGGGCCTGGTCTACGGCGGCGCCCGGTGGGCCTGATGGGCGCGGTCGCCGACGGCGCGCTGGCGGCCGGCGGCGAGGTGATCGGCGTCATCCCGCGCCAGCTCGTGCGAGCACGAGATCGCCCACACCGGCCTCACCGACCTGCGCGAGGTGAGCGACCATGCACGAGCGCAAGGCGCTGATGGCCGAGCTGTCTGACGCGGTCATCGCGCTGCCCGGCGGCACCGGGACGCTCGACGAGCTGTTCGAGCTGTTCACCTGGAGCCAGCTCGGGCTGCATCGCATGCCGATCGGCCTGCTCGACGTCGCCGGCTACTGGCAGCCGCTGCTGGCCATGCTCGACCACATGGTCACCGAGCGGCTTGCTGCGCGCCGAGCACCGCGACACGCTGCTCGTCTCCACCGGCGCCTCCGCGCTGCTCGACCAGCTCGCGGGGTACGAGCATCGCGCCACCGACAAGTGGCTGGAGCGCGGAGCGGCGGAGGCGTAGCCGGGCTCAGAGCGTGCCGAACACCCGGTCGCCGGCGTCGCCCAGGCCGGGGCGGATGTAGGCGTTCTCGTCGAGCTCGCGGTCGATCGCGGCGGTCCACACGGTGACGTCGGGGTGCTCGGCCTCGAGCGCGGCCAGCCCCTCGGGGGCGGCGACGAGGCAGACGAGCTCCAGGTGGCGCGCCCCCGCCCGCTTGAGGTGGTGCAGGGCGCGGACGGCGCTGCCCCCGGTGGCGAGCATCGGGTCCAGCAGGTAGACCGGGACGTCGGGCAGCCCCGGCGGCAGCCGCTCGTAGTAGTCGATCGGCGCGTGGTCCTCGTGGTCGCGCTGGATGCCCAGATGCCCGACGCGCGCGTCGGGCAGCAGGCGCAGGAAGCCCTCGACCATCCCCAGGCCCGGCGCGCAGGACCGGGACCACGGCGATCTCGTCGCGCAGCCGCAGGCCGCGGGTCGTCTCGAGCGGCGTCTCGATGTCCACCTCCCTGACGGGCAGCTCCCGCGCCACCTCGACGGCCATGATCGCCGAGGCCTCGTAGACGGCCTGGCGGAACACCGCGTGCGGGGTCGACCGGTCGCGCATCACCGAGAGGCGGTCGGCCAGGACGGCGTGCTCGACGCAGTTCACGCGCTGCAGCCACGCGGCGATCCTAACCGGGACCGATACGCTCACGGCCGCGCCATGGTGTCCGTCAACGTCGAGATCAAGGCCCGCGACGCCGACCCCGCGGCGACCGCCGCGCGGTGCCGGGCCCTCGGCGCGTCCGACGAGGGCGTGCTCGAGCAGCGCGACACGTATTTCGCCGGCCGTCATGGCCGGCTCAAGCTGCGCGTCCAGGACGGCGCGGGCGCCGAGCTGATCGCCTACCGGCGCCCCGACGACGCCGAGGCCGAGGAGAGCGCCTTCATCCGGGCCCCGGCTGACGGATCCGGCGGCCCTGCAGCGAGGCGCTCGATGCCGCGCTGGGCGACGACCGTGGTCGTCGTCAAGCGCCGGCGCCTGTTCATGTGGGAGCACGTGCGCATCCACCTTGACGACGTCGAGGGCCTGGGCACGTTCATCGAGCTCGAGGCGATGGTCGGGCCCGGGCCTCAACTCGCCGCGAGCAGGCGGCGCGAGAAGGTGGCGCGACTGCGCTCCGAGCTGGCCATCGCCGACGGCGCGCTGGTGGCGGTGGGCTACTCCGACCTGCTCCTGGACGGCGCCGCAGGCGCTCCTGCGCGCCGCCGACGCCGCGATGCGGACGGCCTACGCGCCGTACTCGGAGTTCAAGGTGGGCGCCGCCGTGCGGGCGCGCCACGGGCGCCATCTACGCCGGCGCCAACGTCGAGAACGTGGCCTACCCCCAGGGCCAGTGCGCCGAGGCGTCGGCGATCGGCGCGCTCGTCGCCGCCGGCGAGTCGGCGATCACCGCCGTGGCCGTCGTCGCCGAGAAGGTGCGAGGTCTGCCCGCCGTGCGGCGGCTGCCGCCAGCGCCTGGCCGAGTTCGGCTCGCCGGACACGCCGGTGTACCTCGGGCGGCCGGGCTCCGACGCCGCAGACGACGACGCTCGCGGAGCTGCTGCCGCTGTCGTTCGGGCGCAGCGAGCTGGGGCGATGACCGACGCCGGCCGAGGTGCTGCGCGGAGCGCTTGGGTCGCCACCGCGGGTCGGCGTGGTCCTCGGCTCCGGCCTGGGCGCGGTGGCCGACGCCGTGAGCGATCCGGTGGTGGTCGGCTACGAGGACCTGCCCGGCTTCCCGCGCCCGACGGTGGCGGGACACCCGGGGCGGGCGGTGCTGGGCCAGATCTCCGGCGTCCCCGTGGCGGTGCTCCAGGGCCGCGCCCATCTCTACGAGGGCGGGTCGATGGATGCGCTGCGCGTGCCGGTGCGGGCGCTGCGTGCCGCCGGCGCCGAGATCCTGGTGCTCACCAACGCCGCCGGGCTCGCTGCGTCCCGAGGTCGGCCCGGGGCGGCTGATGGCGATCACCGACCACATCAACCTCACCGGGACCAATGTCCTCATCGGCCCAACGACGAGGCGGTCGGGCCGCGGTTCCCGCCGATGGGCGACGCCTATGACCCGGCGCTGCTGTCGAGCTGCGCGACGTGCGCCGGGGAGCTGGGCGTGGACGCTCGCCGAGGGCGTCTACCTGGCGGTGAGCGGCCCGAGCTTTGAGACCGCGGCCGAGATCCGGGCCTTCGCCCGGCTGGGCGCCGACGCCGTCGGCATGTCGACCGTGCACGAGACGACCGTGGCCCGCCACTGCGGCCTGCGCGTCGTCGCCGTCTCGGCGATCACCAACCTCGCCGAGGGCCTGTCCGAGGTGCCGCTCAGCCACGCGCAGACACTGCGCGACGCCGAGCGGGCCGCCGGCGATCTCAGCCGCCTGCTGCTGGGCTTCCTGGAGCGGATCGGGGCCGGCGATGCTGGTCGCTGAGCTCATCCGCCGCAAGCGCGACGGCGGGGAGCTGGCCGACGGCGAGATCGCGGAGCTGGTGGCGGGGATCGCCGACGGCTCGGTCAGCGACGCCCAGGTCGGCGCGCTGGCGATGGCCATCTTCCTGCGGGGCATGACCGCGCCGGAGCGCGTCGCGCTCACGGGCGCGATGACGCGCTCGGGCGACGTGCTGGAGTGGGGCGACGCCGGGCTGGCGGGCCCGGTGCTCGACAAGCATTCGACGGGCGGGGTCGGCGACAAGGTGAGCCTGCTGCTGGCGCCGATCGTCGCCGCCTGCGGGGCGGCCGTGCCGATGATCTCCGGCCGCGGGCTCGGCCACACCGGCGGAACGCTGGACAAGCTCGAGGCGATCCCCGGCTATGACGTCGCCCCGACGTCTGACCGTCTGCGCGCCGCGGTCGCCCGGGTGGGGTGCGCGATCGTCGGCCAGACCGCGCGCCTGGCCCCGGCCGACCGGCGGCTGTACGCGATCCGCGACGCCACGGGAACCGTCGAGTCGATCCCGCTGATCGTCGGCTCGATCCTGTCCAAGAAGCTGGCCGCGGGCCTGGATGCGCTGGTGATGGACGTCAAGGTCGGGTCGGGGGCGTTCCTGCCCGATCTCGAGAGCGCGCGGGAGCTCGCGCAGGCGATCGTCGACGTGGCCCGCGGCAACGGGCTGCCCACCGCGGCGCTGCTCACCGACATGAACCAGGTGCTGGGACGCACGGCCGGCAACGCGGTCGAGGTGCGCGAGTCGATCGATCACCTCACCGGCGCGGCGCGCGACGAGCGGCTGATCGAGGTGACGCTGGCGCTGAGCGCGGAGCTGCTCGTGCTCGGGGGCGTCTTCGCCGACGTGCGCGCGATGCCCGTGCGGCCGCTGAGCGGGCGCTCGACGGCGGTGCCGCGGCGGAGCGGTTCGGCGCGATGGCGGCCGAGCTGGGCGGACCGTCCGATCTGGTGGAGGCGCCCGACCGGCATCTGCGCGCGGCGCCGGTGGTGCGCGCCGTCGAGGCGGTGGCAGGCGGGAACCGTCAGCGGCGGTTGACGTCCGCGCCGTCGGGATCGCGGTCGTCGGCCTCGGCGGGGGGCGGGCGCGGGAGACCGACCCGGTGGACCACAGCGTCGGCTTCACCGAGGTGGCCGCGCTGGGCGAGCGTGTCGGGCCGGGGGAGCGGCCGCTGGCGGTGGTGCACGCGCGCGATGAGGCGGGCGCCGAGCAGGCCGCCGACGCGCTGCGTGCCGCGTTTGAGCTCGGGGATGGCCCCGAGCGGTCCGTGCCGATCGTGATGGAGGTGCTGCGATGACCGTCGACTCCCTGCCCAAGGTCGAGCTCCACGTCCACCTCGAGGGGACGGCCACGCCCGAGCTCGTGCAGCGGCTGGCCGATCGCAACGCGATGCCGCTCCCCGAGCGGCTGCTCAACGAGCACGGCCGCTTTCACTACGGGGACTTCCTGGACTTCCTGCGCACCTATGACATGGCGGCGAGCGTCATCCGCACCGCCGAGGACTACCGCGACATCACCTACGAGTACCTGCGCGACTGCGCCGCCGAGGGCGCCATCTACGTCGAGCTCACCGCCTCGCCCGATCATGCCCGGCTCGTGGGGCTGACCGACGAGGAGCACCTGGACGGGATCGCCCGGGGCATCGACGACGCCCGCCGGCTGCACGGCATCGAGGGGCGGATCCTCATCTCCGCGGTGCGCAACTTCGGCTCGAGCAGGCGCTGGCCGTCGCCCGCTACGCCGCGGCCGAGACCCATCCCTACGTCGTCGGCTTCTCCATGGCCGGCGACGAGGCCAACTTCCCGATCACCGACTTCGCCGAGGCGTACGCGATCGCCGCGGCGGCGGGCCTCGGGTGCACGGTCCACGCCGGCGAGTGGGCGGGCCCCGAGAGCGTGCGCGCCGCGCTCACCCTGCCGGTCACCCGCATCGACCACGGCGTCCGGGCCATCGAGGATCGCTGCCCTGGTGACCGAGCTCGCCGAGCGGCGGATCGTGCTCAACACCTGCCCCACGAGCAACGTCGTGCTCGGGGTCTTCCCGGGGTTCGACGAGCACCCGCTCCCCCAGCTGCGCGACGCGGGGGTGCGGCTCACGCTGGGCTCCGACGATCCCCCCTACTTCGGGGCCACGATCGGCGGCGAGTACCGGGTGTGCTCTGAGCGGCTCGGGTTCAGCGAGGAGGACCTGCGGCGCGTCACGCTCACCGCGATCGACGCCGCCTTCTGCGACGACGAGCTGAAGTCCGCGCTGCGCGCCCGGGTCGCCGCGGGGTCGTGACGTGAGGATCCTCGTCACCGGCAGCGCCGGGCATCTGGGCGAGGCGCTCGTCCGGGTCCTGGGCGAGACGCGGCGCACGAGGTGGTGGGCCTGGACCTGCTGGCGTCGCCGTTCACGCGCGTCGTCGGCTCGATCGCGGACCGCGACTGCGTGCGCGAGCGCGATGGCCGGGGTGGACGCGGTGATCCACTCGCCACCCTGCACAAGCCGCACGTGGACTCGCACGGCCGCGGCGGAGTTCGTGGCCACCAACGTCACCGGCACCCTGAACCTGCTCGAGGAGGCGGTGGCGGCGGGCGTCAGCCGCTTCCTCTTCACCAGCACGACGAGCACCTTCGGCCGGGCGCTGACCCCGGGGGCGGGCGCGCCCGCGGCGTGGATCACCGAGCAGGTCGCGCCGGTGCCGCGCAACATCTACGGCGTGACCAAGACCGCCGCCGAGAACCTGTGCGAGCTCGTCTGGCGCGACCATCGGCCTGCCCTGCCTCATCCTGCGCACCTCCCGGTTCTTCCCCGAGGACGATGACCGCGACGATGCGCCGGGCGGCGTACGACGACCTCAACCTCAAGGTCAACGAGCTGCTCTACCGCCGGGTCGATCTGCAGGACGCGGTCGACGCGCACCTGCTGGCGCTCGAGCGCGCGCCCGAGATCGGCTTCGGCCGCTACATCATCAGCGCCACCACGCCGTTCGGACCGGGCGACGTCGACGAGCTGCACCGCGACGCGCCCGCCGTGGTGCGCCGGCTGTATCCCGGACTTCGAGGAGATCTACGCGCGGCGCGGCTGGACGATGCTCGCCGTCATCGACCGCGTCTACGTCAACGCCCACGCCCGCGAGGAGCTGGGCTGGTCACCGGCCTACGACTTCCGCGCGGCGCTGGACCGCCTCGGCGGCCGGCGAGGACCCGCGCAGCCCGCTGGCCCTCACGGTCGGGGCCAAGGGCTACCACGCGGAGCCCACCGGGGTCTACACCACCCGGGCGCGCGACTCGGCGCGCTGAGCGTCAGCGCGGCGGGTGGGTGGGGCCCGGGTTAGCGCCGGGTGGGCGGGACCCGGGATAGGTGCCGGCGGGGCTGGGATACGGGACGCCGAGCTCGATGGCGCCGAGCTGGCGCCAGAACTCGTCGCGCAGTTGGGTGTTGCGGTGCGCGGCGGAGGTGGCCAGGTCACGAAAGAGGCGCTCGAAGCGCTGGCCGCTCTTGATGGCGCTGGCCCCGATGGTGCGGAACAGGTGCTGCTCGACGGCCTCCCAGCACTGGACCATGACCTCGCGGGCGATCGCCGCCAGCCGGGCATCAACGGCCCAGGTGTAGGGCTCGGTGCCGTCG
The DNA here is from genome assembly GCA_963790605.1 of uncultured Actinomycetota bacterium. Lineage (GTDB taxonomy): Bacteria > Actinomycetota > Thermoleophilia > Solirubrobacterales > Solirubrobacteraceae > Palsa-465. The sequence goes on along the minus strand of CAWBPG010000006.1, from coordinate 22,782 downwards.
GCGTTGCGGCGGCAGGCCTCCATGTGCATCTCGGCGCAGTGCATCATCGCCGCCTCGGCGGTCTGGAGCTTGACGAAGGCGCCGCCGTACCAGCGCTGGAAGTCGGCGTTCTCAAAGCGCGGGCCGAACGGGGGTAGCGGCGTGGGCTTGTCCAGCGCCCAGTTGCGGTACTCGTCCAGCGCGTTGTAGCCGCCGCCGACCAGCGTGCAGGCGAGCGACAGCGTGAAGATGACCAGCGCCCGGCCGCCGTACATCGGGTTGCCGTGCAGCGCCAGCCCGGGCGTGCCGTTCTCCACGGCGACGTCGACCATGTTGACGTCCTCGATGACGTAGTGGGCGGGCAGCTCCGCGCCGTCGAAGCGGATCGTGTGCGAGCCGGTCCCCTTGAGGCCCGAGGGTGTCGCCCCAGTCGTCGAGCTGGGTGAAGGCCGAGCGCGGCGCCACGAACAGGGCCATCCGCGGGATGCCGTTGGCATCGGGCTCGGGCAGCATCGCCTGGCCCATGTAGTACGTGGAGTACGGGATCCCCGAGCAGTAGGCGACGGCGCCCTCCAGCCGGTACCCGCCGTCCTGCGGCGTCGCCCGGATCGTGGGGGCGGCGACCGAGGCGGCGCGGAAGTCCCCGCCGCCGAACACCTCGTCCTGCGTGCGCTCCGGAAACCATGAGCCCGACCTGGAGGGCGTGGTTGGCCGACAGGCACGCTCCCCACGCCGCGCCCATGTCGCCGCGGGCCAGCTCGACGCCGACGCGCATGAAGGTCGGCACGTCGACCTCGAGTCCGCCGTAGCGCCGGGGGACGTACATGCGGTAGAAGCCCGCCTCCAGCAAGGCCTCGTGGACCTCCTGGGAGTACGTGGCGCGCTCCTCGGTGTCGCCCTGCTCGGCGATCAGCTGCTCGCGCAGGCCCCGCGCGGCGGCGACGAGCTGATCGCCGACGCGCTGCATCTCCCGTCCTTCCTCGAGGGTGCTCATGAGCCCATCGTAGGGTCTGCGCAGCTCGATCGGAGGGCGGCGATGACGGGAGTCTGCACTGAGAGGCAAGTCCGCCTGCGTGGCGGCGCCTTGCTGCGACTGCTCATGGCGACCTCGCCGACCGGCGCGCCGTGCGGCGACCCGGGCGCGGCGCAGGAGGACGAGCGAGAGCAGCGCCGCGGCGGCGATGATCCCGGCCTCCACGTGGAAGGCCGCCTGGAAGCCGTCCGTGAGCGCCGCGGCCGCCTGGGCGCCGGAGTGCAGCGCGCTCGTCGTGCGGTCGGTGGCGACGGTGATGAGCGCGGCGATCCCGATCGGCGCCGCCGATCTGCTGGGCGGTGGTCATCAGCCCGGAGGCCAGGCCCGCCGTCGCGCTCCTCGGCGTCGCCGGTCCCCAGCCCGATGACCGGCACGAAGGCCAGGCCGAGGCCCAGGCCGGTGAGGATGAGGGTCGGCAGCACGTCGGCGCCGTAGGAGCTGGCGGGCGTGAGGCCGGCCATCAGCCACAGGCCCACCACGGCCAGGCCGCAGCCGATGGTGATCGGCAGGCGCGGGTCGACCCGCTCGGGCAGCTTGCCCATCGCCCCCGAGGCGATCGCCATCGCGCCGCTGAAGGGCAGGAACGACAGCCCGGTGGTGAGCGGGCTGAAGCCCAGGACGCGCTGCAGGTACAGCGTCTGGAAGAAGAACATCGCCAGCAGGCCCGCGGCAGCGAAGAAGATGACCAGGTCCGCGCGCAGGGCCAGCGGGCGGCGCAGCAGCTCGGCCGGCAGCAGCGGCGACGCGGAGCGGCGCTCGCTCACGGCGAACGCGACGCCCAGCAGCGCGACGACGGCCAGCCCGCCCAGCGTCCGCGCCGAGGTCCACGCGTGGCTGTCGGTCTGCACCACGGTGTAGACGAGCAGGAGCAGCGCCATGGTGGCCAGCGCCGCCCCGCCGACGTTGGGCGAGCTGCGGCGGGCGCTCAGGTCATCGGGCGCCAGCACGCGCGGGATCGCGGCCAGAGCGGCAGCGGCGACGGGCACGTTGATGAGGAAGATCCAGCGCCAGTCGGCGAGCTGGACGAGCGCGCCGCCGGCGAGCAGGCCGGTGGCGGCGCCGAGGCCGAGCAGCCCGGCCCAGATGGCCAGGGCGCGGCGGCGCTCCGCGGCGCCGGGCGACGCGGCCAGGAGCAGCGCCAGCGCCGACGGTGAGAGCAGCGCGCCGAAGATCCCCTGCAGCGCCCGCGCGCCGACGAGCACGCCGGCGCTGGGAGCGATGCCGCACAGCGCCGACGCGGCGGCAAAGCCGGCCAGGCTGGTGGCGAACACGCGGCGCGGGCCGAAGCGGTCAGCCAGGCGGCCGCCGACGAGCAGCAGCCCGCCGAAGGTCAGCAGGTACGCGTTGACCACCCAGGAGAGGTTGGCCACCGAGAAGTGCAGCTCGCGCCCGATGGTGGGCAGGGCGACGTTGGTGATCGTGTCGTCGACCAGGAGCATGAACTGGGCGACGCAGGCGAGCAACAGGATGAGGGTTGGGCGAGATCGGCTCATGATTTTCTCCACTTGTAGAACTCTTCTACACTTGTAGAAGAAATGGCGCCCGTTGTCAACCCCCGCTGCGATACTCGTGCGCCTGATGCCCTCGTCTGAGCGCCGCACCCGCCTGCTGGAGGAGGCCCTACGCCTGGTGACGGACTCCGGCCTGGGCGCGGTGACCCATCGCAACGTCGAGCAGGCCGCGGACGCACCCCACGGCTCGGTGACCTACTGGTTCGGGAGCCGCGAGGGGCTCATCTCGGCGCTCGTCGACTGGATGTGCGACGAGTCAGAGCGCCAGGTCCGGGCGATCGCCACTCCGGTCCAGCAGCAGATCGCCGCCGGCCAGACGCTGGACGTCGACGCGATCGCCCACGCGCTGTCGGCGTGGATGGACGGCGCCGCGCCCCACCACCTGGCGCGGATGGAGCTCGAGCTGCAGGGCGCCCGCGAGCCGGCGCACGCCGAGCGGATGACCAAGGCCGCCCAGGTCTTCTGGGACATGTGCGCGGCGATCGCCGAGGGCCTGGGCTCCGAGGACCCCGGCCCGCGACGGCCGCGCGATGGCGGTGATGCTCGACGGGATCCTGCTGGACCGCCTCGCGCACCCGCACCAGGATCAAGAGGTGGTGACCGCCGCGGTCCGCTGGCTGCTCACCGGCCCGGCGTGGGCGACCGGCGCCTAGCGGCCGGCACGGGGGACCCGTAGCCGGCCGTTGTGGCGAAGCGCTACTGCAGTGACGCGTCCAGGGTGATATCCGGAACGCCGGCCAGCGCCCGACTCACCGGACAACCGGCCTTGGCGCCCTCGGCCGCCTCCTTGAAGGCCGCGTCGTCGATCCCGGGGACATCGCCCACCGTGGTCAGCGCAATCGCTGTGATCGTCGGCGCGCCGTCCACGAACCGCAGGGTCACCGTCGCATCGGTCTTGACCGAGTTGACCGGCGTTCCCGCGTCCGCCAGGGCCGCCGACAGCGCCATCGAGAAGCACGACGCATGCGCCGCGGCGATCAGCTGCTCAGGATTCGCGCCGGGCCCGTCCTCGAACCGCGAGCGAAACGAGTACTCCCCCGAGATGCCATCCCCCGCGGTGAACGTCCCGGCGCCGCCCTTGAGGTCGCCCTTCCACTCTGCTCTGCCCTTCGCTGGCATGGTGCTCCTTCGCTGTCAGAGGGTTCTGCCCGCGATCCTAGTGGCCTGATGCGGTCAGTCAGACACTAGAGCGGGCACATCCACGTACTCGGATGCGTCACTTGATATGTGAGATCCTCAGGCACGTGGCGCCCACCGTGCCCGAGCAGACCGTCCTCACCGTTCTCGAGCTCGCGCGAGCCGGACGCTTCGCCGAGATCCGCGAGATGTTCGCGCCGCAGCTCCGCGCCCTCGTCGCCCCCGAAGCACTCGAGACCGCCTGGATGGCCGGGCTGGCCAAGGAGGGCGCCATCGCGTCAGTCGGCGCCCCGCTGAGCGAGGCGGGTCCGGCGGGTGCGCTCATCATCAAGCTGCCGGTGACCTGCGAGCGTGGGGGATTCGCCCTCATTGCGACGGTCAGCGCGGAGCGCCAGCTCAGCGGTCTGCAGCTCGCGCCGCTCAGCGCGGCCGCACCGATCGCGCCGTGGCAGGCACCCGTCTACGCGGATCCCACCGGCTTCGACGAGCAGGAGGTCACCCTCGGACCACAGCCGGTCGCCGTACCCGGGACGTTGACCGTCCCGCACGGAGCGGGCCCGTGGCCCGGCGTCGTGCTGCTGGCCGGCTCGGGATCGCTCGATCGCGACGAGACGATCGGGCGCAACAAGCCGCTCAAGGACGTCGCCTGGGGGCTGGCCAGCCGGGGCGTGGCCGTGCTCCGGTTCGACAAGGTCACCTACACGCACGCGGCGCAGCTCAAGGACGTCCGCGAGTTCACCTTGAGCGACGAATACCTGCCGCAGGCCACTGCGGCGATCGCGACTCTGCGCCGGCACGCCGGCGTGGACCCCGCGCGGGTGTTCGTCCTCGGCCACAGCCTCGGAGGCACGGTCGCGCCGCGGGTCGCCGAGGCCGGCCGGTCCGTCGCGGGGATGATCCTCCTGGCCGGCGGAGCCCAGCCGCTGCACTGGGTCATCGTCAGGCAGACGCGCTACCTGGCCTCGCTGAACCCCGACACGGCGGCGTCAGCCCAGCCGGTGATCGACGCGCTCACCGAGAAGGCCCGACTGATCGACAGCCCCGAGCTCTCCCCCTCCACGCCGGTCAGCGAATTGCCGCTCGGCGCGCCAGCCACCTACTGGCTGGACATCCGCGGTTATGACCCGGCCGCGCTCGCCGCCACGCTCGACACGCCGATGCTCATCATGCAGGGCGGCCGCGACTATCAGGTCACGGTTGACGACGACCTGGCTCGCTGGCAGGCGGCCCTCGACGGCCGCCCGAACGTGACCATCCGGGTCTACCCGGACTTCAATCACCTGTTCGTCGCGGGCAGCGGCCCGTCCACGCCCGCGGAGTACGAGCCCGCCCAGCACGTCGACCCGGCGGTCATCGCCGACATCGCGCAGTGGCTGGAGGCGATCGTGCCGTCGGGCTGACCGCAGAGCGCCGGAGGCACCACATCGGCGATGATGCGTGCATGGCCGACAACCCCTCCGCTCGCAGCGTCAAGATCGGTGCCGACGAACGGACGGGCTGGTCATCGGAGCGCCCCCGCCGCGACGGTGGCGCACCACGCCCGGTTGACGTCTCCGTGCGCGGTCGCGTGCTCGCTCCGACCGACCGGATGCGCTATTCGCCGGGCAGCCTCGTCGTCGTGGTCGGAGCGCCGGCCTCCGAAGCCGCCAAGTTCGCCGACCGCGTCATCCAGGAGCGCGGAGCGGTGCTCTCACTCGCGCGGGTCCGCGAGCTCCTGGCTGGGCGCGTGCCCGACGGCGAGATCGAGGCGCGCGCGCACGAACTGCTCGCCGCCGCCGTGCGCAAGCGCCTGCAGGCCGGCCAGTCCGTGGTCGTGCCCGTCGAGACGCTTGACCCCGCGGAACGGGAGACCTACGTCCGCCTCGCGCATGGCCTGCAACGCCCGCGGCACATCATCCTCGTTGAGGCGCCCCGCGAGCGGATCGAGGAGGACGAGCGCACGCTCGACGAGCTTCGCCGCGCCCTCGATGCCGCGGAACTCGGCCAGGAGGGATTCCAGACGGCCCTGCGGCTCAGCGGGCCGGCGCTGGCCGAACTCAAGCGCGTCGTCTTCGCCCGCCGCCCACCCGAGGACTGACCCGGTCAGAGCTCGCCCCGCCCGGTGCGGGCGCGATCCGCCGGGTCACGAGCTCCGGTGCGCCTCAGTCTGCCGGAGCACTCCGGCCGTGTCGAACCACGCCTGCTCTCGCGCGATCAGGCCGTCCCGGAGGTGGAACACGTGCAGCGACCGACGGCCAGACGGTCACGATTCGCGTCCCCGATGACGATCGAGCCGGCCGGGATCGAACCGCTTCCCCAGTATCGGTCCCATAGTCGCCGTCACCGCAGTCGAACCGCTCTCCGACTGCGCGATAGGGATCGCGGGCCGAACCGCCGTTCGCGAGTGAGCTGCGAAGGCACCATCAGTGGGTGGCTCGCTGGTTGTGCGCGCTTCCTTTCTGCGCTCAGCAGGGAAGTCGCCAGCAACAACGAGATGCCCGTCCAGTTTCGATAGCAGGGCCGGGAGCGGGTCTGTCTGGGAACATTGTCCCGCTCGGGCCCTTCAAGAGGCGAGACGAGGGTGCACACCCCGGCTCAGCTCGTGTGTACCAGCGAGTCGCTGCAGCAAGGCGACGAGCGTCGTTTGTTCGGTGGCGCTGAGCCCTTGACCCAGCTCCTGGTCGAGCGCTGGGATCAGTCGGGTCACGCGACTGACCGTCGTCCGGCCGGATCTCGTGAGTCGCACGTCGAATGCCCGCCGGTCGGTCGTGCTGCGGTGACGCCGGACCCAGCCGGCCGCCTCCAGGTCGTCGATCAGGCCAACCATGTTGTTGCGATGGATCCCGAGTGCGTCGGCCAGCTGCTGTTGGGTCTGGCTCGAGGTGACTGCCAGGTTGCTCAACACCCCGAACGCCCGCGGCGAGACGCCCAGCGGTTTCAGCCGCTGGGCGAACAGCTGCGCTGAGCGCGAGCCGACCTGTGAGAGCAGGAACGAAAGGGAGTCGGCGTACGGCACGGCGGATCCGGCTCACCGTATATATGCACTATCCTGTATTGTCACTACAGTGACAATCATCGACGGGCGTAAAGGAGCATGAGTCATGCGGATCGCGGTGGTCGGGGCAAACGGGCGGGCGGGACTTGAGGTCGTCAAGCAGGGGCTGAAGCGGGGTCATCAGGTAAGTGCGATCGCACGACGGCCCGCTGCGGTCGGGCTGGAGCACGAAAACCTCAAAATCCATGCCGCCGACGTGTTGGACCCGGTCGCGCTGACGCCGGCCCTCGCTGGCGTCGATGCCGTCGTCTCGGCGCTTGGGATCGGGACTTCCAGGGCGGCGACGGTCGTCTATTCGGACGGGATCAAGAACATCGTCAGCCTGATGGGGCGGAGCGGCCCCAAAGTGCTCGTCGTGATCTCCGCAACCCCGGTCGGCCCGCGCGCGGAGCACCCGTTCATCGACCGGCGCATCGCTATGCCGATCCTGGAGTCGTTCCTCCACGCGACCTACGAGGACATGCGCCGGATGGAAGCCGTGTTGCAGGAGAGCGACGTCGACTGGATTTCGGTCCGCCCGCCTCGGCTCGTCAACCGCGCGGCTACCGGTGCCTACCGTCTGAGCACAGAGCCACTTCCTCGCGGTCGAAAGATCACCTACGCGGACCTCGGGACGGCGTTGCTCGACGCCATCGGCCGGAAGGACCTCTACCGGAAGGTGGCGTTCGTGGCCAACTAGACTCTGCGCGCTCGCAAAGTCACTGGCCGGTGGCGGCCCGATCGGTTCAGATGCTGGGGTGGCGCGCTCGGAGCGTCACATCTGGCTGGACGTCCTACCGACTGCATACCGCCGTGCGGCGCGGCGGCCTCGCAATCGGCGAGGAGCGGCGCTGGGATCCGTTCCGGGTGCGCATCCTGTTTTGGTGCTGGTGGGCATCGTGCTCGCTGCTTCGCCCGGGAGGCCGCCGGCCGGACCGGCGCGCACAACTCGCCGGCACTGTCCAAACCGGCTGGCGTACGGCGACGTAGGGGTAGTGGCTGCGTATCGTGCGGCCGTATCGATAGGAGGCGACCGTGCCGCAGTACATGTTGTTGCTTTATGGGTCGGAGTCTGTGGATGAGGCTGAGCGCGCGCAGCGGTGGGCGCAGATGCCGTTGTGGGATCAGGTGAACGCGAGTCTGCGCGAGGCCGGTGTGTTGGTTGCGCACGCGCCGCTTCATTCGGTCGAGAGCGCGACGACGGTGCGCGTTCGGGGTCATGAAACGGAGTTGACCGATGGTCCGTTCGCGGTGACCAAGGAGGTGCTGGCCGGCTATTACGTGCTGGATTGCGCCGATCTGGATGAGGCGATCAAGCACGCCGCGAGTTTGCCGTGGGCCTGGTACGGGTCGGTCGAGGTGCGGCCCATCGTGGCCGATGACGGGATTCCGCTACGCGATCGGAGCGCCGGCGCGCCGTGAGCTCTGCTGAGCCGCCACGCCGCGCGGGCCCGGATCCGGTCGGCGCCGCGATCGCGACGGCGTTCCGTACGGAGCGCGCGGCGGTGCTGGCGACGTTGATTCGACATGTGGGCGACTTTCAGTTGGCGGAGGATGCCGTGCAGGACGCGTTCGCCGACGCGGTCAGCGGGTGGCGGCGCGACGGCGTCCCTGCCCGGCCGGGCGCGTGGCTCATGGTCGCCGCACGGCGTCGAGCGATCGACCGTATGCGCCGCAACCAGTCGGTGGCAGATCGAGCAGATCGGATGGCTGAGCTGATGCGGCTTGATCGCCAGGCGCACCCCGACCCGGACGAGGACAGCGCGATCGTTGATGACCGCCTGCGGCTCATCTTCACGTGCTGCCATCCGGCGCTCGACATGCCGGCGCGAGTGGGTTTGACGCTGCGCGCCGTCGGCGGACTGACGACCGGCGAGATCGCGCGCGCGTTCTTGGTGGCGGAGCCGACGATGGGTAAGCGGATCGTTCGCGCAAAGCGCAAGATCGCCGAAGCGCGAATCCCTTACCGAGTGCCTGAGGATGAGGAGCTGCCCGACCGCCTGCGCGGTGTTCTCCGGGTGCTGTATTTGATCTTTAACGAGGGCTACTCGGCGACCGAGGGCGAGCGGCTGGTGCGAGCCGAGCTGTGCGGGGAGGCGATCCGCCTCGCGCGGCTGCTGTGCGAGCTGATGCCCGACGAAGCCGAGGTCTGGGGGCTGGTGGCCTTGATGCTCTTGCACGACTCTCGTCGCGATGCGCGCGTGGCGCCTGACGGGCGCTACCTCGCGCTCGACCAGCAGGACCGGTCACAGTGGGATCATCAGCGGCTCGGCGAGGGGCTGGAGGCGCTCGACCGAGCGTTGCGGTTCCGGCACCCGGGCCAGTACCAGCTCCAAGCCGCGATCACAGCCGTCCACGTCCGTGGGGCGGACACGGGTACGACGGACTGGGAGCAGATCGCGGAGCTGTACCGCGCGCTCGGTCAGATCGCGCCCTCGGCGGTCGTCGAGCTGAACCGCGCGGCGGCGGTCGGGTTCGCCGTCGGACCGCAGGCCGGGCTCGAGCTGCTCGAACCGCTGCTCGTCGACCCTGCACTCGCGCGCTATCAGCCGCTGTATGCAGCGCACGCCGACCTGCTCCGGAGAGCCGGCGACCCATCGGCCGCCAAGCGTGCCTACGAGACGGCGATCGAGCTGAGTGCCAACGCCGTCGAGCGTGCGGAGCTCGAGCGGCGCCTGACGGATCTTTGACGGGCCTGTCCAAAACGCCGCTCGCGCTGCGTCGGAGTAGTGAGGCCGCCTCTGGGAGGCGGTGAACTCCGAGTCACAGGAGGTCAGATGACGTCTCGAACCCCGAATATTCATCGCTGGCGAGCTTTCTCGCTGCTTGCCGTAGCCGCGTTCATGACTGTCATGGATCTGACGATCGTCAACACGGCGCTGCCGACGATCGGGCGAAAGCTGCACTTCTCACAGACGAGCCTGCTGTGGGTCGTGACCGCATACGGGCTCGCGTACGGCGGCTTTCTGCTGCTCGGCGGCCGCGCCGCCGATCTCCTCGGGCGCCGCCGGATGATCATCGCCGGCTTGGCCGTGTTCACGGCCGCATCGCTGGGAGCGTCGCTCGCGGGTAGCGAGGCGGTCCTGATCGCGATGCGCGCCGTCCAGGGTCTTGGCGCCGCGCTCTTCCTCCCAGCCGCATTGTCGACTGTTCGAAACATGTTCACCGAGGGCGCCGAGCGCAACAAGGCGCTCGGTATCTGGGGAGGTCTCGCCGCCATGGGTGCGACCTTCGGGGTCGTGTTCGGCGGCCTGCTGACGCGGTTTGCCGGATGGCAGTACGTCTTTCTGCTCAACGTCCCGGTCGGCTTGGTCGCGCTGCTGCTGATCCGGCGGGTTGTCCCAGAGACTCGCGTCCACACCGCGCGGCGACGCTATGACCCGTTCGGGGCCGTGACGGTGACCGGCGCGCTCGTGCTGCTCGCCTATGCAATCGCGCAAGCCCCGCAGGTCGGTTGGGCGGCGGCGCGTACGATCGCCGAGCTAGCGATCGCCGTCGCGCTGCTCGCAGCGTTTCTGGTGATCGAGAGTCGCGGCGAGGCGCCGCTGATGCCGCTGCGGATCTTCCGCCTGAGAACGCTCGCCGGAGCGAACGCCGTCGGCGTCCTCCTCGGGGCCAGCTTCTACTCGTTCATCTTCATCGGCACCCTCTACATGCAGCAGGTGCTCGGCTTCTCTGCTTTGCAGGGCGGCTTTGCGTGGGCTGCGGCAGGGATCACCTCGATGCTGTTCGCCGGCGTCTCGCAGCTGCTTGTCACGAAGGGCTCAGCGAAACTGGTCATGGCGTTCGGAATGACGGTCATCGGCGTCGGCATCCTCTGGACCACCCAAGCGCCGGTGCACGGGCACTACTGGGCGAACCTGTTCGGGCCATTCCTAGTGGCGGTCGGGATGGGAAGCGCCTTTGCCTTCATTCCGGTATCGATCGGCGCGCTCGCCGGCGTCGTCGAACACGAAGCCGGCGTCGCATCCGGGCTGATCTACACCTCCCAGGAGCTGGGCGGCGCGCTCGGCATCGCGATCGCCTCGAGCATCGCCGCCAGCCATTACAACACCCTCCGGCGCGGCGGGGACACCGTCCAAGCGGCGCTCACCGGCGGATTTCACTCCGCTCTCTGGGTCGCCGGCGCGATCGCGTTGCTCGCGATACCAGCCACGTTCCTCCTGATCCGCAAGGACGAGATGGCAACGGCAGTCGCCGCGGCCGCCCTCCGGGGCCCAGAGCCTGAGCCTGCCACCTGACGCGTGGCCGACCGAGCGCTTGAACGAGCCACGGCTCATACAACGAACCAGGAGTCAACGATGCAACACACGATGGTCACCTACACCGTCAAGCCCGACCGTGCGGAGGAGAACGCAGCGCTCGTGCGCGACGTGTTCGAGGAGCTCGCAGAGACACGACCGGCCGGTTTTCGGTACGCGGCGTTCTATCTCCCCGACCAGCGCCAATTCGTACACCTATACACCGATGAGGGCAGCACGACCGGCGTGCAAGCGCTGGACTCGTTCAACGCCTTCGTAGCCGGAGCGGAGGATCGCCACGAGCAGCCGGCCACCTTCACACAGCCCGAACTGATCGGCGATTACCGCACGTTCGACGATCCCGACCATCCGGCCTCCGGCGACTGACCTCCTGAGCCCCCGGTTCAACGCAGCAGCACCATACGACCACAGGAGGACACAAGTCATGCGCAAGCTCGTCGCATCCACACTCGTATCCCTCGACGGCGTGATCGGGTCGCCCGACCGCTGGTCGCTCTTTGACGAGGAGTCCAGCCGCTGGTCCCTGCAGGAGCTGGACAACTACGACGCGTTTCTCATGGGTCGCGTGACCTACGAGTTCTTCCGGAATAACTGGGGATCCGCCACCGGGGATCCTCTCATCGAGCGCATCACCGCGATGCCCAAGTACGTCGCCTCCCGGACACTGAGCGAAGTGACGTGGAACGCCACCCTCCTCGGGCCGAACCTCGTCGGCGCCATCGAGCAGCTCAAGGCACAGCCGGGGAAGGACCTCATCAAGTGGGGCGTCAGCCGGCTCGACGACACACTCCTGCACGCGGCGCTCATCGACGAGCTTCAAGTGTGGTTCATGCCCGTCGTGGTCGGCGCTGGCCAGCGCCTGTTCGAAGACGTTGACACCTCCTCGGTGGCGTTCACGCTCACCCACGTGCGCAAGCTCGCCAACGGCTCAGTCATTCACACATACACCCCAAGCTACAGAGACGAGCCACGTACGCAAGCCGTGAGCGTCTGATGTGCCACCTCCCCGGCTATCTGCCGCCGCTTGACGGCCAACACGACAATCAGCGAAGGAGACAACCTTGGAGCGCACAGTCATCCAACACAAGCGCAAGCCCGCTTGGGTGACGCCCACAGACGCTCTGCACGACGTTGCGCTGGTTCTCGGTGGCGGTGGCGCCGCCGGAAATGCATGGGCAATCGGTGTCGTCGCAGGCCTGGCCGAAGCTGGCCTCGACATAACCGAGGCGGCCGACGTGGTGATCGGCACCTCTTCCGGTGCCATCGTGGCTGCGCAGGTGCGCAGCGGCGTACCGCCGGCCGAACTTCTCGCCTCGCTGCTCTCGCCGACGGTTCAACGGCGCGGAGCCGAAAGACCGGCGGCGCTGCCGATGGCCACGGTGTTCGAGCGCATGAGAGCCATCTCCGCCGCCGCCACCTCCGCCGCCGATCTTCACCGTGCGATGGGCGCATTCGGATTGGAGTGCGACTCGATACTCGGACCCACGGCCGGACAGCACCGCGCCGTGGTCGCCGCGAGGTTGCCCCGTCAAGAATGGCCGGCCAGGCCGATGATCGTGGTCGCCATCGACGCGCATACCGGAGATTTGGCCACTTTCGACCGCGATTCCGGCGTCGACCTGGTCGACGCGGTCACCGCCAGCACCGCGCGACCGGGCTCGTCCCCCACAATCAGCATCAACGGCACTCGCTACATCAACGGCGGCGTGCGCTCCGCTGAAAACGCCGACCTTGCCTCGGGCTATGCAAACGTCGTGGTGCTCTCGCCGTTCGGCGGACGGAGGCGGACACTGCCCGAAGGACAGTTCGAGGGCCTGCGCAGACCGCAGGAATGGGGGATGGACCTGGAAGGCCAGGTGGGGGCCCTGCGTCAGCAGGGCAGCCGCGTCGAAGTGATCACGCCGGACGCCGATTCGCGAATCGCGATGGGCACCAACCAGATGGAGCCGGCAACCCGCATCCCCGCCGCCCGTGCCGGTTTCGCCCAAGGCAGGCAGGAGGCGGCCCGGGTGAGATTCGTCTAACGATTACGAAGCTGCGTATGAAGCCGAACCGCCGCGGTGGAGGGTGGGTCGGGGTGGGCCGCCCGCGATCGGGTAGTGCCGGTCGCCGGCAGCGATCAGGGCGGCCACGAGCTCGCGTCCCTTGGCGGTAAGCAAGTACTTCGGCCGGCTGGCGCTGATCATCGTGATGAGCTCCGCTGCGGCGGCGATGCGGCTGTCTTGGCAGCGAGCGCGGGGGAACGCCCAGTAGCGGTTCCGGCGCCTCGCTCGGCCCCGGGTGGCGGCAGCGCCGTGCGCGCGCCAGTGGTGCGCAGTCTGGGCGTCGTCCGCGAGTGTGTGGGCGCCCGTAGGGCGAGGTGTCGCCGGCGCGGCGTCGTCGCCACGCGGCCAGGTGGGTGGTACTTGAGAGGGATCCCGGGGTCTGGCCTTGTGGGTGGCGGTCCGCGAGGGGGTGGAGTACGTTCGATGTGTGAGCCGAGGCGAGCATCTCGCCCGCACGTACTGGTTCGATCTGCTGATCGCGCTGCTGGCGATGGTGGCGATGCTTGACGTGGTGCTCGGACGCGGCTCGTCCGGAGCTCCGACAACGACGCTGTGGTTCTGCCTTCCCGCGCTCGCGATCCTGGTGCTACCCGTGTTCGCGCGGCGATGGTTTCCGTTTGCCGGACCGGCGGGGTACTGGCTTTTGGCCGCGGGAATCTCGTTCGTCGACCCGCTGCTGATCCCGTACCCGGAGTCCCTCTTCCTGATGCAGCTGGCGGGCGCATTCCTGCTTGGGAACCTTCGGGACGTCCGGCGGGCTGGCCTCGGACTGGCGATCGTGGTCGGCGCTGCGGCGACCGTCGTCTACCTCATCCCCGGGCACTCGCTCGCCGAGCTCGTCTTCGTTCCCGTCGACTTCGCCGTCGCCTGGGTTGCAGGCCTTGCCGTCCGCGCGCGGGCCGAGCGGGCCGAGGTGGCGGAGTCACGTGCGACACAGGCCGAGCACGCCGTGTTCGAGGAGCGCGTGCGGATCGCGCGGGAGCTGCATGACGTCGTCGCCCACCACGTGAGCATGATGGGCATCCAGGCCGGCGCTGCCAGGGTCGTGATCGACCGTGACCGTGTCAAGGCCAAGGAGTCGTTGACCGCGATCGAGGTCTCGAGCCGACAGGCGGTGGGGGAGTTGCACCGTCTGCTCGGATTCCTGCGGCAGGCCGGCGACGAGGACGATCTGGCTCCGCGCCCTGGCCTGAGCCAGCTTCCGCGGCTGGCGGCGAGCATGAGTGAGTCCGAGCTCGCTGTCGCGGTCAGCGTCGAAGGGGAGGAACGCTCGTTGCCGCCGATGATCGGCGTGTCGGCGTACCGCATCGTGCAGGAAGCGCTGACTAACACCCTCAAGCACGCGGCGGCGTCGCGCGCCGACGTGCGCGTGCGGTACTGGCCCGACGAGCTCGAGGTCGAGATCATCGACGACGGCCGCGCCGCGACGGCGCTATCAGGGACGAGCCCGGGCGGCTTGGGGTTGATCGGCATGCGCGAGCGTGCCGCCCTGCACGGTGGTCAACTGACGGCGGGGCCGGCATCCGGCGGCGGGTTCGCTGTGCGCGTCAAGTTGCCGACCTCGGACGGTGGGCTGTGAGCATCCGGGTGCTGTTGGCCGATGACCAGGCGATGGTTCGCGCCGGCTTTCGGATGATCCTCGAGTCCGATCCCGAGATCGAGGTGGTCGGCGAGGCGGCAAACGGCGAGCAGGCCATGGTCAGCACCCGGCGCCTGGCGCCCGACATCGTGTTGATGGACATCCAGATGCCCGACGGTGACGGGCTCGAGGCCACGCGGCGGATCACCGAAGACGGCGAGCTGCACAGTCGTGTGGTGATCCTGACCACGTTTGAGCGTGACGAGTACGTGTTCGAGGCCCTGCGGTCGGGCGCCAGCGGCTTTTTGCTCAAGAACGCCCCGCCCGAGGAGCTCCTGCACGCGGTGCATGTCGTGACTGCCGGCGAGGCGCTGCTCGCCCCCTCGGTCACGCGGCGCATCGTCGAGCAGTTCGCCCGCCGGCCGGTCAGGCCGGAGCTCGGCACGCGGCTGGACGCCTTGACCCAGCGCGAGCGCGAGGTGCTGAGGATGCTGGCGCACGGTAAGAGCAACGCCGAGCTGGCCGCCGAGCTGTTCGTCAGCGAGGGCACGATCAAGACCCACATCTCCAGCCTGCTCGCCAAGCTCGGGCTCCGTGACCGCGTTCAGGCCGTCGTCCTGGCGTACGAGAGCGGGCTGGTCACGCCCGGAGCGTAGACGCGCCTCTGCCCTTTGACAGAGGCGCCAGCGGCAAAGATCTGCGCTGAGGAGGAGCGCAGACGCGCCCTGCGGACGATGCCAGGCGCAGGCGGCGGTCCCAGACTGATCCCCAGGCAACTTTCACCGACCTGAGGAGCAGTGATGACCGCACCACACGCCGTACGGCTAACCGCACCCCATGTTCAACTTCTCCGCACTTCCGAGGCGGTCACCTCGACTCGGGCAGTTGCCTTGCGTGAGGTGCGCAAGGTGTACGGCCGGGGCGACGGATCGGTCGTCGCGCTGGACGGGGTCACGGTCGGCCTCGCGCGCGGATCATTTACAGCTTTGATGGGCCCGTCGGGCTCGGGCAAGAGCACGTTTCTGAACGTGGCGGCGGGGCTGGACCGGCCGACGTCGGGCACGGTCACGCTCGCCGATACCGAGCTGGCGGGACTCAGCGAGCGGCGGCTGACGATCCTGAGGCGCGAGCGGATCGGGTTCGTCTTTCAGGCCTTCAACCTGCTGCCCTCGCTCACCGTGGCTCAGAACATCGGCCTGCCGCTGCGCCTCGACGGTCACCGTCCGCGGCGCTCGACGGTGCGTGAGGTCGCGGCGCGCGTGGGCCTGGAGAAGCGGCTGCGCGACCGTCCCTCGCAGCTGTCCGGCGGACAGCAGCAGCGCGTCGCGATCGCCCGAGCGCTCGTCACCCGGCCCGATGTCGTGTTCGCCGACGAGCCGACCGGAGCGCTCGACACCCGCACCGGACGCGAGGTGCTCGCGCTGTTGCGCGACATCGTCGACCAAGACCGCCGCACCGTGGTGATGGTCACCCACGACCCCGTGGCCGCGGCGTACGCCGATCACGTGATCGTGCTCGCCGACGGACGCGTGGCCGCGACGCTCGAGGCTCCCAGCGCCGACGACGTCGCCGAACAGCTCGCGCATCTGGGGGGCTGAGCCATGCTGCGGCTATCCATCCTCAGCGCCCGCGGCCGCCTCGGCACGTTCGCCGGAGCCCTGATCGCGCTCGTCGCCGCGTCCGTGCTCGCGATGGCCTGGGGCATGCAACTCGAATCGATGCTCCGCACCCATCCGCCTGTCGAGCGGTACGCCGGCGCCGCGGCGGTCGTGGCCGGACAACAGAACGTCGGCGCCGACCACGACGTGCAGCTCACCGAACGCGCGCGGGTCAGCACCGCGCTCACCGCTCGCCTGGCAGGGCTGCCCGGCGTCCGGGCCGCGATCGGCGACGTGTCGGTGCCTGCCCGGCTCGGCGACCGCGCCGCCGTTGCCCATGGGTGGTCAAGCGCCGCGCTCACCCCCTACGTGCTGAGTGCCGGACGCCCACCCGCCCGACCCGACGAGGTCGTCACCGGCTATCCCGCCGCGCTTGGCGCGCGGCTGCTGCTCGCATCGGCCGCGCCCGCGCGTATGGTCACCGTGGTTGGCGTCGCTCGCCCTCGCGATCCCGTCACCCAGCAGAGCGCGATCTTCCTCACCGACGCCGAGGCAACTGCACTGACCGGCCACCCCGGGCGAGTCGACGCGATCGGCCTGCTCGCCGGGCCCGGCTTTGACATCAACCGCGTGCGCGCCGCCGCTTCGGGAGCACAGGTGCTCACCGGCGCGGCCCGCGGGCAGGGCGAATACCCCGAGCTCGAGGAGACCCGCACCACTCTTATCCCCGTCACAGCGGCCTTCGGCGGACTCGCGTTGTTCATCGCCATGTTCGTCGTGGCCAGCACGCTAGGTCTCTCAATCCAGCAGCGCGAGCGCGAAATCGCGTTGCTCAGGGCGGTGGCCGCCACGCCCGGGCAGATCCGCCGCATGATCGCCTGGGAGGCGGCGATCATCGCCGTGATCGGCTCGGCCGCCGGGATCTGGCCCGGGATCGTGCTCGGCCGCACGCTCGCACACGGGCTCGTGCGCCACGGCATCGCCCCGGCGAACTTTGCCCTCAACTACGACTGGCTCCCCGCCGCCGCCGTGATCGGCTGCGCGGTCGCCACCTCGCTGCTCGCGGTCCTGGCCGCCGGACGGCGCGCCGCCCGCGTGCCGCCCACCCTCGCGCTCACCGACGCCGCGGTAGAGCCGCGGCTGCTCGGCCCGGGGCGGATCATCGGCGGGCTGCTCGCGCTCGCCGGCGCCGTGCCGCTGTTCACGGTGTCGGTCACCACCAGCACGCCCGATACCGCCGCGGCGACAGCGGAAATGACCGCGATCTTCCTCGTCGTGGCGGTCGGCTTCCTGGGACCGATCTTCGCGTACGTGGTCGCTCGGCTGCTGGCGCCGGCGCTCGGGGCGATCTCGCCGGTCGGCGGCTTCCTCGCCTCCGCCAACCTGCGCACCGCCACCCGGCGCTTCTCTTCGGCCAGCACCCCACTGGTGCTCACCGTCGCCATGAGCTGCACGCTTCTGTTCAGCACGACCACCATCGAGCACGCCATCACCCAGCAAAGGCACGCCGGGCTGACCGGCCAGCTCGCCCTCACCAGCACCGGTCCGGGACTGCCCACCGCAGCGCTGAGCGACGCGCGCGCCACCCCCGGAGTACGCTCGGCCGTCGCGCTCACCTCGACCACGCTCGGCCCCAGCCTGGGCGACTCCGACGATACCCTCCCCGCCCAGATCCTCGCCGGCGGGCAGGGCGGCGGCCTCGACGTCGACGTCACCGCCGGATCCCTGAACGCCCTGCACGGCAACACGATCGCGCTCGGGCGCCACCGCGCCAACGCCGCCCACGCCCACATCGGCGAACGCGTCCAGATCATGCTCGGCGACGGCACACTCGCCCACGCCACCGTCGTCGCGATCTACAGCCGCGACCTGGCCTTCGGAGACGCTCTGCTCTCCCCCGAGCTCGCCGCCGGCCACCAAACGATCCCGCTGCTCGGGACGATCCTCATCCAGACAGACCACCCCGCCGCGGTCGCCCGGCGCCTCCACGCCCTCGCTCCGCGGTATCCCGGACTGAAGATCAGCAACCGCGCGACGTTCGCCACCGCCACCGCCGCCGAGGACGAGATGAACCGCTGGTTCGGCCCACAGTTCGTCGTCGAGATCTTCGCCTTCACATCAATCGCCGTACTCAACACGCTCCTCATGATCGGGCTCCGGCGCCGCCGCGAGCTCGGGCTCCTGCGGCTCGTCGGCGCGACCCCCCGCCAAGTCCGATCGATGGCGCGCTGGGAGGCAGCGCTGATCATCACCATCGGACTTGGCATCGGCCTGGCGATCGCCGCCATCGCGCTGCTACCACTCAGCCAGGCGCTCAACGGCGGCCTCCCACACATACCCGCGAGACCATTCGCCGCGATCCTCGGCATCTCAGCGCTCCTCGCGCTTTTGGCCCTTGCGCTGCCAACCAGACGAGCGCTCCGCGCCCGGCCCGTTGAGGCGATCGGGGCGCGAGAGTAGATCAGGACTTCTGGACCGCCCCCGATCGGCGGATGCTGATTCTTGAGGGCTCGCGTCGATCTCCAGCCCTTGTGCTGCAACGCCCTCGAGGCGGGAGTTGCGACACGATGAGATCCGGCGCTTTCGCCCCCCTCGGAGCCAAAGCAGGACTCACACATGACGCCGGCCGCACGTCATTCTCGCCAGATCCGCTCAGCGCTGCCTGTCTGAACGCGTGCCGCCTCGAATTTGCGCTTGACCGCCGCGATCGCGACCGGCAGCGTCAAGCCCGAACGCGCGGCTCCTCACCGGACGCGCGTCATCGGCCCGACGAGCAGCAGTTTGGAGTCCCGCCTCCTACCCAGGTAGGAGGCCGGAATCGTCGCCTCGTATGAGCCCGAATCCAGCCTGCCGATGATGCCGATCCCACCGTCGCACGCAAAGGTTCGTGGCATCGAATCGACTCGGAAAGGACCGCTCATGCAAGCCCCAACCACCCGACCACTCACCACCTTTGAACCGGAGACAGGAGCCATGACTCCAGTGACGCTTCAGACGCGCGAGCTCGCCGCCCGCGAGAACGACGGCATCCACGTCCTGCTGCTCTGGCACCGCCGCCAGGACGCAGTGACCGTCTCGGTCGACGACGAGCGGGGCGGCCACCGCTTCGACCTTGCCGTCGCCCGCGACCGCGCGCTAGAGGCCTTCTATCACCCATTCGCCTACGCCGCTGCAACCTCGGACGGTGGGCTGTGAGCATCCGTGTGCTGTTGGCCGATGACCAGGCGATGGTTCGCGCCGGCTTTCGGATGATCCTCGAGTCCGATCCCGAGATCGAGGTTGTCGGCGAGGCGGCGAACGGCGAGCAGGCCATGGCCAGCACCCGGCGCCTGCGGCCCGACATCGTGTTGATGGACATCCAGATGCCCGACGGTGACGGGCTCGAGGCCACGCGGCGGATTACCGAAGACGGCGAGCTGCACAGTCGTGTGGTGATCCTCACCACGTTCGAGCGTGACGAGTACGTGTTCGAGGCCCTGCGGTCGGGCGCCAGCGGGTTCCTGCTCAAGAACGCCCCACCCGAGGAGCTCCTGCACGCGGTGCATGTCGTGACTGCCGGCGAGGCGCTGCTCGCCCCGTCGGTCACGCGGCGCATCGTCGAGCAGTTCGCACGCCGGCCGGTCAGGCCGGAGCTCGGCACGCGGCTGGACGCCTTGACGCAGCGCGAGCGCGAGGTGCTGAGGATGCTGGCGCACGGTAAGAGCAACGCCGAGCTGGCCGCCGAGCTGTTCGTCAGCGAGGGCACGATCAAGACCCACGTCTCCAGCCTGCTCGCCAAGCTCGGGCTCCGTGACCGCGTTCAGGCCGTCGTCCTGGCGTACGAGAGCGGGCTGGTCACGCCCGGCGCGTAGACGCGCCTCTGTCCTTCGACAGAGGCGCCAGCGGCAAAGATCTGCGCTGAGGAGGAGCGCAGACGCGCCCTGCGGGCGATGACAGGCGCAGGCGGCGGTCCCAGACTGATCCCCAGGCAACTTGCACCGACCTGAGGAGCAGTGATGACCGCACCACACGCCGTACTTGAAGAAGTTCCCCCCGCTCGGAAAGCCAAAGAGCCCGGGCCTGGCCGCGGTCGCCGTCGGATCGGAGGGCCGATGGCCCCCGTCGAGATCCGCGATCTCTCCAAGCACTTCGGCGCCGTCGCCGCCGTCAATCACCTCTCGTTCGACATCGAGCCCGGTCGCGTCACGGGGTTCCTCGGACCGAACGGGGCCGGGAAGAGCACGACGTTGCGCGCGCTGCTCGGGCTGGTGCAGCCGTCGTCGGGGGCCGCCACGTTCGGCGGTCTGCGCTACGACGAGCTCGACGAGCCCAGCGCCCGTGTGGGCGCGGTGCTCGAGGACGCCTCGTTCCATCCGGGTCGCAGCGCACGAAACCACCTGCGCGTCCTGGCCATCACGGGAAACCATCCCCCCCACCGCGTCGAGGAGGTCCTGTCCGCGGTCGAGCTCAGCGACGCCGCCGACCGGCGTGTGAAGGGCTACTCGATGGGCATGCGTCAGCGGCTGGCGATCGCCGCAGCCCTGCTCGGCGACCCGCAAGTCCTGATCCTCGACGAGCCGAACAACGGCCTGGACCCGCCCGGGATCATCTGGCTGCGCGGTCTGATGCGCGAGCAGGCGGCAGACGGGCGCACGGTGCTGATCTCCAGCCACGTCCTGGCCGAGGTCGCCCAGTCCGTCGACGACGTCGTCGTGATCGCCGACGGCGAGCTGCGCGCCCACGGGCCCCTGGAGCAGGTGCTCGGCGGCGACGACGGCCCCGCGACCACGGTCCGCGCACAGGACCCGGTCAGTTTGACCCGCGCGCTCGAGCGTCGCGGTCACCGCGTCGACCGCGACGGTGACGTGCTGAACGTCTCCGGCGCCACCCCGGAAGAGGTCGGCAGAATCGCCGGCGACGAGCAGCTGTCCGTGCTCGGCCTGGCCCCCCGAACGCGCTCCCTCGAAGAAGCGTTCATCGCCCTCACTGGCGTGCAGTCATGACCGCGCTCCTGCGAGCCGAGCTGCTCAAGCTCCGCACCACCCGCACCTTCGCCGCGGTCGTCGCCAGCGCCGCGGCGCTGTCGCTGACCCTCGTCGTCCTCGGCGCGGCCCTAGGGAAGGAAACCAAACCGCACGCGCTGTTCACCAACAGCGCGATCACCTACATCATCGTGATACTCGGTGCGATCGCGATGACGGGCGAGTGGCGTCATCGCACGATCACAGGCTCCGTGCTCGCCGCCCCCAACCGAGTGCGGCTGCTCGCCGCCAAGGCGATCTCCTACTCCGTGGCCGGCATCGCCCTCGCGATCATCGTGACGGTGCCGACCATCATCGTCGGCGAGCTGGTCCTATCAGGCCGCGGGCTAGCAACGCTGGGCGCCGGCGGCATCGCCGACGTGCTGTGGCGAAACCTGGCCGTCGCTGCCCTGCTCGGCCCCCTCGGCGTCTGCGTCGGCGCGCTGATACGCAACCAGATCGTCACCGTCGTCGGGCTCATCATCGTGGCCGCGGCGATTGAGCCCGCCGTCTTCTCGGCGGTCCCGAAAGTCGGTCGCCTCCTCCCGCTCGCCGGCGCTCCGAGCGGCGTCCTCGGCGGCACCCACGGGGATGCTGTCGCCCGGGCCCGCGCTCGCGGTCATGGTCGCCTGGACACTCACGATCTTCGCGGCAGCCGCCTGGCGCCTGCGTAGCCGCGACCTCGTCTGACGCAACCATCCCGACAAACGACCAACAGACCACGCAGCGGCCACCACCATCCACTCGAACACAGACTGGAGCTGCCGACCGAGCAAGTCGGCAGCTCCAGCCGCGCCTCACCGGTTGCTACTTACAACGTAAGGCTCGATCACCGGAGGAACCATGAAGGCCGCAACGCTCAGCCAGTCGACAAGCCGCATCCCGCAGCCAGCTCTGTACCCGCTGCAGGGACTGACGAAGACGTCCACGAGGAAGACGGCCGTGCTCGTTGGACTCTGCTTCTTAGTGGCGACCTTCACCTTCGCCATCGGTAGCGCGCTCATCCATTCGCACTTCTCGAGCGGGACGTCCCGCGACGGCACCCTCGTCGCCGGCGTCCTCCTTCTCGCCTGCACCGGCCTAGCGGTCGTGACGAACGGCCTGGCGATGCGCAGTGTCTTGACGCCACACACACGCCTTCGTTCGCAGGCCTATCTGATCTTGAGGGCGGTCGAGTGCCTGACCATCGTGGCAATCGGCGGATACTTCCTGACGAGCCGCGCACAGTGGAACGCTTCCGTGCTTCCGGTCTACGCCGTCTCCGGCGCAGCTGGGCTCATCCTGTCCTCTGCGCTGTGGACGTCGCGGCTCGTGCCGCGGAACGTATCCATGCTCGGCTTGATCGGCTACCCGGTGTTCTTGGTCGGCACGGTCCTGGCCATGTTCAACCTGATCCACGTCACTCACGGCGCCGGGATGCTCGCGCTGGTCCCCGGTGGCCTCTTCGAGTTGATCCTCCCGATCTGGCTGGTCGCCAAAGGATTCGCCTCCCCGCGCATCACACGATGATCCAGGCTGAAGCCAACATCCGCCACCAATAGCTGTCGTGCGGCTGCAGCAGTTGGTCCCACTCCAGCCTGACGTCGTGCGTAAGCACGATCTCGCCATCGTCACAGCGAACGACG
>CAWBPG010000005.1:607500-1236946 GCA_963790605.1 uncultured Actinomycetota bacterium | reverse complement strand
CCCGAGAGGTCGACGCCGCCGGTGAATTGCGGGGAGAGGATTGTGTCCCAGCCGTGGGGCAGCGAGGCGATCACGGAGCCGGCGCCGGCCCGGGCAGCGGCCCGGTCAAGGGCCGCGCGATCAGGCTGCTCCTGCGCGAACATGCCGACGTTCTCGGCCGCGCTCACCGGCAGCCGGGCGTAGTCCTGGTAGACGACGGCCACCTGCCGCTGCCAGCCGCGGCCGTCGATCTCGGTCAAGGGCGCGCCGTCCACCGTGATCCGTCCCTCGGTGGGTTCCCGCATGCGCGCCAGCAGGGTGATCAGCGTCGTCTTGCCGGCGCCGTTGACGCCCACCAGCCCGAGTGACTCGCCCACCTTCAGCTCCAGGTTGAGGCCGTACAGCACGGGGTGGGTGCCGCCGGGATAGGTGAAGCCGACGCCCTCACAGTGCAGCGCGACGCGTGGCAGGGCGGTCGCCGGCCGTCCTGCGGACTCGCGCCGAGCCACGTCGGCAAGGCCGGCGGTGAGCCCGTCCAGGTCGGGGACGGCGCCCAGGAGCTTCTCGAGGCCGATGTCGGCGTAGCTGACAGAGCCCACCGCCATCGTCGTGGGGAGCAAGGGCAGCATCGTCGCCAGCGTCCGCAGCGAGATGTGGTGGTGGTAGGCGTCGTAGCCGAGCAGCCCGGCGGCCAGGCCGTAGAGGACCAAGACTGCCGCCCCCGCCAGCCAGGCCGCGTTGGCGAGCCGACGCAGCTCGCGCCAGGCGGGCCGGGTGCCCTCCAGCCATTCGTCGCGGTGGCGCTCGGCCACCCAGTCAGCCAGGCCATAGACGCGCATCTCCTTGGCCGCCGGCGGCTTCCAGGCGAGGCCGAGCAGATACCAGCTGCGCCGCAGCGGCGGGCCCGCGGTGCGCACCCGCATCGCCTGGGCGCGCAGCCGGGTCCCGAGGGGCCGGCGGACAAGCCGCCACACGATGAACACCGCCACCCCCAGCCACCAGCGGAACGTCGCCAGCACGACGCAGGCCAGCACCCCGGTGAGGCGATCGCCCAGGGCCGAGACGAGCGCCATGGGCGCGCCCGAGGGCTGGCCGCCGAGGAGCTCGCCGCGGGCCGAGGCCAGCCGGTCAAGCACCTCGCGGTCCTCCAGGTGCTCGATCCCCACCGGGGCGCACACGGCGTGGACCAGGCGGCGCTGCATCTCCGCCTCGACCCGGGCGGTGGCGGCGGCGCTGAGCGCATCCTCCAAGGGCCCGCGCATGAGCGAGAGGGCGTACACCCCTCCGGCCTCCGCGAGGTCGACGAGGAGCCTGTGGCCCGAGGAGGAGGACAGGCCGAAGATGACTGCGCCGGGGATGGCCCCGGTGACCCGGCCCATGGCGATGACGACGAGCACCGGCAGGGCGCCCTCGGCGAGCACGAACACGACGGCGAGGGCGCTGAGCTCGTGGCTGGAGCGCCAGAGGAGCAGGAGGGCGCGGACGCGCGAGCTGCCGCGGACCATGTCCACGGGGTTCGAGGGTCGGGGGAGGTGCACCCGCGCCAGGCTAGGTCCGCGCACCCGCGCCAGGCTAGGTCCGCGCGCCGCTCGTTTCCAGACCCTGGACGCCATCGTGCGATGCGCCCAATACATCGCTGAACAGCTCTTGGATGAGCTGCGCGACGGCCGCGACGGCGGGGGACGGCGGCTCGGGCCGCCGGAGCAGGACGAGTCGGCTCGGGACGTCCTCGAGCTCGCAGTAGACGATCCCGGGGTGCGGGGGCGCCGCGCTGGAGGGCAGCCGGTAGATCCCCAGGCCCGCGCTCACCAGGGCCAGCGCCTCCGCCGGGGACTGAGCCTCGCGGGCGATGTTGGGCTCAAAGCCGCGCTGGCGCGCGGTCCGCAGCACCGCGTCGAACAGCGACGGGGCCAGCGCCCGGGCCAGCGCGATCATGGGCTCCCCGTTTAGGTCGGCCCACCGGACCGTTGCACGGGCGGCGAACGGGTGCGAGATGGGCACGGCGAGGAACGCAGGCTCGTTGCGCAGCAGGATCTCGATCATCTCGCCACGCTCCAGGAGAGTGCGGCTGATCACGAGATCGACGTCGCCGCGGCGCAGCGCCGGGACGATCTCGACGAAGCGCTTCTGGGACACCGCCAGCTCGATGTCGGGGTGGCGCTCGGGTGCGGCCGCCACGAGGGGCGCCAGGTAGGCCCCGAGCGTGCTCCACACGAAGCCGACGGCGACTCGCCCCGCGGGCGTGCCCGCCGCCTCTCGCGCCCGGGCCTTGAGGCGGTCGGCCGCGGCCAGCGTCTCCTGGGCGTCTTGCAGCAGGCGGCGCCCGGCGTCGGTGAGCGCCGTGTGGCGCGGGGTGCGTACGAACAGCTCGACGCCGAGCTCCTGCTCCAGCGCGCGCACACGTCGGCTGACCTGAGGCTGGGAGAGCTCGAGGCGCAGCGCGGCGCGCCCGAAGTGCAGCTCCTCGGCGAGTACCGCGAACGCGCGCAGCAGGGGCAGATCCATGCGCACAGCGTATGACACGCCGTGGGCTACGATCCACTCTTGCCCACCGCGCCGCCCACCGACACCTCGATGCTCGAGCGCCTGGTGGCGCCGGCGGGCAAGGACGTCGTCGACATCGGCTGCGGCGGCGGGGCGCTGGTGCGCGACCTGGTGGCCGCCGGAGCGCGCCCGATCGGGATCGAGATCTCCGAGGAGCAGCTGGCGACGGCGCGGGCGCGCGACGACGGCAGCGGCGCGCGCTACCTCGTCGGACGCGCCGAGGCGCTGCCCCTCGACGATGGGTCCGTCGACGTCGTCGTGTTCATGCGCTCACTGCACCACGTGCCCGCCGGAGCACCTCCGCGACGGCCTGCGCGAGGCGCGCCGGGTGCTGCGGCCCGACGGCGCGGTCTACGTCGCCGAGCCGCTGGCCCAGGGCGACTTCTTCGCCCTCACCAGCCTCGTGGAGGACGAGCTGGAGGTGCGCCGCGCCGCCCAGGCGGCTCTCGCTGACGCGAGCCGGGTGGGCCTGGAGCGCGCCGTCACCGTCGATTACGACGTGACGATCTGCCTGCCCGACGTCGCCGCCTTTCGCGCGCGCACGGTGAGCGTGGACCCCGAGCGCGGGCCGGTGTTCGACGCGCGCGCGGGACGAGATCGCCGCGGCGTTCGAGCGGCTCGGCACGCCGGGGAGCGGCCCGGCGAGCGCTGCTTCGTGGCGCCGATGCGCGCCGACGTGCTGCGCCCGCTCACGCCGTCCCGCGGCTGAAGATCCGGCCGCGCCGCGGCGGCAGCGCGTCACCCATCGTCCGGGTGCGCTCCTTCTCCACCTCGTGCGGCGGCGGGTGCCGTGCTCCCATTCCAGGCCGGCCTTGATCACCGGGAACGACACCTCCGGAGCGTCCCGGGCCCAGAAGGTGTCGAGGTGGCCGAAGCCCGGGAGCGCGACGAAGTCCGCCTGCCCCGGACCCACCGACTCCTCGAAGAACTCGCGCTGCCCGGTGCTGGCCCTGCCAGCGGAACATGTTGTTGTGATCGCCGGCCATGAAGGTGATCTGCGCCCGGGTCCTGGGCGGGGTGGCCAGGTACGCCGGCGGCGTCCCGGGCGGCGGCGTGGCGGAGGGGACGATGTAGCCGTGGCGGCTTGACTCGGCCACCTGGGCGATGAGGCTCAGCGGCGTGTAGCCGACCTCGCGGCCGGTCCACTCGTGCACCGGGTCCACCACCCACGGGTCGCCGTCGTCGTCGACGTGACGGAAGAGCACGTCCCAGCCCGAGCCGTACATGAAGTTGGCCACCTGGCAGGTCGGGATTGCCGCAGGGGCGCTCCATCCGCTTGGCGGCAGCGGCGAACAGGCCCGCGGCCGGCGTGATGGGGCGGATGCCCCACTGGGCGTCGAGCCCGCTGAACGTCTTGGCCACCAGCGGCATGGCCAGGCGCTGCTTGAGCCACGTGCTCTCGGTGACGTCGATGAACAGCGAGACCGCGCTGGAGACGATGTGGGTCACCCGCGGGTCGATCCAGCCGGCCACGGCGGCCATCATGAAGCTGATCGATCCCTGGCAGTGGATGACCGCCTTGAGGGGCACCGGGTCGGTCGGCGTCGCCACCCCCTCCTCGTCGCAGACGCCGAGGATCTTCTGCACCGCGAGCGGGTGGTCGTGCATGGCCGCGTGGTCCAGGGTGTAGCTGTTGGGCGGCAGGTCGATCGAGGCGCGCCAGGTCTCCACCCAGACGTCGTAGCCCAGGCCGAGCAGGTACTCCGCGCACGACGGCCCCACCGGCTGCCCGTAGTACATCTCGGCGCGCACGCCGGAGCCCGGGACGAGCAGGACCGGCCCGAGCGTGGGCGCCACCGGCCCGCCGTCGGCGTCGAGGCGGCGCAGCCGGTGCAGGTTGAGCGGGAAGTCCAGGTCGGGGACGGCGAACGGCGACGATCGCGCGGGCCAGCTGAGTGCCGGGCAGGCGCTCGAACTCGCGGCGTCGGCGCGGCGCCTCCCACAGCGGCCTCGGACGATCGTCCGGGGAAGCTCGGCCGCGAGCCGCTCACCGGCGGGCCGCTGTACGTCCGCGCCATGCTCGTGGCGAAGTACCTCTGATAGCGGGCCAGCGCGCGCACGTCGCGCCGCCGTGTCGGGCCGGTCCCGCGGAACGTGCGTGAGCTCGCGCATGAACGCCAGCGGGCTGATGCTGGAGCACGCCGACCGCCACCGGCTCGTCGCCGTCGCGGATCTTCACGAACAGCGTGGTGGTGTCAGACCACGAGTCATAGCCCGGGTCGTTCTCCACCAGCTTGAACCCCTCGAGCACATACGGCCGGCCGCCCGGCCCCCGAAGCTCCAGGTCGTAGCGCATGCGCAGGTGCAGGCGCATCGCGCGGCTCGGATTGACCGGCGGGCACGAACGCCTGGAAGGTGCCCGTGCGGACGATGAGCTCGCCGCCGAAGCCGTCGCAGCGGAGGTAGCCCTCGGTCACCGCGGCGGGCAGCGGCCGCGGTGTCGCGGATGCCGCCGTCGGCCTGCGCGGCCAGGAAGCGGTCAAGGTCGGCGATGACCACGGTGAGCCCGGCGGTGACCGGCTCGCGGTGCTCGGGCAGCATCGCCTGGTTGAAGTCCGTGTGGCCGAAGGCGAGCCAGCCCTTGAACGTCTCGCTCCACGTGACGCCGGCGGGCTCGGTCGCGCTCATGACGCCTGGTCCCGCGCCCGCGCGGTCCCGCGCCGCCTTGCCGATCCTGCCTGCCATCGCCGCGATGGTGAAGCTGGGGTTGGGACCGACGGGCCCGGGCATGATCGAGCCGTCGGCGACGAACAGGCCCCGGATAGCCGAACACCTCGCCGTAGGAGTCGACGACGCCGCTGCGCGCGTCGACGCCCATGGGGCAGCCGCCGAGGGGGTGGGCGGTCAGCCCCGGGGCCCAGCGGGCGGCCAACGGCGGTCCCAGACGGCCCCCGAGGCGCGTGGCGAAGCGCTCGGCCAGGCTCACCGCCGACGCGAAGTAGGAGCGCGAGAGCGCCGTGTGGATCCCAGTCCAGCGCCAGGCCGTCGCCCTCCAGCCGCATGCGGCCGCCGCTCACGTCCTGGCCCATGGTCAGCATCGGCAGCATCGCCGAGGAGGCCTCGGCCGATCCCAGCGCGCGGGCCATCAGCCCGCTGATCCGGCCGCCGCGGCGCCCGCGGAGCAGGCTGGGCACCAGCGCCCGGGCGGACCACAGGTCATGCGGCAGCTCGCCGGCCTGCCACGCCCACGCCGAGACGCCGGGGCCGCCGGCGTCCTGCATCCACAGCCGCCGCCCGTTGGCGGTGTGCTCGGCGTAGGCGGTGATGACCGGGACCGTAGGTGGGGTCCAGGTCGCGCCAGGAGCCGTCGGGCTCGCGGCACTCGCGCGCCACCGTCAGCAGATCGCCGTTGGTGGAGAAGCGCCGGCCCAGCTGGGCGCTCAGTCCGCGGCAGCCGCGGCCGGCTGGCAGAGCAGCAGCCGGGTGGAGCCGAACGTCCCGCCGGCCACCACGACGACGCCGGCCGTCACGCGTGCGCGTCCATTCGTCAGACGTCTCGTCGGTGTCGGGATCCAGGAGCGGCTGGCCCGCGATCGTGCAGCTCGCGCCGGCGCTGGACGGCGGCCCGTGCGGCGCGGTGCTCGACGTAGCTGCACCCGGTAGCCGCCCTCATCGGCGGGCTCGATGCCCGTCGCCTCACAGCACGTGAAGATCCGCGACCGGGGCCTCCGCCCTCGTGCTCGGGCCGCCCTCCTGCAGGAAGCGAGACAGGTAGGTGTAGTCGAGGCTGTTCTTGGCGCCCTCGTTGCAGCCGAGGTCGCACTCGCCGACCAGCGTGCAGGTGTGGCGGGGCCGCCCGTGGAGGTTGTCGGCGCCGAACGGCTCGCCGGGGACCGCCCGTGCAGTGATCGCTCGCCTCGCCGTGCTCGGCCCGGAAGGTCACCGCGATCGGCGCCAGCTCCGGCTCCAGTCCACCCGCGCTTGCCGCGGCGAGGAACTGCCTGGGTCTTGGCCACGCCCCCCTGCTCACGCGGGGGCGCAGCGTACTCCTCGGGCAGCGGGTTGGGCGCAGGACGGACTCGGCGTGGTCATATCCGGCGATCCAGCTCGCTTCGGCGTCACCGGCCACGGCACGTAGTCGTTGGACGGGTCGGCCCCGAACGTCTCCGGTGGCTTGCGCAGCATCACGTTGGCGTAGATGAGCGATCCGCCGCCGAGCCCGCTGGAGACCAACGCCCTCACGCGGGAGAACGACCACATCTCAAAGAGGCCGTGCAGCCCCGCGCCGGGGTCCCAGAAGCTCCGGCTCAGCTCGCGCGGCGTGCGGGCGAACGAGCCCGGGGGATAGGGCATGCCGCGCTCGAGCAGCAGCACCTTCAGCTTGGTATTGGCCACCAGGTGGTAGGCGGCGACGGCGCCCCCGAACCCAGAGCCGATGACAACCGCGTCGTAGTGCCCTCTGTCTGATCCCGTCACGGTCACATGCCCTCGCGGCAACTCTATAAGCTAACGCGACGTGGGCAAGCGACGTGACGTGGCGCCCGTCTCCAAAGAGAAGGTGACCTATCGCCGGTGGGGAGCGGTCACTGCGGTGACCAAACTCAAACGCTGCCAGCGGCTGCGGCTGATGGCCGTCTTCACCTTCGGTAACACGACCGACATCCTCATCGGACCACTGCTGAAGATGAAGGTGATTGCACTGGCACGGTGGACGCTGTGGCCGAACGCGCGCAACCCCACCTTCCTGCTGTTCGAGACCAACTGGAGCGGGTCTGACCAGACCTACATACCGGATTTTGGCAGGCTCATGCCGCTCCAGTGGCGCAGCATCTGGGGCGCGACGACCAAGTTCCCGGGCGCCATCCCCACCACCGGACTGGACGCGTGGGTGGATGCGATCGACGCCGGCGTGGGCCACTTCTGGACCGACTACGAGCTCGGGGCGTCGACCCAGGTGATCGCCCAGGCGTTGGAGCTCGAGCGCC
Source organism: uncultured Actinomycetota bacterium (assembly GCA_963790605.1). GTDB lineage: Bacteria > Actinomycetota > Thermoleophilia > Solirubrobacterales > Solirubrobacteraceae > Palsa-465. Next base: position 1,229,498 of record CAWBPG010000005.1, on the reverse strand, counting down.
ACGTGGCGCGTTTCGTTGCCGACACGCAGGGCGCCTCGGCCACCGAGTTCGATCGCCGCTGGCGCGACCTCGTGCTCACGGTGCATCGGCTGGTGTAGAAGTGGGCCAGGTCGGGATCATCACGCCGGTCAGCGACGGTCGAGCCGAGGAGCTCAAGACAGTCCTGAGCGAGCTGCCCCGCGACAAGCCACCCACCGTGACCGGGCCGGTCACCACGCCGCCCTCGCCGTTCACCGGTGTGTTACCTCCCACACACTTCGCCCGGTTTGTGGTGATCGAACTTGACCACGACACGCCATACCTGTTCTTCACCAGTGCGTTTGATGGTGGCACTCGTGACTACCTGCGTGCCCTGGCCGGGACAGCCGACGCGCAGCGGATCTGGAGTCACTGTCAGATGACTGACGACCGCCGCCCCGCTGACCGGCGCGGAGCTCGAGCGCTATCTGTGCGATGAGCGCAACTGGCGGCCCAGCCAGTACGTGGTCGATGCCCTGCGCGGCCGAGGTCACCGTCGGCGAGGTCAACCGGGCGCTGTCCCTCCGGCGCGCAGCTGTCGGGCCTGATGACACGGGCCTCGTCCATGGACCCGACGGCGCTGGCCCACGACTTCCGGCAGCTTCCGGCGATCCAGGGCGCTGATGAGGCGGCGGTGAGGGGCCGCGGCGACATCCAGGGCAACATCCTGCGTGGCTACGCGAGCCACCTCCATGCCGCCTACCTGCTCACCCGCATCAGCGACAAGCACGTCGAGGACGCCCGCGCGCTCCTGACTCAGTTGATCGACGAGGACCGGATCGCCACCGAGAAGGACTGGGCCGGGCACCCGGCGACCCGCCTGAACGTAGCCCTCACCCGTGCCGGCCTGGCACGCTGGGATTCGACGCGGCCCCGTTCGATCGCTTCCCGGACTTCTGTGAGGGCATGTATGCGCGCGCCCGCACGCACCTCGGCGACCTCGGGGCCAACGATCCTGAGCAGTGGGACGAGGTGCTGCGTGAGGAGATCCACGTGCTGTTCACGGTGTATGGGCGCAGCGACGACGAGCGCACGCGGGGCGCCGCGGAGCTGACCCGCGAGCTGGCCGACGCGAAGGTGACGGTCATCCATCACCAGCGCGCCGACATGCTGGAGGGCGGACGGGAGCACTTCGGCTTCTCCGACGGGTTCTCGCAGCCGGCGCTCGCCGGGCGTGGCCGAGGATCGGCGCTCACGCCGCGGCGAGGGGGTCCAGCGGCGGTGGCTGCGCCTCGGCGGCGAGGAATGGCGCGACGTCCGCCTCGGCGAGTTCGTGCTCGGCCACACGCGACGAGGACGGGGTCGTCCCCGGCGGGCGCGACCCGCTCCTGGTCAACGGGACATTCATGGTCTGGCGCAAGCTGGAGCAGCACGTCGACGCGTTCAACGGATGGATACGTGCCCACGCCGGCGACGGCGAGGGCGCCGAGGAGACGCTGAAGGCGAAGATCCTGGGGCGCTGGCCCAACGGCGACTCGCTGGTGCGCCGGCCCGGCGTACACGGGCGAGAGTGGCGACGGGCGCCCGCACACCCCCGAGATCAACGACTTCACCTACCGCTATGACGGAGGCGGGGTGCGCTGTCCGCTTGGCGCGCATGTGCGGCGCTCCAACCCGCGCGACGCCCTGGGCTTCCGCACGGAGCGCACGCGGCGCAACCGCATCATCCGACGGGGGCTGCCCTACGTCGACCGCGACGAAACCCGAGGACTCATCTTCGTCTGCTTCAACGCCAGCATCACGCGGCAGTTCGAGCAGATCCAGGGCAACTGGCTGATGAGCGGCGACACCTTCGGCGTCGGCGCCGAGCGAGACTTCCTCACCGCCGGCCTCGATCCGGGACAGTCCTCGCTGCGCATGACGATCCAGGGCGACCGCGACCAGCCGCCCTTGTTCCTGCAGCGCCGCGAGCGGCGTTCGTCACGGTGCGCGGCGGCCACTACCTGTTCGTGCCGGGGCTGAAGGCGCTGCGTCGGATCGCGCGCCGGCTGATCAGGCCTCGGCTTCGATGCCGAAGCCGAGCTCGACCTCGAGCGCCACCGCGGCGTCGACGACCCACCCCATGCCGATCTGCTGGGCCTGCTCGAGGATCTGGCGGGCGAGCTGGCGGATGTGATCGTGGTCGGCGGGGCGGCCGCGGGCCAGCAGCGCACGCGCCTCGTCGAGCATCGCCAGCGTCAGCCGCGGGCATCGCTCCCGCGCGCTCTGCCTGGGCCCGGGCCGAGGCGATGTGGTGCAGCGCGACGTCGATCGAGCCGGCGACGGTCGCCAGCCGGCCCAGCGACCGGTCGACGGGCCACAGCGGCCGACGCGCCCGCCGAGACGACCCACCGGCCGCTGTAGGGCAGCAGCCAGTCATAGATCTGGCGGGCGCGCATCGCGTCGCCCAGCTCGGCGGCCACGTCCCCGACGAGGGCCAGCATCAGCAGGTGCGTGCAGTCCTTGGGGAAGCCGTCCAGCCCCGACGCGGTGAGGCGCTCCAGCTCGGCCTGGGCCTCGGCCGTCCGCCCGGCCTGGCTGAGCATCGCCGCCAGCGCGCACGCGTAGCCGACCATCTCCGGCCGCGACGCCGCCAGGGCCCGCAGCGGCTGCTCGAGCTCGGGCAGGCGGCCCTGGAGGAGGCGCAGCATGAGCAGCTGGGCGCTGCCGGCGAGATCGCTGGTCGAGCCGCGCAGCTCGCGCCCGATCTCGGCCGAGTGGGAGTTGAGGCCCTCGGCCTCGTCGAAGCGGCCCATCGTGCCGGCGCGAAGGGCGTAGTGCAGCGGCAGGAACACCATGGCGCGGGGCTGGCGCAGGTCACCGGCCATCTGCTCCACCCGCGCGATCTCCTGGTCCACGGCGGCGAAACGCCCGAGCTCCATGAGGACCGAGATCCGCCAGTTGCGGATCAGGAGCTCGAGCTCGCTGTCGCCCAGGCGCTGGGCCAGCTCCACCACCTCGTCGGAGATCCCCACGTCGCGAATCGCGGACTGGGGCCCCCAGCGGGCCAGCAGGTAGCGGCCGAGGACGTAGCCGAGCGTCTGGCCGGATTCGCGGTCGCGGCGCTGCTGCTCCTCCTCGCGGGCCAGCCGCAGCGCGTCCTCGGCCAGCCGCTCGCGCCGCTCCACCTCGTCTGACCAGTAGATCGCGGCGGCCAGGAAGCCCTCGACGCGCGCCATCAACCCTGGCTCGTCGACGTGCTCCAGCCGGGCCACCGCCTCCTGGGCCAGCCCCACGAGCTGCTCGTCGGTGCCGTTGGTCAGTCCCCAGATGGCGCACGCCAGCGCGGCGTGGGCGAAGGCCACCGGGTCGTCGCGGACGCGGGCGGCGTCGGCGGCGCGCAGCAGCGTCTGGCGCGCCGCGTCGGTGTCGCCGACGCGCATCTGAGCCTCGCCGAGCGCCTGCAGCAGCTCGCCCCGCTGGGTCTCGGTGAGCCCCGTGACGCCCAGGGCGCCCCGGTACATGCCCACCGCCTGGTCATAGGCGAAGGTCTCCATCGCGCGGTCGCCCGCGCGCCGCGCGTACTCGATGGCGCGCTGCGGGTCATGGGCCGGGGCGGCCTCGAGGTAGTGGTGGGCGATCTCGGCCAGTCCCTCGCCGGCCACGACCGCCGGGTCCTGCTCCAGCGCGCGGGCGACGGCATCGTGCAGCGCCAGCCGGCGCCCGCGCGGGATGGCGTCATACAGGGTGGCCTGGATCAGCCCGTGGTGAAAGCCGTAGCCGTCGGCGTATTGGGTGGTGGGGCGCACCAGCCGCAGCCGGACCGCCTCGTCGAGCAGCTCCAGGAGCTCGACCGCCGGGGTGCCCGCGGCGGCGGCCAGGGTGCCGGCCCGGAACTGCTGACCGATCACCGACGCCACGCCCAGCATCTCGCGGCCCTCGGCGGAGAGCATGGCCAGGCGAGCGGTGATGGCATCGCGCACGCCGGCGGGCAGAGGCATGGCGCCGGCGGCCACCGCGGAGTCGTCGAGATCCTGCTCGGCCTCGATGAGGCTGAGCAGCTCGGAGACGAACAGCGGATTGCCGCCGGTGAGCTGGTGGATGCGATCCACCAGGGCGTCGGGCGGCGGGAGCATCGCGGCGGCTCTCGATCATGCGGCGCACGTCGGCGGCCGGCAGGCCCTTGAGCACGATCCCCAGGGTGGGCCGCACGAGCTCCGAGAACGGCGCCGCCGTCGCGCCGGGACTCCTCGAGCTCGAGGTCGCGGTGCGTGCAGACGATCGAGGATGCGCTTGTCGGCCACCGCGCGCGAGATGTAGGAGAGCGCCAGCAGGGAGGCCTCGTCGGCGAAGTGCAGGTCGTCGAGCACCACCACCAGGCCGGAGCGCTCGGCGGCGATCTCCAGCAGGCGCAACAGCGCGTCGTAGAGATGGAACCGGCCCTCCTCGGCGCCGTGCGGCCGCACCCGGACTGAGGCAGGCCGAGCTCGAGGTCGGGAACGATCGCGTACAGCCAGGCGCCGACGGTGCCCAGCGTCTTGAAGATCTCCGGGCCCTCGCGGCGGGCGGCGATCGCCCGCACCAGCTGGATCCAGTGCCAGTAGGGGCGAGCGGCCTCGGCGCTGGCGCCCACGCCCCACACCGCCGGGATGCCGCGCTGCTCGGCGAGCGTCGAGAGCTGGCGGGCCAGTGTCGTCTTCCCGATGCCCGCCTCGCCCGACAGGGTGGCCACGCCGCCCATGCCGGCGGCGGCGTCGTCGAGCAGCGACACGAGATCCTCGGACTCCAGCAGCCGGCCGACGATCGGGCGGCTGGCCCGCGTCCGGCGCGACGCCGGCGGTGCGGGTGCGGGCACCGCGAGGCCGTCGTCGAGCCGCGCGCGGACCGCGCCGCCACCCAGCGCCTGCGCCGCGGCCTGGGCCAGCTCGCCGGCGCGCTGGGGGCGGTCGTCGGGCGACTTGGCCAGCGCCGACGCGATCACCTCGTCCATCGCGGCCGGCAGCCCTATGCCGAGGTCAGACACCGTGGGGACCGGCGACTCCAGGTGCGCGTAGAGCACGGCCGGCACCGAGGTGTGGGCGAACGGCACCGAGCCCGGTGAGGCATTCGAAGAGCAGGCAGCCCAGGGAGTAGATGTCGGCGCGGTGGTCGACGGCATCACCGCGGATCTGCTCCGGGGCGACGTAGTGCACGGTGCCCAGCGGCCGCTCGGTGCTGCTGCTCGGCGGGGTCGCCGATGCGTCGGGACAGGCCGAAGTCGCCCAGCCAGGCGTGGAGCGGTTGCTCGGCGCCGTGGCCGCCGGCGATGAGGACGTTGGACGGCTTGACGTCGCGGTGGACGAGCCCGGCGGCGTGGGCGACGTCCAGAGCACCCGCCACCTGCTCGAGGATCACCACCGAGGCGTGGGGGGAGAGGCGGCCCTCGCGGCGGATCATCCCCTGCAGATCGCTGCCGGGGACGTACCGCATCGCCATGTAGAGGATCTGCTCGACCTCGCCGGCGTCGTAGACGGGAACGATGTGGGGGTGATCGAGGCTGGCCGCCAGGATCGACTCGTCCAGGAACATCCGGCGGAAGCGAGCTGTCGGCGCTCTGCTCGGCGGTGAGGAGCTTGAGCGCGACATCGCGTTGCAGGGTCAATTGCACCGCCCGATAGACGGTGCCCACCGCCGCCGCGGCCGATGACGGCCTCGATGCGATAGCCCGCGGCCTCGAAGGCCGCCTCGACGTCCAGACGCCCAACCACGCGCAAATCGTCCCACGGATCACCGGCCAGGCGTAACCGTCCGGTAGTTTTGCGGTCGCAGCGATGGCGAACCGAGGCTCGTGGCGATGAGCGAGACGGATCGGGAGGGTGCCGCGCCCACGGCCCCTTCGTCAGCCCGTGCCCGCACGATTCGACCGCAGTCCGGCGGAGCTGAAGGACGTGATCGCCGCCGAGCGCATCGGGCATCCCTTCCTGGTGTGGCGGGACACCGGTGGCCACCAGCGGATCCTGGCGCTGGGCCCGGCCACGTGGCGAGTCACGATCGGCCGCGACCCGGAGGCGGACGTATCTCTGGAGGGCGATGCGGAGGTTTCGCGCGCACACGCGCTGATCGAGCGCGTCGGCCAGGAGTGGACGTTCGTGGACGACGGGCTCTCGCGGAACGGCTCATTCATCAACCAGACCCGGGCCCTGGGGCGGCGGCGTCTGGTCGACCATGACCGGATCTCGTGCGGTAACTCCGAGATCGTCTTCCGCGAGCCGGTCGTCAAGACCGGAGACTCGACCGTCTCCAGCCGGGATCTGGCCCCGATCCTGCCGCTGTCCCCGATGCAGCGCAAGGTCCTCATCGCGTTGTGCCGGCCGGTGCAGGCCTCCGACGCCGCGACGCCGGCGACCAACCGCCAGATCTCCGAGGAGGTGCATCTCACCGTCGACGCGGTCAAGGCGCATCTGCGGGTGCTGTTCGAGCGCTATGGCCTGGGAGAACTGCCTCAGAACGAGAAGCGGGCCCGGCTGGTGGCCACCGTGCTCCTGTCCGGCGTGCTCACCGCCCGCGAGTTCTGACCGCGCCCAGCCGCCCGCCGTGCGGCTGGACGGAACGGCTAACAAGAAGTAGCGAGCCGATCGCCTCGCCCCAGGCGATCGGCTCGTTGATTCCCGGCACGATCGGCGTTGCCGCAAACGCCTGGGTGATCTGGCCGGCGACGCGCTCGTCAGGCGCGACGATTGCGGCGATCCGCGTTCCCCGCTCGGACCGCCGACGATGAAGAAGTGATCGCGCCTCACGCGCGATGTGCGGGGTTCGTGTCGGGGTTCGTGTCGGGGTTCGTGTCGCGACCAAGACCCAGCGCCCGGTGGCACGGTGGGCCGGGCGACGCGACGGCTGTCATCTCCGTCGCGCCGTGCCCCGGTCACCGTAACTCCGAGCAGGTCGGAGCCACCCCCCTGCACAACGTGCTGCCGTTGAGCCGCAGCAACTTGCCCCCACGTTCCGACTCGCCCCCACGGTGGTCGTTGCCGATCACCTCTGCCCCCGTGCCGGACGACCTGCCCCCGTGGCCGGCCGGCATGACCCCCCTGTCGCATGATCCTGTGTAAGCGGCATAGCTCATCTGAAACGCACGCGTCACAGTAAGCGCCGCCGGGGGCCAGTTCATCCCACCCCAGGTGTTGAGTTTTCACACCTCCCTGGACCCACCCGACAGGGTGGCGGCCGTCCCGCCCGTCAGAGCGGGTGAGGGCCGAGGGTCAGCGCATAGCGCGGTAGCGGCGGATGAGCGCGTTGGTCGAGCTGTCGTGCGAGAGCTCGGGCTCCTCCGCCGAGGCCAGCTCGGGAATGATCCGGCTGGCCAGGGCCTTGCCCAGCTCCACGCCCCACTGGTCGAAGGAGTCGATGCTCCACACCACGCCCTGGGTGAAGACGCTGTGCTCGTAGAGCGCCACGAGGCTGCCGAGGATCCGCGGGGTGAGGCGCTCGGCCAGGATCGTGTTGCTGGGGCGGTTGCCCTCCATGACGCGGTGGGGGACGATCTCGTCCGGGGTGCCCTCGGCGCGGACCTCCTCCTCGGTCTTGCCGAAGGCCAGCGCCTCGGCCTGGGCGAAGACGTTGGACATGAGCAGGTCGTGGTGGTCGCGCAGGGGGTTGAGCGTCTGGGCGAAGCCGATGAAGTCCAACGGGAATGAGCCGCGTCCCCTGGTGGATGAGCTGGTAGAAGCTGTGCTGCCCGTTGGTGCCGGGCTCGCCCCAGTAGATGGCGCCCGTGTCGTAGTCCACGTGCGCGCCGTCGAGCGTGACGTGCTTGCCGTTTGACTCCATCGTCAGCTGCTGGAGGTAGGCGGGAAAGCGCTTGAGGTACTGCTCATAGGGCATCACGCCCATCGTCTGGGCGCCGAAGAAGTCGCCGTACCAGACGGCGAGCATGCCCATCAGCACCGGCAGGTTGCGCTCGAACGGGGTGGTCCGGAAGTGCTCGTCCATGTCGTGGAAGCCGGCCAGCAGCTCGGCGAAGCCGTCGGGCCCGACGGCCAGCATCGTCGAGAGCCCGATGGCCGAGTCCATCGAGTAGCGCCCGCCGACCCACTCCCAGAAGCCGAACATGTTGTCGGTGTCGATGCCGAACTCCGACACCTTCTCGGCGTTGGTGGAGACCGCCACGAAGTGCTTGGCGATCGCGCTCTCGTCGCCCGAGCGCGCTCAGGGCCCAGTCTCGCGCCGAACGGGCGTTGGTCATCGTCTCCAGCGTGGTGAAGGTCTTGGAGGAGACGATGAACAGGGTCTCGCTCGGCGTCGAGGTCGTGGGTGGCCTCGACGAAGTCGGTGGAGTCGACGTTGGAGACGAAGCGGAAGGTCAGGTCGCGGCGCGAGTAGTGGCGCAGGGCCTCGTAGGCCATCACCGGGCCCAGATCCGAGCCGCCGATCCCGATGTTGACGATGTTGCGGATCGCCTTGCCGGTGTGGCCCTTCCATTCGCCCGAGCGCACCCGGTCGGCGAACGCGCTCATGCGGTCGAGCACCTCGTGGACCTGGTCGACGACGTTGACCCCGTCCACCATCAGCGTGCTGCCCTTGGGCATGCGCAGCGCGACGTGCAGCACGCTGCGGTTCTCCGAGACGTTGATGCGCTCGCCGCCGAACATCGCCTCGGTGCGCTCGGCCAGCCCCGACTGTTGCGCCAGTTGCACCAGGAGCTTCAGTGTCTCGTCGGTGACCCGGTTCTTGGAGTAGTCCAGGAACAGTCCCGCGCCCTCGGCGACCAGCCGCTCGCCGCGGGTGGCGTCACCGGCGAACAGCTCCCGGAGGTGGAGCCCGCGGATCTGCTCGTAGTGCTGTTCGAGCGCGCTCCATGCCCGGCGCTCGCGCAGCGGAGGGATGCTCGTCGTCGTGCTCATGGGAACCTCCGAGGTGGGGGCGGTCGCTGAGAGGAGGCTAGCTCCGCGGGCGAGCGCGCGCCCCGCCCATGCTCGCTCCGCGGGCGACGCGCCGCGCCCCGCACGAGCGTCTCTGATGACAATCCGGGCGCTATACGTCCGTTTTGTCATCAGAGTCATCTCGATCGAATTAGTCGAAGAGGGGCGCGGCTGGGTCTGCGGATCGGTAGAGTGGCGCCAGCTGCCGAACACTTGAGAGAGGAAGGGATCCGCTGATGAGCGAACACGATCATTCCGCGCACGCCGGCCCGGGTTACGCGTCTCCCCAGGTTGCGCGCGAGCAGCCGCCCGAGAAGGTCATCTACGTCGCCTCGCTGTACGAGGGCACCGGGATCGATAAGCCCGACTTCGTCGCCGTCGTGGACGTGGATCCCGAGTCCGCCGACTACGGGAAGATCGTGCACCGCACCGACATGCCCAACGTGGGCGACGAGCTGCACCACTTCGGCTGGAACGCGTGCTCCTCGGCGTGCCACTCCCAGCTTGCCCGCGACACCCTGATCGTCCCCGGCTTCCGCTCCTCGCGCATCCACCTGCTGGACATCTCCGATCCGCGCAAGCCGACGATCAAGAACGTCATCGAGGGCGAGGAGCTCAAGGAGAAGCTGGGCCTGAGCGCCCCGCACACGGTGCACTGCATGCCCGGCGACATCGTCACGATCTCGATGCTCGGCGACGCCGACGGCAACTCCCCCGGCGGCTTCGCGGTGCTCGACGCGCGCGACTTCTCCGTGGCCGAGCGCTGGGAGCGCGACGCCGGCGACATGGAGTTCCTCTACGACTTCTGGTACCAGCCGCGCCAGAACACCCTCATCTCCAGCGAGTGGGGCGCGCCCAACACGTTCCAGGGCGGCTTTGACCCCGCCGACGTGGGCGAGGGCAAGTACGGCCGCAAGCTGCACTTCTGGGATCTCGAGAAGCGCGAGAAGGTCCAGACGATCGACCTCGGCGACGAGGGCCTGATCCCGCTGGAGATCCGCTGGCAGCACGACCCCGACTCGGCCCAGGGCTTCGTGGGGGCGACGCTGTCGAGCAACATCATCCGCTTCCAGCGCAGCAATGGGAGCTGGACGACGGAAAAGGCGATCGACGTCGGCAACGAGGAGCTCGAGGGCTGGCCGCTGCCCGGCGGCGTGCCCGGCCTGATCACCGACCTCGTGCTCTCGCTCGACGACAAGGACCTGTTCTTCTCCAACTGGTTGCATGGCGACCTGCGCCACTACGACGTCTCGGATCCGGCCAACCCGCAGCTGCGCTCGCAGGTGTGGCTGGGCGGTCTGCTGGGCCGCGACGGGGGCCACCCCAAGGCCTCCGAGGCGCTCAACGGCGGCCCGCAGATGCTCCAGAACTCGCTGGACGGCGACCGGGTCTACGTGTCCAACTCGCTGTACTCGACCTGGGACAACCAGTTCTATCCCGGGCTCAAGGGCTGGCTGACCAAGCTTGACCGCCAGCCCGACGGCAGCTACGCGCTCGATCCCGACTTCTTCGTGGACTTCCATGAGCAGGCCGAGGGCGCGCGCCCGCACGAGATCCATCTACCCGGCGGCGATTGCACCACTGAGATCTTCCAGTAGCGCATGAGCCTGCGGGCGCTGGCGCTCGACTGGAGCCTGGACGGCTCTGCCGGGATCGCGTTCCTCATCCTCTGCGTCGCCGCCGGGGGCGTGTACGCGTCCGCGGCGGCGATCGGCAGCCGGCGCGACCGGCGCCACCGGCCATGGCCGCGGCGGCGGACCGCCTGCTTCTGCGCGGGGTTGGCGCTGCTGGCCGTCGACCTGTACTCGGGGATCGGGACCCAGGCCGACGTGCGGCTCTCGGCGCACATGCTCGAGCACATGATCATGTGGGTGGCGGTGGCGCCGTTGCTGGCGGCCGGGGCGCCGATCCGGCTGGCCTTCTTCGCCCTGGGCCGGGGCGGTCGCCGGACGGCTGGCGGGCTGGCTGCACTCACGGCCGCTGGCCTGGCTGACCAGCCCGGTGGGCTCAGTGACGGTGTTCTCAGCGGTGCTGCTCGTGACCCATGTCCCGGCCGTGTACGGCCTGGCCTTGACCAACGACACCGTCCACGAGGCCGAGCATGCGGCGTATCTGGCGACGGCGCTGCTCATGTGGGCGCCGCTGCTGGGGGTCGACCCGCTGCCGCACCGCGTCGGCCCGCGAGGCCAGGCGGCATGCCTGACGGCCTGCATGGCGCCGATGCTGCTGGTGGGGGCGTGGCTGGGGCTCGAGCCGCACGCCGTCTATCACCACTACGTGGCGGCTCGATCTGACCCGCCCCGCTGCGCTGCGCGACCAGCGGCTCGCCGCCACGATCATGTGGGCGGGTGGGCTGCCGGCGTTCGCCGTCCCGGCCCTGGTCAGACGTATGAGCTCGCGTCGGCGTCGCTCACCGGCTGAGCCTGCGTTGTATCGACGCTCGGCGCCGACAACGACGTGATCAGCGGGTTGGTCGGCGCGGTCGAGCTCCCCGAGACCAGCGCGGCCAGGGCCTGGGGCGAGAGCGCGGTCTGAGCAGGCGGTGGTGGCGGTGGCCGGTGCGGTGACGCCGGGTGGTGGCGCCAGGCGGTGGTCGATGGGACGGAGGCGCCGGTGAGGGAGGCGCCGCCCGAGGGCGTGGCCAGCGAGGCGGCCGAGCGCCGCCGAGCCTGCGGTCGCGCCTGGCCGGTCAGCGCTGAGGCGGGGTCGGTCGTCGCGGCGGTCTGAGTGGCCAGCGAGGAGAGCGGGTCAGAGGAGGAGTCGTCAGAGGAGGACTCGTCGCCCATCGCGGCGCGCATCGCCTCCTCCCAGGCCTGGGCCGCGTCGGCGGTCGGTGCGGTCTGGGCGGCGGTGGCGGTGGCCGAGCCGGGCGTGGTGCCCTGGGCGGCGGCGATCTGCGCAGCGGTCGGCTGCAGCAGGGATGAGACGTTGGTGATGCCGCCGATGGGGTTGACGGACATGCGGCTCCGAAGGTCGAGGGAGGTTCCTTCTCGTTAACTCGGCCAGCCGGGGCCGGGAGTTGAGCCCTGGCGATACGCTCGCGCAAACCTCAACCGAGGGAGGGAGTCAGATGGAAGGCGTCAGACGGCGGACAAGCCGTATCTGTACGTGTGCCACGGCGACGACGGCGGCCCCGGCATCCACCCGTGCCGGCGCGTCCAGGAGGCACTGCGGGCCAAGGGCATCGCGTACGACAAGGAGGTCGCCGCGCACGGCAGCCCGATCCCGTTCCTGCGCAAGGGCTCGCGCGACGAGCTGGAGGCCAAGACGGGCGCCAAGAAGCTGCCCGTCATGAGGCTGCCCGACGGGACCGTGCTCACGCACTCGCGCGAGATCCTGGACTGGATCAAACGCCAGCCTTGACGCCCCGCGCAACGCTCGCTGCGGTCCTGCTATCAGTCAAACGGTGGCCCGAGCTGGGCTCGGCCGACGGCGAACCGCGACCAGGGAGAGCATCCGATGGAGTACGTCAATCTCGGCCGGACCGGACTGCGGGTGTCCCGCGTGTGTCTGGGCATGATGAGCTACGGCAAGCACGAGAGCCAGGCCCTGGACGCTTGACGAGGACGCCGCCGAGCCGATCCTCCGGCGAGCGGCCGAGGGCGGCATCAACTTCTACGACACCGCCGACGTGTACAACGGCGGTGAGAGCGAGGTGCTCACCGGGCGGCTGCTGCGCAAGCTGTTCGGCATGCGCGAGGAGTACGTCGTCGCCACCAAGGTCAACGGCAGGACGATGCCGGGCGAGAACGGTCAGGGCCTGTCGCGCAAGCACATCATGGCCTCGATCGACGCCTCGCTGGAGCGCCTGGGCATGGACTACGTCGACCTCTACCAGATCCACCGCTTCGATCACCGCACCCCGATCGAGGAGACGATGGACGCGCTGCACGACGTGGTCAAGGCGGGCAAGGCGCGCTACATCGGCGCCAGCAGCATGTGGGCGTGGGAGTTCGCCAAGGCCCAGGCGGTGGCGTCGACGCGGTTCGTCTCGATGCAGAACCACTACAACCTCATCTACCGCGAGGAGGAGCGCGAGATGATCCCCCAGTGCGTCGACCAGGGGATCGGCGTGATCCCGTGGAGCCCGCTGGCGCGCGGCATGCTGACCGGCAACCGGACCCGCTCGGGGGAGAAGCTGACCACGCGCGCGCAGACCGACGCGTTCGCCGACTCGCTCTACACCGCGGAGGACTTCGACGTGGTGGAGAGCGCCGACCGGGTGGCCTCAGAGCGCGGCGTGTCCACCGCGCAGGTGGCGCTCGCGTGGCTGCTGCACAAGCCCGGCGTGACGGCGCCGATCGTCGGGGCGACCAAGCTCGAGCACCTCGAGGACGCGCTCGCCGCCGAGCAGCTGTCGCTCAGCGACGCGGAGATCGAGCGCCTCGAGGAGCGCTACGTGCCCCACGCGGTCGTCGGGCATTCGTGACCTGAAGCACAACCAGCCATCGCCCATTCAGGCACCGGATTCCCGTTTCAGGCCACGATTAGCCCGACCCGGGTCCCGCCGATCCCGAGCGCGCCGGGCCGCAGCCGCACGGTGATCAGCGCGGCGCTCATGCTGCGCAGGCTCACCGCGTAGGCGCCGCCCCGTGGCGTGACGATCTGGTCGCGCGGGCAGGCCCTGCCAGCGGCCGTCGGCGCCCAGCGCGCGCCCGCCGAGGGTGACGCCCGAGCGCGCGGCCGCCGACGGGGCGAGCAGCCGCTGCACGTCGGCGCTGCCGGTCGCCGGCAGCCGCAGCGACACCCGCTCCGAGCGGCGGCTCTTGTCGATGAGCAGCACGTGGAGCGTGTCGCGACCCACCCGGACCGCCCACGCCGCCAGGTTCGCGGGCCGGCTGAGATGCGAGCGGAGCCTGACGAGCTGGGCATCCGGGCCCAGCGTGCGGGCGAACAGGATCAGCCCGTAGAGCAGCGGGCGGGCCTGCAAGACCGGCCGGCCCGAGCGCGAACGGGGCGTTGACGGCGGCGGCGCGGACGTGGAGGTTGACGCCGTCGACGCCGGCCCGCAGCAGAGAGAACAGCGCGTCGGGCGCCCACAGCGCGGTGGCGAAGGCGTTGCTGACGCCGGGACGTCCCCCGCAGTTGACGGAGTTGAGCTCGGTCAGACGCAGCGGCAGGCCGGCGTCGTGGGCGGCGTCGACGAGGGGCCTGAGCGCGACGGCCATCCCCGTCGAGGCCGCGGCGCTGAGCACGCGCCCGATGGTGGCGTAGGAACGCGTGCCGCGGCGGCCCGGGCAGCCGGTGTAGGGGTAGCGGTGGATCGTGACCATGCCCAGATGGCGGCGGGCGCCGTCGATCAGCGTCTGGACCCAGCGGCCGTGGTGAATGGGATTGGCCAGCGCCGGGCCGCCCAGCATCACCTGTGGCGCGACCTCGCCCAGGGCGCCGGCATAGGCGTGGAAGTCGCGGACGTAGTCGCGGGCCGTGAGCGCGGCGGGCAGGGTCGCGCCGGCGGATCGATGCCCGCCCACCCAGCCGCCCACCCAGCCGGCGCTGCGCCCGTCCAGTCCGCGGCCGGCGGTGATGGCCAGCCAGTCGGCGCGGCTGTAGATGTCAGGCTCGTTGCCGACCTCGAAGGCGTCGATGCTGTGCGGCGGGAGGCCGGCCTTGGCCGCGCGCGCCCACTGCGCGGCGGCGCTCGGCGTGTCGGTGATGAGGTTGAGGTCCAGGATGAGCCGCACGCCCAGCGTGCGCACCAGCGCGCGCGCCTGGCCCAGCCACTTCGGCGCCAGCGAGAAGGCCCAGGAGGGAAGAGGCACCCCGCCCGCCCCGGCGTTGGGGTCCCAGAACGCGTGATCGGCGGAGTCACCGCCCACACGCAGGATCAGCGGCCCCTCCCCGCGGACGCGGACCAGGGACAGGGCGCGCTCGAGCAGCGGCATCTCGCCCGACCACAGGGGCAGCGCCCAGTACTCGGTGGACAGGCCCAGGTAGGACCGCGGGACCGCGGTCCGCGCCGCGTTGGGCGCCACCGTGATCTGGGCGTCGACCGGAAGCAGGGGCTTCGCGCGGCGGTGGACCGTCCGGTGCGCCGCCCGCGGCGGCTCCAGGCGGGGGGTGGCGCCGTCGGCCGCCAGCACGAAAGCGACGCAGGCCGCCACCAGGGCCCCGAGGCAGAGTGCGCACCACCGCCCCCGACGGCCGGCCCCACCGGCGGGGAGACCCGCTCCCACGCCCGACGTCCGTGTGATGCGCCCTGCACACGGCCCAGTATCCCTCCGCAAAACGGCGCGCCGGCGACGTCTAACCGGCTGTGAACGTTGCGGCCATGCGGCTGGCAACCCGGCACTCACCGTCGTGTAGCGTGCCCGTCATGGCCGCCAGGATCAGCCGATGAGCGGGCTCCCTCGCCCGTCCAAGCGGGTGCTCGTGCTGTTCGGCGCGACCGGCGA
Source organism: uncultured Actinomycetota bacterium (assembly GCA_963790605.1). GTDB lineage: Bacteria > Actinomycetota > Thermoleophilia > Solirubrobacterales > Solirubrobacteraceae > Palsa-465. Next base: position 1,214,269 of record CAWBPG010000005.1, on the reverse strand, counting down.
TCTCGCCAAGCGCAAGCTGTTCCCCGGCTTCTTCCATCTCTTCCGCGAGGGCCTGATGCCCGAGGACTTCCGGATCATCGGGTCCGGCCGGACACTCGCCGGGATCCGACGACGTCTTTCGCCAGCACATCAACGAGGCGCTCCAGGAGTACGGGCGCGTGCGAGCTCGACGAGCACTGGGACGACTTCGCCGCGCGGGTGAGCTTCGTCGCCTCCAGCGCCGAGGACGGCAGCGAGCTGGCCCAGGCGGTCAAGGACGCCGAGGCGGAGATCGGCGCCGAGGGCGAGCGGCTCGTCTACCTGTCCGTGCCCCCCGGCGCGATGCAGGAGATGGTGCGGATGCTGGGGGCGAGCGGGATCGCGGAGAACTGCTCGCTGGTCGTCGAGAAGCCCTTCGGCCACGACGAGGCCAGCGCCAAGGAGCTCAACGCGACCCTCCACGACGTCCTGGAGGAGGACTCGATCTACCGGATCGACCACTTCCTGGGCAAGGAGGCGGCCCAGAACATCCTGGCGCTGCGGTTCGCCAACGGGATCTTCGAGCCCGTCTGGAACCGCGACCACGTCGCCTACGTCCAGATCGACGTGCCCGAGGCGCTGGACATCCAGGGCCGCGCGGGGTTCTACGAGCAGACCGGTGCGTTTCGCGACATGGTGGTCACCCACCTGCTCCAGATCCTCGGGATCGTGGCTCTGGAGCCGCCCAGCCGGGTGGACGCCGAGGGCCTGCACCTGGAGCGCACCAAGCTGTTTGACGCGATCCGCCCCCTGGACCGCTCGCGGGTGGTGTTCGGCCAGTACGACGGCTACCGAGACGAGGACGGAGTCGCCGATGACTCGCAGGTGGAGACGTTCGCCGCGATGGAGGTGTGGGTCGACACCTGGCGCTGGAGCGGGATCCCGTTCTACCTGCGCACGGGCAAGTCGCTGGCCGAGGGGCGCCGAACGGTGACGATCGGCTTCAGCAACGCGCCGCTGCGGCTGTTCCCCAACCACACGCCCGAGCAGTGCGTCCGCCCCAGCGAGCTGGTCTTCGAGCTCTCCGACGACCCGAAGGTGCGCGTCGAGGTCCAGGCCAAGGTCCCGGGACCGGTGCTCGACCTGGGCCGTGTCGCGCTCACCCTCGACGTCGATGAGGCGTTCGACGGCGCCGACGGGCTCGAGGCCTACGAGCGGCTGCTGCACGACGTGATGCTGCGCGAGCGGCTGCTGTTCACGCGCTCGGAGCAGATCGAGCGGCTGTGGGAGGTGTGCGCGCCGGTCATCGATCAGCCTCCCGAGCTTCAGCCCTACGCGCCGGGGTCGTGGGGGCCGGAGGCGGCGCTCGAGCTCCCCGTCGTCGCCGGGCTGGCGGTTACCGGACGGCAACGGCGGCTGATCTGGCCGCTCAGGCCACCCAGGCCTCGCTGCGCTCCCACAGCTCGGCGGCGAGCGCCGCCGTCGCGTGGCGGCTGGGCTCCTTGCGCCGGCAGTCCTCGTAGTAGAGGCCGGTGTCGCCGGCCACCTCGGGCGCGGTGGCGCAGTAGAGCGAGGTCTGGGCCCCCTCGGCGGGCGAGCGCATGCGCAGCTTCAGCAGGCGGCCGGATCGGCCACGGGACCTCGCGCCACACGTCGGAGGCGATCGTCCCGGGGTGCAGCGAGTACGTGGTCACGCCCGAGCCCGTCCAGACGCCGGCCGAGCTCCTGGACATGGAGCACGTTGGCGAGCTTGGAGACGCAGTACTCGTGAAACGCCGTGCGTGTGCGGGTGGGTCGGCGGACGGCGTCGTAGTCGATCCCGTCGACGCGGTAGTGGCCCTCGGAGGAGACGGTGACGATCCGGGCGGGAGCGCTCGCCCGCAGCTGGTCGAGCAGGAGGTTGGTCAGCAGGAACGGGCCCGACATGGTTGGTGCCGAAGGCCAGCTCGAAGCCGCTGGCGGTCATCCCGCGCTTGCCGGCCAGTCCGGCGTTGTTGACGAGCACGTGCAGCGGTGCTCCGGTCGTCAAGAACGCGTCGGCGCACGCTCGCACCGAAGCCAGGTCGCCGAGGTCGAGCGACAGCAGGTGGAGGTCGGTCGTTGCCGGTCGCCGTGGCGATCGCGTCGCGCACCGGCCGGGCCTTGGCCTCGGTGCGGCAGGCCATGTACACGGTGGCGCCCGCGGGCGGCCAGTGCCTCGGTGGTGGCGCGGCCGATCCCGGTGTTGGCACCGGTGACCAGGAAGGTGCGCCCGCCCAGTCGTCGGCCGTCATCAGAGGTCCGGGAGCCAGCCGTCCTGGTAGGGGGTATCGACGTCGTCGGCGATCTCGGCGTAGGCCTCTGACGGCTCCCGGGTCTCGCGCTTGACCCCGGCGCCGTGGCGCTGGGCCAGCTCGGACTTCGGGATAGATCGTCTGGTCGCCGGCGCGGCTGCCCACCGCCAGCACCGCACAGGGCCCGTCGCCCGCGCCGACGAAGACGTGCTCGGTCCACGGCGGGCAGTGGACGAAGTCCCACGCCTTCAGGCGCCGCTCCTGGCCCTCGATGAGCAGCAGGCACTCGCCGCTGAGCACCAGGAAGTCCTCCTGGTCTGCCTCGCCGTGGTAGTAGCAGGCGGGCTGGCCGGGCTGGAGCACGCCGATGTTGACGCCCAGGTGGTGCCAGCGCTCCTCGCCCTCGAAGCGCGTGTAGGCGCCGAAGTCACCGGACAGCCAGCGGGCCTCGCGCGCGTTGAGCACGAACCAGCCGTCGCCCTCGGGCACCTTGCCTCCGGGGGTCTGCTTGAGGCGCGCTTCCTTGGGCATCGCGGCCATTATCTCTTTCTCCCTCGTAGTACGTGAGATCCTCTACCCATGAGCAGGGCGCGGAACCGCGGTTGAGCCTCCCCAGCCAGATCCTGGCGCGGCGCATGCGACTGCCGCGCGCGGAGACGCTCGATGTTGTCTGTCGTCGCGACCTGCGCGCCCCCATGGACGACGGGGCCGTGCTGCTGGCCGACCGGTGGGTCGCCCGCGACGGCGCGGACCGGCCCACGCCCACCGTGCTCGTCCGCTCGCCCTATGGACGACGGCAGTTCGTCGGGCTGCTCTTCGGGCGGCTGCTGGCCGAGCGGGGCCTCCAGGTGGTCATCCAGAGCGTGCGCGGCACGTTCGGCTCCGGCGGGGAGTTCAGCCCATTCGACGAGCGGGCCGACGGCCTGGCGACATTGCGCTGGCTGCGAGCGCAGCCGTGGCACGCCGGGCCGATCGGGACGCTCGGGTCCAGCTACCTGGGCTTCGTCCAGTGGGCGATCTCCGACGACGACCTGGCGGCGATGTCGATCCACGTGTCCGCCTCGGAGTTCCACGGCCAGACCTACGCCGGCTCGAGCCTGACGCTGGAGACCCTCGCGTCGTGGCTGATCATCGTGGCCATGCAGGAGCGCCGCCTGGGTCTGCTGGCGATGGACCGGGCCCTGCGGCGCCTGAGCCGGACCGTCTCCGAGCTGCCGCTCACCTCGCTGGACGAGCGGGCCACCGGCGCCGCCGTCGCCTGGTTTCAGGAGGCGTTCGCCAGCCCGGGTCGCGAGGACCCCTACTGGGTGCGCCGCGACTTCTCGGCCGGCGTCGGCGCCGTCAACGCGCCGGTCTCTTTCGTCGGCGGCTGGTACGACATCCTCCTTCCCTGGATGCTGGCCGACTTCGAGGCGCTCCAAGCCGCCGGCCGCGCGCCCCGGCTGCTCATCGGGCCCTGGTCGCACACCTCGCCGGGGCTGGTGGGGGCGGCCGAGCGCGACGGGCTGGCGTGGATGCGGGCGCACCTGCTCGATGACGAGCGGCTCCTCCGGCGGGCTCCGGTGCGGCTCATGATCACCGGCGAGCGCTCGGGCGGCGGCTGGCGCGACCTGCCGAGCTGGCCCCCGCCGACGGTGGAGCGATCGATCTATCTGGACGCCGGCCACGCCCTCCGCGACCGGCCGGCGCAGTCGCACGGGGAGGGCGGGGATGCGTACCGCTATGACCCGGCCGACCCGACGCCCGCGCTGGGCGGCCCCGGGCTGCTGTCGCGCGCGCCGGTGCTCGACAACGCCTCGCTCGAGGCGCGCGCCGACGTGCTCACCTACACCGGGCCGGCGCTGGCGCAGACGCTCGAGGCGATCGGGCACGTGTACGTCGAGCTGTGGCTGCGCGCCTCCGCGCCATGGTTTGACGTGTTCGCGCGGGTATGCGACGTCGATGCCGGCGGGATCTCGCGCAACGTGTGCGACGCGCTCACCAGCGTCGCCCCGAGCCGCTTCGAGCAGGCGCTGGACGGCACGTGGCACGTGCACTTCGAGCTGTGGCCGATCGGCCACCGCTTCACCGCCGGCCATCGGCTCCGACTGCAGGTGTCATCCGGGGCGCACCCCCGGTACGCCCGCAACCCGGGCACCGGCCAGGCTCCGTCCACGGCCACCGCCGACACACTGCGCGCGGTGGACATCGAGCTGCTGCACGACGCCGAGCACCCGTCGCGGCTCGTGCTCCCGGCGATGCGCCCAGGGGCCTGAGTCACAAATTCGCGCTGGCGCGGATCTCGTCGCCCACTGTGATCTCACCGTCGGCGAGGATGTCGGCGCGCAGGCCGCCGCGATGTACCAGCGCCCGCAGCACGGGACGCCCGGCGTAGCGCTGCACGACGGTGCAGGGCTCGCACAGCCGCATCCCCTGGCAGCGGACGGTGCCGACGGTGAACTCGTGGCCGACGAGATCGTTGAGCGCGACGCCACGGGTCACGACGTTGCGGCGGTGGTCGTCGGGGCCCAGCGGCGGGTCGAAGGACTCGCAGACCTCGGCCTCGATGAGCGTCAGTGCGCTACCGGGCAGACCCGAAGGGAACGTGCCGTCGCCGGTGACGTGGCGGTCGCCGTCCAGGCCACGGCCGGGTAGGGCGCGGGCGCTGGCGAGGGCCGTCGCGGGCTCGCCTGCGGTCGGGGAGACGTAGATGGCCTCGATCTGCCCGGTGCCGAGCGGGGCCGGCGACAGGGGTGGCCGGGCGAGCGCGATGTCGGCGGCCGCCAGCAGGTAGCCATCGACGATCCACTCGTTGTCCACCGGCGTCCCGTCGCCGGCGGGGTCCCAGATCGCCCCCGAGGGCGTCCCGTACATGAGCACGAAGCGCTCGGCGCCGTCGGGCGGCTGAATGCGGGCGATCCACGGCCCGGGCCAGCTGAACGACGCCGGGTCGGCCACGCGCACGGCCCCGATGCCGAGACGGCCGAGCCAGCGCGACACCATCCCGACCGCACCGGGGTCGGCGCCCCCGAACACCGGCATCGCCGCGGGGTCCTCCTCGAGGATGGCGGCGATGACCGCGGTCAGCGATTCCTCGGCGCTGACCTGGACCTCGCCCGTAAGCTCGGCGAAACGCATCGACATGCAGGGTAAACCCGGCCTCGTTGTCCCGTCTACCGCATTTCGAACCCGCGCGTAGGCCAGACCGGCGCCGGGCACTGGGATACTCGGCGGCCATGCTCTACGCGCCCCGTGCCCGCCATCTGCTCCGAGCCAAGGACCTAGCCGACGCCCGCTACGCCGAGCCGCTCGGGGTCGATGACATGGCGGCTGCGGCGGGCCTCTCGCGCGCCCACTTCAGCCGAGAGTTCCGGCGGGCGTTCGGGGTCTCGCCGCACGTGTACCTGCTGACCCGCCGCCTGGAGCGGGCAGCGACGCTGCTGCGCAACACCGACCGGTCGGTGGCCGACATCTGCTTCTCGGTCGGGCTGCAGAGCCTGGGCTCGTTCACCTCCAGCTTCACCCGCACGTACGGCGTGTCGCCCACGGCCTACCGGGCGGCCTTCCCGCCGGCCGCCGCACAGGCCGTCGTGCCCAGCTGCATCGTCCGCGCCTACGGCCGTCCGCAACGCAGCACGTTTCGAGAAGACAAGGCACCGGGGCCCGATTAGCGTGCTCGGCATCAGTTCATTCCCACCCGATTCCCGGAGGAGCAGATGATCAGAATCGCCAACGCGCAGATGTGGGTCCATGACCAGGACGAGGCCCTCGCGTTCTACACCGAGAAGGTCGGCATGGAGGTCAAGTCCGACGTCACCGTCCCCGAGCTCGGCAACTTCCGGTGGCTCGCGGTCGGCCCTCCCGGGCAGGATGAGGTCTCGATCGTGCTCATGGCCATCCCCGGCCCGCCGGTGTTCGAGGCCGAGACCGTCGAGCAGATCAAGGCGGTGATGGCCAAGGGCGTCGCCGGCTACGGTGTTTCTCACCACCGATGACTGCCGCGCCAGCTATGAGGAGCTGAAGGGCCGGGGCGTCGAGTTCGTGGAGGAGCCCGAGGAGCGCCCGTACGGGATCGACGCGGGCTTCCGCGATCCCTCGGGCAACCATCTGCGGCTCACGCAGGTGACGATGGCCGGCGTGTGAGCGCCGGCTACTCCCCCTCGTAGTAGTCGACGTGGCCGTCTGAGCGGCGCAGGAGCACGTGATCCTCGCCCGCCCAGACGCCCATCTTGTCGCTGTCGGGATAGACGGACACCGCGGGCTCCCGGGCGCTTGACCACATGAGCGCCAGCACGGTCTCAGCGCCGGCGTTGGCGACCTTGTGGGCGCCCGCGGGTCCGGCCGGGAAGCACATGAGCGCGCCGCGGGGGGCCGCCTGGGCACCCTCGGGCGTGCGGACGGTGGCCGTCCCCTCGAGCACCAGCAGCCACTCCTCCTCGTACTCGTAGTGGTACGGGCAGAGCGTCTCGCCCGGCGGGATCTCGAACTCCTTGATGACGAGGGCCTTGCCACCGGCGGCGGCGCCGACGCGGGTCACCCCGGCGCGGTAGCCGGGCGGGTCGGCGTCGTCATATTCGAACTGCTGGCCATAGATGTTGGGAGTGTTGGGCATGGCCCCGATGCTCCCAGACGTGATGACGCGGTGTCCGGACGCCTCCCGAGCGCCCGGACACCGCTTGCCTCTCGCTACTGCGGGTCGCTAACCCTTCTGGATCGGAGCCGTGTTGCCGTGGTCGATGTCCTTCATCAGCGGCGTCAGGTTGGGCGTGCCCCAGCCTGATCTCTGGAACGCTGGTGCCGGGTAAAACTTGCGCAAACCGGCGGGTTGGACTCAGCGCCCGACATCCGCCGTCGCGCTGCCCTTCAATGCACGCCATGCAGACCCAGACCATCGTCACCGTGGGCGTGGGCCCCGTCGCACCCGCCGAGGTCGTCGCCGTCGCCCGCGGCGGCGCGTCCGTGCAGCTGACCTCCGAGGCGCTGGCCGCGATCGATGCCGGACGGCGCACGATCGATGCCCTGGCCGAGGACGTCCGGCCCCACTACGGCGTCTCGACGGGCTTCGGGGCCCTGGCCAGCCGCCACATCCCGCGCGAGCGCCGGACCCAGCTGCAGCGGTCGCTCATCCGCAGCCACGCCGCGGGCTCGGGGGACGAGGTGGAGCGCGAGGTGGTGCGGGCGCTGATGCTGCTGCGCCTCTCGACGATGGCCACCGGCCACACCGGGGTGCGGCGCAAGACGGCCGAGGCCTACGCCGCGCTGCTGAGCGCCGGGCTCACGCCCGTGGTCTACGAGTTCGGCTCGCTGGGCTGCTCGGGCGACCTGGCCCCGCTGGCCCACTGCGCGCTGGCGCTGATGGGGGAGGGGGAGGTGCGCGACGCCGGCGGGCACGCTGCCCGCCGGCGGCGCAGGCGCTGGCGCGGCGCGGGAATCGCGCCGGTGGAGCTGGCCGAGAAGGAGGGGCTGGCCCTCATCAACGGGACCGACGGCATGCTCGGCATGCTCGTGCTGGCGCTCGCGGACCTGCGCATGCTGCTCACCACCGCCGACATCACCGCCGCGCTGAGCGTCGAGGGCCTGCTCGGCACCGACGCCGTGTTCGCGGACGACCTGCAGGGCCTGCGCCCCCAGCCCGGACAAACGGCCTCGGCCGCCAACATGCGCGCGGTGCTGGCCGGCAGCCCGATCGTGGCCAGCCACCGCGGTCCCGAGGATCCGCGGGTCCAGGACGCCTACTCGCTGCGCTGCGCTCCGGCGGTGGCCGGCGGGGCGCGCGACACCGTGGCCCACGCCGCCGCGGTGGCCGAGCGCGAGCTGGCCTCGGCGATCGACAACCCGGTGATCGCGGGCGGGGGGGACGAGGTCCGGGTGGCCTCCAACGGCAACTTCCACGGCGCGCCGCTGGGCTACGTGCTGGACTTCCTGGCCATCGTCGCCGCCGACGTCGCCAGCATCGCGGAGCGGCGGACCGACCGCTTCCTGGATCCGGCGCGCAGCCACGGGCTGCCGCCGTTCCTGGCCGACGACCCGGGGGTCGACTCCGGTCTGATGATCGCCCAGTACGCGCAGGCGTCGATCGTGTCCGAGCTCAAGCGCCTGGCCGTTCCGGCCTCAGTCGACTCGATCCCGAGCTCGGCGATGCAGGAGGACCACGTGTCGATGGGCTGGTCGGCGGCGCGCAAGCTGCGGCGCTCCGTGGACGGGTTGGCCCGGGTGCTGGCGGTGGAGCTGATGACGGCGGCGCGGGGGGTGGAGCTGCGCGCCCCGCTGGCGCCGGGGCCGGCGAGCGGGGCGGTGATCGCGGCGCTGCGGCGGGGCGTCGGCGGCGGCCGGGGGGTCGGCGGGCCGGGGCCCGACCGGTTCCTGGCCCCCGACATCGAGGCCGCCTACGCGCTCGTGCGCTCCGGCGAGATCGTGGTCGCCGCCGAGGCGGTCACCGGCCCTCTGCACTAAACCAATGAGTTTACTTCTCGCGGTGGCGGGCCGGGGCCCTCTGGCGTCTGCCCTGGGTACGGGCGAACGTCAACTGCGGCTTTTGGAGGGCGGACGGGTTGCTGCGGCTCCGCGGCACGGGGTTGAGGCGGATTTTGCAGCTATTTCCTGCACTATCCGCCACGACCCCGGCTAACGGCGAGCGCTGGGAGATATTGCCTATGTGATGGGCAATATCTACCGAAACCCCCTGCACAGCCCGTTATTCACGCCCAGCTCGCCGCCTCCCAAGCCCGCCGTTGACGTTCGCGGGTACCCAGGGCAGACGCTCAAACGGCAGTAGCCAAGCTCCCCGCGGCGCTAGATAACACTGGACGATCCGGAACACGCCCCGCATGAACGGGTGGATCCGGCAGAAGAACGTGTAGGTCCCCGGCTTGAGGTTGGTCGGGGTGCTCCAGCTCAGCTTGCCGGTCGCGGGCGTGCCCAGGCCGAGCTGGCCGGAGTCATAGCCGCCGGTGCCGTTGGCCAGCGGATAGGAGATGCCGGTGTTCAGCCCGCAGGGGTTCTGGCACGAGGTCACGGTGTGGAAGACGGAGTCCATGTAGGCCTTGGTCGGGCTCAGCGGGTTGCCGGGCGAGAGGGGGCTCGCGTCGTCGTTGACGAACGTGATCGAGTGGCCCTCGGGTGACCGTGGGGATGCAGCGGTTGATGCCCGTCGAGGTGAAGTCGCCGGGGTCGTACTGGAACTGGGAGATCTGGACGGTCTTGCGCGAGCAGTCGGGGAAGGCGGTGGCGGTGGTGCCCAGCGGGTAGGCGCCGCCGTGGTTGTTGTCCTCGGCGAGGTGGCCGTGGGTGACGTGGCCCCGCTCGTCGATGGGGTGGGCGAAGGGGTCGGTGCCGTTGTCGGTGTTCCACGCCTCCCAGACGACCATGATCCCCATCGACTCATACCAGGAGGCCCGGGTCGTGTTGTAGGTGGAGCTGATGCGCAGCACGTCGCCGGCCTTGACCTGCGGGCGCCAGTCCGCCGGCGTGGCGGTCATCGCCATGTCCCACGAGATCGGGCCGCGCTTGTCGAAGTAGTGCGCGTCTGGAGCGGAACAGCCGGACCGAGTCCGGAACGCGTGCCCGGCGCTCGTGCCAGGCGCCGGCTTGGTGGCGGGGCGGATGAGGTCGAGGTCGTCGTAGAGCCCGCCCGGGTGCAGGTGCCCGGCGGTGGCGACCAGGGTGCCGGGGTGGTCGACCGTGAACTCGTTGAGCGGCGGCGTCCCGGCCGGGTAGGGGTGCTTGGCCATGTCGGGGAAGGTGAACTTCCCGTTGACCCCGCTGTGGCGGTAGACGTTGAACACCGGGTAGATGTGGTGGTCCTCGACGTCCATCCAGATCGGGTGCACCGGGGTGATCGACGCCGCCGCCGGCGACGTCGCGGGCACGAAGTCGATGTCGTAGGTGATGTAGACCTGAGCCGCCTTGGAGGTCAGGTTGTGGATCATGTAGTTGAGGATCCAGGTGTCCGAGGCGCCCACCGGATAGCCGTAGCCGTGGGGGAACTCGTAGACCGTCTTCTCCTCGCCCGAGGCCATGAACGGGTAGAGCCCGCCGTAGCCGTTGCCCTCGCCCTCGCCGGCGGTGCCGTTGGTCAGCCACACGCCGTGGTGCAGGTGGATGACGTCGACGCGCGGGATGCTGCCGCAGCACTTGCCGCCGGGCTTGGCGTAGCGGAGGTTGGGCGCGATCCGCACGGTGTAGCCGTCCTGGTTGGGCTTGGGCACGTGGTTGGTGTCCAGCAGGATCAGGTTGGCGCCCGGGGTGATCCGGTACGGGCCGGCGGCGAAGTGCAGGTGCTCCATGCCCGGGTAGGCGTCGGCCCCGAGCGCCGGCGCGGCCAGGCAGGCCAGCGCGGCACAGGTCACCAGCATGGCGATGACGGCTCTCTTCACGACGGGCGTACCTCCACCGGCGTCTCCCGACCCGGCATTCAATCAGTTCGCGTGCCCGCCGCGGGGCAGTTGGTTGTGGGCGTCTACCAGGCCTGAGCGCCGCCGCAGTGGGGGCAGCCGACCGAGGTCGACACCGGAGCATGGAACACGAACCCGCACTCGCACGTGTACACCGCCTCGTCCTGCAGTCCGCCGGCCTCGCGCCGGCGACGCTGCACGGAGGTGGTGGCCTCGGTGGTCACAGCCGCTGCCGGCGTCGCGTTGTGCATGACGACGCGTGCCGATCGCCCCTCGCGGTGGCGTCTGATCCTGTCGACGCCGTTCTTGGTTTTAGCAAGCACTGTTATAAGCGAGGAACGGCGACACTGCGAAAAGGTTTCGCGCCCAAGCCATAAACTCCTTGCTCTTAACACCCCGCTAACAATCGGCGGGTTTGGAGCGTCGGCGTTCACGGACAGCGCGCCGTCTGACCGGCGGTCGGCACGGGGCGGTGTGTGAAAATGGGCTTCGGCATGGATCCGAGCCGCAAGCGTGCCATCCGCCTCACCGTCGCCCTCACCGTCGCGCTGCTGCTGGCGACGGCGCTCGTCTACACCAGCTTCACCGCCGGGCGCGACGAGGTGACCGCGTCGCAGCTGGTCAAGAAGGCCCGTCCGGGCCAGACCTACATCCTGGCCGGGACCGTGCTCGACGGCTCGGTGCAGCGCAACGGCGGGCGTGCTGCTGTTCCGGGTGCGCGACCCCAAGCTCAAGATGTCGGTGCCGGTCCGCTACACCGGCGAGATCCCCGACCCGTTCGCGCCGGGCCGCGGCGTGCTGGTCGACGTCCAGGGGAGCGGCAGCGGCCCTTACGTCGGCCAGAGCCAATACGCTGACGACGAAGTGCCCCTCCAAGTACCAGGCAGCATCCGGCTCGTATTGATGGGTAGCGCAAGCTGATGGCCGGCGCCGGTCGCGTCCTGCTGATCCTCTGCCTGCTGAGCTCGGTCTACGGGCTGGGCGCGTCGCTCTACGGCGCCCGCTCGGGCCGCGGCGAGTGCGTCGACTCCGGGCGCCGCGCGATGTACTCGATCCTCGGGATGTCGGCGATCGCCTTCGTGATCCTCGACGTCGCCTTCATCAGCTCGGACTTCTCCTACAACATCGTCGCCAGCGGCTCGAGCACGACGACGCCGTTCTTCTACCGGGCGGCCGCGATCTGGTCCACCCAGCAGGGCTCGCTGCTGCTGTGGGTGATGCTGCTCTCGTTCTGGTCGAGCCTGGCGCTGCTGATCACGCGCCGGCGCGTGCGCGAGATCGTGCCCTACGCCCAGGCGGTGCTGTTCGGGATGGCCATCTTCTTCGCCGGGCTGATCGTGCTGTTCGCCAACCCGTTCGCAACGAGCGCCAACCCGCCCCCCGAGGGCGCCGGCCTCGACCCGCTGCTGCGCCACACGACGATGATGATCCATCCCCCGATGCTGTACTCGGGGTACACGCTGCTGCTGGTGCCGTTCGCCTTCTGCATCGGCGCGCTGGTGAGCGGCCGCGTCGGCGCCGAGTGGATCCAGGTGACGCGCCGCTTCGCCCTGGCGGCCTGGCTGTGCCTGGGGATCGGGCTCCTGCTGGGCGCGCGGTGGTCCTACACCGAGCTGGGCTGGGGCGGCTACTGGGCGTGGGACCCGGTGGAGAACGCCGCGCTGATGCCGTGGCTGGTCTGCACCGCGTACATCCACTCGATCATGATCCAGGAGAAGCGGGGGATGCTGAAGGTGTGGAACGCCTCGCTGGTCCTGCTCACCGGGACGCTGGCGATCGTGGGCGACTTCCTGGTGCGCTCGGGGATCCTCAGCTCGATCCACGCCTTCGTCTCTGACCCGACGCTCAACGTCTCGTTCGTGGTGCTGATCTCGGCGATGGTGCTCGGCTCGGTGTGGCTGGTCACCTAGCGGCGCGACAGGCTGAGCAGCGAGCACCGGCTGGACTCGCTGATCTCCCGCGAGGGCGTCTTCCTGCTCCAGAACCTGGTGCTGGTGGCGCTGGCGGCGGTCGTCTTCTGGCTCACCTTCTTCCCGCTCATCTCCGAGGCGATCACCGGCACGCAGACGTCGGTCGGACCGCCGGTGTTCGCCCGCTTCGTCGTGCCGCTGGCGCTGGTCGTCGTGGCGCTCTCCGGGATCGGCCCGATCATCGCCTGGCGGCGGGTGACGCCGGCCAAGCTCAAGCGCAGCTTCGCCTTCCCGGTGGCGGTCGCGCTGGGCACCTTCGTGGCGCTCGCCTTCGTCTCCGGGGTCACCCAGCACGCCTTCGCCTACCTCATGTTCGGCTTCGGGGCGTTCGTGGTGGCCTCCGTGGCCCAGGAGTTCTTCCGCGGCGCCCGGGCGCGGCGCGCGATGACCGGCGAGTCCGCGGGCGGGGCGCTGGTCGCGCTCGTGCGGCGCAACCGGCGGCGCTACGGCGGCTACCTGGTCCACGCCGGCGTGGCGGTGGCGCTCATCGGGGTGGCCGGGTCGACCTCGTTCCAGCACCAGCGCTACGCGACGCTGTCGCCCGGCCAGAGCGTGCACCTCGACGGCTACACGCTCACGTACACGCACCCGACGGCCCAGGCGAGCGCGCAGAAGATCTCCTTCGGCGCCGACCTCGCGGTGACCAAGGGGGGCCACAAGGTCACCACGCTGCACACCAGCTACGGCCTGTACCCGTCGCTTGACCCGATGCAGCCGATCGGGCGGTTCCTCAACACCTCAGACGGCGTCCAGACCGAGAGCCGCGTCGGCCTGGACTCGGGGGCGCTGCGCGACCTGTGGGTCGTCATCTCGCCCAACCTCGGCCGGCTCCAGGGCCTGGTCAGCCAGGGTGACGTGAAGTTCGGCCGCGCCATCCTGGCCGCCGAGAACCAGCCGCCCGCCCAGCGGGCCTCGCAGCTCAACACGATCTTCCAGCTGCGCGACGTGTTCATCAACGACGTCGCCCAGCGGTTCGTCTCCCATCCGTGGGCCTCGACGTTCCTGATCGAGGTCTCGCCGCTGGTCATGTGGCTGTGGATCGGCGCCATCATCGCCGCGCTCGGCGGCCTCATCGCCCTGTGGCCGGTGCCGCGCCGCTCGCGCCGCGGGGCGCTGTCGGTGCGCCGCCTGGGCAGGCTGGCGACGCCCGCCGCCTCGCCGGCTCCCACGCCCGAACCGGCGGAACGCGAGCGCGAGCTGGTCTGACTGTGGCCTACGCGCTCGTCCTCATCGTGCTGGCCGCGGCCATCTACCTCATCAGCAGCCCGCTGCGCGCGGCGCGCCGTCGCGGAGGACGCCGGGAGCGGGGCCGACGTGGCCGAGCTCGAGGCCGCGCGGGACGCCAAGTACCGCGAGATCCGCGACGCCGAGCTCGACGTGCGCACGGGCAAGCTCTCCGACGAGGACTACGCGGACCTCGACGGATCGCTGCGCGCGGAGGCGGTGGACATCCTGCATCAGCTCGACGAGGCACGCTCGCACGAGCAGATACCATCGAGCCCATGACCGCGATCCTCGACGTCGTCCAGGTGTTCATCTGCGCGGGGCTGATCTTCCTCATCCTCATGCACTCCGGCAAGGACGCGGGCCTGTCGGGCGCCTTCGGCGTCGGCACGGGCGCGGGGCCGCTGGGTGGCGGCTCGCTGGTCGAGCGCAACCTGAACCGCTGGACGGTCCTGTTCGCGGTGCTGTTCACGATCAACACGATCGTCCTGATCAGGATCAGCTGACCGGCCGCCCGCCGGGCGCGACGGTGAGCGCGTAGCCTCGCTTCAGGAGACGCGCGGCGTCAGCGGCGCGTCGAGTCGGTCGACCCGGTCGCTCTGGGCGCCGAGGCGATCGACCAGCCGCAGCAGGTCCAGCGGGCTGAACGGCTTGGTCAGGAACAGGTCGGCGCCGGCCGCCTCGGCCTGGGCCTCGATCCGGTCCCCGTGTGAGGCGGTGAGCATCACGATGGTGGCGGCGCTCGTCGCGGGGTTGCCGCGCAGCTCCCGGCAGGTGGCGATGCCGTCCATGCGCGGCATGTCGACGTCGAGGAAGACGATCGTGGGCAGCTCGCGCTCGGCCACCTCCATCGCCTGAATGCCGTCGCCGGCCTCGAAGAGCTGGAACTCCGAGACGTCCTCCAGCGTCGTGGCCACCAGCTTGCGGATGAATGGGTCGTCGTCGACGACCAGCACGCCGCGCTTCATCGATCCGCTCCCGGTCGGTTTACCACGCGTCGCGCCCGATCTGCACGAACGTCGAGTCCTCGATGTTGCGGAACGCCTCGATGACGGTGGGGTCGAAGTGGGTGCCGGACTCCTCCATGATCATCGCCCGGGCCTGGCGCAGCGGGAAGCCGGCCCGGTAGGGCCGGTCGGTGGTGAGGGCGTCGAGCACGTCGGCGACGGCGAACACGCGCGCCGCCAGCGGGATCTGCTCACCCGCCAGCCCGTCGGGATAGCCCATGCCGTCCCAGCGCTCGTGGTGGGAGCGCACGATCTCGGTCGCCTCGGTGAGGAACTCGATCTGGCCGACGATCTCGGCGCCGATCGCGGGATGGCGGGCCATCAGCGCCCGCTCCTCGGCGGTGAGCGGGCCCGGCTTGTAGAGGATCGAGTCGGGCACGGCCACCTTGCCGATGTCGTGCAGCAGGAAGCCGAACTCGATCTCCGGCGCGTCGGGCCGCGGCATCCCCGCCGCCCGCGCGATCTCGATCCCGTAGGCGGCGACGCGCTCGGCGTGCTTGCCGGTGTAGGCGTCGCGGGCCTCGACGGCGTTGGAGAGCGCGCGCACGGTGGCGCGGTAGGAGCGCGTCAGCTGCTGGGTGAGCGCCCGCTCCTCCTTGAAGGTCTCGCGCAGGTCGGCGGCGTAGCGCTCGAGCTGAAGCTCCTTGTCGGCGGCCTCGCGCTCACGGCGAGCCAGCTCGGCGCGCAGGCGCGCGATCTCTCGCGTGAGCTCAGCTTCTGTGTGGAGCTCCACCGGCAACTCGACTCACTTGTTCTCGATCTCCGCGCAACGCAGATAGAAGGGCCTGGGCGGCATCCTCGACCGGCACGACCTCCATCCCGAGATTGACGATACCCGAGGGCGTCGGCGACTCTCCGTCGGAGAATAGGATCACCGCTCGCCGAAGGCGACGGCCGCGCAGGTCCAAAGCCTGCAAAACCGCCTGAGGGTTGCGAATTCCTACGTCGATCAGCGCGACTTCGAAGCGGCGCTCCCCGCACACTCGTGCGGCTGCCGCACCCGATGTCTCCCACTGGTGCTCGATCCCGAGCTCGTCCAGAGCGGGCTCGAGCGTCGGCTGAAGCTCCTCGCGGCCGACGATGAGCACGCGGCTGCGGCCGGCGCGGACGGCCGCGGCGAGGACGTGGCGCAGCTCGTCGGCGTCGATCGGCTTGGCCACCACCCACTCGCCCGACAGCTCGCTGCGCGCCGAGAACACCGACACGAACACGATCGGCGTGGCTCGCAGGTCGGGGTCGGCCCGGATCTGGCGCAGCACCTCGAACCCGTCCATCGCGGGCATGAGGATGTCGAGCGTCACCGCGTCGAAGCGCTCGCCGCGCAGCGCCACCAGCGCCTGCTCGCCGCTGGTGGCGATGGTGCGTGTCCACGTCGAGCGGCGCGAGCTGGTCGGCGATGAGCTCCGCCACCTCGGGCTCGTCGTCGACGATCAGCACCCGGCGGCCCTGGATGACGTCCAGCGAGTCCTCGTCGTCGGCGGCCACCGCGGCGGGGATGAGGACGTGGAAGGTGGTGCCGCGCCCGGGCTCTGAGTCGACCTCGATCACGCCCGTGGTGCAGGTCGACCAGCGACTTGACGATCGACAGCCCGAGGCCCGTCCCGGGCGCCGACTCGTTGCCGCTGCGCGCGCGGTAGAAGCGCTCGAAGGCGCGCTCGGTCTCCTCGGCGGTCATCCCGATGCCGGTGTCGGCGACCACGATCCGCACCCAGGCGCGGTCGGCCTCGACGCCGATGTGGATCCGGCCGCCCTCGGCCGTGTAGAGGTGGGCGTTGGTGAGCAGGTTGCCGATCACCTGGCGGATGCGCTCGGGGTCGGCCATCGCCAGCGGCAGCGTCGGGGCGACGTAGATGCCCAGCGTCTGATGCTTGGCGGCGATCCGCGGGCCCATCAGCTCCGCCAGCTCCTGGACGGCCTCGCCGACGTCGATCGGGCGGGCGTTGATCTCGACGTGGTCGGCCTCGAGACGGGCGACGTCGAGGAGGTCGTTGACCAGCTCGACGAGCCGGTCGGTGGAGCGCTTGATGATGTCCAGGAACTCGAGCTGGCGGGCCGACATGCTGTCGGGGCTGCGCTCGAGCAGCTCGACGAACCCCTTGATCGAGGTCAGCGGGCTGCGCAGCTCGTGCGACGCGGTGGCGACGAAGTCGGTCTTGGCGCGCTCCAGCCGCGCCCGCTCGGTGACGTCGCGCACGGTCCAGACGATGCCGCTGGAGGTGTCGTCGCCCATCGGCGCCGCGGTGACGGCCAGGATCCGCCCGCCGTGGTCGATGACGACCTCGCGCTCCAGCGCCGTGTGCAGCGCGGGCAGCGGGCTGTCGGGATCGTCGACGCTCTTGCCCGGCGCCAGCTCGCGGACGAGCTCGGCGGCGCGGGGGTTCATGGTGGCGATGGCGCTGGACTCCGACTCGGTGACGATCAGCCCGTCGCCGAGGCTCTCGATCGTCACCGCCAGCCTGCGGCGCTCGTCCTCGATGCGCCGCTGGGCCGTGGTCGAGGTCGTCGGCCATGGCGTTGAAGGCCAGCCCCAGCTCGCGCAGCTCGCGCGGGCCGCCCGGGCTGCACCCGGCGCTCGAGCCTGCCCGAGGCCAGCTCGCCGCTGGCGCCGACGAGCTCGTCGAGCGGTCGGCGCATCGACCGCACCAGGCCGGCGATGAGGACGAGCGCGGCGATCAGCGCGAGCACCCCGGCGACGATCGCGACGGTGATCGCGTCGCGCGACTGGTTGCGGTCGCGGCCCGACGCCTGCTCCTGGCGGACGCGCTGGCGCGCCTGGAGCTGGTCGGCCACCGTGGCGGCGCTCGCCAGCGTCCCGCCGCCGGCGCTGGCGGATTTCAGCCGGCCGCTCCGGGCCTGGGCGACGGCCAGGCGCTGGAGCGAGATCTGGTGGGCGAGCAGCTTGGCGCTGAGGGGGTCGGGCGCGGCGAGGTCGGTGGCGGCCCGGGCCGAGCGATCGAACGCCGCCGCGGCCTGCGTGCGGGCGGCGGCCGCCAGCGGTCCGGTGGCGTCGTGGGCGATCTCGACCTGGACGACGCCGGCGCTGGTGAGGTTGGCGACCGCCGTCCCGAGGTCAGAGCTGCGCGCGAGGACGTTCTCATAGCGCTGGCGCGCGCTGTAGAGGCTGGCGATTCCGGCCGCGGCCACGGACGCGAGCGCGATGGCCAGGCCGATCAGCGCAAGGCGCAGCGAACGTGCGATCGAGAAGCGGCCCATGAGCCTGTACCCCACGGTAGGGCGCGGCGGATCGTAGCGTCGCGATGCAAGCTGACTGTCTCCGTGCAGGTAATGCGGTCTTTTCGTAACAAGAACCTCCAATTGGTGAGGTTTCGCGAAGGATCCGCCACTAGCCTCTAGGAAAATGGGCCTCGTTCGCGCGTGGCGGCGACAGATCTATGGCGCGTCGCTCGTCGCCATCCTTATTCCCGCCTCGATCATCGTGGTCCTGTTCGCCGTGACCGGGGGCGGTCCGCTCCAGGGGCTCGGGACCCTGGGCCAGGTCTTCAGCGGTCCGGCCATCCCGGGCGGCAACCTCTCGGCCCGAGTCTCGTTGAACTCCAAGCCCACCCTGCCCGGCAAGGGCACCGCGGCGCGGCGCGGCGCTGCAGGGCCACAGTCCGGTGATCGGCCAGCCGCCCAGCAATGGCTCGCCGGGACCCGCATGGGTCGGCGGTAGCCCCGCTCAACCTCGGCACGACCACGTCCAGCTCCGCGCACAGCGGTGGTCAGCTGCACAGCGGATCAGGCGTGGGCGGCGCCGGCACCGGTGGCAATCCGCCACCTCGGCCCCCGGCCGGGACGCCGACGACGACGCCCACCACGTCGAGCACAACGACGACGGACACCACCACGGCGGCGTCGCTGCCCCCGATCGTGGCCGTTCCGCCGCCGCCCGTGACGTCGCCAGACGACCACCGCGACGACGACGACCACCACGACGACGCCGGTCCACACCACCACGTCGACGACGCGGACCACCACGACGACGCGGACCACCACGACGACGAGCACGACCAAGACGACCACGACCACCAAGACCACGCCGACCACCAAGACGCACGACCACCAAGACCACGCCGACCACCAAGACCACGACCACGCCGACGACGCCGACGACGAAGACGACCACCACGACCGTCACGCACACGACCACCGTCAAGGCGCCGACCACGAAGACCGCGACCGGCCCGCTCGTCGCCCCCACCCCGCAGATCGCCACCACGGTGGCGCAGGCCGAGCACGGCTCGGCTACGTTCACGGGGTGCGACGGCGATTGGGGCCTACGGCCCCCCGGCCAGCTCGCCGAGCGTTTGTGACCTCGTGCGCGCCGCGGCGCGCCGAGACCGCGGGATTGGCAGCGCTGCAACTTTCACTGCACACGCAGGAGAACGCAACCGCGCGCCGCCCGTCTTGATAGCTTCGCCACGTCCGCAGCAGACGGCCTCGGTGGCGCTGTCGGACCCACCGGCCGCCGCGCTGCACGCTGTCACGACGCCCGCATGCTCAACGCCCGTCGCTTCGCATACCCGTTTCTGTTGGCCGTGGTGCTGCTCGGGCTCGTTGCCGTGCCCGGATGGGCGGACCTCAGCGGCAAGTATCAGGCCGGTCAGAGCCGCGCCAAGCAGCTGCGCTCCGAGATCTCGGCCCAGAGCCAGAGGATCGAGGGCTATCAGGGGACGATCGACAACCTCCAGGCGCGCCTGAACGCGATCGAGAACGCGCTCGGTGTCCAGGAGCGGCTGCTCTCCAACGTCACCATCGAGCTCACCGCGGCGCGCAAGCGGCTCACCGGCCTGGAGGCCACCGAGGCGCGCGATCAGGTGACGCTGGCCGCCCAGCTGCGGGCCGATTACGAATCGCCTCCGCCCAACCTCGTCAGCGTCGTCGTCGACGCCAAGGGGTTCGATCAGCTGGTCAACGGCGTGCGCAACCTCACGGCGATTCGGCGCAGCAACGTGGCCACGGTGCAGCGGGTGGTCTCAGATCGCAACGCGGTCCAGGCCCAGACCGCCGAGCTGACCACCGTGCAGGCGCGCCGTCGCCGGGACGCCGCCGCGATCCTGGTCGAGCGCGACAACGTGACGCAGCTACGGCTCTCCATCGTGGACAAGCAGCTGCAGGCCGAGCACATCCGGGGCGCGGCGGCCGCGAAGCTGACCGTGCTCAAGAAAGCGCTTGAGCACGAAGCGGCGGTGCTCGACGCGCAGGCGGCGCGCGAGCAGGCGCTCAACGGAAGCGGCGGCAGCGGCGTGGCCCCGCCCGGCGGCTGCGTCAACACCCCGTTCGTGGCCCACGGCGGCGAGTTCGGGTTCTTCCAGGCGCCGGGGACCAACTACAGCGTCAACCAGGAGCCGATCATCGCGGCCCGCCTGGACGCTCTGGGCCAGGCGTTGCACCTGCATCTGATCGGGATCTCGGGCTACCGCACGCCGCAGCACTCGGTCGAGGTCGGGGGCTTTGCCGACGATCCCCACACCCAGGGCATCGCGTCGGACACGCCGGGTGTCGAGGGCGTTCCCGAGGCCACGCTGCTGCAGTACTGCCTTACCCGCCCGTTCCCGGGGGCGCGCGAGGCCGACCACATCCAGGAGTCCTAGGCGTGCACTGCCGAGACAAACTCAAGTAGGGTGGGCTCTCGCCCTGGTGGCCGCTCGTGCCGCAGCGACCACCGCCCTGCGAGGAGCGGAGAGGACACATGAGCGTTGACTTGGATGGGTTCGCGCCCGACGTGATCGTGGTGGGCGCCGGGTCGGCGGGCTGCGCGCTGACGCGCCGCCTCATCGACGCCGGCATGAGCGTGCTCCTGCTGGAGGCGGGCGGACCCGACGAGAGTCCGGCGATCCACGACCCGGGTCGCTTTCACGAGCTGTGGCTGGCCCCCGAGGACTGGGCGTACTACACGACCCCGCAGGCCGAGGCGGCCGACCGATCGCTGCACTGGCCGCGGGGCAAGGTGCTGGGCGGCTCGAGCTGCCTCAACGGGCTCATCCACGTCCGGGGCGCCCGCACCGACTACGAGGACTGGGTGCGGCTCGGCGCCGAGGGCTGGGGCTGGGATGACGTGCTGCCGGTGTTCGTGCGCATGGAGGACTTCGACGGCGGCTCCTCGGAGCTGCACGGCAGTGGCGGCCCGCTGGCGGATCATGAGCCGATACGAGCTGGCTCCCGTCCACGAGGCCTTCATCGCCGCCGCCCAGGAGATCGGGGTGGCCCACAACCCCGACTACAACGGCGGCGTCCTGGATGGCGTGGCCCAGATGCAGCTCACCATCCGCGACGGCAAGCGACACAGCGCGGCCGCGGCCTACCTGCGGCCGGTGATCGACGCCCCCAACCTGCGCGTCCTCACCGGGGCCCACGTGCACCGCCTGCTGCTGGAGGGCAGGCGCTGCGCCGGCGTCGAGTTCGCCCATGACGGCGACCTGCACCGGGCTCAGGCCGGCTCTGAGGTGGTCGTGAGCGCCGGCGCGATCGAGTCCCCGGCGCTGCTGCTGCGGTCGGGCATCGGCCCGGCGGGCGACCTGCGGGCGCTCGGTCATCGACGTGACCGCCGACCTGCCCGGCGTCGGCCTCAACCTCCACGACCACCTGCTGTCACCGTCGATCTGGTCCGCCGAGAAGGAGATCGTGCCGTTTCAGGAGGGGCTGTCGCCGATTCAGACCCACCTGTGGTGGCGCAGCCGCTCGGACCTGCCGGGTCCCGACACGCAGCCGATCCACTTCAGCGTGCCGCTGTATGAGCCGTGGATGGAGGGGCCGCCCAACGCGTTCACGCTCCTCGGCGGGATGGTCCGCCCGCAGAGCCGCGGCACGATCCGCCTCAGCGGCCCGGGCGCGCGGGGATCCTCTGGTCATCGATCCGCAGATCCTGTCGGCCGAGGCGGACCTGGTGGCGCTCGAGGCCTCCCTCGCGCAGGTCCGCGAGATGGGGACGGCGCCGGCGCTCCAGGAGTGGGGCGCGCGCGAGCTCTATCCCGGGCCCGAGGTCACCAGCGCAGCGCAGGTGCGCGACTACATTCGGCGCACCGCCATCAGCTACCACCACCAGGTCGGCACGTGCAAGATGGGCGTCGACGCCGAGGCGGTGGTCGACCCCCGGCTGCGCGTGCACGGCGTCGAGGGGCTGAGGGTCGCCGACGCGTCGGTCATGCCGGCCGTCATCTCGGGCAACACCAACGCGCCCAGCCTGATGATCGGCGAGCGCGCGGCGGACTTCATCGCCGCCGCCGCCGCGGCTCAGAGCGCTGAGCGCACCTCGGAGGCGGCTCGCTCGCCCGAGCGCACCGCGCCGTCCATGTAGCCCATGAACACCTCGGAGGTCTCGGTGCCCGGCCCAGTGGATCCGGCCGATGGGGGCGCGCAGGGCGGCGCCGTAGTCGGTCCACACGCCGGGCGGCAGGTAGCCCTCGTAGCAGCCGCGCGTCCACGGCTCCTCGGACCAGTTGTGCTCGATGAGCATGCGCGGGTGGGCGGCCTTGGCGCCGAACAGGCGGGTGAAGGACGCCGAGCACGGCCTCGCCGGCGCGCGGCCGCGCTCATGCGTGGTCAGCCGGCGCGCGTCCTGCCCGGTGACGAACCCGAGCAGCACGCCCGGGCGCCCCGCTGGGCGGCGAGTTGTCGTAGGTGAGGCGGACCGGTGAGCGGTCGCTGTTGCCGTAGCCGCTGAGCCCCTCGGCGCGCCAGAACGGCTTGGGGTAGACGGCCTCGAACTTGATCACCGAGCCCTGGGGCACGCGCTGGGTGAGCTGGTCGCGCTGGCGCGGGGAGCGGCGGGTCGTAGTCGATCCGTCCCGCCAGCGTGGGGGCCATGGCCACGATCACCGGCCTTGCCGTGCCAGGTCCCCGCGTCGCTGGTCACGGTGACCCCGCGCGCCGGCGTGGGCGATGCGCCGGACCGGCGCGTTGAGGACGACGCGCCTGCCCAGGCGCTGCGGCCATCCGGATCGACACGAGCTGCGAGCCGCCGACGAAGCGCGAGTCCTGCGCGCCGCCGGCGGTGCTGGTCAGGTTGATGATCCCGTTGCCCGAGTGGCAGTAGAAGAGCGCGTGCAGCAGCGAGAGGTCGCGGGGCTCGGCCGCGAACACCGACTCGGTGGCCAGGTCGAAGAGGAAGCGGGCGCCCGGGTGCTGGAGTTGGCCAGCTTCCACGTCTCCAGCGTCTGCCCGTCCAGCGCGAGCGCGTCGGGCGCGGTCCACGGCTTGTCGAGCGGGAACCGTCGACGTCAGCTGCACGATCTTGGCCGAGCAGCGTGTCGAAGTCGGCGGCGTCGGCGGGCGGCAGGGGCGGGATCAGCCCGCTGAAGTGCGTCTGCCGGCCCAGGTAGTCGAAGACCTGGGCGCCCTTGGTGTAGGTCTTGAACGTCTTGATGCCCAGTGCCCGTGGCCCGGGCCATGATCCGGTCCTGCCCGGGGCCGACCCACTGGCCGCCCACCTCGACCACCTCGCCGTCGCCGACCGGATGGTTGAGCGTCCGGCCGCCGACGCGGTCGCGGGCCTCGAGCACGACCACCGAGTGGCCGGCGTGCGACGAGGTCGGACGGCGGCGGCCAGGCCGGCCAGACCGGCGCCGACGACGATGACGTCGACGCGGCGCGCGGCGCCGGCGGCACCGCCGGCGGGTCGCGGCGGCTGCCGGAGGCGGCCGATCGCCGCGTCGCCGGCCAGCGGCCGCTGCGGCGGCGCCCGACGATCGCCTCGCGGCGCGAGATCTCGCGTCATCGGCCGGCCGCCACGCAGCCGGCGCGGCGTGCGGTCGGCGGGGAACGGCAGGTCGGCGACGAGCGCGGTCTGGACGTAGCGATCGGCTGCGGCGGCAGCGCGTCGCCCGCTGCGCGCAGGCGTCGCGCGCGGGCCGTCTCGGCGACCACCCACGGCGCCAGCGCCAGGAACTGCGGCTTGCTCCCGGCGTAGCGCGCGGTTGACGCTGTCGTCGTCGCCGGGCACGAAGCGGGCGTTGCCGACGTAGTGGCAGCCGCGGCCGCGCAGGCCGCGCTCGCAGGATGGCGCTCTGGCCGTCGAACGGGGTGTCTGCCAGGTTGCCGACCATGAACGGGTTGACAGCGTATGCGAAGTGGACGCTCGGATCGCTGACCGCGCGGTACGCCGAGCCCATCCAGGACAGGGGCTGCCAGTGCTCGAGCGGGTCGGCCGTCGGCGCCCGTCCACGCGCCGTCGTTGGCGTCGGCCTGGATGACGACGTTGGCCCCGAGGCGGTCCAGGCAGCGCATGTAGGTCATGGCCACGTCGTCGCACGCGTGGCGCGGGCGTGGCCGCTCCGTACTCGAACGCGGGCAGGCTGGTGGCGATCCCGAGGCGCGCGCCGGTGCCGGGGATCGCGACCGGCGCGCAGGTTGCGCCGCGCCGCGGCGCCGCCGGGCGGACCGGGGCGGAAGCCCAGCGCCTGCTCGAAGCCGGTCAGCGGGACCTTGCGGTTGTCGGCCAGAGGTTGGCCAGCGGCGCCGGGGCGTGCGCGGTGGATGACCCGCGGGCCCCACACGAACGTCTGGTCATAGGCGACGCCGGCGGTGGGGGCGTACACGCTGCGGACGCTCGGGGTCCCCGGGTCGCGCAGCGCCGCCACCGCGGCGGGATTGCGCGTGAGCGCGAACGGCGCCTGGGTGTTGGAGGCGATGATGTAGAGGCGGTAGCGGCGGGCCTCGGTGGCCATCGTCGTCATGAACACGCGCACGAACGCGTCGGTGGCGGCGACGAAGCCGCGGCCGAGCTGCGGGGCGAGCGGCGGGAAGCGGGGCTGCAGGTAGGTGAGCGCGCGGCCGTAGCCGGTGTTGATGTCGCCAAGCGTGGCCAGGGTCAGGCAGAGGGCCGCCGGTGCAGCCGGTTGCCGCGTGCGCAGCAGGGCGCGGGCGGCGGCGCCGCGCGGGCCGACGGCGATCGTCTCCAGGCCGATGTCCTCGTCGAAGACGACGAGGTTGGGGCGGCCGGTGGCGAGGTGGGGGAGGACCTCGGTGCGCAGCGCGCAGTCGATCGCGCGCGCGTAGTCGGCGGCGGTGGCGCATCTGCGCCGGGTGCTGCTCGAACTGGATGGCGAACACGCGCAGGGCGTGGGGGCGGGGGTCGGCGGCCAGCGCCGGGCGGCCCCAGCTGCGGGCAGCTCGCGGCGCGGGCGGCCGCCGAGCGCGGCGGTCAGCGCGGCGGCCAGCGGCACGCCAGCGCCGCCCGCGCCAGCAGCCAGCGCATCTCCTCATCGCCGCGGGCAGCCTACCGCGTGCTGACGCGCCGTGACGCTGCCGGCAGACATCTGTTCGCATAGCGCTCGATCGGTCGCTATGCGACCAAGCAAAGCGATAGATCGTCCCGACCACAGTGATGTCCGAGCGAACGCAGGTGGCGATCGTCGGCGCCGGCCCGGCGGGCCTGCTGCTCGGCCAGCTGCTGCACCGCCACGGCATCGACGCGGTCATCCTGGAGGCCCGCAGCCGCGAGTACGTGGAGGCGCGGATCCGCGCCGGCGTGCTCGAGCAGGGCACGATGGAGGTGCTGCGCGAGGCCGGCGTGGGCGAGCGCATGGACCGCGAGGGGCTGCGTCCACGGCGGCATCTACCTGTGCTTCGACGACACCCTGCACCACATCCCGATGAGCGAGCTGACCGGACGGCCGCGCGGTGATGATCTACGGCCAGACCGAGGTCGTCAAGGACCTGATCGCGGCCCGGCTGGCATGACGGCGCGCCGCTGCTGTTCGAGTGCGAGGACGTGACCGTCGAGGGGCTCGAGCACGACGAGCCGGTGGTCCGCTACCGCCACGACGGCGCCGAGCGCGAGCTGCGCTGCGACATCGTCGCCGGGTGCGACGGCTTCCACGGCGTCTGCCGGCCCAGCCATCCCCGAGGACGCGCTCAGCGTCTGGGAGCGCGAGTACCCGTACGCCTGGCTGGGGATCCTCGCCGACGTCGCCCCGTCCACCGACGAGCTCATCTACGCCTACAGCGAGCGCGGCTTCGCGCTGCACAGCATGCGCTCGCTCGACCCGCAGCCGCCTCTACATCCAGGTCGACCCCGACGAGGACATCGCCGACTGGTCCGACGACCGGATCTGGTCAGAGCTGCACGCAGCGGCTGGCCTCGCGACGGCTGGGAGCTCACCGAGGGCCCGGTCCTGGAGAAGTCGATCACGCCGATGCGCAGCTTCGTCGCCGCGCCGATGCGCTACCGGTCGCTGCTGCTGGCCGGCGACGCCGCCCACATCGTCCCGCCCACCGGCGCCAAGGGCCTGAACCTGGCCGTCGCCGACGTCACCGTGCTCGCCGAGGCGCTGGTCGACCACTCTCACCACCGGCTCGGACACCGGCCTGGACGAGTACTCCGACCGCTGCCTGACGCGGGTGTGGCGCGCCCAGCACTTCTCGTGGTGGATGACGACGATGCTGCACCTGGACCGCACCGACGACGCCTACGGCCGCCAGCTGCAGCGCTCCCAGCTGCGCTACGTCACCAGCTCCACGGCGGCCGCGACCTCGCTGGCCGAGAACTACGTCGGGCTCCCGCTGGAGCAGACCGCTCCGGCGGCGGTGATGCAGTGACCGAGCTCACCACCCTGCGCGAGGCCGTGGCCGAGCTCGTCCACGACGGCGACGCGGTCGCGCATCGAGGGCTTCACCCACCTGATCCCGTTCGCCGCCGGCCACGAGATCCTGCGCCAGGGCCGCCGCGAGCTCGAGCTGATCCGGATGACCCCGGACATCCTCTATGACCAGATGATCGGGATGGGGGCGGCGCGCAAGCTCGTCTTCTCCTACGGCGGCAACCCGGGCGTGGGCTCGCTGCACCGCTTCCGCGACGCCATCGAGCACGACTGGCCGCACGCCATCGAGCTCGAGGAGCACAGCCACGCCGGCATGGCCAACCGCTACGCCGCCGGCGCGGCCCGGATGCCGTTCGCGGTCATGCGCGGCTACGTCGGCACCGATCTCGCGCCGCACACGCAGGTCAAGCCGATCACGTGCCCGTTCACCGGCGAGGAGCTGGTCGCCGTGCCGGCGCTGCGCCCCGACGTGGCCATCGTCCACGCCCAGGAGGCCGACCGCGACGGCAACGTCCAGCTGTGGGGCATCCCCGGCGTGCAGAAGGAGGCGGTGCTGGCCGCCGACCGGTCGCTGGTGACCGTCGAGCGGATCGTCGACGAGCTCGAGCCCAGGCCCGGGCGGCGTGGTCATCCCCGGCTGGGTGATCGACGCCGTGGCCGAGGCGCCGGGCGGCTCGCAGCCCTCCTACAGCCTCGGCATCACCACGCGCGACAACGACTTCTACCGCTGCTGGGACAAGCTCAGCCGCGACCGCGACGAGTTCGAGGCGTGGATGCGCGAGCACGTGCTCGAGCCCAGCAGGGACGTCGCGTCGCGATGACGGCCACCAACGAGCAGGCGACCTCGGGAGAGGTCCAGACGATCGTCGCCGCCCGGCGGCTGGAGCACGCCAAGTCGGTGTTCATCGGCGTGGGGCGGCCCAGCACGGCGGCGATCCTGGCCCGGATGGTCCACAACCCCGACCTCGTGCTCGTCTACGAGTCGGGCACGATCGGCGCCAAGCCGTACCACATCCCGCTGTCGATCGGCGACGGGGAGCTGGCCGAGACGGCCGACGCCGTCGTCTCGGTGCCCGAGATGTTCAACTACTGGATCGGCCCCGGGCGGGTCGAGGTGGCCTTCCTCGGCGCCGCCCAGGTCGACCGGTTCGGCAACCTCAACTCGACCGTGATCGGCGACTACGACCACCCCAAGACGCGCCTGCCGGGCGCCGGCGGCGCGCCCGAGATCGCCGCCTGCTGCCAGGAGGTGGTGGTGATCGCGCCGCACTCGCCGCGCACGTTCGTCGAGCAGCTGGACTTCCGCACCACCGTCGGCTTCGGCGACGGGCCCGGCGACCGCGAGCGCCTGGGCTTCCGCGGCCGCGGCCCGACCGCGGTGATCACCGACCTCGGGGTGCTCGAGCCCGACCCCGAGACCCGCGAGCTGACGCCTCACCCAGATCCACCCCGGCGTCGAGCGCCGACCAGGTGCGCGAGGCCACCGGGCTGGGACCTGCAGCGTCGCCGCCGCGCCTGCAGCACACGCCGCCGCCCACCGACGAGGAGCTCGCGGCGCTGCGGGAGCTGCTGAGCCGATGAGCCGTTCGAGTGCACGTTCAGAGATCAAGAGGGGACTGACAGACGATGAGCACCGAGGAGACCACCGAGCCGATCTACGCCCCGGTCGTCGACACGCCCAGCAACTACCTGCGCGAGCCGGCCGACGCGCATCCGCCGCTCGACTACCCGCCGTACAAGTCGACCGCGCTGCGCCATCCCAAGCAGCCGCTCGTCTACCTGCCGCAGCACGATCACCGAGATCACCGGCCCGGCGCTCGGCGACGCGCGGGTGATCACGCCCGGCGACGCCGACCTCACCCGCCAGCACGAGGGCGAGCCGATCGGCGAGCGGATCACGGTCTCCGGCCGCGTCTTCGACACCGAGGGCAAGCCGCTGCGCAACACGCTGGTCGAGGTCTGGCAGGCCAACGCCTGCGGGCGCTACCGCCACCGCTGGGACCGCTGGCCGGCGCCGCTGGATCCCAACTTCTCCGGCGCCGGGCGCTGCGTCACCGACGACGAGGGCCGCTACCACTTCACCACGATCAAGCCGGGCCCGTATCCGTGGGGCAACCACTACAACGCGTGGCGCCCGGCCCACATCCACTTCTCGCTGATGGGCCGCGCGTTCACCCAGCGGCTGGTCACCCAGATGTACTTCCCGGGCGACCCGTTCTTCCCCTATGACCCGATCTTCAACTCGGTCCGCGACGAGGCCGCGCGCGAGCGGATGATCTCGCGCTTCTCGATCCACGGCACCCAGCCCGACTGGGCGGCGGCCTACGAGTTCGACATCTACCTGCGCGGCCCGGCGGCGACGCCGTTCGAGGAGGCGCATTGATCTTCGAGACCACCCCCTCGCAGACGGTCGGCCCCTACTTCGCCATCGGGCTGCCGTGGCCGGAGGGGCCGCACGCCGTCGACGCCGGGACGCCCGGGGCGATCACGATCACCGGCACGATCTACGACGGCGCCGGCGTCCCGATCCCCGACCACCTGATCGAGACCTGGCAGGCCGACCCCGACGGCCGCTTCGCCGACCTGCCACGGCTACGGCGGCGCGTCGGAGCTGGAGGGCTTTCGCGGCTTCGCCCGCTACGGCGTCGAGGCCGGGGACGGCGACGTATGAGATCGTCACCGTCAAGCCCGGCCGCGTGCCAGGAGCCGGGCGGCACGGCTGCAGGCGCCGCACATCGCGGTGACGCTGTTCGCCCGCGGGATGCTCAACCGCGTGCGTGACCCGGATCTACTTCGGCGACGAGGCGCAGGCCAACGCCGAGGACCCGATCCTGGCCCGCGTCCCCGCCGACCGGCGCCAGACGCTGATCGCGACGCCCGAGGACGGCGGCTACCGCTTCGACATCCGCCTCCAGGGCCCCGGCGAGACGGTCTTCTTTGCCGTCTGAGCAGCGGGCTGTTCGGCGGCATCTACGCGCGCGGCGCGGCCGCCGCGGAGGTGAGCGACGGCGCCTGGCTGCAGGCGATGCTCGACGTCGAGGCGGCGCTGGCCGCGTGCCTGCGCCGCGGAGGGCCTGATCCCGGGCGCAGGCGGCCGACGAGATCGCCGCCGCCTGCCGGGCCGACCGCTTCGACCTCGCCGCGCTGGGCCGCGACGCCGCCGACACGCCACGCCGGTGGTGGGGCTGGTCAAGGCCCTGCGCGCGGCGGTGCCCGAGCCGGCGCGCGAGCACGTGCACCTCGGCGCCACCAGCCAGGACATCGTCGACACCGCGCTGATGCTGATCGCCCAGCCGCGCGCTCGAGCCGCTGCTGGCCGACGCGCGCGCCGCCGCCGACGCCGCCGCCGCGCCTGGCCGAGGCGCACCGCGACACGCCGATGATCGGCCGCACGCTGCTCCAGCAGGCCGCTGCCGATCACCTTCGGGCTGCGCGCCGCCGGCTGGCTGACCGGGATCGACGAGGCGCGCCGCGCGGCTGCGGCAGGTGCGCGACGGCGAGCTGGCGGTGCAGATGGGCGGACCGGTGGGAGCGCGGGCGCCCGCGGTGGCGGCGCGCGTCGCCGCCGAGCTGGGCCTGGCCGAGCCGGTCATGCCCTGGCAGGCGATCCGGCTGCGGCCCGTCACGCTGGCCGCCGCTCTGGGAGCATTGGCGGCGTGCTGGCCAAGATCGCCCGCGACGTGACGCTGCTGGCCCAGCAGGAGGTGGGCGAGGTGCCGAGGGCGAGGGCGGACCCGACCGCGCGGCGGCTCGAGCGCCATGGCCCACAAGCGCAACCCGGTGGCGCGCGGTCTCGGTGCTGGCCTGCGCCAAGCGCACCCCCGGCCTGGTCGCCACCGTGCTGGCGGCGATGGAGCAGGAGCACGAGCGCGCCGCCGGCGCCTGGCAGGCGGAGTGGGGGACCTACACCGAGCTGCTCGGCCTCACCGGCTCGGCGACCGCGTGGACGCGCGAGCTGCTGGAGGACCTCCAGGTCGACTCCGAGCGCATGCGCGCGAACCTGCGCCGCGGCGCCGACCGGGGACCAGCCGATTCCCGACGGCGCCGGCGAGCTGATCGACCGCGCGCTGGCGGCCCACCGCGCAGGTGATCCCCGGTCGACCTCAACTGCTCCGCCAGCGGCGCCCGACGACGCCCCGGCGCTGCTCCTGGGCGGCTCGCTGGGGACGACGCTGGAGATGTGGGATCCGCAGGTGCCCGAGCTCTCGCGCCGCGCACCGGGTGATCCGCTTCGAGCACCGCGGCCACGGCGGCTCGCCGGTGCCCGACCGGGCCCTACTCGATCGCCGATCTCGGGGGCGACGTGCTGGCGCTGCTCGACCGGCTGGACCTGTCGCGCGTCGTCCTACTGCGGGCTGTCGATCGGCGGCATGGTCGGCCAGTGGCTGGCCATCAACGCGCCCGAGCGGATCGAGCGGCTCATCCTGCTCTGCACCTCGGCCTACCTGCCGCCGGCGGCGGCCTGGCACGAGCGCGCCGCCGCGGTGCGCGAGGCGGGCACCCCGGAGGTGGTCGCCGACGCGGTGCGTCGGCCGCTGGTTCACGCCGGCCTTCGCCGCCGTCGCACCCCGAGGTCGTCGCGCGCTACCGGGCGATGATCGCGGGCATCGACCGCCGAGGGCTACGCCGGCTGCTGCGAGGCGATCGCCGGCCATGGACCTGCGCGCCGGCCTGCCCGGCATCACCGCGCCGACGCTGGTGATCGCCGGCGCGCCAGGACCCGGCGATCCCGCCCGAGCACGGCGAGGCGATCGCCGCCGCCATCCCGGGCGCGCGCTTCGAGCTCCTCGACCCGGGCGCGCACCTGGCCAGCGTCGAGCGCGCCGAGGCGGTCACGCCGCTGATCGCCGACCACCTCGCCGAGCCGGACGCAGGGGGTGAGCGCGTGACCGACGACGACCACGACGCCGGGATGAAGGTGCGCCGCGCGGTGCTCGGCGACGCGCACGTCGACCGGGCGATCGAGCGCACCACCGACTTCACCGCGCCCTTTCAGGAGTTCATCACCCGCTATGCCTGGGGCGGGGTGTGGACGCGCGACGGGCTCGACCGCCGCACCCGCAGCGCGATCACGCTGGCGGTGCTCGACCGCGCTGGGCCGCGAGAACGAGATCGCGATGCACGTCCGCGCGGCGCCTGCGCAACGGGCTGACCCCGGCGGAGATCGGCGAGGTGCTGCTCCACACCGCCATCTACGCCGGCGTGCCGGCGGCCAACGCCGCGTTCGCGATCGCCCAGCGAGGTGATCGACGCCGAAGGCGCCGGGCGGCTGAGACCCGCGCCTGACGCGCGACTGCGGCGCTCGCGCGCTGAGCCGGCTACTTGATGAAGCCGCGTGCCCTTGACGGCCTTGAGCACCTTGCGCTGCGGTCCAGCCGTTGTCGAACGGGCCGTTGGGGGCGATCGCCTTGCCGAGGATCGAGCCGATGGCGCCGGAGTGGCGGGCCTCGATCGTGACGATCGACGCCGCGGCCAGCAGGTACGTCGGAGTTCTTGATGTTGCCGGCCTGGCCGAGGTAGGCGTGCACGCCGGTGTTCTCCAGCACGTAGGCGGTCGCGGCGAACGTCGTCCTGATCGCTCGGTGACTGCCTTGGAAGTCGAACTTCGGCTTCTTGACGGCCTGCTGCCCAGCGCCTTCTTCAGGAGCTGCGACGTGGGCGTGCTCGTCGCTTGGGTCGTCGAGCTTGAGGAAGCTGCCGGTCGCCGTTGGCGATCTTGCCTTCTTGGTCGCCTCGTTGTAGAAGGCGCGCTCGAGGTACTCCAGGGTCAGCGCGTAGTTCAGGATGCCGATGTCGCCCTTGCCGAAGCTGGCACGGCGGAGCGCCCTTGGCCGAGCGCGGTGCCGGGAACGAGGGCGCTGAGGATCGCGCCGCCGCTCAGGGCGGCGCCGCCGGCCATGGCGCCCTTGCGCAGGAAGCACAGACGGGTGTCGCCCGCGACCGCCTCGGCGGCCTCGCGGATCGCGCCGTCGGTGTCGACGGCTTCGAGATTGATATGAGCCATGCAGACTGCTCCTTTTTGGGAGTCGGGCCGGTCCGCGCACCGAGTCCTGCGGAGTCGGACGTCGGCCCGGATCACTGCCGAATGTCAGATAACTGACATCAGCGGCTCAAGGTCTGCGGCCGCGACTGCCGATAGCGGCGACTAGCCCGCTGCTGCGATCGCGGTGCTCCGCGCCGCGGCCCAGCCTTGACCGCCCACGGCGGCTTGGCCAGCAGCAGCTGCACGTCGCAGATCCGCCGCTCGGCGAACCCGCCCTCGCAGTAGGCCAGGTACAGCGTCCAGATGCGCTGGAAGCGCTCGTCGTAGCCCAGCTCGCGCCAGCTCGTCGGCGTGGGCGGTGAAGTTGTCGCGCCAGCGGCGCAGCGTCTCGACGTAGCTGGCGGTGATGTCCTCCAGGCCCGACCGCCTGCAGGTCGGTGCGGCGCGCCACGTGGCGCATGATCACCTCCATCGAGGGCAGGCAGCCGCCGGGGAAGATGTACTCGCTTGATGAACGACTTGGACGCCTTCTCGACCTCGTAGGCGCGGTCGTCGATCGTGATCGCCTGCAGCAGCATCGCGCCGTGCGGGGTCAGCAGCTCCGAGCAGCGCGAGAAGAAGCGCGCCGATGTGCTGCCAGCCGACCGCCTCGATCATCTCGATCGAGACGAGCTTGTCGTAGCGGCCGCGCAGGTCGCGGTAGTCGCGCATCAGCACCGTGACCCGGTCCTCGAGCCCGGCCTCGGCGGACGCGCTGCGACCGCGTAGTCGTGCTGCTCGCGGGAGATCGTCGTCGTGGTGACGCGGCAGCCGCGGGTGGCGGCGGCGTGGACGGCGAAGCCGCCCCAGCCGGTGCCGATCTCCAGCACGTGGTCCTCGGGGCCGAGGTCGAGGCGCTCGCAGACGCGCTCGAGCTTGGCCACCGACGCCTCCTCGAGCGTCATCCCGGCGCGCTCGAACAGCGCGCACGAGTACATCATCGTCGGGTCGAGCATCCGCGCGAACAGCTCGTTGCCGAGGTCGTAGTGGGCGGCGATGTCGCGGCGGCTGCGCTGGCGGGTGCGGCGGTTGCAGCAGTCGCGCGCACGCGCTGGCGCGGGCGTCCACAGCGGCGCGGTGACGGCGCGCACGCGGTCGATCAGGACCGCGTTGCGCGCGGCCAGCCGGATCACCGCGACCAGATCGGGCGAGTCCCACATGCCCTGGGCGTAGGACTCGGCCAGGCCGCGGCTGCCGCGCATCAGCATCGCGCCAGAACGCCGGGTCGTGGACGTCGATCGTCGCCGCCGGCGGCCCCGCTGCCGAACGTCCGCCGCCGTGCGCCCTCGACGACCGTCAGGCTGCCGACCCGGATCTGGCGCAGCAGCAGCGACGCCGCCAGCGCGCCAGGACGGCCCGTCGGGTCGCCGGGCTCATCGCGCCGCCGCCCGCGGGATGCGGGTGGACGCGCGCGCCGGCCAGCTTGAGGCCGAGCGCGTGCCCGTAGATGAGCGCCAGCACGCGGGCGGTGGCCAGCGGGTAGCGGGCGGTCAGCCGGGCCGCGGAGGCCCGGGTCAGCTCCCGGCGCTGCATGGCCAGCGTGGCGTCGAACGCGGCGCGCGCCGTCGCGCCGGCTCTCGATGTGGACCGACAGGGTGGCGCCCGGGCTGCGTGGCCCGGGCCTCGTAGACGTGGTCCATGCCCATGAACGGCGAGACGTGCAGCTGCCTTGGCGAAGCTGCCCGTGACGCACCGCGGCGTCCGCGCCGCGCGCCGTCGAGCAGGTAGGAGTGGCGCTCGCCCCACGGCGTGTTGGTCACCTCGGCCAGCACGCTCTGCAGACCGCTCGCCGCCGGCGTCGAAGCAGTAGTAGAAGCTGACCGGGTTGAAGCACAGCCCGAACGAGCGCAGCTGGGTGAGCAGCCGGATCGGCCCCGCGGGGCGATGGCCCGACAGCTCCGCGACCCGGTCGCGGACGGCGACGTCGAGCGGCAGCGCGCGGACGCCGAGGTAGTCGCGGCGGCGGAAGCGCAGCAGTCCCGGGCCCGCGCGCCAGCAGCCGGCCGCCGAGCAGCGCCGGCAGCTCCTCGAGGTCGACGTAGGCCAGCGCCAGCCGGTGGCGTGAACTCGCGTGCGCGGCTGCGGCGCCGCCGGTGGCGGATCGTGCCCGTCGTAGAGGCAGCTGCGCCGTCACAGCCGCGCCCCGAAGCGCTCGGCCACGCGCAGCGCGCTGACCACGCCGTCCTCGTGAAAGCCCCAGCCCCAGTAGGCGCCGCAGAAGTGGGTGCGGTTGCGCGCGCTGATCTCGCGCGACGCGGCGCTGGGCGGCCATGCCCGCGCGGCGTGTACACCGGGTGGGCGTAGGCGATCGTGCGGATCACGTGGGCCGGGTCGATCTCGCTCGGTGCGGTTGAGCGTCACGCAGAACTCCCGCTCGGCGCGCAGCGACTGCAGGCGGTTCATGTGGTAGGTCACCGTGGTCCGCCCGGTCGGCGGCGTCGAGCAGGTGGTAGTTCCAGCTCGCCCAGGCGCGCCGGCGCCGCGGCAGCATCCGCATGTCGGTGTGCAGCACCGCCTCGTTGGCCTGGTAGGGGATCGCGCCCAGGATCTCGTGCTCGCGGTCGCTGGCGTCGGCCAGCAGCGCGAGCGCCTGGTCGGAGTGGGTGGCCAGCACGACCTCGTCAAAGCGCTCGGGCTCGCCGCCGCGCGGGGTCACGAGCACGTGGTCGGCGCCGCGGCGGACGGCGCTGCACCGGCGTGCGCAGCCGCAGCGCGCCCGCGGAAGCGGCTCAGCAGCGCCTCGACGTAGCGGGCCGAGCCGCCGCTGACGGTCCGCCAGCGCGGCCGGTCCGCGGAACGACAGCATGCCGTGATTGTCGAAGAACTCGGCCAGGAAGCGGGCGGGGAAGCTCCACATCTGGCGCGGGTCGGCCGACCACACGGCCGACGCCTGGGGCACGATCAGCCGCTCGATGAACGGCCGGCGAGAAGCGCTGCTGCTCGAGCCACGTGCCCGAGCGACGGGCCGTCGCCGGCGCCGGCCGGACCAGCTCGCGGGCGGCGCGGTTGAAGCGGGCCAGGTCGGCCACCATGCGGTGAAACCACGGCGTGACCAGGTGCGCGCGCTTGGCGAACAGGCCGTTGGGCGAGGAGCCGTTGTACTCGAAGTCGCCGCGGCCGTCGCTGACGCTGAAGGTCATCGTCGACGGCTGCGAGGCCACTCCGAGCCGGTCGAGCAGGCGCTCGAAGTTGGGGTAGTTGCGGTCGTTGAAGACGATGAAGCCGGTGTCGACGTGGTGGGTCTCGTTGGCGCGTGTCGACCCGCACCGTGTTGGTGTGGCCGCCCGCGTAGCCGGCGGCCTCGAACACCGTCACCTCGTGCTCGGCGACCAGCAGGTGGGCGGCCACCAGGCCGGAGACCCCGGCGCCGACGATCGCGATCCTCATCTCCTCGCGCCTTTTACCGATTTCGTCTGATCGGGTCCCGACGCCGTGGTCGTCGGCGGTCGCGCGCCGCTGGGCGCGGCGCTCGCCGATGGCAGCGATCAGCACGCTGAGCTCGAACAGGAGGTAGAGCGGGAGGGTCTCCAGCAGCATCGTGATCGCGTCCCCGGGCAGCACGGCGGCGACCAGACAGCACGCCAGCACCGCCCAGCGGCGGTTGCGGCGCAGCTGTCGAGGGGTGACGAGCCCGGCGCGCGTCACCGCGATGATCGCCACCGGCACCTGGAACAGGAGCCCATGGCCAGCAGTACGGTCGCGGCGAACTTGTAGTACTGGTTCGCCTGGACGAGCACGTTGAACTCGCCGCTGTTGAAGTTCTGGAAGAAGTGCAGCGAGGCCGGCAGCACGACCCGTAGCCGAACGCGACGCCGGCGGCGAACAGCGCGGGGATGGCGAACGTGACCGGGAGCATCCGCCGGCGCAGCTCGGGCTCGAAGGCCGGCATGAAGAAGCCGTAGGCCTGCAGCAGCACCACCGGCAGGGCCAGGATGAGGGCGAAGATCAGGGTCACGGTCAGCGTCGCCGTGAACGGCTCGCCGATCCCGAGCGTCACCGGGCGGTCGCCCTGGGCGCCGCCGACAGGCTCTTGACGTCCTTGCCCAGGCTCTTCTGGACCTGCGCCAGCGAGGACTGGGTGGCCGCGGACTGGGGCTGTGCCCGGAGCGCGCCGACGACGACGCCGAGCTGCTTGGCGACGTCGCGGGCGCTGATCTGCACGGGGTACGTCGCCCCCAGCGGCCCGTGGCCGGCGCGGACCTGCTGCTGGGTGTTGTGGGCCAGCGGCTGGTTGACCAGGCGCAGAATCTGGTGGTTCTGCCAGAAGCAGAGGCCGAACGCGACCGCGACCGCCAGCAGCGAGACGATCAGCCGCGAGCGCAGCTCATCGAGGTGGTCCACGACGCTCAACTGAGCGTCGTGACTCACCGGGCGTAGGCCTATGGGCGCGATGGCGCCTGGGATCTGCATCGGCAGATTCCTCGTCGGGTGACGCTGGGGCTCAGGCGGCCGGCTGAGCGGGGTCCGGCGGACGCTGTGGTCCTCGGTGGGCTCAACCGCCGGAGCGGACGCAGCCGTAGGAGCGGGCGCAGCCATGGGAGCGGGCGCAGCCATGGGAGCGGTGGCCTCCGGAGCGGGCGCGGCCGGCAGCGCATCGACGTGGTCGGCGGTCATGGGGTCGGCGGTCATGTGGGCCATGGGGGCGGGGTGCGAGTCGCCGCTGACCGAGTCCTTGAAGCCGCGCAGGCCCTCTCCGAGGGACTTGCCCATCTCGGGCAGGCGCTTGGCTCCGAACACGAGCAGCACGATGACGAGGACGAACAGG
Source organism: uncultured Actinomycetota bacterium (assembly GCA_963790605.1). Lineage (GTDB taxonomy): Bacteria > Actinomycetota > Thermoleophilia > Solirubrobacterales > Solirubrobacteraceae > Palsa-465. The sequence continues at coordinate 1,177,138 of CAWBPG010000005.1, read as the reverse complement.
ATGTGAATGGGGTTGTCGAGTCCGAGCATTGAATCTCCGATCAGGGTTTTCGTTAGACGCTGGTTCCTACGCAGGGCCCCGCGGTTTGGATCACCGCCGCCCGATGGCGGCAGCGCGGGCGCCGCCGGTCCGCCTAGCTCAGCGACGGCGCTGATGACCGGCAGATGCGTCGGGACCTCGGAGCCGCCGGGGGCCGGCTCGGGCGTGACCATCACCAGCGACACCCCGTGCAGGTTGCCGGGCACGTCGACCTCACCATCACCGCGCGGTCACGCTGAACAGCGCCGTGGTCGGCGATGGCGAGGCCTTGCCGCGCTGGAGCCACACCTCATAGATCTGGCCGGCCGGAGGCGGCGAGAAATGATGGACGACGAGCTCGGCCTGCCCCGAGGCGATCCTCAGCTGGGCGGTGCCTGACCGGTGACCTTGGCCTGGATTACCCGTGTGGTCGTGCCGGATGAGGAGGTGAGGCTGACGACGGCGAACGCGACACCGCGACGACGAGCGCGGTGCCGAACGCGAGAGCCGGCCGCGGCACGCCCAGCGCGAAAGCCGCGCACGGCCCCGCGGCGGCCCGGCGCGGAGCGCCCGCGCGGGCCGGCTCGTCGTCGATGGCGCGCAGCACGCGGCGCCGCAGCTCCGGCGATGCGCGATGCCGGGGGGCGCTCATCGGCAGGACGGTCACGACCTCCTGGAATGCGGCGAGCTCGTCGCGGCACACGGCGCAGGTGTCGAGGTGACGCAGGAAGGCGTCAGCCTCGGCGGCGTCGAGCGCGCCGAGCGCGTAGGCGGCGACGTCGCCGCCGCAGTCGCGGCTGTGGGGGGTTCGGTCGCGGTCGTTCATCGGCTTGCGCGGTGTCTCATAGCACCGCTCCGGAGGGGTCGCCAAGCGCGATTCGCAGCTTGGTCAGGCCGAGCCGCATCCGCCCTTGACGGTACCAGCGGGAAGTTGGAGCATCGTCGGCGATCTGGGTGTGGGTGAAACCGCCGAAGTAGGCGAGCTCGATCACCTGGCGCTGCTCGGCGGGGAGGTCGTCGAGCGCGGTGCGGACCTGGTCGGCCTCCTCGCGGCGCTGGACCTCGCCGTCGGTGTCCTCGGGCGCGGGCATCCGCTCGACGATCCCTTCGTCGTTGACGTCCTGGCCGGTCCGGACCGACTCGCGCCGGAAGACGTCGATCGCGCGGTTGTGCACGACGCCGAGCACCCACGAGCGCACGCTCCCGCGCCGGCGGTCATAGCGCGCGCCGCTGCGCCACAGGGACAGGAACGCCTCCTGCACGACGTCCTCGGCCATGCTCCGCCGTCCGCACATGCGATAGGCGAGCGAGAACGCGGCGTCGGCGTGGCGGTCGAAGACCACCTCGAACGCGCGGGCGTCGCCGTCGTGCACGAGCGGCATCAGGTCCTCGTCGGCGAGCGTGCGGAGATCCGGGCCGGATTGACGGAAGCTGATGGATGGGCGGAACACGGTTTGTCGTGTAGTGGAGCAGTTCTGCTTGACCGGTGGTGCCGCCCGGCCGGCCGAGGAGTCGGCGACCGGGGGCGGCCAGGCCGCAGATCCAGCGCTACTTGATCAGCGGCCCCGCCTTGGCCAGCACCTGCTCTTGGTCAGCGGCTTGTCGAACGCGCCGTTGGGGGTGATCGACTGGCCGGTGAGCAGGGCGATCGAGGCGGCGTGACGGGCCTCGACCTGGACGATCGAACCGGCGGCGGCCAGCAACGCCCTGTTGCTCAGCGACGGACCGGCGCCGTTGTAGGCGCCGACGCCGGTGTTCTCCAGCACGTAGGCGAGCTTCAGGAAGCCGGCCTGGTTGGTGACCGGGAACGCGAACGTCGGCTTCTTGACCGGCTTGCCGCCGGCGCCGTGATCGCCTTGGTCAGGGCGCCGACGTGCTCGGCCTCCTCGTCGCCGAACGACTTGGCCAGCGTCTTGGCCTCGCCGCTGAGGCCGACCGACTTGCCCTTGGACTTGTAGAAGTCGGTCTCCAGGTACTCGAGCGTGAGCGCGAAGTTCAGGATGTCGACATCCGATGTGCGCGGCGAACGCGTCGCTGACATAGGGCGCGACGGCGCCGGCGCCGTAGACGGCGCCGGCGCCCAGCGCGCCGCGCAGGATGAAGCTGGAGCGGGTGATGCCGTGGACCTCCACGGCGGCCAGCTCCGGGCTGGGCATATCAGGGGTGTGTCATGGTGGTGTGTTCCTCTCTTGGCTCAGGTCGGGCGGCTAGGCGATGAACGGCTTGACGACGGCCAGCACCTGGGCCATGGTCATCGGCTTGGCGAACGCGCCGTGGGGGGTCGGCGACTTCTTGAGCAGCAGGTTCAGCGTCGCCGCGTGGCGGGCCTCGATGGTGTGGATCGCGAGCGCGGCGGCGAGGATCTCCTTGCTCTGGATGTTGCCGCGCCTGGCCCAGGTAGGCGGCGGCGCCGAGGTTCTCGACCGTGGCCGCCAGCGCGGTGACCTGCGCCGCGCTGTTGATCGGGAACTTGCCCGTCGGCTCGGCGGCGGGGGTCCCGAGCTGGCCCGCGACCTTCTTGAGCGCGGCGACGTGCTCGGCCTCCTCGGCGCCGAACGTCTTGAGCACCGACAGGTCCTTGCCGTGGAACAGCCCGCTCTTGATCACCTTGGCGTAGAACTGGGACTCCAGGTACTCGAGCGTCAGCGCGTAGTTGACGATCGCCAGGTCGCCCGAGCTGGAGGCGGCTGGCGGCGCTGCTGGTCATGCTGCTCGTCGTGGCGCTCGACGTGCCGGCCGCGGCGCTCGACGTCGCGCCCGAGACTCGCCGTGCTCGACGAGCTGCCGCAGGCGGCGATGAACGCCGCCAGCGACGTCGCCGCCGCGCCGGCGCCGATGCGCTTGCCCGCCATCTTGAGAAACCGCTTGCGCTCGACATCGTCGCGAGCGAGCCGCTCGACGATGCCGGGCGTTGGCTCGCCTGCCTCGGTGTTGCTGGATTCCGTCATCCGAACTCCTTGTCTCATCGTGCGCAGTCCGGTCCCACAGCCATCTACGGCGATGGCCCGCGGGCGGATCACTGCTATCCGGTGCGCCAGGGGCCCTCCGCGCACGATCTCTGCCCCAGATTTGGAACGAATCCCGCTCGTTTGCGCACAGATCGGTGAAGCGGATGGCACGGCGGGCAGACTCCTGCCAGACATTCAGCCGTGCGGAGCCGCCGGGGAGTAAAGGGGGTCGGCGATGCTGCGATGCGCCGCATAGCCGGACCGGTGCGCCCGTTCGGACCCCATCACATGGCCTCACTCCCCAGCTCCCCGATCGCGACCCTCCGCGGGCGGCTTCACCGAACGCCACGCCACCCGGCTGCTCTGGCGCGCGGGCTTCGGCCCCAAGCCGGGTCAGGCCAAGCGCCTGGCCGCGCTCGGCCTCGACGGCGCGGTGGCGTCGCTGACGCGCCCGCAGGGGCGCGCCCAGCTGATCGGCCGCGCGCCGCACGGCGAGGGCGGCCTGCCGCTGGATCCGATCGACGTCTGGGGCGATGACCACTGCTGGTGGCTGGACCGGATGGTGCGCTCAGACCAGCAGCTGGTCGAGCGCATGACGCTCGTCTGGCACAGCTGGTTTGCCACCTCGATCGATGGCGTCCACGGCGGCGCTGATGCTGCGCCAGAACCGGATGATGCGCGCGCGGGCGCTGGGCAACTTCCATGACCTGCTGGTGGAGGTCACCCGGGACCCGGCGATGCTCCTGTGGCTGTCGGGCACCGAGAACAACAAGTACAGCCCCAACGAGAACTACGGCCGTGAGGTGATGGAGCTGTTCACGCTGGGCGCCGACCGCGGCTACACCCAGCACGACGTCCACGAGCAGGCCCGGGCGCTGACCGGCTTCACCAACAGCTGGAGCGACAGCCGCGGGCCCCACGACTTCCGCTTCGACCCCACGCTCCACGACGACCGGCGTCAAGAGGATCTTCGGCCAGCGCGGGCGCTTCAACTACCTGGACACCTGCCGGCTGTGCGTGAGCCATCGCACCCATCCCTCGTTCATGGTCGACCAAGCTGTGGGGCTACTTCGTCGCCGAGCCGATCCCCGCCGGCGTCCTGCGCGCCCTGGAGCGCACCTATGTCCGCAGCGGGTTCGAGGTGCGGCCGCTGGTGGAGGCGATCCTGCGCCACCCGCTGTTCTACGAGGGCGCGCGGATGGTGATCCCACCCGTCGTCTACTGCGCCGGGCTGCTGCGCGCCCCCGGGCAACACCATGCAGACCAACGCGTGGGCCTGGATCGGCGAGCAGACCGGCCAGCGGCTGTTCGACCCGCCCAACGTGGCCGGCTGGGACTACACGCACTGGCTGGACACCTCGCGCTGGACGGCGCGCTTCACGGCCGTCAACTACGCGCTGGAGAACAACACGATCGACCCTGACTCCAAGTCCTACGACATCCACGAGAACGCGTCGCAGGCGCTCGCCCGCGCGCTGGCCTACTGGGGCAACCCGGACCTATCGGACACGACCACGAGCGAGCTGCGCGCCTTCAGCCGCAGCGCCCAGAAGCGGATCAAGGCCGACTGGGAGCAGCGCCCCTACCGGATCATGCGCCAGAACGCCCTGCGCGCGCTGATCCCCACCACGCCCGATTGGCAGACATGCTGATGCGCCCGGCCGCCTGCAGATAGCTGCTGCGCCGGCTTCACCCGGACACAAGCGATGCGTGCGGCCATCGCGGCGGGAGGTCGAGCCGAATCCCGCGCGAGTGGGATCCGCGGATGCCGATGCCCGCCGGGAGCGCGATCGACCGCCGCCGCTTCCTGCTCGGCGCCGCCGGCGGGCTTATGTCGGTCTACGGCGCCGGGCGGCTGGGACTGGGCGGACGGGCGCTGTCGGAGGGGATCGCCCAGGCGGCCACCGCGCAGAGCGCGTCGAGCCCGATCCTCGTCTCGATCTTCCTCGCCGGCGGGATCGACGCCCTGTCGGTGCTGGCCCCGACCGAGGACCCGACCTACCGCAAGCTGCGCCCCACCCTGGCGGTGTCCCCGTCTGACGGGATCCCGTTCGCCGAGGACCCGCGGCTGAGCTGGGGGCCGGCCGCGGCCGGGTTCGCTGCGCTGCACAGCGCCGGCAAGCTGACCGTGTTTCCCGGCATCGGCTACCGCGACCCGGACATGTCGCACTTCACCAGCCGCCACTACTGGGAGGTCGGCGCGGCCGACACCCGGGTGATGACCGGCTGGCTGGGCCGCTATCTGGATCAGGTCGGCACCGCCGCCAACCCGCTCCAGGGGCTCTCGATGGACAGCGAGATGAACCCGACGCTGGCCACCGCCGTCAATCCGGTGGCGGCGATCGACCTGCCCGAGAGCTTCTCGCTGTGGCTGGACGATGTGTGGGGCGACGTGTTCAACCTGACCCTCGACTCCGCCTCGGCGATGGGCGACGCCCACCGCCGGGCCGCCGATCCCGCGATCGCCCAGGTGGCGGGCGCCGCCTCGGAGGTGGGGGTCGTGCGCCGCGCCCTGGCGCCGTTCCGCAACGCGGACGGCAAGCCGACCTACACCACGCCCGGTCACCTACCCGACCAGCAGCACGTCGGACTTCCCTCAGCGGCTGGCCGGGCTGGCGGCGATGATCGCGGCCGGCCTGCCGCTGCGATGCGTCGCCCTGACGCCGGAGACCCAGTTCGACACGCACGCCACCCAGAGCGAGACGTTCACCCCAGGGCTGACGACGATCGCCGAGGCGATCGCCGCCTTCCAGGCCGACCTCGAGGCCCGGGGGATCGCCGACCGCGTGCTCGTGCACGTGTGGTCGGAGTTCGGGCGCCGGGCGCAGGAGAACGGCGGGAAGGGGACCGACCACGGCGCCGCGGGTGTTGGGATGCTCATCGGCACCCGCGTCGACCGGCACGATGGTGGGGGAGTGGCCATCGCTGACCAACCTGGACGCCAACGGCAACCAGAAGGAGAACGTCGACTTCCGCGGCGTGTACTGCTCGCTGCTGGAGCAGTGGTTTGACCACGACGCCGCGACGGTGATCCCCGGCGCGCGCACGTTCGCCCGCTACCAGCTTGTCCGATGATCCTCCGCCGGGCACTCACCGTCGGGCTGGGCGCGGCGGCCGCGGGGGCGATGGTCGCCGGCGGCGGCGCGAGCGCCGCCAGGCTGCCCGCCGAGGGCGGCTCGGCCAAGGCCCCGGCCCGGCTCCTGGTCTATGCCCAGGAGTGGTCACTGTGGCCCTCGCGCCCCGCGATCGTCTCGGGGAAGGTGATCGTCCAGCTGTGGAACCGCGGCCAGGACGCCCATGACCTGCGGATCCGGCGCCTCAGCCGCGGGGCGATGGTGGGCCGCACCCAAGGCGACGCGGTCACTCAGTCCGGCAAGGTCAGCCAGGCGACGTGGCGTCTGGCGCCGGGGACGTACGAGCTGTACTGCTCCATGCCCAACCACCTCAAGCGGGGCATGCACACGCGGATCACGGTCCGCTGACCGGCGACCACGCTAACCGGCGCCCGCCCCCGCGTGCACGCGCTCGAGCTCGAGCAGCTCGCTCGGCGGCTCGCCCAGCAGGAGCCATCCGCGCGTCTGGGGCTCCACCAGCTCCTGACGGGCCAGCTCGGAGAGCGAGCTGGTCACCGTCGGCCGACGCGCCGCCACCAGGTCGGCCAGCACCGAATGGGTGAGGCGCAGGGGCAGCAGGACACCCTCTGAGCGCACCCGGCCCCAGCGGTCGGCCAGGTGCCAGAGCAGCATCAGCAGCCGGACGTTGACCCGGGCCTGGTGGATGATGGCCATGTTGACCGCCATGCTCCGGCTGCGCTGTACGGCCCGGGCCACCAGCGCGCCGGTGAGCTGCGGGTAGGCGGCCATACGGCGCGCCGCGGTCTCGTCGAGCACCGCGAGCCGAGTCGGCCTCCAGCACCCTCCAGCCCGTCGCGGGGCTGATCGTGCCCGACCCGGCCTCGTCCTGCCACGGGCGCAGCAGGTCGCCCTCGCCCAGCAGCTCGGCGCCGAACCGATCGTCGACCCCGACGCGCCGGATGAGCAGCCCTTCCAGGACCAGCAGTCCGATCCCGTCGTGTCCCACCCAGCTCGCCCCGCCGGATTCCGGGCGCCAGCTGCCGCGCCCGACGCTGCGGACCGGCACGACGCAGTCCGCGATGGCTTGGGCGCGCCGCGGGCCCGGGATCGCCTCGGCGAGCTCCGGGTCCTCACTCAGGACGCGAGTGGTGCTCACGACAACAGCGGGGGAAGGGGCACGTCTCAGGTGAGTATGAACTCATCGTGGCCGAGCCGCACGCCCGTAGAATCGCCGGCGAGGCCTGTCAGCCAACCTTGGAGAGGCGATGACCGATTCCTACGCCCGAGGCGACACGTCCGCGGCGATGCTCGACGAGACGATCGGCGCCAACCTGGACCGAGCGGTGGCGCAGTTCGGCGACCGCGATGCGCTGATCTCCTGCGCCCAGGGCATGCGCTACACCTACGCCGAGCTGGGGTCGGCCGTCGACGAGCTGGCCCGGGCGCTGATGGCGGCCGGACTGGCCAAGGGCGACCGGATCGGGATCTGGAGCCCCAACTGCGTGGAGTGGACGCTGGTCCAGTACGCCACCGCCAAGCTCGGGGCGATCCTCGTCAACGTCAACCCCGCCTACCGCACCTCCGAGCTCGAGTACGCGCTCAAGCAGTCGGGCTGCCGGATGCTCGTCGCCGCGCCCGCCTTCAAGACCTCGGACTACCGCGCGATGATCGAGCGAGGTCCGTCCCTCGCTGCCCGAGCTCGAGCGCGTCGTGTTCCTGGACTCGCCCGGACTGGGACGGAGCTGCTGGCGCGGCGCCGGCGAGGTCTCCGCCGACGATGCTGCGCGCCCGCGCGGACGCGCTGGGCCCCGACGACCCGATCAACATCCAGTACACGAGCGGGACGACCGGCTTTCCCAAGGGCGCGACGCTCACGCACCGCAACATCCTCAACAACGGCTACTTCGTGGGGGAGGGCTGCCGCTACACCGAGGAGGACCGGATCTGCATCCCGGTGCCCTTCTACCACTGCTTCGGGATGGTGATGGGCAACCTCGGCGCCACCACGCACGGCGCGGCGATGGTCATCCCGGCGCCGGCGTTCGATCCCGAGGCGACGCTGAAGGCGTGCGCGGAGGAGCGCTGCACCTCGCTGTACGGGGTGCCGACGATGTTCATCGCCCAGCTCGACCACCCGCGCTTCGCCGACTATGACCTCAGCTCGCTGCGCACCGGGATCATGGCCGGCTCGCCGTGCCCGGTCGAGGTGATGAAGCGGGTCATGGACCTCATGCACATGAGCGAGGTCGGGCATCGCTACGGCATGACGGAGACCTCGCCGGTGTCGACCCAGACGGCGTATGACGATCCGCGTGGAGAAGCGGGTCGGCTCGGTCGGGCGCGTCCACCCGCACGTCGAGGTCAAGATCGTCGACCCCGAGGGCGGCGCCACGGTGCGCGCGCGGTGAGCCCGGGCGAGCTGTGCACCCGCGGCTACAGCGTCATGGCCGGCTACTGGAACGACCGAGGAGCGCACCGCGCGAGGCGATCGACGCCGACGGCTGGATGCACACCGGCGACCTGGCCACCATGGACGACGAGGGCTACGTCAACATCGTCGGGCGCAGCAAGGACATGGTCATCCGCGGCGGCGAGAACGTCTACCCGCGCGAGGTCGAGGAGTTCCTCTACAGCCATCCTTCGGTCGCCGACGTTCAGGTGATCGGGGTGCCCGACCGGCGCTACGGCGAGGAGCTGATGGCGTGGATCATCCCGCGCGAGCGGCGCCGTCGCTGGACGCCGACGCCGTGCGCGAGTTCTGCCAGGGCCGGATCGCCCACTACAAGATCCCGCGCTACGTCAAGACCGTCGACGCCTTCCCGATGACGGTGACCGGCAAGGTGCAGAAGTTCAAGATGCGCGAGCAGGCCATCGACGAGCTCGGCCTGGCCGACTCCGCGGCGGTCCAGACCGGCGTGAGCGGACGCCGAGGTCGGGCTGGCCCTGTCGGTCCTGGCCGCCTGCGCGGTCGAGGCCGTCGAGGCGCTGACGATCGTGCTGGCCGTCGGCGCCACCCGCTGCTGGCGCTCGGCGCTGACCGGCGTCGGCGCGGCGCTGGTGGTCGCTGGCGGTGATCACCGCGGCGCTGGGGCCCGCGGTCACCGCGCTGCCGCTCGGCGTGTTGCGCGTGGTCGTGGGCGGGCTGCTGCTGGTGTTCGGCCTGCAGTGGCTGCGCAAGGCGATCCTGCGCGCCAGCGGCCTCAAGGCGCTGCACGACGAGCTGGCGACCTTCGCGGAGGAGCAGGAGGCTGCGCGCGGCGCGGGCGGGCTGGGCTCGGATGGGCTGGGTGGCGGCCGCCTGGACGCCTACTCGTTCACGGTCGCCTTCAAGGGCGTGCTGCTCGAGGGGCTGGAGGTGGTCTTCATCGTGCTCACCTTCGGCGCCAACCAGCACAACGTGCCCTTGGCCGCTGCCGCGGCCGCCGTGGCGGTGCTCGCGGTGGCGTTGGCCGGCGTGATGGCGCACGCGCCCCTGGCTCGGGTGCCCGAGAACACGCTGAAGTTCGGCGTGGGCGTGATGTTGACCTCGTTCGGGATCTTCTGGGGCGCCGAGGGCGCCGGGCGCGCACTGGCCCGGGGGCGACGCCGCGCTGCTGGCCATCGTCCCGGCGACGCTGGCCTGCGCGCTGGGCCATGGTCAGCGCGCTGCGGCGGGCACGTGGCGAGCACGCCGGGCGCGCGGCGGTGCGGGCGTGACCCGCCGGGTGCGGGCGTTCGGGGCGTTCGTGTGGGACTTCGTCGTCGGCGATGACTGGCGGACCGCCGTGGGCGTGGTGGTCGCCCTGGGCGTCACCGCGGTGGCCGCGGGGTCGGGAGTCACCGCGTGGTGGATCGTGCCCGTGGCCGCTCTGGGGCTGCTGGCGTTCTCGCTGTGGCGAGCTGCCGACGGCTGAGCTTCGTGGCGTCGGCCCTGGGTACCTGGCGAACGTCAACGGCGGACTGGGAAAAGGGGCATGACCGCGGCGGCAGCGGGTTGTGGCGGATTTTGCAGGAAATAGCTCCAAAATCCGCCTCAACCCCGGCTGGGACCTGCCCAACGCGCCCCGAGCAACGAGCACACTCCTCCTTCGTTGCTGTCTCTGACGTTCGCCCGCTCACCGGGAACGTTGAGAGCCAGAAGTCAGCTCGCGGCGGCGAGCTGATTGCGCCCGGACTGCTTGGCCACATACAGAGCCGCATCGCCCCGCCCGAACAGGTCCGTGGCGGACTCGGCGCCGTCCCACATGGCCACGCCTGCTGAGCACGTGCAGCCCTCCGGGGCGGCGCGCCGCAGGCGCTCAACGACCACGACGGCGGTCTCGAGCGCGCGGCCGGGGATGAGCGCGGCGAACTCGTCGCCGCCGTAGCGGGCCAGGACGTCGCCGCCGCGCAGCTCGGAGCGCCAAGCGTCCGCCGCCCGGCTGAGCAGGCCGTCGCCGGCCAGGTGCCCGAGGTCGTCGTTGTAGCGCTTGAATCCGTCGAGGTCGAGGACCGCGACGCACACGGGGAGGCCGTCGCGGGCCGCCCTCGCCAGCTCCCGGGCCAGGGTTTCCTCCCAGGCACGCCGGTTGGGCAGGCCGGTGAGCTGGTCGGTGAGGGCGAGCGTCTCCAGGCGGCGGAGAAGCGCGTGGCGCTCGTCCAGGACGGCCAGCAGCTCCCCGATGTGCCCGCCGACGCTGGCCAGCGCCCCGACCACTGCCGGGTCGCGGAGGCGCAGCTCGGTGCTGAAGAGCTCGATGATCCCCACCACCTCGCCCTCGCGCGTGGCCGGCACGCAGATCGCGGAATGCAGGCCCGCGGTGCGGGCGGCGCGCGCCCGGAGCATGCCCGGGTCGGCGGGGTAGTCCTGGATCCAGACGGGCTCGCGGCGCTCCAGAGCCTGGCCGGGCAGCCCGACGCCGGGCTCGAGGCGCAGCTGGCGGCTCAGGCGCTCGAACTCCGACGCGTCCACGCCGCCTGCGGCCCAACCGGCCACGAGGTCCAGCGCGCCGTCGTCGGCCACCGCCCAGAACGCCCCGACGTCCCAGCCCATGTCCGCGCCCAGGCGCTCCAGCAGGGCCTCGAGGGCCTGCTCGGGGGTGTCGGCGCGCGCCATCGCCGTCGTCACCGACTGCATGGCGCGGAGAACCTGCTCGCTGAGCCGCCGCTCGGAGATGTCGTGGAGGAAGGCGTGGAAGGTGGGGGTGTCGGCGCCGGTGTAGGAGATGGTGATCTCGACCGGGAACTCGTGGCCGTCGCGATGGACCGCGCTCAGCTCGGTGCGCTCGTGAAGGATCCGGTGCTCGCCGGTGCGCAGGAAGCGCTGCAGGCCCTCCCGGTGGGCCTGGCGGAAGCGGTCGGGCACGATGGCGTCGGCCAGCTCGCGTCCCACCACCTCGTCGCGGGCATAGCCGAAGGTGCGCTCGGCCGCTCCGTTCCAGTCGATGATCCGCCCAGCCGCATCCATCGAGACAAACGCCTCGTGTGCCGTGTCCAGGATCGACCGGGTGAACGTCGCACGGGAGGCGTCATCGCCCCTGCTCTCAGCCCCCGGTGGCCCCGCTCCGGGGAGCTGGTCAGTCACGCGGGCAACCCTATAGGGGGACGCGGTGTCCCGACAAGAGGGGTCATCCCTTCCAGGCTTAGCTGAGTCTTACGGCGATCCCACGTTGGTCTTCGGTCGCGCCGCGATCCTCCAGGCATACCCCAGCAATGCCAAGGAGTCAGACATGGTCCTCGCCCTCATCTTCAACATCGTGTTGTGTGCCCTCGTCATCGTCGCCGTGGTCACCCCGCTCGCCCGCGCCATCCGCGCGTCGCGGCCTGAGGCCGCGGCGGCCCTGCGCCGCCGTCAGACGGCGTGGACCTCCACGCCCGCCGCCTCCAGGATGCGCACCCCTGTGCTCGGCGGATCCGAGAGGTAGGCCAGGTCGACGACACTGGCGGGGACGATCACGTTCAGTCCCCGCTCGTCGAACTTCTGCGCCTGGGCCACGAGGAGCACCGAGCGGGCCCGGTCGATCATCGCTCGCTTGACGTCGGCCTCCAGCGGGTCGGGGTCGGTGAGGAACCCCTCCAGCTCGATGCCCTTGACGCTGAAGACGATCCGGTCCACGAAGAAGCGCTCGATCATCCGGACCGTCTCGGCGCCGACGAAGGACCGCGTCAGCTTGCGGAAGCTCCCGCCGATCCCGATGAGGTCCACTCCGGGGGCGTCGCTGGAGCCCACCAGGGTCATCACCGGCAGCGAGTTGGTGAGCAGCGTCACCGGCAGCCCGGACTCCAGGATCTCACGCACGACGAAGTAAGCGGTGCTGGAGGAGTCGATGAACACCGTCTCGTTGGGCTGCACCGTGGCCGCGACCGCCTGGGCCAGGCGCATCTTGATGTCGATGTCCTGCTCCACCCGGCTCTGGAAGGAGTCCTCGTGGGCGGCGAGCTCGGGCAGCATGGCCCCGCCGTGGGTGCGCCGGGCGTAGCCGGACTCCGCCAGGAGGGCCAGATCGCGCCGCGCGGTCATGGGGGACACGCCGAAGCGCTCCTCCACAGCGGCGACGCTGACCGACCCCTGCTCGCGCAGGAGCTCCAGGATCATCCGTCGCCGCTCGGCGGGCACGACTGGTTGTTTCTGATCAGATAGACCGCTCACGCGCACAGGGTCGCACATGACGCACAGGGAAAGCCCCCGGTCAGATGCGGCCGCGCGCGCGAGAGAGGCGTCACAGTCCGCGGGCTCCATGGCGGTGGTGGGATGGGTGGGATCTCGATTCCCCACCCTCGCCGACCGGCGCCTGGCCGTACGGGGTGAGCGTGACCGGGCCGATGAGGCCCATGTTCGCGTCCTTTGAGGCGCCGCCGCCGAACGGCGAGCCGCCGCCCGCGCCCTGCAGCGACCCGATGGTCTCGCTGGAGTTCGGGACCTGGCCCGTGGCCGGCACCGCCGGAGCGACGTCGACGGCGTTTTGCAGCGGGGTCGCCACGCTGATCGTGATCGTGTTGGTCCCGGCCCGCAGGTAGTGGCCGACGTCGATCTGGTTGCGGTCGTTCTGGTCAATGCCCGTGACGGGCCTGCCGTTGATCTGAATGTCAACGGTGTCCACCGCCACCCCGATGTTGAGGAACGCGCCGGCCGAATGGCTGGACCAGCGCGACGGCAGGCGCAGCGAGCTGGTGTAGGTGCCGATACCGGCAACGTTGGTGAGGTTGTCGGCCACCGGGAACCCGTTCTGGGGCGTGATCGCGGTCCAGGAAGGCAGGCTCCCGTCGTTGCTGGAAGCCAGTGGCGTGACCGTGAATGTGCCGCTTGATGGGATCCGGGTGTGCCGGGTCTGGGTCGGGTCGCCGGACGGGGTTGGGCCCCAGCTGTCGACCCACAGCTGCCAGTTGCTGAGCGTCAAGGGGCCGGACGTACCGCCGAACTGGGGCACCGTGATCGTCGTCGAGACGGTCCTGCCGTTCGACAGCGTCGTGTCGTAGATGCCGGTCTTGCTCGCCCGGGCGACGAGCCGCCCGTGCTGGTACATCACGTTGCCGGTCGCCGCCTGGGTGGCGTTGGCCGTCGTCGACGTCGCGTGCAGCGGGCCCCAGATGGGGACGTGGGCTAGGTCGCGGCGGGAGATCGCGATGAGCGCGAAGTTGCCCGGGGCGATCCGCAGCGACAGGCTGACGTGCCCGCGCGAGCGGTCATAGGCCGCGATTGGCGTCACCTGGGCGCCCCAGGTGTCCAACCGGTACGGCCGGCCGTGGCCGGCGAGGTCGACCGTCGGGTACACGGTCGCGCTGAGGTCGGGGTTGAACAGGAAGTAGTAGTCGGTGGCGGTACGGGCGTCGTGGCGGCGCTCGGTCAGCACCGGCTGAGCCGTGCCGCTGGTCGACGTGGCCGACAGTCCGGTCGACGGCGTGATCCCGAGCGCGCGCAGCGCGGCGGGAGCGTTCTCGTCCTGGGACTGGGAGCCGGCCGCGGTGGCGTCGCTGACCACCTTCACGTTGGGCAGCGCCGTGAGCTCGGCCATCGCTCCCTGCACCTGAGCATCACGCGCGGCGAAACCGGAGACCGTCCCCGGGCTGGCCGACGCGGTGGCGTCAGGGACCTGTCCGACGATCACCACCGGCAGGCCGCCGCGGGCCAGGGCCAGGATCTTCTGGGCCACGTCGACGGGCATCACCGACTGGCTGTAGATGACCAGCGATCCGTAGTTGCCGTGGCCGGGGAACAGCACGCGGCCGCCCGACCCGTCGTGGCCGTACTGCGCCGTCGGGTAGCGGAAGAACTCCGGGCTGACGTAGCCGTAGGTGTAGCCCGTCTGTGCCAGCGTCGAGGAGCTGCGGATGATCTGGCCCGTCGTGGGCGTGAACGTCTGGCCGCCCGAGACCCGGTTGCCGAGGTCCTCCCCGGTGCTCAGGTTGTCGGCCGCCTGTCCCGCCAGGCCGAGGTCCTGGTGGTAGACCGCGATATCGAAGCTCGGCGCACCCTGGCGCATGGCCAGCGCCACCCGCGCCAGAGCGAGGTTGTCCTGGCGGTTGTCCGCGAACGTCGGGTTGTTGGGGCCGTTGGCCGCCGAGACGAGCTGGTCGCCGGCGAACGAGTTGCCCGGCCACACGGCCGCGGCTCCCGCCGGGTAGGGGTTGTAGGGCCAGCCGTGCCAGATGATCTGCGTGTCCCCGCCGGCGATGTCGGCGTAGGCGGAGTTGGCGTTGGACAGGATCGAGCTGCCCTCTGGACCGGAGCCCGTGCCGTCGACGCCGTAGGTGCCGCCGAACGTGGTCCCGAACTCCTCGCAGCACTCGTCGGAGACGACGTTGTTGCCCGTCTGGTAGGAGCCGGACGCCACGACCTTGAACTGCTGGGTCTCGTCGTCGCCGCCGAACTCGAGGTGCTCCCCCTCGGGGATGCCCGAGTGAGCGGCCGCCGCTCCGGCGTCGATCGGATCGCCGTAGGCCTGGAAGCGGGCGACCAGCCCGTGGCCGCTGGCCCAGTTGTCGAGCGTCTGCTGGTAGCGGCCGGTATAGAGGTTGCTCCACATCTGGCGGTAGTCCTCGCGGACCCGCCAGCCGAGCGAGGCGCCGTGACCGTCGTTCTGGGGGAAGTCGAACACAGGTGTTCCGGTTACCGACTGGTCCTCACCGCCGATCGCGGCGAGCAACGTCACCGGGTCATACCCGAGCTGGCCCGACCACTGCGAGAGCATCTGCGGCGTCCACTTGAGGTTGGCCGAGAGCTCGAGCGAGTCCTCGAAGACCGCCGGCTTGCCGGTGTGCACATCCTGGGAGCGGATGGCGGCGACAGTGGTCGGGTTGCTGAGGATGTGGCTGTCGAAGTAGTCGCCCATCGCCTGCGCGCCGGCGACACTCAGGTGGTCGAGCCAGTACGCCGGCGTCCTGGCCGTGGCGCCGTTGAGCGTCTGGCCGTCGGCGGTCTGGTAGAAGACGAGCTCCTCCCAGGGGTTGCCGTTGCCGTGGGGCAGCGTGCCGTTGTAGTGCAGCACTCCGTCGCGGACCCGACCGGTGACGACCTGGACCGACGACGGGTCGAGGTCGCGCGTGCCCCCTGTGGGCGCCGACGGGCAGGTCGAGGCATCACTGCCGGTGCACTGAGCGAACTCGACCGCCACCAGATGGGTGATGGCGACGTCAGAGAGCCCGGCGCTGGCGTTCGCGTCGGGGTTGTCACTGACTGCCACTCCGGCGGCGTGTGCGTCTGACAGTGCACTGGTGAGTGTCACACCGGTGCCCGAGGCGCCGGCGGTCCCCACGCTCTTGACAACGGCGATCTCGCTGACGGCCCCTGCGGGGCCGAGGGCCAGGGTGTCACCCGGCAACAGCCCGGCAACACTGGCAACCTTGACGTCGGTCACCCCCGGTGACGCCGCTGCGGCGAGTGTCGTGGCACCCGCGGCGCGGTTGGCCGTGTCGGTGACGGGGTCGCCGTCGAAGTGGCTCATGGTCAGGGCGCCGCTCAGCGTGAGCGGCGTGCCCGCGCTGGTGGCCGTGCCGATCGAAGAGATCGTGGCGTCTTCGCTGAAGCCCGGGGCGCCGATGGTGACCATGTCCCCTGCGGCCAAGCCGTTGGCGCTCGCCACGGTGATCGTCGTGGCGCCGCGGGCGGCGGCGGCGGCGACCGTCGTCTGGGCGGCGGTGTTCGGGCCGGCGGCGTGGGCCTTGCCCAGCGGCGCGGTCAGTGTGACGCCGCTGCCCGCGGCGACGAGCGTGTCACCCAGCGCGTGGGTATGGGCCACCGGATGGGACAGGAACAATCCCGTGCCCGTGTCGGTGGCGGTGGTCGCGCTGGTGACGGCGTGCGTGAGCGCCGGGCTGAAGCTCACCCCGATCCCGGCCAGGACCACCGGCTCCCCGCTGGCGTGGCTGCGGGCCAGGGTGGTGTCCTGGAGCAGAACGTTGTCGGCGGGCGCGGCCGCCGAGGTCACATTGGCGATGATGACCGTTTCCTGGTCGGCATGGCCGGGATCGATGACGATCTGGTTGCCCGCCGAGAGGCCGGTCGTGCTGGCCACGCTGACCCCGAGGTCGCCCGCGGCGCCGGACTTGGACAGGGTGGTGCCGGTCCCGCCCACGCCGACCGCGGTGATGGTCCGCGACTGCTGGTCGGACTGGCCGGGATCAAAGGTGATCGTGTCCCCACGCAGGAAGCCCGAGGTGCTCGCCACCTCGACGTTCGTCGCCCCGGCGCCGGCGTCGGCGGCGACGGTGGTGGGGGCCGCGATGTCATAGGTGCCGACGCGCGCGATCGTGTCCGTCTCACGCGTCGAGCCCGAGCCGAGCGAGATCTGCTCCCCGGCCGTGAACTGCCCCGGCTCCATGCCCGTCCCGTCGACACCGGTGACCGCGCTGTGCGCGGCGCCGGTCTGGCCGACGACGCCGAGGCCGCCCGAGCCGTTGGAGTCGTTGGGCGGGAGCGGGACGTGGACCGCGTGATCCCCGGCCTGCGCCGCCTGCGAAAGCGGGACGCACGGGGACGCGGAGCCGACGCTCTTGATCGTCGCGGTCTCCGCGCGCGAGCCCACGCCCAAGGTGACCCTGTCACCGGCGAGCAGCCCCGCGACGCTCTGAAGCTTGAGGTTCGCGTCGCCCGCGGCGGCGGACTGGCAGAGCTCGGTGCTCACGCCCGAGACCTCGCCGGTGGTGCTTGGGCCGAACGTGCCGTTGCTCGTCTGCGTCTGCACCGGGGGTAGCTCGCCACTCGGGTTCGCGCCCGGCTGCAACTGGGCATCACCGAACACGAGTTGCTGGGCGGCGGCCGGCTGGTTCTGGCTGAACACGGATGGCACCGAGTTGTTCCAGCGCGATCCCTCGGTCATGTCGCCCAGGACGCCGTTCTGGGCGGCGGCCGTCTCGTAGGCGGCGGTCCGCTCTGACCACGCGCCCGTGCCCCACCCAAAGATCGCGTTGAACTGCTGGCTGTTGGCGTAGGTCTCGAACTGGGGGGTCTGGCCGTCGCTGTTCATGGTGACCGGGAAGCCGTTCTGCTCAAAGCCGCCGCCCCCGTCGGCCGCCATCGACTGGACCTCAGCCCGCAGCTGGGCGTCGCTGGTGTCCGCCACCGGCTGCCACCACCGGTACTTGGGGCGCAGGGCGCCCGTGGGGTCGGAGAACTGGCTGGCGGAGAAGCCCGGCGAGAACAGCGGGCCGGGGTTGCCCGGCTGGGGAACCGAGTCAGCCGTCGCCACCGCGGCCGATCCGAACACAGACACGAACAGGGTCAGAGCGCAGCTGAAGGCAGCGGCCAGTAGCCGCCCGCGAGACGATGACATGGGCTCCCTCTTCCTCGGACACGGCGCACTGCGCGCCGACTAAACGGGAACGTATATGAGCGTTTTTGGGCTGTCAAGACGTATGCACGCCCATGATCGGTCACAAATCGAACATAAACACTCAGGCTGTTCGCGCACGAACGCGTCCGAACGCGGCCAGCGCCGGGCGCCGGTCCGCGACAGGGGATGAGCGCCCGTGGACCTAGCGCGGGAACGCCGCGGCGACCCCGCCGTCGACGTTGAGGATGTTGCCCGTGCTCTTGGCCGAGCGGGCCTCGGAGGCGAAGTGCAGGACCGCGTTGGCGACGTCCTCCGGGAGCACGTTGACCCCGAGGGCTGTACGGCGGCGGTAGTGCTCCTCGAGCTGGTCGGGCGCGATGCCGTAGGCGTCGGCGCGCTCGGTGCGCCAGCTCGAGTCCCAGATCCGCGAACCCTGCAGGACGGCGTCGGGATTGACCGTGTTCACGCGGATCGCGGCCGGCCCGCCCTCCTCGGCCAGACAGCGGGCCAGGTGCAGCTCGGCCGCCTTGGCGCTGGAGTAGGCCGAGGCGTTGGGCCCGGCCACCAGCGCGTTCTTGGAGGCCACGAACACGATCGAGCCGCCCCGGCCCTGCGCCTGCAGCACGCGAAACGCCTCGCGGGCCACCAGGAAGTAGCCGGTGCCGAGCACGGACTGATTGCGCTCCCACTCGGCCAGGGAGGTCTCGCCGATCGGCGCGCTGGAGGCGATGCCGGCATTGGAGACGACGATGTCCACGCCGCCGAAGGCCTCGACGGCGGCGGCGAAGGCAGCGGCGACCGCCTCCTCGGACGTGACGTCGCCGCCGACCCCGGCCCCGCGGTCGCCCAGCTCCGCGACCGCGTCGCCCGCGCCGTCAGCGTCCAGATCGAAGGCCACCACCGAGGCCCCGGCGCCGCTCAGCGCGCGGACGACGGCGCGCCCGATTCCGCCGGCCGCGCCGGTGACCAGCGCGACCTTGCCCTGGAGCTCGCCCGGGGGCGGGGCCAGCGAGAGCTTGTAGAGCTCCAGCGGCCAATACTCGACGGCAAAGCTCTCGGCTTCGGTAAGCGAGACGAACTGCGAGACCGCGCTCGCGCCCGCCATCACCTCGATGGCGCGGTGATAGAGGTCGCGGGAGATGCGCGCCGCCTTGGGGGTGCTGCCGGCCGTCACCATGCCCAGGCTCTCGATGAGGACGACCCGCGGATCCGGGTCCGACATGACATCGCCGTCCGACGCGTTGCGCTCGAAGTACGTCTCATAGGAGTGGCGGTACTCGGCGGCGCTGTCGGCCAGCCGCGAGCGCAGCGTGTCGAGGTCGTCGCTCCCGGGGTCATAGGCCACCCACATCGGCACGCGCTTGGTGTGGACGAGGTGATCGGGGCAGGCGGCGCCCACGGTCGCGATCTCGGAGCCGTGGCTGGAGTCGACCAGCTCGCAGACCGCGGTCGAGACGTCGGTGAGCAGGACCTTGGCGCGCGCGCTGGACACCGCGCCGCGCAGCGCCGGCAGTACCTGGGCGAGGGTCGCCGCCCGGGCCTCGCCGCTGGGGCCGTTGTCGCCGGCCGGACCGCCGAAACGCTGCACCAGGGTGCTGCGGGCGTTGACCAGCTCGGCCGCCTGGTTGCATACCGCCACGGTCTGCTCGTAGGCCTCGCGCGCGGTGTCGCCCCACACGACGAGGCCGTGCTTGGCCAGCACCACCAGGCGCAGGTCGGGATTGGCGCGGACCGCCTCGCCGACCTGCTTGGCCAGCGTGAATCCCGGGCGGATGTAGGGGATCCACGCCGCGCTCTCGCCGAAGCACTCGGCGATCAGCTCCTGCCCGTCGGCCGCGCAGGCCAGCGCGTTGATGGCGTCCGGGTGGGTGTGGTGCACGTGGGCGGCGGGGATGAAGGCGTGCAGGAGCGTCTCGATCGACGAGCGCGGCGCGGACGGGTCGAGCTGGCAGCGCGCCAGGTGGGCGACCATCTCCTCGTCGGACATCTCCGAGCGTTCCAGCAGGGGCTCGATCTCGTCCAGCCGCAGCGGGGTGAAGTCCGTGGCCGACATCGTGGCCAGGTCGCTGCCCGAGCCCTTGACCCACATCGCGCGCACCTCGCGCCCGACGTGATCGGTGGCGGTGCCCTTGGCCGAGGTGTTGCCGCCGCCGAAGTTGGCCAGGGCGCGGTTGGCGCCGAGCAGGTGGGAGGCCAGCAGCACCGCTTCGAGTGTGGTGGTGGCGCGGGCCGCGTCCTCCTCAGACCACTGATCGGCCACGGTGGCGACGATGGGGGAGGCGACGCTCATTCGGAGACCCCCAGGCCCGCGGGGGCGGTCGCTTTCTGCCTGGGCGCTGGGGCGGTCGCTCGCTCCCGGGCGACGCGATCGGCGTACCCGGACGCGCGCAGCTCCCCGATGGGGTCAGCGGCGGCGCCCAGCTCCTCGCGGACCTTGGCGCACAGCGGGCGCACGTCGGTGTTGAAGGCGTCGAGCAGCAGCTCGTGGCCGCGCAGCACGTCCCCGTCGCCCTGGGCCTGCGCGAGCGCCGCGCGGTCGATGAGCAGCGACTTGGCGTAGGACTCCTGGAGGTTGACCACGCTGAGCACCATCGCCTCGACCTTGGCCTCGATGTTGTGGGACTGGTCGATGGTGAGGCGCGGCAGACCGCCCGCCGCCTGAGCCGGCCGAGCTCGGCGAAGATGAGAAACAGCTCCATCGGGTTCACCGAGCCGACGATGAGGTCGTCGTCGGCGTACTTGCGGTTGTTGAAGTGAAAGCCACCGAGACGATCCTCGCGCGCGAGGATGGCGACGATCTGCTCCACGTTGACGCCCTGGGCGTGATGGCCGAGGTCGACCAGCACCCGCGCGCGGTCACCCAGGGCCTGGCAGAGCAGCAGCGCCGAGCCCCAGTCGCCGATGTCGGTGGCGTAGAACGCCGGCTCGAAGAACTTGTACTCGACGAGCAGCTCCTGCTCGGGTGGGAGGGCCGCGTAGTACTCGGCCAGTCCGTCCTGGAGCCGGTCGCGCCGTGCCCGCAGGTCGTCCTGGCCGGCGTAGTTGGTGCCGTCGGCCAGCCACAGCGACTGGGCCGTCGCACCCAGCTCGGTGGCGATCTGCACGCACTCCAGGAGATGGTCGACGGCCTTGCGCCGGATCTCGGCGTCGGGGTTGGTGATCGAGCCCAGCTTGTAGTCGGGGTCCTGGAACAGGTTGGGGTTGACCGCCCCCGCGCGCAGGCCCGACTCGGCCAGCTGCTCGGAGAGCTCGTCGAGGTTGTCCACGGCGTCCCACGGGAAGTGCATGGCCACGGCCGGCGCGGTGCCGGTCAGGCGGTGGACCTCGGCGGCGTCGGCGATCTTCTCGAACACGTCCCGTGGCCGGCCCGGCTGGGGGAAGACGCCGAAGCGCGTGCCCGAGTCGCCGTAGCCCCACGACGGCGTCTCCACTGCGAAGGCGGCCAGCGCGCGCTCGATCGCGGGTAGGTCGCGACCGGTGTCGGTGAGCCGACGGGCCAGCGGTTGGTATGCGGACTGGGTATCGGTCAAGCGAATCGTCCTCTCTGTGCGTCGAGGGCCATCAGACGGGTGCGCGGGCGGTGCGCGTGGCGCTCAGCCCGGTCGTCTCCAAGAAACGCTGGTAGGTCTCGTTGCCGCGGCGACGACGGCCGCGGCTCGAAGCGGCGCGGCTTCACCGAGCGCGCCACCACCCGGCGCACGTCGTCCAGGCCGTCCAGCTCGCCGAGCGCCAGCGGCCTGGACGAGCACGTTGCCCAGGGCGGTGGCCTCGACTGGGCCGGTGACGACCTCGCGGCCCGCACACGTCGGCGGTGAGCTGGCAGAGCAGCTCGTTGCGGGCGCCGCCGCCGACGACGTGGACCGTGTCGATGCCGCGTTCGCAGACGTGCTCGAGCTGCTCGCAGACGAGCCGGTACTTGCAGGCGAGCGAGACCAGGATGCAGCGCAGCAGCTCGCCGTCGCCCGACGGAGCGGGCTGTCCGGAGCCGGTGCACAGGGCCGCGATCCGAGCGGGCATGTCGCCGCCGTGCAGCAGCGAGTCGTCGTCGGGGTCGAACACGGCGACGTCAGCCGGGGCGTCGGCCGCGAGCCTCTGGAGCTCGTCGTAGTCGCGGTCTGAGCCCTTCGCCCGCCACACGCGCCGGCACTCCTGCACCAGCCACAGGCCCATCACGTTGCGCAGCAGCCGGACGGTGTCGCACACGCCGCGCTCGTTGGTGAGATTGAAGGCGGCGGCGTCGGGGCCGAGCTCGGGCTCGGGCAGCTCCACGCCCAGCAGCGACCACGTCCCCGAGGAGAGGATCGCGCCGTGTGTCCCGGTCATCGGGGCCGCCGCGAACGCCGAGGCGGTGTCGTGGCCGCCGACCGCGCGCACCGGCGCGCCCACCGCGCCGCCGGCATCCCCCGCGTGGCCTTCGAGCACCGCGCCGAGCTCGAATCCGGGATCGACGACCTCGCCGGCGAACGGAGCGCCGCGGCAGACCCAGCCGCTCCACCAGGTCGACGCGCCCAGCGCCGGCCGCGCGCCTCGAGCAGGCCCGTGGTGGAGGCGATCGTCAGCTCGTTGGCCAGCGTGCCGGTGAGCCACAGGCCGAGCAGGTCGGGGATCAGCGCGACGTGCGCGGCGGCCCCGACGGCTGCGCCGCCGGCCTCGGCGGCGAGCTGGTAGACGGTGTTGATCGGCATCGTCTGGATGCCCGTGCGCCCGTAGAGCTCGTCGCGGCCGACGCGGCCGTGCGCGCGCTCCATGTTCTGCACCGAGGTGCGCTCGTCGCGGTAGCTGAACGGCAGGCCGAGCAGCCGCCGCTCGGCGTCGAGCAGCGCGTAGTCACAGCCCCAGGCGTCGATCCCGATGCCGTCCAGCGGCCCGCCGTCGGCGGCGGCGCCCAGCCCGTGGAGCGTCTGCGGCGAACAGGCCGGGCAGGTTCCAGTGCAGGCCGTCGGGCAGCCACAGCGGCCGGTTGGCGAAGCGGTGGCAGACCTCGAGCGAGACGGTGCTCGCCGTCAAAGCGGCCGAGCGACGACGCGGCCGCTCTCGGCGCCGAGGTCGACGGCGGCCAGGCGCAGCGGCTCAGCCACCGCGCACCGATCCTCGCCGAGCGCCGAGGCCGAGGCCGCGGCGGCGGCCGCGCCACGACCGCGCCGGCGCGCCATCAGCTCCCGGCCGCGGCGGGCGAAGGCGGCCAGGTTGGGCACGAGCACGCTGAGGATGAGCAGCCCGCCCGAGACCACCTGGAAGTCGTTCTCGTTGAACGAGCTGGTGAGCAGCAGCGCCGCTGCGCAGCAGCGCGTAGACCGCCGCGGCCAGCGCCACGCCGAGGATCGAGCCGCGGCCGCCGAAGATCGAGACGCCGCCGAGCAGCACGATGGTGACCACCTGCAGCTCGAAGCCGATGCCGATGTTCTCCGCCGCCGAGGAGAGCTCGAAGGCGTACAGGATCCCGACGGCGGCGCACACGAAGCCCGAGAGCACGAACAGCGACATCTTGATCCGCTTGACCCGGATCCCGGCGTGGAAGGCCGCCTCCTGGTTGAGCCCGATGGCGTAGAGCGACCGTCCCAGCGAGGTCATGCGCAGCATCACCCCGGTGGCGATGGCCAGGATCACGAACACCGCCACCGACCAGGAGATCGACGAGATGCCGAGGAAGCCGTTGACGCCGACGCCGGTGTAGCTCGCCGGGAAGCTCGAGACGCGTGATCGGGCCCGAGCATCACGTTGGCCAGCCCGCGGTACAGCGTGAGCGTCCCGATCGTCACCGCCAGCGACGGGCAGCCCGACGCGGGTGACGAGCAAGCCGTTGATCGGCGCCGGCGACCGTGCCCATGAGCAGGCACACCACGATGATCAGCGGCATCGACCAGTGGTGGATCCACAGGGCGCCCATCAGCTCCGCCGACAGCGCCAGGATCGAGGCGACCGACAGGTCGATCTCGCCGGTGATGATGATCAGCGTCATCGGCAGCGCCATGATCGCCAGGTCGCCGATGTTGGTGCAGGTGGTGAAGAGGTTGTAGCTGGAGGTGAACTGCGGCGAGATCGAGGTGCCGAGCAGGATCACGGCGACGAGCGCCACCACCAGCGCCGACTCCCAGCGCAGCAGTGGCTCCAGGCAGACCAGCCCGCGCCGTCGCGCCAGCGCGACGGGCGCGGCGCCGGGCACGTCGGCCTCGGGCATCGGCTCAGGCGCCAAGGTGGCTCCTTCGCTTGCGCAGGGCCGCGGCCAGCCGCAGCTGGATGCCGCGGTCCAGGGTGATCGCGACGATCAGCAGGAAGCCGGCGATCGCCTCGGTCCACAGCGACGGCACGCCGAGCACGTTGAGCGCCACGTTGATCGTCTGCAGCAGCAGCGCGCCGAGCGCCGCGCCGACGACGCTGCCGCTGCCGCCGAAGATCGCCACGCCGCCGACGACGACCGCGGCGATGATCTGGAGCTCGAGGCCGTTGGCGGCGGTGGAGTCGATCGTGTTGTACTGGGTGGCCCAGAACACGCCGCCCAGGCCCGCGATCGCGCCGCCGACAGCACGAAGGCGAAGAACACGCGCCTGGCGATCGGGATCCCGGCCAGGCGCGCCGCGTCGGGGTCCGATCCGATCGCGTACAGATCGCGGCCGGAGCGGTACGAGCGCAGGTAGTAGGCGGCGACTCGCGACGAGGATGGCCGTCAGCCATCGCCAGGTCGGGGATCCCGATGACCGTCGCGTGGAAGATGTTGATGAACGAGTTGGGCAGCGAGTTGGCCACCACCTGGCCGCGAGCCGACGACGATCGTGTCGACGCCGCGGATGATGTAGAGCATCGCCAGCGTCACCACGAGGCTCGGGACGCGGCCGATCGCGGTGATCAGCCCGGTGACGATGCCGCAGGCCGCGCCGATCGCCGATCCCGACGCAGAACACCACCGGGATGGCGATGCCGTGGTGGGCCTGGAACATGTTGGCCGACACGTAGGCCGACAGCCCGACCACCGAGCCGACCGACAGGTCGACGTTGCGGGTCAGCACGACGAAGGTCTCGCCGATCGCGACCAGCGCGTAGAGCGCCGAGTCGCTCAGCACGAAGCGGATGTTCGACCCGCTGAGGAAGCGCGGCTGGATCGAGCGTCGTGACGAGCACGAACAGCGCCAGGATGCCGACGATCCCGAACGTGCGGGCGCGCAGGACGAAGTCGACGAGGCTGCGCGGATTGGCCAGCGTCCCCTCGGGGACGGCCTCGGCGGCGGGGGGCGGCGTGGTCTGCGCGGCGGTGCTCATCGCTCAGGCGCCCACCTTCGCCGGCGGCGGTTGCTGCGGGCTGGTCTGGCCGGTCCCGGCGGCGACGATCGCCTCCTCGGTGGCCTGCGCGCGCGGCGAGCGTGGCGACGAGCCGGCCCTCGCGCATGACGAGCACGCGGTCGGCGAGGGTGAGCACCTCGGGCAGCTCGGAGGAGATGACCAGCACGGCGACGCCGTCGCCGGCCAGCGCTGACGAGCAGCCGGTGCACCTCGGCCTTGGTGCCGACGTCGATCCCGCGCGTCGGCTCGTCGACGATCAGCAGCGACGGCTTGCGGGCCAGCCACTTGGCCAGCACGACCTTCTGCTGGTTGCCGCCCGAGAGCAGCGTGACCGGGCTCGAGATCCGCCCGTACTTGACCTGGAGCCGCTTGGCCCAGTCGGCGGCGAACGCGCGCTCGGTGCGCGGCGAAGATCAGGCCGCGCCGCTCGCAGGCGGCCCAGCGAGGCCAGCGCGATGTTGTGCGCGGTGGACATCTCCATGACCAGGCCGTGCTGGCGGCGGTCCTCGGGGACGAAGCCGATGCCGGCGTCCATCGCGGCGGTGGGCGAGCCGCGGCGCAGCGCGCGGCCCTTGACCGTCGACCGTGCCCGCGTCGTAGCGGTCGATGCCGAAGACGGCGCGGGCGACCTCGCGGCGCCCCGCGCCGACGAGCCCGGCCAGCGCGACCACCTCGCCGGCGCGGACCTCGAAGGAGATGTCGACGAACACGCCCTCGCGGGTGAGGTGCTCGACCTCGAGCACCGTCGTCGCCGGGCTTGTGGGCCTCGTGCGTCGCCGGCCTGCACGTCGCGGCCGACCATCGCGCGGACGAGGTCGTCGGGCGTGAGGCCCTCGAGCGGCTTGGAGAAGATGAGCTTGCCGTCGCGCAGCACGGTGACCCGCTGGCAGATCGCGAACACCTCCTCCAGCCGGTGCGAGATGAAGACGACGGCGGCGCCCTCGGCGCGCAGCGTCTCGACCACGTCGAACAGCCGCTTGGCCTCGACCGGGGAGAGCGCGGCGGTCGGCTCGTCCATGATCAGCGACGCGTGCCCTGCGAGTCAGCGCCTTGGCGATCTCGACGAGCTGCTGCTCGGCGATCGAGAGGCCGCGGGCGATGCGGTCGGGGTCGATGGGGACGCCGAGCCGCTTGAAGATCTCCTCCACCTCGCGGTCCATCGCGCGGGCGTCGATGCGGCGGCCGCTGCGCAGCGGCTGGCGGCCGATGAACACGTTCTCGGCGACCGACAGGTCGGGGAACAGCGTCGGCTCCTGGTAGATGACGGCGATGCCCTGGTCAGCGCGCGTCGCCGGGGCCGGTGAGGAACACGGCCTCGCCGTCGACGGTGAGCAGCCCGGCGTCGGGCTGGTGCACGCCGGCCGAGGATCTTGACCAGCGTCGACTTGCCGGCGCCGTTCTCGCCGACCAGCGCGTGGGCCTCGCCGGGATACAGCTCCAGCGAGACGTCCTGCAGGGCGTGCACGCCGGCGAACGCCTTGCTGGCGTGGGCCAGTGACAGCACCGGCGCGCGCGCATCGGCGTGTGCGGTCATCGGGGCATCGGGGTGATCGTCGTGCCAGTCGGTGCGACGGCCCGGGCGGTGGGCCGGTGTGCGCAGCGCCCGAGCCGTCTGGTCGATGGTCGCTCTAGAAGTTGAACTTGCCGATGTTGGCCTTGTTGAACACCTGCGGCGGTCCGAGCAGGACCGACTTGTCAGACGCGATCGTGAAGCTGCCGAGCTTGCCGGCGGTGAACGTCTGGCCCGGGCGTGGCGGTGATCTTCTTGGACGCCAGCTCGACCGCGGCGTAGGCGGCGAGGTAGCCGAGCTTGGCCGGATCCCACAGCTCGAACGCCTGCACCGTGCCGTCCTTGACGAACTTCTTCATCGACAGCGGCGTGCCCAGACCGGTCAGCTGCACCTTGCCGCGGTACTGCGGCGGTGTCGAGCACGCCGGCGGCGGCGACGATGCCCACCGTGGTCGGCGAGATGATGCCGGCGAGGTGCGGGATAGTGCTGGAGCAGACCGCTGGTCACCTGGGTGGCGGTCGTCGGGTCGTCGTTGCCGTAGACGATCGAGACCAGAGCTTCATCTTCGGGTACTTCTTGAGCTCCGGCTTCATGTACCCGATCCAGGCGTTCTGGTTGGTCGCCGAGGCGGCCGCCGAGACGATCCCGATCTGGCCCGTGTCGTGCATCTCCTTGGCCAGCAGGTCGACCTCGCTGGTCCCGATCGCCCGCCGTCGAGGCCTGGTTGACGAACAGGTCGCGGCAGGTCGGCGCGTCGGAGTCGTAGGTGACGACCGTGATCCCGCGGGCCATCGCCTGCTTGAGGGTCGGGCACAGGGCCGTCGGGTCGGTGGCCGACACGATCAGCGACATTGGCGCCCTTGGCGATCGCGGCCTGGATGGCCGGGAGCTGGGACGCCGAGGTGGCCGCCGAGCCGCTGGTCTCGGTGCCCGTCGTCACCGAGCGCCTTGAGCGCACCGACAGCGCGCCACCGCTCTTCACGCTGTCGGCGACGGTGAAGTAGCTGTTGCCGAGGTTCTTGGGGATGACGAACACCTTGAGGCCCGTCTTGAGCCCGCTCGTCCCGCCCGAGGCCGACGACGTGCCGGCGGCCGTTGAGGTACCCGTGCCCGCCGCGGACGAGGATGTGGCCGCCGCCGAACTGCTCGACGACGAGCTGCCCGACGAGCCGCAGGCGGCGAGGCTCACGGCAGCGGTGATGGCCACAAGGGCCAGACCGGACGAACGGAAACGACGCGTCCGCGAGGGATGCGCCTCTACCTGATGCATACGACGACTCCTCTGCTGGGCTTGAGTGGAAGCGGTCGACTGCCCATCGGGGTCTAGGGTTCCCTGCATTTATCGCCTCTCTCCCTCAGAGCAAAACGAACAGACTCGATCAAATCAGATCAACTTTGCCCGTGTCAAGTTGGCTGCACGTTAGATCCTGAGCGAGACTTTGCCCCCAGAGCTGCGCGTTTAAGTGCGAATCCTTGACAGGTTTGACCGGTCCCGCTTAGCTTCGCGAGGTGTCCTCCGCGCCCGCCGGCCGCCGGATCTGCTTTCTCCTCCGGGTCCGGCCCGAGCGGGCGCAGGAGTACCGCGAGCGCCACGCCGCGGTGTGGCCGAGATGCTCGAGGCGCCGAGATCTTCCACCTGGACTGAGTTTGGGCGCGGGTCCCAGGGGTAGCCTCAGCGCATCGGTGTGAGCGCTCACATCCGGGGAAGCGGCGAGGAGCCCCCGGTGGGCGCACGGAGCAGGAGGGAGATTCATGTCTGACCGTGTTCGGCGTCTCGCCATGACGTTGACATTGGGCTGCACGCTGGCGTGTGCCGGCCCGGTCGCCGTGGCGACCGCGAAGGCCTTGCCCACGAGGGCGCACAGGACCACGGACAAGGTGGCCCACCGCGTCGCCCACCACGACGGGCACTCCGCCCGCCCGTACCCGACCGCGCTCAACGTCGCGCTCGCCGGCACCGCGACGGCGTCGACGGAGGCCAGCGGCTCGCCGGCGTCCAACGCCATCGACGGCGACGCCTCGACCCAGTGGTGCTCGACGCAGTGGACCGGCAACGTCACCGTCGACCTGGGCAGCGTGCGCCTGCTCAACGGCTTCGGACTCACGCTCGGGTCGGGTGCCACGACGGCGCTGGTCAACATCAGCGCGGGCAACGATCCCAGCTCGCTCACGCCGGTCCCGGACCTCCAGCAGCAGACCCCGGAGGCCAACACCCCCGAGTACTGGCCGCTGCACGGTGCGCTGCGGGCGCGCTACGTGAAGATCGACGTGACCGACAACGACGGCACGCCGCCCTGCATCGGGGAGTTCCGCGCCTTCTCGCCGATGCCGTCGAGCGTCATCCCCGAGCGGGGGGCCGACCTCTCGTTCGAGCCCCAGGAGGAGGCCGCCGGCGCGCGGTTCACCGACGGCGGAGTCCCCGGCAGCGCGCTGTCGATCCTCAACCACCACGGTCTCAACTACGTCCGCCTGCGCCTGTGGGTGGATCCGCCCCCTGGCTACAGCGACCTGGCCTCGGACCTCAAGATGGCCCAGCGGATCAAGGCCGCGGGCGACAAGCTCTACCTGGACATCCACTACTCGGACTTCTGGGCCGACCCCCAGCACCAGGACATCCCCGCCGCGTGGCAGGGCCAGGACCTCAGTCAGCTCACCGCCACCGTGCAGAGCTACACGCGCTCGGTGATCCACGCCTTCGCGGCGCAGGGGACCCCGGTCGACATGGTCTCCATCGGCAACGAGATCCGCAACGGGATCCTGTGGCCGGTGGGGCAGGTGGACTGGACCAGCGACACCGGCTGGAGCAATCTGGTGACGCTGCTCAAGGCCGGCGTGGCGGGCGCGCGCGAGGCGAACCCGTCCGGCCATCGGATGCAGGTCATGCTGCACTTCGACGAGGGCGGCAACAACGCCGACAGCACGCGCTTCTTCGACCACATGGTCTCGGGCGGCGTGCCGTTCGACGTGATCGGGCTGTCGTACTACCCGTTCTTCCACGGGCAGCTCAACCAGATGCGCGCCAACGTGGACGCGCTGGCCACGCGGTATGGCAAGCCGATCGTCATCGCCGAGTCCCAGTACCCGTGGACGCTGGCCAACGGTGACAGCACCGGCAACTTCGTCTGGCAGACCAGCCAGCTCTCGACTGGCTATCCGGCCAACCCGGGCGGACAGGAGAGCTTCTACAACGACCTGCTCTCAGATCTGGCTCAGGTTCCACACCACCTGGCGCAGGGCCTGTTCTACTGGGAGCCCGAGTGGATTCCGGGAGTGGGGTGGGAGCCGGGCGCGGGCACGCCCAACGACAACCTCACGCTGTTCTCGTTCACGGGGAAGGCGCTGCCGTCGGTGGGGCTGTTCCAGAGCCCGCTGACGGTGTGCGAGCACTTTGACCCGTGGTTCACAGGAGCGTGCGCGATTTAGGACGCATCGCGCGCGGGCTCATGCGAGGCGCGCGGGTTACGGTTGCGGTGTGTGGCGGCTCAGGCGGGAGGCGGGGTCTTCCCGACGTGCTTGACCGTGACCGTGCCCGTGCTCTCCGGATGGAGGCTGCCCGGGGCGTAGTCGTAGATGGCGTGCGTCTTGAAGTTCATGACGAACACGTCAAGCAGGGCATGCGTCTTGGTGTCCAGCCACGCCACGTACAGCTCGTGGTTGCCGATCGGCATGGCCACGTAGTCCTCGACCGGGAACTTGACGCCGACGTTCGGGCCCGCGATGGGCACGCCGTGGACGGTGTGCGCCCTGTAGGTCTGCTCGAAGGTGTTGCCGGTGTTGCGGCCGTTGGTGTACTTCGCGTCCAGCACGTAGCCCGCCATGCTGAACCGCGTGACGCTCGGGACGGCGGCGGTGGGACGTGCCGGATGGGCAGCGGCACTGCCCTCCGCGAGGATCCCCGCACCGACGAGAGCCCCGCTGGTGAGTAGAGCGACTCCCGCCGCCCGGAACCAGCCTGAGAACTGCATGAACCCCTCCTCTGGTGGTTGATCGCGCAACGATACTCGTGGGCGCCGGCTCTGCCAGGGGCGGTGCGCTCGCGCGCAAGAAGCGGTTCGCTGCCAGGCAAGTGGCCGGAACCATATATTCCGCCTCCAGCCCTGAAACGGAGGAGAGAGTGAGCACAGAACGACAGCCGCGCCTCGCCGGCAAGGTGGCCCTGATCACCGGGGGCTCGGGGAGCATCGGCCTCGCCACCGCCAGGGCGTTCGTGGCCGAGGGCGCGCGGGTGTTGATCGCCGACCTCGATCAGAGCGCGCTCGAGCAGGGGGTGGGCGAGCTCGGCGGCGACGCCGCGGCGTGGGCGGTGACCGACGTGACCGATCCGGCCCAGGTGGAGGCCGCGGTCGCCCAGACGGTCGACCGTTTCGGCAGGCTGGACTGCGCGTTTGCCAACGCAGGGGTGTTCGGTGTGGTGGCGCCGGTGGCGACGTACCCCGTGGACGTCTTCAACCGCGTCATGGCGGTCAACGTCACCGGGAGCTTCCTGGTCGCCCAGTCGGCGCTGCGCGTGATGGAGCCGGGCGGCAGCCTGATCATCAACTCGAGCGTCGTCGGCCTGACCTCGGATCAGGGCATCGCCGCCTACGCGACCTCCAAGCACGCCGTCGTCGGCCTGATGCGGACCGCGGCCAAGGAGATGGCCCCCAAGCGGATCCGCGTCAACTCGATCCATCCCGGACCCACCGACAACACCTTCCAGCACACGATCGAGGTCGAGGCGATCGGCGCCTCCGAGGAGGAGTCGGCCAAGGTGTTCGAGCAGATGATCCCGCTGGGGCGCCACGCCGCGCCCGACGAGATCGCGCAGGCGGTGGTCTTCCTCGCCAGCGATGAGAGCCGCTTCATGACCGGCCACACGCTCACCGTGGACGGCGGCTTGAGCATCTGAGGCCGCCCGGCGCGCCGTTCGCTACGGTGACGTGAGTCATGAGCGGGCCCCAGGGACCCTTTGATCCGCAGGTCGCCTCTGAGCATGCGATCGACCCGCACCTGCGCGTCGGCCACGTTCACCTGCGGACGGCCGACATCGACCGCGTGCGCGACTTCTACGTCGGGATCATGGGCTTCGATGTCATCTTCGAGGCCCGCGACGTGCCCGGCTGGGGCACCACCGGCGACGTGCTGTTCCTCTCGGCCGGCGGGTACCACCACCATCTCGGCTTCAACACATGGAGGTCCGCGGGCGGTCCGCCGCAGCCCGACGGGGTGACCGGGCTGCATCACGTCGCGCTCAACTTCTCCACCCGGGCGCGGCTGGCCGAGACGGTCCGGCGCATCGTGGATGCGGGAGTGCCGCTGCGCCAGCTCTCAGACCACGGCACCCACCAGGCGGTGTACCTGTCCGATCCGGACGGCAACGACCTGGAACTGGCGTGGGACCGGCCGTTCGAGGAGTGGCCCCGCTACGGCACCGATGAGGCGCCCGCGATCGACGTGCCGCTCGATCTGGACGAGCTGTTGGCCGCGTCGCCCGTCGCGTCCTGAAACGCACCCAGATCGGCCTATTTGATCAGATCCTCGCCGGGTGGCGCCCGAGCGTCGTACGTGCGTCCACGTCGCGGTGGCCAGACGGTCGCAACAGCCTCGTCCGTCGAGAAGGGCTTATGCAAATCCGACAGCTCGTCGACCCGGCGGACACGCCGGCTCCGATGCCCCGGGCGTCGCGGTGGCGTGCCTCCTCGCGCCGGCGTCAGGAGGCGGCGGGCCGGCGCACGCGCGACCGGGTCAATCGGCGCGACGTTCCCGAGGGCGAGTATGTCGGGGGCTGGTTGTGCCCGACGAAGGTCGACCTGGTTCGCCTCGTGGACATGAGCCCGGCCGTCCGCCGGGCGCGCCTGCTCGCCGGGGCATTCTGCGGGATCGGCGTGGCGGCGATGGTGCCGTGGCTCGGATGGTGGCCGCTGGCGGTGTTCGGGCTGGCGCCCATCCCGCTGCTGGGACTGGACCGGCTCCTGCGCCGGGTCGAGCGCCCCGAGCGGCTGATCGCGGGCTCGTTGTGCCTACACGCGACGCTCATCCTGCTGGGCGCGGCGCTCAGCGGCGGGCTGCACAGTCCCCTGTTGCCGTGGGTGGCCATCCCCGTGGTCACGGCCGCGGCGCGGTTCCGGCTGCCGGTGTTCCTGGTCGGGGCCGTGCTGGCCACGGTCGGGCTCGCGGTGGTGGCCGTGCTCGGCTCTCCGCACGAGCTCGAGCACAATCCGACGCCGCTGCTCGGCTTCATCGTCTTGTTGGGGACTCTGGTCGTCGCCCAGCAGCCGGTCCTCAACGCGGAGCTGCGCTGGCGCCGCGACGCGGTGCTGGACCCGCTGACCGGCCTGCTCAACCGCCAGGGGCTGCAGGGCCGGTTCCGCGAGGTGGCCGAGCAGGCGCGCCTGACCGATGCCCGTGTATCGCTCGTGATGTGCGATCTCGACGGGTTCAAGAGCCTCAACGACGAGTACGGGCATGCCTGCGGCGATGCCGTGCTCAAGGACGTCGCCTACGTGCTGCGCAAGGAGCTGCGGTCATTCGAGTTGCTGTACCGGGTTGGTGGTGAGGAGTTGCTGCTGGTGCTCCCGGGCGCGGGTCTGCGCCCGGGATGCGACGTGGCCGAGCACGTCCGGGCCACCATCGAGCGCAGCCACCCGGCAGGTCTCCCGGTGACCGTCTCCGTGGGCGTGTGCAGCGCCCTGGGCGAGGAGATCGAGTTCGGCCCGATGTTCGAGGCGGCCGACCGTGCGCTGTACGAGGCCAAGCGCAGCGGCCGCAACCGTGTCGCCTACGTGCCGACGCTGGGCAGCGAGCGGGCGTTGCTGGCGGCCGACGTGGCACCGCTGGGCGCCTGAGCAGATCAGCTCAGCTCACGCGCCGGCCGGATGCGAGGCGCGACCGTCCGCGGGCGGTGAGGTCACTGCAACAGCTCGGCGGCACCGGCCGAACCGAGCGCTCCGAACAACGTCCCGAGCAGCAGGTTGCGTAGCGCCTCCCGGCTGTAGTCCTGGTGCTCCACCCAGTCGGTGCAGGCGCCGTCCATGTACCACAGCCAGGCGCGGACGGCAGCCCGGACCTGACCCGGAACGGGGCGACCCGCGGCAATGCCCTCGACGATCCGCGCCGAGGTGGCGTCGCGCACCTGGTCGATGAGGGTGCGCACCTCGGCGTGGCTGGTGGCGCCCTGGATGAGCTTGGTGTAGGCCAGCTGGTTGTCGTCGATCCAGCCCAGGTAGGCGTCGAGGCCGGCGCTCAGGGCCTCGATGGGGGCGAGGCTGGGGTCGGGCTCGGTGAGCTCGCGCAGCTGCTCGGCCGCGGTCGCCAGCGTGGCCGCGAAGTAGTCCTGCTTGCTGGGGAAGTAGTGGTAGAGCAGCGCCTTGGAGATCCCGGCCTCGCGCGCGATCCGCGCCATCGAGAGCTCCTCGTAGGAGTGCTGCGCGAACAGCTCGCGACCCAGCTCGAGCAGGCGCCGGCGCCGCTCGTCGACGTCCAGGCGCGTGTAGGCAGGCTCGCTCATACCCGCATCGTACTCCTGCTGACCGACGGTTGACAAGCGCGGCGGGGCCGGGTACGGTTCGCTTATCAACCATCGGTCAACAGGAGGACGACGATGAGCGCACCCACGACCGCGCCCGGTCTGCGCGAACGGCTCGACACGGTCGAGCAGGAGCTGGCGGGAATGCGCGCGGCGGTCCTGCGCAACGACGAGCGGCTGCGGGCGCTCGAGGCGCCACCGGTGACGGTTCGCCGTCACGCGCCAGAGCTGCTGCCGGTGGTCGAGGTGCGGCCGCTGCGGCCCCCGCGCGCCCGGCCCGACGCCGCCTCGCTCAGCGACTTCCTCGGCGGCCGCGCTCTCGCCTGGCTGGGCGGCGTCGCAACGCTCGGAGGCATCGTCCTGCTCCTGGCGCTCGCTATCTCGCACGGCTGGATCGGCCGCGAGGTCCGCATCGGGCTGGCCGCCGCCGCCAGTGCCGCGCTGATGGCCGCCGGCAGTTGGCTGCACGCGCGTCGGGGCCGGACCGAGGCTGCGGTGACGATGGTGGGCGCGGCCACGGCGGGAGCGTTCGCGACCCTCGTCGTTGCCGGTCAGGTGTACGCCTTGATCCCGGCGCTGCCCGCGGTCATCGGCGCGATGCTCGTCGGTGCGCTGGCCACCGCGCTGGCCGTCCGGTGGGCGGGCCGGATGGTGGCGGCGTTGGGGCTGATCGGGGGCCTTGTCTCTCCGGTCCTCGTCGGCGCCCCCCATGATGCGGCGACGCTAACCGTGCTGGCCGCCGGGGTGACCTGCGCGACGTGTGTGGTGCTGTGGCGACGGTGGGGCTGGCTGGCACTGGCCACCGTGCTGGTGAGCGCTCCGCAATGGGCGCGGTGGATGATCGACGGCCACGGCACGCTCGCCGACCTCACCGTCCTTGTGGTCTTCGGGTCGCTCGGGCTGGTCGGCGCCGTGTTCGCGTCGCTGCGCAGACCCTCTGGTCGGCCGGCACGTGCCGCCGCCGCGCTCCTCGTGCTCAACGCGCTGATCCTCGGCGTGGCCGGCCGGCTCGCCCTGGGCGCAACCGGCGAGGTGTGGTTGGCCGGGATGGCGGTCGCCCACGCCGCGATCGCCGTGTGGCGCCGGCCCGTCATCGCCGTCGACGACGGGCTGCGACGGCTGCTCCTCGCCGTCTCGGTGGTCGTGGCCGACGTGGCGTTTGCACTGGTCCTGCACGGCGTCGCCCAGGCCGCGGCCTGGGGCGCCGGAGCGCTCGCGTTCGGCTGGTTGGTGCGCCGAGCCGGCGCTGACCGCGTGGACGCGATGTGGCTCCAGGCCGGGCTGGGCCTGCATGTCGCCCTGGTGATCATGCGCACGCTGTTCGAGCTCCCGCCAGCAGCACTCGGTCACGGTCCGGGGCCGGCGGCGCTGGCGTGCGCGGCGATCCTCGCGGCGATCTGCGTCTCATCGGCGCGGCTGGCCGGAGGCGAGCGCAGCAGCTGGCGCGCGGTCCTCGACGGCGTGGGGCTGCTGGCCATCGCCTATCTGACGGCGGCGGCGCTGGATGGCGCGGCGCTGGTCGCTGCATGGGCCGCGGAGGCGGCGGCGCTGGCGGAGATCTCCACCCACACCGAGGACCGCGTGGCCCGGACGGGGGCGCTCGCCTTCCTCACCGCCGCCACCCTGCACACCGCGATCTGGGAGGTGGGGCCGACGGCCTTGATCGATGGAGTGGCGAACCTGGGCGGCGCGGCCCTGGCCGTCGGAGCCACCGCGGCAGCGGCGCTGCGCATGGGGCTGTCCACCGAGCGTGAGAGCCGACTCCGCCTGGCCATGCTCGCCGGCGCGGGCCTGGCCCCGCTCGTGCTCGGCTCGGTCGCGATCACCACGGCGTTTCAGCCGGCGGCGGCCGCCCAGGACCTCGCCCTGCTGGACCTCGGCGTCAGGCAGCAGGGCCAGGTCCTGCTCAGCGCCCTGTGGGGAGTGGCGGGGGTGGCGGGGTTGATCGCCGGGCTGCGGCGCAACCTCATGGCGCTGCGGATGGGCGCCCTGGCGCTGCTGCTGGCGACGGTCGCCAAGGTGTTCCTCTACGACCTCTCGGCGCTGACCTCGATCTACCGGGTGATGTCGTTCTTCGTGGTGGGCGGTCTTCTGCTCGGCGGGGCGTTCGCGTACCAGCGGCTGCGCCCGCCGCCGCGTGCCGGACATGCGGACGGTGCATCCCAGCCAGCGTTAGCTATAGCTAGGTAGAGGGCGGCGCGGCGTCGTCGTCACGCCACCACACCGTCGAGCCGTCGGGCGCGTCCTCGTTGTGGGCCAGTCCGGCGGCCGAGAGCTTGGCCAGCTCGTCGCGGAACGCGTGATAGGGGATCAGGCCCAGCCGCGTCAGGGCCGGGTAGCCCACGCGGTCATACAGATCCGACGTGGTCGTCGGCTCGCTCGTCAGCGCGTCAAGCAGCACCGAGGCTCGTGACACAACACCGTGAGACTACCCCGCGTTAGAAGGCGGCGATGTCGGCCGCGTCGATCCCGAACGCCTTGGCGAACTCGTCGCACTGGACCTTGGCGTCGCGCTCGGCGGAGCCGTAGAGCCAGATGCCCTGGTCAGACAGCTTGGTCTCGTGCTGGAGGAAGTAGCGGGCGCCTGAGCGCAACTCGACCGCGGCGTAGTTGAGCATCGCGCGCTTGCCGTGCTCGCGCTGGGTGAAGGTGATCTTGAACCGGTCGGCAAACTCGGCCGGGGGCATTCGGATAAACGCGATCTCCTTGAACGCGCCATCGAGCTGCTTCTCATCTTTCTGTTGCCAGTCGCGCATTGCTGCTGCCTCGGGCCCTACCCCGGAGGTGCCGCGGCGATGCATCCATTTGCTCGATAACTCTGACGGAAAGCGTCGCGCCTTGACGCCACGGTCTCAATTTGGCACGCTCCGCCGGTCCTGGAGGGCCGATGCGCTGCCGCGTCGCAGCCGCGGTCGGGCTACCTCGACGCCCTCGACGCCCGCGATTGCCATGGCTCACTCAGACCGCGTCTTTCGGCTGGAGGAGAGGTTCGAGCGGGACGGGACCCTCCGGCTGATGCTGATCGGGGAGCTCGACGTCGCGGTGATCGACCACCTCTCGACGCGGCTGCGCGAGCTGCGCAAGGAGGGTTATCCGGTCCGCCTCGATCTCTCCGACCTGCAGTTCATCGACTCCAGTGGAATCCAGGAGATCATCCGCGAGGTCGTCGACGCGCGGCGCAACGGGTGGGAGCTGGCCGTCGACGGCCCGATGACCGATCCGGTGGCGCGAACCGTCGATCTTGTCGGGGCACGCGCGTTTCTCTGGCCCGACGAGGGTTAGGCATCTCCCGCGACGGCTATCCGTGAGGATGTGCGTGTACCGATCCTGGGAGAGCTGCGGTCGCTGGTGGAGCGACACGACGAGGAGCTGCGCCGGCTTGTGATGACAGCTGTGCGGTCAGGCGTCCGCACCCAGGACATTGCCGACGCGGTGGGGGTGAGCCGCTCGACGCTGTGGCGGCGCTACCGCGCCGAGCTCCTGCGCGGCGGGGCGGACTAGCTGGAACCGGATATCTGTCGGCGACGGCAGTGATGAAGCGTCCGCGAAGCGCCAGGAGCCCGTCAGGCGACGCCTCCGGCCCCGAGCGGCTCAGGCGACGAGGGCGGGCCGGCGGTAGTCGGTGATGTCGTTGAGCCGCGGCCCGGTCGCCTCCAGCTCGGCCGGCATGCCGAGGTAGAAGCCCTGCCCGTAACCGCAGCCGAGCTGGCGCAGCGCGCCCAGCTGACCGGTGTGTTCGATCCCCTCGGCGACGACGCCCAGGTTCAGGTCGGTGGCGAGCTCCAGGATCATCCGGACGAACGGACGGTCCAGGCCGCCCTCGTCGACGGCGTCGACGA
The DNA here is from genome assembly GCA_963790605.1 of uncultured Actinomycetota bacterium. Taxonomy (GTDB): domain Bacteria; phylum Actinomycetota; class Thermoleophilia; order Solirubrobacterales; family Solirubrobacteraceae; genus Palsa-465. The sequence goes on along the minus strand of CAWBPG010000005.1, from coordinate 1,139,243 downwards.
ACGGCTTACCGATCTTCAGCCAGTCGATCGGCAGTGAGCGCAGGTGGCTGAGCGACGAGTAGCCGGTGCCGAAGTCGTCCAGCGCCAACTGCACGCCCAGACCCCGCAGCTCGTGCAGGATGGCGATGCTCTTCTCCGGATCGCGCAGGACGACGCCCTCGGTGATCTCCAGGACGAGCCGGTCCGGGCGCAGGCCGCTGCGATCAAGCGCTCCGGCGACGCCGGTGAGGAAGTGGGGGTCGCGCAGCTCGACCGGTGACAGGTTGACGTGGACGGCCGGCGCTGAGCGGCCGTGGGTGGGCCAGCGCTGGGCCTCGCGGCAGGCCCGGTCCAGGATCGAGCGTCCCAGCGGCACGATCACGCCCATCTCCTCGGCGATGGGGATGAAGGAGCCGGGGTTGACGCAGCCGCGCGGGCCGTCGAGCCAGCGGACGAGCGCCTCGCAGGCGGTGACCCGGCCGGTCTCGAGCTCGACGATGGGCTGGTAGTGCACGTCAAAGGATTCCTCGCGCACGGCCTCGCGCAGGCGCTGCTTGAGCCCGTGGCGCTTGATGACCGGTACCTCCATTCCGGACTCGAAGAGCTCCCAGCCGCGCTTGGAGGCCTGCTTGGCGCGGTACATGGCCACGTCGGCGTTGCGGATCAGCTCCTCAGGGGACACCGGCCCGCTCGCCCCACAGGCGCCAGTCGCGATCCCGGCGCTGGCGCGCACGGAGATGTTCTGCCCGCCGATGGAAAAGCGCTCGGCCAACCGCCGGTTGATCCGCTCGGCCACCTGGATGGCCTCCTCCTGGGAGGAGGTGCGCTTGAGCATGATCGCGAACTCGTCGCCGCCCAGCCGGGCCAGTGTGTCCGCGGGCCGGACGCAGTCGCTCAGCCGCCGGCTGATGGCGATGAGCAGCTCGTCGCCGGCGGCGTGGCCCAGGGTGTCGTTGATCGTCTTGAAGTCGTTGATGTCGATGAAGATCACCGAGACGCTCTCGGGGTCGCGTTCGAGCGCCTGAGAGACCCGCTCGGCGAACAGCAGACGGTTGGCCAGATCGGTCAGGGGGTCGTGAGAGGCCTGGTGCTCCAGCTCGCGCTGAAGCTCCTTCATCCGCCACACGGTGTGCCCAAGGCGGTCGTTCTCGAGCGCGACGCTGGTGTTGTTGGCCAGCGTCTCGAACAGCTTGACGTCGTCGGTGGCGAAGCGGTCGACGCGACCGGACGGGTTGCCGATCATCATCGCGCCCATGCAGTTGCGCTCGCCGGCCAGCAACGCGAACATGCCGCGGCCCAGCCCGCGTTGCTCCAGATAGGCGGCCAGCGGGCCTTCGGCAATCTGACGGGTGGCGAACGCGCCGAGCTCCTGGCCGCAGATGAGCGAGCGCAGGTCGGCGACGATCGCGGGCTCCAGGCCCTCCAGCATGCTCCCCGCGCCGTTGGCGCGGACGGTGGTGCGCAACGCGTCATTGCCGTCAGGGGAGAAGAAGATGATCTCGGCCACCTCGGCGCGGAAGGCCTCGAGCGCCTGGGCCGAGCAGCCCCTCCAGGGCGGTTCCGATCTCCGGGCTGCGCGACAGCGCGCGGGCGGCCTCGTAGAGGAACTCCAGGCGGCCGTGGCGCTGGCGCTCGGCGACGTAGGCCTGGAAGGTGAGGTACATGCCGATGACCGGCACGGCCATGAGGATCGCGGCGCGCCAGTCGTTGTAGACGACGGTCGCGGCGCATAGGCCGATGCTGGTGTTGACCGCGGCGACGGCCAGGTCGGTGCGCAGGGAGTCGGCGATCTGGCGCGACGCGGAGCCGGCCGTCGGACAGCGACACCGCGGCGGAGATGAGCAGCACGGCGGCGATCGAGGTGGCGACGGTGGCCAGAGCCGCCGCGGCCCAGACGGTCGGGTCGATCTGCGTCTGCGCGCCGGCGACGGCGTGGAAGACGATCACCGCGATGCAGTTGCCCAGGAGGAACTGGCCGAAGTTGAAGGCCAGGCGGATCGGGGGCAGGCGGCGATGGACGGCGAGGACGAGTAGGCGCCCGATGGCGCCGGCCAGGATGACGTCGTGGCCGGAGGCGAAGACCAGCGCGAACACGAGCGGGATCTCGCCCAGCGACATCGAGTGGGCGCTGCGGCGGAAGTGCACGTGGACGACGAACCGCTCGGCGGCGGCGAAGGCGACGAGCAGGATCCAGATCGAGACCTGCATCGATCGCGACGACCGGGCTCGCGGTCACCGCGCCGGAGCTCAAGCAGGCCGACCCCGGCCGCCACAAGGCCGGCGCTCAGCACCCAGATGGCGACCTCACCGCGCGACATCCGTGTCGCGCGAGAGAGGTGAGGGAGCCGCGGTACGCATGCGGGAGATGGTCTTGGTGGTGTTGATCACGCTCATGGCTAGCCCCAGATCGTCGTCCAGCCGACGGTGCTCCAGCTGGCCGACGTCGGGTCCACACCGCCGTTGCCGCCGCCGCTGTCAGAGCCGGTGCGCCGAGGAGCAGTCCACGCAGCTCCAGCTCGCGGCGCTCCAGCTGGCGGCCAGCGGGTCGGTGGCGGTGCTCCAGCTGCCGGCGCTCCAGCTCGCGGCGTTGTAGTCGATGCTGCCGGTGTCGGGGTCGATCAGCGTGTTGGGGGTGAGGTCCCTGATCGGAGCTCAGCTGATTGTCCCCGGCCCAGTTGGCGGCCGTGGCGTTGACCTCGTCGGCTCCGCCCGGCAGCTGGGTCGCGGTGTTGACCAGCGCGCCCTTGACCATCTCCGGGGTCCAGTCCGGATGCGCGGCGATGAGGTCGGCGGCGACGCCGGCGACGATCGGGCGCGGCCAGCGAGGTGCCGCTGACCTGGAAGTAGGAGCCGTCGATGACGCAGGTGGGGCACAGGCTGGCGAAGTCGCTGTTGGGCGCGAGCGTCGAGACGATGTGCGCGCCGGGCGCCACCACGTCGGGCTTGGCGAAGCCGTCCTGGGTCGTGCCCTGGCTGCGACCAGCTGGCGACGACGTCGTCGGAGTTGTCCGCGGTGCCCTGGTCGTCGACGGCGCCGACCGTGATCACGTACGGGTCGTTGCCCGGGGCGTAGGAGACGGCGTCGGAGGCGCGTCCCCATGTTGCCGGCGGCCGCCACCACGGTGATGCCGTCGAACCACGCCTGCTCGGCGGCGGCGTCCAGCGGGATCGGTCTTGTAGGACTCGGCATCCGTGGACCGGAACGACATGTTGATGACGCGGATGTTGTAGTCGTCCTTGTGGTCGACGGCGAACTGGAGGCCGTAGATCGCGTCCAGCGTCGTCGCCTGGCCGTCGTCGTTGGCGACCTTGATCGGAGATGAGGTTGGCGTTGGGCGCGCTGCCCGCGTACTGGTCCTGGAGCGGATCGCCGGTGTCACGGTCGTGGCCGTTGCCGGCGACGAGGCCCGCGACCGCGGTGCCGTGACCGTAGGTGTCAGCGGCGGTGGAGGCGTCGGGATCGATGACCGCCGAGGCGATCACGCGCGAGGTCGAGTTCCAGCGGGAGGTGCGGAAGTCCGGGAGGTCGCCGGTGATCGCCGGTGTCGATCACGGCCACGCCGACGCCGCGTCCCGTGCTGCGGCGCCACAGCCCGGTGGCGTGGACCGACTGGTCATAGGTCGTCGACAGCTGCCACGGGCCGGGCGCGCCGTAGTGCCAGGTCTGAAGCAGGGTGGAGTTCAGCGACACCGCGTGGACCTGCGGGCTCCGCGCCAGCCTGCGGGCGGCGTCGGCGGTGAGAGTCGCCGAGAGCCCGTTGATGATGTGCAGGCCGGGGCCGGCATGCCCGCCCACCGAGCGCACGAGCGCCTGCCCGCGGGCGAGGTCGACCCCGTGCTGGAGCTGGATGATCACCGACGACCCGGCGGTGCGGGCTCGTCGCGGCCAGGCGCGCCAGCGTGGGGGACACTGACCCGGGGGTGTGGGCGGCACCGCTGGCACCGGCGGCGGGGGCAGAGCCGCCGGTGCGCAACGCGGTGGGGTGCAGGCGAGGGGTCAGACCGAAGAACAGCAGCCACACGAGGCCGACCATCGCGACCAGGGCGACCACGGACAGACGGATATGGGCAGGCAGGCGCAGTCGCCCAGGGATGATCGAGGCCATCATGGTTCCCCTCGGTTGCGCTCTCCGGTCGGAGAGAGAAGTGGCTTTACATCGCCGGCAACCGAGCTATCTCGACCATCTGTGGCGAGACCTCTGGCTTTGCGTCCCTGCCTTACGACAGGTTTGCCATTGGACCGATGTCCGGGTCGTCGGCCCTATCCGTCAGAAGCTTTAGCCCCTCACGGCAAAATCAGTAGAAACTACTGACGAGCTTTGGCAGCTTTGTTCAGGAAAGCCCCGCAATAGACCGAGTTCAGCGGGCCCCCAACCCCTGGACGCCTGGCCGAGGTGAGTAAGGCCGCGGCCGCTCCAGGTAAGGGGTGGGGGCGTCGACCGCACTGCGAATTGCCGATGTGCGCGAGGGCGGCTTAGTCGATCGTCTAGAGCAGGTCGAGAGGCCCAGCGACACGACGAGAAGGAGTCACCATGGCACGCAGCGCTCACCACACTCACGCACCGGATCCGACGCTCCCTGACCGAGATGGAGTACGCGCAGCGGCGCATGTTCGAGATCAGGACCGGGGTGCCGGCCACGAACATCGACCGCGTCCGCGACAAGGCGATGATCGCCGAGCTCGAAGCCCACTGGCGCATGTGACGACCAGACATCAGCCCGTGAGCGGCGCGGGCGTCGTAATACCCTGCGGAAACGCCGACGGAGGCCGCCACCAACGTCAGCGCAGCGCGTCGAGCGCCTGGGCCAGGTCGGCCCACAGGTCCTCGACGTCCTCGAGGCCGACGCTGAGCCGCAGCAGCCCGGCCGGGACGCGGTCGCCCTCCTAGCGGGCGCGCGCCTCGAGCGTCGAGGCGACGCCGCCGAGGCTGGTGGCGTTCTCGATCAGCGCGCAGCCCGCGTCTCGACGGCCAGCGGCCTGCTCGGCGTCGGCGACGTCGAAGGACAGCAGCATGCCGAAGGCGCTCACGTAGCGCGCGGCCACGGGATCGCCGAGCCCGGGATAGCGCACGGTCTGCACCGCGGGGTGGCTCTGGAGCCGGCGCGCCAGCTCGAGCGCCGTCGCCGACTGGCGCTGCACGCGCACGCCGAGCGTCTTGAGGCCGCGCAGCAGCAGCCACGCCGGGTCGGGCGCGGCGACGATCCCGGTGGCGCCGCGGAAGGCCGCCAGGCGCTCGTGATCCTCGGCGCGGGCGCAGGCGACGACCCCGAGGAGGGCGTCGTGGTGGCCGGCGAGGATCTTGCTGGCGCTGTGCATGACGAAGTCGGCGCCGTGCTCGAGCGGGCGCAGGAGCAGCGGGCTGAGCACGGTGTTGTCGACGACCACCCGAGCGCCCGCGTCATGGGCGGCGGCGATCGCCGCGTCGAGATCGGGGAAGGTCATGAACGGGTTGGCGCACGGCTCCAGCCACACCAGGTCGGCGGGCGGCGGCGGCGCGGTCTGGTCAAAGACGACGACCTCCAGGCCCCAGCGGCTGAGCTCGCCGCTGAGCATCCCGAACGTCCCGTAGTAGCCGCCGTCGGCGACGGCGACCCGCGCGCCCGGCTGCGAGCATGCCCAGCACCAGCGCGGTGGTCGCGCCCATGCCCGAGGGGAACAGCAGCGCCGGGCCGCCCTCCAGCTCGCCGATCAGCCGCTCGGCCTCCAGCCCCACCGGATGGGCGTAGCGCTGGTAGAAGACCGGGCCCGGCTGGCCCTCGCTGGAAGGGGTGGATGGTGGCGCGCTCCACCGCCGGCAGCCGCGCGTGGGCCAGCTGGGTCTCGCGCTCCATCGGCGGGAGCTTAATCGGCGCGAAACGGACCTTGACCGCCACGCAACGGTCGTGTACCGTCGCGCACCGCCGAGCTCACGAGGAGAGGAGTTCACGATGGCAGTGACGACCGGGGACACCACGCTCCCCACCACCCAGGCACCGCCGGCGCGGGAGATCGAGCGGCGCTCGATCGACTGGGTCCCGGAGGACGAGCGCCACGGCCGGCTGTGGCATCAGATGCCGCTGTGGTTCCTGGGCAACTTCCAGTACTTCTCGATCCCGATCGGCTTCATCGGCCCGGCGCTCGGCCTGTCGCTCGGCTGGACGATCATCGCCGGGGTCCTCGGCATCTTCGTGGGCACGCTGTTCATGGCCTTCCACGCCACCCAGGGGCCGCGGCTGGGCCTGCCGCAGATGATCCAGTCCCGCGCGCAGTTCGGCTATCGCGGCGTGCTCGTCCCGCTGTTCGCGACGCTGTTCACCTACGTCGCCTTCAACGTCGCCGACCAGGTGCTGATGTCCGCAGGGACTGAACGCCGCCTTCGGCTGGAGCGCCGGGCTGGTGGCGGTCGTGATCGCGATCCTGGCGGCGGTGATCGCCATCTGGGGACACGACTGGGTGCACCGGGTCTTCCGGCTCATCCTCGTCTTCTCGCTGCCGGTCGTCACCATCCTCACCGCTGGGCGTCATCTTCGGCGCTCGCCGACGGGCACGCCCCCAAGCAGCACCTCGGGTTCGTGTTCGCCGCGTTCATGGCCCAGTTCTCCGCGGCGGCCGCCTACAACATCACCTACGCCCCCTACGTCTCTGACTACTCGCGCTACCTGCCCAGGGACACGCCGGCGCGCAAGGTCATCGCCTCGGTGTTCTTCGGCGCCGCGGCCTCGCCGATCTGGCTGATCGCGCTCGGCGCCTGGCTGGCCATCCGCCTGGGCGCCACCGACGGACTGCTCGGCACCAAGCTGGCGGGCAACAACATCTTCCACCCGCTGGGCACGCGTCGCGCGCCTTCCTGCTCGCGGCCGGGCCTGGCGGCCACCATGGGCATGAACGCCTACGGCGGGATGCTCAGCCTGCTCACGGGGATCGACTCCGTCAAGCGGATCAAGCCGACCCGCCGGCCCGCATCATCACCATCCTGGTCCTGACGGTGGTCTGGTACGTGATCGCCGAGAGCATCAACTCGAGCGCCGTCTCCACCGTGCTGAACTCGCTGACGCTCATGCTCTACCTGCTGGTGCCCTGGACGGCCACCAACCTCGTGGACTTCTTCCTCGTGCGCCGCGGCCGCTACGCCATCGCGGACCTGTTCACGCCCGACGGCCTCTACGGCGCCTGGGGCTGGCGCGGTCTCACCGCCTACGCCCTCGGCTTCGCCGCCGAGATCCCGTTCATGGTGCTGCCGGGCATCGCCGGCTTCCAGTACACCGGCCCGGTGGCCAAGCACATCTCCGGCGTCGACATCTCCTGGATCGTCGGGCTGGCGGTGTCGGGGACGGCGTACTGGCTGCTGTCGCGCTCGCTCAACGTGCGCGCCGAGGCGGGGGCGATCCAGGCCTCGGACGAGGCGCTCGAGACGCACGACGTAACGTATGGCTGTGGACGACACCGAGAGGATCCGCTTCGGCGCGCGGCTGCGTCACGCGCGCGAGGCGAGCCGGCTGTCGCTGGGCGAGGTGGCGGCGCGCAGCGGCGTGACCAAGAGCTTCCTCTCGCGCGTCGAGCGCGACATCACCAGCCCGTCGGTGGCCAGCCTGGTGGGGATCTGCCACGCGCTCGGCCTGTCGCCCGCCGAGCTGTTCCAGACGCCTCAGACGACGCTGGTGCGCCGCGTCGACCGTCCCGCGCGTCGCCGACCTGCCCAAGGCCGCCGAGGTGGTCGACACGCTGATCACGCCCGCAGGCGAGCGTCACGTGACCGTGCTGGAGACCGCGGCCTCGGCCGGGGGGCTCGGGCGGTTCGGCGCTCTACACGCTGCCCAGCGAGTGCGAGGTCTGCTTCGTGCTCTCGGGCTCGATCGAGGTCCAGGTCGAGGACGAGACGTTCGAGCTCGCGCAGGGCGACGCGCTCACCTTCGGCGCCGCCGTCCCCCACAGCTGGCGGGTGCTCGGCGACGGCGCGCGGATCCTGTGGATCCTGGCCCCGGCCCTGCCCGACCCGCAGCGGAGCGTGCGATGACGGACCCCAGCCCGCCCACCCCGCGCTTTCAGCCGCCGGACGCCAGCGTGGCCCCGCGCTACACCGGGCCGCGCACGTTCGCCCGCCTGCCGCACGTCGAGCTGCCCCACGAGGACGTCGATGCCGCGGTCATCGGCGTGCCCTTCGACACCGCCACCAGCTTTCGCACGGGCGCGCGCTTCGGGCCCGAGGCGATCCGCTCGGCCTCGGCGATGCTGCGGCCCTACCACCCGGCCGCTGGACGTCGACGTGTTCGCCACCCTGTCGGTCGTCGACGGCGGCGACCTGGAGATCACGCCCGGCAACGCCCAGCGCACCGCCGAGCAGATCGCGGCCGGGCTGGAGCCGGTGCTGCGCGCCGGGATCGTGCCGGTGGTGCTCGGCGGCGACCACTCGATCGTGCTCGGCGAGCTGCGCGCGCACGCCGCGGTGCACGGGCCCGTCGGCCTCGTCCTGCTCGACGCGCACGCCGACACGTGGGACCAGTACTACGGCGAGCGCTACTTCCACGGGACGCCGTTTCGCCGCGCGGTCGAGGAGGGGCTGCTCGACCCCTCCCGCTCGCTGCTGGCGGGGATGCGCGGGCCGCTCTACGGGCCTGCCGACGTCGACCAGCCGCGGGACATGGGCTTCGAGGTCATCGACGGCGACGAGCTGGCCACGCTCAGCCCCGCCCAGTACGGCGAGCGGGTGCGGGCGCGGATCGGCGACGGGCCGGTGTACATGTCGTTCGACATCGACGTGCTGGACCCGGCGTTCGCGCCCGGGACCGGGACGCCGGAGGTGGCGGGCCTGTACCCGCGGGAGGCGCTGGGATTCCTGCGGGCGCTGGCCGGGATCCCGTTCACCGGCTTTGATCTGGTAGAGGTCTCTCCGGCCTATGACGCCCCGGGACAGACCACGGCGCTGCTCGGCGCCGCCGTCGCCTTCGAGATGCTGGCCCTGCGGGCCGTCGCGCGGCGCTGACCCGCCGCGGCGGCCGTGGCGCACCGCGATGATCGACGCCCGCTTCGCCATCCTGGCTGCCGTCATCACGGTCGCCGGCAACGCCGTCCTACGCGCGCGACACCGTGCGGGGCAACACCCAGCCAAACCGCGTGAGCTGGATGCTGTGGACGGTGGCGCCGCTGATCGCGTTCGCCGCGGAGCTCAGCCAGCACGTCGGACTGCAGTCGCTGCTCACGCTTCGCCATCGGCTTCGGGCCGCTGCTGGTGGTCATCGCCTCGTTCCTGGATCCCAAGGCCTACGCGCGCGTGACGCTGTTCGACATCATCTGCGGCGCGCTCTCGCTGGTCGCGCTGGTGGCCTGGGCGGTGACCGGGACGCGGCAACGTGGCCATCCTCTTCAGCATCCTCGCTGACTTCTTCGGGGCGGTCCCCACGCTGCGCAAGGCCTACCGCGACCCCGAGTCCGAGCACGCGGTCGCGTTCCTGGGCGGGGTCGCCGGGCCGTCATCACCCTGCTGACGATCAAGTCCGCCGACTGGGGCTTTGCCAGCGTCGGCGTTTCCCGGTCTACGTCATCCTGGCTCAGCGGCGCGATCGCGCTCGCTGATCCTCCTGCCCGCGGCCCGGGCGGCCGGTGCCGGGACGCGAGCTGACCTCACGCCGCGCGCACCTGGCAGCGTTGAGGCGATGATGCGACGCATCCGTCGCGCCTCCCTGCCCGCACGCCGTTTGACGGCGACGTGGCTCCTGGCATTCCTGCAGCGGCGGGTCGTGCCCGGCATCGAGGAGGTCATCCCCGGCGGCTACCGGCGCAGCCTCGCGCTGCCCCACGGCCCCGGCGTGGTGGACCTCGTCCCGCGCGCCGACCACGTCGAGGCGACCTTCGTCCTGGCGCGACGGTCGCGACCTCGACGCGCGCCGCCGACGCGCTGCCGCCGCCTGCTGGACCTCGACCGCGACCCGGCGCCGATCGCCGCGCACCTGGGCGCCGACCTGGTCATCGGGCACGCTCGGCGGCCGCGGCGCCGGGCCGACGGGTGCCGGGCCACCCCGACGGGTGCGAGCTGGCGGTGCGCGCCGTGCTGGGCCAGCAGGTGTCGGTGACGGCGGGCACGAAGCTCGTCGCCCGGATCGTCGCCGAGCTGGCCACGCTGCTGCCGGACGCCGGTCGGCGCGGTCACCCACCTGTTCCCGGCGGCGGCCGCGATCGCCGGGCTTGACCCGGGCGACGCTGCCGATGCCGCGCAGCCGGGGGCGAACGCTGGTGGGGTCGGCCGCCGAGCTGGCCGCGGATCGGCTGGTGCTCGATGACCCGGTGGACCGCACCGAGACCTACGCCGCGTTGCTCGCCCTGCCGGGGATCGGGCCGTGGACGGCCGGCTACATCGCCATGCGAGCGCTGCGCGACGCCGACGCCTTCACCCCCGGCGACGCCGGGGTGCGCCACGGCCTGACGCTGCTCGGGTGCGATACCGAGCCCCGCGAGGTCGAGCGGGTGTCTGCAGCCGTGGCGCCCCTACCGCGCCTACGCCATCCAGCACCTGTGGGCCCTGGCCGCCGCCGCATGAGCACGGTCTTCACGCGCATGTCCAGTCCCGGTCGGCGACCTGCTGCTGGCCGGGCGACGGCGATGAGCTGTCGGCGGTGTGGATCGACGGGCAGCGCTGGGCGCCGGCGATCGGCGCCCGATTGGCGGAGTCCGACCGGCAGCCGTTCGCCGAGGCCGCGCCGTCAGCTGAGGGAGTACTTCGCCGGCGCGCGGACCACGTTCGACCTGCCGCTGCGCTTGACCGGCACGCCGTTTCAGAACGAGGTGTGGCGCGCGCTGAGCCGCGATTCCCTTCGGCGAGACGCGCACCTACGGGGCGGTGGCCGCGAGCCTGGGGCGCCCCGCGGCCGCCCGCGCGGTCGGCGCCGCCAACGGCCAGAACCCGTTCTGCATCGTCGTCCCCTGCCACCGCCTGATCGGCTCACGACGGCGGGCTGTGGACTACGCCGCCGGCCTTGACATCAAGCGACGGCTGACTCGAGCACGAAGCCCGATGTGCTCAGACGCCGGCCGGGGGCCGGGCCACCCAGTAGGGTTTTCGCCCGTGGGCGTGCCCCTCTACGCGGAGCTCAGGTACTGGCCGGAGCTGGCCGGCCTGCTGGCCGACGGCCGCTTCCGCGCCCCGGCGAGCGCGGCGCACCGCGCGCCGGTGCTGCTCATCCCCGGCTTCATGGCCGGCGATGCCTCGCTCACGCTGCTGGCGCGGCTGGCTGCGCCGCCGTGGACATACGGTCCGCCTGAGCGGCATCCGCATCAATGCCGGCTGCGCGGGCCGCGAGCTGACCCGGCTCGAGCAGGTGCTGGCGGGCTTCGACGAGCCCGCGATCGTCATCGGCCAGAGCCGCGGCGGGACGCTGGCGCGGGCGCTGGCCGCGCGCCGGCCCGAGGCGGTGGCCGCGGTGGTCATGCTCGGCTCGCCGGTGCTCGACCCGCTGGCGGTGTCGCCGAGCGTGATGCGCACGGTTCGCTCGATGGCGCGGCTCGGCGACCTCGGCGTCCCGGGCGTGTTCAGCTCGGAGTGCCGGGCCGGCGACTGCTGCACCGACTACTACGCGCTTCTGCGCGCGCCGCTGTCGGAGGGCTTGGCGGCGCTGATGATCTACTCGCGCAGAGACGCCATCGTGGACTGGCGCGCCTGCCTGGACCCCAGCGCGACGTGCGTCGAGGTCGACGGCAGCCACTGCGGGATGGCCGTCAACCCGCGCGTGTACGGGAGCTCGAGCGGCGTTCTGGAGCCGGCGGTGACAGGCCTCTAGGATTCCACGGGGGCCGGGATCGGTCCCGTCGGGGGACGGCCGATGCGCATGGCGGGGCGATGGCTGGGGGTGGTCGGGCGGTGCCGCGGTCGCGCTCGGCGCCGCGGGCTGCGGGGGAGGGTCGGGCGACAGCGGCGCGCCCTCGTCGTTCGGGCACATGGCGGGGTACGTGTGGAGCGGCCGCGTCCGCGCGGTGACGGCGTCGTGGGCGGTGCCGCGGATGTCCGGGCCGGGTGAGGCGCACGCCAGCACGTGGATCGGAGCCCAGGCGCCCGGGCGGTCGCAGCACTCGCCGTTCATCCAGGTGGGGACGGTCGAGGACCGCAGGTCCTCGGCGCGCCGCCTACGCGGCGTTCTGGACCGACACGGCGCGCGGCTTTCACCCGCAGATCCTCTTCCACGTTCATCCCGGCGACGCCGTGTCCACGGCGCTGACCCTGGCGGCGGACCGCTGGCGGGTCTACATCGTCGACACCACATCGGGGCAGAGGACCTCGTTTCAGACCAGCGAGGAGGGCCACGGGCGACTTCAACCTCGCCGAGTGGCTCCAGGAGGACCCGACCTCGACGTCGGGCAAGGCGACGCCGCTATCCCGGCCTCTCCCCGGTGCGCATGAGCGCACTGGCGGTCAACGGCGCCGCCCCGCGCTACGGCGACGTATTCGCACAGTGGATGTCGCTGCCCGGCCGGGATCTGGCGCCGACGCCGCTGCGCGACAGGGCCTTCGCGATCACGCGGGGCGTGCTCACAGTGGCGGGGAGGCGCTACCTGGAGATCGCGCGTCCGCAGAACGTCGAGCGCACGCAGGGTCGACCTCGAGGAGGTCGCAGTGGACCGAGCACACCCCGCCGAGCGAGATCGAGCGCGTGAGCGCCGTCGGCCGCCGCCTCCGAGCGGCGCTACGCCGGCGATCTTGCTCGCGTGCGCTGGCCCGCGGCGGCGCAGGCGCCGATCAGCTCGCTGGTCCGCGAGGTCCGTCTCGAGGCCGATGTCTTCGCCGCCGCGGCGCGACATGCACCGGCGAGCCTGACCGCGTGGCAGCGCCGGTTCGCGGGGCTCACGCCCGCGCTGCTGGCGCTCGCCCATGAGGTCCGCCGCGCGCTGCATGTCCCCGAGCTCGTCTCCGGCCAGCTGCCGCCTCGAAGCTTCACGGCGGATCGGATAGCGTCCGCGGCCGCCGTCGTCGACCTTCCCGCGTCACCCTTGCCGGCCACAGGTAGGGGAAGTGGTCCCGCAGCGCCTCTCGTATCTGACCGATCCGGCCAGCAGCTCGCCGGCGGCGGCGACGATCCGGGGCAGGTCGCGCTCGACCCGCTCGCGGCTCATGCTCGGCGTCCGCGGGCCGTCGTCGTCGACGACCGCCGCCGGCGCGAACTGGGAGAAGCTGGGGTAGCGCTCGGTGTCCGGGAGGATGGAGCGGAAGGGCACGCGGTTGAAGAAGTACTCGAACCACCGGCCCCCGGAGGGGCCCGGAAACAGCTCTAGCGGGATGTCCTGGCGGCGCCGGAAGTCGTCGAGGCCCCAGTCCCAGTCGCCGGGGATGGCGTCCTGGCGGGCGGCCGCAGTCCGCACAGCGGCATCAAGCCAGCGGGTGCTCGATGGCATCAGGCGTGGCTGATGACCGGTGCAGAGCCCGGCCAGCTCCTCGCGGTCGCCGCGTCGAGCGCCACCGAGATCTCATGTCCCGGCTTGGCGCGTGGTGCGCCCAGGCAGTAGTGCAGGGCCTCGATGGCGTGTCCGACGGAGGGGCGCGTAGAAGAAGTTGACGAGCACGCGCTCCCCGCCGGACCGTGCCATCGCGCTCACCCGCGGCGGTACTTCATCACCGCGAGCGGCAGCGCCACGATGAGAATCCCCGCGGTCCACACCAGCGCACGGACCACGAAGTAGGACGCCGGGTGGCCGAGCAGCGCCTGGGCATGCCCGCCCAGGGTCAGCGAGCGGACCGCGTCGACCATGTAGGTCAGCGGCTGGTGCTTGGCGAACACCTGCAGCCAGCCCGGCATCGAGGCGACCGGCACGTAGGCACTGGAGACGAACGCGAACGGGAACACGATCATCCCCATGCCCTGAGCCGCCTGAGCGGTGCCGGCAAACAGGCCCATGGCGATGAACAGCCACTCAAAGGCGAACCCGAACAGCACGACCAGCCCCAGCGCGGCCAGGCCGTCGACGGCGGGGCCGTGCAGGCCGTAGCCGACGGCGAAGGCGATGCCCGCGGTGAACACCGTCGCCCAGGTGAAGATGACCGTGTCGGCCAGCGCCCGCGCGGTCAGCACCGACGCCCGCGGGATCGGCAGTGAGCGCAGGCGGTCGATGAAGCCCTGCTCCAGGTCCTCGGCCACCGCGGCGGCCGTCCCGATCCCGCTGAAGAGCACGCCGGTGGCGATGAATCCGGGCACGAGGTAATCGACGTAGGGCATCCCGGCGATGTGGATGGCGCCGCCGAACATGTAGCGGTAGATGAGGAAGAACAGCGACATCTGGATCGTGGCCAGCACGATCAGCTGTGGGGTCCGCGACGTAGCGCAGCAGCGTGCGGCGCGTCACCGTCGCGGTGCTGCGGGCCAGGCCGGCCTGGCGACGCGGCGGCGTGGTGACCGCGGGAGCGCGGAGGTGGTGGAGGTGGTGAATGACATTCTCGGTTTCCGTTTCGGTGCGTGTGGAGGTCAGGCCGCCCGCGCCGCGTCGGCGCCGGCCGGAGTCGGTGGGGTGTCCGGTGAGGGCGAGGAAGACCTCGTCGAGGTTGGGCTGGCGCATGGCGACGTCCTCGATGGCGACCCGGCGTCCTCGATGGAGCGCAGCGCGCTCATGAGGCCGTCGCTGCCGGAATCGACGCCCACGCTCACGCGGCGGGTGGCCTCGTCGGTCGCGAGACGGCGCCGTCATGCAGGCGCGCCGAGCATCTCGGCCACGCGGGTGAGGTCGGCGGCGCTGGGCCACGTGGATCTCCACGACGTTGCCGCCGATGCGCCGCTTGAGCTCGGCGGGGGTGCCCGCGGCCACCGCCCGGCCGTGGTCGATGATCACGACCTGGGAGGCGAGGTGATCGGCCTCGTCGAGGTACTGGGTGGTGAGCAGGACGTCGGTGCCCGCGGCGACCAGCGCGCGGATCGCACTCCCACAGCTCCATGCGGCTGCGCGGGTCAAGGCCGGTGGTGGGCTCGTCGAGCAGCAGCAGGCGCGGAGTCCCGACCAGGCTCGCGCCCAGGTCAAGGCGCCGGCGCATGCCGCCCGAGTAGGTGCGCGCGAGGCGATCGCCCGTCTGCGGCCAGGCCCAGCTGCTCCAGCACCGACGGCGGCCGCGGCCTTCGCCGCGCGCCCGCTGTGCCCGAACAGGCGCGCCACCATCTCCAGGTTCTCGCGCCCGGTCATCGCCGGCTCGATGGCGGCGAACTGGCCGGCCAGCCCGATGACCCGGCGCACCGCCGCGGGCTCGCGACGAACGTCGTGACCGGCCACGTGCAGGGTGCCCTCGTCGGGGCGCAGCAGCGTCGCGACGCTGCGCACGAACGTCGTCTTGCCGGCGCCGTTGGGGCCGAGCACGGCCACCACCTGGCCGCGGTGGGCGACGAGGTCCAGGCCATCGAGCGCCCGGGTCTTGCCGTAGCGCTTGGTGAGGCCACGGGCCTCGATGATCGCGGTCATTGCGACTCCTCGTTTTCGTCGACGGTGATGAACCGGCCGCCACCTGGCGCAGCCACTCCTCGCTCCAGGTCAGCCGGCCGGCCTTCAGGTCCTCGATCACTCCGCTCAGGAACGACACCTCGGCGCTGAGCAGCGCGATGCGGTACTCCTCCTCCAACAGGAACAGGCGGGGCAGCCCGGGCGGGATCGCTGAGAGCTCGGCCTGGGTCTCGGCCAGGTGCGGCGGACAGGCGCTGCACCCGGAGCTCGAGCTCAGCGCGGGCCTCATCGGGCGGCAGCCCGAACAGGACCGACAGCGCAGCCAGGAACTCGGGATAGTCGTTGTCGGTGGTGCGCAGCATCTGCCGCAGCCACTCGCGCGCGACCTCCTGGCCGGCGCTCGGTGATCGCGTAGATGACGCGGTCGGGGTAGCCCTCGACCCGGACGGTCTCGGCGACCTTCACGAGGCCGTGGCGCTCTAGCCGCTCAAGCGTCTGGTACAGGCTCGCCCGCGACCGAACGTTGACGACGCGGTCCTTGCCGGTGGCCTCGAACAGCTTCTGCATCTTGTAGGCGTGCATGGGCCCCTCGAAGAGCTGCCAGAGGACCATCAGGCCCAGTGAGGAGCGGCGTGGAGAGTCCGGTGAGGAGGCGGTTGGCATAGTCAGGACAATACTAGATAGATTAAGACTAGTCAAACGACGACGTGATACCGGTCCTGCTGCGTCCGCGTCGCGTCGCCCAGGGGAGCAGCGAGGCCGACCGCGACCATCGGGCCCCGGCGTGGTATTCAGTGGAGGACGCCACCGGTACCGAGGGGAGATGCGATGACCACGACCGTCCGTCCGTCCGCCGCCACGGAGGTGGAGCAGTGGCTCGAGCGCTTCGACAGCGCCCTGCAGGCGGGTGACGCCGCCGCCGCGGCCGACCTGTTCGCCACCGAGAGCTACTGGCGCGACCTCGTCGCGTTCACGTGGAACATCCGGACCGTGGAGGGGCGCGACGGCGTCGCCCACATGCTCTCCAGCGCCCTGCCGCACACCAGGCCGCACGGCTGGCACACGACCGCGGAGCCGGCGAGCGCCGACGGCGTCACCGAGGCGTGGATCGGCTTCGAGACCGAGGTGGGCCGCGGCGGCGGACACCTCCGCCTCATCGACGGCAAGGCGTGGACGCTGCTGACCGCGCTGGAGGAGCTCAAGGGCCACGAGGAGAACCTCGGCTTCCGGCGGCCCAAGGGCGTGCAGCACGGCGCCGACCCCGGGCGCGAGACCTGGCTGGAGAACCGCCAGCGCGAGGCCGAGGAGCTGGGGTTCACCACCCAGCCCTACGTCGTGATCGTCGGTGGCGGCCAGGGCGGGATCGCGCTGGGCGCGCGGCTGCGCCAGCTCGGCGTGCCGGCGATCATCGTGGAGCGCAATCGCGCGCCCGGGAGACTCGTGGCGCAACCGCTACAAGTCGCTGTGCCTGCACGACCCGGTCTGGTACGACCACCTGCCCTACATCAAGTTTCCGCCCAACTGGCCGGTGTTCTCGCCCAAGGACAAGGTCGCGGACTGGCTGGAGATGTATGCGCGCGTGATGGAGCTCAACTACTGGGGCTCGACCCGGGCCAAGTCCGCGCGCTACGACGAGGCGGCCGGGGAGTGGGAGCTGGTGGTGGAGCGCGACGGCTCGGAGCTGACGCTGCGCCCCAAGCAGCTCGTGCTGGCCACCGGGATGTCGGGCCGCCCGTACACGCCGAGCTTCCCGGGAGCGGACGTATTCGCCGGCGATCAGCATCACTCGTCCAAGCACCCCGGCCCCGACGCCTACCGGGGCAAGCGGGCGGTGGTGATCGGCTCCAACAACTCGGCTCACGACATCTGCGCGGCGCTGTGGGAGCACGGCGCCGACGTGACGATGGTGCAGCGCTCCTCGACCCACGTGGTGAGGTCGGACACGCTGATGGACATCGCGCTCGGCGACCTGTACTCCGAGCGGGCGGTCGCCGCCGGGGTGACCACCGAGAAGGCCGACATGATCTTCGCCTCGCTGCCCTACCGGATCATGGCCGGGCTCCAGGTCCCCGTCTACGAGCAGATCCGCGAGCGCGATGCCGACTTCTACGCGCGGCTGGAGGCGGCCGGGTTCCAGCACGACTGGGGCGAGGACGGGTCGGGCCTGTTCATGAAGTACCTGCGGCGCGCGTCGGGCTACTACATCGACGTGGGCGCGTCGGAGCTGGTCGCCAGCGGCGAGGTCAAGCTTCAGGCGGGCCAGGTGGATCACCTCACGCGCGACGCCGTGGTCATGGCCGATGGCACCGAACTGCCCGCCGACCTGGTCGTCTATGCCACCGGCTATCAGTCGATGAACGGGGCGGTGGCGGACCTCATCTCCCAGGAGGTGGCCGACAAGGTGGGCAAGGTGTGGGGCCTGGGCTCCGGACACCTTCAAGGACCCCGGTCCATGGGAGGGCGAGCAGCGCAACATGTGGAAGCCCACCCAGCAGCCGGGGCTGTGGTTCCACGGCGGCAACCTGCACCAGTCACGCCACTACTCGCTGTATCTGGCGCTCCAGCTCAAGGCGCGGGCGGAGGGCATCGACACGCCGGTCTACGGCCTGCAGGAGGTCCACCACACCCACTAGAGGATCGGATCGAACGAGGGAGCAAGTCGATGACGACGATGATCGGGCCATTGCGGCGCGCGGTGCAGGTGGCGCCGGACGCCGTCGCCGCGCGGTGCGGCGACATCGAGGTCACCTACGCGCAGACGTGGGAGCGGGCGCGCCGGCTGGTGGGCGGCGCTGCGCGAGCTGGGGGTGCGCGATGGGGACCGCGTGGCCGTCGTGGGCCGCAACTGCCACCGCTACCTCGAGCTCTATCAGGCGGTGCCCGGCGCGGGCATGGCCCTGGTGCCGCTCAACCAGCGCCACACCGCGGCCGAGCTGGCCTACGCGCTCCAGGACTCCGGCAGCCGGGTGCTGTTCGTGGCCTCGGGCATCGACTATCCCTCCGGCGTCGTGGAGCACGTCATCGACCTCGACGACGGCTACGAGGCGCTGCTGGCCGCCGCGCCGGCGTCGGAGTTCCCCGACGAGCTCGCCGCCGGAGACGATGGCCGGCCTGTTCTACACCGGGGGCACGACGGGCGCGGCCAAGGGCGTGATCCTCACCCATCGCAACCTCGTGGCCAACGCCTTCCATTTCCAGGCCCAGTGTCGCGTTCCGGCCCGAGACGTGCTGGCTGGTGGCGGCGCCGCTGTTTCACGCCGCGGGCTCGATCGCCGTCCTGGCCACGGTGTGGCACGGCGGCCGTCAGGTGATGCTGCCGGTGTTCGATCCCGCCGCGGCGCTGGACCTCATCGAGACCCAGCGGGTGACGGCGACGCTGCTGGTGCCGACGATGCTGGCCGCGCTCGCCGAGGAGCAGCTGGCGCGGCCCCGCGACGTCTCCAGCCTGAGGCTGCTCAGCCACGGCGGCTCCCCGGTGGCCACCGAGACACTGCGCCGGGCCCACGAGGCGTTCCCCGAGGCCGAGCTGATGCACCTCTACGGGACCACGGAGACCGCGCCGATCGCGACGATCATGGCCCACGAGGAAGCTTTGCTGGACACGCCGCAGGCGCGCTCCTGCGGGCAGCCCGCGATCGGCGTCGAGGTCCGCGTGCTCGACGCGGAGACCGATGGCACGGCGGCGCCAGGCGTCGTCGGCGAGGTGCTGATCCGCGGCGAGAACGTGATGGCCGGCTACTGGAACAAGCCCGGTGAGACCGCGGCTGCCATGCTCGACGGCTGGTATCGCACCGGCGATCTCGGCTACGTGGACGAGCGGTCGTTCCTGTACCTGGTGGACCGGGCCAAGGACATGATCGTCTCGGGCGGCGAGAACGTCTACAGCACCGAGGTCGAGGACGTGCTCTACCGCCACCCGGCGGTGCTGGAGGCGGCGGTGTTCGGGATTCCCGACGCCCGCTGGGGCGAGGCGGTGCACGCCGTGGTGGTGCCGCGTGGCGAGGTCGCCGAGGCCGAGTTGCTCACTCACTGCCGCGGCGCCATCGCCGACTACAAGGTCCCCAAGCGCATCGAGCTGAGCAACGAGCCGCTGCCCAAGTCCGGCGCGGGCAAGGTGCTCAAGCGTGAGCTGCGGGCGCCCGTACTGGTCCGGGCATGAGTCAGTCGTGGGTGGCGCGTGAGCCCCGCCCCGCCGGGCGGCCACGACGTCGCGGCCGTCTATGAAGAGCTCACCGACGGGCTGACGCGGCCCTTGCGTCTGGCCGAGCTCGTCTATGGCGCCGCCGAGCGCCACCCGGATCTGGTCCCCACCCGGGCGCAGATCGACGCCGAGCGCAGCCACAATCAGTCCGACAAGGCCGGGCTGGAGATCGCGCAGGGGGATTTCATCGCCCGCGTCCTCGCCGACCCGCGGTGCGGCGGCCACCTGATCGCCGCGATGTCGCAGCCGCGGCCCGAGGCGCTGGCCGCGCTGGACCGGTTCAAGCGCGACGGGCGCATCGACCTGGGGCCGATGCGGGTTGACCGCGACGGCCCGGTGGGAGTCGTCACCAACCAGAACCACGGCTGCCTGAACGCCGAGGATGACGCCTCGACTCGGGCCATGGAGATCGCCATTGACCTCGTCCTGCTCGACGACGCCATCGAGGTGGGCGTGCTGCGCGGTGGGCCGGCCACCCATCCCAAGCACGCCGGGCGGCGCATCTTCGGCGCCGGCATCAACCTCACCCACCTCTACACCGGACAGATCTCGCTGATCGAGTTCATGCTCGACCGGGAGCTCGGCGCGATCACCAAGATGCAACGGGGCCACGGCGCGACCTCCGATCTCTCGGTGCAGTTGGGCGCCCAGGCCCGGGAGAAGCCGTGGGTGGCGGTGGTGGAGAGCTTCGCCATCGGCGGCGCGTGCCAGTGGTTACTGGTCATGGACCGCGTGGTGGCGCAGCACGGCTCCTATTTCAGCCTGCCCGCCCGCAAGGAGGGGATCATTCCCGGCGCTGCCAACCTGCGGCTGCCGCGCTTGGTGGGCGAGCGGCCCGCGCGCCAGGCGATCATGTTCGAGCGGGCCTTTCAGGCCGACTCCGCCGAGGGACGGCTCATCGCCGACGAGGTCGTGGGCGACGGCGAGATCGACGCGGCGCTGGAACAGTCGGCCACCGCAGCTGTTGAGCGCGGGGACGACGGCTCTGGTGGCCAACCGCCGGGCGCTGCGCGCCGCCCAGGAGCCGCTTGACCACTTCCGGCGCTACATGAGCGTCTACGCGTCAGAGCAGGCACGCTGCATGTACAGCCCGGCGCTCATCGACAACCTCGAGCGCAACTGGCAGGCGGCGCAGCGGACCGCGGATCAGCGCGGCGGGACGATGCGGTAGATGGCGCCCGCGGCGTCGTCTGAGACGTAGAGGGCGCCGTCAGGCCCGGGGACCGCGTCGACGGCCCGGCCCCAGCGCGACCCGTCGGAGTGCTGGAAGCCACCGACGAGGGTGCGGGCCGGCCCGAGCGTGTGCGCCTTGGCCTCCCACGGCATCCACAGCACGGCGGGGGCACGTGGGGGCGTGCGGTCCCAGGAGCCGTGGACGCCGACGACGGCGCCGTTGCGCCACGGCGCGGGGAGCTTTGCGCCCTCCAGGAAATGGAAGCCCAGCGGGGCGCTGTGGGCGGGGATGCCGCGGTTGATGCGCTCGAGCTTGGCGCAGTTGAGGACCTTGCCGCCGGCGTTGGTCTGCGCGTCGGCGTCGAACGGCGGGTTGCCGTAGTCCATCGCCGTGCCGGCCACCCCGGGGTGCACGTCGGGATCGGGGTCGCAGTAGGGCCAGCCGAGGTTGCGCCCGGCGGTGAGGCGGGCGATCTCGTCGGAGGGATGGTCGGCGACGTAGCCCACCATGACCTTCCGATAGGCATCGCCGCCGGAGGCTTTGCCGTAGGCGCGGTGGAAGGGGTAGGCGATGTCATCGCGCATGTTGACCGCGGTCCACAGCGTCCCGTCGGGGGCGAAGGAGAGGCCGTCGCCGTTGCGGATTCCCGTGGCGAAGACCCGGATGCGCCGGCCGTTGGGTCGGTAGGCCAGAACCGCGGCGCGCGGCGTGCTGCTGGGCGACTCAGGGCTGGCGTTCGACGACGAGCCGATGTCGAAGTAGACGGTGTGATCGCGGGCGACGACGACGTTCTTGAGCGGGTGGGAGCCGCCGTCGGGCAGTCCGCCGGCGAACACGCTGCGCGAGGTCGGCTGTCCGTGGGCCCACACGAAGCGGTCGACCTCGCTGGAGCCGGCGACGTAGAGGACCTCTTGGCCGCCGACGTGGTCGAAGGCCATCCCCTGCGCGTTCTCGATGCCCGAGATGATCGTGCGCTGCGCCGGGGGCGCGCTGCGCGTCGGCGCCCGGGATCAGCTCGACGATCTTGCCCGACGCGGGCACGCTGACCAGCAGGTTGCCCTCCGGGGTCCAGGTCTCCAGGCGCGCGCCCGCGACGAGGGCCCACGCCTCGGCCTTCCAGCCGCGCGGCAGGGTCAAGGTCTGCGGGCCCTGGAAGGCGCCCTGACGGTTGGCGGCGGGGACGCTGATGGTCACGCGCTCGGTCGCGCCCTTGGCGGCGGCCGATGCCTTGGCAGGGTGAGCGCTGGCGGCTGCGGGCTTGGCGGGGGCCGGCTTGGCGGCTGCGGGCTTGGCGGTTGTGCTGCTGAGCTCGGTCCCACCGCAGCCGGCCACCAGCGCCGCTACGACGGCGATCAGTGCCGCGAGCGCCGCTCGGCGTCGGCGGGCGTGCGCGGTATCGGGCTGGCGTGCAGCGTCCACGAGCATTCAGTCAACCACTACCCGGCGGCGCGACGCGCTACCCGGGTTGCGCATCGCCGGTCAGTTGAGACTGTGGAGCTCCACGCGAACGGACTCGGCGAGCCCGGAGAGCAGGCGGACCTCGCGGTCCCCGAGGCTCGGGCGCGACTCTCGATCCAGGCAGCACAGGACGTAGAGGCGGACATCATCGAGCCGGATGGGCACGCCGAGGTAGGCGCCAATGCCAAGCTGGCGGACCATGGGCAGGTCGTTGACGCGGTCATCGCCCTGGGCGTCGCAGATGTAGTTGCCGATCAGGCCCTCGAGCATCCGCTGGCACACGGTCTCCTCCAGCGGCGACGAGGCGCCCTCGAAGGAGTCCATCCCGGGCCACTCGCCGGCGGCCCGCCGGGCGGTCTCGCGCCCGTTGCCGATCTCGGTGAGCACCGCCACGTCGGAGTCGAGCAGGTCGCGGGTGAGGCGCATCAGGGCGTCGAGGCGGCGTGCCGAACCGTCCGGCCCCTTTCCGTCGTCGGCCCGGGCGGCCGGGACCCCGCACTCAGGGCACGCGCCGGAGGTGTCCCCGGGTGACGTGTAACTCAGAACCCCACAGCTTGCGCAGCGAACGTATGGCACGAGCACACCCCCAATCACACCAGCGAGCACACACCTTGACCGTATCAAGCCGCGTCGCGGATCTCTCCACTACTAACGGCCGGCGTGACGTTTTGGTTGCGCGCGTCGGCGTCAGCTAACGCACCCCGTCCACGCGGCGCGGGACGCCGAGCGGATTGTCGTCGGCCAGCGCCGGCGGCAGGAGCGCCGCAGGGGCGTTCTGGAAGGCGACGGGCCGCAAGAAGCGCCCGATCGCCGTCATGCCCACCGACGTCGCCGCGGCGTTGGAGCTCGCCGGATATGGCCCCCCGTGCATCATCGCCCAGCACACCGACACGCCGGTGGAGAAGCCGTCGAAGACGATCCGCCCGGCCTGGGCGACGCATTGAGGCAGTACCCCCTGCACCCACTCGGCGTCGGCGGCCTCGCTGTGGATCGAGATCGCCAGCTGGCCGCCGAGCGAGCTCAGCGCCTCGACGAGCTCGGACTGGTCGGCGTAGGCGACCAGGATCACCGCCGGCCCGAAGTGCTCCTCACGCAGCGGCTCGGCGCTCAGGGCGGCGGCGTCGGCGCGGTAGGCGGTGGGCGCTGCGGCGGCGAAGATCGCGTCGCCGTTCCGGTCTGGCTCGGTGTCGCCTCCTCCACCGAGGCGCGTGACCCCCGGCGCCGCATCGACCTCGGCCAGGCCCGCGGCGAAGCCGTCGGCGATGGCCTTGGTGAGCAGCACCTGCGGCGCCGCGGCGGCCAGGCGCTCGCCCACTAGCTCGCAGAACGCCTCGCCGGCCTCGCCGGCGGGAAACAGCACGATCCCGGGCTTGGTGCAGAGCTGGCCACCGAAGGTGGCAACCGAGGCCGTAAGCCCGTCGGCGATGTCGGCGGCGCGGGCGTGCAGCGCCGTCTCGGTGACGATCACCGGGTTGAGGCTGCCCATCTCGGCGTACACCGGGATCGGCCGCGGGCGCTCGGCCGCGTGGCGGCTGATGGCCTGGCCGCCCCGTAGCGAGCCGGTGAAGGCCGACCGCCTCGATCCGGTCGTCGCGCACGAGGCTGCTCGGCCAGCCCGAAGCCGGCCTCGAGCACGTGGCCGAACGTGCCCGCGGGCAGCCCCGCGTCCGCTGCCGCCTCGGTCAGCTAGCTCGGCCACGAGCGACCCCGTCCTCGGGTGCGCGGGGTGGCCCTTGACCACCACCGGGCACCCGGCGGCCAGCGCCGAGGCGGTGTCGCCGCCCGCGGTGCTGAAGGCCAGCGGGAAGTTGGAGGCGCCGAACACGGCGACGGGCCCGATGGGGACGAGCATGCGGCGCACGTCAGGACGAGGCCCGGGGGACGTGTCTGCATGGTCGGCCGGGTCGATGATCACCTCCAGGTGGTCGCCCGCTGCGACGACGTCGGCCAGCATCTCCAGCTGGACCGCGGTGCGCTCGAGCTCGCCGCTCAGGCGGGCCTCGGGCAGCCCGGTCTCGCTGCCGGCCAGCTCGACGATCTCGTCGCTTGTGATCGCGCAGGCGGGCGGCGGCGCCGCGCAGCATGGCGGCACGACGGCCCCGTCGGCCAGCCGCGGATCGCGGGCGGCCTGCGCCGCGGCGGCGATGACGGCGTCCAGCTCCGTCCGCGGTGGACTCGTCGAGCTCGGGGCCGGCCTGGCCCGTGCGGGGATCGACCCCGTGCAGCGTCGCGGACATCGCCGGTTAGGCGGGTTGGCCGATGGCGGCGCGCCGAGCACCCCCATGGCGTGAGCCAGGATCTCCTGCTCAGCTCGGTGAGCGGCAGCCGGGGCTCGCGGCACAGCCCGCCGTGGAAGCCGACCTGGTCCATCGCGCCCTTGAAGTACTGGACGAGCTTGGGGTCGAAGTCCAGGCGCGCCAGCGGCAGCATCCGCTGGTAGATCTCGCGCGCGGTGGCCAGGTCGCCCTCGCGGCAGGCGTCGTAGAGCTTGACGCAGTCGGTCGGGAATGACGTTGGCGACGCCCGAGACCCAGCCGGTGGCGCCCGCGCAGAAGCCCTCCAGCGCGAAGTCGTCGCCGCCGACCACCACCTCGAAGTCATCGCCGGTGGCTCCGATGATGGCGGCGATGTTGCGCGTCTCGCCCGAGCACTCCTTGATGGCCACGACCGCCTCGACCTCGTTGCCCAGCCGGGCGATCATCTCCACCGACAGCTCGACGCCACTGGCGCCGGGGTTGTTGTAGGCCATGATCTCCATGCCGCGTGGCTCGCCGACGGCCGCGAAGTAGCCGGCGATCTCGCGGAAGTCCCCGTTGTAGTTGAGCGGCGGCAGCATCATCAGCGCGGTCGCGCCCGCCTCCTGGGCGGCCAGGGCGTAGCGCGTGGCCACGCGCGCGGTGGGAGCGGCGATCCCGGCCAGCACCGGCACCCGCCCGGCCGCCGCCTCGCAGATGGCGGCGGTCACCCGTCTGGCGCTCGCTCGAGCTCGAGGCTGGCGCTCTCACCCATGGTCCCGGTGGCCACCAACCCGTGCACGCCGCCGCGCACGAGCGCGTCGACGTTGGCCTGGAGCGCATCGAAGTCGATCGTGTCGTCCGTCGGTGAACGGCGTGGTGACGGCGGGGATGATTCCGGGGAAGCGCATGGCAGCTCCTGAGCGTTGAAGGCGTGACCGCCGCCGAGCGCGCCTGACGCTCAGCGGACGTCCCGTCATCTTTAAGATCACGCGTGCGCATGGCCACCGTCGCGCCGCTACGAAGCCGTCGATTCCCACACCGAGGGGATGCCGACGCGCGTGATCGTCGGCGGCGTCGGCGAGCTGCCCGGGGACACGATGCTCGAGCGCAAGCTGCGGCTGGAGCGCGACCACGACGAGATCCGCCAGATGCTCATGAACGAGCCCCGCGGCCACGGGGCGATGTCCGGCGCGATCCTCCAGCCGCCCTGCCGCGACGACGCCGACTGGGGCGTCGTCTTCGTCGAGGTCAGCGGATACCTGCCGATGTGCGGCCACGGCACGATCGGCGTAGTCACCGTGCTGGTCGAGACCGGCCGGGTCCCGGTGACCGAGCCCGAGACGATCGTGCGCCTCGACGTCCCCGCCGGTCTGGTGGAGGCGCGTGTCCAGGTGCGCCGACGGCAAGGCCACGAGCGTCACCATCCGCAACGTGCCCGCCTTCGTGCACGAGCTCGACGGCGAGGCCAACGGCATCCGCTACGACATGGCCTTCGGCGGCAACTTCTACGCCATCGCCGACGCCGCGGCGGTCGGGCTGCGCGGTGGCCCCCGAGAACGCGCCCGCGCTGATCGCGGCCGGCCTGGAGCTGATGGCGGCGGTGCCCGAGCCGGTTCACCCCGGAGAACGAGGCCATCCGCGGCTGCCACCACGTCATCTGGACCGACGAGCCCGACCCCGAATCTGACCCCGCCCACCCCGCCGACGGCCGCGCCGCCACCGCGATTCACCCCGGATGGGTCGACCGCTCGCCGTGCGGGACCGGGCACGAGCGCCCGCATGGCCCAGCGCCATGCCCGCGGCTGGCTGGAGCTCGGCGCGCCGTTCGTGCACGAGTCGATCATCGGCACGCGCTTCACCGGTCGGCTCGTGGGGGAGACGACGGTCGGCGGGCGCCCCGCGGTGATCCCCGAGATCACCGGCCGCGCCTGGATCACGGGCATGGCGTCCTACGTGCTGGACCCGACCGACCCTTTCCCCGCGCGGCTTTCGCATTGGCTGACGTCCTCGTCGTCGGCGCCGGGATCTGCGGCGCCTCGGCGGCGCACTTCCTGGCCCGAGCGCGGCCTGCGACGTGCTGGTGCTCGACCGCGCCGGGGTGTCGGAGGGGACGACCGGGCGGGGCGAGGGCAACGTGCTGGTCTCCGACAAGCTCCCGGGGTTCGAGCGCGACATGACCGTGCTCGGGGCGCGAGCTGTGGCACGAGCTCGGCGAGCGCTTCCCGGCGGCGCGCGTGACCGCCAAGGGCGCGCTCCTGCTCGACCACCCCGAGGGCGAGGTTGGCGAGGAGCTCGAGCCCGCGCTGGCGCCCGGGATCCGGTGCTTGCATGAGCCCGGCGACCTCCAGGTCGACCCCGCCGGGCTGGCGCGGGCCATGCTCGCGGCGCTGCCGGTGCGCACCGGGGTGGTCGTGGCGGCCGTTGCGCCGGGGGCGGTGACGGCTCGCCTCGGGTGAGCGGCTGCAGGCCCGCCACGTGGTGGTGGCCACCGGGCCCGTGGGCCGCCGAGCTCACCGGCGCTGCCGGTCGAGCCGCGCAAGGGCCAGCTCGTCGCCCTGGCCGCGCCGCCCGGCCTCATCCGCCACAAGCTGATCGAGGCGGCCTACATCGCCGCCGCCGCCAGCGGGGAGCCGGGGCGGATGATCGCTTCGGTGATCGAGCAGACCCTCGACGGCGACGAGGTCCTGGTCGGCTCCAGCCGCGAGCGCGTTGGCTTTGATGACCGCGTCTCCGAGGAGGTGACCCGGGCGATGATCGCCCGCGCCGCCCGGTTCGTCCCCGCGCTGGCCGACCTGCCGGTGCGCCGGGCGTGGTGTGGCTTTCGGCCGTGGCTGCCCGACGGCCTGCCCGCCGTCGGCGCACTCGGCGACGGGCTGTGGACGTCATGCGGCCACGAGGGGTCAGGGGTCGCGCTTGGGCCCGATCTCCGGGCTGCTGCTCGCCCAGCTCATCACCGGTGAGGCGCCGGTGTGCGACCCCGCGCCGCTCGACCCCCGCCGGTTCTCCCGATAGCTGGTTGGCGGCCCCGCTGACCGGGGTAGACCGAATGCGGAACGAGACCCACAGAGGGAGGTAGGGATGTCCACTGCCGTCATCATCGTGATCGTCGTGTCGTCGTGATCGTGCTCGTCGCCGCATGGTTGCGCTGCCGCGCATGCGCGCGCGGGCGCAGCTCAGAGGCCGTGAGCGCGAGGCTGGATGAGCGCCGCGATCAGGTCGTTACCGCGCATCGTGAGGAAGCGGCTCACCGTGAGCGTCAGGCGGAGGTTGCCGAGCAGCGCGCACGGGTCGCCGAGCAGGAGGCCCAGCGCGAGCGCGCCGCGGCGCAGGCGCGCGAGGAGGAGGCCAAGCTCCACGAGCGCGGGCTCGCCGACCACGAGCTGATCGGCCCGGACGAGCGCGACGAGTTCGCGGGCACGTCGGCCGTCCCGGACGACCGAGACGCTGCAGACACCCGCGGCGCCGCGGACACCGGCACATCGGCGAACACCGGCGCATCGGCGGACACGGGCGCATCGGCGGACACCGGCACATCGGCGGATGCTGCGGATGCCCAGCGTCCGCGCTCACGGTAGGTGCCTCGGGCCCCCTCACTCGGGGGTCAGCAGCTCAGGTTCTGTGATCTCGACGGCCCCGAAGCCGGGGAGGGGGCCGTCGACGAAGAAGATCTCGATCGTGATGTCAGGTTCCACGTGGGCCTGTGAGAGGAATGCCACGACGTTGCGGCCGGTCAGTCGCTTGATCGTGGCCTCGTAGCGCTGCTTCATCACGCGCTGGAAGTCCTCGCGCATGGCCACGACGCGGTCGGGGTCGCCGCTGTCCATGATGGTCTGCTCCAGCGGCGTGAACCCGCTGCCGCGCATGACGACGACGATGATGTCGTCCAGCGCGTACGTCTTGGCTTTCATCGGACCCCGGCCATAGTGGTCGCGCAGGATTCCGACGATGCTGGTGGAGATCGCCGCCAGCAGATTGCCGCCCGCGAGGGGGGTCGGCTGAACTTCGCCCTCCGGTCGCTCCAACCCTTCGCTCCTTTGTCCGGCGAGGCCCGCGAGACCCCGACCGTCCGCTTGAAGTCCTGACCTTTCCAGAGAACCCACAGGCTCCCCGGATTCTGCCTCGAAACAGCGTATCGCGCGTTCTGGCGCGCGAGTCGCTGATCTCGACCCGGTCGCGGGCGCGTGCTCTGAGAGCACGCCTATCTGACCGGTGGAGGCGACCCCTCTGCGCTGGATGCCAGCGGCGGGTCCCACTCGCAGACCGCGCAGCCATGGCCGAACGCCGACCGGGCGAACTCCAGCGCCGCCGTCATGCGGATCGGGGGCGGCGCATGACGTCGTCCCAGTCGAGCACGTATTCGCCCAGATCGGCCATCCCAGCGGGCCGGCGCGGGGGACAGGGCGGCGGCGGCGAAGCCTTCCGGGGCGGGGTGGGCGTAGGCGTAGAACGCGGCCTTGGGGTAGCGCGGGTCACCGGGCCACCAGCCGATCGCGATCTCCTGCGCGTCCATGGCGTTGCGCATGATGAAGTCCGAGGACGGCGGGTCGGCGGCGCCGGCCGGAGAAGAGGTTGACCGCGAGGTCGAACGAGCCCCACCACGCGTTGACGGGGGTGGAGCGGCCGCGGTAGGGTGCGCGGAACGCGGCGAGGACGAGCGCGACGCGAGTGGCTACGGCGAAGTAGGTCTGCACCTGGCTCGCGTCATAGCGGGCGTGCTCGCTGTCCTCGTCGAGCGGCGCCGACCAGGGCACCTCCTGCGGCGTGGGGTCGATGCGGACCTCCCCGGCCAGCTCTCGCAGGCCGGCGAGCAGCTCGCGGGTGACCGCTCCCACGGGCCGGTCGGGCCCGAGGGCGTACGCGGCGCACCCCGCCGGCGCTGTGCTCGGCGACGGCCTCGTGGGTGCGCAGGTCCAGCGCGGCGACGATCGCCCCGGAGCCGTCGGGAGCGGGCAGCGGCAGCGTCTCCCAGCCCCGGGCGGTGAGACGCAGGGCAGCGTGCTGGAGCTGGGGCTCGGGCGGGGCGAGGGCCACCGCGAGCTTGCCGAGTACCTGGGTGTGGGCGTGCAGCGTGTCGCAGGTCTCAGACCACGCCTCGTAGTCGAGGGCCGGCCACGCCGTGGGCATGACCGGCACGCTACCAGCGAAGCGCGAGCTGCGACACTGCGCCGGCGTTGCAGATGACCGGCTGCTCCACTGACATCAGCGCGCCGGCCTGGAGCGTGGCTGATCCGGAGGTGGCGGCGATCCTTGAGTGGTGGGACGCCCATGCCCGGCCGCTGCCGTGGCGCTCGCGACGCGACGTCTACGCCGTATGGGTGTCCGAGGTGATGTCGGCGCAGACGACCGTCAACCGCGCCGCGGAGGCGTGGGTGGCGCTGGATGGAGCGCTGGCCCACCGTGGAGGCGCTGGCCGCGGCCTCGCTGGCCGAGGTGCTGGGCCAGTGGCTGGGGCTCGGGTATCCCCGCCGCGCCCGCGACCTGCACCGCTCGGCGCGGATCGTCGCTGCGTCCGGCTGGCCCGAGGACCTGCGGACGCTGCCTGGGGTGGGGCCCTACATCGCCGCGGCGGTGCGCTGCTTCGCGCGTGAGGAGCCGGTGCTGCCGGTCGACGTCAACGTGCGCCGCGTCCTGCGCCGGCGCTTTGACGGCGACGTCGACATCTCAGGCGACCCGTGGCGAGCCGGGCAGGCGCTGATGGAGTTCGGCCAGCGGGTCTGCACGGCGCGGCCGAGCTGCGGGACCTGTCCGGTGCGTGACGGGTGCGCCGGCCCGGACGCGGGAGACCGCGATGCCGGCCCGGCGCGCCGCCAGAAGCCGTTTGAGGGCAGCGTCCGCCAGCGCCGCGGCCGACTGTTGCGCCGGACGCTGGAGGAGGGCGCCGTCCGCGTGGGCGGGCGCGATGCAGAGGTCGCCGCCGGTCTGGCCGACGATGGCTTGGCCGTGCTCGAAGCCGGCTGGCTGCGATGTCCGTGAATCCAGATTCCATGAACTTGAACCCATGAACATGATTCAAGAATTCTGGACGGATTGCCGATGACCGGGGCGTAGCGATCTTCCCTCGAAACGGATCGGAGCTTTTCTGTATGAAGCTGCTCGGAAAGCGGCGGCTGATCTTTGCCGCCGTCACTGTCATGGCGCTTGTGGTCGTCAGCCTCGGCTATGCGGCCTGGACCTCGGCCGGCAACGGCTCGGGCGTGGCCAAGGCCTCAACCGCTCAGGGGCTCACGACCGTCACCGCGACGGCCTCCGCGGGCCTGTACCCCGGCGCGACCGCTGCTCTCTCGCTCCAGGTGTCCAACCCCAACCCGTACCCTGTCACGGTCACTGACGTGACCGGCAACGGGACCATCACCGCCGACGCCTCGCACTCGACCTGCGGCCAGGACGCGACTCACCCGACCGGCGTGACCTACACCGACCAGCACAACCTCAGCATCGCGGTGCCGGCCAACGGATCCGCTCAGGTGTCGGTGAGCAACAGCGTCCACATGAGCAACGCCTCGGACAACAGCTGCCAGGGCGCGACGTTCACCATCCCGGTGAGCCTCAACGGGGCCAGCGCCGCCACCTCGTAAGGCTCCTCGCAACACCGACAGCGGCAGCTTCTCATGAAGCGGATATCGACGATCGTCGTCGTGGTGGTCGCGCTCGCTCTGGGCGCGACCACCTACGCCGCTGTGCTGCGCACCAACGCGGCCTCGCTGAAGGCCACCTCTCCGGCGCGCGATCGTGGTCACCGCGGCAGGTCTCCGGCCTGCTGTATCCGGGGAGCGTCCGACCGGTCAAGCTGCGCGTCAAGAATCTTCTCGCCCGCAAGCTGCGGGTGCTCGGGCTCCAACTCAAGACGGGACAGCCGAGCGGCCATTGCCCGTCCTGGGCGGTGGTCGGCGGGCGTCTCACCGTGCGGATGACCATCGCGCGCCGCGGCACGCGCACCGCCTACGCGTCGGTGCGGATGTTGGCCACGGCGCCGGACTCGTGCGAGGGAGCGAGCGTCCCGCTCTCCTTCTCGGCGACCTTGGACGGCCGGCCGTGAGACGGCTGCCGGCCTGGCTGCTCGCTGTCACCCTCGTCGCCTGTGCGGGCCCGGGCGCGGCATACGCCGCGTGGTCGGGCAACGGTGCCGCCGCCGCGCAGGCGCAGGCCGCGACGATGCCGAGCTGGCGCCGCCCCCACGGTCAGCGCCACCGGGCACAGCGTTACCGTGAGCTGGACCGCCGGCACGCTGCAGGGCCAGAGCGTCAGCGGCTACACCGTCAAGCGTTACAACGCCGGGGGCGTGGCGCAGACGGTCGGCTCGGGCTGCTCGGGGACGATCACCGCCCTCTCCTGCACCGAGTCGTCGGTCCCGGCCGGAACCTGGACCTACACCGTGACGCCGCTGCTGTACTCGTGGCTGGGCGCCGAGAGCCCCGCGAGCTCCGCGGTCACCATTCAGGCCCCCGGCCTCAGCATCACCTCGGCGACGACCGTGACGAGCCTGCCGGCGACGGTGAGCGCGTCGCTGACCGGCTACACCGCCGGCCAGACCGTGGCCTTCAAGCTCGACAGCGCGACGGGAACGACGCTGACGAGCACGCTGTCGCCGACGTCGGTTCCCGCGAGCGGATCGGCCACCGCCACCATCACCCTTCCCGCCGGGACCGCCCAGGGCGCGCACACGATCTACGCCGTGGGCAGCCAGGGCGACACCGCCACCGCCGCGCTCACCGTCAACCGCCCCGCCGTCTCGACGCGCGGTGATCGCGAAGTCCGCGGGCGGCGCCGCGGGCTCCATCAAGCAGGGCGGCACCTACTACGTCTACGCCAACGTGACCGGCTCGGGCACGCCTCCGGCCGGGCTGGGCAGCCTGACCGCCGACGTGAGCGCGATCACCACCGGCCAGACCGCGGCGGCGCTGAGCTCGGGCAGCTACACCGTCGACGGCCAGAGCTACAACTACCGCAGCGCCCGCTCACCGCCAAGAGCAGCCTGTCCGGCGGGCACCGACGCCTTCACCGTCAAGCTCACCGACTCCGCCGGCACGGCGACGAGCACCAGCTACTCGGTCACCGTCAACAACACCGCGCCGCGGGCCAGCGACATCCAGACCGCGAACGTGGCGGGCGGCACCGCCGGCAAGCCGGAGCTGGGTGACACGATGACGTTCACCTTCAGCGAGCCGATCGATCCCGACACCGTCCTCTCGGGCTGGGATGGCAGCCAGCCCAGTCGGTCATCGTGGCCATCCTCGACGGCGGCACCTCCAGCGACGACAAGCTCGAGCGTGCTCAACGCCTCGACGCTGGCCCACGCTGCCGTTCGGCACCGTCGACCTCGGCCGCAAGGACTACGTGTCCAAGACGACCGCCTTCGGCGCCTCGGGCACCGCCTCCAGCATGGTGCTGAGCGGGAGCGCCATCACGGTCACGCTCGGGACGCCCGAGCTCGACCGCGGGGACCGCCGCGGGCGACCGGCACGCTGAGTCTGGACGCCGTCGTCCACGCGTGACCGACCGCCGCCGGCAACGCGATGAGCACCACCGCGGTCAACGAGAGCGGCACCGCCGACAAGGACTTCTAAGGCCTACGCGCTACGGTCCCGCGCATGACCTATCGCGTCGTGCGCCCCGACGAGCTGCAGTGGATCACGCGCCCCCACGAGCAGGGCGAGCCGGCGCGCCACGTCGCTGAGCTGATCGAGCTCGAGCCCTTCGCCTACATGCGCGCCAGCCTGTGGCGCTACGAGCCCGGCGCCAAGGGCCGCCGCCACCGCCACCCGCTTCAGGAGGAGACGTTCGTCGTGCTCGAGGGCACGCTCTCGATGTACGTCGGCGAGCCGCCGGTGCGCCAGGACGTGCCGCGCGGCGGGGCCATCCGCATCGACCCGGGAACCCCGCTGCAGAGCGTCAACCATCAGGACGAGGACCTGCTGGTCTACGCCTACGGGACGCCGCCGGAGACCGCGCACGCAGAGGTGCTGGATTCGGCGGTCCCCTGATCGGCGACGCGGGAACTTCGTCGCGCACGCCGAGCACCTCGACCGAGCGCGCGACATCCTTCCCGGCGGACGGGCTCAATCTCGCCCTCGGCGTGGAATCGGACGGTGCGGGCGACATTTGTCCCAGCGCGCACGTCACGGCCATGGGGTTGGCCGTGGGGGCGGCTTGAGGAGCGAGGGCGGGGGCGGGATACTCGCCGTGATGCGCGTTGGGGCTCTGGTCAGCGTTGTGCTCGTCGGCCTGGTCGGCGTCGTGCTGGTCAGCCTGGGCCTCACCGCTCCGGCGCGGGCGCCTCGGAGCAGCTGACGTTCACGCCTCGGTGGCACGTGGTGTCCCACGGCGGCGCCGCAACCGACGGTCCGTACACGATCCTGTGGGCCGAGCGCCTCGGGGATAGTCGGCACCCTGATCAACGAGCTCACCGGACAGCGCACGCGCGTGATGCTCCCCGGCGGCTGTCCGGCGCCGTCGGCGGGCAGGAGGTCCTCGGCGACACGTGGCTGCTGGTGTCCTGTCCGCACTCCTCGGTGGGTCTGTATTCGCTCGCGACCGGACAGTGGAAGACAGTGTCGATCCCCGCTGTCTGCCGCCACCGCGTTCGGCACGGGGCTCGAGCTGTCAGCCGGCGGACGTGGGCACGAACTGGATCAAATACGACGAGGCCGCCGTGCACCTCGGCGACAGATGGCTCTTCCAGAACATCGTGACCGGCGCGGTCCGCAACGATCCCACCAACGCGCACACGCTGCCCGACCTCGACTCGCCCCTGCTGACAGAGTCCGTCTGCGCGCCCCTGCGCGTGCCTTCGGCGCCTTCTCAGAACACGCTCGAGCTCGAAGGCCGGTTCGCCGTCCTGAGCACGACCTCCGGGGTCTTCCTCGAGCACTGCGCGACCCACCTGCATGAACTGCTGACCGATGCCGCCCCATGGGCTACCGCGGCCCCCTGGGCGATCATGTGGGTCCCGCGGCCCACGCGCCCGCTGGACGGGATCTTCCTCCCGAGCCGCCGTCGCTTCACCGTGTCGCGCCCGCCGGGCGCCGACATGGCCGACGTGCTATCAGCGCCCGCCACATCTACGTCATCGGCATGCGCCACACCGCTGCCGACGTCTGGGCCGCGCCCCTGCCGGCGCTTGGAGCGCATTGACGTGACGTCGCGCGGCCAGCTTCTCTCGGTCTCGATCGTGTCCATGGCGATGCCGGCGGGATGCGGTGCCGGCCACGGAGCTGGTACGTGGCGCGGAGGGTCCGACCCAGAGCTGACCCGAGCCTGAGCATGCCCCGTCCGCCACGCCAAGACGATGCGTCCGAGCCGGTCGCGGCCGCGCTGGACGCGATCCGGGCCGGGGACGTCGGTGAGCTGATGCGCCTCTTGGACGCCTCGCCTGAGCTGGTGCACGCCGAGGTGGGGGCGGGCGGGTCGTTGCTGGGCGCGGTGGCGGAGCCCGACGTCTTCGGGCAGGCGCTTGGGCACGAGCTCGGCGTCGACCGCACCTGCGTCGATCTCCTGATCGCCCGCGGCAGCGATCTGACCGATCCGCTCAACCTGGCCGCGTGCTTTGACCGGACCGAGCTGGTGGAGATCCTGCTCGCCGCCGGTGCCCGGGTCGATGCCCGCGGGGCCGCCGGGACGACCGCGCTTGAGAGCGCGATCTATCACGGGTCGCGCGCAGCAGCGGACATCCTCGCCGCGGTCGCGCTCGTGCCCGACGCCCCGTGGGTTGCCGCCGGCGCCGGTCTCAGTGACCGCCTCGCGCGATTTTCCGACGGCCGGGGCGGACTGATCCCCGACGCCTACCTGCGCCGCCCCAACCCGGCGGACGTCGGCTGGCTGCAGCGCCTGCCCACGCGTGACGTGGCCCAGGACGTGCTCGATGAGGCGCTGGTGCATGCCGCCCAGAACGAGCGCCCGGCGGCGGTCGCCTGGCTGTTGGCGCACGGAGCAGACCCGAACGCCGGCCCATACCAGGGCTGCGGTGCGCTGCATCTCGGGGCGGCTTTCGGTGCGATCGAATCGGTTCGCCTGCTCGTCGCTGCGGGCGCCGACATCGAACGCCGCAACGACTTCAACGGCGACAACGCGGTGGGGTGGGCCCAGTACGCCCTCGAGCAGGAGCGTCCCGGCGATCCCGGCGTCACCGCGGTCCGGGACTACCTGCGCGGTCTGGGCTCCCGCCCCGCTGTGTGGGGGACCTGAGCGCCCAGCATGGGTGCCGCGCACCGGCGACCGGTCGTGCCCCACGACTCGCCATCCGCTTGCCTCCAACCCATCGGCGGCATCGGCAACGGCGGAGTAAGGTCGGAGGGGACGATGAGCGTTGGAAGAGGGGTCGTGGTGGGCGGATGATGGAGGAGTCAGAGGCGCGCGAGTTCGCGGCTTCGGTGCTGGCGTTTCTGGAGTGGGTGCACGGCGATGCCCGCGGCTCCAAACGCAACGAGGTGGCGGCGCTCGTCATCGACTTCCTGGGGGTGGAGAGGGCTCGCCGCTCTGTCGTATCACGGTCGCTCCCGGCGTTCGAGCACGTGAACCTCCAGACGGCATTGGACGCGTGGACACGTGAACCGGGCCGTGAGGTGGCGCTCCACGGTCTGATGTATCCCGCCCAATCACGGGGAGCTGACGCTGCAGGAGATCGTCTCGGGAGAGGTGTACGGGCCCTTGCGCCTGTCGGCGCCGTCCCTCGTGGATCTGCCCAACGGGCCGGGATCGACGCTGGCGTGCCTGCGCCGGGCGGTGCTCCTGGTCACCGACCAGGCGGGCGCGTACGCGGTGCTGGTGAGAGGTCCCGAGCGAGCACAATCAGAGGCCTGGACGTCGAGATCGCGGGTCTGGAGGTCTCCGAGGCCCAGGCCGTCCATGCTCGTCTCGATGAGCTCCGCAGCCGGCTCAACGTCTATCGCGGGCATGTGCTCGATGTGGCGCTGGAGCCGATGGGCGGCGTGTCACTTCACTTCGGCGAGCCTCCGCGGACCGCTGCGGGAGGACGTCATCCTCCCCGAGAGCGGTGCTCGGGCGGGTGGAGCGCCATGCGCTCGGGGTCGCGGCTCATCGCGACGCGCTGCTGGACGCCGGACAGCACCTCAAGCGCGGCCTGCTCCTGTACGGACCGCCGGGGACCGGTAAGACCCACACCACCCGCTACCTGGTCGGCCAGATGACGGGCTACACGAGGCTGACCCTGACCGGACGCGCGCTGGGGGCGATCGGTGCGGTGACAGATCTGGCGCGGGACCTGCAACCGTCGGTGGTGGTGCTCGAGGACGTCGATCTCGTCGCCGAGGAGCGGAGCATGGGGCCCGGCTCCTCGCCCGTCCTGTTCGATCTGCTGGATGCGATGGACGGAGCGGCAGCGGACGCCGACCTCCTGTTCGTGCTCACCACCAATCGCGCCGACCTGCTGGAGCCGGCGCTGGCGGCGCGCCCGGGCGGGTCGACGTCGCGGTCGAGATCGATCTGCCCGATGCCGATGCCCGCCGGCGGCTGCTCGACCCTCTATGGCCGGTCGCTGCCGCTGACGCTCTCCGCTGGCGAGACGAGCGACGTCGTGGAGCGCACCGAGGGCGTGACCGCGTCGTTTCTGAAGGAGCTCCTGCGCCGCGCGATGCTCGAGGGTCTGTCCGACCGATGGCTCCCCGCTGACGGTAACCGGTGCGCACGTTGCCCGCGCGCTCGACGATCTGCTCGACACCAACCAACATCTCACGCGAAGCCTGCTGGGCGTGGGCAACGATCCGGAGAGCCTGCCCGCCGGCGGCGGACTCGGCTCGCTTCCGCCTCGACGACCGAGCCGCGAGTGGATGATCGCTCAGGCCCGGATGCGACGCTTGGATACGTAGCCGAAGGCATACAGAAAACGTGCACAGCCGGCGGCGGCGCGAGAGGATGACGTCGTGCGTGACGGATTGGCATCCGGCCGGTGGAGGGCCGGGCTTGCCGCAGCTGTGGGGCTGGGGTGCCTCGCCGGCGCCGGACCCGCGTCGGCGCACCTGCGCTCGGGCACCGTCGCGGTTGATTATCGAGCCAGTGTCTCGCATCCGGTCACCCGCGCCTACTCGGCGCAGATCTACCAGAGCGATCATGGCCTGAGCCTCACCCTGCGGCCGGGCCACGTGGTAGTGGTGCTCGGCTATCTCGGGGAGCCGGTCATCCGCCTGGATGGGGCGGGGCTGTCGGTCAACGCCGCCTCGCCCACCGCTCGCGCCATGCACCTGGTGGACAAGGCCCACGCGGTGCAGGCAGCCGGGCCGCGCTGGCGCCTACAGCGCGGCCACCACTCGGTCGTGTGGCACGACGCGCGCGTCCAGGGGCTTCCGGCGGGCCTGGCCGAGGGGGTCTGGAGGGTCCCGCTGGTCATCGACGGCCGCAGCGGCGCTGTTGTCGGGCGAGCTGCGCCGCTTCCCCGGCCCCGCCGCTGTTGCTGTGGCTGGCGGCGCTCGCGGGCTGGCTGGCTGCGGCATCGGTCCCGCTCATCGCGCACCGCCGGGACCTCGTGCGCACATGGGCGTTGGCCCTCGCCCTGATCGCCGCCGGCGCGGCCACCGTGGTCGCCGCTGGCCTTCGCGCTGGACGTGTACGCCTCCCCGGGGACCTGGATCGTGGGAGTGGACGTGATCATCTTCCTCGCGGTCGGCGTCGGGGTGATGCGCCGCGGACCGCGGCACCTCCACGTCGCTGGCGCGATCTGGGCGGGCCTCGTCAGCGTGGCGCTGGGATTGCTCGACGGCTCGGTGTTCCTGCACCCGATCGTCCTGGCGGTCGCTGCCCGGGACGGTCATGCGGCTGCTGGTGGTGACGGCCATCGGTGCCGGCGCGAGCGCCGCGGTCCTCGGCTCGACGCTCTTCAGCGAGATCGCCGCCGTGGCGGCCACGACCGATAGTGTCTCCTCGTGAGCGGGACCGGGGACCGGGCTGGGCGATGACGCATCGGCTTGCCGTGCTCCGTCAAGCGCTGGCCAGCCGGCGCTTGCGCCGTGTTGAGGCGGCGTTCGTGGGCTTCGGGATCAGCGAGTACGGGGTATGGGTCGTGGTGCTCGTGTTCGCGTTCCGGCGCGGCGGCACGCCGGCGGCGGGCGTGGTCGCGGCCGTGCAGCTGGTCCCGGCATCGGTCGTCGCGCCGCTCGCGGCGCGGCTCATCGACGCCCGCGGCGCGGCGGCCACGCTGTGCGCGGGCTACGTGACTCAGGCCGTATCGCTCGGGATCACCGCGGCGCTGGTCCTGGTCGGCGTGCCCGCGCCGGTCGTGTACGCGGGGGCGGTGGTCGCGGCCTGCGCGGTCACGTTGACGCGCCCGGCCCAGGCGGCGCTGCTGCCCGCACTGGTGCAGACGCCGGCCCAGTTGACGGCGGCCAACGTCGTGTCGGGCTGGGTGGACACCGTCACCCTGCTGGCGGGCCCCGCGGCGGCGAGCCTGGCGCTGGCGATCGCCGGACCGGGCTGGGCGCTGATCGTGTTCGCGGCTGTCGTGGCGGGCTCGGCGGTCGTGGTGGCGCCGCTGCACCGCCTTGGGCAAGTCGGCGCCGAGGAGGACGCGGAGGACGGCGAGACCTCCCTGCGGGAGACGGTCCGTGTAGCGCCCGGCGCGCTCCCGGCGCTGGCGATGCTCACCGCCGAGTACGCGGTGCTCGGCGCGCTGGACGTGCTCGAGGTCGTGCTGGCCGCCCTGGTCCTCGGGCTGGGTGCCGGCGGCGCGGGTTACCTGGGCGCCGCGTTCGGCGCCGGCGGCATGGTCGGCGCGGCCGCGGCGCTCACGCTGGTCGGTCGGCCTCGGCTCGCGCGACCGCTGTTGTTGGCGGGAGCCGCGTGGGGCGCCGCCTTCATCGCAGTGGGGGCATGGCCCGCGGTCGGCGCCGCGTTGTGCCTGCTGGCACTCGCCGGCGCCGGCCGCACGGTTCTCGATGTCGGGGGCCGCACGATCCTGCACCGCACGGTCCCGAGGGCGCTGCATGGCCGCGTCTTCGGTGCTCTGGAGGGCCTGGAGACGTTCGGGCTGGCGGTGGGGTCGCTCGCGGTGCCGTTGCTGGTCGCGATCGCGGGCCCTCGCGGGGCGGTGGCGGTGGTCGGTGGCCTGCTCATTGTCATCCCGATGCTCACCACGCCGGCGCTGAGGAGGATCGAGCGCGCGGCGCCCGCGCTGGACACGGAGGTCGGCGTCCTGCGCCGCGTCCCGCTGTTCGCCATGCTCAGCGCGCCGGTCCTGGAGGACCTTGCTCGTGCCCTGACCCGTGTCGAGGCGCCCGCGGGAGAGACCGTCGCGCGGGAGGGCCGACCCGGTGACGAGTACTTCGTCGTCGTCGCCGGCGAGCTTGGGGTGTCGATCGGCGCCACGCACGTCCGGACGCTGGGACCCGGCGACGGATTCGGCGAGATCGCCTTGCTGCACGAAGGGGTGCGCACGGCCACCGTCGCCGCAACCTCGGCGGTGACCCTGTACGCGCTCGAGCGTGCGGCATTCCTCGAGGCCGTGACCGGCTCGCGGCAGACGCACCGCGCCGCGCGCGAGCTCGTCGCCGAGCGGCTCGCGGCACCGCCGCTGGCGGTGGAGGGAGGGGAGATGTGAGGTGCCGCGGGCGCTGACCCTTCCGACGGGCGGGCCGGTTATGGTGTGACGCGAAGCCGATGTGCCCCATGCCCAGGGGTCAGGGAATCCGGTCAAAATCCGGAGCTGACGCGCAGCGGTGGGGATGCGGGGCTGGTCATCTGCCACTGGACCTCGGTCTGGGAAGGCGGCCCGCCTCGGAGCATCCAAGCCCGAAGACCTGTCGACTTCTCCGCCGGAGCTCTCCGGCGGACCGGTGATGCGGCTCCGCGTCTGAGCCGCCGGCAAAGGAGATGACACATGGGCTCGATGCTGATGAGGCTGGCGCCCCTGACCACGACGGGGGTCGGAAGCCTGCCCTTCATCCGTCCCGGCGAGGCGGCCCGCCACGCCGTCGGCGCCTATGAGCTGCCGTTCTGCCCGCAGCTTCCGCACGCGTTCGGCGACATGGTGCAGGAGTGGCTCGGAGCCGATCCCGGGCGCTGCGGCTGGGCGCCCGATCGCGACCGCCAGCTCCCGGCCGTGTGGGACGACTTCATCCTCGAATTGGAGCGTCACCCTCCGTCGCACGCCCTGGTCAAGCTGCAGGTGACCGGTCCGCTCACGTTGGCGATGGCGCTGGAGGACGGCGTCGGTCTCGCAACGCTGGCGGTCGAGATCTCGGTCTGGCTGGCGGCGGCGGTGAGCGAACAGGTGCGCGGCCTGGCCGAGCTCGGACTGACCGCGCTCGTGATGATCGACGAGCCGGGGTTGACAGCGGCGCACCAGGCGGGCGCCACGCCGGCGGTGTGGGACGCGCTGCGGGCGGTCGCCCCGGTGTGGGGCGTGCATGTCTGCGGCGAGGTTCCCTGGCGCCTCGTCGACGCCGCCGAGCCCGACGTCATCTCCTATGACCTCGGTCGCTTCGGCTGTGTCCCCGCCGCTCAGAGCGTCATCCGTCGCCTGATGCGGCGCGGTGGCCGGATCATGTGGGGCGCCGTCGACCCTGCCGCGTTTGGGCCTCCCTCAGTCGCGGCCGCTCGGGTGCGTAGCCGCGGCCCGGGCCGTCGCCGGCCGCCGATGGCAGACGATGGACGTGTTGGCTGCCTCCCTGCTGTCCGGCGGCTGCGGCACCGGCGGCGTGGAGCCGGAGGCAGAGCGCGAGCTCGCCGCTGGTCTCCATGTGGCGGCGAGGCTGCTGCGGGGAGATCGGATGCCGGCTCGGCCCATCCTCACCGACACGCTCGTGACGACGACCACTACCGGGCCTTGTGCACGTTCCCGTAGCTCAGCGTGATCTGCTGGGTCCCGGGATTGACGGTGGAGGACGTGAACGACGTATCTGTGGCCTCGACGCGTCGGGGAAGCCCGGTAGGTCGGTCCCCTGGTTTGGCGTCGCTTGGCGCGGCGGCCTTGAAAGATCCGTCCCCCGATGGCCGTACCGTTGGCGGCGATGCGACTTCAGGGAATACGCGCCGGCGACCTGGTGCTCTGCGACGTCAAGGGCCGCCGGTTTCACGCCGAGGTGACCACGTCGCCGAGCGGCGCGGAACTGGAGATCCTCCCGCTGCTGCGTGGGATCACCTACCGGCGCGTCTCCGCGCGCTCGGTCAAGGAGCACTGGCGCAAGGCAAGAGGCCGCGCTGGCGGCGCACCGGCCGCCGCCGACCACGAGCACGACACGGAGGTCGCCGATGACGTTCTCTTCACGCTGGGGTAGCGCCCTCGCGGTCCTGGGCGCGACCGCCGCTCTCGGTTGCAGTGCGCACGGGGCGGCCCAGGCCGCCACGAGCGCGCGGGTAAGCGACAGCGCCACGAGCGCTCGGGCAAGCGACGGTGCCGCGCGCGCCGTCAGCGTGCTCGCCGAACCCGAGGCTGGATCGGCGCCCTTCCTCAAACTCATCGAGGGCGCACGGACCTCGATCGAGTTGACCATGTACGAGCTCTTTGACCGCCACGTGGAGGACGCCCTCGCCGGGGCGGCGCACCGCGGCGTGTACGTGCGAGTCCTGCTCAACGGCGGCTACTACTCCAGGCACGAGACCACCAACGCCACCGCCTATGGCTACCTGGCCGGCCGCGGCGTGCATGTGCGCTACTCGCCGACCTACTTCGCCCTCACCCACCAGAAGACGCTCACCGTCGACGGGCGCGAGTCCGCGATCATGACGCTCAACTTCGACGGGCTCTACTCAACCACGCGCGACTATGCGGTGCTCGACAGCCAGCCCCCGGACGTCGCGGCGATCGTCGCGGCCTTTGACGCCGACTACGCCGGACGCCACGCGGCGGCGTCGGCGGGCACAGGAGACCTCGTCTGGTCCCCCGGCGCGGCGGCGGCGCTGATCAGCGTGATCAGTGGCGCGAAGCACTCCATCGACCTGGAGAACGAGGAGATGGCCTACGCCCCGGCGCGCGCTGCGCTCTGTGGCGCGGTGCAGCGCGGTGTCGCGGTGCGCGTGGTGATGACCTACGCCAGCGAGTGGCGCGACGACTTCGCGCAGCTGCAGCGCTGCGGGGTCAGCGTGCGCCTGTACCGCGGCCAGCGCTACTACATCCACGCCAAGCTGCTCATCGCCGACGACCGGCGCGCCCTGGTCAGCTCGCAGAATCTGTCCACCGGCTCGCTTGAGCACAACCGCGAGCTGGGGATCGCGCTGCGGGCCAAGGGGCTGGTGAGCCGGCTCGCCGCCGACTTCAGCGCCGACTACCAGGGCGCTCGTGCGTCGACGGCTTCATCATGACTCTCGCTTGAGCAGCAGATCGATGTCCACTTCCACATCCCAGCTGACCGCATCGCCACCACCCGGTAGCTCCATCTGCCACTCGAATCCGAAGTCGCGGCGGTCGAAGGTCGCATGGAGCTGCAGTCCCGCGATCTCACCGAAGCTGCTTGGCCTCGGGGGGGCGTAATGTCCGGTGGCGGTGGCCGGGCGCGTGACGCCCCGGATCGTGAGTTCCCCGTCGACATGTGCCCGCCCGTCGTCGGTGAGGTGGACCGACGCCGAGCGGAAGGTCATTTCGGGATGGCGCTCGGCGTCGAAGAAATCAGGGCCGAGCACACTTGCCCTCATCGCGGCCGGCTCAACCACCGAGATGGAGTCGACGCGCGCGGATCCGTCGAGGACCAGAGCATCGACGTCGCCGCGTAGGGTTGCGGCCACGTCTGACAGCGAGCCGCGGTAAAAGAACACGCCTGAATGGCGCACTGCGAAGGCAAAGCTGGATGGCACCGGCTGAGCGCGGTAGGTGCCCACGAAGGGCTGGACGACGACTGACGCCATGTGGAATCCTCCTGGTCGGGTGTGGCTGCTTGCTGGTCTGACAGCGCAGCACGCCGTCCTGTGACAGATCAGAGGTGACGGAGCTTGTCCGGGTTGCGCAGGATGCGCACGGTCTGGATCCGGCCTTCGAAGACATCCACCGTGAACACGCTCCAGACGTGGACCTTGGCCTGCCGCTGGGCACCGGCCCCGGTCTGTCGGCCGCTGTCGGCCGCTCGCCCCCGCCTCACGAGCTCGGCCAGCTGCTTCGCGTCGACATCGCCCGACTTCACGAGCGCGAGCGCCTCGTCGGCCGCGAGGCGCTCGGTCGACCCGAGCTCCGGCTCGGCCGGGCCGAGCAGCAGGCGGCCTGGCTGGCCGTTGACCCTGACCCGCCGCGTCTCGAACTCAGCGGAAGCGGGGCGCGGCTGAGTCACGGCGGCGATGAAGCGCGCGATCAGTGCGGCCCCGACGAGCGGCTCCTGCGGTGCCATCACCTTGCCGCCGGAGTCGGCGTAGAGGACGGCATCGTTGGCGAGCAGTTCCTCCAGAGCCTTCAGGTCGCCCTCCTCGGCGGCCGCGAGGAACCGTTCGAGCAAGGCGTCGCGGGCCGCCTCGTCGGCGTCGAAGCGCGGGCGGCTGGCCTCGAGGTGCTTGCGCGCCCGCGCTACCAACTGCCGCGCGTTTACCTCGGTGCGCTCGATGACTGCGGCGATCTGGCCGTACTCGTACCCGAACACCTCGCGCAGCAGGTAGGCCGCGCGCTCGGTCGGGGTCAGCCGCTCCAGAAGCACGAGCAGGGCCAGCGAGAGCGAGTCCGCGAGCTCGGCGCGCGATGCCGGGCCGGGCGCCGGATCCTCGACCAGGGGCTCTGGCAGCCACGGCCCCACGTATGACTCGCGACGCGCCCGCGCCGACCTGAGGACATTGATCGAGAGCCGTGTCACCACCGTCGTCATCCAGGCCGCCGGCTCCTGGAGGACGCCTTCCTGGCGCGTCAGGCGCAGGAGCGCCTCCTGAGTCACGTCCTCGGCCTCCGAGACGCTGCCCAGCATCCGATAGGCCACGCCGAAGCCGTGGCGCCACAGCGTCTGCAGCTGCTCGTCCGCGATTGCGTCAGCCATGCCACCCTCCTGACGCAGCAGCGCGCCGAATTGTGACACTCGCCCAAGGTCAATCGGCGAGCGAGCGCTCCATGTCGTCTGCGAGATCCGGATGGCGGTAAGGACCTCGACGAGCTGCGCCGTTCGGACGTGGTAGTGACGTGAGCGGGACAGGGTTTAGTCGCCGAGGGCGGCGGGCTGCGCTGTTTC
This sequence comes from uncultured Actinomycetota bacterium, assembly GCA_963790605.1. Taxonomy (GTDB): domain Bacteria; phylum Actinomycetota; class Thermoleophilia; order Solirubrobacterales; family Solirubrobacteraceae; genus Palsa-465. The sequence continues at coordinate 1,094,743 of CAWBPG010000005.1, read as the reverse complement.
GGGGTCGTGAGCCGGATGATCCGGGTGCGCGCGCATCCACCCGAGGAAGGCCACGATCCCGTCGACGACTTGATCAAAGCGCACCGACCGGAACAGGTCGAACCCGTGTTGCGCCCCCGGCAGGCGGAAGTAGACGACGGGCGCGGCCGAGGTGCCGCGCAACCGCCTGACGAATTGGTCGGCGTGGTGCACGTCGATCTGGTTGTCGTTGTCGCCGGCGGCGACCAGGAACGGCGGCGCCTCACGCGTGATGTAGTCCTGAGGAGACGACGGAGGCTCGCCGGATGTCCGCCGGCCGAAGTACCCGTACAGGCAGATCGCCGCCGCGACCGTGGTGTCCGCCTCCGCATCCGCGGGCTGGAACGCCGGGTGGTTGGGGGTCAGCGCGGCCATCGAAGCCAGGTAGCCGCCGGCCGACCCTCCCGCGACGATGATCAGCGACGGGTCGGCGCCGTGTTGCGCGGCGTGCGCCCGTGCCCATGCGATCACCGCCTTCGCGTCGATCAACGAGTTCGGGAATCGCCCCGCGGCACGGAGGCGATAGTTGGCGCTGATGCACAGCCAGCCCTCGCTCGCCAGCCGGTACAGCAGTGGCCGCGCCTCGCGGCTCTTGCGGCCGATCTGGAAGTGCCCGCCGTGGAAGTGAATGAGGACGGGCCCGGGCTCGGCCGGCGGATCCGGTCGGCGATACAGATCCATGAGGTTGCGCTTGCCGGCGTCGCCGTAGGCGACGTTGCTGATCCGTTGGACGGCCCGCGGGCGCACCGGGAACGGCGCGATGACATCGCGTAGCAGGCGGAGTGCGTTCAGTGGGCGTGGGCCCGCGCGGCCTCCGTGTCCTGCTCGCGACGCGTCTCCGAACTGGCCGGCAAGCGCGTTCTGCACCACTCGGCCGGCCAGCGAGGCCCGCCGAGCGACCTCAAGCAGCCCGAGCGCCGTCGCGGCCGCGACACCGAGGAGCACCCAGCCGCCAGCCGAGGTCACATCGCCCTGCGCCAGCACCAGGACCGTGCTCACTGCCAGCGCCGCGAACAGGATGAACGGATACTCGTTGACCCAGTGGGTCATCAGGAACGTCGCCCGCGCCAGTCCCGGCGGCCAGCGCGGCGTCCACAGCACGACAACGGTGTACAGCGCGACGATTGCCACCGTCGTCAGGTAGCCAGTCGGCACAGCTCAGCCTTCCTCCCTAAAGAATCTCCCGCTTTCATCTGTAGCGATACCGGCGGTGTCCCGACAAGTCAAGACGCGCGGGGCCTGGTGGTTCGATCCCGGACCGGAGCCTGAGTGAGGAGTTCACGAGTCCGGACTTCGCTGATGGCCACGCCCCCCGGTATTCCGCGGCCGCAACGAAACTACGCCGCGGCGCGGGCGGAACCCGCCGGGGGCTACACTCGCGACGGCGATGCAGAACCGGGAAGTCGGTGCAAATCCGACACGGTCCTCGCCACTGTAACCAGGGAGCTCGAACTCCACGTCGCCACTGGGCCCGGCCTGGGAAGGCGGGGTGAGAGCGCTCGACCTGGAAGTCAGGAGATCGTCTGCATCGTCGTGTAGTGCCGATCCACGAGGGATGGAGGGCCTGTGCCGACCGATCATGCCTGCAGTCATCGCCAGGATTGCCGCCACCACCGGCAGTCGCGGCTGACGTCGCGTACTGCGGTCAACGTTCGACCGTCCGTTCTCTCGTGGGACGACCCGTCCCTTCACCACCAAGGAGCAGTACATGACCGAGTCCACCTCTGAGGTTCCGAGCGGGGACCTGAACGCCCGCCTGGACGCCGGGCCGGTGATTTGTGCCGAGGGATTCCTGTTCGAGCTGGAACGCCGCGGCTACCTGAGCGCCGGCGAGTTCGTCCCCGAGGTCGCTCTGGAGTACCCGGACGCCCTGCGGACGCTGCACGTCGACTTCCAGCGCGCCGGCTCCGACATCGTCGAGGCGTTCACCTACAACGGTCACCGCGAGAAGATGCGGGTCATCGGCAAGGAGGACCTGCTCGAGCCGCTGAACCGCGCCGCCCTCCAGATCGCCCGGGAGGTCGCCGACCAGCGCCCCGGCGACCTCATGGCCGGCAACATCTCGAACACCAACATCTGGGATCCCGAGGACACCGCCCGCCAGGCCGAGGTGCGCGGGATGTTCGAGGAGATGGTGGGCTGGGCCGTCGAGGGCGGCGCTGACATGATCATCGGCGAGACGTTCTACTTCGCCGGCGAGGCGCTGGCGGCGCTCGAGGTCGCGAAGGCCACCGGTCTGCCCGTCGTGCTCACCATCGCGCCGATGGCGCTGGAGGAGATGGCCGACGGGGTGGGCATCGTCGAGACCTGCCAGCGGCTGGAGCAGGCAGGCGCGGACGTGGTGGGCATGAACTGCTTTCGCGGGCCCGAGACGATGCTGCCCTGGCTGAAGCAGATCCGCGCGGCGGTGTCGTGCCACGTTGGCGCACTGCCGATCCCCTACCGGACCACCGCCGAGGAACCGACGTTCTTCAACCTCTCAGACGATCGCGCCAGGGTGCCATCGCCGCACGGCCGCACCTTCCCGACCGCGCTGGACCCGCTGTACGCCAACCGGTACGAGATCGGCGCGTTCGCCAAGGAGATCTACGGCCTCGGCATCAACTACATCGGCGTCTGCTGCGGTGCCTCGCCCATGCTGGTGCGCGAAACCGCTGAGGCAGTCGGGAAGTCCACCGAGGCCAGCCGATTCTCTGAGAACATGCGCAACCACTTCATGTACGGCGACAACGAGCGGCTCCCCGATCACATCGTCGCGCTCGGCGACCAGGCCTAGCCGGCAGACATCCGGTCCCGCCCCTCCGACCGTCCAGCCCTGCCCCACGCAGGGTGGCTCGCTTGGGGTGGGGCACCGGACCTAGGTGGTCGATCGCCGTCCTTGGTGAGCGGCAAGGCATTCATCGAGCGCCGCAGCCCTCTGTGTGCCCTCGTAGATGTCACAGCCGGAGGCAAGGATCGCAACTAGGGACATGACCACTGACACAAGAGCACTGGCGACGACGATGCGGGACCGATCGGGCGCGGTGAGGGCGCGGTCGCGAGGGCGGCCGCCGAGCTCACGGCTTGAGGAGTTCGAGCAGCTGTACCTGCGCAACGTCGACGTCCTCATGGGCTACTTCGCGCGCAGATGCCGCGAGCCCCAGACGGTCGCCGATCTCACCTCCGAGACGTTCGTCCGGGCCGTGGATGGGTTCGCCGGGTTCGACCCTCGCCGGGGATCGGATCGGGCGTGGCTGTTCGGTATCGCCGTCCGGGTGTTCGCCCGACACTGCGAGTTGTCGGCGGGCGGTCGAGACGCGGTCGCGCGGCTCGGCGGCCACCGGCCGCTTGACGAGGACGAGATCGAAGAGCTCGCCGAGCGGATCGACGCCGAGCGCGAGGGCGCCGCGCTGATGCGGCGCTGCGCGCGGCTGCCCGCCCTCGAGCGGGCGGCAATCGAGCTCGTCGACCTGGAGGAGCTGACCCCGAAGGAGGCGGCGCTGGCCCTCGGCGTCTCCCGTGTCGCATTTCGAAAGCGTTTGTCCCGGGCGAGGTCCCGGCTGAGAGAGGAGCACCAACCCGATGAGTAAGTTCACGGATCATCTATGGCAGGATCTCGTCCAAGAGCACGGCCCGACGCTCGCGCAGGCCGATCGACCCCGGCCGGGTCGGGCGGGTGGGGCCGGTCTCTTCCGGCGTCCGCGCGTTCTCGCGGGCAGCACGCTCGGGCTGGCGGGCGTCGGCGCGGCGCTCGTGCTGACCCTGAGCGGGTCGGCGGCCCCGCCGGCGTTTGCCATCACGACCAACAGCGATGGGGTGTTGGTGAAGCTGAACTACGCCCAGGACCTGAATCTTCCCCAGGTGAACCGCAAGCTCGCCGCACTGGGGACCCACGAGCAGATCACGATCTACATGGCGACCGGGGCGGCAACCGTCAGTGGCCCGGTCACCTGCACGCCGGCGCCGGGCGCGTCGAGCCCGTCGGGACCACCGGTGAAGGTTCTCGTCGGCGCGAACGGCACGGAGGTCATCGCGGCGGGTGAGTCAGGTGGCAACACAGCCGAAGGCACCTTCCACCTGGACCACTGCGTCGTCTCGAGTAACACCGGCTCGGGCAACTCGGGCAACACGGGCGCTGGTTGATCGGTTGACGATGGCCGGCGTCCGCGGGGTGCGGGCGCCGGCAACGGCAGGTTTGGCGGCCCGGCCCCCGGGTGATGGTGGGGGCCGGGCCGCTGGGTCGTGGTCGTGGCTGCTGGTGGCCGCGGCGGTCGGCTGGAATCTCGTGAGCCTGCGGGCGCTCACGCGTGGGGTGGCGTATCTGAACGACAGCTCGTTGCATGAGCAGATGGTGCGGTTCGCGACCGCCCAGTTGCGGGCGGGGCATCTGCCGATGACGGGCTGGTTTGCGTTTTTGGGGGAGGGGTCCCCGCAGTTCCTTCACTACCAGAGCCTGCCCGCGATCCTCACCGGCGCGGTGGGGCTGCTGAGCGGCCCTGACGTCGCGTTTCGCTGGTCGTTGTATCTGCTGTGGTCGCTGTGGCCGGTCAGCGTGTATGTAGCGGCGCGGGCGTTCGGGGCGGGCCGGCCGGCCGCGGCCGCGTCGGCGGCGATGGCCCCGTTCCTGATGAGCGTGCCGGGGGTGGGGTATGAGCAGCACGCCTACGCATGGACGGGTTATGGGGTGTGGACGCAGTTGTGGGCGCAGTGGACGCTGCCGCTGGCGTGGGGGTTTAGCTGGCGGGCGATCCGCGACGGCCGCGGCTATCTCAGGGCGGTGCTGTTGACGGCGCTGACGGTGGCGTTGCATTTTGAGACGGGGTATCTGGCGATGTCGGTGCTGCTGATCTGGCCGCTGGTCGCCGGGCGCCCGCTCCTGGCGCGGTGGCGGCGCGCGGCGGTGCTGCTGGGCGGTGCATTGGTGGCGTCGGCGTGGGTGATCGTTCCGCTGCTGGCCCAGCGGGAGTGGGCGGCGGTCAACGAGCCGCTGCAGGGCACCGGGCTGGTCAACGGCTACGGCGCTGACCGCGTCCTGGATTGGTTGATCTCCGGACAGCTGCTGGATCACGGCCGCCTCCCCGTCATCACCGTCTTGGCCGCGGTCGGGTTCGGCGTGGCATGGCTGGCCTTCACAACCGAGGCAAATGCCCGGGCGCTGCTGGTCGCGCTGGGGGTGTGCCTGCTGCTCGCGTTCGGGCGCACCACCTTCGGGTCGCTCGTGGATGTGATCCCGGGCAGCACGGACCTGTTCTTTCGCCGGTTCATGATGGGCGTGCAGCTGGCCGCGCTGCTGCTCGCCGGCCGCGGTGCCGCCTGGCTGGCCGCCGGCGGCAGGCGCCTGCTCGCCGCGCACGTGGCGCGGTGGCCGTCGCGCCTGACCCCCGCCTTGATGCTCCTCGCCGCGGTCGTGGTGCTCGCGCCCGCGTGGCTCCAACTCGGCGCCTTTGCCCGCCGCAACAGCAACACGATCGCCGCGCAACACCGCGCCGAGACCACCCAGGGCGCCCAGCTCGATCGCCTCATCGCGGTGATCAACCGCGACGGCGGCGGGCGCAGCTACGCCGGCATGCCATCTGACTGGGGCCAGGACTTCACCGTCGGCGCCGTCCCCGTGTTCAAGTACCTGGAAAGCCGCGACGTCGACGAAGTCGGCTACACGCTCCGCACCGCCTCGCTGATGACCGACCCCGAGTACTTCTTCGACGACCGCAACCCCTCTGACTACCAGCTGTTCGCCATCCGCTACCTCATCCTGCCGGCCGGACACCCGCCGCCCGTCCCCGCCCGGCGGACGATGAGCGCCGGCCCCTACCAGCTCTGGACGACCAACGACACCGGCTACATCCACGCCGGGCAGATCATCGGTCAGATCCCCGCCAACCGGACCAACCTCGGCGCCCGCAGCATGCCACTCCTGCACTCCCAGCTCCCCGCGCACAACGCCTACCTCGCCATCAGTTACGGCGCCGCCGACGGTCGGGGGGACGACCGCCTCCCCACGGTGCCAAGCCAGCCCCCCGCCGGCACCGTCCGCGCCCAACACGCCGACCTCACCCACGGCCACGCCACCGCCACCCTACAGATGCGCCATCCCGGAATCGCGGTCCTCAGCGCCTCCTATGACCCCGGATGGAGCGCCACCGTCAACGGCCAACCCCAACCCATCCGGATGGTCGCGCCCGCGCTCATCGCCGTCACCATCCCCGCCGGCACCGACCGCGTCGTGTTCCGCTTCCACGGATACCGCGACTACCCCGAGTTGCTCGCGCTCAGCGCCCTCACCCTCGCGATGGTGGGGGCCGCGACGTTCCGCATGCGACGCCGTGGGTCTAGGATCGGCGGATGAGCAAGCTGGTGCGCAGGACGGCCGACGGCGACGAGGTGTTGCTCGAATGGTCGCCGTCTGACCCCGCGTCGGTGGCGCGAGCCGAGAGCATGTACCGCGACCTGCTCGGCCAGGACTATGAGGCGGTCCGCAGCGATGGCACATTCTTTGCCCCAGTGGAAGGCGATGCCTTTCCCGTCGACGCCGCCGAGGTGGTGCTCAGCACCGGGCTGGGTGGGGGCTGAGCCCTGGCTAGCGGATCCGGCGGCCCATCTCGGTGGTGTCATAGCCGCCGAGCGCCTCCACTGCGGATCTGAACTCACTGGCCTCCATGAGCGCCCACAGTGGCGCCAGCCGCGCCGAGTCGGCGGTGTTGCGCTCCAGGACGAGGTCGTATGGCTCCTGAGCGACCGGGATGAAGTCCAGCGCGAAGGCTCGGGCAGCGGCCTGCACTCCCAGGCCGCAGTCGGCCCGGCCCGCGGAGATGGCCGCGGCGACGGCCAGGTGTGTCGGCTCCTCGCGGGAGTAGCCGCTGAGCGCGGCGGGGTCGATGCCGGCGCGTTGCAGCTCGTAGTCGAGCAGGACGCGGGTGCCGGCGCCCCGCTGACGGTTGACGTAGCGCAGCTCGGGTTGGGCCAGGTCGGCGATCCCGGTCAGGCCCCGCGGGTTGCCAGGGGCGACGATCAGTCCCTGCTCGCGGTGCACGAGGCGGATGATGGCGATGTCGCGGTCCGCAAGCATCTGCTCGACGTAGGGGATGGTGTACTTGCCCGTCTCAGGCTCTAGCAGATGCGAGCCGGCGAGATGGCAGAGCCCGTCGCGCAGGGCGATGAGGCCCCCCAGCGATCCGACGTTGCTGGAGGCGAGGCTGACCTTGGGGTCTCGGGCACGCAGCTCGGAGGCGGCCAGATCGAGGATGGGGTCGTGGGAGCCGATGGCGACGATCGTGCCCTCCACTTCGGGGAGGCTGCGCAGCAGCGAGACGTCAACCTCCTCGCCGGCGTGGTGGCCCTCTATCTCGGTGGGGACCACGAGCAGGCCGTCGGCGCGGACCAGAGAGGTGAGCACCCCGGCGCCGCGGGGCAGTGGTGAGGCGACCAGTCCGTCGCCGACGCGGCCGAGCCGGACTCGGATCCAGTCGTCGGAGCCGATCACCGAGACGACCTTGCGCGCCAGGCGTGCCCGCGTCTGCGGCCGCGGTGTTGCCACCGCGCCCTCGAGGCCGGCCAGCAACGGCGCGGCGAAGATGTCAAAGGTCAGCGAGGCGGACACGGGGTAGCCGGGGGCGCCGATCACCGGCGTGGCCTCAATAGCGCCCAAGACGACGGGATGCCCGGGCCGGACGGCGACGCCGTGGACGGCGAGGTCGCCGAGCTGCGCGACGAGCTGGGCGGTGTAGTCGTCGCGTCCGGCGCTGGAGCCGGCGACGACGACCATGAGGTCGCACGTGCCGATGGCACCGCGAATGGCGGCGGCGATGCGGTCCTGGTCGTCGGGCTCGATGGGCAGGGTGACCGCTTCGCAGCCGGCGGCACGGGCCTGCGCGGCGAGCATCAGTGAGTTGGTGTCAAGCAGCTCGCCGGGGGCGAGCTCGGAGCCGACGGGACGCATCTCATCGCCGGTGGGCAGGATCGCGACGACCGGGGCGCGCCGAACCGTGATCTCGGCGGCGCCGGCGGCCGCGGCAGCGGCGACGTCGACTGCGCGCATGCGGTGGCCGATGGGCAGGAGCAGCTCGGTGGCGCTGATGTCCTCGCCGATGGAGCGCACGTGCTGATAGGGCGCGACGGCGGCGTGCAGCTCGGCTTGTCCGTCGACGTAATGGACGTGCTCGCGCATGACCACGGCGTCGTACCCCTCGGGAAGCGGGTCGCCGGTGTCGACGACGGCAAAGGCATCGGTCGCGAGCAGCAGCGGGGCAGTCTCACTGGCGCCTCGGGTGCCCGCTGCACGTAGCGCGATACCGTCCATGGCGGCCGCGTCAAACGGCGGTGAGGACCGTGTGGCCCAGATCGGCTCGGCTGTGACCCGGCCGACCGCGTGATCGAGCGCGACGGTGACGGCGGGGACGCGCGTCGCGCAGCCCGCCGCCTCACAGCAGCGGGCCCATGCCTCAAGCGCGCGTGCCAGGGGGACATCGTGGAGGAACGGTGTGGTGTGCTCAGCGATAGAGGAACACCTCGACGGTCTCACCGGCCGACAGGCCGTTGGCGTCCTCGGGGACCAGCATGTATCCGTCGGCGGCTGGTGAGCACCGAGAGGAGCGCGGACGGACCGAAGATCGGCTCGGCCGCCTCGCCCGACAGCCGTACCTGGACGACGTCGAGGCGACCCGCGGCCGACGGAGGTCGCGCGAGAGCCGTCGCGGAGTCGACGGCGCGCGGTGCTCGGCAGTCCAGCCGCCGGCGCGGCGCACCAGCGGCATGCCGATCAGCCGGAACACGACCAGCGCTGAGCGGGGGTTGCCCGGCAGCCCGACGATGGGGACCCCGTGGCTGGCGGCCAGCAGCGTCGGCTTGCCCGGTTTGATGGCCAGGCCATGGCACCAGATCTCGGTCCCGGGGGCGTCGGCAACGGCGGCGGCGGTCTCGTCGCGCGCGCCGACCGAGGAGCCGGCGCAGATGATCACGACATCGCTGTTCGTGAGCGCATGGCCCAGGGCGTCGCCCAGCGCACCGGGGTCGTCGCTGATGATCTGTGGCGGGTGAGGTCGACCGCCCGCCTCGCGCACCAGCGCGCCCACCGAGCTGCTCAGCGCGTCGCGCACCTGTCCCGGGCTGACCGGACCGGCGTCGGGGGCGATGAGCTCGTCGCCGGTGGCCAGGATGCTGACGGCGGGCCGAACGTGTACCGCGAGCTCGGTGATGCCCAGCGCGGCGAGGATGGCGACATCCTGGGCTCGCAGCGGCGCTCCCGCCGGCACGGCAACCTGTCCCGGCGCCATGTCCTCGTCGGCGCGCACGATCCCCTCCCCGGGCGCGACGGGCCGTACCACCTCGATCGTGCCCGTCATCGCCTCCTGGGTGTATTCGATCATCACCACCGCGTCGGCGCCGTCGGGCAGCGCTCCGCCGGTGGGGACGGCGATGGCGCTGTGGGCGGGCGAGGTCAAGCTCGGCGGGCGCGCCCATGGCGACGCTGCCGGCGAGGCTGAGGTACGCCGGGATCGATTCGGAGGCGCCGAAGGTGTCCTGCGCGCGGACGGCGTAGCCGTCGACGCTGGAGCGGTCAAACCCCGGTAGGGCCTCGCCGGCCAGGATGTCGGCCGCGGGGATGCGGCCGGCGGCTTCGTCCAGCGCGACGGTCTCGGCGGCGGTGCGGTGGGTCGGCCGAAAGTCCGCGCAGCGCTTCGGCCACCGTCTTGGCGGTGAAGAATTCGCGGCCGGTGGCGGCCATGCCGTCGCTCAGCTGGGGGCGCCGGCGCGCCCGCGGCGCAGGACGCTCATCACCGGCCCGAGCGCGACCTGTCCCAGCCCGCAGATCGAGGTCATCCGCAGCGTCTCCTCGAGGCGGTCGACGCGCGCGTCGATGCCGTCGGGGCCGAGCCCCTCGGCCAGCGCGTCGGTGAGGATCGCGTGGGCCTTGTGGGACCCGACGCGGCAGGGCACGCACTTGCCGCAGGACTCGTTGCGGAAGAAGCGCAGGACGTTGGTGGCGGCGGCCAGCAGGTCGGTCTGGTCGTCGATGACGACGACGGCGCCCGAGCCGAGCATCGAGCCGGCGTCGGCCAGCGGCTTGAAGTCGAGCGGGACGTCGAGCTCCTCGGGCCCGAGGAAGTTCGACGACGAGCCGCCGGGCTGGAAGGCCTGGAGCGTCGCGCCGTCGGCCAGCCCGCCGGCGAGCTCGATCAGCTCCCGGGCGGTGGTGCCCATCGGCACGCAGTAGACGTCGGGGTTGGCGATGTGGCCGGAGATGGCGAAGAACTTCAGCCCGGTGCCGCCGTTGACGCCCTGGTCGTGCCACCACTGCGCGCCGCGCTGCTGGATGATCGGCACCGCGGCGAAGGTCTCGACCGAGTTCATCAGCGTCGGCTTGCCCCACAGGCCGCTGACGCCCGGGGAACGGCGGCTTGTTGCGCGGCTCGCCGCGGTGGCCCTCCATGCACTCGATCAGCGCCGACTCCTCGCCGAGGATGTAGCCGCCCGGAGAGGTGAAGACGTCGATCTCCAGCTGGCGGCCCGAGCCCAGGACGTCGGGCCCGAGCAACCCGGCGGCGCGGGCGCGGTCGAGCTCGGCCCGGACGGCGGTCCTCCTCGAGGCCGTACTCGTGGCGGATGAACACCCAGCCCTGCTCGGCGCCGACCGCGAGCATCCCGAGCAGCATGCCCTCGATCACGAGGTGCGGCTGCTCGGAGAGGATCTGGCGGTCCTTGAAGGTGCCGGGCTCGGACTCGTCGGCGTTGCAGATCACGAACTTGGGCTCGGGCTCCTGGGCGGCGACCAGCTCCCACTTGGAGCCGGTCGGGAACCCGGCGCCGCCCATGCCGCGCAGACCCGACTCCTTGAGCGCCGCGATCACCTGCTCGGCGTCGAGCTCGCCGGCGAGCATCGGCGCGCACGCTCGCGTAGCGCGCGGCGGGCGCCTGGCCGGCGTAGGGATCGTTGGGCCAGGCCCGCGGCTCGGGCTCCCGCCCTGGCCTCGTCGGCCTCGCCGGTGGCGCGGGCGCGCTCCACGGCGGCGCCGACGTCGGCCGGCCGCGACCGGCTGCTCCTGCACGGTGGCGGCCGGCGCGATGTCGCAGCGGCCGATGCACGAGACCTCGCGGACCTCGATCTCGACGTCGTCGCCGTAGCGGGCGTGCACCTCGGCGATCTGCTCCTCGCCGCCGTGCAGCCAGCAGGACAGGTCGCGGCAGACGGTGACCTCGACGCGGGGCGGCGGCTCGACGCGGAAGTGGGGATAGAACGAGATCAGCCCCTCGATCTCATACAGCGGCCGGCGGGTCTCGCGGCTGAGCCGCACGAGCTCCTCGCGCGGCAGCCAGCCGTGCTCGCGCTGGATCGCGTTGAGCGACGGGATGAGGCTCGGGCCGTCGAACTTGCCGGCGCGCGCCTCGCGCCCGGGGACGCGCCCGTTGACGACGCTCATCGGCCGCGCCTCCGCGGCGCGACCGCGGCCGGTTCGACCCGCACGGCGCAGAACTTGAACTCGGGAATCTTCCCGAACGGGTCGATCTCGTCGATCGTCAGCAGGTTGGCGGCCGCCTCGCGGAAGTGGAACGGGATGAAGCAGCTCCCCGGGGTCTCGCGGTGCGAGACGCGCGCCTCGAGCTCGATCGAGCCACGGCGCGAGGTGACGCGCGCGAACTCGCCGTCCGCGATGCCCAGCCGTTCGGCGTCGAGCGGGTTGATGAACACGGTCGCCTTGGGCGAGATCGCGTCCAGCGCGAACGACCGGCGGGTCATCGAGCCCGTGTGCCAGTGCTCGAGCAGCCGCCCGGTGTTGAGCACGAACGGGTACTCCTCGCTGGGCAGCTCGCGCGCCGGCATCCACTCGGCGGGCACGAGATGCGCCAGGCCGTCGTCGGTGTTGAACTGATCCTGGAAGAGGACGATGGTGCCGTCGGAGGTCTCGGGGTCGGCGTTGGGGTACAGCTTGCCGGTCGGCCCGAGGTTGTCGTAGGTGAGGTTCGTGTAGTTGGGCATCAGCGAGACGAGCTCGTCGAAGATCTCCTCCGCCGAGCTGTAGTTCATCGGCAAGGCCGACGCGGTTGGCGATGTCCTGGATGATCTCCCAGTCCACGCGGGCCTCGCCGGGCGGGTCAAGCACCTTGCGTCCGCGCTGCACGCGGCGGTCGGTGTTGGTGTAGGACCCGTCCTTCTCCAGGTAGGAGGAGGCGGGCAGGATGACGTCGGCGAACTCGGCGGTCTCGGTGAGGAAGATGTCCTGGACCGCGAGGAAGTCCAGCGCGCTCAGCGCCTTGCGGACCTTGTTGATGTTGGGGTCAGAGAGGAACGGGTTCTCGCCCATCATGTACATCCCGCGCACGCCCTTGTTGAGCGCCGAGCCGACGATCTCGGTCACCGTCAGCCCCCGCTGCGTGATCGAGCTCGCGCCCCCAGGCGCGCTCGAAGCGCTCCCAGGCGGCGGGACGATCAACCGGCTGGTAGTCGGGATAGAACATCGGGATCAGCCCGGCGTCAGACGCGCCCTGCACGTTGTTCTGGCCGCGCAGCGGGTGCAGGCCGGTGCCTGGGCGGCCGACCTGCCCGGTGATCGAGCACAGTGCGATCAGGCAGCGGGCGTTGTCGGTGCCCGTGGTGTGCTGGGAGATCCCCATGCCCCAGAAGACGATCGCCGACCCGGCCTCGCCCCAGATCCGCGCCACCTCGCGCAGCGTGCGCGGGGAGATGCCGCAGATCTGCCCGGCGCGCTCGGCGGAGTACTGCTTGAGCAGCTCGACCAGCGCCTCGTAGTTGCTGGTGCGCTTGGCGATGAACTCCTCGTCAACCAGGCCCATCTCGATGATCTCGTGCATGACGCCGTTGTAGAAGGCGACATCGGTGCCGGGCTTGATCTGGCAGTAGATGTCGGCATGGTCGGCGACGCGCTCGCGGCGGGGATCGACGACGATCAGCTTCGTCCCGCGGCGGCGCGCCTGCTTGAAGAACGACGAGGCCACGGGGTGGTTGGCGGTGGTGTTGGAGCCGGCAATGATGGCGACGTCGGCGTTGATGATGTCCCCGTAGGTGGTCGACACCGCCGCCGAGCCGACGCCCTCGAACAGGGCGGCGACGCTCGAGGCGTGACACAGCCGTGTGCAGTGATCGACGTTGTTGGTGCCGAAACCGGCCCGGATGAGCTTCTGGAAGAGGTAGGCCTCCTCGTTGGAGCATTTGGCCGAGCCGAAGCCGGCGATCGCGCCCGGCCCGTATTCATCGCGAATGCCGACCAGGCGCCCGGCGATGAGGTCCATCGCCTCCTCCCAGCTCGCCTCCCGGAAGTGGGGCATGACCTCCTCATAGTCGACAAGCCCTCCGGGCTTGCGCCGCCCGCGGCCTTCACCCTTCACATCGCCCGACAGGGGCCCCTTGGGGTAGCAGTCCTCGCGCCGGATCAGCGGCGTCGTCAGGCGCTGTGGCGAGCGCGCGTAGTCCCAGCCGTAGCGGCCTTTGACGCACAGCCGGCCCTTGGAGCCGGGCTGGTCGCGGCCCTCGGCGAACGCAACCGCCTGGCGCTCGTCGTCGACGTGGTAGGTGAGTGCGCAGCCGACGCCGCAGTAGGGGCAGACCGTGTCGACCTGGCGCAGCTCGCTGCGCGGCCGGATCGGCACATCATGGAGCGGCTTGTTGATCAGCGCGCCGGTCGGGCAGGCGGCGACGCACTCACCGCAGGTCACACACGAGGACTCGCCCATCGGGTCGTTGAGATCGAACGCGATCCGGGTGGAGTAGCCCTTGCCGCTGCGCCCGATGACGTCGTTGCCCTGGATGTCATCGCAGGCCCGGACGCAGCGATCGCACAGGATGCAGGCGTCGTGGTTCACCGCGATGACGGGGTTGGAGTCGTCGATGCCGCGCCCCTCGCCCTGGGGCAGTCGCTCGTCGTCCTTCTGCACCCCATACTGGCGCACGAGCACGAGCAGCTCGTTGTCGCCAGTTGTCGTCTCCTTCGGATCTTCGGCGGGATCGGGCTGGTCGGCGAGCAGCAGTTCGGTGAGCGTCGCGCGGTGGCGGTCCAGCGTCTCACCCGTGGTGGTGACCTCCATCCCCTCCTCGCAGGGGCGGACGCAGGCGGCGGCGTAGACCCGTGCGCCGACGTCGACGACGCACACGCGACAGACCCCGACCGGGTCGTAGCGATCGTCGTGGCAGAGGACGGGGATGGTGATCCCGAGCTGGGCGGCGGCTTGGAGGATGGTCGTGCCCTCGCGCACGGTCACCTCCTGCCCGTCGATGCGCAGCGAGAGGTTCTTGGTGATCGCGGTCGGCTGCGTCGCAGAGATGGTCGCCATCGTCCTAGTCTCCCTTGCTTAGCCCTGTTTGTCGAGAACCGGTCCCGAGCCCGACGAGGTCCAGTTCGCTCAAGGTCTCCGTACGCGGCAGCCCCGTGGGTTCAAGGCCTCGCCCGCGATAGTAGGAGCTGATCATCGACTCCAGGCGCTCAGCGCTCAGGGTCGCTTGTCTGCCCGAGCCGAGCGCCACCGGTTCTGACAGGAATCGCTCGGGCAGCCAGTCCTCCTCGCGGGTCCATCCTTCGCGCAGGTTGAACAGCCGCTTGGTCATGACGATGCGTTGCGCGGTCCGGGTCAGCTCAGCGGCGTCGGTGTCCCAGCCGGTGACGAGGTTGAGCAATACGCGCCCACTCGGGCATCGGCTCCGCGAACACGCCGCGCAGGAACTTGCACAGAATGAGCGAGTCCATGATCGCGGCGCGGTCTTCGGTCTCGATCGCTCCGCGCACGTGGGGTTCCCCCCCGTGGAGGCGATCGTGCTGTCCCGAGAGGTCGGCCTCGTAGGCGCCGGAGCGGTTGTGGTCGGCCCCTCGCGCGTTGACTGCCAGCCCGAGGGCCATCGCCTGAAGCGTACGCGGCTCATACCCGGGTAGCTCGAGGCCTTTGACGTGGGCGGCGAACGCCTCCGATCCGCGGCCGGTCATCCGCGCGGCGAAGCGAGAGCCCTCGGCGAGAAGGTCGCCGATGCCCTCTCGCGCGCCAATCTCCTCGATGGCGCGCAGCAGCGCCTCGCCATCGCCGAAGCGCAGCCAGGGCGCGTCGATCAGGCCCTTCTCGGCGCACTCCATCGCCCACGCGATCGTCCCGCCGGTGGAGATCGTGTCCAGGCCGAGCGCGTCGCAGCGTCCGCTGGCGGAGATCACGATGTCCGGGTCGTTGACGCCGCACAGCGGGCCGAGCGCGAACACGTTCTCGTACTCCATCCGGACCTTCGTGCCCCCGGGGCCCTTGTACAGGTGCTCACACCCGATCGAGCACGAGGCGCAGGAGTTGCGCGCCACCTGGCGCAGCTCGGCGACCTGCTCGGCGCTCAGCGCCTCGGCTCCGTCAAATGACGCCGCCGAGAAGTTGCGGGTCGGCAGCGCGGAGATGGCGTTGAAGGCCAGGAGGTTGGCCATGGTGCCCAGCTCGCGGTACTTCGCGGTGGCCTGGCCGAAGGAGCGCTGGCGCAATTCCTTGGCTGCGGCGAGCACGGCCGGCGGATCGGCCGAGGCGACCTTGGTCCGGGCACGCACCATGACCGCCTTGCACCATTTGGAGCCGAGCACTGCGCCAAGACCCCCGCGGCCGGCGTGGCGCCCATCATGGGAGATGGTCGCGTAGCGGACGACGCGCTCGCCCGCGGGGCCGATGGCCGCGACGCGCCAGGCCGGGCCCGTCCGTTCTCGTAGCTGGGCCTCGGCTTCGGCGGCGGAAAGCCCCCACAGGTCCTCGGCGGGCGCCACCCACACCGAACTGCCGTCGATCATGAGCACCGAGGGCTCGGTGCAGCAGCCACGGATGACGATCGCGTCGTATCCGGTGAGCTTGCCGGCGATCGCGAAGTGGCTGGAGGCCAGCGCATCGGTCAACCGGCCGGTGAGCGGCGATTTGCCCACCACCGCGAACTTCGCGCTCGTGGTCAGCGGCGTTCCGACCAGCGGGGAGAACACGAACAGCAGCGGCGCCTCGGGGGCAAGCGGGTCGATGCCGGGTGGGCAGTACTCGTGCATCAGCCACGCGCCCAATCCAGCGCCGCCGATGAATGAGCGCAGCACGCTTTCGTCGATAATCTTGGCGCTGCTCTCGCCGGTGGTGAGGTTGACGATCAGCGCGCGGCCGAAATAGCCGCCCGGTCGTGGCATCCCTCGATCCTAAACGACCCCGTCTCCCGCCCAGGGCAGGGTGTCTGGCGGCTAACCGCCGGCGTCGGCGACCATGAAGCCCACCGTATCCCCGGCGGCGAGGGGCAGCTCGCGATCGCGGGTGATCTGGTCGCCGTTCAGCGCGGCGACGACGTGCTCGTCGAGCGCCAGTGCGATCGCGTCGGCGAGTTGTCCCAGGCTCCACGCAGCGACGCGCTGGGAGCGTGGGCCACCATTGATGGCGAGCGTCCCGAAGCGCCGCACTTCGATCTCGGGCGCCGGCTGCGCATGCGCCTGCGTGTAGTCGCCGGGCTCATTGAGGTTGCGCACCGAGGCGAGGCCGGGGTCGAGCGCGGCCAGAGTCGCGTCGCGCAGCATCGCCGCGTCGTCCAGCCTCAACACGCGGCAGCGCTCGAACAGGAACGCGGGCTTGAGCTTGTCGGCGGCAATCAGATCCTCCACGTTCGGTAGGAGGCTGGTTCGATACGCCGCCGACAGGGGCTGGCGAAAGCCGTCGATCTCGGGCAGCACGACGTCGACGTCTGCCGTGAAGGCGTCGACGACGCGCCGTATGAACGCCGGATGGAGCAGCGGCACGTCGGTGGAGGACACGTAGGCGACGTCGGCGCGCACCCCGATGGCAGCCAGCCCGGCGGCGAGCCCTTGCAGCGGCCCGCGCCCCTCGCGCGCGTCACACACGATCTCGACCGACGGATGGAGCGCCGGCAGTTCCTGCTCGGGCGCGCGCACCACGACCACCGGTCCATCGACGCTGCGCTGCGCCAGGCCCGTGACCCGCCGCAGCAGGGTCGAGCCGTGCCAGTCGAGTGCAGCCTTGGGCGAGCCCATCCGCGAGGACTTGCCGCCGGCCAGGATGATCGCGCCGGCCTCACACACACTGGCGATGCTAGATCCTCTCCAGCGCGAGAGTGCCCACAGCGTGTCTGCTGCCTTGGACGTCGCGGGCTGTCAGTGGTTGAGTGCGCGGCGATCCATGGGCGAGGGGTGCCCGACGTTCGCGGTCTTGATGGTTTGATCGTGCTCGGCGGCCCGGGGGCATCGGCCGACGATGATTCGGTCGCGCACCCGCCGCACCGATCGGATGCCCTGCGATCAGCTCGATCGATCCGGATGACTCAGGATGTTGAGGACGTTGCCGGAAGGGGCGCGGACGAAGAAGCGGCGCACCCCCCAGGACTCATCGGTCAGAGGATGGACGATCTCGCACCCGAGGCGCTGAGCGGACGCGTACGCCGCATCGACATCCTCGACCTCGATCGATGCGGCCGGCACCACCGGCGCGGTCGCATCCTCGCTCAGCACGCTGATCTGCGCGGAGGGGTTGCCGGGAGCGGCGAACGTCACGATCCACCCGAGGTCCATGACCGTCTCGAGACCGAGCACTTCGGCGTAGAACTCCGTGCTGCCCGCGGGATCCGCGGCCTGAAAGTCGGGCACCACGCGCCGGACGCTCATACCCCAAGACCTCGACACCCGCCCGGAACCGCCCCGGCAAGCAGGCCCGCAGCGAGCACCCCGATCAGCCGTGCGCGCATTGCGGCTGCCAGAGTAGCGCTGCTCGCCCGCAATGGCTAGCCCCGTGGATTCCGCGAGCCGCGATGAGTCCTGCGGCGTGCGGCGGTCGTACTGTCGAACCCGTTACCGAGGAGGACTTCTCATGCGCAGCGTGACGTATTCGATGGGCGTCTCACTTGACGGCTACATCGTCGGGCCGGACGGCGACTTCGACTGGACGGAGCCCGACGAGGAGGTCTTTCGCTTGGTCACCGACGAGATACGAGAGGTCGGCGTCCACCTGTTGGGACGACGGCTGTACGAAACGATGCTGTACTGGGAGACGGCCGACCAGGATCCATCGCTCGACGACTCAATGCTCGAGTGGGCCGCGATCTGGAAGCCGCTCCCAAAGGTGGTGTTCTCCACCACGCTGTCGGCGGTGGAGGGCAATGCGCGCCTGGCCTCGGGCGGCCTGGCGGAGGAGATCGAGCGGTTGCGAGCCGAGCCGGGGGAGGGCGAGATCGCGATCGGCGGCGCGACACTCGCGGCCGAGGCGGCCGCGTTGGGTCTGATCGACGAGTACCGGGCCAGGGTCTACCCGGTGCTGGTCGGCGGTGGCATCCCGTTCTTTCCCCAGCGCGAGCGCCGGGTGGATCTCGAACTGGTCGAGGCCCGCACCTTCAGCTCGAGCGTCGTCTACCTCCGCCACCGCGTGGCGCCCGAGCCGGGGCACGCGGCAGAGTAGCCTGGCTTGTTGTCCGGAGCCTGTCGCTGAAAGGGGATTGTCGTGCCGATTGTCATCAACGGCCGTGAGGTGCCCGTGCCCACCGACGCTCGTATTTCGCTGCTCGACTTCGTGCGGGAGAGTCTGGAGCTCCACGGCACGAAGAAGGGATGCAACCAGGGCGCGTGCGGCGCTTGCACGGTCCTCGTCGATGGGGAGCGGATCCTCTCCTGCCTCGCGCTCGCCGTCCAGTACGACGGGCACGAGGTCACGACAATCGAAGGGCTCGCGCGCGATGGCACTCTGCACCCGTTGCAGCAGGCGTTCATCGATCACGACGGGTTTCAGTGTGGCTATTGCACCCCGGGTCAGATCTGCTCGGCGGTGGGGATGGCGGAAGAGGTCGCGCGCGGGGTGCCCAGCCACGTCACCGACGATCTTGCGGCGACCGAGATCGAGCTCGACGAGGACGAATTGCGCGAGCGGATGAGCGGCAACCTGTGCCGCTGCGGCGCCCACAACGGGATCGTCGATGCCATCACCGAGGTGTACGCGTGATCGAGCTCGCCTACACCCGCGCCACCGACGTCGCCGACGCGATCCGCCGCGCCGAGGATGACCACGCGAAATACCTCGGCGGCGGCACCAACCTCGTCGACCTCATGCGCGAGAGCGTGGAGACCCCGTCGGCCCTCGTTGACGTGACCGGCCTGTCGGCCGACATCGAGGAGACCGACGACGGCGGCCTGATCATCGGGGCGGCCACACGCAACACCGCGGTGGCCGCACACCCTGCGGTCCGCACGCGCTATCCGATGCTCACCCGCGCGACGGTCGCCGGCGCCTCTGCGCAGATCCGCAACATGGCCACGGTCGGCGGCAACCTGCTGCAGCGCACGCGCTGCACCTACTTCTACGACACCGACGGCTCGCGCTGCAACAAGCGGTCCCGTGGTGAGGGCTGTGACGCGATCGACGGGTTTCAACCGCATGCACGCCATCCTCGGCGCTTCCCCGGCGTGCGTGGCCACTCACCCGTCCGACATGTGCGTCGCGCTCGTGGCTTTGGACGCGATCGTCCACCTTCGCAGCATCCACGGAGAGCGCACCGTCGCGCTCTGCGACTTGTACCGGCTGCCCGAGGATCGTCCCGATGTCGAGACGGTGCTCGAGCCCGGCGAGCTGATCACCGCTGTGCAGGTGCCGCCCGCCGGGATCGCCGCGAATTCGACCTATCGGAAGGTGCGCGACCGCTCCAGTTACGCCTTCGCGCTCGTGTCAGTCGCCGCGGCGCTCGAGCTTGACGGCGACGCGATCGCCGACGCGCGAGTGGCGCTCGGCGGCGTCGCCCCCAAGCCGTGGCGGGCGTGGCGCGCCGAGGAGGCGCTGCGAGGTAATCCGGCGAACGAGGCGACGTTCCTTCAGGCCGCCGACGCGGAGCTTGCCGATGCCCGCCCACTCAACGGCAACGCGTTCAAGGTCGAGCTGACCCGCCGCACGCTCACCGCTGTCCTGCACCAGCTGACGGAGGAGGCCTGCCGATGAGCACCGCCGACGCCCGACCGGCCGTCCCGATCACGCCCGCCGGCTGGACTCCGAAGGCCGGCCACGATCCGGTGCTGCGCGACAAGCACGGTCTCATCGGTGCGCAGGTCTCCCGGCTCGACGGGCCGCTGAAGGTGCGAGGCGACGCGCGCTTCGCCGCTGAGTACGTGATGGAGGGAATGGTCTACACCGCGCTGCGCTACAGCACGATTGCTCGCGGTCATATCACCGCCCTGGACACGAGCGCCGCGGAGGCCGCCGCCGGCGTCGTGCTCGTAATGACCTACCGCAACGCCCCGCGCATGCAGCCGCCGCCGCTGTTCCTGACAGCGCCCAAGGCGGCCGGGGGCAGCACCCTGCCCGTCATGCAGGACGACAGCATCCACTGGAACGGGGAGCCGGTCGCGGTCGTCCTCGCTGAGACCCAGGAGCAGGCCGACCACGCCGCCTCGCTGATCGAGGTCGCCTACGAGTCCTCGACGCCGCGCACCTTCGACGAGGCCAGAGCGCACCCGCGCACGCCCGACAGCCTCGTCGGTCAGCCGGTCGAGGTCCTGGTCGGCGATGCCGAGGCTGCACTCGCCGACGCTCCCCGCTCGATCGATCTCACCTACCGGACGCCGCGCCACAACCACAACGCGATCGAACCGCATGCTGTGACGCTGGCGTGGGACGGCGAGGACCTCATCGTCCACGACGCCAGCCAGGGGGTGAAACTGCACGCGTGGACGTTGGCGGAGGTCTTCGGAATCGACGAGGATCAGGTCCATCTGACCTCGCCCTACGTCGGCGGCGGGTTCGGCGGCAAGACGCTGTGGTCACACCATGTGCTCGGAGCTGCCGCGTCCAAGCTTGCCGGGCGTCCGGTGCGAGTGACCCTTTCGCGCGAGGGCGTCTACCGCCTGGTCGGCGGCCGCACCAACACCGAGCAACGGGTCGCGATCGGCGCCGACGACGATGGTCACTTCACCGCGCTGATCCACACCGGCATTTCTGCGATGACCCCATACAACGCGCTCGCCGAGCAGTTCACGTTCCCCGCGCGACACATCTACGCGACCGACACCCTGAAGACCGACCAACAGGTGGTCGACATGGACATGCTCTCCAACTCGTTCATGCGCGCGCCCGGAGAGTCGGTCGGCACCTTCGCGTTGGAGTCGGCGATCGACGAGCTCGCCATCGAGCTGGACCTCGACCCGATCGAGTTGCGGATCCTCAACGAGCCCGAGACCGACCCCAGCTCGGGTCTGCCGTTCTCCGCCCGTCACCTCGTCGAGGCGTGGCGCGCGGGCGCGGAGCGTTTCGGCTGGGAGCAGCGGGCGGCGCCCGGGGCGCGCCAGGAGGGTGAGTGGCTGCTAGGTATGGGCTGCGCCACCGCGACCTACCCCTACCATCGCTTCCCCGGTGGGGTCGCGCGTGATACGACTCGACAAGACCGGCCACGCGACGGTCGAGGTGCCGGCCAACGACATGGGAATGGGGACCGCGACGACTCAGACGATCGTCACCGCCGAGCGGTTTGCTCTGCCGCTGGAGCGGGTGACCATCGCCTACGGGGATTCCTCGTTCCCGGGGAGCATGCTCGCCGGAGGCTCCGGACAGACGGCCTCGATCAGTGGCGCGGTCATCGCCGCCCAACGCGCACTCGTCGAGGAGCTGCTCGCACTCGTCGGCGACGAATCGCCTCTGGCCGGGCTGACCGCCGACGAGGTGGGCGGACGCGACGAGGGGCTGTGCGAGCTCGCCGACCCGACCCGGTGGGAGAGCTACT
Organism: uncultured Actinomycetota bacterium; assembly: GCA_963790605.1. GTDB lineage: Bacteria > Actinomycetota > Thermoleophilia > Solirubrobacterales > Solirubrobacteraceae > Palsa-465. The sequence continues at coordinate 1,073,061 of CAWBPG010000005.1, read as the reverse complement.
CCCAAATCCTGGAACGCGCAGGGCGCGACGAGCTGACCGTCGTCGCATCAGCCTCCGAGCCCGAGGAGACGCAGGCCTACTCGATGCACTCCACCGGCGCGCTCTTCTGCGAGGTCCGCGTCAACGCGGTCACCGGCGAGACCCGCGTCCACCGCTTCCTCGGCTCCTATGACTGCGGCCGCATCATCAATCCCAAGAGCGCTGCCAGCCAGTTCCGCGGGGGGATCATCATGGGCATCGGCCTCGCACTGACGGAGGAGACCGAGTTCGACGAGCGGACCGGACGGATCATGAACCCGAGCCTGGCGGAGTACCACGTCCCCGTCCACATGGACGTGCCCAGAATCGACGTGATGTGGACCGACATCCCCGATCCCCACGCCCCGGCAGGGGCGCGCGGGATTGGCGAGATAGGGATCACCGGCGTGGCCGCGGCGATCGCCAATGCGATCTACAACGCCACCGGCCGGCGCGTGCGCGACCTGCCGATCACCCTGGACAAGCTGCTCTGAGTCTGGAGCGGGACGACACTTCGCGCTTCGGAGGCCCAGGCGCGACGGAGCCGTAAACAGGACGGCTGAGGGCCAATGCGGCAACTGGGGCTACCTCGCCGTGACCGGCACCGAGCTCGCCCTGGGTGAGCGAAGGAAAGGGCCCGCGGCCGGCTTCGTGCGAGCCGCGGGCCCAATGCGCGCCGTGGGGGCGCAGGGCGCGCATGAAGCGTCCGTGCTCTAAAAACATAGCAATTTGCGAAAAAGCCGCGAGTTTTGATTATGTTTGGCAAATGTTGCATATTCGGCGGGGAGATTGACGTGGAGTGGGGGTGCAGCGGAGAGCTTGCCCGCGGACTTGGGGTCGGGCAAGCTCCATCCCGCAGTTCCAATCGCTCTCACTGCATCCACGGCGACCCTCCTGGTGACCGGCGGAATGGCGCGGCGATCCTCGGCCACTGGTTGGTGGTCCCCGAATTCCACGAGCACGTCTCGCCGTCGGGGAAGAGAACCCACGCGTAGCGGACGCCCTCGGGCTCCGCCTCGTTGAGCGCCGCGAACAACTTCCGCGACGCCTCTCGCACCTCGAGGACGCGGTCTGTCTTGAGCTTGGCCTGCGCGATGAGTACGTTCATGAAAGCGCCTTCTTTCGTGGGTCTTGCCATTGAGACACCGGAGGCGGGCCGGTCGTGACAGCCGAGGCGCCGGGCAGGGGACGGCGATCAGCTACCGCGGCCCCGCCGACTCATCGGCTGTGGGCAGCCACAATCGAGGAAGTTTGCTGCCCGATTGCAATCCTGGAGAGAAGATGAGCGCGATGCCCAAGGGCGAGTCTGATCCGACGCAGTGGAGGTTCGCCAACCCGATCCTCGAGGTGTCGGACGTCGCGCGAGCGATCGCGTACTACCGAGAAGTGCTGGGCCTTCTCCCGACCTGGATGTGGGAGGACCGGGTGGGCGGGGTCAGCGCGGCCGAGGGCCCAATCGAGATCTACCTGTCCGCCGCCGACCAGCCGGTGCCGTCGAGGCTCGCGGTGTTCGTCGATGACGCGGACGCCGCGTACGCGAAGTACCGGGCCGCGGGCGCCGAGATCGTGGACGAGCTCGAGACGAAGCCTTGGGGTCTGCGCGGATTCACCGTTCGCGACCCGGATGGGAACTTGATCGGCATCACCCACGAGGCGCACACACCGATGGGCTCGCCCGAATATCGCGACTTGAGTGTTGACGCAGGACGGTCGGCCTGACTCACCCGGGATCCGGAGCTGCACTCCACCTGGACGCGAGAGTCCCCGATCCATCCACCAGCGGACCCTCGACAGCCGGCGGCGTCGGCGCACACACTCAAGTGCAGCGGGCGATTATGCGGCATGAATCAGTGGCCTCATGAGGGCGCTCTGCTTGGTATGACTTTGAGGTGGGGAGGCAGGGCGGTAGCGGCGTTGATCCGCGCGTCGCGACTCAAGCGGCGCGCGACTGATGTGGCGTCCCGCTTTCGCTGCGGGCGTGACCGGACATCTGGTCGACGAGCTTCTGAACTCAGTCATTCGTTCGGCTCGTGACGGCCCTGTCGAGCATCAGCTCGGCGGCGGCCGTCTCGAGGAGGCTGGTCATCCTCTGGAGATAGTCGGCGATGACGAGCTGGTCTTGGGGGTCAAAGCGTGTGAGCAGGTCGTTGGCTTGGCTGGCGAAAGGCGCCAAGAGCGGCCCCAGCGTCTCTGCGATGGCGGGGTCGGTCTCGATGAGCACGCGGCGGCGGTCGGCTGCGTCAGCGATTCGGCGCACGCAGCCGGCCTTCACAAGACGATCGACCAGGTGGGTGACCGCGCCGGTGGAGAGCCCGGTGAGTTGGGCGAGGCGTCCGGCGGTCAGCGGTCCTTCGCGGTCGATCAGGTCGACGTGTTTATGGTCCATCGCAGTGAGCCCGAGCCGCTGGCCGAGAGCGTCATGGAAGCGGACGACCGCGTAGCTGAGCTCTCGCCCGACGCGGATGCCATCTACGGGCGAAGGGATTTGCTCGGCATTCATCTTCATATACTAAGATTCTTTTCGTCTACAACTATATCGAGGAAAGGCTGACGCCCATGAACATTCTCGTGCTGGGGGCGAGCGGGGGAACCGGGAGTCGCGTGGTCGAGCAGGGACAGCAGCGCGGTCATGTCATGACTGCCTTTGCTCGAAGCGTCGATCCGGGGCGGCTGCCCGCTGGCGTCGCGCGCGGCAAGGTGACGGTCGCGATTCGGCGGCAATCCACGCTGCGGTGGGTGGACAGGACGCGGTCATCTCGGCGGTCGGATCGCGATCGCTGGGACCCACCACGACCTCGCGAGAGGTGGTCGCGAACGTCGCGGCCGCCATGGGTGAGCACGGAGTACGGCGTCTGGTCGTGACCAGCAGCCACGCGCTGGTGGCGCGCTCCCCTCGTTTCTGGGCGGGCCTGGCGCGGCTGATCTTTCACTTCCCGTATGAGGATCTCAGAGCCATGGAGCGCGGACTGGCGGATGCCCCGCTGGACGTGACGATCGCTCGCGCCAACATGCTCACCAACAAGCCGGGCACGGGCGTGCTGAGAGCGGCCGGCGGAACCGACTTCACCGAGGGCCATTATCAGCTCAGCCGCGACGCCTACGCCGACGGCGTTGCTGGACCTCGCCGAACAGCTCTCCGGGTCAGCCCGCGCTGTCGAACTCACTGGTGTCCAACCGCCCTCCAGATTGGGCGCAACGTCCCGGGTTGAGAGGCACTGAGTGAGCGCTCGGCTTCGAGGCAGGGGGGTGAACTACGACACTGGGTTCTGGCCCTCTGGAGACAGTTCACGCCCGTCCTTTGAACCGGACGTCGCCCGGCGGGAGTTTCAGATCATCTCCGCCGACCTTCATTGCAACGCCGTACGAATCACGGGAGGAGACCCGGTTCGGCTGAGCATTGCCGGTGAGCACGCCGCGGCTGCCGGCCTGGAGGTGTGGTTCGCGCCGTTTCCCTGCGAGATGACCCCAGCACAAATGCTGCCCTACCTGGCCGACTGTGCCGAGCGCGCCGAAGCCCTACGAGCCTCCGGCGCGGAGGTTGTATTGGTCGCTCGGCTGCGAACTGAGTTTGTTTGCTGCGGGTTTCCTGCCTGGCGATGGCTTCATGGAGCGGATCACCGCGATCCGCTCCACCGACGAGCGTCTCCGGGCCGCTTTCGACGCGCTCCCGGCACAGTTGAACGCGTTTCTCGCCGCGGCCGTCGCGACAGTCCGTGAGCGATTCGGGGGCAAGGTCACCTACGCCTCGGTCAGGTTCGAGTGCGTCGACTGGAACCCGTTTGACATCATCGGCATCGATGCCTACCGTTCCGCGCGCAACGCGGAGAGCTACCGGCACGAGCTTCGCCAATACTCGCGTCACCGAAAGCCGGTCGCCGTCACGGAATTCGGCTGCTGCACCTATCGCGGCGCCGCTCACCGGGGGGCCGGAGGGTGGATGATCATCGACGAGGACGGCAACATCGACGCTACCTGCACCCGCGACGAGAACGAGCAGGCCGTGTATCTTCGCGAACTCCTGCAGACCTTCGAAGACGTGGCCGTCGACAGCGCCTTCTGGTTCACCTTCGCCGGATACAACTTCCCGCACCGACCCGACCCACGACACGATCTCGATATGGCGTCGTTCGGGCTCGTCAAGCTCCTCGAAGGCGAGCGGGGAAGCAGCTATCCCGACATGGCCTGGGAACCCAAAAAGGCGTTCCACGCTCTGGCTGATCTTTACGCCCGCGAATAGGCACTCGCAGCGGCTGCAGGTCTCCTCGTATAGGCCGATCAACCGAAGAACAGTGCGTGGCCGCCGCGGGCGTCGGGCGAGCCAGCCTCTAGAACACCGCTCAGACAGGCTGCCTTTCTCGCTACTCGCCAGCGGCACCGAAAACGTGGATTCCGTCGCCCTCAGGAACGAACAGCTTGCCGCCGCCGCCCAGCATGGCTGCCTGGTGGGACGGCCCGGCGTTGTTACCCAGGTGGATCGCCAGCGTGGCGCGCCGCTAGGGCGATCATCCGGACAAGCTCCCGACGAACCGGATCGATCTCCACCAGTGCGCCGCCGGGCATCGAGCGGGTGCCCCGCACCGACTCGACCAGCGCAGGGTCAGGCGGACGGGTCGCGCCGGGTGGCGACCAGCCATGTGGCCGTCAGTGCGACGGCGATCGCGATCGACTGGGCGCCTAGGCCGGCGAGCAGGCTCTGATGGCCGCCGTCCAGTAGCTGCGTCCATCGGGGCCAGTAGTGCATCGGCAGGACGAGCGAGAGCCAGTGCACCCAGTCCTTGCCGTTGACAACCGTCCCCACCACGATGAACGCGACGCTTGCCCCCAGCGCCTCGGCCGGCCCGGGGAGCCACGTGCCGAGGCAAAGCGCGATGGCGCCCACGCTCAGCACGCACACGGTGAGGTATCCGGCCCCTGCGAGCAGGCGGACGGCCGCCGTTCCGCTTGACAGCGACGGGGCGCCGATGCGGTGAAACGGATGCCAGCCGAAAATCGCCAGCCCGGCCGCCACGCCCGAGATCAGGATGCAGCCCATCGCGAGGGCCGCGCACACGCTCAGCCCGGACCACTTGCCGAGGATCAGCCGCCGCGGACTGACCGGCTGCACGTAGAGGTAGCGCAGCGTGCCCCAGTCGCGGTCGGCCGCGCCCAGCGCCGAGCCGAAGAGGGCCACGACCAGCGCCAGCAGCAGCGGGGCGACGAACTGCAGGCTCGCGGCGGCGTGGTTCAGCGCCGAATACGGAGAGGCGCCGTACAGCCCGCCCTGTGAGCCGTCGCGCCCGCCGGCGTGCGACGCGGTACCTAGACCGGCCGCCACCGGCACCGCCGCCAGCGCGGCGAGCGCGATCAGGCTGCGCACGCGCAGCAGCTGCTTAGTCAGCTCAACGCGACACATCGCCGCTCCCGGTCAGTTCGAGAAACACGTCCTCCAGCCGCCCTGCGCCCCCCGCTGTCAGCTCGTCCAGGCGGCCCGACGCCCGCACCGCGCCGTCGTCGAGTACCACGACGTGACTGGCCAACAGCTCGACCTCGGCGAGCAGGTGACTCGAGATCAGGATCGCGGCCCCGGCCGCGGCCATCGCGGCCAGGTGCTCACGCAGCGCTCGCAGCTCGGCGGGGTCAAGGCCGTTGCCGGGCTCGTCCAACACCACCACATCCGGTGCTCCCATCAGCGCCTGGGCCAGCATCAACCGCTGACGCATCCCCATCGAGTAGCCCTTGACCCTGCGATCGATGGCCGGCCCGAGCCCGGCCAGCGCCAGGCTCCGCTGCAGCGCCGGCGGTGGCCAGTCCCGTCCCGCCGCCCGCCACAACAGCCGCAGGTTCGAAAGCCCGCTGAGATGGGGCACGAACCCCGGCCCGTCAATCATCACGCCCACCCGAGCCAGCACACCAGCCGCCAGCGTCACCGGCTGGCCGAGCAGCCACGCGCGGCCGCGATCAGAACGCGACAGCCCGACGAGGAGTCGCATCGTCGTCGTTTTGCCGGCGCCGTTGCGTCCCAGCAGCGCGCAGACCTGTCCGGCGCCGACCGTGAAGCTCACGTCCTCGACCCCGCGGCGGGCGCCGTAGCGCTTGGTCAACCCTTCGGCGCTGACGGCCGACATCCCAGTAACAGTCGTCATCGGGCTACCCCTGAGGCAAGGCCGGCAGCGCTCGCGCCGCCCGCCGCGCGCCCGCGGCGCCCAATCCGGTCGCCGCCACCATGACGGCCATCGCCAGAACCAGCTGCGGGACCAGCGCCGACGGTTGACCGACGTTGGGCCCGCCGGTGAGCGCCGCCGGCGACGCGCTGGCCACGACCGCCCACCACACGCCGGTGGCGGCCGTGATCACCCCCATCGCCGCGGTGGCTGCCACGGCCAGCCGGGCCTGCAGGCGCAGCATCCACGTCGCCAGGTCGAGATGGCGCGCCGTCCGCGCTGCGGCCGCGGTCCAGGCCAGCAGCGTGCCGGAGCACAGCGCCCCCCAGGCCAGGAACGCGGCCCCGTAGAGCGTGTCATGGCCGTTGCGGGCGCGCGGCGTCAAACCATGCGCCCAGGCGGCAAGCCCGAACGTCGCCGCGATCAGGGCGGCGGTCAGCCAGCTTGCGGTGAGGACTCGGGCAGCGGATGTCACGCCAGCCGCCGCCGCGCAAAAAAGACAGCAGGCTGGGAAGCGCCAGCCCGATCCCCGCGAGCACCAGCAGCGCGGCGACGACGGCCACCGCGATCAGCGTCGTGAACGTCGCCGTCGCGGTCGAATGACCGGCGCCGGCCGGCATCGCGGACTGCCAGTGCTCGGTGCTCTTGGCCAGCACCGCTCCGGCGAGCACGAACAGCGCCCACGCCCACATCACCAGCACGGCGCCGGCGCGAACCCGGCTCGACGCCGGGCCGTCACCAATCACCCCGGCGGTTCGCAGCCGCTCGCGGCCGCCGGCGCCCACGATGTCGGCGCGCACCCGCCACGGCACCCGCCGGCCGTCGCTCATGTCCAGGATCAGCCCCTCCAGCTCGTCCCCGTAGCGGGCTCGCCACGGCGCCGGGTAGCACCACAGCAAGCGGGCGATCGTTCGCGAGGCGCTCACAGGGTCACTCCCCGGGCGAATGCGACCGCCGCGGGGCGCCGGGCCAGCCTGGCCGAGCCCTCGTCGACGATCATCCGCAGCTCGGCGAGCGAGGAGCGCAGCGCCTCGGCCCCTGCGCTGCTGAGCCGGTAGGGGCGCCGCCGCCCGGGGCCCTCGACGGCCTCGATCAGGCCGCGCTCCTCCAAGCGGCTGATCGCGCCGTACAGCGTGCCCGGGCCGAGCCGCACGCCGGCGAACGCCTCGATGTCCTGGAGTAGCGCGTAGCCGTGTTTCTCGCCATCGGCGAGACTGGTCAGGATCAGGATCGGCGGATCATTGGAACGGCCCGCCGCAGCTTTGTCGGTGTGTGATCGCGAGGTCATGGCGGCCAAGATACTACGGCTCACGTAATAACGCAAGACGTAATAGTGGTATCACCACGCCACCAAGCGCCGCCTCTCGAGCCGGCAGCCGGTCCGCCGGCCGCGGCGCGCGACCGCGTCGCGGCCCAACTTGACACGCTGGCTGCAGGTTCTGACCCCAAACCCCTACATCGACAGCTTCGGACGAGCGCATCGCCAACCGCGGGGTCGCCCCGCGCGTTTGAGCCTGTGTGATCCCGTTCATGGACCCCCCGGCGTCGCCAGCCCGCCCCTACCCCATGCATCGCCCGGTGCGGGCGCCGCGGGCGGTGCGCTACGCGTGCCAGAACTGCCACGTAGACACGTTCTCCGTACCGCGGCCGACCATGATCGCGCGCTGCCACAAGTGTGGCTCACGTGCGCTAGTCCCAGTCTCTGCCCCAGAACCGGCGCCCTGATCCGCCGCCGCGGGCGCGGGGTGATGGACTGCTTCGAGCGCTGAAAAGACGACTGGCTGATCGCGCGGCGGTCTAGGTGGGCGACTGCTCGGCTGCCTAGTAGTCGCGCTGGCCGATCCAGACCCAAGCGATGTAGACGTGGCCGGTACCGCCGTCCTTGCGGACCTGTGCCGACGGGGATGGCTCCATCTGAAGCTGCCAGCGCTCTGGCTGTGACCACACCTGGTTGGTGCTGGTGTAGTCATACTGTCCGTCGATGTAGTAGGAGCGGTAGCCCGGTCCCCACTCCTGGGTGAATACATGCCACTGGCTGAGGTCAATTGGCGTATTCCAGCTGTCCGGGGGCGGCGGAGACTTCTCACAGCCGGACTGTGTGCTCCAGGTGCCGTAGTGGGCAAATGCGTAGACCTCTTCGGTGTCCAGGCTCCCACCGTTCAGGGGTTCGTTCGTGGCCGAATCGTAGCCTGGATAGTAGGTCTCCGGAAAGTCTGACTCTGCGCATGGGCCGTCGTCATGACTCTGCGGCCCGCCGTCACTATTCTGCGGCCATAGCAACGAAGCCTCGTAGAAGTCGGTCAGGTGATTGTCAGGGGCCGGGACCACCTTCTCGCAAAATGAGTACGCCCCATAGGTCTGGTACTCGCTTCCGCCGGGCCACGGCGAGACATCGGCTCCTACCGGGTTGCCGTTGGCGTCGTCGTGCAGGTAGAAGTCCAGCAGGCCATCGTGGACCGAGAGGACGGTGGACGGCTGATAGCCCTCTATACCACCCGCGGTATAGGTCGATGACCAACCATCAGGGTAGACACTCCACCCCAGTCCGTGGTCGCCCGTGTAGATCGGCGTGAGGAAGCTGGCATTGGGCACGTAGCTTTGGGCAAACGAGCCGACCGGCGCGTCTTTGGTGAAGGTGTCCTCTCCCGCACGTGTGTACGTCCTGCCGAGCTGAAGGGTGTCCCCCGGAATCGGTGTGGGGCACGGCTTGTCCGTCGGCGCTGACGGAGGAGGTGAGGGAGTGGTGGGCGACGTGCTCGTCGTGGTCGGCGTACTCGTGCGTGCCAGCCGTCGACGTCGCCACCGGACTGTGAGGCCCGCCGGGGATCGGTTGTGATGTACCTGCAACAGGCGCCTTCGTCTTGTGCACGAGCACGCACCGCTGCACGCGCGTGTAAATGATCTTGCCGTGGCGCCGAACGATCCGGCCGTGCTTGCGCTCGGGCACCCGAACACGATGGCGCACGTATCCCGGGCCGCACGTGAGTCGATGACGGCTGATGTTCGCTTGGGAGCCGGCTGCCAGCGTCAGCCCAGCGCCCACCGCCACGACGGCCACCAGCGCCGCTCGCATCATTGGATCCCGGTCCATTGGACGGTCAGGATGAGGAACCCTAGATCGAACGGCCGCCAGCCGAGCTCGCTGTCCAGGCCTGCGGGTCCGTCCTCATAGCCGTCTCCGTACCAGCCGCGGTCGCCACTGAGCAGACCCGACCCGCTTATCACGACTGCCTTCATTGCGATGCCCCCATACCTATGTCCGACGCGCTCGCCGTCGATGCGGTACGCGTCATCCTTCCGCTCTTCTCGCCTCGGTGCTATCGAAGCGCGGCTGCCCCATCGCCGCGCTAAGCCGACCGTAGTTCCCACGCGCGACCCCGTCAACACTGACGCAGCCAACCGTGTGCGGCAGCTCGGGAGACCGCAGCGCAATGCACGGAAACCCAAGCCCCGTCGCACAAGGGGGTCCGTGGACGGATTGGGCGTACTGACGGATGGATGGTGCCACGAGTGTCGCTCCGGGGGATGACCACATTGGTGCTATTGTGACCACATGCGAGAGATCGGTGTCCGCGATCTAAAGCGCTCGCTGAGCGAGACGCTGCGAGCTGTCGAGCGCGGTGAGCAGGTGCGTGTGACCGTCCGAGGGCGCGCGATAGCGGACATCGTTCCCGCCGGCGCCGCCGCCGTCGATGACCGTGTCCGAGCGCTCGTCGCGGAGGGGCGGCTGACCCCTGCGGCGTCTGCTCGACCGAAGCGGGCGCCGCGGCTGGTGAAGACAAGAGGCAGCGCGTCTGCGCTGGTGATTGGCGAGCGGGACGCTGAGCGCTGAACCTGTATCTCGACGCCAGCGCGCTGGTCAGGCGCTACGTGGCCGAGCCGTGGAGTGATCGCCTTCGGGAGCTGATGGCGCACGCCGATGGCTGGTTTATGTGCCGTGTCGGCTACCTTGAGACCGCTCGCGCCGTCGGACTGGCAGGGAGTTCATCAGCTGTTCGGGCGGTCCAGAAGGAATGGGCGGCGTTCAATGTGATCGAGGTCGACCACGACCTGGTCGAGCGTGCGACCGAGCTCGCGCTCGCCCACGACCTGCGAAGTCTCGACGCGCTGCATCTCGCGTCGGCGCTTGTCCTTCCTCGTGAAGATTTGACCGTGGCGGTGTGGGATCGCCGTCTTCACGCTGCGGCGCGAGCCGAGGGGCTCGAACTCTTCCCCGAGAACCTTGAGGGGCGCGGCTAGACACAGTCTCAGACGGAGCCGAAGCTTTGAGGACGAGAAGGCCTCGAGGCGCGGGCTTTCCCAGTGCGCCGAGGTGCACCTGCGCCTGCCCCATGGCCGGGGTCAGCTCGGGTTGCCGCTGTCAGGAATGGGCGGGCGATGGTCTTCGATGAGGCGGCGGGCCATGGCCTTGGCTCGCCTGGCGGCGTCGGTGTAGCCCTCGGCGGCGGAGACGATCGAGCCCTTCATGAGGATGTACCACGAGCGCGTGAACTCCTCGGGGTCGCGCAGTTGGGCTCGGGCGGCCAGGCCGTGCACAATCGCGCGGAGGTTGGCGAGGTGCTCGATGCTCGCCTTGCCGGCGGGGTGTGCGGCTCCCAGCTCGAGCAGCACGTTGACGAACGAGCACGCCTCGTAGTCGTCGCGATGAAACCACTCGTCGTAGAGGTCAAAGATCGCCAGCAGCTCGTCCTCGGGTGTGTCGGCTCGGCGTCGCGCTTCGGCCTGCATCCATCCCCGCATCCAGCGCTGCTCGCGCAGGTCAAGGAACGCGACGACCAAGTCGTCCTTGGACGGGAAATGGTGGTAGAGGGTCGCTTTGGTGACGTGGGCGCGCTCGATGACCTCGTTGATCCCCACGCCGCGTACCCCGCGCGTGGAGAAGAGCTCGTAGGCGGTTTCAAGGATGCGGGGGCGGACCCCTGATCCTTTGGGGTCGGAGATTTCCATGCTGCTGTTCACCAACATATCGTACGCTTGACAGACTGGTCTGTCTGGTGTAGAACGACCCTCTGTCTCCCGCTTCGGGCACGGGCACCTGACGGTCTCCAGGCGCCCGGATTGGAGGAAGGATGAGCCTGTACTCCCCGCCTGTCTATGACTCGGTCATCCGCCCACGGCAAGCGGAGAAGATGTCGACCCACGACCTGGCCCTCCACTGGTGCGAGGGCGGTGAGCGGTGGGCGCGCAACGCGCTGTTTGGTCGCTTTCGGCCGCTGGCCCGTCGCCTGGCGGGCCGCTACGCCGGCAGCAACGAACCGTTTGAGGATCTCGTGCAGGTGGCCTCCGTCGGCCTGCTGGGCGCGATCGATCGATTCGATCCACGTCGCGGCGTGGCGTTCACGGCGTTCGCCATCCCCACGATCCTGGGGGAGCTCAAGCGATACTTCCGCGATATCGGTTGGTCCGTGCACGTTCCGCGCGGTGCTCAGGAGATGGCCCTGCGCGTCGAGCAGGTCTCGCGGCAGCTCGGCGCCGGGACTGGTCACAGCCCGAGCGTCGATGAAATCGCCCAGTACCTCGAGGTCGATGCCGAGGACGTGATTGCTGGACTGGAGGCCGGCAGCGCCCACTACGCGATCTCGCTCGACGCGCCCGTCGCGAGCCCGGACAGCGAGCGCCCAGAACCGCTCGCTGCACGCTTCGGCGAGATTGATGACGGCTACGGTCTGGTGGAGCTGAGCTCGTCGCTGGCGGAGGCTATATCGCGACTACCGTACCTGGAGCGCCGGGCGTTGACGATGCGCCTGCGGGCCGACCTCAAGCAGAGCGAAATCGCCGACCGGCTGGGCTGCTCGCAGATGCAGGTGTCGCGCCTGCTGCGACGCGCCGGCGAGAGGTTGCGCGAGCTCACCGATCCCGACCCCGCCCAATGGACGCCAGACCAAACGAACTTGGCATCGTCGAGGGCATCTCGCTGACCGCGGCGCGTCGCCACGCGCCGGCTTGCCTGAGACTGATCGGTCCTGTCCCGGGCGTTGCTGAGTGCAGCGTGTCTGCCGGCGAACACACTCGGAGATCACGACGACGGGCGGGTTAGAGCCCGCGTCCATGAGGTTCCTTCGCGGCCAGCGCCGGACTGAGGACCCACGCGTCGCTGGGTAGCGTTCGTGGTTTCGCATCCGCGCATCGAGCACCGGTACCCGGCTAGCCACGCGCCGCGCACGTATGCCCGCGGTTCGTCACACGGCAGGACAGCGACTCAGGATCGTTCGCAGGCAGACAGTGACCTGGACAGGAGGTGGCCGTGGTGATTCCCACCGGTCAGAGCGGGCACCCTCTGGGTGTGCAGCGAACCGCCAACCAACGAATCGACCGTCAATCCGACCGCCAGGGCCGCCGACTGATGCGACCGGCGCCGCGCTTCCTCGTGATCGCCTCCGCCCTGGCCGTTGTCGGAATCGTTCTCCTGGTCCTCACCAGCGGCTGGGCCTGGGCCCTGGGGATCGTCCTGGTCGCCCTGGCCGGCGTCCCGGCGGCGGTCGGCGCGGGTCTTCTTGCCGCAGGGGCGGTCGCCCGATGGGCGGCACGCGACAAGCCGTTCGCCTAAGCACCACCTCGGCCGTGACCGTGGGCGCCTGAACACAGCACACGCGGGTCGCTCTCGGCTCGCACCATCGTGTCTCAAAAGCACGCCGGCGTACGGCGACGAACGCCGCTCACGCAGCGTATGTCATGTGACGAACACCGTTGAAATATCCGGGTGACCGCGGGGTAACCGACCTCGACTTCTGCCTCACCATCTCACGTGGAGGTCCTTGTGGTGACCGCAGGGACGCGTTCTTTTCACCCGGCCGTACCAATGCAGCCAGCCCCGAGCTCGAGGGCGTAACGATGACCTCGGCATTCACCGCCTTCTATGCCGCCGGCGCGATGATGCTGGCCGGCGCGTTCGGCCGTGCCGTCCTGCCCTTGGGCGAGGACCACCTCGAGGCCAGCCGAGCGGGCGACCAGCTCACGCTATCCCACCAGTTCGAACTCGGGGAGCCGGGGGCCAAGCAGCGTCAGTAACTGACACGACAAAGGAGCCACCATGGCACGCAGCGAGACGGCCTCTGACCAACTGGTCCAGCGCCTCATCGAATGGGGGATCGACACCGTGTTCGGACTTCCAGGCGACGGGATCAACGGCGTGATGGAAGCCCTACGCACCCACGCCGACAGAATCCAGTTCGTCCACGTCCGCCACGAGGAAACCGCCGCCCTTGCCGCGTGCGCCTACGGAAAGTTCACCGGTCGCCCGGCGGCGTGCCTGTCGACAGCGGCGCCGGGCGCCATCCATCTCATGAACGGCCTCTATGACGCCCGAATCGATCAGTCACCGGTGGTGGCGATCACCGGGATGACCTACCACGACGTCATCGGCACCCATTACCTGCAGGACATCAACCACGACTTCGTCCTCAACGATCCCTGCGTCTACAGCCAACGGATCATGGGCGAGGCCCACGTAATCCCCGCGGTGGACATGGCGGTGCGCTCGGCGATCGGCCATCGCGGCCCCGCCGCGCTGGCGATCCCGATCGACATCCAGTCTGGCGACGCCGTGACCGGAGACCGATCGATCAAGAACATCGAGGGCCACTCGGCGGTGGCCGCCCTCGACGGCCGCCGACTGCCACCCCACGCGCGCATCGAACAGGCCGCCCGCGCGCTGTCCTCCGCGTCCAAGCCACTCATCTTCATCGGTGCCGGCGCCCGCGGCGCCGGTGATGAGGTCGAACGCGTCGCCGAGAAGCTCGGCGCGCCCATCGTCAAGGCAATGCTGGGCAAGGACGCCGTTCCCGATGACAGTCCCTACTGCCTCGGTGGCTACGCCATGGTGGGCACCCGCCCGGCGCAGAACGCCATGCTGAGCTGTGACGCGATCCTCATCGTCGGCAGCTCCAGCCCCTACATCGAGTTCCTACCCGCCCCGGGCTCCGCCGTGGGCGTCCAGATCGACGACCGGCCCGAGCGCATCGGGATGCGCTACCCCGTCGAGATCGGGCTGTGCGGAGACGCCAAGCTGACCCTTTCCGAGCTCGAACCGTTGCTCGAGCATCGCCAGGACCGCTCGTTCCTCGAGCGGGCGCAGACCGAGATGCGCGATTGGCGCGCGCTCCAAGAGGAGCGAGCGCAGTCGGCTCAGGACGGCGTGATCAAGCCCGACGCGATCCCGTACCACCTCGGCGGCGCCCTGGCGGACCGCGCGATCCTGTGCGGAGACTCGGGCACCGTGACCACCTGGGCGGCGCGGACCGAGTTGCGCCGCGGCCAGCTGTTCTCGTTCAGCGGAACGATGTGCTCGATGATGGCGGCGCTGCCGTACGCGATAGGCGCGCAGGTGGCGTATCCGGATCGCCAGGTGGTGGCGCTCACCGGCGACGGGTCACTGAGCATGCAGATGGGCGAGCTGGCCACCCTCGCCCAGCACGACCTCCCGGTGAAGGTGGTGGTCATGCGCAACGATGTGCTGGGGCTCATCAAGTGGGAGCAGATGGCCTTCCTCGGCAATCCGCAGTACGGCGTCGAGCTCGCGCCCATCGATTTCGCCACCGTGGCGGAGGCGTGCGGGCTGCGCGGCATCCGCCTCGAGGACCCCAAGCGCGTGGGCGATCAGCTCCGCGAGGCGCTGGCGGTCGACGGCCCGGCGGTGATCGAGGCGATCGTCGACCCCCATGACATGCCGATGACGCCGACGATCAACACCGAGCACGCCAAGGGCGTGGCCTGGGGACTGGCCCGCGGTGAGCCCAACCGTGAGCGGATCGCCCTGACCATGTCGCGCGTCATGGCGCGCGAGATGGAGTACGCGACCAGCCCGGCCGGTGCGCTGACGCGCGCCAAGGATCGCCTCGCGGAGAAGCTCCCCGGCGGCGACGGGCACTCCAACGGCGACAGCTGACCGGCGCGATGACGACGATCACCAGCACCGCCGCGGCCGGGCGCCCGCCCGAGGCCGGGCAGGTCGACTCGCGCGCACTCGCTCACGACCTGGCCGTCGAGCTCCGGGGAGAGGTGCGCTTCTCCTCGGGCAGCCGCGCGCTCTACGCCAACGATGCCTCGGTCTACCGGCAGCTGCCCATCGGCATCGTCATCCCCCGCGATGCGACCGACGTGGTGAGCGCGGTGGCGATCTGCCGGCGTCACGGAGCGCCGATCGGAGCCGCGCGGCTGCGGAACCGGGCTCGCCGGGCAAACCGTCAACGAGGCGGTCATGTTCGATTTCTCCAAGTACATGAACGAGATCGTCGAGCTCGATCCGCAGCGACGGTTTGCCCGCGTGGAGCCGGGGGTGGTACTCGACTGGCTGCGCGACGCGGCCGAGGAGTACCAGCTGACATTCGGCCCGGATCCCGCCACGCACAGCCGCTGCACGCTTGGGGCATGATCGGCAACAACTCGTGCGGGACCCACTCGATCATCGCCGGCGTCACCGCCGACAACATCGAAGCGCTCGACGTGCTCCTCTACGACGGCACCCGGATGACGCTGCCCAGCACGGTGAGCGAGGCCGAGCTGGAGCGCACGATCGCCCAGGGCGGCCGGATGGGAGAGATCTATCGGGCCCTACGCGATCTGCGCGACCGCTACGCCGACCCCATCCGCGAGCGCTACCCCCAGATCCCACGGCGCATCTCGGGCTACAACCTGGACCGGCTGCTCCCCGAGCATGGCTTCAACCTGGCCGCGGCCATGGTCGGCACCGAGGCCACCTGCGCCCTAGTCCTGGAAGCGCGCTGCACCCTCATCGACAGCCCTCAGCACCGCTCGCTGGTGCTCGTCGGCTACGACGACTGCCCCCAGGCTGCCGACCAGGTGCCGTGGGTCATGGAGTCCGGTCCCATCGCCCTGGAGACCTTCGACCGGCGGCTGCTGGAAAACGAGCTGCGCAAGGGCTTCAAGCGCCACCCCGAGCTCCTGCCCGACGGAGACGGCTGGCTCCTGGTCGAGTTCGGAGGCGCGTCGGCCGACGAGGCAGCCGAGCAGGCCGAGCAGTTTGCCGACGCAGTGCGCGACAAGGGCGGGCATCTGGGGGTCAAGGTCTACGAGGACCCGGCCGAGGTGGCGCAGGTGTGGGAGATCCGCGAAGGCGGTGTGGGCAACAGCAAGGTGCCCGGCGAGCATCCGGGGTGGCCCTCGTGGGAGGACGCCGCTGTCGCGCCCGACCGGATCGGCGACTACCTGCGCGATCTCGAGAAGCTGTGCGGCCGACATGGGCGCCAGATCGCGTGCCTGTTTGGCCACATCGGGCACGGCTGCGTGCACTCGCGCATTGACTGGGACTTCCTCACCGCCGCCGGCATCCGCAACTACCGTGCCTTCATGGAGGACGCCGGCGACCTGATTGCCTCCTACGGCGGGTCGCTGTCGGGCGAGCACGGCGACGGGCAGGCGCGGGCCGAGCTGCTGCCCAAGATGTTCGGGCCCGAGCTGGTCGGAGCCTTCCGCGAGTTCAAGCGCATCTGGGACCCGGAGGGCAGGATGAACCCAGGCAAGGTGATCGATGCCTACCCGCTCGACACCAATCTGCGCATGGCCGGCCACGCGTCGCGGCCGGTGACCACCCGGTTTCACTACCCGGGGGACAACGGCAGTTTCGCCGCCGCCGCCGAGCGCTGCTTCGGGGTGGGTGCATGCCGCGATCACGACGGGGTCATGTGCCCCAGCTACCAGGTCACCGCAGAGGAGAAGCACTCCACGCGCGGCCGAGCCCGGCTGTTGTTCGAGATGATGCGCGCCGACTCCCCCCTCCCGCGATGGCTGGCGCAACGAGGAAGTCAAGGAGGCGCTCGATCTGTGCCTGGCCTGCAAGGGCTGCCTGCATGAGTGTCCGGTCCGCGTCGATATGGCCACCTACAAGGCGGAGTTCCTCTTCCACTACTACGCCAAGCGTCTGCGACCCCGCCAGGCCTACGCCCTGGGGCTTATCCGCTGGGAAGCGCAGCTCGCCGCGCACGCGCCGCGGCTCGCCAACCTGCTGTTACAGCGAGAGCCGTTTGCATCGCTGGGCAAGCGGCTGGCCGGGGTTGCCCCCGAGCGCACCCCGCCCCGGTTTGCCACCACGACATTCCGAAAGTGGTTCGCAGACCGCGATCGTCCGCCCGTGCCGTCGGGCAACGCACCGTGCCCGACGCATTCACGGGTGATCCTGTGGCCCGACACCTTCAACGACCATTTTCACCCCGAGGTCGCCACCGCAGCCACCGAGGTTCTCGAAGCCGCGGGCTACGAGGTGGTGGTCCCGCGCGCGTCGCTGTGCTGCGGACGGCCCCTGTATGACTACGGGATGCTGACGCTCGCACGGCGCCTGCTACTGCGAGTGCTCGATGCGTTGCGCGTTGAGATCCGCGCTGGAACACCCGTCGTCGCGCTCGAGCCCAGCTGCGGGGCAGTGTTTCGCAACGAGCTGACCAACATGCTGCCCCACGACGAGGACGCCAAGCGGCTGGCGCGCCAGACCTACACGCTCGGCGAGTTCCTGGCCGCACACGCCCAGGGGTGGGACATGCCCCGGCTGGAGCGCCGTGCCCTGGTGCACTTCCACTGCCATCAGCGTGCCACCAGCGACATCGACTGCGACGAGGGTGTCCTGGAGCGCCTGGGCCTCGACCTCGAGGTTCTGGACACCGGATGCTGCGGGCTGGCCGGGTCATTCGGGTATGAGGCCGGCGAGCGCTATGACGTGTCGGTCAAGGCCGGCGAGCAGATTCTGCTGCCCGCGGTTCGGGCCGCGTCAGAGCACACACTGATCGTCACCGACGGGTTCAGCTGCCGCTCCCAGATCGAGCACGGCTCAGACCGCGGGACGCTGCACCTGGCGCAGGTCATACAGATGGCGATGCACGAGGGGCCCAACGGCCCGGCGACGCCACGGCCCGAACGACGCTACGGCTAGTCACTCGCCGCGCGCGTCTCAGCGTCGCCCCGCGGTCGTCCTTGTTCGTACCGGAGACGATCCTGAAGAGTCGATCGGTCCGACCGCCTCGCTGCGCTACTGGGTCTGCCGACGAGCGTCGGTGGGCTCAGCGGGACTGCTCGGCGAAGGACCAGCGTTGACGTGCCCAGTGCTCGGAGCGGCCGGTGACCCAGCGCACAGTGTAAGCATTGACAAACATCAGTTCAATCGATATCTATAGATAGATGAGTATCGATCTGGAACTCACCCCCAAGACCAAGCGCCCCGTCGGGCCAGCCCTGCTGCGAGCCCGTCGTCTACCCCGACGTCGAGCGCGAGCACGCCACCCGCATGGCCACTGTCGCCAAGGCACTGGGCGACCCGGTCCGCGTCCAGCTCATCGACGTGCTGCGCAAGCACGCCGGCAAGGTGTGCGTGTGCGAGCTGGTGCCGCTGTTTGACCTCTCCCAGCCCACTGTCTCCCATCACCTCAAGGTGCTGCGCCAGGCCGGTTTGGTCGGCTCAGAGCGTCAAGGGTTATGGGCCTACTACTACGTCATCCCCGACGCCCTCCAGGAGCTATCGACATGGCTGAGCTGACCACCCACCGCGTGCCCGATCCGTGCAACCGCGTCTCACCGGAGCCCTCATGAACCCGACCCTCCTCTCGCTGATCATCAAGCAACACCACGAGGATCTGCGCTGGTGGGCGCGATGCTGCGCCCAGACCCACGACCGATCCGAGGCTCGCAGCTGGGCCGCGCGCCTCCCGAACACGCTGATCTCACACCTTCGCCCAGCGCCAGCGCCCCGGCGCTGCTGCGCCTGACTCTCTCTCTCTCTCTCTCTCTCTCTCTCTCTCAGACTCACCGCCAAGGAGCATCCCGATGAGCATTCCCACCGATCAGACCGAGCTGCGCGACGTCATCCGCGACAAGTACGCCGCCGCCGCGACCGTGGCCACCGGCGAGAACGCCACGGCGGCGGCGTGCTGTAGTGCCGAGGGCGCGATCGTCACCGAGCAACAGCGCGAACTATTTCGGCTCCTCGCTCTACGACGCCGGCGAGCGCGACGAGCTGCCCGAGTCCGCGGTGCTCGCCTCGCTGGGCTGCGGCAACCCGATCGCCATCGCCGAGCTGCACGAGGGCGAGACCGTGCTCGACCTGGGCTCGGGCGGCGGGATCGACGTCCTGCTCTCCGCGCGCCGCGTCGGCCCCACCGGTCTGGCCTATGGGCTGGACATGACCGACGAGATGCTCGACCTCGCCCGCCGCAACCAGGCCGAGGCCGACGTCACCAACGTCCAGTGGCTGCGCGGTCATATCGAGGACATTCCGCTGCCGCGAGACAGCGTGGACGTGATCATCTCCAACTGCGTCATCAACCTCTCGGGCGACAAGCCCCAGGTCCTGCGCGAGGCCGCCCGCGTGCTCAGGCCCGGCGGGCGCTTCGCGGTCTCTGACGTCGTCGCCGACGATGACATGGATGACGCCACCCGCGCCGACATGCAGGCCTACACCGGCTGCATCGCCGGGGCGCTCACTCGCGATGAGTTCACCGAGGCCCTGGCGGCCGCCGGGCTGACCGAGATCACCATCACCGAGACCCACCGTGTGCACCCCGCCGCCGTTTCAGCCATCGTCCGCGCGACCAAGCCGGCCGCTGCCAGCTCGGCCGCGTGCTGCTCGACCACCGAGCAGGCCAGCTGCTGCGAGCCGACCGACAAGGCCACCTGTTGCTCGCCGGAGGCGACCGCCGAGCGCAGCTGCGGCTGCCAGTAGCCCATCTCCGCTCAGCCGTCACCCGCCACGTCGGGGCGATCACCCCTTGGCGCTGGGTCTGCTGCTCGCACCTGTCCGGGAGGGGTTTGCGCGTCTTGACGCGGGTGAGATTGACGCGTTCGAGCTTGATGAGCTCATCCATCGCTACCAGAGGTCCGCGCGCGAGCTGTGGAAGTTCTGCGGGCAGACCGGGTGGATGCCGGAGAGCCACACCGGCGCCGCTGAGCTGGCGCCCGCTCGCCTGCTGTTGATCGGTTCCTCGGCGTCCGGGGCGGGCAAATTGGGCAGTCTTCCCGACGCCGTGGACGGGCTGGACGCAGTGAATGTTGCCTCGTCTGTTGCCATCGCGGGGCTTTCCACAGTGCGGCCGAGAGGACTCGAACCTCCACGGACCATTCAGTCCACAAGGCCCTCAACCTCGATCGCTTGACGTAGATGGGTTTCCACGCGTCCAGGGGTCGCAAATTGGTCGGTTTTCTGGACGCCCTGGACAGGCTGGACGGGGTGGATGTTGCCACGCTGTTGCCACGAGCTCTAGCGTTCGGAGGGGTCGATCTGGCCGGGTCGCCAGTCGTCGCCTCTCAGGGGTGACTCAGAGGTGCCGGCCCATCGCGCCGAAGCGCGGCATACCGGGGTGCGGGTCAAAGCGCACCCGCGCGTCGACGACGGCGGGACCGCCCACGGCCAGTGCGCGCGCAAGCGCGGGCGCGACCTCATCCACCGAGGTCACGTGCTCGCCGTGGGCGCCGAAGCCGCGCGCGATCGCAGCGTAGTCGGTGCCCTCGAGCCTCGTGCCGAGCTCGAAGCCGAGCCGCTTCTGGCTCTGGGCGATCACGCCCCACGCCTGGTTGTCATGGATGACGTGCACGACGCCGATGCCGTAGCGCACGGCGGTGTCGAGCTCGGCGACGCTGAAGCCGAACGCGCCGTCGCCGGTGATGTCGATCACCGGACGCCCCGGCTCCAGCAGGGCCAGCGCATGGGCGTAGGGAACGCCGAAGCCGAGATGGCCGCTGCCGGAATCGTGAAAGCGCGTGCGCGGGCCCGGCACCGGGGTCAGGTCGTTTGACCAGAAGCTCGTGTGCGCTCCGTCGTAGACGACGAGCGCGTCCTCCGGGAGCGCCTCGGCCAAGGCGCGGGCGAGCTGCGCCGGGTGCATCGGATCGGACTCGCCCTCACCGAGCGCGGCGAGCGTTGACCGGTGGGTGAGGTGCTCGGCCCGCAGCCCGGCCCGCCACGCGGGGTCGGCGGCTCCCGGACCGGAGCCGAGGCTCTCGGCCAGCTGGGAGAGGACCGCGCGCGCGTCGCCGACCAGGCCCACCTCGACCGGGCGCAGCCGCCCGAGCACGGTGGGATCGCGGTCGAGGTGGATGAGGCGCTGATCGGGATTGTCGGCGCCGGCGGGCCCCATGCCGTCCCACAGCCATGACGAGAAGCGACACCCCGCGGCGAGCACCACGTCGGCCTCGCGCAGCGCGCGCAGGACCGAATCGCCGAACACGACGCCGCCCTGGCCGACGAGATGGGTGTCGTCGGAGGCCAGCGCGCCGATGCCCATCTGCGTGACGAGGACCGGAGCACCGAGCCTCGATGCCACCGCGCGCAGCTCGCCGGCGGCTTCAGCGCCGATCACGCCGCCGCCCGCGATGAGCAGCGGCCGCTGCGCCCCGGATAGCAGCACGGCGGCACGCTCCACCAGCTCGGGATCGGCCGGGGCGCGCCCCGTGTGCAGCGCGGCGGTGACCGCCTCGAGCTCGGCGGCAGCGCAGGCCTGCGGCGCGCCGAGGACGTCGTAGTCCACCTCGAGATGGACGGGTCCGGGCGCCCCCGTGGCCGTCTCGCGCACCGCGCGGGCCATGAGCTCGGGGATGCGCTTCGCGTCGGACACCGTGGCCCGCCACTTGGTGACCGCGCCGAACAGCCGCGGCGCGTCGAGCTCCATGAGCAGGCCGCGTGCCGGGTCGCGCAGCGCGGCGGGCGCACCGACGGTGATCGCCAGCACCGGCAGGTGGTTGGTGTGCGCCGTGTCCAGCCCGCTGGCGAGGTTCAGCGCGCCCGGGCCCATCTCGGCGATGCACGCCGCCAGGCGACCCGTGCGGTGGGCCACCGCCGTAGCCATGAAGGCCGCTGCCGCCTCGTGGCGGACGCCGGTCCAGCGCAGGCTGCGCTCGCGCGCGAGCGCCTCGAGCAGCGGCGCGAACTTGCCCCCGGCGATCCCGAAGACCTCGGTGACGCCGGCGGCGACGAGCCCGGCCACGACGGCCTCGGCTGCGCTGAGGGGCACGGGCTCCGTCCCCTCGGGGGCCGGCGGTACGGCGTGCAGCGTCATGCGGCCGCGGTCGGGCTCTCGCCCGAGAGCTCGTCGATCGTCGCCTCGCCGAGGTAGCTGGCCTCCACGAGGTCGCGGCGGCCGCGCAACGCAGCGGCCTCACCCGTGAGCACCATGTCGCCGTGGTTGAGCACGTAGGCGCGATCGGCGAGCTCGAGCGCCATCGAGATGTGCTGCTCGACGAACAGCACGCCGGCGCCGAGCTCATCGGCGATCCGGCGCAGGATCGGCAGCAGCCGCTCGACGATCACCGGTGCCAGTCCAAGGCTCATCTCGTCGACGAGCAGGAGCCGCGGACGGCTGATCAGAGCGCGGCCGACGGCCAGCATCTGCTGCTCGCCGCCCGAGAGCACGCCGGCCTTGCGGCCCAGGCACTTCTCAAGCTCGGGGAGCATCGAGAGCAGCTCGTCCTGGGGGAGCGACTTCTCCCCGCGCGCCAGGCGCAGGTTCTCGCGCACGGTCAGCTCGTAGAACAGCGCACGGTCCTCGGGGACGAGCGCGACGCCGAGCCGCGCCAGCCTGTAGGCGGCGCGCCCGGTGATCGCCTCGCCGGCGAGGGCGATCGTGCCCGAGATCGGGGGCAGCAGTCCCGCGATGGTCGACAGCGTGGTCGTCTTGCCGGCGCCGTTGGGACCGAGCAGCGCGACGACCTCGCCGGCGGCGACCGTCAGCGACAGCCGGCGCACCGCCGGGATCCCGAGGTAGCCGGCGTGCAGGTCATCGACGGCGAGCAGCGGGGCGCCGGTCGGGACCGTCGGAGCCTCAGCGGGTGTCGCGGCGCCGGGCATCGTCACTGCGGTTCGTGTGCGCCATCGGCCTCGGAACTGCCGAGGTAGGCCTCGATCACCGCCGGGTTGGCGCGGATCTCCGCGGGCGTGCCCTCGGCGATCAGGTTGCCGAAGTCCAGCACCATGACGCGGTCGCATACGCTGAGCACGAGGCCCATATCGTGGTCGATCAGCAGCACGCTCACCCCGTGCTCAGGGAGCGTGCGCAGCCGCTGGCCGAGGGCGAGCGTCTCGTCGGTGTCCAGGCCGGCGGCGGGCTCGTCGAGCAGCAGCAGCGAGGGGCGGCAAGCCAGCGCGCGGCCGACGCCGACGAGCTTGCGCTGGCCGTGGGAGAGCTCGGTGGGGAAGCGACCGGCGACGTCCTCGAGCTCGGTCACCGAGAGCGCCCAGCTCACCGCCTCGGTCCGTTCGCTTCGGTCGGGTAGAAAGACGCGCCCCAGGCCGGCGAGCAGTCCCGGCGGCTCGGAGGCCACCATCAGGTTCTCCTCCACCGTCAGGTCGTTGAACAGCTCGACGGATTGGAAGGTGCGGATCAGGCCGCGCCGCGCCAGACGGTGCGGGCGGGCGCCGGTGATGGCGTCGCCCTCGAAGCGCACCGTCCCGCTTGTCGGCCGCACGTAGCCGGTGAGCGCGTCGATCATGGTCGTCTTGCCCGCGCCGTTGGGTCCGATCAGTCCCGTCAGCGCGCCGCGCGCGACCGAGAAGGTGACGTCGTTGACCGCGACCACGTTGCCGTACTGGACGCGCAGCGCCTCGGTCTCGAGCACTGCGCCGGTGGCCGCCGACGGCCCACCGGCCTGGGGTGCCGCGACGCTCATCGCCCCGCCACCTCCGGTGCGCCCGGGGGAGCGGTGGGCGGGGCGCTCGAGTCCGTGAGCGGGGGTGGGGCGGGCTCGCCCCGGGCGAGTCGCCTGCATCACCGCCATCCGCAACTGGGTGAGCCCGGCGCCCATCTCCTTGGTCACCCCATCGGGGTTGGCCACGGCGGTGAGCGTCAACGCCACGCCGGCGATCAGCGCCTGGTACTGCCCGAAGTTGAACAGGTTGTCCAGCAGGGTCGGGACGACGCCGTTGGAGGCGAGCAGCGCCCCGGCGGCGAGCGCGCCGGTGATCCGGCCCACGCCGCCGACGTAGGTGATGGCGAGGATCGTCAGCGACGTCCACAGCGTGAACGTGGCCGCGTTGATGTTCTGCTGCTGGTAGGCGAGCAGACCGCCGCCGATGCCGGCGACGAACGCCGCGATGGCGAAGGCGAAGAGCTTGGTGCGGGCGACGTCGATGCCGACCGACGCGGCGGCGCGCTCGTTGGAGCGCACGGCGAGGAAGGCGCGACCGAGCCGGCCGTTGCGCAGCCGCGCGACCAGCAGCCCGACGAGCGCCACGATGACCACGATGACGATCCCGAAGGTGATGCCGCTGGGCGACGGCTCGAGGTTGAGGCCGAACAGATGCGGCGGGCGGACGTTCAGGCCGGTGAACCCGCCGGAGAATGAGGCGTTGTTGAACACGAGCGCGTCAAGCGCCGCGGCCGTGGCCAGCGTGGTCACCGCGAGGTTCACCCCCCGCACCCGGACCGCGGGCAGCCCCACCACGACGCCGATGACGACCCCGCACAGCGCGGCGAGGATCAGGCCAAAGGGGAAGCCGATGCCCAGCCCGTGCGCGATGTGGACGAGCATGAAGGCGCTGACGCCGGCCAGCGCGTTCTGCACCAGGGAGATCTGGCCGACGTAGCCGGTGATGATGACCACCGAGAAGCAGATGCACGCCGTGACCAGCGACGAGATGATCGCCGAGCGGTAATCGGTGTTGGCCACCAGCAGCGCGACGGTTCCGATGGCCACGCACGAGGCGGCGGTGATCGCCGGGCGCCGAGGCCGTCCCACTGCCGGGTTGTGCACGTCGGTGATCTGCCCGCGCGCCGACAGCCGCCGGGCGAGCACGATCATCGCCAGCATGATGATCACGAACGGCAAGCCATCCTGGAGGCCCTGCTGGGGCAGCCAGGTCCAGACCGTCTGGAGCTTGAAGAGCTCGGATTGGAGCATGCCGATGGCCAGCCCGCCGACGACCACGACGGTGAACGAGGAGAAGCGCCCGAGCAGCGCCGCGCCGAGGGCCGGGACGATGAACAACGTGTAGGTCCCCGGGTTCAGCGTGGTGATCGGCAGGATGAGGATGCCCGCGGCGGCCGCCAGCACGGTGGCCAGCACCCAGTTGTAGGCGGCGATGCGGCTCGCCGAGTGGCCGAGCAGGGCCGCGCCACGCTCGTTCTCCACCGCCGCGCGCGTGACCAGGCCAAAGCGGGTGTAGCGGTAGATGGCAGCGAGGACCAGGCCGATGAGGATGGTCAGCCCGGCGAGGTAGATGCGGTCTGAGGGGACGATGATCCCCGCGAAATGGATCGGGCTCGCGGGCAGGATCGGGGGCGAGCTGACCGCGAAGGTCGAGTAGTTGAGCACCGCGATCGCCTGGAGCGCGAGCATGATGCCGATGGACGCGCCGACGCGCGCCAGGGCCGGCGCGTTGCGCAGCGGGCGGTACACCGCCACGTAGAAGACAAGCCCCAGGATCGCCGCGTAGACGAGCGTGACGAGGATCGACGGGATGGTCGCCAGCCCGTTGCTGGACGCCACCTTGATCTGATGGGGGATGATGATCCAGGGGAACTGGAGCTCCCCGTTGGTGTGCAGCTCGATGTACACGTAGGCGCAGAACATCGCCACCGCGCCGTGCCCGAAGTCCACCACGCCGGCGCTGCGGTACTTGAGCACCAGGCCGAGGCCCAGGATGGCGTAGACGCCGCCCGAGCCGAGGCCGAGGAGCAGGAAGAGGATGTAGCTGGACATGGAGGTCGCGGCGGCGAGACCGGCCCCGGCCCTCCCCGGGTTGGCGGGGAGGGCCGGTGGTCAGGATCAGAGCCCGATGTTGGCCCCAGCGGTGTAGCCGCTCGTGATCAGCGTCGGGGTGGTGCCCTTGATCTGGTACAGGTACTGCTCGGCCGAGCAGATCGCCGGTTCCTTGGCGATCGGATGGGACGAGCAGTTATAGGTCGTGCTCAGGAACGCCGGGTGCGTGCCGGTGTGCAGCGTCTTGTACATGTAGGCCGAGTTGAGCTTGCTCATCGGCGTGGTCTTGAACGCGGCCCAGATGTCCATCACCGTCGACAGGCCGGCGAGAGCCGGCGAATCGATGGCGATCTTGGCCGGGGCGTACTTGGCCAGGATGGCCTTGGTCAGCGCGATGTCCTTGGTCTGCTGAGCCGCGAACAGATCCTGGTAGGGCTCGAACCAGTACATGCCGTTGGCGCCGCCGTTGGCCGCTTTGACCACGGTCGGGGCCGAGCACGGATCGATCGACAGCACCGGCTTGGTGTTGCCCAGGCTCTTGAGCGCGGTGAGGAGGGAGACGCACTGCGAGGGCGACTCGAGCAGGATCGCGTCGGGGCTGGCGCCCGTGGCGGAGGCGACGACCGACGAGGCGTCGGCCTGTGACGGCGGCAGGCTGAACAGCTTGGCGGTACCGCCCGACTGCTGGACCGCGGGCAGCTCGAAGCCCTTGGCCTGTGAGACGCCCTGGGTGTCGCCGATGGCGATCACTGACACCTTCTTGGCGTGCAGCGTCTTGACCGCGTACACGCCGATGTCCGAGTTGCCCGACTGCGCCACGTCGTTGAAGATCAAAGAGTTCGGCATCGAGGACTCGGCGGGGGTGAGGTCCATTCCGCCGAACAGATCGAGGCCGGCCTTCTTGTAGATCGGCAGCGTGGCGGCTCCGGCAAGGTCGGTGCCGCCGAGGATCGCCACCGGGTGCTGGGCGACGAGCTTGTTGGCGCACTGGACCGACGTCGCCGGGGAGCCGTCGGTGATGCAGACGTTGAGCTGGATCGGGTGACCGTCAAGCCCGCCGCCGTAGGTGTTGACGTAGTTGACCGCAGCCTGGGCGGCCTGGCGGACCTCGGGGAAGTCGGCCCCCGAGTTGGACTCGATGTTGATCATCCCGAAGACGACCGGGCTGCCCTTGGCGGCCTTCGGCGTTCCCAAGGCGGCACTGCTGGCCGACGTGTTCGCCGCGGCGCTTGTGCTCGTGGCTCCGCCCGAGGCGGTCGAGGCGGCCGAGCCGCCCGAGCTCGAGCTGGAGCTGGAGCTGGAGCTCGAGTTCGAGGAGCTTCCGCATGCGGTCAGCCCGACTGCGGCGACCGCGCACGCCCCCACGATCGCGCCCCGCTTCCTCAGCATTCCCTTCATCTCGCCATCCCTCTGATCGGTTCCGGGCGGAGCCCGAAAGTTGTCTGCGTTCGTCAACGAGGCGACAAACTGCGCGCCGTCAGTGGGAACATACACAGTTGCCTAGAGTGTATGCAAGTGGCTCTTATGCACGCCTAACCCTCGGTTGAGCCGTCAACGGCCAGGCCGACGCGGCGGGCGGGCTCGGCGCCGATCTCCTGCAGGACCTGGCGCAGCGTGACGAGGTCCCGGCCGGGCTGGAGGATCTCGGCAACCTCGAACGCTGTGCGCGAGAGATGTTGCGCCAGCAGTGGGGCGGCGCGCGCGGCGTCGCCGGCCTTGACCGCATCGAGGATCTCGCGGTGGTCGGCGGTGGCCCAGGCGCTCGGTCCGTGGCCGAGGTGCAGGCGTCGGTAGCGCTCGGCATGGTCGAACAGCTGGGAGCTGAGAACCGAGAACCGCTCGCCGGCGTGGTGGGTGAGCTGGCGGTGATACTCGGCGTGGGGCACGAGCCAGCGACGCATGTCGCGCTGCTCGGCGTAATGGGCCATCTGGGCGATCGAGCCCTCCAGCAGCGCGATGTGCTCGGAGGTCATGCGCGGCACCGACAGGCGCAGCGCCTGGGCCTCCACGCACACGCGCAGCGCGTAGAGCTCCTCGAGATCGCCGGCGCTGATCGGGGTCACGCGGACGCGGCGGTTGGGCTTGGCCTCGATCAGTCCTTCACCCTGCAGCATGCGCAGGGCCTCGCGCAGAGGGGTGCGGCTCACCCCGAGCTCGTCGGCGAGGGCGACCTGGGACATCGTCTCGCCGGGCGGGAGCTCGGACTCCAGGATCGCCTCGCGGACGCGGCTATGCACGTACTCGGCGCTCTGGCGGGCGGGCGCCCCGTTGTCCTGCGTTTCTGACTCGGCCATCTCGTCCCTTCGTGCTCGGTGCTCCAGTGGGGTGCATTTTAGGCTGGTTGTCTCAGTCAGCACGTATTGCATACAGTTTCACACACTGTATGCTGCCTGCAGAACGCGGCGTCGATGGCCCTCGGCGCCGCATCGGTCAACCCAACGAAGCGGAGATCCGGATGAAGCTGGTGACATACAACGACGGACGGGTGGGTCGCGTGGAGGACGACCGTGTCGTCGCGCTCGACGTACCCACGATGCGCGAGTACTTCGAGCGCGGCGGCGACGTCCAGCCCACCGGCGAGGAGGTCGCTCTGGCCGAGGTCACGCTGCGGGCCCCGATCATCCCCAAGAAGTTCTTCCACACCGCCGGCAACTTCCGCGAGCACCACGAGGAGTCCACTCGCGTCAACTGGTCGCACCCGGTGCTGCCGTGGATCGTGTTCTTCCAGAACGTCGACGCCATCATCGGCCCCGAGGAGCCGATCATCTACCCCGAGGCGCTGACCAACGAGATGGACTACGAGCTCGAACTTGCCGTGATCATCGGCAAGGCCGGCAAGTTCTTCTCACCCGAGGAGGCCGCCGACTACATCGCCGGCTACATCGTCTTCAACGACATCACGGCGCGCGACATCCAGCGCGAGGAGATGAAGTCGGGCGTGTTCTGCCTGTCCAAGAGCATCGACACGTTCGTGCCGATCGGCCCGTGGATCGTCACCGCTGACGAGATCCCCGATCCGCAGAACCTCGCGATGGAGCTGCGCGTCAACGGTCAGAGCCGCCAGGTTTCGCACACCAGCCGCATGTCGGTCACCGTCCCCGAGATCATCAGCCACTATTCGGCGATGGGCTACAGCGCGGGCGACATCATCTCCACCGGCACCGTGGCCGGCGTGGCCGGCTTCTCCGAGGATGCCGCCTCGCTCTACCTCAAGCCCGGCGACGTCGTCGAGGCCGAGGTCGAGGGCGTCGGCGTCCTGCGCAACCCGGTGATCTCCTGGGCGCAAGGCCATCCGGAGTCCGCTCCGCTCGCCGTCGAGCACGCCTGATCGTGGCCGCCGATCTCCCGCCGACCGGCGCCGCGCCGTTCACCGTCGACTGGTCGGCGCAGACGTTTTCAGAGGTGCGCCCAGGCATCTGGGGAGCGACCGTGCACACCCCGCAGCTGACCGTCACCTACTACCGCTACGAGCCCGGCTCGTCGTGGGAGGAGCATCAGCACCCCGAGGATCAGGTCACCTCGGTGATCGAGGGCGAGATCGACTTCGTGGTGGCCGGCATGCCCGTGCACCTGTCGGCCGGTGAGCTGGCGGCGCTGCCCGGTGGCGTTCCCCACTCGGCGGCGGTCGGCGAACGCGAGGTGCGAACCCTCAACGTGTACACGTCGCGCCAGACCCCGTCCGCACCGGCGGCGTAGCGGGATGAGCGACTGGCTGGGGCTTGGAGGCGCACGCGTGCTCGTGGCCGGCGCGGGCACGCTGGGCGGCGCGCTGGTGCAGGGCTTCATCGGCGCCGGGGCCGAGGTGGCCGTGATCGACGTCAGCGACGAGCGGCTCGACGAGCTCCGGTCAGCGACGGGACTTCATCCCGATCGTCTCGTCGTCGCCGACCTCTCGCGCGCCGCCGAGGCAACGACCGCGATGGCGGCGGCACAGACGGCGCTCGGCGGGCTCGACGTGTTCGTCCACGGCGTCGGCATCAACGACCGTCGCCCGATCGCCGCCTACGAGGAGTCCGACTGGGACCGGATCATCGCGGTCAACCTCTCCAGCGCGTTCTTCACTGCACAGCTCGCGCTGGAGGCGATGCGCGCCCGGCGGCATGGACGGCTCGTGTTCTTCTCGTCGGTGGCGGGGCTCATGGGCCACCGCAACCACGGCCCATACGCGGCGACCAAGGGTGCCATCAACCAGCTGACCAAGGTCATGGCCCACGAGTACGCCGCCGACGGCGTCACCGTCAACGCGGTGGCGCCCGGCTACATGGAGACCAACCTGACCACGGCCTACCTCGACGCCCATCCCGCCGAGCGCGAGCGCCTGCTCACGCTCATCCCGGCAGGGCGCTTCGGGCAGCTCGACGAGGTCGTGGGCCCGGTGCTGTTCCTCGCCTCGCGCCAGGCGAGCTTCGTCACCGGTCACATCCTGTATATCGACGGCGGCCGGACGGTCGTGTGAGGGAGAGAACAGCATGAGTGACACGCCACAGCGTTTCGCCGAGCGTACGGTGATGGTCACCGGGGCGGGCACGGGCTACGGCGCCGAGATCGCCGTCCGCGCCGCGCAGGAGGGCGCACGGGCGGTGGTGGTGCACTACCGCAGCTCCGCGGCGGGCGCCGAGCAGACGGCCGACCGCGTGCGCGGCGAGGGCGCGGACGCGCTGCTCGTCCAGGGCGACATCGTCAGCTGGGAGGACATCAAGCGCATGGCGAGCACGGTCGACGCCGAGCTCGGCAGCCTCGATGCGCTCATCAACAACGTCGGGGACATGGCCTCCGAGCAGGAGTCCTGGCGCGACATCACGGAGGAGCTCATCGACCACACCCTCGCCGTTGACATCAAGGGCACGATGCTGATGACCCACGAGTTCGGAACGCGGATGCTCGAGCGCCAGCGTGGCGCGATCGTCAACATCGGCTCCACCGTCATCGTCCGTGGGTCGCCACGCGCCCCCCAATACGCCGCCGGCAAGTACGGGGTCGTCGGGCTGACGAAGTCCTACGCCAAGGCGTTCGCCCCGCATGTGCGGGTCAACACCTTCGCCCCCGGGTTCATGAAGACCGAGCGAGTGCTCAACCGGGCCGACTGGAAGGCCGGCCGCGGCGAGCAGCTCGCGCGCGACACCCCCGCGGGCCGGATCCCCGAGCCCGAGGAACTCGCCGGGACGGCGCTGTTTCTGGCCTCCGACGAGGCCGCGCACATCACCGGCAGCTACATGATCTGTGACGGCGGCTACAGCATGCTGGGGGCGTGAGGATGGCGTCCTCGACCGTGCCGGAGCGCGATGCGCCGAGTTGCCTGATGCCGGCGGGACGGTGATGAGACTGCTGGGAGTGTCTGCGGGCGCCGCGGGCGGCAGCGCTGAGATCGCCCTGAAGGCGGCGCTGATCGAGGCCGAGGCGGCCGGCGCCGAGGTGTCGTGGCTACGCGTGGATGACATGCGCATCTCCACCGGGCCGCTGCTGGGTCCCGTCGACGACGACTGCAGATGGTTCTACGAGCAGGTGATCGCCGCCGACGGGGTCATCTACAGCGCCCCGATCTACTCCCGCACCATTCCCGGCAAGCTGCGCATGCTGTGCGACCGCGTCTTTGGGCCCCACGCCGACACGGGCTTCGTCGAGCTGCTGCTGGAGAAGGAGGCCGCGGGCGAGCCCATCACCGTTCCGTTCAGGCCTGACGAGCGCGTCCTGCGCCCACGGGTTGCTGGATTCCTCGCCGTCGGCGGCGCGCTGACCCCGCAGTGGCACACGCTCGCGCTGCCGATGATGCAGACGCTGGCGTTCTCGATGCGCAGCGGAGTCGTGGACCAGGCGATCCTCTCGGGGTCAGGCACTCCGCGCTCGATCGTGCTCGACGACGCGGCTCTCGACCGCGCCCGGCAGCTGGGACGCAACATGGCGCAACAGCTCGGCCGCAGCTTCGAGGAGGTGGAGTATCGGGGCGAGCCGGGCCTGTGCCCACTCTGCCACCTCAGCCTGATATCGGTCCGCGGAGAAGTCGCCGAGTGCGGCGGCTGCGGCGCCGAGGGCCGCGCCGAGCTGCGCGACGGGCGGCTGGACGTCCGCTTCTCACCCGAGGGGCTGGAGAAGTCCGTCCTGCATCCGGTCGAGAAGCGGGCCCACAGTGAGGAGGTCCTGGACACGGCCGCTCGTCACGCCGCGCTGGCCGACAAGGTGCGGGCAGGCGCTGCTCCCTTCGACGAGTGGGAGGGTCACCGCGTGGTGCCGGAGGGCGCCGGCGTGACCGGCTGAAGATTGAAGACGCGCTCCGCGTTGGCATTGGCCAGCGCGGACCGCTCGCCGGGATCGAGGTCGGCAGCGCGGAACGCCTGCACCTCGGGCTCGGGATCCTCGAACGGATAGTCGGCGGCGAACATCACCCGGTCGGCGCCGAGTGTGTCGATGCAGAAGCGGATCGAGGCGGGGGCGTGGTTCATCCCGCTGGTGGACACGAAGAAGTGTTGCTTGACATATTCGCTCGGTCTGCCGGCGAGATCAGGGTGGGTCTTGGCGCGCGTCTGCTCGTGGTGGGCGTCCAGGCGCGAGAGCGAGAACGGGATGTGCTCGCCCGGATATCGATCCAGCGTGCCCGAGAGGATGATGCGCAGTGCGTGCAGGCTCGCGTCGGCCGCGTACCCCACATTGCCGCCATGAGCCCGTAGTCCAGGTAGGACCGACGGCGCCGGCGGGCAGCAGCGACGGGTGCAGGTAGATCGGGGCGCCGTTGTCCTGGGCGGCCTCGAAGATGGGCGCAACCGCGGGCGTCGAGATACTCGCCCTGCGTGTGGAGTTGATGACGACGCCCGAGAGGTGCAGGCGCTGGATGGCGCGCTCGATCTCGGCCGCCGCCTGCTCGGGATCCTGAGGCGCGATGGCGGCCAGGCCGGCGAACCGGTCGGGGTGGTTCACGACGGCCTCGGCCAGTTGGTCGTTGGCGAGCCGGGCCAGCGGGGTGGCCTGCGCGCCGTCGAGCATCTGGTGGTTGGCGACGGTCGAGATGCTGAGGATGGCGAAATCGATCCCGGCGGCGTCCATAGCGTTGATGCGGCCCATCCCGAGGTCGAGCGTCAGCGCGCCGCGGCGCGCGCGGTCTGAGTCCTCGAGCGCGGCGCCGGCCTCGCGCCAGCCGCTGCCGGCCGCCGCGGGGCCGGCCAGATAGCGCTGGCCGGCCTGCAGGAGCTCGGGGAGCATGAAGTGCTCCTCGACGGCGATGAGCCGTTCGGTCATCGCGCGGTGCCGTAGACCAGGGTGTCGCTCCCGAGCGGGTCGCCGTGGACGAACGCTCGCCAGTCGCGCTGGATGGCTTCGGTCGTCTGCGCGGTGCCCGGTCCGTCGCCCGCCAGCCGCCGGGCCACCCCGCCCTCACGCCAGCTGCCGAACAGCAACGGGACGCTCAGGGAGTGCGTGGCGCCCAGGTCCGCCTCGGCGGCGGGCTGCTCGATCCGGTAGCGGTGAACAGTGCCTCCCGCCCGGGCGCGCGCCATGCTCCACCGCTGCACCGGGCCGGCGAACCACGCCTCGGTGACGATCCGGCAGAGGATGTCGTTGTTGTCGGTCGCGCCTTGGCGCCTCGCCTCCGCGATGAGCGTCTGGGGGTCGTCGGCGTGCGCGAGGTGAGCGACCATCTCGGCGAGCCGCGCATCATCGGGGTCCAGGCGCCGCCCGCCGGCGCGAAAGAAGAACGTGCCCTCGTCGGCGCTGGTGCCGATCAGCACGGGGACGTCCAGGCGGGCTTCAGGCGCCAGCGCGGGGTCGGTGGGCAGGCTCCCCGGGTCGACGATGGGCATCGCGCCGCCGCGGGAGCCGCGGAAGGCTGGGTCGGCCAGGAGCTCCTCGGAGGTGGCGACGATCTCCGCCGGCGACACCTCGCGCAGTCCGACGACGCCCGCCCCGGCGCTCAGGCGCTCGGCGAGGGCCTCGGACCACCGCCGCCCGCGCTCGGCGTCGATGACGAGCTCGTGCAGCGGTGGGGACTGAGCGATCACGCGGGTGAACAGTGCAGCGGCCCCGGGGTGGGCGAGCAGGTGCAGGGCGCTGCCCGCGCCCGCCGACTCGCCGCCGAGGGTGACGCGGCCGGGGTCGCCGCCGAAGGCCGCGATGTTGTCAGCGACCCAGCGCAGCGCCCGGAGCTGGTCGAGCAGGCCCCAGTTTCCGATGGCGGCGCCGGGCTCGGCGGCCAGCTCCGGGTGATACAGCCAGCCCAGCGCGCCGAGGCGGTAGTTGAGCGTCACGACGACCGCGTCGAGCGTCGCGGCCAGGTGGGTGCCGTCGAGCAGGGCGTTGCTCCCCCACCCGAGCGCCCAGCCGCCCCCGTGGATGAACACCAGCACCGGGCGCGGCCTGTCGGCGGGCGGCGCCCATACGTTCACCGTCAGGCACTCCTCCGAGGTCTCGGGGAGAGGCCCGTGCGCCCACTCCGAGAACGGCCGAGGCGGCTGGGGACAGACCGGACCCGGGACGAGGGCGTCGCGCGCTCCGGACCACGGCTGGGGTGAGCGGGGCGGCGCGAACCGGTTCTCTCCGGTGGTGGAGGCGGCGTACGGGATGCCGCGGAAGGCCCGCACGCCATGTGCGGTGAGCGTGCCGCGGACCGTGCCGGCGGCGATGGTCGCCGTGGGCGCGGCGGGGGAGGTCATATGCGGCGGCGCCCTTGTGGATGCATGCGCAAAGAGTGTATACAAGTAGGTCATGTCCGCGAACCCCGTGTCCGGCCGCTCCCCGGTGGGCGGCGACCTGGCTCACATCGGCCACGTCGAGCTGCTCACACCGCGTCTGGAGGAGAGCGTGCGCTGCTTCACCGACGTGCTCGGGATGACCGTGGTGAGCACCGACGGCGACAGCGTCCACCTGCGCGGCGAATCCGAGTACGAGCTGTCGGGCCTCAAGCTCACCGCGTCTGATCGCCCGGGCGTCGGCCACATCGGGGTGCGCACGCGCGATGCCGAGGCGCTCGCCCGGCGGACGGCGGCGCTGACCGCGAACGGCGTCGACGGTGCGTGGAACGAGGGCGACGTCGGCCACGGGCCCGCGTACGCTTTCCGTGCGCCGGACGGCCACGCCATCGAGCTCTACTGGGAGACCGAGCGGTTTGTCCCCGAGCCCCCGCCGTCGGGGCTGCCCCCGCTGGCGCGCGACCGCCTGGGCCGGCGCGGCGGCGCCGGGGTCGACGTGCGCCGGCTCGATCACGTGAGCCTGCTGGCGGCCGACGTGGCGCGGGCGGCGTCGTTCGCGTGGGGAGCGCTCGGGTTCTCGCTCTATGACGAGGTCGTCGAGGACGACGGCTCGGTGAGCGGGGCGTGGCTGTCGCTTGGCCCCCGGCCCCTGGAGCTGGTCTACGCGCGCGACCGGCTCGGCGGGACCGGACGGCTGCACCACGCCGCTTTCTGGGTCGACACCCGCGAGGAGGTGCTGCGCGCCGCCGACATCTTCGTTGATCGGCGGTGTACCCATCGAGGTCGCGCCCGCCCAGCACACCATCGGCCGCAGCTTCTTCCTCTACGGCTTCGAGCCCGGCGGCAACCGCATCGAGGTGACCACCGGCGCCGAGCTCGTGCTCGACCCCGACCCGCCGACGCGGACCTGGACGGCCGCCGAGCGCCGGCGCGGGGTGGGGTGGGGGACCACCTTCCCTCCGAGCTGGACCGAGTACGGGACCCCCGACGTCCGCGCGTCCTAGCCGATGTCCGTCTCGTTTCTCCGCTCGCCCATTCCCGGCTTCAGCGGCTGTTGCACCGACTGCATTCACTTTGACGTTCTGTATAGAGTTAGGGACGATGTCCGTGACGACTGACCGGGAGCGCTGGGAGGCCACCCAGCGGGGGCTGTGGGGCCGGCGCCCCGGAGATTGGTCGGAGCTGGCCGAGCCCCAGAATCTGGTGCTGTTCACCGACGCGCTCGATGAGGGCGGCGTCGGCGCCGGCACCGCCGTGCTGGACATCGGCTGCGGTTCGGGGCTGGCGCTCTGGCTCGCAGATCAGCGGGGCGCGCGGGCGAGCGGCATCGACATCTCGGCGCCCCTGCTGGCGGTGGCCCGCCGTCGCGTGCCCGCCGCCGATCTGCGTGAGGGCGGGCTCGACGTGCTGCCCTTCGCCGACGCCGGCTTCGATGCCGTGCTGGCCGTCAACGCGCTCCAGTTCGCCGCCGACCCGGCGAGCGCGCTGCGCGAGGTCCATCGGGTGCTGCGGCCGGGCGGCCGGTTGGCCATCGGTGGCTTCGCGGCACCCGAGACCTGCCAGTCGACCGCGCTGCACCTGGCGATGGAATCGCTCGTGCCGCGTGATCGCCAGGAGGATCACGCGCCCTACGCGCTGGCCGCACCCGGCGCGCTGGAGGCGGCCCTGGCCGACGCCAAGCTCACCGTCAGGCTTGACCGCGAGCAGCCCGGCGACTGGCGCTACGGCGACCTTGACCAGGCGCTGCGCGGCGTATTGTCCTCGGCCGGTGGCGCGCGGGCGATCGGGCTGGTGGGCGAGGATCAGGTCCGCGAGGTGCTCACCGAGGCGCTCGCGCCGTTTCGCACGCCGGACGGGAGCTACGTGATGCGCAACCGCTTCCGCCTGCTCATCGCGGAGCGTGCCGCGTGACCGCTGAGCTCCTGCGGCGCCCGTTTCATCACCTCGGGTACGTGGTCGACGATCTGGAGAGCGCGGCGCGGGGGCTCGCCGCCGCAACCGGTGCCGGGCCGTTCTTGATGATCGAGCATGTGCCCCTCGCCGAGACCACCTTCCGCGGCGCACCGGCGTGCTACGACCACTCGACCGCGTTCGCCCAGTGGGGCCCGGTCATCGTCGAGATCAGCCAGATCCACGACGCCGAGCCGGTCGGCCTGCGTGATTTCTTCAGCGCCGGGCGCCATCCCGAGATCGGCCACGTCGCGTGGCTCGTCGACGACCTCCACGCTGAGAGCGCGCGGCTGGAGGCGGCCGGTCTGGCGCTCGTCCACAGCGGCAGCGCGGGCTCCGTGCGCGCCAACTGGCACGACGGTTCCGGTGTGTTCGGTCACCCGATCGAGGTCCACCGCTCCGGTCCCGAGCTGCTGGGCTTCTACGAGGCAGTCGCCGCCGCGGCCCGCCACTGGGATGGCCGGCGGCCCCTGCGCCCGGCCCCTGCGCCCGAGCCGCCGCGCGGCGTCATGTCGCACCTGACCGACACCGAGGACAACCTGTTCGAGCTCGTCGAGCCCTGAACGCGCCACCTGGATCCAAGGAGAAGACGGAAATGAACCCGCTGTCCACCGAGTCCGGCAAGCTCACCGAGCTGCCCGGCCAGGCCGTTCCCTACGTGCTCGCCGCCGGTGGCGGCCGCGCCCATCTGCTCATCGACCAGGTCGGCCGCTGCCTCGCGGGTGCCGAGGAGACCGGCGGCGCGTGGTCGATGATGACGCTCGACGGGCCCGCCGGCCGCCCCATCCCGCTGCACTTCCATGGCCAGGAGTTCGAGTTCTTCTTCTGTCACCGTGGCAACGTGCAGCTGTGGCTGGGCGACGAGAGCCGCCTGCTGTCGGTGGGCGACTTCGGCTTTGCCCCACCCAACACGGTGCACGCCTACGGCCTGACCGGCCACCACTCGGGGTTCATGGGGCCGATCATCCCCGGCGGGTGGGACCGCTTCTTCGACCTCACGGGAATCCCGTACAACGGGAACGCACCGTTCCCGGTGGGCTTCCGGCCCGAGGTCCCGTTCGCCAAATTCGGTCAAGCCGAGCACGATTTCGACATGAAGTACCTCCCCGAGGCCGAGTACGCGGCGCCGCGCGCCGACGCGCCCGACGACGTTCTCCCCGGCGCGGCCCAGCCGTATTTCCTTCGTCGCGGCGAGGGGCCGCGCCATCTCGTCGGCGGGATGCTCGTCACCTCCCTGGTCACCTCGGCGGAGACCGAGGGCGGCCTGAGCATGTTCACCGTCGAGCTGCCGCGCGGCGCGGCCGTCCCCGCGCACGCGCACGAGAAGACCACAGAGGGCATATACGTCCTGGAGGGCGGCCTGCGCCTGGTGGTCGACGGCGCCGAGTACTCGCTGCGCCAGGGGGATTACGCGTCCATCCCGGCCGGCGCCCCGCACAGCTGGCAGGGCGAGGCGTTCTTCACCAAGCTCGTCTCGGTGAGCACCCCCGGCGGGCTGGAGGCCGCGCTTGACCGCGTGGGCGAGGCGACCGATTTGCACATGTTCACCGAGGCCGCGACGCTGACGGCTGATGCGCTGAGCGCCGGCGCCGAGGGCGCCGACGTTCAGGTCACCTGACGGGCGGGAACTCTCGTTGCCACATTCTTCAGCATGCGGGCGCGCGCATCGGGTGGGCGACGCATGAAAAAAGCCCCGCATCGCGGGGCTTTCCACAGTGCGCCCGAGAGGACTCGAACCTCCACGGACCATTCAGTCCACAAGGCCCTCAACCTTGCGCGTCTACCAATTCCGCCACAGGCGCGTGGGCGGCCAGTATAGAGCCGCGGGCGAGAGGCGTCGGGCCGCGCGGGGAGGTGCTGGCTGGGGCGCCGGGCAGGGTCGTCATAGCCCGCTGGCCTGCCCGCGTGCGTGCTGTTGATCGCGTCCGATCAGCGCGTCAACCAGGGGTTTTGCAGGGCCGTTGCTTGTGTCCGTCCGCCGGGAGCGCTAGCTTTACGAACACATGTTCGACGGCGGCCTAGCGGGCTGACCCGGTAAAGGAGTTGACCGCATGGACTTGACCAAGCGACAGCAGGAAATCTTCGACTTCATCAAGCGCTACTCGGCGAAGTACGGGTATCCGCCGACGGTGCGCGACATCGGCAAGGCCGTGGGGCTGGCCTCGTCCTCGACGGTGCATGCTCACCTCGCCAATCTGGAGAAGATCGGTCTGGTACGCCGGGATCCGACGAAGCCGCGGGCGTTGGAGCTGCTGGACCGTGCGGCCGCCGGTGTGCAGGCGGGCGTGCAGACGTTTCTGCAGCCGGGCCTGCCGCTCGTCGGGCAGGTGGCCGCCGGCCAGCCGATCGTGGCCGAGGAGAACATCGAGGAGTACATCCAGACGCCCTCGTTCGCAGGCGGCGAGGACGGGGAGTTCCTGCTGCGGGTGCGCGGGGACTCGATGCAGGACGCCGGCATCATCGAGGGTGACCTGGTCGTGGTGCGCTCGCAGGATCATGCGCAGGACGGGGACATCGTGGTGGCGCTGGTGGGGGAGGAGGCGACCGTGAAGCGCTTCTTCCAGGAGTCTGACCACGTGCGGTTGCAGCCGGAGAACACCTCGATGGAGCCGATCCGCAGCCGCGACGTGCGGGTGCTGGGCAAGGTGGTCGGATTGATGAGGAACATCTCGTGAGCGCGCTGGCGTTGGAGCCGCGCGTGGCTCGAGGGTTGGACCGTGTGGGGGTGCAGGCCGCGACGGGGCGCGGCGCGACGGACTTGGGCGGCGAGCCCACCTTGGACGCTTTGGTGGCCGGGGTGTGGGAGGGACTCGCCGCCCATAGATCCGTCGGGTGCCCGGTATGCGGGGAGGAGATGGTGCCGGAGTACGGGGCGCATGCGCGGCCGATCGGCGGCGGCTGCCGGAGCTGCGGGACCAAACTGAGCTGAGCCCGGGGTCAGCAGGCCGCTCTATGCGGGCGGAGGCGCGGTGGCGGGGCTGGCCAGATGGGG
Source organism: uncultured Actinomycetota bacterium (assembly GCA_963790605.1). Classification (GTDB taxonomy): domain Bacteria; phylum Actinomycetota; class Thermoleophilia; order Solirubrobacterales; family Solirubrobacteraceae; genus Palsa-465. The sequence goes on along the minus strand of CAWBPG010000005.1, from coordinate 1,033,663 downwards.
GCGATCGGGCTATGCTCGGTCGCGCAGGCTGAGCAGTCGCGGAGGTTCGCCTTCGAGGAAAGTCCGGACATCACAGGGAAAGGTGGTCGGTAACGCCGACCCGGGGAAACCCGCGGGAAAGTGCCACAGAAAAGACACCGCCTAAGCCTGAGGCCGCTGCAGCGCTTCAGGCCGGTAAGGGTGAAATGGTGCGGTAAGAGCGCACCGGCGTCGCGGTGACGCGGCGGCCAGGTAAACCCCACCCGATGCTAGGCCAAGCAGGACCGTTTGTAGGTGACCCGCCAAGGTCCGGGTAGGCCGCTCAGATGGATGACTGCTCTTGACAAGATCCGGCTTACAGGCCTGCTAAGGGAAAGCCCCGCTCCGGCGGGGCTTTTCTATTGATGGGGACCGGAGCGGGCGGAGCGGGGCGGACCGGAGCGGGCGCAGCGGGGCGGACCGGAGCGGGCGCAGCGGGGCGGGCCACGCGCCTCATTGAGGCCGTGGGTGGCGTTGTTCTCTGCGCCACCTCCTGACCAACAGCACCAGGCTCGATTGGGCCAAGAACCCGGAGCCCGATCCCAAGGGCTACGAGGTGGTCTGGCGCGCCACCGATCCGGACTGGCGCGCCACCGATCCGGACTGGGCCCACGTGATCCCCGTAGGCAAGCAGACCCGGGTCACCATCTCGCTCTCCAAGGACAATGTGTACTTGGGGGTGCCGCCGGCGGCCGGCGCGCCTACGCGGGGCGGGCGCGGGCCCCGCCGCTGGCCACTCGCCGCAGCGCCTCGCCATGGAGCCGGTGAAGCTCCCACTCCGACATGCGTTCGGCGCCCAGCCGCTTGTAGAACTCAAGCGCCAGCTCGTTCCAGTCCAGAGCGTGCCACTCAAGCCGCGGGCAGCCGCGCTCCAGCGCCAGTCCCGCGAGGTGTGACAGGAGCGCGAATCCGGCCCCTGAGCGCCGGTGGCGCTCAGGGACGAACAGGTCCTCGAGCCAGATCCCGGGTTCGCATTCCCAGGTGGAGAAGGTCCCGTGGAAGATCGCGAACCCGGCCGCCTCGCCGTCGATTTCGGCGATCAGCGCCTCGGCGCTCGGCCGCAGGCCAAACAGCGCATCGGCGAGCATCTCGTGGGTCCCGGTGACCGCGTCGGGCTCGCGCTCGTACACCGCCAGCTCGACGATGAAGTCATGGATCTGCGGGACGTCCGCGGGCGTCGCGGCGCGGACGCGCACCTCGCCCGAAGCCGCCCCCGAGTCGTTCACGACTCGTCGGGGGGCGAGATCTCCCGCTTGAGGATCTTGCCGGTCGGGCCCTTGGGCAGCTCGTCGACGAGCCAGACCACGCGCGGGTACTTATAGGCCGCCACCTGCCCCTTGACGTAGTCGCGCAGCTCCTCGGGCGTGGCCGAGGCCCCGTCCTTGAGCGCAACCGCGGCGCCGACCTCCTCGCCGTACTCGTCGTGCGGGACGCCGAGCACCGCGGCCTCTCGGACGTCGGGGTGCTCATAGAGCACCTCCTCGATCTCGCGCGGGTACACGTTGTAGCCGCCGCGGATGATCAGCTCCTTCTTGCGGTCCACGACGTAGAAGTAACCGTCCTCGTCGACCCGGCCCATGTCGCCGCTGTGAAGCCAGCCGTCGATGATCGTCTCGGCGGTGGCCTCGGCCTGCTGCCAGTAGCCCTTCATCACGTTGTAGCCGCGGATGACGATCTCGCCGACCTCGCCTTGGGCCACCTCGTTGCCCTCGTCGTCGACCACCCGCATCTCGACGTCCTTGATCGGAGTGCCGATCGAGCCGGGCTTGCGCTCGCGATCGGCGTGGTTGAACGACGCCACCGGCGAGCTCTCCGAAAGCCCGTAGCCCTCGAGGATCTTGCAGCCGAACGCCTCGTCAAACCCGCGTAGGAGCTCGACGGGCATCGCCGAGCCGCCCGACCCGCACAGCCGCAGGGTGCTCACGTCGTAAGCCTCGCGCTCGGGGTGATGGAGCATCGCTCCGTACATGGTGGGCACGCCCTGGAAGATGTTGACCTTGTCGCGCTGGATGATCTCCAGCGCCTTGCCCGGCTCAAAGCGCGGCAGCAGCGTCAGCGTTCCGCCGCCGCTCACCGTCGCGTTCATCCCGCACGTCTGGCCGAAGGAGTGAAACAGCGGCAGGGCCCCGAGGACCATCGCCTCGCTGCCCATGTCGAACAGGTCGCCCGACCCCTGGGCGTTGAGCGTCAGGTTGGCGTGGGTGAGCTCTGCGCCCTTGGGCTGGCCCGTCGTGCCCGACGTGTAGAGGAGCACCGCGGTGTCATCGTCGGCGGTATCGGCGACGGCCGCGTCGGGCGTGGCCGCGCCCACCTGCTGCTCGAAGGCGCCCGGCTCCACCAACAGGCACTCCGCGTCGGCCTGCTCGGCGCCGGCCTGTGCGTCCTGCGCGAACTCGTGCCAGGCGAAGACCAGCTTGGCCCCGGAGTCCGACAGGTAGTAGGCGACCTCGCGCTTCTTGAGCAGTACGTTCATCGGCACGACGATGCCGCCGGCCCGCAGCACACCGTAGTAGCAGACCGGGAAGTACGGGACGTTGGGCAGCATGATCCCCACCCGGTCGCCGCGCTGGAAGCCGTGGTCGGCCAGCAGCCCGGCGATGTGGGCCGAGGCGCCGTCCAGCGCACCGTAGGTGAGCTCGGCGTCGTCGAGCTTGATCGCGACGTGATCGGGGTCGCGCTCCGCTGATGCGGTCAGGAGGCCGGCGAGGTTCATGTCAACCGCGTTACTCGCCGGTGAACTCCGCCGGGCGCTTCTGCAGGAAGGCCATGACGCCCTCCGCGAAGTCCTTGGAGGCTGCGCGCTCCTGCTGGACGTCGGCCTCGAGGTCGAGCAGCTCCCCGAACCCGGCGTAGGCGCGGGCGTTGATCGTGCGCTTGATCGCGGCGTAGGAGCCGGGCGGTCCCGCGGCCAGCCGCGCGGCCAGGGCCCCGACCGCGGACTCGAACTCGCCGTCGGCGACCACCTGGTTGACCAGGCCCCAATCAAGCGCCGTCTCGGCTGCGATGCGCTCCCCCAGGTAGGCGATCTCGAACGCGCGGGCGTGGCCGACGCGCTCCACCAGCGTCTGCGATGCGCCGCCGTCCAGGCCCAGCCCGATGTTGACGAAGGCCAGCAGGAAATAGGCCGAGCGGGCGGCGACGACCAGGTCGGAGGCCAGCGCCAGCGAGCAGCCGATGCCCACCGCCGGGCCGTTGACGGCGGCGATGACGGGCTTGGGCACCGTGCGTACGCGGGTGATCAGCGGGTGATAGACCTCGCGCAGCGGGTTGCGGACATCGGGCTTGCCGTCGGTTCCGGCGACGCCGGCGCGCAGGTCCGCGCCCGAGGAGAACGCGCGGCCGGCGCCGGTGAGGACGATCGATCGGACCGCCGGGTCGGCGGCGACGTCGTCGAGCGCCTGGGTGAGCTCCTCGCCGAGCTGGCGCGTCCATGCGTTGAGGGCGTCGGGACGGTTGAGGACCAGCCAGGCGACGCCGTCCCCACGGCGGCACTCGATCGTTTCGAGGTTGAGCACGCTCATCGTCGGGCAGCGGACAATAGCGCCCGGCCCGGGATCCGGTGACCTGGCCAGGCCGGGATCGGCGAACATGTGAGCAACCCGATGGACCTGATACCCAAGTCGATCACGGCCCCGATCGGCCGGCTGGGCGCGGCCGCCCAGAACGCCCTCGAAGTCGCGCGGTTCGGGGGCCTGGACACCGACGAGCAGCCCTCGCCCTACGAGGTCGTCGCCGAGCATCGCGTGTACAAGCTGCGCCGCTACTACCGAGGCTCCAACGGCGACGGCCAGGTCAGCGCAGGCCCGGCGATCCTGCTCGTCCCGCCGATGATGCTGGCCGCCGAGATCTATGACGTCTCACCGGCCACCAGCGCCGTCACGCTCCTGCACGAGCACGGCGTCGACCCGTGGGTGGTGGACTTCGGCGCGCCCGAGCGCGAGGAGGGCGGCCTGGAGCGCACCCTGGCCGATCACGTGCTGGCCGTCTCAGACGCCGTGGATCGCGTCCGCGAGGCCACCGGCCGCGACGTGCACCTGGGCGGCTACTCCCAGGGTGGGATGTTCTGCTACCAGGTGGCCGCCTTCCGCCGCAACGCGGGCCTGGGATCACTGATCACCTTCGGGAGTCCGGTGGACACGCGGCTGGGGATGCCGTTCGGGCTCCCCGAGGAGCTGGCCTCGGGGCTGGCCGGCCTGATCGCCGACATCTTCCGCAGCTCGGCGCTGCCCGCCTGGTTCAGCCGGAACGGCTTCCTCCTGCTCGATCCGGTCAAGTCGATCCGCAGCCGGATCGAGTTCGTGATGCAACTGCACGATCGCGACGCGCTGTTGCCGCGGGAGGGGCAGCGGCGGTTCCTGGAAGGGGACGGGTGGGTGGCCTGGCCTGGGCCGGCGCTGGCCGAGTTCGTCGGCCAGTTCATCGCCCACAACCGGATGCTCGAGGGCGGGTTCGTGATCGACGAGCGGCTGCTCAGCCTCGCCGACATCCGCTGCCCGATCCTGTCGGTGGTCGGCACTGTGGATGAGATCGCCCCGCCCGCCGGCGTCCGCGCCATCCGGCAGGCGGCGCCCCGGGCCGACGTCTACGAGCTGGCGCTGCGCGCGGGCCACTTCGGCTTGGTCGTGGGCTCGACCTCCAACCAGATGACCTGGCCGACCGTCGCGGCGTGGGCGCACTGGCGCGACGGCGAGGGCGGGCGGCCAGAGGGTCTGTCCGAGGCCCCCGACGACCCCGCCGGCGACCTGATCGCGCCAGCGCGACCGGATCCAGAACCGGGTCGGCTACGGGCTGGAGCTGGCGGGCGCGGTTGGCAACGGCGTCGCCCGCTCGATGGTGGGCGGCGTGCGGCGCACCACGCGCTCCATGCGCGAGCTGGCCCGCGAGGCGGCGGGGGCGCTGCCGCAGCTGGCGCGGTTGGAGCAGATCCAGCCGAGCACGCGGGTCTCGCTGGGTCTGCTGGTGGAGGAGCGCATGCAGCGCGGCGCCGCCGACACCATGTTCCTATACGAGGATCGCGCCTACAGCACCACCGAGGTCAACGAGCGCATCGACAACGTCGTGCGGGGCCTGATCTCGGTCGGGGTGCGCCAGGGCGAGCACGTCGGCGTGCTCATGGGCTCGCGCCCCAGCGCGCTGGCGGTGGTCACGGCGCTCAGCCGGCTCGGCGCCGTGGCGGTGATGCTGCGCCCCGACGGCAACACGGCGCGGGAGGCCTCGCTGGGCGCCGTGCGGCGGATCATCGCCGACCCGGAGCGCGCCGGGCAGGCGGCGGGGCTGGGCACGGTGCACACCTTCGTGCTCGGTGGCGGTGGCGGCCCCCGCGACCTCGAGCTACCGCTCACCACCGACATGGAGCAGATCGACCCACGGACGGTGACGTTGCCCGCGTGGTATCGCGCCAACCCCGGCCGGGCCTCGGACCTGGCCTTCATCCTCTTCACCGGCGAGGGCGACGTCGTGCGGATGAGCCGGATCACGAACCGCCGCTGGGCCGCGTCGGCGTTCGGCACGGCGTCATCGGCGGCGCTGACGGGCGGCGACACCGTCTACAGCGTCACCCCGCTCTATCACCCCTCCGGCCTGATGATGAGCATCGGGGGGGCGATCGCCGGAGGCGCCCGGCTGGCCATGGCCTCCCAGTTCGATCCCACCACGTTCTGGGACGAGGTCCGCCGCTATGGCGTGACCGTCGCCTCATACACGTGGACGCTCCTGCATGACCTCGTCGCCGCGGCGCCCAACGCGGGCGAGCGCGGTCACCCCGTTCGCCTGTTCATCGGTTCGGGCATGCCGCCGGGGCTCTGGCGCCGGGTCCAGGAGCGCTTCTCTCCCGCGCGGGTGGTCGAGTTCTATGCCTCGACGGAGACCGGGGCCATCCTCGTCAACCTCCGCGCCGCGAAGGCGGGGGCCATGGGGCGGCCGCTGCCCGGCACCCCCGAGGTGCGCATCGCCGCCTACGACCAGGAATCCGAGCAGCTCATCCTCGGTCGCGGCGGGTTTGTGCGGCGGTGCGAGACCGATGAGGTTGGGCTTCTCGTCGTCCGGGCGCGCCCCACCGACCCCTCGGTGACGCCGATGCGCGGGGTGTTCTCCCGCGACGACGCGTGGCTGTCCACCGGCGACCTGTTCCGCCGCGACGCCGACGGGGACCACTGGCGGTTGGACGGCGTCTATGACGTCATCCACACCGCGGACGGGCCGGTGCTCGCCGCCCCGATGCGCGACGCGCTGAGCGATGTGGCGGCCGTCGACCTCGCGGTCGCCTACGGGCTGCGTCCCGCGGACGGCGCAGATGAGCTGGCCGTCGCGGCGGTCACCCTGTGTCCCGGACAGCAGCTGAGTGCCGAGAGCCTGTCGCGGGCGCTCGGTGCGGTGCCCGAGGGCCACCGCCCTGCCATCGTGCACGTGATCGACGAGATGCCCGTCACCACGTGGTTCAGGCCGATCACCCGGCCGCTGCGCGAGGCGGGACTGCCGAAGCCCGCCGACGGGCGGGCGTGGTACCTGGATCGCGGCGGCAAGCGGTACCGGCCGCTGACCGACGCGGCCCGGCGACGGCTGTCACGCGGGCAGTGACTCGCCCGAGTAGAGCTTGAGGACGCGGACCGCGCCGGCGGGCGCCGCGTTGATGCACAGCTCGCACAGGACGCACTCGTCGAGGTTGTCCTGCACGATCTGAACGCCGGTGTCTGAGGCCTTGAAGATGTCCACGGGGCAGACGCCCTCGAGCGTTTTGGCCAGCTCTGGATCGGCGCCGGCGGTGGCGTCGACCTGGATGTCGATGAAGGTTCCAGGCACTAGTGCTCCCTCCGGCGGTCACTGCACACGTATCGCGGCCCCGAAGGACCGCCATGCTGCGTCCTCGGAGCCTCGCGCAGCAGGGCTGCGCCACGGCTCCTGCGTCCTTGCCTGTCGGCCCTCGGGCCTCGCGCTCCGCGCACACTGACCACCGGAGTGAACACTTAGAGCTTGTCCTTGACGAGGTCGGGGATGTCCTCGATGCGCTCGGCGACGGTGATGTGAGCGGCTGCGAGGCGGGCGATCTTCTCGGTGGCGGTGTCCTGTGTGCCTTCGACGATCGTGCCGGCGTGGCCGAAGCTCATGCCCGGCATCTCGTCCATGAAGCGGCCGGCCATGAAGGCGACGATCGGGAGGCGCGAGTTGTTGTCGGTGACCCAGGCGGCCAGTTCGGCCTCCATGCGCCCGCCGGGCTCGGTGTAGATGACGATCGCCTGGGTGTCGGTGTCGGCCTCGAACAGGGGCATGAGCTCGGCGTAGCTGGAGCCGATGATGGCGTCGCCGCCGATCGAGACCGCGGTGGAGACGCCGAGGCCGGCGGCGCTCAGCGTGGAGGACATCTCGGTGGTCATTCCGCCCGAGCGGGAGATCACCCCGACGGGGCCGCGGTGATAGGACTTGGCGGCGTCCTTGGCCGGGCCGCCGATGCCGCCCATCTTGATCACGTCGGGGACGATGATCCCCAGGCAGTTGGGGCCGATGATGCGGGCCCCGTGCTCGGCGGCGAGCTCGACCATCTGCGCGACGTCGCCGCGGGGGATACGCTCGGTGACGATCACCACGAGCTTGACGCCGTTGGAGATGGCTTCGAAGACGGCGTCCTTGGTGAAGGCGGGGGGGACGGTGACCACCGATCCGTAAATTCCGTCCCCACCCGCCCTGCCGTGGTGCGCGACGGCCTGGGCGACGGTGTCGAACACCGGGACGCCGTGGACGTCGCGGCCCAGCCGGCCCGGGGTGACGCCGCCGACGATCTTGGCGCCGGCGCCGTAGTCCAGGCACTCGCGGGTCAGGTTGACGGCCTCGCGGCCGGTGATCCCCTGAACGATGAAGGTGGTGTCGGCGTCGACGAGGATGCTCACGACGCCGCAGCCCCTTGGATGCGCTGCACCGCGCGGCGGGCGGCCTCGTTGAGCGACACCGAGCGGTCGGCGTAGGCGACGCCGTAGTGCTCGAGGATCTTAAAGCCCTCCTCCTCCCAGGCGCCGGGGATGCGGAAGATGGCGATCTTCTCGGCCGGGTCATAGCCCAGCTGAAGGCAGGCCTTGATCACGCCGCGGGCGACGATGTCGACCCGGGTGTTGGAGACGATTGACATCATCACCGCGATCTTGTCCACGCCCGGCTTTGAGAGGACGAGCTTGGCCAGCCCGCAGGCCTTGGCCACCGACGGGTTACCGCCGATCTCGCAATAGTTGGCCGGGTCACCGCCATGGGCGCGCACAGCGTCAAACAATGTCAGCGAGCCGCCGCCGGCGCCGATGACCAGACCGAGGTTGCCGTCGAACTCGGTGACGTTGCCGGCCACGCCGCGGTGGTCCTGAGCGTCGACATGCTCGCCGGCGATCTCAAATGGCGTGGCCTCGCGGGCCTGGCGGGTCTCCTCGTCGCCGACGCCGAGCTCGTGCAGCAGCGGCTTCTGGCGCGGTCGGGCCTCGTTCTCCATGTCCATGTGGGCGTCCAGCGCGACGAAGGAGCCGTCGGTCAGCTCCCCGAGCGGGTTGATCTCGGCCAGGGTCATGTCGTAGTCGAGGAACAGACGCGCCAGCCGGGCGACGATGGGGGTGAGGCGGTTCAGCGCCGACCCCGTAACCCCCAGCGACGCGATGACCTGCTTGGCCTGCCAGTCGCTAAACGGGACCCGCGTGGAGAAATGAGCCCGCGCGACGTGGCCGGGGTGCTCCTCAGCCACCTGCTCGATATCGATGCCGCCCATGTCAGAGAACAGCAGCACCGGGCGCTTGCGGATGCCGTCCCAGACCACGCCCGCGTAGTACTCATGAGCCACGTCGGCGCGATCATCGACCAGGACGCCGCGCGGCATGTGACCGTTGATCTCGAGGTCCAGGACGTGCTCGGCGTGGCGGGCCGCCTCCTCGGGCGTGTCGGCGAACTGGACGCCGCCCGCCTTCATCCGCCCGCCGGTCAGGACCTGGGACTTGACCACCACCGGGCCCGCGATCTGCTCAGCGATCCGCCGGGCCTCATCAGCCGTCTTGGCGAACCCGTGCTTGGTGACCGGGATCCCGGCCCTGGCCACGATCGCCCGCGATTCGTACTCAAAGAAACGCATGTGGGGCGGGGAATGTAGCGATCCTCGCTGGGGCGTGGCGTGCGGCATCGCACACGAGTACGTCCGTGTACCAGTTCGGCACGCGCTCAATACCCCGAGATTCTGGGTGTTGAGCGCGGGGGCTGCACGCGCCGGTCGGCCTGGTCGCGGTGCCGTGGGTTGGTGTAGACGTGGAGCACAGCCCCGGGCTTGACCACCCTGCGTCCGATGGCGGAAACGCCAGTATCCCCACCAACTAGACCAAGCTAACTAAAAATGTCGTCTTAGTCGGCTATGCTGTGCCGCGCTACTGGGCTATCTCCATCGACAAACCTGGATTTGACTGTCTGAGAGGAACGGATGAACCGACGATCTGAACTGTGGTGGCCGCGTGTCCTCGCCGTGCTGACCGCCGCTGTGGCGGCGCTGACGCTGGCGGGGTGCGGCGGCTCATCCGATGCGAATACGAGCACCGGCGGCGGATCGGCATCGGCTTCGAACGCAGCCGCGACCAGCTCGGCGAAGCTCAACCTGGTCGGCTACTCGACCCCGAAGAAGGCCTACGACGCACTCACCGCAGCCTTCGCACAGACCGGTGCCGGCAAGGGCGTGGGCTTCAGCGAGTCCTTCGGCGCGTCGGGCTCCCAGAGCCGCGCGGTCGACTCGGGCCAGCCCGCCGATGTCGTCGCCTTCTCCACCACGCCGGACATGACCCGGCTGGTCAAGGACAAGATCGTCGCCTCCGGCTGGGACGCCAACCCCGAGAAGGGGTTCTCGTCGGATTCCGTGGTCGTGTTCGTCGTGCGCAAGGGCAACCCCAAGCACATCACCGGCTGGGATGACCTGATCAAGCCGGGCATCGACGTGATCACGCCCAATCCCTCGACCTCGGGCAGCGCGCGGTGGAACATCCTCGCCGGGTACGGCGCGGAGCTGAAGGAGGGCAAGTCCCCCGCTCAGGCGCTCGCCTACGTCCGCACGCTGCTGACCAAGAACGTCTCGGTCCAGGACTCGGCGGCCAGCGCCGCCCTGCAGACGTTCGTCAGCGGCAAGGGTGACGTCCTGCTCGACTACGAGTCAGACGCGATCGCGGCCCAGAAGGGCGGCGACAAGGTCCAGTACCTGATCCCCAAGCAGACGCTGCTCATCCAGACGCCGATCGCGGTCACGGCCAAGGCACCGGCGCAGGCCAAGGCGTTTCTGAACTGGCAGTGGTCCGCCGCGGGGCAGACGATCTGGGCCCAGCAGGGCTATCGCCCGGTGCTGGCGTCGGTGGCCAAGAAGTTCGCCTCCCAGTTCCCGACGCCGCCGCAGCTGTTCACCATTGACGATCTCGGCGGCTGGACGAAGGTCAAGGACGAGTTCTTCGATCCGGCCAAGGGGTCGATCACCAAGATCGAGCAGGCCGCGGGGGTGCCCACTGCCTCCAGCTAGCTCATACGCCGCGCCGGCGACTCAGGCTCCGAAGGCGGGGCGGGCGGGGCCGGGTTCCCGCGGGGTGCCTCGGGTCGTGCACCGGCGCGGCGGGCTGACTCTGGGACTGTCGACGCTCTACCTGAGCGTCATCGTCCTGCTCCCGCTCGCCGCGGTCACCGTCAAGGCGGTGAGCCAGAGCCCGTCGAGCTTCTGGCAGTCGGTCACCAACCCGCTGGCTCTGAGAGCGCTGGCCACCACCCTGGGCGTCTCGCTGCTCACCGCCGGCATCGGCGCGGTGATGGGGACGCTGATCGCCTGGGTGCTCGTCCGCGATGCGTTTCCCGGCAAGCGGATCATCAATGCCCTCATCGACCTGCCGTTCGCGCTGCCGACGATCGTCGCCGGCTTGACGCTCCTCGCCCTGTACGGGCCCGATAGCCCCTTCGGCGTCCACCTGGCGTTCACTCGCGCGGTGGTGATCCTGGCGCTGCTGTTCGTGACCTTGCCGTTTGTCGTGCGCTCGGTGCAGCCGGTGCTGCTCGAGGCCGACCGCGAGGTGGAGGAGGCGGCAGCGTCCCTGGGCGCGGGGAACGCCGTCATCTTCCGCCGGGTGGTGCTGCCCGCGCTGCGCCCCGCGATCCTCTCGGGGGCCGCGTTGGCCTTCGCGCGGGCGGTGGGGGAGATCGGTTCGCTCCTCATCATCACCGCCAAGGTCCCGATCGCCAGCATCGTCATCTTCGCCGACGTCGAGTCAGACGCCCCGCAGGCCGCGGCGTCGCTGTCGCTGGTCCTGATCGTGCTCTCGCTGCTGGTGCTCGTGCTCATCCGGCGAGTGGGAGGACGCGTTGCTCACTAGTGGTCCTTCCCGTACGTCCGGTCGCACCGAGAGTGGTCGCCGGTGGATGCCTGGCGAGGACGCAGGAGGCGACGTGCAGCAGCGCTGCACGAGCCGACGAGGACAACGCCAGGCGCCGCCGGAGGCCGCTCGAATGCGAGCGGAGGTGCGGGAATGACCATAGGCCGCAATGCCAAGCTGTCATTGCGCACCGTCGCCCTGTTGTATCTGCTGGCGCTGTTGATCCTGCCCGTGGTGGTGGTCTTCTTCAAGACCTTCGAGCACGGCTTCGGCGTCGCCTGGGAATGGATGACCACTCCAGCGGCCATCAGCGCGCTGTGGCTGTCGCTGCTCATGGCGATCATCGCGGTGCCGCTCAACACCATCTTCGGCGTCGGGTGTGCGCTCGTGCTCGTGCGACGTCGGGGCCGGCTGGCAGCGGTGCTGGACGCGCTCATCGACCTGCCGTTCCTCGTGTCGCCGATCATCGTCGGCCTGGCCCTCACGCTCGTCTACGGCGTCCACGGCTGGCTTGGCAGCTGGTTCTCGGGCCACGGCATCCAGATCATCTTCGCGCCGGCCGGCATGGTCCTGGCCACCGTGTTCGTGTCGCTGCCCTTCGTGGTGCGCGAGGTGGCCCCGGTCCTGGTGGAGGTCGGCGACGAGCAGGAGCAGGCCGCGGCCACGCTTGGCGCGTCTGGGTGGCAGACGTTCTGGCGCGTCACCCTGCCGTCGATCCGCTGGGGCGTGATCTACGGCGTGATCCTCTCCACGGCACGCGCCCTGGGCGAGATCGGCGCCGTGCTGGTGGTGTCCTCGCTGGTGCCCGGCTACACGCTCACGCTGCCCCTGCTCGTCTACCAGCGCGCGGAGCAGCCCGGGGCAGCAGCGGTCACGGGCGCGTATGCGGCCGCGACGGAGCTCGCCGTCATCTCGCTGGTCGTGCTGCTCGCCATGACCGCGTTCTCAAGCAGGAGGCACCAGGCTCGATGAAGATCGACATCACCAACATCTCGAAGGGATTCGGTGACTTCACCGCGCTCGACGACGTCTCGCTGGAGGTCCCCGAAGGATCCCTGACGGCGCTGCTGGGTCCGAGCGGCTCGGGCAAGTCGACGCTGCTGCGGATCATCGCCGGCCTGGAGACCCCCGACGGGGGCACGATCACGATCGACGGCACCGACGTCAGCCACGTCATCCCCCAGAAGCGCGGGATCGGCTTCGTCTTCCAGCACTACGCGGCGTTCACCCACATGAGCGTGCGCGAGAACGTGGCCTTCGGGTTGCGCATCCGCAAGCGCCCCAAGGCCGAGGTGACCGAGCGCGTCAACGAGCTGCTCGCCCTCGTTGGGCTCACGAAGTGGGGCGATCAGCGGCCCTCACAGCTCTCGGGCGGCCAGCGCCAGCGCATGGCCCTGGCCCGCGCGCTGGCGGTGCAGCCCAAGGTACTGCTGCTCGATGAGCCCTTCGGGGCGCTTGACGCCACCGTGCGCGCCGAGCTGCGGGGGTGGTTGCGCCGGCTGCACGACGAGCAGCACGTGACCACGGTGCTCGTCACCCACGATCAGGAGGAGGCGATGGAGATCTCTGACCGGATCGCGGTGATGAGCGCGGGCACCATCGAGCAGGTCGGCGACCCGCGTGAGATCTATGACCGCCCCGCGTCGGACTTCGTGATGGGGTTCGTCGGACCGGTCAGCCGCTTGGGCGGAAAGCTCGTGCGCCCTCACGACGTGACGATCGCGCTCGAGCCGGGGGAGGCGCGGATCGAGGCGATGGTCAAGCGCGTGGTGCACCTCGGCTTCGAGGTACGGCTGGAGCTCGAGCTCCCGGATGGGACTCGAGGCGCGCGCCCAGCTCACCCGGGCGCAGGCCGACGAGCTGGAGCTCGGGCGCGGCGACATCGTCTACGCGCGGCCACCCGCCGGGGTGCCGATCGATCAGGCGCTCAGGGGCCCCGTCAACCGCGAGCCGGAGTCAGGCTCAGACGAGGTGCCCGCCGCAGCCTTCGAGGAGTCCGCTCAACCGTAGAGGCGTGCGCTCGCAGGAGCGCGACGATGTCGGCGGTGGGCCGGAAGGGGTCGGCGATCGACGTCCCGTCGCGCAGGGACAGGGCAGCGCTCAACTCGCCATCCAGCTCGGCCACCAGCAGTGGCTCCACCGGTATGGCCGCGCTGTCGAGCGCCGCCAAGCGGGCGAGGGCGAGGTGGTCATCGGCGTAGCCCGGGCGGATGGTGATCTGGGAGGGAAGAGTGTTCATGTGAGCGATGGTGACGCGCTCCTGACATAAAGGCAAATAGGGGTTTGCTTGAGGGGGTATAACCTTTAAGCATGCTCGATAGCCGTCGACTCCGGGTCTTGTGTGAGGTGGCGCGCCACGGTTCGTTCTCGGCCGCCGCCGAGGCGCTGGGCTACACCCAGCCGGCGGTGTCGCGGCAGATCGCGACGCTCGAGGCGGAAGTGGGGGCGGTGCTGGTGCGCCGGGTCCCCCAGGGCGCGGTGCTCACCGACGCCGGGCGCCTGCTGTCCGAGCGCGGCGCGGCCGTCCTGTCCTCTCTGCAGGACATGGAGGACGAGCTGAGCGCACTGCTCGGCCTGGAGGCCGGCACGCTGCGGCTGGCCACGTTCGCCTCGGCCGCCGGGTCGATCGTCCCGCGGGCGGTCGCACTGTTCCGTGACAGTCATCCCGAGGTCGAGCTCGCGGTGGACATGTATGACCCCGACGAGTCGATACCGCGGCTGCGCGCCGGCGAGTTTGACCTGGCCCTGTCACACGACCCGCGTGGCGACCCGGAGCGCCGGGGGCAGGCAGACGACCTGGACATCGTGCCGCTGTTCGATGACCCGATGTACGTGGCGATGCCGGCCGGGCACGCGCTATGCGGCGCGGGCGGCCTGTCGATGGCCGACTTCTCCTCTGAGCCGTGGATGCTCGCCACCGGCCGGACCTGCCCCGACGCCCGCCTGTTCCTGCGCGCGTGTCACGACGCGGGCTTCGAGCCGCGCATCGCCTTCCAGAACGATGACTACGGGGCCATCCTGGGGTTCGTCGCGGCGGGCGTGGGCGTGGCCCTCGTCCCGGACATGGTGACCCGGGCGGTGCGCGGCGACGTGGTCATCCGCGAGCTGGACCCGGCGCCGCCGCCGCGGCCGATCAGCGTGATCCTTCCCTCGGGCTACCGCTCGCCGGCGGCGGCGGCGATGCTCGAGGTGCTGCGCGACGTCGGCCAGGCGTGGGTGCGCGACCGGCCGGCGCTGGCCGAGCGCAGCGGCGCGGTCAGCGTGTGACCCATGCCCCCGGGTCCTCGGTCAGCTTCTCGATGGACCTGGGGAGCTTGGAGTTGGCGATGTCGGCGATCGTCACGTGCTCCACGACGCGGCGCAGGTTGACGCGCACCGCGATCCACACCGTGGGCAGCGTGGTGGCGGCGCCCCCGTACTTGGCATCCTCGGGCGGGCCGCCGCGGACGCTGGCCAGCGGCCCCTCGACGGCGCGGATGACGTCGGCCACCGTCACCTGGTTGGCGGGCTTGGCCAGCCGGAAGCCGCCCTCGGCTCCGCGGTGGCTGCGCACGATGCCGGCGTGGCGCAGCTCGCCCAGGATGTTCTCCAGGAAGTTGAGGGGGATCTCCTGGGCGGTGGCGACACGCTCGGCCTTGACCGGCTTCTCGCCCTCCGCGGCGGCGAGCTCCACCACGGCGCGCACCGCATAGTCGGCTTTGGCCGAGATTCGCATGGAGCGGGAGACTACGCTGCCGCGCGGGCGAACCCGTATTGCTCGGCCAGCTCCGGGTCGCGCTCGGCCAGCATCTCGGCCAGCTCGACCATCACCTTGCACTGCTTCCAGGTGGCGTCGTCCTGCATCTTGCCGTCGATCATGTGCACGCCGCGTCCATCGGGGATCGCCTCCAGCACCTTCTTGGCGAACAGCACCTCAGCGGGATCCGGGCTGAACACCTTCTTGGCGATGTCGATCTGGACCGGGTGCAGTGACCAGGCGCCGACGCAGCCCAGAAGGAACGCGGCGCGGAACTGGGTCTCGCAGCCGACGACGTCCTTGATGTCACCGAACGGCCCGTAGAAGGGGAGGATCCCCGACGAGGTGCAGGCGTCGACCATGCGCGCGATCGAGTAGTGCCAGGGGTCCTGCTGGGCGGTGGGGCGGGGCGCGTCGGGGTTGTCGGGATCGGGGTCGTTGATCGACCGGTAGCCGGGGTGGCCGCCGCCGACCCGGGTCGTCTTCATCCGGCGGCTGGCGGCGAGGTCGGCGGGGCCGAAGCTCATGCCCTGCATGCGCGGGCTGGCCGAGGCGATCGCCTCGACGTTGATCATGCCCAACCCGGTCTCCAGCAGCGCGTGGACGAGGATCGGGCGATCCAGGCCCGCCTTGGCCTCGAGCTGGGCCAGAAGCCGATCGATGTAGTGGATGTCCCACGGCCCCTCGACCTTGGGGACCATGATCACTCCGAGCTTGTCGCCGATCTCGGAGACGAGCGTGGTGAGGTCGTCGAGGATCCAGGGCGACTCGAGGCTGTTGACACGCGTCCACAGCTGCGTGTCGCCGAGGTCCATCTCCTTGCCGACCCGCACCAGGCCATCACGGGCGGCGACCTTGCGGTCGACCGGCACGGCGTCCTCCAGATTGCCCAGCAGGATGTCCACCGTAGGGGCGATGTCAGGGACCTTGGCCACCATCTTCTCGTTGGAGAAATCGAGGAAGTGGATCATCCGTGACGGCTTGAAGGGGATCTCCAGGATCGGGTCGGGGGCGCCGATGGCCAGCGGCTTTCCGAAGTCACGGGGGTTTCGCACGGTGTCAGGTCTCCTGCTCAGGGATTGCAGCCGTCCCAAAACTAGCGGGATCCCGGCGCTTTGGGGGCGTGAGTGGGGTCAGCTGAGGACGGCGGACTGAGGTGCGCCGTCGTGGGTCCAGCTGACCGTGTCGCCTGTGAGCTTCGGGTCGCTGATCACCGTTCCGGTGCCCTGAGGTGCGCTGTCGAGGGTATGGACCCCGTGGTCATCGAGGGCCTGAAGCGCCTCGGCGCGGCATGGGGTGGCAGGGTCGCATGGGAGCGCAGCGAGGAGGAAGTTCGACCAGGCGCTCGGTCCGCCGGTGGGGTTGGTTGACATCACCGCGTCAGGGCCGCCGGCGCCGATACACAGCGACGTCGTGGGGCAGGTGCCCAGGTTGGCGCCGGTGCCGGGCAGCGCTGCCGTGGTCCAGGTCGGGGAGGGGTCGGTGGGATTGGTGGAGGTGGCGACCTTCTGGCCCTCGAAGGCCACGCACAATGCGGTGCTTGCGCAGGTCACCCACTGGGCGTTCGCAAGGGGGTGTGCGGTCCAGGTTCCGACGCCTCCGGCCGGGTCCGTGGTGGTCAGGATCGCGTTCCCAGATGAAGCCTCGCCAACGGCGGCGCAGAAACCAGGGTTCGGGCAGTTCAGCCCAGCGACGAAGAAGTCCCCAGCCTGGCCGGGCACTGCGGCGGGCGGAGACCATGTCGGTGAGGCGTCGCCCGGGTCCTGGGAGACGAGCACCTCACCCTTGTCGGCAGTCAGCAGGCACAGGGTCGTCGACGGGCATGCGACGCCCGTCAGCTCGTCTCCCGAGCTGGTGAGTTGGGTCGGGTGCCAGGCGCCGGTGGGATCGGTGGTGGTGAAGGCGGTCTGGCCGATGACGGCCGCACACAGCGTGGGGGATGCGCACGACACCCTTGCTCCTTCGAGGGCCGGGTTTGCCGGCGCCACCTGCCACGCGGCCTGGCCTCCCGATGGGTTGGTGGATGTGATGACGCGCCCGGTGGCGTCGATGGCCAGGCAGAATGAGACGGTGGGGCAGGACACGCTGTCGGGGAACGGTGGGGGGAGCGTCGGCTGGAACAGCGTCCAGGCCGAGCGGCCGCCCGTCGGGTCGGTTGACGCCAGCAAATCACCCGAGGAATCGCTGCCCACGCACAGCGAGGTCGACGGGCATGAGAACGACCCGAGGTTGCTCTCCGGCCGATGGGGAGCGTCGTAGGCGTGCCAGGCCGCGAATCCAGCCGCGTTGACGGTGAGCCCGGTGACGTCACAGGGGAGGCCGTCGCAGCGCAGCTGACCGCTGCGTAACAGCGCACCCGAGCGCAGGTCGTAGACGTTCACCGTGTCGGTGTAGTCCATGTACTTGTCCGTGTAGACGAACTGCAGCGCCGCGTAGTCGCCCGCCAGCGCGACGTGGTCGAGGCTCAGTTTGTACCCGTTGCTATCGAACCCGCCGTTGAGGTGGAACGGCACGCCGACGGCGTTCAGGCATCCGTTCCATCCGATGTGTCCCTGCTGCGTGTTGGCGGCGGCGCGGATCGTCGCCGCGCCGGTGCTCGCCACGACCGCTCCGTTGGCGGCAGCGCAGCCGCGCCGGGTGATCGAGGTGACCGGCTGCCAATCCAGGGAGCGGCCGCTCAGCCGGGTCAGCGTGCGCGTCGCACCGGGGCCCAGAGGGCGGATCGCCACATGGTGATTGCGGTCCAGATAAGCCAGCTCGCGGCCGTTGGGGGAGAAGGCCGGGTCGGTGCCACGGGCGATCCGCGTGATCGTGTGCCTGCCGATGCGGATCGTCGACACGAAGCCGTTGTACGTGAAGGCCAGCTCGTGGCCGTCGGGCGACCATGTCGGCGCGGAGCCTCGCGTGAGACGGTTGAGGACGAAGACCTTGCCGTCCTTGAGGATGCCGGTCCACAGCCAGCCGCGGCGGACCACGGCCGGCTTGCCGGACGCCGACCACACGGCCGCGCTCACCGGTCCGCCGACCACGCGCAGGCGTGTTGGCTTCGGGCTCCCGGGCGTGACCTCCCACAGGCCGTTGTGCACGTAGGTGACCGTCGCGCCATCGGCGGTGAAGGCGGGGCTGCGGCCATGGAGGTTCCAGCGCGGCGTCGCATTCAGGCACCAGACGCACGTACCCGTCTGGGTGCTGACCTCGAGCCGGCCGGCGTCGTCGCTCACGACGACCTCGCGGCCGTTGGGCGAGAAGCGGGCGTCCGTCGGCTTGGTGCCGCACGTCTGTGGTGCATCGCACACCCGCCGGCCGTGCCCGGTCTGGGGCGAGGCGAGGATGACGCCGCTGCCGGACGCGGGCGTGACGGCGAGTTGCCCGTTGGCGCCTGGGAATGCCGCGGATGCCGGCGGGACGGCCGCGGCGAGCGCAATGACGGTGACTGCCAATGCCGACCATCGCGTCCTCGCTCGCATGGACACCAAAACGGTGTACCGCCGCGAAGGTTGCGCGATTGGCGCTCACGGCGTTCCGGGCAACCTGGTGGCATCCTTGACGCACCTCGTTTTCCCAGGAACCCACCCAGGAGTTTTGCCCATGCCCGAAGTTGAGACCGACCAGGCCGCACGGGAGGCCAGCGGCGCCCACCCCTATGGCCGCTACCTGGAGGAGTTCGAGGTCGGCGCCGTCTACAAGCACTGGCCCGCCAAGACCGTGACCGAGTCAGACGACCACCTGTTCTGCCTGATCACGATGAACCACCACCCGCTGCACCTCAACGACGTCTACGCCAAGGAGTCCCAGCAGGGCCGCAACGTGGTCGTGGGCCCGCTCGTCTACTCGCTGGCGCTGGGGATGAGCGTCTCCGACGTCAGCGGCAAGGCGATCGCCAACCTCGCCACCGAGGAGCTCAGCCATCCGGCGCCCGTGTTCCACGGCGACACGCTGTTCTGCGAGTCCGAGGTGCTCGAGGTCAAGGAATCCAAGTCCAAGCCCGACCGCGGGACGGTCCGCGTCCACACCCGCGTCCTCAACCAGGACGGCGTGCTCGTCGCCGAGTTCAAGCGCCTGGTGCTGGTTCCGCGCAAGCAGCCGGGGTAGGCAGCTCGTTTATTCGAGCCTCACGCGAACAGTAGTTCGCGATGGGCCGCCGCAGAACTCCCTGCACAGGGCCCACTTTTTATAGTTTGTGAGCACCTTGTGCTCCGCCCGGGTAGCCTTCGCAGGCCACCGCCATTTTCATTTAAGGAGTAGTCCCGACCCATGGCCCACACCGCACCGACAGCGCCAAGCAACGACGGAGCACACCGGTCTGCAAGCGTGGGTAGAGGAGATCGCGGGACTGACCCAGCCTGACGACATCCACTGGTGCGACGGCTCGGCCGAGGAGTACGACCTGCTCGCCCAGATCCTCATCGACGCCGGCACGTTCGAGCGGCTGTCGGAGGCCAAGCGGCCGGGCTCCTACCTGGCCCTGTCTGACCCCGCCGACGTGGCCCGCGTGGAGGACCGGACGTTCATCTGCTCCGAGCAGGAGGCAGACGCCGGCCCCAACAACAACTGGCGCGATCCGGCCGAGATGCGCGAGCTGCTGGACGGCCTGTTCAAGGGCTCGATGCGCGGTCGCACGATGTACGTGGTCCCCTTCTCGATGGGCCCGCTGGGCTCGCCCATCTCCTACATCGGCGTTCAGCTCACCGACTCGCCCTACGTGGTGGCGTCGATGCGGATCATGACCCGCATGGGCCAGCCCGCGCTGGACGTGCTCGGCGACGATGGCGACTTCGTCCCGTGCGTGCACTCGGTGGGCGCGCCGCTGGCCGACGGAGCCGAGGACGTGCCGTGGCCCTGTAACGCCGACAACAAGTACATCGTCCACTACCCGGAGAGCCGCGAGATCTGGTCGTTCGGCTCGGGCTACGGCGGCAACGCGCTGCTGGGCAAGAAGTGCTTCGCGCTGCGCATCGCCTCGGTCATGGCCCGCGACGAGGGCTGGATGGCCGAGCACATGCTCATCCTCAAGGTCACCTCGCCGGGCGGTGAGGTCAAGTACATCGCCGGCGCGTTCCCCAGCGCCTGCGGCAAGACGAACCTGGCCATGGTCATCCCGACGCTGCCCGACTGGAAGGTGGAGACGATCGGCGACGACATCGCCTGGATGAAGTTCGGCTCCGACGGCCAGCTCTACGCCGTCAACCCCGAGGCCGGCTTCTTCGGCGTCGCCCCGGGCACGGGCGCGCGCACCAACCCCAACGCCATCGACATGGTGAGCCGCAACACCGTCTTCACCAACTGCGCCAAGACCGACGACGGCGACATCTGGTGGGAGGGCATGACCGGCGAGCCGCCCGAGCACGCGATCGACTGGCGCGGCAACGACTGGACGCCCGAGTCCGACACGACCGCCGCGCACCCCAACGCCCGCTTCACGGTCCCGTGCGCCCAGTGTCCGTCGATGGCCGACGAGTGGGAGGACCCCAAGGGCGTCCCGATCTCGGCGATCATGTTCGGCGGCCGCCGCGCCACCGTGGTGCCGCTGGTGCACGAGGCCCGCGACTGGGAGCACGGCACCTTCATCGGCTCGATCATGTCCTCGGAGACGACCGTGGCCCAGGCCGGCGAGGTCGGCAAGCTGCGCTTTGACCCGATGGCGATGCTGCCCTTCTGCGGCTACCACATGGGCGACTACTTCGCGCCATTGGCTGCAGCGTGGCCAAGCGCGACGGCGCCCAGATGCCGCGCGTGTTCTACGTCAACTGGTTCCGCAAGGACGACAACGGCAAGTTCATGTGGCCCGGCTTCGGCGAGAACTCCCGCGTCCTGGCCTGGATCTTCGGCCGGCTCACCGGCGAGGCCAAGGCGCAGGAGACCGCGATCGGGCTGGTCCCGCCGATCGGCGAGGGCGGGATCGACACCGACGGGCCTCGACGTCTCGGCCGAGACGATGGCCAAGCTGCTGGAGGTCGACCACGAGGGCTGGGCGGCGGCAGCTGCCGCAGATCAAGGAGCACTACGCCGCGTTCGGCGACAAGCTCCCGGCCGAGCATGGCCGAGCAGCTGCGGACGCTCGAGCAGCGCTTGGACGCGTAGCCTGGCGGGCGGGGCCCGGCATCCGGGCCTGGCCCGCCGTCGCGACTCTTTGTAAACCCTTCGCTTCCGGGGCTGCGCGCCGCGTACCCTGGAGGCATGGCGCTCGCCTTCATTCCGTCGGACGCGGCCATGCTCGCCGTGCAGGCGGGCGTGGTCGCCGCGCCGCGCCGCCCGCCGGAGATCGCGTGGATCCGGCGGCTGTCGGGTCCGGCGTGGGCGCTGATCCCGATCGCCTCGATCATCGGCGTGATCTTCGCCATCCGCTTCATGTCGGGCACCGCGACGGGGCTGACCTGGCTGGCCCTGGTCGCGGTGCCGCTGCTGGCCGCGGTCGCGCTGGGGTGGGCCGGGCACGGTGGGCGGTGGTGGCTGGCCGTTCGTGGCGCGTGCCGCTGTTCGTCGCTGGCCTGGGCGTCCAAGGCGCACGCTGTGGGGCCAGGGGGCGGCGACGCTCCTGTCGGCTCTGAGCTGCGTCACCCTCGGGCTGGCTGCTCGGCGCGGTGACCCCGCCGCGGTGGCTGAAGCTGGGGATCCTCGCCATGTGCGTCGCCGACGTGTGGCTGGTGGCCTCAGACCTCCTGCAGACGCCCAACAACACGCTGACGGCGGCCGCGCCGCTGCCCCACAGCGGGCTGCACCTGCCCCAGCTGCAGAGCGAGCAGTTCGGCAGCGTGCTGATGGGCTACGGCGACCTGTTCGTGGCTGGGCTGCTGGGGGCGGTGCTGGCCCGGGAAGGCCGGCGGCAGGGGCCGGTGGCGCTGCTGACGCTGGTGCTGGCCGGGGCCTTTGACCTGTTGTTCTTCGTCTTGAACGAGCTGCCGGCGACGGTGCCGGTGGCCGCTGGCCCTGATCGTGGGCGAGGTCGTGGCGTGTGGCGTGCGCCGCGGCGTCGCGGCGGGGCGCGGGCTGGGCGGTTGCCGGCGGGCCGGCCGGCCTCAGTGGGGGTCGTCGCCCGTCGAGGCGGGCGGCCGGGACTCCTCGGCCAGCGACGTGATCGCCAGCTTGCCCGCGGGCGGCCTCCTCGAGCACCTCGGTCGCCTCCTCGGCGGACCGGGAGTAGAGCTCGACCAGCAGGTGCACGACGATCCGGTCCTCGTCGTGCTTGTGGAAGCGCACGTGGGTGAAGAACTCGCGGGTCCCGTGATCGCCGAAGGCGGCGTAGGACAGCGCTCGCCGGCCTCGGGGCCCGAGCACGTCTCGACGTCGTCGGCGTCGACGGTGACGTGCACGACGCCACCCACGGCGTCCCGGCGATCATCCGCTCCCAGCGGTCCTCGATGGGCTCCACGCGACCGTTGTGGAAGCCCAGGTGGGGCTGGTCGTGCATGCAGTCCAGGCACTGGACGACGGCCTCCTGCATCTCGTCGACGACTTCGCCGCGCTCCCCGGTCTCCGGGTCGATGCGATGGATGCCCTCGTAGTGGACCTGCACCTCAAGGTTCTGAGACCAGCAGCGGTAGCAGCGCAACCAACTGCGGACCTCCGTCGAGCCCTCCATCGATTCCATGATAGGACGCCGTGGGCGGGACGTTCGGCGTGGTGGGAGCTCGTGGCGGATATCACGATCCTCCTGGTGGGCGCGGCTCAGCCGAAGGTGAAGTCGTAGGCGCTGATGCCGGGCGGGATCTGAATGGTGAAGGTCTGCTGCTGGTCGCCGGGCAGCGAGATGAGCGAGTACAGGCGCTGGCCCTGCACGGTCACGAGGCCGTTGTGGACGTCTGAGCCCGCCTCGGACGCCGGGATGGGCTTGCCGTTGACGAGCACCCGGGCGGTGCGCGGCCGGTTGTCGGTGGAGGTCATCACCAGGTAGACGTGGGCGGCCTGGAAGCGGCCGGTGATCCAGGCTCCGGCCTTGGCGGGCGTGACCGACTCCGAGGTGGCCGTCCATGTCCCGTGGAGGCCGAACTCGTTGAGGATCGGGGCATTGACGCCCGGCATAGAAGTGGGTGCCGCCTTGCAGCTGCTGGGCGAATCCCTCCGCGCGCTGCGGGTTGAGGTAGGTCTCGGGGGTGCCGAGGTTGCTTCGACGGCATGATCGCCGTGGCCGTCATCGGCGGCGGGCAGATTGTGGGCGCCGGCGTCGTAGAGCAGCTCCCGCACCGCCGCCTCGTCCTGCTTGTAGTCGCCCTCGCCGAACTGCGTGTGGCGGACCTGGCCGGTGGCGTCGATCAGGTACTCGGCCGGCCAGTACTGGTTCTGGTAGGCGTTCCAGGTCCCGTAGCGGTTGTCCTGGACGACCGGGTAGCGCAGGCCGTCGGAGTTGATGGCCTGCTGGACGTTGGAGGCCTCCTGCTCGAAGGTGAACTCGGGCGTCTCGACGCCGACGATCTCCAGGCCATAGCGGTGGTAGTGGGCGTACAGCCCCTTGAGGAAGGGCAGCGTGCGGATGCAGTTGATGCAGGTGTAGGTCCAGAAGTCCACGAGCACGACGTGGCCCTTGAGACCGTGCGAGGGTGAGCGGCTGGTTGCCGGGGGTGTTGAACCAGCGCTGGTTGTTGGTGAACTCCGGGGCTGGCCGAGCTTGGGCAGCGACGGGGTCTTGACGCCTGGGATGGCGACACGGCCGGCTGCTCCGGCTTTGGCATCGGGGTGAGCGACGCCTCCTTTTGTCGTTGCGGCGAACCGGGAGGCGGGTCGCAGCGACGCCAGCCGGTTCTGGACCGCGTTGGAGTTCTCCAGCGAGCGGGTCGGGTCCACGAGGAAGGCCGGCAGGCTCGTGTCCTTGGCCAGCGCCTCCTCGAAGCGCACGTCGAGGTTGGTGAGCATGACCACGCCGGTGATGAGCAGGACGGCCCCGAGGGTCCGCTCCACCGCGTGGCCGTGGGTGTGGCGCTTGACGCGGTCAAGGACGGCGCGGCCGCCCAGCCCGTAGAGGAGCATCACGGCGCTGAGCCCAGCCGCGTAGGCCAGCGCGACGGCCACGACCTTGGTGGTCGCGCCGCTCGAGGCGCTCACCGAGGTGACGGCGGCGAGGATGGGCCCGGCGCAGGGGGCGCACACGAAGCCCAGGGCGCCGCCGACGGCGAGCCCGGAGAGAAGCCGTCCCCGCGGGTCTTGGGGCCGAAGCGGGCCAGGCGCGACAGCGGCGCCTGGACGCGCTCGGCCAGCTCGGGGATGAGCAGGACGGCGCCGAAGACGAGCAGGACGATGATCGCCAGCGTCCGCGCCGCGCCGGCGGCGAGGCCGACGCCCTTGACCAGCTGTGCCAGCGCGACGATCGCGATCGTGAACGTGACCGCGAGCCCCAGGACGATGCCGAGCGGGCGCCGGCGGCCACCGGCGGCGCTGGCGCCGAGAGCAGCGCGGGGAGGACCGGCAGCACGCAGGGGGTGATGGCGGTGCCGGCGCCGGCGACAGGGCGAACAGCAGCAGAAGGACCATGGTCTGGACCGATGATGGCCGATGAACGTTGCGCCTTTATGAATTACCGTTCCGGCGCCGGACGAGGGTCCTACGCAGGCTCTCGGCCTCGCCGCCTCCTGGTCGGTGAGCGCGGATCCGCAGGTGAGCGCGGACGGTGAGGTAGCCGTGCTCGGCGGCGACGGCGTCGCGCTTGCGGTCTGACTCGAAGCTCTTGTGGCTCCTGTGGAACGTCCCAGCTGTCGATCTCGACGATCACCTTCTCGGCTTCGAAGACGGCGTCGCGCTCGTGGCCGAAGAGCGTGACGTTGATCCTGGGGATGGGGAGCCCGTGGGTCTGGCAGAAGGTCGACGAACCGTCCTCCTTGCTGGAGCGCGTGGGGTTCTGGGTCTGGGTCGATGAGGTTGGTGACGCGGGTTGAGAGCTTTGAGGAGGCGCTCGAGCTCGGTGGGGCGCAGGTGCTTGTGGAGCCGGAGGTCGTTGACGGCGCGGACGAGCTGGGCGTCGGTGAGGCGGGTCTGGATGTCGAGGATGGTGCGGGAGGGGCTGGTGACGCGGATGCCGCGCTGCCGGCGGATGTCCTTGCGGGTCAGGGTCTGTGTCCGGTGGGTGTGGATGCCTGGGCGGCGGCGATCGTGTGGAGCGGTGACCTCGGGCTGGGCCGGCCAGGTTCGGACGCCCCAGAGGGCCGCGGCGGAGTCGTGGCTGAGGACGGCTCGGTCGCCGCAGGCCAGGACGGCCGCCATGGCCTTGGCGATGGCGGTGCGCTGCTCGTGGCCGACGGCGTAGACGCCCGCGTGCACCTGGATGAACCGGCCGTTCCGGACCCAATCGGTGATGGTGGCCGACGGGACGGCCAGATCCAGTAGCTGCTGGCGGGTCACGTGGCCGAACTGCCGATCCGCGATCCGCGCGATTTTGGTGGCTATCGGAGCAAAATCGCGCAAGTCCCTCTACTAGAGAGAGCCTGCAGCGGGGAGGTTTTCACCCCCCTAGTCGTGCCTAACTAAACCTATAGGTTTACTTGGGGCAGGCCCGGGGGAGGGGTCAGCCGCCGATGGCGGACATGCTGCGAGCGGGCTGGATGAAGCCCGGCTCGCCCACGTGGTGCTTGAGCTCCTTGCGCCACACGGCGGCGCGGATGATCGTCCTCGACCTCGTCGTCGGACGCGCCGGCTCGCAGTGGCTCGCGCAGGTCGGTCTCGTTGAGGGAGAAGAGGCAGGTCCGCAGCCGCCCGTCGGCGGTGAGCCGCACCCGGTTGCAGTCAGAGCAGAATGGCTCGGAGACCGGGTTGATGAACCCGATCCGTCCCGGGCTGTCGGCGAAGCGGTAGACCTGGGAGGTGGAGCTGGGCGCGCGCGGCTCGGGCTCGAGCGGGTAGACGGCCGAGATCGCCTCGCGGATCTCGGCGCCGGTGAGCACCTTGCTGCGGTTCCACGCGTGATCGGCGTCCAGCGGCATGAACTCGATGAAGCGAACCTCGTAGGGCGTCTCGCGCGCCAGCTTCGCGAAGGGGATGACCTCCTCCTCGGTGAAGCCGCGCATCGCCACCGCGTTGACCTTGATCGGGTGGGCCTCGGGGAAGGACGCGAGGATCTCGAGCCCGTTGAGCACCGCTTCCAGCGCGTCGCGGCGGGTCAGCTCGTAGAAGCGGTCGCGCTGGAGCGAGTCCACCGAGACGTTGAAGCGGTTGATGCCGGCGCGCACGAGCCTCTCGGCGTCGCGGGCCAGCAGGAAGCCGTTGGTGGTGACCGACAGGTCGTTGACGCCGTCGATCGCGGCGATCATCCCAGCCAGCACCGGGAACTCGCGGCGGACCAGGGGCTCGCCGCCGGTGAGCCGCACGTCGCCCACGCCCATCTCGGCGAACAGCGCCACCAGCCGGGTGATCTCCTCGAAGGTGAGGATCTCGGCGCGCTCGAGCCAGGGCAGGCCCTCGGCGGGCATGCAGTACTGGCAGCGGAAGTTGCAGCGGTCGGTCACCGAGACGCGGAGGTCTCCGATCTCACGTCCGTGGCCATCGATCAGCTGGCCCCTCGCGGGCACGTGTTCGTCGCGGAGCGGTTGCGAGATCACGTGTTAAGGGTAGCTTTGCCGCGATGAGGCCGGGTCACGGGTTGGCTCTCCTAGGCGTTGCGTACGCGCTGGCAGGCTGTGGCGCCAGCGCCTCGGACCAGGTTCAGGCCAAGCTTGAGCAGTTTGCCCATGCAGTGGCAGTCCGCGATACGGGCATCCTCTGCAGCCAGGTGCTCGCTCCCGACCTCGTCGGCCATCTCAACGCCGCCGGTCTGAGCTGCCAACAGGCGATGAAGACCTTCGTCCAGAGCGTGTCGGATCCCAGCCTGAGCGTGGCCAAGGTCCAGGTCAAGGGGGCGACGGCCTCGGCGGTCGTGCTGGCGCGCGCCAAGGGCCAGCCGTCGTCGCTGGAGTCCGTCCAGCTGACCAACACCAGGAGCGGTTGGCGACTGACCTCGCTGGCGTCCCCGCGCTAGAGCGATCTATCTAGTGGGGCGGACGATGGGTCCAGCTCGCCGCGGAGCAGGCCGAACATCACCATGTCCTGGCGCTCGAATGCGCCGCGCATGTAGGAGCGCAGCACCGCCTCGCGGGTGAAGCCGGCGCGCTCGGCGACGCTCTGGGACGCGGGGTTGCCGGTGGCCGCCATGAGATCGATGCGCTCCAGGCGCAGCGAGCTGAAGCCCCAGGCGCAGATGAGCCGGACCGCGCGGGTGGCGTGGCCCCCGCCGCGGGCCCAGGCCGCCAGCCAGTAGCCGACTTCCCCGCGGGCGTGAGGCCAGGCGAAGCGCAGCAGCGAGATCGAGCCCAGCAGCCGGCCCTCGGAGGCGTGGACCACGGCGAACGGCGCCGTCAACCCCGCGAAGGCAGCGTCGTAGCGCTGGCGCAGGTAGTTGCGTGCGTCGGCCTCGGTGTAGGCGGCGGGCACGCTCGTCCAGCGCACGATCTCCTGGTCGCGGCAGGCCTGCACGAGCCCCGGGAGGTCGGCGTCGCGCCACGGGCGCAGCGCCGTGTCGCCCTCGACCAAGGGGTCGGCCGGCAAGACGATCCGGGGAGTGGGGGTGGTGGTCACGGCCGCGCCTGCTCCTCCAAAGCGTGACGCAATGCCGCCACGTCCAGGCCGCCATCCTGTTGGCCGAGCCATTTCTCCGCCTCGCGGCGGCCGCCCAGGGCGCGCAGGCCGCGGTCGCCGTACTCGGCGGCGTAGTCGGCCAGCGCGTGCAGGCGGCGGCTACGCATCCGCCGCGCGCTCAGGTCCAGCCCGGCCCGATGGGCATCGAGCGCCGCGACGAGCTCGTCGATCCCCGCGGGCGGCGCCACCGAGGACACCGAGACGACCGCGGACGCCGAGTCCAGGGAGCCCAGCGCCGACTCGAGGTCCGCGCGTGCCCGGACCGCCACCTGGCCGAGGTCGGCCTTGGTCACCACCAGGACGTCGGGGATCTCCATGATCCCGGACTTGAGGAACTGCAGGATGTCGCCGGATCCGGGCTGCACCACGACGGCCACGGTGTCGGCGACGTCGGCGACCTCGGTCTCCGACTGGCCGACGCCCACGGTCTCGATGACCACCACGTCAAAGGCGCAGGCCAGCGCCGTGGCGGCGGCGCGGGTGGCGGGGGCCAGTCCGCCGAGGCGGTCGCCCGCCGCCGTGGAGCGGATGAACACCGCGTCGTCGGAGGGGTTGCGCTCGATCCGCGCGCGATCGCCGAGCAGCGAGCCGCCCGAGCGGCGCGAGGTCGGATCGACGGCCAGCACGGCGACCGAGCGGTCCAGCGCCCGCCAGGCGGCGACCAGCCGCGACAGCAGCGAGGACTTGCCGACCCCGGGCGGGCCGGTGACGCCGACGATGAACCCGGGCGCCTCGCCGCCGAGCGCGGCGGGGGAGACCGCGGCCAGCAGCGCCTCGGTCTGCTGCCCGCGCCTCGTCGCCGCGGCTCTCGACCAGGTTGAGCACCGCCGCGGCGGCGCGCAGATCGCCGTCGCGCAGCCGCGCGCCAAGCTCAGATCCGTCAGCTGGGGCCGCGCTCAAGCCGGGGCGGCAGTGTCGACGCCGACCCCGTGGCGCGCGCCCACCAGCGCGATGATGTCGCGCATCATCGCGTTGAGATCCCAGTCCTTGGGGGTGTAGACGGCGGCCACGCCGGCCTGGCGCAGCGCCGCCGCGTCGCCCTCGGGGATGATGCCGCCGACGATGACCGGGACGTTCTCGACTCCGGCCTCGGCAAGCGCCTCCAGGACTGACGGGATGAGCTCGGCGTGGGAGCCCGACAGGATCGACAGGCCGATTACGTGCACGCCCTCCTGGGCCGCCGAGCTGGCGATCTGCGCCGGGGTGAGGCGGATGCCCTCATAGACGACGTCCATGCCGGCGTCGCGGGCGCGCACGGCGATCTGCTCCGCGCCGTTGGAGTGCCCGTCGAGGCCGGGCTTGCCCACCAGGAACTTCAGCCGGCGCCCCAGCGCCTCGCTGAGCCGCTCGACCTCGTCGCGCACCTCGGCCAGGCTCTCGCTCGGGGCGGCCACGGCGTCGCCGACGCCGGTGGGGGCGCGGTACTCGCCGAAGACCTCGCGCAGCGTCTGGGCCCACTCGCCGGTGGTGGCGCCGGCGCGGGCGGCGGCGATGGTGGCGGGCATGATGTTCTCGGCGTCGTCGCGGGCGACGCGCGCCAGCTCGGCGAGAGCCGCCTTCACGGCGGCGGAGTCGCGCTCTGAGCGCCACGCCTCCAGCGCGGCGCGCTGCTCGGCCTCCACCTCCGGGTCGACGACCAGGATGCCGCCGTCGCCGTCGGCGGTCAGCGGCGAGGGCTCGGTGGAGTCAAAGCGGTTCATGCCCACGACCGTGAGCTGCCCGGACTCGATCCTGCGCCAGCGCTCACGGTGGGACTCGACGAGCGCGGACTTCATGTAGTCCACGGCCTTGACCGCCCCGCCGAGCTCGGCCACGCGTCCCATCTCCTCGCGGGCGCCCGTGACCAGGTCGGCGACGAGCCCCTCCATCACGATCGAGCCCTCGAAGATGTCGGGGTACTCCAGCAGGTCGGTCTCGTAGGCGAGGATCTGCTGCAGGCGCAGCGACCACTGCTGGTCCCAGGGGCGGGGGAGGCCGAGGGCCTCGTTCCAGGCGGGGAGCTGGAGCGCCCGGGCACGCGCGTCACGGCCGAGCGTGACCGCGAGCGCCTCCAGGGCGATCCGGTAGACGTTGTTCTCCGGCTGGGCCTCGGTCAGGCCCAGCGAGTTGACCTGGACGCCGTAGCGGAAGCGGCGGTGGCGGTCGTCCTGCACGTCGTAGCGCGTGCGGCCCAGCTCGTCCCACAGCTGTGACATCGCGCGCAGCTTGGCGTGCTCCTCGATGAAGCGCACGCCCGCGTTGACGAAGAAGGAGATCCGCCCGAAGACGCTGCCCATGAGGGATTCGGCCCGCCCACCCAAGCGCTCGCGGACGGCGTCGAGCACGGCGATCGCGTTGCTCATGGCGTAGGCGATCTCCTGGACCGGCGTGGCCCCGGCCTCCTGGAGGTGGTAGGAGCAGATGTTGATCGGGTTCCACTTGGGGACGTGCTCCACCGTGTAGGCGATCGTGTCCGCGATCAGGCGCATCGAGGGGCCCGGCGGGAAGGAGTAGGTGCCGCGGCTCAGGTACTCCTTGAGGATGTCGTTCTGGGTCGTGCCCTGGAGCGCGGACTCGGCCACCCCTTGGTTTTCGGCGGCGACGATGTAGAGGGCCAGCAGCCAGGCGGCGGTGGCGTTGATCGTCATCGAGGTGTTCATCTGGTCCAGCGGGATGTCCTTGAGCAGGGCCCGCATGTCGCCCTCGTGGGCGATCGAGACGCCCACCTTGCCCACCTCGCCCCGGGCCAGCTCGTGGTCGGGGTCATAGCCGGTCTGGGTCGGCAGGTCGAAGGCGACCGACAGGCCGGTCTGGCCCTTCTCGAGGTTGCGCCGGTAAAGCTCGTTGGAGCGCCGGGCGTCCGAATGCCCTGCATATGTGCGCATCATCCAGGGTCGGTCGCGCTCGGGAAGGCGCGTGGAAGGTGTATCCGCCATTCGGTGCATTGTATGGCTGGGGCGACCGGGCGACGTGCGACAATGGCCACAGATCACCGATGCCAGATCAGAGCTCAGCAGCGACCGAGCACGCGATCCTCGCGGAGATCACACGGCCTCTCGCAGCGTTGCCTGAGGATCCGCTCGCGATCGTCGATGCCGACTTCCCGACCGCCCTGCGCGGGTACGACCGCGCGGCCGTCGACGACTACGTGCGCCAGACGCGGCAGCTCGTCGCCGAGCTGCAGGCCACGCGGTCACCGGAAGCTGCGGTGCGGCGGGCGCTGGAGCGGGTGGGTGAGCAGATCTCCGGGATCCTCCAGCGCGCGCACGAGACCGCCGAGCAGATCACGGCCCAGTCCCGGAGCGAGGCCGAGGACCGGCTGGAGCAGGCGCGCCTTGAGGCGGCCGAGATCGCCGGCGCCGCGGAGCAGCGCGTCCGCGACCTGGACGCCGACACCGACCGGATCTGGTCTCGAGCGCCAGCGGATCGTCGCCGACGCGGAGGATCTCGCCGGGCAGCTGACGGCCATCGCCAAGACCGCCGCGGACCGATTCCCCGCGGACGCGGACGCGGACGCCGACGCAGCCGACGCCGCCGCCGCCGCGGCGGTCGAGACGGAGGCCGCGGGTACGGTCGTCCCCGATGCTGCCGGCGCCGGGCTGGACCCGTACGACGAGGAGCCCGAGCAGTACGACGAGGGCGAGGATGAGCCCGAGGTCGCCGGCGAGGTTGAAGCCGGCGCCGCCGATGAGGGCGACCTGGCACACGAGGCCGACGCGACCGAGGTCGACCATCGCAGCGAGGTCGAGCGCACGGTGGCCTTCCAGCCGCTCGAGGCCGATGAGGAGCAGGCCGCCGCAGATCAGGGCTCCACGGATGACGACGACACCGCGGTGATCCCGCCGGCGTCGCAGGCCGCCAACCGCCGCTCCAACAAGTAGCCTGCGCCCGTCTCCCGTCGTGCGCGTGATCGATCTCATGCACCTGGGCCGCGCGCGCGTGATCGGCTGCTGGCAGGTGGACGACGTCCTCATCGACCCGGGCCCGACCTCGTGCTTGGCGACCCTGCTCGAGGCGCTCGGTGATGAGCGGCCCTCGGCCGCTGCTGCTCACCCACATCCACTTCGACCACGCCGGGGCGTCCGGCTCCCTGGTGGAGCGCTGGCCGGACCTGCGCGTCTACGTGCACGAGCGGGGGGCCAAGCACATGATGGACCCGACCCGCCTCTACAACAGCGCCCGACGCCTCTACGGCGACGACATGGAGCGGCTATGGGGCGAGATGCTGCCGGTGCCCGAAGCCAACCTCGAGATCCTCAGCGGCGGCGAGACGATCCGCGACGGCGCATACAAGGTGCAGTACACGCCGGGACACGCCTCCCACCACGTCTCCTACCTGCATGACGGCACGGCGTTTGTGGGCGACGTGGGCGGTGTGCGGATCAGGCCCGAGTCGATGACGATCCCGCCGACGCCGCCCCCGGACGTCGACGTCGAGGCCTGGCACGAGTCGATCGCCCTCGTCCGGGCGTGGCGTCCGCGAGCGGCTGGCGATGACCCACTTCGGGTCAAGCGAGGACGTCGACCACCAGCTCGACGAGCTCGAACGCCCGGCTCGACGCGTGGTCCACGCTCGCCCGTGACGCGGGCCATGACAGGTTCGTGTCCGAGGTCCAGCAGGAGATCCTGCGCGACGGGAGCCCCGAGCAGGCCGCCACCTATGAGCAGGCCGCCCCCGTGGAGCAGCTCTTTGCCGGGTACGACCGGTATTGGACCAAGAAGGCTGAGCAAAAGTAAGCTCGCCGCGGCGTCGGTGCGACGCTATCCTGGCTGACCGATGTCCCTGACGGTCGAGCTGCCGCGCACCGGCCTGCCAGGATCGGCCTTGGCGGCCTGTGGCGGGTGGTCGTTCTCAACGACGAGTTCAATACGTTTGATCACGTGGCGGAGACGCTCTCGCGCGTCGTGCCGGGCGTGACGCTGGCCGACGGGTACCGCATCGCCGACCGGATCCACCATAAGGGCTGCGCGATCGTGTGGAGCGGCCCGCGTGAGGACGCCGAGGGCTACTGGGTGGCCCTCGACGACGCCGGTCTCACGATGGGGCCCCTGGAGTCCGCCTGAGCGCGGCGCCGATCTACGCCAGCAGCGACAGCTGACGGCCCGCCCACACCGCCGGCACCGCCGCGCCGCCGCCCACCCGTGACTCGAGGTCCAGCAGCGCCTGCTTGCGCTGGAGGCCTCCGCCGTATCCGGTGAGGCTGCCGTCGGCCCCGATGACGCGGTGGCAGGGGACGATGATCGGCACCGGCGTGCGGCCGACGGCCGCACCCACCGCGCGGACGCGATCGAGCCGGCCGATGTCCGCGGCGAGTTCGCCGTAGCTGATCGTCCCCCCGTACTCGATCGTGCGCAGCACGTCCCACACCCGCGCTGGAACGGCGTGCCCGCGAGCACGAGCGGCAGGTCGAACGCCCGGCGCACCCCGGCGAAATACTCCTCGAGCTGGCGCGCCGCGTCGGCGAACGGTCGCGGGTCACGGGCGGCCTCGTCGAGGGGGCCGCTGCGTCCCGGGAAGTGGATCGCCCGCGAGCCCGTCATCGTCGCCGATCAGCGTCAGCGGCCCCAGTGGGCTCTCGTACCACCGTCCAGGTCAAGGGGGCGCGCAGCAGCTCAGCGGGCATCATGGAAGATCACCCCCAGTGCGGTGCGGCTGCCCTGCGTGACCGTCGAGACGCCGTGGCGCATGCCGATGCGGTGATAGCCCGTGCGGCCCTGGCCGGGGCGCTCGCGGGTGGGGAAGATGACAAACGCGCCCTGCGGCGGGGTGAGCACGTGGGCGCGGCTCTGCGCGCGGGGCGCTGCTCCATCAACACGAACTCGCCGCCCTCGAAGTCCGCGCCGCGGCGGGAGAGGACCGTGAGGATCTGGAAGGGGAAGAAGACCTCGCCGTAGAGGTCCTGGTGCAGCGCGTTCCAGTCGCCGGGCCCGTAGCGGAGGATGAGCGGGCGTGGGCCGCGTCTGCCCGGCCTGGCGGCAGCGCTCGAGCAACTCCTCGTGCGCGACTCGGGAACGTCGGCGTGTCGCCGCGCAGGCGCTCGCTCCAGCGGTTGGCCACCGTCGCCAGGTGGGGGTAGAACGAGGCGCGCAGCGCTGCGATGAGCGCGGGCAGCGGATGATCGAAGTAGCGGTACCGGCCCTCGCCGAAGCGATGGCGGGCCATGTCGATCGTCGAGCGAAACTGGCCGCCGTCGAACAGCCCGGCCAGCTCGCGGCAGTCCTCGGCCGTCGAGCAGCACCGGCGTCACGGCGTGGCCGACCTCGTCGAGCTGCGCTTCGAGCTCGTGCCAGTCCAGGTCATCGACGCGCGTCCGCACGTCGGTCATCACATCGGCAGCCACGGTGGCCATGCCGGCTCCTCTCATTCGTTGCTGCCCGTAGAACGGCGCAGCGCGCGAAACTGTGAGGTCAGGCGCCGGAGGCGGGCAGCGTCTCGGAGCCCCGCGTGGAGCGGCAGCGTCTTGGCCGCCTGGCGATCAGGGCTGACGCGCACGACGTTCCACACGAGGCCCACCTTCTCCAGCAGCGCGATCACCAGCCCGGTGGGGTCTGCGACCCGCTCCCAGAAGCGCAGGCCGTGGAAGGCCGAGGTGGGGAAGGCGTGGTGGTTGTGGTGCCAGGCCTCGCCCATCGAGAACGGCGCCAGCCAGAACACGTTGCGGCTCTCGTCCTCGATGTCAAAGCGCTTGCGCCCGAAGAAGTGGCAGACCGAGTTGATCGACCACGTCACGTGGTGCAGCAGGAACACGCGGACCAGCCCGCCCCACAGGAGCGCGGTGAGCGCGGTGCCGACACCACCGCCGATGATCCATCCCAGCGCGAACGGGATGATGAGCCCCAGCGCCACCCAGAGGAAGAACAGCTTGTCGACCACCTGTAGCGCCCGGTCCTTGACCAGATCGGGGGCGAAGCGCTCCCGTTCGGCGGTGCCGACGGTCTCGAACAGCCACCCGATGTGGGCGTGCCAGAGCCCTTTGACGGCCCCGAGCAGGCCGGGTCCCGCGAGGTGGGGTGAATGGGGATCGCCGTCGATATCGGTGAAGGCGTGGTGCTTGCGGTGGTCGGCCACCCACGTGATGACCGAGCCCTCGACGGCCATCGACCCCAGGACGGCGACGATCGCCCGGAACGCCCGGGAGGACTCGAACGCCCGGTGGGTGAACATGCGGTGGAAACCGAGCGTGATGCCCAGTGCGGTGATCACGTACAGGCCGGCCATGAGGCTCAGCTCGAGCGGACCGATTGCGCGGTTCCAGAGCAGCACGATGGCCACCACCACGCAGAGTGGAGGCACGGCCACCCCGACCAGATTCCCGATCTTGTGAAGTCGACTCACGTAAACACAGACATTACGTGCCCAGCGCGCAATTTTCTCTTGCGGAGGGCATGATTACGGCCTCAGATCTTAGAACGAAGGTATGAATTTTGGCCGATCAGCCATGGCATGAGCTGCCGACCGAGGTCGTCGGGGTCCTACGGCCGGCGCTGGACGACGTCGCACACGAGATGATGGAGGCGGTCGCGACGATTCCCGCGTACGCCAGACCGCTGGAGGGCCCGTTCGGAGACGGCCTGCGGATCGGGGTCCAGGAGGCGCTCAAGCACCTGCTGGCGGAGATCGAGGTGGGCGGTCACGTCGACCGCCTTGACGTCTACCGAGCCCTGGGCCAGGGCGAGATGCGTGCGGGGCGCAGCCTGGAGTCGCTGCTCAGCGCCTACCGGATCGGGGCGCGGGTGGCCTGGCGGCGGTTTGCCGCCCTGGGCGTCGACGCCGGGTCTGGCGCCCGACACCCTGTATCTGCTGGCGGAGTCGATCTTCGCCTACATCGACGTCCTGTCCGCCGAGTCGGCCGAGGGCTACGCGCTGGAGCAGTCGGCCGCCGCGGGCGAGGCCCAGTTGCGCCGGCGCCGGCTCGTGCGCATGCTCGTGCGCGAGACGCCGGCCGAGCCCGACGCGGTGGAGCGGGCCGCCGCCGACGCCGGCTGGGCCGCTGCCCCGGAGCCTGGCGGTGGTGGCGATCAGCGGACCCCGGCGGGAAGCCTCGGCCTCGCACCTGCCCGCGGGGACGATCCGCGAGGCGATCGGCGAGCTCATGTGCGCGATCGTCTCAGACCCCGACGGGCCCGGCCAGCGCGCGGCCATCGAGCAGGCGATCGCCGCCGTCGGGGCGCGCGCGGGGCTGGGCTCGACGGTCGACTGGTCCCAGGCGCGGGTCAGCTTCGTGCGCGCCCAGGCCGCGCTCGAACTGGTGCAGCGCGACGGACGAGCTGATCACTGCCCGCGAGTACGCCGGCGAGCTTCTGCTGCGCTCGGACCCCGGGCTGGCCGACGAGCTCGCCGCCGACCGGCTGGCCCCGCTCGGCGACCTCTCGCCCGGGTCGCGCAAGCGTCTGCGCGAGACGCTGGAGGTGTGGCTGGCCGAGCAGGGACGGCTCGGCAGCGTGGCCGAGCGTCTGGGCATCCACCCGCAGACCGCGCGCTACCGGGTGGGACGGCTGCGCGACCTGTTCGGCGACGCGCTGGACGATGCCGAGGCGCGGTTCTGGCTGGAGGTGGCGCTGCGAGTGGGCGACGGCGCCTAGGCGCCAATAAAACGGTATTGCGCCTCGGCCTGGACTAAGCCGCCTGCGGCGTGGCCGGAGCGGGCGAGGGCTCGGGGGCGCCGTTGGGCTCCGCGGTGGGCACCTCGGGCCCGAGCGAGCCGGCGGCGATCTCGTCAGCCCAGTTGTAGGCGATCGGCACCTGGTAGCGGCCCATGTTGCGCGCGCGGAACTCGATCATCTCCGGGCCGTCCCAGTAGCGATACCAGTCGGTCTTGGAGGCGACCCAGGTGATCTGGGTGATCCGGTAGCGGTCGTCGTTGTCGACGTGCACGGCGTACTGCGTCGCGCCGTAGCGCAGGGCGAGCGGAGCCACCCGCGCGACGTCCGCGGCGAACACGTCCTTGCGGAACACCGTCGCGTACCACTTGACCGTTACGAGATCTGCCATTTCTACGCTCCCACCTCCGCACGGATGGCGCCGGGGCCCTCGGCGGTCTTGCCCTGGCCCTCTTCGGTTGCTCCGACCAGGATGGCAATTTTTCCGAGATGGCGGTTGTCGCGCAGCAGTTGGTGCGCCTCGGCGACGCCCTCGAAGCCCATCGTCTGCCACAGCACCGGGCGGATCTTGGACTCCTCGATGAGCTCGTTGGCCTTCGTCGCCTCCCAGGCGTTGGCGAAGTGCGAGCCGATGATCTCCTTCTGGCGCATCCACAGGTAGCGGACGTCGAAGTCCAGCTGGATAGCCGGAGGTGGCGCCGCAGATGACGACCTTGCCGAACGGCTTGACGCACAGCACCGAGGTGGGGAACGTGGCCTTGCCGACGTGCTCGAAGACGATGTCGGGCGGGCCGCCGAGCTTCTCCTCGACCGCCTTGCAGAAGCGCCGCGACTCCTTGAAGCGCGCCTTCTCCTGCGTCGGCGGTCTCGCCGCCCTGGCGCATCATGCCGTCGTACTCGCCGCGGTTGATGTAGCCGACGGCGCCGAGCTGCTCGATCAGCTCGCCCTTCTCCTCGGAGGAGACGACGCCGACGGCGTCGGCGCCGGCCAGCGAGCACAGCTGGGTGGCGAACACGCCCAGGCCGCCGGCGGCGCCCCAGATGAGGACCCGGTGGCCGGACTGCAGCTTGCAGCGGTCGATCAGCATCCGGTAGGCGGTGAAGTAGGTCAGCCCGTAGGAGGCCGCCTCCTCCCAGGCCAGGTGCTTGGGCTTGGGCAGCAGCTGCTGGGCCTGGACCTTGCAGAACTGGGCGAACGAGCCCCAGGTCGTCTCATAGCCCCAGATCTGCTGGGACGGGGCGGCCAGCGGGTCCAGGCCGTGGACCTCGGGATCCTCGTAGGAGGCCTGGTTGCAGTGGATGACGACCTCGTCGCCGGGCTTCCAGCGGGTGACGCCCTCGCCGACCTTCCACACGATGCCCGACGCGTCCGAGCCGCCGATGTGATGGCCCCACTGGGGATGATCGCCGTAGCGCCACACGCCGACCGGCTCGCCCAGCGCCGCCCACACGTTGTTGAAGTTCACGCCGGCCGCCATCACGCGCACGATCACCTCGAACGCGCCGGGCTCGGGTACCTCGATCTCCTCCAGCTGGAACGCGTCTACCGGCTCGCCCTGGCGCTCCTCGCGGATGACCCACGCGGCCATCGTG
This sequence comes from uncultured Actinomycetota bacterium, assembly GCA_963790605.1. Lineage (GTDB taxonomy): Bacteria > Actinomycetota > Thermoleophilia > Solirubrobacterales > Solirubrobacteraceae > Palsa-465. The sequence goes on along the minus strand of CAWBPG010000005.1, from coordinate 995,803 downwards.
GGCGGGAGCTCGCCCGGCTCGGTATCGACGGTTGCGACTTGGCTGAGATCGACGGCCACGCGGCTGTCACCTTCCTGGTTGGAGGAGCAGACACCCGGCTGGGTGGGCCGGGGTCAGGGTGGGAGGTCAGGATCGTACCCGCTGGTAGGCCCGGTCGAACGACCGACGTTCAGCCGTGCAGTGTGCGAGCGCTCACACGCTCACAGGCCCTACGGCTGGAGCACGCGAGTTGCTGGAGCTGGCCCGCTCGCGGCCGATGTGGATCGAGGCCGGGCGGATCGAGGACTGCTTGGAGAGCTGGGCGTCGTTGTCGCCCTGGTCGCCGGTGGCGATGGTGTACTTGCCCGGCTTGAAGTCGACCGAGACCTGGGTCGTCCCCTGGGGGTTGATCGGCGCCGTGCTGGCGAGGGTGGAGCCGCCCCTGGAGATGGCCAGCGCCTCGGCGTGGCTGGCCTGGTTGGTGACGATGAAGGTGATCGGCCCGGCGCCGACGTGCGCGGGCGAGACCGACACGCGCGAGTCGTTGACGTAGACGGTGAGGTTGACCGGGTCGGGCGGTCGCGCGATGGAGGGCGACCGACCGCCAGCCGACCCGCACGCAGAAACGATCAGAGCCATGATCGCCAACTGTCCGATCGTCCTGATGCGCATCCTTGACCCGGCTCTCCTCTCCGGGATCAGCCCGGCGGGTGCGTGGCCCGCGGGATGAACCGCCGGAAACCCTATCCGACCAGGGGTTTCGCTTCTTCTAGGTTGTCGCCCGGGCGCTCACGCGGCGCCGGCCATCAGCTCCTCGCGCTCGCGCGTCGAGTCGCTGCAGCTCTGCTTGCAGCTCCGTCCATGACTCGGACTCGACGCGCTCGTACTCGTCGCCGCTGAGCTCGCGCAGGCTTTCGCTGTACGTGCTCCACGCCAGACGGGTATCCGCCTCGAGCTCTTGCAGTCGTTCCGTATCGGGGGCCGTCGCAGTCATCTCATCGCTCCTTGCTAGAGGGCATTTCCGATGCTACCCCGGTTCGCGGTCAGCACAACAGGCCGGGCCGCGCGCCGGGACGAACATCTGACCGCTTTTCGGCCGGGTATGCAGCGATTCCTGCACGCCGTCCGGTCCCAGGCGTATCACCGGTGCCAGATGGATCTCCTGTCCGCGCCGATCGCCACCGCCGAGTTCATGGTCGTCGACACCGAGACCAACGGGCTGGCCGGCGACGACTGCGAGATGACCGAGGTCGGGGCGGTGCTGGTCGGCGGCGGCGAGCTGCACGACCGCTGGAGCTCGCTGTGCCGGACGAGCGCGCCGCTGCGGCGCGGCATCCAGCGGCTCACCGGCATCACCCAGGCGATGGTCGACGGCGCCCCGTCGCTGGAGGACGTGCTCCCGCCGCTGCGCGAGCGGCTCGAGGGACGGGTGCTGGTCGCCCACAACGCGCCGTTCGACCGCCGCGTCCTGCGCCAGGCGTTCGGGCGCATCGGCCTGGAGTGGCCCGACCCGCCGGTCATCTGCACCGCCGCCCTGGCCCGCTCGATGCTGCCGCTCCAGCGCCGGCGCGGCCTGGGCGTGCTCGCCGACGCGCTGGGGATCGAGGTGCACACGGCGCACCGGGCGCTGGCCGACGCCGAGACGTGCGCGCGGGTGCTGTGCGCGCTGTTCCCGCGGCTGTGCGCCAACGCCGCCACGGTCGGCGACGCCCTGACGATGCTCACGCCCCGCAGGCGCCCGCGCAAACGGCCCCTGACCGGGTCCCTCCCACCCAGCCTCCTGGCGCCGGCGCCCGGAGGACCGGCGCGGCTGCCGCGCAGGCCCCGCGGCGCGGCGGAGCCCGACTTCGCCGAGCTGCCCCGCGATCCGGGCGTCTACCTGTTCCGCGACGACGCGGGGCGGGTGCTCTACGTCGGCAAGTCGGTGTCGATCCGCAGCCGCGCGCGCGCCCACTTCGCCCCGTCGTCCCCGCCGGCGGCGTGGACCCGGCACGCCACCGTCGTCGACTACCGGACCACCGGCTCCGAGCTGGGCGCGCTCGTGCTCGAGAACCGGCTGATCAAGGAGCTCAAGCCCCCCGGCAACAAGCGGCTGACCCGACGCGACGACCGGCTGGTCTACATCCGCTGCCGGCTGGACATCCCGTTCCCGATCCTGGAGGTGGCGCCCGACCCCGCGGCCGGGCACGCCGTCACGGTCGGGCCGGTGCGGGGCCGGCGCCTGGCGCTGGAGCTCGTCGAGCAGCTCGACTCGCTGTTCGGCCTGCGCCACTGCGGCCGGCGGCTGCCCCGGCGCGAGCACCCGTCGGCCTACGGCCAGATGGGCCGCTGCCTGTCGCCGTGCCTGGGCGATCTGGACCCCAACCTCTACCGGCGGCGCCTGGACGAGGTGCTGGCCCTGTTCGTCGGCGAGCCCACCGGCTCGACCAGCCGCTGCTCACGCACGTCTACCGCCAGATGCGGGCCGCCGCGGCCCAGCAGCGCTTCGAGCGCGCGGAGTCGCTGCGCCGGCGCGCCGGGCGGCTGCGCACGATCCTCGATCGCCTCGGCGGCGTGCTGGAGGCCACCCACGCCCGGCCGCGGCTCGTCCTGGCGCCGCATCCCGGCGAGGCGGCGCGCCGGAGGCGTTCTGGCTGGTCGGCGGCCGGCTGGTCGACTTCGGTCCGCTGGCCGAGCCCGAGGCCGACGGTGGTATCCAGGCCCTCGTGGCGGCGCACCGAGGCCGCGCTGCGCCGCGAGGGGCGGGTCGGCGAGGTCGGCGCGCACGTGCCGCCCGACGAGGTCGACGAGGTGCGGATCCTCGGCACCTGGCTGGCCTCGCATCCGGACACGCCGCAGCTCGTCGCTGCGCCCGGCGCCCGGACCGCGACGCCCTCAGAGCGGTCCTGGAGCGCGCGTGGGCGGCGCGCTCAGGTGGCGAACGGGAGCTCGACGACGACGGCGTCGACCTGGTCGGCGCCGACCACCACGTCTGAGCCCGGGGGCGCCTCGCGGCGCACCAGCGCGAGCGCGATCGCCCCCAGCGCCGGCGACTCGGCGACGCTGCCCAGGCGGCCGACCACGCGGTCGCCGAAGGTGATCTCGGCGCCGCTCTCCACGGGAGCCGAGAGCCGCAGCCCACGCAGCTGGCGGTTGGGCTTGCCGCGGTAGAACAGGCGGGCGACCGTCTCCTGGCCGACGTAGCAGCCCTTGGTGAACGACACCGCGCGATCGTTGAGGTCGGCCTCCTGGGGGATGACGCTGTCGTCGAGGTCGACGCCGTAGCGCGGCCGCCCGTGCTCGACGCGCACGCAGTCGGCGACGGTCTCAGACGCCGGCTGGGCCCCCCGGGCCGTCGAGCGCGCCGGCGAGCGCCTCGGTGTCCGCGGCGTCGCAGAGCAGGTCGATGCCCAGGTCGGTGCGGATCGCGCGCGCCGCGATGCCGTCGATCGCAGACGACGGCATGGGAGTCCTCGGCCGTCGCCCAGCTCGCCGGCTCCGGCCACCGTCTCGGCCTCGGGCCCGAGCAGCGACAGCAGCCCGCGCTGCAGCGTGCGCTTGTGCAGCTCCAGCGCGTAGCCGACGCTGAAGCGGCGGATCATGTTGAACAGCTCCTGGAGGGCGACGCGCTCGGTGTCGAGCAGGATCTCGTCGCCCGCGTCGAGGATCCGGAGGTCGCCGAGCATCTTGCCCTTGGGGGTGAGGAAGGCGGCGTAGCAGCCGGTCCCGGGCGTCAGCGCCTCGACGTCGTTTGACACCTGGCCCTGCAGGAAGGCCTTGGCGTCGGCGCCGGTGAGCGCCAGCTTGCCGCGCTCGGAGCGGTCCACCAGCCCGCAGCGCCTCGGTGGCGGCGCGGTACTCGGCGTCAGACACGGTGAGCGAGCTCATCTGCTCCACAGGATAGGCAGAGGCCGATGTGGGTCTCGGCCCTTGCCCGAAATATAATTTAGGCGTACCATAATTTCGACTTCGCATGGCCACCACTTCTGACACCGCCGGTCTTCGCTCCTCCGCAGTCGAGGACTACGCCAAGGCGATCTACGCGCTGCAGATGCGCGACGACCAGCCGGTGAGCACCAACGCGCTGGCCGAGCGGCTCGGCGTCACCGCCGCCTCGGCGTCGGGCATGGTCAAGCGCCTGGGCGAGCTCGGCCTGGTGACGCACCGCCGCTATCACGGGGTCCTGCTCACCGACGCCGGCCGGCGCGTCGCGCTCGAGGTCATCCGCCATCACCGGCTGCTCGAGCTGTACCTGGTCGAGAGCCTCGGGGTGCCGTGGGATCGCGTCCACGAGGAGGCCGAGGTGCTCGAGCACGTCCTCTCCGAGGAGCTCGAGGAGCTGATCGCGGCCAAGCTCGGCGATCCCACGCACGACCCGCACGGCGATCCGATCCCGTCGCGGGAGCTGACCATCGAGGAGACCAGGACCGAGAGCCTCGAGTCCCTGGAGCCCGGCGCCCGCGGGACGTTCGCGCGGATCTCGGACTCCGACCCCGACATGCTCCGCTACCTGGCCGAGCGCGGCATCGCGCCCGGGGACGAGCTGGAGGTGGTCGAGCGCCAGCCGTTCGGCGGGCCGCTGTTCGTGCGCTTCGGCGCCGAGGTCCACCCGCTGGGCGGGGAGCTCGCGCGGGCGATCCGAGTGCAGGTGGGCGCATGAGCGAGGCGGTGGTCGACGACCCGCGACTCCCTGGCAGCGCCAGCTCGCGCGCGGCCGGATGCGGCTGGGGCTGTCGATGCTCGGTCCGGCGTTCGTCGCCGCGGTGGCCTACGTCGACCCCGGGAACTTCGCCACCAACCTCCAGGGCGGGGCCAAGTTCGGCTACGAGCTGCTGTGGGTCGTGCTGGCGGCCAACCTCATGGCGATGCTCGTCCAGTACCTGTCGGCCAAGCTCGGGATCGCCACCGACCACAACCTGCCCGAGCTGTGCCGCGCGCACTTCCCGCGGTGGGCGAGCTGGGGGCTGTGGGTGCAGGCCGAGGTCATGGCCATGGCGACCGACGTGGCCGAGTTCCTCGGCGCCGCGATCGGGCTCAACCTCCTGTTCGGCGTGCCGCTGCTCGTCGCCGGGCTCATCACCGGCGTGATCGCGTTCGGGATCCTCGGGCTCCAGCGCCACGGCTACCGCCGCTTCGAGCTGGCGATCGCGGCTCTGCTCGGAATCGTGTTCGCCGGCTTTCTCTACGAGACGCTCCACATCGGGCCCTCGGCCCACATGGCGCTCGCCGGCTTCGTCCCTCGGCTGAGCAACAGCGACGCGGTGTACCTCGCCGTCGGGATCATCGGCGCCACGGTGATGCCGCACGTCATCTACCTGCACTCGGCGCTGACCAATGGGCGCGTGGCGGTGCGCGACGACGCCGAGCGCCGCCAGGTGCTGCGCTTCGAGCGCGTCGACGTGATCATCGCCCTCACCGTGGCCGGCCTCATCAACCTGGCGATGATGGCCGTGTTCGCCAAGCTCTTCCATACGCCGGCGCTGTCCGGGACAGCCTCGATGCAGACGGCGCACGCCGAGATCGGCCACCTCGTCGGCGGTGGCGCCGCGCTGGCCTTCGCGGTCGCGCTGCTGGCCTCCGGGGCCTCCTCGTCGAGCGTGGGCACCTACGCCGGCCAGGTGGTGATGGCGGGTTTCATCGGCGTGCGCATCCGCATGTGGGTGCGCCGCCTGGTGACGATGCTGCCGGCGCTGGTGGTCCTGGCCACCGGTGCGAACGCCACCGACGCGCTCGTGCTCAGCCAGGTGGTGCTGTCGTTCGGGATCCCGTTCGCGCTGATCCCGCTCGTGGTGCTCACCAGCCGGCGCGACGTGATGGGCGCGCAGGCCAACGGGCGGGCCATGACCATCGCGGCGTTCGCGGTGGCCGGCGTCATCACCGCGCTGAACCTGTTCGCGCTCTACCAGCAGCTCATCGGCTGACCCCGCGAGTGCCGTCCGCGTTAGTACGCTTGGCGCCAGAATGTCGCTCGCCGAGACGTTCAACGAGATCGTCGCGCCGCTGCCCGATGACTGGACCGATCTGGAGTTCGACCTGCGGATCTTCGACGAGACCCGCTACGTCGACGCCGCGATCGTGATGGTCACCTGCAACGCGCAGCCGTACTCCAAGCACGACTGGCACTGGCGGCTGGTCGTGGCCCACCGCTTCGGCCATGCCGCCTCGGTTGCCGCGGTGCACCTCGCGCTCAAGCTGCTCGACGACGGCGGCATCGACGGCGAGATCGCCCTGCGCGAGGTCCGCACCGGGCGCGCCGAGATGGTCCAGATGTGGGGCCGCACCGAGTCGGTGCGCCAGGAGTTCAAGAAGCTCCGCGCGCAGTAGGCGCGAAGCGGGTGTCAAAGGTCGCCGCCACGTCAGGCGGGGACGTGACGATCCCGAAGCGCGCCTCCCACGCTGACCAGCGCTGCAGCAGTACGGTGTCCAGGACCCCGAAGTGCCCCTCGGGGCCGCGGAACGCTGCGCCCAGCCCGGCCAGCTCGGCCGTGTCGAGGGCGTGGTTGAGGCCCGGCACCTGTGTCTCGAGCGCGCGCTGGCCCGCGGCCGGCCGGCCGAGCGCGAGGTCATAGCCCCGCACCAGCGCCTGCACGACCCCGCGCGCGAGCCCGGGATCGGCCTTCAGGCTCTTGGCGGTGGCGCACACCACCAGCTCGGGATAGGACGGCGCGCCGTAGTTCTCGACGCGGAAGACGTGGAACCCGGGGCGCTGGCGGTCGAGGGTCACGCCCTCGTCGTTCCAGAACGCCGTCGCCCCGGCCACCTTGCCGGCGAGCAGGTCGCTGACGGCGTTGAAGCCGATGGTGATCGTCTTGAGCTGCTTGGGCTGCCCGCCGGCGCCGGCGACGATCGAGTCGCAGCACCGCGGTGTCCGACGGGTCCCCGGTGACGCCGACCGTCCGGCCGACCAGCTCGCGCGGACTGGACACCGCGGGCTCGGCGATCACCGAGGCCAGGGGACGCTCGACGATCGGCAGGATCCCGACGACGTCCTCGCCGCGCTCGCGGGCGATGGCGAGGTCGTGGATGTCGAGGATGGCGAAGTTGACGCGCCCGGTCTCGAGCAGCCGGATCGCGTCGGTGGAGGCCGACGGGCGCGATGACGTGCAGGCGTGACGCCGGCCGCGGTGTCGAAATGGCGGGCCAGCGCGGTGTAGATCCCGACGTGGACCGGGTTGGGCGTGAAGTCGAGCACCAGCGTGGCGCTGCGGGGCGCATGACGCCCGACGATCCGCCGCAGCCGGCGACCAGCGACGGCGGCGGCCACCAGAGCGATCAGGAGGCCGAGGCGGGCGGCGGCACAATCGGGGCAGCATAGGCGCCGCCCTAGAATCCGCGGCGAACATGCGTCGCCGCCGCGTCACGTTCAGCCGCAACCTCACGCTGTCGCTCAGCCGGACGTGCCAGTGCTACTGCAAGTACTGCGCGTTCGCGACGCACCAGCCGCACCTGCACGAGCCCGACGAGGTGCTCGGAATCCTCGACCGGGCTGTCGCCCGCCACCGGGCCAAGGAGCTGCTGGTGCTCACCGGCGAGCGGCCCGAGCACAACGCCGGGGTGGCGGCCAAGCTCGGCGAGCTCGGGCTTCGCCGACTTCACCGCCTACGTCGTCTGGGTGTGCGAGCAGGGCGCTCGAGCGCGGGCTGCTGCCGCACACGAACCTCGGCGTGCTCGATCGCGCGGACCTGGGGCGCCTGCGGGCGGTCACCGCCTCGCAGGGGCTGATGCTCGAGTCCGTGGCCGAGCGGCTGATGGAGACCGTCCACGCCGGCTCGCCGACCAAGCACCCGGCCATGCGGATGCAGACGATCGACGCCGCCGGCGAGCTGAAGATCCCGTTCACCAGCGGGATCCTCGTCGGGATCGGCGAGACCGAGGAGGAGCGGATGGCGTCGCTGGCCGCGCTGGCCGACGGCGCACGAGCGCCACGGCCACCTCCAGGAGGTCATCCTCCAGAACTTCGTCCCGCACCAGAGCTACTACGGCCAGGAGCCCGCCGACATCGCGGAGGGCGCCGCCGCCGAGTACTGGCGCACCGGGGTCGCGCATGGCCCGCAGCTGCGATGCTCCGAAGTGGGCGTCCCCGGTCACCCTGGACGACATGAAGCGGCTGATCGCCGAGGCCCGGCGGCTGATGCCGGAGATCGGCATCCAGGTGCCGCCCAACCTGTCGGACTGGTGGCCGGAGCTGGTGGCCGCCGGCGCCACCGACCTGGGCGGGCTGAGCGCCAACGGCGACCACATCTCGCCCGAGCATCCGTTCCCGTCCCCGGCGCAGGTGCGCAAGCGCCTGGCCCAGGACGGCTATGCGCTGTCTGAGCGGCTGTGCGTCTACCCGGAGTACATCGACCCGGAGTGGGTGTCGCGGCCGGTCCTGGACGTGATCAAGGCGCGCTACTGGTCGTTCATCCCGCGCCGGGGCAGCGGGCGGACCGCCGAGGTGACGGTGGCCGACGACGCTGCCCCGCGGGCGATGGAGCAGGCCCGCGACGGCGCGCGCGCTGACCGCCGAGGAGCTGACCGCGCTGTTCGCCGAGCGGCGCCCGGCGGTGATCGAGGACATGCGCGCCGCCGCCGACGAGCTGCGCCGGCGCCTGGCCGGCGACACGGTGACGTTCGTCGTCAACCGCAACATCAACGTCTCCAACGTCTGCGTCGTCGGCTGCGCGTTCTGCGGCTTCGGCCAGTCCAAGCGCTCGCCCGACGCCTACGAGCACTCCCGCGAGGAGTTCGCCCAGCGCGTGCAGGAGGCGCTGGACGCCGGCGCCACCGAGCTGTGCATCCAGTCGGGCATCCACCCCGACTGGGCGCTTGACGACTACCTGGGCTGGCTGCGCTTCGCCAAGGAGCTCGCGCCCGACATCCACCTGCACGCCTACTCGCCGATGGAGGTCGCCCACATGTGCGACGTCAGCGGGCTGGCGCCGCGGGAGGTGTTCGCGCGCCTGCGCGAGGCCGGACTGGGGTCCACGCCGGGCACCGCCGCCGAGGTCCTGCACGACGGCGTGCGCGAGCGCATCTCGCCCAACAAGCTGCCGGTGGCCCGCTGGGTGGAGATCATCGAGGCCTCGCACGCCGAGGGCATCCGCTCCACCGTGACGGTCATGTTCGGCCACATCGAGGAGCCCCACGAGCTCGCCGAGCACATGCGCGTGGTGCGCGAGCTCCAGGAGCGCACCGGCGGCTTCACCGAGTTCGTGCCGCTGTCGTTCATCCCGTTCCAGACGCTGCTGGGCCGCGCCCACGGCGTGCAGGAGATCTCGCGCGAGGAGAACCTCAAGCACACCGCCGCGTTCCGCCTCGCGCTCGGCGACACCGTCACCAACCTCCAGGCCTCCTGGGTCAAGATGGGCCTGGACGCCGCCACCGAGGCGCTGAGCTGGGGCGTCAACGACCTCGGCGGCACGCTCATGGAGGAGTCGATCAGCCGCATGGCCGGCAGCTACCACGGCGTGCGCCTGGAGCCCGCAGAGCTGGTCGCCGCCGCCCATCGCGCCGGGCGCCCGGCCGCCGAGCGCACCACGCTCTACGAGATCCGCCGCCGGTTCGATCCGGAACCGCTGGCTGCGTAGGCGGGTGAGCCGGGCGATGAGCGTCGAGCGCCCGCCGTCGCTGTTCGCCGGCGTCGAGCCGCTGGAGGTGTTCGTCGAGCTGCTGGCCGACCTCGACACCGACACCACCTCGACCGAGTTCTACGACCGCATCTGCGAGGCCATCTGCCGGCTGACGACGATGCGCCGAGCCGCGATCTTCATGGCCGACGCCGGCCGGCGCCGCGTGCGGGTGGTGGGCTCCTACGGCACCTCGTTCTCGGAGCTGGCCACGCTTGAGCCGACGCCGACGCTGATCTCCACGCCGATCGCCCGTCGCGCCCTGATCGAGGACGAGGTGGTGGTGGTCTCGGAGGGGATCGAGGACCAGCTGCCCTCCGAGTACGCCGAGCTCTTCGGGATCACGACGCTCGTGTGCACGCCGCTGAGCGCCGCCGGCCGCGCCTACGGCGTCATCTGCGCCGATCGCGGCGGCGGCCGCTTCGAGCTCACCGACGGCGAGCGCCACCTGCTGTGGACGCTGGGCAAGACCGCGGCGCTCGTGGCCACCGCGCGCAACGCCACCCGCCAGCAGGAGCGCACGCGGCGCCTGGGCGAGCGCCTGGAGCTCGCGCGCGAGATCCACGAGCGGGTGATGCAGCGGCTGTTCGGGGTGTCGCTGGCGCTCAGCGCCGAGAAGCCGCTTGACCGCGACGAGCGCGAGCGCTGCCTGTCTGAGATGCAGGAGGCTCTGTCGGATCTGCGCTCAGCGCTCGAGCGCCCGCTGGCCCCGGTCTCCACCGACACCGGCACGACGCTGGCCGCCGAGGTGGCCCGGCTCGTGCAGGCGCCCGGGCCCGGGGTGCAGGTGCGCTGGCCCGACGAGGTGGAGGTGCCCGCGCGGCGTGGAGCCGCTGGCCCAGTCGGTACTGGCCGAGGCGCTGCGCAACATCGCCAAGCACGCCACCCCGTCGCTGGTCGAGGTGGTGGTGGCCGGCGACGAGGACACCTTCAGCCTGGAGGTGCGCAACGACGGCGTGGCTCCCGGGGCGCGCGGGGCCGGCATGGGGCTGCGCCTGGCCGCGTTCGAGGCGCTCCAGCACGGCGGCGTGGTCGACTTCGGCGCGCCGGACGAGGGCTTGTGGCGGGTCCGGCTGGTCGTTCCGCTCAGGCAGAGGCGCGGGTATGAGCGCCCAGCCGCAACCGCCCGGCCGGTTCACCCTGACCGCAAGCTGCGGGTGCTCGTCGTCGACGACCACGACGTCGTGCACTGGGGCTTCCGCGTGCTGCTCGGCGAGCAGCCGTGGGTGGAGCGCTGCCTGGCGGCGCGCACGGGCGACGAGGCGCTGCGCCTGCTGCCCAGCCTGCGCCCCGACGTCGCGCTGGTCGACCTGTTCCTGGCCGGCGAGTCGGGCGCCGACGTGTGTGACTCGATCCGCAAGGCCTCGCCGCCCACGCGGGTGCTGCTCATCTCCGGCGCGGGGCGGATGTCACCGGCGGCGGCGCGGGCGGCCGGCGCCTCGGGGTTCGTCTCCAAGGACTGGGAGGCGCGCGAGGTGGCGCGCGCGGTGCGCATGGTCGGGTGCGGGATGACGGTGTTCGAGCCGACCGCCGAGCAGCCGGCGCCGATGCTCTCAGAGCGCGAGCGCGAGGTCCTGGACCTGATCGCCGCCGGCTCGACCAACCGCGAGATCGCCGAGCAGCTGTTTCTCTCCCCGCACACGGTCAAGGAGCACACCAGCGCGGTGTACCGCAAGCTCCAGGCGCGCAACCGCGCCGAGGCGGTGCAGCGCGCCCAGCGGATCGGGTTGCTCAGCTAGTCCACCGGCTGGCCGTTGGCCACCAGCTCGACGTCGATGTTCCCGCGGGTGGCGTTGGAGTACGGGCACACCTGGTGCGCGGCGGCCACGATCTCCTTGGCCTGATCGCCGTCGGAGACGCCGGGGAGCGACACGTCGAGCTTGACCGCGACGGTGTAGGCGCGGTCCTCGGTGGTGACGAGGCTGACGCTCGAGTCGATGGCGACCTCGCCGAGGTCGAGCTTCTCACGGCGCCCCACGACGCCGAGCGCGCCCTCGAAGCAGGCGGCGTAGCCGACGGCGAAGAGCTGCTCGGGGTTGGTGCCCTGCTCGGCATCGTCGGTGGGCGGGCGCAGCTGGACGTCGAGCCTGCCGTCGTTGGTGGCGCCGTGGCCGTGCTCGCGGCCTCCGGTGACGTGGGCCTCGGCGGTGTAGATCGTCTTTGCCATGGAGATCTCTCTCAGCGGGACGGGGATTGGTTGCCCGCTCAAGCTTATGGACCGCGCTCAGCGCCGGCGCATGGCCCACTCGATCGCGGGCAGCTTGACCGCGTGGGGCAGGTACTGGGTGGCGAGCATCGCCGCGCGGATGGGCAGGCCCGGGACGACGACCCGGCGGCCGGCCTCCAGGCCCTTGACGCCCGCCGACGCGGCCTCCTCGGCGGTGACCCACGCCGGGCGCGGCACCGCTCGCTCGAACGACTGCCCGCCGGCCACCTCCCAGCCGGAGATCTCCCAGAAGTCGGTGCGTCACCGGGCCGGGGGCGAGCACGGTGACGGTCACGCCCGAGCCGTGCAGCTCCTGGTGCAGCGCCTCGGAGAAGGTGAGCACGTACGCCTTGGCGGCCGAGTAGCCGGCCGAGTAGGGGAGCGGCTGCATGCCGGCGGTGGAGGCGACGTTGAGGATCGCGCCCTGGCCGCGGCGGACCATGTCGGGCAGGAACGCCGACGTCAGGGCGACGACGGCCTCCACGAGCACGCGCACCTGCTCGAGCTCGCGGGCGGAGTCGGCCTCGTGAAACGCGCCGTTGGTGGCAAAGCCGGCGTTGTTGACCAGCACGTTGACCTCCAGGCCCAGCGACTCGATCCGGGCGGGGAGGCGCTGGCGCGACGCCGCCTTGCCGAGGTCGCAGCCGACCGCCTCGGCGCGCACGCCGTACTCGCCGCTGCAGCTCCTCGGCCAGCGCGTCGAGCCGGTCCTTGCGCCGCGCCACCAGCACGAGCCCGTGGCCCCGCTCGGCCAGCTCCCGCGCGATGGCGGCGCCGATGCCGGAGGAGGCACCGGTGACCAGGGCGGCGGTGTCGGGACTGGGGGCGGGGAGGCTCACCGGGCGATCTCAGGTCCAGCGTACTTGCTCGCGGGCTGCGATCCCCCGGAAAACTGGCGTGTCGTCGCCACGCCGGGCGCGGACGCGGAACCCCCCAAATGGGGTCCCCCCAAAAGGGGGGAAGTGCATAACACGGCTGTATCCGACCCCCGTGGGCGGCGTACGTTGAGAGTCGATGGGTGCCGCAAGCGCAATCCTGTTCCCCGGCCAGGGGAGCCAGACGCCGGACATGCGCGACCTCGTGGAGCGCGTCCGGCCCGACCTGCTGGAGATGGCCGTCCAGGCCGTCGGCGAGGACCCGTTCCCGCGCGCCGACGAGGGCACCAACTTCGCCCAGCCGGCGATCTTCTGCGCCAGCCTGGCCGGCTGGGAGGCCCTCGGCCGCCCGGTCGAGGCGTTCATGGCGGGCCACTCGCTGGGCGAGCTCGGCGCGCTGGTCGCCGCCGGCGCGCTGGATGAGCGCGAGGGCCTGGAGCTCGTCGCGCTGCGCGGCCGGCTCATGCACCAGTCCGGCCTGGAGGCCGGCGACGGCGAGGGCGGCATGATCGCCGTGCTCGGCGCGGGCGCGTCCGAGCACGCCGCCGGACATCGCCGAGGCCCACGGCCTCACCGTGGCCAACGACAACTCGCCGCTGCAGGTCGTCATCTCCGGCGCGAAGTCCCGCCTGCCCGACGCGCTGGCCCACGCCAAGGAGCTGGGGCTGCGCGCGATGGAGCTCGACGTCACCGGCGCCTTTCACTCGCCGATGATGGCCGGCGCGGTCCCGGAGTTCGAGCGCGCTCTCGCCGACGTGACCTTCACCGAGCCTGCCGAGGGGACGACCGTCGTCTCCGCGGTCACCGCCCAGCCGTTCACCGACCCGCGCCGCGAGCTCGCCGACGCGCTGACGATGCCGGTGCGCTGGCGCGAGGTGATGCTGACCCTGCACGAGCTGGGCGCCGAGCGCTTCGTCGACGTGGGGCCCGGCCGGGTGCTCACCGGCCTGGCCAAGCGCACGCTGTCCGGAGTGGAGCTCGTCAATGCCTGAGCTGGCCGTCCTCGCCCCAGAGCACGCCTTCCGCGCCGCCGGGCTGGCGCTCACTCCGGCAGCGATCCTGCAGCGTGGCGACCGATCTGCCGCCCGAGCGCCTCACCAGCGCCGAGCTGGCCGAGCGGCTGGGCGTCACCGAAGAGTGGATCGTCAGCCGTACCGGGATCCGCGAGCGCCGCCGCGCCCGTCCCGACGAGCGCCTGAGTGACTACGCCACGCGCGCCGGCGCACGCGCCCTGGAGGCGGCGGGGGTGGATGCGGCGAATCTTGACCTCGTGATCGTGGCCACGCTCAGCCAGGACGAGCTGACGCCCAACACCGCGCCGATCGTCGCGCACAATCTCGGCGCCACGCGCGCGGGGGCGTTTGACGTGGGCGCGGCCTGCACGGCGTTCCTCACGGCGCTGGCCCAGGGGTGCGCGAACATCGAGAGCGGGCGCGCGCAGTACGTGCTCGTGGTCGGCGCCGACTTCGTCACGCGCCTGGTCGACTACAGCGACAAGCGCTCGGCGCCGCTGTTCGCCGACGCCGCCGGCGCGGTGGTACTCGGACCAAGCGACGTGGGTGACGGCGAGCGTGGCGTCATCGGCCCGATCGTGCTCGGCGCCGACGGCTCGCACGCCGGCACCCTGTTCGCCACGATCGCCGAGCGCAAGGTCCGCATGGACGGCCCCGAGGTCTTCCGCCACGCGGTGGCGCGGATGAGCGAGGTCACGCTTGACGCCATCGCGCGCGCCGGGCTGACGCTTGCCGATATCGACCTGTTCGTCTTTCATCAGGCCAACGCCCGGATCACCCGAGCGCTGGGCGAGCGGCTGGGGCTCGATCCCGACCGCGTCGTCGAGTGCATCGAGACGATCGGCAACGCCTCGGCGGCGACGCTGCCCGTGGGCCTGGCCACCGCTCTCGCCGACGGCCGCCTGCAGCCGGGCGCCAACGTCCTGCTGGCCGCGTTCGGCGCGGGCTTCACGTGGGGTGGCGGCGTCGTGAAATGGGGAGGCTCCGGATGTCTGAGCCGCGTGAGGACGGCTGCGCGCTGGTGACCGGCGCGTCCAAGGGCATCGGCGCGGCCATCGCCAGGGCGCTGGCGGCCGACGGCTGGGGCGTGGGCGTCAACTACAACTCCGACCAGGCCGGAGCCGACGCCGTGGTGTCCGCGATCGAGGCCGACGGCGGGCGCGCGGTGGCGGTCGGCGGCGACGTCGCCGATCCGGCGATCGCCGGACCAGCTCTTCGGCGCTGCGAGGCGCACTTCGGCTGCCCCGTCCTCGTGCTCGTCAACAACGCGGGGATCACCCGTGACGACCTCACCCCGTCGCTGGACGACGACGCCTGGGACGCGGTCATCCAGACCGACCTGAGCGCCGCGTTCCGTCTCACCCGCCGGGCGCTGCGCCCGATGATGCGCGCGCGCCAGGGCCGGATCGTCAACGTGTCCTCGGTGGTGGGGCTGCGCGCCAACCCGGGCCAGGCCAACTACTCGGCGGCCAAGGCGGGGCTGATCGCGCTCACCAAGACCTCCGCGGTGGAGGTGGCCCGGCGCGGGATCACGATCAACGCGGTCGCCCCCGGACTGATCGAGACCGACATGATGGCCGGCGCCTCCGCCGACCTCGTGGACCACATCCCCGCCCGCCGGGTCGGAACGCCGGAGGAGGTCGCCGCGTGCGTGCGCTTCCTCACGTCCGACGCGGCGAGTTATGTAACCGGTGCAGTGCTATCCGTGGACGGCGGCCTGGCCGCGTGACCGTGAACAACGAATAGAGGAGCACGACACATGTCAGTGACAACGGAGCAGGTGGAGAGCCGCGTCGTCGAGACGCTGGCCAGCTTCGGCCCCGACGAGAGCCAGATCACCCGTACGGCGACCTTCGAGGAGCTCGACATCGACTCGCTCGACCTCGTCGAGCTGGCCCAGGTGGTCGAGGACGAGTACGGCGTCGTGCTCAAGGGCGAGGACATGAAGGACCTCAAGACCGTCGGCGACGCCGTCGATCTCATCGTGGAGCGGGCGGGCTGAGTGGGTTCCATGCCGGACAGACGTAAGGTCGTCGTCACCGGGCTCGGAGCGGTCACGCCGCTCGGGATCGGTGCGACCACGCTGCACGAGCGCTGGGCCGCACGGCGAGGTCGGCATCGCCGACGGCCGCGGCGCCTGCCGCGAATTCGACGCCAAGGACCACCTGTCGGTCAAGGAGGCTCGCCGCCTGGACCGCTTCGCCCAGCTCGCCGTCGTTGCCGCGGGTGAGGCCTTGGCCGAGGCCGGCTGGGAGGACAACGGTGGTGAGGGACCCTATGACCCGATGCGCGTCGGTTGCGTGATCGCCACGGGCATCGGCGGCCAGGCGACGCTCGAGGCCCAGCTTGAGGTGATGCGGGAGCGGGGCGCCAGGATGGTGTCGCCGCTGGGCATCCCGATGTACATGCCCAACGCCGCGGCCGCCGCCGTGACGATGAGGTACAAGCTGCGCGGCCAGAGCTACGCCGTCGTGTCGGCCTGCGCCAGCGGCGCCCACGCCGTGGGCTCCGCGCTGCGGATGATCCAGTACGGCGAGGCCGACGCGGTCGTCTGCGGCGGTGCCGAGTCGGCGCTCACGGACTTCTCCTTCGCGTGCTTCAACTCGATGGAGGCCCTGTCTCCGCAGGGGATCTCGCGGCCGTTCGACGCCCGCCGTGACGGCTTTGTCATGGGCGAGGGCGCCGGCATGCTCGTCCTGGAGGATGAGGAGTCCGCGCGGGAGCGCGGCGCCACCATCCTCGGCGAGGTGGCCGGCTACGGCTCCACCACCGACGCCCACCACATCACCGCTCCCGAGCCGACCGGCGGACCCGCAGTCGCGCGCCATCGAGCTGGCGCTGCGCGACGCCGGTGCCGACCCGTCGCAGCTCGACTACATCAACGCCCACGGCACCTCGACCCAGCTCAACGACGCCGCCGAGACCAGCGGCGCTGAAGACCGCCGCTGGGCGCCGAGGCCAAGCGGATCCCGATCTCCTCGACCAAGTCGTCGATCGGCCACACGCTGGGCGCCGCGGGCGCCGTCGAGGCGGTGGCCACGATCCGCACGCTCATCACCGGCGTGATCGCTCCGACGCTCGGCTACGAGGTCCCGGACCCCGAGCTCGACCTGGACTACGTGCCCGGCGAGGCGCGGCCGCTGGTCACCGGCAACGGTCACCCGCCGCTGGCGCTGTCCAACTCGTTCGCGTTCGGCGGCCACAACGTCGCCCTGGCGCTGCGCGGAGCCGCCAAATGAGCGTGACCGCTTCCGGGCCAGGTCGGGGACTGGTTCCCGCGAGCGTCTGTCACCGCTCGAGCGCCTGGAGGCGCTGTGCGATCCCGGCTCGCTGCGCGTCCTGCGCTCGCGCGCCCGGTCGGCGCGGCTGGGTGACCGCGCGGTGGACGGCGACGGCGTCGTCGGCGCCACCGGGGCGGTCAACGGCCGCCCGATCGCCTGCTACGCGCAGGACGGGCGCTTCCTCGGCGGCTCGCTGGGCGAGCGCCACGCCGACACGATCGTCCGCGTGCTGAGCACGGCGCAGCGGGCGCGCATCCCCGTGGTCGGGTTCGTCGAGTCCGGCGGGGCCCGCATGCAGGAGGGCACCGCGGCGCTGGCCGGCTACGGCCGGATCTTCCGCGAGACGGTGGCCCTCACCGGCGTGGTGCCGCAGATCTCCATCGTGTCGGGCGCCTCGGCCGGCGGCGGCGCCTACTCGCCGGCGCTCACCGACCTCATCGTGATGACGCAGGACGCGGCGATGTTCCTCACCGGCCCCGGCGTCGTGCGCGAGGCCCTCGGCGAGGAGATCGACGCGGCGGGCCTCGGCGGCCCGCAGATCCATGACCGCAACGGCGTCTGCCACCTGGTCGAGCGCGACGAGGCCGTCGGCGGCCCTGCGGGTGCGCGAGCTGCTCTCCTACCTGCCCTCGGCGGCGGGCCAGACGCCGCCGCGTGGCATCCCCACTGCGCCCTCGGACCCCGACCCCGGGCGTGTTCGTCCCCACCGAATCCCGCAGCACCTATGACGTGCGCGACGCGCTGGGCGCGATCGTCGACCGGGACTCGCTGCTGGAGCTGCGCCCGCGGTGGGCGCGCAACACGGTCACCGCGCTGGCGCGCCTGGACGGGCGGCCGGTCGGGATCGTGGCCAACCAGCCGCGCTACCTGGGCGGGGTGCTGGACGCGGAGGGCTCGGAGAAGGCGGCGCAGTTCGTCAACTTCTGCAACTCGTTCGGCGTGCCGCTGATCGCGGTGGTCGACACCCCCGGATTCATGCCCGGCTCCAAGCAGGAGAAGGCCGGGGTCATCCGTCACGGCGCGTCGCTCGTGCGGGCGTTCGCGGCGGCGCGGGTTCCCAAGCTCACCGTCGTGCTGCGCAAGTGCTACGGCGGCGCCTACATCACGATGAACTCGCGCGATCTTGGCGCCGACCTCGTGCTCGCCTGGCCCGATGCGGAGCTGGGGATCATGGGCGCCCGGGCGGCGGTGGGCGTGGTCAACCGGCGCGAGCTGCACGCCGCCGAGGACCCCGACGCCGAGCGCGATCGCCTGGCCGACGCTCTACGCCGAAGAGCACCTGCGCGCCGACGCCGCTGCCACTGAGGGCTTCGTCGACGAGATCATCGAGCCCGTGCGAGACGCGGGACCGCCTGGCGTGGGCCCTGCACTCGTTCGCGGCCGGCGAGGTCGGTGACGGCGCGTGATCCTGGAGGGCAAGCGCCTCCTCATCACCGGCGTCATCACCAAGGATTCCATCGCCTACCACGCCGCCGAGCAGGCCCAGAAGGAGGGCGCCGAGATCGTGCTGTCGAGCTTCGGGCGCGTGCGGCGCATGACCGAGCGCGCCGCCCAGCGGCTTCCGCAGCCCGCCGACGTGCTGGAGCTCGACGTCAACAAGCCCGAGGACCTGGACGCGCTGACCGAGTCGCTGCGCGAGCGCTGGGGCGGGATCGACGGTGCGCTGCACGCGATCGCGTTCGCCCCGCAGGACGCGCTCGGCGGCAAGTTCATGACCGCGCCGGCCGAGTCGGCCGGGCAGGCCTTCCAGACCAGCGCCTACTCGCTCAAGGCGCTGGCGGCGGCGCTGCAGCCGTTGATGTCGCGCGGGTCGTCGCTGGTGGGCATGGACTTCGACGCCACCGTGGCCTGGCCGATCTATGACTGGATGGGCGTGGCCAAGGCGGCGCTGGAGTCGGTGGCGCGCTACCTGGCCCGCGACCTCGGTCCCGAGGGCATCCGCGTCAACCTCGTGTCGGCCGGTCCGCTCGGTACGGTCGCCGCGCAGGGCATCCCCGGGTTCGAGCAGCTCGCCGACCTGTGGCGCCGGCAGGCCCCGCTGGGCTGGGACGTCGTCTGACCCGGTGCCGGTGGCGCGCGCCATCTGCTGGCTGCTGTCTGACTACTCGCAGGGCATCAGCGGCGAGATCGTCCATGTCGACGGCGGCTTTCACGCCGTCGGGGCGCCGTCGTCGCCGTAGGGAAATCCACGGGCGGATTTCACGCCGTGGGGGCCCCATCGTCGCCGGATCAGTCCGCCTGACCGCCGCCTAGCTCGGGCGGGAGGGCCTGGGGCCCGTCGGGGTACATCCACTCCAGGACGCTCCGGGGTCATCTCCAGCGTGTTGGCGGCCTCGGGCGGCGCGCCGGCCACCAGCCACAGCGCGTCGGCGTCGGTGTCGTTGAACACCTGCCGCAGGCTCGCGGGTTCCACCAGCAGGGCATCGAGCGGGCGTCAGGGTGAGCAGCTCGTCGTCGACGCGGATGCGGCCGGTGCCCTCGAGCAGCACATAGAGCTCGTGTTCAGCGCGGTGGCGGTGACGGGTGTTGGCCTGGCCGGGGGCCAGACGCCACAGGCGTGCGCCCAGGGTCGGCGCCCCGAGCTGCTTGGCCAGGTCGGTGTTCATCACGCCCATCTGGTTGGAGGGGCGCCAGAACGCGTCGTCGGCGGCGAGGAGACGGTAGCCCATGGCACGGTCACGGTACCGGCTAGCGAAACAGATCGGACGCGGCGTCGCGCAGCAGCGGGCTGGCGCCGGGGCCGTCGTCCGCGGTGACATGGCGCCCGGCGCCGCTGACGAGCACCGCGGGCTGCATCCCGTCCTTGGCGCGGGCGAGGTCGGCGGCCGCGGCCAGCTCGTCGGCGACCGCGATCCAGGTCGCCTTGAGCTCGCGACCGCGGGCGTCGGCGCGCCCGCGCCAGTCCTCGAGCGGCGCCAGTCCGGCGCAGCCGATGGCCACGTCGACCTGGCCGTTGCGCCACGGGCGCCCGAAGGAATCGGTGATCAGGATCGGCGGGGGCGACGCCGAGGCGCGCGCGCAGGCCGGCCGCGCAGACGCCGCGCCGAGTCGTCGGGGTCGACGGGGAGCAGGATCACCGTGTCGTCGTCGGGGGCGTTGGAGGCGTCGACGCCGGCGTTGGCGCACACGAAGCCGTGGTGGGTCACGCTGATCAGGACCCCGCGGGTGGCGCGGCGGACCTCCTGGGTCTCGTCGAGGACCACCTGGACGTGGCGGGGGTCCTTGCCCAGCTCGGCCGCCAGCGATCGCGCGCGCTCGGTCACGGTGACCTGGGACAGCGCGCGGGTGCGGCCCTCGGCCTTGGAGATGAACTTGTGCGCCACCACGAGCACGTCTGTCGTCAGCCGGCGCGCCCGGCAGGCATGGCGGCGGCGATGAGGGCGGCGGGGTCCTCGCCGGCGCGGATCTCGGGCAGCCCGTCCAGCGCCACGGCGGTGATGGCGCCCATGCGACTACGTGTCAGGCGCGGCTGCGCGCGAGCTGTCGCAGCATCCCGCGGGTGTGGGCCGCGCCGCCGCGAGTGTCGTCCAGCGTGGTCTCGACCGCCTGGAGGTCCTCCGGGGTGTCGAGGTCCAGCGCCAGCGACGCGACCTCGACCGTCTGAGCGCGTGATCCCGGCCGCCGAGGCATGGCGGTGGTGGCGATCGTGGCTGCCCGGGCCGAACGACGGCTTCATCGCGTCGGGCGGCGTGCAGCAGCGAGCGCGTTGGTGCCGGTGCCGTGGCGGTCGGGCACGATCAGCACGAAGGGCGGCTCCACCTGGCGGCGCGATCAGCTCGTCGAGCTCGACGGGGTCGAGCAGCGGGGTGTCGCCGGGGACCAGCAGCACCCGCTCGGCGCCCAGTTCGATGGCCCGGGCGATGCCTCGGCCGGCGGCGTCGTTGTGGCCGGTGTCCTCGTCGTCGGCGACCGATCGCCCCGTAACCGCCGGCGATCCGCTGGGCGTTGTGGTCCCGCGAGACGACGAGCACCTGGTCGACCAGCTTGGCGCGGCGCAAGCGCGACGAGCACGTCGGAGAACATCGCCTCCACCAGCGCCCGCCGCGGGCGGGGGTCCAGCTCCTCGGCGAGCCGCGTCTTGGCGTCGTCGAGCGTCTTGATCGGAAGGATCGCGAGGGTCGTCACGGCAGCTACACGCTAGCTGGCGGCCGGGCGGATCCCGCGCGGACAGGCGTTGTGCGCTGTCATTTCCGGAGCCCCAGCGCGAATTGGAGCGTCTGCTCGGCCACCCGGCGGCGGGCGGCGGCGTCGTCCATGAGCACGCTGGTCTCCAGTATGGGCAGGGCGCGGGTGCGCTCGTCGGCGACCAGGCCGTCGATGATGCCGTCGTAGGTCTCGGCGATCCCGGCGCTGGAGACGGCTCGCCGCGCCCACCGCAGGAAGGCCTCGGTCGGGCCCTTGAGCACGCGGCCCTTGACCAGGGGGCTGACGGCGACCACGGCGGCCGGGCTGGCCGTGAGCGCCTCGGTCAGGCCCGGGAGGGCGAGGATCGGGCCGATGGAGATGATCGGGTTGGACGGCCCGATGACGATCGCGCGGGCGGTCGCGATGGCCTCGAGCACCTCGGGGGTGGGCGCCGCCGCGCGCGCGTGGCGGAAGTCGACGTCCTGGACCGGGCCCTCGCCGCGCCGGCGGATGAGGAACTCCTGAAGCGAGCACCAGCTGCCCGTCGGCCATGACCCGGGTGCGCACCGGCTTGTCGGACATCGGCAGGACCCGGGCGCGGACGTCCAGCGCCGCGCAGATGCGCGCGTGGGCCTCGGTCAGGCGCGCGCCCTCGTCCAGCGCGCGCGCCCGCTCGATGGCGATCGCGAGGTCGCGGTCACCGAGGTTGAACCAGACGTCGACGCCGAGCTCGCGCAGACCGTCCATGACCGCGAAGGTGTCGTCCTTGAGCCCCCAGCCGCGTTCATCGATCCGGTCGGCGAGCCAGAACGTCACCAGGTCGGGGTCAGGGGAGACGTGGGCCCCGTAGATCTCGATGTCGTCGCCGGTGTTGGCGACCACGACCAGATCATCGGCGCCGACGACGTCGAGCATCCCGCGCGCCAGCTTCGCTCCGCCGGTCCCGCCGGCGAGCACGACGACGGGCCCCGTCGGCGCTCACATGGTCCAGGCCCGTGATCTTGATGCCCGCCCGCACCTTGTTGCGGACGTTGATGGAGATCAGCAGCGGGGTGAACTGCTCGACGATCCGCGCCATCTCCAGCGGACCGCAGTCCACCGCGCGCAGCCCGTCGATCCTGTCGACGAGCTCGATGACCTTGGCCTTGTCGGCCTTGCGGTCCCCGCAGACGAGCACGTCCTCGTCGAGCTCGTGATCGAGATCGGTGAGGAGCGCGGCGCTGACGGTGTGAAAGGCCGAGACGACCCGGACGCCCTCGGGGACCATCTCCTGGGCCTGCTGCGCCGCGGAGCCCTGCCACACCCCGAGCGTGCGTGTCGCCTTGCCGCTCACCGCGGCCGCCAGCGGCACCGTGGCGTCGATCACCAGCTGCTCGGGTCCGAGCGCGTTCTTGAGGTTGGTGAGCGTCTCTGACTGGGAGCGGAAGGGCACGCTGAGGATCACGATCTCGGCCCCCTGCACGGCCTCGGCGTTCTCGGCGCCCGGTGACGGTGGCGCCGGGGACCTGCGCCTGCGCCTTTGCCGCCGCCTCCTGGGCGCGGCCGCCGTCACGCGAGCCGATGACGATCGGGACGCCGGCGCGCCCCAGCCGCACGGTCAGGCCGAAGCCGAGCGCTCCCGTCCCGCCCACTATGCACACGGGGGATGACACGAAGTGCGGCAGTCTATGGGTCGGCGGGCTCGGCGGCGCTCCCGCGGACCTATAGTCGGTGGTCGGTGCGCACAGGGGTCATTGGATTGGTGGTGGGAGCACTGGCAGTGGCGGTCTCCGTCGCGTGGGCCCATGCCGACGCCTCGGCCCGCCTCCCGCTCGCAGTCGAGACGCGCCTCGGTGACGCAGCCCGGCCAGGATGTCGTCTGGAGCCTGGAGATGCGGACACCGTTCTCGCCCGGGGCGCTACGCCGGGCCGGGCGCTCGCTGTGCCTGCATCATCGAGCGCGTGCATGACGCCGAGGCGACCGGACAGCTCTGCCTGGTCGGACCGCGCGCCGGGGAGGCCACCGCGCGCCTTCAGTACCGCCGGATCATCGGCGTTGCTCCGGGCCAGGCTCGGCTCGGGCCGCCGTCGATCGTCGCGGCCACCGATCACCCGGGCGGGTTCGCGCCAGCTCACGGCCACGTTCCTGCCCGTCGGCGCTCGAAGAGCGTCGGCACGGCCGATCCGCTGGCAGGTCCGCAGCACCCTCGCGGCTGCCGCATTGCGCCACGCCGAACGGGGACCGCATGCGTGACCCTCTGGCCGGCGCAAGGCCGACGCTCGCGGCGCTGCATCACGCCCCAGCCCAGTCGGCTGCACCGCCACCGGGCGCACCGTTCGTGGGCGGCGATCGCGACGCAGCCGGCGAGAGATCGCGCTCACCTTCGACGACGGCCCGTGGTACCAGACGCCGCAGTTCCTGGCGCTGCTCGAGCGCTACAAGGTCCCGGCGACCTTCTTCGAGATCGGCGAGCAGATCGGCCACGTACGGCGAGGGCGGTGCGATCGAACGGCGGATGCTGGCCGACGGCGACATGATCGGCGACCACACGTGGAGCCACATCGTGCGTCGCCGGCGGCGGCCCCGTCGCGGCCGGCGCAGATCGAGGCGGCGGCGGCCGCGATCCGCAGCGCCACCCATGGGTTTACGCCGTGCCTGTTCCGGGCGCCCTATGGCGCGGTGAGCTCCGGCGCTCATCGACGAGGCGCGCTCGCTGGGGTTCACGACGATCCAGTGGGATATCGATCCGCGCGACTGGGCTCTGCCCGGCGTCGGCGAGATCGAGGACAACGTCCTCGCCAACGCGCATCCCGGCGCGATCGTGATCATGCACGACGGCGGCGGCGACCGGTCAGAGACGCTTGCGGCGCTGCCGGACATCATCCAGCACGCTGCGCGCGCGGGGCTACACGTTCGTGACCGTCACGCAGTTGCTGGGGCAGCAGTTGATCTATCGGTAGCCCCGCGGGCCAGGTCGGCGTCGATCGCGTCGACCAGCGTCAGGGCGAACTGCAGGAGCGCGTCGAGCGCCGCCGGGTCCAGCGCCGCCGGGATGTCGCCGGCCTGGTGGGAGCGGGGCGCGAGCCCGCGGGCGTCCAGGCAGCCGATGGTGAGCGCCGGCATGCGCCGCGCCCGGGCGGGCAGGGCGGGGGAGGTGCCCCGGCCGCGGTGGGGCCGCGCCGCGGCGGGGCCGGGTGACGCCGTGGCGCCCGGGGCGGCACCGCCGGCTTGGGCGGCGAGCCCGCGCAGCCGCGCCAGGTAGCGCAGCGGCACGAGCGGCCCGTCGGAGTCCCACCAGCGAGGCCGGCCGGAGCCCGCGGCGGCGATGCCGAGCACGATCGTGTTGGCGGGGCGCAGCTCGCGGCGGCGCGAGCGCAGGTGGCGCCGCAGGCCCACCATCCCGGCCTCGCCGGCGCCCTGAAGGACGAGCTCGACCTCCAGCCGCCGCGGGGGCGCGGCGTCGAGCGCGCGCACGAGCGCGATCGCCACGGCGGCGCCCGTGCCGTTGTCACCGGCGGCCGGGCCGAACGGCGCGCCGGCCAGCTCGAGCAGCAGCGCCAGTGCGAGGACCAGCGCGGCGGTGGGGATGAGCTGCACGACGCCGATCGGGGTGCCGGCGGTGCCGCCGTGGCGCACCACGGCCACCGCCAGCAGCCAGGCCATGACGATGACCAGCCAGCCCGCCCAGCCCGGGGTGAGCGCGGCCGGTGAGCCGTCTCAGGCGCGCCGCCGGCGCGCGCAGCCAGTTGCGGTAGACCAGGCCGGTGCGGCCGGCGTCGTAGTTGGCGGTGACGATCAGACGGACGCGGCGCCGCGTCTGCTCCGCCGGACTGCGCCGGGGCGCGGCTGACCACGTTCTGGCTGGCGTGCTCGCGGGTCAGCCGGCGGCCGGGCGAGCACCCGGTGAGCGCGTCGCCGATCACGCACAGCAGCGCCCCCAGGACGAGGCGCCGCCGAGGAAGCCGTGGTGGACCGCCAGCAGGCTGCCGACGATCGCCGCCAGCGTGTGCCAGGCGTGGGCCAGCGCCCAGTTGGGGCGGCACCAGAACGTCTCCACGGTTGCCCTGCGGCGGCCGCCGCGCAGCTCGCCGGCCAGCCACACGGCCGCCCGGCGCTCGGCGTCGGTGCCGGCGCCCCGGCGTTGAAGCCGGGTCAGCCGCGTGGCGGTGTCGGCGGCCGGCATGGAGGCGGATGATCCCAGGGCGCGAGCGGCGGGGGCCGGGCGGCTGCCGATCTAGTACAACCGGTGCCAGATGAGTGTGTCTCGAGGACGAACTGCTGGCCGTGGCGCACGAGGCCGCGGGCGCCGCGGCGGCAGGAGCTGATGTCCCGGTTCGGGGGCCACGTGCGAGGCGTGCGGACCAAGAGCACCGCGACCGACCCCGTCTCCGAGGCCGATCTCGCCGCCGAGGCGGCGATCCGGCGCGTGCTCGGCGAGCGGCGTCCCGCCGACGCGATCCTCGGCGAGGAGGGCGGGGCGACCGGCGACGGCGAGCTGCGCTGGGTCATCGACCCCCTCGACGGCACCGTCAACTTCCTCTTCGGGATCCCGCAGTTCTCGGTCAGCGTCGCCTGCAGGACAGCGACGGGCATGGTGGTCGGCGTCGTCCTCGACCCGGTCCGCGAGGAGACCTTCGCCGCCAGCCGCTCGGGCCCGCCGACGCTCAACGGCGAGACGATCGCCGGCTCCGCGCGCGACGACCTGGCGACGGCGCTGGTCTCCACCGGCTTTGCCTACGACGCCGCCGTCCGGGCCAAGCAGGCGGTGGTGATGGGCCGCGTGCTGCCGCGCGTGCGCGACATCCGCCGCGCCGGCGTCGGCCGCGCTCGACCTCGCCTGGCGCGCCTGCGGGCGCTACGACGCCTACTACGAGCGCGGCGTCAACCTCTGGGACTACGCCGCGGGCGGGCTCATCGCCGCCCGCGCCGGCCTGGCCGTGCGCGAGCTGGCCGCCGCCGACGACGGGCCGGCCGGCCTGGCGGCGGCAGCCCCGGCGCTCATGGACGCGTTGCTGGGCCTGATCCTCGACGGCGCCCAGCCCTAGACTTGGCCCCACCGCGGCGGTGGTGGAACGGTAGACACGATGGACTCAAAATCCATTGTCCTTGAGGACGTGAGGGTTCGAATCCCTCCCGCCGTATCGCGTTCAGTCGAGTCGGGACCGGGGGGCGTCCGCGGCCGACGGTTTGCTCCCGAGAAGATTGGGACCCACGGCCCGTCCGAGAGCCGCGGGTCCCTTGATTACGTGCTGACGGGGGCGCATCAACACGCGGATAGCGTCCCTGCTGACCGAAGATTCTGGACCTGGTCAGGGAATCCTTGGCTCATACGTAACTTTTGGATTGCTTTCGCGTTGTAGTTGGGGCTTGGGGGCGCGGTTCCCGCGGTGGAGCAGCCCGGGACGCTTGATCAGCGTCCTGGGAGCAACCCACCGCCCTCCTACCGCGTTCGTCGGGTCGACACTGAGGTAGTCGAGGTTGTCCGGCCGGTGTGTGGCCTACGCCTTCGCCTACGCCGTGGCGGCCGAGGGACCGCGCGCGATCGGCTTGGAGCCGCGCCGACGGGCCTCCTCCTCGGGCACCTCGAGCTCGACGTTCCAGCCCTGGGAGAAGCCGATCATGGCGAACACGATCGAGCGCGACCTCGACCGGGATGAGCAGCAGGGTGATCGTGCCGAGCACGTCGGTGCTCAGCCCCGAGCCGCCGAACAGCGACTGGGCGGCGGCGAAGCCGTGGTGGTTGCGGTCAAACCAGCTCGTGCCGTCGAGCCCGAGGCCGGCGATCACGGCGATGATCAGCAGCAGGATGGCCAGCGCCGCGGCGATCGGCAGCAGCCCGCGGGCCCAGCGCAGGATGTAGAACGCGAGGACGATGTAGACGGCCGACCAGATGAAGTTGACCGGCTTCATCCCCTGGAGCTTGCTCCAGCCGCCGATCGGTCAGGATCATCATCAGCACCACCGAGGCGATGAGCAGGGCCACGACGATGAGCTTGGTCAGCTTGCAGATCGCCTTGTCCCGGTTGGGATGGATGACCGCGTAGCCGGGCCGGACGTTGCGAACCTGAGCCACGAAACCGGACCTTACCTGCTGGAAGCGCTGGACATGCGCACAGCATTCCCGGTCAGCGTGCCTCACAATCCTCGCGACGCCTCGCGGGCGTGGTGAAACGGTAGACACGCCGGCTTTAGGTGCCGGTGGGCGCAAGCCCGTGGGGGTTCGACTCCCTCCGCCCGCACTCCTCCGTCGGCCGTCAGAGCCGAGCTGCCACCGAGCGCTCCTTGGACCACTGCCACAGCGCCTTGTCCAGCGTGCGGATCGAGACGCCTGCACCGCACCGCCAGCGCGCGGCAGGCCTCCAGGTAGCCCAGCCAGAAGGTGATCGGGTACTGCGAGCGGGGCTTGACCCCCAGCGACTCCAGCGCCCGGACGTCCAGGATCGGATACAGGGCCGGGAAGGCGAAGTAGAGGAGCGTCGAGGCGGTGGGGACGCCCACGCCGCTCAGCGAGAGCAGCGCCTCCATCCGGACGGCCTCGTCGGGCTCGGCGAGGGCGCGCCGGGTGGCGGCGCGGACCGCCGGCTCCCTGTTGAGCGCGACCTTCGGCGCGCTGCGCGGGGTCTTCCAGGCGCAGACGAGCCAGGAACTCGCGGCGCCGGTAGTAGCCGCGAGCGCGAGCGGCGGCGCCGATCGTCTCGCCGGGCGCTCTCGTCGACGGCGGGGAAGCGGGCTGCGAGGTCGGGCACCTGCTCGAGCGGGAAACTGGAGATCGAAGCGCCGGCACAGGCCGGTACCATCGCAGGACCTCACAGGGGAGTGAGTTAATGGCTATGCGCGCGGTCTCCAAAACCGTGAATCCGGGTTCGAATCCCGGCTCCCCTGCTTCCCGGCTGCGCTTGTGATGCTCTCGCACACCGTCTACCGCACGTTCAACACCTCCCGGCGGCGCGAGTTCATCCGGATCACCGAGGACGTCGCCGAGGCGGTCCGCGACGCCGGCATCGCCGAGGGCATGGCGCTGGTGTGCGCCATGCACATCACCGCCGGCGTCTGGATCAACGACGACGAGCCCGGCCTCCAGGCCGACACGCTGGAGTGGCTGGACAAGGTCGCGCCGCCCAGCTGGACCGAGCCCGCCAACGACGTCGCCCGCGAGCTGCTGCCCGACCCGGGCGACTACCGCCACCACCGCGGCGGCGAGGACAACGGCGACGCCCACCTCAAGAACCTGCTCGTCCACCACCAGGTGATCGTCCCGGTCACCGAGGGCCGGCTCGACCTCGGGCCCTGGCAGCAGGTCTTCTACTGCGAGTTCGACGGCGGGCGCCCAAGCGGCTCGTGATCAAGGTGCTGGGGGAGTAGACGCTGGAGGGGTCGCGGATCTTCGCGCCCGGCGCGCTGGCCGGGCGAGTCGCGCTCGTCACCGGGGGCGGCACCAACCTCGGCAAGGCCGCGGCGGCCGAGCTGGTGCGCTGCGGGGCCGACGTCGTCATCGCCGGGCGCCGGGACGACGTCCTGGCTGAGACGGCGGCCGAGCTGGGGGAGGGCTGCTCATGGGTCTCGGGCGACATCCGCGAGCGCGCGGGCGCCGAGGCGATCGTCTCCAGCGCGCTGGAGCGCCACGGGCGTCTGGACTTCCTGCTCAACAACGCCGGCGGCCAGTACTTCGTCCCCGCCGAGGGCATCACCGCCAAGGGGTGGAACGCGGTCCAGCGGCTCAACGTCGCCGGCACGCTGGCGATGTGCGAGGCCGCCTACGACCTGGCCATGCGCGCCTGCCGGCGGGACGATCGTCAACGTCACCGTCTCCCCGCACCAGGGCTTCCCGGCGATGGCGCATACCGGAGCCGCTCGGGCCGCGGTCGAGGCGCTCACCAAGGAGCTGGCGGCACAGTGGGCCCCCGACGGCGTCGCAGTGAGCGCGATCGCGCTCGGCCGCCTGGCCACCGAGTCGCTGAAGAAGTATCCGGCGGAGCTGTGGCGGCGAGCGGCCGAGTCGGTGCCGCTCCAGCGCCTTGGCGAGGTGGAGGAGTACGGGTGGCTGGTGGCGCTGCTGGCCACGCCGATGGGGCGGGCGCTCTCCGGATCGGTGGTGACGCTCGACGGCGCGCTGGACAATTGGACGGGACCGTGGCCGCCGCAAGATCTCGTGCGCGACGGCGACGTCCCCACGGAGGAGCGGCGCGCAGCGGCAGCGCCAGCGCGCGGTACGCCGAGGCGGGGCTGAGCTTGACCGCCGGGTCAAGCAGCCGGCGTTACCATCGGTCATCCCGCGGGCGAAGTGTTGTGGTTGCACAGAAGCCTTCCAAGCTTCTAGGGCGGGTTCGATTCCCGTCGCCCGCTCTTGCGCCGGTTATCATCGGCGAGCCACGGGGAGTGGCGCAGTCTGGTAGCGCACCCGGCTGGGGGCCGGGCGGTCGCAGGTTCAAATCCTGTCTCCCCGACTAAAACCCTGTAGTTCGCAGGGGTTCGCAGCAGTTAGCAGGAGTCACCGCGATCCCAATAGCCGTAAGGGTTTTCCCGCTGTATCGCCAGTAACGACGGGCGCCGGTCTGAGAGGGCCGGCGCTTCGCCGTGCACACCTTCTTGCACACCTTTCCCAAAGGTGTGCAAGGTCCCCGAGGAGGAGTTGATGGTCGAAGAGCAGATGACTCCGATTGAGGTGGGCGAGCGCATGCGTTTCGTGCTGCTCAAGCTGGCGGTGACCGCCGAAGCCAAGACGGCGAAGACCCTGCACAGCCTCCGTCGCAGGGGACTCGTGGTGCGACCGGTCGGGACCCACCTTTGGCGAGCCACTGAGGCCGGAGAAGAGATGGTGGCGGCGTGGGACACGCGGGGGTCGATGTGACCCTTTCAGGCAATCTCGTCTGCGGCCGTGCTGCTGCACACCTTCTGCACATCTTGGGGTCAAATCGCCCAGAGCACGGGGATTTGATCCTGTCTCCCCGACTAGTGAAATAGCTGCAAATCAGCTGGATTGCGATTTTGCGGCCTACGCGCTGAGATGCCCGGAGGGCATCAAAGGGCATCAAACGTAGGTTCGATCTCATTGGCTGGGACCCGATCTGGTTCAACAGCCCGGAATGAACGTGCCGCACCGGAGCCCCTGTGGACCGACCAGTGACCTCTTCGACTGTGGCGGCGGGCGTCGCCGGTGCTGGCTGACGGCGAGTCGATGCAGCGGAGACTGGTCCGCAGCTGAGGAGGAAGGGTGGTCGGCGTGGAGCAGTGGGCGGAGATCCGAAGGTTGCACCGGGATGGCCGCGGACGTTTCAGCGGACGGTCTATCGCCCCGGAAATGGGTGCTGCGCGTCCCGGCTCAGCCGTTTGTGCGGGTGTTCGCCGGTGGGCTGACCATGACCGACCCGGCGCATCAGACCCAGCTGGAGCGCCACCGCCGCCAACGCCACTGTTCCGGGCGCTGAAGGCCCTCAGGCGGCGCGACACACCCGGGGCGCGGGGATGAAGCGTGGGGCGGAGTGATCGCCCGGCCCTCCACCTTCAGTAGGCGCGGGCGATGATTGCGTCGAGACCGTCGTCGTCGCTCGCCGCCGGGATCGACCCGTCGGCGGTCATCAGGCAGCGCACCGAAAGTCCCGCCCGGTTGAGCTGCTTCTCGCCCTGGGGGCCGCAGGCGCGCCACGGCAGCCGCGCGAATCCGACGCCGGCTGCCGCGGTGGCGGCGTCGAGATCGTCCACGTCCATCGTCCGGGATCGCAGCGCTGCGGTCGCCTCGGCGAGCAGCCCGTCGTAGACTGACTGCACGGCGTTAGCGGTGGCGGTGGCCACGTGTCGGACAGCGGTCGGCTCGCGGCCGCCGCGGTCGCGGCGGGCGATGCTGACCGTATCCGTGCGCCAGGTCTCGGGGGCCGATCTCGACGCGGACGGGGACGCCCTTGAGCTCCCAATCGGTCAGCCGCCGGCCGAGCCGCAGGTCAGTCCGCGCGTCGACCCGGACGCGAAGGCCGGTCTCCCGCAGCTCGCGCTCGAGCTGCACGCCGGCGGCGGCCGTGTCCGGATCGTCCTTGACGATCACGATGACGACCTGGACGGGGGCGATCTTCGGGGGCAGCCTCAGGCCGGCTCGTCGCCGTGGGCCATGATCGAGGCCCCCGATCATCCTGGTCGAGCTGCCCCACGAGGTCGTCCAGCACAGTTGCTGCGACCGCCTCGTCGGTGTAGGTGATGTCGAACGCCCGGGCGAAGTTCTGGCCGAGCTCGTGACTCGTGGCGAGCTGCAGCGCCTTTCCGTCACGCATCATGCCCTCGCACGTGAGCGTCGTTGGTCGCGCCCGCGAACCGCTCGGCTTCGGTCTTCAGCCCGCTCAGCACCGGGATCGCGAGGACGTTCTCGAGGAAGAGCGGTAGACCTCGAGTGGATCCGCCGCGCGTACGCGGCGGCGTCGGCCTCGGTCGCGTGCGCGGTATGGCCCTCCTGCCACAGAAACTCGGTGGTGCGCAGAAACAGCCGCGGCCGCAGCTCCCAGCGCACGACGTTCGCCCACTGGTTGAGGCAGCAGCGGCAGATCGCGGTAGCTCTGGACCCAGCGGGCGAGGTACTCGCCGAACACGGTCTCGCTCGTGGGCCGGATGATCGACCGGCTCTTGGAGCGCCTTCCGCCGGCCTCGGTCACCACCGCCAGCTCGGGGCTGAAGCCCTCGACGTGCTCGGCCTCGCGACGGAGATAGCCCTCGCGGGATCAACAGCGGGAAGTAGACGTTCTCCGCGCCGGCGGCCTTGATCCGGTCGTCCATCTCCGCCTGCATGCGCTCCCAGATCGCGTAGCCCTACGGACGGATCACCATCGTGCCCCGCACCGGGCCGTTCTCCGCAAGTTCCGCCTTGGCGATGACATCCTGGTACCACCTCGGAAAATCGGTCGCCTGCGAGACAAGCACAGCTATTTGACCCAGGCTATGCGACACGTCGATGGCCGGAGTCGGCCCTGTAGGGATCGCCGCTTATCCACAGCAGCGTGACTGCTAGAAGCCCGGCCAAGCACGGCAGCATGCCGATCCAGCCCAGCAGCGGTGGCAGGCCGGTGTCGCCGGAGGTGTCTTTGACGAGGAGATCGAACAGGGCGATGCTGGTCCCGAGCGCGAACATCGCGGTCACGGCGCCGCGGGCCCAGCGCTTTCGGGCGTTCACGACCCGGATCGTCCAGAGCCAGCAGATGACGCCGAGCGCTCCGATGATGGACACGTAGAGCAGGTAGGTCGTGGCGGCGGTGTCGATGCGCGCCTGGCTGTAGGTGGGATAGCTGGCCCGGATGTGGTCGGCCAACACGTTGGCGGTTGCGTGATCCACGTACGGGACGATCATCGCGACAAGCGTGAGCACAACGCCCGCGTGCATTGCCACGATGGCCGATCGCTCATGGTTGACAGATACCTTGCTCATCAGCTTCTCCTCAATCGGGTGGTAGCCGTGGCGGGCTTACGTGTGTGTCGGTGCGCCCTGTTCGCATGCGCGGTGTGGCTCATACATTTCCGCAGCCATTGGGCGCAATGTTCTGGTTGGCGCGGAACAGGTTCGTCGGGTCATACCGTCGTTTGATCGCCGCGAGCCGGTTGTAGGTGTCCTCGGGATAGGCCTCGTGAACCCGGGCGATGCCCTCGTCGCCGAGGAAGCTGACGTGGACACCGTGCGCGGCAGGGCTCATCGCCGCCAGCGAGTCAGCGACCCACGTCTCGTGCGAAGCGGCTTCGTCTACGCCTTGATAACCCGCGACGAACGTCACCATCATGGACCGGTCGCGGTGAGCGAAGGCGCTCGCGTCCGACGGGACGCGCGCCATTGCACCGCCGAGCACCCTGATCTGCACGGCCGTCGTCGGCGACGGCTGCGCCTGCATCCGCCCGAAGATCGTTGCTGCGGCGCGCGGGTCCAGCTTGTCGAGAAACATCGAGCGCGTAGCCATTCGGACCCGTGGGTCGGGACCCTCTGCCGCATACATCTGTCGATAGGGGATCGGCATGACCGCGTCGGCAAGCGGAGTCGCGAGTGCGCGCAGCGGAGCCAGGGCCCGCTGACCGCGCTCGAGATCACCGGCATACGCCACGCGCACCATCAGTGCCAACCGGCCGTGATCTTCTGCGCTCACGAACGGCAGCGCGGGGAGTCGCGCGAGGATGGCGATCGTCGAAAGTTCATCCGGCGCGTCGTCCGCCGCGGCGATGAACGACGCCAGGATCCCGGGGCTCGCTGGTAGCACCAGCAGCCCGCCCAGGATCGTTTCGATCCGGTGGAGTCGGTATTGCAGACGCGTCACGACCCCGAAGTTCCCGCCCCCGCCGCGGAGCGCCCAGAAGAGATCCGGGTGCCGCTCAAAATCGACCTGGAGACGTTCCCCGTCCGCGGTCATGAGCTCCACGGCGAGCAGATCGTCGATCGTCAAGCCGTGCTTGCGCACGAGCCAGCCGATGCCTCCTCCGAGCGTCAGCCCGGCGATCCCGACCGATCCGGTGTCCCCGAAGCCAGTCGTGAGACCGTGCCTCGCCGCTTCTGCGGTGTATTGGCCGGCTGTGAGCCCGGCCTGGGCCCATGCGATCCGCCGCTGCGTGTCGACGTGCAGCGCGCGCATATTGGACATGTCCAAGAGCAGTCCCCGTCGGTCGTGCCGTGACCGGCGAAGCTGTGCCCGCCGCCTCGAACTGCGAGCTCAAGCCCTTTCGTGCGTGCGAGCGAGACGGCGAGCGCCACGTCAGCGGAATCGGCAGCGCGGACGATCAGCGCGGGTCGCCGGTCGACTGCGGCGTTGACCACCAGCCGAGCTGATTCGTACTCGGGATCGTCGGGCGCGACCACCTCACCATGGAGCGCGGTGCGCAACTCCGGGATCAAGCCGGGTGCCGGACGAGGCGCCGAGCGCTGCTCGGCGTAATGGGTCGAATGCATCAGGTCCTTCATTGGTCTGTCTCCTCTGTGTCCGCTTGGTCGATGTGTGTCAGTTTGTGCTGGCGACGGCGGTCTGCGCCTCCCGGACCGCCGTCTTGGCGACGGTGCCCGAGAGCTCGTCGCCCCGGACGAGCGTGAAGATCGCCGGGAGGGCGAGCAACGCGATCGCGCCAAGCACCCACAGTGCCTGCTGAAAGCCACTGGTGAGAGCGGCGGGTAGTGTGTTGCCGGCGTGAAGCAAGGTGTTGGCGTGGCCAGTGGCAACGCTTGAGGCGATCGCGATCCCGATCGCTCCGCCGAGCTGCCGGGAGGTGTTCATCAGCCCGGATGCGAGACCGGCCTGATGCTCGGCGACGCCGGCGAGCGCGGCGATCGAGATCGGGATGAACGCGAACGCGGTCCCTGCGCCGGCGATGACCATCGGGCCGGCGAGGTTGGCCAGGAAGTGCCCATGGACGGGCTCCTGGCTTGCCCAGATCACGCCCGCGCCAATGAGCGCCATCCCGATCGTCATCACGATCTTGGCTCCGCGGCGGGTTACTAGCTTCTGCGAG
This sequence comes from uncultured Actinomycetota bacterium, assembly GCA_963790605.1. GTDB lineage: Bacteria > Actinomycetota > Thermoleophilia > Solirubrobacterales > Solirubrobacteraceae > Palsa-465. Next base: position 961,305 of record CAWBPG010000005.1, on the reverse strand, counting down.
AGGCCGGCAAGCGCGATCGAGCTCAGCGATGTGGCGAGCCACGCGACCCCGGCGTCAAGGGCGCTGTAGTGCAGCACCTGCTGCATGTACAACGTGCCAACGAAGATGAACCCGAAGAAGCTGGCGCCCGACAGCAGGGCGGCGATGTTCGCGGCGGCGAGCGTGCGGAGCCGAAAGATCGAAAGCGGCAACAACGGCTCCTGCGCCCGGCTCTCGATCGCCGCGAAGGCGACGAGCAGCGCCGCGGATCCCGAGAGCAGCGCGATCGTTCTTGTTGCTCCCCAGCCGTACTGCGTCGCGCCGGCGATCGCCTCGACCAGCAGCACCAGCCCGCCCGTGCCGGCGATCGCGCCGAGCGCGTCAAACCTCCGGCGCACCGTGGCGGGCCGGCTGTCTGGGACGAGTCGCGGTGCGAGCGCCAGCGCGGCTGCGCCGATTGGGATGTTCAGGTAGAAGATGTACTGCCACCCGGCGTAGCGGGTGAGAAGCCCGCCGCCGATCAGCCCGACGGTCGCGCCGGCGGCGGCGAGCCCGCCCCAGATCCCAAGCGCCTTGTTGCGCTCCGCGCCCTCCTCGAACATGTTCATCACGAGTGACATGGCAGCCGGCACCATGCTGGCTGCACCTAGTCCCTGAACGGCCCGGCTCCCGATCAGGAATGCTTGGCCGGTCGCGAGCCCGCAGGCCAGCGACGCCGCCGTGAACAGGGCAAGCCCGAGCATCAGGATCCGGCGGCGGCCGAGCAGATCCGCCGCGCGGCCGCCCAGCAGGAGAAAGCCGCCGAACGTGATCGCGTACGCCGTCACGACCCATTGCAGGCTCGTCTCGCTGAAGTGCAGGTCGCGTCCGATCGTCGGCAGCGAGACGTTGACGATCGTCAGGTCGATGATGGTCATGAAGTACGAGACCGCCAACAACGCGAACGCGCGCCAGCGATTGATATTCGTCGATGTGGACGTCATTGGGCCTCCAGGAGAGGGCTGGTTGAGAAAGGCGCGAGTCGGTGAGCGAAGACGAGCGGTATGTGGCCGCTACGTGACCGTTCGCTTCGATTGGCGAGCCAGCCGTTCGCTCAGAGACAGAGTGCCGGGCGCCGGCGCGCTTCACCATGCGTACACCGCAAAGGAAGTCCCCGCCTTTGTCGGATTCCCGAAAGGAAGGGCGCCGGAGCTACTCGCCGCCGTCCACGACGACGCGCTCGCGCCGCGCGAACGCCACCGGCTCGTCCTCGACGGCCACATCCGAGTCGGACTCGATCAGCGCGTGGATCCGCAGAGCCAGCCCGAGCTCGTCGCGGCGGCGCGTGATCGGATGCCCAACACGTTCCTCGATCGTGGCGAGCCGGTAGCCAACGGTTCGCTCGTGAATCTTGAGCAGCGCGCCAGCTGCGGCCGCATTCTGACCCAGGCTGAAATAGGCCCGCAGCGTCGCGCGCAGTCGAGCGGTCTTGGCGTCCGGGGCGGCGAGCGGTCCAAGCTCGCGTGCGACGAATTCTCTCGCGAGGCGCTCATCCTGGACGACCAGCGCCTCGAGCGCGACGTCGTCGTACCGGGTAACCGGCATGCCGCCGATCATCGCGACCCTGTAGGCCAGGAGAGCTTGACGGTGAGTCTGGACAAACCCATCCTCACCGAAGGCCACATCGCCGCAGGCCAGAAATGTTCCTTCCTGGGGTGAGAACCGCTCCAGCGCTCGCGCCGCCGTCGCCCCGATCCGCGGACGTCCACCGAGCCAGGCCCACACAGAGTGCCCCCCGCCGCCAGCGATCAGCAGCGCACAGCCAAGCTCCTGCGCGAGCTGCGTGGCGCCCGCCTCGGGGCTCCGACCCCAGGCAACCACGCCGATGTGATCCACGCGCAAGCGATATCCGAGCTCCTCCTCGGAAACCGGCATCCCCGCGAGCAGTTCCCGCGTCAACGACGCGCGTTTGCGCTCCTGACTGCGCAGCAGCCGGTCACGCTCCGCCTGGTAGACCTCCGCAAGTTCTCCGGTGACCTGGTCGACGTACGCGAACAGGTACCGCGACAGGACCCGGAGCGCCTCGACCCGCCGAGCGTCCGGGAGTCCCCGGCGCTCCACCTCGGCGCACATCTGCTCCCAAAGGCTGGCGTGCCCGATCGAGTAGGTCCGATGCAGCGCTGCCCACGGGAGCCCTTCACCCGCCGCCAGCAGCGCCTCGTCGACCGCGCTGGGCGGCAGGCGGTCAGGCATCGCGCGACCGTGGCCCAGACCGTGTGCCACCGCACGCAGGTTCGCGACGATGCTGGCCCGCTCGACGTCGGCCATGCCCGGGTCGATGCCCTCGAAATACTCCGGCACCTCGTCGCGGAGCCGTTGGTCCACGACATCCGTGACCTCCTGCGCGTTGGAGTCGAGCCAAGCCGCAAGCTGCCGGATATCGGCACCCACGTCTCCCATGTAGCGAGTCTACTCTCCGGCGCTGCGAGCCGAGAGGGACTCTGAGGGCGAGGAACTCGCCGCTTCAGGTCGGGCGGCGCACCGACGGCTGACCGGACCGCACGCCGCGTTCAGGACACCACGCGGCTCTGCGGATCCGGTAACTCCGCGCCCCGTCTTTCGCGGTATCGGTGAGGTCGATTGTGCACCACCCCGCAAGAGTTGCCACTGCGCCGTTGGCCCAGATTCGAAAGGCCCTCTAGAACCATGAATTCGCACCTGACTATCTATCTCGCAAGGGCCCGGGCCGACGACCTACTTCGGCAGGCCAAGGCGACCAAGTCGGATGGGCGGCAACGAGCGGGACCGCGGCGAGCACTCCCACCCGCAAGAAACACCCTGATGTGGAGAATCCGATGAGACCAGACACAAAAGACCCGGTCGATCGCGCTGTACGTGCTGTGCACCGGGATACGGCTAGCTGATCACGTTCGGCGGCCTGCTGCTGCTAGGCGCCGGCGGCGCGATGACCTCCTCAGTGAAGGGACGAAGGGACCGCTGTGATCCGGCCCATTCGGCCGGTGGGGCTTCGAGGATCAGCTCGATCCGTGCTTGCGCGACCACCCGCGGCGCTCCCGCATCGCCCCAGACGCGCGGCGTCGCTTGGCGCGAACCGACCGCGCCGCGGCGTTGGCCGCGATGTCAACCACGAGAATCAAGATCAGCGACCAATACACCCCGAACCCGCGGTGAAGGTCACCAAGCAGGATGATCAGCGTCCAGATCCCGACAAATGTCCCCAACACGGTAAGGACGTTGACCAGCCCGGTCAGATACGGGGTGTCCTCGTATCCGGCGAAGACATCACCCCAAGAGCTCGAACGCTCGTCCGCGGGATGCATCCCGTTGAAAATCGACCGGCGGTCACGCTTGAACAAACCCGCCATAAGGATTTGATTCCCGTGTCCGGTGAGCAAGTAACCCTGATCTCCTGTCCCGTTTCTGACCGGACGGGGTCGCCGCCAGAACCATGACCCAGCGTCCGCACCGGCGATGTTCGCGGAGGGTTCCTTGGCGACGACCCGGCGTCCCGGCCGTGGCTGTCCGGGACCGGTCCGCGCAGCTCGACACTGGGAGCAGGGCCCCGACGATCGGGAGATCGGTCAGGCGCTTGACCGAATCGCCGGATGCTCAGCGACGAGACCGACAACCAGCCGCAGCTCGCCGCCGCGAGTGCCAGCCCGGCTGACGCACGAACGGAGGTCGCACGAGGTCTGCGGGCCGCCTTTATTGTCGACGCGCTGGTGCAGCGCGTGGCGGTGTACATCCCGGCGGCGTGGCGTGGTGACGATCTCGCAACTCCCGCCACCTAGAATCGACCCGCCCGCCATGACCGTCGCCTTGCTGCACGCCGAACCCCGGACTCCGTCGCTGCTCACCGTCAGCGGACTGAGCGCCAACTTCGGTCAGTTCCGGGCGCTGAGCGAGGTCGACCTGCGGATCGCGCCCGGCGAGCTGGTAGCGCTGGCGGGCGAGCCCGGCGCCGGGAAGTCGACGGTCGTGCGCTGCATCGCCGGAGACATCGCGCCCGCGGGCGGGGAGATCATGCTCGGCGACCGTCCGGTGCCGGCCGATCCGGCCGGGGCCAGCCGCCGGGGGATCTCGGTGGTCTGGCAGGACCTGGCCCTGTGCGACAACCTCGACGTGGCCGGCAACGTCCTGCTGGGGCGGGAGACGAAGCGGCTGATGATGTCCGACTCGCGGTTCCACGCCGCCGCGGCGGCACTGCTGGAGGAGGTCAACATCCCGATGCGGGACACGACGCGACTCGTCGGCTCGCTGTCGGGCGGTCAGCGCCAGCTCGTCGCCCTCGCCCGGGCCGTCTGCAGCGCACCGCAGCTGCTGGTGCTCGACGAGCCGACCGCATCGCTCGGCGTCATCGAGGCCGGGCAGGTGGAGGACCTCATCGTCAGCCTGCGCGACCAGGGGACGACCATCCTGCTCGCCAGCCGTGACATCGAGCAGATGTTCCGTCTCGCCGACCGGATCGTGGTCCTGCGCCACGGCCGGGTTGCCGCTGAGCTCGATCCCCGCGGCACCCACCCCGATGACCTCACCGCGATCATGTCCGGACAGCAGGTCGACTCCTCGGCTCGCCGTCAGCTCACGCGGCTGCACGGCCTCGCCGACCGCCTTGTCTCGGCCGATCCGTCCTCCAGCCTCTCGCTCATCCTGTCCGCGCTCGGCGCCGCACTGGCTACCGAGCGCGCGTGCATCCACGTCGCCAGCGGACCCTCGCTGAGTTGCGCCGCGTCGCTGGGGCTCGCGGCCGAGGAGATCGAGCCGTGGCTGAGGCTCCCGTACGGCAGCGCCGGCGGTCCCGTCGGTCGCGCCGCTGCGACCGAGGAGCGCGTCATCGAGGAGAACCTGCGCGTTGCCGGCGCGGCGCCGCCGCTCCGCGAGCTCGTCGCCGGGGGCGCGGTCGCCAGCGCCTGGTCGGTCCCGGTCATGGGCCCGTCCGGCGTCAACGCGGTCATCACCGTCTTCCGGCCTGAGGTAGGCGCGCCCGGGCGCGACGAGCTGGACCTGCTCACCCTCTACGCCGGCTATGCCGCCAGCGCCGTGGAGCGCGACCGCCTGCTCGATCAGGTCACCGGGCGCAACCGGGTGTTGGAGACGATCCGGGAGATGCTCGAGACGCTCGCTGGGCCTGTGCCCGTCGGCGACGCCCTCGCCATTGCGCTCCAGTCGCTGCGCCGCGGACTTCAGGCCGACGAAGTCGTCCTCGTCACCCAGCCAGCGGCCGCCGACCTGAGCTGGCGAGGCTATGCCGGCCCGCTCGGTGACCGATCCGGCGGCGGCGTCCGCCAGCCTGCGCGGGGCGGCCCGCCGCGCCCTGACCAACGCCCGCTACGACGGCACTGCGCGGCAGACCGGCGGCGATGCCCACCGCCCGGTGCTCGCCGTGCCGTTCAACGCCCCCGGTGGCGCGAGCGCGCTGCTCGCGGGCTGGATCGACCTGCTCGTGACCGAGGAGGAGACGGCGCTGATCGAGGACGCCGCCCACTCGCTGCGCCTCGCCCTGGAGCGCGAGGAGGCCGGACTGGCTCACCAGGAAGCCGCCGCGCTTCGCCGCTCCCGCGAGCTCCAGCGCGGCTTCCTGTCGCGTCTTAGCCACGAGCTGCGCACCCCGCTGACCGCGATCCGGGGCTACGCGTCCAGTCTGCTGGCGCCACGACGTGACCTGGGACGGCGACTCCGAGCAACGGTTCCTGGGGCGGATCGCCGCCGAGTCGGCGCGGCTCGGGCGGCTGGTGGACGACCTGCTCGACTTCTCGGCGATCGAGTCCGGCGTCATGCGTCTCCAGCTCGACTGGTGCGACATCCCGCTCGTGGTGGAGGCCGCCGTGTCCTGCCTGCCCGGCGACCAGTCGGCGCAGGTCTCGGTCGCCTGTGACCCCGACCTGCCCGACGGTGTGGGCCGATCACGACCGCCTGGAGCAGGTGTTCGTCAACCTGCTCAACAACGCGTTCAAGCACAACCCGCCCGGCACCCACGTGTGGGTCTCGGCCGCGCCGCCTCACGACGGCGCCGAGGTGGAGATCAGCGTGGTCGACGACGGCGCCGGCTTCCCGCCCGCCCTGGCCGCGGCGCCGTTCGATTCGGCGCGCCGTCACCGCACGCGCAGCGCCGGCGCCGGGCTCGGCCTGTCGATCGCCCGCGGCATCGTCCAGGCGCACGGCGGCACGATCGCACTCGCCCCCGCGCCCTGCCGGCACCGCGTTCCGGATCCGTCTCCCCGTCGAAGCGGCGGCTCATCACGACGCGCATGACGGCCACGATCTGAGTCACCACGAGGAGCTCGCCCCGCTGGCGACCCCGTCCCGGGCCGATGCCTGAGCCGACGGCCACCACGCGGGCCCTCCTGGTGGAGGACGACCCGAACATCGTCGACCTCGTCCGCTCCAACCTCGCCGTGCGCGGCTTCGATACCGTCGTGTCGACTGACGGGATGCATGCGCTCCAGCTCCTGGAGACCGAGGAGCCCGACATCGTGCTGCTGGACCTGATGCTGCCCGAGGCCGACGGCTTTGACCTCTGCCGCCAGATCCGGGAGCGCTCGTCGGTGGCGGTGATCGTCGTCTCGGCGCGCGGGGGCGAGCGCGACAAGGTCACCGCGCTCAACATGGGCGCCGACGACTACATGACCAAGCCGTTCAGCGTGGAGGAGCTGCTGGCCCGGATCACGGCGACGCTGCGCCGGACCCGCTCCGCCGGCGGCGCCGAGCCCGGTCCGCCGGTGATCACGGTGGGCGACATCGTCATCGATCTGACCAGCCAGCAGGTCACGCGCCGGGGCGAGCCGGTCCACCTGACGCCGACCGAGTTCTCGCTGCTGCGCGAGCTCGTGACCAACCGCGGCAAGCTGCTCAGCCATGCCCACCTGCTGCGCCGGGTGTGGGGCCACGGCTACCAGACCGAGACCGAGTACGTGCGCGTCTACGTCCGGCGCCTGCGCGCCAAGCTGGAGACCGACGAGTCCCAGCCGCTCATCATCACCGCGCCGCGCGCCGGGTACCGGTTCGTCGCCGAGTGAACCTCACAACGGCGTTCACTGCATTTTTACGGCCGCCGGCCGCTTGTTAACGCCTCGTTCACGCCCGGGACCCTATGGTCCTGTCCAGTTTCGATCACTGTGACATTCGTTACGCGGCCACACCACGTGTCGTTCGCGTGGTGCGTGACGAGAGTTGCTCAAGGAGGAGGAGTGTTTGTGACCTTGCTGAGAAGCAAGCCAATTCTTGCCGCCCTTGCCGTTTCCGGCGCGCTGGCGATCGCCGCGTGCGGCAGCTCATCGTCGTCGTCCTCGAGCGGATCCGGCGCGGGCGCTACGTCGTCGTCGGCGGCCACCAGTTCGTCCGCGGCCACCAGTTCCGCCGCGGCACCATCGATCTCGGCGGCGTCATTCACAAATGACTTCAGCGCCATGGCGCAGCTGAAGTCGCTCGCCGCCGCCGGGAAGGGCAAGATCGCGGCGATCCTGCCAGACACCACCACCTCGACGCGTTACGTCGAGTTCGACCAGCCGGATATCAAGAAGGCGCTCCTGGCCGCCGGCGTTCCCGCGTCGGACATCATCATCCAGAACGCTCAGAAATCCGACCAGACGTTCCTCACCGACGCGCAGAGCGACATCACCAACGGTGCGTCGATCATCCTGTCTGACCCGGAGGACTCCGGCACCGGCTCCCAGGTGGAGAAGTACGCCAACGCTCACGGTGCGAAGGTCATCGACTATGACCGTCTGACACTGGGCGGCAGCCGTCCGTACTACGTGTCGTTCAACAACGTCACCGTCGGGAAGGTCATGGGCCAGGGTCTCCAGGCCTGTGTCGCCTCCGAGAGTGTCAAGAACCCTCAGGTCATCGTCATGCGCGGTGACCCGACGGACAACAACGCGACTCTCTTCTACCAGGGCTACTACAACGGTGTGTTGCAGTCACTGTTCAAGGCGGGTACGTGGAAGGAAGTCGCCTCGCCGGCCGGCACGTGGGATCCGCCGACGGCCGCGACCGAGTTCGAACAGGCCTTCACGGCGCACAAGACGGCTAACGCTGCGCTCATCCCGAACGACGAGAACGGCGCGCCGATCATCACCTACCTGAAGAGCCACGGCGTCAAGCCGAATACCTTCCCGATCACCGGGCAGGACGCGACGCTGACGGGTCTGCAGAACATCCTCACGGGCTATCAGTGCGGAACCGTGTACAAGCCGATCTACGCGGAGGCCCAGGCGGCCGTCGCGCTCGCCCTCTATCTGCGGGCGGGCAAGACTCCGCCGTCCTCGCTGCTCAACGGCTCGACCGAGGACATCAACGAGAAGAAGGCCGTCCCGTCCGTGCTGCTCAAGCCGGAGTGGGTTACTCCCAAGAACATGAACGACACGGTCGTCAAGGACAACTTCGTCCCGTCTTCGCAGCTGTGCGCAGGCTCCTACGCCGCCGCCTGCAAGAAGGCCGGGATAAGCTGATCCGAGCTGATCGATAGCGACCGATAGGTGCAGCGTGCCCGTCCGCGCGAGCGGGCGGGCACGTCGCCCAGGACGGCCACAGAATGAACATTTCAGAGCCTCGTCCCAGCGACGAGGGGACAGGCGCAACCACGGCAGGCGGGAATGGGACGCTGCTGGAGCTACGCAAGGTCACCAAGGCGTTCGGCCCCGTACGCGCCCTGACCGATGTCGACCTGCAGATCCCCGCCGGGAAGGTCACCGCGCTCGTCGGAGACAACGGCGCGGGAAAGTCGTCGCTGATCAAGACCGTCTCCGGGCTGTGGAGGCCCGACGGCGGCGAGATCCTGTGGGAGGGCCGCCCGGTCCATCTCCACGGGCCCAGGGACGCCGAGGCGCTGGGCATCACGACGATCTACCAGGATCTCGCCCTGTGCGACAACCTGGACATCGTCCAGAACATGTTTCTCGGCCACGAGCCCCTGCGACACGGGATGCTCGACGAGTCCACGATGGAGGTCGCCGCCCGCGGCACCCTCAAGGAGCTCTCGGTCACCACCGTGCGCTCCATCCGCCAGCCCGTCGCCTCGTTGTCCGGCGGACAGCGCCAGTCGGTGGCGGTCGCCAAGGCCGTCATGTCGCAGGCCAAGCTGGTGATCATGGACGAGCCGACCGCCGCCCTGGGCGTCGCCCAGACGACGATGGTCCTCAGCCTGATCAAGACCCTCGCCAGCCGCAATGTCGCCGTGCTGCTCATCTCGCACAACCTCAACGACGTCTTCGAGGTCTCCGACCGCATCGCGGTCCTGTACCTCGGCCGGCTGGCGACCAGCGGTCCGGCCTCCGGCTTTGACCGCCAGAGTGCGGTGGAGTACATGACGACCGGCACCTCGGGGCGCCCCCCCGGGGCGGCCAGTGTGGCCTGATTCATGCCGCCGGAGGAGGAGGAAGCTTTGGCCGAGTCACCCAGCAGCACCGACCCGTCGCCCACAGATCAGACCGCCGTCGCCATCGATGAGGACGCTCCGGCGTCCGCACTCAGCGACGCTCAGATGACGACGCTCGCGCCCGAGGTGATGGCGGGCTCGCTCGGCGAGTACTTCGCCGCGTGGGGCCGGCGCCTGCGCAACGGCGAGAGCGGCGCACTGCCCATCATCGTCGGCCTGATCCTCATCGTGATCTTCTTCCAGCTGGAGGACTCCAACTTCCTGACGGCGGGCAACCTGGTCAACCTGCTCGTCCAGGCGGCGGTCTTTATCCTGCTGGGCGCGGCCGAGATCTTCCCGTTGCTGCTCTCGGAGATCGACCTGTCGGTCGGCTACACGGCGGCCGTGGGCGCCTTCACGATCGCGGAGCTGATCGCACCGCCGGTCAGTCTGCCGTGGTGGCTGGGGGTCATCGGCGGCCTCCTCGTCACCTCGGGGCTCGGCGCGATCCAGGGCACGCTGATCACCCGCCTCAGCCTGCCCTCGTTCATCGTCACGCTGGGTGGCCTGCTCGGTTTCGAGGGCATCATGCTCGAGCTGGCCAACCTCGACAAGTCGGCCGTCGGAGGCGTGATGTCGATCTCATCCAACAGCCCGGTCGACCAGCTGGTGTCCTCGAACATGAGCGTGACCCTGGGGTGGGCCGTGCTGGTCGTCGCGGTCGCGCTGTTCGCCGCGGTGACGCTCACGCGAAGTCGCCAGCGCCGTGCGCAGGGACTGAGCGCGCCGCCGCCCAGCATCACGTGGTTGACGATCGCCGTGACGGCCATCGGCGGCGTCGTCGTCCTGCTCATCTGCAACGCCAATCGGGGCCTGCTCATACCGCTGCGGGGCGTGCCGTGGGTCGTGCCGTTCGTGATCCTCGTCCTGCTGCTGTGGTCATGGCTTCTGTCGCGCACCCGGCTGGGTCGCTACATCTACGCCATCGGCGCCAACCCGGAGGCCGCGCGCCGCGCCGGTATCAATGTCGCGCGGATCCGGACGATCGGCTTCGTCCTGTGCAGCCTCACGGCCGGCCTGGCCGGGCTGGTGTACGAGTCGCGTCAGGGCAATATCGCGACCGACATCGACGGTGGCAACCTCGTCCTCTACGCCGTCGCCGCCGCGGTGATCGGTGGCACCAGCCTGTTCGGCGGGCGCGGCAAGCCGCTGCATGCGCTACTCGGCGGCATCGTAATCGCGGCCGTGTTCAATGGCCTCGGTCTCATGAATGTCAGCGCGGCCGTGCAGGATATGGCCACGGCGGTCGTGCTGATCGCCGCCGTGACGCTCGATTCGCTGGTGCGCCGCCGCGCGGCCACCAACACCCGGTAGCAGCTCGGGACACCAACTCTCCTCAGCGCCCCCCGGTTCGCTCCCGTCGTCTGCGATCAGGCGGCGGGAGCGATTGCCGGTTCCGGCAGTGCCCGCGAGGTCAGGGCCGTAGGCTCCTGTCCGAAGGCGGGTCGTCACTCGGCGTCGGCGTGCCGGGCGAGCCGCGCGTGGGCGGGATCGTCGGGGGAGAGCCGCCGGGCCGTGAGCTGGGGGCTGGCGGCGCGCACCGCGTCGCCGATGTGCTCACGCGTCAGGGCGAGCTCGGTGAGTGAGCGCATCCGCGTATCGGTGCTGTTGAGGAACACGCCCCGCTCGTGCTCGCGCAGCAGCCGGAAGCCGAGACGAATGAACGGGTTGCGGATCGCCGCGGGCCTGGAGACGGCGTGGACGCGAAACTGAACCTCGCCGGTGTCGTGCCACTTCCACACCTGCCAGTCCATCTGGCCCATCTCGACGTGGCCATCCAGCGTGCGGTAGGCCCAGCCGGACACCCGCGCGTCCCGCGCGTCACGCCGACGGACCTCGTCGTAGACGTGGACGACGCGCACGCCGACGTGGACGCTGACCAGGTTGAGTGCGCGCAGTTCGAGCAACATGGTCCGCCCCTCCAGAGGGGTGTCGCGGTCGTAGTGGGCGCGCACGAGCGACGGGTCGGCGAACTCGTAGCCTCCGATGAGGCGTCGGGCGACCTCCCAGCTGCCCCCGGGCACCGGGTCTCCGGGCGGCTCGGAGGGGAGGGGCTGACAGCGATCGTCGAGATGCCATCCATGGGGAGGGTGGTCCAGATCGAGCGTCTGGGGGTCGTAGTTGACCGGCGTGCGAGCGAGCTCGGCGAGTCTGCGCTCGACCTCACGATGGGTCACGGCGAGCCTCCGAACGGATCGTCGACGCGTTGAGTGTCGATGGTGACACCGCCGGACATCGTCCCTCCCGAGAGCGCGGTGACCCCTTCCAGGAAAGAGATCCACATGTGCAGTTGGACCTCCTTGGCCATGCGGACCTTGTGGTAGAGCAGGTTGGAGAGGCGGTCCCCGCTGCGCGCCCAGGACTCGATCTCGAAGGCGATGATCCCGTCCTCGGGGCGGGCCCGGAACTCGATTTGACCGGCCTCGAGGTGGCCGGCGAGCGTCGCCAGCCGAAATGAGTGCTCATCGTCGGCGATCACCCTGACCGGTCCATCCCACGGACCCGGCATCCGCACCACGTACTCATCTCCGAGCCGCAGGCGCGCGTCATCGCCGAGCACGCGTTGAAAGCGGGCGAACTTCGTCGGCGCCGCCTGGTTGAGGTCTGTCTTGAGCCGCGCCATGAGCGCGGGGGCCGAGAGCTCGGATTCTCGGATGCGGGTGCTGTAGCGGCGATGGAACAGCGGGCCGGCCCCGTCCTGGGGGCGTTGCACCTCGGTGCCGTCGACGCCATCGGGATAGCCCGGCGGGAGATGGTCAGCGACTGCGGTATGGATGGTCTCGCGCCGGTGCATCACGGTCGTGCGCCACATGTAATCCCACGAGGTCAACGTGATTCCGGTCGGCCAGGTCAGTGCGAGCAGCCAGCGGGCGGCGGGCCTTGGTCGGCGGGGCATGATCCGGAGCTACCCGTCCACCTTCGGCTCACCCATGGGTGTGTGTCCCGCGGCTGGATGGGTAGTCCGCTCGCATGCTCTCCACGTTTCTCTATCGCCGCGGGCTGCGCGCGTGGCAACTGCAGATTGCCTCGATGTCTGCGGTCGGCTTGTGTATCGGGCTGTGGATCCGCGCCAAGACCGTCGACCAGGACGAGCGGGGCAACGCCGAACGGCGTGCCTTGTTCGTCGGGTTGTGGCCGCCGACGATCTGGCTGATCGGCGACTCGCTGTCACGCGAGGCCTGAGCGCGTCCAGACGCCGTCGAAACGCGCAGAACTTGCGGATGCGTGGGCTAGCTCTCCGAGTTGCGACGACCACCGGGCGACGGCGTGTACGCGGCGAGCCCATGTTCGAGCAGGGTGTACGCCTGGTCGGCGTGGGCGAGCATGTCGCTCACGACCACCGCGTGATCCTCGCCGGCGGTGAGGCGGTCCAGCCCGGCGGTGAGGATCGCGACATTGACGCCGCACAGGACGCGGGCGAGGGCCTGGCAGAGGGGGTCCTCGAGCGGGCGGTCCCAGGTGCGGGCGAGCTCCTGGCCGACGCGCTCAGCCTGGCGCCCGAACGACGCCTCGGCGTAGTCGCGCAGCGCCGGGCTGGCCTGCACGACCTCCCAGAAGCCGTGGATCTCGGCTCCGGTTGAGAGGACCTCGGCAAACCGTTCCCAGAACCCACGGGTGTGCTGGCGGAAGGCGCCGACGAGGGAGGCGCCGTCGGACTGGTCGCGGACGAGCGCGAGCAGCGCGGCCTCGATCTCCTCGTCGCGGTCGAACAGCATCTGCTCCTTGGTCGGGAAGTAGTTGAACACCGTCTGGCGCGACACGTTGGCGGCGGCTGCGACGTCATCGACGGTGACCGCGGAGAAGCCACGATCACGGAAGAGATCGGCCGCCGCCTGGGCGATCGTCTCGCGGGTCTGGCGTTTCTTGGTCTCACGGAGTCCAGTCATATCTGAGGAAAATTATACATAGTCAAAATTTTGACTGAGTATGTTATTGTCCTCGTCATGCACGCAGGCATCGACATCCACGGACTGAAGAAGACCTATCGCGGAGCGGGTGGACCTGTGCCCGCGGTCAAGGGGATTGACGTGACGATCGCGCCCGGCGAGACCGTGGCGCTGCTCGGCCCCAACGGCGCGGGCAAGTCGACGACGATCGACATGCTGCTCGGCCTCACCGAGCCCGACGGCGGGACCGTCAGCGTGTTCGGCCGGGCGCCGCGCGATGCCGTCGACGCGGGTTTGGTGGGAGGAATGCTCCAGACCGGCGCGCTCATCCGCGACCTCACCGTCCGGGAGCTGATCGTGGTGATGGCCTCTCTGTATCCCGATCCGCTCGACGTCGATGAGGTGATCGCCCTGACCGGCCTGAAGGGCGCGGCGAATCAGCGCACCCAGAAGCTCTCGGGCGGCCAGACTCAGCGGGCCCGTTTCGCCATCGCGCTCGTGGCCAATCCCGCGCTGCTCGTGCTCGACGAGCCGACTGTCGCCATGGACGTCGAGGGCCGGCGGGACTTCTGGACCACCATGCGCGAGTACGCCTCGCGCGGCAAGACCGTCCTCTTCGCCACCCATTACCTCGAGGAGGCCGACGCCAACGCCGACCGCGCGGTGATGATGGCCCACGGGCGGATCGTCGCCGACGGTCCGACGACCGAGATCAAGGCTCGTATCGGCCACCGCACGATCCGGGCCACCCTGGCGGCCGTCGAGCGCGACGAGCTGTCGAGGCTGGACGGCGTCACCACCGCCGAGCGCCACGGCGACTCGGTGATCCTTCGCTGCTCGGACTCCGACCGCGCCATCCGCGCGCTGCTCGATCGCCACCCGGCGGCGCGGGACATCGAGATCACCGGCGCTGCGCTGGAGGACGCGTTCCTCGAGCTGACCCGCGACCCCAGCAGCACGCCCGAACCATCCGACCAGCTGACGGAGGTGGCCAGATGAACGGCCTGCTCTACACCCGCTACGAACTCCTCCGCGCGTTTCGCAACCGCCGGTTCTTCTTCTTCTCCCTCGGGTTCCCGCTCGTCCTCTACTTCATCATCGCCGGCCCGCAGTCGGGCGACCACAACTTCGCCGGCTCCGGGATCCCGGCCGCACTGTTCTACATGGCCGGGCTGGTCTCGTTCGGCACGATGAGCTCGATGATCTCGACCGGCGCGCGGATCGCCAACGAGCGCCAGGCCGGGTGGACCCGCCAGCTGCGCATCACCCCGCTCTCGGCGCGGGCCTACTTCCGCGCCAAGGTTCTCACCGCCTACGCCATGGCCACCCTCACCATCGCCGCGCTCTACATCTCCGGCGCGCTCCTCGGCGTGAGCCTGCCGGCGAGCAAGTGGCTGGAGATGACCGGACTCATCCTTGTCGGGCTGTTGCCGTTTGCGGCGCTCGGGATCGCGCTGGGGCACCTGCTCAACGTGGACTCGATCGGACCGGCGATGGGCGGGCTGACCGCCCTGCTGGCGTTGGTCGGCGGCACGTGGTTCCCCGTAGCCCACGGGTTCCTGCACGACCTCGGCCAGTGCCTGCCTTCGTACTGGCTGGCGCAGGCAGGGCACCTGGGCACCGGCGGGGCGCCGTGGGGCCTGACCGGATGGCTGGTCATGGCTGCATGGACCGTCGTCCTCGCCGGTCTGGCCGGCTATGCCTACCGCCGGGACACCAATCGCGTCTGAGCGGGGCGATCGCGCGGGCCCGGGCCGTGCGGACTAGACCCTGTGGTAGCGCGCGTCGGCGATCGAGTACAGCGCGAACGCGATGAAGCCGAGGGCCACGATGCCGAGCAGCAGCGGCCCGGCGGAGGCGTGGGCGAGCTTCTGGAGGGCGCCGTCGAGGCCGACGGCGCTCTTGGCCGAGTAGTCGAAGGCGGCCTTGATGAGCCCGTAGCCGATGAGGAGGAAGGTGACGGCGCGGGCGACGTAACCGACGACGCCGAGCGCGGTGAATGCGGTCTTCGTGCCCTGGCCCATGCGCTCGGTCTGCGAGTCCTCCAGGAACGTCCGGGCGATGCCCTTGTAGCCCTGGTAGGCGCCGACGCCGACGACCACGAGCCCGGCGATCGCCACGATCACCGGCCCGCCCGGCCAGCCCAGGACACCCGCCGCCGCGGGCTTGGGGCTGCCGCTCGACGCGTGCGCTCCGGCGATGATCTTCACCGCGGTGACGCAGAGCGCGGCGTAGACGATCGCGCTGCCGATGGCCGAAACGCGCCGCTGGAGAGCGCCGTCATCGTCGGGGCGCGAGCCGGCGACACCTTCGGTCAGGCGCCAGATGGCGTACGCGCCGAGCCCGATCGCCAGCGCGACGAGGAGGACGGCGCCGAACGGCTCCTTGGCGATCGTCTGCAGGGCGCCGGACTGGCTGGCGGTCTTCCCGCCGGACCCGACGGCGAGCTTGAACGACAAGATCCCGATCACTCCATAGACGAGCCCGCGCGCGACCAGACCGATCCTGGCCAGCACCTGAAGACCATCGCGCCCAGAGCTGCCGTGGACCGCGGAGCGGGCGGTCCCGGCGAGCTGCGAGCGGTCAGGCATCGTCGCCATGACAACTGCTCTACCCGAAATGCCGCGGCGGAGACACCTGAGGATCCACGCCGAGCATCCCGAGCATCGCGCGCTCGGCGAACTCCAACCCGCAGGGCCACGATCACCCGGGCGATGTCGCGCCGGCAGTAGAGCACGTGGCCGCGCGCCAGCGCGGCGAGGATGGGGCGCTGCCCACCCCGGGCGGCGGCGATGCCTCAGACTGCGCGGGGATGCACCCGGATCTGGAGCTGGCCCTTGAGCTGACCGACATCGCCGCCGAGATCGCTCTCCCGCGCTTCCGTGATCGTGACTTCGCGGTGACGATCAAGCCGGACGGGTCCCCGGTGACCGACGTCGATCAGGCGGTCGAGCGTGCGCTGCGCGAGCGCCTCGCGCAGCGGCGCCCCGACCATGCCGTGCTGGGCGAGGAGTACGGGGCCAGCGGCGAGTCGGAGTGGTGCTGGTACCTGGATCCGATCGATGGCACCAGCGGGTTCGTGGACGGGGACCCGAACTGGATGACGTTCGTCGCGCTCGGCCGCGGGACGGAGGTCGCGGTGGGCGTCATCAGCATGCCGGCGCGAGCGCACCGCTGGTGGGCCAGCCGCGGTGACGGAGCCTTCGAGGACGGCCGACGGATCTGCGGTCTCTCGAGACGGCGCGGCTCGCCGATGCGGTGGTCAACGACGACTGGCGCGGGACGCTGTCCGGCGAAGCGCCCGGTCACCCCCTGACTGAAGTGGCCGAGCGCGCCGCCGCGGTGCGCCCGTACCACGGGCACGGCTTCGTCACGGTCGCCGCCGGTCTGGCGGACGTTGCGATCGGAGGTGGGGGACACGCCTGGGACTACGCCGCGTCGAAGGTGATCGTGGAAGAGGCCGGGGGCCGCTTCTCTGACCTCGCCGGGCGGCCGCCCTTTGACTCCGGGGCCGCCCTCGTCACCAACGGCCTCCTCCACGACGAGGTGCTCGCCGTGGTGGGCGCGCACCTCGGTTAGCCGCCCCGCGCTGCCGCCGCCTCGGCGGCGAGTGCGCGAACCAGCTCGCCGGCCGGCCGTGCCTGGGCGCTGGCGTGCCCCTGGCCCGCCCACAGGTTGATGGCGTCGGCGTCGCCGGCGCCACGGGCGGCGGCGCGCAGCGGGCTGGTGAGATGGTGCACCTGGGGATAGGCGCTCGGCGCGTCGGCGTCGTGCTCGTCCATGAACCGGTTGACGATGCCGCGGGCGGTGCGGCCGCTGAAGGCGCGCGTGAGCCGCGTCGGCCCGGGGACGGCCAGCCGGGCGCGATGGGGCTCCGAGGTGCCCGGCCTCGGGCGTCAGCATGAGCGCGCTGCCCAGCTGTACGGCGCTGCGCGCCCGCGACGAGCGCCGCGGCGATGCCCCGGCCGTCCATGAGACCGCCGGTGGCGATCAGCGGCAGCGGGGACTGAGCGCGCAGCAGGTGCAGGAGCACGAGCAGCCCGTACTCCTCGTGCTCACCCTCGTCGCTGAAGTAGGCGCGGTGGCCGCCCGCCTCGGTCCCCTGGGTCACCAGCGCGTCCGCGCCGGCGTCCTGCGCGAGCGCGGCCTCGGCGGGGTTGGTCACGGTGACCCAGGCGGAGATGTCGTGGTCGTGCAGCGCCGCCGACCGTCTCCGGCGCCGGGCAGCCGAACGTGAAGGAGACGACGGGCACGCGCTCGCGGGTCACGACCGCGAGCTTGGCGGCGTAGGCGTCGTCGTCGAAGCGAGGCTCACCGAGCGACACTCCGTGGCGAGCCGCGTCGCCGGCCAGGGTCTGGGCGTAGGCGGCCGACCACGTCCGCCGACGCCTCCTGCGACGACGACGGGGCGAAGAGATTGACGCCGAACGGCGCGTCGCTCGCGGCCCGCAGCGCGGCGATGTCCTCGGCGACGGCGTCCGGGGGCCTTGTAGCCGGCGGCGAGGAACCCCAGCCCGCCTGCCTCGCCCACGGCGGCCGCCAGGGCGGGCGTCGACGGGCCGCCGGCCATCGGGGCCTGGACGATCGGGAGCTTCAGGCTGCGCAGGTCAAACGCCATGGCCGGGATCCTCCTACCTGGCACGTCGGCTGT
This sequence comes from uncultured Actinomycetota bacterium, assembly GCA_963790605.1. Taxonomy (GTDB): domain Bacteria; phylum Actinomycetota; class Thermoleophilia; order Solirubrobacterales; family Solirubrobacteraceae; genus Palsa-465. Next base: position 943,373 of record CAWBPG010000005.1, on the reverse strand, counting down.
CCACGACCGGCTGTGTCTCAGTGATAGGAAATTCCTAGCACAGGCCGTATCCTTGCGCCGTGGAACTGCGTCAGCTGCGCTATTTCGTGGCGGTGGCCGAGGAGCTGCACTTCGGCCGGGCCGCCGAGCGGCTGCGCATCGCCGGTCCGTCGCTCTCGCAGCAGATCAAGGCGCTGGAGCGCAGCGTGGGGGTCGACCTGTTCGTGCGTGACCGGCGCCATGTCCGCCTCACCTCCGCGGGACGCACGCTGCTCCCCGACGCGCGGGAGATCCTCGCGCTCGCCGGCGCCGCCCAGCGGCGGCTGGCCAGCGCGTCGGGGCCGGTGCGGCTCGGCTACGTGAGCTGGCTGCCCGACGAGCTGTCGGCCACCGTCCGCACCGACCTGCGCATCGACGAGTGGGTGATGCCGAGCCACATCCAGATCGAGCGCGTCCTCGAGGGCACGCTGGATGCGGCGATCGCGTGGGCGCCCGAGCCCGACGACCGTCTCGACGTGCGCCTGCTGTGGCCCGAGCCCCTGCACGCGGTCACCCCGGTGCGCGGCACGGCCGGGGCGGTGCCGGGCCACCGACGTGCGCGTCCTGGTCGATGCCGATCTCACCTCGTGGGACGCGTGGAACCGGTACGCCGAGGCGTTCGCCCACGACACGGGCGCCACCGTCGTCCACGTCGATGACGGCGGGATCGCCGGGCCCGGGTTTCACGAGCGCTGCCTGCGCCTGGGCGCGCCGGTGCTCGAGTCGCCCAAGCGCCACCAGGCGCGCCTGCCCGCCGGCCTGCGCACGGCCGTGGTCCGCGACCCGACGCCCGTGTGGTGCTGGTCGCTGGTCACCCGGGCCGATGACGACCGGCCCGCCGTCGCGGACCTCCGCGCCGACGCCGCGTCACTGACGCGCGTCGCCGGGCTCCATGTCCGCCCCGCCGAGCCGTGGTGGACGCCGCGCCGAGGATCCCGCTGCGCGAGGAGCTCTCGCTCCCTGCCGCTCTAGCGTGGCGGCCTGAGGCTGCCGATGCGCAGGGACCCGTTGCCGCCGCCGGTGGGCGCCGGTCCGGGGCCGAATCGGCGAGCGGGGCAACGGCCGCGGCGGCAGCCCCGGGCGCCGGCGGGTCGTCCAGGAAGTCCGACGTGGGGACGAAGAACAGCGTGCCCGTGACCGCGGTGGAGAAGTCGAGGATCCGGTCGGTCGTGCCGGGCGGGCTGCCCACGAACATGTTGGTGAGCATCTGCTCGATCACCGCGGGCGTGCGCGCGTAGCCGATGAAGTAGGTCCCGAACTCCGCGGCGCCCACGCGGCCGAAGGGCATGTTGTAGCGCAGGATCTGCTGCTCCTCGCCGTCCGCGTCCTCGATGACGGTGAGGGCCACGTGGGAGTTGGGGGGCTTGACGTCGTCGGGCAGCTCGAGGTTGGAGAGCTTGCGTGCGCCCGATGGCGCGCTCCTGGGCCTCGACGCCGAGGGCGTCCCATCCCTTGAGGTCGTGCACGTACTTCTGGACCACGACGTAGCTGCCACCGGCGAAGTCCGGGTCCTCGTCGCGCGATGAGCGCCGCCAACTGGGCCGCGCCGCCCTCGGGGTTCTCGGTGCCGTCGACGAAGCCGAGCAGGTCGCGCTCGTCAAAGGAGCGAAAGCCGTGCACCTCGTCGATGACGCGGGCATGGCCCTCCAGCGCCTCGGTCAGCCGCTGGGCCAGCTCGAAGCACAGGTCCAGCCGGACAGGCGCGGATGTGGAAGAGCAGGTCCCCGGGGGTACTGACCGAGACGTGGCGGTCGCCGGCGATTTCGGGCAGAAGGTGAAGCTCGGCCGGTCGCGGACCATCGAACAGCCGGTCCCACAGCTGCCGCGCCGATCCCGGTCACGCAGCTCAGTCGCGCCTCCGGCACGCGGAAGCCGACCGAGCGACTTGCAGGCCGTTGATCTCGGCCAGGAAGTCTCGGATCTCGTCCTCGTGGCCGGGCTCCGCGACGAGCACCAGAAAGATCGCCGATGAGGTCGGCTGCTCGAGAATCGACTGGGGCTCGGGCGTGGACATGCTGCGAGACATTCTCCCTGACGCGGCCGCGCGGAGACGACCCGCGCCCGGCCGGTGCGGCGGGTCCCGGGCGGGGCCGAGGGTGGCCCCGCCCTGACGACTCACCCGCGGGCTACCAGCGGCTGCCCTCGGTGAACGGGTTGAACGGGCCGTTGTCGCCGGTCAGGCGATCGGGCCAGAACGGGGTGAATGCGGCGTCGCCGAGGTTCAGCCCGGTCGCCGCCGCCTCGCAGGCTCGAGGGGAGCGCCACCTGGTCCCAGCTCCCGGTCTGCACGCGGTGCTGGAGCGCCTGCACGCCGGCTACCAGCTCGGCCGGGGTGAAGTTGCAGTGTTCCTGGCGCTGCACGAACGCCTGGCGCAGCAGGGCCTTGTCGCCCGCCTGGCGGACGAGGCGGTGGTAGTAGTTCTCCTGCTGGACCGGGACGAGCTGGTCAGAGATCGTGTGCAGGTCCAGCTCGGGCACCTGGAGGTGGCCGGTGGGGACCGAGGTCTGCTGCAGCCAGCGGATCGCCTTGTCGCTGGCACGGATGTTGGCGCCGCGACTCAGCGTCTTGAGGTCGTCGCGGAGGCTGAGCCCCGCCGCCTGGTAGAGGGCGTGGACCTCGGCGTAGTAGGACGAGTGCGACAGCAGCTTGGCGAAGTTGACGCCGACGTCCCAGCCGCCGTTGCCGCCCGCCGCCAGCTCGATCTGCTGGCGTCCGGTCTCGACGAAGATCATCACCGGGTTGGCGACGAACTCCATGTCGTACTGCTGCTGCTCCTGCTCGGCGTAGTCATAGACGCCGGGCATGGTCTCGCCGGGTGCCCAGCGTGGAGACGTCCATGAGCGACATCGCCAGGGCCAGTCGGGCGCGGCCCTCCGGGGTCGTCTGTGCCTGCGCGGCCGCGTTGTTGAGGATGGTCGCGGCGGTGACGGCGTCGCCCTGGCTCGTGTAGTTGACGAGCTTGGCGGCGTCTCCGAGCGAGCAGCTTGTTGAGCGCGTACTCGCCGTCGAGCTGGTAGTTGTTGAGCTGGATGCCGCCGGCGACGAGGCCGCAGGTGGTCAGCGCGCCGTCGAGGCGGCCGTTGGACTGCTGATCCTCGAGGGCGCTGATGAGCCCGCCCATCGAGGTCCCGAAGGCGAGTACCTGGGTCGGGCGGGAGGGGAGGACGGTCTTCTTGACCGCCTGGAGCGTCTGGAACTGGTCGCGCACCGCGCTGCCCAGCGCCCACAGCGAGCCGTTGGGGTCATATCCGGAGCCGGCCAGCGCGTAGCCGTCGGCCAGCAGCGCCGCCTGGGTGTTGGGGTCCGGCGCGTCCTGCGGGCTCAGCGTGCCGTAGCCGTGGCTGTAGAGCAGCAGCGTCCCGTTCCAGTTGGCCGGCACGTCGGCGATCCAGGTCCCGCCGTCGGAGGTGGTGCCGGTGGAGTGGATCGTCGCGGCCATGGCCGGTACGGCCGCCGCCAGCGCCACTGCGCACGCCGCCAGGAGCCCCGCGCCGAGCCGGCGCACAGATCGTCCGCTCATCATGTCCTCGCCTCTCTCGTGTGATGGCCCGCTGCCGGCGGCAGCGGCCTCTCCGCGGCGCAGCCTAGGCATTCGCAAGTAGCTTGTCAACGCGGTGGACGAGACGCTGTCTCGGACGCTGCCTGGATAGTGTTGGGAGCCATGGATCGCGCCACTGCCGCGAACCCCGTCAGCCCGCCGGTCAGCGTGCCGCGAATCGGGTATCTCATCTACCGCGTGGAGCGTCGGCTGCGGGTCCGTCTGGACGAGGCGGTGGCCAGCCACGGCATCACCACGACCGAGTTCGTGACCCTCAGCGTCCTGCGCGAGCGCGATGGGCTCTCCTGCGCCCAGCTCGCTCGCTGGGCGTTCGTGACGCCCCAGGCGATGAACCTCGTCATCTCCGCGCTCGAGCGACGCGCGCTCATCCGGCGCCGCCCTGATCCCCACCATGGTCGCGTGCTGCGCGCCTCGGTCACCGCCAAGGGGCTCAAGGTGCTCGAGCGCTGTGATCGCAACATGGACGAGATCGAGGAAGACATGCTCGACGGCCTCACGCCCGACACGCTCGAGATCGTTCGCCACGCTCTGCATTCGTGCGCGCACTCGCTGGAGGCCAGCCGGCCGCTGCCGCGGCCCCGGCCGCTGCCGCGCAAGCACAACGGCGCCTGAGCGCCACCGAGGTCCGGAGCGGCTACTGGAAGGCGACGAGCGCCAGGCGCGCCCGGGCCGTCGCGGTCGTCGCGGGGGCGGTTGTCGGGGTGACGCCGGGCGTCGCGCCGCCGGTGACACCGCCTCCCCCGGTGGGCGAGGGCGTGGTCGTGGAGCTGCCGGCCGGCGCCGGCGTGATGATGGTGGCCGTGATCCCGAGCTGGTTGCTCCTGGTCTTGGCCAGCAGCTTGTGGCCCGCGCTGGTCAGGCTGAAGCTGAGGTAGCCGAGCTCACCGGCGCCGAGGGTCTGCGGCTTGGTCTTGGCGATCGTCGTCCGCCCGGCCGTGAGCGTGGTCGTCGCCTGGCAGGGGGTGGTGCCGATGCACTCGGTGAGGACTCCGCCGACCCAACCGTGTGAGACGAACTCGGTGGTGCCGATCAGCTTCAGCTGTGAGGACTGGCCGGCGCTCCGCGCGGGGCTGGGGTTCGAGGTGGTGAACGAGCTGAGCATGAGCTTGCGGGTGGCCGACCGGCCCGAGGCGCTGCGGACCCTGACGTTGACCGCCAGTTGGTGGTTGTGGGCCTTGGCCAGCGCCTTCTGGGCGGCGCTGGTGAGCGCGAAGTAGGCCAGGCCGCCGCCGGCGGGGATGAACTCGCGCTTGGTGGTGGCAAACGTCGTGCGCCCGGAGGAGATCGTCGTGGTCACCGCGCACGGGGAGACGCCCACGCACCCGACCGGAACGGCGCCGAGCCCGTGCTTGGGGGCGAACGCGCTGTTGCCGAAGATCATCACGTGCGCCGGGCTGGGCGAGGCCGGCGAGGTCCCGAGCACCTGGCCGGCGGCGTCCAGCGCCTCGACCTCCCAGTAGGGGAACGAGTTCTTGGTCACCATGGGCAGGTGGGCGCCGGCGGAGATCGGCGGCGCCGCGTAGCTGAATGACGTGGGACTGGATCCGCCCATCACCTGCCAGGAGGCCACGCCGGTGGCTCCCGTCCAGGTCGGCGTGAGGCTGGTGCTCCCGTCGGGCCCGACGGTGACCCTGAGCGAGGGAGTCGGAGCGGGGGTGGGAGCGGCATCGACGCCCGAGCCGGTCCCGGCCGCCGCGGTGGCGGCGTCCAGGTAGTCGCCGTCGATGTTGATCTTGGCCCCGCCGTAGGTCTCGTTGTGGGCGCCCTGGTACTGGTGCAGACGCTGGTGGGCGGCCCACTCGGTGGCCGGGACGTTCGAGTCGGCGGTGCTCTGCTGGTTGTTCCAGTTGGCGATCCACAGCTCGTCGGGCTCCACGTAGCCGGTCCCGTCCTCGGCGACGAGGTCAGCGATGCCCGACGCGTCGCTGGAGTAGACGCCCGACAGGTAGCCGCTGGCGTGAAGCTCGGCGGTCCACGCCCCCAGGAAGGCGAGCACGGCGTTGGTGTTGGTGCTCGTCCGGTTGTAGGCCTCCATGTCGAAGTAGATCGGGTTGCCGCCACCCATCCCGATCGCCTGGGCGTCCACGACGGCGTCCTGGGCGGCCGCGGTGCCCTGGGCGGGGGCGGATGCCGGCGAGATCCCCGCACACCCGCACGAGTTCGACGGCGACTGCAGGCCGACGTAGATGGGGATCATGTGCCAGCCGGCCACGGACTCCTGGCTCAGCCAGGTCGCCGACAGGTTGGGCTGCGAACAGGCCATGTTGGCGCCCCCGATGTAGATGCCGATGGCCCGGTAGGGGGACGCGCCCCAGTCAGACATCGTCGTCGCGCTCGGCGTGCTGCAGGCGTCAAAGCCCAGGCCGGTGTAGACCTCGCCCGGCCCGGACGGGGTTGCGGGCGTCGTCGGGACGGTGGCGCGTGACCGCGCATCGGCGTGCATCCGAGCGCCGGCCGCGGCGACCGCGGAGCGCGGGCGCAGGCCCAGGGCCTTGCTCACCGCGCTCGACAGCGACGCGACGTGCAGCGCGCGCCGGATCACCGCCGGCTGGCGGTTCCAGGTCGCGGTGACGAGCACCCGGTGGGTCGTGTCGACGATCTGCGCCTCGGCGCCGGTGCCGGCCGTCCCGGCGGCGGAGGTGGCGGGCAGCACCTGGGTGCGCGCGCGCGCCCAGCGGCTGCACGAGGATCGCCTCGGTGCGGCCCGCCGCCTGGCCCGAGCAGCTCTGCTGCGGCGAAGGACGGCCGAGGTAGACCGCGTGGCGGTCAAAGCGCACGCAGGTGGTGGGAGCATGGGCCAGCCGGTAGACCGGCCAACCGGCCGGCACGGCGAGCCGGTCGCCCTGGAAGGTGACCGTCTTGGTCGCCGGGGCGGCCAGAGAGCGCGGCGGGAAGCAGGAGCACCACGATCAGCGTCGCCAGCAGGGACGCGACGCACGCGGCGGGACTGAGGCGGGCTGTCGATCGGCGCGAAGCGGGGGGCATGTGGGGTTCGGGCGCACCCGATCCTCGCTCCGGGCGCACTCCGGATAATGGCGCGTGATCGCCCAAGCGTTGCAAATCGGCACCCGGCAGGCCCGACGAGGTGATCAGGGCCCTGCTGCCTGAGCTGGATCTCAGGGACTCGATGTCGCTTACAACAGCATGACGTGACAAAGGTTGCGCCGCTCCGTGTGACGAGTTTGCGTAGGCTCGGCATCGGTGAAGTCCTTCGCCTCCGACAATTACGCAAGCGCCCACCCAGACGTGCTGGCGGCGATGGCGCAGGCCAACGACGGCCATGCGGTCTCCTACGGCGCCGATCCGTGGACCGCGCGGGCGCTCGAGGTGCTGCGCGGCCACTTCGGCGAGCAGTCGCAGTCGCTGCTCGTGTTCAACGGCTCGGGCGCCAACGTCGTGTCGATCCGCGCCGTCTGCCGGCCCTGGGAGGCCGTCATCTGCGCTGACACCGCGCACGTCAACGTCGACGAGGGCGGCGCGCCCGAGCGCATCGCCGGCGTCAAGCTCCTCACCGTCGCCACGCCCGACGGCAAGCTCACGCCCGACGACGTGCGCGCGCGGGTGATGCGCGTGGGCGACGAGCACGCGGTCCAGCCGCGGCTGGTGACGATCACCCAGAGCAGCGAGTACGGCACCCGCTACAGCACCGACGAGATCGCGAGCTCTCGCCGACACCGCGCATGAGCTGGGGCTGGTCCTGCACATGGACGGCTCACGGCTGTCCAACGCGGCCGCGGGCCTGGGCTGCGGGCTGGGCGAGCTGGCCACCGAGGTGGGCGTCGACGTGCTCAGCCTGGGCGGAACCAAGAACGGGATGGTCCTGGGGGAGGCGGTCGTGTTCCTGGACCCGGCCCTGGCCGACGGGGCCAAGTACCTGCGCAAGCAGACGCTCCAGCTCGCCTCCAAGGGCCGCTTCCTCGCCGCTCAGTTCGTGGCGATGTTCGAGGGCGACCTGTGGCGGCGCAACGCCGTCCACGCCAACGCGATGGCGGCGCGGCTGGCCGGGCGGCTTGCGGGAGATCCCGGGGGTGACGATCACCCAGCGCGTGCAGGCCAACGGCGTATTCGCCGCCACGCCCCGGGAGGCGGCGGACGCCGTGCGGGCGCGCTGGCCGTTCTACACCTGGGACGAGACCAAGCGCGAGGAGCGCCTCATGTGCTCCTGGGACACGACAGCCGACGAGGTCGACGCGTTTGCGGACGCGCTGACCGAGGCCTGCGGAGCCGCTGCGAGAAGCTAGGCGGCCTGGCGCGCCGGCACTAGCCCGGGACCGCACTCGCGCAGGTCCTTGACCAGGCGGGCGGCGGTGATCTCGGTCCAGCGGCCGCTCTCGACGAGCGAGGCGCACAGGGCGTCGACGTCGCCGAGGGCCTCGACGGCGCCAGGATCCTCGATCAGGTCGGCGGCGAAGATCAGGGTGTCCGCGGCATCGCGGATGCGATCCTGCTCGTCACCCAGCAGCTTGCTGGGACCCAACTCATTCAGGGTGTGCATGACGCGGCCGTAGGCCTGGGTGCGTTCGGGGCTCATCGCGGACTCCACTTCGGGAGGCAAGTTCAGTTGCAAAGGTGTCGGCAAAAAGGCGAGTCGGCTTTAGCCGAAATGTCCAGAGATTCGGCTGGGCGCTAACTATCCGTTGATATAGACGAGACAACCGCTGGTGAGTGTGCGTTCGGTCACGGGTACAGCAGATCGCTGCTGCGGCGTACGACGAACTGCCCGCGATGCTCCAGGAAGTCCGACACCAGCGCCGCAAAGGCCTCGGGCCGGTCGGCGTCGAGTGCGTGGGCGGCGTCATAGATGAGCACGAGGTGGCCGTCGGGGAGAAGCTCGGGGTAGTGGCGGCCCAGCGCGGGCGGCGTGAGGCGATCCTCGGTGCCGAACAGCACGAGCGTGGGCACCTCCAGCGTGCGCATCGCCGCCTCCAGCTCGTCGTCGCGCAGCGGCCCGATCAGCCGCTCGACCAGCGCGCGCTGCTTGGCCGCGACCTCGGGCGAGGGCGGATTGCTGGGCGGCTGGCGCTCGGGATGGTGGTAGAGGATCGCCGCCAGCTCGGCCGGGTCGTCGGGCGGCCGCCTGCCGGGGGCGCGGATCGCGGCCGGCGCGGCGAGCACCAGGGCACCGAGGCGGTCGGGCGCATCCACCGCCAGCCAGAGCGCGAGCTTGCCGCCGAACGACGTGCCCCAGAGATCAAAGCGCTCGACGCCGAGCGCATCGACGGCGGCGAGCATCGTCCCCGCCAGCTCGCGCAGCGACCGGGACCGCGCGTTGGCCGGCGAGTCTCCGAACCCCGGGGCCTCGAAGGCGATCACCCGCCGCGTGCGCGCCAGCAGCTCGTGGCCGCGGGACAGGCGCAGGCCGCCGGCGCCGTGAAAGCAGATCAGCGCCGGCCCGGAGCCGTCCTCCATGTAGCGGATGTCAAACCCGTCGGCCGAGACCGTGTGCTCGGTGAACGACACGGGCACGCGGCTAGAGCTCCTGCATCCGCGGGAGGACCCGGGTGCCGAACAGCTCCAGGCTCCGCCGGCGCTTGTCGGGGTTGGGACCGATGAAGGCCAGCTCGAGGATCCCGGCCCCGAGCTCACGTTGGATCGCACGCGCCTGGGCCAGGACGGTCTCCGGCGACCCGGCGAGGAGCTGCCCGGTATCGATCCGCTCGCGCAGGTCGCCGGCCGCCGTGATCCGCTCGCGCTGGTGCGCGGTGTCGCGGCCGTAGTAGCCGGCGCCCGCGGCGGCCTCGTCGATCGCCGGGTTGGCCATGCTCAGGGCTCCCACGGACCGGTCCGGGGTGGCGAAGGGGGCGCAGTCGGCCCACGCCTGCGCGTCGTTGTCGGCGACATGCACCGCGGCGCGATAGAGGACCTGCTCGGGCGTGGGCTCCCAGCCGTGCTCGCGGGCGGCCGCCCGATAGATGCCCACCGATTCCCGCGCGCGCGGGACGGTCGTCACGGCCAGGCCCGCGCTGATCCGGTTGGCGGCGGCGAACTCGGCCATCTCGGGACTGGAGATCGACATGAAGATCTCGGGGTGGGGCTCCTGCACCGGTCGAGGCCAGATCGAGATCGTGCGGTACTCGTAGTAGCGACCCATCCACCCGAACGGCTGGGGCTCGGTCCAGGCGGCCACGATGAGCCGCAGCGCCTCGATGAACCGCTCTCGCGACTCGGCGGGGTTGACGCCGTAGGTGACGTACTCGTTGGAGGTGCCGCGGAGCATCCCCGCGATGACGCGCCCGCCGCTGAGCGTGTCGAGCATCGCGAACTCCTCGGCCACCCGCACCGGGTTCTGGATCGGGATGTTGGAGCCCAGCAGGGCGATCCTGGCGCGCTTGACGCGCTGGATGGCCGCGGCGGCCATGACCATGGGGTTGGGGGTCAGCGAGCCTGGCGCGTAGTGGTGCTCGGCGACACTGATCCAGTCAAAGCCCAGCTGGTCGGCCACCTCGAAGTGCTCCAGGGCCCGCTCCATCGACGCCTGGGCCACCTCGGCCGAGTAGCCGGCGGCCGGCACCGGCCATCCCTGCGGCCGCGGTGGGCGCTCGTAGGGGACGATCGAGAACAGGGCCGCGCGCACCCCGGCAACTTATCGACCGTCAGGTCGACTCGGCGGCGAAGCGGTTCTCCGTCCGGCCGATCCCGTCGATCTCCACGACGGCGACGTCGCCGTCGCCCATGAGCAGCTGCGGCTCGCGGCGGAAGCCCACGCCGGCGGGCGTGCCCGTGAGGATCACGTCGCCCGGCTCGAGCGTGGTGAAGTCCGAGATGACGCTGATCAGGGTGGGGACCGGGAAGATCATGAGATCGGTCGTCGACTCCTGCACCACCTCGCCGTTGACGAGCGTGCGCAGGGTCAGCGCGCTGGGATCGCCGGCCTCGTCGGGCGTGACCAGGGCCGGGCCCAGCGGGGTGGACGCGTCCCACGCCTTGCCCTGGACCCACTGGTGGGTGCGGTACTGGAAGTCGCGCATCGTCACGTCGTTGGCAACTGTGTAGCCCGCGACGGCGTCCAGCGCCCGGCCGGCATCGAGACGCCGCGCGCGGGCGCCGATGACGACCGCGAGCTCCCCCTCATAGTCAATCGCGTTTGACTCCGGCGGGCAGGGGATGGTGTTGTAGGCGCCGGTCAGCGAGGTGGCGAACTTGGTGAAGAGCACCGGGTAGTCGGAGTCGTCGCGGTGGGTCTCCTCGATGTGGGCCTTGTAGTTGAGCCCGACGCAGATGACCTTGCCCGGCCGCGGGATGAGCGGCCGCACGATCGCCTCGCTCAGCGCGAAGGCGGCGGCGCGGTCCAGCGGCGGATCGCGCAGCAGCTCGCTGGGGGTGTGAGCGCCGAGCTCGGCGATGCCGGTGAGCGGGATGGCGGTCGCGTCGTCGATCGCCACCGCGTGCGGCTGTCCGTCATGCAGGACCGAGGCAAAGCGCATCGGCGGGCCCTTTCGTCCGGGGGGAGGAAAGGGCCATTGTCACGGCTGAGGGTTACTTGCGGCCGTGCGCTCCGGCGAAGGGTGACTCGAGCAGGTCGAACTTGGGTCCGGCCACCTTGTTGACCCAGTTGCGAGCGAGCATCGCCGCGTACTCGGGCCAGTAGACGCCGGTGGGCGGGGCGCCCGTGACGCACTGGCCGCCGCTGCCGCCCGGGTTGGAGAACCAGAGCAGGCCGTCGGCCTGCGCGTAGTCGGTCTGCTGGGCGATGCCGCCGGCGACCGACAGCGGTCCGAGGCCGCGCCCGGGTGGGTTGCAGAGAACCTCGTTGCCGTGGCCGAAGCGCTGCTTGGGGACGAGCGGCCCCCGGCCGTTCTCGCCGGTGTTGACGATGAAGTGCGCGCCGCCGAGCAGACGCGAGATCTGCTGGCCGTAGTGGATCTCCGAGCTGGTCCAGTCGAAGTGGGTTGAGTTGAGGAAGAAGCCCTGGGCCTGGGCGACGCCGGAGGCGCGCAGCCACGTGGCCATCTGGCGGTATTTGACCGCGTCGGCCGCGCCGGCGTCCAGGTAGACGAGGACGTGCGGGTCGGCCTCGAGCGCCGCGACCGCGTACTTGAGCTCGGCCTCGCGGATGGCGAGCTGCTGGTGGGTCAGGCACGGAGCGGTGATGAGCGAGTCGAGCTCCAGGAAGAAGACGACGTGATAGTTGCCGATGCCCTCGGCGACCTGGTGCATGAAGTCCTCGTAGCGGGCGGCGATCGCCGGCGTGGCGGTGTAGCCGCAGTGGTCGTGGACCAGCGTGTAGGTGGAGAGCATGACCGTCGTGCCGGGCTGCTGGCCCTGGGTGCCCTCCAGATAGTGCGAGACCTGGCCCGAGACGTTGGAGCCCATGTTCCACATGTAGAAGCGGTGGGCGCCGGGCTCGGAGGCGATGTCGCCCAGCAGGGTCGACATGGCCGGGTTGGAGTGCCGGTACCGGGCCTGGGCCTGTGCCGCCCCGCTGTTGGGGTCGACGTAGAACTTGGTGCCGGCAAGGGGGTTGCCGTCAACGGGGCCGGGAACGCCCAGCGGGTTGGCGATGTCGCGGGGCTCGAGCGGGTCGTCGTGGAGGATCGTGATCGGCGAGTTGGTGTTGGCGCCGAGGCTGTCGGGCCACGAGCTGAAGAGGTAGGCGAGCGCGCGGACCGGGGTCGCGTTCATCCCCTGGTCGATGATGCGGACGTTGAAGGTATAGGTGCTCTGGCCCGGAGCGAAGTCGATGGTGTGGTTGCCGATCGTGTCGAAGTCGATGCCCGGCTGGGCGTCCTGGCGCTTGACCCCATAGCCGACGTGCTCCTCGCCGCTCAGATCGCCCGTGCGCTGGATGGTGATCGTCAGGTAGCCCTGGTTCTCGTGCGCGGTGTAGGCGGGCTGATCGAGCTGGACGGTTCCGGGGCTGTCGCCGTCATGCGGGGTCGCGGCCTGCGCCGCGGTGGGGATCACGAGGGCCAGCCACAGGCCGGCCAGGGCAAGAAGGGGGGATCGGGGCGAAAAGAGGCTCATGGGCTCCGGACTCGAGTGCAACGACGGGTCCTTACGGAAATCGGCAACCGGCGCGCACGTTTGATTGGCTGTGGGTCGAAATCGACATTCGGACGAGTTTTTGGTCATTTCCATGACAAGAAGGTGCGCATGCGGGTAATCGTGGTCGGCGGCGGGATTCTCGGGCTGGCAACGGCGCGCCTGCTGGCGACCTCGCGTCCGGGCGACGAGGTTCTGGTGCTGGAGAAGGAAGGGGCCCTGGCGCGCCACCAGACGGGCCACAACAGCGGCGTCGTCCATGCCGGGCTCTACTACGCCCCCGGCTCGCTCAAGGCGCGGCTGTGCACGCGCGGGCGCGAGCTGATGCAGGACTTCTGCGCCGAGAAGGGCGTCGTCTACGACGAGTGCGGCAAGGTCGTGGTCGCCACCCGGCAGACGGAGGTGGGGCCGCTGCGACGCCTGCACGAGCGCGCCACCACCAACGGCGTGCCCGGCCTGCGCTGGCTGGAGAGCTCTGAGCTGGCCGAGGTGGAGCCCCACGTCACCGGCGTGGCCGGCCTGCACTCGCCCCACACCGCGATCGTCGACTTCGTCGCCGTGGCGAACGCCATGGCCGATGACGTCCGCGCCGCCGGCGGCGAGATCCGCACCGGCGTGTCGGTGGCCCGCGTGAGCAAGAGCGGCTGTCGCCCGAGCGTCGAGCTGCCGGCGGGAGAGATCCTGGAGGCGGACCGGGTGATCGTGTGCGCCGGCCTGCACTCAGACCGGCTGGCCCGCGCCTCCGGCGAGGATGCGGAGCCGCGGATCGTGCCCTTCCGCGGCGAGTACTTCGCGCTGGCGCCCGGGCGCACCCATCTGGTCAAGGGGCTCATCTATCCGGTCCCTGATCCGACCCTGCCCTTCCTGGGCGTCCACCTGACCCGGAAGTTCGATGGGTCGGTGTGGCTGGGGCCCAACGCGGTGCTGGCGACGGCGCTCGAGGGCTATCGCCGCAACGCGGTCGTGTGGCGGGAGCTCTTCGAGACGCTCGCCTGGCCCGGGACGCGGCGGATGATGCGCCGCCACTGGAAGGCGGGCGCGGGGGAGCTCTACCGCTCTGCCCGCAAGCGGGCCTTCATCTCCGAATTGCAGCGCTATGTGCCCGAGCTGGAGGTGGCCGACGCCGTGCCCGCGCCCGCGGGCGTACGCGCCCAGGCCGTCGACCGCGACGGCTCGCTGGTCGATGACTTCCGCCTCGGCGTCACCGACCACGTCGTGTGGGTGCGCAACGCCCCGTCGCCGGCAGCAACCTCGTCGCTGGCGATCGCCGACGAGCTGGTGAGCCGCCTCGTCGACTGATCGCGCGATCACCGGCCGGGGGCTTGCCGTCGGCGGCGTGGGGTATCCCTACAGACGAGATGACGCTCATCGCGCTATCGGCGGCCTACGGGGCGGCCGGAAGTCAGATCGGGCCCGGCCTGGCACAGCGGCTCGGCGTCCCGTTCATCGACCGCGGCATCGCGCTGGCGGTGGCTGAGCGGCTGGACATCTCCGTCGACGACGCGCTGGCTCACGAAGAGCCCTCCACAAAGAGCCTGCTGGAGCGGCTGCTGTCAGGGTTCCTCGGCGCCGACCCGGGGGCGCCGGCGCCGCTGCCGTCGGACACCGTCACCCCCGAGGACTTTCACCGGGCCTCACAGGAGGCGCTGCTCGCCCAGGCGGCCACCGGTCGCGGGGTCATCCTGGGTCGCGGCGCGGTCGCCGGGCTGCGCAACGACCCCCGCGTGCTGCGGGTGCGGCTCACCGGCCCCGTTCAGCGCCGGGTCGAGCACGCGATGGGCGTGCGCGACCTCGATCGCGACACCGCCGCGCGGACGGTGCGCGCGCTTGACCGCACGCACGCCGACTACCTGCGTCAGTTCTACGACGTGGACATCCTGGACCCGGGGCTCTACCACCTGATGATCGACGCCACGGCGTTCGAAGCCGACGTCTGCATCGACCTCATCGAAGCCGCGGCCGAGGCCTTCGACGCGGACGCCGCGAGCGCATAGGGCGACGGCGGTCCGAATCCTGACCGGCGTGAGCGTCGCCCGCGCGCATGCAGGTCGGCCGGAACGGGTAGGGGCCGGCGCATGGGGGCGTGAACGTCCAACGAGGGAGGGAGACGTCAATGCAACATCGAGGCCGGCGCCGGTGGGTACGGGCACGCACGACCGCTCCCACACCGCGACGAAGCGCGGGCGAGGCGCCGAAGCGCCCCGTCCTGGGCTCGGGCCGGGGATTGGGATTGCGCCGCGGCCGCCTGCCGCAATCGCTGCTGGACTGACGCCGCCGGCGCGCCCGAGGGCGGCGGAGCATCCCGGCGGGGGCATGTGTGCGCCGGAGCCGTTGCTTTACTTCAACAGCATCACTAGTCAGCGATCCGTGAGTGGGGATACGTATTCCCACCAGGGCCGGTTCCTGTCAGAGTACGGCTGCGCAGGGCCGACATCTTCAAGCTCGGAGGAAGCCATGACTGGAGTGCCCCGACGCGTGCGAGTGGTGGAGGCATTCCCCGAGATCGTCGAGTACCTCGACCCCGAGCAGCAGGAACTCGCCCGGCGTCAGCTCGTCGCCGACCTGATCGTCGCCAAGACGGGCAGGTGGACGCCGCAGGCCCGGACTGATGTTCCCGGGCACCTGGGTCTGCTGGTGCTCGATGGGCTCCTCAGCCGTGACGTGATCCTCGAGAAGCCGCTGGCCACCGAGCTCGTCGGCCAGGGCGATCTGCTGCGGCCGAGCGACCGCGACGGCGAGGACGCGCCGGTCCCGTTCGGGGTGTCGTGGACGGTGCTCGAGCCCGCCCGGTTGGCCGTCCTGGATCCCACATTTGCCCGGGCGCTGGGGCAGTGGCCCTCGGCGATGGCGGCCGTCCTGCGCGGCGCCAGCAACCGCGCCCACTCGCTGGCGATCACGCTGGCGGTCTCCAACCTGCGCCGCGTCGACGTGCGACTTCTCATGTTGCTGTGGTACCTGGCCGAGCGGTGGGGGCGCGTGACGCCCGAGGGCGTGATTGTGCCCCTCCGCCTCACGCACGAGACCCTGGCCCGCCTGGTCGGCGCGCAGCGCCCCTCGGTGACGACCGCCATCCGCCAGCTCGAGGAGGAAGAGCACTTGCGGCGCACGCCCGACCGCCTATGGCTGCTGTGCGGCGACCCGCCCGAGCGGCTGGCGCGCCAGGAGGCCGCGGCCGCCGTCGGACACTAGGGGTGCGGCGGGGTAGCTCCCCAAATCCTCCTCGCCCGAGGAGATCCGCGACGCGATCGTCAGGATCTCCCGGGGCGAGTCGGTGCTGCCGGCCGAGATCGGGACCGAGTTGGCGGGGACGCTGCGCGACCGCGGCTACTCCGGCACCCACCTCACCGCCCGGGAGCTCAACGTCCTGGAGCTGATCGCCGAGGGCGAATCGGCGAACATCATCGCCGACCGGCTGCACCTGGCTGTGCCCACGGTCAAGAGCCACATCCAGAACCTCTACGCGAAGCTCGGCGTCAACGACCGTGGCGCCGCGGTGGCGGAGGCGATGCGGCGCGGGCTGATCAGCTGACGCCGCGCCTCAGGCACCGCGCCTCAGGCACCGCGCCTCAGGCGGCACCTCGGGGGCGCATGGTGCGAGCGCGCGATCGGGTGGTCGTGGTCCGCCGGCGCGGCTGGTTGCTCGTCGCCCGCTGGTCACGCGGGATCTCGGCCCGGACCACGTCCTTGACCAGACGCGGAAGCTCGGTGGTGAGGTACTTGGCCATCCGCTCCTCGTCGCGCCGGATGCCCTTGGCGAGCCTCGCCGTCTCGGAGTCGCCGACCTCCGTCGCGAACGTCTCGATGCGCAGGTACAGCGCGATCTCCACGTGCTCCTCGCGCAGCTCCTCCTGGGCGTTGCGGACATGGGTGTCGGCCTGTTCGGTGAGGAGGGCGCGCGCTGCCGCGACCTGGCCCTTGACCGCGGCCTTCGCCTTGCCGGCCGCCGAGCCCACCGCTTTTGGGGCGACTGGAATCGCCGGGCCCGTCGCCGGAGCGCCGCCAAGCGCCTTGATGCGCCGTGCGACGAGCCGCTTGTGCTCGCGAGTCTCCTTGAGGTGCTGCTGGAGGCGCTTCTTGTAGGGCGCCTTCTGGGTCAGGCCGATGTGACCCGCCAGGGCCGCCTCGAGCTCGGCTTCTTTCGCGTGGGCCTCGTTGAGCCACTGCACGAGCTTGGTGTCGCGCTCGTTGAGTTCCTTGGTCTTCGGTGGCATGTGGACTGCGCTCCTTTTCGTTGTCTCGCCTAGGCGTTACCACCGCTGGGCGCGGTGAAACGAGGCCTCGATGCGCTCGTGAAAACCCGCTCAACGCGACTTATGGGCGGCGGGTCGACGACGCCGCGGATCTCTTTGCGCAATATTTGATTAGTTCCTGCGGGGACGGGGTAGAGGTACGTCGGCCTGTTAGCCAGTTAGGCCCTCTCCTCCCTCGGGACTGCGGGCGGGTACGGCGTCGGCGGCACCATCGCCCTACTCGCCCGCGATCCCCGATTCATCTGTGTCTCGTCCTCGCGACGACGTGCGTCGTGCCCCAGCGCGGCGACCCGCGTGCGGAGTCAGCGCACGGCGCCGGCGCTGGCACTGGCAGCAGCGGCGGGCGCGGCGGAATGGGCCACCGGGACAGCGTGGGATTTGGGCGTCGGGGCGGCGAGGGCTACGCACACCACGCAGACCATGAGGACCGCGACAGCCCACATTACTCGTGTAAAGAGGCGATTCATACGCCCCCAATCGGCAAACAGCAGTGGATTCATAGCTCGATTTTTTGGAGTTCGGATCCGGACTCGGATACCCGCGCGTCGCGGCAGACACACCGCACCAGCGTCGGCGGGGTGGGTATCTGTGACGTCTGGCTAGCTTGGGAGCTACCCGACCGGCCAAACGCCCAATCGGGACGCCGTGGCACCTACCGCCTCGGTGACGAGGGGCCTCGGGCGGTGTGTGTGCGCTGTCCCACACACCGCGCTGTCTGAGCCGTTGAGGCGGGGGTAGGTGACATGCTAGCCGCCCGCGACATGCGCGTGGGTCGGTGCGTAGTTAGGTCGAGACGGCAGTCGATCGCTCAGCGGTCTCCTGACGGGCCTCCTGGTTCACCCGAAGCCCAACGAGAAGGAGGAACCGTGCCCGCGCGATCGTTGCCAGATCTTCGACGTCCCCGCCGCCGTCCACCTCGTGGATAACGCCGAGTTGCTGGCGCGCTGCTGCGACCACGCCGACCCCGAGGCGCGAGAAGAGCTGTTCAAGCGCTTCGCGCCGCTGGCGCGCAAGCTCGCCGCCCGCTACAGCAACCCCCACGAGCCGATCGAGGACCTTGTGCAGGTGGCCTCGGTGGGCCTGCTCGGCGCCATCGACCGCTTCGACCCCGACCGCGGCGTGCGCTTCCCGGCGTTCGCCATCCCGACGATCCTCGGGGAGCTCAAGCGCTACTTCCGCAACACCGGGTGGTCGGCCCACGTGCCCCGCGGGGCCCAGGAGATGGCTCTGCGCGTCGACCGCGCCATCCGGCAGATCGAGGCTCGCTCAGGCCGCCATCCCAGCGTGGGCGAGCTCGCCCAGTTCCTCGAGCTCCCGTACGAGGACGTGCTGGTCGGCCTCGACGCCGGCACCGCCCACTACTCGGTCTCCCTCGACGCTCCACTCACGATGGGCGACGACGAGGAGCAACCCGACACGCTCGGAGACAGCATCGGCGACGTGGACGAGAGCTACGGCCTGGTGGAGGCGATCATGTCGCTGTCGGCCGCCCTCGGGCGCCTGCCGCATCTTGAGCGTCTGGCGCTGACGCTGCGCCTGGAGCAGGACCTCAAGCAGACCGAGATCGCACGGGAGCTGGGTTGCTCGCAGATGCAGGTCTCCCGGCTGCTGCGCCGCGCGTCAACGCGGCTGCGCGAGATGACCGATCCCGATGTGCACGGCGACGAGGGCGATGCCCCGTCAGCCTCCCGTGAGGAGCGTCAGCTCGCGTAGGAGGGCATCCATCCCGGCGAGGCCGTGGAAACGGCGCTGGCGCCCAGCGCCGCCGCCGCGCTCAAGGAGCCCGGGCAGCAACTCGAGCTCGTCGGCGCATCCGAGCTCCCCGGCGTGAGGGCGGGCCTCGACCAGCGCGTCGGCGAGCAGGCCCGTCGACCGCTCCGCAGCGCGCCGTCGGGGTCGGGCAGGCGCGCGGCGCTACCGAAGCGTGCGGCGCGGAAAATCCCCTCCTCGATGAGCTCAGGCGCCACGTCGCGCGGTGTCTGCTCGACCGCACTGCGGGCCAGGCAGTGCGTGAGCGCGATGATCGCGGCGGCATCTTGCAGTGACCCCTGGACGTCGAGCGCCCGAACCTCGACCGTTCCCAGGCGGGGGTGCGGACGAAGCTTCCACCAGAACCACGTGTAGTCCTCGACGTCGGCGGCACGAGCGAGACGCTCCGCCATGGCACAGAAGTCGTCGAAGTCGTGCAGCGCGCGCGGAAGCCCGGACCGGGGCCAGGCCCGCAGCGTCACCTCGCGCGCCGAGGCGAGCCCGGTGTCGCGGCCGTGGCGAAACGGCGAGTTGGCGCCCGAGCGCCTGCAGTAGCGGCAGATGGCTGCGGAGGTGGTTGAAGGTGCGGATCGCGGCGTCGGCGTCGGGCATACCGACATGCACGTGCAGCCCTCCGACGGGCGTCACCGCGGCGTCCCCGAGTAGATAGCGGATGCGCTCGTAGCGATCCCGGTCGGTGATCTCGGCCTCGCCCTCGGCCGCGGAGGGATGGGTCCCGGACCCAAGCAGACCCGCGCCGGTGGCCCGGACGGCCTGGCGCATCGCGGCCAGCGCGTCGACCGCTTCCCCCGCCGAGGTGCAGACGTCGGTGATCAGCTCGACCTGGCACGCGTGCAGTTCGGGCGCGACGTCGCCGTCGACCTCACCGACGCGATCGAGCACCGCGGCCGACGCGTTGGCCTGACGCCCGGTCACCGGATCGACGAGGAACAGCTCCTCCTCGACCCCGATCGAGAACGGCCGTCCCGAGCCGAACCGCGGTCCGGTCTCATCGGGCGTGGTCACGGGCCCCAGCTACCCGGCGCCCGGGCCGGTGAAACCGCGCTTCAGCCTGCGGGCTCGGCCGCAGGCTCGATCGCCTCGGCCGGCCGGCGGCAGACGCGGTGCAGCAGGACGAGCGTGCCCGCGTAGATCAGCAGGTCGCCGATGCTCAGGACGTTGGGAAGCGGCCCCGGCCACGGGATGACGTCGCCGAACCACAGCAGGTGCGGATGGGCGAGCGGGGCCGAGTTCTCAAAGCCGGCGCTCCACGTGCAGGCCGGCGAGGCGCTCGGCCGTCCGGGACGCCGCCATCTGCCCGCCGTTGACGGTGATGACCAGCGCGTTGAGGAACGCGTCCGAGGCCGATGACCTTGACCCCGGGCAGCCGGCGGTTGCACCACAGGAACACGCCGATGAGCACATAGGTGGCGATGTGGACCGCCTTGTGCATCTCCTCGCTGCCGTTGCGGATGACGACGGTGATGAGCACCTGGATGGCCAGCGCCACCACGGGCACCCACGTGCCGCGTACGCGGATGGAGGCCAGGCGGCTGACGCGCCCGCCGGTGAGCGGAACGCTGAGCAGGCACAGCAGGGCGAAGGCGATGAGGATCATGCCGCCTGTCCGATCGCTCGCACCGGCGAGCCGGGCACGCGCTGCGCGCCCGATGTGCTGCGGAAGTCCAGCAGCCACCGGGTGACGTCGGGGCCGGCCAGCGGGTGGCTGATGGCGTAGCCCTGGGCGGCGTCGCAGCCCAGCGCCTCGAGCTCGGGCAGCATCGACCAGTCCTCCACTCCCTCGGCGACGGCGCGCAGCCCGAGGTGGTGGGCGAGGTCGATGGTGGAGTTGACGATGACCTTCTCGCTGGAGCCGGCCGACATGCGGCTGACGAACGAGCGGTCGATCTTGACCTCCGAGACGGGAAGGTCGGCCAGGTAGGCCAGCGACGAGTAGCCGGTGCCGAAGTCGTCGATCGAGATCTCGCAGCCGAGCGCCTCGAGCTCGCGCAGCACGGTGCGGGCGGTCACCGGATCGGACATCAGCGCGGTCTCGGTGACCTCGAGCTTGAGGCGCTGCGGCGCGACGCCGGTGCGCCGCAGAGCGGCCACGACCTGCTGGGTGAAGCTCTGGTCCACCAGCACCTGCGCGGAGATGTTGACCGCGACGGCGATCTCGAGGCCCATGGCGTGCCAGTCGGCGACCTGCAGCAGCGCGACCTCCATGACCCGCTGGGTGAGCGGCTTGATGAGGTTCGTGGCCTCGGCCATGCGTACGAACGAGCTGGGCGGCAGCACGCCCAGGCGGGGGTGATCCCAGCGCACGAGCGCCTCGACGGCCATCACCTCACGGGTGCGCAGATCCAGCTCGGGCTGGTACCAGAGGACGATCTCCTCGCTGTCCACCGCGGTGCGCAGCTCGGCGGTGAGGGCCAGCTTGGCCGGACTGTGATGGTCGTGGCGCTCGTCGTAGAGGGCGACGTTGGAGCGGGTCTCCTTGGCGCGGTACATGGCGACGTCAGCCTTCTGCAGCAGCGTCTCGACGCCGTGGCCGTGCTCGGGGAACAGCGCGATCCCGACGCTGGCCTGCACGTCGACCACCATCTCCTCGAGCTCGAACGGATCGCTGCAGGGCGTCGGCGATCCGGTGAGCGAGGGCGACCGCGTCCTGGCGATCTGACGCGGGGCTGATGACCGCGAACTCGTCGCCGCCGAGGCGGGCGATCTGGCCCTGGCCGGCGATGATGTCCTTGAAGCGCTGCGCGACCTTGACCAGCAGGAGGTCCCCGTAGCGGTGGCCGAGGGTGTCGTTGACCTCCTTGAAGCGGTCGAGGTCCATGAGCAGGACCGCCGGCGGGGACCTGCTCGTCCTGGATCGCGTCGGTGATGGTCTCGTGAAACGCAGTCCGGTTGGGCAGGCCCGTGAGTGAGTCGTGTCGGGCGGCGTGCTCGTTGCGGGCGCTCTGGTGCACCGAGTTGTACATCGCCACCACCGGCGCCAGGCACAGCGGCACGATCGCGACCGTGTAGGCAGCGGCCGCGAGCACGATCGGCGAGACGAGGAGGACGACGCCGCCGGTGATGACGACGAAGGACAGGTTGTTGCGGAAGTAGCTGACGATCGGCACGCCCTGGTAGAGCGCGACCGCGGTACCCACCACCCAGGCGTTGACGAGGAAGAACGCGCCCGCGGCGACGAGCATCGCCGGGAGCTGATGGCTGGCGAAGGGATGCAGGACGCTCAGGCGCGGGCGAGACCTCCATGGCGCGCATGGCGGCCCAGGCGGCGACCATCGACAGCGTGTACTGGCCGACGTTGAAGCGCATGCGCCACGCCGGCTTACCTGAATGGATGTCCTGGAGGATCGAGGCGATGCCCTGGGCGATGAGCGCCGGCCCGAGGCCGCCGACCAGGAGCATGGCCATGGCGAAGGACGCCGAGAGCGTCAGCTCCTCGTCGTCGCCGCGGCGGGGGATCTTGATCGGCAGCATCTCGCCGAGGACGACCCCGCCCGCGAGGACGGCGAAGGTGAACGGGTCCTCGAAGATGTAGGACAGGTGAGCGGCGGGCAGCAGCAGCGCCATGGCGACGCAGCCAGCCACGAAGGCCGCCTCGCACCACACCCGCACTTTCGATAGCTGCCGCATCTCTCTCTCACCCCAAGCAGAAGACCGTCGAACGCGCCTCCGCGAGCGGACCCGCGGAGGCGCGTCCGTCGCGTCCTAGTAGAACTTCAGACCCGCGCCCGAGGCGATGGCGACGGTGGCGATGGCAGCGAGCGTCGTGCAGGCCTGGTACATGCGGAACTTCTTCATGGTGGTTCCCTCCTTGGAAACAGTCCCTATCGGTTTGGGACTTGACCCGCTTTAGATCGGTGGCGCAATCCGCGGTATTGAGGGCTTTGGACAAAAGTTGGAGAGATCGAGGGCCGGAACCGTCTCTGTGTTGTCGGCCGCAAGCGCGGGCATCTTGAACGCACGCGAGGGGCAGTTTCGTGTTCGGCTACGGGTCGCTGACCGCCCAGCCGGGGCTAGTCGTGACCCGAGAGCTAAAGGAGCAGGGCTTCGTTGCCGATCTGGCGGGCGTGCGCCGGATCTGGGGCGTGGCGATGGACAACCGCCGGGACCTGCCCGGCTACAAGTACTACACCGACGCCGACGGCCGGCGCCCGGAGGTGTTCGTCGCCTACCTGGACCTGGTTGAGACGCCCCGAGGGCGCGGCGGCGAGGGTCAACGGCCTTTGCCTGCCTGTGGACGAGCCACGCTGGAGCAGCTCGATCGGCGCGAGCGCAACTACGCGCGCACCGACGTATCCGATCGGGTCGCCTCCGGGGCGCTGCGTGGGGTGCAGGTGTGGGCCTACATCGGGGTGGCCGCGGCCCGCGAGCGGTTGGCCGAGGGCCGGCGCACCGGGACCGCGGTGATCGACGCTGGGTACGTGCGGACGGTGGAGGCGGGCTTTGCCGCACTGGGGGACGACGAGCTCGCGGCGGTCCGCGCGTCGCTGGAGCCCGGCGACCTGCCCGTGGCCGAGCTGACGCGCCACGAGCTGGCCTAGTGTTGGGTCAGTCGGTGGCGCGGGCCAGATCGCGCGAGGAGACCTCGAGCACCCCGGAGACGTCCTCCAGCGCCGTGGTGAGGGGCTCGATGAACGGCTGGCCCTGCACCTCGAGCTCGACGGCCACCGCGTCGGCGCCGGCCACGTCGTGCTCGAGCCGGTGGGTGGTGACCTCGGCGATGGAGAACCCCGCCTCGGTGCAGTGGCGCAGCACGTCGCGCAGGATCCCGCGCCCGTCCTCATAGACCACGCGGAGGGCGAAGCCGACGTACCGGGAGCGGGGGAGCGCCCGAGCCAGGGGCGGATAGACGAACACGACGATGAAGTGGCCGACCGTCGCCGCGAGCGCCAGCACGACCAGGCCGGCGCCACAGGCCATCCCGATCGCCGCCGTCATCCACACGATCGCGGCCGTGGTGAGCCCCCGCACGGCGTCGCGGCGCACGAAGATGAGGCCGCCGCCGATGAAGCCCAGCCCGGACACGATCTGCGCGGCGACGCGGGAGGGATCCAGGGCGACTGACTGGCCCACGAGGACGTCGCTGAAGCCGTACTTGCTGATGATGAGAAACAGCGCCGCGCCGAACCCCACGAGCGTGTGCGTGCGCAGCCCCGCCGACTTCTGGCGCCACTCACGCTCCAGGCCGATCAGCGAGGACAGCCCGAAGGCCAGCGCGAGCTCGCCGATCTGCTTCAGGCCCTGACCGCTCGGCACGACCACCGCGACGTGTGGGCTCATGCCCATGAAGGTTCGCCGGGCGTCGGACACACCCTGCCCGGCGCGGATCGCGCAACGGCTCGGGGCGCGACAGCGTGCGGGGTAGTCTGAAAGGTCGCCCCGCCCGCCAAGTCAGAGGAGTCAGAGCCGATGGATCGCAAGTGGTGGACGCTGATCGCCGTGTGCACCGGCACGTTCATGCTGCTGCTGGACGTGACGATCGTCAACGTCGCCCTGCCCTCGATCCAGCGGACGCTGAACGCCAGCTTCTCGGACCTGCAGTGGGTGGTCGACGCCTACGCGCTGACGCTCGCCGCGCTGCTGCTCACCACCGGCTCGCTGGCCGACCTGTTCGGCCGCCGCCGGATGTTCATGATCGGCCTGGTCATCTTCAGCCTCAGCTCGCTGCTCTCGGGCATCGCCGCGGACCCGCTGCTGCTCAACCTGGCCCGCGGCGCCCAGGGGGTGGGCGGCGCGGCCATGTTCTCCACCTCGCTGGCGCTGCTGGGCAGCGCCTTCCAGGGCCGCGAGCGCGGCACGGCGTTCGGGGTGTGGGGGGCCATCACCGGCCTGGCGGTGGCGGTCGGCCCCGTCATCGGCGGCGCGCTGACCTCGGGCCTGTCGTGGCGGTGGATCTTCCTCGTCAACGTCCCCATCGGCGCGGCCGCCGTCGTGATGACCGTGCTCAAGGTCGACGAGTCGCGCCAGCCCGGCGCCCGGCGCCCGGACCTGATCGGCGTGGTCACGTTCAGCGGCGCGCTCGGCGCGCTCGTCTACGCGCTGATCAAGGGCAACAGCAAGGGGTGGGGCTCGACCGAGATCGTCGCCTGCCTCATCGGATCCGGCGTCCTGCTGCTCGCATTCGTGGTGGCCGAGGTGGTGCAGCGCGACAACGCCATGTTCGACCTCAGGCTGTTTCGCAAGCCCACGTTCAACGGCGGCCTGATCGCCGCCTTCGCCCTGTCGGGCGGGCTGTTCGCGCTGTTCCTGTACCTCACGCTCTACCTGCAGGACATCCTGGACTTCTCGCCGCTGCAGAGCGGCCTGCGCTTCCTCGTCCTCTCAGGCGCGATCCTGCTCACCTCGACCGCGGCGGGCCGGGCGACCGCGACCGTGCCGATCCGGTTCCTCATCGCCCCCGGGCTGGCGCTCGTCGGGGTCGGCCTGCTGCTCATGCGCGGCCTGACCGAGGGCTCGGGCTGGACCCATCTCATCCCGGGCTTCATCCTCGCCGGCGCCGGCGTCGGCCTGGTCAACCCGCCGCTGGCCTCCACGGCGATCGGGGTGGTCACCCCCGACCGCGCCGGGCATGGCCAGCGGGATCAACTCGACGTTCCGCCAGGTCGGCATCGCCACCGGGATCGCCGGGCTGGGCTCGCTGTTCTCCCACACCGTGCGCACCCACGTCGTGTCGCTGCTGGCGGGCTCGCCGGTCAGCCCCGCGGCGGCGCACCGGCTGGCCTCGGACGTCTCCCAGGGCAGCGGCGCCGCCGGCGGCCTCGCCTCGCTGCCGCCCGCGGGCCCGTCCGGCGGCGATCCACGCGGTGCGTACGGCGTTCGTCACCGGCCTCAACGAGGTCTTCCTCGATCGGCGCGATCCTCTCGCTGGTCGCGGCCGTGCTGACGCTGGTGCTCATCCGCAGCCGTGACTTCGAGGCCTCGGCCGCGCGGTCCGGGGCCGGCGCCGCAGCAGCCGCAGACCGCGGGGGCCGGCGCGGACTAGCCCGGTCAGTCCGGCAGCGCGACGCCGCTGAGCTGCGCGCAGGCGGCGAGCAGCGCGTCCTGGAGCGCCGGGTCAGACGCCGCCGGATCGGCCGGGCGCTCGGTGCGGTGATAGAGGTAGCGGCCGCTCACCCGCGCCGCGGGCTCGTCTGAGACCGCCAGCCACGCCTGGGTGTCGGCGCCCAGCGCCAGGTCGTCGGGCGCGCCCGGCCCGCCCATCCTGCGTCGCCACCCACCCCGGCGTGACGGCGTTGGCGCGGACGTCGGGCCACCGCCGGGCCACGGCGAAGGCCAGCACGAGATCAAAGAGCTTGGAGTCCGAGTAGGCCTGGACGCCGTTCCAGCGCCGGTCGCGCCACTGGAGATCGACCAGCGCCGGATCGCCGCCCGTGTGCATCCCCGAGGACAGGTAGACGAGCCGGTCGGGGCGGGTCATGAGCGCGGTGAGCAGGTAGGGCGCGAGCACGTTGACCGCGAACAGCGGCGGCGAGGCCGTCCTCGGTCTCGGACGCGGCCTGGACACCTGGTAGCCGAGCGCGGCGTTGTGGATGACCGCGTCAAAGCGGCCGCCGGCGTTGGCCCGCTCGGCCAGCGCGCGGGTCTGGGCGATGCTGGCCAGGTCGCCGGTGAGCACGCCGGCGGCGCCGGGCACGCCGTCGAGCGCCTCGCGGCCGCGCGCCTCGCTGCGGGCGTGGAGCACCACCTCGTGGCCCTCGCCCACGAGTTGGGCCGCGGCCAGCCTGCCCAGGCCGTCGGCCGAGCCGGTGACGAAGACGCGGCTCACCGCGGTCCAGACGGAAGCGCTCGCGCAGGACCGCGGCCAGCACGTCGGGCGCGACGTTGTGGGACTGGCCCTCGAGCACGCGCCACTCCCCGTCGGGGACCGCCGTCGGCCACCGCGCGGACCGAGGCGGCGGCCCAGGGCGCGCTGAGGCTGCCCGTCGTGCCGAGCACGGGACAGGTGATCGTGCCCGAGGCGCTCGGTCGGGACCACGCCCTCGTTGAGCAGGCGCACGTCGTAGGCGAGGGTGTGGGCGAGGGCCAGCAGCGACGGCCAGGCCGGCGATGCCTTCATCTGCTCGATCATCGCGTCAGGTATCCCGCTGCTCTGCATGAATCGCTCGACTGCCTCGTCGCGCCGCCCGTCGGCGGCCAGCGCCGCCAGCTCGCTCGCGGTCTGCGCCGTGGTGCGCCGGCCCCGGGACGTACGGCGGCTCGTTGACGACGAGGCCGCGCATGGGCGACGCCCGATGCGGCGGCCTCCAGTGACAGCGCCGCGCCCGAGGACTGGCCGAAGACGAACGGCGTCTCGCCGGTCTCGGCCACGATCGCGGCCAGGTCCTGGACCTCCGCTCTGGGCGTGGAGGACGCCGCTGTCCGAGCTGTCGCCGCGCCCGCGCCGGTCATAGCGGTACAGCGTGAAGTCACGCGTCCAGCAGCGGCGCCAGCGGCGCGCCGGTCTCCCTGGTGCTGAGCGCGCCGTTGACGATGACCAGCGCGCGGGCCGTGCCCGAGCGCTCGTAGGCGATCGTCACGCCGTCGGCTGAGGTGACTGTCTTGATCACGTGCCTACATTCTGAACACGCCGTAGCGGACGTCGTCGAGCGGGGCGTTGCCGGCCGCCGACAGGGCCAGCCCCAGGACGTCGCGCGTGTCGCGCGGGTCGATGACGCCGTCGTCCCACAGCCGGGCGGTGGCGTAGTAGGGATGGCCCTGGCGCTCGTACTGCTCGCGCAGCTGCGCGCCGGTCTCGGCCTGCCCGACCTCGGTCATGACGGTGGCCGCCTGCTCGCCGCCCATCACGCAGATCCGCGCGCCCGGCCACATCCACAGCAGCCGCGGCGAGTAGGCCCGGCCGCACATGCCGTAGTTGCCGGCGCCGAAGGAGCCGCCGACGATCACCGTCAGCTTCGGCACGCGGGCGGTGGAGACCGCGGTGACCATCTTGGCGCCGTGCTTGGCGATCCCGCCGGCCTCGTAGTCGCGCCCGACCATGAAGCCGGTGATGTTCTGCAGGAACACCAGCGGGATCCTGCGCTGGTCGCACAGCTCGATGAAGTGCGCGCCCTTCAGCGCGCTCTCGGAGAAGAGGATGCCGTTGTTGGCCAGGATCCCGACCGGGTGGCCGTGGATGTGGGCAAAGCCGGTGACCAGCGTCGAGCCGTAGAGCTCCTTGAACTCGTGAAAGCGCGAGCCGTCGACGATGCGGGCGATGATCTCCCGCGCGTCGTAGGGCTTGCGCAGGTCGGTGGAGACCACGCCGAGCAGCTGCTCGGGATCGACGGTCGGGTCGCTCGACCGGGCGCGCGCTCCCAGGGAAGCTCCGCGCGCTCGCGCGGCGCGAGCGTGGCGACGATGTCGCGGACGATCTGCAGCGCGTGGGCGTCGTCGTGTGGCGAGGTGGTCGGTGACGCCGGAGGTGCGGGAGTGCAGCTCGCCGCCGCCCAGCTCCTCGGCGCGTGACCTCCTCGCCGGTGGCCGCCTTCACCAGCGGCGGGCCGCCGAGGAAGATCGTGCCCTGGTCGCGCACGA
Source organism: uncultured Actinomycetota bacterium (assembly GCA_963790605.1). GTDB lineage: Bacteria > Actinomycetota > Thermoleophilia > Solirubrobacterales > Solirubrobacteraceae > Palsa-465. Next base: position 915,283 of record CAWBPG010000005.1, on the reverse strand, counting down.
TCACCGTCTCGTCGCTCATCGCCGGGCACGTAGGCGCCCCCGGCGGTGCACGAGCCCATGACCGAGGCGATCTGGGGGATGCCCTGCGCCGACATCGTGGCCTGGTTGAAGAAGATGCGCCCGAAGTGCTCGCGGTCGGGGAAGACCTCGTCCTGGCGGGGCAGGAACGCGCCGCCGGAGTCCACCAGGTAGATGCAGGGCAGGCGGTTCTGCAGCGCGATCTCCTGGGCGCGCAGGTGCTTCTTGACCGTCATCGGGTAGTAGGTGCCGCCCTTGACGGTGGCGTCGTTGGCGACGATCACGCACTCGCGCCCGGACACCCGGCCGATGCCGGTGATGATCCCCGCGCCCGGCGCCTCGTCGTCATAGAGGCCGTGGGCGGCCAGCGCCGAGCACTCCAGGAACGGCGCCCCGGGGTCCAGCAGCCGGTCCACGCGCTCGCGGGGCAGCAGCTTGCCGCGGCCGACGTGGCGATCTCGGGCGCGCTCGCCGCCGCCCAGCCGCACGCGCTCCAGCTGGGCGTTGAGGTCGTCGACCAGCGCCTGCGTTGGCCTCGCGGTTGGCGCGGAACTCCTCGGAGCCGGGGTTGGCGTGGGAGCGCAGGACGTTCACGACGTCGCCTCGACCCGGGCCAGCGGCTGGTCGACCGCCACCCTGTCACCGACGGCGACGGTGAGCTCGGCCACCTCGCCGTCGACGGGCGCGGTGAGCACGAGCTCCATCTTCATCGACTCGAGCACCACCAGCGGATCGCCGGCGCGTCACCCGGTCACCGGTGGCGGCGTGAACGAGCAGCACCTGCCCGGGCATCGGGGCGCGCACGTCCCCGTCGGCGGCGCGCGGCGGCGAGATCGGCGCCGACCACCGGCCGCACCGCCCACGCCGAGCCGCCGTGGCCGATCCACGTCACGTCGCCGTCGCGGGCGAGCAGCCACTCGCCGCGGCCCTCGATCGCGAAGCGGCCGTCGCCGAGCGGGCTCACCATCGCCACGTACTCCGGCGGCACCGTGACGTCGACCGGCTCGCCGCCGCCCACCGACAGGCGCCAGTGCGAGGCGGCGCGCGCGCCGCCCAGCCGCCAGCCGTCGACGCGGTCGAACGGATCGTGTCCGGTCCGATCGCCGGCGCTCGCGGCGCGGTCGGCCAGGATCAGCATCGCGGCGGCGATGGCGACGCCCTCGTCCCCGATCGGGTCCGGCCGGGACGCCGCGGCGCTCGATGAGCCCGGTGTCGAGCTCGCCGGCGCGGACCGCGTCGTCGGCGAGCAGTCCGCGCAGGTAGCGGGTGGTGGTGGTGACGCCCAGCACGGTGAAGTCCGCGAGCGCGTGGTCCAGGCGGGCGAGCGCCTGCGGCGCGGTCGGCGCCGTGGGCGATGACCTTGGCCAGCAGCGAGTCGTAGCTGGTGTCCACGACCGTGCCCAGCTCGATCGCGTCGTCGACGCGCACCTCGCGCGTGCTCTGCGGCCGGGCGTAGGCGAGCACGCGGCCGGCGGCGGGCAGGAAGTCACGCGAGGCGTCCTCGGCGGTGATCCGGACCTCGATCGCGTGGCCGTTCAGTGCCACCTCGTCCTGGCCGAGGGGCAGCGGCTCGCCCGGCGGCGACGCGCAGCTGGAGCTCGACCAGGTCCAGGCCGGTGACGAGCTCGGTGACCGGATGCTCGACCTGGAGGCGCGCGTTCATCTCCAGGAAGTAGTGCTCGGCGGGGTCGGCGAAGTCGGCGATGAACTCGACCGTGCCGGCGTTGACGTAGCCGGCGGCGCGGGCCAGGGCCACCGCCTCCTGCGCCGAGGGCCGCGCGCAGCTCGGGCGAGACGACGGGGGAGGGGGACTCCTCCATCACCTTCTGGTGGCGGCGCTGCAGCGAGCACTCGCGCTCGCCGAGGTGCAGCACGTTGCCGTGGGCGTCGGCGATCACCTGGACCTCCAGGTGGCGGGCCCGCGGCAGGAAGCGCTCGATGAACACCCGGTCATCGCCGAAGCCGGCCTTGCGCCTCGCGGCGCGCGGACTCCAGGGCGGCGTCGAGGTCCTCGGGGCGCTGCACGACGCGCATGCCGCGTCCGCCGCCGCCGGCGGCCGCCTTGACCAGCAGCGGATACACCTCGTCGCTCGCGGTCCGCGCCTCGTCCGCGGTGAAGCTCGGGCACCACCGGCACCCCGGCCGCCGCCGCCGCCTCCTTGGCGCGCAGCTTGTCGCCCATCAGCTCGCCGGCCTCGGGCGGCGGCCCGATGAACGCCACCCCCGCCGCCGCGCACGCCCGGGCGAGCGCCGGGTTCTCCGAGAGGAAGCCGTAGCCGGGATGCAGCGCCTCGGCGTCCCACTGCGCGCACGCGGCCACGACCGCGTCGATGTCCAGGTAGGAGGGGATCTGCACCGCGTGGACGGCCTCGCGCACGAACGGCGCGTCGCGGTCGGCCGGGGTGTAGACGGCGACCGAGCGGATGCCGAGCCGGTCGCAGCGTGCGGATCACCCGGCGCGCGATCTCGCCGCGGTTGGCGATCAGCACGGTCGTCGAACACTCTTCAGACCTCGTCGGAGTGGGCCCAGCGGTGCCAGTCGACCGGGCCCGGCCACGAGCGTGTGGCTGCCCAGCGGGCGGCCGAGGTGGTACTGCACGGCCCGCGAGACCTTGAGCAGCCCGCGCAGGTCGATGCCGGTCTGCACGCCCATCTCGTGCAGCATCGAGACGACGTCCTCGGTGGCGACGTTCCCGGTGGCGCCGGCCGGCACCGGGCAGCCGCCCAGCTCGCCGAAGCTCGACTCGAACGAGTCGATCCCGGCCTCCAGCGCGGCGTAGACGTTGGCCAGCCCCTGGCCGCGGGTGTTGTGGAAGTGGGCGGTGAGCTCGATGTCTCCGCCCGCCCAGCCGCTCGCGCGCGGCGGCGAAGAACGCCTTGACCTGGCGCGGGTTGGCCATGCCGGTGGTGTCGCCGAAGCCGATCTCCTGGGCGCCCGCCGCGACCAGGCGCTCGGCGATCTCGAACACCCGCTCGGGCGGGACGACACCCTCGTAGGGGCAGCCGAAGGCGACGGAGATGACGCCCTCGCAGCGCAGACCCGCTTCGCGTGCCCGCGGGCAGCACGCGCTCCAGCGCGGTGAGCGAGTCCAGCATGCTGCGGTTGACGTTGCGGAGGTTGTGGGTCTCCGAGGCCGACATGAACACGTTGATCTCGTCGAAGCGGTCGCGCAGCTCCAGCGCCCGGTCCAGCCCGCGCTCGTTGGGGATGAGCACCGAGCGGCTCACCTCCTCGGGGATGTCGACGGCCTGGAGCACCTCGGCGGCGTCGGCGAGCTGGGGGATGACGTCGGGGCGGACGAAGCTCGTGAGCTCCAGCCGGCGCACGCCGGTCCGGGCCAGCGCGTCGATCAGCCTGACCTTGGTCTCGGTGGGGATGACCTCGGGCTCGTTCTGGAAGCCGTCGCGGGGGCCGACCTCGCGGATCCGGGCCTCGCAGAGGCAGCCGCTGGGGCGGCGCTCTCGGCTCGGTGCTCATGCTCCGAGCGCCCGGGCGATGACCATCTGCTGGACCTCGTCGGTGCCCTCGCCGATGGTGAGGATCTTGGCGTCGCGGTAGAACCGGCACACCGGGTACTCCTCGATGTAGCCGTAGCCGCCGTGGATCTGCACCGCCTCGTCGGCGGCCTTGACCGCCAGGCGCCCGGTCTTGAGCTTGGCCTGGGCGGCGACGAGGGAGAACGGCTTGCCCTGGTCCTTGAGCCACGCCGAGTAGTAGACGAGCAGCCGGGCGGCGGCGATCTCCGTGGCCAGGTCGGCCAGCTTGGCCTGGATCGTCTGGAACTTCGAGATCGGCTTGCCGAAGGCGCGGCGCTCCTTGGCGTAGGCCAGCGCCTGGTCCAGCGCGCCCTGGGCCAGCCCGACGCCCATGGCGGCCACGCCGATCCGCCCGATGTCGAGGACCTGGAGGAACTGGTGAAAGCCCTTGCCGCGCATCCCCAGCAGGTTCTCCTCGGGCACGCGGCAGTCCGTGAAGGTCAGCGGCCGCGTGTCCGACGCGTTCCAGCCCATCTTGCGGTACGGCTCGGCCTGCTCGTAGCCGGCGGTGCCATTGGCCACGATGAGGTTGGAGATCTCGTCGGGGTGGGCGGGGTCCGTTTTTGCGGTGATGCACACCACGCCGGAGATGTCGGTGCCGGCGTTGGTGATGAACTGCTTGGCGCCGTTGATCACCCACTCGCCGTCCTGGAGGCGCGCGCGAGTCCTGGTGTTGCCGGCGTCGGATCCCGCCTCGGGCTCGGTCAGGCCGAAGGCGCCGAGGATCTCACCCGAGCACAGCCGCGGCAGCCACTCCTGCTTCTGCTCGTCGGAGCCGAACAGGTAGATCGGCTGGGTGCCCAGCGAGGTGTGGGCGCACAGCGTGATCGCCACGCTGGAGTCCACCCGGGTCAGCTCCTCGACGGCGATGGCGTACTGGAGGCTGGAGCCTCCGGCGCCGCCGACCTCCTCCGGGAAGGGGATGCCCATCCAGCCCAGCGAGGCCATCTTGGCGACGATCTCGTAGGGGAAGGAGTGGGTGCGGTCAAGCTCCTCGGCGGCCGGCGCCACCTCGGCCTGCGCGAACTCCCGGACGGTTCGCTGCAGCAGTTCGGTCTGATCGTCGAGCGCAAAGTCCATGGCAGCGGGACTATAGCGAAGCTTCGTTCGAAGTTCGAATATAAATTCGGTAAAGTAGTGAGAGGTGTCCGTCAGACCCACACGGCCGGCGCTGCGCCTGCGCTATGACCGCCGCCAGCAGCAAGTCGTCTATCAGGCCGCCAAGGTGTTCGCCCGCCAGGGCTATGACCAGACGACGATGCAGGAGCTGGCGGCGAGCATGGATCTGGCCACCGGCGCGCTCTATCACTACTTCAGCGGCAAGGAGGAGCTGCTCACCGCGATCTGCGACCAGCTCATGGAGCCGCTGCTTCAGCAGGCCAGCGAGCTGCTGGCCGATGACCAGGACCCCGCCGAGTGCCTGCGCGCGCTCGTGCGCCTGTGGGTGGCCCACGTCGTCGAGCACCGCGACCACATGCTCGTGTTCCAGCAGGAGCGCCACCTGATCGAGTCCGGTGAGCGCTGGCGCAAGGTGCGCGCCTCGCGCAAGGCGTTCGAGCGCCTGGCCGCGGCGGCCTTGGAACGGGCGCGGCCGGGCGGCGATTCGCACCTGGCCCTGCTCGCTCTGCTGGGGATGGTCAACCACACCGCGCAGTGGTACCGGCCGCGCGGGGAGCTGTCGCCCGAGGCGATCGCCGACGGGTACGTGGACCTGGTGCTCGCTTAGCCTCCGGGCCCATGGCCTGGTCGCCGGAGACCCGGGTCGCCCCCGAGCGCGCGGAGTTGGCCGCCGGCCACCATGACCTGCGAGGAGGATCGCGCCGAACTGGCGCGCCACGCGAATGGCCGTCGGGGAGCCGGCGGGCGTGCTCGGCTACGCGTAGCCGGCGAGCGTGAGCCGCTGGGGCAGCTCGGCCACCCACTGCGACAGGCGCCCGCTCGCCGCCGCGAACGCCGCCTCCACCTTCAGCCAGCCGACGGCGTCCAGCCACGTGGGGAGCGACGGTCCCACCGCGACGACCAGTTCGGTGTCGCCGCCGGCGTGGACGAGGGTCAGCCCGCCCCAGTTGCCCAGGGCGCGCACCGAGGCGAGATCGGCGAGGCTCCACTCGCGCACCGGACGCCGGCCGCGGCCGAACATCACCGCCCGGCGATCGGTGGCGTGCAGCACCCCGCCCTCGGCCGGGTGGCCCAGCCCGGCGGCGCGCACGCGGCCGACGTCCACGGCGAAGCGCTCGTCGGGCGCCAGCGACGGCCGGCCCGGCATCGACGGGCGCAGCTCACCGCGCTCGAAGCGCGGGCGCCAGGCCTCGAGCTCGGTCATGACCTGCTCCGCGGGCTCGATCACGGCGGTGAGGACCGAGACGCTCATGCTGATCGCCTCCGCCCGGACCCGGACCCCGCCCACCCCGCCGGTGAGTCGGCGGCACTAGTTATCCAGCTTGCCGGGAGCCCGGAGAGGGCCGGGTAGAGAGCCTGGTAGCGGGGGCGACCGGCGGCGTAGGCCTCCACCCAGGCGGGATCGGGGTCGACGTGGGCGGTGGTCTTCACGCCCGCCTGAGCGGCGACGCGCGCGTCGTCGAACACGCCGGCGGCCACGCCGCCGAGCAGCGCCGCGCCGTAGGCGGCGCCCGCCTCGGACTCGGTGCGCTCCAAGCGGCAGCTCGAGGACGCTGGCGAGGATCTTGAGCCACAGCTCCGAGCGCGCCCCGCCGCCGGAGACGCGGGCGACCTCGGGCCGCCGGCCGGTGGCGGCGATGAGATCCAGGCCGTCGCGCAGGGCGTAGGCGACGCCCTCGAGCACCGCGCGGGCCAGGGCCCCGCGGTCGTGGCGCAGGCCCAGGCCGACGAAGCCGCCGCGTAGATCCGAGTCTGGGTACGGGGTCCGCTCGCCGGACAGGTACGGGGCGAAGGTGAGGCCCTCGACCCCGGGCGGCCAGGCCGCCGCCTGCTCGAGCAGCCCGGCGATGTCATCGGAGGCGCCGAGCGTGTCGGCGAGCCAGCTCAGCGCGCCCGCGGCCGAGAGGATCACCCCCATCACGTGCCAGGTGTCGGGCAGGGCGTGGCAGAACGCGTGCAGGCGCCCCTCCGGGTCGGGGGTGTAGGCGTTGCGGGCGGTGAAGATGACCCCGCTCGTGCCGAGAACCAGCGAGGCCGGGCTGCGGTCGTCGGTGACGCCGACGCCGAGCGCCCCCGCCGCCTGGTCACCGGCGCCCGCGGCCACCGGCACGCCGGTGGCGGTGTGGCCCGTGACCGCCCCGGACTCGTGCACCGGCGGGCAGCCAGCTGGGGTCCACGGCAAACGCCTCGGCCAGCTCGGGGCTCCAGGCGCGGCGCCCGACGTCGAGCAGCACCGTGCCCGAGGCGTCGGAGACGTCGGTGGCCAGCTCGCCGGTGAGGCGGAAGCGGACGTAGTCCTTGGGCAGGAGCACCCGCTCGATCTGCCGGTGGACGTCGGGCTCGTTCTCGGCCAGCCAGGTGAGCTTGGGCGCGGTGAAGCCGGCCAGCACGCGGTTGCCGCTCAGCGCGACCAGCCGCTCGATGCCGAGCTCCTCCTCGATCCGCGTCGCCTGCGGCTGGCTGCGGCCGTCGTTCCACAGGATCGCGGGGCGCAGCGGGCGGCGCGTCGGAGCCGAGCACGACGAGCCCGTGCATCTGACCCGAGCAGGCCGATCCCGTCGGCCGCGTCGCCGTCGAGCTGGGCCAGGACCGCCTCGGTGGCCGCCCACCAGTCCTCGGGGTCCTGCTCGGACCAGCCGGGGTGCGGCATGCGAGATGGGGATCGGGTGCTCGGCCTCGGCGAGCACGGCGCCGCGCTCGTCGATCGCGACCCCCTTGGCCGACGAGGTTCCGACGTCGATGCCGATGACCCGCGCGTCCCCATCCCTCATTCTGTCTAATCTTAGACAAAACTACGTGAGGGAGTGTCAGCAATGACGAACGCAGAGAACGGGAGCGGCGCGCGGTTCACCTTCGGGCTGTGGACCGTCGGCAACCCGGGACGCGACCCGTTCGGCGAGCCGACGCGCCCGCCTCGCGATCCCGTGGACACCGTCCACCGCCTGGCCGACGCGGGCGCCTGGGGCGTGAGCCTGCACGACAACGACCTCGTGCCCTACGGCACCCCGGCCGCCGAGCGCGACCGGATCGTGGCCGCGTTCAAGGACGCGCTGACCGAGCGCGGGCTCGGCGTGGGGATGGCGACGACCAACCTGTTCGGCCATCCGGCGTTCAAGGACGGCGCCTTCACCTCCAACGACCGCGGCGTGCGCCGCGCGGCGATCGGCAAGGCGATGCTCTCCATCGACCTCGGAGCCGAGCTGGGCGCCGAGGTCTACGTGTTCTGGGGCGGGCGCGAGGGCACCGAGGTGGGCGTCGCCAAGGACCCGCGCGACGCGCTCGAGCGCTACCGCGAGGCGATCAACCTGCTGGCCGACTACGTCGTGGAGCAGGGCTACGACCTGCAAGTTCGCCATCGAGCCCAAGCCCAACGAGCCCCGCGGCGACATCTTCCTGCCCACGGTCGGCCACGCGCTGCACTTCATCACCATGCTGGACCGCCCCGAGATGGTGGGCGTCAACCCCGAGGTCGCGCACGAGACGATGGCCGGGCTGTCGTTCATGCACGGGGTCGGGCAGGCGCTGTGGGCGGGCAAGCTGTTCCACATCGACCTCAACGCCCAGCGCATCGGCCGCTATGACCAGGACTTCCGCTTCGGCGCCGAGGACCTCAAGGAGGCCTTCCACCTCGTGCGCCTGCTCGAGCGCGCCGGGTACGACGGCCCCCGCCACTTCGACGCCCACCCCTACCGCAACGAGAACGAGGCGGGCGTGTGGGAGTTCGCGCGCGGCTGCATGCGCACCTACACCGCGCTGGCCGAGAAGCGCCCGCCACTTCGACTCGCTGCCCGAGGTCCAGGAGGCGCTGGCCGCGGCGTCGGCGCCGGAGCTGGGCGAGGCCTCGGCCGCGGGCCTGGGCGAGACCGACGCGCTCAAGGCGCAGGCCGGCGAGCTCGACGGGCTGGCCGACCGCGGCTACCACAACGAGGCGCTTGGACCAGCTCGTGGTCGACGTGCTGCTGGGCGTGCGCTGACGACGATGACGGCCCCGCACCGCGCGCGAGCGCAACGCGCTGCGCGTGCTGGACTACCTGTGGCGCGAGGGCCCGGCGCGCCGGGTCGACGTGATCCGCGCGACCGCGCTGTCGCGGGCCACGGTGTCCAAGCTCATCGGCGAGCTCCAGGCCCAGGGGCTGGTGGCCGAGCAACGGCGCGGCCCTGACGGTCGCCGGGCGCTGCCGGGCGGCCCGCCGACGCTGCTCGCGCTCAACCCGGAGATCGGGGCGTTCGGCGGCGTCGACTTCGGCCACAGCTCGGTGCGGGTGGCGATCGCCGACGTCGCCGGCACGCTCCTGGCCGAGGACCGCCACGACCTCGACGTCGACAACGACGCCGAGCTGGCGATCGCCGCTGCGGTCGAGCGCCTCGCCGCGCTGGTCGCGCAGGCCGGCCTCCCGCGCCAGCGGCTGCTCGGCGTGGGGGCGGCGATCTCGGCGCCGGTCCGGCGCGACAGCGGCGAGCCTGGCGGCGGCCGGGATCCTGCCCGGCTGGAGCGCGGTCTCGCCGCAGCGCGAGCTGGAGCGGCGGCTGGGCGTACCGGTGCACGTCGGCAACGACGCCAACCTCGGCGCGCTGGCCGAGGTCCGCACCGGCGCCGCCCGCGGGCGCCGCCGACGTCGTCTACCTGATGCTGTCCTCGGGCGTCGGCGGCGGGCTGGTCCTCGACGGGTCGCTGTTCACCGGACACAGCGGGATGACCGGCGAGCTCGGCCACGTTCAGGTCGACCCCGACGGCGCGCTGTGCCGCTGCGGCAACCGCGGCTGCCTGGAGACGGTGGCCGGCGCCCAGGCGCTGCTGGCACGCCTGCGGGTGCAGGTCGCGAACAGGAGATCGGCCTGGCCGAGGCGGTGGAGCGCGCTCACGCCGGCGACGAGCTGTGCCGCCGGGTGTTCCGGGAGGCGGGCGTGGCGGCCGGCCGGGTGGCCGGCGGGATCTGCAACGTCGTCAACCCGGAGCTGGTGATCGTCGGCGGGCGACCTGATCGTGGCCGGGGAGCTGCTCGTCGACGCGGTGCGCGAGGGCCTGGAGCAGACGACGCATCCCGGCGGTGCGCGCGCGACGTGGCGGTCGTGGCGGCGACGCTGGGCGACCGGGCCGAGCTGCTGGGGGCGATCGGCCTGGCCATCGCCGAGGCCGACATCGCCGCGGTGGCGCGCGCGGCCTGAAAGTGAGCGGCCTTGGCCGGCGGGTTTCAGCCCGCGCGCGGCGGCGGCCGCGATCGCGTCGGCCACGGCGGCGGCGCCGTGGGCGCCCCAGGCGATCGTGTAGTGGTTGGTGTCGGGCACCTCGAGCGCCTGGCGCCGCTCGGGGTCGGCGGCGGCCCACGCCCGCACGTCGGCGAGCGGCTGCATCGGGTGGGGGTCGTCCACCATCCCGCGCGGCGCGCACAGGAACACCGCCGGCACGGCCAGCCGCCCGCGCGTCGGGCTCGCCGAACAGGTCCAGGCCGTCGTCTCGGACCACCTGGGGCTGATCGACGAGCGCAGCTCGGGCGGCTCGCCGACGAGGTCGTGGGCGGCGTAGGCGTCCAGGTCGGCGCGGTCGACGTCGGCGCCGGCGACCGCCGGATGCCGCGCCCACCAGGCCTGGTAGGCGGCGACGTCGGGGAAGGTCATCTCCAGCCGCTCGAACGTCGGGCCCAGGAACTCCTGCATGAACTGCTCGGGCTCGGCGCCCTCGCTCTCGGGGATGGTCAGCCCGCCGTCGACGAGCACGAGCCGCGCCACCCGCTCCGGATGGGCGACCGCCAGCCGCGCGGCGATGTAGGCGCCCAGCGAGTGGCCGACGACCACCGCGCGCTCGAGCCCGAACGCGTCGAGCACGGCGACCATGTCGCGCACGTGGGCGTCGAGCCCCAACGCCGGCGGCAGCTCGCTGCTGCGCCCGCGGCCCGCGCAGGTCGACGGCGACCAGCGTCGCGCGGTCGCCGAGCGCGCGCGCCGTGGCCAGCCAGGTGCGGCTGGTCGAGGTGATGCCGTGGATCGCCAGCACCAGCGGCGCGCCGCGTCTCGTGGCGCGCGCCGAGCCGGTAGGTGGCCAGCTTCCCGCCGGCGACGGCGACGTCGAGGCGGTCGCTCACCGCGCGACCGGGCGGTTCAGCTCGAGCTCCGGCTCGTCCTCGGCCGGTCGCCGTCGCCGTCGCCGAGGAGGGTCATCGGCGCCGGACGAGGCGCGGTGAGCTGGTTCTCCCACGGGCGCGTGAGCCACAGCCAGGCCACGGCGCCGGCCAGCAGCGTCGCGCACAGGATCCAGCCGAGCGCCTGGTCGGCGACGCCGACGTACTTCAGGCCCGAGGCGAAGATGACGAAGGCGATCGCCGGGCGGACGTAGCGGTCGGGCACGCTCGAGGACAGCAGCGAGCCGACGAGCACCGCCGGCACGCTGCCGATGATCAGCGAGCCGGTCACCGAGATCTCCACGTGCCCGAAGGCGAGGGCCCCCAGCGCGGCGGCCAGGGTCAGCGGCACCGCCTGGGTGAGGTCGGTGCCGACGAGCTGGTTGGCGCCGATCCGCGGGTAGATGAACAGCAGCGCGACGATCATCAGCGAGCCGGAGCCGACCGACGTCATGCCGACGACGATGCCGCCGATGATGCCGATCGCCAGGGTCGGCAGCGGACGCGTGATGACGTCGGACACGAACAGTCGCGGCCGTTGCCCGACCGGCGGTCGAGCACGAAGCGCAGCGCCATCGCGCCAGCGCCGACGAGCAGCGCCGCGCCGAGGAACACCTCGATGGTGTTCTCCGCCGACTTGGCGTCGCCGACGAGGTGCAGGAGATAGGCGCCCAGGAACGCGGCGGGCACCGACCCGGCCACCATCCAGCGCACGAGCTTGAAGTTGACCGTCCCGGCGCGCATGTGCACCGCGGCGCCGATCGGGCGCATGACGACCGCCGCCACCAGGTCCGAGGAGATCGCCGTCGACGGCTTGACCGCGAACAGCAGGATGAGCATCGGCGTCATCAGCGCCCCGCCGCCGGCGCCGGTCATCCCGACGAGCAGGCCGATGATCGCGCTGCCGAGGACGATGTAGGGATCGATGTGCACGGGTGCGGCGGGAGCTACAGTAGCGCTCGCGCGGCGGCACCGGGCTCGATGCCCCAGGCGGGCGGAGGCCCGGAGAGTAGCCATCCTCGCTGACCGCGCGCACCAGCCCGCGCCGGCTGAGGTCCGACAGCGCGCTGGTGACCGTCGGCCGGCGCGCCGCCACCAGGTCGGCCAGCACCGTGTGGGTGAGGCGCAGCGGGACGACGACGCCGTCGGAGCGGACCCGGCCCCAGCGGCCGGCCAGCTGCCAGAAGAGCAGGTGCAGGCGCACGTCGACGCGCGCCTGGTGGACGATCGCCATGTTCACCGCGAGCTGGCGCGAGCGCAGCACCGAGCGCGCGAACAGCCGGCCGGCGACCTGGGGGAAGCGGGCGAGCTGGCGCACGAAGCGCTCGTCGAGCACCGCGACGCGCGCGGGCTCGAGGATGAGCCACTCGACCGTCAGCGGCAGGGTGGGGTCGTCGAGGTCCTGGTGGAGGGGCGCAGCACGTCGCCCTCGCCCACCAGCTCGGCGCCGAAGCGCCCGTCGATCCCGACGCGGTGCAGCATCACGCCCTCCAGCACGAGCAGGCCGATGCCGTCGTCGATGGGGATCGGGCGTCCCGCCCAGGCGCCGCCGGGGACCCTGACCTCGCGCGCCACGAGCGCCTCGATCGCCTGGGCCCGGCGTTCGGGCTCGATCGCCTCGGCCAGCTCCGGGTCCTCGCGCAGGACCCAGCAGACGTTCGGCGCGCTGACGACGTGGCTGACGGCGGGCACGGTCTCAGCGCCCGTCGGCAGAGGCCACCGGCGGCGTTCGCGGTGTCGCGGACCAGCCGCGCCAGCGCGTCGGCCACCTCGCCGGGGCGCTCCAGGGGCGACATGTGACCGGTGTCGGGCAGCTCGAGCAGCCCGGCGGGTCGGGGAGCGCCTCGGCGATCCGGCGGGCGTGGGCCGGCGGGGTCAGGCGGTCGTCGGCGCCGGCGATCACCAGGGTGGGGACGGTGATGCTGGCCACGGCATGCCACAGGTCCATGCTCGACAGCGCCACCCCGACCGCGGCCCGCACGTCGGGCGGGGAGTCGATCAGCATGCGCTCGTAGAACGCGACGTCGCCCGTGCTCGCGTGGGGACCGAACGCGGTGTAGCGGATCATCGCCTGCTGCAGCGGGGTGGAGAACGGCGGAGGGGGGCCTTGGCGCCCAGAACGCGCCCGGCTCGCCCACGGGTGGTTGAGCAACCGCGCCATCTGGCGGCAGGAGCAGGTGGCCCGCGAGCAGATCGCCCAGCCCGGTGTTGACCAGCGCCGCGGCGCGGCCCGCGCTGCGCGGATCGTGGTGCTCGGCCCAGGCGGCGATCGACATCGCGCCCAGCGAGTGGCCGGCCACGGTGGCCGGCTCGCGGTCCGCGCCCGCGCCCGCCGCGGCCAGGACCGCCTCGAGGTCCTCGCCGAAGCGCTCCAGCGCGTAGTCGCCGTCGACGGCCGGGCCGCTGCGGCCGTGGCCGCGCAGGTCATAGGCGACGACGCGCAGGTCCTGCGGCCCGCAGGCGCTTGATCACCGGGCCCCCAGAAGGTCAGCTGCTCGGTCCAGCCGTGGGCGAGGACGACCGTGTCGCCGTCGTCGGGGCCGAACGCCTCGGCGTAGCAGCTCGGTCCCGTCGGCCGACGTGATCCGCAGCGGGCGGCCGCCCAGGGGCGCGCGCAGGCGCTGGTAGTCCTCGTCGTGGGCGAGCGCGCGCAGGTGGCGCCGCTCGACGCTGCACCGGCGGCGGCGACGACGCCGAGGGCCGCGGTGGCGGCGATGGCGCGGGGTCCCGGGCGCGATCGACGGCTGCGTCCCATCAGTGGAGCCAACCCTACCGCCCAGGTGGGGGGTTACGTCGCCCGGGACCGTCCGTGGTCGCCGCACCGCTGCGTACGATCTCGGCCCGTGCGAATCGGGATGCTCACCGGCGGCGGCGACTGCCCCGGCCTCAACGCGGTCATCCGCGCCGTCGTGCGCAAGGGCATCGACGCCTACGGCGACGAGCTGATCGGCTTCCGCGACGGCTGGCGCGGCGTCCTGGAGGACGTCCACGAGGAGCTGACGATCGAGTCCACGCGCGGGATCCTGCCCCGCGGCGGGACGATCCTCGGCAGCTCAGCCGCACGAACATCTTCAAGCGCGAGGACGGGGTGGACCAGGTGCGCGCAGACGTTCGAGCGCCACCGCCTCGACGGCCTGATCGCGATCGGCGGCGAGGACACGCTGGGCGCGGCCAGCCGGCTGTTCGCCGAGGGGCTCAACGTCATCGGCGTGCCCAAGACGATCGACAACGACCTCGGCGCCACCGACGTCACCTTCGGCTTCGACACCGCGCTGCACGTCGCCACCGAGGCCATCGACCGGCTGCACACCACGGCCGAGAGCCACCACCGCAACCTCGTCGTCGAGGTCATGGGCCGCAGCGCCGGCTGGATCGCCCTGCACTCGGGACTGGCCGGCGGCGCCGACGTGATCCTCATCCCCGAGATGCCCTTCGACATCGAGGAGGTGTGCCGGCTGATCAACCGCCGCCACGCGCGCGGGCGCTACTTCGCGATCATCGTCGTCGCCGAGGGCGCGACGCCCAAGGAGGGCACGATGAGCCGTCGCCACCGGGCAGGTCGACGAGTTCGGCCACCCCCGGCTGGGCGGGATCGGGCAGCAGCTGGAGCGCGAGATCGAGGCGCGGACGGGCTTTGAGACGCGGACGACCGTCCTCGGCCACGTCCAGCGCGGCGGGACGCCCGACGGCGTTTGACCGGGTGCTCGCCACCCGCCTGGGCCTGGCCGCGATCGACGCCGCCCACGACGGGCCAGTGGGGCATGATGACCGCGCTGCACGCCACCGAGATCGAGCTCGTGCCGCTCGCCGACGCGGTCGCCGAGGTCCGCCGCGTCCCGGTCGAGGAATACGAGCGCTACGGCGTCCTCTTCGGCTGACGCCGGGCCCGACGGCGGTGAGCGTGGCGGCTCATTCACAGAAACATCGTTTGCCTGCGGGGATATCCGTCTATTCTGAGTGGTAGCGGCCGTCCTGCGCCGCACCGCGTTGGCGGCCGTGAGACATCCAGTCAAAGGAGCTCAGCACGATGAGCACAACTGAAGCCACCAACGTCAACGCCGAACCTCAAGTCGCTGGTCGAGGCCGGCACCAGCCCGTGGCTGGACTTCCTCCAGCGCTCGCTGATCACCGGCGGCGAGCTGCCGCGCCTCATCGCCGAGGACTCGCTGCGCGGCATCACCTCCAACCCGTCGATCTTCGAGAAGGCGATCCTCGGCTCCTCCGACGACTACGACGAGGAGCTCAAGGAACTGGCCGGACAGGGCCTGAGCCCGCAGGCGATCTACGAGCACATCGCCATCAAGGACGTCCAGATGGCATGCGACGTGCACCGCGCGCCACCTGGGAGGCCACCCACCATCAGGACGGCTTCGTCTCCCTCGAGGTGTCGGCCGACATCGCGCACGACACGCAGAAGTCGATCGACGGCGCGCGCGACTTCTGGAAGCGCGTGAACCGCCCCAACGTGATGATCAAGATCCCCGGCACCCCCGAGGGTGCTGCCCGCCATCGAGCAGTGCATCTACGAGGGGATCAACATCAACATCACGCTGCTGTTCTCCGTCGAGTCCTACGAGAACGTCGATCGACGCCTACATGAGCGGCCTGGAGAAGCGCCTGGCGAAGGGCGAGTCGCTGGACGTCGCGTCGGTGGCCAGCTTCTTCGTCTCCCGCGTCGACACCGCCGTCGACAAGCGGCTGGAGGCGTCGCGGCCACGACGAGCTGCTCGGCAAGGCGGCGGTCGCCAACGCCCGCGAGGCCTACCGCAAGTTCGAGGAGCACTTCGCCAGCCCGCGCTGGGAGGCCCTGCACCACGCCGGCGCCCACGTCCAGCGCCCGCTGTGGGCCTCCACCGGAGTCAAGAACCCGGCCTACCCGGACACCATGTACGTCGACGAGCTCGTCGGCCCGCACACGGTCAACACGATGCCGCTGGACACGCTGAAGGCGTTCGCCGACCACGGGCACATCTCCGGGCCGACCGCCCAGAAGGATCCCGACCGAGGACCTCGAGGCGCTGGCCAAGGCCGGGATCGACATGACCGAGATCACCGACGAGCTGCTCGCCGACGGCGTCAAGCAGTTCGAGGACGCCATGGAGCGTCTGCTGGCGGGGATCGAGAAGGCCGCCAAGCAGTGACCATTCGGTTGCACCGGGCAAACCACTAGGTGCGTGACCTCGCTCTGGGCCGCGCGATCAACTCACGCGGAGGTAGACACTGATGCAGATCGGCTTCATCGGGCTGGGCAAGATGGGCGGCAACATGGTCACCCGCATCCGGCGGGACTCCGACATCGAGGTCGTGGCCTTTGACTTCAGCGCCGACGCGGTCAAGGCCGCCGAGGAGCACGGCGCCACCGGCGTCGGACTCGCTGGAGGAGCTCGTCGCCAAGCTCGACGCCGCCGCGGGCGGTGTGGATCATGGTCCCGGCCGGCAAGCCGACCGAGGACACGATCGACAAGCTGCTCGGGCTGTTCGACGAGGGCGACACGATCATCGACGGCGGCAACTCCAAGTGGACCGACTCGGTCAACCGCCACGCCAAGTGCGCCGAGCGCGGCGTGCACTTCGTCGACGTCGGCACCAGCGGCGGGCGTGTGGGGCCTGGAGATCGGCTACTGCATGATGGTCGGCGGCGAGGACGAGGCGGTCAAGCCGCTCGACGCCGCTCTTCAACGTGCTGCGCCCCCCGGCCACCGACGACGATGCCGATCGGGTGGGGCCACATGGGCGGCCCCGGCTCCGGCCACTTCGTCAAGATGATCCACAACGGGATCGAGTACGGGCTGATGCAGGCCTACGCCGAGGGCTTCGAGCTCATGCACAAGTCCGACTACGGCCTGGACACCGAGCAGATCGCCAAGCTGTGGGGCAACGGCTCCGTGATCCGCTCGTGGCTGCTGGAGCTGGCCGCCCGGGCCTTCGAGGTCGACGGCAACGACCTGGAGAACACTCGAGGGCTGGGTCGACGACTCCGGCGAGGGCCGCTGGACGCTCGACGCCGGGATCGCCCACGACACGCCGATGCCGACCCTGGCGGCCGCGCTGTTCGCCCGCTTCTCCTCGCGCGGGGCCGGCGACTACAGCGCCCGGGTGACCGCGGCCCTGCGCAACCAGTTCGGCGGCCACGCGGTCAAGACGGCGCCGAAGCAGTGAGCGCCACCTCCCCGCTCAGCGCGGCCGACACCGAGAACCCGCTCGTCGAAGGTCTCGAGCGGCTGCCGGTCCACCCGACGTCGCTCGTCATCTTCGGCGCCACCGGGGACCTCGCCCACCGCAAGCTGCTCCCGGCGCTCTACAACCTCGCCCACGAGGGCCAGCTGCCCGAGCGCTTCGAGGTGATCGGCGTCGGCCGCCGCACGCACGAGGACGAGGACTTCCGCGACACCGTCACCGACTCGATCGAGCGCTTCTCCCGGCGGCGCCCGGACCCCAACGTCCTGGAGGGCCTGCTCAACGAGGCCCGCTACGTGCAGGGATCGTTCGACGACGACGAGGTCTACGCCGAGCTGACGCGCCAGCTCGACGAGTTCGACCAGACCGGCGGGCCGGCCGCTGGACCGCGTCTTCTATCTCTCCACCGCACCCGAGTTCTTCCCGCTGATCGCCGGCAAGCTCGGCGCCGCCGGGCTCAACCAATGCGAGCGGCGCGTCGGTGCGGATCGTCATCGAGAAGCCGTTCGGCTATGACCTGGCCTCGGCGCGCATGCTCAACGCCGAGCTGCTGGAGGTCTTCGAGGAGCAGCAGATCTTCCGCATCGACCACTACCTGGGCAAGGAGACCGTCCAGAACCTGATGGCGCTGCGGTTCGCCAACGCCCTGTTTGAGCCGGTGTGGAACCGCAACTACATCGACCACGTCCAGATCACCGCCGCCGAGGACATCGGGATCGGCGGCCGCGCCGGCTACTACGAGCGACTCCGGGCGCGCTGCGCGACCTCGTCCAGAACCACATGCTCCAGCTGCTGGCGCTGCTGACGATGGAGCCGCCGACGGCGTTCGACGCCGACCGCCTGCGCGACGAGAAGCTCAAGGTGCTGGAGGCGATCGTGCCGCCGAGCGTCGACGAGGTGGCGGCGATGGCG
Source organism: uncultured Actinomycetota bacterium (assembly GCA_963790605.1). GTDB lineage: Bacteria > Actinomycetota > Thermoleophilia > Solirubrobacterales > Solirubrobacteraceae > Palsa-465. The sequence goes on along the minus strand of CAWBPG010000005.1, from coordinate 897,404 downwards.
GTGCGCGCCCAGTACGCGCCCGGCGTGGTCGGCGGGGTGGAGGTCCCGGGCTACCGCGAGGAGGACGGGGTGGCGCGCTACTCGCGCACCCCGACCTACGCGGCGCTGCGTCTGCATGTCTCCAACTGGCGCTGGGCCGGGCGTGCCCTTCTATCTGCGCACCGGCAAGCGGCTGTCGCGCAAGCTGACCGAGATCGCGGTGATCCTCAAGCAGATCCCGCATATGGCGCTGCAGAGCTCGGGCTCGGTCGGGATCCAGGCCAACCAGCTCGTGTTCACGGTCCAGCCCGACGAGGGCGTGTCGGTGTCGATCGGGGCCAAGATCCCGGGGACGCGGATGCGGATCCGCCCGGTGAACATGGAGTTCCGCTACGGGACCTCGTTCCTGTCGGAGTCGCCGGAGGCGTATGAGCGGCTGATCCTCGACGCGATGCGCGGCGACGCGACGCTGTTCACGCGCAACGACGAGATCGAGGCGCTGTGGGGGATCATCGACCCGATCCTGGAGGCGTGGGACGCGGACAAGTCCTCGACGATCCCGCAGTACGAGGCCGGCTCCTCCGGGCCCGCGCGAGGCCGACGCCCTGCTCGCAGCGACGGCCGCATCTGGCGGCGCCTGTGAGCGAGGACGTCTGGTCTGCGCAGGACACGAACCCGGACGCCATCGAGGCCGCGCTGCGCGAGCTGCTGCGCGAGCGCCACGCCGCCAACGAGGCGCTGGCGCCGGCCCGGGTCCTCAACCTGGTCGTGATCGTCGACCGCGAGTGGAAGGGCGAGGTCGCCAATCGCCTGGAGCGCGCCGGGCGCTATCACGGCTCGCGCACCGTGCTGTGCGCGGTGGAGGAGAAGCGCACCACCCTGGACGCGGTGGCCACGGTCAGCTACGAGGAGCCCAAGGGCTCGTCGCTGGGGGTCATGCACGAGAGCGTCGAGATCGACCTCGGGCCCGAGCACCTGCGGGCGCTGCAGACGATCTGTCGACCCGGTGCTGGTGGCAGAGATCCCGACGGTCGTGTGGTCGCCGCACGGGCACCCCGAGGCGGTCGACGCCGTCTGCCCGCTGATCGACGTCATGCTGCTCGACTCCGACGACGTGGACGATCCCGCCGAGGCGTTCGCCCGCGCCGAGCGCCTGCGCAAGCACGCCTACATCGTCGACCTGGCCTGGCTGCGCACGACGCCGTGGCGCGAGCGGCTGGCCGCGACCTTCGACCTGCCCGAGCGCCTGGCGGCGCTGCGCGAGATCGACGAGCTGGAGATCCGCCACCGCGAGACCTCGATGGCCAGCGCGCTGCTGCTCGCCGGCTGGCTGTCCTCCCGGCTGCACTGGGAGCGCAGCCACCTGCGGCTGTGGGACGGGCGCCTGGCGTCCGGAGCGGCCGACGAGGCGACGGCGACGTGATCGTCTCGCTGCACACCGCCGAGCAGGAGGCGCCCGGGCTGGCCGGCGTCACCGTGGCCACGGCGGACGGCACCTCGCTCTCGCTGCAGCGCGGCGAGGGCGGCCTCGACGCCAGCGAGCGCGACGCCGACGGCGACGAGCGCCAGTGGAAGATCCTCGGCGCGTCGCGCGGCGAGGGCGGGATCCTCGGCGAGGGCATCCGCCAGGCGCTGCTGCGCGACCCCACCTACCTGCCCGCGCTGGAGGCGGCGCGGGAGCTGTGTCCTGCATGACGGTCGTCGTTCGAGATCGTCGACGATCCTGCCCGGGCCTGCGCCGCGCTGATGGTGGGCGCGGCCATCGGCGGCGGCGACATCGTGCTCACCGGCGGCTCGACGCCCCGCGCCGCCTACGAGCACTTCGTCGAGGCGGTGCACGCGGTCGGCATCGACCTGCGCGCAGTCGACGTTCTGGATCGGCGACGAGCGCTGCGTCGACCCCGACGACGATCGCTCCAACTACAAGATGATCAAGGAGAGCCTGCTCGACCCGCTCGGCGACCGGGCGCCCCGATTTCATGCGCATGAAGGGCGAGCTGGGCCCCGAGGAGGGCGCCGAGGACTACGAGCGCGACGTTGCACGACACGGTCCGCGCCGACCGCCGAAGTTCGACCTGCTGCTGCTGGGGATCGGGCCCGACGGCCACTGCGCGTCGCTGTTTCCCGGCCAGGAGTCGCTGACCGAGCGCCAACGGCTGGTCGTGGGCGTGCCCGAGGCCGGCCTGGAGCCGTTCGTGCCCCGCATCTCGATGACCCTGCCGGCGCTGGCCGCCGCCCGCCACGATCGTGTTCCTGGCCACCGGCGACTCCAAGGCCGACGCGATCGCGCGCGCCTTCGGCCCCGACGCCGAGCCCGACCCGGCGACGCCCGTCCTCGCTGCTGGTGCCCGAGGCCAAGTCGATCACGGTGCTCGTCGACGACGCCGCCGCCGCCCGCCTGCACTTCACCGGAGAGCCGCAGTGAGCGACGTCATCGGCCTCGATCTCGGCGGGACGAAGATCGCCGTCGCCCGGCTGAGGGGCAACGAGCTGTCCGAGTCGACGATCAAGCCGACCGATCGCTCCGGGTCAGGACGCGCTGATCGAGCAGCTCGTGGCGATGATCGAGGAGTGCCGCGGCGACGAGCTGGACGGCGTCGGGCTGGGCGTGCCCTCGATCGTGGAGTTCGAGACCGGGCGCGTCGTCTCCTCGGCCAACATCCCGCTCGCCGACGTGCCGCTGCGCGAGGTGCTGGGCGAGCGGCTGGGAGTGCCCGTGTTCGTCGACAACGACGCCACCGTCGCGGCGCTCGCCGAGGCCCATGACGAGGACCTGCGGATGGTCGCGCGCGACCTGGTGATGATCACCATCGGCACCGGGGTCGGCGGCGGGCTGGTCCTGGGCGGGCGCATCTACCGCGGCGCCACCGGCGGCGCCGGCGAGCTCGGCCACACGATCGTCGGGCATGGATCTGAGCGGGCCGGTGCCCGACTGCCGGCAAGTTCCCGCAGACGGGCTCGCTGGAGGCCGTCGGCGCCGGGCCACGCGCTTGACGCGCTGGTCCGGCGCAGCGGCGCGAGCAGCGAACCCGACTCGGCGCTGGGCCGGCTGCGCGCGGAGGGCCAGAAGGTGACCGGCGTCGAGGCGGTGGACGCCGCGCACGACGGGCGACCGCGTGGCGGCGCGGCTGCTGGAGCTGTGGGGCGAGCGCGTGGGCATCGGGATCGCCAACGCCATCAACACCTTCGACCCCGAGGAGGTCGTGATCGGCGGCGGCGCGGCGCGCGCCGGCGACCTGCTGCTGGAGCCGGCCAAGCGGACCGCGGCGGCGTACGTGCTCCCGGGCCTGGGCAAGCAGACGACGATCCGGGTGGCGCGCCACGGCGTGCGCGCCGGGGTGCTGGGCGCGGCGCTGCTCGCCGCCCACGAGCTCGCCGACTCCGAGCCGCCCGCGCCGCACCGCAGGGTCTGATAGTCGCGCGACCCATGATCGTCGCCTGCGGCTTTGACCACGCCGGATACGTGCTGCGCGAGCGCCTGCTCGGCGTGATCGCCGCCGCCGGCCACGAGATCCTGGACTTCGGCACCGACCGGCCGGACCCGATCGACTACCCCGACAAGGCGCTGGAGGTCGGCCAGGCGGTCGCCTCGGGCCGCGCGGAGCGCGGGATCATCGTCTGCGGGTCGGGCGCCGGCGTGTCGGTGGCCGCCGGCCAAGATCCACGGCGTCCGCGCCGCCACCATCCATGACACCTACACCGCCCACCAGGGCGTCGAGCACGACGACGTCAACGTGCTGTGCCTCGGCGGCCGGGTGATCGGCGTCGAGGTGGCGGCCCAGATCGTGCTCACCTTCCTCCAGGCGAAGGTGTCCGACGAGGAGCGCCACGTGCGCCGGCGCGCCAAGGTGGACGAGATCGAGCGCACCGGGGGCGACATCGACGCCGTGACCCGAGCCGTGGGATGCTGTGCGCGGACCGCGGTATGGCTGACGAGATCTTCATCGCCCGGCACGGGGCCACCGAGTGGAGCAAGTCCGGGCAGCACACCAGCCGCACCGACCTGCCGCTGCTGCCCGAGGGCGAGGAGCAGGCCGAGGGCTGCGCGCGCAAGCTGGACGGGCGTCGAGTTCTCGCTGGTGCTGTGCAGCCCGTTGCGGCGGGCGCGGGAGACCTGCGAGCTGGCGGGGTTCGGCGACGTCGCCGAGATCTGCGAGGACCTGGTGGAGTGGGACTACGGCGAGTACGAGGGACTGACCACGCCGCAGATCCGGGAGACGACGCCGTCGTGGTGGCTGTGGCGCGACGGCTGCCCGGGCGGCGAGATGCCCGTCGAGATCGGCGCCCGCGTCGATCGGGTGCTGGCACGGTTCGCCGGGGTCGACGGCAACGGGCTGGCCTTCGCCCACGGCCACGTCCTGCGGGTGTTCACCGCGCGCTGGCTGGAGATGGAGGTCGCCGCCGGCGCGCGCTTCAAGCTGGAGGCCGGCTCGCTCGGCGTCCTCGGTCACGAGCGCGACACGCACCGTGATCGAGCGCTGGAGCGCATGACAGATGTCATAGGCGATTTCGGCGGCGCGGCACTTACGCGGGGACCGGCCCGGGCCTACGCTCCGTGCCATGAATTCGATTCCCACACACGCAGCCGAGCTGGCGATCGAGGTCCGTGACCTGCGCAAGTCCTACGGCGAGACGCAGGCCGTGGGCGGGGTCAGCTTCGAGGTCAGGCGCGGCGAGGTCTTCTGCCTGCTGGGGCCCAACGGCGCCGGCAAGACGACGACCGTCGAGATCCTGGAGGGCTACCGGACGCGGACCGGCGGGCGAGGCACGCGTGCTGGGGATCGACCCGGCGACCGCGGCGCGCGCGCGCTGCGCGAGCAGGTCGGCATCGTGCTCCAGCAGTGCGGCGTGCAGCCGGACCTGTCGGTCTACGAGCTGGTCGAGATGTTCGGCCGCTACCACGTGCGCCAGCGCCCGGTGGACGAGGTCATCGAGCTCGTCGAGCTCACCGAGAAGCGCAACGAGCGCGCCAAGAAGCTGTCCGGGCGGCCAGCGGCGGCGGCTGGACCTGGCGCTGGCCCTGGTCGGCGACCCCGAGCTGATCTTCCTCGACGAGCCGACCACGGGCTTTGACCCGGCGGCGCGCCGCCAGGCGTGGTCGACGATCCGCTCGCTGTGCCAGCTGGGCAAGACGGTCTTCCTCACCACCCACTACATGGACGAGGCCCAGTTCCTCGCCGATCGCGTCGCGGTCATGCGCGGCGGGCAGATCATCGCCTCGGGCCGGCCCGACGAGCTGGGCGGGCGCGACCTGCGCCCGGCCGAGATCCGCTTCGAGCTGCCGGAGGACACTGGCGCTCGGCGACGTGCCCGAGGTTCCGGCCGAGTCGCGCGAGCTGCAGGGCGACCGCGTCGTCATCCACACGCGCGAGCCGGTCCGGGCGGCGCAGATCGTCACCAGCTGGGCGTCGAGCGCGGCGATCGACCTCGCGCACTTCTCGGTCACCCAGCCGACGCTGGAGGACATCTACCTGGAGCTGACCGGATCCGACGAGCACAGTCACACGGTTCACGAGGAGGTCCCGGTATGAGCGCCGTGCCCACAGTCGACGCTGGGCCGGGACCTGGGCCTGGTCCTCTGGCAGATCCGCTACGAGCAGCGCGCCTACTGGCGCAACCGCGGGCGCGGCGTCTTCACGTTCGTGTTCCCGATCATGTTCCTGGTCGATCTTCGCCTCGCTGGACAAGGGGCAGCACATCTCCACCCGGGGCAACATCGCCTTCAACGACTTCTTCGTTCCCGGCATCCTGGCCTACGGGATCATCGCCACGACGTTCGTCAACCTGGCCATCGGCACCGCGATCCTGCGCGACCAGGGCATCCTCAAGCGCATGCAGGGCACGCCGCTGCCGCGCTGGGCCTATGTCCTGGCCCGGATCGGCTCGGCGTTCATCATCATGCTGGCGATGACGATCGTCGTGCTCGGGCTCGGCGCGGCCGTCTGGGGCCTGAACTTCCGCGTCGGGCGCTCTGCCGGGGCTGGTCGTGACGCTCGCTGCTGGGCACGGCGTGCTTCACCACGATCGGGATCGGCATCACCCGGTTCATCCCCAACGCCGAGGCAGGGCCGGTGGTGGTCAACCTTGCGGTCCTGCCGCTCACCTTCATCTCCAACATCTGGTTCCCGATCGACTCGCTGCCCCAGGCGCTCAAGACCATCGCCGGCATCTTCCCGATCAAGGCGCTGGCGTCGAGCCTGGAGTACGTCTTCGACCCCCGCCATCACGGGGCGGGGCTCAACGGGGCTGACCTGAAGGTGCTGGCGATCTGGACGGTCGTCGGGCGTCTACCTGATGGTCCGGTTCCTGCGCAAGCCGATGGGAGAGGTGGGGTGAGCTCCGGCCCGCGCCGCCGCCGGGTGCCCCGGCCGCTGGTCCAGGCGGCGCTGGGGGTTCCGGATCGCAGCGGACCCGGAGCGGCCCTTCGGGACGCGCCCGGGTCCTGGGCATGTGCATCTGGGCTGCGTTCATCGTGGCCCCGATCGTCGACGCGGTCACCAACACCGGCTCGGCGTCCGAGCACGTATCTGGCCATCGGCGGCGCCGTGGTGTTCTCGGGCGTCTACGTCTGGCTGGTGATGACGTGGTTCGAGGAGCGCGCGCGCTGGCGGTCGATCGTCCTGGCGATGGTGATGCTGGCCACGGCGATCGTGCTGACGGATCGCCGACCGGCCCAGCTGGGGGTTCCTGTTCACCTACGTCGCGGCGTGCGTGGGCCTGGTCGTCCCGTCCGTTTGGGGGCTGCCCGCCGTCATCGCCTGCTGCCGTGGTGCGGCACGGCGTGCACGCTGATCGCCGGCGTCGACCGGCGGCACCGCCGGTGGGTACGGGGTGAGCGCGGTCGGCGTCGGGCTGCTGCTGGTGCTCATGCGCGACCTGCGCATGCGCAACCACGAGCTCAACGAGGCGCGCGCCGAGCTGGCCCTGAGCGCGGTGGCGGCCGAGCGCGAGCGCTTCGCCCGTGACCTGCACGACCTGCTCGGCCACAGCCTGTCGGTGATCGCCATCAAGGCCGAGCTGGCCGGGCGGCTGATGTCGATCGATCCCGAGCGGGCGGCCGCCGAGGTCGCCGACGTGGAGGGGGTGGCCCGCGAGTCGCTGCGCGAGGTGCGCCAGGCGGTGAGCGGCTACCGGCAGCCGACGCTGGACAAGGAGCTGGAGGGAGCGCGGGTGGCGCTGTCGGCGGCGGGCATCGAGGCCGAGGTCGAGCGCGCGCCGGTCACGCTGGACCCTGACGTGGAGGCGGTGCTGGCCTGGGCGGTGCGCGAGGGGGCCACAAACGTCATCCGCCACAGCGGCGCCACGCACTGCCAGGTGAAGGTGAAGGCGGGCCTGGCCGACGCGGGGGTGGAGGTGGTCGACGACGGCGAGGGGCCCGGCGTGCCAGCCGCGGCGAGGCAGTGCAGCCACACCGGCCACGGGATCACCGGGCTGCACCGAGCGCGCCGAGCGGCTGCGCGGGCGGATCGAGGCCGGCGGGCTGCCCGAGGGCGGGGGTTTCGCCTGGCCGTGTCGGTCCCCGTGAGCGCCGACGGCGGGGCTCATGATCCGGGTGCTGATCGCCGAGGACCAGGGCATGGTCCGCGGCGCCCTGGCCACCCTGCATCGGGCTGGAGCCCGACATCGAGGTGGTGGCCCAGGTGGCGCGCGGGGACGAGGTGCTGGCCGCCGCGCTGTCGGCCCGCCCCGACGTGGCGCTGCTCGACATCGAGATGCCGGGCGCCACAGGCCTGGATGCCGCCGAGCAGCTGGCCGTTGCGCTGCCCGCCTGCCGGGTTCTGATCCTCACCACCTTCGGGCGGCCGGGCTACCTGCGCCGCGCGATGGAGGGCGGGGCCTCCGGGTTCGTCCTCAAGGACGCCCCGGCGGCGGAGCTGTCCTCGGCGATCCGCCGCGCGCTGCGCGGGGAGCGGGTGGTCGACCCGGGCCTGGCCGCGGCGGCGCTGTCGCAGGGCGAGTCGCCGCTGACCCCGCGCGAGCACGAGGTGCTGGCCGCCAGCCGCGAGCATCGCCACGGTCGCCGACCTGGCCCGGCGCTGTACCTGTCGCCCGGGACGGTGCGCAACCACCTGTCCTCGGTCATGCAGAAGCTCGACGCGCGCAACCGGGGGGAGGCGGTCCGGGTGGCCGAGGAGCGGGGCTGGCTCTAAGCGGTCTCGCGGGTCTGCCGGAGGCCCACTAGGGAGCTCTGTGGCGCGGCGGTGACCATCACCATGCGCGAGCCGGTGAACCGCTTGCCGAGGGCTGGACCTGGGTGGTGGCGCTGACCGGGGTGCCGGGCGTGGTCTCTCGGGCGGCTGTGGGGACTTGGGCGGCAGCAGGATGGTCGGCTGCAGGTCCGATTCAAGGAAGGTGACCACCACCGAGGGCGCGATGGTGAGCGTGTCTGAGTCGTGAGCTGACCGCAGGCGGCGTTGAACGTCCCAGCTGCCGCGGGCAGGTCCAAGCGTCGGGTGGCGGTGCCCCAGAAGTCGCCGTTGCCGTCGGCGAGGGGTGAGGTCCAGGGCACTTTGATGACGCGCGGACCGAGGCGCAGGTCTGGGACCATCACCTGCAGCCGTTGGGCCCGGGCCCGGTGGTGGGGATCGATACGAGCGCGTAGGTCAGTGCTTGGGCCCGATGAACTGGTCGAGGCGGTGAACGTCGATCTTCCGGGACACATACGTCGTGTATGGCTTGGCCTCGGTCCACCGCAGCGCGAGACGGTCACATGTCGCACGGAAGATCGCGTGGATGTCTGCTGAGTGGTTGCTAAACGAGTACCGGGGTTGTGACCAGCCCCCGCGGCCCGTGTGATGATCCCCGGATACTTGGCGTCGAGGAAGATCCTCAGTCTGTAGACGCCGCGTGGGTGCGATGAGAGGCAGCCGTCTCCCAGATAAAGGCCGAGGAGATAGACATATTCGGGCGGGAGCTCATGCAACAGGTGGACCACGCCACAGCCCGCAGGGGGCGGCTGTGCGCTCCGTGGGAGCTGACCCGCCAACCAGTCCCGAACAGTCGACCGTGGCAGACCCAGCTCCCGTGCGACCGCGGTCGCCGACGCGCCGGCTGCTGCGAGCTCCCGGGCGGCGTTCACTTCTGCCCTGGAGCGCATCAGCGCCTCAGTGCGGCTGAGAGGATTCGAACCTCCACGCCCGTAAGGGCACGGCGACCTGAACGCCGCGTGTATACCAGTTTCACCACAGCCGCGGGAGGTGAGAAGTTAGCAATTGTGGCGGGAGACCGATGGACGGGGGCCGATACGAACATATGTACGTATGCAATTCTCGTCCATCCCGCGGACGCCTCCCGCCGGATTGGCTAGCCGACCGCTGGCCACGACGCTCCCGACGTGTCACAGTCAGTCACAGTGCACACGGACAAGCTGGCCGCAATCGCGAGTGCGGCCCTCCTGATCGGCTGCTCCGGGATCGCAACGGCGAGCACAGGGCCAGCGTCGCCGCGCTCTGCCACCGCCGGTGGGGGCATCACGTGGAACGTGCGCGGCCGGCCGGCGCGGCCCAACAGGGCTGACTGGGAGCGGATCCGAGCGGCGGCCGGCCTACGCCGCCTCGCCCTCGCGCCCCATCGCAGCGCCCATTTCCGGGCCTACGCCGCGTTCCTCGGTCTCAGCGAGCTCACCACCATCCGTCCGCTCGGTCCGGGCCCATGCGCGACTGCGGTGACCTACCTCTACGACAACCTGCTGGACCTGCAGGACGCCTCCCCGGGCGAGAACTGGAACCCGCTGCACCGATTGGTCGCCAAGGAACCGCCGATCCGCGCATGCGCACCGCCACAATCCAGGCGCGTCGGCCCATGAGGCCGCATGCTCCCAGCCGCGCTACCCTCTCACACCACCCCCCGCCGCTATCGTCTAGGGGACTAGGACGCCGCCCTCTCACGGCGGAAACCCGGGTTCGAATCCCGGTAGCGGTACTCCGAAGCCCCCGTGTTCACGGGGGATTTCGTGTTTTCAGGGGGGTGCGCCACAGTCGGATCCCCCGCCCTGTCTGGAGGCTCATTTTGGCGCGGCGGCGGTTGGTAGCGGTGGTCTGCGGTCGTAGGCGGTTCTGGGACCAGCGCGAGCTGCGCGTCGGGCGGCTCGAGATAGGCATCGAGGCGGGCCGCGGCCGCCTCTTCTCCGCCCGGGATGAGATGGCCATAGCGGTTCCAGGTCTGGCGGACGTCGCCGTGACCGGCCCAGGTGGAGATCTGCTTCCAGTCAAGGCCGGCGGCGATGAAGTAGCTGATCGCGCAGTGGCGAGCCTCGTGCGGCGTGATCGGGTCCAGCCCCGCCGCCCTCCACGCCTTGTTCGCGCGGGCGCGGATGGTGGAGGCGAAAAACGCCTGGTCGCCGTGCGCCCGAACACGAGATCCTCACCGTCGCGGTTGGTTCGCTGTTGGTGGGCTTGGAGCTCGCGGCGCGCGGCAAACGCCATCGGGACGGCGCGGTGCCCGGCGCCGGTCTTGACGTCGACCGGTCCCTTGACGGGATCCCAGGAGCGCTCGACGCGAACCACTCCGGCGTCGAAGTCGACGTGGAGCCACTGCAGCCCGCGCAGCTCGCCGCGTCGCAGGCCGCAGAACAAGGCGGTCGCCCAGAACGCCTTCTCGCTAGGCGGCAGCGCGGCCAGCAGCTCGTGCGGCTTCTCGCGGGGCTCGATTCGCTCGCGACGGCCGCGGATCGCCGGCATGTCGAGATCGTTGGTCGGGTCGATCGCGGTCTCGTCGCGGCGGATGGCCCGTCGGAAGATCACCCGCAGCGGGTCGACGATGTTGTTGATCGTGGAGGGGGAGAGGCCCTGCGCGCGCAGCTCGTCGGCGAAGTCCTGGATGTCGCGTCGCTGGACGGCCGACAGCTTGCGCGGGCCGAGCGCGGGGAGGATGTAGGCGCGGAGCATCTGCTCATAGCCGCGGGCGGTGCTCGGCTTGTACGGCTTGCCGGAGCGATCGAGGACCGAGCCGTCGTGGGCGCCTTTGATCAGCTGCTCCGCACGCCTTGTTTGGTGCGACAGCTACGTGCGTGACGAACGCGAATCCCGGCGGCCATGGCGAGTCCCGATCCTACGCCCCGGGTCAGCGGGTCCCGAAGCCCTCGGCATTGTCGACCGCCCAGCGCTGTAGCTCGACGAGCGGGATGAGCCGAAGCTCGCCCTTGCGGATGAGCTTCAGCTCCGGTTGGACATGGCGCTCGAACGAATCGAGCGACATCCCCAGCGAGATCGCCGCCTCCTGGCGACTGAGTGCGACACGCGGGGCGGATTGACGTGCCGCGCGTTATATCTGATAATCCGATTATGAGCGAGATCTCTGCAACCGACGCCTCGAAGCGCTTCGCCGACATGCTTGACGCCGTCGAGCACCGTGGCGAGACATTCACCGTCGTCCGGCGCGGCCGCGCGATCGCCACGATCGCGCCGGCTCACCGCACGACGCTCGGCGACTTGCGCGAGTTCCTGACGGCCAACCCGCCCGATCCCGACTGGGAGCACGATCTCGAGGACCTCCGCCGGTTCGTCGGTCCCGCCCCGACCGCGGACCCGTGGAGCGACTAATCCTCGACACCGGCGCGCTGATCGCGCTGGAACGCGGCACCGCCGATGTAGCCGACGTGCTCCCCGCCGACGCCGACGTGGCGATCGCAGCGGTCACCGCCGCCGAGCTGCTGGTCGGCGTCGAGCTCGCCGACGACCGCCACCACGCTCGCCGAGAGGCGCTCGTCGAGGGCATCATCAACCGAGTCGAGATCGTCGTCTACGACCTCGAGGTCGCCCGCCACAACGCCTCACTGCTCGCCCACGCGCGCAGAGTCGGCGAGCCACGCGGCGCCCACGACCTTCAGATCGCAGCAACTGCTCGGGCCACCGACCGAACAGTCATCACCACCGACACAACCGCCTTCACCGATCTGCCGGACGTGTCAAGTCGGCTGCTCCGCTAGCGACATCCGACCTGGACGACCGCGCAAGCTGGGCGGCGCCGCCAGCAGCGATCAGCAAAGCTCGCAATTCCGGCACCTGGTAATGGGTCCGGCGATGAATCCGATTCGGGGGTTCCTCCCAGAGCCGCTTGTCGCCGGAAGATGTCATGTGCCGGTTGGCGTGAGGTGGCGGTGAAGGTGGCCGGTCCTCCGCGTCGAACGGCGCTGTAGGCGCGCGCGGGTTGCGGCCGCGCGGCTGGCCAATCGAACGGAGGTACCGGCCGTGGTTCACGGTATGCGATGCCCTGCGCGCCTGGCTGCTGAGCAGCGCGTGGGTAACTGCCTTGCTGTCGATGGGGGGGTGGTCGCGTGTCGTTGGTGATGGGGCTTGATCAGCATCGCGCGCAGATCTCTGCGGAGTGGATCGACACGGTCACCGGCGAGATCTCCCGCGCGCGGGTGGCTCTGGCTGACCGGGCCGAAGTCCGGAAGTTCCTGACCCGCTTTCGGGGCGAGGGTCTCGAGGTTGCTTTGGAGGCGACGACCGGCTGGCGGTTTGTGGTCGAGGGGCTGCAGCGGGCCGGTGCCGACGTGCACCTGGCGGAGTCCGCGGAGGCCAGCGCCCTGAAGGGCCGCAAGCAGCGCGCGAAAACCGACTGGGCTGACGCCCGGCATCTGCGCGAGCTGCTGCTGATCGGCCACCTCCCAGAATCGTGGATCGCGCCCGCGCATCTCCTCGATCTGCGGGCCCGCGTGCGGTGCCGCCATACGTTGGTGGAGCAGCGCACCGAATGGCAGCGGCGCATGCACTCTGTGCTCTATCACCACGGCTGCCCGAACACCCGCAAGCTGCTGACTCGGGCCAACCGCGAGTGGATCGCCGGGCTGCGGCTCCCCGATGCCGCGCGCGAGCAGCTCACCATCGCGTTGGAGATGATCGACGCGATCGACGTCCAGGTCGGCCCGCTCGATGTGTCGCTGCGGGCCTATGCCCGCAAGCAGCCCGGCTGCCGCATCTTGATCGATGAGATCTATGGCATCGGGGAGCTGACCTCGGTCACGATTCTCGCCGAGCTCGGCGATGCCCGCCGCTTTCAGAACTCCCGCGACGCCGTCCGCTACTCAGGCCTGGACATCACCGTCCACCAATCCGATGCCCGCCGCTCCCCGGGCCATCTCTCCCGCCAAGGACCATCCGCGCTGCGCTGGGCGCTCTATGAGGCCGCGCAGGCCGCGCGGCGCCCGAGCAGCCCCGACCGCCAGTACTACCTCACCACCGCTGAGCGGATCGGCGGGAACCGCGCGTGCATCGCGATCGCACGCAAGCTCCTGAAACGCAGCTACCACCTCCTGCGCGGTCTCGGCGACACGGCGCTCGATCCCGTCGCCCCCTGACCGCGAGACCGGTCACGCGGCAAGCCCACGATCACGAGATGAACCGCGGCCAGCTCCCGCCACCCTGCTGCCGACCCCGCCCGGGAGACGGCCCAGTAAGACTGAGCGGCCGCACCCCATCTGCCGGAACCCCCCACCACATCATGTGCCCGACCGGTAGCCAACCCGCGTCGAGGACCAAAGTAAGCCTGGGCGTCCGCGGACACACCCCACCCCCCCAACACGCCCACTCACCCCCAAAAGCGAGCGGCACTCCCAACGATCAACACCAACGCCCCTTGACAACTCCGGCCAGCACAAGGATGGATTTTGAACGCCAGCAGCGCTTTGGTCCACCCTCGGGTTCGGGTCCATTGCGGCACGGCGTTGAGGATGGCCAGGTAGATGAGCTTGCGGGCGGCGTCCTCGGTGGGGAAGCTGCCCTTGGTCTTGATCGCCTTGCGCAGCTGGCGGTTGAGCGCCTCGATCGCATTTGTCGTGTAGATCACGCGACGGACCTCCGGGGGGAACGCCAAAAACGGGATGACGTGCTCCCAGGAGTCGCGCCAGGCTTTGACGACCGGGGGGAGTTGCTCGCCCCACTTCTGCTCAAACGCGTCCAGGGCCGCCAGGGCGTGATCTTGGTCAATGGCGGTGTAGATCGGCCGCAGGTCCCGGACCACCGCGTCGTATTGGCGACGGGGGGTATAGCGCAGCGACGCGCGGATGAGATGCACGATGCAGGTCTGCACCACCGTCTGCGGGAACACCGCCTCGATCGCCTCGGGGAACCCGGTGAGGCCGTCGACGCAGCAGATGAGGATGTCTTTGACGCCACGGTGCCTGCAGCTCGGCGAGGACCTGCATCCAGAACTTCGCGCCCTCGGTTTCTTGAAACCACAGGCCCAGCACGTCGCGACTGCCGTCCATCCCGACCCCCAAGGCCAGGTAGCCGGCCTTGCGGACCACGCTGCCGCCGTCGCGGATCTTGAGGACCAGCGCGTCGAGGAACACCACCGGGTAGACGTCCTCCAGCGGCCGGGCCTGCCACGCGCGGACGTCGTCCATGACCGCGTCGGTGACGCGCGAGATCAGGTCCCGGCCGACATTGACGCCGTAAAGCTCACGCAGGTACGCCTCGATATCCCGGGTCGACATGCCCCGCGAGTAGAGCGCCAGGATCTTCTCGTCAAACCCCTCAAATCGCCGCTGGCGCTTGCGCACCAGCTGCGGCTCAAACGATCCGTCACGATCGCGCGGAGCGCGAATCTCGACCGGCCCATGCTCGGTCTGCAGTGTCTTGCGCGTCTTGCCGTTGCGCGTGTTGCCCGTCCCGCCCGGCGGCTCCTGGTGGCGCTCATAGCCGACGTGGTCGGTGATCTCGACCTCCAACGCGCGCTCCACCAGCCGCTGGGTCAACTGCGACAACAACCCGCCGGGGCCGACGATCTCCTCCTCCGTCCGGGCTCCCGCCAACAACTGGTCAACCACCTCGTCCGGGAGCTGACGACGAATCTCATCCGGCACACGATCAAGGATCCCAGGCGGGGGCGCCGTCTCGCCTGGCGGCTCGCCGGCGCCCACCCCGACTGAGAAACGACTCCCACTCTCAATCAGATGATCTTTTGAAGATGAAGGCATGACGCTTCCTTTCGGTCATGCCTACACAGATCCTCGGACACTCCCGAGCAGGGACGGGCGGGCGGTGTTCAGGGCCGCCGCGTTGCATAGGCGGTGAAGCGCACGCCGGGGCCAACATCAGCATCGAGGAGCGGCTGAGTTCGGGCCGGTGCGGGGCGCGCGCGGTGGTAACCGCTTCGCTCCCGCGCTGATCTCGCTGGCGCTCGATGAGGTTGACGCGACGGACGCGCATTGGCGTCTCCGCGGAAACGCCGACGCGTGGCGCACGGAAGCGATCGTGCCGATGATCTAGGCCTGGGTCGACCGGCGGGTGCTTTGTCGCTGACGTGTTCGTCGGGACCCTGAGCCACGGACGAGCGCAACCGCGCCAAGGCCTAGCAAGGCCGGAGCGGTCGTGAGAGCCGAAGCAGTCGTGGCGCGCCCAGGCCGCGCACGCCTCGATGTGGGCGGGAGCGCAAAGCGAGGATCATCGGCGCGGCGGCGCCCACAGTCGGCCGGAATGCCTGTGCACGGTCGACGAGGCGGGCGATCGCCTGGCGCTCCTGCTCTCTTTTTAGCTGCCGGAAGGGTGCTCGCTACTCGTGCGTACGGCTAGCGGATCGTCTAGAGGGTCGGTGAGCAGTCGCGTTTCAATTTGTGAGCGGAAGCGCGGTCCGGCCGTCTTGTCGTGCCCGAGTGCAGCGCACGGGGGGCGAGATTGACTGGGGGCGAGATCGACTGGGTTGAGCTCGCTGGCGCGTGCATGGTGGGGCATCTATTTCAGATGCGCTCGTATGAGCCAGACCGGGACGGTTCGACGGAGAAAGAACCTGGTCCGGCTTAGGGTTCATCTCTGCGTCCGAGAGGGGTCGTCATGACGAGAGGTGCGCTGAGGCCGTTCGAAGGAGCTTGAGGGTCTCATGCTGCGTCGAGCTGTTGAAGCGGGTGGTGGGCATGTAGATGGCGATCATCGCGACGAGCAAGCTGTCGGTACGAACAGCTACGGCCATTCCGGCGAGTCCCTCTTCCAGCTCGTCTATGACGGCGGCGTAGCCCTCGCGCCGACAGTCGTCCACGGCCGCCGAGAGGCCTTCGACGGTCGTGATGGTCTTTTCGGTCCAGGCGGTGAAATCCAGTGATGGAAGGAGTGCGCGAAGCTCGTCTGGGGGCAGCTCGGCCAGAAGTAGGCGGACGAATCCCGAGGCTGAAGTGGTGAGGGTCTGGTTGCTCCACCCGCGTGCAGCAATGACGCGCGGCCCATGGAGCTCCTCGATTACCCGTGCTGACACCGCGCCGGTCGGGACAGCCAGAAACACAGTCTCTCGAGTTGTCTGGACGAGTGCCTGCAAGACCGGGCGGGCGCGGTCTCGTAGTCCGACGGGTGCGATCGCGCGGCTCAGCCGTAGCAGCGTGGGTCCTAGCAGCCAGACGCGGTCCCCGGGCGCGCGGACGACGGCGCCGGCGTCGGCAAGTGAGGCCAACAGCCGGTTGACCGTTGCTCTCGCGAGGCCGGACTCTCGGGTGAGGTTCGCGACCGTGGCTCCATCGGGATGGGCCGCGATCCGTTCCAGTAAGTCGAAGGCGCGGCTAAGAGACTGGTTGCGACCAGCACCCGGGAGGATTTGGGGTGCGGCTCCGTCAGGACCCATGACCAGATGATAGGCGACCGCAATGCGGTTGACATGCGACCGCTATGCGGTTAGATTGGAGCCGTGCACAGAGGTTCTTGGCCAACGAGGAGTTCGGCGATCGGAGCGCGATGACCCTGGTGCTGAATACGCGTCACGACGTCGACCTTGCTGCTATCGAGCGAGTTGCCTGGAACGGGGAGGGCGTGGCGATCTCGCAAGCCGCGATCGAGCGGATCGCCATGCGGCGCTTGCAGTTCGAAGCATTCGTCGAAGCGAACACCGATTCGCACCTCTACGGAATCACAACCAGGCACCACTACGGCGCCAGCACAGTTCTCACCCCAGACGAGCGCGAGGAATACAACAAGCATCTGCCGCCGACGCCGGCGAGTGTGGGACCGCGGATGCCGGACCGGTTGGTGCGCGGGATCATCCTGGCCCGGCTGGTGACGTTTCTAGACGGTCACAGTGGAGTCCGGCCGGAGACCGTGAAGTCGGTTGCTGGGATGCTCGAGAAGCCGCTCCCCTACGTCCCAGAGCGGGGGCATGGCGACCCGGGGGAGATCATCGTCCTGGGACACCTGTTTCGTGAGCTGGAGAACCATCTGGACTTCGGCGTTGGCGGAGCGATGCCCCTGATCAATGGCTCTCCTGGCGCAGCGGCAGCACTTGCCGACGCATCGCTGGCGGGTCGGCGGCGGGTTGCTGCCGCGGAGAAGGTCTTTGCCCTGGCAGCTGCTGCGATGGGGGCGCCCGCCGAGCATTACGATTCGGCGCTCGGCGAGCTCTGGGGCGATGAGTATGAAGCCGCCGCTCTGGCGCGCATGCAGGAGCTCCTTGGCGAAGACTACGTCTCGCGGCGGCGCTTTCAGGCTCCGGTGTCGTTCCGGAACGTTCCCCGATTGCTCGGCTGGACAGGTCGGCTGCAGGCACAAGCTGAGCAATGCGCCGTGATCTCTCTGCGTGCCATCACGGGGAACCCAATCTTCCTCTTTCCCGAGCAACGACCTCCTCATGGTGCGGTGCTGTCGAACGGGAGCTACCTGAACCCGGTGGTCGCGCCGCTGCTCAATGGGTTGGCGCGCGCTTGGGCTGATTTGGCGCAGCTCGCAACCCACCAGGTTGAGCGACTCGTGGAGGATCCGGATGGGTTGCTCTCGCGCGAGATTGAATCGCGCACGACGCTGTTCTACATGACTCAAACAGGCTGGGCCGAGGAGGCTCGGCACGCGAGTATCTCGACCCTCATGAGCTTGGGGGGCATGGGCCAGACGGACACCTCGACGCCTGACCTGCTCGCTTGGCGCCTGGCGGGCGAGGCGGGGCGCGCGTTAGACGTGACGCTAGCTGGCTTGGCGGTGGTGGCCGCCCACACGCTGTCAGTGTGCGGTGGGCGCGTCCCGGCTGGTCTGAGACCGCTGTCCGACAGGATCCTTTCTGTGCTTCCCCCCGACGCGTCCCCGGCGCGCTACGGGCCAGGCTTAGCCGCCCTTAGCGAGCGGATTGTTGCCGCTGGTACCGGCGCGACGGTCGACGCAGGCCCCCGTGAAGTTGACACACCCGAGGATGGGCGATCTGACCATCTGGCGAGCGCGGCACGCCCACATGTCTGAAACCGTGACCGCGGACGGGGGCTACACCACCGGATTACAACCTCGAGACGGGGGAGTGCGCAGTCGATCCGCGGCTGCGGCTTCGCACATATCCGGCGTGGATCGACGGCGACGAGGTCGTGGTCAGCATCGACCGAACAAGGAGTACAGACGACCAATGAGCACAAAGTCAGGTAGCGACCTGGACGCGATCCGGAGCTTCATTCGCGACGAGGAGGCGCGGCTCGCGACAGAGCCCCAGCGTCTTCCGTTCTCGGTGAAGGAGTACGAATTTCGCCGCCGGCAGCTGCGGCGGGGGATGCGTGAGGCGGGGATCGATGTGTTCGTGATCATGTCTCCCGACACGATGTGCTGGCTCACCGGCTTTGCGTCGCGCTGGTATCGGTCCGGAGCGAGCACCGCTCTACCACCCTGCCAGTGCATGGTTCTGCATGCCGACAGCGATCCGCTCTTCATGATCGAGACGGCGTTCCACGCGCAGCTCGTACGTTTGACCTCCTGCATCGAGGATCTCCGGCTGCTCCCGGAGACCGGGCTCACCCACGAGGCCGGCGTCCTCGAGTTCGTCGAGTTTCTCATCGGCAATCTCGCCGCCGAGCAGTGGCTCGGCGGTACCGTCGGGCTCGAGGCCTATAGCTGGGTCCCAAGTCACGCGGTCTCGGAGGCGCTCGTCGAACGCCTCACCGAGAAGAAGTGTCAGGTCGTCGACGCGTCCGCCATGGCCCGCGCCGCCCGGCGATGCAAGTCTCCAGCGGAGATCGGGTGCATCGAGCGAGCGCAGCACGCGGTCGACGCCGGCGTGCTGGCGCTGCAGCGGGCAGCCCGTCCGGGCATGACAGGGCTCGACGGCTGGAAACATTTCGTGGCCGGTGTCGCAGACGCCGGCGGCGAGCCCGCCGCGGTCCCGGATGCAATCTTCGGCGGACCGCCAGAGCCGATGGCCCACATGCTCAGCGGTCGCAGGCCAATCGAGCAGGGAGCGTACTTCCATCCGGACGTGGCGGCGGCGTTTGAGCGCTACCACGCGCGCTGCACCCGCGTCCTGTCGTTCGGGCCGCCGCGCCCGGAGCTCAGGCGCCTGACGTGCATCGCCGGGGGAGCGCTCGCCGTTCTGCGCGGCTTCAGAGCGGGTCAGCCGTTCGGTCAGCTCAAGGGCGCGCTGCGGGACTACTTCGCGGGCGAGGGCTTCGCCGACGAGGAGTACTTCGCCGGTGGCTACGAGCTCGGTGTCTCGTTCGCTCCCGAATGGGTGGGCGAGTTTCTCTGGAGCGCGGACGACCCAGCCGACGACTCGGTCATTCCGGAAGGTCTGGTGACGAACATCGAGTGCTGCGCGTTTGTCGCGGTGGTCGACACGGTGGTGTTCGAGGCCGATGGCGCCCGCACTCTGTCGACCGTGCCGACGGAGGTCCTGGTCGCGGGCGGATGAGATGCGGATGTCGGGCGAGAAATAGAACGGGTGGGTGGATGATGATCGAGCGAGTGAGGGAAGGGGTGGGTTGGGGATGCCGCAGCTGAGCGAGGGTCGCGGCTCGATCCACTACGAGCAAACGGGTGAGGGATCCGATGTGGTCTGGATCTGCGGCGGTGGCGGCTTGCCAGAGTGGACGTGGTCGAAGTGGCAGATCCCCGCCTTCCCCGGGTTTCGCCACACGGTTTTTCACAACCGCGGGATCGGTGAGACGGTGTGCAACGAGCCGGGTCCGTGGACGATCGCCGACTTTGCGCGGGACACCGCGCTGTTGATCGAGCGGACCTGCCGCGGGCCGGCGATCGTCGTCGGGAAATCGATGGGTGCGATGATCACGACCGAGCTTGCCCTTGAGCGTCCCGATCTCGTGTCGCTCGGTATCCCGATGGGCACCGCCGGCAAGAGCTACGGCTGGGTGCACGACTACATGCGGGCCGAGATCGACTTCCGCAAGGCGGGCGGGTCGCTGAGCGGGCTGTTCGCGGTGTGCCACTACGCGGCGCAGCTCAACCCCTCGGACGAGCTGGGCGACCCCGACAGCTGGAACGCCCTGAGGGAGCAGTATGCCGCGTTCGGCGAAACCGAAAACAACCCGAACGAGCGCTCCCTCGAGCTGCAGTGGGACGCGTGTGACACGTTTGACTGCCTCGATCGGCTGCCGGGGTGCACCGTTCCGCTGCACGTCGTCGGCTTCGGCCAGGATGTCCAGGCCCCCGCGTGCTACGGCCGCGAGGTCGCCGAGCTCGCGCCGACGGGCGTCTTTCACCTGCTGCGGGGGCACGGTCACGCCTCCCTCTGGGGCCCGATGCGCAGCGGAGAGGTCAACAATCTGTTGCAAAGGATCTTCGCCGGCCATGCCTGAGGCCGCGCGCTCGCATGCGATCCATCTCTCTGACGCGCGGGTCCTGGCGGCCGTCGATTGCGGCCCGATCGACGCTCCGGTGGTGATCGCGCACCACGGGACCCCGAGCTGCCGGCTCGACGTGCCGGGTGGACCGGATGGCCCCGAGCGCATCGGCGTCCGGGTCATCACGTTCGACCGGCCCGGCTACGGGCGTTCGACGAATTTGCCGGACAGGACCGTCAGCGACGCGGCCGCGAACGCGGCGGCCATCGCTGACGCTCTCGGAATCGATGCGTTTGCCACGATCGGGGTGTCCGGTGGCGGCCCGCATGCGCTCGCCACAGCGGCCCTGCTCGGCGAGCGCGTCACCCGCGTGTGCGCGTCGGTCGGCCTCGGGCCGGTCGAGCCTCCCGGGTTCGACATGCTCTCAGGTCTCCCCGACGAAACCATCGCCGAGATCCGCGCGGCCCAGGCCGGACCCGGGGCTCTGCGTGCGTTCATCGCGCGCCACAGCGACCCCGATACGGGGCTTGATCAGTGGCTCGAGCACCTTCCCGCGTCCGATCGCGAGGTGCTGGCCCGGCCCGCCGTGCAAGCGCGCGAGGAAGCCATCGCTCGGGAGTGGCAGCACGTCTCGCGTGAGGGCTGGGTGGAGGACAGCCTCGCGTTCTTCGCTCGGCCGTGGGGGTTTCACCCGTCCGAGGTCAAGCAGCCGACGCTGCTGCTCTACGGGGACGCCGACGTATTGGTACCGATCGCCCACGGGCGCGCTCTGCAGCGCCTCATCCGCAACTCGGAGCTGTGGAGGGTCGCCGGCGGAGGGCACTGGCTGCCCGATCAGGAAAAAGAGGCGCTCAGCTGGCTTACCAGTGACCCGAGTAGGCCGCCTCGTAGTCATGCCACCGATGGTGCGCCGCTCTGTTCGTGAGGCTGAAGGAGAGGAACGAGGATCATGATCCAGCAACGGAACGACGATCCGCAGGATGCGGGGGTCACGCGGCGCCGGTTCTTCACCGCCGCCGGCCGTGGCGGGCTAGCGGTAGGCGCAGGCAGCCTGATCGCAGCCTGTGGAGGCCAGATTCGAGCATCCAACCAGGCGGCGACGACGACCAACCGCCTGAGCGCGGGTGGCGGTACCCCGGTGCGGGGCGGGACGTTTACGGTCGGACTGGTCGGCGGCGGCGCCTCCGAGCAGCTGTATCCGGGCGCCGTGACCGGCCCCTCCGATCTGTTTCGCGTCCAGCAGCTCTACGACAACCTGTTCAACCTCGGTCCGAACTTGGAGCTGACGCCGGCGCTGGCGCTGTCGGCCGAGCCGAATGCCGACGCGACGGTGTGGACGTTCCATCTGCGCGATGGGGTCCATTGGCACGACGGCAGGGCGTTTGGGGCCGACGATGTCATCTACACCTTTAAAGCCTTCGGTTCGTCCAGCAACTTCGCGAATCCAAACGTTGCCCCGTTTGTCAACTTCAAGGCTCTGCGCAAGTCCGACCCGCTCACGGTCGAGGTGCCGCTTACACGCCCGTGCGCCCAATTCCCGAGTCTGTTCACGTTCCTTAGCGCCGCGACCTGGATCATCCCCGCCGGTTCGACGCCACGGGAGCTGGCCCATCGTCCGGTCGGCACCGGGCCGTTCAAGTTCGTCTCCTTCACTCCCGGCCAGCGGTCGGTGTTTGCGGCCAATCGCGACTACTGGGAGAGCGGCAAGCCCTACGCGGACCAGCTAGTAGTTGACTCGAGCTTCGGCGGGAGCACCGCGCTCACCAACGCCCTCCTGTCGGGGGCGATCAACGTGCTCACTCCGCTCCCCTATTCACAGGCGCGGCAATATCTCAATTCGTCGACGATCAAGGTCCTGAGCGCCCCCGGCTACAGCGGCAGTCTTGCCTATATGCGTGTCGACGCCGGTGCGTTCGCGGACCCACGAGTCCGCCAGGCGATGAAGCTGGCCGTCGATCGTAAACTGCTGGTGAGCGACGTGCTCGATGGGTTCGGCACCGTCGGCAGCGACGGACCGCCGCTCGTTGCCAGTGGCGACCGCGACGCCACCGACTTTCCAGCGTCATACGATCCCGAGCGAGCCCGGGCGCTGCTCAGGACGGCCGGGCGCGAGGGAATGGCGGCCACCATCCAAACCGCGGCGATCAACGATACGTTCGTCCCGGCGGCGACGCTGATCGCGCAGCAGGTGAAAAAGGTTGGAATCAACCTGCGGGTCAAGGTTCTTTCTCCGAGCACCTATTACACCGCCGCGAGTGGCTACCTGAGCCGGTACTTGGGCCAGGACGTCGGCGCGAGTGCACCGTCGTTGACGGCGGCTTACATCCCTAGCTCGTGGTCTGGTGCCGCATTCAACGAAACTCACTGGGGCAACCAGAAGCCTGGAGGTCTGGCGGCCGACAAGCTGCTGTTCGAGGCCATCGGCGCGACCGACCATACTCGCGCCGCCACCCTCTGGCATCAGGTCCAGCAGCTACAAGTCCAACAGGGGGGCTGGCTGAACTGGGGCGACGGCGACAATGTCGACGCGGTTGCCAGCAACGTCCGCGGTCTCAGCGAGTCGCGCTCGTTTAACCTCAACAATTACCGCATGCTCGATGGCTGGCTTACCGGGAAATAGCGGCGTGCCCGGGCTTCCGGAGCCGCCTGTGCCGGGCGCCGGCGGACTTGCCACAGTCGTGAGCACCACGCCGGGAGGTGTATCCCTACCATCGGCGTCGTCTGCAACGCCAAATCTGCCGCCGCGCACTCGCCGAGTGATCCCTCCGACGGTTGCGTTCGTGATCAAGCGCGTCTCGCAGGGTCTCGTCACATTGCTCGTGATGTCGGTGTTGATCTTCGCGGCGACCAACGTGCTGCCGGGCAACGTGGCCGAGACCGTGCTCGGCAAGCAGGCCACGCCCGCGCTCGTCGCATCGCTGGATCAGAAGCTCGACCTCAAGCGGTCGCTGGCCGCGCGCTACGCGAGCTGGTTGACAGGCGCGATTCACGGCGACTTCGGGCTCTCAGCGGTCGCGGTGGCGCAGAACAATCTCGGGGACGCGTCGGTGGCGAAGATGATCGCGGTTCCCCTGCGCAACTCGGCGATCCTGGCGCTGCTGGCATTGCTGATCATCATTCCGGTCTCGATGCTGCTCGGCATGCTCGCGGGGATGCGCGGCGGCAGCCGCCTGGATTATGCGATCTCGTATCCGGCGCTCTTGCTCGGTGCGTTTCCCGAATTCGTGCTCGGGCTGGCGCTGATCGCGATCTTCTTCTCAGCGCTGCACTGGCTCTCCCCGGTTGCGCTCGTCCCGCCCGGCAAAACCCCGTTTAGTCACCCCGCGGCGCTGATACTCCCCGTTCTCACGCTGGTCGGCGTTTCGGTCGGTTGGACGGCCAGGCAGGTGCGCGCCGGAATGGTCGAGGTGATGCGCAGCGACTACGTGATGATGGCGCGGCTGGCCGGCATCCCTGCCCGGCGCGTACTGTGGCGCTACGCGATGCGAAACGCGCTGGCGACGAGCGTTCAGGCGATGGCGCAGACCGCGCAGTACCTGCTCGGCGGGATCATCGTCGTCGAGGTCCTCTTCTCCTACCCAGGCGTCGGTAGCCTGCTGGACCAGGCGGTCCAGTCACGGGACACGAGCGTCGTCCAGGCTGTCGCGCTGATCATCGCCGCCGGGTACATCGCGATCAACATCGCCGCGGACCTCACCGTCGTGCTCCTGGTCCCGAAGCTGCGAACGGCGGCGCTGCAATGACCGCCCTCGCACCAGCACGCCGCCCGCGGGTCTTGCCCGCGCGCCTACGGTGGCCACGGTTCCTGCGCACTAAGGCCGGCGCGGTCGGGTTCGCGATGGTCACGTTCGTGCTGTTCGTGGCGATCTTCGGGCCGCTGGTCGCCCCAGATCCGCCCGACGCTCCGATCGGTCCGCCGGGTCATGGGCCGGTGGCGGCGGCGCCGCTGGGCACCGACTACCTCGGTCGCGACGTGTTCAGCCGCCTGCTGCACGGCGGTCTATCGCTGATCACCGTCACGTTCGTCGCCATCCTGCTGACCTATGCGCTCGGGACGGCGATCGGGCTGACGGCCGGCTACACGCGCGGCTGGGTTGACTCCGGCCTGATGCGCTTGGCCGACCTGTTCATGGCGTTCCCACCGCTGCTGCTGCTGCTGGTGCTGATCGTCGGCGCCGGCTCGTCCGACCTGACGATTGTGATCGGGATCGTCGCCGTCCTCGCTGCTCCGCTGTCCCGGCTCGTGTACTCGGCGACGCTCGAGGCGTCGTCGACGGTGTACGTCGAGGCCGCTCGGGTGCGGGGCGAACGGCGGACCGCGATTCTCGTGCGGGAGATCCTCCCGAACATCGTGCCGTACATCATCGCGAGCTTCGGAGCCTACGTTTCGGGCGCGGTGATCTTCACCGCGAGCCTGAGCTTCCTGGGCGTTGGCGCGCAGCCTCCGGCCGCCGACTGGGGCTTGATGATCACGGAGAACCAGCCGGTGCTAGCGAGTAATCCGCTGGCGCTGTTGGCCCCGGCGCTGATGATCGGCCTGATCACCGTCGGCATCAACCTGATGGGTGATGCCTACTCCCGCTGCGCGGGCATCTCGGAGGGGATCTGATGAGCGCGTCGGCGCCGTGGCTGACCGTCGAGAACCTGCGGGTCGAGTTGACACGCGGGGGTACGATCGTCGAGGACTTCAACCTCGAGCTCGCGCGGGGTGAGATCGTCGGACTTGTGGGCGAGTCTGGCTCCGGGAAGACCTCGAGCGCCCTCGCCCTCGTGGGATATCAACGGCCGGGCGTGCGGATCAGCGCAGCGCACGTCGAACTGGGCGGTGTACGTATCACTCTCGTTAAGGGGGCGCGCGGCCACCTGATCGCCTACGTGCCGCAGGATCCCGGGTCGGCGCTCAACCCGTCAATGCGGATCGGGACCGCGATCGAGGACGTGGTGCGCGCGCATCGGCCCGGGCGGCAACCGTCAGGCGTCGCGCTGGAGATGCTCGGACGTGTCGGCCTCCCGGCCATGGACGAGTTCAGCCGACGCTTTCCCCACCAACTGTCCGGCGGTCAGCAGCAGCGGGTGTGCATCGCGCTGGCGCTGGCGTGCGAGCCGTCGGTGCTGGTGCTCGACGAGCCGACCACGGGCCTCGACGTACTTGCGCAAACCCACATCCTCAGCCACCTGGCGGAGCTGCGCGACGAACAGCAAATGCCAATGGTGTACGTGACCCACGACCTCGCCGTCGTGGCACAACTCGCGGACCGGATCCTCGTGATGTACGCCGGGCGGGTGATCGAGGAGGGGCCCGCGAGTCGGGTCCTCAGCGAGCCGCGTCACCCGTACACCCGGGGCCTGATCGCATCAACCCCGGACCACCTGACGCCGCGGGCTTTCCAGCCGATGCCGGGGGTGGCGCCGGGCGTCGGCGACCGTCCCAGCGGCTGCGCGTTTGCGCCCCGCTGCCCGCTACGGATCGACCAATGCGAGCAGGCGACGCCGCCACTCATCATCCTCGACGCCGGGCGCTCGGTCCGCTGCATCCGATGGCAGGACACGGGGAGCGTGGAGCTGCGTGCTCCCATGATCGAGCCGGTTGATCAGTCCGGGGCGCAAGCGCCAGCGCTCGAGGTCGAGTCCCTGACCGCCGAGCACCGATCCCGCCGTGAGCACGTCATCGCCGCCAGAGACGTCAGCTTCGCTGTCGGCCAGGGAGAGTGCCTCGCGCTCGTGGGCGAGTCCGGGAGCGGGAAGACGACGATTGCGCGCGCGATCGCGGGGCTGCACCCCGTCGCCGCTGGTCAGATTCGCCTGTTCGGCGAGCTCTTGACGGCTACCCGCTCCCACGAGCAGCACCGCCGGGTCCAGCTGATCTTCCAAGACGCGTCACTCGCGCTGAACCCGAGGCATCCGGTCGAATACCTGATCGGTCGCCCGGCGCAGATCCTTCGAGGCCTCGACGGAGAACAGTTAGCCGCCGAAGTTCGCCGACTCCTTGACCTCGTGCGGCTGCCCCACCGCCACCTGGCGCGCCATTCGGCGGAGCTATCGGGCGGCGAGCGTCAACGCGTCGCGATCGCCCGGGCACTCGCGGCCAACCCGCAGCTCATCATCTGCGACGAGATCACGAGCGCTCTCGACGTCTCGGTCCAGGCCGCAATCATCTCGCTCTTGCGAGACCTGCGGGTCGAGCTCAAGCTCAGCATGCTGTTCATCACCCACGACCTCGGTCTCGTCGCCGCGGTCGCCGATCGGACCCTCGTCTTGCTCCATGGCGCCGTCTGCGAGCAGGGGCCAACGGCCGAGGTCTTGCGAGCCCCGAAGCACGAGTACACCCAGAGGCTGCTTACAGCAGCGCCCAGCATTACCCCGTCAGGCCGGCGAACCTTTTATCCCGGCTCACCAACGAGCAAGACGCGCGTGGGTAGTCGTGCGTCGCGCAGAGGGAGAGAGCGATGATCTAGATCCCCAGAAGACCGCAGTCGTCGTCGTGCATCTGCAAGGCGACGTCGTCACCGAAGCGGGCGCATTCGGCGGTTTCCTCTTCGAGATGGTCAAGACCACCGGTGTGCTGCCGCGCAGCCAGGAGGTTCTGACCGCCGCGCGCGCGGCCGGTTCGCCGGTGGCCTGCACGCGGGTCACGTTCACCGAGGGGCATCCCGAGCTGATCGTCAACAACATGCTGTTCTCGGTGGTCGATCAACAGAAGTGCTGTGTTGAGAGGACGCCGGGCACGACCGTTGTCCCCGAGATGGCGCCGGTCGACGGCGACCTCGACGTGCCGCATCATCGCGTCAGCGGCGCGTGCGACAGCGGGCTGGTCGAGCGGCTACGCGAGCGCGGGGTCGACACCGTGTTGATCTTCGGCGTCGCGACCAATCTGTCGGACAAGGGCACCGTGCGACATCTCTCCGATCAGGGCTTTCGCGTGATCGTGCTGGCTGACTGCTGCACCGCGGCCGATCAGACAACGCATGACGCGAGCCTGGGCTCGCTGGGGCTGCTGGTCGCAGAGGTCGGCGGCGCGGCCTCGGCGATCGAGGCGCTGCAGGCCGGGGTTGCGGCGTGATCTGGCGCCTCGGCTAGGTCGTGGGAGTTCGACACCTGGTCGCTGTGTTTGCGCCAAGACGCGGGCAAGGGCCTTGGCCACCTCGCGTTCAGGGTTTCAGACGACCAGTCGCTCGACGACCTCGAGCGGCTGCACCAGGAGCTGGGTTTGCCCACCGAGCGCGTCGCGGCGGACACCGAGCCCCACCAAGGACCGGCCCTGCGGACGGTCACGCCGGACGGGCACCCGGTCGAGTTCTACCACCAGTTTGACGAAATCCACGTCCCCGACGGCGCCGACGTGCGACTGCCGATGCGTCACACCACGCGCCGCCGTGGCGTCCCGCCGCAGCGCATCGACCATGTCAACCTCCGGGTGCCCGACACGCCGACGGCACTCGGATATTGGTCGGACAAGCTCGATTTCCGGCCGTCGGAGCTGTGGCTGGAGCCCGACGAGACGGTCCGCACCGCCTGGGTCCGACGCACCCTGGGCACACACGACGTGGCGCTCGGCCGCGGCGACGCGGCGCTGCACCACGTCGCATACACGCTGGCCGATGAGCCGGCATTGCTGCGCGCCGCCGATCTGATGGGTGACGCGGGCCTGGAAGGCGACATCGACTACGGCCCCAGCCGCCACGGCGCTACGAACGCGTTCTGCCTGTACGTGTTCGATCCCGCGGGTAACCGCGTCGAGCTCTACTGCGGCGACTACCAGCGCGACCTGGATCGTCCACCGGTCCGGTGGTCGGCTGACGCCTACGCCCGCCACGGGCATTCGTGGTGGGGCCTGCCACCCGGGGAGCGGTTTCGCACCCTGACCTCACCGCTGCGCCCGGATGCCTGGCCAACCCGCCAATCCGATCTGTCTGCCGTTCGCTGAGAGGAGAGACATGGACTTTCTCGTTTCCATCCCCGCCGTAATCTTCTTCCTGGCCAACCCGCTGACGTTCACCCGCGACATCGAAGACATCAGCGCGATGGTGGCCGCCCGTGTCTGACACGGCCACCCAGACGCGCGAGCACCCGGCGATCTGGACCGCGGTCACCGGCCTCGCCCTGACCCAGCGCTACGTCGACGCGGGTGGAATCCGCACGCGGATCATCGAGGTCGGCGACGCGTCAAAGCCGACGCTGCTGCTCATGCACGGCACCGGGGGTCACGCCGAGGCGTTCATGCGCAACCTCGCGTCCTTCGCCGAGGACTTCCACGTCGTGGCCTACGACATGGTCGGACACGGCTGGTCAGACGCCCCCGACGAGCCCTACACCCTCGACGTCTACGCCGACCACCTCGAAGCGCTACTCCAGGCACTGGACATCGACCGCTGTCACCTGTCGGGCGAGTCGCTCGGCGGATGGGTCGCGGCGTGGTATGCCGCGCACCGCCCGGCGAAGGTCGACCGGCTCGTGCTCGCGGTGCCCGGCAACGTCACCGCCAAGCCCGAGACGATGGTCAAGCTGCGCGACAGCACCCGCAAGGCAGTGCTCGAGGCCTCCCCGGAGAACGTCCGCGCACGCTTGGAGTGGCTGTTCGCCGAGTCCAACAAGCACCTGGTCACCGACGAGCTGGTCGATGTGCGCCTGGCGATCTACACCCGCCCCGACGCGGCCCGAACCGTTGAGCACGTCGTCGCGCTGCAAGACCCCGAGATCCGCAAGCACTACACCTGGACACCGGCGTGGTGCGGGCAGATCACGATGCCCACGCTGATCCTCTGGACCGAGCACGACCCGACCGGCCCCGTGGAGGAAGGCGAGCTCTTGCACGGGTGGATCCCCAACTCGACGCTTGAGGTCATGGCCGACGCCGGGCACTGGCCCCAATGGGAGCGCCCCGAGGAGTTCGAGCGCCTGCACCGCGAGTTCCTGCTCACATGATCAGCGCCGACGACCGCCAAGGTGTGTCCGACGAGCTGGTCGCGGCCACCACGTCGCGCGTGGCGATCGCTCCGATCAGCCAACGCTTCCCAGCCGCGGACCTCGCTGACGCCTACGCGATCCAGGCCCGAACGATCGATCGACGCCTGCACGACGGCGCCACGCTCACCGGCTGGAAGGTCGGCCTGACCTCCCAAGCGATGCAGCAACAGCTCGGCGTCGACCAGCCCGACTTCGGGCCCCTGCTCGACGACATGGCCATCCCCTCCGGCGGATCCATGACCACCGACGCGCTGATCGCGCCCCGGGTGGAGGCCGAGTTCGCTTTCGAGCTCGCCGGCCCGCCGTGAAAGCAGCCACGCGCGATCATGGCCGCTATAGGCGTCGAGGGACAGCGCGTCATCGGCGCGCTGGTCGTGACGCGGGAGGCGGCCGGCTCGACCTCTTCCGAGTGGCCGATCGTGTCCGCGAGCAGAAGCGCGTGGAGCAGGCGACCAGGCTGAAACGACGCTGTTCCCCGGTGTGACCTGGCGACGTTCCAGCGTAGCGCCCGTGGCGCTGGCGGTACGCTTCCGAACCCACATCGAAGATTGGGGTCATACATGCGAGCAGCCACACGTTGTGCCGCAGTAGCTGTCGTTCTGGGAGTCACGATCGTGGCTGCTGCGGCCTTCGCAGCCTCGCCGGTGAAGATCCAGCGATGCGGGTACGCCCACAGCAAGAACTGGGGTCGGGTCGCGGTCTATCCGTGGCACATGTCGTGCCGCGCGGCCCGAGATACGCTGACAAAATCCGAGTTCAGGCATGACCCGACCATCAACTTCACGGCCGACGGCGCATACACGTTCGACGCGGGCGCCGTGAAGATCGCCGGCAAGTGGTGGGTGTGCGGAGGACGGATGGGCTATTACTTCTGCGGCTATCCGTACCGGCCTGCGACGGCGCCTGGCACAGGCGGCGGCACAACGTACAAGGGTCCGTTCACCACGGAGTTCGTCGACGAGGCGTGCGAAGACAGCTCGTCTCTGTGCAAGCGCCGAGGTCAGGCATACCAGCCGCCACGCTCCTACCCTTAGTTACCGGTGTCCGCCCGGCTCGCGCGGGGGCTCGGACGCGATGCCGGCCTGGTTCCTAACGTGATGTCTAGTCCGAGCACGACCGTGCAGGGCGGATCCGAGCGCCGGGCGGTCGTCGCTGCCCAGGCTACGCCTGAGGAGAAGCAGCGGCTTTGGCCACGGCTGGTCGAGATGTATGACGAATACGCGGTCTATCAGCAGCGCACCTCGCGCGAGATCCCGGTCGCGATCCTGAGCCCGGCCAGGGTGTTCCGACGTTGGCGTCGCGACGGGCGGGGCAAGCCGCTGCGACGCTTGCCTCATTCGGATCGCAGCACCTCGGCGACGGGGCGGTGCGCGCCGATGCGGGCGGGGATCGCGGTGAGTGCGGCGACCGCGATCAGGGTGGCCGGGATGACGGCGAGCAGCCAGAGGATCGGAGGCGTGGCCTGGGTGGGGTTGCCGCCGACGGCGATGTATAGGACCAGGCCGACGGGGATGCCGAGATGGCCGCGATGAGTGCGGGGGCGAGTTGGGCGCTGGCGAGCCCGGCGGTGATCTGGCGTGGGGTGGCGCCGAGCGCTCGCGCGAGCGGCGGTGGGTCGTTGCGCGTCGAGGACGGTGGCCCAGGTGGTGAAGAGCAGGTTGATCGCGGCGACGACGAGCAGGATCGCGCTGAGAATGTTGCCGATGTGATCGAGGCCGTCCTGTCTGGCGGAGGCCAGGATGTTGCCGGCGACCTTGGGCGCCGAGAACGGTGGTGTGACGCATCATGAGCGTGGCGACGAATGTCGCGACCGCGATCGTGACGCTGGCGATCGCGAGCAGCGCTCGGCGCGGCCGCCGCGCGATCAGCCGGACCGCGAGCAGCAGCGGCACCGGCAGCCGCGAGGACAGTTCGATCAGCTCGAGGCCTGTCGCTGCGGGGGCCGGGCGGGGTCGTTGAGCGCTCGATGGTGCTGGTGCGGGCGCCGCGGAGCGCGGGCAGGAGCGTCGCGGCGGCGGCGACCGCCACCGCCAGCGCCGCCGCGAGCACGACGGTGGTGAGGGTGAGGGCGGGTGACCGCGGCGCTGCCCAGCATGCTGTTGCCGGGTCTGGTGAGCAGGTGGCGCGATCAGTCCGCCCGAGCGCCACGCCGAGCGATCGTGGCTGCGATCGCGAGCAGCAGGTTCTCGGCCAGCAGCACGATGGCGACCAGTGCTTGGGGTGGCGCCGACGGCCTTGAGCAACCCGACGCGGCGGGTCTGCTCGGCCATCCGCCCGCCGACCAGCACCGCGATGCCGGCGACCGCGATCATCGCCAGCAGTGCGCTTCCGATCTCCAGCAGTTGCTGCTCGGACGCGATCGTCGTCGCTGTCGTCGGCGCGGATGCCCTGCCAGGACTCCAGGAACCAGGCGCGTTCGGCGCGTTGCGCGCGTTGGCGAACGCCGGTGCGCTCGGCCGGATCGCGACAGCTTGAGGTTGAGCGCGTACCACAGCGGCTGGCTGCTGTCTGCCAGCGTGAGCAGCGCGCTGCGCGTGAGCCAGACAGCGGATCGCTTGTCGGACATCGCAGTGGTCAGCGCGATGCCGCGCACGACGAAGCGGCGCCCGCCCAGCAGGATCGGCGTCGCCGACGTGGACGCCGAGGGCGTCGGCGAATCGGCGCTCGATCACGATCCGCCGGGCGCCACCCAGCTGCCGGCGGTCAGCAGCGGCTGGTCAACCGCAGCCTGGTCGCGGTCACGGCCCTCGGCATGAACGCGCACCCGGTGCCCGCGCGCGGTGAGCCACACCGGCGCGACCGGATAGGGGCCGGAAGCGGCGACCACGCCAGGCGCGCGGCGCATCGCCACGAACTGCTTGGAGATGCCGAGGTCGCCGTGAAAGCCGGGCTGGAACAGCGCCGCGACGTCCGGGCCCTTCGTCGCCGGCGCGTGCGAGCAAACGGGCTGTCGGTCACTCCCTGCAGCGCGAGCGCGAGCGTCAACGTCGCCGTCGTCGCTGCGATCATCGCCATCAGCAGCACCGACTGAACCCGGCGGCGCTTGATGTCGCCGCGTACCAGCCGCCAGACGAGCAGCAGCCGCCCCAGCGCTCATGCCTCCAATCCGGTGATCGCGCCCGAGGCTGCGCGCGCTGCCGCCGGTCAGGCGGGTCTCGTCGACGAACGCGCCGTCACGCATCGTGATCAGCCGGTCGGCCGTCGCCGCGACCCGCTCGTCGTGGGTGACGACCACCAGCGTCTGGCCGTCGGCATGGAGTTGCTCAAACAGCCGCAGCACGTCGGTGGTGGCGGCGCTATCGAGATTTCCGGTCGGCTCGTCGGCCAGCACCACCGCCGGCTCGTTCGCCAGCGCACGGGCGATCGCGACCCGCTGGCGTTGCCCGCCGGACAGCGCCGAAGGCAGATGCCCAGTGCGCTCAGCCAGCCCGACCTCCGCCAGCAGTTCCAGCGCCCGCACTGCGCGCACGCATGCGGCCTGCGCACCCGGCCAGCAGCAAGGGCAGCTCCACGTTCTCCAGCGCGGTCAGCTCGTCGACCAGGTGAAATGCCTGAAACACGAACCCCAGCGCGTGGCGCCGCAGCCGCGCCAGGGCTCGACTTCCGGTAGCTCCGCTCAAGCTGCCGGCCAGCCAGCCGCAGCGTGCCCGCGGTCGGTCGCTCCAACCCGCCGAGCAGATACAGCAATGTCGACTTGCCGCAACCGCTCGGCCCGACGATCGCCACCGACTCGCCGGGAGCGACGTCGAGACTCACCTCGTCGACGCCGCGCACCAGCGCCGAGCCCGCGCCGTAGTCCTTGCACAGCCCGCGAGCCGACAGCACCGGCTCGCTCAACTCCATGACCGTCCCTTCGCCGAGTTCCAGATACCGTGCGCACGCCTCAAGCCAGCGCAGATCCGCCTGCAGCCGCAGCACCACGCCCTCCAGCAGCAGTGCCCGCGACCGAGCCCTCCGGCTCTGCCAGGGCCGCCCGCTGCGCCTCGCGCAACCCCGCCAACAGCTCGTGCCGCTGGCGGTTCGACGATCCCAACCGGATCAGCCAGCCCGGCCGCTGCGGCCGCGACCAGCTTCAGATGAAACTCGGCCGGCGCCGGCTTTGGCCAGCTCACGTCCTCAAACCACGCCCGCACCGCGCTCGCGCCCGGCCGCGGTCAGCTCGTACACCCTGCGATCTCGCCGATCCAGCCTGACCGACCCGGCTGCGAGCTCACCAGGCCCGACTTCTCCAGCCGGCCCAGCGTCACGTACACCTGCCCCTCGTTCAACACCCCGGCCAGCGGGCCGAGCGCGAGCGCCAGCCGCGCCCGCAGCTCATACCCATGCGAGGGGTCCCGCGCCAGACAGCGCCAGCAGCACCTCCTGCACGACTCGCAGCTGATACCCATGAAGCGGCTCCCGATCCGACAACACCAGCGGCTCGGCCAACACAACTCCTAACCGTTAGGTATTCCCGGTCGAACCCTAACTGTTAGCTATTAAGCTGTCAAGCTCGCTCTCCGCCGTCCCGCCCGCGGACGCGGGAGGCCGCCATCGCAAGTCCCGCGCGCACAATGTGCGCGTCCTCCTTTTCTCCGTGTAATACGTCGCGTCGTGGCCGGCCCCCAAAAAAGTCCCCTCCGCGAGGACACCGGGGCGCATCGTCCGAACGCCGCTCAGCAGCTGGCGGTATCAGTCGTGATACCATTCGAGGATGGCTATGACTCTCCGACTCACCGACGATGAGACGGACGCGCTGCGACTCCGCGCAAGTCGCGAGGGACGCTCGATGCAGGACGTCGCGAGGACCGCGGTCCGCGAATACATCGACCGCACGAGCCGGCGTGAGTTGTTGGACGGGATTCTTGATCAGGAGTTGCCTCGCTACGCTGAGGCGCTGCGCCGCCTCGGCGCGTGATCTTCCTCGACCTCGAGTCGCTGCTCCACGTAGCCAGCCGAACGCTCGGCGGCGACCCAGCGGTCCGCGATTACGGCTTGCTCGAATCGTCGCTTGCACGTCCCCAGGCATCCGCGTTCGGCGAGGACGCGTACCCCGACGTTCATCAGAAGGCCGCCGCGCTGCTGCACTCACTCGCGCACAACCATGCGCTGGTCGACGGCAACACGCGAATCGCGCTGGCTGCGACCATCGTGTTCCTCGGCATGAACGGCATCCGGCTCACGCTCAGCAACGATGAGGCCTACGACTTGGTCATGAGCGTCGCGACCGGCGGGCTCGAAGATGTGTCGCACATCGCAGCCGCCCTGCAGGCAGGCTCGGACCCCTGGGCCTCGTAGCGAGACCTGCTCTCACCACGCGACGAGCATCTCGCCGGCGCTGGGATCGCCCCTCCCTTGCGCGGATAGCGCGCGCGGCGACCACGACCGCTCCACCGCGGAGCTCATTCGACGCCACCTCACCACCGCCACGGCGACGGCGACGGCGCGATGAGATCGCGACGTGGCCGCCCACAATCGCTCCAATCGGAGTAGTGTGGGGAGTTGACTGGCCCTGCGGCCAGAAGTTCTCGGTCCTGAGCCCGGGTGCCACCGACGGCGTGATCAAGCGCCACGAGGCGAGAGGCGACGGTTACCGACTCTGACTGCGGGGCCGGTGTGTTCTTCACCGGTGGCCGCTAACCGATTGGCGCTTACGCCTCATGTCCACCCTGCATCTGGACGATCTGCGAGCGCAGGCTCGGTACGCCCGCCAACGGTATGACCTGTATAAGGCCAGGGCCTATGGACAGCGCGCCACCAGCCCGGCTCGGATGCGAGAGCTCGAGCGAGCCTGCGAACAGGCAGAAGCGCGTCTTCGCGCCGCCGAGGCAGAGGAGCGGCGCGCCCGCGCCGCCGGCGACACCGCGGCGGGGGCCGACCGAGACTGACGCGTAAGGGGTTGTGGCTCGGCAACGCCCGCGAGTCGTCATAGAGCCAGGGACCCGCAATCTGTCCGAGGCGATAGATGACGTCGCTCTGCCGGGTCCAGACGAAGGTTCCGTCCGGCAAGTCGATGAACCGTGTCGAGCCGCTCCCCGATGCCAACGAGTCCACGCTCAACGGCTGCGTAGCTGTAGGCCCGCCCGTTCCTCGAGGAGCGCGACGGCCCGGAGCTCGCCGTCGACGGGACCGTAGTGGGTGAGCGCGTCGCGATAGGCGCGCTGCACCATCGTGGAGAGGTCACATGGGATGCCTCTGTCCCTCGCGAGGTTGACGATGGCGTCGAGCTCCTCGCAGCATCGGTCAAGCCCGAAGGTCTCCAGGTAGTCGCCGCGGAGCAGGGCATCCAGGTCGCCGTGGACGAAGTTGCTTGCGGCGGCGCTGCGCCTGAGCGCAGAGACGAACCCATCAAGATCGAGGCCTTCGCGGCGGGCGAGCAGCAGGGCCTCGCCGACGGCCACGGCCTGTCCGAACCACAGGAGGTTGACCAGTAGCTTGCTCAGGTAGCCGGCGCCGTGACCCCCGACATGCTCGATGGTGCCCAGAACGTCGAGCAGCGCCCGGTGTCGGTCAAGGGTGTGCGTCGGACCTCCGACGAACAGCTGGAGCGTCCCGGCCGTCACGGCAGTCACGCCTCCGCCGAGAGTGACCTCCAGACACTCCGCGCCGCGTTGCTCGGCTCGCGTCATGAGCTCAAGGCCGACGGCAGGCGCGGCACTGGTCATGTCAATCCAGACCATGCCGGGCCTGAGCGCGGGTATCGCCGTGCTCATCACATCCCGCAACTCGTCGGATCCGGGCAGGACCGTGATGAGCACCTCGGCCGCCTCGACCACGAGGCGTGTGTCCCCCACCCAGCGTCCTCCCGCGGCGCGTACGTCTCGCTCGCGTTCAGGCTGGCGATCTCCGGCGGTGACGTCAAACCCAGCCTGCACCAGGCGCTGACAAATGGGCATCCCCATGCGACCAACCCCGATGAGACCGACTGTCTCGCTCATACCGGCGAGCCTAGCCAAGCCAGCGTCTGCGAGAACCGCGCGTCCGCCGCCGTCTCGCGGCGCCGCTCAATCTCGCGTCTGGCGCGCGTCGGGCGAGGCCTCCCAGAACTCGTCGACCTTTGTCGCGTCGGAGCCACCGCGCTGCCTGGAGACCGCCCACATCTCGACGTCCTCGTCGCTCTCGTTGCGGTGCGACCGGGTCGTGCCGGGCGCGACCCGTACCACGGCGGGCGCGCGGATCGTCTCGATCGTGTCGGAGAAGCGCATGGTCAGCGTCCCGCGGGTGATGAGGTAGATCTCCTCAGTCTCCTCGTGGTGGTGCCCGGTGCCCTGCTCGAAGTCGCAGTGCGCGGGAACCCGGATGAGGGTGACGGCGAGCTGGTCGCTGTCCAGCGCGGCGGTCAGCCGGCGAAACTCGCCGGGCACAGTCGAGCCGGCGTACGTGTCAGCCACGTCATCGGGGTTGACAATGGCGTAGCCGCGGTCGGTATCTGGATTCATGCCGCCCGCCGCCGTCAGCTGCCCCGGTGGTCGTAGTGCCAGTAGGGGGCGCCCTGCGCCACGCGGAAGGATTCCAGCTCGCGGCGCATCGCCGTTGCTGATGGACCTCGCTCGCGTGCGGCATTGATGTCCAGGCGCGGCTTGGTCCCGCGTCGCGCGCGCCGCACTCCGGCGTCCACATTGCGGCGCGCCGCGAGCAGGCGCCGCACGGCGGCAGAGAAGGTCGTCTGGGTAGGTGAACGCACACTGCACCCCTTTCCGGCGTGGTCCCTGTCACATACGCGGCCAGTGGCTACCCCTCCGGGAGAGCCATAAACGCTCCGACGCCTGGGCTGACGACACCGTTGAGACGGTGACCGGGGGTCGACGTGGCGACGCTGTGTTCGGCAGCGAACCGGCGCGCATAAACAGTTCCAACATGCGGGGATTTGACGTTGTTGGTTTCTAACCGCCGGGCTTGAAACCAACGTGAAAGGGGCTAGCGTGAGGAAAGCCGGACGCGACGATGAGCGCGGACGGAGCGAGCGACCAGTGAGACGGCGGGCAGCGGCGTAGCGGTGACCCGGCAGGTCTGGAATTGGCTAGACGCCGAGACAGGAGATGCAATGTCGACTCGCCCAGTTCCACCGACTTCTGTTCGCCAGCCCCGCCGTCGGGCGAATGTCAACGAGCTGATTGCCGCCTGGCAGGAGAATGGCGACGGGGGTGCCCGCGAAGCGGTGTTCGATCAGTTTTTCCCGCTTGCCAGGAGGCTTGCCCGCCGCTATCGCACGCCTCATGAGCCGTTCGAGGACCTGGTGCAGGTCGCGTCCGTAGGGCTGCTCGGGGCCATCGACCGATTCGATCCAGGCCGCGGCTACAACTTCGGGAGCTTTGCCATCCCGACGATCCTCGGGGAGCTCAAGAAGTACTTCCGTTGTACCGGCTGGGCGGTGCATGTCCCGCGAGGCCAGCAGGAGATGGCGCTGCGGATCGAGAAGGCCATCCGTGAGATCGTTGCCCGGTCAGGGCTTCATCCGGGTGTGCGCGAGCTCGCGGAGTACCTCGAAGTCAGTACCGAGGAGGTGGTCGCTGGGCTTGACGCCGGCACCGCCCACTACACCATGTCGCTCGATGCCCCATTGACAACCGCCGACCCAGACGACCCGGACCGCCTGATCGACACGATCGGCGGCGACGATGACGGCTATGCGCTGGCGGAGACGACAGCGGCTCTGAGCAGTGCGATCGCGCAACTGCCGTATTGCGAGCGCCAACCGCTGTCGCTGCGGCTGGAGCGCGGCCTCAAGCAGACCGAGATCGCCGCGGAGCTCGGTTGCTCGCAGATGCAGGTCTCCAGGCTGTTGCGGCGGGCCGCCGTCCGCCTGCGGGAAACGACGGCGATCTCGTACTGAGCGGTGACGGCGCTGTGCGCGTCTCCGCCCGGCGCGCGGTCGCCGGTTGGCAATGAGGAATCGTTTATTGCCGGCGAACCGGCGCAGATGACCTCGTATGACCGAGGTGCCCGCCGCGCGGTTTGAAGACATGGCGACCGAACGGGGCCGCCGGGGGCTACTCGACAGCGTGGGCGCCTTCGTCGAGTCCTACGGGGTCGATGCGATCGATCGCGCGCAGATCGCTCATACGCTGGCGACCATCCTGCGGGCCGCCGCCGGACATGCGTCATCGAGCGAGAACGTGCGCATCGCCGTGATCGCCGATGTGATGCCACGCGATGTGCAGCTCGTCCTCCGCCTGTGCCGGGACAGCCCATCCTCCTGGGAGGACGGCGCAGAGGCGATCGGCGGCTTCGAGCTGTGGATCAGCTTCCCGCGAGACTGATCAACCCCGTTGCGTAGCCGCCGAGAGGGTGGGTAGTCAGCACGCAGCCGCCACTGAACAGATTGGAGCGACACGTGTCAGACGAACTGCAGGGCAAGACAATTGCGATCATCGCCACCGACGGTGTGGAGCAAGTGGAGCTCACCGAGCCGCGTAAGGCCGTCGAGGACGCCGGCGCCACCACCGTGCTGCTGTCACCCGACACGGGAGAAATCCAAGCGATGAACTCCGACATCACCCCGGCCGACACGTTCACGGTGGACAAGGCGATCGGCGGGGCGTCGCCTGACACCTACGACGGCCTGATCCTCCCGGGCGGCACGGTGAACGCCGATCGGCTGCGCCTCGAGGACGACGTGGTCTCCTTCGTCCAGGAGTTCTTCAAGTCGGGCAAGCCCGCCGGTGTGATCTGCCACGGGCCGTGGGCGCTGGTGGAGGCCGACCTGGTACGCGATCGCACGCTGACCTCGTTTCCGAGTCTCCAGACCGACATCCGCAACGCGGGCGGACACTGGGTCGATGAGGAGGTCGTCGTCGATCAGGGGCTCGTGAGCTCGCGCAACCCTGACGACCTGCCCGCCTTCTGCGCCAAGATCGTCGAGGAGTTCGCCGAGGGCAAGCACGACGTCGCCTCGGCCGGCGCGACGGCCTGACCGCGCTAAGCAGGCCGGGAGCGTACGGCCCACCGCGTGGCGGGTCCGGCGGCCGCGCCGGCAGTGGCGAACGCCAGGCCGAGAACCAGCCATCCGATGATGCCGGCCGGGATGACCGCGCCGGTCATCAGCGCGGGGGAGAGCATGATCGCAAGGGCCTCGCCGGTGGCGAACACGCCCTGGTACTCCCCCGGCCGGTCCGGCGCCATCAGCGGCACTGAGAGCCCCCAGGCGGCGCCGACGAACCACAGCTCGCCGAGGACGTGAGCGGCAGCACCGGCGAGGAGCAGGGCGGTGGCGAGCAGCGAATCGGGCCCGGCGGCCAACGCGAAGAGGACGCAGCAGGCGGCGAGGCTAAGGCCTGACCGCAGCGCGAAGACGGACGCCGTGCCCGGCGTGTCCGCGCCGCGGGAGAAACGAACCTGCATGCTCGCGATGGCGATCGAGCTGATCAGGATCACTACGCCGGCCAGGGCGTGCGGCGCCCGCGTGCGCGTCGCGATCCAGAGGGGCAGTCCGGCGGACAGGAGTCCCCAGCAGAGCGTCAGAACGCCGCAGATCGCGGCGAGCGAGGTGTAGGGCAGGTCGCGGAAGGCACCCAGGCGCGGGCCTTTGGTAGAGCGGGCGCACGGCGGCACGTGCGGCACCCATCGCAGCGTGACTGCGTAGGCGAGATACGACACGCCGTTGAAGACGATGGCCGCCCCATAGGCGGGGCCGCTCCCGAGGGCGATCACCAGAGCGCCCAGTCCCGCGCCGGCGGCGTCGCCGGCGTGGGCGCAGGACCGCAGGCAGGCCAGCGCCCCCACGCGGCCCTCCGTCGGTGCGAGCTGGCTGACGAGAGCGGCGCGCACGCCGGTCTTGCCCTGATCGAAGGCGGCAGTGGCGGCGGCGACACCCACGACGGCCGCGAACGAGTGACACAGCAGGAACCCCATGACCGCCAGTCCTTCGGCGGCGAGGAGCGCCGCGTAGACCTCGCGAGGCCCACGGCGGTCGGCCAGCCGTCCCAGCGGCGCCGGGCTGCAGAAGCCCACCGCCCCGGCGATGCTGAGTGCGACGCCCGCCTGTGCGCCCGAGAGCCCGATGCGCTGGGTCAGATACAGGGCCCAGATCGTGAACCACAGACCACTGCCCACGGCCGAGAGCGATCCGCCGGCCGCGAGGGGACGCATCCGACGCGGTAGCTCATCCAGGCCCAGGCTACGGGCGAGCATGACAACAACACTTCACGTTCACGTGAATGGTTAACTGCACCATTCATGGATCCCTGAAACATCCATGTATGATCGGACCATGGTTCCCCGTGCCGATCCGCGGGTCCGGCTCCTGGCCGAGCTGGCCGACGAGACCCGGTTCGCCGCTCTCGAGCACTTGGAACGAGGTCCCGCGTCGGCGAGCGAACTCGCCGCGACGTTGAACGTCGGCCCCACGCAGCTGGCCAACCATCTGCGGCGTCTGCGCGAGGCGGGCCTCGTCCGCGCTGAGCGTCGCGGGAGGCTCACCATCTACGAGCTCGCCGAGCCCGGGCTACGCGAGATCTTTTCGATGCTCAACGGCATGCGCGGCCGCCCGGTTCGCGCCGATAGCGAGCCTCCGCCGGCCGCCACATGCTATGACCACCTCGCGGGCCAGCTCGGCGTGAAGCTGTTCGAGCATCTGCTGGCGCGAGGGGCTTTGGTGGGGCGCAGTGGCGAGGGCGAGCTTCAGCTCGGTCCGGCGGCGCCGGCGGAGTTCGCGCGCCTTGGCGTCGACATCCCCGCCGCTTCGTCGCGCCGGATGCGCGCCTACGCGTGCATGGACAGCCTGGTCGGCCGTCCCCACCTGGGGGGCGAGCTCGGAGCGCTGCTATCCCGATCGCTCAGCGAGCGCGGCTGGATCAGGCCGGCGAGCCGGCCGCGACGGCTCGAGGTCACGCCCGCGGGCCGCCGGGGCCTACGGCGGCTCAAGGTCGTCTAGACGGCCCGCACAAGCCTCGGTGAGCTGGCAGTGTGATGGCTTACTGGGCCTCCCGGCGAGCGTCCGTGAGCTCGCTGGGAGTGTTGGGTGACGGACTCTCGTTGACGGCGCCGGTGCCGAGGTCTGTCGCGGTCGGTCGGTCGCTGGGCAGCGTGCGCCGCCGGTCAGAGAGGCCGTACAGCGTGGAAATGACAGCGATCGCGATGATGATGAGCGCGAGCGGGAGAAACACGATGGTGAAGATGCCGCCGGCCAGGAGACCGCCGATCACCATCACGATCGCCAGCGGGAGCACAAACCAGAAGAGCCACATGTGACGGCGGCTTACCCGTGCGGTCAGCGAGGAAACATCAATGCGGCGCCATGGTTTCCGCCGGCGGCGCTGGGGTAGCCGCACGACCCATGCAATCTCAACGCAATGAGCAGTCAGACGACCGGCAGGGACACGAGGACGAGCGCCGCAGGCGCGAGCGCGAGGACGAGGAGCGAGCGCCGGAGGATCGCCCGGGCGAGCCGGGCGCCGAGGGCGGATCACGCAGCCCCACGCGTGACAAGCTGCCCGGGATGCCGGCCGAGGACGACCCCTCGCCGGTAGGCGACACCGACCAGCATTCGACTGGCTGAATCCTGACGTCCGGAGGCGAACCACGCGCCCTCCATGGTTGTGTGGGTGAGCCCGGGCGGGGTAGTCCAGC
Source organism: uncultured Actinomycetota bacterium (assembly GCA_963790605.1). Taxonomy (GTDB): domain Bacteria; phylum Actinomycetota; class Thermoleophilia; order Solirubrobacterales; family Solirubrobacteraceae; genus Palsa-465. The sequence continues at coordinate 855,454 of CAWBPG010000005.1, read as the reverse complement.
CCGCGCCTTGCTCAGGTTCGTATCCCGTCACGGTCGAAGATCCGGCCTGCCACGGCTGGCGACGATGCTGGCGTTGGCGCTGGCGGCCGGCGGATGCGGCAAGCAGTCGATCCTCACCACGCGCAGCAAGCCGGCGCACGACATCGCGCTGTTGTGGTGGTGGATGCTGGCGGCGGCCACGGTGGTGTTCCTCGGCGCGGTGGCGCTGCTGGTCATCGCGTGGTGGCGGCGCGACCGGCCCGGGCTCCCGTTCTTCGGTGAGCGTGAGGACCTGTCACAGGGCATGGTCCTGGTGTTCGGGATCGCCGTGCCGCTGGTGGCGCTGGTGGCGCTGTTCGGAGTCTCCGACGTGTATCTCGTCGGCCAGACCGCGCCGCCGAACCCGAGCAGCACGAGGATGACGATCGACGTCATCGGCCACCAGTGGTGGTGGGAGGTGCGCTACGACGGCGGGCGCGCGATCACCGCCAACGAGATCCACATTCCGGTCGACACGCGGATCAACGTGGTGGCGACGTCGGCCGACGTCATCCACAGCTTCTGGGTGCCGGCGCTCAACCGCAAGATCGACATGATCCCGGGGCTGCGCAACCGGGTGCTGCTCTACGCGTCGCGAGCCCGGGGAGTACCGGGGGCAGTGCTCGCAGTTCTGCGGGGTCCAGCACGCCAACATGGCGCTGGAGGTGTTCGCGCAGCGTCCTGCTGCCTTCCGGGCGTGGCTGGCGCACCAGGAGCGGCCGGCGGCGGCGCCGACGACCGGGCCAGGCGGCCGCCGGACGCAGCCCTGTTCATGAACGCCCAGTGCGCGAGCTGCCACACCATCGCGGGCACCTCCGCGCAGGGCACCGTAGGGCCCAATCTCACCCATGTCGCCTCCCGGACGTCGCTGGCCGCCGATGAGATCCCCAACACCCCGGCGTGGCTGGCGGCATGGATCCGCAATCCCGCAGAAGATCAAGCCCGGCGACCGCATGCCGGACCTGGGGCTGAGCTCGCCCTCAGGTCGCCGACGCTCGTCGCCTACCTGGAGCAGCTCAGAGTAGATGGCGACCGTCGTCTCACCCCGCGCCCGGCGCTACGTCGAGGAGCTTGACCGCCTGTGGGCCGAGCGGCCCGGGGTGCTGGGCTGGCTGACCACGACCGATCACAAGCGGATCGGGATCATGTACTTCTTCACCGCGCTGGCCTTCTTCGGCGCCGGCGGGGTGGAGGCGCTGCTCATCCGCACCCAGCTCATCGGCCCCAACGGGCACCTCCTCTCGCCCCAGGCCTATGACGAGGTGTTCACGATGCACGGGATCACGATGATCTTCCTGTTCGTGATCCCGATGACGACGGGGGCGTTCGGGAATTACCTCATCCCGCTGATGATCGGGGCGCGCGACATGGCGTTCCCGCGCCTCAACGCGCTGTCGTTCTGGATCTTTCTGGGCTCGGGCCTGTTCATGTATGCCGCGCTGCTGCAGGGCCACGCGCCCAACGCCGGCTGGTTTGACTACGTGCCGCTGGCCTCCAAGCAGTTCGATCCCGGCAACAACATCGACTTCTACGGCTACGGGCTGATCTTCAACGGGATCTCGAGCACGATCGCCTCGATCAACTTCATCGTCACGATCTTCAAGCTGCGAGCGCCCGGCATGTCGATCAACCGGATGCCGCTGTTCTGCTTCGCCTTTCTGGCCGTGGCGTTCGCGCTGCTGTTCGCACTGCCGTCACTGAGCGTGGCGGCGCTGTTCCTGGAGCTGGACCGCCAGCTCGGCTTTCACTTCTATGACGCGGCGTTCGGGGGTGCGCCGCTGCTGTGGCAGAACCTGTTCTGGATCTTCGGGCACCCCGAGGTGTACATCATCATCCTGCCCGCGTTCGGGATCGCCACGTCGATCATCCCCACGTTCGTGCACCGGCGGATGGTGTTCTTCCCCCTGGTGGCCCTGGCCGAGATCCTGGTGGCGTTCCTGGGGTTCGGCGTGTGGGTGCACCACATGTTCACCGTCGGGTTCTCCACGTTGACGACCGTCTACTTCGCGGCCGCCAGCCTTATCATCGTCATCCCGTCCGCGATCCAGCTCTTCGCGTGGATCACCACGATCGTCACGGGCACGCCGGACTTCCAGACGCCGCTGCTGTTCATCGTCGGCTTCATCGTCTACTTCATCATCGGAGGCCTGTCGGGGATCACGGTGGCGGCGATCCCGTTCGACCAGCAGGTGCACGACAGCTACTACATCGTCGCCCACTTCCACTTCGTCATCTTCGGCGCCGCGGTGTTCCCGATCCTCGGCGGCATGTACTTCTGGTTCCCCAAGGTGACAGGGCGCATGTACCACGAGCTGACGGGCAAGGTGAGCTTCTGGCTGACCTTCGCCGGGACGTTCACCACCTTCTTCCCCATGCACATCGTCGGCATCCTGGGGATGCCGCGGCGCAACTACACCTATCCGCCGGGCCTGGGGTGGACGCTGCTCAACTTCATCGAGTCGATCGGCTCCTACCTGCTGGCGGCGGGGTTGATCCTGATCGTCGCCAACCTCGCCTACAGCTACCTCCGCGGCTCGCGGTCTGACCCGCCCTATGAGGGCGACACGCTGGAGTGGGCCACCAGCTCACCGCCGCCCCCGTACAACTTCGCTGGTCATCCCCACGGTGACCAGTCCCGTATCCGATGTGGGACAAGGAGGACCGCGAGCGCGACAACCGACGGCTGGCCGAAGGGGAGGGGCTGCTCAACCTTGGGCACGAGACCCCGGCGACCACCGCGCAGGACGCCCAGCTTGACGAGATCCTGACGATGCCGTCGCATTCGGCGTGGCCGCCGGTCACGGCGCTCACGCTGACCGGGATCTTCGCCATGCTGGTGATGGGCCACTACTGGATCGCCGCAGGGTTCCTGGCGCTGGGCGGCCTGACGCTGCTGGGGTGGCACCAGCACGAGGAGCAGGCATGACCGACGCCAGCGCCGGCGAGGTCCCGCGTCCGGCCCAGGCCGCAGGCTCGCACGCCGCGGCGACGGTGGACCGCGGCCGGCGCGCCCAGCCCAGCGGCTGGTGGGGGATGGTCCTGTTCCTGTGCTCGGAGGCGACCCTGTTCGGGACGCTCATCGGCAGCTACTTCTACCTGAACTTCGGCGCCCGCCGCTGGCCGCCGCCGCCGATCAAGGCGCCCGAGATCGCCGGCCCCGCGGTCGCGACGGCCGTCCTGGTGGCCACCGTCCCGCTCATGGCAGCGGCCGCCAGAGCCGCGCGCCGGGGGCGGCGCTGGAGCGCCGTGCGCTGGATCGCGGTGGCGATGGTTGTCCAGGCCGCCTACCTCGCCGCCCAGGTCCTGCTCATTCGCCACGACCTCAGGCAGTTCACCCCGCAGGCCAGCGCTTACGGGTCGATCTATTTCACGCTGCTGTTCGCCCACCACGCCCACGTGCTGTTCGGGCTCCTGCTCGACGGTGCCGTCCTGTACAAAGTGGCCCGCCACGGCCTCACCAACTACTGGCTGATCGGGATGCGCGGGTTGGCGCTGTACTGGTACGTCGTGGCCGGGCTGGCGGTCGTCGTCCTGTTCACCGTCCTGTCCCCGTCGCTGTGACCCGTCAGCCGCCCACCGCACTGGTGTGGTTCGGAGTCCTCGGCGGCGCGCTGGCGTGGGCCACTCAGTTCGTGGCCGGCCTGGCCTTCACGTTCGCCCAGTGCAACGCGCCGCCGGGACGGTGGCAGCTGCCGGTCCAGACATGGCAGGCGGCGCTGTCGGTCGCGGGGATCGCGGTGGGGCTGGCGGCCGCCTCCGTATCGCTGCGCATCTACCGGCGCACCAAGGACGTCGACGATGTCGCCGCGGGCGAGCGCGAGGGGCTCGGAGATCCACCGCCGTTGGGCCGGGTCAACTTCCTGGCCACGACCGGCCTGCTCGTCAACGCGCTGGCGGTGGCCATCATGATCATGACCGCGGTCGGCGCACCCCTGCTGCGCCTGTGCCAGCAGTCATGACCGGTCGGCACCGCATCCTCGGCATCGCCCTCGCCGCGTGGCTGGCGGCCGGCGCGGCGATTTGCGCCACGGCCCTCGCTCAACCGCAGAGCGGCATCGTGCGGCCCACGACGGAGCCCGCCAGGCCGAGCATCGCGCTGGGCGCGCAGCTGTATGCCGGTAACTGCGCGAGCTGCCACGGCATCGCCGGGTCGGGGATCAGCATCGCCGCGTCCCGGCGCCGGCGACATCCTCGGCGAAGGACCACCGCTGCGCGGCGTGGGCGCGCTGACCGCCGACTTCTACCTGCGCACCGGCTACATGCCGCTGTCGAGCCCCCGCGATCAGCCCGGGGCCGACCGCGTCCTGTTCTCGGGCAAGGAGATCACGTCACTCGAGCAGTACGTGGCCTCGCTGGGCCAGGGGCCGACCGTTCCTCACCCCGATCCCGGGGCGGGGTCGATCTCGGCGGGCACCCAGCTGTTCACGCTGCACTGCGCCGGCTGTCATCAGGAGCTGGCTCGCGGCGGTTTCGTCACCGGCGCGGAGGTCCCGCCGTTGCAGACGGTGAGCGCCACGCAGATCGCCGAGGCGGTCCGGATCGGGCCCTACCTGATGCCGCGCTTTCCGACCAGCGAGATCTCTGACGCGCAGCTGAACTCGATCATCAGGTACGTCCTCAGCACCCGCCACCCCGACAACCGGGGCGGCTGGGGGATCGGGAATCTGGGTCCGATCCCCGAGGGCCTGGTGACCTGGTGGATCGCCGCTCCGCTGCTGCTCCTGTCCTGTCTGGCCGTCGGAAGGAGGATGCGCCGCCCATGAAGCTCTGGCAATGGCTGTTCGCACTCATCTTCGGTCGTCTTCTGCGCCGGCGTCCGCCCCGCGAAGGCTCGACCGAGACGCCGGCGCGGATCGTGCCCGCCGGGACGCCCCAACCCTCGGCGGAGAACATCGTCCTCGTCCTGTTGGCCCTTGCCGTGCTGTTCGCGCTGGGCTTCATCGTCGTCTACGGGGAGTTCAGCGCCGCGGGCATGTCCAACGCGCTGCTGGGCATCTGCATCGGTGCGAGCCTGGTGTGCATCGGCGCGGCGCTGACGGTCGTGGCCCGGCGGCTGGTGGTCACCGAGGAGCTCGAGGACGACTATCCGGCAGAGCACCCCGAGCAGCAACGGGAGGTCGTCGAGATCGTGCACGAGAGCGGGTCGCGGATCACCCGCAAACGGTTGCTGATCGGGGCCGGCGCGGCGGCAGGCGGCACTCTGGGACTGGCCGCCCTGACGCCGACGCTGTCACTGGGCCCGGTGTGGGACACGGCGCCGCTTGACCAGACGCCGTGGCGGCGCGGAGTGCGGCTGGTCGACGACTCCGGCGCCCCGTTGCGCGCCGCCGACATCCGCCATCAGAGCTTCTACACCGCATTTGCCGAGGGCGCCGACCGGGAGCTGATCGGCACCTCGCTGGTCGTGATCCGCCTGGACCCCGACAAGCTGCACCTCCCCGACGGCCGGGCGGACTGGGCGCCGGAAGGGATCATGGCCTACTCCAAGATCTGCACCCACGCCGGCTGCGCGGTGGCGCTGTATCGCAACCCGAAGTTCCCCGCGGTGCAGCCGTCCCCGGCGCTGGTGTGCCCGTGCCACTACTCGACGTTTGACCCGTTCACCGGCGGGACGGTGACCTACGGGCCGGCGGGACGTCCGCTTCCCCAGCTGCCGCTGATGATCGACGGCGCCGGTCACCTGAGGGCGGCGGGCACGTTCTCGGCGCGTGTGGGGCCGTCGTGGTGGAACGTCAGGGAGCGTCCGACGAGCACATGACCGATCCGTTCGCCGATCCCGTCCGCTTCATCGATGAGCGCACCGCGGCCGCGCCGCAGATGCGCAAGTTCATGCGCTACCTGTTTCCCGACCACTGGTCGTTCCTGCTGGGGGAGGTGGCGCTCTACGCCTTTGTGGTGCTGATCGCCACCGGCGTCTACCTCACGCTGTTCTTCGATCCCAGCACCGCCAAGACCGTCTATCACGGCGCGTATGCGCCGCTGGACGGCGTGCGGGTGAGCGACGCCTACAAGTCGGTGGTGGACATCTCGCTCAGCTACAAAGCGGGGCTGCTCATCCGCCAGACCCATCATTGGGCCGCGGACGTGTTCGTCGCGGCGATCCTCATGCACCTCATGCGGGTGTTCTTCACCGGCGCCTTTCGCAAGCCGCGCGAGCTGACCTGGATCGTCGGGCTCATCCTGCTGTTCACGGCGCTGCTGGAGGGCTACATGGGCTACTCGCTGGTCGACGATCTCCTGTCGGGGATGGGTCTGGCCATCGGCTACGGGGTGGGACTCTCGATACCGGTCATCGGCGGCCCGGCGATGTTGGCCGTCTTCGGCGCGCCGTTCCCCGGCGGCCCGCATTTCGAGTCACGTCTGTACATCGCGCATGTGCTGCTCGTCCCGATGCTGCTGGCCGCGCTGATCGGCGTGCACCTGGTGCTCGTGATGGCGCGCCACCACACCCAGTTTCGCGAGAGCGCGCGCCACACCCAGAAACGGATCGTCGGGGTGCCGCTGTTCCCGGGGCAGGCCCCGCGTTCGCTGGCGCTGATGTTCTTCGTCGCGGGTCTGCTGTTCCTGCTCGGCGGGCTGGTCCAGATCAACCCGATCTGGCAGTGGGGCCCGTTTGAGCCGTGGCTGGGCACCAACGGCGCGCAGCCCGACTGGTACCTGGGATGGCTGATCGGCGCGTTGCGCCTGATGCCGGCATTTGACGTCACCGTGGGGCACTTCACGCTCATTCCCAACCCGTTCTGGGGCGGCGTGCTGTTCCCATTGGTGGTGCTGGGCGTGGCACTGGCGATCCCGTGGGCCGAGCGCCGGTTCACCGGGGATCGCGGCGTGCACAACCTGGCCGACCGGCCCCGCGACGCGCCCAGGCGGACGGCGTTCGGGGTCGCGTTCTTATCGTGGGTGTTCCTCATCTTCGTCTTCGGCTCTGCGGACCGGATCCTCGTGGCCGTCGGCCTGAGCTACAACGTGCAGCTGTTCGTGTTCCGGGTGGGGATCTGGGTCATTCCGGCGATTCTCTATGTCGTGACCCGCCGTTGGTGCCGCGCACTGCAGGCGGCCGAGCACGTGGAGCGAGTCCACGAACGCGCGGAGGAGGAGATCAGGCTTCGTCGGGCTGGGTGAGAGCGCAGTGCAGCAGCAGGGCGTGCACGAAGGCCTGGGGGAGGTTGCCGCGCATCTGGCGCTGGATCGACGTCGAACTCCTCGGAGAGCAGTCCGGCGGGCCCGCAGGCAGTGCGGCTGCGCTCAAACCAGCGGGCCGCGCGGACGACGTCGCCCTGCTGGGCATAGGCGAGCGCCATCAAGAAGCCGCACATGACAAACGCGCCCTCGGACTCGCCGAGCGGCCGTTCGTCGGGGCGGAAGCGGTAGCAGTACCCGTCCTGAGTGAGCTCGGTCGGCGACCGCGTGCCAAGGTGGCGAGCGTGCGGGGGTCCTCGGGCGGGATGCCGCCGCGGATGGCGGGCAGCAGCAGCGCGGCGTCGAGGCGGTCGTCGCCCGGGAGATCGCTGCCAGTAGCCGGCGGGGTGCAGAGCGTGACGCGCGTGTCGGCGACGATGGCGTCGGCCAGCGCCAGCCAGTCGGCGGCACGGCCCTGGGACTGGTGGGCGCCGATCCGGCGCAGCCCGGCGGCGCAGATGAGGCGGCTGTGGGTCCAGGCGTCAGGCTCGAGCTCCCAGATGCCGCCGTCGGGCTCGCGCCAGCGCCGCTCTGATCGCGGCGGCGGCGGCGTCGGCGGCCCGCCAGCCGTCGGCGTCGAGGCGGTCGTGGGCGGCGGCCTCGGCGAACAGCGCGAGCGCCTCGCCGAAGGCGTCGAGCTGGAACTGGCGGTTGACCCAGTTGCCGACGATGTCGGCGCCGCCCGGATAGCCGGGCAGGTCGAGGTTGCGCTCGTTGGGGACCGGTTCGCCGTCGACGGTGTAGGCGGGCGCGAGCCGGTCGCCGTCGGCGAGCAGGCGCTCGGAGACGAAGCGCACGGCGTCGTCGAGCAGTGGCAGCGGTCCGGCCTGGGCGACGGCCTGACCGGCGAAGCACTGGTCGCGGATCCACACGTAGCGATAGTCGTAGTTGCGGCCCTGGCGGGCGCGCTCGGGCAGTGACATCGTGGCGGCGGCCACCATTCCGCCGCCGGCGCTGGTGAGCCCCGAGAGCACGGCGTAGGCGTGGCGGGCGTCGCGCGGAGCCGATCGTCGAGCGAAAGTCAGGCAGGCGCTGTGACCACTCGGTCTCCGTGGCGGTCCACGCCGCGTCGGGGGACCCGTCCCAGCCATCCGGCGTGCCGCTCTCGCCGTTGTCATCCAGCACGAGCATGAGGTCGTGGCTCTCGCCCTCGCTCAGCTCGAGCACGGTCACGAGCGGCTTGCCGCCGCGACCATCGGGGACCCGTTTGGCGTCGCCGGCGCCCAGCCAGGTCATCCGCGTCTGGCCGATGCGGGCGGTCCACCGTCCGGCATCGTCGCGGTGCAGCCGGGTCATCCGCTGCCGGCCGAATGCGCCCCGCAGATCGAGCGTGACGCGCAGCCGCGCGGTGCCCTCACGCACCCGGATCTGGCGCAGGATGACGGCGCGCCCGGAGGTGGATGGGAGCGCGAGCGCCTCGCGGCACTCCACCGTGCCGTCGTCGGTGACCCAGCGGTTGCGCCAGATGAGCCCGTGCTCGTAGTAGCCGCCCCACACGAAGCGCGCCCAGCGGCGTGACCGCGTAGGTCCCCTGGCCGCCGATCAGGGTGGCAAAGCACGCGTCGGAGTGCCAGCGCGGAAAGCACATCCAGCAGATGTCTCCGCGCGGCCCGACCAGCGCGCCGCGCTCGCCGTCGGCGATGAGCGCGTACTCGCGCAGGATGTGCGGGGCGCCGATGTCGGCCAGCCCGGCGAGGTCGGCGCGCCTCACACCCGGTAGCGCTCCGCGTCGGCGCCCTTGAGCTCGATGCCCAGCCCGGGGCGGGCGGGGTCAGGGACCAGCGCTCCGTTGACGGGGGCCAGCACGCCGTCGAAGAGGATGCGCTTCGGCCCGCGCGTGCGTGTGGAAGTACTCGCAGTGGCGCAGCGGCCCGATGGCGCAGCCGGCGTGGGCGTGGATCTGGGGCGCGCAGTGCGCGGAGAAGGGGACCTCGTAGGCAGTGCATAGCGCGGCCACGGCCTGCAGGCCGGTGATCCCGCAGGCGCGGGTCACGTCGGCCTGGAGCACGTCGACAGCCTGTGCGTCGAGCATGCGGCGAAAGTAGCCGGGGTCATAGCCGTACTCGCCGGCCGTGACCGCCATGCCAGAGGGGGCGCGGTCGCGGATGTGGCGCAGCCCGTCGAGATCGTTGGAGGAGACGGGCTCCTCGAACCACGTGACGCCGGCTCTCCCGATAGGCGTCGGCGAGCGCAAGCGCCTGGGTGCGCGAGTAGGCGCCGTTGGCGTCGACGAACAGCTCCGCGTCGGCGCCGATCGCCTCGCGGGCGGCGCGGACGCGTGCGGGGTCGGCGCCGGGTTCGCGACCGACCTTCATCTTCACGCGCGTGATCCCCTGCGCCACCCAGCCGGCCAGCTGCTCGCACAGCTCGCGCTCCGGGTAGGAGGTCAGTCCGCCGGACCCGTAGATGGGGACCGCCTCCCGGGCGCGGCCGAGCAGGTCGGCGAGGCACACCCCCAGCAGCCTGGCCTTGAGGTCCCACAGGGCGACGTCCAGCGCGGAGATCGCCGTGGCGCTGAGGCCGGGCCAACCGAGGTTGCGGATGGCGCGCGACCATGGCCCACCACGCCGCGGTGGTGGCCAGCGCGTCCTGGCCGCGGACGGCGCCGGCGAGCGTCCCGGCGATGAGCGCGGCCGCGGCGGCGTCGGTGTAGGTGTAGCCCAGGCCGGTATGGCCGCCGGCGTCGACCTCGGCGACGACGACGGTGACGGCATCCCACTCGAGCGTGCCGTCGGACTCCGGTTGCTCGGTCGGCACGCGGTAGGCGGCGGCGCGCACGTCGGCGATGCGCGCGTCGGGGGCGCTCATCGCCGCGCCGCACCGAGCCGCGGCGCCGATGGCGGCGGCCGCGGCCACGCTTGCGCCGGCGACGGCCCGGCGGTGGATGGACGCCCACAGCTGCGGGCTGCGCGTCTTGGCCTGAGCGTCGAAGATGCCGTGGGTGGCGGCCAGGTCGGGCAGGGGCTCAAACAGGTTGTCGGGCCGGTCGGCGGGACACGGGCCGGCCTTGCATCTGCTGACCGGAGAAGCCGGTGCGGGCCAGGTAGATGTCTCCGGCGAGCGCCGAGAGCTTGGTGCCGATGATCGCCTGCAGGGTGCTGTAGCCCACCCACAGCTCGCGGCGGCGGTGGTGCGCGGCCCAGTAGACCGCCTCGGCGGGGATCTCGGGCTGGTAGATGGGCGGAACCGGCTGGGGATGGTCGGGCAGCTTGGAGCGACACCAGTTGAACTGGGTGGTGTTGACGCCGGGCAGCTGGACCATGGTGATGTGGACGGCGCTGTGTTCGTGGCGCAGCTCGGTGCGGATCGAGTCGGTGAAGCCGCGGATGGCGAACTTCGCGCCGCAGTAGGCGGACTGGAGCGGGATCGCCCGGTAGGACAGTGCCGAGCCCACCTGCACGATCGTCCCCGCGGTTGCGCGCGCGCATCCGCGCGCAGCGCGGCCATGGTCCCGTAGACGGCGCCGAGGTAGGTGACCTCGGTGGCGCGCTTGTACTCCTCGGGAGTCACGTCGGCAAACGGGGCGAACACCGTCGCCATGGCGTCGTTGACCCAGACGTCGATCGGGCCCGAGCTCGGCCTCGGCTCGCGCGGCGGCCGCCTCCACCTGGCTGTGGTCGGCGACGTCGGTGGGCACGACACAGCGCGCGTGCCGCCCAGCGACTCCACCTCGCGGCGGCAGTCCTCGAGCCCCTTCTCGCCGCGCGCCAGCAGTGCGATGTGCGCGCCGCGCTTGGCGAAGGCGTGCGCGGTGGCTCGGCCCACGCCGCCGGAGGCGCCGGTGATGACGACGACCTCGCGGTCGCGGCGCGGGCGCTCATCGGACCACCCGCTTCTCTGCGCAGCAGGCGCGCGCAGCGGTCGGCCAGCGCCATGATGACCAGCGCCGGGTTGGCGGCGCCCTGGGTGGGCAGCACGCTGCCGTCGACCACGAACAGGTTGTCGACCCCCCACACGCGGTGGGAGGAGTCGATCACGCTGTCCTGGGAGGAGAAGCCCATGCGGGCGCCGCCGACGAGGTGGGCGAAGCGGTCGATGGTGAGGGTGTCCTGGGCGCCGGCGTGCTCCCAGATGCGCTGCATCGTCTTGGTGGCGTAGGCGATGTTGGCACGGTCGTTGTCGCACATCGAGTGGGTGAACTTTGCCACCGGCATGCCGAAGGCGTCGGTCTCGTCGGCCAGCGTGACGCGGTTGTCGGCCTGGGGGAGCAGCTCGCAGAGCACGCCGAGGACGCTCCAGTGGTTGTAGTCGCGCATGTAGGCGCGCAGGGCCGTGGCCCCAGTGGCCGTCGCCGTGGACGTGCTCGGCCCAGCCGATGGGCAGCGGCGAGACGGTCTGGATCGAGAACCCGCGGGCGAACCCGCGGCCTCGTCGGTCTCGTAGAACTGCTCGCTGGAGACCTCGGGCGGCGGCGCCTTGTACATGCGCAGGTCCTCGGGGAAGCGGCCGGCGACCTGGGTGGCGCCCTGGACCATGACGTAGCGGCCGACCTGGTCGTCGTCGTTGCCGAGCCCGTTGGGGAAGCCGTCGGCTGGTGGAGTGCAGGAGCAGGCGCGGGGTCTCGATCGCGTAGCCGCAGACGGCCACGGCGTCGGCGCGCGACGAAGGTGCGTGGCGCCGTCGCTGACGTAGGTGACGCCGGTGGCCTGGCCGCTGCTCTCGTCGATCTCGACGCGCACGGCCATCGCGTTGGCGCGGACCTCGACGCCGTGCTCGATCGCGTCGGGCAGGTGGGTGATGAGCGGGCTGGCCTTGGCGTTGACCTTGCAGCCCTGCAGGCAGAAGCCGCGGTAGATGCAGTGGGGGCGGTTGCCGAAGCGGCCGTTGGTGATCGAGACGGGCCCGACGCGCATCTCGATGCCGCAGTCCTCGGCGCCGCGCCACGCGACGGCGGCGGCGCCGGAGATGGGATGCGGGGCGTGGGGATAGGTGTGGGGATCGCCCCACGGCCAATCCTGGCCTGCCACCGGCAGCTCGCGCTCGACGCGCTCGAACGAGGCCTTGAGCTCGCTCGTAGGAGATCGGCCAGTCCACGGCGACGCCGTCGCGGGTGTGGACCTCGAAGTCGGAGGGATGCAGGCGCGGGACGTAGCCGGCGAAGTGGGTCATCGACCCGCCGACGCCGACGCCGGAGTTGTTCTTGCCCATCTCCACCGGGTCCTCGCCGGCGATGATGCGCTTGTCGGTCCAGTAGATGGGGCCGGCGCCCTTCTCGTCGGAGACCCAGTCGCGGTCGGGATCCCAGAACGGGCCGCGCTCGAGGATGACGATGCGCCAGCCGGCGCGGGCCAGCCGCTGGGCCAGGGTGACGCCGCCGGCGCCGGCGCCGACGATGACGAGGTCCACCGTGTCAGACGGCCCGTAGCGGCGCATCCGGTCGAGGTTCTGCAGGCCGCGGCGGTGGGGGTCGAGCAGCCACGGCGAGTCGTTGTCGCGGCGGCATCCGGGTGACGCCCTTGATGAGGCTGCCGCTCGAGCGGGCTCATCGCGGGGGCGCCTCGGGCTCGCCGCTGACGGGGTCGCGGTCGATAGTGCTCGGCGCCCTCCCAGGTCTCGCGCTCGGCGCGCTGGAGGTCGGGACTGCCGAAGCGGCTGTAGCCGCGCGGATAGGCCGGGCCGCCGAAGCCGATCTCGTTCCACGCCCACGGGTGGGAGTAGAAGCAGGCCAGGACGACGCGCATCACCAGGCCGAAGGCGCGCGTGACGTTGAGCTGCTCCCACGCCCCGCCGTCAAGCTCGCCCTCGGCGAAGTCGGCGACGATCGCCAGCTGCACCTCCGCGTCGGCGGCGGCGAACGAGGCGGCCCCGCCCCGCTCGGCGGCCTGCTCGTCCAGTCCGCGGGCGACCAGCCGCCACGCGTCGCGGTCGTCGGGCATGTCGTCGAACTGGAAGCCGTCGAGGTCGCCATGGTCGTATTTCTCGTCGATGAAGTTGATGACCGGGATCCGCGGCTCTGAGTCCTGCGCGGTGAGCAGGTCGCACAGCGCCGCCGAGGGTGGCCGCCTCGCCGGCGGAGAAGAAGCGGATCTCGGGCACGTCGTGGACGCGGCCGAGCACCAGCTCGCGCGTGACGGGATCCCAGTGGCCGGCCTGCTCGAGCACGTCGAAGTCCGGATAGCGGCCGTGCATCTGCGGCGTGCGGCCGCGGCGCTGGCGCGGCAGCTCGTAGGGATCGGCGGGCCTGCCCGTCCGGGCGGCGCTTGGGCAGGTGGTCGGCGCTGCGCGGAAATCGAGGGCCATCCGTCAGCGCTCCCGCTGGGCGATCGCCGCCAGCAGGGCGATCGCGCCGACCAGGATGAGCGACCCGGGAGCCAGCAGCGGCGGGCCCATGACCAGGTTGTAGGTCGGCTCGGAGAACCCTCCCGGCTTGCGCGCGACGCCCCGCAGATGCGTGTAGGTGCCGATCAGCCCGTTGAGGGCGTAGACGGCCCCGGCGGCCGGCAGGACCGTGCGCGCGGCTGCCGGCGAGCGCATGCCCGCCACGCCGGCGGCGCTGACCAGCGGGCTGGTGACGATCGGGCTCCACATCCAGATGTCTCCGAACGAGCCCTTGTAGTGCTCGAGGTACATCTCGAAGCCGAGCGGCAGCCCGCTCAGCGCCGCGGTGGTGGCAAGCGTCTTCTGCATCCGGCCGGCGCGCAGGTTCCACAGCCAGCGCTTGACCGGGGCCGCGGACCGGGGACGCCAGTCGATGCCGGGCGAGATCGACGGCCGATTCCGGCTGCGCCATGCGGGCGAGCGCGAGGAGAGAGCCTGCATGTCAGCGGTTGACCAGCTCGTCGATCTTGCCCTTGAGCGCGTTGCGGATGATCTGGCCTCGTGCCGGATCTCCCGGCAACGCGTGCGCGAGCTCCTGGGCCTGTTCGAAGGTGATGTGCGGCGGCAGGGGCGGCACCTCCGGGTCGGTGATCGCCTCGATGACGGCGGGGCCGCCCGCGGCCAGGGCGTCGTCCCACGCCTGGCCGACGGCGTCGGGAGTGGCGACCCGGATGCCCTTGAGGCCGATCAGCTCGGCGTAGCGGGCGTAGGGGAAGTCGGGCAGGGTCTGGGAGACCGCGAGCCTGGGGTCGCCGGACATCACGCGCTGCTCCCACGTGACCTGGTTGAGGTCGTTGTTGTGGAGCACGAGCACGACGAGCTGGCGGTTGGGCCAGCGGTCCTGGTAGCGCGCGATATCGATGAGCGCGAGGTTGCCGAGCATCTGCATGGCGCCGTCGCCGATGGTGGCGATCACCGGCCGGTCGGGGTAGGCGAACTTCGCCGCCAGCGCGTAGGGCACCGCCGGGCACATGCTGGCCAGCGTGCCCGACAGCGCCGCCTTCATCCCGCTGCGCATCCGCAGGTGGCGCGCCCACCAGTCCGTCCCCGAGCCTGAGTCGCTGGTGAGGATGGCGCTGATCGGGCAGGCGCTTGCTGAGCTCGTGAAAGAGCAGCTGGGGGTTGAGCGGCTCGGCGGGCTCGTGGGCCTGGGCGTCGAGGATCTCCCACCAGCGCGGCGACGTTGCCCTCGATGGTCTCGCGCCAGCCGCGGTCCTCCTTGCGCTTCAGCAGCGGGATGAGCGCGCGCAGCGTCTCGGCGCTGTCGCCGACGAGGTTGAGCTCCATCGGGTAGCGGATCCCGATCATGCGCGGGTCGATGTCGATCTGGACGCCGCGGGCCTGCCCGGGCTCGGGCAGCCACTCCGAGTAGGGGAAGCTCGAGCCGACCATCAGCAGCGTGTCGCAGCCGTCGATCATCTCGTAGGTCGGCTTGGAGCCGAGCAGGCCGATCGGTCCGGTGACGAACGGCACGTCGTCGGGGACGGCGGCGCGGCCGTTGAGCGCCTTGGCCACGCCGGCGCCGAGCAGCTCGGCGACCTCCAGCACCTCCTTCTCGGCGCCGATGGCGCCCTGGCCGACGAGCATCGCCACGCGCTCCCCGGCGTTGAGGACGTCGGCGGCGCGCTGCAGGTCGGCGTCGCGCGGGCGGATGATCGGGTCGAGGAACCCGACCGACGACGGGACCGCGCCGTGGGCGCGGGGCGGCTCGGAGTACTCGGCCTCCTGGATGTCGTTGGGCACGATCACGCAGGTCGGCGACCGCGTCGCCTTGGCGATGCGCATCGCGCGGTCGATGAGGTGCGCGGCCTGCTCGGGGGCGATGCACATCTGCACGAACTCGCTGGCGACGTCCTTGAACAGGGTGGTGAGGTCGACCTCCTGCTGGAAGTTGGAGCCGAGCGCCATCCGGGCCTGCTGGCCGACGATCGCCACCACCGGGGCGTGATCGAGCTTGGCGTCGTAGAGCCCGTTGAGCAGATGGATGGCGCCGGGCCCGGAGGTGGCCATGCACACCCCGACCTCGCCGGTCAGCTTGCCGTGCGCGCAGGCGGCAAAGGCGGCGATCTCCTCGTGCCGGGTCTGGACGAACTCGATGTCGTCCTCGAACTCGTGAAACGCGCCGAGCAGACCGTTGATGCCGTCGCCCGGGTATCCGTAGATACGGGTGACGCCCCACTGCCTGAGGCGGTCGAGCATGAAGGCGGCGACGGTTTGCGACATGCGGGTCTACTCCTTGGCTGTCGAATTGAGCGTGGACGGAAGACCCCGGTGTCCTAGCCGTCGGTTACCCAGCCGCGGACCGCGAACACTTTCGCGTGCGCACCAGTCGGGCAGCGAACAATCGGTGGTCAGAGTCGCGGGAGCACCTCGTCGCGGTAGGCGGCGAAGAACTGGTCCTGGTCGGGACCGATCTGGTTGACGTAGAGTTCGTCGAAGCCGGCTTCGGCATAGGCCTGAATGGCCGCGACGTGGGCGTCGATGTCAGGGCCGCAGGGCACGTCGGCGGTGGCCAGCTCCTCGGTGACGAGCTGGCTGGCCTGCTCGAAGTGCGCCGGCGTGGGCAGAATCTGGGCCAGCTCGCCGGGCAGCGCCTCGTTGGGCCAGAGGCGGTACACGGTCGCACGCGCAGCGGCCGCGTCGTCGCCATAGCAGACCTTCAAGCCGCCCTGGATCGGGCCCGTCCCGCCCTGGGCGCGATACCGGTCGACCATGTCGGCGTCGGGCCCGACCGTGGCATACCCGTCCCCGGCCTTGGCGGCGAGGTCGACTCCACGGGGGCCGAACCCCGAGACGATGATCTTGGGGGGTGTGTCGGGCAGGTCGTAGATGCGGGTGTGCTGCACCCGGTAGTGGCGCCCGCGGTGTGACTGAACACCCCCCGCCCACAGGGTGCGAATCACGGTGATCGCCTCCTCGAGCATCTCGAGGCGTTCGGCGGCTTCGGGCCAGGGGGCGCCCAGGACATGCTCGTTGAGCGCTTCGCCGGAGCCGACGCCGAGGCTGAACTGCCCATCGAGCATGACGGCGGCCGTGGCCGCCGCGTGGGCGATGATCGCGGGGTGGATGCGTATGATCGGGCAGGTGACCGCGGTCGCCACCGGCAGGCCGAGATCGGCCTGCGCAATGGCGCCGATCGTCGTCCAGACGAACGCGCTGTGGCCCTGCGTGTCGTTCCACGGATGGATGTGGTCAGAGATCCAGAGCGCCTCGAATCCCGCGTCGCGTGCCCTGACCGCCTGGGAGACGAGATCGCGCGGACCCCATTCTTCGCTGGAGAGGAAGTATCCGATGCGCATAGACACCGCGTCTGCCCCGTGAGGAAGGGCGAGCACCAAAAAATTTCGGCGCCACGGCCGGCGGGTTTTACGACGGGGGGCGTGGGTAGTCGCATGCCGTGCCGGCGCTGGCCCTCACGTTTGACGACGGTCCTGACCCGGTCTGGACCCCTCGGCTGCTCGATCTGCTCCAGAGGCTGGGAGCCCGCGCCACCTTCTTCCCGATCGCCTCGCGCGCTGCGGCGCATCCCGCGATCGTCGAGCGGATGCGGGCCGAGGGACACGCGATCGGGCTTCACTGCGATGAGCATGTCCGCCATAGCGAGCGCGATGCGGTGTGGCTGCGAGCGCGACACCGATGCGGCCCTTCAGCGCCTCGCGGAGTTGGGGGTGAGGCCGGCGTTCTGGCGGACACCGTGGGGGGACGTGGCGCCCTGGTCGACACAGGTCGCTCGGGACCGTGGTCTGCGCCTGATCGGGTGGACCGCCGACACGCACGACTGGCGCGGCGACCCGGCCACCGAGATGTTCGAGGCGACCCGCCACGCGCTTGTCGAGGGTGCCGTGGTCCTGGCCCACGACGGCCTGGGCCCGGGCGCTCAGAGGGAGAGCCCGGCGACGACGCTCGACTATGTCGCGCTGGCTTAGCGAGCACGCCCGCGAGCACGGTCTCAGCCTGGAGGCGCTGTGAGCACGGCCAGCCGCCCCGAGCTCAATGTGGCCAGCCTCGACGCGGCCCTGGCGCGCGTGGCGGCGAGCGCCGGCGAGCGCGATCGCGCTGTCCTGCCGCCGTTTCCCGAGGAGGCGATCGCCGATCTGGAGGCGGTGGGGGCGCTGGCGTGGAACGCGCAGCCGGGGGCTGATCGGCCGCCGGCGTCGGCCGAGCTGGGGCTGGTGCGCAGCGTCGCCCGAGCCGATGGGTCGGTCGGCCGGATTCTGGATGGCCATCTCAACGGGGTGGAACGCCTGGCGGTCCAGGCGCCGGCGGATCTGCGCGACCGGGAGCTGGCCGCCGTGCGCGCCGGACGGCTGCGTGTCGGCGTGTGGGGCGGAGACCCGCGGCCGGATGAGGGGACGCCGGCGACGGTGGCAGACCGCGGGCTCCGCGCGAAGTCCTCACCGGCGTCAAGACGTTCTGCTCGGGCGCCGGCGGCCTTGACCGCGCGCTGATCCTGGCCCACGACGCCGACGCCCCCGCCCCGGTGGCCGTCTGGATCGATCTCACGGATCCGGCGACGGTCGCCATCGACGATCGCTGGTATCGCGGTGCGGGGATGCGCGCCTCGGTCTCACACCGGGTGATCTTCGACCGCGCGCCGGTGCTGGCCCGCTTCGGCGGTCCGGGCGCGCTGGCGCAGCAGCCGTGGTTCGGCCGCGACGCCCTGCGCACGGCGGCCAGCTGGGCCGGAATGGCGGATTGCGCGGTTGACGGCGCGCTTGAGGCCTCGACCGCGCGGCCGCAGTGCGGAGCGCTGGAGGAACTGGCCACCGGGCGGATGCTCACTGCCCAGGAGACCATCACCGCCTGGCTGGAGCGGGCCGCCCGCGCCATGGACGCAGGATCCGAGGACTTGGCGGAGGTCGCGCTGCACGCCCGGGCCGCCATCGCCCAGGCCGCCCACACGATCGTGGCGCAGGCCGAGCGCGCCTGCGGTTCACACCCCTTCGCCACCGGCGGCCGGCTGGACCGCGCCCGCCGCGACCTGGAGCTGTTCCTGTTGCAGCACCGCCTCGACCCCGCTCTCGCCGCCGCCGGCGCTCTGGCGTTGGCGTCTCTACCGGAGCGCAACGTGACGACCGTCGATCACTTCGAGGCCCAGTACCGGGCCGATCCGGACCCGTGGGGCTACCGCTGCAGCGCCTACGAGCAGGCCAAGTATGTGGCGACGCTCGCCGCGTGCGGGCCGGGTCCGTTTGACGACGCGCTGGAGCTGGGCGGCTCGATCGGCGTGTTCAGCGCACGTCTGGCCCCACGCTGCCGGCGGCTGACCACCATCGACTACTCACCCACCGCGGTCCGCCGGGCTCGCGCTGCTCTCGCACAGCACCGCCAGGCACGCGCTGTCCTGGGAGCCATCCCCGATGATCTCCCGGAGGGCAGCTTTGACCTGGTGGTGGCGTCAGAGACCCTGTACTACCTGGAGCCCGCCGCGCTGGCGCAGACACTGGACTGGCTGGAGGCGCGCATGGTGCCCGGTGCGCGACTGGTCTGCGTGCACTGGCGGCCGCCGGGGCCCGAGCGGCCGCTGACCGCCGCCCACGTCCACGAGGAGGTTCGCCGGCAGCTGTGGCTGCGGCGGCTCACGACCGAGTGCCGGCCCGAGTACCTGTTGGACGTGCTGGAGCGACGATGAGCGAGCCCTACGCTCTGCTGGTGATCGGAGGCGGGCCCGCGGGCCTGTCGGCCGCGCGGGCCTACCGTGACGCGGGCGCCGACGGGACGGTGGCGATTGTCGCCGACGAGGGGCGCATGCCCTATCGCCGGCCGCCGCTGACCAAGGAGCTGCTGCGGGGGGAGAGCACGGAGGCCGATCTGCCGCTGGAGGACGAGGGGTGGCTGGACGAGCAGGGGGTGGACCTGATCGCCGGGCGGGCGGTCACCCTGGACGCCGACCGGCGCCAGGTGCTCCTGTCGGGCGGACGCGAGCTGCGTTACGTCTCCTGCCTGCTGGCCACCGGCGCCGAGCCGACCCGGCTTCCCGTCCCCGGCGGCGACCGCCCCTGGGTGCACGTGGTCCGCACCGTCGAGCACGTGCGGCGTCTCAGCGCCTGCTTGGTCGACGGCACCCGGGCGGTGGTGATCGGATCGGGCTTCATCGGGTGCGAGATCGCCAGCTCGCTGCGGGCCCGCGGCCAGCGGGTCGATCTCGTCAGCGACGAACCGCTGCCCAACAGCGGACGTCTCGGCGACGCACCGGCCCAGATCCTGCTGGACTGGTTGGTGAAGGACGGCGTCACCACCCACCTCGGCGCGGCGGTGGAGCGCATCGAGCGCGCCGACGGCGCCGTCGCCGTCACAACCGCCAGCCGAGCGAGTTGGTGGGCGACCTCGTGGTGATGGCGACCGGCGTCGCGCCGCGCGCCGAGCTGGCGGCTCAGGCGGGCTTGGAGCTACGCGGCGGGGCGATCCCGGTGAGCGCGGCCATGCGCACCGCCCGCGACGGGCTGCTGGCCGCGGGTGATGTCTGCCTGGCCGACAATCTCGCCGCCGGCCGGCCGCTGCGGGTTGAGCATTGGGGTGACGCGCTGGGCCAGGGGGCGATCGCGGGCCGAGACCGCGGCGGGCGCGGACGCGGGCTGGGATGACGTCCCCGGGTTCTGGTCGACTATCGGGACGCGCGTGCTGAAGTACGCCGCGTGGGGCGACGGCTTTGACGCCACCAGACTGCACCGCGACGACGGCGGCGCCTTCGTCGCCTGGTATGGCCGGGAAGGCGTGATCGTGGGCGTCCTCACCCACGAGCGCGACGAGGACTACGACCGTGGGCGCGAGCTCATCGCCCAGGGGGCTCCATGGCCCCCGTGAGCATGGTGGTCATCCCGGCTCGCGACGAGGCACACACCGTCGCAGCGTGCCTGGCGGCGCTCGCGCACCAGACCGTCGGTCCGGCAGCCTTCGAGACGATTCTCGTCGCCGACGCCTGCAGCGACGAGACCGAGACCGTGGCACGTGCCGCCGCCCGGCGCCTTGGCCTGGTGCTCACCGTGCTGCAGGGCCCAGGTGCCGGCTCGGGGCCGGCGCGGCGCCTGGGGATGGACGCCGCGGCCGACCGGCTCGAGGCGCTGGGCCATCACGACGGGCTGATCGCCACCACCGACGCCGATTCGACGCCGGCCGAGGATTGGCTGGCGCGGCAGCTGGCGCATCTGGCGCAGGGCGCCACGGTGGTCGCCGGCCTGATCGAGCTGTATCCCGACGAAGTCGTACGCCTGCCGGGCCCGGTGAGACGGCGGCGCGAGCACGACGCCCGTCGGCGGCTGTCGGAGGTCGCGGGCCGGGACCCCGGGGCCGAGCATCATCACTTCGCGGGCGCGTCGTTGGGGGTGACAGCCGAGACCTACCGGCGTGTGGGCGGCCTGGACGGATGCGCGGCGCTGGAGGATGAGGCGTTTGGCGCCAAGCTGGCGCGCCACGGCATCCCGGTGATCAGGCCGGCCGACGTCCGCGTCCGCACCTCGGCCCGTACCGATGGACGCGCGCGCCGCGGACTGTCGGTGGACCTTTCCGTGTCGATGTGGCGCGAGCAGCGCCGCTACCGCGCGGATGCATTCGCGTCGGCGGACCTGCGCGCCGCCAAGCAAACCAGGACAGTGTCAGTGGTGCTGCCGGCCAAGGAGTGTGCCGACACGGTCGCGGACGTATTGGCGACGACGGTGGCGCCCGCGGTGCGCGCGGGATTGGTCGACGAGGTCATCGTCGTCGACGCGGCGTCGCAGGACGGGACCGCGGACCGGGCTGCGGCGATGGGCGCGGTCGTCCTGCAGCAGGATGAGCTGCTGTCCGCGCACGGGCCCGCGCTGGGCAAGGGTGATGCCCTGTGGCGGGGCGCTCCACCACAGCTGCGGCGAGGTGGTCTGCTTCCTGGACGCTGACACCGAGGATCCCCATCCCCACCATCTCCTCGGCCTCCTGGGCCCGCTGCTGGAGGATCCGGAGCTCGCGCTGGTCAAGGGCGCGTTTGATCGCCCGTTTCGATCCGGGGGCCGGACGATGGCGCACGAGGGGGGCCGCGTGACCGAGCTGATGGCCCGACCGCTGCTCAACCTGCACTTCCCGCTGCTGGCCGGCTTCGCCCAGCCGCTGGCGGGCGAGTTCGGCGCGCGGCGCGACCTGTTGACGCACATCCCCTTCCCGGTGGGCTACGGGGTGGAGATCGCGGTGCTCATCGACGCGCTGGGGAGGTGTGGGCTGCACGCGCTGGCCGAATGCCACCTTGGAACCCGGCAGAACCGCCATCAGCCACTGCGCGCGCTCGGCGAAATGGCGTTCTCGGTGCTGGCGGCGGTGGAGCGACGCCTGGACGGTCCGCGCAGCGCCCCCGCGGGTCACTATCTGCGTCCGTGGGAGGATGGTGCGGTCGTCGGCGTGCCCGTCGACGAGCGCCCGCCCCTTGATTCGCTCGCGGTCGCGGCCGCCTGACCGAGGTCTCGCGGCCGCTTTCGCTTGCGGGTCGATCGCTCGGGGTAGCGATCTGCCCGTGGTCACGATCAGATCGCTGGCCGGTTCGCTGCTGGGCGTTCTGCTCGCCGCCGCGTTCTACATGGTCCTGATCGACACCGTCGATCTGCCCGAGGTCTACGCGGCGATCGGCGCCGTCGCTGCTGGCCGGCGCGGGCTACGAGGCCGCACGGCGCCAGGGCGTTGGCGAGGCCCGCGTCGCGTCGGCGCTGGGTGGCGAGGGGATGGCGGGTGATCGCGAGCGTCCCGCGCCAGATCGTCTTCGTGTCCTGGGAGGCCTTCGCGCAGCTCGTCGCGCCCCGCGAGACGCGTGGAAGCTTGCGCGCCGTGCCCTTTCGCGCCGGCGGGGAGGGGTCGCTGGACGTGGGGCGCCGCGCGCTCGCCGAGGGCCTGGGTTCGCTGGCGCCCAACACCATCGTCATCGGCGTCGATGACGATCACGACCTGTTGCTGGTGCATCAGCTGCACCGCAGCGGCGGGCGCGAGCAGCTCGACGTACTGGAGCTGGGGTGAACCGCTGGGAGATCGCCGCGCTCGTGCTCATCGCGGCGCTGCTGCCGTGCCTGGGGGTGGCGGCGCTGGCCAGTGCCGCGGCGGCGCTGGCCGCCGTCGAGGTCGCCAGCGTGCTCGCCGTCACGGCGCTCATGCTTCTGTCCCAGGGGTTTCACCGCCAGCCGTTCGTCGACCTCGCCGTGGTGCTGGCGCTGGTGTCGACGGTGGGCTCGCTCACCTTCGCGCGCATGATGGAGCACGATCCATGAGTGGCGTGCGTCACGCCATCCCCACCATCCTGCTCATCGCGGGGGTCGTGCTGGAGGTGATCGCGGTCCTCGGCGTCAGTGTGATGCGCGACGTGCTCGACCGGCTGCACTACGTCAGCCTTGCCGGGTTCGGCGCGCTGCTGGTGGCGATCTCGATCGTGTGCGCCGAGTCGTTCTCGCTGATCGGCGACAAGGCGCTGCTCACCGGGGCGCTGCTGGTCCTGACCGGCCCGGTCCTGGTCCACGCCACCGCGCGCAGTCTGCGCGCCCGCGCGCTGGGCGACTGGCGTGAGCGCATCGAGGAGCACCGCGAGGAGGACGAGTGACCGCGCTGCAGGGAGTCGCATTGCTGGTCGTCGTGGTGGCGGGGACGGCCATCGTGTTCGTACCCGACCCGCTGCGCCAGACGCTCGTGCTCTCCATCTACGGTCTGGCCCTGACGCTGTTGTTCTTCGTCTTGCAGGCCCCGGACGTCGCCCTGTCCGAACTGGTGGTCGGCGGCGTCGGAATGCCGGTGATCATCCTGGCGGCGCTGCGCAAGATCGCCCGGCATGCCGCCGAGAGCGAGCGCGAGGAGGAGGAGGGCAAGCTGTGAGCCGCCGTGGTCGGCTGCTGCTATTCGCCTGCGCCGGCCCCGGCCTGCTGGCGGTGCTGCTCATCGGCCTGCACGGCCTGCCGGCCTTCGGTGACTTCCACGGCGCCTACGGCCTGCTCGTGGATCGGCTGGAGCCGGGCCAGCGCCGTGCCACGGACATCGTGACGGCGCTCAACTTCGACATCCGGGCGTTTGACACGCTCGGCGAGGAGTTCATCCTGTTCGCCTCGGTCTCAGGGCGTCGCGCTGTTGCTGCGCCACCTGCGCGATGAGGATGACGGCGCCGAGCCCAGCCGCAGCCTGGCCGACCACCAGTTCGCCGGGGCCAGCGACGCCCTGCGTCTGCTGTCGCTGATCCTCATCCCCCTCCTCGTGGCCCTCGGGGTGTACCTGGCGCTGCACGGGGCGCTGACCCCCGGCGGCGGCTTTCAGGCCGGGGTCGTCCTGGCGGCGGGACCGCTGGTCGATCCTGCTGGCGGGGCGGTACCTCGCCCTCAAGCGCGTCGCCCCGGGGTGGGCGCTGGAGGCGCTGGACTCGGCCGGGGCGACGGCGTACGCCCTGATCGGCGCTGGGTGGCCTCATCTTCGCCTCGGTGTACCTGGAGAACTTCCTGCCGCTGGGGACGTCGGGGCACCTTCTCTCGGCCGGGATGATGCCGCTCAACAGCATCGCGGTGGGGGTCGAGGTGACGGGCGCGTTCCTGCTCACCTGGACCGAGTTCCTGGACCAGGACCTGCTGATCGAGCGCGGCGAGCTGTGATGAGCTTCGCTCCGTTCGCCGCCGCGGCCTGGCTGTTCGTGATCGGCCTCTACGGCGTGGTCTCCAGCCAGAACCTCGTCCGCACGGTGCTCAGCCTCACCGTCGTGCAGTCATCGACCTATCTGGTGCTGCTGGGGGTCGGCTACCGCCACGGCGCCAAGGCGCCGATCGTGGCCGACATCCCGACGACGTCGCGCCTGGTCGACCCGGTCACCCAGGTCCTTGTCCTCACCGACGTGGTCATCGAGGCCACGGTGCTGGCGCTCCTGCTGGCACTGGTCGTCCAGGCTCACAAGCGCTTTGGCAGCGTGGATCCCGCCCGGCTGCGCGCCCTGCGCGACTGACCGCCGTGGCCCACCTGAGCTCGCTGCCGGTCGTCATCCCGTTCCTGGTCGCTCCGCTGCTGGTGACCGTCGGGATGGTCGCCCCGCGCTGGTCCGAAGACGCGGCGGCCATGACGGTCGCACTGAGCGTGGTGACGATCTGCCTCCTGCTCGCCGTGCACGTCGGCAGCCGGCCGTTCGCCTACTGGATGGGAGGCTGGCGACCCCAGCACGGCGTGGCCATCGGGATCGCGTTTGCCATTGACCCGTTCGGCGCCGGGATCGCCGCCTTTGCCAGCGTGCATGGTGCTGGCGGCACTGACGTACTCGCTGCGTTACTTCGACGCCGTCGGCGGCCTGTTCCACGGCCTCATGCTCCTCTTCCTGGCCGGCATGGTCGGCTTCTGCCTCACCGGTGACCTGTTTGACCTCGTCGTGTTCTTCGAGTTGATGAGCACGGTCGCCTACGGGCTGACCGCCTACCGGATCGAGGAGCGCGCGCCGATCCAGGGCGCCATCAACTTCGCCATCACCAACAGCATCGGTGGCTATGCGATGTTCATCGCGGTGGCGATGCTCTACGCACGCACCGGCGAGCTCAACATGGCGCAGATCGGCGCGGTGCTGGATGGCCGTCACGCCGACGCGCTGGTGATCGTGGCCATGGTCCTGCTGCTGCTGGGGTTCCTGACCAAGGCGGCGGCGGTGCCGCTGCACTTCTGGCTGGCCGATGCCCACGCGGTCGCCCCGGTCCCGGTGTGCGTCCTGTTCTCCGGGATCATGGTGGAGCTGGGGATCTACGCGGTCGCGCGGGTCTACTGGGTGATGTTCGCCGGGGCGGTGGCGCCCCACGCCGGCGCCCTGCGCGCGATCCTGGTCGCGCTCGGGGTCACGACGGCACTGCTGGGCGCGGTGATGTGCGTCCTGCAGCGCCACATCAAGCGGCTGCTGGCCTTCTCCACCATCGCCCACGTCGGGATGTTCGTCTGCGGGGTCGGCCTGCTCGGCGCCAAGGCGCTGGCCGGCGTGGCGGTATTCATCGTCGGGCACGGGCTGACCAAGGCCGCTCTGTTCATGATCTGCGGGATCCTCCTGCACCGCTTCCGGACGGTCGACGAGTACGACCTGCACGGCCGCGGGCGCGCGAGATACGGATCGCGGGAGTGCTGTTCGTCGCGGGTGGGATCCTGCTGGCGGCGCCGCCACCGTTCACCGAGTTCCAGGGCAAGTCGCTGATCGAGAGCGCCGCCTCGGAGGCGCGGCTATGGGTGGCTGCTCGCGGTCTTCGCCGTCGTCTCGGCGCTCACCGGCGGCGCCGTGCTGCGGGTCGCGGGCCGGGTGTTCTACGGCTGGGGCCCGAGCGAGGGCCCCGACCCGCGCCAGGCGCGCGCCGCCCACGAGCGTGTCGACGACACCCGCGAGGACCGCGACCACACGCCGCCGCTGATGCTCGTGGTCCCGGGCCTGCTGCTGGCGGCCAGCCTCGTCGCCGGGCTGGTTCCCGGAGCGATCCCATGGGCGGCGAGGTCGGCGGCCCGGTTCGTCGACCATCCGGCGTACGCCGCATGGGTGCTCCACGGCCGCAGCTGTGCGCTGGCCGGCCGCGCCGGCGACCCACGTGGAGGCCCTCGACGTGATCATCGGTGTGGTCACCCTGATCGCCGCGCTCGCGGTCGCATACGCGGGGCTGTTCGGTCGTCCGCTCCTGGCTCGCCTGCCGCACGGGGTCCACGCGGCGGCCGTGGGCTGGTGCTGGGCCTGCGCGGGCTGCATTCCGGCCACATCGGCGACTACATCGCCTGGTGGACGACCGGCGCCGGCCTGCTGGGGGGAGCGTGCCTGCTCGCGCTGCGGTAGGAGCGGTGTTTGCGGCGCCCTGCGGTGGGATATAAACCGGTGGCGATGCCAACCCGGGCGCAGGTCGCTCCAGCTGCTGGACGCCGGCCACAACTATGAAACTGTGGGCCGGGCTTGCACATCCCCCCGGGCCAGGCGTTCATGATCGCCACCGGCCTGCCCGCCGACGGCAGCGACACGCCTCACCCTGACGAGCTGCGCGACAAGCCGGCCCTGCCCGGCGAGCTCGCAGCATCTCGTCAACCCGGCCCGCGCTCAACCCCACCCGTGACGAGACGGTCATCGCGTGGGTCAAGGCGCGAGCGGCGCGCGAGCTGAGCCAGGAGTCATGACCATGCCGGAGCTGCCCTCCCCGCAGCGCTGGCCGGTGCTGCGCCAGCTGCTCGGCGCCGACAAGCTCGGACGCGGCGCCGCGGCCAAGTCACGGGGCTCCGATCGGCTGATGGCCCGCACCCACACCGCCGACCGGGTCGTCAAGTCGGTGTGCCCGTACTGCGCGGTCGGGCTGCGCGCAGAACGTGTTCGTCAAGGACGAGCGCGTCATCCAGATCGAGGGCGACCCGGACGCGCCCCACAGCCGCGGCCGGCTGTGCCCGAAGGGGTCGGCGTCGCTGCAGCTGACCACCGGCGCCTCGCGCGAGGAGCACGTCCTGTACCGCCCACCGCACGCCACCGAGTGGCAGCGGCTGGATTTGCAGACGGCGATGAGCATGGTCGCTGACCGGATCGTCGCCACCCGGGCGAAGGGTGGGAATGGGAGCGCGACCAGAAGCGTGTGCGGCGCTGCATGAGCATCGCGGCGCTGGGCGGGGCGACGCTCGACAACGAGGAGAACTACCTCATCAAGAAGCTGCTCACCGCGCTGGGGATCATCCAGATCGAGAACCAGGCCCGCGTCTGTCACAGCTCCACCGTCGTCGGGCTGGGCACCTCGTTCGGCCGCGGCGCCTCGAGCACGCTGCCCGGCGACCTGCAGAACGCCGATCTGATCGTGATGGAGGGCTCGAACATGGCCGAGGCCCACCCGGTGGCCTTCCAGTGGGTGGTCGAGGCCAAGGCCCGCGGGGCGACCGTGATCCACGTCGACCCGCATTACAGCCGCACGAGCGCGCTGGCCGACATGTTCGTGCCGCTGCGCGCCGGCACCGACATCGTGTTCCTCGGCGCGATCATCAATCACGTCATCACCACCGAGTCGGACTTCCGCGAGTACGTCCTGCACTACACCAACGCGCCGGCGATCATCCGTGAGGAGTTCGAGGACGCCGGCGCGGACGGCCTGTTCTCGGGCTGGGATCCCGATCTGCGCGGCTATGACCCCACGAGCTGGCAGTACGAGGACGCGTTCGTGGCGGCGGCGGCGGGCCAGCGCGACCAGGAGGGCAACCTGCCCAGCCAGGGCCCGGGCGGCGAGGGTCAGCGGCGGGGCGATGCCCGCGGCACGCCTGAGCTCGATCTGACGCTTGAGCACCCGCGGTGCGTGTGGCAGATTCTCAAGCGCCACTACGCCAGCTACACGCCCGAGATGGTGGAGCGGGTCTGCGGTATCCCGCAGGACGTGTTCGCCAAGGTGTGTGAGCTGTTCGTGGCCAACTCCGGGCGCGAGCGCACCACCGCGTTCGTGCACGGCGTCGGCTGGACGCAGCACACCATCGGCTCCCAGTACATCCGCGCCGCCTCGATCCTGCAGCTGCTGTTGGGCAACATGGGCCGCCCCGGGGGCGGCGTCATGGCGATGCGGGGCCACGCGTCGATCCAGGGCTCGAGCGACATCCCGACGCTGTTCGACACGCTGCCGGGCTACATCCCGATGCCGCACGCCCACTCGCATGAGCGACCTCGACGACGTTCATCGAGGGCAATGCTGCGACCAAGGGGTTCTGGGGCAACATGCGCGACTACACGGTCAGCCTGCTCAAGGCGTGGTGGGGCGATACGGCGACGGCGGACAACGACTTCTGCTTCGACTACCTGCCGAGATTGACGGGCAGCCACAGCACCTACGACACGGTGATGGAGCAGATCGCCGGGACCGTCAAGGGCTACGTGCTCTTCGGGCAGAACCCGGCGGTGGGATCGGCCAACTCCCGGATGCAGCGGCTGGGCATGTCCAAGCTCGACTGGCTGGTGGTGCGCGACTTCTCACTGATCGAGAGCGCGACGTGGTGGAAGGACGGCCCGAGATCGAGACGGGGGAGATGCGCACCGAGGACATCGCCACGGAGGTGTTCTTCTTTCCCGGCGGCGTCGCACACCGAGAAGGACGGGACGTTCACCAACACCCAGCGGATGGTGCAGTGGCACCACAAGGCGGTGGAGCCGCGCGAGGAGCAGCGCTCTGACCTGTGGTTCACCTACCACCTCGGCAACCTCATCCGCGACCGCCTGGCCGCCTCCACCGACGAGATGGACCGCCCGGTGCTCGATCTCACCTGGAGCTACCCCACCGAGGGCGCGCCACGACGACCCCAAGGCCACCGCGGTCCTGGCGGAGATCAACGGCTGGGACGCGGACGGCGAGTTCCTGTCGGCCTACACGCAGCTCAAGGACGACGGATCGACGTCGTGCGGATGTTGGATCTACTGCGGCTGCTATGCCGACGGCGTCAATCAGACGGCGCGGCGCAAGCCGGCCCGGAGCAGAACTGGACGGGGGCGAGTGGGCCTGGGCATGGCCGGCCAATCGCCGAATTCTCTACAACCGCGCCTCTGCCGACCCTGAGGGCAAGCCGTGGTCAGAGCGCAAGGCGCTCGTATGGTGGGACGCCGAGCAGGGGAAGTGGACGGGTCACGACACCCCGGACTTCCAGGCGGACAAGCCGCCGGATTACCGCCCCGCTGACGACGCGCGTCGGCCCGGACGCGCTGTCGGGCACCGACCCGTTCATCATGCAGGCCGACGGGCGCGGCTGGCTGTACGCGCCCGGCGGGCGTGGCCGAGGGGCCGCTGCCCACCCACTACGAGCCCCAGGACTCCCCGGTGCGCAACCTCATGCACCGCCAGCAGCGCAACCCCTCGCGCCAGGTCTACGAACACGAGAACAATCGCTATCACCCCGATCCCGGCGACCCGGGCGGGGACGTCGTTCCCGTTCGTGGCCACCACCTACCGGCTCACCGAGCACTTCACCGCGGGGGGCATGTCGCGCTGGACGCCCTACCTGTCCGAGCTGCAGCCGGAGTTCTTCGTCGAGGTGTCGCCCGAGCTCGCGACCGAGCGCCGGCTCGAGCACGGCGAGTGGGCGACGATCGTCAGCGCGCGCGGCGTGGTGGAGGCTCGCGTCATGGTCACCGACCGGATGACACCGCTTCAGGTGCGAGGGGCGCACCGTGCACCAGATCGGGATGCCCTACCACTGGGGCCCCAACGGCTACGCGCGCGGCGATTCGATGAATGAGCTGTCGGCGATGTCGCTTGACCCCAGCTCCCACATCCAGGAGGTGAAGGTCCTGACCGTCGACGTTCAGCCCGGCCGGCGCCCGCGCGGGCCCGCAGCGCGAGGCCCTGGTCCGCGAGTACCGCGAGCGCGCCGGGATCACGGCCGAGACGGGAATGGCGCCATGAGCGACGCTCACGGCCTGCTCAACGTCATGCTGCGCGGCGGCGATCCCGCCACGGAAGCCGGCTATGCGGATGCGCCGCCCCGGATGGGGTTCTTCACCGACACGTCGGTCTGCATCGGCTGCAAGGCGTGCGAGGTGGCGTGCAAGGAGTGGAACGGCGTGCCCGAGGATGGGCTGAATTGGACGGGGTGGTCGCATGACAACTCCCAGGGCCTGAGTGCCGACACCTGGCGCCACGTCGCCTTCATCGAGCAGCGGGCACCCCTCAGCGGCCATGTCACGAACTTCCAACGCGATGAGGATGGTTTCCGCTGGCTGATGTCCTCGGACGTGTGCAAGCACTGCACGCACGCCGCCTGCCTGGACGTGTGTCCCACCGGCGCGATCTTCCGCACGGAATTCGGCACCGTCGTGGTCCAGGCCGACGTGTGCAACGGCTGTGGCTATTGCGTGCCGGCCTGCCCCTACGGAGTCCTGGACAAGCGCGAGGATGACGGGCGGATCTTCAAGTGCACCCTGTGCTATGACCGCCTCGAGGTGGGGCAGGAGCCGGCGTGCGCCAAGGCCTGCCCGACCGACTCGATCCAGTTCGGCGAGCTGGAGCAGTTGCGCACCCGAGCCGGGCACCGGGTCGAGCAGCTGCACGAGGCGGGGGTGTCCGAGGCGCGGCTCTACGGCCACGATCCCGGCGACGGAGTCGGTGGGGATGGCGCCTTCTTCCTGCTTGCTTGACGAACCCGAGGTGTACGGGCTCCCGCCCGAACCGGTGGTCACCACGCGCGACCTGCCGGCGATGTGGAAACGCGTCGGGGTGGCGGCCGGCGCGATGCTCGCCGCCACGGCGGTCTCGTTCGTGGGAGCGGGCCGGTGAGCGACGCCGCAGTCACCCGCCGAGGTGGCCGGCTCCTACTACGGCAACTCGATCATCAACCCGCCGGTGTGGGCCGAGCGCGATATCGCGGGTTACCTGTTCGCCGGGGGCCTGGCCGGCGCCTCCTCGCTGCTGGCCGCCGGCGCCGATGTCACCGGCCGCCCGCGGTTGGCCCGGCGGGCCAAGCTGTGCGCGACCGCAGCGATCGGCACCTCCCTGGCCGCGCTCATCAACGACCTCGGTCGCCCGGCCCGGTTCCTTCACATGCTGCGGGTGTTCAAGCCGACCTCGCCGATGAGCGTCGGCGCTGTGGATCCTGTTTGCCTATGCCCCGCTGAACGTCGCCAGCTCGGCGAGCGAGCTGACCGGGATCGCGCCGCGGACGGGGCGAGCCGCCGGAGCGGGCGCCGGGCTGCTGGGGCCTGCCGTCGCCTCCTACACCGCCGCGCTCATCGCCGACACCGCCGTGCCGGCATGGCATGAGGGCCACCGCGAGCTGCCGTTTCTGTTCGCCGGCTCGGCGGCCAGCGCCGGGGCGGGGTTCGGGCTGCTCGCCGCGCCGCTGAGCGAGAACGCGCCGGCACAGCGGGTGGCGGTGCTGGGCGCCGCTCGGCGAGCTGGTGGCCGAGCTGCTGCTGGAGCGACGCCTGGGGATGGTGGCCGAGACGATGCGCACGGGAACGGCCGGCCGCCGCATGAAGGCGGCAAAGGCGCTGACCCTCGCCGGCGCCCTGGGGGCGGGAACGCTGGCGCGCCGGAATCGGCTCGCGGCGGTGTTGTCGGGCGGGGCGCTGGTGGCGGCGTCGGCGCTCACTCGGTTTGGGATCTTCGCCGCAGGGATGGCGTCAGCTCGGGACCCGAAGTACACCGTTGAGCCCCAGCGCGCGCGGCTGCGGCGGCAGCAGGCGGCGGGCTCATCTACAGATTGACGAGATGCTGGGGGCCGAGCCCGACCTGCGGGCCGATGATCGCCGACAGGGGCGTGACGGAACTCGTCAGCGCGAGGTAGAGAACCAGCGCTATGGCTGCAGGAGGATCTTGATGGCCCCGTCC
This sequence comes from uncultured Actinomycetota bacterium, assembly GCA_963790605.1. Classification (GTDB taxonomy): domain Bacteria; phylum Actinomycetota; class Thermoleophilia; order Solirubrobacterales; family Solirubrobacteraceae; genus Palsa-465. The sequence goes on along the minus strand of CAWBPG010000005.1, from coordinate 823,697 downwards.
TGCTTTTTCTGGAAGATCTCGTAGGCGTGCGGCGCCTGCTCGAGCGGCAGCTTGTGGGTCGCCAGGTCCTCGACGCCGAGCGGGTCAGCGTCGTCCTCCAGCAGGGGCATGATGTCCTTGACCCAGCGCCGGACGTTGGCCTGGCCCATCCGCAGCTGGATCTGCTTGTCGAACAGATCCATCATCGGCATCGGATCGGCCGAGCCGCCGTAGACGCCGCTGAGGGAGATCGTTCCGCCGCGCCGGACGGCGTCGATGGCGTTGTGCAGGACGCTCAGACGGTCGATTCCGGCCTTCTCCATCATGACCCGGGTCACGGCGTCGGGCAGCATGCCGGCGATCTGGTGGGCGAGCTTGCCCATGGGCGAGCCGTGGGCCTCCATGCCGACGGCGTCGATGACGGAGTCCGGGCCCCGTCCGTCGGTGCGTTCGCGCAGGGCCTCGGCCGGATCGCCGTCGCGAACGTCGACGGGCTCGATGCCATGACGGGCGGCCATCTCCAGGCGCTCGGGGACGAGGTCGACGCCGAAGACCCGGCCGGCCCCCTGGTGCAGCGCGATCCGCGCGCTCATCTGCCCGATCGGCCCGAGCCCGTAGACCGCGACGGTCCCGCCGTCGGGGATGGCGGCGTACTGAACCGCCTGCCACGCCGTGGGCAGGACGTCTGACAGATACACGTAGCGCTCGTCGGGCGGCCCCTCGGGCACCTTGATCGGGCCGAACTGCGCCTGGGGGACGCGCAGGTATTCGGCCTGTCCGCCGGGCACCTGGCCGTAGAGCTTGGTGTAGCCGAGCAGCGCGGCGCCCTTGTTCTGCTCGCGTACCTGCGTGGTCTCGCACTGGGAGAAGAGCTGCTGGTCGCACATATAGCAATGCCCACAGGAGATGTTGAACGGGATCACGACGCGGTCGCCGGGCTTGATGTGCACGACGTCGGCGCCGACCTCCTGCACGATCCCCATCGGCTCGTGACCCAGGATGTCGCCCTCGTCCATGAACGCGCCCATCACCTCATACAGATGAAGATCGGAGCCGCAGATGCCGGTGGACGTGATCTTGACGATCGCGTCGGTGGGGTGGTGGATCTGCGGATCGGGCACGGTGTCGACGCGGACGTCGCGCTTGCCGTGGAATGTCACTGCCTTCATCGGCGCCTCCAAGCTCGTGGTCTGCGGGCTGCTACCCGATCGGCGCCGCCGAAACCTCCGGATGGGGCAGCGCGGCCCACAGCGCGCCCGACGATGTGCTCAGATTTCGTTGAGACTGGCGATCAGATCCTCGAATATGAGCCGGGCGGGCACCTGGGGCAGGAGCCACGCGCCGTTGTGGCGGCGCTCGACGTGTCCGTGTTGCCGCAGACGTTTGATGGCGAGGCTCACGGTGGGCCGGCGCGAGCCGGTCAGTTGTGCGAGGGCCTCATGAGTGAGTTTCACGGGGAGCTCGGTCCCGTGGACTGTGACGGTGCCCGTCCGGGCGGCGAGCAGCCACATGATCGCCATCACGCGCTGCTCGACGCGGGGGAGCTGGCAGATCGCGCCATGCGTAGCGAGCCGATGCTGCTGATCGTTGAGTCGCCGCTGAAGCGTGATCATCAGCGCGGGCCAGATCGCGGCTACCTTGATGAACCGATGGTCGAGAACGGCCAGTCGGACCTCGTCGAGAGCGATGAGTCGCCTCTCGGTGAGAGGTGCGCTGGGGGATGGAGGCCACGGCAACAGGATGTCGCCGGCGAGCAGCAGCTCGATCATCGACCGGTCGCCGAGCCCCGTCTGCCGGGTGAGCACGCCCTTGAGGAGCAAGAGTGCGAAGACGGTGGACGGGACGGATGCCGGGGCGAGATCGACCGGGCCGGCCGGGAAGGAGATCGACGCGGTCCACAGCGCCCGCTGTGCTCGGGGGAGATCGGGTGCGGGCACGGCAGCGGCGAGTTCACGATCCGCGCCGAGCACCGAGACGCGGGACATCGGCTGCGCCGCGCCACCCGCGACCGCGCCTGCCGCATTCGGCGAAATCGTCTGACCGCGATCGTGAGGGTCGGGCACCGTTGGCATCTCCGGAGAAAGGCGAACGGCCCGCGGGGTCACGGCAGGCCTACTGGTCTCATCATGGTACTCGCGCCGGCGACGTGACGGTGCGCGAACGGGTCGGCGGTCCGGCCGACACAGGCGCCGGCCGCTTAGTCGAGGTTGCCCGGGATCTCGGCGAGCAGCTCCGCGGCAACGCCGGCGACGGGCCGCTGCGCACTGCGCGCCCGTTGACGCAGCTGGTTGAACGCGGCGACGGCGTTGATGTTCTGGCGGCCCATGACGATGCCCACCGCGCGTTCGATGACGACGCGATGGTCAAGCGCGTGCTGCAGTTGCTCGGCGAGCCGCTCACGGTCGCGGGCGTGGAGCGCGGTCTGCAGCACGCCTTCGACGAGCGAGGAGTACGCGGTGAGCGCAGTCACGTCGCTGTCGTTCCATGCGTGCGGACGATCGCGATAGACGTTGAGCGATCCCACTGGCACTCGGTCGGCGTGGAGCGGTACTCCCAGGACGGCTCGCACGCCGGCGTCGGGCAGCCCACTGAGCGCGGGCCAGCGCTCGTCGCCGGCGAGGTCGCCCACTTCGACCGTGCGGTCGAACGTGAGCGCATCGACGCAGGGCCCGTGCCCAACCTGCTGCTGGACAACCTCGAGCAACCGGCCGGGTTCATCGGTCGCAGCCACAGCGGCGAGCACGGAGCTGTCGTCGATGAGCATGATGCCGCAGCCGGTGGCGTCAAACAACTGCCGGGTCGCGTTCATCAGCTGCTCGAGCGCGGCCATCAGCCCACCTGCCGCTGGCCGGTCGCGGAGCGCGGCGAGGCTACGGTCCAGCGCGGCGGGGTCGATGAATCCCTCTATCGTCCACACACTGCCACACCGCGGCCCTGGGCGAGGCTCGGAACCTACTCGGCGTCGGGACGTTCCTCGCCGGGCCATTCCCCGGTCAGCCGCGCGAAGCCGTGCCGAGCGCCGTGGTCGGCCAGTCCGCGCAGGACGCGGAAGATCGCGCCCTCGAGGATCAGCGCCACGACGAGCTTGCCGAGTGCGATCTCGCGGTACTTGGGCTCCGGGGCATCCTCGTCGTCGATCAATCCCCAGATGAGGTCGAAGATCTTCTTGCCGACAATGCCGGCCAGAAGGCCGACAACGATGCCGACCGGACGGAACACGAGACCCATCACGAGCGCCTTTTCCCGATGACGATGCCGGCGGCGAGTGCGCTCACAGCGACGAGCGCCAACCGGTGCTGCCGCGCCCGGCCGATCATCTGGCGCCGCGCCGCCTCGGCCGAAGGAGGCATGGCGGCTTGAGCCGTGGTGGTGAGCTCGTCCTTCTTGGCACCGGCGCTGCTCCTGACCTCGCGCGCCTTGCCCGTGACGGTCGCCTTGGCGTTGTCGACCGCCCGATGAGCCTGGGCCTTGACGTCGGTCTTGGCGGCCAGTTGGGCCACGGTCTCACCCATCTCGATGCGCGTGTGCTCGATCTCCTCGCGGACTTGCTCGGGCGTGCGGTCGCGCTCGGTTCCTACTGTCTCGCCTGCTGGGCCTTGGCTTTCGCCCATTGCACGTCCTCCTTCACGCTTTCGGTGGCCTGCTGGGGTACCGGCGGGGTGGCCTGCTGGACCTGGGCTCGGCCGGCGAGGGCGAGCCCCCCGGCCACGAGGCCGTAGGCGACGGCCACGATCAGCGCGGCCAGCCAGCCCGCCACCGCCGTGGCCAGGAGCAGGACGATGGCCGCGGTGAGTGCGCCGACCGCGTACACGCCGATCAGGCTCGCGCCGCCGAAGAGGCCGGCGCCGAAGCCGGCCCGCTTGCCCTTCTGCGCCAGTTCGAGCTTGGCGAGCTCCAGTTCTTGATGCACGAGCGTGGACGTCTGCGCCGATAGCTCCTTGAGGAGCTCAGCAACGGGTCTTTCGTCTTGGGCCATCGATCTCTCCCTACCTCTCGATGCGCGTCGACCGACACATGGCTCCCGGTGCCTGTCGTCTATCCCGCAAGCAGTACCCCACGTCATCTCGCGGAAACGCGACGTGACACCACCGGGTCTCAGCGCGGCTGTCTCGGTTGTTCGGGCGCGGTGGTTGGCGCCGGCAGGGGCGGGCAGACGGTGGATATGAGAGTCGTCGTCACCGGCGCCACCGGGAACGTCGGCACCAGCGTGGTGCGGGCCCTGTCCGCCGACGCGGCTGTCGACGAGGTCATTGCGCTGGCACGCCGCGATCCCGGTCGCGATCTCGAGGGCGCGGCCTTCGCCCGAGCCGACATCACCGTGGATGACCTCGGTGCGATCTTCCATGGCGCCGATGCGGTCGTGCACCTGGCGTGGCTGATCCAGCCTGGCCGGGATGAGGCGTTGACGCATCGGGTCAACGTCGAGGGAAGCCGACGCGTCTTTGCGGCGGTCGTCGCAGCCCGAGTCCCCGCGTTGATCTACGCCTCGTCGGTGGGGGCCTACTCGCCGGGTCCGAAGGACCGCCGGGTGGATGAGAGCTGGCCCACGAACGGCATCGCGACGTCGTTCTACTCGCGTCACAAGGCTGCGGTCGAGCGAGAGCTCGATCGCCTGCACGCCGAGCAACCGCGCCTCCGCATCGTGCGGCTCCGCCCGGGCCTCATCTTCAAGCGCGCGGCGGCGACCGAGATCCGGCGCCTCTTTCTCGGGCCGCTCCTTCCCCGTGCGCTCCTGCGGTCCTCGCTGGTCCCGCTGTGCCCCGCGGTGCCTGGCCTCTGCTTCCAGGCGGTCCATTCCGACGATGTGGCCGAGGCGTATCGCGCCGCGTTGCTGTCTGACTGCACGGGCGCCTTCAACGTTGCCGCCGAGCCCGTGATCGGTCCCGAGGAGCTGGCGGGAATGCTGGACGCCCGCCCGGTCAGGGTCTCGCCGCGACTGGTCCGCGTCGCGGCGGCCGCCACCTACCGGATGCGCCTGCAGCCGGCCGAGCCCGGGTGGGTGGATATGGGTCTGGGGGTTCCGATCATGAGCACCGAGCGGGCCCGTCGTGAGCTTGGCTGGACGCCGCGACGCACGGCCACCGAGGCGATCAGCGAGCTGGCCACGGGCATGCGCCAAGGCGCGGACGACCGGACGGCACCGCTGGCACGATCCACGAGCGGGCCCGCCCGGATCAGGGAGTTCCTGAGCGGAGTGGGGGGACGCCAGTGACCCCAGCCCGCCGGCCCGGGCGGCGTACCCGCCGCCCGGCGCTCCGCGTCCGAGATCTCCTGGTTTGCGGGGGCACGACCGGGTAGTCCGAGGGCTCACCAGCCAATGGCTACCGCTGTGCTCGATATCGACGGCACGCTCGTCGACACCAACTACCACCACGCGATCGCGTGGTTTCGGGCGTTTGCCCACCATGGCATCGTCCTGCCGATCTGGCGCATCCATCGCCACATCGGCATGGGTGGCGATCAGGTCGTGACGGCGCTGTGTGGCGAGGGCGTCGAGACGCGGCTTGGCGACGCCATCCGTGACGCGGAGGGCGATGAGTACTCGCAGCTGATCGGCGAGGTGCGCACGATGGAGGGTTCCCGGGAGCTGATCGTGTCGCTCAAGGACCGCGGGCATGTCGTCGTGTTGGCCAGCTCGGCCAAGGAGGACGAGGTCGAGGCTTACCTCGACCTGCTCGACGCCCGGGATATCGCGGATGCGTGGACGACCTCCGCCGACGTGGAGTCGACCAAGCCGGCGCCCGACCTCGTGCACGCCGCGATGGCCAGAGTGGACAGCAGTCCGGCCGACGCCGTCATGGTGGGTGACACCCCATGGGACGTCAAGGCCGCGGCAGGCGCCGACGTGTCGACGCTGACGGTGGTGACCGGAGGCTTCTCCGAAGCCGAGTTGCGTGAAGCGGGCGCGGCGGCCGTCTACGAATCGGTCTCCGAGCTTCGCGACCGGCTCGATGAGACACCGCTGCGATGACCCACGCCGTCTGAGGGTTTGAGCTCCAGCCGGCGCCAGGTCAGCCAGGCGTCGTAGCATCGGCGCGCGATGCCGCTGCCCTCAGCCCTTCGCTCGCGAACCCCCGCCGCGATCAAGAACCATTCCGAGCTACGGGCCGTAGCGCTCGCCGCTGGGCTCATCCCGCCCCGGCCGATGCACACCCGGACGGAGGCCGACCTGCTCCGCCGCTACGCCGCTGGGGCGCGGTGCGTCGTCGAGCTCGGCGTCTACGAGGGCTCCTCGGCGGTCGTGTTCTGCGACGTCCTGGGGCCCGACTGCGAGCTGCACCTCGTCGATCCGTTCACCGACGAGAGCGGGTGGGCGATGCGTGCCGGCTGGCGAGGCACCCCGTTCGCCACGCGGCTTGCGGTGCGCCGCCACGCGCGCGGCGGTCCGCGGATCCGCTGGCACATCGCCCGCAGTCAGGACGTCGGACGGGCATGGACCGGCTCGCCTCCCGACCTGGTGTTCATCGACGGCGATCACAGCCCGCAGGGCTGCGCCGAGGACTGGGAGGTCTGGCATCCCCATGTTCGCGTCGGCGGAGCGGTCGCGTTCCACGATGCCCGCTACGACCGCGCCGGCGGCACCGGGAGCAGCCCTGGTCCGACGCAGGTGGTCGACGATCTCCGCGACGCCATGCCCAGCGGCTGGCGGGTCGCCGTCGAGGCCGACACCCTCGTGGTGCTCGAGCGGTTCGCCTGACGTGCGCGCTCTCCATGCGCAAAGCGTCGAGACGGGTCTGCGCTGACGAGGCGCCCGAGGCCGTCGGGGCGTCTCAGCGAAAGCTGTCGGCGGTGACGCGGTTCACCTCGGTGACCGCATCAGCCGGGATGCCCGCTCGCTTGGCGGCCGCGATGATCGCGTCAGGACTCGGCGCCTCGTATAGGCAGTAAGTCCGGAATCGGTCGGCGCTCAGAAAGGAGAACAACCAGCTCACGCCTTCGTCGGCGTTGATCTCCTCGAGCAGGTTGACATCGTCGCTGCTCATCTCGAGCTGCTCAGCGAAACGGCGCTCGATCACATACAACGGCATGTGGCGATCCTACCGCCTGTCGCCTGTGTCCAGAAGGGCATTGCGGTGGGCGTAGCCGGCCGCCTCGGTGCGGTTCGCCGCACCGGTTTTGCGCAGGATGCTGCGGACATGGTTGGCGACGGTGTGGCCGCTGATGGAGAGCTGCTGCCCGATCTCGCGGTTGCTCAGGCCGGCCGCCACCAGCCGCAGGACTTCGACCTCGCGCCAGGAGAGATCGTCGGGGGGCGTCCCAGACCACGGGGCCGCGGCTCCGAGCGCGTGGGTACGAGCCAGCAGCGCCGCCATCCCGATCCGCTCGGCCAGCGTCGCGGCCTCGGAGAGCAGGACCGAGGCCCGCGGCTCGTCGCCGAGGTGCCCGCGCATACTCAGCGTCCGGCCGAACTCGTACAGGGTGTGGGCGACCCAGGTGTCGGCGCCCATGGCGCGATTGGCCGCGAGCGCGCGCTCGAAGTGCCCGATCGCGCGGTCGTGATCGCCCAGCCTTGCTGCCAGGGTCCCGAGGTACCGATCCGCCGCGCCGTAACAGGCGACGCCGTGCCCAATCACCACATTGCCGCCCGTGAGGGGCGTCAGCTCCGGGTACAGGAGGTGGGCCATCGCCTCGTCGCCGACGAGCGCGACGGCGTCGGCCAGATAGCTCAGCGACGCCACCCAGAGCGTCGAGCGATACGCATCCAGGCCCTCCCGCTGTACGCGCGCCAGCTCAGTGCGCGCCTCGTCCTCCATCCCCAGTTCGGCCAGCAGCGCGGCGAAGGCCGGGCGCCACACGCCGCGCATACCCACACCGGCGGCGAGCATCCTTGCCACCGGGGCGAGCTCGGCCAGGCGTCCCTGCTCGCGCCGGATGCCGAACATCTGGACCCCGTGGGTTCCCGTGGCGGCCCGACCGGTGAGGAGCCGGCTCCACTCGTGAGAACGGTTGGCGGCCGCCTCGGCCTCGGCGAGTTGTCCCACGCACAGCGCGATGGTCGACGCGTAGTGCTCGGCGACGTGCAACGCGAACGGCTGGCGCTGCCGCGCCGCCAAGGCGAGGGCGTCGGCGAGCTCGCGCCGGGCCACGGGGAGGTCGCCGCGGGCGATGAGGCCGGCGCCACGCCACTCCATCGCCTCGGTCTGCAGGTCGCCGGCGCCCAGCCCCTCCGCGAGGTCGCGCGCCTCGGCCAGCATCTCCAAGGTCTGATCCAGGTTGCCGTCGCCCAGCGACCAGTAGGAACGGACGAGCACCGTGGCCAGGCCGAGCCGATCGCCCAGGCGGCGCGCCATCGTGATCGCGCGGTGCCGCACGACATCGCTCGCCGCGTAGTTGCCCAGGAACGCGTACGCGCGGCCCAGCCCGGCGAGAAGCATCACGCGAAGCTCGGAGTCCTCGCTCCCGAGCGCGCGTGAGGCCTCCTCCAGGAGCTCGACGGCGCCCTCGTCGGTGATGCCGGGCCTCCAGCACGCCTCCTCGAAACCCACCGCGGCATTCGCGAGGAGGGTGGCATCACCGATGTCCCGAGCGATCTGCGCGGCTGCGCGGAACGCCTCCATCGCGTCGTCAGAGCCCCCGGCGCGAAAGCGCGCAGTGCCGAGCTCGAGCTGTGTCTCGGCCCGCCGGCGCACGTCGTTCACTCCGAGGTCAAGCGCGAAGGCAAATCGGGCCGCGGCCTCGTCGAAGGCCAGCGCGCTGAGCGCCGAGCGGCCCACGAGCAGGGCGTATTCGATCGCGCGTTCCGGCCCATCCACCGGTGCGGCGGCGCCGAAGTGGTAGGCCAGCGCGGCCAGGCCACGGCTGCTGTCCATGGCGCGGCCCACTTCGAGGGCCTCGGCGACGCGCAGGTGCAGTTCGGCTCGTCGTAGCCGGGGCATTCGGTCATACAGCGCGCGCCGCACCAGCTCGTGGGTGAACCGGAAGGCGATCTGAGGCGAGGGGATCTCCTCGATCATCCCGTGGGCGATCGCCTGCTCCAGCGCCGCCGCCCGCTCCTCATCGTCCAATCCCGACCGCGTGATGGCCGACAGATCGAATTCCGGTCCCGCCACGGCGGCGAGCTCGAGCAGCCGGGTCGTCCCGGTGTCGAGGCGGGCCAGCCGCTGGCTGACGACCTCGCGCACGCCCTCCGGGCTCCCGAGCTCGGCCAGGGCGCTCGCCAGGCGCGGCCCGCCGTCGTAGATCGCCATCGCGTCGCTCTCCAGCAAAGTGCGCCACAGCTCCGTCATGAGAAAGGCGTTGCCCCCCGTGAGCTCGCTGAGGAGCCCGGCGACCTGGGGCAGATCGGCGACCCGCTCGTCACCCACCGCACGCGCAACAAAGTCACTGATCTCGTCGGCGCTCAGACCGCCCAGGCGCAGCCGTACCACGCCTTCCGAGCGCCGCAGGTCCACGAGCGTGGCCGACAACGCCTCAGGCACCTCCGCTTCGGTGTCCCGGAACGTGGTGACCACCAGCGCGCGGGCCTCGGCGGCCCCGCGCGCCAGGTGGCGGAGGAGGAGCAGCGTCGGCGTATCGGCCCAGTGGCCGTCCTCGATCATGACGACGAGCGGAGCGCTCCGGCCTGCGGCAGCCAGGAGGTCGCCCACCGCGCCATGCAGACGGTGGCGCGCGGTATCCGGATCTGCGGCAATCGGAAGCTGCCGTTCGCCGAACCGCTGGGCCAGGTCCGGCACCAGGAGGGCGAGCTCGTCGGCATGGGCGCCGAGATCGGCCGGCAGCGTTCCTTCGTCGATGTTGCGCACGAGCTGGTCGATGGCTTCGATGAAGGGCCCGTAGGGACGTCTCACCACCGAGTCGCAGGCGCCGTACAACACGAGCGCGCCTCCGGCGGCCGCGCCCTGCGCGAACTCGTGGACGAGCCGGCTCTTGCCGGATCCAGCCTCGCCCGCCGATGAGCGCGAACCTGAGTCCCTCGCCATTCGCGCGAGGAATCAGGGTCCGCAGCGTCGTCAGCTCGCGGGTGCGGCCCGCGAACGGAAACGATGGCGTCAGGCGAAGTGGTCCCGGCAGCTTGCTCATGCGAGCGATGGGTGCAGCCCCATAGTCAGATCTGATCATGCCACCCACGCGCCCCTCGATTCAACCCCTGCCGAAAGTGGGTCAAACCGGGTCATGACAGCGCGCCGGGCCTGGCGTACGGTCGTTCGCGAGCCACTCGGCTCGACGGCCACCTACACCGGGGAGCATCACATGACCGCCACCACGTCTCTCGCCGACGCCGCTCGTCGCGAGCTGCCGGACCTCAACGGACGCATCGTCGGGCCCGGAGATCCGGGCTATGACGAGGCCCGTGCCGTCCACAACGGCATGATCGACCGCCATCCTGCGGCGATCGTGCGCTGCGAGAGCCCCGACGACGTCGCGCGCGCCATCGCCTTCGCCCGGGCTCACGACACCGCGATCGCCGTACGGGGCGGCGGCCACAATGGCGGTGGTCTCGGCGTTGCCGACGACGCCCTGGTCATCGATCTAGCGGGGCTGGCCGATGTGGTCGTCGATCCCGAGGCCGAGCTTGTGCGGGTTGGGGGCGGATGCACATGGGCGCAGGTGGACCGAGCCACTGCCGAGTACGGCCGCGCGACGCCGTCGGGGATCATCTCGACGACAGGCGTCGGCGGATTGACGCTCGGCGGGGGCTTGGGCCATTTGACACGTCGCTTCGGGCTCACGATTGACAACCTCGTGGGCGCCGACGTGGTCCTCGCGGACGGCTCGCAGGTGCACGCCAGCGCCGACGAGCATCCAGATCTGTTCTGGGCGCTGCGCGGGGGCGGAGGAAACTTCGGCGTCGTCACGTCGTTCGAGTTCCGCACCCATCCGGTGGGCGCCACGGTGATGGCGGGGCCAACCTTCTGGCCGATCGAGCAGACCCCCGAGGTGATGCGCTTCTACCGGGAGTTCCTGCCCTCGGCGCCGCGCGCCGTCAACGGCTTCTTTGCCGCGATGACCGTGCCGCCGGTTGACCTGTTCCCGCAGGAGCTCCACCTGCGCAAGGTGTGCGCGATCATGTGGTGCATCGTCGGGTCCGAGGAGGAGGCGACGCGCCTGCTCGCGCCGGTCCACGACGTCGGGACTCCGCTGCTCCACGGTGTCGGCCCCGTCCCGCACCCCGCGCTCCAGAGCCTGTTCGACGGGCTCTACACCAAGGGCCTGCAGTGCTACTGGCGCGCGGACTTCGTCAACGAGCTGTCGGATGACCTGATCGAGCGCCATCTCGAGTGGGGTCAGAAGCTGCCGTCGATGCACTCGACCATGCACCTGTACCCGATCGATGGCGCCGCGCACGACGTGGACTCCGCCGACACCGCCTTCAGCTACCGCGACGCGCAGTGGGCCGAGGTCATCTTCGGCGTTGATCCCGATCCGGCCAACGCCGGCGCGATTCGCGACTGGTGCGTCGGTTACTGGGACGCGACGCACCCGTACTCGGCCGGGGGCGCCTACGTCAACTTCATGATGGACGAGGGTCAGGAGCGCGTCCGCGCCACCTACCGCGACAACTACGCCCGGCTCGCGCGCATCAAGGCCCAGTACGACCCGGAGAACGTGTTCCACGTCAACCAGAACATTCATCCCGCGGCTGGCGCGTCGAGCTGACTGAGCACGATCGAGCCGACCGCCGAGGTTGCCTCGTGAGCGAGAGGTCATTGGAATCTGGGCGCTGGGGCTCAACTCTTGAGCCTCAGCGTCCGATCAAGGGAGGAGAACGCCACCCCCCGACGCCAGGCACGCCTCCATGCTCGCACTCGTACGTCCCGCCCCGCCCCTCATCGAGTCCGTCACCCACGCCGCCGTGGTCAGCTTCCGGCTGCTTCAGAGCGCGACGGGTGAATTTCTGCTCGCCCACCCGACCCGCGACGGCGGCCTGATCTGCGAGCACCTCCGGGACGGCTGCCGGCCCGGCTTCTACCGCGTCACCGCGGCCGGCGCCATCGAGCCCGATCAGGTGCTCGACCGCCGCACCCTGAGCTTCACGCCCGCGCTGCTTCCCGCCGCGCTGCGGTAGGGCAGGCCGATCTACTGCGGGTCCGATCCGCGAATCGGCAGATCGAACCAGACATGCGTGGGGCCCTCGCACAGGCCCCAGCCCGAGGAGAGTTGCTCCACGAGCTGCAGCCCCCAGCCACCGGTGGGCCGATCGGCCCGAGCGACTGGCACGAAGCCGCTGCCGCCGTCGATCACCTCGCAACGGAGCACATCCGGACGCCCGGAGTCGATGAGCACGGTGACGGTGTCGCCCTCGCCGTGCTGCACGCTGTTGGTGACGAGCTCTGAGACGAGCAGGCGTGCGGCATCGGTGGTGTCCGAGCCGAATCCGGCGCAGCTGTCACGCATCGCATGTCTGGCGGCGGCGGGCGCGTGCTCGTCGCGGCTCAGTTCAAATCGACTGGGCATTGGCATCCACCCCTTGGCTTCCCCGGTCAGAACGGTCTGAATCATCAACCCGGCCGATTGGCGCCGTAAAACGCATACCCCAGCACGGCGCCGGCGCCGCGCGCGACAAGGATCACCCCGATGACACCGGCACTGGCCGCCAGCAGAGGCGGACGCGGCGCGACCCGCGGGCACGCGCTCACGCCGGAGCGCTGCGCGATCGCGCAGCGCGTCAAGATATGCCGGGTGATTCGCCAAGCGAATCTCCACCACGTACACACGGAGACCGAGCCGGGGGTGGCCATGCGGGTCGAAAACGACGGCGTCGGGATCGAATACGAGGTGGTCGGTGAAGGTCGTCCCGTCGTGCTGCTGCACGGCTTCCCGGACACGGGCCGGTTGTGGCGCCATCAGGTCCCGGCGCTGGCCGAGGCGGGCTTTCAGGTGATCGTGCCCGACATGCGCGGGTACGGCCGCTCCGACAAGCCCGCCGAGGTGGAGGCGTACGCGATCGCGTTGCTGGCGGGCGATGTGCTGGCCGTCATGGGCGACGCCGGAGTCGAGTGCGCCCACGTGGTGGGCCATGATTGGGGCGCCGCGGTGGCGTGGGGTCTCGCGGCGCTGGCCGGCGATCGCGTCGACCACTTCGCGGCGCTCTCCGTCGGGCATCCGGCGACGTTCCGCGCCCAGGGGTTCGAGCAGCACCAGAAGTCGTGGTACATGCTCCTGTTCCAGTTCCCCGGGGTCGCGGAGGAATGGCTCTCGGCCGACGGGTGGGCGAACTTCCGGGCGTGGGGTGGCCATCCCGACACGGACGCGGTGATCGCCGAGCTCGAGGCCCACGGCTCGCTGACGCCCGCCCTGAACTACTACCGGGCCAATGTGCCGCCCGAGGTGTGGCTGCGCTCCGGGCGCGGCCTCCCACCGGTCGCCGCACCGACGATGGGCGTGTGGAGCTCGGGCGACATGGCGCTCACCGAGCGCCAGATGACCTCCTCCGCTGCCCACGTCACGGGCGGTTGGCGTTATGAGCGCCTGGACGGACCCGGCCACTGGATGCAGCTCGAGGCGCCCGAGGCGCTCAACGGGCTGCTGATCGACTTCCTGCCGTCGGCGCCGGCGTGATCACCGTCGGCCCGGGAACGGACCAGGGTGACCGCACACGCGAGCACAATGGATCCCACCTGCACGCGGTCTGAGGAGTGATGATGAGCACGAGCTACGACTACGACGTCATCGTCCTGGGCGCCGGCGCGCCCGGGGAGCACTGCGCTGCCGCTCTGGCCGACGGAGACCTGCGCGTGGCGGTCGTCGAGCGAGACCTGGTCGGGGGCGAGTGCTCCTACTGGGCGTGCATCCCGTCCAAGACGCTCCTGCGCCCGGGCGAGGCGGTGCAGGGCGCTCGCGAGGCGGGCGCCTCCGCCGAGGTCGACGTGGCGGCTGCCCTGGCCTGGCGGGACTTCATGGTCTCCAAGTACTCAGACGCCGGTGCGGCCCAGTGGCTGACCGACCACCACATCGACCTGATCCGCGGCCACGGCCGTCTGGCGGGAACCGGTGCCGTCGAGGTCGACGGCCGCCGCTACACCGCCGAGCACGTGGTCGTGGCCCTGGGCGCCGACGCGTTCGTGCCGCCGGTTCCCGGCCTCCGCGAGCTCGACGGGATCTGGACCAACCGGGAAGCGACGGGGATGACGGAGGTGCCGCGCCGGCTGCTCGTGCTGGGCGGCGGCCCGGTCGGAACCGAGCTGGCCCAGGTGACGCGTAGCTTCGGCGGCGAGGTCACGATTGTCGAGGGCGCCGAGCATTTGCTCTCGCGCGAGCCGGCACCGCTGGGCGAGGCGCTGGGAGAGGTGTTCCGGTCCGAGGGCATCGAGCTCGCGCTGGGCGTGCGTGCGACCGCTGCGACACGCGATGGCGAGGACTTCGTGCTCGAGCTCGATGACGGGCGCGAGTTGCGCGGCGACCGCCTGCTGGTGGCGACCGGCCGCCGGCCCCGCGTGGCCGGGATCGGCCTGGAGACTGTCGGCATCGAGGAGAACCCGCGCGGCATCCCGGTCGATGCGCAGCTGCGCGCGGGCGAGCGTCTCTGGGCCGTCGGCGACGTGACCGGCATCAGGCAGCTCACGCACGTCGGCGAGTATCAGGGGGATGTCGTCGCGTCCAACATCCTCGGCGAGCCGCGCGAGGCGCACTACGAGGCCGTGCCCAGCGTGACCTACACCAACCCCCAGGCCGCAGCGGTGGGCGCCACCGAAGCCCCGTTCACCGGGACCGCGATGCTGTCAGAGGTCGCCAAGCTGGCCACCTACACGCACGCCTACGCCGAGTCACGCGGCTTCCTGACCCTCCTCAGCGATGGCGAGGTGGTCACTGGCGCCTACGGGCTGGGGCCCGAGGCCGGCGAATGGCTCCAGCAGGTGACGCTGGCGATCCGCGCCCGGGTGCCGATCGACGTGCTGCGCGACACGATCCAGCCCTTTCCGAGCTTCTCCGAGATCGTCGGAGCGGCGGTCAAGGCCGTTCGGCGTGAGATCGAGACGGCCCGCCCGTCCCGCGCCGAGGGCGCCGAGGTTCTCGCCCGGTCACTTCGCCAAGATTGACGTGCGCCCAGCGAAGCGGAGTGACGCGTCGAACACCCGTCCAGCCGGGTGCTCACGAGGGTTAATGTTCGACGAGTCGCTGCCGTTGTCTGAGGACAGCAGGAGCGAACCGGCGTCGCCCACGGAGGGCACGCGCCTCAACGCAAGGAAGCGAATCAATGAGACGTCTGATCCTGGCCGCCGGCCTGGCAGGCCTGGCCGCGTTCCCGGCCGGGGCGCTGGCCAACACCGCGCGCTCCAAGGTCCTCTCGGTGGACACGCGCCACCACAAGGTGGAGCTGGTCGACGCCGCGCACGCGGTTCACGCCTATCGCTACCGCGGCACGCTGCCGCATCTGGGCCTCGGCGACAGGGTCAGCTACCAGCGTTCCGGCCACACGATCTCGCACGTGAAGAAGACCGCGCGGGCGTTCGGGACGACCTCCTTCTACGCGACGGTGGTGCGCTCCGGCTCCAAGCAGGTGCGGCTGCGTCTCGGCGACGGCAGCGCCTTGCGCCTGTCCTCCAAGCAGGTCTCGACCACGGCCGTGGCGTACGCCGCCGCGGTGTCGACGGCGCCGGTCACGATCCAGGTGCAGGGCCTGGCGCCGGGCGAGACGGTGCTCATCTCAGAGACGGTGGACGCCCGAGGGCATTGGACGATCACCCTCACGCTGCCGAGCGCGCCCATCACCGGCGGCGGCGCCACCTCCGGCGGCGGCTCGGGTGACGGCTCCGGCGACGGCTCGGGCGATGACCAGCTTGCCGAGGGGACGATCACCCAGATCTCGGACACCCGGCTCGCGGTCAGCACCGGCTCAGGACCGCTGAGCTTCTCCGTGGACCCCACCGCCGGCCTGACCGACGGCTTCCTCGTGAGCGACGTCGTCGACGTGAGCTACTACGAGAACCCCGACGGGTCGCTGGAAGCCGACGACGTCGAGTATGTGGAGCAGGATGCCACCGGCGTGGTCAGCACGGTCAGCGCGGCGAGCCTCATCCTCGTCGACGACGCCACCGGGCAGCCGGACACGTTCAGCGCCGACCCCGGGACGGGTCTCTTCGACGGCGTGAACCCCGGTGATGAGGTCGACGTCACGTACCACCAGTCGGCTGCCGGGTACATCGCCGACGCCGTCGACGACCAGGTCTGGGACAACTGACCCGCGCGGCCCGCGGGTCCCGCGTTGCGGGGCGGTCAGCGGCCCGTAGCCGTCCGGCCCACCTGCCGACGTACGGCTTCAGCGGCCGCCCCCAGATGCCGACTAACCCCTGAGGTCCTGCATGCATTCCGCATTCATCGCGCGCCAGCCCATCTTCGACCGCAAGCTCGAGGTCGTGGGGTATGAGCTGTTGTTCCGCGGTCGCGGATATGCCGGTGACGGGCTGTCGGACAACCCCGGACGCGCGACCGCGACGGTCGTCCTCAACTCGTTCACGGAGCTTGAGCTCAAGCGGATCGTCGGTCACAAGACGGCGTGGGTCAACGTCGGGCGCGAGTTCGTGGTGGACGGGCTGGCACAGGTGATCCCGGCGGGCCTCGGGGGCCTGGAGATCTCGGAGTCAGCGCTGTTCGACGACGAGCTGGTCGATGCGCTACGCGACCTCAAGAGCCAGGGCTACCGTCTCAGCCTCGACGGCTTCGGAGCAGGGTCCGACGCGGCTGCGGTGCTCGAGCTCTTCGACGTCGTCAAGCTCAACGTGCTTGAGCTCGGCCATGACGGGCTCAGCGAGGCGGTGCGCCGGCTGCAGGGCCAGCCGTGCCAGGTCCTGGCCCACCGCGTGGCCAGCCATCCCGATCACGAGTTCTGCGCCGAGCTCGGCTGCGATCTGTTCCAGGGCCACTTCTTCTGCCAGCCGGCCGTCGTCGCCACCCGCAGCATCTCCGCCAACCGCCTGGCGCTGCTGCAGGTGGTGGCCGCGCTCCAGCGCCCCGACGTCGAGCTCTCCGACGTCGACCAGCTCATCGCGCGCGACGTCGCGCTGAGCTTCCGCATGCTGCGCTACGTCAACTCGGCGTTCTTCGGCGTGCGCAGCGAGGTCCGCTCGATCGGTCACGCCCTGGCGCTCATGGGGCTTGAGAACGCCCGCCGCTGGGCGACGCTCAGCGTGCTGGCCAGCGTCGACGACAAGCCCACCGAGCTGACCATGACCGCGCTCACGCGTGCCCGCTTCTGCGAGCTGGCGGGCAAGGAGCTCGGGCTCGCCGGCGGGTCCGAGCTCTTCACCCTGGGTCTGTTCTCAGTGATCGACGCCCTCATGGACACCCCGATGCAGGATGTGGTCGACTCGCTGCCGCTGGCCGACGACATGCGCGAGGCGCTCGTGCACCGCCGCGGGCCCCTGGGCGAGCTGCTCGACGCCGTCGCCGCGCGCGAGCAGGGCGAGAGCGGGGGAGGCCCGACCGTGCCCCATGCCGACGAGCTGTACCTCCGATCCGTCATCTGGGCCAACACCGCCGCCGAGTCGCTGTTCGGCGCCGCACCGAGCGCGCCGAGCCCGCTGGCACAGGAGGGTGCACCATACCCCGAGCCCGCCACAGCGCCGCCCGCGCCCTTCGCCGTGCGGCCCGAGGGCGGCCCCCTGCGCCGGTTCTTCGCGGCCATCGGGCGGCTGTTCGGTCGCCACCACTAGCGTGTGATTGACTCGGCCTCGGCACATCAGTCGAGGATCGGGGCGGGATGGCAACGACGGAGAAGACGGACTACAGCCTCATCGGGCCCAACGCGCAGCGGGCGGCCGAGCAGGGTCTCGTGGCCGCCGACTGGTATCACCCCGACGTCCCGCGCAAGCGCATGAAGGAGCTGATGCGCCGCAGTGACGGGCCCGCGCTGCGCGACACCGCGCTGTGGTTGGCGCTGCTCGTCGCCTTCGGGGTCGGCGGCGGCGCTGTTCTGGGGCAGCTGGCTGCGGTGCCGTGCTTCATCGGCTACGGCGTGCTCTACGGGTCGGCGACCGACTCGCGCTGGCACGAGAGCGGGCACGGCACCGCGTTCAAGACCTCTGGATCAACGACGTCCTCTACCAGGTCGCCTCGTTCATGAACATCAAGGAGCCGACGTTCTGGCGCTGGAGCCACGCCCGCCATCACACCGACACGATCATCGTGGGGCGCGACCGCGAGATCGCGGCGATGCGCCCGCCCGACGTGGCCAAGCTGGTGATCAACGTGATCGGGCTGCGCGACGCGTGGGACACGGCGCATCAGCGTGGGGCGCCACGCCGCGGGGCGGCTCACCGAGGAGGAGCAGGACTTCATCCCCGAGAGCGAGCGCTTCCGCGTCTACCGCGAGGCGCGCGCGTGGGTGGCCATCTACGTCGTCGTCGTCGCGGCGGCGGTCGTCCTGCATTCCTTCCTGCCGCTCATGTACGTCGGGCTGCCGTCGCTCTACGGCCGCTGGCTGGCGGCGCTGTTCGGGCTCTCGCAGCACGCCGGGCTGGCCGAGAACGTGCTCGACCACCGGCTCAACGCCCGGACCATCCACATGAACCCGGTCTTCCGCTTCCTCTACTGGAACATGAACTACCACGTCGAGCACCACATGTTCCCGATGGTCCCCTACCACGCGCTGCCCAGGCTCCACGCCGAGGTCGCCGACGATCTGCCCACCCCGTACCCGAGCCTGGTCGCGGCCTATCGGGAGATCGTGCCGACGCTCCTGCGCCAGATGCGCGAGCCGGGCTACTACGTGCGGCGCGAGCTGCCGCCGGCGGCCCAGCCGTTCCGTCCCGAGATGCACAACGCGGTGTTCGAGGCGTGAGCGCTCGCGGACGCCGGACGGCTGGGTCGAGGCCTGCGCCATCGACGACATCGAGGAGGAGGACGTGATCGAGGTGGATCGCGCCGGGCGGACGTTCGCCATCTACCGCAGCCCGCAGGACACCTTCCACGCCACCGACCCGATGTGCACCCACGAGCGCGCCTACCTCGCCGACGGGCTGGTCCAGGGCGACATCATCGAGTGCCCCAAGCACAACGGCCGCTTCAACTACAAGACCGGCGAGGCCACGCGCCCGCCGGCGCGCGAGAACCTCAGCACCTACCCGGTCAAGACCGAGGCCGGGCGGGTGTTCATCCACCGCGGCTGACCGCGGGATCGGTCTTCGGAGTCTCGGGTCTGGTCAGCTGCTCCAGTCGATCTCGCGCGAAGCGCCGCCTGAGCTTCTCGCCCCGCGCGGGGTTGAGCGCCGCCACCCAGGCGATGCGGCCCTGCAGCTCAGCTCTACGCCCGGCCAGGCCCTGGCCGGCGGGACCGTGCCGGGCGGCGTTGTGGAGGATCGCCTTCAGGCGGTCATAGTCGGCGCGGGTGACGTTGGGCGCGGCGTTGACGACGATCCCGCACACCGACTGCCGGGCCGCGCGGGTGCGCAGCACGGACTTGTCCGTGTTCAGCGCGAAGCCCTCCGCGCGGACGATCGTGGCCACGAGCGCCTCCAGAGCGGTGCCGTGGTGGCCCAGCCGCGGGCCCGAGAACGCGAGGTCGTCGGCGTACCGGGAGTAGCGCAGCCCCTGGGACGCCGCCAGCCCGCTCAGGCGGCGGTCGAGCCGGAACGCCGCCAGGTTGGCCAGCGCCGGTGACGTGGGCGCACCCTGGGGCAGGTGTGGTGTGGCCAGCGCCCGCCCGAGGCGAAACGTGGCCGGGACCGGCGCGGACGCGGCGGCGGCGTGGACGACGTTCCAGACGTGCTGGGGCACCACATTGGTGGTGAGGCCGGTGAGCACGTGCGCCACCGACGGCTCATAGCCCGCGGTGCGAAACAGGCCGAACACGCGACCGGCTGAGACCGATGCGAAGAAGTCCGCCAGATCCAGTCGCAGGACCGCCGGCTGCCCAGCGTGGTGACGGGCGTGGTCGACGACCGAGCGCCCCCGCGTGAACCCCTGGGCCGCATGGTGGACCGGGACGTGGTCGAGGATCTCGCGCAGGACCCACCGCTGGATCTCCTTGAGCCGGAGCTTGGGGGCCTCGATGACGCGCGGCAGGCCGCTGCGGCGGGGGACCGCGGCGTAGCGGTAGTTGCGCAGCCGTTCGGCCGCGACGGTTCGCTCCAGCCCGCGCACGTCGGCCAGCCAGGCGAGCTGACCGTCTGAGAGCTCAAGCGCGTCCGCCAGCTGCGGCGCCGAGCCGACGCGGGCGACCGGCCAGTCGAAGCGCACCCGCTCCGAGCCGGCGCGCCGCTGCACCAGAAATGCCTCGACGATCGCGGCGAGGGCGTCGCGCTCGCCGGCGTCTGGGGCCTCGTGGACCGACATCACGTGCAGCACCAGGGCGTCGAGCCAGCTCGGCCAATGCTCGAGCGCCATCGCGCACGCCTCGGCCATGGCCTCCTCCTTCCAGCGCGACAGGAGCATCACATCGGTGAGCAGGGCGGCTGCGGCGGCGCGTTCGCGGTTGGTGTACATGGCGACAGATCATGGCGGCGCCGCGCCCCGACTGCTCCATGTCGTGCGTGCCCCGAGGTGCCTCCGAACGGATGCACGCAAGGGCTCGCGATGCACTGTCCCAGATATTGGGGGATCCCCGGGGTGACCCCGGAGAGGGCGGCGCGCCCGCGGGCGCGCCCAACCCACCTCGGTGCTACGACGCCGCGCTGCGGACGCTACCGGATGTGGTCTGCACGATCGCGTCGATGATCTGCGGCCACAACGCGCGGGGCATGTCGTGGCCCATACCCGGGAGGATGACGAGCCGGGCGCCCGGGATCGCCTCGGCGGTGGCGCGCCCGCCCGAGACATCGACAAGCGGATCGGCGTCGCCATGGATGACCGTCGTGGGGACGCGGACGCCGCCCAGCGCCGCGGTGCGGTCGGCCGCCGAGACCACCGCGCCGAGCTGGCGCGCGCTCCCGGCGGGATAGACGCCGCGCTCGAAGAGCCGGGCGGCGCGCTCGCGCTTGTGCTCCTCCTCGAAGTCGAACTGCTCCGAGCCGATCGCGCGGTAGGTCTCGATGTGGTCCTCGATATAGGCCTCGCGCTCGCGCTTGGCCTTGCGCATCAGCATCATCATCATCCGCGGCTGGGGCCTGCCCACCTTGGGGTTGCCGGTGGTGGACATGATCGACACGAGCGAGAGGACGCGGTCGGGGTGGTTGATGGCGACGAGCTGGGCGATCATGCCGCCCATCGACGCTCCGACGATGTGCGCGGCCCCGATCCCGAGGGCGTCGAGCAGGCCGACGCTGTCGGCGGCCATGTCCTTGAGCGTGTAGGCGGCCCCGCGGGCGCTGCGCCGCAGAAGCTGCCAGCGCGTGGGGATCGCGGCGCCGCGCAGCTGGGAGGAGCGCCCGATGTCGCGGTTGTCAAAACGGATGACACGGAACCCGCGGGAGGCCAGCTCCTCACAGAACTGGTCGTCCCAGAGCAGCATCTGCGAGGCCAGGCCCATGATGAGCAGCACCGGCGGCGCCGTCGCAGCGCCGAAGGTCTCATAGCAGAGCTCCAGCTCGCCGACCATGGCCGTCAGCTCACCGGAGGCGATCGATTGCGGGTCAGAGGCGGACAGGCGCGTCACCGTACCAGGGAGCACGCCTCGCACCGCCTCGCCGCCTCGCGTCCTCGCCTCCTCGCCCCTCCTCGCCTGTGACGAGTTAGCGGAGCAAGCGCACGGCCGGCACCTTGGCGGCCCGGATCCGCACCTCGGCGCGCTCGGCGACACGTCCAGGCTGGGTGATGGTGATGGTGATCCGATCGCCCGAGCGGTAGAGCGGACGCTCCAGCCGTCGCCACAGCCCGGCAAGGCCCGCGCGTCCGACTCTCCGGACGCCGTGGGGGCAGCCCCGGGCGGTGCACCGCACCGCCAGCCGTCCGCGCTTGGGGAACTGGGGGGCCTTGGCGCTGACCATGCGCGTGCCACGGCGGGTCCATGTCCATTTGATCGTGACCTCCACGCGCACACGTGGGCGCGCGTGGCGCCCCGATGGAGGCGGGAGGATGATCGTGCGAACCGGCGCGACCGGTGTCGCCGGCGGGGCGACGACGGCTCCACCGAGGTCGATCGGGCCGCGCCAGCCCGCGGCGTCGCTGTAGGCGAGCTCGCGCAGCGCGTCGTTGGCGGCCTGGTAATAGAGGTCGACCTCGGTCCCGTTGCGGAACACATCGACGCCCGGACCGGTCGCCGCGTTGCCGCTCGTGCCCGGGAGCTCGACCGGGCTGCTCCAGCCGGTGGCATCCGAATAGACCGACTCGCCGATCCCGTTGTCGGTGGTGCGGTAGTAGAGGTCGACCTCGGCGCCGTTGCGAAACACGTCGGCGGCGGGGGCCGAGGCGGCCACGCCGGCGGTGCCCGGGACCGTCAGGGACCCGCTCCA
Source organism: uncultured Actinomycetota bacterium (assembly GCA_963790605.1). Classification (GTDB taxonomy): domain Bacteria; phylum Actinomycetota; class Thermoleophilia; order Solirubrobacterales; family Solirubrobacteraceae; genus Palsa-465. Next base: position 801,453 of record CAWBPG010000005.1, on the reverse strand, counting down.
ACCGTTCGCGTCGCTGTACACCGACTCGCCGATCGCGCCGTCGGTACGGCGGTAGTAGACGTCGACCTCGGCGCCGTTGCGAAACACGTCGACCGCCGGGGCGGAGCTGGCCACGCCGGCGGTGCCGGGCAGCTCAAACGGCGCGCTCCACCCGGTCGCGTCGCTGTAGACCGACTCATGGATGCCGTTGTCGGCGTCGCGGTAGTAGAGGTCGACCTCGGCGCCGCCGTGGAACACGTCGGCGGCGGGGGCCGAGGCGGCCACGCCGGAGGTGCCCGGGACCGTCAGGGACCCGCTCCACCCGTTCGCGTCGCTGTAGACCGACTCGCCGATCGCGCCGTCGGTACGGCGGTAGTAGACGTCGACCTCGGCGCCGTTGCGAAACACGTCGGCGGCGGGGGAGGAAGCGGCGATGCCCGCGGTGCCGGGGAGCTCGATCGCTCCGCTCCAGCCGGCCGCGTCGGAGTACACGCGCTCCCAGATCCCGTTGTCGGCGCCCCGATAGTAGACGTCGACCTCGGTGCCGTTGCGGAACACGTCGGCGGCGACACCGTCGGATGAGTCGACGGCCAATGCCGCGGCCGGAACGTACAGGCCGAACCCCAGCAGCAGTCCGATCACCGGCGCCATCAGCCTTCGCCGCGGCCACCGAGCTCTCCAGTTCATCGCACCCGATTTCATTTCACCGTCCAGAACACGCCGCGACGTTACCGGTTGCGGCGGTTTCGGCGGAGCGGGTCAGCGACGCCGACCCGGCGTCGCCGGTTGGCCGCCGGCGCGGCTTCGAGCGCTGCCCCACCGACGACCTCGCCATCGACCACCACCATGGGTGGCGGTCCCTCGCGAAACTCTGAAAGAGGCTTGCAGATCTGCCGGACGTGCGATATACAGATCTGAAAAGCTCTTTCAGAAAGGAGGGCGAGTCATGGCCGAGCGCCGGCCCGTGCTCACCGATCCCGAGGTGCTCGAGGCGCTGGCCCATCCCGTCCGCCTCGACCTGCTCACCTACCTCATGGCCAACGGTCCGGCCAGCGCGTCGGCGTGCGCGCGGGCGGTGGGGGACACGCCATCGAACTGCAGCTATCACCTGCGCACCCTGGCCGGCCACCGGCTGGTCGAGCCGGTGGCGTCCGCCGACCGGCGCCAGCGACCGTGGCAGGCGACGATCACCGGGTTTGCGCTGGACCCCGACGCTGACCCGGCCACTCCCGCGGGGCGCGGGACGGCGGCCGTGATGGCGGCCTCGTTGGCGCTCGAGCAGCGGCTGCTGCGCGACTACCTGTCACACCGCGACTCGGTGCCCGCGGCCTGGCGCGAGGTCGACCTCGCCTCGAGCTACACGCTGCGGATCAACCCCGCCGAGCTGCGGGCGCTGGGGGAGCAGCTGGACGCGCTCATCCGTCCCCTGATCGCGGCCGGACGCGAGTCCGCCCCCGCCGACGCCGAGCTCGTCGAGCTCGACCTGTACGCCTTCCCCCGGACCGAGGCTCCGTGGCGCCCCGCGGACCGCTGAGCGTCCCCGCCTTTCGCACGTCTGTGGGTGGCCGGGCTGATCTCCGACACCGGGGACTGGCTGCTGCTCATCGCGCTGCCGATCGTCGTCTATCAGCTCACGGGCTCGGCGGTGGGGACCTCGGCCGCGTTTGCCGCCGAGCTGGCTGCCCGGCATCGCGCTCGCCCCCGTGAGCGGGCGGCTCGCCGACACCGTCGACCGGCGCGCGGTGATGATCGTGCTCAGCGCGATCCAGGCCGTGGCGCTGCTGCCGCTGCTGCTCGTGCACGACCGGCACGGCCTGGCCATCGTCTATGCGGTGATCGTGGCGCAGTCGAGCCTGCGGGCTCTGTTCGACCCGGCCAAGAACGCGCTGCTGCCCGCGCTCGTCGACCCATGGCAGCTGGTGTCGGCCAACTCGCTGGTGGGGCTGGGGACCGCGGTGGCGCGCCTTGCCGGCGGCCCGCTGGGCGGGCTGCTGCTGGCCGCGGGGAGCCTGCGCACGATCGTCGTCGCCGACGCGCTGAGCTTCGGCGTGGCCGGGCTGCTCATCGCTCGGCTGCCGCGGCGTGCCGCGGCCAGGGGCCGAGCGCGACGGCGGTGCCGGTGTCGGTGCGGCTCCGCAGCCGGTGGGCTCGGCTGCGCGTCCTGCGCACCCGCGCGGTCGCCGCTGCGCTGCTCGTGGCGCTCGTCGCCGACACCGCCCAGGGCATCTTCGTGGTGCTGTTCATCGTGTTCGTGGCCCGGCGGCTGCACGGCGGGGCAGCGGAGATCGGCCTGCTGCGCGGCGTCCAGGCCGTCGGCGCCATCGCCGGCGGGGCTCCTCCTCGCGCGCGCGTGGGGACCGCTGGCGGCCGCTCGCTCTCGCCGCGGCGAGCGGCCATCGCCTTCGGCGATCGTCGACCTGACGATCTGGAACGGCCCGCTCGTCACCCGGTCAGAGGCGGTGTACGTGGCGCTGTTCGTGTGCGCCGGGGCCCCCGGCGTGATCATGGAGACGGCCGGGGATCAGCTTCCTGCAGCGGGCCACCGGCGACGGCGAGCGCGGTCGCGTGTTCGCGGCGCTCGGGCTCGTCGAGAACGCCGGTCAGGCGCTGGGCATCGCCGCCGCCGGGGTGCTCACCGCGCCGCTGGGCCTGATGGCGCTGCTCAACGCCCAGGGCACGCTCTACCTCGCCGCGGGAGCGCTCGTGCTCATGCTCGGGAGGAGGGCGAGGCCGTCCCGCGCTGCCCACCGCCGCATGACGGGCAGACGAGACGACCTCGCCGTTGGGGGAGGAGCCTGGCTGATCTACGGGTTCTTCAGGGAGGTGAAGCTCAGGTCCCAGGTCCCCTCGTTCCAGAGGGAGTCGACGCCGGCGACGTCCTTTGACTCGACGTTGGCCTGGTTGTCGAAGTCCTCGGGGATCGCGACCGCCTGGTCGACGAGCATCTTGTCGACGTTGGCGAAGGCCTGAGCGCGCGCCGTCGGATCGGAGACGAGCGCCGCCTTCTGCATCGCGGCGTTGATCTGCGGGGTCGTTGACCTGACCCCAGTTGGAGTTGTTGGTCGGGGTGATGGAGGGTCCGTAGAACGGGACGTAGAGCACCGTCAGCGGATCGGCGAAGTCACGCAGCCACCCGACGGTGGGGCAGACGTCGATCTCCTGCTTGGGCACGCCGCAGTACTTGGCGTACATCACCGACTGGTCGACGAGGCTGACGTGCGTGTGGAAGCCCAGCTGGGTCAGTCGGTGTTGACGAGCTGGATGATCGCCGGGCTGTTGCCGTTGTTGGCGCCGACGATCTGCACGGTGGCCGAGCCGGTGTACTTGCCCGACTTGTAGCCGGCGGCCCTCATGTACTTCTCGCGCCACCGAGAGGCTGCCGTTGACGTTGGCGTTCCACGGCACCTGCGGGCCGGCGGCGCCGCCGGACTGGTCATAGCCGTTGAGGCCCGGGTAGATGAAGTGCGTCGCCGGCTGACCGGTGAGCGAGCCGCCGCGCAGCTTGATGATCGCGGCGCGGTCGAGGTTGGCCCACACCGCCCGGCGCAGGTTGACGTTCTTGAACGGCCCGGCTGAGTTGTTGAGCGCGGCGTAGTGGTCGCCCGAGCCCGGGGTGAACGTGATCTGCGACGGATACTGCTGGTAGGCCAGCTTGACCGTCGACTGGGCCGGCGTGTCGAACTGGACGCGCGTCAGAGCCCTTGAGCACCTGCTGGCCGATCACGGTCGCGTCGCCGCCGATGACGAAGTTGATGCGGTTCAGGTAGGCGGGACGCCAGTCGGTCTTGGCGTTCCAGTTGGGGTTGCGCACCAGCGTCAGCGACTTGCCGGTCTGGTAGCCGATGCCCTGAAACTGGCCCGTCTTGGGGTCTGCCTGGATCATGTACGGGCCGGTGGCGACCAGGTACTTGGTGCCGTAGGTCGTCGGCGACTGCTTGTCCAGCGGCCCCGCGAAGCTCTCGGGCACCGGCGCCGAGATCGGCAGGCTCAGCGCCTCCACGAGGAACGCGCCGCTGGGCTTGACCGTGTGGAAGACGATCGTGTACTTGTTCGGGCGTCTGGATGCCCGGGATCGGGCCGCCCTTGTAGCTCGGGCTCGTCGCGCCCGACCAGCGGCGCCGGCGCGCCGGCGCCGAAGTAGGACTGGAAGTAGGGGTTGGCGACGTTGGGGTTGGCGCCGCGCTCGATCGCGTAGGCGACGTCGGCCGAGGTCACCTCGCGGTTGACCGGCGGGCTGAAGTGCACGCCGGGGTGGATGTGGACGGTGACCGTCTTGCCGCCGTCGGTGATGCCGCCGTTGGCCGTCGTCGGGATCACGGTGGCGAGGTCCGGGCTGAGCACGTTGGCGGTGTTGGGCTTGTAGGCGAACAGCGTCCGCTGGGTGGCCCCGTCGACGCCGTAGTCATTGGTGAAGTAGGACTCGCCCGGATCGAGATGCTCGAAGTCCTCGCTGGTGTAGACCGTCAGGGTGCCGCCGCGCTTCTTGGTCGGCGCCGGTGAGCACCTGGCCGACCGGGTTCTCGCCGGCCTTGAGCGGCACCGTCGGCACCGAGCCGCCAGACGCCTTGCCGCTGGCGCTCGCGCTCCGCGCCCGAGGAGCCGCCTCCGCTGCTCCCACATGCTGCGACCCCAAGGGCCAGCAATCCCGTGACCGCCACTGTGGTCACGCCGCGACTAACGCTCATCGGCGCCTCCTAGGTCATTAGGACAATCGGTTCCTTCCTCATCCGCTCGGAGATCGTCGGCGCGCGCGCTGACCGGGCACTGACGGCGGCCTGACGGGGTGGGTCATGGCCCGCGTTCGGGCCGGTTTGGTGAGGTTTTGGGGCGCCGGCGCCGCCCGCGTGACCGGTCCGGCGGCGGACACGTGGTCGACCCGGTTTGCGCGCCGCCGCGACGCGTCGGATAATCGGTGCGATGGGGATCGAGGTGCGCCTCTCGACGCAGTTCCGCGTGCTCGGGCCGCTGGAGGTGTCGCACGACGGCGCCCCGGTCCGGCTGGGCGGCGAGCGCCAGCGCGCGCTGCTGGCGCTGCTGGTGACCCACGCCAATGCGCTGGTGACGACCGACCGGCTGATCGAGCACCTGTTCGGCGGCGAGCCGTCCCAGAGCGCCGCCAACGCGGTGCACGTCGCGGTCTCGCGGCTGCGCCGGGCGCTGCGCTGCGGCGACGGAGTCGCTGCTGGTCACCCGCGCCGGGCGGCTACGTGCTCTGCGTCGAGCCCGATCAGCTCGACGCGGCGCGGTTCGAGCGCCTGCTCGACCAGGGCCGGCAGGCCGTCGCCGCCGGGGATCCGGCCGCGGGCGCGGTGCGCCTGCGCGAGGCGCTGGCCCTGTGGCGCGGACCGGCCCTGGCCGACCTGGCGCGGATGGAGTTCGTCGCCCCGGAGGCCCGTCGCCTGGAGGAGCTGCGGCTGCTGGCGCTGATGGAGCGCATCGACGCCGACCTGGCCCTCGGGCGCCACGCCGAGCTCATCCCCGAGCTCGAGGCTCTCGTCGCCGCCGAGCCGCTGCGCGAGCGCCTGCGCCAGCAGCAGATGCTGGCGCTGTACCGCGCCGAGCGCCGGGCCGAGGCGCTCGAGGTCTACCGCGAGACGAGCGCGCTGTTGCGCGAGGAGCTGGGCCTGGAGCCCGCCCGGGCGCTGCAGGACCTGGAGCGGATGGTGCTGCGCCAGGACGAGTCGCTGGGCGGTGGCCGGCCCACCGAGACGCGCGCCGCCGGCGTGCCGACCAGGCTCGTGTGCCCGTTCAAGGGGCTGGCCTCCTTTGACACCGGAGACGCCGAGTACTTCTGCGGCCGCGATCGCGTCGTGTCCGAACTGGTGGCGCGCGCGGCGGAGTCCACGCTGGTGGGGATCCTCGGCCCGTCGGGGATCGGGAAGTCCTCGTTGCTGCGCGCCGGGCTGCTGCCCGCGCTCAAGGCCGGCGCGCTCCCGGGCAGCGCCGGATGGCGGCAGGTGCTCCTGCGCCCCGGGCTCGCATCCCTGCGAAGAGCTCGACCGCGCCCTCGGCGGGGCCGGCCTCGACGGGACGCTGGGGCGCCTGGGGCCCACCGAGGGCATCGTGATCGCCGTCGACCAGCTCGAGGAGGTGTTCACGCTGGGCGCCGGCGAGGCCGAGCGGGGGCGCTTCCTGGACCGGCTCGCCGCCGCGGCCCGGGAGCCCGAGCGTCGCGTGCTCGTGCTCTGTGCGCTGCGGGCCGACTTCTACGGCCGGCTCGGCGCCCACCCGCGTTTCGCCGAGCTGCTCAGCCACAGCCACGCCCTGGTCGGGCCGATGGATCGCGAGGAGCTGACCGAGGCCATCGAAGGGCCCGCCGCGCGGTCCGGGCTGACGATCGAGCACACGCTGGTCGACGCGCTGGTGGCCGACGTGGCGGACGAGCCCGGCGGCCTGCCGCTGCTGTCCACGGCGCTGCTCGAGCTGTGGCGCGCGCGCGACGGCCACGTCCTGCGCTTCGACGCCTATCGGCGCAGCGGCGGCGTGCGGGGCGCGGTCGGGCGTCTGGCCGAGGCGGCCTATGGCCAGCTCACCGAGCCCGAGCGGCGCGCGGCGCGCAACGTGATGCTGCGCCTGGTGGCGGGGGACGACGGTGCCCTCGCGCGCCGGCGGGTGCCCTTGGCCGAGCTGCAGCGCGTCAACGACGGCGAGCGGGTGCTGGCGACGCTCATCGACGCGCGCCTGATCACCGTGGGCGACGGGAACGTCGAGCTCTCGCATGAGGCGCTGGTGCGCGAGTGGCCGCGCTACCGGGCCTGGCTGGACGAGGACCAGATGGGCCGGCGCATCCACGCCCACCTCATCGCCGCCGCCCGGGAGTGGGACATGGCCGGACGGGACCCGGGCGAGCTGTACCGCGGGGCGCGCCTGGCCAACGCGCTGGAATGGACGGCCCGCAACCGCGAGTGGCTGAACTCGGTCGAGCGCGAGTTCATCGACGCCAGCCGCCTCGAGGCCAGGCGCGACGCCCAGCGCCAGCGCGCCCACCGCCGGCGGCTGCGCAACCTGGCGCATCGCGGCCGGCGTGCTGCTGGTCGCTGGCGCTCGGCGCCGGCGCGTTCGCGCTGGTCAAGCAGGACAGCGCCAATGACGCCGCGCGTGCCGCCGCCGCCGACGCGCGCGCGGCGCTCGGACGCCAGCTCGGCACCGAGGCGGTGAGCGAGCCCAGCCTCGACCTGGCCATGCTGCTCGCGCGCGAGGCGGTCACCCTCAACCGCTCCGAGCAGACCGAGGGCTCCCTGCTCACGACGTTGCTGCGCACGCCCGCGGTCATGCGGTCCTTCGCGCTCGCAGCCGGCGTCACCCGACCGGCTCGCGCTCAGCCCCGACGGGCGCACCCTGGCCGTCGGCGACGCCGACGCCGGGACGATCCGCTTCTATGACGCCGTCTCGCGCGCCGTGGCGGCGCGGCCGCTGGTCGACTTCAGCGGCGACCAGGCGCCCGTCTACTCCGCCGACGGCACGCTGCTGGTGTACCCCACCGAGCAGGCGCGGGGGCCAGCGGCTCGATGTCCGCGACGCGCGGACGCTCGCGCTGCGTCGCCAGCTCCCGCTCGACCCCAGCTTCCAGAACGAGAGCACCGCCGACATCCCCAACGGCAGCATCGCCGTCGATCCCGGTGGCCAGTTCGTGGTCTACGGCTATTGGGCGCTGGACGCCGCCGGGCACCCCGGCGCCGCCTACCTGGACCGGTGGTCGCTGCCCGACGGCCGTCTCAACGCCACCGTGCGGATCGGGACGGGCCCGCTCGTCGCGCTGCGCCTCACCGACGACGGCCGGCAGCTCGTGACCGTGTCGACCCACGCGGTCAGCGTGTTCGACACCGTCTCGCTGCAGCGCCTGCGCACCGTGGACATCCCGGCGGACGCGGGCGCGCCCGCGGTTGCCGCCATCAGCCCGGACGGGCGGCGCGTCGCGCTGGGCGGCCGCGGCGGAACGGTGTGGTTCCAGGACACGACCACGGGAGCCGCGCGCGAAGGGTCCGGCACCCACCATGCCGCGGTGGCGGCCGCGTTCTTCGGGCCCGACCGGCGAGGCGGCGACGACCGTCGGCAACGACAACACGGTGATCGTCTGGGACGCGCGCACGGCAACGCCGGTCCAGGAGCTCAGCGGACCCACCGGCCAGGTCCAGAGCGCAGCGGCCAGCCCCGACGGGACCACGCTCTACACCTCCTCGCTGGACGGCGACGTGCTGGCCTGGGATCTCACCGGCACCCGGCAGTTCGGCCGCGCGGCCGCGCTCGGCGCCGGCCTGCGCTGCTGCACGGCCCAGGCGCCGCAGGTGCCGCCGTTGGCCACCTCGCCCGACGGCTCCGAGTTCGCCGCGCGGATCGGCGTCTCGACGGTCGGCGTGTTCTCCACCCGGACGCTCGAGCGGCGCGCGACCTTCCGGGTGAGCGCCGCGGATGGGATCACCGCGCTGGCATGGTCACCGACCGCGCCGGTGCTCGCCGTCGCCGGCCATGCCGGCTTCGTGCAGCTGTGGAACGTGTCCGGAACGCCGCGGCCGGCGCAGACGATGCTCGGCCTGCACGCGGTGCTCGGCCGCCCCGAGGCCATCCAGGCGCTCGCGTTCTCGCCCGACGGCAGCCTGCTGGCGGCCAGCGATCGCAACGAGACCCACCCGACGCCCGATCTGCCAGCGCTGCCGGCGGCGTTCCTGGCCACGTGGCGGACCGACACCGGGACGCTGGTGGGGCCGCCGCGCGAGCTCGAGGTGGGCTCGGGCACGGGTCGCTCGGACCAGCTCGCGTTCTCGCCCGACGGCAGCCTGCTGGCGGCCGGGGTGCCCGACGGGCGGGTGCTCGTCCTGGACACGCGCGAGCGGGGCGACCACCCAGACGCTGAGCCCGCCCAGCGGCGCCACCTCGGTGGCGTTCGCGCCCAACGGGACGCTCGCCACCGGCACGGCGGCGGGAACGGTGGACCTGTGGAACCCGACGACCGGGCAGGCGCAGGCGCCCGCGCTCATCGCCGCCTCGGCCCCGATCACCAGCCTGGCCTTCGAGCCCGAGCGGCCAGCGCTTCGTGACCGCCGGCTACCAGGACGGGTCGGTGAAGCTGTGGTTCTTCTCCACGCTCCAGCAGGAGGGCCCGGCGCCTGCACACCGACGCCGGCACCGCCGCGACGGTCGCGTTCGCCGCCCGCGGGCGCGGGCTGCTCGACGTCCAGGACACGGGTCGTGCCTTCGTCTGGCCGACGGCGCTGTCTGACTGGGAGCGGCGCGCCTGCCAGGTGGCCGGGCGCAACTTCACGCGCGAGGAGTGGGTGCGCCTGGTCGCGCAGCCGCGGTACGCGCCCGTCTGCCCCTGAGTCGCGTTGCCGCTGAGCCCGCTCTGCCGCTGAGCCCGCGTCCGCCGCTGAGCGCCCGTCTGTCACTGACGCCCCGACGGCATGGAGCGATCACCGCGGCGCCCGTGAGCGCCAAGAGCGCGGCGGCCGCCCAGCCGAGCGTGGGGCCGCGGAGTGGGAGGGCGGCGCGGGTGGTGGCGCCGCTGAGCAGCAGCAGCGCGGCGATGCCGAGCGCGGTGCCGAGCTGCGCCGCGGTGTTGAGCGCGCCGGCGGCCGCGGCCTGCAGCGACTCGCCCACGTCCGTGCCCAGAGCGTTGGCCGCCACCGAGGAGAGGCCCAGCCCGGCGCCCGCCACCGCGACCGGCGCCGCCACCAGCCATCCGGAGCTCACCAGGGCGATGAGCCCCGCGTCGGCCACGCCGATGAGGGCGAGCCCGAGACCGATCACCGCCGTGCGCGCAGCTTGCTCAGCGCCGGCGCGGCGAGGCCCGCGCCCGGCGATCACGCCCACGCTCAGCGGCATCAACCTCAGGCCGGTCGCCCCGGAGGAGAGATGCTGGGTGCGCTGGAGCTCGAGGGTGGCGATCGCCAGGGCCGAGCTGGAGGTGGCGGTGTTGAGGAAGGCGGCGGCCGCGCCGGTGCGCAGGCGAACCGCGGCGCAGCGCCGCGCCGGGATGAGCGGGTCCGGCGCGCGGCGCTCCACCCACGCCGTCGCGGACAGGAGGGCCGCCCGCCGGCCACGGCGCCGGCGCCCAGGCCGAGCCGACCCGGTGGCTGCAGCAGCGAGCCTCCGAGAACGACGCCGGCGACTCCGGCGCTCAACAGCAACCCACCGGTAGGTCGAGCCCGGGACCGCCGACGGACCGGCGTGGCGCGACCGAGCGCAACACGCCGACGGCGATGAACAGCGCGCCAGCGGGAGGTTGATCCAGAACATCACGCGCCACCCGGCGAGCTGGGTGAGCGCTCCGCCGACGACGAAGCCGCCGGCCCCGGCGAGGGCGCCGGCGGCGCTCCACGCTCGCCATCGCCGCGCGCCGATCGGGCGCGCGCGGCGTGGCGGCGATGAGCAGCCGCAGCGACGCCGGCACCGAGATGGCGGCGGCCGCGCCCTGCAGGCAGCGGCCGGCGACCAGTCGCCGCGACCGACCCGGCGGTGGCGGCGCACTCAGCGAGCCGGCCGCGAACAGCGCGATCCCGCCAGCAGCACCCGGCGGTGGCCGAAGCGGTCGCCCAACCGCGCGCCCACCATCAGCAGGCCACCGAAGCACATCGCGTATGCGGTCAGCACCGCCGAGGCCGCGCCGCCCCAGCCGATAGGGACGCAGCATCCGGGGCGCGGCTGTGAGCACCTCGGTGACGCCGAGCACGTCGACGAACTGCACGACGCAGAGGACGGCGATGGCGGGTGGGAGGCGTCGTTTCTTCATCGATGAAGTACCTGACAAGATACGTACCCATGATGTCGACCCAAATCACCCTTCAGTCGATCGCCGACCGGCTGGGCTGCTCGGCCAAGACCGTCTCCAACGCGTTCAACCGGCCCGACCAGCTGTCGGCGGCGACGCGCGAGCGGGTCCTGGCGGTGGCCGCCGAGCTCGGCTATCCCGGCCCCAATCCGCTGGCCGCCGGGCTGCGGCGCGGCCGCGTCGGCGCGATCGGGTTCGCCTACGCCAACCCGCTCTCCTACGCCTTCGAGGACCCGGTGAGCGTCGCGCTCCTGGCCGGGATCAGCGCGGTGGCCGAGGGCGAGGGCGCCGGCCTCCTGCTCGTCCCCGGCTCGGCCGGCAGTGAGCGCAGTGCCGCCGCGGTCAGCGCAGCGGTGATCGACGGGTTGCTCATCTTCTCGATGGCCGACGACGACCCGCTGGTCGATGCCGCCATCGCGCGGCGGCTGCCCACGGTGGTGATCGACGAGCCCGAGCCGGCGGCGCTGCAAGCGCGGGGCGGACCGGTGCCGTGCTGGGTGGGCATCGACGACGCGGCCGGGGCTCGGCTGGCGGCCGAGCACGTCCTGGGCCTCGGCCACGGCGGCTCGGCGTCATCACCTTCGCCCTGCACCGGGGGCAGGAGCGCGCGAGGGTGGGGGCGCGCGCGCAGGCCCGGGCCACCTATGCGGTGACCCGCCGGCGCCTGGAGGGCTACCGCGGCGCGGTCATCGCCGCCGGCGTTGACTGGTCCGCGGTGCCGGTGGTGGCCGGGATGACGAGCTCGGTGGACGAGGGCGCCGCGGCGGCGGCCACGCTGCTGGATCTGCGGCCCTCCCCGACGGCGCTGCTGTGCGTCTCAGACCGTCTGGCCGAGGGTGCGCTGGCGCAGGCCCGGCGCGCGCGGGCTGGAGGTGCCGGGGGATCTGTCGGTGGTGGGCTTCGACGACGCGGCCACGGCGTCGGGGCTCGGGCTCACCACCGTGCGCCAGCCGCATCGGGGCAAGGGGGAGAGGGCGACGCGGGCGCTGCTGGGGCTGATGGAGGGGCGGAGTGGTCGAGCCGGTGCAGGTGCTTCGAGACCGAGTTGGTGGTGCGGGGGAGCACGCGGTCCGCCACCCCCGGTCTACGATCGGCCGCGATGAGCGACCTGACCCGACGGCGCGCCGGACGGGGGCTGGCTGGCGCGCGCCCCGTCGGGCGGGCTGGTGATCGGGGGGATCGCCTCGGTGCAGCTCGGGGGCGCGCTTGCGGTGCACCTGTTCGCGTGGGTGGGGCCCGGCGGCGCCGTCGTGCTGCGGATGGCCACGGCCGCGCTCGTCCTGCTGGCGACCTCGCCGCCGCGGCTGCGCGGCCGGGCGCTGCGCGGGCTGCCGGTGGCGGTCGTGTTCGGGCTGGTGCTGGCCGGGATGACCCTGAGCTTCTACGACGCGCTGCACCGGATCCCGCTGGGCATCGCCGTGTCGCTGGAGTTCGTCGGGCCCGCTGACGGTGGCGGTGGCCGGCTCGCGGCGGCCGCTGGATCTCGTCTGGGTCGCGCTGGCCGTCGCCGGGATCCTGGCGCTCACCCACGGCGGCGGCGAGCACGATCAGCGGGCTCGGCGTGTTCTTCGCGCTGCTGGCCGGCAGCCTGTGGGGCGTGCTACATCCTGCTCAGCGCGCGGGTCGGGCGGGCGTTCGAGCGCGGCGCGGGGCTGACCGTGGCGCTGTGCGTCGCCGCGCTGGTGACGCTCCCGGTGGGGATCGCCGACGCCGGCTCGCATCTGATCGAGCCGCGGTCGCTGGCGCTGGGGGCGGCCGTCGGGATCCTCTCCTCGGCGATCCCGTTCTCGTTTGAGATGGAGGCGCTGCGGCGCATCGCGACCTCCCTGTTCGGCGTGCTGATGAGCCTGGAGCCGGCGCATGGCGGCGCTGGCGGGCTTCGCTGGTCCTGGGCCAGCAGCTCAGCGCGCGGGCGGTGCTGGGGATCGCGCTCGTGGTCGCCGCCTCGGTGGGCGCCTCGCGTGCGCAGCCGGCGCGCCCCGCACCGACATCTGACCTGACGGCGTGCCGGCCAGGTTGGAGCACGCCAACGGGCGCCGGTTGGACGAACAGCATTAGTCAGCGGGCGCCGGATGGCGGTAGCTGTGCGCCCGGCCACCACCCATTGTCGTAGCCGCCTCAGACAACTCCAGGAAGGAAAGTGGATGGAAGCCACGTCGATCCCCGCGCCCGCCGCCGAGCGGCCAGAAGCGCGCCGCGTCAGGAGCTCAAGAAGGGCGCGATCAGCTACATCAGCAACGTCGTCATCGGGGTTGCGTCGACCGCCCCGGGCTACAGCCTCGCCGCCACCGTCGGGTTCATGGTCGCCGTCGCCGGCATCGGGGTCCACAACCCCGCCGTCGTCATCGTGTCCTTCATCCCGATGCTGTTCGTCGCCTGGGCGTACCAGTACATGAACGAGGTGGATCCCGATTGTGGGACGTCGTTCTCGTGGATCAGCCGGGCGATCAGCCCCGAGCTCGGCCTGATCATCGGCTGGATCGTCATCGTCTCCGACATCGTCGTCAACGCCAACCAGGCGCAGATCGCCGGCAGCTACGGCTATCAGCTGTTCGGTCTCGACAGCCTGGCGAACAGCACCGCCGCCGTGATCGTGCTCGGCGGCATCTTCATCATCCTGCTCACCTGGATCTGCTGGCGGGGCATCGAGCTCTCGGCCCGGACCCAGCAGCTCCTGCTCGGCTTCGAGATGACCACGCTGATCATCTTCGCCGTCGTCGCCCTGATCAAGACCTACGCCGACTCGCCCACGCACTCGATGCACGTGGCGCTGGACTGGTTCAACCCGTTCTCGGTCAGCGCCAGCGTCGCTCCTCTCCGGCATGCTGCTCGGCGTGTTCCTGTACTGGGGCTGGGACACCGGCGTCTCGGTCAACGAGGAGAGCGAGAACGCGAGTTCCGGGCCGGGCCGCAGCGCGGTGACGTCGACGCTGGTCCTCATCGGGATCTATCTGCTGGTGTCGGTCGCCTCCCAGGCCTTCGCCGGCACCGGGTACCTGTACCAACAACGCCAACGACATCTTCGCGGGCGGTCTGGCCAAGGGCGTGCTCGGCTCGCTTGCACTTCCTGCTGACCATCGCGGTGCTGACCTCGGCGACAGCGGCGACGCAGACGACCATCATCCCCGCCGCCCGCCAGGCCCTCTCCATGGCCCGCCGGGGCGCCATCCCGAGCCGTTTCGCCCAGATCCATGACCGCAATCTCTCCCCCGGCACCGCCACGATCTGGGCGGGCGTCCTGTCGCTCATCTGGTTCGTCGCCATTGAGAAGCTCTCGACCAACGTGCTCGCTGACTGCGTGGCGGGCCTCGGCATCCTCGTCTGCATCTACTACGGGTTCACCGGCTTCTGCTGCACCTGGTTCTACCGCTACGAGCTGCGCAAGTCGGTGCGCAACTTCTTCATGCTGGGCTTCTTCCCGACGGTGGGCGGGGTGATCCTGATGGTCATCCTGGTCAAGGCCGTCATCGTCTACAGCGACCCCGCCAACGACAGCAGCGCCCCCTTCCTGGGCCTCGGCGTCCCGGTGTGGATCGGCATCCTGGGCGTCGGCAGCGGGATCCTGATCATGCTGTACCGCAAGGCCACCGCTCCCGCGTTCTTCCGCAACGAGAAGCGGGTGAAGTTCGGCGACCCGATCGAGGTGGTCACCCCGGAGGCGGAGTTCGCCCCGCCGGACACGATGCTGTAGGTCAGCACCGCCGGAACCCGATGTCCACCACCCCGTCGTTCTGGCTCGACCAGCTCGGGTCGCGTCCCTCGCGGCCCGCGCTGGCCGGCGACCGCGAGGCCGACGTCTGCATCGTCGGCGGCGGCTTCACCGGCCTGTGGACGGCCTACGAGCTCAAGCGCGCGGACCCGAGCCTGGTCGTCGTGGTGCTCGAGGCGCCATCAGGTGGGCTTCGGGGCGTCGGGACGCAACGGCGGATGGGTGCTGGGCAAGCTGTCGGGCTCGGTCGACGCGTGGCGGGCGCGGGGCGGTCCCGACGCGCCCGCGCGCGATGGTCCGCGCCATCCAGCAGACCGTGCGAGGAGATCGGCGCCGTCGTGGCGCTGGAGAACATCGAGTGCGACTGGAAGCACGGCGGCACCGTGACCGTGGCCCAGTCAGACACCCAGCTGCACGCGTCTGCGCGAGGTGGTCGATGCCGAGCGACGCGAGCTCGGGCGAGGACCTGGCGTGGCAGCTGCTCGACGCCGACGCGATGGCGGCGCGGATGCAACGTCGACGGGGTACGTGGCGGGCTGTACACGCCGCACTGCGCGCGGGTCCAGCCAGCGCGGCTCGTCGACGGGCTGGCGGCGGCCGCGGAGCGGCCGGGCGCGACGATCTACGAGTCCAGCCCGGTCACGGCGATCGAGCCCGGGCCTGGCCCTGACCAAGCGCGGGGCGACGTGCGCGCCCGCTACGTGCTGCGGGCCACCGAGGGCTACACCGCGGACATGCCCGGCGAGCATCGGGCGCTGCTGCCGATGAACAGCTCGATGATCGTCACCGAGCCGCTGCCCGAGGCGGAGTGGGCGCGGATCGGCTGGGACGGCGCCGAGACCATGCTCGACGGCTCCCACCTCTACACCTACTCCCAGCGCACGGCCGACGGGCGCATCGCCATCGGCGGGCGAGGCGTGCCCTACCGGTTCGGCTCGCGCACCGACCGCGAGGGTCCGGTCCCGGGCCGCACCGTCGACGAGCTGCGGGCCCGGCTGATCTCGCTGTTCCCGTCGCTGGCCGGGGTGCGGGTGGCGCGCGCGTGGCACGGGGTCCTGGGCGTCTCGCGGGACTGGTGCCCGACCGTGGGCCTCGATCCGGTCACCGGCCTGGGCTATGCCGGCGGCTACGCGGGGGAGGGCGTGGCGGCCAGCAACCTGGCGGGGCGGACGCTGCGCGATCTGGTCCTCGGGCCGCGAGACCGATCTGACGCGGCTGCCCTGGGTGGGCAACCCCGCCCGCAACTGGGAGCCCGAGCCGCTGCGGTTCATCGGCGCGCGCGGCATCTACACGCTGTACCGGCTGGCCGACCGCCAGGAGCGCGTCCGCCACCACGAGTCGCGGATCGCCGGGCTCGCCAACAGGATCGCCGGGCGGTAGGGGACCGGCACCGTCACGACCGCCCGACGCGGGCTCCGGTCCGACGGCGGTCCGCCAGGGAAGGCTCACGCTCAACTCGACCCTGACTGTCGGAAGCGTGTGGCTCAGGCTGTGGTTCAGGCCACCAGCGCGAACCGCTCGAGCCCAGCCTCGCGGCGCGAGCTCAGGTGGAGGATTCGCGCGGTCGCTGCCGCGCCGCGAGCCGGTCCGTTCAGACCGGCCCGCAGCGTCAGCAGGCGGTGTGCCCCCACACCAAGGGTTTTCAGACAGCCGTGCAGCCGGTTCACGAGACGGCCCAGCCGCGGGCTCTCGCGCGCGGCGGCGATGCGACGGGCCCGGGCGGATCCGTGGCGGGCCGCTCCACTGCGGGCCCGGGCCAGCGCTGGGTGGGCGTCGCCGGCGGCACCGGACAGCGCGCCGGGTATGTCCGGAGCGGCGGAGGCGGGGTCCTCCGGCGCTCCGGACGCTTGTGCGCTGCGGGTCGGCCCACCCACCAGCGCGGAAAGCTCTGACGCCGTGGCGCGCGCCGCCACGATTCCCACGAGCACAGCCTGTCTGGTCCCCATGGCGGCTGTAACGCTCGACCCGCGCCAAACTTGCGTATTCCTGCAAATACCGCCCAAAAGGGCGGGCCGGCCGTGCGACCGGGTCAGCGGCCCCAGACCTCGTCGGCGACCTCGACGATCAGCTCCAGCTTGGCCCGCTCGTCGTCGATCGTCAGCTTGTTGCCCTCCTCGGTCGAGGAGAAGCCGCACTGGGGCGAAAGGCAGAGCTGGTCGACGTCGACGTAGCGGGAGGCCTCCTCGATCCGGCGCTTGAGCAGGTCGCGGTCCTCCAGCTCGGGCTTCTTGGTGGTGACCAGCCCCAGCACCACCTGCTTGCCCGGGGGCACGAAGCGCAGCGGCTCGAACGTGCCCGAGCGCTCGTCGTCGAACTCCAGGAAGTAGCCGTTGACGTCGAGGTCGCCGAACAGCGCCTCGGCGACGAAGTCATAGCCGCCCTCGGCCGCCCACATCGACTGGTTGTTGCCGCGGCAGAGGTGGGTGGTGATCACCATGTCGTCGGGCTTGGCGGCCAGCGCCTGGTTGATGTTGGCGATGTACTGCTCGTGCAGGTGGTCGGGGTCGCCGCCGATCTGCTCGATGTGCTCGCGCTGGGCCGGGTCGTTGATGTAGGCCAGGCTCGTGTCGTCGAGCTGGAGGTAGCGGCACCCCAGCTCGTAGGCGCCGGCCAGCTGCGCGGCGTAGGCGTCGGTCAGGTCGTCCCAGAACCCGTCGAGCTCGGGGTACACGGACTCGTCGATCGAGGAGTTGCCGCCCCGGTAGTGGACCATGCTCGGCGAGGGCACGGTGAGCTTGGGCGTCTGCTGGGCCGAGGCGTTGTCGCGCAGGAACGAGAAGGCCCCGGCGAAGATCGTGTCCGCCAGGCCGACCTTGCCGCTCACGCGCATCGCCGGCGGGGCGTAGTCGTACTCGCCCTCGGCGCTGCGGAACTGCACGTGGATGGATGCGCCCTCCACCTGCTCGATCCCGTCCAGGGAGTAGATGAAGTCCATGTGCCATGAGGTGCGGCGAAACTCGCCGTCGGTCACGCTCTTGCAGGCCGGCGGCGCGCTGGAGCTCGATCACCCCGCGGATGGCGTCGTCCTCGGTCGGCGCGCAGCGCCTCCGCGTCGATGCGCCCGGCCTTGAAGTCGGCCCGGGCCCGCGCCAGCTCGGGCGGGCGCAGCAGGCTGCCGACGTGGTCGGCGCGGAAGGGGGGCTTGTCACGGGACGCCATCGGCTTTCACTCCTTGTCGAAACGGACAGCGGGCGATTCAAGCAGAGGCCTGACGGTCGATTCCACGACCGCGTGCCGGACGGAATCGACCATCTAGGCTCGAGTCATGGTCGCTCGCTACCGCTCCGTGCTCTCCGTGCCCGGCTGCGCGCGCGTGCTGGCCACCGCCCTGATCGCGCGGCTGCCGCAGGGCATGACCTCGCTGGCGATCCTGCTCCTGGTCCGCTCCCACACCGGCTCCTACGCCGCGGCCGGGATCGCGGTCGGCGCCTATGACTTCGCCACCGCGGCCGGGGCGCCGCTGGTCGGCCGGCTGGTCGATCGCTTCGGCCGGCGGCGGGTGCTGGGCCCCGGAGCGCTGCTCCAGGCGCTGGTGCTCGTCGGCGCTGGTCGTGGCCGCCCAGGCCGGCGCCGGCGCCGTGCTGCTCGTCGTGCTGTCGGCGCTCGCCGGCGGGCTGTGGCCGCCGATCGCGCCGTCGGTGCGGGCGCTGCTGCGCGAGCTCGTGCCCGACGCCAAGGTGCGCGAGACCGCCTACGCGCTGGAGTCCGTCGATCCAGGAGCTCGTCTGGATCACCGGCCCGCTCGTCGTCGCCGGCGTGATCGCGTTCGCCTCGCCGGCGGCCGCCGTGCTGCTCAGCGGCAGCGGTGTGCGTCTGCGGCACGCTGCTGTTCGTCAGCTCGCCGGCCGCGCTGGGCCGCGGGTCCCGCGGGGCGCGACACGGGCGCACGCCGGTGCTGGCGATCCCGGAGCTGCGCACGATGCTGGGCCCGATCTTCCTCAACGGGCTGGCCATCGGGGCCATCGAGGTCGGCCTGCCGGCGCTCGCGCTGCACGCGGGCTCGCGCCCGGCGTCGGGGCTGCTGCTCGCGCTGTGGAGCGTCGGCAGCATCACCGGCGGCCTGTGGTACGGGTCGCGGGAGTGGCACGCGCCGCTGGCCGCCCGCTACCGGACGCTGCTGTGGACGGGCGTGATCTGCATGGCGCCGCTGATCGCCGCCCGCACCATCCCCGAGGGCTCGTCGGCGCGGTGCTGGCCGGGCTGGCCATCGCGCCGGTGTTCTCCTGCCAGTACGCGCTGGTCGGCCGGGCCGTCACGTCCGGGGTCGAGACCGAGGCCTTCACCTGGGTCTCGTCCGCGCTCGTCGGCGGACTCGCCGCCGGCTCGGCGCTGGGCGGCGGGGCGGTCTCGGCCGCCGGGGTGAGCGCCCCGTTCGTGCTCGCGGTCACGGCGATGGGCCTCGCCGCGGTATCGGCGCTCCGGATGCCCGCCAGCGCCGAGCAGCCGGTCGGATAGCCGGCCGGCGCGGCCCGTCGCGGATGGGCGTCGTGGTGAGCGCTGCGGCGGGATATGAGCGAACGTCAACGGCGCTTGGGAGGGGTGCTGGAGTGGCGCTCGCTGGTGGAATCCTGAACGCACAGAGCACACACCGCCGTATCTGTGGGCGTGTGCTCTGAGAGTTCAGCCCGCTGTATCTACAGAGCACACACCGTGCGGAACCTCACTGTGTGCTCTGTGCGTTCAGAAACTCAGAGGTTGCACATCCGCGGCCCGTGCCCAGCCCTTCCCAAGCCGTCGTTGACGTTCGCGGCGTGCCCCATCCCGCGTTACGCGCAGGGCCGCAGGTGGCTAGACCTCGCGGACCGCGCGGGAGGGATTGCCCACGCACAGGTGGCGTGGCGGCAGGTGGCGTGGCGGCAGGGGCGTGGCGGCAGGTGGCTGCGGCAGGTGGCGTGGCGGCAGGTCGCGCAGGACGACGCTGCCGGCGCCGACCACCGCTCCGGCCCCGATCGTGACCCCCGGGCAGACGATCACGCCGGTGGCCAGCCAGGCCCCGTCCTCCACCACGATCGGCTCGGCCCACTCGAGCTGCGTGCGCCGTTCCACCGGGTCCAGCGGATGGGTGGGCGTCACCAGCGGCACGCCGGGGCCGATCTGGACGTCGTCGCCGATTACCGAGGCGAGTTCAGGATCATCGGCCAGGTGAGGGCTCGTCGGCCAGGTAGCGGTTCGCCGGCACAGGGAGGGCTCGTCGAGCCCGGTGCAGCTGCGCAGGATCTCCGGCAAGGCTCGCCGACCTGGTGGCTTGACTCTCGGTGAGCAGGGCACGCTGACGATCCTGACAGGTGGCTCGCCGGCGGCTCGCCGAGCACGGCTCGCTGTTCGTGCCCGGCGGCGTCCGTCGCGTCCGCCGCCGGGCTGTCAGAGAACGACTAGTCCCCGTGTCGGGAAGTTCTGCGTCTACTAGAAGTGCAGGATGTTCAGCGTGCCCGTGACCCGCGGGAACGCGTTCTTGTTGTACCTGCTCGAGCTCTCGAACGTGACCTTGTACTGGTCCTTGCTCGGGCGGCCGCCGGGGTACAGCAGGGCCTTCTGCTTGAGCATTCCGCACGGGCCCTGGGCCTTGGCGAACTTGGCCTTGGCCACGACCTTCTTGCGCGATGTAGTAGCCGTAGATGTGCTTGCCCGGCGCGAAGCCCGAGAACGTGAACGTCACCTTGTCCTTGCGGACGTTGCGGACGCTGCCGGGCTTGGTGGCGACGGCCAGGTTGGCCGACTGGACGGTGAGGCTGCGCGGTCGTCTGGGTCCCGTCGGTGTTGTCGGCGGTGGCGGTCAGCGTCGTCGTCTTGGCGGCGGGCGCGATCGTGGCCGAGCTCGGGAGCCTGGGCCGGGATCGAGACGTTGCCGTTGGCGTCGGCCACGGCGTTGCCGAACGTGCGTGCCGCCGGTCAGCTGCACCGTGGCGCCGGCCTCGAACCCGCTGCCGGTGATCGACCATCGGGGCGCCCTGGGCCGGATCGGCGTTGACGTAGCACGCCTTGTTGGCGGCCAGCGTCGCCGCCGAGGCCTGTGCCGCCAGCGCGCCGGCCGCCGGGACCGCGCAGCACGCGGTGATGGCGATGCTCGCCAGTCGTCGGTGAGAACTAATCATGGGGATCTCCTGTTGTGTCAGTGAGCACGCGCTGATGGGCACCGGCCTGGGGAGCCACGCGTTCCCGCCCGCCCTACCCCATGGAGCCTAACATCACCCTAACGTGGACTCCTAAACCCGTCGCGGATGCAGGAGTTGCTGTAAGCGCGCTCGGCGAGGTTACCGGGGCGTGACGGGGCGGAGCGGCCAGGCACGATCGCGTTGACGCCGCTGACCTGCATCTGATATATCAGCGGCCATGGCCACTTCGGAATCGAGGCAGCTGCCTGCCCGCCAGCGCATCGTGATCATCGGCGCGGGGATCGTCGGCAACAGCGTCGCCTACCACCTCACGCAGCTCGGCGAGACCGAGATCACCCTGCTCGACAAGGGGCCGCTGCCCAACCCCGGCGGCTCCACCGGACACGCCTCCAACTTCATCTTCCCGGTCGACCACTCCAAGGAGATGACGGCGCTGACGCTGGAGAGCATGCGCCAGTACAAGGAGCTCGACGTCTACCTCGAGTGCGGCGGGATCGAGGTGGCGCGCACCGAGGAGCGGATGCAGGAGCTCGACCGCCGCATGGTCTCGGCCAAGACCTGGGGGATCGAGCCGGTCGTCGCTGCTCACCCCGGCCGAGATCAAGGAGCTGGTCCCGTTCATCAACGAGGAGCTGCTGCTCGGCGGCTTCTACACCCCGGGCGCCGGCGTCGTCGACTCGCTGCGCGCGGCGACGATCATGCGCGAGCGCGCGCGTCGAGGCGGGCATGACGGTGGCGGCCAACACCGAGGTGCTCGGGCTCGACGTCGAGCACGGGCCGCATCCGCCGCGTGCGCACCGACCGCGGCGACATCGAGGCCGACCGCGTGGTCATCGCCTGCGGCTGCTGGAGCCCGCGGATCGCCGCAGATGGCCGGCGCCCGCATCCCGCTCACCCCGGCGGTGCACCAGATGATCGACATCGGCCCGGTCGCAGCGCTTCCCCGACGCCAAGACGCTCGTCGACTACCCGATCGTGCGCGACATGGACACCAACATGTACGAGCGCCAGGACGGCGGCGGCCTGGAGATCGGCTCCTACGCCCACCGCCCGATCATGATCGACGCCGACGAGATCCCCTCGATCGAGGAGTCGGCGCTCAGCCCGACCGAGCTGCCGTTCACCCAGCAGGACTTCGAGCTGCAGATGGAGCAGGCGCTCGAGCTGATGCCCGAGATCGTCGGCGACGAGTCGGTCGGCGTGCGCTACGCGATCAACGGCCTGCTCTCGGTGACCCACGACGGCCTGCCGCTGATCGGCGAGACCCCCGAGGTCGCCGGCCTGTGGTCGGCGGCGGCGATCTGGATCAAGGAGGGCCCGGGGGCCGGCAAGACCGTGGCCGAGCTGATGGTCGCACGGCGAGTCCGAGATCGACGTCTACGACTCCAACATCGCCCGCGCCTACCCCCACCAGAAGACCAAGGCCCACATCCGGGCCCGGGTCGCCGAGGGCTTCAACAAGATGTACGGGATCGTCCATCCCGCCGAGCAGTGGGAGTCCGACCGCCGCGTCAAGCTCTCGCCGTACTACGAGCGCGAGCAGGAGCTCCGGGCGGTCTTCTACGAGGCCGCCGGCTGGGAGCGCCCCCAGTGGTATGAGTCCAACGCGCCGCTGCTGGAGGAGTTCGGCGACCGCGTCACCCGCCGCGAGGCCGAGTGGGAGGCGCGCTGGTGGTCGCCGATCATCAACGCCGAGCACCTGGCGCATGCGCGAGCGCGCCGGCTACACCGATCTGACCGCGTTCGCGATCTTCGACGTCACCGGCCCCGGGGCGCTGGACGCGGTCCAGCGCATCGCCATGCGCCAGATGGACGTGGCCGTCGGCCGCGTCGTCTACACGCCGGTGCTCACCCCGTCGGGCGGCTTCAAGGCCGACCTGACGATCATGCGCATGGCCGACGACGTGTTCCGCGTCGTCACCGGCGGCGCGTGGGGGATGTCGGACCTCAAGTGGTTCAAGGACCACCTCCCCGACGGACGGCTCGGCGCAGATCCACGACCAGACCAACGCGTGGACGACGCTCGGCCTGTGGGGCCCGCGGGCGCGCGACATCCTCTCGTCGCGTCACCGCCGACGACGTCTCGCACGAGGGCTTCCCGTTCGCCCGCTGGAGGCAGATCGAGGTCGGCCCGCTCAAGGTGATCGCCTCCCGGATCTCCTACGTCGGCGACCTCGGCTGGGAGCTGTACGTCCCGATCGAGCAGGGCGCCCGGCTGTGGGACATCATCGCCGAGGCCGGCCTGCCGCACGGCGCGGTCCCGGTGGGCGCCGGCGTCTACGGCACCACCGGGCGCCTGGAGAAGTGCTACCGCGCCTACGGCGCCGAGCTCGAGGGCGAGTACAACGTCGTCGAGGCCGGCATGGCGTGGGGCAAGGTCAAGGACCAGGACTTCATCGGCAAGGAGGCGCACGTGCGCCAGCGCGAGGAGCCCCAGGCCGCGGCCATGTGCACGCTGACCGTCGACGACCACACCTCGGCGTCCGGCGTCAAGCGCTACATGCTCGGCGGCGAGCCGATCCTCACCGCGCGACGGCGAGCCGATCACCGACGCCAAGGGCCGCCGCTCCTACGTGACCAGCGCCGGCGCCGGGCCCGTCGATCGGCAAGCACATCCTGATGAGCTACCTGCCGCCCGAGCACGCCGTGGTCGGCGGCCAAGCTCCAGGTCCAGTACATGGGCGAGCGCTATCCGGTGACCGTCGCCACCACCGACTCGACCCCGGTGTTCGACCCCGACAACTCGCGCGGGTCGCGGCTCGATGAACATCCTCGTCTGCGTCAAGCGCGTGCCGCTGACCGGCGGCAAGATCACCCTCACCGAGGACGAGCAGGCGATCCAGACCCGCCACCTCGGCTTCACGGTCAGCCCGCACGAGGAGTGCGCCGCCGAGGAGGCGATCCGGCTGGTCGAGGCGCACGGCGGCGAGTCGGTGGTGCTCACGCTCGGGCCCGCCGAGGCCGAGGAGCAGCTGCGCGACATGATGGCGATCGGCATCGACCGCGGCATCCACCTCGTCACCGACGGCGGCGAGTGGGACCCGCAGGCCACCGCGGCGGCGATCGTCGACGCGATCCGCGCCGACGGCACCGCCGTTCGACCTGCATCCTGTTCGGCAACGAGTCCGCCGACGCCGGCAACTACCAGGTGGCGATCCGCGTCGCCCACGCGCTCGGGCTGCCGGTGGTCAACGGGATCAAGGGCGATCGCCGTCGACGGCGACACCCTGCGCTGCGAGCAGGAGGTCGCCGGCGGCCGCGACGTCTACGCGGTCCCGCTGCCCGCCGTGGTCTCGGTCAAGGAGGGCATCAACCTGCCGCGCTATCCGTCGGTGCCCGGGCGGATGCGGGCCAAGCGCAAGCCGCTGGCGCGCGTCGAGCCGGCCGCGCGCGCAGCCGCGGCTGGAGATGGTGCGCCTCGTGCTGCCCGAGAGCTCGAGCAAGCAGGCCGAGGTCCTCGGCCGCGGCGCCGAGGCGGCGCCGGCGCGTCGTCGAGATCCTCACCGAGATCGGGGTCATGTGATGGCGACGACGCTCGTGTTCATCGAGGACGCCGACGACGAGCTCTCCCAGCAGGCGGTGACCTTCGCCCGCGGGCTGGGCGACGACGTCGCGGCGATCGCCTTCGACGCCGGCCGAGGCCTACGCGCCCGCGGCCTGGGCCCAGACGCTCGTCGAGCTCGCCCAGGCAGCGCTCGGCGCGGCGCCGTGGTGGCGCCCGGCACCGATCGCGGCAACGAGGTCCTGGCCCACGTCGCGGCCAAGCTCGACCAGCCGATGGCGGCCAACTGCGTGAGCGTGACGCCCGGGCGAGCCCGCCACCGTGGTGCGCATGCGCTGGGGCGGCAGCCTGCTCGAGGAGGCGCGGGTGCACGGCTCGCCGCTGCTGCTCACGCGTCGCGCCCCACGCCGTCGCGGCCGCGCCGGTCGTCGATGTGGAGATCGTGCCGGTCAGCCGGTCGGCGTCGGACGCCGACCGCGTCGTCCGGGTCACCGAGCCGATCCCCGCCTCCAGCGCGGGCGTGTCGCTGGCCGACGCCGACGTCGTCGTCTCCGGCGGTCGCGGCGTCGGGCTCGGCCGAGGGCTTCTCGGTGATCGAGGAGCTGGCCGCGCTGCTCGGCGGCGCGGTCGGCTGCTCGCGCGCGGTGACCAGCGCCGGCTGGCGCCCGCACTCCGACCAGGTCGGCCAGACCGGCACCAAGATCTCGCCCGAGATCTACATCGCCTGCGGGATCAGCGGCGCCACCCAGCACATGGCCGGCTGCAAGGGCGCCAAGCGGCTGCTGGCGATCAACCCCGACGGCGAGGCGTCGATCTTCGCCTCCGCCGACTACGCCGTGATCGGCGACCTGCACGAGGTGGTGCCGGCGATCTCGGCCGAGATCAGAAAGGTGCGGGGGACATAGGCGTCGCCGTCTCCGCCGTCGTGCTCGCCGCGCTGCTGGCGGTGAGCGGGGCGCTGTTCGCCGTCCGCGTCCGGTTCCTGGTGGCGCTGCTGCGGGCGGGCGCGCCGGTGACGCGCACCGGCGACGCGCTCGCGCCGGGCCGAGCAACGAGGCGACGATCGTGCTCGGCCAGCGCAAGCTGCTGCAGCGCCTCGGCCCCGGCCTGATCCACGCCTTCATCTTCTGGGGCTTCCTCGTCCTGGGCCCGACGATCGTGATCGCGATGATCGGCGTCGTCTCCAAGCACGCGACGTTCCCGTGGCTGGGCGATCAGGGCTGGTACGCGTTCCTGGTCGACCTGTTCGCGGTGCTGGTGCTGATCGGCGTGGTCTGCGCGCTGTGGATCCGCAAGGTGCAGCGCCCGCGCCGCTTCGAGGGCAGCCACCTGGGCGAGGCCGACCTGATCCTGGCGCTGATCGCCACGATCGCCACCACGCTGCTGCTGTGGCACGCCACCCGGATCGCGCTGGGGCTCAACGAGTGGCCGGCCTCCTCGGCGCCGGTGTCGCACCTGCTCTCGCACCTGTTCGGCCGCGACGGGGTCACGCGCGTGCTCGAGCGCGTGTTCGTGTGGGCGCACGTGCTCACGATCCTCGGCTTCCTCGCCTACCTGCCGCGCTCCAAGCACCTGCACATCGCCTCGGCCGCGTTCAACGTCTGGTACGGGCGCACCGGGGCCGGGCGGCCGGCTCGAGCCGCTGCGCTTCGACGATCCCGACATCCCCGAGGAGGACATCCGCTTCGGCGCCGGCACCGCCGCCGACCTGACCTGGAAGCAGATGCTCGACACCTTCTCCTGCACCGAGTGCGGCCGCTGCCAGGACGCCTGCCCGGCCTTCGCCACCGGCAAGGTGCTGTCGCCCAAGCTGCTGATCATGGGCCTGCGCGACCAGGTGTTCGCCGACGGCGGGGCGATCGTGCCAGCGCGCGCGGGAAGCGATGGCGGCAGCGCCGGTCCGGCCGCGCCGATCGATCTCATCTCTCTCGTTCCCAACGCCGTGCCCGAGGAGTCGGTCTGGGACTGCGTGACCTGCGGCGCCTGCGTGCAGGCGTGCCCGGTCTCGATCGAGCACGTCGACCACATCGTCGACCTGCGCCGCCACCTGGTCATGGTCGAGTCGAGCTTCCCCGCCGAGGCCGAGCCGATGCTGCGCGACGTCGAGCGCGCCTCCAACCCGTGGGGCAAGGCCCAGTCCGAGCGCGCCGACTGGGCCGACGGCCTCGGGGTGCGCATCCTCGAGCCCGGCGAGACGGCGCCGGAGTACCTGTACTGGGTGGGCTGCGCGAGCTCGTTCGACGAGCGCGCCCGCGACCACCGCGCGAGAGCACCGCCAAGCTGCTGCAGCGCGCCGGGGTGGACTTCGCCATCCTCGGCGCGCGCGAGGCCTGCACCGGCGACCCGGCCCGGCGGATCGGCAACGAGTACGTGTTCCAGGCCTTCGCCGAGCAGAACGTGGCGACGCTCAACGAGGCCGGCGTGACCAAGATCATCGCCAACTGCCCGCACTGCTTCAACACGCTGGGCAACGAGTACCCGGACTTCGGCGGCGACTACGAGGTCATCCACCACTCCGAGCTGCTGGCGCGGCTGGTCGCGCGAGGGCCGGCTGCACCCCGCAGCAAGTCCGAGGGGCTGACGGTCACCTACCACGACTCCTGCTACCTGGCCCGCCACAACGACGTGCTGGCCGCGCCCCGCGAGCTGGTCGGCGCCGTCGGCGAGCCGGTGGAGATGGCGCGCAGCGGCAAGCAGACGTTCTGCTGCGGCGCCGGCGGCGCCCACATGTGGATGGAGGAGCGCGCCGGGGCGATCAACGAGAACCGCGTGCGCGAGGCGGCCGAGACCGGCGCCGGCACGCTGGCCGTCGCCTGCCCGTACTGCACGGTGATGCTCGACGACGGCGTGCAGAGCGCCGGCGCGCAGCTGCGCGTGGCCGACGTGGCCACGCTGCTGGTCGAGGCCGGCGCCGCCGATTAGCCGCCGCGCGGGGCTCAGGCGGCGAGCAGCCGCTCGAGCCCGCGCTCCAGCCCGGCGTTGCCGACCGGCCGGATCTCCAGCGGCAGCCCGAGGCGCTCGGCCGCGGCCTCGGCGCAGCGGCGGGTGGCCGGCGTCGGGCGCTGGGCCAGCCACACCACGCGCGTGTAGTGGGCGAAGTAGGTGTCGCGCAGCTCCGGCCAGCGGTCCAGGCCGAGCTGGCGCACGACGGTGTGCTCGAAGGTGCGGGCCAGGAAGTCGGTGAGGAAGTAGGTGCCCGGCTCCTCGGCCAGCGCCTGCGCGACCTCCTCGCGGCTGAGGACGTCGTAGCAGTGTGTCGCCGGCCAGGCGCTGCACGCCGGTGTCGGCCAGCACCTCGTCCAGCGCCCCGTAGGTGCCGCAGTCGGCGTAGGCGACGGCGACGACGTCGTGCGTGGCCAGCGCGTCGGCCACCGCGGCCGGGATCTGCTCGGGGCGGTTGTGCAGCAGCGCCGGCACGGGCACGACGTCGATGTCCCAGCCGCGGCGCCGGGCGATCGAGCGCACGTCGAAGGCCAGCGCCCCGCAGGCGACGACGGCGGCGCGCGTGTCGGCGGTGGCGCTCATCCCGGGAAGGCCAGCTGGTCGATGAACAGGTCGTTGAAGTCGGCGCGCCCGGACAGCTCGACGTACTCGACCTCGCGCAGGATCGACTCGCGCCTCGGCGCGCTCGCGCAGCGACAGCGCCGCGATCTTCGCGCCCTCGCCGGCGACGTTGCCGGCCGACACGATCCGCGGCAGGGCGATCCGCGGCACGAGGCCGATCCGCACCGCGCTCAGCGGCGTCAGGTAGGCGCCGAAGCTGCCGGCCAGCAGCACCTGGGAGATGTCCTCGGGCTCGACGCCCAGCTCGCGCAGCAGGATGTTCCACCCGGTGGCGATCGAGCCCTTGGCGAACTGGAGCTCGCGGACGTCGCGCTGGGAGAGGAACACCGACGACGCCGGATCCCGCCGACTCCTCGCCGCGCCAGTGCAGGACGAACACCCGCTCCTCGCCGATCTTGGTCAGCCGGTCACAGAGCCCGGGAAAGCGCTCCGCCGCGTCCTCGTCGGGGATGAAGCGCCCGGAATGGTCGAGCAGTCCCGCGTGGACGAGCTCGGCGACCGCGTCGACCAGGCCCGAGCCGCACATGCCGACCGGCTCGACGTCGCCGATCACCTCGAGGTCGAGCCCGTCGGCGCTGACCTTGATGCCCTCGATGGCGCCGTCGGCGGCCCGCATGCCGCAGTTGATCTGGGCCGCCTCGAACGCCGGGCCGGCGGGGGCCGCCGTGGCGAGCACGCGGTCGACGGAGCCCAGCGCGATCTCGCTGTTGGTGCCGACGTCGATGAACAGCCGCAGCCGCCGGTCGCGCGTCAGGCCGGTGGCGAGCATGCCGGCGACGATGTCGCCGCCGACGTAGGCGCCCAGCGAGGGGAACACGTACGCCGAGGCGCGCGGGTGCACGTCGACGCCGAAGTCGGCGGCCCGCGTGGGCGGGAACTCGTGGGTCGTCACCGTGAACGGCGCCATCGAGAGCGGCTCGGGATCGATCCCGAGCGCGATCTGCATCATCGTGACGTTGCCGCACACGGTGATCTCGTAGACCTCGCCGGGCGCCACGTCGGCGTCGGCGAGGACCTCGGCGGTGAGCTCGGCCATCGTCTCGTGGGCGCGGGCGCGCAGCGCCCCGAGGGCCTGATCGTCCATCATCGTCGCCGAGACGCGGGTGATCACGTCGGCGCCGTAGGGCTGCTGGCGGTTGAGCATCGAGCGCACGGCCGCCGGCTGGCCGCTCTCGAGGTCGAGCAGCGTCGCCACCACGGTCGTGGTGCCGAGATCGAAGGCGATGGCGAAGCGCCGGGCGGTCGTGTCCCCGGGCTCGACGTCGATCAGCTCGTCGTCGAACACGACCGCGGTGACGTCGAAGTGCGCGCGGCGCAGCGTGCCGCCGAGCGTCCGCAGCATCTCGATCGAGGCGTGGGGCTCGAGGTCGTCGAGCGCGTCGCAGACACGCTGCAGGTCCGAGCGCTGGTCCTCCATCGTCGGCTCCGTCGAGCACCAGGTGGCGCTTCTGGACCGCCGGGCGCAGGATGACGTGGCGCCCGACCCCGACCAGCGCCGCCTTGGGCCGGGTCTGCAGCGGCGGCACCTCGATGACCAGGTCCGCGCGCGCGCCGGCGCGGCAGGCCAGCCGCCAGCCGTCGCGCAGCTCCTCGGTGGTGAACGCGCGCGGGTCGACGCTCGAGACCGGCACGTCGCCCGAGAGCACGCGGACCTTGCACTTCTTGCAGGTGCCGTGGCCGCCGCAGGTCGAGTCGATGGCGATCCCGTTCCAGCTGGCGGCGTCGAAGACCGGGGTGCCCGACGGCACGCGGACCTCGGCGCCGTCGGGCAGGAAGCGCAGGCGGACGCGCTGGGCGCCGTCGTCCGGTGCCGCGAGCTCGTCGCGCTCGGGCGGGCGTCGCTTGGGGGACGCGGCGCTCATGCGGCGTGACGCGGCCTCCTGCGGCGGCAGCCTCGGCGGCCTGGCGGGCGCGGTGGGCGGCGATCCAGCTGGCGCCCCAGGGGTCGTGGCCGAGCAGCAGATCGGCGGCGCGGACCGACTGCACGCACACCTCGGCGGTCGACATGATCGCGCTGGTCAGCCCGGCGGCCATCGCCATCGGCAGGAAGCCGGCGTTGAGGACGTGGCGCTGGGGCAGGCCGAAGGAGACGTTGGAGGCGCCCAGGCACATGTTGACGCCGAGCTCGTCGCGGATCAGGCTGATCGTGGCCAGCGTGATCGTCACCGCGTCGGTGGCGGCGCCGACGGTCATCGCCAGCGGGTCGATGATCACGTCCTCGGTGGCGATCCCGTGGTCGTTGGCGGCGCTGACGATCTTGCGCGCGCACTCCAGGCGCTTCTGCGGCGTCTCGGGGATCCCGGTCTCGTCGTTGGCCAGGCCGATGACGGCGGCGCCGTGCTTGGCCACCAGCGGCAGGATCTCCTCCAGGCGCTCGTCCTCGGCGGTCACCGAGTTGACCAGGGCGCGGCCCTCGTAGACCGACAGGCCCGCCTCGAGCGCCTCGATCACCGACGAGTCGATGCAGATCGGCAGGTCGACGGCGTCCTGGACGGTCCGGAGCATCGCCTTGAGCAGCTCGGGCTCGTCCACCAGCGGGATGCCGGCGTTGACGTCGAGCATGTTGGCGCCGGCCTGCGCCTGGGCCAGCGCGTCGACGGTCACGGTGGAGAGGTCGCCGTTGCGCAGCTCCTCGGCGAAGACCTTGCGCCCGGTCGGGTTGATGCGCTCGCCGATGACGCAGAACGGCTGCTCGGCGCCGATGGTCACGCTAGCCGAGCGCGACCGAAGCACTGTATCCATTGGACTCTCTTTCGATTCGTGGGGGGATTCCGAGGCGACGGCAGAGCTTGGCGATGCCCGCGTCCTTGCGGAAGGAGATGAAGTGCAGGCCGGCGACGCCGGGCTGGGCCAGCGCGTGGGAGGCCAGCTCGTAGGCGATCTCGAAGCACTCGGGCTCGGGGTCGGCGGCCTGCTCGACGCGGCGCACCGTCTCGGGCGGGACGTCGATGCCGGGCACGTGGCTGGCGACGAAGCGCATGCCGCCGACGCTGCGCAGGATGCAGATCGAGGGGATGAGCGCGATCCGCTGCGTGAGGCCGATGTCGTGGGCCGCGCGCATGAAGCGCTCGAGCAGCTCGGTGCGGTAGCAGAGCTGCAGCTGCAGGAACTGCGCGCCGGCCAGCGCCTTCTTGGCGGCGCGGCGCACGCGGATACTCCAGCGGCGGCGCGCGCGGGTTCTCCACCGCGCCGACGAAGAAATGCGGACCTCGCCCACCCTGAGGATGGATCTCCCGGCCGGAGAGGTAGTGGCCGCGATCGAGCGTCCGCGCCAGCGCGATCAGCTGGATGCTGTCGAGGTCGAACACGCGGCGGGCCTCGGGCTCGTCGCCGGCGGTGACGTCGTCGCCGGTCAGGCAGCACGACGTTCTCGATCCCGTACATCGCCGCGCCCATCAGGTCGGCCTCCAGCGCCAGCCGGTTGCGGTCGCGGCAGACGAGCTGCATGATCGGCTCGGCGCCGACCTCCTGCAGCCCGATCGAGACCGCCAGCGGCGAGACGTGGGCGTGGGCGGAGGGGTTGTCGGTGGCGTTGAAGGCGTCGACGAACGGGCGCATCGGCTCGAGCTGGCGCTGGATCTCGGCGTGGCCGCCGCCGTCGATGACCGGCAGCTCGGCGGTGACGACGAACTCGCCGTCGCTCAGCTTGCGCTCAAGGTTCGACATCCGCCACCCCTCGGGGACCTGCCGGTCGCGGCCGCTGAACAGGTTCAGCCACGACGAGGTGCCCTTGAGGCGGTTGTCGACCGGCGGGCGGACGTCGTCGATGTGGCCGCGCCACAGCGGCAGGCGCTCCGAGCGCTCGTAGGCCTTGAGCCACACGCAGCGCATCTCGGGCTTGACCTCGCAGTGGCCGTTGGCGCGGACCCCGCCGCAGGGCCGTTGCGCAGCGTCTTGGGGCAGGTCATCGGGCAGGTCAGGCCGGTGTCGTGCAGGACGCACTGCCCGCACATCTGACAGCCCCAGATCGGCTACTTGACCGCGTGCTCCGCCTTGGCGATCAGGCCGCGGCCGCTCACGCCGGGACCTTCTCCCGCCGCAGCTCGATCAGCTCCTTGGCCTTCTTGACCGCCGAGGAGGCGTCGGCCGAGTAGCCGTCGGCGCCGACGGCGTCGGCGTACTCCTGGGTGACCGGCGCGCCGCCGACCATGACGATCACGTCGTCGCGGATCCCGGCCTTCTCCAGCGCGTTGATGTTGGCCTTGAACATCGGCATCGTCGTCGTCAGGAACGCCGAGAAGCCGACGATGTCGGGGTTGTGCTCGCCGATCTGCTCGACGAACTTCTCCGGCGGGACGTTGACGCCGAGGTCGATGACGGTGAAGCCGGCGCCCTCGAGCATGATGTTGCAGAGGTTCTTGCCGATGTCGTGGACGTCGCCCTTGACGGTGCCCATCAGGAAGGTCCCGACTCCGGCCGTCCCGGTCTCGGCCAGCAGCGGGCGCAGGATGTCCAGCGCGCCCTGCATCGCGCGGGCGGCGATCAGCATCTCGGGCACGAAGTAGTCGCCGCGCTCGAAGCGGGCGCCGACCTCCTCCAGCGACGGGATCAGCGCGTCGTAGAGCATCCGCTCGGGCTCCAGCCCGTCCTGCGAGGCCGCCGTTGACGCCGTCCTTGACCGCGGGGGCGTTGCCGACGAGCGTCTCGTCGTAGAGCAGCTGCAGGATCTCCTCGTGGGTCATGCGGCGTGTTCTCCTTGCTCGGTGTTGCCGAGGCGGCGGCTCAGGATTCCGGCCTCCTCGATGAGGATGGGCTTCAGCTCGGCGATCCGCTCGGGGGTCATGCGCACCGTCGGTCCCGTGATGCTCAGCGCGGCGACCACCTGCCCGCCGGCCCCGCGCACCGGAGCGGCGATGGCGGCCAGCCCGATCTCCAGCTCCTCGATCGCCTCGGCGAAGTCCTCGCGGCGGATCCGGGCCAGCTCGGCGGTCAGCCGGGTCGGGTCGGTGATGGTGCGCTCGGTGAGCGCGGGCGGGCGCGCCGGGATGGGCGCCCGGCCGAAGGCCATGAACACCTTGCCGTTGGCGGTGCAGTGATAGTCGACGGAGCGGCCGAGCCACTGGCCGGCGCCGAGGAAGTGCGCGCTCTCGACCTGGGCGATGTGCTCGACGCCCGAGGGGCCCGGGACGGCGAGGTTGATCGTCTCGCCGGTCTTGGCGCCCAGCACGTCGAGCGAGGCGCGCGCCAGCTCCACGATGCTGCGCTCGAGCATGCTGCGCTCGGCCACGCGCAGGATCGCCGGCCCGGGGCGCAGCCGGCCGCGCTCGCCGTCCTGCTCGACCAGACCCTGGCGCTCCAGCGCGGACACCAGGCGCGAGGCGGTGCTCTTGGGGATGCCGCTGGCCGACGCGAGGTCGGCCAGCGCCACCGGCTGCTCGGACTCGAGCACGCGCACGAGCAGCTCGGCGCCGCGGTCGATCGCGGTCGTGCCCGGAGGAGCGGGAGGCGGCTCGGCGAGGTTTCTTGGAACTGTTGTTCCACGGAGGGATATATTACGGACGCGGACCGCTCCGTCAAGCGGTCGTTAGAACTCGTGCGCTGCTTGCCGCCCGTCCCGCCATCCCGAACCGTCTGTGAGAGAGGAAGGCCCGCCATGTTCGTCAACGCCATGCCCCGCTACGAGATCCTCAGCGAGGAGGCGATGGCCACGCTGGACCGCGGCTGGCGGCGGATCGTCTCCGAGCTGGGGATCGAGTTCCTGCTGCCCGAGGCGGTGGAGCTGCTGCGCGAGCGCCGGGCAGATCGTCGAGGAGGAGAACCGGGTGCGCTTCGACCCCGAGTGGATCCTCGAGCAGGTGGCCAAGGCGCCGCCGGAGTTCGAGCTGCAGGCGCGCAACCCGGCCAACACCGCGCACATCGGCGGCGACCACATGGTGTTCGCGCCGGTCTACGGCTGCCCGTTCATCCGCGAGGGCGACGTCCGCCGCGACGCCAAGATGGCCGACTTCGAGAACCTCGTGCGCCTCGCGCAGTTCTTCCCCGAGCTCGACTCGCCGGGCGGCACGATCTGCGAGCCCGAGGACCGGCCGCTGGACTCCCGCCACCTCGACATGGTCTACGCGCTGCAGACGCTGTCGGACAAGCCCTACATGGGCTCGGTCACCTCGGGCCCCAACGCCGCCGACACGATCCGCATGGGGGAGATCCTGTTCGGCGGGCGCGAGGCGATCGAGCGCGCGCCGGCGTCGATCTCGCTGATCAACGTCAACTCGCCGCTGCGCTACGACGACCGCATGCTGGGCGCGATGTTCGAGTACGTGAAGGCCAACCAGGCGGTCGTCATCACCCCGTTCCTGCTGATGGGCGCGATGTCGCCGGTGTCGCTGCCGGCCACGCTCGTCCAGCAGATGGCCGAGGCGCTGGCCGGGATCGCGCTGGCGCAGACGATCCGCCCGGGCGCGCCGGTCGTCTTCGGATCGTTCCTCTCCAACACCGACATGCAGTCGGGCTCGCCGTCGTTCGGGACGCCCGAGTCGGGCATCGGGGTGCTCGTGCACCGGGCAGATCGCGCGCCACTTCGGCCTGCCGTGGCGCGGCGGCGGCGGGCTCAACGCCTCCCAGACGGTCGACGCCCAGGCCGCCTACGAGTCGCTGATGACGCTGCTGCCGACGTTCCTGGCCGGCACCAACTTCGTCATGCACTCCGCCGGCTGGCTGGAGGGCGGCCTGGTGTCCTGCTATGAGAAGTTCATCGTCGACGTCGAGCTGCTGCGCGAGCTGCGCCACGAGTTCACCCCGCTGGAGATCGACGAGGCCTCGCTGGCCTTCGACGCCCACACCGAGGTCGGCGCCGGCGGGCACTTCCTCGGCGCCGCCCACACGCTCGAGCGCTTCCGCGAGTGCTTCTACCGGCCGCTGCTGTCCTCGACCGAGAACTTCGACCGCTGGACCAAGAAGGGCGCGCGCGACACCACCGCCCGGGCCGGCGAGATCTGGCGCAAGACGCTCGAGGACTACGAGCAGCCGCCGATCGACGACGCGATCGACGAGGAGCTCCGGGAGTTCGTCGTCCGCCGGCGCGCCGAGCTCGGCGACTGACGCACGGCTTCGGAGATCGTCGGCCTGGAGGGGACCGGCGGATCCGGGTCAGGGCTCTTCGAGGCGCCGGACCGCGTAGCCCGCCTCCTCCAGCGCGGCACGATCGCGTCGCTGTGCTGCGGCGCTGCGCGTCTCCAGCGTGATCTCGACGCCGGTCTCGCGCACGTGGAGCGCCACGGCGTCACGGACGTGGTCGGCGTGGACGACGTTGCCGCCCGCCTCGGCGATGAGGGTGAGCAGACGCCGCCAGGCCGCCCGGGCGGTCCGAGATGCGCGTGAACAGGCGCATGCGGCGGCCCATGAGCGTCTCGTTGCGCTGGGCGATGGCGGCCAGCAGGCCGGCGTCGACGTTGCCGCCCGAGAGCACGATCACGGTGGCGCCGGCTGGGGGCGGGCAGCGACCTTGCCGGCGAGCAGCGCGGCGACGCCGGCCGCCCCGCCGCCCTCGACGACGAGCTTTGAGCGCTCGAGCAGCCACACCATCGCGTCGGCGATCTCCTCCTCGGAGACGACGACCATCTCGTCGACCCAGCGGTGCACGAGCGGCAGCGTGATGTCCCCGGGCCGCTTGATCGCGATGCCGTCGGCGATCGTCGCGCGCGCGGCTGAAGGTGATCGGTGCGCTGCCCTCCAGCGACTCCGGGAACGGGGCGCAGGCGTCGACCTGGACGCCGACGATCCTGACCCGGTCCCCGCCCGCCCGGCGGCGCTTGACCACGCCCGCGATCCCGGAGATGAGGCCGCCGCCGCCGACCGGCACGACCACCTGCTCGAGGTCGGGGACGTCCTGAAGCAGCTCCAGGCCGAGCGTGGACTGGCCGAGGATGATGTCGGGGTCGTCGAACGGGTGCACGAACCCGGCGCCGGTCTCCTGCGCGCGGGCGCGCGCGGCGGCGACGCATCGTCCACCGAGTCGCCCTCCAGGTGGACGATCCCGCCGAACGCCTCCACCGCCGCGACCTTGGCCACCGGCGCCTCGCGCGGCATGAACACCTCGCAGGGGATGCCCTGGGCCCGGGCGGCGTAGGCCAGCGACTGGCCGTGGTTGCCGGCGCTGCCCGCCACGACCCCGGTGGCGTCCGTGAGCCGGGAGATCTTGTGGACGGCGCCGCGCAGCTTGAACGAGCCGGTGCGCTGGAGGTTCTCGGCCTTGAGCAGCAGCCGGCCCGCCGCAGCGCTCCGACAGGCTGCGCGAGGTGAGCAGCGGCGTGTGGCGCGCGAGCGTGGACACGACCTGGGCGGCGGCCGCGGACTCGCCGGCGGCGATCCGGGCGGCCACCTCGTCGGCGGCATGCTGAGGGCTTGGCGTGGCATGGGCCAAATGGTAGGCTGGTAACCGATGACTCATATATCAGTCGTCACTGGGGTGAACAAGTTCACCCTTGGGCATGAGCAAGCTCATCCTGGGGGTGAGCAAGCTCATCCTGGGGGTGAGCAAGCTCATCCTGCCGGTGAGCGAGCTCGCCCTGGGGGTGAGCAGCACGAACGCGCGGATCACGCGTCGTCGCTCACCGGGACGCTGATCGTGAGCACCCCGACGACCGAGCCTCCGGATCCCGCGCGAGCTGCTCGCCGACCGCGCGTACGCCGATCTGCGCGACCGGATCGTGACCCTGCGCATCGCGCCCGGCGCCCCGATCGACGAGGACGTCCTCGGGGGCGAGCTGGGGATCGGGCGCACGCCGGTGCGCGAGGCGATCAAGCGGCTGGCGCTGGAGAACCTCGTCACCGTGTTCCCGCGGCGCGGCACGTTCGCCTCGGAGATCAACATCACCGATCTGGCCGACATCTCCGACGTGCGGATGCAGCTGGAGGGCCACGCCGCCTATCGCGCCGCCCAGCGCATCACCCCCGCCCAGCGGGCCGAGCTCGAGGAGCTGCTGGCCGAGCTGGACCACAGCCAGGGCAGCGACGACACCGGGGCGCTGATGGCGCTCGATACGCGCGTGCACCGCTTCATCCACCGCTGCGCCGGCAACCCGTATCTGGAGGAGTCGCTCGGCCGCTACTTCAACCTGTCACTGCGGATCTGGTACCTGGTGCTCGACCGGCTGCCGCACCTGTTCGCGCGCGTGCACGAGCACGGCGACCTGCTGCAGGCGATCGCCGACGGCGACGCCGAGGGCGCGCGGGCGATCATCGCCGAGCACATCGAGACATTCGAGCGCGAGATCCGCGCTGTTCTGTAGAGAGAGGGAGGGACCTGACGTGCGCTACGACTACGTGATCATCGGCGGCGGCTCGGCCGGCTGCTGCCTGGCCAACCGGCTGAGCGCCGATCCCGGGACCAGGGTGCTGGTGCTGGAGGCGGGCCGCAACGACTCGCTGTGGGACGTCTACATCCACATGCCGGCCGCGCTGTCGTTCCCGATCGGCAACCGCTTCTATGACTGGCGCTACGAGTCCGAGCCCGAGCCCTACATGGACGGGCGCAAGGTCTACCACGCGCGCGGCAAGGTGCTGGGCGGGTCGAGCTCGATCAACGGCATGATCTTCCAGCGCGGCAACCCGATGGACTACGAGCGCTGGGCGGCGGACCCGGGGATGGAGACCTGGGACTACGCGCACTGCCTGCCGTACTTCAAGCGGATGGAGAACGCGCTGCACGCGCCGGCCGACAATCCGTTCCGCGGCCACGACGGCCCGCTGAAGATGGAGCGCGGCCCGGCGGTCAACCCGCTGTTCAAGGCGTTCTTCGCCGCCGTCCAGGAGGCGGGCTATCCGCTCACCGACGACGTCAACGGCTACAAGCAGGAGGGCTTTGCCGCCTTTGACCGCAACATCTACCGCGGCCACCGGCTGAGCGCCGCCCGCGCCTACCTGCACCCGGTGGAGGACCGGCCCAACCTGGAGGTCCGCACGCGCGCGTTCGTGACCAAGATCAACTTCGCCGGGAAGCGCGCGGTGGGGTGTGACGTGGTGCACAACCGGCGCACGGAGACGATCGAGGCCGGCGAGGTGCTGCTGTGCGGCGGCGCCATCAACTCGCCCCAGCTGCTCCAGCTCTCCGGCGTCGGGCGGGCCTCGGAGCTGCGCGCGCTCGGCGTCGACGTGGTGGAGGACGTGCCGGCCGTCGGCGAGAACCTCCAGGACCACCTCGAGGTCTACATCCAGTACCAGCTCCAAGCAGCCGGTGTCGGTGGCGCCGGCGCTGAAGATGCGCAACCGCCCGTGGGTGGGCGCGGCGTGGCTGCTGGCCCGGCGCGGCGCGGGGGCGACCAACCACTTCGAGGGCGGCGGCTTCATCCGCTCCAACGAGGACGTGGCCTACCCCAACCTCATGTACCACTTCCTGCCGGTGGCGATCCGCTACGACGGGACCGCGCCCCAGGGCCACGGCTACCAGGTCCACGTCGGGCCGATGTACTCCGACGCCCGCGGCACGATCAAGATCAAGTCGACCGACCCCAAGGAGCACCCGGCGATCCAGTTCAACTACCTGTCGACCAAGACCGACCGGCGCGAGTGGATCGAGGCGGTGCGCATCTCGCGCAACATCCTCAACCAGCCGGCCTTCGACGCCTACAACGGCGGCGAGCTCTCGCCCGGGCCGTCGGTGGAGACCGACCAGGAGATCCTCGACTGGGTGGCCAAGGACTCCGAGACCGCGCTGCACCCGTCGTGCACCTGCCGCCTGGGCATCGGGGAGGACTCCGTCATCGATCCGCTGTCGATGAAGGTGCACGGGCTCGAGGGCATCCGCGTGATCGACGCCTCCTCGATGCGCTACGTCACCAACGGCAACATCTACGCGCCGACGATGATGCTGGCCGAGAAGAGCGCCGACCTGATCATGGGCAACACGCCGCTGGCCGCGATCAACGAGCCGTTCTACGTGCACAAGAAGACGACGGCTCGGCGGTGAGCGATGGGCGGGCCGCCGCGGCTGGGGCTGCCGGCGCGGCGGGTGCCGGCGCGGGCGACGGTGACGGCGCGGGCGACGGTGACGGCGCTGCGGCCGAGTCCTCGGCGCCGGCTGATTCGCCGACGGCTGACGTCTGACGGGTTTGCGTTGCTGGCTTCGCCGGTGCCTCGCGCGGGGCACCGGCGAACGTCAACGACGGACTTGGGAAGGGTGGCAGGAGCGTCGCCGGCGAAATCCTGAACGCTCACGTCACGCACTGCGCGGATTCGCGGTGCGTGCTCTGTGAGTACAGCGGGCTGAACTCTCACGACACACGCCGTCCGAAACAGCACCGTGTGCTCTGTGCGTTCAGGATTTCCTCAGCGACGGCCCAGCCAGCTCTTCCAAAGCTCGTAGTTGACGTGCGCCGATACCCTGCCGAAACGCCGACGGACGACCGACGGACGACCGGCGGACGCCCAGCGGAGCGGGCTACCGACCCGTGTGCGGAGACAGCACGATCGTCTGCAGCTCCGTGAAGGTCTGCATCACCGAGTCGCCGCCGACCTTGCCGATCCCGCTGTCGGTGCCGGCCCGGCCGCCGAAGGGCAGGTGGGCCTCCCAGTAGTTGGAGGACTCGTTGATGTTGACCCAGCCGGTCCTGACCCGGTCGGCGAACTCCAGGCCCCGGGACAGATCGGCGGTGTAGACCGCGGCCAGCAGGCCGTAGGGGCCGTCGTTGGCCAGCGTGATGGCGTGCTCGAGCGAGGTGATCTCCACCACCGGCGCGACGGGGCCGAAGGTCTCCTCGGCCGCCACGCGCGCAGTCGGCGGGCACGCCGGCGAGCACGGTCGGCTCCCAGTAGAGGTCGGTGGGGAACGCGCCGGCCCGGGCGCCGCCGGTCAGCGCCTCGGCGCCGCGCTGCACCGCGTCGGCGACGTGCTCGTCCATCTTGGCCGCCACCGGCTCGTTGTTGAGCGGGCCCATCGTCGTCTCGTCCGCGAACGGATCGCCGAGGATGATCTGCTCGGTGACCGCGCGCGCCAGCTTCTCGACGTACTCGTCGTAGACCGCGCGGTGCACGAGGATGCGCTCGCCGGCCGTGCAGCTCTGGCCCGCGCACAGAAAGCAGGCCATCAGCGTCGCCTGGACGGCGGCGTCGACGTCGCCGTCGTCGAGCACGCACGAGCGGGCCGTTGCCGCCCATCTCGAGCAGGGTCGCCTTGCCGGCGGCGGCCGCGGCCACCAGGCGCCCGGTGGCGGTGGAGCCGATGAAGGCGACGCCGTCGACCCCGGGGTTGCGGGCGATCTCGTCGCCGACCACCGGGCCGGGCCCGGTGACGAGGTTGAAGACGCCCGGGGGCAGGTCGGCGTCGGCGATGCAGCGGGCCAGCTCGACGGCGCACACCGACGTGGAGGGCGCCGGCGTCCACACGACCGCGTTGCCGCAGGCCAGCGCGGGCGCCACCAGCTCGGCGGGCATCGTGTAGGGCCAGTTCCACGGGCTGATCACCCCGACGACGCCGCGGGCGCGGCGGGCCAGCATCACGCGCTTGCCGGGCGAGAAGGAGTTGGGCAGCTCGCCGCCGAGGCGCTTGGCGTCCTCTGCGGCCATGCGCCAGTACTCGACCAGCTCGTCGACCTCGCCGAAGGCCTCGGCCTGCAGCGGCTTGCCCTGGTCGAGGGTGAGGGTGCGGGCCAGCTCGTCGCGGCGGGACTCGATGATGTCTCCGACGGCGTGCATCTTGGCGGCGCGCTCGAACGCGGTCAGCCGCGCCCAGCCGTCGGCCGCCTCGCGAGCCGCGGCGATCGCCGCGCGCGCGTCGTCGCGGTCGCCGAGCGCGACCGAGCCGATCGTCTCGCCGGTGGCGGGGCTGGACGCCGAGGACGTCTCGCCGGTGGCGCTGGGGCGCCACGCTCCGCCGATGAACATGTCCAGCTCGGTGACTGTGGCCATCGAGACGCTCCCGGTCGGCCCCGCGCGCCGCCGCACGATGGGCCGAACGGGCCAATTGACACGTTTAGACAACTGATATATAACAGCCGGATTCCGACTGGGTCAATGGCTCTGAGTTGTGCCGCAACGCGCCGATGGCCGGGCGTCGGATCGCTGTTCGACGGGCCGCGCGGTGAACGCGCGCGGCGGGGAGGTTGATTGATGGCAACCGTTGACGCGCCCACGGGCGGCAGCCGACTGCTGGCGACAGCAGCGAGCTCGCGCGGCTTCGGCTACAAGCAGGAGCTGGACCGCTCGCTGGGCAACTTCTCGTCGTTCGCGGCGGGCTTCAGCTACATCTCGATCCTGACCGGCGTCTTCCAGCTGTTCGCCTTCGGGTTCCTGTTCGCCGGGCCGGCGGTGTGGTGGACGTGGCTCGATCGTGCTCGGCGGCCAGATGTGCGTCGCGCTGTGCTTCGCCGAGATGGCCGGCCAGTATCCCGCTCGCCGGCTCGGTCTACAACTGGTCAAAGCGCGTCGCCGGCGACTTCGCGTCGTGGATGACCGGGCTGGATCCATGTCGTCGGCTCGATCGTCACCGTCGCCGCGGTGGCGGTGGCGTGGCAGGTCGTGCTCCCGCAGGTCTCGACGAAGTTCCAGTTCCGTCGGCGCAGCACGGCCGACGCCGGGCTACTACACGACCAAGGGCGGCGCCCAGAACGCGCTGCTCCTGGGCGCGATCCTGGTCATCTTCGGGACGCTCGTGAACATGGCTCGGCGTCAAGATCATGGCCCGGATCAACAACTTCGGCGTGATGGCGGAGCTGATCGGCGCCAGCCTGCTGGTCATCCTGCTCATCTTCCACTTCAGCCGCGGCCCCGGCGATCGTCTTCCACACCCTCGGCCTGGGCAAAGGCCACTCCTGGGGCTACTTCGGGGCCTTCATCATCGGCGGGATCATGAGCGCGTACGTGATGTACGGGTTCGACACCGCGGGCACGCTCGCCGAGGAGACCAACGATCCCAGACGTGCGGCGCCGCCGGCGATCATCCGGGCGCTGATCGCCGCCTCCATCATCGGCGGCCTGCTCATCCTGTTCGCGCTGATGGCCGTCAAGAACATCCACGACCCGAACATCGGCCTGCTCGGCCTGCCCTACATCATCAAGCAGGCGCTGGGCAACACGCTGGGCAACATCTTCCTCATCGACTCGGCGATCGCCATCACGGTCTGCACGCTGGCGGTGATGGCGGCGTGCATCCGGCTGCTGTTCGCGATGGCCCGCGACGGCCGGCTGCCGTTCGGCGCGCAGATCGCCCGCGTCTCCGGCAGGCGCGCGGGTCCCCGTCGTGCCCGGCGCTGTTCGTCGGGCATCCTGGCGCTGGCCATTCTGGCCATCAACATCGGCAACCAGAGCGCGTTCCTGGCCCTGACGTCGGTGGCGATCGTGATGTTCTACCTCGCCTACCTGGGGGTGACCGTCGGTCATGCTGGTCAAGCGCATGCGGGGCGAGTGGCCGCGGCCCGAACACGGCGCCGTACTTCAACCTGGGCCGGTGGGGCCTCCCGGTCAACCTGTTCGCGGTGGTCTACGGCGCGGTCGTCGCCGTCAACATCGCGTGGCCGCGGTCGGCCGTGTACGACGCCCTGGCCGGGACCAAGGACTCGAGCGGTCACATCATTCCGGCCCACTGGTACTGGCAGTACATCGCGATCCTGTTCATCGGGATCGTGTACCTGATCGGCGCGACGTACTACTTCACCGTGTACCGCCGCAAGCCGATCGAGGTGCTGAGCGGAGCACGCGCGCCGAGGTGCCGTCGCTGCCCGGCGACCACATGCGCGCTGGGCGAGGCGGCTCCGTGATCGCCACCGGACACAGGTAGCTGAGTGACGCCGGAGGAAGCGCGGCAGACCGCCCGCTTTCTCCGGGCGCACCCGCCGTTTGACTCGCTCGACGCCGCTGAGGTCGAGCGGGTGGCGGCGTGTGCCGAGCTCGAGGCCTTCACGCGGCCGGCGACATCGTGTTCGACGCAGGGCGGCGAGCCGGTCCGGCACCTGCGGGTCATCCGCACCGGCGCGATCGAGCTCGCCGGCCAACGGCAAGGTGCTCGACGTGCTGGGCGAGGGCGAGGTGTTCGGGCACGGCTCGCTGCTGTCCGGGCTGCCGGCGGCGTTCAGCGCCCGCGCGGTGGAGGACTCGAGTTGCTACCGGATCGCCGCCGACGAGGCCGAGGCCCTGCTGTCGGCGCCGGACGGGGTGCAAGTTCGTGGCGCGGTCGCTGCTGGAGGAGCCGACCGAGCTGCACACGCTGGCGCGCGAGCCGGCGGTCAACACCGCCGATGAGCCCGTGGGCAGCCTGGTCCGCGGCGAGCCGGTGGTGTGCGGCCCGGACACGTCGATCCGCGAGGCGGCGCAGCTGATGAGCGCCGGGCCGGGCACCGCGGTGGTGATCGACCTCGGCGCCCAGGGGTTCGGGATCCTCACCGACCGCGACCTGCGCATCAAGGTGGTGGCCGGGGGGATGAGCGGCGACGGAGCCGGTGACGGCGGCGATGTCGGCGCCCGCCTACACGTGCACCGCCGACCGGCGCGCCGGCGAGGTGCTGGCCGAGATGTTCGATCGCGGCCTGCGCCACTTCCCGGTGGTCTCGCCGACGGGCCGGGTCGTCGGCGTGGTCGAGGACGTCGACCTCGTGGCGCTGCGCACGCGCTCCTCGTTCTACCTGCGCCAGCGGATCGCCACCGCCCGCAGCGACGAGGAGCTGGTGACGGTGTCGCGCGAGCTGCGGCCGATGGTGATCTCGCTGCACGATGCCCGGCGTGGCCGCGGCCAACGTGATGGCGGTGTACGCGGTGTGCGTCGATGCGCTCACCCGGCGGCTGCTCAAGCTGGCGCTGGACCGGCGCGGCGGCGTGGACGCCGAGTTCGCCTGGCTGGCGCTCGGCAGCCAGGCGCGGCGCGAGGCGCTGCCCAGCTCCGACGTCGACAGCGCGATCGTCTGGTTTGACAGCGCAGCGCCGGCAGCCGACGGAGCGAGACGCGCTCGGGCTGCTGGAGCTCGCCCGGGAGGTGATCGGCGGCCTGCGGGCGTGCGGGCTGCGCACGGACGAGAACGGGGTCAACGCCGACGCCGCGCCCGTTCGTTCGCTCGGTCGCGTCCTGGCAGCACGTCGGCGCAGAGCTGGATGGCCGATCCGACCCAGGAGAAGGCGCTCATCCTCAGCCTCGGTCCTCGTCGACAGCCGCCCGGTGTGGGGCGTGCACACCGGGAC
This sequence comes from uncultured Actinomycetota bacterium, assembly GCA_963790605.1. GTDB lineage: Bacteria > Actinomycetota > Thermoleophilia > Solirubrobacterales > Solirubrobacteraceae > Palsa-465. The sequence goes on along the minus strand of CAWBPG010000005.1, from coordinate 757,723 downwards.
GCCGGTGGCCGACACGTTCCGCCTGGCCGCCAGCTACCCGCGGCTGCTGCGCATGCTCGCCCGCTTCGCCCTCTCGCACCGCCCCGCCGCCCGGCGTTCCGCGGCCTGGTGCTCGACCACGGCGGCGACCATCCGGGCACGCTGGACCTCAAGCTCGGCGGGCTGGTCCCGATCCTCGACCTGGCGCGCTGGGGTGCGATGTCCGCGGGCGTCACCAGCGCCACCACGCCGGAGCGCCTGCGCGCCGGCGGCGAGGCCGGCACCCTGGCGGCCGCCGATGCGCACACGCTGCAGGACGCGTTCGAGCTGATCAACAACCTGCGCCTCGAGCACCAGGTCGCGCAGATCCGCGGCGGGGCGCCCGCCCGACGACCACGTCGACCCCGACGAGCTCAGCGCGCTGATGCGCGCCCAGCTCCGCCAGGCGCTTCCGCGCGGTCGCCACCATCCAGAAGCGGGTCGCCGCCGAGCTCGACACCGGCACCGCGGAAGATAGGGTTGACGCCGTGATCGCACGACTGGCGCGTTTTCCGCCCCGCCATCTGGCTCGGCATGCTGGGGATTGCCCTGCTCCTGGTGGTCACGCCGGTCGTACTTCGGCGCGGTCCTGCTCGGTGCGGCGATCGGGATCGCCTTCCGGGTCCAGACGGGGCGACGCCGCGGTGGCGCGCGGCCTGCCGCCGCGCCGCGGCCGCCGGCGCTGAGCGGGCGGTACGCGGATCCGCGGTCAGGACTGTCCTCGGCGTCAATCGGCCCGCCGAGCGATGCCGTAACGTGAAACCGATGTCCGCCACTCCCGAGGCCTCGCGGCTCGCAGCGCCATCGACCGACGGGGAGGCGGCGATCGTCGTCCGCGGCATCGTCAAGTCCTTCGGCGACGTGCGCGCCCTCGACGGCGTCGATCTCGACGTGCGCCAAGGGGACCGTCCTGGGCCTGCTCGGGCCCAACGGCGCGGGCAAGACGACGCTGGTGCGCGTGCTGACCACGCTGCTCATGCCGGACGCCGGCACCGCGACGGTGGTCGGGCTCGACGTCGTCCGCGACGCCGCCGCCCTGCGCCACCGGATCGGGCTCGCCGGCCAGTACGCGGCGGTCGACGAGAACCTCACCGGGCTGGAGAACCTGACCATGGTGGGCCGCCTGTACGGGGCCTCGCGCGCCGCGGCCAAGCGCCGCGGCGCTGAGCTGCTGGAGCGCTTTGACCTCAGCGAGGCCGGCGGTCGCCAGACCACCACCTACTCGGGCGGCATGCGCCGCCGGCTGGACCTCGCCGCCGCGCTGGTGGCCAAGCCGCCGGTGGTGTTCCTCGACGAGCCGACGACCGGACTTGACCCGCGCAGCCGGATCTCCCTGTGGGAGACGATCGAGGGGCTGGTCAGCGAGGGGACCACCGTCCTGCTCACCACCCAGTACCTCGACGAGGCCGACCGCCTGGCCGACTCGATCACCGTCATCGATCACGGCCGTGTGATCGCCTCGGGCACCTCGGACGAGCTCAAGGACCGGGTCGGCGGCGAGCGGGTCGAGGTGGTGCTCGAGGATCCGGCCGACGCCGAGCGGGCGGTGGCGGCGCTGGCGGCGATGGCCGACGAGCCGCCGGTCGCTCAGGACTGGCGTGGTCAGCGCGCCCGTGCGTACCCGCCGCGGGGTCATCGCCGAGGCGGTGCGGCTGCTCTCCGACGAGGGCATCGGCGTGGACGACATCAACCTGCGCCGGCCGACGCTCGACGACGTGTTCCTGTCGCTGACCGGCCACGCCGCCGAGGAGCCCGCCGAGCCGCGTCGAGGACACGAGCGCATGAGACGGCTGGTCACCGACACGCTGATCATCGCCGAGCGCAACCTCATCCGGCTCCCGCGCAAGCCCGAGCTGCTGCTCGCCTTCACGGTCCAGCCGATCATGTTCGTGCTGCTGTTCCGCTACGTGTTCGGCGGGGCCATCAACACCGGCGGGGTGGCCTACGTCGACTTCCTGATTCCCGGGATCATCGTCCAGAACATCGCCTTCGGCGGCTTCGTCACCGCGCTGGGGCTCAACGAGGACGTCCACAAGGGCCTGATCGACCGCTTCCGCTCGCTGCCGATGGCGCGCCCGGCGGTGCTGGCCGGACGGACGCTGTCCGACGTCGTCACCAACTTCATCTCGGTCTGCGTGCTGGTCGATCACGGGCCTGATCATCGGCTTCTCGTTCAACGCGCCCGGTGCTGCACGTGATCGCCGGCTTCGCGCTGCTGCTGCTCATCGGCTACGCCTTCAGCTGGGTGTTCGCGCTGGTCGGGCTGCTGGCCTCCACGCCGGAGTCGGCCAACTCGGTCGGCTTCATCGCCATCTTCCCGCTCACCTTCATCTCCTCGGCGTTCGTGCCGACCGCCAGCATGGCGACGCCGCTCAAGGACTTCGCCAACGTCAACCCGTTCACGATCTTCGTCGACGCGATGCGCTCGCTGTGGATCGGCACGCCGGCCGGCAACTACGTGTGGGGCGCGGTGGTGTGGGCGCTGGTGATCCTGGTGGTCTTCGCGCCGCTGGCGGTCGCGCGCTACCGCCGCGCCGCCGGCAGCTGAGCCGGGTCAGTTCTGCTCGCCGCGCGCCACCGCCAGGCACGCCTCGCAGCGCGGCCACGGCGGGTTCCACGGGTAGCCGGTGACGTCCTGGCCGCACAGCGCGGTGTCGGGGTCCTCGGCGGTGACGAGGTGGCAGAGCTCCTTGAACCCGTCGTCGTTGATGCCCGGGACGTTGCGGCACGCGGGGTGGACGTTGGGGCTGCGCGTGGGCGCTGCGGGCTTCGCCGGCATCGCCGTCACCCTACCGCGCGCAGATGGGTGAACGGCCGCCCGTCGCGCAGCTCGCGGACCACGCCGTCGACGAGACCGTCGTCGTCGATGGCGCGGCCGTCGGTGACCGCCGCGACGGTGGCGCGCTTGCGCTGGATGAGGCGGGCCATCGTCTCGTCGATCGTGTTGGCGGCCAGCAGGTACCAGGCGGTGACGGCGTCGCGCTGGCCGATGCGATGGCAGCGGTCCTCGGCCTGGTCGTGCATCGCCGGCGTCCATTCGAGCTCGAGGAAGGCGACGTTGGACGCCCGGGTCAGCGTGATCCCCTGGGCCGCCACGCGGGTGGCGCAGATGATCAGCGGTGCCCAGCCGCTCCCGTGCCCTCCTGGAAGGCGCGGATCGGCGGCCTCGCGGCTGCTGCAGCGAGTCCTCGCCGAGGAGGTGCAGCGCGTCGGGGAAGCGGGCCAGCACGGCGCGCTGGACCTCGACGTGACGGGCGAACACCACCAGCGGCTCCTCGGAGGCGAGGAAGTCCTCGATCCATGCCAGCGCCGCCGCCAGCTTGCCGCGGGCGGCCAGGCGCTGCAGGGTGCCGAGCTGCGCCAGGCGCTGCGCCCGCAGCGTGGCGGCGATCTTGGCGTTGAGCTCGGAGAGATCCAGCGGCTGGGAGCGCAGCCAGGCGATCACGTCGCGCTCGGCCAGCCGGTACTCGGACTCGTTGTTGAGCGCCACCGGGATGACCACCTGGCGCTTGGCCGGAAGCTGGGGGAGGACCTCGGCCTTGAGCCGGCGCACGAAGCAGGCGCGGCGCATGTGCCAGTGCAGCCGCTCCTCGGAGACCATGCCGCGGAACTGGCGGGCGAAGCTCGCGCCGGAGCCGAACTCCTCCATGCGCCCGATGATGCGCAGCTGCGCGATCAGCTCCTCGGCGTGGTTGAGCACCGGCGTCCCGCTCAGCGCCAGGCGCAGGCCGCCGGGGGCCACGGCCGCCGGCCAGCCGGCGGACCGCCTGGGTGCGCTTGGCCTGCGGGTTCTTGCAGTAGTGCGACTCGTCGACGACGAGCGCGCGCGGCCGCTCGCGCGTCAGCGCCCCGTACTGGGCCGCGACGACCTCGTAGTTGACGATCGTGATCTCGGCCGCCGCCGGGACCGTGCCGCGCCCCTGGACCACGGCGACCGAGCGGTGGGGCAGCCAGCGCTGCGTCTCGCGCTCCCAGCCGAGCTTCATCGATGCCGGGCAGACGACGACGGCGGGATAGGCGCCGTCGGCCTCGAGCGCCGTCAGGGCCTCGACCGTCTTGCCCAGGCCCTGCTCGTCGGCCAGGAACGTGCCGCGAGCGTCCAGCGCGTAGCGGACCGCGGCCCACTGAAACGGCGCGGGCTCGCCGCCCAGCACGGCGGCGGTCTCGGGGATCGGCTCGGCCTCGGTGGCCCGCGAGCGCCGGACGGCGTCGGCGGCGCTGCGGTGCTCGGCCAGCAACCGCTCCAGCACCTCGACCGCCTCGCCGGTGACCGTGCACGTCATGGCGGGCGATGAAGGCGTCGAGCGCCTCGGCCAGCCACGGATCCAGCGGGACCGAGCGGGTGCCGTTGGCGCCGGGCAGCTCGGCGAAGGCCAGGCCGATGTCGGGATCCCAGAGGACCTCCAGGCGCAGCTCCTCGCCGTCCATGCCGCGGACATAGACCAGCCGTGCCGGCGGGGGGTCTCAGCCGCGCTCGACGATCTGCAGGCAGCGCTCGGCGGCGATGTCCAGGTGCGCCGAGCGCTGGGCGCGCAGTGTCTGCGCCGCTGCCATCGTGAGCGGGACCAGGAGACGGCCTTCGTGCTCCACCGCGCCCTCGGTCAGCGGCTCGGGCACCGGGCCGGCGAGCGTCTTGAGCACGAGCCAGCCGCGACCGTCGTAGCGCACGGTGCTCACCGATCCGATCCAGCGCTGCTTGACCGAGGCCAGCCATTCCGCGCACCTCCGGGCTGGGCGTGAGCTCCGGGAAGCGCTCGAGGGCCTCGGTGACCTTCATCGCCGCCCAGTCGGTCGCCGGCGCGGACCACTCGCGCCGATCCCAGTCAAACCGCCGATGGGGGATCGACCGGCACAGCTCGACGAGCGCGCGGTCATAGGGGAACGACAGGACGACGGTGTGGCCACCGTCCGCGGTCGGGAGCGCAGCTCGACGTGGGCGCGGTCGGGAACGAGCTTCATCGCCGCTGGCACGCTATCGACCGGTGCGGCGCGCTCGGCGGTGGCCACTACCCGGCGACGACGCGGGCGGTGTCGTCGTGCGCATCGGTGCTCTCGGCGTGCGGGCGAGACGTCCATCTCGCGGAACTCGTCGGCGACGCGCCCGGCGGTCCCGAGCGCCCAGCCGGTCGTCGTGACGAAGCCGAGCACGAGGGTCAGGGCGCCGAGGCCGACGACGATCCACCAGCTCACGTGGGTCGCGGCGGTGAAGCCGGGACCGATGGCGCTCAGCCCGCCGGCGGCCAGCGACCCCAGCACCGCCACGCCGAGCGTCGAGCCGACCTGGCGGCCGGTGGAGGCCACCGCGGCGGCCACGCCGGCCTGCGACGGCGGCATCCCCGAGATCGCCGTGTTGGTGATCGGCGGGTTGATGAGGCCCAAGCCCGCTCCGAACAGGACGTAGGAGGCGACGAGCACCGCGAAGGACGTGTGGGGGGTCACCTGGGTGAGGATGAGCGCGCTGGCCATGACCGCGAGGCTGCCGCTCACCAGCGGCCACGCGCGCCCCGACGCGGCCGACGACCCGCCCGCACAGCGGCGAGACCACCATCATCACCCCGGCCATCGGCAGCGTGTAGAGGCCGGCGTCCAGTGGCGAGAGGCCGCGGACGTTCTGGAGGTAGAGGGTGTTGAGGAAGAGGAAGCCGCCGATCGCCATGAACATCGCAACCGCGGTGGCGGTCGCGCCCGAGAAGGGCGCGCTGCGGAAGAAGCGCACCTCGCAGCAGCGGCTCGCGGCGGCGGAGCTCGTAGGCCACCAGGGAGGCGAAGGCGCTGAGGGAGACCGCGAACAGGACGATCGTCTGCGGCCGACAGCCAACCGGCCTCCGGCCCCTCGATGATCGCGTAGGTGAGGCTGGCCAGCGCCACGATGACCAGCACCTGGCCCACCGGGTCGATACGCCGGGGGTGGGGGGCCCGTGACTCGGGGACGAACAGCGCGGTGAGGACGATCGCCGCGAGCCCGATCGGGAGGTTGACGATGAACACGGACCGCCAGCCGACGGAGTCGACGAGCACGCCGCCGACCACCGGGCCCAGCGCCATGCTGATGCCGAACAGCGCGCCCCACACGCCGATCGCCCGGGCGCGCTCGCGCGGGTCCTCGAACACGTTGCGGATGATCGACATCGCCACCGGGTTGAGCATCGAGCCGCCGATCGCCTGGATGACGCGGGCGGCGATGAGGAGGCCCAGGTTGGGGGCGACCGCGCACAGCAGCGAGCCGAACGAGAACAGGGCCAGTCCGCACTGGAAGACCCGCCGGCGGCCGAGCCGATCGGCGGTCGAGCCCGAGAGCATCAGCAGGCTGGCGATGACCAGCGTGTAGGCGTCGATCGTCCACTGCAGGCCGGAGAGCGGGGAGTGAAACGACCGGTGGATCGCGGGCAGCGCGATGTTGACGATCGTGGCGTCGAGGCCCACGATCAGCAGGCTCATCGAGCAGATACCGAGGATGACGAGCCGTGTCCGACGATCCGGCACGGTCTGGTTCACACCTGCGGCGTTGGCACTCACGTCGCATCGATCCTAGAACGCCCGCCGCGGGATCCGCTGGGCGGGGCGCCGTCAGGCCGTCTCGGTGTCCCAGGCCTCGATGAGCTGGCGGGCGGCCTCGACGTCGGGGTGCAGCGGCCGGTCGCCGAGATCGGGGTCGAGCCGATCGGCGGCGAGCTCCCACAGCTCCCGGGTGCCGGCGCCGATCGGCTCCTGGCCGGCGAGGCGCAGCGCCCGCACCGCGACGACGAGCTCGGTGGCGACGACGACGCGGAGAGCGCGCAGCGTCTCGTGGGCGCGCCGCGCGGCGATCGGAGCGAGGCTGGAATGCGACTCGACGCCGCGCGACACCGACACCGTCTGCGCCGCGACGGGGGTCACCAGCGAGCGGACCTCGGCGACGGCGGCATGGGCGGTGTATTCGAGCACCAGCGCGCCGGACTCCGGACCGGGGTGGCGCGCCAGAAACGGCGGCAGCCCGGTGAGCCCGCTGTCGAGCAGCGTCGACACGCGGGCGGCGATGAGCGCCGCCGAGGATGCCAGCGCCGTGCGCAGCCCGTCGATCGCGTTGGCCAGCGGCGCCGCATGGGGGTTGCCGTTGGGCATGGCGATCTGCTCCTCGGGATCGATGAGCGCGTTCTCGCCGGCGAAGTTCAGCTCGTGGGAGACGGTCTCCTCCAGCGCGCGCAGGGCGTCGTGAACCGTCCCGTCCACCTGGGGCTGGGCGCGGAACGGGTAGGGGTCCTGGATGCCGAGTGGCCCCGGCTCGCGGGCGCGCTGCTCCAGGCCCGCCAGCAGCTCGCGCATGCGGTCGGCCACGGCGGCCTGTCCGGGGCGGTGGCGCGCGGAGTGGATGCGGGCATCGAGGACGATCGGATCGGCGGCCGCCGCCTCGAACGACAGAGCGGCCACGGTGAGCCAGGCGTCGAGCAGCCGCCGCGCGTCCACGACCAGTAGCGCGGCGTAGCCGATGCTGAAGGCGTTGGAGCTGATGAAGGCCAGACCGTCGCGCGGGCCGAGACGCCCGGGTGCGATGCCGGCGTCGGCGAGGCCCTGGTCGGCGTCGATGAGCTCGTCGCCGCGCCACACGCGGCCCTCGCCGAGCAACGCCAGCGCCACGTCGGCGAGGTTGGTGAGATCGCCGGTGCCCAGCGAGCCCAGCTCACGGGTGAACGGGGTCAGGCCGGCGTTGAGGGCACCGACGAGCGTGTCGAGCAGCTCGTCGGCGACGCCCGCTCCGCCGGCGCCGATCTGATTGGCGCGCGTCGCCATCGCCGCGCGCACGACGGGCACGGTGAGGATGAGGCCGGCTCCGCAGGCATGGCTGCGCAGCAGGTTGAGCCCGTAGCGCTCGCGCTCCTCCTCGGGGACCCGGTAGGCGCGGAGCGCCCCGACGCCGGTGGTCACGCCGTAGAGGTCGTCGCCTCGGGCCAGCAGCGTCGCGATGGCGTCGCGCGCTCTGTCGTTCCGGGTCCGCGCCTCGGGCGAGAGCACCGCGGCGGCTCCGTCGCGCGCGATGGCGGCGACGTCCTGCGGGGTGAGGCTGGAGCCGTCGAGGACGACGGGCGCGCGCTCGCCGTCGGTGAACGCCGGTGTCGACATGGCGCGGCACTCTACGGCCACCGATGGCGCGATGCCGATCGGTATCGTCGCCGCGATGGATGGGAGCGTGTTGCTGGACGGAGTCGCGCTCAGCCCGGAGGTGCTGACCGAGATCGCGCGCGGTGCTGCGGCGGTGGCCATCGCCCCGGAGGCGCGAGAGCGGATGCGGGCGTCCGCCGCGGTGGTGGCACGCGCCGCCGAGGCCGGTACTCCGGTCTACGGCCTGACCACCGGCCTCGGCCATCGCGTCGTCGATCGCATCGACGGCCACGCGGCGGCCGCGTTCTCGTTGCAGACGCTGCGCGGCCGCGCCATGTCGGTGGGCGAGCGCCTGCCCGCGGAGCTGACGCGGGCGGCGATGGCGGTGCGCTGCAACGGCCTCTGCGCCGGGGGCTCGGGGGCGACGGTCGCGATCGCCGACGGCCTGGCGGCTCTGCTCAACGCCGGCGTGACCCCCTGCATCCCCCGCACCGGCTCGGTGGGAGCGTCCGATCTCTGCATGCTCGCCCACGTGGGGCTGACCCTGATCGGCGAGGGCGAGGCGGAGCTCGACGGACGGCCGATGCCATCGGCCGACGCGCTGACCCGAGCCGGGCTGGCACCGGTGAGGCTCGGGCCCAAAGACGGTCTGGCGATCTGCTCGAGCTCCGCGGTGTCGGCCGGGGTGGCCGGCACTGGCGCTGGCCGACGCCGCGGCGTGCCTGGCGACGCTGCAGGTCGCGGCGGCGCTGTCGATGGAGGGCTTTCGCGCCAACCTGAGCCCGCTGGATCCGCGTGTGGTCGCCGCCCGCCCGGCGCCGGGGCAGGCGTGGGCGGCCGACGGGCTGCGCGCGCTGCTGGCGGGCGGCGCGCTCACCGAGCCGGGCGCGGCGCGCCGGGTCCAGGATCCGCTCAGCCTGCGCTGCGTCAGCCAGATCCACGGCTCGCTGCACGTCGCCCTGGAGCTGCTGGCCGCGGCGGTGGAGCCCGAGCTCGGCGGCGCCGCCGACAACCCGCTCGTGCTCACCGACGACGAGGAGATCCTCTCCACCGGCAACTTCCACGTCCCCGCGCTGGCCATGGCGCTCGACGCGACGGCGATCGCGCTCTCCCAGGTGGCGGCCACCAGCTCCGAGCGCCAGGCGCGGCTGAAGACCGAGCGCCTCAGCGGGCTGCCCGGCGGCCTGAGCCCGACCGCTCAGATCAGCTCCGGGCTGAGCCCGCTGAGCAAGACCGCCCAGGCGCTCACGGTGGAGATCCGCCACCTGGCGGCGCCGCTCTCGATCATGCCGACGATCGGCGCCGACTCCGTGGAGGACGACTCCACCGGCGCCACCCACGCCGCGCTGCGCGTGCGCGAGCAGATCGAGCGGATGCGTCTGCTGGCCGCGATCGAGCTGATCGTCGCCGCCCAGGCCGTCGACCTGGCGATGGGCGGGCGGGGCGGGCGCGGGACCGAGTCCCTGGGCGCGGGCACCGGCGCCGCCTATGCGGCGGTGCGCGAGTTCGTCGCGGTGCTGGGGGAGGATCGGCCGGTGGGTCCCGACGTGGAGCGGCTGACCGCGGAGCTGCTGGTGGACGGACAGCTGCTCGAGCGCGTCGGGGGGGCTGTGGGCGCGCGCTCATGAGCGCCCGGATGCACCTGTCCCCGCGCGGCGCCGACGGCCACTTCAACGACAAGCACCATCTGGGTGAGGCGATCCTGGCGTTTCAGCTGACGAGGGGCTCGGTGCCCAGGTAACAGCCCCGGACGATGTTCTGAAACAGCCGGCGGGCGTTGCCGGCCAGCCCCGGGCCGGCGGCCACGAAGGTGAGGGTGAGCGTGCCGTGGTGGTGGCTGATCGCGTACTGGACGACGAGCGGGGACCCGAGCCCGCCCGCCCCCTCCCCCTCCTGGCGCTCGACCACCCTCACGCGCGCGGGCATGCCCTTGACCTTCTTGCGTCCCCGCCGGCGCGTTGCGGCGCCGTCGAGGCCGCTGAACGGGAGCGGCTTCTCGGTGAGGGCGGCGGTCATCGTGGCCAGCACGCCGTGGTCTGCCGCGGTGGAGCAGATGGCTGCGGCCAGAAACACGTGCTCCTCGCCTCCGGCTTGCTCGAGGGGGAGGATCTCGCCGCCGACCGACGCGCGCGCGCCGCGGTGGCGTCGGGGCAGCTCCGAGGCGGGGACGAACTCGGCCGCGGGCAGGCGCGTCTGGAACACGAGCGGCGGGCCGTCGGGCCGCGGCACCGGCCACGTCTGCGGCGGCTCCCAGCCAACGCTCGTGAGCATCGCGCTGGTCTTGCGCTGGGCGCGGGCCCTGAGTGGGTTGCGGACCATCTCACGGGCAGGCTACCCACGGGCTGCTGCGGCGCAGCGCGCTGCGGTAGCGTGCGGCGCAATGAGCGCGACTGACATCGAATGCCGCGGCTGGCAGCAGGAGGCGGCGCTGCGGATGCTGCGCAACAACCTGCATCCCGACGTGGCCGAGAACCCCGCCGAGCTCGTCGTCTATGGCGGGATCGGCAAGGCGGCGCGCAACTGGTCCTCCTACCACACGATCGAGCGCGAGCTGCGGCGCCTCGGCGACGCCGAGACGCTGCTGGTTCAGTCCGGCAAGCCGGTGGGCGTGTTTGAGACCCATGACCAGGCGCCGCGGGTGCTCATCGCCAACTCCAACCTCGTGCCCCAGTGGGCGACGTGGGAGAAGTTCCGGGAGCTCGATGCGGCGGGGCTGATGATGTACGGCCAGATGACCGCCGGGTCGTGGATCTACATCGGCTCTCAAGGGATCCTCCAGGGGACGTACGAGACCTTCGCCGCGGCGGCGCGCAAGCGCTTTGACGGCACCCTGGCCGGCCGGCTGGTCGTGACCGCCGGGCTGGGCGGGATGGGCGGCGCCCAGCCGCTGGCGATCACGATGCTCGGCGGCACGGCGCTGTGCGTGGAGGTCGATCTGCACCGGATCGAGCGGCGCATCGAGACCGGGTACCTGGACGAGCGCGCGGCCGATCTCGACGACGCGCTGGCCCGGCTTGACGCCGCCCGCGCCGAGCGCCGCGCGCTGTCCATCGGCCTGGCCGGCAACGCCGCCGAGATCCTGCCCGAGCTGGTGCGTCGCGGCGTCGAGATCGACATCGTCACCGATCAGACGAGCGCTCATGATCCGCTGAACGGCTACGTCCCGGCGGGTCTGACGGTGGAGCAGGCCGAGGCGCTGCGCCGCTCGGATCCCGATGACTACATCCGGCGGGTGGGGGAGAGCGCCGTGACCCACGTGGGCGCGATCCGGGCGCTGCAGGAGTCGGGGGCGGAGGCGTTTGACTACGGCAACGCGCTGCGCGGGCTGGCCAAGGAGCACGGGGACCGCGACGCCTTCTCCTATCCGGGCTTCGTCCCCGCCTACATCCGGCCGCTGTTCTGCGAGGGCAAGGGGCCGTTTCGCTGGGTCGCGCTGTCCGGGGACCCGGCCGACATCCACGCCACCGACCGGGCCATCCTGGAGCTGTTCGGCGACCAGGAGCACATCGCGCGCTGGATCAAGCTGGCGTCCGAGCGCGTGCACTTCCAGGGGCTGCCGGCGCGGATCTGCTGGCTGGGCTACGGCGAGCGCGACAAGGCCGGCGTCCGCTTCAACGAGATGGTGGCCAGCGGTGAGCTCAAGGGCCCGATCGTCATCGGCCGCGACCACCTGGACTGCGGCTCGGTGGCCTCGCCCGAGCGTGAGACCGAGGCGATGCGCGACGGCACCGACGCGGTTGCCGACTGGCCGCTGCTCAACGCGATGCTGATGACGGCGTGCGGTGCCAGCTGGGTCTCGATCCATCACGGCGGCGGCGTGGGGATGGGCAAGTCGATCCACGCCGGCCAGGTGACGGTCGCCGACGGCACCCCCGAGGCCGGCGAGCGGGTGCGGCGCTGCCTCACCGCCGACCCGGGGCTCGGCGTCGTCCGTCACGCCGACGCCGGCTATGAGGAGGCGTTGAGCACGGCGCGCGACACCGGGGTGAAGATGCCGATGCTCGACCCTGAGCCAGACCAGCGGTGAGCGCCGGGTCGCGTGACGGCAGCCCGCCGTCGCTGTCGATCACCGGTGCCGCGCAGGTTCTGCGCCCTCCGCGCGACCACATGCAGCACCTGCGCGGCGACGAGCTGACCGCGCAGACGCTCGAGCCCGGGGACGTGGCCGCCCGCGATGGGCGGATCACCGCGCTGGAGCGCGATGACCTCGCCGAGGTGACGATCGACGCCTCGGGGTGCGCCGTGCTCCCCGGCTTCGTCGACTGCCACACCCATCTGCCCTTCGCCGGCTGGCGCTGGGGCGAGTACGAGCAGAAGCTGACCGGCGTCCCCTACGAGGAGATCTCGCGCGGCGGGGGCGGGATCAAGTCATCGGCCCGAGCCCTGCGCGAGGCCTCCGACGACGAGGTGCTCGACCAGGCGTCGGGGCTGGCCGAGGAGATGCTCGCCGCCGGGACGACGACGTTTGAGTGCAAGTCTGGCTACGGGTTGTCGCGGGAGGGGGAGATGCGTGCGCTCGTGCTGGCGCGCGAGCTGGAGATCCAGGTTCCCCAGACGACGACCTCGACCGCGCTCCTGGCCCACGCCATCCCCGAGGGCTACACCGCGGACTCCTGGATGGCGGTGGTGCAGGCGATGATGCCCGAGGTGGTGGCCTCCGGCAGCGTCACCGCGCTGGACATCTTCGTCGAGTCGATCGCCTTCGGGCTGTCGCACCTGGAGCTGATGGGAGAGCTGGCGACGGCATCGGGGCTGGCGCTGCGCACCCACGTCGAGCAGCTCTCCTGCATGCGCTCGGTGCCCGTGGCGCTCGCCGCCGGCGCGCGCAGCATGGACCACCTGTCGATGATCCACCCTGACGACATCGCTCCGCTGGCCGAGGCGCGCTGCGCGGCCGTGCTCCTGCCCGGGGCCGAGTTCCTGGGCGCCGAGCACCGGGCCCCAGGGCGGGCGATCATCGACGCGGGCGCCATCTTCGTGCTGGCCACCGACGCCAACCCCGGGACCTCGCCGGTGTTCTCGATGCCCGTGGTCATCGGGCTGGGGTCGCGCCTGTACGGGCTCGGCGTCCGCGAGGCGCTGGGGGCGGCGACGCTCAACGCGGCGTGGACGCTTGACCTGCACCACGACCGGGGCTCGATCGAGGTCGGCAAGCGCGCCGACCTCGTCGTGCTCGACGGGCCGGCGGAGAGCATCCCCTACCGCTTCGGCCACAACCCGGTGGCGATCGTCGTCATCGGCGGCGAGGTCGCCTACGTGCGCGACGACGCCGCGGCAGAGAGGATCAGCTCATGACTCGCATCGCGCGCATCCCGGCGATGGCCAACGCCCACTCGCACGCGTTCCAGCTCGACCTGCGCGGCGCGGGGGAGCGCCTGGGTGGGCGGGGATCCGATGCCGATTTCTGGAGCTGGCGCACCGAGATGTACCGCCTGGCCTCCAGCCACACGCCGGAGTCGATGCACGAGGTCGGCCTGCGCGTGTACGGCCAGATGGCGGCAGCCGGCTACGGCGCCGTCGGCGAGTTTCACTACGTCCACCATCAGCCCGACGGCACGCCGTACCCCGAGCCCAACGCGATGGCGATCGCGCTGGCCCAGGCAGGCGCGCGCCTGCGGTCTGGAGATCGTGCTGCTGCCGGCGGCCTATCACCGCGGCGGCTGGGCGGGTTCCGATTCCCCGCCCGCGGCCGGGCAGGTGCGGTTCTGCGATCCGTCGGTGGAGGCGTTCCTGGCGCGGGTGGACGCGCTGCGCGAGTGGGCCGACGGGAGGGAGGGGGTGAGCGTGGGGGTGGCGGCCCATAGCGTCCGGGCCGTGCCCGCCGCGTGGCTCCAGGAGATCGCCCGCTACACCGACGAGCACGGCCTCGTCCGCCACGTCCACGCCTCCGAGCAGCGGCGCGAGCTGGCCGAGTGCCAGGCGGAGCACGGCTGCTCGCCGATCGAGCTGCTGGACCGGACCGGCTTCCTCGGGCCGCGCACGAGCGTGGTGCACGCCATCCACGTATCCGAGCGCGATATCGCGCTGCTGGCCGAGTCGGACTCGATCGTGGTGACCTGCCCGACGACCGAGGGCAACCTCGGCGATGGGCATCTGCCCGGTCTGCGCTACCGCGACGCCGGCGTGCGCCTGGCCATCGGCACCGACGAGCAGACCCGCATCGACCCCTTCGAGGAGCTGCGCGAGATGGAGACGCTGGCCCGCCGCGAGGGCCACACCCGCTTTGCGCTGCTGGCGGCCGCCGACGGGGACCTGTGGGGGCAGATGGTGGCCCACGGGCGCGCCAGCCTGGGGTTGCCGCCGGCGCCGGTGGCCGAGATCGAGCTTGACCTCGAGCACCCGGACCTGGCCAACGTGGCCGAGGCGGATCTCATGCTGGCCGTCGCGACGTGCGCCTCCGCGGGGGTGGTGCGCGCGGGCGTGTCGCCGTGACCGTCACCCTCACGCGGCCTGCACCGCGCCACCTCGTTTCGCGAGCCGCTGCCGCGGCGGGGGGCGTGATTCCGGAGTAGGGGTGCCTCCGGCGCGGTCGACGACGCCGAACGACCATTCGGTGACAAACCGCGATCGCCGGCGCCGAGTTTGTCCGCTGGAGTACGCATAGCGACCGATCGGTTCCAAACTCGCCGCCCGGACGGCACTTTGGAACGATGTGGCTGTTCACCACCGCCGAAGGAGTACATCCCGAGGAGTAGCGGTCAGGAGAAGACACATCCCCGGGGCGATTGTGCGGATCGGAGCGCGCCCAGACAATCGAGCGCATGCTCCGTTCACTCGCACACACACTTGCCGCGCGCCCGCGCCGCACCCTCATTGCCACCCTCGCGTTCGTCGTCATCGCCGGGACCATCGGCGGCCCACTGGCGGGCGCGCTGAAGAGCTCCGGCGGGTTCGCACCCCCCAACTCCGACTCGCAGGTCGCCACCCGGATGCTGGCGCACGCCGCGGCGGACCGAGTCGTCCCCCGGGATCGTGCTCCTCGTCGCCACGCCCCACGGGCCGGTGGCGGCGCGGGCCCGGATCGCCCAGGCCAACGCGCAACTCGCTCACCGTCCGCGGCGTAGTGAAGACCGCGGCGCCCGCCGAGGTGGCGCGGGACGGGCGCCACGTGCTGGTCACGGGCACGCTCTCCGCCCAGGCTGACGACAAGCAGTCCGCGAAGGCGGCAGAGGCTGCGTTCGCGAAGGAGCGCGACGTCACCGTCGGTGGCCCCGCGGTAGCCGGTGAGCAGATCAACTCCAGCGTCACCCACGACCTGGGCTTCGCCGAGCTGCTGGCCTTCCCGCTGCTCATCGCGCTCTCGATCCTGTTCTTCCGCGGGCGCGCCGCGCTGATGCCGCTGGTGGTCGGCGTGGTCACCGTGCTCGGCACGTTCCTGGTGCTCACCGGCGTCAACCACCTCTACGGGCTGAGCATCTTCGCGCTGAACCTGGTCATCGGGATGGGGCTGGGCCTGGCCGTGGACTACACCCTGTTCCTGGTCACGCGCTTTCGCCAGGAGCTCGCGGCGGGGGCCGAGGTGAGCGAGGCGATCGCCACCACGATGGCGCGCGCCGGCCAGACCGTGGTCTTCTCCGCCGTCACGGTGGCCTGCGCCCTGGCCACGCTGACCCTGTTCCCGCAGGGCTTCCTCAAGTCGATGGGCATCGCCGGCGCCGTCACCGCGGTCGTCGCCGCGCTGGCCTCGCTGATCGTGTCGCCGGCCCTCCTGGCGGTGTGGGGCCGCAAGCTGGCCCGCACCGACGCTCGGGCCGCCGACACCGACCGCTGGTATCGCTTCGCCCGCGCGCGTCATGCGCCGTCCCGGGCTCGTCGCGGCGGCGACCGCGGCGCTCATGCTCGCCGCGGCGCTGCCCGCGCTGAGCGTCCGGTGGTCCTCGGCCAACGACAGCCGGGTGATCCCGCAGGGGCAGAGCGCCCGCACGGTGGCCGACGCGCTGAACCGTGACTTCGCCGGCGCCGGGCGGTCTCCGGTCACCGTGGCGATCCGCGCCCCCGGCTCCGACGCCGGCGCTGTGAACGCCTACGCCCACCGCATCGCCACCTTCGACGGCGTCCAGAACGTGAGCGCGCCGCGGCTTCTGGGCCACGACACCTGGCAGATCAATGCCGCGGTCGCCGGTGATCCCGCGGGTGACACCGCACAGCGTGTCGTCAACGAGATCCGGAGCGGTTCTCAGCTCCGTTCACGGCCAAGGTGACCGGCGACGCCGCCACCTTCGTCGACCAGCAGAACGCGATCGGCTCGCACCTGCCCGAGGCGATCATCCTGCTCGCGGTGCTGACCTTCCTGGTCCTGTGGCTGATGACCGGCTCGGTCGTGCTTCCGCTCAAGGCGATCGTCATGAACGCGCTGACCGTGGGCGCGTCGCTGGCGCCGCTCATCCTCATCTACCAGCACGGCAACCTCACCGGCCTGCTCGGCTACACCTCGGACGGCGGCGTGGAGCCGACCGACTTCGTCGTCGCCGCCACCGTGGTCTTCGCGCTGTCCACCGACTACGGCGTGTTCCTGCTGGGACGCATCAAGGAGGCGCGGGAGGCGAGTGCGGTCTCGCCGCCCGACGAGCGCGAGGCCGTCGCCACCGGGCTCGGGGCCACCGGCCGCGTCGTCACCGCCGCCGCCATCCTGCTGGCCGTCGCCATCGGCGCGTTCAGCACCAGCTCGATCTCCTTCATCCAGGAGATCGGAGTGGCCGTCGCCACCGGCGTGCTGCTCGACGCGTTCATCGTCCGCTCGCTGCTGGTGCCGTCGCTGATGGCCCTGCTGGGACGGTGGAACTGGTGGGCCCCATCGGGCCTGAACGCGGCTGCACGAGCGGATCGCGCCGCGGGCGGCCAAGGCGCCCGCCGGTGGCCGCGCCCGCCGTATGATCAGACCGGCTGTGGCCAGACGCCTTGCCCGCTCACCGGTCGTCCACGACTGGCTGCCCGTGCTGCTGGTCCCGGTCGTGCTGATCATCGACGCGGCGCTGTCGTCGCAGGGCAAGCCGATCGGCGTGGTCAACGTGCTGTGCGCGTTCGTGGCTGCGGCTGCCGCTGGCCCTCCGCCGCCACGTCACCTTCCCGGTGCTGGCGCCGCTGATCGTCGCCGGGGTGATCCTCGCGCTGTGGCAGCTGCATCCGGCCAACACCGTGGTGGTCATCCCGATGATCGCGATGTTCGAGCTCGCGCTCAACGGGGACCGGCGCCGGTCGTTGTGGATGAGCGTGGCGCTCGTCCCCTGCGTGGTCATCAGCGTCGTCCCGTTCGCCAGCGGCTTCTCGCACATCACCTCGATCGTGGTCCGCAACATCGCCTTTGTCCTGCTGGCGATCGCCGCCGGCGAAGTCCTGCGCTCGCGCCGCGTCTCCGAGCAGCGGCTGGTCCAGACCGCCGAGCAGGCGACGCTGCGGCGCGTGGGCGAGGAGCGGTTGCGCATCGCCCGCGAGATCCACGACGTGGTCGCCCACGCGATGACCGCGATCAACGTCCAGGCGGGAGTGGCGGCGCACCTGCTCGAGCGCGACCCCGGCCAGGCCTATGACGCGCTGCGCAACATCAAGCACACGAGCGGGGCGGCGCTCACCGACCTGCGCTCCACGCTCGAGGTGCTGCGCGACCCGTCCTCGGCGGCCCCGCTGGGACCGCCCGCCGGCCTCGGCGACATCGCCGAGCTCACCGGGGGTCTGCGCTCGGCGGGGGTGACCGTGACCCTTTCCGTCGACAGCGCCGCCGACGTGTCCGCTCCGGTGCAGAGCGTCGCCTACCGGATCGTGCAGGAGGCCCTCACCAACGTCGCGCGCCACGCGCAGGCGTCGGCCACGACGGTCAGCGTGCGCCGCGTGCCGGGCGCGATCACCGTCGACGTCGCCGATGACGGCGACGCCCCCGCGCAGGAGATCACCGGTGAGACCCTGGGCAACGGCGTGCGGGGCATGCGCGAGCGGGCCGCCGCCCTGGGCGGGAGCCTCGAGGCGGGCCCTGACGTGGGCGGCGGGCTGGCGGGTGCACGCGTGGCTGCCGGTGAGCACGCCTGCGTCCAACGGCGCGTCGGTCAGCGCCGGCGAGCAGCCAGGGCGGTGAGCTCCGGCGGTGATCACCGTCCAGCTCGTCGATGACCAGTCGTTGGTGCGTGCGGGCTTTCACGCGCTGCTCGACGCCGAGGACGACATCGAGGTGGTGGCGCAGGCCGCCGACGGTGAGAGCGCCGTCGCCCAGGCGCGCGAGCACCGGCCGCAGGTGGTGTTGATGGACATCCGCATGCCCAAGGTCGACGGCCTACAGGCCACCGCGCAGATCACCGGCGATCCGGATCTCGCCGACACGCGCGTGGTCGTGCTCACCACCTTCGAGCTCGACGAGTACGTGTTCGGGGCGCTGCGCGCCGGCGCGTCCGGGTTTCTGCTCAAGGATGTCGAGCCCGCGGATCTGGTGGCCGCGGTCCGCGTCGTCGCTGCCGGCGAGGCGCTGCTGGCCCCGCGGCTGACGCGCCGGCTGATCGAGGCGTTCGTGGCCGCCGCGCCCGGCGCTGTCGCCGGCGTGTCGGGCGCCACCTCCGGGGTCAGCGCCGGCGGCCCTGCGGCGGCGGAGACGCTCGAGCGCCTCACTCCGCGCGAGCGCGAGGTGCTGGCCCTCGTTGGCCGGGGCCTCTCGAACTCTGAGATCGCCGAGCAGCTCGTGCTCTCGCCGCTGACGGCCAAGACCCACGTGGCCCGGCTGTTCTCCAAGCTCGGCGCTCGCGACCGCGCCCAGCTGGTGGTGACGGCGTACGAGTCAGGCCTGGTCAGACCCGGTGCCCAGCCCCCGAGCCTGACCCTCACCAGGTCTCATAGAAAGAGCGCTCCCGCTCCTGGAGACGCGGCAGCGCGTCCCCGTGGCCATGGCGCTTGAAGTGATCTGACTCGCCGTGGGCCTTGTAGCCGGCCTCGTCGGCGTACTGCTCGTAGAGCATGAACACCCGCGGGTCGGCGGGATCGCGGTGGGCCTCGTAGACGAGGTTGCCCGGCTCGGCCCGGGAGGGCTCGATGAGGGCGTTGATGGCGGCGGCGACGGCCTCCTCCTCACCCGGCTTGGCGATCCAGCGGGCCAGCACTACGTATGCCATCTCAGCTCCACTCCGGCGAGGTCTTCGTACAGGCGCACCGCGCTCATCTCGCCGGCCTCATCGCCGTAGACGGCACGGGCGCGGCGATGGATCTGCTCCACCAGCGACGACAGCTCGACCGGGACGCCCACGTCGCGCGCGAGGTCAACGGCCAGCCCCAGGTCCTTGGTGACGAGCTTCATCGCGAAGCCCTCATCGTAATCGCCCCGCTCCAGCAGCGGCAGGACGTCGCGCTCGAGGAATACCGAGTTCGCCGGCGAGGCCACGAGGGCGGTGTGCAGGTTTGAGAGGTCGACGCCGGCCTTGACGCCGATGGTCAGCGCCTCGGCGGTCGCGACCGCCTGGATGAACCACGTGAGGTTGAGCAGGAGCTTGACCGCGTAGCCGCAGCCGCCGGGCCCCAGCAGGAAGATCCGCTGCGGGTCGCCCATCGCCTCCAGTACCGGCAGCGCCCGGGCGAAGGTCTCGGGCTCACCGCCGGCATAGATGGCCAGCGTCCCCGCCTCGGCGCCGACCGTCTGCCCGGCCACGGGTGCGTCGAGCAGCTCGATCCCTGCGGCGTCCGCGGCCGCGCATGCCTTGCGGCCCACCTCGACCGAGCTCGTGCTCATGTCCACCACGATCGAGCCGGGGGCCATGGCGGCGATCGCGGACGTGACCCCGCCCGCGCCGCACAGGACCGCCTCGACCTGGGGCGGCCCCGGGAGGCTGGTGAGCAGGATCTGGGCGTCGCGCACGCAGTCGGCGACGCTCCCGGCCGGCCGGGCGCCATCGGCCGCGGCCCGCGCGAGCGCCTCGGAGTCCAGGTCGTACGCGGTGACGTCAAAGCCCGCGGTGATCACGTTGCGGCACATGTGGCCGCCCATGTGGCCCAGGCCGATGAAGGCGACGCGCGTGATCGGATCCGGACGGGTCATGCGACGGCGAAGGGCGGGGAGACCGGCAGGGTGCGCCGCTCGAGCTCGATGGCGGCGCTCGTCACGAGCCGCTGTAGAACGGACTGGTGAGGCTGTCGCGCCGGTCGACCAGAGCATGCACGTCCTCGATCGGCCGGCCGTGTCGCGCCGTGCGCACACCCTTGAGGGTGGCGGCGCGGGAGGCGATCCGGACCGCAGTCTCGTCGTGTGCGCCCGGGTCGATGTAGATGGCCACGAAGACGATCAGGTCGCCGCTGGCGGGGATGAGCACCTCCGCGACCGCATCAAGCACACCCTGGGCGATGCCGAGCTGGGCGGCGCCCCACGTGATCTTCTGGTGGGTGCGCTGCAGCGCGGTCTCCTTGTTGATCATGATCGTCGGCGGGCACACGGGCTCGTAGTGGGCCTTGTCTTCGCCGACGACGACGAGGATCGGCGCATGGCCGGGGGCCGGGGAGGTGAAGGTGGTCAGCAACGCCGCAGCGGTCGACGTGCCGCGCTCGGCCAGCACCACGTTGACATGGGCGCCGTTGGGGTCGGTGCCGCTCCAGCCCTCCCCGATCAGCCCGTCGTAGTCGAAGGGGAATCTGCTGCGGCTCATGGCGTGCCTGCGGCGGTCACGCCGGCCAGCTCGGCGGCGACGGCGGCGATCATCCGTGGGCCCATTTCACCACAGCCGATGATGGCGACGCTCACCTCAGACCCCGAACTGGGAGCGCACGGCGTCCATGAGAATGACCGCGGAGGAGCTCGGGTCCCGGCGGCTTGGGTGGCAGAGGGCGATCCTGCGCGGGATGAGGGTCTCCTTGGGCTCGAGCCAGGTGAGCGACGGCTCCACTGCTCCCAAGGCGCCGAGGCGGTCCAGGCAGGCGTGCCCGTAGCCGGCGGCAACAAGGCGCTGGAGCGCGAGGTTGTCGTCGGTGCGAAAGATGACACGCGGGCTGATCCCGCGTTGGCGCCAGGCCCGCTCGAGCTCTTGTTGGGTGCGCCAGCGCCGGTTCCAGGCGACGAGGTCGACGCCGTCGAGCAGGTCGAAGGTGGGCGTCTCGGCCGCAGCCAGGTCGCTGTCTCGCCGAGTGAGGATGACCCACGGGTCATCGAGCAACGGGACCGACCGGATGCGCTCGTCGGGGATCGGGTTGACCTGGAAGGCGAGGTCGAGCTCACCGCCGGCCAGGCGATCAAACGTCCGTGCGTTGTCCTGGATCTCGGTGAGGACGACCTCGACGTCGGGGCGCTGCTCGCGCAGCGTGCGCAGCGCGCCGGGCAGCAGTCCGGTGGTCGCGGTCTGAAAAACGCCGATGCGCAGCGTCTGGCGCTCCCCGCGCTGGGCCGCCGCGACGTCAGCGCCCAGCGCCTCGATGTCGCCGAGGACACGGCGCGCACGGACGTAGGCGATGTCGCCCGCGGAAGTGAGAGCGACAGCGCCCCGGCCGCCGGGTCGGATGAATAACCGCGCCTCAAGGGCGCGCTCCAGTGCGGCGACCTGATGAGAGATGGCCGATTGCGTGTAGCGCAGCGACCGCGCTGCGGCGCGAAACGATCCGTGATCAGCCACCGCCACCAGCGCTCGCAGCGCTTTCAGGTCGACTGACGTTTGATCGATCACATCGGTCATATCACGCAAAAACAGTCATCTGTAACAGAACTTCTGAATCGTACTATCTCATGGGTATGGCTTTCCAGCACTTTCGCCTCCGCTCTCTTCCCGCCGCCGTTTCGCTGTGGCTGGTCTACGGCCTGTTCCTGGTCGCCGGCGTCGCCCAGGCGGCGATCGTCCCGCTGCTGCCGCGCATGTCCGCGCATTTCGCGCTGTCGGCGTCGCAGACCGCTCTGCTCCTGGCCCTGCCCGGGCTGGCCACGCTCGCCGTCTCGGTCCCGTCGGGGATCGCGGCCGCCCGCTTCGGGGCCCGGCGCGTCAGCCTCGGCGCCGGCACGCTGCTGTGCCTGGCCTGCGTGGCCCAGGCGCTGCCGTCCCTGGCCGCGGTGCTGGTCGGGCGGATCGTGTTCGGCGTCGCCTTCGGGGTGGTGTGGACCAGTGGCATGGCGTGGCTGGCCGACCTGGACGAGGCCGGCGGCGGGTCGAGCCTCGGCCCGGCGGTCACCTGCTCTTCGGTGGGGATCATGCTCGGCCCCGCGGTCGGCGGCGTGTTGGCGCAGCACATCGGTCTCGGCGCGCCGTTCGCGGTGATCGCCGCCGCCACCGCCGTGATCGTGGCGCCCCTGGCGCTCGGCACCAGCGCCCCCCGGCGCGCGACGCCATCGCCCCCGGTGGAGCCGGCCGACCTCCCACTCGAGATCGCCTACTTTCAGCCCCCGGTCAGCGACGGTCCCGGGCCGGTCACCCCGCGCGTACTGCTGGCGCTGGCCCGCCGCCCGCGGGTGGCGGCGGCGGCCGGCGCGCTGATGGTCTCGGGCGCGGTGAGCAGCGCTAGCCAGCTGCTGGTCAGCGGCGGGCTGCATCATCTCGGTCTGTCGACCGGACGCATCGGATTGGCCTTCTCGGTGGCCGCGGTCTGCTACATCGCGGTCAGCGCGGTGACCGTCCGGCTCGGTTCCCGCGCGCAGACCCCGAAGTTCAACGCGCTCGTCACCGCCGCCCTGGCGTTGTCCCTGCTCCCGGCGCTCGCCGACCGCGGGGCGGTCACCCTCGTGCTGGCGCTCATGCTCACCGCCGTGCCCCGCGCGGTCATCGGCACGATCGCCTACTCCCTGGCCTCCGGTCAGCGCTCGGGCGATCAGAGCAGCGACGGGGTCGTCTTCGGCATCCTCAACGGCGCGTGGGCCGCGGCGACCGTGCTGATGCCGCTGCTGGCGGGCGCGGCGGAACAGCAGGGTGGCCCACGCGCCGGTTATCTGGTCGTGATCATCCCGGCCTGCCTGGTCGCAGGCGGGTTGGTGCTGCGGTCCCACGCCCCGACGCGCCGTGCCCGCACGCGGGTACGGTCGGTTATCCTGCAACGCGTGTTGCGCTCCTAGCAACAAGGTCATCGTCGGACAAGCTGAACGAAAGGACGGACAGGTACATGGCTGGTACATCGACGGACGGCCTGCTTGAGCGGTTGGCGGCGGGGCCCGTCATCTGTGCGGAGGGTTACCTGTTCGAGCTCGAGCGACGGGGTTACCTCCAGGCCGGAGCATTCGTCCCCGAGGTCGTGTTCGAGCACCCCGGGCTCGTGGCCGCAGCTGCATGAGGAGTTCGTGCACGCCGGCTCTGACGTGGTGGAGGCGTTCACCTACTACGCCCACCGGGAGAAGCTTCGCCTGATCGGCAAGGAGGGCGAGTTGGAGGGCATCAACCGCCAGGCTCTGGCGATCGCCGCGGAGGTCGCGCGGAGGACCGGCTCGCTGCTGGCCGGCGACATCTGCAACACCAATGTCTATGACCCGGCCGACCGCGCGTCCGAGGCGGCCGTCCGGAGCATGTTCGAGGAGCAGGTCGCCTGGGCCGTGGAGGCGGGGGTCGACTTCATCGTCGGGGAGACATTCTCCTGGGCCAGGAGGCGCTGCCTGGCCACCGAGGTGATCCGCCAGACCGGGCTGCCCGCGGTGGTGACGCTGGCGATTCACCGTGAGCCGGTGACCCGGGAGGGATGGACCCCAGCGGAGGCGTGCCGTCGTCTGGAGGACGCCGGAGCGGATGTCGTCGGCCTCAACTGCATCCGCGGGCCGCGAACGATGCTGCCGTTCATGCCCTCGATCCGCGACGCGGTCTCCGGGCACGTCGCCGCTCTGCCCGTGCCCTACCGCACCCACGACGCCGAACCAAGCTTCCAGTCTCTGACTGATCCTGAGTGCGACTGCATCCCGGAGGGCCGCCCGTTTCCGACCGCACTGGATCCGTTCACCTGCAATCGATACGAGCTAGGCGAGTTCACGCGGGCTGCGCACGACCTCGGCGTGGACTATCTGGGAGTCTGCTGCGGGGCTGCCCCGCATCACATCCGCGCGGTCGCCGAGGCGCTGGGCCGGACGCCGCCGGCGAGCCGCTACAGCCCTGACATGTCGCGCCATGCGTTCCTGGGGACAACCCCGGGCTCAACCAGCCCAACCTCGATTACGCCTCTCGCCTCTGACCGCCGGCGCCATTGTTGGGAGCCGGGGGATGCCAGGATCAATCGTTCGAGTTCGTGATCACCGAGCATCTGCCGGCGATCACAGCGGCGCTGGAGCGCCACTACGAGGCGATCCGGAGAGAGCTTGAGCGGCTTGCCGGTGTGCCGGTGCGCAGCCACCACTACTACGACATCAGAGGGTTCGCCGGACACGGCTGCGGTGATCCTCAGCGGATCGTTTGCGCCGTGGTCGCTGCATGATCCGGCGGCACTGTCCGTGCTCGGCGATCGCCTGGCGGGCTTTGACCGGCCCGTGCTGGGAATCTGCGCGGGGATGCAGCTGCAGGCGGTCTTCGCCGGAGGCGCGATCGGACCCCGGGAGAAACCCGCCCTCGGGTACCGGCCGGTGGAGATATTGGACGAGGTGGGCCTTCTGGCCGGGCTGGGGCCTCGGGCGATGGCCTACGAGCACCACTACTGGGAGGTGGTCACCCTGCCCGAGGACTTCGTCGTCACTGGCGCGCAGCGAGGATTGTGCGGTAGAGGCGATCCAGGCACCGGAGCGAGGCTGGTGGGGAACCCAGTTTCACCCGGAGCGATTCAGCGCGCGGCATCCCGATGGAGCGCGGGTGCTGCGCAACTTCTTCGCGCTCGCCGGCCTCGGCGAAGGTGGCGTGCAGTCCCAGCGGAGCCGAAGCCTAGCGGCCGCTAGACGACGCCGGGCTCCATCGCCGGTCACGCGCTCGGCATCGGCCACGCCGACATCGATTCCGGGACGCGTATCAGCGGCGCCGGCACCGACCTTGAGCCCGGCCGGGGTGATCGCCCGTTGCAGGAGCGCGAACAGGGCCTGGACCAGCAGCGCCAGCACCGCCACCCAGATCGAAGCCGCCAGCACGCCGGAGAATCCGTAGCTCGCCTGGTTGACGATGATCTCGCCCAGTCCGCCGCCGCCCGCGATCGCCGCCAAGCGGGGAAGCGCCGATGATGAACAGCACCGAGGTGCGGATGCCGGCGAACATCAGGGGCAGCGCCAGGGGCACCTCGACCTTGAGCAGCACCGCGAGGGCGCTCATGCCCATGCCGCGGGCGGCGTCGACCACGTCGGGATCGACCCCGTCCACGGCGGTGTAGGCGTTGGCGAGGATCGGCGGAATACCGACGATTACCAGCGCCAGCATCACGTTGAGAAAACCGATGCCGAACAGCGCCAGGAAGATCGCGATCAGCGCCAGCTCGGGCAGCGATCGTCCGAGGTTGGCGGTGCGAATCGCCGCCGACGAGCCACGGTGCAGGTGACCAAGCCAGACCGCGCCAGGCAGCGTGACCACCAGCGCCACCCCCAGCGCCGCCGCGCTCAGCGCGAGCGTCCCCAGCGTGTCATGGAGCAGATGGGACAGGTTGTGTCCCATGAACGAGAACGAGTTGACGAACTCCTTGCCCAGGCTGGTGCCCGCCAGCAGCACGTCATCCCTCCCGCACGGCGGAGATGGGCCGGGGACGGCCCCGGATGGCCCGCACCACGGCGCGCGGCACCAGGGAGGAACGCCGGCGGGCGGCCCACGGCGCGACCAGACGCTGGGCGATGACCAGGAGCAGGTCGGCGACCCAGGCCAGCAGGATCGCCAAGCATGGCGGCAGCGATGAACTCGGTCTTGAAGTTGACGCGCTGGATGGCGTCGTAGATCGGGACGCCGAGACCCTCGTTGATGCCGACGATCGCGGCCACCGTCCCCAGGCTGATCGTGGTCACCGTGGCCACCCGCAGGCCGGCGAAGATGGCGGGGACGGCGAGCGGCAGATCGATCCGCAGCAGGATCTGACGCTGGGTCAGCCCCATGCCCCGCGCGGCATCCCGCACATCGGCAGGAACCTCCCGCAGGCCGGTGACGATGTTGCGAAACAGCAGCAGGAGGGTGTAGGAGACCAGCGCGATCTCCACGGTCAGGAGGGTGAGGCCGGTGATCGGCACCAGGATCTGGAACAAGGCAAGACTGGGGATCGTGTACAGGAAGCTCGACACGCCGGCGATCGGCGACTCCAGCCACCGCACCCGGTAGGCGAGCAGCGCCAGCGCGAAGGCGATGGCGAAGCCGATGCCGACGGCGATCACTACCAGCACGATGTGTTGAACCAGTGCCGGGGAGAAGGTACTGCTCCAGTGCTGAGTGAACCAGTGCCAGCAGAACAGCCCGTTGTTGACCTCGCACTTGTCGGTGTTGGAGCTGAAGTTGGGAAGGACCGGGCCCCCGCCGCCGGCGGCGAACACCGGTCCCATCAGGAGCCGTCCTGGGGGGCTGGGGGAGGTCCGGCCGCATCCGGCGCGCCTGCTCGGCCGCCGGCTGGCTGCGAGTCGCCGTTGGTGATCGCCAGTGCGCCGGCGATCACCTCGACTCGCACGAGCCCGGCGACGAGACCGTCGGCGTCGACCACCACCAGAGGGCGGTTCCCGTCGCTCATGATGAGCGACAGGGCGTCGCGCAGCGACGTCTCCGGGTTGCCGAGGGCGCCGATTGGCTCAGGCTCTCCGTCGAGGCCCAAGCGTCCGACCGGACGGCCGGCGTCGTCGACGAACACCACCCGGTCACGATCGGCTTTCGCCGGAGCCGGCGTGCCATCGGGCCGGGCGTCCGCCGCTTCGAGCGACAGATCGCTGAGGTTGGAAAGCGCGAGGCGCTTGAGTCCCCGGTCCAGGCCGACGAACCGGGCGACGAAGTCGTCCGCCGGCTCGGCGAGAATGCGCTCCGGCGTGTCGTACTGGACGAGCACGCCGCCCTCGCGCAGGATCGCGATCCTGTCGCCCATCTTGATCGCCTCGTCGATGTCGTGGGTGACGAACACGATGGTCTTGCGGATGTCCTGCTGCAGGCGCAGGAACTCATTCTGCAGGCGCTCGCGGGTGATCGGGTCGATCGCGCCGAACGGCTCGTCCATCAGCATCAGCGGGGGATCCGCGGCCAGCGCCCGGGCCACCCCGACGCGCTGTCGTTGGCCCCCGGAGACCTCCGCCGGATAGCGGTCACGCAGGTCGGCGGGTAGCGAGATCAGCTCCAGCAGCTCGTCCACCCGGGCCTCCACCCGCTTGCGATCCCAACCCAGGAGCCGGGGCACCGTGGCGATGTTGTCACCGATCGAGAGATGGGGGAACAGCCCGGTCTGCTGGATCACATAGCCGATGTGGCGCCGCAGTTCGGCGGGCTCGCGGTTGCGCACGGTAGTGCCGTCCAGCAGGATGTCGCCCTCGGTGATGTCGATCATGCGGTTGACCATCCGCATCGCCGTCGTCTTGCCACACCCTGACGGGCCGACGAGGACGCAGATATCACCGGCGGGAACCTCGAAGGAGAGATCGACGAGCACGGGCCGATCTCCCCCCGGGTAGCGCTTGCTGACGTTGCGGAACTCCAGCGAGGCCGCTGACGACCCCTGTTGCTCTCTGGCCGGATCGGCCGGGGTCTGATCGGACATCGTGCTCAGGCCCCCGCCCCTGTGCGGCGGTACGCGTCCGACGTGCGGTGCAGGTCGCCGGCCACTTACGCCAGGCCGTTGGCCTTCAGGAACTTGCTTGCCACGGTGGCGGGATCGACCTTGTCGATGTCAACGGCCGCGTTGAGGCCCTGCATCACGGTGTTGGTGAGCTTGGCGCTGACCGCGTTGAGCGTCTGGGCGAACGCGGGACCCTCACTCGCCAGCAGCTTCTTCGAGATCACCGGGACGACGTTCTGGAAGCCGAAGATGTGCTTGGTGTCGGTCAGGATCGTGTACTTCCCGCTCTTGAGCTGGCCGTCGGTGGTGAACACGTCCGCCGTGTCCACGTTGCCGCTGTCCAGCGCCTGATACTGGAGGCCGATCGTGAGCGGGACGAACTTGACGTTGTAGAGCCCGTAGGCCTTGTGGATGCCGACGATGCCCTCGTAGCGGGTTTTGTTCTCCGGCGGCCCACCGTTGGACCAGGACTTCAGCTTCTTGAGATCGGCGATCGTCGTGAGGTGGTTCTTCGTCGCGAAGGGCTTCAGGGTGGCGATGGCGTCGGCGTCGAAGAACGGAGTCGGGTTCAGGACGGCGAACCCGCGGCCTTCCTCGAATTTCTTGGCGTCCAGGTAGGCGGCGTGCGCGCTGATCGGCGTGATGTTCTTGCCCTCGACCACACTGAGGATCACCCCGGTGTACTCCGGGTACATCTGGATCTGGCCCGAGGTGAGCGCCTTGTCGACCAGCTCAGAGCTCCCGATGTTGGGTTTCAGGGTGACGGTGAACCCCTTGGCGCGTAGGGCCTGGGCGTAAAGGTCGCCGAGGATGAACTCCTCGGTGAAGTTCTTGTCACCCATGACGATCGGCGGCTTGCCCTTGCCCGGTAGCGCGCCGCCGCTCGAGGAAGCCGAGCCCGAACTGGTGCTGGAGGACGCACCGGCGCCCCCGCTCGACGAGGAAGACGATGACGATGATGAGCTTCCGCAGGCAGCCAATGCCACCACTGTGATAAGGACTGCGCCGCTCAAGAGCGCGCGCCTCAGGACTGATTGCATTTATTCCCCCTCAGAGGTGGCCAATTGTAACCGTAGGTCGTCAAGCGGATGAGGCTCCCCGGAATGTCCGCCCCATAGAAGACGGGCACGTTACCGGACGATGCGGCCGAGTTCATGGGCCGGCTACGGCGGCGGCCGGCGCTGACCCGGCCGGGGCCCCCAGGGCGTCGGAGATCTGCGCCGCGGTCGTTCGTACCAGCTCTCCGGCCGGATGCAGCCGGCTGGCCAGACGAAACCGCGGACCGGACACGTTGATCGCCGCCACCACACGTCCGGTGAAGTCACGAATCGGCGCCGCCACGGCGACCAGACCCGGCTCGGACTCCTCGTCAACGACGGCGTAGCCGACCTGACGGGCACGGTGAATCCTGCGCTCCAGCTCGCGGACATCGGCCGGTGCGTTGGGACCTCCAGGCTCGAACGGCTCCGGGCCGAGGCGCTGGAGCAACGCCGCCCGGTCGTGATCGACGAGCAAGGCACGGCCCGAGGAGGTGCAGAAGGCCGGAATCGTCCGCCCGACCCAGCTCCGCGCGACGATGGCGTGAGGGGGAGACTGGGTCAGAAGGGTGAGGACCTGGGCACCGCGGAGCGCCGACAGGTGGGCAGTCTCTCCGACCGTGTCAACGAGGCGATCCAGCGCCGGTGTCGCCTCCTCCAGGAGGCGGGGCTCGCCCGCGCGGGCCGCGAGCGCAAAGCACCCCCAGCCCAGCCGAAAGGTGCGATTGAGAGCGGAACGCTCGACCAGCCCACGGTCGCTGAGCACCGCCAGGGTCCGCGACACCTGGCTCTTCTCATGGCCGGTGACCGCGGCGATTCGAGTCACGCCGAGGCCGCCTTCGGCGAGGGCTGCGTCGGAGCTGAGCGCGGTCAAGATGTCGAGCCCGCGAGCCAGGCCTGTCCCTCTGGTTCACCATCCGTTGTTGCCATTGTGCCACTAGGATTTGGCACGGTCAACCCCGGATGACGCTCAAGGGCCCGTGAGCGCGTGTCCCAAGACGGCGACCACGACCGCGGCGGCCTGGACGATCTCATCCATGTCGGCGTCCTCCTGCGGGGTGTGGCTCTCCCCGCCGTGCAGGGGCACGAACAGCAGCAGCGCGGGCGCGAGCGCGGCTGACGTGCTGGGCGTCGTGCCCGGCTCCCGACCACGTCTCGGTGGCCGGGATGCCGTCCTCGCGCGCCGCCTGCAGCGCCGCCTGGACGAGCCGGGCGTCCATCGTCACCGGCTCCCCGGCGCGCACCAGCTCCAGCTCCGCCGTCACCGCGCGGCGCACAGCGATCTCGTCGACCGCGGCGCGGATGGCCGATTCGACGCGGGCCAGCGATTCCGACGCGATGCCGCGGACGTCGACGGCCAGGCGTGCACGCGCCGGGGATGACGCTGACCGCGCCGGGCTCGACGGACAGGGTCCCGACGGTGGCGACGGTCTCGGCGGGCTCCGCGCGGGCCGCGGCCTCGACGGCGAGCACGACCTCGGCGGCCGCCGCCAGGGCGTCGCGGCGGTCGGCCATCGAGACCTCGCCGGCGTGGCCGGCCTCGCCGTCGATGCGCACCGCGAAGCGGCGGGGTGAGGCCACCGCGGTGACGACGCCGAGCTCGCGCAGCGCACGGCGCTGGGCGACGTGGACTTCGGCGTGGGCGCGCAGGCGATCCAGCGGCGGCGCGATGCGCGGAAGGTCGCTCAGCTCCTGCAGGTAGCCGGCCCGGGCTTCGGCGGCGCTGACCCCGGCGGCGTCGTGCAGGTGGGCCAGCGCGTCCTGGGTCAGCGTGCCCACCAGCTGCCGCGAGCCCATCGTCCCGGCCCCGAACCGCGGCGCCTCCTCGGCGGCGCAGATGAGCAGGCCCCGGCGCCCGCGCCGAGCTCGGCGGCCACCTCGAGGCCCAGCACCGTCCCCAGCGCGCCGTCGTAGCGGCCGCCGTCGGGCACGGTGTCGACGTGGGAGCCCGAGGTGACGATCGGCCCGGCATCGGACTCCGATCCGCCGGCAGCGCCCACAGGTTGCCGAAGTCGTCGAGCGCGGGCTCCAGGCCCGCCTCGCGCGCCCACCCCGCGACGAGCCTCATCGCCGCCGCCTCGGCGGAGGAGTACGCGGGTCGGTCGGCGCCGCCGCCGGGACCCTGGGCGATCGTCCAGAGCTGCTCGAGGCGGGCGGCGATGCGCTGGGTCGGGCGCGAGGTCAGGGACCGTACGCAAGGGCGTACTCGGCCAGCGGCTTGCCCAGCATCGCCTCCACCTCGGGGTAGACGCTGGGCTCGCGAACGCCGTCGCCCAGCGGGACGTTGGCCTTGGGCACGTGCAGGACGGCCACCTCGTCGCCCTCGCGCAGGTTCGCGATCGAGATGATGCGGCCGGTGTGCGAGCGACAGAGTGGTGAGCACGTCGGGGAAGGTGGCCAGGCGCTCCCCGCCCGACTCGGCGGTGAGGTACTCGTTGACGAAGCCCAGCTCGACTCGCCAACCTCGATGGTGCCGATGTCGAAGGCGTTCTCGGTGCGCAGGATGCGGCTGCGCACCGCGCCGGTGGTGAGGATGCGCCCGCCGAGGTGCTCGGCGGTGACGTCGATCATCCGCCGCGGGCCCGCCGGGCTCGGCGGCGAGGATGGCCTCGCCGAGGTCCAGGGCGAAGCTGATGGCCCCGACCGCGGCGTGCGCGGCGACGAACGAGGCGGGCAGCGGGTTGCGCGCGCAGGAGATGAAGCCGCCGGACTGGTCAGAGGCGGTGCGCAGGACGTTGGCGGTGTGGCGAACCGTCCCGCGGGTGACGACCTCCAGGTACCGGTTCTCCGCGCGGTTGCCGCCGGCCACCGCCTGCACGGTCTCGTAGTCGTCGTCGGCGGCGAGCCCGAACGACCCCATCTTGCCGGTCGGGTGGGCGCGCCCGTCGCCGGCGGCGTCCACGACCAGCGGTGCCGAGCACCGCCGAGGCGACCCAGCCGTTGCAGGTCGTCGAGGAGCCGTTCTGGGCGGTCACGGTGCCGATGATGGGCTCGTCCACGGCGTCCATGAGCAGCTCAAGCGCGCGCACGTAGTCTCCGGGACGCATCTCCCAGCCGACCGCGGCCGGCGCGCCGATGGCGCTCACGGTGGCCAGCATGGCGTCGGGGTCAAGCTCCTCGAGCGAGACCAGTCGCGGGGTCCCGTACTGCACCGCGGTGGTGCCGACGAGCATGCCGTGGTCGACCCACCCGCCGCCGCCGGCGGCCAGCACCGAGCCGCCCGCCACGGCGGCATGGACGGCGTGCAGGTCAAGCTCCCTCATGGCGCAGACCCTACGGATCCGAGGCCGAGGCCGGGCCGTGTTCGTGCGCGCACAGGCGCGGGCCTGCTCGTAGCCGGCGTCGGCGTGGCGCAGGACGCCGAGCGCGGTGTCCACGTGCAGCGCCGCCGGCCAGCCGGGCGGCGCCGTCCTCGTCGCCGGTGGCGACCACGGTCATCCCGGCGCTCTGCGAGTAGCCGGCATAGCCACCGCCGCCGGCGTGCAGCGCCACCAGGTCGGCTCCGGAGGCGGTGTTCGAGCAGCGCGTTGAGCAGCGGCCAGTCGCTGACGGCGTCAGAGCCGTCGGCCATCGCCTCGCTGATGATGTTGGGGTGGGTCATCGAGCCCGAGTCCATGTGGTCGCGGGTGAAGGCGACCGGCGCCCGCAGGCGCCCGTCGGCGACGGCATCGTTGACGGCCAGCGCCAGGCGGTCGCGCTCGCCGTGGCCCAGCCACGCGATCCGGGCGGGCAGGCCCTGGCGGGCCACGTGCTCGCGGGCCAGCCTGATCCAGTCGGTGATGCGCTCGGTGCCGTCGAAGAGCTCGAGGCAGAGCTCATCGACGGTGGCCAGGTCGGCGTCCTCGCCCGACAGGCAGATCCACCGAAACGGCCCGATCCCGCGGCAGAACAGCGGCCGGATGTAGCGCGCGGTGAAGATGTCGATCGTCAGCGCCTCGCTCACCCCGCCGCCGGCGGCGTGGGGGCGGATGTTGTTGCCGTAGTCGAAGACCACCGCGCCGCGCTCGCGCAGGGCCAGCATCGCCCGGACGTGGCGGACCATCGTGGCCAGCGCGAGCGACTCGAGCTTGCCCGGATCGCCCCGGCGCAGCGCCCCCACCTCGCTCCAGGCTCATGCCGGCGGGCACGTAGCCGGCGCGGAGGTCGTGCGCGGCGGTGAGATCGGTGACGACGTCCGGGGTGACGTCGCGCTCGAGCAGCCCCTCGAGCAGGTCGGCGGCGTTGGCCACGACGGCGATCGCGGTCGGCTCGCCGGCCTCGCGCGCGGCCAGCGCGGCGTCGAGCGCCTCGTCGACGGTCCAGGTGACGAGGTCGACGGTGCCGGCGCTCGTGGCGGCGCACCGCCTTCTCGGCGTCGACCTCGGCGACCAGGCTCACGCCGCCGAGCATCCGGCTGATCGCCACCGGCTGCGCCGAGCCCATGCCGCCGAGCCCGGCGCTCACGGTGAGGCGACCGCGCAGGGTGCCGCCGAAGTGCTCGCGCGCCACCTGGGCGAACGTCTCATAGGTGCCCTGGAGCACCCCCTGGGAGCCGATGTACTGCCAGCAGCCCGCGGTGAGGCCGCCCCAGGCGATGAGGTTGCGCCGCTCCAGGTCATAGAAGACCTCGGGCGTGGCCCAGCGCCCGACGAGGTTCCCGTTGGCCAGCAGCACGGCCGGGCTGCGCGGGCCGGTGGGCGAGCACCGCGATCGGCTTGCCGGACTGCACGACGAGCGTCTCGCCGTCGCGCAGGTCGGTGAGCGCGGCGACGATCCCGCGCAGGCTCTCGTGGTCGCGCGCCGCCTTGGCGTGCGCGGCGTAGACGACGAGGTTCTCCGGGTCCTCGGCGATGGCCAGGTTGTTCTCGAGCAGGCGCAGGATCGCCTCCTGGCGCCAGCCGCGGCAGCGCAGCGTGGCTGAGCGAGACATGTGCCACCGAGGGTCGCTCGTGGCCCGGGCGTGACTCGGTCCCCGCCCGCCCGCACGAAGGCGCCGTCGCCGGGCTCGCCCAGCACGCGCTCGCCGTCCCACACCAGGCGGCCGCGGCTGTAGGCGGCGATGACCCGTCCCTTCGACCCGGCGGCCGCTGTACGGGCTCCAGCCGGCGGCGGTGACGAGGCGAGCCGGGTCGATCTCCCACTCGGCGTCGGGGTCGAGGACGAGCAGGTCGGCGTCGGCCCCGGGCTGCAGCGAGCCCTTGCGCGGCCACAGCCCGAAGCGCCGCGCCGGCGCCTTCGCTCACCAGCCGGACGAGGGCGGCGGCGCCCAGCGCGTCGTGGACGAGGGGCACGATCAGCTCGACGCCGGGCGCGCCCGAGGCCAGCGCGAAGATGTCGGGCCCGTGCTTGCGCTCGGGCGGCCAGCCGACGTGGTCTGAGGAGATGAGGTCCAGGCCGTCGGCGGGCAGCTCGCTGCGCGCGCAGCGGCGGGTTGATCTTGGCCTCGCCGCCGCGGGCCAGCAGCTCGGTCTCGTCGAGCAGCAGGTAGTGGGGGCAGGTCTCGGCGCTCACGTCGACCCCGTCGCGGCGGGCCTGGGCCACGAGCTCGACGCCGCGCGGCGTGGAGACGTGACAGACGTGCAGCCGCACGCCCGTGGCCCGCGCCAGCTCCAGGCAGCGGGCGATCGCCTCGTGCTCGGCCACCGGCGGTCGCGAGCGAGCGTGGGCGAGCGGGTCGCCGCCGTGGCCCGCGGCCTGCTCGGCGGCGATGCCGGCGCGGACGATCTCGTCGTTCTCGGCGTGGACCCCGGCCAGCCCGCCGGCCTGCGCGATCGCGGCGAACGCGCGCAGCAGCTGGGCGTCGGGGATCCGCGGGAAGCGCTGTGGGTGGGTCTCGAAGGTGGAGAGCTTGAACGCCGCCGCGCCCGCGTCGACGAGATCGCCGACCTCCTCGATCGGGCCGCGCGGCGGGACCGTCGCCCACAGCGCGACGTCGATGACCGCCTCGCGGCCCACATCGCCGACCTTGGCGTGGAAGGCCGCCAGTGAGTCGACGGGGCCGGCGGCGTCGTAGGGCATGTCGACGATCGTCGTCACCCCGCCGGCCGCCGCGGCGCGCGTGCACCGCTCGATGCCCTCCTCGGCGTAGCTGCGGGTGTGGACGTGGACGTCGACGGCGCCCGGGAGCAGGAGGGCGTCGCCGTAGTCGGGTCGAGCCCGGAGAGGCGTCGCTCCACTCCTGGATCCGCCCCTCGGCCACCGTCACCCCGGCGCGCCGCCGCGCGCCGTCCGGCTGGAGGATCTGTCCCGAAATCTTCTCGCTGACTGGGATCAGTCCAGGATACACTTCCCGTCGAATCGTGTCAGCACTCTCAACCAACGAGACGATTGTGCTCTCCGGCGACGGGCTCAGCGTCGACCGACTCCTCGCCGTCGCTCGTGGTGGCGCGCGCGTCGACCTCGACGAGCGGGCGCTGGTCAACGTGCGCGCCGCGCGTGACGTGGTCGATCGCGTCCTGGCCAGCGGCGAGTCCGTCTACGGGCTCAACACCGGTCTCGGCTCGCTCGCGCGCCATCACATCCCGCTCGACGAGATCAGCGCGTTCTCGTTCGCCACCGTCGCCGACCAGGTCTCCTTCTACGGGCGCCCGCTGGCCACCGACGTCGTCCGGGCGATGATCGTGTCGCGCGTCAACGGGATGCTCAAGGCCGGGGTCGGGGTCCGGCGTGAGCTCATCGAGGCGCTCGTCGAGCTGCTCAACCACAGGATCCATCCGGTCGTGCGGATGGTCGGATCCGTGGGCCAGGGCGATCTGTCGGAGATGGCCGACATCGGCAAGGTCCTGATCGGGCGCGGCTGGGCGGAGTTCGAGGGCGAGACCCTCCCGGGCGAGCAGGCGCTGGCCCGCGCCGGTCTGCGGCCGATCGCGCTGGGGCCCAAGGAGGCGCTGGGGCTGATCAGCTCCAACGGGGTGACGATGGGGCGCGGATCGCTCGTGCTCGTCGACGCCGCCGACCTCATCGAGAGCATGCAGATCGCCGCCGCGCTCAGCTTCGAGGCGTTCGCCGCCAACCTGTCGGTCATCCATCCCGCCGCCGCGCGGGCGCGCCCCCACAGCGGGCTGGAGACGTCGATGTCGCGCCTGCGCGACCTGCTGGAGGACTCGGCGCTGTGGCGCCCGGGCGCGGCGCGCAACCTCCAGGACCCGCTGTCGATCCGCTGTGTGCCCCAGACTCACGGAGCGCTCTACGACGCGCTGTCGGTGGCACGGGGGCTCATGGAGATCGAGCTGAACTCGGCCGCCGACAACCCGCTGGTGCTGGTGGACGAGGGCGTGATCGTCTCCGTCGGCAATTTCGACGTGACCTCGCTGGCCATGGCCTTCGACTACATCCGCCTGGGCATCGCGCACGCCGCCCAGGTGGCCAACGAGCGGGTGCAGAAGCTGCTGTGGCACCACTTCTCCGGTCTGCCGACCGGGTCTGGCCCAGAGCGACGGGCCCACCGGCGGGCCTGCGACCGCTGGGTCGCTCGTTCGCGGCGCTGGCCTCAGAGGCGCGGTTTCTGGCCAACCCGGTCTCGCTGGATTACCGCGGGCAGCTCGCCGAAGGCGTCGAGGACCACGCCTCGATGGCACCCCTTGCCGTCAGCACCACCTCGACCCTGGTCAGCCTCGCGCACCGCCTCGTCGCGCTGGAGCTGATCGTCGCGGCCCAGGCCGTCGACCTGCGGGGCGGGGCGGAGCGGCTGGGGGCCGGCACCGGCCGCGCCTACTCGCTGGTCCGGGAGTACGCGAGCACGCTCAGCAACGAGACCGAGTGGAACGCGGACGTCGAGGGGCTGGCCTCGCTGGTCGGCGACGGCGGCCTGGCTCGCCGCGTCGCCCGCGTCGCCGGCTCGCGCCCGGCGCTGTCCGCGCACGAGCCGCCCGGGATCTAGGGGACACACCCAGCCATGCCGTCCGGGGCCCTGGAGCGCGCCGTCGAGCTCTTGCACCACATCGGCCGCCAGCCGGTGGGCCCGACCGTGGCCGAGCTGGCCACCGAGGCGGGGATGCCGACCAGCACCGCCTACCGGCTGCTGGCCGAGCTCGAGCAGCACGGCCTGGTCCAGCGCGGGCCCGACAGCACGGTCGCGCTGGGGACGCGGCTCGTCGCGCTCGGCCGCACCGCCGAGGCGGGTCTGCGCGAGCGGGTGGTCGAGCCGGCGGCGGCGGTGATGGAGGAGCTGTCTGAGGAGGTGGGGGAGACGGCGATCCTCACCGCCCCTTGCGCGCTGGAGGCGATCGTGCTCCACGTGGTGGAGGCCGAGCGCCACTCGGTGCGCCTCTCCTACACGCTGTTTCGCCGCGGACCGATGCACCGGGGCGCGTCGGGCAAGATCCTGGCCGCGTTCCTGGAGCCGGCCGAGCGCCGGCGCCTGCTGGAGGCGGTGGGTGGCGCCGGCCTGGAGGCGGTGGGCGGCGCCGGCCTGGAGGCGGTGGGTGGCGCCGGCCTGGAGGCCGAGCTCGACGCGGTCCGGCGGGACGGGATCGCCGTCACCGTGGCCGAGCTCGACGAGGGGGCGGCCGCGGTGGCGGCGCCGATCCTCGACCGGCGCGGGCGGCTGGTGGCGGGGCTCTCGGTGGCGGGCCCGACCGAGCGGATCACCGCGCGGGTGCCCGCTCTGCGCGCGGCGGTGACCGCCGCGGCGGACAAGGTGCACCGCGCGTACGAGAGCTGACGACCGCCCCGCGCGTAGCATCCCCGGCATCCGGCGGATCGGCCGCACCCAGCGGGCAGGCAAGCATTCCGACGAGGGGCACGACCTCGACGTCCCTCGCGGCCTGGCGGCACTCAGCCTGGACGCGCTCTCGAGCGTCGCCTACGGGCCGGAGGCGATCATGGCGGTGCTGGTCGCGGCGGGCGCATCGGCGCTGACGTGGACGCTGCCGATCACCCTCGTGATCACCGGCATGCTCGTGCTGCTGGTGATCTCCTACTCGCAGGTGATCACCGCCCACCCCGACGGCGGTGGCGCCTACGCGGTGTCCAAGGCCAACCTGGGCCGTTGGCCGGCGCTGCTGGCGGCGGCGTCGCTGGTGGTCGACTACGTGCTCACCGTGGCGGTCTCGCTCGCCGCCGGCGCGGCGAGCCTGGCCAGCGTCTTCCCGGGGCTCTCCCCCCACCTGCTCCTCGTGTCGCTGGGTCGGTCTCGCGCTGCTGACCGTCATCAACATGTTCGGGATCAGCGAGTCGGCCAAGGTGCTGATCCTGCCCGCGGCGGTGTTCCTGATCAGCATCCTGGCGGTGATCGTCGTCGGGCTCGTGCATCCGGGGCTGCAGGCGACGGTGGGCACCCACGAGACGCTCAAGGCCACCGAGGGGCTCGGGATCGTGCTGCTGCTCAAGGCGTTTGCCTCCGGCTGCTCGGCGGTGACGGGGATCGAGGCGATCGCCAACGGAGTCCCGGCGTTCAAGGAGCCGCGGGCGCGGACGGCGCAGCGCACCGAGATCACGCTGGGCGTGCTGCTGGGGATCATGCTCGTGGGGCTGGCCGTGCTTATCCACTCCAATCACGTTGAGCCCCGAGGCGGGGTGACCGTGCTCGCCCAGCTCACCGCCGGCTCGCTGGGCAAGGGGTGGCCGTTCTATGTCTCCAACCTCGCGGTGACGATCGTGCTGGGGCTGGCGGCCAACACGAGCTTCGGCGGCCTGCCGGTGCTCATGAGCCTGCTGGCCAGGGACCACCGCCTCCCGCACGCGTTCTACCTGCGCGCCGAGAAGCCGGTGTACCGGATCGGGATCATCGCCCTGGCGGTCGCGGCCCTGCTGCTCCTGTTGACCTCCGGCGCGGAGGTCAACCATCTCATCCCGCTGTACGCGATCGGCGTGTTCGTGGGCTTCACGCTCAGCCAGGTCGGACTCGTGCGCCACTGGCGCAGCGAGCACGGGTCGCGCTGGCGGCTGCGGGTGGGGCTCAACGGCGCCGGCGGGATCATGACCGCGGGCGCGGTGGTCGTCCTGCTGGGCACCAAGTTCCTGGAGGGGGCGTGGGTGATGGTGATGGCGATCCCGCTGCTCATGCTCCTGTTTCACCGGACCGAGGTCTACTACGCGGAGGTGGGGCGCGAGCTCAAGCTCGGCATGACCCCGCCGCGGCCGCACCGGCGCCACAGCGTGGTGATCGTTCCGACCTCAACGGTGAACCTGCTCACCGAGAAGGCACTGAGCGCGGCGCTGTCGATGGGGGACACCGTGGTGGCGGTGGCCGTCGCGGCCGACGAGGAGGAGCGTGCGCAGATCCAGCGCAACTGGACCGAGTGGGCGTGCGACGTGCCCATCGAGGTGATCGTCGACGACCACCGCTCACTGATCCGATCCGTGCTGCGCTACGTGGCCTCGATCGAGGAGGAGGACGTCGTGGTCACGGTGCTGATCCCGGAGATCCAGCCGCGCAAGCGCCACCACGAGATCCTGCACAACCAGCGGGGCCGGCTGCTGGCCGAGGTGCTGAAGGCGCGGACCGACGTGATCGTGGCGACGCTGCCGTTCCGGCTACACGACTGACGTGGTGGTGGGCTCCGTCGGCGTCTTGGCGGGGTATCGGCGAACGTCGACGGCGACCGGGGAGGGGGCGGGCACGGGACGCGGGCGCGGCGGGCTCGGCACCAGCTGATCCTCCGCGCCCGGGCGCAGGACCACGATCTCGCCCGGCGCGGTGGCCAGCAGCCAGGCCACGTCGTCGGGGCCGAAGCCCGGACCCGCCGTCGCTGGCGGCGGCCATGACGATCCGCTCGAAGCGCTCGGTGGCGATCGTCTGGCGCAGGGCGTGGCGGTAGGTGCGCCCGCGCTCGACGCGGGCATCCACGGGGACGCCGAACGCCGCCGCGCGCTGCTCGATCGCCTCCTGAAGCGGGAGGCAGACGGCCGCCTGGCGGGGCAGCGGCGAGTCGAGCGGCAGGGTGAGCGGGACGCGGGCCAGGAAGACCGGCACCAGGGTGGCGCCCTCGGCGCGGGCCAGGCGCAGCGCCGCGTCGAGCGCGCGCTGGGACAGCGCCGACCCCACGAACGGGAACAGGATCCGCCGCTCCGTCGGCTCGGCGCACGGGCAGGGCCTTGCGGGGGAGCCCACGGCGCCGGTACAGCGCGTCGCGCGGCCGCGGCCAGCGCCACGACGAGCACGACGATGATCACGATCAACACGGCGGTCACGCGCCCTCCTTCACGCCGCGGCGTGCGGTCGGCGACGATGCGCAGGTCGACGCCGGGCAGCAGGGTCATCAGCCGCGCCGGCAGCCCGGGCGCCATCAGCCGCCGCAGAGCGCCCTGCGGGCTGGGCGCGCCCATCAGGACGTAGGTGGTGCCGCGCTCGCGGGCCACGCGCTGGGTGACCTGCGCGACGTCGGGGCCGCGCTCGACCAGGAGGTGGGCCCCGAGCACGCTGGCCAGCCGCCGCAGCGCCGCCAGCTGCTCGTTCTCCTCCTCGGTGGGCTCGTCCTCCGAGGCGACCCAGAGGACGTCGAGCTCGGCGCCCAGGCGCTGGGCCGAGCGCCACGCACGCCGCACGATCCGCTGCGAGCTGGGCTCCGGCGTGACGAGCGCGAGCAGCCGCTCGCCGATCGCCGAGGGGGCGCTGCCGTCGACCAGCCGCTCCTCGCGGCCGCGGGGACGGGCGCCGGGTGAGTGGGGACCGTTGTCCGGGTTGCGCTTGTGCTCGACCTCCTCGGCCACCTGGCGCAGCGCGACCTCGCGCAGCGCGGACAGGTTCTCGACCTTGAAGAAGTTGTTGAGCGCGGTCTGCACGCGCTCCTGGGGGTAGACCTTGCCCGCGAGCAGCCGCTCGATGAGCGAGTCGGGGGTGATGTCGATGAGCACGACGTCGTCGGCGGAGGCGAGGACGGCGTCGGGCAACGGTCTCGCGCACGCGGGTGCCGGTGAGCTCGGCGACCTGGTCGTTGAGGCTCTCCAGGTGCTGGACGTTGACGCTGGAGTAGACGTCGATCCCGGCGGCCAGGACGTCCTCGATGTCCTCGTAGCGCTTGGGGTGCTCGGTGCCCGGGGCGTTGGTGTGGGCCAGCTCGTCGATGAGGCACAGCTCGGGATCGCGGGTCAGGACCGCGGGCAGGTCCATCTCCTCGAGCAGCGTGTCGCGGTACTCGACCCGGCGGCGCGGGACCACCTCGAGGCCGGCGGCCTGCTCGAGCGTCTCCAGGCGCCCGTGGGGCTCGAGGTAGCCGATCACGACGTCGCGCCCCGCCTCCGCCTCGGCCTGCCCCTCCTGGAGCATCCGGTAGGTCTTGCCGACGCCCGCGGCCATGCCGAGGAACACCTTGTGGCGACCGCGGGTGACGGCCATCGGGTCATTCCTCGAGATCGAGCCGGTGCAGGCACGCGCCGAGAGCCACCGCCTGCATCAGGCCCCCAGGATGTTGTGGACGACGAGGTCGATCAGCTTGATGCCGATGAACGGGGCGATGAGCCCGCCCAGCCCGTAGATCCACAGGTTGCGGCGCAGCAGCGCGCTGGCGCCGATCGGCCGGTAGGCCGACGCCCTTGAGCGAGATCGGGATGAGCAGCGGGATGACGATCGCGTTGAAGACGATCGCCGAGATGACCGCGGAGCGCGGGGTGCCCAGGCTCATGATGTTGAGGACGTGGAGCGGGCCCTGTCACCGCCGCGTGGTCGACGGCGTAGGTGGTGAGGAAGATCGCCGGCAGGATGGCGAAGTACTTGGCCACGTCGTTGGCGATCGAGAACGTGGTCAGCGCGCCGCGGGTGATGAGCAGCTGCTTGCCGACCTCGACGATCTCGATGAGCTTCGTCGGGTTGGAGTCGAGGTCGACCATGTTCCCGGCCTCGCGGGCCGCCTGGGTGCCGGTGTTCATGGCCACGCCGACGTCGGCCTGGGCCAGCGCGGGGGCGTCGTTGGTGCCGTCGCCGGTCATCGCCACCATCCGGCCCTGGCTCTGCTGCTCCTTGATCAGCGCGAGCTTGGCCTCGGGCGTGGCCTCGGCGAGGAAGTCGTCGACGCCGGACTCCTCGGCGATCTTGGCCGCGGTGAGGCGGTTGTCGCCGGTGATCATGACCGTGCGGATGCCCATCTGGCGCAGGTGGTCGAAGCGCTCGCGCATGCCCTCCTTGATCGTGTCCTTGAGGTAGATGACGCCCATCACCTGCGAGTCGCGGGCCACGGCCAGCGGGCGTCCCGCCCTCGCGGCCGATCCGGTCGAGCACCGGCTGGAGCTCGGCGGGCGGCCTGCCGCCCTCGGCGATGACGAAGTCGATGACGGCGTCGCCGGCGCCCTTGCGCAGCTGGCGGCCGTCGAGGTTCGACGCCGCTCATCCGCGTCTGGGCGGTGAAGGGGACGAACTCGGGCGTGCAGCTGCGTTCATGTCGTGCTCGCGGATCCCGTACTGCTTGGCCAGGACGACGATCGAGCGGCCCTCCGGGGTCTCGTCGGCCAGCGAGGAGAGCTGGGCGACCTCGGCCAGCTCGGCCTCGGAGACGCCGGGCATGGGGATGAACTCCGACGCCAGGCGGTTGCCGATGGTGATCGTGCCGGTCTTGTCGAGCAGCAGCACGTCGACGTCGCCGGAGGCCTCGACGGCGCGGCCGGAGAGCGCGAGCACGTTGCGGCGCACCAGGCGGTCCATGCCGGCGATGCCGATCGCCGACAGCAGCGCGCCGATCGTCGTCGGGATGAGCGCGACCAGCAGCGAGATGAGCGTCGTGTCCGAGATCGAGGTGCCGGCGAACAGGCCGAACGGGCGCAGCGTGGCGACGACGATCATGAAGATGAGGGTCAGCCCGGCGAGCAGGATGTTCAGCGCGATCTCGTTGGGCGTCTTGCGCCGGGCGGCGCCCTCGACCAGCGCGATCATGCGGTCCAGGAACGAGTGCCCGGGCTCCTGGGTGATCTCGACGACGATCCGGTCCGACAGCACGCGGGTGCCGCCGGTGACGGCGCGAGCGGTCGCCGCCGGACTCGCGGATGACCGGCGCCGACTCGCCGGTGATGGCCGACTCGTCGACCGAGGCGATGCCCTCGATCACGGTGCCGTCGCCGGGGATCAGCTCGCCGGCCTCGACGACGACCAGGTCGCCGCTGGACCAGGTCCGACGCCTTGCTTGGTGGAGCCGTCCTGCAGCGTGGCCACCGTCTCCTGGCGCATGTGCGCAGGGTGTCGGCCTGGGCGCGGCCGCGGCCCTCGGCGAACGCCTCGGCCATGTTGGCGAAGACGACCGTCAGCCACAGCCAGATGGAGATCGACGAACGTGTACCAGGACGGGTCGTGCCGCCGCCGAGCGCGCTGCCGCCGAACAGCCTGGATGAACCAGGTGACGGTGGTGATGACGGCGCCGATCTCGACGACGAACATCACCGGGTTGCGGATCTGGACGCGCGGATCGAGCTTGAGCGAAGCTGTCGACGCAGCGCGCGGCGGACGATGTCGGGCCGAAACAGCGAGATCGCCTGGCGCTCGGGGCGCTGGCACCGGGCTGCGGGGTCGGAGGGGTGGCGACGGACATCAGCGACCTCCGCAGAGCGGTTCAGGGCGAGGTTGAGCTCCAGCACGTTGACCGCCGGCTCGCCGGAGAAGCCGAGCCCGCGGCCGGACGGTGTACGTGGAGATCGAGCTGGTGGACGCGGGCGAGCGACAGATGGCGGACCGCGGCGATGCGGTGGGCCTGGATGTCGGCGTTGGCGACCGAGATGTCCGGGTCGATGCCCGACGCCGAGGTGTCGACCGCGTCGACGGGGATCTTGGCCGACGGTCAGGCCGGGGTCAGTAGGGCTTCGTCCAGCGCCAGGTAGGACTGGATGTTGGCCTGCGATCGCCTGCTCGGTGGCGAGGTCGTTGGGGCCGAGGTTGGCGAAGGCGGTGCCGGCGGCGTTGTCGGCCGGCACCGTGCCCGACGGACGCGTCTGGAAGTAGCGCGGATCCGGGGTGGTGACCGGGTTGCCGTCGGCGTCGAGCTTGGGCTTGCCGGTCTTCGGGTTGATGACCGGGTCGGCGAACGTACTGGCCGATGATCTTGGAGCCGACGAGCTTGCCGCCGACGTGGACCTGCTGGCCGTTGGCGTTGCCCGGGA
The DNA here is from genome assembly GCA_963790605.1 of uncultured Actinomycetota bacterium. Lineage (GTDB taxonomy): Bacteria > Actinomycetota > Thermoleophilia > Solirubrobacterales > Solirubrobacteraceae > Palsa-465. The sequence goes on along the minus strand of CAWBPG010000005.1, from coordinate 714,050 downwards.
ACGCGACCTGGCTGACGCCGGTGATGACGCAGCGGGTAGAGCGATCCCGAGCGACCAGCGTCAGGACGAGCGATCCGCGATGATCGAGGTGAGGATGTCTTTCTTGAGGGTCATCAGTAGAGGTGTCCGGTCAGGCCCTGGACGATCGGGCCGAGGAGCAGGGCGGGGAAGAAGGTGAGGGCGCCGACGAGGACGATCACGCCGATGAGCAGCACCACGAACGTCGGGTTGTCGGTGCGCATCGTGCCCAGGCCGGCGGGGCTGACCCGCTTGCCGGCCAGCGAGCCGGCGACGGCGAGCGCGAACAGGATCGGGGACGTAGCGGGCGAACGAGCATGTCGAAGCCGCCGAGCAGGTCGGCGAAGGCGACGCCGTGGGAGCCGAGGTTGCCGGCGTTGGGCTGGATGAACCCGGTGTAGCCGGCGAACGCCGAGCCGTTGTTGTTGGCCTGGCGACAGGTAGGCGTAGAAGGTCTCCGAGAATCCCTGCGGGCCCGTGCCGCGAGCGCCGAGATCGAGGCGCGCCCGGCGCTGGAGGCCGACGGCCATGGCGGTGCAGAACAGCGCCGCCAGCGGCGTGATGAGGATCCCCAGGGTGACGAGCTTGATCTCGCGCGCCTCGATCTTCTTGCCCAGGTACTCCGGGCGTGCGCCCGACCATCAGACCGCCGATGAACACCGCGAGCAGGACGTAGAGCAGGATCGAGTACAGGCCGGTGCCGACGCCGCCGAAGATGACCTCGCTGGCCGACAGGTTGGCGAACGGCACGGCGCCGCCGATGCCGGTGAAGGACTCGATCGCGCTGTTGACCGCGCCGCACGAGGTGACCGTGGTGACGACGTCGAACAGCGCCGAGCCGGCGATGCCGAAGCGCTGCTCCTTGCCCTCCAGGTTGCCGCCGGCCGAGCCGTGAGATGGCCGCGGTGTGCAGGCCGGCGGCGTGCTGGGCGGGGGAGCCGTGGGCCTCGGCGATGTAGGCAGACGATCGCCGCGCCGAGGAACATGATCATCATCGTCGAGTAGATGGCGTAGCCCTGGCGGCGGTTGCCGGCCATCCGGCCGTAGCATGAACACCAGCGCGGCCGGGATGATCAGGACCGCCAGCATCTCGACGAAGTTGGTGAACGCCGTCGGGTTCTCGAACGGGTGCGCGGAGTTGACGTTGAAGAACCCGCCGCCGTTGGTGCCGAGCAGCTTGATCGCCTCCTGGGAGGCGACCGGGCCCATGCCGATCGACTGGGTCAGACCGGTGACGCCGTGCACCGTGAGGTACGTGGTGAAGTTCTGGATCGAGCCCTGGCAGACCAGGACGAGCGCGATCACGATCGACAGCGGCAGCAGGACGTAGAGGACCGTGCGGACCAGGTCCTGCCAGAAGTTGCCCAGGCTCTTGCCGCTGCGCGCCGACGATGCCGCGGATCAGCGCGATCGCGACGACGATGCCGACGGCGGCCGAGAGGAAGTTCTGGACGGTGAGCCCAGCCATCTGGCTGAAGTAGCTCATCGTCGTCTCGCCGCCGTAGTACTGCCAGTTCGTGTTGGTGAGGAACGACGACGTGGTGTTGAACGTCACGTTCCACGGGGCGGAGTGGAAGTGCTGCGGGTTCAGCCCGGTGAAGTTCCACAGCGTCTGGGTGCGCAGGATGAAGTAGAGCAGCAGCCAGCCGGCGAGCGAGAAGATGATCAGGCTCTTGGCGTAGGCCTTCCAGTCCTGGCCGCGGCTGGGGTCGACGCGCATGACGCGGTACAGCAGCCGCTCGGGGCCGCCGAGGATCGCGGTCCATGAACGTGCGCTCGCCGGTGTAGACGGCGGCCATGTAGCGGCCCAGCGGGATCGCCAGCGCGGTGAGGATCCCGCAGAAGAGGAAGATGGTGAGCCAGCCGGAGACGGTCACGGTGGCTCCTAGAACTTCTCTCCGCGCAGCAGCGCGTACAGGAGGTAGATGCAGACGAGCGCCGAGACGATCAGCCCGAACAGATCAGCGCCGCTCATATCCGGTCGATCCCGGCGACGAGGGCGAGCAGGATGGCGAACATCAGGGCTCCGAGAAGTACGGCGACAATGTCCATGCCGCTCATCTTGGGACCGCGGCTCGTCAAGGACCCATACAGGAACCGCGGGCCCTCATACAAGATGTGTGAAGCCCGAGGCGCCGCGCCGTCGGGGCGCGACACGGCCGGTCAGATCAGCGCAGGCGCGGCGCGGCGCGAGCGCCGGCTCGGGCACCGGCAGGACCTCGGTGGGGAGCATCCGGTCAAGCAGCGTGAGGGCCGAGTCGGCGAGCCGCTGGAGCGTGGGCGCCAGGGCCGCCTGGGCGGCGGCTCGCGCGCCGGCGTGACAGCGCCGAGCGCGCGCGAGTGGCGGACGGCGATCGCCGCCGCGTCGCCGGCGGCGGCGCGGGCCGCGGCCCGGGCGCGGTCCCCGGCGATGTCCCCGATGCCGATGCGGGCGGCGGCCCAGGCGGCGGCGCCGGCACACGCCCAGGCGGCCTCCCGCCCGGCCACGCCGGCGGCCACCGCGGCGGCCCAGCCAGTGGGCAGCGGGGATCCGAACGCCTGCGCGCGGGCGGCTCGCGACTCGCGACGGGCGGCCTCGAGCGACTCCAGCGCGGGCGTCAGGCTGTCGGCGTCGGTGACCGCGGCGGCGGACTGCGAGCGCATCGCGCGCGGTCGGTCAGCCCGGCGAGGTGCAGCCACGCCGGGGTGTAGGCGCGGGCCAGCCAGTCCATCGCCATCCAGCCGCGCCACGTGTCCAGGCCGTCCTCGGCGGTCCCGATCGTCCGCGTCAGGTACGGGCGCAGGCGCTGGCGCGGCGCCTGGTCCAGGCCGTCGTTGAGCGCGATGCACATCGCGCGCAGCACCGGGCTGACGCACGTGGGCTGGTCAGAGTGGGGCTCCCCGGCCAGGTAGCTGACCCACTCCATGGCACACCGGCCGTCCTGCGGCTGAGGCGTGGGTTCCGTAGGCGAGGATGTAGTCGCTGCTCATCGAGCCTCCCGTCGGCTGCTGTCGGTGAGGCCTCAATTGTGGCGCGCCGGACGCTCGAGCGCCACCGTTCAGCGGCGAACGGGGCTACATCGCCACCTCGGAGTTGGTCATCGCCGTCCGCGCGCGCGGCAGGTCGAAGTGCTCGATCGGGGTGGCCGCGTTGCGGGCCAGCGCGACGAACAGCTTCTTGCGCCACCCCGCCATCCCGGGAGCGCCGGTGGGGACGATCGTCATCTTGGAGACGAAGTAGGAGGCGTGCTCGAGGTCGAGATTGCGCTCCAGGAAGCCGAGCTTGCGCGCCATGGCCAGCGCCTCGGGGACGTTCCAGCCGTCGCGGTAGCCGACGCGGATGTTGACGTGGACGACCTTGAACAGACCCTTGCCCAGCCGCTCGGAGGTGAAGCGGTCCGAGCGATCGACGCGCGGGATGCTCACCGGCGTGATCGAGACGATGACGATCTTCTCGTGCATGGCCTGGTTGTGCTCGACGAGCGTGCGCAGCGCCAGCGGGGTGGTCTCCTTGCCGGGGCTCAGGTAGATCGCGGTGCCCGGCAGCCGGATGATCGGCGGCTGCGCGGTGCACAGGCCCTCCAGGAACTCCGTGAGCGGCCCCTCGACGCGGTTGCGGCTCTCGGTGACGATGTCGCGGCCCTTGCGCCAGGTCATCATCACGACGGCGATGACCAGCCCGACGGCCAGCGACAGGTACGCGCCGTCGGCGATCTTGGCCAGGTTGGAGGTGAAGAACGCCACCTCGACGGTCAGAAACAGCACGCCGAGAATGGCCAGACGCCACTTCGGAGTCCGCCACAGCGCCCGTGCGACGGCCAGGAACAGGATGGTGTTGAGGATGAACGTTCCGGTTACCGCGACGCCGTAGATGTCGCCCAGGCGATTGGAGTTCTGGAAGACGAGGATGAGCGCCGCCACCCCTGCGCACAGGAACCAGTTGATCAGCGGGACGTAGATCTGACCCTCCAGGTTGGAGGTGTGGATGATCCGCAGTCGCGGCAGGAAGCCGAGCTGGACGGCCTGCTTGGCGACGCTGAAGGAGCCGGTGAGCGCGGCCTGGGAGGCGATGATCGTGGCCAGGGTGGCCAGCACCACCATCGGGAGCAACATGCTGTGCGGGATGAGCTGGAAGAACGGATTGAAGGACGGGCTGTTGACGCTGCGCGGATGCGAGAGGATGAACGCGGCCTGGCCCAGGTAGGAGAGCATCACTGCCGGGAAGACGACACCGAACCACGCCATGCGGATGGGAGAGGCGCCGAAATGACCCCGGTCTGCGTAGAGCGCCTCCGCGCCCGTGCAGCAGAGCACCACGCCGCCGAGGGTCAACCAGGCGTAGACGCCGTGATCGATCATGAACCGGACCGCCCACACGGGTGAGAGGCCCTGCACCACGCCCGGGTGCTGGACGACCTGGTTGAGCCCAGCCACCGCGATCACCGCGAAGAAGATGAGGATCACGGGCCCGAACAGCCAGCCCACAGCACCGGTGCCGAAGCGCTGGACCGCGAACAGCCCGACGAGGATGGCCAGCGAGAGGGGCACCACGAGATGGGCCAGGCTCGGGCTCACCACGTTGAGGCCCCCGATGGCCGAGGTGACCGAGATCGCCGGCGTGATCATCCCGTCGCCGAAGAACAGCCCCGCCCCGAAGATGCCCAGCGTCACCAGGATGAACGTCCGGCCGATCCGCTTGCGCTGGACCAGCGCGGTGAGCGCCATGATCCCCCCGTCGCCGCGATTGTGGGCGCGCATGATGAACCCGGCGTACTTGAGCGACACCTCGACCATCAGCGTCCAGAAGATGAGGGAGGCGATCCCGTAGACGCCGGCCACGGTGGCGTGAGCCGCGTTGCGGTGGGCGGTGAAGATGAACTGCTCGGTGTAGAGGGGGCTCGTGCCGATGTCGCCGAAGACGATCCCGAGGGCCCCCAGCGCCAGAACGGCCTTGCCCGCATGTGCGACGACATCTCTCTCGTCGTCGGTGGCGGCCCGTATGGCGGCCGACGGCGTGCGCTCCCTGGGGGCCTGGGGTCTGACCGGCCAATGGCCGAGCTTGTGCGCGGCCTCGTTGAAGTTGCGCTGGGCGGGACGTGGCGGCGCGTCGGCGACCGACGCCGCGCCATCGACCTTGTGGGCACCTTCGGACAGAGTCCGCCGACCTTCCATGCCCTGATGGTCGGCGGGCGGGTGTCAAGGACCCGTACAGGATACGACCCCGCGTATCAAGATGTTGTGAAGACGCGCGGCTGGCGCGGGGTCACATCTCGACCTGCGAGCCCGTCATCACGGTGCGGGGGCTCGGCAGGCGGAAGTGGTCGATCGGGCTGGTGGCGTTGCGCGCCATGCCGATGAACAGCTGCTTGCGCCAGCGCGACATCCCCGGCGCGGCGGTGGGGACAATCGTCATGCGTGAGACGAAGTAGGACGCGTGCTCGAGGTCGAGGTTGCGGTCCAGGAAGCCATGCTTGCGCGCTTCGGCCAGCGCCTCGGGGACGTTCCAGCTGTCGTGGTAGCCGACGCGCACGATGATGTGATGGATCTTGAACAGGCCCTTGCCCAGCCGCTCGGAGACGAAGCGGTCGGCCTTGTCCACCCGCGGGATGCTCACGGGGACCATCGACAGGATCACCACCTTGTCGTGGAAGGCGTGGTTGTGCTCCACCTGGGCGCGCAGCGCCAGCGGGCAGGTCTCCTTGCCGGGGTTGAGGAAGATCGCTGTGCCGGGCAGGCGCACGATCGGGGGCTTGGCGTTGCACAGGCCGTCCAGGAACTCGTCGAGCGAGCCCTCGTGGACGGTGCGGTTGTGGGTGACGATGTCGCGGCCCTTGCGCCAGGTGACCATGATCGTGGCCACGACCAGGCCGACGCACAGGGGCAGCCAGGCACCGTGGCTGACCTTGCTGAGGTTGGAGCTGAAGAACGCGATCTCGATCGTGTAGAACACGCCGCCCAGGAGCGCCAGTTTCCACTTCGCCGTCCCCCAGAGAGATCGCGCCACGGCGAGAAACAGCGTCGTGTCGAGGATGAAGGTGCCGGTGACGGCCACGCCGTAGATGTCCGAGAGGTGCTCGGCACTCTTGAACACCAGCACGAGCGTGACGACGCCGGCGCACAGGGCCCAGTTGATGAGCGGCACGTAGATCTGACCCTCGAGCTCTGAGGTGTGCACGATCTTCAGCCGGGGCAGGAAGCCGAGCTGGACGGCCTGCTTGGCCACCGAGAAGGAGCCGGTGAGGGCGGCCTGGGACGCGATGATGGTGGCCGCCGTCGCCAGGAACACCATCGGCAGCCGGCCCCACGACGGCACGAGCAGGTAGAACGGGTTCACGCGAGCGGCGTGGTCGTGGAGGATGAGCGCGCTCTGGCCGAGATAGGAGAGCAGCACCGCGGGCAGCACGATCGAGAACCAGGTGGCGCGGATGGGCCCGGCGCCGAAGTGCCCGCGGTCCGCATACAGGGCCTCGGCGCCGGTGACGCACAGGACCACCCCGCCGAGCGTCAGCCACCCGTCGACGCCGTGCTCGAACAGGAAGCGGATGCCATACGTGGGCGACAGCCCCTTGACGACGCCGGGATGCCCGATGACCTCGTGCAAGCCGAGGGCGGCGATGATGGCAAACCAGACCAGGATGATCGGGCCGAACATCCAGCCCACCGCGCCCGTCCCGTAGCGCTGGACCGCGAACAGGGCGACGAGGATCGCGAGGGAGATGGGGATGACCAGGTGCGCCAGGCTCGGGGTGGCGACCTTGAGGCCCTCGACGGCGGAGGTGACGGAGATCGCCGGCGTGATCATGCCGTCCCCGAAGAAGAGGCCCGCGCCCAGCAGGCCCAGGGTCACCAGCGCGGCGGCACGGGGGACCTTGCGGCGCTGGATGAGCGCGCTCAGGGCCATGATCCCGCCGTCACCGCGGTTGTGCGCGCGCATGATGAAGCCGGCGTACTTGATCGAGACCTCGATGATGAGGGCCCAGAAGATGAGCGAGGAGATGCCGTACACGCCGGCCACCGTGGCGTGGGCGGCGTCGGAGTGCTGGGTGAAAATCGCCTGCTCGGTGTAGAGCGGGCTCGTTCCCAGGTCGCCGAAGACGATCCCCAGCGCGCCGAGGGCCAGGATTGCCTTACCGGCGTGGGCGACGACGTCGCGCTCATCGTCAGACGCCGCGCGGATCGCGGCCGACGGCCCCTTCGCCGCGCGGGGCACCGCGGTCACCGGCCAGTAGCCGAGCTTGTGGGCCGCCTCGTTGAAGTTGCGCTTGACCCCGCTCTTGGGCCCGTTCGCAGGCCCGGCGACGCCTGGGCCGTCGGTCGGCGGTGCGTCGATCTTGTGGGCCCCCTCGGAGAGAGCCCGCCGGTCCGGGGTGGGAGTCACCCCCCGGGATGGGCCGCGCTCAGGGCCGGCCATGTGGTGTGCCCCTAAGGGTTGTCTGCACTTGAAACATCCACGATAGCGGCACGTTTCCGTGCATCATCCATGGGCCTGCGAGCCATGATCGTCCCGCCTGGGCATCCTTTCCGCAAGCTCAGCTTAACTCACCCTGCGAAGCGGTACCCGACTCCGGGATCCGTCCGGATATAGCGATGGCCGCTCGCGCCTTCATCGGCGCCTGTGGGCTCGATCTTGCGGCGCAGATTAGCGATGTGGGCCCGCAGCACCTGTGTGTCGTCGGCGTAGCCCGCGCCCCACACCGAGGTGAGCAGCTCCCGGTGGGTCATCAGTCGCCCGCGGTTGCGCGCGAGCAGCCGCAGCAGGTCGAACTCGGTGGGGGTGAGGTGGACCTCCTCGCCGGCCAGCGTGACGACGCGCGAGGCCAGGTCCACACTGAGGTCGCCCGGAGGTGATCAGCGTCTCCTCGCGCTCGGGGCCGACCCGGCGCAGGCTGGCCTCCAGCCGCGCGATGAGCTCCCGCGGGCCGAAGGGCTTGGTGACGTAGTCGTCGGCGCCGGCGGCCAGCGCACGGACCTTGGCGTCCTCTTCGCCGACGGCCGAGAGCAGGATGATCGGCATGTCGGTCCACTCGCGCAGGCGGCGGCAGAGCTCGACCCCGTCGATGTCGGGGAGCACGAGGTCGAGGATGCCGGCGGCGGGGCGCGACACCGCCGCGACGTCGAGAGCCTCCTCGCCGGTGCTGGCCGGGAGGGCCTCGTAGCCGCTGTCGCGCAGGATCACCCGGAGCGCGCGGAGGATCTGCTGCTCGTCGTCGCAGACGAGGACCTTCGGCTTGGACGGTGTGCTCATGAGCTCGTCTCGGCGGTGCCGGCGCCCACCTCGGAGGTCGGCCGCTCGGCCACCGGCAGCAGCACGTAGAACGTCGTGCCCTGCCCCGGGAGCGACTGGACCGTGACCGAGCCCCCGTTGGCCTCGACGAAGCCCTTGACGATGGCCAGGCCCAGTCCGGAGCCGGTCCACGCCAGCGAGCGGGAGTTCCGCCCGCGGTAGAAGGGCTCGAAGATCCGCTCCTGCTCGGCCGCGTCGATCCCTGGCCCCTGATCGGTGACGCTGACCAGGACGCCCTCACCGGCGGGTCCCCCGCCGCGCCGCGCGTGGACGAACACCGGCGAGGCGCCGCCGTAGCGGCCGGCATTCTCGAGCAGGTTGGCGAAGGCACGCTCGAGCTGGGCGGCGTCGGCGCGGACCTCGGGCACGTCGGGATCGACGGTGACGCGCACGTTGATCGGATCTCCGCGCAGACCCTCGGCGGCCGCGGAGACGAGGTCCTCGATCGAGACCCAGTCAGAACGCGGCGTGGCGCTGCCGGCCTGCAGCCGCGACAGGGCGAGCAGGTTGTCGACGAGCCCGGCCAGGCGGGTGCCCTCCTCGACGACCGCCGTGCTGAGCTCGGAGCGCTCCTGGTCGGTCAGGGAATCGGCGCCCGAGCGCGTGTCCGGCGGCGACGACCGCGGTCAGCGGCGTGCGCAGATCGTGCGAGACGGCGCGCAGCAGTGCCGTCTTGATGTCGTCGGAGCGACGCAGCGCGGCCGTTTCCACCAGGTCGGCCTGCATGGCGTCGCGGCGCTGGGCGATGGCGACGAGCGCCTCGAGCGTGGGAACCACCTGGGTGCGCAGCCGCTGCTCGGTGTCGGGCGGCAGGTGGGCGGGGACGAGCAGCGTCGCCATCTGCTCACCGTCGACGCCGCGGAGCGCCAGCGCCATCCGCCGCGGATCCGGTGGCGGGGGGAGGGTGCGGTGCGGGTCCAGCGGCGCGAGCGGGTCGGGGCTCGGCTCGATCGCCGCCGACGACAGGTCCAGCGCCTCGGCCACCCGCCTCCCCGCGCTGGCCAGGGCGGCCTGGGTGTCCTCCCCCAGCAATAGCTCGTGGGCCAGCGCGGCCGCCAGGTCGGCCTCGGCGCGCCGGCGCTCGGCCTCCTGGGCGCGCGACCGGGCCAGCTCGGCCAGAGCGCTGGCGAACAGGGCGACGATGGTGAAGGCGGCCAGGGCGACCCAGTTACGCCCGTCGACGATCGAGAACTGGCCGGTGGGGGGAATGTGGAAGAAGTTGAACGCCGCCGCGCTCAGCAGGGAGGTGAGCAGCCCCAGGGCCATCCCCCAGTAGGTGGCGACGAGCAGCACCGCCGGCAGGTAGACCACGCTGAGCGACACGACCGGCGCGATCTTGCGCAGGAAGTAGATGGCCAGGGTCGCGAGCGCCACCGAGAGCACCGCGGCCACGATCCCGGTGCTGCGCTGCGGTCGCTGGTGGCGCAGGGTGGCCGCGCCCAGCTGCGTCGTCCATACACGGACGCCGGGGCTGCGGATGCCCCCGGTCATCCGCGGGGCGCGGGGCATTACGCCCCTCCGTAGGAGCCCGGCGGCGCCGACGCGGTGCGGTTGTCGGCGATCTGCGTGAGCAGCGCCGTGGGGCTGGTGCCACCCAGGACCCGCAGGCGCGGCAGGCGGAAGGGGTCGCTGGACGGCCCGGCCCAGCCGGGGATGACGGTGGTCGAGCCGATATAGCCGGCGGCGCGCACGGCGTTGATCACCGTCGTGTCGTAGTGGCCGGACGGGTAGCAGAACCAATTGACGGGCACGCCGTAGCGGCGCTGGATTGTCCTGCGCGCGGTATCGATCTGGTAGTGCAGCTGCGAGGCGTCCAGGGTGATGAGGTCGGCGTGACTGATGCCCTGGGTGTCGAGCTCCCAGCCGGCATTCACCATCGCCTTGACCTCGCTGGTGGTCAGGCCGCCCTGCGACGGCGGCAGGCCGCTGAGCTGGATGTTCTCGTCGGCGACCCAGCCCATCTTGCGCAGGACCGGCAGTGCCTCGGCGTACTGCGAGTGGTAGCCGTTGTCGAAGGTGATGACGATCGGCTTGCCGGCGGGCAGCTTGGCCCCCTTGCTCCAGTTGGCCTGAAGCTGGTCGAGGGTCACCGCTCGCCAGCCGGCCTGCCTTGAGGGCCTGCATCTGCGCCGCGAACTCCTGAGGCTGCACGTAGAGGCCGGGGAACGGGGCGTTGCTGGGCGGAGCGGCGATCACGTGGTACATGAGCACCGGCACCGACGTGGTGCCGCGCGCGCCGGTGGCCGGGCCCAGGACGGCGGCGGTCGACTCGCCGCGCACGTGGCGGCCGGCGGCGTGACGGGACCGCGCCTTGGCATGGGTGGCGGTGGCGGTGCTCTGAGTGCGCGCGGCGGTCGTGGTGCTCGTGGCGCCGCCGCTGCCACTGGCCGCCGCTATGGCCACGGCGACGGCGATCACGACGACCGCCAGCGTGCCGCCGATACCGGCTCGGCGGCGGATTCGCCGGCGCCGGCGAGCCACGGCTCGCTGGTCCCGGCGCCTCTGAAGCTCTTCAGCGTCCATCGGCGATCGAGCCTATAGATTGCCACGGGGTGCCGACCGCAACGGACACCCGGACCGTGAGCTCCGGCGATGTGGGGCTGTGCGTGCGGAGTGCCGGCCATCCTGACCGCCCCCCGATCGTGCTGGTGCACGGCTATCCCGACACCCAAGCGGTGTGGGCGCCGGTCGTGCAGCGCCTGGCCACTCAGTTTCACGTGGTCACCTACGACGTGCGCGGCGCCGGTGGCTCTAGTGCGCCGCGGGGACGTGCCGCCTATCACCTGGATCGCCTTGCCGACGACTTCGATGCCGTCTGCCGCGCGGTCGCGCCTGCTCGTGCGGTGCACCTGGTGGGCCACGATTGGGGCGGGATCCAGGGCTGGGAGTTCGCGACGCGCCCCCGCTTCGCCGGGCGCGTGGCCTCGTTCACGTCCATCGCGGGGCCCGCGCTTGGCCACACGCTGGTGGCCACTCGCGCCGCGCTGCGCCGCCGCGACCTGCGGCGCGCCGTCCAGGCCGCTCGTCGCTCCTGGTATATCGCGCCGCTGTGCCTGCCGGGGGGCCCAACGCTGATGTGGAAGGTGGCGCTTGCCGGCGGCCGCTGGCGGCAGTGGCTGACTCTCGTGGAGGGGATGACGCTGGACGCCGAGTACCCAGCGCCGACGGTGTCCGCCGACGGGTGGCACGGCGCCAACCTCTATCGCGCCAACATCCCGCACCGTCTCTTTCAGCGCAACCCGCTGACCCCGGCGCACGCGCCCGTCCAGCTCATCGTCCCGACGCGCGACCGGTTCATCTCCGCCTCCTACTACGACGCGGCCGCGAGGATGGCGCCGGGGCTGCGTCGCCACGAGGTGTGCGGGGCTCACTGGCTGCCGCGGGCACAGCCGGATCTCATCGCCGCCCGGGTGGCCGAGTTCGTCCACGAGACCGAGGCGGCCGCCGCTTAACAGCCCGCGCGTGGAAGGAGTCAGGGCGCTCGGCGCGAAACGCACGAGCATGCTGCTCAAACATCGCTCGCCGGGGATCGACGCCAAGTCCATACAGCCACGCGCCGGACTCGAGCACCTCGACCGCAAATCGATCGCCGTTCTGCGCTGGCTCAACGCCAGCCACGTGGACTACGTCGTCGTGGGTCCCGTCGCTCATGCCATCCGTGGCGACCAGGCGGCCAAGGGACCCGTCGCCATCGTCCCGGCTCCCTACAGCCGCAACTGGGATCGGCTCACCCGCGCCCTCGTGGCCGAGCATGCCGGGCTGCGCAGCGACCGGGGGCTCCCGGGCTCCGGCGAGCGCGGCGACTCGGTCTCGGTCAAGCTGACCCCGGACAAGCTGGCCCGAGGCCGGCGCTGGATGCTGCGTTTCGGAGAGTTCGACCTGGACATCGAGGGATCGGGGACCCGCGCCGCGGGCGCCCGCAGCAACGGTCACGCGCACATGGAGGAAGACGGATCCCACCCGCCCCGCGCCCCCCGCTACCAGGAACTGCTCTACGAGGCCAACCGCTTCGAGGTCGCCGACGGCGTCAGTGTCGAGGTCGCGTCGCCCGAGGACCTGGAGCACTTCTCCCACGTGCGCCGCACGGGCTCCGCTCCGGAGTTCCGAGTCACGCGCAACGCCACGACCGACGAGGCGCTCCACGACGCCGCTGGCGCCGCCGCGGCGCCTGAGGCAGAGGCCAGGCCGCCCGAGTCCGGGCCCTCCGGGGCCGCCTCCGGGACTGCCGCCGAGGCCGCTCCTGACGCCTGAGCTCTCAGTAGGCTTAATCCTTCGTAAGCCGGGACGGAGCACAGCTACGCTCTGTCCATGCCCAGACGCGCCCGGACGGCGTTAATCGGCGCCGCGACGGGGCTCGTCGCGCTTGCGCTCGTGTGGTACGTCTCGCACTACACCGGCGCCGGGAAGCATGCCGACGCGTCGATCCTCCGCGGCTTCGCGGACCTCACACGCCCACGGTTGGATCGGCTGACCGGGTTCATCGCGACGCTGTGCGATCCCAGCCCGTACGTCTATCTGGCTGCGGTGCCCGTGCTGGTGGCACTCGTGCGCCGCCGGCCCCGGGTCGCGATCATGATCGCCGTCGTCCTGGTGTGCGCCAACGAGACCACGGAGCTCCTCAAACCGCTGCTGGCCGCGCCGCGCGATCCGGGCCCCCTCGGCTTCGTGTACGACGCGTCGTGGCCCAGCGGGCACGCCACCGCGGCGATGTCACTGGCCCTGTGCCTGGTTATCGCCGCTCCGGCGCGCTGGCGCCCGGCCGTGGCCGCGTCGATGGCCGCGTTCGCGGTCGCCGTCAGCTACTCGTTCCTCGAACTCGCGTGGCACTACCCGTCCGACGTGCTCGGAGGGTTCCTGGTCGCGGGCACCGAGACGCTGTTGGGGGTCGCAGGCCTGTCCATCCTCGAGTCGCGCCGCGCCGGAGGCTTCGCCGACGTCATACCCGCGCGGCGCCCGTCGTTCTCGGTGGGCGAGGCGCTGGCGCCGGCAGGCGTGGTCATGGCCGTGGCAGTGGCCCTCGTCGGCCTCGTGGTCCTCGCGCACCCCCACGAGGTGCTCGGCTACGCGCGCGACCACGAGGCGTTCGTCATCGGGGCCGGTGCGATCGGCGCGCTGGGGATGCTGCTGGCCTCGGCCTTGACCATCATGCTGCGCCGGCCCTGAAAGCGTCACGCCAGGCGATCTGCCCCGTCGGCGTCTTGGTGCGCGGTCCCCGCGGGACGCTGCAGCGGGGTAGGGGCGCTCGTCCACGGCGGGCTTGCGAAGCGGGGACGGGAGTCGCCGGGTGCCGCGAGGCGAGGTTGTGGCCGCTTTTGCAGCTATTTCCTGCACTATCCGCCACGACCTCCCGGCACGAGCACCCCTCCCTCGTTGTCCGCCGTTGACGTTCGCTGATACCCAGCCAAAACGCCCCGGCGGAGCAGCCTGACCGGCGCCACCGGTCAACGCCTCCGACGCCCGGGCCGAGCCCGGCGGGACACGCCGCCACGTACTACGACTGGCGGTAGCGGCCCGGCTCCCAGAGCGGCTCGTCGCCGTCATTGGCCCCGCGGCTGAGGATGAAGAGCAGGTCCGAGAGCCGGTTGAGGTAGCGGACCACCTCGGCGCTCACGTCCTCGCCGCAGGTGATGGCGGCGCGCTCCGCACGACGGCACACGGTGCGGCACACATGGAGATGAGCCGCCGCGCGCGATCCACCGGGCAGCACGAAGGACTTCAGCGGCGCCAGCGTGGCGTTGACCTCGTCACAACGCTCCTCCAGCCATGTCGTCTGCTCGGGCAGCACCCGCAGGCGCTCTCGGCTCGAGTCCGGATCCTCTGGCGCCGCGATGTCGGCGCCGACGTCGAACAGGTCATTCTGGATGTGCGCCAGCCAGTCGCCATAGGCCTCAGGCATGCCGTCGATCGTCAGCGCCACGCCGATCTGGGCGTTGAGCTCGTCGATCGTCCCGTAGGCCTCGATGCGCGGGTGGGTCTTGGCCACCCGGCTCATGTCGCCGAGATGGGTCTCGCCGCCGTCGCCGAGGCGGGTGTAGATGCGGGTGAGGTTGACGGTCATCGCTGGGCCTGCTCCCAGTCTACGGTGGGCACGGTACGATCAGCGTGTTCAAGGTCGGTGGCATGGGAAGCCGGTGAGAGTCCGGCGCGGACCCGCCACTGTGATCGGGGACGTCAGCACACGACGGTGCCACTGACCGGCTACGGGCCGGTCGGGAAGGCGTGACTGATAGGCCCGAGAGCCAGGAGACCAACCTCCGACCATCAAGCCAACAGCCCTCGTGGAAAGGGGTGGCCCTCGTGAAGTACAGACAGTTCACAGCCCTCGGCGGCAGCGTCGCCGCACTCGTCCTGGCAATCACCGCTCCGGCGCTCGGCGCCGGCTCCGGCTCCGGCTCCGGCGTCACGGTCCGTGTCGAGGGCCTCAAGCGCACGCTGCTGCCGCCCACCGTGGCCCACGCCGAGTCGGGCTCGATCACCAAGGGCGGCACGCCCAGCGGCTCGTGTCCAGGCAGCTCCGGCGCGGGCTATGTCGACGCCGCCACCCACCACAAATGGAACGGGACGTACTCCAGCGGCCTTGGCGTCGAGATCACCAGCGTGCTGGGCGAGACGCACAAGTTCAGCGCCAAGGGCTTCTACTGGGGCATCTGGATCAACGACAAGTTCGCCTCCACCGGGCTGTGCGACCTCAAGCTCAAGCCCGGCGACGAGCTGCTGCTGGCGCCCGCGCCCAGCAGCGGCACCGCGTACCCGATCGTGCTCACGGCCCCGGCCAAGGCGACGGCCGGCCAGGCGTTCTCGGTGAAGACGTCGTACTTCAAGACCGCCAAGGGCAAGGCCACGGCGCTCCAGGGCGCCAAGGTGACCGACGCCGCTGCCG
Organism: uncultured Actinomycetota bacterium; assembly: GCA_963790605.1. Classification (GTDB taxonomy): domain Bacteria; phylum Actinomycetota; class Thermoleophilia; order Solirubrobacterales; family Solirubrobacteraceae; genus Palsa-465. Next base: position 698,889 of record CAWBPG010000005.1, on the reverse strand, counting down.
TCACCGACCACAACGGGAAGGCGACCGTCACCGTCACCAAGCCGGGCAAGCTCACGCTCGTGGCCACGCTGAAGGGCGACATCCGCGCCGAGGCGACGGTCAACGTCACCAAGTAGCGGGCTGACAGGCGCCCCGTGAGGCTTCGAGTCCCAACCGCAGTCGCCGCGCTGGCCACCGTGCTGGCGTGCGGCGGCTGCGGGCTGGGCGCGGGCGCGCCGACCAAGGGCGTCAGCGTCACGGTCACCGGCGGGTTCGGCAGCCGCCACATCTCCACGGTGTCCCGCGGCAAGGTGCCGGGCTCAGAGACGGTGATGCGCATGCTCGAGCGCTCATTCCAAGATCTCGACGCGCTACGGCGGCGGCTTCGTGGAATCGATCGACGGGCTCGCCCCCAGCGGCGGCCACACCGACTGGTTCTATTACGTCAACGGCGTGCAGGCCTCGAAGGGCGCCGCCACGACGGCGGTGCATGCGGGCGACCACATCTGGTGGGACCTGCACGACTGGAGCGCCACCGAGAACATCCCGGCCGTCGTCGGCTCCTTTCCCGAGCCCTTCACCAACGGCGTCGGGGGCAAGCGCTATCCGGTCACGCTGGAGTGCGCCTCGGACGTCGGCGCCGCCTGCAAGCGGGTGACCGAGGAGCTCAACGCCGTCCACATCCCGCGTGTCCAGTCAGCTGCTCGGGACCGGGTCGGGCCCCGACACGCTGGGCGTCGTGGTCGGCACCTGGAGCCAGATCCATTCCGAGGTCGCCGCCGAGCTCATCGCCCACGGCCCCGGCGCCAGCGGGGTGTACGCCCGCTTCTCCGGTCCGGGCGGCGGCGCGCTGCAGCTGCTGGACCCGAGCGGCCAGGTGTCGCGCACGCTCGGCGCGGGCGCCGGACTGATCGCCGCCACGGCCGACAGTCCTCGGTGCCCACGTGGCTGATCACCGGCACCGATCCCGCGGGCGTGCTCGCCGCCGCCCGGGCGCTCACCCCGCAGGCGCTGCACGACCACTTCGCGCTCGCCGTCGACGGCGCCACCCGGGTGCCGGTCCCGCATCCAGGCGTCGCCATGATCTACCGGCGCCGCGCCAGCCCGCTGCACAGCGCGCGCGCCGGGGCCGGGTGCGCGTACTGCCTGGCGCTCGGCATCGCCGCGCTGATGGTGTCAAACCCGATCGTGCTCGGCGCGGTGGCGCGTCGCCGTGCTGGCCGCGGGCGCGGCCGCCGGGGTGGGGCGCCCGCTGGTCCGCGCCGCGCTGTGGGGAGTGCCGGTGGCGCTGGTGATCATGCTCATCAACGCGCTCGTCACCCGCGACGGCCTGACCGTCATCGTCCGCCTCGGCGACCTGCCGCTCCTCGGCCACACCGACATCACGCTCGAGGCGACCGCCTACGGGGCGATCCTCGGCCTGCGCGCCGTCGCCCTCATCCTCTGCGGGCTGCTCTACACGCTCGCCGTCGACCCCGACGAGGTGCTGCGGCTGTTTCGCCGGGTCTCGTTCCGCTCGGCGCTGTCGGCGACGCTGGCCACCCGGATGGTGCCGATCCTGATCCGCGACGGCCGGCGCCTGGCCGAGGCCCAGCGCTGCCGGCCGGGCTCGCCGCCGTCGCGCCTGACGCTGATGCGGGCCGCCTGCACCGGCGTGCTTGACCGCGCGCTCGACGTCGCCGCCGCGCTCGAGGTCCGCGGCTACGGCGCCGCCCGGCGCCCGCCGGCCTATCGCGGGCGGGCGGGCTCCTACTCGCGCCACGACCTGGCCTTCGCTGGGCGCCGCGCTCGTGGTGGTGGCGGTGTCGATCGTCGCGCGGGTGAGTCCACGGCCGCGTTCTCGGCCTATCCGGTCCTGCAGCGTGGCCGCGGGCCCGGGCGCGCTGCTGCTGGCCGGCGGGCTGGTGCGTGGCGGCGCTGGCCCCGTTCGCCGATCGCCGGGGGCTGGCGCGATGACCGCCGTCTCGCTGGAGGGCGTCACCTACACGTATCCCGGCGCCGCCGCGCCCGGCGCTGCGCGACGTGACGCTCGCAGATCGCGCCCGGGGAGCTGGTGCTCGTCGCCGGCGGCTCGGGATCCGGGCAAGTCGACGCTGCTGCGGGCGATCAGCGGGCTGGTCCCGCACTTCCACGGCGGCACGTTCGCGGGGCGGGCCACCGTCGCCGGGCATGGACACGCGCGACCACGGCCCCGGCGAGCTGGCCCAGGCAGTCGGGACGCTGTTCCAGGACCCCGAGACCCAGGTGGTGATGGGCACCGTGCGCGCCGAGCTGGCCTTCGGCCTGGAGAACCGCGGGCTGTCGCCGGCCGAGGTCGCGCGCGGGGTGGAGGAGACGGCGCTGGCGCTGGCCATCGCCCAGCTGCTGGATCGCTCCACCGCCGAGCTCTCGGGCGGCGAGCTGCAGCGCGTCGCCCTGGGGGCGGCGCTGGCCGGGCGGCCCGCGCGTGGTCGTGCTCGACGAGCCGACCTCGCAGCTGGACCCGGTCGCCGGCGACGAGCTGATCGGGCTGCTGCGCCGCGTCAACGAGGACTCCGACACCGACCATCGTGCTCGCCGAGCACCGGCTCGAGCGCTGCCTGGGCGCCGCCGACCGCGTGCTCGCGCTCGCCGGCGGTCGCATCGTGTGCGACGCCGGCCCGACCGAGTTCCTGGAGTGGGCCGGCCGCGAGGCGCCCACCCTGCAGACGCCGGGGGCGCGGCTGCTGGCCTTGGCTGGGCCGCCCGCCGGTCCCGGGCGTCAAGCGCGCGCGGGCCGCGCTGCGGCAGCGCCGGTCTGCTGCCCGCCGGACGCGCGACGCGGGTGCGCAGCACTGGGCGCCGTCGCCCCGGCTCGACCATGGCGGCGCGCGCCGGCGCGCGGCGAGCGCGGCGCCTGTCCCCGCGCTGGCCTTCGAGCGCGTCTGGCACGAGCTGCGCTCCGGCCCGGCGATCCTGCGCGACGTCTCGCTGACCGTCGCGCCCGGCGAGCGGGTCGCGCTGATGGGGCGCAACGGCGCCGGCAAGTCGACGCTGCTGCGCCACGCCGCCGGCCTGATGACGCCCACGCGGGGCACGGTGCGCAGCGCCGGGCGCGTCGCGCTGCTGCTCCAGAACCCCACCGACTACCTCGTGCACGAGACGGTCGCCGACGGAGGCCCCCGCCGGCGCGCTGGCGGCGGTCGGGCTGAGCGGCGCGCGCTTCGCCGGGCGCCACCCGCGCGAGCTGTCCGGGCGGCGAGAAGCAGCGGCTGGCGCTGGCGATCGTGCTCGGCGACGCCGATGACGCGCACGCGGCTCCGGCGGTGGTCTGCCTGGACGAGCCGACCCGCGGCATGGACCGCGACCACAAGCAGGAGCTCGCCGAGCTGCTGGCCGGCCTGGGCGCCGCGGTGATCGTCGCCACCCACGATCCCGAGTTCGCCGCCGCCTTCGCCGAGCGGGTCGTGCTGCTCGCCGACGGCGCGCCGATCGCCGACGGCAGCGCCGGCGAGGTGCTGGCCGGCGGCAGCTACTTCGCCACCGAGACCGCGCGGATCCTCGGCGGCGCCGGCGGGGCGCTGACCCCGGCCGACGGGCGCGGCGCTCATCGCGCGAGCGGCGGCGCCGCGCAGGAGGCGATGGCATGAGCTGGCAGCTCGGCGCCTTCGGCGCTGCTGGCGCTCGCGCTGGCCGCGGGCTTTGCCTGGTATGAGCGCGACCGGCCCGACGCCCGGATCGTCGCCCTGGTGGGCACGCTGGCGGCGTTCGCCGCGCTGGGCCGGATCGCGTTCGCCGCGGTCCCCAACGTCAAGCCGACCACCGACATCGTGCTGATCGCGGGCTACGCCCTCGGCGGGGCCCCGGGCTTCGCGGTCGGCGCGCTCGCCGGCCTGACCTCGAACTTCTTCTTCGGCCAGGGGCCGTGGACGCCGTGGCAGATGGCGGCCTGGGGCGCCACCGGCGTGCTCGGCGCGGGGCTGGCGTGGGGGATGCGCGCGCGCACCGGGCGAGGCCGACACGCGGGCGATCGGGCGCTGGCCGCTGGCGCATCGTCTGCTGCGCGGTCGGGCTTTGCCTTCACCGCCGTCCAGGACGTCGGCGACTGGGTCACCTTCAGCGACCACAGCCCGGGCCAGCTCGGCGTCTACGTCGGACAGGGCCTGGGCTTCGACGCCGTCCACGCCGCCGGCTGCCTGGTGTTCGCGCTGGCTCTCGGGCCGGCGCTGACCCGCTCGATCCAGCGCTTCGCGCGGCGGCTGGAGGTCACCTGGATTCCCGCCGGAACGCGTCGGTGGCGCCGGTGCTGCTGGCCGCGCTGGTCCTGGGCGCCCTCGGGACCCAGGCGACGCCCGCGCGCGCGGCGCTGAGCGTCGCCGTCGTCGCTCACCGCGGCCGCCGCCGACTATCTGCTCGGCGCCGAGAACGCCGACGGCGGCTTCGGTGCCGCTCCGGGGCAGCCGTCGGACCAGCTCTACGCCGGCTGGGCGGCGCTCGGGCTGGCCTCCGCCGGCTACGACCTCAACGCCGTCGGCGACGCCCAGGGCGCTCGATGGACTACGTGCGCGGCGGCATCGGCCCCGACCCGCCCGGCGACGTCGGCTCGCTGGAGCGCACGATCCTCGTCGTCCGCGCCGCCGGCCAGTCGGCGCGGTCGTTCGGCGGCCGCGACCTGATCGCCGCTCTGCAGCGCCGCTTCCGCGGCGACGGCTCGGTTTCGCGGCCAGGTCAACCTGACCGCGTTCGCGGTCCTGGCGCTGCGCGCCGCCGGGCGTCGGACCGACCGTGCCAAGACGATGCGCTGGCTGGTGCGCCAGCAGGACTCGCGACGGCGGCTTCAGCTTCGCGGGCGCGCGGGGGCTCGAGCGACGTCGACGACACCGGCGCGGCGCTCGAGGCGCTGGCCGGTGACCACGCCGCGGCGGGTGCCGTGCCCGGGCGGTGGCGTTCCTGCGCCGCCAGCAGGACCGCGACGGCGGCTTTCCCTCCCAGCCCGGCATGAGCTCCAACGCCCAGTCGACCGCCTGGGCGATCCAGGGACTCGACGCCGCCGGGGTGTCACCGGCGACGCTGCACCGCGGCGGGGCGCCCTCGCCGCTGGCCTACCTCGCTCGCTGGTGGCAGCCGACGGGGTCGTCCGCTACGCCGGGGCGTGACCCAGACGCCGGTGTGGGTGACCGGCGAGGCGCTGATGGCGCTGGAGGGCAAGCCGCTGCCGCTCGCCGCGCCGCGCGCCGCCGCCCGTCGCCGGCGCGCAACCGGCCACGAGCTCGCACGCGCCATCGCCGCGTTCCGCGCCGCTCACGCGGCGTCGCCTGCCGACGACCCGCCAAGCGTGCGTCTGCGCACGCAGCGGCTCACCGCCACGGATCGCCGGCCGTCGCCGGTCACGCCAGGTGTCGTCAATAGCCAGAAATCAGGTGCTGGCGGGGAATTTCGCCCATGCGATCGGCGTGATCACGCGCGCTGGCGCTGGCGCCCGTCGGACTGGGCTGAGCTCCGGCGCGGGAGTCACCCACGCCTCCTCGTGACGCGGCACCCGTACGCTGCACCGCCCGCATGCGGATCGGAGTCCCGAAGGAGACAGCCGAAGGCGAGCGCCGCGTGGCGCTGGTGCCCGAGGTCGTGGGCAAGCTCACGCGCGCGGCGGGCGAGGACGCGGGCGGGCGGGATCCGACGGTGCTGGTGCAGCGCGGCGCCGGCGCGGGCGCGCTGATCCCCGACGAGGCGTTCGCGGAGGCGGGCGCGGAGCTGGTCGACGAGGCGCCGTTTGGCTGCGACGTGGTGGTCAAGGTGGCCGCGCCCAACGCCGAGGAGATCGCGCGGCTGGGCGCCGAGACGACGCTGATCGGATTCCTCGGCCCGCTGACCAACGGCGAGGGCGTGCGGGCGATCGCCGCCGCGGGCGCGACGAGCTTCGCGATGGAGGCGATCCCGCGGATCAGCCGGGCGCAGTCGATGGACGCGCTGTCCTCGCAGGCCAACATCGCCGGCTACCGCTCGGCGCTGATCGGCGCCCAGGAGCTCGGGCGCTTCTATCCGATGCTGATGACCGCCGCGGGCACGATCCGGCCGGCGACCGTGCTCGTGCTCGGCGCCGGCGTCGCCGGGCTGCAGGCGATCGCCACCGCGCGGCGGCTGGGCGCCGTGGTCCAGGGCTTCGATGTGCGCGCCGCGGTCAAGGAGCAGGTCGAGTCGCTGGGCGCGAAGTTCCTGGAGTTCGACCTGGGCGGCGACCTGGAGGGCGCCGGCGGCTACGCCAAGGAGCTGACCGCCGAGCAGCAGGCACGCCAGCAGGAGCTGATGGCCGAGGCGATCGGCAAGGTCGACGTGGTCATCACCACCGCGCTGGTCCCCGGCCGCCGCGCCCCGATCCTCGTCACCGAGGAGGCGGTCAAGCTGATGAAGCCGGGCTCGGTGATCGTCGACCTCGCCGGCGAGGCGGGCGGCAACTGCGAGCTGTCAGAGCCCGGCGAGTCGGTCCTGCGCCACGACGTCAAGATCCTGGCGCCGCTCAACGTCCCCTCGACGATGGCCGAGCACGCCTCGCAGCTGTACGCCCGCAACATCCAGGCGCTGCTGGGGCTGATGGTCGACGAATCCGGGCAGCTGTCGCTCGACTTCGAGGACGAGGTCATCGCCGGCGCGTGCATCACCCGCGGCGGCGAGATCGTCCACGAAGGCGCCAAGGCCGCCGCGGCCGCATAGCTCCGAGCTCAAGGAGGCTTCTCGCACCCATGGACAGACTGGTCATCGACATCGCCGTGCTCGTGCTGGCCGGGTTCGTCGGCTTCGCGGTGATCTCGAAGGTCCCCAACACGCTGCACACGCCGCTGATGTCGGGCACCAACGCGATCCACGGGATCGTCGTGCTCGGCGGGTCTGCTGCTGATGGCGGAGTCCAGCGGGGTGCTGGAGAAGATCCTGCTGGTGATCGCGGTGGCGTTCGGGACGATCAACGTGATCGGCGGCTTCCTGGTCACCGACCGGATGCTCGGGATGTTCAAGGCCAAGGACCCGCCCAAGGCCGACGGAGATCGACGGAATCGCTGCGCCGATTCCTCGGAGGGCGACGCGGTCGTGACCGCGCGCTGGGCGACGTGTCTTCCTGCAGAGCGTCGACTTCATCGACGCGGCTACATCGTCGCCTTCGGGCTGATGATCTACGGCATGAGCGGGCTGACCGGCCCGCGCACGGCGGTGCGCGGCAACCAGATCGCCGCCGTCGGCATGGCGGTCGCGGTGGTCGCCACGCTGCTGCGCCAGGGCGAGTTCCACGGCTCGGGCACGGTGATCCTGATCATCGTCGGGCTGGCGATCGGCACCGCGGTCGGCGTCCCGGCGGCGCGCAACGTGAAGATGACCGCGATGCCGCAGATGGTGGCGCTGTTCAACGGCGTCGGCGGCGGCGCGGTGGCGCTGATCGCCTGGGTCGAGTACCGCCACCACTTCGGCGGCGGCTGGCCGCTGCGCTCGGAGGGCTTTGAGCTGTTCGGCGCGATCGTCGGCTCGATCTCGTTCTGGGGCTCGAACATCGCCTTCGGCAAGCTGCAGGAGATCCTCCCGGGGCGGCCGATCAAGCTGCCCGGGCCAGGCGGTGATCAACGCTGCGTGCTGTCTGCGTGATCGCGCGTGGGCAGCGCGGTCGTGCTGGCCGCCGGCACCCACTCGCAGGCGCTGTTCATCCTCGGGATCCTGGTCGCCTCGGCGCTCCTGGGCAACATGCTGGTGCTGCCGATCGGCGGCGCCGACATGCCGGTGGTGATCTCGCTGCTCAACGCGTTCACCGGGCCTGTCGGCGGCGGCCACCGGCGTGGCGCTGTCCAACCCGGTGATGATCGTGGCCGGGATGATCGTCGGCGCGTCGGGCACGATCCTCACCGACCAGATGGCCAAGGCGATGAACCGCTCGGTGCCCGTCGATCGTCGCCGGCGGGTTCGGCGGCGCCGTCGCCGCGCCGGTCGGGCCGGCGGGCGAGACCGGGGGGACGGTGCGCTCGACCAGCGCGGCGGACGTCGCCATCCAGCTCTCCTACGCGCGCCAGGTGGTGATCGCCCCCGGCTACGGGATGGCGGTGGCCCAGGCCCAGCACGCCGTGCGCGAGCTCGAGCGGGCGCTGGAGGCCAAGGGCGTGACGGTCAAGTACGCCATCCATCCGGTCGCCGGCCGGATGCCCGGCCACATGAACGTGCTGCTGGCCGAGGCCGACGTGCCCTATGACCTGCTGCGCGAGATGGACGACATCAACCCCGAGTTCCCCCGCACCGACGTGACGCTGGTGATCGGCGCCAACGACGTCACCAACCCGGCGGCCAAGAACGAGCCCGGCAGCCCGATCTACGGGATGCCGATCCTCGAGGTCGACAAGTCAGGCTCGGTGATCGTGCTCAAGCGCTCGATGGCCTCGGGCTTTGCCGGCATCGACAACCCGCTGTTCTACGACCCCAAGACCTCGATGCTGTTCGGCGACGCCAAGGCCTCGGTGAGCGAGGTCACGTCCGAGGTCAGGCGCTGTAGACCGGTCGCACGGCGGTCGGTTAGAGTCGCTGCGCCATCCCGATCAAGGATTGACCATGGACCCCAACCGGCTGACCGCGATACCGATCTTCTCCGAGCTCTCGACGAGGAGGCCAAGCGCCTGGCCGCGTTCGCCACCGAGACCAGCGCCGCCGAGGGCCAGATGCTGATGAAGGAGGGCGACTACTCGGTCGAGCTGATCGCGATCGAGGAGGGCACCGCCGACGTCATCCAGGGCGGCAAGAAGATCGCCGTCGCTCGGAGCCGGCGACCTGATCGGCGAGATGGGCCTGCTCGAGCGCCGGCCGCGCAACGCCGACGTGATCGCCAGCTCGCCGATGCGCCTGATCAAGCTCACCCACTGGGAGATCCGCCGCATGTCCGAGGACACCGTCGACCGGATCAAGGCGACGATCGAGGAGCGGCGGCGCAGCGGGGTCGCCGATCCCGCACATGAAGACGACTGAAGCCGCGTCGTTGTTCTCCCATCCGTCGTGCGTTTCTGGTACGTTGCCGCCACGCCGAATCTCCGGACTGCCGCCCCGGAGAGCGGGGAACCCAATGTAGTTGGGGCGAGTCTCGCGGTGATCCGCGGGAAGCGCTTCGTCCAGAGCGCGAGCCCGTCAGCTAACCCCGCAGGCATCAGGCACCTGCAGTACAGGATCCGCCCCCACCGGGGCCGGCTGACCGTGTCCGCATCCGCCAGCTCCATCGACCGCAGCGCCCCCACACCGCATCCCGGCCAGGATGCGGAGCGGCTCGGTGTCGAACCCCGAGGTGCGATGAGGCTGGTCAGTCGGCTCATGCTCGTGGCCGCGCTGGCGGTGCTCGGTGCCGCGAGCACCGCCGCGGCCGCGGGCTCGCGGCGGGGTGGGCGGCGTCGGGCTGGTCGGACCGACCAACCCGACGCGGGATCGTCGACGCCCGACGCCAACGCGGTCTTCGCGCGCACGCTGCGGATGGGCTGCCACGGCATCGACGTCACGCACGCTGCAGACGCTGGCTGACCGACGTCGGCTACGTCGTCCCGGTCACCGGTCCTTCGGCACCGTGACCAAGCAGGCGGTCAGGCGCTTCCAGCTCGCCAAGCAGCCTGTACCCGGCCAGCGGCACGGTGGGCAAGCGGACCGCGGCGGCGCTGCTGGCGCGGCGGTGCACACGACGACCAAGACCACCGCGGTGCCCGGTCCTCGGCTCCCCCGGCTCGGCTCCGACGCGGCGCTGCGTGTTCCCGCTCAAGCCGCTGTCGCGGGTGCTGCCGCCCAAGGACTGGACCCTCGATCAGGGGATCGACATCGGCACCGTCAACAACGCCTGCGGCCCGCAGGTGACCGAGGTGGCGATGGCCCCGGGCACGATCGTCCAGGAGGGGATCGACGGCTTCGGCCCCGCCGCGCCGGTCATCAAGGTCTCCAGCGGCCTCTACAAGGGCCGCTACATCTACTACGGCCACGCCCTGCCGGCGCTCGTGCCGGTGGGGACCGTCGTGACCGCGGGCGAGCCGATCGCCGAGATCGGCTGCGGCGACGTCGGCATCTCCGTCGGCGCCCCACGTCGAGATCGGGATCAGCGCGCCCGGCGGCCCGCCGTGCTGCCCGGGCTATCAGGAGACCTCGCCGGCCTGGTACCAGGTCGTGCTGAGGCTGTACCGCCAGGCCGCACCAATAGCTGCTCGTCGGCGCCTCTGCGGCCATCCCGAGCGACTACGCTCACCCGCCATGCGCACCCGCGACGACGCCCTCGCCGCCCTGGCCGAGCACCCCTTTGACGTCGTGGTCATCGGCGGCGGGATCACCGGCGCCGGGGTCGCGCTGGACGCCGCCTCGCGCGGCTACAGCGTCGCGCTGGTCGAGCAGGCCGACTTCGCCTCGGGGACGAGCAGCCGGTCCTCCAAGCTGGTCCACGGCGGCCTGCGCTACCTGCAGAACTTCGACCTCGGGCTGGTGCGCGAGGCGCTGCTCGAGCGCCAGCTGATGGTCCGGCTGGCCCCCCACCTGGTGCGGCCGCTGCCGCTTCGTGCTGCCGGCGTTCGACGGCGCCCGCCGCCGGACCGGCTGACGGGATCGGCCTGAACATGTACGACGTGATGGCGGCGCCGTCGCTGCGCGGGCGGCGCAGCGCGCGCCGAGCCGCCGCGGCCGACGGCGAGTCGGACTGGAGCCCGGCGCGCCACCGGCTCATCGCCGGCGACGAGGTCGTCGCGCTGCTGCCGGCGCTCGCCCACCGGCGGCCGACCGGCGGCTACCTGTTCTACGACTGCCAGACCGACGACGCCCGGCTCGTGCTCACCGTGCTCGGCGAGGCGGAGCGCTTCGGCGCGATCTGCGCCAACCGGCTGCGCGTCACCGAGCTGCACGCGGAGCCCGGCGCGGACACGGCGCGTGACGGTGCAGGACCGCGAAGGCGGACGCGGCGTTCGCCATCCGCGCCGAGAACGTGGTCAACGCCACCGGCGTGTGGGCGGACCGGATCCGCCCCGACGAGCTGCACTCCGAGGCCGAGCTGCCGCAGATCGCCCCCAGCCGGGGCACCCACGTCATCCTGCGCCGACGAGGACCTGCCGCTGGCCGCGGGCGCGATCGTCCCCGCGGGGCAGGGGCGCTCGATCTTCGCGCTGCCGTGGCTGGGGCGGAGCCTGATCGGGACCACCGACAACAACTACGACGGCGACGTCGAGCACGTCGCAGCCCTCGGCGCAGGACATCGACTACCTGCTGGGCGCGGTCAACGAGTTCTTCGGGCATCGCTGGGGGCGGAGCACGCCACCGGCGCCTACGCCGGGGTCCGCCCGCTGATCTCCAGCGGCGACAGCCGCAAGTCCGTGGACATCTCGCGCAAGGCCGAGCTGTATGAGACCTCGAGCGGCCTGATCACGATCACCGGCGGCAAGCTGACCACCTGGCGGCGGATGGCCCAGCTCGCGGTCGACCGGCTCGTCGAGCGCGACGGCCGCCAGGCGCCGTGCCGCACCCACGAGATCCCGCTCGGCGCGCCGGTCGACCCGGCCGCGCTGGCCCGCGTCGACGGCGTGGCCGAGCCCGCGTACGCGATGCTCGCCGGCCGCTACGGCCACGCCGCCGAGCGCGTGCTGCAGCTCGCCGCCGCAGCCGCGGCGCTGGCCGAGCCGATCGTGGCCGACCTGCCCGACCTGCTGGCCGAGGCGCCGTTCGCCGCCCGCCACGAGCAGGCGCGCACCGTCGGCGACGTGCTGCTGCGCCGCACCCGCCTGGGGCTGCTGGCCGCACGGGAGCTCTGCGCCCCCGACGCCGCCGCGCCGCGCCGTGTCGCCGAGGCGATGGGCGCGGCGCTGGGCTGGGACGCGGCGCGGGTCGACGACGAGGTGGCGCGCTTTGCGCAGGAGGCCCGGGCCGAGGGAATCGCGGTCGCGTACGAGTCCCAGCCGGCCTGACCGTTCACCCGGACAGGCCTCCACGAGGCTTGCGCCACCTTTGACGGGTCCACCTTCGCGTTGCCTGGTCAGGTGATCGGCTCGCCTGCCGGGAGCAACGTGAGATGACCCTCAGACCTGTAGAGAACGACGCGCGCGGAGCGCGGTTGCGTAAGCTCGCACTGCGATGGACGACCTGGCTCGATTCTGCGTGCGGATGCTGGGTGACGGCCCGGCTGCGCGCGCCGCCGAGGAGACGGCCCGCGCCGGCGGCGACGGGGACCGCTCGGCGATGCTCCGAGCCGCCGTGGCCGCGGTCCGCCAGGGCTCAGAGCCCGCTCGGAGCCCGCGCCCAACGCGCCCGCCGCCACCGAGCCCGACGACGACGATCGTCCGACCGACCCCGACCGCCCTCCCGGAGGCGATCGCCCGCGAGCTGGCGGCCGCCACCGGCGGCTGCCGCTGGCCGAGCGCGAGGCGCTGGCCCTGCGCGAGCTGCTGGGCCTCGGCTACGACGAGATCGCCGCCGCCACCGACGTGGCGCCCGAGGCCGTGCCCGTGCTGCTGGCCGAGGCGCGCCTGGACCTGCGCACGCAGCTGCGCGGCGCGGGCGCGCCGCAGCCCGACTGCGACGAGCGCGAGCGCGCGCTGCGCACGATCGCCCGCCGCCAGGACGGCGAGGAGGTCGCCGCCGCCGACGACGACTGGCTGATCGAGCACCTGGGCCACTGCCGCGGCTGCCGGCAGGCCCACGCGGCGATGCTCGAGGCATCGGCTTGCTACCGCGCCTGGGCCTCGCCGGACACGCCGGGAGATCCCGTGGCCGCCACCGCGGCCGGATCGTGAGCGCGCCCGCGCGCACGCTGGCCACCAGTCAGCGGTGAGCTCAGCCTCGGGCGAGCGGCCGCTGCTGATGGGGATCGTCAACGCGACCCCCGACTCCTTCTCCGACGGCGGCCTGGCACAGACGCTGGACGCGCGCGTGGCGCTGGCCGCGCTCGCTGCTGTCAGACGGGGCCGACCTCATCGACATCGGCGGCGAGTCGGGCGTCACCAACCGGCCGCCGGTGTCCGCCGAGGAGGAGATCGAGCGGGTGGTGCCGCTCATCGAGGCGGTGGCGGGCGGGCTGGGCGCGCGCGTGTCGGTGGACACCTACAAGCCCGCGGTGGCCCGGGCGGCGATCGCCGCCGGCGCCTCGATCGTCAACGACGTCAGCGGCCTGCGCGACCCCGAGCTGGCCGACGTGTGCGCGCAGACCGGCGCCGCGCTGGTGCTCATGCACACCATCGCCCCGCCCAAGACCAAGCACCACGACCCCGGCCTCGACGGGCGCATCGTCGACGAGGTGCAGCGCTTCCTGGCCGAGCGCATCGAGCTGGCGCTGTCGCGCGGCGTGGCCTTTGAGCAGCTCATGGTCGACCCCGGGCCGGATTTCTCCAAGACCCCGGCGCAGACGGTGGCCGTTCTGCGCGCGCTGCCGGCGCTGCACGAGCTGGGGCGGCCCATCCTGCTGGCGGTGAGCCGCAAGGACTTCGTCGGCGCGCTCACCCAGCGGCCGCCGCGGGCACGGCTGGCCGGAACGCTCGCCGCGATGGCCCACGGCGTGGGGGCGGGCGCCCACGTGCTGCGCATCCATGACGTCGCCGACGCGGCCGACTTCCTCGCCGTCGCGGCCGGCGCTCGGAGGCGACGGCGAGGTGGAGTCCGGGCTGCGCGTCTCAGACACGCTGCGCTGGGACCAATCCGTGTCCGACGCGACAGCACGCTAGATTCAGGTCCACGAATCGCCGGTCGCTGGCCCAACGCGACCGGAGCCCACCGATCCACAAGCCAAAGGAGTCCCTATGTCAGTTCTCGATCGCAGTGCCCTGGAAGCAAGCCCCCTGGCCGACCTCCACGCGATCGCCTCCGAGCTTTCCATCGACGGCTACCGCCGTCTGCGGCGCGCCGAGCTGATCGACGCCATCCTCGACCGGCAGGAGGGCGGCGACGGCGACAGCGCGGTGGCTGAGGAGCCGGCCGCCGAGCCCGCCACCGAGTCCGTCACCGAGGAGGCGCCCCGCAAGCGGCGCAGGAGCCGCAAGGCGACCGAGGCGGCCGAGGCGGCCGAGGCGGCCGAGGCGAGCCGAGGCGGCCGAGGCGGCCGAGGCGACCGAGGCGGAAGTGGAGACCGAGACCGAGACCGAGACCGAGACTGAGAGCGACGACGACGCGGACGAGGAGCCGTCGAGCCGCCGGCGCGCCGCGGACGGCGCGGCGGCCGGGGACGCTCATCGGGTCGCGACGAGGCCGACTCCAGGCGACGACGGCGGACAGCCGGAGGCCGACGCGGCCGACGACTCGGATTCTGATTCCGACTCGACTCTGACTCTGACTCCGAGTCTGATTCCGAGGAGACCGTCGAAGGCGTGGTCGAGCTGCTCGCCAACGGCTCCGGCTTTGTCCGCGTCGACCCGCCCGACCCTTCCGACGACGACGTCTACATCTCCGTCGGCGCAGGTCAAGCGCTGCGAGCTGGTGTCCGGGGACCGGATCGCCGGCCCCAAGCGCGCGCCCCGCCGCTCGGAGCGGTTCGCCTCGCTGATCCGCATCGAGACGATCAACGGCCGTCCGGCCGCCGAGCTGGCCGACAGCGTCCGCTTCGACGACCTGCCCGCGGCCTTCCCGGAGGAGCGGCTGAAGATCGGCTCCGACGACCCGACGCTCAAGGCGATCGAGTGGCTGACCCCGTTCGGCAAGGGGTCGCGCGTCACGATCGTCGGCGCCGTCGCGCTCGGGCAAGACCGAGGCGCTGCGCCGCCTCGTCGCGGCGATGGCCGACCGCGAGGACCTGCACGGTGTCGGTCGTCGCTGGCCGGCGTGCGCCCGGAGGAGATCTCCGAGTGGAACGGTGGCCCGGTGACCCCGGCCGCCGCGGTCAGCTTCGCCGCCTCCGAGGACGCCCGCAACGGCGCCGTCGAGCCGGCCATCGACCAGGCCCGCCGGCTGGCCGCCCGCGGCGCCGACGCCGTGGTGCTCATCGACACGCTCGACGGCGTGCAGCCCGTCGCTGGCCCGCAAGGCGCTGGGCGCCGCGCGCAACATCGTCGACGGCGGCTCGGTGACGGTCATCGCCACCGCCTCGGCGCCGATCGGCGGCGAGACGACCGTCATCTCCCTCGACGTGGCGCTCGACGAGCGCCGGCCGCTTCCCGGCGCTGGACCTGGCCGCCAGCGGGACGATGCGGCCCGAGCTGCTCGTCGGAGCGGCCGGCGCGGAGGCGATCGCCAAGACCCGCGCCGAGGACGCCTGACCGGCGTCGCCGACGCTCACCGGCGCCGCGCTCACCGGCGCCGCTGACGCTCACCGGCGCCGCCGACGTGGTCCGCCAGCTCTCGATGTGTGACCTCTTTCGTGCGTATGTCACGAAAGGGTGAAAACTGCGGACCTGAGGGAGGTTGAGCACGGTCGGCGCGGTCACACTGGGGCGCGTGGCCCTGGATCCTGAACGCGTAGATCGCGCATCCCGCGCCGGTGGGGCGCGCGATCTACGCGTTCAGCCGGGCTCGGGTGTGGGATCGCACCGCGTCAAGGTGCTCGGTGCGCGTTCTGAGCGTTCAATCTCCGGCTCTCGAGACGAGCGAATTGCCGCGGTCGCCCGCCACCAGCGTGGGCGGATCGCGTCGCGCCAACTCCGTGCGATCGGAGTGGCCCGCACCAGTGTCGCCTGGCTGGTGGCGAGGGGTCGCCTGTTCCCCTCCCTTCGATGCGTGTTTTGTGTGGGCCACGATGCGCCGACCGAGCTTGGCAGGGAGACCGAGGCGCTCCTGTCCGTCCGCGATGGCGCCGCGCTGAGCCATTGGTCGGCGGCGGCCTTGCTGGGGCTGTGGAGGCCGGCGCCGAAGGTGATCGAGGTCACCGTCGATGACGCGCCCGCGGCGGCCAACCCTGGCGTTGGTGTCCACCGCAGCGGCATCCTCGAAAGCCGAGATGTCTGGATCCGCGAGGGGCTTCCGGTCACCTCAGCGGCGCGCACGCTCCTGGACATCGCCGTATCCGCGACCGATCGTCAGCTCGAGCTCGCCTTCGATCGCGGAATCGCCGAGCAGACGTTGAGGCCCGCGCACGTGGCCGACGTGCTGCGCCGCGCCGGTGGTCACCACGGACGAGCACGGCTGGCGATGCTGCTTGAGCAGGAGCGCGACGCCTCGACGATGACCGAGTCAGAGCCCGAGGAGAGGATGCTGGCCCTGATCCGGCAGGCCGGCCTTCCGGCTCCGAAGGTCAACTTCCCGTTCGAGGGCTGGAAGCTCGACTTCTACTGGCCGGACGCACGCTTCGTCGTCGAGGTTGACGGCTACACGTTCCACTCGTCTCGCTACAGGTTCGAACGTGACCGTCGCAAGGACAACGTGCTGCGGCGCGCCGACATCGAAGTCATGCGCGTCGTGCGCCGGGAGATCACGCAGCGCTCCCACGGCCTCATCGCCGATATCACGCGGTCGCTGGCGCGCCGCGGCGGGCTCGACTAGGGCGCATTGACGAAGAGCCGGCCGCGCAGCTGCTCCTCGCTCTGGGGATGCAGGTCCCACAGCCCCTTGAGCCGTCGCGCGCAGCTCGGCCGGGAGCCGGTCGACCCCGTGGTGATCGATCTCGACGAGGTTGCCGGCGGGGTCGCGGACGTACATCTGCACGACGTCGCCGGGCAGCTCGACGAGATGGTTGCCGAAGGCGTTGTGGTCGAACGCGTCGCGCCGCTCGGCGGCACGGTAGACGGGCTCGAGGTCTGCGACGGTGATGCCGAGGTGGTGGTGGCTGGTGGGGGTGAGGTCGCGCTCGAAAAGGTGCAGCTGCGTGTCGCCCAGCGCCAGCCACTGCACGGGCAACCCGAAGTTCGGCGTCGGGATGAGCTCGGCGCCCAGCAGGTCGACGTAGAACTCCACGGACTCCTGGAGGTTGCGGGCGTTGACGCTCACGTGGTTGATCTGCGGGCTCATTCCGGGCCCTGAAGTCTGACACGATCCCGCGGTGATTCCGCGGCTGGTGGCCACCGACCTGGACGGAACGCTGCTGCGCAGCGACGGCACGATCGACGCGCGCACCCGCACGGCCATCGCCCGCGTGGAGGCCGCCGGGATCCCCGTGGTCCTGTGCACGGCGCGGCCGTCGCGCTGGATGGGGCCGCTGGCGCAGGCGACCGGCCACCGCGGGATCGTGGTCTGCTCCAACGGCAGCGTCATCTGGGACCTGCACACCGACACGGTGGTGGCCACCTTTCCCTTCGCGGCCGAGGTCGCGCGCGAGGTGGTGGCGCGGCTGCGCGGCGCGCTGCCCGAGGCCACCTGGGCGATGGAGCGCCACGGCGTGTTCTGCCGGGAGCCCCGCTACGTCCCGCACTGGCCCGTCCCCGACGACACCATCGTCGCGGAGATCGACGCGCTGCTCGAGGTCGCGCCGCTGCAGATGATGGTCCGCCACCCGTGGCTGACCGGCGACGAGCTCCTCGCCCACGCGCGCGAGCTGCTCTCAGACCTCGCCGAGCTCAGCCACTCGAGCAATGCCGACACGCTGCTGGAGATCGGCGCCGCCGGGGTGAGCAAGGCGTCGGGCCTTGCCATGCTGTGCGAGCGCCGCGGCATCGACCGCGCCGACGTCCTGGCCTTCGGCGACATGCCCAACGACCTGGCGATGCTCGAGTGGGCGGGCCGCAGCGTCGCCGTCGCCAATGCGCACGCTGAGGTCATCGCGATCGCCGACGAGGTGACCGCGTCCAACGACGAGGGCGGCGTCGCCCAGGTGCTGGAGCGGCTGCTCGACCACGGTTCAGTAGGCGGTGCAGCGTGACCGGTGGCGCGGCGAGGCCTTGTAGCGGGGCTGCTGCCCGCGCTGCCACAGGATCTGGTCAAGCGCCGCGGCGGTGAAGCGGTGCGCCGGCGCGGCGGCGGCCACGAGCAGCTCGACCGCGTGGACGGCGCAGGCGCGGATCTCCACCTCCTCGGGCGAGCCGTGGACGATGAGCTCCCCGCGGTCGATCCGAGCCACCAGCTCCGGGTCGAAGCGCAGGACCCCGTCCAGGCGCAGCACGTGGGGGACGAGGTTGTCGGCGAACATCGTCAGCCGGCGCGAGGTCGGGGAAGCGCGACCACCCCGGCGCGCTGCAGGTCGGCGGCGGCGATCTGGGCGCGCTTGAGAAACGGGACAGTGAGCTCGTCGTAGCGCGAGCGTCGGCGAAGCACGGCCAGCTGCGCCGAGGCGGCGGGCCAGCGCGACCGCCGACCCGCCGGCCGCGTCGGCGACGGCGGCGAACGGCCTCGTGCTCGGCGCTCGACCCGCTCGCCCAGGTCGCGCAGCGAGCGCGCGTAGAGCGCCATCAGCTCGTGCTCGGGGTCCTGGCCGAGGATCGGTCGCGAGCGCTGGCGGCGTCGAGCTGGGTGAGCTCCGCGGCGGTCCAGCGCGCCGTGGTGGTCGAAGCTGGTCGCGCAGCGCGGCGGCGATCGTGCTGTAGCCCGAGAGGCCGTCGCGCTTGCGCAGCGTCGGAAACCAGCCCGAGCCGAAGTTGATGGCGTCCATCGTCAGCCAGTAGGCGGCGCGCGCTCTCGCGCGCGGCCGCGCGTGGGCGGCGGAGCCTGGCGGCCTCGGGCTCCGGCGCCTAGCGGCAGGCGCGGCCGCGTAGGCCGCGATCGCCTCGGTGACGACGGTGACGCTGCGTGCGCGCGCGGCCACAGTGGCGCAGGCCTGGCGGAGCTCGTCCATCCGGCCACAGGATGACCGGGACGGGCGCCCGCCGCGCCCGGTCGCTAACGTCAATCGCAGCTCCATGCCCGAGCTCACCAGCGACCTCGAGGCCCTGCTCAGCGGCCTCAACGAGCCCCAGCGCGAGGCCGTCACCTACGGCGACGGGCCCGCAGCTGATCCTCGCGGGCGCCGGCTCGGGCAAGACGCGCGTGCTCACCCACCGGATCGCCTACCTGGTCGCCACCGACGCCGCCAAGCCCAACGAGATCCTGGCCATCACCTTCACCAACAAGGCGGCGGGGGAGATGCGCGACCGCGCCGAGCTGCTGGTGGGCCGCCGCGTGCGCGCGATGTGGGTGATGACCTTCCACGCCGCCTGCGCCCGCATGCTGCGCGCCGAGGCCGCCCGGCTGGGCTACACCCGCCAGTTCACGATCTACGACACGGCCGACTCGCGCCGGCTGATCAAGCGCTGCCTCGACGACCTCGGCATCGACCCCAAGCGCTTCACGCCCGGCTCCGTCGACGCCCAGATCTCCGACGCCAAGAACAAGCTGCGCGACGCCGACGCCTACGCCCAGATGGTCGGCTCCTTCTTCGAGCAGACCGTCGCCGACGTCTACCGCTCCTACGAGCGCGAGCTGCACCGCATGAACGCGATGGACTTCGACGACCTCCTCGTGCGCGCCGTCAACGTGCTGGAGCTCTTCCCCGAGGTCCGCGAGCGCTACGCCACGGCTTCCGCCACGTCCTCGTCGACGAGTACCAGGACACCAACCACGCCCAGTACCGCTGGCTCGCAGCTCCTCGCCGGGGAGCACCGCAACCTGATGGTGGTCGGGCGACGATGCCCAGTGCCTGGTCGAGGGCACGCTCGTCACGATGGCGGACGGCACGCGGCGGCCGATCGAGACGATCCGTCGCCGGGGACCAGGTGCTGTCGGCCTACGGCAGCGGGGAGTTCCGCGCCGCCGAGGTCCAGCGCGTCCACCGCTCGAGCGCCGCGACGGCATCGCGATCACCATGCGGTCGGGGCGGCGGATCGTCAGCACCCCGAGCACACCCACTTCGCTGGGCACCCGCAGCAGACGGTGGCCTCACCGGGGTCGTGGGAGATATTGCCTGTCAGACAGGGAGCGTCTCCCACGATCGCACGTGTCGCTGTGCGCGGCGCACAGCATGGGCGGAGTGCCAACGCACGCGGTCAGCTTTGCCGATCCCTCTGGTCGGCGGCGCTTTGAGGGCACGACCACCGACCATGGCCGCGGTCCAGCGTGTCGTCAGCCAGATGTCCGCCGCGGTCGGGCGACCTCGCAGTCCGCCAGACCGCGCCGCCTCGGTCGCGGCGGTGGCGTCGCTGCCCTTCACGCCGGCGTCCTCCGTTCGGCCGGGGATGGTCATGTTCGACGAGACCGGCGGCTACGACGTCGTCGAATCCGTCGGAGCGGGTCACGCTGGACCGAGCCGTGTACGACCTGGACATCGCCCACACGCACAACTTCGTGGCCGGCGGCCTCGTGACCCACAACTCGATCTATGGGTTCAGAGGCGCCGACATCACCAACATCCTCGAGTTCGAGGACTCCTATCCCGACGCGCATGTGGTCAAGCTGGAGCAGAACTACCGCTCGACGCAGACGATCCTCGATGCGGCGAATGCGGTGATCCGCAACAACCGGGGCCAGAAGCCCAAGTCGCTGTGGTCGGATCTGGGCCAGGGGGATCCGATCAAGGTGCGCGAGCTCGACGATGAGCACGCCGAGGCGCGGTATGTGACCGGGGAGATCCAGCGGATGGTCGACGAGGGGACCTCGCGGGCGGAGATCGCGGTCTTCTACCGGACCAACTCGCAGTCGCGGGTGCTGGAGGACACGCTGGTGCGGGCCGAGATCGCCTATCAGGTGATCGGGGGCACCAAGTTCTATGACCGGGCCGAGATCAAGGACGCGATCGCGTACCTGACCGTGCTGGTCAACCCGCAGGACGTCGGCGCGTTCACGCGGATCGTCAACTCGCCGCGCCGGGGCATCGGCAACACGACGGTCTCGCGGCTGCTCTCGCACGCCAACACGACCGGCGAGACCGTGTGGGAGCTGGCGGCGGCGCCGGAGGAGGTGCCGGGCCTGGGCGCGGCGGCGATCAAATCGCTGCGGCGGTTCATGGGCACGATGGAGGTGCTTGCAGGAGCGCGCTCGCGCCGGCACCCCGCCGAGATCTCGGTGCTGCTCAAGGAGTGCTCTCGGAGACCGGCTACCTGGAGGCGCTGCAGAACGAGCGCACGATCGAGGCCCAGGGGCGGATCGAGAACCTGGAGGAGCTCGTCAACGTCGCCGTCGAGTACGACGCTGGCGACGGCGAGCGAACGCGATCGCTGGAGGAGTTCCTGCAGCAGATCGCGCTGGTCGCCGACGCCGACACGCGCGAGGACGACGAGGGCCTGGTCACCCTGATGACGCTGCACAACGCCAAGGGCCTCGAGTACCCGATCGTGTTCATGATCGGCTGCGAGGAGGGGGTCTTCCCCCACTAGCCGGGCGCTGGACGAGGGCGGCCTGGAGGAGGAGCGGCGGCTCTGCTACGTGGGCATCACCCGGGCCGAGCGCGACCTGTACCTCACCTCGGCTCGGACCCGCACGGTGTTCGGCGCGCGCAACTTCGGCGCGCCCAGCCGCTTCATCTGCGAGATCCCCGCCGAGCTCACCGACCGCGAGGTCCAGGCACCCGCGCGCCTTCGGCGGCATGCGCGCGCGGGTGACGTCGTGGAGCTCCGGGAACACGACCTCACCCACCGGCGCCGACCTGCCCACGCCGCGACGACCCGCCGCCGCCCGCGTTCCGCATGGGCGACGACGTCGTCCACGCCGCCTTCGGCGAGGGCGTGGTGACCGGGCTGGAGCCCGGCGGGATCGTCGTCATCCGCTTCAGCCAGAGCGGCACAGAGCGCAAGCTCGTCGCCGACCTGGCGCCGATCTCCAAACGCTGAGATGCCCAGCGCCGCCGCGGATCCAATACCGTGGAGCGCTGATGGCGACGGCGACCACCGACCAGCACGGCCCCTCCGCCGGCGACCGAGGCCGCGCAGCCGGCCCGCCGCGCCCCCCGCGATCCGCGTCGGAGCGCTGGTCAGCGCCACCAGCGCGCTGGCCCTGCTCGTGATCATGTTCGCGACCGAGTGGTACGGGGTGGCCGGCGTCCCCGACCCCTCGGCGGTGCGCCCCGCCGTCTCCACAGCCGAGAACGGGTGGCACGGGCTGACCGTCACCCGCTGGGTGCTGCTGGCGACGATCGTGGCCTCGATCGGCGCGGTGGTCCTGCACGCCTCCCAGCGCGCGCACGGCAACAAGACCGACACCAGCCTCATCGTCGCCGCGCTCGGCGCGCTCAGCGCGGTGCTGCTCATCTGGCGCGTGCTCATCGTGCTGCCCGGCGGGCACTCGCGTCATCGACCAGAAGCTCGGCGCGTTCCTCGGGCTCCTGTGCGCGCTGGGGATCGCGTGGGGCGGCTATGAGGCGATCCGCGAGCAGCGCGCCCGCGTCCGCGCGGCCGGCACGGTCGGCCCGCGCCATCGCCGGCCGCGCCTACCCAGGCGACGCTCCGGCGTGTAGTCTTTCGGTGGCCTCCGGGAAGGAGGTGCGCAGGAGGGCGTCAGTAGATGGCGAACAGATCGTTCGCATCATCACGATCGGTGACCAACAATAGGAGGGGCTTCGTGAAGTTCGACTCGGTATCTCGGGATGACTGGATCCTGGCGGGAGTGGCACTGCTGCTGGTCATCGACCTGCTGTTCCTGCCCTGGTTCAGCATCACGTTCGGGCCGTTTCGGCCACGTTGACGGCGACCGACGCCCCGGATGGCGCGTTCGGCATCCTCGCCGTGCTGTCCGCCGTCGTGCTCATCGCCGACCTCGGCGTGGAGCGTCTGTCCCCGGGCACCGCGCTGCCGAACATCGGCGGCAGCCGGACGCAGACGCGGTTCGTCCTCGCGTGCATCACGGCGCTGTTCGTCGTGCTCAAGTTCGTGTTCAACATCCATTTCTCGGACTTCGGCTTCGGCTTCTATCTGCGGCGTCGTCCTCACCGCCGGACTCGTGTGGGTCGCGTTCCAGACGCGCAGCGGCACGTCGGTCGTGGGCAACATCCACGTCGGCCGGTAGGTCACTCGGAGAAGGTCGCCGCGGCGGAGTGGTGCAGTTCTCACGCCTTCGCCGCGGCGAGATCATCGCCGCGCTCAGCGCGCTGGTGCTGGTCGCTGCTGATGTTCGCGGTGCCGTGGGTCTCGTTTGCGAACCCCGGCGGCGGTCGCACCAGCGCGGACGCCTGGACGAGCTTCCCCACGCTGCGGTGGCCCCTCCTCGTCACCGCCGCCCTGGGTCTGCTGCTGGGCTATCTCCAGGTGACGCGGTCCGCGCCGGCCTTCCCGGTGGCACTCGACGTGGTCCTGGTCACGCTGGCCGCGATCATGACCCTCGTGCTGCTCATCCGCCTGCTCACGGGCGCCGGCAGCCCCCAGGGGGGCGGCTGGCTGGGGCTGGTGGCCACCGCGGCGCTCACGGCCGGCGCCTTCAAGTCGCTGCGCCAGGAGGCAGGCTGGGAGCCCGGCCCCGACCATCCCGTCGAGACCGTCGAGCTGAGCCGGACCGACGAGCAACACTAGAACTCGTCCGGCGAGATGCTCGAGCGCGCACAGGTCCTCCACGTCGCCAAGCTGGCCAAGCTGGAGCTCAACGACGAGGAGGTCGAGCGGATGGGCGTCGAGCTCTCCAAGGTGCTCGACCACGTCGACCGCATCCGCGAGCTCGACCTGGATGGCGTCGCACCCACCTCGCATGCCGTGGACGTGGCCGGCGTCATGCGCGCCGACGAGCCACAGCCGTGCCTGGACCGGGACGTGATCCTGGCCGCAGCTCCCGAGCCCGTGGACGGCGGCTTCGGCGTCCCCAGCCCCGGCCCGAGCGACGAATGACGCGCGCCACACCGACATCGCAGCGCGCCCGGCGGAACCGGCCGTGAGCGAGCTCATAGAGCTGACCGCGGCCGAGGCGGCCGCCAAGCTGCGCGCGCGGGAAATCGACGCCGCGGAGCTGTTCGAGGCCTACCGTGCCCGGGCCGCCGCCGATGACCTCAACGCGTTCACATGGGTCGCCGTCGACGCCCCGCGGCCGACACCGGCGCACCGCTGGCCGGGGTCCCCCTGGCGGTCAAGGACCTGTTCTGCACCGAGGGCGTGCCCAGCCAGGCCGGCAGCAAGATCCTGGAGGGCTACCGGCCCCCGTACACCGCCACGGTTGTCGCCAACGTCACGCAGGCCGGCGCGGCGCTGCTGGGCAAGACCAACCAGGACGAGTTCGCAATGGGCTCGTCCAACGAGAACTCGGCGTTCGGCCCCGTGCTCAACCCGTGGGACCGCGCACGTGTCCCCGGCGGCTCGTCCGGAGGCAGCGCCGCGGCAGTGGCGGCCGGGCTGGCGCCGTGGGCGTTCGGCACCGACACCGGCGGGTCCATCCGCCAGCCCGCGGCCCTGTGCGGGATCGTCGGGATCAAGCCCACCTACGGCGCCTGCTCGCGCTGGGGCATGATCGCGTTCGCATCGTCGCTGGACCAGGCGGGCCCGTTCACGCGCAACGTGACCGACGGCGCGCTTCTGCTGTCCCACATGGTCGGCCACGACTCCCGGGACTCGACGTCGGTGGCGATGCCAGAGCCGATCCGGCTGCCCACCGCCCAGGACCTCAAGGGGATCCGCCTCGGCGTCCCCGAGGAGCTGCTGGGAGGCGCTGACCACGACACCGGGATCGAGCCGGGGGTCCGCGAGAACTTCGAGGCCACGCTGAAGCTGGCCGAGAGCCTCGGCGCCACCGTCGATACCTGCCATCTGCCGCACGCGCCGCACGCGCTCTCGGCGTACTACCTGATCGCGCCCGCGGAGGCGTCGGCCAACCTCGCCCGCTACGACGGCGTGCGCTACGGCCTGCGCGTCGCCGGCGACACCGACCTGGACACGATGTACAGCCGCACGCGGGCGACCGGCTTCGGTCCCGAGGTCAAGCGCCGGATCATGCTCGGGACCTACGCGCTGTCCAGCGGCTACTACGACGCCTACTACGGGACCGCGCTGAAGGTGCGGACCAAGATCTCCGAGGACTTCCGTGCCGCGTTCGGCGAGTTCGACTTCGTGGTCACCCCCACGAGCCCGTGGACGGCGTTCGAGCTGGGCGCCAAGACGGCCGACCCGCTGGCCATGTACCTCAACGATTTCTGCACCGTCCCGATGTCGCTGGCCGGCATACCCGGGATCTCGATCCCCTCGGGCCTGAGCGACGGCCTCCCGGTCGGCTTCCAGCTCGCCGGGCCGGCGTTCTCAGAGAGCCGTCTGATCGACGCCGCGTACGCGCTGGAGCAGGCCATCGGCTTTGACGGAAGCGGCGGCATGGGTATGAGCGGCGCTACGAGCCCGTCATCGGCTTGGAGATCCACGTCCAGCTCAAGACCCGGACGAAGATGTTCTGCGGCTGCGAGCTGTCCTTCGGCGATCCGCCCAACATCCACTGCTGCCCGGTGTGCCTGGGGCTCCCGGGCGCTCTGCCCGTCGTCAACGCCCGGGCGGTGGACTTCGCGGTGATGATCGGCCTGGCGCTGGGCTCCGACATCGCGCCGCGGTCGGTCTTTCACCGCAAGAACTACTTCTATCCCGACTCACCCAAGGCGTACCAGATCTCCCAGTACGACGAGCCCATCTGCAGCGGCGGCAGCCTCGGGGACGTGCGGATCCACCGGGTGCACCTGGAGGAGGACGCGGCCAAGCTCGTGCACGTCGGCGAGAGCGGGCGGATCCACGGCTCGGATCGCAGCGTGGTGGACTTCAACCGCTGCGGGACCCCGCTGGTGGAGATCGTCACCGAGCCCGACCTGCACTCCCCTGAGCAGGCGCACGACTGGCTGATCCTGCTGCGCACGACGCTGCGCCAGCTCGGCGTCTCGGACGTCAACATGGACGAGGGGTCGCTGCGCTGCGACGCCAACGTTTCGATCCGCCCGGCCGGGTCGGCGGAGCTGGGCACCAAGGCCGAGCTGAAGAACATGAACTCGTTCCGGTTCCTGGAGCGGGGGGTGCGAGCCGAGATCGAGCGCCAGACCAGGCTGGTGCAGGCCGGCGAGGCGGTGGTCCAGGAGACGCTGCACTACGACCCGGCGACGGATCACCTCACCTCGCTGCGCTCCAAGGAGGAGGCGCACGACTATCGCTACTTCCCGGAGCCCGACCTGGTGCCGCTGCTGGTCACCGAAGAGATCCGGGCGGCGGCGCAGGCCGCCATTCCCGAGCTGCCGGCGGCCCGCATGGAGCGCTTCGAGGGTGAGCTGGGGCTCGCCCCGGGCATGGCCCGGGACCTGGCCTTCCGTCGCGAGCTGGCCGACTACTACGAGCAGGCGCTGGCCGAGGCGCCGCCGGGCAAGGTGACGCCCGTCGAGGTGGCCAACTGGATCCCGCACCTGGTGGAGCGCATCGGCTCGGGCTCCGATCCCGCTGAGAGCCGCGTCTCTGCCGGCGCCCTGTCAGCGCTGGCGGCGATGGTCTCGGCCAGGGAGGTCAGCCGTGACGCCGCTCGTGACGTCCTCACCAAGCTCGTGGAGGAGGGGGGCGATCCCGCAGCGATCGTCGAGCGCGAGGGACTGGGCGCGATGAGCGCCGACGACGGCGACGGGCTGGTGACGCTCGTCGACGCGGCAATCGCCGCCGACCCCGATGCCGCCGCCAAGGTCAAAGAGGGCAACATGAAGGCGATCGGACCGCTCGTTGGCTTCGTCATGCGCGAGACCAAGGGGCGGGCCGATGGCGGCGAGGTCACCCGCTTGATCCGCGAGCGCGTGGGCCGGAACTGAGCCAGCCCCGCCGGTGAGCCGACGGGGCTGAGAAAGGACCTTCCGTGGTTGCGCCCGATGGCGCTGTCAGCTACTGGACCCCGCGGGAGAAGCGGCGAACCACCAGACCGGCGCCCAGGAGGACACCGCCGCCGGCGACAAGCAGACCAACGTCCAGGCCGGTGAACGGCAAGGTGCCCGCAGCGCTTGTGCTGGTCGGGGAGGTTCCCGTCGTCCGGGAGGTGGTGTTGCTGGCCACTTGGCAGAGCTGGGCGTTGTAGCTCTGGCAGGTGGAACTGGCAGCGAAGGCCGCGCTCGGCAGCACGGCTATCGCCAAGAGCGCAAGGCTCACAATCATTGTCACGATGCGTTTCATTTGGCCCGCAAACCTTTCTGGATCTTGCAAGCGAGAGGCCGGCACATCTCAGTGGCCCTCACTTACCCCGGACAGGATGGTACCGCAAGATGGAGCAAAAGCACAGGGTTCTTATCCGGGAGTGAGGCAAATTGTGCAAGCAGCGTTCGGTTCTTTAGCCTCATTCCTGCGGAACCAGTAGTTTGAAGGCATCGTCGGACGTCAGCGGAGTCTTGCTGAAGACACGATGCAGGGCGTCCTGCACGGCCGGCTGACGGTCGTTGATGTGGTTCGCCACGACGAAGTCTTGGTGCGCCCGCTCCGCGTCGCCCAGCGCTGACGCCGCCAGCCCGGCGCCGAGCCACGCAAACCATCCACCCGGCTCCGCCGCGATCGATTGCTTGAAACGCTGGGCGGCGGTTCTCTCGTCTCCGTTCAAGAGGGCCACCGCGCCCGCGAGCCGCCCGGGGGCTGAGCTCAGCGGGTTGAGCTCGGCCGCCGTCTCGAAGTCCTCCAGCGCTGCGCGCGGGTTCTGGGACTGGATGTCGACGGCGATAGACACCTGACGCACCGACAGGTACGGGAACGCCAGAACGACGACGGCCGCCGCCAATCCGGCCACGAGCACGGCGCGCGTGACCACGGGCGGCGGCGATCGCCGCGCGCGGGCAGGAGAACCGGAGCCCCGGGGCTCGAGCGCCATGGCCACCCCCAGGAACCCGAGCGCGGGAGCCGCGAGCGCCGGGAGCTCCCAGAACCAGTCAACGCGAGCCATAGATCACCCACACCACCAGCGGCATCAGTGCGATCGCCGTCACCGAGCGCACCAGCGGTGGCCCTCGCCGCCGAGCACGGAGGGCGGCGGTGATCGCCATCAACATGAATGCGCCGAACAGGCCGAAGCCGACGATGCCGGTGTGGGTCAGCAGCCGGAGCTCCAGGCTGTGGGTCCACGATGGCTCCTCGGACGTGTGCCGGCGAGGCAAGTAGTAGTCCTCGAAGTTGTCCTGACCCAAGCCGCCGACGGGATGACTCACGAACGCGTCGAGGGCGACCCGCCAGAAGTCGTAGCGGCCACTGCCGACGTCGGCGAAGTGCGAGCCGGTGTCGGTCTGCTGCGGATGGCTGAAGCCGCGCCACTGCCGAGCGATGAACGAGAACGGCGACCCGTGGGTGACCACGACCGCGCCTGCGCCGCCCGCGGCCAATACGGCGATGATCGTCGCGCCGCCGATCGCGCGGCGGGCGCGTGCGGCGAGGGTGACCCGGCCCAGCTGGTCGCCCCACGCCAACAAGCTTCCGAGGACAAAGGCGACCCCGACGAGGACCAGAGCTTCCTGGCCCGCGCGGCCGGCGACCGCGTTGAGCGAGGGCGACGAGGCGCTGTCGTAGATGGCAAGGAGGCGGTGGACCGGGATGAGGGCGACGACGATGGGGATGATCGACATCGCCGCGAGCCGGAGGCGATCGCGGGCGAGCACGGCGACGAGCACGGTGACGATCGGCAACGTGAACAGCCATCCGCGGCTCTGGCCGAGGATCGCCAACTGCAGTGCCGCACCGGCGAGGGCCAGCAGCAGCCCGCGCAGCAGGCCGGGCAGCTCTCGCCGGGTGGCCAGCCCCACGGACACGAGCGCGTCCATCCAGAAAAGGGCCGCGGTGGCGTTGTAGTACCCGGTGGGGGCGTTCATCCGCCCGGCGCTGAGCAGGAGGCTGACCTGGTCGGCCGCGGCCAGGCGCACGAGGAGGACGATGGCGATCACGCCGACGCCGACGGCAAAGGCGAGCAGCGCCACGACGGCGCCCTCGACCGTCCAGGGGAGGGCCGCCGCTACCGCGAACACGAGCAGGTACAGGAGCGCGCGATTGCTCCCGTCCAGCGCGACGCCCGGGGCGGCCGCCCATGCCACCGACAGGTAGGACCACGCCACGTAGAGGGCAAACAGCGCGACGGCGGCGGTCATCGCTCGGGATCGGTGCCAGACCCCGAGGCGGGTGGTGACGACGAGCACCAGCAACGACAACGCCACGAGGGCTCCCCAGTACCAGGTGTCCTGATCAAACCCCCCGTCGTGCACCGCCCAGACGAGCATCAGGGCCACGAGGATCAACCCGACGGCGGCGGCCGGGAGATGGGGGCGGAGCCGGCTTCCAGACGCCGCGTCCGGCCGGCCGGCGCGCCGGCCGACGTGCCGCGGGCTCGGCGGCACGCCGACCGACGCGGGCTCGCTGGCATCATCAGCGACGCTCATGGCTCGCAATCTGGCACAACCCCGCCGCATGCGGGTCCTGCACCTGGCACGCGACGCCGGCTACGGAGGAATCGGCGGCGCGGAGATCCTTGTCCTGGAGTTCGCCCGACGGCTGGATCCGGAGCGCTTCGAGAGCTATCTGTGCACCACCCGCAGACCCGAGCCCGACAGAGCGGCGCTGGCGGCACGGGAGGCCGCTGAGCTCACGCGCTCCGGCGTGCGGGTGCTGAACCTGGACCGGAGTTCTTCGGCGTCGCTGGCTCCCTGGCGCAGGCTGTGGTGGCTGCTCGCGCGCGAGCGCATCGACGTCGTCCACGCCCACATGCCCAGAGCCAACGTCCCCGGTGCCCTGCTGGCACGGACCGCACGCGTTCCGGTGGTGCTGGCGCACGAGCATGGGTCGGTGAGGTACACGGACCCCGTCCGGCGACTGCTCAACCGCACGGTCGTCGGCCCGCTGAGCGACGCCGTGCTGGCGGTGTCCGACTGGGATCGCCGTCGTCTGATCGCCGAGCAGGGCCTCCCGGAGTCACGCGTGCGGGTGTTTCGCAACGGGATCCTGCCGCTGCCCGAGGACGTGCCCGACATTCGCGCCGAGTTCGCCGAGCCCGGCGTGCCGATCGTGGGCGCGCTCGGCCGCCTCGATCCGGTCAAGGGCTATGACACCCTGATCGCCGCCGTCGCAGGCTTGCGCGCCCAGGGCATCCGCGTGCGCTGCGTCATCGCCGGTGTGGGTCCCGATGAAGCGCGGCTGCGCCACCTCATCCAACAGTGTGGCGTGGGCCGCGACGTCCGACTCCTCGGGCTCCGGGAGGATGTGCCGGCCCTGCTGCGGGCGTTTGACGTGGCCGTGATGCCGTCGCGCTCGGAGGGCGCGCCGCTGGCGATCATCGAGTACATGGCCGCGGGGCTGCCGATTGTCGCCTCCCGCGTCGGGGGGATTCCTGAGCTCATCGAGCCCGAGGTGCACGGCATCCTGGTGGAGAGCGAGGACCCGGGGACGCTGGCCGAGGGCATCCGCCGCGTCCTACAGCACCCCGACCGGGCGGCCGAGCTGGCGGCCGCCGCCCGCGCGCGCCAGCGAGCCGAGTTCGACCTCGATGTCGTGGTCCGGCGGCTCGAGGAGCTGTACCTCTCGCTGTACTCCGATCGCATGGCCCATGCGCGGCGTGGGCGGGGAGCTCACACCGCCGTGAGGTCCGGGTAAGCCTCTGCGACTTCCGGCGGCGGCGTCTCATACCAGGAGTCGCCGAGGCCGGTCCGTTTGACCATCGCCAGCAGCGGGGGCGGGATCAGCCCGGCGACGGGCGCGAAGTAGCGCGCCTGCAGATGCGCGGAGCGCCGCCGCTGGGCGAGCAGCCGGCGGTGGGCCTCAGAGGGCATCGCCTCAGCGGGGAGGTCGTCGTAGACCGCGGCCAGGCTCACGGCCATCGTGGTCAGCTTCTTTGACATCTGCCCGGAATGCTTGCGATACAGGGCCTGGCGACCGGGCACCCAGGCGGCTCGATAGCCGGCCAGCAGGATCCGAAGCCAGAGCTCGTAGTCCTCAGACGACGTCCGGTGTTCGTTAAAGCCGCCGACCGCAGACAGCACCTGGCGCGGGATCGTGGTGGACACGTAGACGAAGTTGCACTCCAACATGGCCGCCAGGAACTCACCGGGGTCCTCGGGCGCCGGGACGGGGGGATTGCTGCGGGACATCGCCGAGCGTTGCCGGACCCTGCCCGTGACCGGGTCAAAGACGTATGCGTCCGTGTAGGCGAAGCCGGGGCTCGGGGTCCGCTCGAGCGCCTGGCGGCTGAGGTCCAGGTACCTCGGAAGCAGGAGGTCATCGCTGTCCAGCAGGGAGATGTGGCGCCCACGCGCCGCGGCGATGCCGGCGTTGCGGGCGGCGGGCAGGCCGCGGTTGGGCTGGGACACGATCCGGACACGTGGATCGGCAATCGCCGCAGCCACATCGGCGGTCCCATCGCTCGAACCGTCGTCCACGACGATGACCTCCAGGTCGGCAACCGTCTGCCGCAGTGCCGATGTGATCGCCGATGAGACCGTTCGAGCCGCGTTGTACGCCGGAATCACGACCGAGAAGGTCACGTCCGCGGCTGGGCGGGCACCGCTCACCGCCGGTTGTCCCCGGCGCAGACGGCGTCAGTGACGAGTACACCCCGAGTAATATGGTGCGTCGTGAACCACGAGGCTGATCCGGTCCAGGGCCGGCGAGTCGGGGCAATTCTGTGGGCCGGCCGGTACATCATCGTCGCGTCGGTGGTGATCATGGTGGCGCTCTCGCTCGTGTACACCTCAAGCGAGTCGGAGGTCTATCAGGCGACGGCGCTGTTGCAGGTCAATGTCGCCACGAAC
This sequence comes from uncultured Actinomycetota bacterium, assembly GCA_963790605.1. Classification (GTDB taxonomy): domain Bacteria; phylum Actinomycetota; class Thermoleophilia; order Solirubrobacterales; family Solirubrobacteraceae; genus Palsa-465. The sequence goes on along the minus strand of CAWBPG010000005.1, from coordinate 667,505 downwards.
CAGCCGGCCAGCTCGGATACCACCGCCACCAATCAGGCACTGGCCCAGAACTACGCGACGCTGCTCGTCTCGCCCGGGCTGCTCAACACGATCCGCGGCCGCGTCGACGGCGGAAGGCTCAGCACCTCGGCCCTGCAAGGCCGGCTCACCGCCACCGCGCTACCCACCTCATCCCTGGTCCAACTTCAGGCGACCGGGCCATCCCAGCAAGCCGCGCAGCGGCTGGCCCAGCAGGTGGCCGACGGATTCCTGGCCGAGCTTCAGAGCAGCGCATCGAAGCGTACGGCTCAGCTGCAGGCCCAGGACGGTCAGACGATCAGCAACCTGAGCGCCCAGATCGCCCGCTTGCAGTCGCAGCCCACCAGCGCGGCCAATGCCCAGCAGCTGACATCGCTGAAGTCATCGTTGCAGGCGCTGATCACCCAGAACGAGGCGCTCGTGGCCAGCGGCCTGGCCCAGGGCACCAGTGCCACCCTGTCGGCGTCGCCGGTCGCGGCACCCGACCCGATCAGCCCCCGCCGCTCGATCAACGTCCTCGGAGGGCTCCTGCTGGGCCTCGTGTTGGGCGTGGTCCTCACCTGGGTCCGGTATCTCGTCCGGCCCGAGCTGCGTAACGCGGAGGATGCCGCCTCCGAGGTGGACTGGCCCGTCCTGGCCTCCATCCCGCTCAATGCCAAGCTGGGCTCGGAGGACCCGGCGGTACAGGAGGCCTACCGGATTCTGTCCACCCGTCTGTCGCTGCCGATGCGTGAGCGCGGCCAGAAGGTGGTCGCCGTGACCGGGTTCGGCCCCCAGGTGGGAAAGACCTCGACGGTCAAGGGGCTCGGAGAGGTCCTCGCGGAGCGCGACAACCGGGTGTTGATCGTCGACGGCGACATGCGCGCGGCGTCGCTGACGAGCTCCCTCGGCTTCCGGGACCGCCCGGGGCTGGTCGATGCGCTGGAGGAGATGCTCACGGCGGCGGACGCGGGCATCGTCAAGGTGGAAAGCGGCCTCTACCTGTTGCCCGCCCGACCGTCGCACGTCAACGCGGCCCGGCTGCTGTCGAGTCCTCACACCGAGGCGCTCCTCGCCGAGCTACGCGAAAGCTTCGACTACATCCTGCTCGACACGCCGCCCATCGCGGCGCTTGCCGACGGACTCATCCTGGCCTCGCTGTCTGACATCGTCGTGTTCGTCGTGCGCGCCGGTCTCACACGGCCGGCGGACCTCAAGGCCTCGGCGGCGAGCCTGGCGCAGAGCCGGACGCCCGTCGAGGGCATGGTGATGTTCGAGGATCTGCTGACCAAGCCGTACTACCCGATCATGACCGGCCGCGGGGGAGCGCGCTCTGTGGGCGCCCCGCCCGCGCTGACGCCGGCGCGGGAGTAGCAGCGGCGGGTTAGCTGCCGAAGAGCGGCAGCGTTCGCTCGATCACCGTCTGCCACGAGAGACGAGCCTGCGCGAGGCGGCGGCCGGCGGCCCCGCAGACGTCGGCACGGTCGCCCGTCAGCAGCTCCAGGATCGCGCTCGCGAGCGCCTCCGCCTCCCCGGGCACCAGAATCCCGGCGCCGCTGTCCTGGACGAGGGGGCGAAGGCCCGGGATCTCGATCGCCACGACGGCACGGCCCATGGCGAGGTACTCGGTCAGCTTGATCGGGCTCGCGCTGGTGGCGCCGACGCGGGCGGGGTCGTAGATCAGCAGCGTGATGGTGGCGGCGGCCAGATAGTCGCGCACTCGTTCACGCTGATTGATCATGCCGGTGATGAGCACCTGGTCGGCGATCCCAAGGCGCTCGGCCGTGGTCTCGATGCGCGAGCGCTCCGGCCCGTCCCCGACGAGGATGAGCGTCGTGTCGCGCCGCTGGGCCCGAACCCGGGCGAACGCCGCCAGCATCAGGTCGAAGTCCGACCATGGATTGAAGCCTCCGCAGAAGACCAGGTACCGGCGCTCCGGGTCCAACCCGAGGCGGCGAAGCGCGTCCTCGCGCGACAGGGGGCTGAAGAACTCCAGGTCGACGCCGTTGGGGATCACCGCCACGCGCTGTTCGGGCGCCCACGTCAGCTCGACGAGGAGGCGCTTGATCTCCGGGGTCACCGCGAGTTGGCCCCGCGTCACGCGCCCGGTGGCCACGGCGGTCAGCCGTTTGATGAGGTTGAGCGTGCGAGCGCCGTCACCGCCCGCGCCGCCGTACGGGATCCCGTCCACCTGCACGACGGTCCGGTAGCCGAGCAGCCGGGCGACTGCGATCGCCGGAAAGCAGCTCCAGTTGTCGCGCACGTAGAACCGATCGGCCGAGCCGCGGTTGCGCCACAGCACGCCCACCGCCCGCTGGTTGATCGTCGCCAGGCGCCGGAGCCGCTGATGCTCGGCGCCGTCCGCGGCGCAATACGCAACGTCGGGAAGCTCGGGGTCGGCGCCCCGGGCCACGAGGGTCACCGTCAACCCGGCCCGGGCGAATCCGCGCGCCACCTCGACGGAATGCGTCCGGGTGGCATCGGGGACGTCGAGGTCGACGTCACAGAGCATCACGAGGCCCCCGTCGCGTGGCCGTGACAGCCTCGCCGATCCGGTCGGATCGGCGCCGTGATGTGCCTCCTCGATCACCGCGCCGGCTCTGCCAATGACGTGGCGCGCCCGGACGCGAGCCGCGCGGCCATGCCGACGGCGATCCCTCCCCAGAGCCAGACGCTGCCGTTGCTCTGGATCGGGTCGGAGAACTGGGCGTTGATAAGCGCGGTGAGGAACATGGCGATGAGCAGGGCGCTCAGGAGGCGCTCTCGGCCCTCGGACATCCGCCAGCACCGCCCGAGCGCCTGGATGAACCCGCCGAGGACGCAGAGAAGCGCAACGAGCCCCACCAGGCCGAGCTCCGTGGACACCTCGAGCAAGAGGTTGTGAGGATACAGCAGGCCCTGGACCAGCGTGGCCCCCCCACCGGTGCCAATTCCGAGCCACAAGTGGTGCGAGAACGTGGCCAGCGCGATCGTCCAGACCTCGGATCGCCCGTTGCTGGAGAGGCCGCTGGCGCTCCCGATGATGGTCGAGAGGGCGCGGGCGATCGTGGAGCTTGGGACTGCCAGGGGCACGGCCACGATCGCGAGCAGGAGCACGGCGCCGACACCGAGCAGCCGGCGCCGAAAACGGCGGTTGGCGGCGCTCAGGCCGAGGAGGGTCAGCAGCCCGAACGCGAACGCCACCACCGGGCCTCGCGATCCCGCGCCCGCCAGCGCGATGGCCAGGACCGGTGTGAGCGCCATCGCGGCCAGGCGGATCGAGCGACGCTCGGCGCTGATCATCGTGTAGATGGCCAGCAGCAGCCCCTCGGCGCTGGCTCGGCCCATGTCGATGGGGTACTCGGAGGCCGCGATCGTAAAGCGGCCGTTGAAGGCCGTGTGGGCGGCCCCGACGGCGAGGTCGTAGACGAACACGAGCGCGCCGGCGCTGTCGGTGGCCAGCAGGACGAGCACGAAGACGGTCACGAGCCCGGGGCGGGTGCCAACCAGCACGGCGCCCGCGAGGATGATCAGCACGTCGGCCGCGTAGAGCTGGGTCTTGACGGAGCCATAGGCCTGGTCGGGAGAGATCCCCAGCCGGATCAGCATCAGCCCGAGGAGGGTCACCGACGCGAGCACCGGCAGGCTGAACAGCATCACGGGCAGGGGTAGCGCGCGGCCGGAGCGCGAGAACGCGAAGGCGATAGCGACGGTGATCCACGCCGAGAACAGGAGCGTGAACCCACCGGAGGGGAGCGGATTGGAGCCGGCGATGGCGTCGATCAGCGTTGGCACTCCGACGAGCGCCAGCGGGACCGCCGGTGAACGCCAGGCGATCAGGCCACCGATGAGCACAGCGACGAGAGCAACGCACAGCAGCGGGCTCCGCAACAGCGGCAGCATCGCCAGCACGAGGATGACGCCGGCTCCGTAGAAGGCCACGTCCGGGTGGCTTCGGATGGCCGACAGGTTGGGCGGCCTGCCGCCCAACCGCAGGCGCGCCGGCCCGCGTGCGGGAGCGGTGCTCACGGGAGCGGAGATGTTAGAGGTCGCATCGCCGGCCGGCCGGCCGTCCCGGCGCAACGTTCGCACGACGAAATTCCAGTACAAGGCGAAGTCGGCGCGCTTGGGAACGACCAGCTCAAGCAGCGGGATGCCGCTGACGCGCTGGAGTGCGACCAGCGAGGCCACGCCGAAAGTGGTGTACGCGCACACGGACGCGAGCGCGCCGCCGAGCACACCGAGCCGCGGGATGAGGATGAGGTCGAGCACCACGGTCACGCTGGCGGCCAGCGCGGCCAGCTTGGAGGAGAGACCGGGGCGGCCGCGGCCGCCGAGGTCGCTCTGGATGACCAACCCCATGCCCAGGAACCAGACTCCGGGCAGGAGGACGAGCATCGGCACCACCGCCGGGCGGAACTCGGGCCCGTAGGCGAAGTAGATGATGGCGGTTCCAACCACGGCGTTGGCGAGGACGGCCGCGCCCGCCAGGATGCCGTGGTGGCGCAGCGAGCTGGCGCTGATCACGTCCTGTCGCTCATCCCCCTCATAGTGGGAGACGAGCGGGAGCAGGCTGGACTGAAACGCGGTGGCGATCGTGATCACGAACTCGGCCACCGTCTGTGCCGCCACGTAGAACCCCACCTGCTTGAGCGGGCGGAAGAACTGCATCACGATGACGTCCAGCCGGTAGTTGACCATCTGGAAGATGACCCCGACCTGCACCCGCGATCCGTAGCGGAGCATGTCCTTCATCAGGGATCGGTCGAGTACGGGACGACCACGCCCGAGGATGGGGCGCACACAGCCGGCGACCGTGATCACGGAGCCAAGGGCGGTGGCGATCAGGCCGCCGGCGACGCCGAGATGAAAGACGGCCAGCAGCAGCACGACGGCGAGCGTGTAGCCGATGCCGGCGATGAACTTCAGGCCGTTGTAGAACCCGAAGCGGAGCATGCCCAGCAGCTGGTTGCTGATCGTCCAGTCCAGGAATGTGACCGGCACGAGGGCAGCGGCCAGCACCCAGGTCATCCCGCCCTGACCCCGGCCGACCAGATCGGAGATCGGCCCGTGCAGGAGCGCGGTGAGCGGCACCACCAACACCGTGAGCACCAGCGCCTGGGTCAGGATGTTGCCGACGATGGCCGGCCCCCGGGCATCCCTGCGACTGGCGTAGTACGTGACGGCGAGTGGCTGGCCGATGGCGGCCACGGCCAGGGCCACGGTGCTTACCGAGAGCATCAGGGCGAGCAGACCGCGGTCGGCCGGACCCAGGAGCCTGGCGAGCAGGACGGAGCTGGCGAAGCCCGTGACGAGCCCGACCACCCGGCCGCCCACGTTGAGCGTCAGCGACCGCGCCAGCAGATTCTCCTCCGAGGGTCGCAGGGCATGCCGCAGGCGGGCGAGGGGGCTGGGCATCAGTCGGGCGGTTGGGCTCGCAGGAATCGAACGGGGCGCGTGGTCGTGGCACGGGCCAATCCCGCTGGGCCCCCGCGACCGCGCTCCGCGCCGGATCGGGCTCTCTCACATTATCGACGCGCCGGCGGCGCCCGTGTATGCCGCCAGACCGGCGTCAGCCGTTGTCGGCCAGCGCGTACGTGCCGGTCGTCGAAGCCCGGACATTGGTGTCAACGCCCGAGCGCGGAGACACAGAGTTGTCGCGGATGATGAAGCTCTCGTGGAGCCGGTGCGCGCCGTCGGATGACACGTAGATGCCGGCGCTGGTGGTGTTGGTGATGGTGTTGTCCTGCCAGTGGCTGGTCCCGGCCTGGGGATCGGTCTGGTAGAAGTCGATGCCGATCTGGCCGCCCGACATGTAGTTGCGCTCGATGGTGCTGCTGCGATACCGCGCCGAGACCGCCGACTCTGAGAAGTTGGTGATGGTGTTGTCGGTGATCGTCGCGTCGCTGGCGTCCAGGTAGATGCCGTGCGCGTTATAGCCCGCGTCATAGAGGCCGACGTTGTCGATCCGGTTGCCCGTGATGGCGTAGCCGTCACCGGACAGGAGCAGGCCCGACAGGCCCGTGTTCTCGACGCTGTTGTCCTGGATCGTCCAGCCATCGCCGTTGGCGTAGAGCCCGAGTTGCTGGTTGCCGGGCGCGGGTGAGAAGTCGCAGTTCTGCACCACGATCGCATTGCTGGTCCCGTGGGTCTCGCTGCCGCCATAAAACGTGGCGCCAAACCGCAGGTGATCAAAGATGAGGTGATCCTGGACAAACCACGCGCCCGGCGTGATCGTCGCATCCCCCTGCCCATAGGACCCGTACACGATCGCGCTCTGCGCCGTCCCCGACGCCGACGGCTCCAGATCCGAATCCCCAAACGTCTGCCCCCCGGCAAACAACACCCCGTCACCCGGACGCAACACCGCCCGGTTGACCCGACCCACCGTCCGCCACGCCTGCGCCGGACTGGTCCCCGCATTACCGTCTGACCCCGACGACGACACGTAATACGTCGTCCCCGAAATCACCGGCACCCCAACCCCCACCACAACCGGCATGCGACCGGCCCCCGCTGCGTACGCCTTGGGCGCCGGCCGGACCGTCGCGAACGTCAAGAGGGCTCGAGTGACGTGTCCAGGAGCGGCCGGGCTACCGTGGCGTCCGGTGGCGTTGGCGCCCGAGACGAGCGCCAGGAATGCGATGAGGGCAGCGGCAGATACGCGAGGGAAGCGCATACGAGGCCTTTGGGCTCGGGTGCGAGACGGCTACCCCTAATCGCGGCAGGCACGGTCTGCTCCTTGAGCGGTGCTGAGAAAGTCGGGTACTAACTCGCCGTAAACCTGCGCAGTTTCTCTCAGCATCCGCTCGACGCTAAACATCTGTTGGACCCGATGCCGGGCGGCGGCGCCGAGCTGGCGGGCCGTGTCGGGGCGATCCAGCAGCGTCGCAATGGCGGCCGCCAGCGTCACCGGATCGGCGGGGGTGACACGTACGCCGGTGCCCTCCACGAGCGCCTCTGCGATGCCGCCGACATCACTTGCGACGACCGGGCATGCGACAGACATGGCCTCCAGGATCACGTACGGGAAGGCCTCGGCCAGCGACGGAAAGGTGAACACGTCGGAACCGGCCATCACCGATAGTGGACGGCTTGTCGCGCCCATGAAGTGGACGCTGTCGGCGATCGACAACGTGCGCGCCCGCTCGGTGAGGCGAGCTTGATCGGGCCCGTCACCCCAGATCGCCAATTGCGCACCGGGATGAGCGCCGAGGATCGCGGGCATCGCGTCGAGCAGGGTCTCGAGTCCCTTGCCCGGGCGCAGTTGAGTGAGGGTGCAGATGACCGGGCCCCCGCGCGCGAGCTCCGTCATGCGGGGATCGGGCGTTACCGGATCGTCGGACACGGCGACGCCGTTATGCACAACGCGGATCCGCTGGGCAGCGCCGATCTGGCGTGCCAGGCGTGCCTCGGCGTCGCAGACGCAGATGACGCGGCTGGCGAGGGGCGCGAGGCCGGCTTCGATGACCCGGTAGGCGGTCCGCTCCCACTCGCGATCGAAGTGCCCGGCGAACGCGTACCCGTGGGGCGAGTACACCAGCGGCAGACGCGGATGCACCGCGCGGACCAGGCGTGCGATCGCGCCGGCCTTGGAGCTATGGGCGTGGATGAGGTCGGGAGCCAGTCGCCGCACGATCCGCTCCAGTTCGCGCACAGCCCGCACGTCAGCGCCAGCGGCGACCGATCGCTCCAGCGCGAGGGCGACGTGGCGGCAATCGTCGGGCCCGGTCGCGGGCCGGCTCGGACCGCACAGCACCACCTCGTGGCCGGCCGTATGCAGGCCACGGGCCAGATCCGAGACGTGACGTCCGACCCCGCCCTCGGTGGGCTGATGAATGAGAAGTACGCGAGCCACGGACCGATCAGCGCTCTCTCAGCGCGCCGCGAGCGGCTCTGCTGATCCGCCGGGTCGCGCGCAGCGGGGGCAAGCGCAGCAGCTGCTCGTAGCCGTCGACCATCTTGAGCGCCACGACGGCGTAGGGGTCTCCGTTGCTGACCATCGCTCGCGTGAGCTCGAAGCGCTGCCAGGTGCCTGACCCGATGGTCAGCGCGGCTCGCATCCCGGAGTCACGCGCGGCGGCCACGGCCGCCGGCCCGTAGCGTCCGAACGGATAAGCGAACGTGTCAACAGGAGCCCCGATGATCGATTCCAGTCGCGCGCGGCTGCCGTCGATCTCGGCTCGGCAGGCCTCGTAGCTGAGGGATGCCATGTCCGGGTGGCTGAGCGTATGCGCCCCGATCTCCCATCCCGCCCGCGCCAGGGCACGGATCTCACTCTCGTCGAGCATGTCGCCGCCATGCTGCGGCGCCAGCCAGGGACTGATCCCGCCGATGAAGTCGCAGGCCACGTAGACACTTGCCGGGACGCCGAGCCGCTGGAGGATCGGCAGCGCGGTGCCATAGTTGTTGCGCATGCCGTCGTCGAAGGTGATCACGGCAAGACCCGGGCGCGGCCGGTCGCCCGACAGGTCGTCGGCCGCCTTGGTCATCGTCGTGAACTGAAATCCCGCCTCCAGCAGAAGCTGGACCTGTCGTGTGAACTGGCCCGGAGGCGTCTGGAGCCGGGAGAGATCACGGCGCAGCTCGCAGTCGGCGACCCCGTGATAGCCGAGGATCACCGACCGCCGCCGCCGTAGCGCGCGCAGGAGAGGCATCCAGAGGCGGCCGGCCCGGTCGCCGGGTGCGGCCGCGGCGGTCGTCGGGCGCGAGGGGCTCATCAGGCCGCAATATATGCGGCGGCGTAATCTCCCCCGCCGTGCGCGATTTCGGTGAGACGAACGTCAACCGCCGTTACTTCCTGTGGTATGTCAACCGCCTCGGCGACCCGAGCGCGAAGGTACTGGACTTCGGCTGCGGCTCCGGAGTCACGGTCCGGCTGCTGAGGAGCGCCGGCTACGACGCACGCGGCACGGACATCCGCTGGCCCGGAGCTGACTATGGGGACATCGAGCACTCCGATTTGCCCGAGGGCACGCTCCGTTACTACGATCAGGGGGGGTCCCTGCCGTTCGAGGACGACACCTTCGACGTGATCCTCAGCGACCAGGTGCTGGAGCACGTCGTCCCCCTGGAGGCGACCGTGGCCGAGCTGGAGCGGGTGCTCAAGCCCGGCGGCGTCATGTATCACCACTTCCCTTCGCTGGTGCTCGTGCGCGAGGGGCACATCGGCATTCCGCTCGCCCACCGGCTGCCCCGAGGCCGCCCCCGGCTGTACTACACCGCGCTGCTGCGCCGACTCGGCGCCGGCGCCAACAAGGATGAACGGTCGCCGATGGTCTGGGCGGCCGAGAACCTGGACTGGATCGATCGCTGGACCGTGTACCGGCGGCCTGAGGTGATCGAGGCGGTCCTCGGCCGCGGCGCCGAGCTGCGCCATCGCGAGATCGACTACTGCCGGTTCAGAGCGGGGGACAGACGTGTGCTGGCCTGGATTCTGAGCCGCTCCTGGTCGACGGGTCCGGCCGAGTGGCTGTTCCGTCGCCTGGCCTTCGAGGCGGTGGAGGTGCGCACGGAGCCCGGCTGAGAGCCGGGCCGCCGATCAGTCGGGCTCGCGGAAGCGCAGGACCTCGGCGACGGTCATCGCCAGGATGCGCAGGTCAAGCCGCAACGACCAGTTCTGGATGTAGTAGTTGTCCCACTCCACCCGGTCGGCGATGGATGTCTGGCCGCGCAGCCCGTGGACCTGCGCCCAGCCGGTGATCCCCGACTTCACGCGATGGCGGTCCTCGTAGCGCGCCACGTCCCGGCTGAAGCGCTGCAGCGTACTCGGGTCGCTCCGGCCGGGGACCGACGAGGCTCATGTCGCCGCGGAGGACGTTGAAGAGCTGAGGCAGCTCGTCGAGCGACAATTCGCGCAGGTAGCGGCCGACCCGGGTGCGCCGATCCTCGCCCTCCACGCCACCGGGTGCCAGGCCCTGCAGCAGCACGAACGCCTCGGGCCGGTGCCGTGGCTCGCGCATCGTGCGGAACTTGAGGACGTCGAACTGCGGCCGTCGCGCCCGACCCGCCGCTGGCGGAAGAGGATCGGGGCCCGGCGAGCTGAGCTGCGGACCGCCGATCGCGATCCGCCAGCAAGATGGGGCTGACGAGCAGCAGCACGATGAGCGGCGATGCGTCCGGTCCAGGGCGTGCTTGATGGCGAACTGCCAGCCTCGCGGGTCGACCGGTGCAGAGCGTCAGCAGCGGCAGGCCGCCCGACGTGGTCGAGGGTCGTGCGCTCGTTGATCGACTCGTAGAGCCGGGGGACGAGCGAGACCCCGATGCCCAGCGCCTCGCACTCGCGGACCTTGGCCACCAGGACGTGGTCGGGCTCGGCCGAGAAGGCCAGGATCACGTGCCGCGCGCCGGTGCGGCGATCGCGTCGGCCAGATCCTCGGGGCCGCCGAGCACCGGCAGTGACCGGCGTCGTCGCGGATGGCTGCGCGGCAGGGGATCTGGCATCCAGGAATCCGACGGGCCGCAGGCCGTAGCGTGGCTCGCCGGCCAGGCGCTTGACCAGGTGGATGCCGATCACGCCGGCGCCGACGATCAGCGTGGGCATCGCGACGGCCTCGGAGCGCAGCGCCTGACGGCGGATCGAGTAGAGCATCACCCGGGAGATGCCGAGGTAGACGGCCCCGAACAGCCACAGGCGGATGGGCAAGCTCGAGCGGCCTTGCCGCTCCTCCGATGGATTCGAGCGCGATCGAGAGCATTGCGGCCAGGGACACGACTCCCAGCACGTGCGCCCCGATGTCAAGAAGCGTCCCGTTCAGCCGCTCGTCGGGCGTGCGCCGGGCGTACAACAGAGAGGCGACGGCCAGCGGGAAGATGGCGGCCAACCAGCGGTCGGTCCACGTCTGGTCCAGCCCTGGCGTGCCGAACAGCGCTGCCGACGACGCCAAGCAGAGCACGACCACGTCGGCGAAGCCGCGGACCTGGGCCCAGGACCGAGGATCGAGAGCGCGCTGGGCCAGCCGAGGAACCGCGCCATGCGGGCGAGCCGCCAACCCGAGTGTCGCCGCCGCCGTATGCGGTGCCGCTGCGTGCGTTGCTGTTTGAGGTGCCATCCCTGGTGACCTGAACCCAACTGTCTGGACTTGGTTATTTGCGCTCGCCTAAGCGCTGGCGACTCGCGCAGCGCCCGGCGTCCTCGAGACCCCTGCGCGCCTCTCTCTGGCCTTATCGGCAAGAGCGACGCCCGTCGTGAAGATTTTACCCACGTTGACGATGGATCCTCAAATTTGGGTCTTTTTACGCAGACTCTGCGCTTTCAGGCAGCTTTCAGACGGATTGTCGGACCTAAGCGTTTCCACATAGTTGCATTGGCGGTCGCGTGCTCCGGCCCGTGTGCGACCCGCGATATGCGCTCGGCGCGGGCGCTCTGAACGTGTAGTTACCACCGTCAGAGTCGACGGATGGAGGGGGCCTTCCGTACGGGCGGCGGCGCTGATTTTTTGGCCCTGTGGACAATGCGCAACGGCTCCCAGCGCGGGACCATGTCGACCATGAATCGCCCCTTGAGCAAGATCATGCTGATCGCGGACCCCCGCGATGCGGGCCGCGACGGCGGAGCCGTACAGGTCCGGCGCTTCCACCTGGCGCGTCTGCGCCAGGAGGACAGCGCGGCCATCACGGCGCCACGCGCCCTCGCGAGCGCACCTGCGCCCCGCCGATAAGCTTCGCTCGCGCGTGAGCTAGGCGCTAGAATCGAAATATGGCCAACGACCTCGAGCGCACGCGGTCCCGACCGCCGATTCTGCGCAAGGCGGCCGCCGGGCTCGTCCTCATCGCCGCGGCGGCGCTCGTCATCCATCTGTTCGTCGGACTGGTCGTGGCGGTGTTCTGGATCGCCGTGGTGGTCGCCGCGATCGTCGCTGTGCTCTGGGCGCTCAAGACGATCGTCTGGTAGCTCGGTCGTGCAGGGCTTCGAGCTGCTGCCGATCCTCTTCTGCTTCGGCTTGGCCGGCGGCATCGTCGGCCGGATGAAGGGAAGCTCGTTCTTCATGTGGTTCCTGGTATCGGGCACGATCCCGGTCCTCGGCCTGGCGGCCGCGGTGTGTTACCGCTGGGACTCCCGGGAGTTGCGCCGGGTGTGTCCCAGCTGCCAGCACATCCTGAAGCTGCACGACGCGGTCTGTATGCGGTGCGGAGCCGAGCTGGACTTTCCCGACGTGGCAGTTGCCTCCGAGGACGACATGCGGCGACGCGCGATGTCCCGCGCCTGACCACGCAGGCGCGAGCGGAGCCGAGGGCTTAAGGCCCGTATTTGACGCCGAGCCCATATAGCCGTCCAGGCTGCGTGTAGCGGAACTCAAGCCAGACCGTCGACGGCCGAAGCAGAACTCGTGCTTCGCTTCGTCATCAGGGCCTGGTCCTTTCTGCTGATCGCCCTGATCACGGCGCCCGCGCTGGCACTGGCGGCGCCCGGTCACGGCCACCATCCGGCTACGCCGGCAGCGCAGCGCCGTGCCGCCGCTCCACGGCATCCGCGCCACAAGGTCCGGGCGGTGGTCGCCACGACCGCGAAGAACAAGCTGAAGAGCGAGCGCAAGAAGCCGGTCAAGCGAGCCCCGGTCTCCACGAAGCCGACCTCGGGCGGCTCGTCCTCAACCGCGACCGGCTCCGCCCCGACGACCGGCTCGGCCCCGACAGGCACGACCGCTCCCGGCGGCACCTCGACGTCTGGCAACATGCCGGTTGTGGTGGGGGTTGGGGTGCCGGTGATTTCGGGGACGACGTATTACGTGTCGTCGTCGGGGTCAGACGGTAATGCGGGGACCAGTCCGGCGCAGGCGTGGCGGACGGTGGGTCGGGTCAACCGGGCGGTGTTGCGTCCGGGTGACGGGGTGTTGTTTGCCGGGGGGCAGACGTTTCGGGGATTCGGATCTGGAGCCGTCGGCGTCGGGGACGGCGCAGAGCGCGATCGTGTACGGGTCCTATGGGCAGGGGGATGCGACGATCACGCCGGGCGCGTGGTTTGTCCAGGATCACCTCATCTTTGATCACCTGCGGTTTGGCGCCACGTTTTATGGCGGCAGCGAGACCCACGGGACCAGCAATGCGATCGTGGTGCAGAACTGCGACTTCTCACCCGCGCCCGGCAACCAGCAACTCGGGCTCTACGCCAACGGCGATGGCTGGACGATCCAGGACAACAGCGTCGAGAACACGGGCCTGTCGGGCCTGCTCCTGTCCGGTGACGGCTACGCCATCACGGGCAACCGGATCGACAACGTCGGCCTCTATGACGCGGGCTATAACGCGCACGGCATCTACCTGGACGCCAGCGACGCGACGATCACCGACAACACCATCACCAACTTCTCAGAGTCGGCGGTCTCGGCGCGGTATCGCAGCAGCACCATCGAGCGCAACTACATGTCGGGCGGCCAGATCGGCATCGACTTCTACCAGACCGATCCCCAGGCCGGAACCAGCCACTGGCAGGACAACACCATCACCAACACCACCAGCGCCGGCATCTACGTGTCGCCCTCGGGCGTGTACGACACGATGGAGAGCTTCGTCATCTCCAGGAACGCGATCACGCCCAGCACCGGGGTGCGGACGAACCTGCACCCGACGGCGGGCAGCTACGCCGTCGCCGGCCAGACGCTCTAGCCGCACGGCGGTCGGGGCGCGGCACCATCCACACGGCCGTCGGACGGTGAGCAGCGGCCGTCGCGGCCGGGCGCGCCCGGTAAACTCGCGCGCCTAGCGGGGTCTCCCCGCGTACACAGGTGCCCGAAAGGAGGGAATGCGACATGCGCGCAGTCGACGCTTTGATGGAATGTCTGAAGGCCGAGGGTGTCGACGTCGTATTCGGCCTCCCCGGCGGGGCCAACCTCCCCACCTACGACGCGTTCTACGACGCCGGCATCCGCCACATCCTCGTCCGCCACGAGGCCGGCGGCGGCCATGCCGCCGAGGGGTATGCCAAGGCGACCGGCAAGGTCGGCGTGTCCCTGGCCACCAGCGGCCCGGGCGCGACCAACCTCATCACCCCGATCACCGACGCGATGATGGACTCGGTGCCGGTGGTGTTCATCACCGGGCAGGTCCGGACCGAGCTGCTGGGCACCGACGGCTTCCAGGAGGCCGACACGATCGGGATCACCATGCCGATGGTCAAGCACAGCTTCATGATCCAGCACCCGCTCGAGCTGCCGCGCACGATCCACGAGGCGTTCCATCTGGCGCGCACCGGCCGGCCGGGCCCCGTCGTCGTCGACATCCCACAGGATCTCAGCCGGGCCGACATCCCCTATGAGCCGGTCGACGATGTCCACCTGCCCGGTTACCAGCCCACCACCGAGGGCAACCAGAAGCAGATCAAGCTGGCCGCCAAGGCACTGGCCAACTCCCGCCGTCCGGTGATCTACGCCGGAGGCGGGGTGATCTCCGCCAACGCCTCCGCCGAGCTCACCGAGCTGGCGACGGCCGACCGGTTCCCGGTCACCTGCACCGTGATGGGTCTGGGCGGCTTTCCCGGCACCCACGAGCACTGGCTGGGCATGCTGGGGATGCACGGGACGCGGACCGCCAACTACGCGATGGATGAGGCCGACCTGATCGTGGCCATCGGAGCCCGCTTTGACGATCGCATCACCGGCAAGCTCTCGGAGTTCGCGCCGCGGGCCAAGTTCATCCACATCGACATCGACCCGGCCGAGATCTCCAAGAACGTCCCGGCCCACATCCCGATCGTCGGCGACGCCAAGAACATCCTGCCGCGGCTCACCGCGGAGTACCGGGCGCTGGAGGCCGACCCCGCGCGGTTTGAGGAGTGGTGGACGCGGATCCGCATGTGGCAGGAGCGCCACCCGCTCGGCTACACGGACTCCACCGACTCCGAGATCAAGCCCCAGTACATGATCAGGCGCTCTACGAGGCGACCGAGGGCGACGCGATCGTCGTCTCCGACGTCGGCCAGCACCAGATGTGGACCGCCCAGTACTTCCACTTCGCCAAGCCCCGCCGGTGGATCAACTCCGGCGGCCTGGGCACGATGGGCTTCGGGCTCCCGGCGGCGATGGGCGCCCAGGTCGGCTGCCCGGATGAGACCGTCGTCTGCGTGGCCGGTGACGGCTCGGTGCAGATGAACATGCAGGAGCTGGCCACCTGCGCCGAGGAGAAGATCCCCATCAAGGTGTTCATCATGAACAACGGATACCTGGGCATGGTCCGCCAGTGGCAGGAGCTGTTCTGGGACAAGCGCTACAGCCAGGTCGACATGGGCCAGTACCCCGACTTCGTCAAGCTGGCGGAGGCCTATGGGGCCACCGGCATCCGCCTCACCGACAAGACGACCCTGGTGCCCGACATGCGCGAGGCGCTGGCCACCGAGGGCCCGGTCCTGGTCGATGTCCGCGTCACGCGTGAGGAGAACACGTACCCGATGATCGCGCCGGGCCAGGCCGCGCGCGACATGGTGGGCTGAGCGATGGGCGAGCCGGCTACCAAGGAGATCCTGTCGCTGGATCAGTTGGAGGCGGTGTCCGGTCTGCGCACCGGGCGCAAGCACATCCTCTCGATCCTGGTGGAGAACAAGCCGGGCGTCCTGACCCGGATCGCCGGGCTGTTCGCCCGCCGCGGCTTCAACATCGACACGCTCGCTGTCGGACCCACCGACGACGACACGGTGAGTCGTATCACCCTGACCCTCGACGGGGCGGTCCACCCGATCGATCAGGTCACCAAGCAGCTCCACAAGCTCGTCAACGTGCTGAAGATCCGCGACCTGGAGCCGGGGGAGACCCTGGCCCGGGAGCTGGCGCTGTTCAAGGTCTCAGCCGACGGATCCTCGCGCGCGGAGGTCATGCAGATCTGCGAGATCTTCCGCGCAAAGGTGGTGGATGTCACCAAGCGCTCAGTGGTCGTCGAGGTGACTGGGACCTGCGACAAGGTCGACGCCTTCGAGGCGCTGGTACGGCCGTTCGGGCTGATTGAGATGGCGCGTACGGGCGAGATCGCCATCTCCCGCGGTCGCAGCGAGACCTGACCCGCGCCGCCCAGCCGACGGGCCCCGGCCTTCCCGTCGACGTCGCCGTCGCGCCGCAGGGTCACATATACTGGCCGCGCCGCTTTCCGCCGAACGACGGCTCGTCCTCGAGCCGTCGGCGGGGGAACCACCTGTGGACCCGTCAGGGCCCACCGGGGCGAATCGGTCCCATCGCGGACCGTAGCGCTCATCGAGCGCGAGCCCGTCAGCTAACCCCGTAGGCGGCACAACTGCACAACCACCCCGGCAGACGGGAGCTAGGTCGATGGCTTGCGGGTCAGAGCTCATGTGGAGGCCGCGCATCAGCAGCGGAGGTCTGCTGGCGCTGCTTGTCGTCCTGTTCGGATCAGCGGGCTGCGGCGGCGCCGCGGCGCGGGCCCCGGCGGCGAAGCGGCACGCGCGGGCCCCGGCGGCAAAGCGGCACGCGCGGACCCCAGCGGCCAACCGCGGGCTCGGGACGGCGGGGCGTCCGGGCAGGATCTTCTACGTGGCTCCCGGTGGACGCGACGGCAACACCGGCACGAGCCCGCGCCAGGCGTGGGAGACCGTGACGCGCGTCGACCGCGCCGTGCTGCGTCCGGGGGACACCGTGCTGTTCAAGGGCGGCGCCACCTTCAGCGACGAGACGTTGATGCCGGGCGAGGGTTTCGAGGCCTCGGGCACGCCGGAGCAGCCGATCCGCTTCGGCTCCTACGGCCCGGGAGCGGCCAGGCTCACCCGGGGAGTGTGGCTGGGGACCAATGCGCTACACCCCGATGGACCGAGCTGGCTGAGCTTCCGCGACCTGGCACTCGGGCCGGTGCAGGGGTTCCAGGGCACCGGCGATCACATCGCGCTCGTCGGTCTGCACATCAGCGGTCTGCTGCCCCCGCTCGCCCACCAGGAGATCGGCATCCAGACCGAGGGCTCGCACTGGATCATCACCGGCAACACGATCGAGCGGACGGGCGGGTCCGGGATGCTGCTCGGCGCGTCCGCCGACCGGCCCGAGGATCCCGCCGGGGGGCGCTTCTACCTCGTGTCCGACAACACGATCACGGCCACCGGCCTGGACGCCGGCATCGGCTATCCGACGCACGGCATCTATCTCAAGGTCGCCAACGCTCAGATCACCCACAACCGGATCGTCGGCTTCCGCGACGACGGGGTCTCGGCTCGGTATCGCGACGCCGTGGTGAGCCAGAACCGCATCGCGGGGGGTCAGATCGGGATTGCCTGGTACCAGTACGACGGCACGGCCGGGCACAGCCGGTTCGTGGACAACCTCATCTCCAACATGTCGTCGGCGGGGATCTTCGTCTGCGGGGTCGCCGAGTCGTGCCTGCGTCCGATCGAGAGCTTCGACATCGCCGGCAACCGGCTCCGCCGGATCAGCGGGATGCGGATGGATCTGCAGCCGACGACCGGGCGATATCTCGTCAGGCGGGGGAGGTAATCGGGGAACCGCGGTGTTCGGAGCGGACGCGTGTCGCGCTCTGGCAACATGCGCTCGATGTCCCGCTCGCTCCCCTCCGTACGCACCGCGACTCGGGAGCGTGGCCGGCGGGTGGCGGAGGGCATCCTCGGGCGGCTTCCACCTCGGATCGGCGGCAGCCTCCTTGCCGGCACCCTCCTGGTCGGCCCGTTCGTGTTCACCGCCCGCGGCTGGCTGCGTCTGCTGACGCTGCAGAAGCTCGGTCCTGGTGCCCGCGCCCGCGCCGCAGGCCCCGACGGCCTCGTGGCTCTGGGTGTCCGCGAGTGGAACGGGCACCCGCTGTGGGTGCACCCCGACGGCACCGATTGGGAGACCGCCCACGCGTCGCTCATCGGCCGCTATCACCGGGTTCCGACCGGGCTGCACGACGTCCGGACCATCCTCGACCTGGGCGCGAACATCGGGGCGACCGTCGCGGACCTCGCCGCCGCGTACCCCGAGGCGCGAGTGCTGGGCGTCGAGCTCGACGCCGACAACGTCGAGCTCGCGCGCCGCAACGTCCACCGATGGGGGGACCGGGCCTCGATCCTGCACGGCGCGGTCTGGACGAGTGACGGGGCGATCGGCTACGGCGGAGAGAGGGGAGCGTGGGCGTACCGCGTGCTCCCGGCCATGGACGAGCGCACGACGGCGGCGGCGATCGACACGGTGCCGGCGTTCTCTCTCGCCACGCTGCTCGGCATGCTGGGGGATGGCGACGTGGACTACGTCAAGATGGATGTCGAGGGGACCGAGCAATTCCTCCTGGAGAACGGCGAGGGCTGGGCCGGGCGCGTGCGCTGCCTGCAGGTGGAGGTGCACCTCCCGTACGACATGGCCACGTGCGTGCGGCAGCTGAACCGGCTCGGGTTTCGCACGGTCGCTGAACCGGGGGGGATCCCGTCAGTCACCGCCTTTCGGCCGCGCTGATCTGAGTGGACCAGGTCACCGCCAACGAGACACTGTGGCGCAAGGGCGCTCAGGTCGGTGTCTACGCCAACCGTGCCCTGGCTCCAGTGGAGGTGATGCTGCTGGTGCGCTACCGCGAGCACCTGACGGGACGGGTGATCGAGGTCGGGTGCGGGGCCGGGCGGGTCCTGGGCTACCTCGTCGCGCTCGGCGGGAAGGTCCACGGCATCGACCTGTCGCCGGCCATGGTGGACTACTGCCGGCGGGTGTATCCGCAGGCCGACGTGCGCGTGGGCGACGTGGCCGCGCTGGCCCAAACGCTCCCAGGCCCGTTCGACGCCATCGTCGCCGCCAGCAACCTGCTCGATGTCTTCGACGACGCGCGGCGTCAGTCGGTGCTCGCCGACCTGGGCAGGCTGCTGACGCCGGGGGGCGTGCTCATCTTCTCTTCCCACAACCTCGCCGAGCTGGAGCGTCGGCCCGCACCGGGGCGCCGTCGGGGCCTGGTCGGACGTGGGGCCGACATCCTGCTGCGCCACACATTGCTGGAGCTGGCGTCCGCGGCGGCCCGGCTTCCGGCCAGACTGCGCAACCGCCGGCGGCTCGCGCCCCTGCAGACCAGCGGCGCCGGATATGCGATCGTCAACGATGAGACCTTCGACTACGGGCTCCTGCACTACTACGTGCAGCGCGATGCGCAGGAGCGACAACTGCGCGCGGCCGGGCTGGAGCTGATCGAATGCCTGGATCCTGACGGGCGTCCGGTACCCGCCGGCACCGACGGCGCGGGGCCATGGCTGCACTACATCTCGCGGCAATCGGACGGACCTGGATTAAAGTACGTCGCTCGAGTAGACGACTAGTATCAAGCGATGCCCATCGCGGTCGGGATAGATCTCGTCGAGGTGGTCGAGGTGGAGGAGGCGCTCCACCGTCACGGAGAGCGCTATCTGCGCCGGATCTACGCCGAGCACGAGCGGCGAGACTGCAAGGGGGACCCACGGCGGCTGGCGGCCGTGTTCGCGGCCAAGGAGGCGACGATGAAGGCACTGAGACGTTCAGATGAGCCGCTTCCATGGCGTGCGATCTGCGTAGGAATGGGCACGGCGGGGCAGCCGGAGCTCGAGCTGAGCGGCGCCGCGGCGCAACTCGCGTACGACCGCGGAGTCCGCGGGCTGTCGGTCAGCCTCAGCCGCAGCGGCGGCAACGCCGCGGCAGTCGTCCTGGCGGAGTGCGCGTGATGGCCGACGACACGGTGAAGGGCGAGATCCGCCGGGTTCTGCGCGATCACGCGCGCCTCCCGGTCGACATCGATCAGCTCGACGATCACACCGATCTCTTTCAAGCGGGCATGACCTCGCATGCCAGTGTCAACGTGATGCTGGGTTTGGAGGACGCGTTCGACGTGGAGTTCCCCGACGCGATGCTCAAGGCGAGCGTGTTCAAGAGCGTGGCCAGCATCGCCGACGCGATCGGGCAGTTGCAGGCCGGAGTGGTGTGAGCGTCGCGGCCATCGACCGGGATCAGGCCTTCCTCGCCGCGGTCCGGTCCGTCGGCGACGATGTCGCGGCCGGTCACGCCGATGCCGTCGACCGAGAGGCCCGCTTCCCCAAGGAGGCCGTGTCGGCGCTGCGTGAGGTGGGCGCCCTCTCTGCGCTGGTGCCCGAGCCGATCGGCGGCGGGGTGTCGCTGGAGGCGATCGCACGTGCCTGCTTCGAGCTGGGCCGGCGTTGCTCTTCGACCGCAATGGTGTTCGCCATGCACCAGATCCAGGTCGCGACGATCGTCCGCCACCTCCAGCCCGGCTCGTGGTTTGAGGCTTACCTGCGCGAGCTGGCGGCTGAGCAGCGGCTGATCGCGTCGGTCACCTCCGAGATCGGGACCGGCGGCGACATGGGGCGTTCGATCGCCGCGGTGACCGCGGCCGCCGGCGGCGCTCTCTCGCTGGAGAAGCAGGCCCCGACGGTGAGTTACGGCGCCTATGCCGATGACCTGCTGACCACCGCCCGCCGAGCCCCGGAGGCCGAGCCCAACGATCAGGTGATGATCCTGCATCGGGCGACGGAGACCGAGCTCGAGCCCGCGGGCACGTGGGACACGATCGGGATGCGGGGCACGTGCTCTCCCGGATATATCGTGCGGGCGCGGTTCGGCTCCGACCAGATCCTGCCCACTCCGTTTCCGACCATGCTCAACGAGTCCGTTGTGCCCCTGTCACACATCCTGTGGTCGTTTGTCTGGCTGGGGATCGCAACCGAGGCGTTCGAGCGCGGACGGAGCTTCGTCCGGGCGGCGGCTCGCCGCAAGCCGGGCGAGCCGGTGCCGGCTGCGCAGAGCCTCTCGCGAGTGATGGCGGAGCTGTCGATGCTGCGGGCGGAGGTCGAGTCCGGACTGCGGCACCTCGTGGCCGCCGACGAGACCGGCCGTGAATCCCTCTCCACGATGGCGTCGATCCTGCGCTTCAACAACCTCAAGCTCGCTGCCTCTGAGCAGGCGCCACGTGTGTGCATGGGGGTGCTCGAGGTCATCGGCATCGCGGGGTACAAGAACGACTCGAGCTACGGGGTCGGGCGCCAGTTGCGCGATGCGCTGTCGGCTCGCCTGATGGTCGCCAACGAGCGGATTCACGCCGCCGACGCCGGGTTGCTCCTGATCGCCAAGGAGGTATAGGCGGGGTGGCCCCTGAGACCCGCGCCGCCAGCCCAGACCAGGAGGCGTTCATGGCCGAGCTCGTCGGCAACGGCCTTCTCCTGGAGTCCGGCGTTCCCGGCATCTACGGGCACAGCGAGATCTTCGAGGCGATCCGGCTCCGGCTCGACGCGCGGCTGTCCTCCGAGGCGTCCCAGCGAGGCGCGGAGCGGCTGCGGTTCCCGCCGCTCATCCCGCGCCGACAGCTGGAGTCAAGCGGCTATCTGTCGTCGTTCCCACACCTCTGCGGCACGGTCTACGCCTTCGAGGGCACCGAGGCGCAGGCCTCCGAGCAGGGGGAGCGGGCGCTGCGGCATGAGAGCTGGGGGGAACACCAGCACATGACCGAGCTCGCGCTCGTGCCGGCGGCCTGCTACCCGGTGTACCCGGCAATCGCGGCACGAGGACCACTTGCACCGGGAGGGGCGTTCGTGGACGCCGGGGGATCCTGGGTGTTCCGTCACGAGCCCTCCTACGACCCCGCCCGGAGGCAGATGTTCCACCAGCACGAGCTCGTGCGGATCGGAGAGCCCGAGCGGGTACTGGAGTGGCGCGACGAATGGGCGCAGCGCGGGCTCGAGCTCCTGCGCGCCGTCGGGCTCGACGCTCAGCTCGACGTCGCCAACGACCCGTTCTTCGGCCGCCGCGGGCGCATGCTGGCGGCCAACCAACGCTCGGAGGCGCTCAAGCTGGAACTGCTGGTCCAGATCGCCGGCCCGGAACCGACCGCGCTGGCGTCCTTCAACCACCATCGCGAGCACTTCGGGGAGATCTACGGGATCGAGCTGGCGCGAGGCGGGACCGCCCACACCGCCTGCCTGGGATTCGGTCACGAGCGGATCGTCCTGGCCCTGCTGCGCACGCACGGACTGGCCCCGGACGCGTGGCCCGAGAGCGTGCGCGCGGAGCTGTGGCGCTGATGGCCGTGTCGTCCTCGCAGCGGTTTCGCAGCCTCTCGGGCAAAGAGCCGGGAACCTACGAGCGGCACCTCCTGCACGCCACCAGCCGGGCCTACGTCGAGACCAACTGCTACGCCGACATCATCATCGAACTGCTCCACGCGTGCGGGCATGAACCATTGGCGGCGTTCGGCCACCTCGCCCGTTTGGACTTCGAGGGCGACCAGTGGACGTTCTTCAAGCCACCGCCCGAGGATGTCGAGCGACTGTTCGCGGTCGACATCCACGAGATGCAGCCCTACCGCCCGCTCCCGGCCCAGATCGCCCAGCAGATCGACGCCGGGCGCACGATCATCGTCGAGTTGGACTCCTGGTATCTGCCCGACACCGCGTCCACCACGTACCGGGCTGAGCACGTCAAGACGTCGGTGGCCGCGGATGCGATCGACGTGCCGGGGGAGGTCCTGCGCTACTTCCACGGTCCCGGCCTGTTCGAGCTCAGCGGGGAGGACTTCCGGGGGATCTTCCGCCTCGACGGTCACGGCGCCGACGTGCTGCCGCCATACGCCGAGCTGGTGCGGTTTGACGCCGGCCAGCCCCTCCGGGGCCAGGAGCTGATGGCCACCTCACGGCAGCTGCTGGCCGGGCACCTGGCGCGCCGCCCCGGGGACAACCCGTTTCACCGTTTCGGCGCACAACTGACGTCGGCGCTGCCCGAGCTCCTCGAGCAGGGACCCGAGACATTTCACGCCTATGCGTTCGCGACCGTGCGGATGGCCGGGTCGGCTTTCGACGTGATGGGAACCTACGCGGACTGGCTCTCCGGTGGCGACCCGGCCAGGGCACAGCCGATGCGAGAGATCGTCGATGCCTGCAAGGCGATGTCGTTCCGGCTGGCCCGGCGCCGATCGTTTGACCCGGAGCCGCTCGTCGCCACCATGGCCTCGGCCTGGGAGAAAGCCATCGACGGCCTCGGCGAGCTCGCCGGCTGAGCGGCGGCGTCGTGCCAGGACCAGGCATGCCGGCGTCCTCCGGCACCCACCTGCAGGAGCTGGGAGGAGGAGGACTTCACGTCCACGAGCTGGACGCCGTGTGGGAGATGGCGCGCTCCCCGGCGGGCAGCGTGGCCGGTCCGGAGGCGATTTGCGGGCTGGAGTGGATCGCCGCCCGCGTGCCCGGCACGGTCGCGGATGCCCTGCGCGACCGCGGGATGGCTCCCGAGGACGACATCGATGCGCTCGACTGGTGGTTTCGCACGCGGTTTGCGGCGAGCCCCGTGTCTGACGATGAGGAGGTGACGCTCACCACCGGTGGGCTGGCCACCGTGGCCGAGGTGTATCTCAACGGACAGCTCGTGCTCGGCAGTGAATCGATGTTCGCCGATCACGCGGTGCCCGTCGGCGCGTGGTTGGCGCCGGACAACGAGCTGGCGATCTGCTTCCGCGCGTTGGCGCCCCGGCTCGCCGGTGCGCGGCGGCCCCGCGCGCGGTGGCGAACGGCTCTGGCGGCCAGCGGGAACCTGCGCTTCTATCGCACGATGCTGCTGGGCCGCGCACCCGGCTTCGCTCCCGGCCCACCAGTGATCGGCCCGTGGCGCCCGATCCGGCTGCTCCGACAGCGCGGACCCAAGCTCCCCGAGCTCACCGTGGGCACCGCGCTGGACCGAGCGGACGGCGTCGTGCAGGTGACGGCAGAGGTCGATCGACCCCCGAGCGGCGCCGTGGTCGAGTTGGTCGTTGAGGTCGACGGCCCCACCGGGCGCCGGCGCGAGGTGCTCGCAGACGTGCGGCGCAATGGCGCGACGGCGCTCGCGACGGGTCTCGTACGCGTGCCGGCGCCCGCGCTGTGGTGGCCGCACACCCACGGCGAGCCTCACCGCTACACGGTCACGGTGACGCTCAGCGTCGACGGCTCGGCGGTTGACCGTGCGGCTCGCACCGTCGGGTTCCGTGCGCTGAGCGTGGGCGGCGACCTCGACCGTCACGGACTACAGCTCGAGCTCAACGGCGTTGCGGTCTTCGCGCGCGGCGCAATATGGGTGCCGGTGGAGTTGGGCGTCCCGGGAGCCGGGCCGCAGGAGATCCGCATGCGGCTGGAGGCGGTCCGTGCCGCCGGGTTCAACATGGTGCGGGTACCCGGCACGGCCTGTTATGAGAGCGATGCGTTCCACGACCTCTGCGATGAGCTGGGGATCCTCGTCTGGCAGGACTTCATGTTCGCCAACATGGACTACCCGGAGGGCGACCCGGAGTTCATGCGCACCGTGGAGGAGGAGGCTGGTCAGGTCCTGCGTCGCCTCGCCTGGCGCCCCAGCCTCGCCGTCCTCTGCGGCGGGAGCGAGGTCGCCCAGCAGGTGGCCATGCTCGGTCTGGATCCTGCGCTGGTCGATGGCGCGCTCTACGGGGAGCTGCTCCCGGGCCTGGTGGCCGCGAGCGGGACCGATGCGGTCTACATCCCGTCGAGCCCGTGGGGCGGCGACCTGCCCTTCCGCAACGACCACGGCGTCGCGCACTACTTTGGCGTCGGCGCGTACCTGCGTCCGCTCGAGGATGCCCGTCGCGCCGAGGTCAAGTTTGCCTCGGAGTGCCTCGCGTTCGCCAATGTGCCCGAGGACGCGCCGGATGCGCCCATCGGGTCCCATGGCTTCGGCCCCCAGCACCGTGCATGGAAGACGGGCGTACCGCGTGACGCCGGGGCCGGCTGGGACTTCGAGGACGTTCGCGACCACTACCTCGCTGAGCTGTTCGACCTCGATCCCGTCCGGCTGCGCGCCCATGACGTCGACCGTTACCTGGAGCTCGGGCGTGTCACCACCGCCGAGGTGATGGCCGAGACCTTTGGAGAATGGCGGCGGCGATCGTCGCCGTGCGGCGGGGCCCTGATGCTGTGGCTGGCCGACCTGCACCCCGGGGCGGGATGGGGTCTGCTCGACCATCTCGGGCGGCCCAAGCTCGCCTACCATTTCCTGGCGCGGGCGCTGGCCCCGGTCGCCGTGTGGTCGACCGACGAGGGGCTGGGGGGCGTAGTCGCCCACGTCGCCAACGATCGCCCAGAACCGCTGGCGGCGACGCTGCGGGTGGCGTTGTACCGCGACCGGGAGCTGCGGGTCGCCGAGGCACGCACCCCACTGGAGTTGGAGGCGCACTCGGCGTGCGAGCATAATGTGGAGGAGCTATTGGGGCACTTTGTCGACGTTTCGTGGGCGTACCGGTTTGGCTCCCCTGCACAGGATCTGGTGGTGCTCAGCCTGGAGGGGGCCGGCGATGGTGAGGGCCGCCCGCTATCGCAGGCGTTCCGGCACCCGGTCGGCCGCCCCGCTGCCACCGAAGGTCCCGATGCGCTCGGGCTGACGGCCCGCGTCGAGCGCGACGACGACGGGAGCTGGAGGGCCTGCCTCTCGGCACGGCGCTTCGTCTACGGATGCCGGATCGTGATCCCGGGACACGTCCCGGAGGACAACGGCTTCTCGCTCGAGCCGGGCTATCCGCGGCATGTGCGCCTCGCGGCGGCCGGCGCGTCTGAGCAGCCGATCGGCGAGGTCTCGGCGGTCAACCTGGAGGGCAGGCTGCGCATCGCCCCGGGGGTCGGGAGGTGAGCAGTGCCAGCGGCCGGCCGGTGTGGCTCACCGGAGCCGCCGATCCGGTGTTCGCATTCCTCCACGAGCCTGACGACACGCCCCCGCAGGACGTGGCGGTGTTGCTCTGCCCTCCATTCGGCTGGGAGGAGATGTGCTCGCACCGGGCCCGGCGGGTGTGGGCCGGGGCGCTGGCCGCGGCCGGCTTCCCGTGCGCGCGGATGGACATGCCCAGCGGCGGAGAGAGCGCGGGCATGCCGCACGACCCCGACCGTGTCGCCTCGTGGAAGGAGGCCGTCGCCTCCGGCGCCGGGTGGCTGCGGGAGGAGTACGCCGTGGACCGCGTTGCGGTCATCGGCATCGGAGTCGGGGGACTCATCGCCACCGCCGCGGTCGCGGACCGCGCCCCGATCGACGATCTGATCCTGTGGGGCGTGCCCGCGCGCGGGCGCACCTTGCTGCGGGAGCTACGGGCGTATGCGGCGGTGGTCTCCGCCCGTTACCCCGACGACGAACACGATGCGCCCGACGGGCACGGCCTCGAGGTGACGGGCTTTGCGCTGAGCGACCAGACGCTGAGCGACCTGGAGGCCATTGACCTCACCAAGCTCACTCTTCCCGGCGCCGACGGGCGACGGGTGCTGCTCATCGAACGCGATCAGCTTGGCGTGGACCGCCGGCTGCGCGAGCACCTGGAGCAGTCCGGAGTGGCGCTGGAGGTGCTGGCCGCGACCGACTTCGGACAGCTGATGGCGCACCCTCAGGAGGCTCGCGCCCCGCGCGCGACGATCGCGGCGACGATCACCTGGCTGCGCTCGCCCGCGCCGGCGGCGGTGCCACAGTCGGTGTCCGGGCCCCCGGTGCAGGCAGTGGAGGCGGCGACGGTCGTCCACGAAGGCGTGGAGGTCACCGAGACGCCGCTGACGATACCCACGGCGGCGGGGCGGCTGTTCGGGATGCTCTCGATGCCCGCCGATGACGACGTCGCGCCGGTCTGCGCCGTTCTGCTCAACGCCGGCGCGCTGCGCCGGATCGGACCCAACCGGACGTGGGTGGAGGTGTCGCGGCGCTGGGCGGGTGCCGGGGTTCCGACCGTGCGGGTTGATTTCGAGGGCATCGGCGACTCGGACGGCGACGAGCGAGGAGTCCGCACCAACACAGACCTCTACAGCGACCGTATGATCGCGCAGACACGCGCCGTGCTCGAGGATCTGGCGGGGCGGGGCCTCCCGCCCCGATTCGTGCTCGTCGGGCTCTGCTCGGGCGCCTACTGGGCGCTGCACGCAGCCCTCGCGGATCCCCGGGTCGCCGGCGCGTTCATGCTCAACCTGTACTCGTTCTACTGGAGCCAGGACCTGGTGGCAGAGCGCGAGCGACGTGACACGGTGGCGTTCCTGCGCGGCGGCGTGCTCAAGCGGCTCGCCCGCGGCGGGATCAGCGCCCATCACATCCGTCGGGCGCTGCACGGAATCCGTGGCGGCCTGCGGCCCGGCGCCCGTTCGGTGGAAGGCTCGCAGGAGAGCGAGGTGGGCCTGGCGCTGGACCGGCTGCGCGATCAGCACACGCACGTGCTGCTGGCGCTCTCCGACGGCGAGCCGCTGTATGACCAGTTCGAGCGCGAGGGGCGCCTGGCGCGCATGGACCGGTGGCCGAACGTGACCCTCGATCGGCTCCCGAGCCGCGACCACATGCTGCGGGCGCTGTGGATCCAGGTGGCTGTCGGCGAGCGCCTGGACAACAGTCTCGAGGGCCTGCTGGCGCGCGTGTGGCCGGGCCACGACGCCCGCTCGAGGCTCAGGGCTGCGCGCCACTGACCATCAGCGCTGGAGCATCGCCCGGTCCTGCCCTCCCGGCGGTCCCACGCCGAGGAGGCTCGCGACGGGTACCGGCCTAGCCGCAGGTGCGCTGAAGACTCGGACCAGGTAGCTGGCTGTCCGTTCGGTCCGCGCGAGGCGGAATCCGGTGGGCGGCGCGGTCGGCAGAACGGGCGCCGCATCGCCGCCGTCCTGGCTGGCGGTAGCGTCGATCACGTCGATCTCGCGGACGGGGGTTCCCGCCGGGTAGGCCGATAGGCCGCTGAGATATGGCTGGAGTGACCGCGGCGCCAGCCGATCGCCGACGATCGCACGCGGCGAGGAGGGACGCGGGAGGACGGCGGCCGCTCCCCGCCAGTCGGGGCGTTGCAGCGACGGGTCAGAATCGACGGCGGCGATGCAGACGAGGCTCAGCGCGCACAGAAGCACGAGGGCGGCTGTGGCGAGCCGTCCCCGCCACACCGAACCGAAGCCGGCCGCCATCACCAGAGCAAGTCCCGGCCAAGTGGCAAGCAGGTTACGAGTCTCGAAGTAGTCGGTCGTCGCCACCGAGATCACCAGCGCGAGCGCCACCCCGCCGCCGGCCAGCACCGCCGGGAGGATGACCCGCTCCCATGCCGCCCGGCGGCGGCCCACCACCAGGATCGCGCCGGCCACCAGCGCGAGCAGCACCGCGGCGCCGACCACGAGCTTCTTGGCGGGCTGGCCGAACCCCACCAGGTCCTGGCGCACCAGCTGGCCGACGCGATAGGGGACAGACCCTCCGCCGGCCACCAGGCTGCTGGCCCGCCCGTCGTTCTGATGGCGCAGCAGCGGGATGAGCGCCGCGCCCATGGCTACGGCGGGGATCGTCCCTGCGGCGACGACGGCGGGACGCAGCGCCCCGCGCCGATGCAGCGCCACGCCCAGCCAGGCCGCCTCGGGGATGAGGAGGAACGCCGCGAAATAGTGGGTGCACAGGGCCAGCGCCGCCGTCACGCTCCACTCGAGCAGGCGCCGCGGGTCGGGACGCTCCAGCGCGCGGAGCATGGTCAGGAGAGTGAGCGCGCTCAACAGGACGAGCAGGGCGTAGGCTCGCGCCTCCTGCGAATACCAGAACAGCAAGGGGCTGACGGCGGCCAGCGCGGACGCGGCGAGCCCGACGCGACCGCTGATGAGTCGCCCTCCCAGCTTCCACATCACTGGGATGGTGAGCGTGCCGATCAACGCCGAGAGCGAGCGCAGGCCCACCTCGCTGAGCCCGAACACGCGCGCCCAGAACCACAGGAGCAGGTAGTACAGCGGCGGCGTGGACTCCGTGCGGGCGACGGTCGAGAAGACGTGGGGGAGGCCGTGGGCCACGATAGCCCGCGTGAAGGCCTCGTCGTACCAGAAGCTCTGCGCGTCGAGCGTGCTGAAGCGCACCAGGGCGCCCACCGCCACGATGATCCCCAGCAGCCACAGCTCGCCCCGATCGCGAATGGCGGCGCCGTGCGATGCCTGGCGGATCGCAGGCACGGTCGTCACCTGGCCAAGCCTAGCCGACGACGCACCCTCAACCTGTGAATCGGGCCGCGCGCGCGGGGGTGACGCGCGAGTGCTCTAGTCTGGCCGCCATGCGCCAGGTGCGACAGCTGACCCGCGTCCCCGGCGTGGAGCAGGCGCTGCGCGCCCGCGTTGGCGCCGCCCTCAGGCGCGCCCGCGCCCGCGGAGCACCGGTGCTGGCCTCGGCCTGCGCGCCTCTGCCGCGGGCTGTCGACCCGAGTGCGGTCGTCATCACCTCGCGCCGTGCCGAGGAGCCGTGGTTCGCTCTCGAGCAGCCCGACCGCGACGGGCTGGCCATCGCCGGGCTGGGCTGCGTGCACGCCATCGAGGCGGGCGGCGCCGGGCGCTTCACCGACGTGTCCCAGCGCTGGCAGGAACTGCGCGCCGACGCCGAGATCGATGCGCTGGACGGCCCCCCAGGGTCGGGGCTTGCCGCCTTCGGCGGCTTTGCCTTCGCCCCGGAGGGCGGGGCGTCGCCCGAGTGGCACGGCTACGCGCCGGGCTCGATGATCGTCCCCGAGGTGTCGCTGGCCCGCCAATCCGGGGCCACTTGGCTGACCGTCAACGCGCAGGTTGCCCCCGACGACACGCCCGAGGACGTGACCGCGCGGATGGCGGAGCGGCTGCAGTCGCTGCGCGCCGATCCGCTGCCGCTGTTCGACCCTCACCCCACCGGCCGCTACGAGGTGGCCAGCCCCATGCCGCCCGCCCACTACGAGGAAGCCGTCGCGCGCGCCGTCCAGCGGATCCGCGGCGGGGAGCTGGAGAAGGTGGTGCTGGCCCGCGAGGTGGACGTCCACGCGCCCGGGGCGCACGATCCGGGCGCCGTCTTCGCTGTGCTGCGCGAGGCGTTCGAGAGCTCCTACATCTACGCCGTGGGCCGGGGCGATGCCACCTTCATCGGCGCAAGCCCCGAGCTCCTCATCCGCCGACAGGGACAGCGGGCCACCACCGTCGCCCTGGCGGGGTCGGCTCGCCGCAGCGCCGACCCGGCGGTGGACGACCACCTCGGCGAGCAGCTCATGCGCTCAGACAAGGACCGCGAGGAGAACGCGATCGTGGCCCGTCGGATCGCCCGCACGCTGCGCCCGTTCTCGGTATGGGTGACCGCGGCGCCCGAGCCCGTGGTGGTGCGGGTGGCCAACATCCAGCACCTGGCGGCGCCGATCCGCGCCCAGCTCGCCGCTCCCATGGATGCGATCGAGCTCGTCGGCCATCTGCACCCGACGCCCGCCGTGGGCGCTGAGCCCGGCAGTGCGCTGGACGTCATCCCCGCGCTCGAGGGGTTTGACCGCGGGTGGTATGCGGGAGCCGTGGGGTGGACCGACGCCTCGGGCGACGGCGAGTTCCTAGTGGCGCTGCGCTGCGCGCTGCTGCGCGGAGGCGTGGCGCGCTGCTATGCCGGCTGCGGGATCGTGCGCGACTCCGATCCGGCCGCCGAGTTGGCCGAGACCGAGGTCAAGCTGCAGGTGATGCTGCCGGTGCTGTCGGGCTGAGCGCTCGGACTGCGTCCAGGGCGGCGTCGGCGAGGCGGCGGTGCAGCGCCAGGTTCTCGGCGCGGTCGGTGCGCACCTCGATGATGCCGGGCCGCAGCAGGGCGTCGGTGCAGCTCATCGGTGGTGTCGGCGCGTGTGTGGTCCAGCCCGTAGAGCGCGGCCGCCTTGGCGAAGTCCAGGCCGTGGGGGGTGGCGATGTGCTCCTCGAACGCGTCGCCCTCGCCGCTGACCGGGAGGAAGTGGAAGATGCCACCGCCGTCGTTGTTGACCACGACGATCGTGAGGTCCAGGCCGAGCCGGCGGGCGGCGATGAGCCCGCCGATGTCGTGGGCGAGTGCCACGTCGCCGAGGAGCAGGACCACGGGGCCCTGCGTCACCGCCGCGACGCCGAACGCGGTGGAGACGGTCCCGTCGATGCCGTTGGCGCCGCGGTTGGAGAGGACCCGGGGCCCTCGGGTCCCGGCGGCGAGATAGAGCTCGGCGTCGCGGATGGGCATCGAGGCGGCGACGATGAGCGTGGCCTCGGGAGGCAGCGACTGGCCCAGTAGGCGGGCGGTGAGCGGTTCGGACAACGTGCCGGTCTCGGCCAGGCCGTCATCGATCTTGCCGCGCGCAGCCGTATCGGCATCGGTCCAGGTCTGGAGCCAGGCGGGGTCCGGAGGAGCGCCGTCGGTGCTCATCTGCTCCAGTCCCGTCACCGGGTCGCCGGGGTCGAGGTCGGACACCGCGGCGGCGGGATCCTGCCAGGCGCCGTCGGGGTCCAGCGAGACCTGCCGAGTGCCCGGCAGCGATGCCAGCCATGCGCGCAGCGGCTTTGAGGTGGGCAGATCGCCGACGCGGATCACCAGCTCGGGAACGACGTGCGCGGCGAAGGCCCGGTCACGGAGCAGCAGGTCGTAGGTGGCGATGGCGGTCTGCCCGTGGCGCGCTCCGGACAGGGGATCGGCGAGCAGCGGGTAGCCCAGGCGCTGCGCGCACCGTGCGACGGCCGCGCCGATCCCGGCATCGCGCTCGGCTCGCCCGGCGACGATCACGCCGCGCGCGGGCACGGTTCGGGCGGCGGCCGGCGGTGTCATGGGGGCGAGGGCGCGCTGGACCCATGGGCGTCCGTCGGCGCGGCCGGGCACCGGGTCCTCGGGAAGCGGGGCGTCGAGGATGAGCGGCTCCCGGAGCGGGAAGTTGAGGTGCACCGGACCGGGCCGCCCTGAGGCGGCGGTCCAGTAGGCCCGGCAGGCGAGCTGCCTCATCCAGCGCAGGGTCTCGGGGGTGGCCGTGTCGACGCCGACCTCGCAGAACCACTTGACCGCGTCGCCGTAGAGCTTGAGCTGGTCGATGGCCTGGCCGGCGCCCACGTCGCGCAGCTCGGGCGGGCGGTCGGCGGTGAGCACGATGAGCGGCACGCGGGCGTGCCACGCCTCGATGACGGCCGGCGCGTAGTTGGCGGCGGCGGTCCCGGAGGTGCAGGTGAGCGCCACCGGGCGGCTGGCGGCCTTGGCGGCGCCCAGAGCAAAGAAGGACGCGCAGCGCTCGTCGATGTGCGACCAGCAGCGGATCCGCGGCTCGCGCGCCAGCGAGAGCAGAATCGGGGTGTTGCGCGAGCCGGGCGAGGTGCAGGCGTGCTCCAGGCCGCAGCGGGCGAGCTCGTCGCAGAAGGCGCGGAGCAGGAGATAGGTGTCGGTTGCGGTCATGATGGGACGATGGCGCCCAACCTCGTCCTGCTCCACGGCTTCACCCACACGGGCGCAAGCTGGGACCAGGTGGTGGCGGCGCTGCCAGAACGCTACCGGCCGGTGGCGCCCGACATCCGCGGACACGGCAGCGCCTCCGACGTCAGGCCCGTGGCGCTACCGGGCGTGATCGCCGACGT
Organism: uncultured Actinomycetota bacterium; assembly: GCA_963790605.1. Taxonomy (GTDB): domain Bacteria; phylum Actinomycetota; class Thermoleophilia; order Solirubrobacterales; family Solirubrobacteraceae; genus Palsa-465. The sequence goes on along the minus strand of CAWBPG010000005.1, from coordinate 635,320 downwards.
GAGCGCGCTGGGGTTCGAGCCGTTCGAGCTTGTGGGGTACTCGATGGGGGGCCGGCTGGCGCTGCACGCGGCGCTGGCGCTGGCGGGGCGTGTGCGGCGGCTGGTTCTGATCGGCGCGAGTCCCGGCATCGCCGATCCCGGGGCGCGGGCGCAGCGGCAGGCGGCCGACGAGCGGCTCGCCGGCGAGGTCGAGCAGATGTCGATCGAGGCCTTTGCGCGGCGCTGGGCCCACACTGCGGTGCTGGCCGACCAGCCGGCCGCGGTCCAGGCAGCCGTGCACGCCGACCGGCTGCGCAACACGCCGGCTGGCCTGGCGGAGGCGCTGCGGGGGCTGGGCACGGGGGCGCTGCCGTCGCTGTGGGAGCGGCTGGAGGAGGTGAATGTTCCGGTCGAGCTGGTCGTGGGGGAGCGCGACGAGAAGTTCCGGGCCACCGCTGAGAAGATGGCGGCTACGCTGCCGGAGGCGCGGGTGCACGTGGTCGGCGGCGCGGGCCACGCGGTGCACCTGGAGGCGCCGGAGGCGGTGGCCGAGGTGATCGCCGCCGGCGCCTAGTACCAGTCGGTGAGGCGCGCGCCGAGGCCGGGGCCGTCGGGCGGCACGATCGAGCCGCGAGCAGGGGGCAGCGGATCGGGGCGCTCGGCGAACAGACCGAGGGTGGCCAGCCCGCAGGCGCGGTCGGGTCCGATCACGGCGGCGGCGTGCAGGGCGGCGGCGATCCCCAGGGGGCCGTCGAGCGTGGACGCGAGGTAGATCCCGTACCCGGCGGCGCGGGCGCGCGCGGCGACGTCGATCATCCCGCTGATCCCGCCGCAGCGCGAGATCTTCAGGCACATGAAGTCCGCGGCGGGTCGCAGGAGCGCGTCGGGGTCGTCCGCGGACTCGTCGAGCGCCAGCGGCACGTCGGTGAGCGTGCGCAGCGCCTGGATGGCGGGGAGGCCGCGGACGGGCTCCTCGCACAGCTCCAGTCCGACGGGCTCCAGCGCCCCCAGCGACGCCGCGGCCTCGTCGGGCAGCCAGGTGCCGTTGGCGTCGATGCGGATCGCCATGTCCGGGCCGGCGAACGCGCGCACCGCAGCCAGCCGGCCGGCGTCGTCGCCGATGGCCACCTTGACCTTGACCGTGCCATAGCCCTCGGCGCGCGCGGTCGCCGCCTCGTGGGCCGCGGTCGAGCGGTCGTCGGCGGCGATCGTCCAGTTGACCGGAATCGGTCCCGCCCCCCCGGGTTTTTCGGCGCCGAGGAGCCGCCACACCGGCTCGCGCGTGCGGCGCCCGGCCAGGTCCCACAGCGCCAGGTCGATCGCGGCCAGAGCCTGGGGGAGGACCGTCGCCTCGGCGCAGCGGGCGATCACGTCGGCGATCGGCGTGGCGTCCCGATATCCCTCCAGCACCGGCGCGCACGCCTCCAGCCCGGCACGGATCTCCGCGGTCGAGACGCCGTCATAGGACTGAAGCGGCGCGGCCTCGCCGTAGCCGACCAGGCCGTCGGCGGCCTGCAGTGAGACGAGCAGGAGCTCGCGCTCGGTGACGGTGCCGTGGCCAGCGGCGAACGGCGCCCGGAGCGCGACCGTCGTCGGTGTCACCGTGAGCTTCACGATCCTACCGGCTGAGCAGCAGCCCCGCCGACAGCAGCATGCAGAACGCGAGCTGGAGCATCCCGCTCTGGGCCAGCGCGCCGTTGAGCGACGGCCCGTCGGTGCGCGTGCGCACGATCCGGACCACCGCGGTGGCCAGCGGCAGCGTCAGCCAAGGGAGCATCACCCACGCAGTGGTGGGGCCGAACAGCCAGGTCACGGGGGTGAGCAGGTAGGCGACGTAGACGACGGTGGCGTACAGCGCGCGCGTGCGCTCGCGGCCGAGCTTGACCGCCAGCGTGCGCTTGCCGGCGCGGCGGTCGGAGTCGATGTCACGGACGTTGTTGACGACGAGGATCCCCGCGGCGAGGAGCCCGACCGGCACCGCCAGCGCGAACGCCTCCCAGTGCAGCGCCTTGACCTGCACGAAGAACGAGCCCGCCACGGCCACGACCCCGAAGAACAGGAACACGAACAGCTCGCCCAGGCCCTCGTAGCCATAGGGCTTCGGGCCTCCGGTGTAGGCGACGCCGGCGAGGATCGAGGCGGCGCCGACGAGCAGGAGCTCCCACCCCGCGACGGCGATCAGGTAGATCCCGAAGAGCACCGCCAGCCCGAAGCTCACGTAGGTGGCGACGAGCACCTGGCGCGGCGGGACGAGCCCGCCGGCGGTGACCCGGACGGGTCCGAGGCGGTCCTCGGCGTCGGCACCCCGCCGCGCGTCGGAGTAGTCGTTGGAGAGGTTGGTCCCCACCTGAATGAAGAGCGCGCCCAGCAGAGCGGCCGCGAAGCGCAGCGGGTGGAAGGCATGGGCGAAGCCGGCGAGCGCGGTGCCGACGAGCACCGGCGCGATTGCCGCGGGCAGCGTCCGCGGGCGCGCCGCCATCAGCCAGATTCGGAACCCGGTCATGTGGTCGAGACTCCCCGCGGGCTAGGGGCGGCGCGGGAACTTCCCGTAATCCGGCCGGCGCTTCTCCAGGTAGGCATCGCGGCCCTCCTGGGCCTCCTCGCTCATGTAGAAGAGCAGGTTGGCGTCGTGGGCCAGCCACTGGATCCCGGCCAGGCCGTCCTCGTCAGCGTTGAAGCTGGCCTTCATCATCCGCAGCGCGAACGGCGACAGCGCGAGCATCTCGCGGCACCACTGGACCGTCTCCTCCTCGAGCCGGTCGAGCGGGACCACCGTGTTGATCATGCCCATGTCCAGGGCCTGCTGGGCGGTGTACTGCCGGCAGAGGAACCAGACCTCCTTGGCCTTCTTGGGGCCGACGAGGCGGGAGAGCACGCTGGCCCCGAACCCGCCGTCGAAGGAGCCCACCTTGGGGCCGACCTGTCCGAAGCGGGCGTTGTCGGCGGCGATGGTGAGATCGCAGACAACGTGGAGGACGTGGCCCCCGCCGATGGCGTATCCGGCCACCATGGCCACGATCGGCTTGGGCAGGCGGCGCATTTGGATGTGCAGGTCGGTGACCTCGAAGCGCCCGACGGCCTGCTGGCGGCCGGCCTCGTTGGGGTCCGCCCCCGTCACGTAGCCGCCCCGGCTGCCGCGCACGCGCTGGTCGCCGCCGGAGCAGAACGCGTCGGGGCCCTCGCCGGTGAGGATGATCACGCCCACCGCAGGATCCTCGCGGGCGCGTGTGAAGGCGTCCGAGAGTTCGACGACCGTCTCGGGACGGAAGGCGTTGCGGACCTCGGGGCGGTTGATGGTGATCTTCGCGATGCCGGCGTCGTCGCCGGTGGCCAACTCGTAGCGGATGTCGGTGTACTCGCCGGCGGGCTCCCAGCTGGTGCTCACATGTGCTCCTATCGAGGGTCAGGACTCGCGGCCCTGGCCAGACTCTAGATGGCGGCTCGTGGCGCCGCCGTGACGGCGGCCGAGACGTCCGGCGCGCCTGATATCGCCCTCGCGCTCGGTCTGTTAGGTTTCCCTAATGGCCCGCGCGACGCGCACACGCCTCGGCTGGGCTCTGCTGGCGGCCGCTGCCGGCGCGCTGCTCATCTGGCAGCTCGTGAGCGCCGCCGGCGGGACTCCGGACCCCACTGATGCCAGCACCCACCTCAGTCACCTCGCGGTGGTGCTCGACAGCGGCATCCTGGTCCTGCGCGAGGGCCTGGAGACGATCCTGGTGCTGGCCGTGCTCACCGCGAGCATGCGGGGGGACAACAGCGTCTATCGCAAGCCCTTGGCGCTCGGCGGCCTGACCGCCCTGGGCGCGGCCGTCGTCACCTGGTTCATCGCGATCGCCGTCACCGATGCTGTCGGTCCAGGCAGCCTCGACCTCCAGGCCGCCACCGGGCTGCTGGCCATCGTCGTGCTGCTGGTGGTCATGAACTGGTTCTTTCACAAGGTCTACTGGACCGGCTGGATCGCCAGCCACAACCGCCGCCGCAAAGCACTGATGGGCGACGCCGGCTCCTCCGGCCGCCGGCGGGCGATCCAGGGCCTGGTGCTCCTGGGGTTCACGTCGGTGTACCGCGAGGGGTTCGAGGTCGTCCTCTTTCTCCAGAACCTGCGCCTGCGCTACGGCTCGGGCGTGGTGCTCGAGGGCGTGGTGGTCGGCCTACTGCTGGTGGCCGCGATCGGCTGGCTCACCTTCGGCCTGCAGAGCAAGCTGCCCTACAAGAAGATGCTGGTGGCCACCGGCATCCTGCTCGGCGTGGTGCTGCTGGTGATGGTGGGCGAGTCCGTCCAGGAGCTCCAGCAGGCCGGCTGGATCGGCACCACGCCGATCAACGTGACCATCCCCGGCTGGATGGGCCTGTGGTTTGCCGTGTTCCCCAACGTGGAGACCGTGCTGGCCCAGGTGATCGCCGCCGTGCTCGTCGTCGGGTCCTACTTCGTGGCCGAGGAGATGCGTGTGCGGCGGCCGCGGCGGCGTGGGGTGGAGGTGCCCGAGCGGCCCAGTGCTCCGCCGGCGCCTGCCCAGGCAGCGCGGTCGCGGGTCGCCACGCTCGAGCGGCGGTAGCCGTCGTTGACGTTCGTCTCGTTCCCCGCGAGACCACCGGGCTAGCCTCCCACCCCCATGGAACCCTGGCTATCCCGCGCGGCGCGCATCCACGGCGCTCGGACCGCGCTCCGGACCGCTGACGGCGCCCAGACCACATACGCCGAGCTCTATGACCGCGCCCGCACCGTCGCGGCCGCGCTCCAGGCCAGGCGAGTGGCGCCGGGCGACCATGTGGCGCTCGCGCTGCCGAGCGCCGACCTCGTGGTCGCGCTGCACGCCTGTCTGCTGCTCGGGGTCGTGGCGGTCCCCATCGACCTGCGGCTCACCGAGGCCGAGCAGGCGGTCCGCACAGCGCACGCGTCGCTGATCCTCGACGCGCTCCCGACCGCCAACGGCCCTGGCGGCGGCCCCGCCCGCGGGCCACGCTCGATCGACCCGGACACGACGGCCACGCTGATGTTCACCTCGGGCACCACGGCGGGCCCCAAGCCGGTCGCGCTGAGCTATGACAACTGGCTGTGGAACGCGTTGGGCTCGGCGCTCGCGCTGGGGCTGGACCCCGACGAGACGTGGCTGTGCCCGATGCCGCTGGCCCACGTCGGCGGGCTGTCCATCCAGATCCGCTCGGCCGTATACGGCACCACTGTCCTGCTGCACGAGCGCTACGACACCGAGCGCGCGCTCAATGCTCTGATGGACCCAGCTGAACGGGTGACGCTGGTCTCGCTCGTGCCGACGATGCTCGCGCGGCTCTTGGACGCCGGCCTGGAGCAACCTCCCGCACTGCGGCGCGTGCTGCTCGGCGGCGGGCCGATCGCGCCGGCGCTGCTCGCCCGCGCGCGCGAGGCGCGCGTGAACGTGTCTCCGTCCTACGGCATGACCGAGGCCTGCTCGCAGATCGCCACCGACGGCGTCGCGCTGCTGGGCACCGAGCTAAAGCTCGCCCCCGACGGGGAGGTCCTGGTTCGGGGACGGACCGTCGCCGCCGCCGCGCTCGACCCCGACGGCTGGCTGCACACCGGCGACCTGGGCGCCTTTGACGACGCCGGCCGGCTGGTCATCGCCGGCCGCAAGGCCGACACGATCGTCAGTGGCGGCGAGAACGTGGTTCCGGCCGAGGTCGAGTCCGTCCTGCTCGAGCACCCGGGGGTGGCAGACGCCGCCGTCTTCGGCCGCGCCGACCCCGAGTGGGGAGAAGCGGTCGTCGCCCAGGTGGTGCTGGCCGACGGCGCCGAGGTCGAACCCGACGCGCTGCGCGCCCACTGCGTCGCACGGCTGGCTGCGTTCAAGGTGCCCAAGCGCTTTGAGCCGGTGAGCGGGGTCCCACGCGGCGTCACCGGCAAGTTGCTGCGCCGCGAGCTGCGCTGACTCCACGCATGTCACATCATCTGACGTAACATCGATCAGCGGTATGCTCGGGAGGATGCCCGCCGACCTCACGATCGAGCAACTCGCGGCCGAGACCGGGATGACCGTACGCAACATCCGCGCCCATCAGGCGCGCGGTCTGCTTGACCCGCCAGAGGTGCGTCTGCGCGTCGGCTACTACGACGCCGAGCACGTCGCGCGGCTCAAGCTCATCCAGGAGCTCCAGGACGACGGGTTCAACCTGGCCGGCATCAAGCGGCTCCTTGAGGACGACGAGGCCACCGCCCAGCGGCTGGCCCGGTTCCGTCAGGCGCTCAGCGAGACCGCGGAGCCCTCTCAGACGCTCAGCGTGGAGGAGCTGGGCCGCCGCTTTCGGGTGAGCGCCGAGGAGGCCCCCCAGGTCCTCGCCCGCGCCGAGACGCTGGGCGTGCTCGTCGCCGCCGGCGAGGGCCACTACGAGGTCCCGAGCCCGTCGCTGCTGTTCGTCGCCGAGCAGGTGGTGGACCGCGGGGTATCGCTCAACGAGGCGCTCACCGTGTTCAAGCAGGTGGAGCTGCACTGCGACGCGATCTCGGGGGCGTTCGTGTCGTTGTTCATGCGCGAGGTGTGGGAGCCCTTCGAGGCCGCCGGCATGCCGACTGAGCGCTGGGCCGAGATCGATGAGACGATCGCGCGGCTGCGCCCCGTCGCCACCGATGCACTGGAGGCCATCTTCGGCCAGCGGATGAGCGCCCAGATCGACGCGGCCTTCGGTGAGCGCATGCAGCAGCTCGCGCCGCCACCGGAGCACGTCGAGGGATAACCTCCTACTCAAGTGACCGACACCGAACCCGACGAGCTGCGCGCGCTCAGCCGCGAGACGTGGGAGACCGCCGCCGCGGGATGGGGGCGGGAGGCTGACGCCGTCCGCAACTGGGGGATGCCGGTCTCGGTGGCGATGGTGGAATCGCTCGAGCTCCAGCCGGGCCAGCGCGTCCTCGAGCTTGCCTGCGGCCCCGGGGACACCGGCTTCATGGCCGCCGAGCTCGTGCAGCCCGGCGGCACGCTGATCTCCTCAGACGGCGCCGAGCCGATGCTCGAGGTCGCCCGTGCCCGCGCCGCCGAGCTGGGCATCCAGAACGTCGAGTTTCGCCAGCTGGAACTTGAGTGGATCGACCTCGAGACCGCCACTGTCGACGCGGTGCTCGTCCGTTGGGGGATCATGCTCACGGTCGATCCCGCCGCCGCCGCCCGCGAGATCCGGCGCGTGCTGCGATCCGGGGGCCACACGGCGCTGGCGGTATGGGACGCCCGCGAGCGCAACCCGTGGGCGCTCATTCCCAGCACCGCGCTACTGGAGCTGGGCCACGCCGAGCCGCCAGATCCGCAGGCCCCGGGGCCGTTCGCGCTGGCCGAGGAGGGCCGCCTGGCAGAGCTGCTCGAGGATGCCGGCTTCACGGACGTCGAGGTGATCCCGGTGAACCTCGAGCGCCATTACGCCACCGCGCAGGAGATCGTCTCCGAGAGCGCCAACTGCTCACCCAGCTTCGGCACGACGTACCGCGAGCTCACCGACGAGCAGAAGGCCGAGGTCGCGGCCCACATGACCGCCGCTGCCACCGAGTACACGGCGCCGGACGGCTCGGTGACGCTTCCCGGCGTGTCGCTGGTGGCCCGCGCCACCGCCTGACCCCCGCCGTCGCGGACGACCATGTCGCAGGGCGGCCGGGCAAGCGCCCGTGCAGCCCGTGACTCCCGTCATGGCGTGACAGGAATATTGCACCCTGACAGCCCAGTTGCAGGGTTTTCTCGGGTGCGGGCCACCGGGGACACTGTCGGTCATGCGCACATGGAAACTTCTCCTTTTGACACTGACGATCGCCGCGGTCGCCTGGGCACCCGCCACCGCCTCGGCCGCCTTTGATCACGTCGTCGCCAAGGGTGAGACGCTCAGCTCGGTCGCCGCCGCCGACGGCGTGTCGGTGTCCCAACTGGCCGCGGCCAACGGGATGTCGTCGGAGTCGCAGCTCGTTGCGGGCTCGCTCCTGACCATCCCGCCCCAGGACGCCGCGGCCGGGGAGTCGGCCGTCTCGTCCTCGGCCGCCGGCTCCACCTCGGACACGTCCTCGCCGGTCGCGTCGAGCGGCGGTGGAGCGTATGAGGTGCAGCCCGGCGACACCCTGAGCGCGATCGCCGCGCGCCTGGGGGTCAGCGTCGACTCGCTCGCCGCGGCCAACGGCCTTGACCCGTCCGACCTCCTAGTCTCCGGCACGACCCTGCACGCCGTCGGCGGCTCGGCCGCGAGCAGCGCGGCCCCGGCCGTGTCATCGAACAGTGGCGGGGACTACGTGGTGCAGCGCGGCGACACGCTGAGCGCGCTGGCCGCGCGCCTCGGGGTCAGCGTCGACTCGCTCGCGGCGGCCAACGGCCTTGACCCGTCCGGAGTGCTGATCTCCGGCACGACCCTGCACGCCGTCGGCGGCTCGGCCGCCAGCAGCGCGCCGGCCACCACCGAGATGGTGTCCACGTCCCCGTCGAGCGGAGCGGGCGCCCAGCCCACCGCCCAGATGGTGAGCTCGTCGGAGGTCGGCTCGATCGCGGCCAGCGAGGGCGTCCCGCCGTCACTGGCCGAGGCCATCGGATACCAGGAGAGCGGCTTCAACAACGGCATGGTCTCCCCGACCGGCGCGGTCGGCGTGATGCAGATCATGCCGTCGACCTGGCACTGGATCGGCCACAACCTGGCCGGGCCCCCGCCGCTGTCGTCGGCCTCGGCGACCGACAACATCCGCGCCGGTTCGCTGCTGCTGCACTCGCTGCTCTCAGACACCGGCGGCGACGCGAAGATGGCCGTGGCCGGCTACTACCAGGGCCTTCAGTCCGTCCGTGCCCACGGTCTGTACGCCGATACGCAGGCTTACGTCAATAGCGTGCTGGCGCTGCGGCAGCGGTTCGGCGGCGGATAGCCGCCGCGCACGCGTCGACGAAGTGGTTCGCAGGCTGCGCCTTGTAGCCTGCGAGCCATATGTACTACGACGACGACGCAGACCTCTCAAAGCTCGACGGCAAGACCGTCGCGATCATCGGCTACGGCTCGCAGGGCCACGCTCACGCGCTCAATCTCAAAGAGTCCGGCGTCGACGTCGTCGTCGGCCTGAGATCCGGCTCGAGCAGCGTGGCCAAGGCTGAGGCCCACGGCCTGAAGGTGCTCGAACCTGCCGACGCCGCCAGTGAGGGCGACATCGTCATGCTGCTCGCGCCCGACGAGTTGCACGGCCAGATCTGGGATGACGGCCTCAAGGACGGGATCGCGCCCGGCAACACGCTGATGTTCGGCCACGGCTTCTCGATCCACTACGGCGAGATCGTCCCGCCGCCCGACGTCGACGTGGCCCTGGTGGCCCCCAAGGGCCCCGGCCACCTCGTCCGTCGCCAGTACCTGGAGGGCTCGGGCGTGCCCTGTCTGGTGGCGGTCCAGCAGGACGCGAGCGGCGACGCGCTGGGCGTGGCGCTGGCCTACGCCAAGGGCATCGGCGGCACCCGGGGGGGTGTCATCGAGACGAGCTTCAAGGAGGAGACCGAGACCGATCTGTTCGGAGAGCAGGCGGTTCTGTGCGGCGGCGTCACCGAGCTCGTGCGCGCAGGCTATGAGACTCTGACCGAGGCCGGCTATGACGAGCGCCTGGCCTACTTCGAGGTCCTACACGAGCTCAAGCTGATCGTCGACCTCATGTACGAGAAGGGGATCAGCGGGATGCGCTACTCGATCTCCAACACCGCCGAGTACGGTGATATGACCCGCGGCTCGCGGATCATCGGGGAGGAGACCCGTGCGGCGATGAAGCAGGTGCTCTCAGAGATCCAGAGCGGCGACTTCGCGCGCGAGTGGATCGCCGAGAACCGCGCGGGCCAGGAGAACTTCAAGCGCATGCGCTCCGAGCAGGCCGGCCATCAGGTGGAGGTCGTGGGGAAGGAACTGCGCGCCCAGATGGACTGGATCGACACCGCCTTTGAGGAGTAGCGCCCGCCCATCGCGGGCACCCCCATCCCGAGCCCCGTCCCCCCGCCAGGCCACATGACCCAGACCACGACTGACCTCAGGATCCCTGACGATCTCAAGCCCCTGGATGGGCGCTTTGGATCCGGGCCATCCCGCGTGCGCCCCGAGCAGCTCCAGTACGTCGCCGGCCCGGGCGCCGCGCTGATCGGCACCTCGCACCGCCAGAAGCCGGTCCGCCAGCTCGTGGGCCGCATCCGCGCCGGCATCGCCGAGCTCCTCTCGCTCCCCGAGGGCTACGAGGTGGTGCTTGGCAACGGCGGCACCACCGCGTTCTGGGACGCCGCCACCTGCTGCCTCATCCGCGAGCGCTCGCTGCACCTGGCCTACGGCGAGTTCTCGGCCAAGTTCGCCGCCTGCACGAAGGCGGCCCCGTTCCTGCGCAAGCCGATCGTCGTCGACGCCGCCCCGGGCGACGCGCCGGCGCCGGGACAGGGGCTGGGCTCAGAGCCGGTGGACGCCATCGCGTGGGCCCACAACGAGACCTCGACCGGCGTGATGGTCCCGGTGACGCGCCCGGAGGGCTCCGACGGCGCTCTGGTCCTCATCGACGCCACGTCCGGGGCGGGCGGCCTCCCGCTGGCCGCGGCCGACGCCGACGTCTACTACTTCGCGCCCCAGAAGGGCTTTGCCTCAGACGGCGGCCTGTGGCTGGCGGCGATGAGCCCGGCGGCGATCGAGCGTGTGGAGGAGCTGGCCGACGGGACCGACGCCCGCTGGGTCCCGGACTTCCTGTCGCTTCCGACGGCGCTGGAGAACTCGCGCAAGGACCAGACCTACAACACCCCGGCAATCGTCACCCTCCTGCTGCTCGAGAGCCAGCTTGACTGGATGCTCGACCAGGGCGGACTGGACGCGATGGTGCAGCGCACCACCGCCTCGAGCACGCACCTGTACGAGTGGGCCATGGCCCATGAGAACGCGACCCCGTTCGTCTCGGACCCCGCCAAGCGCTCGCTCGTGGTGGGCACGATCGACTTCGACGAGGGCGTCGATGCCGCCGCGCTGGCGGCGACGCTGCGCGCCAACGGGATCGTCGACGTCGAGCCCTACCGCAAGCTCGGCCGCAACCAGCTGCGCGTCGCCATGTTCCCGGCCACCGACCCCGCCGACGTGCAGGCGCTGACGGCCTGCATCGACTGGATCCTGGAGCGGTCATGACGCGGGTGCTCGTCGCCGAGAAGATCGGCGCTTCCGGGGTTGATCTGCTGCGTGAGCACTTCGAGGTCGACGTCGGCGTCGGCTGGGACCGCGAGCGAGCTCGAGCAGCGGATTGGTGAGTACGAGGGGATCCTCATCCGCTCGGCGACCAAGCTCGACGGCGACCTGCTGGCCAGGGCCACCCGGCTGCGGGCGGTGGGCCGCGCGGGCGTGGGCGTGGACAACGTCGACGTCCCGGTGGCGACCAAGCGCGGGATCGTCGTCGCCAACGCGCCGGAGTCCAACGTCATCACCGCCGCCGAGCACACCATGGCGCTGCTGCTGGCCCTGGCCCGCAACGTCCCCCAGGCCCACGCATCGCTCACCGGCGGGGCGTGGGAGCGCTCCAGGTTCTCCGGCGTGGAGCTCTACGAGAAGACGCTGGGGATCCTGGGCTTCGGCCGTATCGGCCAACTCGTGGCCCAGCGAGCGCGCGGGTTCAACATGCACGTCGTGGCCTTTGATCCCTACGTGTCGGCCGAGCGCTACCGGGAGCTGGGCGTCGAGCAGGCCGAGTCACCCGACGACGTCTACGCCTCGGCCGACTTCATCACCCTGCACCTGCCCAAGACGCCCGACACCGAGGGCTGGCTCAACGCCGAGGTGCTGGCCAAGTGCAAGGACGGCGTGCGGATCCTCAACGTGGCCCGCGGGCCGCTGGTCGTCGACGAGGACCTCCGGGCGGCGCTTGACTCCGGCAAGGTGGCCGGCGCCGCGCTCGATGTGTTCCGCTCCGAGCCGATCACCGATCACCCGCTGTTCGGCTATCCCAACGTGATCGTGACCCCGCACCTGGGCGCGTCCACCGCCGAGGCCACCGATCGGGCCGGCTATCAGGCCGCCGAGCAGGTGGTGGCGGCACTGGCGGGCGGCGTGGTGACCAGTGCGGTCAATGTGCCCGCGATCCCGGCCGAGGATCTCGAGGTGCTCGGCCCGTACGTCGCTCTGTGCGAGTCGCTGGGCCGGATCGCGGTGACGTTGGCGATCGCCGAGGGCGGCTCGGTGGACCGCATCGAAACCCAGTACTTCGGGCGGCTGGCGGACCGCGACACGCGCCTGCTGTCCATCCAGGCGCTGCTCGGGGCGCTCGCCGGGCACACCGAGGAGGAGCTCAACGCGGTCAACGCGCACGTCGTGGCCGAGGAGCGCGGCATCCGCCTGGTGGAGACCAAGCACTCAACCGCCCGCGAGTACACCGACCTCGTGCGCGTGCAGGTGACCGCGAGTGGGCGCGCGGTGCGGGTGGCGGGCACGCTGTTCGGCCAGCGCAACCGGCCCCACCTGCTCGAGGCGTGGGGCCACCGCTTCAACGTCCAGCTCGAGGAGCACATCACCCTGTTCCGCTACCAGGACCTGCCGGGCATGCTCGGCCGTGTCGGGACGCTGTTCGGCGAGCACGGGGTCAACATCATCTCCGCCGCCGTGGGGCGGCTGCCCGACGAGCGCTCCGATGAGGGTCACCTCGCCGCGATGGCGATCACCACCGCGTCGCCGGTGCCGGCAGACGTGGTGGCGAAGATCGTCAACAGCGAGGGCTTCGTCGCCGGTCACACCGTCGCGCTGTAGCCCCTGCCTGGAAGGCATTGCTACGCTGTGCGTCGAATGTCGCTCAGCCTCGCCCTTCGACTTCTTCTCCTCCCCCGCAAGGGGGAATAGCGCGTGGGCGGCCGCACGTAGCCGCGAACAACAGCACCGAGAAGCAGTCAAGTTCGAGCCAAGGGAAGTAGCGACATGACGCCACCTGACGATCCCAACCGAGTACTGATCTTCGACACGACGCTGCGCGACGGCGAGCAGTCGCCCGGCATTTCGCTGAACACGCAGGAGAAGCTGGAGATTGCCCAGCAGCTCGCTCGCCTGGGCGTCGACGTGATCGAGGCCGGGTTCCCGATCACCTCCCCCGGCGACTTCGAGGCCGTGCAGACCATCGCGCGGACGGTGGAGGGCCCTGTCATCGCCGGCCTGGCTCGCACCCACGTCGGCGACATCGACGCCGCCTACAACGCGGTCAAGGACGCCGAGGGGGCGGGTGGGGCCCGTCTCCACACCTTCATCTCCACGTCGGACATCCATATCCAGTATCAGCTGCAGAGCACGCGCGAGGACGTCAAGGGGCAAGCCCGCGCTGCCGTGGCCCATGCCAAGCAGTACCTCGACGATGTCGAGTTCTCGCCGATGGACGCGACGCGCGCCGATCTGGACTACACCGCGGAGGTGTGCCAGATCGCCATCGACGAGGGCGCCACCACGATCAACATCCCGGACACCGTGGGCTACACCATGCCCCACGAGTACACCGAGTTCCTGCGCCGGCTCTACGAGGCAGTGCCCGACCTGCACAAGGTGGTGCTCTCGGTGCACTGTCACGACGACCTGGGCCTGGCCGTGGCCAACTCCTTCGCGGGGCTGCAGGCGGGCGCGCGCCAGGTGGAGTGCGCGATCAACGGGATCGGCGAGCGGGCCGGCAACGCCTCGCTGGAGGAGATCGTGATGCTCCTGCACACGCGTCAGGCCGACGTGGGCCTGTGCACCGGCGCCAACACCCGGGAGATCGCGCGCACCTCGCGCCTGGTCTCGCGTCTGACCGGCTACGTGGTGCAGCCCAACAAGGCGATCGTGGGGCGCAATGCATTCGCCCACGAATCCGGCATCCACCAGGACGGTGTGCTCAAGGAGCGCACCACCTACGAGATCATGGACGCCACCACGGTCGGCCTGGACGCCAATTCAATCGTGCTCGGCAAGCACTCGGGCCGCCACGCGCTGGCCCAGGCGCTGGCCGAGCTGGGCTTCGAGCTGGAGGGCCAGTCGCTCAATACGGCGTTCAAGCGCTTCAAGGAGATCGCGGACAAGAAGAAGCAGGTGACCGCGCTGGACCTGGAGGCGCTGGTCACCGACGAGCTGCGCCAGGAGATCGCCGGCTACACGCTCGAGTGGTTCGATGTCGAGGCCTCGACCCGCCGCCCGCCGCACGCCACCGTCGGCGTGCGCGGTCCCGACGGGGAGGAGCTGGTCGGCTCCTTCACCGGCGACGGCCCGGTCGACGCCATCTTCCACGCCATCAACACGGCCACCAAGGTCGACGCCAAGCTGCGCGAGTTCCGCGTCGACGCGGTCACCGGCGGCCAGGACGCTCTTGGTGAGACCTCGGTGGTGCTGGAGTTCGGCGGCGTGACCGGAGCCGGTCAGGGCGTCTCCACCGACATCCTCGAGGCCGGCGCTCGCGCCTACGTGCGCGCGCTGTCCAACGCGGTGCGCCGCCACGGCGTGCTCGCCGAGCAGGAGGCCGCGGACGCGCCTGCGCCCGAGGTCGTCCGGGCGCCGTAACGGCAACGCCGAGGGTCGGGCACTCGCTGCGCGAGCCCGGGCGCCCTATCACCAGTCGCGGCTGTCGGCGGCGACCAGCAGACCCTGGCGGTAGCCGGAGGACAGCACCCGGGTCCGCGGCTCCTGGTCCATGAAGTTCGAGCCCATCGCGGCGGCGCACTCCGCGTTGGGGGCGATCGTCCGCACCTGGGCCCCGCGGCGTCGCACGGCCAGCGCCTCGATCGACACCGCCGAGCGGGCGACGTTGCGCATGACGGTGAGCATCGTGTGGCGCGTGGCCAGGCTGGCGGTCGGGTTCAGGCACAGGACGTGGGTGTCGCGGCCGGCGGGCGCGGCGTCGAGGTTGGTCGGGCTCCACACGCCGCCGTCGACGTACTCGCGCCCGGCGATGCGCACCGGCGCGAACAGCCACGGCACCGTGCACGAGGCCTCGACCGCTTGACCCACGCTGGCCGCCGGCGCGCCGGGACTGCCGAACACGACGCGGCGGCCGTTGCCGCGGTCCACGGCGGTGATGCGCAGGCGACCGTCGAAGGTGGCGGGCGAGCTCTCGATGTGGGCGCGCAGCCCGGAGAGCGTGTCCGGGGGGCGGGGAAGACCGCGCAGCAGCAGGGCGCGCGCGAGCGCGCCGCCCGGGGCGGCCATGCCCAGGGCCAGCGGCGCAAATGCGCTGCTGGCGGCCAAGGCGGCCTGTCCGGCGCGCCGGGCGGCGGCCGCCGCCGCCACCGCCAGCCCGCGGCTGGGGCCGCCGGTGGAGAGCTGAAGCTCGGTCCCGACCGACGATGGCCGGCGCGGCGCATTGCCGGCCACGAGATGGGCGGCCACGATCGCGCCCGCCGACGTGCCGACGAACGACTCGCATTTGCGCAGGTCGACGTCGGCGCCGTCCTCGATCCCCGCCAGGACGCCCATCATCCAAGCTTCGCCGAGCACGCCGCCGCCACCGAGAACCAGGACATCGGGTCGCGTCCGCACGCGTTGCAGGCTACCCAGGCGCTCCAGCGCACTCAGACGAACGTGCGAGCAGACGGCTGTACGTGATAGCGTACACGGGTATGGCGCTGGCCGAACCGCACCTGACCTCGCCGGAGAGCCTGGGACCTCGGATCCGCGCGCTGCGCGAGGCGATGGATCTTTCGCTGCGCGACCTGGCGCTGCGCTGCGGCGTGAGCGCTCCGATGCTGTCCCAGGTCGAGCGCGGCGAGACGAGCCCGACGCTCCAGGTGGCGACACGGATCGCCCACGGCCTGGAGTTGCGCCTGTCCCAGCTGCTGCGCCTGGACGAGGGCGGAGCGGTGACCGTCGTGCGCCGCGGCGAACGCCGGACCGGCCCGGGAGCCGCCTCCGGCCACGCGTACGAGATCCTCACGCCGCCACTGCCCGGCCAGCGGGCCGAGCTGTCGCGTCACACGCTGGCCCCCGGCGCGGTGACCGGCGGCCCCGGCGATCCGCCGATGCACGAGCCGGGTAGCCGGGAGACCGCGCTGGTCCAGGAGGGCACCGTCGTCCTGCACTGCGACGGCGCCCGCCACGAGCTGGTCGCCGGCGACTGCGTCACCTTCGATGCGGATCTGCCCCATCACTTCGAGAACCCCGGAACCGACGAGGCCGTGCTCCTGGCAGTGGTGAGCGCGGGACTCAGGAGGAGCTAAGCGAGACCACCCATGCCCAAGAGCCTGTTCGACAAGATCTGGGAGGCCCACGAGGTCGCCCCCGGCCTTCTCTACATCGACCTGCACCTCGTCCACGAGGTCACGAGCCCGCAGGCGTTCGACGGGCTCCGCCTGGCGGGCCGCAAGCTCCGGCGCCCTGACCGGACCCTGGCTACCGCCGATCACAACGTTCCCACGGACGGCACCCCCGTGGCCGCGCGGATCAAGGACGAGCTCTCCCGGGTGCAGGTGGAGACCCTGGAGCGCAACTGCGAGGAGTTCGGGATCCCGGTGTACTCGCTGGGCTCAGACCGCCAGGGGATCGTGCACGTGATCGGCCCTGAGCTGGGGGTGACCCAGCCGGGAATGACAATCGTCTGCGGCGACTCGCACACCGCCACCCATGGCGCCTTCGGCGCGCTGGCCTTCGGGATCGGCACCTCCGAGGTCGAGCACGTATTGGCCACGCAGTGCCTGGTCCAGTCAAAGCCCAAGTCGATGATCATTCGCTACGAGGGCGATCTCGGATTCGGGGTCACCGCCAAGGACCTGATCCTGGCCACCATCGGCCAGATGGGCGTTGACGGCGCCGTCGGCCACGTCGTGGAGTACTCCGGGGCGGCGATCCGGTCGTTGACCATGGAGGGCCGGATGACCGTCTGCAACATGACGATCGAGGGTGGGGGCCGTGCCGGCATGATCGCCCCCGACGAGACCACTTCCGAGTGGGTGATCGGGCGGCCCGCGGCGCCGTCATCGGCCCCCGATGACTGGGGCGACCTGCACACCGACGAGGGCGCTGCCTTCGACAAGGAGGTGGTCGTGAACGCCGGCGCGATCAGCCCGATGGTCACGTGGGGCACCAACCCCGAGATGGTCGTCGGCGTCACCGAGGCGGTGCCCGCCCCTCAGGATGACGGCGACGAGCGGGCCTTGCACTACATGGGCCTTCAGGCCGGGACGCCGATCCAGGAGATCAAGCTCGACCGCGTGTTCATCGGCTCCTGCACCAATTCGCGGATCGGGGACCTGCGTGCCGCCGCCGAGGTGGTGAGCGGGCGCACGGTGGCCGACGGCGTCTACGCGATGGTCGTCCCGGGCTCTGCGCAGGTCAAGGCCCAGGCAGAGCAGGAGGGCCTGGACGAGGTCTTCCGCCAAGCGGGCTTCGACTGGCGCGGAGCGGGCTGCTCGATGTGCCTCGGGATGAACCCGGACATCGCCGCCCCCGGCGAGCGGGTCGCCTCGACCTCGAACCGCAACTTCGAGGGCCGTCAGGGCCGCGGCGCCCGGTCGCACCTCGTCTCGCCCCAGATGGCCGCCGCGGCGGCGATCGAGGGCCACTTCGTCGACATCCGCGAATATGCCCCCGCCCACCCAGGCGTGCAGTCATGAAGGCAATCGAGACGATCACCGGGCCCGTCAGCGTCCTGAACCGCGACGACGTAGACACCGACCAGATCATCCCCAAGCAGTTCCTCAAGCGTGTCGAGCGCACGGGCTTCGGCGAGTTCCTCTTCTACGACTGGGCCAAGGAGCCCGATTGGAACCTGCCGGCCAACCCGATCCTGGTGGCCGGACGAAACTTCGGTTGCGGCTCGAGCCGCGAGCACGCGCCGTGGGCGCTGGAGGACTACGGCTTTCAAGCGGTCATCGCCTCGAGCTTCGCCGACATCTTCCGCTCCAACTGCACCAAGATCGGGCTGCTCCCGGTGCAGCTGACCAGCGAGGAATGCGCGGCGATCGCGCAGGCGGGCCAGGCGCAGGTCGACCTGGCCGGCCAGGAGGTCCGCTGGCCGGGCGGGACCGCGCGGTTCGAGATCGACCGCGAGATCAAGCACCGGCTCCTCAACGGCCTGGACGACATCGCGCTCACTCTCGAGCAGGACGACGCGATCGCCTCCTACGAGCGCGACCGCGAGCGGTCGGGACCGTCGACGAGCGCGTTGTGACGATGTCCCGTCCCCGGGGTCCCGTCCTGATCGCCCACAAGGAGGGCTGAGAACCATGGCCACCACCAGAGATTGGGATGCCGGCACCTATGACCGCGTCTCCGCACCCCAGCAGCGCTGGGCGGCCGAGCAGCTCGACCGGCTCGAGCTGGCCGGTGACGAGGTCGTCGTTGACGCGGGCTGCGGCAGCGGCAAGATCACGCTCGAGCTCATCCGCCGCGTCCCACGCGGCACCGTATACGCCGTCGACGCCGCGCCCTCGATGGTCCGCCACACCCTCCAGGCCGTCGGCGACGCCGCCACCGCGCTGTGCCAGGACCTGGCCGAGCTCGAGCTGCCCGAGCCCGTCGACGTCGTGTTCTCCAACGCCACGTTTCACTGGATCCCCGATCACGACGCGCTGTTCGCCGCGCTGGCGCGCAACATGAAGCCCGGCGCGCGGCTGCTGGCCCAGTGCGGCGGCAAGGGCAACATCGACCGCTTCCGCGTGCTCGCCGACAAGGTCGCGTTCGAGGAGCCGTTCGCGCCCTATTTCACAGACTGGGTGCGCCCGTGGAACTACGCCACCGCCGAGGAGACCGCCGAGCGGCTGGAGCGGGCCGGTTTCACCGACATCTCCACATGGCTGGAGGAGAAGCCGACGCCGCTCGAGGACCCGCGCGCGTTCGTCAGCACCGTGTGCCTGGTGCGCCACCTGGACCCGCTGCCCGACGAGCTGCGCGACCGCTTCATCGACACGGTGCTTGAGCGCTACGACACGCCCGTGGTGCTCGACTACGTACGCCTGAACATGACCGCGCGGCGGCCCTGAGCGGACGCGATCGGGTACGGTCCCCGTCCGTCATGGCCTCCCGCGTCATCCTCCTCCCCGGAGACGGCATCGGTCCCGAGATAACCGGGCCCGCCGTCGAGGTCCTCGACGCCGTCGCCCCCGGCCGCTTCGAGTACGAGGAGCACCCGTTCGGCGGCGCCTCCATCGACGCCCACGGCACCGCGCTCACCGATGAGACGCTGGCCGCCTGCCGCGCCGCCGACGCAGTCCTGCTCGCCGCTGTCGGCGGCCCCAAGTGGGACACCACCGACCCCCACCAGCCGCGGCCCGAGCAGGGGCTGCTCGGCCTGCGCAAGGGGCTGGGCCTGTTCGCCAATCTGCGCCCCGTCAAGCCGCTGCCAGCGCTCTATGACGCGAGCCCGCTCAAGCGCGAGATCATCGAGGGCACCGACATGCTCGTGGTCCGCGAGCTCACCGGCGGGATCTACTTCGGCGAGAAGACCCGGACCGCCGACAGCGCGTCAGACGCTGTGCGTCTACACCCGGGAGGAGATCGTGCGGATCGCCCGGGTGGCCTTCGGCGCGGCGCGCTCGCGCGTGACCAGTGTCGACAAGGCCAACGTGCTGGAGACCAGCCGCCTATGGCGCGAGGTGGTCCGCGAGGTCCATGCGGCCGAGTTCCCCAACATCGAGCTCGAGCATCTGCTCGTGGACAACGCGGCGATGAAGCTGGTGTCGGCGCCGCGCCACTTCGAGGTCATCGTCACCGAGAACATGTTCGGCGACATCCTCTCCGACGAGTCGGCGATGCTCACCGGCTCCCTGGGGATGCTGCCCAGCGCCTCTCTGGGCAACATCCCCACCCGGGGGAACGGGTTCCACCCCGGGCGTGTTCGAGCCCGTCCACGGCTCCGCGCCCGACATCGCGGGTCAGGGCATCGCCAATCCGCTGGCCATGTTCCTCTCGGCGGCGATGATGCTGCGGCATGGATTCGCCCTGGAAAACGAGGCCGCGGCGGTAGAATCGGCGGTCGATCGTGCGCTGTCCGATGGGCTGCGCACGCCCGATCTGGGGGGCGAGGCGACGACCGCACAAGCCACCCGGGAAGTCCTTCACCACCTGTCGTAGTCCAAGCCGCCCCGCCGCGGATTTCTCAACCCAAGGAGCAGTCGTGGAACAAGCCGACCTCATCTGGCACAACGGAGAACTCGTTGCCTGGGAGGACGCGAAGATCCACGTACTGACCCACGGCTTGCATTACGGGACTGGCGTATTCGAGGGCGAGCGGGCCTACGACACGCCCGAGGGCCCCGCGATCTTCCGCCACCACGACCATCTCAAGCGGCTGTTCGCGTCGGCGGAGCTCTACTACATGCCGATCCCGTACACGCTGGAGGAGCTGCGCGGCGCCACCCACGAGCTGATCGCCGCCAACGGACTGCCCGCGTGCTACATCCGCCCGATCGTCTACCGCGGCTACGGCCAGATGGGCCTCAACCCGCTCGACTGCGAGGTGAGCGTGTCGATCGCCGTGTGGCCCTGGGGCGCCTACCTCGGCGCGGACTCGGCCACGCGGGGCGTCCGCGCCAAGGTGTCCAGCTGGCGGCGCATCTCCTCGGACTCGCTCATCCCGCACGCAAAGGCCTCCGGGCAGTACCTCAACAGCGTGCTGGCCAAGGTCGAGTCGGTGAAGGCCGGCTACGAGGAATCGATCCTGCTCGACAGCCGCGGCTTCGTGTGTGAGGGCACCGGCGAGAACATCTTCGTCGTGCGCGACGGGGTGATCCTGACCCCGCCCCAGACCTCCGGCATCCTCGACGGCATCAACCGCAAGTCGATCATGCAGATCGCTCGCGACCTCGGCTACGAGCTCGTCGAGCGTGACCTGGCCCGCGCCGAGCTGTATCTCGCCGACGAGGTGTTCTTGTCGGGCACCGCCGCCGAGATGGTTCCGGTGCGCGAGATCGACGACCACCGCATCGGAGAGGGCGTGGCCGGGGAGGTCACCCGCGCGGTCCAGGCCGTCTTCGTCGACGCCCTGCACGGCCGCGATGCGCGCTACCGGGAGTGGCTGGACGTGGTCAAGGTCCCGTCTCGCAGCGCCGCCCCATGAGGACGCGGATCGAGCTCTACGACACCACCCTGCGCGACGGTATGCAGGGTGAGGGCATGTCGCTGTCGGCGGGCGAGAAGCTGCGCGTGGCCCACCGCCTCGACGAGCTGGGAATGGACCTCATCGAGGCCGGTTTCCCCAGCTCCAACCCCAAGGAGCTCGAGCTGTTCGGTCTGCTGGCGGGCGAGTCGTTCGCGCACGCCCAGATCTGCGCCTTCGGGATGACCCGACGGCGCGGGCTGGCGGCCGACTCCGACCCGGCCCTCCGCGTCATCGCCGAGTGCTTCGCGCCGGTGTGCACCCTCGTGGGCAAGACCTGGGGCCTCCACCTGGAGAAGGTCGTCAAGGTTGACCGCGACGAGAACCTGCGGATGATCGCCGAGTCGGTGGCGTTCCTGGTCGCGCAGGGCAAGCGGGTGATCTACGACGCCGAGCATTTCTTCGACGGCTACGCCGACGACCGCGACTACGCGCTGCGGTGCCTGCGCGCCGCCGCCGAGGCCGGCGCCGAGACCGTGGTGTGCTGCGACACCAACGGCGGGACCCTGCCCCACGTGGTCGGGGCGGCGATGAGCGACGTCGTGGCGTCGGTGAGCTCCCAGGTGCGGATCGGCATCCACACCCATGACGACGCCGGCTGTGGGGTGGCCACCGCGCTGGCGGGGGTCATGGCCGGGGCCACCCACGTCCAGGGGACGATGAACGGCTACGGCGAGCGGTGCGGCAACGCCAACCTCATCTCGATCATCCCCAATCTCCAGCTCAAGCTCGGCTACGAGTGCCTCACCGACTCCCAGTTGGCGTCGCTGACGCCGACGGCCAACTACATCGCGGAACTCCTGAACTTCACGCCCGATCCCGACGCGCCCTACGTGGGGCGCAACGCGTTCGCCCACAAGGGCGGCATGCACGTGGCCGGGGTCAGCGCCGATCCGGCGACGTTTGAGCACATCGAGCCCGAGATCGTCGGCAACCACCGCGAGATGCTCATCTCCGAGCTGTCGGGCAAGGGGACGGTTCAGTCCCGGGCGCGCGAGGCGGGCCTCGAGCTCGACGACACCGTGGCCAGCCATGTGGTCGAGCGCGTCAAGGAGCTCGAGCACCGCGGCTATCACTACGAGGCCGCTGACGGCTCGTTCGAGTTGCTGCTGCGCAAGGAGACCGGCGAGTACGAGCCGCTGTTCCATCTCGAGTCGTTCCGCGTCATCGTCGAGAAGCGCGCCGACGGCCACGTCGAGACCGAGGCCACGATCAAAATTTGGACCCGCCCGGCCCAGGCGGCGAGCGGTACGTGCGCACGGCCGAGGGCAACGGGCCGGTCCACGCGCTCGACAAGGCGCTGCGCGAGGCGCTGGTGGAGATCTATCCCCACCTGCGCGACATCGAGCTGATCAACTTCAAGGTGCGCATCCTCGACGAGACCAAGGGCACCGACGCCGTCACCCGAGTGCTGCTCGACGTCTCCGACGGCGAGAAGGTGTGGGGCTCGATCGGCGTGTCGGAGAACGTCATCGAGGCCTCCTGGGAGGCGCTCGTCGACTCGCTGGAGTACGGGATGCAGCCGCCGAGCCGCGGGCGTCTGTCGGGCAGCGCGGCCGCCGCGCCACGGAGCTCGTGACCGGCTCGTGACCGGCACGAGTGTCGAGCAGATCCCCCTCGCCCGGCCGATCCTCGGTCCCGAGGAGGAGGAGCGGGTGCTGGCGGTACTGCGCTCCGGCCAGCTGTCGCTGGGACCGCTGCTGGGTGAGTTCGAGCGCACGTTCGCGGCGCGGCTCGGCGCCGGCTATGGCGTCGCCGTGTCGAGCGGGACCGCCGGCCTGCACCTGGCGCTCCGGGCCGTGGGGGTGTCCGACGGCGACGAGGTGATCACCTCGCCGTTCTCGTTCGTCGCCTCGGCCAACGTGGCCCTGTACGAGCGAGCGCGGCCGGTGTTCGCCGACATCGATCCGGTGACGCTGTGTGTCGATCCCGCGGCCGTGGCGGCCGCGGTCACGCCTCGGACCGCGGCGCGTGCTGCCCGTGCACGTCTTCGGCTACCCCGCCGACATGACGGCGCTGGAGCGACTGGGACTGCCGATCGTGGAGGACGCGTGCGAGGCGCTGGGCGCCACCTACGCCGACGGCGTGGCCGTGGGCGCCCGCCGCCACCAGGCGGTGTTCGGCTTCTACGCCAACAAGCAGCTCACCACCGGCGAGGGCGGCGTCGTCACCACCTCCGAGGCGTCGATCAAGGAGCGCCTGGACTCCGAGCGCAATCAGGGCCGTGCGCCGGACATGGGATGGCTGGACCACGACCGCCTGGGCTTCAACTACCGCCTGTCAGAGCTCGCCTGTGCGCTGGGCCTGGCCCAGCTCGAGCGCCTGGACGACATGCTGGCCGGGCGGGCGCGGGTTGCCGAGCTCTACCGCGAGGCCCTGGCGGGGATCGAGGGTCTGACGCTGCCGTGCCCCGACGCCGGTGGCAACCGACGCGGCTGGTTTGTCTTCGTCGTCCAGCTCCCGCGAGAGGTTGACTCGCGACGACGTTGTTCGTGCGATGGCGGAGCGGTCGATACCCAGCAAGCCGTACTTTCCCGCCATCCATCTCATGTCGTTCTACCGAAAGCAGTTCGGTCACCGCGAGGGCCAGTTCCCCGTCTGCGAGGACGTGGCGGCGCGGTCGATCGCGCTGCCCTTCTTCCCGGCGATGACCGAGGGCCAGGTCGAGCGGGTAGCTGCCGAGCTGCGCGCGGTGCTGGGGCGCTGACCGGGGCCGTTCGATGTCACGGTTTGCCGAACCCCAGGACGCGGCCTTTCGCCGGCTCAACGACTCGATCGGCTTTGACTGGCGGCTGAGCCCCTACGACGTGGATCAGTCGATCGCCCACGCCGCGATGCTCGCGTCTCAGGGCATCATCTCCGAGGCCGATGGGGCCGAGCTGCGCCACGGCCTGGAGCAGGTGCGCCAGGAGCTCACCGACGGCACGTTCCCCTTCGCCGACGGCGACGAGGACATCCACATGGCCATCGAGCGCCGCGTCACCGAGATCGTCGGACGGGTGGGCGGCCGCCTGCACACGGCGCGGTCGCGCAACGACCAGGTGGCCACCGACGTCGCCATGTTCGTGCGCGCGCACGCGCACGAGGCGGTGCAACGGCTGGGCCGCCTCGGCCACACGCTGGTCGAACTGGCCGAGCGCCACCTGGACTGGCCGATCCCCGGCTACACCCACATGCAGCGCGCCCAGCCGATCTACCTCAGCCATCACCTGCTCGCCTACTTCTGGATGGTGGTGCGCGACACGCGCCGCTTCGAGGCCGTGGTCGCCGCCACCGGCCGCCTGCCCCTCGGCGCCGGGGCGCTGGCCGGCGTCAACTTCGACACCGACCGTCAGTCCGTGGCCGCGGCCCTGGGCTTCTCGGGGGTGGCCGAGAACTCCGTCGACGCGGTGTCCAACCGCGACTTCGTGCTCGACTACCTGGCCGCGGCGGCGACGTGCGCCACTCATCTGTCGCGGCTGGGCGGCGAGATCGTCCTGTGGTCCACCGAGGAGTACGGGTTCTGCGAGGTGTCGGACGCGTGGGCGTCGGGCTCGTCGATCATGCCCCAGAAGAAGAACCCCGACGCCGCCGAGCTGCTGCGGGCCAAGGCGCCCCGCCTCGTCTCCAATCTCGTCGCGCTGCACGGGGTGATGCACGGGCTCCCGCTGACCTACAACAAGGACATGCAGGAGGACAAGGAGCCGCTGTTTGATTCCTCGGACACGCTCGAGCTGTGCCTGGACGCCGCCACCGGCATGCTCCAGACCATCAGTTTCAAGCGCGAGCGCCTGGCCGAGGCCGCCGGCGACCAGTTCCTGGCCGCCACCGACATCGCCGACCTGCTGGTGCGCCGCGGCGTGCCCTTCCGGGAGGCCCACGGGGTGGTGGCCGGGCTCGTGCGCCAGGCCCTGGACGCCGGCAAGCTGCTCTCGGAGCTCACGCCCGAGGAGCTGACGGCGCAGTCGCCCGCGCTCGACGAGGAGTTCTACCGTCTGCTCCAGGACGGGGCGTGGCTCGAGGCCAAGGTGTCCGAAGGCGGGACGTCGCTGGCGCGCGTGCGCGAGCAGCTCGAGCGCGCCCGCGCAGCGCTGCGGTGAAGCGCGCCTTCTTTAACCGCCCGGTGCTGGAGGTCGCTCGCGACCTCGTGGGCTGCGTCGTCACCCACGGTGACACCGCCGGGGTCATCGTCGAGACCGAGGCCTACCACGACTCAGAGCCGGCCTCCCACGCGTTCATCGGCTTGACCCCGAGGACGCGGACGCTGTTCGGGCCGCCCGGGCGCGCCTACGTGTACTTCTCCTACGGCGTGCACTCGCTGTTGAATGCGGTGTGCGAGCCCTCGGGGGTGGGAGCGGCGGTGCTCATCCGCGCGCTGGAGCCCGTGGACGGGATCGAGCATATGCGCGAGCGGCGTGGGGTGGAGGCGGTACGCCAGCTGTGCTCGGGGCCGGGCAAGTTGACCCAGGCGCTCGGGATCGGCCTGGAGCTCAACGACACGGATCTGCTGCGCGGGCCGGTGCTGTTCTCAGACCGGCCACGGGCGTGGCGCGACGTTGCCGTGGCCGTCGACGTCCGGATCGGCATCACCAAGGCCGCCGATCTGCCGTGGCGGTTTGTTGCGGCTGGCAACCGGTTCGTGTCGCGGTCAGTCCGGCGCGTCACCGCGGCTTAGCCGCCGCCGCCACCACCGCCGCCCAGGCCGGCACCGCCGCTGCCACCGCCGCCGGTACCGCCACCGCCCCCGGCCGGACCGCCGGTGCCACCACCGCCGGTGCCGCCGCCCGTGCCACCGGTGCCACCACCGCCGCTGCCACCACCGCCGGTGCCGCCGCCCGTGTTACCGGTGCCTCCACCGGTGCCGCCGCCCGTGGTACCGCCGCCGGCGCCACCGCCGTTGGTGGACGTCCCCGCGCCCGCGCCGCCGGCGTTGCCCGTCGTCCCGGTGCTGCCGCTGGGCGGGGCACTGGACGTGACGCCGGTCTGAGTGTCACCGGTGCTGACGGTGCCCGTGCCGGTCGAGCCGGATGCCTTCTTGTGGGGATGCTTGCCGAACTCCTGGGCCTCGGTGGCCTCGATCTGGAGCGCCTGGACCATGAAGTCGTGCCAGATGTTGGCGGGGAAGGTCCCGCCCTCGACCGGCTGGCCGTTGTACAGCGTGGTCATCGGGACCAGCTTGTTGGGGTACCCGACCCACACGGCGGTCGTGATCTGCGGGGTCCAGCCCACGAACCAGGCGTCGCCGTAGTTGGAGGTGGTGCCCGTCTTGCCGGCCACGTCGACTCCGGAGATCGCCGCCGAGGTGCCGGTGCCGTGCGCCACCACGCCCTGGAGCAGCTCGTGGATGACCGCGGCCGTGACCGCCGGGATGACACGGTGGTAGTGGGGCGTGGCGTACAGGTCGCTCTTGCCGTGGCACTTGATGTCCAGGCACTGGATCTGAGCGATGCCGACCGGGCCCTCATTGGGGGCGCCGAGCCCCGGGGCGTTCACCCGCAGGCCGCCGGTGGCGATCGTCTCGTAGGCGTGGGCCATGTCCAGCGTGGTGACGCCCTGCTTGAGCCCGCCGATGATCATCGCGTCATTGGTGGAGACGGGCGAGCGGATGCCCATCGCCGTGGCCATCCGGGAGATCCTCTTGGTGCCGACTCCGGGGGACAGGCCGAGCTGGGTGAACACGCTGTTGTCAGAGACGATCGTTGCCGACGCGAGACTGATCGGGCCCGAATATTCGTTGCCGAAGTTCTTGACCATGTAGTGCTCTTTGCCGCCGCTGTTGGGGACGATCAGGTCAAGCGGCTTGGAGTCGAACACCGAGCTCGGGCCGTAGCCATGCTGGAGCGCCACGGCGAGGGTGAAGGGCTTGAACGCCGAGCCGGGCTGGCGGAAGCCCTCGGTGGCCAGGTTGAAGGGGTACTTCTGGAAGTCCTCCTGGCCGCCGACCAGTGGCCCGCCGACCATCGCCCGGACCTGGCCGGTCCGGTTGTCGATCGCCACCAGCGACGCGGCCGGCATGTCGGAACCGCTGGGCAGGTCCTGGGCGATCGCCTCCTGCGCGGCGGTCTGCATCGGCAGGTCGAT
The DNA here is from genome assembly GCA_963790605.1 of uncultured Actinomycetota bacterium. Taxonomy (GTDB): domain Bacteria; phylum Actinomycetota; class Thermoleophilia; order Solirubrobacterales; family Solirubrobacteraceae; genus Palsa-465. The sequence continues at coordinate 608,286 of CAWBPG010000005.1, read as the reverse complement.
CGTGGTGCGGATCTTCAGGCCGCCGTAGTAGGCGCGGTAGCCCGCGACGCTCGGTGAGACCCCGCCGCGCTCCATGGCGGCCACCACCTGGGGCCCCACCCAGCTGGTGAAGTACGGCGCGGCGGGCGGCTCCTCGGGCTGCTCGATGTCGTTCTCGGTCGGCAGTGGCCAGTCGCGGAAGTAGTTGAATTGCGTGCGCGTGATGTCGCCCGCGCTGAGCATGTCCCTGAGCACCAGGTCGCGCCGCGCCTTGGCCGCAGACCGCGTCTCGGGTTGAAGCGGGTTGAACGCCGACGGGTTGGCCACCATGCCGGCCAGCAGCGCAGCTTGGGCCGGATTGAGCCGCGACGCGCAGGACGGCAGCGGCTTGTCCCCGCAGCCCCCGTCGTTGGCGGCGTTGGGGGCGTAGTGCAGCGCTTTGCCGAAGTACACCCGGGCGGCGGACTCGGCGCCATAGGCTCCGTTGCCGAAGTAGATCGAGTTGAGGTACTCCTCGAGGATCTGAGTCCTCGGCCATTCGCGGGTGAGGTGGTAGGCCAGCGCGGCCTCGCGGAGCTTCTCGAACACGGTGCGGTTGCCCTCGGCGGCCAGGGCGTTCTTGACGAACTGCTGGGCGATCGTCGACGCACCCTGGCGCGCGCCCCCGGTGACGTCGGCGACGAAGGCCCGGGCGATGCCCTTGATGTCCACGCCGGGGTCAGACCAGAACCGCTTGTCCTCGACGTCGACGATCGCCTTGCGCACCATGGGCCCGAGCTGGCTGAAGCTGTCGATCACCTCGTTGTT
>CAWBPG010000005.1:0-602500 GCA_963790605.1 uncultured Actinomycetota bacterium | reverse complement strand
GATAGCGGACTAGTACCGTGAGGGAAAGGTGAAAAGTACCCCGGAAGGGGAGTGAAATAGTACCTGAAACCGCGTGCCTACAAGCGGTGGGAGCAGACTTGTTCTGTGACCGCGTGCTTTTTGCATAACGAGCCGGCGAGTTACTCGTCTGCGGCAAGGTTAAGCGATGAGCGGAGCCGTAGCGAAAGCGAGTCCGAATAGGGCGACATAGTCGTAGGCGGTAGACCCGAAGCTGAGCGAGCTACCCATGGGCAGGTTGAAGCGGGGGTAAGACCTCGTGGAGGACCGAACCGACCTAGGTTAAAAACTGGGCGGATGACCTGTGGGTCGGAGTGAAAGGCTAATCAAGCTCAGTGATATCTGGTTCTCTCCGAAATATATTTAGGTATAGCCTCGGATAAATTCCGTGGCGGCCGTAGAGCACTGTTTGGACTAGGGGCCCTACCAGGTTACCGAATTCAGGCAAACTCCGAAGACCGTCACGGTTACTCCGGGAGTCAGTTGCTGGGGGATAAACTTCAGCGTCAAGAGGGAAACAGCCCAGACCGCCAGCTAAGGTCCCTAAGTACTAGCTAAGTGGTAAACGATGTTCGAATGCACAGACAACCAGGAGGTTGGCTTAGAGGCAGCCACCCTTGAAAGAGTGCGTAACAGCTCACTGGTCAAGTGTTCGAGCGCGGACAATGTAACGGGGCTCAAGCTAGTCACCGAAGCTGCGGGTGTGATCTTCGGATCACGCGGTAGGAGAGCGTTCCGCCGCCAGTGAAGCAGCGCCGTAAGGTAGCTGTGGAGGCGACGGAAGTGAGAATGCCGGCATGAGTAACGAAAGAGGGGTGAGAATCCCCTCCGCCGATTGCCCAAGGTTTCCTGAGTAAAGTTCGTCTGCTCAGGGTTAGTCAGGACCTAAGGCGAGGCCGAAAGGCGTAGTCGATGGCCAACGGGTTGATATTCCCGTACCACGTCGCGACCGTTTGACCGAATGGGGGGACGAGGAAGGCTATGGGATCCCAGGCGATGGTCGTCCTGGGGTAAGCATGTAGGGGTGGCTCTAGGTAAATCCGGAGCCGCATAACCTGAGGCGCGATGCCAGCTGGCTCTAAGCCGGCGAGTCCCGGATGCCATGCCTCCAAGAAAAGCCTCTAGGGAGGTCGCGCGTGCCTGTACCAAAACCGACACAGGTGGGCAAGTGGAGAACACTAAGGTGATCGAGATAACCCTCGTTAAGGAACTCGGCAAAATCGCCCCGTAACTTCGGGATAAGGGGCGCCCCAGTAGGGTGAAGCTCTTCGCGAGTGGAGCCCGAGAGGGCCGCAGTGAATAGGTTCAAGCGACTGTTTACCAAAAACACAGGTCTCTGCTAAGTCGTAAGACGACGTATAGGGGCTGACGCCTGCCCGGTGCCGGAAGGTTACGTGGAGGTGTTAGGGGCAACCCGAAGCACCGAAACTAAGCCCCGGTAAACGGCGGCCGTAACTATAACGGTCCTAAGGTAGCGAAATTCCTTGTCGGGTAAGTTCCGACCTGCACGAATGGCGTAACGACTTGAACGCTGTCTCAACGAGGGGCTCGGTGAAATTGCAGTCTCGGTGAAGATGCCGAGTACCCGCGGCTAGACGGAAAGACCCCGTGAACCTTTACTACAGCTTGGTATTGGGGTTCGATCCATTTCGCTCAGGATAGGTGGGAGGCTTGGAAGCGCCGGCTGCGGCTGGCGTGGAGCCATCCTTGAGATACCACCCTTGGTGTATTGGATCTCTAACGGTGCGCCCTGAATCGGGGCACCGGACAGTGACAGGTGGGTAGTTTGACTGGGGCGGTCGCCTCCCAAAATGTAACGGAGGCGCGCAAAGGTTCCCTCAGCACGGTCGGAAATCGTGCGTAGAGTGTAAAGGCAGCAAGGGAGCTTGACTGCGAGACCGACGGGTCGAGCAGGTGCGAAAGCAGGCCTTAGTGATCCGGCGATAGCAAGTGGAAGCGTCGTCGCTCAACGGACAAAAGGTACTCCGGGGATAACAGGCTTATCGGGCCCAAGAGTCCACATCGACGGCCCGGTTTGGCACCTCGATGTCGGCTCGTCGCATCCTGGGGCTGAAGTAGGTCCCAAGGGTTGGGCTGTTCGCCCATTAAAGCGGTACGCGAGCTGGGTTCAGAACGTCGTGAGACAGTTCGGTCCCTATCTGCCGTGGGCGTTGGAGAGTTGAGAGGATTCGTCCCTAGTACGAGAGGACCGGGATGAACGCACCTCTGGTGTATCTGTTGTCCTGCCAAGGGCACCGCAGGTTAGCTACGTGCGGATCGGATAACCGCTGAAAGCATCTAAGCGGGAAGCCGGCCTCAAGATGAGCTCTCCCATCTCCTAGAGAGAGTAAGACCCCTGGAAGATCACCAGGTTGATAGGCCGGATCTGGAAGAGTGGTGACACTCGTAGGAGACCGGTACTAATGGGTCGAGGGCTTGACGGATATTTTGATATCCGTTCATTGGCACTGTGTAGTTTTGAAGGCCCGCGAAGAGCGGTCCTCGCCCCTTGGGCGGGGTCACGCCACGCGGTCTTGACAAGTTTCCGGTGGCTATGGCGAGGGGGAAACACCTCTTCCCTTTCCGAACAGAGCCGTTAAGCCCCTCAGCGCCGATGGTACTTGGCCCGCAAGGGCCTGGGAGAGTAGGTCGCCGCCGGTTCTTCTATACAAACCCCGCTTGCTTGTGCAGGCGGGGTTTTGTGTGTTAATCGGCGCCTCTTGCCGTCCGCGGGGGCACTCACCCCAACACCGTTGCCCGTCCGGCTCACTTGTGAAGCGTGTACAGGGTATGGAGAGTGGTTACGAGGACGGGCATCGGCGTGGGGCGTGTACCCCCGCCGGCCTCTTCCGCCGTCACCAGCGAATCGAATCCCATGCTCCAAGCAGGGCCTGGACCCGGCACGGCGCGCCGCTAGGGCTCCTGCGGTAAGCCTCTGGGTGCCGGGGGAGGGGCTCGAAGGGCGTGAGGTCCGGGGGGTCAGCGGAGGGCGATGAGCTGCCTGTAAGCGCGGGGGAGCTCGCCGTCGGAGAGCGTGGCCGGATCGAGGAACGCGGCCTGTGTGTGTTCGCCACTGATCTTGAGGGTCATGTGCTCTGCGCCGGCGGGTATCACGCGCTCATAGGCCGCGACCTCGACCCAGGCGCCGGGGGTAACCTCGAGCGCCTGGACGTCGAGGAACCGGGCCACCGTGATGTCCAGGCCGGTTTCCTCGCGTACCTCGCGGACCACGCAGTCCTCGAAGAGCTCGCCAGTATTGGGGCGGCCGCCCGGGAGCTCCCACTCGTCGCGGTGATTGCGACACAGCAGGACGCGGCCATCTTCTGTCACGCACACCGCTTTGACCGTGACCGGTAACGCACCCGGCCGCGAGCCGCCGGACCCGACGGGACTTCCCAACACTTGCGCCTACAGCACGCGCTCGATCTTCAGCCGGCGGGTGCCCTTGGGGGTCGTCGACGGAGACGACGGCTCCGGCCGGCTGGTCCAGGAGCGCCCTGGCCACGGGGGACTCGGCGGAGAGCTTGCCGGCGGCGCGGTCGGCCTCGGTGACACCGACGATGGTCCACGTGTGGGTCTCTCCGGTGCCCTCGTCGGTGACCTCGGCCGAACGGCCGAAGGCGAAGGTGGAGCCGCCGCCCGGGGTGCCGCTGTCAACGTCGACGACCGTCGCCTTGCGCAGACGCTGGCGCAGCCGGAGGATGCGCGTCTCGAGGTGCGCCTGATCCTCCTTGGCAGCGTGGTACTCGGCGTTCTCCTTCAGATCGCCGTGGCCGCGGGCGGTGAGGATGCGGGCCGCGATATCGCGGCGGGCCACGGTCTCGAGCTCGCCGATCTCGGCCTTGAGGGACGCGAGCCCCTCTTCGGTGATGGGCTCGCCGTCGTTCTCGATGCTGGCATCAGAGCATTCTGGCAAACCTGCCTTGACGAGCCGGTGCCCCCGCATGGCACCATCACCAGAGAATGCGAGCGATGGCGAAGTACTTCCGGGCCAACCCGCAGGTCTTCGTCCTGTTCCTCGTCTGCGTCGTCCTGGGTCTGGGCACGTTCATCGCGGTCCTCGTCGCTCTGGTGCAGAGCGGGCAACGACCACGCCGAGTGGCGAGCCATCCGGCGTGATCGCGATCGCCGGCGCCTTGTTTCGGTTAGGGACCTGACACAACCGGCGAGATGGTATGGGACGATCACCGTTACCCCGGATGGCGATATCCCACGACGCGCCACCGCCGTGCAGGGATGCGGCCTGGACAGCGCCCGGGGTCCGTCGACCCGGTCGCTGCATGAGCGGCACGGCGTCCGTGACCCGGTGCGCTGCACTGGCGGCACGGCGGTCCGGCGACCGCGGTGCGCTGCATAGCGGCACCTGGCGTCCGCTGAGACTCGAGGGGGCGCGCCCGCCGCGTGCAGGCGACGGGACGGAGCTAACCGATGCGCTCGCGCGCCGTCCTGGCCGTGACGGGCCGGACGGGCACGGGGGAGAGGCAGTGCGTGGGTCGCGCCGCCACGGTGCCGGCGCGCCGCTCCCGCTCGATCCGGACCGGCCGGCGGTGAGGGTGCGGTGCGGCCGGTGGCTCGGGATCCCCGAGGACGTCGTCGAGCAACGTCAGCAAGGCGCGGAGTCGTTTACCGGATGCCTGGAACATATGTTCGTAAGAGTAGGGAGGGGCCCGGACGGAACCGAGGGGTATGCAAGGGTTTTTGCACACGGCCGCGTTGGGCCGTCAGGAGCCCAGCGAGGACCAGACGTCGAGCTTGGTCCGGATGCGGTCCACGACCGCCGAGGTGAACTCCGTGGTGCCGGCGTGGCCGCCCAGGTCGGGCGTCTTGGTGCCCGAGGCGATCGTCTCCAGCGTCCCCTCGTAGATGGCCCGTGAGGCCCGCTCGCAGGCGGCCCCGTGGCGGTCGGCGGCGTGGCGCAGCAGCGCGCCGCAGGCCAGGATCATCGCCAGCGGGTTGGCCAGGTCCTTGCCCAGCAGGGCCGGAGCGGTCCCGTGGGGCGCCTCGGCCATCGCGCACGTCGTGTCGTAGTCCTCGTCGAAGGCCAGCAGCACCGACTCGGCTCCGGCGATCGAGCCGAACATCGGCAGCACGAGATCCGACAGGCAGTCGCCGTCGCGGTTGAGCGCCGGGATGACCAGCGGCGCGTCGGTCGCGCCCGACAGCAGCCCGGCGTAGGTGGCGTCGATGAGCACCGGCTGGTAGGGGATGTCGGGGTGGCGCGCCGCCGCGGCGTCCATCTCCTCCTTGAGCATCCCCTCATACACGGGCGAGACGGTCCACTTGGGCCCGCCGTAGACCCGCGCGCCCATCTTGGCCGCGGTGCGGAACGCGAACTCGGCCACGGCGCGGCACGTTGAGCGGGTGATCTTCTCGGTCCGGTAGGCGACCTCGTCGGGCGCGCCGGCGTCGCCCTCGCGGCGCTCGGCCGCGCCGTAGGCGTCCTCCACGGCCATCCGCACCACCGAGATGGGGTGATAGACGCCGGCCAGCGGCGCCACCCCGGGCAGCCGGCGCCCGGTGCGCACGATGACCTTGCCGTCCACCTCCTCGCGCAGGATGCGGTTGGGTGAGCCGACGTCGCCCGCGCCCTCCGGCGTGATCGTCGCCGCCTTCAGCCCCAGGCCGGCCTCGCGCATCGCCACCGCGGCCTCGTCGACGATCCCGTTGGAGGTGGCCCGGCGGCTCTCCAGCGACAGGTCGAAGCGCTGGAGCTCCAGCTCCAGGCCCAGCAGCTCGCCGTCGAGCACCCGCAGGCACTGCTCGAGCAGCTCCTGGCCGGTCTCATCGCCCTCCAGGACCACGACCGAGACCGGGGCCACGCGGCGCTCCCTCAGTCTCCGTCCGCCGCGGCCGCGGCGGGCATGAGCTCGTCACGGCGCTCGGCCAGCGCCGCGATGACGAACGCGAGATGCTCGTCGAAGTCCACGCCGAGCTCGGCGGCGCCCTCGGTCATGTCGTCGCGGCTGACGGCGGCGGCGAACGCCGGGGTCTTCATCTTCTTCTTCACGGACTTCGGGGTCATCCCGACCAGCCCCTCGGGACGGACGTAGGCGCAGGCCAGCAGGAAGCCGCAGAGCTCGTCGACGGCGAACAGCGTCTTCTCCATCGGCGAGTCGCGCGAGACGCCCAGATAGGTGGCGTGCGACGCGACGGCGCGGACGAGCTCGGGCGGATACCCGCGCGCCTCGAGCTCCTTGAGCGCGTAGCGGGGGTGCCCGTCCTCCAGCGACGGATAGCGCTCGTAGTCGAGGTCGTGCATGAGCCCGGTCAGGCCCCACAGCTCGACGTCACCGTCAAAGCGCGGCGCGTAGGCGCGCATGGCCGTCTCGACGGCCAGCATGTGGCGTCGCAGGGAGTCTGATTGCGTCCATTCGCAAAGAAGGTCCCAGGCCTGCTCCCGCGAAAACTCTCGCGGCATGGCCGTTACCCTAGCTCAGCACTCGGCCCCCGTCGCGCCCGCGAGACAGTCCGTACCTGCAGCGGCTACGCTGACCGACGACCGTCCACCCACCACCACTGCGGGGTCGATCAAACTGGAGAAGTTCGTCATCGAAGGCGGTGTGCCCCTGTGTGGCACGATCACCGCCGCCGGTAACAAGAACGGGGCGCTGCCGATTCTGGCCGCCTGCCTGCTCACCGAGGACGAGGTGATCCTGCGCAACGTGCCCCAGATCTCCGACGTCGAGGACATGGTGCGCCTGCTCGGAGTTCTGGGCGCGCGGGTGGAGTGGACCGACCCCGCCGAGATCCTCATCGACAGCTCCACCGTGGAGAGCACGCAGGTCGACCGGGTCCTGTCCGAGCGGATCCGGGCCTCGTTCCTGCTCGCCGGCCCGCTGCTGGCGCGCTTCGGCTCGGCCCACATGCCACCGCCCGGCGGTGACGTGATCGGGCGCCGCCGCCTCGATCCGCATCTCGATGCGTTCCGCGCCCTCGGCGCGGCCGTCGACGACCGCCCGGACGAGATCGTCCTCACCGCACCGCCGCTGGGCCTCAGCCCCTGTGACTTCCTGATGGACGAGCCCTCGGTGATGGCCACCGAGAACGCGCTGATGGCCGCCGCGCTCACGCGCGGCACCACCGTCATCCGCAACGCCGCCTCCGAGCCCCACGTGCAGGACCTGGCGCGGATGCTCGAGCAGATGGGCGCCGACATCGACGGCATCGGCTCCAACGTCATGACCGTCCACGGACAGGCACGCCTGCGCGGCTGCACCCACACGATCGCGCCCGACCACATCGAGATCGGCTCGTTCATGGCGCTGGCCGGGTGTCACCGGCGGCGAGCTCATCGTCAAGGACACCCGGCCCGACGACCTGCGGATGATCCGCCTGGTGTTCGAGCGCCTGGGCCTGCGTTCAGAGGTCCACGGCGACGACATCATCGTCCCCGGCAACCAGGAGCTGGTGATCCGCAACGACCACGGCGACCACATGCCCAAGGTCGAGGACGGCCCGTGGCCCGCCTTCCCCGCCGACCTCACGAGCATCGCCCTCGCCCTGGCCACCCAGGCCTCGGGCTCGGTGATGATCCACGAGAAGATGTTCGAGAACCGCCTGTTCTTCACCGACAAGCTGGTCGGGATGGGCGCCTCGATCACCATCTGCGACCCCCACCGCGCGATCGTCAACGGGCCTCGTCCGCTCCGGGGCTCCCGCGTGGAGTCCCCCGACATCCGCGCCGGGATGGCGATGCTGATCGCCGCGCTGTGCGCCGACGGGGTCACGGAGATCGGCAACATCCGCCAGATCGACCGCGGCTATGAGCGGATCGACGAGCGGCTGCGTGAACTCGGTGCCCGCATCACCCGGCTGGAAGACGCTCCCGTAGCGGCGTGAGCGCCGCCCGCTCGACCCGCGCCGGCGGTCTCGAAGCGATGGTGGACCGGACACCGAGCGGCACGCGCGACGTCCTCCCGGACGAGATGCGCGAGCTGCGCGCGATGACCGACCGGATCCGCGAGGTGTTCGACCGCGCCGGCTACGGCGAGGTCTACACGCCCGCGCTCGAGTACGAGCAGACCTTCGAGCGCGGCAACATCGGCGGCGCCCGGCCCGCCTACCGGGTCTTCGACGAGCACGGCAGCGTGCTCGTGCTGCGGCCTGACATGACCGTGCCCATCGCCCGGGTGGTGGCGACCCGCTACGCGCACGCCGAGCCGCCGCTGCGCTTCTGCTACGTCGCCCACGCCTACCGCGGGGTGCGCCCCCAGCGGGGCCAGACCCGCGAGTTCCTGCAGGCGGGAGTGGAGCTCATCGGCGTGCCCGGGGCGGAGGGCACCGCCGAGGTGCTGGGCGTGCTGTGCGCCGCGCTGGACGCCGCCGGCCTGGACAACTACCGCGTGGGGCTCGGCGACGCCGCCGCTGTATCCGTCGCTGCTCGAGGCCTTCGAGGTGGACGCCGAGCGCCGGGAGCTGATCCTCACCGAGCTCGCGGCGGGCGACTTCGTCGGCGTGGACCGGGAGGTGCGTGCGCTCGGCCTGGCCGACGCCGACGCCGACCTGCTGCTGCGCCTGGCCCACACCCGCGGCGGCCCCGAGGTGCTCGAGGGGCTGGAGGGGGCGCTGCACGACGCCCTGAGCGGCATGCGCGAGGTCCACGGCCTGCTGGCGCCCGAGGTGGCCGAGCGGATCATCTTCGACCTCGGGCTGGTGCGCAGCCTCGGCTACTACACCGGCCCGCTGTTTCAGGTCTATGACCCCGCCTACGGCGTCCCCCTGGGCGGAGGCGGACGCTACGACGAGCTGCTGGGCTCCTTCGGGCGCCCGCTGCCCGCGGTCGGCTTCGCGCTCAACGTCGAGCGCGTGCACATCGCCCTCACCGGTGAGGAAAGCGGCCGGGCCTAGTGACCGCGACCGACCTGCGGATCGCCGTCCCGCGCGGGGCGCTGCTTGGCGAGACCCTCGACCTGCTCGATCGGATCGGGCTCGACACCCGTGAGGTGCGCGAGAACGACCGCAAGCTGCTGTTCGAGGACGTGGGCATCATCACGATGCGGCCGTCCGACGTGCCCACCTACGTCGAGGCCGGCGCCGCGGACATCGGCATCACCGGCAAGGACGTGCTCATGGAGCAGTCCGAGCGCGAGGTCTACGAGCTCGTCGACCTCGGCTACGGCCGCTGCCAGATGGTGCTGGCCGGGGTCGCGGGGGAGGACCGCGCCGCGGAGGCGCTGCGTCGGCTGGGCGTCGTGCGCATCGCCACGAAGTACCCGCGGATCGCCACGGCCCACTTCCTCAACACGGGCCGGCAGGCCGAGATCGTCGAGGTCAAGGGGTCCGTCGAGCTGGCGCCGCTCACCGGCCTCGTCGAGGCGATCGTCGACCTCACCGCCACCGGCACGACGCTGCGCGAGAACGGTCTGGTGGTCCGCGAGGAGATCGCCGTGTGCACGGCGCGACTCATCGCCAACCCGGTGGCGCATAAGCTGCGTGCTTCCGTGATCGACCAACTCCTGGAGCGAATCGGTGCAGTATGAGCGTCTGAACCTGTCCGGCGACCCCGTCGGGGCTGGCCCAGGAGCTGCGCGAGCTCATCCCCGCGCCCGAGGCCGTCGCCGAGCAGGTGACCGAGATCATCGCCCGCGTGCGCGCCAGCGGCGACGACGCGCTGCGCTTCTACACCCGCGAGTACGACACCGGCGGCACCACCCCCGCCGCGCTGCGGGTGCCCGAGGCCGAGCTCGACACCGCCGAGGCCCGCCTGGACGACGCCGTCCGCGGACGGCCTGCGCCTCGCCATCGACAACGTCACGAGGGTCGCCGAGGCCGGATTGGCCTCCGACCAGACCGTCACCTTCGACGGCCACGAGGTCCGCTGCGCGAGGTGCCGGTCGACAGCGCCGCCGTCTACGTCCCGGGGGGCCGGGCCCCGTATCCCAGCACGGTGATCATGGGCGTGGTCACCGCCCGCGTCGCCGGCGTCCAGAACATCGCCGTGTGCGCTCCGCCCGGCGCCGACGGCGAGGTCAACTCCGCGGTGCTCGGCGCCTGCCGGCTGGCCGGCGCATCGGTCGTGTACCGGATGGGCGGCGCGCAGGCGATCGCCGCGCTGGCCTTCGGCACCGAGACGGTCTCCGCGTCGACGTGATCGTCGGGCCGGGCAACCTCTACGTCCAGGAGGCCAAGCGCCAGGTGTTCGGCAAGGTGGGCATCGACGGCTTCGCCGGCCCGTCTGACCTCATGGTGATCGCCGACGGCGACGCCGATCCCGGGGCGCTGGGCCTGGACCTGCTCGCCCAGGCCGAGCACGGCGCGGGGTCGCTGGTGGTGGCGATCTCCAACTCCTCCGAGCTCATCGATGCGCTGGCCGAGCAGGTCGCCGACGAGCCCGACTCAGAAGCCGTGCGTCCGCTTTGTCTCCGTCGGGGAGCTCGAGCAGGCGCTGGCCATCGCCGAGGCGTTCGCGCCCGAGCACCTCCAGCTCGTCGGCGCCGGGGCCGAGGCGCTCGCGCCCCAGGTCCGCCACTCCGGGCTGCGTGTTCGTCGGCCCGGCCAGCGGCACCGCGTTCGGCGACTACATCGCCGGCTCCAACCACGTGCTCCCCACCAACGGCGCCGCGCGGTTCGCCTCGGCGCTGTCGCCGATCCACTTCCGCCGTCGCTTACACCGAGGTGCGGATCGGCTCCGACGCCGCCGCGCTGGCCACGGCCGCCGCTCCCATCGCCCGGGCCGAGGGCTTCGAGCTGCACGCCAGGTCCCTGGAGGCTCGCATTCGCGACAATGGCACGTGATGACACGTGCCGCCGAGATCGACCGCCGCACCGCTGAGACCGATATCCACCTGACGCTGGCGCTCGACGGCGACGGCCAGGGTCAGCGCGACACCGGCGTCGGGTTCTTCGACCACATGCTGGACCTGCTGGCGCGTCACGGCCGCTTCGACCTCACCGTGCAGGCCCGCGGCGACCTGCAGACCGGCGCCCACCACACCGTCGAGGACGTCGGGATCTGCCTGGGCCAAGCGCTGGACCAGGCGCTGGGGGACCGCTCCGGCATCTATCGCTACGGCCAGGCGACGGTCCCCATGGACGAGAGCCGGGCGTCGTGCGCCGTCGACATCTCCGGCCGCGGGCTGCTGGCCTTCTCCTCGCCGCTGGCGCCGGGGGCGATCGGGAACTTCGACCACGAGCTGACCGAGGAGTTCTTCCGCGCGCTGGCCGCCAACGCCAAGCTGACGCTGCACCTCACCGTCGAGGCCGGGACCAACGCCCACCACGTGATCGAGGCGAGCTTCAAGGCGTGCGCGCGGGCGCTGCGCACTGCGGTGGCCCTGGACCCGACCGAGAACGGGGTGCCCAGCACCAAGGGGACGCTGACATGACCACGATCGCGGTGGTCGACTACGGGATGGGCAACCGCCGCTCGGTGGAGAAGGCGCTCGAGCACGTGGGCGCCCGAGCGCGCATCACCCGCGACCCGGCGGTGCTGGAGAGCGCCGACGCGCTGGTCGTCCCCGGGGTGGGGGCGTTCCCGCACGGGATGCGCAATCTCATCGAGCTGGGCCTCGACGAGCGGATCCGGGCCGCCGCCGCGGCCGGTACGCCGGTGCTGGGGATCTGTCTGGGCATGCAACTGCTGTTCGAGCGCTCTGCGGAGCACGAGCTCACCGAGGGCCTCGGGCTGCTGGCAGGCGAGGTCAGCCTCCTCGACGGCGCCGGCCTCCGGATCCCGCACATCGGCTGGAACGACGTCCGGTTCGAGCGGCCGTCGCCGCTCACCGCCGGACTGCCCGGAGAGAGCTGTGCCTTCTACCACGTGCACTCGCTGGCGGCGCGACCCGAGGATCCCGCTGACGTCATCGCCACCACGGAGTACGGCGAGCGGTTTGCCACGATCGTCGGTCACGGCAACGTGTTCGGAGTGCAGTTTCACCCCGAGAAGTCCTCGCGCGACGGGTTGGCGCTGCTGAGCAACTTCGTGACGCTGTGCCGCGATCCGGCGCCGGCTCGGCGAGCGGCCACTGGTGATCCTCCTTCCGGCTATCGACATCCTCGAGGGCAAGGCGGTCCGGCTGGCGCGCGGCGAGTTCGACCAGCGCACCGAGTACGACGCCGACCCCCTGGACGCGGCACGGCGTTGGGTGGCGGCCGGAGCCCGCGCGCTGCACGTGGTGGATCTGGATGGCGCGCGCAGCGGCGCGCCGGCCAACCTCGACCACGTGGAGCGGATCGTCCGCGAGGTCGACGTGCCGGTGCAGCTGGGCGGCGGCCTGCGCACGATCGAGGCGGTCCGTCAGGCGCTGGAGCTCGGTGTCACGCGGGTCATCCTCGGCACGGCGGCCTACACCGACATCGACTTCCTGGACGAGGCGCTGGCCGAGCACCGCGAGCGCGTCGTCGTCTCCGTCGACGCCCGGCAGGGCAAGCTGGCGGCCTCGGGCTGGACCGATCAGACCGAGATTCCCGCCGACGCGGTCATCGAGACGTTGGGCAAGCGGGGCGTGACGCGGTTCGTGTACTCGAGCATCGAGCGTGACGGGATGCTCTCCGGGCCCGATCTCGACGAGGTGGGGCGGATCGCCGACGTCGTGCGCGGGACCTTCGTCTACTCCGGCGGCGTCTCCTCGGTGGAGGACCTGCGGGCGCTGGCCGGCCTGCGCCAGGTCAACCTGGCCGGGGTGATCGTCGGCAAGGCCCTGTATGAGGGCCGCCTCGACGTCGCCGAAGCCCAGGCCGCGCTCGCCGGGCGAGACGGCTGGGATCCCGAGTAGCGAGACCGGACCGGCCGCCCCGCCCATGCACTACAAGCGGGTCATCCCGTGCCTGGACGTCAACGGGGGCCGCGTGGTCAAGGGGGTGGGGTTCCTGGACCTGCGCGACGCCGGCGATCCCGTTGAGCTGGCGGCGCGCTACGACGCCGCCGGCGCCGACGAGCTGGTGTTCCTGGACATCACGGCGACCTCGGACAAGCGGGACACCGTCGTCGAGCTGGCGCGCCAGGCCGCCGACGAGCTGTTCATCCCGTTCACGATCGGCGGCGGGATCCGCTCGGTGGCCGACGCCCAGGCGGTGCTCGATGCCGGCGCCGACAAGGTGTCGGTCAACTCCGCCGCGCTGGACCGCCCCGAGCTGGTCGACGAGCTGGCGCGCACGTTCGGCTCCCAGTGCGTGGTCCTGGCCATCGACGCCAAGCAGACCGACTCCGAGCCCACCAACCCCGGCTGGGAGGCCTACCTGGCCGGCGGGCGGACGCCCACAGGGCGTGACGCCGTGGAGTGGGCGCGGGAGGGAGAGACCCGCGGCGCGGGCGAGATCCTGCTCACGAGCATGGACCGCGACGGGACCAACGCGGGCTATGACCTGCCACTGACGCACGCGGTGGCCAAGGCCGTGGGGGTGCCGGTGATCGCCTCAGGCGGCGCGGGCCGGCTCCAGGACCTGACCGATGCCGTGCAGGCCGGAGCTGACGCCGTCCTGTTGGCGTCGATCCTGCACTACGGCCATCACACGGTGGGCGAGGTCAAGCGCTTTCTGGCCGACAGCGGGATTGCCGTCCGACCCGAGCGAGACGCCTGACAGCGCCCACGCCATCACGTGACCGCCGTTGTTCGATGAAGTTTTGTTGGGGGGACCCGAGCTGCGAACAGACCGCGCGCTTACGCGGCCTCTTCGACGTAACCCGCGGCAGCGCACGTATCGCAATACGCGGCGGGCGGGACGCGCGGCTCGTAACAGCCGGGACGGCAGCAGGTCGAGGAACGCTTGGGCCGGCCCCGACCGATGCGGGCGGCAGCGGCATCCTTGAGCTCCTCGCGCATGCGATCGAGCTCTGCCGCGTGCTCCGAACAGAACCGACGGCCCTTCTCGGCCGGCTGCGTACAGTGACTTCCACTACGACAACGCATAGACGTATAATGATAGCAAGAAGCCCTGCATCAGGCCGTATTAGCGGCGGATTAGGCGCCCCGCAGGGTTGGCGCCACAGTATCTGACGCGCCCTAAAGGGGCGTGAGTGCAGGGGTTTGGACGTGTGTTCGTGCGCGTATCGCAGGACGCATGATCGCGGGTCTGCGCGGGGGCTACGTCTTGCTCTTGGCCTTGGCCTTCGCGCGTGTCTTGCGCGCCTCGTGCTTGGCCCGCGTCACCTTTCTGTGGTGCTTCCTGGCTGCGGCGTGCCTGGCCTTGTGGGCCTTACGCTTCTTCTTGGCGTGCGGCTTGGGCGCGGCGCCCGGGCAGGAGCTGGTAGATGCGGTTATAGCCGTCGAGGTAGAGCGCGTGGTAGTCGGCGATGATCGGCGTGAAGGCGCCGTCGGGGAACGAGAACACCTGCTGGCCGGTGACGACGTTGAGGCCGGCCGTGGTCTTGCTGCCCAGGTCGGAGTAGTAGACGACGTTGCCGATGACCGTGGAGGAGCCAGAGATCCGGCCGCCGGCCGGGTGCTTCCAGCGCACCGCGCCCGACTGGGCGTTGAACGCGTACATGTTGCCGTCGTAGGAACCGACGTAGAGCGTGGGGCCGAGGCCCTTGGGATCGGCCACCGAGGCTGACGCGTACACGTAGGCGCCGGTCGCCGGTAGCCCAGGCCAGCGCGCCGTTGCGGGCGCCGAACGAGTAGACGCGCCCGTCGGTATTGCCCATGTACACGCGACCGAAGGCGACCGCGGGCGTGGCGTAGAAGTTGCCGCTGCCGAAGCCGAAGTGGGTTCCGCTGGTGCCCACCGCCCACACCTGGCGGCCGCTCACCGAGTTGACGGCGTACGCGCGGCCGGAGTAGTCGCCGAAGTAGAGGATGCCGCCCGACAGCGCCGGGCCGCCCTTGATGGCGCCGCTGGCGTGGTAGGTCCAGTAGAGGTGGCCGTTGGAGACGTTGCGCGAGTACAGGGTGCCGCCCTGGTCCCCGTAGTAGACGGTGATGCCGTGGACGATGGGGGAGGACTCGGTGCCCGCGCCCACCGGCCGCGACCAGGCGATGTGGCCGTTGCTCATCGACAGGGCCACGAACCGGCCGTTGCCCGGCGCATGGCCGCTCTGCGAGAGCGCGGGCATGAGCACGAGCCCGCGCCCTGGGGCGCGATCGCCGGGCGAGGCCGCGCACAGCGTCCCGATCTTCCTGAACCACTTGACGTGGCCGTTGGTGAGGTTGATAGCTCGCGCCGAGCAGTCGTCGTCGAGGACGAACATCGTCTCGTGGTAGATGACGGGCGGGAACTCGAGCAGCGCCCCATCGTTGAAGTTCCAGCCCACGTGCAGCGGCGGAGCCAGGTTGGCCGGCGCGGCGAAGAACCGCGTGCGCCCGCCGTTGAGCCCGTACCAGGGCCACTGGAAGTTGTTGACCTGTTTCTTGGCATGTGGCCGGGGCGCCGGTGCGGTGGAGGTCGTCGGAGCGGTGAACTCCAGGTTGGGGTGCGAGACGTTGCCGGGAGCGTGTGTGAGCACGAACGCCAGCGCCGCGCCCGCAACCACCAACGCGACTGCCGCCGCGAGGAGCCCGCGCCACAGCCAACGCCGTGAGACGGGGGACATTGGCGGCAATCGTAGACGGACCTCTGCCCGGCGCGCCCCGGCGCGCCGCGGCGCGCCGCGGCGCGCGACATCATCTCACGACGATGGACGACCCGATGGCAAACGTCCTGCTCAGCCGCTTCTTCGAGTTGGCGGCGGCTCGTCCGCTGCTCGCGCGGCTGGGCGAGGCCGAGGGCGTCTACCTTGTCGGCGGGGCCGTCCGGGACCTTTTCTCAGGCGGCGAGCCGCTGGATCTGGACCTCGTGATCGATGGCGAGCCGGAGGTCGTGGCGGGGCTGCTGGGCACACCCGACAAGGTGCACGACCGCTTCGCGACGCGCACCGTGACCCTGGACGGCGTCACCTTCGACCTGGCGCGCTCCCGGCGTGAGACCTACCTACACCCGGGCGCGCTGCCCACCGTCGAACCGGCGGGCATCGAGGAGGATCTGGGTCGGCGCGACTTCACCGTCAACGCCCTGGCGCTGGGACTGGCCGGCTCTGACCGCGGCCGCCTGCTCCAGGCCCGGCACGGCCGCGAGGACGTGGAGGCACGCCGTCTGCGCGTGCTCCACGACCGCAGCTTCATCGACGACCCGACCCGCCTGCTGCGCCTGGCGCGCTACGCCGGGCGCCTGGGCTTCGCGATCGACGATCACACCCGCTCGCTCGCGCAGGCGGCGGTCGCGGCACGAACGCCCGACACCGTCAGCGGCGCCCGGCTTGGCGCCGAGCTGCGGCTGCTGGCCGAGCAGGGCGATCCGGTCCGGGGCTTCCAGATCCTCTCCGAGCTCGGGGTCGACGCGGCGATCGCCCCCGGCTTCGGGATTCGACGCGAGGACCGCGCCGAGCTGGCCCGGCGCGCGCTCGCGCTGCTGCCGCCCGACGGAGAGCCGGCCGATCTGGTGCTGGCGGTGGCGATGCGGGGCGTGCCGGACGGCGAGCTGCCCGAGCTGCTCGACCGTCTCGCCTTTCCGGCCGCGCGCCGCGACCGGATCATCGCCGCCGCCACGCGCGCGCCCGAGCTGGCTGCCCGGCTCAGCGCCGCGTCTCAGCCCTCGCAGACCGCCGCGGCCGTCGGCTCGGGCCCGCCCGAGCTCGTCGCCCTCGCCGGGGCGCTGGGCGCGGAGGCTGCGGCGCAGCGGTGGCTGGACGAGCTGCGCCACGTGCGCCTGGAGATCGACGGCGACGACCTCCTGGCCGCCGGCGTGCAGCCCGGGCCGGCCGTGGGGGCGGGCCTGGCCGCGGCGCGCGCCGCCAAGCTTGACGGGCGTGCCGACGGGCGCGAGGCCGAGCTGACCGCGGCCCTCAAGGTCGCCGCGGGCCCGGGGTAGGCTGCGAGCCATGGAGCTACCCGAGCCGTTCTACGCGCTGGGGCACCACTTCGCGATCGATCTCCCCGGGGCGCGAGCGGTGTTCTCCACGCGCCGCGGCGGCCATTCGAGCGGCCCATATGAGAGCCTCAACCTGGGCTGGCTCACCGACGACGAGCAGCGCGCGGTGACGCGCAACCGCGAGACGCTCCGGTCAGAGCTCGGCGCACCGCGCCTGAGCTTCGTCCACCAGGTCCACGGGTCCGAGGTGCGCCGGATCACCGCGGGCACCGTGGAGCCGCGCGAGCGAGCGCGCGTCGACGGCCAGGCCACCGACCGGCGCGACGTCGCGCTGTGTGCGCTCACCGCCGACTGCCTGCCGATCGCGCTGGCCGGGGTGGGTGGGAGCCGGGTCGTGGCGATGCTCCACGCCGGCTGGCGCGGGCTGGCGACCGGAATGATCGCCAGCGGAGTCGAGGCGATGCGCGCGCTCGGCGCCAGGGCGAGCTGAGCGCCGCCATCGGCCCGGGGGCGGGACCGTGCTGCTACGAGGTGGGGGAGGAGGTCCACGAGCCCTTCGCCACCGTCGCCGAGGCCCACGTGGGCCGCAACCTCGACCTCAAGGCCATCGCGCGCCAGCAGTTGCGCGCGACCGGCGTGATGCAGATCGCCGACATCGGCATCTGCACGATGTGCTCGGATCCGGGCCTCCTCTTCTCCCATCGGCGTGACCGCGGCATCACCGGCCGCCAGGCGGGCGTGGCGTGGTTGACCTGATCCATGGCCTGCGAGCCGAGGTGGTGGCGCGCAACCTCCAGTGCGCCCGGAGGGCGATCGGGGCGGCCGGGCGGGACCCGGGCGAGGTCGAGATCCTCGCTGCGGTCAAGTACCTGCCCGCCGAGGAGCTCACGGCGCTCGCCGACGGCGGGGTGACGGTGGTCGGGGAGAACCGCGCCCAGGAGCTGGCGGCGAAGGCGTCCGCTGTGCCCGGCCGGTTCACCTGGGACTTCATCGGCCAGCTGCAGAGCCGCAAGGTCAAGGACATCCTGCCGCAGGTTCGCTACATCCACTCGGTCGCGTCTGACTCGGCGCTGGCTCAGCTCGGGCGCCACGGCGGTCCCGACACCCAGATCCTCATCGAGGTCAACACGGCCGGCGAGCCCGGAAAGAGCGGCATCGCCCCCGACGAGCTCCCCGCCTTCCTGGACCGCTGTCCGGTGTCGGTGGTGGGACTGATGACGATGCCGCCGTTCACCGCGGACCCCGAGGAGAGCCGGCCGCACTTCGCGGCGCTGCGGCGCCTGGCCGAGGCCCACGGGCTGCCGCACCTGTCGATGGGGACCAGCCAGGACTACGTCGTCGCCGCCGAGGAGGGGGCGACGATCGTGCGCCTTGGTACGAGTCTGTTCCGTGATCGTCGGTGAGCGCGTCATAATCACGGGCAGGGAATCGCCGCGAATGCGCGAACCCTGAACACGCACATGGCCTTCCGCGACAGCTGGCACAGAACCCTCGTTTACTTCGGCCTCGCCGAGGACGACGCCTACGACGACGAGGAGGTCGACTACAACGAGCACGAGGCCGAACTCCAGGACAGCTACCGCGAGCGGCCCAACGTCCGGCCCCTGGGCCGGCGCCGTCGCGACGAGTTCGACGACATCTTCTCCGACGAGGGGTCGACGAGCGAGCGGCGGACCACCTCGCTGCGTCCGGTGAGCGGCGGCCGCGCCGCCAACGGCCGGGCCGGCCGCGACGTGGAGGTCCACTTCGTCGCGCCCAAGAGCTTCAACGACGTCCAGAACGTCGCCGACAAGTTCAAGGAGACGATCCCGGTGATCCTCAATCTCCAGGGCACCGACACCGACCTCTCCAAGCGGCTCATCGATTTCTCCTCCGGGCTCACCTACGCGCTCGACGGTGGGATGCAGCGGATCGCCGACAAGGTGTTCCTGCTCACCCCGCGCAACGTCGAGGTCTCCGCCGAGGAGCGCGCCCGGCTGGTGGAGAAGGGCTTCTTCAACCAGTCGTAACTCACGTCGCCTGTCCCGGCACGGCGGGTCCGCGCGGCGGCGCAGGTAGATTTCAGCGGATGCGAGTAGGTCTGATCGGAGCCGGCAACATGGCGCGGGCCATGGCGCGGGGCTGGGGTGACCCGGTGCTGTGCTCTGACTCAGGGTCCGGTCGCGCCCAGGCGCTGGCCGACGAGCTCGGCGGCCGGGCGGCGAGCAACGCCGAGGTCGCCGCCGAGGCCGACCTCGTGATCCTCTGCCACAAGCCCTACCAGCTCGGGCTTGTCGCGCAGGAGATCTCCGGCAGCGTCAAGGCCGTGGTGTCCGTGCTCGGCGGGGTCCCGAGCGGGAAGCTGAGGTCCGCCTACAAGGACGCGCAGGTGTTCCGCATGGTCCCCAACACGCCGGTCGAGGTGCGGCGCGGAGTCAGCGTGTATGCGCCCTACTCGAATCGACGACGGCTACACGATCGACCACGACGCTCGAGCGCGAGGTGCATCGCCCTGTTCGAGCGGCTCGGGACGGTTGTCACCATGGACGAGAGCCTGCTGGGCGTCGCCCTCGGGGTGTCGAGCGTCGGCCCGGCCTACCAGGCGCTGCTGCTGGAGGCCCAGGTCGACGCCGCGGTGCGCCACGGCCTCAAGCCCGCGGTGGCCGCCCAGCTGGTCGCCGAGACGATGTCGGGCACCGCCGAGCTGCTGCGGATCCGCGACTACGACACCCTCACGGTCCGCCGCGAGGTCACCTCGCCCGGCGGGTCGACGGCGCGCGGGCTGGATGCCCTGGAGCGCGCCGGGATCCGCGCGGCGTTCTCCGATGCGATGGACGGCGTGCTGCAGGTGGTGAGCTGATGCTCATTCGAAGCGCTCACCCGGAGCAACGTCGCCGACTACGTCCAGGCGCTGTTCGAGGTCTACATCGTCCTCATCTTCCTCTACATCCTGCTCAACCTGCTCTTCTCGTTCGGGATGCGGCTGCCCTACTCGCGCTGGAGCGACATGCTGCTCAACTTCCTGCGCGACTGCTCCGAGCCCTACCTGCGGCTGTTCCGCAAGTTCATCCCGCCGATCGGGGCCTTCGACTTCTCGCCGATGATCGCGATCATCCTGCTCTACATCGTCCAGTCGCTGATCGTCAATGCCATCCGCGGCTGAGCCGATCGTGACGACGATGTCCAACCGCGCTGCGGTCAAGTCGACTCGGGCCCGGCGGGCGGTGGCCTTCGCCCGCGTCGCCGTGATCGTCGTGGTGGTGCTGGTCTCAGACCAGGTCACCAAGCACGCCGTGATCGCCAACATCCCGGTAGGGACCACGCAGAAGTTCCTGCCCGCGGTCAACCTCGTCCACATCCACAACAGCGGGGTGGCTTTCGGCTTCTTCTCCGGCGGCGGGGCGGTCGTCCTGATCCTGACCCTGACCGCGCTCACCGCCCTGGTCATCTACTTCCTGCTGCGCCCGACGCGGCCGTGGCTGTGGCTGCCCACCGGGCTGCTCGTCGGCGGCGCCGTGGGCAACCTCATCGACCGCCTCGTCCACGGCTACGTCACCGACTTCATCAAGCTTCCGGCCTGGCCGGCGTTCAACGTCTCCGACATGGCGATCACCGTCGGGGTCCTGAGCCTGCTCTACGTGCTGGAGGGCGCCCCCTCCAAGCGCGCGAGCTAGTGGTCGCCCCAGCGTACTTGCGGGGACGACCACTGGTGACCGACGCGCCGCTGACGCTGCCCGTGCCCGAGGACGGCCGCCGGGACGCGGCTGGACCGCTTCCTGTCCGATCCGCTGGGCTCACGGGCCCGGGCGCAGGCGCTGATCGACGCCGGCAAGGTCCGTGTCGACGGCCGTGCGCGCCCCAAGCGCCACGCCCTCAGAGCCGGCGAGGTGATCGTGGTGGCGCCCGGCGAGTCCGCCGCGCCGCGGCGGCGGCTGAGCCGGCGGTGCCAGTTCGCGGTCGCCTACGAGGACGAGCACCTGCTCGTGGTCGACAAGCCCGCCGGCCTGGTGGTCCACCCGGCGCGCGGCCACCGCACGGGCACGCTGGCCCAGGCGCTGGCCGGGCGGGCCGCCGGGCGGCGAGGACCCCTATCGCGCGGGCATCGTGCACCGCCTGGACCGCGACACCTCCGGGCTGCTCGTGGTGGCCAAGTCCGACGAGGTGCACCGGGCGCTGAAGTCGCTGCTGGCGGCGCGCGAGCTGCGCCGCGAGTACCTGACGCTCGTCGACGGGCGCCCGCCGGCCCGCACCGGCACGATCGACGCCCCGATCGGCCGCCATCGCCACGACCGGGTGCTGATGTCGATCGACACCGACGAGCCGCGGGAGGCGCGCACCCACTTCGAGATCGAGCGGCTGCTGCCCGCGCGCGACGCTGCTGCGGGTCGTCCTGGACACCGGCCGCACCCACCAGATCCGGGTCCACATGGCGGCCATCGATCACCCGGTGTGCGGCGACCCCCAGTACGGCACGGCCGGCGAGTACGGGCTGCGAGCGCCAGTTCCTGCACGCCGCACGGCTGGCCTTCGCGCATCCGGTGACCGGCGAGGCCATCGACGTCAAGGTCGCCGCTGCCCGAGGATCTGGCGGCCGCGCTGGTCCGGGCGGAGACCGGGGCGGCGGCGAAGAAGTAGACGGCGGGGCGGCCCGTCCAAAGCCGCCCCGCCGATGATGCTGGCGAACCGACCACCGGAGGTAGGGGAAGGGAGGTTCGGTTCGCGCTGACGAGCCGTCGCGGTGGTAGGGGGACGACGACTCGCTTGACCCCTTCAACGACCGCGCCCAGAAAAACTTGCGTAGACTCGAAGAAATTCCTTCGACCCCGTCGATCGCGGGTTGCGGCCCTTCCCCGGCACCGGCCGGGGGCGCACATCCGCCCGGCGGGCAGTAGTCACAACAATCACAAGGGAGCAGGATCAGTGGCTGATATCGGCATCAAGGAGCTGCTGGAGGCCGGCGTTCACTTCGGTCACCAGACGCGACGCTGGAACCCCAAGATGCGCCGCTTCATCTTCGGTGAGCGCGACGGCATCTACATCATCGATCTGCTGCAGACCGATGCGCTGCTCAACAACGCGCGCCGGTTCGCCGGCGATCTGTCGCGGCGGGGCGGCACCGTCCTGTTCGTCGGCACCAAGAAGCAGGCGCGCGACGCCGTCAGGGACATCGCGACCGAGGCGGACATGCCCTACGTCAACCACCGCTGGCTCGGCGGCCTGCTGACCAACTTCCAGACGATCTCGCTGCGCATCAAGCGCCTGCACGACCTGGAGCGCTACGAGACCGAGGGCCAGCTCCAGCTGCTGCCCACGCGCGAGCGGATGGCGGCCCAGTCCGATCTGGAGAAGCTGCGCGCCAACCTCGGCGGGGTCAAGAACATGCAGCGCGTCCCCGATGCCATGTTCGTGATCGACCTCAAGACCGAGGCGATCGCCGTGCGCGAGGCCCAGCGGCTGCGGATCCCGATCATCGGGCTGGTCGACACCAACTGCGATCCCGACGGGATCGACTTCGTGATCCCCGGCAACGACGACGCGATCCGGTCCTGCGCGGCGGTCACCCGCGCCATCGGCGACGTCGTGTCCCAGGGCCACAACGTGTTCCGGGCCGAGGAGGAGCGCGCGCGCCTGGAGCGCGAGCGCCAGGAGGCCGAGGAGCGCGCCCGCCGCGAGGCCGAGGAGCAGGCCCGCCGCGAGGCCGAGGAGAAGGCACGCGCCGAGGAGCAGGCCCGCCGCGAGGCCGAGGAGCAGGCAGCGCGCGAGCGCCGAGCAGCAGGCGGCAGCGGCCGCCGCGCCGCGGCCGCCGACCCGGCTCGCGGCCGCCGAGCCGGCGGCTCCCGCGGCCGCCGCGCCGCGAGGCCGCACCGGCCGCCGCGGCCGGAGGCCCCCGCCGCCGAGCCGGAGGCCGCCCGCCGCGCCGCCCGAGCCCGAGCCCGAGGCGGCGACGCCCGAGCGCCGCCGTGCCGCGCCCGAGGCGGAGCCTGCCGCCGCGCCGCCGAGCCCGGGCCGAGCGCCGCCGCCGGCGCCGAGGCGCCGCCGCGCCGAGCCGGCCGAGGCGGCCCGCCGAGCCACGCCGACGTCCGACGCCGCAGCCGACCGACGCGGAGGACAGTCATGAGTGCGGTCTCCGCCAAGGACGTCAAGGAGCTGCGCGACCGCACCGGCGCGGGCATGCTCGCCTGCCGTGACGCGCTCAAGGAGGCCGACGGCGACATCGACAAGGCCGTGGAGATCCTGCGCGCCAAGGGCGAGGCGTCGGCGGCCAAGCGGTCCGGCGCGGAGGCGTCGCGAAGGCGTGATCCAGAGCTACATCCACGCCAACAACAAGATCGGCGCGCTCGTCGAGGTCGACTGCCAGACCGACTTCGTGGCCCGCAACGAGAAGTTCGTCGAGTTCGCGCGCGACGTGGCCCTGCACGTGGCCGCGGCGCCCGGGCGTCATCGCCATCAACGACGACGAGGTGCCCGCCGAGGATCGCGAGCGCGAGATCCGGATCGCCACCGAGCAGGCTGCCGACCGTCCCGAGAACGTGCGCGAGCGCGTCGTCCAGGGCAAGCTGGACAAGTGGCTCGACGAGGTGGTGCTGCTGCGCCAGAAGCACGTCAACGAGGACAAGCACGGCGGCAAGACGATCGAGGAGCTCCGGCTGGCGCTGTCGGCGGAGACGCGGGAGAACATCGTCATCCGCCGCTTCTCGCGGTTCGCCGTCGGCGGCTGAGGTAGTGTCCGGCGTAGTCCGAGCGGAGGGTCTGTGAGATGAGCGAATCGGAGATGATCGACGAGCTTCTGGCCGACGCTCGCGAGCGGATGGCGAAGTCGGTGGAGGCGATGCGCCACGAGTTCGGGTCGGTGCGGACCGGCCGGGCCAGCCCGGCGCTGCTGGACCGGATCGCCGTCGACTACTACGGGACCGTCGACGCCGCTCAAGCAGCTCGCCACCGTCACCGCCCCCGAGGCGCGCATGCTCACGATCCAGCCGTACGACAAGAGCTCGATCAAGGCGATCGAGCGGGCGATCCTGGAGTCCGACGTGGGGCTGACGCCGGGCAACGACGGCAACCTCATCCGCCTCGTCGTCCCCGAGCTGACCGAGGAGCGGCGCAAGCAGCTGGTCAAGGTGGTGCGTCACATCGCCGAGGAAGGGCGCGTGGCGATCCGCAACATCCGCCGTGACGTGATGCACGACCTGCGCGAGCTCAAGGAGGCCGGCGAGGCCGGCTCCGACGACGAGCATCGCGCCGAGGTCGAGCTCCAGAAGGTCACGGACGCGCGCATCGCCGAGCTCGACGAGCTGCTCAAGCACAAGGAAGAAGACATCCTCGAGGTCTAGTGGCCCTCCCCGCAAATACGCGGACGACCACTAGCGGCGCTGTGGGAGCCGGACAGGAGGAGTCGGCCGAGCCCTCGCAGTCCGGCGGCCCGGGTGGACAGGCTCGGTACGTCGCGATCATCACCGACGGCAACGGCCGCTGGGCACAACGGCGCGGGCTGCCGGTCGATCGCCGGGCACGAGGCCGGCGCCGACATCGTCAAGGCGCGGCTGCGCGATGCGGTCGAGCTCGGCGTCCGAGAGCTCACGGTGTACTCGTTCTCCACCGAGAACTGGTCGCGCGACGAGGACGAGGTGGCCGGCCTGATGGAGATGTTCGGCCGCCGGATCGAGCTGGAGACCCCAGAGCTGCACGCCGAGGGGGTGCGGATGCGCTTCCTGGGCCGTCGCTCGGCCCCGGTGGCACCCGCGCTCGTGCAGCGGATGGAGTGGGCCGAGCGGCTCACCGCCGACAACGCGCGCATCACGCTGTTCGTGGCCTTCAACTACGGCGGGCGGGCGGAGATCCTCGACGCGGCGCGAACCTTCACGGGAACCACCGAAGAGGAGTTCCGCCGGCACCTATATGCGCCTGACATGCACGACCCCGATCTCGTGATCCGCACCAGCGGCGAGCAGCGCGTCTCCAATTACCTGCTGTGGCAGACCGCCTACTCGGAGTTCGTCTTCCGCGACGAGCTGTGGCCCGACTTCTCTCGGCAGGCGTTCGAGGAGTCCCTGGACGAGTTCGCGGCCCGCCGGCGCCGCTTCGGGGGCCGCTGATGCCCCCGGCGTCGCGCTCGCGCGGCCGGCCCCGCCAGGACCGGCCGCCGCCCAACCGGCCCACCGGGCAGCGCCGCTCGCCCCGGCCCGCGGAGCGGCGGGGCGGGGGCCGGTCTCGGCAGCGTCCACCGCGGCGTAGCTCCGATCTGCTGGCGCGCGTGCTCGTGGCCGTGCCCGCGGCCGTGGTGGCGATCGTGTTCGTCGACGTCGGCGGGACGGCGTGGGCGCTGTTCATGCTGGCCATCAGCTGGGTCTGCCTGCACGAGCTCTACCGGATGCTCCCGCGCTGGAAGCCGGCGCCGATCGTGGGCTTCGCCGCCGCCGCCGCGATGGTCCTGGCCGCGCGCTTCGGCTCAGAGCGCGACGTGATGGAGGTCGCGGTCGCCTCGATCCCGGTGACGTTCCTGGCCGTCGTGGCCCGCGGGGGCGGCGGCACTCCGAGCGTGTCCATCGCCGGCACGCTGCTCGGCATCTTCTGGCTGGGCCTCGCCTTCGCGCACGCGGTGCTCCTGCGGCGGCTGGACAACGGCAGCGGCATCCTCATCGACATCCTCGTCGGCACCTTCCTGGGCGACACCGCCGCCTACCTCGGCGGCCGCGTGTTCGGCCGGCGGCTGCTGGCGCCGAGCATCTCGCCCAAGAAGACGTGGGAGGGGCTGTTCTGCGGGATGCTGATCGCGATCCTGGCGGTGTTCATCGCCGGGCTGGAGCAGACGTGGCTGACGCAGGGCGACGCGCTGCTGCTGGGGGTCGCGGTGGCGGTGATCGCGCCGATCGGCGACCTGTTCGAGTCGCTGATCAAGCGCGACGCC
Source organism: uncultured Actinomycetota bacterium (assembly GCA_963790605.1). Taxonomy (GTDB): domain Bacteria; phylum Actinomycetota; class Thermoleophilia; order Solirubrobacterales; family Solirubrobacteraceae; genus Palsa-465. The sequence continues at coordinate 576,819 of CAWBPG010000005.1, read as the reverse complement.
GGCATCAAGGACGCCGGCAACGTGTTCGGCGCCCACGGCGGCGCTCTGGACCGCCTGGACGCGGTGATCTTCACCGTGGTCGCCGGCTACTACGTCTGGGTCGCGCTCCCGCACGTCTGACCTGATGCGCGAGATCAGTCGTCCGGTTCCCCGCTCACGCCCTCGACGAGGTGCTGGACCGCGTGCTCCCGATCGTTACCGACGGGGTGCGCGAGGCACCGGCCCCGCGCGGCCAGGTCGAGCTGCGCATGGTGGGCCCCCATCTCCCGAACCTGCGCGAGATCGCCCAGGCGGTGCGGGCGGGGGTGGGCCAGATGTCATTTCAGATCTCCGAGCGCGCAGTCCCCGACGACTGGCGGGAGCGCCGGCTGGCCGACTACCAGGCCCACCCGATCGGCGGGCGCCTGATCGTGCGTCCCCCGTGGGCGCCCGCGCCCCCCGAGGAGCTCATCGACATCGTGCTCGAGGAGGGCGGCGCCTTTGGGGCCGGGACCCACCCGACGACGCGCACTTGCCTCGAGCTCATGCTCGCCATGCCCCCGCGGGGCTCGTTTGCCGATCTGGGGTGCGGCAGCGGCGTGCTGGCGATCCTGGCCGGTCTGCTGGGTTCTCTCCGCTGACCGCCGTCGACGTCCAGCCGGGGAGCGTGGGGGCGACGCGCGTCAACGCCGCCGTGGCCGGCCTGGAGGTCGCAGGCGGCGGTTGCCGATCTGAGCCAGCGAGCCCGCGCCGCCCGCCGCAGTCGTTCGTGGCCAACGTGCCGCCCGCCGTCCACGCCGGGATCGCGACCAGCTGGCGTGATGAGCCCGAGCCGCGGGTGGGGCTGCTATCCGGCTTCGCGCCGGCGGACGCCGACTCCGTCGCGCGGGGCTACGCGGCCAGCGGCTTCGCCGAGCGCCGCCGCAACGTGGTGCAGGGGTGGGTCGTCTCCGAAGATGTCCCGGGATCCTTGACCGAGACGCTGGTGATCTCAGGCGCCGCCGCGGTGGCCGGGGTCGAGACGACGCCGCTTCTGTCGGTGCCCGAGATCGCCGACCTGGAGGTCACCGACCCGGGCCAAGGCGCGCAGCTCGTGATCCGCAACCGGACCGGCGGTCCACTGACGGCCGCCGTGGATGGCACGGGCGAGCTCAGCATCGCGCCCGATGGCCGCGCCGTCGTGTCGCTTGGCGCCACGCCGGATGGCGCCCGGGTGGCGCTGCAGCTTCTCGATCCGCGGACCGCTCCCAGGTGGTCACGATCGTGGTCAGCGTGGAGCCCCGAGGATGCGGAGCCTATGGCGGTGGCGCAGGCGATCGGCGGTCCCGGGGGCCTCGTCCTCTCCGCCTCCAAGGACCTCGAGCCCGGGGCGCGGGCGATGCTGCTACTGGCCGAGGACCTCTTTCGCCTCGACGTCCTCATCGTCGGTGACACCCTGCAGACGTTCGTGCGCAACCTCACGACCGGAGAGCTCGAGCGTGCATGGCGAGGTGGGCCAGCCACGAGTGGCGACGACGACACTGGGCGCCGCCGCTCGCTACGCCCCCGGACGGGCCGACCTGCGGTTCGCGGTGGGCCCCGAGGACGACCGCGTCGTGACCGAGGTGACGATCGCCACGCTGCGCTTCGCGGAGCGGGGCACCATCAGGGTCAGCGCGCAGGCGATCGTGCGCCAGGCCGGCTGACCGCACGGACCCGGAGGCGGCTCCGGCGGGGTGCCTACAATCGGCCCGTGCCGCGCCGGCTCGTCATCCTGGGGTCAACCGGCTCGATCGGGGTCCAGGCCCTCGATGTCGTCTCGCGCGACGGCGAGGACGAGCTTCAGGTGGTCGGACTGAGCGCCGGAAGCGCGTGGGAGACCCTGCTTCGAGCAGGCCCGGGCCCACGGCGTAAAGCGCGTCGCCCTGGCCGATCCCCACGCTGCCGCCCAGGCCGCCGAGGCCTGGACCGACGGCGAGGTGCTGGCCGGGCCCGACGGCATCGTCTCGCTCATCACCGAGGCGGGCTGTGACCTGGTGCTCAACGGGATCGTGGGCTCCGCGGGCCTCGTGCCCACCGTGGCGACGCTGACGGAGGGGATCGACCTGGCGCTGGCCAACAAGGAGTCGCTCGTCGTGGGGGGCGAGCTGGTGACGCAGCTCTCCGAGGCCACCGGGGCCGCGATCATCCCGGTCGACTCCGAGCACTCGGCGCTGCACCAGCTGCTGGCGGCCGAGCGGCCCGGCACCGTGCTCAAGCTCATCCTCACCGCCTCCGGGGGCCCGTTCCGCGGCCGCAAGGCCCACGAGCTGGACGCGGTCACCGTGGAGCAGGCGCTGGCGCACCCCACCTGGTCGATGGGGGGCAAGATCACGATCGACTCGGCCACGCTGATGAACAAGGGGCTGGAGCTGATCGAGGCCCACCACCTGTTCGGTACCGCCGTATGCCGACATCGACGTGATCGTGCACCCGCAGTCGATCATCCACAGCCTCATCCAGCTCTGCGACGGGGCGACCCTGGCCCACCTCGGCTATCCCGACATGCGCGTGCCCATCGCCTACGGGCTGCACTACCCCGAGCGCGTCGACGTGCCCGTGCGCGCGCTCGATCTGGCCGAGCTGGGTGCGCTGACCTTCGAGCCCGTCGACATCGACACGTTCGCCTGCCTGCGCCTGGCGCGGGAGGCGGGAGTCGCCGGCGGCACCGCGCCGTGCACGCTCAATGCCGCCAACGAGATCGCCGTGCACGCGTTTCTCGGCGATCGCCTGCGCTTCCTCCAGATCGCCGAGGTCATCGAGGAGACGCTCACCCGCCTGCCCGAGCAGCAGGTGCACTCGTTCGATTCGCTGGCCCACGCCGACGCCCAGGCGCGCCGGCTGGCCACCGAGCTGGTCGACGCCTTCAGCGCCTCTTAGGCGCGCCTGGCACACTCGGACGCGCCCGCATGTCGTACGTCCTGGCATTCCTCGGCTTTGCCGCACTCATCTTCCTGCACGAGGCGGGCCACTTCGTGGCGGCCAAGGCGGTGGGCATGCGCGTGGAGCGCTTCTCGCTGTTCTTCGGACCGATGCCGATCAAGCGCACCTGGGGCGAGACCGAGTACGGGATCGGCGTCATCCCGCTCGGGGGCTACGTGCGCATCACCGGAATGAACCCCAACGAGGAGCTCTCGCCCGAGGTCGCACCGCGCGCGTACTACAACCAGCCGGTCTGGAAGCGGGTGGTCACGATCCTCGCCGGGCCGCTGGTCAACATCCTCATCGCCTTCGGGATCGCGTGGGCACTGCTGTACTCCCAAGGCCAGCAGGTGGTGGTGCCGACCAAGCAGGTCGCCCAGGTCGTCAAGAGCACGCCGGCGGCGACGTTCATGAAGCCCGGGGACCAGATCGTGTCCGTCGACGGAGCGAGCGGCTCGCCCGCCGCCCTGCGCAAGCAGATCCTCATCGCACCATTGCGCCGGGGCCCAGGTCGACGGCTGCACGGCCGCGACGCCGGCGACGGTCGTCCTGCGCCGCAACGGCAAGCTTGAGACCTACCACGTGCGGCCCAAGCTGGTCGGCGCGAATCCCGAGCTGGGCTTTGACTTCGGGGGCCGGGTCGCAGGCACGATCTATCCCAGCATCCCCGGCGCCGCCGGCACGGCCGTCTCGCGCCTGTGGTCGGTGACCACCCAGACGGTGTCGACGATCGGGCGGATCTTCGAGCCCAAGGAGCGCAAGCAGCTCAACAGCGTGGTCGGCGGCTACACGGTGACCCAGGAGGCGTTTGCCTCGAGCGCGACGCTGGCGCTGCAGGTCCTGGCCCTCATCTCGCTGTCGCTCGGCGTCATCAACCTGTTCCCGTTCCTGCCCCTGGACGGCGGCCACGTGTTCTGGGCGGTGGCCGAGAAGGTCCGCGGGCGCCAGATCCCCTTCAGCGTGATGGAGCGCGCCAGCGTCGTGGGCTTCGCGCTCATCCTGCTGCTCTTCGTCATCGGGCTCTCCAACGACATCTCCACCCTGAGCGGCCCGGGCTTCAACATCCACTGAAACCCCCCGGCTGCGCTAGCGTTAGCGCGGCTTACGGACGCCACGCGGGGATCAGGAGGAGAGGATGGAGAGCAGCACGACGACCACGCCGGCGGGGTCCGCCGTCGATGCCGCGACGCTGGCCGAGGCGCTGCGCCGCACGGCGGCCAACCACCCCGATCTGGTGGCCGTCCGCACGCCCGATGACAGCGTGACGCTGACCTGGTCAGAGCTGCTGGAGCGCGTCGACGCGCTGGCCGGCGGCCTGGCCAAGCTCGGCGTGGGACGAGGTGAGTGCGTCGCCATCATGCTGTCCAACCGGCCGGAGTTCCACATCGCCGACCTGGCCGCGGTGACCCTCGGAGCGACGCCCTTCTCGATCTACGTCACCTACCCCGCGAACGAGATCGAGTTCCTCATGACGGACTCCGGGGCGCGGGTGGCGATCGTCGAGCAGGCGTTCCTGCCCGTGATCCTCGAGGCCCGCCACAGCCTCCCGGGACTCGAGCACGTGATCGTCGTCGACGGCGAGGCCCCCGAGAACGTCCTGGCGCTCGACGAGGTGGAGGGCTCAGACCCCGACTTCGACGGCGCTGCCGCGTGCGCGCAGGTGCGCGCCGACGACCTGGCCACGCTCATCTACACCTCCGGGACCACCGGCCACCCCAAGGGCGTCCAGCTCACCCACCACGCCGTGATGTTCACCGCGCAGGGGGTGCGCCAGATCATCGAGTTTCCCGTGGGCTCGCGCGTGATCTCGTGGCTGCCGGCGGCCCACATCGCCGAGCGGATGGCCCACCACTACATCCCGGTCATCTACGCCGGCAACGTCACCTGCGCGCCCAATCCCCGTGAGGTCCTGTCCTACCTGCCCAGCGTCCGGCCCAACTGGTTCTTCGCCGTGCCGCGGATCTGGGAGAAGCTCAAGGCCGGCCTGGAGACGATGCAGGCCGCCCAGCCCGAGGAGCAGCGCGAGCCGGTGCAGGCGGCGCTGGCGGCCGCCACCCAGCGGGTGCGCCTGCGCCAGCAGGGCAAGCCGGTGCCTCCGGAGCTCGAGGCCCAGGTGGCCAAGGCCGACGAGGAGCTGTTCTCCAAGCTGCGCCAGATGCTCGGGCTGGACCAGCTCGTGGCCGTCAACGTCGGGGCCGCGCCCACGCCCGTCGAGGTGGTGGAGTTCTTCCACGCCATCGGGGTCGAGCTGGCCGAGCTGTGGGGCATGTCTGAGACGTGCGGGACGGGCACCTGCAACCGGCCCGGCCACGTCAAGATCGGCAGCGTCGGGCCGGCCTCCCCGGGCGTCGAGATCACGCTCGCCGATGACGGCGAGGTCCTGTGTCGCGGCGAGTTCCTGATGTGCGGCTACCGCAATCAGCCCGAGAAGACCGCCGAGGCGCTCGACGCCGACGGCTGGCTGCACACTGGCGACATCGGCACGATAGACGAGGACGGCTTCCTCACGATCGTGGACCGCAAGAAGGAGATCATCATCAACGCTGCCGGCAAGAACATGTCACCGGCCAACATCGAGGCGGCGATCAAGACGAGCAGCCCCCTCATCGGGCAGGCGTGCTGCATCGGCGACGGACGCCCGTACAACACGGCGCTGATCGTGCTCGATGCCGACTTCGCGCCGATGTGGGCACAACAGCGCGGGCTGGGGGAGCGGACGCTGGAGGACCTGGCCGACGCACCTGAGATGGTCGAGGCCGTCCAAGCCGGGATCGACGCCGCCAACGAGCGCCTGGCGCGGGTGGAGCAGATCAAGAAGTTCACGATCGTCCGCGGCGACTGGCTGCCCGGCGGCGACGAGCTCACGCCCACGATCAAGCTCAAGCGCAAGCCGATCGCGGCCAAGTACGCCGACGCCATCGACCAGATGTACGGTCAGGGGTAGCTCCTGGTCGCCTCGGCCCGCTCAGACCCGCGGCTCGCGGGTCTCCGGCGTCTATCGCCCGTCTCGGTGGGCGTCCTGTGTCTGGGCGTGGCGCTCGTGCTCAACGCGCTGCTGCGCCACCAGGTCGGGCTGTCCGGGGATGAGCCCTACTACTCTCGGATTGCCGCTCACCCGAGCGGGCCGCACAACTTCCCCTACGCCTTCCGGGTCGGGCTGCCCTACCTGGTCCACATCCTCCCGTTCGCGCAGTCCTTCTCCTGGGAGGCACTGGCGCTGGTGTGCGCCGGCGCGGCCGGAGGCGCCCTGTTCGCGCTCCTGGGCGAGTTCGACGTCGGCGATGAGCTCGCGCTGGGCCTCGCCGTCGGCCTCACCGTCTCGCCGCCGCTACTCGTGGTGTTCCTGCGCAACGGGCGGGAGGTGGACGCCGCGGCCATCCTCATCCTCATGCTGGGCTCCTACTTCATCGTCCGGCGCCGCCTCGTCCCGCTCGCCGTGACGCTGCTGGTCGGGGCCACGATCCACGAGTCCTGCCTGTTCCTCATCCCGCTCGCCTACGCCGTCTGGGCCGAGCGATGGTTCGACAAGGCCGCTGCACGCGATCTGGCGCTGGTCGCCGCCCTGCCGATCCTCGGTTACATCTACCTGCGCGCCTCGATCGTCGCCGTGGGCGAGCGCTACCAGCCCGGGTACGAGGGTGCGTTCGTCAGCGAGCGCATCGACGTTCTGAAGACGGCCCTCGGACACGGGGGCTGGCATCAGGAGCTGCGGCGCATGGCCCTCAGCTTCGGCCCGCTGTGGCTGGCGGCGCCGGTCTCGATCCTGCGCCTGCGCTTCACCCGTCGGGGCCTGACCCTGGTGGTCCTGTGTGCATGCGCGATGACGTTCGCGCTCGACTGGGGCCGGATGATCTTCTTCGCGGCGCCGGTGATCTATGTCGCCGCCGCCTACACGCTGCGCAATCGCCGGCGCCTGGCGGTGGCCGCGGTCCTCGCGCTGCTGGCCATGGACGCCGGTTATGCGATCTACATGCAGGTGCACGGGGTGAGGTCCGGGCTTGGACAGCAACGGCCCGCCGGCGCGCGGGCCGGTCGCCTGGATAGATCGGTCGAGGCGTAACGAGGCCGCAGCGGAGGGTCGCGTGACATTGCTAGGCGACGGCTCGGAACACGACCTCCTCCGAGAAACCGGTCCCATCGACCTGATAGGCGTAGCAGCCCCCGGAGCGGATGCGCGCGTACGTGATCCACGCTCGACCGCCTGCCGCGACGTGGGGGGCGCCCTGTCCGGCATCGAGCAACTGGAGCTCGTCGTAGGGGACCGCCCCGGTCCCGAAGCCGAGCGCAGCCGCCGCCGCCCAGCATCCGGCCGCGGATGAGCAGGGGGCCCGTGTAGCCGCCCGGCACCGTCCACGTGACCTCGGCGATCAGCCAGTGGCTGCCGCTGACGCTGCGAAACCCGAGCCCGGCGGGTAGCTCCCGCGGCGACGCGGGCTGGGCATTGAGGGTGATGGGGCACGGGCCGCCGTCGTCTGCGGGGAGCTTGAGGGGGCGGCGCAGCGCCGCCGGGGCGGCCCCGGTGCAGGTGCCCTGACAGCGCTCGTAGGTGCCGTAGCCGGCTGTCTGGGCCAGGCCGGCCGGCGCGGCGGGGAGGCCATTGCCCTTGTGGCCCTTGCGACCCTTGTGACCGCGCCCCTGCGAGCCCGAGGTGCCGGCGGTTGCGGGCCGGTCTCGCGGTGCCGCTCCCGGTCGCCGCGTTGCCGGTCCCAGACGCGCCCGTGCCGGTGGACGGAGAGCTGGTCGCGGCGCTGGCGGCGGTGCTTAGTCTGACCGACGCCGCACGCGGTCAGCGCGAGGGTCACCAGCAGCCCCGCGGCCGCCCCGGCACCGACACGCACCTCCCTACCGCTCCGATCTCGACTTCGCGCGAGCCGCCGTGATGGAGCGGCTGACCAGCTCCACGGGATGGTGGATGGGCAGCGGACAGCCGAGCTCGCGCAGATACAGGTCGAGCTGTGCCGCGCACCCAGGATTGCCGGCGGCGATCGCCTGCGCGCCGGTCTCGATGAGATTCCGTGCCTTGCGCGCGCCCAGCTCGGCGGCGGCCTCGGGCTGGACCAGGTTGTAGATCCCGGCCGAACCGCAGCACACGTCGCGCTCGGTGCCGACCTCGACGAGCTCAAGACCCGGGATCGCGCGCAGCAGCTCCCGCGGGGCGCTGCGCACGCCCTGGGCGTGGGCGAGGTGGCAGGCATCGTGATAGGCCACGCGCAGCGGCACCGGACCGCGCGGCGCCCGCGACTCGACAGAGGCCAGCAGCTCGGAGACGTCGCGCACCTTCTCGGCAAAGGCGCGGGCCTCCGCGGTGCCCAGCAGATCGCCGTACTCCTTCATCGCCGAGCCGCAGCCCGCGGCGTTGACGATCACGTGGTCGACGCCGGCCTCGCGTGAACGCCGCGATCGTCTTCGCGGGCGCGCCGGCTCGCCGCCGCCTCCTCGCCGCTGTGGAACTCCAGCGCGCCGCAGCAATCGGGCAGCGCCGGCGCCACCACCTCAAACCCCTCGGCGCTGAGCACGTGGACGGTGGCGCGGTGCACGCCCGGGTAGAACACGCGCTGCACGCAGCCCAGCAGCAGGCCGACGCGGCCGCGCGCCGTGCCCATCGCGGGGGTGAGCTCGGGCACCCCGGCCTTGGCGGCGCGGCCCACCGGCGCCTGGGGCGCGACCTTGGCGATCGCCGCCAGGCGCTCGGGCAGCACCCTCTCCGCCCCGAGGCGCCGGCCGGCCGCCAGCATCGGCGCCAGCGCGCGCAGGCGCCTGGGGTGCGGGAGGGTCTCGAACAGCAGCTTGCGCAGCGCGCGCTCGCCCGGGGTGCGCTTGTGGCGACGCTCGACCTGCGGTCGCACCCGCTCGATCAACCGGTCATAGCGCACCCCCGAGGGGCACGCCGTCACGCACGCCATGCACCCCAGGCAGCGGTCGAAGTGGGTGACCATCTCATCGGACATCGGCCCCTCGGCGTTGAGCCCGTCGTTGACCAGGACGATCCGGCCGCGCGGGGAGTCGGCCTCGGCCCCCCACAGGACGTAGGTCGGGCATGTCTCCAGGCAGAACCCGCAGTGCACGCAGTCGTCGATGATCTCCTGCTGGGGCGGGCGGTGCAGGTCAAACGCCGTCATCAGATCCCTCCCGCGAACAGGCCTCGGTTACAGGTGTGCGCGGGGTCAAAGCGAGCCTTGACCCGGCGCATGAGCTCCAGCTCGGGGCCCGGCTGCGCTCCCCACGACTCGCTGCCTGTGCGCAGCGGCGCGGGGGCATCGAGCAGCACCGCGCGCGCGGCCCGCGGGAGCGCCTGCCGCAGCCGGCCGACGGCGTCGGGGGCCACCTCGACAAAGCTCGCGCCCAGCGCGGCCCGGCCCACGAGCGTCGCGTCGCACGCGTCGGCGGCGCCGATGACGGCGCCCAGCTCGGTCGACGTCGCCGCGACCCGGACCAGGGCCTGCTCCTGGGAGCGCTGCCCGGCGCGCTGGCGCTCCCACAGTTGGCCGTCCTCGTGGGTGACGTCCACCTCGGTCAGGCCGGCCTCGCCCATCAGCCGCGCGGCGCGATGCGCCCGTCGCGTGGCCTCCCGGCCCGCGCAACGGGCCAGCAGCCCGCCGCGGCCGGCCTTCCAGGCGACGTCCAGGGCCTCGAACTCGAGCGGCGCGCGGGACAGGGCGACGGCGGCCGCAGTGAGGACGGCGGCATCCGACGCGGCGCCAAGCGCGGTCACGCTCGTCTCGTGCAGCGGGTGCAGCCGCACGTTCACCGACAGGATGAGCCCGAGGGTCCCGAAGGCCCCGCTGAACAGCTTGGGCAGGTCATAGCCGGCGACGTTCTTGATCACCTTGCCGCCCGCCCGGGCGATGGTGCCGTCGCTGAGGGCCACCGTCGCGCCCACGACGAGGTCGCGCGGGGCGCCGTAGCGGTGGCGCAGCGGCCCCGAGTCGGCGGTCGCGACCACGCCGCCGATCGTCGGGCCGCCGGGGGCGGTGTCCGCGGTGGGATACCCGTCCCCGCCCAGCCCGCCCAGGGGCGGGTCGAGGGCGAGCATCTGGCCCGCAGCGGCGAACGTGCGCTGAGCGAGCTCGAGCGGGACGCCCGCCTGCAGGGTGGCGGTGAGATCGCCCGCGTCGTGCGCCACCACCTGATCAAGGGCGGTCGTGTGCAGCTCGATGTCGGCGGCCACGTCGCTGCTGCCCCATCCCAGCTTTGTCCCGGCGCCCACGATCCGCACCGTCCGCCCCTCCTGGGTGGCAGCGGCCAGGGCCGCAGCGGCGTCTTCGAAGGTGCTCGGGGCTAGGGTGCTCGCGGTCGTCATCGGAGGGCTAAAAACGCTCGGCCACGCCGGCGCGCTCCAGCGGGTGCTCGCGGTAGGGGCCGGGGACCTCGCCGCACAGCCGTGGCGTGGGCATGACCTTGCCCGGGTTGGCCAGCCCGTGAGGGTCAAAGGCACAGCGCAGCCGCTGGAACGCCTCGAGGTCGGCTGAAGAGAACATCGACGGCATGTAGGCCTTCTTGTCGACTCCGACGCCGTGCTCGCCGGTGATCGATCCGCCGGCGTCGACGCAGGCCTTGATGATCAGGCCGGCCAGTTCCTCGGCCCGGGCGGCCTCGCCCTGGACGCCCGAGTCGTAGCAGACGAGGGGGTGCAGGTTGCCGTCGCCCGCGTGAAAGACGTTGGCCACGCGCAGGTTGTAGTCGGAGGCCAGCCCGTCGATCTGGCGCAGCACCTCGGACAGGCGGGTGCGCGGGATGACGCCGTCCTGCACGTAGTAGGCGGGCGCGATCCGGCCCATCGCCGCGAACGCGGCCTTGCGCGTGCGCCAGATGAGGTCGCGCTCGGCGTCTGACTGGGCGATCCGCACGTCAAGCGCCCCCGCCTGTGCGCACAGGTCGGTGAGCCGCTCCAGCCCCACCAGGCACTCCTCGCGGGGGCCGTCGAGCTCGATGATGAGCGCAGCGCCGGCGTCCAGCCGGTAGCCGGCACCGGTGGAATGCTCGGCCGCCTCGATCGAGAGCCGGTCCATCATCTCGATGGCGCCGGGCACGATCCCCGCGTCGACGATCGCCGTGACGGCGTCCCCCGCGGCGCTGGTGTCGTCAAAGAAGGCCAGCATCGTGCTCACGCTCTCGGGCGCCGGGATCACCCTCAGCACGATCTTGGTGGCGACGCCGAGGGTGCCCTCGGAGCCCACGAAGGCGGCGAGCAGGTCATATCCGGGCGCATCGCGGTCGAGCGTCACCATCGTGCCGTCGGAGAGCACCACCTCCAGCCCGATCACGTAGTTGGTGGTGAAGCCGTACTTGAAGCAGTGCGCCCCGCCCGAGTTCTCGGCCACGTTGCCGCCGATCGAGCAGACGATCTGGCTGGAGGGGTCCGGCGGGTAGAAGTGGGTGGGGGACACCGCCCGGGTCACGCTCACGTTGGTGACGCCGGGCTCGACGACGACGCGGCCGTTGTCGAGATCGACCGAGAGGATTCGCCGCAGCCGGCTGAGCACGATCAGCACGCCCTCGGCCACCGGCAGAGCGCCGCCCGACAGGCCCGTGCCGGACCCTCGAGCGACCCAGGGGATCTCGGCCTCGAAGCAAGCCTGCACCACCTGGCGCACCTGTTCGGCGCTGCCCGGCAGGACGGCGGCGACGGGGATCTCGCGATAGTGCAGGAGGCCGTCAGAGCGGTAGGTCGCGAGCTCGTGCTGGTGAGTCAGCACGAACTCGCGACCGCAGATCTCCTGCAGACGGGAGATCACTGCGGGCGCGCCGGACGGCATCGCCTTCAGTATCCCCGATCACAGGGCGCCGTAACTAGCGGCCGCTCACTCGTGCCGCGTTAGGTGATCTTGATCGTCCGGCTGAACACCGAGGAACCCGCGAAGCCGACGGGCAGGAACGGGTCGGTCTGCGGATAGGTGTAGTTCAGCCGCAGATTGCCGCTGCTCGGGATCTTGACGTGGACGTCGAAGTATCCCGCCGAGTTGATCGTCTCAAGCGTCGTCCAGGGTCCCTTGCCGCTGGGCTGGAACTGGATCTGGACGGGCTGGGACTGATGGGTGTCGGTCTGCATGAACTTGCTCACCCGGGCCTCGCCCCACACCTCGGCCGACTGGCCGTCGTTGAGCTTGGTCTTGGGCATGTACACCGGCACCTGGTAGGCGGGCAGCACCGCCTTGGGCTTGCCGTTGGAGAAGTACAGCCCGCTGGCAAAGCCCGCGTACGGGCCCGTGGCGGGCGGCGGGTCGAGCAGCAGGTACTGCATGTAGCTGGCGATCCGTGAGTTCTTCCAGCTCAGGTACTCGGCCCAGTTGATGTAGTAGGCCGCCGTCGCCGGGCTCACGTAGTTGTGAGTGCCCCGCCTCAGATACGGCGGGTTGGTGATGTAGCCGTACTCGTCGTTGTAGATCGAGTAGTGCTTACCGGAGCCGTAGACCCGGTTGAGGTGGTCGATCGTGGCCTCCACCTGCGGGATGTCCGGGAAGAGCGCCATGTCGACCTTGTTGCCGGCCTTGCTCACCGGCGACTGGTTCTGGGCGTAGGGATGAATCGACAGCCCGCTGACGTTGAACAGACCGGGGTTCTGGCTGCGGAACTTCCGGCTCGCCGCCGCGGTGGTGGGGCAGCCGACCGACTTGGCCGCGCTCCCGCTCAGCGGCTTGAACCTGTTGTCCACGCAGTAGAGCTGGCGCAGGAACAGCTGGGGCCGCGTCTGGCCGGAGTTTCCGGGCGTCCCGCCGCTCTTCCTGGGATTGGGGCCGGGCTCGGAGCCTTCGACAGCGAGCTCGCCGATGAGGATCGTGTCGCGGCTGTGACCGGTTTTCTTGAGCGCGTTGTAGCCCTGGCTGACGAGGTTGCGGTAGTACATCGGCGCCGTCAGGACCGTGGAGTCATTGGTGGCCTGGGGCCCGAGGTCCTCACCGAAGTTCGGCTCGTTCCACAGCGACCACATGCTCACCTTGGGCAGGCGCGTGGACTGGCCCTTGGGCGTGAAGTTGCCGCTGTAGCGCTTGCCCATCGCCTGCATGAACTGACCGTAGTCGGCGGCGCTGGGCTTCCAGGCGAAGTGCGAGGCGTGCAGGTAGTTGTTGGGGATCCCCGGTCCGTCGGCCCATGTGGGGGAGCCGCCGGCGACCGTGAAGTCGACCTTGATCCCGTCCGCGGCGGCGTCACGGACGATCGTGTCCCAGATGGTCCAGTTGGCCGACGGGTACGCGTTGGGGTCCGTCGCGTTGAACTTGGGCTTGGTCTTCGCCCCGGCATTCGGGGCGATCTGGTACCAGAACACCACCACGCGAATGGAGTTGGCGCCGAGCGCGCGGAACTTGGCCAGTGCGGCGGCGGGATCGGTCTGGAGCTGTCCGCCGTCCTGGAACATCTGGAGCTGGGTCTTGCTCGCGCTGGCCGCGCTGGGCAGCGCGAGGCAGGCAGCGGCGATGAGCGAGGCCGTCAGCGTGACGGCGGCGAGGACGCGCGCCTTGACGCGCGTGGCTGAACGGGGGGGTGTGGGCATGGTGGCTAGAACAGGTCGCGGCTTGCAGAAGTTGCGGGCGCCCTCATCGGAGGGCCTCGGGGCGCTCACCGCTGGCGGCGTGCTACCCGACCGTCACGGCAACGATGCGGCTGTTGATGACCGGGCCGTGCGGATACGACCAGGACAGCCTAACTGAGCCACTGCCCGGAAACGTCGTGCGTACGTCGAAGTAGCAATACGCCTTGGGCAGTTGCACCCGGTCCACCGTAGCGAAGGGCCCCGAGTGCCCCCGCCGGTATTGGATCGAGACGAACTGCGGCTTGTGGGTGGTGCGAGCGGCGGTGGTCTCCGGCCGTACACAGCCCCAGACCTCCAGCGGATGGCCGGATGCGGTCCGGGTCGCCGGGAGATAGAGGGGCATCGTGAACGAGGCCAGCGTGGGCTTGTCCTGCCCGGCGTAGGTCTGCAGGCCGGTGGCAAAGGCCGTGTACGGGCCGCCGCCGGAGGGCGGGACCGGATCGCGCATGAGGTACTGGTCGTAGGAGGCGATCCGCGGGTTGTGCCAGTGCAGGTACTCCGACCAATTGAGCCACGCGGCAGCGACGCCGGGGCTCACCGTGCCGCCCTGGGTGTCGGGAGGCGAGGTCTGATAGCCGAACTCGGTGTCGTAGACCGGGAAGCGCTTGTGCGAGCCGTAGACGCCCTGGAGCCGGTCCAGCGCGGTGATCAGGTTGGGAACCGAGGCCAGCTCGGCGTAGTCGGGCTCGTTGGGAGTCGCCTTGTTGGGCGGCAAGCCCTGCGAATACATGTGGTCCGCAAAGGCCGTGGCCTTGAAGAGGACCGGATGCTCGACCGCGAAGTGGGCGGACGCCGCGGCCGACGCCGGGCAGCCCCGGGCGGTGGCGGCCGTGCCGGCGAACGGCTTGTAGTTGGCGTCCACGCAGTACAGCGCGCGCAGGAACCGCAGCGGCGCCATCGCGCCGAACTTGCCGGGGGCGCCTTTGAAGGTGGCGCCCGCCGGGCCGGTTTCCCCGATGAGGGTCACGTCCTTGCCGTGGCCGGAGGCCTTCAGGCCATCCCACGCGGCGTCGGCGAGCTGACGGTAGAGCCGCGCCGATTCCTCTACGTTGTTGTGGTCGACCGCCTGGGGGGCGAGCTGGAAGCCCAGGTTGGGCTCATTCCAGATCGACCAGAAGGCCACGCGGGGTAGCGGCTTAGACGCACCGGCCGGCGTGTAATGGCCGCTGTAGCGCTGGCCGACCGCCTGCACGAACTCCTGGAAGTCGTGCGCGCTGGGCTTCCACCAGGTCTGCGTGGCGGGTTTGATCGGCTCCCTTGCCCGCCGCCCAGCGTGGCGGCGGCGGACCCAGCACGGCGTCGAGGCCCAGGTGATGGGCCTCGACGGCCTTGATGATCGTGTCGTACTGGGTCCAGCCGGAGGCCGGATAGGCCGCCGGATTGGCGGCGTCGAACCCGGCCGGCTCCACCGTGGCGGTGGGGTCGGGCGCGAGCTGGTTCCAGGTGAAGAACAGCCGCACCCGCGTGACGCCGAGCTTCTCCAGCGTGTCCAGCGTCGTTGCAGTCTCGGTCTTCAGCGCCGCTCCGGGGGTGAAGATCGTCTCGGGCCCCTTCCGAGATATGGACTGCGGCAGTACGGCGACCTTGGGGCTGCTCGAACCCGAGCTGGCAAGCAGGATCACGACCACCGCCACGATGGCCACCAACAGCACGCCCAAGCCTACGAGCAGGCGCAGCGAGAAGCGCGATCCAGGGTGGGGGGCAGGTCCTGGCAAGTCGACGACAATAACGAGACGATCGGCCGGAGGTTCCGGCATCCGTCACGGAGCGGGCGGGTTCGCGAAGCGTCGTACCCCCACGGAACGGCGGTCAATCGCGGGTGCGTGGGGTACAGTCGCGGCTGCTGTGAGTGTGGATCTGAGTTCCCCGCCGGGGGCGGTGGCCGCGCCTCCGCCTGCGCGGCAGGGCTGGCGCGGGCTGGACACGGATTGGGTGGTGATCGGCGCGTTGGTCGTCGTGGCCGCGGCGCTGCGTTTTGCCACCCTCACTCACCAGAGCCTCTGGTTCGACGAGGCCCAAGCGGTCCATGAGATGAGGCTTTCGCTCGGCGCGATGCTGCGCACATGGAGCGCCAACGAGCCCAACCCGCCGCTGTACTTCGTGGTGGGGTGGTTGTGGACGCATGTGTTCGGGACCGGCGCGGCGGGACTGCGCTCGCTCTCGGCGGTCGTCGGGACCGCGACCGTCCCCCTCGTCTACCTCGCCGGACGGGAGCTCGTGTCGCGGCGTGCGAGCCTGTTCGCCGCGGGGCTGATCACGCTGAGCCCGTTCATGATCTGGTACTCGCAGGAGGCGCGTGAATACGGGCTGTTGGCCGCGCTGAGCGCGGCATCATTGGTCTTCTTCGCCCGCGTGTGGCGAGCGCCCGCGCTGCGCCGCGACCTCATCTGGTGGACGGTGTTCTCCGGGCTGGCGTTGCTCACGCAGTACTTCGCGATCTTCCTGGTCGGCGCCCAGGCGCTCCTGCTCCTGTATCGAAGGCGCGACGCCGCCGTCGTGCTGGCGCTCATCGTCCTGGCGCTCGTGGAGGCGACGCTCATCCCTCACCTCGTGGCCCACCAGGCCCACCCCGCCGGCTGGATCGACAACTTCCGCCTGTCGGTGCGGATCCGCCAGGTCCCGGTGGCCTTCGGCTTCAGTCCCCAGTACCAGAGCCAGAGCGCTCTCAGCTACGGCCTGCTGGCCACGGCGGTGCTCGTGGGCGCGATGATCGCGCTCCTGCTGGTCGGAGCCGACGGTCCCGAGCTGCGAGGAGCGGGGCTGGCCGCCGGGCTGGCCGCGTTCGTGCTGCTCGTCCCGCTCGTCCTCGCCCTCGTGGGCCACGACTATTACGAGCCGCGCGCCCTGATCCCCGCGGTCATCCCGCTGGCGGTGGCCGTGGGCGCGGCCTGCGCCGCCCAGCGCGTCGCCGGCGCGGCTCTCGCGGTACTTCTGGGCGCGCTCTTCGTTTATGCCGCCGTGAAGATCACCACCGACCACCGCTATCAGCGGGCCGACTGGAGCGGAGTAGCGGCGGCGCTCGGCCCCGCCCGCGGCACGCGCGCGATCGCCGCCTATGACGGCACCTTCGCCACCGCCCCGCTGGCGGTGACGATGCCCGGCGTGGCGTGGACGGGCCCGGACCAGACGCCTCAGGTGAGCCAGGCTCCGGTCACGGTGACCGAGCTGGACGTGGTCGGTGACGTGGGCCAGAGCGTCAGCTCTCACCTGATGAGCGGCGTGCGGCTGCGGTCCTCCCGCCAGGTGGGCAATTACCTCGTCTACCGCTTCGCCCTGAGCCGGCCCTGGCGGGGGGTCACGCCGCTGCAGATCGGGCAGAGCGCCGCGAATCTGGTGGGCCCAGCCCCGGGCACGCCGGCGGTCCTGATCCAGTCTGGCGCCCGCTACAGTTCGCGCCCGTGAGACGCTGGCTTCGTGTGACAGCGCTGGCCGGCGCCATCGTCGCGCTGGGTGCGGCCGGGACCCCAGTCGCACTGGGGGCAACCACCGGGGGCAACCCGGTCCTCGCGGACTGCAACGCCAACGGCACCATCACGCACAACTTCACGCTGGCCCAGCTGCGTCACGCGCTGGCCATCATGCCGGCCTCCTACAAGGAGTACGGCAACTGCCAGGACGCGATCACGGCGGCGATCGACCAAGGTCAAAGCCGGCAAGCAGATCGCGCCCGACAGCGGTTCGGGCGGCTCGTTTCTGCCCACCCCCGTGATCGTGATCCTCGTCGTGCTGATCCTGGCCGCGGTGACCTTCGGCGCGCTGGCGGTGCGCCGCCGCGGCAGCGGTCCCGGGGGAGGGCCGGGCGACGGGCCGGGCGACGATCCCCCCAGCAGCCACCGGGCCCCCGCCGCCTGCGGCCGAGTAGCCGAAGAGCCCGCTCTACACTCAGGGCCATGCCCTCTCAGCGCCAGATCCGCGTCGGAGACGTGCTCGATCGGCGGCGGAGCCCCCGTCGCCGTGCAGACGATGACCAAGACCGAGACGGCCGACCTGGCCGCCACCATGGCCCAGATCCGCCGGGTCGCCGAGGCCGGCGCCGACATCGTGCGCGTGGCCGTGCCGCGCGAGCAGGACGCCGAGGCGCTGCGCACGATCGTGCGCGAGTCGCCGATCCCGGTGATCGCCGACATCCACTTCAACCACACGCTCGCGCTCAAGGCGCTTGACGCCGGCGCTCACTGCGTGCGGCTCAATCCCGGCAACATCGGCGGTCCCGAGAAGGTGGCCGAGGTCACCAAGCGCGCCACCGAGCTGGGCACCCCGCTGCGCGTCGGGGTCAACTCGGGCTCGCTGCCCAAGCATCTGCGCCAGCTCGAGTACGACAACCCCGTCGAGGCGCTGGTCACCGCCGCGGTGGAGACGGTGGAGCTGATGGAGCGCCTGGACTTCACGAACTTCAAGGTGTCCATGAAGTCGACGTCGGTCCCCAACACGATCGCCGCCAACCGGCTGCTGGCCGAGCGGATCCCGTACCCGCTGCACCTCGGGGTCACCGAGGCCGGCACCAAGTGGTCGGGCTCGCTGAAGTCCGCGGTCGGCTTGGGCACGCTGCTGGCCGACGGGATCGGCGACACGATCCGCATCTCGCTCTCCACCTTCCACGCCGAGGAGGAGGTCAAGGTCGCCTGGGAGATCCTCAAGGCCCTCAAGCTCCGCGACCGCGGTCCGGTCCTGATCGCCTGCCCCACGTGCGGCCGCCTGCAGTTCGACATGGACACCGTGGTCGCCGAGGTCGAGCGGCGCCTGGAGGCCTACGACGACCCGATCGAGGTCTCGGTGCTCGGCTGCGCGGTCAACGGCATCGGCGAGGCGCGCCACGCCGACTTCGGGATCACCGGGGCCAAGGACATGGGCATGATCTACTCCCGCGGCGAGCCGCTGAAGAAGGTCCCGACCGAGAGCCTCGTCGACGAGCTGTTCGCCGAGATCGACCGGTACTACGAGCGCGGCAAGCAGGTCGTCCGCGACGAGACCGAGGCCGCCGAGGCCCGGGCGTGGCTGGCCGAGAACGAGGACGCCACCGCGATGACGCCCGAGCGCATGGCCGCGATGGAGGCCGAGGCAGCCGGCGAGGAGAACGCCGGGATCATGCGGGTCGTGGACTCCGAGCGCGGCTCGCCTCGATGAGTCGCAGTCGCCCGTGGCGGGCCGGCGGTTCACGCGCGCTCTAGCTGCTGGGCGTCCGTCGGCGGTTGGGCAGGGCGTCGGCGCGCGTCAACAGCGGCTTGGGAGGGCAAGGATGGGCAGCCTCGACGATCCGCGGGACGGGGTTGAGCGCAGTTTTGCAGCTATTTCATGTAAAAGTCCGCACGACCGACGCCCGGAGAGACCGGCGGCGCCGATGCCGCCCCTGCCCCCTGCTCGATAGCCGCCGTTAAAGCGCAAAGGCCCCGGAGCGCGCGACGATCCATCGCCGCGCACACCGAGGCCCCAGCAAAGCCGAAAGCTCAGGAAACGCTGTCGAACCCAGCCGCGACCGCGGGCCAGTTGACCACGTCCCACCAGGCGTCGATGTAGTCCGGACGCCGGTTGTTGTACTTCAGGTAGTAGGCGTGCTCCCAGACGTCGATCCCCAGCAGGGGGGTCTTGCCGTCCGAGATCGGGTTGTCCTGGTTGGCGCGTGGAGACGATCGCCAGCCCGGAGCCGTCGTGGACCAGCCAGGCCCAGCCGGAGCCGAAGCGCCCGACGCCCGCCGCCTTGAACTGGGCCTTGAAGTCGTCGAAGGAGCCGAAGGCGGAGTTGATCGCGTCGCCGAGGGCGCCGCCGGGCTCGCCGCCCTGGCCCGGGGCCATCCAGGTCCAGAAGAGCGAGTGGTTGTAGTGGCCGCCGGCGTTGTTGCGCACGGGCCCCTGCTTGTCGGAGGGGAGGGAGCTCGAGGTTCTTGAGGACCTCGACGACGTCCTTGTCGGCCCACTCGGTCCCGTCCAGCGCCTTGTTGGCGTTGTCGACGTAGGCCTGGTGATGCTTGTCGTGGTGGAGCTTCATCGTCGCCTCGTCGATGGTGGGCTCCAGCGCGTTGTAGTCGTAGGGGAGGGGCGGTACGGAATACGCCATCACAAAGCTCCTTTTCTCAGCCGCAAGTTGCGAGCGTTCTATCAGAACATAGCTCCACGCTGGAGGACCCGGCGGGCGGGTA
The DNA here is from genome assembly GCA_963790605.1 of uncultured Actinomycetota bacterium. Classification (GTDB taxonomy): domain Bacteria; phylum Actinomycetota; class Thermoleophilia; order Solirubrobacterales; family Solirubrobacteraceae; genus Palsa-465. The sequence goes on along the minus strand of CAWBPG010000005.1, from coordinate 557,238 downwards.
CGCTTGGGCCTCGGTGACCCTGCTTTCCACCTACTTCCTGCCGACCGAACGCGACCCTCCGGCCGACGCCGAGGCGGTCTCGCACAAGCTCATGGTGCGCGCGGGGCTGATCCGCCAGGTCGGGTCCGGACTGTGGTCGTGGCTGCCCGCCGGGTGGCGGATCCACCAGCGCATCGTCCAGATCGTGCGCGAGGAGATGAACGCGATCGGCGGCCAGGAGCTGCTCATGCCGGTGATGCATCCGGCCGAGCCGTGGCGGCGCACCGGCCGCTACGACATCGAGGAGCTGTTCAAGCTCAAGGACCGCAAGGGCGCCGACATGGTCCTGGCCATGACCCACGAGGAGATCGTCACCGGGCACGTGGCCGCGGCGGTCAAGTCCTACCGCGACCTGCCGCTCATCCTCTACCACTTCCAGGTCAAGGAGCGCGACGAGGCCGCGGCCGCGCGCCGGTGTGCTGCGCACTCGCGAGTTCATCATGAAGGACGCCTACACCTTCGACCGCGACCGCGAGGGGCTCGACGTCGCCTACGACAAGCACGCCGTGGCCTACGCCCGGATGCTCGACCGCTGCGGCCTGGAGTGGTACCGCGTCGCCGCCGACGTCGGGATGATGGGCGGCCACGGCGCCGACGAGTACATGGCGCCGTGCGCGGCGGGCGAGAACGACGTGGCGCTCGCCCCCGGCTACGCCGCCAACGTCGAGGTGGCCTCCGCCGACGCTCAGCCGGTGGCGCTGCCGCCGGGACTCGGCGCCCCGGAGCTGGTCCAGACGCCGGGCGCGACGACCATCGACGCGCTCGTCGGCTCGCTCGGCGTTCCCGCCGGGGCCACGCTCAAGGCCTTTCCGGTCATCGTCGACGGCGACGCCATGAAGATGGTGGTCGTCCGCGGCGACCACCGCGTCAACGAGATCAAGCTCCAGAACGCCCTCGGCCGGCCGTTTCGCGCCGCACGCGCCGACGAGATCGAGCAGCGCATCGGGCCGCCCGGCTACATCGGGCCGGTGGGCGCCGAGCTGCCGATCCTGCTCGACGCCGCGGTGACCGCCAACGGCGCCGGGTCCTACGTGGTCGGCGCCAACGAGCCCGACGCCCACCTGCGCGGCGTCGAGCCGGGCCGCGACTTCAACTACGAGACCGTGGACGTCCGCACCGTCGTGGCCGGCGACACCGTCGGCGGCAGCGCCGATCCGGATCGAGCCGGCGATCGAGGTGGGCAACATCTTCAAGCTCGGGACGCGCTACTCCGATCCGCTCGGCGCCACCTACCTGGACGAGAACGGCAAGTCACAGCACATCTGGATGGGCTCCTACGGCTTCGGCCCCGCCCGCACCGCCGCCGCCGCGGTCGAGCAGTACGCCGACGCGGAGGGGATCTCTTGGCCGCGCACGATCGCGCCTTTCGACGTCGAGCTCGTGACGCTGGGCAAGCCCGGGTCCGAGGAGCGCGACCTTCTCAGACACCCTGTACCGCGACCTTCAGGCCACCGGGCCTCGATGTGCTCTATGACGAGCGCGACGCCGGCCCGGGCGAGAAGTTCACCGACGCCGAGCTCCTGGGCTGCCCGCTGCGGCTCACCGTCGGGCGCCGCACGCTCGGCGCCGGCGAGATCGAGGTGCAGGTGCGGCGCGGGCGCGAGTCGCGCACCGTCCCGGTGGAGGGTGCGGCGGAGGCGGTGGCCGAGCTGTGGCGGGAGCTGCCGTGAGCGCGCGCCCGCCGGTGGCCCGCTGAGCCGACGGGCCGGGAGCGCGGCCCGCTTAGCGTCGCAGAGAGCGTTCGTGAGCCCTCGGATCACCAAGCGGCGCCTGTTCGGGATCGATCGCTCCGGCCCGTCGCCCGCCCAGACGCGCTCAGACCAGCCGCTGAATCCGTGGACGATCCCGAACGCGATCGGGTTCGCCCGGCTGGCGGGCATCCCGGTGTTCCTCATCCTGGCGCTCTCCAGCGCCGACGGCCACTCCACGCGCGGCCACGATCCTGTTTGCCGTCATCGGGTGGGCCGACTACCTGGACGGGTTCGCCGCCCGGCTCACCGGCCAGTACAGCCGCCTCGGCGCGCTGCTTGACCCGATCATCGACCGGCTGCTGGTCGTCTCGGGGATGGTCGTCTGCTGGGACTTCTCGCTGCTGCCGCGCTGGGCGATCGCGCTCGTCGTCGCGCGCGAGCTGTTCATGCTGGCGCTCAGCCGCTACGGGCTGTCGCGGGGGGTGGAGATCACGATCAACTGGGCGGGGCGCATCGGCGTGGCGCCGACGATGGGCGCGCCGTTCTTCGCCATGGCCTCGGTCCACTGGCTGGCGCTGATCATGCTCTACGTCGGGCCTCGCGCTCGCGCTGCTGGCGAGCGCCCTGTATGTCCGCAGCGGAGTCCAGCAAGCGCGTAAGCTTGCGGAGCACGGCGCCTGAGCACCGGCGCCGGCGCGCCACGGCGGCGCACACGCCGGCGGCTGGGGCCACGCGGCGGGCAGACTCTCAAGCTCAGCTTGACCCTCGGGGAGACGAGGTTATACTCGCGAACCTACACACGAGAGGGAACGAACAGCATGGACACCTTTCCAGACCTCGGGTCACTGACCGACCAGGAGCTGAAGGACCTGATCAAGCAGCTGACCGAGGAGGAGATGGAGATCTCCTACCGGCGGCGCATCCTGCACGGCAAGATCGACATTCTCCGCGCCGAGCTGGTCAACCGCCTGCGCAAGAAGGACGAGGGCGGGGAGCTCATCATCTCCGGCGCCGACGTGCAGCAGCTGACCGACATCCTGGCGGGGAGGGTGCCGGCCGACCAGCCCGAGTAACGCCCGTCAGGCCCGATGGCCCAGCACTGCCCCGAGTGCGGATTTGCCAACGACGACGGCGCCAGCTACTGCCAGCGCTGCGGCGCGTTCCTCGCCCAGAGCGAGCAGTCCGCCGGCGTCTCGACGGCCACCTACAAGGTGGGCGAGACGGGGGAGCTGGAGGTCGTCGAGCTCGAGGACGTCGTCCGCGGCGGCGCTGCGCTGGTCATCCGTGCCGGTGGCGGCCGCGCGGGCGAGAGCTTTCCGCTGAGGGCGACCGGATGACCGTCGGCCGGCGGCCCGAGAGCGACGTCTTCCTCGATGACGTGACCGTGTCACGAGACCACGCCGTGATCGTGCGCCGCGGGAGCGAGTACCACCTCGACGACTGCGGCTCGCTCAACGGCACCTACGTCAACCGCCGCCGGATCGACTCCCACAGGCTGACCGACGGCGACGAGCTGCAGATCGGCAAGTACAAGCTGGCCTTCCTCAGTCGCTGATGAGCACCGACACCCCCGCACCCGAGCTGGAGATCCCCGAGCCGCCCGAGCCCGAGGAGCAGCGCCCGCGCCAGAAGGCGGTGACGATCGGCGCGGTCTGCAAGGCGCTGCGTCCAGGAGTTCCCCGACATCTCGATCTCCAAGATCCGCTACCTGGAGGATCAGAAGCTCCTGGCGCCGCGGCGCACCCAGGGCGGCTACCGGCTCTACACCCAGTCAGACATCGCCCGCCTGCGCACGATCCTGCGCCTGCAGCGCGACGAGTTCCTGCCCCTGCGGGTCATCCGCCAGGAGCTGGCCGGCGGCCGCGCCGAGCACGACGACCCGATCCCGCCGCCGGGCGAGCGGTCCGCGCCCGCGCCGCGCGGGCGTCCGCGTGCGCGACTCGGGCTCGCTGTTCTCGCTCGAGGACGTGGTCGAGGACACCGGCGCCGATCCCAAGCTCGTGCGCGAGCTGGTGGAGTTCGGCGTCATCAAGGGCGAGAACCGCGGCGGAGTCCAGTACTACGACGAGACCGAGCGCGAGATCATCCGGGCCGTGTCGGAGCTCGCGCGCTACGGCGTCGGCGGCCGCAACCTGCGCGTGTTCCGGACCTCGGCTGACCGGGAGGCCCAGCTGCTGCAGAGCATCCTGGCCCCGGCGCTGCGCTCGCGCAATCCGGAGCGGCGCAAGGAGGCGATCGACGCGCTGGAGAACCTGGCGTCGGTCACCACGCACCTCAAGCACCTGCTCCTCATTCGCGACCTGCGCAAGATCGCGACCTGATCCGCGGCTCCAGCACCCGGCGTCGATCATGACGGCCCTGGATCTGCGCGCGTTCATCCGCGACATCCCGGACTTCCCGCGGCCGGGGATCCTGTTTCGCGACATCACCCCGCTGCTGCTGGACGCGGGCGCGCTGGACGCCGCCGTCAGCGGCCTGGCCGAGCGGGTGCACGCGGCGCAGGTGGACTTCGTGGTCGCCGCCGAGGCGCGCGGGCTTCATCCTGGGGGCGGCGCTGGCCCGGCAGCTCGGCGCCGGGTTCGTGCCGGCGCGCAAGCCGGGCAAGCTGCCCGCGGAGACGATCAGCGCCGAGTACACGCTCGAGTACGGCATCGACGCGCTGGAGGTCCATGCCGACGCCCTCGCCCACGGCGCGCGCGTCCTGGTCCACGACGACCTGCTGGCCACCGGGGGCACCGCGGGGGCGCTGTGCGAGCTCGTCGCCGACCTCGGCGCGCAGATCGTCGGCTGTGCCTTCCTGGTCGAGCTGAGCTTCCTGGACGGGCGCGAGCGGCTGGCTCCCCACGACGTGTACTCGCTGATCGAGTACTCCGAGTGAGGCCGGCGATGGCGGCCGCCCAGCGCAGTCGCACGCTGCCGGCGTCCCCGGAGGAGCTCTGGGAGCTGATCGCCGACCCGCACCACATGCCGCGCTGGTGGCCCGGGGTGGAGCGGATGGAGGGGGTCGAGCCGGACCGCTTCACCCAGGTGTTCAAGACCAAGCGGGGCCGCCCGGTCCGCGCCGACTTCCGCGTCCTGCAGCTCCGAGCCGCCGGCGACGCGCTCGTGGGAGCAGGAGGTCGCCGGCACGCCGTTTGAGCGCGTGCTCAGCGCGTCGGTGATCGAGGTGCGGCTCGAACCGGCGCCCGCCGGGACCGAGGTGACGATCTCCCAGCAGCAGAAGCTGCGCGGCTACTCGCGCACCGGCGGGTTCATGCTGCGCCGGGCGACCGCGGCCAAGCTCGACGAGGCGCTGGACGGGCTGGCGCGGATCCTGGGCTGAGCGTCAGCGGCGCGCTGACGAGCTTCGCGTGAGCGCGCCCTGGAGGATGATCGTCCCGGGCATCTTGGGCTTCGCCGTCGTCTCGACGGTGACGATCAGCTGCTTGTAGTGCGAGGCGTTGGTGGGCAGCGGCCCGGCCGTCTGACAGGCGGCCGGTCTTGCCGACGCCCGGGTTGACGAAGCCGAGGATCTTGGCGTCCTGCTGGGAGTTGTAGAGCCACACGGCGTAGGCGTTCGGCGGCTTGGTCGTGTTGGCCGGGACGTTCTGGGCGACGATCGCGATCGCCGTCGGTGGTGCCCTCGTTGAGCACCTCGGCGATCCCGGCCGCCTTGCTCTTCTTGTCGGCTCGCGGGGGCGTCAGGTTGATCTGCGCGACCACGCTGGCGCTCGTCCCCGATGTCGAGGTGGTGGGGGTCGACGAGGTCGGCGTCGACGCGCTGGCCGCCGGGGCAGCGGTCGTCGTGGACCGGCGTCGAGGCGGCGTGGCTGCTTGGCGTGGCCGCCGCGCAGGACGAAGAACAGGACCGCGCCACGGCGACGACGGCCCACGAGGATCACCAGCGCGCCGCCGAGCCGCGAGCTGCGCGGGCGCGCCGGTCGGCACGGCCCCGCCATCATCGCGCTGCGGGCGGCGTCGGCGGACGCGCGGCGCGTTGGGCTCGGCCTCGGGCTGAGCGGGGCCCAGGCCCGAGACCGGGGCCTCGGCCGACGGCGGGAACGGCTGGGGCCGACGCTCGGCCGCGGCGCGATGCGGGAGCCGTCGGTGCGCGGCTCAGCGCCGGGCCCGCGGTGCCGCGGGCTCCCGGGGCGCCGCACGCTCGACCGGGATCTCGGGCAGGGGTCGTCGCCGGCCAGCGGGGCCAGCTCGGAGGACACGACGCGGGCCCACGCGCGATCGCTGGGCGAGTCGGCGAGCAGATCGCGCACCTCTGCGGCGTCGGCGTCCGAGCAGCTGGCCGAGCAGGTAGTCGGCGATCCGGTGCTGCTGCTCGGGCGCGACCTCGGCGTGCGGGCCGATCGCGTCCAGGGCGATCTGCGCGCGCTCGCGCACCGCGGCGCGGTCGAGCGAGAGCAGCCGGGCGATCTCGTCGTAGCTGCGGCCGCGTCTGAGGACCATCTGCAGAACGGCGCGCTGATCCCCCGGAAGGTTGTCCAATGATGGCATTGTCGCTCCTAGCGTAGATGAGCATGCCGAGAAATGCCCAAGCTGACCGGGCGCTTGCGGCGCAACGGCGCGGATCGGCTAAGGTGCGCACCCCGATGACCCTTGACCTGCCCTTCGAGCCGACGCTCGGATTCGACCGCGTCTACGGCCTGGAGATCGACGAGATCGCCGATGGGCTGGTCCGCGGGCGCGTCCAGGTCCGCGATGAGCTCAAGCAGCCGGCCGGGCTGGTCCACGGCGGCGTCTACGCCGCGATCTCGGAGAGCCTGGCCACCAACGGCACGGCGGCCAAGGTCTTTGCCGACGGCAACAGCGCGATGGGGCTCTCCAACCAGACCAGCTTCCTGCGCCCGGTCACCGCGGGGTCGATCAACGCCGTGGCCCGCGCGCGCCATCGCGGGCGCACGACCTGGGTGTGGGAGGTCGAGCTCACCGACGACGACGGCCGGTTGTGCGCGCTGACGCGGGTGACCGTCGCCGTCCGCCCGCGTCCCGAGCCGGCTAGACTCTCAGCTGTTGGGCAGCGCCGCCGGTGCGGCGGGGAGCCCCGCGCCCGAGCCAGTACTGGGCGAAGGAGCGCAGCGTCGGGTCGGTGGGGGAGCGGACGTGGACCATGTGGGCCCAGGCCAGCCCGATCACGCCGGTGGTGCCGGGCCGGTAGGCGAGCACCACCGCCTGGCCGGTGGCGGCCAGCGCCGGGCTGAACGCCGCCGCGGCGATGCCGTCGGCGACCGCGGCCAGGCCCGTCGGCGGCTTGCGCGTCCCGTACATCAGCACCACGTCGCCGACCGACAGCGCCTGCAGGAGCTGATCGTCGGTCAGCTGCGCGCCGTTGCGATCGGTCGCCGCCGGGAGGTGCGGGCCGCTCGTGGGCGGCTCGGAGTCGTAGCTGGGGCGGCGCCTGACCGGGCCTGCAGCTGGGCGTTGCCCTGGTCGGGGAAGGCCACGCCGGGGCCGCTCGCCGCCCCCGACACGCCCGGGCTGTCGTGGCCGGCCAGCAGGCCGCCGGAGAGCAGCGCGATCACCCCGATGGCCACGGCAAACGCGGCGACGACGATGAGCACCCGCTCGATCAGACGGGGCATCAGCTGATCTGAGTCGCGGGGAGGGGTTACTCCGCCGAGCGCACCGGCGCGTCGGCTCGCGGCCGCGAGCTGCCGTCGGGCGGAGTCAGCGCCGGCGGCAGCGGCGAGCTCCGTCGATCGAGGCGCGCAGCTCGTCGGCCAGCGCCTCCAGGTCGGGCATGGCGTCGTAGTCGGCGTTGAGGCCGAAGTTGAGCTGCCCGTTGTAGCTCATGATCGCGATCCCCAGCGCCTGGTTCTCGGCCAGCGGCACCATCGGGAACATCGCCGTCGAGCTCGCGGCCGAGCATGTAGAGGGGGAACTGCGGCCCGGGCACGTTGGTGACGACGAGGTTGAACAGGCGCTGGCGGGCCTGCAGCCGTGCCGCCTGGGCCATGATCGTCGGGCGGCGCGAACCCCGACAGCTCGGTCAGCACCTGCGCGCCGACCGCCTGCCCGGACTCCTTGATCCCGTCCATGTCGCGGCTGATCGTCAGCAGGCGCTGGACCGGATCGGTGACCCCGATCGGCAGCGGCGCCCACATGGCGGCCACCCGGTTGCCCAGCGCGCCCCGCTCCACGTCGGCGCGGACGGAGATCGGGACCATCGCGCGCAGCACGAGCTCGTCGGTGGCCTCGCCGTGCATCCGCAGGTACCGGCCCAGCGCGCCGGCGACCACGGCCAGGACCACGTCGTTGACGGTGCCGCCCAGCGCGTTCTTGATCGCCTTGAACTCCTGCAGGTCTCCCCGCACCCAGGTGAAGCGGCGGTGGGGCCCGATGCGCACGTTGAGGGGGCTGGGCGGCGCCGCCTGCAGGCCCGCGCGCGCCATGGCGCCGACGCCGCCCACCGCCCGCCCGACGCGGGTGGCCACGTGTCGCGGGCCGCGCAGCGTCGCCCTGACCCCGCGGACGATCTCGGCGGGCACGGTCGCGCGCTCCAGCAGCGCGTCGGCCAGCAGCTGGGCGCCGCTGGGCAGCGGCCGCGCGACCCACTCGTGATCGGGCGGCGCCACCGGCATCGGATCCGGCGAGGTGTCGAACAGAACCGTGACGATGTCGACGCCCGAGACGCCGTCGACGAGCGCGTGGTGGGTCTTGGAGAGCATGCGCGAAGCGGTCGTCGGAGAGCCCCTCGACGAGCCAGATCTCCCACAGGGGCCGCGACCGGTCCAGCGCCTGTGAGAAGACCCGCCCGGCCAGGCGCTTGAGCTGCGCCTCGCCGCCGGGGCTGGGCAGCGCCGTGTGGCGGACGTGGAAGGCGATGTTGAAGTGCGGATCGTCGACCCACACCGGCCGGCCCTGGTTGAACGGGCACGAAGGCCAGGCGCTGGCGGTAGCGCGGAACGAGGTGCAGCCGGCCGGCGATCTGCTCCACGAGCTCGTCGTAGGTGGGGGCCTCGCCGTCGAACACCATGCAGCCGGCGACGTGCATGTGTGCGGAGTCGCGCTCGAGGTGCAGGAACGAGCTGTCGAGCCCGGTGAGGCGGTCGGGATTGGCCACGGGGTGATTCTGACACGACGACCTGGGTGTGACGATGCTCACACAAATTCGTTCAAGGTCCTGCGAGCCTCGCCGACTTCCCAAAACGACCTGCCGAATCGTCTCTGCCCGGTGCGGGGATGAGCGGGGGACCCACCGCCGGATGGCAGTACCGCACCCGGCACGGGGCGAATCGGTCGCCTGGCGCACGCCAGCCGCGACCGTAGCGACCTCTGCAGAAGCGTTGCCGTCAGCGCAGCGCTTCGCAGCTGGCCGCGAGCCCGACAGCTAACCCCGTAGGCGCCCGGTCGAACCCAAGGAGGTCCTCAGCCTTGAGGTCCAGATTCACGCTGCGCCGGATGCGCTCAGTACATGTGATCATTGCTACAACGATGCTGGCTGTGCCGGCCTCGGCGTTCGCCTTCACGCGGCGTGACGTCGCCGAGTCCGCTCAGTCAGTCCAGAACTCCAGTCCAGACCCCCCTCAACCTCCAGGTCAGTCCCCGCCGCGTGAAGTTCGGCGAGGCCGTGACCATCAGCGGGACCGCTCCGGCGGCTGACGCCGGCAAGCGGCGTCCTGCTGCAGACGGCGGCCGCGGGCCAGTCGTCGTGGCGCTCGCTGAGCTCGGCGGCGATCGGTCCCGGCGGGCACGTTCCGCGCGCGCGTCATCCCGCGTCGCTCCGGCCTGCTGCGCGCGGTCGAGCAGACGCCGGCCGCGGCCACCTCCGCCGACCGCACAGCCGCGGCGAGCCCGGCCCCGAGCCGCGCCGAGCCGCACTCGTCGGTCACGGTGGGCGCCCGGTTCACCCCCGCGCGCCACGCCGTCGGCGGTGCTGAGCAGCCGGCCGGCCCACGTCGGCGGCAAGCTGCTGCCGGCGATCGCCGGGCCGCCGGGTGCGCCTGCAGGGCCACAGCGCGCGCGGCTGGCACACCCTGAGCACCGGACGCACCGGGGCCCGGGGCGGCTACCGCCTGAGCTTCACGCCGGCGACGCCGACGGTCAGCGGCTGCGGATGGTGTTCGCCGGCGACGGCGGCAACGCCCAGCGCGGTGCGCCCGGCCGGCCGCGTCACCGTGCTGCACCCGGCGCTGGCCTCCTGGTATGACGACGCCGGCAACACCGCGTGTGGCTTCCACGCCGGTCTCGGCGTCGCCAACCGGACGCCTGCCGTGCGGGACGAAGGTCATGCTCCGCTACGGCGGCCGGACCGTGACCGCGGTCGTCGACGATCGCGGGCCCTACGCGGGCGGCCGCGACTGGGACCTCAACCAGAACACCGCGTCCGCGCTCGGCTTCGGCGGCGTGGGCACCGTCTGGTCGAGCCAGTAGCCGTCTCCCGCTGTGTCAGACGCTCCCGGCGCCGTCCTCGCAGGCGGTTCCGGGGGCGTGTGCTGCCGCTCGGACGGCTGGAGCGGGCTGACCGTCTGGCGGGTGGCCTACTGTCCGGGGCATGGCGGCGCGCTGCATCGCCCATGTCGACATGGACGCGTTCTACGTGTCCGTCGAGCTGCGGCGGCGGCCGGAGCTGCGCGGGCTGCCGGTGATCGTGGCCGGCAGCGGCCCGCGGGCCGTGGTCACCACCGCCTCCTATGAGGCCCGGCGCTTCGGCGTGGGCTCTGCGATGCCCGCCGCGCGGGCTCGGCGCCTGTGCCCCGACGGGGTCTACCTGCCGCCCGACTTCCCCTATTACCGCGAGGCGTCGCGCGAGGTGATGGCGCTGGTGCGCGCCTGCTCTGACCAGGTCGAGGTCATCGGGCTCGACGAGGCCTACCTCGATCTCTCGCGGACTGCCGGCGCCCCATGCGGAGATGCGGCGGCTGGTGCGCCAGATCGCCAAGCAGACGGGACTGCACTGCTCGATCGGAATCGGCCCCAACAAGCTGGTGGCCAAGGTCGCCTCCGACGCCGAGAAGCCGCGCGGGTTCGTCATCCTGACCGCCGAGCAGGCCCGCGAGCGCTTTGCCCACGTCGCCGTGCGGGCTGATCCCCGGCATCGGCCCCAAGACCGCGGAGCGGCTGCAGCGCTGCGGGACTCGACACGCTGGCCAAGCTGGCCGCCGCGTCGCCCGAGCAGCTCGCCGCCCGGTTCGGCGCGCGGTTCGCCGCGGCGCTGCAGAGCCGTGCCCGCTTCGAGGACGACAGCCCGGTCACCGAGGAGCGCAAGGTCGTCTCGGAGTCGCGCGAGACGACCTTTGACCACGACATCGCCGACGCGGCGGCGCTGGAGGAGGTCCTCGAGCGGCTCACCGAGCAGCTCTGCGCGGCGCTGGTCCGCCAGGAGCGGCGCGGCCGCACGATCGGGATCAAGGTGCGCCTTGACGACTTCTCCACCCACACCCGGGCGCGCACGCTGGCCGAGCCGGTGGCGTCGATGGACCGGGTGCTCCCGGTGGCGCTGGATCTGCTGCGGCGCTTTGCGCGCGCCGCGGCCGGTGCGCCTGCTGGGCGTGCGGGTGGCCGGGCTGGAGTCGGCGACCGCCGGCGGACGCCGAGCAGCTCACCCTGCTCGTCTAGCGCTAGTAGCAGGGCGCTGGCCAGGCGCCGGCGCGAGTCGCGCGCGAGCTGGCTCTCGACCCCGAGCTCGTCGAGGATCCCCACGACGACGCGGCGGATGTCGTCCTTGGCCCCGTCGGCGCTGGGCAGCGCCCCGATGAGCAGGTCGAGCGCCTGCTCGTGGTCTCCGGCGTCAAGCGCGGCGAAGGCGTCGCCGAGATCGAGGGCCGGCTCGCGCCGCTCGAGCTCGATCCGGGCGGCGAGCCCGTCGGCGGCAAAGCTGCCGGGGACGTCCTTGAGCGAGCGCGAGCGCACCGTCGGCGTCGCCGCGGTCGAGCAGGATGCCGGGCCAGCGGCACGGCGGCGTCGGCCCGGGAGGGCTCGAGCTCCACCGCGCGGCGCAGCGACTCCTCGTCGCCCTGGGCGACGAGGCCGTCGGCCTCGGAGGGCAGGAGCGAGTCCAGGAAGCTGTTGACGGCGGCGGGCGGCTGGGCGCCGACGAACTCGGCCACCACGCGGCCGTCGCGGAACGCCTTGACCGCCGGGATGCTCTGGATCCCGAAGGTGCGGGCCACCGCGCGGGTTGGCGTCGACGTCGATCTTGGCCAGCTCGACCTTGCCCTCGCGGGCGGCCACGGCCTCGCTCGATGCACCGGCCCGAGCTGGCGGCACGGGCCGCACCACTCGGCCCAGAAGTCGACGACGACGGGGACGGTGTGCGAGCGCTCGAGAACCGCTGTTTCGAAGGTGCTGTCGGTGACGTCCATGGTCGCTTTCAGATGGTAGCCAGCGGCCGCGGGTGCCGCGGGGCTGCTAGATACGAGGGCGTGGCCGACTTCGACGTGACCCGTGGCGGCGTGACCCTGGCCGGCAGCGACGCGGGCGAGGGGCCCGTCGTCGTGCTGGCCCACGGGCTCACGGCGACGCCGGCGCTACGTCGTGATGGGGTCCTCGGCGCTGGAGCGCGGCGGACACCGCGTGCTCGCCTACGACGCCCGCGGGCATGGCGCGTCGTCGCCCGCCGAGAGCCCGGAGGCGTATCGCTACGAGGACCTGGGCGCCGACCTGGAGGCGGTGCTCGATCACGCCGGCGTGCAGCGAGCGGTCCTGGCGGGGGCGTCGATGGGCGCCCACACGCTCGTGTGGCTGGCCCTGCAACGGCCCGAGCGCGTCGCGGGCCTGGTCATCATCACGCCCGCGTTCAGCGGCGACAGAGGACTCAGACCCGCAGCGCCTGGCCCGCTGGGACGCCCTCTCCGACGGCCTGCGCCACGGGCGGGATCGACGGCTTCGTCGCCGCCTACGGCGGGGTGAGCCGATCGGTTCCCGAGCGCTGGCGCGAGACGGTGATCAAGGTGATCCGCCAGCGCCTGGCGCTGCACGAGCATCCCGACGCGCGTGGCCGACGCGCTGCGCGCGGTCCCGCGCTCGCGGCCGTTTCGGCCCCTGGACGACCTGGCCGCGATCGCGGTCCCCACCGTCGTCGTCGCCTCCAACGACGAGGCCGATCCCGAGCACCCGCAGGCGGTGGGGGAGGCGTATGCCGCAGGCCATCCCGGGCGCCCGTCTGGTCACCGACGAGCCGGGCCGGTCGCCGGTGGCGTGGCAGGGCAGCCAGCTGTCCGAGCTGATCGCCGAGGTGGTGGCGGAGGCGGGCCTGTGACCCGCCCCGGTCACTGCGGCCTCAGCTAACGTGAGTGAGGACTCGGCCTGCGGACCGGCGCGATGCGGAGCGCGCGGCGGAACAGACGGTCGTCGGCTGAGTCGAAGACGTGCTTGCGCACCCAGCAGTCAAAGAGATCATCGACGTCTGAGTCGTAGGCCGCCTGAAGCGCCGGATCCACCGCGTCGACGTCGGGGCCGTAACAGTCGATCGGGATGCCGAGGCTGATGGCGACGGCGTCGCGCAACGCCTGGCGCACGTCAGGCGGGATGCCGAGGAGCGTCGCGGCGGCAAAGCGCGCCTGCGGCGTGGCCCGAGGCGTCGATCCGGTGGGCAAACTCGGTGGGGGCGGTGACGGACCTGATCATCGGCGAGGCTTATCTACCCGAAACGGCCGTCAATCATTCGTCACACCGGCCACGATGTCCTCGCTTTTTGGATGTTTCTGCTCGGATGCCCGCGGCGGGGGCCAAATGCGTAGGCTCCCGCTGCATGGCGCAGCACCACCTCAGCGGGCTACTCGGGCACGCCGCTGCCGCGCAAGCTCGGCATCAAGCCCGAGGCGCGCGTGGGCCTGATCGGGGCCCCGCACGACTTCGACGAGGTGCTGGGCGAGCTGCCGCCGGGCGTGACCGTGCACCGGCGCGTGCGCGGCAGCTTCGACGTGCTCGTGGTCTTCGTGCAGAAGCGCTCCGAGCTCGAGCGACGGCTGCCGGCGCTCAAGCAGGCGCTGGACCAGGACGGGCGGGCTGTGGGTGGCGTGGCCGAAGCGCAGCTCCGGCGTCGCCACCGACCTGGGGGACGGGACGGTGCGCGAACTGGGCCTCGCCAGCGGCCTGGTCGACAACAAGGTGTGCGCGATCGACGCGACGTGGTCGGGGCTGCGGTTCGTCTACCGGCTGGCGGACCGCACCGGCTAGCGGCGGGCCCACTAGGCCGGCTCGCACCGTTACCCCGTATGCATCACGTACACGCGCGCGCAGCCGAACGCGTGCACGGCGCCCACCGCTGACCCCAGCTTGCGAGCAAGGTCGGCGGGGTGGCGGCAGTCAGAGACGAGGATCGTGGCGCGCGTCGAGGCCACGAAGGCTCGGGAGGCCGTCTTGGACATGCGCCCGCCGAACAGGCGGTCCACCTCACGAGCCTGCACCGGGTAGTCCTGGCTCCAGTACCCGTGGCCGACCCAGACGGGCCGCCCGGTCTGCGAGGGAACGACGGCGGCGAACGGAGTGGGGGCCAGGATGCCGCCGGGCGGGGCCGTGCCGGTCGACCCAGTCCAGCGCCTGGGCGTCAGACTGGGGGAGGTAGTACTGCACGAGCTTGCTGCTGTGGGTGGTGCGGACGAACTTGCGGGCGTTGATAGGCCAGGCCCGGGATCGTGATCAGCGCCACCGCCGCGACGCCGAGGATCGCCGGGAAGCGCAGCCGGCGCCAGCCGCGCACCGCGAGCACCGCGAGCGGGAGGCTGAGGCCTTGGAACGCGTGCGGCGAGAACGAGTCGTTGGCGAAGTAGGTGACCACACAGGCGCCCACCCACAACAGCAGCGCCTGCTCGATGAGCTCGCCGTCGGGCCGCCTCACCCCGAAGGCGGCGATCAGGGCCAGCGGTCCAAAGCCGGCAAGTAGAACGATCGCGGGCAGGCGCCCGATGACCTCATACTGCCCGGCCAGCTTCCACGCCGAATCGTGGTGGGAGAGCAGGTAGTAGTAGAGCAGCGGCAGCCCGGCGCCGATCGCGGGCACCGCCAGCGCAGCCCAGTCGCGCAGGCGCCGCAGCACGGCGAGGCCGACGAAGATGAGGCCCAGCGTGATCCCCTGCCATGGATGCAGCCAGGAGGCCACGAGCGCGGCCAGCGCCGCGACGATGAGCGGCCGTACCGCGATGCGACGGCCGCGCCCGGCGGCGGCGACGCCGGCCGAGCCGCGGCCGGGATCGAGGGCCCGCTCGGTGGCCAGCAGCGCCACCGGGACGAGGGCGAGACCCAGCGCGCTGGGCACGTAGCCCCATAGCTTGTCGGCGGCCAGCAGCTCGTCGCCGAGTAGATAGAGCGAGAAGCGGAATGAGCCCGACGCCCACTGGGTCCAGCTGTACAGGGCCGCCAGCGGCGTGCAGAGAAACAGCGAGATCGTCACCACGGCCGCCCGTGCCGCCAGCTGATCGCCGAAGAAGCGGCGGCCCCAGGCCACCGCCGCGAGACCGAGGGCGAGGATCCCCACGGGCTTCCATACCAGGTAGGCCAGCGGCAGCGACAACCCGAGCCGGTACAGCGCACCGGTGATGGCAAACAGCGGCTGGAGGTAGACGTGACCGCCCTGGGAGAAGCTGAACAGGTCCGACGCCAGGCCGCCGTGGGCGCTGGCGTCACGCGCCCAGGCCAGGTACTGGAGCTGGTCGGCGCCCAGGACCCCGTCGGCGCCGATCAGCCCGTCAGCACCGGTGAACCGGGCATGCAGCTGCCCGGCGTGCACGAGCAGCAGCACGAGCGGGAACAGCGCCCAGGCTGCCAGGCCCGCCACCAGCACTGCCTCCACCGGCGAGACACGCGGCCCTCTCTGCGGCATGGCGGGCAAGACTATTGCGTGAGGGGCCACGCGCCCGCGGCCGGTGGAGCGGGCGCCTGGCCGGTGAGCCTGGCGCCCGCTCCGTCGAGTCAGCCGGCGGCCACGTGGTCAACGCGGTTGACCGGCGCGATGTAGCCGTTGCCGCGGTAGTCCACCGTGATCTTGAGACCCACCGGACCCTTGCCGTGCAGGCGCCGGAAGCTCGCGGAGACCGAGAACTTGCAGTTGGTCTGGACCGGAGCCACCACGAACGCGAGCTGCCGGCGGCCGTTGTAGAACCGGACGCCGACGTTGCCCGTGCAGCGCTGGGCGGCGGGGATGAAGCCCGCGCCGCTGAGCGACCCGGAGGTGGTGAACGAATACGGCGAGCGTTTGTCGCTGCCGGGCGACGTGTGCGCGGTCATCCTCGGGACCGGTCGCTTGGACGGCTCGGTGAAGAACGTGGCGTCAGCGCCGGCCGAGACGACGCTCGACCCGTGGAAGGCCACGATCCGGTAGTGGAACAGCGTCGCCGGGGAAAGCCCGGTCAGCTGCGCGGACACCGCCACGGGCGTGGTCACGCCGGCGAGCGTGCCCGGGAAGTTCTGCAGCCCGTATGCCGCGGTGAGGCCGTACTGGATGACCCAGGTGGTCGTCGCGCCCTCCGGATTGATGACGCCGGTCGGGGTGGCGACCGTCTTGCCGACGTTGACGGGACCGCCGGTGATGACCGCGGCCGGCGGGTGGCCCGTGGTCGTGAAGGTGCGGTCGGCCCCGACCACCGCACCGCCCGCGTTGACCGCGGTGATCCGATAGTGGTAGGGCGTCCCCGGAGTCAGACCGGTGATCGTGGTGGTGACGGCAACTGCCTTGGTGCCCGATTTGACGGTGTGCAACGTGGTCGTCGCGCCGTAGGCGGTCGTCGGGCCGTACGTGAAGTCGTATTGCGTGGCGTGGCCGTTCGGGTTGACCGTGCCGTTGAGCACCGCGCTTGTGCTGCCGATCTTGGTGGCGCCGCCGGTCGCCACCGCGGGAGAGCCCGCCGCCGTCGCGGTGCCCGCCACCGACGCCACGATGACCGTGGACAGGACAAACACCTGCAAAATGCGCCTCATTCATGCCTCCCTCGCGATTACCTGCGCTTTCTATACCGCTCGGCGGTCGGAAGTTGCGGGCAGAGCGGTGACCGGCCGCGCACTCGATAGGTTGTCGCCGGTGATCTTCTATGAACCCGGCGCGCGCGACCGGTCCGTGCTCGCCCACGACCCGTTCAAGGCGCTGGTGGCGCCACGGCCGATCGGCTGGGTCTCGACGATGGCGGCGGACGGGGCGATCAACCTGGCTCCGTACAGCTTCTTCAACGCCATCGGCGAGGGGCCTCCGATGCTGGCCTTCTCGAGCAACGGGGCCAAGGACTCGGCCACGTTCGCGGGCGAGGTGCGGGAGTTCGTCTGGAATCTCGTCACCTTCGACCTGCGCGAGCAGATGAACGAGACGTCGGCTCCGCTGCCGCGCGGCCGCAGCGAGTTCGAGCGCGCCGGGTTGGAGATGGCGCCCTCGACGCTCGTGGCACCACCGCGCGTCGCCGCGGCGCGCTGTGCCATGGAATGCAAGGTGGTCCACACCCTGGAGCTGCATGACGTGGACGGGCGCAGCGTCGATCAGCACCTGGTCATCGGGCAGGTGGTGGGTGTCCATCTCGACGAGTCGGCGATCGTCGACGGCTCGGTGGACACCGCCCGGCTGCGCCCGGTGGCGAGGCTGGGCGGACCGGCCGACTACACGGTCGTCGAGGACGTCTTCCGCATGACCCGGCCGACCGAGTAGCCGCGCCGCCGCGCTGTGCGCCCGGAAGTGGCGCAACACCGGCCCGGGCCGGTTGCGTCTGGCGAGCGCGGGGAAGGTTTCCGGCGATGCCGGCGTCGGGAGGCTGTAGATGGCCGTGGGGATCTCTGACCGGCTGCTCGAGGGCAGCGACCGGCTGCTGATGCGCGAGCCGGACCAACAGCTCGTCAGCCTGGTCCAGAGCGGGCACCAGGCCGCGTTCGCCGCCATCGTCCGGCGCTACGAGCGCGAGCTGCAGGCCCAGGCCCGCCGGCTGAGATCGGATGGAAGGGGAGAGGACGCGGTCCAGCAGGCGTTCCTCCACGCCTTCAGCGCGCTCCAGCGTGGTGGCGAGGTGCGCCACCTGCGCGGCTGGCTTCACCAGATCCTTCGCCACGAGGTCACACGGGCGCGCGTGCCCGTCGACGTCCCGCTTGAGGCGGCGACGGCCTACAGTGAGCCGCTGGAGGACACGGTGCAGCGGCGCGCCACCGTCCACGCCACGCTGGCCCAGCTCAGCGCGCTGCCCGACCGCCAGCGCGATGCCCTCCTGGGCACAGCGGTGCTCGGATTCTCGCGCGCACACGTGGCGCGCACCATGGGGTTGTCAGAGGGCGCGGTGCGCCAGTTGGTGCACCGGGCGCGTCTCCGACTGCGCCAGGCGGCGACCGCGCTCATCCCGTTCCCGCTGGTCAGGCTGTTCGGAGCTGCCCGCTCTGGAGTGGACGCCGCCCCCGACGCCGCGCTTGGCGCATCCACCGCCGCCTCGGGAGGCCTGGTGCTCAAGGTCGGAGCGCTGCTCGCCTCGGGCGTGATGGCCACCGGCATCGCCGTCACCCACCCCTTCCCGCCACCTCGCCACGCCACCACACCCGCGCGCGGCGCCCGGCACCAGGTCCCTCACGCGCGCGACACCGGGCATGTCACGCGGCATGTCGCGCCGGCGTCGGCGAGCACCCGTCGCGCCCAGCGACCCCGCCTTTGTCACCAGCAGCCTCCGGCTGCACGAGCACGGGTCGGCCGGCCTGCGCGAGGACGGCCGCGGGCATGGCGGTTCGTCGGCCGGACGCGGTGACGAAGGTTCGGGGCGCTCCCCGGGCGGCAGGCCCGACGCGCGCCTCCGAGGGCGGCGGGTCCGGCTCGAGCGTAAGCTCGGGTTCGGGATCTGGGGCCGGCGATGGTGGGAACCGATCGGGCAGAAGTGGGAACGGGTCGGGCAGTGGACGGAGTGGGTCGGACTCGGGAACCGGACACCCGGGAGGCTCCGGGGATGGCGGCGGGAGCTCCGGCGGCGGTGGGTCCGGCAACGGGGGCAAAGACAATTCCAGCGGGTCGCGTGACGTTTCCGGCTCGCTCGACTCTTCCTCCTCGTAACCCACGAAGGTGTCGCCGCCGGACGCGGCGACGAAAAGGAGGAACCCCTCGATGCGCAGGATCCTGTTCACCATCCTCGCCGGTACCGCGCTGTCCGTCGCGGTACCGACGGTGGCCCTGGCCCACGACGGCCACAGCGGCCGTCATCACAAGCGCCATCACCACGCGCGTGTGCGCCTTGAGAAGTTCATCGGCCACCGTCACGACGGCGAGCACCATGGCATCCCAGCCAACGAGCCGACGGCCGGCACAGTGAGCTCGTTTGCCAACAACATGCTCACGATCACGCTGACCAACGGCAACACGGTCAGCGGCCTCGTGACCGACGGCACCGAGGTCAAGTGTGAGAACGCCGCGGCCGTGGACAACAACGGGGACAACGACGTCGAGCACGGCGAGGACAACATGTGCACCATCACGCCGGGCATGGCCGTCCGCAACGCCGAGCTGCGGATCACCGGCGCCGGCGCGTTCTGGGACGAGGTCGAGCTGATCGGCAGCAGCACCAGCGCGACGCAGTCGTAGTCCCAGTCGTGCGAGTCCGGCTCCCCCGGACGCCGATTGCGCGGCACCCCGGGTGGGCTCTTCGTCCCGCCCCCACACCCGGGATCCTCGCGCGCATCGGTGCCGGGGGATGCCCGACCCGCACCGGGGACGACAGGGTGGCGGCCCGGCCTGCCGGGCACCAGCGTTCCGGTTACGAGCGGGGCTCGGGCGGGCGGGGCTCAGGGGGCCTGGAAGAAGGCGGTCAGCTCCGCCGCCACCTCGTGTGGCTGGTCCTCCACCAGGAAGTGGGAGGCATCCACGGCACGCCCGGTCACGCCGGGCGCCCACGGGCGCCACACGTCCAGCACGTCGCCGTAGAACACGGGGAGAGCACCCCGCGCGCCCCACAGGCAGAGCACAGGACACGCGATCTCGCGGCCCCGGTCGGCCTCGTCGAGCTGGCGGTCGATCGTCGCCCCGGCGCGATAGTCCTCACAGATGGCGTTGACCGCAGTGACGTCGTCGAGCTGGCGGCGGTAGGCGGCCATCACCTCCTCGGGGTAGGCCTCGGAATCGGTACCCAGGCCGATCATCAGCAGGTGGTAGTCGAAGTAGGCGTCGGGGTCCCCGCCGATCAGCCGCTCCGGCAGCGGGGTGGGCTGGGCCAGGAAGCCCCAATGCCAGTAGCCGAGGGCCAGCTTGTCGTCGGCGCGCGCCCACACCTCGGCGGTGGGCACGATGTCCAGGACCGCCAGCGCGCTCACCCGCTCGGGGTGATCCAGTGCCATCCGGTAGGCGACGCGTCCGCCTCGGTCGTGGCCGGCGACGGCGAAGCGCTCGTGTCCCAGGGATGCCATCGCCTGCACCTGATCGAGAGCCAGGGCACGCTTGGAGTGGGGGAGGTGATCGCTGGTGGGAGGGGGCCGCAACGAGTCCCCGTAGCCGCTCAGGTCAGCGGCGACGACGGTGAAGTGCTCGGCCAGCAGCGGCGCCGAGGCATGCCACATCAGGTGCGTCTGCGGATAGCCGTGGAGGAGCAGGAGGGGAGGACCCTCGCCGCCGACCATCGCGTGGATGGTGCCGCGCTCGGTGGGCAGATCGCGGGCCTGGAAGCCTTCGAACACGCCGAGAACCGTATCCGCTCGCGCGCCGTCGACGAAGCATGGAAAGCTGGTTAGAATCCCTTGAGCAAACTTCGTTTGCTCAAGGTCAGGCCTCAAAGGAGGTACACCGTGTTCGGTTCAGACCTTTCGTCCGGGAGTGGCTCCCGAGTGGGTGGGAGCGCCATGCGTGGCCTCGACGCCATGCTCGCCCGCAGTCAGGCGCTCGTTGACACGCCGCGGCTGGAGGGCGGCTATCCCTTGGCCTGGCACGTCGAGGCGATGCTGGTGGGTGATCTGCCGGCGGTCGCCGTCGCTGCGGCCCGCGCGTCGCAAGCCGATTCGGGCCCGCCGGCCCACTAGAGTGCCCGCGGGGCGGGCGAGGATCGGAGCCTCAGCGCCAGGCACACGGCGATCGGGGTCAGCGGTCGTTGAGGTCGAGCACCGAGATCGGCGGCTCGACGGTCGACCCGCCCTCGGTCGCGACGATCGCCGTCCCGATCGCGAAGAACTCGATCACGTGGCTTCCCCAGCCGTGGCTCTTCTCTGAGAGCGTGACGCCCACGATCCCCTCGGCCCCGAGCTCCTGAGCCTCGGTCTGCATCCGCTGCATGGCCAGCTCGCGCGCGTCGTAGAGAGCCTGGGTGTAGTTGGGCAGCTCGACGTTGCGGCCGGTCTGGGACATCGTGCGCAGCGGGCCTCGGCGGCCGACGTGGTAGACGCAGTTGCCCATGACCATCCCCACCGGGCCGGTGGCCGGTCCGCAGGAGGGTCCAGAACTCCTGCCCGGAGAGATCGCTCTGGAACGGCCGCCCGTTCGGCGCGCGGTGCAGGACCCCGTCGCGGTGCTTGACCGCGGTGCCGATGGCGATGAACTCCGCCATGTTGGCTCCCCACTCGTAGCGGCCGATGTCGAGGCGGACGCCGACGATGCCGTCCGCTCCGAGCTGGTCGGCCTCCTCCTCCATCCGCGTCATGGCCAGGTGGCGGGCGCTGTACATCGCCTGGCGAGAGCACGTCGAGCTCGCGGCTCGTCGGTCGGCCCCGCGACCTGGAAGCCGATGTGGAAGATCGAGCTGCCGACGACCAGCCCGACGGGGTCAAAGCCCGCCTCGGTGACGAGCAGGAACTCGTTGACGCTCAGGTCCGAGGTGTACAGGCCCTGGCGGTTCTGCTCCAGCCGCTCGCGGCCGGATGCGGGAATGCCCTCGAGTGACCCTGGTTCGTATTCGCTCACGTGGCTCCTCATTCCGACGGCGGGCTTGACGTGGAACTGCGACGGTCCCGAGCGCGGCCGGACGGCGGTGCCGGCGGCGTGCATGGTGATGACCCAGCCGCGGCGCTCGGCGTCGCCGCGGCCGGAGACGTAGTAGGGGAGCCCCAGGCGCCCGCGGTTCCAGCCCGCGGTAGGGAGCGGTCTGCAGCGACGACGCGAGCGCCAGCTTGTCGCGGTGGACGGTAGTGCGACAGCGTCACGCCCACCGCGCCCGGCGCCGTGCGCGTCTGACACCTGACCCTCGATCTGCGTCCGCACCGCTCTCGCGAGCGAGCCGGAACGCCTCGCTGAGCTCCTCGAGCTCCTGGTTGCGTGCCAGCGTCCGCGCCCGGCGCACGCGCGTCGACACCGGGGGCGAGGCGAACATCACCGCGGTCGTCGCCAGGAAGCCGACCGGCTCCTGGCCGGCCTCGTGCAGCCGCCAGTAGTCCTGGACAGACAGATCGGTGAGGACCGGCCACTTGGCGCCGGTCGAGCCGGGGAGCCGGACGGCGGTGCCGGTGACGACGTACTCGATCGTTCCCTGGCCGAGATCGTGGTCGCTGCGATGCAGGCGGACGCCCACGACGACGTCGGCGTTGACCTGGAGCGCCTCCTCGCAGAGACGGTCCAGCGCCCGGCGCCGGGCCGGTGTTCCAGGCGTTGGTGAGCACGTCGAGCTCGCACACCTCGGTCGCGTGCCAGCGGTAGTTGCGCAGCTGCCAGATCGACGGCTCCGTGAACCGGTTGACGTAACCGGCGGGCGTGGTGTTGTAGTACGACATCCCGCTCCCGCCGTAGAGACGATCTCTCCCGGCGGCAGCGCCGGCAGGTACTGGTAGCCGGTGCGGATCGACGCTGGCGCCCATCACCTGGGCGATGGGCTGGGGCCCCATCCGGCGCAGCAGCGCGAACTCCTTGACCGAGAGGCCGCTGGTGAACATCGAGCCGTCGGCGCCCAGCTCGCGCAGGCGCTGCTCGGCGCCGAGAGGGATCCCGCCGCTCTCGATCCGCTTCAGCGACTCGTCCGGTTCCCGGTCCTCGCCATCTCCGCGGTTGAAGAACCCCAACCCTCAGCTCCCTCGGTGCGAGGCTGCGACCCGTGCGCGGGCCGCCGTTGCGCGAGATACTCGCACATCGCGGGAGGTCAGTTGCCCGAAGGAGTGGGCGGGAGGGGGTGCCCGTGGGCATGGAGGTGGACAGGCAGGGCCTCGGCCGGACGACGTCGCCTGTCCTCGCGGTCCGCGTAGCGGTCATAGATCGCCTGGATCTCGTCCAGCATCGCCGCGAGCTCCGCCGCCGTGAGGTACCTGAGGGTGTCGGTCATGAACGCGGCGCGCCGCCACTTCACCGGGTAGGCCAGGCGCTGTGACCACCATTCGCGCATCTGGCTGTAGGTGCGCTCGACGAGGGTCCGCTCCAACGCCTCGCCGGCCGTGGCCGCCTCGGAGCCGGCCGTCGCCCGGTCTCGAAGCTCCGGGAGTCACTGGTGACCCGCCATGGCCGGCTGCGCCCGCGTCCTTGGCCCGTCTCCTCCACAAAGCCGTACTTGGCCAGGGTCTGGAGGTGCCACGACATGTTCCCCGGGCTCTCGCCCAGCAGCTCCGCCGCTCGGGTGGCCGTGATCTCCCCGTCGCGGCGCATCGCCTCGAGCAGCGCCACCCGCAACGGGTGCGCGAGCGCCCGCATGGCGCGCGCGTCGGTGACCACCTGACGCCGCGGCCGTCTCCGCCTTGCTGCCGGGTCGTGGCGCGGGGCTCACGGGTTACCGGCCTGCCGTGCCACGGGAGGCTTGGTCGCGCGATGCGGCAGCGCAAGCCGAAGGCCCACGTCGACCAGCAGCCAGCCGGTGTCACGCCTCACGGCCTGGATCACGCCAGCGCGGGGCACATCGCGGCGGTTCCGGACTCCTGTCTCAGCGGCTTTTCGCAACTCGGCGACACGTTCTCTGGCGAGCGCTTGGGCAAGCGCGGGGCTTTGGCACACGACGCCTCCTTTGAGGTTGGCAATCGTCACAAGAGTACTTGTCACAAGAAGTCTTGTCAAGAAGAGGAGTGCGCCGACTACCAAGCCCGGCTACCCACAGCGGTTTGACAAGCGCGTATTTGCCGTTAGTGTGACTAACATGAAATCTGGAACCGAGCGGCGCCGGGGCTACCGAATGGTCGCTCGAGCCAAGGCCAGCACCGAGCTGCGCGAGCGGATCGTCGACTCCACCGAGCGGTTGGTCGAGCGGCTGGCCAGCGACCGCTTCTCGCTCGAGGATGTCGCCGGCGGGGCGGGCACCACTGTCCAGACGGTGCTGCGCCACTTCGGGTCAAAGGACCTGCTGCTGCGCGCGACGATGGGCCGGGCGATGGACCGCGTCCGCGATGAGCGGATGCAGGCGCCGATTGGCGATGTGCCCGGCGCTGTGCGAAACCTCATCGAGCACTACGAGGACCGCGGCGACATGGTCCTGCGCTGGCTGGCCGAAGAGGATCGCAACCCGTTCATGCACGAGATCATCGACCGCGGTCGAGCGTTCCACCACCAGTGGGTCGCGCACACCTTTGCGCCTCAGCTCGATCGACAGACCGGCGCCGCCAGCCGCCGACGGTTGGCCCAGCTCGCGGCGATCACCGACGTCTACGCCTGGAAGGTGCTGCGCCGCGACATGCAGCTGTCGCGCGCGCAGACCCAGGCGGCAATCATCGAACTGATCGAAGCATTGGAGCAGACCTGATGGCACGTGTCCTTGCCTACACCTCGCCCGCCCGCGGGCACCTCTATCCGCTGGTCCCGATCCTCGACAGCTCACCGGCCGCGGCCATGAGATCTCGCTGCGGACGCTCGCCTCGCAGGTGGCGCTGATGGGGGACCGCGGGTTTGCGGCCGCGCCGGTCGCGCCGCGCGTCGAGGAGCTGGTCCACGACGACTACCGGGCGCGCACGCCTCAGGGCAGCCTTCGGCGCGGGGTGGCGAAGTTCGCCGCGCGCGCCGAGCACGAGGTGGCCGACCTCCGAGCGGCGATCGAAGCCGAGCGCCCGGACGTGATCTTGGTCGACGCGATGAGCTGGGGCGCGTCAGCCGCCGCAGCGGCCTGGGATGGCCCGTGGGCGCAATGGTTCCCCTACCCGCTGCCCGTGCCCTCGCGTGACGTCCCCCCGTTCGGTCCCGGTCTCGCGCCCGCTTCCGGCCCGCTCGGGCGGCTGCGTGACCGGGCGCTGCGGCCGCTGATGCTCAGCTCGATGGAAAAGGTGTTCCTACCCTCGGTCAACGCCGCCCGCGACGCGGTCGCTCAACCGCCGTTCGGATCGATCGCCGAGATGTTCACCGCCGCTCCGCTGCTGCTCTACATGACCGCTGAGCCATTCGAATACCCGCGATCGGACTGGCCGGACAGCGTCAGGATGGTCGGGCCGTGCTGCTGGGACCCGCCCGCGGCCCCGCCGTCCTGGTTGGCCGCGATCAAGCAGCCGATCGTCCTCGTCAGCACCTCATCAGAGTTCCAAGACGACGGCCGGCTCGTCACCACCGCTCTGGAGGCGCTCGAGCACGAGGACGTGCACGTGGTGGCGACCATCCCCACCGCCGAGAGACCGAGCGCCGGCGTACCCGCCAACGCCCACGTCGAGCAGTTCCTACCCCACGCGCCGATCCTCGCGAAGGCCGCGTGCGCGGTCACTCACGGCGGAGCCGGCGTGACCCAGAAAGCGCTCGCCGCCGGAGTACCGGTTTGCGTGGTGCCGTTCGGCCGAGACCAGCTCGAGGTCGCCCGCCGCGTCGAGGTCGCCGACGCCGGCACCCGACTCCCCGCACGACGCCTGAACCCCGACCGACTCCGAGCCAAGATCCGCGAGGCGATGACCAAACGGGAAGGGGCGAACCGCGTCGCCGAAGGCTTCGCCGCTGCGGGCGGCTCGACTGCCGCCGCTCACCACATCGAGGCGCTTCTCAACGCGCACAGCCGCGCCCCCACCGGCAGGCATGGCCCGACCCCGCCCGTGCTCACCTCTCGCTGATGCTGACCCCACCGGCCCGCCTCGTGCAGCGAGGCCACCGGCGCAAGGTGGCATGTCAAGCATTTCTTCGTTCAATACGACAAGGGCGGAGTCCCGACAGGGACGCTGCCGGCCAGCGGCGACCATTACACCGTGTCAGCGGGAGGCATGGGAGAAGTCCAGAGGTCACGCATCCTCGCGATCGGGGTCCGCAGCGCGGATAGCGAGCCGTGCGCTCCTCCTGTGGCCCGGCGATGAGCATCTCTGCCACGCGGGAAGCGACCCTCCTATGCGCGCGGATAGGTCTCAAGCCAGAGTGAGTCGGACTGATCTGTCAGCCGGTCGGCGTAGGTTGCGTCAGCGTGTGTGTACTAAGCAGTCCGACGGTGTTGCGGCCGTTGGCCTTGCCGGCGTAGAGCGCAGCGTCGGCATGCTTGATCAGATCATCCATCCCGGCCGGGCCCAAGTCGGCGACGCCGATCGTGACCGTGATCTGACAGGGCAGACCGATGTGAGATGCCGGGTCGGCGATCTCGGCTCGGAGACGCTCGGCAACCACACGTGCACCGTCGGCATCGGTATCAGGCAGCACGGCCAGGAACTCTTCCCCGCCCCACCGTCCCACCGTGTCCTCGGTGCGCAGCGACGCCTGGATCATCCGCGCGGCACCAGCGAGCACCGTGTCGCCCGCTGGGTGACCGAGCGTATCGTTGACCTGCTTGAAGTGATCGATGTCGATGAGCAGCACCGCCAAAGGTGAATCGTGTCGCCCCGCGAAGCTCACTGCGGCGCTCAGCTTCTCCTCGAGGTCGCGGCGGTTGGGCACCCCGGTGAGCGAATCTATCCGGGCGAGACGGTCAAGCTCATGGTTGAGGCAGGCAAGCTGCTGGCGGCTCCTGGCCACGTGTGATCCGATCGCGATGATGATCAGCCCGGCGACCGCGAGCCCGACCAGCGCGACCCAGGCCAGAGATCCGTCGGCCCCGTCGACGGGCGCAAACAGCGTGGCTTGGGGAACCGAAATTACGATCCGCCAGGGGGTGCCGGCGATGGGCTCTGTCTCGAACCAACGCGGTCCGCCAGCGGTGGCATATGAGCCCGAGAGATGGGAGCGCGCACGGCCGGCAAGTGCGGGACTGGCCCGCTGAAGCGTCTCGCCGGAGGAGAACAACTCGTCGCTGCCTGCGATCAATGTCCCGTGAGCATCAACGAGGTACACACTTCGCCCGGGAATCGCGATTAGGTGATTCATGTAGGCCCCCAGGGGGGTCTTGGCGACCGCAAACGCGCCGCTGAATACTCGGCGGCCTGAGCTGCTGACAAATGGGGTTGCGAAGCCCACCACCGGCACGCCTCGCGCGGCAGAGGGCACGACGTTTGAGACAGCGGTCCGGCCGGCCTCCGCCGCGGCGAGGTGCGCGTACCTGTCGGTGATGACCTGGCCGAGCAACGCCGGCTTAGCCGGTAGCACCTGGAGAACGCGTCCGGCATGATCAAGGAGCACTGCCGCCCCGACATCCATTGCGTAGGAGGCGTTGCGCAGCCCCGCCATACTTGGCGTCGGCGAGGCCAGCCAGCGATTAGCCTGAGCTTGTTCGCGGGCGAAAATGTCGTGGACGTAGAGCGCTGCGAACTCAGCGCCCGTCTGCGCGCGCGCCGCGAGCCGCTGGGTGACCGCGCGTCGTGCGTGGGCCTGCGAGCTGGACAGCAGACCAGCCAAGACCCCGGCCACGCCTAGCCAGGCCATACTCAGCGCGACAACGATCAGCCCGCGAAGGCGGAAATGGCTCCTCATGCGCGCTTTATCGGCAGCCTGGAGATAACTGGAAAGCCGAACTTCAGCGACACCCCGCCCACGAACGTCGTCGCAGGTCCTGCTCTGTCGATGCGACGAGCGCTCGGCTCCAGCCTCGGACTGTACGCGCAAGGCCTTTGAGGTTTCAGTAGCAACGGCGCTGGTACTGAAACCTCTCGCGCGTGAGTAGACTGCTGCGGCCGGGCCGGGGAGGCGAGTGATGGTGGATCCAGCCAGCGAGATACGAGACCGACGGGGCGGCTGGGGGCGCGCGTACGCAGCGGTGCTCGTGGCGATCATCCTTGCCGGCTGCGGAGGCTCGACGACGACGAAGACGCTCGTCCGGACGGTGACTCAGACCGTGTCGACCACGACTGCGACGGCGGTGCCGACGACGACCACGTCTGCGAGCACCAGCACGCAGCCGACAACGACCGCGCTGTCGGCGAGCCCGGGGACGATCCCGGCGCTGAACGGCACCTACGCGATCACCCAGACGAGCCATCAGGACGACATCAATCTCGTGAAGCTCGGCGGAGGCCTCACTGGCAACCCCCACGACGGGATCTACAACGCGGACACGAAATGGGTGGTGCTGGGCGGCGCCTGTAACCGGCAGGGCTGCACGGTCAACTTTCGGCGGATCTTGTCCGACAACACGCTCGAGGGCCTGCTCCTATCCGCGCCGAAACCGACGGGCGACTACACCGGCAATGCCGCGGGAACGCTCGGCACCGCGGATTGCGGCGTGCCGATCAAGGAGCGGATGATCGTCCGCGTCGGCGGCATCCAGCAGATCAACGGCCAGCAGATCGCGACGCGCCTCGCAGGCGTGATCACCGCCGACTATCAGTGCCCGGGCAGCAGGACGACCAACGTCGTCGCTACGTACACGGGCACGCGCACCTGACCCGGCGCGGCGCGCGTGAGGGCGGCCGAGAAGCACCCGAATCAACTATCTGGGCTGCCTGCCCGAGTTGCTGATCGAGGGCGACGGCTGGACTGCTCGCCGAACTCGTGAAACTGCGACGCGCGCAGGATATGAGCCGGGACCGCCCGTTGCTCCAGTCGACCCGGGGCGATCGGGAGATGTGACATAGGGACGAGCTGCAGCTCGGATGACCTTGTCAGAACAAGCCTGAGATCAGCAGCCGTCGCCGCCGGGCTGCGGCGCGACGTCCGCCGGCGCGTGCGCAGAGGCGCGCCGGTAGGAGTCATCGGCGTCCCGGGCGAGGGGGGAGCTGTAGGAGGTGTAGTCATAACACCCGCCCTGATCAAGCCCCCCGATGACGCCCACGATCTCCGTGCCCGACCGTGTGGTGCGGAGCCACGGTGAGCCGCTGGTGCCGCCGAGGTAGCCCCGGCAGTCAAACGAGGGGAACGCGCGCGTGAGGTAGGTCGTCGCGGTGCAGCTGATCGGATCGTTGGCGGTGCCCACGGGATAGCCGGTAACGGCGACGCGCACGCCGCGTTTGGGTGTGGCGCCAAGCGCGAAGGCGCCCGTGACGCGCTCGATCTCGGTCTGGACACCGTCGATCGTGTGTGGGGCGACGGTCAGGAATGCGACGTCGTCGTCGGGATCCTGTCGGGTGGCCCAACTCGAGGCGAGATGCACAGCCGTGACTGTCCAGCGGCCGTAGGGGGCGCGCGCGCCGCGCTGGCCGGGAACGAACACCATTCCGGCGCCGCTGCCGGACACGCAGTGCGCCGCGGTGATCAGCGTGTCGCCGTGCCCGCTATGGACGACGCTGGCGGTGCATCCGTGCTTGGTCGTGCTCGCACTGGCGTACAGCGGGCCGACCTCCGCGACCCCGGTGAACGTACTCGCCGTCGGGATGC
This sequence comes from uncultured Actinomycetota bacterium, assembly GCA_963790605.1. GTDB lineage: Bacteria > Actinomycetota > Thermoleophilia > Solirubrobacterales > Solirubrobacteraceae > Palsa-465. Next base: position 528,120 of record CAWBPG010000005.1, on the reverse strand, counting down.
GTTTGGCCTTGGCCGGCCTTTTCGCGGCGGAGTGCCGCAGGCCGAGCGCCAGGGCCGTCGCGGGCAGCGCGAGCGCGACGAGTGCCAGTGCGATGAGAGCCGAGGCCTTGCCGTTGATCATGCCGACGCCTGACGCTAGAGGCGCGATCGTCGGCTCCGCGTCAAGTCCGGAGGGTTCTTCGAGAGCTCCTACAAGAACCCGCAGGGCGGGCAGGGGGCGGGCGGACCAACGGGGCCCGGTCAGGTTCCCCGAATTTGCAGAATCAACGCTCGATAATCGGGCTTATGTCTAGTTGTCGGTGAAAGCAGGGGTCAATCGCCGCCTGAAAGCCTCCCGTTTCGGCGTGAATCGATTCAGGTGGTGGGGGTAGGAGAAGGGAGTCGAGGATGTGGAGGGAGTCGAGGATGTGGAGGGAGTCGAGGATGCGGAGGTTTTGAGGATGCAGTGGACGGGGCGAAGGCTCGTGATGATCAGCAGCGGTGGGCTGGCGTCACTCGCTGCCCTGGCTGTTGTTCCTCTGGCTCCGGCCATCAGCGCGCGCCGCGACGTCGCGCGAGTGCGCGACCCATGACTTTCAGATTCGCCAGGCGCCCCAGAGTCAGGGCGCCGCTGGCTCCTTCATCCTGATCCTGGCCTATCGCGATGTCTCGAGGTCGGCCTGTGAGACCGGAGGCTGGCCTCGGATAACGCTCTATACGCGACACGCTCACGCGCTGCCAGCTCCCCAGCGCTCCGGCTCGAAGGGCCCGCGATTGCGGGTGCGCCCGGGCCGCGCCGTGTACAGCAAAATGCAGTACCTCGAGACCCCGCAGTCGGGCCGCTCGTGCAAGAGGGTCGTCTCCGCGCGCGTGTTCGCTCCCCACAGCACCCAGTCGTCTCTGGTGCACCTGGCCCACGCATCGGCCTGGTGCGGGCATGCGATCACCGTGGCGCCGATGGGACCCACCATCACGACGGCGCAGCCCTAAGTGGTTGGAGTCACCTAAAGGCTCAAACGTGATCATCTCGCCGATACCGGGCAGTCTGGCCGGGAAGGCCCTGCGTCATCCTGGGGTCGGCCGTCTGAACCCTCGTTCCCGCTCCGAGCTCTGAAGCCAAGGAGAGCCTGATGGATCGCCGTCAAAGCCGCAATCTCATTCCCCCGATCTACGGGCTGCTGATCCTCGCGGGATTTCTCATCAGCGCCACCGTCGGGGTCATCGTTCTCATCGTGGGAGGTGCGATCACCGGCCGGCTGTGGTCGGCGCTCAGTCGAGGCGGGACAGCAGCGGCTGGCACGGGCCCTCGTAGCGATCGAGCCGCTCGACGCGCGCATCGTCGCTAAGACCCAGGCGGGAGAACAGCGTCGACGCGATCCACTACCGTCGAAACGATCCCGTCTGCTCTGACAGCTGGACGCCGACCCCGGATCGTGAACGGCCGCAGCGGCACCGCGCTCGCGGCGGCGCTCCGCTGCGGCCTTGTCGCCGCACTGGTCACTGCTGTCGGATTGCTGGTGGCCCCGGTTGCCGGCGGAGGCCATCCCGTGCGCGAGCCGCGGGTGGCTCAGCGAGGTTCCGGCGCCGCCGCCGAGTCCGTCGCGGTTCGGGGTCTCGGCTGACTATCTCGCGGCGGCCGCCACGCCCGCGGGACGCCAGTTCGCCTCCGACGTCCTCGGCGCGCGAGGCCGCGTGCGGTTCTTTGTCCCGTACGACGCCCGAGGATTCTTTGACGGGACGGCGTGCGCGGCTTCGCCCGCCTACACCCAGGGCGCGGCCGCCTGGGACACGCTGGTCGCGCAGCTCGCCCAGGCCAAAGCCGACGGGCTGACGCCACAACTCGTCTTCACCGCCGCGACGCGCATCGGCGGTACGCCCGCCTTTCCGGACCCCACTGATGTCGCACAGGCAAGCGACTACTCCTGCGGGGTCGATGTGGCGTTGCAGGCATTGTGGGCAGTCGCGGCAGACCACGGGTATGCCGGTGGACGTCGAGGCGTGGAACGAGCCGGACATGGCGGGGTACAGGAGCAGCCCACGGCGGCGCGGCGATGCTCTGGTACCTGGCCCAAACCGACGCCAACGCTCTGCATCACGCCTCCCCCGGGTTCCCGCTGGTGACGGTGGCGGCGCTGACCCTGGGCGCCCCGGAGAAGCTCACCTATCTGGACGCCGGGCACACCAGCCTCACCAGCCCCCAGGGATCGCTCTACCCGGGCTACTACCAGGCGCTCTACGAGATCGTCCATTGCGCTCGGGGATATGGAGGCTGCCAGCAGCCCGGCTCCAATCCGACGACCATGCCCACCGATTGGGCGGTGCACGATTACACCGACCCGACCGCTCAGGGCACCGCCGACCTGCGCGAGTTCGTCACCGCGCTGGCGCAGCTCAACGACCACTACGCCGCCGGGGCCGCCGCCAACGTGTGGATCACCGAGGCCGGGGTGCACCTGGACGCGGGCACGCCCCAGGATGCCAACCATCCGCACGGGGTGACCTGCCACGCCGTGGTCGGCACCAACGACACTTTTGGCTGCCTCGTCGACGGCAACCCGGCCGCCCAAGCCAGGGGCGCCCAGGTATGGCGCGAGCTCGCGGAGGTCACCGCCCCGACCGGCCGCGGCGCGGTACGCGTCACCCAGCTGTTCTGGTATCAGTTCGCGCTGGCCGCGGAGGCCTGCACCTCCGCCAACCCGTGTCAGCTTGCCAACGGGGTCGTGTACGTCAGCGGGCAGAGCCTCCCGATCCTTCACAGCTGGGACTCGGCGCTGGTGGACTCCGCCGGACGGCCACGGGCAAGCTTCTGCATACTGGTCGGCCAGCCGGCGGCGAGCTGCCCAGGCCAGTCAGACGACTATGCCGACGCGCACTGGGTGGACTGGTGGCAGCCGATGCCCGAGCGCTGCCCCGCGCACAACGGCGCCTGGGTCGCCGATCGCGCCGACAGCGGCGTGCCCGACGGCCAGGAGTGCTACTACAGCCCAACCGCGCAGCCATGAGCAGCGATCGGTGGGGCCGTTCTCAGGCCGAGAGCTCGTTGAGCTGGGCCAGCTCGTAATCGGGGATCCGCAGCGCGGCCCCGCTGACTCCTGATCGGCGAGCGCGTCGATCAGCTCGTCGTCTCGGCGGTCGGCGATGTCGTAGAAGTTCTGGCCGATGTATCCAGGGACAGGCTGTCCCTGGATGTGGATCGGCGCGCCTCTATCCTCAGGGGATGCATCGAGATGGTCTGGCGGATTTCCTCAGGCGCCGCCGCGAGGCCCTCGAACCCGAGAACCCTCTGGCCGAGGCGCTGGTCGGCGTACAGACGCGACACACCGGCCTCCGACGCAGCCTGATCTACCGGTGGGTCACCGACCCGGCTGAGCGCCGCACCCACCCCGAGGAAGATCAGCGAGAGCGAGGAGTTCGCCGTGCTATGGGGCGCGTGACGTGACGCCGGAGGAGCTCGCCAACCTCGCGCATCTGCGCCGCGCCCGCGATCTCATGGACCGCGAGTACGCGAGCCAGCTGTACGTCGCCACCCTCGCCCGCACCGCGTTGATGTCGACGGCACACTTCTCGCGCCAGTTCCGCGCGACCTACGGCGAGACGCCCTACGCCTACCTCATGACGCGGCGCATCGAGCGCGCGAAGGCGCTGCTGCGCCGCGGCGACCTGTCGGTCACCGAGGTCTGCCTGGAGGTTGGGTGTACGTCGCTGGGCTCGTTCAGTGCCCGCTTCACCGAGTTGGTCGGCGAGACGCCGACGGCTTACCGGGCCCGAGATCACAGCGCGCTCATGAACGTCTCGGGCTGCGTCGCCAAGGAGGTCACCCGCCCGACCCGCCGCCCGACGCAGATCGGGCAGCCGCCCGGAGCGCTGGCTCCGTAACGTTGCGGGCATGAATCTCACGCTCTCCCAATGCTTCGTCCTGGTCCACGACCCCGACCAGGCGCTGACCTTCTACCGCGACACGCTCGGCCTCGAGTTGCGCAGCGACGTCGCCCGCGAGGACTTCCGCTGGATCGTCGTGGGCGCCGCCTCCCAGCCCGGCGTCGCCATCTGCATCACGAACTACCTCAACGGCAGCCCCGCCGACATCGATGCGCTCGCCGCGCTCGTCGCCAAGGGCGCGCTCAACGGCGTGCACTTCCAGGCCGACGACCTCGACGCCGCGTTCGCGAAGGTCCGCGACTCGGGCGCCGAGATCGTGCAGGAGCCGACCGAGCAGCCCTGGGGCACGCGCGACTTTGCCGTGCGCGACCCGTCAGGCAACCTGGTGCGGATCGACCAACCGCCCGCCGGATCGTCGTAACGCGGCCGGCGGCGGTCGGTGATCGAGCCTGCGACGCACACGTTCCAGGCCGCTGACGGCCTGACGCTCGCCTACCACGAGGCCGGCTCCGGACGGCCCGTCGTGCTGCTGCACGGCTACATCTCGCCGGCGCTGGCCACGTGGGTTGACAGTGGCGCCGCCGCCGAGCTTCTGGCCGCGGGACGCCGGCTGATCATGCCCGACATGCGCGGCCACGGGGAGAGCTCCACACCGCATGAGCCCAGCGCCTACCCGCGGGACGCGCTGACCACCGACGCCCAGACGCTCATCGCGCACCTGGGCCTCACCGACTACGACCTCGGCGGCTACTCCCTCGGCGCCCGGGTCGCGGCCCGGCTGCTGGCGCTGGGTGCGCAGCCGCGGCGCGCGGTGCTGGGCGGCACCGGCCTTGATCCGATCGTCCACGCCGCCGGTCGTGGCGATAACTACCGGCGGCTTTTCGCCCGGCTGGGCACGTTTGAGCCCGGCACACCCGAGGCCCAGATGCAGGCTCACATGGCGAGCCTCAACGCAGACCCGGTCGCGCTGCGGCACGTGCTGGACACGTTCGTCGACACGCCGCGCGAGGCACTGGCAGCGGTCCAGGTGCCCACGCTGGTCATCGCCGGTGACGACGACAATGCCCGGGGCTCGGTGGACGAACTCGCCGCCGTCCTGCCGCAGGGCCGGCTGCGCCGCGTGCCCGGCGATCACCTGACCGCGCTCCTCGGTCGGCGCTTCGCAGACGAGGTCGCCGCGTTTCTCGCGGACCCCGAGCGCGAGAGCAGGTCTGACCGGCACGGCGACGAACCCACGCGATAGGCTGCGCGCGTGCCAACCGGCGCGCGCCGCGGTGCCGGCACCCAAAGCGTCCGCCGGTGCCCGAGTCCGTCCACGTCCGATGACCCCTCGTCAACGCGTCATTGCCCGTCTCCTGGTCCCGGTGGTCATCGGCGCCGGCGTGTTATGTCAAGCCGCCCTCCCCGCCCTGGGCGCCGGAGGCGGCGCAGCGCGGTCGGCTCCTCCCCGCCGCCCAGCTCGGGGTCGGGTGGCGCCGGGCTCGAGGGTGGTGGGCTTGCCCCGGTGGCGTCCACGCCCACCCATATCCCGCCCCCGCCGAGCAAGCACGCCAAGGGCAACTGGCTCAAGGGCGTCGAGGTCACGGAGTATTGGCCCGCGCCGGAGTCGTGGTTCGTCGGCAAGCTGGTCACGGCGCCCGGGCTCCCCGGCCTGCACCGCATCGACTGGCTGTACTCGGCCACCGGCATGTCGATGGAGGGCTCCGGGATCGGCCTGGATGGTCAGCCCTACCACATCGATGCGCTCGGAGACGGCGGCTGGGTGACCTCGACGGGCGCCGCGACCTCGCCGTCGAACGGCTGGTCGGCCGGCGCCCCCTACTGGCGGGCGGGCGGCTACTGGCGCAACCAGAAGCGCGCGGTCACCTTCCCGCTCGGCGCCGGCGGCTGGTCCAACGGCCGCGGCGCCAAGTACGTGCCGCTGCGGGACGTGACGTTCGCCGCCGGGACCTCGCTGCCGCTGCACTACTTCCAGTCGATCGCCGTGGACCCGAAGGTCATTCCCGCTCGGCAGCCGCGTCTACGTCCCGGCGTACCGCAACGACGGCTACGGCGGCTGGTTCATCGCCCAGGACACCGGCGGTGCGATCAACGGCCACCACATCGACGTCTACCGGCCGCCACCCTCCAGCGTCCTCGACATCGGCCAGTCGCTGAGCGGGCAGCGCATCTTCGTGATCAAGGCCAAGCACTAGACTCACCGGCATGCCCAAGCAGCAGCGAACGATGCGCGTCGAGCAGCGCAGCCAGCTCGCGGCCATGCAGCAGATGGAGACCCGCAGCGACGAGGAGCTCGCGGCCGAGACCAAGTTCAAGGCCGCCGCGCAGGCCATCCTCGGCGCCCGCGCGGCCGAGCGCTACGACGCCAAGGCCGCCCGCGCCCACTTCCAGAAGGCCATCGCCGCGGCCCGTCCGCAGGAGCGCCTGCAGCTGCGGCGGATGGCCGACGCGTCGCTGGCGCTGGCCGAGCGCCGCGCCGACGACCTCAAGCGCGCCACCGAGCGGCTGGGCGTCGAGGCGCCCACGCAACCGCCAGCTGCGCGGGCTGAAGTTCATGGGCCTGGTGGCCCCGCCCAAGAGCGCCGGCACCCTGGCCCGGATCCGCGGCGTGCTCATCATCATCGCCCTGGTCGTGGGGATCCTGCTGCTGGGCTTCGGCATCGTCAGCCTGGTGGCGCTGGCCACCGGCGGGCTGTCGCTCGACCTGCGGATCTTCTGGGGCTTCGTGCTCGTGGTGGTGGCGATCGGCGTGCTCGCCTTCTTCGGGCGTCGCCGACAACGCAAGGCCCAGTCCGAGCGCGCCGAGCAGGTCGCGGCGCGCGGCCGCTGAGCCGGACAGGGTTCGGCCCTCGTGTGCGGGCGCTACAGCCTGGCCACGCCTGATCCAGGCTCGCTGCGGGCCCGCTTTGCGATCGGACGAGTCGCTGGAGGTGAGGACCCGCTACAACGTGGCGCCCGGCGACGAGGTGCTGGCGGTCACCACCGATCGCGAGGGGCAGCCCCGCGGCGACATGCTGCGCTGGGGGCTCGTGCCGTCGTGGGCCAAGAGCCCCGACACCGGCCTGAAGATGATCAACGCCCGGCTGGAGACGGCGACCGAGAAACCGGCGTTCCGCCGCGCCTTCGAGCGCTTTCGCTGCCTGATCGTGGCCGACGGGTTCTATGAGTGGCGGCGAGGGCCGAGCTCGACCGGAGGGCCCAAGCAGCCGTTTCACATCACCCGCACCGACGGCGAGGTGTTCGCCTTCGCGGGGCTCTGGTCGATCTGGCACGCGCGCGGACGGCGGCACGCTGCGGACCTGCACGATCCTGACGACGGCCGCCAACGCGGCGATCGCGTCGCTGCACGACCGCATGCCGGTCATCCTGGACCCGGGTGCCGAGTCCGCGTGGCTGGACATCTCCACCCCGCGCTCGGAGCTGCGCGAGATCCTCAGCGGCCTCCCCGCCGAGTCAACCCGGGTGACCGAGGTCGGCTTTGCCGTCAACGACGCCCGGTACGACGGCCCGGAGTGCCTGGCGCCGCCGACGCCCAGCGCTCAGGAGGCGCTGTTCTAGACGCGGCTACTGCTCGGGAGCGGCGAAGGTGAGGCCGCCGAGGTCCACGGCGCCCCGCACGACCGAGGCCGGAGCGCTCTTGACCGCAGAAGCCGTGCCGTTGGTGTCCTTGGCCGGGTGCGGGGCGGTCTTGGTGAGCCAGCGATTGAAGGCGTCGGCCGGCATGGGCTTGGAGACGTGGTAGCCCTGGGCGAGGTCGCAGCCGAGGACGGCGAGCTGCTCAAGCGTGGGGTTGTCCTCGACGCCCTCGGCGATCACGTTGAGACCGAGGTCGTGGCCGAGGTTGATCGTGGAGCGCACGATGATGAGGTCGCTCTCGTTGACCAGCATCGGCGAGACGAAGGACCGGTCGATCTTCAGCTCGTCAATCGGCATCTTGCGCAGGTTGGCCAGCGATGAGTAGCCGGTGCCAAAGTCGTCGACCGACAGGCGCGCGCCGAGCCCGCTCAGCCGGCTCACGGTGGACAGCGCCCGCTCCGGGTCAGACATGATCATGCTCTCGGTGATCTCGAGCTGGAGCGCCTCCGGCGGCAGGCCGTAGTCGCTGAGCAGACGCTCGATCTCCTTGGGCAGATCGCGGTCCAGAAGGTTGCGCACCGACAGGTTGACCGCCACCGACATCTCGCGCCCGTCCTTGCGCCACGCGGCGCATTCGGCGATGGAGCGTTCCAGCACGTGGCGGGTCAACGGGCCGATGAGGCCGGTCTGCTCGACCGTCTGCACGAAGGCGCCGGGCGGGATGAGGCCGTGCTCGGGGTGCTGCCAGCGCACTAGGCCCTCGGCCCCGCGAACGCGCATCTGGTCGAGGTCGATGATCGGCTGGTAGTGCACGACGATCTCGTCATGCAGCAGCGCGTGACGGATGCCGCTCAGCACGCCCAGCCGGCGCTTGGAGTGCTGGTTCTGCTCGGCGTCGTAGATCTTGTACTCGGTCTGGGTCTCCTTGGCGGCGTACATCGCGATGTCCGCGCAGCGCAGCAGCGCGTGGGAGTCCGCGCCGTCCTGTGGGAAACGGGCCACGCCCACGCTCGCGCCGACCTCGAGGGACAGCTCGTCGGCGGTGAAGGGCTGACTGACGGACTGGAACAGCCGCGTCATCACCACGTCCAGGACCGCGATGTCGTCGGTGTCCTCGGCCAGCAGGATCCCGAACTCATCGCCGCCGAGGCGCGCGACAAAACCGCCCTCCCCGATCGACGAAGTCAGGCGCGGGCCGAGCTCCTTGAGCAGCACATCGCCGTAGTGGTGGCCGAGCGTGTCGTTGATCTCCTTGAAGCGGTCAAGGTCCATGAGCAGCACGGCGAAGCGGCCGTCTGACTCCCCGGCCGCGGCGATCCGCCGGCCGATGACCGCATGGAACTCCTCGCGATTGCCGAGGCCGGTGAGCTCGTCGGTGGTCGCGATGCGTTGGAGCTTGTCGCTGCGGCTCTTTGATTTCAGCAGCTCGCCGACCAGGTACTGGAAGATCACCAGGACGAGACCGAAGAGCACAATCCCGACCGTCCCCAGGTCGAACGTCACGTAGGCGGCGGCAAGCGTGAGGAGAGCCGAGAAGAGCTCCGCCGGCAGCACGGGCACAAGTACCTCACGGATCCGCATGGCAAACGACAGGCCGTCTTTGCGTCCCTGAGCGAGGGCGTAGCCGGTGAAGTTCAGCCACAGCGCTAACACAAACGCGCCGAACACGCAGAGATAGAAGCCGACCTCGCGCGAGTCCAGGTGGAGTCCCCTCACTGTTCCGTGGAACACGATGCCGGTGATCAGCGGGAACGCCGAGAAGATGATGAGGTTGTTCAGGAGCATGTGTGCGCGCTCCCGAGTGCGGATCCAACCCAGGATGATCGTCAGGACGCCAACCAAGGAGGCCGGGCCGCCGCCGAGCGCAACCGCGGCGAGCACGATCCCGAGGAAGCTTCCCGAGATGTACACACGCATCGCCGGGTGATTAAAGGCGGTGAACTCGCTGACGATGGCGAACGCCGCGATCACCGCCAGCGGCGCCAGGCGCCAGTTGTCAAGACTCGCGGTGAGCCACAGTGCGGCGGCGATTGCGCCGATGACTACGCACTGAGCAACACGAGCCAAGCGCGCAGCCGTGCGCTCCGAAGACATCCTGTCCATGGCCCTCTGATCGGCCCCTCAAGGTCATTCCTGAACAAAGGTTCATACATTTGGCCAGGAATTCACAGGGGCTCAACGATCGTCCAGATCCGCCGATAAGGGGTCAAGCCGGACGGCGGGAGGACGATAACCCCGCCAAGAAAACGCGGAGGGGCTGCTCGTGACGCAAACCCCTCCGCAGACATAAATCAATAACCGCGAAAACCCATCCAACACCTCCTAGCTCAACCTGGGGGACCTGGGACTGCGGGAACTTGCTGAGTTGACGTCGGGTTGCCCCCCCGACGTCAACTTTCCGCACGGATTCTGCCTGCGAATCTCCGGGTAATCAATAGCTGCGACGTCCCAACGGACTAGTACTTTCGTCCACTGGGCGTTTAGTCCGGTGGGTTCAGGGAACTGAACGCCGATATCAGGTGGGTTTGACCCGTCCGGAGCCGCTGCGCGCGCACCGGATTGCAGAGTGGGGTTTTGGGACCCGTTGTCAGAATTGTGACGCCCATTTGGGGGGTTCTTCGCCATGCGCTCGTGCGCGCGGACGGACTAGGCCATTCGCTTCCGTCCCGTACTGAGACGATCAGACGTGCTCAGGCACGTCGCGCGAGGCACAGTCGGGTGCGCATGGGGACAGTCAGCGGCTCACCGTGGACCGAGATGGCCTCGGTGACCGCGGCCAGGAACGTGGCCCGGCGTCCGTCATCGAGGAGGCGGACCTCGGATGCGGTGGCGAGCAGGCCGGCGTACTCCCCCGCCGAGTAGTCCTGCTCCCATTCATACAGGCGGACCTCGGCGCCGGTCAGACCCGCGACCGCCCTGATCTCGGCCTGCCAGTGGTCGCTCGTGTCCGTCAGGAGATTCGCCGGGTGCATGGGGCCATCGCGCGACAGCTCTGGGGCGACGCGCGCGTAGACGTCCAGCAGCGCCTCGCGGACGCCGGCCTTCTCCCACGCCACCCGGTTCCAGAATGGAGCCAGGATGCCGTGCGGGAGAAGCACGTCGCGCGCCTTGGCGAGCCCAAGTTCGGGCGTGACCCAGTGCCACGCCTGACCTGAGAACAGGAGCGGGAAGCGCCGGCCACGCGGGTCCCACGCCTCGAAGTCGCTCTGCTCGATCTCCACGTCGCCGTAGCTGGAGACGCTGCGAGCCGCGACCGCCGCCATCTCGGCGTTCGGTTCGACCGCCACCACGGGGATGCCGCGCTGCGCGAACAGCACGGTCGCTTTGCCGGTCCCGGCCCCGACCTCCAGTACCGCCCTGCCCCCGTTCAGCTGCGCCTCGGCGACCAGGTCGTCGATCAGCGCCGGCGGGTAGGTCGGCCGGTGACGGTCATAGAGCTCCGCCACCTCACCGAAGACCAGGCGCCGTTCGCGCATGCCCGGTAGTCAAGCAGTCTCGGCGTTGCCAGCCCGGCAGCACACAGGCCGGCGTCGGCTGATCAGGCGACTTCGAGGAACAGCAGCTCGTCGGCGCTCAGCCGCTCGCGCAGCCCGCGCTTGAGCTTGACGTGGATCTGGCAGACGCGGCTCTCGGACACGCCGAGGACCTCGCCGACCTCGCGCAGGGTGAGGTTGTTGACGTGCAGCAGGAGCGCGACCTTGCGCTCGCGCTCGGGCAGCTCGTCAAAGGCGGCGCGGAACCGGGCGACGGCGCGCTCGCGCATGGCGACGTGCTCGGGGTCGGTGTCGCGGTCGGTGCTGGGCAGCACATCCATCCGCTCGGCCGCGTTGTCGTCATCGGTGGTGACCCTCGCGTTCAGGGAGCCGACCTCCGAACGGTCGAGGTCGCGGATCAGCGCCTCGAGCTCATCGCGCGAGATCGCCAGCAGCTCGGCGAGCTCGGCCCTGCTCGGGGCGCGGCCGTGGATCGCGTTGAAGCGCTCGCGGGCCCGGTTCATCTCGCGCTCCATGCGGCGCAGCGAGCGCGGGGCCCAATCGAAGCGGCGCAGCTCGTCGAGGACGGCGCCGTGGATCCGGGTCCACGCGAACTGCTCGAGTGTGGCGCCCTTATCCGGGTCATAGCGGTCGATGGACTTGATCAGGGCCTCCAGGCCGCAGGAGATGAAGTCATCCACCTCCCGGTAGGCCGGGATCTCACGGATCTTGCGGTAGACGATCGCCTTGACCACCGGCGCCAGCGAGAAGACCAGGCGATCGCGCGCGCCGGTATCCCCGGTTTCCTTGTACGTGCGCCAGAGGCTGAGGAGAGCCCCCTGGGACATGCGTCCGCTTTGGGTGCTGGGCTTCAAGATTTCCTCCACAGAGGGGTCGCTCAATCGGAAGCCCGACACGTATCGGCCCGGTGCCCGCGGGTTTGACCGCAGGAACTGCGGACTGGAGTCCGTAGGATCTACGGAGTTTGCGGCGTGGCCCGTGCGCTACGAGACATAACGCCTGCGCATTGGATAATCCGGGCCGCGTCCGCCGCCTCTTCCATGTCCCTCTCCCCTCTGTTTGACCACTACGACGCACGTGCTGCTCGACCTCGACGGATGCGTCTGGGTCGACCAGACGGCGACCCCCAACGCCCGCGAGGCGCTGGCCGAGTTGCGCAACCACGGCAAGACGCTCGCGTTCGTCACCAACGACAGCCGGCTGGCGCCCGAGGAGTACGTGCGCAAGATGTGGTCGATGGGGTTGCAGGCGTCGCTGGAGGAGATCGTCACCGTCGGCTCCGCCATCCAGTACGTGCTCGCCGACCGCCGCCCGGGGACGCCGACGTTCGTGATCGGCTCGGCGGCGATCTTCCGCCACGTGGCCGACGCCGGCCAGCGCATCGTCAACGGCACCGACCGCGCGCCGACCGCCGAGATCGTGGTCGTCGCCGGCCACGACGACTTCAGCTTCGCCGAGCTGCGCACCGCCACCCAGGCCGTGCTCAACGGCGCCGAGATGATCGCCGCCGGACGCGACCGCACGTTCCCCGCCAGCGACGGCTACTGGCCCGCGACGGGCGCGATCCTGGCCGCGCTGGAGTACGCCACCGAGCGCACCGCGCGCAGCGTGGGCAAGCCCGACGTGCTGCTGTTCGAGACGGCGCTTGACCGCCTGGGGCCGGGACCGGCTCTGATGGTGGGCGACCGGCTCGATGCCGACCTGGGCGGTGCGGCGGCCGCCGGGATCGACGGGGCGATCGTCCTCACCGGGCGTGACGACCCGCGCCCAGGCCGAGGCGGCCGAGGATCCGGCTCCGGTGGCCGTCGCCGAGAACCTGCATGCGCTGGTGACCGGGTGACGCTGTCGGTGATCGTCAACCCGTTCGCGGGTGGCGGCCGAGCGGCGCGAGAGCTCAATGGTGTGGAGGCGACTCTGCGGCGCCTGAGCCTCGATCACCACGTCCAGCGCACCCGCAGCCTCGATCACGCGCGCGAGCTGGCGCTGGCCGCCGCCGAGGCGGGCGAGATCGCGGTCGCCTTCGGTGGCGACGGGCTCATCGGTGCGGTCGCCGACGCGCTGCGCCACACCGACGGGGTCCTGGGGGTGCTGCCGGGCGGGCGCGGCAACGACTTCGTGCGGATGCTCGGCATCCCGGGGTCGCCGCAGTCGGCCTGCGAGGTCCTCGCCCACGGGGAGGTGCGCCGGCTCGATCTCGGCGTCATCGGCGACAAGTCGTTCATCGGAATCGCGAGCTGCGGCTTTGACTCGGTGGCCAACCGGATCGCCAATGAGACCACAGCTCGTGCGCGGCAGGCTCGTCTACGCCTATGGGCTGTTGCGGGCGCTGGCCGGATGGCGCCCGGCGACGTTCACCATCGCGGTGGATGGCGGGGCGCCGCGCACGGTGTCGGGCTACACGGTGGCGGCCGCCAACTCTCGTTATTACGGGGGCGGCATGATGCTCGCCCCGGACGCCACACTCCAAGACGGCATGCTTGACGTGGTGCTGATCCTCGAGACGCCCAAGCTCCGGTTCCTGCGCAAGGCGCCGACGGTGTTCACCGGCGCGCATGTGCGCCTGGAGAATGTCGAGCTGCTGCGCGGGCGCACGATCGAGATCGGCGCCTCGCGGCCGTTCACCATGTACGCGGACGGGGACCCCATCGCCGAGCTGCCGCTGACCGTCGGCGTGCTGCCGGGAGCCGTCCAGACGCTCGTGCCCGCAACGACGACTTCCCCGGCCGGCCAAGGGTGAGCGTGCTGGACGTCAAGATTGCGGCCGCTCGCGCGGTCGGTGAGCTGGCCCGGCGCGCCGGCCGGGGCGGCGGGACCAGTCTCCCGGGCAAGGTCCTCACCCGTCTGGACCCCCAGGCGATCGAGCGCCTCGCCGGCCGCCTGCCCCAGGGCTGTGCGGTCATCTCCTCCACCAACGGCAAGACGACCACGGCGGCGATGGCGGCGGCGGTCCTGGAGCGCGCCGGCACGACGCTGGTCCACAACCGCGCCGGGGCCAACATGGCCGGGGGCGTCGCGTCAACCCTGCTGCAGGCGGCACGCCGCGGCGGCGCCATCGAAGGTGAGCTCGGGCTGTTCGAGCTCGACGAGTTCTGGCTTGACAAGGTGGTCCCTCAGCTACGCCCGCGGGCCGTCATGCTGGGCAACCTGTTCCGCGATCAGCTCGACCGCTACGGGGAGCTCGAGACGATCGCCGACCGCTGGGCCGCCACGGTGGCGGCCCTCCCGGCCGGGGCGGCGCTGGCCTGCAACGCCGACGACCCCCTCATCGCCGACCTGGGCCGCCACCACGCCGGGGCCCGCTACTTCGGCGTGGAGGATCCGGCGATGGCCACGGCGGAGATGCAGCACGCCTCGGACTCCAAGCACTGCCGGCGGTGTGGCGCCGCCTATGTCTATGACGCCATCTACTTCGGCCATCTGGGCGTCTATCACTGCCCGTCGTGCGGTCAGCGTCGCCCCGAGCCGGCGGTGTCGGCCCATGAGATCCAGTTGCATGGGACGCGCAGCGCCACGTTCACGCTGCACGCCGGAACCGCGGCTGCGCACATCGAGCTCCCCCTCCCTGGCCTCTACAACGTCTACAACGCCCTCGGCGCGGCAACGTTGTGCCTCGGGCTCGGCGTGTCATTGGAGACGATCGCCGCGGGCCTGGCCGCGGTCAGCCCGGCGTTCGGCCGCGCCGAGCGGGTCACGATCGGCGCCCAGGAGCTGTCGATCCTGCTCATCAAGAATCCCGCCGGCGCCAACGAGATCCTGCGCACCCTCGTGCTCGAGCCCGAGGAGCTCGACCTGCTGGCCATCCTCAACGACCACACCGCCGACGGCCGCGACATCTCCTGGATCTGGGATGCCGACTTCGAGATGCTGGCCGGCCGCGTCCGCCACGTCACCTGCGCCGGGACCCGCGCCGCCGAGCTGGCCCTGCGCCTGAAGTACGCGGGTGTTCCTGGCGAGCGGCTGGCGGTCGTCCCGGCGCTCGGCGCGGCCCTCGACACCGCCCTGGAGGCATCTCCGGACGGCCGCCTGTTCGCCCTGCCCACCTACACGGCACTGCTGGAGCTGCGTTCCGAGCTTCAGCGTCGCGGCCACGTGGGGGCGTTCTGGTCGCGCGAGCCCGCAGGGGCGCCGTCATGACCAAGGCCATCTGGCACGACCTGGAATGCGGCCGCTACACGGCGGACCTCCTCTTCTGGCGGGCGCTGGCCCAGCGCGTCGGGGGTCCGGTGCTGGACGTCGGCGCGGGGACCGGACGCACCGCGCTCGAGCTCGCGCGCGAGGGCCACGAGGTGGTCGCGATCGACCGCGATGACGAGCTGCTCGGACAGCTACGCGAGCGCGCCACGGGCCTCGAAGTCATGACCATCGTGGCCGACGCGCGAGCGTTCTGGCTCGACTTCAGCTTCCCGCTGATCATCGTGCCGATGCAGACGATCCAGCTGCTGGGCGGCGCCGAGGGGCGCGCCGCGTTCCTGGAGTGCGCCATCTACCACCTCGAGACGCCCGGAGTGCTCGCGATCGCCATCGCCGATGACCTCGAGCTGTTCGACGTCAGCGACGGCACCGTCCCCGGGCCGCTGCCCGACGTCGTCGAGCATGACGGCGTGGTCTACAGCAGCCGCCCCGTGGCGGTGCGCACCGACGGCGACGGCTTTGAGCTCGAGCGCCGGCGCGAGACGGTCGCCGCCGACGGCCGGCTGACCACCGAACAGGACCTCATCCACCTCGATCACGTGGATCCCGACACGCTGGAGGCCGAGGCGGAGGCCGCCGGGCTGCGCGCCGCCAGCCGGATGGAGATCGCGGCGACCGAGGACTATGTCGGCAGCACGGTGGTGATGCTGCGTGCCTGAGCACCGGCTCCGGGTGTGCGCGCTGTACCCCGACCTCATGAACATCTACGCCGACCGAGGCAACCTGATCATGCTCGAGCGCCGGTGCCAGTGGCGGGGTATCGGCTTCGAAGCGCGCTCAGCCGGCCTCGGCGAGCCCCTGGACCCCGACGGCGCCGACATCTACTACATCGGCGGAGGCCAGGACCGCGACCAGAAGCTCTGCGCTCACGACCTCGCGGAGCGCAAGCGCGACGACGTGCACGCCGCCGCCGCCCGCGGGGCGGTCATCCTCGCCGTCTGCGGCGGCTATCAGCTGCTGGGCCGCTCCTATGAGCTCGGCGCCGAGACGCTGCCGGGCGTGGGTCTGGTGGACCTGCACACCGTGCGCAGCGAGGAGCCGCGCCTGATCGGCAATGTGGCCATCGAAGTGGACACGAACCCCGTCCACCCGGCGCGCGGGACCGTCTCCCCTCGCGTCCTCGCCGGGTTCGAGAACCACGGCGGGCGGACGTTCCTGGGCGACGCCAAGCCGCTCGGCCGTGTCCTGAAGGGCCACGGCAACAACGACCGCGACAAGCACGAGGGCGTGCGGGCCGGCAACGTCATCGGCACGTATCTGCACGGCCCGCTGTTGCCCAAGAACGCGTGGTTCGCCGACTGGCTCATCGCGACGGCGCTGGGCCTCCCGGAGCCTCTGACCGTCCTCGACGACGACTTGGAGGACGCGGCGCACGCGGAGGCACGGCGAGCCGCGGGGCTCTAGCATCGCGTCGCCGCCTTTCGATGCGCTTCCCCGGTTCTGCCACAACCGCCGCCCGTCTGGTCGCGGCCCTCCTGGCCGCGGTGACCTGCGCGGCCTGCGGCAGCTCGCGCCCCACCTCATCGGCGACGGTCACCACGACGACCCGCACGACGTCCAGCTCGACCAGCAGCGCCGCCACCGCCACCACCAGCAGTCAAAGCGCCAGCACCACGGACACGACCGCCCTGCCGGGCACGGGCAAGCCGGTCATCACCGTCGGCGACAAGAACTTCGCCGAGCAGTTCGTGCTCGGCCAACTCTACGTCCAGGCCCTCCGCGCCCAGGGCTACAGCGTCAACGTCAACCAGAACATCGGGCCGACCGACGTCACCGTGCAGGCGCTGCAGAACGGATCGCTCACCGTCTACCCCGAGTACCTCAACACCTTCAACACGGCCATCGCGGGCTACCACCACGGCTTCGGCACGCTGCTTGACGCCTACCAGGGAGCCCAGCACTACGCGCTGGCCCACGGCATGCAGGTACTGGCCCCCACTCCGTTCTCCAACACCGAGGCGATCGCGGTCACCGTCGTCTACGCGGCGGACAACCGCGTGCGCTCGATCGGCGACCTCAACCGCCTGTCCGCGGGGCTGACGGTCGGAGGCCCGTCTCAGTTCCAGACCGGGTCCCCGGGACTGCCCGACCTCAACATCGACTACGGGTTCGTCCCCATCGCCTACCGAGCCATGGCGGTCGGCGACCAGTACACGGCCCTCAACAACGGCACCATCCAGGCCGCCGACGTCAACAGCACCGACGGGCAGCTGGCCACCGGCGACTACGTGCTCATGCGCGACCCGCGCCGGACCTTCGGTTGGGGCAACGTCGTCCCGGTCGTGTCGGCCAAGGCGGTGGCGGCCGAGGGCTCGGCGTTCACCGACACCATCCAGCGCGTCGATGACACGCTCAGCACCGACACGATGCGCCAGCTCAACTACGCGGTCTCGATCGCCGGTCAGGATCCCGCGGCGGTGGCGCGCCAGTTCCTGCAGACCCATGGCCTGCTGACGCCGCCGACGCCGTAGCTACCCCGTCGGCCCGTCAGCTGCCGCTGGAGCCAAACCCGCCGGCGCCCCGCGCGGCTGTCGGTGAGCGACTGCGACCTCGACCGGGGCGGGGAGCTCGACGCGCACGAGCACGAGTTGGGCGATGCGGTCACCGGCGGCGAGCTCGAACGGCTGCTCGCGGTCGGTGTTGAGCAGCAGCACGCGGACCTCGCCCCGATAGCCGGAGTCGATCAGCCCCGGAGCGTTGACCACCGAGATCCCGTGGCGCGCGGCGAGGCCGGACCGCGGCAGGACCAGGCCCGCCTGGCCGGGCGGGATCTCCACGGCGATGCCCGTGGGGACCGAGGCTCGCTCGCCCGGGCGCGAGCACCGCGCCCTCGAGCGCATAGAGGTCGAGGCCGGCGTCGCCGTCGTGGGCTCGGGTGGGGAGCCGCGCGCGCTCGTCCAGGCGCGCGATGCGCAGGTTCATCGGTTGGCGGTGGGCGACAGCGCGAAGGCGGCGTAGCGGGCGGCGACGCTGGCGGGCAGGCGCGCGGAGACCCGGACCCCTTCGGGGGTGTCCTCGCGCTCCAGGTCGCCGGCGAGCTCGTGCAGCTCGGCGAGGCGTCCCCCTTCCTCGTAGGGGACCAGCAGCTCGACATCGAACAGGCGGCGGGCGAACTCGACCTGGATGCGATCGATGAGCGCCGCGATGCCCTCGCCGGTCACCGCCGAGATGAGCAGGGCCCCGGGATGACGGTGGGCCAGCTCGGCGCGGCGCTCTGACTCGATACGGTCGGCCTTGGCCAGCACCAGCAGGCGCGGGGCGTCGTCGGCGGCGATCTCGTGCAGGACATCGTCGACCGCACGGGTCATGGCGTTGAGCTCCTCCTCGTCGACGGACGCGTCGACGACGTGCAGGACGAGGTCGGCGCGGACCGTCTCCTCCAGCGTGGCGCCGAACGCGTCCACGAGCTGGTGGGGCAGCTTGCGGATGAAGCCGACGGTGTCGGTGAGCAGGTAGTCGCGGCCGCCGGCGCGCAGGACGCGCGTCGTCGGGTCCAGCGTGTGGAACAGGCGGTCGCGCACAGGGACGGTGGCCCCGGTGAGCGCGTTGAGCAGCGTCGACTTGCCCGCGTTGGTGTATCCGGCCAGCGCGATCTGCGGCAGGTGGGCGCGCTCGCGCTCGGCGCGCATCACCGAGCGCGTGGAGCGGACGTGGGCGAGGCGCCGCTTGAGCGCGGCGATCCGGTCGCGGGCCAGGCGGCGGTCGGTCTCGATCTGGGTCTCGCCGGGGCCCCTGGTGCCGATGCCGCCGCCGAGGCGCTCGAGGTGCGACCACAGGCCGCGCATCCGCGCCAGGTTGTACTCGAGCTGGGCGAGCTCGACCTGGAGCTTGCCCTCGGCGGTGTGGGCGTGGGCGGCGAAGATGTCGAGGATGATCGCCGTGCGATCGATCACCGGGACGCCGAGCGCCGATTCCAGGTTGCGCTCCTGGCGGGGCGAGAGCTCGTCGTCGCAGGCGACGAGATTGGCGTCAGCGGCAGCGATCTGCGCCTTGACCTCATCGAGCTTGCCGGCGCCCAGGTAGGTGTTGGGGTGAGGCTGGTCCCGGCGCTGGACCATCTCCCCGACCGCGGCCACGCCCGCCGTGCGCAGCAGCTCCTCCAGCTCGGCGAGATGGTCGTCCTCGCCCGCCGGCACCGCCGCGACCATCAGGGCCCGCTGACGGGCCCGGCCTCGCTGGCGCTGACCATCCTGGCGCGACGCGCGGCTTCCGTTATCGGTGACTCTGCTCTCGCCCAACTCAGTCAGATGGTAGCCCGCGAACGGGCCCCGCCCGTTCATACCGTCCCGCCGCCGCGGTCACAGACGGCTCAGCCGCTGCACGGCCTCCAGCAGGCGGTCATCGGGTGCGGTGAGCGAGATGCGGAAGAAGCCCTCCCCGTTGGGGCCGTAGGCGCCTCCGGGGGAGATGACCACCGCGGCCTCCTCCAGGACGTGCTCGCAGTACTCGGCGGCGGTGGCAAACCCCGGCGGCACCGGTGCCCAGATGTAGATCGTGGCCTTGGGTGGGGTGACGCTGACGCCGGCCTGGGCCAGCGCGTCACACACCAGGTCGCGCCGACGGCTATAGACCTCGTTCATCGCCTTGACCTCGGCGTCGACCTCGGGCGCCAGCGCCGCCGCGCCCGCGAGCTGGACCGCCTCGAAGTTGCCCGAGTCGATGTTGGACTTCAACCGCCAGTACTGCTCGATCGCAGCCGCGTTGCCGACGATCGCCGCGCAGCGCCAGCCGGTCATGTTGTAGCCCTTGGACAGCGAGAAGACCTCGACGCCGACCTCCTTGGCGCCCGGCGTGGCAAGGAAGGACGGCGCGACGTAGCCGTCATAGGTCGTCTCGCTGTAGGCGTTGTCGTGGACGACGAGGAGGTCGTTGGCGCGGGCGAGCTCGATCGCCGACTCGAACACGCCGTCGGGCAGGATCGCCCCGGTCGGGTTGTTCGGGTAGTTGATGAACATCAGCCGGGCCCGGCGCAGGTGATCGGCGTCGATCGCGCCGAAGTCGGGCGCAAAGCCCAGCTCGGGCTTGAGGCCCATGAGCACGGGCTCGCCCCCGGCCATGATCGGCCCGCCGGTGTAGACCGGGTAGCCGGGGTCAGAGGCCAGCGCCACGTCACCGGGATCCAGGAAGGCCAGGCTGAGATTGAAGATGCACTCCTTGGCGCCGATCGCCGCCATCACCTCGGTGTCGGGGTCCAGCGTGACCCCGAAGCGGCGCTCATAGAAGGCGGCGACGGCGCGGCGGAACTCCGCCCGCCCGCGGTTGGTGGGATACGTGTGCGTGCTCGGGTCGGCCACCGCCCGCTGCGCCGCCTCCACGATGGGGGCGTAGGTGGGGGTGTCGGGGTCCCCGATGCCCAGGCTGATCACGTCGATCCCGGCGGCGCGCTTCTCGGAGATCTTGCGCTCCAGCTGGGCGAACAGGTACGGCGGGATCCGGTCCAGGCGACTACTCGGTCTCATGCAGCTCCTTGACGAAGTCATCGGCGAGCGTCCCGGAGAACACCGGCACCGCCCAGCCGCTCAGGGTAACGTGGAGGTCCTCCCCCACCTCGACCTCCAGCTCGCCCCCGTCGAGGACGACGGTCACCGGCGATTCG
The DNA here is from genome assembly GCA_963790605.1 of uncultured Actinomycetota bacterium. Lineage (GTDB taxonomy): Bacteria > Actinomycetota > Thermoleophilia > Solirubrobacterales > Solirubrobacteraceae > Palsa-465. The sequence continues at coordinate 507,405 of CAWBPG010000005.1, read as the reverse complement.
CCGCCGGCCAGGACGTGGGCCACCGCCGCGCCGGTGGCGCCCGTGCCGCTGGCCGAGGTCTCGCCGACGCCGCGCTCGAAGATCCTGGCGCGGATCCGGCGCGGGTCAAGGACCGTGTACCACGAGACGTTCGTGCGGTGAGGGAACAGCTCGTGATGCTCGATCGCGGGCGCCGATGGCGGGCAGGTCCAGCGCGTCGAGCGCGGCGAGGTCGGGGATGCGGATCGCGCACTGCGGGTTGCCGACCTGGATGTGCTGAAAGCGCCAGTCGCGCCCATCCGCGGTCAGCTTGCCGGTTCCGTCCTCAGAGCCCGACGGGTAGTCGGCGGAGCGCAGGCGGACACGGCCGATGTCCAGCGAGGCCGTCGTCTGGGAGGTGATCGTCGGGCGGATCTCGCCGGCGGCGGTCTGGATGGAGAACGTGTCGGTGGTCGCCCACCCGCGGCGGCGCAAGTAGAGCACGGCCTCGCGAGCGCCGTTGCCCGAGAGCTCGGCCTCAGAGCCGTCGGGGTTGAAGATCCGCAGCCGGGCCACGTAGCCGGACTCGTCGGCCGCGGACAGCAGCAGCACGCCGTCGGCGAACACGCCGGTGTGCGGGGCGCAGATCGCGCGCACCCGCGCCGGCGTGAGCACGAACGGGAGCGCGTCGGCTTCGACGATGAGATAGTCGTTGCCCAGCGCATGCCACTTCTCGAAGTACACGCGGGGGCAGTCTATGTGTACCGTCGCCCCCGCCATGCTTTCCGAGACGGCCCGTCCGCGTCTTTTCGCGCGCCTTCAGGCGTCCCCGCGCGCACCCATCATCGGGCTCATCCTCGTCACGCTGCTGTCGCTCGGCGCCCGCTCGCTCATGCTCGACGAGCCGTGCCAGTCCCCGTGCAACACGGCCAACGACCACACGCATGATCTTCGACGAGGCGTACTACGTCAACGCCGCGCGGGTGATCGTCGGCATCCACCCGCCCCAGGGCGACCACTACGCCAACTCGCCGCTGGGCACCGACCCCAACGCCGAGCATCCACAGGGGGCCAAGCTCATCGTGGCGGCATCGATCGAGCTCTTCGGCGACGGGCCGTTCGCCTGGCGGCTGGGCAGCCTCATCTTCGGCACGATCGCGCTGCTGGGCATGTACGTCGCTGGTGCGCAGCGCAGGCGCGGGCCGCTGGTCCTCGCTGGGCGCGGCCACGCTGATGGCGACCGACAACCTGCTGCTCGTCCACGGCCGGATCTTCACCCTCGACATCTACGTGGTGGCGATGATGATCTGGGGCGTCGCCTTCTACTTACAGGACCGGCCCGTCCTGTCGGGCATCGCGCTGGCCATCGGCTTCTGCTTCAAGCTGGTGGGCCCCTACGCGCTCGGCATCGCTGGCGCTGCTGGAGCTGGGGCGCATGTTCGTGCGCCGGCGCGACGCCGACAGCCCGCCCGAGTGGGGGCTGCGCGGCGTGATCGGCCGGTTCGTGCCGACGGTGTTCACGAGCATCGGGGTGTTCGTGGGGCTGCTGGCGATCATGGGGCTGATCGCGACCCCGTATGCCGACGCCGAGGCCAAGCTCATCACCGGCGGCCCCTTTGCGCACATCGCGCACATGTTCAGCTACGCGGCGCAGCAGGTCAGCCCCGGCGGCCCGCAGGGGATCGCGTCCTACCCGTGGCAGTGGCTGCTGGATCTCAAGCCGATCCTGTATCTGCGCATCAACCCGTCGCTGCCGGGCCAGGGCCTCAACGCCATCCACCCGGTGACCGCGTTCTGGGGGATGCCCAGCCCGCCGATCATGGCGCTGGGGATGCCGGCGCTGGTCTTCTGCCTCTATCGCTGCCTGCGCCGGCGGCGGCCCGGCCAGTCGCCCGAGGACCAGCAGCTGGCGATGCTGGCCGTGAGCTGGTTCATCGGCGCGTGGGTGCCGTTCGCGGTGCTGAGCCTGATCGACCAGCGCACCAGCTACATCTACTACATGGTGGTCGTGATGCCCGCCATCTACATCGCGGCCACCTATGCGGCGGCGCTGGGCTGGCGGACGGGCCGGACGTGGCTGCGAGGGCTCGTCGGGGTGTGGGCGTTCGGGGTCGCTGGTGGCCGTGGTGCTCATGTATCCGTTCGTGGCGGCGTTCTGAACGCGGCCGGTGGCCGGCGGCGACGCCCGCCAGGCACGGCGAAGATCTCCGCAGCGACGTCCTGCGCCGGCCGTCCGGTCCGGTCGATGACCGTCACCCCGGCCAGCTTGCGCATCCAGGTCAGCTGGCGGCGGGCGTAGTTGCGCGTGCGCCGCTGCATCTGCTCGATGTCTCCGCTGAGCAGGTCCTCGAAGCCCAGCGCCTTGCGCGCCGTATCCGAGGCGCCCGCGCTGCGCGCCCGCCGCACCTCGTCCTGGACGCCGTCGGCGAGCATCTGGTCGACCCGGGCGTCGATCCGCTCATAGAGCTGCTCACGGTCCATGACCAGGCCGACGAGCAGCGTGCTGCGGCGCGTGTCGGCGGTCCACAGCTCCGATTCGCCGGACGGCGGCTCGAGATCGCCGCTGTCGAGCAGCTCCAGGGCGCGGACGATGCGCTGGCGATCGGTCGGCTCGATCGTCTCGGCTGCCCAGGGCGCTCGGCGGGCCAGGACCGCGTGCAGCGCCGCGGGGCCGCGGGCCTCGAGCTCGGCGATCCACCGCTCGCGCACGCCCTCGGCGGGGACCGGGCGCAGGCTCAGCTCGGTGAGGGCGGCCCGGAGGTACAGGCCGGTGCCGCCCACGACGATCGGGCGCCGCCCCGCCGCCAGCAGGCCGTCGATCTCCGCGTGGGCCAGCTCGGCGTACTGGCCCGCGCTGAACGTGGCGTTGACGGGCAGGAAGGACAGCAGCCGGTGCTCGAGCTGCGGCGCGCTCGTGAGGGCCGGCCGCGCCGGTGAGCGTCTCGAGCCCGACGTAGACCTGGAGAGCGTCGGCGGACACGGCCACCGGTGACTCCCCCACCTCGCGCAGTCGCCGGGCCAGCGCGATCGCGACGTCGGTCTTGCCGACGCCGGTCGGTCCGAACAGCGCGATGACCTCGGCCGGGGCCACGGTCCGCAGTATCGTGCAGCAATGAGCGTGGGTGCAGGGACATCGCGATGAGAGTCGGCACCGGGCTCTCCGACGAGCTCGACTCTGCCGCGGGCGCCGCGGTGGCCGCCCGGGCCGCCGCGCAGCAGCTGGGCGGCGCCGAGGCCGATCTTGCGCTCGTGTTCGCCAGCGGCGCCCACCTGGCCGACCCCGAGGAGATGCTGGCCGCCGTTCATGGCGAGCTCGCGCCCGCAGCGCTGGTCGGCTGCGGCGCCGGCGGAGTGCTCGGTCAAGGACGCGAGCTCGAGGGTGGGACCGGCGTGGCGGTGTGGGCGGCGGCGCTGGAGGGCGGCGAGGCGCGGGCGTTTCACGCCACCGTGCGCCGCGAGGAGGACGTCGGCGTGCTGGACGGGATGCCGGAGATCGGCGTCCGACGCCGCCATGATCATGCTGTCTGACCCCTACTCGTTCCCCACCGACGCCGTGCTGGACGGCATCGCCGACGCCGCTCCCGGCGTGCCCGTGCTCGGAGGCCTCTCGAGCGCTCGCTCGCCGATGGGCGACGCGGTCCTGTTCGCGGACGGCCGCGTCGTGGAGGAGGGCGCGGTGGGCGTGTGCCTGAACGGCGTGGAGCTGTTGCCGTGCGTCTCGCAGGGCGCGGCGCCGCTGGGCCGCGAGATGACCGTCACCGCCGCCGAGGACAACGTCATCTACGAGCTCGCCGGCCGGCCGGCGGTGCAGGCGATCGAGCAGGCCGTGGCCGAGCTGCCGCTCGACGAGCGCGCGCTGGTCGCCGCCGGGCTGCTGATCGGGATCGTCATCGACGGCGGCAAGCCGGAATACGAGCAGGGTGACTTCCTGGTCCGCGGCGTGACCGGCGCCGACCCGGAGTCGGGCGCGATCACGGTGGGCGCGGCGGTCACACACCGGCGAGGTGGTGCGGCTGCACGCCCGCGATGCGCGCTCGGCCGACGAGGACCTGCGCCGCGAGCTGCGGCTGCGGGCCGCGGCGATCGGCGGTCAGCGCCCGGCGGGCGCGCTGGTGTTCTCCTGCAACGGCCGCGGGCACACGATGTTCGGGACGCGCGACCACGACGCGAGCCTGGTCCAGGACGAGCTCGGCGGGGTCCCGGCGGCGGGGTTCTTCGCCGCCGGGGAGATCGGGCCGGTGGGTGGGCGCAGCTTCCTGCACGGGTTCACCGCGACGCTGGCCGTGTTCCCCGGCTGACCGGCCTGGACTGCCGCCGTGACGCGACACCCACGTTTCAGCTGGCCGGCAGCACCGCGCTGGTCACCGGCGCCACCGGCGGCATCGGTGCACGCCATCGCCGGCGCGCTGGGCGCGCGCGGGGTCCGGCTGCTGGTCAGCGGCGCGGCGCGAGGCGCGAGCTGTCACGCGCCGGCCGAGGATCTGGGCGCCCGGGCGGTGGTGTGCGACCTCGCGGTGGCCGAGGACGTGGAGCGCCTCGGCCGCCGCAGCGCTCGAGGCCGGCGTCGACGTGCTCGTCGCCAACGCCGCGCTGCCCGCCACCGGCCTGCTCAGCGAGCTCACCCAGGACGAGATCGACCGCATGCTCGACGTCAACCTGCGGGCCCCGATCGCGCTGGCGCGCGCCCTGGCTCCGGCGATGGTCGGCGCGCGGGCGCGGGCATCTGGTGTTCGTGTCGTCGCTGCTCGGGCAAGGTCGGCGTCCGCCGGCCTCCTCGATGTACTCGGCCACGAAGTTCGGACTGCGCGGGTTCGCGCTTGGCGCTGCGCGAGGATCTCCGCGGGACCGGCGTCGGCGTCTCAGTGGTCGCGCCGGGCTTCATCCGCGAGGCGGGCATGTTCGCCAACACGGGCGTCAAGCTGCCGCCCGGAGTGGGCACGCAGTCACCCGCAGGACGTCGCCGCCGCGGTCATCGCGAGCGATCGAGCGCAACCGCGCCGAGGTCGACGTCGCACCGCTGGGCCTGCGTGCCGGGACCGCGTTTGGCTCGGTGGCGCCGGGGTCGGCCGGCTGGGTGAGTGACAAGCTGGGTTCGGCGCGGATCGCCGAGCAGATGGCCGGCACCAGCGCCAGGAGCGCTGAGCGACGACGCGCGCGTCGCCGGGAGGCCCAGCTGCACATCCGCGGCTGTTGCTAGCGGTGAGCGCTGTCGACGGCCTCGTGCTCGCCGGTGACCGATGACAGCGCCACCATGATCTCGTCGGCGAGCTTGGCGCCCTCGTCGGACATCTCGGGCGTCGCCTGGATGCGCACCACCACGTCGTCGCCATCGACCTCCTCGAGCAGCACCGAGGCGCCGCTGCGGGTCGCGGTCGAGAGCTCCTGATCGAGGATCGCCTGGACCTGGCTGGGCCGCACGCCGGAGGTGAGCCGCACCTTGACGTCGACGGAGTCCGGCTCGCGCAGCGGCACGACCGCGGCGGCCAGCACGACGTTGTTGGGGATCATGATCTGATCGGCGCCCGCGGTGAGCGTGGTGTAGAGCAGCCCGAGCGAGCTGACGATGCCCTCCACCTGGCCGCCGACCGCGCCCGCCTGGAAGCGCACCCGCTCGCCGACGCGGAACGGGCGCGCGCTGAGCAGCACCATCCCCGCGATCACGTTGCCCAGCGTCTGCTGGGCGGCGAGACCGACGATGACGGCGGTGAAGGCACCACCGACAGCCAGCGACTGCAGCGAGGCGCCGGCGACGCTCAGCGCCAGGATGAGCGCGATGCCCATCGTGAGCAGCCGGATGAGGAAGCCGAACGTGCCCGCGGTGGCCGGGATCCATGCGGCGCATGAAGGTCGGTCCGACGAAGCGGCCGATCGAGCGGGCCAGGCCCCAGCCGAGAGCGAGGACGAGCAGCACGGCGATGACCCGGACGACCGTCTCGAGGTCGCCGGCGCCCCAGTTGGAGAGGAGCGAGACGTGCCCGCAGCTAGGAGCCGTCGTGCAGCGCGCTCCTGTCGTGACTCGTGATTCAGCAGGATGTGCGACGCGATGTCGACCGCGATCAGGCCGATCAGGAAGAAGACGGCCTGCCACTGGGCCTTCTTCACCTCGCGCTTGTTGACCTCGAACGACAGCCCCACCTTCTCCCAGGCGTCGCTGCGGGTCTCGAACATGCGATCGAGATTGAGTTGGTCCCTACGTGGCCTGAATTGCCTCGGCATGGCTCCTAACGTTGTCGGGATCGGGTGATTGCATGAACACGGCGGGCCGGTTGCGGTTTCACGACGAGCCGTGTAGCTCAAATAGTGACTCCTGCTGCGGCTGGCGCGCCGGAGGCGGTGGTTCGGGCGGCCTGAGGAAGGCACCTCGGCCACGCTCCGAGGGCGCCAGATCCGGGCCCTTGATCGAGCTCGGCCAGGCGCCTGCGCTCCCGCCGCGGCGCGTACGCACCACGACGGTAAAGCTCACGATAGCGCGGCAACAGGTCGGGACGATGCTCGGCCAGCCACTCCATGAACAATCCGCGCACCTCCCCTCTCAAATGCAGTGCAATACCGGAAACATAGGCCGCACCGGCCTCGCCGGCCATCTCCAGGATCTTCGCCACCTGGGCCGGGTCGTCGTTGATCCCGGGCATCAACGGGGCGATCAGAATGCCCGTTCTGATCCCCGCCCGCGTCAGCTCGGCCACCGCCTCCATCCGCGCCCGCGGGTTGGGCGTGTGCGGCTCCGTCGCCCGCCACGCCTTCTCCTCCATCGTCGGGATCGACAGCGCCGCGCCGAAGTCCGCCCGCGAGGCCAGCTCCTTCATCAGGTCCAGATCCCGCAGCAGCAGCGGCGACTTGGTGAGGATCGACCCGGGATTGCGCGCGTCGATCATCGCCTGCCAGATCCCCCGCATCAGCTTGTAGCGGCCCTCCACCCACTGATACGGGTCCGTGTTGGTCCCCAGCGCGATGTGCTCGCCCTTCCACGAGGGCCTGGCCAGCTCCGCCCTCAGCCGCTCGGGCGCGTTGACCTTGACCACGATCTCGCGCTCGAAGTCACGGCCGGCGTCCATGTCCAGGTACTTGTGGGTCGGCCGCGCGAAGCAGTTGTGGCTGACCACCCCGTTGGCGATGAAGTCGCCGGTGCCGGTGGTGATGTCGTACATCCGGACGACCATCCCCAGTGGCTCGGATTGACTCCACTCGCAGCGCCGCGTCTGTCTTGAGTGCCTGGCCGTCAAGTGCACGCTTTCGGCTGATCGCTGGGTCGGTGCCGAGAAAGAATCGCATCTGCTCGGGAAGGCCGCCTCTCAATCGGACAACCGCAATGCCCGGCCCTCGGATGTTCGAGCTTGTAGCCGAATCTGAACCGGGCCAGAGCAGGCACTGGATCCACGCGATGAGCTCAGGGTCAGTGTTCGAGATACGCCAAACCCCATGACTACAGCTTCCCTCCGCGTCGAACACGCCGGCAAGGAAGCCCTTGAGCCACGTGACGCGTGGCACGAGCGGCCAATCGATAAGGCTCTGGATGGTCTCGACTCGTGTGCGATCGGACGCCCCGATCGCGTACATGGCGCGGTGAGTTCCGGCGGCTGCCTGGAACATATATTCACGCGTGCCAACGCCGAGATCCGCGAGATATTCCCGGGAACGGTCGAGCGCTTCCTGATCAGCGAGAGCAAGCCGGAAGCCGGAACGCCGGTTGGATGGCGGATTCCCGACCACGCGGAGGTGGCCGTCGCCCCTGATCATCCCGCACAGATAACCCCGCCGGTAGTCGTCGTCGACGGTCGGCTGTTCGACGAACCCCCCTGTGCCTAGGAGCTTGCTGCCAAGAGTCAGGTGCGGGCGACGCAAGCGGCCCCACTCGCTGCCGACGACGTGCTTCCAGCCGCGGCCGGTTAGGAAGCGGTGATCCTCGCTGGCGATCACTTCGGTGCCGTCCTCAAGCCTTACTGCGAACGCCGGCTTGATCGATGACCACTTGTCGAGGACCGCTGGTGATCCTCAGGCGGCGATCGCGACCTTCCACCACCGTGCCGTAAATCAGCTCTCCTGGCTGGAGGTCCGCGATCGCCTTCGTACGGCCGTCGGCCAGCAGAATCGCGGTTTCTGGACCCACACAGTAAAGGCACGAATGGGTGCATCCCCGGTAGGGGTTGATCGTCCACCGGAACGGCATCTGGGATGCCTCGGGCACCCGATTGAGGATCGATTTGGCCCGGACTTCGTAGAAACGGGTGGGGACCGCGTCGGGAGCCTCGAAATGGCGGATCACCGCGTCGTCGCGGTAGCCGGGCAGGCGGGTTCGCTCCTCCTCTTCGATGCTGAGATTGCTCCAGCGCATTCGAACGTATGTTCGCATAGGGATCGGATGGACGCCAACCACAGGTCTCTCCCCCTTGCGGAGGAGCCGCGCTTCCCCGGGCGGGCGGAGGCGCCCGGCGGCGCCCGGGCTTACTCTCAGAGCGTGGGTCCGCGCACCGATCGACCATTGACGACCGCCCTCGGCTGGCGCCTGCCGGGGCGGCTGCTGGACATCGGGCCGGTCGCGTTCATCTTTCTCGTCGGCGGCGGGGCGCTGGCGGCCAAACACGCCGTCGGCGACGCCTCCCATGGCGTGCTGCTGCTGGGCCTGTTCGTGATCACCGCGGCGCTGCTGGTCCGGCATCGCGCGCCGCTGTCGGTGCTGGGACTGGCCCTGGCGCTCGAGGTCGCGCTCGGCTGGGGCCCGGTGGTCCTGTTCCCGGTCCTGCTGGCGCTGTTCAACGTCGCCGAGTACACCGAGCGGTCGATCGTCATCGGCGCCACGCTCGTCGACGGGCGTGGCGACGATCGCCACGCTGGTCATCCACCAGGATGAGATCACGGCCGGGACGGTCGTGTCGCGCCTGGTGGTCATCGGCCTGGTGGTGGCGGTGGCGCTCTATCTCCGCGCCCGGGCCGACTACATCAACGGGCTCAAGGAGCGGGCCGAGCGGCTGGAGCGCGAGCGCGAGCTGCTGTCCCAGCAGGCGGTGGGCGACGAGCGCGTGCGCATCGCGCGCGAGCTGCACGACGTCGTGGCCCACAACGTCTCGCTGATGGTGGTCCAGGCGCAGGCGCTGGCCGCCACCGGCCCGCAGGTCACCCAGCACGAGACCCTGGGCCACGTCGCCGACCTCGGACGCGAGGCGCTGTCGGAGATGCACCGCATGCTCGGCGTCCTGCGCCTGCAGGACGGCGGAGCGCCCGAGCTCGAGCCCCAGCCCGGCGTGCGCGACCTGCCCACGCTGATCGAGCGCACGCGCCAGGCGGGCCTTCGAGGCCACGCTCACCGTCGATGGGGCGCCGCGGGAGCTGCCGGCCGCCGTGGACCTCTCGGTGTACCGCATCGTCCAGGAGGCGCTCACCAACGTCATCCGCCACGCCCATGCCGCGCGACGCGACGGTCACGCTGGGCTACGCCGCCGACGCGCTGGAGGTGACGGTGCTCGACGACGGCACGGGCCGCAACGGCGACGGCGGCGACGGCGGGCACGGGCTGGTGGGGATGCGCGAGCGCGTCGCCCTGTTCGGCGGCGAGCTCGAGACCGGGCAGCGCAGCTACGGCAACGGCTACCGCGTGCGCGCCGCTCATCCCCACCCGCTGACCCGATGGCCGCGCACTGATGCCCAAGCTCCGCCTGCTCATCGCCGACGACCAGCCGCTCATGCGAGCCGGCTTTCGCGCCGTGCTCGAGGCCACCGGCGAGATGGAGGTGGTGGCCGAGGCCGGCGACGGCCTGGAGGCCGTGAGCGCGGCGCGGGCCACCAAGCCCGACGTCGTGCTCATGGACATCCGCATGCCCAACCTCGACGGGATCGAGGCGATCCGCCGGCTGCCCAACCATCGGGTGCTGATCCTCACCACCTTCGGCCTGGACGAGTACATCGTCGAGGCGCTGCGCGCCGGCGCCAGCGGCTTCATCACCAAGGACGTCCCCGCCGACGAGCTCGTGCGCGCCGTGCGCGTGGTCGCCGCCGGCGAGGCGCTGCTCACCCCGGCGGTCACACGCCAGCTGCTTGACCGGGTGGCGCGGCGGCTGCCCGCCCCGGTGGGGCGCACCCCAGACTCCCTGGCCGAGCTCACCGATCGTGAGCGCGAGGTGCTCGAGCTGCTGGCCCGGGGCATGTCCAACGCCGAGATCGCCGACGCGCTCGTCGTCGGCGACGCCACGGTGAAGACGCACGTCTCCAACGTGCTCATGAAGCTGGGCCTGCGCGATCGCGTCCAGGCCGTCGTGCTGGCCTACGAGATCGGGCTGGTCAAGCCCGGCACCGGCACCGCAGCCGCCTCCCCCCTAAGGCGGAGACGCGGCCGCGCGTCCGCTGCGCGCCGGAGGCGCCAATCGCTCCGACGGCCGACGACACGGCCGCCTGGCACGCCGATCATCTCGGCATGCCAACCACCACGAACATCATCGAGACCCGCGGGGTCACCAAGCGCTTCGGCGCGCGGGCCGCGGTGATCGACCTCAACCTGACGGTCCCGCGCGGATCGGCCTTCGGGTTCCTCGGCCACAACGGGGCCGGGCAAGACGACGCTCATCCGCATGCTGCTCGGCCTCACCCAGGCGGACGCCGGAACGATGCGGATCTCCGGTCGGCCGGTGCCCGAGGAGCGGGCGGCGGTCCTGGCCCGCGTCGGAGCGATCGTCGAGGAGCCGCATTTTCACCGCCACCTCACCGGGCGCGAGAACCTGCGCGTCATCGCCGCCGTACGCGGCCCCGAGGTCCGAGGGCGGATCGACGGCGCGCTGCGGCGCGTCGGACTCTCCGACCGCGCCGACGACCGGGTCCGGACCTACTCCCAGGGCATGCGCCAGCGCCTGGGCGTGGCGCGCTGCCTGCTCGCCGACCCCGAGCTGCTCATCCTCGACGAGCCGATGAACGGCCTGGACCCGGGGGGCATCCTGGAGTTCCGGACGATGATCGGCGAGCTGACCGGCGAGGGCCGGACGGTGTTCCTCTCCTCCCACCTGCTCGACGAGGTGGAGAAGACCTGCCACGCGGCGGCGGTCATCGACCGCGGCCGGATCATCGCCCAGGGCCCGATCTCAGAGCTCGTGCAGGACGAGCACAACGAGATCGACATCGGCTGCGACGACCGCCACAGCGCGCTCGACCTGCTCGACGGCCACCCCTCGGTGGCGGCCGCCTATCCCACGCCCGACGGGATCCGGGTGACGCTGGCCGGCATCGACGGCGCCGCCGCCATCAACGCCCGCCTGGTCACCGGCGGGGTCCTGGTGTCGCGGCTGGAGCCGGTCCGCGAGTCCCTGGAGCAGCGCTTCCTGGAAATGACGTCTCGAGTCGGAGGTCAGTCATGACGCTCACCGTGGCCCGTCAGATGATCGGCGCCGAGATCCTCAAGGTCAGGCGCAACCGGAGCGTGATGGCCTTCGCGCTGCTGCTCACCGTCGGCGTGGTCGTGCTCATGTACGGCTACATCGCCATCAGGCACGCCTCCAACCCCTCGCAGTACGAGCCCGCCGGCGGCATCAACGGCTTCCGGCACGGCATCGCGCGACCTCGGCGAGTTCTTCGGGATGCTCGCCGCGGTGCTCATCGGGGCCGAGGTCGGCACTGCCGATCTGTCCAGCGGGGTGTTCCGCGACCTGGTCACCACCGGGCGCTCGCGCCTGGCCCTGTTCGGCGTCCGGCTCCCGGCCGCCGCGATCGTCTCGCTGTGCCTGAGCGCCGCGGCCTACGCCCTGGTGCTGGTGGCGACGTTCGTGTTCGCCGGCGGCACGCCCACCCCCGGGCTCGGCGTCATCCTCCAGGGCGCGGGCTGGATCGCCCTGGCCAACGTGGTCGTGACGGCGCTGGCGGTGGGCGTCGGCTCGCTGACCGGCTCGCGCGCGCTCACGCTGACGGCGGTCATCGGGTGGCAGGCGATCCTCACCAACCTGCTGGTCAACGTCTCCTCACTGGGCTCGGCGCGCGACGCGCTGCTGACCCCCGCCCTGGACCAGCTCATGCCGCTCAAGGGCGGCTCGAGCGACAACTCGGTGGTCATGGCCACCGGCATCGCCGTGGTCGTCATCTGCGCCTGGCTGATCATCCCCCAGCTGGTGGGCGCGTGGCGGACCCGGACCCAGGACGCCTGAACCCGAGCGGGCACCCGGCCGTGCCCGCCGACGAACGCGATCGCGCCGCGGGCGACTCAGCCCGCGGCGCGGGCCACCAGCGAGGCCTCGCCGCTCAGCGTCTGGCTGGTGGCGGAGGTGATCGTCGACCTCGACGAGGTCGCCCGGCTCGCCGAGGCCGTCGAAGTTGACGACCTTGTTGTGGCGGCAGCGCCCGCGCAGCCGGGTCGGATCGTTGCGCGACGGCCCCTCCACCAGCACGTCGAGCGTGCGGCCGACGAACCGCTGGGCGCGCTCGCGCGCGCGGCGCTGGATGACCTCCACCAGGCGCTCCATGCGCGCGACCTTGACCTCGTGCGGCGACCTGGTCGGGCATCGTCGCCGCCTCGGTCTCGCGCCGGGGCGAGTAGATGAAGGTGAAGGCGCCGTCGAAGCCGACCTCCTCGGCGACCTCGAGGGTCTGCTCGAAGTCGGCCTCGGTCTCCCCGGGGAAGCCGACGATGATGTCGGTGGTCAGCGCGCAGTCCGGCACGTGCTCGCGGATGAGCGCGACGCGATCCAGGTAGCGCTCGCGGGTGTAGGTGCGGCGCATGCGCTTGAGCACCGGGCTGGATCCCGACTGCAGCGGCAGGTGGATGTGCTCGCACAGCGCCGGGCAGCTCGGCGTGGGCGCGGATGACGTCCTCGCGCATGTCCTTGGGGTGCGGGCTCGTGTAGCGGATGCGCTCGATGCCGGGCACCGCGTCGACCTCGCGCAGCAGCTCGGAGAACGTGACGCGGGAGTCGCGCGGCAGGTCGCGGCCGTAGGAGTTGACGTTCTGGCCCAGCAGCGTCACCTCGCGCACCCCGTCGGCGGCGAGGCGGCGGATCTCCTCCACCAGCTCAGCCGGGCGGCCGGCTGACCTCGCGCCCGCGGGTGGAGGGCACGATGCAGTAGGAGCAGACCGAGTTGCAGCCGACGCTGATCTGGACCCAGCCCTGGAAGTCGCGGGCGCGCTTGGCCGGCAGGTGCCCGGTGAAGCCCTCGAACTCGAAGAAGCCCTGGGCGGTGAGCGAGTCCGAGGTGAGGAACTCGGCCAGCTTGTGCACCTGGCCGGGGCCGAAGGCGACGTCGACGAACGGGAAGCGCGCGAACACCTCCTCCTTGACCGACTGCGCCCAGCATCCGCCCACGCCGATCACCGTGCCCGGGTGCTCGCGCTTGAGCCGCTTGGCCTCCCCGAGGTGGGCGACGAAGCGGCTGTCGGCGGCCTCGCGGATCGAGCAGGTGTTGAAGAGGATGAGGTCGGCGTCGGAGCGGCTGCCGGCCTCGGCGTAGCCCAGCGACTCCAGCATCCCCTTGATGCGCTCGGAGTCGTGCTCGTTCATCTGGCAGCCGAACGTGGTCACGTGGTAGCGCTTCATCGTGGCCAAGGGTAGTGCCTGTGCCCGCGGGCCGGCCGCCAGTGCGAGGTCACCTTACCCGGATGCGATCCAGTGAACACCCGCGTCAACGACACTCGTCCCCTTCGGTCAGGGATCAGACGGGGTCAGCGGGCGTATTCGACGGCGCGTGACTCGCGGATCACGGTCACCTTGATCTGCCCCGGGTACTCGAGCTCCTTCTCGATCTCGCGGGCGATCTCGTAGGACAGCAGCGTGGCGGCATCGTCGTCGATCTCCCCCGGGGCGACCATGACCCTGATCTCGCGCCCCGCCTGCATGGCGTAGACCTTGTCCACGCCCTTGTGACGGGTGGCGATCTGCTCGAGGTCGCGCAGGCGCTTGACGTACTGCTCCAGCGACTCGCCGCGGGCGCCAGGCCGCGCCCCGGACAGCGCGTCGGCGGCCTGGACGATGACGGCCTCGATCGTCTGGGGCTCGACCTCGTTGTGGTGCGCCTCCATGGCGTGGGCCACCGCGGCCGACTCGCCGTACTTGCGCGCGAGTTCGCCGCCGACGAGCGCGTGCGGGCCCTCGATCTCATGCGTGACCGACTTGCCGATGTCGTGCAGCAGGGCGGCGCGCCGGGCCGTCTTGGCGCTGGCGCCCAGCTCCTGGGCCATCATCGCCGCCAGCTGGGCCACCTCGATCGAGTGCGCGAGGACGTTCTGGCCGTAGCTGGTGCGGAAGCGCAGACGGCCGAGCAGCTTGACCAGCTCGGGGTGCAGTCCCTGGACGCCGGCGTCGAAGGCGCCCTGCTCGCCGAGCTCGACGATGTGGCCCTCCAGCTCGGACTTGGTCTGGTAGTACATCTCCTCGATCCGGGCGGGATGGATGCGCCCGTCCTGGAGCAGCTTCTCCAGGGTGAGCCGGGCGATCTCGCGCCGGACGCCGTCAAAGCCCGAGAGCACGACGGCGCCCGGCGTGTCGTCGATGATGAAGTCGACGCCGGTGAGGTTCTCCAGCGCGCGGATGTTGCGCCCCTCGCGGCCGATGATCCGGCCCTTCATGTCGTCGGTGGCCAGCTGGACCACGGACACCGTCGTCTCGGCCGCGTGACCCGCGGCGAGCCGCTGCATGACGACCGAGAGGATGTTGCGCACGCGGCGCTCGGCCTCGCGCTTGGTCTCCTCCTCGATCTGCGCGGATCCTCCGCGCCGCCTCGTGCCTGGCCTGCTCCTCGATCTCCTGGAGCAGCAGCTCCTTGGCCCGCGCGGCCGAGATCCCGGCGACGCGCTCGAGGCTGGTCGCCACCTCAGCGCGGTCGCGCGTCAGCTCCTCTCGTTGCGCGGACAGCTCGCCCTCGCGCCGCTCGAGCGCCTCCTCGCGCCGCTCCAGGGCCGCGCTGCGCTCGGTGAGCGCCGCCTGCAGCGCCGCCGCGGTCGCGGTGTCGCGTTCCGCGCCCGCGGAGCTGGCGCGGTGCGTGCGCCCGTAGAGAACCGCGGCCACCACGATTCCGACCGCAATGAGCGCTGCGGCACCGATGATTTCCATGGTCGTTTCCTCTCATCTGGCCCGAGCCAATCCGGGCCGCAATCCCACTGTTCATGATGTTTTGAGAGCGACCGAGCGGCCCGTGCGGAGGCACGGGACAGCCATCCCAGGCAAACGGCACTCAGCGATCCGGCTAGACGACTAGCCCGAGCAGCCCGAAACCGATCTGGACCGTCGCACCGGTCCGTTGTGGATTGCCGTCAACAAGAAGATCTCTGTGTTCGATATCTGGGGATTTGCTGGCGTTTTGCGGCCACAAGGGCCGTTCGTTCACTGTTTCAATCGTAGTACCGCACGGTAGCGGGCGCAACGCGTTCGTAACATACGGCGCAAACTGCACGTGGTCGTTCACCTGCCTGAACGGCCACTCAACGCCGTCAGGTGTCTTGGCCGATACTGAGCGGCTGCCCTGGGAAGAAGGGCCACTCTTCGAACGCGCTGCAGCGACCGTCGGCCTCGAGGGTAACGATCCACAGGTCGCGGTAGAGGCGCACCGGCGGGTCGCCGTAGGCCACCTCGACCCGGGCGACGCCGACGTTGCCCTCGACGGCAACCGAGCGCCCAGTCAAGCGTGAACTGTTCTTCGGGACCCTCGCGCGACCCCTCCCAGAAGGCGGCGATCGCCGGCCAGGCCGATGATGGTCTCGGCTGAACGGCGCCGGGCTGTACGTCGCCTGTGGCATGAACAGCCGCCTCCAGCGTCGGCCGTGCCCGCCGTGCGCCACGCGCGCTCGTAGCCCTCGATCCAGCGCGCCAGCTCAGCGCGGTCCATCGTGGCCGGCTTTCGCTCAGTCGCCGCGGGCGTGGGCGGCCAGGGCGTCGAGCGCCAGCTCTGACTCGTAGCCCTTGCGCAGCAGCATGCCCAGCGCGCGGTTGCGGTCGCGCCGGTCCTGCGGCGGGCTCCGGGAAGCGCCGGCGCAGCAGCGCGAGCGCGCGGTCGAGCTCGCTCTCGGGCTCGTCTCTCGCCCTCGGCCGGGTCGGGCTCCTCGGCCAGCGCCGCCTCGGCGAGGTGGCGATCGATCCCGCGGGCGAGCAGTGCCGCGCCGGATGCGCTCGCTGCCCCACTGCTCGAGCGCCCGCTTGTCGGCGACGAACAGCCGCGCGAACCGGGCGTCGTCGAGGAAGCCCTGCTGACCGAGGATCTGGATCGCCGCCTCGGTCACCTCCTCGGAGACCCCGCGCCGCTGCAGGCGCTGCCGGACCTCGCGGACCGTGCGCTCGCGCGGGTTGAGGTAGGCGTAGGCAAGATCCAGCGCCTTCTGGAGGTGTTCCTCCTCTGAGATGCGCGTCCGCGTCAGACGCTCCGGGCGCCATGCCGCTCCGGACGCCGCGCTAGGCCGCCGGCGCGACGGCGGCCAGCGGCGCCTCGTCGTGCTCGATCTCCTTGACCAGATCCCGGCCGATGCCGAGCGCGGCGTAGATCTTCTCCTCGATCTCGCCGGCCATCTCCGGATGCTCGTCCAGGAACGCCTTGGCGTTGCCGCGCCCCTGCCCCAGCCGCTCGTCCCCGTAGGAGAAGAACGAGCCGGACTTGGTCACGATGTTGTGCTCGATGCCGTAGTCCAGCAGGCAGCCCGAGGTGGAGATGCCCTTGCCGAACTCGATGTCGAACTCCGCCTGCTTGAACGGGGCCGCCACCTTGTTCTTGACGACCTTGACCCGGACCCGGTTGCCCACCGCCTCGGTCCCGTCCTTCAGCGTCTCGATCCGGCGGATGTCCAGCCGCTGCGAGGCGTAGAACTTCAGCGCCCGGCCGCCGGGCTGGGTCTCGGGCGAGCCGAACATCACGCCCACCTTCTCGCGGATCTGGTTGGTGAACACGCACAGCGTCTGGGCGCGGTTGAGGTTGCCGGCGAGCTTGCGCATCGCCTGGGACATCATCCGGGCCTGCGCGCCGACGGTCTGGTCGCCCATCTGGCCCTCGAGCTCCGCGCGCGGCGTGAGCGCCGCCACCGAGTCGACGGCGACGAGGTCCACGGCGCCGGACCGGATCAGCATGTCCACGATCTCGAGCGCCTGCTCGCCGTAGTCGGGCTGGGAGACGAGCAGCTCGTCGATGTCCACGCCGATCCTCTGCGCGTAGAGCGGATCCATCGCGTGCTCGGCGTCGACGAAGGCGCACACCCCGCCGAGCTTCTGGGCCTCGGCGATCATGTGGTAGACGAGCGTGGTCTTACCGGAGGACTCGGGGCCGAAGATCTCGACGATCCGGCCGCGCGGCACCCCGCCGATCCCGAGTGCGATGTCCAGCGACAGCGCTCCCGTCGGGATCGCATCGCAGTTCACGCGCGCGTCGGGGTCGCCCATGCGCATCACGCTTCCCTTGCCGAACTGCCGCTCGATCTGGGTCAGGGCTCCCTGGAGGGCGGCCTGACGCTTGGCGTCGGCCTTGGGGTCAGACGCGCCGACGGTTGCGCTTCTCTCGTTCTCGCTCATGCTCGCTCTCCAGTTCCTTGTCTCTGCGCGTTTGAACCCACCACGGTACGTCCGCCGGCGGACGGAAAAACCACGCTAGCCCGGGGCCCTGTGACGAAACAAGACGTATCTGTGACAGCCCGAAACAAATGCGTGACGATTCTGTGCATGAAGCCGGACGGCTCCTTTGCCGACATCCCCGACGAGGTCCGCCGCCGGGTGGCCGCCGGCGAGCGCGTCGCGCTGATCCTGCTCGACGCCCTCGGCCTGAGATTCCTGCACCGCCACGACGACCACCCTCTGCTGAAGCGGCTCCAGGTCACGCCGCTGCGCTCGCAGTTCCCCTCCACCACCACCGCGCACGTGACCACCGTCCACTCCGGGCTCCCGGTGCAGGACCATGGCCTCTACGAATGGAACGTGCTCGAGCCCGAGCTGGACAGGATCATCTGCCCGCTGCGCTTCACCCTCGCCGAGTCCAAGGTCTCAGGCGAGCTCGAGGATCGGCTGGACCCGGCGGTGCTCCTGCCGGGACCGACGCTGTATCAGTCGCTGGGCGTCCCCAGCTTCGTGCTCCAGCCGCAGGCGATCGCCGACTCGGTGTTCACGCGCCAGGCCACGCGCGGCGCGACCGTGCATGCCTTTGACACGCCGGCCGACGGCATGCAGGCGCTCGCGGGCCTCATGGCCATCGTGGACGGACCCGCGTACGCGTCGCTCTACTGGGACGAGATCGACCGCGCCGGCCACGAGCACGGCCCCGACTCGCCCGAGTTCCACGAGGCGGGGCGCGTGGCGCTGGACGCGATCCACGAGCGACTCGAGGGCCTGGCCGACGTCACCGTGCTCCTGACCGCCGACCACGGCCAGGTGACGGTGTCCCCCGAGCGCGTGGACTACCTGGACGAGCTCTGGCCCGAGCTGCCGGCGATGCTGTCCCAGCCGCGGCCTGCCGGCTCCTCCCGCGACGTCTTCCTGCACGTGCACGAGGAGCACGTGGACACGGTGCTGGCCGAGCTGCCGGCGCGGCTGAGCGGCGGGGCTGGCGGGGGTGGTGGTGGGGCGGATGGGGCCCGAGTCCTGCGCGCCGCTGACCTGTTTGACCGCATCGGGCCGCGGCTGGCCGCCCGGCTGGGCCAGGTGGCCGTGCTGGCGGCACCGGGGCGCCAGGTGTGGCTGCGCTCGGCACCGGCCAACGAACGGTGGTTCCGCGGGCAGCACGGCGGCCTCGACCCCGCGGAGACCGAGACCTACCTGGCCGAGGTGCGCCGATAGGGCAGCCTGCCGGGCAGGACCGAAGCTGGTTACATGGAATGTGCGTACATAACTAACGACCTTTTGGAGAGACCGTGTCCCCTCTCGTCGAAGCTCTCAAGAACGAACACACCAAGCGCATCCTCTATGTCACCGGCGTCCGCCGCCCGTCGCTGACCCAGCGGGAGACGCCGCACTACCGGATGCCCAAGCTCCAGGCCAACGGTGGCTATCTGCGCCTGAAGAAGTACGACGGCCCGGAGATCCCGCGCGAGGAGTACGAGAACCTCACGTACACCACGTACTCCACCGACGACGCCACCACCTTCGCGCCGATCACCTCGTGCACCGGCGAGATCGAGCTCAAGGGCTTTGAGTCCTACGGCAAGCCCGACCTCGACGGCGTGTGGACCGAGAACGCCAAGAAGTGCCCGTCGATCGTCAAGTACGTCGAGTCGATCGGCGCCCGCTTCGGCCGGGTCCAGCTGCTCAAGATGAAGCCCAACACGATGCGCGAGTGCCGCTGGGGCCTGCACCTGGACAACAACAACGCGGCCAACAAGCCCGAGGAGAACGGCTGGGTCGTGCGCGCGTGGCTGGAGCTGACCGACGATGACTCCAGCGCCCTCGTCGTCCGCCGCGATCAGTTCTCCAAGGCCTCGGAGGTCAAGATCGCCCTGCCCAAGTACCAGCAGGCGGTGGTCGACTCCGAGTTCCTCTACCACGGCGGCTACCACCACGGCCCCGGCACCCGCTACGCGCTGATCACCAGCGTCGAGAGCGGCCCCGCCATGGAGCAGTGGATCGAGTCCCAGCTGCCGTAGCTCCACCGGACACCTCAGCCGGACACGTCAGGTGAGCCGGGCAAGTCAGGCGGGCAGAGTCACGCTCGCCAGGGCCTCGTAGCGCGCGGGGCCCGTGCCCAGCCGTGACCGAAAGAGCGTGACCGTGGTGCCGGTGAAGCGCATCGGCTCGGGCGCGGGCAGCTCGGAGGGCGGATGCGGGCCTCGCGCTGGACGCGGGCGACGGTGACGTGCGCGAGAAAGGGCCGCGCCTCGGGCTCGTAGAAGCCGCCGTCCGCCAGCGCCCGCGCCAGCGCGGACTGCGACGGCGGCCAGCCGGCCTCCTCGTCGGCCGAGCTCGACCGTGAGCACGCGGGGACGCCGGGGCGGGAGCCAGAGGGCGTCGCCGAGGGTCAACGGGAACGGCAGCGAGCCCGGACACCGCGCCGTGGCAGGCGGCGGCGATGTCCCCCACCTCCGCCGCCGGCGCGCCAGCCCAGAAAGCACAACGTGACGTGCAGCGACTCGGGCTCGACCAGCCGCAGACGCGCCATCGCACCCACGTGCTCCGCGGCCCAGCTACGCAGCGCGCTCCGCACCTCGGTCGGGAGCTCGAGCGCGACGAACAGCCGGACGCGCTCCTCGCTCACCGTGCGGTCACTGGGCGGCGTCGGGCGGGCGGGCGCCGGTCTGGCCGGGCGCTCGTCGGACTCGCCGAGCAGCACACGGCGCAGCATGTGCATGGCCACGGTCACCGAGCGGTCGCGGATGTCCGCGCGCCCGCCCGGCAGCACCGAGCGCCGGGTGAGCCGTCGCGGCGGGTGGGCGGGCCATCCTCCGCCCGCATCCACACCGAGAAGCACACGAGCCCCACGGGCTTCTCCTCGGTCCCGCCGCCGGGCCCGGCGATCCCGGTGATCCCGACGCCCAGTTCGGCGTCAAAACGCTCGGCGATGCCCTCGGCCAGCGCCTCGGCGACCTCGGTGGACACAGCGCCGAACCGCTCGATCAGCTCGGGGTCGACGCCCGCCAGGTCGATCTTGGCCTCGTTGGAGTAGACCACCCCTCCCCCCAGGAAATAGGCCGAGGACCCGGCGCGGTCGGTGATCCGCCCCGCGAAGCAGCCCCGCGGTGCAGGACTCCGCGACGGCGAGCGTATGCCCGGCCAGCAGCTCGGCGAGCTGATCGTCGATCGTCGAGCCGTCCTCGGAGTAGAGCGTGTCGGCGTGGCGCTCGTCGGATGAAGTCCAGGAACGCGTCATACGCAGCCTGGCCGTCGGGCTCGAACTGGGTCGACAACCTCGATCTCGCCCCGCCGCAGGCACGTGGTGATCTCCAGCGGCAGCCAGGTCCAGTCCCGCCTCCTCGGCCGCCCGCAGGGTGTTGGCGATCTCGGACTCCGGGATCCCGAACAACCGCACGATCTCCCGCCGGTACTCGACGGCGCCGGTGATCGCCGCGGCAAAGGCCTCGGTCTGGCGGGCCGTCTCCCACATCGGCTGAAGCTCGCGGGGCGGCCCGGGCAGCACGACCACGGTCGGGCCGTCGCCGTCGCGCGGCGGGACGACGAGCCCCGGGGCGGTGCCCACGGGCTCGAGGATCGTCGCGCCCTCCGGGATGACCGCCTGCTTGCGATTGGACTCGCGCACGGACTCGGGGTCGAGGTCGGGCCAGCGCTCCATCAGCGGCCGCAGGATCTCGGCGATCCGCTCCTCCAGCGGCCCGTCGAGCACCATCTCGCGACCCGCAGAAGCGCCCGACGATCTCCGCGGTGAGGTCGTCGGCGGTCGGGCCCAGGCCACCGCTGGTGATGATCAGGGCCATCCCGGCGTCGCGCATGAACTCGAGCGTCGCCATCAGGTCATCGGGGCGGTCGCCGACGATCTGGATCATCGCCGCGTCCACGCCGATCTCGCGCAGGCGCTCGGACAGCCAGGGGCCGTTGCGGTCAGAGATGATCCCGGTGAGGACCTCGGTCCCGGTGACGAGGATCCCGGCGCGCGGCGGAGTCGCGCCGCCGGACACGCTCACATCCACCTCATGCGCACTGGGGCTGCTTGCCGGCGGGCAGCATCGTGTGCGTCGCCGGCGTGAGGTCAAAGCCGACCGGACTCCCGGTCGAGGGCACCGTCACCGACACGCCGTTGACCTTCATCTTCACCGACGCGTTGCCGAGCGTCAGCAGCAGCTTGGACGAGGTCTTGGTCGGGATCGTCTGGCCGACGTTGAAGATCTCCCCCGGGATGAGCCGCTTGCCGTGCCCATCGA
Source organism: uncultured Actinomycetota bacterium (assembly GCA_963790605.1). Lineage (GTDB taxonomy): Bacteria > Actinomycetota > Thermoleophilia > Solirubrobacterales > Solirubrobacteraceae > Palsa-465. The sequence goes on along the minus strand of CAWBPG010000005.1, from coordinate 485,717 downwards.
CCAGGCACACGTAGACCGCGCCGGTGGGAACGAGCTGGAGCTTGACGGTGCTGGCGACCGCGCGCGTGCGAGCGGCGCGGTGCCGCGTGGTGCTTGGGCGTGGTCGGCGTGGACTGGACCCGGGTGGGCGTGGAGCGGGGTCGTCTCGGGCCTTTGCCGTTGTTGATGCCCAGGAAGTACAGCGCCGACCACGACCGCCACCAGCACCGCCCCGATGAGCGCCCACGGCGGGATCAGCGGCCCGCGCGGCTGACGGGTGGGCTGGGTGGGCGGGGTCCTCTATCCCGACGGTCGCGGTCGCGGCCCAGGGGCGCGATCTGCCGCATCTCGTGGTCTGTGGGGCGCTCATAGCGGCGCTTGTAGTCGTCGATGAGCTGGCGGCTGTCCAGCCCCAGGTAGTCCGCGTACGTGCGCAGGAAGCTCTTGACGTACACGTCGCCGGGGAGCAGGCCCCATTCCTCGTTCTCGATCGCGCGGAGGTACTTGGCGCGGATCTTCGTGCGCGTCTCGACCTCGTTGATGTCGATCTTGGCGCGCATCCGCGCCTCCCGCAGGGTGGCGCCGATATCTGCCATCGCCCGAACAGGCTACCGGCGCCACATGGCGCGCCAGAGGTCCCCAGAGGACACGGGGGTCGTGGAATCAGCCATCTAGCCCTCGAACGCGTCGGGTCCGCCGGGCTCGTCGAGCTCGGCGCCGGATGAGTCACGCGGCTCCTCGGCGCGGCGGCCGGCTTGGGCGCGGGGGCCCCACCGGCCGAGTCGGCCTCGGCCAGGTGCGCCAGGATCCGCGGTACGTCGGCCTCGGTGATGAGCACCTGGCGGGGCTTGGACCCCTCGTAGCCGGAGATGATCCCGCGCCGCTCGAGCATGTCGATGAGCCGGCCGGCGCGCGTGTAGCCCAGCCGCAGGCGGCGCTGGAGCATCGACGTCGAGGCGGTGCCCATCGAGGCCACGAGGAAGATCGCCTCCTCCAGCAGCGGATCCTCGTCGGCGCTGAGCGCGTCCTCGTCGCCCGAGACGCCGTCGTCCGCGGACTCCACCTCCTCCAGAAGCTCCTCCTGGAACTCGGGCTCGCCCTGGCGCCGCCAGGCCTCGGTCAGCTCCAGGATCTGCTCCTCGTCGATGTAGGCGCCCTGGATGCGCTGGAGCTTGGAGGACCCGACCGGCGAGAACAGCATGTCGCCCTGGCCCAGCAGCGCCTCGGCCCCGTTCTGATCAAGGATCACGCGAGAGTCGGTCTGGCTGGAGACCGCGAAGGCGATCCGTGACGGGACGTTGGCCTTGATCATGCCCGTGATGACGTCCACGCGCGGTGACTGGGTGGCGAGCACGAGGTGGATGCCGACCGCGCGCGCCTTCTGGGCCAGGCGGATGATCGAGTCCTCGACGTCGGCGGGTGCGACCATCATGAGGTCGGCGAGCTCGTCGATGACGCACAGGATGTAGGGCAGCCGGGGCTCGCCGCGCTTGTCGCGCGCCCGGTTGAGCTCGGGGAGGCTGCGCGTGCGCGCCAGCGACATGATCCCGTAGCGCTGCTCCATCTCCTTGACCAGGTTCTGCAGCGCGTTGGCGGCCATCCGGGGGCTGGTGATCACCGGCGTGAGCAGGTGCGGGACCGACTCGTAGTGGTTGAGCTCGACCTGCTTGGGGTCGACGAGCACGATCCGGACCTCGTGCGGCGTGGCCCGCAGCAGGACGCTCGAGAGCATGGCGTTGACACAGGCCGACTTGCCGGCGCCGGTCGTGCCCGCCACCAGCAGGTGCGGCATCTTGGCCAGATCGGCGCCGATCGCGCGCCCGGCGATGTCCTTGCCCAGCCACACCGTCAGCGGCGACCAGTCGGCGGGCGGCTCCTGGAAGACGTCGCCGAGGTGCACGATCTTGCGCCGGGCGTTGGGGACCTCGACGCCAACCGCCTGCTTGCCCGGGATCGGCGCCAGGATGCGGATGTCGGTGGCCGCCAGCGCGTAGGCGAGGTCGTCCTTGAGCTGGGCGACCTTGGACACCTTGATCCCCGGCGCCAGCCGGATCTCGTAGCGGGTGATGTGCGGGCCGGTGACGCGGCCGATCACCTTGGCCTCGATGCCGAAGTGCCCCAGGGTCTCCACCAGGGTGCGGGCCACCTGCTCCTGCCCGGCGGTGTCGGGCTTGGCCGCCTCCGCGGTCGAGCGCGTGAGAAAGCGGCGCGTCGGGCAGCCGCCACTCGAAGTCGGGGTCGTCGGTGATGGCCTCGCGGTAGCGGCCCTGCGGCGTGAGATCGGCCGGGTCGACGTCCGGGCGTGCCGGCCGCGGGGCGTCCGGGCATCGGCGTCGGCGGCGCTCGTCGGAGGCCTCGATCTCACCCTCGCCACCGGCCCCGTCGGGATCGAACCGGGGCGGCGCCGGTCGTCGTCGTCGGTCGCGCGGCCATCGTTCGGCGGCGCCTCGACGTGAGTGGCGCGGACGATGAGCTCAGCCGTGTCTGGCTCGGGGGGCAGCAGCGGCTCGGGCAGCTGATCGGGGTCGAGCTGGTCGGGGTCGAGCAGGCGATCGACAACCATCGGACCGCCGGGCTCGAAGCCGACCGTCGGCGTCCGCCGAGAGCGAGCCGCGGCGGTCGACGGCCGCCGGCCGCCCAGCGTCGACGAGAAGCTGTCGGTGGAGCGGCGCACCGCCCGGCCCGTGCCGACCACGCCGGCGCCGGTGGCGCGCACGACTGTCGCCAGGGTGGCGCCGCTGACGAGGATGAGCCCGGCGACGAACAGGAACACGGCCAGGATGTCGGCGCCCAGCGTCGAGAGCAGATGCGAGATGACCCAGAACTCGGCCTGGCCCACGATCCCGCCGCGGCGCTCGAAGACGGCCGCGTGCCAGAACTGGGCGGCGGGGGCCGCCCCAGGCCCGATCCCCAGCGTGCCCGCCGCCAGCATGCAGCGTCAGCGCCGCCACCAGGCAGGCCAGCCCGGTGCGCAGCGGCCGCGTCGGCGGGCGCCACTCGCGCATGAGGATGAGGACACCGGCCAGCACCAGGGCGACGGGCACGGTATAGCCGAGGGCGCCGAACACGAACCGGGAGGCGCGGACGGCGCCGTCACCGAGCGCCCCGCCGGCCCACTGCAGGTAGGACACCCCGCCCAGGAAGATCCCCACCGCGACAAGGGCGAGGGCGAGGATGTCGACGTGATGGGGCTCGAGCGCGACCGTGGGCAGCGTCGGGCGGCTGGCCAGCATCGAGCGCCTCGCCCGAGGCGGGGGTGACTTGCGCCGCGCTTTGGGCTTGGGGCGAGGCTTCGTGCTGGTGGCCATGTCCGAAGTGCTGGCTTCGACGGCGGCGCCCCGCCTCCTGCCGTGCACGCGCGCGGCAGGAGGCCGCGCACGCGCGCGGGACCGCCCTGCGGCCCTCGCATAAGGGTCTGATAAGGGCTTGGCGACGCCCGTCTCCTGACCCTTACCATCTGGCCTCCAGATGGTTGATTTCGAGCGTCCCCCCCGTGTGCTGGTCGTCGAGGACGATGACGCCATCGCGCAGGTGCTGCAGCGCTCGCTGCGGATGGAGGGCTACGAGGTGCGGGTCGCCGGCGACGGCCCGACCGCGCTGGAGGGCGCGCACGCGTTCCTGCCCGACCTCGTGCTGCTCGATCTCGGGCTGCCGGGAATGGACGGGATCGAGGTCGCCAAGCGCCTGCGCGAGTCCGACGACGACGTCCCCATCCTGGTCCTGACCGCCCGCGACGCGGTCGAGTCGCGCGTGGAGGGACTGGACTCGGGGGCCGACGACTACCTGGTCAAGCCGTTCGAGCGCCAGGAGCTGCTGGCGCGCCTGCGAGCGCTGCTGCGGCGCCGCCCGCCCCGGGGCCAGGCCCACCTCTCGGTCGGCGATCTCAAGCTCAACCCCGACACCCACGAGGTCACGCGCGGCGACCGCCACGTCGACCTCACCCAGCGGGAGTTCGAGCTGCTGGAGTACCTGATGCGCAACGAGCGGATCGTGATCTCGCGCCAGCGCCTGCTCGACGAGGTGTGGGGCTATGACCCGTTCTCGATGACGAACACCATCGAGGTGTTCGTCTCCAACCTACGACGGAAGCTGGAATCCGGTGGCGAGCCTCGGCTCCTCCATACGATCCGCGGCGCGGGCTACGTACTCCGCGTATAGGCGGGTCCCGATCCGCTGGCGCCTGGCCGGAGGCTCGGCGGCGCTGACGTTCGTCATCCTGGCCGGCTTCGCCGCCATCGTCGGCGTGCTCACCGACCGCCAGGTCCGCACCCAGTTCGACGAGCAGCAGACCTCCGCGATCGACCGGCTGTACTCGGAGCTGAACGGCAAGCTGGCGTTCGACACGGACGACCCCTACCTCGACTGGTCCAAGGTGGGGAACGTCTCGCTCTCCGATTTCGCCGGTCGCCGAGCGCGCCGAGATCCGGATCTTCGACGACAGCGACGGCGAGCTGCTGGGCACGCGAGGACCTCATTTCGATCCAGGGACTCGAGGCGCGCGCGCCGAAGGGGCTGTTCGCGAGCGCCCCGTACCAGACCTCGGGGTACTTCGTCCAGGCGGGCTACCGCGTGGCGGTCCGCCAGCTCCCGGTCGCGCCCGTCGGCAGCGTGACGCTGCTGTATGCGCGTGCCGCTCTCCGACCTCGACCACACGCTGGCCCGGGTCGAGGCGTTCCTGCTCCTCGGGGTGCTCGGCGGAACCGTCCTGGCGATGCTGGCCGGCCTGTTCGTGTCCACCCGGGCGATGCGGCCGATCACGGAACTGACCGAGGCCGCGCGAGAGATCGAGCGCACGCGGGACCCGAGCCTGCATGTGCCGCATCCCGAAGCCAACGACGAGATCGCCGAGCTGGCGCGGACGCTGGAGGCGATGCTCGGCGCCCTGGACTCCTCGCGCGCCGACACCCAGGCGATGCTCGACCGCCAGCGGGAGTTCGTCGCCGACGCCTCGCACGAGCTGCGCACCCCCCTCACCAGCGTGCTGGCCAACCTCGACCTCCTCACCGAGGAGCTCACCGGCGAGCAGTCCGAGACCGCCGAGGCGGCGCTTGCGGTCCACGCGGCGGATGCGCCGGCTGGTGGGTGACCTGCTGCTGCTGGCCCGGGCCGATGCGCGGCGGGTCCAGCCCCACCGCCCCACCGATCTGGGCGACGTCCTCATCGAGGCCGCGGCGGAGCTCGGGCCCGATGGCCGAACGCCACCGACTGTCGATCGACGCCCAGCCGGCGTTGGTGGAGGGCGTGCGCGACGAGCTGCACCGGCTGGTGCTCAACCTGCTGGAGAACGCGGTTCGCCACACCCCGCCGGGCACCCGCGTCGAGGCCTCCACCCAGGCCCGTGACGGCGAGGCGATCCTCATCGTTCAGGACTCCGGGCCGGGAATCCCGGCGGAGCTCTCAGAGCGCGTGTTCGAGCGTTTCGTCCGCGGCGGGCGCGACGGCGCGAAGGGCTCCGGGCTGGGCCTGGCGATCGTGCGCTCGGTGGCCCAGTCACACGGCGGCACCGTGGAACTGGAGATGCCCGAGAGCGGCGTGGGGACCCGCTTTGTCATCCGGATCCCCACCCCAGGCGTCGCGCCGGCGTCCGAGCCGGCCGGCGAGCCGGCGGAGAACGGCGCCGGTCAGACCTCGACGACGACCGGCAGGACCATCGGCCGCCGGCGCAGCCGCTCGTAGACGAACGCCGCCAGATCGTCGTGCAGGCCCTGCTGGAGCAGGTCGATCTCCCGCACGCCCTCCCGCGCCGCCACGGTCAGCGAGCGCTCCACCTCCTCGCGGATGTCGGAGACGAGGTCGTCGGCCTGCTCGATGAACGGGACGCCGCGGAAGATGACCTCGGGCGGGACGACCGACTCGCCGGTCTGCTCCGACACGGTGGCGACGACGATGAAGATCCCGTCGGCCGAGAGCATGCGACGGTCGCGCAGGGCGACGTCGGCCGGGTCGCCGATGTCGACGCCGTCGACGAAGATCATTCCGGCGGCCTGGCGCTCGCCGATGGCGGCGCCGGCGGAGTCGATCTCCAGCGGGAGCCCGTTCTCGAGCTGGAACACGGCCTCGGGATGGATCCCGACCGCATCGGCAAGCTGGGCGTGCAGGTGGATGCGCTTGTGGTCGCCGTGGATCGGCATGACGTAGCGCGGGCGCACGAGGTTGAGCATGAGCTTGAGCTCCTCGACGAAGCCGTGGCCGGAGGCGTGGATCGGCGCCTCGCGCGGGGTGATCACGTTGCAGCCGATGTGGTAGAGGCGGTCGACGGTCTCGTTGACTGCGCGCTCGTTGCCGGGGATCGGCGTCGCCGAGAAGACCACGGTGTCACCGCTGCGCAGGGTGATCTGGCGGTGATCGTTGTAGGCCATGCGCCGCAGCGCCGACAGGGGCTCGCCCTGGGAGCCGGTCGAGATGACCACGACGCGATGGTCGGGCCAGTCCTCCACCTCGTGGGGTTGGATGAGCATCCCCTCGGGGACCTCGATGTGGCCCAGCGAGCGGCCGATGTTGACGTTCTTGCGCATCGAGCGTCCCACCAGCGCAACCTTGCGCCCCAGTGCGGCGGCGGCGTCGATCACCTGCTGGACGCGGTGGATGTTGGAGGCGAAGCTGGTGACCACGATCCGCCCCTCGGCGCGGCTGAACACCTCCTCGAGGTGTGGGCCCACCTCGCGCTCGGAGGGTGAGAACCCCGGCCGGTCGGCGTTGGTGGAGTCGCCGCACAGCAGCAGCACACCCTCGGAGCCCAGCTCGGCCAGTCGCGAGACGTCCGCGGGCGGCCCGTCCACCGGCGTCTGGTCGAACTTGTAGTCGCCGGTGAGGAGCACGGTCCCGAGCTCGGTGCCCGACCGCGACCGCGCACGAGTCAGGGATCGAGTGCGTCATGTGGATGAGCTCGATGGAGAACGGGCCGAGCTGAAGCTGCTCGCCAGGGGCGACGTCCTCGAGGTCCACCTCGCGGAGGTTGTGCTCGTCGAGCTTGGAGCGGGCCATGGCGATCGTCAGAGGCCCGCCGAGCACCGGAATCCCGTCGCTGTTGTCGAGCTCGCGCAATACCCATGGGAGGGCCCCGAGGTGGTCCTCATGGCCGTGGGTGATGACGATCGCCTCGATGTCCTCGGCCCGGTCGCGCAGGTAGGCGAAGTCCGGCAGCACGAGATCGATGCCGAGCATGTCGGCGGTCGGAAAGCGCAGGCCCGTGTCGATGACGACGAGGCGGTCCTCGTACTCGACGACCGTCATGTTCTTGCCGATCTCGCCCAGGCCGCCGAGCGGCAGGACCCTGAGCTTGCTCACGCGCTCACGCGGTCACTGCGCTCATGCCGCGGCCGCCAGCATGCCGTGGCGCTCCAGCATCGCGCGCACCACCGCCTGCTCGTCGGCGTCGAGCTCGACGTAGGGCAGCCGGGGCTTGCCCACGGGCACGCCGATCATGTTGAGGGCCGCCTTGTTGCTGCAGGCCGCCGGCGCGACCGCCATATCCCGGTACACGTCCTTCAGGCCGGCGTCGATCTGGCGCCGGTTCTCCGGCTCGTCGACCATGCGGCGCATTTCGTCGCCGAAGATGTGGCTGCCGGTGAGGATCCCGCCGGCCTCGCCCATCTCCAGCACGTCAACGAGCATGTCGTCATTACCGGCGTAGACGACCAGGCCGTCGACGTGAGCCAGGTTCGCATCGTTGGCCTGCTTGACCCCGACGATGTTGTCCAGCTGGCCGAGCTCAGCCAGCAGGTCGTTGGGCATGTCAGACCCGGTGCGCTGCGGGATGTTGTAGAGCAGGATCGGCAAATCGGTTGCTCGCACCACCTCGCGATAGTGGGCGAGGATCCCGCGGCGGCTGGGGCGGTTGTAGTACGGATTGACGTGGAGCAGGCCGTCGACGCCCAGCGCGGTCGCCCGCTCGGTGAGCATCACCGCGTGGCGCGTGTCGTTGGAGCCAACCCCGGCGATCGACCGTGCACGTGGGGTGGCTGGGACGGAATCTCGGTGGCGGCCAGCTCGATCACCCGCAGGTGCTCCTCGTCGTTCGAGAGTGGCCGCCTCCCCGGTGGTGCCGCAGACGACCAGGCCGTCGGAGCCATGGTCGACGAGATGGTGCATGAGCCCCACCGCGGCGTCCTCGTCAAACGCGCCGCGCTCATCGAAGGGAGTGACCATCGCGGTCAGGATCGAGCCAAAGTTCACCGTCATCGGCGGCATTATCGCAGGGGCAGGGGCGTCAGTGTGACTCGGCGGCGGTCGGCGCCGACGGCTCGGCGCCAGGCTCCAGCAGTCGCTCGTAGACGCGCCAGCGCTTGACCAGCCGGCCCCCCATGGCCTCGAGCCCGCGGTTCATCGAGCTGTTGACCTCAAGGATGAAGCTTGCCTCGCCCTGCTTCTGACGCACGCGACCGGCGACGTCGAAGAGCGCGAGATAGAGCGCGGCCGCGACCCCGGTGTGCTGGTACTCGGGCAGGACGCCGAGGAAGCCGACCCGGACCCGGTCGATGATCCGTCCGCGCATGAGGTAGTACAGCCAGCCGAGGGGGAGCAGCCGGCCCTGCATCTTCTTGTAGACCTGGTGGATATCGGGGATGGGGATCGCCATCGCCACCGTCTTGCCCTCCTGCTCGGCGATCATGAACCAGTCGCGCGAGAACACGAGCTGCATGTCGACGGTGTAGGCGTCCAGGTCGGCCTTGGAGTAGGGCACGAAGCCCCAGTTGTGCGACCAGGCGGCGTTGTAGACCTTGGCGAACTCGTCCATGTCACGCCGTAGGTGGCGCCGGGACATGTGGCGGATGGTGATCCCGTGCTTGGTGTGGGCGCGCTCGGCGACCTTGGGCAGGATCGGGTTCATCCGCTCCCGGTCGTTGATCGACAGGTCCCACCCGAACAGGTCCATCGCCTTGATCAGCCCCGGCGCGGCCTCGCAGCGCGCCTGGTAGTAGCGCGGGTTCCAGGGCTCGCGGATGAGCGGCTCGCGCTCGAACCCCTCGATCATCACGCCGGCCTCGTCGTTGATCTGGAAGCACATCGGCCCCACCATGCGGTCGCACCCGCGCGACCGGCACCATGCCTCGGCGGCGGCGAGCAGCGCGTCGACGATCTCCTGGTCGTCCTCGAACTCCAGGAAGCCGAACATCCCCCACCGGCTCCCGTGGAACTGGTTGAAGGCGAAGTCGATCTGGGCGGTGACCCTGCCCACCACCCGCCCCTCGCGCCGCGCCAGGAAGTACGCGGGCCTCGCCGTGGCTGAAGAAGGCGTTGAGGGGGCGGGTCAGGAAGGCGTAGCGCTCGAGCTTGAGCGGCGGGATCCAGGGGGTCCCGGCATGCAGTGCGAAAGGGCAACGCGACAAACTCCCGCAGGTCGCTGAAGCCGCTCACGGGTCTCACGTCGATCGGCATGGGCTCGCAACCGTATCGGAGGTGAAACCCCTTGAGTCATGACGAGGACGCGCTCCCGGTGCTCGACCATGTGCAGGTGGCCGCGCCGGCGGGGTGCGAGGAGCAGGCGCGGAGGTTCTACGGAGAGCTGCTGGGCCTGGTCGAGGTGGAGAAGCCCGCGGCGCTCGCGCAGCGCGGCGGGGTGTGGTTCGCGCTTGGCGCCGGCGCGCAGCTGCACGTGGGGGTGGCGCGAGGACTTTGCCCCCGCGGTCAAGGCCCATCCGGGGTTGCGCATCGAGACGATCGCGCGGCTGGAGATGCTGGGCGGCGGCTGGCGGCGGTCGGTGCGGCGGTCGTGTGGGACTCAGAGCTGCCGGGCGTCCGCCGCTTCTTCACGGCCGACCCGTTCGGCAACCGGCTGGAGTTGTTAGCGATCGGTTAACGGGCCTGGAGGTGCGCGTTCCGCGTCACGGGCGCGGCCGTGCGTGCCGGTTCGCCATTGTTGAACGCACAGATCGCACACCGCCCGCTACCGGGACTTGCGATCTCTGGGCTCAGCCGGCTGAACGCTCAAAGCACGCGCCGCCCAGGACCAGGTCGTGCGATCTCTGCGTTCAACACAGGCAAGCGAGTCGAGGAAGGCGCTCAGCGTCTCGCGCCACGCATCCGGCTGGTCCAGGTGCGGATCGGGTGACCGCCTCACGGGACGGCCCGGCCCGGCCCGGCCCGGCCCGGCCCGGGAAGAATGTCGCACGCACAGCCGATCCCCCGGTCGCGTGCGAGGTATCGCCCGGAAACCGGGGCGAATGTCGCCCGCTCGTCCGGATAGGGCGGAGCGAGCGAGATTTGTCCCGCGCGCGGCCGACGCGCGGACGGTGCGCGGCCGACGCGCGGCTGACACGCGGCCGACGCGCGGCTGACACGCGGCGACGCGCTGCTGCGCGCCCGGGAGTCGGCAGTGCCTAACTCAGCGCTCCGGCCTGCTCCCCGCTCCCGCGCACCCGCGGCCCGTGGTAGGGGCCGGGCTTGGGACGCGCCTTGCCACCGGGCAGCGCCAGACGGAGGATCGTGCGCTGGACCATGCCGAGCTGCTGGTGAAACGGGCCCGTGTTGTAGGGCAGCTCGTAGCGCTCACAGATCTCGCGCACCTTGGGGGCGATCTCGCCGTAGCGGGTGCTCGGCATGTCCGGGAAGAGGTGGTGCTCCACCTGGTAGCCCAGGTTGCCGCTGATCACGTGGAACATGGGGCCGCCGTCGATGTTGGCCGCTCCGAGCAACTGGCGCACGTACCAGCCGCCGCGCGACTCGTCGTCGGTCTCCGCCTGGGTGAAGGTGTAGGTCTGATCCGGGAAGTGCCCGCAGAAGATGATCGCGTAGGACCACACGTTGCGGATGAGGTTGGCGGCCACGTTGGCGGTGAGCGTCCGCATGAACGGCTCTCGGAACGAGCGCCGTGCGATGAGCTGGGACACCATGCCGTCAGAGGTGCCGCTCCGGCGCGCGGCGCGCCGCACCGCGCGCCGCGCCTTGCGGGTGAGGCGGGTGGGACTGTGTCGAGCTCTCGTCCCGGATCTTGGCGGCGATCACGCCGGCCTCGATGGCGGTCATGACCAGGCCGCTGATCAGCGGCCACGCGATGTAGTCCTTGGTGATCTGGGCCCGGGCCTTGCCGGCGATCCCCTTGAGCTCCTTGCGGACCTGCTTGAGCTCCTTCTCGCCGGCGCGGATGGCGTCGAAGTCGAGATCGTGAACCGCCACCCCCCATTCGAACAGCATCGCCAGCAGCACGTTGTAGAACGGCTGCAGCAGGTAGAACGGGTGCCACTTCTGCGCCGGATCGATCCGCATGATCTCGTAGCCGAGGTCCCGGTCCTTGCCGATGATGTTGGTGTAGGTGTGATGGATGAAGTTATGGGAGTGGCGCCACGCCTCAGCCGTGGAGGCGGTGTCCCAATCCCACGCCCGTGAGTTGATGACCGGATCGTTCATCCAGTCCCACTGGCCGTGCATGACGTTGTGGCCGATCTCCATGTTCTCCAGGATCTTGGCCATCCCGAGGGTCGCGGCCCCCAGCGCCCACGGCACCCGCCAGCGGGAGGCGATCAGCTCCGCCCGCCCGATCAGCGCCAGCTTGCGCTGGAAGGCGATCATCGAGCGGATGTAGGTGGCATCGCGGTCGCCCAGGTCGGCCTTGACCTGCTCGTGCAGCTCGTCGAACTCCCGGCCCAGCGCCTCGATCTGCTCTCCGGTCAGCCGGTGCAGTGGATTCTCGGAGTCGGTGGCGTCGTGCTCGGGGGCGCCCGGGCCCTTGCCATTGTGGACGGCGGTCGTCGTCATCGCTTCTCCTCGGGGTTCGGGTGCAACGTTCGGTCTAGTGGCGTGCTAGAGCTCGATCTCGATGGGTCCTTCGGGGGCGTGGATGCAGGTTCGGATGACCTCGCCCTCCTCGCCGTGGACCTTGCCGTTGCGCAGGTCGCGCACGCGGCCGGAGCGCAGCTCGCCCACGCACGTGTGGCAGATGCCCTCGCGGCAGCCGTAGGGCAGCTCGAGGCCCGCCTCCTCGCCGGCGACGAGGATCGGCTGGCTGCCGTCGGACTCGGCCTTCGTGTCGGAGACCAGGAACGCGATCGTGCCGCCCTCGCCCTCCTCCCCGTCGCCCAGGCCGAGCTTGGGCTGGAAGCGCTCCATGTGCAGCCGCTCGAGCGCACGCGCCGCCTCGTAATGGGTGCTGAAGTCGTCGAGCATCTCGTTGGGGCCCGAGATGAAGGTGTCGCGATCCGGCCAGTCAGGGCAGAGTCGGTCCAGGTCGGACGGGCCCATGCGCCCGTTGTCGGCGGTGAGCTGCTCGTGCAGGACGAACCGCTCCCGGCGCTGGGCGAGCCCACGCAGCTCGTCCCCGAAGATGACCTCGTCGGCGTGGCGCGCGGAGTGCAGCAGGACGGCGTCGCCCAGCTCGTCGCGCTGGTCCAGGTGGCGCAGCATGCTCATGATCGGCGTGATCCCGCTGCCCGCGCTGATGAAGAGCAGCTTGTCGGGGAGGCGATCGGGCAGGATGAACTCGCCCTCCACCCCGCCGAGCGAGACGATCGTCCCCGGCCGGCCGCGGCGCACGAGGTAGGGCGAGACCTTGCCCTCGTCGACGTTCTTGACGGTGATCGAGATGAGGCCGTCGTCGCGCTGTGGGTCGGAGGTCAGTGAGTAGGCGCGCCAGTGACGCACGCCCTCGATGTCCAGGCCGATGCGGAGGTACTGACCGGGCTCGTGGCCGCCCCAGCGATAACCGGGCTTGATGAGGACGGTGGCGGCGTCGCGCGTCTCGTGATCGATCGACTCGATCCGCCCGCGCAGCTCACGCGTGGACCACAGCGGGTTGATCAGCTCCAGGTAGTCGTCGATCAGCAGCGGCGAGCTGAGAGCCGCCAGGGCACCGAGAATCCGGCGCTGGATCGGGTGGACGTTGGGTCTGGCTCCTCGCTCGGGCATCGGTGCGTACTCGTGAGTAATATCCGTTTCAGTAGATTCCTACCCGGTTTGTCCCAAACTGAGGCCACCGCACCTGGCCGAAGCCGGACCCGGGCAGGAACCCAAGGGATGCCGCGCTCCGCGCGCGAGCAGCTCATCCTGCGCGTCGCCGGGCAGGTCTTTGCCGAGGGCGGCTACGAGCGCGCCTCGATGGACCGGATCGCTGCGCTGGCCGGCGTGTCCAAGCCGATGCTCTACGCCTACTTCGGCTCCAAGGAGGGCCTGTACCTGGCCTACATCGAGCGGACCGGCGGCGAGCTGGTGCAGCGGCTGGTCAACGCCGACCGTGCAATCGAAACCCGCCCACCCCGCCACCCGCCGCCTCAGCCGTCGACCGGACGACTGCGGGCGGTGATCAACGAGTTCCTGGCTTTCGTGCAGGAGCACAGCGACGGCTGGACGGTGTTGTTCCGCGAGCTCAACGCGCGCCAGCCGCTGGCCGAGCAGGTGAGCCAGCTGCGCTCGGACGTCGTCGACGAGGTCCGCCGGATGCTCGAGAGCGACGAGGAGCCGGCCTGGACGCGGGCTGCGGCCCCCGGCATCAGAGGGCGTGGCCGAGGCGATCGTCGGCGCCGGCGAAGCGCTGGCCAACTGGTGGCTGAAGAAGCCCGAGGTCCCCCGCCAGGACGTCGCCAACTGGTACGTGGGTCTGGCCCGGGCGGCGATCTCGACTGCCACGGTCCGCGACGGGTAAATCGCCCTGAGGGCGATTCACCGCTTAGCGCACTAGTCCAGCAGCTTCTCGAGCCCCACCGTCGGGGACTCGGTGAGCCCGGCCACCTTGCGGACGGCCAGAAGGACCCCGGGCATGAACGAGACGCGGTCGATCGAGTCGTGGCGGATCGTCAGCGTCTGCCCCACGTCGCCGAGGATGACCTCCTGGTGGGCGACCAGTCCGGGCAGGCGCACCGAGTGCACCGGCACGTCGCGGCCGCCGGAGTCCCGCATGAGCGCCGCGGTCCGGGCCGCGGTGCCGCTGGGCGCGTCGACCTTGCGGTCGTGATGCAGCTCGATGATCTCGGCGCGGGCCATGTGCCGGGCCGCCTCGACCGCGAACCGCATCATCAGCACCGCCCCGATGGCGAAGTTGGGCGCCACGAACACGTTGGCCTTGGCGTCGCGCAGGTCGTCCAGCTCGGAGATGTCAAAGCCCGTCGTCCCGATGACCACGTGGATACCGGCACCCACGGCCTGGCGGGCGTTGGCCAGCGCCGTGGTCGGGATCGTGAAGTCCACGAGCACGTCCGGGGCCGCCGACAGCACGTCCTCCAGCGACGTCCCCAGGGCCGGATCGGCGCGGGCGACCAGCTCCATGTCCTCGGCGCCCTCGACCGCCTCGCACACCGTCGACCCCATCCGTCCCGGCGGCGCCGGCGACGGCGACCCTGATCATCGACCCGGCCACTCGGTCCCTCAGCGCCTCAGCCGACCGGGATCTCAGCGAGCTCCGGCGCCACCCCGCCCAGCGCCTCGTCGAAGCGCTCGGCGTCGGGTCCGATCCCGGCCGCCGACAGGCGCTCGGGATCCCACAGCTCCTCGGTGAGGGCAGCGAGGTCGGACAACGTCACCGCGTCGATGCACTCCACCACCTCGTCGAGCGCCATCAGCGGCGACTCGGCCAGGATCTCGGAGCCGAGCCGGTTCATCCGCGCCCCGGTGGACTCCATGGCGAGCACGACGCGTCCCTTGAGGTTCTCCTTCGCACGGCCGAGCTCCTCGGCCGTCGCCGGCTCGGAGCGGAAGCGCGCAAGCTCGGTGCCGACCACCGTCAGTGCCTGGACCAGGTTGTCGGCCCGCGTGCCGACGTAGAGCCCCACCTGGCCGGTATCGGAGTAGGCGCTGGTGAACGAGTACACCGAGTAGGCGAGCCCGCGGCGCTCGCGAACCTCCTGGAACAGGCGGCTGGACGAGGTGCCGCCGAAGATCGTGTCGAGCACGCGCAGGGCGAAGCGGCGGTCGTCGTGGCGCGACAGGCCGGTCCCGCCCAGGCACACGTGGTACTGCTCGGTGTCCTTGCGCTCGAAGCGCCGCCCGGGCCGGATCGCCGGCGACGGCGGCGTGGTCGGCGGGAGTGGGCACGTCGGGCGCGTCGCCGTTCGGCCGGCTGGGCGGATCGCTGCGCTCGCGGGCGAGCGCGACCAGCGCGTCGTGCTCGACCGCGCCGGCCGCGGCGATGACCACGTTCTCGGGCCGGTAGCGGGCGTGGTGAAAGCGCGCGATCTCAGCCGCCGGCGTGCCCGAGATGACGCCGGCCCGCCCGATGATGGCCCGGCCCAGCGGGTCCTCGCCGAACACGGCCTCGCCGAGCATGTCGAAGACCTTCTCCTGGGGATCGTCCTCGTACATGGCGATCTCCTCCAGGATGACCTCGCGCTCGGAGTCGATGTCGGTGAGCGCCGGCCGGAAGACCATGTCGGCCATCACGTCGAAGGCGTCGACGAGGTGCTCGTCGATCACCCGCGCGTAGACCGACGTCGTCTCCTTGCCGGTGCCGGCGTTGAGCTCGGCGCCCATGCCGTCGAAGATCTGGTCGATCTCCAGCGACTCGTACTTGGCCGTGCCCTTGAACAGCAGGTGCTCGAGCAGGTGCGACAGCCCCGCCTCGGCGCTCGGACTCATACCGCGAGCCGGTGCCGATCCAGAAGCCGAGCGACACGGACCGGACGGAGGGCATTGCCTCCGTCACGATCCGGACGCCCGACTCGAGCGTCGTCAGGCGGTGCTGCTGCTCCACGAGCGAGCCGCGGCTAGGAGCGCGGCCGGTCAGGATCCCGGTCGCGCACGCGGCCGCGGTCCGCGGTCACGCCGTCACGCGGGCCGCGGTCACGGTCACGGTCACGCGGGCCGCGGTCACGGTCGCGCGGGCCGCGGTCACGTCCACGGTCACCGCCACCGGAGCGCTCGCGACGCTGTCCGCCGTTCTCGGCGGCGGCGATGGCCGACAGCTCCTCCGCGGTCTTGCCCTGGATCTCGGGATCGGAGGCGAGCCGCAGGCCGATCCGGCCCCGCTCGCGATCGACCTCGACGACCTTGACGGCGATCTCGTCGCCCTTGTTGAGCACCTCCTCGACCGTGGCGATCCGCTGCCCCGGGGCGACGTTGGAGATGTGCAGCAGGCCGTCGGTGCCCTTGGAGAGCTCGACGAAGGCGCCGAACGTGGTCGTCTTGACGACCTTGCCGGTGAACTCGTCGCCGACCTCGACCTCCTTGGTCATCGAGCTGATCCGAGCCACCAGCGCGTCGCCCAGCTCCCGATTGGAGGCGTAGACGAGGACCATGCCCTCGTCGTTGACGTCGATCTGGGACTCGAACTCCTCCTGCAGCGCGCGAATCGTCTCGCCGCCCTTGCCGATGAGCAGGCCGATCTTCTCCGGGTCGATCTTGACCGAGGAGATCCCCGGCGCGTACTTGGACAGCTCGGAGCGCGGGGTGTCGATGACGGCGCCCATCTCGCCGAGGATGAACTCGCGGGCGACCTTGGCCTGGGCCAGGGCGTCGCGCATGATCTCGAACGTGACGCCCGTGATCTTGATGTCCATCTGCAGGGCGGTGATCCCGTCCTTGGTGCCGGCGACCTTGAAGTCCATGTCGCCGAGGTGGTCCTCGACGCCGGCGATGTCGGTGAGGATGACGTAGTCGTCACCCTCCTTGATCAGGCCCATGGCGATGCCCGCCACCGGCGCCTTGATCGGCACACCGGCGTCCATCAGCGACAGGGTCGAGCCGCACACGCTCGCCATCGAGCTCGATCCGTTGGACTCGAAGATGTCCGAGACCACGCGGATCGTGTACGGGAAGTCCTCCTGGCTGGGGATCATCGGGACCAGGGCCCGCTCGGCGAGCGCGCCGTGGCCGATGTCGCGGCGCTTGGGGCCGCGCATGAAGCCCGCCTCCCCGACCGAGAACGGCGGGAAGTTGTAGTGGTGGAAGTAGCGCTTGGTCGTCTCCAGCCCCAGCGTGTCCAGCCGCATCTCCTCGCGCGTGGTGCCGAGGGCGACGACGCTGAACGCCTGGGTCTGGCCGCGGGTGAACAGCGCCGAGCCGTGGGTGCGCGGAGCGACGTCGACCTCGATCGAGATCGGCCGGATCTCATCGGTGCCGCGGCCGTCGGGGCGCTTCTTCTGGACGGCGATCCGCTCGCGGATGAGCGTCTTCTCCAGCTTCTCGAAGGCGCGCTGGGCGTTGGCGCGGTACTCCGCGTAGGTCTCGGACTCAGGATCGCCCGAGTAGTGCTCGAGGATCTGCTCCTCGACGGTCTTGGTGGCGTCCTGGCGGTCGAGCTTGTCCTCCACCTGGGTGGCGGCGTCCAGGGCCGCGCCGTGCGAGGCCTTGATCTGCTCGTAGAGCTCGGCGTGGACCTGCGGGATCTCGACCTCGGTCTTGGGCTTGCCCGCCTTCTCGGCCAGCTCGCGCTGGGCGGCGCACAGCTTCTTGATGTTCTCGTGCGCGATGTCGAGCGCGTCGAGGATCTCGGCCTCGGGGATCTCGTTGGCGCCGGCCTCGACCATCAGGATGGCGTCCTCGGTGCCGGCGACGATCAGGTCGAGATCGGTGTCCTCGACGAGCAGCTCCTCGTCGGGGTTGACGACGAAGTTGCCGTCGATCTTGCCGACCCGGACCGCGCCGACGGGCGACGGGAACGGGATGTTGGAGACCATCAGCGCCGCGGAGGCGCCGTTCATGGCCAGCATGTCGTAGGGGTTGACGTGGTCAACCGACATCGGCAGCGCCACGAGCTGGGTCTCATAGCGCCAGCCCTTGGGGAACAGGGGCCGGATCGGGCGGTCGATCAGGCGCGCGGTCAGCGTCGCCTTCTCCCCCGCGCGTCCCTCGCGCTTGAAGAAAGAGCCGGGGATCTTCCCGGCGGCGTACATCCGCTCCTCGACGTCGACGGTGAGCGGGAGGAAGTCCACGTCGCGGAGATTGCCCGCGGTCGCGGTACAGAGGACCATCGTGTCGCCCGCCCGGACGACGACGGCGCCGGAGGCCTGCTTGGCCAGCTTGCCGGTCTCGAACGAGATCTCTTTGCCCTCGATCTCGACGGAGACGCGCGTAACGGCGTCAGACATATTCAATTCCCTTCTGCTCCGCCCTTCGGTCGGCGGAGTTCGTTTCTCTCGATTCGTTCCGAACCCCGGTGATGCTAGCGGGTGTCCGCCCGCCCGTCCCCTGCGCCTCCGCGGCGTCGGCCGGGCACCGATGAGTTCGGGCTCTGGCGGCGGTCTTAAGTGACGTCGACCACAGATAAACGGACCACGCGGTCCGCTTGTGCTACCGTAAGCGGACCGACCAGGTCCAGTTTAGTCCGCGCCGATCGCCCCAGGAGCGCACATGAGCGAAACCGCTCACCCCCACAGCCACCGTCGTCGAACGTCCGCCCCGCGCGGCAACGAGCAAGTGGCTGGTGCTGGTGATCGCCTGCATGGCCCAGTTCATGGTCGTGCTCGACGCCACCGTCGTGAACATCGCGCTGCCCTCGGTGCAGCGCGGCCTGCACTTCTCGCCCGCCAACCTCCAGTGGATCGTCAACGGCTACACGCTCGTGTTCGGCGGCTTCCTGCTGCTCGGCGGCCGCGCCGCCGACCTGCTCGGGCGCAAGCGGCTGTTCGTGGCCGGCGTGCTGCTGTTCTCGGTCGCCTCGCTGCTCAACGGCTTCGCGCAGTCCTCCGGGATGCTGATCGTCGGCCGCGGCGCTGCAGGGCCTCGGCGGCGCGCTCGTCTCCCCCGCCGCCCTGTCGATCATCACCACCACCTTCACCGACGCCGAGCGAGCGCACCAAGGCGCTCGGCGTGTGGAGCGCGATCGCCGCCGGCGGCGCCGCCGTCGGCCTGCTGATGGGCGGCGTGCTCACCGACATCGCCTCGTGGCGCTGGGTGTTCTTCGTCAACGTGCCCGTCGGCATCATCACGATCGCCATGGCGCTGCGCTACGTCGCCGAGTCGCGCATCGAGGTCGAGCACCGCTCCTTCGACCTCGCCGGCGCCGTCACCGTCACCGGCGGCCTCGTCGTGCTCGTCTACGCGATCGTCAAGGCCCAGTCCTACGGCTGGGGCTCGGCCCGGACGCATCGGGCTGCTGGCCGGCGCGGTCGCGCTGCTGGCGGCCTTCATGGCGATCGAGGCCCGCAGCAAGGCGCCGCTGATGCGGCTGAGCATCTTCCGGGTCCGCGCGCTGGCCGTGGCCGACATCGTGCTGCTGCTCGTGGCCTCGGGCATGTTCGGGATGTTCTTCTTCGCCTCGCTCTACGTCCAGGAGATCCTCGGCTACAGCCCGCTGCGCGCCGGGCCTGGCCTTCCTGCCGGTGACCGCCGGGATCATGATCGGCGCCGGCGTCGCCCAGCAGCTGATCAAGCGGGTCGGCGTGCGCAACGTCTCCACCGCCGGGATCGCGCTGGCCATCGGCCGGGATGCTGGTGCTGACCCAGCTGCCGGTCCACGGCAGCTACGTCGGCGACCTGCTGCCGGGGCTGCTGCCGATGAGCCTGGGCATGGGCCTGACCTTCGTGCCGATCACGCTGATGGGCACCAGCGGCGTCAGCGACGAGGACGCCGGCCTGGCCAGCGGCCTGTTCAACACCGCCCAGCAGGTCGGCGGCTCGCTGGGCCTGGCCATCCTCTCCACGCTGGCGGCCAGCCAGACCACGAGCGTGCTGCACGGCACGAGCCCGGCGGCCGTCCTGGCCGCCCGGGTCTCGGGCTACCACGTCGCCTTCCTGGCGGCGGCGATCATGCTCGGCCGCCGGCGTCGTGATCATGACCTTCGCCCTGCGGCGCCAGCACATGCGCGAGGTCGAGCGGGCCATCGAGGCCGGCGTGCAGCCGATCCCCGCCTGAGCCTGCCGTCAGCCTGCCGTACTAGCGTTCGTCATGCAAATGGAGCAGAATCCCCATCCGATGGAGGAGCGCCGCACCATGCGGGCGGACGCCGAGCGCAACCGGCGCCGGCTGCTGGACGCCGCGACGCAGATGTTCTGCGAGCGGGGCCTGGACGTCGGCGTCGGCGAGATCGCGCAGCAGGCCGGCGTCGGCCGCGGGACGCTGTTTCGCAACTTCCCCTCCAAGGAGCACCTGATCGCGGCGATCGTCGTCGAGCGCATGAACGAGTCGATCAGCCGCGGCCGGGCGGCGCTGGAGGCCCCCGACCCCGGCCAGGCGCTGTTCGAGCTCATCGAGCAGTCGGTGGGCCGCTCCCAGACCGACCGGGCGCTGTTCGACGCGATCGCCGACACGTGGCTGGCCAACGACGAGATCCGCGCGGTCCACGCCGAGCTGCTCGGCGTGCTCGACGCGCTCGTGCGCCGGGCGCAGGACGCCGGCGCGGTGCGCGCGCGACGTCAGCGCCGTCGACGTGCTGATGATGATCAAGGGCGTCTGCGAGGCGGTCAGCTCCTTCCAGCACGTCAACCCCGACGTGGCCCTGCGCCAGCTCGACCTCGTCCGCGCGGCGATCAGCGCGCCGGGCGCCGCAGCGCCCGCTGCGCGGGGTCGCCAGCCGACGATCGAGCGACCTCGAGCACGCGCCGCGACGCCCGCCGGCCACGACCCCGGCGGGCCGGCTACGGGCTGACCGGCGCCGAAGCGGCGCGCGAGCTCGGCGACGTCGACCGGCTCGGCCTGTCCGTCGCTGCCAGGCGAACAGCGTCGGCGTCGTCACCACGCCCGCCCGCACGCCGGAGCGGAAGTCCGCCTTGACCCGCTCGCGCACGTCGTCGCGGCGCCGGTCGGCGTCAAAGCGCTCGAGGTCGAGCCCGAGCCGGCGGGCCCGGTCCCACAGGTGCGGGTCCTCCAGCCGCGCCTGGTCGGCGAACAGCAGGTCGTGCATCTCCCAGAAGCGGCCCTGGCGCCCGGCGGCCTCGGCGGCGCAGGCCGCCGGCCAGGCGCGGGGATGGCTCGAGCGCACCGGGAAGTGGCGGAAGACCACCGTCGAGCGCGCAGCTCGCGCAGGCGCAGCTCGAGCGCCGCGCAGTACGGGCACTCGAAGTCGGCGTAGACGATCGGTCACCGGGCCGCGAGCCGCGGCGGTGGTCGTCGTCAGCGGGCTCGGGGACGGGAGCGGAGCCGAGCTCGCTCACGGCGCCTCGCGCTAGGCTCCAGCGCGTCGAAGATCAGGTTGGCGCCGGGCAGGTCGCCCGGCGACGCCGCCTGATAGCACCACTGCACGACGCAGTCGGGGCCGATGATGGCCAGCGCGCGCTGGGGAAAGCCGCCCTCGTGGTAGGCGTCGAAGGCCCGGCACACCGCGCCCTTGGGCTCGAAGTCCGAGAGCTGCTCGATCGTCACGCCCAGCTTCTCGCTGAAAGGCGGTCTGGGAGTAGGTGGCGTCGCACGAGACCCCGTACAGCGTCGCCCCCTTGGCCTGGAAGTCCTCCAGCACCTCCTCGTAGAGGTTGAGCTGGTCGGTGCAGACCGGGCTGAAGGCGAACGGGTAGAAGACGAGCACGGTCGTCTTGCCCTCCAGGTCGGCGCGCGTGAAGTCGCTGCCGTCGCCGCGCTTGAGGGTGAACTCGGGGACCGGGGTCCCGGCCGCGATCACCGGCGCAGGCCGAGCTCGCGGATCAGCGAGCGGTAGCGCTCGAGATCCGTCTTGCGCAGGTAGTTCAGGAACCGGCGGCGCTGGCCGTCGAGCATGAGCAGCCCGCGGCGCGAGTGATGGTCCTTGGCGTGGGTGCGCAGGTGCACGGTGAGCTGGTTGATCCGCTCGGTGAGCAGCGCCACCTGGACCTCGGTCTTGCCGGTGTCGGTGGGGCTGTCGCCGAACTTGTCGATCAGCTCCTGCTTGCGTTCCTGGGTCAGAGTCATGCGGCCGGTGAGGCTAGCAGAGATCACCCGCACAGCC
Source organism: uncultured Actinomycetota bacterium (assembly GCA_963790605.1). Taxonomy (GTDB): domain Bacteria; phylum Actinomycetota; class Thermoleophilia; order Solirubrobacterales; family Solirubrobacteraceae; genus Palsa-465. The sequence continues at coordinate 464,022 of CAWBPG010000005.1, read as the reverse complement.
GGCGGGTCTGATCGACGTCGATGCGCATCTGCTCCACCAGCGCCTCGACGGTGTCAAAGCGCCGCTCGCCGCGCAGGCGGGCCAGGAAGTCCACCCGGAGCACCTGGCCGTACAGATCGCCGTCGAAGTCCAGCAGGTAGGCCTCCACCAGCACGGCGCGCCCGGTGCCGAAGGTGGGGCGCACGCCCACCGAGACCGCCGCGCACCGGCCGTCGGCGCGGGCGGCGTAGACCCCGTGGCCGGGGCAGACGAACTCCTCGTCGGGGACGATGTTGGCGGTCGGAAAGCCGAGCTCTCGCCCACGCCGATCCCCGGTCACCACCTCCCCGCGCAGCTGAAAGGGGGCGCCGAGGAAGCGGGCGGCGTGCTCGACGTCACCGGCGGACACCAGCGCCCGGATGTGGCTGGAGGACACGATCTCGCCGTCGACCTCGACGAGCCGGACCACGCGCGTCTCAAAGCGCGGGTCGGCGCCGAGCATGTCGGTGTCCCCGGCGGCGCCGTGGCCGAAGCGGAAGTTCTCCCCGACCGAGACGTGGGTGGCCTGCAGGCGCTCCACGAGGACGTGGTCGATGAACTCCTGGGGCGTCTGGGCGGCGAACCGCTCGTCGAACGGGATCAGCACGAGCTCCTGCACGCCGAGCGTGGCGATCAGCTCCGCCTTGGCGTCGAGGCTGGTCAGCAGCCGGGGCGCCGCCTCGGGCCGGACCACGGCCAGCGGATGGGGCTCGAAGGTCAGCACGGTGTCGTTGCCGGCGATCACCTCGCGGTGGCCGAGGTGGACGCCGTCGAACTCGCCCACCGCCACGCGGCGCGGGCGGGCCTCGACGTCCGCGAGCATCGTCACCTGCATCGCCGCGAAGCCTAGCGGCCTCGGACGAGGCCCGATCGATCGGCTTGACGCGACTCGCGCCCCCGTCCACGGGCTCGGCGAGGGCGATGAGGCCGTCGGCGTCGGTGAGGCGCACGACCGCGCTCGACCGCGCCGGCCTGCCGCTGGCCGGGCGCATCGACGCGGACGCCGTGGGCGGCCCGCCGCGCCGCCTCGCCGTCCAGCGCGCACCTCGGGCAGGAAGTCCAGCGCCTCGGACAGCGGCACGGGTCGCTCGGGGTCGGCGTCGGCCACGTCGAACGCCCCGATCCGCGTGCGGCGCAGCTCCAGGCAGTAGGCGTCGCCGAGATCGGCGATCAGGCTGCGGACGTACGTGCCCGACGAGCACTCGATGACGAAGCCGCGCCGGTCGCCGTCGTGCCAGAGCTGCTCGAAGCGGTACACCGTGACCTCGCGCTCGGCCAGCTCGACCTCGGCCCCGGCGCGGGCCAGCTCGTAGGCCCGTCGCCCGCCGACCTTGACCGCCGAGTAGGCCGGCGGCCGCTGGCGGATCGCGCCCGATCGGCAGCTCCAGCTCGCCGGCGGGCACGGTCCCGGTCTCGGTGATCTCGCCCTCGGGGTCCCCGGTGGTCGAGACCGCGCCGAAGCGCGCCACCACCTCATAGCGCTTGGGCAGCGCCATGAAGAACCGCTGGGCGCGGGTGGCGCGCCCCACCAGCACGAGCAGCAGGCCGGTGGCGAACGGGTCCAGGGTCCCGGCGTGGCCGACCTTGGTCTTGCGCGGCAGCGTGCGGCGCACGGAGGCCACCACGTCGTGCGAGGTGACGCCGGCGGGCTTGTCGTAGAGCAGGATGTGATCGCCGGGCGCGCTCACGGCTCCAGCGCCGGCCGACACGTCGGTCAGAGCTGCGCGGCGAGCTGCTCGCGCAGGAACGACACCAGCTCGTCGTAGGACAGCTCGGTGCTGAAGCCGGCCGCCTGGCGATGGCCGCCGCCGCCCTGGGCGCGCGCGATCGCCGACACGTCGATGGCGTCGTCGCCGGCGCGCAGCGAGACCTTGCGCGTGCCGCCGTTGCCCGGTCCGCCGAGCCGGTCGCGGACCAGCGCCGCCAGGCGCGTCCCCTGGACGGCGCGCAGGTGGTCGATGACGCCCTCGGAGTAGCTCTCCTCGGCGTCGGAGTCGGAGAAGTCGCCGACCGACAGGTCGGTGATCGTCAGGCGGCCGTCGTCGTAGCGCTCGACGTTGGCCAGGCCCGCGCGCCAGCAGGGCCAGCTTGCCGTAGGGCACGCCCTCGTAGACGTGGCGGTAGATGTCGTGGACGTCGACGCCGGCCTCGATGAGGTCGGCGGCCATGAGGTGGGCCTGCGTGCCGGTGTTCTCGTACATGAAGCGCCCGGTGTCGGTGATCAGGCCGACGTAGAGCGCGTCGGCGATCGTCCGCGTCGGCCGGCACCTCCAGGGCGTTCATGAGGTCCCAGACGATCTCCGCGGTGCAGGAGGCCTCGGGCACGACGAGGTTGACGCTTCCGAAGTGGGTGTTGTCGTGGTGGTGATCGATGTTGAGGATGTGATGCCCGTCCGCACCCGCCCGCCGGAAGGCCTCGGCGGGGTTGCGCTCGATGTTGCCGCAGTCCAGGAACACGATCGTGCGCTCGTTGACGTCGGCGGGCGGCTCGGAGACGAGGCCGTCGAGCGGGAGGAAGCGGTACTCCTGGGGCAGCGGCAGGTCGCGCTCGTCGATGAACATCACGCAGTCCTTGCCGATCTCGGTGAGGATCCCGCGCATCGCCACCAGCGAGCCGATCGCGTCGCCGTCGGGGTTCTCGTGGGCGACGACGACCAGCTTGCCGGCCTCGCGCAGCTCGGCGAGGACCCGATCGCGCGACGGAGCGATCGCCGTTAGTGGTCACTGGTCTCCTCCTCGCGGTCGTGCTCGTCGAGCAGGCGCGAGATGCGCATGCCCCGGTCCACCGTATCGTCGTACTCGAAGGTCAAGGACGGCGTGTGCTTGAGCGTCAGCTCGTCGGCCAGCCGGCGCTGCAGGAAGCCGTGGGCGGAGCGCAGGCCATCGATGCTGGCGCTGCGTTCGGGGTCGTCGCCGAGCACGCTCACGTAGACGCGAGCGTGGCGGAGATCGGGGCTGGTCTTGACTCCGGTCACTGTCACGAACCCTATCCGCGGGTCCTTGAGATCTTTGGCGATCGCGTCGGAGAGGACGGCTCTCATCGCCTCGTCGACGCGCCGCATGCGGCCACCGCGCATCCTACCCTCCGCACATTCGTTCGCGCTGCGACCTCATAGCTCATCCTCGCAAATCCTCGACGGAGGCCACCAGCCGCTCCACGCTCGCCCCCTCGGGGCAGCGGGCCAGGACCCAGCGCTCGACCTCGTCGGCGGCAGCGGCCAGCCGGCGCAGCGACCCACCGGTGAGGGCCGCGGTCAGCGTCGCGCGCTGCCACAGGTCCTGATACCCGGTCTCGGCCACGGCAACGCCCAGACGTCCGGAGAGCTGGGCCTTGATCGAGGACAGCTCCTTGCGCTTGCCCTTCAGGCTCCCGGCGTCGGGGAAATGCAGATCGATCACCAGCACGGCCACGAATCCTCCACTGGCTGGCCGGGACACGGGCGGCGGCGGCCGCTCAGGTGAGCTCGCGCTCGACCTGGCGGGTCGTGTAGGTCTCCAGCACGTCGCCTTCCTTGACGTCGGCGTAGTCGCGCAGCACGATGCCGCACTCATAGCCGGAGGCCACCTCGCGGGCATCCTCGTTGAAGCGCCGCAGGCTGGCGATCTCGCCGTCCCAGATGACGGTCCCGTCGCGCACCAGGCGGACCTTGGAGCCGCGCGTGATCTTGCCCTCGGTGACGTAGGAGCCGGCGATCGTGCCCACGCGCGAGGCGCGGAAGATCTGGCGGACCTCGGCGGAGCCGAGGGCCTCCTCGACCTCCTCGGGAGCGAGCATGCCCTGCATGGCGCTGCGCAGCTCCTCGATGGCGCGGTAGATGACCGAGTAGTGGCGGATCTCGACGCCCTCGCGCTCGGCCACCGCGCGCGCGTCGCCCACCGGGCGCACGTTGAAGGCCAGGATCACGGCATCGGAGGCCGCGGCCAGCATCACGTCGGATTCGGTGACGGCGCCGACGGCGCGGCGGATCACGTTGACCGAGACCTCGTCCTGGGGCAGCTTGGCGATCTCGTCCTCGATCGCCTCCAGCGAGCCGGCCACGTCGGCCTTGAGCAGCAGGTTGAGCTCCTGCAGCCCTGATCCGAAGATGTTCTCCAGCGAGACGCGCTTGCCGCTCTGGCGGGCCAGCGACTCGGCCTTCAGGCGGGTGGCCCGCTCTCCGGCCAGTTGGCGGGCGCGACGCTCGTGCTCGACGACCCGGACGTGCTCGCCGGCCTCCGGGACCCCGTCGAAGCCGAGGACCTCGACCGGCTCGCCGGGCAGCGCCTGGCCGATCCGGTTGCCGAGGAAGTCGTGCATCGCCCGCACGCGGCCCCACTGGGCGCCGGCGACGAGCGCATCGCCGACCTCCAGCGTGCCGCGGCTGACCAGGATGGTGACCACCGGGCCGCGGCCCGGGTCGAGCTTTGACTCGATCACGGTGCCCGAGGCGGCGGCGTCCGGGTTGGCCTTGAGCTCCTCGACCTCGGCCATCACGATGATCGTCTCCAGCAGGTCGTCGAGCCCCTCCCTGGTCTTGGCCGAGACGTTGACGAACTCGGTGTCGCCGCCCCACTCCACCGGCTGCAGGCCCAAGGCGGTCATCTCGGTCCGGACGCGGTCGGGCTGCGCGCCCTCCTTGTCGATCTTGTTGACGGCCACGAGCATCGGGACGCCGGCCTCCTTGGCGTGGTCGACGGCCTCCTGGGTCTGGGGCTTGACCCCGTCGTCGGCGGCGACCACGATCACGGCGATGTCGGTCACCTTGGCGCCGCGGGCGCGCATGGCGGTGAACGCCTCGTGGCCGGGCGTGTCCAGGAAGGTGACCGGGTGCCCGTCGTGGCGGACCTGGTAGGCGCCGATGTGCTGGGTGATGCCGCCGGCCTCGCCGGCGGCCACCTGCGTCTCGCGGATCGCGTCCAGCAGCGAGGTCTTGCCGTGGTCGACGTGGCCCATGATCGTCACCACCGGCGCGCGCTCGACGAGGTCCTCGTCGGCGTCGTTGAACACCGGCTCGGCGATCTCCTCGTCCTCGGAGTGGACGATCTCGACCTCCTTGCTGAGCTCGGCGGCCAGCACCTTGATCGACTCGTCCGACAGCGTCTGGGTCAGCGTCTTCATCTCGCCGAGCGCCATCAGCTTCTTCATCACCTCGGGGACGGGCACGTCCAGGTACTCGGCGACGTCCTTGACGGTCGAGCCGGAGTTGATCTGGATCGCGCTCGGGTCGGCGACCGCGGTGCGCGAGGGACGCGATTCGGCCTCCTCGTCATAGACGCCGCGACGGCGCCGGCCGCGGCGCTGGCGGCGCGGCGGCTGGTTGGACTGCGGCGGCCGCCGCCCGCCCTGGGCGCGGCGCGAGGCCTGGGAGTCGATCACGACGCGGCGGCGCCCGCCGGCGTTGCCGGGGGCGCGCTCGCCCTGCAGGGAGTCACGGGTGGGGCGCTTGTGCTGCTCGGCAGCCTGCAGCGGCGCGCCCGCCCGCCGTCGGCGGCGGCGTGCAGCGCCGGAGCCATCGGCGGCAGGCGCGGGTGCCGCGCTCTCGGCCGCCGGAGCGGGGGCTGCTGCCTGGGCCGCGGGCAGCGGCCTTGGGCTTCTCGGCCGGCTTGGCCGACGCCTCGCCCTTGGGGCGCTCGGCGGGCTTGGCCGCCCTGGCGCCGTCGGCGCTCTTGGCCTTGGGCTTCTCGGCGGCAGGCTTGGCCTTCTCGCCCGAGCCGGAGGCCGAACCCGCGGAGCCCGACGCCGACCGAGCTTGGCCGCCGTTGGCGAGCACGCGCGAGGCCACCTCCTCGTCGACCGACGAGGACGCTGCCTTCACGTCGACGCCGGCCGCCTTCAGGCGTGCCAGGACGTCCTTGGCGGGAAGGCCTCGCTCCTTGGCGATTTCATGGACGCGCTTGTTACTCATCTGTAGCTGAGTCTACGTCCCTTCCTGCCCTGCGCCGTCGGGAGCCGTGGCAGCTCGGCTGCCCCATTTGCTGGTGCGTCGGCTCCCACCTGGTCGGTGCCGGTGCCGGCCAGCGCCTGGTGGGCCTCGATGCCGCAGTAGCGCGAGCCGGGCAGAGCGGCGTTGGGGCAGCGGCGGCCGTTGGTGAGGATCGCCGCGCAGCGGCCCTGCAGGTCCTCCTCCTCATAGCCGTGCTCGGCCTCCTCGGCGGCGAACTCGGTCTCTGAGCGGATGTCGATCCGCCAGCCGGTGAGCCGCGCCGCCAGGCGGGCGTTCTGGCCCTCGCGGCCGATCGCCAGCGACAGCTGGTCGTCGGGGACGATCACCGTCGCCTGCTTGCCGGCGTCGTCGACGAGCACCTCGCGCACGCGCGCGGGCGACAGCGCCTTGGCCACGAAGCGGGCGGGCTCGTCGTTGTAGGGGATGATGTCGATCTTCTCGCCGCGCAGCTCGGAGACGACCATGCGCACCCGGGACCCGCGGGGCCCGACGCAGGCGCCGACCGGGTCGACCCCGTCCACGTGGGAGACGACGGCGATCTTGGAGCGATAGCCGGGCTCGCGCGCGACGCCGGTGATCTCCACCAGGCCGTCGGCGATCTCCGGCACCTCGAGCTCGAACAGCGACTTGATCAGCTCGGGATCGCGGCGGGAGACGATGATGCTCGGCCCCTTGGTGGAGTTCGAGACGTCCTTGATGACGGCCTTGATCCGCTGCGAGTGGTCATAGCGCTCACCGTCGACCTGCTCGGACTTGGGCAGCAGCGCCTCGACGCGCTCGCGCAGCTGCACGAGCGTGTAGCGCGAGTCCGACTGCTGGACGATGCCGGTGATCAGCTCGCCGACGCGATCGCGGTACTCCTCGAACATCATGTCGCGCTCGGCCTCGCGGATCCGCTGGAGGATCACCTGCTTGGCCGTCTGGGCGGCGATCCGCCCGAAGTCGTGCGGCGTGACGTCCTCGATCTCGATCTGGTCCTCGTACTCCTTGAGCTTCTCCAGGTCGATCTCAGGCTCGGGCGCCTCGCGCATCTCCCCCGTCTCCGGATCGACCGTCGGCTGCTGGTCGGTGGTGGCCTCGATGAGCAGCTGCTCCTCGAGCTCCGGCGGGATCTTCAGCTCCCAGACGATGAAGTCGCCGCTGTCGCGGTCCATCTCCACCTTGGCGTAGGGCGCCGAGCCGGGGGTCTTCTTGTAGGCCGACAGGAGCGCGTCTTCCAGCGCCTCCATCAGCTTCTCGTGTGAAATGTTCTTTTCCGCTGCGAGGCCCCGTACGGCCTCAACGATCTCCTTGGACATGAATCAGTCTCCGGGTACGAGGTTGGAGCGGACGATCTGCTCGTACGGGATCGTGAGGATCCCGTCACCGGCGGCGATCGTGACGTCGCTATCGGAGGCGCCGACCAGCTCGCCCGGTCAGACTGCTTGTGACCTTCGGCGGCCTCGCGCAGCCGCACGCGAGCGCGGCGGCCGAGGAAACGGGTGTAGTGCTGGGGCTTGGTCAGCGGACGATCCTGGCCAGGCGACGAGACCTCCAGCGCATACTCGCTGCCGGTACTCGATCAGATGGCCCGAGACGCGCTCGCACAGCTCCAAGCTCACGCCATCGGGGTGGTCGATGAACAGGCGCAGAGTGGGGCGGGTGGGCCTGCGACCTCCGCCAGCAGCACCTCGACCTCAGGCTCGACGCCGGCAAGTCTGGCTTCGATCTCGGTCTGTAGGGCACTCACTGTCTCCTCCATAAATCTCATAAAAAAAGCGGGCGAGCGCCCACTTTCAAAAACGGCACCGGGAACGCCCGGCCGGAAAGCTGTGATGCTCAGATTAGCACCGCAGCGGTGCGATTGGTGAGCGCTTGCCGCCGGACCGTCAGCCGCCCGACTGCTCCGTCGGCGCGCGGCCCGCGCGCGATCCCGGTACAGCGCGGTAGTCGCGCCGGCCTGGCTGCAGGCAGGCGGCCAGCGCCAGCGGCTTGCGCGCCTCGTCGTGGCGGCCCAGCAGCTGCAGGCAGCGCCCGAGGCAGAACTGGGCGTAGTCGTTGGTGGGCGCGCGCTCGATCACCGCCCGGAACTCCTCGGCGGCCTGCTCGTAGCGCTGGATGTGAAACAGCGCCCGCCCGAGCGCCTCGCGCACGGAGGTCTTGTCGGGAGCCAGATCGCGGGCGCGCGCCAGCGGGATCGCGGCCTGGTGGTGATGGCCGGCCTCGAGCAGCGCGGTGCCGCGCTGGAACAGGTCATAGACGTCTTCCACCCCCACGAGTCTAGAGACCGTCGGGCGGCCCGGCCGTCTGGCGTGTCGCGCTACAGCCGCGGCGGCAGCGCCCACAGCGCGCGGATGCGCCCGACGAACCCGAGCCCGCGCCCCAGCTCCCGGCGCAGCGCCCGCCGCTGCGCGGCGTTGGGCGTCCCGGCGCCGGCCGCCGTAGCGCGACAGCCGCAGCGCGCGCACGTAGCCCTCGGCGTCCGGCGAGCTGTGCAGGCGCCGCTCCAGGCCCGCCAAGCGTGATCCCGTCCTGGAGCGGGCGGCCGGTGCGCGCCAGCGCCCGCTCGAGCTCGGCCAGCAGATCGGTGCGCGCGATGTGCATCGCGAGCGAGGCGGCGCAGCCACCCAGGCCAGCAACGACGACCAGCGCGATGACGATCGGGATCAGCCACCACAGGCTCGTTCCACCGCCGCCGCGATGGCGCAGCGCCTGCGCGGCGGCCGCGGTGCTGCCGGCCTCACGCCTCGCGCCGGGGCCGCGTCCTAGCGCCGGTGCCGCCGCCCGGCAGCGTCTTGAGGAGCGGCTCGATGGCGGCGCCAGCCGCGCGCGGGCGCGGTGCTCGGCGTCGGATCGAAGCGCACCCAGCCGTAACTCGGGAAACCAGGCCTCGACCCAGGCGTGGGCGTCGATGTCGGTGACGATCCAGCGCCGCGCGCTTCTTGTCATAGGTGCCCGGGGGTGAAGCCGGCGGCCACGCGGGCGGGGATCCCGCCCATCCGCAGCAGCAGCGCCATCGCGCCGGAGAACTGCTGGCAGTAGCCCTGCTTGTCGGTGAAGAGGAAGCTCTCCAGCGGGAACCGGTGCCTGGGCGGGGTTCTGGGTGTAGGAGAAGCCGTGGGCCGCGGTGAGCCAGTTGCGCACGCTCATCACGAACGCGTACGGCGTGCGGGCCTTGGCCGGCCAGCCGGCGGGCCAGCGCGTAGGCCCGCGCGTACGGCGAGACACTGATCGTCGTTGCTGGCAACCGACGGCGTTCGGGCCGCGCGGATGGCCGCGCGGCGACCGGTGCGTGGCCGGTCGACAGCCGCGGTCCGCTGTGCGTGTGAAACAGCGGGAAGGTGACCGGCGACGGCCCCGCCGGCCGGAGGCCGTGCCGACGGGGAGCCGGAGGGTGAGGTAGTTCGGCGAGCAGCGCCCGCCGGGTAGTCGCGCCCAGCCGTCGGCCAGCTCGTGCGTCGAGCGGGTGCGGCGAGTAGGCCGAGACCGCGTAGTTCGTGCCCGGGCCCAGGGCGGCCGACTGCCACGTGCCCCGCGTCGGTGCCCTGGGCGATGCCGTTCGAGCTGATCGGCGACGGCTGGTCGGCATAGCCCGCCGCGATCACGTCGGTGGTCTTCATGCCGACGATCGAGACATGCAGCGTCTGCGTCCAGCGCGCGAGGGCGTCCCCGCTGGGCTCGGGCAGCGGCTGCTGTGGCGGCAGACCCCGGCGACCCAGCTGTAGCCGTTGAACGTGTCGAGATCCTCGGCCTTCCAGTAGTCGCGGCCGGCCTGGCTGGCCGCGACCGTGAGCACCTCGTGGCCGGTCTGGGGCCAGCGCAGCGGGCCGTAGGTCTGGTTCCAGTTGAAGGTGTCGACGTGGACGGGAACCGTCGTGCCGGCCCAGGCGCGGTAGTCGACCCACGGGGAGCGCTGGTCGATGCGCGGCGCGGCGATCGCGCCCGGCCACCCCGGCGAGCGCGACGATGCCGACCGCGGAGGCCGCCGCCCCGCCGCGGACCCGCTCGCCCCACATGAACGCCGCCAGCAGCCCGAACAGCAGCAGCCCCTGCATGTAGGGCAGCTCGGGCCGGATGAGCGTCGAGGGCACGACCGCCAGCGCGATCAGCGGCAGCGCGGCCGCCGCCCGGCGGCCGTCGCCCAGGCCCGCTCCGCCGCCGGCGAACGCCAGCACGGCGGCGGCGTCGAGCACGCAGCACCGCCGCGCCGAGCACGATCACCATGCGCACGTCGGCGTTGGGGCCCAGGTAGGGGACCAGCGCGTTGGGCAGCAGGCTGAGCCCGTGCTCGATCCGGATCGGCGGTACGCGCGATGCTCATGTGGGTGAGCCAGTGCCAGCGCAGCCCGGAGACCGGGAAGGCCAGGAGGATGACGACGACGGACGCCGCCGGCCGCCGCGACCCGGCTCTGACGCGGCGATCAGGGGCACGGCGCCGGCCAGCACCACCGCCAGCGCCAGCAGCCCGAGCAGCCGCCATCCCGGCTCGCGGGCGCATCAGCGTCGCCCACCGCACGCAGCCCGTAGCCGGCCAGCGCGGCGAACGTCGCCAGACGCACCCACGGCCGCTCGGCGTGCGCGCGCGCGCGCGGCCGAGCATCGGACCGGGGACGTTGCAGCAGCCGCTGAGCGGGGTGCAGCGTGGGGGCCCCGGCGCTCATCGCTGAGGATCTCCGCTCACGCCACCAGGTCCTCGGGACGCGTGCGCTCGTGGCGCGCGGCCGGCGCCGAGCACGAAGCCCTGGCAGCCGGAGACGGTGAGCGTCGGCGCGCCGGCGCTGCGCACCCCGCGCGGGTGGCCGCCGACCAGCTCGGCCTCGGGCACGACGAGCACCGATCGGGCCGCCGCCGCGGGCGCGCTGAGCATCGCGCCCAGCCGCTCCACCGGCGACGGCGGCCACGTAGATCATCGCCCCGCGCCCGGCCCGACATCGGCGCCCAGCGCGGGCGCGCGGCTGCCGCTGCCGCCCTCGACGAGCGCCAGGCGCGCGTAGGCCGCCGGCCAGGCGATCAGCTCGCGGTCGATCATCGTCGGGCGCTGCTCGCCGGGCAGGAGCAGCCCGCAGCCGCCGGCCGCGGCGAACTCGAGCACGAGCGAGGCCGCGGCACGCACGGCCGCGTCGAGCAGGTCGACCCCGGCGCGCCGCGGCGGAGGCCGGCGTCCGCGCGTCGAGGACGACCAGCGGCCGCGTGTCGCCGTCGGCCTGGAGCCGGCGCTCGATCAGCCCGGCGCCGCGCGCCACCGCCGGCCAGTGGATCCGGCTGGCCGGGGTTCCCGTCGCGGTACGGGCGCAGCCCGTCGAGGTCGACGGCGGCCAGCGCCTCCGAGCCGGCGTGGCCGTCGGGCAGGCGCAGCCGGCGGCTGCTGGCCGGATCCCAGCCAGCGCACGGGCTCGGTCCGCGGCAGCACGAGGACCTGCTGGCTGCCGGTCCGGCTGACCGCCTCGGCGCGGGCGAGCTCCAGCGGGATCGCGGCACGGTCAGCGCCGGCGCGGGCAGGCGGTGCAGGCCGCGGCGGGCGAAGCGCGAGCTCACCCGCACGCTGCGTGGTGCGGTCGCCCCTGACCGGCGACAGCTCGCCGGCCAGCTCAAACCGCGAGCCGGTGAACGGGTCGACGACCTCGGCGCCGGGCAGGCCCGAGCCGGCCGCGCCGGACCTCGATGGTCGCGTCCACCGGCTCGTCCTCGATCACCCGCTCGGCGGGGAGCTGGCGCTGGGTGCGCGGCGCCCGCGCGCGGCCAGCCACACCCACGCGGGCGTGCCCACGCCCAGCGCGAGCAGGCCCGACCGCGGGCACGAACAGCGGCGCGGCGTCGAAGATCAGCGCCACCAGGCACAGCACGACACCGCAGGCGGCCACGACGGCGGCTCGCGTGGCGAGCAGCCGCGGTGGGGCGGGCCGGGCCATGTCGTGCATGCCGTCCGCCTACAGCGCTCTCGTCGAGCCGACGGCGTCGAGGATCACGTCGCGCGCCGCCGCGCGCGGGGTCTCGGGCGCCAGCACCAGCCGGTGGGCCAGCACCGGCACGGCCAGCGCCTGGACGTCGTCGGGCAGGGCATGGTCGCGCCCGCTCATCATCGCGTTGGCCTTGGCCGCGCGCAGCAGCATCAGGCCGGCGCGCGGGCTCGCGCCGAGGTCGACGCGCGGGATCCTCGCGCGTGCGCCACAGCAGGCGCACGATGTAGTCGCGCAGCGGCGCCGTGGCCCGCACCCGCGCGGCGGCGTCCTGGGCGGCGAGCACCTCGGCGGCGGTGACCACCGGGCGCAGCGCCATGACCTGGTCGCCGGTCTCGTGCTGGGCCAGCATGCCCGGCCTCGGCGCGCGGTCCGGGTAGCCCATGGACAGGCGGACCATGAACCGGTCGACCTGGGCCTCGGGCAGCGGGTAGGTGCCCTCGTACTCGATCGGGTTCTGGGTGGCCAGCACCAGGAACGGGCCGCGCCAGCTCGTGGGTGTGCACGTCGACGGTGACGCGGCGCTCCTGCATGCACTCCAGCAGGCCCGACTGGGTCTTGGGCGAGGCCCGGTTGATCTCGTCGACCAGCACGACGTTGGCGAACACCGGCCCGGGCCGGAACTCGAAGCGCTGCTCGCGCTGGTCGTAGACGTTGGTGCCGACGACGTCGGCCGGCAGCAGGTCCGACGTGCACTGGATCCGGGCGAACTGGCAGTCGATCGAGCGCGCCAGCGCGCGGGCCAGCGCCGTCTTGCCGACGCCCGGGTAATCCTCGACCAGCGCGTGGCCCTCGGCCAGCAGCGCGACCAGCAGGTGGCGCAGCGTCTCGGGACGGACCTGCACCGCCTTGTTGATGTTGGCCGTCAGCGCCCGCCCGACGGCGGCGAACGCCTCAGACTCCTGCGGCGCGAGCGGGGTCTGCTCTGATGGCTCGATCGTCTGACTCCTTGGCTCGACAGCTTCTCCACCTCATCGAGGACGCCGTCGGCGATCTGCTCCTTCCGTGATTCTACGTAGCCGGCGCTCCCCGCCGTCGGCTGGCGAGGATCGTCACCTCGTTGTCGGCGGCGTCGAAGCCGATCCCCGGGCTGCGAGATGTCGTTGACCACGATCGCGTCAAGGCGCTTGCGCTCGAGCTTGCCGCGCGCGTAGTCGACGGCGCCGTCCCCGTGCTCGGCGGCGAAGCCCACCAGCACCTGACCGGGGCGACGTCGCGCCGGCCAGGGCGCTGAGCACGTCCTCGGTGGGCTCGAGCTCGAGCTGGCGGGGGTGGGCCGGATCGGTCCTTCTTGAGCTTGTGGGCGGCGGGGTCGCGCGGGCGGAAGTCGGCGACGGCCGCGGCCATCAGCAGCACGTCGGTGGCGTCGAAGCGCTCGTCGCAGGCGGCCTTGAGCTCGGCCGCCGTCTCGACGGGCACGACGTTGACGCCGGGGGGCGCCGGAAGCGCGACGTTGGCCGCGACGACCGTCACCTCGGCGCCCGCGGCGGGCGGCGCGCTGGCGAGGGCGTAGCCCATCCGCCCGCTGGAGCGGTTGCCGATGTAGCGCACGCTGTCGATCGGCTCGCGGGTGCCGCCGGCCGTGACCAGCACGCGCACGCCGAGCCACGGCCGCCGACGCGGCCCGGCCGCCTCGGCCAGCCGCGCCTCGACGGCCGCCAGCAGCTCGGCGGGCTCCGACATCCGGCCCACGCCGTGCTCGCCGTGGGAGGCGAGGTCGCCGGTGCCCGGGCCGATGACGCGTCACGCCGCGGTCGGCCAGCAGCGCGAGGTTGGCCTGCACCGCCGGGTGCAGGTACATGCGGTCGTTCATCGCCGGCGCCAGAGCCGGAACCCACCGGACAGCCGGCGGCCAGCGCGGCGGTGGTGACCAGGCTGTCGGCGTGGCCGTGGGCCAGCTTGGCGATCGTGTTGGCGCTGGCCGGGGCGATCAGATAGAGGTCGGCGTTCTCCACCAGCGCGAGGTGGCTGATCGGCGCCCGGTCGGGCGTGGGCTCGCCCGGATAGGCGCCGCGCAGCGGGTCATCCTCGAACTCGCCGGTGAGCACCGGCGCGCCCGGTGATCCCGGCGAACGACGCCGCGCCGACGAAGCGCTGGCTGGCCTCGGTCTGGATGACGCGCACGGCGTGCCCGGCCTTGATCGCCAGCCGCGCCGTCTCCAGCATCTTGTAGGCCGCGATCCCGCCGGTCACTCCGAACAGCAGTCGCGCCACCCTGTCTACCGCCTTCTGGTCGTGCCGAGTGCTTCCTACACCCGCGCGGTCGCCACCGGCTAACGGTAGTGGTACTTCAGCTTGCCCTGCGCCACTTCCTCCAGGGCGATCGTCAGGTAGTTCTTGGACCGCGTATCGACCATCGGCGGCGGGAACTCGTCGAACGTGCCCTCGCCGAGGTTGTGGTAGTACGAGTTGATCTGGCGGGCGCGCTTGGCGGCCACGAGCACGCTGGCGTAGTCGGAGTCGACGTGGTCCAGCAGCTTGTCGATGCGGGGTGAGATCAAGGTTGGTCCTTCGCTCGTGGGTTAGCTCACGAAGGTTAGCGGGCAGATTGCATGGCGACTCGCCAGCAGCGTGCGCCCCTGCACGATGTCCACCAGCTCCTCCAGCGCGTCCTCGAGGCGGTCGTTGACGACGACGTGGCTGAACTCCGACTGGGCGTCGAGCTCGCCCTCGGCGGTCCGCAGCCGCGCGTCGACCTGCTCGGGCGTGTCGGTGCCGCGGCCGACCAGCCGGGTCCGCAGCGCCTCGCGGCTGGGCGGGGCGATGAACACCTGGAGCGCCTCGGGCATCGTCTCGCGGACCTGGCGGGCGCCCTGGACCTCGATCTCCAGGACCACCGGCTCGCCGCGCCGCAGCCGGCCCTCGAGCTCGGAGCGCAGGGTCCCGTAGCGCCGCCCGAGTAGGTGGCGTGCTCGACGAACTCGCCGTCGGCGACGCGCTCGCTCGAACTCGTCGGGGCCGAGGAAGTGGTAGTCGACGCCCTGCGTCTCCCCCGGCCGGGGCGCGCGCGTCGTCGCCGAGACCGACAGGCCGAGCTGCGGGACGCGCTCGAGCAGGCCGCGGATCAGCGTTCCCTTGCCGACGCCGGACGGACCGGTGATCACGAAGACTCTGGCCACCGGGCGCGGAGGGGCGTGCGCTCAGCGGCGGCGCAGCAGCGCGACGAGCTCGCCGCGCTGGCGCTCGGAGAGCCCGCCGAGGGTCTTGCTCGGCGAGATCCGGCACTGGCGACAGGATCTTGTTGACCTTCACGCGGCCGTACTTGGGGACGGCGAGCAGCAGGTCGAACACCTTGGCGGTCTGCAGATAGTCCGGCGGATCGAGCAGCAGCTCGTGGATCGGGGTGCGGCCGGCCTTGAGGTCGCGCTTGAGCTGCGCGCGCCGGCTGCGGATATCGTTCGCGCGCTGCAGCGCCTCCATGCGCTGCACGAGCGAACGCTCCGGCGCGGCGACCTGCTTGGGGAACGATTCACTGACCGGCGGCATGGGCGGCGACTATACATCTTGGGGCGGGCCGATCAAGCCCAAATCCCCCAATTCGACTCAAGCTCAGCTTGAGGTTCAGCATTGTCGAGCCTAGTTGCGGATTTCGGCTCGGTTTGCAGGGGGTTTTTGCTCCCTATACCAGCGTGCGTCCTGATCAGCGCCGGAGGCCGGCCAGCCCCTGCCCGGAATGGTGGGGCGCAGCGGCCGCGAGCGCTAACTCGGCGGCGATCCGCGCGCCCGCCGACGGGTCCCGGAAGCTCTCTGTGCCGACTGCCACAAGCGTGGCGCCGGCGCCGATCAGAGCTCGTGGGCATGGCGCCCGTGCGCGACCCCGCCCATCCCGATGACCGGGATCTCACGGCGTCGGCCACCGACCGCACCTGAGCCAGCGCGATCGCGCGCACCGCCGGCCCCGAGACCCCGCCCGTCGTCCCGCCCAGCCACGGCTCCCCGGTCCGTGGGTGGACGGCCATGCCGCGGATCGTGTTGATGAGCGAGACGGCGCTCGCCCCCTCGCGCTCGGCCGCGATCGCCACCGCCGGGACGTCGGAGGCGTTGGGGGTGAGCTTGACGATCAGCGGCTTGTCGGTCAGCGGTCTGACCGCGCTCATCAGCCGCGCCACCTCGCCGGGGTCGGCGCCCATGACCAGCCCGGTCTCGACGTTGGGGCAGGAGACGTTGAGCTCCAGCGCGGCCACCTCGTCGCGCTGCGCGAACGGCGGTCACCAGCCGGACCACCTCGTCGCGGCTGAAGCCCATCACGTTGACGATCAGCGGGACCGGCAGCCGGGCCAGCTCGGGCAGGTCGTGGGCGAGGTAGCCCTCGAGCCCCTTGTTGGGCAGCCCGATCGAGTTCATCAGGCCGGCGGGCAGCTCCCACAGGCGCGGCGGCGGGTTGCCCTGGCGCGGGGCGAGGGTCACCGTCTTGGAGACGAACGCGGCGAACGGGAAGTGCTCGAAGCAGCGCGTCGCCGAACGCGCGCCGCGCCGCGATGGCGTCAAAGGTCCCGGACGCGTTGATGACCGGATGGGCGAGCTCGATGCCGCAGAAGGTGATCATGTCCCGCCCGCCCTCAATGTCCCGCCCCCGGGGTCAGCGCCGTCTCCAGGCGCGCCGCGTCGATCACCGGGCCCGTCGACGCACAGCCGGATGTAGCCGTCGGTGGTCGGCACCACGCAGCCAAAGCACGCGCCGTAGCCGCACGCCATCCCGGACTCCAGCGCCAGCTGGGCGGGCACGTCGCGCTCGCGCACACAGCGCGCGGACGGCCTCGAGCATCGGCGGCGGCCCGCAGGCGTAGACCTCGGCGTGAGGCTCGTCGGTCGAGCTCGGCGGCCAGCAGCTCGGTGACCAGGCCGTGGTGGCCGACGCTGCCGTCGTCGGTGGCGACCTGCGGCGCCGGCGAGCAGCGCCGCGCCGGCGGCGTGGGCGGCATCGCGGAAGCCCAGGAGCACGCACGCCGGGGAGCGCCCCCGGGCGCGTCCCCCAATGCAATCGGCGCCAGTCCTGCCAGATGGCCAGCGGCGCGATGCCCACCCCGCCGCCGACCAGCAGCGCCCGGCGGCCGTCGCGCGGCGGGGCGAAGCCGATCCCCAGCGGGCCGAGCAGCATCAGCTCGTCGCCGCGCCGCAGCTCGCACAGGCGCGCGGTGCCGGGGCCGACGTCCTCGATGAGGAAGTGCAGCTCGTCGCTGCCGGCGGGCGCGCGCAGGACGCTGAACGCGCGCGGCAGGTACGGGCGCTCGTCGGCGCCCCCCCCCCATCGCTCGCGCCGCTCTGAGCATGTAGAACTGGCCGGCCGCGGGCCGCGGCCCGGCCGGGTCGGCGCAGCGCAGCACGGTGTAGGCGCCGTGGCGCTCGGCGGCCACGCACCCGGGCCGCCCGGCGCCGAAGGGCGCCTGCACGCGGTCGGTCACGGCGCCGCGTCACTGGGAGAGCGGGCACCCGCCCGCCCGGCGCGCTCGGCGCGGAGTGCGGTGCAGCTCCTGCAGCGAGACGACCTCGGGCTCGCCGCGCTGGGCGGAGATGATCGCCCGGGCCGCCGCCAGGCCGCCCGACATGGTGGTGATGCAGGGGATCCCGCGCGTGATCGCCGCCGAGCGGATCTCGTAGCCGTCAGAGCGGGCGCGGGTGCCGGTCGGGGTGTTGATGACGAGGTCCACGGCGCCGCGCTCGATCCAGTCCACGACGTTGTTGGGGCCCTCGTTGAGCTTGTTGATTGCGGTGGCCGGGATCCCCATGCGCCGCAGCGACTGGGCGGTGCCGCGGGTGGCGATGATCTCGAAGCCGAGGTCGTGCAGGATGCTGGCGATCCCGATGGCGGCCGGCTTGTCGCCGTCGGCGACGGTGAGGAACACCGTGCCCTGGTTGGGCAGCTTGGCGCCCGCCGCCGCCTGGGCCTTGGCGAACGCGGTCGGGAAGTCCGCGGCGATGCCCATCACCTCGCCGGTGGAGCGCATCTCGGGCCCGAGCAGCGAGTCGGCGCCGGCGAAGCGGCTGAACGGCAGCACGGCCTCCTTGACGCAGACGTGCCCGCACCGCGCCTCGGCCGGCAGGCCGAGGTCGGCGATCTTCTCGCCGAGCAGGATCCGGCAGGCGAGCTTGGCCAGCGGCAGCCCGATCGCCTTGGAGACGAACGGCACGGTGCGCGAGGCGCGCGGGTTGGCCTCGATGACGAACAGGCGGTCGTCGCCGCGGATCGCGAACTGCACGTTGAGCAGCCCGACGACGCCCAGCGCCTTGGCGATCCCGGTCGTCTGCTCGCGGATGCGGTCGAGCATGTCGCCGCCCAGCGTGTGCGGCGGCAGCACGCAGGCCGAGTCGCCGGAGTGGATCCCGGCCTCCTCGACGTGCTGCATGATGCCCGCGATCCACACGGTCTCCCCGTCGCACAGGGCGTCGACGTCGACCTCGATCGAGTCCTCCAGGAAGCGGTCGAGGTAGATGGTGGGGTGGCTGGGGTCGGTGTCAGCGCCGACGCGCTCGAGGTAGTCGCGCAGGCCGTCGACGTCGTAGACGATCTCCATGGCGCGGCCGCCGAGCACGTAGCTGGGGCGCACGAGCAGCGGGAAGCCCACGCCGGGCGCCGCGGCCAGCGCCTCCTCGGCGCTGGTGGCGGTGGCGTACGGCGGCGCGCTGTAGCCCAGGCGGTCGAGCAGGTCGCCGAACCGGGAGCGGTCCTCGGCCAGGTCGATCGCGTCGATGCTCGTGCCCAGGATCCTGACGCCGGCGGCCTCCAGGCCGGCGGCGAGCTTGAGCGGCGTCTGGCCGCCGAACTGGACGACCACCCCTTCGGGCTGCTCGATCTCGCAGACGGCGAGCACGTCCTCGAGCGTGAGCGGCTCGAAGTACAGGCGGTCCGAGGTGTCGTAGTCGGTGGAGACGGTCTCCGGGTTGCAGTTGATCATGACCGCGTCGCGGCCCTGCTCGCGCACGGTCTGGGCGGCGTGCACGCAGCAGTAGTCGAACTCGATCCCCTGGCCGATCCGGTTGGGGCCCGAGCCGAGGATGACGACGCTGGGCTTGTCGCCGCGGACCACCTCGTGGCTGGGGCCGTCCGGCGCCCGGCGCGCTCCCAGCCCGAGTAGTAGTAGGGCGTGCGCGCGGCGAACTCGGCGGCGCAGGTGTCGACCGCCTTGTAGGTCCGCTCGCCGGAACGGCCCCGACCCACGGCGACCTCGCCGGAGTCGGCCACCAGCTCGCGCCAGCTCGCGCAGGAACCATGGGTCGATGCGAGGTCCGGCGGCGCAGCTCCTCGATCGAGCGTGCCGCGGCGCAGCGCCTCGAGCAGGTGGTCGTAGCGCTCGGCGCCCGGGCATCTCCAGCAGCGTGAGCAGCGCCTCGTCGTCGGCGGGGAAGACTGGCCCGGGTGTCGAGCTCGCGCGAGCGCAGCGCCTTGGCGAAGGCCTGCTTGAACGTCCGCCCCAGGGCCATCGCCTCGCCCACGGACTTCATGTGCGTGGTGAGGTCGGCTTCGGCGCCGGGGAACTTCTCGAAGGCGAACCGCGGCCACTTGACCACGCAGTAGTCGATGGCCGGCTCGAAGCTCGCCGGCGTGGCCCGGGTGATGTCGTTGGGGATCTCCTGCAGCGTGTAGCCGACGGCGAGCCGCGCGGCGATCTTGGCGATCGGGAACCCGGTGGCCTTGGAGGCCAGCGCGCTGGAGCGCGACACGCGCGGGTTCATCTCGATGACGACGATCTCGTCGGTGGCCGGAGTTGACCGCGAACTGGACGTTGGACCCGCCGGTCTCCACGCCCGACGGCGCGGATGACGGCGATGGCCTGGTCGCGCAGCGCCTGGTACTGCTTGTCGGTGAGCGTCTGCTGGGGGGCGACGCAGACGCTGTCGCCGGTGTGGACCCCCATCGGGTCGATGTTCTCGATCGAGCACACGATCACGACGTTGTCGGTGTGGTCGCGCATGACCTCGAGCTCGAACTCGCCCCAGCCCAGCACGGACTCCTCGAGCAGCACCTGGCCGATCGGCGAGGCGGCCAGGCCGCCGCCGACGATCCGCTCGATGTCGGCCTCGCTGCGGACGACGCCGCCGCCCGTCCCGCCGAGCGTGAACGCGGGCCGGACGATGAAGGGCAGGCCCAGCTCCGGCAGCGCGCCGCGCGCGCGTCCTCGGTGGTGTGGGCGATCACCGAGCGCGGCACCCGCAGGCCGGCCGCGGTCATCGTGTCGCGGAAGCGCTCGCGGTCCTCGGCGCGGTCGATCGCGTCGTAGTCGGCGCCGATCAGCTCCACGCCGAAGCGCTGCAGCGTGCCGTCCTCGTGCAGGGCCTTGGCCAGGTTGAGCGCGGTCTGGCCGCCGAGGGTCGGCAGCAGCGCGTCGGGGCGCTCGCGCTCGATGACCTGGGCCACCGGACCGGGCAGGAGCGGCTCGATGTAGGTGGTGGTGGCCACCTCGGGGTCGGTCATGATCGTGGCCGGGTTGGAGTTGACCAGCACGACCTCGTACCCCTCCTGCTCGAGCACGCGGCAGGCCTGGGTGCCCGAGTAGTCGAACTCGGCCGCCTGGCCGATGACGATCGGCCCGGAGCCGAGGAGCAGGATCTTGTGGATGTCGGTGCGCCGCGGCATCGCTAGCGCAGGCGCGCGGCGATCGCGTCGACGAAGCGGTCGAACAGGTAGAGCGAGTCGTGCGGGCCGGGCCCGGCCTCGGGGTGGTACTGGACGGTGGCGCCGGGGACGTCGCGCAAGGTCAGCCCCTCCACGGTGCGGTCATAGAGGTTGATGTGGGTGAGCTCGGCGGCGCCGAAGTCGGTCTCCCAGCGCACGGGCTCGTCGTCGTCGATGGTGCGCGCGCCGCCGGGGCCGAGCACCGCGAAGCCGTGGTTCTGGCTGGTGATCTCGGTGCGCCCGGTGGACAGGTCCTTGACCGGGTGGTTGGCGCCGTGGTGGCCGAAGGGCAGCTTGTAGGTCTCCAGGCCCACCGCCCGGCACAGCAGCTGGTGGCCGAGGCAGATGCCGTAGACGGGCAGCTTGCCGACGAGGCCGCGGACGGTGCTCGACGACGTAGTCCAGCGCCGCGGGGTCGCCGGGGCCGTTGGCCAGGAACACGGCGTCGGGCTCGGTGGCCAGCAGCGCCTCGGCGCCGGCGTGGCAGGGATGCAGGGTGACGGTGACGCCCCGCGCGCGCGCAGGTTGCGCACGATCGAGAGCTTGACCCCGGTGTCGATCATGGCGATGCGCATGCGCGAATTGCCTAGGAGTCCGCCTGTCGCCGCTTCGAGTGGGTCGAGGACGGTCGCCTCGCGCGGGGTGACCTCGCGGGCCAGGTCGCGTCCGGTCATGGCCGGCTCGGCCTCGATCAGCGCCGCGCCTCGTCGGGCTCGATCGCGCGCCGGGAACACCCCGCCGCGCATCGCGCCGGCGTCGCGGATGTGGCGCACCAGCGCGCGCGTGTCGAGGTCGGTGATCGCCGGGATGCCGCAGTGCGGTCAGCCAGCTCAGCCAGCCGCCCGTCGGCGCCGCGGCCGCGTCCTCGCGGTCCACGGCGGCGCGCATGATCGCCGCCCGGGCATGGACGCGGTCGGACTCCATCGCCTCGGCGCTCACCCCGTAGTTGCCGATCTGCGGGTAGGTGAAGGTGAGCAGCTGTCCGGCGTAGCTGGGGTCGGTCATCGCCTCCTGGTAGCCCGACATCGAGGTGGTGAAGACGATCTCCCCGACCGCGGCGTCGTCGGCGCCGCAGGCGATGCCGTCGAAGCGGGCGCCGTCCTCGAGCAGGACGTAGGCGGTGGCCGGCGGGGCGGCCATCTACCGGTCCTCGCTTCGGGCCGCGCCCGCGCCGGAGCGCGCGTGTTCGTCGCGCACCGGCATCGGGCGGCGGTAGACGACCGCGCCCGCGGCGAGGGTCAGCATCACCCGGCCGTGCAGGGTGCGGCCGTGGAAGCAGGAGTTGGCCGAGCGGCTGACGTAGCCGTCCTGCGCCGACCTCCCAGGTCGTCTCCAGGTCGACCAGGCACAGGTTGGCGTCCTCGCCGACGGCGATCCGCGGCGTGGGCAGGTCATAGAGCCCGGCGCCCGGCGGTCATCCGCTCGATCACGGTCGCGAGCTCGAAGCTCGCCGGGGAGCACGAGCTCGGTGTAGAGCGCCGCGAACGCGGTCTCCAGCCCGGTCGTCCCCATCGGCGCCTGCTCGAAGGGGACCTCCTTCTCGTGCACCGCGTGGGGCGCGTGGTCGGTGGCCACGCACTCGATGACGCCGCTGCGCAGACCCTCGACGAGCGCCCGCCGGTCGTCCTCGCTCGCGCAGCGGCGGGTTCATCTTGAAGCGGCTGTCCAGCGTGCGGACCACGTCGTCGGTGAGCGTGAGGTGGTGGGGGCTGGCCTCGCCGCTCACCCGCGCGGGCGCGTGGGCCGAGTCCTTGGCCGCGCGAGAGCCTGCGACCGACTCGACCGCGGACAGATGCTGGAAGTGGACCCGCGCGTCCTCGTAGAGGCCAGCGAGCTATCGCGGGCGATCATCGTCGACTCCGACACCGACGGGATCCCGGCCAGCCCGAGCCGCGCCGACACCGCCCCCTCGTGCATCACGCCGTCCACCGACAGCGCCGGATCCTCCTCGTGCAGGGCGACGATGCCGCCGCACAGCCGCTGGTACTGGAGCGCCTTGCGCAGCATCCCGGCCGACACGACGGGCTTGCCGTCGTCGGTGAAGCCGATGGCGCCGAGATCGCGCAGCTCGGCCATCTCGGTGAGCTCCTCGCCCGCCAGGCCGCGCGTGATCGAGGCCAGGAAGCCGACGGGCACCCGCGCCTCGCGCTGGGCGCGCTCGATCAGCGACCCCAGGACCGCCGCGCTGTCGACCGTGGGGGTGGTGTTGGGCATCGCCACCACGGCGCAGTAGCCGCCGGCGGCGGCCGCCGCGGTCCCGGTGTCGAGGTCCTCCTTGTACTCCTGGCCGGGGGTGCGCAGATGGACGTGCGGGTCCACGAACCCGGGGAACACGTGCTTGCCGGCCGCGTCGACGATGTCGATGTGGTCATGACGCGGGCAGCCCGCCGGGCTCGCCCAGCTCGGCGATGCGGCCGTTGCGGATGAGGATGTCGCGGGGCTCGTCAAGGTCGGTGCGTGGGTCAAGGACCTGAGCGCCGCGGATGAGCAGGTCGTCGCCCGGGCGGGCCGCGTGGAACAGTCGCCGGGGACTCATCACGCCACCGCCGCCAGCACCGGGGAGCCGACCAGCAGCTCGTAGAGGACCGCCATCCTCACCGCCACGCCGGCCTTGACCTGCTCGCCGATGAGCGCCTGCTCGGAGTCGATCATCGCCGCCGAGAGCTCCACGCCGCGGTTGACCGGCCCGGGATGCATCACGACCTGGTCGGGGCGCAACCGCGTGTCGTTGATCTGGTAGTGGCTGGCGTACTCGCGCAGCGAGGGGATGAAGGATTGGTGCATGCGCTCGTGCTGCATCCGCAGGACGTAGACGACGTCGGCCTCGTCGACGTGCTCCAGCGTCGGCGTGGCCGCGCAGCCCAGGGCCTCGATCTGGCGGGGCAGCAAGGTCGGCGGCCCGCAGACGGTGACGTCGGCGCCCATCCGGGTGAAGGCGAGGATGTTGGAGCGGGCCACCCGCGAGTGGGTCACGTCGCCGACGATCCAGATGTTGAGGCGGTCCAGGGATCCGAAGCGGCGGCGCAGCGTGAACACGTCGAGCAGCGCCTGAGTGGGGTGCTCGTGCTTGCCGTCGCCGGCGTTGACGACCGCGGCGTCGGTCCAGCCGGCCACGAGCTGGGCGGCGCCGGCGTGCGGTGAGCGGATGACGATCGCCGCCGGGTCATAGGCCGACAGCGTCTGGACGGTGTCCTTGAGCGACTCGCCCTTGTCCACGCTGGACCCGGCCGAGCGGATGTTGACCACGTCGGCCGAGAGCCGCTTGGCGGCGAGCTCGAAGGAGCTCGAGGTGCGGGTGCTGGCCTCGTAGAAGAGGTTGACGATGGTCCGGCCGCGCAGCGCCGGGACCTTCTTGATCTCCCGGCCCGAGACCTCGGCGAAGGACTCGGCGCGGTCGAGCATCTGCTCGATGCCGCTGCGGTCCAGGTCGTCGATGGAGATCAGGTGGCGGGGCATGCGTGTCGCGCTCATGCGGCTTTGATCCTTGTCGTGGTTGGGTCCCGCCCGCCCGCGATCGTGACCTCGTCGACGCCGTCGACCTCGTCGACGCGGACGTTGACGCGCTGCTCCTGCGAGGTCGGCAGGTTCTTGCCGACGTAGTCGGGGCGGATGGGCAGCTCCCGGTGCCCGCGGTCGACCATCACCGCGAGCTGGACGCGCGCCGGCCGGCCGTAGTCGAAGATGGCCTCGATCGCGGCCCGGACCGTGCGCCCGGTGTAGAGCACGTCGTCGACGATGACGATCGTGCGTCCGTCCAGGGAGAAGTCGAGCTCGGTGTCGTGGACCACCGGGGAGCTCGAGCGGAGGGTGAGGTCATCGCGATAGAAGGCGATGTCGACCGAGCCCAGCGGGACGGCGATGTCCAGCAGCTCCGAGGTCAGCGGCTGCAGGCGCTTGGCCAGATGCGCGCCGCGGCGGTGGATGCCCACTAGAGCTACCGCGCCGTCGGGATTCTTCTCGACGATCTCGTGGGCGATCCGCACGAGCGTGCGGCGCATGTCATCGCGGTCGAGGGCGACCGTTACGGTGTCCAACTGGCTCCTTCCTGGCCTCACGGGACCGGGTTAAAGGGGCGGGCGGCTGTGGTGGCGCGGAGCGTAGCAGCGCGCTCGGCGGTCGCCTGGCTGGCTACTGCGGCTCGGGGTCCGGGCCGCGGCGGTAGAGCACGTGGGCGAGGCCGACGTGATCGATCGGCCGGTCATAGCCGAAGCCGGCCTTCTCCATCACCCGCCGGGAGGCGACGTTGTCGGGCAGCGTGATGGCGATGAGCTCGTGGAGGTCGAGCACGTCAAAGGCGACGGCCACCGAGGCGATGGCCAGCTCGGTGGCCAGGCCCTCCCCCCACCGCTCCGGCACGATCGTCCACGCGGCCTCGACGGCGAAGCCGCCGATGGCGTCGGTGTACTGCAGGCCGCCGCGCCCCACCATCAGGCCGGTGGCCCGGTCGCGCAGCAGCCACAGCCCGAAGCCGTGGCGTTCCCAGTGGTCGCGCTTGTCCACCAGGCTGGCGCGCGACATCGGCGCGCGTCGGTGAGCTGGCCCACGGCCACAGGGTCCGGTAGACGCGCGGGTCGAGCATGAGCTCGACGATCTCGGCCTCGTGCTCGGGTCCGATGCGGCTCGCCGCTCATCCGCGGCGTGTCGAGAATCGCGGGCGCGAGCGCCCTCTTCACGATGCGCGGCGCCGCGGCGTGCTCGGCCATCCGGTCGTTCCAGCGGACCAGCGAGGGCTCGCCCCGCTCGGCGAAGGGGATCTCGATGGTGTCGAAGTCGCGTGGCACGACGGTGTTGGGGAAGATCGCGCGCGCCTCGTCGCGCAGCTGTCCCAGAGGGTGGCGCGTGGAGACGTGGTTGAGCGCCAGCAGGGTCACCTCGGCCTCCGTGGCGATCGTCGCCGCCTGCTGGGCGGTGGAGTGGCCGTTGTCGGCGGCGCGCTCGCGCTCCTCCTCGGCGAACGTGGCCTCGTGGACGAGCACGTCGGCCCGGTGGGCGGCGATGCGCAGCGCCTCGCACGGACGGGTGTCGCCCGACAGCACCAGCTTGCGTCCCGGCCGCGCCGGGCCGAGGACCTGGTCGGGCGTCACCCCGCGGATCGTCTCGCCGCGCTGGACGCGCCCGAACTCCGGGCCCTCCTGCAGGCCGAGGCGCAGCGCCGTCTCCTTGTCGAAACTCGCCGGGGCGCTCGTCCTCGTAGAGCACGTAGCCGAGCGCCGGGCCGCGATGCGAGACCGGCACCGGCGCGATCCGGTACCCGTCGCGCTCGAGCTCGTCGCCGGGCTCGAGCTCGACCAGCTCGAGCTCGAAGCTCACGGACCCCGCCATCCGCAGCGCCAGGCCCATCAGCGCCCGCAGCCCGGGCGGGCCGCTGATCGTCAGCGGGACGTCGCGGCCGCGGAGGTCGAACGTCTTGAGCATGCCGGGCAGGCCCAGCCAGTGGTCGGCGTGAAAGTGGGTGAGGAAGATCTCGGTGAGGTCGGCCAGTCCGACGGAGCTCACGAGCTGGCGCTGGGTCCCCTCGCCGCAGTCGAACAGGATCCGGTCACCGCCGCGGCGGACCAGGATCGAGGGCAGGCCGCGGCGGGCGGTGGGGATCGAGCCGCCGGTGCCGGCAAAGAAGATCGAGAGCTCCATGGATCGGGTCTGAGTGTGTCAGCCGCATCCAGGCTCAGTCGAGCTCGCACCATCTCGAAGCCGCAGCTCGGCGCCCGCGTGGCAGATCGCCCATCGTGTGGCGCGGCTGGCGGCGGCGGTCGGTCGGGCTGCCCGGGTTGAAGATCTGAAAGCCGTCGGGCGCCCGCTCGTGCAGCGGGATGTGGGAGTGGCCGAAGACGACCGCGTCGGCGTCCGGGAACCGCGCTCGCAGCCGCCTGAGGCGCCCTTGCGCCGGGCCGGCGTCGTGGATGACCGCCAGCGTGTGGCCGTCGCCGGCCGGGACCACCGCGCTCTCGGGCAGCGCGGCGCGCAGCAAGCGCGTCGTCGGTGTTGCCGTGCACGCGATGACCGGCCCGAACCCCTTGAGCTCCTCCAGCACCTCGAGCCGGCTGAAGTCCCCCGCATGGATGATCAGGTCGGCCGCCTTCAGGCGCGCGACGCAGGCGTCGGGCAGCGCCCGCGAGCCGCGCGGCAGGTGGGTGTCCGAGATGATCGCGATGTCCACGGCGGTGTCCTCGGTGATGTCCTCGGTAAGCTGGCCTGCGATCGTCCCCGATCACAGAGCGCCCGTAGCTCAGGGGATAGAGCGTCCGCCTCCGGAGCGGAAGGTCGCAGGTTCAAATCCTGCCGGGCGCGTTTGTTGCCGCGCGGCTGGTCATGCTGGCCCCGGCCGCCCTCGAGCCGGCCACGATCAGCTGACCGGTACGGTCGGACCCACGATGCCCTCCGCTCCGGAACCCCCACCTCCTCCCCCGCCCCGGTGGCGGTTCCTGCGGGAAATCGTGGAGTCTCTGCGGGACCTGAGCTCGGTCGGCAAGGCGTGCACGTGCGGCAACCCGCGCCGGACCGGCCCGTGCCCCCGGCACGGCAAGCTCAACTGACCTCTGAACGCTCAGATCGCACACCGGCCATCTGTCGACTGTGCGTTCTGGATCGCTAGCGATGCTGAACCCTCAGAGCGCACGGTCCGGATGTGGTCTGCGTGCGATCTGACGGTTCAGCCTTCGCTGGTGACGCCTCCGCTGGTGACGCCTCCGCTGGTGACGCCTTCGCTGGTGACGCCTTCGCTGGTGACGCCTTCGCTGGTGACGCCTCCGCTGGTGACGCCTCCGCTGGTGACGCCTCCGCTGGTGACGCGTTCGCTGGTGACTAGCTCCTGCGGGCGCCCCAACTGACCGAGCCGCTCCGGCACGTTCCGAAGCGGCGGCTCTTCCACGTCGTGCTGATGAAGCCCGCGGCCGACCCACTGGAATCGAAGTGGCCCCTTACCTCGTAGCGCTCGCCCGTGGAATCGCTGAATGTGTCGTCGAAGCCCAGTCCGTGGTCTTGCTTGAGCCGCCAGGTGATGTGGCCCCGACCCGGTGACATGCTGTAGGAGACACGACGGCGGCGCGTGCAGCTCAGGCTGAAGCTGAACGACAGTGATGACAGCGCACCACGTGACGCGGCGACCTGCAGCGTGATCGGCCAGTGCTGACTGGTCCGCCCCCGGTAGACGCCCGCCAGTGGCTTGGGGGTCACCGACGAAGGGGGCGGCACGGGGGCCGGAGACGGAGGCGGCGCGACCCGAGGCGGAGCCAGGACCGGAGGTGGCGGAGGCGAGGGGGCCAGCGCCTGGATCAAGCTGGCCACCCATGCTGAGAGCGCGTCGGCCCGAGCAAAGAAGTTGGGCACGCCCGTGCTGCAGTTCGCCGCCCCAGAATTGGTGATCCCGATTTCGACCCAGGTTCCGTCCGTTCGCTCTCCAAGCAGCGGACCGCCGCTGTCGCCATTGCACGTCCCGTCGGCGTAGGTGGGAGCATCGATTGCACACAGCTGGCGGCTGGAGTCAAACGAGATCCCCCCGTACGCGGCCTCGGTGGCACAGTAACCAGGCGACTGGACCGCTGACACTCCCCACTGAAGCTGATCCGGGATGGTGTCCGCCAACGTCAGGCCCCAGCCGGCGATCTGCGCGGGCGCGCCGGGCTGGAGCAGCGGTAGGTCTCCCGGATCGCTGGCCAGCGCCACCGCGGGTGCAGTCGTCGGTGTGCTGAGGACCAGCAGCGCTGCGTCGCCATCGCCCGTGGCAGGGTTGTACGCCGGATCGATGATCGTCCGCGAGACCGCGCTGACCTGCCGGCCGGGACTGGTCCAGTCCAGGCTGCCGGTGACCACTGCATACCCCGCCGCCTGATCGGCGATCCCCGTCGCCTCGTCGAGCGCGCAATGGCCCGCGGTCAGTACGAGCTGGGGCGAGACCACCGTGCCGGAGCACACCGACAGGTCGCCGGTGCCGGGATCCTCGTAGGCCACGAACGCCATCATCCCGAACGTTCCGGGCGCCGCGGGCAGCCCGCCCAGGATCAGAGGCCGCTCCGCCCTGTCCAGTATGCGGAGGGCCTGCGCCCGCCCTTTGCGGGGCGCTGCCGACGCCGCCGCGACGCAGAGCGCCAAGGCCGCCACAACCGCCACAACGGCCAGTACCAGTCTTTTCATCCGTGCCCTCTTCTCCGAAGATCCATCCTCGGATCTGCTCATCCGTGCCCGTGGCTCCATCCAAGAGCCGCGCGATAACGTCGCAGATCGTCAGAGCGGCGTCAAGGTCATCTGACGCACGACGTAGAGAGTGCACAATCCTCAGTCACCCGCAGCGGCCAGCAGGACCCGCCGGTAGTCCTCCCAGGTGTCGACGTCGAGCGGGATGGGACCGTCGATCTCCACGTCCACCACGTCACCCGCGCGGTGGTCCATCAGCTTCCACACGCCCTTGTCGCCGTGCAGGCCGGCCAGTTCGCCGAACATCGAGCGCGCGAACGCCAGCGGGTGGCCGCGGCCGTCGCTGTAGGCGCAGGCGGCCAGCGGCGCGTCGCCGCGTCCGTGCCAGCAGCGCCTCCACGTTGGCCACGCCGACACCGGGCTGGTCGCCGAGCATGAGCACCAGCACGTCACAGCGCTGATCCACGTGTTCAAGCGCAGCCGCGATCGACGACGAGCAGCCGTCCCCGTAGGCCTGATTCTCCACGACCTGGACCCCGCGCAGGTCCACCCAGCGGCGGACCTCGGCCGAGGCGCCTCCGACGACGCAGAGCAGCTGGTCAAACGGGCAGCTGCGGGCGGTCTGGAGCACGTGGCCCAGCAGCGGGGCGCCGCCGTAGGGCAGCAGCTGCTTGGCCTGTCCCAAGCGCTCCGAGCCACCGGCGGCGAGCACCAGGCCGGTGATCCACTGATCCGCGCTGCCGGGCTCTCTCATCTCTGATGGGCCGCCAGGTCGTCGGCATGGTCGGCCGCGTAACGAGTCCCGGCAGCCGTCGCAGCAGAAGTAGACGAGGTCGCCGGCCACCTCCAGGCGCGGCGCCGCGTCGGTGATGGCCACCTGCATCCCGCACACCGGGTCGGTGGCCACGGCCACCACCGACCGGCGCGGGCGCCGGTTGCCTCCGGCCGCCCGGGTACCGGATCGGCGTGATGGCACTCGACCATCTCGGCCAGGATCGAGATGGCGATCTCGGCGGGCGTGCGCGCGCCGATGTTCAGCCCCGCGGGGGTGTGCAGCTGTGCGGCGAGCTCCACGGGCACGTCGAGCTCGGCCCGGACGGCGGCGCCGCGCTTGGGGCTGGCCACCAGCGCCACGTAGCTGCACGCCGGCGCGCAGCGCCTCGGAGATCACCGCCTCCTCGCCGTTGCCGTGCGAGGCGACGATCACGGCCGCCGCTCCGGCGAGCTCGACCAACTCGACCCCACCCGCCCGGGCACCGGTCCGCCGCCGCGCGCAGGATGTCATAGCCCGCGGCCTTGGCCACCGCCACGATCGCCTCGGCGATCGGGGAGCCGCCGACGATCACCATGCGCGCCGCGGGCAGGTGGGGCTCGAGGAAGATCTCGAGCGCCCCGCCGCTCAGGCATGGGTTGCGCTCCACCACCGCTCCGTCGATGGCGTCGACGCCCTCCGCGTCGCCGTCCTCGGGGACGAGCCGCAGCAGCAGCGGGTCGCCGGTCTCCATCGCGCGCAGCGCGTGCAGGCGCACCGAGGACTCGGCGCACACCCCGCCGACGAAGCCCTCCATGCGTCCCGTCGGGCAGCACGACCGCCGCGTTGCCCGGGCGCACGCTGGTGGGGCGCCGGGCGCGGACGACGGTCGCGAGCACGAACGGGGTCCGCTCGGCCAGCAGGCTCTGGACGTGGATGGCGAGGTCGCCCTGAATCATCTAACACAATCCTTCCCGTGCATAGCGTCCCACACACGCCCGGGCGTGCAGGGCATGTCGATGTGCATCACCCCGAACGGCTCCAGGGCGTCGCACACGGCGTTGACGATCGCCGGCGGCGAGCCGACGGTGGCCGATTCTCCGATCCCCTTGGCCCCGAAGGGATGGTGGGGCGACGGCGTGACCGTGTAGCCGGTCTCCCACTCGGGGACCTCCAGCGCGGTCGGGATGAGGTAGTCCATGAGCGAGCCGCCGAGGCAGTTGCCGTGCTCGTCGAAGGCGATCATCTCCATCAGCGCCAGCCCGACGCCGTCGGTCAGCCCGCCGTGCACCTGCCCCTCGATGATCATCGGGTTGATCCGCGTGCCGCAGTCATCGACGGCGACGAACCGCTCGCACGCGGACCTTGCCGGTCCCGGGATCGACCCGACCACGCAGATGTAGGCGCCGAAGGGGAACGTGAGGTTGGGCGGGTCATAGACGGTCTCGGCGTCCAGCCCGGTCTCCACGCCGGGCGGCAGCTCCACCGAGCCGCGCGCCGCCATGGCGATCTCCGGGATCGTCGCCCCCTTCTCGGGGTCGCCCTTGACAAACCAGCGGGCGGGCCGGGCACGATCGCCGTCGTTGACCCACTCCAGGTCGTCGGCTGAGACCTCGAGCATCGCCGCGGCCACGATGCGGGCGCGGTCACGCACCTTGCGCGCCACCAGCGCCGCGGCGGCGCCGCTCACCGGGCGTCGAGCGCGAGCCGTAGGTGCCCAGCCCGTAGGGCGTGGAATCGGTGTCGCCGTGGACGACGTCGACGTCCTCGGGCGGGATGCCCAGCTCGTGGGCCACGATCTGCGCGAAGGTCGTCTCGTGGCCCTGGCCCTGGGTCTGCACGCTGATGGCCAGCTGCGCCTTGCCCGTCGGTGAGATCCGCAGCGAGGCGCCGTCGTTCATGCCCAGCCCGACGATGTCCATGTGCTTGCGCGGGCCCGCGCCCACCGCCTCGGTGAAGAACGAGATGCCGATGCCCATCAGCTCCCCGCGCTCGCGCCGCGCCGCGCCTGCTCGGCCACCAGCTCGTCGTAGCCGGCCAGCTCCAGCGCGGTGCGCAGGGCCCGCGGGTAATCGCCCGAGTCATAGACCCACCCGGTCTTGCAGGTGTAGGGGAACTGCTCGGGCGCCAGCAGGTTGCGCAAGCCGCAGCTCCGCGGGGTCGACGCCCAGCTCGCCGGGCCAGCATGTCGACGAGGCGCTCGACCAGGTACACCGCCTCGGCGACGCGGAACGAGCATGCGTAGGCCACCCCGCCGGGCGCCTTGTTGGTGTAGACGCCGCGGACGTGGCAGTGCGCGGCCTCGAGGTCATAGGAGCCGGTGAACACGTGAAAGAACCCGGCGGGGAAGCGCGTCGGCTGCGCGGTGGCGTTGAAGGCGCCGTGGTCGGCCAGGACGTCGACGCGCACCGCGCGGATGCGCCCGTCGTTGTCGGCGGCGATCGCGCCGCGCATCCGGTAGTCGCGCGAGAAGCCTGTAGACATGAGGTTCTCGGAGCGGTCCTCCATCCACTTGACCGGCCGCCCGGTGTTCATCGCGGCCACCGCGGCGCACACGTAGCCCGGATAGACCGGCACCTTGTTGCCAAAGCCGCCCCCGACGTCGGGCGAGACGACGCGGATCCTGTGCTCGTCCAGGTCGAGGATCCCGGCGTAGAGCGTGCGGTGGGCGTGCGGCGCCTGGGTCGTCGCCCACAGCGTCAGCTTGCCGCTGATGCGGTCGAACTCGGCCACCGCGCCGCACGTCTCCATCGGCGCCGGGTGCGAGCGCGGGAAGACCATCTCCTGCTCGACCACGACCTCGGCGTCGGCGAACACCCTGGCGGTCCGCGCCTCGTCGCCGGCCTCCCAGTCAAACAGGTGGTTGCTGGTGCGGCCGGGGTGGTCGTCGCGGATGACCGGGGCGTCGGCGTCGAGCGCGCGCCGCGGGTCGACCACCACGTCGAGCGGCTCGTACTCCACCTCCACCAGCTCGAGCGCGTCGCGCGCCGAGTAGTGGTCCTCGGCGATGACGAACGCCACCTCCTGGCCCTGGAAGCGGACCTTGTCGGTGGCCAGGACCGCCTGGGTGTCGCCCGACAGCGTGGGCATCCAGGCCGTCTCGCGCGCCTCGAGGTCGCGCCCGGTGATGACGCCGAGCACCTTGGGGATGTGCCAGCGCGGCGGAGGCGTCGACGGACACGATCCGGGCGTGGGCGTAGGGGCTGCGCAGGATCGCCCCGTGCACCATCCCGGGCCGCTGCACGTCGTCGACGAACACGCCGCGGCCGCGGATGAGCCGCTCGTCCTCCTTGCGCGTCATGCGCCCGAAGCCGATCGGCCGCTCCGGGCCGGTGGAAGCGGTGGCGCCCGTCTCGTGGACGACGGCCATCAGCTCACCCGCTCGCCCTCGGGCGCCGCGCCGCCTGCACGGAGACCTCGGCGGCGATGTTGACGGTGCGGCAGCGGCCGCACTTGACCCGTACGCGGCGGGTCATGTATCGCCGGGTCCATGCCGGCGGCCAGGACGTTGCCGCAGCTCACGCACACGTAGTCGTACTCGCCGTTGCCGCGGAACACCGGGCGCTCGGGGTTGTCCTGGACGGCGGTGCCGCCGTCGAGCGGGACCTCGCCCGGCTGGACCTCCCGCATGGTGCGCACCGGCATCGCGTCTGTCCGTCCCGCGGCTACGCGGCCGCCGCGAAGTTGGCGATGAAGTCCTTGATGAGCGCATCGAGCACGGTCGCCACGGTGCCCTCCCCCATCGACGCCGCCTTGCCGGTGATCTGCGCCGCGGTGTGGAGGTTGCCGCCGCCGTCGGCCAGCGTGAAGGTGACGTCGGCGTTGGCGTGGCCGGACCCGCCGACCTCGCGGGACTTGACGCGCAGCAGCGCGGTGTGGGCGTCGGGGTCCTGCTCGACGACGCTCACCGTCCCGGCGAAGCGCATCGACATCGCGCCCATCTTGATCCGGATCTCGGCCTTGACCTCCTCGTCGGAGACCGTCTCCTTGACGGTGCCGCCCTGCACGCAGGGCACGAGGCGCTCAAGGTCCAGCACGAGCTTCCAGTTGTCGTCGATCGACTTGTCGGAGGTGATCGGATGGTCGAGCTCAACCATGTTCAGGGGTCCTTTCGCAGGTATGTTCTGGGTTGCAACTCACAGCGTCGAGAGAGAAAGAGATCGAAGCATGGCGATACAGCCGGGAACGTATGAGCTGGGACCGCAGGACGGCAAGCTGCTCGTCCGCACGGGCAAGGGCGGCGCGGCGTCCAAGGCGGGCCACAACCTGCTCATCGAGGTGGAGCGCTGGGGCGCGACGGCGCAGTTCGCCGACGACCCGGCCCAGAGCGTGCTCGAGCTCACCGCCGACTCCACCTCGTTCAAGGTGCTCGAGGGCACGGGCGGCGTGAAGTCGCTCGGCGACGACGACAAGGAGGGCATCGCCCAGACGATCAACCAGGAGGTGCTCAAGGGCACCCCGATCACCTTCAAGTCGACCGCGGTGCGCCCCGACGGCGACGCCCGCCTCCACGTCACCGGCGACCTCGAGCTGGCCAACGGCGTGAACCTGATCGCCTTCGACATCGCCGTCTCCGACGACGGGCGCGTGACCGGCGAGCGCCACGGTCACGCAGACCGAGTGGGGCATGAAGCCGTACTCGGCGCTGTTCGGGACGCTCAAGGTCACCGACGACGTCGGCGTCGAGATCGACGCCAAGCTGCGCCCGGCGGGCTGAGCGGACGGCCGTCAGCGTCTGCATCAGTCGCGGTAGACCGTCTGGGCGTCGAGGCCGCCCTCGACGCCGGGCGGCAGCGCGCCGGTGCCGTGGGCGTACATGGCGATGTCGGCGATCGTGCGCGCGCGGTCGGCGTCCTCGCCGGCGCCGAACGCGCCGTCGACCCCAGCGCAGCGCCTCGGGCGGCGCGTCGAGCGCCATGCCGGCCAGCAGCCGGGCCTTGGCCAGGATCTTCTCGGTCGCCGAGGCGACCGCCGCCGAGGTGCCGTCCGACGGGGACGTGTTGAAGCCGTGTCCCTCGCCGAAGCGGTCGAGGTCGGCGCGGCACCACCTTGACGTCCAGCGCCGGGATGCCGAGCTCGTCGGCCACCTGCCGGGCGTAGTCGCCCTCGTGGCCGTCGGCCTCGGTGGTCAGGCTGAGCACCATCTTGCCCGTGGGGTGCACGCGCAGGAACACCGCGCGGTATGCCTCATTCGCCATCGCCTACTCCCTCCTTTGAACGCTGCTGGGCGGCCAGTCGCTGGCGCTCCTGGTGGGCGGTGAGCGCGTTGTGCTCCTCCAGGTCACAGAAGCTGGGCTGGGGGCCGCCGAGCAGGTGGGGCGGCACCGCCGGGCGCTCGCAGCCCGGGTAGATGCAGATCTTGGGCGCGCGCTCGCTCACGCGCGATCGCCCTCGTCCTGACCGCACGCCGGCGTGCATCGGCCCGAGGCTCCATCCCGGCGGTGCGTCCTCGCGGCGGCCCGTAGCCGGACGGCATCGCCACCGAGCTGCCCGGGACGGGCGTGGCGCTCGCCCAGGCTCCTCCTCGGGCTCCGCGCCGCCTCGGGCGCGGCCCACGTCGCGACGGGCGCTCCCCGGCCGTCGGCGCGCGCGGACGCCGATGGCCTCGACGACCTCCTCGCAGCGCCTCGAGGCTGTGGCCGCTGACCAGGGCGTCGCAGTAGGGCAGCGCCGCCGCCATGCCGCCCGCCCGGGGCGCGAAGCCCGCGGCGGCGGCTCGCGGGTTGACCCACACGATCCGGTAGGCCAGCCGCGACAGGCGCTCCATCTCGCGGCCCACCAGCGCCGGGTCGCCGCGCTCCCAGCCGTCGGAGAGGATCACCACCACCGCGCCGCGGGCCATCCCGCGGCGGCCGTGGCGGTCGTTGAACGTCTTGAGCGCATCGCCGATCCGGGTGCCGCTGGACCAGTCGGGCGCGGTCGCGGCGGCCCGCTGGATCGCCCGCTCGGGGTTGCGCGAGTGCAGCGCGCGGGTGAGCCGGGTCAGCCGCGTGGCGAACACGAACGCCTCGGAGCGCGTGCCGCGGTCCCCGCCGCCGGCGGCGCAGGTGAGGAACTGCAGGTAGGCGCGGGCGTAGGGCTCCATCGAGCCCGAGATGTCGCAGAGCAGCACGAGGCGCCGGCGCACGACCGCGGCGGCGGCGGCGGGCCAGGCGGATCGGGTCACCGCCGGTGCGCAGGCTGCCGCGCAGCGTGCGGCGCATGTCGATCGGTCGCACCGCGGCGCCGGCGCTCGGCGCGGCGCGTGCGCCGCTGCGGCGTGGCCAGTGCCAGCCGCGACATGAGGCGGTACAGCGCGGCCAGCTCGTCGGCGTCCAGCGCGTCGAAGCGCTTGCTGCGGATGACCTCCTCGTCGGAGGCGAGCACGCCGACGGGCGCTCCTGCTCGGCGGGCTCGGCGGCGTCGCGCGAGGGGGCCGGCGCCGCGCCCGGCCGCCCAGGCGTCGTCGTCGCGGCGCCGTCCGCGACCGGGGGCGGTCGGTGACCGGCAGCGCGTCGGGCTCGGTCGCGCGCGGGCGCCTGGCGGACGTCGTCGATCACCGGAGCGTCCGCCGCCGGCGCCGGCGCCGAACACCTCGGCGAACACGCGGTCGAAGATGCGCACCTGCGAGGGGTCTGAGACGAACACCGCGCGCGCCGTCCAGTACAGCCGCCGGCGGGAAACGATCCCCGCCCGCACCGACCAGCGGCAGCGCGGCGGCGAACCGCGCCGCGCGCTCGGCGCTCACCGGCACCCCGGCATCGTGCAGCCGGCGCCCGAAGCGCGCCGACCAGCGGCGCCAGGTCCAGCTCCACGGTCTCGACACCGAATGCGCGCGTCATGCGAGGATCACCGCGCTCCGCTCACCAGCCTCGCCAGCCCCGCGGCGCGCACCAGCTCCTGGTCCTCGCGGTACTTGAGCACCGAGCCCAGCGTGCGCTCGGCGGCGCCCTCGTCGAGCTCGGTCGATGCCGAGCACGCTGAGCGCGGCCAGCCAGTCGATCGCCTCGGCGATGCCCGGCGGCTTCTGCACGTCGGAGTCGCGCATGCGGCTGACCGCGTCGGCCACCTGCACCGCCAGCGTTCGCGCGGCGCCCGGCACGCGCCGGCGGATGATCTCCACCTCGCGCTCGGGCGTGGGGTAGTCGATCCACTGATACAGGCACCGGCGCTTGACGGCGTCGTGCAGGTCGCGCGTGCGGTTGGAGGTGAGCACGATCGCCGGCGGGTGGGTGGCCGTCACCGTGCCGATCTCGGGGATCGTCACCGTGGCCTCGGCCAGCAGCTCGAGCAGGAACGCCTCGAAGTCGTCGTCGGCGCGGTCGATCTCGTCGATGAGCAGCACCGCCGGCCGCGGCCCGGGGTGCTGGAGCGCCCGCAGCAGCGGCCGCGCGATCAGGTAGTCGGGGCCGAACAGGTCCGCCTCGGCGAGCTCGGCGCGCGCGGGGTCCGATTCGGCGAGGCGGATCGACAGCAGCTGGCGGGGATAGTTCCACTCATACAGCGCCTCGGCGGCGTCGATGCCCTCGTAGCACTGCAGGCGCACCAGCGGCGTGTCGAGCACCGCCGCCAGGGACTTGGCCGCCTCGGTCTTGCCCACCCCGGCCTCGCCCTCCAGCAGCAGCGGCTGGGGCAGGCGCAGGCTGAGGAACATCGCCGTGGCCAGCCCCTCGTCGACGAGGTAGTCGACGGAGGCCAGCCGCCGGGCCAGCGTCTCGACATCG
This sequence comes from uncultured Actinomycetota bacterium, assembly GCA_963790605.1. Lineage (GTDB taxonomy): Bacteria > Actinomycetota > Thermoleophilia > Solirubrobacterales > Solirubrobacteraceae > Palsa-465. The sequence continues at coordinate 426,949 of CAWBPG010000005.1, read as the reverse complement.
GGGACGAGGTGGCGGATCTCGTCCCGCCGGGTGGGCGGGACCGATTCTCCGTGGGATCCGTCGGCCATCACTGCGGCGGCTCGGGGCGCCCCTGCATCGCCGCCCACACCCGCGCCGGGGTGCACGGCATGTCGACGTGGTCGACCCCGTGGGTCGTGGTGCAGCGCGTCGATGACCGCGTTGACGATCGCCGGCGGCGAGCCGACGTTGGGGGACTCGCCGACGCCCTTGGCCCCCAGCGGGTGGTGCGGGCACGGCGTGACCGTCTGCCCCAGCTCGAAGTCGGGGCACTCCAGCGCGGTCGGGATCAGGTAGTCCATGAACGACGAGTTCAGGCAGTTGCCCTCCTCGTCGAAGGTGATCACCTCCATGAGCGCGATCCCGATCCCCTCGGCCAGGCCGCCGTGGATCTGGCCGTCGACGATCATCGGGTTGATCCGCACGCCGCAGTCGTCGACGGCGATGAACCGCCGCACCGTGACCTGGGCGGTGTCGGGGTCGATGTCGACGACCGCGATGTAGGCGCCGTAGGGGTAGGTGAGGTTGGGCGGGTCATAGATGACCTGGGCGTCGAGGCCGCCCTCCATGCCCTCGGGCAGCGACTCGCCGCTGTAGGCGCGTGCGGCGATGTCCTCGATCATCGCCCCCTTCTCCGGGTCGCCCTTCACATACCAGCGGCCCTTCTCCCAGGCGAGGTCCTCGGGCCGGGTCTCGAGCATGTGGGCGGCGATGAGCCGCGCCTTGTCGCGCACCTTGCGCGACACGACCGCCACCGCGGCGCCGGAGACCGGCGTCGAGCGCGAGCCGTAGGTGCCCAGGCCGTAGGGCGTCCTGTCGGTGTCGCCGTGGCGCACCTGGATGTCCTCGGGCGGGATGCCCAGCTCCTCGGCCACGATCTGGGCGAACGTGGTCTCGTGGCCCTGGCCCTGGGTCTGGGCGCTCATCGACACCATCGCCTTGCCCGACGGGTGCACGCGCAGGTCGGCGCCGTCGTTCATCGACATGCCGAGGATGTCCATGTGCTTGCGCGGCCCGGCGCCGACGCCCTCGGTGAAGAACGCGACGCCGATGCCCATCAGCTCGCCGCGGGCGCGCTTCTAGGCCTGCTCTCTGAGCAGGTCGTCGTAGCCGGCGATGTCCATCGCCACCTTCATCGTCTCGGCGTAGTTGCCCGAGTCATACGTCCACCCGGTGGTCGTCTCATACGGGAACTGGTCGGGCTCGATGAAGCTAGCGCATCCGCAGGTCGATCTGGTCGGCGCCCATCTCCAGCGCCAGCGCGTTGACCATGCGCTCGACCAGGTAGACCGCCTCGGTGATGCGGAACGAGCACCGGTAGGCCACGCCGCCCGGCGCCTTGTTGGTGTAGACCGCCTTGACCTTGACGTGGCTGGCCTGCAGGTCGTAGGAGCCGCAGCAGATGTGGAAGAACCCGGCAGGGAACTTCGTGGGCTGCGCGGTCGAGTCAAACGCGCCGTGGTCGGCGATGACGTCGACGCGCAGGCCGGTGATCTTCCCGTCCTTGGCGCACATCTGCGAGCGCATGATGTAGTCGCGGGCAAAGCCGGTGGACATCAGGTTCTCGGAGCGGTCCTCGATCCACTTCACCGGCGCGCCGGCGACGATCGAGCCGGCGATGGCGCACACGTAGCCCGGATAGACCGGCACCTTGTTGCCAAAGCCGCCGCCGATGTCGTTGCAGCGGATGCGGATCATGTGCTCGGCCAGGCCCGCGACGTGCGCGTACACGGTGCGGTGCACGTTGGGCGCCTGGTTGCCGTTGTAGATGTCCAGCTGCCCGGTCTGGGGGTTGAAGTCCGCGATCATGCCGCACGTCTCCAGCGGCGCCGGGTGGCAGCGCGGGTAGATGATGTCCCGGGTGGCGATCACGTCGGCCTCGGCGAACGCGCGGTCGGTGGCCTCCTCGTCGCCGGCCTCCCACGTCGGGCTGAGCCAGGTTGTCGATCTGCCCCTCCTTGTCGTCGCGGATGAGCGGCGCGTCGGCGTCCATCGCCTTGCGGGCGTCGACGACCGCCGGCAGCGGCTCGTAGTCGACGTCGATCAGCGGCAGCGCGTCGCGGGCGATGTACTCGTCGGTGGCGATGACGAACGCCACCTCCTGGCCCTGGAAGCGGACCTTGTCGCCGGCCAGCACCGCCTGGGTGTCGTAGGAGATCGTCGGCATCCAGGCCAGGCCGAGCGTCTCCAGGTCCTTGGCGGTGACGACCGCGGCCACGCCCGGGAGCGCCAGCGCCGCCGAGGTGTCGATCGAGTTGATCTTGGCGTGCGCGTAGGGGCTGCGCAGGATCGCGCCGTGGAGCATCCCCGGCAGGCGGATGTCATCCAGGTAGGTGCCCTTGCCGCGGATGAACCGCGCGTCCTCCTTGCGCTTGAGACGGCCGAATCCGATCGGCCGCTCCTGGCCGGGACTCGGAAGGTTCTGCTCGGTGACGGCCATCAGTGCACCTCCTGTCCCTGTCGGTTTGCGGCCTCGTGCTCGGCCGCCCAGCGAACTGCGCCCACGATGTTCTTGTAGCCCGTGCAGCGGCAGATCGCGCCGGAGATGGCGGTGCGGATCTCGTGCTCGGACGGAATCGGATTCCACCCCCCCCCCCGCCCCATCTCATCCAGCAGCGCCCGGGTGGTCATCAGCATCCCCGGCGTGCAGAACCCGCAGTGCAGCGCGTGCATCTCATGGAAGCCCTGCTGGATGGGGTCGAGCTTGCCGTCCACCTCCAGCGACTCGACGGTGCGGATCTCGTGGCCTTCGCACATCACCGCCAGCGTCGTGCACGACTTGATCGGCTTGCCGTCCATCTGCACCACGCAGGCGCCGCAGTTGGAGGTGTCACAGCCCCAGTGGGTCCCGGTGAGCCCGGGCGTGTCCCGGATGAAGTGCACGAGCAGCGTGCGCGGCTCGACGTCGCGGGAGACGTCCTGTCCGTTGATCTTGAGCGTCACTTGCATCCGTGTCATGCCTCCTGTTGCAGCGCGCGGGCAGTGGCTGTGCGCAGCGCCCGGGTGGTGAGCACCCCGGCGAGATGGCGCTTGTAGTCGACCGGTCCGCGGCCGTCGGCGGAGGGCGAGCAGTCCTCGGCGGCGATCTGGCCGGCCTCCTCGAACAGCTCGTCTCGCCGGTGTCGTTCCCGCGCAGCTCCTCGGCCGCGCGCGTGACGTGGACCGTGGTCGGGCCGACGGCGCTCAGCGCGATGCCGGCGTCGGCGATGGTGCCGCCGTCGATCCACACCGCGGCCGAGGCGGCGGCGATCGCCCAGTCCCCGGCGCGGCGCTCGACCTTCTCGTGGGCCGAGCCGCCGCCCGGCCGAGCGGCATGCGGACCTCGGTGAGCATCTCGCCGTCGCCGACGGCGGTGACGTAGGGGCCGACGTGGAACTCGTCCATGCCGACCACGCGCTCGCCGTCGGCGCCGCGGATCACCACCGAGGCGTTGACCGCCGAGCAGACCGCGCTGAGGTCCTCGGCGGCGTCGGCCTGGCACAGCGAGCCGCCGATGGTGCCGCGGTTGCGCACCACCGGATCGGCGATGACCATCTCGGCGTCGGCGAAGATCGGGAGGTGCTTGGCCAGCACGTCTGAGTGCAGCAGCTCGACGTGACGGGTGAGCGCGCCGATCCGGATCTCGTCGGCGAACTCGCCGGATGTAGGAGAGCTCGTCCAGGTCGTTGATGTCGATCAGGTGCTCGGGCTGGGCCAGGCGGAGCTTCATCATCGGCAGCAGCGAGTGGCCGCCGGCGATGATCCGCGCCTCGCCGTCGTACTTGGCCAGCGACGCGATCGCGCCCTCCACGCTGGTGGCGCGCTCGTAGGTGAACGGTGCAGGGGTCTGCATGGCCGTCAGCTCCTTTCCGAGGACGCCGGCATCCGCTTGCGCGGGCCGCCCGACCTCTTCGTCGGGCTCGTACTGGACCGGCGAATCGGCCCCGATCACCGGCGAGCGCGGCAGCGCCTTGGCGTGCTGCTCGCGGCCGTCGGGGTACAGCGTCCGAGCCGCGCTCGACCCGTAGGCCGGGTTGCGCAGCGCCGGGCCGTTGGGCGAGGCGGCCGCGATCGGCGCCTCGCGGCCCAGCCGCGCCAGCGTCAGCGTGCCCCGGGTGTAGACCTCGGAGATCCGCGGCGGCTTGACCGTCTTGGACTCGGGGAAGTTGCGCAGCCCGGCCGCGGCGGCGCCGGGGTACAGGCCGTCGATCAGGCCGACCGCGTCGCTCAGGCCGGCCTTCTTGACCAGCAGCCCCTCCAGCAGGTCAACGCCCGCGTCGAGGTTGGCGTTGATGTCCGCCACCACCTCGGCGACGGGCGCGCTCTTCTCGATGATCTCCACCACCCCGCCGATCGCGTCGTCGAGGCCCGCGGTGATCTTGCGCAGGGCCACGATCGTGGACGAGCAGGTAGACGACGATCGCCGCCACGATCAGGCACGACCGCGATGATCATCACGATTCCGGCAGCCGGCATCGCCTCACGCTCCTTCCGCGTCGTCGAGGATGACGTCCAGCGAGCCGCCGTAGTCGGCGGCGGCCTGGATCGTCTTGACCACCTGGTCCTGGGTGGTGAGCAGCAGCGGCACGGCGTCGAGGTCGGCCGAGCCGGCCCGGGCGGCGCGGGCGATCCGCGCCACGCTGGGCACGATCGCCGTTGGCGGCTCCCAGCACGCCGTGCAGCAGGTAGATGACGACCGGGAGGATCGACCACCAGCAGGATCACGTCGCCGATCCATTCGAGGGTCATGACGGCCTCCTCTCGGCGACGATCGCGGCCTTGGCGGCGATCCCGGGCAGCGCGCCGGTGATGATCGTCGAACTGGGCGTTGATCGCCTCGACGGCGGGCTCGAGCGGCGCGAGGTGCTCGGACTCGACGCCCTCCAGCGCGCCGGCGAGCGTGGCCAGCGTCGTCGAGGTCGACGCGAGGCTGGCGCGGATGAGCAGGAGCGCGCCGGCGAGCACGACGACGATCACCAGGGCCAGCAGCACGCTGAGGACGGTCAGGGTGGTGGAGCTCATGCCGGCACCCCCCCGTAGCCGTCGGTGAGGGCGTTCATGTAGCCGTCCTGGATGATCGCCTCGTCCACGATCAGCCCCAGCACCGGCGCGGTGGCCTGAAGCTGGGGGATGTTGGCGGTGTTGCCGGCGACCTTGCCCGGCGACCTCGAGCAGCGCCGCGGCCGACTTGTCGATGTCCTGCACGGTGCGGATGAGCACCGCCAGCAGCGCGGCGACGGCGAGCGCGGCGACCAGCCCGATGATGAGCGCCGATGCCCCACGCGCCGTGGTTGGTGAGGGCGAACGACGGTCATTTGCCCACCGCCACCTTGCGCAGCGCCCGGGCCGAGTGCAGGATCCGCACGCCCGGAGTCGTTGATCTGGCCGATGCCGCTCGAGGGCGTCGGTCTGGGCGCGCACGACCTCGACGCCCTCCACGGCGCCCGCGGCCTGCTTGGCGATCCGCATGGCCAGGGCCACGATCGTGATCACGATCGCCGCGGCGACGATCACCACGACCACGCCCGAGCATCAGCCCGATGGTCCAACCGCTTGAAGCCCCTACAGCGATGGGCACCTCACACCTCCTCCTTGGTACTGCACTCTCTCTCGCTCCGCCGCCCAGCGGATCGATCGCACGATCGTCGTGTAGCCGGTGCAGCGGCAGATCTGGCCGGAGATCGCCTCGCGGATCTCCTCGTCGGTCAACTCGTCCAGCGTGTCGGCCCGCGCGCGCCGGTCCAGCAGCGCGCGGGCGGTGAGCATCATCCCCGGCGTGCAGAAGCCGCACTGCAGCCCGTGCTCCTGGCGGAAGCCCTCCTGCACCGGATCCAGCCGCCCGTCGACCTCGAGTCCCTCGACGGTGCGGATCTGGTGGCCGGCGGCGGTGGCCGCCAGCACCGTGCACGACTTCACCGGCTCGCCGTCCATGAGAACGACGCACGTGCCGCAGTTGGACGTGTCGCAGCCCCAATGGGTCCCGGTCAGCCGCAGCTCGTCGCGCAGGAAGTGCACGAGCAGCATGCGCGGCTCGACCTGGCGGGTGTGCTCCTGTCCGTTGACGGCCACCGTCACCTGCATCACCCCGCCGGCCCCGTCTGCGCGCGCGCTGCCGCGCGCTGCAGGGCCCGGACGGTCAGGACGCCGGCGACGTGGCGCTTGTACTCCACCGAGCCGCGCTGGTCGGAGACCGGCGAGCACGCGGCGGCGGCGGCCGCGCCGGCGCGCTCGCAGGACGTCCGTCGGTGGGCGCCTGGCCGATGAGCTCGCTCGCGGGCCTGGGCGCAGGCGATGTCGGCGCCGACGGCGGCCAGGGCGACGCCGGCGTCGGCGATCGCACCGCCGTCGTCGAGCGTGAGCGACGCCCCGGCCGCGGCCACCGCCCAGTCGCCGACGCGCCGGTCGACCTTCTCATAGGCGCTGCCGCACCGTCGGCCGCAGCGGCACCCGGATCTCCACCAGCATCTCGTCGTCCTCCACGGCCGTCTGGTAGGGGCCGCGGTGGAACTCGTCGATGTCGAGCACGCGCTCGCCGTCGAGGCCGCGGATCGACCATCTGGGCGCCGATCGCCGCGCACACCGCGCCGAGGTCCTCGGACGGGTCGGCCTGGCACAGCGCGCCGCCGATCGTGCCGCGGTTGCGGACGATCGGGATCGGCGATCACGCGCTCGGCGTCGGTGAAGATCGCCGCCCGCTCGGCCAGCAGCGGCGACTCGAGCAGCTCGCGGTGGCGGGTCATGGCGCCGATGCGGATCTCGTCGGCCGGGCCGGTCGCGGATGTAGCCGAGCTCCCCGGCCAGCCCGTCGATGTCGATCAGGTACCCGGGGGTGGCCAGCCGCAGCTTCATCATCGGCAGCAGCGAGTGGCCGCCGGCGAGGATGCGGGCCTCGGGGCCGAGCTGGCGCAGCAACTCCAGCGCGTGCTCGACGCTGGTGGCGCGCTCGTATTCAAACGGTGCCGGGACCTGCACGAGTCCTTTCGCCTGCGGTCCTTGCGGCCGCGCCGCCGCGGCAGGCGGCACGAGAGCCTTCTCTCCATGTCTAGCATTCTGCTGGCGCGCGGGGCTCGCGCGCAACTGTGAGTTAAGTGATCGCTTAGGCCAACCGCAGATGACCCTCGCCCAGCTGCAGTCGTTCGTGCTCGTCGCGCGCCTGGGCTCGGTCAAGGCCGCCGCGGCGGAGCTGGGCGTGACCGAGCCGGCCGTGTCGGTGGCGGTGGCGGCGCTGCGCAAGGAGCTCGGCGACGAGCTGTTCGTCCGCGACGGCCGCGGCATCGCGCTCACCGCCGGGCGGCCGCCGGCTGGCGGCGCTGGCCGCGGAGATCCTCGGGCTGGCCGAGCAGGCGCGGCGCTCGGTCCAGGACTCGCCCGGGCAGTCGCGGCTCATGCAGGTGGCGGTGACCAACGTCGTCGCCGAGCACGTCGGGCCCGCTCATCGACGCCTTCACCGCCCGCGACCCGGGGCTGGAGGTCGCGATCGAGACCGTCGCCGGCGCCTCGATGGCCGAGCTGCTCGAGCACCGCCGGGCCGACATCGCGCTCGGGCCCGCCGCCGGCGCCCGAGCGCGCGGCCACGATCGCCTCGGTGCCGTTCCTGCGCTGCCGGCTGATCGTGGTCGCCGCCCCCGGCCATCCGCTGGCCGGCCGGCGCGACGTCGCGCCGGCCGAGCTGGCCGGCGAGCGCTGGCTGCTGGGGCCGCCCGAGCTCGATCCCACCACGGGCGCCGGGCTGCTGTTCGCGCGCGCCGGGATCGAGCCCGGCCGAGGTGGTGGGCTACACCAGCGCACGCGGCGGCGGTGGCCGCGGCGGCCGCGGGCGACGGGGTGGTGCTCACGCTGGCCCACACCGTGATCGAGGAGCTGCGCCGCCGCGCCCTGACCCGGATCGACGTCCGCGGCACCCCGATGCTCGAGATGTGGCACGCCTCGACGCTCGGCTTCGGCCGGGCGCTGCCGGCGGCGCTGGCGCTGCAGCGCTTTGCCACCAGCCCGGAGGCCACCCAGGCGATCTCGACCGGCCGCGCGGGCACCGCCTCGTCGCGGGCCCGGCCCCGCCCGCACGTGACGCTGTGGAGCTCGGTGGCCGCCGGGCTGCGCTCGGGCGGGGACGGCGGATGATCCGCGGCCGACGCCGGGTGATCCGCGGAGCTCGGATTTTGCGACAGTTAGAGACGCAGGACACCCGTCGCCGCGCCGAGGAGGAGACACCCATGACCGAGAGCACCCGTGCGATTGCCGCCACCGTCGCCGCGCTGCCCAGCTCGGCGGCGCAGCGGTTCGGCGATCACCTGGCGGCGCGCCATCGCGTCGACGGCGAGTGGCATGAGCTCACCTACGCCGAGGTCGTGGAGGCCATCGACGAGGTGGCGCTGGGGCTCGCCGACGCTGGGGATCGAGCCCGGCGACCGGGTCGGCGATCCTCGCCGACACCCGGCTGGAGTGGACGCTGGCCAGCTACGGCATCTCGGCGGCCGGCGGCGTCGTCGTGCCCGTCTACCCCACCAACTCGCCGCGGGAATGCGCGTGGGTGCTCGGCAACTCCGGGCGCCAAGGCGGTGGTCTGCGAGGACGACGCCCAGGTGGCCAAGATCGCAGCAGGTCCGCGACGAGCTGCCCGAGCTGCGGCACGTGGTGTCGATCGAGGGCGGCGGCGGGCGACCTGTCGCTGGATGAGCTGCGCGAGCGCGGGCGCGGCGCGCGACCGCGCCGAGCTGGAGGAGCGCCAGTCGGGCGTCGGCGCCCGAGGACGCCGTACACGATCATCTACACCTCGGGCACCACCGGGCCGCCCAAGGGCGTCGTCCTCACCCACGCCAACGCCATGAGCGGTGTGCGAGATGGTCGAGGAGATCGCCTTCATCGCGCCCGACGAGACGACCTACCTGTTCCTGCCGCTGGCCCACGCCTTCGCGCTCACCGCCCAGCTGGCCTCCTATGACCAGGGCACGGCGATCGTCTACTACGGCGGCGACACCAAGCAGATCCTGCGCCGAGCTGATCGAGACCAAGCCGACGTACCTGCCGTCGGTGCCGCGGATCTTCGAGAAGCTCTACACCGCGGCGCTGAAGATGGCCGAGGCGGGGTCAGAGGAGGAGCGGGCGCGCTTCGAGCAGGCGGTCAAGCTCGGCGTCGAGGTGCGCCGCCGGCGCGACCGCGGCGAGGAGATCCCCGAGGAGATGCAGCAGGCCTTCGACCGCGCCGAGGAGCGCCTGTACGCCCGCGTGCGCGGGCTGTTCGGCGGCAACATCCACCAGGCGGTGACCGGAGCGGCGCCGATCGCGCCCGAGATCCTCGAGTTCTTCTACGCCTGCGGCATCCCCGTGCTGGAGGGCTGGGGCATGACCGAGACGACCGCCGTGGGCACCGTGTGCACGCTGGAGCACGTCAAGTTCGGCACCGTCGGGCGGCCGCTGCCGGGCGTCGAGATCCGGATCGCCGAGCAGGACGGCGAGATCCTGGTCCGCGGGCCCCACGTCTTCCGCGAGTACTGGCGCAACCCCGAGGCCACCGCCGAGACGCTGGTCGACGGCTGGCTGCACACCGGCGACGTCGGCTCGATCGACGACGAGGGCTACCTGTCGATCACCGGGCGCAAGAAGGACATCATCATCACCGCCGGCGGCAAGAACCTCACGCCGTCCAACATCGAGAACGACCTCAAGCAGAGCCGCTTCATCTCACAGGCGGTCATGCACGGCGACCGCCGCCCCTTCCCGGTGGCGCTGATCACCCTCGATGCCGAGGAGATCCTCCCGTGGGCCAAGGAGCACGGGCTGCCCGAGGACCTCGCCGCGCTGGCGGCAGCCGACGAGGTCCGCGCGCTCGTCCAGGACGAGCTCGACCGCGCCAACGCGCACTACGCCCAGGTGGAGCAGATCAAGAAGTTCGCGATCCTCGACCGGGACCTGACGGTCGAGGACGGCGAGCTGACCCCGACGCTGAAGGTCAAGCGCACCGTGGTCAACGAGCGCTTCGCCGACCTGTTCGAGTCGCTGTACGCCCGGTAGGGGCCGCGTCCGCGGCGCGCGCGTTAGATCGGACGGGGACCGGGTCCGGCGGGTCCGGGGGCCCGGGCGTGGGTCCCGGGCGTCGGCGGCGCCGGGTCCGGGCCGGGATGCGGCGGCACCGGCGGACGGCGGTGCCGGGGTCGGGCGCCGGCGGCACCGGCGTCGGCGCCGGAACCTCAGCGGTGGGTGCTGCGGTCGAGATGGGTCATGGGCCTTCGCATACCCGTCCTGCGGGCCGCCGACCCTTCCTGTTTTCGTGCCCGGGCTCCGGGTACGCGAGGTGACATGAAGCTTCTCGTCCTCACCTCCGAGCCCGTGTCCGCCGACCAGCTGCGCGACGCGCTGCCCGGCGACGCCGATCCCACCGACGCCGAGGTGATGGTGGTGGCGCCTGCGCTGCACGAGAGCGCGCTGCGCTTCTGGCTGTCCGACGCCGACGAGGCGATCGCGCGCGCCGACGAGGTTCGCCGCCAGAGCGTCGAGCAGCTCGGCGCCGAGGGCGTGTCGGCCGCCGCCGACACCGGCGAGAGCGACCCCGAGGAGGCCGTCGAGGACGCCCTGAAGACGTTCGCCGCCGACCGGATCCTCGTCTTCACCCATGGCGGAGACGCGCAGCGCTACCGGGAGGACGTCGACCCCGACGACGCTGGAGAGCCGGTTCGGGATCCCCGTCGACCCAGGCCCGGGTCTAACCGGCGCTGGGCCCGACGCCGAGCCGGCGGGCGAGCAGCGCGGCGTTGGCGGGCGCGAGCGCGCGCCAGTCGTTGTTGAAGTAGGCCCACACGCGCCTGGCGCCGGCGCCACTGGGCGATGCGCCGCGCCCACTGCTCGATCTCGGTCGCCGAGTAGTTGCCGCCGCGGCCGCGGCGCCGTAGTGAAAGCGGACGAACCGCCAGTCGGCGGTCGCCTCGTGGGTCTGGAACGGACGCTCGGGGTGGTCGCCGATGGTCAGCGCGACCGCCGTGCTCGCGCAGCGCGCGCATCACCGGCGGCGCAAACCAGCTCGCGTGGCGGAACTCGATCGTGTGCAGGCCGTCGGGCAGCGCCTCCAGCCAGTCGTGCAGGCGCGCGTCGTCGCGGTGGAAGTTGCCGGGCAGCTGCCACAGCACCGGCCCCAGCCGCCCGGCCTCGATCGAGCGGCTCGATGCGCTCGTAGAAGCGCGCCACCCCCTGACCGAGGTCGGTGAGGCGCTTGATGTGGGTGAGGTAGCGGCTGGCCTTGACCGCGAAGGTGAAGCCGTCGGGCGTCTGCGCCACCCAGGCGCGACGGCGTCGCGGCGGGGCAGGCGGTAGAAGGTGGTGTTGACCTCGACGGTGTCAAACCGCTGCGCGTAGAGCTCGAGCCAGCGCCGCTGCGGCTCGCGCTGCGGGTAGAAGCCGCCGCGCCAGTCGGCGTAGTTCCAGCCCGAGCATCCGATGCGTGCCGGCTTCATGGCCGGGGTACGCGATCGGGACAACGATGACCCTGCTCGACGACTCCCGACACACTCGAGGCGCTCCGATCCCCGAGCGCCTCGAGCTTCAAGGCGCTGCGCGAGGCCGTGCAGGAGTGCCGCGCCTGCGAGCTGTGGGAGGGCGCGACGCAGGCGGTGATGGGCTCGGGGCCCCGTCCCAGCAAGGCGCGGCTGATGCTCGTCGGCGAGCAGCCCGGGCGACCGCGAGGACATCGAGGGCCGGCCGTTCGTCGGGCCGGCCGGGCGCGTGCTCGATGACGGGCTCGAGCGCGCCGGCATCGCCCGGGACGACGCCTACGTCACCAACGTCGTCAAGCACTTCCGCTACAAGCTCCGGGGCAAGCGGCGCATCCACCAGACGCCCGGAGCGCGTCCACGTGGCCGCCTGCCGGCCGTGGCTTGACGCCGAGCTGCACGCTGGTCGAGCCCCAGGCGCTGGTGTGCCTGGGCGCCACCGCCGCCCAGGCCCTGCTCGGCTCCTCCGTGCGGATCGGCCGCGACCGCGGGCGGCCCATGGAGTCCGAGCTGGCCGACCTGGTCACGCTGACCACGCATCCCTCGGCGATCCTGCGCCAGCGCGACGACGAGGAGCGCACAGCGGCCATGGACGCCTTCGTGGCCGACCTGCGAAAGCGTCGCCCGCTGGCTCGCAGAGAACGAGAGCGCGTAACACGTCCACCGCAGCTACCCGCGTCGCTGCGCACTCAATCGCCGTTCACCAGCCGTCCGAGCCGGGGGTACACTGGCGCGACCCGTCCTCCCGTACGCAAGGCAGACGTCCGCTCATGCTCGAAGAATCCGATCCCGAGATCGACGGCGGCACCACCGAGTCCACCGCCTCACGCCCGCTTGAGATCTCCAACGCGATCAGCCGCCTGCACAAGGAGTTCGTCGGCCGTGGTCCGACCAACTCGCGGACGACGATCGACGGCAACCTGGTGGTGTGCCTGCTCGAGGGCGGCTACACCCGCGCCGAGCAGACGCTCACCGCCAACGACAAGAGCGATCTCGTCGCACGCCGGGCGGCTCGGCCTCCAGGACGCGATGCGTCAGGCGATGATCGCCGCCGTGGAGCAGACGACCGGTCGGCGGGTGTACTCGTTCATGAGCGCCAACGACCTGGAGCAGAACCTCCAGGTGGAGGTCTTCGTCCTCACGCCGGAGCAGGACGAGGGTGCCAGCGAGCTGGGGGGCTGACGCGCCGGCCACCGCCGGATATGATGGCCGCCTCCCGGCGCACGTCGGCTCGGCGGTGTCAGGGACGGCAACAAATCGATGGGAGGCTGCCGACGGGATCCCGCCGGCGCAGACCGTCGCACAGGCTTCGTATACGGAGGATGCGTGTGCCCGAGGTGGTGCGAATGGTCGGTGGGCGTTTGCGACGTGGCGCGTGACGGCTGACCGCGAGCCGCCAGGAGGCGTTCTCCACCGACGAGCTGATGCGTCGCTACCGGGAGGCGGAGGATCCTGCGCTGCTGGAGGAGATCGTCCGGCGCTTCGAGCCGCTGGCGCGGAGCGTCGCCCGGCGCTACCACGCCCGCGGCGAGCCCCTGGAGGACCTCACCCAGGTGGCGATGGTCGGTCTGCTCAAGGCGATCGCCCGCTTCGAGCCCGACCGCGGCTTTGCCTTCACCAGCTACGCGACGCCGACGATGCTCGGCGAGCTCAAGCGCTACTTCCGCGACAGCGGCTGGGCGGTGCACGTCCCACGCGGGGTCAAGGAGCGCGCGCTGGAGTTGGCCAGCGTCACCGACCAGCTGTCCTCAAAGCTCGGTCGCTCGCCATCGCTGACGGAGCTGGCCGAGGCCATGGAGTCCACCGAGGAGCAGACCCTGGAGGCGATCGAGGCCTACCACGGCCGCCACGCCACCCCGCTGGAGGCGGGATCCGACGATGACGAGGCGGGTGTGCCGTCACTGGCAGCGGTGCTCGGCGCCGAGGACGTGCGCCTGGAGCAGGCCGAGTACCTGACGATGATCGCCAAGGGCGTCGAGACGCTCTCTGACTCGGACCGCCTCATCCTCTACCTGCGCTTCGGGCGCGACATGACCCAGTCGGAGATCGCGTCACGAATCGGCACGTCGCAGATGCAGGTGTCCCGGCTTCTGCGCGCGGCGATCGAGAAGATCCGCAAGGTCAGCGGGGAGACGAGCTGAGGGAGGGCACGCCGCGACCGGGCCACCCGGCGCGCGAGCTCAGCCGCTGATGACCGTCGGGGTGCCGAGCGGGATGTGGTTGATCAGCCACTGGCCCTCGGCCAGCGTGAGGCGGACGCACCCATGGCTCACCGCCTGGCCGATCGTCTCGGTCTCCGGCGTGGAGTGGATGGCGATCCGGTCGCCGCCGCTCCAGTCCTGGATGGCATGGGGCGCCTTGGCCGACAGGGCGAGGATGCAGCAGCCGTAGGGGCCTGCGGGGTTCCCTGTGAGCAGACGGTCGGTGACGGCGAAGCGGCCCGTCGGCGTGGGCGCGGCGGGCGCCCCGATCGCGACGGTATAGCGCTGCTTGACCTGCCCGTTGTCAAGGACGGTGAGCTTGCGGGCCGACAGCGACACCTTCAGCTCCCAGTTGACCCGGCTCAGCGAGGCCACCGACGCCGGGATCCAGCCGACCTGGTTGTTGCCCGCCAGGGGACTGACGACCCCGAGCCACCGGCCGGACTGGCGCACGACCCACATCGCCTGCGGCGAGTTGAACTCGGTCTTCAGCGCCAGCTTGGCCAGGACGCGGCCTCCGGGCTTGGCGTGCAGGGCGGTCGTGCGGCGCAGAAGGGCCACGAGGGCCCCGTGGCCGGGCGGCAGCCGCAGGCCCGCGGCCTTCGGCGCCGGCGACGTGGCCTGCGTGGCCGCCGCGCCAGGAGCGGGTGCGAACGTGGGCACCGGGCCCGTCGCCGCGTTGGCGGGCACCGCCGCCGATCCGCCGCTTCCGCCCATCAGCAGGGCCGCGAGAATCGGGACGAGCGGCACGAGGATCGCAAGCCCCGTGAGCAGCGGCCGAAACGACCGTTTGGGTGTGGTGGGCACAGGCTCGCTCATCTCGACCATTGTCGCGCATCGACTATCGGCGCCGCCCGGCAATCCGCAGCGATTAACCTTCGAGACATGTCCGGATCCCGCGAACCCACCGGGGATCAGATCGAGAGGTACCGCAGGGACGGGTTCCTCATCGTCGAGCGTTTCCTGGATCCGGAGGCGCTGGACGAGCTCCGCCGTCATTTCATGGCGGTGTTCGAGCATGACTGGGAGACGGGGCTCGCGCCCGACGAGGTCAACTACACGCCGGGCGTGACCCCGGCCGACCTGACGCGCCAGATGTGCAACGTCTGGAAGGCCGACCGGGTGCTCGCCGCCGTGTCCCTGTCGCGCCGGGTGGGTGAGTTCACCGCGCGACTGGCCGGCCTGGCCGGCGCGCGCCTGGCCCAGGACAACGCGATCTGGAAGCCGCCCTCAGGCAAGGCCCTGCTCTGCCATCAGGACGCCGCCTACCTCGACCACCTCGACCCGCCCAACATGACGACGTGCTGGATGGCGCTCGACGACACCGCGGCCGACACCGGCACGATCTATTACGTGCGGGCCTCGCACCTATGGCCTCACGCCTCGCTCGGCGGTACGTTCCACGCGCCCGAGGACTGGCTGGGGCATGTGCGCGACGCCGCCCCGCCCGGGACCGAGCTGGAGCTCGTGCCCATCGAGGTCCCCGCCGGCGGGGCCGCGATCCACGACGGCTGGACGTTTCACGGCAGCCCGCCCAACGAACGGGCCGACGCCCAGCGCCGGTCGATCATCAGCCACCTCATCACCACCGACACCCGGTGGAACCCGGAGCACAACCACCCGATCTACTCGCGCTACCGGCGACCCGGGGAGCGCGAGATCGACGAGGCGTTCTTTCCCGTCCTGTGGCGCGACGGGTATCGGACGCCGTGGCTCGACGACTACGCGCTGGAGCCGGCCGCCGCCTGAGCGGCGCGCCCGGTCAGCCGCCAGCCACAGCCGGGAGGATCGTCACCTCGTCGCCGTCCTTGACGATGGTGTCAAGGCCGTCGAGGAAACGGATGTCCTCACCGTCGACGTAGACGTTGACGAACCGTCGCAGACCGCCGTCCTCGGCGATGCGGCTGCGCAGTTCGCCGTAGCGCTCGTAGAGCGAGTCGAGGACTTCGCCGACGGTGGCTCCATCGACGCTCGCGGTGGCCTCGCCCTCGGTGGCGGAGCGAAGCTGGGTGGGGATCTTCACGCTGACGGCCATGGCGGACATCTTATGCAAGCGCGCTGACGCGCTCGTTGGCCGCCTCGAACGCGTCGACGCTGGGGTCGATCTCCCATGCCTCGAACGTCCCCCGCACGGCGTCGAGCGTCTTGAGGCCCTCGCCGGTGATGTAGGCCACGACCCGTTCATCGGGGTCGATGTCGCCGCGTTGGGCGAGCTTGGCCAGGACCGCGGTGGTGACGCCGCCGGCGGTCTCGGTGAAGATGCCGGTCGTCTGGGCCAGCAGGCGGATGCCCTCGCGGATCTCGTCGTCGGTGACCGACTCGATCGTCCCGCTGGTCCTCCGGGCGAGGTCAAGCGCGTAGGGCCCGTCGGCCGGGTTGCCGATGGCCAGGGACTTGGCGATCGTGTCGGGCTTGACCGGCCGGCAGAAGTCCTTGCCCTCCGTGAACGCGCTGGCGACCGGCGAGCAGCCGGCGGCCTGGGCGCCGTTGAAGGTCGGGAGGGTGCCCTCGAGCAGGCCGATGTCGATCCACTCCTGGAAGCCGCGGGCGATCTTGGTGAACAGCGATCCCGAGGCGATCGGCGCCACTACCCGGTCGGGCACCTGCCAGCCGAGCTGCTCGGCCGTCTCGTAGGCCAGCGTCTTTGAGCCCTCGGCGTAGTACGGGCGCATGTTGATGTTCACGAAGGCCCACTCGTGCTCGCCGGAGAGTTCGGTGCACAGCCGGTTGACGTCGTCGTAGTTGCCGCGCACCCCGACGACGTTGGTCCCGTAGACCCCGGTGGCCAGGACCTTCTGCTCCTCGAGGTTGGAGGGGATGAACACGTAGGAGTCCAGGCCCGCCGCGGCCGAATGGGCGGCGACGGCGTTGGCGAGATTCCCCGTCGACGCGCAGGCGATCGTCTCGAAGCCCAGCTCGCGGGCCCGGGCCAGCGCGATCGACACGACGCGGTCCTTGAACGAGTGCGTCGGGTTGGCAGCGTCGTTCTTGATCCAGACCTCGTTGAGGCCCAGGCGCTCGGCCAGCCGATCGGCGCGC
This sequence comes from uncultured Actinomycetota bacterium, assembly GCA_963790605.1. Classification (GTDB taxonomy): domain Bacteria; phylum Actinomycetota; class Thermoleophilia; order Solirubrobacterales; family Solirubrobacteraceae; genus Palsa-465. The sequence goes on along the minus strand of CAWBPG010000005.1, from coordinate 410,235 downwards.
AGCAGCGGCGTCCAGCCGGCGGGCAGGTGGCCCTGCGGGAGCGCGTGGACGGGCAGGAAGTCCCCGTAGCGCCACAGCGAGTGCGGCCCGGCCTGGATACGGCGGCGCAGCTCGTCGGGGTTGTCAGCGGAACCGGATCCCGCCCACCCCGCGTAGGCGACTTCCAGGGGCCCGAAGCACCGTTCACACACGTAGCGCGCGTCAAGCGGATAGACCGTTTGGCATTCCTTGCAGCGAAGCGACTCTGGCGGCATATGAAAAAACCTCCGCCGGGGTCAGTGGTCGGAGGTCGGTGAAACCGCCCTGCCACATCTCCCAGGCCTTGTAGTTGGAGCCTGATGGATTTGGCACCGTTCCCTTGCGGGAGGTTGCCGGGGTTTCATAGGGCCATATCCCTCCACCCCTCTGGATGCGTACTGCTATGTCTGGCGCACACTATATCGGTGCCGGTGCCGGTGCCGGTGCCGGTGCCGGGCCGGCGGGGGCGACGAGACGGTCGGGTGCGATCCACTACCGTGAGCCCGCCGACCGTGGTCACGCGTAACGAGAGCCCCGCCTCGGTGTGTTGAACAACTGACCTATGGCCACCGCCTCGTCCGATCCCCTGGCGCGCCTCGAGGCGATGCTGGACTCAGAGCTGGCCGACGTGCCCAGCCGGCGGATGCTGGTCATCGTCAACCCGTACGCGACGACGGTCTCAGACCGGCTGAAGAACCTCGTCGTCTACGCGCTGCGCGGCCGCTACGACGTCCACGCCGTCGACACCGAGGCTCGCGACCACGCGACCGAGCTGTGCCGCGAGGCGGCCTCGGAGGGCTATGACGTGGTGGTCGCCTTCGGCGGCGACGGGACCGTCAACGAGGCCGCCAACGGCCTGGTCGGCTCCGACACGCCACTGTGCTGCCTGCCCGGCGGCCGGGCCAACGTCTACTGCCGCATGCTGGGGATCCCCGCCGACGTCGTGGACGCCACCGAGCACCTGCTGGGCATGGCCTATGACTGGAAGCCGCGCCGCGTCGATGTCGGCCGCGTCAACGACCGCTACTTCACGTTCTCGGCCGGGGCCGGCCTGGACGCCAGCGTGGTCGAGATCGTGGATGCCCACCCCCGGCTCAAGGCGCGGATGGGCGAGTGGTACTACACCTGGGCCGCGGTCAAGACGTTCAACCGCCGCTACCTGGTCCGCCCGCTGCGGCTGCGGGCGCAGATCGGCCAGGAGACCATCGACGGCGTCACCGCGATCGTGCAGAACGCCCACCCCTACACGTACTTCGGCGACCGGGCGGTGCGGATGGCCGAGGGCGCCGCGCTGGACAGCGGCGACCTGGCCGGCATCGTCCTGCGGCGAGCCAACCCCCTCGACGTGCCCTCGATCGGATGGCGGGCCCTGTCGGGACGCTCGCACGTGGTGGACCACCGCCACGTCCACGGCTACAGCGGGGTGAGCGAGGTGCGCGTCTCGAGCCTGGACGACCGCCCACTCCCGCTCCAGGTCGACGGCGACTACATCGGGAATGTCGGCGAGGCGGTTTTCACGTGCCTGCCGAAGGGCATCCTCGTCGTGTCGTGATCGTCCGACGGTCTCCTGCGCTGGTCCTCCTGGGCCTGCTCATCGCGGTCGCGGCCCTCGCCCATGCGCAAGCCGCGCCGACGGGCGTGCACGTCCAGACCCTGCCCGGCACGCGCTGCCCCGTCTTCCCCTCCGACAACCCGTGGAACCAGCGCGTCGACAAGCTGCCGGTGGCCAAGGACTCGGCGGCGCTCATCGCCCAGATCGGGCTGAGCAACCCGGTCCATCCCGACTTCGGCACCGTCTACAACGGCGCTCCCAACGGCATCCCCTACGCGGTCGTCTCCAACGCGACCAAGCGCGTGCCGGTCAGCTTCCAGTACGCCTCGGAGTCAGACGGCCACCGGTACCCGCTGCCGCGCAACGTGCCCATCGAGGGGGGTCCGCGCTCGGGCGGCGACCGCCACGTGATCGTCGTCAACAAGGACACCTGCACCGACTACGAGCTGTTCGCCGCCTATCCGGTAGCAACGGCGCCCGCTGGAAGGCGGGCTCGGGTGCGATCTTCAACCTGCGCTCGGACAAGCTGCGTCCGGCGGGCTGGACGTCGGCCGACGCGGCGGGCCTCCCCATCCTGGCCGGCCTGGCGATCTACGGCGAGGCGGCCTCCGGGGCGATCCGTCATGCCCTGCGCTTCACCGCGCCGTGCACCAGCGCCCACTACGTCTACCCCGCCCGCCACGAGGCGGGCAGCTGCGGCTCGGGGGCACCCCCGATGGGGCTCCGCGTGCGCCTGGAGGCGAGCGTCAACATCTCTCATCTCCCCCGCCAGGCCCGGATCGTCGCCCAGGCGCTCAAGACCTACGGGATGATCCTGGCCGACAACGGCAGCCCGTGGTTCATCTCGGGGGCGCCGAGCCCGCACTGGAATGACGACGCCCTCCATCAGCTCGACCAGCTCAACGGCCGCGACTTCCAGGTGGTCGACACCGGCTCGCTGCCGCATCCCGGTCGCTGATCGCCGGCCGCCGCCAGGCCTGGTCGCCTGATCCGCCAGGCCTGGGTCGCCTGATCCGCCAGACCTGGGTCGCCTGATCCGCCAGACCTGGCGCTGAGCGATTGCGCGGTCAGGGGGGTGAAAAGCTCCGCGCTGGAGGCTCTCCATATATATGGGGAGACCCGTCCAGATCACCGATGCCGACCGCGCCCTGCTGCGCTTCGCCGCCGAGCATCGCTTCGTGATCGCCGCCCAGGTCGCCGCCCTGCTGGGCGTGAGCGATGCGGCGGCCGAGTCGCGGCTGCGGCGGCTGGGCACCGGCGGGCATCTGCGCCGCCGCAAGGAGCTGCACCGCGGGCCGACGTGGCACCAGATCACCGCGGCCGGGCTGCGGGCGGCCGGCAGCGATCTCCTCGCCCCTCGCGGCTTTGACCTGGCCACGCACCGACACGACACCGGGCTGGGCTGGCTGATGCTCTCGGCGCAGGCGGGGAGGTTCGGGCCGGTCGACCGCGTGATCTCCGAGCGGCGGATGCGGTCCCACGACGGTCGCACCGAGGAACGTGCGCGGCGCTACGGCGTCCGCCTCGGCGGCGTCGGGCCCGGCGGCCGCGACCGCCTGCACTATCCGGACCTGGTGCTCATCACGCAGAGCGGGCATCGGGTGGCCTTCGAGCTCGAGCTCTGCACCAAGGAGGTCGCGCGCCGGGAGCGCATCCTGGCCGGGTACGCGGCCGACCGGCGGATTGACGCGGTGGTCTACCTCGTCGAGCACCGGTCGGTGGGCCGGGCCATCGAGCGCACGGCGGCGCGGATGGGCATATCTCCACCTCGTCCGGGTGCAGCGCGTGAGCATGGCGCCGCCGATTGGGGCGGCGTCGCCGCGGGGGCGAGCGGTCCAGCGCGCGGGCGTCCGGCGTCCGGCGGCCCAGGAGCATGCCCGGTGAGCGCTCGTCCACCCCAGCGCAGCTCGGCGGCGCGCCGGTACGGCGGGCTGGCGCTGTGGCTGGCGGTGATCGTCTCGCCGTCGGTGTGGGTCGCGGCCGGGCTGCTCGTGGCCGGCGCGGCCCTCCTCGCCGTGCCCGCCCTGGTGCGCGTCGCGGCCCGGCACGCGGGGGAGCGAGCCGCCGCCCAGGCCACCGCAGAGTCGGTGACGCTGGGGCGCGACCCGGGGGGCCGGGCGGTGACGCTGTCAGATCGCCAGCTCGCCGCGCACGCGCTGATCGTGGGCGCGAGCGGAGCGGGTAAGTCCACGACGATGCTGGGCATCCTGGGCGCGCAGATCCGCCGCGGGCGCCCGGTGATCGCCATCGACATGAAGGGATCGCCCGCGTTCGCCGCCGAGCTTGAGCAGGCCGCTGCCGCGGCCGGGCGGCGGGTGCGCATCTTCACCCCCGACGGCCCGGGCCACTGGAACCCGCTGGCCCACGGCAACGCCACCGCGCTCAAGGACAAGCTCATCGCCACCGAGCGCTTCTCAGAACCCCACTACCAGCGGGCCGCCGAGCGCTACGTCCAGACCGTGCTCACGGTCCTGCACGCGCGGGACTCGAGCCCGCCCGCCCCGCCCGCCCCGCCCGCCCCGCCGGCGCAGTTGGACCGCGTGGTGGCGCTGATGGAGCCACGCCGGCTGGCCGCCTCCCTGCGCGGCGTGCCCGAGCCGCTGGCCGAGCGCGTCCTGGACTACCTCAGCGGCCTCACCGGCGATCAGGTGAGCGCCGCCCGCGGCCTGGGAACCCGGCTGGCCCTGCTGAGCGAGTCCTGCGCCGGCCCCTACCTGGTCCCGGGCGGACCGCCGGGGCACGCGATCGACCTCCGCGCCGGGTTGGAAGGCGGCGACGTCATCCTGTTCAGCCTCAACGCCAGCGTGTACGGGAAGCTCGCCGCGCAGCTGGGCGCGCTGGCGATCCAGGACCTGGTGAGCGCGTCGGGGTACCGGTTGGGGGGTCCCGGGAGCCCAGTGGCCGCGCCGGCCACGACGACCGTGCCCGCGACGACCATGCCGCGCGACTGCCCGTGCCCGCGACAGTCGCCATCGACGAGTTCTCGGCCCTCGGCGACGACCACGTGCTCGCCCTCCTGGCCCGCGCCCGCGAGTCGGGCATCAGCGTGCTCACCGCCACCCAGGAGATGGCCGATCTGCAGCGGGCGGCGCCCGGCTTCCGCGATCAGGTGCTGGGCATCGTCGGCGTCAAGATCGCCCACCGCCAGGACGTCCCCGAGTCGGCGGAGATGATCGCCAAGATGGCCGGGACCCAGTGGGTGTGGGAGGAGACCCGGCACGTCCGCGGGTTGCTGAACCCGGGCAACGGCCCACGGGCCAGCCGGCGCCAGGTGGAGCGCTTCCTCGTGCACCCCAACGAGATCAAGACGCTCCCCGTCGGGCACGCGGTGGCGCTGACCAAGCTGCCGACGTCGGAGGTGCGGCGAGTGCGGGTGGTACGGGCGCCTGGGCGCGATGGTCCGGAGCGCGGGTAGTGGCGTGGGCTCCCGTGGAGCGTCCGCACTGGGCATCAGCGAACGTCGACAGCGGGCTCGGGAAAGGGAGATCTGGGCGTAAAGACGGGCTTCGGGGTTCTGGGAGATCACCGTTACCAGCTGACGGTGATCTCCACGACCGGATCCACGACCCGGGGATCTCCCACGGTCCACCCGGGGGATCTCCCAAGGTCCACCCGGAACCCGCCGCGGCCCCCGCGGAACGCTACCCAGCGCCGGGGGTGACGCGGTAGGCGTCGAAGACCGCGTCGATGTTGCGCAGGCGGTTGATCGCCTGATCGAGCGTGCGGGTGTCCCCCACCTCGACCACGAACCGGTTCTTGACCATCGGGTGATTGACGGTGCAGTGGGCGTCGAGGATGTTGATGCCCGCCTCGGCGAAGGTCCGCGACATGTCCTCCAGGAGGCGGTGGCGATCCCAGCCGTCGACCTCGATCTCGACGCGGAACGAGGTCTCGGCGTCGCCGTCCCAGGAGACGTTGGTGAAGCGCTCCGGGTCCTTCTTGAGCACGGCCACGTTGGGGCAGTCGTCGCGGTGGATGGTGATCCCGCGGCCGAGCGAGATGTAGCCGACGATCGGGATCGCCGGGTACCGGCCGGCAGCACTTGGCCAGGCGCAGCATGACCTCGTCGATCCCCTCGACGGCGATGCCGTAGCGCGAGGAGGAGGTGGTGGGCCGGGTGCGGCGGCGGCTGGTCTGGATGAGGTCGTCGGCGGCCGTCGGCTCGGACTCGGCGGCCTCGCCCTGCTTGAGGCGCTGCATGACCTTGTTGACGACCGTGTTGGCCGAGATCTTGGCGCCGCCGAGCGCGATGTAGAAGTCGTCGCCCTTCTGGAAGCCCATCTCGCGGATGACGTCGGCCAGCAGCGGGGAGCCGACGAGCTTCTGGGCTGGCAGCCCCTGCTTGCGCAGCGCATCCTGGAGCAGCTCGCGGCCGCTGTGCTCGGTGTCGCGCCGGCTCTCGGCCTTGAACCACGCCTTGATCTTGTTGCGGGCGCGGGTCGTCTTGACCAGCGCCAGCCAGTCGCGAGAGGGGCCGCGCTCGCGCTTGGAGGTGAGTACCTCCACGATGTCGCCGGAGCGCAGCTGGTAGGACAGCGGCACGATCTTGCCGTTGACCTTGGCGCCGACGCAGCGGTGACCGACGTCGGTGTGGATCTCGTAGGCGAAGTCCAGCGGCGTGGACCCGGCCGCCAGCGACTTGACCTCGCCCTTGGGGGTGAACAGGAAGACCTCGTCCTCGAACAGGTCGACCTTGAGGTTCTCCATGAACTCGCGCGGGTCGGCCATGTCCTGCTGCCAGTCCATGAGCGAGCGCAGCCACTTGAGCTTGCTGTCCGAGTCGCTGCGGACGGCTCGCGTGCCGGTGCGCCCGGGCGCGCCCTCCTTGTACATCCAGTGCGCCGCGATCCCGAACTCGGCGAGATCGTGCATCTCCCGGGTCCGGATCTGGATCTCCAGCGGCCGGCCCTCGGGCCCGATCACCGTCGTGTGCAGCGAGGAGTACATGTTGAACTTCGGCATGGCGACGAAGTCCTTGAAGCGCCCCGGCAGCGGCTTCCAGAGCGAGTGGATGACGCCCACCGCGCCGTAGCAGTCCTTGACCGAGTCCACGATCACGCGCATCGCGGTGAGGTCGTAGATCTCGTTGAACTCCCGCCCCTTCTTGGTCATCTTGGCGTAGATGGAGTAGAAGTGCTTGGCCCGCCCCGAGATGTCGGCGTGGATGCCCAGCTCCGCCAGCTCCTTGGCGACGATCTCGCCGGCCTCTGAGACGTAGCGCTCGCGCTCGCCGCGCTGCTGGGCCACCAGGCCCTTGATCTCGTTGTACTTGCGGGGGTGCAGGGTCTGGAAGGCGAGGTCCTCCAGCTCCCACTTGATGGCGTGGATGCCGAGGCGATGGGCGATCGGGGCGTAGATGTCCAGCGTCTCGCGCGACTTCTCCAGCTGCTTCTGCTTGGACATCGCCGAGATCGTGCGCATGTTGTGCAGGCGGTCGGCGAGCTTGATGAGGATGACCCGGATGTCGGTGGCCATCGCCACCACCATCTTGCGGTAGTTCTCGGCCTGAGCCTCGTCGCGCGACTGGAAGGTCAGGCCGTCGAGCTTGGTGACGCCGTCGACGAGCCCGGAGATCTCCTCCCCGAACGTCTCGGCCACCTCCTCCAGCGACGCGCTGGTGTCCTCGACGGTGTCGTGCAGCAGCGCGGCGCACAGCGTCTCGGTGTCCAGCCGCATGCCGGCGCAGATCTTGGCCACGCCGACGGGGTGGATGATGAACTCCTCGCCGGAGAGCCGGCGCTGATCGGCGTGGTGGACGCACGCGTAGGCGAACGCCGCCGCCACTCGGTCGCGGTCCACGGGCACCGCCTGGCTGGCGTGCTCCTCGACGATCGCGAACAGGTCCCCGAGCAGACGCTGCTCGAACGCCGAGAGCTCGGCGTTCGGCACCGCCGCCTCCTCGGGGGGGCCGACGAGGCCGTCGACGCGGGGGCGATCGGAGGCCAGGACGGTGGAGGGACCGTCCCCGCCCCGGTCGCCTGCCTCGGCGAGCTTGCCGTTGCTGATGGCGCCGTCCTCGGCCCTACCGTCACCGCGGCCGATGGCTCGGCTCAGGCGACTGCTCGATGTTTTGCGCTGTTCAGGTATCGCTTGCCGTCCTCGTACATCTGAGAATAGAACCTGAACGCGGGCGAGCGGTCGAGTGCCGTCGGCGCATGATCGAGGACGGCGAGCGCCGGGCGGATCGCGCACCAGCTCCACCAGCTCCAGCTCCGAGAGCACGCGGACGAGCCGGCCGGCGAGTCGCGCCGAGCGCCCGTGGGCGCCGTCGCCGCGCAGCAGGCGCTCGAGCTCCGCGCCGGCCGCGCGGCCGCACGCCCGCAGCGCGCGGTAGAGGGCGACGAGCGAGGCGCGCAGCCCGTACTCGTGCTCCAGCATCTGCTCGGCGAAGCGCAGCTCGGGCTCGCCCCAGGCCAGCGAGGCGACGCCCGCTCCGGCGCGCAGCGCCCGGTCAGCGGCAGCGCCGGTGGGCGGATCCAGCGCGACGACGTGCGCGAAGCCGAGCGCCGCGGCCGGGTCGGCGCTCGAGCTCGCCGTAGGCGGCCAGCGTGAAGCCGCCGACGCGCTCGCGCAGGCCGGGCAGCCGCCGCGAGACGTCCGCGCACAGCGCCAGCACCGGGCCCGCCGCCGGCCACCGCGTCCACGAGCACCGCCAGGGGGCTGTGCCCGCGGCAGTCGACCACCGCGCGGGCCCCGCTCTCCGTGCGCCCGTCGGCAGCCGGCGACGACGGCAGGCGATCGAGCACCGCGTCGACCTCGGCCAGCACCGCCGGCAGATAGCCGTCTGCCCCAGCGGCGCCGACAAGCTCGATCGCAGCCGGCGCGCACGGCTGGGCGTGGCGCAGCACGAGCCGGGGCTCGACCGCGCCGTTCCAGGCGTTGCGCTCGAGCCGGAAGGTCGCGTCCAGCGGCTGCGCGGGGTCGTCGGCGACGCGGCCGTCGCAGCCGAAGGCGACCGCGCGGGCGCGCACGCCCCCGGAGATGACCGAGAACCGCGCATGGCGGCCCTCTCCCATCGGCCGCACGTCGTCGAAGCGGCCCCCCGGGACGAGCAGCCGCGGCGACGGGTTGCCCATGCCGCACGGCTCGAGCGCCTCGAGCTCCTCGGCCAGATCCAGCCCCAGCTCGTGCCCGGAGACGACGGCGTCGACGCGCTCGACGCGGCTCGAGCAGGTCGGGCGTGAGCACCGCCTCGGCGTGCGCCTCGAACGCGGCGCGGAAGGCCTCGAGCTGCGCCGACGTCGATGGTCAGGCCCGCGGCCGCCCGATGGCCGCCGTAGCGGCGCAGGTGCGCCGCGCCGGCATGCAGCGCGCCCAGCAGGTCAAAGCCGGGGATGCTGCGCCCCGAGCCGCTGCCGCTCTCACCGTCGAGCGCGACCAGCACCGCCGGGCGGTGGTAGCGCTCGACGATCCGCGAGGCGACGATCCCGACCACGCCCGGGTGCCAGTCCTCTGACCACAGCACGTAGCCGGTCCGTGGGTGCGTGGGCGCGAGCTCGCGCACCTGGGACTCGGCCTCCCACAGGATCCGCTGCTCGACCGCGCGGCGCTCGGCGTTGACGGCGTCGAGCTCGGCGGCGATCGCCCGGGCGCGCGCCGGGTCCTCGCTACAGCACCAGCTCCAGCCCGGCGTCGGCGCGGCGCAGGCGGCCGGCGGCGTTGATCCGCGGGGCCAGGCGGAAGCCGAGCGTCCCGGTGTCCAGCGCGCTGGGGTCGGCGCGCGAGACGGCCATCAGCGCCCGCAGCCCGGGCTTGGCGGTGGCGGCCAGAGCGGCGCAGGCCCTGGCGCACCAGCCGGCGGTTCTCGCCGACCAGCGGGACGAGGTCGGCGACCGTGGCCAGCGCCACCAGGTCGAGGTCATCCTCGGCGGTGCCGCGCCCCGAGCGCGGAGGCGAGCTTGTAGGCGACCCCGGCGCCGCACAGCGTCGGGCACGGGTAGTCGACAGACGGCGGGGTGCACGATCGGGCAGTCCGGGCAGCGCGCCGTCGGCCCGCGGGGCGTGGTGGTCGGAGACGACCACGTCCATGCCGGCGGCCCGGGCGGCGGCGACCTCGTCGACCGCGGTGATCCCGCAGTCGACGGTGACGATCAGCGCCGTGCCGCGCTGCGCCAGGCGCTGCACGGTGGCCGCGGCCAGGCCGTAGCCGTCGTCGATGCGGCTGGGCAGAAACCAGCTCGACGTCGGCGCCGAGGCTGCGCAGCGCCCGGACCATGATCGCGGTGGCGCATACCCCGTCGACGTCGTAGTCGCCGTGGACGACGATCCGCCCGCCGGCCGCGATGTGGCCGCGGATGAGGTCAAGCGCCCGCTCGATGCCCTGAAACGCGCCGGGGTCGTGGCGCCTCGCCGGCGGCGAGGAACGCGCCGCGCCGCCGCCGGATCGGCCAGGCCGCGGCGCACGAGGATCTGGGCCAGGACGTGGCCGACCCCCAGCTCGCGCTCAGCGTCAGCGCCTCGGCGGCCGCGTACGGCGCGATCTGCAGCCGCGGAACCGGCGCGCCGGCCGGGCGCCGGCGTCGACGGCCAGGCGCAGCGGCGGGCGGCGGCGACCGGGTCCGTCCGCCGAGGCGGGCAGTGGCGGGGCAAGTGCGGCGGCCTGAGCCATCGGCGCCAGTGTAGGCGCCGCCTCAGACAGACCGGCGGGCACGCCGCCTGGACCGGCGGCCGGGGCCGGAGCGGGCCTTACCTCGTGTAGCCCAGCCTGCGCAGCAGCTTCTCGAGCTGCGTCACGAACTGCGTCTCCGAGTCGTGCGGCAGGCCCAGCGGCGTGCGGAGCTTGTTGCTGCGCCGCGAGCGACCGGAGCGTGGTGTCCACCAGTCGACGATTGGCCGAGCAGGTCCTCGTCGGCGGCCCAGGCGGCGATCAGCCCCACCCCGTTGAGAGGTGGTGGTTGAACAGCGCGCATCCACCTGGCGGCGTCGGGGCGGATGAGCGTGGGGTAGTGGCGGGTGACGTCGGTGAACCGCGTGGCCGGCGAAACGCCAGATCTGGACCGGCGTGCCGGAGTCGGCGGAGTCGGTGAAGCCCGCCTCGGTGATCCGCGAGTCGGCGGACCGAGGAACCCATGTGGCCGTCGAGCCGGGTCAGCTGCGCGCCGGCGTCGAGGAAGTTGTGCTGCGGACCTGACGTAGGTCTTCGTGGCCGGGTCAAACGAGAACACCTGGTCGATGAAGCAGCAGTGCGCGCCGCCGCTGAAGAGCCCGAGGACGACGTCGGGCTCGCCGTTGCCGTCCAGATCGAGCACGTGCAGCGGCGATTTCCCCGGCGGGACGGCGACGTCGCATGCAGTGCGCCGCGAGCACCCGGAGGCGGTGACCGCGCCGGCGGTAGACGACCGTGGCCGTTGCGCGTGATCGCCAGCGCGCAGGTGCGCGACGGTGTCCGCGCGACGCTCGACGCGCGCCGAGACGCTGGCGCGTCGCGCCGCCGCTGCGCCACGCGCGGCCGCCGGCGCCGCGAGCACGGCGACCACCGCCAGCAATCGTCGCATCGAGGCGCGCCCCGCCGCGACATCGCGTCGATCAGAGGTTGACGCCGCCGCCCTGGCCGGCGCGCTCGCGGCGCACGCCCTCGAAGTAGATCGAGCCCGATCCCGATCAGCGCGCCGGGGATCGCCTCCAGCGCGGTCGTCAGGTGGGTGTCGTGGCGGCCGGGGATGACGAAGCCGTTGACGAGGAACCCGAACAGCGCCGCGCCGATCAGGGCGCCCAGGAACGCGCCGACGATCCCGCCCCAGTAGCGGTCGGGCAGCCAGATCGTGAAGTGCCACAGCGCCAGGCCCATCATCACCCACGCGAGCATGCCCATCAGCGGCGTCTCCCGTGACGGCGGTTGCGCCGGCGCGGCTTGGCCGAGCGATCGGGCTTCTGGCGCGCGGGCGATGCCGCTCGTCCTCGGCCTCGTCGGGCGCGTGCTCGAAGCCCTCGCCGGCCAGCGGCTCGTCCAGCGTCTCCGGATCGACGCCGGGCGGCCGGCGGCGGCGTCGGTGGGGCCGGCGCCCGCGCCGGGCGGCCGGATGGACGGCCGCCGGCACGGCCGCCGCGGCCGCCGGCAGCGCCGCCGCTGCGCCGCCCGAGCCGCCGGCGGCGCGGCCGCCGGGCGCGCCGTTGCCGCCCGAGCGCTTGGAGCGGCCGCGTCCGGACCCGTCGCCCTCGCCGTCGCGCGTGTGCGCCAGGCGCTTGGTCAGCGTCGAGGTGCGGCGCGTGGGCTCGGCCTCCTCCTCGGCGATGTCGCGCTTCATCTGCTCGAACTCGGCCGCCGACACGGCCCTCGGGGTCGGGCTCGGTGATCCGGCCGGCGCGGCGGCGGACGCGGTCGCGCGCCGGGCTCGACGTCGGCGCCGGCCGTCGCGTAGGCGGCGACGAAGCCGTGGTCGGCCTCGATGCGCTCGCGGCGGTGGCGGTAGACGCTCTCGCGCTCCTTCCAGTGGGTGAGCACCGGCGAGGCGATGAAGATCGACGAGTAGGCGCCGGAGGCGACGCCGATGAGCAGCGCGAAGGCGAAGTCCTTGAGCGTCGAGCCGCCGAACAGCAGCAGCGCGATGATCGGCAGCAGCGTGCACGACGTGGTCGCCAGCGACCGGGTCAGCACCTCGCCATCGAGCGGTTGACGATCTGCGAGAACGCCGCCCGCGGCATCCGCGGGATGTTCTCCCGCACTCGGTCGAACACGATGATCGTGTCGTAGAGCGAGTAACCCAAGATGGTGAGCAGGGCCGCGACCGTGTCGACCGTCACCTCCCTCCCGGTCAGCGCGTACACGCCGCTGGTGATGAGCAGGTCGTGCATCAGGGCGATCAGCACCGGGACCGCGAACTTCCAGTCAAAGCGCAGCGCCACGTAGGCGGAGATCACCAGCAGCGAGGCGATGATGGCGATCACCGCGCTGTTGGCCACGGTCCGCCCGAACGTCGGCCCGACCGGTGGTCGGCCTGGAAGAGCTTGGGCATCCCGTACTTGGCGGTCGAGCGCCTGCTGGACGCTGGCTGCTGCCGACCGGTCAGCGGCTTGGAGGAGATCTGGAACTGGATCGCCCTTGTTGCCGATCTCCTGGACGACCGGGTCCTGGACGCCCGGCGCCGGCGACGATCGACTGCGACGCCGGCGCCGGTCGCGGGCTTGGCCGAGCGGTGACGTGATCCGCGCTGCCGGAGGTGAAGTCGATGCCGAGGTTCAGCCCGCGCCCGCCGATCGCCAGCGCGCCGATGAGCAGGATCACGCCCGACAGCGAGAAGAAGTACTTCGAGGCGCCCATGAAGTCAAAGCGCCACTCGTGCTTCTTGCCGCCGGCGCCGAGCGCCGAGGGCCGGGCGATCGTGCGCGAGTCGCCCATCGTCATGAGGATCGCCTGGGTGGCCAGCACCGCGGTGAACAGCGAGACGATCACGCCGATGCCCAGCGTGAAGGCGAAGCCCTGGACGTCGGAGGTGGCCAGCACGAACAGGATGAACGCGGTCATGATCGTGACCACGTTGGCGTCGATGATCGCCGTCAGGCCCTTCTTGTAGCCGGTGGCGATCCCGGCGCGGATCGATCTCCCGGCGCGGATCTCCTCCTTGACGCGCTCGAAGATGACGATGTTGGCGTCGGCGGCGACGCCGATGGTCAGGATCAGACCGGCGATCCCGGCCAGCGTCAGCGTGATCGGGATGAGCTTGATCAGCGCGTAGAAGTACAGGCCGTAGACGGCCAGCGCCGGCGACGGCGATGACGCCGAGCACGCGGTAGTAGGCGAGCAGGAACAGGGCGACGATGAGCAGGCCGACCGCGCCGGCGACCAGGCCCTGATGCAGCGCCTGCTGGCCCAGCGTCGCCGAGACCTGCTCCTCGGAGATCCGCTTGAGCTTGATCGGCAGCGCGCCGAGGCGCAGCTGGTTGGCCAGATCCGACGCCGTCTGGCTGGTGAAGCCGCCGGTGATGTCGGCCCCGCCGCCGCCGATGATCCCGTCCGGGTACTGGCTTGAAGTCGATCTGCGGGACGGTGACGAGCTGGTTGTCCAGCGCCACCGCGAAGTGCTGGTTCGAGGCTGTGCGCCGCCGAGGCTGACGTTGGCGCCGCGGTGGGCGATCGTGCCCGGTCACGCTCTGGAACGCGGACTGGCCCTTGCCGTTGAAGCCGAAGGTGACGTCGGGTGAGCCGCTCTGGTCGGTGCTCGGCTGCGGGTTGGTGATGTCGTTGCCGGTCAGCGCGACGTTGTCCTTGAGGACGTAGAACTGCGGCGTTGGGGCTGGCGGGCTTGATCTGGTCTGGCGGCGCTGGGCGTTGGCCGCCTGGAGCACGACCGTGCCCTGGGGCACGGTGACGCACCTGGCCCTCGGCGACTTGGTCACGCCCGGCGGGCAGCGCCTGAGTAGAGGTCTCGACGAGCGTCGAGTCCGGGCCGGCGAGCAGGCAGTGCTGGCCCTGCACCGGCGTCGTCGCCGCGGCCTTGGCCGCGGCCGCGCACGCGGCGCTGCCCGGCGCGCCGAACAGGTAGTACGCCGGCCCCGTGCGCGACGACGGGCCGGACAGCGGCCGCGCCGGCTGCTTGGCGGCGAGCTTGACCGCCTGATAGAGCGGCACCCCGCCCGCGCCCGGGACGCCCGGCTGACCGCCGCCGCCGCCCTGGCTGAGCGTCATCGCAGTCGGGTCCTGGGTGAGCAGCCGGCTGGCCGCCGGCTTGCCGTTGGGCGTCAGGACGTTGGCCTCCCAGTCATAGAAGTACAGCTGGGCGGTCTGGCCGACCTCGTGCTCGGCGCGCGCGACGTCGTGCACGTCGGGCAGCCCGACCGTGATCTGGTTGTTGCCCGTGGTCTGGATCTCCGGCTCGGAGACGCCGAGCTGGTCCACGCGCGAGCGCATGATGTCGACCGCGCGGTTCAGCGACGCCTGGGTGACGACCGGGCTCTGCGGGCGTCGGCTGGCCCTGGTAGACGAGCTCGACCCCGCCCTTGAGGTCGAGTCCCAGGACCGTCCTCTGGGTGGCGATCACGACCACCGAGGCGGCGATCAGGCCCACCACGAGGAGCAGGACGAAGCCGTGACGCTGGCGATCTGACATCAGCTACCGAGGATGCTAGTGGTCTGAGGCTCGCGCGGGTGCTGCTGCACGGATCCCGGCGCGCTACTGGTGGTTGGTGGGCGTCAGCACGACCAGCAGGCCGCCCTCATCGTCGTCGTATGCAGGGAAGATGTCGGCGACGGCGCGGGCGGGCAGGTCGTGCTCGGCGTGGACCTCCACCGGCTTGCCCTGGACCCGGACCTCCCACTCCAGCGCGGTGCCGACGTGGTCGGCGCCGTCGTCGAAGCGCAGACCCAGCACGTCGCGCACCGGGCGGCCGATCGCCTGCTCGGTCTTCAGGCCGGTCAGCTCGAACGAGCCGCGGCCGCAGTCGACGATGCGCCCGTCGGAGTCGCAGGCGAAGAACGCCGCGTTGGGCGCCGGGTAGTAGTCGTCGAGCAGCTCGAACAGGTAGGCGAAGCCGCACTTCTCGCAGCCCCGCGCCTCGCGGCGAAAGCCGGCGTTGCGATCGGTCCCCATCGAGCGGTTGCCGCAATGCGGGCAGATGAAGTAATGCTCGCGCGCCATCGGCGCCTGAGGATAGAGAGACGCGCTTAGGAGTATCCGAAGAACCGGCAGCCTGGGCGAGCCCCGGCCGCCGTCAGATGAGCCGGGTCTGGGCCGGCTCGGGCGCCGGCGGCTCGAGGCCGAGGTGCGCGTAGGCGCGCCGCGTCGCCGCCCGCCCGCGCGGGGTGCGCTCGATGAGGCCGCGCTGGAGCAGGTAGGGCTCGTAGACGTCCTCGATCGTGTCCTGCTCCTCCCCCACGGCGACCGCCAGCGTCGACAGGCCGACCGGGCCGCCGCCGAACTTCTCGCAGATGGCGCGCAGGATCTCGCGGTCCAGCCGGTCCAGCCCCTCCTCGTCGACCTCGAGCAGGTCCAGCGCCGCCGCCGCCACCGCCTCGGTGACCAGCCCGCCGTGGCGCACCTCGGCGTAGTCGCGCACGCGGCGCAGCAGCCGGTTGGCCACGCGCGGCGTGCCGCGGCTGCGCCGGGCGATGGCGACCGCCCCGCCGGCCTCGATCTCCACGCCCGAGCAGGCGCGCCGAGCGGGTCACGATCCGGGCCAGATCCTCGGGCCCGTAGTGCTCGAGGCGGTGCTGGATCCCGAAGCGGTCGCGCAGCGGCGTGGTCAGCAGGCCGGTGCGGGTGGTCGCCCCGATCAGCGTGAACGGCGGCAGCGGCAGGGTGACGATGCTCGCCCCGGCGCCCTGGCCGACCGTGATCGGCAGGACCCCGTCCTCCATCGCCGGATAGAACGTCTCCTCCAGCGCGCGCGGGCAGGCGGTGGATCTCGTCGACGAAGAACACCGCGCGCGGCTCGAGCGCGGTGAGAAACGAGGCGATGTCGCCCTTGCGCTCCAGGGCCGGGCCCGGCGGTCTGCACGAACGGGACGTCGAGCTCGGCGGCGACGATCTGGGCCAGCGAGGTCTTGCCCAGCCCCGGCGGACCGGCCAGCAGCACGTGGTCCAGCGCCTCCCCGCGGCTGGTGGCGGCCTCGATCGAGACCGCGAGCTGATCGCGGATCGCCTCCTGGCCGACGAAGTCCTCCAGCCGGCGGGGCCGCAGCGAGCGCTCGAGCTCGAGCTCGTCGCCGGGCAGCTCCTCGGGGTCCTGGATGCGCGCTCCACCGCACCCCGCTCACTCGCCGGCGCGCTCCGCAGGGCGTGGGCGATGAGCTCCTCGGTGCTGTCGCCGGAGGCGCCCTCGAGCAGCCCGTCGATCTCGCTGGCGCTGTAGCCGAGGCCGAGCAGCGCCTCGCGGGCCAGCGTCGACCGGATCGTCGGAGCGGGTGACGGTGATGGAGTCCTCGGGCAGCGCCGCGCCGACCTTCTCGCGCAGCTCGACGATGATCCGCTCGGCCGTGCGCTTGCCCACCCCGGGCGCCGCCTGCAGCCGGGCCGCGTCGCCGGCCGCCACGACCCTGAGCAGCTCGCGCGGCGGCGCGCCCGAGAGGACGGCCAGCGCCACCTTGGGCCCGACCGCCTGGACGCCGAGGAGCATGAGGAACAGGTCGCGCTCCTCCTCGGTGGCGAAGCCGTAGAGCGCCAGCGCGTCGTCGCGGACGATGAGATGGGTGTGGAGGAGCACGTCGCGGCCCGACCGCCGGGACGTGCTTGAGCGTCTCGGCCGAGACCGCCAGCCGGTACCCGACGCCGCCGCAGTCGACGACGACGTGGTCGCCGCGGCGCACCGCCACCGTGCCGGAGATGAGCGCGATCACGCCGACGCCCCCGCCACCGCGCGCGCCAGCGGCGAGTGGTTGAGGTCGCAGATGGCCACCGCCAGCGCGTCGGAGACGTGATCGGGCGTCGGCGAGCGCCGCCAGGCCGAGCAGCCGCGTCACCATCCGCGCCACCTGCTCCTTGTCGGCGCGCCCGTTGGCGCACACCGCGCCCTTGACCTGCTGGGGGGTGTAGGAGCGCGTCGGCACGCCGCGCTGGCCGGCGGCCAGCAGCACCACCCCGCGCGCCTGGCCGACCGCGAACGCGGTGCGGACGTTGGCGCCGAAGTACAGCTCCTCGATGGCCATCGCGTCGGGCTGGTGCTCGTCGAGCAGCTCGCCCACGCGCTGGTGGATGTCGGCCAGCCGCCGCTCCAGCGGGACGCCCGGGCGCGTCTGGATCACGCCCTCGTCGACCGCGCGCAGGCGCGAGCCGACGCCGCGCACGACGCCGTAGCCGGTGCTGGCGGTGCCGGGATCGATGCCGAGGACGAGCATGGAGACACATTCTCCGTGGGCGCGCGGACGCCTCCCGGCCGTCCTGCGCCGGCGTTGTTAGATCTCTGTCAAGGCGCGCCGGCAGCGCAACCCGCCGCCGGGTCTGCTGTTCTAGTGGATGTCATTCGCCTGGCTCGTTCACCACTCTGCACCGGGGCGTGGCGCAGGGCGCTGGTCGCGCTGTGCCTGTCGGCGTGCGCTCGCACGGCCGCCGGCGCGCTCGCCGGGCCCGCCGGCGCCGCCCGCTCGCGCGCGCCCGCGCTGGCGCCCGACGACGCGGTCATCGACGGCCCGAGCGCCGACATCCGCTCGCTCAACGGGATGTCGATCGCCCGCGACGGCAGCGGCGGCGCTCGTCTACACCAAGACCGTCGGAGCCGTGGCCCACGTGTTCGTGTCGCGGCTGAGCGCGCGGCGCCTTCCAGGCCCCGGTCCAGGTCGACGCCGGTCTCGCCGGGCCCTCGTCGCAGCCGGTGATCGCCGCGGGCCAGGACGGGCTGGTGCTGGTGGCGTTCATCAACAGCGGGACGCTGTACGTCGCGCAGGCGGCCTCGGCGGCCAGCCCGCTGAGCGCGCCGGCGCCGCTGTTCACCGGGGCGGCCAACCCGTCGATCTCGATCTCGAACTTCGGCAAGGCCTACCTGGCCTTCACCGCCACCGCGGGCGCGGGCGGCGGCGACGTGCGCGCCGCCTACTACTACCAGGGCGCAGTGGGCGCTCGAGTCCGACCCCGCTGGACGCCGACCCGGCGGATGCCGCCGGCATCGGCACCGGCCGGCCCGACGTGGCCGCCGCCGGCGACGGCGTCGGGATCGTCGCCTGGGGCGAGAGCGGGCCACATCTACACCCGCCGGGTGATCGGGACCACGCCCAGCACCGTCGTCGAGCAGGCCGATCCCGCCACCTTCGGCGGGTGGTCTGAGGCCTCGGCCGGCCGGCCGTCGATCGCCGCCGGGGGCGACTCGACCTACGCGTCGGTCGCCTTCCAGGAGCCGCTGACCAACGGCTCGGCGACGCAGTCCCGGGTGCTCGATGAACCGCCTGCACGGCTCGCAGTACGACGGGGCCTCGGCGGCGCGACGGCGCCACCACCGGCGGCCCCGAGGGCGCCGACCAGCCCCAGACCGCGGTCACCGAGTACGGCACCGGATTCGTCACCTCCGAGACCGACCAGACCCACGAGCTGTACGCCACGACGCTCGGTGGCTCAGACGAGCGCGCGGCCAGACCGAGCGCGTCGACTGCCTGCCCAACAGCGGCGCCCCCGACGCCGTCCCCGCCAACGCCGGCCTGATCTCCACGCTCATCGCCTGGCAGCAGACGCCGGGCGTCGCCGGTCCCGCCGAGATCCGGCTGCGCTACGCCGCCGACGGCGTCGGACCTCGGCCCCGAGCAGGTCGTCTCCACGCCGGCGCTCGGGCGCCACCGACGCCGACGGGGCCTGGCCGCCGCGGGCGATGTGGCCGGCGATGCCGCGGCGGCCTGGGTCCAGGGCAGCGGCGCGAGCACCTCGATCGTCGCCGCCCAGCTCTTCCAGGCCCCGGGAGGCTTCGTGCCCTCCAACAGCTTCCGCTACGTCGTCACCGCATCCCCGCTGCTGTGGTGGTCGCCCTCGGCGGAGCTGTGGGGCGCGCCCACCTACTCCCTGCGCATCGACGGCACGCCAGGTGGGCCAGACCACGGCCACCCAGATGGTCGCCGCCCGCGCCGCTGGCCAACGGCCGCCACACCTACCAGCTCACCGCCGTCAACCTCGCGGGCGTCACCACCACCTCCGCCAGCGGCGACGGTGTTCGTCGACACCGTGGCGCCGCGCGCCACCTGGAAGCTCAGCGGGACGTCGATCGTCAACACCTCGCGAGCGACTGCGCGTCAACTACATCGACCCCCCGCCGGCCGGGCTGCCCAGGTCCGCCGGCCTCCGGGGTCGCCACGGTGTACGTGAACTGGGGTGACGGCTCGCCGCGGGCGCGCATCCGCCGCACCACCGCCAGCCACGTCTACAAGCGCATCCGCACCTACACGATGACGATCACGCTCACCGACCGGGCGGGCAACCGCACCGTGATCGTCCACAAGCTGAAGATCAAGGCCAAGCCCAAGAAGCACAAGCGCACAAGAAGGGCAAGCGGGGCCGAAAGGCCGCCGCGACGAGAGCCCAAGCCGACCTCAGCCGTCCTGGCCCCTGGAGGCGGCGAGTGAGCCCGGCTCGGCCGCGCCGGTCAGCGGCCGACGCAGGCGGTGGCGTGCGCCAGGTTCGGGTCGGTCAGGCGCACGACGCGCCACGGCCCGGCCGTGGCCAGCGTCTCGGCGTGGGTGAGGCGGGGGTCGACTTGGCCGCCCCGCCGATCTGCGCGGCCTTGCGGCCCGATGAAGTCCACGCCGGGCGCGCGCATCGAGGTGCCGACGCGCTGCAGCGTGACGCCCAGCTTCCACGCCAGCGCGGTCTGCGCGGAGTGGTTGACGGCGGTGAAGCTCGACGTGCACGGGAGCACGCCGGGCCTTGCCGCCGACGGCGGCCACCGCCTGGGTGAGCGTGTCGAGCAGATGCACGCCCTGGGAGGCGTTGCGCTCGTCGCCGCGCGCGACGCTGATCTGGGTGGTGGCTGAACGGGATGCAGACCGCGGCCAGGAGCGACGGCCGCGCCGGCCGTCACCGGCCGGCGCAGCGAGCCGGCCAGTCCGCCCGCCAGCCGGGCCAGCTCGGCGAGGCCGACGCCGCCGAGCACGGTGGTCAGCGCCGCCGCGGGCAGGAAGAAGCGCTCCAGACCCGGGTAGCCGTCAAGCGTCTCGCCGACCACCACCACCCACCAGCCCGCGATCACCGGCCGCGATGGCCAGGATCGTCTTGTTGCGGTCGCGGACCCAGGTGATCACGACCGCCACGACCGCCAGGATGAGCGCCGGCAGGAGCTGGTCGCGGACTCCGCGGGCCAGGATCGACCTCAGGACGTCGGAGCCCAGATGACCGTTGTAGTCGGCCGCGTGCGTCGCGGCCAGGAATGGCTGGCCGGTGGTGATCCACGGCGGGACGAACCAGCCGATCGGCTGCACGGCGAGCCCGGCGAGCAGCACCAGGCGCATCGCCCGGGCTCCTGAACGCGGGATCGCGAAACCACAGCCAGATCGCGTACAGGCCGAGAAACGGCCACCACTCGGGGCGGATGAGCCCGCCGGCGCGCCATGATCAGGTAGGCCTGGAGATGGCGGCCGTCCAGGAGCCGGTCGACCGCCCAGACGGCGACGGCGACGAGGATCGCCTCCGAGGTCCCGTGCAGGAAGTAGTAGTACCAGGCCTGGTCCTGGCGGCCGGTGAGCACGATGCCGATCGCCGCCAGCAGGCCGGCGAAGGCGCCGAGCCAGCCACCGCCGGCCAGCCGGCTGGTCAGCTTCCACGTGCCCCACAGCGCCAGCAGCCCGCCGACGCGCGCCGTGATCACCCACAGCGTCGGCGCCGCGCCGCCGAGCAGGCCGTAGATCGTGGTGAAGATCATCGGCAGCGGCTTCCACGACGGGCCGCCGTTGACGATGAAGCTCATGTGCGGGTCGATCACCTCGTGGCCCCACACGATCCACGACCACGGGTCATAGCTGGGGACCGTGGGCAGGATCGCCGCCGACAGCGCGGCCAGGACCACGCAGGCGAGCACGCCGATCAGCAGCGGCGAGCGCGGGCGCCGCGCAGGGAGGCGGCCAGTGAGGCTCCGCGAGACTCCCCGGAGCCGACGGAGCCGGTCGCGGGTGGCCGCTGCTGCGGCGAGTCGACGGCTGACATCGGCGGGCGATTGTAGCGGCGGGCCCTGGCCGCCTTGCGTCAGGCGGCGGCGCGCGGTGGCGGCCGCTGGTCGCTCGCCGTGCTCGCGCTCGGCGTGGCGGGACTCGCCGCCGGCGCGGCGCCGGCCCTCGCCCAGGCCGGGCCGGCGTACGCCGCCACGCCCCCGACGCTCGGGGCGCTGTACCGCGACGGGCCCAGCGACCGCTGGCTGCTCGGCGGGACCTGGCTGTACCGCGCCGACACCGCCGACGCCGGCCTGGCCGCCGGCTGGTGGCGCAACGTCGCCTCCACCGACGGCTGGACGCCCGGTCACGCGTCCCCAACTCGTTCAACGCCGGCGACCTCTCGCACGGCGATCATGAACGGCTCGGTGGGCTGGTACCGGCGCGACTTCACGGTCCCGGCCAAGGCCTTTGCCGTCCTACGTCCCGGCGCGGTTTCGCAGCTGGATCGTGCGCTTCGAGTCGGTCAACTACCGCGCGACGGTGTGGCTCAACGGCCGCAAGATCGGCACCCACGCGGGCGAGTACCTCCCGTTCGAGTTCCCGCTCAAGGGCGTGCAGCCCGGGGTCAACCGCCTCATCGTCCGCGTCGACGACCGCCGCGACCGGCGGCGATCTGCCGCCCGGGCCGAACGGCGGCTGGTGGAACTTCGGCGGGATCAACCAGGAGGTCTACCTGCGCTCGGTGCAGAGTCGCGGACATGTCGCCGGTGGTGATCCGCCCGATCCTCCCCTGCCCGACCTGCGCGGCGCAGATCCAGGAGCAGGTCACCGTGCGCAACGTCACCGCGCGCCGCGCAGACGCGTCATCCTGCACGGGCTCCTACGGCAGCGCCGCGCTGAACTTCGGCGGGCACACGATCCCGCCCGGGGGCACGTGGGTGGCGCGGGCGACGGTGACGATCCCCGCCCCGCATCTGTGGTCGCCGACCGACCCCTACCTGTACCGCGCGGCGCTGACGCTCTCAGACGCCCACGGCCGCACGCTGGAGGGCTACACCGACTACAGCGGCATCCGCAGCATCACCGTCGGCTCGGCCGGCCAGCTCCTGCTCAACGGCCGCGTGCTCGACCTGCGCGGCTTTGACCTGCACGAGCTCAACATCCAGTCGGGCGCGGCGCTCACGCCCGCGCAGCTGCAGCGATGGTCGGCTGGGTGCGGGAGCTCGGCGGCAAGATCATCCGCGCCCACTACCCGCTCAACCCGCAGATCGAGGAGGCGGCCGACCGCGACGGGATCCTGCTGTGGTCAGAGATCCCCGTCTACCAGGTGAACTCGAGCTACCTGACCCGCGCCGGCGTGGCTCGAGCTTCGCCCACAACATGCTGCGCACCAACATCCTCACCAACGAGAACCACCCCTCGGTCCTGGTGTGGAGCATCGCCAACGAGCTGCAGACCCCGCCCAACGACGCCGAGGCGCGCTACATCGCCGGCGCCGCCCAGCTCGCCCACCAGCTCGATCCGACGCGGCCGGTGGGCATGGCGATCTCCAGCTGGCCCGGCGTCGACTGCCAGACCGCCTACGCGCCGCTGGACGTGCTCGGCTTCAACGACTACTTCGGCTGGTTCGACGCGGGCGGCGGCGGCACCGACGACCCCGACGAGCTCAGCCCGTTCCTGGACATCCTGCACGGCTGCTACCCGTCCAAGCCGCTGATGATCACCGAGTTCGGGTTCGAGGGCAGCCAGAACGGCCCGTCCGAGCAGCGCGGGACCTACCAGTACCAGACCGCGCAGGCCGCCTTCCACCTCGGCGTGTTCGCCTCCAAGCCCTACATCGCCGCGCGCGATGTGGTTCGCGCTGCAGGACTTCGCCGCCCAGCCCGGCTGGAGCGGCGGCGACCCGTTCCCCCACCCGCCGTTCGTGGAGAAGGGCGAGATCGACCTTCAGGGCAACCCGGTGCAGCCGCTGTTCTCGACCATCCAGTCGATCTACACCTCGACGGTGCAGATCGCGTCCGCGCCCGCCCCGGCCGCGGCGCAGAACTAAGCGGAGCGAGCGCGAGCCGCCCAGCCGCCGAAGCGGCAGCGCAGCAGCGTCCCGATCACCCGGAAGCCGTCCCGGGCTGTGAGCTTCTTGCCCTCCTCGGTGGCGCGCGCCCGGTAGTGGACCGGGACCTCGAAGATCCGCTCGCCCTGCTGCACCAGCCGCGCCGTGATCTCGGGCTCGATCGAGAACCCGGCGCGCGCTCAGCGGCAGGCTCTGGAACACGTCGGTCCGGATCATCTTGTGGCAGGTCATGATGTCGTGCAGGTACACGTTGAACAGCAGGTTGCAGGCCAGCGTGACGCCCTTGTTGCCCAGCACGAACAGGAACGAGTGGCTGGTGTAGCCGTCGAAGGCGCGCACGCCGAAGCAGGCGTTGGCGCGGCCGTCCATCAGCGGCGGCATGAGCAGCGCCAGGTCCTCGGGGTCGTACTCGAGGTCGGCGTCGAAGATGCAGGAGAAGTCGCCCCGCGCCTCGCGCAGCGCGGTCTGGATCGCGGCGCCCTTGCCCTGGTTGTGCTCGTGCTCGATCAGCCGCACGCGCTC
Organism: uncultured Actinomycetota bacterium; assembly: GCA_963790605.1. Taxonomy (GTDB): domain Bacteria; phylum Actinomycetota; class Thermoleophilia; order Solirubrobacterales; family Solirubrobacteraceae; genus Palsa-465. The sequence goes on along the minus strand of CAWBPG010000005.1, from coordinate 386,586 downwards.
GCCCCAGTTCGCCGTTGCGCAGGATCTCGCGCGTGCCGTCGGTGGAGCCGTCGTCGACGATGATCAGCTCGAAGTCGGTGGGCAGCTCGGTGGAGAGCACCTCCGCGATCGCCTGCTCGACGCGCTCGCGCTCGTTGTAGACGGGCATCAGGATCGGAGCAGCATGTGCGTGTACCGGTCGGGTTCAGCTAGAGGGGCACCGCAAGGCTCGGTGTGCCCGCGAGGAGGCGACGATGCTAGCGAACGTCGCCGTCATCAGAGAGGATGCGGCGATGGACTTCGAAGCCGCCGGGCTGCTCGACGGGCTGGAGGGCGAGGAGCGGGCCAGGCGCGCCGCAGCTGCTCGAGCGCCTGCACGAGCGACGGCTTCAGCCGAAGCGGAGCTGCGTCAAGGCGGTGCAGGAGAACCGGCTGGCCCTGCTGCCGGTCGAGCGGGTGCTCGGCGGCACCTACACCGCGGCCGAGGTCGAGGAGCGCACCGGGCTGCCCGCCGGGACGATGGCGCGCATCCGCCGCCAGCACGGGCTGCCCGCGCCCGAGCCCGAGGACCGGGTCTTCTCCGACGAGGACGTCGAGGCGGCCAGGTCGATGAAGCTGTTCCTCGACGCCGGCTTCGACGACGAGCGCGTCGACGAGATCACCCGCGTGCTCGGCGAGGGCATGGGCCGCCTGGCGGCGACGATCGCGGCCGCGTTCGTGGAGACGTTCCTGCGAGGCCGGCGAGAGCGAGGACGAGGTGGCGCTGCGCTTCGCGGAGCTGGCCGAGCAGCTGACGCCGGCGTTCGCGCCGATCCTGGTGGCCGGCTTCAAGCGCCCACCTGCGCGACAGCGTCCAGCGCGGGCGTGCTCGGGCTGGCCGAGCTCGAGGCCGGCGACATCGCCGGCGCCCAGGAGCTGGCCGTCTGCTTCGCCGACCTCGTCGGCTTCACCCGCCTGGGCGGCCAGGTCGAGGTGCGGCGAGCTGGGCACGGTCGCCGGGCGGCTGGCCAGCCTGGCGGCCGTCGCTGACCCAGGCCCCCGGTCCGCCTGGTCAAGACGATCGGCGACGCCGCGATGTTCGTCAGCCCCGAGCCCGCGCCGCTGGTCGAGGTCGCGCTGCAGCTGGTCGACGCCTTCGAGGAGGAGGAGCTCCCCAGCCTGCGCGCCGGCATCGCCTTCGGGCCGGCGCTGCTGCGCGCCGGCGACTACTACGGCAACTCGGTCAACCTGGCCAGCCGCGTCACCGGCGTCGCCCGGCCCGGCAGCGTGCTGTGCACGCGCGAGATCCGCGACGCCACGCGCGACGCGTTCAGCTGGTCAGCGGCCGGGCGCCACAAGCTCAAGGGCGTGTCGGGGCCCACGCCGCTGTACCGCGCGCCGGCACCAGGCGGCGAGGACGACGGCCGACGCGGGGCCTAGGAGATGGCGTGCAGGTCGATGACGAAGACCAGCGTGGAGTTGGCCGGGATCTTGGCCTGGGCGGTGGCGCCGTAGCCGAGGCTCGGCGGGATGATCAGCTCGCGCCGGCCGCCGATCTTCATGCCCGGGATGCCCTGCTGCCAGCCCTTGATCACGCCCGACAGGGGCAGTGACACCGGCTGGCCTGAGCCGTCGTTCCACGAGGCGTCGAACTGCTTGCCGCCCTTGTAGAGCTCGCCGACGTACTGGACGTTGACCGTCGAGCTGGCGCGTGGCGGCGGCCCCGGTGCCCTTGATCAGGTCCTTGATCGACCAGCTTCTTGGGCGGCGGCCCGGACGGGATGCGTCACCTTGGGCTTGGTCTTCAGCGCCGCGGGCAGCGGCGTGCTGCTCGTGGTGGTGCTGGTGGCGCTCGCCGAGGCGCTGGTGGTGGCCGAGGTGCTCGCCGAGGCGGTGCTGGTGGCGGCGGTGGCGCCCGCCGACGGCGCCGTCTGGACGCCCGCGGCGGTCGGAGCTGCTGCTGCCACAGCCGGCGACGGCGGCCGCCAGCGCGAGCGCGGCGCAGGTGATGGTTGTCGTCTTTCGCATGGGAGGGCCGAGGGTAGCGAGCGCGGCGAAGAAGCGACGAAGGACCGCTCTTTGGCCCAACGGAGTCCGCCGGCGCGTTAGGACGCGATCCGCTCCAGCACGTCGGCGTCGACGTCGAAGTTGGCGTGCACCGCGCCCACGTCGTCTGACTCCTCGAGCATGTCGATCAGCTTCATCAGCCGGGAGGCGTCTGACTCCTCGCAGCGGGACGCGCGACTTGGGGCGCTGGGTCACGTCGGCGGACTCGATCTCGATGCCGGCGCCGGTGAGCGCCTCGCGGACGGCGACCAGGTCGCCGGGCTCGGTGACGATCTCGTAGACGTCGTCGTCGCGCGAGATGTCCTCGGCGCCGGCGTCGATCGCCACCAGCAGGTCCTCCTCGTCGTAGCGGGAGGCATCGACGACGATCACGCCGCGCTTGTCGAACAGGTAGGACACCGACCCGGGCTCGCCCGAGGTTGCCGCCGTGCTTGGACAGCGCGTGGCGGACGTCGGCGCCGGTGCGGTTGCGGTTGTCGGTGAGCGCCTCGATGAGCAGGGCCACGCCGCCGGGGCCGTAGCCCTCGTAGAGGACGGTCTCGATCTGGTCGGCGTCGACGCCCTCGCCGGTGCCCTTGGCGATCGCGCGCTCGATGTTGTCCTTGGGCATCGAGGCGTCGCGCGCCTTCTGGACGGCGAGCGCCAGCGACGGATTGCCGTCGACGTCGCCGCCGCCCTCACGCGCGGCGACGGTGATCGCGCGGGTCAGCTTGGTGAAGTGCTGGCCGCGGCGCTGGTCGACGACCGCCTTCTTGTGCTTGATGGAGGCCCATTTGGAATGACCGGACATGCCGTGTAACTATAGAAACCAGGCCCGGACTAGGGAGCAGGCCGAGCGCCCGCGGGTGCTCTCGGTACCAGGCGATGGTGCGGCGCAGGCCCTCCTCGAGGTCGACCGCCGGGGCCCACCCGGTGAGCTCGCGCAGCTTGGTCGGCGTCGACCCACTGGCGGTCGATCTCGCCGTGCGGCGTCCCGGCGCCGCGGATCTCCGGGCGTCGAGCCGTCCGCCCCGCCGGCCAGCCGGCAGATGAGCGTCCACCACGTCCGCGACCCGGTGCGGACGCCCGCCGCCGGCGTTGAAGGCCTCCCCGCCGCCGCTGCCGGCCAGCAGCGCCCGCCAGATCGCCAGGTACGCGGCCACCGCGTCCTCGACGTAGAGGAAGTCGCGCTCGGGCGAGCCGTCGGAGCGGATCACCGGCGCGCGGCCCGCCAGCGCCGCGCCCACGGCCTCGGGCACCAGACGGCTGCGGTTGGTGTCGCCGCCGCCGTACAGGTTGGCAAAGCGCGTGACCGCCACCGGCAGCCCGAAGGTGTGCCAGTAGGAGCGGGCGATGAGATCCGCGGCGGCCTTGGAGACGTCGTAGGGGAAGGTCGGCAGCAGCGGCTGGGTCTCGCGGTAGGGCAGCTCGGTCTGGCGGCCGTAGGCCTTGTCCGAGGAGGCGACGACCACGCTGCGCGTGCCGTGGGCGCGGCACGCCTCCAGCAGCATCCAGGTGCCGCGGACGTTGGTCTCAAACGTCGAGCGCGGAGCGTGGTTGGCGGTGCCGACCAGGGTCTGGGCGGCCAGGTGAAACACGCTGGAGACCTCGTACTCGTTGAGCGCCCGGGCGACCAGGCCCTCCTCGCAGATGTCGCCGCGCACGGTGTCGACCTCGCCCGCGCGCCCGAGCAGCTGAAGCGTCGAGGCGGCCGGCTCGTCGCGGCGGATCGCGACGACCCGGTGGCCGTCGTCGAGCAGCGCCGCGGCCAGCCAGGCCCCCAGCAGGCCGTGGGCTCCGGTGACGAGCACCGACTGCGGCGCGAGCCTGTTCCGGCGCTCGGCCTCCACCGGCCGTCTACGTCCATCGCTTCCACGGCGCGGCGCCCGACGCCCACAGGTCGTTGAGGGCGACCGCGTCCTTGTAGGTGTCCATGCACTCCCAGAACCCGTCGTGGCGGAACGCCCGCAGGTCGCCCGCGGCGGCCAGCCGCTCCAGCGGCTCGCGCTCCAGGACGCTGTCGGGCGTGAGCAGGTCGAACACCGCGGGCTCGAAGCAGAAGAAGCCGCCGTTGATCCACTGCTCGGAGCGGGGCTTCTCGCTGAACCCGCGCACCACCCCGTCGCCGTTGAGGTGGGCGACGCCGAAGGGCAGCCGCGGCCGGACCACGGTCATGGTGGCGGCGGCGCCCTGCTCGGCGTGCTCGGCGTGCGCGGCCAGCAGCGCGGCGAGGTCGATGTCGGCCACGCCGTCGCCATAGGTGAGGCAGAAGCGGCCGGTCGCCCAGGGCCGCGGCGGCCCGGTGCAGGCGCCCGCCGGTGGGCGTGTCCTCCCCGGTGGCCAGGCAGCGGATCTCGGCGTCGGCCGGCCACGGCTCGGCGGCGGCGAAGCGCTCCACCTGCTCCCCGAGGTAGCCGGTGAGCAGCAGGAAGCGCCGGAACCCCTGGGCCAGGTAGATCTGCAGGACGTGCCAGAGGATCGGCCGGCCGCCGATCTCCACCATCGGCTTGGGGATCGACCGGGTGTGTTCCTGCAGGCGGGTGCCGCGCCCGCCGCAGAGGATGACCACGGCGGGCCTCATGCCATCACCCCGCTGGGTCTCACGGCGGCGGATTATCAGGCATCATCCGCAGCGCGTGTCCGAGCTCACCCACCCCGAGGTGTTCAAGGCCTACGACGTCCGCGGCCTGTACGGCGACGAGCTGGACCCCGAGACGGCGCACGCCATCGGCCGCTCGTTCGCCCGCGTCATCGGGGCCATGGAGGACAAGCCGACGTCGGAGCTGCGCCTGGGCCTGGGGCGCGACATGCGCCTCACCGCCCCGGAGATGGCGCAGGCCTACCGCGACGGCATGGTGGCCGAGGGCGCCACGGTGCGTCGATGCCGGCATGGTCGGGACCGAGATGCTCTATTACCTCGTCGGCGCGCGGGACCTCGACGGCGGGCTGATGTGCACCGCATCGCACAACCCCAAGCCCTACACGGGCGCCAAGCTGGTCAGCCGCGGCGCGCTGGCCCTGTCGGGCGACGCCGGGCTGGGCGAGGTGCGCGACCGGATCCTCGACGGGCTGGGCGACGCGCCCGGCGGCGGCTCGGTCGAGGAGGTCGACGTCTACGAGGTCTTCCAGCAGGCCGCGCTGAAGCTCGTCGACCAGTCGGCGATCAAGCCGCTGAAGGTCGTCGTCGACGGCGGCAACGGCATGGCGGGCCCGATGGTCGGGCCCCTGCTCGAGCGCCTCGGGCTCGATCTCATCGAGGCCTACTGGACGCCGGACGGCAACTTCCCCGACCACGAGCCCAACCCGATGCTGCCCGAGAACCGCGAGTTCATCATGCGCGAGGTCGTCGAGCGCCAGGCCGACCTCGGCATCGCCTGGGACGGCGACGCCGACCGCTGCTTCTTCATCGACGAGACAGGGGCACTTCGTCGACGGCGACTTCCTCACCGCGCTGCTGACCGAGTCGCTGCTCGCCAAGTATCCGCCCCCACCCGCCGCGACCGTCCTCTACGACGTGCGCGCCAGCCGCGCCGTCGCCGACGTCGCCGAGCGCGACGGGGGCCGGGCGCTGGTCAACCGCGTCGGCCACGCCTTCTTCAAGACGCGGATGCGCGAGGAGCACGCGGTCTTCGGCGGCGAGGTCTCGGGCCACTACTACTTCCGCGACTTCTACTGCGCCGACTCGGGCACGCTGCCGGCGCTGCTCATCCTCGAGCTGCTCTCCCAGCGCGAGGCGCACGCATGTCCGAGCTGCTTGAGCCCTATCGCAGCAAGTACTTCATCTCCGGGGAGATCAACAGCACCGTCGACGATCGGCGACGCCAAGATCGAGGCGATCGCCGAGCGCTACTCCGATGCGAAGCAGAGCCGGCTGGACGGGATCTCCATCGACTACGACGACTGGCACTTCAACGTGCGCGCGTCCAACACCGAGCCGCTGCTGCGCCTGTGCCTGGAGTCGCTGGTCTCCGTGGAGGACATGGAGGCCAAGCGCGACGAGGTGCTGGGCCTGATCCGCTCGTGAGCCCGGCCGAGGCCGACGGCCGACTGCCGCCAGGCCGAGGCACTGCGCCGAGGCCCGCGCCGCCGGGCATCCACCTGATGGCCGTGCCGACGCCGTTCCTGGTGGGGCGCGTCAACTGCTACCTGATCGAGGACGACCCGCTGACGCTGGTCGACACCGGCCCCAACAGCGGCAAGTCCCTGGACGAGCTCGAGCAGGCGCTGGCGGCGCTCGGGCACCGCATCGAGGACCTCGGGCTGATCGTCATCACCCACCAGCACATGGACCACCTCGGCCTGCTGGAGATCATCGCCCGGCGCTCGGGCGCCGAGGTGGCGGCCCTCGACGTGCTCGGCCCCTACCTGGAGGACTTCAGCGCCAGCGCCACCGCCGACGACGACGTTCTCGATGGCGGTGATGCGCCGGCACGGCGTCCCCGCCGAGCTGGCCACCGCGCTGGGCTCGGTGGGCGCGCGCGTTCCGCGCCTTCGGCTCCAGCGGGCAGGTGACGGTGCCGCTGCGCGAGGGCAGCCGAGCTCACCCTGCGCGACCGGACGCTCACCGCGCTGCACCGTCCCGGGCACAGCCCGTCTGACACCGTCTTCTGGGACGAGCGCCGCCAGATCCTCATCGCCGGCGATCACCTGCTGGCGCGCATCTCCTCCAACCCGCTCATCTCCCGGCCGCTCGCGCGGAGGCCCGGGGCGGGACCGGCGAGCCGCCGGCGGCGGCCGCCGATCGCCCGCACGCGCTGGTCGACTACATGGCCTCCCTGCGCCAGACCCAGGAGATGCCCGCACGGCTCGTCCTGGGCGGCCACGGCCCCCCGGTGCGCGACCACGCCGCGCTCATCGACGAGCGGTTTCGCATGTCCGAGCGGCGGGCGGGCAAGGTGCGGCGACTGCTGGAGTCAGGGCCGCAGACCGCCTATGACCTCGCCAGCCAGATGTGGGGCAACGTCGCGGTCACCCAGGCCTTCCTGACCATCTCCGAGGTGCTGGGCCACCTCGACCTGCTCATCGCCGACGGACGGGCGTCCGAGGACGACTCGGGCCCCGTGACGCTCTTTGAGGCGGTCGATCCGTAGTCGCCACGCACGTTCAGAAGTTCACCAGAGCTGCCGATCACCACCGGCAGACATGTCTGACCGCCGCGCGCACGGCGGGCACTCGCGGGCGGGGGCACTGGATCCGACCAGCTCCGGCCGAGCCGCCACGACACCGACAATTCAGGTCTCCTGCTGGAAAGGGTCCCGGCGATCCTCTACACCGCCGATGCCGGCGGTGACGGCCGCTGGCACTACGTGAGCCCCCAGATCGAGGAGATCCTGGGCTTCACCCCCGAGGAGTGGTGCGCGGACCCGGGGCTGTGGGCGCGCCAGCTGCACCCCGACGACGCCGAGCACGTCCTCGCCGAGGAGCAGGACTTCGCCGACGGCGGCGCCACGCCTGACCAGCCCCATCGAGTACCGGCTGCTGCATCGCGACGGCCATCCCGTGTGGGTCCGCGACGACGCGGTCATGCGCGAGGGCTCCGACGGCGTCAAGCGCTGGCACGGGGTGATGTCCGACATCACCGAGCAGAAGGACGCCGAGGCCGAGCTGGCGCTGCGCGCGGCCCAGCAGGCGGCGGTGGCCCGGCTGGGCGAGCACGCGCTGCAGGGCGCCAGCCTCGCCGACCTCATGCAGGAGGCGGTGAGCGCCGGCGTCGGGCTGCTGAGCCTGGAGATCGGCGCCGTGGTGGAGCTCGTCCCCTCGCGAGGACGCGGTCGCCTTCCGCGCCCTGCACGGCCTCCCCGGCGTGCGCGTCAACGACCGGGCCCCGGCCGGACGCGGATCCCAGTCGGGCTATGCCCTGCTCAGCGGCGCGGCCGGCCGTCGTGACCGACTGGGCGACCGAGCGGCGTTTCGAGCGCTCGCAGGTGCTCGACGACCTCGGCAGCACGCAGCGGGCTGACCGTCGTCATCGAGGGCCGGCGCGGGCCGTTCGGAGCGCTCGGGTTCCACTCGTACGCGCCGCGGGCGTTCAAGCCGGGGGACGTCGACTTCGTGCAGGCGCTGGCCAATGTCCTGGGCGACGTCGTGGAGCGCCAGCCACCGACGACGACATCCGCCACCGCGCCCTGCACGATCCGCTCACCGGGCTGCCCAACCGGCTGCTGCTCCTGGACCGCCTCGGGCAGGCCACCGAGCGCCAGCGCCGCCGCCGCGACACGCTGACCGCGGTCCTCGCCCTCGATCTCGACCGCTTCAAGCTCGTCAACGAGAGCCTGGGCCACCGGGCCGGCGACGAGCTGCTCGCCGCGGCCGCCCCGCGCCTGCGGCAGGCCGTGCGCTCCTCGGACACGGTGGCGCGCTTCAGCGGCGACGAGTTCGGGATCCTGCTCGAGGACATCACCGGCGAGCAGGACGCGATCGACATGGCCGAGCGCATCGCCGGCGTGTTCGCGCGTCCGTTCGTGCTCGACGGCAACGAGCACTTCGTCACCACCAGCATCGGCATCGCCCTGGCCGACGGCGGAGAGCGCGCCGAGGACCTGCTGCGCGACGCCGACGCCGCCATGCACCGCGCCAAGGAGCGCGGCCGGGCGCGCTACGAGCTGTTCGACGAGGCGCTGCGTGGGCGGGCCCTGTCGCGGCTGCGCGTCGAGAATGACCTGCGCCGGGCGCTCGAGCGCGACGAGCTGATCCTCCACTACCAGCCGCTCGTGTCGCTGCGCGACCGCGCGATGGTCTCCGTGGAGGCGCTCGTGCGCTGGGATCACCCCGAGCGCGGGCGGATCTCCCCCGCCGACTTCATCCCCGTGGCCGAGGAGAACGGGCTGATCGAGCCGATCGGCCGCTGGGTGCTGGAGCACGCCTGCCGCCAGGCGGCCGAGTGGTACCGCCAGCGGCCCGACGCGGCGCCGCTGACGATGAGCGTCAACCTCTCTGCCGCCCAGGTCGCCAACCGCGCCCTGGCCGAGACCGTCGCCACCGCCCTGCGCAGCTCGGGCCTGGACCCGTCCTGCCTGGCCCTGGAGCTGACCGAGAGCATGCTCGTCGGAGACCACGAGGAGCTGTCCGAGACGCTGGTGGCGCTCAAGGCGCTCGGCGTGCGCCTGGTGCTCGACGACTTCGGGACCGGATACTCGTCGCTGTCCTACCTGACGCGGCTGCCGCTCGACGCGCTCAAGGTCGACCGTTCCTTCGTCGACGGCCTGGGCACCGAACCGCGCGACACCGCCGTCACCGAGGCGATCGTCGCCATGTCCCGGGCGCTGTCGCTGCGAGGTGGTCGGCGAGGGCGCCGAGACCGAGCAGCAGGTCGCCGAGCTGGCCCGACTGGGCTGCGACCTCGTCCAGGGCTTTCACTTCTCCCGGCCGGTCCCGGCCGCTGAGATCACGCGGATGCTCGCCGAGGGGCCCGCGTGGCTGCCGGCGTGACGCGCTGACCGCCGGGCACGTAGCGCACTCACCGCCCGGGACGGTCACTGGTAGGCCGAGGTGCCCGGCTGCAGCGGCGACACCGTGGTGGTCCCGCATTCCGAGGCGCCGTTGGGGATCGGCACCTTCAGCGTGGCCGTGTCGTTGGGGGCGATCACCTGGAGGGCGTCGGCGGTGCTGCAGGCGGCGCTCGAGCCGCCCCCGTGCGACACCCCGAGGCGGAACGAGGCGGTCTGCCCCGGCGCAGGGTGAGCGGGGCCAGCGGCAGGTGGCCGAAGAAGTCGTCGGTGGTGTGCTGCGGGGTCGTCGGCAGGGCCGAGCCGTCCTCGGCCAGGAACTGGATCCCCGGATAGCCGCCGGTCGCGCAGGCGCTCGAGCCGGTGTTCTTGAGCGCGAAGCCCAGCTCGCCGTGGCCGGTCGCCCCCTGCCCGCCGAGATAGGAGAGCGCCAGGCCCGCCGCCTTGCACTGGGTCGAGCCGGCCGCCGATCGCGGCCCCGCCGCTGTTGGCGGTCTGCGTCCCGGTCTGGGTCGCGGTGCCGGTGGCCCCGGTGCTCGTCGGCCGCAGCCGTCGCCGTGGTGGTCGCCGTGGTGGTCGGAGCGGACCCGGTCTGGCTGCCGGTGGCGTGCGGCGGGCGGGGACGGTTGAGCCCTGGCTGGTCTGCCCGCCCCCGCTGCCGCCGCAGGCCGAGAGGGCGACGGCGGCCAGAACAGCGGCGCCGGCGAGTGAGGTGCGCATCATCGACATCTTCGGCCACCGCGACGGTCGGATCCTCCCGTTGGGCGCCTCCATGCGTGCCAGTATCCACCCGTGGCAGGCGATCTCGGAACGACGCAGATCGACGAGGACCGTCCGCGCCTCGCTCACCCGCTATGACCCCTATCTGGGCGGGCAGCTCGTGCTGGCCGCGGCGATCCTGCTGCAGCTGTCGCTGTCAGAGAAGCTGACCGTCGGCCCCCGGTATCTGCTGCCCGGCCTGGAGGCGCTGGCGCTCATCGGCCTCACGGCGGCCTCGCCCCACCCGCGCATGCGCCACTCCCCCCTGCGCCGTCACCTCGCCCTCACTCTGATCGCTCGTGGTCACCGCCGCCAACTGCTACTCGCTGATCATGCTCTGCCATTACCTGCTGCAGGGGTGGCCGGGCCAGCGGACATGCCCTCATCGGCTCGGGGATCGTGCTGTGGGTCACGAACGTCCTGCTGTTCGGGGTCTGGTACTGGCAGCTGGACGGCGGCGGGCCCGCGCGCGCGGGCCGTCAAGCGCAAGCCACCACCCTGATTTCCTGTTCGTCCAGATGACCGAGCGCGAGTTCGCCCCGCGCGGCTGGCAGCCGGCGCTCATCGACTATCTGTACACCTCGTTCACCAACGCGACCGCGTTCAGCCCCACCGACACCATGCCGCTCACCCCGATGGCCAAGTCACTGATGGCCGCCCAGTCGCTTCACCGCGCTGGCCACGATCGGGCTGGTCGTGGCGCGAGCCGTCAACATTCTGCACCTGATGCCCTCCCGCCACCCGCCCGGAACCCAGCGCCCGCGCCGCCGGCGCCACCTGGACTGGGAGCTCATCACCTGCGGGGTGTCCGGACACGTGCTCGTCGGGCGCGACGCCGGCCCGGCCCGCCCACAGGACGCCCTCGTCGTCCAGGACCACGGCGATGTCCGCTGGCACCGCTGCCTGCGCTGCGACACCTGGGTCCCGCTGCCGATCCCCGAGCATCCCGCGCGCCCCCATCCCCCGGACCGGGCCGAGATCGCCGTGCCGGCGCGGGGCAAGGCCCTGCACGACCGGATCGTGCTGCGCCTGATCGCGATCGACCGGGTGGTGCATTTCATCGTGCTGGTCCTGCTCGGGCTCGGGGTGCTGCTGTTCGCCTCGCACCGGGCCTCGTTGCACGACGCCTACTACCGGATCCTCACGGCGCTTCCAGGGCGGCGTGGCCGGCGGGCCGGTCCAGACCTCCGGGCACGTCGGCATCCTGCGCGACCTGGACCGCCTGTTCTCCCTGCGGTCGGGCACCCTGCACGAGGTCGGCGCCGCCCTGCTGGGCTACGGCATCCTCGAGGGTGTCGAGGCCGTCGGGCTGTGGTTGGCCAAGCGATGGGCCGAGTACCTCACCTTCATCGCCACCACCATCCTGCTGCCGCTGGAGATCTACGAGATCATCCACCAGGGCACGGTGCTGAAGGTGATCGGCTTCATCATCAACCTGGCCGTGGTGGTGTGGCTGCTGTGGCGCAAGCGCCTGTTCGGGCTCAACGGCGGCGGGAAGCGCCGAGGCCGCCGAGCGCGCCCGCGACGTGAGCTGGGAGGAGATCGAGCGCAGCACCCTGGCGACGCCGGTGCCAGACCCCGTCCCCGCGGGCGAGGTGACCGCATGAGCGAAGTCGGTGGGGTTCGTGCGGAGGGCGGGGCGGGCGGGGTCGGATTCGAGAGCGCGGTGCGCGAGATCGGCGAGCAGCTGGCGGCCTCGTTCCCCGGCACCTCGCGCCAGCCGCTCAAGGCGCTGGACGCCCGCGCCATGGAGATGGCCTCCAGCGACCGGGAGCTGCGGGCGGCGCTGTTTCGCTTCGTCGACGTGGTCCCGGCGTGCCGGTCGCTCGATGACCTGGCCCGCCACCTCATCGGGTTCCTGGAGGAGGTACCCGAGACGCCGCCGCCCCTCTCGGTGGCGATGAAGATGTCCGGGACGCGCGCCGGCCGCGCCGCGCTGGGCGCCGCCGCGGCCGGCGGGGTCCGCCACCTCGCCCATCGCTTCATCGTCGGCGAGACGCCGAACGCGGCGCTGGGGACGCTGCGCAAGCTGTGGGAGCGGGGCGTGGCCAGCTCGGTCGACCTGCTCGGCGAGGCCACCGTGACCGAGAGCGAGGCCGACCGCTACGCCGGCCGCTGCCTGGAGGCGATCGAGCAGCTGTCCGTCCGCCACCCGGGGCTGGCCCTCGCGCGAGACGCTGGAGACCGACGGCATCGGACCGCTGCCGCGGGCCAACGTGTGCGTGAAGGTCTCCGCGCTCACCCCGCTGCTGCGCCCCGACGCGCCCGAACGCGGCCAGCGCGACGCTGCCCGCCGCCTGCGGCCGCTGCTGCGCGCCGCCCGGTCGTCCGGCGCGCACCTGCACATCGACATGGAGTCCCTGGACTCCCGCGAGGCCGTGCTCGACCTCGTGCTCGACCTCCTGGACGAGGACGAGTTCCGCGAGGGGCCCTCGGCCGGCCTCGTGCTACAGGCCTACCTGCGCGACTCGCCCGACCAGGCCCAGCGCATCATCGCGTGGGCTCGCGAGACCCCGCGCGTGCCGCCGCTGACGGTGCGGCTGGTCAAGGGCGCCTACTGGGACCATGAGCTGGTCCAGGCCAGCCAGCACGGCTGGGAGGTCCCAGTGTTCCAGGACAAGCGCGAGTGCGACCGCAACTTCGAGGCGCTCACCCGCGAGCTGCTCGCCGCGCGCCCGGCGTTGCGGGTCGCCGTGGCGTCGCACAACCTGCGCTCGGTCGCGCACGCGATCGCCTGCAACCGCGTGGGCGGCGGAGATGACCGCGACCTCGAGCTCCAGGTGCTGCGCGGCCTGGGCGACGAGCTCCAGCACGCGCTGGCCGTGTGCGGCTACCGGGTGCGCACCTACTGCCCGGTCGGCGACCTTGTCGCCGGGATGGCCTATCTGGTCCGCCGGCTCCTGGAGAACACCTCCAACGAGAGCTTCCTGTCCGAGCAGGCGCGAGGCGTGCCGGTGGAGCAATTGCTCGCCGCGCCCTGAAAACGGTATGTTGGGCCGCGTGACGCGATCTGTTGGGTTGCTGCTCGGGTTCGTCGCCGCGCTGGTGCTCGCCTCGACCGCGGGCGCCGCGGTGCGCCGGGCATGAGGCGTTGCCTGATGGTTCTCTGCGTCGTCACGGGCCTCGCGGTCCCCACCGCCGCGCTGGCCCGGGTCGGGGTGAGCGGCGCGGCCAAGGACCCGCTCGTGCACGCCGCGCTGGGCGCCACGGCGCCGCGCCAGTGCGCCGCGGTCTATATCTCGAGCGTGGACAAATTCTGGGCCGCGGCGTTCTTCAAGCCCGCCAAGGGATGGGGCTCGCGCTGCAGGACGCTGCGCAAGGCCGCCTGGACCGCGCTGCACCACACCCGCGGCCGCTGGCGGATCAACCAGCGCGGGGACAGCGACGCGTGCGTCGCCGTGCACGTGCCGGTCGCCATCCGGCGCGACCTGCAGATCCCGTGCTACCCGCTCCTACCGTGATGCCTCGTGGGCGCCGCCCTGAGCGGCCGGCGCCCACGCTCCGCGCGCTGCCTACGGCTTGCTGACCAGCGCTGAGGTCGGGAAGCCCTGCTTCTTGGCGTCGGCTTTGTACTGAGCCGTCCCGAGGTACCACTGCACGCCGCTGCGCAGCTTGGACTCGAATGCGCCGCCCTTCTTGATCGCGATCCCCAGCGGGGTCGAGGCGGCCGGGTCGTCGAAGACGACCTTCAGGGTGCCCGCGCGCTTGTTGGCGATGAGCTGCTCGGTGATCGTGTCCTCGAACATCGCGTAGAGGTTGCCGTTGCCCAAGGCGGGGACCTCCTGGGCCACCGCCGGGTAGGAGTGGATGTCGATGGCCGGCTTTCCCGCCTTCTTGCACGCCGCGCTCGCCTGCTGGGCGAACTGGAGCTCGGTGGAGGCCCCGGTGAGGATCCCCATCGGGTGGCCGCAGACGTCCATGAAGGAGTGGACCTTCGAGGCGTTGGAGCTGCTCACCATCACCGAGAGACCGGTCTTGAGGTAGTCCACGAAGTCCACCACCTTCTCGCGCGCGGCGGTGTCGTAGACGTCGGAGACGACCATGTCCACGCGTCCGCTCTGCACCGCGGGGATCAGGCCGTTGAAGTCGCTGGTGATCCACTTGTACTTCAGGCCCAGGTGGCCCATGACCGCCTTCATCATGTCGGGCTCGAATCCGACGATCTGGTTGGGGTTGTCGGATGCCCGTGAGCTGAACGGCGGGAAGTCGGCCGACGTGGCGATGACGTACGTTTTGCCGCTACTGGCGGCGGCCTGGCTGGTGCTGGTCCCCGAGCCGCCGCTGGTCGCCGCCGGGGCGGCGGCGGAGCTGGAACTGGAGCCCCCGGAGCCGCTGCTGCCGCAGGCGGCGACGAGGACAACGGCGGCCGCGGCAAGTGCGCCGAGGCGCAGGCGCGTGGCAAAGCTACTCATACCTGCTTCTCCTCCTGTGGGTCATGGACGAAGTCGTCGTCGCGCGCGGGGCGATCGCTGCCCGCGATACCCGCCATCCGAGCGTCGATCATCCTCAGGAAGGCCTTCGTGCGCTCCTCCTGCGGGTTGCGGAACAGCGCGTCGGGCGTGCCCTCCTCCACGATGCAGCCGTCGGCCATGAACACGACCCTGTCGGCCCAGGCGCGGGCGAACACGATCTCGTGGCTGACGACGACCATGGTCATGCCGGCCTCTGCCAGCCGCCGCATCAACTGGAGCACCTCGCCGACGAGCTCGGGGTCGAGCGCCGACGTGGGCTCGTCGAAGAGCATCAGCCGCGGGTGGGTGGCGACGGCCCGGATGATCGCTATCCGCTGCTGCTGCCCGCCGGACAGCTGATGGGGATAGTTGTTCTCGTGCTCACCCAGCCCGGCCCACGTCAGCAGGGCGCGCGCCTCCTCGCGGGCCTCGTCGGGCTTGCGGCCGTAGACGCGGATGGGCGCCTCCACGATGTTGTCGAGCACCGTGAGGTGATCGAACAGGTTGAAGTGCTGGAAGACCATGCCGATGCGCGCCTTGGCGCGCGCGGCGGCGGGATCGCGCACCGGCGCCAGGCCGTGACCGGTCTGCCGGTAGCCGACGTGTTCGCCGCCGACGAGGATCTCGCCGCCGTCGACGGTCTCCAGGTGGTTGATCGTGCGCAGCAGCGTCGTCTTGCCCGAGCCGCTGGGGCCGATGAGGAAGACGACGTGGCCGGGCTCGACGTCCAGCGTCACGCCCTTGAGCACCGGCGTGCCGTGGAAACCCTTCTGGACGTCGCGGATCTGGACGTAGGGCTGGCCCGGACGCTGGTAGACCTCCTTGGACCTCTGCAGCGCCCGGATCAGCTGCTCGCCCGAGCGGGTCGCCGCCGCAGCCTCGGCGCTCGGCACGACGCCGTTCGGTGATGAGGTGGCCGGGGTCGCCGAGGTGGCCGGGGTCGCCGGGTGCCGGGGTGGCCGGCTCGATCGTGACCAGCCCCGCCTCACGGGCACGCAGCGCCGCCCGGGCGCCAACCCGCGACCGCCGCTCGATGTTCAGCCGCGCCTCCAGCCACCCCTGCGCGACCACGATCACACTGGTGGCGACCAGGTAGAGGACGCCGGCCGCCAGGAACACCGGCACGTACTGAAAGTTCGTCGACACGACCTGCTCGGAACGGAGGGTGAGCTCGCCGACGGTGATGACGGATGCCAACGACGTGTTCTTGACGACGATGATCGCCTCGTTGGACATCGCCGGGACGATCGTCCGCAGCGCTTGGGGAAGGACCACGCGCTGCAGGACCTGCCACCGCTTGAGCCCCAGCGCCGCCGCCGCGTCACGCTGGGTCTGCTTCACCGACAGCAGGCCGCCGCGGATGATCTCGGCCATGAACGCGATCTCGTTCAGCGCCATACCGATGATCGCCGTCGCCATCGCACTCGTGCGGATACCGATGAGCGGCAGGACGTTGTACCAGAACAGCAACTGGAGCAGGATCGGCGTCCCGCGCATCACCCAGATGAACGGCACGGGCACCCAGCGGACCGCCCGGTTGCGCGACATCCGCATGAGGGCTAGACCGAGCGCGAAGGGCAGCGCCGCGATGAACGCGGCGGCCGAGATCTCGATCGCGATGAGCAGGCCCTGCCACAGGAACCCCAGCGTGAGGTAGTGGGTGAACTCGCTCATCTACGCGCTCCTTTGCCCAGCCGCCCGTGCGCCGTGACGGCCACTGTGAATCGGTATCTGAACGCTCCCTCTCCCAGGGCTTGCACGAACACAGTGCAGCGTATACAACGCGGAATCGACATGCAACGTCGCGCTTCGCGATAGGCCCAAGCAGCCGCGGCGCCGCGCATTGGGGCGGCGACGCGACCAGCCACGCGGGGTTCTAACCTCGCTGTCCCCACACGATGACCACCGCGTTTGCCAACGAGCCGATCCTCGAGCTGCGCCGCTCCGCCGTGCGCGGCCAGCTCGCCGAAGCGCTGGCCGGTATCGACCGCGAGCTGCCGCTGAGCGTGCCGGTGCTCGTCGGGGGCGACGCCCGCGCCGGCGCCGAGCTGGTCTCGACCGACCCGGGGAGTCCCGAGCTCGTTGTCGCCAACGCCGCGCGAGCCACCACCGCCGACGTCGACGCCGCCGTGGCCGCAGGCGCAGCGCGGGCGCGCCACCTGGGGCGCCACCCCGGCCGCCGACCGCGCCGCCGCGCTCATCGCCGCCGCCGCGTGGCTGCGCGAGCGCCGTCTGCAGATCGCCGCGCTCGAGGTCCGCGAATGCGCCAAGCCCTGGCCGGAGGCCGACGCCGACGTGTGCGAGGCCATCGACTTCCTCGAGTACTACGCGCGCCTGGCCCTCGAGCTCGACAAGGGCCGGCCGCTGCTCCAGGTGCCCGGCGAGCGCAACGAGCTCCGCTACGTGCCCCGCGGCGTCGTCGCCGTCATCTCTCCCTGGAACTTCCCGCTGGCCATCCCCTGCGGCATGACCTCCGCCGCGCTGGCCGCAGGCAACGCGGTGGTGCTCAAGCCGGCCGAGCAGTCTCCGGCGTTGGCCCACCAGCTCGTCCAGGCGCTGCGCGCCGGGGGCGTCCCGCCCGAGGCGATCTCCTTCCTTCCCGGCGAGGGCGACGCCGGGGCGGCGCTCGTGGCCCACCCCGACGTCCACGCCATCGCTTTCACCGGCTCGCTGGCGGTGGGGCGCGAGATCGTCGCCAGCGCGGCCCAGCTGCGCGACGGGCAGAACCACTTCAAGCAGGTCGTGGCCGAGCTGGGCGGCAAGAACTGCGTGATCGTCGCCTCCGACGCCGACCTGGACGAGGCGGTACCCGCGATCATCGGCTCCGCCTTTAATTACGCGGGCCAGAAGTGCTCGGCGGCCTCCCGGGTGCTGGTCCACGAGGCCATCGCCGACCAGCTCCTGGAACGGCTGGCGGGCGCCGTGCAGACGCTCGTGGTGGGACAGGCGGAGACGCTGGGCACCGACGTGCCCCCGGTGATCGAGCGCGAGGCCCAGGAGCGGGTGACGCCGCTACGAGCAGGCGGCGCAGAGCGGCGGGCGGATCGTCGCCCAAGCGCAGCGGCCCGACGGCGGGGGCTGGTTCTGCCCCGCGACGCTGGCCGCCGACCTCCCCGACGGTTCGCCGGTGCTCGAGGAGGAGATCTTCGGGCCGCTGCTGGCGGTCCAGCGCGTGCGCGACGTCGACCACGCCTGCGACGTCGTCGACGGGCTCTCCTATGCCCTCACCGGCGGCCTGTTCACCCGCGATCCCGGCGTGGTGCGACGAGGTGCGCCGGCGCTCCCCGGTCGGCAACCTCTACATCAACCGCGGGATCACCGGGGCGATGGTGGCGCGCCAGCCCTTCGGCGGCAACCGGCTGTCGGGCACGGGGCTGAAGGCCGGCGGCCCCGACTACCTGCTCCAGTTCGTCGAGCAGCGCGCGGTGAGCGAGAACACCATGCGCCACGGGCTCGAGGTGTAGCGAGCCTCCGGGAGCTCAGAACCCACGAGGTCGGGCGCTGCGCGGCCGGCGAGGTTGACCTACTGGCCAGTCACCCCCATCATGGACGGCATGCCGCCGACGGTCGCCTGGAAACTGGCGTTCGCGCTCGTGCTGGTGGCTGCGATCGCCACCAGCGCCCTGGCCCGCGCGCCCCGGCGGTCGGCTGACCCGGTCGAGTTGCGCCGGCTGGTGGCCTGCGCGCTCACGCTCTATGCCGTCGGCGGGCTGGCCACGCTCACCCACCACTCGGTGCTGGCCGGGCTCGTCTACGCGGCCGGGATCGGTGTGGCGGCGCTGGCCGCGTGGCTGTCGCGAGGACGCGACCAGGAGGACCCGCCCGACGACGGCTCTGAGCCGGTCGACGAGGAACCCCCACCCCAACCCGACGGCATGCCGCGGTGGGACTGGGAGCGCTTTGAGCGTGAGTTCCGCGACTACGCGCGGCGTGGGGGCTCAGTGGATCGACATCCGCTCGGCCGATAGGTACGTCCGCGCCGCCCACGACACCGGGTCGCGGGCGAAGTCGCGCTGGAGCGCGCCGTCGTTGAGCGCATCGTCGAGCGCCGCCATGATCATCGACTGGTCGAGCACCAGCCGCCGGTGGCCGATCGACCCCGTCTTGGGGTTGACCGCGTCGTAGAAGCCGCCGTCGGCGGTGTAGATACCGGGATAGTTGGTGCGGCAGCGCCTGGAGGTTGGCGTAGGCGTCGCGCGGGATCACCGGCAGCGCGATCGCCGAGGCGTGCGGCGTGACCGCGTCCTCGCTGGTGCACGGCGCGGTCGGGGTCGGCGCGCACACGTCCTGGGCCAGCCCCTCCCCGGCCCCGAAGGCGAGCCCCTGCACGCCGAAGGCGCTGTAGCCGCCGGTGTCGTCGGGCGTGCTGGACGGCGACATCCCCCACACCGGGTCGTGCAGCACCTGGGTGTCATAGCGCTCCTGGACCTGGGCCCAGCGCAGGTCGGCCAGGCCGAAGCTGTGGGTCCCCCACCGCGTCTCGGGAACGACCAGGTTCGCCATCAGCCCTTCGAACATGCCGCCGCCGAATGTCGGGATGAACGTGATCGAGGTGCCGGGGTATACGTAGTGGCCCTCCCAGACCTGAAACTGCTTGTGGCTCTGCGGATCGGTGATCGTCTGCCAGTACCCCGGGACCGGCCACTGCCCCTGCCAGGAGAAGTCCGGGTCGGTGGGGCAGCGCTGGGGCGGCAGCGTCCGCCACGTGCGCCACCACACGTCGCCGGGCATCTGGTGCAGGCCCATGCCGATGTACATGGAGATGCGGGGGTCGGAGTACAGCGCGCCGTTGTGGTAGCCGGCCGGTCCCTGGTCGACGTAGAAGCCTCCGTACTGCTGGCCGGTCGGCTGATTGCCAGGCAGCGAGGCGTTGGTGTTGCAATCGGTCTGGGCGCGGTTGTCGTAGAAGATGGAGAAGTCCATGTCTCCGAGCAGCCGGCTCGCCAGGTCGCGCACGCCGGGCAGCGCCTGGCGCGCGACGATCAGCCCCGACGCGTACCAGCCGTTGTCCACCGCCGAGACGAACCAGCAGTTGTCCTGGCGTCGGGGTCGTGGCGGTGCAGTCCCCTTGGCCGGGGTTGAGCAGCACGTTGCCGTTGTCCGTGTCATACCACTGGTACAGGAAGCCCTTGTAGCGCTTGAGCGCCGCCACCTCACGCAGCGTCGCGGAGGCCAGCCGCTGGGCGGTGGCGGTGTCGATGAGGTGCATGTCGCGGGCGGCGACGACCGCCCACAGATACACGCCGATGTTGGCCGCCGAGGTGTAGGCCCCGCGCACCGCCCCCGGACCCAGGTTGTCCAGGGGCAGGTGCGTGACCGGATCGACATCGGCGGCGTAGAACCGCCAGGTGTCGGCGGCGATGCCGTGCAGCACCGCGCGCTGGTGGACCGTCAGGCCCTGGCCACCGCCGTCGGCGAGGGCCTGCCCACACAGGCCCGCGCCCAGCACGGCGGCGCCGAGGACGGTCAGGAACGCGAGGCGCCGGCGCATGATCAGCCCACGTTGAACGTGGTCTCGTTACCGCCCACCGAGCTGTCGCCGACCCACAGGTGGAACAGCCCGGGCTCGATCACGAACTGGCCCTGGTCGTTGTAGAACCCGAAGTTCTGGCGGCTCAGGGTGAACGTGACCGTCTTGGTCTGGCCCGCGGGCGAGCGTCACCCGCTGGAAGCCCTCCAGCTTGCGTACCGGCTGCAGGAGGCTCGTGAAGTCCTGGTGCAGGTAGAGCTGGACGACATCGGTCGCCGGCGGTCGAGTCCGGTGTTGCTGACCGGCACCGTGACCCGCAGCTGCCCGTTGGGCGAGACGCTGGAGGACGACAGGTGCGGGGTGCCCACGTTGAACGTCGTGTAGGACAGGCCGTAGCCGAACGCGTACTGCGGCGTGTTGGGCACGTCGAGGTACTTCGACGTGTACTTGTTGTTGGGATCCGCGGGCCGTCCCGTGGGCAGCTCGTTGTAGGAGATCGGGATCTGCCCGACGTCGCGCGGGAACGACATCGGCAGCTTGCCGCTGGGGTTCACCTTGCCGAACAGGATGTCGGCGACGGCGTCACCGCCCTCGGTCCCCGGGTACCAGGCCTCCAGCAGCGCGGGCGCGTTGTCGGCCAGCCAGGGGATGGTCAGCGGGCGGCCGTTCATCAGGACGACGACATACGGCTTGCCGAGGGCCGCGATCTGCTGGATGAGCTGGAGCTGGCTGCCCGGCAGATCGATCATCGATCGAGACGACGCCTCGCCGCTGTCGCCTGACGGCTCACCGACCACGATGACGGTCACAGCCGAGGTCTGCGCCGCCGTCACCGCTTGGCCGAACCCGTCGTCTCGTTGCAGGGTCGGTGCCGTGAAGGTGGCGCAGCCCGGGCGTAGTTGACGTGTGGCATGCGGCAACCGCGCTCTTGATCCCTGCCGGACGGTGACGATCTTGTCGGTCGTCGTTCGGCGCCAGTCCGGCTGTCGCTGTCATAGCCGATCGGCACGTCCGGGCCGAGCTGGTCCAGCGCATCGTCGGCCAGCGGGCCCACGACCGCGATCGACGGCGTCTGAGGTGCTGAGCGGCAGCGCCTTGTTCTGGTCGTTGAGCAGGACCATCGACTCATCGGCGGCGGTCCGAGCCTGGCTCACGTTGGCCGGGGTGAGCTCAGCGGTCTTGACCCGGTTGGGGTCGGTGATGGGGTGGGCGAACATGCCCGCCAGGTACTTGAGCGTGAGCACGTGGCGCACGGCAGTTGTTCACCTCGGCCATCGTGATCTTGTGCTGGGCCAGCAACGTCGGGCCGGCGTTCTCGTACGTGGAGTTCGGGCTGTGCAGCTGGACCGCCATCTCGATGTCGACCCCTGCGGTCAGCGCCTCCTGCGCCGCCTGGGCGTCGTTGGCGGCGTAGCCGAACTCCTCCAGCTCCTGCACCGCCTGGTAGTCGCTGACGACGGTGCCGCCGAAGCCCCACTCATCGCGGAGGATCGTCTGCAGCGTGTACGGATCGGCGGTTGCGGGGACGCCGTTGAGCGAGTTGAACGCGCTCATCACCGTCGCCACGCCCGCGTCGACGCCGGCCTTGTACGTCGGCAGGTAGTCGTTGAACAGCTGCTGGGTCGACATGTCGACCGTGTTGTATTCACGGCCGGCGACCGGGGCGCCGTACGCCGCGAAGTGCTTGATCGTGGCGGCCATCTTGGCCGGGGCGCTGTAGTTGGAGCCCTGATAGCCGTGGATGCGGGCGGCCGCCAGCGCGGCGCCGAGGAACGGGTCCTCGCCGCTGGTGCCCTGCACGCGGCCCCAGCGCGGATCGCGGGTGACGTCGACCATCGGGCTGAACGTCCACTTGATGCCGTCGGCGGCGCCCTCCGCGGCCGCCATCGACGCGTCGCTGGCGGCCAGCGCCGGGTCCCAGCTGCTCGACTCGCCGAGGGAGATCGGATACATCGTCTTGTACCCGTGAATGACGTCCAGCGAGAAGATGAGCGGAATGTGCAGTCGTGACTGGAGCGCGGCCTGCTGGAGCTGGTTGATGTTGTCGACGCCGACCATGTCGAGGATGGAGCCGACCAGTCCGTCCTTTGCGTCAGTCGATCAGGCTCTGGCCCGGCGGTGCCATTCGGGCCCTGGGGACCTGACATCTCGAGCTGGCCGAACTTCTCGGCCACCGTCATCCTGCGCAGCAGCCGGTTGACGAAGTTGCTGGCCCCCTGCTGCTGGGGCGTGAGCCCGGTCTGGCTCTGTGCCTGGCGTCTGGTGGTCGGTCTTGGCCGACGGTGCGGCCGTGAACACGCCTGCGATCAACAGCACCAGCGCGGCGATGAGCGCCACTCCGGCCGTCCCGAACCCGATGCGGCGGCGCGGCCCCTCGCCGACCACCCGCCTTACGCGTCGCGCCATGACTTTCCCTCCTCTCAGCCGTTGTGGACCCCGGCGTACCCACTGCGAAATCCCCTGAAACCCCGAGTTCATCGGGGATTGCCGGGGCGCAGCGCACCGGTAGGCGGCGCGTTGGCCGAGCGGGCGGAAGCTCGGGCCGGGGGCGATTCAGCCCGAGACGGCGGCGAGCAGCAGCTCGTGCAGACGCGTCTCCCCCGTCAGCTCCGGGTGAAACGAGACCGCGATGACGTTGCCCTGGCGGACGGCGACGGGGTGGCCCTCGACCTCGGCCAGCACCTCCACCTCGGGCCCCGTGTCGGCCGCCCAGGGGGCGCGGATGAACACCGCGTGCACGGGCCCGCCGGTCACGCCGGTGACGTCGAGATCGGCCTCGAAGGAGTGCAGCTGGCGCCCGAAGGCGTTGCGGCGGGCCTCGATGTCGAGCACGCCGAGATGGGTGCGGTCGAGCATGATCATGCCGGCGCAGGTGCCCAGCACCGGGGTCCCCGAGCGGGCCAGCTCGCGCAGCGGGTCGCCCAGCCCCTCGCGCTCGATGCCCGAGCGTCATCACCGTGGACTCGCCGCCGGGGATGATCAGCGCGTCGAGCCCGTCCAGGTCGGCGGGGATGCGGACCTCGCGGCGCGCGGCGCCGAGGCCGCGTGCAGGATCTTGGCGTGCGCCTCGAAGTCGCCCTGGAGCGCCAGGACTCCGACCAGGCGGCGCGGCGCTGGCGCCGAGGGCGTCGGGTTCCCGACTACCAGCCGCGGCCGGCGAGCAGCTGCTCGGACTCGAGCTTGGAGGACTCGAGGCTGACCATCGGCTGCCCCAGACCGGCGGACGCGGCCGCCACGCGAGCGGGATCCTGGTAGTGGGTCGTCGCCTCGACGATCGCCCGGGCGCGGCGCTCGGGATCCTCGGACTTGAAGATCCCGGAGCCGACGAACACGCCCTCGGCGCCGAGCTGCATCACCAGCGACGCATCGGCGGGCGTGGCGATGCCGCCGGCGCAGAAGAGCACGACCGGCAGGCGCCCGTCGGCGGCCACCTGGCGCACGAGCGGCAGCGGCGCGGCGAGCTCCTTGGCGGCGGTGGCGCAGCTCCTCGGGGTCGAGCACCCCGAGCCGGCGGATCTCGCGGCGGATCACGCGCAGATGGCGGACGGCCTCGACGATGTCGCCGGTGCCGGCCTCGCCCTTGGAGCGGATCATCGCCGCCCCCTCGCCGATCCGGCGCAGCGCCTCGCCGAGGTTGGTGGCGCCGCACACGAACGGGATCTTGAAGTTCCACTTGTCGATGTGGTTGGCCTCGTCGGCCGGGGTGAGGACCTCGGACTCGTCGATGTAGTCGACCTCGAGGGCCTCGAGCACCTGGGCCTCGGCGAAGTGGCCGATCCGGGCCTTGGCCATCACCGGGATCGTGACCGCCTCCTGGATGCCCTTGATCATCTCGGGATCCGACATCCGGGCCACGCCGCCGTCCCGGCGGATGTCGGCGGGGACGCGCTCGAGCGCCATCACCGCGGCGGCGCCGGCGTCCTCGGCGATCTTGGCCTGCTCGGGGGTGACCACGTCCATGATCACGCCGCCCTTGAGCATCTCGGCCAGACCGGCCTTGACGGTGAAGGTTGCCTCGTCCCGAGGGGTATCGCCGTTGGAGTCCATGGGGGCCCAGTGTAGCTGGGCGCTAGGTTCTCCAACCGATGACTGTGGACGCGGTGTTTGTCCAGGATGGCGATCGGTTCCAGGCCACCGACCTGGCGCTGGGCCCGTGGTACCCCGGAGCGCTGCACGGCGGCGCCCCGGCCGCGCTGCTCGTGCACGCGCTCAACGGCCACACGGCGGCCGAGGGCCTGCGCCTGGCGCGCGTCACCTACGAGTTCGTCCGGCCCGTCCCGCGGGCGGCACTGACCGTGACCGTCGAGGTGGTGCGCCCCGGGCGGCGGGTGACGCTGCTGGACGCCATGCTGCGCGACGGCGAGGGCACCGAGGTGACGCGCGCCCGGGCGCTGTTGGTGCGCCCCTCGGAGGTGAACGCGACTCGCCTCGCCGGCGAGCGCGCCCCCGCCCTTCCCCGGCCCCGAGGAGGGCGTGCGCAACGACTGGGAGGGCCGCCAGCAGCCGCGGCTTTGCCACCGACGCCATGGAGATCCGCTTCGTCAAGGGGCGGTTCCTGGAGCCGGGCGACGCGATCGCGTGGTTTCGCCTGCGCCATCCGCTGGTCGGCGGACAGCCGGTTCACCCGCTGGAGAGCGTGGCCGCGGCCGGCGACTTCGGCAACGGCATCGCCGCCGTACTCGACTGGGACGAGTACGTGTTCATCAACCCGGACCTCACCCTCTACGTCGAGCGCCCGCCGGTGGACGAGTGGGTCGCCCTGGAGTCCCAGACGCGCATTGCGGCGGGCAGCGTCGGCGTCGCCGAGAGCGTCCTGTGGGACCGGCGCGGCCGCATCGGCCACGCGATCCAGTCGCTGGTGGTCGGTCCCCGCCCGCCGCGGACGCCGGCTACTTGAGCCGGAACGCCTTGATCCGCACGTCGTACTGCTGCGCGTCGCGGGCGTAGACGCCGTAGGCCAGCGCCTGGATGAGCGACAGCAGCGCCGTGTGCGAGCGCACGAAGGCCGGCGTGTTGGACGAGTAGTACAGGCGGATCCGGGCGAGGCGGGCCACCTCGGACAGCGTCGCGTCGGTGATGGCCAGCGTCGGCGCCTTGCGGTGGCGGGCCAGCTTCATCGTGCGGGTGATGAGCGGATGCGGCCGCCCGGCCGAGAGGCCGACCACGAGCGTGGTGGCGTCGATCCGGCTCAGCCGGCCCAGCGCCTCCTGGGAGGGGCTGGCCACGATCTCGGCGCGGAGGTCCAGCAGCATGAGCAGGTGGCGCAGGTAGCTGGCGAAGAACGCCATCTGGTCGGTGCCGGCGATCAGCACCTTCTCCGCGGTGACGATCGCGTCCACGGCCGCCTCCACGTCGGAGCGGCTCAGCTTGTGGGCGGTGTCCTCGACGTTGACGTGGTCGGCGGCCAGCGCCGCCTCAAACTCGGTGTGGTCCAGGGAGAACAGCGGCGTGGCCGCGGCCAGCGCCTCGGTGGCGACGCCGCCCTGCCCGACCCGGCGGCGGTACTCGTCGCGCGCGGCCTGCTGGAGCTCGGGGAACCCCTCGAAGCCGAGCGCCTGCGAGAAGCGCACCACGGTGCTCGACGAGGTGTTGGCCCGGCGGGCCAGCTCCTCGGCGGTCTGGAAGGCGGCTTCGTCGAGGTGGTCGACGATGTACTGGGCAACGTCCTTCTGGGAGCGGCTGAACTCGTCGAAGCGGGCCTTGATGTAGCCCGACAGCGCCTGGTGACCGTGGCTGGTCTCGGGAGCGGCGGTGGGAGTGGTTGACTGCTTCATGGGCAGGCGTCTGTTTCGACGCCCCCCGCTGTCGTTCCTTCAGAGCTCGCGTCGAAAACGGCGTCGGCCCGATCAGGATGCGCGGGGCCTAGCGGACCCGGGACTGCCGGAAGCGCTCGGCGCGCTCCTGGTTCTGGCGGCGCTCGGCCAGGACCTGCCCGACCGCGTAGACGATGAGGAGGTTCGCCACGACGCCGATCCCCAGGAAGGTGATCAGGAGGGCCAGCGTCTCCCCGAAGGAGCTGATGGAGTGGCCGAGGCCCAGGATGTCCGCTGCCGACAGCACTGGGCCACAGCATACCCGCCGGAGCTTGGCATGGCCCGGGTGGGACTCGAACCCACGACCGACGGATTATGAGTCCGCTGCTCTAACCGACTGAGCTACCGGGCCGGCTGGCACGGTATCGGCTCCGGCGCAGAGCGGGTGGCGGCGGTGCTCACCGCTGGACGCGCCCACTACGATCAGCGATGGCCCCGGGCGGAAGGGATGGTGAGAACATGGAGCGCCGATGGTGGCGCTGCAGCAGCAGCACCCACGGGCGGCGGTGGCGGCTTGCGGGTAGCGTGAGCCACGACGCACGACCTCGAGCGCTTCGTCGCCGCCAGGAGGGGGTCTACGCGTCGGCGCTCGCCCAGTTGCGCGCCGGGCGCAAGACCGGGCACTGGATGTGGTTCGTGTTCCCGCAGATCGCCGGCCTGGGCATGAGCGCGATGTCGCAGCGCTACGCCATCGCCTCGCGGGCCGAGGCGCGCGCGTACCTCGACCACCCGGTGCTCGGCCCGCGGATCGCCGAGTGCGCCCGCGTCCTCATCGAGCTGGGCGAGCATGACGCCGAGGAGATCTTCGGCGGAATCGACGCGGTCAAGCTGCGGTCGTCGATGACGCTGTTCGCCCGCGCATCGGAGGATGATTCCGTCTACCACGCGGTTCTTGACCAGTACTTCGGGGGCGAGCCGGACGCCGCAGACTGAGGCCCGGCTGCGCTAGGCCGACCGGCGCGCCGGCCCGGACGATCGCGCTCGGCGTCACCGTCCTGGCGCTCCTCACCCTCGGTCCCGCCCGCCTCGCCCGCGGCGCCGCGAGCGCCGCCGTGGACCCCGTCGGGGCCCATTCGATGCTCCAGCTCGACGACCCGCCGTCGTTCATGGAGGCGATGTTCGCGCCAAGCTGCCGCCATGCACGCGTCGGCGATCCGGCTGGACGTCGCGCCCGCGCTCGTGTTCACCAGCCAGGGCCGGCCGCCGGACTTCTCCGGGCTGGACGAGGTGGTCGCGCTGGCCCAGCGCTATGACCTGCGCGTCGTGGGCGACCTGCTGACGATCCCCACCTGGATGGCGGATTGCGCGACGCCGACGAGCACCCCGAGCCGCTGCGCCACCGACGACCTGTCGGGCTACGCGTCGGTCATCGGCCAGATCGCCGCCCGCGCCGACCCGGTCATCCGCGACTGGGAGATCTGGAACGAGCCCGACACCGCGGAGTTCTTCGACGGCACCCCTCAGCAGTACGCGTTCATGCTGCGCACCGCCCACGACGCGATCAAGTCCGTGGACCCGGCGGACAACGTCCTGCTCGGCGGCGTCTCCGGCGTCGCCGGGACGGGCTGGCTGGCGCAGGTGTTCGCCACCCCCGGCGCCGACGCGATCCACGCCTTTGACACCGCCAACCTCCACGAGCGCGGTGACCTGTGGCAGCTCGCCCCCGACGTGGCCGGCTTCCGGCATTTCCTCGCCACCCAGGGCTTTGCGGGGCCGCTCTGGATCACCGAGCACGGCTACCCGTCGGATCCCCAGTACCAGTACGACCCGGGCTACACCGGCGGCGCGGCCGCGCAGGCCTCGTTTCTGGAGGCGTCGGTTCCGACCCTCATCGACGCGGGCGCGGCCGAGGTGTTCGTCACCGAGCGCGACAACCTCACCGGCCCGTTCGCCTCCGAGGGCGTGCTCGGCGGGGACGTCGCCGACCCGCCGCCGGCCGACCCCCAGATCGTGACCAAGCCGGCGTTCGCCGCCGTGCAGGCCATCGCGGAATGCTTCCAGCAGCTCGGACGCGACTGCCCGGGCGCGCCCGCGACCGCGTCGCCGTCGACGGCGTTCCTGCCTCCGGTCCCGCCGGGTCACGCGAGCACGCGCGTCGGTCACCGTCACCGATCCCGGCAGCGTGCCGATCGCGCTCGGCACCGCCACCGTCACCGGTCCCGACGCAGCCGGCCTGGCGGTGGCGAGCAACGGGTGCGCGGGCATGGTGCTCGAGCCGCGCGAGACGTGCACGGTGTCGGTGGCCTTTGCCCCGGCCGCGGGCGGCGACGCCGCCGGCCACCTCCAGCTGATCAACCGACGACGGGATCCTCGACGTTCCGCTCATCGCCACGGCGCCGTCGCTCTCGGGCCTGCTCTCACCCGAGCTGCCCTACCCGCAGTTCATCGCGACCGGCGCGGGCGACGGCGTCGGCTATCCGCAGCGGTGGCGGCTCATGCTCGATCAACCCGTTCCGCGCCACGGTGTCGATCGGCCGGGCGATGCTGTCAGGCGCCGACGCGCGGCGGTTTGGAATCACGTCAGACCGCTGCGCCCATGCCACCCTGCGCCCGCACGGGGGCTGCCGGCTGACGGTCATGTTCATGCCGACCCGACCCGGCACCGCGCGCGGCCAGCTCACCCTTCACGGCACCGGGTCACCGCTCACCGCGCAGCTGCGCCCGGTGGCGTTCGCCCTTCCCGCCGTGACGCGGCTGGCCGCGTCCAGGCGGCTCGTCGTGGCTGCAGCGTCACCGTCCCCGCCGGTGCTGTCGTGCAGGCCGTCATCACGCAACCGGCGACCGTCCGCTGGACGCTGGCGCGAGCGCGTGGTTCTGACCCGGCGCTCTGTCGGCGCGCGCCGGTGCCCGGTGCGACGATGGCCACCGGCTCGGAGCACACCAGCCGGCGCCGCGCGCGCGGCGGATACCCGGCCCACTGGCATCTGAGCACCGGGGCGTTGCCGCTCCCGGCCGGAGCCTACGTCCTCACCGTGTCAGCCGGCGACGAGCACGGCAAGGGCCCGGCGCGATCGGTGCGGCTGGTGGTCAGGCCGTAGGCAGCAGGCCCAGCGTGTGCGCGCGCCCCGCAGCGTCGACGCGCCGCTTGGCCCGCAGCTTGCGCAGGATGTTCGAGACGTGCACGCCCGCGGTGCTCGGACTGATGTACAGCGCGGCCGCGATCTCACGGTTGGTGTGGCCGCGGCTGAGGAGATCCAGCACCGCCAGCTCACGTGGTGTGAGGATCGGCGCGATCTCCTGGCCCAGCCCGTCGGAGTCACCGTCGCTGAGCCCCTCGATCGCCGCCACGGCCTCGGCGACCGCCTGATCGAGGTCGAGCTCCAGCCCGTCCGCCCACGCCGAGTCAAAGCCGGCCGGAGTGAGCTGCCGGGCCAGGCGCGCCAGCGCCGCGTCACGATCAGGGGCCTCGGCCGCCGGCACCGGGGTGCCGATCCGCTCGCGCAGCGCGTGCGCGCAGGCGAGCAGGCGGACCCCGAGCGAGGTGTCGCGACGTACGAGCACCGAGCCCCCGATCTCCTCCAGCACGCTGGCCATGCGCCAGCGGTCGCCGAGGCGGTGGTGGACGAGCAGCGCGTCGCGCAGCATGAGCTCGGGCTCACCGGTGGAGCGCCATCGGCGTCGGCCGAGGACCGCCAGCTCGTTGAGCGACCACGCCACGCCCTCCTGGAAGCCGAGCCGACGGCTGATCGCCAGCGCCTCGCTCAGCCGCTCGGCGGCCAGGTCAGAGTCGCCGCCGTACAGCGCCGCGGCGCCAAGGCTGATCAGCGTCGCCGCGACGTCGCGCAGATTCCCGCCGGCCCGGAAGGCCTCGAGCGCGGGCAGGCAGAGGGACTCGGCGCCGGCGAAGTCTGCCGACAGCCAGGCCACAAACCCCAGGTAGTTCTGGGAGGAGGCGACGCCCTGGGGCTCGCCGAGGGCCTCCCAGATGGCCAGGCTCTGCGCGTGCAGCTCGGCGCGCCTCGTCGTAGCGGGCCTGCTCGCGGGCGATGGAGGCCAGGCGCTGGCGCACGATCGCCTCGGCCCGGCGATCGTCCTGGCTGTCGCCGAGCAGCGGCAGCACGCGCTCCAGGCGATCGCCGGCCTCCGCGTAGTCGCATTGCAGGAACGCCACCTCGCCGGCCTTGAGCAGGACATCGATGAGGATCGGGGCGGGCAGCGCGTCGGCATCCACCAGCGCCTGCTCGTAGGCCTCCCGGGCTTCGGCGTAGTACCCGCGCTGGTAGTAGAACGGCCACAGCGCGGCGGCGAGCTCGGCGGCCTCGACCGCACGGCCGGCGAACAGCGTGCGCAGCGCCTCGGAGATGTTCTCGTGGTCGAGTTCGATGCCCTCGACCCACGCCACCTGCTCGCCCCCGGAGAGCCCGGCGCGGGCCCGCTCGCCCGTGCCGTGATAGTGGGTGGCGTGGCGTTGCACCGTCGCCGGCAGGTCGCCTGCTGCCTCGAGCTTGCCCAGCCCGTAGCGTCGCAACGTCGCGAGCATGCGATACCGCGGCAACGTCGGGCTCTCCACCGATTGGACCAGCGACTGGTCGATGAGCTGGCTGAGCAGGTCGAGGATCTCCTCGGAGGGGACGAGCCCATCGGCGCAGACGGCCTCGGCAGCGCGCAGGGAGAACGGGCCCCGGAACACGCTCAGCCGGCGGAACAGGCGCTGCGCGGCCGGGGTCAGCAGCTGATGGCTCCAGTCCAGCGTGTCGTCCAGCGTGCGGTGGCGCCCCTGTGCGGCCCGGCTGGGATGGCGCAGCAGCGAGGTGTCATGCCGGAGGCGCTCAGCGATCTGCTCGACGCTGAGCACGGAGACGCGCAGGGCCGCCAGCTCGACCGCCAACGGCAGTCCGTCAAGCAGCTCGCAGACCTCCACCACAGCCTCGCGCACGCCTGCCGCGTCCATGGCGAACCCGCCGGCGCTCTCCTGGGCGCGACGGGCGAACAGCGCCACGGCGCCGTCGGTCGCCAGCCCGGGGACGCGCCACACCTGCTCGCCCGCGATGCCCAGCGGCTGACGGCTGGTGACGATCACCCGCAATGCCGGCGCTCGGGCCAGGAGCTCGGCGACCACTCGGGCGGCGCCGGCCACGACCTGCTCGCAGTTGTCGACCACCAGCAGCGAGGTCGAGCTGAGCAGGCGCGCGGACGCGGCGGCCGGGTCATTGAGCTGCTCGCCGGGCATGAGCGCCGCGGCCACCGTCTGGGCGACGCGCGCGTCCTCCGCGCCGTCAGCCAGATCCGCCCACCACGCCCCGCCGATGAAGTCCGCGCGCACGGCTTCGGCCACCCCCATTGCCAGCCGGGACTTGCCGACGCCTCCGGGGCCGCTCAGGGTGAGCAGCCGGGTGCGCCACAGCATCGCCTCCAGCTCCTTGAGCTCGTCCGCGCGGCCCAGCAGCGCGGTGAGCTGGATCGGGAGGTTGCCGAGCATGGTCTCGGACTCGTCGGTATGGGCGACAGGGTTCTCGGCAGTCAAACGTATGGCCCCACGGCTCCGGGGCCGTCCGCGAGGCTCCCCCCTTCGGACGGCGATTCTATGCCCCGCTGCCCACCCTCGCCTAAAGACCCTTGCACACTCCTAAAGATCCCCGCGCCTGGTCTAAAGAGGCGCCGCCGGGTGCCGCGGCGCGCGTCCCGGACCGGTGCCGGCGATTGGGGATAATCCGGAAGCCCGGCTGTCAACCCTGGGGACCCGTCCTGACCGCACTGCCATCGTCGATCGCCATCCCACGGGAGCTGCCCGGCTGGGAGTGGCTGCGCGCCCATGACCGTGGCTTCGCCGCACTGCGCCGCGCCGCGCGGGCGGCGGTGCTCATGCCGACGGCGTTCGCGCTCGGCGGGCCGGTGCTCGGCAACCCGGTGCTGGCCACCTTCGCCGCGTTGGGCTCCTTCGCGATGCTGCTGCTCGTCGACTTCGGCGGCTCGATCCGCAACCGCCTGGAGTGCCAGGCAGCGCTGGCGGTGACCTGCATGGTGCTCATCACGCTGGGCACGCTCGTCTCGCGGACCACGTGGCTGGCCACGGTATTGATCGCCGTCCTGGCCTTCGGGGTGCTGTTCGCGGGCGTGGTGAGCTCGGTGCTGGCGGGCGCCAGCCTGTCGCTCCTGCTGCCGCTCATCATCGCGGTCAGTCTGCCGGGGCCGGCGTCGTCGATCCCCGACCGGCTCGAGGGCTGGGGCCTGGCCTCGCTGTTCTCGCTGGTTGCCATCTCGCTGCTGTGGCCCGCTCCGGCGCGAGACCCGGTGCGCAGCTCCGCCATCGCTGCCTGTCGCGCCCTGGCCACACGCCTGCGCGTGGAGATCGACTTCGTCCTGGCGGGCGGGGTGGGCGGGGTGGGCGGGGTGGGCGGGGACCGAGTCAACGAGACCGGCTATCGGAACGCCCTGGCCGCCTCCGATGCCGCCGTGGAGGCGGTCCAGACCGGATTCTTCGCCACCCCGTACCGGCCCACGGGGCTCAGCACCTCGGCTCGCGCGGTGGTGCGCCTCGTCGACGAGCTGCGCTGGCTCAACACGATCGTGCTGCACTCGGCCCTCACCGCCCCGAAGACGATGAAGCCGATCCCGGAGGTGTGTGAGGTCAAGCGCGCCGCGGCCGACGTGCTCGCCTGCGCCGCCGACCTGCTCGAGACGCCGGAGAAGGCCGGCCCCCTCGAGGACGCCACCGCTCGCCTGCGGGCGGCGCTGGAGAAGCTCGAAGAGGTGAGCACGGCGCGGATTCCCGAGAGCGCCGACGATGCCCGCCACGACATACATGAGCACGCGCGGCAGGTGGTGAGCGCGCTGGATCCCAGCTTCCGCTCCCAGGAGCTCAGCTTCATCGTCCTGCAGATCGCGGCCAACGTCGACTACGCCGCCGCGGGCCGAGCGTCGCACCTGGCTGCAGAAGGTGCTGGGTCGCCAGCCCGCCGGCTTCGTCGGCTTCCTCAGCGCCGCCTCGCAGCGGGCGACCTCGCACACGGCGCGCGATTCGGTGTGGCTGCATAACAGCGTCCGGGGGGCGGTGGGGCTCGGCGTGGCCGTGCTCGTCGCCGACCTCTTGGCGGTGCAGCACTCATTCTGGGTGGCGCTGGCCACGATCTCGGTGCTGCGCTCGAGCGCGCTCAACACCGGTCAGAACATCGTCCGCGCGGTGCTCGGCACCACGGTCGGCCTCGTGATCGGCGGGGGCATCGTCGCGCTCGTGGGGACCAACACCGCGGTGCTCTGGGTCCTGCTGCCCTTCGCTGTCCTGCTCGCCGGGCTTGCTCCGGCCACGGTGTCCTTCGAGGCGGGTCAGGCGGCATTCACCCTGACGCTGATGATCCTCTTCAACCTCATCGCCCCCGCGGGGTGGCAGATCGGGCTCGTCCGCATCGAGGACATCGCGCTCGGCGGCGGCGTCAGCCTGCTCGTCGGGTTGATGCTGTGGCCCCGTGGCGCCGGGGTCGCGCTGGGACGGGCGCTGTCGGCCGCCTACGTCGACAGCGTCAGCTACCTCACGAGCGCGGTGGCCTACGGGCTCGGCCGCTGTGACTCCGGCGGTCCCGCGCCGGGCCTGCCGGTCGATCAGGCCGCCCAAGCCGCGGCCGCCGCCCGGCGGTTGGACGACACCTTCCGCGGCTATCTGGCCGAGCGTGGCGCCAAGCCGGTGCCCCTGGCGGAGGTGACGGCGCTCGTCACCGGAGTCGTCGGTCTGCGCCTCGCCGGCGACGCGGTGCTGCAGCTCTGGGACGGCGACGGACCCAATGGCGGTGACCGCGCCGCCGCCCGGCGCGTGCTGCTGTCGGGCTCGGACACCGTCCGCGGCTGGTATTCCCGCTTCGCCGAGAGCCTCGTCGGACAGGGCGTGGTGCCCGAGCCGCTCGGAGCCGATGCCGTCGCGGACGGCCGTCTCGTCGATGCGGTGGGCCATGACCTGCGCGACCAGGACGGCCGCGCCACCGGCACCGCGGTGAGGGTCATCTGGACCGGCGATCATCTCGACGCCGTGCGGCGCCTTCAGGGCATGCTGGTGGGCCCGGCGCAGAAGGCGGTGACCCAGCAGGCCCTCGGCTAGCGCTAGTGGGCCTCCCGCTAGGTGACCATCCCCGGCGACGTCTCCGGGGGAACCTCGGCGGGCCCGGCGCACGTTGGCCGCGTCGCCTCGGCGCAGCAGCCCCACCACGATCACGGCGGACGCCACGACAGCGTCGTGATGAGCCAGAAGCCCAGCCGGAAGCCGCTGGCCAGAGCAGCCGAGCCGGTCCCGTGGGCGTGTGCAGCGGCGAGGGTGGTCAGCACCGCCAGCCAGATTGCGGCCCCGATCTGCTTGGAGGAGGTGATGAGGCCCGAGGCCAGGCCCGCGTCCCGGCCACCGACGTTGAGGGTGCCCAGGAGCGTGAGCGACATCATCGCCGCCCCATTGCCGAGGAAGAACACGATCATCGTCGGCAGGACCTCGGACGCATAGCTGCCGCCCACCTCGATGCGCGTCATCAGCGCGCTGCCGATCGCAGACACCACCAGCGAGATCAGGAGCATCGGCTTGACACCGGTCGCGCCGACATAGCGCTTGGTCAGAATGGTGCCGGCGAACACCGACGCCGAGCTGGGCAGGAAGGCCAGTCCCGCCCGTAGCGGCGAGTAGCCGAGCACGTCTTGGAGGTAGAGCGTGGTGAAGTACGACACCGAGACCGTCCCGCCGAAGTACAAGAACATCGCGGCGTTGCCCACGCTCAGCGAGCGGATGCGAAACACGCCCAGGCGCAGCAACGGTGCGCGGTGGCGACGCTCGATGACCAGGAACGCCGCCAGCAGGAGCACCGCGCCCGCCAGCGATCCCAGCGTCGCCGCCGACCCCCAGCCGTGTGACTCGGCGCCGACCACTCCGTAGATGAGAAGGCTCAGCCCGGCGGTGGCGGTGAGCGCGCCGCCGAGGTCAAAGTCGCCATGGACACCCGCCCCGGGCAGCGACGGCACCCACCGCAGCGACGCGGCCACCACGCCGATGCCGACCGGCACGTTGACGAAGAACACCCAGGGCCACGACAGCGCACTGGTGAGGATTCCGCCCAGCAGCAGACCGCTGAGCCACCCGCCGCGCTGACGAACCCCCACGCCGCCAATGCGCGCGTGCGCTCGGGCCCCTCCGGGAAGGTGGTGGTGAGGATCGACAGGGAGGCCGGGGTCATGAGCGCCGCGCCGAGCCCCTGCACCGCCCGGAAGCTCAGGAGCATCGCCCGGCTATCCGACAGGCCGCATAGCAGCGAGGCGGTGGTGAACAGCGAGACGCCGACCACGAACAGCCGTCGGCGTCCGAACAGGTCGCTGGCGCGCCCGCCCAGCAGCAAAAAGCCGCCGAACATGAGGGCGTAGAGGTTGACGACCCAGGCCAGGCTCGAGGTCGAGAAGTGCAGGTCGCGCTGGATCGAGGGCAGCGCAACCGTCGTGATCAGCGCATCGAGCACGACGAGGAACTGCGTCAGGCAGACGACGGTGAGGATGACCGTGGGGTGCGCCGGGGCCCGGCGCGTCGTCTCAGGCGCCATCGAGTCCCAGCAGCGAGGCGGCGGCGCGCACGTGACCCACCGGGTCCTCGCAGCCCATGTACAACGGGAAGTCCGAGCCGAGCACGAGGCGTTCGGCGTGGACGTCGATCACCATGCCGTCCACCCTCCGTCGACCCTGAGGATGTGGCCGGTCACGTTCTGCGACGCGTCGCAGGCGAGGTAGCGCACCGCGCGGGCGACGTCGTCGAGCTCGGCCAGCCGGCCGGTGGGCAGCCGCCGCTCGAGCACCTCCTCGCGGAACGCCGGATCCTCGAAGTAGCCCTGCGGTCAGCGGCGTGAGCACGAACGTCGGGGCCACCGCGTTGACGCGGATCCCGTCCCGCGCCCACTCGACCGCGAGCGCCCGGGTCATGCCGTCGACGGCGTGCTTGGTGGCGCAGTAGGCGACCCGGCCGGGGTAGCCGACCGAGCCCATCTGCGAGGACATCGTGACGATGCTGCCCGGCCGCCCCGCGGTGCAGCAGCCGGTCGCCGAAGGCGCGGCAGGCCAGGAACGTGGCGCGGACGTTGACGTCGAACAGCCGGTCCCACTGCTCCAGCGGGTAGTCGCGGGCCGGCCCGGGGTGGTTGGTGCCCGGCGGCGGTGACGAGCACGCTCAGCTCGCCCAGCGCCGCCGGCCTCGTCGACCACGTCTGCGACCTGGCGCTCGTCGGTGGCGTCGGCGACGCGGAACGCGGCCTCCTCCCCGTGGCCCCCTCCCTGCCTCGCGGCCGCCTCGGCCACCGCCTCCTCGAGCTCGGCCGCCGTGCGCGAGACGAACACCACCCGCGCGCCGGCGCGGGCCAGCTCGAGCGCCGCAGCCGCGCCCGAGACCTCGGCCGGCGCCGATCACCAGCGCGACGCGGCCGTCCAGCCGCCAGGGGTCGCTCATCGCCCGTGCCTGCGGCTCACGTGGCGGTCTGCGCGACCCGCTCCAGCCGCACCTCGGCCGTCAGCGCGTGACCCTCGAAGTGCTCGGCGTGGCGAGATCGCCGCCACGGCGGGCGCGACCACGCCGCGTGCCCTCCGCGGTGAGGCGCTGATAGGTGCAGGTCTTGAGGAACTTGCCCACCCATAGCCCGCCGGTATAGCGGGCCGCGCGCGAGGTCGGCAGCACGTGGTTGGTGCCGACCGCCTTGTCGCCGTAGGCGACGGTGGCCTGATCGCCCAGGAACAGCGACCCGTAGTTGCTCAGCCGCTCCAGATACCAATCGAGCTTCTCCTCTGCGACCTGGACCTCGAGGTGCTCGTAGGCGGCATCGTCGGCGATGGCCACCGCCTCGTCGTCGTCGGCGGCGACCGCGATCCAGCCGTGGTCGCGCCACGCCTGCGCCGGCGACCTCCGCGGTCGGCCAGGTCGGCAGCAGCTCGTCGACGGCGTCGGAGACCGCCTGGGCGACGGCCTCGCCGATGGCGATGCAGCCCGCCGGGGAGGTCGGGCCGTGCTCGGCCTGGCCGAGCAGGTCGGTGGCGACCAGCCGCGGGTCGGCGGTCTCGTCGGCGATGACGAGCACCTCGGTCGGGCCGGCGAGCAGATCGATCCCGACGCGGCCGAACAGCTGGCGCTTGGCCTCGGCGACGAACGCGTTGCCGGCGCCGACCAGCATGTCGACCGGCTCGAGGCCGTCGATCAGGCCGAACGCCATCGCCGCCAGGCCCTGCACGCCGCCGAGGGCGAGGACGGCGTCGGCGCCCGAGGTCTTGCATCGCGTACAGCATCGCCGGGTGGATCCCGCCCTCGCGCTGGGGCGGCGCGCAGCCGACCACCTGCCTGACGCCCGCCACCTTGGCCACCAGCACCGTCATGAACGACGAGGCGAGCATCGGGTAGCGCCCGCCGGGCACGTAGGCGCCGACCGCGTTGACCGGGATGTGGCGGTGGCCGAGCACGACGCCCGGTCCCATCTCGACCTCGAGCGGCGTCAGCGTGCCCAGCTGGGCCGGGCGAACCCGCGGACCTGGTCCTGGGCGAAGGCGATGTGCCCCTTGAGCGTCGTCGTCGAGCTCGGCCTCGACGCCGCGCGAACTCCGCGTCGGAGACGACGAAGTCATCGGGCGCCCAGCCGTCGAACTCCTCCGAGTAGCGGCGCACCGCGTCGATCCCGCCCTGCTCGATGTCGCGCAGGATCTCCGAGACGCGGGCGCGCAGCTCGTCGGTGGCCTCCGTCGTCGGCGGGTTGGGCGTCCTTGAGGTAGCGCGTGCTCATGCTCATACGGAGGCCCCCTGGCGGGCGCGGGCCCTTGGGGTTCCGGAAGCGGCTGCGACGCCGGCGACGATCTGGTTGGTGAGCGTGCCGATGCCCTCGACGCTGAGGGTGACCTCGTCGCCGGGCGCCAGCGGCCGCGGCTCGAGGCGGCCGTTGCGCCCCCACAGCTCGCCCAGGCAGCCGAAGCCACAGGTGCCCGAGCCCAGCACGTCACCGGTGCGCAGCCAGGCGCCGCGCGAGGCGTAGGTGATCATCTCGGCAAACGACCAGCCGATGCTGGCCAGCGTGTCCGAGCCCAGCGGCTCGCCGTTGCGCGAGGCCACCAGCTCCATGTCGTAGCGGTCCCCCCGCCGGTAGCGCTCCCATTCGTCGACGGTGACGATCCAGGGGCCGAGCGCATTGGCGAAATCCTTGGCCTTGGCCCAGCCCAGGCCCATGCGCTTCTCCCGCGCCCCGAGATCGCGCGCGGAGAAGTCGTTGTAGATGGTGAAGCCGGCGATGTGCTCGGCGGCCCGCTCGACGGGGATGTCGCGGCCCTCCTTGCCGATGATCACGCCGATCTCGAGCTCGAGGTCCAGCAGCGTGCAGCCCGGGGGCATCTCGATCTCGTCCTCGGGACCGAAGATCGCCGTGGTGGAGGTGAAGTAGAAGGTCGGCGCCTGGATACCAGTCCTCGGGCACCTTGGCCTCCGGGGACTCGTTGCGGACCATGCCCTCCACGTGCGCCTCAAAGCAGACGAAGTCGCGCATCGTGGTGGGCGTGAGCGGCGCGCGGAGCTTGACGTCGGAGAGCGCGACCGCCTCGCCGGCCTGGGCGGCCGCGGCCTCGCGCGTCGCCGGGTCGGCAAGGAGGTCGAGCATCGCCGTCCCGTCGGGCAACGGCGCCACGGTGCCGTCGCCCACCACCCCGATTCGCTCGTTGCCCTGATGTTCGTATCTGGCCAGGCGCATGTGTCGTTCCCCTTGTGGTGTGTGGTGTCTCTCTACGTGGTCGGCGTCGGTGACCAAGGCCCCGGGCAGCACGGCCGACCAGCCGCCGTCGACGACCAGGTTGGCTCCGGTGATGTAGGCGGCCTCGTCGCTGGCAGAGGAAGACCGCCGCGTTGACGATGTCCTGCGGCGGTGCCCAGCCGCCCCAGCGGGATCGCGCGGGCGATGGCGCGCATCGGATGGTCGGAGGCCAGCAGGTTCTCCTGGGCGCCGGGCGTGGCGATCATCCCGGGGCTGATGGCGTTGGCGCGGATCCCGTGGGGCGCGCCCTCGGCGGCGAGCTGGCGGGTGACCGCGATCACCCCGCCCTTGGACGCCGTGTGCGCCATGCGCTGGTTGGTCATCGAGCCGGTCATCCCGGCGGTCGAGGCGATGTTGAGGATCACGCCCCGGCTGGCCTTCAGGTGCGGCCAGGCGTGCTGGCAGGCCAGGAAGATCGAGTCGAGCTCGGCGGCCATGCGTGAAGCGCCAGTCCGCGAACGGCTGGCTGTCGATCGGGCCGAAGCGCACCGCCCCGGCGTTGTTGTAGAGGATGTCGATGCGGCCGTGCGTCGGCGACCGCGCTCGTCGACCCAGGCCGTCGACCGAGGTCTCGTCGGTGACGTCGAGATGCGGCGTCGCCGCCCTCGGTGAGGATGTCGCCGCCGACGACGATGCGCGCCCTCGGCGTCGAAGCGCCGCGCCGCGGCCTGCCCCTGGCCGCGAGCGGTGCCGGAGATCAGTGCGACCTTGCCGCGCAGGCGCCCGCTCATGGCCCGGGCGGGCGTACCGCGTCGGACAGGAACTTGGCGATGCCGCCGCTGGTCTGGCCGCCGTCGATCGGGATCTCGGCGCCGCTGATGAAGCGCGACTCGTCGGACATCAGGAACACCATCAGCTCGGCGACCTCCTCGGGCTGCCCGCCGCGGCCCAGCGGGGTGATCGCCTCGTTGGCCGGCCAGGAACGTCTCGGGCGCGCGATGGCGGTCATCGGCGTCTGGATGTAGCCGGGGTGCACGGCGTTGACGCGGATCTGGCGCGGGCCCGAGCTCCATCGCGGCGGTGTGGGTCAGCCCGCGCAGCCCCCACTTGCTGGCCGTGTAGGCGGCGGTGTAGTGGCCGGTGAGGCCGGCGATCGAGCCGACGTTGACGATCGACGCGCCCGTCGCCCATCAGCGGCAGCAGCGTCGTGATGCCGAGCATCGGGCCGGTGAGGTTGACCGCCGAGCGCGCGGTTCCACTCCTCGAGCTCGACGTCGGGCAGGCGCACGCGGCTGGTGATGCCGGCGTTGTTGATGAGGCCGTCGACGCGGCCGAAGCGCTCGCCGGATCGCACTCGGCCAGCGCCGTCCAGGCGTCGGGGTCGGCGACGTCGAGGTCGCGGCGGTGGATGTGCTCGGTCCCGAGGCTGCGCCCGCCGGGCGCCCGGGCGCGGTCCCAGCGCCCCCGCCAGGTCACAGGCGATCGACGCTCGCGCCCTCGGCGGCCAGCCTCGCCGCCTCGGCCTCGCCCTGACCGCTGGCGGCGCCGGTGACGACGATCACCTTGTCCTGCGACGCGCCCGCTCACAGCGTCACCAGCCCACCGTCGACGCGCAGCGCCTGCCCGGTCACCGCGGCGGCGTCGTCGGAGGCGAGGTAGGCGACCGCGCCGGCGACGTCCTCGGGCATCGAGCGCGCGGTCGATCGCCTGCTGCGCGCGGACGCGCGGCGAAGCCTCGTCGGGCCCCATGTCGTGACCGTGGCCCGGCGTCGGCGTCAGCCCGGGCGCGACGGCGTTGACGGTCACCCTGCGCCCGCCCCACTCGACCGCCAGCGCGCGGGTCATGCCCAGCAGCGCGCCCTTGGTGGTGACGTAGGCGCACATGCCCGGCGGCCGGGGGCGCCCACACCGTGTTGGAGACGATGTTGACCACGCGGCCGCCGCCGCCGCTGGGCCATCGCGGGCACCAGGCGTCGAGCACAGCAGGAACGGCGCCTCGACGTTGACGGCGTGAAAGCGGCGCCAGATGTCGAGGTCGAGCTCCTCGAAGGCGTGGCGGCCGAGGTGGGCGGCGTTGTTGACGAGCACGTCGCAGCGGCCGTGGTCGGCGAGCACCGTCGCGGCCAGCGCGCGGGTCTGGTCGGCGTCGGCGAGATCCACCGTGTGCGGCCTGCGCGCCGTCGATGTCGGCCGCCGCCTCGTCGGCCCCGGCGCGGTCGGCGATGAGCACGCGGAACCCGTCCGGGCCAGGCGCGCGGCGCACGCGCGCCCGATCCCGCGGGCACCACCGGTGACCAGGGCCACCCTCACGCCGCTCTCCCCTCGCTCACGCCGGTCTCCCCTCGCTCACGCCGCTCTTCCCTCGCTCACGCAGCGGTTGCGCTGAGCGCCCAGCCCGGTGATGGCCCCTCCATGACGTCCCCGTCGGGGAGGAAGCGACGGTGGTGCATCCGGACTCCTCCAGCCCGAGCACCGAGGTGTAGAAGTCCAGTGAATCCTGCGGCGTCAGGGTCAGCACCTCGACGTGCGCGAGCTGCGACAAGAGCCGCTGCGACAAGAGCCGCTGCGCCATGTCTCTCTCCTCGGTGTCAGCACCTCGGCCGGCGGGCGTCGGCACCCCGGCCTGCGTGATCGTGCATACGTATGCCGATCGTATCAGGGGCGGGTCGCTGTGGTCGTGGCGGATTTTGCAGCTATGTCATGCAATATCCGCCACAAGTCCCGCCGCGGCCACCGGTACCAGCCTTCCCTAGCCCGTCGTTGACGTTCGCCGACTGCCCAGCGCAGACGCCCACGGACCAGCGCCCAGCGAGCCGAGTCAGCTGCGCGGCTCGCTGCAGCCCCGCCCGCCAGCGCTCCTCGATGCGCCCGTAGCGCCACACCGTCAGCGCCAGCGCCCAGGTCGCCACGAACAGCCCGACGATCACGAAACCCAGGGTGTTGAGGTCGATCCCCTCAAACCACCCCCAGAACCCGCCGGACAGATCGAGCTGGGAGGCGAGCAGCCCGCCGAGCTCGATGGTGCCGATGACCGCGGCCACCGCCACCGAGAGGCCGGTGATCGTGAGGTTGTAGAAGACCTTGCGCACCGGCTGTGACAACGCCCATCCGTAGGCGAAGTTCATGAACGAGCCGTCGATCGAGTCCATCAGCGACATCCCGGCGGCGAACAGGACCGGCAGGCACAGCACGGCGTACCACGGCAGCCCGGCGCTCGCGGCGCCGCCGGCGAGGACCAGCAGCGCGACCTCGGTGGCGGTGTCGAAGCCCAGGCCGAAGAGCACGCCGATCGGGTACATCTGGCCCGGCCGGGTCACCGTGCGCGTCAGCCGGCCCAGGACCCGGTTGAGCAGGCCCCGCTTCTGGAGCTGCTCCTCCAGCTCGGCCTCGTCGTAGCGGCCGGTCCGCATCTGGCGAAACACGCGGATGATCCCCAGCAGGATCACCACGTTGATGGCGGCGATGAGGTACAGGAAGGATCCGGAGACCAGCGTCCCGACCACCGTCGTGACCTGATGCAGGTGCGAGCGGCCGTTGGCCACCGGGCCGTCGAGCGCCCTCACGCCGACGGAGATGAGGAAGGCCAGCGCGAACACGATCGACGAGTGGCCCAGCGAGAACCAGAAGCCGACGCTCAGCGGCCGCCGGCCCTCCGCCATCAGCTTGCGGGTGGTGTTGTCGATGGCGGTGATGTGGTCGGCGTCGAAGGCGTGGCGCAGGCCGAGCGTGTAGGCGGTCACCCCGATGCCGACCGTGAGCGCGCCGCCGGTGCCCGAGGCGCGCGGGCGCCACCAGCGCGAACAGCAGCCCGAAGCCGATCACGTGCAGCGCCCCGACGACGCCCGCCATCATCAGCAGCGTCCGCCTCTGCCCCGAGGTCAGGGACGACCAGAACGCTCGCAGGCTGCGCCGGCGCATCCACCGCACCGTAGTCCGGCGGACCCCGCCGCGCAATTCGCGGTGCTCAGGATTACCCGCGCCGTCCGCGCGCTACATGCCCGGAGCGCCGAAGCTCGAGCGCAGCCGCCGGGCCAGCGCGCGGGCGCGGTCGGTGCCGCGCCGCCCCGCCCACGGGTGCGGTCCCTGGGCCCAGGGATGCCAGCCGAGCGTGCCGTAGTGCGCTGCGCACCAGCGCCTTGAGCTCCCCGCGGTGCTCGCCGCAGGCGTAGCGCACCGGCCCGTACATGCCGCGGCCGTGCCAGGTCAGCCACGGGGCGGGCGGGGTGGGCGGGTCCGTGTCCGCGTCGACGTACTCGCCGTGGCGCAGGTCGAGCAGCTGTCGCTCGAGCGCGCGCTGGGTCTCGGGGTC
Organism: uncultured Actinomycetota bacterium; assembly: GCA_963790605.1. Taxonomy (GTDB): domain Bacteria; phylum Actinomycetota; class Thermoleophilia; order Solirubrobacterales; family Solirubrobacteraceae; genus Palsa-465. The sequence goes on along the minus strand of CAWBPG010000005.1, from coordinate 343,679 downwards.
GGGCCGGGCCCCGCAGATCTCGCATGAGAACACGACGACGACCGGCACCGCTCACCACCTCGGCTCATAGCCCGAGGACAGGGTCTCCCCCGGCCCGCGCCAGTCGGGCTCCACGTCGTACAGGCGCTTGATGGCGCGGCGGCGCAGCTGGCGCAGCACCGGCCCGTAGGTGAACCGCGCGGCCTGGGCCGAGAGCAGGCCGAGCGGGTTGGGCGCCATGAAGGGCATGAATTTGTCGGGAAAGCCGGGCATCGTGCAGGCGATGCAGATGCCGCCCACATTGGGGCAGCCGCCGACGCCGCCGGTCCAGCCCGCGGATCGGCACGTTGCACATCGCCACGGGCCCCTTGCAGCCCAGCTTGACCAGGCAGCCGCGCGTGTCGGCCGGCGTGCGGGCGAACTCGCCCTGCTCGGCAAAGCCCGCCCGGCCGCAGCCCTGCTGCACGGTGCGCCCGAACAGCCAGCGCGGCCGTCCCTGCTCGTCGAGTTCGAGCATCGGGCCGGCGCCGGCGAGGTGCAGGGCCACGTGCACCAGCGTCTCGGTGATGTTGTCGGGCTGCACGGGGCAGCCGGGCACGTTGACGACCGGGACCTCACGCCCCGAGGTCCATCCGGCGCCCAGGTAGTCGCGCACGCCCATCGCACCGGTCGGGTTGTTGCGCATCGCCGGGATCCCGCCGTAGGCCGCGCACGTCCCCATCGCAACGACGGCGCCCGCGTGCGGTGTGAGGCGGTCGATCCACCGCGAGGTGGTGATCGGCTGGCCGCCCGGCGGCGTCGACGCCGAAGGCCGCCCAGTGGCCGTCGCCGCTGAGCTGCTCGTTGGCCACCGCCCCCTCGACGACGAGGATGAACGGGCCGAGCCGCCCCGCGGCGGCGGCGAACCACGGCCGCATGAACTCCTCGCCCGTCTCGTAGGCGAACACGGGGTTGTGGATGATCAGCGGCGGCATCCCGGGGAAGGCGCCGCGCTGGAGGTCCTCGAACGTCGGGTTGCGCGCGGAGGTCAGCGCGATCGACTCGCCGTCGCAGCCCAGGCCGCTGGTCAGCCACAGCACGTGGATGGGATGAGCGGCGGTGTGCGCGGGCCCTGCCGGCCGGCTCGCAACGGACGCCGGTGCTGCCCGGTCAGCCGGCACGCTGGTCGCCCGGTGTCGCCGACCCGGCCAGCGCGGGGTGGCGCTCGAGCAGCGACTCCAGCTGGTATTCGAGGCTCCCGTGCAGACGCAGGTCGTCGGCCGGGCCGCTGACCAGCCCGGCCTGACCGAGGCGCTTGAGGGCGTGGGAGATCGACGGGCGCTCGGCGGCCACCAGCTGGCCGAGCAGCCGGTGGGTGAGCGGCAGGCACAGTCGCACCGACGCGGGCTCGACCCTGCCCCAGCGCGCAGCCAGGTGCCAGAGCAGCAGCACGAGGCGCACCTCCAGCCGCGGCTGGGAGGTGATCGCGCGCAGGACGTCGAGCTCGGCGGTCCGCCGGCAGGCCCGGCTCAGCAGCGCGCGCACCACCTGGGGGAACGGCCGCACCCGGTCCACGAAGTCCTCGTCGAGCAGCGCCAACCGAGTCGGGCGCAGCGCCCGCCAATGGCAGCTGCGCTCGAGCAGATCGTCGGTGGGCAGCGTGGGCGCCTGCAGCAGGTCGCCCGAGCCGAGCAGCTCGGTGGCGACCCGGTCGCCGGTCCGGGTCTCGAACGCGATGAGCCCGTCGAGGATCAGCAGCCCCGGCCCGTGGCTGGCGATGTCAAACCAACCGGAGCAGGTCGCAGTCGCCCACCCCCACCTGCAGCACCCGCGCGGTGGCGAGCTGGCGCACGGCGACCCGGCCCCGGACGTCGAACTCCTCGGCGAGCTCGTCGTCGGCGTCCAGGAGGTAGGCGTAGAGCGCGCTGGGCTCGGGCCGTCGCGGCACCAGACCGGGCCTGGCCGGGCCATCGAAACGGCCCACGCTGGACGCTCCCTCCGTCTCTCACAGTCACGGCACAGCCGTCTCCTAGGTCACGTACGACCGTCGGAACCTGGACCGCCACCCTACGCCCCGACACCGGCCTTGGGAAGGGGGTGATCGCGGTTACCGGTCCGGCGGTAACCCCCGTTACCACGGTTCGTGCCGGGCCCGAAGCCAGTGGTAGAACGGATTTGTGTGCTTGGCAATACCTGGTCAAGTCGTCGAAATCGTCGATGAGACCAACCGGCTGGCCAAGGTCGATGTCGCGGGCGTCCGACGCAACGTCAACGTCGGTCTGCTCGACGACGACGGCGGCGGCGTCATCCCCGGAGACTGGGTGCTCATCCACGTCGGGTTTGCCATCTCCAAGGTCGACGAGGAGGAGGCGCGGGCCACGCGCGACCTGCTCGTGCGCATGGGGGCCGACTACGAGCAGGAGCTCGAGGAGCTGAAGGCCAGCGTGATCGAGTGAGCGACGACTGCGGCTCAGAGCACTGCATCACCTGCGGCGACGTCGCGCGTGGAGATGACCGTGCTGCGGGTCGACGAGGCGCGGGAGCTCGCCCTCTGCGCGGCGGACGACGGACGCCACGAGACCGTCGAGATCGCGCTGGTGGCGCCGGTGCGTCCCGCCGAACGCCTCCTCGTTCACGCCGGCACCGCGATCGCCCACCAGGGAGGCGATCTGTGAGGTTCGTCGACGAGTTCCGCGACGCCGAGCTTGGCCGCGCCGTCGCCGGCCAGATCCTGTCGCTGGTGGAGCCCGGCCGCCACTACAAGCTGATGGAGGTGTGCGGCGGCCACACCCACTCGATCTACAAGTACGGCATCGACGACCTGCTGCCGGCCAACGTCGAGCTCGTCCACGGGCCCGGGTGCCCGGTGTGCGTGATCCCGATGGGCCGCGTCGACGACGGGATCGCCGTCGCCCACGAGGACGGCGTCATCTTCACCTGCTTCGGCGACATGATGCGCGTCCCCGGGCTCGGACGGCAGCCTGCTCGAAGCCAAGGCCGCGGGCGCCGACATCCGGATGGTCTACTCGCCGCTGGACGCGCTGCGCATCGCCAAGCAGAACCCCGACCGCGAGGTCGTCTTCTTCGCCATCGGCTTTGAGACGACCGCGCCCTCCACGGCGCTGACGCTCAAGCGCGCCCGGACCGAGGGCGTGCGCCAACTTCAGCGTCATGTGCAGCCACGTGACGATCGTGCCGCCGCTGCGGGCGCTGCTGGAGTCACCCGACCTGCGGCTCGACGGCTTCATCGGCCCCGGCCACGTCTCCACCGTCGTGGGCGCGCGGCCCTTCGAGTTCATCCCCGTCGACTACGGCAGGCCCGTGGTCATCTCCGGCTTCGAGCCGCTGGACATCCTGCAGGGGATCGAGATGATCCTGCGCCAGCTCGCTGCCGGGCGCTGCGAGGTGGAGAACCAGTACAAGCGCGTCGTCCCCTACGAGGGCAACCTGCGCGCGCTGGAGGTGCATGGCCGAGGTGTTCGAGCTGCGCCCGCACTTCGAGTGGCGCGGCCTGGGCTTCATCTCCCACAGCGGGCTGAAGCTGCACCGAGGCCTACGCCGAGCTCGATGCCGAGGTCCGCTTCAGCGTCCCCGGCATCCGGGTCGCCGACCCCAAGGCGTGCCAGTGCGGCGAGGTGCTCAAGGGCGTGATCAAGCCCTGGGAGTGCAAGGTGTTCGGCACCGCGTGCACGCCGGAACGGCCGATCGGCACCTGCATGGTGTCCTCCGAGGGCGCCTGCGCGGCGTACTACAACTTCGGGCGCTTTGCGCGGGAGCGGGAAGTGGTCTGATGGCCGACCGCGCAGCTGTCTCCGAGCGCGAGCAGACGATCCTCGGGATCATCGAGACGGCCCGCGGCAAGCGCGCGAAGTTCCGCGACGCGCGCATCACCATGGCCCACGGGGCCGGCGGCAAGGCGACGCAGGGCCTGATCGAGGGGCTGCTCGCGCCGGCGTTTCGACTCGGACGACGCTCGACGAGCTGGCCGACGCCGCGACGGTCCGCGGTCGACGGCGCCGAGCTGGCGCTCACCACCGACTCCTACGTGGTCAAGCCGCTGCGCTTCCCCGGGCGGCTCGATCGGGGAGCTGGCGGTCAACGGCACCGTCAACGACCTCGCGGTCTCCGGGCGCCCGGCCCGGTGGCGCTCAGCCTGTCGCTCATCCTCGAGGAGGGGCTCGCCGCCGACGAGCTGCGCGCCGAGGTCGAGGCGATCGCGCGTGCCGCGCGACGCGGCCGGCGTCGCGGATCGTCACCGGCGACACCAAGGTGGTGGAGCGCGGCCACGCCGACGGCATGTACATCTGCACGAGCGGCATCGGCCGCCACGACCCGCGGGCGCAGCTGTCGCCGGCGGCCCTGCGCCCCGGCGACCGGATCCTGCTCTCGGGGAGCATCGGCGAGCACGGCACGGCGATCATGCTGGCGCGCAACGAGTTCGAGCTCGACGCCGAGATCGAGTCCGACACCCGCTCGCTGTGGCCCGTCGTCGACGCGCTGCTCGAGGCGGCCGGGCCCGGGCTGCACTGCCTGCGCGACGCCACGCGCGGCGGCGTGGCCTCGGTGCTCAACGAGCTGGCGCGCGCCTCGTCGGTGGCGATGATCGTGCGCGAGGCCGCGGTGCCGGTCCGCGCCCGAGGTGGCCGGCGCGGCCGAGATCCTGGGCATCGACCCCATGTACGTCGCCAACGAGGGCAAGCTCGTGGCGTTCGTGGAGCCCGGGCTGGCCGACGCGGCGCTGGCGGCCATGCGCGCCGTGCCGGGGTGCGAGGCGGCGGCGGAGATCGGCGAGGTGCGCACCGAGCCGCCGGGGATGGTGCTGGTGGAGACGAGCTTTGGCGGTCGGCGGGTGATGGATCAGCTGGTCGGCGACCCGCTGCCACGGATCTGTTGAGGAGAGGAGACGGGATGGCGACACAGGCGAGTCCGTATGCGAAGCAGAAGGAGACCGAGGCCGTCACCGCACACGTGCTGTGGATGACCACCGGTCTGAGCTGCGAGGGGGACTCGGTGGCCATGACCTCGGCCACCAACCCCAGCCTGGAGGACATCATCCTGCAGGCGATCCCGGGCATGCCCAAGGTCGTGGTCCACAACCAGGTCGTCGACTACGCCGTCGGCCAGGAGTACGCGCAGGCGTGGTTCGACGCCGAGAACGGCGAGCTGGACCCGTTCGTGCTGGTGATCGAGGGCTCGCTGGGCAACGAGGAGATCAACGGCGAGGGCCACTGGACCGGGTTCGCCGTCAACCCGTCCAACGGCCAGCCGATCACGATGAACGAGTGGATGGACCGCCTGGCGCCCAAGGCCGCCGCGGTCGTCGCCGTCGGCACCTGCGCCACCTACGGCGGCATCCCCGCGATGAAGAACAACCCCACGGGCGCGATGGGCGTGCCCGACTACCTGGGCTGGAGCTGGCGCTCCAAGGCCGGGCTTCCTGTCGTGTGCATCCCCGGCTGCCCCGCGCAGCCCGACAACATGACCGAGACGCTGCTGTACCTGGCGCTCCATCTCGCCGGACTGGCGCCCGCGCCCGAGCTCGACGAGGCGCTGCGGCCCAAGTGGCTGTTCGGGCGGACCGTCCGCGAGAGCTGCAACCGCGCCGGCTTCGCCGAGCAGGGCGACTTCGCCACCGAGTACGGCTCCGATCACCGCTGCCTGGTCAAGCTGGGCTGCAAGGGCCCGGTGGTCAAGTGCAACGTCCCGGTGCGCGGGTGGGTCAACGGCGTGGGCGGCTGCCCCAACGTCGGCGGCATCTGCATGGCGTGCACGATGCCGGGGTTCCCGGACAAGTACATGCCGTTCATGGACGAGGACAAGTGGGGCGGCGTGGCGGCGGACGTCATGAAGTTCTCCTACGGGCCGATCGTCCGCTTCATGCGCCACCGCCACATCAAGAACAACTTCGACGTCGAGCCCGAGTGGCGGCGGCGCGGCAGCACGCTGACCACCGGCTACCAGAAGCGGTGGTGACAGTCACCTCCCACTGACACTGACCGCCGCACGCGATTGGAGAGACGAGATGGCAACCGACACTGGGCAGAGAAGGTCGTCGTCAAGGAGATGTCGTGGGACCCGATCACCCGGATCGTGGGCAGCCTGGGCATCCACACCGAGATCGACTTCACCAACCAGCAGGTGCTCAAGTGCTACAGCACGTCGATGATCTTCCGCGGGTTCGACATCTTCATGAAGGGGATCGACCCGCGCGACGCGCACTTCATCACCAGCCGCATCTGCGGCATCTGCGGTGACAACCACTGCACCTGCTCGTGCCTGAACCAGAACATGGCCTACGGGGTCAAGCCGCCCAAGCTCGGCGACCTGGCCTTCAACCTGGCCGAGACCGCGGACTACATCTTTGACCACGCGATCTTCAACGACTGCATGGCCAACGTGGACTTCTGCGAGCAGATGGTCAAGGAGACCAACCCCAGCCTGCTGGCCAAGGCCGAGAGCACGGCCGCGCCCGGCTCCGACATCCACGGCTTCAAGACGATCGCCGACATCATGCGGGCGCTCAACCCGTTCACCGGCGAGTTCTACCTCGAGACGCTGCACGTGGCGCGCTATACGCGCGAGATGTACTGCCTGTTCGGCGGCCGTCACACCCACCCGTCGACGATCATGCCCGGCGGCTGCAGCGCGGACATCACTCATCAGACGTGCACGGACTACTACGTGCGGCTGATGCGCTACTTCGACTACGTCAAGCGCAGCGTGCCGATGCACGACGACCTCTACGACTTCTTCCTCCAGGAGCTGCCCGGCTACGACATGGTCGGCTTCCGCGAGACGAATCTCGTCAACTGGGGCTCGTTCGACGATCCCGACTACGTCGACTACGACTACCGCAACATGACCGAGTGGGGCCGCAAGCGCTACATCACCCCCGGCGTGGCCATCGGGGGCGAGTTGATCTCGACCGACCTGGTCGAGATCAACCTCATGATCCGCATCCTGCTGGGATCGTCGTACTTCGACGGCTGGGAGAACGAGCCGACGCTACGTCACCCATGACCCCCTCGGCAACCCGGTGGACAAGAACCACCCGTGGAACAAGGTGACCCTGCCGCGGCCGCAGAAGCGCGACTTCGCCGACAAGTACACCTGGGTCGTGTCGCCGCGCATCTATGACAAGCGCACCGACACGCACGTCTGCTGCGACACCGGCGGCGGCCCCTTCGCGCGGCAGTGGTGCACGGCCAAGGCCGGGCTCGTGGACTTCGGCTACGCCAAGGCGACCGGGGAGTCGATCCAGATGGTCCTGCCCCGCTCGCCCAACATGCCCGAGATGGAGCTGGAGTGGAAGGTCCCGGAGAAGTCCAACGCCATCGAGCGCGACCGCGCCCGGACCTACCACCAGGCCTACAGCGCCCTCATCGCGCTGCATTGCCTGGAGCGGGCGATGAAGGAGGTCCAGGCCGGCCGGACCAAGAGCTGGAACAGCTTCAAGGTCCCCGAGAGCGCGGTGAGCTGCGGCTTCCACGAGGCCGCCCGCGGGGTGCTGTCGCACCACATGGTCATCCGCGAGGGCAAGATCGCCAACTACCAGCCGTATCCGCCGACGCCATGGAACGCCAGCCCGCGTGATGCCTACGGGACGCCGGGCCCCTACGAGGACGCCGTCCAGAACACGCCGATCTTCGAGGAGAACGGCCCGGAGAACTTCAAGGGTGTCGACATCATGCGGGCTGTGCGGTCCTTCGACCCGTGCCTGCCGTGCGGGGTGCACATGTACACCGGCGGCGGCAAGGTGCGCAAGGTCATGCACACGCCCACGGCGATGGCGTAGGCCATGGAGACAACCGAGCGTCAGGACGGACGGGTCCGCTTCCCCGGAGGAGCTGGTCCAGCGCATCCAGGACCTTCAGGAGCGCCTGGAGGCGACGGGCGACGCCGCCACGCGGAATGTGGCCGACGCGCTCGTCTCGGCGGTGATCCAGATGTACGGCGCCGGCCTGGAGCGGATCGTCGAGCTGCTGCCCGGCGCCGGCGAGGCCGGCCGGGAGATCGCGTCGTCCCTGTCTGACGACCCGCTTGTCTCCACGCTGCTGCTCATCCACGACCTGCACCCGGTGCCGCTCGAGGACCGCGTGCAGGCGGCGCTTGTCTCGGTGCGGCCCTACATGGAGTCACATGGCGGCAATGTCGAGCTGCTGTCGCTGCAGGACGGCGTGGCCACCATCCATCTGCGCGGCAGCTGCTCGGACTGCTCGGCCTCGGCGGTCACGCTCGAGCTCGCCATCAAGCAGGCCCTAGAGGAGGCCGCCCCCGATCTCGAAGCCCTGGAGGTGCTCGGCGTTGCCGCACAGACCGCCGGTGGGCCGGGACTGCCAATGCTCAGCGGCAGTGTGCCGTCCGCGCCCACCGGCATGGAGCTTCCGGTCGTGATGGCCGGGGTGGGCGGGGGCGAGATTCCCCAGCCCTCGTGGGTGGACCTGGAGTCGGTCGCCGGGCTGGCCGACGGGACGCTCGCGGCCGTGAGCGTGGCCGGGTCGGACCTGGTGGTGGCCAACGTCGACGGCACGCTGCTGGCCTACCACGACCGGTGCGCCAACTGCGGCGCGCCCCTGCACGAGGGACTGTTGTCCGCGGGCGCGCTCGCCTGCCCGGAGTGTCAGCGCTCGTTCTTCCTGCCCCGGGCGGGTCGCTCGCTCGACGACGAGAAGATGCAGCTGGAGCCGGTGCCGCTGCTGCGCGACGAGGGGCGCGTCAAGGTCGCGCTCGCCCAATGACCACCCGCCGCCCGGTGGCCGACGCGGTGGCCGCTCGGCGCCGGGCCGACCTCGTCTCGGGGCTGCGCGGGCTGGCCCGGCCCCGCGCGTCGGCCCCGCCCTCTCCGGTCCCGGCCGACACCGAGGCGTGCGATCTGTGCGGCGTCGGCATTTCCGAGGACCACCGCCACCTGCTGCACCTGGCCGAGCGGCGGATCGTGTGTTCCTGCGAGGCGTGCTGGGCGATGCGCTCGGGCGAGGGCGACTACCGCCCCACCGGCAACCGGACCGTGTGGCTCACCGGCCTGGACGTCCCCGACGACCTGTGGGCGGGCTTCCAGATCCCGATCGGGCTGGCCTTCTTCATGGAGTCGACCGTCACCGGGTGCATCGTCGCCATGTACCCGAGCCCTGGCGGGGCCACCGAGAGCGAGCTGCACTTCGAGTCCTGGAACCGCATGCGCACGCTCAACCCGGTCCTGGAGACTCTCGAGCCCGACATCGAGGGGCTCATCGCCAACCGGCTGTGCGATCCGCCGGCCTACGTGATCGCGCCGATCGACCGCTGCTACGAGCTGACCGGCACGATCAAGGCCGCCTGGGAGGGGATCTCCGGCGGCCCCGAGGTACAGGCGGCGGTCGACGGCTTCTTTCACGACCTCCGCGTGAAGGCGGGAGCGTGACTGACATGGTTCCCACCCCCGCCCCCAACACCTCCACCCCCGCCCCCAACACCCCCGCCCGCGCCCCCACGCCCGCCGGCGCGATCGCGTCCGAGCAGCCGCCCGAAGTGGAGTTCGCCGTCCTCGGCGCGCGCCCGGTGAAGTACGCGGCCGCGCCGATGCTGGCGCTTGACCTCGAGGTGACCGAGACCCACGGCCGCCAGGTCTACATGCTCGCGCTGAGCATCCAGCTCATGATCGAACCCGCCCGCCGCGCCTATGACGAGGCCGCCCATGAGCGGCTGGTGGAGCTCTTCGGCGCGCCCGAACGGTGGGCGGTGACGACGCGCAGCCTCGTCTGGTCCAGCCTGGACGTCGTCGTTCCCGCCTTCACCGGGCGCACGACCGTCACGGTGCCGATCGCCTGCCATTACGACCTGGAGCTGGCGGCGGCCAAGTACCTGCACTCCCTCACCGACGGCGAGGCGCCGCTGGCGCTGCACTTCAACGGCATGGTCTATTACCCGGGCGAGGACGGGGGCCTGCAGATCGTGCTGTTGCCGTGGAACAACTCGATCGGCTTCCGGATGCCGCTGCGGGTCTGGCACGAGACGATCGAGCATTACTACCCCGGCACCGCGTGGGTGGGCCTGCGCGCCGAGACGCTGGAGGCGCTGCAGCGCGCCAAGCTCGCGCGCGGGCTGGCCACGCTGGATGACACGGTGGCGACGCTGCTGGGAGACGGCCGCGGCGATGGCTGATCACCTCGAGGAGCTCTTGGAATCCGTGCTGTGGGAGGGCTACGCGCTGTACCCGTACACCCCGGGTGCGACCAAGAACGCCACCCCCACCCCGTTCGGCATCGTCTACCCCCCGGCCTACGCGGCCGCCCTGGCGAGCACGTTTGACCATCTCGAGCTGCGCTGCATGGTCCAGGGGCCGGCCGACGCGGTCCTGAGCGCCGAGGTCCGGTTCCTGGCGGCCTCGGGCGAACGCCACCAGGGCGCCGCCCACCGCGTCGAGCTGCCCGGGGCGATGGCCGGCGCGCTGGCGGGGCGCCCGGCGCGCAAGGAAGTCTCGATCGGCGGCCTGACCCTGGGCATGGCGTTGGAGACCCGGCCGCAGCTGGGCGAGAACGAGTACGAGGTCGTCCTGCGGGTGGAGAACCTCACGCTGGTGTCCTCCGGCCTGGATCGGGCCGGCGCCCTGCGGCGCTCGCTGATCTCGACGCACCCGGTGCTGCGCGTGGCCGGCGGGCGCTTCGTGTCGCCGCTGGAGCAGCCATGCGGCTCGGTCAATACCTTCCCGGTGCTGGCCACCGACGCCGACGACGTCGTCCTGGGCGCCGCCATCGTCCTCCCCGACCACCCGCGACTTGCGCCCGAGAGCCTCGGCGGGCTGTTTGACTCCACCGAGATCGAGGAGGCGCTCCTGCTGCACGTGCGCACGCTGAGCGACTCAGAGCGCGAGGAGATCGAGCGCCAGGATCCCGCCGTGCGGGAGATGATCGCGCGGGCGGCGAGCGCGACGCCCGAGGACATCGTCGCGCTGCACGGCCGCGTCGAGCTACGCGACCCGGTGACGAACGAGCCGCCCACGGAGCCTCCGGGCCTTTCCGATCCGCGGGCGGGGGACACGGTGCTCGACGTGGGCGGACGGACGTTTCGCCGCGGCGGCAAGGTGGTGATCCGACCCGGCGCCGACGCCGACATCCAGGCCCGCATGCTGGACGGGCGCACGGCGACGATCGAGCGGATCTTCACCGACTACGACGGCAAGGCCCATCTGGGCCTGACAATCGACGACGACCCGGGACAGGAGCTGATGCGGGAGACCGGCCGCTACCTGTACTTCTTCGCCCCGGAGCTGGAGGTGGTGGAGCCATGAACGAGGACGCCCTGCGCAGCATCTTGATCGCCGGTGTGGGCAACAGCTGGCTGCGCGACGACGGCTTCGGGGGCGAGGTGGCCCGCCGCCTGTCCGAGCTCGAGCTGCCGGCGGGGGTGTCGGTCATGGACGCGGGCACCGGCGGACTGGACCTCGCCTATGAGGTGATGCGCGGCTACGACGCGCTCGTCATCCTCGATGTCTCCCCGCAGGGCGGCGAGCCCGGGACCCTCTATGTCATGGAGCCCGACGAGCAGGCCGTGCCCGGTCAGATCGAGGACGGGGACGTCATCAACCCGCACGCCATGGACCCGCAGACGGTCCTGCGGTTCGTCAAGTCGGTCGGGGCGTGGCCCGGGAAGGTCGTGGTCATCGCCTGCGAGCCCGAAGATGTCTCCGAGATGGGCTGGGGCCTCTCCGATCGGGTCCAGGAGGCGGTGGCGCGAGCCGTCGCGCTCGTCCTGGAGACCGTGGCCGAGCTGCGGGCCGGCACGGTCGCCGTGCCGGCGGAGTGAGGGCGTGCACGAGCTGTCGCTGAGCAGCGCGATCGTCAACACCGTGGTCAAGCACGCCGGTGGCCGTCGCGTCACGGTGGTCAACCTCCGGGTGGGCCGGCTGCGCCAGGTGATCCCCGACACGCTCGAGTTCTACTTCGAGTTCGTGGCCCGCGACAGCGTGTGCGAGGGGGCGCGACTCGTGCAGGAGGTCGTCCCGGCGCGGCTGCGCTGCAACGGGTGCGGCCAGCAGTGGGCGATCGAGATCCCGGCGTTTCGCTGCCCCGCCTGCACCGGCAGCGACGTGGCGGTGGCGTCAGGCGACGAGTTCGAGGTGGAGTCAATCGAGGTCGATGGGCCGCCGCCTGCGGCGGCCGGGCGAGATCGCCCAGAAGGCGATCTCGGAGAGGAGGCCGAATGCATCGCACAAAGGTGAAGATCGTCGAGGAGGCGCTGGACGCCAACAACACGATCGCCGCCGCCAATCGAGCCGACTTCGACCGCGCCGGGGTCACGGTGATCAACTTCATGAGCGCGCCCGGGGCCGGCAAGACCACCCTGCTCGAACGCGTCGTGGCCGATCTGCCCGGAGTTCGCGTGGGCGTGCTGGAGGGCGACGTGCAGGGCTCGATGGACGCCGACCGCCTGGCCGGCCTCCACGTGCCGGTGACCCAGATCAACACCGACGCGGGCTTCGGCGGCGAATGTCACCTGGACGCCAACATGGTCCGCTCCGCCATCCCGTCGCTGCCGCTGGACGACATCGACCTGCTCATCGTTGAGAACGTCGGCAACCTCGTGTGCCCGGCGGAGTTCCGCATCGGCGAGGACGCGCGGGTCATGGTGAGCGCGGTCACCGAGGGTGTGGACAAGCCGCTCAAGTACCCGCTGATGTTCCGCGCCTGCGAGCTGGTCATCGTCAACAAGATCGACCTGCTTCCGCACGTGGACGTCGACCTCGACCATCTGCTCTACAACATCGACCAGGTCCATCCCGACGTCGAGCGGATCGTGCTCAGCGCGAAGACCGGCGAGGGCATCGACGCCTGGCGCGGTTGGCTGACGCGGATCGCCACCCGCGAGGAGGCGGTCCTGACCGGATGAGCCGCGCCGCGCCGCTCGCCGCGGATCCCGCCGTGAGGCTGGCGGCGCTGCTGGCCGCGCGTACTGAGGCCAACCGCCGGTTCTTCGAGGCCGAGGCCGAGCGCCTGGCGCGGCTGTGCCATCTCATGGCCGAGCGCTTTGCCCGCGGCGGGCGACTGGTGGCGTTCGGCCACTCCCCGGCGGCCCGCTCCGACGCGCGCCACGTCGCCGTCGAGTTCGTGCATCCGGTGATCGTCGGCAAGCGTGCGCTCCCGGCGATCGGGTTGGCGGGCGAGGGCGGCGAGCTGGCGGTCCAGACCGAACTGCTGGCCCGGCCCGACGACATCGCCATGGCCTTCGGCGCCGGCGACCCCGATGGGGAGGCAGCCGCCGCGATCGCGGTGGCACGCCAGCGCGCCTGTCTGACGATCGCCTTCGCCTGCGTTGGCGCCGAGTACGAGTTCGTCCCACCGACCGAGGACGCGGACGTCGGCCAAGAGCTGGTGGAGACGCTCTACCACGTGCTGTGGGAGCTGGTCCACGTGTTCTTTGAGCACCGCGGCCTGCTCAGCGGACGCTCGGAGCGGCGCAGCCACGATGCGGGCGCCTCGAGCTTCCTCTACCCGTTCCTCGATGAGCGCGAGGACAAGCTCGAGCCCGTCGTCGAGGACGTACGGCGCTCGGTGCTGGCCAAGGCGGCCGAGATCGCGGACCTGCGCGCGCAGACGCTGAGCGAGAACGCGGAGGTGCTCGGCGATGCGGCGGCGTCGCTGCGCCTGTGCCTTGAGCGCGGGGGCAAGCTGCTGGCGCTGGGCAACGGCGGCTCGGCCACCGACGCGATGGATGTCGTCGCCGATTTTCGCTTCGCGGGACGGCCCGCCATCGACCTCACCGAGGACCCGGCCATCCTCACCGCGATCGCCAACGACATCGGCACCGACGCCATCTTCAGCCGTCAGGTGATCGCCTACGGCGCCGCCGGTGACGCGCTGCTCGCCCTGTCCACCTCCGGCAACTCGACCAACGTGATCGCGGCACTGGCCGAGGCGCGCCGGCGCGGTTTGGTGACGCTCGCGATGGTCGGCTACGACGGCGGCCGCGTCGCCGCCGAGGGCCTGGCCGACCACGTGGTGGTCACGCGCTCGGAGCACATCCCCCGGATCCAGGAGGCCCAGGCCAGCGCGTACCACGCGCTGCGGGCGCTGGTGGGATGAGCGTGGGCGCGGTGGTCCGCGACGGCCGCCGCCTGCCGGGTGCGCGTCCGCGTACGCGGAACGGTTCAGGGCGTCGGGTTCCGGCCCTACGTCTACCGGCTGGCCGGCGAGCTCGGGCTGGGCGGGTTCGTGTTCAACGACGCCCACGGGGTCGTGGCCGAGGTGGAGGGGTGTGACGCCGCGGTCGACGCGCTCCTGGCCCGGCTGGGCCCCGAAGCCCCGCCGCTGGCCGTCGTCGAGGCGGTGGTGTGCGAGCCGCGGCCCGTGCGCGGCGAGAGCGTGTTCGTGATCCGCGAGAGCCCGCACGGCGAGGTCCCCGATGCGCCGATCACCCCCGACACGGCGGTGTGCGACGACTGCCTGCGCGAACTGCGCGACCCCGCCGACCGCCGCTTTCGCTACCCCTTCATCAACTGCACCAACTGCGGGCCGAGGTTCACGATCGTGCGCGGCGTTCCCTATGACCGGCCGCTGACGACGATGGCGGGCTTTGCCATGTGCGTCGGCTGCCGTGACGAGTACGAGGACCCCGCCGACCGCCGCTTCCACGCGCAGCCCAACGCCTGCCCGCGCTGCGGGCCACGCGTGTCGCTGGTGTCCCGCGGCGGCGCGGTGGTGGCCGACGGCGCCGGGGCCGCCGACGCCGTGACCGCCGCCGCCGGGGCGCTGCGCGACGGCGCTGTCCTCGCCGTCAAAGGGATCGGCGGCTACCACCTCGCTTGCCGCGCCGACGACGAGGCCGCGGTCGCCGCACTGCGCGCGCGCAAGCACCGGGAGGACAAGCCGTTCGCGCTGATGGCCGCCGATGTCGCGCAGGCCCAGCAGCTTGTGGTCCTCGGTGACGCCGAGCGCGGTCTCCTTCAGGCGCCCGAGCGGCCGATCCTGCTCGCCCCGCGCCGAGCCGACGCACCCGTGGCCGCGGCCGTCGCCCCGGGGGCGCCCGAGCTCGGCGTGATGCTCCCCTACTCCCCCCTGCACCACCTGCTGCTGGCTGACACCGGCTCTCCGCTGGTGATGACCAGCGGCAACGTCTCCGACGAGCCGATCGCCTATCGCGACGACGACGCGCACGCCCGGCTGGCGGCGATCGCCGACCTGTTCCTCGTCCACGACCGGCCGATCGAGACCCGCACCGACGACAGCGTCGTGCGGGCGGGTGCGGTGGCCGGGGCGCGGCAGCCCGCGTTCCTGCGCCGGTCGCGGGGCTATGTTCCGGCCGCGCTGACGCTGACCGACGGCGGGACGCCGCGACCGCTGCTGGCCTGCGGCGCCGAACTCAAGAACACGTTCTGCGTGGCCAAGGGCAAGCGCGCGTGGGTCAGCCACCACATCGGCGACCTGGAGAACTACGAGACGCTGCGCTCGTTCACGGACGGGATCGGCCACTTCCTCAAGCTGTTCGCGGTCGCTCCGGAGGTCGTCGCCCACGACCTGCACCCCGAGTACCTGTCCACCAAGTACGCGCTCGAGCACGACGGCGTGGAGCTGATCGGCGTCCAGCATCATCACGCCCACCTCGCGGCATGTCTCGCCGAGTACGGCGAAACGGCTCCGGCCCTCGGCGCGATCTTCGACGGGACCGGCTACGGCACCGATGGGACGGTCTGGGGCGGTGAGTTCCTCTTCGGCGACGACCGAACGTGCACGCGGGTGGGGACGCTTCACCCGGTGCCGCTGCCCGGCGGCGCGGCCGCGATCCGCCAACCATGGCGGATGGCGTGCGCGTGGCTGTGGGCCGCCCACGGTGGCGCGCCCGCGCTGCCGGCGTCGCTGGCCGGGGCCGTCTCGGAGCAGGCGTGGGCACAGGTCGGGCGGCTTGTGCAGACCGGGACGGCCTCGCCGATGACGACGAGCATGGGGCGCCTGTGTGACGCGGTGGGGGCGCTGTGCGGGATCCGGGCGCAGGTCACCTACGAGGGCCAGGCGGCGATCGAGCTCGAGGCCGCCTGCGACCCGGCCGAGCGCGGCGCCTATGAGATGCCGGTGACCGAGGCCGGTGGGCTGGCGATCATCGACCCCCGCCCGGCGGTTTTGGAGCTGGCCGCCGACGTGGCCGCGGGCGCCGCGCGGGGCGCGATCGCCGCCCGGTTTCATCGGGGGGTCGCACGCGCCACGGTGGACGTGTGCGTGACGCTGGCCGCCGCGCGCCGCTCCGAGAACGTGGTCCTCTCGGGCGGCGTGTTCCAGAATCGCCGGCTGCTCGAGTCCGTCTCCGCCGAGCTGCACGCCGCCGGGCTGCGCGTGCTCGTCCCGCAGCGCCTGCCCGTCAACGACGGCGGGATCGCCTACGGCCAGGCAGCGGTGGCCGCCGCGACCCTGAGGCCGCGATGACCAAGGACGCGGCGTCGGTGCAGGAGATCCTCGGCCAGATGGTGTTCTCAGGCGGCGCCAACCGGGCCTTCGGCTCGCTGACCGCCGAGGACGCGCGCGCCCACGCCGATGAGCTGCGCGCGGCGATCGGGTGGGGGCCGACGGCCCGCGTGGCTCCGGTGGCCCAGGCGTGGCGCGAGCTCTCGCTGGCCCTGGACCGGACCGGCGCGGCCACCGTCGCCGACCTGGAGCCCGCAGCGGTGCTCGAGCTGGCGCCGCGGCTGTGGGTGACGCTGCCGGGGTAGCGCTCGGCGGGACCCGGCCCACGAGTGGCTGCGCGAGCGGATCGTGGCAGTGGCGGGTCCCTCCCGCGGTCTGGTATACGTATGCACCGCTGCCTGCCATATGCGTCAGCGCCTCCATGGCCCGCACCCCTCCCCCCACCAGCCACGATGTCGCCCGGATCGCCGGCGTGTCCCAGCCGACGGTCTCCCGTGCGCTGCGCGACGACCCGCGCCTGTCGGTCAGAGACGCGGCTGCGCGTGCAGGAGGCGGCGCGCGAGCTCAACTACGTGCCCAGCCAGCGGGGGCGCTCGTTGGCGACACGGTCGACGGGCCAGATCGGAATCGTGGTCTCTGATCTCGGCAACCCGTTCTACCTCCAGGTGCTCGACGCGCTGCACGAGGAGCTCCGCCAGGCCGGCCTGCGGATGCTCGTCCTCACCCCCGACGACGACAGCCGGGTCCCGCTTGAGCGCGTCGTCGACGGCTCGCTGGACGGGGTCATCCTCACTACGACGCAGCTGCACTCCACGCTGCCCGCCCAATTGAGCGAGCGCGGCTTCCCCTTCGTGCTGCTCAACCGCGAGGTTGATGACGCGCCGGGCGACGTGTGCGTGGTCGACAACACCGAGGGCGCCCGTCTCGTCGCTGAGGAGCTGCTCGCGCTGGGCCACCACGCCATCGCGGCCGTATTCGGCCCCGAGACGACGAGCACCGGCCGCGACCGCGAGGCGAGCTTTCGCAAGGTGCTCGCCGACGCCGGGATCGAGCTGTCGCCCGAACGCTGGCGCCGCGCGCCGTTTGACTTCTCCGAGGGCCACCGCTGCACCCTGGAGCTCCTGCCCTCCCAGCCGACCGCCCTGTTCGCGGCCAACGACATCCTGGCCCTGGGCGCCTACAACGCGTTGTACGCGCGCGGGGTGCGCGTCCCAACAGACATGACCCTCATCGGCTTCGACGACGTGCGCCTCGCGGCGTGGGAGGCGTTCCAGCTCACCACCGTCTCCCAGGACATCGAGCACATGGTCAAGACGAGCACCGAGCTGCTGCTGTCACGGATCGCCGCCGAGCCCGATGAGCACCTGGCGCCGCGGCGGGTGGTGTTGCCGGCGCGGTTGGTGCGGCGGGCGACGCATGGGCCGCCGCCTGCTGAGCGCGCCTAGCGCGCGGGCGGAGCGGCGGCGGGGTAAGCAACGGGTGGGGTGCGTCGCCTTGGTGGGGTGCGTACTGCGGCTGGGGATGGGTGGCGGTGTGCCGGCCGACTGTCGCGGGCCTCGGGTGGAACCTGTAATTCGTGACAAACCGGAGTGCGCGGTCCAGGTTTCTCACCGATTGCATGCCCCACGCGCATTCCGTGCCAAACCCGCGACGCCAATCCCGGTTTGTCACGAAATACAGGTTGGGAGCTCACCGCGTGCGCCGCACCCTCCCCCTTCCCCAGCCAAAGCCGTAAACGCAGCGAGCCCGCTCCCCCGGCCGAGACGACAACCGCCAGCGCCATCGGCGGCTCAGACGATGATGGACTGCCCGCCGTCCACCACGATGTCGACGCAGTTCAGATACGCAGCGTCGGCGGAGGCCAAGAACAGGGCCACCCGGGCCACGTCCTCGGGCTCCCCCAGCCGTCCCAGCGGATGCGAGCGCTGCATCTCGTTCATCGGGTGCTCGGGATCCTCCAAAAATGGCCGGATCTGGTCGGTGATGGTCAGGCCCGGGCTGATCGAGTTGGCGCGCACGCGGTGCGCCGCGCCGGCGGCGGCGAGGTGGCGGGTCAGGGAGATGCACGCCGCCCTTGGCCGCGCCATGGGCCGCCTGGGGTGCGAAGGCCGCGCCGCGATAGCCCGAGACCGAGCCGGTGTTGATGATGACCGCCTCGCCGCGCTCGCACAGGTAGGGCCAGGCGGCCTTGGTGACGGTGAAGATGAGGTCGAGCTCGTTGCGGATGGTGAAGGACCAGTCGTCCCAGTCGAGCTCCTCGAACGGGCCCACGCGGGGGGCCGAGGCGTTGTTGTAGAGGATGTCGATGCCGCCGAAGCCGGCGATGGTGCGCGACACGAGCTCGGCCGCCCCCTCCATGGTGGAGATGTCCACCGGGGCCATGGAGAGCATGTCGCCACCGGCGGCGCGGACGCGAGCGACGGTCTCCGCCGCGCC
Organism: uncultured Actinomycetota bacterium; assembly: GCA_963790605.1. Taxonomy (GTDB): domain Bacteria; phylum Actinomycetota; class Thermoleophilia; order Solirubrobacterales; family Solirubrobacteraceae; genus Palsa-465. Next base: position 324,918 of record CAWBPG010000005.1, on the reverse strand, counting down.
CTCGGCGTTGACGTCGCAGCCGAAGACGCGGGCGCCCTCGGCGCAGAAGAGCTCGGCGGCCGCGCGGCCCTGGCCCCCGGCGGTGCCGGTGATGAGCGCGACCTTGCCGTCGAGGCGGCCCATCAGTGCGGGACCGGGCGCTCCATCCCGTCGCCGCCTCAGGGCGCTCACCGTCCCACCGCGGGCCGGCCACCCCGGCCCCGGCCGATGCGCCCGAGCAGCTTGGCGTAGGTCCCCTGCATCTCCTTGGCGATGCCGTCGGGGTTGGCCACCGCGGTGAGCATCAGCGCCAGGCCGGCGATGAGCGCCTGGTACTGGTTGAAGCTGAAGAGCTTGTCCAGCAGCGTGGCCATGACGCCGTTGGAGGCCAGCAAAAAGCCCGCGGCCACGGCGCCGGCGATCCGCCCCACCCCGCCGACGCACGTGATCGCCAACACGGCCGGCGACGTCCACACGGTGATCACCACCACCGACAGGCAGACGCAGACGACGATCAGCGACGCGGTCATCGCCGAGCGTAGAGCTCGGAGAAGAGCAGCAGCGCTACGAGACCGATCACGAACGTGATGCCGGTGGTATCGGCCGACGGTCCGGGGCCCGCCCCGGGCACTCGTTCAGCGACGGTGCTCATCTCTCACCCTGCGGTAAGCGGCCATGTCCTTGTGCACCTGGGATGCCAAAGACCATACACATTGAGCTAATGGATGCAAATCAATCACACGCTTCTCTAATGGAAGGCAGCTTCTGCCCCGGGGGCGATGGCGACCACCGTCGTGCGCAGGCGCTCCAGGCGATGGTCGGGATCCAGCGATTCCGTGACCAGGCGAGCCGTGCGCACGTAGTGGACGGCGATCGCGTCGGCGACGGCGTCGGGATCGCCCGCCACCGCGGCGTCGAGCATCGCTCGATGCTCGGCCTCGCGGCGGGCGAACTGGTCGGATGACGCGGCCCCGTAGACGCGCCGGTAGCGCTCGGCGTGGTCGAAGAGCTCGGAGATGAGCGCGCGTCGGGCGCAGCCCGGCGGCGCCGACGAAGCGCTCGTGGAAGGCGCGATGCGGCGCGCGGAACAGCGGCAGCGACGCCGGTCGAGAACAGGTGCGACATCTGCGCCATGTAGCCCTTCGAGCTCGGCGATGTCGCCCTCTGTCAGGCTGCGGCACGGTGATCCGGGCGGCGGCGGCCTCCAGCGCGATGCGCACCACGTAGAGCTCCTCGGCGTCCTGACCGAGAGGCTGGCGATCAGCACCCGGCGGTTGGGCTCGGCCAGGATCAGGCCCTCGTCCTGGAGCATGCGGACGGCCTCGCGCAGCGGCGTGCGGCCGACGCCGAGGTCGCGGGCCAGCTCGGCCTGTGAGGTCTTGATCCCCGGGCGGATGTCGCCGTTGAGGATCGCGTCGCGCAGCTGCTGGTGGACCTGGGCGACGATGTCGCCCGCGCGCTGCGTGTGTCGGTCACTCCGTCCCTCCGGCGGTCGTCAGGTAGCTGTGGAACCGGCCCTCGGGATCGTATTGGGCGCGCAGCGTTCGAGCCGGGCCTCGTTCTCGTCGGACAGGTATCGCGCCGGGCGCTCGCCACAGGTTCTCGTCGGCGAGCTGGATGCCCTCGCGAGAGCGGCTCCAGCCGCCGCATGTGCGGGTCGGCCAGGCGATGTAGCGCTCGTCCTCGGCCGGGTCATGCCAGCCGGCGAAGGCGGCGAGATACAGCTCGCCCTGCACCGAGATCGCGGCGTCGCCGAACTCCTGCGGGCGCCACGGGTACCAGAAGACGTGGGACTCCGGCGTGGGCACGTCGCCGAACAGTGCCTTGGCCGGCTCGATCAGCTCGGCGGCGCCGGCGTTGGTCCACATGCCGTCGGCCGACCAGCGCACGCCCTCGGGCTCGACCGAGTTGGGGCCGTCGTAGAGGTCGGTGAACGAGATCGGCCGGGGCCTGCTCGCGGTGCATGGCGCGCTCGCAGCACCGGGCACTCGTCCAGCCGCGCCAGCGCCGCGCGAGCCTCATCGTCGTCGTACATCAGCGCCTGGCACATGAGCATCAGCGCGGTGCCGTCGTGGACGGTGCGCCCGTCGGGCAGCGTCGGCGTGGTGCCGAGGATGGCGAACTCGAACTCGGCGGGCAGCGTGGGCTCGAACTCCAGCGCCCAGCTGAGCACCTCGTCGATGTCGTCGAGCGAGTAGACGTCGGTGCGCGTGTAGGTCGCGCTGGGGCGCGGGTGGCAGCGCAGGTCGAAGCGGGTGACGATCCCGAAGTAGCCGGCCGCCGGCGCCGCGGGCCGCCCACAGTAGTCGGAGTTCTGCTCCGCGTCGGCGTGGATGAGCTCGCCCTCGGCGGTGACGACGTCGACGGCCACGATGCTCATGCAGGCCGGGCCGATCGCGCGGGAGTTCCAGCCCCAGCCGCCCTGCAGCAGGAAGCCGCCGAGACCGACGGTGGGGCAGTGACCGGAGGGGAAGAACAGGTTGTGCTCGGCCAGCAGCGCGTTGAGGTCGCGGCCCTTGACGCCGGGCTGGACGCTGGCGATGCCGCGGTCGGGGTCGAAGCACACCTCGGTCATGCGCGAGAGGTCGACCAGCATCCCCGAGCGGATCCCCGACGCGCTCCAGCTGTGGCCGCCCGCCCGCGCCTTGACCCGCAGCCCGCGCTCGCGGGCCAGCGCGCACGGCGGCGACGACGTCCGCGTCGCTGACGGCCTGCACGATGACCTCGGGGAAGCGGTCGGGCTTGCGCGCGTTCCATGCCGCCGCCTGGCGGGCCGTGCTCATATCCATCCTCGCCGCGGGCGAGCACTGATCCCTCAAACTGCATGCCGCCCTTTCTCCTCATTTTCGCTGTCGTCAGTACAGTGGCGCAAAGTCTATACACAAGGACCAATTAGATGCAAAACGCGATTCGGCCGCATCATGTCGGGCTGACCGTCGACGGACCTGGAGAGGGCCCGGGCGTGGTACGCCGACGCGCTTGGGCTTCGAGCTGCAGCTGGCCTTCGACCTGCCCGGCGGGGCGCGGGGCGCGATGCTCCGCTCGCCCGGCGGCGCCCGGATCGAGCTCTTCGAGGTGCCGGCGCCGAGCGCGGGGCGCAGCTGGCAGAGCCGCCACACCGCGATGCAGACTCGCGGCCTGGGCACGTCGCCTTCGAGTGTCGACGACCTCGATGCCGTCTTCGCGCGGCGATCATCGCAGCCGGTGGCGCCGAGGTGTGGGCGCCCCGCCCGTCACCGGAGCCGGGACGGCGGATGGCCTTCGTCCACGACCCGGACGGCAACCTGCTCGAGCTGATCGGACCCGGTGCAATGAACCCGCTGCACGGCTGGACCGTCGACCGCAGAGCAGATCACGCTTCGTCGGGGCGCGACCTCCAGCGCCCCGAGTGCGTCCTGGCCGAGCCCGACGGCACCCTGTGGAGCGCCGATGCGCGCGGCGGAGTGATGCGGATCGACCCCGACGGGACCCAGCAGCTCATCGCCCAGACCGTGGTGCACGCCCACCGGCGACGCCGACTCGGTGGCCCGCTACATCCTGGAGGGGACCCTCCCCAACGGCCTGGCCTTCGACGCCGACGGCAATTTCGTCATCGCCAACTTCGGTACCGACGCGATCGAGCGCATGACCCGTGACGGCCACTCCGAGACCCTGTTTGAGGAGATCGAGGGCAAGCCGATCGGCAAGGCCAACTTCGCGCTGGCCGACAGTCGCGGGCGGATCTGGATCACCGTGCACACGCGCCGCGACCCGTGGACGCTGTCGGTCAACGAGAAGACGCCCGACGGCTACATCGCGCTGATCGACGCAAGCGGCGACGGCGCGGATCGTCGCCGACGGCTTCATCGGCACCAACGAGATCCGCTTCGACGCCGCCGAGGAGTGGCTCTACGTGGTCGAATCCAACGCCCGCCACATCTCGCGGCTGCGCGCCGCCCCCGACGGATCGCTCTCCGATCGCGAGATCTACGGCCCGGCGGACCTGGGCGGGGTGCCCGACGGCTTCGCCTTCGACGAGCTCGGCAACCTGTGGATCACGCTGGTCAACGCCGACCGCCTCATCGCGCTGACCCCCGAGGGCGAGGTGCTGACCCTGCTCGACGACGGCGACCCCGAGGGCGTCGCGGCGTTCGACGCCGCCTTCTTCGCCGGCACGATGACGCCCGGAGATCCTCGGCGGCGGACGAGGTACGCTGGCGCCGATGATGGCCTCGGTCACCTTCGGCGGCCCCGATCTGAAGACCGTCTACCTCGGCAGCCTCATGGGCTCGCGGCTGCCGTCGTTCCGCTCCCCCGTCGCCGGACTTCCCCTCACCCACTGGCATGACTGAGCGGGTGGCACAGCATGAGTGAGCGGGTGGCACAGCATGGGTGAGCGGGTGGCGCACGCCCGGCTGGGCGGCTCCTCCCTGGAGGTGTCGCGGATCGCGCTGGGGTCCTGGCGCACCTTTGAGCGCATGGATCGCGGCGATGCGGAAGGGGTGCTCCACCACGCGCTGCAATCCGGCATCGATTTCCTCGACGACGCCCGCTACAACGACGAGACCGGGCAGGCGCCGCTGGCCACGGGGTACTCCGAGGTCCTGTTTGGCGAGCTGTTTGAAGCCGTGGGGGCCGACCGCGACGCGGTCACCGTGTCCAACAAGTTGTGGTGGGAGTTCTGGCCCGAGCAGGACGCCGTCTCGGAGCTGGAAGGCTCGCTCGAGCGCATGGGCTTTGATCGCCTGGACCTTCTGTACTCCTCCACCCTGCCCGACGCCGTCGCGGTGCCGGTGGCCGTTGATCAGATCGGCGCGGTGCTCGCCACCGGGCGCGTAGCGGCGTGGGGCGTGGTCAACTGGAGCGCCGAGGCGATCGCGCAGGCGGCCACCGAGGCCGAGCGTCAGGGAATCCCCCAGCCGTGCGCGGCCCAGCTCCCGTACAGCCTGGCGCGTCTGGACTGGGTGGAGGATCCCGCCATGGAGGTGGCGCTCGAGGCGACCGGCGCGTCGCTCATCCCCTCGGCCACCCTGGCCGGCGGCGCGCTCACCGGCAAGTACGCCGACGAGCAATCCGTCCGGGCGCCTGAGCGCCGAGGTGGCCGACGGGCGCCGTGCCCGCGAGCTGGCCCTCGGCGCCGCGCTGCGCGAGCCGGCGGCGCGGCTGGACACCACCCCGGCGACCCTGGCCATCGCCTTCACGCTGCTGCACCCCCGGACGGCGAGCACGCTCATCGGCGCCACGGCGCCCGCGCAGATCGATGCCGCGCTGGCCGCGGTGGCGCTGGCGGAGCGGCTCACCGATGACGACGTGGCGCAGCTGCGCGCGCTCGCCGAGCGCGGGCCCGCGTGATCGGCGTGCCGCGCCGCGTGGTCACCGGCCACGACGCGTCGGGACGCGGCGTGGTGATGAGCGACGGGCCGGCGGCGGGCTGCTACGGACGCTTGCGCCCGACGTCCGCAGCGGGCTCGTGCGCGAGGTCCCGTAGTCGCAGGGCCAGCGTCGGGCACGCGCGCACCGTCCGCCGCGCCAGGCCCTCGAGCGACGCCGGGATGGGAGCGCCGTCGATCAGCGGATAGCCCCACTCGTCCAGCGTGATGCGCTCGGGCAGCAGCTCGGCGCACAGGCCGTGGGCCTCGCACTTGATGGGGTCGACCTCGATCCGCAGGCTCATGCGACCGACGCTGCGCTCGCGCGGGGTGATGAGCACGGGACGGCGCGGCGCAGGCGTCGCAGGGGCCGTGGCGCGCGTGATCGTCGAACTCGGCGGCGAAGACGCGCAGCGCGCTGGTGACGAACGCGCGCGGCCCCGTCGGGATGCGCGCAGGCGCCGCGGCCGATGACCAGCTCCGACCAGCGCAGGATGTCTGCAGAACGCGTCGCGCCCGGCACGGCCCTCGCAGACCTCGGCGAGGGTGTCGGCGATCGATGCCAGGCCGTTGACGCACGGCCCGCACTGCGAGCGCGCTCTCGTCGGCCATCCAGCCCGCCACGCGCGTGACCTCGGCCACCGGGCAGGCGCTGCGCGGCAGCGCCACGATGATGCCGGCGCCCAGCGAGGCGCCGCAGCGACCGCAGACCGCCGCGCGACAGGCGCAGCGCGGCGGCGCCCGCCGCGTCGACCCAGCGTGCCGGCGTAGCCGCCGAGCAGGAACGCCCGGACCGGCTCGCGTCACCCCGCCCGCGCGCTCGCACCAGCGCGCCCAGATCGCGATCCGTACTCGATCTCATAGACGCCCGGCGCCCGCACCGCCGCCGCTCAGCGTGACCAGCGCCGAGCCGGGCTCGTCGGTCAGGCCCGAGCTCGCGAAACCACTCGGCGCCGTGGCGGGCGATGAGCGCCGACGTGGGCGAGCGTCTCGGCGTTGGACATCAGCGTCGGCCGCCGCGCCGACGCCGCGCTCGCTGATCCGCGGCGGCTGGGTCACTGGGCGTGCGACGCCCGCGGTTGACGAAGTTGACGACCGCGGTCTCCTGCCCGGTCACATAGCCCGCGGGGACGGTCACGATCCGCGGCTGTCCCGACGCGGCGGCCGGCCTCCGGGCGCTCGCGCGATCGCGCGGCGAATCGCCTGGCATCGCCGTCGCGCATGGACTCGTCGAGGGCGATGACGATGTCCCGGGTGCCCAGCACGTCGGCGCAGGCAGAAGGCGCCGTCGAGGACCAGATGCGGCAGCGCCTCCAGCAGCATCCGGTCCTTGACGCTCATCGGCTCGCCCTCGGTGCCGTTGACGACCACGACCGGCCTGCCCTTGCGCGCGCCTGCACCGCCTCGAGCTTGGCCGCCAGCGGAAAGCCGCCGCCCCCGCGCCCGCGCAGCCCGGACCGGGTCAGCTCGCCAGCAGACGCGCCCGGGCCGGCCGCCGCGTGAGCGCCGCGCGCCCGCGGGAAGCTCGCCGTGGACCCGGACGATGGGTGGCGTAGTCCATCGTGCTCGGCGCCGACGCCGAGCAGGACGCGCGGGCAGGCTCATGCGTGCCTCCGCGACCGAGGCGTGGCCGAGCAGCGACGCCGGGGTGCCCGGCGCGGCGCGCCCAGCCCTTGCCCAGCGGGCCGCCCGGGCAGCCAGATGACCAGGCCGACGCGCGAACGACGGCGGCGATGCGCCAGCGCGCCGAGGCGCAGCCGGACGTTCGTCGGGCCAGCCGATCATCGCCCGGGCCACGACGGCGGCCAGCACCGCGAGCGATGCAGGCGACGTTGATCGCCAGCAGCCAGCGTCTGGTGGACGTCGCTGCCGGTGCCGAAGCCGTGGAGCACGGCCACCGGCCAGGCCGCGTAGGCCAGCCAGTGGACGCCGCGCCAGGCGGCGTGACCCATGCCGGTCGCGGACCAGGCTGGTGATCGCCACGGCCAGCAGCAGGTCGAAGGCGACGGCGCCCAGGCCGAGCCACAGCGGCCGGTAGGGGCCGACGAACGGGATCACCGCGTCGAGCAGCGAGATCGGCGCGAAGCTGTCCAGCACCGCGGTGACGATGTGGACGACCAGGAAGGCGACCGCCAGCAGCGAGGCGGTGCGGTGGAGGCCGTCGACGACGAACCGCGGCACGCCGGGAGCACGCAGCCGGCCGATCGCGGCGATGCCGATGACCACGCTCGCGGTCAGCAGGATGAGCGCGACCGTTCCGCTGGCCCGGGTCAGGTACCAGTAGACGCTCGGCCCGACGGTCACGCGCGGCCAGCCTCCCTGGACGCGCACGCGTCCCGTCCGAGCGCCACCAGCCGGGCCGGCAGCCCCTGCTCGGCCAGCCAAGCCGGCGCGTCGTCGCCGAGCACGATCGCGGCCGTGGCGGCGATGTTGGCGTCGGCGCAGCGTCGCCGCGGCGACGCTCACCGTGCGCCACGGCGCCGCGGACCGGGCTGGCCGCGTGCGGGGATCGAGGATGTGATGCATGGTCGCGCCCGCCGTGCAGCCAGCGGCGGGTGACGATGCTCGAGGTGGCCAGCGCCGCCCGACCGGATGGCGATCGTCTGGCCCGGGGCGTCGGGCCCGTCGCGGTGGTCGTCGGTGACGTGGATCGGCCAGCCGCCAGCCGGCGCCGGGCCGCAGGTGGCGATGTCCCCGCCGAGCGAGACCAGGACGCCCGACCGCCGGCGGCCTCGTGCGCGGCGCGCGGCGGCGCGGTCGGCGGCCAGCGCCTTGGCCGTCGCGCCGAGGTCGAGCTGACGCCCGCGGGGAGCGCGACCCGTCGGCGGGTCGTCCGGCCAGCTCGATCTCCTGCCAGCGCGCCGCGCGGCGCCGGTACACGACGATGCCGCCGCCGTCGCTCGAGCGGGGCGTCCGGCGGGCACCGGCGATCAGCTCACGCCAGTCGCGGTCATAGCCGAGGGCGACGAGCTCGGCGCCGAGCGTCGGGTCCACCGCGCCGTCCGACGCGTCGGCGGCGCGGATGGCCAGGCGGACCGCCTCCGCGAACAGCGGACTGGCGACGAGCGTCGCGCGGGCCCGGGCCGGTCATCGCGTTGAGCCGCTACAGCTCGGAGTCGGCGCGAAACCGGCTGGCGGCGGCGTCGATCGCGGCCAGCTCGAGCTCGACGGCCGCGCGCGCGCCGGGGCTGGCGGCGACCGCCGTGAGCGGAGCACGGCGGTGGTGCCCAAGCGCCTCCCACGTCTCGGTGCTGTCCAGCGTCGGAGGCGGCGCGGCCGATGTCCGCTCCATCACGAGCCGCCGGAGACCATCGGCGCCGGAGCCGAGCGCGGCTGAGACGCAGCGGGCTGAGACGCGCGGGCTGGACGCAGCGGGCTGAGGCGCGCGGCGCTGAGGCGCGCGGAGGTGGTCGTCACCTGGCGGCGTCGTGCCGGTAGCCGGCGGTGGGCGCGCTGCGCCGGTGGGCGCAGCGCCGCCGCGCCGGTCGATGGCGCGCGTGGTGAGCGCGGCGGTGCGCGTGCGTGCGGCGCCTGGACGGTGCGCCGCGGCCGGCGCCGGCGCGGTCGACGCGCTCGCGGTCACCCGGCGCGTGTGGCCGGGGAAGGCATGGGCGGCGACATCGGTGAGCAGCCCGGTGCCGGCGACGGCCGCCGCCGATCAGCACCCGGTTGAGCGTCCGCAGACGGCGCAGCCCGGCGTCACGGCGGGCGTGGGTCGACGCGCTGAGGGAGCGGCTCATGACCACGACTCTGTCCAGATTCGCTTAAGCGGCATTTATCCCTCGATGAGAACTCTCTGTTGAGCCCAGCGATTTGCAGGGAAAGGGCTCGTATGATGGGCGCGTGGCGCAACATCGTCCTGATCGAGGACGAGCCCGGAATCGTGGACTTCATCGACCGCGGACTCAGCGCCCATGGGTTCGAGGTCCGGTCGGCGCTCGACGGCGAGAGCGGCCTGGAGCTTGCGCTCGCGGACCACGTCGACCTCGTCGTGCTCGACCTCATGCTCCCCGGCCGCAGCGGGATGGAGGTGCTGCGCGACCTCGCCGCCGAGCGCCCCGGGCTGCCGGTGATCGTGCTCACCGCCCGCGGCGAGATCGAGGACCGCGTCGGCGGCCTCAACGCCGGCGCCGTCGACTACCTGGTCAAGCCGTTCGCGCTCGCCGAGCTCGAGGCCCGGATCCGGGCGCAGCTGCGCGCCGCCCGCCAGGCGCCGGCGACGTCGATCCGCAGCGGCGAGCTGGAGATCGACCTGCTCACCCGCGAGGTCCACATGCGGCGGGCGACCTGGTGCGGCTGACCAACACCGAGTTCGACCTGCTCGCCTACTTCATGAACCATCCCGGCCAGGTCCTCAACCGCCAGCAGATCCTGCGCGCGGTGTGGGGCTACGGCCACGATCCGGCCACCAACATCGTCGACGTCTACATCGGCTACCTGCGGCGCAAGCTGGCCATCGGCGAGCGGTCGGTGCCGATCGTCACCGTCCGCTCCCGCGGCTACCGCCTGGAGGAGGACACGGGATGATCGCCCGCACCAGCGTCCGCTGGCGTCTGGTGGCTTGGGTGACAGGAGTGCTGCTGGCCGTCGCGGCGGTCATCTTCGTCGTCGTCTACGAGCAGACCGGCACCGAGCTGCGCGCCGAGATCGACCAGGATGTCGCCGGGGACGTCTCCCAGCTCTCCCAGGCGGTCAAGGGCGCTCACGAGCCAGCTCGCCCGAGGCGCTGCTCGCCGCAGGTCGGCGTCTACCTGCGCGCCCAGCCCTTCAGCGGCACCTCATCGCTGCTGTTCGCCGCCATTCCCGGCCACGGCACCACCAGCAACCACCCCGAGCTGCTGGGCAGCCCCGCGCCCGACGACGGCGAGACCGTGGCCGAGCAGGACCAGGAGAACGCGCTCGGGCCGCGCGCTGCTGACCGGCCCCGACCAGGATCACGACTCAGCAGGCGCCGGACATCGGGGAGGTCCGGCTCGACGAGCGGCTCGTCCGCGTCGGCGGCGTCCGGGTGCGGGTCGGCGCCGGCGAGCCGCTGGCGATCGTCACCCGGGCCCAGCGCAGCATCGAGCGCTCGTTCGTCATCGCCGGCGCGCTGGCGCTCGTCCTGGCGCTGATCGCCTCCTACCTCGCCGGCGCGTCGGTCTCGCTGCCGCTGCGGCGGATGGCCCGGGTGGCGGCGCGGGTCGACGACGGCGACCTGCATCCGCGGATGGACACGACGCCGCTGGCCGCGGGCGAGATCCGCGTGCTGGCCGAGTCGTTCAACCACATGCTCGACCGGCTCGCCGAGGCGTTCGCGGCCCAGCGCGACTTCATCGCCGACGCCTCGCACGAGCTGCGCACGCCGCTGACCGTGATCGCGGGCCAGCTGGAGGTGCTCGCCGCCCAGGAGCACCCCGAGCCCGAGGAGGTCCGGCGCGTCGAGCGCCTGGTCGCCGCCGAGATCGCGCGGACGTCGCGGCTGGTCGACGACATGCTGCTGCTGGCCCGCTCCGAGCGCAGCGACTTCCTGCAGTACCGGGAGTTCGAGCTCGAGCCGTTCGTCGCCGAGCTGTGGCTGGGCGCGCGCATCGGCGAGGAGCGCCGCTTCGAGCTGGGCGCGATCCCCGACGCGACCCTCACCGCCGACCCCGACCGCCTGGCCCAGGCGCTGCGCAACCTGATCCGCAACGCCGTCGAGCACACGCGCGCCCCCGATGGCCTCGTGCGGCTGGAGGTGACCGCGCGTCCCGGCGGGCTCGTGCGCTTCGTCGTCCTCGACGACGGCCCGGGCATCGACGACGACGAGCTCGAGCAGGTGTTCGAGCGCTTCCACCGCACCGACGACGACCGCAGCCGCAAGACCGGCGGCGCCGGGCTGGGCCTGGCCATCGTGCGGGCGATCGCCCGGGCGCACGGCGGCGACGCGCGCGCCGTGGGCGGGGCCGGACCGCGGCCCGGCGGCGCCCGGCTGGAGCTCGAGCTGCCCCGGCTACGCGTGAGGCGCGTGGCGCCCGGCGACGAGCCGGGCGAGACCCCGGACCCAGCGGCCGAGCGGCTGCCTGTGCCGGTCGAGGCGGGTGTGGCTAGAGGTCCGCGCCCGCCGGCAGCTGATCCGCCGGACGCGAGCTGAGGAACTGCGTCAGCGCCTCGGCCTCGAGCGGGCGCGCGAAGAGGAAGCCCTGGCCGGAGTCACAGTGGGCGCGCTGCAGGTGCTCGAGCTGAGCCAGGTCCTCGATGCCCTCACCGAGGGTCTCGAGGTTGAGCGACTTGCCGAGGTCGATGAGCGTCCGGATGAGGGCCGCCGACTCCTTGGAGGAGGCGATGCCCTGGACGAAGGCGCGGTCGATCTTGAGCGTGTCGACAGGGAACTGGCGCAGATAGGCGAGTGAGCTGTAGCCGGTGCCGAAGTCGTCGACGGCGACGCGCACCCCGAGTTCCTTGATCGCGGTCAGCCGCCGCGCCGTCGCCTCGGGATCCTTCATCAGCGCGGTCTCGGTGATCTCGACGGTGAGCGCCGACGGCTCAAGCCCGGACTCGAGCAGGGCGCTGCGGACATCGTCGACGAGCTCGTCGTGGTCGAGCTGGCGGCCCGAGACGTTGACGCTGATGGCGAGCTCGTAGCCCTGGGCGCGCCACTCGGCCGCCTGGAGCGTGGCGGTGTGCAGCACCCAGCGGCCGATCGAGAGGATGAGGCCGCTGCGCTCGGCGATCGGGATGAACGCGTCGGGCGCGATCACGCCGCGCTCGGCATGGCGCCAGCGCAGGAGCGCCTCCACGCCGGTCGTGCGCTCGGACTTGAGATCGAAGGTCGGCTGGTAGACGAGGAAGAGCTCCTCGGCGGCGATCGCGTCGGCCAGGTCCATCTCCAGGGTGATCCGGTCCTGGGCGGCGGTCTGCATCCCGGACTCGTAGGTGACGTACTGGTTGCGACCGGCTTCCTTGGCGGCGTAGAGGGCGACGTCGGCGTCGGCGAGAAGCTCTTCGGCGGTTTCCTGCTTGCCGTAGGCGACGCCGATGCTCGCCGTCACCGACAGCTCGCGGCCGATCTCGTCGGTCAGGTCGTAGGGCTCGCGCAGCACGTCGAGCACGCGCTCGGCGACCAGCTCGGGCCCGGCGTCCAGGGTGCTGGCCTCGAGCAGCACGACGAACTCGTCGCCGGCGAGGCGGGCGGCCGTATCACCGCCGCGGACCACGGTCTCCAGCCGGGCCGCGACCGCCTTGAGGAAGGTGTCCCCGACGGCGTGGCCGAAGGTGTCGTTGATGTGCTTGAAGCCGTCGACGTCGATGTAGAGCACGGCGATGGGCTCGTCGGCGCGACGGGCCCGCGCCAGCATTTGCTCGGCGCGATCGATCGCGAGCACGCGGTTGGGCAGACCGGTGAGGGCATCGTGGAGCGCCTGGTGGCGCAGCTGCCCGGTCTTCTCGGCCACCATCGCCAGCGCCCGCTCGCGCGACCGCGACAGCGTGAGGATGAGCAGCGTCAGCAGCAGCGTCACGAGCATCCCGGCGCCGGCGATGATCGCGCCCTGCAGGGCCGGCGAGACTCCGGTGACGATCGGCGCTCCGGTGACCGTGATCGTCCAGCGGCCGTCGAAGTCCATGACCGTCCGTTGCGTGAGCGTGCCGGCGGCGTGCCCGACGCCGGCCACGTCCACCGGCTTGCCATCGGGATTGGCGTACTGCAGGCGGACGCCGAGCCCGTGGTTGTGACCGAGCGCCTGCTGGAGCAGGGTGCCGACGTTGAAGGAGCTCACGACCCACCCCAGCGTGTTGGCGGTGCGCTCGGCGGGACTGCGCAGCGGCACGCCGCGGCGGTAGAAGGGGATCTCGAAGAGCGTGGTGCGGAGCCACGCCACGTTGATCGGGTTGATGAGCAGGTGGTTGGTGGCGCCCGCCGCCCACAGCGCCGCGGCCTCGGTCGAGCCGACAAACGTGTGCGGGTTGCACCAGTCCTGCTGCACGAGCTGCGCGGCCACCGACGTCAGCGGCTGTAGCGCGCCACTGGAGCCGAGCAGGCAGTACTGCGGCTGCCCGGTCGGCGCGATGAAGGCGATGGAGGAGCCGAGGAGGCGGATGAACGCGGCATCGGCATCCCGACGCGACTGGAAGCGCACGAGGTCCTTGGCGGCGACGACGTTGATGACGGCGCTGCCGATGCCGCCGACTTGGCGCTGGTCGCCCTGGAGCCGGCCGTACCACTGTGAGAACTGGGTCGGCGTCAGGTCCGGGTTCATCGTCAGCACGGTGCGCAGCGTGGCCACGAAGTTGGCGTCGCGCTGCAGCAGGATGCCCGCCGTGGAGGTGACGTTCTGGGCGACCGCGTGGAAGTCCTTGCGGCTGTTGGCCTGATCCGCGCGCGCCCATAGGATCGCGCTGAGCGCCGAGAGGGCCAGGCCGGTGATGAGCACCGCCACGGCAGCGTGCAGCGCCCGGCGCGAGCGGCGGCGGGTCGTGGACTCCTGGTCGGTGACGGATTGGGCGTAACTGCCCGACGAGGTCATCGCCACGTCTGTCGGCGCGAACCGCCCGGTCTTTAGCGCCGGCTGGCGCTAGGTCAGTAAACCCGCCTTTTCGGGTGGTGGCCCGACGGCTCTAAAGGGCGGTCAGTCGCGGGGCGTTTCGGCGCTTGTCGCAGCCGGACCGCGGCCGAAGTCGGCGGGCTCGTCGCCACGGTGGACCACGGTCGGCTCCTCGGCGGCGCGGTGGTCCACGGTCGGCTCCTCGGCGGCGCGGTGGTCCACGGTCGGCTCCTCGGCGGCCGTCGCCTCGCCGTCAGTCGCGACCGGACGGCGGTCGTGGGTGAGCGGGGCGTCGTGGGCGACAGCCTCGTCGGCGACGACGACGGTGCGTCGACGACGCGGCACAAGCGTGTTAAACAGGAGGATCACGGCGCAGGCGGCCCAACCCAGCTTGGTCCAGCCGTTGGCGGCGGCCATGCCGAGCACGTTGCCGCTGATGAGCGCGATCACCGCGGCCGCGCCGAAGGCGATCCCAACGATGAGGCTCATCGTCTTGGCCAGCAGGTGTTGGGCGGCTCCGAACAGCAGCAGGGCGCCGCCCACGGCAGTCAGCATCCCCGTCCAGCCGTTGGCGCCGAAGATCCCGAACAGGAAGTTACCGTCCTTGGTGACGTTGCCGTTGGGGAAGTTGGAGAACGGCGGGAAGGTCCGCGCCTTGTAGAGCAGGTACAGGCCGACAGCGGTCAGGATCGTGCCGAGAATGAGCGCCGGGCCTTTGGCGAGGCTCATCCCCTTCTCAGTGCGCGTCGTAGTGGACGCGGCGGTGTGACGTTCGGCGGGGTACGTGCGGGTGCCGGTGGGATTCGCGCTAGCCATGACATAGACGTACCTCTCCACGTGACGCGCGAAACAAAGCCCGCACGGGAGCCCCGGTCCCTGCCTTTTACACCCGATATCGGTCCAATGCTTCGCGGCGGGCCACGGCGTGATCGACGATCGGCGCGGGGTAGTCGCGGCCGATTCGGCAGCCCGCGTGCTCCTGCACCTCGCCGGGCATCGTCCAGGGTTCGGAGAGGTAGGCGTCGGGCACACCCGCCAGCTCGGGAACGTAGCGGCGGACGTAGTCGCCGCCGGGGTCGAAACGCTCCTGCTGGCGGGCCGGATTGAAGATCCGGCGAACGGCGGGCTGCGGATCGACGCCCACCGAGGCGATCCACTGCCAGTTGCCGTTGTTGGAGGCCTCGTCACCGTCCAGGAGCATGCGCATGAACCATCGCTCGCCCCAGCGCCAGTCGATGCCGAGGTCCTTGGTGAGAAACGACCCCACCAGCAGCCGTGCGCGGTTGTGCATCCACCCCTCCCGGCGCAGCTGCCGCATTCCGGCATCCACCGCGGGATAGCCGGTGCGCCCCTGACACCAGGCCTCAAACCGCTTCTCGGCCCGGCTCCAACGGATCGACCCGCGGTAGCGCGACTGGAACTCCGAGCGGGCGTTGGCGGGGTGGTGGCCGATCACCTGGGCGTAGAAGTCGCGCCAGCACAGCTGCCGCCGGTAGGCCTCGGCGCCCTCGCCGTCAGGAAGGCGGTGCTCCACCTCCCGCGGCGAGATGCACCCGAAGTGCAGGTAGGGCGAGAGCCGGCTCACCCCGTGGCCGGCGAGCCGGTCGCGTCCCTCGTCGTAGCCGCGCACGGCGCCGGCCAGGAACCGGCGCAACCGCTCGCGCCCCGCGCTCTCCCCACCGGGGGCCGGTTCCTCGCACTCCTGCTCGAGGCCGAGGTCGCCGAGCGCCGGCAGCGCGCCGGCGGCGAGTGCCGACGGCGGAGCGGGCATCCGGCGGGGGGCGCCGAGGACGTCGCGCCGGGGCTGCGCGGCCCAGTTGCGGTGAAACGGCGTGAACACGGTGTACGGGTCGCCGCCCTGCGTCTGGATCGCGTCGAGCCGGTCGACGGCGAACAGGCCGGGGTGCACGTGGAACGCCGCCGTGTCGCCGAGCGCAGCCCGAACCTCGCGCTGGCGACGCCGCGCAAACGGACCGACGTCGGCGCTGAGGTGCACCGCCTCGGCTCCGATCTCCGCCGCCAGCGCGGGCAGCTCACGCTGAGGCGGGCCGTGGCGCAGGAACAGGCGGCTGCCCCGCTCCTGCAGCGCCACGTCGAGCTCGGCCAGGCACTCGAGCATGAACTGAGTCCGAGGACCCGAGGCATGGCGTCCGCCCAGCAGGCCGTCGTCGAAGCAGAACACCGGCACGATCGTGTCGGCGGAGTCCAGCGCCGCCCGCAGCGCGGGGTGGTCGTGGAGGCGCAGGTCGCGCCGGAGCCAGACGACGGCGATCATGGCCCGAGCAGCCCGGCCACCGCCGCATGGCGGTGTCGAAGATGCGTTCCAGGTCGGCGCTCCCGGCGATGGACGCGGAGCGTCACTGGTCGCTGAGCACGTCCTTGAGCGCGGCTTCGATCTCAGGATGACAAAACGTGTAGCCGAGCTCGGCCAGCTTGGCCGGGATCGCGCGCTGGCCGGTGGTGACCATCTCGGCCATCTCGCCGTAGAGCAGCTTGACCGCGGCGCCCGGGACGGGCAGCACGGCCGGGCGGCTCAGGGCGTGTCCGAGCGCCCGGGACAGCTCGGCGTTGGTGACGGGATTGGGAGCGGTGAGGTTGACCGCGCCGGAGGCCCCGTCGTGATCGAGGCAGTGCAGAAACCCTCCGACGACGTCGTCGAGATGGATCCACGGGACGTACTGCTGACCGCCCGCCACCGGGCCGCCGAGCCCGAGCTTGAAGAACGGCAGCATCTTGGC
This sequence comes from uncultured Actinomycetota bacterium, assembly GCA_963790605.1. Taxonomy (GTDB): domain Bacteria; phylum Actinomycetota; class Thermoleophilia; order Solirubrobacterales; family Solirubrobacteraceae; genus Palsa-465. The sequence goes on along the minus strand of CAWBPG010000005.1, from coordinate 308,352 downwards.
CAGGGCCCCGCCGCCGGGTGAGAGAACGACGCCGGTGCGGGTGCAGACGACGCGCATCGAGGTGTGGGCGGCCGTCGCCTCCCCCTCCCAGGCCACGGTCAGCTCGGCGAGGAAGTCGTCGCCCGACGCGGCCTGCTCATCCAGCGGCGCATCGCCGCGCGGCCCGTAGTAGCCCGTGGCCGATTGCGAGATCAGCGCGCGCGGCCGTCCCTCCACGGGCAGCGCGAAGAGCCCCGCCACCAGCATGCGGGTCCCGCGGATGCGTGAGTCGCGGATGCGCTGCTTGGCGCTGTCAGTCCAGCGTTGGGCCACCGGCTCCCCCAGCAGGTTGACGACGGCGTCAGCGCCGGCCAGCGCCTCGGCCGGCGGCGGCGCGCTCTCCGGGTCGGCCCACGGATGGACCTCCACGCTCTCGCCGAGGACGCGCTGGCCCCGCTCGGGATCCCGCGAGAGCGCGACGACCTGGTCCCCGCGCGCGGTCAGCGCATCGGCCAGGGCCAGTCCGATCGTGCCCGTGGCCCCCGTGATCAGCACTCGCATCGTTGTCGCTCCCGTTCGAGATGGTCTGGTCATTCTTGTTAGGAAAACCTCTACAAGTTGTATCGTTTTCCCATCGTGCGCGTCGCAACCTCAGAACTGACGACCGCGCAGCTGGCGGAGCGCACCGGACTGAGCGCCGGGACGCTGCGCATGTGGGAGAACCGGCATGGGTTTCCCGACCCCTCCCGCCTGCCCGGGGGTCACCGCCGCTACTCGGAGGCCGATGCCGAGCAGGTCCTCGAGGTGCTGCGGCTGCGCGATCAGGGCCTGTCGCTGCCGGCGGCCATCGAGCGCGTCCGCGCCAGGCGCCCCGCCGTCGCGGGCTCGGTGTTCGCCGGCCTGCGCCGCCGCCGCCCCGAAGTGGCGCCCACGGTCCTGCCCAAGCCGGCGGTGCTGGCGCTCAGCCGCGCGATCGAGGACGAGTACTGCGCCCAGGCCGCCGACGGGGTGCTGATCGGGTCCTTCCAGCGAGAGCGCTTCTACCGTCATGCCCAGCGGCGCTGGCGCGAGCTCGCGCGCACCGCGGAACTGGCGGTGGCGCTGGCCGACTTCGCCGGACCCGCCGACCCCGGGGACGGACCGGTGGAGGTGCCGATCGGCCCTCGCCACGCACTCTCGCGAGAGTGGGCGGTGCTCGTCAGCGCCGAGGGGGTCCAGGCGTGCCTGGCCGCCTGGGAGCAGCCGTGCGAGGCCGAGGTGCCCGACGCCCACCGGCGCTTTGAGGTGCTGTGGTCCTTCGAGCCCTCGGTGGTCGCCGACGCGGTGGCGGTCGCCGCCGAGCTGCTCTCCCCCATCGATGCCGACGTGGCCGCCCGCGTGCACGCAGCGCGCAGGGCCGCTGCGCGATCCGGGCCCGGCCCCGGCGCTGCGCTACGGCGGGGCGGTGGCGCACCGGATGGTCGGCTACCTGGGTCAGCTGCTGGCGGTGCCGGGCGAGACGGGCCGCGACGTGCGACCCTGAGCTGCTCAACCCGCGGGCTCGGCGCCGGCCGCGCCAGACCTGACCTCGGCGACGCATAGCGCAGCCATGAGCGCGGCGATCCCGGCGCCGATCGACCACGCGGGCAGGCCACCACCGGCGGCGAAGAGGACGAGCAGGGCGGCCGCCACGAGCAGCCGGCCGTAGGAGCGCTCGCCGAGGATCCGCAGTCGGAACGCGGCCAGCCCGACCAGGTAGACGGCCGCCCCGCCGCATATCGCCAGCCGCCCGGCGTCGGGCATCGGCGCCGACACCGAGTGCGTGCACCACCAGCTTGACCCCGCCGGCGAAGATGATGATCCCGGCGACGATGATCAGGTGCATGTAGCTGTAGGCGTCGGCCGCGGCCAGCACCGGGTCGTCGTGGACGCGCAGCCGCTCCTGGGCGCGGTCGGCGGTGCGATCGAAGTACGTCCACCACATCCCGACGGCCGTCAGCAGCGGCAGGGTGGCGCCGATCACCAGCCCCGTCGTGAGGGGGCGCTCCCGCGATGCCGACGCCGACGGCGACGATCGACTCGCCGATGCAGATGATCACGAACGCCCCGTAGCGCTCGGCGAAGTGGGCCACCGCGACCTGCTGGAGGCCGCGCAGCCGCTCACGGGTCAGCCACGCGGGGCCGGCGTAGTCGATCGCGAGCGCCAGCAGCCACAGCACCGCGCGCGCCCAGCCGTGCGTCAGGGCCCCGACGACGAGCAGCACCATCCCGATGACGACGGTGACGGCGAAGCTGAGGATCGCCGCCCGGGACGCGTTGCCGCGCCGCGACGCGTCGGCGTAGACCCCAGATGCAGGAAGCGCACCAACGCGTAGGCGATGGCGAACAGCAGCGAGTTGCGACCGAAGGCGTTGGGCACGGCCAGCCCGACGACGAAGATGAGCACCGTACCCGCCAGCAGGCACGCCCGCAGCGTGCGCGACTCCTCCTCCTGGGCGTTGGCCGCCCACACGAATGCCGACCACGCCCACCACACCAGCGCCAGGACGACCATCGCCTCCCCCAGCCGCGCCCAGCTCGTGCGGTGCGCCAGCAGCGTGGTCACCTGCGTGACCGCGAACACGAACACGAGGTCCCAGAGCAGCTCGACCGGGGTGGTCCGGCGCTCCGTTGCCGGCTCCGGTGCCGGGGCGGCCGGCCGCTCGGGCACCTGGTCCTGTGTAGCTGCGACGTCGCTCACTCAGACCAAGTATCGCCGCGTGGGGGACGCTCGCCTGATTGGATACCGCGCCTGACCAGGCAACTCGAGGCGGAGGAGAGTCGATGGCGGAGCGCGCGGCGATCGTGACGGGAGGTTCAAGCGGGATCGGACTGGCGATCGCGCGCATGCTGGTGCAGGAGGGCTATGGGGTGACCATCGCCGCTCGGCGGCCGGAGAAGCTGGCCGAGGCGGTCCGGCAGCTGTCGGCGGACGGCGGCGAAGTGGCCCACGTCGCCGGCAACATGGCCTCCGAGGAGGTCGTGGCCCAGGTGGTGGCCGAGCACCAGGAACGGTTCGGGCGCCTGGATGTGCTGGTCAACAACGCCGGCGTCGGCGTCGGCGCGCTGGTGGCCGAGATCGAGACCAAGCGGCTGGACATGCAGCTGGCCGTCAACCTGCGCTCGGTCATCCTCTTCTACCGCGAGGCCGCCGCGCTGCTCCGGGCCGCCGGGGCCGAGCACCGCAACGCCCTCGTTGTCAACACGGCCTCGATCTCGGGCAAGTCCGGCGAGGCGTGGCTGTCGGTCTACTCCGCCACCAAGGCGGCGGTCGTCGGCTTCACCGAGGCGATGAACAAGGAGCTCGGCAAGGACGGGATCAAGTCCACCGCCCTGTGCCCGGCGTTCGTGGACACCCCGATGACCGACTTCATCAAGCAGAGCGTCGCCGCCGAGGACATGATCCAGGTCACCGACGTGTCCGAGGCGGTGCGGATGCTCCTGCGCCTCTCCCCCGGCTGCGTCATCCCGGAGATCATCTTCCAGGCGCCCGGCTCGGTGCCCGCGGGGTTGCCGGTTGACCGACGGGGCCCGGGTTCGCATAGCCTGTGCCGCCCGACGAGTGAGCGGCTCGCGCCACTGTCACCCACCGACGTCGAGGCCCTCAAGCGATCCCCTGGCGACGAAAGGAACCTTGCCCATGAAGCTCGGAGTGAACGTTGGCTACTGGGGTTTCGGCATGGGCCCGCAGGAGCAGCTCGACGTGGTCCAGGAGGCCGAGCGGCTGGGCTATGACTCCGTGTGGGCGGCGGAGGCCTACGGCTCGGACGCCGCGACCGTGCTGGCCTGGCTGGCCGCGGGGACGACGAAGATCAAGCTGGGCTCGGCCATCTTCCAGATGCCGGGCCGCTCGCCGGCGATGACCGCGATGACGGCGGCGACGATCGACGAGCTCTCCGGCTGGCCGGATGGTGCTGGGGATCGGCTCCTCGGGTCCTCAGGTGGCCGAGGGATGGCACGGCCAGCGCTTCGGCCGCCAGCTGCAGCGCACGCGCGAGTACGTGGCGGTGGTGCGCAAGGCGCTGGCCCGCGAGCGCCTGGAGTTCAAGGGCGAGACGCTCGAGCTGCCGCTGCCCGACGGGCCCGGCAAGGCGCTGAAGCTGATGATCAACCCGGTGCAGGAGCAGATCCCCATCTACCTGGCGGCGATCGGCCCCAAGAACACCGCGCTGGCCGGCGAGGTCGCCGACGGCTGGATCCCCACCTTCTTCTCCCCCGAGTTCGTCGGCGACTTCCGCGAGCTGCTCCAGGAGGGGGCCGACCGCGCCGGTCGCTCGCTCGACGACTTTCAGATCGCGCCCACCGTGTCGGCCTTCGTCACCGACGACCGGGAGCTGGGACGCAACATGATGCGGCCCGGGCCTGGCCCTGTATGTCGGCGGCATGGGCTCGCGCAAGCAGAACTTCTACAACAACCTCGTGCAGCGCTACGGCTTCGAGGATGCGGCCAAGACCGTCCAGGACCTCTACCTCGACGGCAAGAAGGAGGAGGCCGCCGCCGCGCTGCCCGACGAGCTCATCGACATGGTCTCGCTGTGCGGCCCGCGCGACGTGGTGCGCGACCGCATCGCCGCCTTCCGCGACGCCGGCGTGGGCACGCTGATGGTGATGCCGATGGCGTTCACCCGCGAGGACCGCATCGCGCAGCTGCGCGAGGTGGCCGAGCTGGCGGGTTGAGCGCCGAGCCGGCGGCTGAGCCCGGGCACCCCGCTGCGGGTCTTCCTCGGCGCCTTCGGGCAGCCCGGCCACGCCTTTCCGATGCTCGCCCTCGGGGCCGAGCTGGTCGCGCGCGGGCACGAGGTCACCTACGAGACGTGGAGCCGGTGGCGCGAGCCCGTCGAGGCCCACGGCATGCGCTTCCGCGCCGCGCCGGAGTACCCGACGTTCCCGACGCGCGAGCAGCCCCTGGGGCCGTATGAGGCGGTGGTCCGGGCCGCGGCCGAGACGCGCCCGGCGGTGGCGCGCGGCCCGCCCCGACGTCGTCGTCCACGACATCCTCACGCTGGCCCCAGCGCTGGCCGCCGAGCTGGAGTCCGTCCCGGTGGCGACGCTCATCCCCCACGTCTACCCGGTGATGGAGCCCGGCTTCCCGCCCTACGCGTTCGGGGCGCGGCTGCCGCGCACGCAGCGCCGGACGGACGCTGTGGCGCGCCTTTGACCGGCCGGTGCGCTCGGGCCTGGAGCGCGGGCGCGCCGAGCTCAACGACACCCGCCGGCGCCTCGGGCTGGCGCCGGTGGACCGTCTGCACGGCGGGCTCAGCACGCAGCTGACGATGGTGGGCACGCTGCCCGCAGCTCGAGTACCCGCGCCGGTGGCCCGAGCACGTGCATGTGGTCGGGCCGCTGATGTGGGAGCCGCCGTTTGACGCACGTGGAGCCGCCGCCCGGCGACGCGCCGCTGGTGCTGGTGGCGCCGTCGACCGCGCAGGATCCCGAGCACCGGCTGCTGCCGAGCGGCGCTGGCCGGACTGGCCGGGGAGCCGGTGCGCGTGCTGGCGACCTGGAACCGCCGGCCGCTGCCCGGACCGGTGAAGGTGCCCGCCAACGCCCGGCTCGTCGAGTGGCTGTCCTACGCCCAGACGATGCCGGGCTGCGCGCTCGTGATCTGCCATGCCGGGCACGGGACGATGGTCCGCGCGCTGGCGTCGTCGTGCCGGGTGCTGGCGGTGCCGCACGTCGGCGACATGGCCGAGAACGCCGCCCGGCTGGATTGGGCCGGCGCGGGCGTGCGGCTTCCCTGGCCGCTGCTGAGCCCCGCCACTCTGCGCCTGGCCACGCGGCGGCGCTGGGCTCCGAGCGCGCGCGCTCTGGGCGTGGCGCGCGGCCCAGCTCCGGGGGCGTCCGGGCCGCCGATCTGGTCGAGCAGCTCGCCGGGCACGGCGCGCGCGGCCGACCTGGTCGCAGTCAACTCGCCACGCGCTGACCCAAATCTCACCTTCGCTCGCCAGCTTTTGTGGGTTTAGCGAACCCTGGGCAGCGATGGTCATCGCACGTCCGTCGAGTCGCGGATTGAGACACCGAAATACAGAGCAGCAAGCCCGTACACGATCACGATGGGCATCTCAGAAAGGACGTCATGACACGTCTCAGCTCCCGACTTTCGCTTGCCCTCGCCCTCGGGGCGGTGGGCCTGTGGTCGGTCTCCTCGGCGGTTGCCGCGACCCAGACCGTCACCCTCAAATCCACCAAGGGCGACCAGGCGACGATCACCCTCAACCAGCAGACCAAGAACGCGTTCAAGAAGAACCACATCGCGTTGAAGACCAACAAGCCCGCCACCCGCAAGGGCAACAACGCCAACTTCCCCGAGAAGTCGGGCAAGTGGAACTTCTCCAACACCAGCGGCAACGTCACCTACAACGGCGTGACCCGCTTCGTCCGCGGCAAGCGGTCGGTCAAGCTGACCAAGCTCAGCTTCACGCGCACGGTGAAGGGCAAGAAGTCCACCGCGACCCTCACCGCCTTCTTCGGCAAGAACAAGGTCACGCTGCTCACCCTCACCGGCAAGGTCAAGGTGAGGATGAAGGGCGCGAAGGAGACCGTCTCCGGGCTTCACGGCCAAGCTCTCCAAGAAGGCCGCCGCGCTGCTGAACACGGGCCTCAAGCACAAGGCGTTCAAGGCCAACCAGAAGGTCGGCTCATTCTCGCTGACGCTGACCAGTCGCGCGACGCTGGTCACGCACCCACCCCTCCGGCCCCCGGTGCCGCCGGTGCCCCGGGGACGCCCGGCGCGTCGGCGTCCGGAGTTACGGTGGCGTTCACACCGGCGTTCGAGAGCGCCCTGGGCTCCAGCGGGCTCAGCGTCACGCCCCTCGGCCCCGCCGCCAACACCGTGGTCGGCGGGCTGAGCGGTGTCACGCTGCCCCTCGGCGACGGCACCACTGTCACGGTCCCGGGCATCGGCGGCGCGCCGGCCGCACAGCGCAGGCTTTAACAACGGCACGCTGACCGCCTCGGTCCCCCTGTCCGGCGGCCTGTCCCTGAGCAACGGCGCCGCGTCGGTCACCCTGACCGACCCGGTGCTCTCGATCGGCACCGGCATCGACGGCTCGTCGGGCCTGTACTTCTCGCTCAACGGCGGGCCCGAGGTCAAGCTGTTCGACATCGACACCTCCAAGCTGGAGGCGGCCGCGCTCCCCGGCGGCATGCTCGACCTCAACGGACTGCTCACCGAGCTGTCCAGCGAGTTCTCCGGGACGATCAACGAGCTGGCAGGCCAGCAGATCGTCCAGCCCGGGCAGGCAGCGGGCCTCCTGAGCCCGATCGTTCCCTCGCCGGCGGCGATCCCGGCTCCTAGCAGCACGAGCGGTTCATCACGCAGTTCGCGCCGGGGCGGCCAGGGTCGCCCCGGCGTCTGTCTGTGTGGGCGCCGACGCAGCCACGCCGCCGGGTGGGCCTGGGCCCAGGCGATGATCTTCCGGGACCCCTGGATCGGCTCGCCACCGTCGGTGACCAGCAGCGGCACCCAGTAGTTGCCAGTCAGCTCCTTGACCTCGCGGCGCGGGGTGAGATCGTTGATCAACCCGGGAGCGGGCCAGGCCGTAGGACGGATCACCGGGGCGCGTGCCCGACGTCGATGAGCGCCCGGTGGGCCTCACCGCACGGATGCTTGTGAATCGACGCACCGGCCGTCCAGGTGCCGTAACAGACGTAGAGCTTCACGGGACGGGATCGGTGGAGAGCTCCGGGGGTGGGACTCGAACCCACAACATTTCGGTTAACAGCCGAACGCTCTGCCATTGAGCTACCCCGGATCAGGGTAGTACCGAGCTGTCCTTTGCAGGTCGCCCGCCCAACTTTACTCGGAAGTGCGGCGCGGATCTTTAGCCGCACAGGCGCCTGCACGCCCCGGATCAGAGGGTCTTCTCCAGACGGGCCACGGCGGCCCGCATGGCATCGCGGACCACCTCGCGCTGGTGGGCGAGGTCGCTCGTGCCGACGCCCTCGGCCCGGGCGCGGATGATGGCCCGCTCCAGGCGGTCGAGGTCGAGGATGAGCCGCGCGTGCTCCAGGCGATCGGCGCTGGGGTCCGGCACGCGGCCGGCCAGCTCGACGAGGCCGCTGATCGTCCGGGCGAACTCCTCGTCGCCGTCGGGCAGCTCGGCCAGCGGGGTGCGGAGGTGCTCGGTCAGGTGGCGCGCGGCGCGGCGCAGCAGGGTGCTGGTGAGGATCTCGTCGACGTCGAGGTTGGCCAGGATCGTGGCGCCCACGTCGGGCACAGCCAGGCACAGCGCGAGAAACAGGCGCTCGCCGCGCACCGCCTGCCCCGGTCCGCTGGCCACCTCGGCGCCCGCGGGCCGGCCGGGTCCCGAGCCGTTGCCGGGACGACCGGTGCGCAGCACTCCGCCGGCCGAGCCCCCGCTGGCCAGCAGCGTGGCCAGGCGACCCTCGGTGAGCTCCAGGCGCCCGGCGACGCGGCGGACCAGCTCGTCGCGCAGGACGCTGGCGCCCAGGTCGTTGAGCACCGGGCGCAGCTCGGACAGCGCCCGGTCGCGGCCCTCGGCGCTGCGGGTGTCGGCGCGCTCGAGGATGCGCTCGACGTTGAAGACGACGAATGGCGTCGAGCGGTCGACCAGCGCGCGCAGCGCCTCGGCCCCGTCGCGCTCGATCAGGTCGGCGGGGTCGGTGCCCTCCGGCAGCGGGACGACACGCAGCTCCAGGTCGCGCCCGGCGGCCACGCGGGAAGCGCGCAGCATCGCGTCCTGGCCGGCCGGGTCGGCGTCCAGGCACAGCTCCAGGATCTTGACCACGCGCTCGAGCTCGCGGATCTGCTCCTCGGTGAGCGACGTGCCCATGATCCCCACCGCGTTGCGGATCCCGGCCTGGTGCAGGGCCAGCACGTCGGTGTAGCCCTCGACGAGGATCATGCGCCCGGCCTTGGCGGCCGGGGCGCGCGCCAGGTCGATCCCGAACAGCACCTCGCGCTTGTGGTAGAGCTCGCCGTCGGAGGTGTTGAGGTACTTGGCTCCACCCGCCCCCGCCTGGTTCTCGCGCATCCGGCGGGCGCCGAAGCCGTGGACGCGGCCCCGGGCGTCGACCGCCGGGAACATGATCCGCTCGCGGAAGCGGTCATAGACGCTGCCGGGGCGGTTGCGGGAGCGCTGGGCCAGGCCGACGGCCACCAGCTCCTCGTCGGAGTAGCCGGCCCGCCGCGAGGCGAGCAGCACGCGGTCCCAGGCGCTGGGGGCATAGCCGACCCGGAACTCCTTGAGCGTCTCCTCGGTCAGCCCGCGCCCCAGCAGGTAGTCGCGCGCGCTCTGGGCCTCGCCGGCCTCCCACAGGTAGCGGGCGTAGTACGTGGTCACGCGGTCCAGCAGGGAGTGCAGGCGCTCGCGCCGCTGGCGGCGCGCCGCCGCGCCGGGATCCTCGTCCTCGGTCTCGAGCTGGCACCCCGAACCGGTCGGCCAGCGACTCCATCGCCGCCTTGAAGTCCAGGCCCTCGGTCTGCATGACGAAGTCGAAGGGGTCGCCGGACTCCTGGCAGCCGAAGCAGTGGTAGTGCTTCTCGTCGGGCCGGACGTGGAAGGAGCCGCGTGCGCTCGTCGTGGAACGGGCAGACCCCGAAGTAGCTGTTGACCCCGGCGCGACGCAGTTCGGTGCGGGTCGAGATCAGCGCCAGCATGTCCACCGCGGCGAGAACCCGGTCCTTGGAGTCGGCGGTGTAGCGGCTCACTGGGCGAAGGAGTCCGGGACGCTGAGCTGCTCGAACGCCCGGATGCAGAAGCGATCGGTCATCCCGGCCAGGTAGTCGGTGACGCGCGTGGACAGGTCCCCGTCGGGGATCGAGCCGGGGATCTCCTCCGGGTGCTCGCAGTAGTGGGCGAAGAGCACGTCGATGACGCGGTTGATCTTCACGTGCTCGCGGGTGGCCACCGGCCCCAAATAGACGCGCTCGAACATGAACGCTCGTAGCTCGGACATGGCCCCGCCGATCACCTCGCCCTGGACGATGTCCCCCGCGACGTCGGAGTGCTCGACGAGATCGTGGACGAGCGTGTCGATGCGCCGCTCACCGGTCTCCCCCAGGATCGCGATCGGGCCGGCCGGCAGGTCGCCGGTCGACAGGACTCCGGCGCGCACGGCGTCGTCGATGTCGTGGTTGATGTAGGCGACGCGGTCCATGAGGCGCACGATCTTGCCCTCCAGCGTCGCCGGCTGCGCCGAGCGGCCCGAGTGGCTGACGATGCCGTCGCGGACGGCGTCCGTGAGGTTGAGCCCGCGCCCGTCGCGCTCGAGCGTGTCGACCACGCGCAGCGAGTGCTCGTAGTGGCGAAAGCCGGTCCCGAAGCGCTCGCGCAGGCAGCGGTCCAGCGCGTCCTCCCCGACATGGCCGAACGGCGTGTGGCCGAGATCGTGGCCGAGCCCGATGGCCTCGCACAGGTCCTCGTTGAGCGCCAGCGCGCGGGCCACGGTGCGGGAGATCTGGGTCACCTCGAGCGTGTGGGTCAGCCGGGTGCGGTAGTGGTCGCCGGTCGGCGCCACGAAGACCTGGGTCTTGTCCTTGAGGCGGCGAAACGCCTTGCAGTGCACGATCCGGTCGCGGTCGCGCTGAAACGGCGTGCGCAGGCCGCAGTCGGGCTCGGGGTGGCGCCGCGCGGCCGGGTAGGACCGCGTGGCCAGCGGCGACAGGTCAGCCTCCTCGCGGGCACGGATGCGCTCGGCGTAGCGGTCGGCGACCGGCCCCGTCGGGTGCTGGTGGCCCGGTGTCGTCGTCTGCTCGTTCACACACCGATTCTGACACCGCTGTGGGCGGCGCCGCGGCGTGCGATGCTCACGCGGAAACGGTCAGGCCGCCACCAGCGGGCGCAGGCGAACATGCGCGTGATGCTCGGCGATGTCCCCGATCGCCCGCTCCACCTGGCGCAGGGTGATCTCCGAGCCGTCGCGGCGCCTGGGCCAGCGGCGAGCCGAGGGCGCTGACCAGGAAGCCGTAGGCCTCCTCGGACAGCGAGAAGGCCGCCGCTTCGCAGGCGTTGCAGACGACACCGCCGGCGGCGCCGGAGAACCCGCTGAGATGCTCGGTCTCCCCGCACACCGCGCAGGCGGCGAGCTGGGGCACGATGCCCGCCGCCAACAGCAGCTTGAGGCGGAAGGCCAGGCCGTTGCCCGGCCGCGCGTGCGTCGCATCGGACTCGAGCAGGCCCAGCTCGTTGGCCAGCAGCCGGAAGACCTCGGGGTGGGGATCGCCGGTCTCGAACAGGCGCGTCACTGCGTCGCAGGCCCGAGCCGCCGAGTCGAGCGTGGCGGCCTGCTCGCGCAGCCGGCCGTGGGCGGCGATGGTGTCCACGCCGGTGACGGTGAGCAGCTCGCTGCGTCCCTCGTGCAGGACGGCGCGGACGTGGAAGAAGGGCTCGAGGCGAGCGCCGAAGCGGCTGCGGGCCCGGCGGGCGCCCTTGGCGATCGCGCTCAAGCGACCCCGATCCGGGGTATAGAGATGGAGGATGCGGTCGGCTTCGCCGTAGCGAATCGACCGCAGCACGATCGCCTCGGTCCTCAGCGGGCCGGCCATCACCCACCTCGCGCTATACTTAATGAAGCTATGAAGCAGGTCACGGTTTACACCACTGATTTCTGTCCGTACTGCACGAGCGCGAAGACGCTGCTGGCCAAGCGCTCGATCGAGTACGAGGAGGTCAATCTGGCACGCGACCCGGACGGTCGCACCAAGCTCTCCGAGCTCACCGGAATGATCACCTTCCCCCAGATCGTCATTGACGGGGAGACGCTCGGCGGGTTCCAGGAGCTGCTGGCCGCCGACCGCGCCGGCAAGCTGTCAGAGCTGCTCGCCGCCTGACTCGGCGGCCGCTCGTGCCCGCACCGGGCCGGCTGCACCGCGTCCCCGCGGGCGCCGCTGGCACCGCTCGCACACGTAGGTCCCCCGCCCGCCGACGACGAGCTTGCGGATCGCCGTCCCGCACGCCGGGCAGGGCCGGCCCTCGCGCTGGTGGACGCAGAACAGGTCCTGGAAGGACCCCTGGGCGCCGTCGACGTGGCGAAAGTCGTCGATCGTGGCCCCCTTGGCGTCGATCCCGGCCAACAGCGCGTACTCGATCGCCTCGCGCAGGGCCTCGAGCTGCGCCCCCGTCAGGGAGCCCGCGGGGCGCAGCGGGTGGATCCGGGCCCGGAACAGCGCCTCGTCGGCGTAGATGTTGCCCACGCCGGCGATGCGCCGCTGATCGAGCACGAAGGACTTGACCGGCGCCATGCGCCCGCGGGCCTGCGCCCGCAGATAGGCGGCGGTGAACTCCGGGGTGAGCGGCTCGACGCCGAGCCGCCGGCCCAGGTAGGCGTCGCGCGCGGCGGCGCCGATGACGAAGGTGCCCGGTGCCGAAGCGCCGCGGGTCGTTGTAGACGAGACGGTGCCCACCGCCCAGCGCGAAGCGCACGCGGGTGTGCGGCGGGTCGGTCGGCGGGTCGAACAGGAGCGCGCCGGTCATCCGCAGGTGCATGAGCAGGAAGCGCTCACCGCTGAGCCGCCACACCAGGTACTTGCCCGAGCGGCCCACCTCCTGCACCGTCCGCCCGCGCAGCGCGGCCTGCACCGCGTCCGGCGCGTCAGGACGGGTCCAGCGGGGGTCGAGGATCTCCACCTCCTCCAGCGTCCGGCCCTCCAGGTGGGGGGCCAGCTGGCGGCGGATCGTCTCGACTTCGGGAAGCTCGGGCACCTCTCCTGACTAAAGGAAGCTTTCGCCGGGAAGCGCGGGCGCGTCCGCGCCGCTCGGCCAGCCACGCCAGCACGCTCGCGCCGACGTCGGCCAGGATCCCGTCGTGGCGGCGGCCACCGTGGCCGGCAAAGCTGGCCAGCAGCGGCGCCTGCTCGCGCGTGTGGTCGGTGCGCGGTGAGGTGAGGTCGCAGCCATGATCGGCGGTGAGGATGAGCAGGTCGCCGTCGCGCAGGAGCTCCAGCCAGCGGGCGACGCGCTCGTCGATGCGGCCCAGCGCCCCCGCGAAGCCGTCGAAGTCGTGGCGGTGACCGTAGACCTGGTCGGTCTCGATCAGGTTGGTGAAGACGAAGCCGTCGTCAAGCCCGGCGATCAGCTCGGTCGTCTCATCCAGAGCGCGCGCGTTGGTCGCGCCCGGGTGCTCGACGTCGATGCCCACCCCGGCGAAGAGCTGGCCCACCTTGCCGACCGAGTGCACCGGAACGCCATGGCTCTGGAGCTCCTGCAGATAGCTGCGCGCCGGCGGCGCCAGCGAGAAGTCGCGCCGGCCGTCGGTGCGCTCAAACGCGCCGTCAGCGCCGGCGAAGGGCCGTGCGATCACCCGGCCGACGGCGTGCTCGCCGGTCATCTTCTCGCGCACCCGCCGGCAGATCCCATACAGCTCCTCCGTACCCACGACGTCCACGTGGGCCGCGATCTGGAGCACCGAGTCCTGGCTGGTGTAGACGATGAGGTCGCCCTCGGCGACGTGCTGGGCGCCGAAGTCCTCGATCGCCTTCAGACCGTTGTCGGGTCGGTTGCAGATCACCCCCCGGCCGCTGGCGGCGCGGACGATCTCGATCACCGGTCCGGGGAAGCCGTCGGGGTAGGTCGGGGGCCGCCGGGTGGCGGCGACGCCCATCAGGCCCCAGTGGCCGGCGGTCGAGTCCTTGCCCGGGCCCAGCGGGCGCAGGCGGCCGTGCACGACCGGCGCCGCGGCCGGCGGCAGCCCGGTGAGCGGCAGGATCGAGCCCAGACCGAGCCGTTGCAGCGCGGGCAGCTCAAGGCCCCCGAGGTGCTCGGCGAGGTGGGCCAGCGTGTTGGTGCCGGCGTCGCCGTACTCGGCGGCGTCCGCTGCGGCGCCCACGCCACAGGCGTCGAGCACGACGACAAACGCCCGCCTCATCGGTCGCTGACGGGCCTGGGTCCGGTGCGCACACGGGGATTCTGGCAGCCGCCTCCCCCGTCAACCCGCCGCCGGCAGCCGGCGGCCCGCAGCGCGGCTAGTCCTCGCCCTCCCAGTAGTCGACCGTCTCCAGGCGGGCGACCACACCCAACCCGCGCAGCGCCACCTTGCCCGAACGCGGGAAGTAGCAGAGGTCACCGGGATCCCGGTTGCCGTAGGCGAGAAAGGTGAGCTCCGCGTCGCCACCGGCGCGGAAGGTGTGGGCGATCCCCGTCCCCGCCGGGCGGGCGATCACGTGCCCGGGGCCGACCGGGATCTCCTCGTCGCCGAGCAGCATCGCGCCTGAGCCGGAAAGGATCACGAAGAGCTTCTCCTCCAGGGTGTGGCACTGCTCCGGGTGCGCCAGCCTCCCCGGCGCCACCTGCACCCAGTGCAGCGCCGAGACCTGCGCGCCGGCGGCGCGGCCGAGCTCGCGGCGGCGGCGGGCGACGCGTGGGCGGGCCACCACGTCGGGCTCGACGTCGTCGCGGTGGACGATCGTGCGGGGCCGCGGCGGGCCGGGCTCGGGTCTCCGGGAGCTCGGGCGGACCAAGCTCGCCCTCGCGCACGAACTGGATGGGCGTTCCGTCGGGCGGCCCGGGGATCGACTCCACCGCGCGTCCCCCGAGGGTGGAGATGCCCAGCCGCGGCAGGCGCAGCGCCTCGTCGTAGGCGCGGCTGCCGAAGGCGAGCACATCGAGCGGCTCGTCGCCGGCGTGCACCGTGTGCTCGCCGCGGCGGGCCAGGTAGACGATGCAGTCCCCGGCGCGGATCGCCGCGGTGCGCCCGCGCTGCCACGAGATGCCGGATCCGCCGAGGACGTAGAAGATCTCCTCCGAGCGCCCGTGCTCGTGGGCCGGGGTCGACCAGCCGCCCGGCTCGATCTGGATCCGGCGCACCCCGATCGTCTCGCTGCCCGCCGCCTCGCCCAGCATCGTCCACCGGTTGCGCAGATGCCCGAGCGCGTACTCGCGCGAGGGCGCCTCGTCGAAGTGCGTGAGCCCCACCGCTAGCCCCCCACGTTCAGTCGGAGCCGGCGGGGGCGCGCGGACCGATCTGGGCGCGCGGGTGAGCGTCGAAGTAGACGTCGCGCAGGCGGTCGGCCGACAGGTGCGTGTAGATCTGGGTGGTGCCGATGTCCGCGTGGCCGAGCATCTCCTGCAGCGAGCGCAGGTCGCATCCACCGGCCAGCAGGTGCGTGGCGAAGGTGTGGCGCAGCGTGTGCGGGCTCATGCGCCGCTCCAGCCCGGCGCTGCGGGCGTGGGTCTGAACGATCCGGTACAGGCCCTGGCGCGAGAGGCCGGCGCCGCGCAGGTTGACGAACACGTGGGGCTCGTCGCGAATGCCCACCAGCCGGGGACGGCCCTGGGCCAGGTAGGACCGCAGCGTCGCCACCGCCTTGGAGCCGATCGGGACCAGGCGCTCCTTGGAGCCCTTGCCGCGGGCGCGCAGCATCCCGGCGTCGAGGTCGATCTCCGACAGCTCCAGCGTGATCGCCTCCGACGCGCGCAGGCCGCACGCGTACATCGTCTCCAGCAGCGCCCGGTCGCGCAGCGCCGCCGGCGAGGTCCCGCGGGGCTGGCAGAGCAGGCGGTTGACCTCGTCGCGGCTGAGCACCTTGGGCAGACGCCCCCGGGAGCGCGGCGGGCGCAGCTCGGCCGTGGGGTCGTGATCGATGATCTGCTCGCGGCGCAGGTGGCGGTAGAACGAGCGCAGGCAGGCGATCTTGCGCTGCAGCGTGGCCGGCGCGACCGGTGGCTTGTCGTCATGCCCGTCGGCGAGCTCGGACACGAACGCCGCGAGGTCGGCGGGTGAGACCTCCAGCGGATCGCGGTCGCGGCGGGCCAGGAACAGCCCCAGCTGCTGGAGATCGGAGCGGTAGGCCTCCAGCGTGTTGCGCGACAGCCCGCGCTCGAGCTCCAGCGCGGCCAGGAACTCCAGCGTCAGGTCGGTGAGCCGGCGCTGGACCGTGGATGCCTCGGCGATGGCCATGTGCCGCCCGTATTCGCACGACCTCCGGGGCGTCTCCTGCGGCTGGGCGCGCTCTGTCAGGCGGCGGTGAAGCGCCCGCGCTCGCGCTCGCGGGCGAGCCAGAGCAGCGCGATCAGCGTCTTGGAGTCCTCGGACTCGGCGAGCGCCGCGTCGAGACCGTCGAGCGGCCACGGGACGATCTCGATCCGCTCGTCCTCGTCGGGCTCGGCCGCCTCCTCGGCGTCGCGCAGCCCGGTGGCCAGAAACAGCCACACCCGCTCGTCGCTGAAGCCGGGGCTGGTGTAGAACGCCTCGAGCTCCTCCCAGCGATCGGCCTCCTTGCCGATCTCCTCGACGAGCTCGCGCTGCGCGCAGCCGATGGCGGCCTCGCCGGGGACGTCGAGCTTGCCGGCGGGGATCTCCAGCGACGCGGTCATGCCCGCCGTCTCGCGCGGCTGGCGGGTCAGCCACACGTGCGTGTCGTCGACGGCGAGGATCCCCACCGCCCCCGGGTGCCAGACCTTGTCGCGGGCGACCACGGCGCCGTCGGCGTGGCGGAAGTGCTCCACCCCGGCGGTGACGATCGTGCCCCGCCACTTGACCTCGGAGCCGAGCGGCTCAAACCCGCTCACGCTGCCAGCTCCACCGCGGCCTCGTCGACCAGCGTGATCGCGATGTCGAGCATCATCTCCAGGTCCTGCGCGCTGATCCGCTCGCCGGGCTCGTGGTTGTGCTCCACCCCGTCGGCCAGGCACGTGCAGGAGAACCCGGCGGCCTCGAACGAGTTGGCGTCCGAGGCGCCGCCCGAGTCGATGTGCCGAGGCTCATAGCCGCAGGCGCGCAGCGCCCGCTCGGCCACCGCCAGCTGGGGCGCGCGGGGCTTGGTCCGGTAGCCGGCGAACATCCGCTCGACGTTGACGTCGAGGTCGCACTCCCCGGCGTTGGCGGCGTCCTGGAGATGGTCGACCAGCTCGGTGGCGACGGTGGCGGCCCGATCGGCGTCGAGGCTGCGGACCTCGGCCTCGATCCGGCAGCGCTCGGGGATGACGTTGATCGCGCTGCCGCCGTCGATCAGCCCGACGTTGGCGGTCGTCTCGGCGTCCAGCCGGCCCAGCCGCATCGCCGCGATCGCGTTGGCGGCGGCGACGACCGCGCTGCGCCCCACCTCCGGGCGCACCCCGGCGTGGGCGGCGCGGCCCCGCAGCTCGGCGACGATCCGGTAGTGGGTGGGCGAGGCGACGACGACCTCGCCGATCGGGGTCGCGTGGTCGAACACGTAGCCGAACGCGCTCTGCAGCCGCGAGACGTCGAACTCGCGCGAGCCGCGCAGCGAGACCTCCTCGCACACCGTGAACAGGATCTCGATCCCGACCGGCGGGGGCTCGCCGGCGGTGGTCACGCCGCCGGGCCAGCTCGAGGATGACCGCGATCGCCGACTTGTTGTCGGCGCCGAGGATCCCCTCGTTGGCGTTCTCCCAGCGGCCGTCGATCGAGCACCGGCTCGATCGCCGCGGCCAGCGGGACGGTGTCCATATGGGCGCACAGCAGCACGCTGTCGGCTCCGCGTCCGGGGATCCGCGCCAGCAGGTTGCCGGCGTCGGACCCGACCGCCGGGCCGCTGTCATCCTCGTCGACCGTCGAGGCCCAGCGCGCGCAGCTGCTCGGTGAGCCAGTCGGCGACGCCGCGCTCGTGCCCGGACGGGCTCTCGATGCGGCACAGGGCCGCGAACGTCTCGTGCAGACGCTCGCGCTCGGCGTCGGTGGCCCGCCTCACCATTGCGCGCAGGCGAGGGCCGGCGGCCCTGGGTTCCGCGTCACGACGCGGAGCTGCGCGCGACGCTCACGTCCCGCTCGCCGATGACCGGCGTGCGGCTCCTCGGCGGTGCCGGACTCCGTATAGGCCAGGGCCGCGCCGACGAAATCGCGGAACAGCGGCGCCGGGCGCTCCGGACGCGACTTGAACTCCGGGTGGTACTGGGAGGCGACGTAGAACGGATGGTCCTCGCCCGACAGCTCGACCGCCTCGACGAGGCGCTCGTCCGGCGAGGTCCCCGAGCAGACGAGGCCGGCGTTCTCCAGCCGCCTGCGCAGGTGGTTGTTGACCTCGTAGCGGTGGCGGTGGCGCTCGTAGACGACGGCCTCGCCGTAGAGCTCGCGGATCCGGGTGCCGTCGTGGAGCTTGACCGGGTCGGCGCCCAGGCGCATCGTCCCGCCCATGTCGGCGATCTCCTTCTGCTCGGGCAGCAGGTCGATCACCGGGAACGGCGTCTCCAGGTCCATCTCGGTGGAGTTGGCGCCCTCCATCCCGGCCACGTGGCGGGCGAACTCGCTGACGGCGACGTGCATGCCCAGGCAGATGCCCAGATAGGGGATCTGCCGGGTGCGCGCGATCCGGGCCGCGGTGATCTTGCCCTCCCAGCCGCGGCCGCCGAAGCCGCCGGGGATGAGGATCCCGTCGGCGCTCTGCAGCCGCTCGGTCACCTCGGGGTCGCCGACCGTCTCGGAGTCGACCCAGTCGATCTCGACCACGGCGTCGTGGTGCATGCCGGCGTGGCGCAGCGCCTCGGCCACCGACAGGTAGGCGTCCTCGAGCTGCACGTACTTGCCGACCAGGGCGATCCGCGCCTTGCGCCGGGCCTCGGCGGCGCGCCGGGTGATCGCCTCCCAGCCGCTCAGGTCGGGCGCGCCGATCGCCTCGATGTCGAGGCCGAAGTGCTCGGAGAGGATGAAGTCGTCGACGCCCTGATCGTTGAAGACGAGCGGCACCCGGTAGACGTCGGCGACGTCGTAGGCCGAGACGATCGCCTCGACCGGCAGGCTGGCGAACAGCGCGATCTTGGAGCGGATGTCGGTCGACAGCTCGGACTCGGAGCGGCACACGACCATGTCGGGCGCGATACCGATGCGGCGCAGCTCGTTGACCGAGTGCTGGGTCGGCTTGGTCTTCAGCTCCCCGGCGTGGCCGATGTAGGGCACCAGCGTGAGGTGGATGAACATGCACCGCCGCCGGCCGACGTCGACCGGGAACTGGCGGATCGCCTCCAGGAACGGCAGCGACTCGATGTCGCCGACCGTGCCGCCGATCTCGGTGATGACGAAGTCGACGTCGGAGGAGTCGGCCATCAGCTTGATGCGCTGCTTGATCTCGTTGGTGATGTGGGGCACGACCTGGACGGTCGCGCCGAGGTAGTCACCGCGCCGCTCGCGGCGGATGACCGTGTTGTAGATCCCGCCCGCGGTGACGTTGGACGCGCGGCTCGTGTTGGCGTCGGTGAAGCGCTCGTAGTGGCCGAGGTCCAGGTCGGTCTCGGCGCCGTCCTCGGTGACGAACACCTCGCCGTGCTGGTAGGGCGACATCGTGCCGGGGTCGACGTTGATGTACGGGTCGAACTTCTGCAGCTGGACCGACAGACCCCGCGCCACCAGCAGTCGCCCGATCGAGGCGGCGGCGATGCCCTTGCCAAGCGAGGAGACAACCCCGCCGGTGATGAAGATGAAGCGCGTCTCGCCGTGTGCCATCGACTGAGAACGAGTCTATCGACGGGTCCGGCGGCTTCCGCGCCGGCGGCCAAGTTGGCCGCTCATAGCGAGCAAAGCCTGCTCATGCGGCCCGCAGCAGCTCGCGGGCGTGCTCGCTGGCGGCCCGGTCCTCGGTGCCGCCGCCGAGCATCCGGACCAGCTCGCAGACGACCGCGTCGCCGTCCAGCGCGGTCACCGTGGTGGTCGCCGGCGTCACCGAGCCGTCCTTGACGATCGTGAAGTGGCGGTCGGCCAGCGCCGCCACCTGGGGCAGGTGGGTGATGCAGAGGATCTGCCGCCCCGCGGAGAGCGCCCGCAGGTGCTCCCCCACCGCCCGCGCGGTGTGCCCGCCGATGCCGGCGTCGATCTCGTCGAAGACGAGCAGCGAGCCCGAGCCGCCCGCCGGGTCGGCGGTGCCGTGGGCGACGCTGAGCAGCGCCAGCATCACCCGCGAGAGCTCGCCGCCGGAGGCGACCTCGCGCAGCGGCCCCAGCGGGCCGCCGGCGTTGGCGGCGATCCGCATCTCGATGGCGTCAGCGCCGCGCGGCCCGCAGCCGTCCGGGCGCGGCGAGAGCTCGATCTCAAAGCGTGCCTCGGCCATGGCCAGCTCGGCCAGGCGCTCGCGCACGGCGGCGGCGAGCTTGGGCGCCTTGCCGCGCCGCGCCTTGCCCAGGCGGCCGGCCAGCGCGTCTCGCGCTCCGAGCGCGCCTGCGCGAGCTCGGCCTCGATCGCCTCCAGCGCGGAGTCGGCGTTCTGCAGCTCGTCGCGGCGCGCGCGGCAGCGCTCGGCGTGGGCGAGCACGTCGGCGATCGTGCCGCCGTGCTTGCGCTCCAGGCGCGCCAGCAGCGCCAGCCGCTCCTCGACCTCCTCCAGGCGCCCGGCCCCGTCCTCGCCGCCCTCGAGCTCGGCCAGGTAGCCGCGCAGCTCGCCGGCGACGTCCTCGCTCTCGTAGCGCAGCGTCTCCAGGCGCTCGGCCAGGGCCTCGCAGCCGCGGATCGACCTCCATCACCTGCTCGAGCTGACCCGCGGCCTCGGCCAGCAGCTCGGTCGCCCCGACGCCGGCCTCGGGCGTGAGGCTGTGCGCGGCGACGGTGGCGGCGCGCGCCAGCGCCTCCTGGTGGCGCAGCCGGTCGCGCTCGGCGCTGAGGCCGGCCTGCTCGGCCTCGGTGGGGGCGGCGGCCTCGATCTC
Organism: uncultured Actinomycetota bacterium; assembly: GCA_963790605.1. Taxonomy (GTDB): domain Bacteria; phylum Actinomycetota; class Thermoleophilia; order Solirubrobacterales; family Solirubrobacteraceae; genus Palsa-465. Next base: position 287,810 of record CAWBPG010000005.1, on the reverse strand, counting down.
GTGAAGCTCGAAGGTGAGCAGGTCCAGCTCGCGGTCGCGGGCGCCGGCCAGCTCGCCGAGCTCGGCGGCGCGGCCCTCCAGCTCGCGCACCCGCTCATAGGCGGTCGCGCAGCTCCTCGCGCAGCGCCTGCTGGTCGGGGCCGAAGTAGGCGTCGAGCAGCTCCAGCTGCGCGGTGGAGAGCATCAGCTTGCGGTGCTCGTGCTGGCCGTAGAAGGACAGCAGCCGGCTGCCGAGCTCCTGGAGGTCGGCCTGGGTGGCGGCGCGGCCGCAGACGTAGGCGCGGGTGCGGCCGTCGGGCCACACGCGGCGGGCCAGCACGATCTCCTCGGCGCCGGCGGGCAGCCGCTCGGAGCCCGCCAGCGCCGGCGGCAGCTCGAACACGCCCTCGACGTAGGCCTCGGCGGCGCCCGGGCGCACGATGTCGCGCCGCGCCTTGCCGCCCAGCAGCAGGTCCAGGGCGTGGGCGAGCAGCGTCTTGCCGGCGCCGGTCTCGCCGGTGAGCATGTTGAGGCCCGGCGCCAGGCGCAGCTCGGCGCGCTCCATCAGCAGCAGGTTCTCGACGCGCAGCTCGTAGAGCACGCCGCCGGTCTACCAGGCGCGCAGGACGGAAATCGGCGCTGTGGCCTGCGTCGTGAATCAGGCGACTACAGCGGGGTCGCCAGGCGCCCGAACTTCTGGCGCAGGCGCTGGTAGAAGGTCGTGCCCGGCACCTGGGCCAGCGAGCCCTGGTCGATGACGAAGCGCGCCTCGACCCGCTCGCCGGCCTCCAGCACGCCGATCGGGCGCCCGTCGACGGTGACGTCCACCGGCTCCTCCTGGGAGCGGTTGTCGACGCGCAGGCGGTCGCCCGGGGCGACGACCAGCGTGCGCGCGGTCAGCGAGTGCGGCGAGATGAACGAGACGACGTAGCCGTGCACGCCCCACGCCATCACCGGGCCCCCGTTGGCGAGGTTGTAGCCGGTGGACCCGGCGGGCGTGGACACCACCAGCCCGTCGCAGCGCACCCGGCCGACGTCGTCGCCGCCGACCGAGTACTCGAGGTCGGCCACCCGCTTGCCCGGCTGGCGGTGGATCGAGACGTCGTTGATGGCCAGCGCCTTGGTGCCGGCGCCGGAGATCTCGATGCCGGGGAGCGAGAGCACCTCGAAGTCGCCCGCCAGCGCGCGCAGCGAGCCCGCCCATGCCTCGTCGCGGTCGACGGTGGCCAGGAACCCCATCTCGCCGAAGTTGATCCCGAACACGGGCACGCCGGTGCCGGCGTAGCGCCGCAGCGCGTTGAGGATCGTCCCGTCGCCGCCGAGCGCGAAGCAGATGTCGACGTGCGGGTCCAGCGGCGCGTTGCGCTCCACGAACGGGCATTCCTCGATCTGGTGCTTCTCGGTCTCCTCGGGGTCGAAGCGCAGCGTCACCCCGGCCTCCTGGGCGAGCTCGATCAGCGTCATCAGCGCCGGGTCGGTCTCGGCGGGGCGGCGATGGGTGAACACCGTGGCGCTGCGGATCCGTCTCATGGCTCCACCTCCCGCGCGGCGGCCTCGAGATCGGCGATCCCCTCGCGGCCGGCCTCGGCCAGCCACACGAACGTCTCGAGGTTGCCCTTGGGCCCGGGCAGGCCCGAGCTGGCGTAGCCCAGCACCGCGGCGCCGAGCTGCGAGCGCGGCGCGGCCCACCGCCACCAGCGCCCCGCGCCGCAGGTCGGCGTCGCGCACCACCCCGCCCTTGCCCACGCCGGCGCGGCCGACCTCGAACTGCGGCTTGATCATGGCCAGGCAGTCAAAGCGCTCGGCGGCGCAGGCCAGCACGGCGGGCAGCACCTTGGCCACCGAGATGAACGACACGTCGATGACGATCAGGTCGGGCGCGTACGGGAGTGCGCCCGCGCTGAAGCGCCCGGGCGTTGGTGCGCTCGATGACCGTCACCCGCTCGTCGGAGCGCAGCGCCCAGTCCAGCTGGCCGTAGGCGACGTCGAGCGCCACCACGTGCGCGGCGCCGCGCTTGAGCAGGCAGTCGGTGAAGCCGCCGGTGGAGGCGCCGACGTCCAGCGCGTGGCGACCGGCTGACCTCGACCCCGAAGCGCGTCGAGGGCGTTGGCCAGCTTGATCCCGCCGCGGGACACGAACGCGGGGGCGTCGGCCACCTCGAGCTGCACGTCCTCGGGGACGAGCTGTCCGGGCTTCTCGGCCCGCCGGCGCTCGGGCAGCAGCAGCACCTCGCCGGCCAGCACCGACGCGGCGGCGCGCGGCGCGAGGGGAACATCCCCCGCTCGGAGAGGAGGTTGTCGAGCCGGACGCGCTTCAGCGCGACGCAGGAAGGTACGGGCTCGGCGACGCCGCGAACGCGGCATTGCCAGCCTGATCACACGGGTCGCGGCAACCCGCCGCTCGACGCGCGATGTGCGACGTCGAGGCCGCACGCGCGCTAGCGCGTGCGGCGCCGACCGCGGCCTCGATGCGCTCGGCGATCCGCTGCCCGGTGAAGCCCGACCTCTTCGTGCAGGAGCTCGGGCGCGCCGTGGGTGACGTAGCGGTCGGGCAGGCCCGACGCGCAGGATGCGCGCCCCACCCACCCCCAGCCCGGCGTCCGACAGCGTCTCCCACACCGCCGAGCCGAAGCCGCCGGCCAGGACGCCCTCCTCGACGGTGACCAGCAGGTCGTGCTCGGCGGCCAGCTGGGCGGCCAGGCCGGCGTCGATCGGCTTGGCGAAGCGCGCGTCGGCGACGGTGACCGAGATGCCGTGGTCGGCGAGGATGTCGGCCGCCTCCAGGGCCTTGGCCACGCCGGTGCCGTAGCCCAGCAGCGGCGACCCGGGAGCTGGCCCGGAGCCGCTCCGGCCTCGCGCAGGATCTCGCCGGTGCCGATCTCCAGCTCCTCGGGCTGGCGCGGCAGCGGCACGCCGACGCCGTTGCCGCGCGGGTAGCGCAGCGCGACCGGGCCGTCGTCGTAGCGCAGCGCGGTGTGGAGCATGTGGACGAGCATCGCCTCGTCGCGCGGCGCCATCAGCACGATGTTGGGCAGGCAGCGCAGGTAGGCGATGTCGAACGCGCCGTGGTGCGTGGGCCCGTCGTCGCCGACCAGGCCGGCGCGGTCCATGGCGAACACGACGTTGAGCTTCTGCAGGCAGACGTCGTGGACGATCTGGTCATAGGCGCGCTGCAGGAACGTCGAGTAGATCGCCGCGACGGGCTTGCACCCCTGCAGGGCCAGGCCCGAGGCGAACAGGATCGCCTGCTGCTCGGCGATGCCGACGTCGTAGTAGCGGTCGGGCAGCTCGCGCTGGAGGATGTTGAGCCCGGTGCCCGAGTTCATCGCCGCGGTGATCCCGATCACGCGGTCGTCGCGCCGCGCCTCGGCGACCAGCGCCTCGCCGAACACCTGGGTGTAGGCCGGCGGCGCGGGCTTGGCCGGCGGCCGACCCGCGCGACACTCGGGCCGGAGCCGGCGCCGGCGCCGGGGCGCCGTTGGCGATCGACTTGGGCTTGGCGGCGTGCCACTTCTCCATGCCCTCCAGGCCGCCCTCCTCGGCGGGGGCAAAGCCCTTGCCCTTGACGGTGGCGCAGTGCACGACCACGGGCCGCTCGGCGGCCAGCGCCTCGCGCAGCGCGCGGCGCAGGGCGCGGACGTCGTGGCCGTCGATGACGCCCATGTAGGCGAAGTCGAGCTCCTCCCACCACAGCCCGGGGGCCCAGAAGGCCTTGATCGACTCCTTGAAGTGCGGGCCGAGGCGCTCGAACGTGTTGCCGATCCCGGCCGGGAGCTTGGTGAGCCCGCCCTCGACGCCCTCGCGGGCGTGCCACAGCTTGGGGTTCAGGCGGACGCGGTTGAAGTAGCGCGACATGGCGCCGACGTTGGGGGCGATCGACATCCCGTTGTCGTTGAGCACGACGACGATCGGCGTGCCCTCTCCCCCGGCCTGGTGGACGGCCTCGAAGGCGACCCCGCCGGTCAGCGCGCCGTCACCGGCGACGGCGACGACATGTGCCGTCGGGGCCATGGCCGCGGCGCATCGCCTCCTTGATCCCGACGGCGTAGCCGATCGCGGTCGAGGCGTGCCCGGCGCCCATGATGTCGTGCTCTGACTCGGCGCGGGAGCAGAACGGGGCCAGGCCGCCGTACTGGCGGATGGTGGCCAGCTCGTCGCGGCGGCCGGTGAGGACCTTGTGCGGGTAGGCCTGATGGCCGACGTCCCACAGGATCTTGTCCGCGGGCGAGTCCAGCACCGAGTGCAGCGCGACGGCGATCTCGCAGGTGCCCAGGTTGGCGCCGAAGTGGCCGCCGATCTCCCCCACCGTGTCGATGATGTGCTCACGGACCTCCTGGGCCACCTGCTGGAGCTGCTCCTCGGTGAGGCCGTGCAGGTCCTGCGGCCGGTTGATCCGTGACAAGAGGTATTCGGTCACTAATAGCTCCGGGTCTGCGATGAAGTCGGTGATCTGCTCGAGCTCTCACTGACATCGGTCCCCACCCGCCCGGCGGCTGCGAGCGCCTCACGCGCTCGCTCGTGGGACTCGTCGGCCAGTCGGCGCGCCCCGTCGAGTCCGAACTCGGTGACGTAGGTGCGCTTGCCCAGCCGCTGATCTGCGCCCTGCTGCTTGCCGAGCGTCTCCTCCGATCCGGTCACGTCGAGGATGTCGTCGACGATCTGGAAGAGGACGCCGAGCTCGCCGGCAAAGGCGCGGAACGAGCCGATTGTGGCAGGTTTGTGATCCCCCACTAGTAGCAGCACGCACTCGATGCTGGCCCCGATCAGGCGTCCGGTCTTGAGCTCGTGCAGCCGGCGCAGCCCGGCCGCGCCCTCCGGCGCGGTCTCGGCGACGTCGATGTACTGGCCGCCGACCATGCCGCCCACGCCGGTGGCGCAGGCCAGCTCGCGCGCGGCGGCCAGGAGGTTGGCGGGCTCGCCGCGCTGCTCGGTGAGCAGCAGGCGGAAGGCCTCGGCGTAGAGCCCGTCGCCGGCCAGGATGGCCACGTCCTCGCCGAAGGCCTTGTGGCAGGTCAGCCGCCCGCGGCGCAGGTCGTCGTCGTCCATCGCGGGCAGGTCGTCGTGGATGAGCGAGTAGGTGTGGATCAGCTCGATCGCCGCCGCCAGGGGCAGCACCTCGACGCGCGGGCTGGCCCAGCGCCTCGGCGGTGGCCAGCGACGAGCACCGGCCGGATGCGCTTGCCGCCGGCCAGCAGCGAGTAGCGCATGGCCTCGTCCAGCCCGGCGGTCGCGAACTCGTCCGAGAAGCGGATCGCCTCCAGGTAGCGCTCCACGTCGGCGCGCAGATGCTCCGGATAGGCCGGCCGCAACGTCGATATGGCAGGCAAGGCGCGGGCCTATGCCGCGGGCAGCGGGAGCTGACCGGGGAGATCTGGCAGCGGCTCCAGCGCCGCACGCACGCGCTGGTCGACCTGGGCGCTGGCCTCCGATGCCAACCGGGCGCACTCCTCGATCAGCGCGAGCGTGGCCTCGGGCTCCAGCTCGCCGGCGCGCAGCAGTCCCGCCGTCTCGTGAAGCCGAGCGCTCAGCTCGAGCAGGGAATCAGTCACGGGCACAAGGTTATCGGGCGCGCGGCGGTGCCGGCTCAGACGCGGTCTGCGCCCACCCGCTCGGCCGCAAGGACTAGGACCAATTGCCCCTGGTAAACGGGCCCGCCGGAGCGCCACCATGGCCTCCTGAGAAACAACCATGCAGGGAGCAGCCATGACCACCCACACCGAAACCCCCACCGCCAGCGCCCAGATCACCGACGAGGTCACCTCGTGGCCCGGCATCGAGGCCGGCTACGGCCGCCGCGGCGAGTGGGCGTTCACGCTCGGCCGGCACGAGATCGGCCATCTGCACGGCGACCACGCCGCCCATTTCTTCTTCCCCAAGCACCGTGTGGCACGAGTTGCATGACGCCGGGCGGATCGTCGAGCACCCCGTGTTCCCGGGACGCATCGGCCCCGCCGCGCGCCGGATCGAGTCCCAGGCCGACGTCGAGGACGTGATCGCGATGATGCGCCTGAACTACGACCGGCGCACCGCCGGACGCGCAGGCCGGGACCGCGCTTAGCGCAGGCCGTCGAGCGCCTCGTTGACCAGCGCGTCGGCGCGGGCGTTCTGGGCCCGGGGCACGCTGCGGATCGTCCAGCGGTCGAAGCCGCGCAGCGCGGCGATCGCCTCGTCGTACAGCGGCTTCATCGCCGGATGCTTGACCTTGTAGGCGCCGGTGATCTGCTTGGCCACGAGCTCTGAGTCGTTGACGAACTCCACCTCGCGTCGCGCCCAGCGCGGCGGCTCGCTCGATCGCCGCGCAGCAGCGCCCGGTACTCGGCGACGTTGTTGGTGGCCACGCCGATCCGCTCGGCGAACTCGTCCAGCACCGTGCCGTCGGGAGCGGAGACGACCACCCCGACCGCCGCCGGGCCCGGATTTCCCCGGGCGCCGCCGTCCACGTGGACGACCACCGTCGGGAACGTGTCTGCGCGTCCGCGGAGCTCAATCGCTCGCGAGCTCGGGCAGCTCGCCGGTGACGCGTGGGCGCCGGCGATCTCTCACTTCGCGCAGGCCCCCGCCCGAGCTGCCGGCCTCGCGACGGCTCGACTTGCGCCGGTCGACGATCACCGTCACGTGCGGGTCGTCGGCGTAATAGCTCTCCAGCTTGGGGAAGAGCTCGTCGGCGAGCGCTTCGGGTACCACGCAGTAGATCACGACCGGATGCTACCCAGCGCTGATCGGTTGTTCGCCATCGAACGTCCGTCTAGTGTTCCGAGGCACGGTCCGGGTAACCGTTCAGATGCAGGCGTCCGCGCTCGTCGGCCGCCGCGTTGTTCTGGCGCTCGATCTCCGAGAGCTCGGACAGCTCATAGCCGCGATCGCCGCCGCGCACCGTGGGCACCTCGTCGCGCAGGTCGACCTCGTAGCGGTACCAGCACAGCTCCCAGGAGACGACGACGTGGACGATGCTGCCGTCGGCGTCGGAGGGGTGCACCGAGACGTCGGGCAGCCCCAGCGACCGGGCGATCCCCGCCACGGTGCGGGGATGCTCGGAGTCGTTGAACAGCGACACCGCCGAGGAGATCTTGTGCTCGATGCTGGTGGGCACGGCCCGGACGTGGCGCGGTTCGCGGCCCGCTCGCCAGCTTGGACGCCGCGCGGCTCACCGGGGCCGGCCAGGACGGGCGAGGCGGGCTCGGCGCGCCGCGGCGGCCGTGCCGAGGGCGGCGGGCGGCGCGGGCGGCTCCTCGTCGAACCCCGGCTCGGGCGCGGGCATGTCGTTCATCGGCAGCGCCTCGCTCCGCGCTCCGGCGTCTCGCGCGGGTCGCGCGCCTCGCGGGGGTCGCGCCTGCTGCGCCGGCGGCCGAACAGCGACCGGCGCCGGTCGGGCCGGGCGCTTGACTCGTCGTACTCGGGCACCTCGCCCTCGCGGACCCAGCCGCCGTGCAGGGCCCGCGACGTGCACAGCTCGCACACCGAGCGGCGCACGCCGCCGCTGAGGTAGATCTCCGCGCGCTCGCCGCGCAGCAGCGTCCGGCCGCAGACGTCGCAGGCGGCTTGCGTCGTCGAGGTGCGAATTGCCCTGGTACTCACGAGCTTGTGAGCCTACTACGGGTCCCGAGTAGCACGACGGCGTCGGACAGCCTACGCCTTGACCGCCTCCTGCTCGGCGCGGGCCTGGTCGACCACCTTGGCGGCGAGGTGCCCGGGCACCTCCTCGTAGCGCTCGAACTCCATCGTGAACTCGCCCTGGCCGCCGGTGATCCCGCGCAGGTCAGGGGCGTAGGAGAGCATCTCGGCCATCGGGACCTCGGCCTTGATCTCGGTCATCCCGGCGCCGACCGGCTCCATGCCCAAGGGCCGGCCGCGCCGGGAGTTGAGGTCCCCGATGACGTCGCCCACGGTGTCCTCGGGGGCGTTGACGGTCACGGTCATGATCGGCTCCAGCAGCACCGAGCCGGCCTGCTCGAGCGCCTGCTTCATGGCCAGCGAGCCCGGCCACCTTGAACGCCATCTCCGAGGAGTCGACGGTGTGGTAGGAGCCGTCGTAGACGCGGACGCGGACGCCCTTGACCGGGTAGCCGGCGACCGTCCCCTCCTGCATGGCCTCTTGCACGCCCTTCTCGACGGCGGGGATGAAGCCGGACGGGATGACCCCGCCCTTGATCGCGTCGACGAACTCGAAGGGGTGGGCGGGGTCGTATTCCATCGGCTCGATCTCGATGTGGCAGTCCCCGAACTGGCCGCGTCCGCCGGTCTGCTTCTTGTGGCGCCCGTGGGCCTTGGCCGACTGGCGGATCGTCTCCTGGTAGGGGACCCGCGGCGGCTTGAGCGTCACCTCGGCGCCGAAGCGGGCGCGCAGGCGCTCGACGATCACCTCGACATGGACCTGGGAGAGCCCGGCGACGATCTGCTCGCCGGTCTGCGCGTCGCGGTGCAGGTCGATCGTCGGGTCCTCCTCCTGGAGGCGGCGCAGCGACGGTGAACACCTTCTCCTCGTCGCCCTTGGCCTTGGGCTCGATGGCGAAGGCCATGACCGGCGCGGGGAGCTTGATCGACGGCATCGAGATCGGCTCGTCGCGCGCGGCCAGCCAGTCGCCGGCGCGGGTCTCCTTGAGCTTGGCCACCGCGCCGATGTCGCCCGGGCCGAACTCCTCGGCGTGGGCTTGGGTCGGACTGTGGCCGCCCTCGAAGGTCGACGAGCTGCCCGATGCGCTCCTTGCTGTGGGTGCGTGGTGTTGAGGACCTGGGTGTCGTGGTCCATCGTGCCCTGGTAGACCCGGAACATGTTGATGCGCCCGGCGAACGGGTCGGCGCGGGTCTTGAAGACGTAGGCGAACAGCTCCTTGTCCTCGACCGGCTCGAGCGTCACCTCGCCCACCTCCAGGCCGCCGTGCTTGACCGGCGAGGGCAGGTCCTCGACGATCGCGTCGAGCAGGCGGTTGGTGGCGAGGTTGCGCGTGGCCACGCCGCAGGTGACCGGGAACAGCGAGCCGTGGTTGGTGCCGTCCTTGAGCGCGGTGACGATCTCCTCGTGGGAGATCTCCTCGCCCTCCAGATAGCGCTCCATGAGCGCGTCGGAGGTCTCGGAGACCTCGTCCATCAGGCGCTCGCGGTACTCCTGGGCCTGGTCGGCCATGCTGTCGGGGATCGGGATCTCCGTTGCAGTTCTCCTTGGCCGTCCCGTCGTACTCGTAGGCCTTCATGTCGACGAGGTCGATCACGCCGGAGACCTCGTGCTCGGAGCCGATCGGGATCTCGGTGGCGACCACGTGCTGGCCGAACGCGGACTTCAGCGAGTCCAGCGTGCGGAAGAAGTCGGCGCGCTCGCGGTCGAGCATGTTGACGAAGACCAGTCGCGCCAGGTCGAGCTCGGCGGCTCGCTGCCACAGCCGGGTGGTGTGGACCTCCACGCCCATGACGGCGTTGACGACGAAGACGGCGGACTCGCAGACGCGCAACGCGCCCAGCGCGTCGGCGATGAAGCTCGAGTCGCCCGGGGTGTCGAGAAGATTGACCTTGCGCTCCTGCCACTCGAACGAGCTGAGCGCCAGGGAGATCGACATCTGCCGGGCCTTCTCGTCCGGATCGGAATCCGAGACCGTGGTCCCCTCGACGACGCTCCCGAGACGGTTGACGACCCCCGCCTGGAACAGCAGCGCCTCGTGCAGCGACGTCTTACCACTGCCGCGGTGGCCGACGAGGGCCACATTGCGGATGCGATCCGCAGCCTTGTGCATGGCTGTCTCCTCTCACTCGTGACGGCGAAAGGGACGACCTTACCCGATAGCGGCGAGCCGTGCGGCTAATCCAGCTCGCCGGCGAGCTTGGAGCGCAGGCGCAGCACCGCCTTGGTGTGCAGCTGCGACACGCGCGACTCGGTGACCCCGAGGACCTCCCCGATCTCGCGGAGGGTCAGGTTCTCGTAGTAGTAGAGGGCCACGACGAGCTTCTCGCGCTCGGGCAGCGCGGCGATGGCATCGGCGATCCGGTCGCGCAGCTCGGACTCGTCGACGAGGACCTGCGGGTCCGGGGCGCGGCGGTCGGGCAGAGTGTCCAGCAGCGAGACCTGGTCACCGGACGCGTCCGACACGCTCCACAGCTCGTCAAGCGCGACGATCGTGGAGTTGGAGATCTGGACCAGCTGCTCCTGGAACTCCTCGACGGTGATCTCCAGCTCGGTCGCCATCTCCTCGTCGCTCGGCGCACGCTGGAGCTTGGCCTCGAGCTTCATGTTCGCGCGCTCGAACGAGCGGGCCCGGGCGCGCACCGACCGCGGCACCCAGTCCAGGGTGCGCAGCTCGTCGATGATGGCCCCGCGGATGCGGGTGATGGCGTAGGTCTCGAACTTGATCTCGCGGGTGAGGTCGAACCGCTCGATGGCGGAGATCAGACCGCCCAGACCGTAGGAGATGAGGTCGGCCTCCTCGACGTGAGCGGGCAGCCCGGAGCCCATGCGCCCGGCCACGTACTTGACCAGCGGCGAATAGGCCACGACCAGGCGTTCACGGGCCCGCTCGTCGCCCGTGGCCTTGTAACCGCCTCCAGAGATCCTGGAGCTCGATCGCTTTGACGTTGGTTTCCAGTTCCGTTGCTCCAGTCCCGGGTGCTAAGCGCGCGGATGCGAGCTTACGTATGCCTGCCGGAGTCGCGCCGACTCTACCCGAGTGTAAACCTGAGTCGTGGAGATGCTGGCGTGGCCGAGCAGCTCCTGGATCGCCCGCAGGTCGGCCCCGCCCTCCAGAAGATGGGTCGCGAACGAGTGACGCAGGGCGTGCGGATGGGCGTCTCCGAGCGCCGGAGCGCCCCGGGCGGCCAGCCGCGCCCACGTCCGCAGCCGCCGCCGGATGTCCGAGGTCCCGAGGCGGCGGCCGGACTTGGAGAGGAACAGCGCCTGGGCGTCGTCGGCGCCGAGCGCCGGGCGGGCGCGGGCCAGATACCGCTCGAGCGCCGCGAGCGCGTGCTCGCCGGCCGGCACCAGGCGCGTCTTGTCGCCCTTGCCCTCCACCCGGACCGTCTCGGTGTCGAAGTCGACGCTCGCGACGTCGAGCGTCACCAGCTCCTCGGCGCGCAGGCCGCAGGCGTAGGCGAGCTCGAAGAGCGCGCGGTCGCGCACCTGGAGCGGGCCGGTGGCGGGAATGCGGTCAAGCAGCGCCGCCACCTCGGCGGGCTTGAGCACCCGCGGCAGCTGCTGGGAGCGCTTGGGGGAGCTGAGCAGGTCGGCGGGGTTCTCGCTGCGCGCGCCGAGGCTCACCTCGTGGCGGAACAGCCCGCGCAGCGCGGCCAGCTTGCGCGCCACCGTCGTCGGCGCCTGACCGGACTCGGTGAGCGAGGCCACGTAGCGGCGCAGGGCGCGGACGTCGATCGCTCCCGGGGCGAGCCCGCGCTCGGCGGCCCAGCGAGCGAACTGGTGGGTGTCGATGGCGTAGGCGCGGCGGGTCTTGGCGGCGACGGCGCGGCGGCGCAGATCGGCGTCGAACGCGTCCAGCGCCGTCTCCCACTCCGGGGTGAGCTCGGCACGGCGGCGGCGGTGGACTGTGGCTGCGATCATGGGCGTCCTGGCTATTCGCCGTCCGGCGCACCAGCCCTGCCGGAGCGGCGGGCGGCGGCCGTCGGTCAGTGGACGTCGACGAGCGTGCCGACCGGCGTGTACGGCCACACCTGCCCGGCGACGCTGAAGGGCATCTCCACGCAGCCCAGGCTCTGCGGCGACCCGTAGGAGGCGCGAGTGAAGCCGTGCAGCGCATCGCCGCCGTTGAAGTAGCTGACCCACGGGATGCCCGGGTCGCTGTAGTGGCTGCCGTCCGGGTTGGTCCCGCTCATCGTCGTCGAGGTGAGATGCTCGTACACGGGATAGGTGCCGGTGGCGGTCGGCGCCGAGGGGATGCCGGTGTTGACCGGCGTGCCGCCGATCACCGTCTTGCCGCTGTGCCACAGGTTGAGGCTCTGCGAGGCGACGCTGACGTCGACGAAGCGTGTAGCCGAACGTGTTGTGCTTGCCGGCGAGCACGTCGGCGATGAGCGTCTTCCAGACCGCTGAGGTGGGCCCGTCGTAGGGCAGCGAATAGATGCCGTTGTCGTTCTCGAAGGCCATGATCGCGCCCTCCATCATCGTCCCCGACGCTCCGACCTGCCACATGCTCTTCAGCGCGGTCTGGCGTGTTCGGATACCGCCAGGAGAATGCTGCCCTTCGGGCGGATCGACGGCCGCGGCCTCCTGGGCGGACGGCGGTCAGGCCAGGGCCGCTGGCCGCCGGCGTAGTGGAAGTTCAGCGGCAGGTAGCCGGTGATCGCCAACAGCTGCTGGAGGCGCACGATCGAGCCGCCGGGAACCGTCCACGTGCCGGTGTTGGCAGCCGAGCTGCTCTGGCCCGCCGAGGAGGCGAACGTCGTTGGGCAGCGCGACCTGCACCTTGGCGGCCGAGCCCGTAGCCGTAGCCGGTCGGCTCAAATCGGATCGTGTGGCTGTTGATCTGGTGCCAACTGCCCGGGGTGCTGGGGGAGATCGGGGGCATGTGCGTGCCCAGCGCCTTGCGCACCGGCTTTGAGAACGTGAGCGTGATCGGCGTCGTGGGCTTGATCGTGGCGCCCGGCGTCGGGTTGGCCACTGCGGTGGCGGTCCTGCCCGCCGGGAAGTAGCTGATGGCGGCGGTCCTGGCCTTCTCCCACGTGCGCGGCGACGCCGAGACGTACTCGGTCCCGGCCAGGCCCGCGTGCGGCAGCGTGAGCACGTCTGCGGGGCGCGGCAGCACGGTGCGGGTCATATGCGCGGGCGAGGTGCCGAAGGTGTAGGCGCTGATCGGCGCCTTGAAGTGCAGGCGCAGGTCGCCGCCATTGCGGACGGTGATGTAGTGAGAGCGCAGGCTCGCGGTCGGCGTCACGACGGAGAGCGTGAGCCGCTGCGTGCTGCCGGCCAGCCAGGAGATCCAGCCCGGACGCTTGATGACCACCTGAATCGACAGACGGGTCCCGGCTGGGATCAGCTTGCTTGGGAGGATGACCGGGTCGTGGCGCACAACCACCGGCACCGCCTGGCTGTGGGGCCCAGTGACGACGCTGACGCTCTGGATGCTCCCGCCGCCCAGCGGCATCCCGATCTTGGCAATGGCGACCGAGTCAGCGCGAGAGGCTCGCCTTCGCCGAGGTCAGCGTGATGCCGGCCACGACCACGGCGACCACCGCCACGAGCATGAGCCCGGCCAGGACGTAGCGCAGGGGCCGGCGTCCGCGCGGGGCCGCGTTGACCCCTCCCCGGCTCTTCCGTAATGCCCTTTGAGTCCCCGGGGCCCGCAGATACGAGACGATCGCCACTGCTTTGCATGGTAACGACCAGGGGTGCGGGATCAAGCAGCAGGCAGGGTCCGAGGCGCTCCTGCAACCTCGGTTGCGTGTTCAGCGGAAAATTCGTCGCTTGTGCGCAGGCTCCTGCCACGAAGCTGCAATCAAAGCGTCAGTCCGCCCATGCCTGCCGGCGTCAAAACGTGACCGCGCCCTGGGCCGCGCTGGAGACCAACTTGCGCGTATTTGCTGAGCGCGACCCCCGGGAAGGGTCGCTCGAACGGCACGTACGCCTCGGCGCGCCGGGCCAGTTCCTCGTCGGACAGCGCGACGTCCAGACGCCGCGCCTCGACGTCGAGGGTGATCTCGTCACCGTCCTGGACGAGGCCGATGGGCCCGCCCCTGACGGACTCGGGGGCGACATGGCCGGCCATCAGGCCGCGGGTGGCGCCGGAGAAGCGCCCGTCGGTGAGGAGCGCCACCTCCTCCCCCAGGCCCTCGCCGACCAGGGCAGCGGTGACCGCCAGCATCTCGCGCATGCCGGGCCCGCCGGCCGGGCCCTCGTTGCGGATGACGATGATGTCCCCGGGGTTGATCGTGCGCCCGGTGACCGCGGCCATCGCGTCCTCCTCGCACTCGAAAACTCGTGCCCGCCCCGTCTGCTTGCGCCGCTCATAGCCGGCGAGCTTGACCACGCAGCCCTCGGGGGCGAGGTTGCCGTGCAGGATGGCCAGGCCGCCGGTGGACTTGATCGGATCGTCGAGCGGGCGGACCACCTTCTGCCCGGGCGCCTCGACGGCGCCGTCGGCGACCTCGCCGATCGTCTGGCCGGTGACGGTCATGGCGTCCTCGTGGAGGAGGCCCGCGTCCTTGAGACGTTTGGCGAGCAACGGGACGCCACCGGCCTCGTAGAGGTCGGGCGCCACGTACTGGCCGCCGGGCTTGAGGTCGCAGATGAGCGGGGTGCGCTCGCTGATGCGGTCGAAGTCGTCGATGTGCAGCTCGATGCCCATCTCCCTGGCGATCGCCAGGAGGTGCAGGACGCCGTTGGTGGAGCCGCCGCTGGCGGCGATGGCGGCGATGGCGTTCTCAAGGCTGTCGCGGGTGATGATGTCCTTGGGACGCAGGTCGCGCTTGAGGATGTCCATGACCATGGCCCCGGAGCGCTCGGCCACCGTCTCCTTCTGTGAGTCGACGGCGGGGACCATGCTGAAGCCGGCCGGCGAGATGCCCAGGACCTCGAAGGCCATCGCCATGGTGTTGGCGGTGAACTGGCCGCCGCAGGCACCCGCGCCCGGCGAGGCCACATCCTCGATCTCGGTGAGCTCCTCGTCGGTGATCTTGCCCGCGGCGTGGGCGCCGACCGCCTCGAACACCTCCTGGATGGTGACGCGCTCGCCGTGCAGATTGCCGGGCAGGATCGAGCCGCCGTAGAGCATCACGCCGGGGATGTCCAGGCGGCAGAGGGCCATGACGGTGGCGGGGATCGTCTTGTCACAGCCGCTGATGGCGATGACGGCATCGAACATGTGGGCGTCGACGACGAGCTCGATGCTGTCGGCGATGAGCTCGCGGCTGGCCAGCGAGGCGCGCATGCCTGCGGTGCCCATCGTGATCCCGTCCGAGATGGCGATCGTATTGAGCTCCATCGGAGTGCCGCCGGCGGCTTTGATCCCCTGCTTGACCTTCGCCGCCAGGGCCCGCAGGTGGAAGTTGCACGGCATCGTCTCGATCCAGGTGTTGGCGACGGCGATGAGCGGCTTGGCGAGGGCGTCGTCGTCGTAGCCGATGCCTTTGAGGTAGGCGCGGGCGGCGGCGCGCTGGGGGCCCTCGGTGAGGGCGCGGCTGCGGTGCTTGAGGTCGTGTTCTGTGGCACTGGTCATGGGGGCGGCAACGATATCGAGTCAGCGCCCCGGGCCCGCGGGACTGCCCGCCGGCGCCCAGCGCGCGGCGGAGGCGCGCCGCCAGACGTCAGTTGGAGGTGTCCAGCGGCGTCGAGGTGGGGCTGCGCTGCGCGGCGTCGCGCATGCGGGCTCGCTCCCATTGCGACAGGCGCCACAGGTCGCGCTTGACCTTGGCCGGGTCAAGCTGGCGACCGGGCAGGTGCATGTTGGCGGTGGAGATGAGGCGCTGCTCGTCGCCGGTGAGCGCCATCCACTTGGCCAGCACGTCGTCTGAGTCGGGCAACCGCGCGCTCCCGTAGGGGCGCGTCTCGTCCGGGAAGGCGACGCAGTACTCGTTGAGCAGGCGGTGCGTCTGGGCCAGGTAGGCCACGATCGCTCGGTGGGGATAGATGAGATAGGCGTAGGCGGCGCCACCCGTGCTGTCGGCGTCGACCGGGCCGTCTGACTGGGTGCCCCAGACCCGGATGAAGCCCAGGTCCCGGTACATCGCCCACTCCTCCTCGTTGACGCACGAGCGCAGCAGCGAGCGGGCGCGCGCCTCGGCCCGGCGCTCGCGGCCGGGGTCATAGGGCATCACCGGCGCCATCTGGCGCCGCGCCCGGTGGCGCGACCACATCTCTTCGATGCGCGGCAGCAGCTCCTCGGACAGGAGGGCGACGGCGACGAGCGCGGTGGCAACTAGCGCCAGCAGCATCAGCGGCCCCGCCCTGCCGGCCCGCCTACCGGCCGCCGGCCGCGCGCGGAAAGAAGATCACGCGGTCCGCATCGCGAGGGACGTCGGTGAACGCCTTGACCATGTGCGCCTGGCGCCGCCCGGCTGCGTCCAGCGTGGGCACCGCGGCCCACAGTCCGGCGTCCAGCTGGCGCCGAAACTCCTCGACGAGTCGCTGCTCGTCCTCGGCCAGCTCCACGTCACCCTCGGCGATCAACACCTCGCCGTGACCCGGCTTCATCCTCAGAAAGCGCACCTGAGGATTATGTCACGCCAAGGATGTTGACCGGGCCGGCACCGGCTCCGACGCCGGCCAACCCGTCGCGCACCGCCTCTGACGCGAGCCGCTTGGCCACCCGCGCCGCCTCCAGCGGCGAGTCCCCCCATGCCAGCCGCGCGGCAAGCACCGAGGAGTGCGTGCAACCGGACCCATGCGCCGCCCCGTCCGCGTAGCGCTCACCGGGCAGCTCGACCACCTCGGACCCGTCGAAGAACACGTCCACGGCCTGCTCGCGGTGGCCGCCGGTGACCACTACGACGTCCGGTCCGAGCGCGCGCAAGACACGGGCGAGCGCGACGGCGTCGTCGCCGTCCTCCCCCACCTCGGCCGTCGCCGCGGAGGCTGTGTTCGCGGGGGCTGTGTTCGCGGAGGCTGTGTTCGCGGAGGCTCCCGCCCGCGCCAGCGCCCGGGCCTCGGGCAGGTTGGGCGTGATCACCCGCACCCGGGGCAACAGTAGCTCCATCAGGGCCCCGCGCGCCGACGGCTCCAGCAGCTCCGCGCCGGACTCGGACACCATCACCGGATCGAGCACCACCGGCGTCCCGGGCGCGAGCAGGTCCAGCGACACCGCCACCGCCTCGATGGTGGCCACGGTCCCGAGCATGCCGAGCTTGACCGCGTCGACCCCGATGTCCTCGGCCACCGCCTTGACCTGGGCCACGATGATCTGAGGTGAGATCGCCTCCACGGCGCTCACCCCCACAGTGTTCTGGGCCGTAATCGCGGTGATAGCGGTCATGCCGTGCACGCCACAGGCGGCAAACGCCTTGAGATCGGCTTGGATGCCGGCGCCCCCGCCGGAATCGGAGCCCGCGATCGAGAGCACGCAGGGCGGCCGGCCGCGCGCGCCGCTCCCGGTTCTTGCCGACTCTGAGTAGGCCATGTCGCCGAGCTTAGGTGCCATCAGGGCAGAACCGTGTAGCGACCTCCCGCCTGGCGGCGCACGTAGCCGCCGATCTCCAGCGAGGCCAGGGCGGCCAGGCCACCCTCGGCGTCCAGCCCCGCCTCCGTGAACGCCTCCCCGAGCTCGTATCCGTCGGCCAGGGCCTCAAACAGCGGAACGAGGCTCGGATCCCGAGGGCGATCGAGCCCAGGGGGCTGCAGCCGCGGGCGGTCTTCGAATACGGCCTTGAGGATGTCAAACGGCTCCCCCACCAGATGGGCGCCGAAGCGGAGCAGCACGTGCGGTCCGAATGAGAGTGGCGCCGTCACCTGGCCCGGTACGGCGCCGACCTTGCGCTTGAGCCTGTCCGCCTCCTGGGCGGTCCCGATCGCCCCAGAGCCCTGGCGCCCGGCCACGAGGACGGTCATGTCGGCCAGCGCGGCGATGATCCGGTTGCGCGCCGGGAACATCCAGCGGCGCACCGGCACGCCCGGACCCAGCTCCGACACGGTGGCGCCGGTCGCGAGGATCTGCTGGTGCAGGAGCCGCCCGGATGGCGGGTAGGGACGCTCCGGTGAGCTCGCCAGCACCGCGATCGTGTCGCCGCGGGCATGCAGGGCGCCCTCGTGCGCCGCGGTGTCCACGCCGCTGGCCATGCCGCTGATCACGGTCATGCCTCCCGCGACGCCTCGGGCCAGGGACCGCGCGTTCTCGAGCGCATACGGCGACGCGCGGCGCGCCCCGACGATCGCCACGGAGTCCTTGGCGACGAGCTCGACGAAGCGCTGGAGCCCGCCGGCGACATGCAGGACGGCCGGCTCCCCGGTCAGGTCCCACAGCTTGGCCGGATAGGCCGCGTCACAGCGGCACAGCGTCTCGACGCCGGCCGCGTCGCAGCGCCGGCGGTAGGGGCCGGCGTCAAACGCCTCCCATTCGGCGCGTACCTCGGCGGTGCGGCTGCCGCCCACGGCCTCGATGAGGTCCTCGTCGGCGCGGTCCAGCAGCTCGGAGATGCGCTCGCGCTCGTTATCAAGGTGACCGGCCAGGCGCACCAGCAGCCACGCGCGCCGCAGGCACTCCGGGCACGCTCGCGCCGGGCTCACGCTGATCGCCTCCCATCGGGGCGGGTGGGGGCGGATTTTGCCCACCCCGCGTGCATGTCGGCGGCGTAAGTCATCCGACTGCCGCCTCCGCCAAGTCGGGACCGGTGCGCTGGCGGAGGCTGAGCGCGAGCAGGACATCTCCGCGGCTCACCCGTTCGCGGCCGGCCAGATCCGCGATCGTCCGCGCGACGCGCACGACCCGGTGACGACCGCGCGCGCTGAGCCACCCGTACTTGTAGGCGTGATGGAGCTCGGTGTCCGCCCAGTCGTCCAGCTGCACCACCGCGTCTGCCGTCCGCGCGTCCATCTCGCCGTTGCAGGCCGCGCCGGTCTCCCCCAGCCGATGACGCTGGCGGTCCCGCGCCTCGGTCACGCGTGCGAGGACGTCCGCGGAGCTGCGCAGGGGCGCGGCGCCCAGGTCCTCGGCCTCTGGGCGCCGGACGTCGACGAGCAGGTCCATGCGATCGAGCAGCGGCCCGCTGAGACGTCGGCGATGACGGCGCAGATCCGCCTCACCGCAGGTGCAGCGATCATCGACCCCGGCAAAGCCGCACGGGCACGGGTTGGTGGCGGCGACGAGCATGAACGCCGTGGGGAAGGTAGGGACTGCTGGCCGCGGACGATGGTGACGCGGCCGTCCTCCAGCGGCTGTCGCAGCGCATCGAGGCTGGAGCGCTGAAACTCGGAGAGCTCGTCCAGAAACAGCACGCCCTTGTGGGCGAGAGTCGCCTCTCCGGGGCGCGGCGGGGCGCCGCCGCCGGCCAGCCCGGCAGACGAGATCGTGTGGTGCGGCGCGCGGAACGGCCGTGTGCTGATCAGCCCGCCCGCGTGGACGCCGGCGACGCTGTGGATGCGGGTGACCTCGATCGCCTCGGCCCGGGTCAGCGGCGGCAGGATCGTCGGCAGCCGCCGGGCCAGCATCGTCTTGCCGGTGCCGGGCGCGCCCTCCAGGAGGAGGTTGTGGCCTCCCGCGGCCGCGATCTCCAGCGCGAGCAGGGGCGCCTCGTGGCCGCGGACATCCGACAGGTCCGGCTGACTGCCGTCGGGTCCGTGGGCGGGCGGCGCCCCGGGGAGGGATGGCGTGGCGCCGCCCGCCAGCACGTCGGCGGCGGCCCGCAGGCTGGCCACCGCCACGATGCGCAGGTCCTCGACGAGCGCCGCCTCGTGCGCTCGCGTGCGCGGCACGATGAGGCGCGTGCACCCGCTCTGCTGCGCGCCCTCGGCCACCGCGAGGGCGCCCGGTGAGTCGCGCAGCTCACCGCCGAGGGAGAGCTCCCCGAAGACCGCACAGCCGGCCAGAGCGGCCGCGGGGACCTGGCCACTGGCGGCGAGCACCGCGAGCGCGAGCGCGGCGTCGAATCCCGGCCCGGCCTTGCGCATGAAGGCCGGAGCGAGGTTGGCGGTGATCCGGCCCTCCGGGAACTTGAAGCCCGAATTGAGGATCGCCGAGCGGATGCGGTCACGCGACTCCCGCACGGCGGTGTCGCCGAGGCCGACGACCGTGAACGCGGGCAGGCCGCTGCGGATGTCGACCTCCACCCACACCTGGAAGGTCTGGACCCCGTCGATGGCAAACGTTGCGACCCGGGCGAGCATGCCGAAAACGCTAGGGCAAAACCTGTGACACGTGGGTGACGGGCTGTGCCAAATGTGTGTCTTTTACAGGTACTTTGTGACGGAAAAGACACCACTTGACACCCACAGGTCACGTTTTTTGGCCTAGCGTTCTCGGCGTGGGCAATGACCTCGAGAACGAGCTGGGACGCGCCGGCGAGGAGCTCGCTGCCGAGCACCTGCTGCGCCGCGGCTACGAGATCGTGGAGCGCAACTACCGCACCCGCTGGGGTGAATTGGACATCGTCGCGCGGGCGGGGAGCACGCTCGCGTTCTGCGAGGTCAAGACGCGGCGGGCGGGCGGCCGCGCGGGCGGGCCGTTTGACGCGGTGGGGCGCGACAAGCAGACCCGGGTGCGCAAGATGGCCGGGAGCTGGCTGATGGAGCGCCGGGACCGGCCCTACGCCGACGTCATCCGCTTCGATGCGATCGGCGTGACGGTGGATCGCGGCGGGCGGCTGGTCGCACTGGAGCACCTGGAGGGCGCGTTCTGATGCGCCGGCTGATCATCATGGTGTGGCGCCGGGGGCGTCCGGCGGGGCCATGGAGGGTGCCGCCACGCCCGGCGGGGCCATGGAGGGTGCCGCCACGCCCGGCGGGGCCATGGAGCGTGGGTGGCGTGGCGTCCGGGCTCCATGACCCCTGGGGCGTCACTCAGTACGCCGTCGTCACCTGGCGATCGCGACGGTCCTGGCCACGGACTGCTTGGAGAAGGCGCTGGAGCCTGCCCATGAGACGGTGAGCCTGACCTTCCTGGCCGTGCGGCAGGCACTCGGCAGGCGCACGCTCGACGCGAACCGGCGGTTGTGGGCCGTTGTCGTGCGCTTGGCCGTCGCGGCGCCGCAGGCGACACTGACGACGAGCTTGCCCCTGAAGCCGGAGACCGCGGTGCCGGCGACCGAGGCGCCGTGCCTGCGCGAGGCGGTGGCCTTGGTGAGGGTGAGACCGGGCTTGGGCGGTGGCGGGGTGCCGACGGTCACCGGGGTCGTGGCCGCGTCATCGACCTCGTCGCCGGTCGGGCCCTCCACCCAGGTGCAGACGACATAGAGGCCGGTCTTCTGCTTGGTGGTGGCCGTGGTGGTCACCGGGCCGCCGAAGACCTGCTGCGTGCCGAAGCCCAGGAGGTTGGTCTCCGGCCGGTTCTGCCGCTGGTTGAGGCTGAAGGTGGCCGGGCACGGGGCCTCGGAGGCGGGCCGGAGCACGGAGAGCAGGGAGAGCTGCTGGTCGGTCTGGGTCGTGTACGTGACCTGGAAGCTGACGTTGGGCTGCAGGTCCTTGGGGACGGAAACCGTCAGCTGGCTCACCTGGGGCCCGCGTGCCGTGAAGGTCAGCGTGGCCGGTGCGGCGACCGGCTGGTCGGTGCTGTTCTGGTTCTGGGCCAGCCAGGCGCACAGCTGGTAGGAGCCGGGAGCCGGAGGCCGGAAGCTGCCGCCCACCTGGTAGGGGCCGGGCGCGACCGTCTGAGCTCCGGGCGCGACGATCACCGTGTCCTCGGTCAGAAAGGTCGAGGTGTCCTCCTGGTAGCTGGACTCGCACGCGGGTCCGCCGGCGGGTCGGACGATCGCCTCGACCTCGGCGGCGCCGGTGAGCGCGTTGGTGCCGCCGAAACTGAGATCGACCGGGAAGGCCTGCTCCGGCGAGGACGTGGTGGTGGCCACCGCGATGGACGAGGTGTCAGCCATGGCTGGGGCGGCGAGGCCGCCCGCGAGGGCCGCGGCGAGGGCCGTGGCGACAATGACGGCAGGGATGATTCTCCGCGCGTAGCGCGGCACGAGTTGCACCGGCATGTCCGGGTTTCCCCTTCCCTTGAGTCGAGCGGCCCGGATGCGCCCACGCACCCGACCGCGAGTCCGGAGGGCACCGAGGCACCCGCCGCTTATGGGTTGGCCTGGACGTGAGCCTGCGTCGTCCAGCCGACCCTTATAACGGGCTAGCCGAGCGCGAGTTGCTGATATGCGGTGGACTGGAACGACAGGCGGTGCAGCGGCGAGACCCCGAGGCGCTCGATCGCCTCGCGATGCTCGGGGGTGGAATAGCCGACGTGGGCGGCGAACTCCCAGCCCGGGTGGGTGCGGTCGGCGCGGCGCATGTAGCGGTCCCGGGTCTCCTTGGCCAGCACCGAGGCGGCGGCGATGGCGGCGCTCTTGGCGTCCCCGCCGATCACCGCGCGCCGCGCGTGGGCCACCCCGGTGACGGGGAAGCCGTCGCTGAGACAGATGCAGCCATCACAGGCCACCCGGTTGAGCGCATCGCGCAGCGCCGCGAGGTTGGTCTTGTGCAGCCCGCGAGCGTCGATGCCGGGAGCGCAGCGGGTGACGATCGAGACGCGGGCGGCGATGCTGAGGATGACCGGGTACAGCGCCGCCCGGCCCTCGGGGGTCTGCTGCTTTGAGTCGTTGAGCATGCCCAGTGCCCTCGCCTGGGCGGGCCCCACGCGATTGAGATCGAGCAGGACCGCGGCGGCGACCAGCGGACCGGCCAGGCTGCCGCGACCCGCCTCGTCGGCCCCGGCCACGAAGCGGACGCCCAACCCGCGGTCGAAGCCGAGCAGGCGGCGCCCGGGGCGGCCCGGCTTGCGCCGGGGCGGGCGGGCTGCGTTAGAGCGTGCCGAGCCGGTCGGGGGGCCAGTAGGTGAAGAACGCGACCCCGATGATCCATTTATCGGGGACGGGACCCCAGAAACGGCTGTCGTCTGAGAGGCCACGGTTATCGCCCATCATGAAGTAGTGAGCGGGCGGAACCTTGATCGGCGTCCGGAAATTGCAGGAACTGTCCACGCCACACGGGTTGATGTAGCCGTCCTTCTCCCGGACTCCGTTGCGGTACACGTGGCCGTCCTGGATGAAGATCGTGTCTCCCGGCCCGGCCACCACGCGTTTGATGAAGGTCTGGGTGGACTCCTGGGCCGTGGGCTGGTCGCAGGCCTGGCCGTGGCCGGTGCCCTGCGAGCTGGCCCCGCAGACCGGGCTGTTGAAGTCGGCCCCGTGCGGCGGGTGGAAGACCACGACATCGCCGACGCTGGGATGGGTGGACAGCCGGTTGGTGAGGACGCGCTGGCCGGGATCGAGCGTCGGCACCATCGAGGCGCTGGGGATCCGGTAGGGCTTGACGATGAAGGCCTGGATGAGGATCGCCAGCCCCACGGCGACCGCGATCGTCACCAGGAGCTCCACCAGGGAGGCGATCGGGGATTTCTTCTTCTTGCGGGACGCGGACATACGCTGGGGGCCTACAGCGCGCCGACGCGATCTGGCGGCCAGTAGGTGAAGAACGCCTTGCCGATCAGCCACGCCTTGGGGACCGGGCCCCAGTAGCGGCTGTCGAGCGAGTCAGGGCGATTGTCGCCCATCATGTAGTAGTCACCCTTCGGCACGGTGATGCTGGCACGGAAGTTGCATTCGCCGGCGCCGTCGCAGGGGATCGTGAAGGAGCTGGCCTCCGGGTGCCCGTCGCGGTACACATGGCCGTCGCGGATCTCCAGGCGGTCGCCGGGTAGGCCGACCACCCGCTTGACGTAGGTCTGCGACGACTCGTGGGTCTGGGCCACGTCACACGGCGCCGCGCCGTCCTGGCCGAGGCCGTTCTCGCCCTCGTTGGGGTCGGCGCACGTTTCTGAGACCGGAGGGTGAAAGACATAGATGTCGCCGACGTGGGGCAAGGAGAAGTGCATGCCGACCCGGTCCACCAAGATGCGCTGGCCGACGCGCAACGTGGGCACCATCGACGGACTCGGAATCTCATACGGCTTGACGATGAACCCCTGGATGATGATGGCCAGACCCAGGGCGATCGCGACGATCACGACCAGCTCCACCACTGAGCGCGCCAGTGGCTTCTTGGTCTTCGTCACACTACTCGTCGTCCGTCGCTGGCTCTTCCTTGCCCGCCTCGGCCGGCGCGGCCTCCGCCGCGGTCGCCTCAGCCGGTTCCGTCACTGCGGGTGCAGCCTCGGCCGCGGGTGCAGCCTCGGCCGCGTCCGCTGCCTCCTGGGCCTCGACCGCCTCGGCGACGGTCTCCTCCGCGGTCGCGCCCTCAGCGTCGACCGGGGTGGGCTCGCCGTCGCCCTCCGGCCCGTAGAGCAGCTCGCGCTCGACGGCCACCTCCGGTCCGGCCGACCGGCGCTCGCGCACGCGGGCCCGCTTGCCGATCCGCCCGCGCAGGTAGTAGAGCTTGGCCCGGCGCACGTCACCGCGGGCCGCCACCTCGATGCGCTCGATCTTCGGTGAGTGAAGCGGGAACGTGCGCTCGACGCCCACTCCGAAGGACTGCTTGCGCACGGTGAACGTCTCCCGGGCGCCATGGCCCTGGCGCTTGATCACGACGCCCTCGAACACCTGCGTGCGGCGCCGCGTGCCCTCGATGACCTGGAAATGCACGCGGAGCCGGTCACCGGCGTCGAACGCCGGGACGCGGCGGAGCTGCGATCGCTCCAGGCTGTCGATGACTGTGCTCATGGGGACTGAAGTTGGAACTGCGGAGTTGCTGGCGGCGGCCGTGCAGACCATCAGGCCGCGTGCGCAAGCGCGCCTCCGCCCATGCGGCGGTCCATGGTAGCGGGTCCCCGAGGACGGCGATGTTGGCGCTGCGCTAAGCCCGATCGCTGGATCTGGCCTGCGTCGGCGGCGCCTCCGGCCCCCCGGCTCCGGCGGCCCGGGCCCGGCTCTGGGCCAGACGCCAGTCCGCGATCCTGGCGTGGTGCCCAGACAGCAGCACGTCGGGCACCGGCCAGCCGCGATGCTCGGCCGGCCGGGTGTAGTGCGGGTACTCGGGTCCGCCCTCCAGCGCCGCGCTGAAGGACTCCTCCAGCGCCGAGCGCTCATCCCCCAGCGCACCCGGCTGCTTGCGCAGCACGGCGTCACAGACGACCATCGCCGCCAACTCGCCCCCGGCCAGCACGTAGCGCCCGATCGACACCCGATCGGAGGCGAAGTGCTCGACGATGCGCTCGTCAAAGCCCTCATAGCGCCCCGACAGCAGCGTCAGCGCGGGCTGCGCGGCGAGCTCGTCGACCAGCGCGTCATCCAACAGCCGCCCCCCGGGCTCAAGCGCGATCACGCGCCGCTGGGCGGGAAGCTCCACCGGGTCGACGTCGTACCGGGCCCGCAGTGCAGCCTCCACGACGTCGACGCGCAACACCATCCCCGCCCCGCCGCCGAACGGGGTGTCGTCGACCTGGCGACCGCTCAGCGGGGTGTGATCGCGGTAGTTGACGCGGTGCAGCTCGTGGCCGAGGGCCATCGCGTTGGCCACGTGGCGCTGGGACACGAACCAGTCAAAGGCCTCCGGGAACAGCGTGAACACGTCGATCTGCATCACGTCTCGCCCAGGAACCGCAGGTCGACGTCGATGACGCGACCGTCCAGGTCGACGTCGCGCACGGCGTCGCGGACCAGCGGCACGAGCAGATCGGGCGCGTCGCCCGGGCGGGTGACCTCGAGAACCTCGCAGGATGGCAGCGCCAGCAACCGAGCGACGACGCCCACTTCCCGATCGCCGTCGCGCACGGCGCAGCCCTCCAGGTCGGTCGCCCACCACTCGTCCTCGTCGAGCTCAGGCGCAGCCGCCCTCGCGACGAGCAACTCCTGGCCGCGCAGTGCCACGGCGGCGGCGCGATCCTCGCACCCCTCAAGGCGCACGATCGGCCGCTCATCGTGCCCGGCCAGCCGCACGATGGCGAGGCGAGCGTCGCCGAGCCGGCACCTCGGCGCCCATGTGCAGCAGCGAAGCGACGGGGTCGGCAACGTGGAAGCTGCCGTCGAGGCCGTGAGGGCGGCCGACGACACCGGCACGCAGCCAGTGCTCGGTCTCGGTCACGTCGCGCCCTTCAGTCGTCGACGATGTCCACGAACACGCGGCGCTGCTCCTTGACGGCGGCCACCTTGACCACCGTGCGCAACGCCATCGCAGTTCGCCCGCCGCGGCCGATCACGCTGCCGTAATCGTCCTCGTCGACGGACAGCTCCAGCACGACCGTGCCGTCGTCCTCCTCGACCTGCGTGACGCGCACGGCGTCGGGGTGCTCGACGAGCCCCTTGGCCAGGTACTCGAGGAGATCCTTCACGAGCGAAGGGCTACGAGATGCCCTGAGTGCGCAACAGCTTGCGAACGGTCTCCGACGGCTGGGCGCCGCGGGCGAGCCAGTCGCGGATGCGCTCCTCGTTGAGCACGATCGTGGAGGGATCGGTCTGGGCGTTGTAGTGACCGACGGTCTCGATCACCCGACCGTCGCGCTTGGAGCGCTGGTCGGCGACGACGACGCGCCAGACGGGGTTCTTGCGCCCGCCGATACGTGTGAGTCGGAGTCTGACTGCCATCAGCGAGCGATGAGGTTAGCGTGCTTTACGAGCTAGGGGAGTCCGGCGCTACCGGCCCTGGCGCATCATGGCGCCCAGGTCCGGCATCCGGCCCTGCGAAACCTGGCGCATGACCTTGCGCATCTGCTCGAACTGCTTGATCAGCTGCTTGACCGCCTGGACGTTGGTACCCGAGCCCCTGGCGATGCGCAGGCGCCGCGAGCCCTTGATCAGCTCGGGGTGGCGACGCTCCTGCGGCGTCATCGAGAGGATGATCGCCTGGAGGCGGTCGAACTCCTTCTCGTCGACCTTGACGCCGCGCAGCTCCTTGCCGATGCCGGGGATCATCCCCAGCAGCGACTGCAGCGGCCCCAGCTTGCGGATCTGGCGCATCTGATCGAGGAAGTCGTCGAGGCCGAACTCCTGCTGGCGCAGCTTGCGCTCCAGTTCGGCCGCCTGCTGCTCGTCGAAGCTGGACTCGGCCTTCTCGATGAGGGTCATCACGTCGCCCATGCCGAGGATCCGCTGGGCCATGCGGTCCGGGTGGAAGCGCTCGAACTGGTCGAGCTTCTCCCCGGTGGAGGCGAACAGGATCGGCTTGCCGGTCACCGCCTTGACGCTGAGCGCGGCGCCGCCGCGAGCGTCGCCGTCGAGCTTGGACATCACGACGCCGTCGAAGTCGACGACCTCGGCGAACTGCTCGGCGACGTTGACCGCGTCCTGTCCGGTCATGGCGTCGACGACGAGCAGGATGTCGTGGGGATTGATCGCCTTCTTGATGTCGGCCAGCTCGGTCATCAGCTCAGTGTCGACGTGGAGCCGGCCGCTGGTGTCGACGATGAGCACGTCCTTGCCCTCGGCGCGGGCGCGGTCAGCCGCCCACTTGGCGATCTCGACCGGATTGCGGTCCGTGCCCTGCTCGTAGACGTCGGCGCCGGCCTGCTGGCCGACCTTGATCAGCTGGTCCACCGCCGCGGGCCGGTAGACGTCGCAGGCGGCCACCGCCACCGAGGAGTGGTGCTCGGTGCGCAGGTAGCGGGCGAGCTTGCCGGTGGCAGTTGTCTTGCCCGAGCCCTGCAGGCCGGCCATGAGCACGATCGTCGGGGGCCGGGGCGAGAAGGAGAGCTCGCGGGAGGCGCCGCCCATCAGCTCGGTGAGCTCGTCGGAGACGATCTTGACCACCTGCTGGCCCGGGTTGAGCTTGCCGACGATGTCGGCGCCGAGCGCGCGGTCCTTGACGGCGGTGGTGAAGCTCTTGACGACCTTGAAGTTGACGTCGGCCTCGAGCAGCGCGAGGCGGATCTCGCGCATGGCGGCGTTGATGTCGGCCTCGGTCAGGGTGCCGCGGCCGCGGACCTCGGACAGGGTCGCCTGGAGCTTCTCGGCAAGGGAATCGAACATGCTGCTTTCTGTCTGCTGAGGCTACTGCGCTCGGGAGGGGAGCCGGGGAGGCGCCGGCTCCGGCGCGGCGCCGTCGGCCGACTGGCCCCGTCTGGCCCGCGGCGAAGGCCCTGGTGATCCCACCGAACGCCTCGGCGAACTCCGAGGGGATGACGAACACCTTGTTGGCGTCTCCCTTGGCGAGCTGGGGCAGCATCTGAAGGTACTGGTAGCGAGAGCAGCTGGGGGTCGGGCTTGCCCTCGTGGATGGCCGAGAACACGGTGGCGATCGCCTGCGCCTCGCCCTCGGAGCGCAGGATCGCCGCCTGCTTCTCGCCCTCGGCGGTGAGCACGGCGGCCTGCTTCTGCGCCCTCGGCGGTGAGGATCTGGGACTGCTTGACGCCCTCGGCGGTGAGGATGGCGGCGCGACGGTCGCGCTCGGCGCGCATCTGCTTCTCCATCGCCTCCTGGATGGAGCCGGGCGGATCGATCGACTTGATCTCGACGCGGTTGACCCGGATCCCCCACTTGTTGGTGGCCTCGTCGAGCACGGTGCGCAGCTGGGCGTTGATGTGATCGCGGCTGGTCAGCGCCGCCTCCAGCGTGAGCGACCCGATCACGTTGCGCAGCGTGGTCACCGTGATCTGCTCGATCGCCTGCAGCGGGTTGGCGACCTCGTAGGTCGCGGACTTGGCGTCGTTGACGGTGAAGTAGAGGACGGTGTCGATCCCGACCACGAGGTTGTCCTCGGTGATCACCGGCTGCGGCGGGAACGAGACCACCTGCTCGCGCAGGTCGATGAGCGGCTTGAGCCGGTCGACGAACGGCATGAGGATGGTCAGCCCCGGATTGAGCGTGCGGTTGTAGCGGCCGAACCGCTCGACGATCCCTGCCCGCGCCTGAGGGACGATCCGGACCGTCCGGGCGAACATGATGCACCAGAAAGACGACGATGACGATGGCGACGATGGCTCCGGCCATGACCCCTCCTATTCGGTGACGAGCGCGGTCGCGCCCTTGATGTCGACGACCTCGACGCGTGCTCCCGGCTCGATCTCCTCGATCATCGTAAAGCGAGCGGGCGGTCCAGACCTCACCGTCGATCTTGACGCATCCCACGCCCTCGGCGTTGGCGATCCGCTCGAGGACGATCGCGCTGCTTGCCGACCAGCGCCGCGCCGCCCGGTCCGGATCGCCGGCGGCATCTGCGGATGTGCGAGCGGACGATCGGCCGCACGAGCACCAGCGTCATGATCGAGGCGACGGCACGAACACGATCACACCGGCCGCGGTTCACCGCCGCCGCGTCGCCGGCCGCCGCCAGCGCCGCCCCGAGCGCGAACGGCGCCAGGAAGAACCCGCCGGTGAGCATCTCGCCGACGCCGAAGGCGCCGGCCAGAATCACCCAGAAGACCCATCCGGCCATGTGCCCGCCAGAGTACGCGCCGGCCCGCAGCCTGGTGCAGCCGGCGGTCGAGCGCACGCGGAGCGCGTCAGGAGACCAGCGCGCGGGCGAAGTCGGCGGCGTCGAACGGCCGCAGGTCCTCGAGCTGCTCGCCCACCCCGATCAGCTTGACCGGGATCCCGAGCTCGTGCGGCGATGGCGAGCGCGATCCCGCCCTTGGCCGTGCCGTCGAGCTTGGTCAGCACGAGCCCGGAGACGTCGATCGCCTCGGAGAACGCCTTGGCCTGACGCAACCCGTTCTGGCCGGTGGTGGCGTCGACGGTGAGCAGCGTCTCGTGGGGCGCCTCGGGGATCTGCTTGGCGATCACGCGGCGGACCTTGGCCAGCTCGGCCATCAGGTTGTCCTGGGTGTGCAGGCGCCCGGCGGTGTCGATGAGCACCACGTCGGCGCCCTGCGCGGCGCGCCGTCCGCGATCGCCGTCGAAGGCCACCGAGGCCGAGTCGGCGCCGAGCCCGCCCTTGACGAACTCCGACGCCGGCGCGCTCGGCCCACAGCTCGAGCTGCTCCACCGCCGGCGGCGCGGAAGGTGTCGCCGGCGGCCAGCACGACCGAGCGGTTGAGCTCCTGGCTCAGATGCCAGGCCAGCTTGCCCAGCGTCGTCGTCTTGCCGGTGCCGTTGACGCCGGCCACCAGGATCACCGTCGGCTCGGGGCGCAGGTCGATCGTGTCCTCGCCGGTCTGGGCGATCTCCGTCAGCAGCTCGACCAGCCGGTCGGACAGCTGCCTGGCCGCCGGTGAGCTTGTTCTCGGCCGCCTCCTGCTCGAGCTGGGCCACGACCTTGGCGGTCGTCTGGGCGCCGACGTCGGCGTAGATCAGCGCCTCCTCCAGCCGCTCCCAGGTCTCCTCGTGAGATCCTCGAACAGGGTCGCCTGGATCTCGGACTGCAGCGCCTGGCGGGTCTTGCGCAGGCTCTCGCGCAGCCGGCGGAAGCGGCCGCACGCGGCGCTCGGGCTCCTCGGCGGCGGCCGGCGCGCGCCCGTGCCGCGCCGTCGATGATGAACAGCTCTCGCCAGTCGCGCGCCATGACGGCGGCGACGTTATCAGCGGCGGCGCTGCAGCCGTCAGGCCGCGACCTGGGCCTCGGCGTCCGCCGGGCCGTCGCTGCCGGAGAGCCGGCGCGAGATGACCTTGGAGATGCCGTCGGAGCCCATCGAGACGCCGTAGAGCGAGTCGGCGGCCTCCATCGTGCGCTTCTGGTGGGTGACGACGATGAACTGGGCGCGCGAGGAGTACTGGCGCAGGAGCGCGAGGAAGCGGTCGATGTTGAGGTCGTCGAGCGCCGCCTCGACCTCGTCGAGGATGTAGAACGGGCACGGACGGGCCAGGAACACCGCGAACAGGAAGGCGAGCGCGGTCATCGACTTCTCGCCGCCGGAGAGCAGCGACAGGCGCTTGCACTCCTTGCCCGCCGGCGTGATCTCGATCTCGACGCCCGAGCAGGTCCTCCTCGGGCTCGACGGCTCGTCGTCGGGCCTCGTCGTCGCCGTCGGAGTCGCCGTCAGCCTCGGCGGGCGCTCCTGACCGCCGATCACGCGGGCCGGGCCGCGGTCGCGCTCGGAGACCAGCCGCAGCCGGCCCTCGCCGCCGGGGAAGAGCTGGCGCGGCGAGCTCCTCGAAGGCGCTGGCGGTGGCGGCGAACGTCTGCTCGAAGGTGGTGCGGATCTGCTTGTCGGTGTCGGCGATCAGCTTCTCGAGCTCGCGCAGGGCGGTCTCCAGGTCGGCGCGCTGGGTCTCGAGCTCCTCGACGTGGGCCACGGCCTCGGCGTACTCCTCCTGGGCCAGCGGGTTGACCGGCCCCAGCTGCTCGCGCCGGCGCGCGACCCGCTCCAGTCGGGCATCGAGCGTCCTGGCGCTCCTCGTCGGTCAGCGCCTCCTCGGCGGGCTCGGCGGCGAGCTCGAGCCGCTGGGCGATCCGCGCCAGCTCGGCCTCGGCGTCGCCGGCCTGGTCGCGCGCGCGCTGCAGGCGGACCTCGGCCTGGGTGAGGGTCTCGTTCTCCTGGCTGATCTTGGCGTGCAGCTCGGCCTCCTGCTGGGCGCAGGTGCGCAGCTCGACGGCCACGTGCTCACCGGCCTGGCGATCGGCCGCCAGCGCCTCCTCGAAGCTCTCCAGCCGCTGCGCGATCGCTGCCGCAGCCGTCCTCCAGGGCGGCGATCACGCTCGCCACCGCGGGCACCAGCTCCGGTCGCGGGCGACGCCGCGCGCGCACCCGCTCCAGGCGCTGCGGCGCGCTCGGCCCGCTCGCGCTCCGCACGCTCGAGCATCCGGCGCTCGGCCGCCAGCTCGGCCGCCAGCTGGGCGCGACGGCCGGCCCGTCCCCGCCCACCCCGTCGTCGGGAGCGGCGCGGCGACGCTCGATGAGCGCGGTGATCCGCCGCTCCTCCTCGCGCCGCTCGTCCAGGGCGCGGACGGCGGCACGATGGGCGTTGGTCAGCCCGGTCGCGCGCCGAATCGGCCTCCGACATCCCGGCGGTGGCCCGCTGGACCCGGCCGCGCGCGTCGAGCTCGGCCTGAGCGGCGCGCTCTGACTCGGCGATGAGCTGCTCGCGGCGGTTGCGCTCGGCCAGGACGCGCTCCTCCCCGACCGCCGGCGCCTGGCGCAGCTCGCGCGTGCGCGCCGACCACACGCGTCCGCCGCGCGTGACCGCCACGCCCCGCGAAGCCGGTCGGCGACCTGATCCAGATCCTCGACGACCCACGTGTCGCGCAGCAGCGCGCGGGCCAGCGCCAGCGCGCGCCCCTGCGCCCGGACATGCTCGATCAGCCGGGCCGCACCCGGGGCCGGCGGCTCGGCGGCGCCGTCATCGCCGTCGGCGGTCGGCGGCATCGCCGACCACGAGCGTACGCCCGCCATCGGCCCCGGCACGGTCAAGCAGCGTCGCGGCCGCCGGCACGGTCGTCGACCACGGCGGCGCGCAGGCGGCCGTCGAGCGCGGCGGCCACGGCCAGCTCGTAGCCCGGAGTCGACATCGAGATCGTCGGCGAGGGCGGCGGCGCCATGGGGCGCGCCGGCGTGATGGCGCAGGAACTGGTTGACGGCGGCGAGCTCGCCACCGACGCGGGCGGCCTCACGGCGCGCCGCCTCCACGGCGCGCTCGGCCTCGCGCACCTCGCCGCGGACCGCGCTCGGCCGCGGCCTCGGCCGCCTCGCGCTGGGCCTGGCGCCTCGGCCACCGCCTCTGACTGCTCGCGCGACGCCGGCCCCCGGCGGCGGCCAGCTGCTCCTCGAGCTCGGCGAGCTGCCGGGCGAGCTCGGCCTCGCGGTCGCGATCCAGCGCGGCCAGCGACTCCTCGAGCCCGGCGATCCGCTCCCGCCGCCTCGGGATCGTCCTGGTCTGCGGCGGCCTCGGCGGCGAGCGCGGCCTCGATGTCCGCGGTACCGGGCCAGCCGGCCCTCGACGGAGGCGGCGGCGGCCCGCGCGGACTCGCGCCCGATAGCCGATCCGCTCGGCGGCGCCCCGGGCCGCGTAGGCGCGGCGCGAGAGCTCCTCGCGCTGGGCGCTGCGCGCGGCCAGTGCCTCCTCGGCCGCCTCGCGACGCTTGGCCACGGCCTCGAGCTCGGCCTGGAGCGTCCGCGCGGCGCTCGCGGACCTCGGTCGCCATCGTCTCGGCGGAGGCCATGGCGCGCCGTAGCCGCGCACGTCGTCGCGGGCGAGCTCCCAGCGGATCTCCAGCGACTGGCGCTCGAGCCGCTCATGCAGCTCGGCGGCCTCGGCCTGGCGCTTGAGCGGGCCGCAGCCGCGACCGGGCCTCGCGCTCCACGTCCAGGGCGCGGTCGAGATTGTCCTGGGTTCGGGCCAGCTTGAGCTGCGCGCGACGGCGACGCTTGCGGTGCTTGCCCAGGCCGGCGGCCTCCTCGATGAGCAGCCGGCGATCGCGGGGCTTGGAGGTGACCAGCGACTCGACGCGGCCCTGCGAGATGACCGAGTGCATCTCCTTGCCCAGGCCGGTGTCCGACAGCAGCTCGACGATGTCGACGAGGCGGCAGCGGGCGCCCGCCAGTCGGTACTCGCCCTCGCCGGCCCGGTCGAGCTTGCGATAGATCGAGATCTCGGGGACGCCGAGGCCGAGACTCCCCTCGCTGTCGTCGAGGACGAGCTCCACCTCGGCGTGGCCGGCGGCCTGACGGCCGGGGGCGCCGCCGAAGATCACGTCCTGCATCGACTGACCGCGGACCGCGCCGGGGGACTGCTCGCCCAGCGCCCACAGGACCGCGTCGGTGACGTTGGACTTGCCCGAGCCGTTGGGCCCGACGATCACGCTCACGCCCGGTCCGAACTCCAACTTGGTGCGGTCCGGGAAGGACTTGAAGCCCTTGAGGGTGATCGACTTCAGATACACGCCGCCGCTCGGTGGGGTCCGGTCGCTCCGGTCGCGGCCGCCGCCACGAGGCGTCATTTGGCCATGTCCTCCAGCGCGGCCTGCGCGGCCTCCTGCTCGGCGTCCTTCTTGGAGCGGCCCACGCCGGAGCCGATCTCCTTGCCGCGGATCGTGGCTGAGACGGTGAAGGTCCGGTCGTGCGGCGGCCCCTGCTCGTCCACCACCGCGTAGCTGACCAGCTCGCCGCGCCGCGCCAGACGCTCCTGCAGCGCCGACTTGTAGTCCACCGAGTGCTCCAGCGCGTTCTCGATCTCCGGCGCGAACGCGCCCACCACCACCTCGGCCGTCGCGTCGTAGCCGAAGGTCAGGTAGCAGGCGCCGATCACCGCCTCGATCACCGACGCCAGGACGCGCTCGGTCGAGATCAGTGCCTCGAGCCCCGCCGCCGCTGTCTCGGGCGCCGCCGCGCGCAGCCGCTCGGGGACGCCCAGGCGCTCGGCCACCGCCCGGCAGGAGCGGCCCGACACGGCCTGTGCGCGGATCTTGGTGAGGCGTCCCGGCCCGAACCGCTCGGCCTCCAGGCGGGGGAACAGGTGCGTGGTGACCGCCAGCCCCAGGACGCTGTCGCCCAGGAAGGCGAGCCGCTCGTAGGAGTCCGAGCGACGCGTCGTCCACGACGAGTGGGTGAACACGGACCGCTGCAGATCGGGCTCCAGCCGGTCGAGCATGTCCGCCAGGGTCGCGCCGGACCCCGGGTCGGGCGGGCGGGACCGGATCCCTGGCGGGGTGTCCGGATCCGTGCGCTGCGGTTGGGGTGTCACTCAGTGTCAGTGGATTGGCCCGCGGTCGCCGGCAGAGCCCCGCTGGCGAGCACGAAATCGACCGCCTGGCCGACGGTGAGGATCCGGCTGGCTTCCTCGTCGGAGATCCGCACGCCGTAGGAGTCCTCGAGCTCCTGCACCAGCGTGTAGAGATCCAGCGAGTCGGCTTCCAGATCCTCACGGAAACGGGTCGACTCTGAAATCGAGCCGGGGCTGACCTCCAGCTCGTCGACCAGGTGTGCGCGGATCAGCGAGAAGACTTGCTCTCGATTCATCGGCGCCACACCGTAGACCTCAGCCCGGACGCGCAGTGCGTGGGCTCGCTAACCATCTCCGTCCTCCTCTCCCCCGTGTCCGGGGGTTCGCAGTGCGCCGGCGGCCTTGAGGGCGGCCCGCGTGGCGCTGATGACATCTTCCTCCACTCCGCGCGCGGCCACCTCGATGGCGCGCGCGAAGCCCTTGCGGCTGAAGCGTCCGTGGGCCACGACGCCGAGCTGGCGCAGGCCCAGCATGTAGGCGCCGCCGGGGCCCTCGGGGTCGATCTCGTCGCGCAGGCCCTGGATCGCGGGCCGCGAGCAGCCAGCCGCCGAGCTTGGCCCGGGTCGAGCCCATCGCCACGTCGCGGATGGCCCGCAGCGTCCGTCCCGACACGCCCTCGATCAGCTTGAGCGTGATGTTGCCGGTGAAGCCGTCCATGACGACGACGTCGGCGGCGTCCTCGAAGACCTGGGTGCCCTCGATGTTGCCGACGAAGTTCAGCCCGGTCCCGCCCTCGCCGGCGAGCTGCTCGTGGACCTCCACCAGCTCCGGCGTGCCCTTGACCGCCTCCTCGCCGTTGGACAGGAGCGCCACCCGGGGCGAGGAGATGCCGAGCACCGCCTGGAGAACGCCGAGCCCATGTGCGCGAACTGGACCAGGTGCTCCGGGCGGCAGGTGACGTTGGCACCGACGTCGAGCAGCATCACCGGCCGGCCGCCGGGAACGGGACCGGCAGGGCCAGCGCGGGACGGTAGATCCCGCGGTCGCGGCGCATGTTGAACAGCCCGGCGGCCAGCGCCGAGCCGGTCGAGCCTCCGGAGACCAGCGCCTGGGCCTGCGCCCGCGGCGACCGCCTTGGCGGCCTGGACGATCGAGGCCTCCGGGGTGGAGCGCACGGCGAAGGCCGGGTCCGCGGCCTTGGCGATCGACACGGGGGCGTCGACGACCTCCACGCCGTCGGGCACCGACCCGATCTCGCCGGCGGGGCCGAACAGGAGGACCCTGGTCCCTGCGGCGGCGGCGATGGCGGCTCCGGCGGCGACCTCGGCGGGGCCCAGATCCGCCCCGCCCGCGTCAACGGCGACGGTCACCATGGGGTGGGCGGCTAGACCGACTGCTGGCCGGTCCTCGGCGATGACCTCGCGGCCCCGGTAGCTCCCGCAGACCGGGCACACCCGGTGTGGTATCCGGGGGCTGTGACACGTGGGGCAGGCGTTATAGGTGGCCGCCTTGACCTTGTGCTGCGAGCGTCGCTGCGTCGTGCGCGCGTGAGATTGCTTCTGCTTGGGGACCGCCATGCGACGCAGGAGGCTAGCAGGATGGGCCCGACCGGTGGCTCCGCGCACGCGGGGTCCTGGAGCCAACCATCACACCCGTCCGGTGTCCGTGCGCGTGCCGCGGCGCGGAGGCGCGCCGGGGACGAGGTGCCGGCGCAGCAGCGGCGTGATCTCCTCGGCCGGCATCGCGGGCCCGAGCTGGAAGCCCTGGGCATGGGAGATGCCGTGGGCGAGCAGAAACTCGAGCTGCGCCTCGGTCTCCACGCCCTCGGCGATGACGTCGGTCGCGCAGGCCGACGCGAGGTCGAAGACGGCCTCCAGCAGCTTGACCGCGGTCGGGTCGCCGGGGACGTCGACGAGCATGCCCGCCGTCGACCTTGATCACGTCGAAGCCCAGGTCGAGCAGGCGCGACAGCGACGAGTAGCCGGCGCCGAAGTCGTCCAGCGCCATCGGGAACCCGGCCGTCCGCAGATCCTCGATGACCTCCAGGGTCTCGGCCGAGTCCACCGTCCATGCGGACTCCGTCAGCTCGATGGCGAAGTTGCCCGGCGAGAGCTCTGACTCGGCCACGCGCCGGACGAGCCCCGCCGCGAACTCGGGCGCCAGCAGCTGGTGGGGCGAGATGTTGACGCCGATGATCGGCGCCAGGTCCTCGGCCTGCCACTCCCGCGCCTGACGACAGCACTCGTCCAGCACCCAGGCCATGAGGTCGTCGCCGACGGTGGTCTGGTCGGCGAGGTTCATGAACGCGTCGGGGGTGAGCAGGCCCCGGTCGGGGTGGCGCCAGCGCAGCAGGGCCTCCACGCCGGAGATTTCGCGCGTCGCGGCCAGCAGCCACACCGGCTGGTAGTGGATCTCCATCTCGCCGGCGTCGATCGCGGTGCGCAGCTGGGCCGTCATGCTCGAGCGGCGCGAGGCCAGCGTGTCGGAGCGCTGATGGAAGACGAGGCGACCGCCGCCGGCGGCCTTGGCGCGGTACATGGCGACATCGGCGTGGCGCAGCAGCGCCTCGGTGTCCGCCGCGTCGTCCGGATACAGGCTGACGCCGATGCTGGCGCCGGTGCGGACCTCGGTGCCGGCCACGACGAACGGCTCGAGCAGGGCGCTGAGCAGCTTGCCGCCGACGCTCTCGGCGGCCGCGGCGGGGTCGTCGGAGAGGTCGCCGAGCAGCACCAGGAACTCGTCGCCGCCCTGGCGGGCCAGGACGTCGGAGTCACGCAGGACGCTGCGCAGGCGGGCCGACACGCTGGCCAGCAGCCGGTCGCCGGCCGCGTGGCCGAGGCGGTCGTTGACCTCCTTGAAGTCGTCGAGGTCGACGAACATGAGCGCCGCGGCGCCGCCGGCACGGCGGGCGCGCGCCAGGGCCAGGTCGATCTCCTGCTCGACGAGGATCCGGTTGGGCAGTCCGGTGAGGGCGTCGTGGTAGGCCAGGTAGGCCAGCTGCTCCTCCCCCCGCCGGCGCTCGCCGATGTCGCGCACGATCCCGTAGAAGGACGGCCCCAGCCCGCCCGCGCCCTCGACCCGCGCGACGGTCAGCTCCACGGGGAACTCGCTGCCGTCGCTGCGCATCGCCGTCGTCTCGATGCGGCGGTCCAGCAGGCTCGACTCCGGGTTGTCGCGGATGCGCTGGGCGAGGCTGCGGTAGAAGGCGCGGTTCTCGGGCGGGACGAGCAGGTCGGCGACCTCGCGGCCGAGGATGTCTGAGGCGACGTAGTCAAACGTGCGCTCGGCGGCGGGGTTGAACTCGATGAGGCGATCCTGCTCGTCGACGGCGACCACGCAGTCCAGCGTCGAGGCGATCACCGCCCGGTAGCGGGCCAGCGAGGACTCGACCGCGGTCATCTGGCGCGAGCTCTCGATCGCCAGCGCCGCATGGGCCGCCAGCGCGCCGAGCATCACGAGCTGCTGATCGTCGGGACGCAGCCCGGAGAACGGCTCGTCCACCGAGATGATCCCGTAGGGGCGCCCGCCCGAGCCCTCCAGGGTCGCGAACAGGGCGTCATCGGTGTGCCAGCTCTCGCCGCCCACCTCCGCGGCGCGGGCGTTGGGCTCGGGCCGGTACCAGGTGACGGTGGGATCGTTGAAGGAGAGCGAGCCCTCGGGGATGAAGTAGACGCCGTGGCGGCGGAAGCGCTCGTCGAGCAGCGGCGTCCACGTCTCGGGCTTGGTGACCGAGCCGAGCAGGATCTCGCGAGGCCCGCTCGCTGCCGTGGACCGTGACGACCTCGTAGAGATCGCGGTCGGCCCGGTAGGCGTTGATCACCACCGTGGCAAAGCCGACGGCGTCAGAGACGGCGGCCGCGACGGCGCGCAGCGTTTCGAGCAGCGTCGGCTGGCGACGCGCAATGCGTGCGAATTCCAGCAACCCACGAAGGGGCGCGATCGCCTCCCCAGATCTGACTGGGGCCCGACGATTCGCCGGCACGATGCATTCTCATCAGTAATCGACCGAAACCGGTTCGGGCTTGAGCAAGTATGGACGCAATGCCCGCAAACGACGGGAATGTGCCACCACCCGGCTCAACAGGTCCTCACCGATCAGTCGAAGTGAAGCTCTGAAAGCTTCGCCCATCGGGGGTCGGGCTCCCGCTCGTGGGCATGTTCGGGGCCCGCCTCGTTGAGGTCCACCCCGCACACCGGGCACAGTCCGGCGCAGTCGGGCCGGCAGAGCACCTGGGTGGGAACGGTGAGCGCCAGGGCGTCGCGCGCCCACGCCCGGAGATCGACGACGCCGTCCTGCACGTAGGGCGACTCGAGCTCCTCCCCCTCGCCGGGCTGGGACACCTCGCGCGCCTTGTACGTCGAACACCGGCTCGGCGTCGGCCAGACAGCGCATGCATGGCCCGATGAGTGTTGCCTTGAAGCGGATGCGCAACACGTACCCGGCGCCGGTCGTCCGCGAGACGTCGAGCTCGGCCGGGACGACACTCGGCTCCACGACGTAGCGTTCGCCGGCGAGCTCGAAGGGATCGATGCCGACGTGGAGATCGAGGCGACGCCCTTCACCGGACGTGAGCCGGAGACCCCCCAGGTCAAATGTGTCAGTACGCAGGGGCATGCACACGAGATTAACCACTGCCCACGACGGGGCGCGGCGGCGTCTCAGCGCAGCTCGCGCTTGAGAATCTTGCCGGTGGCGTTGCGCGGAAGCTGGTCGACGAAGACAACCTCGCGGGGCACCTTGTAGCGGGCCAGATGGGTGCGCACGTGGTCCTGGAGCTGGGCCTCTGAGAGCTCGGCCCCGGGCTCGAGGCTGACCACGGCGCGCAGGCGCTGGCCGAACTCCTCGTCGGCCACACCGACGACCGCCACCTCGCGGATGCCCGCCATGCCGGCCAGCAGGTCCTCAACCTCCCCCGGGAACACGTTCTCGCCCCCCGAGACGATCATGTCGTCGTCGCGGCCGTCGACGAACAGCCGCCCGTCGGCGTCGAAGTGACCGACATCGCCGGTGGCCATCAGGCCGCCGCGGCGGTCCTTGTCGCCGCCGCCGGTGTAGCCCTCGAACAGCATCTCCGAGCCCACGAAGATCCGCCCACTGGCGCCGGTGGGCAGCTCGTCCCCGCGCTGGTCGAGGATCTTGACCACCGTGCCGCGCGGCGGCCGCCCCGCGGTGCCGGGCGCGGCCCGCAGGTCGGTCGGGCCGGCCACGGACGCCCAGGCGACCTCGGTCGAGCCGTAGAGGTTGTACAGCGCATCGCCGAAGGCGTCCATCACCCGGTTGGCCAGCGGCCCGGGCAGCGCCGATCCGCTGACGGCGATCACGCGCAGCGACGAGGTGTCCAGGCGATCACGCTGCTCGGCGTCGGCCTCGAGCATCCGCTGGAGCATCACGGGGACGACGACGAGCACATCGGCGCGGTGATCGGACACGGCGCGCACGGTCTCCAGGGGGTCGAATCGGCGGCGCAGCACGATCGTCGAGGACAGCGCGGTGGCCAGCAGCACGTGGGCGAAGCCCCAGGCGTGAAACAGCGGGGCGGCGATGACGGTCGTCTCGCGTGCCCGCAGCGGGATGGCCGAGAGCAGCGCCGCCATCGGCCCCATCGAGCTGGGCGCCGGCCGGTTGGCGCCCTTGGGGGTGCCGGTGGTCCCGGAGGTGAGGATGATCGCGCGGCCCGCGACACCCGGCGGGGTCAGCGGTGTCTCGACGCGGGTGGCGATGAGCTCGGTCAGCGAGGTGTCGCTCTGCACTCGGCGCCCGCATCAGCGTCGGCGACAAAGCAGACCCGGCGGCCGCGGGCCTCCCCGATGGTGGCGGCGAACTCGCGGTCATAGACCAGGCCGTCGGCGCCCTCGCGCTCCAGCACTTCGGCCACCTGCGGGCCGGCAAAGCCGGTGTTGAGCAGCACGACGTGCACCCCGAGCTTGGAGCAGGCCGCGGCCACCTCGATGAAGCCGCGGTGGTTGCGACACATCACGGCCAGCGTCCGGCCCTCGGTCAGCCCGTGGCCGGCCAGGCCGCGGGCGAGCGCGTTGGTGCGCCGCTCGAGCTCCCCGAACGTGATGGTCCCGTCGTCGTCGATGACCGCCGCGGCGCCCGGAAAACGGGCGGCGCCGCCCACCACGCCCGCGGCCATTGTCGGCCCGAAGCGGTGCAGGCCCAAGATCGCCCGCAGCGCGCGATCGGGGCGCGAGGGACGCAACATCCCGGCGCGGGCAAGCGTGCCGGCGACGTGGATGCCATCGGAGAGAGCCACCGCCATACCCGACATCCAATCATGAGAGCGCGTTTAACAAGATTCCGGGGCGGTGGCGGCGCGCGAGTCCGGCGACGGGCTCGTTTTTGCGACACACGGCGCGAATGTCCGTCAGCGGCGATGATTAGCGTCCGATGTCGGACTGGTTTCGCACATACGGTTTCGCCCAGGTGCACGAGGGGCTGCTCATCGGCGCCTATCCCCTGGACGCCAATGACATCCGCATGCTCGCCGCGATGTCGGTCCGCCAGGTGCTCAACCTCGTCGAGGACGCGGAGTACGGCCCGGGCCGCCGGTTGGCCGTCGAAGAGGCGCTGCGCGAGGCGCGCATCCAGGAGCACCGCATGCAGCTCACCGACTTCGGGGGGCTCCCCGCCGACGCGCTGGAGGAAGCCGTCCGCATCGTCGTCGGCTGGCTGAAGGCCGGCGTCCCCGCCTACGTCCACTGCCGGGCGGGCTGGCAGCGCTCCGCCGCCGTGGCCGCGGGCGCCGTCGCCGTCTACGACGGCATCGGGATCGAGGAAGCCGTCGCCTTCGTCCGGGAGCGCAAGCCCTCGGCAGACCCGCTGCCGCATCAGAGGGATGACCTCCGCGCCTGGTGGAACGCGCGCAGCCATCTGCATCCTTCGCGCTAGGTGCGCTGGCTCTTGGGTCTGTGATTCGTGGCGGGGGTGGCCGGGTGCCAGCGTCCGCCGCGCCGCGCGCGGGCGTGTCCGGCTCGCTGTCGAGGTGGGTGGCGCTTCCCCGAGCGTGGCGCGTGCGGACCTGTCGCCCGGCCCGTCGCGCCGTCTGCGTGGCCTTGACCCGCGCGGCGCGGGGTCCCAGCGGCGCTTGCTGAAGCTTGGGCGGCGCGTGCTGAAGCCGGGCGGCGCGTGCCGACCCGCGCCGCGCGTGCGAAGCCTGGGCGGCGCTTACTCGGCGGCGCGCAGGCGACGCGGGCGCTGCGTTTGCTCGGCGAGGTCGGGGCCGAGGTCGAGCTGCAAGGCGGCGTTCTGGACGGTGCGGGCCGAGACGGTCACAGGCTCGAGCTCGGGGAGGTCCGATCCCTCCGAGACCGCGCCGTGGTCGGCGAAGCGCCGCGCGCTCGGGAGCACCCTGGACTCGTAGGAGCCGATCGTTTCGTTGAACGCGCTGACGGTGCGATTGAGCCGGGTCCCGAGGTTGGCGAGCAGGGTCGAGAGCTTGACCAGCCGGCCATGGAGCTCGCGTCCGAGCTCGGAGATCGCCTGCGCTGACTCGGCGACGCGCTCCTGCTGCCACCCGTAGGCGACCGAGTAGAGCATCGCCAGCAGCGTCGTCGGCGTCGCGATGAGCACCCGCTGGGCCATGGCGTCCTCGAGCAGCTTCCCGTCCATCTCCAGCGCAGCGCCCAGCAGCGACTCGCCGGGCAGAAACATGACCACCATGTCGGGCGTGGTCTCGAGCCGGGCCCAGTAGGCCTTGTCGGCGAGCGCCTTGACGTGCTTGCGCAGCAGGCGGGCGTGGCCGCGCAGGAAGCTCGTCGCGCTCGGTCACGTCGCGCGCCTCGTGAGCGTCGAGCATGCCCTGTAGCGGAGACTTGGCGTCCACGACGACGTGCTTGCCGCCGGGGAGGTTGACCACCATGTCGGGACGCAGCGTCGTCTCCTCTCCGGCGTAGGAGTGCTGCTCGACGAAGTCGCAGTGCTTGAGCATCCCGGCGGCCTCGACGACGTTGCGCAGCTGCATCTGGCCCCATTGGCCGCGCGCGTTGGGCTTGCGCAGGGCGGTGACAAGCGCGCTCGTCTCGGTGCGCAGGCGGTCGCTGGTCTCGGCCAGGGTGCGCAGCTGGACGCTCATCTGACCGCGTGACTCCCGGCGCTCCTGGTCCAGGCGCAGCAGTTGGCTGTCCACCCGTCCCAGCTGCTCCTTGAGCGGCGCCACCAGCTGCTCCACAGCCTGCTGGCGCTTCTCGAGGTCGCCCTTGGCCTCGGTCTGCGCCGCCTGGAGCTGGGCGCGCGCCACCTCGGTGAGCTGCGTCATGCTCGACTGCAGAGCATCCGCACTCATCGCCTTGAACGAGGCCGACAGCCGCTCTTGGGCATCGTTGATGGTCGCCAGCTGCTCCACCGCCCGGGCCCGTTCCTGCTCGAGCTCGGTGCTGGCCTTGACGAGGCGGTTCTCCAGGTCCCGCGCCCGCGCGGCGTCGACGGTGAGCGCGCGCAGGCGCGGCCGCAGGGCGACGGCCATGACGACCGCGCCGATGATGACGCCGAGTGCGAGCCAGAGAGCGTTCATGAGTGGATCGTTCAGCATGGCGTGCGACGCGGACGGAACGCGCACACTGCGACAATCCGGTGCATGGCCGCCGAGAAGATCCGCCGCCGCCTCGTGGTCCACGGCAATGTGCAGGGAGTTTTCTACCGGGACTCGACCCGGCACGCGGCGCGCAACGAGGGCGTCTCAGGGTGGGCGGCCAACCGCAGCGACGGCAGCGTCGAGGTCGTGCTCGAGGGCCCGCCCGACGCCGTTCAGTCGGTCGTCGGCTACTGCCACCAGGGCCCGTCCTCGGCCGACGTCCACTCCGTGGACGAGCACGAGGAGTCGCCCGAGGGTCTGACCGGCTTTCAGATCCGGTAGAGCGAGCCGTGCTGCCCACCGACCATCTCCCAGCGTTCCTGCTCACCGTCTACGTGCTCATCCTGGT
Organism: uncultured Actinomycetota bacterium; assembly: GCA_963790605.1. Lineage (GTDB taxonomy): Bacteria > Actinomycetota > Thermoleophilia > Solirubrobacterales > Solirubrobacteraceae > Palsa-465. Next base: position 244,894 of record CAWBPG010000005.1, on the reverse strand, counting down.
GCCGGGGCCGAGCGTCCTGTTCGTGGTCAGCCGCGGCGTCGCGCTGGGCCGCCGTGCCGCCCTGGCCACGGTGTTCGGGAACACCGGTGGACTGGCCTTCCAGGGGATCTTGGTGTGTCTGGGCCTCGGCTCACTGCTGGCCAAGTCAGACGCCGTGTTCACCACCCTCAAGCTGATCGGCGCCGCCTACCTGATCATCCTCGGCATCCGGACGATCCGCGACCGCGGCCATCTCGCCGCTGCGCTCACCGGGCTGGACATGGAGCCGCGCAGCCCTGTGCGGATCCTGCGCGAGGGGTTCGTGGTGGGCGCCACCAACCCCAAGGGGCTGCTCATCTTCACCGCGGTGCTCCCGCAGTTCATCGAGCCCGCCCGTGGCCACGCCACCCTTCAGCTGGCCACGCTGGCGGCGATCTGCTGCGTCGTCGCGGTCCTGTCGGACGGCACGTGGGCCCTGGCGTCAGGGACCGCCCGCGAGTGGTTCGGCCGCTCTCCGCGCCGTCTGCGCGCGATGAGCGCCGGCGGCGGGATCACGATGATGGCGCTGGGCGTCGCGCTCGCCCTTACAGGCCGCAAGCGCTGACCGCGGCGGCGAACGCCTCCGCCGCCTCGACGCCGCGGACGGCGAACACGATCCGCTTGAGGCGGCTGCCGCCCTCGAGGTGGGCCTTGACGGCCTCGGCCTCGATCCGCGCCGCCTCGGCCATCGAAAAGCCACCGACCCCCGTCCCGAAGGCCACCAGGGCCAGGGAGGTGGCGCCGAGCTCCTCGGCGCGGGCGAGCGTGCTGTCAGTGGCGCGGCGGATGATGTCGGCCGACGTCGGCCCACCGAGCTCCATCGTGGCGGCGTGGATCACCCACTCGCACGGCATCTCGCCGCCGGAGGTCTCCACGACCTCCCCCAGCCCGATCGGCGCCTTGGCGTCACTCTGTGACTGGATCACGGGCCCACCGGCGCGGGCGATGGCCGCCGCCACCCCGCCGCCGTGCTTGAGATCGGTGTTCGCCGCATTGGCGACCGCATCGACGTCCAGCCGCGTGATGTCGGTATCCAGAACCTCAACGGACGCCATCAGACGAGTGTGCCGGCTCCCCCGTGCCGCTGCCCCAGTTTTGCCGCAGGCACCGAAGTATCCTCAGCATTGCCCGCCAGTAATCGCGTCAGCATTGCCAAACTCGCAAGGTAATCGCTTTAGCGATTACCCAACTTCAGCGGGCTCGTCCTTGCCGGCGAGCCGGTCACGCCCGCGCTGCACCGCGGCGATGAACTTCGAGAGGTTGACCTCGAGCGTGTTGAGGATCTCGTCGGCGTAGTCCTCGGCGCCGAGACGGATCTCGCGCTCGCGACCGCGGGCGTCCTCGATGATGTCCTCGGCGGCGCGCTCGGCCTGCTTGGTGATCTCCTCCTCGGAGATCAGCCGTTCCTGGCGCTCACGCGCCTCCTTGACGATGCGCTCCGCCTCGCGCTTGGCCTCGGCCAGCATCTCCTGGCGCTCCTTGACGATCCACCGCGCCTGCTTGATCTCCTCGGGGATCGTCGCGCGCATCTGATCGAGGATGTCGTAGATCTCCTCCTTGTCCACCCTGACCTGGTCGGTCAGCGGGACCGGCTTGGCGTTGTGGACGAGATCATCCAGCTTGTCGATGAGTACTAGGACATCCATTTAGCGACCTCTGTTTCGTCAACGGCCGACCCGTTCCTTCAAGGCCTCGGCCACCTCGACGGGCACCAGATCGTCGATATCACCGCCGAACGTGGCCAGTTCCTTCACACCGCTCGACCTCAGGAAACTGTACTTGGGCGACGCCATGAGGTAAACGGACTCGATATCGGGGGCCTGGCGCCGGTTGAGCTGATTCATCTCCAATTCGTACTCGAAGTCGGAGATGGCACGCAGTCCCTTGATGATGGCCAACGCCTTCTTCTCACGAGCAAAGTCGACCAAAAGGTTAGAAAACGTCTCGATCGTGACGTTGGGCAGATCGCGGGTGGCGTTCTCCAGGAAGCCGATCCGCTCCTCGGCCGAGAACAGGGTCTGGCCCTTGCGCCACGGCAGGTTCACGATGCCGACGACGACCGTGTCGTACATGGCGGCGGCGCGGCTGATCACGTCGAGATGCCCATAGGTCACCGGGTCAAAGGTGCCGGGGCAGATGGCGATGCGGTTATCAAGCGGCATAAATCTGGATCAAGGTGTCACCGTAGCGGCGCTCGTCGAGCACCATGAGCTCCAGCCCGAGAGGGCTGCGCCGGTCGCTCTCTGCCACTACCCGCGCATCGGCTGCAAGTATCGGCATCAGTGCCGACGACAGCTCCCGTCCGAGGGAGCTCGCGTGGCGGTATGGAGGGTCGAGGAACACCAGATCGTATTGACGACCGTCGCGAAGTGCGGCCTGCAGGAACCTCGCAGCGGGCTGGGGCACCACCTCGGCCTCGATGTCGAGGGCCGCCAGATTCCGGTGGATCGCGGCCACGGCAGGCGGCGCGGAATCCACCAGGGTGGCCTGCGCCGCTCCGCGCGACAGCGCCTCGATGCCCAGTGCCCCGGAGCCGGCGAAGAGGTCCAGGACGCGGACCCGCGATCTCCCCGAGGATGCTGAACAGCGCCTCGCGGACCCGGTCCGACGTGGGTCGAGTGGCCCGTCCCGTGCGGGCGCGGCCAGCCGTGGGCCGCCGTGGGTCCGGCGATCAGCGCCCGCATCGACCCCTCAGGCGCGGATCGGCGCCCGCGCCTCCTCCCCGAACACCCCCGCCAGGGCATCGGACAACAGCGCGTGCTCGGGCAGCTCCAGGTCGGGATCCACGGATCGATCGTCTCCGCGCGCATCCGCGCCCGCTCCTGCAGCTCGCGGTCGCGCGGCAGCTCGGCCACGCGGAACTGGGCCAGGCCGCTCTGGCGCGTCCCCACCAGCTCCCCCTCCCCCCGCAGCTCGAGGTCGATCTCGGCCAGGCGGAAGCCGTCGGTGTGCTCGGCCAGCGCCCGCAGGCGCGCCGAGCCCTTGGGCCCGAACAGCAGGCACAGCGACGCGTGCTCGCCGCGGCCGATGCGCCCGCGGAGCTGGTGCAGCTGGGAGATCCCGTAGCGCTCGGCGTCCTCCACCAGCATCACGGTGGCGTTGGGGACGTCGATGCCCACCTCGATGACCGTGGTGGCCACCAGGACGTCGGCTTCGCCGGCGGCGAACGCACGCATCACCTCCACCTTGTCGGCCGAGCGCAGCTGGCCGTGCATCAGCACCACCCGGAAGTCGCGCAGCTCGCCGGCCGACAGGCGCTCGAACTCGGCGGTGGCGGCCCGGGCCGCCAGGGCCTCTGACTCGGACACCAGCGGGCACACCACGAAGGCCTGGCGCCCCGCGCGCAGCTCCTCGCGGATGCGGTCATAGGCCCGGGCGCGCTCGCGCTCGGTGGAGCACACGTGGGTCTGGATGGGCTGGCGGCCCTTGGGCAGCTCGCGCAGGAGGGTGAAGTCGAGGTCCCCGTACTGCGACAACGCCAGCGTGCGCGGGATCGGCGTGGCGGTCATGTGCAGGACGTGCGGGCTGCGGGGGGGCCCGTGCCGGCCCGCCTTGGCGTCCAGGGCGGCCCGCTGGCGGACCCCGAAGCGGTGCTGCTCGTCGACCACCGCGACCCCCAGCGAGGCGAAGCGCACCGGGTCCTCGATCAACGCGTGCGTGCCCACCACCAGCGAGAGCTCCCCGGAGCCGAGCTTGCCCAGGAGATCGGTGCGCCGCCGCCCCGGCGTGGAGCCGGTGAGCAGGCCGATGGGCACCGCCTCGCCGGGCATGAGCGCCTGGATGGTGGCGAAGTGCTGCTCGGCCAGCGGCTCGGTGGGCGCCATCAGCGCGCCCTGGTAGCCCTGCTCCACGGCGCGCAGCAGCGTGTAGAGCGCCACGACGGTCTTGCCCGAGCCGACCTCGCCCATGAGCAGCCGCTGCATCGGCCGGGCCACCGGCCAGGTCGCCGTCGACGTCCTCCATGGCGCGGCGCTGGTCGGCGGTGGGCGCGAAGGGCAGCATGTCGGCCAGCCAGCGCGCGCTGAGCTCGGGCGCGCCGTCGAGCACCGGCGCCTCGCTGCCGGCCCGCCGCAGCCGGCGGCGGCGCAGCAGGGCGAGCTGCACGAGCAGGAGCTCGTCGAAGGCCAGGCGCCGGCGGCCCACCGCCTGCTCCTCGTCGCCCTCCAGGTGCACCGCGGTCAGCGCGCAGCGGCGCCCGGGGAGCTGCTCGGCCACGCGCAGCTCGGCGGGCAGCGGCTCGGGCACGTCGGCCAGCGCGCCGGCGTGCGCGCGCACCAGGGCCAGGATCTGCGTCGAGGACAGTCCCTCGGTCGCCGGGTAGTGCGCGACGCCCTCGGCGCCCGCGGCTGGCCTCGGTGGTGCGGGCGTGGCCCTGGACGCGGAACCGGTTGCGCGCCTCGAACTTGCCGTGCAGCACCAGCCGCGTCCCCGCCGGGTACTTGGAGGCCAGCCACGGCTGGTTGAAGAACGTGGCCTTCATCGCGCCGGTACCGTCGGCCACCGTGGCCTCGACGAGCGGCCGCATGCCCCGCCGGCGCACCGGCCGCGAGGCGATCGAGCGCACCTCCACCACGACCGTGGCCGTCTCACCGGACACGAGCTGAGCCACCGAGCGGGCCTCGCGCCGGTCGCGCGGCAGGTGCTCAAGCAGGTCGCCGACGGTGACCAGGCCCAGCCCGGCGGCCGCCTTCTCGGCCTTGGCGTGATCGAAGCGCAGCGCGCACGGCCAGCGCGGACGGGCGCGGGTAGCGCACCGGCGCGCGTCGGCCAGCTCGTCGGGCGAGAGCTCCCGGGACTCGGAGAACGCGGTGATGGACATCGGCGGCGATGAGATGATGACCCGAGCGCCGGTCAGCAGCGGCTCAGCGCGCTCGTCAGCGGGGCGCTACTCGGCCGAGAGCAGCCACCAGTAGCTGGGCTGCCCGCCCTCGGACAGCTCCAGCTCGGCCGCGCCGCCGGCCAGCGCCTCCACCGCAGCGTCGTCGAGCGGGGCGTCGGCGCCGCGCAGGCAGGTGATGAGCTCGGCGTCCTCGCCCAGCCGCGCCAGCACGTCGCGCAGCGTCTCGCGGGGCTCGCCCCAGGCCACGATCTCGTCCTCGACGAAGCCGACCGCCTCGCCGGCCTGGAAGCGGCCCTGCGCGTCGTCGCGGCCTGCCGGGGCGACGGCTCCGGTGCGCACGCGCTCGAGCGTCTCGACCATCGCCTCGGCGTTGTCGACGGCGCGGCGCGGCCGGGTCGAGGCTGACCGCCGCGGCCAGGCCCGCCTGGGGCGAGCGCGAGGCGACGACGCACGACGGTCTTCTCCGACAGCTCGGCGGCGCGCTCGGCGGCCATGATGACGTTGGAGCTGTTGGGCAGCACCACCACCTCCTCGGCGGGCACCGCGTGGATCGCGGCCAGAAGGTCATAGGTGGAGGGGTTGAGCGTCGGGCCGCCGTCGAGCACGCGCAGGCCGAAGCCGGCGAACAGGTCCGCCATCCCCTCGCCGTTGACCACGGCCAGGCCGCCGCACACCGCCTGCGTGCGCCGGCGCCTCCAGGCGCTCGTCGCGGCGCTGGACCTGCTCGCGCATGTCGGCGACGTCGAGGTGGGAGACGACGCCGGCATCGGCGAACAGCGCGGTCGCGGCGTCGGGGTCGTCGGTGTGGACGTGGACCTTGAGCGTGGTCTGGTCGCCGACGACGAGCACCGAGTCGCCGAGCTGCTCCAGCTCGCCCGACGTAGCGGCGCTGCTCCAGGCCCGTGCCCGGTGACCGCGAAGTTGGTGCAGTAGCGAAACGTCGTCGAGGCGTGCTGGGGATGGGTCACCCGGGCGGCGCGTGGTGCTCGAGCGGCCGGCGCCTCGCTGCCGCGCAGCGCGCCGACGATCCCCGCCAGCAGCACCGTCAGGCCGTAGCCGCCGGCGTCCACGACGCCCGCCTCGCGCAGCACCGGCAGCAGGTCGGGGCCGCGCTTGACCGACTCCTCGCCGGCCTCCAGCGCGCTCTCGATCACGCTCGGCGATGGCGATGTCCTGCTCGCCGGCGGTGGCGTCGGCGCCCAGCCGCGCGTCGGGGATGTGGGCGATCTCGGAGGCGACGCGGTGGGCCATCTCGCGCACGACGGTGAGGATCGTGCCCTCGGCCGGGTCGCGCACCGAGCCGTAGGCCTGATCGGCGGCCCGCGCCAGCGCGGCGCCGATGAGCACCGGGTCCACCAGCTCGCCGGGGCGGCTGATCAGCTCCTCGGCGGCGCCGCGGATGAGCTGGGAGAGGATCACGCCGCTGTTGCCGCGGGCGCCGAGCAGCGCCGCGCGGGCCACCGAGGCGACGATCTCGTCGCGCCCGATCTCGTCGATGGTGCGGCCCTCCGAGGCGTCGGAGAGGCGGTCGAGCTCGTGTGAGCACGGCGCGCAGCGTGAGCACCATGTTGTCGCCGGTGTCCCCGTCGGCGACGGGGAACACGTTGAGGTCGTTGACCTCCTCACGGCGGGCCTCCAGCGCGGCCAGTCCCGCCTCGACCAGCGCACGGAAGCGCACGATGCTGGGATCGGAGATCCCAGTCTGATCGGTCGCTCGCCAGGGCTGCGGCCACCGTCAGGCCACTCAGCGGGCTTTGGTGATCTTGCCGGCTTTGAGGCAGCGCGTGCAGACGTACACGCGTCGCGGTGTCCCGCCGTCGTCGATGCGGACCCGCTGGAGGTTCGGATCGAAGCGGCGCTTGGTCGCGACCATCGAGTGGCTGCGGTTATGGCCGAAGGACGGACCCTTGGCGCACACGTGACAGACCTTGGGCATCGCGCGGCAGTATAGGCGACGCGCATGAAGGACCCCGCGACCCGTACCATCCGTATCTGATCGTGGATTTGAAACGAGCCAGCCGGGTACATCACCGCCCCAATGGGTTCTAGAGGGCAGTCCCGGGCAGAGCCCACCGATCTGCGCCTCCCGGATCGCTACCGGGTCCGCCGTCGCCTCGCCACCGGCGGCATGGCCGCCGTCTGGTGCGCCGAGGATCTGGTGCTGGGGCGCACGGTGGCGGTCAAGGTCCTGGCCGAGCGCTTCGCCGCACGACGACATGGCGATGCGCCGCTTCAAGCGCGAGGCCCGCGCGGCCGCCCGCGTCTCCACCCACGCCCACGTGGTCACGATCTACGACGTCGGCGACCTCGAGGTCGATGCGCGTGACGTCGAGCCAGCGCCCGCCCGTTCATCGTCATGGAGTACCTCGCCGGCGGCACCGTCGCCGACGCCATCCGCGTCGGCGCGGTCGAGGCGCCAGGAGGCGGTGCGCTGGATCCGCGAGGCGGCCTCGGCGCTCGATCACGCCCACGCGCGCGGGATCGTGCACCGCGACATCAAGCCGGCCAACTTCCTGCTCAACCGCAGCCGCGTCCTGCACGTCGCCGACTTCGGGATCGCCCGGCTGGTCTCGAGGACACGATCACCAGCACCGGTGAGCTGTTCGGCACCGCCGCCTACCTGTCGCCCGAGCAGGCGCTCGGGCGCGAGGCCACCGGCGCCAGCGACCGCTACGCCCTGACCGTCGCCGCCTTCGAGCTGCTCGCCGGCGAGCGCCCATTCGACGCGCCGCACTTCGCCGCCCAGGCGCGCCAGCACATCGAGGACGATCGCCCCCGCGCCTGCGACCGCGACCGGACGCTGCCGCCGGCCGTCGACGAGGTGCTGATGCGGGGCATGGCCAAGGAGCCCGACGAGCGCTTCGAGACCGCCGGCGACTTCGTGGACGCGCTGGAGACGGCGCTCTCGGGCGGTATCGCCGTGACCGCCGCGGGTGACGACCAGCGCCGCCGCGCGCGCACCGCGGGTCACTTCGTCGGCGCCGGCGCCTCGGCGGCAACGGCAACGCCGGCCCGCAACGGCAACGGCCGCTCGGCGTCCGCCGCACGCGGGCCCCGGCACCTGGCCCCCGCCCACCCCGCCACGCTCAGCGCCGCGCGTCGGGCACGGCTCGGCCCGCGGGCGGCGATCGTCCAGGCGGATCCTCGCGCGCCGGCGCACGCGGCCGGGTGCTCGCCCTCGTCGCGCTGCTGGTGGCGATCGGCGGCGTCGGCGCGCTGGCGCTGGCGGGGCTCGGCGGCTCCAGCGCCCGGCCCGGCGACGCCTCGACGCCCGGCAGCGAGCCGGCGACCGCACGCGCCCGCCGCGACGCAAGACCAAGCCCGCCGCCGCGGCCCCCGCGCCGGCGCAGTCCTCGACCTCCACCACGCCGGCCACCCCCGCCCCGCCGAGCGCCGAGCAGCTCCAGCTCACCGGTCACAACGAGCTGCCCGCGGGCAACTACCCGGAGGCGATCGCCACGCTGCGCAAGGCGGTCTCGACCGCCGACCCCAGCAGCACCACCTACGCCTACGGCCTCTATGACCTCGGCATCGCGCTGCTGAAGTCCGGCAACCCGCCGGCGCGGTGCCGATCCTCGAGCAACGGCTCAAGATCCCCAACCAGACGGCGGTCGTGCAGCAGACCCTCGACCAGGCGCTGCAGGCGAGCGGTCAGGCGCCGGCCGCCGGGCACGGACAGGGCGCACGGGGCGAGGCCGCGCAAGGGCAGCGGCGGGGCCACGGCCCGGGCGCACGCGGCGCCGGCCCTCGCGCCTGCCGGCCAGGGCGCGGCAACGAGCACGCCCAACTTCGTCGACTGAGCGTGGCGCCAGGCGGGGCACCGGCTCAGATCGAGAAGCCGGCCTTCCCGCGTCGGCCGGCGAGCTCGTCCTTGACGTCCAGCGAGGCCAGCACCGCCTCACGGCGTGGCGGCCGGTGTCGCGCTTGGCGCCTCCGGCACCCGCGCCAGCGCCTGCTCCATGGTGTCGACGGTGAGCACGCCGAAGCCGCACGGCACCCCGGTCTCGAGCCCCACCGCGCGATCCCGTGGCGCCTCGCGCGCACACGTACTCGTAGTGGTCGGTCTCGCCGCGGATGACCGCGCCGAGGCAGACGACGGCGTCAAAGCGCCCGGACTCCGCGGCGTACTTGGCCACCAGCGCAAGCTCGAAGGCGCCGGGCACGGAGAAGCTCTCGATCGTCGTCGACGCCCGCCTCGTCCAGCGCGGCCCGGGCGCCCTGCTCGAGCTTGTCGGCCAGCTCGGTGTAGAAGCGCGCCACGCACAGCGCGACCCGGCGGTCACTGCGCCATCGCGGCGCTGACGGTCCTGTTCGTGCTCGCGCTCGAGCATCTCCTCGTCCAGCGCCAGCCCCTGGTGGTGCAGGGTGTGGCCGAGCTTCTCGCGCTTGGCGCGCAGATAGCCCTCGTTGTGGGGATTGGGAGCGTGCTGGATGGGGATCTGGTCGGTGACCGACAGGCCGTAGCCGGCCAGGCCGGAGATCTTCTTGGGGTTGTTGGTGAGGATCCGGATGCTCGAGAGCCCCAGGTCGACGAGGATCTGGGCGCCGATCCCGTAGTCGCGCAGGTCCGCGGGCAGGCCCAGGCGCAGGTTGGCGTCGACGGTGTCCAGGCCCTCCTCCTGGAGCTTGTAGGCCTTGAGCTTGTTGAGCAGGCCGATCCCCCGCCCCTCCTGGGAGAGGTAGAGCAGCACGCCGCTGCCCTCGTTCTCGATCATGGCCAGCGCCGACTCGAGCTGCTCGCCGCAGTCACAGCGCAGCGAGTGGAACACGTCACCGGTCAGGCACTCGGAGTGGACGCGGACGAGCACGTCTGACTCGCCGTCGACATCGCCCTTGACCAGGGCCACGTGGTGCTTGTTGTCCACCAGCGAGCGGTAGCCGACGGCCACGAAGTCCCCGAAGCCGGTGGGCAGCTTGGTGGCGACGACCCGCTCCACGAGCTTCTCGTGGCGACGGCGGTAGGCGACCAGGTCGGCGACCGTGATCATCTTCAGGCCGTGGCGCTCGCAGTACGGAACGAGGTCGGGCACGCGGGCCATCGTCCCGTCCTCGTTCATGATCTCGCAGATCACGCTGGACGGGTTCAGGCCCGCGAGCTTGGACAGGTCCACCCCGCCTCGGTCTGGCCGACCCGCTCGAGCACCCCTCCGCCCTTGGCCTTGAGCGGGAACACGTGCCCGGGCTGGACGAGCTCGCGCGGGCTTGACTTGGGGTCGATGGCCACCTGGATCGTGCGGGCGCGGTCGGCCGCGGAGATCCCGGTGCTGACGCCCGAGCGCGCCTCGACCGACACCGTGAATGCCGTCTCGAACGCGGACTCGTTCTTGGCCGCCATCAGGTCGAGGCCGAGCTCGTCGCAGCGCTCGGCGGTGAGGGCGAGGCAGATGAGCCCGCCTCCCTCCTTGCGCATGAAGTTGATCGCCTCAGGGGTGACGAACTGGGCGGCCATCGTCAGATCGCCCTCGTTCTCGCGGTTCTCGTCGTCGCAGACCACGACCATCTTGCCCTGGCGGATGTCCTCGATCGCCTCTTCGATCGTGGAGAAGGCCGACTTGGTGGAGCTCATCGTCGCGCTCGCCACCAGCCTCTCAACGTATTTGGCCAACACATCCACCTCCAGATTCACGGTTGTCCCGACCTCGGCGTGCCCGAGATTCGTCCGTTCCAGCGTCTCAGGGATAAGCGAAACGGTAAACGATGCGTCTCCGAGCCCGGCCACGGTGAGCGAGACTCCGTCGACGGTGATCGACCCCTTGTGGACGACATAACGGAGGATCTCTTCCCCGGCTTCGATCTCGACCCGGCGGGAGAAGCCGTCGGCGACGACCCCGCGCACGGTGCCGACGCCGTCGACATGGCCCTGGACCATGTGCCCGCCGAGCCGGTCTGAGAGCGCGCATGGCCAGCTCGAGGTTGACCGGGGTGCCGGCCCGGGCCTCGGCCAGCGAGCTCAGCCTCAGCGTCTCGTTCATCACGTCGGTGGAGAACGCCGTCGACTGCACGTTTGTCGCCGTCAGGCACACGCCGTTGACTGCGATCGAGTCGCCCTCGCTGAGGTTCGAGGCCAGCGAGAGGAGACGATCAGGCGCACGCCGTCGCCGGAGCGCTCGACGTCCTCGATCCGGCCGAGGTCGGCGATCAGCCCCGTGAACACGTCCGCGTCGGACCCCGGATGGCCCTCGGCGATCACGCGCACCACTTCCTGATCCGGGCCGAGACCAGCAGGTCGTCGCCGATCCGCTCGCACTCCAGGTCCTCGGCGCGGACCGCGTCGGCGATCTGCTCGGCGCCCTCGCCCTCCAGCGGATCACGGGCGGTGCGCCCTCCGAGGATGAGCGGGGCCAGGAACAGCCGGATCTCGTCGATCTCGCCCGCATCGAGGAACGCCCCGGCCAGGCGGGGGCCGCCCTCGAGCAGGATCGAGCCGATCCCGGCCGCGCCGAGCTGGTCCAGCGCCGAGACCACGCGCGCGGGCTCGTTCTCACCGGTGGCCACGATCACGTCGGCGCCATGGGCCTCCAGAGCGTCGGTGGCGGCGCGCGGCGCCGCGCGGGAGACGACCACCGTGAGCGGGATCTGGCGAGCGTCGCGCACGAGCTGGGCGTCGAGCGGCAGTCGGCCCAGGGAGTCGAACACGACCCGCCGCGGCTGCCGGGTCACCCCGGGAATCCGGGCCGTGAGCAGCGGATCGTCGGCCAGGGCGGTGCCGACGCCGACGGCGACGGCGTCGCACTCGGCGCGCCAGTGGTGGGCGCGCTCGCGGCTGGACTCGCCCGAGATCCACTTGGAGTCGCCGCGGTGGGTGGCGACCTTGCCGTCCAGCGTCATCGCGGACTTGAAGAGGATCCAGGGCCGGCCGGTGCGGGCCCGCTTGCGAAACGGCTGGTTGAGCAGCTTGGCGCGGTCGGCCAGCTCGCCGTCGTCGAGTACGACCTCGACGCCGTCGTCGCGCAGGATGCCCAGGCCGCGGCCGGACGCGTGCTCGGAGGGATCGTCGGAGGCGACGACCACGCGCAGGATCCCCGCCTCGCGGATGGCGTCGGTGCACGGCGGGGTGCGGCCGTGGTGGCAGCAGGGCTCCAGCGACACGTACAGAGTGGCGCCGAGGAGATCGTGGTCCCCGGCGGCGCGGATCGCCTCGACCTCGGCGTGAGGCGCGCCCAGCTCGCGGTGATAGCCCTCGCCGATCGGCCCGTCCCCGTTGGCGATCACGGCCCCGACCAGCGGATTCGGGCTGACCCTACCGCGGCCCTGTTCGGCGATCTCGATCGCGCGAGCCAGGTGGCGGCGATCGGTATCGGCGATGGTTGTCATGGGCCCTTCGGAGCATAGTTCGGGGCACATTTACCGCTCATAAGTCGGTAGACGCTCATCTCGGGGCCGGGCCGGGCGTACTGGCGGGGGTAGTAGTCGATCGACCAGTCGAAGCTGAACGGGACGGCGCGGTTGCCCTTGGCGAACGGGCTGATGTGGAACATCAGCCGAGCCTGGTTGGACAGCGCCGCGTAGTAGGCGATGGCCGCGGGCGCGATCTTGGGCTGCGCGAACGAGCGCCCCGCCTGCAGGGACCCGATCACGACCCAGCAGTACCCCGAGTTCTCATACTCCTGCAGCAACTCGGGGCGCAGGGTCCGCTCGTACTCGTCGATGGCCACGTAGCGATGCTCGCCCAGCGGCAGATGGTTGCCATTGGCGTCGACGTCGGTGACGTAGGGATTCCACAGCTGCCAGCGCGCGCCGCTGGGCGTCCACTGCAGCGAGCGCCCGATGTCCTGGCCCCAGTCGTCGGAGACCACCGGCTCCACCACCACCTTGGCCCCGGCGGGCACGTGGCCGACCATCCAGGCCCGCGTCACGTTGCGCGTGTCCGCGTGGGAGAGCACGACGTCGTTGTGGATGGCGGCGGCAAGGCTCTGACCCAGCATCACGACGGCCACCGCGCCCGCGGCCACCACCACCGGCATCCCGCGCGTGCGGATCAGCCAGCGCGCCGCCTCGACCGCGCCGTAGCCGGCGAGCAGGGCGATGATCCCGAACACCGGCATCAGCCAGCGGCCGAAGTAGCGCTGCTGGTCGCCCATGAACACGATGAAGCCGATCGGCGCGGGCAGCAGCACGAGCGCCAGCGCCAGGCGGCGGCGCACGACGAGCATCACGCTTCCGGCCAGCGCCGCGATCGACGGCGCCCAGCCCAGCCCCCAGGTGAACGTCCAGATGTAGAAGGCGGTCCCGCTGGCCGCGGTGGTGCCGAGCTTCTCGGGATCAGAGCCGCCGGCCAGCGACCCCTGCTGGGTGATCACGCCGGCGTGGAAGGCCGAGAAATCCAGCACCGAGTACGGGTTGGCGGCGATGAAGGCCAGGACCGCGCACCCCAGGGCGAACGCGAGCCTGCGCACGGCCCGCAACGGCGCCCCGCCCGCGCCGTCGCAGATCGCCGCCGCGACGAGGCAGACCGCGGTGATCGCGCCCGTGTACTTGGTGGCCGCGGCGAGCCCGATGCCCACCCCGGCGATCACGTAGTCGCGGCGCGCCCCGTTGCGCAGCACCCCGGCCACGCCGTAGAGCGAGAGCGCCACCGGGGCCAGCGCGGGCACGTCGTTGAGGGCCAGGTGGCTGTAGAAGATCGGCAGGAAGGCCAGGCCGAAGATCGCCGCCCCCAGCAGCGCCGCGGTCTTGTTGAACAGGCGCTCCCCGGCGAGGTAGGTCAGCCATACCGCCACGGTGCCGAGCACCGCGGCGACGACCCGGGCCACCACGAACATCTCGGTGGGGTTGGCGACGTAGGCTCGGCGGACCGCGTCCGGGCCCCCGAACCAGAGCTCGAAGACGAAGTGCAGCAGGTAGGAGTACGCGGGCGGGTTGAGAAAGTACTGGGGGTTGTAGTCATGCGAAAAGAACGCGATCGCCCGCGGCACGAAATGTGTGGCCTCGTCGGAGTTGTAGCTGTAGGGCAGTCCCTGCTTGATGCCCCACAGGCGCAGCCCCATCGTGACGGCCAGGAGCAGCCACAGAGCGGGCCGGTGCAGATCGCGCCGGCGACCGTCCGTGGTCCGGATCCAAGCACCGCGACGGCGGCCTGAGGATGGCGGCGACGCCTCAAGCCGACGGGGTGGCTCGGGCGTGCTTGCCGTTGCCGTGTCCATCTTCATATACGAGTATCCCGCTACCGTGTGTTCAATAGCGCGCCCCACGGAGCATTGACTCGTCCGCACGCCCCCGGCGCGGCGCGATTGCGACGGTAGGACGAGCGCCTGAGGACCATGAAGCTGATCATCCAGATCCCCTGTTTCAACGAGGAAACGCAGCTGCCCGAGACGCTGTCGTACCTGCCCCGCACGATCGAGGGGTTCGACGCCGTGGAGTGGCTGATCATCGACGACGGCTCCACCGACGCCACCATCGAGACCGCGCGGGCCCACGGTGTGGATCACATCGTCAAGCTCACCAACCACAAGGGGCTGGCCGCCGGCTTCCAGGCGGGGCTGGACGCCGGCCTCAAGCTCGGCGCCGACGTGATCGTCAACACCGACGCCGACAACCAGTACGACGGTCGCGACATCCCCAAGCTGGTGGCGCCGATCCTGCGCGGCGAGGCCGACATGGTGATCGGGGACCGCCGCGTGAACTCCAACGAGCACTTCAGCTGGTCCAAGCGCCGGCTGCAGCGGCTGGGCTCGTGGGTGGTGCGCCAGGCATCGGACACCGAGGTGCCCGACAGCACCTCGGGTTTTCGCGCCTACAACCGCGAAGCGGCGCTGCAGATGCAGGTCGTCTCCAAGTTCACCTACACGCTGGAGACGATCATCCAGGCGGGCAAGCTGCTGGTGGCGATCGACCACGTGCCGATCCGGACCAATCCCAAGACCCGCGAGTCCCGACTGTTCCCGTCGATCCCGGCCTACATCCGGCGCAACGGACTGTCGATCTTCCGCATCTACTCCCAGTACGAACCGCTCAAGGTGTTCTGGGGCGGGGCGCTCTTCATGGGAACCCTGGCGCTGGCGGTATTCGTCCGCTTCGTCGTGTTCTTCATCGAGGACCCCCACAAGGCCACCGGCCACGTCCAGTCGCTGATCGCCGGCGGCGTGCTGTTCAACGCCGCCATGCTGCTCGGCGCCCTGGGAGTGATCGGCGACCTGCTCGCGGCCCAGCGCACGCTGTCGCAGCGCACCTTCGAACGCATCCGCCGGATCGAACTGCAGCTCGGCGTCGGCCCCTCCCACTACGAGAAGGGCGGCGCGCCTCGAGCAACAAGGACTCCGCGCCGGAGGATCGCCAGGCGGTGGAGGTGTGAGCTCGGGCACCGCGGTGCCCACGGGCAACACCTACGACAAGTACGGCTCGACCAACCCCGTCGTGCGCCGCCTCATGGCGGGCTTTGAGCGGACGCTGGACGAGCTGTTCGCCCAGGCCGCCCCGGGGTCGGTGCTCGACGTCGGCTGCGGCGAGGGCGTGCTCACCGAGCAGTGGGCCGACCGGATCGCCCCCGGACGCATCGTGGGCACCGATCTGGAGGACCCCAAGCTGGCCGCCGAATGGGCCGGCCGCCGGCGGCCCAACCTCACCTTCGCCCCCATGGCAGTCGAGCGCCTCCAGTTCGGCGACGGCGAGTTCGAGCTCGTGGCGGCCACCGAGGTGCTGGAGCACGTGACGCAGCCCGAGCTGGCCCTGGCCGAGATGGCGCGCGTCGCCAGTCGCCACCTGCTCGTGTCGGTCCCCCACGAGCCGTTGTGGCGGGCGCTCAACATGGCGCGCGGCGCCTACCTGCGTCAGCTGGGCAATACCCCCGGCCACCTCAACCACTGGACCCGCCGCTCCTTCGTGAGCCTGCTCGGCCGCTACGGCGAGGTGGCGGAGGTCCGCGCGCCGTTCCCGTGGACGATGCTGCTCGTACGAGTCCGCGCGTGACCTCGACCACGACGGCGCGGGCGGGCGGGACCGGCCCCGCGCCGGCCGGCGACGATGGTGGACGCGCCGGGGACGCGCCGCCGCCGTCGTCGTTCGCCTCGGGCGCGCGCATCCTGACCATCGGGATCGCCTCCACCGGGATCTTCACCTTCGCCTACCTGGCCACCTCCAGTCACGTCCTGGATGCGGCCTCCTACAGCCGGATCTCGCTGTGCTGGGCGGTCATGTTCGTGATCCTGTCGGTGATCTACCGGCCGATCGAGCAGCTGCTGTCGCGCATGATCGCCGATCGCCGGGCCCGGGGCCTGCACGGCCACCCGCTGCGGATCCCGGCCTCCATCCAGTTCGGCTTCGCGCTGGCGTTCCTGATCGTCGCCCTCGCTCTGCGCCCGCAGATACAGCAGGGCATGTTCGACGGGTCCGGCGCGCTGTACTGGATCCTCGTCGTCGGCGTCCTGGCCTACGCCGGCAGCTACTTCGCCCGCGGGTGGCTGGCCGGCCACCAGCGCTTCGCGCTGTATGGCGGCCTGGTGTTCCTGGAGTCGACGTCGCGCTTCCTCTTCCCGCTGGCGGTGGCCGTCGGGATCGGCTCGGGCCAGGGGCTCGTGGGTCTGGGGATGGCAGTGGCACCGTTCGCGTCGCTGTCGGTGATGCCGTTCGCCTTCCGCCGGATCCGCGGCCACGCGCCCGCCGTCACCGCCGACGCGGAAGCCGTCGTCGCCGCGGACGCCGCCGCCACCAGCGAGGGTCCAGCCCAGGCCCGGCTCGAGGAGGCCAACACGGAGCTGTCGCTGCGTCGCGGCGCCGGATTCGCCGTGTCGGTGGTGGGCATCATGTTCTCCGAGCAGATGCTGATGAACGCCGGCGTGCTCATCGTGGCCGCCAAGACCGGCGGGGGCGATCTGACCACCGGCATTGTCGGGTTCGTCTTCAACGTGATGCTGATCGTTCGCGCCCCGCTGCAGCTCTTCCAGGCGATCCAGACCTCCATCCTCCCGCACCTGGCGGGCCTGGAGGCCCGGGAGGGCGCCGACGAGTTCCACAAGGCGATCCGCACCACGGTGATGGTGATCGCCGCCTTCGGGCTCGCCGTCGCGCTCGGGTTGCTGCTGATCGGGCCAGCCGTGATGACGGCCCTGCTCGGCGACAAGGGCGGGTTCTCCTACGGGCGTGTCGGGCTGGCGGTGGTCGGGCTCGGGATGGGCCTGCACCTCATCTCGGGAACGTTGAACCAGGCCGCCCTCGCCCGCGGCCGGGCGTCAGCGGCGGCGCTCGCGTGGCTGGTGTCGGCCGCGGTGTTCGTCAGTCTTCGTCGCCACCGGCAGCGGCACCGGCGGAGCCGAGGTCACCCGTGTGGAGGTCGGCTACTTCGGCTCCACGGCGATCCTCTGCGCGCTGCTGTGGCTGCTCTACCGACGGGGGCCGGCCGCCTCCCCGTCGTCGTCGTCGTCGCGGCTGGCGTCGAGCGCGAACTGAGGCGCGCACGGTTTACGACAGCTGGGGAGGGAGGCGTGCGCGTGGTGCCCGCGTCGGCGGCGAAATCTTGAACGCACCGATCGCGCACCGGCATTTCTCGGGGCGTGTGTCGGGGACCGGCACGTATGTTGAAACGTCAGATCACACGGTCCGGATATGGGCGGCGTGCGTCGTGAGCGTTCAACGTGTGAAGCCCTCGCCGCTCTTCCCCAGCCGCAGTAAGCGCACCGGCCGAGCCGCTCGCGCCCGCCGTGGATCAGGAACGCCGCGCTAGACCGCCCCGGCGGCGGCGACGATCCGCGCGTAGGCGGCGGCCGGATCGCTCGAGCCGAAGACGGCCGAGCCGGTGACCAGCAGGTTGGCGCCCGCCTGGACCACGGGACCGGCGGTCTGCTCGTGGATGCCGCCGTCGACCTCGAGCGCCACCTCGTCGGGGAGCTCGCGGCGCATGCGCTCGAGCTTGCTCAGCGAATTGGCGATGAAGGTCTGGGCGCCCCAGCCGGGGTTGACGCTCATGCACAGCGCCAGGTCGAGCGTCTCGCGAGCGACTTCGCGCAGGGTGTCGATTGGGGTGGCCGGGGTGAGCGCGGCGCCCGCGGTGCAGCCCGCCTTGCGGATCAGATCGAGCGCGTAGTGCACGTGGGGGGTCGCCTCGACATGGATCGTGATGCTGTCCGCGCCGGCCTTGGCGATGTCCGGCACGTGGCGCTCGGGCCGCTCGACCATGAGGTGCACGTCCATGATCGCGTCGGCATCGTGGATGAGATCGGCGAGCGCGGAGACGACAACCGCGCCGAAGGTGATCGGCGGGACGAAATGACCGTCCATCACGTCGACGTGGATGACGCGCGCGCCGGCGGCCAGCACCTCGGAGACCTGGGAGCCCAACTTGGCGAAGTCGGCCGACAGGATCGACGGGGCCACCCGCCGCTCGCGCAGGAGGGCCGCGTGCTCGGGCGCCATGGCCGGGCTAGACCTCCTGGAGCATGCTGCCCTGGCAGTGGTTGCACTCGACGATCGCGGTGCTGGACATGCGCACGATCGTGGAGTGCTCCCCGCAGTTGGGACATACGGAGACCAGCTCGTAGCGGCGCATGCAGTAGACGCAGCGGTAGTTGCCCGGGACCGCGGTCGGCCGCAGCCAGGGCTCCCCGCAGCCAGGACACTCAGGGCCGAGCTTGGGCGCTGGCTCGCTCATTACTGCAAGACTAACCGGAGCGGGGTCGTCTCGACCGTCGCCCCTGCAGCGGTCAGGGACGCCGCAGGCGGCCGAGGAAGAACCCGTCGGTGCCGTCGGTGTCGGGGGCCAGGCGCACCGGGGCCTCGGCCTCCCACTCCGGATGGCCGGCCAGGAACCCGTCGATCACGTCCTCGGACTCCGCCCGCGAGATCGTGCACACCGAGTACAGCAGCGTGCCCCCGGGGCGGGTTGCGGCGGCGCCGGCGGCGAGGATGCGGGCCTGCTGGGGCGCCAGGTCGGCGATCCGCTCCGGGCTCGTGCGCCAGCGCAGATCCGGCCGGGACTGGAGCGTCCCCAGCCCGCTGCAGGGCGGGTCGACGAGCACCCGGTCAAACCCCGGGCCGGCTCGCGTCTCGCCCGCGTCGGCGGTGTCCACGGTGGCCGAGCGGATGCGCATGCGCGTCAGCGTGCGCCGCAGCGCATCGGCGCGCCCCGCGTGGCGCTCTACCGCCACCAGCTCGCCCTCATCGCCGGCGAGCGCCGCGAGGTGCGTGGTCTTGGCCCCGGGAGCGGCGCAGAGGTCGAGCACCCGCTCGCCGGGCTCGGGCGCCAGCGCGCGCGACACCGCCATCGACCCCCGGGACTGGGGCATGAGCTCGCCCCGCTCCCATTGGGGCGAGGCGTAGGCGTCAAACGGGGCCTCCAGGATCAGCCCCTCGGGGAGGCCGGGCGCCGCGCGAGTGGCCACCCCCAGCCCCGCCGCCACCTCCGCCACCGAGGCGGCCAGCGTGTTGACGCGAACCGAGGACTCGGCCGGCTCATTGACGGCGGCCAGCAGCGCGCGCGTACGCTCGGCCCCCAGCTCGGACCACCACAGCTCGGCCAGCCACAGCGGCACCGAATGCAGGACCGCGGCGTCGGCGGGGGTGTCGTCGCTCAGCGCGGCGAGCAGCTGCTGGCCCTCGCGCAGGGCCCGGCGCAGCACCGCGTTGACCAGGCCGCTGCCGGCGCGGGCGTGGCGCTTGGCCAGCTCCACGGACTCGTGCACAGCGGCGTGGTCGGCGACGCCGTCCATCAGCAGTAGCTGCATGAGGCCCAGCCGCAGGGCGGCGAGCACGGGCGCGTCGAGGCGCGCCAGCGGCCGCTGGCTGAACGCGGCGGCGACGTGATCCAGGGTGGCCTTGCGCTGAACCGTCCCGTAGGCCAGCGCCATCGCGAAGGACCGGTCGCGGCCGTCCAGCTGCCGGGTCTGGGCCTCGGCGTGAAAGGCGCGATCCGCGTAGGCGTCCTGCTCGAAGACGCGGCGCACGACGGCGTAGGCGCACTCCCGCGCCGCTGACACGCGCTCGCCATGGCACTAACCCCGCAGGCCGCGCAGGAAGGCGTCGCCGGACATCGCCTTGCGCCCGGCGGGCTGGACGGTGATCAGCTCCAGGGTCCCCGGAGCGCACCCGAGTATCGGCCCCCGCCCGTCGCGCCCGTCCAGGCGCAGCTCCCCGGGCCCCGGATCGCCGGCCTGGGGCGGCCGGGCCGCGCGCCTCCCACACGCCCAGGCGCTCGAACCGATCCCCACCCACCCCGGTCAGGGCGGCGCCGATGTGCGGCGTGAGCGCGCGGACGACGCGCTCGAGCTCGACGGCGGGGCGGCCGGGGTTCAGCAGGCGGTCCTCGGCGGTGATCTTCTCGGCGTAGGTGGCGCCGGCCTCGTCCTGCTCGAGGAACGGCGGCGAGGTGTCCAGCGCCTGGACGAGCAGGCGGCCACCGAGCGCAGCCAGGCGCGCGGCCAGCGTCCCGTAGGTGTCATCGGCGGCGATCGGCTCCTGCGCCGACAGGCACACCGGACCGCTGTCCAGGCCCTCGGTGAGGCGCATGATGCACACGCCCGTCCGCTCGTCGCCGGCCATGATCGCCCGCTCGACCGGCGCCGCGCCCCGCCAGCGCGGCAGCAGCGACGGGTGGACGTTGAGCATGGGATGCGCGGAGAGCAGCGGCTCCTTGATCAGCGCGCCGAACGCGCACACCGCGACGGCATCGGGCGCGGCGGCGGCGATCCGCTCGCGCGCGGCGTCGTCGTTGACCGACTCGGGCTGATCGGTCTCGATCCCGAGCTCTCGGGCGACCTGCAGGACGGGCGGCGAGGCCAGCCTGCGCCCGCGCCCGCGCGGCCGGTCGGGGCGGGTGACCACGAGCTGCGGCGCGATGGGGCGAGCCGGCCAGGACGCGCAGGACGTCGGCGGCGAACTCCGAGGTGCCGAGATAGACGGTGCGCAACGGTGGAGGGACCGGTTCCCACCCACCCCGGTCAGGCCGAGGGGAGCGCTTCGCGCAGGGCCCGCATGGCCTCTTTGCGCTGCGCGCGCGAGATGCGGTCGAGCACGAGCACCCCGTCGAGGTGGTCGATCTCGTGCTGGATGACGCGGGCCTCAAGCCCGGAGGCCTCGATCCGCAGCGGCTCGCCGTACTCGTTGAGCGCGCGGACGACGACGTTGACGGGCCGCTCGACGTCGACGTGGACGTTGGGGAGGCTCAGGCACCCCTCCTCCAGCGTCTCCAGCTCATCGCCGAACCACTCGATCTCCGGGTTGACCAGCGCCGCCACCGGGGACTGCGGGTGGACCCGGTAGACGAGCAGCCGGTGCAGCACGCCCACCTGGTTGGCGGCCAGTCCGACGCCGACCGAGTCGATCATGAGCTGGCCCATGCGCCTGACCTCGTCGCGAAGGGCGTCGTCGAAGCGCTCGACCGGGCGCGAGCGGGTGCGCAGCACCGGCTCGCCGAACTTCTTGACGTGGGCGAGCGCGGCAGCGCGGCGCGCCGCG
Organism: uncultured Actinomycetota bacterium; assembly: GCA_963790605.1. Lineage (GTDB taxonomy): Bacteria > Actinomycetota > Thermoleophilia > Solirubrobacterales > Solirubrobacteraceae > Palsa-465. The sequence goes on along the minus strand of CAWBPG010000005.1, from coordinate 223,653 downwards.
GTCTCGGGATCGAGCTGGGGCTCGTCTTCCGCGCCCTCGGGCTCGGTGACCTCGGTGTCGAGTTCTGCCTGGTCTGTTGCGCTCTCGGCCATCACTCATTCAGTTTAGTTATGGGCGCGTTTGCAGGGCCCGTGGTCGTACCTGATTACTGCGGATCGACGTCGACGCTGACCGAGGCGCCGCGCCGCGCGGCGCCCGGCGCGACGCGGTCGACGGCCCGCCCGACGGCGTCGATTGCCGCCTGGCGCGCCTGCGCCTTGATGACGAGCTGGCTGCGGGCGCGGCCGCGGAGGCGAAACAGCGGCGCCGGACCCAGCACCGCCGCATCGAGGCTCGCGAGCTCGCCGTGGATCGCGGTCGCGACCTCCCGCGCCAGGGCGTCGTCCTCGGCCGAGCACACCACCCGGATGAGCGACGCGTAGGGCGGGTAGCTCAGCGCGCGCCGGCGCTGCAGCTCGTCGGCGATGAACCCCTCGGAGTCGTGGCGGGTGGCGAAGCCGATCGGGCGGGCGTCGGGGGCAAGGGTCTGGACCAGGACCCGGCTGGGCAGCGCGCCCCGCCCGGTCCGCCCGGCGAGCTGGGTGATGAGGGCGAACGTCCGCTCCTCGGCGCGGAAGTCCGGGAAGCGCAGCGTCTGGTCGGCGTCGAGGACGACCCCCAGCGAGACGTCGGGGAAGTCATGGCCCTTGGCCACCATCTGCGTGCCGACGAGCACCCCGGCGGGGGCCGCCTGGAAGCGCTGGAGCGTCCGCGCGCGCTCGGGCAGGCTCGACGAGTCGGCGTCGAGGCGGAAGATCGGGAAGACGCTCCGCCCCCAGCGCGTCGCGCAGCTCGTGCTCGATGCGCTCGGTCCCGGCGCCGTGGCGGGCCACCGACACCGAGGCGCAGGCGCGGCAGCGGTCGGGCATCCGCTCACGATGGCCGCAGTGGTGGCAGGCGATAAAGCTTCCCCGCTGGTGCAGCACGAGCGCGACGTCGCAGTTGGGGCACAGCCACACCCGGCCGCAGGCGCGGCAGGAGAGGAAGTTGGACCACCCGCGGCGGTTGAGCAGCAGGATCGCCTTGCCGCCGGCGCGGCGCAGGTCGGCCAGCGCCATCCGCGTCTCGGGGTGCAGCGGCTGGTGGCGGTCGCGCATGTCGAGCACCTCCACGCCAGGCATCGGGCGGCCGTCGACGCGCTCGGTCAGCCTCAGCCGCTCGAGGCCAGCACGCTCTCGGGCCGCGGCGTGGCGCTGCCGAGCACGAGCACGGCGCCGTGGCGGGCGGCGCGCTCGCGGGCGACGGTGCGGGCGTCGTAGCGCGGGTCGCCCTCGTGCTTGTAGGAGCTCTCGTGCTCCTCGTCGACGACGATCAGCCCGATGTCGTCAAGCGGCGCGAACACCGCCGAGCGCGGCCCCACGCACACCCGCGCCTCGCCGGCGCGCAGGCGCATCCACTCGTCGTGGCGCTCGCCGACGCTGAGCGCCGAGTGCAGCACCGCCACCACGTCGCCGAAGCGGGCCTGAAAGCGCCACAGCACCTGCGGGGTGAGCGCGATCTCGGGCACGAGCACGATCGCCGTGCGGCCCGCCTGCAGCACCGCCTCCACGGCGCCGAGATAGACCTCGGTCTTGCCCGAGCCGGTCACGCCCTGGAGCAGGAACCCGGGATGGTCCGCCGCGGGCCCGCGGAGGGCCTGCAGCAGCCGCTCCAGGGCCGCGGACTGCTCGGAGGTGAGCGCAGGCGCCGTGGCCGACGCGCTGCCGACCTCGTGGCGGGCGGGGCGCCGCGGGCGGGCGCGGCGGTCGATCGACCACCAGTCCGCGAGACTCCAGGCGCCGCAGGCCCGGGGTGTCGAGCTCGGCGGCGACGGTGGGGCCGCGCTCGGCGAGGGACCGGAGCAGTCCGCGCTGGCGGTCGTTGAGGCGCGCGCCATCGTCGGACAGCGCCGCCGAGCCCTCCGGCGTCAACTCGGCGACGAGCGCGAGCTTGGCGCTCGTGCCCACCGAGGCGCCCGGAGCGAGCATGAGCTGGAGCGCGCGCGAGGGCGTCGAGCAGTACTCGCGCGCCATCCAGCCGGCGAGCGCCACCAGGTCAGCGCCGACGCCGGCCCCGATCACGGCCTCGGGCTCGACGAGGCGGTCGGGGTCCAGCTCGGAGCGCTCGGCCAGCTCCACCACGACCCCGAGCGAGCTGCGCGCGCCGAACGGCACCCGCAGCAGCGACCCCACCTCGACGTCCTGGCCGGGCGCGAGGCGGTAGTCGAAGGGACCGCGCACCGCGCGCGTCCGGGTGAGGGGCTCCACGCGGGCGATCATCAGGCGGTGAGACTGTAGTGCGGCGGGGGTCGGCGCCACGCCCACCGTCGCGGTCAGCCGCGCCCTGGCCGCCGTCGCCGTCGCCGTTAGTCTCTGGCCCGTGGATCCCGAACCGGGCGAGGAGATCTTCTTTCACGGCCACCCTTCGTGGCGGTCGCTGGCGCTCTTCTACGCCAAGGGCCTCGTGGCGGCGCTGGTCGCCGGGATCATCGCGGGCGTGGTGACCCGCATCTCCCAACATCACGTGCAGGCCGGCTGGGTGACAGTCGCAGTGGTGGTGGTGTTCCTGGTGCTGGTGATCGTCGGTCAGATCCGGCGCATCGAAACGACGTACTCGATCACCAACCAGCGGCTGACGATCCAGACCGGGATCCTCTCGCGCGATGTCCACCAGACCCGCCTGGAGCGCATCCAGAACGTCAACTCCAGCCAGTCGCTGTTCGAGCGGCTCCTGCGGATCGGCACCGTCGAGTTCGACACCGCGGGCGAGACGCAGTTCGACTTCGCCTTCCGCGGCGTGGGCGACCCGAGCGGGATCGTGCGCACCGTCGACCGCGCGCTGCACGCCCTCCGCGGCGGCGAGGCCACCCGGCCGCCGACGTCTAGGCCCCTGCTCTGAGCCGAGTCACCGTGGCTCAGGCCGCGGCGTCGTGTGCGCTGGGCGCGCGACCCTGCTTGCGCTCGCGTGCGAACCGCCGCTCCTCGCGATCAGACGGCGGGCGGCGCTCGTTGCGCTCCACGAAGTCGATGATCGCCGGGACTCCCTCCAGGCGGTAGCGCTCGCGCAGGCGGTTCTCGATGAAGTAGGCATAGTCGCGGGTCACCCGCGTGCGCGAGTTGACCTGGATGGAGAAGCGCGGCGGGCGCTCGGCGGTCTGGGTCATGAAGATGAGGCGGAGCCGGTGGTTGGCGGCGGCGCCCCGGGCGTTGGCGGGGCGCTTGCCCACCGGAGGCTGGCGCGCGGCCACCACCTCGGAGAGGAAGCGGTTGAGCTGCGGGGTGGGGATGCGCGTGCGGGTGCGATCGGCCAGCGCCACCGCCTCGACGAGCAGCCGCTCGACGTGGCGTCCGGTCTTGGCCGAGGCGGTCAGCACCCGGGGCCGCAGGCGGAGCTTCTTGTGGGCCCGGGCGCGCTCGTGGTCCAGATCGACGCCGTCGGCGATGTCCCACTTGTTGAGCACGAGCGCGGTGGCGCAGCCGCTGCGCATGGCCAGCTCGGCGATCCGCAGGTCCTGGGTGGTGACGCCGTCGGTGGCGTCGCACACCACCAGGGCCACGTCGGCGCGCTCGGCGGCGCGGCGCGAGCGCAGCGAGGTGTAGTACTCCAGCGACTCCCCCACCTTGGCCTGGCGCCGGATGCCGGCGGTGTCGACGAGGATGAGCTCGCGGCCGTTGAAGGTGATCGGCAGGTCGATGGCGTCCCGCGTGGTCCCGGCCACCGGGGAGACGATCACCCGTTCGGAGCCGGCGAAGCGGTTGAGCAGCGAGGACTTGCCCGACGTTGGGCCGGCCGATGAGCGCCAGGCGCACGGCGTCGTCGTCGCCGTCCTCGTCGGGAACGTCCGGCGCCAGCGCGGCCACCCGGTCCAGCAGGTCCCCGGTGCCCAGCCCCTGGGCGGCCGAGACGGCGATCGGGTCACCCAACCCCAGCGCGTGGAACTCGGCGGCCAGCGGCATGTCCTTGGCGGTGTCGATCTTGTTGGCCGCCACCAGCACCGGCAGCGGCGAGCGGCGCAGCAGCTCGGCCATCTCCTGATCGCCGGGCCGCATGCCCGCCTTGGCGTCGACGACGAGGACCGCGGCGTCGGCGTCGGCCAGCGCGGCCCGAGCCTGGTCCTGGATCTGGCGGGCCAGCGTGTCGCGGTCCTCCAGGTCGACGCCGCCGGTGTCGATGAGCGTGAGCGTGCGGCCGTTCCAGTCGGTGCGCAGCTCCTTGCGGTCGCGGGTGACCCCCGGCTGCTCGTGCACGACCGCCTCCCGGGACTGGGTGAGGCGGTTCACCAGCGAGGACTTGCCCACGTTGGGATATCCGACGATCGCGACCTTCATGCTGCGTCGAGGCTAGCGGCCGCGGGAAGCGACCACGCAAAAGGGCCGGCATCCCTGCCAGCCGGTGCGTAGGCTGCGTCGTCAGTGACCCCGGTACGACCGCTAGTGCGACGCCTCCGGACGCTCACGCTTCGCGGTCGACCGCGGAGCCGCGCAGCCGGGGTGGCTCCACTAGTCGTGCATGCGCGGGTCGACGTAGAAGTCGTAGACCTGGAAGTCACTGCTCTTGCCATCGGGCACGAGCGTGAACCGCATCAACTGCCACCCCGGCAGGTTGCCCGGATGGATGTTGAACGGGTTCGAGAGCGTCCACGCGGACTGCTGACCGTGGACCTGACCCACGTTCTGGGCCTTGCTCGCGGTCTTGGTGCCGGCGTAGGCCACGTAGATGTGCACGCCCTGGGCGCCGGCGACGTCGCGGACCATGGTCCGAGCCGTCGGGTAGTCCGAGGCCACGCACATCGGCGGGCTGACCGCCTGCGAGCCGCTGGGCAGGTCGAGCACCGAACCGGCGCCGGCCTGCCCGGCCTTGATCGACGCGCCCCCGCTGAGAGTCCAGCCGGCGCCGTTGAAGGAGCCGGGGGTCTCACCCGGGGTCAACGTGTACCAGTTGCTGTCCCCGGCCGAGACAAACGGCTGGGTCAGCGCCGGAGCACTGCACGCGGAGCTGTCACCAAAGCCCAGTCCGCTCACGTCGACCTGAGCAGCCAGCGCGGGGCTGGCCGCCAGGCTGGCGATGGCGGCGGTGAGGACGCCGCACACGCTGTACGCGCGCGAGCGGCGGTTGAAACGGTACTTCTTCATCGGTTTTTCACCTTCCGTGGTGAGAACTGGCAATCGAGCCACATCGCCTTCCGACCCCGACTCGCGTCGGATCTGCCCTCGTCAGCGGTGGCTCAGCACGTTCGTTGTCGGCATCCTGCGCTTCGTTGACACGAAATCGACGTGTTCTGGACGCTTGTCCGGGTGCGTCGTCGCCGCGCGGTCAGCCGACGCGCGTGCACCAGGGCGACGATCCGAGCCACCACCTCGGGGAGCGCGAGGTCGGTGGTGTCGACGGTGTGCGCGTCGGGCGCCGCCTGCAGCGGCGAGTGCTCGCGCCCGGCTGTCGCGCTCGTCGCGGATCGTCTGCTCGGCCAGGACGGTGGCGGCGTCGACCCCGAGCTCGGCGGCGCGCCGCTGCGCCCGCGCCTCGGGGCTGGCGGTGAGAAACACCTTGACCTCGGCCTGCGGCGCCACGACGGTCCCGATGTCGCGCCCCTCCGCCACCCAGTCTCCGTCGGCCAGCAGCCGCCGCTGCTCGGCCACCATCGCCTCACGCACGGCAGGCTGGGCCGCCGCCACCGACGACGCCTCCGTGACCTCCGGGGTGCGGATCTCCTCGGTGACGTCGCGCCCGTCGAGCAGCACCCGCTCCCCCAGCTCGATGCGCAGCGTCGGCGCCACCTCGGCGGGCGGGCGATCGCGCTGCAGCGCGGCCAGCGCGACCGAGCGATACATCGCGCCCGAGTCCAGGTAGGTGAAGCCGAGCTCGCGGGCCACCGCGCGGGCCACCGTCGATTTCCCGGCCCCGGCGGGACCGTCGATGGCGACGACCATCAGCCGGCCGCCAGCGCCGCGATGTCCTGCGGCGAAGCCCGGGATAGGAGACCTCGGCGGCCTCCATCCCCACCACCTCGACGCCCTCCTGCGAGGCCAGCCCGGCGACGGCCCCCAGCAGGGCGAGGCGGTGGTCGCCGTGGGCGTCGATGCGGCCACCCGCGCAGCGTGCCGCGGCCGCGCACCGCAAAGCCGTCCTGCGAGCGCGTCGATGTCGGCCCCGAGCCCGCGCAGGCCGTCGACGACGGTGGCGATGCGGTCTGACTCCTTGACCCGCAGCTCGCCGGCGCCCCGCACCACGGTCTCGCCCTCGGCGAAGCAGCCCAGCAACGCCACCAGCGGCAGCTCGTCGATGGCCAGGGGCACCTCGTCGGCGCCGACGGTGGTGGCCTCGATGGGCCCGTAGCTGACGTCGAGATCGCACACCGGCTCGGCGGCGGCAAACGCGCCGGGCTCCTCGACCTCCCCGACCACGATCGCGCCCATCCGCTCCAGGATGCGCAGGAAGCCCGCCCGGGTCCAGTTGACCCCCACGCCTTCGAGGACGAGGCGCGCGCCGGGCACGAGCACGCCGGCGGCGATGAGGAAGGCGGCGCTGGAGAGGTCGCCGGGCACGTGAACGGACTCGAGCTCCAGCTCGTCGGTGTTGCCCACGCTCGAGGCGTAGCCGCCGCCGTCGGTGGCGCGGCGATCGACCCGGGCGCCGGCGCCGGCCAGCATCCGCTCGGTGTGGTCGCGGCTGGGGATCGCCTCCAGGACGGTGGTGGTGTCGGTGGCCAGCCCGGCGAGGAGCACGCACGACTTGACCTGGGCCGAGGCGACGGGCAGCTCATAGGTGATGCCGTGCAGGCCCGCGCCGTGAACGGTGAACGGCGGGTAGCGGCCCTCGGTCGCCTCGAGCTGCGCGCCCATCTGAGCCAGCGGGCCGGCGATCCGGTCCACCGGGCGCCGGCGGATCGAGGCGTCGCCGTCGAGCGTGAACGCCGCTCCCTGCTGGAAGGCCAGCCAGCCGGGCAGCAGGCGCATCAGCGTTCCCGCGTTGCCGACGTCGATCGGCTCTCCGGGTGGCCTGGGCGTTGCGCATCCCGCAGCCGCGGATGAGGACCTCGCCGTCGTGGCGCTCCACCAGCGCGCCGACCCGCCGCACGGCGTCGAGCGTCGAGCGGGTGTCGGCGGCGTCGAGGTAATTGGTGATCCGCACCGGCTCGGACGCCATCGCCCCGATGATCGCCGCCCGGTGCGAGATCGACTTGTCGGCGGGCGGCGACACACGCCCGCGCAGCCGCAGGCCCGGCTCGAAGCGCGCGTTCATGGCCGGGCCACCGGGAAGCCGAGGCCGGCGATGAGCTCCTGCGCGCGCTCGGTGGCGGCGTCGCCGGCGATCCACATGGCGATGACGCCCTCCTTCATGTCGCTGGCCGGGTACAGGGCCATGTCGTTGATGTTCACCCCGGCGCGCCCGAGCTCGAGCGCGATCTGCGCCACCACGCCCGGCCGGTTGGGCACCGAGGCGCGCAGCTCGTGCAGGTCGCCCCCGGCGAGCTGGGCCTCGAGCAGCCGCCGCCGGTCCGCCGCCGCCCGCTCGTTCCACGCGGTGATCCCGGGCGCCGTCGGCCTCGGTCAGCGCCGCCCGCACCGCATGCAGGCGCTCGATGGCGCCGTCGATCTCGGCGGTGAGCGCGTCGCGGTTGGACAGGTAGATGTCGGTCCAGATGGCGCTGGGCGCCCCGGCGACGCGCGTCGCGTCGCGGAAGCTGGGGCCGGTCGCCGGCAGCCGGGCGGGCGGGTCCGCGTCGTCCTGCGAGCGTGGCGGCGGCCTGGGAGACGAGCACGTTGGCCAGCACGTGGGGCAGGTGCGAGACCGCGGCGAGGATGCGGTCGTGGGTGTCGGCGTCGATCGCGGTCGGCCGCGCGCCGATCCCGTGCAGCAGGCGGTGCAGCCGCTCATAGAGCATGCCCGAGGTGCCGGCGCTGGGGGTCAGGTACCAGGTGGCCGCCTCGAACAGGTCGGCGCGGGCGTGCTCGACGCCGGCGTTCTCGGCGCCGGCCAGCGGATGGCCGCCGACGAACCGGGGGTCGTCGTGGGCGGCGACGACCTCGCGCTTGGTCGAGCCCACGTCGGTGATCACGCAGTCCGCGGGCGCGGCGGCCAGGGCCTCGCCCACCAGCTCTGACAGCCCGCCGACCGGGACGGCCACGAACACCGCCTCGGCGTCGGCGACGGCGGCGTGCGACCGTGCTGCGCGCGCAGTCCAGCGCGCCGAGCTGGAGCGCGCGCTCCAGCGCCTCCGGCGAGTCGTCGTATCCGGTCACCTCGGCGCCGAGACGCTCGCGCGCCGCCAGGGCCACCGAGCCGCCGATCAATCCGACGCCGAGAACCGCGAGCCGCATCGACTCACCGTCGCGTCTAGGCCGCGCGGCGGCGCGCGCGCACCGCGTCGGCCAGACCGTCGAGCACCTCGACGGTGGTGTCCCAACCGATGCAGCCGTCGGTGATCGACTGGCCGTAGACGAGCTCTGCCTGGGCGGGCGGGACCAAGTCCTGGCGCCCGGCGACGAGGAACGACTCGAGCATCACGCCCACGATCGTCCCGTGCCCGGCCGCGATCTGCTCGGCGACCGCCGCAGCCACCGCGGGCTGGCGGTCGGGCTCCTTGCCGCTGTTGTCATGGCTGAGGTCGATCATCACCCGCTCGGGCAGCGAGCCGGCCCGCAGCAGCTCGACCGCGCGGGCGACGTCCTCGGCGCCGTAGTTGGGCGCGCCCTTGCCGCCGCGCAGGATGACGTGGCAGTCGCGGTTGCCGCGGGTGTGGAGGATCGCGGAGCTGCCGTTGACGTCGATGCCGGCGAAGGCGTGGGAGACGCCGGCGGCGCGCACCGCGTCGACGGCGACCTGGATGTTGCCGTCGGTGCGGTTCTTGAAGCCGACCGGCATCGACAGGCCCGACCCGAGCTGGCGGTGGATCTGGCTCTCGACGGTGCGAGCGCCGATCGCGCCCCAGCAGACCGCGTCGGAGATGTACTGCGGGGTGATCGGGTCCAGGAACTCGCAGCCGACGGGCAGGCCCAGGGCGAGCACCTCCAGCAGCAGCCGCCGCGCCATCCGCAGGCCGGTGTTGACGTCGCCGGAGCCGTCGAGGTGGGGATCGTTGATGAGCCCCTTCCAGCCGATCGTGGTCCGCGGCTTCTCGAAGTAGACCCGCATGGCCAGGCACAGGTCGTCCGACAGCCGCTCCACCTGCGCGCTCAGCCGCTCGGCGTAGTCGCGGGAGGCGTCGACGTCGTGGACGCTGCAGGGGCCGACGACCACCAGCAGGCGGTCGTCGCGCCCGTCGAGGATCGCCTGCACCTCGGAGCGGCCGCGCAGCAGCACGTCGACGTGCTCCTCGGTGAGCGGGAGCTCACTCGATCAGGTCCCGCGGCGCCGCCAGCGGCACGAGCCGCTCGATCCGCTGGTCGCGGACCGAGTCCGAGCGTTCGGTTCCGGTGAACGTCACCGGCCGCTCGCCACCGGCTCCTCCCACAGCGCCTTGCCGCCCACGGCGGCCGCGGCGCGCACCCGGTCCAGGTACTCGGGGAATTCGTCGGCCACCAGCTGCTGGGCCGCGTCGCAGATCGCCTGGTCGGGGTCCGGGTGGACCTCGACGATGAGCCCGTCGGCGCCCGCGGCGGCCGCGGCCAGCGACATCGGCGCCACCAGGTCGCGCCGGCCGGCGGCGTGGCTGGGATCGACGATCACAGGCAGGTGGGTCATCTCCTTGAGCACGGGGATCGCCATCAGGTCCAGCGTGAAACGGTACGCGGTCTCAAAGGTGCGGATGCCGCGCTCGCACAGCATGACCGACTCGTTGCCCTCCTTGAGCACGTACTCGGCGGCCATCAGCAGCTCCTCCAGCGTGCTCGACAGCCCGCGCTTGATGAGCGCCGGGCATCCCGAACGGCCGATCTCCGACAGCAGCGTGTAGTTCTGCATGTTGCGCGCGCCGATCTGGATGACGTCGGCCACCTCCAGCACGGGCTCCAGGTCGCGGGCGTCCATCACCTCGGTGACGATCGGCAGGCCGGTCTGCGCCTTGGCCTCGGCCAGCAGCCGCAGCCCCTCCTGACCCAGGCCCTGGAAGGCGTAGGGCGAGGTGCGCGGCTTGTAGGCGCCGCCGCGGAACATCGTGGCCCCGGCGGCCGCGACCGTGTGAGCGGTCTGGAGCGTCTGCTCGCGGGACTCGATCGTGCACGGGCCGGCGATCATCGTGAAGTGGTCGCCGCCCACCTGGCGGCCCGCGATGTCCAGCACGCTGCGCGCGCCGTGGGTGATCTGGCTCGAGGCCAGCTTGTAGGGCTTGGAGATCGGGACCATGTGGTCCACCCCGGGCGTGCCCTGAGGGCCAAGCGGGCGACGTGCTCGGCGTCGCCGATGGCACCGATCACCGTCAGCTCATCGCCGTAGATGACGTGGGCTCGCGCGCCCACGCCGTTCACTCGCTCGACGACGGCGTCGACCTCCTCCTGTGTGGCCGCCGGTTTCATCACGATCATCATCTGGCTCTTGGTCCTTTCAACGCGCAGGGGAATTTAGAGAAAACGGGCCCGCCCACCCCGGGCCTCGTTGCGGACGTGGGTCCGCGGGCGGTGACGGCTGGTCCGCGGGCGGTGACGGCGCTCGGCCTCCGGAGTCTCCGCGCGCGGGCGCGGACAGGGAGCTGTGGCCGAGCGCCTAGCTAAATCGCCAGGCGTAGAAGCGCGCGTAGTACGACCAGCCGAGACCGGCGAGGGTGCTGCAGGTCGTGAGGGCGTGGTCGCGCATGCGCTGGGCGGGTTTGTAGCACGGGCGCGCTGTGCTTGGCAAGCGTTGGTGGCCTGCCGTGTGCGTCTGCCCTGGGTACCGGCATACGTCAACGGCGGGCTATCGAGGGCGGATTCGGGCGGCCCGGGCGACGTGTGTCATCTGAGGGTTGCTGAGCAGCCATAACTTGCACAGCGGTCCCGGCAGGAGGCGGACCCTCACGCTCACCCTCACCCGAAGTCAGAGTCGACCTTGAGCTGATCGCATTGCGCCTTGACCGCAGGCCGGCACGTTGTAGAGCCGCACCTGCCACCCGTTGTGGTGGGGCTTGAACAGCACGATCTGGTCGCCGCGGCCGATCGACTTGCCCGGGCGGAACCCGACGTTGCCGACGTTGAGGTTGACGAACCAGGCGACGGTGCTCTGGAAGCCGAGCAGGGACACCGGCTGGCCGCAGGCCTTGATGGCGTCGGGGCCGCCGTCGTCGTCGATGACCTTGTGCAGGCGGTCGATCTGCCTTGGCGGAGTGGCGGGAGTCCGCGATGAGGACGCGCACGGTGCGCACGCGGCTGCGGGCGTCGGGCGCGAGCGCCACGATCAGGCCGAGCGCGACCACAGGCCCCAGCCAGCGCAGGACCTTCGACGTCCGGGTGTCGGCCAGCAGCCAGCCGATGCCCCCGCCGGCGACGGCGACCATCACCGCCGCGGGCTCGATCATGTAGCGGCTCACCGCCGACCAGCCGTGGTAGGCGAAGGCGACCTCGATGAGCAGCCAGGTCGCCGCGGCCCCGACGACGAGCAGGGTCGTCGCGGTCGCGGCGCAGCACGGCCAGCACCACCCCGATGAGCATCGCCAGCTGCATGGGCAGCTCGTAGAGGCTGCGGAAGCGGTTGATGACGCCGACGATCTTGTTGCCGTGGATCACCGTCTGCTGGTTGAGCGCGAGATCGCCGGAGATGAACCAGCTCTTGGAGGTGAGCGCCGGGATGCTGAACCAGAAGGCCGGGATGAACACCAGGCCGGTGACGACCAGCATGCAGATCGAGACGGTCCGGACCGTCCACATCAACCACAGCCCGTAGAGGCCGGCGAACACCCACGCCTCGGGCCGGCCCAGGGAGGCGAGCACGAGCATGCCGAAGGCGAGCCGGTAGCGCCGGCTCAGGTGGCAGTCGATCGCCGCCAGCAGCACCGCCACGATCAGGGGATCGGAGTTGGCGATGAGGACCAGGTGCATGTAGGTGTTGATCCCCAGCACCGCGATCCCGGCGAAGGCGCCGGCCACGTAGGGGGCGTAGCGACGATCGGATCGGTCCCGACCCGTCCCCGTCAGGCGGAAGGCGACGCGCGCGGCGAACACCGAGCCGAAGACCGCCCCGGCCACCGCGGTGCCCATCCACAGCCACATCTGGCCGCGGCCCGCCACCGCGTAGGGCAGCGTGAACAGGAAGGGCAGCGGCTTCCACGAGGGCGCGCCGTCGGTGTTGAGGTTCCAGTGCAGGACCTGGCGGCCCCAGACCAGGAAGCCGAACCCGTCGTAGGACGGCCGCATGTCCGAGACGACGACGAACAGCGCCGAGACGATGCACGCGCCGAGCACCACCCACGGCCACCAGCGGCGCAGCGGCGACCAGCGCGACGTCGGCCGGGTGCGCTGCGGAGCGGGGCCTCCGACTCGGGGCTCTGTCAGCGAAAGAGATGTGCTCACGTACCGGTCACCGGGGGGCGCGTCAGGAGGAGTTCGCGGCCTCCATCACAGGAGTTCTCCCAGTGCGCCCAGGAACCGGCCGTTCTCGGCGTCGGTGCCGACGGTCACGCGCAACGATCCTTCGCGCCCCAGCGCGGCGCCGGCCCGGACGAGCACCCCGCGTGCCCGCAGTCCGGAGATCACGTCGGCTTCGACGACGTGTCAGGAAGATGGGTCCAGATGAAGTTGGCGTCGGACTCGGCCACCCACAGGCCCAGCTCGCGCAGCCCCTCCATCAGCTCCAGGCGGGCGGCCACCGTGTGGGTGACCCGGCGCTCGACCTCGTCCTGATGGCGCAGCGCCTCCACGGCGGCGGCCTGCGCGGCCATGTTGAGGTAGAAGGGCTGGCGCACCTGGTCCACGGCGGCGCGGAAGTCCTCGGACCCGCACAGGCCGTAGCCGACGCGCAGCCCGGCGAGGCCGTAGGCCTTGGAGAAGGTCCGCAGCAGCACGAGGTTGGGCCAGCGGCGCAGCAGGTCCAGCGAGGCGTAGGTGTCCCCCAGCGCCAGCGCGAACTCGCAGTAGGCCTCGTCGAGGATGACGCACACGTGGCGCGGCACCTGCGCCATGAATCGCGCGACGCGCATCGAGCGGCAGCGACGTCGACGTCGGGTTGTTGGGATTGCAGACGAGGACCAGGCGGGTGGCCACCGTGATCTCGGCGGCCATCGCATCGAGGTCGTGGCGGTCCTCGTCGTCGAGCGGCACCTCGATGGCGCGCGCGCCCGAGGCGGCGGCCAGGTGCGGGTAGACGCTGAACGCCGGCCACGCGTAGATCACCTCGGCGCCGGGCTCGAGCAGCGCCTCGCCGGCCGAGAGCAGGATGTCGCAGGAGCCGTTGCCCAGGGCGATGCGCTCGCGGGGGACGCCGTAGCGGTCAGACAGCGCCTGGCGCAGGGGCGAGTAGGACGGGTCGGGGTAGCGGTGCACGCCGCTGAGCACCCGCTGGGCCGCCTCCACCACCCCGGGCGCGGGCGCGAAGCACGACTCGTTGGAGGCCAGCATCGCGGTGTCGGCGCCGAGGTCGTAGCCCGCGGCCAGCGGATAGGACGGGATCCGGCGGATGCGCTCGTCCGAATTCGATGGCCATCGGCGTCTATTGTGCCGCGTCGAGGTCGGAGCGCAGCGCCCGCGCCGCCCCCAGGTAGACGTGCTGGGGCGTGTGCTCGTCATCGGCGTAGTAATGCAGCATGAGCCGGACGACGCGCGGCATCGAGCCCGGGACGGGGATCTCCCGCGCGCACAGCAGCGGGACCTTGTCCAGGCCGAGCTGACGGGCGGCCAGAGCCGGGAACTCGGCATCCAGGTCGTCGGTGAGCGTGAAGATGCAGCTCACCATCGCGTCGGGGGTGAGCGCGTTTCGATCCATGAGCTCGCGGATCAGAAGGCTCGTCCCCTCCAGGATCGCGCTCGCCTCATTGGCCTCGACGCTATTGGCGCCTCGGAGCGCGAACAACCGCATCGGACGGTAATTCTGCCAAAGGACCGTCCGCCGCATCGGGCGGCTCCAGCTCATAGACGGTGGCGCAGCCGAAGTGGGTGGTGGACACGACGAGCTCGCCCAGGCGCTTGGCCAGATCCGCGTGGGGCGCGCAGCTGGCCAGCAGGAAGCGGGCGCCGCTCTGGCGCACGAGCTGCTGCGCCTGCGCCTGGGTGTCCTGGCCGCGGAAGAGCGCGTCGGCGGCCTCGGACCGGGGCATGCAGTTGGGCTCTGACCACAGGCAGTTGCCCACGAAGGTGCGCCGACCGGTCGCGCCCGGCACCGCCTCGCCGAGGTAGAACTGGGTGAGCACCCCGCCCGCGTCGGGGTTCTTGGCCAGGTAGTGCAGCGCGGCGTGCTCGTCGTGGGTGATGAAGTTGGCGTTGCCGCCGGCCGGGTCGACGTACTGTGCGCGGTGGCCAGCGCGTAGGCGTTGGCCGGGATGATCCCGAGGGCGACCACGGCAGTGGCCACGAGCCGCGCCCGAGGGAGCGTGCGCAGCGACGTGCGGGTCACGCCCTTGACGGCGAGCACGGCCAGCGGGATCGTGATCCCGTCAAACGCGTGCAGCGGCGTCGCGCTCAGGCCGGTCGCCGAGAAGACGTAGATGAGGATCGCCACCGGGCCCCAGACCCGCAGCAGCAGCTCCAGCATCGTCTCCGAGCGGCCGCGGTAGCCCAGCAGCGCCGGGATGGCCAGCGGGGCGACCCCGATGGCGATCGCCGTGAACGGGAAGGCGTGCTTGCTCTGCACGCGGGCCAGCTTCCAGGAGAGGTCGAGGTGGCCGAGCAGCAGGTAGTACAGCAGCGGCAGCCGCGGTCAGCGCCAGGGTGAGCACGGGCAGGGCCAGGCGACGCCACTGCGCGGTGCGCCACCACAGGAGGAGGTCGCGCCAGCGGAGGAGCTCGGCGAAGAGGATGAGCAGGATGAGCGTCTCCCCCTGCCACGGGTGAAGCGTCGAGGCCAGGCCGCCGAGCAGGCCGCAGACCCAGTCGGGCCGGCCGGCGGCGCGCATGCGGTCGTAGCGCACGAGCGCGAACACGATCAGGGCGACCGCCATCAGGCCGAACGGATAGCCCCATGACAGCCACGTGGGCATCATGTCGCCGACGATCCCAACGCGCCGAAGATGACCGTGAACGAGCCGAACAGCAGGCCGAGGGCCAGCGCGGCGCGGCGGTGCATGGTCACGGTGAACGTGCGGTTGACCACCGCCCGCATGGCCAGGAACAGCGCTGACGCACGGCCACCGGCTTCCACAGCAGCAGCGCCAGCCACGACGGGACCCCCACCGCGGCCACCGCGCCGGAGATGAGGATCGCCGGCTGGAAGTAGTCAGACGGGGTCGAGCGCAGCACGAACAGATTGGAGATCAGCCCGTGGTGCGCGGCGGACTGGATCCAGGACAGGTACTGCATCTGGTCGACGATGTAATAGCCGTCGGTCCCGGTCCAGGTCAGGCCGTCGCGCACGGCGTGAAAGACGTCCAGCGCCACCACCCACATCGAGATCGCGCCGAACGCCGCGAGCAGCGCGATCTCGAAGCGATCCAGCCGGCGACGCGCCCAGCGGAGCGGGGACCGCAGGAGGCGGGCCCGCGGCGGGGACTGCCAGCGGGGATTGAACGCGCACGGGCCGGTAGCTAAGCAGAGCCGGAAATGGTCAGCGGCCCAGCTAGTGCCCGAGCTTATATTGAAGTGACGTGCTCGCTCGCCCGGCCGGCGTGTTGAGCAGGTTGATGTTGTGGTTGTTCATGTAGGTGTTGACCGCCGGGACGAACACGAACAGCAGGTAGACGCGTGAGCGCCAGCGCGCCAGCTTGCGCAGACGCATGCTCGTCCGCCAGCGCGGCCAGCGGCAGCAGCCACACCACGTACCACGGCATCAGCCAGCTCAGGCTGGCGATGAGCGCCAGCGTCGACCAGCCGGCGCCCGCCGATCCAGTCGCGGTTGCGGTAGAACTGGTGCGCGACCACCAGCACCACGCCCGACGGCGGCGATCTTCAGCAGCGCGGGCGTGCCGCCGACGCCGAGGACCAGCCCGAACACGTTGGTGATGCTGAAGCCGGTGAGCAGCGTGCTCTGCTGTGAGAGGTTGGGCAGCGAGAACCCGAACAGCGCGAGGTCCAGCGCGATCGAGCGGCACCGCGCTGAGCACGCGGCTCCGACGAGCACCTGCACCCGGCGCTGCGCGTGTATGCGCGGCCACCAGCAGGAACGGCAGGAGGAGGATCGCGGTGAACTTCACCGCCACCGCCAGCATGAGCACGGCGCCGGCGGAGCGGTCGCGGCGCGCCAGCACCAGCGAGATCGCGCCCAGCATCGGCACCAGCATGAAGAAGTCGTTGTGGAAGCCCTCGACCGCGTAGATGAGGAAGATCGGGTTGAGCGCCACGAACGCCACCGGGAAGCGCGGGTCGCGGCCGAGCTGGCGCGCGATCTGCCACGACGAGCGCGACGAAGGCGAGGCCGATCACGACCGTGGCCAGCTTCACCGCCCAGTAGGCGATGCGGCAGCGACACCAGCGCGAGCGGATAGGTGAGCGCGATGAACAGCGGGCCGTAGGGGCTGCGCAGGTTGTGCCAGCTCGAGAAGCCGTAGACGGGGTCGAACAGCTCCTGGCGGATCGACGTGCGTGTACGGGTTGAGGTGGTGCAGCGCGCCGAGCCGCGCGTAGCCGAGGTAGTTGAAGAGGTCGGTGAGCTGCATCGGCGGGCTGAGCAGCAGGATCAGGTGCAGGGCCACGCACGGCGATGCACGATCGTGCGCAGCGACAGGCGTGCGCACCGCCGCCAGCGCCGCGGCGTAGGCCACCAGCATCACCACCAGCACGCCGCTGAAGACCAGGCCGACGGTCTGGGATCGGTGATCAGGCGTGGGATGACCATGTGCAGCGGCCCCGCCTCCCAGTTGGGGAAGATCTGGACGGAGCGCGGGACGAGGATCGACGGGCCCGGCGCTGGCCGCGGCGACGATCGCGAAAGTGGCGGCGATGAGGGTGCCGACCGCGATGCGGCCGGCCACCGGGCCCAGCGTCACGCCCAGTGGCGCGCGACCCGCCGCGCTCGCTCGGCGCAGCGCGACCCGCGGCAGCGCCACCGACGCGTCGCGCAGCCGGCGAGCGTCGCCCGCGCTCGAGGCCAGCGCAACCGGAGGATCGGAGCTGCCGGAGTCCTCGCGCATGCGTTGAAGATAGTGCCGCGAGCCGCGATCGGCGCGGCTCGCACTGGCTGGTTGAGATCGTGTTAGGCACCCGCGCCGACGCAGCCGTGAGCCGTTTTCTGCTCGCACGGGCTCGTTTACGCTCGCCGCGGTGAGCGTCGGCTCGCTAACGCACCACGGCCTGCGCAGTCCTCTGAGCGGCGGGCGCCGCGCGGTGGGAGCGGAGCCCGCCACCCGCTCGCCGCGCCGGTGCTGGCGTGCTGGCCGGGCTGGTGGGCGTCGCGGCGGCCCTGCGCTTCTACGGGATCGGCCACCAGGGGTTCTGGTTCGACGAGGCCAACACCGCGCAGCTCGTGCAGTTCTCGCCGGGCAAGATGCTCGGGCCTCATCCCGCAGAGCGAGTCCACTCCGCCGCTGTACTACTGCGTGGCGTGGGTGTGGGCGCGGGTGTGGGGCGACGGCGAGGCCGGCCTGCGCTCCCTGTCGGCGGTAGCCGGCGTGCTGGTGGTCCCCGTCGCCTACGCGGCGGGCGCCCGGCTCATGACGCCGCCGCGCGGGCCTCATCGCGGCCGCGCTGACCGCGTGCAGCCCGCTGCTCATCTGGTACTCGCAGGAGGCGCGCTCCTACTCCATGCTCGTGCTGCTCACCGCGCTGTCGCTGCTGGCGTTCGCCTCCGCCCGCGAGACGCCGACGCCGCGCATCGCTCGACCCTGTGGGTGCTCGCCTCGGCGCTGGCCCTGGCCACGCACTACTTCGCGGCGGTGACCGTCGTGCCCGAGGCGGTCTGGCTGCTCGCGCAGCACCGTCGGCGCGCCTGGCGGTGCGGGTGGCCGTGGCCATCGTCGTGCGCGTGCGGCCTGGCGCTCATCCCGCTGGCCATCTCCCAGAACGGCACCGGGCACGACAGCTGGATCGCACACGGCCCCCCTGGGCCTGCGCCTGCGCCAGATCGTCCCCCAGTTCCTGATCGGCACCGGGGCGCCCGCGCGCGAGCGTGCTGCGCGACATCGCCATCGCGCTGCGTCGCGCTCGCGCTGGCGCGCCTGGCGATCTCCGGCGCCCTCGCCGGGAGCGCCGCGGGGCGCTCGTGGCCGGCGGGCCTGGCCCTGGCCGGGTTCGCGCTCAGCGTGCTGCTGGCCGTGATCGGGTTCGACGACCTCATCACGCCGCAACATCATCGCCCTGTGGCTGCCGGCCGCCCTGCTCGTCGCGGGCGGACTGGCCGGCGGACGCGCCGCGGTGCGCTCGGGCTCGACGGTGGCGGCGGCGCTGTGCGCCATCGGGGTCACGGCGGCGATCGGGGTCGCGGCCGACCGCAACCTCCAGCGCCCCGACTGGCGCTACGTCGCGCGGACACTCGGCCCCGTTCACCCCGCGCCCGCCCGGGGGTCGAGCCCCACCGCCGCTGCTCGGGCGCGCCATCCTCATCCAGCACTACCGCACGCTGCTGCCGCTCTCGCTCTACCTGCCCCACCTGCACGTGCTCGGGCCCGCCGGCGCGCGCGTGGACGAGCTGGACGTCATCTCGATGAGCTCGCCCCAACAGCCGCTGTGCTGGTGGGGCGCCGCCTGCAACCTCATCCCGTCGCGGATGCAGCGCCGCTACGCCATCCGCGGCTTTCACGCCGCGTGGACACGGCACGTGCTCCAGTTCGAGATCAAGCGGCTGGTCGCGCGCCGGCCCGTCACGCTGACGCCGGCGGACGTCGCGCGCGCGCTGCACTCGACGCGGCTGCGCCGCGACGTGCTCGAGCTCCAGCTCGGCTGAGCGCCTCGATCTCGGCCTCCGACAGCCGCCGGTGGGCGCCGGGCGCAAGCGCGCCGAGCGTGAGCGGGCCGAAGGCCACCCGCTCCAGCGAGCGCACCCGATGGCCGACCGCCTCGCACATGCGCTTGACCTGGCGCTTTCGCCCCTCGTGGATGGTGAGCTCGAGGATCTCGCCCCGGTCGCCCAGGCGGCGCACCCGCGCCGGAGCGGTGAGGCCGTCCTCGAGCTGACGCCGTTGCGCAGCGCCCGCACGGCGGCGATCGCGGACCGGCGGCGGAAGACCACCACCCGGTAGGTCCGGGGCACCTCGAAAGCTCGGATGGGTGAGGCGGTAGGCGAGCTCGCCGTCGTTGGTGAGCAGGATCAGGCCGGTGGTGTCGATGTCCAGGCGGCCGACGGGATACAGGCGCACCGGGGAGGGCACCAGCGAGACGACGGTCGGGCGGCGCTGGGGGTCGCTCGCCGTCGAGACCACCCCGGCCGGCTTGTTGACCACGTAGACGGCGCGCTCGGCCTCGGGTCGCCACGGGCTGCCCCGTCGACGGCGACCGCGTCGGCGTCGGTCACGTCGCGGGCGGGATCGGTCACCGTGGCGCCGTTGACGGTGACCCGCTCGGCGCGGACGATCTCCTCGGCGGCGCGGCGGGAGGCGACACCCGCGGTGGCGAGGAACTTCGCAAGTCTCATCGGGCCCCTGCCACCATAGACAGCGTGGATCTCGAACTGCTCACCTCGACGCTGTCCGATCTCGGCGAGCCCGCCTACCGCGAGCGGCAGGTGTGGCGCTGGGCGGCCCAGGGGGCCGCCGGCTTTGCCGAGATGACCGACCTGCCGCTCGACCTGCGCGCGGCGCTGGACGAGTCGGTCCCGTACTCGAGCCTCACGCTCGTGCAGGAGGCGCGCGCTTCGGACGGCACCGTCAAGGCGCTCTTTCACACCACCGACGGCCGTCCGGTGGAGGCGGTGCTCATGCGCTATCGCGACGGCGCGGCGGTCGCTGTGCCTGTCCTCGCAGTCGGGCTGCCCGCTGACCTGCACGTTCTGCGCCACCGGGCAGATGCGCTTCGGGCGCAACCTGACGGCGTCGGAGATCCTCGACCAGGCGCTGCACTTCCGGCGCACCGGCGACGTCGACCACGCCGTGTTCATGGGCATGGGCGAGCCGATGATGAACCTCGACGCGGTGCTGGCGGCGTGCGAGCGGCTGCCGGCGCTGGGCATCGGCCACCGCCACACCGCGGTGTCGACCGTCGGCTGGATCCCGGGGATCGACCGGCTGGCCGCCCAGCCGATGCCGATCCGCCTGGCGCTGTCGCTGCACGCCGCCGACGACGCGCTGCGCTCGGAGCTGATGCCCGTCAACGACCGCTACCCGCTGCGCGACGTGCTCGCCGCGTGCCGCGCCTACTACGAGCGCAAGCGGCGGATGGTGTTCGTCGAGTACGTGATGCTCGCCGGCGTCAACGACTCCTACGCCCAGGCCCGGCAGCTCGCCGAGGTGCTCGACCCCCGCGCCTTCAAGGTCAACCTCATCCCCTACAACCCCACCGACTCGCCCTATGAGGGATCGAGCCCGAAGGCGATCGAGGCCTTCCGCGCCGAGCTCGAGCGCCATGGCGTCGGCGCCACGGTGCGCCTGACCCGGGGGCGCGACATCGCCGCCGCCTGCGGGCAGCTGGCGGCCGAGGCCGAGCCCGCCGCCGAGTCCACGCATCCGTAAGTTCGGACACGTGCCCTAACCCGCCGCGCGCAGGAGCGCCGCCTGGTTGACGGCGCGGGCCATCGCCCGGTAGCCGGCGGCGTTGGGGTGCAGGTGGTCGCCGCTGTCAAACGCGGGCGCGAGCTGCTGAGGGTCTCCGGGCTCGGCCACCGCGGCGGCGAAGTCGATCACGCCGTCAAAAGCGCCGCTGGTGCGGACCCAGGCGTTGACCGCCTCGCGCTTGGCCTCGCCCGCCGCGCTCCAGTAGCGGGCCCCGTGAAACGGGGTCAGGGTGGCGCCGAAGATCCGCAGGCCGGCGGCGTGGGCCATGGCGATGATCTGCTGGAAGCCCTCGACGATCTGCAATGCGGAGATCGAGGTGTGGGGCGCGGTGAGCGGCCCGCGGCTCTGGCTCTGGCCGATGTCGTTGATCCCCTCCAGGAGGATCACGTCGCGCACGCCGGGCTGGCCGAGCACGTCGCGGCGGAAGCGGGCCACGGCGCCCTCGCCGCAGCATTCGGTGGCGTTGAGGACGCGGTTGCCGCCGATGCCCTCGTCCACCACGCTGAGGGTGGCGCCGGGGCGGGCGGCGAACCGCCGCGCCAGGTCGTTGGGGTAGCGGGCATTGGCATCCAGCGGCGAGCCCACGCCGTCGGTGATCGAGTCGCCGAGGGTCACCACCGCCCCGCGATCGCGGCGCGGGGCGAGGACGTCGACGCCGCTGAGCAGGTACCAGGACTGGGTCTGGATGAAGAAGGCATGCGCCGACGTGTCCAGCGTGCGGGCCCCGGCTGCCACCCAGTTGAGCTGCCGCGCCTGGGTGTGCTGGGTCACGGGCCCGCTGGGGACCGCGAAGTACAGGCTCACCGCCAGGTGAGTGCCCGGGTGCACGCGCAGGACGACGGGGTCAGAGGCGACGCCGCGACCCGCCGGGACGGCGACCGCCCGCCGGCCCGCGAACGACAGGGCGCGCAACGTGCCGGGCACCACCTCGGCGCCCTGGCGCTGGACCGCGATCGAGGCGGCGGCGATCCGCACGGGCTCGGCGCCGAAGGCGTTGGAGAGGCGGACGCGCACCATGGCGCCGCCGGCGCTCGCGAAGACGATCTGGCGCAACGTCTGGTCCTGGAAGCCCCGCGCGGACAGGTTGGAGGCGATCGGCGCCTGCGGGCTCGCCCCCCAGCCGGTGACCCAGTGCTCGCCGGGCAGATGGATGGCCGCCGGCCCATGGCGCACCGAGGCGGTGGCCCGACCCGGCCCGTCCAGGCGGATGGCGGCGAGGGCGCCCACGACCGCGGACAGGACAACAGCCGCGCAGACATATCGACGAAAACGTTGCAGCGAAGGACTGAACACCTGGCCCCTTGATTCGGAGCGACGACCCTGGACCTTGAGCCCCCGCCCCGGGACGGGCCGATCGTACCGGCCTGCCGGTTGGAGCGGGGTTAGTGCGCGAGCTGCTTGCGCGCCTCGCCGAGCACCGTGGGCTCGAGCAGCTTGGCGCAGAAGACGCTGAAGTGAATCCCGTCAAACCGGCACAGCTGCCCCTTGACCTTGGCGTCGTAGCGGTTGTCGGGGGACACCGTCTTGTCGATGTCGAGCAGCTGGACGGTGCCCGGGTGGCGCCTGGCCTCGGCCTGGAGCATGGCGTTGATCTCGGCGTGACGCGTGGCCGAGGCGGCGGGCGACGGGGTTCCGTCGGCGCGGTCGGGCGGGTGGGTGTAGGGCACCGACTGCAAACAGCACCTTGACCCCGCCGCGGCTCAGCACGCTCACGAAGTGGTCGATCTGGCGCTGGACATAGGTGTCGAAGGCCGGCATGCCGAGGTGGACGGTCCTGGCGCCCCAGCGCCAGTCGAACTCGTCGCGGTAGCCGAGCTCCACCACCACCTGCTGGGCGTGAACGCGCTTGACGTCGTTCTCCCATTGGGTCAGGGCCGTGGTGCATCCGGCCGGCGGGTCCTCCCAGGTCCCGTTGAGGTTGAGCTGGCCCTTGGTGGAGAACGCGCAGCCGAGCAGGGCGGCGTTGGAGATCTGGACGCCGTAGCGATCCTCGTCGTCCATCATCGGCAGGCCCAGCGTGAAGGCCAGCGAGTCGCCGATGACGAGCACCCGCTTGGGCGGGCACGTCTGGAAGGTCTTGGTCGTCGAGCCGCTCCACACCAGCGTGGACTTGCCCAGCGCCCCGTACTCGAACTTGGCGACCTTGTCGCTGCCCACCGGCGCCATGCCCAGCTGAGGCGAGTCAGAGAGGCTGACCTGGCAGGGCCCGTCGGAGCCCGCCAGCCGAGCGGGGGCCTTGGGCAGCTTCGCCGCGGCGGGCACGCCGACGGGCAGCGAGGCCGCCGCCGAGGCCATGAGCAGCGACACGACCGCGGCTCCGGCGCCCACCGGCGCCAGACCGCGCACGACCCACGCCGGCCGCCGGCGCTGGCGAATCGGCTGCTCGATGACGAAGTACGAAAGGAGGCTGACGGCCAGCGTCACGCCGAGGCGCAGGATGAGTAGCGCCGTCCCGCGCTGGCCCGTGGAGCCCTCGTCGAGCCACAGGAACAGCGGGAAGTGCCAGAGATAGAGGCCGTAGGAGATCTTCCCCACCGCGCGCAGCGGGGCCACTGAGAGCAGGCGCGTGCCCGGGGCCCGCGGCTGACAGACGACGGCGGCGATCAGCACCACCATGACCGCGTCGGTGGCGAGCATCCCGAACGGATAGACCCAGGCGTCGTCGCCGTCGGCCAGCACGATCCCGGCGGCGAGCAGCCCGAGCAGCAGCACGCTGGCCGCGCCGAGGGCCTGGCGGGCCCAGCGCGGGGATAGACGCGGCGCCGGGGTGGCCGGCCAGCGGCGGCGGATCGCCAGGGCGATGGCCAGGGAGGCGCCGAGGAGCAGGCCGGTGGCCCGCGTATCGGTGCCGTAGTAGACCCGATCAAGGCCGCGGCCGGAGGCGAACAGGAGCGCCATCTCCGCCGATGCGAGCGCGGCGCCGCTCAGGCTGAGGCCGAGCAGGACCTGCATCGAGCGGCGCTCCGACGCGCCGCGGCGGCGGACCACGCGCAGCACCGCGAGCACGAGCAGCGGCCACAGGACGTAGAACTGCTCCTCGATGGCCAGCGACCACGTGTGCTGCAGCGGCGAGACGGGCCCGCTGGCGGCGAAGTAGTTCGTGCCCGCGGCCACCTGGTGCCAGTTGGAGATGTAGACCAGCGTGGCGATCCCGTCGCCTTGGAGGCCGGGGATCGCCTTGGTGGGGCCGGCCAGCGCGTAGTAGCCGCCGATGGCCGCCACCAGCGCGAACAGGGCCGGCAGCAGCCGCCGCGCGCGCCGGGCCCAGAAGGCCCCCAGCGCGATCCGGCCCGACGCCGCGAATTCGGCCACCAGCAGCGAGGTGATGAGAAAGCCCGAGAGGACGAAGAACATCTCCACGCCCAAGAAGCCGCCGCCCGACCACGACACGCCGCCGTGATAGAGCAGCACGGCCGCCACGGCCAGCGCACGCAGGCCGTCGAGGCCGGGGTATTGGGGCAGGGCCACATGCGGGCGTCGCCTGGATTCGCGCCTGGGCATCCCCTGTGTGTTAGCTGGTAGGGCGTAGGGCAAACGTAAGGGCCTTGATCAGATGCTTATGTTCAGTCGATGACAGCGTCGGTGGACGTGCACGCGCGGCGCCTGACCGCCCAGCTGCTGGCGGGCCGTCCGGCCCGCTCGCCGCTGGCCGTCGCCGAGCGCCTGCTGGCCATTCAGGGCCAGGATCCGCGGGGCGCGCGGCTGGCCATCCGAGCGCGCACGATGGGCGTGGACGCCGCCGATATCGACCGCGAGCTCACGCAGGAGCGTTCGCTGGTCATCACCACGCTCAATCGCGGGACCCTGCACCTGGTGCGCAGCGAGGACTACCCGCTGCTCCAGTCGCTGACGACGCCCCCGCTGATGACCGCCAGTGCCAGGCGGCTGGCCCAGGACGGCCTCGACCCCGACACGACGGCGCGCGCGGTGGAGTGGATAGATCGCTCTATCGCCGAGGACGGACCGCTGACGCGGGCCCAACTGCGCGAGCGGCTGGCGCGTGCCCGGATCCCCAACCTCGAGCACTCGCTCGTGCACCTCGTCTTTCGTGCCTCGATCGAGGGGCGGATCGTCCGGGGGCCGATGATCGGCCGCCAGCACGCGTTTGCCCGGGTCCCCGACTGGCTCTCCCCCGCCCCCGCCCCGCCCCGCGACGTCGCCCTCGCCGAGCTGGCCCGGCGCTACCTCGCCGGGCACGGTCCGGCCGGCGACCGCGATCTGGCCCGGTGGGCCGGCCTGCCGCTGCGCGACGCGCGCGCCGGCCTGCGCGCGATCGGCGGCGAGCTGCGCGAGCTGCCCGGCGGACTGGTCGACCTCGCCCGCCGCGCCCGCGCGGCGCCGATCCCCCCGCCCCGGCTGCTGGGAGCCTTTGAGCCGCTGCTGCTGGGCTGGTCCTCGCGGGCCGACGTCCTCGGCGCCGATGAGGCCCGCGTCATCAGCGGCGGGGTGTTTCGCAACTTCGCGCTCGTCGGGGGGCCGAGGCGTGGCCGTGTGGCGACTGGGGGGCTCGGGGGGCGCGGTCGAGATCGAGCCCTTCGACGGCCTCGCCGCCGAGGACGCCGACGCCCTGGCCCGCGACGGCGAGGCGCTGAAACGATTTCTCATGTCGATCGACCCAACCAACGCGACTCTGTAGCGTTATGTCAACAGTGGTAGAGATCCAGAGCATGGGGCGGCCGCGGCAGTACGTGTCGGCGGCGCGCCTGTACGCGATGTTCCCCCTGCTGCGCTTCAGCTACGAGCGCGGGGCCTACGTCCTGCGCTTCGTCGGCGAGAGCCGCGGACCGGTGCTGCGCAAGGACCGCCGGCGGCGCCGCCAGCACGACTTCGCCGGGCCCGACCGCCGCGAGGATGCGGTGGACCTGCAGGCGTCCTCACGGCCGCTGGGCAGCGTCCGGCGAGTCGAGGTCGGCGAGGCTCCCCGCCGCGGCGCCGAGAGCGCCAAGCGCACCCCCGAACCGACGCGTCGCCGCGCCGAGGGAGCCGGCGCTAATCGTCGGCGTCGCCAGCACGGCCGACAGCGACCGCCGCGCCCGCATCACTGACCCCGGTGCGCGCCTCGCCGGCGCGCAGGAGGCGCTCGCGCAGCTCCTGCTCGAACTCGGGTGAGGGATCAAAGCCCTCGAGGTCGGGCAGCTCGCCGATCTGCGACAGGCCGAACAGCTTGAGGAACAGCTCGGTGGTGCGGTACAGCACCGCCCCGAACTGGGAGCGGCCGGCCTCCTCGATGATCCCCCGTTCGAGCAGCGTGGCCGCCGCCGACTCGGCGCTGACGCCGCGGATGCGGGCGATCTCCGGCCGCGACACGGGCTGGAGGTAGGCGACGATCGCCAGCGTCTCGGCCTGGGCGGCGGTGAGCGGCGGGGTGCGCGGCTTGGCCAGCAGCCGCCGGGCGGCGGGCTCAGAGTCCGGATGGCTGGTCAGGGTGTACCCGCCGGCCAGCTCGCGGACCACGAACCCCCGGCGCTCGTACTCGTAGTGCTCGCGCAGCCGCTGCAGCGCGGTGACCACCTCGTGCAGCTCGGCGCCGGCGGCGTCGGCCAGCGCCTCCGCCGGGACGGGATCGGCGCTGAGGAACAGCAGCGACTCCAGCGTGCGCTCGAGCTCGGCGCTCATGCGAATCGCCTCTCGGGAGTCATCCGGCTGCCGTCAGCCTCTGCGCGGCGGCGACGCCCGCGGCCGCGGCGCGGCGCTCGGCCAGGTTGGGCAGGCGGTTGGGCGCCGCCAGCGCCTCCACGGTGATCTCGGCGAACGGCTCGTCCTGGGTCCAGGTCGCCTCGCCCTGCTTGTAGAGCTCCAGCAGCGCGTACAGAGTCACCGCGACCGTCACCCGGTCAGCGCGGCCCACCGCGTCCGAGAAGGTGAAGCGGCCCCGGGAGAGCAGCGCGCGCAGATGGGCCAGGCGCTCGGCGACGGTCACCTTGGCGATCGTCATGTGGCTGATGTTCACCGGCGGGGGCACCTGAAGCAGGTCGCCGATGGCGCCGGCGAGGATGGCCGGGTCATAGACCGAGGCGGCGTCCTTCAGCGACGCCTTGCGCAGGTGTGCGGGCAGCGGGGCCGAGCGGAACCGATGTCCCTCCTCGTCGGCGAGGCGCTCGGTGAGGTAGGCCGCCGCGCTGCGGTAGCGCTGGGCGGCGAGCAGCCGCGCCAGGAGCTCCTCGGCGGCCTCACCGGGGTCGAGATCCATCTCCTCGATCTCCTCGCCGGGCAGCAGCAGCCGGGACTTGAGCTCCAGCAGCGCCGCGATGAGCACCAGGAACTCGGTGGCCGCCTCCAGGTCCAGCTCGCCCTTGCGCTCGAGGTGGTCGATGTAGGTGATGACGACGTCGGCGAGGTCGACCTCCAGCAGATCGACCTCCTCGCGCAGGATGAGCGTGAGCAGGAGGTCGAAGGGCCCGGCGAACACGTCGAGGTCCAGCTCGAGGTAGGTCAATGTCACGGCAGGGGCCTCCGCATCTGAGGAGAGAAGTTACCCGCGGGGTCGGACCGTTCCCACTCCCATTGCCCTGCGCACGTCATCCAGGGTGCCGGTGGCGATCGCGCGGGCCTTGTCGGCGCCGGCCTCGAGGGTCCGCTCGAGCTCTGCCTCGTCGGCGCGCAGCTCGGTGTAGCGCTCGCGTACCGGGGCGAGATAGGCGATGACCGCGTCGGCGACGGCCTGCTTGAAGGCGCCGTAGCCGGCCCCGTGAAACTCGCGCTCCACCGCCTCGGGATCGACGCCGCGCACGGCGGCCAGGATGTCGATGAGGTTCGAGATGCCGGCCTTGTCAGGCCCGCGCCGGACCTCTGAGCCCGAGTCGGTGACGCTCGAGCGGACCTTCTTGGCGATCACGTCGGGCTCGTCGAGCACCAGGACGGTGCCCTGCGCTGTCCCGCCCGTGGTGGACATCTTGCGATCGGGCGCCTGGAGATCCATGATCCGCGCCCCCACCTCGGGGATGCGTGCCTCGGGGACGACCAGCGTCTCCCCGAAGCGAGCGTTGAAGCGCTCGGCGGCGTCGCGCATCAGCTCGATGTGCTGGCGCTGGTCCTCGCCCACCGGGACCTCGTGGGCGCGGTAGGCCAGGACGTCGGCGGCCTGGAGGACCGGATAGAAGAACAGGCCGGCCGAGACGAGGTCGCGCTGCGCGCCCGCCTTGTCCTTGAACTGGGTCATGCGGTTGAGCTCACCGAATGACGTCACCGCCGACAGCAGCCAGCACAGCTCGGAGTGCTCCTGGACGTCTGACTGGCGGAAGAAGATGCAGCGCTCGGGCTGAAGCCCCGCGGCCAGCAGGGTGGCGGCGGTGTCGTAGACGGCCTCGCGCAGGACGGCGGGCTCGTAGGCCACGGTGATGGCGTGGAGATCCACCACGCAGTAGATCGCCTCGCCGCGGTCCTGGCCCGCGACGTACTGGGTGATCGCCCCGATGTAGTTGCCCAGGTGCTTTCGCCCGGTCGGCTGGATGCCGGAGAAGATCCGCGTCAGGGAGGCCACTCGCGCGGAGGCTACTGAGCCAGCGCGCGATCGATCGCGTCGTGCACGGGCCGGTGCGCCGCGGGGACCGGATCACCGCCGCGGGGCGGGCGCGACGGCGACTGCCGGGCGAGCAGCCACGCGGCGATCACTCCGCCGACGGCGCCGCACACGTGGGCCTGCCACGAAACCCCGGCGTGGGGCACGACGCTCGACACCAGCGCACCACCCCAGACCACGCCGACGATGACGCCGGTCAAGATCTGCAGCACGCTGCGCTCGAACAGCCCGCGGGTGAACAGGTAGGTGGCGTAGCCGAAGACGACGCCGCTGGCCCCCACGGTGTCGGTTCCGGACGGCGCGATCAGCCAGGTGCCCAGTCCTCCGACGACGATCACGATGAGCGTCACCAGGGCCAGCCTGGCCGCGCCGCGCAGGGCGATGATCACGCCCATGAACACGAACGGGATGGTGTTGTCGATGAGGTGCGGCCAGCCGGCGTGCAGGAACGGCGAGGTGAAGATCGCCCACACCCGATCGACATCACGCGGTATGAGGCCGCCGTCCTGGTCCAGCCGGTAGCTGTCGAGCGAGTTGACGACCTCGACGATCCACATGATGGCGACGATCCCGACCAGCAGCGACAGCCCCTCGACGGACTGGCGCACCGTCTCGGCGCTGCGGCGGACAACCGGTTTCTGCGACAACGGTTTCTGCGACAACGTGGTCATCTCTGGTGTGAAGGATGGCAGGTGCACATCCGGTCTCGCCCCACTGCGGGTCAGATCTTCACTGACTCTTCGTCAGCGGCTGGCGGGCCGGCGCCTCGGCGGTGGCCAGGTTGCCGATCCCGCGGCGCTTCTGGGCGCCCCAGCCCTGCTTGCGGCGGGCCAGGTCGACGAAGGCCAGCATGCGCCATAGGTCGTTGAGCTGGCGGTAGCCCAGGTTCTCCAGCAGCGTGTAGACGACCAGCGAGACGATGTCGCGGGTGCGCGGGTGGCGGCGGAAGTTGAACTCCTCCAGGGCCAGTGCGGCGATCGAGAGGAGGATCGCCACCAAGAAGGCCAGCACGAGGAAGGCGAGGAACGAGGCGCCGGACAGGTCACCGACGAGGAAGGCGACGATCGTGAGCGCGGTGCCGACCGTCTCGACGACCGGCCCCAGGAACTCCAGGAACACGAAATACGGCATCGCGAGCAAGCCGAACGTGCCATACCGCGGGTTGAAGGTCGCGTCGCGATGGCGCCACAGCGTCTGTCCCAGGCCGCGGTGCCAGCGCCGGCGCTGGCGCGAGAGGCTGCCGATGTCCTCGGGCACCTCCGTCCAGCACACGGGGTCGGCGACGAACTCGATGCGATAGGGGAGGCTGCGGGCGCGGTAGTGGCGATGGAGGCGGACCACGAGCTCCATGTCCTCGCCCACGGTGTCGGTGGCATACCCGCCGACCTCCTCGACGGCCTGGCGCTGAAAGAGCCCGAACGCGCCGGAGATGATGAGCAGCGCATTGAGCCGCGTCCAGCCGACGCGCCCGATGAGGAAGGCACGGAAGTACTCGAGCACCTGGAGTACGGCCAGCGGGTTGCTGGGCAGGCGGACGCCGGTGACGCGCCCGTGGTCGATCGTGGAGCCGTTGGCGATGCGCACGATGCCGCCCGTGGCCACGACGTGCTCCGGGTCGTCCAGGATCGGCGCCGCCACCCGCAGCAGCGCGTCGGTCTCGATCAGCGCGTCGGCATCCAGGCAGCACACGTACGGGTGGTGCGCGGTCGCGATCCCGGCGTTGAGCGCGTCGGCCTTGCCGCCGTTGCTCTTGTCCAGGACCCACACGGTGGGCGAGCGCCGCGACACGTAGCTGGCCTTGATCGGCTGGGTGGGGACCGCGGTCCGCACCGCCCGGTGGGCGGGGACGAGGTCGAAGGCGGCGGTGAGGCGCGCCATCGTGTCGTCGGTGGAACCGTCGTTGACGACGACGACCTCGTAGCTGGGGTAGCGCAGCGCCAGCAGCGAGTACACGCTCTCGACGATGCCCGCGGACTCGTTGTAGGCCGGCAGGATCACCGTGATGCCGGGGGTGAACGGGGAGTTGAAGGCCTCCTCGACGGCGCTGAAGGTGCGGCCGCGGAGGTGGCTGGACAGCGACCGCCATGCGATCACGGTGAACACGAGATAGGTGCCGTTGACGACGGCGAAGTAGCTGATCGTGATCACGCCGACCACGAACAGGGCGGTGTCGAGCACGCTCACAGGAGCGCCGCCAGGTCGGCGGCCTCCCACAGGTGCGCCGAGCCGGTGGCGCCGGCTCGCTGCGCCGCCTCGTCGGGGTCGATCGCGGCCACCGCGCGGGCGCAGGCGCGCGCGACGTCGAACTGGTCGCCGACGGCGCGGATCGCCAGCAGCGGCACCGACTCGCGGTCGCGCAGCTGTCCGAGGGCGTCCGCCGCGGCCTCGCGGACCATCGGGATCCGGTCCCACGTCGCCTGGCGCAGCGCGGGCAGGTTGCGGCGGCCGCCGATCCGGCCCAGCGCCCGGGCGGCCTGGGCGCGGACCATCGCCGAGGTGTCGCGGAGGCCGTCCTCGATCTGGGCGGCCTCACCCGGTCCTCCGAGCAGGCCGACGAGTTGCACCGCGCCCGCGCGCAAGCGCTCGCTGTCCGAGGTCAAACCCGGAAGCAAGCGCGGCAGCGCCGGGGCGCCGATCTGAAGCAGGGCCCAGCGGACGAGCGCGGGCGGGATCCGGCGGTCCACCGCGGCGGCAAGGAGATCCGCGGCCGCGTCCGGGGCGCGAAGGCGCCCGAGGCTGCGCGCGGCCGCGATCCGCACATCGCGGTCGGGATCCTCCAGCGCGGCGCCCAGCGCCGCCGCCGCCGTCACCGGTCCGATGTCGCCCAGGCGGAAGGCCGCCGTCGCCCGGCGCCAGCCCGCGCGGGCGCCCGCCATCACCGTCAGCTCCTTGGCCACCGTCCCCTCGCGCTCGAAGTAGTCCACGATCCGATCGTGAGTCGGCCCGCGGATGGCTCGCGCGTAGCGGCCCAGGAGGTCGGCCAGCGCCTGACGCTCCTCCTCGCCGAGGTGCGGGGGCGGCTCTGCGCCGGCATGCAGGAGCTCCATGGCGATGCCCTTGAGTCCCTCCTCCAGCTCCCTCTGGCGGCTGTCGCGGCGGGTCAGATGGGACCGGCGCAGCACCAGCACCCCGAGCATGGCAAGGCTCGATGCGCTGAGTGCGAGCGCGATGACCTCGAGCGGTGCCACGGGGCGCCGGGCGTCCTAACGGCGGCCGAGCACCGCGCGCACGCGGGCGACCAGCTCGTCGGGGTTGAACGGCTTCTTGAGATAGTCGTCGGCCCCGACCTCAAAGCCGCGGCCCACGTCGGTCTCCTGGCTGCGCGCGGTGAGCAGGATCACCGGAACC
Organism: uncultured Actinomycetota bacterium; assembly: GCA_963790605.1. Lineage (GTDB taxonomy): Bacteria > Actinomycetota > Thermoleophilia > Solirubrobacterales > Solirubrobacteraceae > Palsa-465. The sequence goes on along the minus strand of CAWBPG010000005.1, from coordinate 192,139 downwards.
GAGCGCAGCGACTCCTCGGCGCGGACGCGGCGGGTCAGCTCGTAGCCGTCAAGCCGCGGCATCATCACGTCGAGCACCATCAGATCGGGCAGGTGCTCGGAGGCGAGGCGAAAGGCCTCCTCGCCGTCGGCGGCGTCGATCACCTCATAGCCCGAGCGCGTGAGCCGGTAGGCGACCAGCTCCCGCACATCCTCCTCGTCGTCGGCGACGAGGATCTTGGGTTTGGCGTCGCTCACGTGAAGACTTCCTCTCGCATGGTCAGGGGCAGGGCAACAACGAAGACGGTCCCCGGCCCGTCTTCGTCGGCCAGCTCCAATGTCCCTCCGTGGCTCTCGGCGATCGCCTTTGAGATGGCCAGGCCCAGGCCGGTGCCGGTGATCCCGCTGGCCGTCGCCGTCGACGCGCGGTAGAAGCGCTGAAACAGATGCTTGCGGTCGGCGCGCGGGATCCCGATCCCTGTGTCGGCAACGGAGATCAGGCACGAGCCGTCGAGCTCGCGGACCCGGATGTCGACCGAGCCCTCGTCGGGGGTGAACTTGATCGCGTTGGCCACCAGGTTGGAGAGCAGCTGGCCGATGCGCTGGCGGTCCCCGCGGACGCGCACGGGCGCGGCGGCATGGACCATCAGCGCGATCCGCTTGGCCTGCGCGGAGGCGGCCACCAGCTCCGCGGTCTCGCGCGCCAGCGCGGCGACGTCCACATCCTCGATCTCGAGGCTGAGCTTGCCGGCCTCGATCTGGCCCGCCACCAGCAGGTCGCCGACAAGCCGCATGAGGCGGTCGCTGTTGCGCTTGACGATGCCCAGGAATCGGTGCTGCTCGTCGTTGAGCGGTCCGGGCTCCTCACCCAGCAGGACGTGCACCCATCCGTCGATCGCGGTCAGCGGGGTGCGCAGCTCGTGGGAGACGTTGGCCACGATCTGGTCCTTCATGCGCTGGGTCTCCTCCTCCCCGCGCTGGCGCTCGACGTGCTGGGCCACCTGGCCGGCCACGGCGCGCAGCGTGTCGAGGAGCCCGTCCTCGGAGGCGTCGCGGCTGCAGAACAGCTCGGCGACCGAGATCAGGGTCCCGTCGCGCGAGAGGACGGGCAGTCCCACCCCGACGCGCAGCCGCGGGTCGGGCGCCATTCCCGGTCGCGGCGGCTCGGCCGTCAGGTTGGCGCACACGACCGGGTCGCGCCAGTTGGCGCCCAGCCCGGCCAGCGTGCCCTCCATGGGCAGGCGCGCTTGGCCCAGCGCGTCGAGGAGGTCCTCGTAGCCGGGCGCGGCGTAGCTGGAGACCGGACGGAGCACCCCGGGCTCGTCGGTCGGCTGCCAGGTGAAGCCCAGCTCGAAGCCCAGCCCTTCACACACCGCCGTCAGCATGAGCGGGCGCGCGTCATCCAGCGACGCCCCCTCGGCGAAGACGCGGGTGATGGCATGGACGGTGTCGCGCTGGCGAGCGAGCTGACGGCGCGCGGTGCGGTCGATGAAGGTGACCACCGCTCCGGTGATCTTGTCGTCCTCGAACAGCGGCGCCGCCGAGTACTCGACCGGGAATGCGGTCCCGTCCTTGCGCCAGAAGACCTCGTCGATGATGCGGAGCCCCTCACCGGTCTCGATGGCACCGAGGACCGGGCAGTCTGCCTGCGGGTAGTGGCTGCCGTCCTCGTGGGTGTGGTGCAGCAGCTCGTGGGAGTTGGCGCCGGCCAGCTCCTCGCGCGAGTAGCCGGTGAGCTCCAGTGCGGCCCGGTTCACCAGCGTGATCCTCCCGGAGGTGTCGATCCCGTAGACACCCTCGTCGATCGTCTCCAGGACGGCCCCCAGGTCGCGCGCGGTGCGGCTCAGCCGGCGCGTGGCGAGGGCCTGCATGCAGCCCGAGCCCGTGCGCTCGGCCAGATCGGCGACGAGTTGGAGCTCCGCCGCCGAGAACGGCTCGTCGTCAAGGCGCCCCAGGCTGATGACGCCCAGCGTCGCCTCGCCGTGGCGGATCGGGACATGGATCTCGTGGACCGCGCGATGCGTCCCCTCCGGGCCGTCGATCTTAAGCGTGGTCTCGCCGTAGGACACGCTCACCGGCGCCGACTCGGCCAGCGCGCGGCCGGCCGGCCCGCGCCCGGGCTCGACCATCGCCTCGACCTCCTGGGGCATGACACCGTGGGTGGCCACCGGCACACACTCGTCGCCGTCGGCGTCGCGCAGATACAGCGCACCGACCTCGCAGTCGGCGCCGTCGGCCAGGCCGCGCAGGGCGGCCACCGCCACCGTCTCCACGGACGAGCCCTCCGCGACCATCTGGTCGGCGAAGTGCCGGACGCGCTCGATGTGCGCGTTACGCTCCTCCAGCGTGACCAGCGCGTGCTCGAGCTCGGATTTCTGCGCCTCCAGCTCGCTCTGGTGGTCGTCCAGCGCCTCGCGTTGGCGGGCCAGCGCATCCGCCATCCCGTTGAAGCCCTGCATCACCGCTCCCACCTCGGCGGCGCCCGCCTCGGGCACGCGCGCGGACAGGTCTCCTGCGGTGAGCGCGGAGACCGCGCCGGCCAGCTTGCGCAGCGGCGCCACGAGCGCTCTCTGGGTCCACAGGCCTGTGAGGACGATCACCACCAGGAACAGGACCGTCGCGCCGATCCCCAGGATGAGCACGAGCGTGGCCAGGTCACTGGCCCGGTTGACCTGCTCGGTGTGGATCGTCGTCTCGTGGTCCAGCAGCGTCGCGAACTGGGTCCGCATGGCGTCCACGCGGGCCTTGCCGGCACCTCCCGCCTCCTTGCCCCGGGCCGCCGCCAGGTCGGTCTGCGCCGTGCGGATCACCGGTGCCGTCCAGCGCGAGACGTAGTCCTTGACCGCGGCGGCGATGGCCACGCTCAGGCGGTGCGCCCGCGGGTCGCCGGTGGTGGCGGCCTGGAGGCTCAGCGCGAGGTCGGGGTAGCGACCGAGGGCACCCTGGTAGGGCTGCAGGAACGCGGGCCTGCCGGCCAGCAGGTAGCCCCGCAGTCCGGTCTCCAGATCCAGCACGGACTGCTCGAGCTGGTTGGCGGCGATGATGGCCCGCGTCGAGCCCGTGCGCTGGTGGTCGGTGGACTGGAGATGACCTGCGGTGAACGACATCACCGCGAACCCCGCGACGACCACCGCGCTGACGAGCGCGAAGGTGACGGTGAACTGCGTGGTGATGCTGCGTCTCATGCGCTTCATGCGCTCGGCCTGCCTCAGATTACAGGCGCGTGACACCAACGATTAGACATTCCAGGTCATGCGTGGAGGGCGCGAAAACAGGATTGATAGTGAGGTTTGGCATGCTTTGTGTCACTTAAGTGAGGACTCGCCAGCCCACGGCGTTATGTCCGCTCAATACCTCATTGTGGTGGGGTTTTCTGCGGTCTACCCGCTAGCATGCCACGGCTCACTTGGTGCACAACCCGGGCGTTCGTTTGGGACGAACCTTGCCGGGGCACGTGACCTTTGCCATTGCCGCATTACGACACACACGGACGGTCCATCGTGAACCACACTTTCGTGTCACTCCTGATCATGACCGCCAGGGCTGGCGAGTCATGAGCAGGTTTAGCCCGACCGCACGGTTGGCCACCCTGGCGCTCATCGGCGCCGTCGCACTCAGCGCCGGCCCCGCGCTCGCCGCGACGTCGACCGGCCCACAAGGGCAAGCCCACCACGCACCGCGTGGGCGGGAAGGTCCACAAGGCCTGGCCGCGCAGCGGCAAGCCCCCCCGCTCCGCCCTGGCCCGCTGGCTGGCACGCCAGGTGGGGCCCACCAAGGTCCGTGCCTGCACCAAGCGGGTCCACGGCAAGGTCGTCAAGTGCCACCGCAAGAACCCGCCGCGACGTGGCGCGCCCCTGCCCGGCGGTCAGCTCGGCGGATCCAAGGCGCACACCGCCGCAGCGGCCGCCGCGTTCATGCGGCTCGGCGAGGACATCAACCCGATCGCCTACGCCGCGAGCAGCTCGACCCCGACGCCGACCGGCTCCACGGGCACGGCGAACCTCCAGCTGGTGCGCTCCTACGCGATCCCCACCGACGACCCCTCCTACACGCGGCTGCTCAATTGGTCGTGGACCTATGACTCCGCGATGACGGCCGCCGGTTTCACGGTCTTCGGCGCCACGTCCGAGGCCCAGCAGCTGCTCGACCAGCTCGCTGCGCTGCAGCACACCAACGGGTCGATCGAGATCGCCTTCAACGTCGCCGACGGCACCACCGAGTCGGTGTTCCGCTCGGGCACGATCGCCACGGTGGGCCTGGCCGGCTCGCTGTATGACCAGCGGACCCACACCAACCGCTACCTGTCCATGGAGCAGCGCGCCGCGTCTTACCTGATCTCGCTGCAGGGGACGACCGGGCTGATCCGCGGCGGCCCCGATGTGACCTGGTACTCCACCCAGCACAACCTGCTGGCCTACGCGTTTCTCAACAATCTGGGTAACGAGCTGGTCTCCGATGGCCAGCGGTCAACGGCGAACACCTACTTCAGCGCCGCCAACAAGATCGCCTCGGGGATCGAGAGCAAGTTGCTGGTCCAGAACGGGTCGCAGGCCTGGTTCATCGAGGGCCTGGGCGACAACGTCCAGTCGCTCGATGCTGACGCTCTCGGCGTCCTGTACCTGATCGGCAAGGGCGAGACGACCAATGCCCAGAAGGTGCTGGCCTACACCAACAGCGCGTTCGCCATCAGCGGCCGGTCGATCACCAAGTCGACCAGCACCGGCCACCTACAACAACACCTACGCCGCGCCCGGTCCGTTCTCCGGGTTCAAGCCGTTCATCGGCACCGGCGCCCCCGACGTCATGTGGACCGAGGGCTCCGCGGAGATGGTGCTGGCCGACGCGGCCGTCGGGACGAGCTCGACCGCGCTCGACACCTCGCTGCTGGCCATCGCGGCGCTGACGCCGACGAGCGGCCCCCTGATGGCCGACCGCACGGTCACCAACCTCACCTACAGCGCGGAGTTCCACGTGTGGCCGTCGGCCGCCGCCGGCGCGTGGCTCATCCTGGCCGCGGCGCACCCGAAGCTGTTCCCCTCGCAGACCTAGTGCCGCGTCACTAGGCGAGGACTTCGTGAGCGAGCGCGAGCGCCACCTCCAGGCGCTGGCGCATCGCCGCCTCCAGCACGAACTCCCCGGGGTGTGCGCCCCTCCCCCGCGCGGCCCCAGCCCGTCAACGGTCAGCGCGATCGTGTCGGCAAAGTGGCTGGCGTCGCTGGCCCCCCCGCGCGGGACGCCGGAGATGGTGCGGCCGAGCCGCTGCGAGGCGCGGGCGATGAGATCCTCGCGTGACCGCGGTCGAGTCCATCCCCGGCCACTTGCGCTCCATCCGCACCTCCAGCGTGACGCCGTCGAGGTCGGCGCTCACCGCCGTCACCACGTCGTCGAACGCCGCCAGCCGCTGGGCGCGCAGGTCGAAGATGAGCTCGCCCGCGGCGGGCACGACATTGAAGGCATCGCCCGAGCGCATGACCGTGGGGACGGCGCTGAGCTGCTCGGGACCGTGCGGATCGTGCAGTGACGCGATGTCCGTGGCCGTGCGCGCCAGCGCCAGCAGCGCGTTGAGGCCATGATCGGGCGCGGAGCCCGAGTGCGACGCACGGCCGGTGGCCAGGACCCGGAGCGTCCCGGCCGCCTTGCGCCGGACGACGACGCCCTCGTGTCCGTCGTTGTCGAGCTGCCCGCCCTCGAAGCACAGGCAGGCGTCGTAGCCGGCAAAGCGCGGCGCGTGGACGAAGGGGCGGGTTCGCCACTCCTCGTCGGTGACCATGAGCACCGCCAGCTCCGCGAACGTCTCGGGGCGACGGGCCAGGACGCGGGCGACGCCCAGCGCCAGGACGTCACCGCCCTTCATGTCCACCGTCCCGGTGCCGTAGAGCCGATCCCCGTCTCGTCGCAGCGGCTGGTGCGCGTCATGGCTGACGACGGTGTCGACGTGGCCCAGCAGCATCAGCTTGCGCGTGCCGGTCCCGGCGACGGTGCCGATGAGGTCCGGGGCGTGGTTGGGCGAGGAGCACGCGGGGCGGTCGATCGAGGCGCCGTCGGGGAGCAGACCGACGCACACCGCCACAGCCCGCTCGGCCCCGTCGACGTCACCTGAGGGCGAGGAGATGTCGACGAGCTCCCGGAGCTCGGCGGTGGCCGAGGCGGCGAGCTCCTGCGCCTCGGCGGCGATCAGCGGGTCGGCGGCGAGGTTCACGCGGGCACTCCGAGGACGTCGTCGGCCGACAGGGTCCCGGGGGCACGGCGCTCGCGCGCCGCCGTTGCGGCCAGCTCGCACAGCCGCGCGTTGACCGGCGTGGGCACGCCGTGCAGGCGGCCCTGGAGCACGATCTCGCCGTTGAGATAGTCCGTTTCGAGCGCCCCGGTGCCGCGGGCCAGGCTCTGCCAGGTGGAGGATCCGGCGCGGCGGCGCCCGTCGATGTCGCGCACGCCCCAGCGCCGCCAGCGGGCCTCGACGTCAGTGATCTCGCGGGCGACGTAGCTCACACCGGCGGCGTCCAGCACCGCCCGGCCCTCCGCCGTGACCAGCGCAGACAGCTCGCGCCGGCGCTCGGAGGCCGTGAACAGGGCGCCGACGGCGTTGGTGAGGTTGAGCAGCAGCTTGGCGTACTTGAGGCGCATCACGTCGGGGATCGCGTGGGAGTCCAGCCGCGAGGCGGCCAGGGCGGCGCAGATCTCCTCACAGCGCGCATCGACGCCGTCGGGGTAGCGGCCGACATCGATGTGGCCGGTCGTCTTGGCCCCATAGGCCTCGATCGTGCCCGCCTCCAGATGCGCCGCGGGGAGCATGACCACGGCGGCGTAGACCTCGTCCATGAGCCGCAGCGCCACGCGCTCGTTCTCGACGCCGTTCTGCAGGCAGACGACGGGCACGCGCGCCGCCGGCCGCGTCGCGCAGCGCGGTCAGCGCGCCCAGCGTGTCCTGGCTCTTGGTGGCCAGCAGGACCACCTCGTCGCCGGTCCACTCGCACCCCGCCGGGATCGGCCACCGCGGTCAGCGGGAGCACGACGCGCTCCACCGGCGTCAGGAAGGTCAGGCCGTGCTGGCGGATCGCCTCCAGGTGCGCACCGCGCGCGATCAGGGTGACGGCGTGGCCGCTCTGGTGCAGGCGCGCCCCGACGGCGCCGCCGATGGCGCCGGCCCCGAGGATGACAAATCGCATGCCACGAAGCCTACGACGGCGCCGCGCGCGCGGGCGCTGCGGCGCCAGGTGGCGTCGGGGGGGTCAGGTGGCGTCAGGTGGCGTCAGGTGGCGGCGAGCTCGTCGCTGCTCGCCGGCGTGTAGAGCCGCACCTGGTCGCGCCCGTGCTCCTTGCTCCAGTACAGGGCGCGGTCGGCGAGGCGGACCAGCTCAGTCGGATCCGCGGTGTAGCGCGTGTCGCAGATGCCCACCGAAAGGGTGACGCGGGGCAGCTCGTCGCCGCTCTCGGCCATCGCGCTGCGGGCGCGCTGGACGGCCAAGACCGCCTCCTCGCCGACGGTCTCGGGCAGGATCCAGGCGAACTCGTCGCCGCCGACGCGAGCCAGCGTGTCCTCGGCCCGGGTGGCGTCGCTCAGGCAGCGGGCGACGCGGACGAGGATCTCGTCCCCGGCCTCGTGGCCGCCGGCGTCGTTGACGAGCTTGAACCGGTCCACGTCGATGATGGCCACCGACAGCGGGGTGCCGTAGCGCCGGGCCCGCGAGACGTCGGCGGTGAGCCGCTCGTAGAAGGCGCGGTGGTTGGCCACCCCGGTGAGCGCGTCGGTCGAGGCCTGCGCGGTGAGCGCGGCCCGGTCCTCGATGTTGGTGATGGCAGTGGAGATCAGCGCGGCGAACTCGGTGAGCCGGCGTTCGTGCTCGGAGTCGAAGGCCCGGGAGCCGACCGACGCCACGGCGAGAAAGCCCCAGGTCCGGCCGGCGACCCCGATGGGCGCGACGATGCTCGAGCCGTAGCCCAGCTCGGCGAGGCTCGACCCCTCCGTCGCGTGCTCGACGCGCACGGGACGGGCGGCCGCCAGGGCCCGCGCCAGGTCAGAGTCGGGGGCGACGGGGAACGCGTTGCCGACGCGATACTGCCGGTCGGCGGACTGGGCCCAGGAGCCGAGGATCGTCGCCTGCTCGGGCGAGTCCAGGCGGAGGATCGCCGCGGCGCCGGCGGCCAGCAGCTGGCCCGCCTCGACGGCGACGATCTGGTAGAAGCGATCGGCCGGCTCGCCCGTGACGACCGCGGTCGCGACGCGGCGCAGAGCGCCCTGCTCGGCGGCGAGCCGCTCGGCCTGGCGGCGCACGCGAAAGAGGAAGCGCTTGCCCACCACGATGGCGACGCCGAGCACGATGAACGCAGGCGCCGCGATGACCAGGGTGGCCGTCCCGTCGGCCCCCTGGCCGGAGGTGCCGGCGACGAGGGCGACCCCGTCGGCGATCACGCAGGCCAGGAAGTAGGCGGCGGCCGCGCGCGGCTTGAAGAAGTAGGCGGCGAAGACCACGACGTAGAAGAGGCAGGCCCAGGCGGGCGAGCGGGGCCCGCCGCTGAGTGAGATGGCGACCGCGATGGCGACCACGCCGGCCACCGTCGAGAGATGGATGAGCCAGGCCGGCAGCCGGCGGTAGTCCAGGAACAGGCCCGAGAAGCCCGCCCACAGGCAGCCGCCGGCGCCCATGGCCACGACGGTGCCGCGATGGACGTGGGCGCTCGGCAGGGCCAGGGCCATGGCGATCACGCTCAGCGACGCGATCAGCCACACCACTGCCCCGGCGTGTCCGGCGACCGTGCGCTCCTCCCACCGGATCTCACCGGCGGAGCGCACAGCAGCGATCGCTCGTTTCATGGCCCTGGACATGGAGAAGGTGTGCACACGCGCCCCGACTACCCGGTTAATCGGCGCACGCCCGAGCGGGCTGTAGGTCAGTCAGCGTTTGTCTAGGTGTGGGGACGCGGCTACAGCGGCTGGCGCACGACTGGCCGGCGGGCTGCCGCGGCCTCGTCCAGGCGGCGCACCGGAGTGGTGTGCGGCGCGGTCCGGGCGATCTCGGGATCCTCCGCGGCCTCGCGCAGGATCTCGGCCACGATCGCGGCGAAGCGGTCGAGCGTCTCCTTGGTCTCGGTCTCGGTGGGCTCGATGAGCAAGCGCCTCGTCGACGAGCAGCGGGAAGTACACCGTGGGCGGATGCACGCCATGGTCGAGCAGGCGCTTGGCCAGGTCCAGGGTCTTGATCTCCAGCTCGCGCTTCATCGGGGCCCCGGAGAGGACGAACTCGTGCATGCAGATCCGGTCATAGGCCACCGGGAGGTGCTCCAGGACGCCCTCGGCGCGCAGCCGGGCCAGCAGGTAGTTGGCGTTCAGTACGGCGACCTCGGAGACGTCGCGCAGGCCCGCGGCGCCCAGTGAGCGGATGTAGGCGTAGGAGCGTACGAACACCCCGTAGTTGCCCTGAAACCCGCGCAGCCGGCCGATCGACTTGGGGCGGTCGTAGTCGAGGTCGTAGAACGGCCCGGCGTCGGTCGCGGGGTCGTCGGTCCGGCGTACCACCTGGGGGCGCGGCAGGAACGGCTCGATGCGGTCGGACACGGCGATCGGCCCGGCGCCGGGACCGCCGCCCCCGTGGGGCTGGGTGAACGACTTGTGCAGGTTGAAGTGCACGATGTCGAAGCCCATGTCCCCGGGCCGGCAGATGCCCATGATCGCGTTGAGGTTGGCGCCGTCGTAGTACAGGGTGGCGCCCACGTCGTGGACGATCCGCGCGATCTCCTCGATGCCGTGCTCGAAGAGCCCGAGCGTGGACGGGTTGGTGAGCATCAGGCAGGCGACGTCGTCGTCGGCCTTGGCCCGCAGGTCGTCGAGATCGACGTTGCCCTGCGCGTCGGTGCCGACCTTCACCACCTCGTAGCCGGCCATGGTCACCGTGGCCGGGTTGGTCCCATGGGCGGTGTCGGGGGTGAGGACCTTGGTCCGGGTCTCGCCGTGGTCCTCGTGGAAGGCGCGCGTGAGCAGCACGCCGGCCAGCTCGCCGTGGGAGCCCGCGGAGGGCTGGAGGGAGACGTGCGGCAGCCCGGCGATCGTCGCCAGGTCCTCCTGGAGGCGCCACATCAGCTCCAGGGCGCCCTGGGCGCGGCGGGGGTCCTGGAGCGGGTGAAGCCGGGCGTGGCCGTCCAGCGCCGCGACGCGCTCGTGCAGCTTGGGGTTGTGCTTCATCGTGCACGAGCCCAGCGGATAGAAGCCGGTGTCGAGGTCGAAGTTGCGCTTGGAGAGGCGGTTGTAGTGGCGCACGATCTCGGGCTCTGAGACCTCGGGCAGCCGCGGAGCCTCGGGACGGCGCAGGCGGGCGGGGATGAGATCGTCGAGCGGATGCTCGGGGACGTCGAGCGCCGGCGCCACGAACGCGCGGCGCCCGGGCTTGGAGCGCTCGTAGATCGTCAGCTGGTCGTCGGCGGCAGCGTTGGCGGTCATCAGGCAGCTCCCACGTGGTCGGCATCGCGCACACGCTCAGCGGCGACGGCGGCGGCCAGCACGTCGGCGAGGCGATCGATGTCGGCGCGCGTGCGCTTCTCGGTGATGGCCACGAGCAGGCCGTTGTCATGCTCGGGGTAGTCGCGGCCGAGCGCGTAGCCCGGGTTGATCCCCTGCGCCACGCAGCGATCGATGACGGCCTGGGCCGGGGCGTCGAGGGTGAGAGCGAACTCCCGGACGACCGGCTGGTCGTGGAGCAGGTGGACCCCGTCAATCGACCCCAGCCGCTCGCGTGCGTAGGCGGTGCGCTGGAGCATGAGCTCGGTGAGCTCGACGATCCCGTGACGGCCCAGCCAGCTCAGGTAGATGACGCCGGCCAGCGCGTTGAGCGCCTGGGCGGTGCAGATGTTGGAGGTCGCCTTCTCACGGCGGATGTGCTGCTCGCGGGTCTGGAGGGTGAGCACGAACCCGCGCTTGCCCTCCAGATCGACGGTCTCCCCCGCGATCCGGCCCGGGACGCGGCGGATGAGCGCCTCGGTGGCGGCGAAGAAGCCGAACGAGGGGCCGCCGAAGTCCAGCCGGTTGCCCAGCGTCTGGCCCTCCCCCACGGCGAGGTCCACCCCGCACTCGCCCGGCGCGCGCAGCACCGACAAGGGCAGCGGGTCACAGGCGGCGACGCACAGCGCCCCGGCCTCGTGGGCGGCGCCGGCCAGCGCCTCGAGGTCCTCGACGGCGCCGAGGAAGTTGGGCTGCTGCACGATCACGGCGCTCACCTGCTCGTCGAGCGGTGGCAGCTCGGTGACGCCGTCGTGCAGCGGCGCCTCGACCACCTCCATCCCCCAGCCGTGGGCCAGCGTGGCCAGCGCCTCGCGGGAGTGGGGGTGCACGCCGCGGGAGACGATGAACCGCGAACGGGTGGGCGAGGACGGGTGGGCGAGCTTGGCGACGTAGCCGGCGGCGGCCACCGCGCTCGGCCCCTCGTAGACCGACGCGTTGGAGATGGGCAGGCCGGTGAGCTCGCAGATCGCCGTCTGGTACTCGAACATCGCCTGGAGCCCACCCTGGGAGACCTCGGGCTGGTAGGGCGTGTACGGGGTGAGGAACTCCGAGCGGGAGATGATCGAGTCCACCAACGCCGGGACGTAGTGGTCGTACATGCCGGCGCCCAGGAAGCACAGCTCGTCCTCGGTGCTGGCGTTGCGCGCCGCCAGCGCCCGCAGCTCCTCATAGACCTCGAGCTCGGACTTGCCGCCGTCGAGCCCGAGCGGGCCGGCGAGGCGCAGGTGGGCGGGGATGTCGGCGAACAGCTCCTCGATCGACGCGACGCCGATCGCCTGCAGCATCTCGCTGCGGTCAGACTCCGTCGCCGAGGTGTAGCGGCTCACGAGACCGTCGCCGCGTATGCCCCGGCATCCAGCAGTGCCTCCTGCTCGCTGGGATCAGACAGCTTGACCTTGACCAGCCACCCCGCGCCGTACGGATCCTCGTTGATCGTCTCCGGGGAGTCGCCGAGCGCGTCGTTGACCTCCACGATCTCGCCCGACAGGGGCGAGATGACGTCCGAGACGGCCTTGACCGACTCGATCTCGGTGTAGGCGGCGTCCTTGGTCACCGTGGTGCCGACCTTGGGTGGGTCAAAGAAGACCACCTCGCCCAGCGAGTCCTGGGCGAACCAGGTGATCCCGAAGGTGGCCTGGTCGCCGTCGATCCGCGCCCAGTCGTGCTCGGGGTGGTAGAGGAGCTCCTCCGGATAGCTGGGATCGGACACTAGGACTCCTTGGAGGTGTAGAGGGGTTTGGCGCGGACGACCGCGGCGCGCGGCGTGCCCCGGACGTCGATCTCCAGGTCCGTGCCGGGCTCGGCGCGCTCGGTGGGGACGTAGGCCATCCCGATGCCGCGCTCCAGGGATGGCGAAAAGGTGCCGCTGGTGACGACGCCGCCGCCGGCGACCGGGTTGCCCTGCCGCGGGATCCCTGGGCCGGTCATCTCGAAGGCGACGAGCTTCTCCGCCGGGCCCTCGGCGCGGACGCGGGCGACCACGTCTGAGCCCACGAACCCGGTGGCCTCGCGGCAGCACCAGCCCAGCCCGGCCTCGATCGGCCCGCGGTCGCGGTCCAGGTCGTTGCCGTAGAGGTGGTAGCCGACCTCCAGGCGCAGCGTGTCGCGCGCTCCCAGACCGGCCGGCGCCGCCCCGGCGGCGACCAGGGCGTCCCATACGTCGCCGGCGGCGTCGGGGTCCAGGAGCAGCTCGGCGCCCGGTTCACCGGTGTAGCCGGTCCCGCACACAAGCATGGGGACGCCGGCGATGGTGCGCCCAGCGCAGTGCATGCGCGACGGCAGCTGGCCGTCCGCCAGCCCGTGCAGCAGGTCACGCGCCCGTGGGCCCTGCACCGCGAGCATGGCGAACTCGTCGCGGCGGTCGATGATGTCCGCGTTGAAGTCCGGCGCGTGACGCTGGAACCACTCCAGGTCGCGCTCGTGATTGGCGGCGTTGGTCACCGTGACAAAGCACGCCTCGGCCAGTCGGTAGGTGAACACGTCATCGAGCACCCCGCCCTCGGGATTGCAGATGACGCTGTACTGGGCGCCACCCTCGGGCAGCCGCCGCACGTCGTTGGAGAGCAGGTGCTGAAGCAGAGCCTGCGCCCCGGGTCCGGCGGTCTCGATCTGACCCATGTGAGAGACATCGAACACCCCCGCGTGAGCGCGCACCGCGAGGTGCTCGGCCTTGATCCCGTCGTACTGCACGGGCATCTCCCAGCCCGCGAATCCGATCAGCTTCGCGCCGGCGGCGCGGTGGCGATCGTCGAGGGGGCTGCGGCGCAGGGCGTTGGTCGTCGAGGGCACGATGAGCAGGCTAATACATGCCCCCGGCGGCTCATGCTGGAGCAGCGGCCACCGGCGTGGCGCTCAGCGCGAGACGATCGCGCCGCGCGGGCCGCGCCCCTTGCGGAAGTGCACCACGGCGACCTCTGGCACATAGCCGCGGATGGTGATGGTGAGATGGAGGATGTCGCCGCCGGTGAAGGCCCGGGCCAGTTCGCGCCGGGCCGCCCGCGCGCTCATCGAGCCTTTGCGCACGTGGCAGCGCGGGCCGTGGCAGGCGATCTTGATGCGCGCCCGGGCGGGAAGGTGCAGGAAGCGGACCCGCACCACGTGGGTCTGGGCGGCGGCCACGTGCCAGTTGAGCTCGATGGCCACTCGCAGGTGGCGGCGAGCCGGCTGGGTCGGCGTCGGCGTCGGCGTCGGCGCTGGGACGGGCGTGGGCGGCGGCGTGATCGTTGATCCCGTCGAGCCGCCCCCGGACGCTCCGCCTCCGGAGCCGCTGCCCGATCCGCCGCTCCCCGAGCCCCCACCGGTGGGCGCCGGGGCCTTGCCGCCAGGGGGCAGGCCGACGCTCGCGGCGCATGCCGGGACCCCCTGGAAGGGACCGAAGTTGGCACCGCCCTTGGCCCAGACGGCGTTGACCCAGCCCAGGTGTCTGTCGTTGGCCTCGGTGTAGGCCCACCAGTTGTTCTCGTCCGGGCCGGAGATGACCGTGCTGCCCACCTCCTGGCACGTGACCCAGTTGGTGCCCTGGTTGAGGTAGCCGACCCGAGACGAGTCCGAGGCCTGGACCGGCGCGCCGGCTGAGATCCCGTCCCCGGCGGGGTAGAACTGGCAGTCGTACTTGCCGCCGCCGATAGCCGAGCAAGGCTCCGGCGCAGGGGTCGCCGCGCTCGCGGTCGTGGCCACCGCCGCCAGCAGCGCCACGGCCAGCGCTCCGAGCAGGCCTCTTCTGCCACGCGCACCCATGCCGCTTTCTACTTTAGGAGATGCGGCCGCGGGCGGCGCGCCGGTCAGGCAGCGCGCCGGTCAGGCGGGGCGGCGGCCCGCGAGGAGCGCGTGGTCGGCGTCGACCATCAGGCGGATGAGCTGCTCGAAGTTCGTCTGAGGCTCCCAGCCCATCTGGCGCTTGGCCTTGGACGCGTCCCCGATGAGCTGGTCGACCTCGGCGGGGCGCCGGAGCGACGCGTCGATCTCGATGTGATCGTCAACCGCGAGCCCGGCCTGGTCAAAGGCGATCTCGACGCATTCGCGCACCGTGTGAGCCACGCCGGTGGCGATCACGAAGTCCTCGGCGTTCTCCTGCTGGAGCATCATCCACATCGCCTCGACGTAGTCCTTGGCGTAGCCCCAGTCGCGCTCGGCGTCGAGGTTGCCCAACTGCAGCTTGTCCGCCAAGCCCAGCTTGATCGCGGCGGCGTGCCAGGTGATCTTGCGGGTGACGAACTCCAGCCCACGGCGAGGCGAGTTGTGGACGACGAGGCGGCCGACCCCCGCACACAGCACTCCGCTCTCGGTCTCGAGGTCGTAGACCCATTCGTCCTGGGCGGCGGGGATCTCCACGATCCGGCGGACCTCGGCAGGGTCGCGGCGCAGGTGCGCTCCTGTGGCGCCGACGCGGACCGCCGAGGCCAAGTTCACCCGGTAGTAGACCGCGGCCTCCCGGCGCTCGACATACACCGAGGCGGGCTGGCCGTCGAGGTGATAGAGCCAGCAGAGGCCCTGGGCCAGGACCGGGCTGTTGGTGACAAACGACATCCCGTTGCCGCGCTTGAGGCCGTCGCCGGCATAGAACCCGTGCAGGAAGGCCGCCTGCGCGGCCTCGTCGCCGTTCAGCACCAGCGGCGGGACCTGCTTGTGGCCCGTCCGGGTGTAGAGCTGCTCGCGCAACCACGACCCCAGACCTCCGCGGCCACCCTTGAGATTGAGCTTGCCGACGCCCTGGCCCGAGAACCCGGAGCTACCGATCCAGTCGTGCGTGCCACCCAAGAAGCAACGAGACCACAGCTCGGTGACCCGAGCGCGGAGCGCGTCGTCGTTGTTTGTAAAACAGATCTTCGCGCCGGCGCCCTCGACCCACCCATCGGCGCACAGCAGGCCAAGCAGCTCCGCCGTCGCCTCGCTCATCACGGTCCAGTTGGAGCGCTCCGGAAGACTCTCGGCGATCGCCAGATGGTCGCCCTCCTCGACGCTGTCAGCCCGTACGACCAACTGTTCCTCGGACAGCATGTGATGGTGGGCCGTCACCTCGACCTGCCCACCCCGGGCCTCTACTGAGAGGATCCGGTGATCGGGGTCAGTTGCGCCCCTGCGTGTCGCGGTAATCGCCACCAGTGGCGTGAACTCGGTGCCGTCCCACACCTCAAACAGGCCCTTCGGCTCGAAGTGCTGGACGCTTCGCCCTTTGGGGACGACCGGGACGAGGTCCGCCGGCGTTTTCACTGCGATGACGCCGTTGTCGCGAATGATCAACGGTACTTGAGCGCTCAGGCATTCGTGGTTGAAGAGGATCCCGCTGGTGGCGTGCAGGTCATAGGACTCGCGATAGTTGACGGTGATGAAGTGGCCGTAGGCCTTGGCCACGCCGTAGGGCGAGCGGGGGTAGAAGGGCGTGTTCTCGGTCTGGGGCACCTCACGGACCTTGCCGAACATCTCGCTGGAGGAGGCCTGGTAGAAGCGCGCCTCCGGGCACACCTCGCGCACGGCCTCGAGCACCCGGGTCACCCCGACGCCGGTGAACTCCGCCGTCAGCGTCGGCTGGATCCAGGAGACGGCGACGAACGACATCGCCGCCAGGTTGTAGATCTCGTCAGGCTTGGCCGCGCGCAGCGCGTCGACCAGCGAGCGGTGGTCGAGCAGGTCGGCCTGATGGAGCGTGACCCGGCCGCGGAGGTGCTCGATGCGCTCGAACCTCTCGGTGGAGGAGCGCCGCACCATCCCGTGGACGGTGTAGCCCTTCTCCAGGAGAAGCTCGGCGAGATACGAGCCGTCCTGGCCCGTGATGCCGGTGATCAGCGCCGAAGGAATGCGGCGAGCCTAGCGATCCTTCAGGAACGACGGGATGTCGATGTCGTCGTCCGAGATCTCCAGCGAGGAGCGCTGGCGATCGTCCATCGTCACGTCGCGGTCGCGCCGCTCGCGGCGGGTCGTCTCGCGCGCGGTCCCCACGCCGCTCGGCCCGCGCCCGTGGTCGAACCCGGTGGCGATCACAGTCACGCGCACCTCGTCGCCCAGCGCGTCGTCGATGACCGCTCCGAAGATGATGTTGGAGTTCTGGTCCGCGGCGCTCTGGACGATCTCGGCCGCCTCGTTGACCTCGAACAGGCCGAGGTCGTGGCCGCCGGTGATGTTGAGCAGGATGCCCATGGCGCCCTCGACGGACTCCTCCAGCAGCGGCGAGGAGATCGCGATCTTGGCCGCCTCGGCCGCACGGTTCTCGCCGGCGGCGGTGCCGATGCCCATGAGCGCGCTGCCCGCCTCGTGCATGATCGTGCGCACGTCGGCGAAGTCCAGGTTGATGAGCCCGGGGATCGTGATCAGGTCGGTGATGCCCTGGACGCCCTGACGCAGCACGTTGTCGGCCTCGCGGAAGGCGTCGAGAATCGTCGTCCGGCGCTCCACGATCGAGAGGAGCTTCTCGTTGGGGATGACGATCAGCGTGTCGACGTTCTCACGCAGTCGCTGAATGCCCTCGGCGGCCTGGCGGGCCCGCTGGGTCCCCTCGAAGGAGAACGGGCCGGGTGACGACGCCGACCGTGAGCGCGCCGATCTCGTTCTTGGCGATCTCGGCGATCACGGGGGCGGCGCCGGTGCCGGTGCCGCCGCCCTCGCCGGCGGTGACGAACACCATGTCCGCGCCCTTGAGCGCCTCCTTGATGTCGTCGCGCGACTCGGCGGCCGCGCCGTGGCCGACGTCCGGGTTGGCGCCCGCGCCGAGACCCTTGGTCAGCTGGTGGCCGATGTTGAGCTTGATGTCGGCGTCGCACATCGCCAGCGCCTGCGCATCGGTGTTGCAGGCGACGAATTCGACGCCTCGCAGCCCGGCGTCGACCATGCGGTTGACGGCGTTGGTTCCGCCGCCGCCGACGCCGACGACCTTGATGACTGCCAGATAGCTTCCACTGTCCATGAGTTCTCGTCCGACCCTCTAGTTAGGGTTGAAGGTTTTGCCCACGCGAGGGCTGCGTGACCAGTTTGGCACGTTAGAACTTAGCGATACGCGAAGTCAACGGTGCGCACGCTTTCGCAACAGTCGTTGCAGAACGCCCAACTCTCGACGATAACGGAGAGTTGCGAAATTTGCGAGCTAAGGCTCTACTTGAGGTTCAGACTTGTTCTAGCCTCCGGTCGTGGACCCCGTGGGCGCGGTCGATCCGGTGCGACCGAGCGTCCCGGCGGCGCCGGCCTGACCGCTTGCCGACTGTGGGCTGGACGCGGTGTCTGCCCCTGCCCCGGCCGCCGGGCGCGACGGGACGGTGACGTCGATGTAGTCCGCGCCGGCCGACCCGGAGTCGGCCAGCACGGCGGCGGCGGCCGCCCACTTGGCGCCCAGGTCGAGCGGCGCTTCCGAAGTACAGCTTGGGGCCGTTGCGCAGCTGCGCCTGCAAGCCCGTGCGTGCCGCCGTCAGAGGCCTGGCTCACCTTGGGCAGGAGCTGGTAGGGCGCGGCCGCCAGCAGCTGGACGACGCTGCAGCGTGGAGCCGGTCACGTGCGTGCCCCCGGGCGACACCGGCAGCGAGATCGTGGGCAGCGACCCGGGGACCGAGGCGCCCCGCAGGAGCGTCCCGTCCGCCGACACGGCGACGAGGACTGCCGGCGGCGGAGACCATCGCCACCGGCACCTGCTCCACGACGTCGATGCGCATCCGGTGCGGGAAGTTGGTGGAGACGTGCAGCTGCTTGACCACCGGGATACGGGGCCACCGCCGTCCGCAGCGCGGACATCTTCACGTCAAGCGTCGTCATGTTGTGCGCGGCCGAGCTCAGGGCCGCGCGGATCTGGTGGGCGTCGCGGCCGCTGACGCCGACGATGGTCACGCGCTGGACGGCGACCAGCGACGAGTTGCGCAGCCACACCCAGCCGCCGGCGGCCAGGGCCAGGACGGCCAGCACCGCCAGCGAGGACCCGGCCGGCACCCACCCCCGGGCGCGGGAGGCGGCGCAGCCCGGCGGCGCCGGGTCAGCGCGCAGCGGCGCCGAGCCGAGCGCGGGTGCCGCTCATCGCCGCCCCCAGTCGGCGGGGAAGGTCACCGGCCCCAGCGTCTGGACCTCGGGCTCGAGCTCGACGCCGAAACGCTCCTGCACGCGCCGCCGGCCCTCCGCCATCAGCGCCACGACGTCGGCGGTGGTGGCGTCCCCCAGGTTCTCCACGAAGTTGGCGTGCTTGGCCGAGAACCCCGCGCCGCCCACCGCAGCCCGCGGGCGCCGGCCGCCTCCAGCAGCTGGCCGGCGGTGCGCCCCTCCGCCCGGGGATCCGAGGGGTTCTTGAACGTGGAGCCGAACGTCTTGATCCCCGACGGCTGCGCGGCGCGGCGCTTGGAGCGCATCTCGCCCAGCGTGCGCTTGACGTCGTCCGGGGGCAGCGGAGCCAGTGCGAACGCAGCGCGCGCCACCACCTCGCCGGGGCGCAGCCCCGAGCGCCGGTAGGCGAAGCCGAGCTCGTCGGGGGTCCGCCGGGCGGTGCCCGAGGCGCTGGTGACGTCGACCCACTCCAGCGCACGCGCCAGCTCGCCGCCGTACGCGTTGGCGTTCATCCGCACCGCGCCGCCGACGGTGCCCGGGATGTTGACCCCGAACTCGATCCCGCTGAGCCCGGCGCGCGCGGCCTGAGCCGACACGGCGGGCAGGCGTGCGCCACCGCCGCAGTCGATGCGGGTCCCGTCCACCGTGATCTGGGTGAGCTCCTGGTCAAGTTTCAAGACGAGTCCGCGGACGCCGGCGTCCGCTATCAGGAGGTTCGACCCCGAGCCCACGACCCCTACCTCCACCCCCTCCGCGGCCGCCCACGCCAGGACCGCCTCGAGCTCGACGACGGTGCCCGGGTCGCGCGAACAGCTCGGCCGGTCCACCGGTACGGATCGTCGTCAGACGCGACAGCGGATAGTCGCGCTGGATGCCCTCCGGGAGGCCGCCGCGCATCGTGCCAGGCTAGATCGGCGCCTCAGACGACGAGCGAGCGACCGAGAGCGTCGATGTTGCCCGCGCCCATCATCAGGCACAGGTCGCCCGAGCGCAGTAGCGCGCCGCAGGTAGGCCCGCGCCTCGTCAAACCCCGGCATCCACGCGACCGAGCGCCCGCCGGCGGCGTCGGCGGCCTGGGCGGCCACGAGCCGGCCGCTCACCCCCGGGAAGTCCTCGGCGCGCTCCCGGGCCGGATAGATGCCCAGCACGACGATCGCGTCGGCGGCGGCCAGGGCGACGCCGAAGGCCCGCGCGAGCGCGCGCGTGCGCGAGTAGAGATGCGGCTGGAACACGGCCACCAGGCGCCGGGCGCCGAGCGTGCGCGCCGCGGCGATCGCCGCGGCCACCTCGGTGGGATGGTGGGCGTAGTCGTCGTAGACCTGCGGCGCCGGCCGCGCGTCTCCCCGACGCGCTCCATCCGGCGCCGGGCGCCGCGGAAGTCGGCCAGAGCCGCGGCGGCGGCCGCCGGGTCGGCCCCGGCCAACGCGCAGGCGGTGAGCGCGCCGGCGGCGTTGACGGCGTTGTGGGCGCCCGGGACCGAGAGCCGCACCTCGATGCCGCTGCCAGTCAAAGCGCGACCCCTCAGGGTCAAGCTGCACGCCGGGCGCGTCGTAGGGCACGCCGCCGCCGGGGCAGAGCGCCCGCAGCTCGGGCCGGTCCCACACCACGGCGCGCTCGCCCGCCCGCGCCATGAACTCGGCGAAGGTCTGCTCCAGGTCCAGCCGCGAGCGCGTAGGTGGAGTGGTGGTCGAGCTCGGCGTTGGTGAGCACGGCGATCTCGGGCTGGAGCTTGAGCAGCGACCGGTCTGACTCGTCGGCCTCGACCACGATCCACTCGCCCGACCCCCAGCCGGCGTTGCTCTGGTGGAGCGCAGCTCGCCGCCCACGACGTAGGCGGGATCCAGCCCGGCGCCCTGGAGCGCCTGGACGGCCATCCCCGACGTCGTCGTCTTGCCGTGGGTCCCGGTCACGGCCAGGCAGCGGCGCAGAGCCGCGATCTGGGCGAGCAGGTCGGCGCGGTGGAGCTCTGACCCGGCGGCCGAGCCGCTCGGGGTTGTCGGCCGGGATGGCCGTGGAGTACACGACCTCGGCGCCGGCGGGCACGTTGGCGGCGGCGTGACCGAACACCGGCTCGATCCCGTGCTCGACGCAGCCGCTCGGTGTAGCTGGACGGCGCCCGGTCAGATCCGCTCACCTGGCGCCCAGCGCGGCGGCGATCAGCGCCAGGCCGCTCATGCCGGCGCCGCCGATCCCGACGAAGTGCAGGCGGCGGCCCGCCCAGGTGGTCTCGCTGTCGTCGGCGGCGCTCATGCTCCGCGGGCGAGGCTATAGCGAGTCGGCCTCCGACGAACGTTGGCTGCGCGGGCGTCTGGGTTGCAGCGTATCAGACCAAGGTGGCTGCACAAACCTGGGCAAAGGGTGCACACACCGTTTTCCGGTCCTGGTTAGGGTGGATCACCCACATATGCACTCCCTCATCGCCAAGGCCGGGGGGCACCTGTCGCGCCCGGCTCATCCGTCGCCGCCATCGTCGCGGCCGCCGGAATGGGTACGTTCGCCGCGATCTCTCTGACCTCGCCGCCGCCCGCGCGCTCAGCCGTGCCCCACGCCCGCCCAAGCGTGTCCTGAGCCCTATGCGCCACACGCGCGACCCCAGCAACCCGCTGGCGCTGCCCACAGCCCCCGGAGCCGACCCGCTCAACGGGGCCAAGTTCTTCGTGCCGGGACCGCGCAAGGGCGCCGCGGCCGGCGCGATCGCCCAGCTGGTGGGCCTGAACCCGAACACCATGCCGGTCAACGAGTCCTGGGCGGACTTCCAGCAGCGCCTCCAGCAGGGCAGCATCGCGGCCAAGCTGGCGCACAACAAGGCGCTGGCCCACAAGGTGGCCGAGCTGTCCAAGATCGCCTCCCAGCCCGAGGTCCAGCGCATCAGCATCTACTCCATGGGCGGAGGCCCCGGCGCGATCTTCGGCCAGACGCAGAAGATCCTCTGCGCGAACGCCACGGCCGACCCGGGGTCGATCCTGGCCTTCAACACCTACTTCCTGCACCCGACGCTGGGTGGGTGCGCCAACGCGGCCCAGATCCAGGCCTACATGCCGACGTTCAAGCGCCAGATCAACGAGATGGCCGCCGCCATCGACAGGCGGCCCGCGCTGATCCTGGCCGAGATCGACGCGCTGGGCTCCTCGGCGTGCATCGCCCGTCACGGCGGACTGCCGGCGTGGGAGGCCGCGCTGAAGTACGAGGTCGACACCTTCCAGGCGCTCCCCCACACCGTCGTCTACGTGGAGGGCGGCTACTCGGACTCCAACTCCGTGGGCTACACGGCGACGGCCCTCAACGCCATCGGCGTCAACAAGATCGCAGGGCTTCTTCACCAACGACACCCACAACCAGTGGACGATCAACGAGATCCGCTGGGCGACGAAGGTCGCCAAGCGCACCCACGGCGCCCACTTCATCGTCAACACCGCCAGCAACGGCCGCGGGCCCAAGCTCAACCCCCACCCGACCACCCAGGGCGTCGAGGATCTGTGCAACCCGCCCGGCCGCGGCCTCGGCCCCCAGCTCAACACCGACACCGGCTTCCCGTACGTCGATGCGTTCATGTGGACGCACCCGCCCGGCAACTGCAGCGGCTGCGGCGGTGGCCCCCGCGGCGGCGTCTTCTGGCCCGCGTACGCCATCGGCCTGGCCGAGCGCGCCAACCAGCAGCTGGGCCCCGGCTTCCCCAGCCGGCCCTACTGACCCGGCCCCGCTGAGCCGTCGCTCACGCCCCCGCCGCCGTCAGCACCTCACGTGCGATGACGGCGGCGGCCTCGGGCCGAGCCAGCGCGGCCGACGCGTGGCCCATCGCCGCCAGCCGGCCGGGGTCGGCCAGGAGGCGCACCCACCTCCTGGGCCAGCCGCGGGCCGGTCAGCTCGGCGTCCGGGATGACCAGCGCCGCGCCGGCGCCCTCCATGTAGCGGGCGTTGGCCGACTGGTGGTCGGCGGCGGCGTAGGGATACGGGATGAGGACCATGGGGCGGCCGTGGGCGGCGATCTCGAAGATCGACCCACCCGACCGGGCGACGACGAGGTCCGCCGCCAGCAGCGCCTCCCCGAAGTCGTGGATGTAGCCGCGCAGGTCGTAGTGGGGGCCGGGCGCGGTGAGATCGGGCAGGTCCCGGGTGCCGGCGGCGTGCAGGACACGGAAGCCCGCGCCGGCGAAGGCCTCGATGGCGGCCTGGTTGATGGAGCGCGCGCCCTGGGAGCCGCCGAAGACGAGCACCACGCTGCTCGCTCGGGCCCGATCCCGAACCGCTCGCGGGCGGCCGTCCCGGTCGGTCGCCGGAGCCGGCCCGGGACGCCCGGTGACCAGGTAGCGGGGCCCGTCGCGGCCGGGGAGCGGGAAGGTGAGGCAGACGCGGCGCGCCAGCGGCGCCAGCAGGCGGTTGGTCAGCCCCAGGTGGCTGTCGGCCTCCATGAGCACGAGCGGCACCCGTCGGCTCACCGCGGCCAGCCCCACCGGGCCCGCCACGTAGCCGCCGGCGCCCAGCGCCGCCGCCGGATGCAGCCGGCCGATGAGCCGCCGCGCCGAGCCCACGGCACGCGCGGCCACCACCACCGCGCGGGCCGCGCGCGACGGGATCGCGCCGCGCCAGCTGGGCGACGCTGCAGCGGTGTGCAGCTCATAGCCCGCCGCCGGGACCAGCTCGCGCTCGGCCCGCTCGCCGCCCACGAACACGACGTCGGCGCCCTGCGCCCGTAGCGCGTCGGCGACGGCCAGCGCGGGCACGACGTGGCCGGCGGTCCCGCCGGCGCCGATGACGATGAGCGGCGCGTTCACGTCAGCCGTTGCCGCGCCCACGTCAGCCGGCGGAGCGCCGCCTCGCGCGCCGGCTCGCCGCTGCCGGCGCGCCTGGCGCCGCCGCTCGCGATCGGCGGAGGTCGCGCGTGGGCTGTCCCTCCACCACCTTCAGTCGCCTGGCCCCCGGCCGCGAGATGTTCAGCAGCAGCCCGACCGAGGCCAGCATCACGCACAGGTTGGTGGGCGCATAGGAGATGAACGGCAGCGGGACGCCGGTCAGCGGCGCCAGCCCGAGCACGACGAAGATGTTGAGGATCCCCTGGCACAGGATGAGCGACGTCAGTCCGCTGGCCAGCAGCTTGGGGTAGCGCCCCACCGCGCGGCGCGCGGTGCGCAGGCCGGCGTAGGCGATCATCCCGTACAGGCAGATGACGCCGCAGATGCCGAGCACGCCGAGCTCCTCGCCGATGACGGCGAGGATGAAGTCGTTCTGGGCCTCGGGCAGGTAGTAGATCTTCTGCACCGACTTGCCCAGGCCGACGCCGAGCAGGCCGCCGGAGCCGAGGGCGATCTGGCCCTGGACCGCCTGGTAGCCGGCTCCCGCCGCCGTCGTTGCCGACCACGGGTGCAGGAAGGAGGTGAGCCGCGCCTGCTGGTAGGGCTGGGCGAGCACCATGAGCATGACGCCGACGGCGGCGACCGCCGCCAGCCGCGCCAGGTAGCGCATCGGCATCCCGGCGGCGATCATCAGCGTGGCGACGGTGAAGGCGACGACGAGCGCCGTCCCCAGGTCCGGCTCGACGACGATGAGCAGGATCGCCGGGCCGGCGGCGAGCAGGATCGGCGCCACCGCCTGGCGGAAGCTCCGCATGCGCTTGGGATGATCGGCCAGGTAGCGGGCGACGTAGAGGACGAGCGCCAGCTTCATGATCTCCGACGGCTGGAACTGGATGGGGCCCAGCGAGAACCACCGGCGGGCCCCGTTGACGACCACGCCGAAGCCCGGCACGAGGACCAGCAGGAGCAGGGCGAAGGAGCCCAGCAGCATGAGCCGGCAGATCTGAGGCGTGAGCAGGGCCAGCCCGCGGCGCTCGAGTACCTGCATCGCGACCAGGCCGATGCGCCCCGAAGACCAGGTAGCGGATGAACTCGCCGGTGCCGCTGCCGCCGTGCGGCGCTGAGGACGCCCAGCGGCGAGGAGGCGCTGTAGACCATGACGGCGCCGAAGGCGAGCAGGCACAGCGCCGCGGTCATGAGGATCCGGTGCTCCAGCGGAGGCGCGACGCGGCGGCTGCCGGCGCGGCGGCGAGACGCGCCTGATGCCCGCCGGCTCAGCGGGGCCCTGGCGCCGGCGCGATGCGGCCGCGGTGCCCATCTAGCGACTAAGCTCCCCCACGAGCTGACGGAAGTGATCGCCCCGGGCCTCGAAGTCCGGGTACTGGTCATAGCTGGCGCAGGCCGGTGAGAGCAGGACGGTGTCTCCGGGGCTGGCCGCGGCCGCCGCGGCGCTCACGGCGAGCGGCCAGCTCGCCCTCCTGGTGGATGGGGACGCCGGCCGGGGCGAGTGCGTGCTCGAGATCCCCGGCCGCCTCACCGATCAGGTACACGGCGCGGCAGCGCTCGGCGACCACCGGGGCCAGCGGCGAGAAGTCCTGGCTCTTGCCCCGGCCGCCGGCGATGAGGTGGATGCCCGCGGGAGTAGCTGCGCAGCGCGACGAGCGTGCTGGCGACGTTCGTCGCCTTGGAGTCGTTGACGAAGGCGACGCCGTCCCGGGTGGCGATCAGCTCCAGCCGGTGCGCGACGCCCGGGAACGTGCGCAGGCCGGCGGCCACGGCGTCGCGGTCGATGCCGCGGGCCAGGCACGCCGCGGCGACCGCCATGGCGTTGGCGCGGTTGTGCGCGCCGGGCAGCGAGATCTCGGTGACGTCGATGAGCGGCTCGTCGTCCCACCACAGGTACCCGGCGCGATCAGACAGCTCGGCGCCTTGCGGAGCCGAAGGGCACGCGGCGGGCGCAGCCGCCGAGGTCCTCGACGTCGAGGTCCAGGGGAGCGACGGCGACGTCGTCGTTGCCCTGGTTGGCGAAGATCCTCAGCTTGGCCGACGACGTAGTTGGCGAACGTGCCGTGGCGGTCGAGGTGGTCAGGCTCCAGGTTGAGCAGCACCGCCACCTCGGGGGCGAAGGCGATCGTGTCCTCGAGCTGGAACGAGGAGGCCTCGCAGACGACCGTCGCGTCGCGCCGGGACCGTCCCCACCAGTGAGGTCAGCGCCGTCCCGACGTTGCCGGCGACCGCCACGGGCAGGGCCGCCTCGCGGTGCACGTGGCCGATCCACTCGGTGGTCGTCGTCTTGCCATTGGTCCCGGTCACCGCGATGAACTCGTTCTCAAGCAGTCGCCAGGCGAGCTCCAGCTCGCCGAGGATGGGCACGCCGCGGGCTCGCGCCGCCGCCACGACGGGGGCGTTCTGGGGTACACCGGGGCTCTTGATGAGCGTCCCGGCGCGGGCGGCAAGGGCGTCGCCTGACGCATCCAGATGGACTTCGACGCCGGCGTCCGAAAGCCTTTGCGCGGCATCGATCGAGTGCGGGGGTGCCGCGCGCGCCCGCATCGCAGCCGATCACCTCCTCTCCGCGGGCACGCAATGCCAGCGCCGCCGCCACGCCCGAGCGGGCCAGGCCGACGATCAGATACGGCCCTCCCGGAAGCGGCGGCCGCGGCTTAGGGGCGCCGGCGCGCATGACGCGCGGCTAGCCCCGGACGCTGAGCTGGTAGACGACGAACCCGATCGCCCCGAACGCCGCCGCGACGATCCAGAAGCGCAGGATGATCTTGGTCTCAGACCAGGCCTGGAGCTCGAAATGGTGGTGGATGGGCGCCATCAGGAACACCCGCTTGCGGAAGACCTGGAACGAGAAGACCTGGATGACCACCGAGAGGACCTCGATCACGAAGATCCCGCCGAGCAGGATGAGCAGCGCCTCTGTGTTGGTCATGACCGCCAGGCCCGGCGATCGCGCCACCTAAGCCCAGCGAGCCGGTGTCGCCCATGAAGATGCTCGCCGGGAAGCTGTTGAACCACAGAAAGCCGATGCACGCCCCGACCAGGCAGCCGGCCAGCAACGAGAGGTCGCGGGCGCCGATGATGAACGTGATCCCGATGTAGGCGAGCAGGACGATGGCGGCGCACCCGGCGGCCAGGCCGTCCAAGCCGTCGGTGAAGTTGACCGCCGTGGTCGTCCCGGCGACGACGAGGTAGATGAACACCGGGAACAGTGGCCCAAGGTCGACGGAGGCGTCGACGAAGCGCAACTGCACCGTCGGCCCGATGTTGGCCTTCTGTGTCGCGATCCACCACAGGCCCAGGGAGATGGCGATCGTGACCGCCAGCTTCGTCCGCGCCCGCAGGCCCAGCGAGCGGCGCTTGACGATCTTGGTGTAGTCGTCGGCAAAGCCCAGCAGCGCGCAGGCGCATCGCGGCGAAGAACACCCCCACACGACCGCCAGTCGCGCTCGGACAGCAGCACGTAGGGCACCGCGATGGCCAGGAAGATGATGATCCCGCCCATCGTCGGCGTCCCCGCCTTGGTCTGATGGCCCTGAGGGCCCTCCTCGCGGATGTTCTGCCCGAACTCGCGGTTGCGCAGGAAGTCGATGAACTTCGGGCTCAGGAACAGGCACATCAGCAGTGAGGCGGTGCCGGCGATCAGCACCCTCCCCGATGTGGAGCCGCTCACGCGTCGTCTTCCCTGGCGCCGAGCGCCCGGCAGACGAGCTCCAGGCCCACCCCGCGGGAGGCCTTGACGAGCACCACATCCCCGGGGGCCAGCAGCTCCGGGACGACCACGGCGGCCTCCCCGGCGTCGGCCACGGCGTGGGTCTCGCCGCCGAAGCGCTCGGCGATCGACGCCGCCAGCGGCCCGACGGTCACCAGGACGTCGACGCCGGCGGCGGCCGCCTGCTCGCCGAGCTGGGCGTGAAACTCCCGCTCCTGCGGGCCCCAGCTCCAGCATGTCCCCCAGCACGGCGATGCGGCGAGCGCCGTCAGTGGCAGCGGCGGTGGCCTTGAGGTCGTCGAGGGCGGCGCGCATCGAGATCGGATTGGCGTTGTAGCAGTCGTCGATGACTGTTACTCGGCTCGGTGTTATGTAGCGCTGGCCCCGGCCCTGCTCAACGCCAGCTCGACGCGGCCCGTCGGGGTCACGCCGACGGCGTGGGCCGCGGCCACCGCGGCGAGCAGGTTGGAGCGCAGATGTGCCTGCGTGAACGGCACTTCCAGGGTTATCCGCTCGCCCTGGGCGTCGATCGTCACGCGGTCCCCGTCGGGCCCGCTCTGCGAGGCGCGATCAGGCGCACGTCGCCGTCGGCGCCGAACGTGACGGTGGTCACGTCGTCTGCGCAGATGCGGCTTGAGCAGCGGTCTCACCGGCGGGGATCACTGCGGTCCCGCCGGTTGCGGGAGCGCGGCGATGAGCTCAGCCTTGGCCGCGGCGATCGCCTCGATGGTGCCCATCAGCTCCAGGTGGACCGGCCCGATGCTCACGATCACGGCCACGTCGGGCTCGGCGATCTCAGCCAGCTCGGCGATCTGGCCCGGGCCCCGCATGCCCATCTCCAGCACCAGGACCTCCGTGCCCGCCGGCGCGTTGAGGATCTCCAGCGGCAGCCCGATCTCGGTGTTGAAGTTCGCCCGCGAGGCGACGGTGCGCCTGTGGGGCGCGAGGACCGCCAGCAGCAGGTCCTTCGTGGACGTCTTGCCGGTGGAGCCCGTGACGCCGATCGACCTGCGCGCCCAGCTCCCGCCGCCAGGCGGTGGCCAGCATTTGCAGGGCTTTCAGGGGATCATCGGCGGCCAGGACGACGCCCGTCGAGTGCGGCGTCGGCCAGCGGCTCGGCGTGCTCGGGGGTGACGAGCACCCCCCACGCGCCGGCCTCGAGGGCCTTCGCGGCGAAGGCGCCGCCGTCGACGTTCGCGCCGGCGCAGGCCGACGAACAGCGCCCCCGGACCCGCCGCCGCGCGAATCGATCGTCACGACCTCGGGGCCGCCGGCGCGCCCGGGCGCGGCGGACAAGGTCCGCGCCAGCCGCCGACGCGACCGTCTCAGGTGTCCATTGCTTCATCTGGCGGGGGTCGCGGCGTTGGAAGCCGTTCCCCGCAGGATCTCACGCGCGACGGTCACATCGTCGAACGGGATCTTTCTGCCGCCTTCGAACTCCTGGCCCTGCTCATGCCCCTTGCCGGCGATGACCACGACGTCACCCGGGCCGCGGTGGAGATGGCGCGCTCGATGGCCGCGCGCCGGTCCACCTCGTGCTCCACGTCCTCGCCGCTGCCGACGAGGATCTCCTCGATGATCGCGGCAGGGTCCTCGGACCGGGGGTTGTCCGAGGTGACGATGACCCGATCGGCGAGACGGGCGGCGATCTCCCCCATCAGCGGGCGCTTGCCGCGGTCGCGGTCCCCGCCGCAGCCGAAGACCACGTGCAGCCGCCCGTGGGTGAGCCGCGCGCGGCCCGCAGCACGTTCTCCAGGGAGTCCGGGGTGTGCGCGTAGTCGACGAGCACGGCGTAGTCCTGGCCCTCGCTGACTGACTGAAAGCGGCCGGGCACCTGGCCGGCCGACGGCGATCGCCTCGATCGGCGGTGTCCGCGTCCACTCCCGAGCGCCCGGGCCGTCGCGAACGCCCCCAGGACGTTGGAGACGTTGAAGCGCCCGGTGAGCGGCGAGCTGAGCTCGAACACGCCGTCCGGGGCGGTCACCGCGAAATGCGAGCCGTCCAGCCCGGTCTGCACCGCGCCGGCGCGATAGGAAGCGTCGTGCGCCAGGGCGAACGTGATCGCGGCGCCGCCCAGCTCCGCCGCGAGCCGTGCGCCGTAGGGATCGTCGACGTTGACGACCGCGTGCGCGGGCGCGAGATCGGTGAAGAGCAGGCGCTTGGCCGCCGTAGTACTCCTCCATCGTCGCGTGGAAATCGAGATGGTCCTGCGTCAGGTTGGTGAAGATGGCCGCGGCGAAATGGATCGCGTCGGCGCGATGGAGCGTGAGCGCGTGAGAGGAGACCTCCATCACGCACGCCCGTCGCCGGCGTCGAGCATCTCGCGCGAAGGTGCGCTGGAGGTCGATCGCCTCCGGCGTCGTGCGCAGGACCTCGTGCTCGATGCCCCCGATCACGCTCTTGACCGTCCCCAGCAGCCCGGGCTGGCGGCCGGCCGCCTCGAGCAGCGCCCGCACCAGGAACGCGGTCGTGGTCTTGCCGTTGGTCCCGGTGACGCCCACGGTCTGCAGCCGCGGCGTCGGATCCCCGTGAAAGCGGGCCGCGACCGGCGCCATGGCCGCCCGGACCGACGGCACCTGCACCTCGGGGAGGCCCAGATTCAGCGGCCGCTCGACGACAAGCGCGGCGGCGCCCCGGGCCACGGCATCCGGGCGCGAAGTCATGCCCGTCGCGCGTGTAGCCGCGCACGCAGAAGAACAGCGTGCCATCGACGACCAGCCGGTTGTCGTAGGCCAGCGACGAGATCTCGACGTCGGCCGCCGCCGGCGGCGGCGTCGTCAAGCAGGATGGCCAGGCGCATCGCCCGACAATAGCCGTCACCCCGACGGGAACGACCCCGTAGACCCGGCACGGGACAAGCTCAGCGGAGCGCTCGGGATCGACACCTGACCGCCGCCGCGCAGACGAACACGCCCATCACGATCAGATAGCCGGTGTGCGAGAGCACGAACTCGTGCGTGGAGACCGGCCAGGCCAGCGCCACGCCCGTGCCATTCTCAGACAGGTCGCGCCAGAAGTGGATCGCCAGCCCGATGGCGAACCCGAGGAGGACGTCGCGGCGCGAGCGCCACCACGCCGCCGCCACCAGCACGATCACGACGCTCAGCAGTGAATGGGTGTACGGCCGCGATGTCCCACGCGTGAGGAAGTCTGTGCCGAGCTCGCCCGGGATGTGGTCGAGGTCGATCGTCACCGATGCCACCAGCGCGGGGACGCAGGAACCGGTCGCAGACGCGACGGCCGAGCGCCCACACGATGATCAGCGTCGTGAGCAGATGGGAGATCTCGTCGAGCGGGCCGCCTGGAACCACCGAGTCCCCTGCGAGCCGATAGAGCCAGTCGGCCAGCGCCAACGCGACTGTCGCGACCAGAAGCGATCGGGGCGAGAGACGCAGGGTGCGCACCGAGATCAACCCGGAAGCACCGAGGTTTTTTGCGTTCAAGCTCTGGCGCGGGGAGGCCGACATGACTAAAAGCAGTTCATGTGAACGGGAAGTTTCCCGTCGAGGTTCGTCCGAATGCTTCTCACCATCATCACCGTCTGGGCCGTCATCATCCCCGTGGCCGTGCTGGCGTTCAGCTGGCAGGCCGCCAAGCGCCGCGAGGCCGGCGCCGCGCGCGCCCACGCCCGTGCGGCCGCTGAGGATTATCGCGTCCTCTCGCCCCGCGGCGCGACCCCCCCGTGCGCGTCGCGCCCCGCGCGGCCGCGCCGGACCGTCACGCGGCGCGTCTGCCCGGAGCATGCTCACGGCGCCGGGCGCCGCCCCGCGTCCGCCTAGACGCGCCCGGTCGGCCGCCGAGGAGGGGTCGCCGCAGACCGGACGGATGTTGGAGGCAGTCCGACCGGAGCTCACATCAAGCATGTCCAATGTCGAAGCGTTCCCAGAACGATGCTTCTCCTGCTCGGCATTCTGTGGGTGGTCGTCATCCCCGCCGTACTCGTGGGGATCTCGTGGGCACTCGTGCGCGGCGACGCGCGCAGCGGCGCACGAACGCCGGTCCCGGGCGGTGCCGAGCGCGGCACCGCGCGACGCCGCCCCGGCGCTCGTGCGCGCCTGAGCGCCGCCTGTGAGTTCACCCGCGTCCGAATCCGCCGTTTCGGCTGGCCAGCTCACGCCGCTCGAGCACACGGTCCACGAGACCGTACGCCTGCGCCTCCTCGCCGGTGAAGTAGCGATCGCGCTCCATGTCAGAGTGGACGCGCTCGACCGACTGCGACGTGTGCTTGGCATAGAGCTCGTCCACCCGCGCGCGCAGGGCGAGGATCTCCTTGGCGTGGATCTCCACGTCGGTGGACTGACCCTGGAACCCTCCAGACGGCTGATGGATGAGGATGCGGCTGTTGGGCAGCGCCATCCGCTTGCCCTCTGCCCCGCCGGCAAGGAGCAACGACCCCATCGACATGGCGATGCCGTAGCAGATGGTCTGCACGTCGGGCTTGATGAACTGCATCGTGTCGTAGATGGCTAGACCGGCGTAGATCGAGCCGCCCGGCGAGTTGATGTAGAGGTGGATGTCCTTATCGGGGTCGTCTGACTCGAGGTGGACCAGCTGAGCCACCACCAGGTTCGCGATCTCCTCCTCGACCTGGCCGCCCAGGAAGATCACCCGGTCATTGAGCAGGCGCGAGTAGATGTCAAACGAGCGCTCTCCGCGAGCGGTCTGCTCCACGACCATGGGGATCAGTGGCATGTCGTTCTCCTTGTCCGTCGTAGTGCAACTGCTGAGTTGCGCCTAACCGTAGCACGACGCGCAACCACTTAGTTGCACCTCAGAGCATGACGCGCTGCTCTGGTTGCGGCCCGGCTCAGGTGAGGATTGGCTCGATTCAGACCCTGGACGCCGCTGCGCCCGGCAGCTGCGTGGGGCGCTCACGTCCGTGGACCGCGTCGGCGGCCGGCTGGCCGATCCGGGTGAGCGGTACGCCGGCGGAAAGCCAAGGCGCCTCCTGCACGATCGCGCGCCCGTCAACGAGAGCCTGAACTCCCGGCAGGTCATCCGGCGTCAGGGTGGCGTACTCCGGATGGTCGGCCTGGACGATGGCCCCATCGATCGGGGCGCCGTCCCAGCTCGCCAAGCCGAGCCCCCGAAGCTCATCATCCGTGTACATGGGGTCGGCGGCGACGGGGACCGCCCCGCGGCGCCGCAGCTCGTCATGCAGCGCGAACGCGCCTGAAAAGGCGCTCTCCTTGACCGCCCCCCGATAGCTGACCCCGAGGATGAGAACCCGGGCGTCGCTCAGGTCAAGGTTCTGCGCCAGGCGCGCGACGGCATATGCGGGCATCCCCTCGTTGACCGCTCGCGCGGCTGCGGGGAGGGTCGCGTCCGGATCTCCGGCCAGGTAGAAACGCGGGTAGACAGGGATGCAGTGACCGCCGACTGCAACCCCGGGCCGGTGTATGTGGGAGAAGGGCTGGGAGTTCGACGCGTCGATGACCTTGTGGACGTCCACCCCCACGCGATCGGCGAAGCGAGCAAATTCATTGGCCAGCGCGATGTTGACATCTCGGTAGGTGGTTTCGGCCAGCTTGGCCAGCTCTGCCGCCTCGGCCGAGCCCATCCCCCATACCTCGGCCCGGAGGAATGACCGGTAGAGCTCCACCGCTCGCTGCTCGCCCTCCTCGGTCAGGCCTCCTACGAGCTTGGGATAGGCATCGAGGTCGGAGAACACCCGGCCGGCGTACACGCGTTCCGGACTGTGGACCGCGAAGAAGTCCTCCTCTGCCCGCAACCCGGAGGCTCTTCGAAGCAGGGGGGCAACCCGGGACCGCGTGGTCCCGACGGGCAGAGTCGTCTCGACGCAGACCACCGTGCCGGGCTTCAGGCCCCGCCCGATGTCGGCGAGCACGGCATCCAGGATCCGGAAGTCAGGACGGGCCTGGGCGTCAACGACCAGGGGCGGAACGGTGATGACCAGGCTCGGTCCCTCCGCGACGGCGGCAGCGGTGTCGGTGGTGGCGCGCAGCGCTCCGGCCGGCACCAACTGCTGGAGAGCGTCGCCGAGGCCCGGCTCGCCGGGAAACGGCTCGCGGCCCTGGTTGACCAAGTCGACGACGCGAGCATCGACGTCGCAGCCCACCACCTCATGCCCGGCCAATGCCATCTTGACGGCCACTGGCAGCCCGATCTTGCCGAGCGCCACGACAACGGCACGCATCAGCTCGGAGCGCCCTGTCCTGCGAGGAGGACGGTTTCCCCGTCGCGTGCGCTGCGCAGGACGGCATGAGCGGCGGAGACGATCTCGACTCCCTCTTCGAGACTCACCATGTCAGCCCCAGGACGATCGGCCACCAGATTGACGAAAGCCTCGTGCTCGACGGCCAGCGGTTCGTGTCGCTGCAGCGCGTAGCGAGTCACGTTGCCTTCGCTGACGCCACGAAACTGCTGAGCGGCAGACCAGACGATGCCCACCTCGGCGTTCTCGTAGAAATACAGATCTGCATTGAGCGTGTCGGCCTCCAGCATCCCTCGCTCGCCGAGCACGCGTGTGCGCCGAACCTTGCGAGGTGACACCCAATCCACCGCCAGATTGAACGACGCTCCTGACTCGAGCGCTCCGCAGACCAACACCAGGTCTTCGTGCTCCCGACCGACCAGGTGCTGGACCTGCGCCGAAACGCTGGCGATGCGCGAATCGGAGAGCCAGCTGACGAGGTCGATGTCATGTGTCGCGAGATCGGTGACGACGCCGACATCCTGGATGCGCGCCGGAAATGGCCCGGTTCGCTCGGTCGACACGCTGAACAGGCGGCCCACCTGTCCGCCCAGGAGGCGACGACGCATCTCCTGAAGGGCGGGGTTGAAGCGCTCGACGTGGCCAACCGCGCCGCGCATGTTCGCCTCCGCGCACAGCTGGACGATCTCACGCGCCTGATCCACGGTGGCCGCCAGCGGCTTTTCAACGAGCACAGACGCGCCGGCATTCGCGAGCTCAGCCACCGCGGCCAGGTGCAGTTCGGTGGGCACACAGACGATCGCAAAGTCCAGACGCCCGGTCGCGAGAAGGGCAGCGATCGAGTCGAACACGAGCTGCTCATCGTGGACGG
Organism: uncultured Actinomycetota bacterium; assembly: GCA_963790605.1. Lineage (GTDB taxonomy): Bacteria > Actinomycetota > Thermoleophilia > Solirubrobacterales > Solirubrobacteraceae > Palsa-465. Next base: position 158,108 of record CAWBPG010000005.1, on the reverse strand, counting down.
CGCGGAAGCGGTCCCCGCCCGGGTCCACGGCGCCGGCGAACTCGGCCTCCTCAGAGGCCTGGAGCAGCCGGGCGTGATGGCGCCCCATCATCCCAAGGCCGATCACGGCACCGCGGAGCCTGGATTTTGGTACCCCTCGTTGCACGCTCGCCAAGGCTAGCGGCGCCCACTCTGGCCCAATAGCTAATTCAGCGACATCTCCTCCCTCCCCCACTCAGCGGTGCGCCGGAGGAGGCGATAACGCCGTGGCCACTGGGCCTCCGCGGGTTCGTCAGAGACCGGACGACTATCTCCACGCAACGCTGTGCATTGTCAAGGCATCACGGCTTCCAAGAACCGGCTCGCTACCGTGTCTGCGCAGACATGGCTATCGGAATCATCGGATTGGGATATGTCGGCCTGCCTCTGGCGGTCGGATTCGCCGAGGCAGGCGAGCACGTGGTGGCGGTCGATGTGGATGACGCCAAGGTGGCGGCGATCCGCGCCGGTCGATCCTACGTGGAGGACATCAGCTCCGAGCGCCTGGCGGCGGTGGCCGATCAAATCGACGCCCAGACGCATTTTGCGCCGTTGGCGCGCACCGATGCGCTCCTCATCTGCGTCCCCACCCCCCTGACCCACAACCGCGAGCCAGACCTCGGACCTCTGCTGTCGGCGACGGCGGCGGTCGCGGAGATCGTGCAGCACGGCCAGCTCATCGTCCTCGAGTCCACGACGTATCCGGGGACCACGCGCGAGCAGGTGTTGCCGCTGCTCGAGCGGCACGGCCTCGTCGTCGGCCAGGACATCAACCTGGCCTTCTCGCCCGAGCGCGTCGACCCGGGCCGGACCGACTACACCCTCCGGACGACGCCGAAGATCGTCGGCGGTGTGACCGATGCCTGCACCGACCGGGCCATCGCCCTCTACGAGAAGGTCTGTGACCACGTCGATCAGGTCACGACACCCGAGACGGCGGAGATGGCCAAGCTGCTGGAGAACATCTTCCGCTCGGTCAACATCGCGCTGGTCAACGAGTTGGCGATCCTGGCCGACCGCATGGGCGTCGACATCTGGGAGGTCATCGACGCCGCGTCCACCAAGCCCTACGGCTTCATGCGGTTCGAGCCCGGTCCCGGGATGGGCGGCCACTGCCTTCCCGTCGACCCGTTCTACCTGACCTGGCGCGCCCGCGAGTTCCACATGTCCACCGAGTTCATCGAGCTCGCCGGCAAGGTCAACCAGCAGATGCCTTACTACTGCGTGGAACGCATCGAGCGCGCCCTCAACGACAACCGCAAGCCGGTCAAGGGATCACGCCTGCTCATCCTTGGCGCCAGCTACAAGGGTGGCGTCGGCGACATCCGCGAGTCCCCCGCGCTCAGGATCATGGAGCTGCTGGCCGAGCGCGGCGCCGTCCTCTCCTACCACGACCCGTACGTCCCGGCTCTGCCCGAGCTCGGACTGCAGAGCTCGGGGCTGGAGGGTGCCGCCACGGCCGATGCCGTCATCCTGGTCACCGCCCACCCCGGCGTGGACCACCAGGCGCTGGTCGACGTCAGCCAGCTCTTCGTCGACCTCCGCGGCACCACCCGGAGCATGCGCGCTCCGGCCGCTCTGCGGCTCTGATCCCGATCCGCTCCGGCCGCGCGTTCCGGCCCGCCGCCTGCTACCGTGCAACTGATCAGTTGCGAGACGCGGCCGTAGCCCGGCTCGCAATCCGCCCCGGTACCGGAGGAGCGCGACATGAGCGACAGGATCGAACGACGGGTCGAGCTCCCCACCACGCTCGAGCATCGCCTGGCAGGCCGTCACCGACCCGGACTGGCTGGCGCTCTGGCTCGCCGACGAGCATCCGCTTGGATCCCCGCCCGGGCGGCGAGGCGCGCTTTCAGATCGGCGACCGAGACGCGAAGTCCGGCTGGGTCGAGGAGCTGTCGCCGCCCGATGAAGGCGGGACCGGCCGGCTGGCCTTCTGGTGGGCGCTCGACGACGAGCCCGCCTCTCGGGTCGAGCTGACCGTGACCGCAGTGGCCACGGAGCGCACGCTGTTGCGGGTGGTCGAGTCGCGCCCGCTGGACGTCCTGGACCTCGTGGGCACCCCGCTACCCGGCCACGGCGGCAGCGACCTACGGGCCCGCACTGGTCGCCGCCTGACATGTCCCCCGATGACAGCGGGCGCGGTGTTCAGCGCCCTGGCGGACCCGACGCGACGGCGCCTGCTCTCGACGATCGCCGCGCATCCGGCGACCGCCACCGAGCTCGCGGGCGACCTGCCGATCTCCCGCCAGGCGGTCGTCAAGCACCTCAACACGCTTGCGCAGGCCGGCCTGCTCGGATCGCGAGCGCGAGGGGCGCGACGTGCGCTACCGAGTGACGCCCGGAGCCGCTGTCCGAGGCGGTCACTTGGATCGCCGAGGTCGGCGGCCAATGGGACGCGCGGCTGGCTGCGCTGCGATCCAGCCTGGAGGGCTGAGCGGCCTGCGGCTAGCGGGCGGAGCGCCCGGGTCTGTAGCCGCGCAGGACTGCGGGCACGAACGCCAGCGCCCATCGTCGGGCGACGCGTAAGCACATGGCCGACAGACACGCTCCATGTCCCGACCGCCCTCGTGCTCGACATGCGACGTGTCGGCGTCGGCGCATTGTGAAGAACCCGCCGCATCGCGTCGCCGGCGGCGTTCGGCGGCGCAAGCAGGAGATCGGTGAGCCCGGCATTGGCCTCTGCCTGCTGGCGCCCACCGTCGAGAAACGGGCTGGCGAGACCCGGCGCGACGTCGCCAGCGGAACGGGCAGCTCGTGTCGGCGTGCCACACCGGGACGCCCGACGAGCTCCGCAAGGAGTTTCGAGGCAACCGCTACTGGCGCGACGAGCCCCGGGTAGTGTTGCGCGACGACCTCCGCCGGCGATGGCTCGACGGCGCCCTCGCACCTGAGGTCCCACCACGCCGCCGCATCGGCCGGAAACCGCAGCCCAGCAGAATCCGTCGCGCGCATAGAACAGCATCAGCGCGATCAGCCCGTCGAGTGGTTGCATCTCAAGCGGCGCGCCGGCGGCGGGGGCCTCGTGCTCTCACGAGCGCATCGGCGGCGAACCGCCGCTCGTACCAGTGCACACGCCAATGGAGCTCGACGCGTGGCAGCGTGGGATGGACGAGCGTCTCGTGCAGGCCGGCAGGCCACCCACTCGCCGCACGTCTGCCTCCCAGCGCCAGCCAGCTCCGAGATTGCGGCCACGGCATCGCTGAGGTCGTCCGGGGCGACGAGGATGTCGACGTCCACCGAGATGCGAGCCGCCGACATCGCCGTACAGCTCGCGGGCGAGAAGGCTGCCCTTGAGCGGAAGCGCGCGAATCCCCACCGTGCCAGGCGGCCGAGAACCTCGACGCTCGCCAGTTCGGTCGCAGCTCCCCACTTTCGCGCCTGCAGACTGACCGACCGAGCTCACACTCGAGCTCGGTCGTATTGCCGAGGTCCAGCGCAATCACCCGCCGTCCAATGAGAACAAATAGGTTGAGCCGCTTCAGCAGTGCGGTCAGGCGACGCCCTCGACGTCTTCGGCCAGCGAAACGATCTCGGCCTGACACGCCCGGCGCCGCGCCGCCGTGCCGCAGAGCAGTTGGACGAGGCGACGTTCGCGCGGTTGCACGATCGCTGCTAGCTCGCACGTCGGGACCGCAGCAACTCGACGATGCCACGCGCGACCAGTGCGGCGAACTGAACGTTCGTGACGGCGTACCGGCGCCAGAGGCGGCGCGGCTCCTGGGCGAGGCGGTACGCCCACTCGAGCCCGAGGCGCTGCAACAGGGCCCGGCGCCCGCTGGGTGATCCCGGCGACGACGTCGATCGCGCCGCCGACGCCCATCACGAACGGCACGTCGATCGTCCGCCCGTATCGTCCCAGCCAGTACTCCTTGCGCGGCGAGGAGATGGCGACGAAGAGGATGTCGGGCCGGGCGTTGCGCACCTCCTCGGCGACCTGCCGCCTCCTCGTCTTCGGTGAAGTAGCCGTCCCGCGTGCCGACGAGCTGCAGGTCGCGGATGCTCGCGCCATGATCCGCTGCGCGGGCCTGCTCGAGCACGTCCGCCTTGGCACCGAGGATGAACACGCGAAACCCGCGCCGCTCGGCCAGCGCGAACAGCTCCTGCATGAGGTCGATGCCGGCCACGCGCTCCGGCAGCGGGTCCCCCAGTAGGCGCGAGGCCCACACCACCGCCTGACCGTCGGCCGAGACCAGCTCGCACGCCTCGACGATGCGGCGCAGCTCGGGATCGCGCTGCATCGCGACGAGCTTGGCGGCGTTGATGGCCACGTGCTGCGCGAACTCGCGCCGCGCGATGAGGTCCTCGCACCGCGCGAGCGTCTGCGCCATGTCCAGCCGGTCGATGTGGCAGCCGAGCACGACCGCGCGCGGCGGTGGCCGCGGCCGCCGGCGTGCCGGCGGGCGCAGACGGTCGTGGGCGGTCTGACCGTGCTCAAGTGAATCCCCTTACCTGCGACGTCAAGACGTCCGCGTGAGATCTCGCGCGGCGCCTCCTCTGACGTGATCGTGCCACAGCTCGTACATGAGCAGCGTCCAGATGCCCTGGGAGTGGTCGGCCCGGCGTCGCAGCGTGCTCGGTGAGCAGGCGCTCGACATAGACGCGGTTGAAATGGCCGCGCTCGATCGCCGCCGGATCGAGAAGGACGTCGCGCGCGTAGTCGCGCAGCTCGCCGCGCAGCCAGTCGTGGATGGGCAGCCGGAAGCCGCGCTTGGGCGCATCCAGGATCTCGTCGGGCACCCAGCCGCGTGCCGCCTCCTTGAGCCCCACCTTGTAGGACTCGGCCATCGAGCTTGTCAGTGGGCGGCAGCGAGGCGGCGAACTCCATGAACTCGTGGTCCAGCAGCGGCGAGCGGCCCTCCAGCGAGTGGGCCATGGTGGCGATGTCCATCTTGGCCAGCAGGTCGTCGGTGAGGTAGGTGACGCGTGTCGACGTCGAGCATGCGGTCGACGATGTTCGGTCGCGGTCGACTCCCGCCACGGCGCTCGGATCACCTCCAGGACCGCCGGCTCGGACAGCGTCCGGCGATACTCGGGGGTGTAGAGCTGGTCGCGGTCCAGCCCGTTGAGCTCGGTCATATAGGCGGCATACCGGTCGGGCGCATCGAGGCCGAGCACCGACATGCACCCGGCGCAGGCGGCTGATCGGGCTCTCGATCCGTCCGCTCGGCGGCAGCAGTCGCGCCGCGCGCGCTGGAGCAGCCGGCGCGCGGCGGCCGGCATCGCGGTCGGCCCGGGCAAGCAGCACGTTGGCCGCGTAGCGGCCAGTACCCCGCGAACGTCTCGTCGCCGCCGTCGCCGTTGAGCGCCACGGTGACCTCCCGGCGCGCCATCTCGGCCACGTAGAAGCTCGGGACCGCGGAGGCGTCCGCGAACGGCTCGCCGTAGTGGCGGACGATCCGCGGCAGGATCTCGATCGCGTCGGGCTCCACCACGTACTCGTGGTGGTCGGTGGCGAAGCGCTCGGCCACCAGCCGCGCCTGCGGCAGCTCGTTGTACTCGTCGTTGGTGAAGCCGATCGAGAACGTCCGCACCGGCTCGGCCGACTGCTCGGCCATCGCCGCGACGACGATCGAGGAGTCGACGCCGCCCGACAGGAACGCCCCCAGCGGCACGTCGGCGATCATCCGCCGTCCGACGGCGCGCCGGATCTGGCTGCGGATCTCCTCGTTGCGTTCGGCCGGTGCTCGCAAACCGCCGCTTGGCCGAGAAGTCCAGGCGCCAGTAGCGCTCGGTGCGCACGCCGGCCTCGTCGAGCACCATGTAGGTCGCGGCGGCGAGCTTGCGCGCCGCGGCGAACGCCGACGCCGGGCGCCGGGCACCCAGCGGTAGGCCAGGTAGGCGTCGAGCGCGGCCGGATCGGGGTCACGCGGGATCTCGGGGTCCTGCCATCAGCGCCGTCAGCTCGGAGGCGAAGCTGAGCGCGTCGGGCCGGTCGGCGTAGTACAGGGGCTTCTTGCCGACGCGGTCGCGGGCCAGGAGCAGGCGCCGCTCGCCCTGGTCCCACACGCGCGAGCCGAACATGCCGTGCAGCGCCTCGACGCAGCGCGGGCCCATCTCCTCGTAGAGGTGGACGATCACCTCGGTGTCGCCGTCGGTGGCGAACCGATGGCCGCGGCGGACCAGGTCGCGTCGCAGCTCGCGGAAGTTGTAGATCTCGCCGTTGAGGACGACCACCACCGAGCCGTCCTCGTTGTAGATCGGCTGGTCGCCGGTCTCGAGGTCGATCACGCGCAGGCGCTGGATCCCGAGCCCCACCTGGCCCTCGATGTGCAAGCCCGCGCGAATCGGGCCCTCGGTGCTCGAGGGCCGCGCACATGCGCTCCATGGTCGCGCGATAACCGCGCGCCCGTCGCGCCTGACCTTGTCCGATGATGCCGCACACGGTTAGGGGTGGCCTGACACCAGCGGTTGGACGGCGGCCAGGCACGATTGATCGTAGACGCCCTCGACGGCTGCTCGCCGATCGGCGCCAATCTGAACACCTAGCCGCTAGCATGACCGCACCTCGGTGCAAACCTCGTCGCAGAGCAGCTCGTCGATGCAACTCAACGGCCGCGATGAGCGCCAGCGACCGGCGGTCGTCTACATCGTTCCCTGGTATCCCGCGATCTCGCACACCTTCGTCCTGCGCGAGGTCCAGGCGCTGCGCCGCCTGGGCGCCAGGTGGCGACGATGTCGATCCATCGCCCGCGCGCCCGAGGACATGCCCGCCGAGGCCGACCGGCAGGCGTACGCCACCACCTACTTCCTCTCGCCGCCGCGTGTGCGCGACCATGTCGCCGCCCATTGGCGAGGCGCTGCGGGCCCGCCCCGGGGCCTACTGTCTCGACGCTGGCGGCGGCGCTGCGGGCCGGGCCGATCGGAGCCCGCGGTCGAAGGCGCGAGGGCTTTCTACTTCTGCGAGGCGGTGGTCGCCTGGTGGCATGCGCGCAGGTCGCGGGGCGCGCCACCTCCACGGCGTGTTCGCCGGCCCGGCGGCCGACGCCGCCATGCTGGCGGCCCGACTCGGCGGCGAGGGCTGGACGTGGAGCCTGGCCGCACACGGAACCGACATGCTCCAGATCCCCCGGGCCAGCCTCGCAGCCAAGGTCGCGCTCAGCCCGCTTCGTCACCGTGTCCAGCGACTTCGGCCGCAGCCAGCTGATGCTGCTCGTCGGCAAGGAGCACTGGCCCAAGATCCGGGTGGTGCACTGCGGGCTCGACATGGCCGAGTACGACGGCACCCCGCCTACGTCAACCGACAGGGGCGATCTGTGCCTGATCACCGTCGGACGCCTGGAGCACGAGAAAGGTCACACGCTGCTGCTCGACGCCCTGGCCGCAGTGCGCGATCAAGCGGGTGAGCCTCGACCGTGATCGGAGACGGGTCCGAGATGGACGCGCTGCGCGACCAGGCCCAGCGCCTGGGGATCGGCGACCGGGTGCGCTTCCTGGGTCGGATCGGCCAGGACGAGATCCGCGATCACTACGCGCGCGCCGACGCGTTCTGCCTGTCCAGCCTCGGAGAGGGCATTCCGGTGGTGCTCATGGAGGCGATGGCCATGCGCATGCCGGTGATCGCGCCGCGCATCATGGGAATCCCGGAGCTCGTACAGGACGGCACGAGCGGGCTCCTGTTCACCCCGGGCCGCCCCGACGCTTTGGCCGAGGCGATCACCTCACTCGCCGCCGGGCGCGAGCGGTGGGCGGAGATGGGCGAGGCCGGCCGGGCTCGCGTCGGCGAGCAGTTCGAGATCGGCGCATGCGCGGACCAGCTCGACGCCACGCTTGCGCAGTGGCTGGATCATTGGCGGCGCCCCCCCCGCCGGAACTGAGGAATCAAGCGGGCGCCGGCCCCGGAGAAACTGAGCCACGCGGGGCCGCCTCCAACACCCGTCCAGGATCGGGTGAGCAGCCTCATCCGCACCGCCTCCAACAACCGTCCGGGTCTGCCGACACCATGGTTGGGTGGGACTCCGCCTCGGTCGATGAGAGGGCTGGGGAGCCGCCATGTTTCACTCAATGCCGACACTCAGCCCCGCGCCGCGGGGACGCCCTCGTCACGCCGCAATCGCAGTGATCGCGGGCCTGCTGGCGTTGTGCTTACTCCTGCCCGGGCCCGCTTGCGCGAGCCGCCCCCGCGTATCCGCCCAGACCGTGTCCGTCCCCGGCAAGCCGATCGTCGGCCGTCTATTCGCGCCGAACAGCGTCTGGAACGAGCCAGTCCCGGCCAATGCGCCGCTCGACCGCGCGTCAGCGCGGCTCGTGGCCCACTTCGCAAGGCGAGGCCGAAGAGGAGGGCCGCGCGGGGACAGGACCCTTCGTCGAGACCTACGGCTACACCACGCCCGATCTACGTCGTCGGGCCGTTCCAGCACACCGTCGCGGGTGGCAATCGACACTGACCAGACGACCTCGTGGGTCACGTCGTTGCAGGGCGCGTCCAACGCAGTGCCGGTCCCGCCTCGGCGCCCGGCCCTCAGCCGGCACCGACGGCCAGATCACGATCTACCAGCCATCCACCGACCGGCTTTGGGAGTACTGGCACTTCCGTCACGAGCGCGACGGCTGGCACGCCACGCTGGGGCGGCGCGATCAACGACGTGTCGAGCAGCCCTGGCTACTACTCGACCGTCATCCTGGAATGGAGCGCTCTCCATCTGGGGCGCGAGCGCGAACGAGCCTTCCGCTCGATCGCGGGGACGATGACGCTGGCCGAGCTGGAGTCTGGCCAGATCGATCACGCCCTCGCCATCACCATCCCATACCCGCGCGCCGGCGTAGTGGCCTGGCCCGCGCAGCGCACAGACGGGACTGGCTCCGCGAGCCGAACTGCCCGAGGGTGCGCACCTGCGACTCAACCCTCACCTCAACGTCGCCGCGATGCATCTGCCCAAGATCGTCGAGATGATCGCTCTGGCAGCACAACGGTACGGGATCATCGTCCGCGACCAGAGCCACGCCGCCATCGGCTTCTTCGCCGAGGACCCGACCCAATACGGCGACAAGCCGTACACCGCCAGCGATCCCTACTACGGCGTGATGCGCGACTGCCGACTGGCACGGTGGATCCAAAGCGCGGCAGTCCTGATCCCGACGCTCTGTTCGACGGGATGTGGCCCTCGCCTTCTTTCGATACTTTCCCTGGCGCTCGCTGCAGGTCCTGAAGATGTCGCTGCACCCCACACCCTGACACCGCGACTCCGACCGTCCCAACGCCGCGGCTATACTCCGCCGCGTGCGAAGACGGGTCGCGTTCGTGGACTATTTCTGTCCACACTACCGTCGTCCGCTTGTTCGAAGAGCTCGCACGGCGGATGGAGATGGACTTCTATTTCTTCTCCGATGCGCGTGACAAGTGGTGGAACAGCCGTCTCCCGACGATCGAGGACGGTGATTTCCGGCGGATCGCTCTCCGGCGCTATCGCATCGCCGGAGAGCCGTTCGTGCCCGCCTGCCGCTGCGCCTGAGGCCCGACCGCTACGACGCGGTCATCAAGAACCTCAACGGCCGGCTCATGCTGCCGTCGCTCTACGGCGCCGCGCGCCTGCAGCAGCGTGCCGTTCGTGCTGTGGACGGGCATGTGGTTTCACCCCCAGACGCACCTTTCATCGCCTCAGCCGCCCGGTCACCGAGGCGCTGTACCGCGACGTGCCCGCGATCGTCGTCTACGGCGAGCACGTCAAGCGCGTCCTGCTTGATGTCCCCGGCGTGTCGAGCGAGAAGATCTTCGTGGCCGGGCAGGCGGTGGACGCGTCGCGCTTCGAGTCGCGTGCAGCCGGTCGAGCAACGGCCGGCCCGTGGTGCTGTTCATCGGCCAGTTTGAGGAGCGCAAGGGCATCGACGACCTGCTGGCGGCGTTCGACAAAATCCACCGACCACGACGCCGAGCTGCGACTGGTCGGCAACGGCTCGCTAGAGGAGCAGATCCGTCGGCGGATCAACGGCAGCGCTCGCGCGTGACGATCGTGGGCCACGTCTCCCAGGACGACCTGCCGAGCGAGCTCGAGCGCGCGACGTGTCTCGTGCTCCCGTCGGTCACCACCCGGGAGACAAACGAAGCCCTGGGGCGCTAGTCGTCAACGAGGCGATGCACGCCGGGCTCCCGGTGGTCGCCACCGATGCGGTCGGCGCCGCGGTCGGCGGCCTGGTCCGCGACGGACGAAAACGGCTACGTCGTCCCCGAGCGCAACCCCGAGCGCCTCGCGCGACGCGTTGCAGCCGCCTGCTCAGCGACCGCGACGCGGCGGCGCGGATGGGACGCCAGGCGCGCTTCGACGCTGCGGAGTTCAACTACGACCGCATGGCCGACGCGTTCGAGGGCGCCGTGGAGTACGCCGTCGAGCACGGCTGGAAGTGACCGTCCGTTCGCGCCGGGCGACCGAGCCGAGCGCATCGCTGACATGTGCGGGATCAGCGGAATCCTGGGCTTTGCCGACTCGTTCGCGGTCAGCGAGGCAGCTCGCCCGTGACATGGCGGCGGCGCAAAGCCATCGCGGTCCCGATGACGACGGCGTCTGGGCCGATCCCGCACACCGCGTCGCGCTGAGCCACCGCCGGCTGTCGATCATCGACCTCTCCGCCGCCGGCCACCAGCCCATGTCCAACGAGGACGGGACGGTGTGGATCACCTACAACGGAGAGGTCTACAACCACGAGGCGCTGCGCTCCGAGCTCGAAGCCAAGGGCCATACCTACCGCTCGCGCACCGACACCGAGACGATCCTCCACCTCTACGAGGAGGAGGGCCCCGACTGCGTTCGCCAGGCTGGACGGGATGTTCGCGTTCGCGATCTGGGACGCGCGCCGGCGCCGGCTCCTGCTCGCCCGCGACCGGCTCGGCGTCAAGCCGCTGCTCTACGCGCTCGCTGCCCCACGGCCTCGTGTTCGGCTCGGAGGTGCGCGCGATCCTCCAGCACCCCGCGGTGCACCCCGAGCTCGACGAGGACGCCTTCTACGACTACCTGACCTTCGCCTTCGCCCCGCCGCCGCGCACCCTGTTCAAGGGCATCCACAAGCTGGGCGCGGCCGAATACATGGTGGTGGAGGCCGACGGCCGGGTCCGGCGCGAGCGCTACTGGTCGCCGTGGTCGGCCGAGACCGCCGCCGTCGGTCCGCGGCATGGGCGAGGAGGAGATGGTGAGCCATACGCGCGACCCTGCTCGGCCGACTCGATCGAGAAGCGCATGATGTCCGACGTCCCGTTCGGAGTGTTCCTGTCCGGCGGCGTGGACTCGTCGACCAACGTCGCGCTGATGGCGGAGCGCTCGTCACAGCCGATACGAACCTTCTCGACCGCGCCCAAGGGCCACCCCCGCTACGACGAGCTCGCCTACGCCCGGATGGTGGTGCAGCGCTTCGGCACCGACCACCACGAGGTCGTCATCGACGACGACGACCTCGCCGCCTACATCCCGCAGCTCATCGAGCACCAGGACGAGCCGACGTCTGACTGGACCGCGATCCCCCAGCACTTCGTGACCAAGCTGGCCCGCGACACCGGCACCACGGTGGTCCAGGTCGGCGAGGGCGCCGACGAGATCTTCCACGGCTACAAGGGCTACGCCGATCACCGCCGCTTCGTCGTGCCCTTCCAGCAGCGCGTCCCGGACTGGGCGCAGCGGCCGATCGGCGACGCCGCCGTGTGGCTGACGCAGCGGCTGGGGCGCGGCATCCGCCACGGCGAGGCGATCTACGACGCGGCGGCGTCGCCGATCCCGTACTGGGGCGGAGCGCTGTGCTTCCGCGGGCCGCTCAAGGACCGCATCGTGCGCAACGGGGCCGGCCGACCCGACTCGCGGCGCATCCCAGAGGCGGTGTGGCGCGAGGCCGAGGCCGAGCGTCCGGATGCGGACCTCTTTCAGAAGATGACTTATGTGGAACTTAAGCAGCGCCTATCTGAGCTGCTATTGATGAGGCTGGACAGGATCACGATGGCCAGTTCGGTCGAGGGTCGCGATCCATTTCTTGACCATCGCCTTGTGGAGTTCGTGGTCGCGCTTCCCCCGAAGATGAAGTATCGGGAGGGAAACGGTAAGTACGTTCTCAAGAAGCGCCATGCGGGGAACCCTCCCCGATGAGATCCTTGACCGACGCAAGCAGGGCTTCGGCACACCGATGCCCGAATGGCTACGAGGCAGGTTCGGTGAACTCGCCGAGCGGACGGTGACGTCGTCAGCGCTCCGCGAGCGTGGGTTACTCGACATGGATCAGGTTGTTCGCCTGTTCGCCGCCCACCGAGCAGGACGCGGAGACTGGAGCTACCACTTGTGGAACCTCTACAGCGTCAGCGCATGGTACGACCGCTGGGTCGCGGGGCGGCCCGCCTGACCGCGCTCGCGGGCGCGCTGCTTGTGACATTCATCGCAGGGTGCGGTGGCTCGACGCCGCCGCCGGCGACGACCACGGCACAGGCGCCACGACGACGACATCGACGCCACGACCACGCGAGCCCAGGCCGCGCCACCGTCCAGCAAGCTCGTGTCATGCGGCACGAAGAACGCGCCCGGCTCCGAGCCGACCAGACTCTCGGGTCTGTTCTCCGCCGACTCGGTCTGGAACCGCCCCGATGTCGGCTCAGCAGCCGCTGGGCGATCAGCGGTTCGCGCAGGAGCTCGCCCAGGAGGCGGAGAGCGAGATCAAGGAGGGCATCGGACCGTGGATCGAGACCGACGACCGACAGCACCCCGGTGTACGTCGTCGGACCCGACCAGCGCTGCGTGCCGGTGCACCTCGATGTCACCCAGGCCTACGGCAAGACGCTGAGCACCGCCTTCGAGCGCGTGCCGCTGCCGGCCGATGCCCATCCGGCAGCCGGCTCCGACGCGCACCTGACGCTCATCCAGCCCTCCACGGACTCGATGTGGGAGTTCTGGAAGCTGCGCCGGGAGGGCGATCAGTGGCACGCCGCCTGGGGCGGAGCGATGCACGACATCTCGTCCAACCCGGGCTACTACACGTCCGAGCTCCTGGCCCGGCGCGCAGGTCCTACTGGGGCGCGAGCGCCACGAGCCTGCCGGTGGTGGCGGGCACGATGACGATCGGCGAGCTGGAGAGCGGGCACATCGACCACGCGCTGGCGATCTCCATCCCCAACGCCCGCAAAGGCGTGTTCGCCTTTCCCGCCGAGCGCACCGATGGGACGCTCGGCAGCGTCTGACGCCATCCCCGAGGGCACCACCTTCCGCCTGGACCCCAAGCTCGACATCGCGTCGCTGCATCTCCCCCGGGTCGTCGAGATGATGGCGGAGGCAGCGCAGCGCTACGGCATCATCGTGCGCGACAAGACCCTGCACGCGATCGGCTTCTACGCAGAGGATCCGTCCCCCTTGGGGACGAATCCCTATACGCGACTGTTCGACGGAAAGTCGCCCGGCGAGCTGCTCGCAGAGCTTCCCGTGGACCCACCTTCAGGTGGTCAAATCGAACCTCAAATCCAATACCGCCTAAGATGGAGATCGCGACGCGCCATTCCGCGTGAATCCGGCCACTGCCGCACGCCCCCCGCACGTCCCGGATCATGATTGAAGCAGATCGGACATGCCTGAAACCGTCTTCGAGCGTCCGACGACGCTGCGCGCGATCCGCCGCTACTGGTACCTCGTGCTCATCTGCGCGCGTCCTGGCGGCCGCCTGCGGCGGCGGTCTACGCGTTCAAACGCCCGCCGGTCTACACCGCCACCTCGCGGCTATCGGCGATCAGCGTCAACGCCTCAAACGCCGCCTCGCTGGCCGGCTCGCTGCGAGGCCGCCCAGGAGCTCGCCGAGCACGTTCGCCCGCGTCGTCCAGAGCACGCAGGTCACCAAGCCGGTGGCCAAGGCGCTCCACACGACGCCGGCGTGGGTCGTGGCCCACGTGAGCGGGACACCGGTGCCGAGCAGCCCATTCGTGACGATCAATGCGAACGCGTCCACCCCTGGCGTCGCCACCACAGCCGCCAACGCGGCGCTCAAGGCGGTCGACCGCGTACGCGCGCAAACTCGTGAGCGCGTCGACGCGAGCTCGTCATCGCTGCTGGCCACGATCCGCAATTACTCGATCCAGCTCAGCCGTGCCGAGACGGCCGTCGGGCATCTCAAGGGCCAGGCGGCGACGCAGAGCAGAGTCGAGTCAGAGCTCAGACTTCGACCACGGGTCAGGTCACGGTTCGAGTCCCCGTCTGCAGCGGCAGATCGACGCAGGCCACGGCAAAGGTCGCCGAGGCGCAGACGCAGCTCAACGGCGCACAGTCAGCATACACGCAGCAGGCCGAGAACCAGCTGACTTCGCGGCAGGCCGTCTCGATCAGCCCCGCGTTGAGCGCGACGAACGACCGCAAGCAGGTCGCCCAGATCGCCATCCTCCTCGGGCTGCTCATCGGCCTGCTCATCGGCATCGCCGCCGTCGTGGCGCTCGCGTCGCGACCCGCGCGCCCGACCTGAGACCAGCCATGGCCAATCGGCTGACCTGGCTCCAGACGCCGGCAGCAGTGATTGCAGGCGTGGTCTGCCTCGCCGCTGGCGTCGATGGCGCTCAGCATCGAGACGCGCAGCCTGCTCGCCGCCGCCCCGCTCGGTCGTCCTGGTTGCTGCCCGCCGTCGCCTACCTGGCGCTGGCGGTCGATCCTGCCGCGATGCTCACCGTCGGGCGTCGTCCTCACGCCCTTCGCCGGCAACTGGCAGCAACTCGGGATCCCTGGGATCCTCGCCCCCGACCGGCTGCTGATCGCGGGCACGATCGTGCTGGTCGTGTTCCGGGGCGCGACCGGCCGCGGCGAGCCCCTGCCCCGACCGCGCCTCGTCCACTACGTGCTCGCGCTCGCCGTACTATGGGCGGTCGCGCTCGGCCCTGGTGTCCCACACCCTGTTCCAGCGGGCACCGCTGTTGAAGATCGTCGAGGCGTACGGCGCTGTTCCCGTTCCTCATCTTCTACCTCGCCCCGATGATCTACAGCACACCCGGCCGGCGACGGTGGCTTCTGGGGGCGCTGGTCGTGCTCGGCGCCTACCTCGGGCTGACCGTCCTGTTCGAGATGGCCGGCCCGCACGCGCTCGTCTGGCCGAAATACATCCTCAACCCCAACTACGGCATCCACGGCGGCCGCGGCCGCGGGCCGTTCGCCGACGCGGTCGCCAATGGCTTCGGTCTATACGTGTGTGCGCTGGCCTCGTGCGATCGCTGCGGCCCAGTGGCGTGGCAAGGCGAGAGCTCGCCGCCGGGCTCGTAGCTGCGCTGTGCTTCGTTGGCACGCTGCTGACCCTCGAGCGCTCGGTGTGGATGGGTGCCGCCGTGGCCACCGTTGTCACCCTGATCTCGTTCGCGCGCCTCCGCCGCGTCGCCTTTCCGGTGATCGTCGCCGGCGCAGCCGCCGTCCTGCTCGCGCTCGTGCTCGATTCCGGGCCTGTCGGCGAAGGTGTCATCGCGGGCGTCTGACCAGGGACCCGGTGTGGGACCGGGAGAACCTCACCGTCGCCGCGCTCAACATGGTCTCGGCCCGGCCACTGCTCGGCTTCGGGTGGTCGCGCTTCCAGGCGGCGAGCGGACCGTATTTCCAGCAGAGCCAGAACTATCCACTCACCGCCACCAACATCGACATTCACAACTACTTCCTCAGCTATGCGGTCGAGCTCGGCCTCGTCGGGCTGCTCATCTGGCTCGCCGGGATCCTGATGGCTGGCTTCGGCGCCCTGGCAACACGCGCGCCACCCGAGCTCGAGCCTTGGCGGATGGCGTTCCTGGCCATCGCGGTGTGCTTCCTCCTCGTGGCCAACTCGGTGCCGCCCACGGTTTTCCAGAATGAGGTCTTCTGGCTGTGGGCTGGTGTTTTGTGGAGCGGCCGCGGATATTTTCGGCGTGTCGATGAAAGTAATCTCGATGAGATCCGGTCTGCGTGACGCCGCGCTGGCGGCGCCCACGACCTACGAGACCTTGCCCCGACACCAAGTGACCGCGAACGCGGATACGGACAGGACGACCACGTCCGCATCTATGCGGCTGATGGCGAGAACCGGCTCCGGGAGGCGTTCGCGACGGTGCGGCGCGTCGACTACGCCGCGACGTTCCACGCGTTCGAGTAGTGGCGCTGGGTCTTATCGAAGTGTCCCAGCGACGCGGCGGGGAGATCTACGTGTGCTCACCGGCGGGCGCGCCCGGGTCAGCTCCGCAGGGCCGACAGTCCCTTCCAGGCACGGCTGACGGACGTCAGCAGCTGAGCGTGCGCGCGGCGTCGGCCAGGCCCAGGGCCACATGGGCATCGCACCAGCGCAGGTACCGCGTGGTCGTCGCCCCCCACCGGTAGCGGCGCGCGACGGCATGGCCATCTCGGAGGCCGGCCGTGAGGGTGCGTGTGGTGACCCGCGCGAGCACCGCCGGGTCGACCGCACCGCGGCGGCTGAGCAGCGCCAGCGTGGACAGCCCAGTCCCTGCAGAGTGGGCATCCTCGGGGTGCTCGCGGTCGGCGAACAGCTTGGCCCGCCCGGCGGCATCGAAGAAGGTCAGATAGGACTCCGCGCCGCGGCGCACGGCGTCGCCGATCGCGGGATCGATCGCCTCCATCTCCATCAGGCAGCGCAGGACGAAGCCGGTGTGAAACGAGTCGCGCCACTCCAGGCCGGCGCCGTCGCCGTAGGGGAAACCGCCGTCGGGCGCCTGAGCCGCCAGGGTGCGATCGACCGCCCGGCTCACGCGCTCGCGCGCGATCGCGTCGGCGCCAAGCGCGTGGTGCACGCACACCGCCCCGAGGAGGTTGGCGTTGTGGATGTTGACGCCAGCGGTCGGGTGATAGGCGAAGAAGCCGTCGCGCTGCACCCACAGTTCGTCGAGCACCCATCGCGCTGCAGCCACCGCGCGGGCCCGCAACTGCGGCCCGGTCAGCTCCCGCGGCGCCCTCCAGCAGGCCCTGCACCGCGAACGACGTGACCACGACGTTCGGGCTGCCCGCCGGATAGAAGCTCCAACGGGTCTGGACATCGAACGGATATCCCCAGGCCGCGGCGCCAGCGGTGCGATCGGCGTCAAGCAGATGCCAGCGCGGCGAGCCCGAGCGCGGCCGCTGCAGGGTCCCCGCCCCGCGCCAGCCGCATCCCCACCGAGCCGAACACCCCTAGGGCCTTGGCGATCCGCGGGTGGGTGCGCCGGTACAGCCGGCGGATGTCCACCGGCGCGCGGGCGTGCGCCTGGACGATGGCCTGCCGGCGGCGGCGGCCGCCGGTCAGCCACCCTGGCCAGGCGAAATACAGCCCGTCGTAGGGGTCGGGGCCGCGCCAATCCTGGCGCGCCGCCTGGGCGAGGAGCGTCGGCGGCCGCGGCCGAGGCCTGCCCGGCGAGGCCCGGGGCGGTCGACGGTCGCGGGCAGGGTCACTAGTCGCTGAGCCTGCTCTCAGCCGCGGGCGGTCGCAACCGGCGCGAGGTCGCGGTCGCGTCCCAAGCCCGGTCTGGAGCAAGACGTCGACCAGCCGCTCGGCGGCGGCGCCATCCCAGCCGGGCGGCACATCGGCGCCTTCAGCGCGCGCCTGCTCGATGAGCCCCGGCACCTCGCGGATGCGCTCGGGCGCCAGGCCGAGCAGCACATTGGTCCCGACCTCACACGTGATCGGCCGCTCCGTGTTGTCGCGCAGCGTGAAGCACGGGATGCCGAGATACGTCGTCTCCTCCTGCATCCCGCCGGAGTCAGTGAGAACGCCGGCCGCGTCCTGCACCAGGCTGAGGAACTCGACGTAGCCCAGCGGCTCGAGCACGCGCATGCCCGGCGACGTGAACGCCAGGCCCTGGCGCTTCATGGAGGCGTCCGTCCGCGGATGGATGGGGAACACCGACCGGCATGCCCGCGGCGACCTCGTCCAGAGCCGCCACGGCGTCGGCGAGCAGCGGGCCGTCGACGAGTGCCGGGCGATGCAGCGTGACGACGAGATACGAGCCGGGCTCGAGCCCGCGCCGCTGCGCGGCATGCAGCCTCGCCGATCCGTGCGCGCATCGCCACGAGCGTGTCGATCATGGTGTTTCCCACCGCGTGCACGCGGTCAGGCGGCACTCCCTCGGCGCTGAGGTTGTCGCGTGCCTCCGGCGAGTGGATGAACAGAAGATCGGAGATCTGGTCGGTGAGCACCCGGTTGATCTCCTCGGGCATCGTGCGATCAAACGACCGCAGCCCCGCCTCGATGTGACCGATCGCGATGCCGAGCTTGGACGCCACCAGCGCGGCGGCCAGTGTCGAGTTCACGTCTCCCGGCACCAGCACCAGATCGGGCTTCAGCTCGGTCATGACGGGCTCGATCCGCTCCATCACCCGCGCGGTCTGGACCGCGTGCGTGGCAGACCCGACCGACAGCATCACGTCGGGAGCGCCGACGCCGAGCTCCTCCAGGAAGATCCGCGACATCGCGTCGTCGTAGTGCTGGCCGGTGTGCACCAGCGTATGGCGCACGGACGTCCGGGCGCCGCTGGAGCGCAGCGATCACCGGCACCGTCTTCATGAAGTTCGGTCGTGCTCCGACGACCGACATGACGCGACGCGGTGTTCGCACAGCCGGTGATGATACGAGCGTCTCAACCCTGGCCTCGACTGCGCCCGGCTCGTGCTGGTCTGCCCTTTGCGACGGCACTGGCCGGATCCACCAACCGGTCCCCGAAGCTGTCGACTCGTTACCTATGCGTTTCGCCTACATCTGGCCTCGGACTCCAAAACCGGTAGGGTGCATCGTCAGTGCAAACACAGGTCTCTCACGATGAGGCGAAGTCGTTCTACGAGGACTTCTCCCTCGCCGTCGGAACTCGAGATTGGCTTCAGCCCAACGCTCGCCATCTGACGCTAAAGCTGCTTATTAAGAGCCTGCTTGGGGAGCGTCGGAGCCTGCAGATCGCAGACGTAGGCTGCGGGGCAGGGGTCATGACCGACTTCCTGACGCGCTTCGGAGACGTCGTAGGGGTGGACTTCAGCACCGCCGCAATCGAAGCTGCCCGGAAATGGGCCCCTCGCGCCCAGTTTCGAGCCGGCGGCGTCGAAGCCCTCCCGGCTCCGGCATACGACCTCATCACCCTGTTTGACGTGCTGGAGCACATCCCGACCCGCGACCGAGCTGGGCTCATCAGCGCTTTGCAAGGAAAACTCACGCCGAATGGCCTTCTGTTCTTCTCGACGCCGCATCCGGGGACGACGCGACGACACCGTGAGGTCGATCCGTCGGCGTTACAGATCATCGACGAGGAGGTGGAGGTCCGCGCCGTGATCGAGGAAGCGGCTGAGTCGGGATTGCAACTGCTCTCGTACGCGACTTACGACGTGTGGGGCGGCAGTCCGGAGTACCAGGCGATGGTGTTCTCGCCCACTCGTCAGGCGGGAGGGGCCGCCTCCTTGATGAGTCGCCGATTTAGGCTGGAGCGTCGTGCGCTCGAGCATCGTGTGGGTCGCCGAGCCTATCGTGTGGCTCGTGCGGTTCAGGCGGCCCGTATGGGCGATCTCCGCTCTGCTGCGTGGTTCGTTAGCGCGAAGGTTCCAGCTATCAAGCCGTAGGTCGGCGCGGAGTGGGCCGGCTTGACGCCCTGCAAAGTGAGTCGCGCGTGGCCAGCTCACGTCGCCCTACAATCCCCCGATGTGGCGGGGACTAGCGCATCTCATGATCGTTGCTCCTTCCCGACGGCTCCGGGTCGTCCTCGCAGAGCCGGACTCACGCGCGTCGCACAGCTGAGGTCTGCTGCTCAAGACGGCGTCGGTGGCTGCCGGGCCCGGACCAGGACCTAGCTCCGGATAGATCTTCCGTGGTTCGCCGTTTCTTCCGCGATAGCGCAATCTACGTTGTGCCGACCATCCTGAGCTCGGGGATGTCGTTCGTGATGTTCCCGTTCTACGCGCATCATTTCGATCCGCGTCAGTACGGGATGTTCGATCTGCTGACGCTGACGGCAATGCTCGTCGGGTGGACGGTTGCTCTCGAGATCTATCAGGGCGTTGGTGTATACGTCGGGGGAGAGAAGGATCCGCGACGGGCACGCGAGTATGCGTCGACCGCCCTGTGGTTCTCAGTGGCGGCGTACGCTGCGTTCGGACTCCTCGGCGAGGTGTTTTCCGCTCCTCTCTCCCATACGCTCTTGGGCCCGGACGTCAACGTGTCGCTGCTCCGCGTCGCGGTCCCGTGGATGTGCATCCAAGGCGTGCTCGCCGTCACCCAAGTTCAGCTCCGGTGGCAAATGCGGCCGTTTGCGTTCGCGATCAGCTCGGTCGTCAACGCGATAGTGACGATTGTTGCGTCTGCGCTCTTGGTGTTCGGCGCCGGCCTCGGGGTCAAGGGCGCCATTCTCGGGCAACTCGTCGCAGGCACGACCTGTCTCGCCTATGTCCTAGTCGCCACCCGCGGAACGTTTCGCCTGATTTTTGACTGGCGCAAGTGCAAAGAGATGCTCAGCTATTCCGTGCCGATGGTGCCGTCGTCGATCGGCGTGTTCCTCAACCTGTACGCTGACCGACTCGTCATCCAACATGTGCGCTCGCTCAGCGATGTCGGGCTCTACGGGGTGGGATACCGCCTGGCGACTGTGGTTTCTCTATTGCTCACCGCGTTTCAGGCCGCGGCCTTACCGCTGATCCTCGCACGTAAGGACGAACCCTCCACGCCGGGGGATCTCGCTCGAGTGTTCCGTCTCTTCGCCGTATTCGGACTCTCGGCATTCGTCGGCATCTCCCTTCTGGCCACCCCTGCCCTCTACCTGCTCGCGGGCCCCCGCTACCGACACTCTGCAGCGGTCGTTCCGTTCCTCCTCATCTCGGTCCTGTTCGCGAACATGTACAACTTCGCGCCTGGGATGGCCATCAGGAAGAAGCCCCTTCCGATGGCCGTGATGACGGTGGCCGCGGGCATCGGCAATCTTGTCCTCGCACTCGTGCTCGTGCCGCCGCTCGGCATCCTGGGTGCGGGCATCGCAACTTCCACCACCTCGTTCGCGTGGTTTGTGGGACTGATGGTGGTCAGCCAACGACATTACCCTGTGCCACACCGATGGCGGCAGCTCGGCAAGGCATACGGCGTGGCTGTCGCCCTCGTCGCCGGCTCGCTGGCCCTGTTGCCGACGTCCGGCTCAGACGCGACGCGAGCCGGCCCGCTGCTCGTACGCTGCGTCCTCATCACAGTCGGCTTGGCAATGTCCGCAAGGTTGGCCCTGGGCCACCACGAGTTGACTCAGTTGCTTCGTCGCCTCGCTGAATACGCCCGCAAGCCCCGACTGCGGCGGGCTGCGCGTGTCTCGTGACCAGCGGCCGCGCGTTCATACACGTCCGTCCATGCGCGCGCGACGGCGTCATATCCGTAGCGACGGGTCGCCGATCGGTGCATGCGCTCCGGATCGTAGGCTCCCCTGGCGTCCAGGACTCGCCTCACTCCATCCTCAAGCGCCTCCGCAGACCCTGGTTCGACCAGCTCTCCGTTCGACTCACTGACGATCTCCGCGGTCCCGCCCACCCGAGTGGCGACCACCGGAAGTCCGGTCGACATTGCCTCAAGCAGCACGCATGGGAGGTTTTCCCAAAGGCTCGGAAGCACGAACACGTCCGCCTCGCGCATCAGCCGGGCGACCTCGCTCCTTTCGAGGCGCCCGTGAAATCGAACCGCTGACGCGACACCCTGTTCGCGCGCCTGCGCCTCGAGTTCTGGGCGTAGCTCACCGTCACCCACGACATCGAGCGTAACGCGCGAGTCGCGTGCGACGATCCTGGTCAGTGCGTCGATCAGCCCGGAATGCCCCTTGATCGCGACGAGGTTCCCGACCGTGAGCAGTCTTACATCGGTTCGTGCTTCTCGCGCTCCCGGCGTGAACAGCTCCGTGTCGACCGGGTTCGGCACGGGCTCGATCTTGGCCGTTTCGGTCAGACCCTCGAGCCTGCGGGCAAGGTCGTGGCTCACGGGACTCACAACCGTGGCGCGTCGAAAGATGCGGCGAGCCCTCGCCATCTCCCTCTCGGGTAGCCGCCTCAAGGCGAGCGCACTGGAGTGCTCGGAGATGACGATTGGCGCGCGATTCACGAGAGCCGCCATCACCGCGGGAACTCCGGCGGCATATTCGTGGACGTGGACGATGTCGGGCCGCCAGCCCCGCAGCCTCAGACGGCCAAGCACAACCAGGACGGCGAGCATCTTCTCGAGCGTCTCGAGCCTAGGGCGTGACGACGCACGCACGCGGATCCGAAAAGTGCGTAGGCCGTTCTCGACGGATTCTGAGATCGCCAGAGGCGCCTTGAGCCGATCGTCCGAGGTCCAAGCGGCGACGACAACATCGTGGAGACTCGAGACCGCGAGCGCGTGGTCCCGGCAGAAACTGCCATAGCCAGGGCGATCAGGCCACGGATACCACTCTGGCAGCACGAGGACACGCCGAGCGCCGCCACCAGCGCCGTTTCTCATACCGATCGGGCGGGTGGTAGCTCCCGCGGCGGGAGGTGAGCCTCGCAGATCAAGTGGAACCTGCGCTCGAGGCCCCGGAACTGATCGCGGCACGCAGGACCGTCGCTAACTCGGCGGTGAGGGTTCGGCGAGAGAATCGGCGCAGCACCTCGTCGCGAGCGCCCGGAGCCACGGCGTGGCCCCCATCGTGCCAAACGCGGACGAGGTGCTCGATCGCACGCGAGATCGCAGGAACGTCCTGGGCGTCTGCACACACGCCACCCGCCACGTCGTCGACGAGCCTGTACGCGATGTTGCTCGGATCGGCAACGCACAGGACGGGCCGGCCGGAGACGAGGTACTCGTAGATCTTCCCGGAGGACCCCCGAGAAGCCGGGGGCTGGTAGAAGAGCAGCGCCGAGGCCTCGGTCATCTCGGCCAACGCGCGCTGATGGTCGACATAGTCGATGAACGTGATGGGAATCGAATCGAGGTCGGCGTCTCGAAGATCGGAGTGACCCACAATCCGTACCTCGAAGCGGCCACGGTCGAGCCTCCCCTGCGCGATCAGGTCCCGGATCGCCGCGAATACCGGCGCGGCATCGCGGGCGCCGTAGAGGGTGCCGACGTGAGACAGACGGAACCGCTGTTGGGACGCTGGGCGTGGATCAACCCCGGGAAGGTCGTCGGGGTCGATGCCATTGCGGATGATCACCCGCCGTGGGTCGGCCGCAAGGATGCCCAGTAGATCAATGCTCTCATCGACAACCGTGGTGTACGCCGCGCCTGCGAGCACTGCTCGCTCGAGACGCCGGCTGGCCTCGGCCAGCGGCCCTCGGCTCGTCGACTCCTTCCGGAACGGGTCGATCGTCCAGCCGTCGCGGAAGTCGGCGACCCACGGAATACCGGTCGCGCGGTGGACGATCAGAGCCGCTAGGTGTGCGGTCTCGGGCTTGGACGTGCTGTAGAGCACATCGGGCCGATACGTACCCGCGGCGCGTAGGCCGTGCCACGCCGCGGCCGGCAACCAGCCGACAAGGCCGTCGGGCCACAGCGCGGCCTCGACGAGCCGCCCGGACAGTCCAGCGCGCCGGATCGCTCCGCTGAGCTTCCACTGAGCCTGCTGTAGAGGCAGCGCACGCGCGCGGATCACCCTGGTGCCGGGCGGCACCTCGTGGAGGAGGCCACGATCGCGCAGCACGTAACCACGCGCGCCGCCCGCAATCACAATCGTGTCAAAACCTTCGGCAGGCAGGTATTTGACGTACTTGAGGGTTCGCTGCACCCCTCCGCCACCAAGGGGCGGAAAGTAGTAGGCGAACATGAGCACACGTTGACGAGCCACGATTCTGTCCAGCCAACGGTTATAGACGATCGCGAACTGAGGCTCTTGCCCGGGCGGAACGACCCCCCTCCGTGTCCACGAGGCACCGCGGGCGTCTCCCCTGGGTGCGCAGGGACCGGTGTGGTCAGCCGCCCTGCGGGATACACCTACTGGGGCGGCGCCACCATCTCCAGATAGCGCCAGGGGAATGAAGCCAAGAGCTGGTTCGGCGGCACGTAAGCGCCACTCGCGTTCGTGAAGTACATGAGATAGGGGTTGGGCTGCCCCCGGCGCGTGAGCGGCGTCGGATCCTCGGCGCGAAAGCCCACCGAAGCACCCGTCTGGTCGTTGACGATCAACCCGTATTGCTGGGCCGCCTCGGCGATCTCGCGGGTCACCGGCGGCATCGGTAACTGGGACAGGTCTAGGTCCGGGGGCAGGCGGAAGCGCGCGCCCTCCGGCACCGCGTTGGGCGATCCGTCGACACCGTCAGTCCGCTGCGCGGGGAAGTCGAACACGCGTTGGGCCGCCTTGGGCACCATGATCGCCAGCGCGTGGTTGATGTGGCCGGCGGCGAGGTCGGCGAGGGTTATCAGCCCGCCCGCCACCGGCAGGCTCGAGGCGGTCACGCCCCAGCTAGCCTGCTCGAAGTAGCCCCCGGACGGGTTGGCGATGTCGCGATAGTAGCCGGGATCCGACGCCTCGTTGAGGATCCGCCCGCCCCACTTGGCGTGCCAGTGCCCGGGGGTCGTCGCGGTGTTCGTAGCCGGAGGAGACACCGCGGCGGGGCTGCTGCTCCCGTCATCGGTCCAGGTGCACCCCGGGTCGCTCGGTTGCGTGGTCGGGTGCGAGATGCTGCCCACCAGCTGCAGGCTCATAGCCGACGTCCCGCGGTAGATCCGGTAGCCGTTCGAGCCCAAGGGGCCGTACCAGTGCAACGTCACCGTGCCACCGGCCGGCACCGCATAGGACACCACCGGGCTAACGGTGGTCTCCCCGGTTGCTGTCAGCGCCGTCACCGCGTAGAAGTACCTGCCCGTCGGCAGCGATCCCCCAGGGCTGACAATCCCCGACAGGAACGGCGGCGGGAGAAGCCCCTGCCGCATCTTGAACATCTCCCACAGCGTGTCGCTGGAGGGCTGGTAGACGGTCATCTCGCCGTCACTCCCGGCCGCCGCTTGGGCGCCAGCCGGCATCGGCACCGCGGACATCGCCGCCTGGAGGGACTGGTTGTTGTAGTCCATGATCACCGGCACCGTCGGCTGGTTGGACGGGACGGTGTAGATCGGCGTGCTGTAGCTCGTGGTGTTGATCCACGGCCCGGTACCGCTGGCCAGGCTGTCATCGACGTCAGCGATGAGCGTGCCCGAGATGGCCGTTGAGTCAGGGGCGATCGACGCGGCTGGGACCAGCGGGGCGTTCCAGACGCTGAGCGGGCCGAAGAAACGGAAGACCGTGCTGGTGGACGTACCCACGCCGGGGGGCGGCGCCGGTGCAGGCGTCGTCGGCGGGGGCACGGGCGACGAGCTCGTGACCGGTGCCACTGGAACGCCCGCATCTGTGGGGGTTGTCGGGGTGGGGTCCGCAGGCCGCGGCGTGGGTGCGGGCGAACTGGGCGGCGCGGACGGGACGGGCGTGGGTGACCGCGCCGTCACCTGCGTCGGCTTTGACTTCGTCGGCGGGCGGTGTGTCACCTTCACACGGCGACGATGACGCCCAGAGTGATGATGAGGAGCCTTGTGTCGCTTTTGACACTTTGATGATGAATGACAGGGTGGCGACCCGGATGCGATGGCGAGAGGCATGGACGTAAAGCCCGCGCCGAGAACCAGAATCGACACCAGAGCCGCAATCGTGCGATCGCACGATCGGAGCAGCATGTCCTAAACATCGGACGGGGGCGCCCAAACTGTAGCCTGGGCACACGGAGGGTCATACACGTGTCTACCCGGCCTCTGAGGGGCCCGGCGAACGGGGTCCTGGGCGAACCGGGTCCCGGCGCGGCCCGGCGCCGCGCCGGGACAGGGCAACCCGCGCTCAGCTCGTGGGCACGGCCGGCGGAGCGATGAGCTCCAGGCTGGACCACGGGAACGATGCCAGGAGCTGGTTGGGCGCCTGGTACTGACCGGTTGCCGTGGTGTAGTACCTCACGTAAGGGTTCGCCTGGCCCTGGCGCATCAGAGGCGTCGGATCCTCTGCGCGGAACCCGACAGTCGCTCCCGTCTGATCGTTGACGATAAGCCCGTACCTCTGCGCCGCGCTCGCGATCTCACGCGTGAGGGGCGGCATCGGGATCGTCGCCAGATTGAGCGTGGGCGGCAGCCGGAACCGAGCTCCTTCGGGATCGCGTTGGACGAGGCGTCGGTGCCGTCGGTGCGCAGCGCCGGGAACATGAACGCCCCCTTGGCAGCCTGGGGCACCATCATGGCGATGGCGTGGTTGATCTGGCCGGCGGCGAGATCCGCCAGGCTGATCGAGGCCTCCCACCACCGGCAACCCGGAGGCGGTCACCCCCCAGTTGGACTGCTCGGTCCACCCGCCGAGTGGGTTGGCGATGGTGCGGTAGTAGCCGGGATCCTGTGAGACGTTGGACATCCGGCCACCCCAGGACGCGTGCCACTGGCCAGGCGTCGTGGCGGTGTTGGTGGTCGGCGGCGAGGCCGCGGTCGCCGTGTCGCGCCGGTGTCGGTCCACACGCAGCCCGGGTCCCCGAGCAGGGTTGTAACGTGGGCAACGGTTCCCACCAGCCTCAGGGTGCTCGACGAGTTGCCGCGATAGATTCGGTAAGCTGTTGCGCCGACCGGACCGCTCCAGTTCAGCGCCACCTTTCCGCCGGCGGCCACGGTGACCACCTTCAATCGGGCTCACGGTCGTCTCCCCGGTCGGCGTCAATGCCGTGACCGCGTAGTTGTAGGTCCCCGCGGACGAGCGACCCTCCGGTGCCCACGGTTCCGGTCAGGTACGGCGGCGGGTCGAGCCTCTGGCGCATCTTCCACATCTCCCACAACGTGTCGCTGGAGGGCTGGTAGACCGTCATCTCCTCGTCGGTACCGGCGGCCGGCAGCGCGTTGGCGGGGATCGGCACGGCGCCCATCGCCGGGGCGAGCGGGTTGTTGTAGTCCATGATCACCGGCACCGTCGGCTGGTTGGCCGCGAC
Source organism: uncultured Actinomycetota bacterium (assembly GCA_963790605.1). Classification (GTDB taxonomy): domain Bacteria; phylum Actinomycetota; class Thermoleophilia; order Solirubrobacterales; family Solirubrobacteraceae; genus Palsa-465. The sequence continues at coordinate 131,283 of CAWBPG010000005.1, read as the reverse complement.
CGTGTAGACCGGCGTGCTGTACTGGGTCGTGTTGATCCAGGGCCCGGTGCGGTTGGCCAGGCTCGTGTTGATGTAGGCCATCAAGCGCGCCGGTGATGGCCGTCGAGTTCGGATCGAGCGGAGCGTTGTCGGCCAGCGGCTGGTTCCAGATGCTGGTCGGGCTGAAGAACCGGAACGCGGTGCTCGTGACCGTGCCCGAGCCGTGAGGTGTCGCGAGTCGTAACCGTTGGCGCCGCGCTCGTCGTCTGTCGGCGCAGTGGCCGGGCGGCGGTGGTTGTCGGCGCGGCGGGCTTCGCGGCGTCGGCGTCGCGACCGAGGTCGTCGGCTTGGCCGTGGTGGTCGGCACCGTCGGCCTGGCGACGGTCGGCTTGGCCGTGGCGGTCGGCTTCGCCGTCGCCGGCGGCGTCGGCGGTTACGGGTTTGCGCCTTCTCGTCGCCCGCTTCGGGGCGGATCGCGTGGGCGTGCCTGGTGCGCCGTTCGGTGCCGAAGGGAATGGTCGCTTGCGACACTGGAGTCGCGTGACCACAGTGGCGCCCGGATGACGCTCGTGCCGCGGGGGTGGCGGTCATGCCGGCGCCGACGGCGAGGGCATGACAGCATCGGCTGACGGCTGCGACGGCAAATGACGTGCGCATGTCCTTGACGTTCGGACGCCACACGCGGTCACTAAGAACGCGTCCAGCGTGTCTGGAGCGCGGTGATCGACCCCACGGGGAGATGCTCATCCGCTCTGGACCGTTGACCGACCCTGGTGCGGGTGCTCAGGTGTCTCGACCACGACCGACCCGTGGGGCTCGTCCCCGCGCTCGCTCCCGCCGGCGGAGTGCGCGAAGATGCCCGGGCGATGCCGAGCAGCCGCGATGCCGACGCGCCCGACCGATCCTCAGCGCCCGACGGGGCCTGGGGAGTGCGCTTTCGGGCCTCGCCGGTCCGGGCCTGCCGCTGAATCGAGGCTCCCGCCGGGTGGCCGCAGGTCGCCGTCGACGTCCGCGTCCAGACAGAACCCCGAGCACCACCTGGAGTGGAGCCCGGACCGCGCGCGCCACCCGCTGCTGGGCGGCCATCAGATCGAGATCCGGCGTCGAGCCCCTGGCGGTGGATCTGGTGCTGGCCCGCCCGACCGCGCCCGAATGCGTGGTCGCCCCCCACCTGACCTCGGCGGCATCGACGATCGCCACGTGGATGGGGCGGGCGGCGATTCACGGGGGCGCGTTCCTACATGGCGGCGGAGCCTGGGTGCTGCTCGGCGACAAGGGCCACGGCAAGAGCACCACCCTCGGCTGGCTGGCCACCTCCGGCGTGCCGATCATCACCGACGACCTGGTGGTGTGCGAGGACGGCGAGGTGCTCGCCGGGCCGCGCTGCGTCGACCTGCGGCCCGAGCCCGCGCGGCAGCATGAACGCGGGCCGCGATCTCGGCGTGGTGGGCACGCGCGAGCGCTGGCGGATCGATGTCCCGCCCTGTCCCGCCGAGCTCTCCCCTGCGAGGCTGGATCTTCCTCGAGTGGGGGTCTGCGATCGCGGTGGAGCGGCTCGCCCCGATCGAGCGGATGTCGCGCCTGGCGCACCACCGCGCTCTAGCGGTTCCCTGGGACGACCCCGGAGACGCTGCTGGACCTCGCGACCCGGCCCGCATTCGTCTGGCGCCGCCCGAAAGGGTGGCGCACGATCGAGCACGTCAATCGCTAGGCTCTTCTCGCCACAAGATCGCCGACGAGTAGGCGACAGGGGCGTCAGACGACCGCGGCCCAGCCGATGTGCCTGGGGACATTCAATTTCCGAAGGAGCGTGCCAATGGCAAAGGACGACGCGCACGCTTCGGCTTCGGGAGCAGGGGCTTAACTGGCGAGAGATCGACGGCGAGGTCGTCGTGCTCGACGTCGAGCGCTCGCACTACCTCAACCTGAATGCGACCGGCGCCGTGCTCTGGCTAATGCTCGCCGCGGGCACGACCGAGCCCCAGCTCGTCGCACAGGCTGACTTCAGGAGTTCGACGTCGACGAGCCCACTGCTCGTCGCGATGTCGAGGCGTTCCTCGCGAGCTGCCGGGACGAATCGCCTCCTAGCGAATGACGAGGACCAGCAACGCCTTTATCGAGGTCATGAGCCCCTACGGCCGCCAGCTGATACGGATCGACCGGCTAGCGCTACGCCATTCCCGCCGATGGCCTTACGAGGTCAGGACGACCCCGTTGTACTCGTAGCCGTCCGGGTGTTGTTGTCGTGTCTTCTGATGGATGAGCGTCAGCTCCTGAAGCGAACCGACACATGCAAATGAGGGGCGTTTCGTACGGCTTCTTCATCACTCGACAGACCTCCTTATGGAGTACCAGACTACAGAGCGTAGCGTGCCCGACGGCGGGATCAAGCTGGACCGGAGAGCTGCATGCGTTCTTGCATCGGTTCCTGCGGCCAACCACGCCGATTGCAGCAATGCGTACGAGCGCGCGTCGACCCGGTCGCTCGCCCAGCACGCCCGCAGCGCCCCGCACATCCACCAGCGTCTCGTCGACCCCCGTGCCGTCCCACGATCGGATGAACGCACGGCTGTGGCGATTGACGAACGGGGCAAAGAACGCGGCCTTGTCTGACCGCTGCCGGATCGCCGGCGGCAGCGCTCTCCGAAGAGCAGATCCATGGCGGCGGCGCGGCTCGGGAACCCGACGCGCCACAGCGCCCCGGCCACGGCGCTGAGAAACGTCCGGGTCCATGAACGGATGCTCGACCGTCACCTCGTCGCCCGCAGGCGGCGGCGATCGATGCGCGCAGCGCCAGGCGCTCGCGCGAGCGCCACCAGTTGTCGGTCACGCTCCTCCCCCACCACAGCGGCTCCAGCGATTCCTGGGCAGCGAGCGCCGCGCGTACGCCGCGGCAGCGTCCGGCGTCAGCCACGGCAGCGGCTCGACGTGGCGGCGCGCTGCGCCAGACGCGCAGCCGCGCGTGGCGCCATCGCGGCCGCGACCGCGCGGAGGTCGCTCAGCCGCGGCCGCGCCGGCCTGACAGCAGCCGCGCGACCGCGTGCGCGCCGGGCTCGAGCAGCTCATCGCCGCCCACGCCGGTGACGAACGTCCCGCCCTCTGCGCGTGCGCCAGCGAGCAGCCCCCGAAATGGCTGTTGGGCGGCCACAGCGGGCCGAAGCGGCGCAGCAGCGGCGCGGCGACGGGACCCACGAGGTCGAGCTCGTCGGTCACCTCGACCCGCACCCAGTCCTCGAGACCGAGGTGGCGCACCACCGATGTCCTGCCAGGCGCTCTCGTCCGACGTCCGCGACGCCCGGGAAACCGGTAGGTCGCCGGGATCGGCAAGGGGAGCCCGTGGCGGCGCGCGGCCCGCGTCGCCGCCGCCAGCATGCCCGGCCGAGTCCCGCCCGCCGGAGAACGCGACCACGCACGGCGGCGCGCTGCGAGCGACCGGAACCAGCGCCTGCTCCAGGACACCGGGAAGCTCGGCCGCGGGCGACGGGGCTGGGCCGAAGCGGCGCCCGCGTCCGGTCGGCGCCGGTCACGAGGCCGGTGGCGAGCTCGATGCCCCGCATCACGTAGGGCGCGCCCGGCGTCCTCGGGGACCGGCCCGTCGGGAAAGCGCAGCGCGCTCGATCCTCACGCATCGTCCGGCGCTATCGCGGGGTGTCGCCCGGCGACGCGGCCGGCGCGTCGAGGCCGTAGGCGGACGCCTGAAGCGTGAACAGATGGGCGTAGGTACCCTCGGCCGCCATCAGCTCCGGGTGGGAGCCGTGCTCCACGATGCGCCCGTGCTCGAGCACGTAGATGTGGTCGGCCATCCGCACGCTCGCGAACCGATGCGAGATCAGGACCACCGTGCGGCCGGCGAACAGCTCGCGCACCCGCGCGAACAGCTCGACCTCGGAGCGGGGTCAAGCGACGCCGTCGGCTCGTCCAGGATGATCAGCCGGGCATCGCGCAGGAACGCCCGGGCCAGCGCCACGCGCTGCCACTGCCCACCGGAGAGGTCGACGCCTCCGTAGAACTCGGGCCCGAGCATGGTGTCGTAGCCCTCGGGCAGCTCGGACAGGAACTCGTGCGCCCCGGCCGACTTGGCCGCGGCGACGATCGCCGCGTGGTCGTCGACCAGGCGTCCGTTGCCGAAGCCGATGTTCTCCCATGCCGAGAGCTGGTAGCGCACGAAGTCCTGGAACAGGATCGCCATCCGCGCGCGCAGCGCGCCGGGATCGAACTGCGCGATGTCGGTCCCGTCCCAGAGCACCGATCCCGACGCCGGGCGGATACAGGCCGGCCAGGATCTTGGCCAGCGTCGTCTTGCCGGAGCCGTTCTCGCCGACCAGCGCGATCACCTGGCCCTCCGGAAGCTCGAGCGAGACGTCTCGCAGCGCACGGCTCGCTCCGGCTCGGATAGGTGAAGCTCACCTGCCCGAGCGCGGATCGACGTCGAAGCGCTCCGGCACCGGGCGCGTCGCCTCGCGCGGAGGTCACTCGCGGCAGCAGCGACACGAAGCTCGTGAAATCCGTGATGAACAGCGAGCTCTCATACAGCGACCCCGCCGACAGCGCGAGCCCCTGAAGCTGCGTGCTCAGCAGCAGGATCCCGCGCGGCGGCCGCGCCGGCGCCCGGCCAGCGAGAGCCGCCCGTCGGCGACGAAGGCGATGATCAGCCCCAGGGCGCCCCCGATGAGCAGCGCGGTCAGCGCGGCGCCCACGACCGCCTGACGGGTGCGGCGGCGCACCACCTCGCGCAGTGCCGAGATGCGCTGCTCGTAGAGATCGGCGAAGCGCCGCGAGAGGAACCCGCCGGCGTCATAGGCACGGACCTCCTTGGCGGTGATCCTTGTTGGTGAGCACCACCTGCAGGTACAGGCGCCGGCGGTCGCGCTCGGTCTGCTCGAAGGCGTAGCGGTACATCCCCTTGCTGGCGGCGACGGTGGCCAGCCAGATTGGCACGAACGACACCAGCACGACGAGCAGGAACAGGGGCTGGATGGCGAGCAGCGCCGCGCCCGACGCCGATCGTTGACAGGAGGCCGCCGAGCACGCCCAGCAGCCCCGTGGTCATCTGCACCGGCCGAAACGACGCGTTGACCACCGCGCGCTGCTGGCGGTCGTGGAAGGCCGGCACCTCGAAGGAGAGCAGATCCACCGCGGTCGAGATCTCGATCACGCGGGTGGTCGCGTAGCGCGCCACCAGCTCGCCGAGCGTGCGCTGGATCTCGCTGCGCGCGGCGTTGCTGATCGCCGACGATGCCGATGATCACCGCGAGGATCGCGATGTCGGGCACGGCGGCGCCGTAGCCGTCGCTGGTGGCCCGCCAGGATGTGCTCGAGCAGGCTGCGCGACACGAGCAGCTGCGCGCCGAGGCCGACGCTGGAGACGAACTGGAGCCCGGCGGTGATCAGCAGCTCGCGCCGCGCCGCGCGCCAGACGAGCGCGACCGCGCCCAGCATCAGCCCGGGAAGATCCCGCAGACGTCGGCGCCGAGGCGGCGCGAGGGCCTCGTCGAGGCGGAACTCTCCTCGGGCGGGCTTATCCATCGGCGCTGGGCTCGCGTCGCTTCTAGCATCCCGCGGGTGATGATCCGGACTGCCGTGCGCATCGCATGCAAGTATGAGATCGCGGCTGCAGACGTGGTATGCTGCCGGGCGGGCCGAGCGGGCTTTGCGGACGCTGCGCCGCGCCGTCTGGGCCGGCGTGGCGCCGCTTCCGCCCGGCGGTGTTCGTGTGGCTGGACACGGGCCTGGTGGACGTGCGCAGGGGCCTGGGCACGCGAGGGCATCGACGCCCGCTCCAGGCTGCCCGACCCCCCGTACGCGGCGCCGTGGCTCACCGCGCCTCATCGCCGCCCGACTCGCCATGCAGCACGCCACGTGCCTGGAGCGCTCGCTGATCATGCAGCGCTGGCTGATCGCGATCGGCCGGCCCCACGACGTCCTCATCGGCGTCAAGTCGCCGCGCGAGACGACGATCGCCCATGCCTGGCTCGACCACGAGGACTCGCGCGGCCACCACGTCCTGATGCGCCTGCCCCCGGGGCGCGCCTCGCAGCCGCTGACCGCCCCGACGCCGCGGCGAGCGGCGACTCAGCGCTTACTGCCCGCGGCGCCCGAGGATGTACGGGATCGTGCGCAGCAGGATCTTCATGTCGAGCCAGATCGACCAGTTCGCGCCGTAGAGGTAGTCGATCTTGACCATCTCCTGCATCGGGATCCGGGCCGAGCCGAAGATCTGCCACAGGCCGGTCATCCCCGGCTTGACGGCGAGGCGGCGGCGCTGCCAGCCCTCGATGAGCGCATCCTCGTCGGGCACGAGCGGACGCGGGCCGACCAGGCTCATCTCCCCGCGCAGGACGTTGAGCAGCTGCGGGAGCTCGTCCAGCGACGTGCGGCGCATCAGCCGGCCGACGCGGGTGACCCGCGGATCCTCGTCGATCTTGAACAGGCCTCCCTCGGCCTCGTTCAGCGCGCGCAGGGCTTCCTTGACGGAGTCGGCGCCGACGACCATCGAGCGGAACTTGAGCATGCTGAAGACCTCGCCCTGACGTCCGATCCGCTTCTGGGAGAAGAACACCGGGCCCCGGCTGGTGAGCTTCACCGCGAGCGCCAGCATGAGGAACAGCGGGAGCAGGACGACGAGCAGCAGGCTGGCGCCGATCACATCCGTGACGCGCTTGAGCGCCTCCGAGGACCGCGACAGGCCGAAATGGCGGACGCCGAGCAGCCAGATGCCGTTGACGTCGTCAAAGCTCGACGACGACCCGACGACCTCCAGCAGCCGCGGCAGCACGCTGACCTTGACCCCGAGCGCCTTGATCACCCGGATCGCGTCCAGGATCTCCTCCTCGCCGTCGTGGCCCGGGGCGATGATCACCCGCTCCACCGCCTGCGCGCCGACGATCTGCCACCAGTGACCGGAAGTCACCGAGCTTGGCCGGCGACGCGGCGGTCGGCGCCCTCATCAGGCTCGAAGGGATCGATCGCCACCCGGCCGACCACCGCGGCGTTGGTGGACCGGGCGTCGGCGAGCTTGTCCGCGATCCGGCGTGCGTTGGCGGCGCTGCCCACGACGATGCAGCGTTCCTGCGAGGTCACCGCGACCACGGCCGCCCTCACCGACAGCCGGCCGAGGGTCATCAGCACGAAGCTGCAGAGCGTGAGGGTGAAGACCTGCGGCCGGGTGAGGTAGCCGTGGAGCACGACCGTCTCGGTCAGCCAGGTGGTGAGCGCCAGCACCACCGACAGATAGAGGATCTGCGGCATCTCGTCGAGCGTGGTCTTGCGCAGCAGGTGCTGATCGCGGTCATAGAGGCCGATCACCTTGCTGGCCAGCACCACGAACGGCGCCACCAGGACGGTCCACGGCGACAGCGACGTCGTGGTCACCCTTGACGGCGTAGACGGCGATGAGCAGCGCGACGTAAGCGGCGGTCACGTCGACCACGCCCAGCATCCGCCGCTGCAGCGCGTCGCGCTTGCGCAGTGCGGAGACACCGGGAACGTCCTCGGGACGTTCGATCCGCCGCACGGACTCCCACATCGGGGGGATGTCGGCGTGCAGGGCGGCGCGACGCGACGCACCCAGGTCGACCTTGGCGTGGCCGCGACGCCACAGCGACTGCCCGCCGGGTGACTGCCCGCCGGTGCGGTCGCGCGGCTGCGCGACCTTGACGTTCTCGGGTTTGGCCATGGTCAGCTATGCCCTCGTGAGGGCGGTCGGTCTGCTTCGCTTCTGCGCTGCCTCTCCGCTTCTGCGCTCAAGCGTCGTCTGCTCCAGTTCTCGAAGGTCTCGATTCGGACGCAGCCATCTGGCCGGCTTGGCACGCGACTCCCCAACCGGTGCACCGAGCTCGGGCCGTTACCTCTTCCAACAGTCACCTGTACCGAAGGTTGCGCTGTGACCATCTTGTGCTGTGTCAGGGTTCGAACGTCAGGTTTCGTACGTGAGGGCAGCAGTTACCTGCCGGTCGCATACGGACCGCGCATTACTCAAATCCCCTTCAGTTTGAACTGGCATGTGTGGCTGCTTCCACGGCGAGCGCAGCTGGGTGCTGCAGGGTGGTCCGGCCAGAGAACACCCCTACCCACCAGATGGACGATTTTGTTGACTTCAGGAACTCGCTGCTTTCCCCGAGCGACAGCGCGAGATTCCCAGGTACTGTGCCGCTGCGTATACGTTTAGCACACCGGCAGCGCGACGGACAAACGTACGAGGGAAATCTGTCCTCGTCCTGGCGGAAGATATAGCACAGAAACCTAGAGTTTTGCCAGAATGAGGCGTTTTGGGAGGTTTTATGTACACACCGTAACCAGCGGTTACATAACTTGGGAGGGTTCCTGCAGGTTGTGACGTTGGTGACAACCAGGAAGTAGTGCGGCCGAGGCAGCGCGGCAGCGCCGAAGGACCAGTGGGGCGATGCCGGGCGCGGTCAGCGCGGCGAGATGCCGAAGTGCGGGCACGGCCCAGCCGACGATCTTCTGGAACGCCGGCGCGGCCACCGATCCGCCGTAGATCGAGCCCTGAGGCTCGTCCACCATCACCGCGACCACGAGCTTGGGGTCGCTGGCCGGGACCATGCCGATGAACGACGCGATGTACTCGCTGCTGGAGTACTTGCCGTCGACGACGACGTTGGCGGTGCCGGTCTTGCCGGCCAGGTCGAAGCCCGCGGATGGCGGCGCCCGAGGCGGTCCCGCCGTCGGCCAGCACGCCGCGGAGCATGTCGCGGACCGAGGCCGCCGTGTTGGCCGAGATGATCCGGTGGCCCGCGGGCAGCGGCTCGGCCTTGCCGCCGATCGACTGGACGATGTGCGGCGGGCGCAGGATCCCGCCGTTGGCGATCGCCGAGTACGCGGTGGCCATCTGGATCGGCGTCACCGACTCGCCCTGGCCCATCGGCAGGTTGCCCATCGAGGATCCCGAGTACTGCGACGGCTTGAGCACGATGCCCGTCTGCTCGCCCGGGAGGTCGGACCCGGTGGTCGAGCCGAACCCGAACCGATGGACCCAGTAGTTGAAGCGCGTCGCGCCGAGCCGCATGCCGATCAGGTCGGCGCCGATGTTGCTCGAGACCTGGAGGATCTGCGCGGTGGTCAGCGTCTCGTAACCATGGGACTCGGCGTCTGAGATCTGTGCGGTCGGCGACCTGGAGCACGGGCGGGATGTCGAACGGCGTGCTCGGCGTCACCACCCCGTCCTGGAGCGCACCCGCGACGGTGATCGCCTTGAACGTCGAGCCCGGCTCGTAGCTGTCGGCCACGGCGTGGTCGCGATCGCCGGCGCTGCGCACGGCGCTGGGATCGTTGGCGTTGACGCGCGGCCAGTTGGCCAGCGCCAGGATCGCGCCGGTGTCCGGGTTCATCGCGATCGCGGTGGCGGCGCGAGGCCGGTACTGCTCGCCGACCCCGGCCAGCACCTGCTCGACCTCGTTCTGGAGCGCCGCGTCGAGCGTCAGCTGGACCGTCTTGCCCGACTGCATCGGGCGCACCTCGTCGATCGAGATCGGCTGGTGGATGGCGTCGTTGACGATCCGGCGCTCGCCGGCCTGTGCCCGACAGGAACTTGTTGTACTGGTACTCCAGGCCGGCGTCGCCCCCGCCCGAGGTCCCGTAGACGCCGCCGAGCACCTGGGCCGCCGTCCAGTCGCGCGGATACACGCGCTTGACGTCCGGGACGCTGGTGATGCCGTTGATCGGCTTGCTGTCGAACTTCAGCGCCAGGATCGCCTGGGCGGTCGCGGGCGTCACCTCCCGGGCCACGACGACATAGCCGGTGTTCGGCTTGGTGATGGCGGTGAGGACCTTGAGCACCGGCATGTGCAGCAGCGGCGCCATCGCCTGCGCCATCAGCATCGGATTGCCGCGCTTGATCAGGTAGGGGTCGGCGATGACGTCGGCGGCCGATTCCGAGAGCGCCAGCTCGACGCCGTTGCGATCGGTGATCGCGCCGCGCGTCGCCGGGATCGGCACGTTGGTGATCTGCTGGCTGACCGCGGCCTGCTGGAGGCTGTCGGCTCGCACCACGCCCGAGATAGACCGCGCGCACCACCGCGACCGCGAGCAGCGACAGGAACGCGACGAAGATCAAGCCGACGCGCCGATCGATCGCGACCATCCGAGCGCCCTTCTAGCCGCCGACGGGCGTCGCGCCCACCCCGCCGCTTGACGAGGCGCCCGGACTGATCGGTCGCTCCGCGCCGAGCGCGGTGGGGCGTGGTAGGCGTCACGGGGGTGGTGCCTCGACGTGCCCGTGGGGGTTGAGCTGCTCGTCGCCGGTGTCCCCGGTGCCGGTGGTCGTCCCCGCGGCGCCCGCGGTGCCCGTGCGACGGTCGCGCCGGCGAGGACGGCGTGTCCGAGGAGCGTGGGCCCGTGGCGCTCGTGGCCGACGTGGTCGCGGCCGTCGACGACGCGTGGCGGCGGCCGTCGATCCCGTGGGCGTCAGCCCCAAGGCGTTGTTGCCCGACGTGCCCTGGGCGGCCGCCGGGGCCCCGATCGTGGGCAGCTGGGCGATGAAGTTCGTGGCGTTGGGGGCGTGGATGCTGCTCAGTGCCTGCTCGACGCTGCCCGCTCCGCGCGGACGAAAGTGAGCTGGCTGGGCGCCGGCATGACCATGCCCATCTGCGCGGCGATGCCGCTCGATGCGCTGCTCGTCGGACAGCCCCGCGACGCTGGCGCGCAGCAGCTCGTTCTGTCCCTGCAGCGCCGTGCTTCGCTCCAGCGAGCGGCCGATGCCGGCATTGAGCTTGAGGACCTCCACCTGCATGGCGACGATCCCGGCCAGCAGCACCCCCAGCAGCGGGATCCATGCGCGGCCGCGGATGATCCGGTCAAGCAGGGCGTGGTCGGGCAGCGCGCGGACGTAGGCCGAGGTGCGCAGGCGCCACGGCGCCTTGGTGGCGGGGCGGGCGCTGCGCGACGCGGGTCCGCGGCGCGGCGGCGCGGCCGGCGCGGGCGAGGCGCGCGCGGGCGGGTGCGCGTGGGCGGCGGGACCGCGATGACCCCGCCGGCGGCGGAGGCGCGCGGCTGGCGCGACGCCGCGCCCGCCGGTCCGGAGACGCGGCGCGGCGCCGTCGGCGCCGCCGGGCGGCGCACATTGGAGCGATGACCGGCGCTGCGGGCCGACGACGACCGTGACGGGGCGTCCGGGCGCGACTTCTTCGTGCTCCCGCGGGCGGCGGGCGTGAGCGCGGATGGCGTCATGTGTGTACGACCTCCAGCTTGCGGGCGGCGCGCAGGTGCGCTGATCTGGATCGGGGATTGGCGGCGACTTCGCCCGGTGTCGGAGCCACGGCGCGACGGGTGAGGAGCTCGGCCTCCGGCTCGCGTCCGCAGACGCAGATCGGCAGCTCGGGCGGGCAGACGCAGCCCGCGCGCCCGCGCCGCCGAGGAAGCGCTTGACCAGCCGGTCCTCCAGCGAGTGGAAGGAGATCGCCGCCAGCCGGCCGCCGGTGCCGAGCAGCTCCCAGGCGAGCGGGCAGCGCCTCCTCCAGCTGGGCGAGCTCGTCGTTGACGGCGATGCGCAGCGCCTGGAAGGTCCGCTTGGCGGGATGGCCGCCGGCGAACTGGGCCGGGCACCGGGACCGCGGTCTTGATCGCGTCGACCAGCTGCTGGGTGGAGGCGAACTCGTCGCGGCGGCGCGCGCGGCCGATCGCGCGGGCGATCTGGGAGGCGTAGCGCTCCTCGCCGTACTCGCGCAGCAGCCGGGCCAGCCGCCGCTCGTCCCAGGTGTTGACGATCTCGGCGGCGGTCAGCGTCCTGCGCCGGGTCCATCCGCATGTCCAGCGGGGCGTCGTAGGCGTAGGAGAAGCCGCGCTCCCACGTGTCGACCTGCATCGAGGACATGCCCAGATCCAGGTAGATGAGGTCGGCGGTCAGCCGCTCCTCGCGCAGCTCGTGCAGCGCGGTGACGAAGTCGGCGCGGATGAAGCGCGTCTCGCACTGGACCTCGGCGGCCAGCGCGGCGAAGCGCTCCTCGGCCAGCGGGTCGCGGTCGACGCCGATCAGCGTTCCGGCGGGCCCGAGCCGGTCGGCGATCAGCCGGGCGTGGCCGCCGCCGCCGACGGTGCAGTCGACGGCGATCTCCCCCGGGCGCGGATCGACCAGGTCGATCAGCTCGCCGGCCAGAACCGGGATGTGCGTCTTGGTCATGTCAAGCAGTGTTGCCAAGGCTCGCTGCGAGGTCGGGGATACGGGTGAGGACGTCCTCGAAGTTCTGCGCGTAGCGGGTGCGGTCCCAGACCTCGAGGCACTCGCCGGAGCCGGTGACCACGACCTCCTTGCTGAGGCCGGCGTAGTCCAGGAGCGGGGTCGGGATCATCACGCGGTTGGCGGAGTCGAGCTCGGTGTCAAAGGAGGCGTTGAAGAAGAAGCGCTTCAGCTCGCGGGCCTTGGGCGAGAACGGGTTGAGCCCGGCCAGCGAGGTCGTGCGTGAACTCGTCGTAGGCGTCGGGCGTCCAGATCGCGACCGTGCGCGGCGCGCCCGTCTCGACCTCGTGCGACGGAGCCAGCACCACGCCGTTGGCCAGCGCGCCGCGGAACTTGGCCGGAATCGTCAGCCGGTGCTTCGCGTCGAGCGCGTGTTCGAAGGTTCCGCGGAAGGTCAAGGGAGCTCATGCAAGGTCTTGAAAGCTCAAAACCCGGGTGGCTGGGTGGGAGGAGCCCTGCCACCCGGGTTCCGGAAGCGGCGCCCACAGTATCCCACTCTCTCCCACAATGCAACCCAAATCGCACCTGTTGCCCCACAATCTGGCCCACCGACCGCCCCGGAAGGGCTCAGAATCCCCCACCATCACGGGCGATTCGGCGTGGGACGGGGTGGGTCGGCAGGCGCCGAGCCAGGTGCAGCGAACGCGTGCAGCGCGCCGTTCTGCCGACCTGGCTTGCATTTCGGGCGCGGTTCCGTCCGCGGGGTGTGCGTCGAGGCCGGGGAGCGCTCCGGCTGGCCGTCGGCCGGCGCCGGCGTGTGCGCTCAGCCCGCGGAGCCCTGCTCGTGCACGGCCAGCGGCAGCTCCAGCACCAGCCGCGCCCCGCGCTCGCGCGGGCGCGCGAGACCAGCGGCCCCGCCGTGGGCCTCGGCCACCGCGGCGGCGATCGCCAGCCCGCGGCCGCGGGCGCCCCGCCCGCGGCGCGGGCGCCGGCGCAGCTCCGCCACCGGCGCCGGCAGCCCGGGCCCCTCGTCGGAGACCGTCATCCGCACGTGGCCGCCGCGCACGGTCACGTGCGACCTCGACCGGGCCGCGCCCGTGCTCGATGGCGTTGGCGATGAGGTTGCCGAGCGCCTGGGCCAGCCGCAGCCGGTCGCCCCACACGGCCGCCTCCTCCCCACTCCATCCCACCCGGACCGCGCTGCCGCGCGGCCGACGGCGCTCGCCTGCCACGCCTCCACGGAGTCGGCCACCAGCGCCCTGACATCGACGCGGTCAAGCCGCCACAGCCTCGCGGCCGCCGCCGCCCGGCGCCCGAGAGGTCGTCCAGCGCCAGCGCCGCCCGGCCCAGCTCGGTGTCGATCGCCCGCAGCCGCCCGGGCGAGGGCAGCTCCTGCCCCGCCGGCGCCGCCAGGCCCAGCCGAGCCGCGGTCAGCGGGCCGCGCAGCTCGTGACACGCGCGAGCGACGGCCTCCATCCGGTCTCCGTAGGCCCGCAGCACGCTCGCCGCGAGCGCCCCGACCAGGCCCGCCGGCGACCCAGCCGGCCACCGACACCGCCGTGCTCACCACGTCGAGCCCCGCGTCGATCAGCCGGTAGCCGACGCCCCACACGTTGACGACGAACCGCCGGCTCGCCCAGGCTGAGCTTGCGCCGCAGGCGCGAGGCGTGCGAGTCCAGCGTGCGCGTCGCCCCCATGCACTGGAAGCCCCACACCTCGCACAGCAGCTCCTCGCGCGTGAAGACACGGGTCGGCTCCGTGGCCAGCGAGCAGCGCCAGGGCGAACTCCTTGTTGGTCAGGTGGACCGGCCTCCCCGTCGACCCACACCGCGCGCGACATCGGGTCGAGCTCCAGGGCGCCGACGCGCAGCCGGCCCAGACGCGGCCGGCTGCGCGCGCGGCGCAGCAGCGCGTCGAGCCGGCCCCGCAGCTCGCTGTAGCTGAACGGCTTGACCAGATAGTCGTCGGTGCCGCGCTCGAAGCCGCGGATGCGGTCGAGCTCGCCGGCCCGGCCGCTGAGGATGAGCACCGGGCAGCTGGGAGTCCAGCCGCCCCCGCGGCGGGCGGAGGAGCGCAGCTCGGTGAGCAGCTCCAGCCCGTCGCGGTCGGGCAGGCCGAGGTCGATGATGGCGAGCTCGGGCGGGCCCTCGGCGATCAGGCGCCGGCCCTCGGCCGCGGTGCCCGGCCTCGAGCGGCTCATAGCCGTCGGCGGCCAGGTTGTCGGCGAGGAAGCGGCGCGTCGCGGAGTGGTCCTCTACGATCAGGACCGTCGGTGGAATCGGGCTCCATATCGATAAGAGCCTCGAGCCGGGCCTCTTCCACCCCCCTTCCTGCAACATCTCATTCAGGGGTGCCGGGAGAGCAGGATTCGCCCATATGATGCCGACGCCATGTACCGACGCGGCAACTACAGCTCGGGCGACGACTTCGTCCTCGAGTACGGAGAACTGCGGTTCACGTTCAACGAGCGTGACTTCCGCGAGCGCTGCGAGCAGGCCGCGCGCAAGCTCGGGCTTCCTCGGCGGCGCCGTCGAGGAGGACGAGGCCGAGGACCTGATCAACCTCGTCGTCAACGGCGAGGTCACCGATCCCGCCTCGGCGCTCGGCGAGCACGTCAACGAGTGCTGGGCCGAGCTCGTCGGCCCCTCCGAGCGCTCGCTGGTGCACTGGCTGCGCCGGCTGATCTTCCGCGGCGCGTGGCTGGACCAGCGCGTCAAGGAGGGCGAGCTCGACATCGCCTTCGACGAGGACACCTCCGCGTTCGTCTACGTCCAGCCCGACCGCGGCGGCGAGCCGATCGAGCTCGCGCCCGAGCCGAGCTGGAACCGCGTCGCCTACGAGCGCCGCTAGCGCCGCCGCCGCCGCGCCGCCCAGCCAGCCCGGCCACGTCCTGATCCTTGGGCGCCGGGTTGTCGAGCAGCAGCCGCGGCACGGTGACGAGCTTGTAGCCGCGCTTGCGCAGCGCCTTGATGATCCGCGGCAGCGCGGCCACCGTCTGCTGACCGGTCGCCGCCGGCGTCGTGCAGGAGGATGATCGCCCCGGGCTCGCAGCCCGGCCAGCGCGCGCTGCACGATCACGTCGACCCCGGGCCGCTCGTAGTCGTCGGTGTCCACGGTCCACAGCACCATCAGCATCCGGTACTTGCGCAGCAGCGCAGCGTGGTGTCGTTCCACAGCCCGTAGGGCGGCCGGAACAGCCGCGGGAACGGCGCGCCGTAGTTGCCGATCGCGGCGGCGTCCTGGAGCAGCTGGGCCTGCTGGGCCTTGCGCTTGAGCTGCGACATGGGCGGGTGGGTCTCGGTGTGGTCGCCGATCGGATAGCCGCGGGCGACGATCTCGGCGGTCGCGGCGTGGAAGTAGCGCTCCTCGATCCCGACCTCGAAGAAGGTCGCCGGCACGTGCTCGCGCACGAGGACGCGCAGGATGTCGGGCGTGTAGGGGCCCGGCCCGTCGTCGAAGGTGAGCGCGACCTCCCGGTGCTGGGTGCCGGCGACCCGCACGAACGGCGTGTAGGAGAGCGTGTGGGTGATCGCCTGGTTCTCCGCGCGCTGCTCGTCGACCACGAACGAGCCCGCGCCACCGCTGGCGAGCGTCCTGATGCGGCGGAAGTAGCCGTTGGACGACGACGGCCTGCCTGTGCGCCGGCGCGCCCGACCCCGAGGTCGCCGCGCCGACCGCCAGGCCGGCGATGAGCGCCGACCGCCGCCGCGGCCACGAGCGCCGCGACGGCCCGCCGGCGGCGGTGATGGGGCGCCAGCGGCCCGCGCGCGCTCGCCGCCCGGGCGTCCGCGCGCAGCGCCGGCCGCGGCTGCCGGCGTCACCGAGCCGCGCCGAGCGCAGGCGCCGGGCGTGGCCGCCTCTGGAGTGTCGTGTAGGCGTCGTCCATCGCGTGTCCCCGCGGACATGATGCCGGCGGGACGCGCCCCCGCCGCTGGTGCACGGCGGCGCCGCGCCCGGCAGGCGGTGAGCGCCGCCAGCTGCCGCGTGGGCCGATTACGCTGCGTCCGCCATGAGTGCCGACCGTCTGGCTGGTCATCCCCACCTACAACGAGGCCGACAACCTCGCGCAACATCGTCGTTGCGGCCGCGGCCGAGCTCGAGCGGCGGCGCCCGGCAGGACCACCGCATCCTGATCGTCGACGACAACTCGCCCGACGGCACCGGCGCGATCGCCGACGGCTGGCCGCGGAGTCCGAGTGGGTCGAGGTGCTGCACCGCCCGGGCAAGGGCGGCCTCGGGCCAGGCCTACCTCGCCGGCTTCGCCCGCGCGCTCGCCGGCGGCGCGCAGCTGGTGATCGAGATGGACGCCGACTTCTCCCACGATCCCGCGCTACCTCCCGGAGCTGCTCGCGGCGGCCGAGGACGCCGACCTCGTGCTCGGCTCCCGCTACGTGCCGGGCGGCGGCGTGCGCGACTGGGGCCTGCTGCGCCGGCTGATCAGCCGCGGCGGCGGGCTCTACGCGCGCGCGCATCCTCGGCGTCGCACGTGCGCGACCTCACCGGCGGCTTCAAGTGCATCCGGCGCGAGGTGCTCGAGGCGATCGACCTGCCCAGCGTCCGGGCCGAGGGCTACGTCTTCCAGATCGAGGTCACCTACCGCGCGATCCTGGCCGGCTTCACGCGTGCGCGAGATCCCGATCGTGTTCGCCGACCGCGCCGCTGGGTACCTCGAAGATGTCCACCCGAATCGCCCTCGAGGCGATGCTGCTGGTGCCTGTGATGAAGCGCAGCGCGCCGGCGGCCCTCGCCCGGGCCGGCGTCGGCGCGTGCCACGACGCTCAATTAATAAGATCCCAATGTTGCTCAAACCGCACCAGGTCCGCGGCCGGGCATCCTGAACAGAATGAGTGCCACCAGCCCACGCGAGCGCTGCACCGCCCAGCGGCGGCTACGAGCTGCCCGCGGCGGGCTCGACGTCATCGCACCCGGCCCGAGGTCACCGCCACCGCCGCCTCGACGTGGATCGTGCCCGGGCCCCCCGAGCACGCCGGCCGCCGGTCCCGGCCGGCGTGTCACTCCCGGCCGCGCCCGCCATCGCGCGCGAGGCGGCGGCGATCGGCGGCTCAGCCGGCGCGGACTGGTCGCCGTGGGCGGGGTCGTGGCCAGCGGAGCGGTGATCGCCGTCGCCGCCGCCCACACCGAGTCGCTGCTGCCCGAGTCGATCCGCCCGGTCCCGGCGTCGCTGGCCGGGCGCCTTCGGCGTCGCTCCTCCTCAACCTCCACGTCGGCGGCGCGATCGCCGCGCTGGCGCTGATGTTCGTCTCCTACGCCGCCGTCGTCGCGCTGGCCGGCCAGCTGTCGGCGCGCGGTGGTCCTGATCGCGATCGTCGCCCTGCACGCCGTGGTGCTGCTGGGCCCGCCGCTGGTCTCCACCGACATCTTCAGCTACCAGGCCTACGCGCGGATGGGCGCCGTGTACGGCATCAACCCCTACACCCACGGGCCGTACGCGATCAACCTGGACGCGGTGTTCCCCTACGTCGGGCGCCAAGTGGTCCTACGATCCCCAGCGCCTACGGGCCGGTGTTCACGGTCTTCAGCTACCTGCTGGCGCCGCTGACGATCGCCGACGAGCGTGTTCGCCTACAAGTCGATCGCGGCGGTCGCCAGCCTCGCGCTGGTCGCGCTCGTGTGGCACTGCGCGCGGCTGCGCGGCATCGACCCGGTCAAGGCGGCGGCGCTCGTCGGCCTCAACCCGCTGCTGGTGATCTACGGCGTCGGCGGCGGCCACAACGACCTGCTGATGCTGCTGGCGATGGTGGGCGGCGTCTACGCCATCCTCGCCTCGCGCGAGCGGGTCGGCGGCGGGCTGAGCATGCTGGCCGATCGGCGTCAAGCTCACCGCCGGCCTGGTGCTGCCGTTCGCGCTCGCCGCACGGCGGGCGCGCGCGCGGACGCGCCGAGGGCGCCGCGCCCGCCTGGCGCTCGGTGCCGGCCGTCGGGCTGGCGGCGCTCGCGGCGCTCAGCTTCGGCGTGTTCGGCTCCGGCTCGTTCCGACATGCTGGCGACCGTCATCCAGAGCCAGAGCGAGGGCGACTGGCAGAGCATCCCGGGCGTCATCTCGACCAAGCTGGGCCTGCCCACCGTCGGGCACATCGCCGGCTACGTGCTCGCCGGCCGCGTTCGTGATCACCCTGTGCTGGCTGCTGCGGCGGGTCTGGCGCGGCCAGATCGACTGGATCGACGGCGCCGGCTGGGCGACGCTGGCGATGCTGGTCGCGTCGAGCTCGCTGCTGCCCTGGTACGTCGCCTGGCTGCTGCCGCTGGCCGCGCTGGGCCGCGACCGCCGGCTGGCGACCACGGCGATCGTGCTCACCGGCGTCGTCCAGGGCGATCAAGCTGCTCGGCTACATCCCGCACGGGTTCCTGTATGGCACCGAGCGTCAGCCGGCTCGCGGCGCAGCCCGTACGATGCAGCGATGAGCGACGCGCCGAGGATCTTCGACGGCGAGCCTCGCGAGCTGTCGCTGGTCAGCGTCGTCGCGCCCGTCTACAACGAGGACGCGCACGATCGACGAGTTCTACGCGCGCGTCTGCGCGGCGCTGGACGGCGCTCCCCTTCGAGCTCGTGCTCGTCGACGACGGCTCCACCGACGGCACGCCGCTGAAGCTCGAGCCCCTGGCCGCCAACGACCCCCGGGTGCGCGTCGTCTACCTGTCGCGCAACTTCGGCCACCAGACGGCGCTGACCGCCGGCCTGGACCACGCGCGCGGCGACGCCGTGGTGATGCTCGACGCCGACCTCCAGGACCCGCCGGAGCTGATCACCACGATGCTCGACCACTGGCGCGCCGGGTGCGACGTCGTCTACGCCGTGCGCGAGCAGCGCGAGGGCGAGTCGCGCTTCAAGCTGAGCACCGCCCGCTGGTTCTACCGGCTGTTCGACAAGCTCGCCCAGGTCGAGCTGCAGCACAACTCGGGCGACTTCCGGCTGCTGGACCGCCGGCCGCTCGACGCGCTGCTCTCGATGCGCGAGCGCAACCGCTTCCTGCGCGGGATGACGGTGTGGGTCGGCTACACGCAGGCGGCCGTCCCCTACCACCGCGACTCGCGCTACGCCGGCGAGACCAAGTACACGCTCCCGAAGATGCTGCGCTTCTCGCTGGACGCGATCTCGTCGTTCTCGCACCGCCCGCTGCAGCTGGCCACGCTGCTGGGCTTCATGATCTCGACGCTGGCGTTCATCGCGATCCCCGTCGTCGTCGTGCTGCGGATCCTCGGCTCCTACCTGCCGGGCTTCAGCGCGGTGACGATCCTCGTCCTGCTGCTCGGCGGCATCGAGCTGATCGCGATCGGGATCATCGGCGAGTACGTCGGGCGCATCTACGACGAGGTCAAGGGCCGGCCGCTGTACCTCGTCAGGGCGCGGCGCAACATGCCCGATCCGCGGCATCGACGCCGACACGTCCTCCCTGCCGCCCGTGCACGCGCGCGCCGCCGCGCGACGCGGCGGCGACGCGCCTACCCGCCCGCTGGACTAGGGCCCGACCGACGGATTGGAGCGCCCGTCGGGCTGGCCGCCGGCCGCCCGGCGCAGCTGGCGCACCTCGCCCGGGGCAGCGTCATCGGCCTCGTCGGCGGCGACCTCGAGCGCGGCGATCCGGCTCGACAGGCCCCTGATCGCGTCGGCCACCGGGTCGGGCAGGTGGATCCAGTCGGTGTCGGGGCCCTCGGGACGGCGCCCCTCGACGCGCACCGGATGGCCGGGATTGCCGACGACGGTCGAGTTGGGCGGCACGTCGTGGATGACGACGCTGTTGGCGCCGATCTTGGCGCCGTGGCCGACGGTGATCGGGCCCAGCAGCTTGGCGCCGGAGCCGATCGTGACGTTGTCCTGCACGGTCGGATGGCGCTTGCCGGTGGCAAAGCCGGTGCCGCCGAGCGTCACCCCCTGGTACAGGGTCACGTCGTCGCCGATCTCGGCCGTCTCGCCGATGACCACCCCCATCCCGTGGTCGATGAAGAAGCCGTTGCCGATCTCCGCCGCCGGGTGGATCTCGATGCCGGTCACCGCTCGCGCCAGCGCCGCGATCAGCCGCGGCAGCAGCGGGACGCGCGCGCCGTAAGAGGGCGTGGGCGACCCGGTGGGCCAGCAGCGCGTGGACGCCCGGCCAGGCGGCGAGGATCTCCAGCGAGCCCACCCCGCGCGCGGCGGGATCGCGGCTCTTGGCGGCGGCCACGTCACGCCGGATCTCCGCCACGGTGCGCGCCATCAGGCCGAGGCCGAACATGCACCTGAAGGCTACCGACGGCCGAGCGCCGGCCGTGGCCGGCCTCAGCGTCAGGGGGCGAAGAACGGCGTCGAGACGTAGCGCTCGCCCGAGTCGGGCAGGATCGTCGCGATCCGGGCGCCGCGCGACTCGGGCCGCGCCGCGATCTGCAGGGCCGCCCACACCGCGGCGCCGCACGAGATCCCGGCCAGCACGCCCTCGCGGCGCGCCAGCAGCCGAGCGGTCTCGATGCGCATCCTCGTCGTCGACGGCGATCACCTCGTCCAGCAGCTCCCGGTTGAGCACCTGCGGGACGAAGCCGGCGCCGATTCCCTGGATCTTGTGGGGCCCTGGGCGCCCGCCCGAGAGCACCGCCGAGTTGCGGGGCTCGACCGCCACGATCCGACAGCGCGGGTTGCGCTCCTTGAGCACCTCCCCCGCCCCGGTGATGGTCCCGCCGGTCCCGACGCCCGCGACGAACACGTCGACGCGTCCGTCGAGCGCCTCCCACAGCTCGGGGCCGGTGGTGCGGCGGTGGATCTCCGGGATTGGCGGGGTTGGAGAACTGGTCGGGCAGGAAGACGTCGTCGCGGGTCGGCCAGCGCCTGCGCGGCCTCGACCGCCTCGGTCATCCCGCCCAGCGATTCGGCCATCTCCACCGTGGCGCCGTAGAGGCGCAGCAGCGCCTCGCGCTCGCGGCTCATGCCCTGCGGGCAGCGTGAGGATGAGGTCATAGCCCTTGGCCGCGCACACGAAGGCCAGCGCGATCCCGGTGTTGCCGCTGGTGGCCTCGACGATCGTCGTCCGCCCGGGCTCGATGCGGCCCTCGCGCTCGGCGGCCTCGATCATCGCCACGCCGATCCGGTCCTTGACGCTGCCGCCGGGGTTGAACGCCTCGAGCTTGGCGAACAGCTCGACCTCCGGCGTCGATCCCGAGACGTCGTCAGCTGTGACGATCGGCGTCCGGCCCACCAGGTCGGTGATGTTTGTCGGGATCGTCGCCCATGCTGAGAGACACCCTAGACAAAGCCGAGACATCGCCGCGGCTAGCGACGGCTCAGATGTGGTACATCGGCGCGCCGGCCGCGCGGATCTCCTGCTCGGCGACCGAGGCCACCGTGGCCTCGGCGAGCACCGCGCGTGCGGCCTGCGCGGCCTCGGCGAACACGCCGGTCGCGCTCGGCGCCGAGCGGGCCGTCGAGCAGCTCGACGAGCTCGAGCACGGTGACCTCGTCGCTGGGCCGCGCGAAGCTGTAGCCGCCCTTGACGCCGCGCTGGGAGCGCAGGATGCCGGCGCGGCGCAGCGTCGCGAACAGGTGCTCGAGGAACTGCACCGGGATGTCGCGCCGGCGGGCGAGCTCGGCGATCGGCACCGGGCCGGCGCCGCCCTGGCGGTAGAGCTCCACCAGCGCGCTCAGCGCGTACGGGCGACTTGGTGGTGATCGAGATCATGCGCGCCCGATCCTAGTGGACGCGCGGTGGCGGCGGGCGCCGCCGGCAGACGGGCTCAGATCCAGCCGCGCTCGGTGGCGATGAGCACCGCCTGGGCGCGGTCCATCGCGCCGAGCTTGCCGTACACGTTGTGCAGGTGGGTGCGGATCGTGCTCGTCGACAGCCCCAGCTCGGAGGCGATCTGCTTGTAGACCATGCCCTTGGCGAGACGGCGCAGGACGTCGACCTCGCGGGTGGACATCGGGCACGGCTCCACCTGGCGGGGGCGCTCGCCCGAGGCCGGCAGCGGCAGCTCGTACATGACCTTGCGCAGGCTGGCCGGGGTCAGCCCGATGGTGCGGGCGACCGCCAGCAGCTCCGACGGGCGTGATCGAGCCGCCGAGCACGTAGTGGGCGAGCATGTCGGCGAGGCGGACGAGGGCGGCCTCGCCGGTGGCGTCCTCGGCGTGGTGGCGCTCGATGACGCTGGCGATCGACTTGGGCAGCGCCCAGCGGCGGGCGAGCACGCCGCCGACGAGGGCGTGGTCGACGCCGAGCTCGCGGCGCTCGCGCTGGAGGCGCTCCTCCGGGGTGCGGGCGTCGCCGTGGACCTGCGACGGGATAGCCGGGGTAGGCGTGGACGAGCACGAGCTTGCCGATGTCGTGCAGCAGCGAGGTGACCATCAGCCGGTCGCGGGCCTCGTAGCCGATCTCGCGCGCCAGGCGGTCGGCGGCGCGCTGGGTGGCGACGGAGTGCAGGCGGAAGCGCTCGGGGATGCCCTGCCAGACGGCGGTGCGCTCGAAGAAGTCAAAGGTGCGGGCGCGGCTGGCGATCGCGTGCACGGTGCGCGGGGTGAGCACGTCGACGCCGGCGACGACGCTGTCGACGCGGCCCGGCCGTCGGGCCCTCGACCTGGTTGGCGAGGCGCACGACGGTGACCGCCAGCGCGACGTCGGCCTCGACGGCGGCGACGACGTCGCCGACCGACGGCTCGCCGTCCTCGAACAGACGCAGGACGCGGTTGCGCGACTCGACCAGCACCGGGTAGGCCTCGAGCGCCTCGAAGGCCGTCGTCAGCCGCCGGCCGTGGCCCTCGTTGTGGTGGCGCTCGCGCGTGGCGTACGGGTCAGTCGGCACAGCAGTCTTCAAAGCAGCGGTTGCCACCGGGATCTCATCCCTTCTTACCCGTGTGCGGGCGCGTCGGATTGGCGCAGAACTCGGCTTGCTCCCAAGCATTGCCCTTGCTTATCGGCAGATGCGGAGCGGCGGTTTAGCCCGTTCCGGGCCTGCGATCAGTCGACGTCGTCCCGCGCGCGGGCCAGAGCGGCGTCGATCCGGGCCAGCGTCTCGTCCTTT
This sequence comes from uncultured Actinomycetota bacterium, assembly GCA_963790605.1. Classification (GTDB taxonomy): domain Bacteria; phylum Actinomycetota; class Thermoleophilia; order Solirubrobacterales; family Solirubrobacteraceae; genus Palsa-465. The sequence goes on along the minus strand of CAWBPG010000005.1, from coordinate 108,176 downwards.
CCGAGCAGCGCAACGCTCTCGAAGATACCGGGCGAGACGGTCTGACCGGCGATCGCCACGCGCACCGGCTGAAAGACCTTGCCGGGCTTGGCGTCCAGCCGCTCGACGACGGCGCGCAGCGCCGCCTCGACGCGCTCGGCGTCGAACGGCTCGGCGCTGCCGAGCGCGTCGCGCGCGGCGGCCAGCGCCTCCACCCCGCCGTCGCGGCGGATCGTCTTGTCAAACGCCTCGGGGTCGTCGACCGGGCCGTCGAAGAGGAACGACACCAGCGGCCAGAAGTCCGCGAGCGTCTGGATCTTCTCCTCGGAGATCTCGACCGCGCCGCGCAGGCCGGTGCGGCCGGTGAACTGCTCCAGGCGCGCGGTCAGCTCGTCGGTGCCCAGCTCGCGCAGATGCCGGCCGTTGAGGTGGCGCAGCTTCTGCTCGTCGAAGATCGCCGGGTTCTTGGAGACGCGCTCCAGGCGGAAGCGCTCGGCGAGCTCCGGCAGGCGTGAAGAACTCCTCGTCGGAGGCAAAGCCCGGCGCCGAGCAGCGCGATGTAGTTGTCCACCGCCTCGGGCAGGTAGCCGGCGTCGCGCAGCTCCTGCACCGAGGCGGCGCCGTGGCGCTTGGAGAGCTTCTTGCCGTCGGGGCCGTGCAGCAGCGGCAGGTGGGCGTACTCGGGAACGGTCGCGCCCAGCGCCTGCGAGCACCCAGCATCTGCTTGGGCGTGTTGGAGATGTGGTCCTCGCCGCGCACGACGTGGGTGATGCCGGCGTCGAGGTCGTCGACCGCGACGGCGAAGTTGTAGACCGGCGTGCCGTCCGCCCGGGCGATGACCGGATCGTCCTGGCTGGCGTTGGGAAACGCGACCTCGCCGCGGATGACGTCGCGCACGACGGTCTCGCCCGTGTCGGGGACCCGCAGGCGAACCGCGCCCGACGCCTCGGGCTCCCCGCGGAAGCCGCGGTCGGCGCCGTGGCGCTCCTTGTAGGCGCGGACGTCGTCGGTGGTCGCGGTGGAGTGGTAGGCGTGGCCGTCGGCGAGCAGCTGGGCGACGACCTCGGCGTGGCGCTCGGCCCGCTCGGACTGGAAGATCGGGCCCTCGTCGTAGTCGAGGTTCAGCCACCGCAGCGCGTCGAGGATCTGCTCGACGTTCTCGGGCGTCGAGCGCTCCCGGTCGGTATCTTCGATGCGCAGGACGAGCGTGCCGCCCTGCCCGCGCGCCAGCAGCCAGTTGTACAGCGCGGTCCGCGCGCCGCCGATGTGCAGGGCCCCGGTGGGGGACGGAGCGAAGCGAACACGCAAGGACATAGGTCAAGCATGCTAATCGGCGCCCACGTATCACCGGCGGGCGGTCTGGACAAGGCCGATCGAGCGCGGAGTCGAGAAGGGCTGCGAGGCGATCCAGATCTTCAACCAGTCGCCGCGCATGTGGCGGCCGACCGCCTACGGCGACGACGACTTCGCCGCCTTCCGCAAGGCGATGAAGCCCAGCCCGGTCAAGGCGGTGCTCATCCACGCCGTCTACCTGCTCAACTGCGCCTCCGAGGACGCCGAGATCCGCGACAAGTCCCGCGCCTCGCTGATCCAGTCGCTGCGCGTCGGGGCCGGCATCGGCGCCGCCGGCGTGGTCCTGCACCCCGGGCTCGGCCAAGCGGCGGCGACGTCAAGGCGGCGATCAAGCGCGCCGGCAAGGTGATCAAGGAGGCGCTGTCGGAGACCGACCGCTGCCCGCTGCACCTGGAGGACACCGCCGGCGCCGGCGGCACGCTGGGCCGCTCCTTCGAGGAGCTGGCCGAGCTGCTCGACGGCGGCCGGCGGCGGCAAGCGGCTGGGCGTGTGCCTGGACTCCTGCCACCTGCTCGCCTCCGGCTACGACATCCGCACGGCCGCCGGCCTCACCGAGACGATCGACGAGTTCGACCGGGTCGTCGGGCATCAAGCGGCTGGGCTCGCTGCACCTCAACGACTCCCAGACGCCGCTGGGCTCCAACCGCGACCGCCACGCCAACATCGGCACCGGCGAGCTCGGCGAGCGCGGCTGCGCGGCGTACCTGTCCGAGCCGCGCTTCGAGAAGCTGCCGCTGGTGATCGAGACCCAGGGCCCCGAGCGCCAGGGACCGACCCGCGAGGAGGTCGAGCTCTGCTTCACGCTGCGCAAGCGCGGCCTGGCGTCGCGCAAGCGAGCCGCCGGCTCGCGGCGGGAAATCCCGCTAGCGTGCCGGTCAGCGCATGAGCGCCCTGACCACCCGCCCCGGCGACGCTCTGGTCGTCTTCGGCATCACCGGCGACCTCGCGCGCAAGATGACGCTGCGCTCGCTGTACCGGCTGGACGCGCGCGGGCTGCTCGACTGCCCGGTGATCGGGGTCGCCGTCGAGGACTGGACCGACGAGCACCTGCGCGAGCACGCGCTGGAGGCGGTCAAGGCCACCGGCGAGCCCATCGACGACGCCGTCTGGAAGCGGTTTGCCGCGCGGCTGTCCTACGTCAGCGGCGACTTCGGCGACGGCGCCACCTACGAGGCGGTGGCCTCGGCGCTGGGCGACGCCGCGCAATCCCGTCTTCTACCTGGAGATCCCGCCGTCGCTGTTCGCGATGGTGTCGCCGGGCTGTCGGAGGCCAAGCTCGTGCAGGGCGGCCGCCGCGTCGTCGTGGAGAAGCCGTTCGGCCACGACCTCAGCTCCGCCCGCGCGCTGGCGCGCGACCTGCACAAGTACCTGGAGGAGCCCCAGCTCTACCGGATCGACCACTTCCTGGGCAAGATGGGCTCGAGGAGATCCTCTACCTGCGCTTCGCCAACGCGATCCTCGAGCCGGTCTGGAACCGCAACTACGTCTCCTCGGTGCAGATCACGATGGCCGAGAGCTTCGGCGTCCAGGACCGCGGCCACTTCTATGACCCGGTGGGCGCGCTGCGCGACGTCGTGGTCAACCACCTGCTGCAGATCGTCGCCGGCGGCGGCCATGGACCCGCCCGCCGCCGGCGACCCCGACAGCCAGAAGGACGCCAAGCAGGCGGTGTTCGCGGCGATGGCCGACGCCGAGCCCGAGCACTACGTCCGCGGCCAGTACGAGGGCTACCGCGACATCGACGGCGTGCGCGCCAACTCGGACACCGAGACCTACGCCGCGCTGCGCCTGGACATCGACAGCTGGCGCTGGTCGGGCGTGCCGTTCTTCATCCGCACCGGCAAGCGGCTGCCGGTCACCCAGACCGAGCTGCGGCTCGTGTTCCGCCACGCCCCGCGGCTGCCGTTCATCCCCAGCGCGGCCGCCGCCGTCCGGAGCCCAGCCAGATCGTCTTCCGGATCGACCCGCACACCGGCATCCGGATCGTCCTCGACGCCCAGCGCGCCGACAAGCCGGGCGCCAGCGGAGATCGATCTCGACATGGAGTTCGCCAAGGAGGGCGGCGAGGGCGCCACCCCCTACGAGGTGCTGCTCCACGCGGCGCTCATCGGCGACGCCAGCCACTTCACCCGCCAGGACAGCGTCGAGGAGTGCTGGCGCGTCCTCCAGCCGCTGCTCGACTCACCGCCCAAGGTCATCCCCTACGCGCCAGGGCTCGTGGGGGCCCGCCGAGGCCGACGCGCTCACCGACGGCTTCGGCGGCTGGCGCGGCCCCTGGCTCCCGTCCTAGCGCTGCATCGGACGACGCTCAAGCGGGTAGGCAGGTCTTGTGAAGCTGTGCGAAGAATTGATGGGACGAGAAGCATGAGACTGAGCCTGGGCAGCATCATCTGGCTGATCGTGGGGGTCCTGCTGGCCTCCTCGCACCACTACCTGAACCACGTCAACGCTCTCAAGCCGGTCGTCTCGGCGCTGCTGGCGATCGTGCTGTGGCCCCTGCTGCTGCTGGGGATCAACCTGCACGTGCACTGACGCCGGCGGTGCCGGCGGCGCGGGCGCCGGCTCAGCTGACGCCGGCGGGCGCGGCTCAGCCGACGCCGGCGGGCTCGGGCTCGCGCTCGGCGCCGGCCGCGGCCTCGGGGATGAGCGCGGAGCCCAGCAGCGCGTCGAGCTCGGCGTGCAGGCCGGCGCTGCGCGACACCCGGAAGCTGGGGCCGAGCTTCAGCCGGCGGTGGCCGACGGTGGTGCTCAGCTCGATGACGACGTCGGACTCGCCGGGGAAGCCGGAGAGCAGCTCCTTGAGCTCGCCGAGCACCGACGCGGGCAGCGCGGTGGCGTCGAGGCGCAGCTGGAGCGCGCTGGGGCTGAGCGCCGGCTTGGCGGCCTGGACCTGCGCCTCTAGGACCTCCTCCTCGGTGGGCTCGAAGCGCTCGACCTGCTGGGCGATGAGGACGGTCTTGTCCCGGTCCTTGTGATCGACCTTCCCGCGCACGAGCACGATCGAGTCGGTGGCCAGCGCGTCCTCGCAGGCGGCCAGCGTCTTGCCGAAGACGATGATCTCGACCGAGGCCTCGAGGTCGTAGAGGGTGGCGAACATCATCGAAGTCGCCCTTCTTGGTCTTGATCTTCTTGGCCTGGGTGACCATCCCGCCGATCGTGACCCAGTCGCCGTCGCGGCGCGCGGACAGCTCGGCCAGCGTGCTGTCGGCCTTGGCCCGCAGCGCCGGTCCCACCTCCTTGAGCGGGTGGGCGGAGATGAACAGGCCCAGCGACTCCTTCTCGGCCGCCAGCAGCTCGGTCCGGTCGAACTCGTCGCCGGGGATCGGCGCGTGGCTGGGCCCGGCGAAGGCGCCCGCGGCGCCGTTGCCCGCCCCGCTGTCGTCCCCGTCGAGGTCCAGGCCGAGGTCGAAGATCGACCCCTGGCCGATGAGCGCATCCTGCTGGGCCTTCTGGCCCGCGGCCTGGGCCTGCTCGAGCACCATCAGCATGCCCTTGCGGCTGTCGTTGGTGGAGCCGAAGGCGCCGCACTTGATCAGCGCCTCGATCGCCTTCTTGTTGACCGCGCGGTTGTCGACGCGCTCGCAGAAGTCGAACAGGCTGGTGAACGGGCGCGCCTCGCCGTCGTCGCCCCGGGCGCCCTTGATCGCCTCCACGGCCTGATAGCCGACGCCCTTGACGGCGTCGAGGCCGAAGCGGATGTTGCCGTCGACGACGACGAACTCGTGGTCGGAGAGGTTGACGTCGGGCGGCAGGATGGCGATCCCCATCTGCTCGGCCTGGGCGACGAAGAACGGCACCTTGTCCTTGGTGTCCATCACCGAGGAGATGAGCGCCGCCATGTACTCGGCCGGGTAGTTGGCCTTCAGCCACGCGGTCCGGTAGGAGATCAGCGCGTAGCAGGCGGCGTGGGAGTTGTGGAGACGATTCCGTTCGCGATGAAGTTCAGCGGTCCGTCAGGCGCCATCTCGACGTCATAGGTCATCTCCGAGCCGAGCCGGCTCGATCGCCACCACCGGATCACCGTTTTCCGCATGTGCGGTCGCCAGATGGCGCGCGACGCGAAACCGGAAGTCCTCGGGGTCACCACGACGTAGGGCAGCTCCCCGTACTTGGCCGCGAAGTACTGCGGTCAACGCGGTCCATCCCGTCCATCTCCCAGTAGATCACCGTCGAAGTAGAAGTCGCACATACGCCCGTTCGGCAACGCCTTGTGCATCTCGAACTCGACTCCGTTGCTCGATCAGCCACTCGCACATCTCGCGCTCGGGCCAACTCGCGCACCACATGCCGTTCGATGCGATCGAGCAGTGTCCGTATCCGGGTCCTGTCTCATAAGCCACACGTACCTGCCGCAGGGACTGATCCATCCTGCGCTGGCGCCACTCGGGATCGTTGGCCCACAGCCACCGCACACGCTCGTGCATGCCGCGACACCGTTGCGCGTCAGGTCGGGATAGATCTCGTGCATGTGGCGCATGTGCGCCGCCTTTTCCTCATGCGGCCGTGAGTCCTGGTACGCCTTCATCCGCATCGGCCGCGATGCCGATCCCACTGTGCACGTTCGGCGCTCTGGGCAGCCGGGTCATCGTCTGCGGCGAGCTTCGCGCTGCTTCTCGCTGATCATCGGCAGCGTGATCAGCTCGGTCACGCCGACCTCCATCTCTTCGACCTCTATGTATCCGGCGGTGCTGAGCAGCGGTGCTCCGCGGTCACTCGGATCTGCCGACCGCTCTCGCAGCGCACCCGGTACACCTGTTTGCGTCCCGTCTGGACGATGCGCTCGATCCTGTGCGGCCGGACGGTGCCGTCACCCCACATCGACATGATCTCCGTCGGCTGCGTGCGGTAGGCCTCTGAGAGGCGCATCCGGCGTCCCGTCGGGCAGGATGACGCGGGTCTGCCCGGACGCGCACTTGTTGAACGAGTAGTCCGCGGACCGCTCGTTGGTCGTCCACAGCATCTCGATGACCGACTCGCTGGTGCCCGACCTGCGGCAGCCCTCGACGAACTCGGGCTTGAGCTTGGCCATCGCCTCGCGGTTCTTCTTGCCGATCGCCTTGCGCAGGTCGTCGGCCTTGGCCCCGCTGAAGCCGGCCAGCTCCTTGGCGATCTGCATCGCCTGCTCCTGGTAGAGGATCACGCCCTTGGTCGACTCGAGGATCGGGCGCAGCCGCTCGTCGGCGTAGGAGATCGATCTCCGGGTCGCGCTTGCCCCGCGCGTAGGTGGGGATCTGGTCCATCGCGCCCGGCCGGTACAGCGCGCCGAGCGCGACGAGGTCGTCGAACTCGGTCGGCCGGACCTTCTTGAGCGCCTCGCGCATGCCCTCGGACTCGAACTGGAACACCCCGATCGAGTCGCCCTGGGCCAGCATCTCGTAGGTCGGCTCGTCGTCGAGCGGCAGCGTGCTCATGTCCGGCCGCTCGCCGGTCGAGCGCTCCACGATGTCCAGCGCGTCCTCGATGACGTCGAGGTTGCGCAGGCCCAGGAAGTCCATCTTGAGCAGGCCGAGCTGCTCGACCGGCTTCATCGAGAACTGCGTGACCGTGCGGAAGACCCGCTCGCCGTTCTCGTCGGCGCCGGCGTCGGCGATCTGCAGCGGCAGGATGTCGGTGAGCGGGCGGTCGGAGATGACGACCGCGGCGGCGTGGATCGAGGAGTTGCGCACGATGCCCTCCAGGCCCTGGGCGACGTCGACGATCTGCTTGGCGGTCCCGTCGCGGTCCACCTCGGCGCGCAGCGGCTGCCCCGGCGCCAGGCACTCCTCGAAGCTCGGCGGCCGGCCCATGATCGGGTCGGGGATGAGCTTGGCCAGCCGGTCGCCGACGCCGTAGTCGTGGCCCAGCACGCGGGCGGCGTCGCGGGTGGCGGCCCGCGGGAACATCTTGCCGAAGGTGACGATCTGGGCGACCGCCTCCTTGCCGTACTTCTCGGTCACGTAGCGGATCACGCGCTCGCGGCCGCGCACCGAGAAGTCCATGTCGATATCGGGCATCGACACGCGCTCGGGGTTGAGGAAGCGCTCGAACAGCAGGTCGTAGCGCAGCGGATCGACGTCGGTGATCTGCAGGCAGTAGGCGACGATCGAGCCGGCGGCCGAGCCACGGCCGGGGCCGACGGCGATGCCGGCGTCCTTGGCGAACTTGACGAAGTCCCACACGATCAGGAAGTAGGCGTTGAAGCCCATCCGGTCGATCACGCCCAGCTCGTACTCGGCGCGCTCGACCGCCTCGGCCGGGATCGGGTCGCCGTAGCGGCGGCGCAGCCCCTCGTCGACGAGCCCGCGCAGATATGCCCCCTCCCCCGCCCCCTCGGGCGTCGGGTAGCGCGGGATGAGCTGGCGGCCGAGCTCGATCTCCACGTCGCAGCGCTCGGCGATCTCCAGCGTGCTGGCGATCGCCTCGGGCCACTCCGCGAACGAATCGGCCATCTCCTGGCTGGAGCGCAGGTAGAACTCGTTGGTGTCGAAGGTGATCTTGGGCTGGCTGAGCGTCGACTTGGTCTGCACGCACAGCAGCGCGGCGTGGTGGTGGTAGTCCTCGCGACGCAGGTAGTGCACGTCGCCGGTGCCGACCAGCGGGCGGCCGAGCTCGCCGGCGATGCGGACGATCTCCTCGTTGCACTTGTCCTGCACCGGCAGGCCGTTCTTCTGCACCTCGAAGTACACGTTGTCGTCACCGACCGCGCTCATCAGCTCCGAGGCGTGGGCGCGGGCGTGGTCGGGCCGGTCGTCGATCAGGTGCTGGCAGAAGCGTGACTGCAGGCAGCCGGTGAGCGCGATCAGGCCCTCGCCGTGCTCGGCGAGCTGGGCCATGTCGACCGACGGCTTGCCGCGCTGGTAGCCCTCCAGGAAGCCCCGGGAGGAGAGCTTGACCAGGTTGCGGTAGCCGGCGGGGTTGGCGGCCAGCAGCGTGAGGTGGAAGCGCTCGAGCCGCCCCGGCGCCCGGCGGGTGTGGTCGTCGACGATGTAGACCTCGCAGCCGATGATCGGCTTGATCCCGTGCTTCTGGCAGGCCGTGAACAGCTCGACCGAGCCGTTCATCACGCCGTGGTCGGTCAGCCCCAGGGCCGGCTGCTCGAACTCCGCGGCGCGCGCGGCGAGCGCGTCGATCTTGCACGCCCCGTCGAGCAGCGAGTACTCGGAGTGGACGTGGAGGTGGGCGCAGGCAGGGGTCATCAGACGGCGCTTCGAACCTTAGAAGCCGAGCCAGACGGAGCGGCGCCGGCGCGGTGCCCGCGGGCGCGTTTTACTCGCTCTGTGCGCGTTTGATCCACTTGCGCAGCGAGAGGAACGCGCCCACGTCGCCGTCCACCCGCACCCCGGGGACGGGCTCGCCGGCGAGCGCGGCGAGCAGGTCGTCGGTGGGGCAGTGGATGGTCGTGCTCGGGCCGCCCTCGGGCGCGATGCGCGTGGCCGTGAGCGGGCTGCCCCTCGCGCACGATGAGATAGGTCCGGTTCGCCCCGGGGGTCGCGTGGGCCACCGTGAACCGCTCGGTCGCCGTCCACGCGGGATCGATCATCGCGGCGAGCAGCCCGAAGGCGATGAGGGGGTCGGGCCGCACGCCCGCGCGATGCAGTGCCCCGAGGTCCAGCGGGGCACCGAGCAGCGACGCCAGCGCCGCCACGCCCTCCCGGCGCCCCCGCACCCGCGCGGCGCGCCGGCCGAAGAGCCGGCGCAGCCGCCCGCGGTGAGCAGGCGCGCGATCCGCGCCGGGTCGCCGATGACCTGGAAGTCGACCTCCTGGCGCGGGCGCGCCGCGGTCTGGACCTCGATCGTGGGGGTGCCGTCGGGGACCGACACCCAGACGCAGCGGTCGGGCGCGAGCACGAGGTCGTAGGCGATCGGCGTGCGGATAGACGACCCGCTGGAGCGGGAGCAGCTCGAGCAGGAGCCGGCCGGCGGCGTCGAGGTCCGTGCGCGCCATCGTGCGAAACGCCCGCTCCAGCGAGGGGCGGGTCGAGCGCCTCGTGCATCGACGGGCGAGCGCACGAGCGCGGTCGAGGGGGTCGCGGGCGCGTCCTGGGGGGCGATCGTCTCGCGCAGCCGGGTGAGCGCATCGTTGAGGCGCGCGGGCTCGACCGCGTCGGCGGGCGCGGTGGGCGCGGCGGGAGCGGGGGTCGCCGCCGCGGGCGGGCGGGCGGCTCGGCGGGCTGGGCGGCTCGGCGGGAGCTCGCGCTGAGGCCGGCGGGCGGCGCCGGCTGGCCGGCGGGTGAGGCTCGGGCTCCGGCTCGGCGGCTCGGGCTCGGCGTGCCGGCTCAGGCGGCGTTGCCAGCCGCTCCAGCGCCTCGCGCAGCTCGCCGATCGCCTCATACGCGCCCAGCGACACGCCCCGCTGGTCGCGCAGCTCGCGCTCGAGCTCCGCCGCGCGCCGCTCGGCGCCGAGCCGCAGCCTGCGCTCCCGGGTCAGCTCGCCGCCCAGCGCATCGAGCTCCGCCCTCAGCTCGGCCAGCGCGGCGCTCGTCCGGCGCTCCAGGACGACCCGCGCGGCCAGCCGGGACTCGGCGTCGATGAGCCGCGCGCGCAGCGCGGCGTCGGCGCGGGCCCGGGACTCGAGCTCGTGCGCGCAGGCTCGCCACGACGTCCGGAGGCACTCGGCGGCGACGCGGCGGTGGCTCCGCCGCGGGCGGCGAGGCGGCGGGGGCTCGGCCGCAGGCGGCGGCGATCCGTCACGGCGCCGGTGGCCGGCGGCGGACAGCGGCCGGGGACGGCCGGCGGCAGGCTCGGCCGGGATCCGGATCCTCTGCCCGGCCCGGCGGCCGCGCAGCTCGCGCTCGAAGCGCAGCCGCGCCGCCTCCGCCGAACCGGTCTCGGCCCGCCGCTGCGAGCTTCTGCTCGGCCAGCTCGCGCTCGCGTTCGGCCCGCTGCCGGGCCGCGGTGGCGGCCGCGGCGACCTGCTCGGCCTCGTCGCTGCGGCGGCGGGCCTGGCCCAGCTCGTGCTCCAGGCTGCGGATCCGCTCCTCGGCGGCGGCGAGCTCGCCCATCGCCTGGCGGGCGCGCTCGGCCTCCTGGGCGCTCGAGGAGAGCCGCCGGGCGAGGTCCCGGCGCAGCGCCTGCTCGGCGTGCGCCCGCTGCTCGGCGATGCGGCGCTTGCGCTCGCGCTCCTCCAGCGACGCGGCGAGCTCGTCGCGCACGGCGCGGGCGTCGCGCAGCTCGTCCTCCAGCGCGTCGACCCGCTGCGTCAGCTCGGCGACGCCGCGGGCCTGGTCAAAATCCGGCGGCCCTTCGGGCTCGTCCGGCTGGCTGCCGGGCTCGAACGTGAGCCGGCGGTGGCGGGCGCTCCGACGACGACGGGCGACGCGCGGGCGGTCGGCGCGCGTCGGCGGTGGCGCCGATGGTGGCGGTGGCGCGCGGCGGCCGGGCGGCGCCGCGGTGTCGGTCAGCGCGCCCTCCCCGGGCGCCGGCACGGCGACGGGCAGCGGCACGATCACCGTGCCGAACTGAAGCCAGGTCCGCCCCAGCTCAGGGGCCATCCAGCCCGGGATGGTGAAGCTCAGCCGCCACACGCCGGGCCCGGTGCCGCCGACGCTGGGCGGCTCGGGCATCGCGGGGTAGCGGTGGCGGCGCCCGTCGGCCTCGATCACGAGCGTCGGCTGGCCGGTGCTCACCGGCCGTCGCCGGCGCCACCGGCCGGTGATCCGGACGGTCAGGTTCCCTCCGCTCTCCGCGGACCACTCGACCGACTCGATCGACACCGCGGACGTCCCCGGCAACTCGCTCATCGCCCGCGAAGGTACGTCGCGCGGCGGACGGATGCCCCGCCCACAGCTCCCTCTTGCCGCTCAGTGCGAGCTTTGCGAGCGCAACTGCTCGCTCAGGCTTCGCGCCTCGGCGAGCAGGCGCTGCGCCTCGCCCAGATCGGCGCCCTGCGCCGACTGGTGCTCACGGGTGATCGCCAGCTCTGAGCCCAGGCGCTCGAGCTCGGCGCGCAGGCCGGCGACCTCGCCGGCGGCGGCGTCCCGGGACGACCTGGGCGGCCGCGAGCTGATCGCGCGGCACGCGGCGGCGAGACGCGCCGGCGGCCGCGGCAGCCGGCGGCGCGCTCGGCCGCAGGCGTCGGCCATCCGCCGCGCTCGATGCCTCGTCGGTCGCGCTCACGGCCTCGGCCCGCTCACGTCGCCTCGCGCTCGGCCCGTCCTCGGCCTGACGCCGGCGCTCGAGCCGCGCTGGCCCGGATCAGCTCCTGGAGCTCGCCGCGCAGCTCGCCGTGCGCCGACTCCAGCGCCGCCTGGCGCGACGCGCGCGCCTCCGAGCTCAGACCGGGCGTCGGCCAGGGCTCCCTGCAGCCGCGCGACCTCGGCGGAGCGCTGCTCGAGCTCGGCGTGCAGCGCCGACACGCTCTCCTTGAACAGCAGCTCGGCCAGCGGCCCGGTGCGACCGGTGTCCACCGCGGGGTCGGGAGCATCGGCGAAGCGGGCCGGGTCGCTGAAGCGGGCCGGGTCGGTCAAGCGGGCCGGGTCGGCCTCGGCCGGCGGCGGCGCCACGTCGGGCGGCCAGGCGCGGGCCTCGCCGAGCGCGGGCGGCGGAGGCGGGCGGTGGCCGGGATGCGATCCGTCTCCAAAGCCACCGGGCAGCGGCACCGGCACCACCGAGGTCCCCACCCACAGCGCGGCCTGGCCCTCGTGGCGCGGCTGCGCCCACGGCGGGATGCGGAACGTCGCCTCCCAGGCTCCGGGCGCGCAGCGGGTAGCCGTCGCGCGCCGGCCGTGAAGCGGTGGCGGCGTCCCGGACACCTGGACGACGAGCAGCGGCTCGGAGCCGCGCGGCCTCGGCGCCGCCCAGCCAGCGTCCGGTCAGCCGCAATTCGATCCCGTCGCGATCGCCGGCGCGTGCAGTCCACGCGGTCGATGGCGACGGGGATGTCGGCGGAGGCGGAGTCAGTCATACCGGGGCGAGCCGCCCTCCGATCCGTCGGGGCGTCCTCGCGTGCGTGCTTTCGTCGGGCACACGAGAAGTCCCTCCCTAAAGCTCCGCAAACTTACGTCTTATTGATGTGATGCCGCCTGGCGGCCGGCGGCGGCCACACCGGCGACCACCAACGCTCCGACGCCCGCGATGGCCAGCTTCGCCTTGAAGCCGCTCATCCGGCGGCGCATGTACCACTTGCTGCCCTGCCAGACGGCAAAGCCGAGGATCTTGTAGCCCATTGCTCTCGATGCTACCTCAGGGGAGGCGGCCGCAACCAAAGCCTGTCGGGGGTCGGGGCGGCCGCGTTCGGCGAAGAAGCGCCAGTCGGGCTCGGAGCGTTTACGGCAGCTGGGGCGGCGGTGCGCGGGTGTTGTCGGCGTCGGCGGCGAAATGCCGACGCCGCAGAGCGCACACCACGGTTTCGAGGACCGAGTGCTCTGGCTCGCGAGTCATAGCGACGTCGCAGAGCACACGGTCCGGCAATGGCGGCCGTGCGCTCTGTGGTGTCAGGCGATGGGGCTGCGGGAAGACAGCGTGGATGTGTGCCACGTGGGCCCGGAATCCTGAACCGCACAGAGCACACACCGCGGCTTGAAGGACCGTGTGTCGCAGACGCGTACCTACGTTGAACGTTCAGAGCACGCGGTCCGGATATCGGGGGCGTGTGTCGTGAGCGTTCAACGGCCGCCGCGTCGGCCCGAGCTGCTCTTCCCCAGCCGCAGTAGACGCCGCAGGGCGCCGCTTCGCCGACGGCGGACCGCCCGCCGCGGGGCGGGGCCGAGAACCTCCAGCCCAGGCGCGATCAGCCCGACGACGGCAGGTCCTGCGCCACGTGCCGCATCGCCTGCACGGCCGGCGCCAGGTCGTCCACCACGGTGGTCCGGGTGATGAGCCCGGTGAGCTCCAGCACCCGCCGCGGCGGCGAGCCGGGCGGGCAGACGACGATCAGCTGCTGGGAGCGCTCGCGCAGCCGCCCCGCCAGGTCGTGCAGCAGCGAGATGCCGGTCGAGTCCATGTAGGCGACCAGCCGCAGATCCACGACCAGGCCCGGGGCGAAGTTGGGCAGCGCGATGAGCTGACGGGTGATGTCGTCGACGTTGGAGATGTCCACCTCGCCGCTGATCACGGCCACCGGCACCCCGTCGTGGTCCTGAATGTCCGTGAGCCAGGTCGACCGGCGCTGGCATCGCCCGTCCCCGGGACCCGCCGGCTCGGGGCCGCCCCGCTGAAGGCCGACGGATCGCCGCTGCCGGACGCGCCCGCCATCATCGATCCCAGCCCGCTCGGCCGCCGCGGACTCGCCGAAGCCGCGGCGCATCGTCACCGTCGTGCCCTCTGAGCGGCGGTCGACGCGGACGTCGTCGCACAGCTCGCGCATCAGGGCGATGCCGCGGCCGCCGTGCCGGCCGCGCGGTGGGCGCCACTGGCCGGTGTCGCGGACCTGCAGCGAGACGGCATCGCCGTCGCGCGCCGCGCTGGCCTCGAACGTCGCATCGCCCGGACCATACGCGTGGCGGATGACGTTGGTGCACGCCTCTGACCAGGCCACCTCCAGGTCGCCGCGCGCGATCCGGTCGAGCTCGGGCACGTTCTCGTTGAGCCACACCCGCAGCCGGTGGCGCACCAGCGGCACCGAGGTGGCCTTGGCCGGCAGCGTGAGCTGCAAGCGCCCCCAGCGGCGGGCCGAGGACGCGGACGGCCAGCACCGCGACGTCGTCGTGGCTGGCCTGCTCGGTGACCGTGCGCTCGCAGGATGTAGTCGCACAGCTCCTCGACGTCGGCGGGCGCCTTGGTGAAGGCGTCGCGCAGGCGGTCGAAGCCGGTGTTGATCGACTCGCGGCGGCGCTCGACCAGCCCGTCGGTGAACAGCAGCAGCGTGTCGCCCGGGTTCATCGTGTACTCGGCCTCGTCGGCCTTCACGCGGTCGTCGATGCCCAGGGGCAGCGTGCCGCCGGTCTCCAGGAAGCGGATCTCGCCGCCGGCGGTGCGCAGCGCCGGCGGCGGGTGCCCGGCGCGCGAGAGCGACACCGTGCCCTTGGCCGCGTCGATGATCACGAACAGGACGGTCGCGATCATGCCGGGGCCGAGGGTGGCGTGGACGACCCGGTCGAGCTGGTGCAGCGCCTGCGCCCGGGCTGTGGCCCTCGACGGCGAAGGCGCGCAGCGCGTTGCGCAGCTCGCTCATCGTCGTCGCGGCGCGGACGCCGTGGCCGACGACGTCGCCGATCATCACCGCGGTGCGATCGCGGTCGAGCTCGAGCGCGTCATACCAGTCCCCGCCGATCTGGGGCGCCAGCCCGCTGGGCAGGTAGCGCGCGGCGAGCTCCAGGCGCGGGTGATGCGGCAGGCGGTCCGGCAGCAGGCTGCGCTGGAGGGTCTCCACCAGCTGGCGCCCGTGCGGCGAAGCGCTGGACGTGGTCGATGGCGATCGCCATCCGGTCGGCGGCGAGCGTGAGCAGCTCGAGGTCGCCGGCGTCGAAGCGGTCCTCGGCGGTGGCGCCGAGCACGATCAGCCCCAGCAGCTCGTCGGCGGCGACCAGCGGGACCACCAGCAGGCTCGCGATGCTCCTCCGCGTCCTCCCCGGCCTCGCGCCCGGCCTCGCGCGCTCGAGGTAGCCGGGAGCTCCTCGCCCACCAGCAGCGCCGCCTGGCGCTCGACGGCGAGCCGGCCGAAGCGTGCCCTCGCCGAGCATCACCCGGCCGCTGCCGGGTCACCGGCAGCGCGCCGCGCGCGGCGTGCACGCCCAGGCCCGGCGCGTTCTCGTCGCGCAGCAGCAGGCAGGCCGAGTCGGCCTGGAACAGCGTCGCGGCCCGCTCGACCAGCTCGGCGGTGAGCCCGTCGCATCTCCAGGTGCGCGAGCGCCGCGTCGGAGAGGATCTGCAGCGTGCGCACGGTGCGCGCCACCGCCTCGGCCTCAGCGCGGGCCCGGGACTGGCGCACGCGCTCTCCGCGCTCGCGGCTGAGCTCGACGAACACCGACGACCTTGGCGCGCAGGATCTCGGGCTCGAACGGCTTGATCGACGTAGTCGACGGCGCCCGAGGCGTAGGCCAGGGCGATCTCCTCCACCTCGCGAGACCTGGGCGGTGAGGAAGATGATCGGGATGTGGCGCGTCCGGGGCCGGGCGCGGATGATGCGCGCGGTCTGCAGGCCGTCCAGGCCCGGCCATGCGGACGTCGAGCAGGATGACCGCGATGTCCTCGCGCAGCAGCGCCCGCAGCGC
The DNA here is from genome assembly GCA_963790605.1 of uncultured Actinomycetota bacterium. GTDB lineage: Bacteria > Actinomycetota > Thermoleophilia > Solirubrobacterales > Solirubrobacteraceae > Palsa-465. The sequence continues at coordinate 92,715 of CAWBPG010000005.1, read as the reverse complement.
CTGCTCGCCGGACTCGGCGCTGACCAGCCGCTCGCCCAGCGGCTCCAGGACCGCCTCGCAGCGCCGACAGGTTCTCCTTGTGGTCGTCGACCAGCAGGATGCCCACCGGGTGCTCCTCGGCGCGTGGGGTCATCGCCGAGGGTCCGACGAAGGCCGTCTGGCGCTCGGGGTCAGGTACCGCCTGCACGGGCGATTCCAGGCTCGGGTCGGTGTTCACGCGCTCCGCCCTGGGGCGGGTCGGGATGCTCGTCTCACACACACAGCCACCCGTTGACCAGCGAGATGAGCTTGTCGGGGTCGACCGGCTTGGTGATGTAGTCCGAGGCGCCGGCGGCGATGCTCTTCTCGCGGTCGCCCTGCATCGCCTTGGCGGTGACGGCGATGATCGGCAGCGTCCGCAGCGCCGGCATCGCCCGGGCCGCCCGGATCGTCTCGTAGCCATCCATCTGGGGCATCATGATGTCCATCAGGACGAGGTCGATGCGCGCGTCGGTGGAGAGGATCTCCAGCGCCTCGCGGCCGGTCTCGGAGAAGACGACGTCCAGGCCGCGGTCCTCGAGCAGGCTGGCCAGCGCGAACAGGTTGCGGACGTCGTCGTCGACGAGCAGGATCCGGCCCTGCAGCTTGGCCGCCGACGCGCCTCGGTGCCCGCCTCGCCGTCGTCGTCGGGGCCGGCCACCGCCGGGCCGTTGAGGGATGGAGGATGAGCGCGGCCTCGGCGGCCAGCGCCTCGTCGGACTCGGCCACGCGCGGCAGCAGCGCCGGCTCGTAGCGGCGCAGGCGCGCGCGGTCGCGCTCGGTCACGCGCCGGTCCAGGCGCAGGATCACCGGCAGGCGCTTGATCTGGTCGCGGTCGCGCAGCTCGTCGAGCAGCGCGAACACCGACGTCTTGGACAGCCGCGAGCCGATGACCAGGCAGTCCGGGAGCGACGCGTCGATGACCGCCATCGCCTCCTCGGTCTCCTGGGTGCTGGTCAGCTCCACCCCGTGGTCGCGGCCGACCAGGCCGCGGATGGCGTGCAGGGCCAGGCCGCCGCGGTCGAGCACCAGCAGCCGCCGCGTGGGCGTGGTGGGCCGGGCGGGCGGGCGGCGGGCGGCCGCGTCGCCGGCGTTGGCCAGCCGCATCCCCGTTGGTCCGGGCGCGGCCGGCGCCGTCGCCTGGCCGTTGGGCAGCGCGCCCGTGATCATCGGCGACTCCGGCGAGACGACCGTGGCGTCAGGGCGCGGCGTCGAGCCGCAGGCGCAGGGTGAAGCTGCTGCCCTTGTCCACGGTGCTCTGCACGCTGATCTCGCCGCCCAGCGCGCGGGCCAGCTCGCGGCTGATCGACAGCCCCAGGCCGGTGCCGCCGTAGGTGCGGCTGGTGGTGCCGTCGGCCTGCTGGAAGGCCTCGAAGATGACCGCCAGCTTGTCCTCGGCGATGCCGATGCCGGTGTCGATCACCGCGAAGGTGATCGCGTCCTCGCCGGCGCGCTCGATCCGCAGCGTGACCCCGCCCTCGGCGGTGAACTTGAACGCGTTGGAGAGCAGGTTGCGCAGGATCTGCTGCAGGCGCTGCTCGTCGGTGACGATCGCCGCGCGGCACGTCGTCGTCGAGCACGACGTCGAGGCGTGAGGCCCTTGTCGGCGGCGACCGGCTCGAAGGTCCGCTGCACGTAGGCGCAGATGCCGGCGACCGGGATGCGCGTCGAGCAGCAGGTCCATCTTGCCCGCCTCGATCTTGGACAGGTCGAGGATGTCGTTGATCAGCTCCAGCAGGTCGCTGACCGGCGGCGCGGATCGTGCGGGCGAACTCCAGCTGCTTGTCGGTGAGGTTGCCCGCCTCGTTGTCGAGCAGCAGCTTGGAGAGGATGAGCAGGCTGTTGAGCGGCGTGCGCAGCTCGTGGCTCATGTTGGCCAGGAACTCGGACTTGTAGCGGCTGGACAGGGCCAGCTGGGACGCCTTCTCCTCCAGGCCCAGGCGCGCCAGCTCGATCTCGCGGTTCTTGCCCTCGATGTCGAGGTTGCGCTCCTCCAGCAGCTGCGCCTGCTGCTCGAGCTCGGCGTTGAGCGACTGGGACTGCTGGAGCAGCTCCTCGGTGCGCATGTTGGCGATGATCGTGTTGAGCACCACGCCGAGCGTCTCCATCAGCTGCTCGAGGAAGGTGCGGTGGATCGTCGACGGGCGACCGCAGCCAGGCCAGCTCGATCACGCCCAGCACCTGGTCCTCGAACAGGATCGGCATGATCATGATGCTGGCCGGCGATCGACCGGCCCAGCCCGGAGCTGACGCGGATGTAGTCGTCGGGCGGCTCGTTGATCTCGATCGTCTTGCGCTCGAGCGCCGCCTGGCCCACGAGCGACTCGCCCAGCGAGAACCGGTCGGGCACGTCGCTGCGCCGCGTGTAGCCGTAGCTGGCGATCAGCCGCAGCTCGCGCGGCTGGCCCTCGGCGTCTGACTCGGTGAGGAAGAAGGCGCCGTGCTGGGCGGTGACCGACGGGGTCAGCTCGGACATGATCAGCTGGGTGACGGTGGCCAGCTCGCGCTGGCCCTGCATGAGACCGGAGATCGCGCGCCAGGTTGGTCTTCAGCCAGTCCTGCTCCTGGTTGCGCGTGGTGGTGTCGCGCAGGTTGGCGATCATCTGGTTGATGTTGTCCTTGAGCTCCGCCACCTCGCCCTGGGCCTCGACGGTGATCGACCGGGTCAGGTCGCCCTGGGTCACCGCGGTGGACACCTCGGCGATCGCGCGCACCTGGGTGGTCAGGTTGCCGGCGAGCTGGTTGACGTTCTCGGTCAGGTCGCCGCCAGGTGCCCGAGACGTCCTCCACCTCGGCCTGACCGCCGAGCTTGCCCTCGGTACCCACCTCGCGGGCCACGCGCGTCACCTCGTCGGCGAACGAGGAGAGCTGGTCGACCATCGTGTTGATGGTGTTCTTCAGCTCCAGGATCTCGCCCTTGGCGTCGACGGTGATCTTCTGCGACAGGTCGCCCTGGGCCACCGCCGTGGTCACCTGGGCGATGTTGCGCACCTGGTCGGTCAGGTTGGCCGCCATCAGGTTCACGTTCTCGGTCAGCCCGCGCCACGTCCCCGACACGCCCTGCACCTCGGCCTGGCCACCGAGCTTGCCCTCGGTACCCACCTCGCGCGCCACGCGCGTCACCTCGGCGGCGAACGAGCGCAGCTGCTCCACCATCGTGTTGATCGTGTCGGCCAGCGCCGCCACCTCGCCCTTGGCCTCGACGGTGATCTTCTTGGACAGGTCGCCCTGGGCCACCGCCGTGGTCACCTGGGCGATGTTGCGCACCTGATCGGTCAGGTTGGCCGCCATCAGGTTCACGTTCTCGGTCAGGCCGCGCCAGGTGCCCGACACGTCCTCCACCTCGGCCTGGCCGCCGAGCTTGCCCTCGGTACCCACCTCGCGGGCCACGCGGGTCACCTCGGCGGCGAACGAGCGCAGCTGGTCGACCATCGTGTTGATGGTGTTCTTGAGCTCCAGGATCTCGCCCTTGGCGTCGGCGGTGATCTTCTGGGACAGGTCGCCCTGGGCCACCGCCGTGGTCACCTGGGCGATGTTGCGCACCTGATCGGTGAGGTTGTTGGCCATGCCGTTCACCGACTCGGTCAGGCCGCGCCAGGTGCCCGACACGCCCTGCGACCTCGGCCTGGCCGCCCAGCTTGCCCTCGGTACCCACCTCGCGGGCCACGCGCGTCACCTCGTCGGCGAACGACGAGAGCTGATCGACCATCGTGTTGATCGTGTTCTTCAGCTCCAGGATCTCGCCCTTGACGTCCACGGTGATCTTCTGGGTCAGGTCGCCCTGGGCCACCGCCGTGGTCACCTGGGCGATGTTGCGCACCTGGCCGGTCAGGTTGGCGGCCATGCCGTTGACCGACTCGGTCAGGTCCTTCCACGTGCCCGCCACGCCCGGCACCTCGGCCTGACCACCGAGCTTGCCCTCGGTACCCACCTCGCGGGCCACGCTGGTCACCTGCTCGGCGAACACGCGCAGCGTGTCGGTCATCGAGTTGATCGTGTCCGCCAGCGCCGCCACCTCACCCTTGGCCTCCACGGTGATCTTCTGGGTCAGGTCGCCCTGGGCCACCGCCGTGGTCACCTGGGCGATGTTGCGCACCTGATCGGTCAGGTTGGTGGCCATGAAGTTCACCGACTCGGTCAGGTCCTTCCACGTGCCCGCCACGCCCGGCACCTCGGCCTGACCACCCAGCATGCCCTCGGTACCCACCTCGCGGGCCACGCTGGTCACCTGCTCGGCGAACACGCGCAGCGTGTCGGTCATCGAGTTGATCGTGTCGGCCAGCGCCGCCACCTCACCCTTGGCCTCCACGGTGATCTTCTGCGAGAGGTCGCCCTGGGCCACCGCCGTGGTCACCTGAGCGATGTTGCGCACCTGGTCGGTCAGGTTGGTGGCCATGAAGTTCACCGACTCGGTCAGGTCCTTCCACGTGCCCGCCACGCCCGGCACCTCGGCCTGACCACCCAGCTCGCCCTCGGTACCCACCTCGCGGGCCACGCGCGTCACCTCGTCGGCGAACGACGAGAGCTGGTCCACCATCGTGTTGATGGTGTTCTTCAGCTCCAGGATCTCGCCCTTGACGTCCACCGTGATCTTCTGCGACAGGTCGCCCTGGGCCACCGCCGTGGTCACCTGAGCGATGTTGCGCACCTGGCCGGTGAGGTTGTTGGCCATGGCGTTCACGGACTCGGTCAGGTCCTTCCAGGTGCCCGACACGCCCTGGCACCTCGGCCTGACCGCCGAGCTTGCCCTCGGTACCCACCTCGCGCGCGACGCGCGTCACCTCGTCGGCGAACGACGAGAGCTGGTCCACCATCGTGTTGACGGTGGTGCCGATGCTGAGGAACTCGCCCTTGACCGGCTGGCCGCCGATCTTCAGCGCCATCTTCTGCGACAGGTCGCCGTCGGCGACGGCGCCGATGACGCGGGCCACCTCGGTGGTGGGCCGCACGAGGTCGTCGATGAGCGCGTTGAGCGCGTCCACGCCGGTCGCCCACGCGCCGCCGGCGTCGCTGAGCTCGGCGCGCTCGGTCATCCGGCCCTCGCGGCCGATGATCTTGCCCACGCGGACCAGCTCGCGCGACATCTGGTCGTTGCGCTCCAGCAGGGCGTTGAGCGCCTCGGCCACCTCGGCCACGGCCCCGTCGCGCCTGGGCTTCAGGCGCTGCGAGAAATCGCCGTCACGCGCCGCGCGCAGCGCACTCAGGAGGTCGGCGAGATCCGATTCGGCCAGAGTCGCGGCCCCGTTCGGGCGGACTCCTTCCGCCCCGTCATCGCTGCTCATATGTGGGATTGTCCTCTCGCGGTGTTCCGACGTCGGGCACCATCTCGAACGCGGCCGACCCGACCGGCCACCGTTTAAACACTAACTGGCCTATCACGCCGCAGGGGCCACTGCAAGTCCGCGGATGGACAGATTGCGGATCGTTTACACGAACGTCTCGCGAACCAGTGCGCGCTGCGGCTTGGTGGCCAGCTGGGCGAACTGTTGCGCGAACTCGTCGCGGGCGCGCCTGCTCGTCGACGCGCAGGCGCTCGACCAGCGCGCCCATGGCCATGCAGGCGGCGCCGCCGCCGGGCAGCGTCGGCCACCTCCTCGGCGCTGGAGCGGAGCATGGCGATCTGGACCTCGCGGTCCTGGTGGCGCCCCAGCACGTCCTGGAGGCCCTTCAGCGACTTGACGAACGGCGTCACCGCCTCCTCGTCGAACAGCTTGACCCCGAACAGCTCGAGCAGGTAGCGCAGCTCCTTGCCCTTCTTGCGCAGCTCGTGGTAGTCCTCGGCGGGGCTGGAGCGCTCGATCGCGCGCCCCATGCGTCACGATCCGCTTGTAGACCTTGCGGATCCGCTTGCCGGCGACGGCGCCGATCGGCCGGTCGGCGGCCGGGCGGTCGTGGCGGCGAGCGCTCCACCATGCTCTCCAGCAGCCGGTCCCAGTCCTCGAACAGGTGGGCCGTCGCGGACCGAGCGCAGCGCGCGGGTCATGTCGGCGCGCGCCGCCAGCCGGCTGTGGGCGAGCACCGGGACCAGCGGGTCCAGATCGCCGCGCATCGCCTCGGGCAGCATCTCGCGCAGGGACTCCAGGTCCTCGACGTAGACGTCGAGGTCGCGGGCCGGGCCGGTCGCCTGCTGCAGCCAGCGGAACTCGGCGCGAAAGCCCGGGCAGCTCGGCGGGCGGGAAGACCGCCTCGAGCTGGCGCTGCACGGTCCGGCTGCGGCGGACGGCGATCCGCAGCTGGTGCAGGTGCTCGGGGTCCTCCCCGCTGATCGCCCCCTCGAGGTTCTCACCGATGACGTCGAGCAGCCGGCGCAGGACCGCGACGGCGGCGGCGTCGGCGCGCTGGTCATAGGCCAGCGGCACGTCGACCTTGGCCTTGACCGCCGCTGCGCGCTCATCGCATCAGCTCGCCCAGGCGCCCCAGGGCCTCGTCGATCTCGGCCTCGGTGACGATCAGCGGCGGCTCGAAGCGGATCGTGGCCGGCCCGGTGGCGTTGACGACCAGGCGCTGCTCCAGCAGGGCGCGCTGCGCCAGCGTCGGTCGCCGAGACCCCCTCGTGCAGGTCGACGCCCACCATCAGCCCGCGGCCCCGCACGGTGGCGACCGCGGGCAGCTCGGCCAGCCCGGCCGCCAGGCGCTCGCCGAGGGCCCGGACGCGGGCCAGCAGGTCGGGATCCGAGCAGATCGCCAGCGCCTCGAGCGCCGCCGAGGCGACCAGCGGGCCGCCGGCGAAGGTCGAGCCGTGGTCGCCGGGCTGCAGCACGTCGGCCAGCCGCGGGCCCGGTGATGAGCGCGCCGATCGGCAGCCCGCCGCCCAGCGCCTTGGCGCTGGTCATGGCGTCGGGGACCACCGGGGTCTGCTCGTAGGCCCACAGCGTGCCGGTGCGCCCCATCCCGGTCTGGATCTCGTCGAAGATGAGCGCCGCGCCGGTGCGGTCACATGCGTCGCGCGCGGCCGCGCAGCAGCTCGTCGGAGAGCGGGTGGATCCCGGTCTCGCCCTGGATCGGCTCCAGCAGCACCGCCGCGGTGTCCTCGTCGACGGCGGCCGACAGAGCGCGCCGGGTCCTTGGCGCAGCACCTCGAAGCCGGGCACCAGCGGCGCGAACGGCGCCTGCTTGGACTCCTGCGGGGTCGCCGACAGCGCGCCGTAGGTGCGCCCGTGGAACGCCTCCTGGAGCACGAGGAGCTTGCCGCCGGGACGCGCGCGGCGGGCCAGCTTGATCGCCGCCTCGTTGGCCTCGGCGCCGGAGTTGCACAGGAACACCTTGCCGCCGAGCGAGCTCTCCGACAGCGCCTCGGACAGCCGCATCGCCGGCGCGGTGTAGAAGAGGTTGGTGGCGTGGGTGAGCAGGCCCACCTGCTCGCGGACGGCGGCCACCACGCGCGGGTGGCAGTGGCCGACGTTGAGCACCGAGATCCCGGCCAGGAAGTCCAGGTACTCGTTGCCCTCGGAGTCCCACAGGCGCACGCCCGAGCCGCGCACGAACTGGACCGGGTCGCGCGCGTAGGTGCCGATGGCGTAGCGGCGCTCGAGCTCCTGCAGCTCCTGGAGCGACGACGCGCTCATGGGGTGGGTGCGCTCATGTCGCCGGTCCGATCTTGGTGCCCTGGCCGGCGTCGGTGAACAGCTCCAGCAGCAGCGAGTGCGGCACGCGGCCGTCGACGATGTGGGCGTAGGAGACGCCGCCGTTGATGGCCTCCAGGCAGGCCGCCAGCTTGGGGCGCATGCCCCCGCCGACACGGTCCCCGCCCACCAGCGCCGCCTGGACCTCGTCGGCGCCGATCTCGGAGATCACGCTGGTGGGGTCCTCGGGGTCGCGCAGCCAGCCCGCGACGTCGGTGAGGAACATGATCTTGTAGGCGCGCATCGCCCGGGCCACGGCGCCCGCGGCCTCGTCGGCGTTGATGTTGTAGGAGTTGCCCTCGCGGTCGGCGCCGACGGAGGCGACCACCGGGATGTAGTCCTGGGCGACGTGGTTGAGGACTTCGACGTCGACGCGCTCGATCCGCCCGACGAAGCCGATGTCCTGCCCCGACGGCGCCGCCTGGCGCGCGGCGCGGAAGAGCAGGCCGTCGTCGCCGCACAGGCCGATCGCCGGCTGGCCGTGGCGGTTGAGCAGCAGCACGATGTCCTTGTTGACCTTGCCGACGAGCACCATCTTGGCCACCTCCACCGTCTCGGCGTTGGAGACGCGCAGGCCGTCGACGAACTCGACCGGCAGGTCGAGCCGGCGCATGTAGCTGGAGATCTCAGGACCCCCGCCGTGGATGACGATCGGGTTCATCCCGACGTACTTGAGCAGCACGACGTCGCGCGCGAACTCCTCCTTGAGCTCGGGGTTGCTCATCGCCGCGCCGCCGTACTTGATCACCACCGTCTTGCCATGGAACTCCCGGATGTAGGGCAGCGCCTCGAGCAGGGTGGCGACATCGCGCATCTCGCGGCCTCAGGTCGTGTAGTCGGCGTTGATCGTGACGTACTCGTGGCCGAGGTCGGAGAAGAACACCTCGGTCTCGGCGCCCTCGCCGGGCAGGCCGATCTCGTACTCCACCTCGTCGCGGGCCACGGCCTCGGCCAGCGCCTGCTCGTCGTGGGGCACGGACCGCCGCCGCGAGCGCACACCGGCACGCCCTCGATCGAGATGTCGACGGGCAGGGGCGCCGTGCCGGGCATGGCGGCGCCGACCGCCTGGATGATCCGGCCCCAGTTGGGGTCTCCGCCGTAGAGCGCGGTCTTGACCAGCGGGGAGTTGGCCACGGCGCGGGCGACGGCGTCCACGGCGGCGTCGTCGCCGCCGCGCACCACGACGCGCCCGACGCGCCGCGCGCCCTCGCCGTCGCGCGACGACGAGCAGCGCCAGCTGGCGCATGAGCGCGTCCAGCGCCTCGCCGAAGCGCAGCTCGTCCTCGGTCTCGGGCTCCACGGTCACGCCGGACTCGCCGCTGCACTGCAGGATCACGGTGTCGTTGGTGGAGAGCTGGCCGTCGACCGAGACGCGCTCGAACGAGCGCTTGACGCACACGCCGAGCAGCAGGTCGCAGGTCTCCGCCGACAGCTTGGCGTCGGTCTGCACGAACACCAGCAGCGTGGCGAAGCCGGGCGAGATCATGCCCGCGCCCTTGGCCTGGCCGGTGAGCGTCACCGTGCCCGACGGCAGCGTCACCTGGAGGCGCGCGCGCTTCTCGAACGCGTCGGTGGTCCGGATCGCCGCCGAGAACGCGGCGTCGCCGTCGGCGGCCAGGCCGTGGGCGGCGGCGACGATCCCCTGGGTGATCCTGTCCATCGGCAGCGGCACGCCGATCACGCCGGTGGAGCAGACGGCCACCTGGTCCTCCTTGACGCCGGCGACGAGCGCGCCCATGCCCTGCATCTTGGCGGCGTTCTCGAAGCCGGGGCGGCCGGTGGCGGCGTTGGCGTTGCCCGAGTTGACGACCACGGCGCGCAGCGCGCCCAGCCGCGCGCGCTCGCGGCACAGCAGGACCGGCGGCGCCTGGGTCCCCGAGGCGGTGAAGCGCGCGGCGCTCGTGGCCTCCGGCGCGTCGCAGACCATCACCCCGACGTCGGGCGAGCCCGACGCCTTGATCCCGGCGGCCACGCCCGCGGCGCGGAAGCCGGCCGGCAGGCCCTCGCCGTCCAGCTCGGTCACGTGGTCAGGGCACGGCACCCAGCGGCTGGAGAAGAACGGGCTCAACTGATCCCCTCCCCCTCCGGGCGGCCGAACATCAGGTTGAGGTTCTGCACCGCCTGGGAGGCGGCCCCCTTCCACAGGTTGTCGATGACGCCGAACACGATCACCCGGCCGGTGCGCTCGTCGGGGTGCACCGAGATCCGGCAGATGTTGGTCTCGCGGACGTCGCGGACGCCCGGCGGGCGCGCTCACCACCTCCACGAACGGCTCGTCGGCATAGGCCTCGAGATAGATCGCTCTAGCGTCCTCGTGGCTGACGCCGCCGTTGGCGGGGGTGACGTAGCAGGAGACGAGCTCGCCCTGGTCGAGCGGGATGAGATGCGGCGTGAACGTGATCGGGCGATCGGCGCCCAGCACCGCGAGCTCCTGCTCGATCTCGGGCGTGTGGCGGTGGCGCGGCACGCCGTAGGCGTTCATGTTCTCGTCGACGGAGACGAAGTGGGTCGTGTCGGTCGCGCCGCGCCCGGCGCCCGAGACGCCCGACTTGGCGTCGATGACGACGTCGGCGATCAGGCCCGCGCGCGCCAGCGGCGCCAGGCCGAGGATCGCGGCCGTGGGATAGCAGCCGGGGTTGGCGACCAGCGAGGCATCGGCGATCTCCTCGCGGTAGTGCTCGGGCAGCCCGTAGACCGCGTCGCCGAGCAGCTCGGCGGCGGGATGCGGGCGGTACCACTCCTCGTAGACGGCGGGGTCGCGCAGGCGGAAGTCGGCGCTGAGGTCGACCACCTTGACGCCCTCGGCGGCGCAGCGCGGCCACCAGCTCGGCGGCCGCGCCGTGCGGATAGGCGACGATCGCGGCGTCGACGTCGGCGTGGCGCTCGAGGTCGAGCTCCTCCAGCACCATCGGCACGCGGTGGTGGGGGTAGAGCTCGTCGAGGCGGCGGCCGACGTCGGAGCGCGAGGTCACCGTGGTCAGCATGAACGACGGGTGGCGGTGCAGCAGCCGGGCGCCAGAGCGCGCCCGCGTAGCCGGCGGCGCCGAACACGGCGACGCTAGGAGTCACGGACCCTCCCCTCCAGCTGTGAGGTCAGCGCGGCGGCGATCTTGCGCCGCCGGGTGGCCACCTCCTCGTCGGTGAGCGTGCGGTCGGGCGCGCGGAAGCGCAGCGCGCAGCGCCAGCGACACGTTGCCGGCGCCGATGCGCTGCTCATCGCGATAGACGTCGAACACCTCGGCCCCGGCGAGCAGCGCCCCGCCGGCCTCGCGCACCACGTCGAGCACCTGCGCGGCGGTCACCGTGTCGGCGACGATCACCGCCAGGTCCTCGCGGATCTCGGGGAAGCTCGTCAGGTCCTGGTAGCTGGCGAAGCGGACGTGCTGCGGCGGCCACGTCGAGGTCGACCTCGAACGCGGCCACCGGGTCATCCCAGTCCCAGCCGGCCGCGACCTGGGGGTGGATCTCGCCGATCCAGCCCGCCGCGGTCCCGCCGATGACGATCCTCGCGGCCCGCCCGGGGTGCAGGAACGGCGCCGCCTCGGGGTCGGCCTCGAGCGGTCCAGGGGACGTGCACGGTGTCGAGCATCCCGCCCAGCACGCCCTTGGCGGCGAAGAAGTCGGCGGCGCCGAGGCTCGGGCCGGCGCCACGTCGCGGGCCGCACCGGGCCCGAGAGCAGGGCGGCCACGTGGTAGGGCTCTGACGGGAGCGCGCCCGGTGCGTCCCGCGTCGGGCAGGTAGACCGCGCCGGCCTCGAACAGCCGCAGCGCGGCGGCGCCGCGGGAGCGGTTGCGCCGGCCGACGTCCAGCAGCGAGCCCAGCAGCGTCGTGCGCAGCCGCGACTGATCGGCCGACATCGGGTTCTCCAGCTCGACCACGGGCCGGTCGGCGATGCGCAGCCGCGCCACCTGCTCGGGCCCCTCAAAGCTCCAGCCGACGATCTCGTGCAGCCCCTGGGCGGTGAGGGCGTCGGCGGCGCGGCGGCGCAGCCGCTGGACGTCGGTGAGCCGCCCCGAGGCGCCGTGGCGCGAGGGCAGCGTCGCCGGCAGGTCCTGCGAGCGCACCGAGCCGCGCCACCTCCTCGATCAGGTCGGCCTCGCGGGTGACGTCGGTGCGGCGGAACGCGGGCACGGTGACCTCGAGCCCGTCGGGCGCGAGCGTGGGCGTGAACTCCAGCGCGGTGAGGATCTCGGCGCAGCGCTCGCGCGGGACCTCGACGCCGAGCAGGCCGTGACCCGCGCGTCGCGCAGCACGATCGTCTGCAGCGGCGGGCCGTCGCCGCCGACGTCGATCGTGCCGGGCAGCATGCGCGCCCCGCACAGCTCGATCATCAGCCGGGTGGCGATCGCCTGGGCCTCCATGCCTGCTCGGGCTGCAGGCCCTTCTCGTTGCGGCCCGACGCCTCGCTGCGCAGGCCGAGCTTGAGCGAGGTGCGGTGGATGTTGGCGCCGTCCCAGTTGGCGACCTCCATGAGCACGCGCGTGGTGGAGTCCAGGACCTCGGAGCGAGCGCCGCCCATCACGCCGGCGATCGAGGTCGGGCCGTCGGCGTCGGCGATGAGCACCATGTCGGAGTCCAGGCGCCGGGTCTGGCCGTCGAGCGTCTCCACCGTCTCCCCGTCGCGGGCGCGGCGGATGGTGAGCTGGGCGCCGGCGATCCGGTCGAGATCGAAGGCGTGCAGCGGCTGGCCGGTGAGGAGCATCACGTAGTTGGTGATGTCGACGACGTTGGAGATCGGGCGCTGGCCGGCGGCCATCAGCCGCGCCTTCAGCCACGGCGGCGAAGGCCCGATCTTCACGTCCTCGAAGGCGCGCGCGGTGAACCGCGGGCACAGCTCCGGGCACTCGACGGTGATCCGAGCAGCCGTCGAGCGTGCCGGCGGCGGCGGGATCCTCACGCCACGGCGCCGGGGCCAGCGGCGCGCCGGTGGCGGCGTGCACCTCGCGGGCGACGCCGTAGATCCCCAGGCAGTCGGGCCGGTTGGGGGTCACCTCGAGGACGAGCACGTCGGTGGCGATCGGCAGCACCGACGTCGAGCGGCGTCCCCGCCGCCAGCGCGTCGTCGAGCACCATGATGCCGTCGTGGTCGATGCCGATCCCGACCTCGTCCTCGGCCAGGATCATCCCGTTGGAGGCCTGGCCGCGGAGCTTGGCCACCTTGAGCTTGGTGCCGTCGGGCATGACCGACGCCGGGCCTGGCCACCGCCACCGTCTGGCCGGCGGCGACGTTGGGCGCGCCGCAGACGATCTGGGAGGCCTCGCCGTCGCCGGTGTCGACCTGGCAGACGCGCAGGCGGTCGGCATCGGGGTGCGGCTCGGCCTCCGAGCACCTTGCCGACGACGAAGTGCTCCAGCGCGGTGACGCCGTGGCGCTCGACGCGCTCGACCTCGGTGCCGGTCATGGCCAGGCGCTCGGCGAGGGCGAACGCGTCCAGGTCGGGCGCGCAGTACTCGTGCAGCCAGTTCAGCGGGACGCGCATGGGTTCCTAGAACTGCTCCAGCAGGCGGATGTCGTTGTCGTAGAACAGGCGCAGGTCCGGGACGCCGTGCTTGAGCATGGCGATCCGCTCGATCCCCATCCCGAAGGCGAAGCCCTGGACCTTCTCGGGGTCATAGCCGTTGTCGGCGACCTCGGCCAGGACGTTGGGGTCGACCATGCCCGAGCCGAGGATCTCGATCCAGGCCGTGCCCTTGCACAGCGGGCAGCGCTGGCCCGTCGGCGGTGATGCCGTCGACGCAGTTGAAGCAGGAGACGTCGACCTCGACGCTGGGCTCGGTGAAGGGGAAGAAGTGCGGGCGCAGGCGGACCTGGCGCTCCTCGCCGAAGATCGCGCGCGCGAACGCCAGCAGCGTGCCCTTGAGGTCGGCCAGGGTGACGTCCTCGTCGACGGCCAGCCCCTCGATCTGATGAAACTGGGGCGTGTGGGTGGCGTCGGAGTCGGGCCGGTAGACCCGCCCGGGGACGATGATGTAGATCGGCGGCGGCTGGCTCTGCATCGCGCGCACCTGCATCGGCGAGGTGTGGACGCGCAGCAGCGGCGTGTGGGGGTCGAAGATGTCCACCGCCTCAGCGCGGCTCTTGACGTAGAAGGTGTCGGTGAGCAGCCGCGACGGGTGCGTCGGCGCGTGGTTGAGCGCGTCGAAGTTGTAGTAGACGGTCTCCACCTCGGGGCCCTCGGCGACGTTGAAGCCCAGCCCGATGAACACGTCCTCGATCTCCCGGCGGGTCTGGGTCATCAGGTGCAGGCGACCGATCGCGGGCAGCGGATCGCCCGGAAGCGTGACGTCGATGCGGTCGGCGACCAGGCGCTCCTCGAGCTCGGCGCCCGCCAGCTCGCCGCCGCGGGACTCGATCGCGGCCTCGAGCGCCTGGCGGGCCTGGTTGGCCGCCTTGCCGGTGGCGGCGCGCTCCTCGGGCGGGAGCTCGGCGACGCCGCGCAGGAGGTTGGGCAGCTCGGCCTTGCGGCCCAGGTAGCGGACGCGGACGTCCTCGAGCGCGGCCGTCGTGGTCGGCGCGCGGCGATCGCGTCTGCGGCCTCGCCGCTCGATCTGCGCGATCCGATCGGTGGTGCTCATCAGCGGGCCATCCTAGACGCCTCATAGAGCGCCACCGTGGCCGCCATGGCGGCGTTGAGCGAGTGGCTGACGATCGGGATCTGGGCCACGTGGTCGGCAGCGCTGCGATGAGGTCCGTCGGGCAGCCCGTCGCGCTCGGCGCCGATGAGCAGCGTGACGTCGGTGAGCGCGAGCGTCTCGAGGGCGGGCGTCGCCTCCGGCCGGTGTCCAGCGCCACCGTCGTGCCGGGCAGCTCGGCGAGCGTGGCCGCCGCGCGCCAGCGGGACGGTGAACACCGCGCCCATGCTCGCGCGCACCGCCTTGGGGCCGAACGGGTCCGCGGTCCCGGGGCCGATGGCGACGCTGGCGGCGCCGAAGGCCTCGGCCGAGCGCAGGATCGTGCCGACGTTGCCGGGGTCGTGGACCCCGTGCAGGTACACGCACAGCGGGCCCGGCGGGCGCCGGCGCCCACCGCTCCTCATAGACGGCCAGGGCCCGGGTCCCCGAGCCCAGCTCCGAGGCGGCGGCCAGCAGCTCGGGCTCCACCTCGGTCGCCCGCCAGCCCGCTGCCGGCGGCGCAGTAGCGCTCGCAGCGGCTGCCAGCCGGCGGCGTCGGCGGCGGCGAGCAGATCCTCGCCCTCGGCCACGAACCGCGCCGCTCTGCTCGCCGGGCGCGGCGGCGCTGGTTGAGCTTGCGGATCTCTTTGAGGTGCTCGTTGTGGGGGCTGGTGATCGTCAGGCGGTTCCGGTCGTGGCTCAGCCCATAAAAAAAGGCGCCGGCTTCGATGAAGCGGCGCCCGGGTGGCGGTGCTGGTGGTCGGCTGGGTTCGCTCAGCCGGCCGCCAGCGCCTCGCGGGCGCGGTCGGCAAAGCGTCGGAAGGTGTCGGCGTCGTGGACGGCCATGTCGGCCAGGATCTTGCGATCCAGCTCGACGCCGGCGGTCTGGAGGCCGTGGATGAACTGCGAGTAGGACAGCCCGTTCTGGCGGGCGGCCGCGTTGATGCGGGTGATCCACAGGCGGCGGAAGTCGCGCTTGCGGTTGCGGCGGTCGCGGTAGCGGTACTGGTCGGCCTTGAGCACCGCCTCCTTGGCGGTCCGGTAATGCCGGCTGGCGTCACCCCGGTAGCCCTTGGCCAGCTTCAGCGTCGCGCGACGCTTCTTGCGGGCGTGGACTGAGCGCTTGACGCGCGTCATGAGCGCTTGGCCCCCAGCAGCGTCTTGACCTGCTTGTAGTTGTGCTCGGAGATGGCGGCCGGCTGGCCCAGGCGGCGCTTGCGCTTGGGCGACTTCTTCTCCAGGATGTGGCTGGTGTAGGAGTGCCGGCCCCGGACCTTGCCCTTGGCGGTCAGCTTGAAGCGCTTCTTGGCGCCCGAATGGGTCTTCATCTTCGGCATGACGAGCCGAGAGTAAAGCAGACCTCGAGTGTCAGCCCAGGTCGGTGGGCAGCGGGATGCGCTGGCTCACCTCCTGGCGCGCGTTGACGCCACGCCATCACCCATGGCCTGGACGGCTTGAGCCCGGCGCCTGGAGCGACGCGACGTTGCCCTGTGACCGGCTCCTCGGCGACGAGCTGAGGCACCTGGCTGCCGGGGCGCAGCGCGTGCGGCTGCGTCGAACACGATCCGCACCTTGGCCACTCCGTCGGGAACCACGACGAGAAACCGGAACGGGTGCCGGGCGCGGCCGATGCCGGCTTCGTCCACGACCGCCCTCCCCTGCGCGATGTCCGCCGCGCTGAAGCCGAGACCGTGGTCGCCGCGGGCCTCCGGGGCCTCGGCGAACGACCGTGACCGACTCGCGCCTGCTTCGCCCGGAACGGCACGAGGAACACCTTGGCGCCCCACGGAGCGGTGGTGGCCAGCCGGACGAGCGCGCGGTCGGGCGTCCCGAGCAGCGGCTGGAACACCGCGTGCGCGCGTGTCGGGCCCGCGACAGCTCGGGCCAGGGCAGTGGTCAGCCGCGGTCTGGGGCCGGCGCAGGACGGCGAGCGTGGCCAGGAGCTTGTCACGGGGGGTTGCGGCGGCGGTGGACGCCGGATGTCCACCACCGCCGCCACCCAGCAGCGCCAGCGCCGCCAGCGCCACGATCACCGCGCCCGCCGCAGCCGCGGCCGACAGCGCGTCGCCGACGCGTATCCGTCGGCGACGGGCTCTCGGCCACGGGACCACTTCGGGCACCGGCCCGGCGGCCGCCCGCCGGCGGGCCGCGCTCACCAGCTCGCGCTCGAGCAGGGCGATCGGGTCGTCGCTCACAGCTCGGCCTCCTGAGCTTGGCGCGGATCGACTGCACCCCGCGGCTCACGCGCTTGCGCACCACGCTCTCCGAGCAGCGCAGCTCGGCGGCGATCTCGTCGTACGGGCGCTCGTCGACGACGCGGGCCTGCACGGCGTCGCGCTGATCGGCCGGCAGCGCGTCGAGCAGCCGCAGCACCCGCCCGCCGGCGAGCGCCTCGATGCGCTCGACCCCGGCGTCGGTGAGCTCGATCGGCGCCATCGCCAGCCCGCGCCGGGCGGCGTCGTCGGCGTGGCCGCGGCGCTGGGTCTCGTGCAGCTTGTTCCACGCGATCCCGTACAGCCAGCCGCGCGCGGGCTCGGGCCGCGGCTGATAGCGCGGCGTGGCCTCGAGCGCCGCCGCGAACGTCTCGGCGGTGAGGTCGAAGGCCAGCTCGGCGCCGGGCACGCGCCGGCGAAAGAACGACAGCACGCCGCGGACGTGGCGGCGGTAGAAGAGCGCAAAGGCCTCCGGGTCGGTGACCGTCGCCGCCAGAAGCTCGCCGTCCGTGCGCGGGTCAGGCGAACCCTCCATGCCTGCTTATTGTCGGCAGGCGCGCGATTTGTGACATCCGGCGCGGGAAAAACCCGCGCGCGAGCGTCAGTGTCCGGACGACGAGCGCCGGCTACGCGGCGGCGTCGCTCGGCGCCGGCGAGGAGCTGTCGGCGGTCGGCGGTCCGCGTCGGCCGCGGCGGCGTCCGTGCAGCCGGGCGTCGCGCCGGCAGCCGGGGCGTCGCTCGTCAGCGTGCGGCGGCCGTCGCGCGCCGGCCGCAGCGGGCGTCGCTCGTCGGCCGCGGGGGCCTCGGCGGCAGGGGTCGTGGTGGCCGCGCTGTCGCCGGTCGTCCTCCGGCTCCGGCGCTCTCCGCCGACCCGTTGTGCCGTCCGTTGCGAGCACCCTTCCCGGCCGGGGTCGTCGGCCTCGGCAGGCGGCTTGCCGTCCTTCTCGCCGGCCAGCACGGCCTTGGAGGGCGCCAGCATCATCGTCATGTTGCGCCCATCCTGGAGCGGGGTCTGCTCGACGATGGCGATCTCCGAGAGCTCGCCGGCCAGCTTCTCCAGCAGCGCGGTCCCGCGCTCGGGGTGGGTGACCTCGCGCCCGCGGAACATGATCGTCACCTTGACGCGGTCCCTGCCGAGCAGGAAGCGCTTGACGTGGCCCTTCTTGGTGTCGTAGTCGTTCTGGGCGATCTTCGGCCGGAACTTGATCTCGCGGATCGTGATCTGCTGCTGGTGCTTGCGCGCGGCCTTCAGCTTCTGGGCCTGCTCGTACTTGTACTTGGAGTAGTCGAGCACGCGGCACACGGGCGGGCGCGCGTCGGGAGCCACCTCGACCAGGTCGAGATCGCGCTCCTGCGCGTAGGCCAGCGCCTCGGTCGTCTTGATGACGCCGATCTGCTTGCCGTCCTCACCCACGAGCCGTACCTCGGGCACGCGGATGCGATCGTTCGTCCGAGTTGTGTCCCGCTCGGGCGGGCGCCGGTCAAACCGTCTGGGTACCGGCACTAGCTGCGTGCAGCGGCCGTCTGGGTCAAGCGGGGCCGCGCCGTGTGGTGTGAAGTTGGATCAACGGAAGCGAGTATAGCGGCGATTTCAGCCCACGGAGCGGGTTTCTGTCTCCTCCAGCACCCGCTGGGCAAAGGCCTGGACCGTGACCGCTCCCGTGTCACCGGCGCGGTGCTCGCGCACGCTCACCTCGTCCTGCTCGGCCTCGCGGTCGCCCACGACCAGCATGTACGGGATCTTGCGCAGCTCGGCGTCGCGGATCTTGCGCCCCACCGACTCGGTGCGGTCGTCGAGCTCGGAGCGCACGCCCGCCTCGCCGAGCCGGGCGTTGACGGACCTGCGCGTACTCGAGGTGACGGTCGGCGATGGGCAGGACGATCGCCTGGGTGGGCGTCAACCACACCGGGAACTCGCCGCCGTAGTGCTCGATGAGGATCCCGATGAAGCGCTCGAAGGAGCCCAGCAGCGCGCGGTGGATCATCACCGGCCGGTGCTCGGTGTTGTCGGCGCCGACATAGGAGGCGTCGAGGCGCTCGGGCATCTGATAGTCGAGCTGGATCGTGCCCAGCTGCCACGAGCGTCCCAGCGAGTCGCGCATGTGCAGGTCGATCTTGGGGCCGTAGAAGGCGCCGTCGCCCTCGTTGATCTCGTACTCGAGGCCCTGGCGATCCAGCGCGTTCTTGAGCGCCTCCTCGGCGCGGTCCCACATCGCGTCGGAGCCCAGCCGCTTCTCGGGCCGGGTGGAGAGCTCCAGGTGCGGCTCGAAGCCGAACACGTCGTAGAGCGCGAAGCCGAAGTCCAGGCAGCCGACGACCTCGTCCTCGATCTGCTCCTCGAGGCAGAAGATGTGCGCGTCGTCCTGGGTGATGTGGCGGACGCGCATCAGCCCGTGCAGCGTCCCGCTCGGCTCGTGGCGATGCACCAGGCCCTGCTCTGAGAAGCGGATCGGCAGCTCGCGGTGGGACCGCGGGAGGTCCTTGAAGAGCTGGACGTGGCCGGGGCAGTTCATCGGCTTGAGGCCCATCGGATGGTCCTCGACGTCGGTGAAGTACATGTGGTCGCGGTAGTTGTCCCAGTGCCCCGAGGCCTTGAACAGGTCCACGTCGAACAGGATCGGCGTCTTGACCTCTCGATAGCCGCGACGCCGGTTCTCGGTGCGCCAGAGATCGGTCAGCTGGTTCCAGACCGCCGTCCCCGCCGGCTGCCACAGCGGCATCCCGGGCGCCAGCTCGGAGAAGGTGAACAGGCGCAGCTCGCGCCCGAGCTTGCGGTGGTCGTTGGCGCGCGCGCGCTCGAGCATCTCCTCGAACGCCTTGAGATCCTTCTCGGAGAAGAAGGCGGTCCCATACACGCGCGTGAGCATCTGGCGCTTGGCGTCGCCGCGCCAGTAGGAGCCGGCCACCGACTGGAGCTTGAACGCCTTGATGCGCTTGGTGGTGGGCGCGTGAGGCCCGCGGCACAGGTCGGTGAAGGGGCCGTTGGTGTAGAGCGAGACGGTCTGCGCGCCTGTCGTTCTTGATGAGGTCCTCGATCAGCTCGACCTTGTAGGGCTGCTTCTCGTGATGGAAGCGGGCGAGGGCGTCCTGCACGCTGACGTCCTCGCGCACGAACGGCTCGTCGGCGTCGATGTGGGCCTTCATCGCCGCCTCGATCGTCGGGAAGTCCGCGTCGTTGACGACGACGCCGTCGGGGAAATCGAAGTCGTAGTAGAAGCCGTTCTCGATCGCGGGGCCGATGCTGATCTTCACGCCCGGATAGAGCTCGAGCATCGCGGCGGCGAGCACGTGGGCGGCGTCGTGGCGGACGAGCTGGAGCGCCTCCTCCCCACTCCGGTCGGTGAGGATCTCGAGCTTGGGCGTGTGCGAGCCGTTCCTCGCGAGGGCAGCGGGCGCGAGAGGTCGCGCAGCTCGCCGTCGACCTTGATGGCCAGCGCGGCGCGCGCCAGCCCCGCGCCGATGGCGGCGGCGGCGTCGGCGCCTGTGGCCCCGTCGTCGAGGGACAGCTTGGTCCCGTCTGGCAGCTCGTAGTCCATCCGGGGCCGGATGCTAGCCGTGTGGTCCGGCGGTTGGTGGTCCTGGCCGCTGTGCGGGGCGCAGGCTAGGAGCGGCGTTTCACCTTGAAGGTGAAGGTCGCGATCGTCTGCGGGCGGATCTCGAGCATCGGGCACAGCACAGGCGGTCCGCAGAGCACGCGCTCGGTCTGGACGATGCTGCCGTGGAAGGTGCCGGTGCACCACGTCCTTGCGCCCGCGCCGCCCATCCTGCCGGGCGTGAGGGTGACGCGCATGAGCTGCTGGCTGATCGCCGTCGGCACGCGCCATCTGGCCCGACCACACGCACCCGGGATGGTGGGTGCCGTGGACCTCGACCGTCTCGGCACGGCTCATCGAGCCCACCCGACCCGTCTGCCCTGGGCTATGGAAGCTGAGCGTGAACGCCGTGCGCGGACCGCCTGTGGCGGGGGTCACGTGAGCCTTGACCGGAGACACGGTGGGCGGGGCGGTCGCCCCGGCGGCCGGAACCCCCGCCAGAGCGGCGAGCACCGCGGTGGGGATGAGCACGGTGCGCCTCATCAGCGTCAACCATACCCGCGGAGACGGTCCGGTCACGCTACATTTACGTCCTCCCGGACGATTAGCTCAGCTGGGAGAGCGCCGCCTCGACAAGGCGGAGGTCGCTGGTTCGAGCCCAGCATCGTCCATTGGAAGGTCCGCGGTTGCGGGCCATTTTGTGTGGGGGTTCGAGGCCCGTTTCCAGACCGTTGGACACGCTCGCCGCGAAGCCCTGTCGTAGATAGCGCGTGGCTTGCACCCGATCGGGGCCGTCGGCGGCTGGCTGTAGTCGCGAGTGGGTGGCGGGCTCTCGTCGACGCTGCGAAGCGAGGGGTCTGGAGATTTCTGCGGCGAACGCCCCACGATGTGAGGCTATCCCTCGACGGGTCTCTGTAAGCGTTGCGTTCCACGGCCATTTCGAGCAAGTCGCCGCTCGCGACTCAGATCCGGAAGCCTGTAGCGGCACCGGCGTCTTCCCTCGTCAGCACGAAGCAGGGAGAAGGTTCTGCCGCCCTGCTCTCGCCTCGTTGGTGAACGATCGCAAGCGGCGACCGGAGACCGTGCTCGGGAGCAAAGCAGGGCGACGGTGTCGAGGCGCGCCGGGATCGATTGCGCGGCCGGCTGCTACCGCAGCGCGTGGCTGGCGGTCTGAAGTTCGGCCACGGTGGCGCGGGCGATCTCCTCAAACTTCTCATCGTCCGGAGCGTCGGCCCAGCGTCCCCACGCTAGTCGGAAGGCGAGCGCGCCGAGCTCGGCGGCGACCGTGGCGCGTGGCGTGTCCACGCCACGCTGGCGCAGGGCCTCGGTCATCGCCTCGGTGAAGCGGGCGCGTTTGAGGGCCTCGCGCTCCTGTAGCTCGGGGTTGCCCGCGACGACGCTGCGGAGCTTCACAGCGAACGCTCGTCGCTCGGGCACGAACACCTCGCCGCACGCCGCCACTCCGGCGGCGACCGCCTCCATGGGCGTGGCCTCGGGCGGGGCGGTGGTGATCCCGTCGGCGAGCAGCTGGGACAGCATGTCCTGGCCGGCGAGCAGCACCTCGCGCTTGTCCGGGAAGTGGCGGAAGAAGCTGCTCTTGGCGAGCCCGGCGCGTTCGGCGATCTGGGCCACCGAGGTGTTCTCGTATCCCTGCTCCAGGAACAGGTCCACGGCGGCATCGACGAGCCGAGTCTTTGCACCGGGTTCCCATCGGGCCATACCCCTAAGGGTACTGACGGGACTTGGTCCTATGACCTGCTAGCGTGACAGGACCAAGTCTCGTCACTAGGAGAACACGTCCATGCGCATCTTCGTCACCGGCGCCGGCGGCTTCGTCGGCTCCACCCTCACCCAGGAGCTCCTCGACGCCGGTCACCAGGTTGTCGGCCTCGCCCGCTCCGATGCGGCTGCCGCGAAGGCCGCAGCGCTCGGCGCCAAGGTCGTCCGCGGCGAGCTTAAGGATCTCGACCTGCTGCGCGAGACGGCGGCGACATCCGACGGCGTCGCCCACACCGCCTTCAGCAACGACTTCAGCAACATCGAGGCCGGGGTCGCCGAGGACCGAGCGGCAGTCACGGCCATCGGCGAGGCGCTCGTCGGCTCGGGCAAGTCGTTTGTGGTCACCTCCGGTTCGGCGGTAGTCCCCGGACAGGTCGCCACCGAGAGCGATGAGTCGGTGCTCCTCGGCCCGCTGAGCGGGCGTGCCGTCACAGTCAACGCGGCACTCGCCCTCGCCGGTCACGAGGTCCGCTCGTCGAGCATCGGCCTACCGAGGTCCGTGCATGGGACGGGCGGCAACTTCGGGCTCGTCTCGATACTCGTCAGTGTCGCCCGGGCAAAGGGCGTCTCGGGCTACCCCGGCGACGGCAGCAATCGGTGGCCCGCGGTGCACGTCAAGGACGCTGCCCGCCTCTACCGCCTCGCCCTGGAGCAGGCTCCGGCGGGCTCGCGCCTGCACGCAGTCGCCGAGGAGGGCATCGCCCTCAAGACGATCGCCGAGGCGCTCGGGCGCTTCCTCGACCTCCCGACAGCATCCGTGGCCGCCGAGGATTTCGGGCCGATCGGCCCGATGTTCGCGATCGACCAGCCGGCCTCGGCGACGCAGACGCGCCAGTTGCTCGGCTGGGAGCCGGTCGAGATCGGGCTGATCGAGGACATCGAGTCCGGCGGTTACACCAACTGATCCCCCACTCTTGGGCAGATGAAGCAGAGGAATCGTTGGCGGAGCGAGATAGCCGAGTAGAGGCGAGGAAGCCGACCCTCTATCGGCGCATGGGCGCCACAGCGAGTACGCGCGCCAGCGTCGGACGGGTTGATAAGCCTGCCCCGCCTTGTCAGTGACCGGGGAACAGGCCGCCCGCCCTCGTTTGCGTGGCCGGCAGGGCGCGCGCACAAGGCCATCGACCCTCGGACGCCCGCGGAGGCGAATCCGTCGCAGTGATTGATGCTGTACTGGGGGTGGTGCATACTCGCGTTTCTGTTGCGACGCGTCATCACAGCGGCGGCTCTGACGGCGGCGGTGTGCTCGGGAGCGGCTGCTGTCGCGAGCGCAGAATCGCCGCCGATGAGTGCGGGGGCGTCGGCAGCGCTGACCGCGCGGCTGGCAGTACTCCAGCGTCCCCAGACAGCGGCCGACGTACTGCCGTCCGGCGTAGAGCTACCGGCAGCAGGACAAGGGACGATCATTCCTGCGTTGACTCGGCTGGTTGCGACGCCCGCGGGCGCCAGCCTCTATCTCGCTGTCTTGACGCCGGCGCGCGGATCGCCGCCGCTGTGGAGCCCGCGCCTGGGTGATCAGGTGTCGCTTGTGTCAGTCACCGGCGAGCGCGCGAGGCTCACGGAGCCTGTGCCGGCGGTCGACCTGACCGACGCCAACAACGTGACGATCGTGGCGACGGGTTCTCCTAAACCGGAGTCGGCCGGCCCCGACTACTACGTTGGGATCGTCCCTGACGGAGTCGCGCGAGTAGCGTGGACATTCGTAAACTTGCACGGCAAGCACCGGTACGTGCTGAGCGCGCCGGCGGCCGGCAACGTTGTCGTCGCGCCGTTCCATTCCGGCACCCCGTTTCTGCTGCGTGCTACGTGGTACGCAGCCGACGGCGCGATCGTCCCGACGTCTGGTGCCGCGTTACTCCACGCGATCGCGGCGAGACAGAACATTCTGCGCCAGCGAATTATCCGCCAGGACGCGCGTATCCACTATCGGCCGGCCAGCGCGCTGCTGGCAGCATTCGCAGTCTTCAGCGTGACCAGCCGGACCGGCGTGAAGGTCGGAGGGCTCACGATCTCACACCCGGCGCTGTCAGCGCTCCCGCTGGCGATCCTGCAGATCACCGCGCACGCGGGCAACCCCCGGTTCAGTCCCGGACTCGATCCGATGGACATTCGCCTAGCCACAACCCGGTCCGGGAACAGCGCGTGGATCATCCCGGGGGCGCACAGCCTCTGCGTCGCCGAAGTCGACAAGCCCCACTTCCCGTTTCTTGGAACCAGCGCCGGTATGGCGTGCAGCCGTGATGTCGCCTCCGCCGTAACCGACGGCGCCGGGCTCAGCAGCGGCTATCCGGGAGGCGTCACCTGGCACTACGGCGTGCTCCCAAACACCAAGCCCACCCTGACGATCCGCACCGGGCCGCACAGCCACAAGTCCCTTCGCCCGCCAGACGGCGTCTACATCTACCGGACCGCCCACTGAGCACCAGCGGGCGAACCGTCTCAATCGCCCAGCCCCTTGCGAACCGATGCAGAGACGCACAGTCGACGAGGTGCGGAGGGTAATGCTGAGGCCGGGAGCCCTGCGCGCCCTCTCGGTGACGCGATTACGCTGTGCTCATGGCTGGCTACTTCCTGGTGAGGCAGGCACGCGGGCCGGCTTGGGATTCGTCCCGTGGTCGCCGTGAACAGTCTGGCTGGGACCGGCACGTTGCGTTCATCGACCGGCTCAGCGAGGACGGCAAGATCCCGCTTGGCGGGCCAGTCGGCGAGATCGACGGGCAGCATGTCGTACTGGTGGTGCACGCGGCCAGCGAGGACGCGGCCCGCGCCCTGTTCGCCGATGATCCGTGGATGGACAGCGTGCTGAGCATTGACAGCGTCGAGCCTTGGACGCTCTGGATCGGCGCGGACAGTCTCCCCGCCCCGTAACGAGTTCTCGCGCTCGGCATCGGCGAGCAATCGCGCCATTCCCGCAATGCGCCGTCGCTCGATTGCGTTCGTTTGTCGTCCCTCAGCGGATACGCATGGGCTGAGAGAACGCCGCGCCGACTCTGGCCACGTGGGCGTCTCACTCGCCCACGACCACCAGATAGTCGCTCGACGAACGCCTGGGCGAGCGTCAGCCCGAGCGTTGGAGCTTGATGTGAAGCATTTGCTGCGTGGCGTGCACGACGGAGGCTCCGCCGAGCAACGGCGTCCACCGCCGCCCGTCGATCGTGATCGTCATCGGGTCGCATGGCGTCGTCGGCTCAGTGGCGTACGCCGGCTCGCTGGCGTGGGCGAGCACAGGCCCGCGCGGTGCAGTGCGGAAGGTGAACGTCACCTCCGGGGCGCTCGTGGGATACGAGGGGCAGTTGATGTCTTCAGGCTGGACGGTCTGAAGGCTGTTGATCATCGCCGCGATTCGGTGCACCCGGTGCGGGTCGGTCACGGTGCGCATCGCCAGCGGCGCGGCGCCGGGGCGGGCGACTATGACCTCGAGCAGGCGAGCGCGACTCGGGATCCGCTCAGCGCGCGGCCGGGGGATGATCCATTGCACCTGGGCATCGGCCCTCACGCCGGTGCTTCCTCCTGGTAGACCGACGACCGCTACCGCCAGTTCCCGCATCGGCAGATAGCCCGCGCCGGGCGGAAACGCGTACGCCGCAAAGCTCGCCGCCGGCGCCCCAACACTGCCCGGAGGGCCGCTCCACGTCGACAGCTTCGCCGACGGTGGGACGTGGCTTCGCACGAAACCGTAGACCATTGACACCGGCTCCGGGAGCGTCCACCAGCGGTGGCGGTCCACGACCTTCACTCCGGCTTGTGTGACTGGCGGGCCCCTAAGCGCTCCGTCGTCCCCGGCAGGCTCCTTTGACGCCGGCACCGCGCCCGGCGGAAGGATGACGCGCCCGAGGAGCCCGGCGGCATCCCGCTGCGCCGCCATGTGGTTGGCGCTCAGACTGGTCGCTCCCAACGTCGATGCGGCGGTGGCCGCGAGCAGCACGGCCAGCGTCAAAGTCAGGCCAACTGTCACCCGCAACCGCACACCGCTTCTGACCCGCGAGACCAGCCGAAACGACATACGCCAAGGCTACAGTCGAGAACGCGAAAACACGCCTCCGTGGCCATCTCACCGGCGGTCGGCTGCGTCAGCGAGATGCGCCGATAGTCCGGCGACGCAAAATGCCTGAAACGACTCGTCGCCCGTGACCACCTCGACGTCGAGGTCGGTAAGCCATCGCACGGCGACGAACAGCCGGGCCGTGGAGGTGACCGGCGCCGTATCGGCGGTCGTGAGTCGCGCCACAACCTGGTCACGGATGTCGGGCGAGAAGAACAGGCCGATGACAGCCGGGTCAAAATCGGGGTGCGACAGGCAGGCATCGCCCCAGTCCAGTACCCCCGTCAGCCGGCCGGTGGCCGGGTCATGTAGAACATGCTCGGGCTTGAGGTCGGCGTGGGCGAGCACGCGTCTGGACTGTCGGGCGCCGATGCCGCTGCGCTCGTAATCGATCCAGAGGGCCTCGACCTGTTCGACATTCGTGGCGCCGAGCAGCGTGGCATGCCGGTGATGCAACTCACGCTGAGCGGGGTGGCCGAAGCCGTGGTCAGGGCGTACGCTCGCTCCCGCGCCGCCCGCGGCGTCGAGCGAGACCATCCGCAATGCGTCGAGGACTGCGGCGAGATGGTCAAGAGCGCGCGCGCGAGATTTCTCTGAAAGGCTCTCGAGCGCGTCGACCGAGAGCGGGACCCCGACGAGCATGCGGTACAGCGACATTGTCGGCAGGCCGTCGGGCGTACGGATTACATGCTCAAAGCGCGGGACCTTCGTGTTGAGCACTGCGCCGAGCAATGGCGCCAACGCCACCTCACGGTCCAGCGACTGCGACGCCGCCGGCGTCAGCGAGAAGCGCGCCACCCAGCCGCCGTCAATTCGCCAGGCCACCGACTCCGTGCCCGCCCCGAGCAGGTCCACGGCGTCGACGGCCAACGGCGTGTGGCTGCCAACGAACTCCGCGACCGCTTCGGCATCCCATGCCAGAGCTGCGGGCTGGTCCGCCATGGGGACGAGGATGTCACGACGCTAGGGCACCCGGCGATGCTGATCCCCGGTCTCGCACGAGGAACGGCAGCCGAACGCCTCGCAGAGAACAGCGCCGGGTGGGGCGCGTCTATCAAAGTGGCAGCTCTGTCGGCAGAGGCCCTCTCGGGCGGTCGGCCTCGCCCCGTCGGAGCGTTCTGGGCTCGGTACGCCTGCGGCGGTTTACTCGTCAAGCTCTCGAAGGATTTCGCGGGCCTGCGTGACGAGCACAGGGACGTTGCCCCGATCTTCGCTGTCGTACTGCTCGACGATCGCCCTGAGCAGCACCGCCGCTTCCACGTCGCGGCCGAGGTTCATGAGGATGCCCGCCTTGTTGTAGAGCGCGAGAGCGCGTAGGGCGAGCTGCTCGAAGTCAGGTTCAGCGACGTCTAGGCGCAGTCGACCTCGACCGGCGGTCATCGTCTGCACGTTTGGCGGGTGACTGTCGGAATCTGACTCGATCCTGCGACGGTTCACAGTCCTCTTGGCGTGCAGATCAAGCCATCGAACAATTCGGCGTCAGCCAGGGGCGATCGTGTAGACGATGGCGACCGTTGCGTCGACCTCCTCGGCGCCGGGGTGGATGTTCGTCGGAGTCGTTGGCGCCGACGTGGCCCCCGGGGCGTGGCCACCAGCACCCACCGGCGACACGACAGTCGATTGTGGGTTCAGGTCGACCGATTGCACACCTGTCACGCGGTAGCCGAGCGACGCCGCCGCTGCGTCGGCACGCCGGCGGGCATCCGCAAGCGCGGCGTTTGCCGCGGCCACGGCTCCGGCGGATGGATCGGAGAACGAGAAGTCCGGCCCGTCGATGCTGTCGGCGCCGGCACGCGTGGCTGCGTCGATCACGCGTCCGACGATCGATGTCGTTGAGGTGATCGAGAGCGACTCCGTCGCCGTATAGCGCCTCACCCGATGCTGATGCTTACGCGGCCCCACCCGTACCGTCCCGGGGGATACATCGATGGAATTCGTCTGGATCCCGGCCTTCGGCACGCCAGCCACGCGGATGGCAGCAACGATCGCGCCGACCCTCCGGTTCGCGGCCGACAGTGCTACCGCGGACCTCGTCGCCGACCGAGCCACCGACACCGACAACGACGCCACGTCGGGCGTCACCATCACCGACCCCGACCCGTCGACGCTCAGCGTCGACGGCGAGGCCACATCGGCGACGGCTGCCGACGCAAAGATCAGCGACAAAACGGCCGCGACGGCCGCGATCCGCACAGGCATAGAACTCCCTCAGTCGACTGGCCGAGCGTTGCAAGCTATACGCCCTAACGACAGATTGCATCACACACCGCAAGGAACGAGACGCTACGCCCGCCGGCGACGCAATATCGCCAAACAGACTCACCACAGCATCATCGCCGACCGCCTGGCCGCCCGGGAGCCCGGGCGCCGCGACGATCAGACGCGCTTCGCACCTCGCCGTTGAGCCCGACGACCACGTCCCCTGAACGTCCGATCGCCCCCAACTGGATCACCAAAACGCTCTGGCCTCATCCGCGGCATCGCAACGATCGTTCCTCAGCTCTGAGTTCGGGAGTTACTGGCTTGACGGCCAGGCCATTCTGGGCAGGAGGCTGTCGTCGAAGGGGGGTAGTGGGGTGATGTGGGCCTGAAGCAAATCGGCGGCCTGTTGTGTGGTCAGCACCTCGTCGTGCTCGAGCTTGATCAGGTCGTGCTCGGACTCGTCGTACTCCCAGACGTTCTCGCCCACCAGTCGACAGCGTTCGTCATAGGGCCACATCATTGCCACCCGACCTTTGAGTAGGTACACGGCGTCCTCGTCGGCGTCGCTTCCCGCTGCGACGAGCGCGGAGCCAAGCGTCTGCTGGTAGCCGATCATCGTGCTCACGACCATGAAATCGCCGACGGCCACCGTTTCAGATTGGCTGTAGAAGATCGACTGGTTGGTCTCGGCCCAGAACCGGTAGAGAGGCTCGATCTGCTGGCGGCCCTCGAGCGTCAATGGAGGCTGACCGATCATGTTGAAGCGGTACACGGGGTGCGCCACGGTCATGTCGGGCGTGAAGATTTCCTCAAAGCGGCCAGCATGCTCGAGGTTGCGATGGCGATCGTAGGCCTGGAGCAGGTAGCGATGGCGAGGATTCTCAGTGACCTTGATGAGCTCCTGCACTGCCACGTTGGTCTCGGTGATGTCGAGCCGCTTGACGTCGACGCGTCCCACGGCGTGCCTCCTTTGGGTTTATGTGGTCTGCGATGTCGCCGCTGGCCTCATCGACTGGCCCCGGCGCCTACGTGAGCAGATCGTCCCGTTCGGTGTCGTGGTATCGCCGAACGGGTTGCGGGCGTGGCCAGCCGGCGTCATCGACGCCGTCATCGAAAGGGCAGCGGCGCCGGCTCGCGGGCCGGACTTTGTGGGTCGATCAGGATCTTGGCGTGCTCGTCGGGCTTGGCGAGCGCGTCAAACGCGGACGCGACTCCTTCCAGCCCGACCACCCCGGTGAGCAGCGGCGCCGCGTCGAGCTTGCCGTCGGCCAGCATGTGGAGCGTGTCGCGAAACTCAAGGGGGGTGTAGCCGACGACGAACCGGAGATCGATCTCTTTGTTGATCGCCATCGACGGGCGAATCCGGTCCGCGCCCATGCACACCCCGACGCCGATCACTCGCGAGAACAGCGGCGCGGAGGCGATCACGCCGTCGAGCACGCCAGGCATCCCGACGCACTCGAAGATCATCGGGCGCTTGGGCTTGATGCCGAGCATGTCGATCGCCCGCCACACGTGCTGCCAGGGAACCCACAGCCGCCGCAACTTCTCCATCGTCGAGATCGCGAGCTCGGCGGCTCCCGGAAGCGTGCTGACGTGGCCGCGATCGCCGGCCTCGTACGGAGACTGCTGTCCGGGGTCCACGACGATGTCAGCGCCACATCGCGAGGCGAGCTCGCGCCGCGCCGCGGAGAGGTCGCTGGCGACGATGGTGCGTTGCCCGCGAGCTTTGAGCAGGCAGATGATCGCCAAGCCGATGGGACCGCAGCCGATCACGATCGCGACATCGCGCTTGCCGATCTCGCTGCGGCGGACCGCGTGCCACCCGATCGCCAGCGGCTCGGTGAGCGCACTCACGTCCGGCGGTAGGCCGTTGGGCACCGGCAGCATCAGCGACTCCTCAACCACGACCTGCTCGGCGTAGGCGCCGGGCGCTTTGGCCGAAAGCCCGATCGCGTGCGGCTGTCCATCCCGCCTGACCAACGGCACCGCCACCACGTGCGAGCCGGTCGCCGTGCCCTTGCGGCAACCCCGGCCGTATTCCGCAACCTCGCCGCAGAACTCATGGCCGAAGACGACGCGCTGATCGGAGCGCATGAAGTCCTGGTAACCGATCTCCGCCAGCACCTCGGCGAGGTCGTCGCCGTGGTGCCGAGCGTGGAGGTCGGATCCGCAGATCCCGCAGCGCAGTACCTGGAGCAGAACCTGGCCGTGGCCTGGCCGGATGGCGGGCAGGTCGGCCAAGTTCAGCCCCGCCTGCTCACAGACGACAGCCTTCATGCGCGGGTCAACCTTCGGATGGAGCGCCCGTGGCCCAATTCTCGTACTCTCTTTGGTAGTGGTGACGCCACCGTAACTTACGGGATCGTCAGTTACAAGTGGCATTATCTTCGGTATGAAGGAGCAATCAGGGAGGTCGGGCCGCCGCAGCGCAGCGGCTCGGCGGGAGCAGCTGCTCGACGTCACGACCCGACTGGTCGCCGAGCGGGGCTTTCACGCGATCTCCATTGAGGCGGTCTCGGCTCGCGCCGGAGTCACCCGAGCGCTGGTCTACAACCACTTCAGCGACCTTCATGAGCTCCTTGAGGCGGTGATTGAGCGCGAGACCTCCCGGGCGCTGGCGCAAGTGTCCGAAACCACGCTGACCAACCTCGACGAGGGCGATCCCGAGCAGCTGATGCTCGAGGCCCTGGACGCCTACCTGCAGGCCGTGCGCAGCTCCCCGACCACCTGGCGACTGGTGCTCATGCCTCCCGAAGGGGCCCCAGAAGCGCTGAATGTCAAGATCGCCGAGGGGCGTGCGGCGGTCCTCGAGCGGCTGTCGCGCGCGGTGCAGCCCGTCACAGGCCCAGACGCGGAGCTACGTGACCCGGAACTCACCGCGCGCATCCTTTCCGCCATCTCGGACGAATACGCCCGCCTTGTGCTCACCGACCCCGAACGGTTCCCGCCCGAGCGGCTCCTGCGTCATGCCCGCGGGTGGATTGCCCGCAATCCGCTGGTCCACGAACGGCATACGCAGCGATCAGGCTGATCAGGCCGCTGAGGCCGCCAGGCGGACCCGTCGCCCGACCTCGTCCTCCGGCCCGCTCCTCTCCGCGACGGCCTCCGCTTCACATCGCCGTCGGACGGTGCGCTCTCTCAGCCCTGCCAGAGCGCACCGCGGCGATGACCTGTTGCCATCGAGCGCCGGTTACGGTACCGTTAGTTACGGTAGCGTTACTTGCGATTCCGTAATCCGGAGAGGCGGAGGAGAAACAGGTCGGTGCACCCGAGGATCGCGATCGTTGGCGACGGCTTTTCGGAGTGGGGATGGCGACCTCTCAAGCAGCACGGCGTCGCGGTTTGCCGCCCGTCGCTTCGTGAGTCACATGATCCTGACGCGGCTTCGCACAGGCATGCGCGGACAGCTTGAAGAGTGAGTAGAGCCGGTCCTCGGTGTCGCCCGTCGGCTGACCTGCAGGTCCTCGCGCGTCGACGGTCGTGGCCAGCAAACGAAGGAGGAGCAGTTGAGACGGTTGGCGGTAGTACTCACAGTCATGGCGGTCCTCGCTGGCGCTGGGGCAGCGTACGCGGCGATCAACACCTACACGGCCAGTATGAAATTCACGTCCAAGCAGGCCGGCACCCCTGCCAAGCCCGTGCCGATCGGCTACACGGAGACGCTCAAGGTCACGGGCACCGACGGCAATCGCCCTGGAGTCCAGTCGATCATCCGCACCAAGATCTATGGGCTCGTCGAGGATGGCAAGGACTTCCCGACGTGCTCCCTGACCGATATCGCCAATGCGGAGAACGACACCGTCTGCCCCAAGGGGGCCGAGGTCGCAACCGGCTTCATCACCGCTGCGCTCGGATCATCCACCAACTTCAAGGCGGCGGGCTCGCCGTGCGATCCGCAACTCGACGTATGGAACAGCGGCCAGGGCAAACTGACCTTCTTCTTCGTCGACACCCCGACCCACCAGTGCCTGGGCGGTGCGCTGAAAACCGGGTCAACCGGACCCTACCCGGCCACGTACAAGCAGGTCGGCAAATACCTGCAGTTCACCGTCAAGACCCCCAACTACATCAACTATCCGGTGCCAGGGCTCGTGGGATCACTGCAGTCAGAGCACCTCACGTACTTCAAGCGCACTCGTAAGGTGCACGGCAAGACGGTCGCGATCACATCCTCGATCGCCTGCAAGGGCAACACGCGGCCATATTCGGCGACGTTCACCTCGACGCTCCCGCCAGCCGGACCCGCCACCGAGACCGACACGGTGTCCAAGAAGGCGCCCTGCTGACCGGCCCGCCGGACCCAACACTTGCCGCCGCCGAGGAACTCCCTCCTCGCGCGGCGGCACGGCCGCCGGCCCATCGCCGATGAACGCCCCAATCCGCCCGCCGCCAGCGTTGACCCCTCCAGAAGCCACGCGCGGTTCGCGGGGTTCTCCTCGCCCACAGGCAGGGGTGACGAACCACGCAGCGATGTCCGTAGAGCGTTCCCTTCCGTACGCAGCATCCGCTTGGCGCGGTGGTCAACCGGCCGTCGGTGGGTCTGACCGATGAATTTTGCGCGCCGTGCTGGTCTGTACGCCGAAAACCGACTCACGGGAGACTGACGCCATGCGGAAACTGACCTTCGGCATGAACCTGACCCTGGACGGCTACATCGCCGCGCCCGGCGACGACCTCGGCTGGAGCGTGCCGAGCGACGAACTGTTTCAGTGGTGGTCTGACCGGGTGGCGGCGACAGGCCTGGCGCTGTACGGGCGCAAACTGTGGGAGACGATGAGCTCGCACTGGCCGACCGCCGACCAGCAGCCCGGCGCCACACCGGCGGAGATCGAGTTCGCCCGCCGCTGGCGGGACATGCCCAAGGTGGTGTTCTCCTCGACGACCAGCTCGGTCGACTGGAACACCCGCCTGGTCACCGGCGACGCGGTCACCGAGATCACCCGGCTCAAGGCCGAGGATGGCGGTCCCATGGACATCGGCGGCGCCACCCTCGCCGCGACGGCCATGCGGGCCGGGCTGATCGACGAGTACGCGATCGTCACCCACCCGGTCCTGGTGGGCGGCGGCACGCCGTTCTTCACGGCCCTGGACAACTGGGTGAACCTGAACCTGGTGGAGACCCGGACGTTTCCCGACGGCGTGCTCCTGACCAGGTACGAGACCAGGCGCTGAATACCCGACGTCGGACCACCGTGGGCTTCGGGCCACCCAAGGATCTCGTGGCCGTTAGGGGATCTTGGGTCCGCGCGCGAGAGCCGCTGGCAATAGACGGTCCCGAGAGTTGGAGCGGCGGGCGGCGTCCGCTGCTGATTTCATCTCACGTGATGGAAGCCCCGGAGTTGAGTGAGCTGGAGCGGGAGCTGCTTGAGCTCTGCAGCATGGCGGGCGAGCCGACGACCGGGTAGATGAGGAGATGGTGGCGTGCTCGCCGGGACGTGGCGCCCTGGAGCTGGTCCTGCAAGGACTGGTCAGTCGGGGGCTCATGACCGGGCTAGCAGCCAAGTCGGGCGCTCGAAAAGGTCCTGTCGGTCGAGGTCTCGTAAGCCCTTGGGCCGAGCTGCCGGTCACCACCGACGGAACGCCCACGGGGCACCGACACTCCGTCCCCAGCGGGTGGCAACGGGCCGGTCCGTTGGGTGACGGCCTCGCGCCTGGGAAGCCGTCGAAGCCTCTCCGTCAGCCGGGAGGCGTGGCGTTGCGCGCCGACCGAGCGTACGCCCGGTTTGGTAGCTGATTTGATGGGACGCCCGTCTGGTGGGATATCTCCGGGAGCCACGGACCTGGGGCGGTCGAGTTGAACGGTGAGCCTTTGAACATCCGCGATTCCAACTGAGCTTTCGCCCGTCCGCGTTGGTAGGCGAGCGCCCGGCTCATTGGCACAAATACGCGGGAGGCTGGTTACCGCCCACGATTTCGCCGGCTGTTCACTACGTCAAGAAGCGAAAGGCTCACCATCGGCAGAACGATCACCGCGATGAGACAAGCCGCTAGCGTCATGCCCTTGATGATGGCTGTTACTAGAGGCAGCTAGGAACCCCACCGTGCCAGCGTTGTGCCATTTGAGGGTCATGACAGGCACCTACCTGCCCGTCCGGCGACGACGGCAGCACTTGCTGCGGTCTCGGCTTTGCCGGCTGCGCCGCCTCTCAGTGTGTCCAATACGTCTCCGATCGAGTCGCTGGTTACCCGGCCGCGGTGAGCACGACCGGGCCGTTATTGGCGACGATGATCGTGTGCTCGGCATGAGCGGTCTGCGAGGCGTCGGCGGCGCGCACCGTCCAGCCGTCTCGGTCGAGTACCAGTCGGGTGTCGCCCGCGGTGAGCATCGGCTCGATCGTGAACACCAGACCAGGGGTCAGACGCGTGGTCGCCTCCGGAGCGGGCCAGTTGTACACGGTCGGCGCTTCATGCATCGCGCGGCCGATGCCGTGACCCGTAAGCTCGCGGAAAGTCCGGTAGCCACGGGCACGAGCAACCCCCTCGATCGCGGCCCCGACGTCACGCAGCGTGACGCCGGGCTGTGCCGCTCGGATACCGGCCGACAGCGCTGCGCGGGTGGCGACGATCAGACGCCGCGCGCTACGGTCAACCGATCCGACTGGCACCGTCACCGCCGCGTCGGCGTGAAAGCCGTCGACCTCGGCGGCGACATCGATGGAGACCAGCTCTCCGCGCCGCAGGACGCGGCTACCCGGAATGCCATGGACAACCTCGTCGTCGACGCTCACGCAGATCGACGCGGGATAGCCGTACGTCAGGATCGGTCCCGACTGGGCGCCACGAGCAACGAAGATCTCGCCGGCCAGCTCATCCAGCTCGCCGGTCGTGACCCCAGGAGCCACGGCACGACGGAGTGACCGCAACGTCTCCGCGACCACTCGGCCCGCGCGCTCGAGCCCTCTCAACTGCTCCGGTGTGTCGACGGACATGCGCGAAGCCTAACGCCGTTCTCGCAGCTTCTATGGCTTTGTCCGCTGGTCGTTGGTTTGTGAGACGAGCGGATCGCCGGCACCGCTCGGCCTCGGCACCCGCTCGGAAGCGTCCGGCTGGTCGATGGGCATTTGCGACTGGCCCGGATTCCGCGCGCGTTTCAGGGCGCCCCCTCAGCTGAGCAACTCGGAATCGTGGGCGCGGAAGATCGCGGCGTAGTCGCGGGCTCCAGGCTCGTGGAGCGCTTGTACCAGCGCTCTGATCTTGGGCGTGGTCACAAGTAGGTACCGAGCGGGTTGACCGGTCCTTGCGTTGCCGTACGCGTGCGGAGTTCCTTTTGACGCCAAGGCAGCCCCGCAGGGGCCGACCTCACGTGTCTCCTCACCGATCCGGAACCGCAGCACTCCCTCCAACACGTACCACGCCTCGTCGTCGGCGTGATGAACATGCAGCGGCGCGATCCACTCGTACCCTGATTCGCCCGAGTCCGTCCACTCGACGATCACGAAATCGCCGTCGGATCCGCCGAGCTGGCCGCCTGCCAGCGAAGTGAAGAAGGTCAAGCTCGGCCCCATCGGGGCAAATGCTATTTCAGTCGCAGACCGGCGTTCGACCATTTCGGCCGCAAGACTGGCCCGTGTCCGTAGCGCGGCACTCAGGCTGCCGAAGCGGCCAAAACAAGCGCCACTGGACCGGCGTGGCGATTGATCAGGAGACTCAGCGGTCGACGAGCCTGTTGACCTCGCCGAACACGAACGTTTGCATGTCGGTGATGAAGTCGTGTGGGAATCCAAGCTCGAAGTCGGTCGCCTCGTCGAGGCGATCGACGATCTCCTTGGGAAGGACGAGGTCTGCGGCGGCCAGGGTCTCCTGCACTTGGTCGTGCCGTCGCGCGCCGAGGATGGGATGGAGGACGGGCGTCTTTGCCATCGCCCAGGCCAGGGCGAGTTGCGCGGGCGTCGTGCCGAGCTTCGCGTGCGATGTCGTGGGCGACCGCCGTGATCGTTCGATCGCGTTGGCTAATCGAACCGGCCGAGATCCGTGTGGGTCCGTGTTCCGTGGGGTCCGAGAGTTTGCCTGACAGC
Organism: uncultured Actinomycetota bacterium; assembly: GCA_963790605.1. Lineage (GTDB taxonomy): Bacteria > Actinomycetota > Thermoleophilia > Solirubrobacterales > Solirubrobacteraceae > Palsa-465. Next base: position 56,675 of record CAWBPG010000005.1, on the reverse strand, counting down.
ACTCCGCCGGCGAGTGGTGACCACGCTGCGACGCTCATGCCCAGCGAGGCGGCAGCAGGTATGAGGTCGCGTTCGGCCTCGCGGCTGAGCAGGTTGTAGCGGGCTTGCACGACGACGAACGGGCTGCGTCCTCGCCATGTCGCGTCGGTGTTCGCCTGGGCGATCACCCACGCCGGGGTGTCAGAGATCCCAAGGTGCAGGATCTTGCCCGCGCGGACAGCATCGTCGAGCGCCCGCATCGTCTCTTCGAGCTGTGTGCGTGGGTCCCAGAGGTGGACGTAGTAGACGTCGATGTAGTCGGTGCGCAGGCGGCGGAGGCTCGTCTCGATTGAGTGGCGCAGGTTCTTGCGATGGCTGCCGGCAGCGTTGGGGTCGCTTGGGTCGCGCGTTACCCCGTACTTTGTGCAGAGCACGAAGCGGTCGCGGCGGCTCTGGAGGATCTCTCCGAGCATCTCTTCGCTGGCTCCGTCGCGGTAGTTGATGGCGGTGTCAATGACGTTGCCGCCGGCGTCGGCGTAGGTGTCGACGATCTTGCGCGCCGTGTTGAGACCCGCGCCGTGGGTGAAGCCGTCGGCGAAGGTCATCGCCCCGAGGAACAGCTGCGATACGCGGAGTCCGCTTGCGCCGAGGACTCGGTATCTCACGAGTCGACCGTTTCGTCCGTGGAGTCTCCTGTGAACATCGCGGCAGCGGCGGCGACCTGCTCGTCGTGGGGAACCACGCGCAGGTGTTGGCTGACGTTCCAGCGGTGCCCGAACGGATCCTCGAGTTGGCCATGACGATCTCCCCAGAACATGTCTGCGAGGGGCTGGCGGACCTCGGCTCCGGCGGCGATCGCGAGCGCGAACACGGCGTCGGCGTCTGCCACATCGAAGGAGAGGACGACCGGGGTGCCCCCGATGGACGGCGGCGCCAGCACCCCCCACTCCGGGAACTCGTCAGCGATGTGCACGATGCCATCGTCGATCCGGATCTCTGCGGACATGATGCGCCCATCTGGGATCTCGATCCGTGAGAGCTCCTGCGCACCGAAGGCATCCTGATAAAAGGTGATCGCCCGAGCGGCGTCGCGGACGACGATATGTGGCGTGATCGACATGCGACAAAGCTACGCCCGCCCGGCAGGCGCGTCTTGGACGTTCTTGCGCCGTAGCATCAATGCGGGATGGCGAACGAGAGCGTGCGCATCTGGCGGCCGACCGAGACAAATGGCGTGCTGCTGATGGCAGGACAGACGACGGCGTACTCGGTGGAGCCGCGCGACGAATACGTGTTCGGGGCCGTGACCGGCCAGCCGATGCGTGTGCGCCGCGGCCGTGAACGACACCTGGTTACACCGGGGCAGGCAGTCGCGTGGGATCCTTCAGATCGCCACACTGGCGAGGCACTCGACGGCGAGCCCTGGGGTGCTCGTCTGATGGTCGTCGAAGCCGCCGAACTGAGTCGGTTAGCCAACGATGAGGACGAGTATGCGCTCGCTGACGTCCTCTTCCCCAACCCAGTCATCGCAGACCCGCAGGTCGTCGAGAGCTTCGTGCGCCTTCACCGTGCACTTGAGAGGAGCGACACTCGCCTGGAATGCGACGAGCGGCTCACCGTATGGGTGCGATCGCTGATCGATCGCTACTCACCGGCGCGATTCTCGGGCTCAACCCTGACGCCCCGCGACGACCGGGCACTGAGCCTGGCACGCGACCACCTCGCAGCGTATCCAGCGCGGAACATCGGACTCGACGAACTGGCGCACGTCGCCGGCATCGGCAAGTTCCAACTCGTTCGACTGTTCCGCGAACGCACTGGAGTATCGCCCCATGCACTACACATCGCCCACCGCATCCGCGCCGCCAGACGCATGCTCGAACACGGCCAGACGATCGCGAGCGCCGCGGCGGCAACAGGCTTCGTCGACCAGAGCCACCTGCACCGTCACTTCACCCGCACCCTGGGGCTCACCCCCGGTGAATACAAACGCCGCCTGACCTGAGCATGCCTCGCGGAGGTAGCGCTGACCAGTCTCGTTACGGCGCGTATCGCGCGAGCAGGCCGGCGGCGACGATCGCTGCCGCTTCGCGCGCCGCGGTTGGGCCGCCGCCGTAGATCGGGGCGATCGCGATCGCGCCCACGAGCAGGCGGCGGACCAGTTCGGGATCGACCCCGGCCCGGATCTCGCCGCGGTCTGCGGCGCGTTGCAGGATCACCGCGAGGTAGCGGCGCTCGACCGCCCATAGCCGTGCGTCGAGCGCCTCGCGCAGCCCGGCGTCGCTGTCAAGCTCGGCGGTCAGGCCGAGCAATGCCGCGTGGGCGATCTCGGAGTCTGAGAGCAGGGCGATCCGTTCGCCGAGCGCCTCGAGGTCGCCGGGCAGCGATCCGTGCTGCGGCGGGTCGGCGAGCTCGAGGCCGTGCACGACCGCGCCGAACACCATCTCGCCCTTCGAGCGCCAGCGGCGGTACAGCGCGCCGCGCCCGACCCCGGCGCGCTCGGCGACCGCGGCGATCGTCGTGCGCTGGTAGCCGCGCTGTGCCAGCAGCGACAGAACGGCGGTGCGGACGGCATCGTCGACGCGCCGCTCCCGGGGTCGGCCCGCCGCGGTGATAGTGGTTTCGGACATTACGAGATTAGTGGTATCGTAATCGAACATGCACCGAGCGGCACCACCAACCGATCGGACCGCGACCAGGCTCGCGCAGGCGGCGTCGGCGCTGATGCTCGTGTCAGCGGCGATCAGCGCCTACTGGGCGGCTGGCGGCACCGGTTTGCTGGACACCGTCGGTGGCGCGATCGCGCGCTGGGGGCGCGACGGCGGTGCGGGCGTGAGGCTCGCGCTCGCGGCGATCGTCGTGCTCAAGCTCGTCGCGGCATGGCTGCCCGTGGGGGCGGTACGAGCGCGGCGCCCGCGCGCGGTCCGGAGGCTGGCGTGGCTTGAGGCGGCGATCCTGACCGTATACGGCGGCGTGCTGACGGCCACCGGGCTCGTCGTCCAGGCCGGCCTTGCCGGCGGCGGTACGCACGCTGACTGGAAGGCGCTTGACTGGCACGCGTACCTCTGGGACCCGTGGTTCCTGATCGTCGGACTGCTCGCCTGGGTGGCGCTACGCCGCACGCGGAGCGTCGGGCCGGGGGCGCGTCGGGGCCTATACGGCCGTGGCGACCGAAAACATCTGGACCGACATCCGCCGATGACACATAGTCACAGCGTCCGGTCGCTGGGTGCGCAAACGATCACATGGACGCCGGAGCGCCCGCCGCAGTGATCGTTGGGCCATGAGATACCCCGGGGACCCGTCGGCAGGTGTGTCGCCGTCAGGCGCATGCGCGCCGGCAGCAATTCGCCTCGGTCCCCGCTGACGTTTGCGGATGCACGCGGCCGCGCGTAGTCTGGTGCGAGTGACGGCGTTGCCGTTTGACCCATTCAGCCCAGGCGCCCGACGGCTCGCTCGGGATTGGCTGCCTGAGCTGGAGCGGTGGGAGATGCGAGTCCCCGGTGGCCACGTTTTCCATGATCCCGACGGGGACGTCAGGGCCGGGCAGACGATGGAGGTCGGAGCTCCCGCAGGCAAGCAGCTCCTCGAGCACGGATACGAGCTCGTGGGCATCCGGCGGCTACGTCGAGGCGAATAGCCGCGTCACCACGCGTTCGGTGGGCGTTGATTATGAGACGCCGATGTCGTCGGATCCCAGGCTGCGAGCATTGCTGCGCCAGCGCCCGGTGGCCGATCCAGTCGTCGCCGTCGGCGGTTGGGTGACGGTCGCTCGCCCGTATGGTCTGCCCTCGATGGGACAGGTCGCCGTTCGTCGCAGGTTGATCGCCGGGTGCTGCTCTTCATCGCAGTCGGCTTGGCGCTTCACTTCATTTTTCGGGCGGCCGACTTGGCTCGCGATCGACTTGTGCGACATGCGAGCGATGCCCTGGACGCCGACGCGTGCAGCTATGGGAGCAGTTGGAACGCGTCGCGGTGGTTTGGCTTGACTGCGGTGAAGTGACGGTGGTCGAGTGTGACCACGATGCCCGCGCTGACTCGTTCGGCAAGGGCGATCACGCTGGCGTCGGTGCCGCCGAGCGGGAAGTCCGCGTAGGTCTCGACGAGTTCTGCGATCCGGTCGAAATCCTCCCGGGATGGTCCTTCGACGTCCAGAGCGCCGAGGCCGCGCAGGAACGCTGCCTCGGCTGCTGCGCCGAGCCGGCGACCGACGAAGTAGGTGGCCTCGGCGACGGCGAGCGCGGGGACAATGAGGCGCAGGTCGGCGCGTGAGAGGACGGAGCGGCAGGCCTCGTGGTCCTGGTCGTCACCGTCGGCGGCGGCGTAGAGCGGGCCCGCGTCAACGACCGCGAGCATCGTGGTCCCACTCGCGCTCGAGCAGCTGCTCCATGTCGCGCGCGGTGGTTGTCTGGCCGCTGTGGCCGACGGCTGCGAACGGCAGCTCGCGTTGCTCGCCGACGCGGCCGATACCGAGGTAGTCGCTCAGCGCATCGCGGGCGACCGCAGACGCTGGCAGCGCACGCCGCCGCGCCTCGCGTTCCAGGGCATCGGCGAGCTCATCCGGGAGAGAGATCGTGGTGCGGCGCATACGCGCATACTAACACCACAGAGTGCGATAGCCCTTGGGCAGTGAGACGGCCACACCTCTGACACAGGGGGTTCGCCTTGGAGCGGGGCTAGCGGGGTCTGAAGCTGTCGTGGCTACCGCGGTTGCGTTCTTGCCACAGAAGAATGACGTGAGCGTGGCGAATCGCGATGAGCTGCTCGTGGGCCTCGAAGCCACCATCCCCGGGGATCTCGTCGACGTAGGTCTCGCCGTGCGCGCCGAAGGCGAAGTACGTCGGCCAGAAGTACTCGTGATTGACCTTGGTGATGGTGAACGCTGGCAGGAGGCGGTGCGATGTGACGCGCAGGATGTGGGGGCCGTTCTCGGCGTAGACGATCCCGCTCGGGGCGCGTTGCAGGACCGAGGTGTTGCCGCCGCTCTGTCGTGCTCCGCTGCCGGGCCCGACTTCGTGCGCGCGTCCGTTGGGGGTGACCTGCCAGACCGACCAGCCGTTGACCCCGGAGACGTCGATGTCGCCGTGGTCGTCGACCGCGATCTGGCCTAGCCCCCCGTTGAGGTTGCCGCGCACTGGTGCCTGGGCCGCGATATCTCGCACGGGCTCCAGGGTGCCGTGGGCGGTGAGGCGCAGTAGTTGAGCGGACGTCACGATGTACAACTCGCCGTCGGGAGCGACCGCGATCGAAGGGCCGGCGTTCTCCCGCGCGGTTCCCAGCGCCGCTGACCGCGCCGGCGTGCCGGCGGTGATCTGGCGCGCTGGCCGGCCGTCTCCGGCGATGGTGTGGATGATGCCGGTCGGGGCGATCACCCGGACCCGACCACCGTCGACGAGGTAGAGACTGCCCGTCGGAGCGAACGCAAGCCCAGAGACGGTCGACAGCCGAGCACGCAGCGCTGATCCGTCGTCGCCGGAGTACCCGGAGTGGCCGTTGCCGGCGACCATCCGGTAACGGCCGTCTGTGAGCCGGACGAGCACGCGATGACGGGCGACATCCGCGACGTAGAGCGCGCCGGTCGGTCCGACCGCCAGCGCTCCGGCGACGCGGAGGCTGGCCACCGGCCCGGTAGGCAACGCGCCAGCTGCACGCTCGCTCTGAGCAGTCCGGGCGTGTCCTGGCGCACCGCTCAACCAGACGATCACGGCGCCGACAGCGACAAGCGTGAGAAGGATCGTTGCGCGGATCGCCCATCGCCGCCGGCGCAGCTGTCGTGCCTCGCGAAACAGCGCCTCCTCGTCGATCTTGCAACTGTCCTGGGTCTGGTCGCGGCCCGCCGTCTCGACCACCCGGTCCTCCGTCGCTGCCGCACACATAGTGCTAGCTTACCTAGCACTATGTGGGAGAGCAAGATCAATCCGTCAGACCCCACTCCGCTTTACCTCCAAGTCGCGGCCGAGATCCGCCGAGCCATCGCCGATGGCGAAGCCGCCCCCGGCGATCGCCTCCCCCTCGCCCGAGACCTCGCAACCGTCCTCGAGGTCAACACCAACACCGTCCTGCGTGCCCTCAGGACCCTCCGCGACGAGGGCCTCCTCGAGTTCCGGCGCGGTCGAGGGATCACCGTCATTGGAAGCCCACAACGAGGTCTCCTTCTGCGACGCGTGAACGATCTCGTCGGCTACGCCCGCAGTAACGGCTGCCGACGCGAGGAACTGATCACCATGATCAATGAGGCGCCCTGGCCACAACGCGCAACCGCTGCTCGCGCTGAGCCTTAGCAGGTTCGCGGGCACGAAGATTCAGGCATCTCGCGGAACGCGCTAGGCGCGCGGTGCCGATCCGCGCCACCGCGCCCCGATCACGTCAAGGACTCATCGCCCTCAGCGTTGGTCGGTGAGTGGCCGGGCTGCCCGGGGCCGGTTTCGGCGTGCGCTCGGAGCGTCCGGTAGTCGATCCCGTTTTGCGACGCTCGCCACCCGACCGGGACGGCGGCCGCCGTCGGCGGCAGGTCGAAAGTCTCGGTCTCGTGGCCGCCTGGCGACGAGGCAGAAGCGAGAGTCATCATGATTTCACGATGCCCGAACCGGTCTATCAGTCAGATCCCGCGGCGGAACCGGACAGCAACTTCCGGACCGGGGAACTGGCGGTGGCGGTCGTGGGCAACGGTGGGCGGTTGCGTGATGCGCGCCGCACGCCGCTATCGCTCACCGCGGTCGATCCAGTGCGCTGCGAGATCGAGGTGCGCATCGATGCCTTTGAGGATGCCGGCGCGCGCTGGCGCCTTCCGGCCTGGGAGATCACTCGGCTGCAGCTGGCGCTTGAGAGCCGGCGGGCCTCCCCAGCGGCCACAGCCGAACTGCGTCGCGGAGTCGAACGGTTCAATCGCCCGCTGGTCATCGAGGCCGACGCCGCCGCGAGTACTCGCACTCGGCGGCGAGTCGAAGAGCAGCGGGCGCTTGTTCGCGCGGAGCTGGAGAGCGTCGACGTGCGCATCGATCTTGAGGCATGCGTTCAGCGTCAGGAAGGCGAACCGCGCCTGTACGCAACGCTCGAGCGATGCCTGGCCGGCCAACACCTCACCGAGCTTGACCGTCGATTCTGCGAGACGATGGCGAGCAACCCACGCTCCGGCGAGTTGATCAAGGGCCACACCATCGTGCTCGCCGAGCTCGGACTCTGCCGGTTTGAAGGAACGATCGTGCGCGGCCCCAGGCTGTTTGACGAGCCGTGGTCGCGATCTCACCGCGCCGAGCATCTCATCGCCCGTCTGGCGTTTGTGCAGGAGCTCTGGGCCAGCGGCGTTCGCCAGCCTCTGACGTTGTATCGGGCCGCTGCGGTCGACGGTCCGCTTCCTGAGCGCCGGCCGACATCGTTTGTCTCCTGCACGTTCTCTGAGCAGGTCGCCGACGAGCACTTCGCAGGCGGGGCAACGACGCGTAGCGCCGTCAAATGGCGCCAGACGGTCAACGTCGAGCGCCTGCTCCTGACCTTCCTGGAGACCGCCGCATTCAACGAGCGTTTCAAAGAAGCCGAGGCCGTTCTCGTCGGCGACCCGTCGAGCCTCACGTTCTGAAGTGCATGGGGGCAGCGAGCCGCGGTTCTGGCTTCGTGAACATGGGGCACTCTCGGCGAGGCCGCTACCGCGAATCAGGCAGCTGCTTTCAGCCGGATTCGTCCACGCGATCGTCCAGGAGCGGCAGAGCGATCACCGTGCGACGCGACGCGTTCCCCCGCCGCGTATCGCTTGGCGGCGGTCATCGTTGGGGAGTGAAACGGTCGGCTGCTGATACCCGACGCCGTCAGCGACCACTCGAAGCGTTCGGTAGGCGTTGGGAAGTGAGACGACCGCCGCGGCGACGTCCAGGGTGTCCGCTGAGCGATCCCAAGTGCGACTCCGTCGGCTGGCCAAGCGTTGCTCCCGCCGGCCCTAGAACCGGCAGCCGACGACGCTATTAGGTTGAGGAGGCGTTCTGTGGCTCCGTCGGCGCCGAGCCTCACGGGCGCAGTACGACCTTGCCGTGGGGGTGACCGGACATGCTGAGCTTGACGGCGTCGCGCCACTCGTTGAGCGGGTAGGTGCGCGCGATCGGGATGCGGAATGCGCTGTCGGCCGCGAGCGCGGCGTACTGGGGCAGGAAGGTCGCGGCCGGCGCCAGTCCGGCGAGGTGGTCGAGGTTGACGCGCGCTCCCAGGCGCCGTGCCTCGTCGTGGTTGCTGATCGTCATGACCCGGCTCGCGTCTCCAGCGATGGCGATGAGCTCGGGGATCGACCCGGCGTTGGGCGGCGGAGCGTCGAACACCGAGTCGATCGGCCCGCCGGCGAGGTCGCGCACCCGGTCGGCCATTCCCGCGCCGTAGGGGGTGACCAGGGCGCCCAGCATCGTGAGTTCGCCGGCGAAGGTGGGACCGGCGGTGGCGATCACGCGGGCGCCGCGGCGCAGCGCGATTTGAACGGCGGCAAACCCGACCATCGCGCCCGCCCCGTTGACCAGCACCGTGCTCCCGGGCTCAAGACCCAGCGCATCGAGCGTCCAGGCCGCGGTTTGGACGACCATCGGCAGGACGGCCGCCTCGACGGGATCGAGCCCGCCGGGCACGGGATACCAACTGTCCAGAATCGCGACTTCGGCGACGCCGGCGCTGGGCTGGCCCAGGAAGTCCGCCGTCCCGAAGACGAGGTCACCGACGGCGACGTCCTTGGCGTCGTCCCCCACCGCGTCGACTGTTCCGGCGACGTCGTAGCCGATGCCGCGCGGCAAGCTTCCGGCCATGAATCCGCGACAGAGCTCCCAGTCGGCCGGATTGAGCCCGGCCGCGGCTACCCGCACCCGGACGCGGCGGGCTGCGGGGTCGGCGACCTCAACGCGCTCCTCGCGCAACACGTCCAGCGGCTCACCGTGCTCATGGAAACGAACGGCGGTAGATGCAACGGCGCTCATCGGGTCCTCCTCGCGAAACGTAGTGACAGTTACTGACGCTACCACGTTACGACAGTCGCTGACACAACGTAGAATGCGGGCATGCCGAGAGATGGAGCCCGGGCGCGCGCCCGACTGCGCGAGGCGGCCCTCGAGCTCTACCGCGAGCGCGGCTACGACGAGACCACCGCCGCGCAGATCGCCGCGAGAGCCGGGGTGACCGAACGCACCTACTTTCGCCACTTCGCCGACAAGCGCGAGGTGCTCTTCGACGGCGAGGCGGAGCTACGCACGATCCTCGTCGAGGCCATCGCCACAGCGCCAGCCGGCCTGGCACCACTCCCCCTCCTCGTCCGCGCTTTCACCGCTGCGGTCCCCCTACTCATCCAAAATCGACCGGTCGCCGAGCAGCGAGCCCACGTGATCGCCGTGACCCCAGCCCTCCAGGAGCGCGCCTACGCCAAGACCGCCGCACTCACAGACGCCCTCGCGAGCGCACTCGCCGAACGAGACATCTCGCCGCCGACAGCGCGACTCGCGGCGCAGGTCGGGATGGCGGCCTTCGACCGCGCCAGCCGCCGCTGGGGCGGTGACCCCGCCGTCGACCTGAGCGCATCAATCGCACACGCAGCCGACGAGGTGCTCACCCTCGGCGAGACCTAAGCCGCGAGCGGCCATCTCGGCCACATACCCCGTCGCGGTCAGCGTTGGTGCGCGAGACGTGGGCGCCGACGGTCACCAGGCTGACCCCCCGCTCGGGAAGGCCGCGACGGTAACGGCCACGAGGGCACCGGATACGATGGGCCCGTGAAATTCCCGCGATGGTTGACCGCGCGCAAGAGTGTCCACGGGGACCGCGAGGCGCACGGGGGGCCGGGCACCTGGACGATCGGCGCTCACCTCGGACCAAACGGTTCGCGCGAGCCCGAGCCCGATTACATCGAGGAGGCTGCCGAGCCCACCGAGGCTGACTGGGCGCGCGAAGAGGGCGAGTACCGAGCCAAGAACGACTAGCCCTGTCATCCGTTCGCGAAGTCAGGGCCGGTTTGCTACGCGACATGCACCACCGCGTCGCGACGATCACGCTGTGTGATTTGCGACGCCGACGAGCGTGATGCTTCACGACGACCTCAAAGCTCGCGCCGGGTAGAGCGCCCCGCGCGGCAACAGCGGCGAGGAGGCGGCAGCGGATTCCTCCGCAACGCATCGAGTCCATTCGATAAGCGTTCGGCATCTGAGACGGGCTCGGAGCCGGCGCAGACTGACGGGTCGGCTGTCTAAGCCGTCCGATTGCGGATCCCTCGCGGGCACCTGGATGTCGTGCCATGGTTCGGGCGTCGGATTCCTCTCCGCGCGCAGCTTGGGTGATCCAGTCGCTACCTCGCCGACCGAATGAAACGGTGCGAACGCCGCACCATGGTCCCGCTCACGAGCGCGCTGACTATCGCGATGAAGTCCAGAAAGGGCCCGCCGTTGAGTAGGCCGGCGATCGACGCCACCGCGATCGCCAAGGACACCAAGAAGCATCCCGCGAAGAACAGCAAGGCCTCGAGTAACCAGGCTCTCTTTGCCCGGAGCGTACCCACTACTAGTGGCCCACCGAGTGCCCGGAGTCCCTTTGCCCGGAGGGGGGCGTTACTCGCGCCGGGGCGACCTGCAGGCCGGAGCGACGTTCCCCGCCTCGTCGTCGCTCACAACGGCGCATCCGCCGGACCCAACACGCTCCCCACGCCTCGGCTCTGTGGGGCTCGGCGATGTCGGAGTACATGGACCGCTGCATATTGCGGGCCGTGAGATACTGGTGACGTGACCAGCGATCGTCCTGTTGTGACTGAGGGGACCGCAACGAGTTGGCGTGCGCTGCTGGAGCTCTCACCACAGGCGAGTGAGGTGCTCAAGCGCGCGCAGGACGAGGCGCGCGCGATGCGGCACAGCGCGGTCGAACCTGAGCACCAATTCTTGGCGCTCTTCGGGGACCAGGCCGGCATCACCGCCAGGGTGCTCGCTGACGCGGGACTCACTGTCGCGCCGGCTCGCGCAATAGTGCGAAAGCGCCTCGGAACTGGTTCGGGTCAACCTGCAGGAGGCCGGATCCCGCTGTCGCGGGCGGCGATGGAAGCGATGGACGCGGCATCTCGTGTGGCTTTCGGCGTGGGAAGCCATGAGATCGGAACCGAGCACCTGCTGCTCGCGATGGTCACGCTGCTCCGAAATGGTGCCGCGTTCAAGATCATCGGCGAGCTGAACGTCGATCCGCGTGTCATTAGATTCGAGATCAAGGAGCACTTGCAGCTGCATTCCGGTCAGGGCGAAGACCCCCAGGGTCCGCGGTTGAGCGGACGCGGCACGGCGCTGGGTCCCTTGAGCCCGACGCACGACTGGCGGTGACGGCCCATGTCTCCCACGCCGACCCGAATTCGGCCCGTATCGTCACTTCTTGGGTGAGCTGAGTCGCGCGACGGCGGGTGCCTGCACTGCCGCTCAGCAACAGCCTGAGCTGCCGGTGAACTCACAGATGACTTAGGCTAATAGCGCCAGCGCCAGCGCGAGCCGGCGCTGCACATCCCATCGTCGCCGGTATGCGATCGCACAAGCCAACGGCTCGGGACGCCTTCGCGTGAAGGCGGCACTGCTGCTTTCGATTAGCGCGACAGCGGGCGTTCGACCGACGGTCTTCTAGCCCCGGTCCGGTCCGTCATGGATCCTCCGGCAGCACAGGGCTGCACTAAGCGTTGGTTGTGAGATCCCCGCGGCGCGGCGTCGTTCAGCGATCCTCTCGGCGAGCGCGGATCGGCTCGTCGATTGTTGCCGAAGCCTTGGCTCCGAAATACGCTAGCGGTCGCGAATCAGTCCCGAGCACCGCTCCGACGGTGGCGCGCCAGTCACTGAGGCTCAGATACGGCGAGCGACCGATGCGCTGGCCGTCTTCGTCACGCGATGGAGCCTCCCGCTCAATCCAGAGGATCTAAACGAGATGGCGTACGCGGTCCTGATGCACCACGACGGGATCGCCGTACCCGAGGCTCCTGAGGGGTGGCAGGAGATCGATCGTGCCGTCAACGCTCAGATCGATGAATTCGAGGAGCGGTGGGGCCGGGGAACTGGAGGTCATCCACGGGGTTGGACGCCACCACCGCGTTCGAGATAGCCGGCGCGATGTGTGGGCTAGACGCCGCAGTCACGTCCGGTGGGCGTTCCCTTGCGCACACCCGTGAAATGTCCGCTGGTCGATCCGCTTCTGCGACGAGGCCGCTTTCCGCGCGATGCGAAATACGGCTACGGCCGGCTGGGGCGGCCCGCGTTGCCATACGAGCAGGCCTCGCTCCCGCGGGCGGAGGTCTGGTCTAGTTGGATCGGTTGAGGTGATCGCTATGGGCCCCAGAAGTCCGGAACCATTTCTCCGTCTCCCTCGACGCGGGGACCGAAGATGAGCACCTCGAGCCCGTCCGGACCGGCTTCGAATGACCGTGCCGTCCCGGGGCTGACCCGCACCGCATCTAGCTGCGTCAGATCTACTAGCTCGTCATCGAGCTTGACGCGTCCCGAACCGGCCAACACGACGTAGACCTCCTCGGCCTCACGATGCCTGTGAGCAAAGGCCTCGCGTTGACCCGGCTTGATGATTAGGTAGTTGACGCCAGTCTGCTCCGCTCTTAGATCCTCGCGGGGGAAGCGCGCCTCCTGGGTGTTCGAGAGACCGTGCTTGAGCGCCGAGTCCTCGACCTCCCGTAGATTCTTCTTCGCGTAGCCCATCGACGCGGAGCCTAATGCCGCGGTCCAGGCGCGCGTTCGCGGAGCTGCCTGAGCACCGCGAACACATCAGAGCAGGTGTCTCGTTGGCGTTCGGTTGTGGCCCTCCTCCTCGCCAAACTCATGGCCCGGCACCTCCCGAGCCAAAGTTCGTGGAGGGTTGGTGATTGAGACGGAGTTGTCGCAGGCCCGGGTCGACCCGCAAGCCTTCACGTCACGTTTGTGGGCGCGTGGTTCGGCGAGCCGGCTTTGATGCCCGGCTTTCTGTGCATCAATTAACCGAGCTGCTCAGACCGTCCAGCCCCGACGACGTCACCGCCCAAGCCCAAGCCACCCTGGCTCTCGCCGTCATCCGCGGCCTCATGCTCGACGACAACGCAACCGGCGCCCATTCAAGGATCGACGCCGCCTTCGCGGCCTTCGACGGCCTGTAGGCCCGCCAACCCCTCGCAGCCACCATGGCGAGGCGGCAACATGGTCGCGGCTTTCAGGTGGTGTCCGGGTGGCGAACCCGTCCCCGAAAGGAACCTCGGAACTTCGTTCGACCGGGCGCAAGACGCCGGTATCGCGTGCAGCGACAATGTTGCGATGAAAGAAGCGTCTGAGCGCACATCGGTCCTGGCCCTCGTAGACGCGGTGCTCACCGACCTCGCAGTGCGGAGCGCGATGTACGTTGCGCGACCCAGCGAGGATGGAGATGCCCGGACCTTCGTGGTCCAGACCGGAGAGGAGGGCCGGCTGCGGCTCGACCTGCCCGACCCTGGCTCAGACGCGTCGGTTATGACTTGCGTTGCTGCGGCTCAGAGTCACCTCGAGCAGGTCCTGGGCGTGCCGGTGCCGCTATGCCCCGTCCACGATCACGCGCTTGTCGGCGTGGCTTTGGGTGGCAGTCTGCGATGGTTGTGTCCGAACGGGTTGTGGGAATGTGCCCTTGGTGACTACGAAGAGCAGACGTGGCCGCAGATGGATGTGAGTAGTCTCGCGCCCATCCTGTCGCGACGGCTGCGACGGCGCGGTGCCTTTCCGGCCGTCCGCTCGATCGGCGTGGCGCGATCGGGCGAGGAACTGGTCGCAGACTTCGGTGTGGCCGAGGCGACCGACGAACTTCTGTGGCTCCTCGCTGAGGTCGCGGCCCCGCTCCAGATCAAGACTCACGAGTCTCCGCACACCATGATCCGCGTCTCGCCGTTGGCGCGCCGGGATGCTGGGCCGGCAGCGACTGGTGCGTGACACCTTGACCGCTGCGGGCCGCCCGATCAGACCGCGAGCCGCCGCGCGGCTGGCTGCATCACCTCGTCACAGTCAGCGTTCCCCACCTGAGACGACGTTGACTGGCCTAGCCCTGGAGCTCTCGATCGGCGATCCGCTGAAGGGCTCGATCGAGCGTCAGCAATGGCGCGGCGCCAACGAGCGCGGTTGCGAGCGACAGCGCGTCGGGTAGTCGTAACGACGCGTGACGGGCTCGGAGTTCGGCGGCTCGTCGAGCCAGGGCGCGGTCAACAGCGACCACGTGCGCACCGACCGCCGCGAGGAAATCGTCGACCATCGCGTCGGCTCCGTGTTGCAGCGGCCGTACGATGATCTCTGCGTACACGGTGGCGGCCATCACGATGTCATCGCCACGCGCCAGGTGTCCGCCGAGGAGTTCGACGGCCCGGTCGTGTTGGGCGTCGGACGGGTCGAGAAAGCCGATGACAACATCGGCATCGAGCGCTACTCGCGCCATTCGCCGCGCAGGTCATCAAGGTAGCCCTCGGGATAGGTGCCGGCCGGGAGGCTCCCGGCGTAGCGGCGGACGAGATCGCTGGCTCGCTCGATCTCGATGCGGCCGTGACCGTGTGCCCGGATCACAACGTCGTCCCCCGCGGCCAAGCCTGCCTCGCGCAGGATGCGAACCGGAATCGTCACCTGGTGTTTGCTCGAGAGCTTACTCATCTCCTTTACGATCCTACCAAATCGTAAAGGATTATGTATGCTGACTACCCTGTCACGCCTTGACCGCGCCTTCCCGCGTGGTCAAGGGCTCGGTCGTTGAGCTCGTCGGCGACCTGGTCAAGTTGGAGCGCGGTCACTTTGACCAGGTCGGTGCCTTTGGGTAAATCAGGGTGAGCACGCTCCACAGCTCACCACACACCGCCCTGTCCGTGACGTATATCGCTGCGGGACCCGGTTGTGCGCGAGCGCCGTCACGCCTCAGTCGGGCTGATCCGGATCGCCTTCGCGTCGCAGACGCGCCTCTCGCAGCCCCGCCCTGCGCGCGCTGCGCAGCCGGGCTCCGCGCCCCTCGTGCTCGTCGGCAGGGGTCACGTACCCGATGCCAGGATGGAGGCGGACCTCGTTGTAGATCGTGCGCAGACGAGTCAGCTCTCGTTCAAGCGTGTCACCATCGCTGCACTCGGGCAGCTGAGGCGACTCTCCGATGATCAGGCTGAACAGGCTCTCCACGGTTATGTGTTCGGTCGAGCCGTCGGCCTCCTCCGGCGCGAGTCTCCCGTCAGACCACGAGACGAGAATCGGAACGCGAGCGTCCTCCCCGCTCGGATTCAGCTCCGTGAGGGCGGCTGCAACTAGCTGCTCACGATCTACCTCGAGCTCATCGACAGCCAGACGGAAGCCCAGCCAATAGTGGCTGACGACGTCGACCAGCGCATGGGCGATCCGGTCCGCCGCGGGAAACCGTGTCTCCTCCCACATCCAGATCCGGTTGGGCTCCCACGGAACCTCCCGAACTTCCACCGTGTGGCGGACGGGTCTCGGCGGCTCGCCGGGCAGACGAACGCGGTGCTTGCGAAGAATCCGGCGGACGTTCGCCACGGGTAGGAACACGCGCTCGGTGTACGACCCCCGGTAGGCGAGCACCCGGTAGGTGCGGTCGATCGCCCCCCACTCCTTGGCAAGGTCGAGGATCACCTGTTCCTCGGCGTCTAAGGGCTTCCGCGCCGCCGGTCCGTCCGTCACGGGCTCGGGCTCGGGCTCGGGCTCGGGCTCGAGAGTGCTCCGGGGGCCGGCAGCCTCCAGGGACTCAGCGACCGCCTGGGACTCGGGCTCGGCAACGGCTTCGGACCTGGCCGCGGCGAAGGGGCCTGCGGCGGTCTGGACCTCGGCCGTGTCGAAGGGGTCCGCAGCAACCGCAGGTTCCGGCCGGACCGCGCGCTCGGCCTCCAGCCAGGGGGGCGGCCACGCGAGCGGCTGACCCGGCCGTCCGGACGCCCCGCTCGTTTCGATGACGCGCAGCCACGGGGGCGGCCATGTCAGCGACGGGGTTTCCGGCGTCGTCATCGCGCACCTCCGAGGGCTCGCCACCGGCTACGGCCGACCCCCGCCCGCAGCGCCCGGGCCACGACTCGGTGCTCGGCAGCAGCCGAGGCCAGACCGGCGACCGCTCGGCCGCGGGGTCCGCGGCCCTTGATCACCGTCACCACTTCGTCCCGCACGGGGGCGAACTGGAGCTTGTAGGCCTCGGAGCCGCGCAGCATCTTGTAGTCACGTACCCCGTCCTGGAACGCCTCACGGAGCGTGTGCACAAGCATCTGTGACCCCACGGACGCCGATTCCCACGCAGGGTCGCGCCCGCCCTGATAGGCCCACTCCGCGCCCGCGAAGCGAAAGCCATACCACGCCGCGACCGGCGCATCGTCCACCTCGAGGAACCACAGGCGCAGCCACCCGCGCTGAAGCGCGAGAGCGGCAAACTCGCGATGGAAGGGCCGCTGCGCCGGCCCAAGCCCCCGCGAGCCGGGGCCCCAACGCATCGCATGCAGCGCAAAGAGCAGGTCCAGGTCCTCTTCTAGACGCTCCGGGACGTCGGACAGCCGGTAGCGCACCGAGTGCCCGCGGCTGAGGCGCCGCGCATAGTTGCGCAGGCGACGCAACCGGCCGTGGTGGCGGGCGGCGAACTCGTCCCAGCTGAGGTCGGCGACAGGCACGCTCGAGACCGGCTCGCGGCGTAAGGTGTGGCCCGCCAGCAGCCCCGCCCAAGGGGCCGCGGAGGCGGTGAGGTTCTCAGCGAGCAGTACGTCCCAGCCGGGCCGGAGTTCGGCCAGCGCGCCGGTCAGGAAGCGTCCGGCGGCCACCTCGCCGCCCGCCGGGCACACGGGACCCAGATGGTCGCTCACCCCGTGACCGATGAAGCGGACGAGACGCAGGCCTCGCGTTCGCCGGAGCCAAAGCGGCACGATGGCCTCGAGCTCTCGATCCGGACCGCGCACGCACAGCACATGGGCCGCCCCGGCGCCCGACAGGTGCCGGGTCCAGGCGGTCGCCCACTCCCAGGTACCGAACACGTTTCCCGCCCGCTCAGCGAGCGACGACCATTCGGCGGGCGTGACCTCGTAGCCCCCAGGCTGGGGTGTCGTCGGCTCCGTGCGGGGCTCGTCACGTCCTGTCCGGCCGAGGAGCTTCACCGTCAGCCACCTGCCCCGGGCGCACGTCCAGGCCTGGTCAGGCGGCCGACGCAGCGGCGCAGGCGTAGCACGGCCTCACCCGCCAGTGGCACGCTCTCCACGTGGCGAAGGGTCTTAGAGGTCCGAACCCGAAAGCGCCACCCAGCGTCGTGGCGGGATATGACGGCACGGGGCCAGAGCAACGGCAGGGGCGTCGGCCGGGTGGTCGGCGCGGTGGCGGCCAGGCGGTAGCCGGCGGCCCGGACAGCACGGACAACTTGCTGGTCATAGTCGCCGTAGGGGTACGCGAGCGTCTCGCAGGGACGGTTCAGCCGGCGCTCGACCTCCGCGCGCGAAGCCTCGAGCTCATGGCTGATCTCGGCCGCAGACAGCGAGCTCAGCCGCGGGTGAGAGCATGTGTGCGAGCCGATCTCCCAGCCCTCACCAGCGAGGCGTCCGAGCTCCGGCCAAGACATGCACGCCAGCTCGTGGTGCCATTCGCCGTGAAGCCATCGGTCGAGCCCGGACCAATCGAGCGGCCGCTGGGCGGTGCAGTGGTCAGTGGGCACGAACACCGTCCCCGGCCAGCCGGCCGCGGAGAGTATCGGCTCGGCCAGCTCCAGCACGGAACGATGAGCATCGTCGAAGGTGAAGGCCACCATGCGAGCCTCGAGAGGGGCCAGCACAGCCTCACTGAATGTCGCGCCCCGGTAGCCACGTGCGCGGAGGTTCGCGACGTGTGACTCCAGCGCGGAGGGTGTCACCGCGGTCTCTGCGGGCCAGGACTCGCTGATCGAGTGGTAACAGAGGATGAGCGTGTCGTCCGGAGACATCAGCGTTTTCTGGGAGCTGGCGCCCGGAGGTATGATTGCCGGACGGCGAGCTCAGAAAGGGGTTCCACGGTGGCAGAACTGGGCCACTCCACCCTAATCGATGTCGACCTCGAGGCCTTCGACGAGGCCTTCGCGAAACGGTCGATCCAGGTGAGACACGGACTCTCTGACCATCCTCTGTTCACGCTCGAGGCCATCGCCGAGCTGGCCGATCGGCTTCCGCCCGATTCGGTGCGGCGTCAGAGCGGTCAGCTTCCCTACGTCTACACCGACGGCTACGTGGAGGTCGGCAGCGGGCCACCGTCGCAGACCATCCTCGACATCGAGCGCAACGGGGTCCGGGTCATGCTCCGCGACATCCATCAGGACGCCGCGTACGCAGAGGTCATCCACGATTGCCTGGATCAGG
Organism: uncultured Actinomycetota bacterium; assembly: GCA_963790605.1. Lineage (GTDB taxonomy): Bacteria > Actinomycetota > Thermoleophilia > Solirubrobacterales > Solirubrobacteraceae > Palsa-465. The sequence goes on along the minus strand of CAWBPG010000005.1, from coordinate 38,401 downwards.
TCGAGACAGCGCTGGGCGGGCGCGAGGGCGGCATGGTGCATCGGGCCGGCTACCTGTTCATCTCCGCGCCGGCCGCACGGACGCCAATGCATTTCGACGTCGAGCACAGCCTCCTGCTGCAGGTTCGGGGGACCAAGCACGTCCATGTTGCCGCCTTCGCCGATCGGCCGGAGACACTGACACGCGAGCGCGAGCGCTACCTCGACGGCCGCCAGTCGGATTTCGAGGCCATGCAGTCCGTAGCGGAGACGTTCCGGCTTGAGTCCGGTCTCGGCGTCTACCTGCCCTCCTACGTCCCGCATTGGGTCGAGACCGAGGCGGGCGTATCGATCTCGTTCTCGATCCCGTGGTTTACCGCCTTCTGCCGGCGGGCGGAGGGCATCTACCGGATCAACAGCCTCATGCGCCGGCTCCGGCTCTCGCCCAGGCCGATCGGCGCCTCGCAGCCCGTCGACGATCTCAAGATCCACGCCCACCACGCCTGGCTCCGCATGCGCGCGATCCGCCGGTGACTCACTTGACGAGCAGGTAGCACGAGCCTTCGATGAACACGTCGGCGGCGCGCCGGAGCGCGGTGTGGCGCCGGACGAGACGCAACGCTTGGCCGCCGAGCCACCCCCGCTCCTCGGGCAGGTGGATGTCCCAGCGCTCGTAGATGGCCGCGAAGCCCGCCGCGCGGGCCACCCGGCGGGCGAGCGCGGGCGAGAACCAATGCATGGCTGGCGTGGCCGTGTAGCCGATCAGTGCCGGACGCGAGCTGGCTGCCCACCCCATCACAGCCTTCTTGACGCGGTCCGGGTACCAGGGGAACGCGGGAAAGCGCGCGATCTCGCCTTGGCGCGGGCACAGCACGCTGGTGGTCCAGAAGTAGAAGCCTCCGCCCGGCTTCAGGACGCGGTGCGCTTCGAGGGCCGCGCGCACCGGATCGACGGTGTGCTCCATGACCGAGGAGGCGAGCACGAGGTCGAAGGTGGCGTCGGGGAACGGGAGCCGCTCGGCCGTGCCGTCGCAAATGGTCAGCGGCTGGTTGGTGTGGCGGGCGATCTGCTCGCTGACACGCCGCGCGTCCGCCCACGGCTCGACGCCCACCGCGTCATACCCCGCCTCGCACAATGCCGCCACGTACAGACCCTGAGCGGCTCCGACGTCGAGAACCCGCGCGCGCGGCGGCAGGTTCACGTAGCGCCCGAACCGGCGCATGAGGACGTGGGCGTGTGCACGTACGTCGGGCAAACGCGCGAGCGCCCGCTCGCCGTCATAGCCCTCGGTGGCCAGGCTCCCCCCCACTCCCGTCCGCAGCGCGCTGGTCATTGGCCGGAGCCGGTACTGGCGGCAAGCTCGACGTGGGACCGGACGGGCGAGCGACGATTCGGTCCGAGCAGGAACTCGGCCACCCTCGTCGCCTCGCGCTCGAGCGTATGCGAGGTCGCGATCCCGCGTCCGGCCCGGACGAGCTCCGCCCGCAGCTCCGGGGTGCGCTGAAGGAGGAGGATCGCCTCCACAGCTGCCGCGGCGGAGTCGGGCGTGATCAGCAGCGCGGCGCCATCGACCGCGCTGGCCACCCCGCCGACGTCGGTCGCGACCACCGGCACGCCGGCGGCGAACGCCTCGAATAGCACCTGGGGGAGCCCTTCCGTCAGCGAGGTGTGAACGAACACGTGACTCGACCGGTACTGCCGCTTGAGCTCAGGGTACGCCACGTAGCCTCGCGGGTCGAGGTGGTCGCCGACGCCGAGCTCCTCTGCGCGTCGCACCAGCGCGGGCAGCAGCGGACCCTCACCGCACACGGTCAGGTGCCAGCGGCGGTCGTGAGCGATCAGCCCAGCAAGTATGGCCGCGAGCAGCAGGGGGTTCTTCTCGGTCTCGAGCCGCCCGACGCTGAGCAGCTCCAGCCGGCCCGCGGCACGTGCGTCGGTGCCGCGCTCCCAATCGCGGGCCGGGTCCGCTGCGCACGTGATGTCGGCCTCCCGCACCAGGGACACTGACGCGGTCAGCACGGCCCGGCCTCCGGCGTAGCTGCGTCGCAGGTGGCCCCCCACGACGACGATCGGATAGCGGCGGGCCAGCAGGCGGTACCCGAGCTCGAGCCCGTCGGCCAGCAGGTGCACGGTGCGACGGCCGGGGTGCCGGGCGCGGGCGTAGCCGGGAAGGTCCTGCCTCACCCCCAGCCTGAGCCGGCGACGGCGGAGCATGACCACGAGCGCGAACGGCAGCGCCAGGCCCTGAGGGCCGAGGACCCAGACCGTGTCCACGCCGTCGAGGCTGTGCCACAGCCGGGTGGCGGACCTCAGCAGCGCCCGGGCGACGCCGAGCAGCCTTGAGCCGTCCGGGTAGTAGGGCAGGGCGACGAACTTCGCGGCCGCCGGGAGCGGGTACCGGGCCTGTCCGCCGGACGGTCGCAGTCGGCCGATGATTGTGCTCTGGTCCGCGTGCTCCAGCACGGCCGCCATAAACATCGCGAAGGCGCGCTCGGCGTGGGGCTGTCCTTCGTGCAGCGTGTAGGCGTAGTCCGTGTAGACGGCCAGCCGTCGGGTGCCGGTGGCCTGCTCGGGCGCCTCAAGCCGCGGTGGCGGCATGCGCTGAGGGCTGGATGCGTGCCCGGAGGTTCAAGCCAACACGTCGCAGTCCCTCCACCGGCGGCCCGAGTCTCAGGCAACCGCCGACAAAGCCGGCCCCCCAGCTGAGGTGCATGACCGCCAATGCGGCGGGGACCAAGACCCAGTCGGCCGGCGCCTCGCGCCGCGCGACCCGGCGCGTCACCAGCAACAGGGTGCCGGCGTAGAGCGTCATGGTTCCACGGGCCGCGGTGCGGATCCAGTGGTCGCCGCCCCGGCGCCCCGGCGCCCCTGCGACCAGGAGGCAGGCCAGGAGACCCGGCGTCCCGAGGTGTGACGGCCGCAGGGCCTCGGGATGGCGGCGGCTCGTCTTGACCCGGAAGAAGCCATAGCGGAAGTACTGCCGTGCCAGGGCGGCCGGCGAGTTGCGAGGCACATAGCGGACGCCCATCTGCGGCAGTGACACGGCTCGCTGACCTCGTTCCCGGAGGCGTGCCAGGAGTTCGACATCCTGGTTGACCGGCCACCCTTCGTCCCAGCCGCCGGCTTCGAGCAGCGTGTCTCGGCGCCATACACCGAGAAAGACTCCGCTGGCGCTCGAGGCTTCGTGTTCTGGCTCCGGGTCGGCGTCCTCCGGAGTGCTCTGCCACCGCCGCGAGCCGCCGTGCCCGAGCGAGCTTCCTAGGGCCAGGGTCACCCGCGAGGACCACCATCCCTCGCCGTGAGGCAGCTGCGGACCCGACACCCAGGCGACGTCCCCTTGCATCAGTCGTCTCACGCCGCGGGCCAGATAATCGGGAGGGTAGTAGGCGTGACCGTCCATGCGGGCCACGAAGGCGCCGCGCGCGTGCCGGAGCCCGAGGTTGAGGCCGTGGGGGGTCAGGCGCGCCGGATTGTCAATGACCCGGATGCGATCGTCGCTCGCCGCCAGCCGTTCGAGGATCGCCTTCGTCCCGTCGCGCGAACGGCCGTCGGCGAAGATGAACTCGATTGTGCCCGGGAGCTCCTGGGACTGCATCGAGCGGACGCTGGTGGCGATCTGCCGCGCCTCGTTCCGGACCGGGATGAGGACGCTGACGGTGACGTCGGCGGTGGCCGCATGGCCGGCCTGGGTCTCAGCCGCGGTGCCCACCTCGCCACCATACACCGCGGCTGTGAGAGACTCGGCCACACTCGTGCCTGAGCGGCTGGAGCCGATGCTGTGGCGTCTTGGCCCGATCGGCGTCGGGTTGCTTGCTATGGGCCTCGGGCTCCTGGGCGCCGATCGCCCGGCTCTGGCTCTGGAGGTCGCCATCGGCATCCCGTTCGTGGTGATCGTCTTCATCGACTTGCCATTGGCCGTGGGCCTGTTCCTGGTTTCGCAGTTTCTGGTGCCGAACACGGGCGGGGTTGCCAAGATCGGGGGCGCTCTGCTGCTCGCCGGCTCGATCCAGCGGATGTCAAGCCGCCGGGGTCGGAGCGACAGCCTGCTGGCGGTACATCCGGTGCTCTCGCTGCTGCTGGTCGCCTCAGTCGTGTGGGTGGCGGCAAGCGTCGCGTGGTCTTCGGAGTCCGCCACCGCGGCCAGCAACGCCCTCCGTTACGCCCTGAACGCGACGCTGTTCTTCGTCGTGTTCGCCGCCGTTCGCACGCCCCGGGACGTCGCCGTCATCCTCGGGGCGTTCGTCGTCGGCGCGGCGCTGTCCGCCGCGTATGGCGCCGTCGGCGGCGGCAACCTCACGCAACCGGGTCGCCTGGTCGGTACCACAGGAGAGGCGAACGAGCTTGCCACCTACCTGGTCGCCGGGCTGATCCTGTCGACGGGCCTCCTGGTGGCGTGGCGACGCCGCGCGCCCGGACTGGCCTCGGCAGCGCTCGTCTGCGGGGCCGTCTGCGCCGCCGGCATCGCATTGACGCTCTCACGCGCTGGACTCGTCGCTCTTGCTGTGTCGCTGCTCAGCGCTGTGATGGTCATCCGCCGCCATCGCGCCGCGATATCGCTTATGGCCGTCCTGGTGGCGGCCGGCATCGCTCTCTACTTCCTCGCCTTGGCCCCCACGCAGGCGTATCAGAGGATTTTCGACAACCCGAGCGGGACCTCGGGCCGCACCGCCCTCTGGACCGTGGCCATGCGCATGGTCTCGGCCGAGCCGGTCACCGGGGTCGGCATCGGCAACTTTCCCGTGCGCTCGATCCACTTCCTCGATCGGCCCGGCCGCCTGGGCAATGACCGCTACGTGAGCAGTGAGCCGCTCGAGGCCCACAGCATCTACCTGCAGCTGCTCGCAGAGACGGGCGTAGTCGGGTTCCTGCTCTTCGCGGCGGTTGTCGTGCCCGCGATGTGGCAGTGCTGGATCGCAACGCGGCCCCGGGGATCGCCGGCCGGCACCCAGGTGACCGTGCTCGCCCAAACCACGCTGCTCGCGGTGGTGTCCGTCCTGGTAGCTAACGCCTTCGCCCCCGGATTGTTCGACAAGCAGATGTGGCTGCTATTGGCCCTCGGCCCAACCCTGTTCTCGCTTCCCGCACGGCAGCAGAGCCGGGCGCCGGTCAGCCTGCTCGGCGGTCGATGACGGACGATCGACCCGCCCTGTGGATGCTCCTCACCCGCCTGGCCGATGGCGGGGCTGAGCGATTGACGGTCGAGCTGGCCTGCCGCCTCCCGGCGCAGGGTTACCGCGTCACCCTCTGCACCACGCGCAGCCACGACGAGACAGCGCCGTTCCAGGCCGCCCAGGCGGACCGTCTGGCCGCGGCCGGGGTCCAGCTCGTCTCGATCGGTCGCCGCCACCGGCTCGACTCGCTCAAGATGGTGCGCCTGCCGCGCCTGCTGCGCGTCAACCGCGTCGACGTCCTCCACACCCACCTGTTCCACTCAAACCTCTGGGGAACGATCCTCGGCCGGACGGCAGGCGTTTCAGTCGTCGTCGCGCATGAGCACGGCTGGTCGTATGGACGCGCCTACCGCCGGTGGCTCGACGGCCTGGTGGTTGGGCGCCTGGCCTCGGCGTTCGTCGTCGGCAGCGAGTGGAACCGTCAGCAAATGATCGCGCTCGAGCGGGTGCCGGCCCAGAAGTGCGTGCTGATTCCCAACGCATTCTTCCCCCGCCCCGCGTCAGACGCCGATCTCCGTCGCGAGCTCGGGCTGGACAAGGCTGCGATGCTCATCGGCACTGTTGCCAGGCTACGCGCCGAGAAGGCGTTGGATGTCCTGCTCGAGGCCTTCGCCCGCGTACGGCGCGAGCGGCCGGAAGCGCGTCTGGTGGTCGCCGGCGACGGCGCCCTGCGTGCGGATCTTGAGCGTCGGGCGCGCGAGCTCGGCATCGCCCAGGCCACGAGCTTTCTGGGGCGCCGAGAGGACGTCCAGGCCATCATCGAGGCGCTCGACGTCACCGTCATCTGTTCGGACTTCGAGTCCACGTCGCTGTTCGCGCTCGAGGCCATGAGCTACGGAGCGGTGCTGGTGTGCACGGCCGTCGGGGGCCTGCGCGAGCTGGTCACCGACGGGGTCAACGGCCTCCTCGTCCCCCCGCGCGCCCCGGACGAGCTCGCCGGCGCGATCCTGCGCGTTGCCGACGACGCGGATCGGCGCGAGCGGCTGGGCGCCGCCGCAATGGCCAGGGCGAGCGAGTTCTCGGCCGAGACGCTCGTCACCCGGTACGACGAGCTTTACCGCTCTCTGCTCGCGAAGGCTCGCCCCCACCGCGGGGGCTGAGCCAGGTGATGAGCGGCCTCGAGTTCGGCGCGCGATGGGTCGCCCCGCTGCAGCAACGCGGCGCACGCTCCACCCGGGCGGGGGGCGAGACTGGTAAGGGCGGCCGGATCGGCGGGGAGCTGGGGATCAGAGATCACACCGGATCGGTAGCCAGGGTTGGTGATCAGGTTGTGGCCGGCGCTCACCCCGCCCCCGGAGAGCACCATTCCGCCGAGCTCAGGTGCGGTCCGCCCTCCGTACAGGCAGTTGTCGATCACCTGGTTGGCTCGGCTCGGCGACGGCCGGTCAGGGAACCACGACTCCACGTTGGCGCCGCGACGCGAGCCCGTGATCAGGTTGTGCTCGACCAGCGACCCGATTGAGGGGTTGGCTCCGGTTCCGCCGATCAGGAGCCCCTCGCCGTTGTCGTCGATGACATTTCCCACCACGAGGGTCCCCACGGCGTGGGGATAGATCTGCAGGCCGCGATCGGCGTTGTCATAGATGTAGTTCGAGCTGATGACCGCCCCGACACTGTCGGCGACGTAAATGCCGTGTTCCAGGTTGGTGGCCGGCAGGCGGCCGCAACCGTGGATGACGTCCGCGACGATCACCGTCTCATGCGCGACTCCCCAAGCGTCCGAGCCGATCGCAAGGCAGATGGTGGAGTGGTGGTTGGTGATGTCGTCATGCGAGAGCGTGACCGAGTCGCCGTTGATCGCCACGGTGGGCGTGTCCGGGCAGCCCCGGCCTGTGCACCGCACGCCCTCGACGTGCACGCCCTTGATCGTGACGTGATCACTTCCGGAGCGCACCCAGACGCGACCTCGCAGGGTGACCGCCGCTCCGGGGACTGACTGGATGACGATCGGCGCTCCGGGGCGACCACCATGGGTGATCCGCAGATACCCGGTGTAGATCCCGGCCTCCAGGCAACCGGTCTGGCCCGGGCGCAGGCTGTCGACGAGGTGCTGGGCGCTCCGCAGCGGGGATCGGAAGCTGCCCGGCGCGGCGTCGTTGCCGCTCGGCGCGGCGACGAGGGCGCACCCGGCACGGGCTGGCGCAGCGGCGAGGTTGCTACGAACTGAGGTGCCGGCCGGCGTGAGGGCGAGGACGCCGGCCACCAGCACGACCAGCGCGCGCGCAGGGGTGACGCTCATAGCGCCGCCCGGGCCCGCCGGGTCTGGACGCGTACGGCCCGCCGCCAGCGCTGGACCTCCTCGAGCCGGACCTCCCCGCTGAGCGTCAAGGCGGCCACGAACACGGGCATGATCAGCAACGTTCCCGCCACGGCCGGGCCCGCGGACATGTGCGCTCCCCCCAGAGCCAGGAGCACCAGGGCGACCGGAACGGCGGCCAGCAGCGAGCGCGCGCCGGTCATGAGCAGCGGAGCCAGCGTCAAGCCGATCTCGACACGGCAGATGAACAGCAGCCCAGCGACCAGCACGGCGAAGCCCGCGTCCGTGGCCAGACCGGCACCGGAGACGCCCATGAGCGGGAGCAGCAGCAGGTCGAGGCCAGCGTTGACGGCGAGCGCCACCAGGGAGATCACCAGTCGGCGTCGCGCCTCACCGAAATACGTCACCCCCTCGGCGAGCAGCGTCGCCGCGCCGAGGAGGAACAGGTAGGGCGCCAGCAGTTGCACGACCCGAGCCGACTCGGCGTAGCCCCCGCCGAGGATGACGTCGGTGATCGGCCGGGCCCACACGACGATTGGCGCAAGCACGGCGCCGTAGCTGATGAGCATGAGCCGCAGGGTCGCCGTGAAGGCCTCGGGCCTGCCCTCGGTCCTCTCCATTGGGCGGCTGAGGCTGGGTGCCACCGCCTTTGCCGCGGCGAGCGCCGGGAAGGCCAGGAACAGTGTCAGCTTCAGAGGGGCTTGGAACACGCCCACGGCGACCGTCCCGAGAATCGCCCCGATTATCAGCAGGTCGATCTGGAAGATCGCCGTGACGACCGTGTTGACCGCCGCGAGCGCTCCGGCGTAGGTGAGCAGACGTCGAGATGAGGGATAGCCGTCGTTCGCGAGCCCCGCCGTGGGCGCCCCCACCGTCTCCGCCGTGGGCGCGGTCCCCACCGGCTCCGCCGTCCCCTGGTCGAGTCCAGCCGCCCCCCTGCCAAACCCGCGGCGCAGCAGCACCCAGCCGATCATGGCGCCGGCCACGTAGCCGACGCTTCGCCCCGCCGTCGCCCCGGTCGCACCCGCTCCAAGCAAGACCAGGGCGACGCTGGCGCTGAACTCGATCGCGCTTTCGGCGACTAGGAGCCGCAGTGTCATCTCGGCGCGTTGTGCTGCCATGAACGCCATGGCGTAGAAGCCGAGCAGCGACTGCCCGGCCATGGCCAGGCTGATTGCGCGAAGCGGCCAGGCGAGGGCGGGCGTGGAGTACGCGTCCGCGATCGCTCCCGCGGCGATGACCAGCGCGCCCGCGGTCACGAGCAGCACGATCAGCTTGAGCCGCGTGACCTGCCCGACGAGGCGCATCACCGTCGTCGGGTCATTCCGGTGTTCGGCGACGAAGCGCGATCCGGCTCCGGTCAGACCGGCGTCAGCGGGCACCATCACCAACTCGCTGATCCCCACAGTCAGAGCGAACACCCCGTAGGCGGAAGGCCGCAGTGCGCGGACAAGGATCAGCGTGAGGGCGGCGGTGAACGCTGCCGACCCGCCACGCCCGAGGAACGAGAGCAGAGCACTGCGGCCGATGCTCGACGCACCGGATGATGCGGGGGGGCCCGCTGCGGCGCCGTCGCTCCTGACCTGAGCCATCCCGCTTCGAGTGTATGTGAGCAGGTGCCGCATGCACCAGTGCCAGCGCGCGGTGATCGTCATCCTCGTCACACTTCCTGATCCGTTGACACGCGGATGTCAGAAATTCACGGTTCCCCCTTGACACACCCCTCTCCATATGCAGTCGATCGGCCCTTGGCCGCCGATCCTTGAGGCAATCCAGATCTGTCAACCGGCGGTGCGCAGTTATCACGATTTCCCGGGGAACCCGTTGCAAAACCCCGCGGTAAGTGGCGCGGGACCCGGGGGGCGGTGGTAGCTTCTGAGGAGGTTTCAGCAGAGATCCATAGATAGCGGGAGCAGTGACGAAGAGCGTTCAGGGGAACGCTAACGCGGAGAAGTGCACTGCGAGAGGCGACCCAGGCACCCCGGAACCGGGCGGCACTCCGGAACCGGGCGGCTCCCAGTCACCGCCCGGTTCAGGAGCAGGCGCAGCAATCGAGCTTGAGCCGGTCCTCGCGCTCGGCGCGAGCCCAAACCCGGTTGGCGGCTCGGTATCTGAGGCCGCGGCGCAGCAGCTTCAGATTCCGGCTCGGCCCCGCCGCGCAAGCGCGCGGTCCTGGATCTTCCGGCGCGGACTAGCGGCGGCCGATGGGCTGGCCATCGCCATCGGCCTGGCCCTCGAGAGCCTGCACTTTCCATCGGTCGATGCGCCCGCCGGGCACCTGGCCATGGATCTGGCCTTCTTGCCGATGATGATCGTGCTGGCCGGGAGCCTGGGGCTCTATTCCCGCGACCGGGAGCTGGCTGACCACTCGACCGCCGAGGACGTCGCGGGAATCGTTCAGGCGGTGACGCTCGCCGCGTGGATCCCCCTCGCGGCGGGAGCCCTCCTGTGGAACGAAGGCGGGAACCGGTTCAGGCCGGTTGCCTTCCTGTGGGTGACCACGATCCCGTTGATGATCATCTTCCGGGCCGGCGCACGGGCGCTCCGCCGCCATGCGCACGCCTGCCTGCAGCGGACGGTGATCGTCGGGGCGGGACAGATCGGGCAGCTCGTGGCCGACAAGCTCCTGCACAACCCGCAGTTCTGCTGCGAGCTGATCGGCTTCGTGGACAAACGGCCTCGTGAGGCAGCGCCCTCCGTGGCCGTGCCGCTGATCGGGGGCGTCGATCAGCTCGGCGAGGTGATCCGCGAGCACAACGTCGAGCGGGTGATCGTCGCGTTCACGACGGACCCGTACAACAGAACGCTTGATGTACTCCGGTCAGTCGCGCGCTACCGCGTCCACGTCGACGTGGTCCCCCGCCTCTTTCGAGGCCCTCGGGCCCCGAGCCAGCATGCATTCTCTCGAGGGACTGCCCCTGGTCAGCGTGCCCCGTCAGGTGAGGAGCCCGCTCGGCACGCCGGCGAAGCGCGCGCTTGACGTCGTCGTGGCTGCCGCGGCGCTGCTGGTCACCTGGCCCGTAATGCTTCTCATCGCCGTGTGGATCAAACGGGGCTCGCCCGGCCCGGTCCTTTACTGGAGCGATCGGATCGGCCGGGACGGTCGCCGCTTCGAGATGTGCAAGTTCCGCTCCATGCGGTCGGAGTACTGCCGCGGGTCTCGTTACGCGTCGGAAGCGGCGGAGGCGCGGTTCATGGAGGTGATGAGCGATCCCAGCCTACGCAGCGAGTTCGCCCGCACGCACAAGCTGCGGCACGACCCGCGGGTAACCCGCGCCGGCGCCACGCTCCGGCGCTGGTACCTGGATGAGATTCCCCAGCTGTGGAATGTGCTGCGGGGGGACATGAGCTTGGTCGGCCCGCGCGCGGTGACCGTCGAGGAGGTGCTCGGGGTGGAGATCGAGCGACCCGCGGCATTCGGGGATACCGCGAGACCACAGATTCCACTCACGGTCCCGCCCTACTGGGAGGTACCGGGACTGCGGCCGGGCCTGACCGGCTACTGGCAGATCATGGGCGGCTCGCGAGTCGGGTATCAGGAACGACTCAGGCTCGACCTGCTCTATGCGTCCGATTGGTCCCTGCGGCTCGACCTGCTGATCATTGCGCGCACCCTGGCCGTCCTGGCCCGGCACCGCACGTCGTGAACCGCGCGCTCAGTCGACAATGGTCGCATCCGCGGGGTGGTGGGCGATGACGCGGTCCGGCGCGTTTGCGGGCCCCGCAAGGTGGTCAGCGGGGAGATGGCTGTGACCCCCCGTCCTCGAGGGCGGGCGAGCCCTGAGCGGCGCAGCCCAGAGCCCCAGAATCGGGCGACCGCGACCGCCGGCCCGACTCTGCCCGCCCACCACGATCACGCCCGCCGCACTCAATCCGTGCATCTCCAGCACCGCACTGAGCGTCCTCAGCTCGGCCAGTCGTGTGTGCCCGATCCGGACGACGATGATCACTTTCTGAGCCTCTCGCGCCAGTCGCAGCGCGAGGCCGCTCTCGGTCAGCGGCGGCGCGTCGAGGACCACGACGTCTGACACTGCCAGCAACTGCGACAGGAACTGCCGTCTCCCCAGTAGCTCTACTTGCGCTCGATCAGCATCAGCGGGGATGGCCAGCACGCGGAGCGTGACCCCGCCAGCCTCGACTGGCACCAGTGCCTCCTCGATTGACACGCCGTTTGTCAGGACGCGCTCGAGCTCGGGGGCGGGCGGTGCGCCGGTCGTCTGACCCGCGGACGGGCGTCGCGGGTCGCCGTCAGCCAGCACGACCCGCTCACCCCCCGCCGCCAGCAGCCATGCGTGATGGACCGCCATCGTCGTGCACCCGGCGCCCGCATGGGGCGCGGTGAAGACGACGGCTCGTCGGCCGGCGAGGTCCGAGCCGGAGACGGCGAGCCGCTCAGCCAGTAGCTCTTGGGCGCTGCGTAGCGCCCGCAAGCCCTCCTCGTTGGGCTCCGCGCCCGACCGGCTGGCCACCCAGGGCACCCGCCCCAGGATCGGCAGATCGACCACCTGCTGCAACTGCGGCTCACGTCGCAGGCGCGGATCGAGCGCGTCGACACCGAAGGCGATGCCGATGCCGACCACGAGGCCGATCAGACCTGCGGCGGCCAGGCTGAGGCCGCGACGAGGCGATGCCGAGCCCGTCGGCGTTGCGGCGGTGTTCGCGAGCTGGATCGTGGGATCAGGGCCCCCCGCCAGCGCGCGGATGGCGGAGAGCTGGCTGACGGCCGAGTCGGGGGCGGTTCCGGCCGGCGCTCTGGCCGATTGGGCCACCTGGGCCTGCAGCCGTGGGATCGCGTGCTGAATAGCCGCTTGGAGGTGCGCTGTGAGGTCGTTGACGGCGCCTTGAGCGAACGCGTCGGCCAGTGCCGACGCCCTCTCCGGCGTCGAATCGCTGGCGGTCACCGCGACCAAGTCACTGCCCGCGATCGGATCCACGGTGACCCTGCCCAGGATTGCCTGCGGCGAGTCCTTGAGGCCGAGCGCCCGTGCCGCGCCCGCCGCGGCGGCCCGGGTGTGGACCAGGAGGGCCGCGGTCTGCGTGTCCTGTGTCGGATCGCTGGAGGTGCGGAACAGCGGCAGCACGTTGAGGTTGGGGTCCGACTCCGCCGATATGAGGAGATCCGCCTCCGCCTGGTAAGTCGGGCTAGCCGCGGACACGTAGATCAGCGCGCCGAGCAGGGCGGCCGCGACCGTGAGGGCGATGATCGCCCAACGGTCGCGGAGGATGTGGAGCAGACGCCAGGCCCCGGGTGGGGCGCCCTGGACCTGTGCGTCCGAATCGACCACGCAAGCGAGGATAAGGCTGCACCGCACGGCGTACCAAGCCCCAGCCGACGGCCGTGCTCCAGAAGCCTTCGCTACACGCGGCGCACGATCCACGCGACGGCGAACGGGGATGGCCCGCCGCCACGGCTGCGGCCGCTGCACGGCTATCCCCAGACGCAGCTCATGTCGCACGCTGCCGCGGCGTGTGCCTGGGCCGGTTCCGTACGTCGGTACGGAGGACGGCTCAGCCGACTGGTTCGCGGCGCGTGACGATCCGCAAGTTGGTCGTCCGGGCCTGAAGCCGGTCCATCGCGGCCTCGATATCGGTCGACGGCGGCTCGTTTGACCAGCGCTTGCCGACCTGCTGGACCTCACCGGCGGCATGCAGGGTGTGCAGTCGCCTCAACGTCTTCTCGTGGTTCAGCCCCGCGGCCTTGGCAATCCGTCCGACCGAGTGCTCCCCGTGCGGCAGTTCGCGCAGGGCCTTTCTCAGTCGGTCCTCGCGGGGCGCGGACCGCTTCCTCGGGGAGGATGCCTCCGGCTGCGCGGCAGGCTCAGAGGCCGGCTGCGCGGGAGGTTCAGGGGCCGGCTGCGACGCCGGCTCAGGGGCCGGCGGTGAGGCGGACGCGGATGCCGGCTTCTCGCTCGGAGCGACCGGCGGCGCGACGCCATAGCGCGCTCGGCAGCCCTGGCACATCACCACCGGCTGCCCACCGTCGGAGCGGACAACCTCGAACTGGCGCCAGCGGCGCCCGGTCTGGCAAACGGCGCACCGACGCCCGGCGCGTTCGATCTCGATCAGGTCCTCAGGGGTTGCCATCTGTCACTCACGATAGACGCCCGCGAGAGGAGCCGCTCAGTCGCCTCATCTTTGACTGCGTCAGTATTGCTCGCAACGATGAGTCCAGCCCGCCTTTATTACATGCCACGGACGCGCTCGAGCCGCGTTCTGTGGCTGCTCGAGGAGATCGGCGAACCCTACGAGCTCACGGAGATCTCGGGCGCCGAGCGACGGTCCGCGGCGCATCTCGAACGCCATCCCCTCGGCCGGGTGCCCGCGCTCGAGCTCGACGACGGAACCCCGATCTTCGAGTCAGCGGCGATCTGCCTGCAGCTGGCCGACCTTCACCCGGACGCCGAGCTGACCGGACCGCTCGGTTCCTCGGAACGCGCACGCGTCTACCAATGGGTCCTGTTCGGGATGGCGGAGCTCGAAGGGCCACTGTTTCGCTGGATCCGGGAGCTCGGGGACGGCATCGCCGACTCACCGGCGCGCCAGCGGTTCGCGGACGCCGCCACCGCGCTCCAGGCGGCGCTCAAGGGGAGCGACTGGTTGCTGGGCGAGCGCTTCACGGTGGCCGACGTGCTCTGCGCGAGCATCCTGTCCGGGGCGCACTCGCGAGAGCTGCTGCAGCCATGGCCGGGCCTGCGCGCGTACGTGGAGAGAAGCGAGGCGCGCCCAGCCTACGCCCGCGCCGCCGCAATCTGGGATCGTCCGCGCAGCTGACCGGCGCCCGGGATTGCCGCGCGACCGGGTTCAGTGGGGTGGGCAGGCCCGCGGCGACGCTCCACCCGGGAATGGTGACGGCGTCCCAGCCGTGCACCGATGCGGCACCGGCCTCGGCGCCGGCGTTGCGCAACAGGTTGGCGGCCGAGGCCCGATTCGATGAGGCGGCGATGGCTCACAGTGGTGCGGGGCAAGGCTCCGGGATAGATGCCACCCGCGCCACACCGTATCCGCGCCGTAGACCGATGTGTGTTTCCGCGCCGTGGACCGATGTGTGTTGGATTCTCGGAACCGGCGCGGGTACGCTGTCCGCAGTGACTATCGCTGGTCAGCGCGTGGGGCCCGGCGCGCGCCTCGTGCTGCTCGCCCTGGCGTCGGCGTTCGCCGTCCTGGGACTCGTGACCGCTCCGCTCGCCAGAGCCGCGACGGGATCTCTTCAGTCGATCGAGCGCGATCCCAACTTCGCCTGGAGCGCGCTCAACATCACCGCGAGCGCAAATGGCTTTGACGCGATCACGGGCGATCCGACACCGTGGGAGGACGCGGCCACCCACGCGCTCTGCGTGGCGGCGGCGAGTCCGGACGCGCATGTGATCACGTGGTGCCGCGACACCAACGACACGTGGCATCAATGGGACATGACGTCGCTCTGGGGCGGGCCGGCGACGGCCGGGGTCATCCGGGAAGTCGGCAACACGCAGACGAACCAGAGCAACCTCTTCTACCGCGACGTCAGCGGCGAGATGTGGGCGCTGGACCGCAACGCCAACGGCACCTGGACCCCCGTCAACCTCACGGCGACGTACAACTTGGCGCCGCTCGGCACCGACCCGTGGCCGCTCACCGATGTCGCAACCGGTCAGGAGTGTGCGATGGCGGCGACGAGCAGCCCCGCCGGGCACGTGACGGAGTGGTGCCACCAGAGCAACGACACCTGGCTTCAGTTCGACCTCACCGCGCAGTGGGGCGGCCCCGCCGCGATCGGGACGGTGGTGCCGGGTTTTGACCCCGACGATCAAGCCAGAACAACGTGTTCTTCCGCGACGCCAGTGGCGAGATGTGGTCCCTGACCCGCGCAGTCGGGCGGTAACTGGGTCCCGCTCAACATCACTGCGAGCTCCACCGGCCTGTCGCCCATCGCGTCAGACCCGATGCCGGTGATCGACCCGCCGACCGGCCAGTTGTGCGTCACGGCGGTGTTGGCCAGCCCCGCCGGACACGTCGCCGAGTTCTGCCGGGCCGGCGGCGGCTCCTGGCTCCAGTTCGACCTCACCGCGCTGTATGGAGGCCCGGCCGCGGCGGGCAACGTTGAGCCGTTGGTCGATCCCCAGCTCCATCAGACCGTGTTCTTCTTCCGGGACCCGGGCGGCAACCTGTGGTCGTTCACGCGCGGCGAGGACGGCCACTGGACCCCGGCGCAGATCACGCCGTCGGGAGCCACGTCCACGCTCGTCAGCGACGCCCAGCCGCTCGTCGACCCGCAGACCGACGATCCCGTGGTGATCGCCGGGACCACCGCGGCCCCTGCGCCGGCGCCGATACCCGCCCCGCCCGTGACGGTGACGACACCGGCACCCAAGGCGCCCGGCGCCGTACATGCGCGCTTCATCATCAAATGGCATTGGGACGGGCGCGGCACCGTGATCCGCGCGATTCGGGTCCGCGGCCTGCCCCCAAAGTCCCGACTCGCGGTCAGCTGTCGCGGCCGCGGTTGTCCGCGGATCCGCTCGCACGCCACCGGCCCCAAGCGGATCGCGGCATTGCTCAAGCGGCTCGATGGACGGCGGTTCGCCCCCGGCGACGTGATGCTGATCGTGGTCACCGCCCCCGGCCTGAAGCGCGAGCGCATCCAGCTGCACATCCGCCGGCGGCGAGTGCCGCTGGCCCGGCTGCTCAAGAACTGAGAGTCAGGCGCGGGCGGTGAAGGTGCACGGCATCCGCTTGATGCCGTGGATGAAGCCGCTGCGCAGCAACTCGGGCTCGCCGGCCTCGATACCCGGGATGCCGGTTGGGCTGCGGGTGATGTCCAGCTCCCACGGGCGATCGAGCGGAAGGTCAACACCGGCGTGGACCAGCGCACGAACTCCTCCACGGCGACTCTACCTTCCGGATTCCCAGCTCGTGGCCGTCCCGAAACGACGACGGCCGGCCCCGCCGCGAGGGCGGGACCGGCCGTAGCGGTCGGGGTCAGTGCGTGAGGCGACTAGCGGCGATGGTGACCGTGACCGTTGTCACGGCCGCCGGCCACGTCAAATGCGTACGACGTAGCGGAGTTGAACGTCGCACCGGCGCCGAGCACCACCGACGGCCATCCAGCCTGGCCGATGTGATGCGGCGAGTCGGGATAGTGCTGGGTCTCCAGCGTGAACCCCTGGGTCTGGCGGTACACGTTGCCGCTCGTGCCGATCAGGTCTCCCACGAGGAAGTTGCTGGAGTAGAACTGCACGCCCGGCTGATCGGTGAGCGTCCGCAGGACGATCCCGGTCTTGGGGTCGATGCGCCGTGGACACCAGGCGGTAGCCGGAGCCGTTGAGCACCCAGTTGTTGTCGTAGCCGTGGGCGATCTGGAGCTGCTTGAGCTGGCCGGCCGGTGCCGTGAAGCCATCCGGCAGGTTCGTGTTGCGAATGTTCTCGCCGATCGGGGTCAGATGCCGGAAGTCATACGCCGTCCCGGCCACGTTCACGAAGAACGGGCCCTCCGGGATCAGGTTGGCGTCGACCGGCGTGTACTGGTTGGCGTTGATCTGCAGCAGCTGATCCTCGACCGTGCCGGAGGACTCACCACCCAGGTTGAAGTACGTGTGGTTGGTGAGGTTGATGACCGTGTCCAGGGTCTTCGAGCTGTTGATCGCGGTGTAGGAGATCTTCAGCTGGTTGTCGCTGGTCAGGTTGTAGACCACCGTCGCCTGAACGTCTGCCGGGAATCCGGTGCACGGCGTCTTGGTCTGCGCGGGGTCGCAGCCCTCGCCGGCCTTGAACGTGTTGGTCAGCTCGAGCGCCGCGAACCCGTGGCCCGTCGACGTCGCCGCGCGTCCACACCGCGGTATTCCAGCCCAGGAAGCCGCCGTGCAGCGTGTTCGCGCCGTTGTTGGCGTCCAGCGTGTAGGTCGTGCCGTTGAGCGGGAACGACGCGTTGGCGATGCGATTCGCGTATCGGCCGATGATCGCTCCGAAGTACGTGTCGCCCGACCCACCGGCGGCCGGCCACGGAGTGCCGGTGTGGCCCTGGAAGAAGTCGTTGACGTAGTCCGAAAGGCTCGAGAAGCCCAGCGCGACGTCCTTGGTCTTGCCCCGCCTGTCGGGGACCCAGATCGACTGGACCACACCACCGAAGTTGGTGATGTTGACCGTCATGCCCTTCGAGTTCGTGAGCGTGTAGAGGTTGGCCGGTCCCTCGCCGGGAACGGTGCCCCATGGCTGGCTGGTGATCGTCACCCTGCCATTTCCGTGGTGATGCCCGTGGCGATGATGACCCTTGTTCTTCGATACGGCCTGCGCTGAGGCCCCTGCGGCGAACGCCGCAGAAATCAGTGCGCATGCGGAAAGGAACGCGAACAGCCTCCTGCTGCCGCGGAACGCGTGCTGCATTTCGGCTCCCTTCGATGTGTATGCGCGCCCGCACCGGCCTCCGCGGACACGCCTCCCTCGTTGACGCTGTTAACGCTAACACGGTTCTTCGGCGGGTGTCAATCGCCACTAAGCCTGGCCAAACTGCGGTGTATCGGCGACCGGTCCAGGCCGGCTGCGGCGCGGTGCTAGGTTGCGACTGTGGCCGCCATCGGCGTCTCCGCCCCTCGCCGTGATTCCGAGCCCAAGGTGCGGGGCGCGACGCAGTTCGCCGGCGACACGCCGATGCTTGGCCTGCTCCATGCGCGGCTCGTGCTCGCCCATGAGGCCCACGCGATGATCTCGGCCGTCGATGCCGAGGAAGCCCGGGCGCTGCCGGGCGTGGTCGCGGTGCTGACCGCCGCCGACCTGCCCATCGTCGCCGCGGCAAGGGGCGGCTCTACGAGCCCCTCGCCCGCGAGGAGGTCGTCTACGCCGGTCAGCCCGTCGCGCTGGTTGTCGCCGAGACCGAGGCCCAGGCCGAGGACGCGGCCGTCGCTCGTCGACGTGGAGCTCGAGGCGCTGGAACCGGTGGTCGACCTCGAGGCCGCCGCCCGGCCGGGCGCGCCGCGGGCTCGGGTGGTCGAGGCGAGCGCCGACGAGGGGTCCGACATCGCCGACGCACATGCCGCGGTGGCCGCCGCCGGGCTCGAGGGCGAGGAGCTCTCCGACAACGTCCTGGGCACCGCCCGGCTGGCCAACGGCGACGTCGACGCCGCGCTGGCCGCCAGCGACGTGGTGGTGCGTGGCCGCTTCGAGACGCCCGTGGATGTACCAGGGCTACCTCGAGACCCAGACGGCGACGGCGTGGCTGGAGCCCGAGGGCGACCTGGTGGTGCGCAGCTCCACGCAGGCGCCGTTCTCGACTCGGGACTCGCTGGCCAAGCTGTTCGGCCTGCCGACCGAGCGGGTCCGGGTGCGCAGCGCCCCGCTGGGCGGCGCCTTCGGCGGCAAGATGATGATCATCGAGCCGCTGGCCTGCTCGGCGGTGATCGCGCTCAAGCGGCCCGTACGCCTGGCGCTCACGCGCAGCGAGGACATCGCCGCCACCAACCCGGCAGGCGCCGAGGTGCTGTCGGTCGAGCTCGGCGCCACCGCCGACGGCCAGCTCACCGCCATCCGGGCCCGCGTGCTCGTCGACCGCGGCTCCACCGACGACTTCGGCGTCGAGTCGATCGCGGCGATGCTCAGCGCCGGGCCCTACCGCTGGCCCGCCCACGAGCTGGTCTCGCTCGGCGTCGCCACCAACCGCGTGACCTTCGGCGCCTACCGCGCCCCCGCCGCGGCGCCGGCGGCGTTCGCCGTCGAATCGCTGATCGACGACGTGGCGCGCCGGCTGAAGCTCGATCCCGCTGGAGCTGCGCTTGCGCAACGTCGCCCGCGAAGGTGACCTCGCGCCGTCCGGCCAGGCGTTCCCGGTGTTCGGCGCCGAGGCCTGCCTGGAGCGCGTGCGCGACCACCCGCTGTGGGCGCGTCGCGGCGACGTCGGGCCCGATGAGGGCATCGGGGTCGCCATCGGGTGGTGGCCGGGCGGCTATGAGCCGGCGGCGGCGGTGTGCCGCCTGGATGCCGACGGCCGCCTGACGGTCATCACCGGCGCGGCCGACATGACCGGCGTCGAGACCGGGTTCGCCGCCATCGCCGCCGAGGCGTTCGGCGTCGACGCCTTCGCGCGTGCGGGTGGTCAACGCGGACACCTCGAGCGCGCCCTACGCCGGGACCAGCGGCGGCAGCAAGGTCACCTACACCGTCGGGCGGGCCGTGGAGCGGGCGGCGCTGGAGGCGCGCGAGCGGCTGCTCGAGGTCGCCGCCGACGAGCTGGAGATCTCTCCGCTGGACCTGGAGATCGTCGACGGCTCGATCCAGCCGGTCGGGGTGCCCGCCAAGGCCCTGCCCATCGACGAGCTCGCGCCCAAGATCCTCAGCTTCGGCAGCCGTCACATGCCGGTGGAGGGCCACGGGCGCTCGGCCCAGACCCAGGCGCCCCAGGCCGCCGCCCACATCTCCCACGTCCGGGTCGACCCCGAGACCGGCGCGGTCACGGTTCTGGCCCATGTCATCGCGCAGGACGTGGGGCGCGCGCTCAACCCGGCGCTGGTGGAGGGCCAGATGCAGGGCGGCACCGTGCAGGGCCTGGGCTGGGCGCTGCTCGAGGAGCTGGCTCACGACGACCATGGTCAGCTGACCACCGGGACGTTCGTGGACTACGCGATGCCGACCGCCGTCGGAACCCCGGCGATCGAGGCGCAGATCGTGGAGGTGCCGGCCCCGGAGGGTCCCTACGGCGCCAAGGGCGTCGGCGAGGCGCCGATCGTCGGCGTCGCCGCCGCGGTGGGCAACGCGATCGCCGCCGCCACCGGCGGCGTGCGCCTGACCCGGCTGCCGATGACCCCTCAGCGGGTCTGGCAGGCCCTCGAGCCCGAGATCCTGAACGTCGCCGGCCCGAGAGCCGCCACGAGCCGGATGAACTGCGGGCACATCATGCCCGGGCCGCATTTGGGCCGCGCCAGGACCTCGACCCGCGCGGTGTAGGTTCCGGGACACCAGTCGCCACCGAGCTGCGACGGGCCAACGCTCACGCTCGCCTGACGCCCGACCGGTAACGACGGCAGCGGCTGCTCGTGGATCCCGATGCACCCGGCCTTCTGCGGGCCCATGACGCTGAGCGTCGCCGACACGTCTTCGTGGTCCTGGGCGCGGGTCGCGTCCGGTGGCATGAAGGCGAAGTGGATGACCGAATGCGGCGTGCCCGACGCGGGACTGGCGGTCAGCGGGCCCGATCCGGCGGGGACACCCGGGGTCGTGGCACTGCTGGTCGTCGTGGCGGTCGTCGGCGTCGAGGGCGTGGACGGGGTCGTGGACGGGGTCGTGGAGCTCGGCGAGGTTGAGGAGGTCGGCGGAGCGGAGCCCACCGCGCCGGTGCTCGTGGTGTTCGAGCTCTGCGCGCATCCGGTGAGGGCGACGGCGAGCGCGGCGAACCCGGCGGTGATGGCCACACGCCCGCGAGCGCGCAGGTGGGCGTGGCGCGTCATCGGTCCGGCGGGAACATCGGATCCAGCAGCACACATTCGTTCTCGAGGTGATACGAGCTCACCGTGCTGCCCATACGAGGGTGACCGGCCGTCCAGTGCCAGAGTCCTGGAGCGATTTCCTCCACGATTTGAGGCTACCCACGAAGAATGAGATGGGTTTGACCGTTGATCCGTCAACTAGACTCTGAGCATGGAAGCGTTCGCGGAAACAGGACTTGAGGGCGCCGCCCTCGATGCGTGGCGCAGCTATCTGCAGAGCCACGCGTCGATCGTGCGAGTGCTCGATGCCGACCTGGCCGCCGAGCACGGTATGACTACTAGGGACTACGAAGTCCTGCTGTATCTGTCACAGGCCGAGGGCCGACCGTCTCCCGATGTCGGCACTGGCCGAGAGCACGAGGCTCACCCGGTCGGGGATCACCCGCCTCGTTGACGGGCTCGTGGAGACGGGCCTGTGCGAACGGGTCGCGTGCCCCAACGACGCCCGCGTCTCCTACGCCCAGCTGACCGGCGACGGCTACGACAAGCTTCGCCAGGCCGGGTGCTCGCACGTGGCCAGCATCCGCCGCCTCTTCCTCGAGCACTTCTCGCCCGAGGAGATCGAGCAACTGGCCACGCTGCTCGGCCGCCTGCCGGGCGCCGGGACCGGCGGCAGCTGCACCGCCGAGTAGCGGCCTCGCCTGAGGTCCGGCTCGGGTGCGGTCGTCGCGCGTCTGCGACGAAATGCTTGACAGCGCAACCATCTGTGCTATCTTTGTTGTGCAGTCAACAATTCGTCAACAAAGGAGCACCGCCCCCAATGTCCGCAACCACACTGACGCAGATCCCCAGCGCCGTCTACAACGTCGACCCTAGCCACTCCGGCGTCGGCTTTGAGGTCAAGCACATGGGGATCGCCACCGTCCGCGGCCGCTTCGGCGCGTTCGAGGGGAAGATCGACGCCTCCGGTGACGCCCCTGTGCTTCAGGGCACCGTCGAGGTCGCCACCATCGACACGGGCGACGCCAACCGCGATGGGCACCTCAAGGGCCCTGAGTTCTTCGACGCCGACCAGCAGCCCAAGATCAGCTTCGACTCCACCGCGACCGAGGTCGGCGCCGGCGGTGAGATCACCCTTCAGGGCGAGATCACCATCAAGGGCATCACCAAGCCGATCGAGCTCACGGGCGAGATCGCCGAGAACGGAAAGGACCCGTGGGGCAACGAGCGGATCGGCCTCGAGCTCACCAGCGCGATCGATCGCCGCGACTTCGACCTGAAGTGGAATCAGACCCTCCCCAACGGCAACCTCCTCGTCGCCAACGAGGTCAAGCTGCTCGTGAGCGTGTCGGCCGTCAAGAGCGCCTAGCTCGATGCGGATCCTCGGAATCTCCGGCAGCCTGCGCGCAGCGTCGTACAACACGGCGCTGCTGCGGGCGGCGGCACAAGTGGCGCCCGACGGCGTGACCATCGACGTCTACGAGGATCTCGAGCTTCTGCCCCCGTTCAACGAGGACCGCGAGGACGCTCCGCCCGCCGAGGTGGAGCGTCTGCGCGCCGAGCTCGAGAGCGCCGACGCCGTCCTGATCGCCACCCCTGAGTACAACACCACCATTCCGGGCCAGGTCAAGCACCTGGTGGACTGGGCCTCGCGGCCCCACGGCCCCGACTCCGCACTGTGGGGCAAGCCCATCGCCGCGATCGGCGCGAGCATGACCGACTACGGCGCGATGTGGGCCCAGGACCACCTGCGCAAGGCGCTGGGCATCGCCGGGGCGCGCGTCCTGGACAAGGAGCTTGCGATCCCCAAGGCCCACGACCTCTTCTCCGCCGATGGCGAGCTGACCGATCCCGAGACTCGGGACCGCCTCGCCGAGATCGTGGCGGACCTGGTCGCCCACCACAGCCGCTTCTCCGCCGCCGCCGCGGCCTAGCCTGGAGTCAATGGACCCGATGAACTCGACAACCCCCTCCCCCACGTCAGTGCCGGCCGCGCCGGCGATCGCTGCGGACACGTCGCCCGGCGCGGTCAGCCTGACCGTCTCAGACCTCGCGCGCAGTCGCGCGTTCTATGAGACCGCGCTGGGTCTGAGCGGGCGCGAGGCCGATGACGGCGGGCTGGCCTTCGGTGTGCCTGGCGGCGCCGACCTCGTCAGGTTGCATGGCGATGCCTCGGCGCCCGCGTTGGACCGGCGAGCGACCGGGCTCTATCACCTGGCCATCCTTCACCCGACGCGGCTTGACCTCGCGCACGCGCTGGCTCGCCTGGCGCAGGCCCACTGGTCTCTGGACGGGGTGGCCGACCATCTCGTCTCAGAGGCGCTCTACCTCTCAGATCCCGACGGCAACGGCATCGAGCTCTACCGCGACCGCCCGCGCGGGGAATGGAGCTACGCCGATGGCCAGCTCCAGATGGCGACGCTGCCGCTGGACGTGCGCAGCCTCGCCGACGAGCTCGCCGCCGCCGCCGGTCCCCAGGCAACCGTGCCGGCGGGCACGGTGATGGGCCACGTGCACCTCCAGGTGTCGAGCATCCCCGATGCCGAGGCCTTCTACCACGGCGTGCTCGGCTTCGACGTGACCGCTCGCGGCTATCCGGGCGCGCTGTTCGTCTCGGCCGGTGGCTATCACCATCACCTCGGGCTCAACACCTGGCACAGCGCCGGCTCGGGCCCGGGCGCGCCCGGCGCCGTCGGCCTGCGCTCCTACGAGGTGGTCCTCCCCGATCGAGCCGAGCTTGACCGCGTGCTGGATCGCGTCCGCGACGCCGGCCTGCAGCCGGACTCCGAGAACGCGGAGTCTGCCGCGGTCCGAGACCCTTCGGGGAACCTCGTCGTCCTGATCTGTCGCTGAGCGCCGCCGGGGGCCGACCCCGCCGGCGACGCTACTCTTGGGGCCTCGGCGACGTGGCGGAGTGGCTACGCAGCGGCCTGCAAAGCCGTCTACACCGGTTCGATTCCGGTCGTCGCCTTCACATCAGTGGGTGGGGGTGCGTGGAGGCCGTTGGGACGCGGACGGTCAGACCTGTTGGCTTGCACCGCACCGGGGCACAATAACCTCCGTGACCCTGGAGAAACCTCACCATCACGCGCCCCGGGCCGGGCAGACCGTCCTGAGGCCCGTGGCGGATGCGCTCGCCCCGGCGCACCAGGTGGAGGCGTTCGCCCGGCTGAGCGATCCGGCGCTCTCGGAGCTGGGCCTGGAGGAATTCCTGGACGAGCTGCTCGTCCGCATTCGCGAAGCCCTGCACGTCGACACGGTGGCGATCCTGTTGTACGACCCCGCGAACGAGCAATTGGTGGCGCGGGCGGCCAAGGGCATCGAGGAGGAGGTCGAGCAGGGCGTGCGGATCCCGGTCGGCCAGGGTTTCGCGGGTCGAATCGCCGCCGAGCGCGTGGCGGTCTTCATCGCCGACGTCGACCACGCCGACATCCTCAATCCGATCCTGCGCGAGAAGGGGATCCAATCGCTGCTGGGCATTCCGCTGATCGTCGAGGGTGCCCTGATCGGAGTGCTGCACGTCGGGTCACTCGTGCCCCGGGTATTCGGGCAACGCGACCTCGCCGCCCTCCAGGTGGCCGCGGCGCGCGCCGCGCCGGGCATCGAGCGCGCGCGTCTGTTCTCCGAGCTGGAGCGCGAGCATCGGGTTGCCATGATCCTGCAGCGAAGCCTGCTGCCCAAGCGGCTCGTCGACGTCATCGGGGTGACCACCGCTGCCCGTTACCTGCCGGCCAGCGACGAGGTCGGCGGCGACTGGTACGACGTGTTCGAACTGGCCCGCGGCCGGTTGGGGGTGGCGATCGGCGACGTCGTCGGCCACGGGGTCCGCGCCGCCGCGTTGATGGGCCAGCTCCGCACCGCGCTGCACGCCTACGCCATGCAGGACTACGGCCCGGCCCGGACCCTGGAGCTGGTCGACCGCTTCGTGCAAGCGATGCCCGATTACGCGATGGCCACCGCGGCCTACGCGGTGCTGGAGCCAGACACCGGTGAGGTCCAGATCGCCAGTGCCGGCCATCTGCCGCCGGTGGTGATCAGCCGCGACGGCGGCCACGTGGTGCGAGATCACCCCCTCCGCGCCGCTCGGCGCATTCTCGTACGGCCGTGTGCAGGAGCAAGAGATCGTGCTGGCCCCCGGGGAGACGCTCGTCTTCTACACCGACGGCCTCGTGGAGCGGCCCGGCACCCCGCTGACCGACTCCATCGATGAGCTGCTGGCCGCGGTCAAGGACTCGACCTCGGTCGATGATCTGTGCCGGCGCGCGGTCGACCGCCTGGTCCCGTTCGATGGTCTGCGCGACGACGTCGCGATCGTCGCCATCCAGAACGGCGGCGATCGATCGACGACCTGGACCTGCATCTGCCCGCCGACCCCAAGATCCTGGCCGAGATCCGGCTGCTGCTGCGGCGATGGCTGCGGCACCAGGGCGCCAACGACTCCCAGACCATGGAGATCACCCTCGCGGTCAGCGAGGCCTGCACCAACGCGATCGAGCACGCCTACTCCCCCGCGCCGGCGGAGTTCACCCTGCGCGCCACGGCTGGTGACGGCCAGGTGACCTTCGTCGTCACCGACGTGGGGCGCTGGCGCGCGCCCCGCGGACAGGATCGCGGCCGCGGCCTCACGATCATCCGAGCGGCGATGGACAACGTGGAGGTCAACTCGTCCGAGACGGGGACGGAGATCGTCATGCACCGGAAGCTCACGCCGTGAAGCTGGCCGACATCCAGTTCTCTGAGCGGGAGGGCGTGGTGATCGCCCGGCTCACGGGCGAGATCGACCTCTCCAACGCGGACGGCATCGAGAGCGCGATCGCCGAGGCCACGCCCAACCACGCGCTGGCCCTGATTCTGGACGTCGGTGCCCTGGATTACCTGGACAGCGCCGGCATCCATCTCATCTACAAGCTGCGCGAGAAGCTGCGCGCGCGTGGCCAGAGCCTACGGCTGGTCATCCCGGCCGAGTCGCCCGTCAACGACACTCTGCGGCTGGCCGGCGTGTCACGCAATGTCGAGACTGCCGAGAGCCTTGACGCCGCGATGGCTGAGTTTGCGGCCGAGGACGCGGCCGCCGAGCGCGCGGCCGCCCAGGTCCCCGATCCTGGCAGCGTCTGAGCCGGCGCGTCGGCGCCTCAGCGGGCTGTGACCGACGTCTCTGCGCTCCAGGCACCCGATCTTCCGGAGCTGGAGGAGGTGTCGTTGCCCGCTGTCGCGGGGGCGATCGATCTCACGGGCGCGCTGGTGGCCGGCGATGGCACTGCGGTCCAGGCCGGGCGCGTGCGAGTGCGCGAGTCCGAGCTCCGGGGCGTCGTGCTCGAGCCCGGGAGTGTGCCGGGCCTGACATTGGGCGACGTGATCATGCGCGACTGCGGGCTGTCGAACGTCGACGGGCGGGAGGGCGCGCTCGCTCGCGTCGAGGCGCACCGCTGTCAGCTCGTGGGCTTCGGGCTCAGCCGCGGCGATGTCCGGGACCTGCGGGTGGTCGACTCCTCGCTGCAGCTGGCCTCGTTCGCCTCGGCCACCCTTCGCAACGTGGTGTTCGAGCGGGTCAACCTCGCCGACGCCTCCTTCATGCACGCACGCCTGGAGGCCGTGGCGTTCGTCGATTGCCGTCTGGAGGGCGCCGACTTCCGCCACGCCAAGGTGGCGGGCTGCGCCATTCGCGGCGCGTCGCTCGACGGCGTGCTCGGCGTCGAGTCCCTGCGCGGCCTACGGATGCCCTGGCCCGACGTCCTCGCTTCCTCGGGCGCGCTGGCGGCAGCGCTGGGAATCGACGTCGAGTCCGACTGACGCCGCGCGCGGTGGCGCTCCGGCGGCCCAAAGGCCGTAGCAGAGCGCCGACCAGCGCACGTCGCCCGTCTTCATCCTGGATCGGAGCCTCAGACCCGTTCTTCCCGTGATGTGCGCCGCGCTAAACCCAGTACGGGCGGACGTGCCTCCCGGGATCTCGGTGCCGGTCGCGGGGCGCGGGGCGCGTCCGCAGGTCCGGGCGCGGGTTATACTCGGCCACCTCGCGGCTGTAGCTCAGTTGGCTAGAGCGTCTGCTTGCCATGCAGAAGGTCGAGGGTTCGAGTCCCTTCAGCCGCTCTCTCAGAAAGCCCCGCTCAAGCGGGGTTTTTTGTTGCTCACACGCGCCCGGCGGCCAGGCACCTGCATGTGCTCAAGCGCGTCGGCATCCTCGACCGGCAGGCGTGCGAGCCTGAAATCACGTACAGCGTGTACAGGTTGACCAGTCGGCTAGCGATCGGTTCATACCCATCGGCGAACACGGCGCTTGTAATCCGTGTATGACGCGCCGAACTTACGCTCCAAGTAGCGCTCCTCACGCGCGATGACGCCGCGGTCGATGACCGCGATCGCGACCGGCAGCGGGACGAGCGCCCATGGCGCGTTCGAGATGATCGCGATCCCGGAATACATGAGCGCCATGCCGAGGTAGCCGGGGTTGCGAGTCAGCTGGTACGGGCCGTCGGTAACGATCGTCTCTGAGGGCGTGCCGGGATCACAAGGAGTACCGGCGCGGCCGAAGGCCCGCACGAACGTGCCCATCAGCCCGGCGCCCGCGACGATCAACGCGGCTCCGACCGGCCGGGCAACGGTCGATGGCCGCGAGGGGCCTCCGATCAAGGCATTGAGACCGAAGCCGACCCCGAGCGCGCCCAGGAATATCCGCGGCGGCGATTCGATCACACCCGGGGTATCTGCGTTTGGGGCAACCGTACTCGCCGGCTGCGCGTGCTCGGGCGCCGCAGCCGCCTGGCCTATGTTGGACTTGGCCGTGGCGGGCGATATGGGCTCCTCGTAGTTCACGGTGTCGTTTCTCCTGCTTTGCTCGAGGCGAAGAGGATCTCGCCGGAGACATGCTCGCACCTGCTAACCGCGATCTGTTGGAAAGACGTCACGGCGGCGCTGCCCGCCAACGACCGGTGGTCTCGCAGGTGGCGATGAGAAGGACCTCGCCTCCCTGCTCGCACACACCTGCATCGTCGCCATTGCGGCCACGGATCCAGACTTCTGGTTTAGGCGTCGAGGGGTTGCACTCGCTCGGGCATGCCCACCTCGCGATCACGTCGAACTATCTGCAGGGGATCGACACGTCCCAGATCGTCGACACGGTCCACCATCGCCGCCCGCCGGTGATTCCGGCGAGCGCCCGGCTGCGGCCGTAAGCCGAGCCGAGCGCGGGCTTGTGAGCGGCGGGTCATGAGCCCGCCTCGGATCTCGACGACGTCGTCGGGGACCCCGCCAAGGCTGCTCGCCGCGACCCATGGTGTCCGGCAGCGGCTGCCGTGGTGGGCCGTTCGGCTGTCGCTCTCATGGCTGCTTCTCGCGCCAACGATCGTCAAAGACGTTTGTGCTGGGCAGTGACTTCGCGGTATAGGCGTAGCGAGTGCCCCGCGGCTCGTCATCGCTTTTCGTCGCGTTGCGACGGTCGGGCCGGGCCGCGTCCCGCTGGTCACAGCGAGTGTCTGCGGTGTGAGTCTCAGAGTCTTGGGTCGACGGGTTCGCTCTCGAGCGCGAGGACTGCGAAGACGCATTCGTGCACCCGGTAGAGCGGCTCCCGGGTGACAAAGCGAGACAGACTCTCGACGCCGAGGCCGAACTCGCGGACAGCAAGCCCGCGCTTGCGGGAGAGATTGCGGGCCCGCAACCGGTCGATCTGGCTCGCATCAGCGTATTCGGGGCCGTAGATGATCCGCAGGTACTCGCGGCCGCGGCATTTGATACCGGGCTGCGCGAGCCCTTTGCGGCCCCGAGCGGTGAAACTGATTGGCTTGACGACCATCCCCTCGCCGCCGCTGGCGGTGAGCTGCTCCCACCATTCGATCGCTGCGCCCTGGCTGCCCTGATCGCCGGTGTCCACCGTGACCCGGCCGGTCTGGGTGAGCCAGTCGGGGTTGGCCGCGACGAGTCGGTCGAGCCGCTCGAGATGCCAGGGGTGATCGTGGTCGGTGAATACGGCGCCCTCGGCAGCGAGGAGGTGAAACGGGGCAAGCCGCAGGTCGTCGACGCCGCTGACGCGGCGGACGTAGCGTCGGTAGGCGTCGCGGTAGCGGTCGGCGTGCTCGAGCCGACCGCGCTCGGCGGCAATCAGTTCGTCGACGTCAAGACCGCGGCCGGCAGCCTGCTCGAGCGTGGTCAGCGTCGCGGTGAGCCCGGCGTGCGCGGCGGCTCCGACCGAGGCGTACTGGCGACGAACGAGGTCCATCGCCTTGGCCGACCAGGGCAGCAGCTCGCAGTCGAGCGCCAGCCAGTCGGTCGAGAGCTCATCCCACAGACCGGTGATGTCGACGGCTGCGCGGACCCGGGCGAGTGCCGCCTCGGTATCGGTGTCGGTGTCGTGGTCGAAGAACGGTCGGCCGGTCCGGGTGTGGATCATCCCGGTCTGACCGCTGTCGACGCCGAACCGCTCGCGGGCGGTCTGCTCGTCGCGGCAGACGATCACGACCGCACGCGAGCCCATGTGCTTCTCCTCGCAGATGACCTGGGTCACGCCCTCCCGTCGGTATTCGGCGAAGGCGTCCTCGGGGTGCTCGAGCAGGTCGGGTCGCTGTGAGGCCGCAGGCGGGGCCATCGTCGGCGGGAGATAGATCAGCCAGCGTGGGTCGGTCGCGAAGCGGCTCATCACCTCCAGGGCCGCGGCGGCGTTCTCCTCGCGGATGGTGACCGTGCGTGTCAGCGACGTCTCGACGATGCGCTTGCCAGCGACGTCCCCGATGTCGAGCACGAACGCAGGACGGTCCTGGGGGGTCGGCTCGGTCGCGGGCAGCGCTCGGACGGGCTCGTAGTAGGTCTTCTGCGCCGGAACGGACACAAGCTCGCGTTCGGGCCAGCGCAGCGCGGTGAGGCGGCCACCGAACACGCAGCCGGTGTCGATGTTGAGCGTGTTGTTGACCCATTCTGGTTCCGCCACCGGGGTGTGGCCGTAAACGACCGCAGCCGCTCCGCGGTAGTCCCGCGCCCACTCGAGACGGACCGGCAGCCCGACCTCGTCGGTCTCCCCGGTCGTCTCACCGAACAGCGCGAAGTCACGAACGCGGCCGGACGAGCGCCTCTGATAGCTCTGCTTCATCCCGGCGTGCGCAACGACCACCGCACCGTCGTCGAGCACGACATGACTCACGAGGCGATCGAGGAAGTCGCGCACCTGGTCTCGGAACTCCTCAGGCTGGCGCTCGAGCTGCTGGAGAGTCTCGGCCAGCCCGTGGGTGATCTGTACATCGCGGCCCTTGAGCTTGCGCACGAGCTTGACGTCGTGGTTGCCTGGCAGGCAGATCGCCGTATCGGCCTCGGCCATGGCCATCACCAGGCGCAAAACGCCGGGCGTATCTGGTCCGCGGTCGCCGTAGTCGCCGACGAACACTGCACGCCGCCCGTCCGGGGGTGTGACGGTGACTCCATCATCGGCGACCGCGTAGCCGATCTGTCTAAGCAGGTCAACCAGCTCGGCCTGGCAGCCGTGGACGTCGCCGATGATGTCGAACGGACCGTGCTCGGCGCGGCGGTCGGTCCACAGCGGCGTGCGCCGGATCTCAGCCTCGACGACCTCCTCCGGCGAGCGCAAAACGTGCACGCGACGGAAGCCTTCGCGCTGCAGGCCGCGCAGCGATTTGCGCAGCTGGCCGATCTGTCGCGGGATGACGTGCGCGCCGAAGACGCGGTCGGCACGCCCGCGATTACGTGCTTGGCAGACCGCTTCCGGGAGGTCAAGCACGATC
The DNA here is from genome assembly GCA_963790605.1 of uncultured Actinomycetota bacterium. GTDB lineage: Bacteria > Actinomycetota > Thermoleophilia > Solirubrobacterales > Solirubrobacteraceae > Palsa-465. The sequence goes on along the minus strand of CAWBPG010000005.1, from coordinate 7,888 downwards.
GCCACCGGAAAGAGATCGTGCTGCTTGGCCAGTTCGATCAGCGACCGCCGCGACTCGCGCTGGACGTTGGTCGCATCGATCACCGTTAGACGCGGCTGTGCCAGCCGACGTGACGCGATGAATTGCAGGACAGCGAACGCGTCCGCCGTCGCAGCCTGATCGTTCTCGTCGTCGGCGACCAGACCGCGGCAGAAGTCTGACGAGATCACCTCCGTGGCAAGGAAGTGCTCGCGCGCGAACGAGCTCTTTCCCGACCCCGACGCGCCGATCAACACCACCAGGCTCGGATCGGGCAGGTCGAGTCTCATCGCGCGAACACCGCCATCTGGGTCGGCGCGCCAACCTGCGGGTCTTCGTCGCCGACCGCCACGTAGCGCACCAAGTACCCGTGGCGTTGCGCCACCCGGTCACCCCAAATGGCGAACTGCTCCCGCGTCCACTCGAACCGATGATCGGAATGCCGGAACTCACCCGCGGACAGACTCTCCCAGCGGTCGTTGTACTCGGCATTCGGGGTGGTGACCACGACCGTCCCGGGGCGCGCGGACCCGAACACGTTCTGCTCGAGCGCCGTCAGCCGCGGTGGGTCGAGGTGCTCGATGACCTCCATCAACACCGCCGCATCGAAGCCCTCTAGGCGCGGGTCGCGATAGGTCAGCGCGCCTTGGATCAGGTCGATGCGCTGGCGTTGGGCGTCGTGCAGCTCGTCGAGCTTGAGCCGGCGGGCAGCCCGCTGCAACGCGTGCGTCGAGACATCCATCCCAACGATCCGGTCGTACCGCCCGGCCATCAGACGGGTCAGCAATGCGCCCGGACCGCAGCCCAGGTCCAGCACACTTCGCGCGCCGGCCTGCTCCAGCACGGTCTCAACGGCCGACAATCGGTGCTCGCGCAAAGGTATCTGCTCGACCGACTCGGTTTGGGGATCGAGGTCCTCGGTGACCGGCGCCGCATCACCCAGCTGCTCCAGCGCCGGAAAAAACAGCCGCGCCTGCTTCTTGAGGTAGCGCCGCACGATCAGATCGCGATCGGGATGGATCGCCAGCCATCCCTCGCCGCGTCGCATCAACTTCTCGATCTCCGCGTCGTCGACCCAGTAGTGCTTGTCGTCATCGAGCACCGGGATCAGCACATACAGATGGGTCAACAGGTCCGCCAGGCGGCACGACGCCGACAACCGCAGCGAGACATACCGGCTTTCGCCCCACTCCGGATACTCGGGATCCAGGCCGATCGGCTCGACCTGCACCCCGTACCCGAGCGGCACAAACAAGCGCCGCACCTCGCCCTCGCCACCCCGCGCGGGCAGAACCGGCAGCCACGCCTCGAGCGGGATCGCCGAGGCCGCCAGCTCTTCGTGCCCCTGGCACGTGCCGGTCATCGCGCTCTTGAACACCGTCACCAGCGCCACCGACAGAAACGAGGACGCGACGTAGGGTCGGTCGTTGACGTACTCCGCCAACGCAAAACCGCCGGACGCGCCGCCGCGTCGCACCAGACCCACCGGGTCGATATCGACCAGCAGCGCCGCGGTACAACGCTCCACCGATGCCTCTGGGTAGAAAACCCGCGCCCGCCCGAACGGCAAGGAAAACGACTGTGTCCGATCCGGATGCTTGTGCAGCAGAAACCCTAGATCCGTGGCTGGACGATGCGTCGTCGTAATAGTGAGCAGCACGGGCGCTGAGGCTACCTACGCGGACCATCCGGCCTCTGCCTGGGTCGGTCCATCCCGCCCGTCACGCCGGTGCCGCCTCGCCCAGGCCAGACAGATAGCCCAGCGCGGCAACCAGCTGTCCTGGCAAGGAACGGCGGTTCCGGCGCCGGTCCGCGATCCCGATGAGCCGTGAAGCGCGCGTCGGACCACATCACGTCGGGGTAAGCGCGTTCGCGTGAAAGCAGCCACGAGCTGGCCACCACCGCAACAGGCGTTGGGGAGTAGCACCTGCCGGCGGAGGTCCTGCTGACGGTCGGCGCCGTCTTTTGATCCGTCCAGCGTTGCCGGTCGTGTCCGGAAGGAGTCGCGAGTTGCCGCTCTCGGCAGGCCGGAATCGTGTCTGCTTCGCGTCGAGAGCGACAGCATCGATGCGCTCGGTCACGCTGGTCAAGGCTTCGGGAAACTGCGTGCGCGCGGCTCTGTCGGACTGCCCCGCCGAGCCCCCGGGCCGAGGTCAACGCCCTCGTCGTGCCGAACGCCCGACGCGACCGGTTCCGCACCGGCCTTCACGCTTCGCGCTCGTACGCACCGTGGCTAGCGTCCGTATAGCCCCTGTGACTGCGAAACACGTGCGGACACCCTATTTGCGACACCGGTCATCAGTACCGCGCAAAAGCAGGTGGTCGCGGCTGTTCGAGTCAGTTGTGCGGTTGTGCATCGACCATCGCACGCGTTCAGCCGGTTACCGAGGCGGCGTGTCGCCTGGACCTAGTCGTCTTACAGGCCAAGGACCACCGGCAGGGACCCGCAGTCTCGTGGCCGGATCTGTCCCGCTTCCAGCAGCGACAGCGCCCTCCGCACCGCTGCTGCCCTGGTGCTTGCAATTTCGAGGCGTCCGGCTAGCACACATCTGTCGAGCGGAGTCCTCGCCGGCGTCGTGCGCCCTTTCCGCGCGAAGCGGGACTGTCCGCCGCGCGCGGGTCGCGTCTCAGAATTGCTGTAAATAGCCGGTCGGGTGCTGTCAGAGCGACGGCGTAGGTTCCCTCAAGTCCTGGCAGACGATGAAGGAGGCCTACGCCGTGAGACGCACCGTACCGCCGTCGGCGGAGATACAAGCTGAGATCGACAAGCTGCTGGCGAAGGGCATGGTCGATGACCCGGGGCTCGGGAAGACATCGCGCTCGACCATCGCGAGGATTTGCGCCGAGCTGCACGAGCGGTTCCAGGCGTTGTGTCGCCGCTCGCTCTACGACATCCAGCTGGTCGTCCTGTTCCTTGACGCGATCTATCTCCCGGTCCGGCCAAGCGGCCCGAAGGAAGGCGTGATCTGCGCCGGGGGAATCGACGAAGATGGCCATAGGCAGCTGGTCTCCGTCAGGCTGGGAGCACGGGAGTCCAAGGAGGACTGGGTCGAACTGGGCCGCGATCTGATTGCTCGGGGGCTCGCTGCGCGACGCTTGGTCGTCGCCGACGGCGCGCCCGGGCTGATCGCAGCGGTCGAGGAGGTCTGGCCGCGCGCTGATCGTCAGCATTGCGCTGTTCACCGCTTGCGGAACCTGCTCGCGAAGCTGCCGAAGGAAGAGCAGGACCGGATCCGGTTCAACTACTGGTCTTAGCTCACCGACGCCACCAGCGTGAAGGACGGCAAGCTCCGCCTCCAGGTCCTCATCTCAGAGCTCGAGCGCCGCGGCTACGAGTCCGCTGCCCGCTGTCTCACCGAGGACCTCGACGCGCTCGTGGTGCACCTCCGCTACCCGCTCCGGCACCGCGAACGGTGGCGGTCGACAAATCTCCTCGAGCGGTCGCTCGGTGAGGTCCGGCGGCGCACCAAGGTGAGGGGCCGCTTCCCCGGCGAGACCAGCTGCCTCTCACTCGTGTGGGCAGTGCTCGATCTGTTCTTCAGTCACGCCAGCAACGGCGCCACCTTCACCGACGTCGACCGCCAGCACCTCTACCGAATCAAGTACCAGCAAGCTGACCCCGACACCCTCGACGAGGAGGTGACCGCCGCTTAGACTCAACCCCGGGAACCCAAGCTCGCGTCAGCTTTTACAGCACTCTTGAGACGCGACCCGCGCGCGGTCGCGAGGTCCGTTTGGAGCCGAAACCAGGAATCCTGTTGGCAGGTCGTATACGGAAGGAGCGAAGTTCAAGTAGTCAGTTCGAGCCTTGACTCAGCTGACCCGGGGCAGCCCTTCCGCTCAGCGAGCTGCTTGAGGCTCAGGAGCTGGCGGCGAGCCATAACCAGGTCGCCCACCGACAGTAATGGCGCGACTAGGCGACCTCGGGTGGTGACGAGCTTCATCAGCAGCCGAGTACGGTCGCCGTTCGGTACGAGCACGTAGGAGATGACTGCTCCAGCGATCTGGCCGGTGAGATGCTCCGGTGCCGCGACGGAGAGGATGCGCCCGAGCGGGCGCGTTGCCGCGGTGCTGAAATGCTGACCGGCAGCAGGTTCGGGCAACGCCCGCAGCTCGCGCGGCGAGCGACGCCCGAGGTTGTCGATCCAGTCGTACGAGTATGGCGCCAGCCTGATCTGCGCCAACCACGGCCACAATCCGTCAGGCGTCGTGTGCACGGTGACCGCGCGCCACGCCTGCAGAACCGGCGAGGCAACGACGTCGTCGCACGGGTAGTGACGGGCGAGCTCCGCATCGGTCACGCCCCAACGGTCCCCGATCACGGCGGCTCTCGAAGCCGAGGTATCTCACGGGGGCGGGCCGCGCGCTCGTTGTAGTGGAAGTTCACGCTTGCCGTCTTTGCGTTAGCGACTAAGGACGCCCCCGCTCCTTCGGATTCTCGATCAGCGATCGAGATGACCGCCGCATCGGCGGGGGTCCCCCAGCAGTTGGCGCCGAGAACAGGGATGGCGCAAATGAGCAGGGTCGCTTCACGATCACTCATTCCGTTGAGGTCGTGAGCCCGGCGGCTTGGAGCTTTGACGGCCTGACCAGATCGCGTCGAACGCTGCTTGGTCGAGCGGCAGCAGCCAGCACGCCGCGATCCTGGCGTCGTTGGTTAGGTCGTAGAGCCCGATGGTTGACCACTTGTGTTCTGCACCTTGAATCGCGGCACTGCCATCGGTCAGGGCGGCGATCCGCCTGCTAGTGCCGACGAGCACATCACGGCGATGCAATCGGAAGGTGCCTGCCGCCCGATCGCGTCGGCAGGCGAAGTAGGCCAGAACCTCTTCTAGGCCGTGGTAGCTACCGGCGATCGGGCTGGATCCCGGAACGGTCCAATTGATGTCGGAATGCAGCAGGGCCCGTATCTCCCGGTTCTCCCCGCCGCGGTAGAGCGCGTTCTGCGCTGCGTGGAGGCGGTCAAGAATGGCGGTCGCGTCGGCGTGCTTCACGGAGGGTGGCGTCGACGAGGCGCCGTGAAGGCGCGTCGGATCAGCCTTCGTCGATCGGCGAAACGGTCAGACCGGCAGCGGTCAACTTAGGTCCGATCGCCTGGGCCAGCGCGATCAGCCCCGAGAGCGGGCGGATCATCACGGTCAGGTCGGCAATCAGGCCGTCGCTGTCGAGTCGGAGCAGATCCAGGCCTTCGAGCTCGCGTTCTCCCACGCGCGTGCGAAAGACGAAGCCGAGGACGCCGTCCGCGCCGTGGGTCTCTGTGACACACCGCCACCCGTCAAACGCCTCGGACACCAACCGCAGCAGCGTCGAGACGCTGGCCTTCCCGATGTAGGGGGCAAAGCTCACGGGACTGTGCAGCACGACGTCGGGAGCGAGGGTCGCCAAAAGCGCGTTGATGTCGCGGCTCTCGGCGGCGATGCGGAACCGATGAGATGTGCGTGGCTCGATGCTCATGGGCCAGAGCATACACAAAAAAAACACTAAAGCAAAATTTGTCTATACTGGTGGAATGGCTTTGCGCCACGCCGTCCTCGCCACGTTGCTCGACGCGGAAGCCTCGGGCTACGAGTTGGCAAAGCGCTTCGACGCGTCGGTCGCCAACTTCTGGCACGCGCTGCCTCAGCAGATCTACGGCGAGCTGCGCCGCCTCGAGGAGCAGGGGCTCGTCCGAGGCCGTGCGGTCCGCCAGCGAGGGCGCCCGGACAAGCGCGTGTTCACCATTACCGCGGCAGGGCGACAATCCCTTCGGGAGTTCGCGGCAGTTCCCGCCAAGCCCGGTGCGCTCAAGGAAGATCTGGCCGTCAAGGTCTATTCGGCCGCCGTCGCAGATCCCGAGGCTTTGATCCTCGTGCTGGATCAACGGGCCGCACAGTCGGTGGCCAACCTGGAGCGCTACCTACGCCAAGCTGATGCGCTCGCCGACCCCGACGGCGCGGATCTCGGGCCCAGCCTCACCCTCGCGCGCGGCATCGCCTACGAACGCGAGAACATCGATTGGTGTGCGGTGGCGGCCGAACGGCTACGCCGCTATGCCGCACGCGACGACCACCGTGGCGGCTCGCCCACCCTGTCGAGAAGATCTCACGCGGCTGGCGCAGCATTCAGGAACTCGAGCACGCGAGCGGTGTCGAAGTGAAACATGTGCAGCGATGTGACTCGTCCCGCTCGCAGTTCGATCATGTCAACGACGGGAGCGTCGAGGTGAGTTCCATCTGTCTTTGTTGCCCTCTGGCGCCACCTCACGATCAACGGGTTGCCAGCGCTGAGGATGACCAGTTCCAACTCGCGGTCGGCCGCCGTCTGGACGGAGTCCCACGCCGCGACATAGCCCATGCCGTGCTTGATGGCTCCCTCATGACCGTGGTAGACGCCGCCATAGGGCAGCGATGAGGCCTCGGTGATCACGACGTCCTCGGCGTAGACGCTGAGCAGCGCCTCGGCGTCGCGCTGCTCGACGGCGTCGAACATGCGTTTCACGACGGCCACGTTGGCAGCAGCCACCGCGTCGACCCAGCGCTGGCTGTCGGTGACCTGACGCATCGCGATTATGCGGTTGTCGCGAAATGCCAGCGCGTGGGCAAATACCGCGTCGAAGGCGCGGTCGGTGCCGGCCGACTGGCCGGGATAGCTCCCGAGCACGATTACGTCGCCGTCGTCGCAGCAATGGAACTGATCGGGTACGGGACGGGCGCCAAAACGCCGCGCGATTGGTGCCCAGACATCGCTCAGCATCGCCTTCGGGCCGAAGTGAGCGCCGCCGACGCCGCCTGGCATTCCTTCGGTCACGTAACCGACGAAGTCCGGATGCAGGAGCTCGACTAGACGCTGTGAGTCTTGGCGCTCGAACGCGTCGTAGAGGTCGTGGGCGATGTCAAGGTGAGATCTCATCAGTACTCCTGGTCGTGTGTGACGGCTTGGCCGCTAGTAAGAGCCGGCTGCAGGCCCAGCGAGAGTCGTGAATCGGCACTTTCGGCATCGAACGCGCGGAGTCAAACGGCACGCGCGATCACGAGCTTCGTCCAGGCATTCTCGACAGTGCATCCGCGGCGTCAGACCAGTCGACTAGCGACCGGTGACGATCTCGGGGTGCAGTGTGCCTGCGGCCACGAGCTTGAGGACGTCGGGCATCGCCTCCCGGGCGTTGGCACGCCCGGTACGGAACGTGATGCCCTTCGTGTACATCTCGAGAAGTGGCAAAGTCGGCTGCTCTGCGAAGTAGATCGCAGTACTCGTGCAAAGTCCATCTGCTGCCGTGGAGCGCAGGGCGAGTACGAGTCCGTCTGGGTCTCCGCTCGCGTCAACCGTTATCGCGAATGGTCCAAGGCGCTGAGGAAGGTCGGCACGTGTCTCTGCGCCCAGCGCTGCTGCCGTCTCTCGCCGCTGCGGGTCGGCGTCTACGTACAAAACCGACTCGGAGCCAAGAGCGACCGCCAGACCCGCAGCGTACAGACCGATCGATCCCGGTCCAGCGCCTCCCACCACGAGAACCGGCTCCCGCGGCTCGTTTGCGAGCGCGGGCGCGACCGCCCGCCAGGCGTCGCTGATGTTGTCTGAAGCGCTGGCGACGGAGGCGGGATCGAGCCCCTCAGGAACCGTGACCAGCATGTGTGTCGGCGTATGGGACGCACACCAGATCTGACAGGAAGCCACCCCACGTTTGGACCGCCGGTCCGAACCCGTAGGTGGACATGGCCGGCACGGCACGGCAGTTGCTCGAGCGTCCTCGCTGACAGGAGGCACAGGCGCCACAGGAAATCTGGAAGGGAACGGCCACGATCTGCCCGGGAGTGAAGTGCGTGACTTCGTCGCCGACTTCAACCACCTGCGCGACGCACTCGTGACCGATTGGAAATGGAGGCGCAAACGGCGA
>CAWBPG010000004.1:0-287937 GCA_963790605.1 uncultured Actinomycetota bacterium | reverse complement strand
ATGGCGGTGCGCGTCCCCGCGGGCACGACGAGGTCGATATGGCGCAGCGTCCAGTCCTCGGCCTCGGTGCCCGGGCACCCCGTAGCGGAACGAGACGTGCTCGAAGCGCACCTCGCCCAGCACCTCCTCGGGGCGCAGGGTGACGGGGTTCTCGGCCTCCACGATGTCGACGGGCAGGTCGAGGTACTCGAAGATGCGATCAAACAGCGCCAGCGAGGACTCGATGTCGGCCTGCGTGCCCAGCAGCGAGTTGATCGGGAACAGCAGCCGGGTCAGCAGCGTGGTGAACGCCACGACGGTCCCGAGGTCGATCGTCTGCCGATGAACGACTGGCCCGCCAGCCAGTAGATGATCACCGGCTGGACGGAGAAGATGAACTGGATCGTGGCCATCATCCAGCGTCCCGCCATCCGGCTGCGGACCTCCAGATCGGCGATCCCCTTGGAGTCGCCGGTGAAGCGCTCGGCCAGGTCCTGGCCCGCGGCCCATCGTCTTGCCGAGCATGATCCCGGACACCGACAGCGACTCGGCCACCAGTGCGGAGAGGTCGGCCAGCCGCTTCTGCTGCTCGGTGGTGATCCGGCGCCGGATCTTGCCGACGCGGCGGGTCCCCCACACCGACGGCGGGACGAAGATGAGCGAGAACAGCGCCAGGCGCCAGTTGAGGATGCACATGGCCACGAGCGAGGCCATCACGGTCGTGACGTTGGAGGCGATGGTCGTCGCCGTGGTGGTGACGACGCTGTCCAGGCCGCCGATGTCGTTGGCGATCCGTGACTGGATCTCCCCCGTGCGCGTGCGCGTGAAGAAGGCCAGCGACATGCGCTGGAGGTGGCGGTAGACGGCGGCGCGCAGGTCGTGCATCACCCGCTGGCCGACGACGTTGGAGAGGTAGGTCTGCCACACGCTGACGGCGTTGGTGAAGATCGCGACGGCGATCATCGCCAGCACGAGCTCGGTGAGCAGCGCGTGCCTGTGCTGCAACAGGCCCTCGTTGAGGGTGTCGCGGAGCAGGAACGGGTTGAGCATGCTCACCCCGGCCGAGATGACGATCATCACCATCACGATCGTCAGCCGCATCCGGTAGGGCCTGAACAGGTGCGAGGATCCGGCTCCGGTCGCGCTCGCGCGTGGGGTCCATCAGCTGCGGCGGCTTCTTGCCCGACCCGCGGGTCGAGCGCATGAAGCCGCTGCCACCGGCACCGTGCGACGCCGCAAATCCTCGATTTCCAGAGCTCATGATCTGTTCTCATCCTACGCACGGCATCCGCCGGCCCTCCGCGGCCGGCCGGCTCGGCGGGGTCATCTACTGTGTCGGCGCCATGAACGACGACTGGCGCGTACGGATCGACGTCCACGACGACGGGCTGGCCCGGCGACTCACCGAGCAGCTCGATGCCGACGAGCTCGAGCATGACCTCGCAGCAGTCCTTCCATGACCGCGTGGTCGTCTCGGTCGACGGGCCGGTGGTCTTCTGTTACGCGGGCACCCGCGAGCAGGCCGAGCGCGTCCGCGGACCTGGCCGGCCGGCTCGCCCAGGAGCACGGGAGGACCGTCGACGTGCGAGATCGCGCAGTGGCACCCCGTCTCCGAGGAGTGGGAGAGCCCCGACGAGCCGCAGCCGGCGCAGCCGCCGCCGACGTCGAGGAGAGCGCGAGCAGCGCGTGGAGGACGAGCGCGAGGAGTCCGCCGAGCAGGGCTACCCGGAGTTCGAGGTCCGCGTCCAGTGCCGCGTCGCGCCACGACGCCGTCGAGCTGTCTCACCGGCTCGACGCCGAGGGCGTCCCCCACGTGCACCGCTGCGCACTATCTGCTGATCGGCGCGACCGACGAGGACAGCGCGCAGGCCCTGGCCGAGCGCCTGCGTGGCGAGGCTCCCGGCGGGCAGCGAGGTGATCGTCGAGCAGAACCGCCGCTCGGTCTACGAGCACCGCCCGTTCAACCCGTTCACGCTGCTCGGCGGCCTCGGAGGCTGAGCAACAACCGGCTCTGCAGCAGCCGGTTGCGCCGCTGACAGCGTGCGACCAAACTTTGCGCTTTTGCGGGTAAGCCTTGATACTGCCCGACCTTGCGCGAGGAAGCCAACAACCCTGAGCTTCACACCCGCAGCCGGCGCCCGCCCCGGCGCCGGCGTCGCCTGTGCGCGAGCGCGAGTTCGACCCGCGCACGGGCACCAGCGCGTTCCCGCCGATCGCCGAGTACGCGTTCCTGTCTGACTGCGAGACGGTGGCGCTGGTGGCGCCGTCGGGCGCGATCGAGTGGATGTGCCTGCCCCGGGTCGACTCGCCGAGCATCTTCGGCGCGATGCTCGACCGCGACGCCGGCCTGTTCCGCCTCGGCCCCGACGGCTCGACCGTGCCGGCGGCTCGCCGCTACCTCCCGGGCACGATGGTGCTCGAGACGAGCTGGGGCTCGGGCTCGGGCTGGATCATCGTCCGCGACGTGCTCCTGATCGGGCGCTGGCACCACGAGCACGACCGCTCCCACACCCACCGCCGCGCACCCACCGACTACGACGCCGACCACGTGCTGCTCCGCACCGTCCGCTGCGTCAACGGCGAGGTGCAGCTCCTGCTCGACTGCGAGCCCAAGTTCGACTACGGCCGCGACCCGGCCAACTGGGAGTACTCGCGGCGACGGCTACAACGAGGGCGTCGCCCGCAGCAAGGACGGCAGCGTCGAGCTGAAGCTCACCACCGACCTGCGCCTGGGCTTCGAGGGCAGCCGCGCGACGGCGCGCCATCTCATGAAGGAGGGCGAGACCGTCTACGCCGCGCTGTCGTGGTCAGAGCACGCGCCGCCCGCAGGACATCGAGGAGGCCTACGAGCGGCTGGTGTGGACCGCCCATCACTGGCAGCACTGGCTGGACCGCGGCGACTTCCCCGACCACCCGTGGCGGACGTTCCTGCAGCGCTCCGCGCTCACGCTCAAGGGCCTCACCTACGCGCCCAGCGGCGCCCTGCTGGCGGCCGCCACCACCTCGCTGCCCGAGACGCCCGCAGGGCGAGCGCAACTGGGACTACCGCTACAGCTGGATCCGCGACTCGACGTTCATGCTGTGGGCGCTGCTGTCGCTGGGCTTTGAGTGGGAGGCCAACGACTTCTTCTACTTCATCGCCGACGTCGCCGCCGGCGAGGAGAACCTCCAGGTCATGTACGGCCTGGACGGCGAGCGCCAGCTCGACGAGTACATCCTGGACCACCTCGAGGGCTACGAGCGCGCCCAGCCCGTGCGGGTCGGCAACGCCGCCTACGAGCAGAAGCAGCACGACGTCTGGGGCGCGCTGCTGGACTCGGTCTACCTGCACACCCGCAGCCGCGACTCGCTGGACGACCGCGTGTGGCGGATCCTCCAGCGCCAGGTCGAGCAGGCCATCGAGAACTGGCGTGAGCCCGACCGCGGCATCTGGGAGGTCCGCGGCGAGCCCAAGCACTTCACCTCCTCCAAGGTCTTCTGCTGGGTGGCCTGTGACCGCGGCGCCCGGCTGGCCGAGCTGCGCGAGGACTTCACCCGCGCCCGGCGCTGGCGCGAGGCGGCCGACGAGATCAAGGCCGACGTGCTGGCCAACGGCGTCGACGAACGCGGCGTGTTCGTCCAGCACTACGAGACCGAAGCGCTCGATGCCGCGCTGCTGCTGCTGCCGCTGATGCGCTTCCTGCCGCCCGACGACGAGCGGATCCGCGCCACGGTGTTCGCCATCGCCGACGAGCTCACCGAGGGCGGCCTGGTGCTGCGCTACAGGACCGAGGAGACCGACGACGGCCTGGAGGGCAAGGAGGGCACGTTCCTCATCTGCTCGTTCTGGCTGGTGTCGGCGCTGTGCGAGATCGGCGAGCTCGACCGCGCGCGGTCCCTGTGCGAGCGCCTGCTGGGCTACGCCAGCCCGCTCGGCCTCTACGCCGAGGAGATCGACCCGCAGACCGGCCGGCACCTCGGCAACTTCCCGCAGGCGTTCACGCACCTGGCGCTCATCAACGCCGTCATGCACGTGATCCGCGCCGACGAGGAGCTCGAGGAGTCGCAGTCCCCCTGGTCGGGTTGGCGCTAGGGGATCGCCTTGAAGGCGATTCCCTTGGGAGAAATCGCGACATCGGCCCGGGGCTCGGAGCTGCTCAGGGCGCCCGGCGCGGCCCGAGCGTCACGGGCAGGGTCTTGAGCTGGTTGATGAAGCCTGACTCCACGAACGTCGTGCGTCCGGCCCTCTCCATCTCCGGGTAGCGGGCCAGCGTCTCCTCGAACATGATCCGCAGCTCCAGCCGCGCCAGCGCGGTGCCGAGGCAGAAGTGCCGGCCGCCGGCGCCGAACGCCTGGTGCTCGGGGTTGCGGCGCACGTCGAAGCGATCGGGTTCCTCGTAGCGCGATGTGTCGCGGTTGGAGGACACGTACCACATGACCACCTTGTCGCCCTCGCGGATCTGCTGCCCGGCGATCTCGGCGTCGCACGTGGCGGTCCGCCGGAAATGGGCGAAGGCGGGGAACATCCGGAGTGACTCCTCCACGGCGCTGGGGATCAGCGAGGGGTCGTCGACCAGGAGCCGGCGCTCGTCGGGGTGCTCCATGAGCGCCTTCATGCCGCTGCAGTAGGTGGCCTTGGTGCTGTCGTTGCCCGCGGCCATGAGCAGGAAGAAGCCCATCACGATCTCGTGCTCCTCCAGCTTCTGGCCGTCGATCTCGGCGTGGACGAGCACGGAGGTCAGGTCCTCGGTGGGATGTTCGCGGCGGGCGGCGATCATCTCGGTGCAGCGGCGGAAGATCTCCGGAATCTCGTTGGCGATGATGCTCGGCATGCCGTCGGGGGCCAGGTCCGGGTCGCCCGCCGCCAGTGAGACGTTCATCAGCTTGGCCCAGATGGCGTCGTCCTCCTCGGGGATGCCCATGAAGCTCCCGATCACGCGCGAGACGATGGGCTGGGCGACGTCGGCCACGAGATCGCAGCTGTCGCGGCCCTGAGGCGGTCGAGCACGCGGATGGTGATCTCGCGGATGGCCTCCTCGTGGGCGGCGATCCGCTTGGGCGTGAAGCCCGCCTGGAAGAGCATCTTCAGCCGGTCGTGCTTGGGCGGATCCATGCCGATGAACATCGCCCGCATCAGCTCGAGCGGGAACCCGTCGGTGATCGCGGTGACGCCGCCCAGCTCGGAGGAGTAGGTCTTCCAGTCGCGGCTCACGGCGTGGATGTCGTCAGGCCGCGTGATCGACCAGTAGCCGGGCTCGTTGGGGTATTCGCCGATGCGCGAGGTCCAGTGGACGGGGCATTCGTTGCGCAGCCGGGCAAACAGCGGGTGCGGCGGGCCGTCGATCCAGAGCTCCCGGTCGGTCACCAGCACCTGGTCCAGGTCGCCTTCGAGCGCGTGCTCGAGGTCACGTCGAGTTGATGTCACCTGCTCCTCCTGACGGGCCGATGGACCGGCGGCCACATGCTACTGGCTGGCTAGCCAGCTTGGAGGCTCAGCGGATCACGAATGTGGCGTTTCCGACCGGGTGGCCGTAGTGGGCATTCCGCTGCGGCCCATAGCCCGGCCACACGTACCAGCGGTAGCGGCCCGGGGCCAGACGGTGGCGCTTGCCGCCAAAGCGCCAGGTCCTGGAGAGCTTGAAGCTGGCGTGCGTCGGCCACGCGCTGAGGATCTTCGATCCGCGGAACAGCTGGACGTTGTAGTAGCTGGCCTTTGGGATCTCCGTCCAGCGCAGCGTCGGCGGCGCGCTGAGGTGGGCATTGCGCCCGGGCGCCAGCAGGCGGATCCCGGGGGTGACCTTGACCGTCTGCTGGGTCACGTTGCCCGCCTCATCGACGGCGGTGAGCGTGTAGGTGTACGCGGTCCCGTTGCGCACCTGGTGATCCTGGTAGCTGCCGGCGGTGGCACCCGTGTACAGCACGCTGCTCGCGGCCTCCTTGAGGCCGGGTCGGCGCACGATCTGGACCGGCGCGAGCGGCGCGGGGCCGGCGGTCGCGTGCCAGCTCAGGGCCGCCAGGCGGTCGGCGGGCTGGGAGGCGACGGTGAGGGTGGGCGGGGTCGCGTCGTAGCGAAACGGGACGCTCGCACTCGCGGTCTTGCCCGCGTTGTCGGTGCAGGTGCCGGCGAGCGCGGTCGAGGTGGTCGCGGGGCCGCCGTAGGTCTGGGGCCCGGTACATGCAGCGATGCCCGAGAACGCGGTGCCCGAGAGGGTCACCGTGACCGGGTGGTTGTACCAGCCGTTGACGTCCGGAGGTCGGTCTGGGATGCCGGTGGCCGTCGGTGAGGAGACCTCGACGTGGAGCTTGAAGCCGAGCAGCGAGGTAAGGCCTGTATCCGACCAAGTCACCGAGCACGCCAACGGCGTCACCTGGTCCGTGTCGTAGGTGGACGTGACGTTCAGTAAACACCCAGATGCGGGCATCGAGATGGGCGACGTGACGGCCCACACGACGGAGACGGGACTGGTGTACCACCCCGAGGTGCATTGCTGTGTTTGCCCGGCGACCGCGCACGATGCAGTGAGTGTGTCCGGCGGCACGTCCGCAGCCGCGGCCGAGGCCGACAACGCCGCAGCGGCGACGCATGCCACGACGACTTTCCGCACGCTCACGCCGCCGACCCCATGATCTCCCGGTGCAGCCGGTTCGCCACCCTGAGCAGCGACAGACTGGCCGCCACCAGCACGAGCAGCACCAGCGCGCCGAGGAGCAGAACGACGCCGCTGTTGTGACTGGCGGCCGGGCGCGCAGCCCGGTGGCTCGCGACGACCGGCGAGACCGAGCGGGCGACCGGGCTGGAGTGGCGGGCCGGCGCGAGGTGGTGACGCGCGTGCGTTCGCACACGGTGCGTCTTGCGGGCGGCGGCGTGCGGACGGGCTCGGGCTTGGGTGTGCATCGTCGGACGCACGCTGCGGCGGCGAGGTGACCGCCGGGTGCAGCGATGGCGTCGACGAGGGCACGTCGGCGTGGGCGCCGGACTCGACACATGCGTGGTCGTGGTCGTACGCGGGTGTGACCGCGCCGAGGGCGCCGGGTCGGGCGAAGGCGATGGCGCGGGCGTCGTGGCAGGGGCCTTCTGCGGGTTGGGCCCCGCGGCCTGCGCCGCCGTCATCGGCAGCACGGCTGACACCACGACTACCGTCGCGGTCAGGCTAATCCGTTGGCCATCGCGCCATGTGTCATGGCAACGGACGATGCTGAGCTTGACGGTCGCGCGTTCCCCTCCGCACGTTGTTGCTCTCCCCTCTTGGGACCAATGGCCGGCCCCTCGTCGATCTTGCGCAGGCGCTCTTGTGTGCGCCACGAGCTCGCACATCATCGCACCTTGCGCCAGCGCCAGACAGCGGATCCCAGCGCCGCCAGCACCAGCGCCAGCGCGAGGTCCAGGTTGGACCGCGCAGGAGAGGTCTGAGCGATGGTGCCGAGGCTCGCCCCCGCCCCCGCATTCGTGACCGGCACGGCCTGCGCCGGCTGTGGCGCGCGCCAATGGCGGGCGGTGTGGTGCGCGCGGCGCGAGGTCCCGTGGGGGAGCTCGATCTGGATCGTCTGGGAGGCAGCGACGGACACGACTGCCCCGCCGTCGCCCACCTGGGCCGACACCGATACGGCGGTCACACGGTTGGCGCGGAGCGCGGGCCGCGCCCCGCGCGACAGGCCGGCACCGAGCGTGGCACCGAGGACATGGACCGGCGCACCGCCACTGTCACGGGTGCGGGCGCCGCTCAAAGGCGGCGGCGGCCTCGAGCCGTGGACGGGCGCCGGGACAGCGGACGGCGCGGCAACGGGCGGCGGCGCGACGGCGACGACGCTGGAGTCGCCTCCGGTGGCCGTCTGGGTCTCGGCGGCGTCATAGCACCAGGCCACGCAGCCGACCTGGACCTGCCAGATGCCCCCCGAGACCGTGTTGATGGCGCCCGCCCCGGAGCTGTCCACCGACTGCACGGTCGCGTTGGACTGCTGGGCCTGCTGGGTCTGCTGGGTCCCTGAGCAGTAGAAGATGCACCCGACCTGGAGCTGGGCGATCCCCTGGGTCGTCTGATTGACCGCCGCCGGCCCGGTCCCTCCGTCGGCGGGGCCGCCTTTCGGCGTCACGACGACCTGGACCGTGCCGTTGCGCTGGCTGGCGACCTGAGACTGGTTGCCGGCGCCGTTCTCTGACTGGCCCGCGGCCTGCTGGGTGGTTTTCTGCTCGCCACCCGGCGTCGCGGACGCGGACGGCGGCGACGGCACCTGGAGCTCACCCAGAAGCTGCTCGATCTGCGCCAGCGTGAGACCGGAGGTGTCAAGCGTCGTCGTGCCGTAGCACTGCTCGACGCAGCCGACCTGGACCTGGGTCACGCCGCGCGGCGGAGGGGTGGGCGCGGTCGATTGCGTCGAGGTCGACGTCCGGCTGGTCGGGGGCAACGCGATCGCCACGCCCCCGTCGTTGGGCACAGGCGGACCCACCGCCTGCACCGTCGTGTTGTCTTGAGATGCCTGCTGGACCTGGCTGCCCCCGTCGCAATGGGACACGCACGTCGAGACCTGGACTTGAGTGATTGTCTGCGTGGTCGTGTTGGACGCGGCGGGCGCGGGCGAGGATGTGGGAGCCGGCGCGGGCGCGGGCGATGTGCCCGAATCGGCTCCGGAGGCCGGATTTGGGGGTGATATCGGAGCTGATCCGGGTGATATCGGGGTCGTGGGCGGCGTCGGCGGCGTCGGAACGGGCACCGTTGGCGCTGTCGGCGTCGGCGCCGGCGCAGTTGGGGGCGTCGCGACCGTCGGGACGGTCGGGACGCTCGCCGCCGGTGCGGCCGGGCGGCCGGTGCGGCCGGTGCGGCCGGTGCGGCCGGTGCGGTCGGCGGCGTGGGCGTCACGGGCGCGGGCGCCTGCACAAGGACCGCGGGCACCCAGCCCGTCAGGCTGGCGCCTCCGCCCCCCGGAGAACGTGGCCCGTCCGCGCGCGCCCCGGGTGCTCCGGCGAGCAGCGAGACCGCGGTGGTGATGAGTGCGAGTTGCTTTGCGAGCTTGGCGAGGTGCATCCACAGGTACTTCGGGTGCCGGAACGCCCCGACCGCGGTCAGCCGGGGGTTCCGAAGCAACAAGGGGGTCCGGCCGGTTCAGGCTCGGCCGGCCGGACCGCCCCCACGAGGCGTCAGACGGACTGGTCCTGGCCTCCGTCCTGCGCGGTTCCGGCGTTGTTGCCGGCACCGCTGATCGAGCCATTCAACGCGTTCTGCGCCGCGGTGTTGGCGCCACCCAGCACATCGCCGCCCGCGGTGTTGACCGGGGCGTTCGAGTTGACCACGTTCTGCCACGCGTTCGCGCACGAGGCAGCGAGCTGCGCCGTGAGTGAACCCTGCGAGGTTGAACTGGGCCTGACCGGCGCCGCCACAGCCAACGCTGCATGCGGACCCGGCCGACTGGCCCTGGTTGCTGGTCTGGGTCGTGCCGGCGTTGTTGCCCGCACCACTGATCGCGCCGTTGCCGGCGTTCTGAGCGGCGGTGTTCGCGCCACCCACGATGTCGCCGCCGGCGACGTTCACCGGAACGTTGGCGTTCACCGCGTTCTGGTCGGCGTCGGCGTTCGACAGTGCCGCCTGCAGCGTCGCCGCGTACTGGCCTGACTGCTGCGCCTGTCCGGACCCGCCACAGCCGATCGAGCAGGCGGACCCGGCCGACTGGCCCTGGTTGCTCGTCTGGGTCGTGCCGGCGTTGTTGCCCGCACCACTGATCGCGCCGTTGCCGGCGTTCTGAGCGGCGGTGTTCGCGCCACCCACGATGTCGCCACCGGCGACGTTCACCGGAACGTTGGCGTTCACCGCGTTCTGGTGGGCGTTGGCCTTGGAGTCAGCCAGCTGGCCCGTCAACGAGCCCTGCTGATTGTCCTGAGCCTGGCCGGCGCCGCCACAGCCAACGCTGCATGCGGACCCGGCCGACTGGCCCTGGGTGTTGCCCTGGGTCGTGCCGGCGTTATTGCCCGCACCGCTCTTCGCCCTGTTCGCGGTGTTCTGAGCGGCGGTGTTCGCGCCGCCCGTCACGTCGCCACCGGCGACGTTCACCGGAACGTTGGCGTTCACGGTCTTCTGGTTGGCGTCGGCGCCGGACTTGGCCGCCTGGAGCGTTGCCGATCCCTGGGCGGAGCCCTGCGCCTGGCCCGAGCCGCCGCAGCCGACGTGGCAGCTCGACCCGGCCGACTGGGTCTGGTTGTTGGTCTGCGTGGTGCCGGCGTTGTTGCCCGCGCCACTGATCGCGCCGTTGCCGGCGTTCTGAGCGGCGGTGTTGGCGCCACCGGTCACATTGCCGCCCGCGGTGTTGACCGGGACGTTGCTGTTGACCGCGCCCTGGTTGGCGTTGGCGTTGGACGCCGCGCCCTGCAGGGTCTTGGCCAACTGCGTCGACCCCTGTGCCTGACCGGCGCCGCCGCAGCCGACGCTGCAGCTCGACCCGGCCGACTGGGTCTGGTTGTTGGTCTGCGTGGTGCCGGCGTTGTTGCCCGCGCCGCTCGCCGCGCCGTTCAGGGCGTTCTGGGCGGCGGTGCTGGCGCCACCGGTCACGTTGCCCCCGGCCGTGTTGACCGGAGCGTTGCTGTTCACGGCGTTCTGCCCGGCCTGTGCCTGTGAGGCCGCCTTCTGCAGGGTCGCCGCGAGCTGGGAGGCCAGCTGCGCCTGTCCGACGCCGGCGGCTCCCCCTCCCGTGCTGCCCGGATCGCCTCCCGCCATCGCAGTGGCCGGAACGGCCATCGCGAGGAGGGTGACAACCAGAGCGATCATTTTTGATCGCATGCCTGTTTCTCTCCTGTGTGGAATCTGTGCCCCGCCCGGGCGAGCCCGGGCCAGATGCACTGGACCTGTGGCTGTCGCAATACCTGCCGACAGCCGGACGGCGGCTCGGAGTCCCCGAGCGTGCCGCCTCAGTGACCAGACAGCAAGAGCTACCCCGGGCGTTCGAGCCGCAAGGACAGCAGCGTGGACCGCCACGCCGACAGGTCCAGCGACACACGGGCCGACATCAGGAAGATCAAGAGCAGGGCGCCCACCGCCATCAGGGCGGTCGCGGCGCCTCCGGCGCCCGTCCCGGCGGAGGCGGCCGCAGGCCCGCCGCCGGTCATCGGCACGCTGAGCGGGGGCGGCGAGCTGCTGGGCTCGGGGGCCGCGAGCGCGGGGCGGGGCGCCGCCCCGTCATGCCGGGGCGGGTGGGGCGATAGCCGCGCCGGCGCCCGAGCGGGCAGCGGCGGATGGGCGGTGCGGGCAAACCACGACGCGGGCGGGCCGGCCCCAACCTCGTGAAGTCCCGAGCTCGCACGAGCCGCCGGATGCGGGCGCCCGGCCCAGTGATGTCCGGCGCCTGAAGTCCTATGCCGCTGACGCGGCACGCCCGGTGCACCGAGCGGAGCGAGCGGGATCGCCGCGCCCGCGCTCGGAGTCCCCAGTTGCGGCATGACGCTGGCTCCCGGGATGCCCGGCAGGCTCAGCGGCCATCCCGTGCCAGACGCGGGAGGCGTGAGAAGCGAGGCCCACCCTCCCAGCCACGGAATGGAAATGGCCGGCAGCTGCACCGTGGGGACGGCACCGATCACCGGCGCGGGGATCACCGGCGGTACGGCATCGGCACGACCGTGACCGCCGCCATCCGCAGCGGCGCGGCAGGCGGTGTGACCGCCGGGGGCACGGGCACGGGAGGCCCCGAAGACGCCCCCGCGCGCGCCGCCGACGCCGCGACCGGCAGGGGCGGGTCGGCGGCGCGCGCAGGGTGAGCGGGCGGGGCTGGCGACCTCTGTACTGCCGAGGTCACGCCCGCTGTGGTCGCCGCGCGGCGCGCGGCGGGCTGCGGGGCCGCGGCAGGGGGCGTCGCGGCGGGTCGCGCAGGTGTGGTGGGGGCAGTGGCCGGAACCACTCCCGTGACGGTGGGGACGGTGGCCGCCGGCTGAGTGGCGCTCACGATGGCGGCGGCGGCGTCAACGGCGTTCTGAGCCGCCGCCAGGCCTGCCTGAGCCAGCGCGCTCGGGGCCACCGGCACCATGCCGGCGTGCGCCCGCTGCGGTGCGGTCATCGCCGCCGCCGCGATCAGGATCGTGACCCCGGACCAGAGTGCCCCTCGAACGTGCCGCCCCCGGCCTGCCATTGTCTAAGACGGCCCCCGAGGGATGCTGAGCTTTGTGCAGGTCCCCACACCCTTAAGATCCCCCGCGCGGGCTGGTCTGATCCATGCAAGGGCTCAGGCGGCGCTTGGTACCATCGCGCTGATACCGCCCAGGGGGAACGGGCTGAGGTGGAAGGGTGACTTCAAGGCAGCGGACTCTCGCGATCGCGGATCGTGAGAGCGTGATCGAGTCGCATCTGCCGCTGGCCAAGTCAGTGGCCAGGCGTTACGTCGGCCGTGGCGTCGAGTTGGACGACCTTATGCAGGTCGCTGCCGTCGGCCTGGTGAAGGCGGCAAACCGGTTTGACACCCGCCGCGGCGTCTCGTTCTCGGCGTTCGCCGAACCGACCATCGAGGGCGAGATCCGCCACCATCTGCGCGACCGCTCCGGCACCGTCAGGATTCCCCGCGAGCTGCAACGTCTCGGCAAACGGCTACGCAGCCGGCAGTCAGAATTGGCCGCCAGCCTTGGCCGCACGCCGACGCTCAGCGAGCTGGCCGACGCCGTCGACGCCGACACCAAGCAGGTCGAGCGCGCGCTCGCCGCCGAGCTGGCGCGGGACCCGGTCAGCCTGCCGCAGCCGGAGAGCGCCGAGGCCGTGCTCGATGACGAGCCGTACGCCGACAGCGATGATCGCCTGCTGTTCACCGAGCGGATGCACGTTCTGGACGAGCGCCAGCGGCAGATCGTGTACCTGCGCTTTCACGGCGATATGACCGAGCGCGAGATCGCACGCGAGGTCGGGATCTCACAGGCGCACGTCTCACGGCTGCTCGCCGGGGCGCTCACCAAGCTGCGCGCCGAGCTCGCCGAGGACGAAGTCCCCGCAAGGACGGGTGATACCACGCCCCCACCCGTGGTATCACCTGCTGCCACGGCTGCGGACACGCCCGGGAGCAGGCCTGCGAAGGCCGCCGCGGCGGGAAAGTCGGCCGCCAAGCCGACCGCGGGGTACAGCGGGCGGTTCCTGGTGAGGATGTCCGGCGACCTGCACCAGCAACTCGCCCGGGCCGCCGAGCGCGACCAGGTCAGCCTCAACCGGTTCGTCACCGACGCCCTCGCCGAGACCGTCACCGGCGACAGCGCTCACGAGCCAGCCGTCGCGGGTCCCGCAGAGCCGGCCGTGTCCTTGGGCGATCGGGGCCCGGTCGGGCAGCCGCGTAACCCGCGGCGCACGCTGCGGATGGTCCTGGCGGCCAACGTCGTGGTGGTCGTCCTCGCCGGGACGATCGCCGTCGTGCTGCTCGTGCTGGCCCTGCAGCAGGGGCTCTGACGGCCCTCAGCGGGCGACGGTCGTCTCGGCGTGCGGCTCGCCGCGGGCCCGGACGCGCCGCGCGGGTCCTGCGCCGGCGGCTTCGTCGGCGCGCGCCGGGTTGCCCCCGCGGAACCACGACGCCGCGGCCGCGATCAGGCAGGCGACGATGGCGAACGCGAACGCCTCGTGCAGCCCGTTGCGAAACGGCGCCGAGATGAGATGGGGGAAGAAGGAGCGGCCGACGACAAGCGCGTGCTGGTGGACGGAGAGGTGGGCCAGGACGTGGTTGCCGACGAGGTGCTGGATCGGGTTGTAGCCCAGGAAGGCGGCAAACAGGATCGACACCGGCGGCAACTGGGCCACGTGCTGAGCGGTCGCCGCGGGGACGCCGTGGGCCTGAAGGCCCGCCGACATCGTGTGGGGCAGCGTTGCCGACAGGCCGATGATCATCAGCGTGAAGAAGATCCCGATCGACAGCACCTGGGCGGAGTTCTGGAAGGTCTGGTTCATCCCCCCGCCGGCGCCCCGGTCACTCGGGGGCAGACTGTTCATCACCCCGGCGCGGTTGGGCGAGGCGAACATGCCCATCGAGACCCCGTTGAGGAATAGGCACGCCGCGAACAGCGGATAGGGGAAGTTGGTCGGCAGGAGCGCGAGCAGCACGAAGCTCACCGCGGCGCTCAGCATGCCGCCGGTGGCAAACGGCCGGGCGCCGTAGCGATCGGACAAGTAGCCGGATGTGGGGCCGGCGAGCAGCATTCCGATGGTGAGCGGCAGGATGTAGATACCCGCCCACAGCGGGGTGTCGGTGAAGTTGTAGCCGTGCTGGGGCAGCCAGATTCCCTGTAGCCAGATGATCAGCATGAACATCAGGCCGCCGCGGGCCACCGCCGACAAAAACGTCGAGAGCGTGCCGAACGTGAACGCCCGGATCTTGAACAGGGGCAGGCGGAACATGGGGTCCTCGACCCGGCGCTCGACGAAGGCAAAGACGGCCAGCGAGAGCAGACCGCAGCCGACGAGGACGAGCACGCGCGGGCTCCCCCACCCGGTCGCCGAGCTGCCGTACGGGCGGATGCCGTAGGTGACGGCGACCATGATGAGGATGAGACCGAGCGCAAAGCTGATGTTGCCCGGCCAGTCGATCCGGGCTCGGCGGGGCTTGGAGAGCTCCTGGAGCTTGAGGTAGGCCCAGACGGTCCCGAAGAGCCCGACGGGCACGGAGATCAGGAACACCAGCCGCCAGCTGATCGGGGCGAGCAGGCCGCCGAGGACCAGCCCGATGAACATGCCCGAGACGCCCACGATGTTGTTGATCCCCAGCGCCATCCCCCGTTGATTGGCCGGGAAGGCGTCGGTGATGATCGCCGCCGAGTTGGCCAGCAGGCAGGCGGCGCCGATGCCCTGAACCACCCGGAAGACGATGAGGAACAGCGCGCCGTCGCGGCCGGTGAGCCAGTCGACGGTGAGAACCAGCGACGCCACCGTGTAGATGACGAAGCCGAGGTTGTAGATCTTCACGCGGCCGTACATGTCGCCCAGCCGCCCCAGGCTGACGATCAGCACGCTCGAGACGACGAGGAAGCCGAGGATCATCCACAGCAGGTAGAAGCTGTTGGCCGGGACCAGCGGGTCGAGGTTGATCCCGCGGAAGATGTTGGGCATCGCGATGAGCGTGATCGACGCGTCGAGCGTCGCCAGCAGCACGCCCAGGGTGCAGTTGGACAGCGCGATCCACTTGTAGTTGGGACCGCGGGGATCGCTGCGCGTGCCCTCTGAGCGAGTGGCGCGCCACGGCTCAGCCGACTTCTTGAGCCCGGGCCAGCTCGGCCTGCTCGAGCATCGCCGGCGCGGGCGCGGGACGGTGCTCGGTCATCACCGGCACCAGCGTCCCGGCCAGGGTCGCGATCACGAGGAACAGCGCCTCCAGGCCGAAGGAGTCCGTGAAGCCGGTGACGGTGGGCAGGCCGTGAGCGACGTTGTTGGCGATGAGGGTGGCCACGATCTGGCCCCCGAGTGCGCCGCCCAGGGTCCGCATCACCGTGTTCATGCCGGTCGCCGCACCCGTCTGGCTCGGCGGGACCGCCTGGACGACGAGGTTGCCGAGCGCGGCGAAGGCCAGCCCGATCCCGACGCCCAGCAGAGCCGCGCTGATCAGCATGTCGTACGGGTGGCCGTGGGCGACGGCCAGCAGCCCGAAGGACAGCGCCGTGATCGCCGCTGCCGGCGATCACCGCCATCTTGGAGCCGTAGCGGCGCGCGACGCGCCCGGCCGCGGATCCGAGCACGCTCATGCCCAGCGCGGCGGGGAGCAGGTACAGGCCGGCGGTGACGACGGAGGCGCCGAAGCCGAACCCGGTCGACTTGGGCAGCTGGGCGAACTGCGGGAAGACGAGGAACGAGGCGTACATCCCGGCGCCGAGCAGGAACGCGACGAGGTTGGTCGTCCACACCCCGCGGATCCGCATCATCGCCATGTCGATGAGCGGCACCTCGCTGCGCACCTCCACCCCGATCCAGCCCGCGCAGATGACGAGCCCGGCGGCGAGCAGCCCAAGCGTCTTGGCCGATCCCCAGCCCCAGGTGATCGTCTCCGAGATGGCGATGAGCACGCAGCAGAAGCCCGAGCGTCATCAGCGTCGCCGCCAGCCAGTTGACGCGACCGGGCACCCGGACCGGAGACTCGGGGACGAACCGCTAGGTGCAGATGGCCGCCGCCACCGTGACCACCAGCGGGATCCAGAACAGCCAGTGGTAGTTCAGGTGCTCCACGATCAGCCCGCCGAGCACGATGCCGATGCCCGCCGCCGACGCCGAGGACCGAGGAGAGGAGCCCGATGCTGCCCGCCACGCGCTCGCGCGGGAACTCGTCACGGACGATCCCGAAGGCCAGCGGGAAGATGCCGCCGCCCGCGCCCTGGATGACGCGCCCGACGATCATCGGGCATGCAGCGACGTCGACAGCGCCGAGACGACCGTGCCGACGGCGAGGATGACCAGCGTGATGACCAGCAGCCGCTCCTTGCCGTACATGTCGCCGAGGCGGCCGAGGATCGACGTGGCCACCGACGCCGACAGCAGGTAGCCGGTCAGCAGCCAGGTGACGCCGGTCTCGGTGGTGTGCAGGCTGTGCTCGAGTCGAGGGCAGCGCGGGGATGACCGCGGAGCTCAGCATCGAGTAGCCCATGCCCGCCAGGGCGGTGACGGCGAGGATCAGGTTGGGGTGGATTCCATGGTCCCGATGGGCGCCCGTTGACACGCCCCGGTACTCTAGCGGAATGATGATTCCGGTCACCGAGCCGGAGGCGGCCTCCGGTCGTCGTGCGAGTGGACCCACCTCGACGCCTGCGGCCAAGCGCGAGCGGCTGCTGGTGGCGGCCACCGAGGTCTTCGCCCGCGACGGTCTCGACGCCCCGATGAGCGTCGTCGCCGACGCTGCCGGGGCCGGCGTGGCGAGCGTGTACCGCCTGTTCGAGTCCAAGCGCGAGCTGCTGGCCGCACTGGTGGTGCGGCGCATGGACTCCGTCGCCGGCGGCGGCGCAGGAGGCGTGCGAGTCGCCGGGGGACCGCTGGTCGGCGCTGACCGGGATGCTGACCAACCTGGTGAGCGGGCAGCGCGCCGACTACCTGATCGGCGATGCACGCGCCGTCGTCGCCGACCACCCCGACGTGATCGCCGCGGTCACGCGGGCCAGCGAGGCCCAGGAGCGGCTGCTCGCCGCAGCGCGCGCCGAGGGACGGCTGCGCGCCGACGCGACCGACGCTGGACCTGCGGCTGCTGTTCGCCGCCACCCGCGCGGCCCGGCGGCGTCGAGCCCGACCAGTGGCAGCGGATGCTCGAGCTGATGATCGACGCGCTCGATGCCGAGCGCGGCACCGGCCGGGCGCTGACGCTGCCCGCCGACCCATAACGTTGGGCCCTGACCCAGACTCAGAGGGAAGGAGAGCCCCGTTGAAGATCCGCGCCGCCGTGCTGGAGGAGTTCGCCAAGCCCCTCCACGTGACCGAGGTCGACCTGGCCGAGCCCAAGCCGGGTGAGGTGCTGGTGCGGCTCGCCGCGTGCGGGGTCTGCCACACCGACATGTACACCGCGTCAGGCGTCGACCCGTCCGGCTACGCGCCGACCGTGCTCGGCCACGAGGGCGCGGGTTTCGTGGAGAAGGTCGGCGAGGGCGTCTCGAGCCTCTCCCCCGGTGACCTCGTCGTCACCCTGTTCTCGCCCCAGTGCCGCGAGTGCGTGCACTGCCTCAGCCCCGACACGAACCTCTGCCTGGCCATCCGCGACCAGCAGAACCAGGGCTACCTGCCCGACGGCACCACCCGCCTGTCGCGCGACGGCGAGCCGATCCGCCACTTCATGGGCACGAGCACGTTCGCCGAGTACACCGTCATGCCCGAGATCGCGCTGGCCAAGGTCTCGCCCGAGGCCGAGCCCGATCACGCGTGCCTGTTCGCCTGCGGCCTCTCCACCGGCCTCGGCGCGGCGATGAACACCGCCAAGGTCAAGGCGGGCTCGACCTGCGTCGTGTTCGGCGCCGGCATGGTCGGCCTGGGCGCCGTGGCCGGCTGCCGGCTGCAGGGCGCCGAGCGGATCATCTGCGTCGACCTGTCCGACGACCGGCTGGAGCTGGCCCGCGGCCAGGGCGCCACCGAGACCTGGGTCGCCGACGAGAACACCGTCCAGCGCGTGCTCGACGAGACCGGCGGCTTCGGCGCCGACTACACCTTCGAGGCCACGGGGCTGGTCGCGGTCATGCGCCAGGCGGTCGAGTCCGCGCGGATGGGCTGGGGCCTGTGCACCGTCGCCGGCGTGGCCGGCCGGGGCGAGACGCTCGACGTCGTCCCGCGCTATCTGATCACCGGGCGGCGGATCTGCGGCTCCTCGTTCGGCGGCGTCAAGGGCCGCGACCAGGTGCCCGAGCTCGTCCAGCTCTACCTCGACGGCCAGATCGACATCGACCCGTTCATCTCCCACAAGATCACGCTCGACGAGGTCAACCACGGCTTCGAGCTGATGGAGCGCCAGGACGGGATCCGCAGCGTCATCGCCTTCAGCTGACGCGCTGGTGTATTGACGACGACCCGACCGACCCAGCTGGGCCGACCCCACGAGGGGGCCGGCCCAACTGCGGCGGGGATATGGGTGATCGTCCGTTCACTCGTTCGATCACTTATGTGGGACAGACGGGAGGGTTCTGCCCGGACACCGACTCTGCGCGGGCGTCCCCAAGAATTCGGATAGGAGCAAGCGAAGAGTTCCTCGCAAAGCGTCACCGCGTCGTTACCCGGCGGGTAATCGACGGCGTGACCAGCGGCTGGGAACGTGCCCAGCCATGAGCACTCAATCGATACCAGCCGTCGGTCCTGCCCCGGCGGCGTTCTCCCCCACTCGCAGCCGCTGGCTGCCGCTGCCGGTGATCCTCGCCGGCACCTTCATGGTCGTACTGGACTTCTTCATCGTCAACGTCGCGCTGCCGTCGATGCAGGCTCACCTGCACGCGTCCAACGGCGCGATCGAATGGGTCGTCGCCGGCTACGGCCTCACCAACGCCGTGTTCCTCATCACCGGCGCCCGGCTCGGTGACCGGCTGGGCCGCGTCCGGGTCTTCACCGTCGGGCTGGCGCTGTTCACGCTCGCCTCCGCCGGGTGCGGGCTGGCCGGCACGCCCGAGGTCCTGGTCATCTCCCGCCTGGCGCAGGGTTGCGCCGCCGCGATGCTGATGCCCAACGTCCTGGCGATCATCGGCGTCCTCTACGACGGGGCCGACCGCGCCAAGGCGCTGGCCGCCTACGGCATGACCATGGGCTTCGCCGCGGTCTCGGGCCAGCTGATCGGCGGCATCCTCGTCCAGGCCAACCCGGCCGGACTGGGCTGGCGCAGCTGCTTTCTCATCAACATCCCGATCGGCGTCCTCGCCGTGGCCGCGGCACCGCGGGCTGATCCCGGAGTCCCGCGGTCAGGGCGGGAGCCTGGATCTCGCCGGCACCGCTGCTGGCGACCCTGGGCCTGACCGCGATCGTCCTGCCGCTGGTCGAAGGCCGCGCGCACGGCTGGCCGCTGTGGACGTGGCTGTCACTGGGCGCCGCCCCGGTCCTGCTCGGCGCGTTCGCGCTCCAGCAGCGCCGGCTGGCCACGCGCGGGGGCACGCCGCTGATGCCGCCCGAGCTGTTTGCGTCGCGGAGCGTCGTCGTCGGGCTGGCCGCCCAGATGCTGTTCTGGAGCGGGCAGGCGTCGTTCTTCCTCGTGCTGTCGCTGTATCTGCAGCTCGGCCGGGGCATGAGCGCGCTGCACTCCGGGCTCGTGTTCACGATCCTGGCCGGCGCGTACCTGATGACCTCGCTGCGGGCGCCCGCGCTGACCGTGCGCCACGGGCGGCGGGTGCTGGCCGCGGGCGCGGGCATGCTCGCCGTGGGCCACCTCACGCTCGCCCTGACCGTGGCCGACGTCGGCATCGGCGGGTCGGTGCTGGCGCTCGCCCCCGGGTTGGCGCTCGTCGGAGCCGGCATGGGCCTGGGCATCACGCCGCTGGCGTCGCTGATCATGGCGGCGGCCCCGCCCGAGCACGTCGGGGCCACCTCGGGACGTGCTGGCGACGATGCAGAACGTCGGCAACGCGATCGGCGTGGCGGTGATCGGGGTGCTGTTCTACGGCGCCGTGTCCCATGGCTTCGCCGGCGCGTTCCAGATCAGCGTGATCGCGCTGGCGGTGGCCCTGACGCGGTGTCGCCGCGCTCACGCGCCTCATCCCGGCGACGGTACGCTCGTGATGGTGACGATCGCCGACCGACCGGTTCTGACCCCCCACCCCCTCAACCACCGCGTGGGTCCGCTGCTGCGCGAGTGGCGCCAGCGCCGGCGCATGAGCCAGATGGAGCTCGCGCTGGAGGCGGGGGTCTCGACGAGGCATCTCAGCTTCGTCGAGACCGGCCGCTCCCGGCCGAGTGCCGACATGGTGCTCCACCTGGCCGATCGGCTCGACGTCCCGCTGCGCGAGCGCAACGAGCTCCTGCTGGCCGCCGGGTTCGCCCCCCAGTACTCGGCGCGGGAGTTCGACGATCCGGCGCTGCGGGAAATCCGCGACGCGGTCAGCCGCGTGCTGGCCGCTCACGAGCCGTATCCGGCGATCGCGGTGGACCGCTACTGGAACCTCGTCGCCTCCAACGAGGCGCTGGGTCCCTTCCTGGAGGGCGTGGCGCCCGAGCTGCTCGTGCCGCCGGTCAACACGATCCGGCTCGCGCTGCACCCCGACGGCGTCGCCCCGCGGATCGTCAACCTCGGCGAGTACCGGGCCGACCTCCTCGAGCGGCTGGACCGGGCGGCGCGGCTGACCGGCGACCCGCAGCTGGCCGAGCTGCACGAGGAGATGCTCGGCTATCCGGGTGGGCGGGACTGGTCTCCGGCGGCGCCGGCCGAACGCGGCGGTCACGGTCGGGCTGCGTCTGGCCCCGGCCCCGGGCTCCGATGCCCCCGAGCTGTCGTTCTTCAGCACGATCACGACGTTTGGGACCGCGGTCGACGTCACCGTGTCAGAGCTCGCCGTCGAGGCGTTCTTCCCCGCCGACGCGACGACGGCCGACTATCTCCGGCGCTGAGCGGACCCCGCGCCGCGCGCCATCCGTACAGGGGGTGTGCGCAGGCTCCTCCTGGTCCCGGCCCTGGCCCTGGCCGTCACAGCGGCAGCTGACGGCGCCCGCCGGAGCCGGTGACCAGGAGCACCCGCCGGTCGCCGGCGGGCGGCTGCGGGTCGGCGGCGGGCGCCTGCAGGTCGGCGGCGGCGTGAGCGTCGTGCTGCCCCGAGGCTGGCACCTCACCCACGGCATGGGCACGCCGCTCCTCGATCCCGTCCCACGGCTTTCGGCGGCCTCCTTCCCGGTCCGCTTCTCCAGGCATCACTGCGTCTGCGATACGCCGCACGTCGCCGACTTCCCCCGCGACGGTGCGTATCTGTTCGTCATGGAGTACCCGGCGCTGGGGCGCCAGGGACCTCAAGGACTTCCCGGCGCACACCAACCGCTTCCGGATCGGCGCCTCGGCGATCAAGCCCGGCGATTGTGGGCCGAGCGATGGGCGGATGTTCCGCGAGGGCGGCCGGGGCTACCAGGTCCAGATCTACCTCGGCCCGGATGCGCCGGCCTCCGCCCGCGCGTCAGATCGCCGCGATCCTCGACAGCTGGCAGGTCGCGCAGTGAGCGGCGTGTGTCATCTGGCGTCGCTGAGCTACGCATCAGTGACCACGTCCCCTTTAGCGGCGTCGCGCGCGGGCTCGAGCCCCGGGTTGGGCCAGCCGCCGTCGGCCGGATTGATGTTGACGCCGGGCGGCACGATCGCGTCGATCTTGTCGAGCACCTCGTCGGAGAGGTGCACGTCGGCGGCGGTGAGCTGGGACTCGAGGTGCTCCATCGTGCGCGGGCCGATGATCGCCGCGGTCACGCCGGGGTGGCGGATGACGAAGGCGATCGCCATCTCGATCAGGGTGATCCCCGCCTCCTCGGCGACCCGGGCCAGCGCGTCGGCCGCCTCGAGCTTGCGCTGGTTGGCGGGCAGCGACATGTCGTAGCGGTCGGGGATCCGGTCCGCGCGCAGGGACTCGGGCACATCCTCGCCCAGCCGGTAGCGGCCCGAGAGCCATCCGCCGGCCAGCGGGCTCCACGGGATCACGCCCATGCCGTAGCGCTGCGTGGTCGGCAGGACGTCCTTCTCGATCTCACGGATGAGCATCGAGTACGGCGGCTGCTCGCAGATGAAGCGCTCGCGACCGCGGCGCTGCGCCACCCACTGGGCCTCGACGATCTGTGAGGCGGGGAAGGTGGAGGAGCCGATGTAGCGGACCTTGCCGGCGCGGACGAGATCGGTGAGCGCACCGAGCGTCTCGTCGATGTCGGTGTCGGCCTCGGGGCGGTGGATCTGGTAGAGGTCGATCCAGTCGGTGCCCAGCCGTCGCAGCGAGTTCTCGACCTCGCGCACGATCCAGCGGCGCGAGTTGCCGAACTCGTTGGGGTCGTCGCCCATCGTGCCGTGCACCTTGGTGGCGAGGACGACGTTGTCGCGCTTGCCGCCGGCCAGCGCCTTGCCGACGATCTCCTCCGAGCCTCCCCGGGAGTAGACATCGGCGGTGTCGATGAAGTTGATGCCGGCGTCGAGCGCGCGGTGGATGATGCGGATGCCGTCGTCGTGGTCCGTGTTGCCCCAGTCGCCGAACATCATCGCCCCGAGGCAGAGCGGGCTGACCTTGACGCCGGTGGTTCCTAGTGTGCGGTAGTCCATGACCCCCACACTAGGCACCCGAGGGCGAGATCCGGGTCGCCGCGCCCGGGCGCTGACCCCGCGGGCGCGGAGTAAGTTGAACCGCATGAGCGACGACAGACACTTCGGACTGACGGGACTGGCCACGATGGGCGCCAACCTCGCCCGCAACGTGGCCCATCACGACATCCCGGTGGCAGTGCACAACCGCACCACCAGCCGCATGACCGCCTTCGTGGAGGAGCACGGCTCCGAGGGCCCGATCGAGGGGTTTGAGTCGACCGAGGACTGGGTGGGCGCGCTGGCCACCCCGCGCGTGCTGATGAGCATGGTCCAGGCCGGCCCGGCCACCGACGCCGTCATCGACGACATCGCGCCCCACCTGGACACGGGCGACATCCTCATCGACGGCGGCAACGCCAACTACCGCGACACCCAGCGGCGGCACAAGCGGCTCGCCGAGCAGGGCATCCACTTCCTCGGCGTCGGCGTCTCCGGCGGCGAGGAGGGCGCGCTGCACGGGCCGAGCATCATGCCCGGCGGGGACCGCGAGCCCTATGACGGCTCGGTCAAGCCGATCTTCGAGGCGATCGCCGCCAACGTCGACGGCACCCCGTGCTGCACCTACGTCGGCGCCGACGGGGCCGGCCACTACGTGAAGATGGTCCACAACGGGATCGAGTACGCCGACATGCAGCTCATCGCCGAGAGCTATGACCTGCTGCGCAACGGCGTCGGCTGGGAGGTGCCGCAGATCGCTGAGCGCTTCGAGCGCTGGAACACCTCAGAGCTCGAGTCCTTCCTGATCGAGATCTCCGCCCGCGTCCTCTCCAAGACCGACGACGCCACCGGCGAGCCGCTCGTCGACGTCATCCTCGATGCCGCCGAGCAGAAGGGCACCGGCCGCTGGACCGCCCAGGACGCGCTCGAGCTCGGCGTCCCGCTCACCGGGATCACCGAGGCGGTGTTCGCGCGGACGCTGAGCGCGCTCAAGGACCAGCGCGTGCACGCCGCCGAGATGCTCAAGGGCCCGAGCCGGGCACCGGCGACGAGTCGCTCGCCGACGACCTCGAGCACGCGCTCTACGCGTCCAAGATCGTCTCCTACGCCCAGGGCTTCGCCCAGATGGCCGCGGCCGCCGACACCGAGGGCTGGGACATCGACCTCGGCTCGATGGCGACGATCTGGCGAGGGGGCTGCATCATCCGCGCCCGCTTCCTGGACCGCATCCGCGAGGCCTACGACGCCGAGCCCGGCCTGGCCAACCTCATGCTCGCCGACTTCTTCACCCAGGCGCTGGAGAACGCCCAGGACCCGTGGCGGCGCGTGGTGGCCAGGGCGGCCGAGCTGGGGATCCCCACACCGGCGTTCTCATCCTCGCTGGCCTACTACGACGGCTACCGCCGCGCCCGCGGCCCGGCCTCCCTCATCCAGGGGCTGCGCGACCTGTTCGGCGCCCACACCTACAAGCGCACCGACCGCGACGGCACCTTCCACGTCATGTGGGGCGACGACGGAAGAGAAGTCGAGGCCTAGCTACGGAATGCGGGCGACCCGGGAGAAATCTCCGATTTCTCCAAAGGAAATCGCCCTCAGGGCGATTTCCTTGTCCCGGGATCCAGTTGGTCCCGGCCAGCGGCACCCGGGCCATCGCCGAGGCCTCGATCGTCAACGCCACGAGGTCCTCGGGCTCGAGGTTGTGCACGTGGGACTTGCCGCAGGCGCGAGCCAGCGTCTGGGTCTCCAGGGTGAGCGTGCGCAGGTAGTTGGCCAGCCGCCGGCCGCCCACCACCGGGTCAAGCCGCGCGGCGAGCTCGGGCTCCTGGGTGGAGATCCCGGCGGGGTCGCGCCCGGCCTGCCAGTCGTCGTAGTAGCCGGCGGCGGAGCCGATCTCGGCGTACTGGGCGTCGTGCTCGGGGGCGTTGTCGCCGAGCGCGATGAGGGCGGCCACGCCGATCGAGACGGCGTCGGCGCCGAGCGCCAGCGCCTTGGCCACGTCGGCGCCGGTGCGGATCCCGCCGGAGACGATGAGCTGGACCTTGCGGTGCATGTCGAGCTCCATGAGCGACTCGACCGCCTGCGGGATCGCGGCCAGGATCGGGATCCCGACGTGCTCGATGAACACCTCCTGGGTGGCGGCGGTGCCGCCCTGCATCCCGTCGAGCACGATCGCGTCGGCGCCGGCCTTGACCGCCAGCGCGACGTCGTAGTAGGTGCGCGAGGCGCCGACCTTGATGTAGATCGGGATCCGCCAGTCGGTGATCTCGCGCAGCTCCTCGATCTTGATCTCCAGGTCGTCGGGGCCGGTCCAGTCGGGGTGGCGGCAGGCGCTGCGCTGGTCGATCCCCTTGGGCAGGTCGCGCATCTCGGCGACGCGGTCGGAGATCTTGTGGCCGAGCAGCATGCCGCCGCCGCCCGGCTTGGCGCCCTGGCCGACGACGATCTCGATCGCGTCGGCGCGGCGCAGGTCGTCGGGGTTCATCCCGTAGCGGCTGGGCAGCAGCTGGTAGACGAGCTTGGTCGAGTGCTCGCGCTCCTCGGGCGTCATGCCGCCGTCGCCGGTGGTCGTCGACGTGCCCACCTCGCTGGCGCCGCGGCCGAGCGCCTCCTTGGCCTGGCCCGACAGCGCGCCGAAGCTCATCCCCGCGATCGTGATCGGGATGTCGAGGTGGATCGGCTCCGCAGCGAAGCGGGTGCCGATCGTGACGTCGGTGGCGCAGCGCTCGCGGTAGCCCTCCAGCGGATAGCGCGACACGCTGGCGCCGAGGAAGAGCAGGTCGTCGAAGTGCGGCACGCGGCGCTTGGCGCCGAAGCCGCGGATGTCGTAGATGCCCTCGCGGGCGGCGCGCT
This sequence comes from uncultured Actinomycetota bacterium, assembly GCA_963790605.1. Lineage (GTDB taxonomy): Bacteria > Actinomycetota > Thermoleophilia > Solirubrobacterales > Solirubrobacteraceae > Palsa-465. The sequence continues at coordinate 262,509 of CAWBPG010000004.1, read as the reverse complement.
GGATCTCGGCGATCGTGTCGCGGTCAAACGTGGCCGACTCGCGCAGGCCGGGCGGGCGCGGATCCAGTGGCCGCGGCCGGGCCCGTTGGTGGAGATGCTCATCGTGCGGGTTTGGGTGGGGTCTTAATAGACCCCGACGTTGTCGACCTTGAAGTTGTAGAGCTGGCGCGCGGACCCGTAGCGGCGGAACTCCGCCCGGATCGGCGTCGACGTCGGCCGCGGCCAGCAGCGCGCGCAGCTGGGCGAGGTGCTCGTCGCGCATCTCCTTCTCCACGCAGTCGGCGCCGAGCCCGGTCGACCGTCCCGCGGACGTAGAGCCGCGCCTCGTACAGCGAGTCGCCCAGCGCCTCGCCGGCATCGCCGCACACCACCAGGGAGCCCTTCTGGGCCATGAAGCCGCTCATGTGCCCGACCGAGCCGCGGACGACGATGTCGGCGCCCTTGAGCGAGATGCCGCACCGCGCCGAGGCGTCGCCGTGGATGACGAGCAGGCCGCCGCGGGCGGTCGCGCCCGCCGCCTGGCTGGCCGAGCCCTCGACGATGACCGTGCCCGACATCATGTTCTCGGCGACGCCGACGCCGCAGTTGCCGCGCACCCGGATCGTGGCGCGCTTGTTCATGCCGGCGCAGTAGTAGCCGACGTGGCCCTCGATCTCGACCTCGCAGTCGGCGTCCAGCCCGACGGCGATGGCATGGCGGCCGTCGGGGTTGACGACGCGGATGCGCCCCGCTCGCCTCCGGGCCGTGCAGCCGGCGGTTGAGCTCGCGCACCGTGTCGGAGCGCAGGTCGAAGGTGAACGCCGTCGCCGGCGTGATCTCGGGCGTGGCCATCACGCCACCAGCGCGGTGCCCCAGCTGTACACGTGCCCCGGCACCGGCTCCCAGCTGACCGCGTCCTCGGCGCCCGGAAGCACGGCGATGGCCCGGTACTCGGAGGCCATCGCCACCCACTCGTCGGTCTCGGCCATCACCGCCGGCTTGCAGGCGATCGGGTCGCGCAGCACCGCGAACCCGTCGGCGGTGCCGACCGCGAAGGTGTAGAAGCCGTCCAGGTCCTCCAGGCAACCCTCGAGCGCCTGCTCGAGCGTCGCCCCCTGCGCCATGCGCCAGGTCAGATAGCCGGCGGCGACCTCGGAGTCGTTGTCGGTCTGGAAGCGGATCCCCTCCTTGCGCAGCGCGCGGCGCAGGCGGTTGTGGTTCGAGAGCGAGCCGTTGTGGACCAGGCACAGGTCAAGGCCCGGTGGAGAACGGGTGCGAGTGCTCGGTGGTGACGCGGCTCTCGGTCGCCATGCGGGTGTGGCCGAGCGCGTGGCTGCCCTCGATCGTGGCCAGCTCGAAGCGCCGCACGAAATCGGCGGGCAGCCCGGCCTCCTTGTAGATCTCGATCGTCTGGCCCGCGCTCATCAGCGTGAGCTGCGGATGGTGGGCGCGCAGCCACGCCTGCACCTCGTCGGCGCCGGCGGCCACCACGAACGTCGGCGTGGGTGGCGCGCACCCCGGTCAGCGACGCATCGCCGAACTGCCGGCCCAGCGCGTCGGCGAGCTGGTCCCACCCGGCTCGTCCGCGCAGCCGAGTGCACGGAGATCTTGCACCACCCGTCCGGAGCGGGATCCCGGTAGAAGGCGACCCCGGCGCTGTCGGGTCCGCGGTCGGAGAGCTGCTGAAGCATCGCCGCCAGGTGAAAGCCAAGCTGCGAGCGCAGCGCATCGGTCTTGGTGTAGAGCCCCGCAATGCCGCACATGGCCGTGCAGCGTAAGCACCTCACCTGACGCGCTCCAATGGCGCGCGTCGAGCACACTTTCGGCCGGGAATGTGGCGATCGGAGCCACACCCACCGCGCCGTCAAGCCCGCCACCGTGTTCGATTTGCGTTACGGATTTAAAGCGATAGGCGCTTCTGGGCGCGGCTGACCACCTGCAGCGCCTCGCGCAGTTCGGTGCGCGCGATCGGAGTCAAGCGTCCCCGGGTCGATGAGGTTGTCGGCGGGGCGGCCCTCGGAGATCAGCTGGGCGTGATGCTCGAAGCGCAGCCGGGCGATGACCTCGAAGGCCTCGCTCAGCGCGTCGGCGTCGCCGGCCTCCAGCCCGCCGGCCATGGCCACCGCCTCGATCCGGTCAAGCGTCGGCGAGATCGTCACCCCCGCCGCCAGCGCGTGGTAGCGGACGAGGTTGACCAGCGGGATGATCGCCCCGTGCTTGAGGTCGAGACGGCCGTCGCCGTCGGTCGAGAGCTGGCCGCGGAAGCCAAGCGCGACGGGGAAGCCGGCGGCCGCGCGGCCAGCAGCCGCATGAACTGGGGGTGCTCGCGCGCGGCGCGGATGCGCGCGGTGAGGTCGGCGGCGACGGCCAGGCCGCCCGCGGCGGGCCGGAAGTCGAAGGCCACCGTGGCCCGCACCAGATGGGACTCGTCGGGCTCGGTCAGGCACTCGTCGAAGGTGCGCAGCCAGTCGGGCTTGGACATCCGCCAGCGGCGGTTGCGGGCCATGACGCCGTTGTTGTCGACCCCGATGCCGCAGCGCTCCAGGCCGCTCGTTGACGTCCTGGCCGAGCCGCGCGAAGTAGGCGTCGGCCGCCTCCGGCGTCAGCTCGGCGCCCGGCGCGGGCCGCGCGTAGGCCAGCGCGTTGTCCTGGTCGGAGGCCAGGGTGAACTCCCGGCGGGCCGCCGAGCCCATGTCCAGCCACGCCCACGGCAGCGGGGCCGGGCCGTGGGTCCAGATCGAGAAGTCGATCAGCCGCGCCACCACCGCGTCATGGGCGAGGCTGAGCACCCGCCCGAGGTCCCGCGAGGGCACGCCCGCCCGCTCACAGGGTCAGGAACAGCTGCGGCAGGTGCGAGACCGCCCGCAGCGAGCACGTCGGCATCGGCGGCGCCGAGGATCGTGTGACGCAGCCCGATCGGGCTGTGGGCGTCCAGGCCGAGCAGGTCGGCGGCCGACAGCACCCCGCAGACGCGCTCGCCGTCGAGCACCGCCATGTGCTCCACGCCCGCCGCGAGCATGTCGACGGTCGCCTCGATCGCGAGCTGGCGCACCGGCACCGTCGGCGCCGGCGCCCGGGCGAACGCGTGGGCGGGCGCGTCGGCCGAGAAGTCGGCCGTCGGCCACGGCGGCGCGCACGTCGGCGTCGGTGAGGATGCCGATGGTCTCGTCGGGCATCGCCACCAGCAGCGCCTGGAGGTGCTCCTCCCCCAGCCGCTGGGCCGCGGTCCGCAGAGTCTCCGTCGGCTCTGCGTACACCGCGCGGGCGCATGATGGCCGACACCGGCGTGGTGCCGACGTCGTGCAGCCCGTGGACCGTATGCCCGGCGCGGGTGAGGCGCTTGCGCAGCGACCCGGCCACGTAGGCCACGCCCGCCTCGGTGGCCAGCACCCGCCGGGCGGCGTCGGGCGGGAACAGCACGCAGCTCGACGGCTCGCGCGCGCGCACGGTGAACGCGGGCGCCATCCCGGTGAGCAGCGACGGATGCCCGAAGCACTCCCCGGGCTCGAGCACCTGGATGACCTCGCCCGAGTGCACCACGTCCATCGACCCGGTGACGACGACCCCCAGACCGGCGGCCGGTGGGCCGTCCTCGACCAGCAGCACGGCGCCCGGCTCGTACTCGTGGACGGCCGCCTGCGCGGTCAGCTCGTGCAGCTGCTCGGGCGCCAGCGCGTCGAACGGCGGGTGCCCGGCCAGGAATGTGTCCAGGTGCTCCATGTCAGACATCGCAATTGTGTTCGCATCGTGCCTTGCGAGCCAACGGCGACATGTCAGGGTAAGCCCAGCAACGACCAGCGGACCTGGAGGGCACATGCCGGACGAAATGACCGCGCCCGGACCTTTTGAGGACGAGCTCGTCTACGAGGGCGCCGGGCTCCCGAAGACGACCAACTGGTGGGGCGCCTTCGTGATCGGCCTGGCGGGCACGATCCTGGTCACCGGGATCGCGCCGGTCATGGTCACGGAGCTCGGCGCCGCGTCGGTACCCGTGATCGTGTTCATCACCATCACCGGCTACCTCGTGTGCCTGCTGCTGGCCGAGCTGTCGGCGATGATGCCCGACCGCTCGGGCGGGCTGCCATCCTATGCCTACCCCGCCTACAAGGACAGATGGCCGCGGTTCGCCGAGCACGTCAACGGGTTCACCGCGTGGGCCTACTGGCTGGGCTGGTTCCCGGTGGCGCCGCTGAACATGATCCTGGCGTCGCTCTACATCGCCGACCGCTTCAACCTCACCGGCGGCTCGCTGACCGTGTTCAGCACGCCGATCAGCTACTGGACGCTGGGCATCTCGATCGTCGGCCTGCTCGTCCTCGCCATCCCGGCGATCCGCGGTCTGCGCTTCGGGACGATGTTCGCCACGACGCTGGCCATCCTGTCGATGATCCCGCTGACCTTCCTGGCCATCGCGTGGATCTTCCACCCGTCGGTCGTCCACTTCGGCCAGCTCTTCCACTTCCAGCACACCAACGGCAGCGGGTTCTTCTCCAGCCTGTTCGGCCACAACTGGCTGACGCTGTACATCGCCTTCTGCTTCCTGCTCACCTGGAACGTGATCGCGATGGAGGCGGCCGCCTGCTACATCGGCGAGACCAGGAACCCCGATCGCGACGCCAAGATCGCGATGAACCTCGAGGGCCTCTACGGCCTGTTCATCTACACGATGATCCCGGTGGCCTTCATCATCGTGATCGGCAACCACGCGCTGGGCAACGCCTCGCTGGTCGACCCCAAGACGATGTTCGTCACCTTCGCCTCCAAGGTGTTCGGCGCCGGCGCCGGCTCGAACATCCTCAACTGGCTGGTGGCGATCATGCTCATCCTGGCGCTCATCCTGTCGGCGCTCAACGCGATCACCGGCACGGCGCGCTCGCTGCACCAGATGTCGACCGACGGCCAGTTCCCGAGGTTCTTCCAGAAGGTCAACCGCGCCGGGGTCCCGGACCGGGCGATGATCTTCAACGTCGTCTGCTCGATCCTCGTCGTCTTCGCCGGCGGCGCGGTGCAGATCTACACGCTGTCCAACGTCGGCTACCTGGCGTCGTTCATCCCGGTGCTGGTCGGCTACTACCTGCTGCGCAAGCACCGGCCCAACGTCCGGCGGCCGTTCAAGCTGCCCGAGTACATGAAGTAGGTGGCGCTCGCCATCGCGGCGCTGTACGCGGTCATCTACTTCTACGGCGGGCCCGATCTACGCCTCGTGCGCCTGCAACGCCGCCGGCACCAAGACGCTGCCCTTCTACTTCATCGGCTGGGGCGTGCTCCTGCTCTACCTGCCGCTGTACTGGTATCGCAAGCGGGTCGAGGACCCACGTGGCGCACCCGCGGAGGCGATGGCACCCGCCCAGGCGGGCGTCGCCGGAGCCGGCGATTGAGCGCCACCGCGCAGGTGGCGGAGCCCACACCCGGTCACGACTGCCTTCCGGCGGATCCTGCTGGCCTCCGAGGGCCGGCCGATCCCGCCGGCGGCGGTCGCCCGGGCGGTCGAGCTGGCCAAGCCGGCGCGCGCGAGCGTGCACGTGTTCACGATCGCCCGGATCCACGGCACCGCGTTCGGCATGCCGACGCCCGGGCTGCTGCCGACCAAGAAGGAGTGGGCCGAGCAGCGCGACATCGTCGCCAAGACGATCCGGCGGCTCGAGCGCAAGGGCCTGGAGGCCGACGGGCACGTGCTCGGCACCCGCAACGCCACCAAGAAGATCCTGGCCGAGGCCGACAAGGAAGAGCTGCGACGCGATCGTGATGGCCGCCGACCCCGACCGCAACCGGTTCACCGGCAACATGATGTGGACCCAGGAGCCCCAGCGCGTCCGGCGCAAGGCCAAGCTGCCGGTGTACCTGGTCCCCGACGAGTCCGGATTAAGCCGCGCGTCCGGGCGGCCGTGCAGCCGGGCCAGCTTGATCGCCAGCTCCAGCGACAGCAGGTCGTCGTCGTCGAGATCGAGCCCGGTCAGCTCCTCGATCCGCCCCAGCCGCTGGCGCAGCGTGTTGGGGTGGATGTACAGCGCGCGCGCCGACTCGATCACGCTGCGGCGCTCTGACAGGTAGCGCTCCAGCGTGTCCAGCAGCGCTGTGCGCCGCCGGCGGTCGTAGTCGATGAGCAGGTCGACGGCGGCGCGCATCCGGTCGCGGGGGGCGTCGTCGGCGCCGATCTGGACGAGGTAGCGGTAGGCGCCGACCTGCGAATAGGCGATCGCGCCGCCGTCGCGCAGCAGCGCGTGGGCGATCGTGGCCGCGTCGCGCGCCTCGCGGTAGGCGCCGGGCGCATCGTCGGGGGCGTCGCGCAGCTCGGAGACGCCGATCGACCGCGCCGTGGCGCCTGACCCAGCTCCCGCGCCTCGCGCAGCAGCCCCTCGACGGCGCTGCGGCGCGCCGAGCCGAAGGCCAGCAGCGCCCGCACCGGGCCGGGCCCGGACTCGATCGCCGAGCGCGGCGCGAGCTCGGCCAGCCCGCGGCCCACCGCCTCGGCCGCCACCCGCCACTCGCCCGTGGACTGGGCGCGGGCACCCGGCGGGCTGCGCGGACAGGATCAGGTAGGGCGCGTTGAGGTCGCAGCGGACCTCGGCCGCCTTGGCGGCGGCGAACGTCGTCGCGCCGGCCGCCAGCGCCTCGAACAGGTCCTTGATCGTGTTGGCCTTGGTCAGCCCCTCGATGAGCTCGGCCCGCTTGATCGCCACCGCCGCCAGGTGGGCGATGGCGCGCGAGATCTCGGCGTCCTCGTCGCCGAAGGCGCGCGAGGTCGTCGTCGCCACGCACAGCACGCCGACCCGCTCGCCGCCGGCCACCAGCGGCGTGACCAGCACGTCGGCGAGCGTCTCCGAGGGCCACAGCGCCCGCCCCGCGGCGCGCCGGCCGGGCCCCGAGCGGTTCTCCAGCCCCGCCAGCATCACCTCGGCCACCGAGGTGAGCGCCGGCGGCGGCAGGCTCTCGGGGAGGGAGGCGAGCGGCAGCGACCGTCTCGCCGTCGGGGGCGACGCGCAGCAGCTGGCAGGCGTCGGCGTCGAGCAGCGCCGCGGTGCCGCGGACCAGCACCTCGCCCAGCTCAGCGGCGTCGGGCGCGGCGGCCACCTGCTGGGCGAGCTCCGACAGGCCGGTGAGGGCGTCGACGCGGCGGCGCTCGCGGTCATAGAGCTGGGCGTTCTCGATGGCGCCGGAGACCAGCGAGGCGATGTGGGTGAGCAGGTTGGGCGTGTCCTCGCCGAACTCGTGCGGCGCGCGCGTGTGGAGCACGATCACGCCGATCGTCTCGCCCGCCCGCGACAGGATCGGCACCGCCGCCATCGACTGAAACGACTCCTCCTCCAGCAGCGGCACGTACTTCATGCGCGGGTCCGTCATCGCCCGCTCGCGGATGAACTCGGGGCGGCGATGGCGGGCCACCCAGCCCGTCGAGGCCCTCCTGGACCGAGAAGCGGACGTTGCCGACCGCCTCGCCGAACACCGGGCGAGGCGGCGCGGATGACGAGCTCTGAGTCCTCGAGCAGGTAGATGAAGCAGGCGTGGCAGCCGGTGGCCTCGGTGGCGAGGTCGACGACGCCCTGGAGCATCGGCACCAGCTCCAGCGACGAGGACACGAGCTTGATGACCCCGTACAGGGTCCGGTTCTCCTCACGGAGGCCGTGGAGCTCGGTGCCGATCGGGCTCGGTGATTCTGCGGGTAGTGCCATGCGGTCCTTGCTATGTGCGGCGCGCACATGCCCGGGCGCCCTAACGGGGTGCCCAGGACCATTGTGCAGCACGGCGGCGCCCATATAGAACTGGGCCATGATCGATCCTCCCCGTAACGAAGACGACGTCCGCAAGATCGTCAAGGACAACGGCATCGAGTTCCTGTTCGCGCAGTTCGTCGACATGCACGGCAAGCCGAGCGCGAAGCTGGTCCCCGCCCACCACCTCGACGACCTGCTGACCGAAGGCGCCGGCTTCGCCGGCTTCGCCGCCGGCGACATCGGCCAGGGCCCCGACGATCCCGACATGATCGCGATGCCCGACCCGACCACGCTGACCATCCTGCCGTGGCGGCCGACCGTCGCCCGCTTTGCCTGCGACGTGACCGTCGAGGGCGAGGAGTGGCCCTACTGCCCGCGCACGATCCTGCGCCGCGCCGCTGGCCCGCGCCGCCGAGCAGGGCTATGAGCTGCGCGTCGGCGCCGAGCTCGAGTACTTCCTGCTGCGCCGCGCCGCCGACGGCTCCCTGGAGCTCGCCGACCCGCTCGACACGCTCGACCAGCCCTGCTACGACATGCGCGCGCTGACGCGCAACCTCGACTTCGTCTCCGAGGTGTCACGCGCGGTCACCGACCTCGGCTGGGACAACTACGCCACCGACCACGAGGACGCCAACGGGCAGTTCGAGCAGAACTTCCAGTTCGCCGACGCGCTGACCACCTGCGACCGGGCGATCTTCTTCCGCTACATGGTCGAGTCGCTGGCCCAGCAGCGCGGGCTCATCGCCACGTTCATGCCCAAGCCGTTCGCGCATCTCACCGGCAACGGCTGCCACTTCCACGTCTCGTCTGTGGAAGGACGGCGAGAACGTGTTCGAGTGCGACCCGTCCGAGGACAAGCGCGGCCTGGGCCTGACCGAGCTCGGCTACAACTTCATCGGCGGGCTCAAGGCCAACGCCAAGGCCTACATCGCGCTCACCGCGCCCACCGTCAACTCCTACAAGCGCCTGGTCGTCGGCGCGCCCACCAGCGGCGCCACGTGGGCGCCGGCCTACGTCAGCTACGGCTACAACAACCGCACGCAGATGCTGCGCGTGCCGGCCGCGCGGGCGCGTCGAGGACCGCACCGTCGACGGCTCGTGCAACCCCTACCTGGCGGCGACGGCGATGCTCGCCGCCGGCCTGGACGGGATCGAGCGCGGGCTGGACGCCGGCGACCCCAACGGCGCCAACCTCTACACGCTGTCGGTGGAGGACCGCGAGGCGGCCGGGATCGACATGCTCCCGGCCAACCTGCTGGACGCCACGCGCGAGCTGGAGCGCAACGAGGCGCTGCGCAAGGCGTTCGGCAAGACCCGCGGCGGCGACTACATCGACTACTTCATCGAGTGCAAGCGGCGCGAGGTGCAGGCGGCCCACGAGCAGATCACCCCGTGGGAGCTCGAGCGCTACCTCCAGCTGTTCTGAGCCTGACGGCGACGTCGAACCCTGAGCGCCCGCGGTAGGGCGGAGGCGAACGTCAACGACGACTTATCGAGTAGGAGGTTGGGGCGGCCGGGCGCTTCAGGCGGTCCCTCAGCCGAGGTCGAGGCGGATAGTGGAGTACATAGCTCAACTATCCACCACAACCCCGTCTCGCGGGCGACCAGCAACCAGCAGCCCTCCTTCCCCAGCCCGCCGTTGACGTGCGCTGATACCCAGGGCGGACGCAGGGACCAACCCGGGCGGGCCGGCTGACGGTCGCGGATCAGGGGCCGGCGGCGATGGCCTCGCGGACCTCGGCCAGCCGCGGCTGGCGCCCGAACCCGGTGAGGACCCAGGTGGCCCCCGCCTGCTCCCACGGGCCGGGGTCGTCGCCCGGCTCGATCTCGGCGACGATGTCAAACGGCGTCCCGCCGCGCGCCTCCGTGGTCTCCTGCGACCAGCTCGGCCAGCGCTTCGGGACCGGGCAGCTCGATCGGGAACAGCCCGTCCCAGCGCACGGCCCGCCGCACCGGCCGCCGGTTGGGCCAGCGCGCCGCCGCCCACACCGGGATCCGGGGCTGCTGCACCGGCGGCGGCTCAAACTCGCCGCCCCACATCGCCGCGAGCCGATCCAGCCCGTCGTCGAACAGCTTGGCGCGCTTCTTCGGGTCAAGCTCCTCGCCGAACGGGCCCAGCTCGCCGCTGTTGTCGGAGCCGAGCCCGACGCCGAGGATGAGCCGCCCCGCGCTGAGGTGATCGAGCGTCACCGTCTCGCGGGCGAGCTTCTGGATGCGGCGGCGCGCGGGCGGCGTGACCAGCGGACCCAGGCGCATGGTCTGGGTCGCGCACGCGACCGCGCTGAGGACGATCCACGGGTCGGCGACCGCACGAACCGGAGCGCGGTAGACGATGTGGTCCCACACGAACAGCCCATGCCACCCCTTCTCCTCTGCGGCGGCAGCGACGTCCGCCATGACGCCGCGGGTCGACGAGCTCGTCAAACGGGGCGATGAAGAGGCCGCGCTTCATGTGGGGTCAACCCTACTCATCAACGCGAGAACCGGCTTGTGCGTCCTATTACCTCAAGGTTCGGGCCCGCTGACCGATCAAAGCCTCGCAGCCCAACTGCAGCCGCCGGGAGCGCACCCGCGGTCACGACGCTACGAGGAAGGCCCTAATCACCGATGGAGTCTCTTGCCGGGCTGTACCACATCACGCCGGAAAACCTGGCCCTTCGGCGCCGCTTCGTCGGGCTGGACACCGACGTGATCGCGCTGCTGGGCAGCCTGCGCCCGTGGGCCGACGAGGTGGCCGATGACATCGCGGCCGAGCTCACCGACCATGCCTTCGGCTTCTCCGCGACCTCCGAGTTCTTTGACGCATACGTCGCCCGCAAGGGCATGTCGCTCGCCGCGCTGCGTACCGGCTGGCATGCCACGCAGAAGGGTCACTGGCGGGCGATCTTCGCCGAGCCGGGTACCGCACAGCCCTTCGGCGCCGACTACTTCGAAAGCCTGCTGCGGGTCGGCGCGCTCCACAACCAGATCGATCTCCCGCTCAAGTGGTTCCTGGGCACCTATCCCAAGTACATGGACGCCGTGGGCCAGGCGTTGCGCGAGACCCCGCCGCAGATCGCCAGTGCCGAGCCCACGGCCTCGGGCTGGCGGCGCCGCCGCGAGCCCGCGGTGGATCTCAACCTGCTCGCCGACGCCGATCGGGCGATCCGGATCGTCTTCAACTACGACCAGCAGGCGATCACCGACGCCTTCTACTTCGACACCTTCGCCACGCTGGGGGTCAACCTCGGCGAGATCCAGAGCCGCGCCCGTAAGCATGACCTGTCCGATCGCGGCCCGGAGCTGAAGGCCACCGTCAACGAGTCGCTGCACCTCTTCATCGACTCCAGCCAGAGCATGCACGAGGTGTTCTCGCAGGTGCGCGACAGCGTCGCAGCAGACCAGCCACGCCATGAACGGGATCGCCGAGGCCAGCAGCGAGGTGGCCCGCGGTGCCGAGCAGCAGGCGGCCATGCTCCAGCGCAACCGCGAGCTCTCCGACGAGGCCACCGAGGCCACCGCACGGGCTCTCGAGGTCGGCGAGCTCGGCGCCCAGGCCGTCGGAGCGACCAACAACGTCATGCAGCGCGTCCGCGTCTCCGGCCTGGAGGCGCAGGCCGGCATCGAGGAGCTGGCGCGCAAGTCGGGCGAGATCGGCGGGATCCTGGACACCATCACCGGGATCGCCGACCAGACCAATCTGCTCGCGCTCAACGCCGCGATCGAGGCCGCCCGCGCCGGCGAGCACGGACGCGGCTTCGCCGTCGTCGCCGAGGAGGTCCGCCGCCTGGCCGAGCAGTCGGGGGACTCGGCCACGTCGATCGCCGGCCTCATCCAGGAGATCCAGCAGGGCATCAACTCGGTCGTGGGGCTCGTCCAGCAGGCGGCGCACCTCGCCGACGAGGGCGTCGAGAGCTCCGAGCGCGCCCAGGAGGCGTTCGTCGAGATCGGCGAGGCGATCGCCGGCATCTCCGAGCGCGTCGCCGGGATGGCCGGCACGTCGGGCGAGATCGCCGCGGTGGCCGAGCAGTCCTCGGCAGCCGCCCAGGAGATGTCCTCGGCCACCCAGGAGACGAGCGCGCAGTCCCAGGAGGTGAGCGTCTCGCTCGGCGAGCTCGCCCGCACCGCCGATCGCGTGCTTCAGGCCTCCATCCGCTTCAGGCTCACCGAGACCGGCATGCCCGGCCCCGAGGGCCCCGGGCGCTAGCCGGCCGCACGGGCCCCGGACGCTATCCGGGGCCGAACCGGCGCGTCCCGCCCGCCCCCAGCTCACGCTCGGCCGCCTGCAGCGAGCCGACGGTCTGCGGCGACTCCGCGTCGAGGTGGCTGGCCAGCGCGATGAACGCCTTGGCCGTGGTCAGCGCGTCGCCGAGCGCGTGATGGGGGTCCTCGCCGGGCTGACCCAGCGCCGCCGCCAGCCGCGCCAGCGGCAGGCCGCCCGGCGTGCCACCGTCACGGTGGCGCAGCCACAACCGGCCCAGCACCTCGGTATCGACGTCGGCGGGAAGCCGCAGGCGCCGCCGGCGCAGCTCCTTGCCCAGAAAGGCGCGCTCGACCATCGCGGTGTGGAACACGGGCACGCGACCGGCGAGCGACGTCGAGCAGCAGGTCGATGGCCTCGTCGAGCGGCGGCGCCTCGCGCAGGTCCACCGAACGCAGCTTGTGGACGAGCACCGAAGCGTGCTTGGGCGGGTGCTCGGGCCGCGCCAGCGTGTACATCGCCTCGCCCAGGATGAGCGCCCCGTCCCGGATCGGCACCGCGCCGATGGCGATGATCTCGTCGGAGCGATGCAGGCCGGTCAGCTCGAGGTCGATCGCGCACCACTCCGCCTGGCGCCACGGGGTGTCGCGGTCCGGGCCGCGTGACTGGGCGAAGCGGCTGCCGGCGTCGGTGCGCTTGATGGAGAGCCTCATGCGGGACGCAGCTCCCGCGCCACGGTTCCCACCGCGTGAAAGAGGTCGCGCAGGCGCCCACGCGTGAGGGCGCTCATCCCCGCGGCGTCCAGCAGGTCGTCGGGGGTCTGGCCGGCCGCGATCTGCTCGAGCTGGTGCACGATGCGCAGCTCCAGGGCCAGCTCGAAGGCCTCGGTGAGCGTCTGGGCCTGGTCGGCGCGCAGCACGCCGGCGTCGTCGGCGGCGCGCAGCCGCTCCGGGGTCGAGCCCTCGCCGGCGTCGGCGGCGCGTCGCCGCCCAGCGAGCGATGGCCGCGATCGGCACGATCGCCGCCGAGCGGATGTTGAGGCGGCTGTGGCGGCCCTCCCGGGTGAGCACGGCGTCGGCGTCAAACCCCGTGGGCAGGGCGGGCGTGAAGGCGCGGGCGGCGAGCGCCTGAAGCAACGCCGCGCGGGCATCGCCGGCGGCGATCGGCAGCGGCTCTGACGGCGTGCCCCACAGCACTCGCCGGTCGGCGAGAACCGAGAGCGCCAGCTCGTCGTCGCCGGCGCGGGCCGCCCAGCCTCCCGCGTCGCGCGCCACCAGCGGCCCGACGATGCCGCAGCGCGTGAGCGCGGCCTCGATCTGCCGCCAGCCATTCAGGCGAGGGCGGGAGCTCGGGGTCGTGGATGACCGCGCCGCGCCGCGTGGAGGCCGGCGTGAGCTCGCGCCGCGCCTGGCTGCCCAGCGAGACCCACACGGTCCCGGCCCGCGGCGCCGGCGCCGTTGGCCGACACCAGCTCGATCGCGCGCCGCGTGAGCGCGTCGACGAGCGCCGAGAGCACGGGCGCCAGCTCCAGCGCCGGGACGCTGGAGTGGTGCAGGTCGAGCATCAGCGCGGGCAGCTGCGCCGCCGCCTCCGACAGGGCGTCGAGGTTGCGGGCGCGCTCGATGTTGCGCCGCGCGCGCACCCAGGAGCGCGGCTGGGCGGCGTAGAGGTCGGCGTCCTCGAGCATCCCGATGAGCCGGCCGCGCTCGGAGACCACCGGGGCGTGGCGGATGCCCCGCTCGAGCATCTCGTACAGCACCTCGCCGGCCAGGCGGTCCGGGCTGACGATGTAGGCGGGGGCGGTCATCGCCGCGTCGACCCGGACCGCGCCCGAGCGGCCGACGGCGAGCACGCGGGCGCGCAGGTCGCGGTCGGTGAGCATCCCCCACCCCCCACCCTCGAGCTCGACCACGGCGGCGCTGACCCCGGCCGCGGTCATCCGCTCGGCCACGAACCCGATGTTCTCCGAGGGCTTGCAGGTCACCGTCGCCGCGCGGATGAGCTTGACCACCGGCTGGTAGTTGACGTCGGTCCGCCCCGAGCGCAGCTCGCTGCGCCGCGCGCGGTCGAGCAGCGGCCGCGCCACCTCGACCGGGATCCGGTAGCAGAGGGTGTCCTCGGCGGCCCGCGCCTCGAAGCCGGGGGGCAGGCCGGACAGCATCGCCGCGTGGCCGAAGGCGTCGCCGGGGCCGAGCAGGTCCAGCAGCCGGCCCTCGTGCATGATGTCCACGCCGCCGGAGTGGATGACGCGCAGGAACGTGACCGGGCCGCCGCCTTCGGCGAGGATCACCGCGCCGCGCAGGTGAAACTCGATCGCCGCCTGCGCCGCGACCTCGGCCAGCTCGTCGGCGGCGAGGGCGTCGAAGGGCGGGCGCTGCGCCAGAAAGCGGGCGATCTCGCTCAGGCCGGCGTCCAGCTCGCCCTCCGGTCGCTCGCGGCAGCGATCATTTGATCAACGGTACTCACCGCAGCAGCCCCAGCCGCTGCGCGCGCTGCACCGCCTCGGTCCGGTTGCGTACACCCAGCTTGCGGTACACCGAGCTCGAGTGCTCCTTGACGGTGTGGCGCGACAGGTGCAGCGCCTCGCCGATCTCGGGGTTGGTGGCGCCGGAGGCCATCAGGTCGAGCACCGCGCGCTCGCGGTCAGACAGGCCGAGCGCGCCCTGGCGGTCCTGGTGCTCGAACACGGTCTTGCCGATGCCGACCAGTCGCACCGCGCTGGCGATCTTGCGCGCCGGCCAGTCCTTGTAGGCAAAGCCCGAGGCGCCCGCCGCCCGCGCCGCCTGCGGCGAGATCTCGCCGGCGCCGGAGAACAGCAGCACGCGCGTGGTGGGCTCGGCCTCGCGCACCCGCTCGCACACCTCGGCGCCCGACTCCTCGCCGATGAACAGGTCGACGAGCGCCACGTGCGGGCGGTAGCGCTTGGTCATCGTCACCGCCTCGGGGCCGGTGTGGGCCGAGACGCAGCGCTCCACCCACGACTGCTGGGTGAGCATCAGCCGAAAGCCCCAGTGCACGACGTCGTGATCGTCGACGACCAGCACGCGCAGCCGCTCGGGGCTGCGCTCCTCGTCAGTCATCGTCCTCGTCGGGCACCACGAGCCGCACCTGCCAGGTCCCGGGCTCGCGCTCGCCGAACTCGACGACGCCGTTTGACTGCAGCGCCTCGAGCGCCGCCAGGCGCAGGCCCATGCCGGGCCGGCGGCGGGCGGTGGTGACGCCGTCGTTGACGACCTCCATCGAGAAGGCCCCGTTGGCCCGGCCCAGCCGCACGTCGACGTGGGTCGGCTGGGCGTGCTTGCCGGCGTTGCGCACCGCCTCGATGAGCACCGACTGGGCCAGCGGCTCGAGCCGCGGCGGAACGTCGGCCGGCGCCCCCTCCACCAGCGACAGCCCCAGATGAGGATGGGCCACGGCGAGGCGCATGACCTCGGCGGCGAGCGTCGTCCTGGTGGCGCGCGGCGCGCGTCCCAGCGGACGCTGGAGCGCCGCGCGCAGGTCGGTGAGCGCCGCCTGGGTCTCCTCGGCGCAGCGCCGGCGCGCCGACGCGGGCAGCTCGCCGTCGCCGTCGAGCGCCATCGACACGCCGAACAGCCGCTGGATGACGCCCTCGTGCATCTCGCGGGCGAGGTCGATGCGCTGCTCGAGCTGGCTGGCCTTCTCGAACTGGGTGGAGACGATCCGCGCCGCCGAGGCGAGCGCCGCCGCCTTGCCCAGCGTCCACAGCAGCCGGCGGTCGGCCTCGTCGAGCGGGGGCTCGTGCATCAGGCGGTCGGCGAGGATGACGCCGAAGGCTCGGCCGGCCGCGGCCATCGGCGCGCACACCAGCCGGGCGGGCTCGGACACGAGCGCGGCGAACTCCTCGGGCACCTGGCCGCCGAGATCGCCGACGACCTCGACCACGCGATCCTGGCGGATGGCCTGCGCGGCGATCGGGGCCGACTCGACGGTGACGTGGGCACCGGCGAACGGCTCGATGTCCATGCCGTGGGCGCCGACCGCCCGCACGCGCCGGTCGGCTGAGTCGTAGCGGAAGATGAGCGCGCGGCGCATCCGCGCCAGGCGACAGACCGCCTCGCACAGGTGGTCATAGAAGCCGTCGACCGTGACGCCGGCCTCCGACTGCGAGAGCACCTCGACGAACAGCTCGAGGGCTCCGATCCCGAGATCGGCGCGGCCCTCTGGCGAAACGTCAAGGCTCACGTCACTGGCCCCGGCGAGCGGATGGGCGCGCGGGCTACGCGGCGTGCGCGTGCATCAGCCCGAGGCGCAGCGCCTGGTCGGGCGCCAGGTAGACGCGCCACCGGGTCTGACACGAAGGGCAGCGGCATTGGACCGATGGATCGTAGCCCTCCAGGCTGTCCTCCACTCCACGTCCTCGCGCTCGCAGGCAGACCGGGCAGGCCAGCGCCGCCTGGACGAGGACATCGGGGTCCTCGGGGCGAAAGCGGGCGACGTCAGCGAGGGCGGCCATCGCTACCTACGACGGCGGCTCTGAGCGGAAGCGCGGTAGGCCTCGTCGGCGAAGGCGTCGACCCGGGAGATCGGGCGCTTGCCCCAGCGGGCTGCGCGTGGCGAAGTCCAGCAGCCGGTCGACGTAGTCGCGCAGCGGAGCGCTGGTGATGCCCGTCGGGCTCCAGCCGCTTGCGGGTCTCGCGGTCGTCGAACGTGCCTTCCATGCAGAAGTAGGGGAAGTACTCGCTGCCCGGCCTCGAGCGCCTTGCGCTCGGCAGCGCCGAGGGTCATGGTGGCGAACTCGGCGGGCGGCACCACGCGGGGCACCGGGCGGCGGAAGTAGCGGCTGGCGAGACCGGCGAGCTCGGCGATCGTCGAGGCGTCCTCCCCGGCGGTGAGGTGATAGGTCGCGCCGTTGCCGCAGCTCGTCTCACACAGCTCGTAGGCGGCGTCGGCGACGTAGTCGATGGAGACGACGTCGACGGGCGCCGACGCGATCGCGGGCACGGCGGTGAACAGGCCGCGGGCGAACGCGCGCAGCGGCCAGTAGAGGACGTTGAAGGCGGAGGTCCAGCCGTTGTTGCGATCGCCGACGACGATGCTGGGGCGCAGGATCGTGTACGGCAGCCCCTCGTGGGAGCGCACGAGCTGCTCGGCCTCGAACTTGGACTGCTCGTAGGAGTTGTGGAACGTCTGGCCGACGTCGGCGTCGCACTCGGCGAAGGCGCCCGGGTGGTCGCCGGCGACGAACGCGGTGGAGATGTGGGCGTAGCACTCAAGGCCGCCGTGCGCGCGCGCCAGCTCGGCCAGCTCGAGCATCCGCCGGGTGCCCTCGAGGTTGATCGCCCGCGCCTCGTCGAGCGGGAGCGTGAACGACACCGAGGCGGCGCTGTGGACGATCTTGGTCACCCGCTCGGCCAGCCCCGATCGCGCTCGGCCTCGGTGAGCCCGAGGCCCGGGGCGGTCATGTCGGCGGCGACCGCGTGCACCCGCGGCCGGTAGTCGAGGGCCTCGGCGCCGAACAGGTTCTCCAGCACGGCGTCGACGCGGGCCTGCGCGCCGTCCTGGCTGTCGGCGCGCACGAGCGTGACCACGTCGCGCTCGCCGCGCTCCAGGTAGCGCGCCAGCAGCTCCATGCCGACAAAGCCGGTGGCGCCGGTGAGCAGGACGTCGCCCTGGGCGGTCATCGCAGCGGCGCCAGGGTGTTGTAGGCCCACACGAGGCGCGCGCGGGTGTCCTGCGGCGTGATCAGCTCATCGACGAAGCCGCGCGCCGCGGCCACCTCGGGACGCAGCTGCGTCTCGGCGTAGTGCTCGGCCAGCCGGTCGCGCTCGGCCTCGGGGTCCTCGGCGGCGGCCAGCTGACGGCGGTGGATGACCCCGACGGCGGGCTTGGCGCCCATGATGCCGATCTCCGACTGCGGCCACGCGAACACGTAGTCGGCGCCGAGATCCTTGGAGTTCATGGTGATGAAGGCGCCGCCGAACGCCTTGCGCAGGATCACCGTGATGCGCGGCACGGTCGCCTCGGCGAACGCGTGCACGAACGACGCGCCCGCGCGGATGACGCCGGCGGACTCCTGGCGCATGCCGGGCATGTACCCGGGCGTGTCGACGAGCACCAGCAGCGGGATCCCGAACGCGTCGCACTTGGCGACGAACCGCGCCCCCTTCTCAGAGCTGGCCACGTCCAGCACGCCGCCGATGTAGCGGGGCTGGTTGGCGACGACGCCGACGGTCCGGCCGTCGAGGCGGGCAAACCCGGTGACCAGGTTGCGCGCCCAGCCGGCGGAGACCTCCAGCAGCTCGCCGCCGTCGACGATCGGTGCCGATCACGTCGCGGACGTCGTAGATGCGGCGCTGCTCCGCCGGCACGATCGTCTCGGGGTCCGCCCCGCTGGGCGGGCGCCGCCGGACGTGCGGAGCGGCCTCGCCGCTGTGGCTGGGCAGGTAGCCGAGCAGCTCACGCGCGAGCGTCGCGGCATCGCTGTCGTCGCGGGCGACGAAGTGGCAGACGCCGTTCTTGGCGTGCACCTTGGCGCCGCCGAGGGTCTCGGCGTCCACGACCTCGCCCAGCGCCTCGCGGACGACGCCGGGGCCGGTGAGGAACATGCTGGACTCCTCGGTCATCACGATCCAGTCGGTGAGCGCCGGCGAGTACGCGCCGCCGCCCGGCCGACAGGCCGGTGACGATCGAGATCTGCGGCACCTTGCCCGACAGGGCGACGGTGCGCTTGAAGATGCGCCCGTAGCCGCCCAGCGCGCCGATGCCCTCCTGCATCCGGGCGCCGCCGGAGGAGACGAAGCCCACCACCGGGGCGCGGCCGCGCTCGGCCAGCTCCAGGACGCGGGCGATCGTGTCGGCGTGGGGCTCGCCCAGCGAGCCGCCGGCGTACCGGGGATCCTGGGCGTAGCAGAACACCGGGCGGCCGCCGACGGTGCCCGAGCCGCCGAGCACGCCGTCGCCCTGGCGGGCCTTCTCGCCCATCGCGTGGGACAGCACCTCGGTCCGGATGAGCTGCAGGGAGCCGGGGTCGCACAGGGCCTCCAGGCGCTCGAGCGGCGTCAGCGCGTCCTGCGCGCTCGCTGCGCGCGCGCGGCTGGAAGCGGCGGCCCTCGCGGAGGGGGCGATCGAGGATGCGCGCTCATGGCCGACCCCATTCCAGGACCGTGGCTCCCCAGGTGAACCCGGCGCCGAACGCACCGAGCAGCACCCGGTCACCTGGGGACAACATCCCTTCCCGTTCGCTGAAGGCCAAGCGCCAGCGGCAGGGTCGCCGCCGACGTGTTCCCGTACTGGCCGATGCAGTCGACCACGCGGCCGGGCGGCAGGCCCAGCCGCTCGCCCACGGCGGAGAGGATCCGGCCGTTGGCCTGGTGGTAGACGAAGAGGTCGATCTCGTCGAGCCCGACGCCCGCGGCGCGCACCGCCTGGTGGGTGCACAGGGTCAGCCGGGCCACCGCCTCGCGGAAGGTCTCGTGGCCGCGCATGCGGATCTTGCCGTCGGAGCGCTCGACCTTGATGTGGTCCGCGCCGGCGCCGTCGGAGCCGAGCACGACCGGGCCGATCCGTCCCTGGCCCGTGGTCTGCTCGAGCACGACCGCGCCGGCGCCGTCGGCGAACACCGCCGCGGTGCCGCGATCATCAGGGTCGGTGATGCGCGACATGAAGTCGGCGCCGATGACGACGGCGCAGCGCGAGCGCCCGGCCTCGACCTGGGCGGCGCCGACGGCCAGCGCCGAGAGGAAGCCGGTGCAGGCCGAGCCGACGTCGAACGCGCCGGCGCCGGTGGCCCCGAGCGCGTGGGCCACCAGCGGGGCGGTGCCGGGCATCATCTCGTCGGAGGTGGTCGTCGCGACGATCACCAGGTCGACGTCTGAGGGGGACACGCCGGCACGGGCGAGCGCCGCGCGCGCGCATTCGGTGGCGTGGGTCTCCAGCCGCTCGTCGGGGCGCGCCACGCGCCGCGAGTGAATTCCGGTCCGCCGCGCGATCCAGTCGTCGTCGACGCCCAGTCGGGCGCCGATCTCCGCGTTGGTGACGACCGTCTCCGGGACGCTGACCGCGACGGAGGCGACCGCGACACCGGCGCGCGGCTGAAGCACGGGCGTGGGCGCGAGCTCCGGCTCCAGGTGCAAGGTGGAGGGCATCGCTTCCACAACCTATGGACCCCCCGCGCAGATTCCAGCGGGCTCAGGGCAACACCAGACACCCGGGGGGTTAGGCGCAAAATCCCTTCCAGAAAGGGGCCTGCGAGTGGCGTTGGCGCCGGCGCGAGGATGAACCGGGCAGCGGTCGCGGCGGGCTCGGTCGTCAGTCAGCGGGGCCGCAGCTGAGCTCGTCGATGAGCGAGGCGAGGCGCACCAGCAGATCGGAGACGAGCAGGCGCTCCTCGCCGGGGAGGTCGTCGAAGAACTCGAGCTGGCGCGAGCGCATCCACTCGTGCTGCTGATCGAGCGCCGAGCGGCCGTGGTCGGTGAGGGTCACCGTGACCCCGCGGCGGTCCTCCACCGAGCGCGTGCGCCGCACGATCGCGCGCCGCTCCAGCGCGTCGAGGATGCGGCTGGCCGTGGACGGGGCGATGCCGGCGCCGGCGGCGAGATCGGACACCCGGGCGGTGTCGGCGCCCGACAGCGGCAGCAGCAGCGAGTACTGCGACAGCGTCAGACGGCCCGGCGTGTCCTGGGCCACGGCGCCCCGCGCGCGGCGCACCGCCTGGGCCAGGGTCTCGAACGCGAGCAGGAAGTCCTCGGCGCCGGCGGGCGCGCTGGGGGCGTGTACCTCCATCATCGCCTAGCGTAGCAACCGTTGCCATGCTAATGTTTGGCATGCCAATCAAGTTCGAGTCCCCGCAGGGGGTCGTCATGTTTCGGAACATCCTGGTCTGCGTCGATGGTTCGGCCCATGCCGAGCGCGCGCTGAGCGAGGCGATCGACCTCGCCGCGGCCGAGCGGTCACGCCTCACGATCCTCACCTCCATCCCCCGCCCGCCCTACTGGGCGTGCAACCCCGTCACCGCGGCCGGCATCGAGCCGCTGGCCAACGACCTCGCCAACGAGGCCAAGGCCGCTCTGAAGGCCGCCGTCGACCGCGTCCCCGCCTCGATCCCGGTGACCAAGATCCTCACGCGCGAGCCGATCCGCGAGGCGCTGATGGCGCGGATCCGCAGCGGCGAGCACGACCTGGTCGTGATGGGCTCGCGCGGGCGCGGCGCGCTCACCGCCTCGCTGCTGGGCAGCGTCAGCCACTACGCGCTCAACCACAGCCAGGTGCCGGTGCTCATCATCCACACCGAGGACGAGGCGCGCGGGTGGGCGTGGCATCCCGCAGACCGGGTCGGTGACAGGCGCCGGCCCGAAGCCAAGACCGCCGAGCTGATGGACCCCGTCGGGAGCCCCATGCGCCGCGGCTAGGCCGCGGGCACCGCCACCAGGCGATCGAACAGCGCGTCCAGCGTCGCCTCGGGGTCGTGGCTGAGCCCGGTGTGCACCTCGGAGGCCTGGACGATCGTGCGAGGACGGCGCCGCCAGCCAGCCGAAGCGCTCGGAGGCGGGCAGCGCGGCGATCGGGCCCGGCGTCCGGCGCGCCCTCGGCGACGCGCACCAGCGCGGCCAGATGCTCGCGCAGCTCGCCGGGCCGCCACCGACGGGGCGAGCGCCGCCAGACGCTGCGAGTCCAGCTCCACGCGCGCGCCCAGGAAGCCGCGCTGGCGGCAGAACAGCACGACGCCGACGTTCAGCCGCTCGCCCCGCTCCACGCTGGGCACGACGCGCAGAATGAGGTAGGTGAAGGGCTTAGCGTCCGGCTCGGGCACGCTCGGCCTCCTCCACGAACCCGCCGCCGGCCAGCCGCCGCGTCAGGTACTCGGCATACACCTCAGGCGGGTCGGCGCCGTCAAACCAGTCCTGCGGGCACGAGATCCACCGCGGCCTGGACCGCCGTCCTCCCCCAGCCGCGCCCGCATCCGCTCGTCGGCCTCCTCGATCGAGCCCGCACGCGTGAGCAGGACGTGGTCGGCGATGAGCGGGAACGGCCGCTCGGGGTGGGCGTCGGGATCGAGGCCCGCCGTGCTGGAGATAGAGCGCGGCGCCGTGGTCGATCACCCACAGGCGCTCGTGCCACAGCAGCAGGTTGGGGTTGCGCGCGGTGCGGTCGACGTTGGTGGCCAGCGCGTCGAGCCACACGATGTCGGCGGCCAGCTCGGGCGAGGGCTGCCACGCTCCCGCCGGCGTGTAGGCCAGCGCGCCGGGCAGGAAGTCGACGCCCGAGGTTCACGCCCTCGCTGGCGGTGATGAGCTCCTGGATCTCGGGGTCGGGCTCGGCGGCGCCCAGCCGGGCGTCGATCGCCACCGTCACCAGCTCCGGGACCAGCAGCTCGGCGCCGCGCGCGAGCTCGCCCACGATCACCTCCGCGACCAGCGCCCGCACCCCCTGCCCCGCGCCGCGGAACTTGGTGACGTAGAGACCGTCGTCGTCGGCCTCGACCAGGCCGGGCAGCGAGCCGCCCTCGCGCAGGGGCGTCACGTACCGCGTGGCGGCGACGTCGCGGAGCGCCTTCGTGCTGACGGGCATGCGGCTGCTTTCTAGCGCACGGCCGCCGAGGTCCCCACATTCCCCGTGTCAACAAGGTACGAGATCCATCGAACTAACATCGAGGGCATGCTGCTCTCGGTCCTCGATCAGTCCCCCATCGTCGAGGGCTCCACCGGAGCGCAGGCGCTGCACAACACCCTCGACCTCGCCCGGCTGACCGATGAGCTGGGCTATCACCGCTACTGGGTCGCCGAGCACCACGGCGGCCCGATGCTGGCCGGGCCCCAGCCCCGAGGTGCTGATCGGGCCGATCGCCGCGGCCACGGAGGGGATCCGCGTCGGCAGCGGCGGGGTGATGCTGCCCCACTACAGCCCGCTCAAGGTCGCGGAGTCCTTCACGATCCTCGCCGCGCTGTTCCCCGACCGGATCGACCTGGGGATCGGGCGCGCCGCCGGCACCGACCCGCTGACGATGTTCGCGCTCCAGCAGGACCGCCGTCAGGCGGCGGCCGACGACTTCCCCCAGAAGCTGGCCGAGATGCTCGGCTACTTCGAGGACGACCTGCCCGAGGACCACCCCTTCCGCCACCTCGCCGCGACGCTGCCGGGCCGCCCGCAGCTGCCGGTGCCGTGGCTGCTGGGCTCCTCGGAGCAGAGCGCGATCTGGGCTGGCGAGCTGGGCCTGCGCTACGCCTTCGCCGACTTCATCAACCCGCAGGGCGCCGACATCGCCGCGGTCTATCGCGAGCGCTTCACCCCCGCGCGGGATCTGCAGGCGCCGCGCACGGCCGTCGCGGTGTGGGCGCTTGTGCGCCCCGACCGACGAGGAGGCCCAGTTCCTGGCCTCGAGCAGCCGCATGAGCTTCACGCTGCTGCGCCGCGGCAAGCTGATCGCCGTCCCGCCGCCCGAGGAGGCGTCGGAGTTCCTCGCGCGCGAGGCGCGGCTGCACACCGTCCGGTGACATCCCCGGACGCCGGGGCGTGGTCGGCTCGCCGGAGACGGTCCGCGCCGGGATCGAAGACGGTCGCCAGCGCCTACCAGGCCGACGAGGTGATCGTGGTCACGATCACCCACGACCACGGCGTGCGGCGCCGCTCCTACGAGCTCATCGCCGAGGCGTTCGACCTCCAGCCCCGGGCGTTGGCGGCCGAGACCGCCTGAAGAACTTCGCACCGCGCGGGATCGAGGGTAGGATCGCGGCGTGACGAAGTGGGTCTACGACTTCGCCGAGGGCTCGAAGGACATGCGCGACCTGCTCGGCGGCAAGGGGGCGAACGTCGCGGAGATGACCCGCGTGCTCGGCCCCGACCGGGTCCCGGCCGGCTTCACCATCACCACCGAGGCGTGCGTGGAGTACATGCGCGCCGACCGCTCAGAGCCCGAGGGGATGGCCGAGGAGGTGGCCGAGGCGCTGGGCCGCCTGGAGGAGCAGGCGGGCAAGACGCTGGGTGATCGCGACGACCCGCTGCTGGTATCGGTGCGCTCGGGCGCGCGCGAGTCGATGCCCGGGATGCTCGACACGGTCCTCAACCTCGGGCTCAACGACGAGTCGGTCGAGGGGCTGGCGCGAGACGACGAGCAACGAGCGCTTCGCGTGGGACTCCTACCGCCGCTTCGTGCAGATGTTCGGCAACGTCTCGCGCGGGATCCCCGGCGAGAAGTTCGAGGACGCGATCAAGGCGGCCAAGGACGCGCGCGGGGATCACCGAGGACACCGAGCTCGACGTCGACGCGCTCACCGAGCTCACCGACACGTTCAAGCAGATCTACGCCGAGCACACCGGCGATGACTTCCCCCAGGATCCCCAGGAGCAGCTGCGGCTGGCCATCCGGGCGGTGTTCGACTCCTGGGTGGGCGAGCGTGCGGTCTCCTACCGGCGCCTGAACCACATCCCCGACGAGTGGGGCACGGCGGTCAACGTCCAGCAGATGGTGTTCGGCAACAAGGGCGACACCTCGGGCTCCGGGGTGGCGTTCTCCCGCGACGAGGTCACCGGCGCCCCCGAGCCCAGCGGCGACTTCCTGCCCAACGCGCAGGGCGAGGACGTCGTCTCCGGGGTGCGCACCCCGCGCGACATCTCCGAGATGAAGGAGTGGATGCCCGAGGTCCACGAGCAGCTGATGGAGATCCTGCGCACGCTCGAGGCCCATTACGAGGACATGCAGGACACCGAGTTCACCGTCGAGGAGGGGCAGCTCTACATGCTCCAGACGCGCAACGCCAAGCGGCCCGCGCAGGCGGCGGTGCGCTTCGCGGTGGACGCCGTCTCGGAGGGGCTGCTCAACCGCGAGCGGGCGCTGATGACGATCGATCCCGACGCGCTCGACGCCCTGCTGCACCCCACCTTCGATCCCAAGGCGCAGTTCGACGGTGCTCGCCTCCGGGGTCAACGCGTCGCCGGGCGCGGCCAAGGGCGAGATCGTGTTCACCGCCGCCGACGCGGTGGCGGCGGCCGCAGGAGGGCCGCGACGTCATCCTCGTGCGCCCGTTCACCGACGCCGAGGACGTCGCCGGCTTCCATGCCGCCAAGGGCATCCTCACCTCGCGAGGGCGGCAAGGCTCAGCACGCCGCGCTGGTGGCGCGCGGGATGGGCCGGCCCGCGGTGGTCGGCGCCCAGTCGCTGGAGATCGACCTGGGCGCCAAGACGGTCAGCGCCGACGGGACGAAGCTGCACGAGGGCGACCGCATCGCCATCGACGGGACCAAGGGCCAGGTCACCACCGACGACGTGCCCGCTGGTGGAGGCTCAGGTCGACGACAACTTCGAGCAGGTGCTGGCCGTGGGCCGACGAGGTCCGCCGGATGAACGTGCGGACCAACGCCGACACGCCCGAGGACGCCGAGAAGGCCCGCGAGTTCGGCGCCGAGGGCATCGGCCTGTGCCGGACCGAGCACATGTTCATGGCCGAGGACCGCCAGCCCAAGATGCGGGCGATGATCATGGCCGACGACCGCGAGTCGCGCCGCGCCGCGCTGGCCGAGCTGCTCCCGCTCCAGCAGGAGGACTTCGAGGGCATCTTCAAGCGCGATGGCCGGGCTCCCGGTCACGATCCGGCTGCTCGACCCCCCGCTGCACGAGTTCCTCCCCAACGCCGAGGATCTCGCCACCGCGATCGAGCGCGCGCGCATCGAGGACGCCCACGACCTCCCCCAGCTCGAGCGGCTGCTCGACCGCGTCCACGACATCTCCGAGGAGAACCCGATGCTCGGCACCCGCGGCGTGCGGCTGGGGATCCTCTACCCCGAGATCTACGAGATGCAGGTCCACGCCATCCTGCGCGCCGCCAAGGCCGCGGACGACGGCGCCCCGCCCCGAGATCATGATCCCGCTCGTCGACTACGAGCACGAGCTGGAGATCATGCGCGGCGCTCGTGCAGGGCGTCGGCGACGAGGAGGGCCTCGAGATCGGCACCGACTACACGGTCGGCACGATGATCGAGCTGCCCCGCGCCTGCTTCGTGGCCGACCGCATCGCCCGCTTCGCCGACTTCTTCAGCTTCGGCACCAACGACCTGACCCAGACCGCGCTCGGCTTCTCCCGTGACGACGTCGAGTCCAAGTTCGTGCCCACCTACCTGGAGCGCAACATCATCGACCGCAGCCCGTTCGAGACGATCGACAAGCCGGGCGTCGGCTGGCTCGTCCGCCTCGGCGCGTGGGTCGGACGCGAGGCCCACCCGGGCCTGAAGCTCGGGATCTGCGGTGAGCACGGCGGCGACCCCGAGTCGGTGGTCTTCTTCCATCGCGCCGGGCTGGACTACGTCTCCTGCTCGCCCTACCGCGTGCCGATCGCGCGGATCGCCGCGGCTCAGGCCTCGATCGAGTACCCGATCGGCCGCTGGGACTGAGACGTCTCACCGGCCGGCGCGATACGGCCGCCGGCCGGCGAAGCGCGTGTGGACCGGGACGCTCCGATCAGGCTCAGGCGGCGAGGACGGGCTCGCCGACCGCCACCGGCTGCTCCTGCGCGCGCGTGAACCTATCCAGCATGACCATGTAACTGGATATCTCGTATCCGTTTCTGACCGGAACGCTAACACAAAAACGGATATTGTCAATCCACTTCTTGCTACGGTGGGCGCCATGACGCTCATCGAACCCGCGAAGCCGCTGCGCCGAGACGCCGAGCGCAACCGGCAGCGGATCCTCGATGCGGCTCGCGAGCTGTTCGCGGAAGAGGGGCTCGGCGTGACGCTCAACGACATCGCCCACCACGCCGGGGTGGGCGTGGGGACGGTCTACCGCCGCTTTCCGGACAAGGCGGAGCTGATCGAGGAGCTGTTCGAGCAGCGTCTGGAGGATCTCGTCTCGCTGGCCAGCCGTGCCCTCGACGAGCCGGACGCATGGCACGGGCTCAAGACGTTCCTACGGCGGGCGCTCGAGCTGCAGGCCAATGACCGCGGCGTCAAGGACCTGATCACCGCCAGCACCGACGGTCTGGACCGGGTGGCCAAGATCCGCTCGCGCCTGTTGCCGATCGGGCTGGAGCTCGTGCGGCGCGCGCGAGAGGCCGGCCAGATCCGCGGCGACATCGATGCGCCGGATCTTCCCGTCATCCAGCTCATGTTGAGCACGCTGATCGACGCCTCGCGCGATGTCTCGCCCGATCTGTGGCGTCGCTATCTTGGGATCATCACCCGGGGGCTGTCGGCGCACCCTGACCAGGAACCGGAGCTTGAGACCCCTCCGCTTCCGCCTGACCAGGTCGATCACGTGATGTCTTTCCTCAAACCCGCCCGCCGCTGACCTGAGTCATGACGACTCGCCGTCACCATGCCGACCGACTTGGTCGGGCACACCTCTCCGCGGTCTGGAACGCCTTGCGGTCGCGCACGGCCACGCTGGCGATCATCGTCGTTGCCGCGACGGCGGGGGTGCTCGTCGGCCTGGCCACGAGCCGCGGCGGCCATGCGGGCTCCGGCTCCCGGGCGGGGTCGCTGGCCCCCCCGTCGGCGGCCGCTCCCGGGAGCGGCGGGAGCGGCGCGAGCGGCGTGACGGGCCAACCGGGCAACCTCCAGCCCGGCCCGAGCCATCCCAACATCGTCTTCGTGCTCACCGACGATCTGTCGATGGACCTGCTGCCGTACATGCCGCAGGTGCAGGCGCTGCAGGCCGACGGGATGACGTTCAACCACTACTTCGTCTCAGACTCGCTGTGCTGCCCGTCGCGCACCTCGATCTTCACCGGGGAGTTCCCCCACGACACGGGCGTGTTCACCAACGCCGGCCCGTTCGGCGGTCTCAGGGCCTTCTACAACCACGGCGACGAGAACCGCACGTTCAACCTCGCCCTACAGCGACGTCGGCTACCGCACGGCGATGATGGGCAAGTACATCAACGGATATCTCGAGGGCCCGCACCGCTCTCCCATCGCCAACACGACCGTGCCCCCCGGATGGTCTGAGTGGGACGTGGCCGGCTGGGGCTATCGCGAGTTCGGCTACACGCTCAACATCGACGGGACCGTCCACTACTTCGGGTACGCCCCGCGGGACTATCTCACCGATGTGATCGCCCGCCGCGGCGTGCGCTTCATCGACCGGTCGACCGCCATGGGCAAGCCGTTCTTCCTGGAGTTGGCGACCTTCGCGCCGCACACGCCCTATGTCCCGGCGCCGCGTGACGCCAATCTGTTCCCGGGCCTGATGGCGCCGCGTCCGCCCAGCTTCGACGCCCTGCCCATCGACCCGCCGTCGTGGCTGGCCGGGCATCCGCCGCTGACCCTGCACCAGATCGACCGGATCAACCGGGTGTTCCGCCGCCGGGCCCAGGACGTGCAGGCCGTGGACGACCTGATCAGCCGGGTCCGGACCGCGCTGCAGAACGATGGGGTGGCCGGCAACACCTACATCGTGTTCAGCTCCGACAACGGCCTGCACACCGGCGAGTACCGGCTGACCCCGGGCAAGCTGACCGCGTTCGACACCGACATCCACGTCCCGCTCGTGGTCACGGGCCCCGGCGTGCCCGTCGACACCTCGAGCGGCGCGATGACCGAGAACGTGGACCTCGCCGAGACGTTCGCCCAGATGGGCGGAGCAACCATGGACACCGGCGACGGCCACAGCCTCGTGCAACTGATCCACGGCGACGTCCCCGACGACTGGCGCAACGCCATCCTCGTCGAGCACCACGGTCCCAAGCCCGACCGCGCCGACCCTGATGAACAGGACCGCGCCAGCGGCAACCCGCCCTCCTATGAGGCGATACGCACCGCGCAGTTCCTCTACGTCGAATACAAGGACGGGGAGCGCGAGTTCTATGACCTGCGCAGCGACCCCGACGAGCTCGACAACCTCGCCCCGACCCTCTCACCGGCGCAACTGGCCGCGCTCCACACCGACCTCACGCAACTCGAGGAGTGCCACGGTGCGGCCGCCTGCTGGACGGCCGGCCACCTCCAGGCGACGGTCGCTCTCCGCCACCGGCGACATCGCGGCTAGCCACCGGCGACATCGCGGCTAGCTTAATGTAAAGATCGCGCGATCCTAATCCGGGCTAACTTACTCGAGGCTTGACACGCCGACCCCTACCGTGGCGACCCAGTGAGCTGTTTCGGCGTCTCGGTCGGGGACAAGTCCGATGCAAGCCCGTCCCTCGACAGTTGGGTGGAATCACGATGACGTTGAAATCGCTGCTGAGCAGGTCAATTGCCGCGCTGGGGGTGGCGGGCGTGAGCGCGCTGGTCGCGTTCGCCACGAGCGCGCACGCCGCCGCACCGATCGGCGCCTACACGGCGAAGGGCGCCTACTCGTTCGTCTCCGCCCCCCGCCTGCATCCGCCCAAGCTGAGCACCGACGTCAAGACGCAGACGAGCAAGCTGGCCACCGGCAACCTCCTGCTCGACAACTTCCCCAATCTGACGGCCACCGGCCCCATGACCGGCGAGGGCGGGCCGCTCATCATGGACTCCAAGCTTGCGCCGGTCTGGGTCCTGCCGATCGGCACGGACGTCGCCTCCACCAACCTGCGCCAGCAGACCTACAACGGCAAGCCGGTGCTGACGTTCTGGAAGGGCGTCGTCACCAACACCGGCGCGTCGACGAGCGGCGAGGTCGACATCGTCGACCAGCACTACCGCAACGTGGCGACGATCAAGGCCACGGCCCCGTGGATCATCAGCGTCCATGACGCGGTGATCAGCGGCGGCAACATCTGGGTCACGGTCTACCGCAACGTCCCCGGGCAGGACCTCTCCGCCTAGGGCGGCTCGCCCTCCGGCGTCGTCTACGACTCCGGGGTGCAGGAGTACAGCATCAAGACGGGCAAGCTCCTCTACACCTGGGACGCGCTGAACCCCGGTCAGACACGCCCAACATCCCGCTGTCTGATGCCGAGCAGCCTGCCCCGCCGGCGGCCGCCCCGGCCGGGACCCCGTGGGACGCCTACCACATCAACTCCATCCAGCTGCTTCCCGGCAACGAGATGCTCGTGTCGATGCGCAACACCTGGGCCGCGTACCTCATCAACACCAAGACGAACCAGACCATCTGGACGCTGGGCGGCAAGGCCTCGAGCTTCCACGTCGCCGCCAACGCCGCCTTCGCCTGGCAGCACGACGTGCAGATGCTCCCGGGCAACAAGGTCTCGCTGTTCAACGACAACTGCTGCGAGATCACCGGCCCTGGCGTGTTCGCCAAGCCCAACGGCGCCTCCGGCGGGCTCGTCCTCACTCTGAACACCGCGAGCCACACGGCGTCCCTCGCCTCGTCCTACACCCACAAGAACCGTCCGCTTGACCCCGCGTTCCTCGGGAGCATGAACGTGCTGCCCAATGGCAACGCGCTCGTCGGCTGGGGCTCGCAGCCCTACTTCTCCGAGTACTCCAAGACCGGCCAGCTCCTGCTCGACGCGGTCTGGCCGGGCAAGGACCTCAGCTACCGGGCGGAGTTCTCCGGCAACTGGGTCGGTACCCCGTACTTCCCGCCCAGCGGCGCCGCCCGCAAGGCCAAGGGCAAGGTGACCGTCTACGCCAGCTGGGACGGCGCCACCCAGGTGACCGCATGGAAGGTCCTGGCCGGGTCCAATCCCAACCACCTTCCGGTGGTGGCCACCAAGCCAAGTCCGGCTTTGAGACCGCGATCAAGCTGGCCAAGAGCGCCAAGGTCTACAAGGTGCAGGCATTCGACGCCAAGGGCCACCTGCTGCGCACGTCCAAGGCGTTCAGCGTCCCCAAGCCGAAGTCCCTGCCGCTGCCCCCTCCCGGCTCCTACTAGAGACACGCTCTTGTGCGGCGGGCCGGACAGAGTGATGACACACGATAAACGACCGTGTCACCACGGGCCCGGGCCGCCGTAACTATCGCAATCACAGCGTGTTACACAGTGCACCGTGGCACCGATCGGGTTGCGCCTAGAAGCACATCCGTCAGAGAAGGAGATCGATGTCTCACCTGCAGCGTCCGATCCGTACTCGCCGGCGGCACGTCCGGCTCGCGGCCTCCGCGCTGCTGGTGGCGGCCGGAGCGGTGCTGCGGCCCCGCCACCGCCGCCCAGGCGGCATCGGCCCCGGTCAGCGTGTTCCCCATCCCCGGCGGCCGGGTCGCGGCACCGTCGACTCAGCTCACCTTCCGGGGCGTGCCCGCCAGCCAGCTCGGGCCGGTCTCCGTGACGGGATCCAAGAGCGGCACCCACACGGGTCGCATCGTCGCCGACTCGGACGGCGACGGCGGCAAGCTTCATTCCGACGCAGCGCGTTCAAGGCGGGAGAGACGGTGACCGTCAGCACCGGCTCTCACATCGCCGGCGCAACGCCGGCACCTACAGCTTCACCATCGCCACACCCGGCCGGCGGCATCCCGCTGGCGGGCGTGCGCCCGGCGCCGCGCGTCCGCAACGACATCAGCCGGTTCGTCTCGCGCCCGGACCTCGTCCCCGCCGCGGTCACCGTGACCAAGAAGGCGTCCCCCTCGGTGGCAGCGGGCGGCGACCTGTTCGTCGCCCCGCAATACGGCCCGGCGCAGAACGGCCCCATGATCATCGGACCCTTTGGCGGACTCATCTGGTACCAGCCGGTGCCGCCACAACGACACCGCCACCGACTTCAACGTCCAGAGCTACCAGGGCAAGCCGGTGCTGACCTGGTGGCAGGGCAACGTCAGCGCCGCCGGAACGGGCGACGGCGTCGATGAGATCTACAACAGCTCCTACCAGCACGTCGCCACCGTCAAGGCGGCCAATGGGGTGAATGCCGACCTGCACGAGTTCACCATCACGGGCCAGGACACGGCTCTCGTCACGGCGTACTACCCGGTCCTATGGAACACGTCGCACCGCCAAGGGCGCCAAGCCCCGGATCGTCCTCGACGGAGTGGTGCAGGAGATCGACATCCCCACCGGGCTCGTCCTGTTCCAGTGGGACAGCCTCGACCACGTCCCGGTCAGCGCCAGCTACCAGCCGATCCCGGCGAACACCGGTCACCCGTGGGACTACTTCCACCTGAACTCCGCCCAGCTGATCGGCAACGGGAACGTCATCATCTCCTCACGTGACACATGGGCGGTCTACGACGTCTCACACCAGACCGGGCGCGATCGTGTGGACGCTGGGCGGCAAGTTCTCGAGCTTCAAGATGGGAGCCAACACGTCGTTCGCCTTCCAGCACGACGCGCGGCTGCTCTCCGGCAACCTCATGACCATCTTCGACGACGGCGCCGGCCCGCCCGACGTGCACAAGCAGTCGCGCGGGCTGACGCTGCGCCTCGACACGACGCACATGACGGCGTCGCTGGTCGCCGCAGGAGACGCATTCCCCCTCGGTCCTTTCGCGCTACGAGGGCTCCGACCAGCTGTTGCGCAACGGCGATTTGCTGGTCGGCTTCGGCTCTCAGCCGTGGATCACGGAGTTCGACTCCCACGGGCAAGACCGTCTTCGACGCCCGCTTCGTCGACGCCAACCAGAGCTACCGGGCCTACCGCTACGCGTGGACGGGCACGCCGGCCAGCCCGCCGTCGATCGGCACGCGCACGAGCAAGGGCAAGACGACCGTCTACGCCAGCTGGAACGGCTCCACCCAGCTCGCCCGCTGGCAGGTGCTGGGCGGGAGCAGCCCGTCGAAGATGTCCGTGATCGCGAGCGCCGGCAAGGCGGCGTTCGAGACGCCGATCAAGCTGCGGTCCGGCCGGCCGTACCTGGAGGTCCGTGCGCTGGACGCACACGGCAAGGTGCTGGGGACCTCCAGCGCGGTCAAGCCCTAGCGAGCGTCGTCAGAGGTCGAGCTCGTAGCGGATGAAGCCGCGGTTGGTCGCCACGCGGTCATAGACGCGGCGCGCCGTCGCGTTTGACTCGTGCGTGGTCCAGTACAGGCGCATGCAGCCGCGCTCGCGCGCCCAGCCGGCGATCGCCTCGATGAGCGCGGTGGCGGCCCCCTGGCCGCGGCTCTCGGGCGCGGTGAAGAGGTCCTGGAGGTAGCAGACGTCGGGGCCCGAGGTGTTGGCGTGGATGAAGAAGTGGGCGATCCCGATCAGCGCGCCGTCCGCACGCGCCCCGAGCGCATGCATCCGCGGGCTCGATCTGGAACTCCTCCCACGCCTGGGCGTAGCGCTCCTCGGGGATCGTGCGCTCGTAGAAGTCGATGTAGCCGCGGAAGAGGACCTCCCACTGCTCGCGGTCAGCGGGCATCAGCGGCCCGATCTGCACGCGGCTGTCGGGGTCGGGCGGCACGCCGGCGCTCAGAGCTTGAGCTCGGCGTCGAGCTTGGCCAGCATCTGGCGTGTAGATGCGGCGCATCGCCCGTCGGCGCGAAGAAGCCCTCGAAGATCCCGGCGATCCCGCCGGCGCCGTCCCAGGAGCTCTCGATCGTCACCTCGCTGCCGTTGGGCGAGGGATCGACGTGCCAGGTGGTGACGAACGAGGAGAGCTGATCGGACTCCTGGAGGCCGCCGGGGCTCTCATAGACGTGGAGGCGATAGTCGCGCTCACGGCCACCGGCGGCGAAGTGGTAGGCGTAGACGGTGCCCTCGCCCTTGCCGCCCTGCTCGACCCGGTAGGCGGTGTAGTTGCTGGTGAGGATCCGCTCGCGCGACTCCCGGTAGTCGCGCAGGAACTCCAGAACCCGCTCGGGGGCGGCCTGCATCTGGACGCTCACGCGGGCCACGACTCGGGACATGGTCCGATTGTGCCATCGGACGAAGATGCCATCGCCGACGATGCCGATCGCGGCCAAAGATGGGTAGCGTGCCGGGAACATGCTCGCCGTCTACGCCACCGAGATCAATCCCGAGGACCCGCTGGCGGGCCTCGCCGTGGGCGACATGCCCGACCCGTCGCCCCCGGACGGCTGGAAGACCGTGACGGTCAAGGCCGCCGCGCTCAACCACCACGACCTGTGGTCGCTGCGGGGCGTCGGCCTGGGCGCCGACGCGCTGCCGATGATCCTCGGCTGCGACGCCGCGGGCCTCGACGAGGACGGCAACGAGGTCATCGTCCACGCGGTCATCACCAGCGACTCCTGGCGCGGCGACGAGACCCTCGACCCGAGGCGCTCCCTGCTGTCCGAGCGCTATCCCGGGCACGCTGGCCGAGAAGGTGGCGGTCCCGGCGCGCAACATCATCCCCAAGCCACCCGAGCTGTCCTTCGAGCACGCCGCCTGCCTGCCGACGGCCTGGCTGACCGCCTACCGGATGCTGTTCACGCGCGGCGAGGTGACGCCGGGGATGACCGTCCTGGTGCAGGGCGCCGGCGGCGGGGTGGCGACCGCGCTGACGGTGCTCGGCAGCGCCGCGGGCGTCCGCGATGTGGGTGACGAGCCGCTCGGAGGCCAAGCGCGCCGAGGCGCTGGCGCTCGGGGCCGACCAGGCCTTCGAGTCCGGGGCCCGCCTGCCCGAGCGCGTCGACGCGGTGATGGAGACCGTGGGCAAGGCGACCTGGGGCCACTCGGTCCGCTCGCTGAAGCCCGGCGGCAAGCTGGTGGTCTCCGGCGCCACCTCGGGCGACGCCCCACCGGCCGAGCTCACCCGCGTGTTCTTCCTGCAGCTTCAGGTGATCGGCTCCACGATGGGCACCCGCGACGAGCTCGAGCGGCTCATGCGGTTCTGCCTGGAGCGCGACATCCGGCCCGCGGTCCACGCCGACGATGCCGCTCTCCGACGCGCGCGAGGGGTTCTCCGCGCTGCTGGAGGGCGACGTGGTGGGCAAGGTCGTCTTCACGCCGTAGCCTTTGCTTTCGGCGGTTCTGCGCGCTGTCTCCGCGGGCGTTTGGCAAGGTATCGGCGCACGTCAACGGCGGGCTTGGGAACAGGTGGGGCGGAGAGGTAAACGGCCGACTTTGCAGGGGTTCTGGGAGATAACCGTCTCACAGTCGTGAAGGTTATCTCCCACGGTCCCCGATGACGTCGCATCCCCGTAGCCGGGAAGCGCGCAACGGACGCCACCGACTAGAACGTGATCAGCGCCCGCCCCCGCAGGCCGCCCGCGTCCATCAACCGGTGCGCCTCGGCCGCCGCTCGGGCGCGAAGCGACGCCGCCACGCGCAGCGTCAGCCGCCCCTCCGAGGCCAGCCGGCGCAGCTCCTGGAGCCACTCGGTGCGCTCGAGCACCTCGCGCACCATCACCGGGTGCACCTGGATCCCGCG
Organism: uncultured Actinomycetota bacterium; assembly: GCA_963790605.1. Taxonomy (GTDB): domain Bacteria; phylum Actinomycetota; class Thermoleophilia; order Solirubrobacterales; family Solirubrobacteraceae; genus Palsa-465. The sequence goes on along the minus strand of CAWBPG010000004.1, from coordinate 227,571 downwards.
CGGGGGCGTCGCCGCCGCGCCAGCCGCGGACCACCACGAGGCCGCCGCCGTCGCGGATCGCGCCGAAGGCGGCGTCGTTGAGCAGCGCAGTGTCATAGACGCCGGCCACGCCGTCGGGCTCGACGGCGCGCACGGCGCCGGCGAAGTCGTCGGAGCGCGCCACCACGACGTCGGCGCCGAAGCCCGCGCACGAGCTCCTCCTCGCCGGCCTTGGCGTCCGCGATCACCCGCAGGCCGCGCTCGTGGGCCAGGCCGATGACGTAGGAGGCGAGCAGCCCCGCGCCGCCCGCGACGGCCAGGGTCTCGCCGTCGCGCGAGGTCCAGCAGCTCCAGCCCGCGCATCGCGGTGAGCCCGTTCATCGGCAGCGTCGCCGCCTCCTCCAGCGTGGCCCCGTCGGGGATCGCGACGACCGACGCGGCGGGCACGACGAGCAGCGCGGCCTGGGCGCCGCCCTCGGGCCGGCGCGGCTCACGGCCGCCATCACCGATTCTCCGGCGGCCAGACGCTCGACGCCGGGCCCGACGGACTCGATGGTCCCGGCGGCGTCCATCCCGGGCGTCCACGGCGGATCGATCCCGTCGGCGCCCATCGCGCGCAGGCCGATGTCGGTGGGGTTGACCGCCGCGGCGGCGACCGCGATCCGCACCTCGCCCTCGCCGGGCTCGCGGACCGCGCGCTCGATGACCGTCCAGGACCTCGGGACCGCCGGGCTCAGGGATGCCGACCGCGCGCGCCACGGCTCCCGAGCCTAGTACGCCCATCAGGGCCTACCGGGACGGCTCGGGTGGCCGGCGCTCGAGGTCGAGCTCGGTGCGCACGCCCAGGGCGTTGAGCGCGTCGTTGGCCTCCTCCAGGCTCCCGGCCGCGGCCAGGGCGCGGGCGAGCCGCCCCGCCGCCGACATCGTCACCGAGCACGTCCAGGAACGTGGTCTGCGCGGCCAGGCTGGTCAGCTCGAACTGGCGGGCTCCGCCGCGGATGCTCACCGTCCCGCTCACGCCGCGAAAGGCCCGGAGGGCCTGGGCGCTGGCCTCGGTCGGCACGAGCTCGAGCGACTCCTCCACGCGCCGGGCGACGGGCTCGGTGAGGCCGCGCGCCCCGCACAGGCCGCCCGCTGCCGCCACCCAGGAGATGCGCTCGAGCACCTCGTCGGCGGTCAGCTCGGAGTCACAGCCGATGCCGAACACGCCCAGCAGCACCGGCCGCCCCGCCGCGGCCAGGCGCTCGGCGACGGCGAGCATGACCGCGTCGCACAGGGGGCTGCGCAGGCCCGGCTCGTCGCCCTGGGCCAGAACGTCGCCGCCGACGTCGATGAACACGGTCAGGTCGCGGTCCAGCGCCGTGATCGCGCGGCCCAAGCCGTCGGCGATGGCCGCGGGCCCGCCGTGGATGTCGATCAGCACCGTCGGCCGGCCGAGAAACGCGGCCATCCGCGACTCGCCGAAGAACACCTCGCGGTCGCGCACCCGCGTATGCGGCCCGGCGAGCAGCACCCCCGGGGCGAGCTCCCAGCCGCCCTCGATCTCGTCGCCGCGTCGCGGCCCGGCCACCGGGTCGATCGGCCGGCGCTCCCAGGTGAGTCCGCCGACGAGCGGGTCGGCATCATCGTAGAGGCGCATCGCCTCGGCGGTCGCCAGCGCGCCGACGACGTCTCCCCCGCCGCCCATGCCGATCACCAGCGGCCGGCGCGAGCCGCGCAGCACCGCCTCGGCGTCAGCCGCCATCGGCCGCACCTCGGTCGCCAGGCGGATCGAGGCGTGCAGCTCCTCGCCGTCACCCACGATCCAGCGGTAGCTCCCGTCGCTGACCACGCGCTTGGCGCCCGGCTGGGCCGGCGCGCGGTACTCGATCTCGACGTCCAGCTGCGGCGGGATCCTCCCCGGCCAGCAGCTCCTCCTCCAGCGGCTGCCAGTAGGCGGCGTTGTTGACGTGGTCGGCGATGTCGCACTCGGTGGCGCGGAAGGCCCATCCGGCGCCGCCGTCGGTCGTCTCCGGAGCGGGATGGCGCAGGCGCGCGCTCACGCGCCGGGCGGGCATGCCGCCGTAGGTGTCGATCTCGGCCTGGGTCACCGGCGACGGGCGCCAGCGCTCGGCGTCGAGGTGCACCCACAGCGAGACCGCCTCGACGTCAGGGGCGGCGCCGTTGCCGGCGTCCTCGTTGACGATGTCCGTGCGGCGCTCGGCCCACATGCGCCCGATGCCGCTGCAGAACGTGGTCAGCCGCGAAGCGCTCGCCGAAGCGCGGGAACCGGTTGACGCGGATGCGGGTGCGGCGCACCACCCACACCGCCGCCTGCTCCAGCCCGGCGTCCTGGACGTCGGCGTAGGCCACGTCCTGGAGCCAGCAGGCCAGCGCGTCGAGGCGGACCCGGCCCGAGGGCGCGCAGTCGGCGAAGCCCGGCCGGCGCGGCTGGTGAAACGCGCGCACGTCGGGATGGCGCGTCTCGAACCGCATGTCGTCGCCGCCGCTCACGTCATCCACCGGCGTGTGGGCGCGCCGGCGATCAGTCCGGCCGGCGCATCGCGGCCAGCACCCAGGCGATGAACACGCCCTGGAACGGGAGCCGGGCCCACAGGACGCGCTCGCCGCCCGGAACCTTGGGGAACTCGTCGGCATGCACCGCCATGTGCACGTTGGCCGGGAGCACCGCCAGCAGCGTCGCGATCAGCCACCAGCCGCCGCGCCGGCGGTGGCGCGGCAGCATCAGGCCCGGCGCCGCCCGCGATCTCGGCCACGCCGCTGGCGTAGACCATCGCCATGGGGGCGGGGACGTACGGCGGCATGATCCGCCGGTAGGTCTTCGGGACGACGAAGTGCATGACGCCGGCGAAGACGAAGAACGGGCCGGCGAGGCGACGGATGACAGACATCGACCGGAACTTATCGAACTTCGCCGAGCTGCCGATAACCCTCCTGCGTACGCGCGGGCAGGGGGCGCGTGCGCGTTTTCTCCTCTCTCTCGTGGGCGGGCCGGGTTCTCTTCTGAGAAGGAGCCGGCCCACCCGCGGAGGGCGCGCCCGGATCGCCGGCGCTCAGCGAGGCGCGCCGCGTGTTCACACGTCCGTCTTAGAGGCTTCATAGCGCCGGCTTCGGCGGGCTGACGATGCTGCTCGCAGTCACCCCTCCCCGAGACTGTGAGCCCGACCATGACCTTCACCATCGCGTCCGAGGCGCCGGAGCGTCGCCCCGGCGAGCCTGCCCGCCCCGCCCTGCCCGCCGCGCGGATCGACATCGTCGTCCCGGTCTACAACGAGGAGGCCGCGCTCCAGGACTCGATCCGCCGGCTGCACGAGTTCCTCTCGCACGAGATGCCCTACGCCTGGCGGATCGTCATCGCCGACAACGCCAGCACCGACGCGACGCTGGCCATGGCACGCGCGCTCGCCTTCGAGCTTGACCACGTCACGGTGCTGCACCTCGACCGCAAGGGCCGGGGCCGCGCGCTGCGGGCGGCGTGGACGGCCAGCGACGCCGACGTGCTCTGCTACATGGACGTCGACCTGTCCACCGACCTGCGGGCGCTGCTCCCGCTCGTCTCGCCGCTCGTCTGCGGCCACAGCGAGGTGGCGATCGGCAGCCGCCTGGCGCCGGGGGCGCGGATCGTCCGCGGCCCCAAGCGCGAGGTCATCTCCCGCTGCTACAACGGCCTGCTCCGCCACGTCCTGCGGGCGCGGTTCTCAGACGCCCAGTGCGGCTTCAAGGCCATCCGCTCCGACGCCGCGCGCACCCTGCTGCCCCAGATCCAGGATCAGGGCTGGTTCTTTGACACCGAGCTGCTCATCCTGGCCCAGCGCCGCGGGCTGCGCATCCACGAGGTGGCCGTCGACTGGATCGACGACCCGGACTCGCGCGTCGACATCGTCTCCACCGCCCTCGCCGACCTCCGCGGCGTCCTGCGCCTGCTCTTCGCGCCGCCCGTGGCGCGCTTCCTCTCGATCGGCGTGGCCTCGACGATCGCCTACGCGATCCTCTACCTGCTGCTGCGCGCCCCGCTGGGCGCCGGCGGGGCCAACGCCGCTGGCCCTGGCGCTCACCGCGGTGGCCAACACCCAGGCCAACCGCCGCTTCACCTTCCAGATCCGCGGCCGGGCCGGCCTGCTGCGCCAGCATGCCGCGGGCGCGGTGGTCTACCTGATCGCGCTCGGGCTGACCGCCGGCGCGCTGGACGTCCTCACCGCGCTTGACCCCCGCCCGGGACGCCTGCTCGAGGTGGCGGTGCTCGTCGCGGCCACGACGGTGGCGACGGTGACGCGCTACGTCGCCCTGCGCAGCTGGGTGTTCGCGCGCCGCCGCCGGCTGCCGGCGATGCTGCGCGCCCCCGCGCGCTGACCACCCGCGACGTCGAACCCCGTCCGGGCCGGCGATGACAATGCGCCGATGCCCGACAACGCCGCCGGCCTCGTCTACGGGACGATCCTCGTGGCCACGCTGCTGTCGGCCGAGAGCGCCCTCAGGGAGACCTACCCCAAGACCGTCCTCGGGGTGTTCGTCGCCCTGGCGACCTACTGGCTGGCCCTCACCTACGCCCGCTTCACCGGCGAGCGGCTCGAGGAGGGCACCAAGGCGACCGTCGGGGGCCCTGGCGCACGCCGCCGTCCACGAGCTGACCGTGCTCTACGGGGCGGCGGTGCCGTTCGTCGCCCTGCTCGCGTTCTGGGCGGGGGGTGCGTCGCTCGACACCGCGGTGATCGGGGCGGTCTATTTCGCCGACGCCGCGATCATCGGCGCCGAGGTCCTCATCGGCGTCCGCGCGGGCCTGAAGGGCAAGGAGCTGATCGGGCAGGCGGCGGTCGGCGCGGTGCTGGGCGTGCTGGTCCTCGCCCTGCGCCTCCTCCTGCACTAGACCTCCTGCGCCATCAGACCCGGACGTCGGTGGGGCGCCGCGGCGCCGGCTCCCGGCGGCGCGGGCGCACCGCGATCATCACCGCCGCCACCACCGCGCCCGCCACGGCGAGGATCACCGCGTCCGAGCGCAGGCCCGACAGGAACGCGTTCCATACCGCGCCGGCGGCGCTGCGGTCGTCGCCGACCGCGAAGCGGCTGAGGACGACGGGGCGGATGATCGAATAGGCCGCGACGAGCACGGCCCCGTCAACGAAGATCGCGATGCCGACGTAGCGCGCCGCGCGCCGGCGCTCCGCCGCCAGCGCGATGGCCAGCAGGAACACCACGCCGCCGGCGATGAGCAGGAGCACGCCCTCGGTGCGGGCGCGCTCGACCGCGCGCGCGGCCCGCGTCGCCTGCCCGAAGTCGCCCCCGGAGATGCGGATCACCTGCCGGGTCACCGACGGCGGGATCTGCGCGGCCAGTCCCGGGGCGACGCGACGCAGCGCGTCGACGACCAGCTTGCCCACGTGGGCGAGCCGTAGCGTGATGGTGTCCGAGTCAGACACGAACACCGACGTGTGCAGGTCAGAGATGGCGGTGTCGAAGGCCCGGTGAAACGCTGGGGTCCTCACGGCGAGGTCGACCGCCTTGGCGACGAGCGGCCGGTACTGCTCCGGCACCTTCGCGGACTGGATGGCCTGCTCCTGCACGCGCTGCTCGATGAGCGACCGGATGCTCGGATTGTTGAGCAGCGTCGTGGCGCGGGCGCTGAACTGGGCGGAGTTCCCCAGCACGTGCCCGGCGTAGGTGAGGGGGACGCCGACCAGGACGGCGATCGCCCCGAGACAGGCGAGCGCCGCGCTCAAACGGCGCCGGGTGTGGACGGGAGCGGGCACTGGACCGGACACCGAGTGTGCCCGATCGCGCGGCGCGGGCGCGCGGCGCCGGCCGGCCGGCCGGGCGGGCGGGCGGGCGGGCGGGGCCTTACCCCGCGGCTATGCCAGCGCGACCTCGACCTGCCGGGGCTCGACGCCGCGCAGCACGCTCAGTCGCGAGCGTCCCATCGGCGCCACGGACGGCGCGCTCCAGGTCGCCGACCGAGCGCACCGGGCTGTCGGCCGCCGCGGTGATCAGATCGCCGCGGGAGAGCCCGGCGTTGTCAGCCGCGCTCCCGGCCTTCACGCGCACGATGAGCAGGCCCGGCGCCTCGTCGAGCCCGACGGCCCGTCGCATCTTCTTGGCCACCGCGGCGCCGGCGACGGCCACGCCGAGGCGGCGGTGCTCGCCCTCACCCGGCTCGAAGAACGCCAGCCAGGCGGTCATGGTCTCGCCCAGCGATCCCGCGGCGCCCTCCGGCAGCCCGGCGGCGAGCCGTGCCGCACGCTCGGCGTAGGCGGGACGAGCCCGCTGCACCAGCGCACGGCCGCGGTCGGTGAGGGTCACGGTCACGCTGCGGCGATTCTCGGGGTCAGGTTCGCGGGTGATCATCCGCGCGCGCTCCAGCCGGCCCAGCCGGACCGACAGCGTCCCGGACGTGCGCCGCAGCGCGCTCACGAGTTCCCGCTGATTGAGGGTGTGGCTCTGCGGCGCGCTCCAGCGCGTCGAGCACGAGGAAGCTCGGACGGGAGAGCCGGTGCTCGGCCAGAGCCTCCTCCAGCTCCGCCTCCACGTGGGCGGCGACGCTGATCACGGTGTCGGCCAGCTGCCGCTCCGAGGTGATGGTGTCAGACATTTTTGCTTCGCTCCAATTGCTTGAGTCCAAACAGTTGTGTACGATTATTGCATGTCAAGCAGAAATGGAGCAAACGTCCTCGCGGAGTCCGCACTCGCCCTGGACGCCTACTCGCGCACCGTCATCGCCGTCGCCGAGGCGATGAGCGCCAGCGTCGCCAACCTCCAGGTCCGCCGCCGCACCCGCCGCGGCCAGGCAATGGGGGCCGGCAGCGGTGTCGCCATCTCCGCCGACGGCTTCCTCATCACCTCGGCCCACGTCGTCGAGGGCAGCGGACGCGGCGTGGCCAGCTTCAGCGACGGCCACGAGACGCCGGTCGCCGTGGTCGGCGCCGACCCTCTGTCGGATCTGGCGGTGCTGCGCGCCGACGGCGGGGACCTCTCCCCCGCCACCCTCGGGGACGCCGCCGATCTCCGCGTCGGCCAGCTCGTCGTCGCGATCGGGAATCCCAACGGCTTTGCCAACTCGGTCACCGCGGGCGTCGTCAGCGGCCTCGGCCGTTCTCTCCCCGTCGGCGCCCGCGGCGGACCGCGTCGCGTCGTCGAGAACGTCATCCAGACCGACGCCGCCCTGAACCCGGGCAACTCGGGCGGCGCGCTGGTTGACGGCGCCGGGCGGGTCGTGGGGATCAACACCGCCCTGGCCGGCATCGGGCTGGGCCTGGCAGTGCCCATCAACGACGCCACACGCGTGATCATCTCCACGCTGATCCGGGACGGCCGCGTGCGCCGCGCCCATCTGGGCGTCGCCGTCGCCCCCCGGCCGCTGCCGCCACGCACCGCCCAACGGCTGGGCCGTGCGCGCCGGGGTGCAGATCATGCAGGTGATCGACGACAGCCCCGCGGCCACCGCCGGCCTGCGGCGCGGCGACCTGCTGCTCGAGCTCGACGGCGAGCCGGTGACCGACGCCTCCGACGTGCAGCGGCTGATGGTCCACGAGCGAATCGGGCAGGCCGTGGAGGCGATCGTGCTGCGCGACGGCCGGCGGCGGACGATCGAGCTGGTGCTGGACGAGTTGTCCTAGCGCCGGTGATCGCTGGGGAGCTGACGAAACTCTCCGCATCGCCGGTCTACTCTGTGGGCCATGCGAGCTCCTGCGGCGGTAGGCCGCGATGCCGAGCTGGCCGAAGTGGACCTGTTCCTCGGACAGATGAGCGCCGCCAGCTGCGCGCTCGCCCTCGAGGGCGACGCGGGCATCGGCAAGACCACGATCTGGCAGGAGACCGTCAACCGGGCGCGGGGAGGGGGCATGCTCGTGCTCGCCTGCCGCCCCGCCGCCGCCGAGGCGAAGCTGTCCTTCTCGGGCCTGTCGGACATGCTGGCCGGCGTGCAGGAGTCGGCCTTCGCGGCGCTGCCAGACCTGCAGCGCAACGCGCTGGAGGTGGCGCTGCTGCGCTCCGCGCCCGAGGGACCGGCGCTCGATGCCCGCCTCGTGGCCACGGCACTGCTCACGCTCGTGCGCGAGCTCGTCGCAGAGCACCGCGGTGCTGGTGGCCCTCGATGACGCCCAGTGGCTCGACGGCCCCACGGCCGGCGTTCTCAGCTTCGCCATCCGGCGGCTGGACCCCGAGCCGGTCGGCGTGCTGTGCGCGTCGCGGCCGCGCGCCGCGGGGCTGGGGCTGCTGGACTCCGTCGAGCGCGAGCGCGTGCGGCGCGTGCGGCTCGGCCCGCTGGCGCTGGGGGCGCTCGGCCGGGTCATCGCCGACCGCCTGGGGCGTTCGCTTCCGCGCCCGGTCCTGGCGCGCATCGCCGAGGCATCGCGCGGAAACCCGTTCTACGCGCTGGAGGTGGCACGGCTGGTCATCGACGACGCCGGCGCCACCGACGCCCGCCTGCCGGTCCCCGACGACGTGCGCACCCTGGCGGCGTCGCGGGTCTCCGAGCTGCCCGCGGCGACCCAACGCGCGCTCCTGCGGGCCGCGGTCCTCGCCGAGCCCACGACCCGGGCGATCGACGCCGCGCCGCTCGCGCCCGCCGAGGAGCGGGGCATCGTCAGCATCGACGAGCGGGGGCGGATCGCGTTCGTGCACCCACTGTTCGCCGCGGCGATCTCCGCTTCGGCGTCGGCCGCACAGCGGCGCGCCGCCCACCGCGCCGCCGCCGAGCACGTAGGCGACCCCGAGCAGCGGGCCCGCCACCTCGCCTACAGCGCCGATCGCGCCGATCGCTCGGTCGCGGCCGAGCTCGACGCCGCCGCCGAGCTGGCCTCCTCCCGCGGAGCTCCCGACGCCGCCGCCGAGTTGATCGAGCTCGCGCTGGAGCGGACCCCGTCCCGCGACGGCAGAGCTGCGCGCCGAGCGGCTGCTGCGCGCGGCCGGCCTGCACGTGGACGCCGGCGGCGCCGGCCGGGCCGGCGAGATGCTGGCGCAGCTGCTGGGGTCGGCGACGTCGGATCGCGTGCGCGCCCATGGCCTGCGCCTGCGGGCGACGCTCGAGAGTCGCTCCGACGGCTTCGCGACGGCGCTGGAGACCACGCGCGAGGCGCTCGTCGCAGCGGCGGGCGAGCCGTCGATGGCCGCCGCCATCGACCTCGACGCCGCCTTCTACCTGGTCGGGATGGGCGATGTCGGCGGTGCGCTGCGCCATGCGGAGGCGGCGGTCGGCCGCGCCGAGCTGCCCGGCGGGGACAGCGGCGTGCTCGCCGACGCGCTCGCGGTGGCCGCGATGGTGAGCTTCCTCAACGGCGACGGCCTGTCCATGGAGCGCATGGACCGCGCGCTGGGCCTGGAGGACCCCGATCGCCGGCGGCTGGCCTTCACCTCGCCGCGGCTGATCGCGGGGCTGCTGCTCATGTGGACCGGGCGCGTGCGCGAGGCCGCCGAGACGCTGGTGGCGTTGCGCGCCGAGCGCCGGGAGCGCGGCGTGGAGAGCGACATCCCCACCTCCTCGCTGTATCTGGCGTGGGCCTATCTGTGGCTGGGCGAGACCGAGCGTGCCGCGGAGATCGCCGCTGCCGACACCGCCGCCGTGGCGCTCCTGGGCGATCCCGGGATCACAGCGCTGGTCGCTCAGCGCCGCCGCGCTGGTCAGCGCCCAGCAGGGCGACGTCGAGGCCACGCGCCGGCAGGCCAACGACGCGCTGGCGCGGTTCTGCGCAGCTCGAATGGTGGACGGCGACGGTGTTCCCGCGCTGGGCGCTGGGGTTCGGCGAGTTGTCCGCCGGCGATCCGGCCGCCGCCCACGCCGCGCTGGAGCCCCTCACCGAGATGCTGCCGTCGCTGGGCCTGGCCGACCCCATCGGGCTCGTCTTCCTGCCCGACGAGATCGAGGCGCTCGTCGCGCTCGGGGAACTGGCGCGCGCTCAGCCGCTGATCGAGCTGCTGCGGCGGCTGGGAATAACCCACGACCGGCCATGGGCGATCGCCGCCGCCGCCCGCGGCCGGGGCATCCTGGCCGCCGCCCGCGGCGATCTGGACGGAGGCGATCGCGGCCCTTGAGGAGGCGCTGGCCGCCCATGATCGGGTCGAGATGCCGTTCGAGCGCGGGCGGACCCTGCTCGCGCTGGGCCGGGCGCTGCGGCGGCGCAAGCAATGGTCGGCCGCGCGCGAGGCGCTGCGCGAGGCGCTGGACGCTGTTTCACCAGACCGGCGCGTCGCTGTGGGCGCACGCGGCGCGCAACGAGGTGGGCCGGGCGGGCGAGCGCAACGGCGAGCCCGGCGAGCTCACCGCGACCGAGCGCCATATCGCCGAGCTGGCCGCGTCGGGCCTGAGCAACCAGGAGGTGGCCGAGCGCGCGTTCCTGACGGTCAAGGGCGTCGAGGCCAACCTCACGCGGGCGTATCGCAAGCTGGGCATCCGCTCCCGGGGCGGGCTGGCGGGCGCGCTGCGGCGCAGACGACGAGCCGGTCGCCTGAAGGAATCCCGCTTCACACTGGTTTTTTGCTCCAAGGGTTTTCCCGCTTTGCAGACGGGGCCGGCGGTCCGTAGATTCCTCGCCAGCGGTTCGGACACCGGTGCGCGGCTCAGGGGGATGCCTCGCTCCGGTCGTCTCGGGTCCCCCTCATCGTCGGGACCGGGCTAATTGCCGGGGGCTAGTCGGTAGAGGAGGGTGACCCGGGACGGAACCGGTTCCACGCGAAGGGCGCGTGGAGCCGGTTGCGCCGGTGCTGAGCCTGAAACCGCCGTGGATCCAGGGGCTATGCCGGTGCTGAGCCTGAAACCGCCGTGGATCCAGCGTCTATGCCGTCGCCGAGGCGGCCTCGGAGCCCGCGCCGGCCGGCTCGTTCCCGCGGATGAGATCGGCGGCGCGCTCGGCGATCATGATCGTGGGCGCGTTGGTGTTGCCGCGCACGAGCGTCGGCATGACCGAGGCGTCCACGACCCGCAGCGACTCCATCCCCAGCACCCGCAGCTCGTCGTCGACGACCCGCCCCATCCCGCAGGTCCCGACCGGGTGATAGATGGTCGTCGTGTTGCGCTCGATGTGGGCGAGGATGCTCGCGTCGTCGGCGCCCGCCGGCGCGGCGTAGGTGCCGGTGCTGACGGCGTCCAGCGCCGGCTGCCCGGCGATCTCCATCGCGCGGCGCACCCCCTTGATCAGCGCGGCGCGGTCCTCGTCGGTGACCAGGTAGTTGTGCAGGATCCGCGGCTTGGCCGTCGGCACGCGCGAGCGCAGCTTGACGAAGCCGGTGCTCGTCGGGCGCAGCAGGCACGCCGAGATCGCCCAGCCGTCGACCAGGATCTCCCCCGCTCCCGCCTCCGGGAACAGGATCGGGATGTGGTGCAGCTGGATGTCGGGCGCCTCCAGGGAGTCGTCGGTGCGGAAGAACCCTCCGGACTCGGCGAAGTTGGAGGTCAGCGGGCCCCGGCCCTCGGTGGTGAGCAGCCCCAGGTTCTCCTCGCTCTCGGCGCTGAGCAGCGAGGCCTCGTCGGTCGTGTAGGTGATCCAGGTCGAGGGGTGGTCCTGGAGTCCCTGGCCCACGGGCAGCTCGTGCGCGCACGGGATGTTGACCAGCGCCAGGTCGGCGGCGGGCCCGATGCCGGACAGCAGCAGGATCTGCGGGCTCTGGTAGGCGCCGGCCGACAGGATGACCTCGCGCTCGGCCGAGATCTCCGAGACGTCTCCGTCACGGTCGATCTCCACGCCGGTGGCGCGGTTGCCGTCCAGCAGCACGCGGTTGACGTGGGCGCCGGTGATCAGCGTCAGGTTCTCGCGCCCCAGCACCGGGTGCAGGTAGGCCACCGCAGCCGAGCAGCGCATGCCGCCGCGCTGGGTCACCTGATACCAGCCGACCCCGTCCTGCTCGGGGCCGTTGAAGTCCTCGTTGGCGGGCAGCCCCGCCTGCAGCCCGGCCTCGACGAACGCCTCGCAGGTGCGGTAGCGGCTGCGGTTCTCGCTCACGCCCAGCGGCCCGCCGGCGCCGTGCAGGTCGCTGGCGCCGCGCTCGTTGTCCTCGGCGCGGATGAAGTACGGGAGCACGTCGTCCCAGCCCCAGCCCCGTGTGGCCCATGGCCGCCCAGCCGTCGTAGTCGGCGCGGTTGCCGCGGATGTAGACCATCGCGTTGACCGACGAGGAGCCGCCCGAGCGTCCGCCCGCGCGGCAGGTAGCGCTGCCGGCCGGCGAACCCGGGCTCGGGATCGGAGATGAACGACCAGTCGTACTTGCTGGTCGCGACCGCGAGCACGCCCGCCGGGAGGTGGATCTCGTCGGCGGCGTCGGGCGGGCCCGCCTCCAGCAGGCACACGCGACACGTTGGGGTCCTCGGTCAGGCGTGCGGCGAGCACACAGCCGGCCGAGCCCGCGCCCGGCGATCACGTAGTCATAGGTCATTCGTCGCCCTCCCAGAGGCGTGGGGTTCGCGCCCATTCTCGGCGGGACGGCGTGGCGGCGTCAAGTCAGGGGCGTCGCGGTCTGTGTCGTGCGCGCGGCCCGGGCCGCGTGGCGGGGCTGACTAGTAGTCGTCCTGGACCTGGACCGACCAGCCGGCGTCGTCGCCGCCGGGCGTGACCCTGACCGCGTAGGAGCCGGCGCCGGTGTCATAGCTCTGGACCTGGCCGGTGCCGTTCTGGAGGCCGAAGCCGGCGACGTAGCCCCCGGTGGCCGCATCGACCACGCGCGCTGTCGGCCCTGAGCAGAACAGGACCCACGTGCAGGTGCCGTGGAAGCCCATCGTGTAGACGATGCGCCAGTGCCGACCGATGATGCCGGAACGTCCCCGAGTCGCGGCCGGTGAAGGTCGTCACCGTGTGCCAGCGGGGCACCTCGGCCACGTTCAGCGTCACCATCGAGCCGCGGGGCCTCAGGCCGCTCGCGGGCGTCTGGCCCACGACCATGCCCGGCGCCGTGCCGGGAGCGGGGACCTCGCGGACCGCGGTGCGGAGCCCCAGGTGGTGCAGCGATCTGCTCGGCGTCGGTGCGGCTCCGGTGAACGACGTTGAGCACCTGCACCGGGGCGGGTCCGCGGCTGATCGTGAGGTGCACCGTGGTGCCTCGGGCCACCCGGGTGCTGCCCCGCGGCGCCTCGCCGATGACCGTGCCCGCCGCGGCCGAGGCGTAGGCGCTTGTGGGTCGTCGCGCGCAGGTGAGCTGCGGCGCAGCGCCGAAACGGCCCGCTCCTGCGAGCGGTGCACCACCGATGGGACGCGCGTGTAGGTCGTGTGGCCGATGACCAGGGCCGCTGCCACCATCGCCACGAGCAGGGCGATGACGAGGCCCACAGCCGCGATGGCCCGGCGGCGCCGCGCCGGGATTGACGTTGCGCCGTGGCGAGTATTGCGGGGCGCGCCGCGTGCCGTGAGGGCCGGGCGCGGGCGGCGCGAGGCGGCGACGCCGCGGCGCGGTTGGGCGCAATCGAGGCGGGTTCGGGCGGCGACCTCCAGCGCCCCGCCCAGCCCGGGCGCGGCGCTGTCGGAGCGCGCGGTCCGGCGGCGGCACCCACCAGGGCGCCGGCGGGGCGCACGCTCCGGCGTAGCGTGTCTGGCGCGGCCCGGAGCAGCGCCTCGCGCCATCTCGGCGCCGTCCGCGTAGCGCCGCGCGGGGTCCTTGGCCAGCGCGCGCTCCACGACTCGCGACCAGCGCGGCCGGCAGCCGGGGCGACAGCGGCGGCGGCGGCTCCTGGAGGTGCAGCAGCGCCAGTTCCACGACTGAGGTGGCGGTGAACGGCGGGGCGCCGGAGAGCATCTCGTAGAGGACCACGCCGGCGCTGTAGACGTCGGTGGCGGGCGTCGTGGGACGGCCCCGGCCCTGCTCGGGGGCCATGTAGCGCGGCGTGCCGACGATCGACGCTGCGGTCCCGTCGGTGCTCCCCTCGGCCAGGCGGGCAACCCCGAAGTCGCCGACCTTCACTCGGCCCTCCGCGGAGAGCATGATGTTGGCGGGCTTGACGTCGCGGTGCACGATGCGCTGGGCGTGGGCGCCGGCCAGCGCCCGGCACAGCTGGGCGGCGACCTCGCAGGCCTCCCACGCGGGCAGCGGGCCCCGGCGCAGGCGGCCGGCGAGGCTCTCGCCGTCGACGAGCTCCGAGACGTAATACAGGCCCTCGGGCGGCGTGGCCGACGTCGTAGATCTGGACGATGCCGGGGTCGCTCACCCGGGCCAGGAGACGCGTCTCGCGCTCGAAGGTGGCCACCCACTCGGGATCGTCGGCCCACCACGGCTTGATGACCTTGACCGCCACGGGCCGGGCCAACCGCCGGTCAAAGCCCTCGTAGACGCGGCCGAACGCCCCCTCGCCGATGATCGCGCGGAGCTCGTAGCGGTCGTCCAGGGCGCAGCCGGACAGGTCGGGGGCGTGAGGGCATCAGCGGTCCCGGGTCGCTCAGCCGGCTTACCCGGTGTTGCGCAGCCCGCTGGCGATCCCGTTGATCGTCAGCAGGCTCACGCGGCCCAGCTGCTCGGGCGCGGTCCGGACCCCGCCCAGCTCCCGGCGCAGCCGGCGCATCAGCTCGACCTGGACGAACGAGAGCGGATCCACGAACGGGTTGCGCCGGTCGATCGAGGCCTGGAGCACCGGCTCGGCGTCCAGCAGCCGCTCGCCGCCGCCGATGAGCACGAGCTCCTCGATCGTGCGCTGAAGCTCGTCCTGGAGCGGCGTCCCAGATCCGCTCGCGCGCGGCCGCGTCGTCCCACAGCTCCACGTAGCGGCGCGCGATCCCCAGATCGGCCTTGGCGCAGCCCATCTCGGCGTTGGACAGCACGCTGGTGAAGAAGGGCCACTCTGCGGCCATCCGCCGCAGCAGTTCCAGGCCGTGTCGCTCGCGCGCGTGACGCAGCGCGGTGCCCAGCCCCAGCCACGCCGGCAGCACGATCCGCGACTGCGTCCAGCTGAACACCCACGGGATCGCCCGCAGGTCCTCGATCCCGCCGGCCTGGGTGCGCTTGGCGGGTCGGCTGCCCAGCCGCAGGCGGCTGATCTCGTGCACCGGCGTGACCGCCTCGAAGAAGGCCACGAAGTCCGGGTCGTCGTGGACGACGCGACCGGTAGACGCGCGGCCGAGTCCTCGGCCATCTCGGCCAGCAGGCGCGCGAAGCGCTCGGACTCCTGGTGGGGCCGGGACCGCCCCGTGGCCAGCGTGGCGCTGGCGGCCAGCTCGAGCTCGCGATGCGCGATCTCGGGCACGGCGTACTTGGCGGTGAGCACCTCGCCCTGCTCGGTCATCTTCAGGCGCCCGCGCACGGTCCCGGGCGGCAGCGCCAGGATCGCGCCGTTGGTCGGGCCGCCCCCGCGGCCCACCGCGCCGCCGCGGCCGTGGAAGAAGCACCAGCTCACGCCGTGGCGGCTCAGCACCTCGGCGAGCCGCACCTGGGCCGTGTAGGCCGCCCACGCCGAGGCGAGATAGCCCGACGTCCTTGTTGGAGTCCGAGTAGCCGATCATGATCTCCTGCTCGTCGCCGACCGCGCGCAGCGCCTCGCGGTAGACCGGCATCGAGAGCAGCGCGCTCCATCGTCTCGCGGCGCCGCCTCGAGCGTCGCGCCGGCCTCGAACAGCGGGACCACCCGCAGCTGGGCCTGTCGCCCCCGGCGCGGCACAGGCTGGCCTCCTTCATGAGCAGGAGCACCTCGAGGATGTCGGCGGGTCCCTCGCTGCCGGAGATGATGTAGGTCTGGATCGCGCCGACGATTGGCGTCCGGCCAGCGTCTCGCGCAGAGTGCGGAAGGTGCGGATCGTCTCCTGGGTGGCGCTCCGAGAACCGGTCGATGTCGGTGGGGATGAGCGGCCGGCGGTCGGCGATCTGGGCCTGGAGCAGCGTCGAGGCGCTCCTCCTCGCGCAGGCCCTCGTAGTCCTCGCACACGCGTAGCGCGCCGTAGATCTCGGCCAGCGCGCGGCGGTGGACGAGGGCGTGCTCGCGGATGTCCAGCCGCGCGAAGTGAAAGCCGAACACCTCGACCTGGCGGATGAAGTCGCGCAGGTCCGAGCCGGCGGTCAGCGCCCCCTGCCCCTCGCGCAGCGACGCCTCGACCCGGCGCAGGTCCTCCAGCAGCTCCTGCGGCTCGGCGTATCCGCCGGCGGCGCGGCGCTGGGTGGCCCGGATGCGCTCGCGCATGAACGTCAGCGCGCGCCGGTAGGGCTCCTCCGGGTTGAGCGCGGCCAGGCGCTGCCGCCAGCTCGGGGAAGCGCTCGCTGCCCGCGGCCAGGATCGGCTCCAGCCCCGGCGCGGCCCCGGTCAGCCGTTCCGACAGCGAGAGGCGGCCGGCGAGCTGCTCCAGCCGGGACTCCATCAGCCGCAGGCACTGCTCGCGCATGAGCTCCAGCGCCGACGACCGTGGTCTCCGGGGTGACGAACGGGTTGCCGTCCCGGTCGCCGCCGATCCACGAGCCGAAGCTGAGCAGCGGCGGCACGGTGGGCGGGTCGTCCGCGGTCTCCGGATAGAACTCGGCCACCGCCTCCTCCAGGTCGCGATAGATGCGCGGGATCGCGTCGGCCAGCGTCGAGGAGAAGTGGATGAGGCCGCCGCGCACCTCGTCGGCGACGCGTCAGCTCGGCGGCCCGCAGGTCGTCGGATCCCCACAGCTCCTGGACGGTGGCCAGCAGCCGGCGGCGCGCGTCGGCGGCGGGCGCGTGGGAGCGCTCGTCGAGCTCGCGCAGGACGCCGAACACGCGCGCGAGCTTGTCGATCGTGGTGCGCCGGCGCGCCTCGGTGGGGTGCGCGGTCATCACCAGCCGCAGCTCGGCGCTGTTGAGCACCTCGGTGAGCTCCTCCTCGGTCGTGCCGGCGTCGCGCAGTGCCGAGACCACGTGGCGCAGCGAGCCGGCGCGCGGCCGCTCGGGATCGGCGGCGTCGCGGGCGCGCAGGCGCCGGACGCGCTCGTTGTCCTCGGCCAGGTTGACGAGCTGAAACCACCGGGTCAGCGAGCGCACCAGCACCTCGGTCTCATCGAGGGTCGAGACCGGCCACGAGCTCGGCCAGCCGGTCGGCGGCCCCCTCGTCCCCGAGACGCGCCTCCTGGCCCAGCGCGACGGCGTCGTCGAGCAGGCGCAGACCGGCCCGCCGGCCCCGCCGCCCATCGCGATCACCTCGCGCAGGACGTCGGTGAGCAGCGCCTCGTCGGCGGCGAAGTCGCGGCGTGCGGCGGTGACGGCTCATCCGCCGGGAGATGTTCACAAAAAGGAGCCGCCCCGCCCCGGGCGCCGCTGGAGGGCCGCCCGCCCCGGCGGAGCCGGTCGGAGGGCCGCCCCCCCCGGGCGGCCCCGCGTCACAGCAACGTCTCTTCCTCGGCCGGGAACCCGACCGCGAACTCCATCTCGAAATACGCCCTCCTCGTCCGATACGGCCCGGCGTCCGGGAGGCCCCGGCGGACCGCCGGACCGGGGGCCGAGCACGTGGCGCAGCCCCCGCGCGGCGCCGCTGCGCAGGGTCAGCCCGCTGCGCGCGCGCCGGCGCGACCGGCGGGCGGTGAGCGCGGCCTCGAAGCGCTCGTCGGAGCCCCGGGCCGGCGCGTGTCGAATACGGGCCCCTGCCGGTGCGAGAGAGCAGCAGGAACTCGTCTCTGTTGAGATTCATGGTGGTCTTCCTAGTGTCACAGTGGTGGTGATCGCTGCGATGTGTCACCGCAAGCGCGCAGCACCGAGTGACTCACTGAATGTGAGTGTCAATTGGCGCGCGGCCGCGGTGGCGCCGATGCAGCTACGACGGGACCGGCGAGACGCCGGTCAGGTGCGAAGTCCGGCTACTGTGCCGGTGAACTGGGATGTGAGCATGGTGGTCTCCAATCGATCGTGAACGCGGTTTTGGGCACAAAAAAGGCGACCCTGTGGGTCGCCCTTGCTTCGAGTTCGATGTCGCGCAGGCATTCGTCTAGCCTGCGCTCCTCGCAGCAAGGGCATCAGGATTGGCGGTCCGTGGAGGACCTCGACGAGCGCCGTCCGCGGCGCGGGCCCGCCATCGCGATCAGCCGGGGCTACCCACGCGGCCCGCCCGCACGCCAAAGTCGGCGCCGGTGCGGTGCGCCGTCTTGGCCGTGAGAGAGATGTTGAAGGTGCTCGTCATAGAGGTGACTCCAATAAGGATCCTCGGCAGAGTAACTCACGGATGTGACGGAATGCAAGCAATTGACACAAAGAATTTGCACTGTCGTGCCGGATCGTGACGCCGCTGTGGAGCTGCCGGGCGCCGCGGATACCCTCCGTGAGCCTGCTCCATCATCCACCGTGCCGTCCGCGCCGACGCCCTCGCCGACGCCCTCGCCGCGCTCCTGTCCGAGCGCCCGGCGGACCCGTTCGCGCCCGAGGTCGTCGCCGTCCCCACGCGCGGCATGGAGCGCTGGCTGACCCAGCGGATGTCCTCGGTGCTCGGCGCGCGCCCGGGCCGGGCCGACGGGATCTGCGCCAACGTCGAGTTCCCCTCCCCGCACCGGCTCGTCACCGACGCGGTGGCCGCCGCCTCGGGGATCGACCCCGCCGAGGACCCCTGGCTGCCCGAGCGCTCGGTGTGGCCGCTGCTCGACGTGGTCGAGGAGTCGCTGGGCGAGCCGTGGCTGGCGACGCTGGCCGCGTACCTCGGGGCCGGCACCGCGCCGTCTGACCCGATGCCACGAGCTCGCGCAGAGCCGCCGCCTGACCACGGTGCGCCACCTGGCCGGCCTGTTTGACCGCTACGCCCTGCACCGCCCGGAGATGCTCGCGGCCTGGGCGCGCGGTGAGGACCTCGACGCCGTGGGCGCGGCGCTCCCGGCGGCAGCGCGCCTGGCAGGCCGAGCTGTGGCGGCGGCTGCGCGCCCGGATCGGCGTGCCGGATCTCGCCGAGCGGGCGGGCCGGGCCTGCGAGCGGATCGCCGAGGACCCGGCGCTGGTGGACCTGCCCGCGCGCCTGGCGCTGTTCGGGCTGACCCGCCTGCCGGCCGGCCACCTGGACATCCTGCGCGCGCTGGCCGCCGGCCGCGACGTGCACCTGTTCCTGTTGCACCCCTCGCCCGCGCTGTGGGAGAAGGTGACACGCCGCTCTGACCGCTCGGCCACCGCGCGCCGCGAGGACGACCGGACCGTCACGCTGGCCGCCAACCGGCTGCTCGCCTCCTGGGGCCGCGACTCGCGCGAGATGCAGCTGGTGCTCACCGCGGGCGCGCCGGAGCTCGCCGACACCGCACCACGCGTCACCGCCGGCCCCCGACACCCTGCTCGGCCGCCATCCAGCAGGACGTGCGCGACGACCACGCCGCGCCCGGGGTCGCCGCTGCCCGGCGCGCCCGATGAGCGCCCGCTGCTCGCGCGCCGATGACCGCAGCATCGAGATCCACTCCTGTCACGGCCGCGCGCGCCAGGTGGAGGTGATCCGCGACGCGATCCTGCACGCGCTCGCCGAGGACCCGCGCTCGAGCCGCGCGACGTGATCGTCATGTGCCCGGACATCGAGACGTTCGCCCCGCTCATCCAGGCGACGTTCGGCGCCGGGTGAGGCGCAGGACGCCGACGAGCGCACCCGCGGTCGACCTGCGCGTGCGTCTCGCCGACCGCTCGCTGCGCCAGACCAACCCCGTGCTCGGCGTCGTGGCCGCAGCTGCTCGAGCTCGCCGAGCAGCGGCTCACCGCCTCCCAGCTGCTGGACCTCGCCGACCGCGGTCCCGTGCGCCGCCGCTTCCGCCTCGACGACGATGACCTCACCCGCCTGGCCGACTGGATCTCCCAGGCGGGCATCCGCTGGGGCCTCGACGCCCCGCACCGCGCCCCGTACAAGCTCGACGCGCTCGACAGCGGCACGTGGCAGACCGGCCTGGAGCGGCTGCTGCTCGGGGTGACGATGACCGAGGACGGCCAGCGGCTGTTCGCCGGCGTGCTCCCGCTCGACGACGTCGACAGCCGCGCGATCGACCTGGCCGGGCGCTTCACCGAGCTGGTCACGCGCGTGGGCCAGGCGGTGCGCTCGCTGAGCGCCCGCCAGACGCTCGGCGGACTGGGCCGAGGCGATCGCCGCAGGCCGCCGACGCGCTGACCGCCACCGGCAGCCGCGACCGCTGGCAGCGCGCCGAGCTCCAGCGGGTGCTCGACGAGCTGGTCTCCGAGACCGGCGACGCCTCGCCCGCGGAGCTCGCGCCCGCCGAGGTGCGGGCGCTCCTGGCCCGGCGGCTGGAGGGCCGCCCCACCCGCGCCAACTTCCGCACCGGCCATCTCACCGTCTGCACGCTGCAGCCGATGCGCTCGGTGCCCCACCGGGTCGTCTGCCTGCTCGGGCTCGACGACGGCGCCTTCCCGCGCAAGGCGCCGCGCGACGGCGATGACCTGATGCTCGACCACCCCCACCTCGGCGAGCGCGACCCGCGCAGCGAGGACCGCCAGCTCCTGCTCGACGCGCTGCTGGCCGCCGGCGAGCGGCTGATCATCACCTTCAGCGGCAACGACGAGCGCACCAACGCGCCCCGGCCCGCCGGCCGTCCCGGTCGGCGAGCTGCTGGACGCCGTCGACGCCACCGTCCGCTGCGAGGGCGGCGGCCGGCCCGCGAGCAGCGTGGTGATCCGCCACCCGCTGCAGCCGTTCGACCCGCGCAACTTCATCGCCGGCGACATCGCCGGGCCCGCAGCCGTGGAGCTTTGACCCGGCCGCGCTCGACGGGGCGCGCGCGCTGGCCGGGCCGCGCTCTGACCCGCGCCCGTTCCTGTCCGGCGCCGCTGTCGCCGCGACCGGCCGCGGTGGTCGAGCTGGCCGACCTCGTGCGCTTCGTCGAGCATCCGGTGCGGGCGTTCCTGCGCCAGCGGCTCGGGATCAGCCTGTACTCGGCCGCCGACGAGGTCGAGGACGAGCTGTCGGTGGAGCTCGACGGCCTGCAGCGCTGGGGCGTCGGCCAGCGGCTGCTCGAGGCGCGGCTGCGCGGCATCGACGGGCGGACCGCGATCCTGGCCGAGATCGCGCGCGGCACGCTGCCGCCCGGCGTCCTGGGCAAGCCGGTGATCGAGGACCTCTCTCCGATCGTGACCGGGATCGTGGACCGCGCCCGCACGGTGGCCGCCGGCCCGCGCCGGCCGCGCAGGCCGGCGTGAGCGGGGATCCGATCGACGTGCGCGTCGCCCTGGACGACGGGCGCCTGCTCAACGGCACCGTCACCGGCGTCGAGCGGCGACCTGCTGCTGACCACCACCTTCTCCCGCGTGTCGGCCAAGCACCGGATCGCGGCCTGGGTGCGGCTGCTGGCGCTGACCGCCAGCTGGCCCGAGCGGCCGTTCGCCGCCGCCACGGTCGGGCGGGGCCAGGGCCGCGGCGACGTGCGCACGGCGCGGATCGAGCCGCTCGGCGGCGACGCGGCCGAGCGGCTCGCCGTGGCGCGCGCGGAGCTCGCGGTCCTCATGGATCTCTATGACCGCGGCATGCGCGAGCCGCTGCCGATGTTCTGCCAGACCTCGGCGGCCTACGCGGAGGCCGCGCGCCGCGGGCAGGACGCGCTACGCCGCCGCGGCCAAGGAGTGGGAGACCGAGTGGAACTTCGACAAGGAGGACCGCGAGGCCGAGCACCAGATGGCCTTCGGCGGCGTGCTCACGCTCTCGCGAGGTGCTGGAGATCGCGCCCGGCGACGGCGAGGCCGGCGAGGGCTGGCTCGAGTCCGAGGACGTCGCGGTTCGGCCGGCTGGCCCGCCGGCTGTGGGAGGGCCTGCTGGCGCGCGAGGAGGTGCGCGCCCGGTGACGCGCGGGCGCGATGCCGCTCCAGCCCGTCGAGTTTGACCCGTGCGGCGCGCTGCCGCCGGCGTGACCGTGCTGGAGGCCAGCGCCGGGACCGGCAAGACCTACACGATCGCCGCGCTGACCGCCCGCTACGTCGCCGAGGGGATCCCGCTGGAGCGGCTGCTGCTCGTCACCTTCACGCGGATCGCCACCGGCGAGCTGCGCGAGCGGGTGCGCGAGCGGCTGGTGAGCGTCGAGCGCGGGCTGGCCCGGCGGCTGGCCGGAGCGCCCGCCGATCCCGACGAGGACCCGGTGGTCACGCTGCTGGCCCGCGGCGACGCCGAGCGCCACCGCGAGAACCTGGCGCGCGCGATCGCCAGCTTCGACGCCGCCACGATCGCCACCACCCACGGCTTCTGCCAGGAGATGCTCGGCGGCCTGGGCATCGCCGGCGACCTCGAGCCCGACGTGACGTTCGTGGAGGACCTGTCCGACCTCGTCGACGACGTCGTCGACGATCTCTACGTGCGGCGGTTCAGCCGCGGGCGGCCCGCCCGCGTTCGGGCGCGCCGAGGCGGCGGCGATCGCCCGGGCCGCGATCGACAACCCGTCGGCGCGGATCGTGAGCGCCGACGGCGAGGTGCCGCAGATGCGCCTGCGCCTGGCCGCAGCGGCGCGCGCCGAGCTGGAGGAGCGCAAGCGGGCGATGATGGTCATGACCTACGACGACCTCGTCGACGCGGCTGACGGCAGCGCGCTCGAGGGTCCCGGCGGGCGGCGCGGTCGCCGCCCAGCTGCGCGCGCGCTACGAGGTCGTGCTCGTCGACGAGTTCCAGGACACCGACCCGGCGCAGTGGGAGATCATGCGCCTGGCGTTCGGCGACGGTCCCGGCCACCCGGCGACCCTGGTGCTGATCGCCGATCCCAAGCAGGCGATCTACGCCTTCCGCGGCGCCGACGTGTACGCCTACCTGGAGGCCGCCCGCGCCGCCGGCGACCCAGGCGACGCTGCCGATCAACTGGCGCTCTGACCAGGGGCTGATCGACGCCCACGACGCCCTGTTCTCCGGCGTCAAGCTCGGCCACGAGGGGATCGCCTACCGCCAGGTCCGCGCCGCCGACGAGCACCAGGCGCCGGGGCTGACCGGAGCGCCGGTGGCGGCGCCGCTGCGGTTGCGGGTGGCGCTGCGCGCGGACCTGCCCCAGACCCCGCGCGGCTATGCCCGCGCCGCCGACGCCCGCCGTCACGTCGTCTGCGACGTCGCCGCCGACATCGTCGCGCTGCTGAGCTCGGAGGCGCGGGTAGCCGGGCCGGCGCGCACGGCGGCGGACGCGACGCCGCAGCCGTGCGGGCTCCGAGCGACCCGGCCACCTCGCGGTGCTGGTGCGCACCAACCGCCAGGCGGCGATGATCCGCGAGGCGCTCGAGGACGTCGGCGTCCCGGCGGTCATCAACGGCGCCGGCAGCGTGTTCGGCACCGAGCCCGCGCGCGAGTGGCTGCGGCTGCTCGAGGCGCTCGAACGCCCGGCCTCGATCACCCGCGCGCACTCGGCGGCGCTCACCGCGTTCGTCGGCTGGCCGGCCGAGCGGCTGGCGGAGGCCGACGAGGACTCCTGGGAGTGGGAGGAGGTGCACCGCCGCCTGCACGAGTGGGCGCGCGTGCTGCGCACGCGGGGCGTGGCCTCGCTGCTGGAGACCGTCATGCGCGACGCCACCGAGGGGCCGGGCGCTGGCCGCGCGCGTCCTGGGCGACTCCACCGGCGAGCGCAGCCTGACCGACCTGCGCCACGTCGGCCAGCTCCTGCACGCCGCCGCCTCCGAGGAGCAGCTCGGCCCGACCGCGCTGACCGCGTGGCTGCGCACCCGGATCGCCGAGGCCGAGGTCGACACCGCCGACGAGGAGCGCAGCCGCCGGCTGGAGTCCGACGCGCGAGGCGGTGCAGGTCCTCACCATCCACCGCAGCAAGGGCCTGGAGTTCCCCGTCGTCTACCTCCCGTTCCTGTGGGAGGCGGGCTACATCCCCGACAAGCCGGCGCGCCCGGTGTTCTTCCACGACCCCGAGGCCGACGACGAGCGCACGATCGACGTCGCGCTGGAGGGTCCGGGACTACGCCCGCCACCGCGAGCAGTTCATCCGCGAGCAGCGCGGCGAGGACCTGCGCCTGGCCTACGTCGCGCTCACCCGCGCGCGCCACCAGGCCGTCGTGTGGTGGGCCGGCTCCTTCGACAGCCGCGACTCGCCGCTCGGGCGGCTGCTGTTCGCGCGCACCGACAGCGGCGACGTGGAGCCCAGCGGTGGCTCGACCCCGTCAGACCAGGCGGTCGTCAACCGCTTCCGGTCGCTCGCCGAGGCCACCGGCGGCCAGGGTCAGACATCAGCGTCGAGCGCTCCCAGCTGGGCGAGGCCGACCGCGTGGCGCGCGGAGCGCACGCCGCCCGCCGAGCTTGCCGTGTCGGCGTTCGACCGCAGCCTGGACCTGCGCTGGCGGCGCACCTCCTACACCGACATCACCGCCGCCAGCCACGAGGAGTGGGTGACCAGCGAGCCCGAGCAGCCGCTGCTCGCCGACGAGCCGCCCGGGTCCGCCGCGCGTCGCACCGCGCCGCCGCGGCCGCCCGCCGACCCGCCCGAGCCCGCCCCGCCGATCCGCGACGAGGCGCCGCTCGCCGCTGGGCGCGATGCCCGCCGGGGTCGAGGTCGGCACGTTCGTGCACCGCGTCATGGAGGCGACCGACTTCGCCGCCCCCGACATCGACGCGCGAGCTCGCCGCCCGCATCGCCGAGGTCCAGGGTCGGCGCGCCGTCGACGTCGGCCCGGTCGCGGCGCTGGCCGCGGGGCTGCGCGCGGTGCTCGAGACCCCGCTGGGCCCGGTCCTGGGCGACCGGCGGCTGCGCGACGTCGCGCGCCGACCGCCTCGACGAGCTCGGCTTCGAGCTGCCGCTGGCCGGCGGCGACCAGCCCAGCGGCTGGCTGACGCTGCAGCGGATCGCCGCGGTCCTGCGCGCCCACCTCGGCGCCGATGACCCGCTGGCCGGCTATGCCGAGCGGCTCGACGACGCGCGGCTGCGCCAGAGCGTCCGCGGCTATCTCACCGGCAGCCTGGACCTCGTCGTCCGGATATCGGACCCCGCCCACCCCGACCCGCTCGACCCCGGCCCGGACCCGGCTCGCCCGCCGCGTTTGCCGTCCTTGACTACAAGACCAACTGGCTCGGCGCCCCCGACGAGCCGCTCACCGCCGGCACTACCGCCCCGAGGCGATGGCCGCCGAGATGCTGCGCCACCACTACGCGCTGCAGGCGCTGCTCTACGCGGTCGCGCTGCACCGGTTCCTGCGCTGGCGGCTGCCGGGCTATGACCCGGCGGTCAACCTCGCCGGCGTCGTCTACCTGTTCGTGCGCGGGATGACCGGGGCCGACGGGCCGGGGACCGGCCCGCCCGACCCCCGCACGGGCGTGTTCGGCTGGCCGGCGCCGCCCGGACTGGTCCCGGCGCTGAGCGACGCGCTCGATGTGACCCGCGTCCCGACGATACCGACCCACCGGGCCCCCGATGAGCGCCGCGGCGCCGCCCAGCCACGGCCGCCCGCGAGCGCGATCCCGTTCGAGGCGCGGTTCGCGCTGCACGCCTCCGGGCTGCTGCGCCAGTTCAACGAGGCCGGCGTCGTCGCCGCCGCCGACGTCCACGTCGCCCGCGAGCTCGCCCGCCTGGCGCGGCGAGAGCGACGAGACCGTCCTGCTGGCGGTCGCGCTCGCCGTGCGCGGCCCGCGCCTCGGCCACGTGCACGTCGACCTGGCGCAGATCCGGGACACCGCGGCGGTCGACGCCGAGGACCCGATCGACCTCGCCGCGCTGGACTGGCCCGAGCCGCGGGCGTGGATCGCGCGGGTGAGCGCCAGCCCGCTCGTCACCGCCGGTGACCGGCCCGCCGCGGCCGGGGAGGTGCGCCCGCTGCGGCTCGTCGGATCCTGGCTGTACCTGGACCGCTACTGGGCCGAGGAGGTCGGCGTCGCCCGCTCGCTGCGCGCGATGGCCGCCGGGCCGCCCAGCGGGGTGAACCCAGCGCTGCTCCAGGACGGCCTCGCCCGCCTGTTCGGCGCCGACGCGTCCGACCGCCAGGCGCAGGCGGCCGCGGCCGCGGTGACCCATCGCTGGTCGGTCGTGGCCGGCGGCCCCGGGACGGGCAAGACGACGACGGTGGCCCGGATCGTCGCCCTCCTCTGCGAGCAGGCCGCCGCCTCGGCAGGGGCCGTTCCGCTGGTCGCGCTGGCGGCGCCGACCGGCAAGGCCGCGGCGCGCCTCCAGGAGTCGGTGCACGCCGAGGCCGCCACGCTCGACGTCACGCCCGAGGTCCGCGACCAGCTCCTGGCCCTGCGGGCCTCGACGATCCACCGTCTGCTGGGCTGGCGGCCGGGAAGCAACAGCCGCTTCCGCCACGACCGCAACCAGCGGCTGGCCCACGACGTCGTCATCGTCGACGAGACCTCGATGGTCTCGCTGTCGCTGATGGCGCGGCTGATCGAGGCGCTGCGCTCCGGGGCGCGGCTCATCCTCGTCGGGGACCCGGGGCAGCTCGCCTCGATCGAGGCCGGCGCGGTGCTCGGCGACATCGTCGGACTGGGTGGCGACCGAGACGGATCGGCGGATCGGGTCTCGACCCACCGCCGGAGATCGTGGTGCTCGACCGCGTCCATCGCTTCGGCGGCGGGATCGCGCGGCTGGCCACCGCCATCCGCGCCGGCGACGGCGATGCCGTCATGGAGCTGCTGCGCGCGGGCGCGAGGACGTCACGTGGCTCGATCGTCGACGTCGCCGAGCAGGACGCGCTGCCCGCCGTGTCCGAGCCCGCGCTGGCCGCCGCCCGGCGCACGTTCGAGGCCGCGCGGGCGGGCCGCGCGGGCGACGCGCTCGATGCGCTGGGCTCGTTCCGGATCCTATGCGCGCACCGGCGCGGCCCCTACGGCGTGGCGACGTGGACCGCGCGGATGGAGGGCTGGCTGGCCGCCGAGCTGGCGGACCTCGACCCCGAGGACCGCTGGTACGTCGGCCGGCCCCTGCTCGTCAACGAGAACGACTACGAGCTGCGCCTCAACAACGGGGACACCGGCGTCGTCGTGTCGCTCGGCGACGGCCGGGTGGCGGCCGCGTTCGCGCGCGGACGAGGAGACGATCGAGCACAGCCCCAGCCGGCTGGGCGCGGTTGACACCGTCTACGCGATGACGGTGCACAAGAGCCAGGGCTCGCAGTTTCACAGCGCCGCCGTGCTGCTGCCGTCCGGGCGAGCGGGGATGGTCTCCCGGATCCTCACCCGCGAGCTGCTCTACACCGCGGCCACGCGCGCCCAGCGGCGGCTGATCCTGGCCGGGACCGAGGAGAGCGTGCGCGCCGCGGTGGCGCGCCCGGTGGCCCGGGCGTCGGGGCTGGGCCGGCGCCTGTGGGGCGACCTCGCGACCTGACCGCCACCGCGCGCCCGACCCGCAAGCACGGGGCAGGGGGCGGTGTCGGTCAGCCTTGGGGCGTCTGCCCTGGGTATATGCGAACGTCAACGACAGACTTGGGACAGTGCGACGACAGGCGGGCGGTGAGGTGCCTGGGCGAGGTGGACCTGCATTTCGTGACAAACCCCGTTGTGGCTGGCGGGTTTGTCACGGAATGCATGCCCCACATGCATTTCGTGGAAAACCGTCGGCGGGACCAGAGGTTTGTCACGGTATGCAGGTTGGGAGGCCTGCCGATCGCGCCTCACCGCCAGCGGACCGCCAACCCCCGACCCCTTTTCCCAAGTCCGACGTTGGCGTTCGCCCATCCCACGGTGGACGCCCCGGGCGCCCGCCTGACCCGCTACGGGCCCGGGCGGCTCAGCCCCTCCAGCGACGCGAACGCCTCGTACACCATCTGCTCCAGGTCGGGCGGGCGTTTCTCCCCGATGGCGAGCAGCTGGCGGCGGTAGATCCCGGCGCTGCGCAGCACCGCCACCGACACGCGCGCGACCAGCTCGGCCTGGCGGCGGTTCTCGGTCGAGAGGCCGGTCCGGGCCAGGACCGCGTCGGCCACCAACTCCTCGAAGCGCAGCAGCGGCCGCGGTGCCGAGCGCTGCAGCATCTCGTACTGCTGGGGCGTGTCGGCGAACATCCAGAGGGGCGCGCTATCGGGGTTCTGCCGGATCTCGGCGGCCAGCGTCACCATCGCGCGGGCCACCGCCTGCAGCGGCGGCTCTCCGTCGGGGCGCTCCCGGATCTCACTATGCAGGCGTTGCATCCAGCCCAGCGCCTCGTCGGCGACGAGCCCCGCCTTGCCGTCGAAGTAGCGGTAGAAGGTGCGCTCGGTCACCTCGGCGGCATCGGCGATCTGGCGCACGGTGGTCGCCTCAAAACCCTGCTCGGCCACGAGGCGCATCGCCGCCTCCTTGATGGCGGCGCGGGTGGCGCGCTTGTGCGCCTCGCGGCGCCCGATCTCCTCGCTCATGCGCCCATCATCGCAAAAGTTGACATGCCTGACACTTTATGCGAAACTGTCAGACATGACAGTTTCCTATAAGACGGGGGAATGATGATCGAGGCAGTCGGGACCTGGGCAGCGCGGCACCGTCGGTGGGTGATCACCGGATGGCTGATTGCGCTCGTGGCGGTGGCGATCGGCAACCACGCGCTGGGCGGCGTCTACAGCGACACGCTCACGATCCCCGGCAGCACCGCGCAGCAGGGGCTCGACCTCCTGCGCGCGCATGACAAGACCGCGGGCGGCCAGAGCGGACAGGTCGTGTTCGTAGACCACGGGGGCTCGGTCAGCTCCCAGCGCACCAGCATCGAGCAGACGCGCTCCAACCTCGAGGCC
This sequence comes from uncultured Actinomycetota bacterium, assembly GCA_963790605.1. Classification (GTDB taxonomy): domain Bacteria; phylum Actinomycetota; class Thermoleophilia; order Solirubrobacterales; family Solirubrobacteraceae; genus Palsa-465. Next base: position 199,145 of record CAWBPG010000004.1, on the reverse strand, counting down.
CTCCCCCACGTGCTGTCGGTATCCGATCCGCTCAGCCAGGGCACCGTTTCCAAGGACGGCAGCACCGCGTACGCCACGGTCAACTTCGACACCAACCCCCAGAGCCTCGGCGACTCCTACGTCTCGCAGGTCGACAAGGCCGTCGCACCGGCGCGTCAGGCCGGCGTGAAGGTGAGCTACGGCGGCCAGCTGGGTCAGGCCGCCTCTCCCAAGGCCAACGACGTCGCCTCCGAGCTCATCGGCATCGGCGTGGCTCTGCTCGTGCTCCTGGCGGGCTTCGGCAGCGTGATCGCCGGGGTCCTCCCGCTGCTCAGCGCCATCATCGGTGTCTTCACCGGGCTCGGCCTCCTCGGGATGGTGGCCGCCGCCATCAGCTTCGGCACGAGCTCGCCGACACTGGCGACGATGATGGGGCTCGGCGTCGGCATCGACTACGCGCTGTTCCTCACCACGCGCCATCGCCAGCGTCTCATCGAGGGCGATGACCCGATCGCGGCGATCCGGGCGACGATGGCGGGCAGCGGCCACTCGATCGTGATCGCGGCCACGACGGTCGTCATCGCCATGCTGGGGCTGTACGCCTCGGGGATCACCTTCATCGGCAAGCTGGGGCTGGCCGCCGCGATCACCGTCGCCGTCGCCGCCCTGTCGGCGCTCACGCTCGTGCCCGCGCTGCTGGCGCTCGCCTCGAGGCAGATCGACCGGTGGCACGTCCGCACCCCGATGGCCGAGCCCCACAATCCTCACGGTCCGCTGCATCGCTACACCGAAAGGCTCGAGCGCCATCCGTGGCGCTACGCGCTGAGCGGCATCCTCGTGCTCCTCATCCTGGCCATCCCGGTTCTCTCGATCCGCGTCGGCCACGTGGGCGCGGGCTCGGAGCCGACCAGCTACAGCGAGCGCCAGGCCTTCGACGCCATCGACCGAGGATTCGGCCCGGGCGCCAACGGCCCGCTGACGGTGGTCGTCAAGCTGCCCGCGTCGGCCGGCGACCAGGAGCGCTCGTCGCTCGAGCAGTCGCTGCCCACGACGCTGAGCGGCACGCCCGGCGTCGCCTCGGTGAGCCCCTTCCAGGCCAGCTCCGACGGGAAGCTGCTGATCGGCAAGGTGGTCCCCACGAGCGGGCCCCAGAGCGACGCCACCGCGTCACTGGTCGGCCGGCTCCAGGACGACGTCCTGCCTTCCGCGCTGCACGGCGAGAACGCCACCGGCTATGTCACCGGCACCACGGCGGCGACGATCGACTTCCAGAACACCGTCTCGTCCCGGCTGCCGATCATCATCGCCGTCGTCCTCATCGCGGCCTTCGTGCTCTTGCTCGCTTCGTTCCGCAGCCCGGTGCTGGCTCTCAAGGCGGGGCTGCTCAACCTGCTGTCGATCGGCGCCTCCTACGGGATCATCGTCGCCGTCTTCCAGTGGGGGTGGGGCTCGAGCCTGCTCGGCCTCGACGGCACGGTCCCGATCGAGTCCTACGTGCCGATGATCATCTTCGCCATCGTCTTCGGCCTGTCGATGGATTACGAGGTGTTCCTGCTCTCGCGTATCCGCGAGCACTGGCTCGTCCACCACGACAACCAGCTCAGCGTCGCCACCGGGCTCAGCCAGACCGCGCGAGTGATCAGCTGCGCCGCGTTGATCATGGCCAGCGTCTTCTTCGCCTTCCTGCTCTCCTCGAGCGTCGTGGTCAAGATGCTGGCCCTCGGTCTGGGTGCCAGCGTGATCATCGACGCCACCCTCATTCGCCTGCTCATCGTCCCGTCGCTGATGTTCGTCTTCGACCGGGCCAACTGGTGGATGCCGGCGTGGCTGGACCGCGTTGTGCCCCGGCTGGAGGCCGAGCCGGTTCAGCTGCCTGAGAGCGCTCACATTTCTCTGTTTGCGGCGGATTCAGCGGGTAGCGATGTGGTGACAAGCGCTACGGCAGACGCCGACGGTGGGCGATAGACGCAGCGATCCGGGACCCCGATCGGCATGGACGAGAGGGGTAGGCCATGCAGGACCACCGCGGCAGTACCGAGTCTCGGTCGGGCGACGGAGACGGAGGGTTTCGCAGCTCGTTTCGCTGGGACGTGATCCGATCCACTCCCCGCTACGCCTACCTGGTGGCAGGTGTGGCGGCGATCGGGGGCATGCTCTTCGGCTACGACATCGGTGTCATCTCCGGCGCTGAGAACCTGCTGAAGGCCAAGTGGCACCTGAGCGCCGGCAGCGAGGAGCTGGCGGTCTCGGCAGTCCTGATCGGCGCGATCATCGGCGGCGTCTTCGCCGGCAAGCTGGCCGACACGATCAGCCGGCGTTACGCGCTCATGGCGCTGGCCCTGGTCTACGCGATCGGCGCCGTGGCGACCGCGCTGGCCCCGAGCCTCGTGGTCTTCATCATCTTCCGCATCGTCGTCGGCGTCGCCGTCGGCGCCTCGTCGATGATCGTTCCCACCTACATCGCCGAGCTCTCGCCCCGCCAGATCCGCGGCGGCCTGGTCATCCTCCAGCAGCTGGCGATTTCGGGCGGGATCTTCCTCTCCTACGTCGCTGGATTACATCTTCTTCTCCGCCGGCTGGGGGTGGCGCCCGATGTTCGCCGCCGCGGTCATCCCGGGAATCGCGCTCGGCGTGGGGATGCTCTACATGACCCACACCCCGCGCTGGCTGGCCATGCAGGGGCGCTGGGAGGAGGCCGAGCGGGTGATGGAGCGCGTGAACCCGGACGCCAAGGACAGCGAGATGGAGTTGTTGCACGAGGATCTCGAGGACACCGAGCGCGGCTCCCTGCGTGAGTTGCTGTCCCCGGGCGTGCGCGGTGCCCTGATCGCCGGGCTGGGGCTGGCCGCGCTCCAGCAGTTCGTCGGGCCCAACACCGTCCTCTTCTACGGCCCGACGATCTTCGGCTACGCCGGCATCTCGGCCGGCTCCGGAGGTCTCATCGCGGAGATCATGGTCGGCGCTGTGCTGTTCGTCTGCGTGCTGCCGACGATCGCCCTGGTTGACATGGTGGGACGCAAGAAGCTGTTCTACTTCGGGCTCACCGGCATGGGCAGCATGCTCGTCCTGCTGGGACTGGCCTTCCACTTCGGGGCGTCGGGGTGGGGTCTGGGCGTGCTGGCGATCCTGCTCGTCTACATCGGCTGCTACTCGCTGTCGATCTCCCCGCTGTTCTGGCTGATGACCGCCGAGCTGTATCCCAACCGCCTGCGCGGGATCGGAGCCAGCACGGCAACCGTCGCCAACTGGTCGGCCAACCTGCTGATCTCCGTCACCTTCCTGTCGGCGGTCAACGCCCTGGGCAAGGACGTGGTCTTCTGGATCTATGCCGCCTTCGCGGCCGTCGGCATCGTGTTCGTGCGCTTCTGCGTCCCGGAGACGAAGGGACGCTCGCTGGAGGACATCGACACCTACTGGACCAACGGCCACCGCTGGCCCGAGCACGGCGGCAGCTCGCGTGAGGGCTCGGGGTCTGGGACGCGGACGAGGCCGCTGGCGCACTCGGGGCACAGGGCGACGTAGCGGACCGCCTCATAGCTCCAGCGGGCGCCGCACCCCGCGCAGCGGTAGGTCTCCTCGGCCTCGGCGGCAGCGGCGAGCCGCGCGGCCCTCATCGTTCGGCCTCGGTCTCGGGCTCGGGCTCGGCCTCGGGCTCGGGCTCGGGCTCGATGAGGCCGCGGGCCGCGGCCCAGTGGGTGACCTCATGCCGGGAGCTGAGCTGGAGCTTGCGCAGGACCGCCCCGACGTGGGACTCGACCGTGCGCGCGCTGATGCCCAGCCGCACGCCGATCTGCTTGTAGGCATAACCGCGCGCGAGGTGGTGCAGGACCTCTCGCTCGCGCGCGGTGAGCGACTCCAGGCCGGGCTCGAGCGCCTCCGCCTGGACCGGGGTGCTGAAGGCCTGCAGGACGAACGCGGCGAGCCGGGGACTGAAGTACGCGTCCCCGGCCGCCACCCGCTCGATCGCTGCCACCAGCTCATCGGTGTCGATCGTCTTGGTGACGTAGCCCAACGCTCCGGCGCGGATCATCGGCACCACGTCGGCGGCCGCGTCTGACACCGAGAGCGCGAGCACGGCCGGTGGCGGATCACCGACGGCCACCGCCGCCAGGCCCTCGAGCACGGCAACGCCGCCGCCGTCAGGCAGGTGCACGTCCAACAGCACCACGTCGGGCCGGGTGGTGGCGATGACGGCGAGCGCCCGCGGCGGGTCCGGCGCCTCGCCGACGATCTCGCAGCGGCCGGCGAGCTCGGCCTTGACCCCCGCGCGGAACAGGTGGTGGTCATCCACCACGACGATGCGGCGCCGCCCGGGCACGACGGCGTCGGGCGTATCGGCACTCATCGGCCGCCCCCATGCGGACCCAGCAGGAGCGCGACCTCGGTGCCCTCGCCCGGCGCCGACTCGACCGTCGCGCGGCCCCCGATGACCGCCATCCGCCCGACCATCGCGTCCCGGATGCCCCGGCGCTCGTTGGCCACGTCCTCGGGGAGGAACCCGGGGCCCTCGTCGCGGACGAACACCTCGGCGCGATCGCGGCCGATCTCACAGAACATGTAGACGGGAGCCCCGGGGGCGTGACGGCCGGCGTTGCGCAGTGCCTCGCGCGCGGCGGCGACGAGCGCCTCTCCCTTGTTGTCCAGCGGCCGGTCGCCGATCGCTGTGAGCTCCACCGTCATCCGGTACTCCTCCTCGACCTCGGCCACGATCTCACGCAGTGCCGAGGAGAGGGTCTCCGAGGCGAGCTCGGACTCGCCGGCCATCCAGGCGCGCAGCGCGTGCTCCTGGCGGCGGGCCAGCCGCACCACGGCCACCGGGTCATGGGCCTGGCGCTGGACGAGGGCGAGCGTTTGGAGCACCGAGTCGTGCAGGTGGGCGGCGAAGCGCTGGCGCTCCTCCTCCCGCGCCCGACCCGCCTTGTCACGGTCCAGCCGCGTCAGCGATCCCACGAGCAGCGGGCTGCCGATGAGAATCGCCGCGCCACCCAGGACGCCGATGAGCGTGAGCCCCTGCAGGATGGCGTGGCCGCCCGCGTACCGATCGGCGAGGCCGACGGCCAGGAACGCCGCCAGCAGGATGAGGAGCACCCCGGGCACCATCCGCCAGCCGATCGAGGCCTGCCGACTCGGCGCCTCGGTGAGAACCCGCCACGGCGCCCGGCGGGCGGGGGTGAGCGACGTGATGCCGAGCCTGAGCCTGGCCGCGTCGGCGACGAGTACAAGGCCGCCGGCGGCGGCGAGCACCGTGACGACCAGCGGCAGCAGTGAGAGATGCCCGATCTGCCACGGCCACCCGCCCCGCGAGATGATCCGGGGGTCGAGATATCCCCCGAGCGCGAACGGATACGGAGTCCCGCTCGGCCCGTAGCCGCTGAGGCCGTCGGGCAGCTCGCTGGCACGGCGCAGCCCGGCGTCCAGCCATACGGCCGCCAGGCCCAGGAGCCCGGCGACCAGCAGCAGACTCGGATGGCGCGCCAGCACTCGCACGCCGGCCGGCACCACCAGCGCCACCGTGATGAGGACACCGACCACGCCCACCGCCACTGCCACCGCGCTCGGGATCCCGCCGGCGAGGACGAGCGCCAGGCCCGCCAGCATCGCCGCTCCGCCTGCGGCGGTGGCGAGCCGGCGCCGGTCTCCGCCCGCCGCGATTGGCGGCGTGAGGGGCTCCACCACGCTCACGGCTTCCTCCTGCCCGGGTGAGCCGCGCGCTTGGCCGGCCGCCGCGTCGCATGGTGCGCGACATGCCGCGGGGACTGCCCGGCGGGGCGCGGGCGTAAGGACCGGCGGCGGATCGCAGGGGCCGGGGAGCAGCGCGTTGACCACGCGCGCGTCGGCCTCCTGGACCGCCAGGCGCGCTCGCCAGTGGCGCAGGAGGCCCTCGGCGGCCTTCTTCGGAGTTCCCCGGACGTCCGGGCGCGGCTCGACGTGGACCTGGTAGCCGGGCCAGTCGGGGTGGAGGGTGGGGTCCACAGAGTCGGGGTAGTCGCGGACGTACAGGCTGCCCCCCTGCGAGGTGAAGCGGATGTCCAGGACCGGACCGGGTCGCGGCGCCGGCGGGATGACCGTGGCGGCTGAGCGGGGATAGAGCCGGCCGAACACGACGGCGTCGGAGAAGACCAGCCCGTGGCCGCTGAGCAGCGCGCCGAGCCGGACGGCGAAGGGGTTGACGTCATAGTGGACGACGACCCGCACGCACCGCTGCGACGGGAGCGCCACGATCGTGCGCCGCAGGCCCGCCGCGATGTGCAGCGGCACACTCCCGCTCGCCGGCAGCTGCGGTCCGGCGCAGGTCCACGAGCATCGTGTTGAGGCCGCTGCGGTAGACGTGCCCGTCGATCGCGCCGACATCGGCCGGCGCGACCGTGGCGGCCTGGACCTGGGTGGTGAGACGCAGGCCGTCGGCCGCTATCGCGAGCGCGGGGATCGTCAGTGCCGCGACGGGCAGGAGCGCCCACGCGGGCCCGAGCGCGGGGCCGTCCGACAAGCACGCCGACCAGGACGACGGCCGCGATCCCCACCACGACCCAGCCGAAGCCGAAGACGGTCGCCGCCGTTCCGATTGCGGCGAGGAGCAGCAGCGCCGCGCACGCCGCGCACGCCTGCGCCAGGACCACGACACCGGTCGCCCCGGGCCGCTCCTCGCCGTCGCCCTGGACCGGGAGGATCAGCCAGCAGGCCAGGTAGAGCGCGATCCCCAGGCCGCCCACGAGCGCACCGAGCACGAACGCAGCGCGGATCCATCCCACGTGCCGGCCGGTGACGGCGGCCAGGCCGACGCACACGCCGCCCAGCCACCGTCCCTGTCGCCCCCGCGCGAGCCCGCCGGGGGAGCCGGGCTGCTCATTCCACGTTGCCACGACCAGGATTCTCGGCCATCACGGGACCCCAGCGCTAGGCGTGATGTCCCTGAGCGGACTCAGGGATGTGACGGATATCCGGCGCCCGCGTGGTGCCGGACGCGGCTACAGCCCGCGGGCGAGGTGGTAGTAGGCCCGGTTCCAGCGCAGCTCGTTGGCGAACTGCGGGATGGTGGTGTTCTCGTCGATGACGACCAGTTCGATCCCGGCGATGTCGGCGAGGTCGCGCAGCGCCTCCATCCTCAGCGCCATCGTGAACACGCTGTGGTGCGAGCCGCCGGCCATCAGCCACGCCTCGGCCGCCGTCGAGAGGTCGGGGCGCGGCTCCCACACGGCCCGGGCGACGGGCAGGTGCGGCAGGTCCTCGTCGGGCGGCACGACGTCCACCTGGTTGGCCACCAGCCGGAGCCGGCCGCCGATGTCGATGAGGCAGATCATCACCGCCTGCCCGGGCGGCGCGGTGAAGACGAGGCGGACGGGATCGTCGCGGCCACCGATCGACAGCGGGTGGATCTCGCACGACGGGCGCGCGGCGGCGATCGACGGGCAGACCTCGAGCATGTGGGCGCCAAGCACCTTGGCCGGGCCCGGGCCGAGGTGGTAGACGTAGTCCTCCATGAACGAGGTGCCGCCCGACAGCCCGTGGGCCATCACCTTGAGCACGCGCAGCAGGAGCGCCGTCTTCCAGTCGCCCTCGCCGCCGAAGCCGTAGCCGTCGGCCATCAGCCGCTGCACGGCGAGGCCCGGAAGCTGGCGCAGGCGGCCCAGATCCTCGAACGTGTCGGTGAACGCGCCAAAGCCGCCGTCGAGCAAGACCGAGCGCAGGCCGACCTCGATCTGCGCCGCCTGGAGAAGCGACTCGCGGCGCGCGCCGTCGGGCCGCAGGTCGGGCACAAGCTCGTACTCGTCGTCGTAGCGCTCGAGCAGTTCGTCCACGGCCGCCTCGCGCGCGTGGTCCACGGCGTCAGACAGGCCGTCGACGCCATAGCCGTTGACGGTGGCGCCCAACGTGATCTGCGCGCCGACCTTGTCGCCCTCGGTGACCGCGACGTCGCGCATGTTGTCGCCGAAGCGGGCGATGCGCAGCCGCTGGGCCTCCTGCCAGCCGCACGCGGCCCGGATCCACGTCCCGATCCGCTCCTGCACCAGGCGGTCTGACCAATGGCCGACGACGGTCTTGCGCGACACCCTCATCCGGCTTTCGATGTAGGCGAACTCGCGGTCACCATGCGCCGACTGGTTGAGGTTCATGTAGTCCATGTCGATCTCGCCCCACGGCAGCTCGCGGTCGAACTGCGTGTGGAGGTGCAGGAGGGGCTTGCGCAGCGCGTTGAGGCCGCCGATCCACATCCGCGCCGGCGAGAACGTGTGCATCCAGACGATCACCCCGACGCAATCCTCGTCGGCGCTGGCCTCGGCCAAGACGCGGCGGATGGTGTCGGCGTCGGTCAGCGGCTCGCGGTCGACGATCGCGACGGGGATAGCGGGACTGTCGTTGAGCGCCTCGGCGAGCTTGCGCGAGTGCTCGTGGACCTGACGGAGAGTCTCCTCGCCATAGAGGTGCTGGCTCCCGGTGACAAACCACACCGAGCCTCTGGGCTGGTCGATCACGTGCGCCTTTCGTCGTTACTCGGCGCGCGGACGGGTGGGCGATTGACGGGGGTGGGTGGGGGCAGTTTCTTCGCCAGGACGGTGGCATCATATGCAACCGTCCGGCGTCGAAGCGCTTCGACTATCCCGTCGCGCCGGTGCCGGTGCCGGGTGGCGAGACGGCCGCCGCGAGGGCGGTCCCGTCGGGGGAGCCCAACCCGGTGCAGGCGTCCCAGCCGGGCCCGGCCGCGTAGGACCCGTTGTCGCCGGCGGTGATGTCGTGGAAGGAACTGCTCCCCAGCAGTGGGTAGAGCAGGGGCTGCACGAAGCCGAGCGGCACGCTGTGTTGCTCGTCCAGGCGCGCGATGAGCCCGGCCCACAGCGGGGCGACGGCGCTCGTGCCGCCGATCGTCTCGTCGGCGCCGTCGACGCGGATGACGTAGCCGGTCTGGGGATCGGCGTCGCCGCAGACGTCCGGGACGCCGCGCCCGGCGCCGTGGGTGTCGACGTTGACCGGCAGGCTGGCGTTGGCCTGGTAGCTGGGCACCGCGAACTGGCGGCTGATGCCCCCGCCCGTCGCGCCATCGCCCGGGTCGTTCCACACGGTCTCCGAGTCGATCGTTGCGCCCGATGCGCGCAGCGACGTGCCGCCGCAGGCCAGCGCATGGGGCGCCGAGGCCGGGAAGTCGACGTGCTGCTGACCGTCGCTGACCGAGTCCGTTGAGCCGTTGTCGCCCGAGGCCACGGTGACCGTGACGCCGAGGGCGGCCGCCTCGGTGAGGATCTGCTCCATCTGCGTGCGGGCCTGAGCGCTCCAGGCGTCCTCGGACTCGCCCCAGCTCACCGAGATGACCGACGGCTTGTGGGTGGTGTCGTGGACCGCAGTCGAGAGCGCGTCGATGAACCCCTGGTCCGTGTTGGGGGCGAAGTAGACCGCGATGGCGACATCGGGAGCGACCGCTCCGACGACCTCGATGTCGAGCATGACCTCGCCGTCGGCATTCTGGTCGGTGCCCGGCGAGTTCTGGCCGCCGTCCACTGAGACCGCGGTGACGCTGGGCGCGGTCAGGCCCAGTCCCTGGAAGTAGGTGGTGAGGTCGTCGGTGGCAAAGCCGCCGCCGAGTTCGAGGATCCCCACGGTCTGGCCCTTGCCCGTCGCGCCCGACGGGAACGCGTAGGCCTCGGCCACCTGCACCGGGGTAAACGACGTTCCGGGGGCCGCCTTGGCGTGACGGCGCAGATGAGCCCGCGCCTGCGGCCGGTCGTCGATCCCGAACACGCCCACCACGACATCCCCCAGCGCAGCGGGCACCGTGAGCTCCCCGGTCCGGGCGCGGTACTCGCCCATGCCCTCGGCGGCCTGGAAACGGCCCTCCATGGTGGCGCCGAAGGCATCGGCCGCCGCCTGAAGCGAACCGCGCAGCTGGACGGCGCGCCGGGCGGAGTCCGACGAGATGACCGTGAGTCCGGCGCTGAGGGCGTAGTGCGCGACTGCCGTCATGTCATCGTCGGCAGCCCCGTGCGCATCGGCCCAGTCCTCGCGCGTGACGAGCCGGCGCTCCATCGGCGCCCGAGCGCACTCCGCGTCCACCCAGTCCAATGGTGCCCGCGGGCGCACGTAGACGGTGACGTCGATGTCGGCCTGGAGATCGACGTCCCCCACCCGCGCGTGGCCCGAGGTGAGCGTGCGCTCGCTGCCGGTGACAGGAACGCGGTCCGACGCTGCCATGACTTCCCCCCTGCGTTATGAGGCCCTTGGTGAGGCGAGTCTACGCCTCGTGCCCGGGACGGCTCAGCCCTTGGCCACCTTCGCCAAGAACGTCATCAGGTTGCTGAAGAAGACGTTGTGCGGGTACGCGGACGCCGGGTCGTTGTGGGCGTAGGTCCCCTTGCGGCTCACCAGGAGCAGGTGGCTGCGCGGGATCCGGCTCTGCTTGGCCAGCGCCGCCGCGTCCTTGGTGATCAGCGTGCCGCCGTAGGCGCCGAAGGCGTAGATGCGCAGTGACTTCGGGAGCTTGTGGCCCATGGTCGCGTCGACGTCCAGCACCTTCTGGGCGGGGTTGGCGTTGCCCTGGTCCACGGCGCCCGTGTCGTCGGTGAGGCGCTGCGGGAAGTACCACTCGCTGCCGTCGACGTTGGTCATCCCGGCGCCGGCGAGCATGCTCGCCCAGCGGTCGATCGGCGTGATCGCCCCGGCGCTCGACCAGCCGGCCGGGCTCACGCTGGTGTTGAGCTGGCCGACGTGGGCCTGGGCGGCGAACACCAGCTGGGACGTCTTGACGTCGGTGTCAAAGCCGAACGTCGCCAGGTTGGTGGCGGGCACCGGCGGCTTGAGGACCGGGGGGGTCAGCGAGAACGACTGGGAGGACGACGGCGCGTTGGGTGCGATGAGCGCCGCGGTCGAGCCGACCGCCGAGAACAGCCCCAGCAGCGGCGCCGGGACGCCGGAGAAGGCCAACCACGGCGTGCTCCTGGACAGCGTGGAGAGCGCGGCGCGCGCAGCGGATGCGGAGACGGCCTGGGCCGAGCTGCCGCCGTCGTCGTAGACGAGGCCGGCGAGCTCGTCCGCGCCGGGCTTGCCGCCGAAGTTCCAGGTGGCATACGCGGTGACGACCGACCCGCCGAGCGAGTGGCCGCCGAGCACCACCTGGCCCCCCAGCTCGTGCGCGGCGCCGATGACGTCGTGCAGGTCCTCGACGGCGACCTTCAGCCCCCACTGACGCGCGAACGGCACCGCCGAGTCGGGAACCGGCCGGATGTGGTGGGTGATGCTGGAGTCGGCCAGGTAGCCCAGGTAGTAGTCGAACATCTGGTTGACCGTGACCCTGTGCTCCTTGGCCCGGTTGAGCTCTGACTGGTCCTCGAGCAGGTTCTCACGTCGCTCCACCGACCACACCTGCCAGCCGGGTGCGCGCGACACGATCCACTGGGCGAGCGGCACGAAATAGCCGCCACCGGCCGAGGTCCCGGGCTCGAGCACGAGCACGTTGCGCGCGCGGCGGGCGCCGACCTTGATCACGCCGACCTTGTCGTACTTGGCGGGGGTGCCCGGAGCCGCGTAGCCCTTCATCCAGGTGACGCCGAGCTTGGCGCTCGCCGAGGACGCGACCGCCAGCGAGATCACCGCGAGGGCGAGTGTCGCCCAGCGCAGCCGCCGAAATCCCCAAGCCATCTGAAGCTCCTTCCTTCACGACAACAAGACGCGCGCGAGTTCGTGTCTCAAATAACGCCGGCGGGAGTCTACGTCGCGCCCTGCGCGGACGGTTTCTCCGCAGGTACTCACAGCGCTTGTGGCATCCCTTGCAAACCCCGAGACAGGGTGGTAGCGTCGCGTTTGGAACGTTCCACACGATTGGTGGAGGGAGAGGATGAGCAGCCTTACCACGTCGGTGACCAATGCCGGGACGGAGGCTTCAGCGGGGAGCGGGCTTTTCACGCGTCAGGCGTCGGGGCTCGTCCGTGAGCTCGGCGTTCTGGCCGCCACCGGGATCGCGCTCGCGTCGGTCGCCCTGCCCGACACCTTCATCAACTTCAACGCCGGGCTGACCGACTTCACCAAGGTCGAGTTCTATGTGCCGCTGCTGGCGGGCGCGTTCATCTGGTTCGTGGCCATGTTCGCCTACCGCTACCTGGTCGAGGCGGTGCCCCGCGCGGGCGGCGAGTACGTGTTCCTCTCGCGCATCGTCTCCCCCATGGTCGGGTCGGTGGCCGGGATCGGCATCGCGGTCGTGTTCACCTACGTGCTGGCGACCAACGATCACTTCTTCGCCGCCTACACGCCGTTCATGCTCACCGGCCTGGGCCTGGCCTTCCACAGCCACGCCCTGACCAACGCCGCCAACCACGTCACCAGCCAGGGGGCCATCGCGGCGATCAGCGTCGGCGTGATGCTGGTCGTGGGCGCGATGAGCTTCTTCTCGCTCAAGCGCGTGGCCCAGATCATCATCGGCTTCATCGTGCTCCAGCTGCTGGCGTTCCTGGTGCTGGCGCTACTGCTCGCCGACCACTCCCACGCGGACTTCGTCGCCGCCTTCGCGCGCATCTCCAACCATCCCGGCGCCTACCAGGCGATTCTGTCGGCCGGCAAGTCGGCGGGGATCGCGGTCGGCGCCTCGGCCGGCGCGATGATCGCGACGATCCCGTTCATGGTCGTCAACTACAACGGCGTCCTGTACTCCTACTACGTCGGCGGCGAGCTACGCCGCCCATCGCGGACCTACCTGTACGCGTCGGCGATCAGCATCGGCCTGCTCGTGGTCGTCTGGGTCGGCGTCTGGGCGCTGCTGCGCCACACCGCAGGGCTGCACTTCATGCAGGCCCAGGCCAACCTCGGCGCGGCCGATCCGACCACCTACGCCAAGATCTCCAACGTGTCCTCGGCCGCGGGCGGTCTGGGCTACGGCCTGGCCCTCTCGGGCGACCCGGTCTCGAAGATCCTGCTGGCGACGACCATCCCGCTGGCCGCGGTCGCGGTCAACATCGCGTTTTTGGCCTGCACCACCCGCGTCCTCTTCGCGCTGGCGTTCGACCGCCTGCTGCCGGTGCGCGTGGCCAGCGTCTCGGAGCGCAATCATGCCCCGGTCAACGCGATCGTGATCGTGCTGGCGATCAGCATCATGTTCTGCCTCATCCTCGCCTTCGTGAACATCGCCAACATCGTCGCGCTGGAGGCACTGTTCTTCGCGCTCATCCTGCTCGCCGGGGCGGTGGCCGCGACGTTCCTGGCCTCGCGCCGGCCGGAGCTCCTCCGCAAGCCCGGGGCCACCGACGTGGAGCGATGGATGGGCATCCCCAAGTCCACGTGGGTGGGCGGGGCCACGAGTGCGCTCGCGCTGTTCACCATCATCGAGGTGGTGACCCACTCGAGCGCCTACGGCAAGTTCAGCGTCGAGTCGGTGACGACGCTGGTCATCGTGCTCGCCGCCGGTCCGGTGATCTACCTGATCGCCCGCGGCATGCGCAAGCGCTCGGACGCCCTTGACCTCAGCATGGCGATGCGCGAGCTGCCGCCGGAGTAGCCACGATGAGGGGCCACGAGTGAGGGGACTCGGCAAGGGGCGACGGCGCGCCCTGAGGATCTTCTTCGCCACCGACGTCCACGGATCCGAGCGCTGCTTTCGCAAGTTCCTGGCCGCGGCCAAGGTCTATGAGGCCGACGCGCTGGTCCTGGGCGGCGACGTCGCCGGCAAGGGCATGGTCCCCGTGGTGGCGCAGAACGGGGACCTCGTCGCCCAGGTACGTGGTGAGCGCGTGTCGCTGCCGGCGGCCGAGGAGGAGCGGCTCAACGCCGAGATCAACATGTTCGGCTTCTACCCGGTGCGGATGGAGCCCGCCGAGGTCGCCCGGCTGGAGTCAGACCCGGCCGAGGTCGATCGGCGCTTCCGGGCCGAGATCGTCGCTCAGATCCGCCGCTGGTGTGACGTGGCGGCCGAGCGCCTCGCGCCCGAGGTCCGCTGCGTGATCACGCCGGGCAACGACGACCCGTTCGAGATCGACGACGTGCTGCGGGCCCACCAGCGGATCGAGTGCCCCGAGCGTGAGCTGTGCGAGCTCGGCCCGGTGGTGATGGCGAGCCTGGGTGACGTGACCCCGACGCCGTGGAAGACCGACCGCGAGTACTCCGAGGAGGCGCTCGCCCAGCGGATCGCGGACGTCATGGACCAGGTGCCGCCGGGGCAGGCGAGCGTCATCAACTTCCACTGCCCGCCCTACGGCTCGGGCCTGGACGACGCGCCCGAGCTCGACGAGACGCTCAAGCCGGTGATCCGCGGCGGGCGCCCTAGCTTCATCCCGGTGGGCAGCCACGCCGTCCGGGATTCGATCAAGCGCTACAAGCCGGTGGTGGGCCTGCACGGCCACATCCACGAGTCCCGCGGAGCCCAGAAGATCGGATCCACGCTGTGCCTCAATCCCGGCAGCGACTACACCGCCGACCTCCTACGCGGGGCGGTGGTCGACATCGCCCAGGACGGGAGTTACCTTGACTTCCTCCTGACCGCCGGATAATCACCACCACGTGCCAGACGGCGACACCGCCCACGCCGACCCCATCGAGGAGGGCCGCCGGCTCGTCACCCGCGCCGACGCCGACGGCGTCACCCTCCGCCTGCTCGGCGGGGTCGCGGTCTGCCTCCAGGCGCCCGAGGCCGGTCCGCTGCTCACGCGCGACATCAAGGACATCGACGTTGTCACCCCCCGCGGCAACAACCGCGCGCTGGCGACGGTGCTCGGGGCGCTCGGCTATCTCGGCGACGAGATGTTCAACGCCATGCACGGTACCCACCGCCAGGTGTGGGTCGATCCGGTCAACCGCCGCCAGGTCGACGTGTTCGTCGGCGCGTTTGAGATGTGTCACTCCATCCCGATCGCCGAGCGCCTGGATCGCGAACCGCTCACGGTCCCGCGGGCCGAGCTCCTGCTCACCAAGCTCCAGATCGTCCAGCTCAACGAACGCGACGAGCGCGACATCTACAACCTGTGCTTCCACCACGACCTCGACGCAATCGGCGCCGACTACATCGCCGAGCTGTGCGCGCGCGACTGGGGCCTGTGGCGGACATGCCGCCAGACCATCGAGCGCTGCGTCGCCGACGTCGGCGAGTACTCGCTGACCCCCGAGCAGCAGGAGCTGATCACCGGGCGCCTGGACGGGCTATGGGAGCGCATCGAGGCCGAGCCCAAGTCGGGCAAGTGGAAGATGCGCAACCGGGTCGGGGACCGCAAGCGCTGGTATGAGGAGCCTGAGGAGGAGTCCGCCGCGATCTAGGCGCGCCGCTCGGTCAGCTCGTGGCGCTCCCCGTCGACCAGCGCGTCGGACGCCCGCTCGGCGGCGGCCAGCGCCGCCACCGCGTCATCCCCGCCGGCCGCGCTGACCTCGGCGGCCGCCTCGCCTCGCACTCTCGCCGCGAACGCCTCGACCTGTGCGACCAGCGCCGCCTCGAACACTCCGTCGCCGGCGGCCCCCCAGACGAACGGGAGGCGCTCATACCCCCGCGTCCCGAACACCTCGAGCCAGCAGCAGTCCCCGTGCGGGAAACGGCGGCCCAGTGACACCGTCAGCGACGCGCCCCCCGAGAGCCCGCCCAGGATCGTGGCGGCGCCGGGATCGCGCCCCGGCCGGTCGCCGGCTGCCGTGGCGACCACCCACTCGAGCTCCTGCCCCGTCAGCCAGCGGGCCTGGTCGAGCTCGTGCACGCCCATGTCGATGACGATCCCGCCGCTGCGGGCGCGAAACGCCGCCGCGGGCGGCTCGCCGTCCCACTGCAGGCAGGTGAGGTGGCAGATCTCCCCCAGCTCTCCGGCCGCGATCCGCTCGCGCAGGGCGCGCAGCTCGGGCACGAAGCGCCGCCAGTAGCCGACCTGGAGCAGCGTGCCCGCCTCACGCGCGGTCGCGCTGGCAGCCTGCGCGTCGGCCAGGTGGACGCCGATCGGCTTCTCGCAGAGGGTGGGCAGGCCGGCGTCGGCGGCGGACTGCACGAGCGGGCGGTGCAGGTCAGACGGCGCCGCGATGAGCACGGCCTCGACCGCCTCGTCATCCAGCATCTCGCCCGGCCGCTCATAGGTGTGGTGACCCCGGGCGCGAACCGCGGCGCGCGCCTCGGCCACCGGCTCCACCACCCCGGCGACGGTCACCCCGGATGCCCGCTCGAGTGCTCCGAGATGGCGCATCCCCATCCGGCCGGCCCCGATGAGGCCGACCCGCACCGGGCGGGCGGCGCTCACAGTCCCCGGGAGCGCAGGTACTCCCGGTTGCGCACCTGGTCGCGCGCCGGCTCACCGGGGTTGTCGGGGTCCGGGAGGACGTCCTGCTCCACCACCAGCCAGCCCGAATAGGAGATCTCCGACAGGGCCGCGAGGACCTGATCGATGGGAATGTCCCCGTCGCCCAGGGCGCAGAAGGCCCGGCGGCGCCAGATCTCGCGCACCGGCGCCCCTTCGGCCACGATCGCCTGGAGCGTCGCACGTCGCGCGTCCTTGAGGTGGACCTGGTTGATCCGGGGCGCCCACTCCAGGATCGCGTCGACGGGATCGCCGCCACCGAGCAGCAGATGGCCGGTGTCCAGGCACAGCCCGACGTCCGAGAGCTCGAGCAGCCGCTCGATCTCCCACTGGGCCTCGATGTAGGTGGCGGTGTGGTGGTGAAACGTCGGCTCATAGCCACGCTGGCGGCACCGCGTCACGGCGCGGGCCAGTCCGTCGGCGAAGCGCTCCCACGCGGCGTCGTCGAGCCCGACGCTGCGGTCGGCCGCCGAGCGCCCCGGCAGCGCCGCCCGCTGGGGCGAGCCCGCGTCGGCCAGCGTCGGCCGGGGCGGGGCGGACCCGTCGGCGATGCGGTCAAGGATGTCCAGCAGCGCGTCGAGCTCGGGCAGGGCGCTCTGGAGGCGGGCCGGCTCTGAGAACGGCAGCTCGAGGTAGCCGCCGGCAAGGCCCAGCCCGCGCTCGGACAGCCGGCCCGGGAGCTCGTCCGGTCCGCCGAGGTAGCCGACCGGTCCCAGGTCGATGCCGACGTATCCGGCCTCGGAGACCCAGTCCAGCAGCGTTGTGGAGTCCGGGCACATTGGGGTCGACCCCGACCGTGATCTCAAAGGCCCCGTAGCTGACCGGCGCGTTGGCCACGAGCAGGCCGCCGGGGCTCCTGCCCGCGTTCGCCGCCGGCGTCTTTAGCTCGACGGTCACTCCGCGCTTCCCGCCGCGAGGGCAATCGAGCCGTTGCCGACGCTGGTCGGCTGGGCGCGCGCCATGTGGGCACGGGCCACGAGCTCGCACAGCCGCATGTCGTGCACTCCGTCGGCGCCGGAGGTCCGCGGCTCGCGCCCGGTGCGCACGCATTCGGAGAACTCCACGAGCTCACGGCGGAAGGCCTCGTCGTAGCTGACGACCTCCTCGCGCTGCCAGGCGTCCGCCGTGCCCGGCTCGCCGCCCTCGACGATGAGCCGGCTGGGCATGCTGCGCAAAAACGGCGAGGGCAGCGCGAGCGTGAGCCGGCGGTCCGGAGCGTAGAACGCGAACTCCTGCCGGTAGCGCGCGATTCCCGGCAGGTCGACCCAGCTCAGGTGACAGTCGACCGCGCCGAAGCGGAGGTTGATGCTCACGCACCGGGGCGAGAGGTCCGCGGAGACGACCTCGGTGGGCTCACCCAGGACGCCGCGCAGCGCGTTGAGCTCGTGCACGAGGTTGTCGAGCAGGATCCAGCGATAGCAACCGCGCGTCTGGGCGTCGGCGCCGGGTAGGGCCGCATCGAGCACGTCTGACTCGCGCTCCTCGAGCTCGGCGATGAGGTCGGCCGCCACGCCGGACGCGGGGATGAGCGGGTAGTGCGCCACGTAGGGCTCAAACGGTGACTCCAGCGTCGTCACCCGCACGAGCCGCAGATCCTCGCCGTCGCCGAGCAGCTCACCCAGGCGCTCGTACGCCGGGTCATAGCGCTTCATCGTGCCCACCATCAGCCGCACGTCGGCCGCCGCGGCCGCCTGCACCATCCGCTCGGCGTCGGTCGCCGACAGGGCCATCGGCTTCTCCACCATGACGTGGCAGCCCGCGCGCGCGGCACTGATGGCGATCGGCGCGTGGTCGCCGGAGCTGGCGACGAGCACGGCATCGGGCGGCTCGGCCAGCAGGTCCTCCCAGCGCTCGAAAACGCGTGGCACCCGGTAGCGCTGCGCGCAGGCCGACGCGACGGCCTCGGAGATGTCGCACACCGCCACCACCTCATAGCGGTCAGACAGCTCCGCCAGGTAGGGCAGGTGCATCACCTGGGCGATCAGCCCACAGCCCACCACTCCGATCCGCAGCCGCTCTGTCACAGCCTCGTACTCCTACCCGCTCGCTCTGCCACGGATCCCATATCTCTCCAGTTTGGAACGTTCCACGAGACGATAGGCCCGCGACCTGGATGGTGTCAAGTCGCGCGTTTGGGCATATATGATCGTGCGGGGGTGACCACGGCCGGCGCGGCCGGGGATCGAGTTCTATCGAATCGCGTTGAGGAGGATGCTCATCAACAGCAGGGCACCCACGATCCACGACGTCGCCGCCGCGGCGGGGGTGTCCAAGTCCACGGTGTCCAACGTCGTGCGCGGCGCCGAGGAGGTGTCCGAGGCCACGCGGGCGCGCGTCCAGGAGGCGATCGTCGCGCTCAACTACAAGCCCAACGCGATCGCCCGCCAGTTCGTCAAGCAGCGCACGACGATGCTCGGAGTGCTCGTCGGCGACCTCTCCAACCCCTACTACGCCCAGATGGCCCAGGTGGTCGAGCGCGCGGCCTTCCGCCGCGGCTACACGACGATGTTCTGCAACATCGAGGGCGCGGAGGAGCTGGCCATCACGGGCGTCGACGCGCTGCTGGAGCAGCGGGTCGCCGGAATCGTGTTCCTGGCCTTCATCGCGCGCACCGACGACCTCGACGAGTCACTCCAGCGAGCCGGCATCCCGATCGTGTTCCTGGGGCTGAGCGAGCGCTGGGGCGACTCGGTCGGGCCGCGTGACCGCCAGGGCGGCAAGCTCGCCACCGAGCACCTGCTGGAGCTGGGCCACCGGCGCATCGGCTATGTGCGCACACCGTTGGTGGAGGCGATCGGCGATCGCGCCCGCCACGACGGCTACCGCGCCGCGCTGCGCCGCGCGGGCACCGCGCCGCGGCCGGTCTACTCCTGGAACCCGGGCGCCGCCACGATCGCGGCCGGCCGCGAGACGGGCGACCTGGGAGCCGCGCTGCGCGGGCGCGACGCGCCCACCGCGCTGTTCGTCTCAAACGACATCGGTGCGATCGCGCTCATCGAGGCCTGTGAGCGTCTCGGGCTCCAGATACCCGGCGACCTCTCGGTGGTCGGCTTCGACGACATCGCACTGGCGGGCCTGCACCGCATCTCCCTGACGACCGTGGCGCAGTCGCTGGACGCCCAGGCCGAGCGCGCCGTCGGGCTGCTGCTCGAGCGCATCGAGAACCCGCGCCTGGCCGTGCGCCACGAGAGCGCGGACGTGGAGCTGCGGGTGCGCGGGTCCACGGCCCCGCCGCGGGCGGCGCGCCGGTAGGGTGCGCGTCTGATGACCGAGGCCGCGGACACTCAGGGCCGGTTCTGGATCGGCGCCGGAGGCGAGGCGCCCATGTACGTGGAATGGGCGGGGCGCCGAGTCAAGCGACCGTCCGTCGCTCATCCTCATCCACGGCGGCGGAGGCCAGGGCCTTGACTGGCTGGGCACGCCCGACGGGCGCCCCGGCTGGGCGCCGGAGCTCGTCCGGCGCGGCCACCGCGTCTACACCGTGGACCGCCCCGGGCACGGACGCGGCGCCCAGTGGGCCGGCGCCCTCGGCGAGATGGGCCCGCCGCCCGACGCCGAGGCCCTGGCCGTCCTGTTTCGCTCGCCTGACGGTGTCCACCCCACCGCGCACCTGCAGACGCAATGGCCGGGCAACGACGGCGCGGCCGGGTCAGACCCGGCGATCCTCCACATGGTCGCGAGCAGCCGCTCGATGCCCACCGACCTGAGCGTCGCCCACGCGCTCGAGCGCCAGCTCGGCGCCGAGCTGATCGACCGCGTCGGGCCGTCTGTCCTGTTCACGCACTCCGCGGGCGGCCCCGCCGGCTGGCTGATCGCGGCCGCGCGGCCGGAGCTGGTGCGCGCGATCGTCGCGCTCGAGCCGTTCGGCCCGCCGTTTCGCCCCGCCGCCGACGGCCTTCCCGGCCTCCCCCACGGCCTCACCGCCGTCGCGCTCGACGGCAGCCTCAGCGGCATCCCGGTGCTGCTCGTCACCGCCGAGGCGTCGCTGCTGGGCCACTTCGACACCGAGGTGCGCGACTACCTCGCCGACGCCGGCGCCAACGTGCAGCTCCTGCGCCTTGCCGACCACGGGGTGCACGGCAACGGGCACGGGATGATCTTCGAGCGCAACCACCTCGAGGTGCTCGACGTGGTCATGGACCAGCTGGCCGGCCTCCTCGCGCGCCACTGAACGCCCGCAAGTAAACTCATTGGTGTACTGATGCGAAGGGTCAGTGCTGGCAGGCCGGGCACCAGTACGTGGTGCGCCCGCCCACCGTCGCGCGGTTGAGGCTGTGGCCGTCGCGCGGGCAGTGGCCCTCGCGGCCGCGGGCGGGGATGAACGCCCCGGTGTGCACGCCGCCCTTGCGGATCGCCGAGCGCACGGCTGAGCGCAGCTCCCGCCGCAGGCGGTCGAGGTCCTCCTCGCTCAGGCTCGAGGTCAGCCGCGTGGGCGCGATCCGCGCCTGCCACAGCGCCTGATCGGCGAGCAGGTTGCCCACGCCGGAGATCGCGCCCTGGTTGAGCAGCCGCGCCTTGACCGCGGTGTGGCCGGCGCCGATGATCCGGCGGAACTCGTCGCGGCCCACGTCCGCGGCGTCGGGACCGACGTGGCTGAAGTCCGGGTTGAGCACCGCGCGACCCAGCCGCCGCTTGTCGCGCAGGGCCATGCGCGTCCCGTCGTCGAACTCGACGGCGAAGCGGTCCCACCGCGAGACGTCCTCGCCGTCGTCGACGACGATCCGGCCCGCCATGCCGAGGTGCAGGCCCGAGCACCGGGCCCGTCGTCGGTCTCCAGCCACAGGAACTTGCCGCGGCGATGGGCGGTGGCGAACGTGTGGCCGACGAGCCCGGCCGCGATCTCCCCGGGCGCGTGCGGGCGCGAGACGTAGGTGTCGCCGTCGTGGACGCGGGCGATACGCCGCCCCAGGATGGACTCCAGGGCGCCGCGGGCGCGTTCGGCTTCGGGCAGCTCGGGCATGTGCAGCACGGAGGCTAGTGGCCTGGACGCAGATAGTTGTGGCAGCTCGACCATCTAGGCTGGGAGACGACGACCCCCTCCTCGAGAATCGAGACACGCCATGGCCGAGCTGACGATCACCGAGTACACCGACCCCGGCTGCCCCTTCGCCTGGTCGGCCGAGCCCGTCGCGCTGGCGGCTGCAGTGGCTCTACGGCGACCAGATCGACTGGCAGGTGCGGATGGTCGGCCTCGCCGAGGACGGGAGCGTCTACGAGGACAAGGGCTTCACGGTGGAGCGCATGTCCGAGGGCGTTCGCGCCACTCGCCCAGCAGCACCACATGCCGATGGACACCGCGCTGCGCCCGCGCATGGCCGGCACGATCCCGGCCTGCCGCGCCGTCGTGGCGGTGCGCCGCCACCGCGCCCGAGCTCGAGTGGGCGATGCTCCGCGCCCTGCGCGTCCTGCACTTCTCCGGCAGCCTCCTCGACGATCCGGCCACGCTGGCCGCCGCCGCCGAGCGCGTCGGCATCGATCCCGCCGAGCTGGAGGCGTGGCTGGCCGAGCCCGAGACCGAGGAGCTGCTGCGCCAGGACATGGCGGAGTCGCGCACGCCCACGCCGGGTGCGCTGGCGCTGTCGCACAAGCTCGCCTCCACCGAGACCGGCCATCGCTACACGTGCCCGTCATACGAGCTGGTGCGCAACAGCGACGGTGCGTCGCTGTCGGTCCCCGGCTTCCAGCCGCTCGCCGCCTACGAGGTCGCCGTCGCCAACCTGGCGCCCGAGGCCTCGCGGCGCGCGGACCCCGACGACGTGCGCGAGGTGCTCGAGTGGGCCGGCGAGCCGCTGGCGACGATCGAGGTCGCCACGATCTGCGGCACGGACCTCGACCGACGCGCGCGAGCGCCTCGGCCGCGTCGCCGACGAGGCCCACCTCGGCTTCGACGGCCTGTGGCACCTCGACGGGGTCGTCGCCGCCGTCGCATAGGCTGACCCGGCGGCGGCTCACCTCCGGGCGGCTAAGGTCCTATGGGCCGCGGTGCCCCCGCTCGACCGCCGCCCCAGCGATGAGCAACTCCATCCAACGCCATTCGCTCGGCCTCACCTGGGTCGAGACCACGGGCATGCGCCGCGCCGCGCACGCGCTGCGCGCCGACGGCCGCGTGTGGCTGATCGACCCCTTCGAGGACGAGGTCGCGCTGAGCGCCGCGACCGAGCTGGGCACCCCGGCGGCGGTCATCCAGCTGCTGGACCGCCACAACCGCGACTGCGGCCCGATCGCGCAGCGGCTCGAGGTGCCGCTGCTGCGCCTCCCCGCGAGGTGACGCGACAGCCCGTTCACGGTGATCCCCGTCATCACCCGCCCGTGGTGGCGCGAGATGGCGCTGTGGTGGGAGGCCGAGCGCGCGCTGATCGTCGCCGAGGCGGTCGGCACCGCCCCCGCGTTCACGCTCGGCCGCCGGGTCGGCCTGCACCCGATGCTGCGGCTGCGCCCGCCCAAGGGCCCGCTGACCGCTCGGTCCCCCGAGCGGCTGCTCGTCGGACACGGCGCTGCACTGGAATCCGGTGCGGACTCCGCGATCCGCGACGCCCTCTCCGGCGCGCTCACGGATATCCCGCAGCTCGTGCTCAGACTCCCCTCGCTGGTCCGCGGCACGTAGGTCCGCTCGCGGACGCCGCCGGTAACGGTGTCAGCGATTTCTGGTACCTGGGTAGGAACAGAAAGTCTTAACGCAATGAAAACTGACGCCGTTTTTACATCTAACGCCGAAAGTCGTAGCGTTCCGGACCGCAGCCGACATTCCGCCCGTTCGGGTGCAATCATCGGTCCCATGAGGGCTCGCGAGCCGCTTGGGGCCACACATCACAGCGGCGCGTTCGAGTTGAGCGCGACGAGTCCGCGCGTGCCCAGGGGCGCTCTCGACGCCCGCGGGCTGGGCCGGCCTCGCGGGCCTGCTGATCACGGCGCTGCTCATCTCGCTGTCCGCGGCGCACACCGAGCTGCTCCTGCCCCAGTCGCTGCGCCAGAGCCTCGGCGGCCTCGCCGGAGCGTTCGGCCACGTCGGCCTCGACATCGGCCTGCCCGGGCCTGATCGCCGCGATGGTCCTGATGTTCCTGTCCTACGCGGTCGCCCTGCGCGCGGCCAAGTACCTGTCGCGTCGCGCCGTGCTCGTGAGCATCGCCGCGGTCAACGCGCTCGTGCTGGTGGCGCCGCCGCTGCTCTCGACCGACCTGTTCAGCTACATCGCCTACGGGCGGCTGGGTGGCACCTACGGGATCAACCCGTACCTGTACGGGCCCAACGTCATCTCGTTCGACCCGCTCTATCACCTGGTCGGCCTGCAGTGGACGCATACGCCCACCGCCTATGGGCCCCTGTTCACCGCGCTCAGCTATCCCCTGGCCGGGCTGAACATCGCCACCAACGTCTTCGCCTACAAGGGCATCGCCGCGCTCTCGCTGCTGGCGGTCGTCGTGCTCGTCTGGCGCTCCGCCCAGCTGCGCGGCATCGATCCGGTCAAGGCGGTCGCGCTCGTCGGCCTCAACCCGGTGATCGTCATCTACGGCGTCGGCGGCGGCCACAACGACCTGCTCATGCTCGCCCTGCTCGTGGCCGGCATCTACGTGCTGCTGCGCCAGCGCGAGGGCACCGGCGGCGCGATGATCATCGCCGCCACCGCCATCAAGCTCACCGCCGGGATGCTGCTCCCCTTTGCCATCGCCGCCAGCGCGGGACGCCGCGTGGCGACGTTCGGGCGCGCCCGCATCCTCGCGCGGCGCCGCGCTCGCCGCGGTGGCGTTCGGCGGCCTCGGCCTGGTCATGTTCGGCTCGGGCACCCTGCATCTGCTCGGCACCCTGTCCAGCATCCAGGCCCAGGGCGGCATCCACAGCATCCCCGGCTTCATCCTCAACGCGATCGGCCTCAAGCGGTTCGACGCCCCCGTGGGCGCGCTGCTGCGCATCGGCTACGCGATCAGCCTCGTCTGGCTGATGTGGCGGGTCTGGATCGGCGAGCTGGACTGGATCACCGCCGCGGGCTGGGCCACCGTCGGCCTGCTCGTCTCCGCCGGGCTGCTCATGCCCTGGTACATCGCGTGGCTGATCCCGCTGGCCGCGCTGAGCTCCGACCGGCGGCTGTGGTTCACCGCCATCGGGCTGACCAGCCTCGGGCTGACCTCGCTGTAGCGAGCGCGGGTCCCAACGACCATTCGGTGACAAACCGGATCTCGGGCGGCGAGTTTGCCCGCTGGAGCACGCATAGCGACCAATCCGTTCCAAACCAGCTGCCCGACGCGCAGTTTGGAACGCATTGGCTGTTCGCCGGCGCCAGGTTGGCGTCCAGGGTGTCTGCGCTCCAGCGGGCCCTGAGTGCCGGAAGTCGCGGGCCTCGATCGCGACGTTGGGGTCGACCCCGGTGCTGGTAGTAGAAGAGGTCAACGTGGTCGACCCCCAGGCGCGACCGAGACCTCCAGCGCTCCGAGCATCCGCGTATCCATTGGCTGCTCTCCACTCAAAGTCGATGTCAGAGCTCACGATCGGAGCGGCATGTCACGATCTGACTGAATGGCGGCGGCGAAGAGCGAGGCGATCGAGCTCGAGGTCGGCGAGCGCACGGTGCGGATCTCCAACCCCGACCGGGTCTACTTCTCCGCCCGCGGCGAGACCAAGCTCGACCTCGCGCACTACTACATGAGCGTCGGCGACGGGATCGTCCGCGCGCTGCGCGAGCGGCCCTGCATGCTGCACCGCTTCCCGTCGGGCGTCGACGGCGAGAAGGTCCACCAGAAGCGCGTGCCCAAGGGCGCGCCGCCGTGGCTCGAGACCGTCCGCATCACGTTCCCGCGCTTCGACCGCACCGCCGACGAGCTGTGCGTCACCGAGCTGGCCAGCGTCATCTGGGCGGTGCAGATGTCGACGGTCGAGTTCCACCCGTGGAACTCGCGGCGCGCCGACGTCGAGCACCCCGACGAGTGGCGGATCGACCTGGACCCGATGCCCGACTGCCCGCTCGAGCGCGTCCGCCGCGTCGCCCACATCGCCCGCGAGGTCCTCGACGAGATCGGCGCCGTCGGCTGGCCCAAGACCTCGGGCGGCCACGGCATCCACATCTACGTGCGCGATCAGGCCCGACCACGGCTTCGGCGACGTGCGCCGCGCCGCGCTGGCCTTCGCGCGCGAGGTCGAGCGCCGGGTCCCGGACGACGCGACGACGACCTGGTGGCGCAAGGACCGCGCGCCCGAGAAGGTGTTCGTCGACTACAACCAGAACGCCCGCGACCACACGATCGCCTCGGCCTACTCGGTGCGCGGCAAGGTCGAGGGCACCGTGTCGGCGCCGATCGCGTGGGACGAGATCGACGACGTCGAGCCCCAGGACCTGACGATCGCCACGATGCCCGACCGGTTCGCCGAGCTGGGCGACCTGCACGCCGGGATCGACGACGCCGTGTTCTCGCTGGAGCCGCTGCTGGAGTGGGCCGAGCGCGACGAGCGCGCCGGCGAGGAAGCCCCGCCGGAGTCCGACGAGACTAGCCGGAGTCCGACGAGGACTAGCCGAGTCAGGCGGCCGGGCCGACCAGCCGCTCCAGCGCTCGACGTCGACCGCCAGCACGGCGCCCGACGGCCCGCTGCTGCGGGTAGCGCGCCCGCAGCAGCGCCACCGCGCGCGCGCGCCTCGCCATCGACCGTCGGGATCGAGCACCCGGCCGCGTCCCTCGGCGCGCACCCACCACAGCGCGTCCCAGTCGGCTCCTCGTAGTGGTCGACCAGCAGCGCCACCGCAGGGTTCTCGGCCGACGTTGCCCAGCCGCCGCAGCGCCGTCGTGCGCTTGGGCTTGGCGTCGACGACGCTGTAGACGCGGTCGCCGTCGACCGCGAACACGACCGGGACGAGGTGCGGCCGCCCGGCGGCGTCGGCCGTGGCCAGCCGCGCCACCCGGGCGGCGGCGAACCGCTCCCGGGCCTGCGCTGGGGTCACGCCTCGCCGGTGACCTGCGCGATCGCCGCCTCCCAGCGCTCGAACGCCGCGCTCCACCACTGAGCGGTTGCCCGACGGGATCCAGTGCACGACGCGCCGGCAGCCGGCCTGCATGCAGCGCTCGAGCGCCGCGGGATCGGCGGGCAGCGCCCATCGACCATCACGTCGATCGGCCGGTCGGCCCGGGCGCGCAGCGCCTCGACGCGCTCCAGCAGCGTCGTCGGGCCGTAGTTGGGAAACCAGGCGTCGCCGAAGTCCAGCACCCGGTCCTCCACGGTCGGGCCCAGGCCGCCGACGAGCACCGGCGGGTGCGGACGCTGCGCGGGCTTGGGCCAGGACCAGATCCGGTCGAAGGAGACGAACTCCCCGTCGTAGCTGGCCTCGTCCTGCGTCCAGATCGCCTTCATCGCCTCGATGCGCTCCTTCATGAGGCGCATCCGCGTGCGCGGATCGGTGCCGTGGTTGGCCATCTCCTCGCGGTTCCAGCCGGCGCCGACCCCGAACTCGAAGCGGCCGCCGGACAGGTGGTCCATCGAGGCGACCTCCTTGGCGGTGGTGATCGGGTCGCGCTCGACGACCAGGCAGATGCCGCTGCCGATGCGCAGGCGTCGAGGTGGCCTCCGCGGCGGCGGTCAGCGCGACGAACAGGTCGTAGGTGTGGATGTACTTGCGCGGCAGGGCCCCGCCGCCGGGGTACTCGGAGTCCCGGCTGGCCGGGATGTGGGTGTGCTCGGCGAAGAACAGCGACTCGTGGCCGCGCTCCTCGGCCGAGCCGGGCGATCGCGCCGGGGCCGACCGCGTCGTGGGTGGGGAAATAGCCGATTCCGAAGTCCATGCGGCCGAGTCTATGTTCGCGGCGTGGGCGATGTCAGACAACGAACACATACGCCGGTTGGCCCTGGTCGCATTCGTCCAGCGATTGACGTTGACCTGCACCCGTTGCTAGGTTGACGACGCTCACGCCGGCGGATCTACCGTCGGTTTTGGCTGGGCGAGAAGGGAGGTCATGAGCGGAAGTCGGCCGTCGAGGTTCGCGGGCTGACAGTTGCCATGCGCCGCGTGCCCCGCACTCCAAGGCCGTCACACCGGGTGTGTGTGCGCTCGTGCCTGCAGACACCCAACGGACCGTTATCTGTTCATCTTCGGGAGGAGGTTGTGTGGCAACCGTAAGTGATGCCAGAACGACGCGGGGGCTGCCAATGCGGTGGCGCACCGGGGTCGTCGGGGAGCTGTGGGCCGAGTTCTTCGGCACTTTCATCCTGATCTGCTTCGGCGACGGGGTCGTGGCGATGCTCTGGGGCCTGGTCGGCTCCGGGCGCAGCTCCGCGGGACCGCTGCAGTCGTCCGGCGACTGGCTGCTCATCACCTGGGGCTGGGCCCTGGCCGTCGCGTTCGCCGTCTATGTCAGCGGCGGCGATCACCGGGGCGCACATCAACCCCGCGATCACGCTGGGCGCCGCGATCCGCAAGCAGATGCCGTGGAACAGGGTTCCCGGCTACTGGGTCGCGCAGGTGCTTGGCGCCTTCGTCGGGGCCGCGCTCGTATTCCTGGTCTACAACAACGCGATCAACCACTTTGACCAGATGAATCACATTGTCAAAGGGACGGCGGCATCCAAGAGCACCTACAGCACGTTCGCGACGTTTCCAGCGCCCTACTTCCACAATTTCCTGGGGCCGTTGATCGACCAGATCGTCGGCACGTTCTTCCTGGCGCTGTTCGTCTGGGCGATCACGGATGAGTTCAATTTGCCGCGTCGGAGCCAACATGACGCCGTTCATGGTCGGCATGGTCGTGATGGCAATCGGCATCTCCTTCGGAGCCAACGCCGGCTACGCCATCAATCCCGCCCGAGACTTCGGGCCCCGGATGTTCGCCTGGATCGCAGGCTGGGGGAGCCAGGCGATGCCTGGCAACTACGGCAACGTCAACGACTATTTCTGGATACCGATTGTCGGACCTTTGATCGGGGCCGCGCTCGCCTGCCCGATCTATGACTTCGGCATCCGCGACATCCTCAAGGCGCGGCGGCCACCTGAGCCGGGCGTCTGCGGCGTGAGGGCGAGACGGTGCAGGACCGGCCGACCGTGGCCGACGAGAACGAGCTGCGCTAGCCGACTGCACGACGGCCGGGCCGGGTGCAACATCCGGCTCGGCCTCGCGCTCCAGCGCCGGTCACCCGATCGAGCCGGGGACGCTATTCACGCGTCCACTGCCGCGCCCGCAAGCCGCCGGCCGGCTAGGCCGTGGCTGGGCCGTGGCTAGGCGGTGAGGCGGTAGTCGTTGGCCCAGCCGATCGTGTCCTCGATCGGCCGCAGCACGATGCCGCCGGGCGCCGGTGCGCGCCGCGCCGAGCTCGTCCATCTGGCGCACGCCGGGCACGAGCAGCGCGGCGAAGGTCACCGCGGCGCCGAGCACCCCGGCGCCGATCAGCGTCGTGCGCAGGCCCAGCGCGGCGCTCACCGGGCCGGTGATGGCGAAGGAGACCGGCAGCAGGCCGATCGAGATCAGCCAGTCCAGGCTGGAGACGCGCCCCAGCAGCTCGCGTCGGGACGTGGCGCTGCTTGGCCGTGGCCCAGGCGATCGTGCCCGCCGTCTCCAGCGCTGTTGAAGGCGACGCTGGCGATCATCAGCCCCCACAGCTGGCTCGGCGAGGCCGTAGCCCGGCGATGGCCAGCGTGGCCAGGGTCCAGCACGACGTACATGAAGGTCAGCGCGCGTCGCGGCAGGCCGCGCTGGCCGATCGACGATCGCGCACAGCAGCGAGCCCGAGCCCGCCGGCGGCGAAGACCAGCCCGAGCGCGCCGGCGCCGTCGGACAGCCGGTTCTTGACGATGAACGGCAGCAGCACCTCGGTCGGGCCCATGAACAGCAGGTAGGCGATCGCGGCGCTGACCAGCGTCGCCCACAGCCAGGCGTGGCTGCGGACGTAGCGCAGCCCGGCGGCGATCTCGCGGCGCACCGAGCGCGCCGCCTCGGCCACGGCTCAGCCGGCCTCGGCGGCGACGGCGCACGGGCGACATCGCCAGCAGCGTCGCCGCCGAGACGACGAACGAGGCCGCGTCCAGCCCGAACGCCCAGTCCGACCCCGATCGCCCCGACGACCACCCCGCCGACCGCCGGACCGGCGAGGCGCAGGGCCAGCGGGCGGATGAGCTGGTCCAGCGAGTTGGCCTGGGCCAGCGCGTCGGCCGGCAGCAGCTCGGGGCACGAGCGCGTCGGAGGCGGGATCGAAGAACGCGGTGGCCGCGCCGTACACCACCGCGACCGCCATCAGCTCCCACAGCGCGCAGCGCGCCGCTCGACCGACAGCAGGCCAGCACCGCCAGGCCGAGCGCGCGCACGGCGTCGGCGCAGAGCATCACCAGCCGGCGGTCATAGCGGTCGGAGACCGCGCCGCCGAGCAGCAGGCAGACGATCGTGGGGATCGTCATCGCGATGCCGACGCTGGCCAGCGCCGTCGGCGCGTTGGAGAGCGCGTAGACCTGCCAGGCCAGCGCGACGAGGAACAGCCCGTCGCCGAGCAGCGAGACGCTCATGCCCGCCGACCAGCAGGCGGTAGTCGCGGTGGGCCAGCGGGCGCGAACAGGCGGACGCGGTCAAAGCCGCCGACCCGGTCCAGCCCCTCGTAGCTGTGCTGCATCGGCCGAGCGCCGGGCTCAGCTGGTGGCCGCGGGGATCGCCGTGCCGTCGACCTCGCCGGCGCGCTCGTCCAGGTAGGTGAGCAGCGCGAGCGGCTCCATCGGCCGGGCGAAGTAGAAGCCCTGGCCGGTCTCGCAGCCGAGGTCGCGCAGGGTGGCCGACTGCTCGGGGTACTCGATGCCCTCGGCGACGACCTCCAGGTCGAAGGTCTCGCCCAGGCCGAGCACGGCCGAGGCCAGGCCCGAGGTCACCGGCGAGGCGCCCGCGGCGAGCAGCGAGCGGTCCATCTTGAGGATGTCGAGCGGGAACTTGCTCAGGTAGCTCAGCGACGAGTAGCCGGTGCCGAAGTCGTCCATGGCGAGGCGGATGCCGAGGTCGCGCAGCTCGCCGAGGCGACTGACGGCGAGATCGGTGTCGGTCATCATCACCGACTCGGTGATCTCCAGCGTCAGCGCGCTCGGGCTCCAGGCCCGGCGTCGGCCAGCGCCTCGCGCGACGTCGGCGACGATGTCGGCGTGGAAGAGCTGCTTGACCGACAGGTTGATGCCGATCGCCGGGCTTGACCGGCGCCGTGGTCTGCTCGCGGAAGAGCTTGGCCTGGCGGCACCCCTCGCGCAGGACCCAGCGGCCGATCGGGACGATCAGCCCGCTCTCCTCGGCGAACGGGATGAACTCGAACGGGCGGGATCAGGCCGCGCGCTCGGGTGGCGCCAGCGCAGCAGCGCCTCGACGCCGGTGACCGCGCCGTCGCTGCAGGCGGACCAGCGGCTGGTAGTGCAGCTCGAACTCGTCGCGCTCGAGCGCCCGCTGGAGGTCGGCGCGCAGCTCCAGCCGCGCCACGACCTGCTCGTGCATGGCGGGCTCGAACATCGCGGTAGCCGCCCTTGCCCTCGCCCTTGGCGATGTACATCGCCGCGTCGGCGTTGCGGATCAGCTCGTCGGCGTCGGTGGCCGCGCCCGGCCTCGGCCACCGAGATGCCCAGGCTGGCGCGGATCGACGATGTCGTTGTGGTCGAGCTGCAGCGGGCGGGCCAGCGCCTCCAGGATCCGCTCGGCGGTCTCGGCCGCGGACTGGATGTCGTGGACGTCCTCCAGCAGGATCGCGAACTCGTCGCCGCCGAAGCGGGCGGCGGTGTCGGCGGCGCGGATGCTGGCGGAGATCCGCTGGGCCACCTCGAGCAGCACCCGGTCACCGGCGGCGTGCCCGAGGCTGTCGTTGACGGTCTTGAAGTCGTCGAGGTCGACGAACAGCGACGGCCATGCCGATGCCCTCGCGCAGCGACCGCGCCACGGCGTGGCGGACGCGCTCGTTGAACAGCGCGCGGTTGGCCAGATGGGTGACCGGGTCGTGGAAGGCCTGGTGGGCGAGCTGCTCCTCGAACTCCTTGCGCTCGGAGACGTCGCGGCCGTTGAGGACGATGCCGCGGACGGCGTCGTCGTCGAGCAGGTTGGTGTGCAGGATCTCGAAGTAGCGCAGCTCGCCGTCCTTGGTGCGCAGCAGGCACTCGATGACCTCGGGGCGGCCGGTGGCGCCGGCGCCGTCGGAGAGGCGGCGCAGCAGCCGGCCCTGCTCCTCGGGGTGCAGCAGCTCCTCGAAGGACTTGCCGATGACCTCGTCGGCGGTGTAGCCGAGCACGCGCTCGATCGACGGGCTCTGATAGAGCGATCGTGTTGTCGGCGCGCAGGACGGTGATGAGGTCGGTGGCGTTTGCGACCAGCGTGGAGAACCGCGCCTCCGCCGGCCTGGCGGTGGACCTCCTCGGACAGCTCGGCGCTGCCCAGCGCCAGCGCCACCTGGTGGGCCAGCGTGCGCATGCGCGTAGCGGGTGTCGGCGTCCCCGCACGGAGCGCCGGCCACGACGAACATCAGCAGCGAGCCGCTCTTGTCGCCCTGGCGCAGCTCCAGGCCCAGGACCGGATCGTCGCCGACGGGCAGGCGCAGCTGCTGACGCGCGTAGGCCGGCAGCATGCGCCACGCCGCGGGCGTCGCATCTCCTGGACGAGCGCGGCGACCTCGCCGGAGACCGTCCAGTCGGCCAGCGCGCCGCGATCGTCGATGGCCAGCACCCGGACGCTCTCGCCCGTGATCCGGCACAGGCGGGCGTCGACCTGGTCGCCGCCGAGCTCGACGACGGCCTGCAGCGCGGCGATCACGATCTCGTCGCGATCGGTGGCGCCGACGAGCAGGCCGCCGGCGGCCGTCAGCGCCCGCTCGCGGGCGGCCGCCTTCTCGCGCTGGCGCACGAGGCCGGCCATCCGTCCCACGACCAGGCAGAACAGGACCATCGAGGCGCCGATGAGGACCACGGCGTCCCAGTTGTGGTCCGGGATCGTCCGCGATGAGCTCGAGGACCGGGGCGATGAGCGTGGCGCCGGCGAGCAGGCCGAGGCGCAGCGCCGGTGAGCCGCGACTCGCGGCCGGTCTCCACGTCGGAGAGCTCGACCATCGACGGGTGCAGGGCCGCGGCGCCCCACAGCAGGTAGAAGAAGATCCAGCCGGCGTCGAGCCACAGCTGGTGGTTGTAGGTGCCGTCCAGGGTCAGGATGCCGTAGACGAAGTCGGTGAGCCAGCAGCGTGACGATGCTGGCGATGAGCAGGTAGAAGCTCGGGCGGCGCTTGCCGGCGTCGACGGCGAGGCGGATCGCCGCGGCCAGCAGGATGAGGTCACCGGTCGGGTAGGCGATCGACACCAGCTTGGGGAGCAGGGCCATCGTGCCGTCGTGGATGTACGGGGCGATGAGGAAGAGGAACGAGACGAGGCTGAGGCCCGACGCTCATGATCACCGCGTCGATGACCCCGGGGCCGTCGGCGCGCTGGTTGCGGCGGCGCACCAGCAGCAGCAGGCCGACCATCAGCACCGGGTAGACGCCGATGTACATCGCGTCGCCGGGCGACGGGAACGGCACGTCGGCGTGGAACAGCTTGGGGTAGCTGTAGGTGTAGACGTCGCCCATCAAGAACAGCAGCAGGCCGACCGGCCATGAACCACCACGCCGGCTGGCGGCGGCGGGCTGGTGGATGCGGATGCCGCCGACGACGCCGATGACGCCGTACAGGCCCAGCCCGTTGATCACCGGGCCCGAGCCCTTGAACGGCGCCTGGACGACGTACAGGCGCGCAGAGGATCGCGCCGACGGCGAGGTACAGCCACCAGTAGTGGCGCGACCGCGTGGACATCCTGTCCGGTGCCGAGGTGCTCATCGTGAGGTGATTACTCGGCCGGAGAACCCTGAAGCTTGAAGCGCTCGGCGACTTCGCCTAGAACGTCACACAGATGGTCGACCTGCTCGTCGGTGTTGGCCGACGTCAGCTGGAGGCGGAAGCCGACCTCGTCGCGCGGGAACGAGCGGGTAGGCGGCCATCGTCACGTAGATGCCGCGGTCGAAGAGCAGGTCGCCGACGTCGTCGAGGCTGTCGGGATCGGCCAGCGGGATCTCGACGATCGGGAAGCCCGACTGGTTGGGCGTGTAGACGCCCAGCTCCGTCAGGCGGTCCAGCACCCGCCCGGTGAGGCGGTGGAGCTGTGCCGCGCAGCTGCTCGCCGCGCTGCTCGTTGACGCGCAGGCCCTCGAGCACGGTGGCCAGCGACGCCACCGGCGACGGCCCGGAGTACAGGTACGGCGGCGCGGCGGTCTTGAGCACCTGCTTGACCGGGCGTCGGGCAGGCGAGGAACGCCAGCAGCGAGGAGTAGGCCTTGGAGAAGCCGCCGACGAGCACGACGTTGTCGTAGCTCTCGCCGAGGTGGCGGACGATGCTGTTGCCGCGCGCGCCGTAGTCGCAGGCCTCGGCGGAGGAGCGCTCGCCGATGACGCCGAAGCCGTGGGCGTCGTCGACGTAGAGCAGCGCGCCGTGCTCGCGGGCCAGCTCGGCGAAGGCGTGCAGGTCCGGCGCGTTGCCGGTCATGCTGTTGACGCCGTCGATGAGGATCATCCCGGGGCGGCGCCAGTCAGTGACTTCAGCAGCGCCTCGAGCTCGTCGAGGTCGTTGTGGCGGAAGCGCTCGACGGTGGCGCCGCGGGCCTCGGCCATCGCGCAGCCGTCATAGATCGTCTTGTGCGCGCGGCTGTCGAGGAAGATGGTGCCGCCGCCGGCCAGCACCGGGATCACCGACATGTGGATGTGGGTGATCGTCGGCAGGACGAGGGTGTCCTCGGCGCCGAGCAGCGCGGTGAGCTTGGCCTCGATCTCCTCGTAGAGGATCGGGCTGCCCAGCAGGCGGCTCCAGCTCGGGTGGGTCCCCCACTTGGCCAGGTACTCGGGGACCGCGTTGATGATCTCCTCGTCGAGGTCCAGGCCCAGGTAGTTGCACGAGGCGTAGTCGGTCAGCCAGTGGTCGCCGATCCGGATGTCGCGCCCGTCGATCTCGTCGATGACGGCGTCGAGCATGCGGTGGGAGTACTGGAGGCGGGCCAGGTCCTCGGTGGAGCGGATCCAGCGCTGCAGCCAGTGGTCGTGATGGCGCTGGCCCCAGCCGAGGGCATCGCGTGGGTCGACGGGACGGGACGCGGTTGACGAGGTGCGCTTCGGTGGCTGACGAGAGGTGGGGTGTGGTGCGTGGGAACGCCGCATCTCTCGCGTTATCGGTCATGCCCTCATCGAATCTGAAGAGCAGTCGATCAACTTTTTGGCAATCACGCCCTCCGCTGAGCGGCTCAGCGTCGGCGGCTGTGCGAGGGCGATCGCGCCAAGCACGCCGGCGCGATCGCCCAGCGCCGGAGCCACCACGTAGCGGCTCGACCTCATCGCCGATCATCGGCGTCTCCAGATAGCCGGCGTTGAGCCCGACCAGCCGGGCCCGCGACCGCTGCCAGCAGGCCCGGGCGCTCCATCACGCCGCCACCGACGATCACCCGCTCGCGGCGAGGCGACGAGCACGATGGCGAAGATCCCGAGCGCGACGTACTCGGCCTCGAGCGCCCACGCGGGGTGGTCATCGGGAAGCTCGCGGGGGTCGGCGTCCCAGCGCGCGGCGATCGCCCCGCCCGCCGCCAGGCCCTCCCAGCAGTCCCCGTGCCGAGGACACGACCCCGCGAACGGGTCGCGCTCACGGTCGTGCGGAATGCGCAGATGCCCCACCTCGGGGTGGATGAGCCCGTGCAGGGGGCGGCCGTCGATGAGGAGCCCGGCGCCGATCCCGGTGCCGACGGTGAGGTAGCAGACGCTTTCGACGTCGGCGGCCGCGCCCCAGCGATGCTCCCCGAGCGCCGCGGCGGTGACGTCGGTGTCGAAGTGGACCGATACGCCGAGCCGGTCGCGCAGCACTGGCGCCACCGGCGTGTGGGCCCACCCGGGCTTGGGGGTGCTCGTGACGTGACCCCAGGTGGGCGAGCCCGGGTCGAGATCGACCGGCCCGAACGAGCCGACCCCGATCGCGGCCGGGCGCGGCCCGCGCTCGAAGAAGGCGACGATGCGCTCCAGCGTGGGACCCGGCTCGCTCGTGGCGAACGTCTCCTGCGCGACGATGTCGTCGGGGCCGGTGCCGAGGGCGCACACCACCCAGGTGCCCCCGGTCTCGACGCCCCCGTAGAGGTGGCTCATCGAGGCCACATGATGGCGGTTGGATGGCCGGGTGTCGTGCCTGGCTGACTCAGAGGTCGGGCCAGAGCACGCCGTCGGCTTCGGCGCCCCGCTCGATCTGCTCCAGGGTCTCGTCGGTGCGGCGGTCGGCCACCATCGCCTCGAGCGCCTCGGTGACCGACCCGGCCCACACGCGCCGCATGACCGCGGCGCGGCTCCCGTCGCCCAGCTCGGTCCAGTCCAGCGCCACCTGGGCACGGCGGCCGCCGGGGGTGAGCGGCCGGTGGTCATCGGGCTCGGCGTCGGCGAACAGCGTGATCTGCGCTCGCCAGCCGTGCGGGCACAGCTCGCTCATCATCGCCCGGGCGCGGGTCTCGGCGTGAGCGGCGGCGCCGAAGCGCCGGCGGCGTCCGCGCCACGACCGTAGCCCGCCCCAGGCACCGGAGATGGCGACGCCGAGGAGCGGAACGATCACGGCGCCCACGCACAACACGAACGCGATCACCGCGAGCGTCAGCCACAGGCTCGGTGCGTCAGGGTGAAACCCCACGGTCCCGGAATGCGCCGCCCAGGTCAGCACGGGTCTCACCGTACCGCGTGGCTCTTGCCCGTCAAGGCCGATCAGCCGCCGGAGGCGGGCAGGGTGAGCAGGGCGGCGCTGCCGGCGGGCAGCGTCACCGAGTACGTGCCGCCGTGCGGGGTGACGGCCTGCGCCATCGCGGGCGCCAGACACGCCGGTGCGCGGTGGCCGCGCCGAACGTCCGGCCGCCCAGCGTCAGGCCCGAGGTGGCATATGCGCTGGACGCGCGCAGCCGCTCCAGGCTCGCCGGCCCGGGGCGCTCCGGGCGTGCGCACGACCGCCAGCGCGGAGCTGCTGAGGCTGTCGTTGATGAGCAGCACGCGGATGTGGTGGTCGGGGGCGAGCGTCGCCCACGCCCGCAGCGGCCCCTGGCTGCTCGAGACGACGCGCAGCAGCCGCGACCCGGCGGGTGCGGCCTGGGCGAACATCAGCGCCCCGTAGTAGAGGGGATGCACGCTCGCGCGCTGGATGGCCGTGGGCGGTGGAGAAGTCGAACAGGCCGTTGGCGGAGTTGGGATAGGTGTGCAGGTTGACCCCGTCGACGCCGTCGCCGGCCATCGTGAACAGGGCGTCCATCACCCACAGCGCGGAGGCGAGCGTGTCGGAGACCCCGCGGCGGCCGTTGCAGCTCACCGAGCCCATCTCGTCGATCCGGTAGCCGGCGCCGTTGCGGTGGGCCAGCGCCACGTAGGGCCCGATCTGGCTCACCTCGTCGCGCGACGCGGCGAGGCTGACCAGGTTGGGCACCGACGGGTACGCGGGCGACGACGGGGTCCTTGACGCACTGGTTGAGCCCGTAGGCGTGCGACGGTGAGCATCCGCACCTGCGAGCGCGGCGAGACCAGCCCGTCAAACGCGTCGGCCCACGGCGGGCTGCCCGTCTCCGGGCCGGCGATCGGCAGCCGCGGCACGACCTTCAGCGTCCGCGTGACCTCCTGCGACGTAGTCCTGCCGGGCCGTAGGTCGGGGCGCGCGAGAACACCGGCGAGCCCGTCGTGGCTGTACCACGGCAGCGGGTGGCCGCCGTCGCGCCGGTACCACGGCATGAGCGCTGTACAGGTCGGGCTCGTTGCCGATCTCCAGCGCGTCGATGTACGCGGCTGCCGATCCCCTTGACGAGCGCGGTCGGCCTCGACCTGGCTGATGCGGGTGCGGTTGGCCTCGAGGTTGATGCCCAGCAGATATTGCGGCGTGGTGGCCTGCGCCAGGGCACGCGCATCGGCGGTCCAGCCCGAGCTGAGGTCGTAGGTGACGCCGAGGGGCTGCGCCATGCCCCGGACCGGCCACCAGGCGCGGTCGGTGCTCTGGCCGCCGATCCGGATGTTGGGGCGGCCGGCGGGATCGAGGTTCTTGAGCAGCTGGGCGAACACCGGGTTGACCGACTGCGGGGTGGGCCGGCCAACTCGGGGATCTCGTTGAACTCGAGCGCCAGGCCCAGGAAGTTGGACGGAAGCGGGCGGCCGTGCGGTGGTGCCGGTCACCCCGAGGCGGAACACGTACGCGCTGGCGGACGCCGCTGCGCCCGAGCCACGCGGCGGCGATGAGCCCCACCACGCACAGCAGGGCCGTGAGCCGGCGGGTGAGCCGGTTCGGCGGGGCGGGCAGCGCGGCCGGGCAGGCTAGCGCAAGTTTGTGGAACAGTTCCGCCGATGGCCCGACCCCAGGCGACTCCCCGCGCGCTGGCCGTGGCGCGCGGCGACGAGCCCGCCGACACGCTCATCACCGGCGGCCGTGTGTTCGCCGACGCCACCCGCGAATGGGTCGACACTTCGCTGGCGCTCGCCGACGGGGTCATCGCGGGCTGGGGCGAGCGGGAGGCCGCCGAGGTGATCGATGTCGACGGCGCGGCGCTCACGCCCGGCTTCGTCGACGCCCACATGCACCTGGAGTCCACCAAGCTGTGGATCGACGAGTTCGTCGCCACGGTGCTGCCCGGCCGGGACCACCGCCGTGGCCGCCGACCCCCACGAGCTCGCCAACGTGCTCGGGGTTCCGGGCATCCTCGCGCTCGATGGAGGCGGCGGCCGCCGCTGCCGTTCACCTTCGCCGTCTACGCCTCCAGCTGCGTGCCCGCCTCGCCGTTCGAGTCCGCGGGGGCGACGCTTGACGCCGCCGACATCGCGCGAGCTCATCACCCGCCACGGCGCCCGGGGCGTGGCCGAGGTCATGAACTTCCCCGGCGTGATCGGCGGCGACGAGGAGATGCTGGCCCGGGTGGCGGTGGCGGGGGCCCTGCGCGTGGACGGCCACAGCCCCGGGGTCTCGGGGCCGCTGCTGGACGCCTACCTCGCCGCCGGGGTCGAGTCAGACCACGAGAGCACCCGCCTGGCCGAGGCGGAGGAGAAGCGGCGCAAGGGGATGTGGGTGTTCCTGCGCCAGGGGTCCGCCAGCCAGAACCTGGTCGACGCTGGCGCCCTCCATCGTCGCCCACGGCACCGACCAGGCGGCCTTCTGCACCGATGACCGCGAGCCCGACACGCTGCGCCGGCTCGGCCACGTCAACGACTGCGCGCGGCTGGCGGTGGCCAGCGGGATCTCCGAGATCGAGGCGATCCTGCTGGCCAGCACCAACCCGGCCCGCTACCACGGCTTCGCCGCGCTCGGCAGCCTCGGGCCCGGCCACCAGGCCGACATCCTCGGCTTCTCCTCGCTCGGGACCTGGCGGCCCGACCGCGTCTGGCAACGGGGCCGGCCGGTCGTCGACCGGCGGCGCCCTCGTGCCCGGCGCGGTCCCGGCGGCACCCGTCCCTGACCTGCTGCGCGACACGGTCAACATCGGCGCGCTGCCCGATGCCGACGCGCTCGTGCTGCCCGCGCCCGCTGGGGCACCCACGTGCGCGCGATCGGGGTCGAGAGCCACAGCCTCACCACGCTGCGCATCGAGCTCGAGGTCGAGCCCGATGCCGACCTCGCCCACGCCGCCGTGGTCGAACGCCACCGGCGCCACCGGCCGCGTCGGGCGCGGGTACGTCACCGGCTTCGGGCTCCAGCGCGGGGCGATCGCCTCCACGGTCGCCCACGACGCCCACAACCTCGTCGTCGTCGGGCGCCTCCGGCGAGGACATGCACAGCGCGGTCGCCCGGCTGGCCGAGATCGGCGGCGGACAGGTGGCGGTGCTCGACGGCGCCGTCCTGGCCGAGGTCCCGCTGCCGCTCGCCGGGCTGATGAGCGACGCGCTCGGCCGCGCGAGGTCGCCGGCCAGATCGAGGCGCTCAACCGCGCCGCCGCCGAGCGCCTGGGCACGCACGGTGGCGGAGCCCTTCATGCAGCTGTCGTTCATCGCGCTGTCGGTCATCCCGCAGCTGCGGCTCACCGACGGCGGTCTGGTCGACGTAGACCGCTTCGCCTACGTGCCGGTGCAGGTCGACTGATCCCGGGTATGGCGGACCGGCCAGCCGCGGCCGCCGGATTAGCGCCGCCCGCGCACGCGGTTAGCGCACGCGTTAGGCGGAGGCCGTTTGCCTCCCGGGATGAGAGGTCCGCTTACCTGAGGGCGCGGTGCTTTAGCCCCCGCTAAGGCAACGTGCCGAATCTCGGTTGCGCTCGCTCTGAGGGGGCGCACCTGACGGCGGGCGGGAGAGGCGCCGGTCGCGGCCGGCCACAGACGACCGACCACGCACGAAAGGACGCCATGCGCGAAACCAGCCACCCCCGCCTGCGAGCCGCGCTTCCGCTCGCGGTCAAGGTCCCGGAGATCACCCTGATCTTCTGGGTCCTCAAGCTCCTGACGACCGGCATGGGCGAGGCGATGTCTGACTTCATGGGCCAGCAGAGCGTCCCCATCGCGGGCGCGGTCGGGATCTTCGGGCTGGCCTTCGCCATGTGGCTGCAGTTCCGCACGCCGGAGTACCGCGCTCCGGTCTACTGGTTTGCGGTGATGATGGTCGCGGTGTTCGGCACGATGGCCGCCGACGGCATCCACGACGGCGCGAGCATCCCCTACTCGGTGACCACGCCCGCTGTTCGCCGCGATCGTGGCCGCCACGTTTCTGGTCTGGTACCGCAGCGAGGGCACGCTCTCGATCCACTCGATCAACACCCGCCGCCGCGAGGCCTTCTACTGGACGGCGGTGCTGGGCACGTTCGCCCTGGGGACCGCGGCCGGCGACCTCACCGCGTACTCGCTCAACCTCGGGTTCTGGACCTCGGCGGTGCTGTTCGCGGTCGTGTTCGCCCTCCCGGCCATCGGGTGGTGGCGCTTTGACCTCAACCCGATCGTCGCCTTCTGGGCCGCCTACGTCGTCACCCGGCCGCTGGGCGCGTCGTTTGCCGACGGCTTCAGCAAGCCCACCAGCGGCGGCCTGCAGTCTGGGCGACGGCACGGTGAGCGCGGTCGCGCTGGTCGTGTTCATCGCCCTGGTCGCCTATGTGACCATCACCAAGCGCGACGTCCAGGACCGCCGCGCGGGGCGGCCGGGATCGACCCCGCACGTGCCCCATCCTCATCTGGAGCGCGGGCCCCAGCCGCAGGCCGCCGAGAGCTGAGCACACCCGCTGATCGTCCAGAACGCGGAGCCCCTAGGCGAGAGGCGGCCACCACCCCGTCTCTCGCCCGCTCTGCCCCCTCGCGCCACGTCCGTTCACACACGGGCGTGTTGGTGACCTCGCCCAGTGAGTATCCAATCGGCTAAGGCGTATACAAGAGTTGGCCGCGTGGGAGCGATAGGGTGCGCGCACACCACGCAGGAGGCCATGGCCGATGTCGAAGGTCGCCGAGGCGCGGGTGATCGTCACCTGCCCGGGCCGCAACTTCGTGACGTTGAAGCTGACGACCGACGACGGGCTCACCGGGCTCGGCGACGCCACGCTCAACGGCCGCGAGCAGGCGGTCGTCGCCTACCTCGAGCAGCACGTCTGCCCGCTGCTGATCGGCCGCGACGCCGGCGCGATCGAGGACACGTGGCGCTACCTCTACAACGGGGCCTACTGGCGGCGCGGCCCGGTGACGATGACGGCGATCGCGGCCGTCGACACGGCGCTGTGGGACATCAAGGGCAAGGCGGCGGGCCTGCCCGTCTACGAGCTGCTCGGCGGCCGCTGCCGCGCCGGTGTCACCGTCTACGGCCACGCCAACGGCGAGACGGTGGACGATGTGCTCGCCGCGGTGGAGCGCTACGTCGAGCTCGGCTACGAGGCGGTGCGCGTCGCAGTGCGGGATCCCGGGCCTGCCGAGCACCTACGGGGTCAGCCGCGGCGACATGTTCTACGAGCCCGCCGACGGCGCGCGCCCCCGCGAGGAGGTGTGGTCAACGCCGGCGCTACCTGACCACCATCACCGACGTCATCGCCGCCGTGCGCGACGCCTACGGCCCCGACCTGCGCCTGCTCCACGACGTCCACCACCGCCTCACGCCGATCGAGGCCGCGCAGCTGGGCAAGGCGCTGGAGCCCCACCGGCTCTTCTGGCTCGAGGACCCGGTCCCGGCCGAGCTTCAGGCCAACCTCCGCCTCATCCGCCAGCACACGACCACGCCGCTGGCCATCGGCGAGGTGTTCAACTCGATCTGGGACTGCCAGCAGCTCATCTCCGAGCAGCTCATCGACTTCATCCGCATGAGCGTCGTGCACTCGGGCGGGATCACCCACCTGCGGCGGATCCTGCACCTGGCCGAGCTCTACCGCGTGCGCTCCGGCTGCCACGGCGCCACCGACCTCTCCCCGGTGTGCATGGCCGCGGCGCTGCACCTCGACCTGGCCATCCCCAACTTCGGCCTCCAGGAGTACATGCGCCACACCGCCGAGACCGACCTCGTCTTCCCCCACGGCTACGCCTTCAGCGACGGGATGCTGCACCCCGGCGACGAGCCGGGGCTCGGGGTGTCCCTGGACGAGGAGCTGGCCGCATCGTTCCCGTACCAGCCGGCGATGCTCCCGGTGGCGCGGCTGGAGGACGGGACCATGCACGACTGGTGAGCGGCCGTCTAGGCGCGGCCGCGCACGCTAATGTAAACCTTTACATGCCAGCCAGCATCCACGACGTCGCGCAGCGCGCCGGGGTCTCCGTGGCCACCGTGTCGCGCTCCTACACCGTCCCCGAGACGGTCCGCGAGGCCACGCGCGCCCGGGTGCTCCAGGCCGCCGCCGAGCTCGGATACCAGCCCAACCGCGCCGCGCGCGGCCTGATCACCGGCCGGACGGGCAACGTCGGAGTGATCGTCCCCGACCTCGGCAACCCGTATTTCCAGGGCGTGCTCAAGGGCGCGCAGGCCCGGGCGCGCGAGGCCGACTACGCGGTGTTCGTCGCCGACGGCCAGGAGAGCGCGGCCGAGGAGGAGGCGCTGATCGGCGCGATGAGCAAGCAGGTGGACGGGATCGTGCTGTGCTCGAGCCGCCTGGCCCCGGGAACGCTCGCCGCGCTGGAGCCCGCGCCGGCGGTGGTCCTGCTCAACCGCCGCGTCGACGGGCTCAGCACGGTCACGCGTCGACAGCGCCGACGGCATGCGCCAGGCCATGCGACCACCTCGCCGCGCTGGGCCACACGCGGTGCGCGTTTCTCTCCGGCCCGCGGCGGTCCTGGTCAAACCAGCAGCGCCTGCGCGGCCTGCGCGCCGCGGCCCGCGCCGCGGGCGCGGAGATCGTCACGATCGGCCCGGTGGCGCCGCAGTTCGAGGGCGGCGTCGAGGCCGCCGAGCAGGTGCTGGCCAGCGGCGCCACCGCCGTGCTGGCCTACAACGACCTCGTCGCCGCGGGCATCCTCAGCCGCCTGGCCCAGCTCGGCGTCGAGGTGCCGGGCGCGCTCAGCGTCGTCGGCTTCGACGACATCCCGCTGGCGGCGATGCTCACCCCCGCGCTCACCACCGTCGCCGCGCCGACCGCCCAGGCCGGCGCCGCCGCCGTCGAGGCGCTGCTGAGCCGGCTGGAGCGCCCGAGACGCGGCGCCCGCCGAGCGTCTAGCAAGCTGCCGGCGACGCTCGTGGTGCGCGGGTCCACCGCGCGCGCCCGGCCGCGCGCCAACCACTTTCACAGACAACGCAAGGAGCAGTGTGATGCGACACCTGACGACCGCGGGCGACGAGACCGCCCACATCAACCTCGCCCTCGCCGACCTGAGCCCGGGCGAGGAGCTGCGAGCTGCCCGCCGACGGCGAGACCGCCGCCGTGGTCCTGAGCGGCGTCGTGGACGCCTCCACCGCAGACGGGACGCCCTGGGCCGCGCCGGCGGCCGCGCGTCGGTGTTCGAGGCGCCCGGGCGACACCGTCTACGCGCCCGGCCGGGACCGGCCTGCGCCTGGCGCGGCGCTCGACGGCCCGGCCCAGGTGGCCGTCACCTCCGCCGCCGCCGAGCCGTCCGACGACGCGCCCCCGGCCCGCGTCATCGGCCCGGCCGAGCAGCGGATCGCCGAGGTCGGGCGAGGGCAACTGGTCGCGCACGGTGCGCACGATCCTCGGGCCCGAGCACGACGCGCAGCGGCTGCTCCTGGGCGAGACGATCAACCCGCCCGGCAACTGGTCCTCCTATCCCCCGCACCGCCACGACCGCCACAACCCGCCCGAGGAGGTCGACCTCGAGGAGGTCTACCTGTTCAAGACCAACCCGGCCGGCGGGTTCGGCGTCCAGATCCGCTACGAGCTCGACGGCGACCGCGCCGAGGAGGCGTTCCTGGTCCGCGACGACGACATCGCCGTGATCCGCTCCGGCTTTCACCCCGTCGTCGCCGCCTCGGGCTATGAGCTGTACTACCTGTGGGTGATGGCGGGCGAGGGCCGCGTGATGATGCCGTACCTCGATCCCGCGCACGCGTGGGTGCATGACGGGCGATGACGATGGATCTGGCCGCAGGCAGTCCTTCAGCTTCACCCCGGAGACCCGGTGGCGCTCGCCCGCCGCGAGCTCGAGCCGGGCACCGAGCTCGAGGGCGCCGGGCGCCAGCGTGACCGTGCGCGACACCGTGCCTCACGGCCACAAGCTCGCCCTCAGCCGACATCGCCGCGGGCGAGCAGGTGCTCAAGTACGGGCAGCCGATCGGGATCGCCACCCAGGCGATCGCCGCCGGCGAGCACGTCCACGAGCACAACCTGCGCTCGCTGTCGCGCGAGGGGCTCCCGGTGCCGGCGCAGATCGGAGGGCGGCGCCGCGGCCGCGCCGCCGGAGCGCCGGCGACGAGCCACGCCGCGCTCAGCCGGCCGCACCCGACGCCCGACGATTCCCACCTTCGACGGGATCGTCCGCCCCGACGGCCGCGTCGGCACCCGCAACTACGTCGCGGTGCTCAGCTCGGTCAACTGCTCGGCGACCGTGGTCAAGCGGATCGCGGCCGCCTTCTCGGCGCCCGGCGCGCTGGACGACCATCCCGGCGTCGACGGCGTCATCGCCATCACCCACGGCAGCGGCTGCGGGCTCTCGCGTGACGGCGAGGGTCTCGAGGTGCTGCGCCGCACCCTCAGCCGGCTACGCCCGCCATCCCAACGTGGCCGCCGTCGTCGTCGTGGGGCTCGGCTGCGAGGTCAACCAGATCTCCGCGCTCGTCGACGGCTTCGACCTCCCGGAGGGCATGCCCCTGCGCCGCCTGGTCATCCAGGAGCTCGGCGGATCGGTGGCGACCGTGCGCCGCGGAGTGGAGCTCGTCACCGAGCTCCTGCCCGAGGCCGCCGTGCCGCGCCAGCCGGTGCCCGCGTCAGAGCTCGTGCTCGGGCTCAACTGCGGCGGCTCGGACGGCTGGTCGGGGGTCACCGCCAACCCCGTGCTCGGGGTCGCGGTCGACCGCCTGGTCGCCGCCGGCGGCACCGCGATCCTCGGCGAGACGCCCGAGATCCACGGCGCCGAGCACCTGCTCACCAGCCGCGCCGCGTCACCGGAGGTGGCGCGACGCGCTGATGGAGCGCATCGAGTGGTGGGAGGGCTACACCGCCGCCGAGGAGGGCCACATGGACAACAACCCCTCCCCCGGCAACCGCGCCGGCGGCGTGACGACGATCGAGGAGAAGTCGCTGGGCGCGGTGGCCAAGGGCGGCTCGAGCCCGCTGCAGGCCGTCTACCGCTACGCGCGAGCCGGTCACCGCCAAGGGCCTGGTGTTCATGGACACGCCCGGCTATGACCCGGTGAGCGTCACCGGGATCGTC
Organism: uncultured Actinomycetota bacterium; assembly: GCA_963790605.1. GTDB lineage: Bacteria > Actinomycetota > Thermoleophilia > Solirubrobacterales > Solirubrobacteraceae > Palsa-465. The sequence continues at coordinate 154,210 of CAWBPG010000004.1, read as the reverse complement.
GCCGGCGGCGCCAACCTCGTCTGCTTCACCACCGGGCGCGGCTCGGTGTTCGGCTGCAAGCCGGCGCCGAGCCTGAAGCTGGCCACCACCACCCAGCTCTATGAGCGGATGGGCGACGACATGGACTTCAACTGCGGCACCGTCCTGGACGGCGCGGCGACCGTGTCCGAGCTCGGCGACGTCCTGTTCGAGGAGATCCTGGCCACGGCGTCGGGGCGGCAGACCAAGAGCGAGGAGTTCGGCTTCGGCGACGAGGAGTTCGCCCCCTGGCAGCTCGGCGCGGTGATGTGACCCCGCGCCTGAACCTGCGCCACGCTGGAGCACCTCCCGCGCGAGGTGCGCGCCGCGCGTGGACCCGCGCGCGCTGGCGGTCGGGATCGTGCACCTCGGCATCGGCGCGTTTCACCGCGCCCACCAGGCGGTCTACACCGAGGACGCGATCGCCGCCGAGGGCGGCGACTGGGGCATCTGCGGCGTGAGCCAGCGCAGCCCGGCCGTCGTCGAGCAGCTCGCGCCCCAGGACGGCCTCTACACCCTGGCCCAGCGCGACGGCGCGGGCGAGCGCCTGCGCGTCATCGGCGCCGTGCGCGAGCTGCGCTGGGCCCAGGCCGACGCCGACGCGGTCCGCGAGCGGATCGCCGCGCCCGCCACCCGGCTCGTGACGCCTGACCGTGACCGAGAAGGGCTATCACCACGACCCGGCCACCAACCGCCTGCGCCCTCGACGACCCCGCCGTCGCCGCCGACCTCGCCGACGGGGGCTCGCGGACGGTCGTCGGGCAGCTCGCCGGCGGCCTGGCGCGACGGCGCGCGCGACGACGGCGGCCCGGTCACCGTGCTGTGCTGCGACAACCTGCCCGACAACGGCCGCGTCCTGCGCGGGCTCGTCGCCGACTTTGTCGCACCGCGCGCCCGCGTCCGATGGGTTGGGCGACTGGATCGCGGCCAACGTGACCTTCCCCTCCACGATGGTCGACCGGATCACTCCCGCCACCACCGAGCGACGACCTGCGCCCGCATCGCCGCCGAGCTCGGCGCCCGCGACGACGGCGCGGTGGTCACCGAGCCGTTCACCCAGTGGGTGATCGAGGACGACTTCGCCGCCGGGCGACCGGCGTGGGAGCGGGCCGGGGCGATCATGACCGGCGACGTGCGCCCGTATGAGCAGATCAAGCTGCGCCTGCTCAACGGCGCCCACTCGGCGCTCGCCTACCTCGCCGTGCTCGCCGACGACGAGCTCGTCTCTGACGCCGTGCGCCCCGACGCCCCGTTCCTCGCGCTGCTGCAGCGGCTCATGGCCGTCGACGTCGCCCCCACCCTGGACGGTGCCCGACGGCTTTGACCTCGACGCCTACCAGGACGAGCTGCTCGAGCGCTTCGCCAACCCGGCGCTGCGCCACCGCACGCTCCAGATCGCCATGGACGGCAGCCAGAAGCTGCCGATGCGCCTGCTGGGCACGATCCGCGACCGGCGCCGGGCGGGCGCCGAGCCCGTCGTCGGCGTCGCTCGGCGTCGCCGCGTGGATGCGCTTCGTCAGCGCGCGGCGCTCAGACAGCGGGCGCGCGCTCACCGTCGACGATCCGCTGGCCGACGCGATCGCCGACCGGCTCGCGCGGGCGCGAGGACGCCGGAGCCCGTCGTCGACGCGCTGCTGTCGATGAGCCAGATCTTCGACGAGGAGCTCGCCGCCGACGCCGCGTGGCGGGGCATGCTCATCGACCACCTCGACGCGCTCATCCGCGACGGCGCCGAGCGCACCGCCCGCCGCGTGGCCGGGCTGAGGTCACAATGCCCTCCGTGCCCGAGCGCCTCCCCATCACCGCCCAGCTCGCGCAGTCCGGCGTCGTGGCCATCCTGCGCGGGTCCGACCGACCGCCATCTCGAAGCCGTCTCGCGGACGCTGGGCGAGGCCGGGGTGACCTGCCTGGAGCTCACCCTGACCACGCCGGGCGCGGTCGACGCGCTGGCGCGGGTCCGGGCCGAGCTGAGCAGCGACGTGGCGCTCGGCATGGGCAGCGTGATCGACGCCGACCAGGCGGCGGCGTGCCTGGACGCGGGCGCCGACTTCCTGGTCAGCCCCGGCGTGTGCGCCGAGGTGCGCGGTCTACGCGGCCGAGCACGGGGTGGCCTGCTATCCCGGCGGCTGGACCCCGACCGAGCTGCTCGAGGCGTGGCGGCTGGGCGCGCCGGCGGTCAAGCTGTTCCCCGCGGCATCGGGCGGCCCGCGCCACCTCAAGGACGTGCGCGCGCCCCTGCCCCACATCCCCCTGGTCCCGACCGGCGGCGTCGCGCTGGATCAGATCGCCGACTACATCGCAGCCGGCGCGGTGGCCGTCGGACTCGGCGGTCCGCTGGTGGGCGACGCGCTGGACGGCGGGTCGCTCGGTGCGCTGGCGCAACGCGGCAGCGCGTCGCGCTGGAGGCCGTGCGCGCCGGGCGGGATCGGAGATGAGCCCGGGCCTGGTCACCGCCGGCGAGACGATGGGACTCGTCGTCCAGGGCGCGCCGGGCTCGCCGCGCAACGGCGAGCCGATGACCTTCGGCATGGGCGGGTCTGAGTCCAACGTCGCGATCGGCGTCCGGCGGCTGGGCCTGCCGGCGACCTGGATCGGGCGCGTGGGCGCCGACCCTCCCGGGCGACCTCATCCTGCGCGAGCTGCGCGCCGAGCAGGTGCAGGCGATCGCCGTGACCGATCCGTCGCGCGACCGGGCTGATGGTCCGCTGGCGCCCGAGCGGCGCCCACGGCCGCGTCACCTACTACCGCCGCCACAGCGCGGGCTCGCACCTCGCGCGCCGACGACATCCCCGCCGACGTCGTCCGCGGCGCCTCGGTGCTGCACGTCACCGGGATCACGCTCGCCCTCGGCCCCGAGCCCGCGGACGCGATCGCCCATGCCGTCGACGTGGCCCGCGATGCCGGGGTGACCGTCAGCTTTGACCTCAACTACCGCAGCGCGCTGTGGTCGCCCGATGAGGCGGCGCCGGCGCTGGAGGCCGCGGTGCGCCGGGCCGACGTCGTGTTCGCCGGAGAGCTCGAGGCCGAGATCATCACCGCGACCGCCGACCCGCTCGGAGCCGCGCTGGCCCTCGAGGCGCTCGGCCCCGCCCAGGTGATCATCAAGCGCGGCGCCGAGGGCTGCCTGGCCCGCATCGACGGAGTGACGATCGAGCAGCCGGCGCCGGCCGTGACCGTGGTGGACACCGTCGGCGCCGGCGACGCGTGCGTCGCCGGCTACCTGGCGGAGCTGATGAGCGGAGCCGAGCCGGCCGCGCGCCTGCGCACCGCCGTGGCCGCCGGTGCGTTCGCGGTCACCGTCTCCGGTGACTGGGAGGGCATGCCCGATCGCGGCTCCCTGGCACTGCTCGAGGCCGAGCGAGCCGGTCATCCGCTGAGCTCATCCGCTGAGGGCCCAGAGCCCGGGTGGGCGGCGCCAGCGCAGGCGCCGCCGTCCCGGTGCGACTCGCCCACGTCGCGACATCCTACGCGGTGCGCGGTCCCGGCTTGTCCCGGCGCGCGGGGGTCCTCGCCATTTGGCGCCGTGCCGCTTGACACGCCGAGCACGAGTACGAGAATCCCCGCCCGGCGAGAGAGAGGAAGGGATTCCACATGCAAACGTTTCGCCTGCGTTCGCTGCGCGCGTACCTGTGCCTGGCAGGAGCTGCAGCAGCCATCACCGCCGCCGTGGCCATCCTGGCCGCAAACGGCGGGGTGGCCAGTGCCCACACCAGCCGCGCGCTGGTCCATGACTCGGCCCGGCTGGCCTCCGTCAGCCCGACCATCCCGGCCAAGCTGAACTGCACGACGCTGCCGTCGCTGCCGAGCCTGGTCACCATCCCGCACTTCCCGACGAGCATCGACTCGGCGACCGACGTCGCCGCGGCCGGCGGCAACCCGGAGTACTGCGACGTGAAGGGAATGATCGCCCCCCAGACGCACTTCGAGATGAAGCTGCCCGTCAGCACCTGGCAGGGCCGCTATCTGCAGAACGGGTGCGGCGGCTACTGCGGAACGTGTCTCCAACCAGACCTTCCCGGCCTGCGACGCCCAGCTGGGCGGGGACTTCGCGATGGCCACCGACGACGAGGGTCACACGACCTCCAACGGCCTCGGTGGCGCCGGCTTGTTCGCCTTCAACAGCCAGAAGCTGCGCAACGAGTACGGCTATGAGTCAGAGCACGCGCTCGCCGTCGTGGCCAAGACGATCATCGGCGACTACTACGGTCAATCGCCGAACTATTCCTACTACGACGGCTGCTCGGACGGCGGCCGCGAGGCGATGGAGGTGGCCGAGCGCTACCCCACCGACTTCAACGGGATCATCGCCGGCGCGCCCGAGAACATCGCCGGGCCGCTCAACGCCGAGCTGCAGACCTGGGACTACCGGGTCAACACCGACGCCAACGGCAACGCGATCCTCACCTCGGCGAAGCTGACGGCGCTGCACAACGCGGTCATCTCGGCCTGTCAGGGCGACGACGGGGTGCCCGGCGACGGGATCATCACCGACCCGCGCAACTGCCACTTCAACGTCTCCAGCATGCAGTGCCCGCGCAGGTACCGATAACGCCAACTGCCTGACGCCGGCGCAGGTGACGGTGGCCGACGACCTCTACCAGGGGCCGGTCGACCCGCAGGGACGCCATCTGTATCCCGGCGGCTTCGCCCTGGGCTCGGAGGGGTCGTGGGGCGGCTTCCAGATCCCCGCGGCAGCCGTTCGGGGCCACGGTGTCGTCCAAGACGGCGCTCGTCTACGGCGGCCTGTCGCTGCCCTACCTGCGCTACCAGTACCTCCCGCCGGGCCAGCTCGGCCCCGACCCCGACCAGTGGAGCTTCAGCGACTCGGCCGTTTCGCTCGCTGTTCCCGGTGGCCAACACGTATGACGCGATGGACACCAATCTCAGCGCGTTCCGCCGCCACGGCGGCAAGCTGATCATCTGGCAGGGGTGGGCCGACCAGGCCATCCCCGTGTTCGGGACGATCGACTACTACGACACGCTGGCCAGCCGCATGGGCGGGCTGAGCTCGACCCAGCAGTTCGCGCGGATGTTCCTGTTCCCGACGGTCGCGCACTGCGGCGGCGGCTACGCTGCCTCGAGCTTCGACCTCGTCTACCCGATGGTCCAGTGGGTGGAGAGCGGGAGCGCGCCCAGCCAGATCACGGCCACCGACACCGTCAACGCCAACACGCTGACGCGGCCGGTGTATCCGTATCCGCTGGTGCCCAAGTACAACGGCACCGGCCCCACGAGCGACGCGTCGAACTTCCACCCGGTCGTCTCGCCGCACGCGCACGACTACTCGCAGTGGATCGGCAACGACCTCTTCTACCAGCCCGTGGACGCGTCGTCGGGCTCGCACGGGGAAACTAGGAGGGGTGCCCACACCCACACGCACGCCTGACGTCATCGTCGTCGGCGCCGGCCACAACGGGCTGGTGGCGGCGACTCTGCTGGCGGGCTCCGGTCACCGCGTCCTGGTGCTGGAGTCCGCCGGCCACGCCGGGGGCGCGGCGGTGTCGGCACGCCCCTTCCCCGGCGTCGACGCGCGCATCTCGCGCTACTCCTACCTCGTCAGCCTGTTCCCGCAGTCGCTGCTGCGCGAGCTCGGGGTGACGGTGGAGCTGCGCCGGCGGCGGATCAGCTCCTACACGCCTGCACGGCGACGCGGGCGTCCTGGTGTGCGACGACGCGACACGCACCCGCGACTCGATCGCGCGCACCCTGGGCGACGGCGACCGCCATCGCTCGCGCCGACGCGCTCGACCGCCTCGGCGCGCTCACCGCCGGCGTGGCGCAGCGCGTCTTCCCCACGCTCACCGAGCCGCTGCGCTCCCGCAGCGATCTGCGGCGCCTGGTCGCCGATGACGCGGCCTGGGAGGCGCTGTTCGAGGCGCCGCTGTCGCGGCTTGCTCGAGTCATCGTTTGACTCCGACCTGGTCCGCGGGATCGTCGCCACCGACGCGCTGATCGGGACCTTCGCCGCGCTCGATGACCCGGGACTGGTCCAGAACCGCTGCTTCCTGTACCACGTGATCGGCAACGGGACGGGCCGCTGGGACATCCCGGTCGGCGGCATGGGAGCGCTGATCGGGGGCGCTTGGCCGACGCGGCCCGGCGGGCGGGTGCCGAGCTTCGGCTCAACGCGCCGGTGACGCGGATCGAGTCAGACGGATTTCGGCGTGGCGGTGCACGGTGGGAACCGGTGAGGTGTATGAGGGCCGGCGGCTGCTGGCCAACGTCGCGCCGGCGGTGCTGGCCGAGCTGATGGGCGACCCGCCGCCGCGCCGACGCGCCCGAGGGATCCCAGCTCAAGCTCAACCTGCTGCTGCGCCGCCTGCCCCGGCTGCGCGACCCGGCCGTGTCGCCGCAGGAGGCCTTCGCCGGCACCTTTCACGTCAACGAGGGCTATGACCAGCTCCAGCGCGCGCATGCCCAGGCGGCCGCCGGGCAGATCCCCGAGCTGCCGCCCTGCGAGGCCTACTGCCACTCGCTCACCGACCCGTCGATCCTCGGTGCCGAGCTCCAGGCCGCGGGCGTGCACACGCTGACCGTGTTCGGGCTGCACATGCCCGCGCGGCTGTTTCGCGCCGACCACGACGCCGCGCGCGCGGCGGCGGTGTCGGCCACGCTGGCGTCGATCAACGCCGTGCTGGCCGAGCCGATCGAGGACTGCCTGCTGCACACGCCCGACGGGGCGCCCGTGCCTGGAGGCCCACACGCCGCTCGAGCTCGAGGCCGAGCTGGGCATGCCCGGCGGCCACATCTTCCACCGCGACCTCGACGTGGCCGTTCGCCGAAGCCGACGCGGAGGTCGGGCCGCTGGGGCGTGGAGACCCCGCGCGACAGCGTGTTCGTGTGCGGGGCCGGCGCGCGGCGCGGCGGCGCGGTGAGCGGCATCCCCGGCCACAACGCGGCGCGGGCGGTGCAGCAGCAGGCCGGCTCGAGCGGCCAATCTATTGAAACGCACAGAGCAGCACACCGCCCGATCCCGGACCGTGTGCTGTGTGCGTCTCAGCGGGCTGAAGTCTCAGAGCACACACCCTCACGTCACCGGGTTGTGCTGCTCGTGTGGTTTCAGAAGACCACGCGTGGCCCACCGGTCGATCAGGAAGCGCGCGATCGACACCGGCGGCGGCAGCTGGAAGCCGGGGTCGCCGCCGTCGATCGCCTCCTGGATGGCGTCGCGCGGCTAGCCAGCCGACCTCCTCGAGCTCACCGTCGGTCGCGCGGGGCTCGCCTCCGTCGGACACCGCATGGAAGCCGAGCATCAGCGAGGCCGGGAACGGCCATGGCTGGGAGGCGACGAACACCGGGTCGCGGGCGATGATCCCCGACTCCTCCTGGACCTCGCGCGTGACCGCCTCCTCGGCCGACTCGCCCGGGGAGACGAACCCGGCCAGCACGCTGCAGGCGGCCCGGCGGCCAGCCCGCGCGCCGCCCCAGCAGCAGCCGGTCGTCGTGCTCGACGGTCATGATCACCACCGGGTCGGTGCGCGGGAAAGTGGTTGGCGCCGCAGCGCGGGCAATGCCGGGAGTAGCCGGCCTCGGCGACGTCGGTGGCGTGGCCGCAGTTGGCGCAGAAGCGGTGGCGGCGGTGCCAGTTGAGCAGCGCCATCACGTACGCGGCCAGCCCGGCCTCGGCCGGGGCCATCAGCGCTCCCGCCTCGCGCAGGCCCATGCACGTGGTGGCCGTCGATCGCCTGGCTGCGGTCGCCGGTCGCCAGGCGCGTCGAGGTCGACGGCGAACAGCGCCGCGTCGCCCGTCGAGCCCGAGCAGGATCGGCTCTGCGGCTGCCCCGCGGGCACCGGCGTCGCGCGCGAGCGCACGGCGCTCGCGCGATCGCCGTCGCAGACCAGCACCCCCTCGTGGCCGGCGGTGATCGCCCGCGAGCCGGGATCGCGCGACACGTGCCGCGGATCCACTCGGCGTCCTTGCGCTCCGTCGAGGCCCGGTCCAGGGCCATCCCGGTGAACGGGGGCAGGGCGGGGTTCTCAGGAGCGGCGGACATCAGTCCCCGTGAGGTTAATGACCAGCCTGTGAACTGCTTCCCCGGAGCATCGCCGAGGCGTATGCTGGCTGCGCCGCGCCATGCCGCCGGCGGCGCGGACCAGGCAGGGAACCAAGGAGAGAGGGGATTGCCGTGAAGCGCGGAGTCCTGGCCGTGATCGTTGGTAGTGGGCGCGCTCTGCGCCGCCGTGATCGTCGTCCGTGGCCGCTGCCGCCACCGACGCGGCCCCCGGCGCCCCGGGCTCGGAGAGCTACTTCGACCTCGCCCGCAAGGACTGCGTCGGCACGGCCCGCAACACCACCTCCCGCGTGTGGTTCACGGTCGCCGACGGCGTCCTCTCCGACACCTACTGGCCCAACGTCGACGCCACCAACGTCCACACGCTCCAGTACGTCGTCACCGACGGCTCCACCTTCACCGACCTGCAGACCCGCGACATGGCCTACCGGGTCGTGCCCGACCCCTCGGGCATGTCGTGCACGATCGTCGCCTCCAGCGCCGCCCACCACTACTCGATCACCACGACCTACATCGCCGACCCCGCGCGCGACGCCGTGCTGATGCGCACCCGCTTCCGCGGCCCGTCGGGCGACCAGGTCTACGTGCGGCTCGACCCGCTGGCCGGCGGCACCGGCGGCGGGGGCAGCCAGAACGCGGGCGGCAACAGCGCGTCCCTGGTCGGCTCGGTCCCCGTCGATGCCAACACGAACACCGTCACCGACGCCACCAACCGCGACTACGCGGTGCCGACCTTCGAGGCCCTGCAGGCCAAGCACGGCTTCGGTGCTGAGAGCGTGGGCTATGCCGATAGCGCCTCCGACGGCCTGACGATGCTCGACGCCTCGCACACGCTCACCACGTCATATGACTCGGCGCCCAACGGCCACGTGACGCTGACGGCGCAGCTGCGGCTGCGCCACGACCGATCCACCGACCTGGCGCTGGGCTTCGGCACGACGCAGGCCGCGGCCATCGCCACCGCCGGCGCGTCCGCGGACCAGCGCTTCAGCCGCGTGTGGCGCGCCTACGAGGCGCAGTGGCAGCGCTATGACGCGGGCCTGCACCGCCCCGCCCGCTGGCTGGGCCGCGCCGCCGACCAGGAGTACTACGCCTCGGTCAACGTGGTCAAGGCCTCCGAGGACAAGCAGTTCCCCGGTGCGATCGCCGCCGGGCTCGATTCCCCGTGGGGCCAGGCGGTGGCCGCCGGCAACTTGACCAACGGCCAGCCGACGTACTTCGGCTCCTACCGCGAGGTCTTTGCCCGCGACCTGTATGAGGCCTTCACCGGGCTGCTCGTCGCCGGCGACGTCCGCACGGCCCAGGACGCCACCCTGTTCCTGTTCGACCGCCAGCAGCAGGCCGACGGCTCGATGCCGCGCAACTCCCTGGAGAACGGCAAGCCCGCCCCGGACACCGGCGGCCTGCAGCTCGACGAGACCTCCTATCCGATCCTCATGGATTGGCAGTCCGGCCTCGCTCACGACGCCTCGCTGTACACCAACCACGTCGTCCCGGCCGCCGACTTCCTCGTCGCCCACGGGCCGTCTGACGGCGTCGAGCGCTGGGAGGAGCAATCCGGCTACTCGCCCTCGACGATCTCCGCCGAGATCGCCGGGCTCACCGCCGCGGCCAAGATCGCCTCGGTCAACCACGACCCGGCGCACGCGCGCCTCTACCAGGCGACCGCTGACGACTTTGCGCGCAATATCAAGGCCTGGACCGTCACCAGCACCGGCCCCTACGGCTCGGGCCGGTACTTCATCCGGGTGTCGAAGACCGGTGATCCCAACGCGGCGATCTCCTACAGCCTGGGCAACGGGATCAACGGCAACTTTGACCAGCGCTCGATCGTCGACGCCGGCTTCCTCGAGCTCGTGCGGCTGGGCATCCTGCCCGCCCGGGACCCCGACATCCGCGCCTCGCTGGCGGTGATCGACAACACCATCGAGCGCACCACCACCAGCGGACCGGGCTGGTACCGCTACGGCACGAGTGATCCGGGCTCGGAGGACGGCTACGGCGACTGCTTCATGAGCCTGCACACGAGCTGTTCGCCCACGGGCGCGCCGTGGCCGCCGTCAAACCAGGGGACCGGCCATCTGTGGCCGGTGCTCAGCGATGAGCGCGCGCAGTACGACCTGGCCGACGGCCATGCGGTCGGCGGCGCAGTCGCTGCTGACCGCGATGCGCAACATGACCTCAGGCCAGGGGCTGGAGCCCGAGCAGGTGTGGGAGAACGCCAACCTGGCGCCCTCCCCCTTCGGCACCGACCCGACCACTGCCTCCATCGGCTTCACCAACGGCAAGCCGGTCGGCTCGGCGAGCCCGCTCACGTGGGCGCAGGCCACAGTGGCGCGGCTGACGATCGACCTCGGCGCGGGACGCAGCGTGGAGACGCCCGACATCGTCTCTGATCGCTACGTCGCGCACGGCATGCCGGGCACGTTCGCGCTGACGGTCACCTCGCTGGTCCCCGATACCGCGGGCACCAGCGCCACGGTGACCGGCACGACGCTGCCCGGCGCCGCCGTCGACGCCGAGACGATCCCCGCCGGCGCCGGACGGCCACGCTGGCCTCCACCGTCGGCGGACTCCGGCGGGCACTGGTCGCTGACGCTGCCCTGGAGCTTCGGCGCCTCGCCGATCACGGTCACCGCCACCAAGGGCGACCGCACCGCCTACGCGCAGGCCTCCGAGCGTGACCCTGCCGGGCACGACGGTGTTCAGCACCACCGACCCCGCCGGCGACGACAACGGCCCGGGGACCTACCAGTACCCGACGTCGTCGAACTTCACGGCCGGCTCGTTCGACCTGACCGGGCTCAAGGTGAACGAGACGGCCACCGACGTCTACCTGCAGATCTCGCTGCGCGATCTCGCGCCGACGTTCGGCAGCAACTTCGGCGCCCAGATGCTGGACATCTACGCTCCGCGATCCATCGGTCGCGTCCACCTCGACGACGCTCGGCGATCCCACAGGAGAACTACACGATCGCCCCGGCCGACGCGTGGAGCGAGCGCGTCGAGGCCCAGGGGTTCGCTCCGGTGCAGTGGGTGAACGCCGGCAACACGTCCCTCGGATCCGCCCAGCTGATCGCCGACCCGCCCAGCGACACTGCGACGATCGTGCTCCCGCGCGCGGCGTTCGGCACCGTGGGCTCGGGCTGGGTGTTCACCGTCGCGCTCACCGGCCAGGACGGGACCAACGCGACGGGCCTCCGCGCCTTCGACGCGACGCCGCAGGACTTCGCCTTCGGCGTGTGCGCGCCGGGCGCGACGAGCCCCATCTGCTCGCGTCGATCCCAACACCGTGCCCAAGGTGATGGACACGATCACGCCCGCCGGGCGTGAACCAGGCCACGGAGCTCAACCCGCTCAACGGGCCGGTGCAGCTTCAGGGCGTGACCGTGCCGTAGCCCGGTTCGCACGCGTACATCGGCGGTAAAGGCTTGCGCGCCGCGGCCGATCACCCTGTGCCAGATCCGTCCATGGCGATCGAGGAACGCACAGACACGCAGCCCGCACCCGGCGCCGGCGGCGTGTGGCCGCTCCGCGAGCTGGCCCTGCGCGACGACGAGCTGGGCGGCCTCAGCCGCGACGTGAGCGGCGCGCTCGACGAGCTCGCGCAGATCACCGTGGAGTTCTCGTGCGGATCGGCGCGCAGCGCCGCCGCCGTGTCGCTCATCGGCGACCAGATCGTGCAGCTGCGCGACGACCTGCGGCAGGTGACCGATCGCGCCGGGTCGCTGCGCGCCTCCTCCGACGAGGCCGCGCTGTCGGCCGCGGACGCCGCCGAGCTGGGCGAGCAGCTTGCCCAGGAGAGCGCCCGCGGGCTGGAGGTGATCGGCCCGCTGATCGACGCCTTCGACCAGATCTCCGAGCACGCGGTCCGCATGCACGAGCTCGTGGAGAACCTTGCCGCCAACGAGCTGGCCAGCATCGGCCAGTTCTCGGCGATCATCGACCGGATCGCCGATCAGACCAAGCTGCTGGCGCTCAACGCGGCGATCGAGGCCGCTCGCGCCGGAGAGCACGGGCGCGGCTTCGCCGTCGTGGCCGACGAGGTCAAGCGGCTCGCCGCGGAGACGGCCTCCCAGACCGCGCAGATCCGCGAGACCGTCTCGCGCACCCAGGCCCAGATGCAGGAGGTGGTGAGCGCCGCGGCCACCGCGCGTGACCAGTCGGCCGAGAGCGCGGCCGGCGCCGGCGCGGGCCGCGAGGCGCTGGAGCGGATCGGCGGCCTGGCCGCACGGTCTGACCAGCGGGCGCGCCAGATCGCGGCGCTGGCCCGCGAGCAGCTGGCAGACGTGAGCGCGATCGACGCCAACCTGCAGGCGATCACGGCCGGCAGCGCGGAGATCGAATCCCATGTCGGCTCGGTCGCCGCCGCTCAGCTGGGGTCCTCGGCCGCGACCGAGCGGGCGTCGACGATCATCGGCCGGTTCGACACCGCCGGCCTTCTCAGCCGCCTGCGGGCCCGCTGCGAGGGGCTGGCCGCGGACCTGCAGGAGATCATGGAGACCGCCATCGACGCCGGTCGCGTGAGCCTGGCCGAGGTCATCGAGCTGCGCTACACCGAGGCCAAGGGGGCCAACATCGCTCGCTTCGGCCGGCTGTTCGACGTCGCGGCCGCCGATCCCGCGGGCTTCTCCCCCGCCAAGTTCCACACCGCGTATGACGCGGCGGTGGATCGTCAGATGATGGAGCGCATGGACGCGGTGCTCCAGGCCGAGCCCGGGCTGACCTTCGCGCTGCCCTTTGACCTCAACGCGTATGCGCCGGCCCACAACACGATCTTCTCCCAGGACATCACCGGCGATCCGGCGCGCGACCTGGTCGGGCAACCGCACCAAGCGCTTCTTCCTGGACTCCGGCGCCCTGACCCGCGCATCGCGGATGGGGCTGGCGCGTCGACTCTGCCGGCCGAGGTCCTCACGCGCGCCCAGATCCGGGGCGCCGGGGCCCGGCTTGACCGGCCACGCCGCCGGCGATCACTCCTTCCTGGTCCAGACCTACGCCCGTGACACCGGCGCGGTGCTGACCACGCTGGCGGTCCCGCTGTACGTCAAGGGCGAGCGCTACGGCTGCGTCTGCCTGGGCTGGGACCCCGAGAAGCTGCGCTCCTAACTCTCCATAGCTCAAAACACCGCCCTCGGGAGGTGCGGACCGACCGGACCCGGCAGCCGTGGTCGTCGTCAGACGCGCGTGGGGACCGGCTGTGCGGCGAGCGGGAAACTGACGCCCGTCAGCTGCTCGGAGACGTCCCACAGCCGGCGCGCCACGTCCATGTCCGTCGCGGCGCCGGAGCGCCCGACGAGCTTGGGCGCCCCGCGCCCCTCCATGAACCCGCTCGGGACCGGCATAGCTGTTGCCGGGGATGTCGGCCACCGCCGCATAGAGGGTGGGCAGCGCCCCGCCCTTGTCGTCCTGGGCGATCACGCGGTTGCCGACCCACATAGGATCTCCATCAGCCGGTTCTCGCTGTGGAACTGGAGGTTGGTCGCGGCGTAGCCCGGGTGGGCGGCGTTGGCCTCGACCGCCGAACCGGCGTCGATCAGCCGGCGCTGGAGCTCGGCGGTGAAGAGCAGGTTGGCCAGCTTGGACTGGCCGTAGGCGCGCCACGCCCGGTAGGACTTGCGCTCCCAGTTGAGGTCTGAGAAGTCGATCTGGCCCATGCGGTGGGCCGTCGACGACGACGGTGACCACGCGGCCGGTGATGTCGGGCAGCAGCAGGTTGGTGAGCGCGAAGTGCCCGAGGTGGTTGGTGCCCGAACTGCATCTCGAACCCGTCGGCGGTGCGCGACAGCGGCGGGATCATGATCCCGGCGTTGTTGATGAGGATGTCGATCGGGCCCGTCCCAGCCGGCGGCGAACTCCTTGACGGAGGCGAGGCTGGCCAGGTCCAGGCGGCGGACCTCGGTGGTGCCCGGCATCTGCGACGCCGCCGCGTCGCCCTTGTCGGTGTTGCGGACGGCCAGGACGACGCGGGCGCCGTGGTCGGCCAGCGCGGTGGCGGCGGCGCGGCCGATGCCGCTGTTGGCGCCGGTGACGATGACCGTCTTGCCGGTCATGTCGGGAATGGAGGAGGCGGAGAAAGTAGTCATGGACAACAATGTAGGCGCTGACCACAATGTTGTCAAGAGCTACTTTGTTCGCTAGCCTCTTCTGCCGTGATGCCCGAGCGTCCCTATCACCATGGCAATCTGCGCAGCGCGCTGCTCGACGCGGCCGAGCGCACCGTTCGCGAGCGCGGCGTCCAGGAGCTGTCGCTGCGCGAGCTCGCCCGTGACGTCGGGGTCAGCCACGGCGCCCCCCGCCGGCACTTCCCGGACCGCCAGGCGCTGCTCGACGCGCTCGCCGAGACGGGCTTTGCGCGGCTGCGCTCCGAGTTGCGCGCGGCGGTCGACGGCGCCGGCGAGGACTTCGACGCGCGGCTGCACGCGACGGCCGCGGCCTACATCCGCTTTGCCACCGCCGACCCGGCGCTGCTGGAGCTCATGTTCGCGGTCAAGCATCGTGACCAGGCCGACGCGCTGCAGGAGGCGGCGGAGCGGGCGTTCGCCGTGATGCTCGAGGTGATCGTCCAGGGTCAGGCCGAAGGGCGGCTCGAGCCCGGCGATCCTGAGCGCGTCGGGCTCGTCCTGTTCGCGACGATCCAGGGGATCGCGGCGCTGCTCACCGGGGGCATGGTGGCCCCCGAGCAGCTCGATGAGCTGCTGTCCGATTCGCTCGCGCACTTCCTGCGCGGCTCGCGAACCGCCGGTCTGACGCTAGAGCAGCTGCAGGCTCGGCTGGCGGCCGTTGCGGATCGTGATCCGCGCGCGCTCGGGCCTCCAGGACGGCGCGCTCAGCGAGATCAGGAGCCGGTCACCCGCGCGGTAGACCTTGCCGCTCGACGGTCCGGTGGCGGCGGCGCAGCGTGGCCGAGCTCGCGTGGAGCTTGTGGGCGGGGCATCCCCGTCCGCGGCAGCTGATGGACAAGCGCGGCGCGGCGCGGCGCCCGCCCGACCTTGACCCAGAGCAGACGCGTGTGGCGGTGGTTCCAGTGCCACTTCATGACGATCTTCACGGCCAGCTTGCGGTGCTGCGTGGGTACGCGTCGGTGTGAGGGCCACCGACCCGGTCCCGGCAGGCGGGGCCGGGGCGGATGAGCGTGACCGGCGGCGCGCCAAGGACACCGGCCGGGGTGATCACCGACATGGCGTCCCAGCTGGCCGGAGGGCGTCCACGAGATCTCCCGCAGCGACCCGTCCGAGCCGGAGAAGTACTCGTTCTGGCTGTGGTTCTCCGGGTCGACGTTCGTCGCCGGCGCCGACCCCAGCGAGCCGGCGGGCACGATCACGTAGATGTGGCTCCATCCGCTCGCCGCGGTCCACGCGATCTCACGCATCGAGCCGTCGGGAGCCTCGAAGTAGACGTTCTGGCTCTGGTTGTCGGTGTCGTAGTTGGTCGCGGGCGCCGACGCGAGGGACCCCGCCGGCGCGACCACCGAGACGTGGTCCCACCCGCCGGAGGGAGTCCATGAGATCTCTTCCAGGGATCCGTTCGGCCCCTCGAAATACTCGTTCTGGCTGTGGTTGTCCGGGTCGAAGTTCGTCGCCGGAGCCGAGTCCAGCGAGCCCGCCGGCACGATCACCCCACCGTGCCCCCAACCGCTCGAGGGCGTCCAGGCGACCTCCCGCAGCGAGCCGTCGGGGGCCTCGAAGTAGACGTTCTGGCTGTGGTTCTCCGGATCGAAGTTCGTCGCCGGAGCCGATGCCAGCGAGCCCGCGGGCGCGACCACCGAGATGTGGTCCCACCCACCCGGCAGGGTCCACGAGATCTCGCGCAACGAGCCGTCAGGCCCGGCGAAATATTCGTTCTGGCTGTGGTTCTCCGGATCGACGTTGGTGGCCGGCGCGGACCCGAGCGAGCCCGCGGGCGCGACGGTCCCGACGTGCCCCCACCCCGCTCCCGCGACCCACGAGATCTCCTTCAGCGACCCATCCGGCGGCGCGAGGTACACGTTCTGGCTGTGGTTATCGGCGTCGAAGTTGGTCGCCGGCGCGTTGGCGCGACGCCGCGACCCGGCGACGCCACAAGGCGATGGCCACGTCAATGTCGTCTGCGGGGCGCGCATCCACATTACGGTGTGCTGAGGCTACCAGCGCGCCCTCGCCGCCAGGGGAGCGTGACCGGCTCAGCCGCCGGACGGGGTGGGGTCCGGGAACGGCGCGTCGTCGCGCGAGAGCTGCTCGTCCAGCGCGTCCTCCTCGGCGCCGTGGCCCTCGATGCGGATGCGGGGCAGCCGCCGGTCGATCCAGCCCGGCAGCGCCCAGGTCACCGGGCCCAGGATCTCGAGCACCGCGGGCAGCAGCACGCAGCGCACGACGAGCGCGTCGAGGAACACGGCCGCGGCCAGCCCGAACCCGAACTCCTTGATCGAGCGCTGGTCGCCCAGCATGAACGAGAGGAAGACGCAGATCATGATCGCCGCCGCGGCGCTGATCACCTTCCCGGTGAAGGCGATTCCGTCAGCCACCGCCGCGGTCGCGTCGCGCTGGCGCACCCACTCCTCGCGCACGCGGGAGATGAGGAACACCTCGTAGTCCATGCTCAGGCCGAACACCACCGCGAACATCAGCACCGGGATCCACGGCTCCACCGGCCCCTTGGTCACCCCCAGCAGGCCGGCCAGGAACCCGTTCTGGAACACGACGACGGTCGCGCCCAGCGCCCCGCCGATGCTCAGCAGGTTCATCAGCGCCGCCTGCACCGGGATGACCAGCGAGCGGAAGATGACGAACAGCAGCAGCGCCGAGAGCACGACCACGATCCCGATGAACAGCGGCAGCTTGCCGGCCAGCACGTTGGAGAAGTCGATCGAGCCCGCGGTGAAGCCGCCCACCAGCGGCCGGTCGGCGAAGTGTCTTCGCAAACGGCGGGAGCACGTCGTCGCGCAGGTGGTTGACCAGATCGCTGGTCGCCTGGTCCTGCGGCGCCGACGCGGGATAGGCCTCCATCACGGCGACCTTGCCCGAGGGCGCCAGCCGCGGCGCGGTGACCGCCACGACGTTCGGCGTATTGGCCACGGCGGCGCGCAGCGCGGGCAGCTGTGACTGCTGGGCCGGGTTGTCGAGCTGGGCGACGATCTCCAGCGGGCCGTTGAAGCCCGGCGCCGAAGCCGTCAGAGAGCAGGTTGAAGGCGCGGTAGCGTGCTCGTGCCGGACGGATCGTTGCCGGCGTCGCTTGACTCCAGCCGCAGCCCCAGGACGGGCACGAGGCACACGAGCATGACCAGGCAGCGACGCGGCCGCCAGCGGCCACGGGCGCGACTGCACGATGAGGCTCCAGCGCCGCCACGCCGACTGCCGGGGCGCCTCGCCCCGTGCCTCGCGGCGCCGGGCGCTGCGGCTGGGCCGCACCACCCGGGTGCCCCAGGCGCCCAGCAGCGCCGGGACCACCGTCAGCGACGCCAGCGAGGACGCAGCAGGACCGCGAGGACGGAGGCGATCGCCAGCCCGTACATGAACGTCACGCCGGTGGCGAACATGCCCAGCAGCGCGATGATCACCGTCGTGCCGGCGAGCAGGATGGCGCGGCCCGAGGTGTCCATCGCCTGCACGATCGAGGCCTGCACGTCCCCGTTGCGGGCGTAGTTCTCCCTGAAGCGGGTGAGGATGAACAGCGCGTAGTCCACCCCCACGCCCAGGCCGATCATGATCGCCAGCTCCGGGGCGACGTTGGACATGCTGGTGATGTGCGTCCCCAGGCCCGACCAGCGCGATGCCGGTGATCAGGCCCAGGCCGGCGGTCACCAGCGGCATCCCGGCCGCGCTCAGCGAGCCGAAGGTGAGCAGCAGGATGATGAGCGCGGCGAGCACCCCGACCGACGTGGCGGGACCGATGTTGAAGCCCTCGGCGTTCTCGATCACCTGGCCGCCGGCGGCGAGCGTGAGCCCGGGCACCTTGACGGCGTTGATCGCGTCGAGCACCGGCTGACCGGTCTTGTCGGGCAGGAGGTTGGCGCGCTTGTCGTAGTTGACGGTGGCGAAGGCGGTCCTGCGGTCCTTGGAGACCTCGACCGCGCCGGCGCTGCTGTACGGGCTCACGACGCCGGCGACGTGCGGCATCTTGGCGACCCGCTCCAGCACCGGGGTGACCGCGTTGCGGACGGCCGGGTCGTCGACGCTGCCCTTCGCGTTGTGGAAGACGATCGTGTCCACATCGCCGCTCTGGGCCTTGAACTGGCTGCCGAGCAGGTCCACGACGTGCTGGGCCTCGGTGCCCGGCAGGCTGAAGTCCGTGGCGTATTGGCGGCCGACGCCGCTGGCGATCGCCGTCGTGAGCACCGCCACGAGGACCCATCCCCCGATCACCCACCGACGATGAGCGATGCACCAGCGACTCAGTCTCACCATGCGAGAACGCCCCTTCGGTCCCGATCCGCGCCTAACCAGTTCCCGATGTAACCAGGGCCGATCCTCGGCCTGTGAACAGCCCGAAACCATGGTGTGCCCGGTTTCTGGACCGATTAGGGCCGCGGCCCGGTGAGAGCCGCGGCCCGCCTCGGACTCGCGCTAACAGCCGGGACAGAGCTTGGTGGAGCGCCACCGCGCGCAATGGGCTCGCAGCGAGAGCGGGCTAGACCTCGAGCACGAGCTTGCCGAGGTTCTCCCCGCGGAACAGGCGCAGGAGCGTCTCGGGGAACTCGGCCACGCCGCCGGTGGCGACGTCCTCGAAGGACTTGAGCCGGCCCTCCTGCACCCAGCCGGCCATCTCCTGGGCGGCCTGCGCGTAGCGTTCGGCGAAGTCGAAGACGAGGAAGCCGGTCATGCGTGGCCCGGTTGACGAGCAGCGACATGTAGTTCGCCGGCCCCCGCATCCCGCCCGTCGGCGTTGTACTGCGAGATCGCCCCGCACAGCGGTATCCGGGCGCCTCGGGCCAGACAGGCCAGCGCGGCGTCCAGGATCTCGCCGCCGACGTTGTCGAAGTAGACGTCGATCCCGTTGGGGCAGTGCTCGCGCAGCGCCTTGAGCGACGTTCTCTGACTTGTAGTCGATGCAGGCGTCGAAGCCGAGCTCGTCGACGACGTGCCGGCACTTCTCCTCCCCGCCCGCGATCCCGACCGCGCGGCAGCCCTTGATCTTGGCGATCTGGCCGACGACGCTGCCCACGGCGCCGGCCGCGCCGGAGACGACGACGGTCTCGCCCTCCTGGGGCTTGCCGATGTCCAGCAGGCCGAAGTACGCGGTCATCCCGGGCATGCCGAGCGTCCCCAGGTACACGGGCAGCGGGGCCAGCTCAGGGTCGATCTTGATCAGCCGAGTCGCCGTGCAGGACGGCGTACTCCTGGATCCCGGTGATGCCGGTGACGTGGTCGCCCGGCTCGAATCCCGGGTGCTCGGAGGCGAGCACCTCGCCGCAGCCGCCGGCGCGCATCACCTCGCCGATGCCCACCGGCGGGATGTAGGAGCGGGCGTCGTTCATCCACCCGCGCATCGCCGGGTCCAGCGACAGGTACTTGACCTTGACGAGCACCTCGCCCTCGCCCGGCTCGGCGACGGGTTCCTCGGTGTGATCCCAGTCGCTCGCCTTGGGCAGTCCGACCGGGCGGGCGGCCAGGCGGACCTGGCGGTTGACGGCATCCATCGTGGTTCCTCCCCTGCTCGAGACGTGATCGACGGTGAGCGCCAGCCTACATCGGGTAGGGATACACCTGATGACCACCCAGGACGACCGCGACCGCGCCGCTGCTGCAGCGGACTACTACCTGCTCGACGAGCAGCTCACCGATGATGAGCGCGCCATCCGCGACCGGGTCCGAGCGTTCGGCGAACAGGAGGTCCTCCCGGTGATCAACGGCTACTGGGAGCGAGCCGAATTCCCCTTCGAGCTCGTCCCCAAGCTCGCGGAGCTCGGGATCGCCGGCACGACGATCGACGGCTACGGCTGTCCGGGAATGTCGCGGCTGGCGACCGGCATCGTCTCCCGCGAGCTCGCCCGGGCCGACGGGAGTCTGAACACCTTCTTCGGCGTGCACTCCGGGCTGGCCATGGGTTCGATCGCGCTGCTGGGCTCACCCGAGCAGAAGTCCCGGTGGCTTGCGCCGATGGCCCGCCTTGAGCAGATCGGCGCCTTCGCGCTCACCGAGCCAGAGCACGGCTCGGACTCGGTGTCGCTGGAGACCACGGCGCGCCGCGACGGCGACAGCTATGTCCTGGACGGCGACAAGCGGTGGATCGGCAACGCCTCGTTCGCAGATCTCGTGATCGTGTGGGCGCGCGACGACGAGGGCGACGTCGGCGCGTTCGTCGTGGAGAAGGGCGCCCCGGGCTTTGACCCATCCACCGATCATCACCGGCAAGATCGGCAAGCGGGCGGTGTGGCAGGCCGAGATCGCCCTGCGCGACGTCCGCGTCCCAGCGGAGAACAGGCTGGCGGATGCGCGCACGTTCGAGGACGCGACCCGCGTCCTGGACCAGACTCGCGGTGGCGCCGCCTGGGAATGCGTGGGCCACGCGATGGCCGGCGTCGAGGCGGCCGTGGCCTACGCGGCGGAGCGCTCACAGTTCGGGCAGCCGATTGCCGGCTTCCAGCTGGTCCAGGCCAAGCTGGCGACCATGGTCGCCGAGACGACGGCCATGCAGCTCATCTGCTTTCGCATGGCTCAGCTGCAGGAGCGCGATGCGATGACGGGATCGATGGCGTCGCTGGCCAAGCTGCACAACGCGCGTAAGGCCAAGCTCGTCTGCGCCGAGGCACGGGACATCATGGGCGGCAACGGGTTGCTGCTGGAGTACCACGTCGCCCGCCACCTCACTGATCTCGAGATCGTCGAGACCTATGAGGGCACCGACAGCGTCCAGTCCCTCATTCTCGGCCGCGATCTGACCGGTCTTTCGGCCTTCACGTAGGCGACGCCGGTCCTGGGCCGGCCGCCGGCAGCCTGTCTGAGGCGGTCAGGCTGCCAGCGCGGCCGGCTCCAGCTCTTCGGCGATGCGGTCCACGGCCATGCGCAGCGCGCCCGCTGCGAGCAGCGCGTCGGTGGCGCCGGCGAGCACGCGGCCGAACAGGCCGCTGCCGGCAACCCCGATGCGCGCGCGCACGCTGCTCCCGCACCCATCGCCCACGACGTGGTAGTCGACGTCAATCCGGATCGGCCCGATCGCGGTGAGGGCGAGGTGCCCGCCCTCGGCCTTGGCGACATCGACGAGGAACTCCATTCCGCGGCCCGCGAGCTCGCCGCGCACCCGCACCCGGTCCCCGGCGCACAGCCGCTCCCGATCGGTGTCCACGAGCGTGAACGGAACCGGAGACCAGCGCGCGATCGCTCCCGGCTCCGTCAGCAGTTCAAGTACGTCCTCCGGCGTCCCATTGCAGCTCGTCTGCGTGCTCCACGTCGACATCTAGCCCCCTTCGTCCTCGTCTCCTGCGCCCTCGCGCCACTCGCGCAACCTCCTGCGCCCTCGTGCGGATCTTCACATTACCTTCTCCGGCGCGCTGTGAGAAGGGGCACACAGACGCGGGGTCCTAGTCCTTGTACGGATCGTGGATGTCCCGGCCGGCCATCGCCACGCCCAGCGGGCGCAGCCGGTGCGTGACCCTGATCGAGCCGGCGTGCGCCGCGAGCACATCGGGCAGGCGCTTGTAGACCTCCGGCGCCTCGTCGGCGCCTCCGCCCACGAGCACGATCCCCTGGTCGCGCAACCGTGCCCGGACGGCGGGCCAGTCGACGACTCCGGGCTTGATCTGCTCCTGCACCCACGTCTTGAGCATCCGCGACCCGGGATGCTCGGGGCAGCGGGCGTCGGCGGACTCGAAGAGCCGGTCACAGTCGCGGTTGCTGCAGGCCCAGCGCTTGCGCCGGCGCACCTTGCCCGCCGCCCGCGTGCGGCTCATCACCCGGCCGGCGCCGTGGACGGTGGAGAACAGCGACTCGGTCGCGTCATCGGAGGCGACGCCCTCCAGGATCACCGACTCGTCGCCCATCGACCCGCCGACGAAACCCTCCTGGCCCGGCCGGGCCGGTGTGCAGCCCTTGCGGATGACCCAGTAGGTCCGCCCGCCGTGCTCCTCGCGCCACGCGAAGTTGTGGTGGTTGTGCACCTCATGGACCGCGTCCGCGGACAGAACCTCCAGCACCTTGGCGACCACGACATCGCGGCCCGCGTAGGCGTACTCGCCCGCGAGCTGCATCGCCGGGATGTAGGCGTCGCCCAGCTCGGTGCCGAGCTCCAGCAAAACCGGTGGCGAGTCCATCTCGCCCTCGTGCGCACGACCGTCGAAGGCCAGGCCCTGCGCGAGCGCCAGGAACCCCGACGCCGTCTTGTGGCCGAACCCGCGCGAGCCGAAGTGGACGCCCACCCACACGTGACCGCCCTCATCCTCCATGAGGTTCACGTAGTGGTTGCCCGAGCCGACCGTGCCCAGCTGGGACTCGGCAAGGCCCGCCAGCTTGCGCTGCGGCGCGAACTCGGCGTTGCGGATCTTGTCGAGCACCGGGTGATCGACGCGCTCGCGCGCCGGCACGCCCATCCCGAACGAGATCCGCTGTGTGATCCGGTCCATGATCGCCTGAACGCCCCCGAGGTCCTCAAGGTCGGCGCGGGTCAGTTTGGTCTCGACCGCCTTGTTGCCGCACCCGATATCAAATCCCACGCCCGACGGCGAGACGTATCCCTCGTACGCGATCGCGCCGCCGATCGGCTGGCTGTAGCCCGGGTGATGGTCGGCGCACAGGACGCCGTACTCGGCGTCGCCCGCGGCCATACAACGCTTGAGCTGCTCGAGGCTGCGCTCGTCGACCGGTCCGAACGTCTTGATGTGCATCGCTGGTCGCTCCTGCCTTCTCGGTGTGTTTGTAGCGGTCCGTGACCGGGCGAAGGGTATGACAATTGGACAGGCGTCACCCTCACCTGCATGACAGGTGTCAGTGACAGTGTCACTCGCCTCCGAGGCGGGTGACGGCACAAAAAAGGCGACCCATCTGGGTCGCCCTCGCTCGGCAGGTGTGTGCGCCTGTCTCTAGCGCACGCGCTGCTCCGCGAGGGTGTTGAGATTGCTGCGCGGGGCCGTTGCCCACGGGCGATGCGGGCACGGCCCGGCGAGCGCGACTTGCGTCGGCTGAGGCTTACCGCGGAAACTGTTGATCAGGGCATACATGGCAAATGTGGTCCTTTGTGGATCCAGAGTAACCCAGGTGTCAGGCAATTGCAAGTGTCACACGGACATTTTTGTGGGTGACACTTCGGGGCGGGCGGACGCGACGGCGGCGGCGTCCCGCGCCTGCCGCCGGCCGATGACCAGGGCCGGGATGGTGAGGTGCGTGATCGGGCCGATGGCCGTCGCGTACAGGACGGTCCCCACCCCCACCGTCCCCCCCAGCAGGAACCCGGTGACGAGCACCGTCCCCTCGATGGTGGTGCGCACGACGCGCATCGAGTAGCCGCGTCCCGCGATCCCGGTGCTCAGCCCGTCCCGCGGACCCGGGACCGAGGCCGGCGCCGATGTAGAAGCCGGTGGCGAACCCGTTGCCGATCACGCCGCCGACCAGCAGGGCGATCCGCGCCCACAGCACGTGAGGCGGGTGGATCGCCGCGAGCATCACGTCCATCACCAGCCCGACCATGAGGGCGTTGAGGACCGTCCCTACGCCCGGGCGCTGGCGCAGCGGGATCCAGCCGCACACGAGCACGAGCACGCTGGCGATGACCGCCCACGTGCCGATCCCCAGCCCGAAGGTCCGCGACAGGCCCTGGTGAAACACGTCCCACGGGTCAAGCCCCAGACCGGCGAGCACCATCATCGAGGCGGTCACGCCGTACCCCACCAGGCCGGCCAGCAGCTGGGCGAAGCGGCGCGCGCGGCGATCCGGCGGCACGGGCGCGAGCAGGCGACCCAGAGATGCGAACGGCGCGGCTCATACCGAGTTAGACTGCCAGACTTGGCACCATCCAGACAGGGCCAATCTGCGCGATGATGGCACCGTGGTGGCGCTGCGCCGCCTGGCGACGCCGCATCTCATGCGGCTGCTCGGAGAGTGGCGCGGCGGCGGCGTGGCCTACCCGGCGCTGGCGGCGGCACTGCGCGCGCTGATCGTGGAGGGCCGGCTGCCGCCGTACACGCGCCTGCCCTCCGAGCGCGAGCTGGCCCTCGCGCTGGGCGTGTCGCGCAACACGGTGACCGCGGCGCTGGACGTCCTGCGCGAGCAGCGCTACCTCGCCTCGCGCCGGGGCCGGGGCAGCTGGATCACCTCCCCACCCCTGCCCGAGGGCCGCCCCGACGAGGCCGAGCCGCCGCGCCGGCGACATGATCGACCTGACCCTGGCCAACCTCCCCGCGCCGCCCGACCTGGCCGAGCTGGCGCTCCAGCGCCGCCCATGCCCTGGCGCCCGAGCTCGGCGGCCACGGCTATGAGCCGTTCGGGCTTGCCGCCACCCGCGTCGCGATCGCCGGCTACCTGTGCGGACGCGGCCTGGTCACCGAGCCCGCGCAGGTGCTGGTGACCCAGGGCGCCCTGCACGCGTGGGACCTCGCGCTGCGGACGTTCGCCCGCCCCGGAGACCGGGTGCTGCTGGAGACCCCCACCTACCCCGGCGCCCTGGATGCGGTCCGCGCGCGCGGCTGCGTCGCGGTCGGCGTGCCCGTGGGCGCCGACGGCTGGGACCTGCCCGCTCCTGCGTGCGACGCTGCGCGACGCCCGCCCGGTGCTCGGCTATCTCATCCCGGACTTCCAGAACCCGACGGGGTTCTGGGCCTCCGCGCGGGAGCGCGCCGCCGTGACCAGGGCGGCACGCGCGGCCGGGATGCTGCTGGTCAGCGACGAGAGCCTGGCCGAGCTGGTGCTCGAGCCCGGCGACGCGAACGATGGGGGCGGCACGCCGCCGTCGATGGCCGCCGGAGACCCCGGGACCGGCGTGCTGGCGCTCGGCTCGCTGTCCAAGCCGGTGTGGGGCGGCCTGCGCACCGGCTGGCTGCGCGGCGATCCACAGCTGGTGCGCCGGCTGGCGCTCGCCCGCGCCGGCCAGGACGTCGGCAGCCCGATCCTCGACCAGCTCATGGCCATCGAGGTCCTGCGGCGCTTTGACACCCTGCTGCCCGCCCGCCGCGAGTGGCTGCGCGAGCGCCGCGACGCGCTGCTGAGCGCGATCTCCCGCGAGTGCCCGCAGTGGCGTGTCGGGCGCCCCGCGGGTGGGATGACGCTGTGGGTCGAGCTGCCCGACGGCACCACGGCGTCGGCCCTGGCGGCGCGCGCGGTGGCGCACGGCGTGCGGGTCGCGCCGGGCCCTCGCTTCGGCGTCGATGGCGGCTTTGAGCAGCGGCTGCGGCTCCCGTTCACCCAGCCGCCGGAGCGCCTGGCCGAGGCGGTCCGGCGCCTCGCCGCCGCCGAGCGCGCGCTGGGCTCGCGCTCGCCCGGCCGCGCGCCCGACGTGCGCTGGGTGGCCTGACGCGAGTGCGATGGGCCGGATAGCCTGACGCCGGTGCGCATCCGGGGCGCGGAATGCGACGACGCGCAGGCCGTCCTGGTCCGGGATGGGGCCGCGGTCTCGCTTGCACGTGTCCGAGCGCGCGCTCAAATGAATATGATCAAAATGTTGAATATCTGACATTCGTGTGTTCGCGATCCGCCCAGTTGTTCGAAACGAGAATGGGCGGGTAGGCCTAGACAAGGCACTGACAAGTCGAGCTTGCCCTGGCAGAGCGAGAGGGAGGACGCGACATGGCAGAGACACGCGCGGGCGCCCCCGGCGGCGCCCCCGACATCCGTCGAGGTGGGCTGGGACCCAGCGGGAGCGGTCCCACAGAGCACGGATGACGCGGCCAAGGGAGTGCTGGCCCGGCTGGACCGCCTCGATGTCTGGGCGATGCCGTTCCTGTTCGTCGGGATCATCGGCCTCGGCTTCCTCTTCACGTTCTATGACGTGTTCGACATCAACGTGTCGTTCATCCAGAGCTGCGTGGCTCTCAAGCCGGGCTGTAGTCCGGCGAACGCCCTCAACACCATCCGGATCCCGATCGCGCTCAACCTGGCCGGCTACGTGGCCGGCACGCTTCTGCTCAGTCCCCTCTCGGACAAGATCGGCCGCCGCAACATGCTGCTGGTGACGATGCTGCTCACCGGGGTCGGCTCGCTCTGGAACGCGCTGGCACCCGACTACACGAACTTCGTGCTCGCCCGCGTGGTGACGGGTATGGCGGTGGGCGCCGACCTCTCGATCGTCAACACCTACATCGGCGAAGTGGCACCGCGGCGCAACCGGGCCAAGTGGACGTCGGTCATCTTCGTCAACTCGGCGCTGGGGGCGCTGCTCGGGATCTGGCTGGGCCTGTTTTTGACCACGCCCAAGACGCCGTGGCCGCACGGCCTGCCCTTCGCCCAGGCGGGCCCGGGCTTCGAGAACGGCTGGCGTTGGATGTACGGCGTCGGCGCGCTGCTGGCGCTCATCGCCATCGTGCTGCGCGTCGAGCTGCCTGAGTCCCCGCGGTGGCTGATCGGGCAGGGCCGCGTCGAAGAGGCCGACCGCGTCGTGTCCCGAGATGGAGGAGCACGCGTCCCGGAAACGCGAGCTGCCCCCGGTCCCCGACGACGTCCCGGTGGAGATGCCCGCCCCCGGCGGCTATGTCTCCTTCAAGCACGTGCTCGGCAACGCCACCTACGTCAAGCGCGTCCTCGTGCTCGTCTCCGTGTGGTTCTTCGCCTACGTCACCGTCTTCGCCATCTCAGCGGGCGGCACGTCGCTGCTCACCGCGCTGCATTATCCGCCGCCCGAGGCGGGCATCATCCAGGCCGTCGGTGCCTTCGGCTTCCTCGCCTGTGCGCTGTTCGCGGTGCGCTACGCCGAGCGGCTGGAGCGCAAGCTGTGGCTGCCGATCGGGGCGGTCATCACCGTCATCGGCGCCGTGCTGGTGGCCGAGGCGGGAACCAGCACCGGGGTTGCCTTCATCGGCATGGCGATCGTCTTCTTCGGCTTCAACGTGTGGGTGCCGATGACCTACGCGCTGTCGGCCGAGAGCTTCCCCACGCGCGCGCGGGTAACGGGCTTCGGGCTCGTCGACGGGATCGGCCATCTCGGCGGCGGGATCGGTGTGCTGCTGATCGCCCCGCAGATCCCCCACATGAGCGTGCTCGGCGCGTTCCTGGTCATCGCCGGCTTCCTCGTCGTGGCCGCGGTGATCGCCCAGTTCACGCTCAACACCCGGGCGCGGCGGTTCGAGGAGGTCTCGCCTTAGCCTGAGCCGCGCAGGCGGGTGACGAGATCCCGAAGGCGCATCGGCTCGGCCAGCAGGAAGCCCTGAACGCGCTCGCAGCCCATGGCCCGCAGCGACACGAGCTGGGCCTCGGTCTCCACGCCCTTGGCCGTCACCGTGGCCCCGAGCGCGGTGCCCATGCTGCTGATGGCGGCGACGACGGCGAAGCTCACCGCATCCTCGGGCAGGCCGCTGAGGAACTGGCGATCGATCTTGATCCCGTCGACGGGACGCTCGCGGAAGCCGACCAGCGACGCGCTGCCGGCGCCGAAGTCATCGACGGTGAGGCGGACGCCGAGAGACCGCAGCTCCCCGAGCGTGCGCGCGGTCACCTCGTCACCCTGCAAGAAGGCGCCCTCAGTCACCTCCAGCGTCAGCAGCTCCGCCGGGAAGTTCGCGTGGGCCAGCGTCTGGTAGACGGACTGAGCAAACCCTGCCTTGGCCAGCTGGTGCCCGGAGACGTTGACCGCCAACTCAAGGCGTCGGCCGGTGAGCTCGGTGATCCGCACCGCGGTCTCACAGCTCTCCCGCAGCGCCCAGGCGCCGAGCGGCACGATCGTCCCCGAGTTCTCGGCCAGCGGGATGAACTCGCGAGGTGACACCTCTCCGCAGGTGGGCGAGGTCCAGCGCATCAACGCCTCGATGGCGACGATCTCGTCGCCGGCCAGATCGAACACCGGCTGGAAGGCGAGCGTCATCTCGTGGCGCGCCTCGGCCGCGCCCAGCTCGCGTGTGAGCGACACCCGGCGGCGCTCGGGCAGGCCGTCCTCGTTGGCCTCAAGGAAGAAGGAGTAGCGGTCCCGTCCGGACTGCTTGGCGCGGTACATCGCGGTGTCCGCGCGCCGGATGGCCTCGGCGGCGTCGACGTCGCTGTCCACGAGCGCGATCCCGATGCTGGCGGTGACCGTCGTCCCCTCCAGGCCCCGCAGCGGCGCGGAGGTGACCTCCAGCAGACGCGCCGCCAGTGCCGCGGCCTGCTCGGCGTCGGTGATCTCCTCGGCGATGGCGATGAACTCGTCGCCGCCGAAGCGGCCGACGAAGTCATCGGCGCGCAGCGCCGGACACAGCCGCTGGGCGACCTCGCGGATCATGTCGTCGGCCCGGTCGTGGCCGAGGGTGTCGTTGAGCGCCTTGAGCCCGTCAAGGTCGACGAACAGCGTGGCCACCTTGGATCCGCCTCCGGCGCGGCCCAGAGCCTGCTCCAACCGCTCGAAGATGGCCCGGCGATTGGGAAGCCCGGTCAACCCGTCGTAGCGGGCGTCGTGGATGAGCCGCTCCATCGTGCGCTGGCGCTCGATGGCGATTCCCGCCAGCCGCGCCCCGTCCTGCATGAGCGCGATGTGCTCGGGCTGGGGCGCCCGCGGCTGCGGGCCGTAGAGCGCGAAGGTGCCCACCACGAGGCCGTCGGCGCTCTTGATCGGCATCGACCAGCAGTGGCTGAGGTTGCAAGCGGCCGCGAACTCGCGGACCGGCGTCCACTTCGGGTCGGTGGAGAGGTCCTCGCTGATGACGAGCTCACCGGACCACGCCGCGGATCCGCAGCTGCCGATGTTGGGCCCGATCACTACGCCGTCGATGGCCTCCAGCCAGTGCGGCGGCAAGGACGGCCCGGCACCCGGGTGCAGCGTGCTGGAGTCGCGGTCCAGCAGCACGACACAGGCCATGACCGACGGCTCGTACTCCTCGATGCCCTCCACCAGCTCTGAGAGGACATCGCGCAGCGGAGCGTCGCGGGCGATCAGGTCGTGCAGACGGTTGTGAGAGGCCACCAGGTTGCGCACCCGGGCGGTCTCCTCGCGCGCCAGGCGCAGCTCGAGCCCGCCGGCCGGCTCGTCGCCGCCCGTGCGCTCAAGGCCCTCGGTGAAGACACTCTGGATCACATGGCGACGATCGGCCGCCGTCCGGCTTATGTTTAGTGACGGGGCTCCAAATGGCCGGATTCCGTCGAGGTGGCGACAAAAACCGACGCCGCCCCGGCGCAAGATAGGGACCGGCCGGGTGCAACATAGGGAGTCCTCCCGATGCGCCCCGCGCCGGCGCTTTTTAGGTTGGCTGGAGTCAGAACCGCTGGGCATCGGGCACTCGCCCCGGCGGCAACCTCTCTCAAGCCAAGGAGCGTCTCATGCGTCGCATGATGATCGGAGGAATGCTGGTCGCAGCCGTGGCCAGCATCGTGATCGGCGTCGCCGCCACAGCGTCGGGCCGGCCCAATGTGGCCCCGGCCTCGACCCACGCGGTGGCGCGGCCGGCAAGCCAGTCCGCGGTGACGGCCGACCTCGTCGCGGCCCGCCTGGCGACGGCCAAGTACGCCACCAACCTGGGGCAGGCCAAGGCCGACGGCTACCGCATCCTCACCAAGATGATCCCCAACATGGGCTACCACTTCATCAACCCCAAGATCACGGGGTTCAACGTGCGCAAGCCGCCGATCCTCGTCTACGAGCACACCGGTCACGGATGGCAGCTGTCCGCACTGGAGTGGGTGTTCACGTCGATGCCGGCCAAGGCCCCGTTGCCGGGCGCCAAGTACGGCGTGTTCGGGGCGGCCTGCCACTACGACGATGGCACCGTCGTCTTCGCCGACGCGCAGTCGGAATGCGCCGCGACGGCGCCGGGCAGCGGGGCGAAGTTCAACTTCTGGCACCCGCGGCTGATCACCCTGCATTTCTGGGTCTGGTACCCGAACTACACCGGGATCTACACGGGCACCAACCCGATGGTGGCGCCCTTCAACCACAACTGACGAGCGTTTCCCGCCGGGCGGTCCCTTCCCCTTGGGGTCCGTTCGGCCGGGATAACCGGGGGCGGCGAGATGACGGGCGCGGTTGCGTCGCCCGTCATCTCCGCATGTGGAGGACCAGATGGCCGGAAGGTTCAGTTGCGGGTCGGTGGCGCCGATATGGGGTCAGTCGCGCCTGACGGACCGGGCCCCGGGGCGCCACAGGCGCATGCGCACATCCACCCGACATCCCCGCCTGCTCACCGCCGCCTTCGCGGCGATGTGGCTCCTCGTCGCCTTTCATGCGGCGCACGCGCTGCTGGGCTTCGGCGGTGCCGGCATGGCGGCCGTCGGCCAAGAACTGGGTCTACACCGCGGCCGAGGTGATGCGCCGTCGCAATCTGCGCCGCCCGGGTGTGGGCACGCCGCGAGGACCGCTGGGCCTGGGCGCTCATCGCCTTCGGACTGCTGACGTGGACCGCCGGCGACCTGGTCTGGACCCTGTGGCTCAACAACCTCGCCAACCCGCCGTTCCCGTCGATCGCCGACCCGCTCTACCTGGCGATGTACCCCGCCATGTACGCGGCGCTGATGCTGCTCATCCGCTCGCGGCGCGGTCGCGTGTCCCGCCGAGCAATGGCTCGACGGCGGGATGGTGGCGTTGGCGCTGGCGTCCGTCGGGCACCGGGCTGATCCTGCCGACCGTGCTCCAGATCAGCCAGGGGCGCCTCATCGAGGACACGGTCAACCTCGCCTATCCGCTGGGCGACGTGACGCTGCTGGTGTTCGTCGTGGTGGCGTTCGCGCTGTCGTCGTGGCGGCCAGACCGGGTATGGCTGTTCCTCGGCGCCGCCATGGTCCTCGATGCCGTCGCCGACCTGCTCTTCACCTACCTGGAGGCCAAGGGCACCTACGTCGCGGGCGGCATCCTGGACACGATGTGGCCGGCGGCGATGGCGCTGTTCGCCGTGGCCGCCTGGCAGCCGTCCAAGCGCCGGGCCAGGCATCCGGTGGCGTCCTTCCAGGTCATCGTCCTGCCGCTCGCCTTCGCCGCGCTCGCCCTGGGGATCCTCGTCGACGCCGCCTTCACCCACATCACGCCGACCGCGGTGGTGCTCGCCGCCGGCTCGCTGATCGTCGGCATCATGCGGGCGGTCCTGACCTTCATGGAGAACATCCGGATGCTGCGTCACAGCGCGCGAGGACGCGGTGACCGACGGCCTCAGCGGCCTGGGCAACCGCCGGCGGCTGATGCGCGATCTGGACGTCGCCGTCGCCGACGCCGACGAGAGCCACCCCCAGACGCTCGTGTTCTTCGATCTCGACGGCTTCAAGCGCTACAACGACACCTTCGGCCACGCCGCCGGCGACGCCCTCCTGAGCCGGATCGGGGCCGCTCTGCGCGCCGCGGTCGGCGGCCACGGGCGGGCCTATCGCCTCGGCGGCGATGAGTTCTGCCTCCTGCTTGAAGGGACGGTTCACCACCGACGACGCGCTCATCGGCGCCGCCACCGCCGCCCTCACCGAGCGGGGCAACATGTTCAGTGTCAGCGCCTCGCGGGGCTTGGCCACGCTTGCCCGACGAGGCCGCCACCACGACCGCGCTGCTCCAGCTCGCCGACCAGCGCATGTACGCCGCCAAGGTCCGCACGATCCGCAGCACCCCGCCGCGCACCCACGACGTGCTCATGCAGGTGCTCTCCGAGCGCACTCCCGACCTGCACTATCACGTCTACGGGGTCGGTCAGCTCGTCGGCGACCTCGGGCGCGACTTCGGCCTGACGCCGATCAGCTGGACGAATTGCTGCGCGCCGCCGAACTGCACGACGTCGGCAAGCTCGGCATCCCCGACGCGATCCTGGACAAGCCCGGCCCGCTCGACGATGACGAGTGGCAGCTGATGCGCCAACACTCGGCGATCGGCGAGCGCATCCTCAACGCCGACCCCGTCATGCAGCCGGTGGCGCGGCTGGTCCGCGCCAGCCACGAGCGCTGGGACGGAACCGGCTATCCCGATGGGCTGGCCGGCACCGCGATCCCATTGGGCGCGCGCATCATCGCTGCCTGTGACGCCCTGGACGCCATGACCTCCGACCGCTGCTACCAGTCCGGGCGCACCTTGCCCGACGCGCTCGCGGAGCTGCGCCGATGCGCGGGGACGCAGTTCGATCCCGACATCGTCACCGCGCTGTGCGCTGCGCCTTGACCCGACGGTCCCGCCGGCCTCGCCCTCAGCCGAGGGAGCGGACGACGCGGCGGTGCTCGCGCATGGTCTCCAGCCCGTCCTCGCCGGGCTGGCGGCCGAACCCGCAGTACATGGCGACGCCGAAGTCTGAGATGTAGCGCGAGGCGGTGTCGTGCCGGCGCCTGAGGCCAGACGCGCCGTCAATGGGCAGCACGATGCCCAGGAACACGCGCGCCGCCCCGGGCTCGAGGTCCACCAGTGGCCGGAAGAAGCTGCGGTCCTCGCTGCGCAGGTAGCGGGGGCCGGCCAGGTGCAGCCAGTCCACCGTGCGGCCCGAGTTGGCGACGGCGAAGTTGGCCATGCGGACGAGCACCGCGTAGTCGCGGGCCTCGTACATCGGCCATTCCGGGAACGTGCCGTAGCAGAGGTGATAGCCGACCAGAACCTCCTCGGGGATGAGGCGGGTGAGGGTCGTCACCGGGCGCGCGAACCGCTCCCACGCTCCCTCCGAGGTCCAGGCCAGCACCCCCTCGATGTCCTGGGTCTCATAGGCGAGGTCCCACTGGATCGCCAGCTCCCGCGGCGGGATCGCGTCGGTGAGCCGCACAAGCTCCGCGGCCACCAGCTTCTGAAAGCCGCGCTCGGCCACCGGGTAGTCGGCGGCGAAGTCGGCCTTGAAGGCGTTGAGCGCGCTGGACGGGAACGGCAGGCCCACCTGGAAGCGCAGGTGATCAGGGATGACGCCGTCGGCCTTGAGCTGCGCGAACTCCTGGTAGGACGCGATCGCATCGTCGATCCGCGGCCAGGTGTCAAACCGCAGCTCGGTGACCCCGGAGCGGATCCCGAACACGGGCGTCTCATAGGCGTGGCGAGGGCGGCCGGTGGGTGATTCGGTCTCTGCGACGACGACGACGTCGGGGTGGGGCCGCGCGAGCTGCTCGCGCTCGTAGCTCACCCACGCGGCGCGCGGACCGGTTTCTCCGTCGGGCAGCGCGAAGACGAGATCGCCGAAGAGCTCGGCGCCGGCGCGCAGGGCCGCGTCGGTGGAGCGCGCCGGCAGGCTGCCGACGAGCAGGAGCGGGCTGTTGACGCGGCGGCTCATCGCTGCCCCGAGCATCGCACATCCGCGCCTCAGCCTTCCAGCGTCTCTGAGAGCTCGAGCCAGGACGCCTCGAGCCGGTCGCGGTCGGCGGCCAGCGTGGCCAGCTCGCGGGTGAGCTCGTCCAGGCGCGGCGCGTCGGTGGCGGCCGCGGCCATCGCCGCCTGCAGCTCCGCGTCGCGCCGCTCGGCGCGCTCGAGTTCGCGCTCGACCCGGGCCAGCTCCTTCTGGGCGGCGCGGCGCTGGAGACGGACCCCGCCCGCCCTCGGTGGCGCGGGCCGGCTCCATCTCGGCGGTGGTGGCAGCGGCCCGCAGCTCGAGGTACTGGTCGATCCCGCCGGGCAGATGGCGCAGCCCTCCGTCGCCCATCAGCGCGAACACGTCATCGCAGACGCGCTCGGCGAAGTAGCGATCGTGGGTGACGACGATGAGCGTCCCGGGCCACCCGTCGAGCAGATCCTCGAGCGCGGTGAGGGTGTCGATGTCCAGGTCGTTGGTGGGCTCGTCGAGCAGCAGCACGTTGGGCCCGCTGAGGAGCAGGCGCATGAGCTGCAGGCGACGGCGCTCGCCGCCCGAGAGGTCCTCGGTATGAGTGCTGAGTTTTTCGCCGCGGAAGCCAAAGCGCTCCGCCATCGTCCCCGGGGTGAGGTCCTCCCCTCCGCTCGTCGTCGCCCGCCCGCGCACCTGCGGCCAGCGCCTCGACCACGCGCAACCCCGGCGGGAGCTCGGTGGTGTCCTGGGAGAGCTCGCCCAGAGCGACGGTCACGCCCCGCTCCACCTCGCCCGAGTCCGGGGCGCGGTCGCCGGCGAGCAGGCGGATGAGCGTCGTCTTGCCCGAGCCGTTGGCCCCGACCAGCGCCGCTCGCTGCCCGGGCCCGAGCCGCCAGGTGAGGTGCGAGAGCAGCCGGCGGTCG
The DNA here is from genome assembly GCA_963790605.1 of uncultured Actinomycetota bacterium. GTDB lineage: Bacteria > Actinomycetota > Thermoleophilia > Solirubrobacterales > Solirubrobacteraceae > Palsa-465. The sequence continues at coordinate 120,050 of CAWBPG010000004.1, read as the reverse complement.
CCGAAGGCCACCGAGACGTCGACCGCGTCGAGCACCCGATCACCCAGCCGCGCGGTGGCGAAGCGCAGCAGCTGCACGGTGTCGCGCGCGGGCGGCTCGTCGGCGATGAGCGCGTTGGCGGCGTCGATCCGGAACTTCGGCTTAGAGGTGCGCGCCGGCGGCCCTCGCCTCAGCCACGCCAGCTCCTTGCGCACGAGCTGGCCGCGCCTGTCCTCGCGGGCCGCGGCCTGGCGGTCGCGCTCGGCGCGGGCGAGCACGTACGCCGAATAGCCGCCCTCGTACTGGTAGACCCCGCCGTCGGCCACCTCCCAGGTGCGGTCACAGACCGCGTCCAGGAACCAGCGGTCGTGCGTGATGACCGCGACCGTGCCCCGGTGGCCGGCCAAGAACGACGCCAACCATGCGATGCCCTCGACGTCGAGGTGGTTGGTCGGCTCGTCCAGCAGCAGCAGCTCCGGTGCTCGCAGGAGCGCGCGGGCGAGCATGATCCGCCGCTGCTCGCCGCCCGAGAGGCGCCCGGTGGCCGTCTCGAGACCCTGGGGAAACCGACTCACGGCCACCCCGCCGAGGAGGCCGTCGAGCACCTCGCGGATGCCGGCGTCGCGCGCCCATTCGTGGTCGGGCCGCCCGCCCACCAGCTCGGCGCGCACGGTGCTCTCCGGGTTCAGGTCGACCCGCTGGCTCACCAGCACCGCGTTGAGCCCGGTCGTGTGCGTGGCCGTGCCCTCATCGGGTGACTCGGCGCCGGCCAGCAGCCGCATCAGCGTCGACTTGCCCGCGCCGTTGTCGCCGACGATGCCGACGCGCTCGCCCTCGGTGATCCCGAGGGTGAGGTCGTGCAGGACGGCGCGGCTGCCATAGCCCTTGGCGACCGAGTGCAGGTTGACGAGGTTGCGGGCGGGCATCGCACAGATGTATCGGATCAGACCGGGCGCGCGATCTACGGTTTGCGGCCGCGATGCCGTGGGAATGGGAGAGGCCATGGCGGCCTCGGACGCCGACCAGCGAGGAGACACCGGAACTGGACGTCAGGCCCGCGGAAGCCGCGGCTACTACTGGCTGCTGCTCCTGCCCTTTTTCGCGCTGCTCTACCCGCCGCTGTACGCGCACGCCAACCCGCACCTCTGGGGGATTCCATTCTTCTACTGGTACCAGGCGGTGTGGTTGGTGCTGACCACCGGGATCTGCGTGATCGTCTACCGGCGCGTGAGATAGGGCGTGGACCAGCACAACGTCCACCCCGCCGCGATCGTCGTCTTCTGCATCCTGTTCGCGGCCGTCACCCTGATCGGCTTTGCCGCGGCGCGCTGGCGCAGGGCCAGCCTCGCCCACCTCGACGAGTGGGGGCTGGCCGGCCGCTCGTTCGGAACCTGGCTGACCTGGTTTCTCATCGGCGGCGACATCTACACCGCCTACACGTTCATCGCGGTGCCCGCGGCGATGTTCGGTACTGGCAGCGCCGGGTTCTTCGCCTTCGCCTACACCACGCTCGTGTTCCCCGTCCTGTTCGTGTTCGGCCCGCGGCTGTGGGCAGTGTGCAAGCGCCACGGCTACATCACAGCAGCCGACTTCGTCCGCGGACGCTTTGACTCCAGGTCGCTCGCCCTGGCGGTCGCCATCACCGGGATCATCGCCACGATGCCCTACGTCGGGCTGCAGCTCATCGGCCTGAAGACCGTCATCGCCGCGATGGGCATCTCGGGTGACTGGCCCATCATCATCGCGTTCGTAATCCTCGCGGCCTACACCTACCAGAGCGGCCTGCGGGCGCCGGCCCTGACCGCGATCGTCAAGGACATCGCGATCTACGTGACGGTGGTGGTCGCGATCATCTACATCCCGATCAAGCTCGGTGGGTTCGGACACATCTTCAGCGCCGCCGAGAAGGCGCTGCCCAAGCGGACCCCGCCGGCGGCGCTCATCCCGGGCAAGTCCGCGTCGTATGAGACCTACGCCACGCTCGCCCTCGGCTCGGCCTTCGCCCTGTTCCTCTACCCGCACGCCCTCACGGGCGCGCTCAGCGCCAAGAGCGGCAACACCATCCGCCGCAACGCTGCGCTGCTGGCCTTCTACTCCCTGGCGCTCGGGATCATCGCCCTCTTCGGCTATATGGCCATCGCCGCGGGCCTGAAGCCGGCCAACGCCAACTTCGCGGTCCCCGACCTGTTCATCAAGTACTTCCCCTCGTGGTTTGAGGGGTTCGCGTTCGCCGCCATCGGCGTGGGCGCACTGGTGCCGGCGGCGATCATGGCCATCGCCGCGGCCAATCTCTTCACCCGCAACATCTACGCCGAGTTCCTACGGCCGCAGGCCACTTCCGCCGAGGAGGCCGCGGTGGCCAAGGTCGCATCGGTCGTGGTCAAGGCCGGCGCGCTGGTGTTCGCGCTGTTCGTCTCCACCAAGTCGGCGATCGACCTCCAGCTCCTCGGCGGCGTGTGGATCATTCAGACCCTGCCGGCGGTGTTCCTGGGCCTGTACACGCGGTGGTTTGACCGCTGGGCGCTTCTGGCAGGATGGGTGGTCGGCATGGGTACCGGGACCTACATGGCCGCCTCGCAGAGCTTCAAGTCCGCGTTCCCGCTGTCAATCGGCTCATTCAAGGTGACGATGTACTCGGCGTTCCTTGCCATCCTGGCCAACCTCATCGTCACCCTGGCGCTGACGCCCCTGACGCGTCGGCTCGATCCCCGGCCGGTCATCGACGAGACGCGTGCCGAGGACTACGAGGACGTCAGCGAAGACGGCTCCGAGCGAGGACTGGTCCCGGCCTGAGCCGGATCGCGGTCATCCCCGGGGACGGGATCGGGCCCGAGGTCTGTGCGGTAGCGCTGCGGATCCTCGCTGCCCTGGAGGGCACCGAGGCCGGCGCTCGGTTCGCATGCGAGACGTTCCCGTGGGGGTCTGACCACTACCTGAGCACCGGGCGCATGATGCCCGCCGACGCGCTCGAGACCCTGGCGGGCTTCGACGCGATCCTGTTCGGCGCCGTCGGCTCCCGCGAGGTGCCCGACCACGTGACCCTGTGGGGCCTGCGGCTGGCCATCGTCCAGGGGTTTGATCAGGCGGTCAGCCTGCGCCCGCCGCGGCTGCTGCCGGGCGTCCGCGGCCCGCTGGCGGATCGTGCGCCCGAGCGACATCGACCTGGTCGTCGTGCGCGAGAACACCGAGGGCGAGTACTCGGGCATCGGCGGCTTCACGCGCCGCGGCCTGCCGGGTGAGGTCGCGGTGCAGACCACCGATCTACTCACATGACGGGATCGCGCGCACCGCCCGATATGCCTTCGAGCTCGCCCGCTCCCGGGCCGCGCGGCATCTGACCAGCATCACCAAGTCCAACGCCAGCCCCCACGCGAGCGTGCTGTGGGACGAGGTCGTGGCCGAGGTCGCCGCGGACTATCCCCGACGTCCGCTGGGAGTCGGTGCTGGTCGATGCCGCGGCGGCGCGGCTCGTGCTCGCGCCCGCAGGAGTTCGACGTGATCGTCGCCTCCAACCTCCACGGCGACATCCTGTCGGATCTGACGGGCGCGCTCGGCGGGCAGCCTCGGCATGGCTCCCAGCGCCAACCTCAGCCTCGACGGCTCGCGCCCCTCGATGTACGAGCCCGTCCATGGCTCGGCGTTCGACCTCGTCGGCCGTGGGCTTGGCCAACCCGATCGGGATGGTCCTGTCCGCCGCCCTCATGCTTGACGACCTCGGCCTGCACGACAGCGCAGACCGAGTGCAGCGCGCGGTCGCGGCCGCCTGCGCCGAGGGCGTGCTGACCCCCGACGTGGGTGGGAGCGCGACCACCGACGAGGTGGCAGCGGCGATCGTGCGGGGCTTATAGTTGACACTCGGTGCAACCGCGTCATCCAGGTCACGGCTGCCTCGCCCATAGCGCTCCGTGAACGAGGGAGGTCACGTAATGAAGGCGCACACTCTGACAACGCGCGGGTTGTCGTGCTTGGTCACCGCTGCCGCGGTGCTCGCCCTGGCGGCCCTGACGGTCACCCCGGGTCAGGCCGTCGCTGCCTTCTCGCCGTGGTCGGCCGTGTCAGCTCCCGGCGCACCGGGAGCGACCTCCTACCTCGACCTCGGGCGCAAGGACTGCCTGGGCTCGGCCACCACCCACCGCTCCCGTGTGTGGTTCACCGTCGCCGACGGCGTGCTGTCTGACACCTACAGCCCGACGACGGACAACTCGAACCTCAGCACCCTGCAGTTCCTCGTCACCGACGGCCACAGCTTCACCGACCTGCAGACCCGCGACATGACCTACGTCGCGCGGGCACTGGACGGCACCGGCATGAGTTGCGAGATCGTGGCCACCGCGCGCAGCGGCCGCTACCGCCTCGTGACCGACTACCTCACCGACCCGGCGCGCGACAGCGTTGTCATGCACACGCGCTTTGAGCCGCTCGTTCCGGCCGCGCGCAGGTACCGGGTCTATGTGCGCTACGACGCGATGATCAACGGTGCGGGGGGTGGCGGCACCACCAACGGTGGCGCCAACTCGGCGACGATCACCTCGGGGTCGCACCGCGGCGCGAACGCGCTCGTGTCCTACCAGACGCTGGCGCGCTCGAGCCAGACCCAGCGCACCTACGAGGTCCCCGTCTACGGGGCCCTCGCTGCCGATCACGCCTACCCCATGTCGTCGAGCGGCTTCGCCGGCACCGCCAGCGACGGCCTGACCCAGCTCGACGCGCAGCATCGCCTCGGGCCCACCTATCGCGACGCCGACAACGGCAACGTCGAGCAGACCGCGGAGATCGACCCTGCCGACGAGCGCTCGTTCACGCTGGCGCTCGGCTACGGGCAGACGCAGGCCTCCGCCGTGCAGGCGGCGACCGCCAGTGCCGCCACACCGTTTCGCTCAGACGGCCGAGCGCTACCGCGCGGGCTGGCTGCGCTACGACGCGCGGCTGCGCCGGCCCCCGGCGGGATTCCCGGGGCTGACCGCCGCCCAGGATCGCGAAGTGCTCCAGCAGTACTGGACGTCTGCCAACGTGCTGAAGGCCACCGAGGACAAGGAGTTCCCGGGCGCCGTCGTCTCGGCGCTCGCCGACCCGTGGGGCCAGGCCACCGCCGCGAACACCGAGACCAACGGGCTCCCCGATGTGAGCACCAACTACCGGGTCATCTTCGAACGCGACTTCTATGAGACGTTCACGGGCTTTCTCACCGACGGGGACCTCGCCACCGCGCAGGCCCAGACGCGCTTCATCTTCGACAGGGTGCAGCTGCCCGACGGGAGCTTCCCCCGCGACGCGCTGCTCAACGGGGCGACCGCGTCTGACAACTACGTGCTGGAGCCCGACGAGCAGGCCTTCCCGCTGATCATGGCCTGGCAGTCGGGGCTGGGCCATGACCGCATCCTGTACACCGATCACGTCGTCCCCGCCGCCGACTTCCTCGTCGCCCACGGGCCGGTCTACGGCGACGAGCGCTGGGAGGATCAGGCCGGCTACTCGCCCTCGAACATCGCCACCGAGATCGCCGGCCTGGTGTCGGCGGCGGCGATGGCCCGCGCCAACGGGGACGCGCAGCGCGCCCAGCTCTACCTGGCCACCGCCGACGACTGGCGTCGCCAGGTGGAGCCCTGGACGGTGACGAGCACCGGCCCGTACTCCGCCGAGCCCTACTTCCTGCGGCTGTCCAAGAACGGCGATCCCAACGCGGCCATCGTCTACAGCCTGGGCAACGGCAGCGTCGACGCCGACCAGCGCTCGGTGGTCGACGCGGGGTTCCTCGAGCTCGCGCGCTTCGGCGAGATGGATCCGTCGGCTCCGGTCATCGCCAACTCGCTGAGCGTGGTGGATCACGTACTGGGCATCCAGACGCCCAGCGGTGAGGGCTACCGCCGCTACGGAACGCTGCTTGCAGTCGGTCAACGGCACCAACCAGCCCGTCACCGGCGGGACCGACGGATACGGCGACTGCTACGCGCCCGCTCCCATGCACTGCCCGATCACGGGTCGCCCGTGGGTGCCGTGGTTCACGGGCACGGGCCACGCGTGGCCGCTGCTCAACGGCGAGCGCGGCGAGCAGGACCTGCAGACCAGCGACAGCGGCGGCGCCTCGCAGATGCTCCTGGACATGGCCAACTTCGCCGGCGGCGTGGGCATGATCCCCGAGCAGGACTGGGACGAGGCCGACGTGCCGCCCTCGCCCTACGGGAGCGATCCCACGACCGCCTCGATCGGCTTCACCGACGGCAAGCCGGCCGGGTCCGCGGGCGAGATCACCTGGGTGGAGGCCGGATTCGTGCGCCTGGCCCAGGACATCAAGTCGGGGCGGCTGCTCGAGCAGCCGGCGGTCGTGCGCGAGCGCTACGTGGCCCACGGCGTTCCGCCGGCCGCGCCGTTGACCGTGACCGCGACGCCGGGCGCCGCAGCGGTGACCGTGTCCGGCACCACCGCGCCGGGCGCGTCGGTGGTGGTCGCCGCCACGCTCTCGCCCACGGGCGCCACCGATCCGGGCGGCACCGCGCACGCTCAGCCCATTCCGACGTCGGTCGGCCAGGTCACCGCCGCCCCGGACGGTTCGTTCAGTGTGACTGTGCCCGCGGCCGCGGGCAGCGAGGTGGTGTCGGTGGCGGCAGCGAAGGGCGGTGCGACCGGACACTCCCAGCAGACCGTCGCCGTGACCGGTTAGCCAGGCGTGCCCGCGCGGGCGCCGCTACGTTGTGAGGCATGAACCTCGCTGACGCGCGGCAGCTCTGGACGCCGGGGGGCGTGTACTGCAACACCGCCAGCTACGGCCTGCCGCCCCAGCCGGCGTGGGACGCGCTGGCGGCTGCGCTCGCCGATTGGCGGAGCGGGCGCACGAGCTGGGAGCCATGGGGCAAGAGCACCGAGGCGTCCCGCGCCGCGTTCGCCCGGCTTGTCGGCGTCGACCCTGCGCGCGTCGCGGTGGGCTCGACGGTCTCGGAGCTCGTCGGCTCCGTGGTCACCGCACTGCCCGCGGGGACGCGGGTGGTCGTTCCCGACATCGAGTTCGCCTCCAACCTCTTCCCCTACCTGGTCCAGCCCCGGCTCGACGTGCGAACGGTGCCGGTCGCGGCCGTGGCCGACGCGGTCGCCGACGGCGCCGGTGCCGTCGCGTTCAGCGCGGTGCAGATGAGCACCGGCGAGGTCGCGGACTCAGACGCGATCCTCGACGCCGCATCGGCGGTCGGCGCCGTCACGATCTGCGACGCGACCCAGGCCGTGGGCTGGCTGCCCATCGATGCTGGTCGCTTTGACGCGCTCGTCTGCACCGCCTACAAGTGGCTGATGTCGCCGCGCGGCACCGCCTTTCTCACCGTCTCGGACCGCCTGCTCGCCGATGCGGTGCCCCACAGCGCCGGCTGGTATGCCGGAGAGGATGTGCACGCCAGCTATTTCGGGCCGCCGCTGCGGCTCGCGCACGACGCGCGCCGCTTTGACCTGTCACCGGCGTGGTTCTCCTGGGTGGGCACGGCGCCGGCCCTCGAGCTGATCGAGGCGCTCGGCGTCCAGGCCATTCATGACCACGACGTTGCGCTGGCCAACCGGTTTCGCGCCGGGCTGGGCATGGACGCCGCCGACAGCGCGATCGTCTCCGCCGACGTACCCGACGCGACGGCACGCCTCGAGCGCGCCGGGATCGTCGCCGCCATGCGCGGCGGGCGGCTACGCACCTCGTGGCACGTCTACAACGATGAGCGCGACGTCGATCGGGTGCTCGAGGTCGTCCTCGGTTGAGCGGGCGCGTTCGGGCGCCAGGCTCAGTAGCAAAGTGATATCATCTAGCTATTAGGTTCGAGGCTCCCCCTAAGTGACTGCAGATGGCAACGAGCACGATCGGTCGCATCACGCTCAGCGCCGTTTTGCTCGTCGGGGCGGCGCTGCTGGTTGCGGCTTGCGGCGGGAGTGGGAGCGCGGCGGCGAGCTCCGGCTGCAAGACCGTCACCGCGAACGTCGCGCCTTCGACCGCCACGGGGGCTGACTCGTGGCCGTATCCAAATCTTGACCTCGCGAACACCCGGGACGCCACTGGCTCGGCGATCTCCTCGGCGAACGTCTCCCGGCTCACCCAGGCGTGGACATTCAAGCTCACGGGGAAGGCCGCAACCGGCGTGCGCCCGTACGGGTCGTTGACGGCCAACCCGATCGTTCAGAACGGCGTCGTCTATGTCCAGGATCTCGACTCCGACGTGTACGCACTCGCGCTCGCGACCGGCCAGCTCCGGTGGGAGTATCGATGCAATCAGCCCGAGAAGAGTGGACCGGGACCGAACGGCGTCGCCGTCGCCGACGGCAAGGTCTACGGGCTCACCCCGAAAGCGGCCTTTGCGTTGAACGCCACCACCGGCCGGACGATCTGGGTCGACAGCGATCTCCTGCGCAAGGGTCAGGGGACCTTCGGCATCCAGCCGCAGGTGGCCAACGGGCGGGTCTATCTGGCAAGCCAGTACGGCTCGGGGCCGGGCGGCGGGGTGCTGCTTGCGCTGAACGCGTCGACCGGAGCCGTGCGCTGGAGGTTCAATACGGTCGTCGGGCCAGAGCCGGGCGTGCAGTCGCTTGGCCTCGGCGCCGGCGGCGCGTGGGAGACGCCGCTGGTCAGCGACGACGGGTCGGTGACCTACGGGACCGGCAATCCGTATCAGACCCCGGCGGCGGCGATCGCGCATCCGGCGGTGGATCTCTACACCGACAGCGACGTGAACCTCGACGCCACGACGGGGACGCTCCGCTGGTACTACCAGGGCGTACCCGACGACTTCAAGGACTACGACATGCAGGCCTCACCGATCTCGGCGCGTGTCGGCGCCGCCTCCGTCGTGATCGGCAGCGGCAAGCTGGGTTACGTCTACGAGATGAACGCCAGTACCGGCAAGCTGGTCTGGAAGGCGCCGGTGGGCGCGCACAACGGTCATGACAACGACTCACTCCAGGCGCTCGAACACCGCAGCACGTTCAAGGCGCCCCTCACGATCCTCCCCGGCTCGTTCGGCGGCGTCCTGGCCGACCTGGCCGTCGCGAGCAACAGCGTCTACGTGGCGACCTTGGACCTACCGCTGACGTACCCAACCTTGAATCTCCCCAGTCCAACCAAGGCAGCAGGATCCCCGACCGGTGAGGTGGAGGCGCTCAGCCTCGCGACCGGCAAGGTGCAATGGGACACGAAGCTGCCGCAGTTCCCACTCGGCGCCGTCACCGTTTCCCACAATCTCATCTTCACCACGCTCTACAACGGGGCGCTGATCGCGGTGAATCGCGCCACCGGAGCGATTGTCTATCGCCATCAGCTGCCGACATCCGCCAACTCGCCGATCGCCATCGCCGGCCACACCGTGATCGTCCCCGCGGGCGGCCCCATCACGAGTACCGGGGGCGGGGACCCGCAGGTCGTGGCCTATACGGTGCCATAGGGGCCCCGCCGATCGGGCGCCCAGACTCAGTCCTTGCCGCACCTCGCTTGGGGTGCGATCATGACTCCATGAGTCCGGCTGGGTCAGGCAAAGCCCAGTTCCGCGGCGGACCGGGCGCGTACGTCCGCCGTCAGCTCGCTCGGTCCAAGGCGCAGCGGCTGGTCCTCGCCTGGGTGTTTGGGCTTGGCCTCGTGGTGGTCTCCGGGCTGCTCCCATCCGCTGTTGGTTACGTGGTCATCCTCGGTGCGTGTGTCTTCCTGGGATCTGTGCTCGGAGCGTGTCCTGGCGATCTGAGCGGGCTCAGACACCACCGGCAGTAACCCTCCGATTCGCTCAGTCCAGCGGCCTTTGCGAGGAGATCGCGCCGATGACGGCGCGGGGATCGAGAGCTCTCACTGCGGTGCGGGCCAGGCGAGCAGCAGACCGTCGCCGACGGTCAGGAGCACGTTGTGGAGCCGTTCGTGTTCCTGCACCCGGCGGGCGAAGTCGAGTACGCCTCGGGTCCCCTCGTCGTCGGTGGCGGGCGGGAGGGTGGCGCCGTCGCGGAATAGGTTGTCGGCGACGATGATCCCGCGCGGTGTGAGCTTGGGCACCACGAGGTCGAGGTAGCGCGGGTAGTCGGCCTTCCAGGCGTCGATCCACACGAGGTCGAAGGGTCCCGGTAGCTGCGGCAGCGTCTCCCGTGCGTCGCCCTGGATCAGCTCGATCCGGTCGGCCAGCGGGCTGGCTGCGATGTGGCGCCGCGCCACGGCTGCGTTGTCCGGGTCAACCTCGAGGGTCACGACGCGCCCGCCCGCGGGCAGCGCGGCCGCCATCGCGAGCGCGCCAACGCCCGTGAACGTTCCGAGCTCAAGCACCGAGCGAGCGCCAGAAACCACGATCAGCGCCTCCAGCAGCCGCGCCTCCGGCAGTCCGGCCATCATTCCCGGCCACGACGTATTCGCGTGAGTCCAGTTCGAGGCCGCCGCCAGCGCGCCGTCAAACGGGGTGGTGTGCGCGGCCGCGAACTCCTCGGCCGCCTCTGAGATCAGCTCATTCATCGACGGGAGACTAGCCCCGGGTCGATCTCGCCAACGGCGGCTGAAAGTGAGTCCCCCACGTTCGGCGCCCGTGGTCACTCAGCTGACGGGGCCGAACCATGCGACGCCGGCGCCGGGGATCGCGATCCCAACGTGCGTGCACACCTTCCTGGCTGTGATGACCGCCGGCGCCTCGGGGTTCCATTCGGGTCCGAGGTTGTTGTCAACGCCCACCCCGCCGGCAACCAAGGTTGGGTCCGGGAAGCTCGGAAAGCCGTGCTGGCGGATGCACCTCGCCTTGGCAGCCATCTGGCTCAGCTGGGCGCCCGTGATCCGCGGCGGGGCGCCACCGGGCCGCAGCCTCGCGCACCCGTTCTGGGCGGAAGTGAACGCGGGCGAGTCCGTCCTCGGCCCCGAGCCCACGGATGTTGAATCCGCCGCCCGGGGAGGGATCGGGGAAATTCGGGACCCCGTGCGAGCGCATGCAATCCGAGTACCTGACTCCCTCCGAGTAGCCGCGTGCGGCACCACTGCTCGGCGTTGTGAGGGGACCCACACGCGGCGATCAGCGCGCCGCCGAGCACGGCGATGACGATAAGGAGCCAGCGCAGGGCGCACGGGCGCATAGCATCACGGGGCGGGCTACCATCGTTTCGCGTACTTCTCACACGGTCCGTTCTGCGCCCGCTGGAAGGCGGGTGACTGAGTAATGGGGCTGCCGATGGGGAACTGGATATCGCCATGGGCATCCGGGTCCGGGAAACTCGGCACGCCGTTCGCGCGCATGCACCTCGCGAGCGCGCGTTCCTGCTGTCGCACGCTCGCCGGGACTGGCGGCGGGGGTGCGTGGTGAGGCCCGTACCTTTTGCAAGCTTCCTGCGCGCTTTGGTAGGTCGGCGCCAGGGGACTGATGCCGCTGTTCGGGGTGATCGGACCGTCGGGGAAGTTCGGGACACCGTTCGCGCGCATGCACTGGGCGAACTGAATCCTGCTCGTGGCGCTGGTGCTGGTCCCGCCCGGGGCGCCGGCCGACCCGCAGCCGGCGATCACCGCGCCGCCCACTACGGCGATCGCGATCCAAAGCGAGCTCACGCGAGATGTGCGAATCGTGCTCATTGCTCCCGTTCTACGACGGCGGCCGTGACGGAGACGTAACTCTGTTACGCGGCTGTTATGTGGGGTCCGCCATCCTGGCTCGCGGACCTAGACGCTGGAGCCGCTCAGCCGCGCCGGCGGCCCCCAGGACGATGAACGGCCCGCAGCGAGATGAACCGTCAGTGTGAGAGACACGCGTATGGCAATGCTGGTGGTCGAAGATGATTCCGCTGCGCCGGCCACAGACAACGGTCCGCTGGCGGCTCACGCTGCTCTACGGAGGCATGTTCCTGGTCTGCGGCGCGGCTCTGCTGGCCGTGACCTATGCGCTCGTTTCGCATGGGATCACGGGAGGCGCGGGCATCACCCTCCATGGCGGGGGGCATGGCGGGCTCAGGACACCGTCCGTGCTCGGGATGCCGTGCGATCCCGTTGCCGAATCCTCCCGAACTTGCCCATACCGCCGAACGTGCCTCCTGCGGTCGTCCACGTCATGCAGTCCTCCGCCGGGCAAGAGTTCCTGCGGCTCGTGGAAACCCAACAGCGGGTCGATGAGCTGCACCAGCTCGAGATCGAGTCCGCGATCGCGCTCGGCATCATGGCGATCCTCTCGGCTCTACTCGGATGGCTCGTGGCCGGCCGCGTGCTGCGCCCTCTGCGCACGATCACCACCGCCGCCGCAACAGATCTCGGAGGACAACCTCCATCGCCGGCTCGACCTGCCCGGCCCACGCGACGAGCTCAGGACACTGGCGGACACGATCGACGCGCTGCTCGCGCGTCTGGAGGCGGCTTTCGAGTCTCAGCGACAATTTGTCGCCAACGCTTCACACGAGTTGCGCACCCCGCTCACCACGATGCGCACCGCACTGGACGTCGCGATCGCCAAGCCGCACCTGTCCGTCGCAGCCGCAGCTGAGGGCGCTGGATGCGAGCCTCCGAGAGGACCTCGACCAAGCCGACCGCCTGCTCGAGAGCTTCCTGGTGCTGGCGCGCGCGCACCGCGGAGAACTGGGCGAGGCGACGTTCGTGTTGCTCTCTCGGGTCGTCGGCGACGCACTCGCCAGCCGCAGCGAGGTCATCGCCGCCATGCAGATCGAGCTTCACAGCACCCTCGTGCCCGCGTGCGTGGAGGGCTCCGAGATGCTGCTCGCGAGGATGGCCGACAACTTGATCGACAACGCTGTGCGACACAACCTCCCGCGCGGTCTCATCAACGTGACCTGCGCGGCCGATCGGAACACCGCCAAGCTGGTGGTCGAAAGCGGCGGTCCGGTCCTGGACCAGGGGGCCGTCGGCCGCCTGGCCGAGCCGTTCAGGCGACTGGCTGCCGAGCGCACCGGCTCACAGAACGGGCACGGCCTTGGGCTCTCCATCGTCGCCGCGATCGCTGCCGCACACGGCGGCATGCTCACGCTCTACGCCCGCGAGCACGGTGGGCTGGGGGTCGAAGTCACCCTGCCGGTCGCTCGCGACGCACAACCCGCGACCGGACCGTCATGAGGGTCCTCGTCGTCGAGGACGCACCACGGCTGGCGAACTGGATCGCCGAAGGGCTCCGCGATCAGAGAATCGCCGTCGACGTCGCCTACGACGGTAACGAGGCTGCAAGCAGGCTGGACCTCAACCCCTACGACGTTGTTGTGCTCGACCGCGACCTCCCGGGAATCCACGGCGACACCATCTGCCAGATGATCACCGAGTCAGAAGAGCCGGCGATGATCCTGATGCTGACCGCAGCGGGCGCCCCCGAAGAGCGGGTGAGGGGGCTCGCGCTGGGCGCGGACGACTACCTGCCCAAGCCGTTCAATTTCCCCGAACTGGTGCTGCGCGTGCGCGCGCTCGCCCGGCGCAGGTCGACGGCCCACAGCCGCGACGCTGAGAGCAGCCGGAATCGAACTCGACCCGACGACAGGGAACGTCACTCGTGACCAACGCACCATCACGCTGACGGCCAAAGAATGTGCCGTGCTCGAATCGCTGCTCAGAGCCAGCCCCGGCGGCCTCAGCGCTGAGAAGCTGCTCGAGCAGGTGTGGGACGAGAACGCTGACCCGTTCACCAACACGGTCCGAGTCACGATCCGCCGGCTCCGCCGCAAACTGGGAGAGCCCCAGGTCATCCAGACGACGTCCGGTATCGGGTATCACATCGCCAACACCCAGCGAGACTCGGGCGGCCAAAAGCAACGCGTGAACCGGTGAGCAGGGGCATTGAGAGCCGCGGGCTAACGTTGGGGGTCGACACCACTGTCCGCTTGCCGAGGAGACCCACATGTCTGACTTTGCCACCGTGAACCTGTTGCAAGTTGAGGACTCCGTCGGCGAACGGGTTCCCGGAATGGAGGGTCGGTTCGGTCGTAAGCACTTAGATTCCCGAGACCTGGGGGTCAGCCTGTTTCGCTACGCGGCAGACCTGCGCAGTCTGATGGCTCACAGTCATCGCGAGCAGGAGGAGGCTTACGTCGTCGTCGCGGGCTCTGGGCGGATGCTTCTCAACGACCAGGTTCACGCCCTCCGCCAATGGGATGTCGTGCGCGTGGCACCCGAGGTCGTGCGCGCTTTTGAGGCAGGCCCAGACGGGCTCGACATCATCGCCATCGGCGGCCCCAAGCCCGAAGGTGGCGACGGGGTTCGCGCGACGGCGGCCTGGCCCGAGGCGCAGTAGCCCACGGTCAGGTCCGCCGATCAGCCGGGGAAGGCTTCATGTTCGGCAGCCTCGGCGCCTGCGCCGTCTAGCAGCACGACCGTGGAGGGTGCAGACCGCCGCCGCGCACGGTGCCGGCTCTCCACCCGCCGGCGCCCACTGGTCCGGGCTCAAGCTCGCCGGGCGGCTGGGTTAGGCGGTCGAGGATCACCCGCTCGGGGTCCATCACCCAAACGGCGCTACCGCGTCAGGTCGCCCTCGGGCGACGTCAAGCTGATGGGCGAAAACGGGTGATGGGCGTCGCGGACTCGAAACCCAGCCGCAGGTAGAGCTCCCTGCCGGCGCTGCTCGCGTCCAGGCCCGCGTGCCGCGCCCCGGCTCGCTCGGCTGCGCGGAGCGCGATGGCAGTCATCGCCCTCGCGACTCCGCGGCGACGCCAGCCGGGGTCGGTGTTGACGAAGATCACGCTCGCCGTCGTTCCGAACGCGGCCGAGCCTGACGTGGCACGCACGACGCCTGCCTCGTCGACGGCCACCCAAAGATCGAACGCGCGCGGCAGCGACTGCAGATGGTCAGCAAGTGCTCGTGGGTCGGTGATCCCCGGGTCCGCCCGGCTGGCGGCGGCCACCGCCCGTGTGAGTGGCACGCCGCCGAGAGCATCGTCGGCGAGACGTCGCACCCGATGCAGCGCCAGCCCCGTGGGCAGCGCGAGCGCCGGCACCGTCTGCAAGTCGCGACAGCTCATCGCTGTCGCGGGTCCGGCGCGCCAGCCAGGATCGTCAGCAAGCAGCGCGGTGCACTGCACGGCGGCTGCGCAGACGGTGATCATGCCGGCCCCCGCGTCGCCGACCAGCGCCGACAGCCGGTCGCGCGCCCGATCATCGGTCACCAGCAGCCGCGTATGCCCGTCGCCGCCGCGAGGCAGCAGACCGTGGATGCCGGGCTCGTCGATCTTCGCCTCCCCCGAAGGCCGCGGGGCGACGCACCGCGCGAGGAACGCCCTGACATACACACCAAGCGCGGCAGAGTCCATCTGGCCAGGTCCTGTGCGCTCGATCCTTCGTCTGGGTGCCTTCACCTAACTCCGAGTATGCCCGCCATGGACGCGTCCGCCTGATGTTCTCTTGGAGGGCCCCGCAAGTGAACGCTGACGCCGGTAGCCGAGCGGAGAGCCGGAGGAGTTGGCGCGCCAGGTCCTGGACGCCGCTTACGCGGACTCGAAGTCGTACCGCGACGCGATCGGGCCCATGACCTCGGGGGTGAGCGCCCCGCGTCGCGCCGCCTCCCCCAGCTCACGCATGTAGTGCTCAAAGCCCGACGGCGTATTCATGTTCAAGAACCGAACGGGCGCTGTACCGGCATTGCTGAATGTATGCACGATACCGGGAGGGACGCAGACGAAGCTGCCCGCTGCAACCTCGTGGGTCGCGTCCCCGAGACGCATCGTCAAGACACCCTCCAACACGTAGAACATGTCGTGCAGGTGCTGGTGGGTGTGCGGTGGCGGGCCAGGGAATCCGGCAGCGATCGTCGTCTCGGACATGAAGAACGAGCCGCCGGTCGTGTCGCCTGTCGCCTTGAGCACGATCACGGAGCCTCCACCGGCCTCTATCCGTTCTCCCTCGCCGGGCTGGTGCAACGTCGAGTCACTCACCGCCGCAACGATACGCCCGACGTCTGGCTCCAGGACGCCCCGCCTCGGTGAGGGCGGGAGCGCCGCGGGGTGGGTCAGGCGACAATGGGGAGATGACGACGACGGTCCCGTCCGATGATGAGGTGGCGCGCCGCCAGGCCCGGCGGCGTCGCGCCGAGATCGCCTGCGTGACGGGCATCGCGCTCAAGACCGTCTTTGCCCTCGTGCTTTTGCCCCTGACGCCCTCCCTGCTGGGGACCGATCCCGTGCTTCTGGAGGCGCTGCGCGGATCGACCTCAGCGATGGCATCCGGTGGCGCGTTCGCGCGAGTGGGCGAGGCATCGCTCGTGCTCGTCGTTCTCGCTCCGCTTCCGACGCTGCTCTTCGCCACGCCGTTCTTCTGGTGGGCGGGGCGGTTATGGGGTCCACAGGCGGCGGCCACGCTGGGGGGTGGCCACCCGAACGCGGAGAAGTGGGCGCAACGCTCCGGTGCTCACCTGGAACGCTACGGCGGGCTCGCGGTCGCGTTGGCCCCATTCCTCCCGATTCCCTCATCGTTCGTCTACGCGGCGGCGGGCTGGACAGGGATGAGCTTGCGTCGTTTCATGGTCTTTGACCTCATCGGGATGCTCTCGTGGATCGGCCTGATCGTCGGCCTCGGTTACGCGGTCGGACATCCCGCCGTCCAGGTCGCCAAGGCGATCTCGCACTATGGATTGCTCATCACGATCGCGGTCGTAGCCATCGCGATCGCCATCGGAGTGCTGCGCGCCCGATGGGCCGCGGGCAGGGCGAGCCCACCACCCAGCGATAGGTGAGGGGCGCGCGCCGCGTCCCCGAGGCGCTGCGGGAAGCGTCGGTCCTGCGGTCAGATTGACAGGATTGGTGACGTGGAGGCGTACGACAGGTTCGCTGGAGGTGACCAGAAATACTTGCGAGAGGTCCAGTATCTGGACTCGGCGAACCTGACCGCACGCGCGAACCTGCATGTCAAGTACGGGACCGCACGCGAGGCGTGGTTTCCGTGGCTGGCGGCGCAGATCGACTGGCCCGCTGCGGGAGAGGTGCTCGAGGTCGGTTGCGGACCAGGCTGGATGTGGACCCAAGCCGCCGAGGATCTATCGCCCGGTCTCAGGTTGATGCTCACCGACCTCTCGGCCGGCATGGCCGAAGACGCATTGACCCGAGCGACGGCTCTGAACAGGTTCGCCGGGGTCAGAGCCCAGGTCGCTGACGCGCAACGGCTGCCGTTCCCGGATGCGTCGTTTGATGTGGTGGTCGCCAACCACATGCTCTACCACGTGCCAGACATCGCTGTGGCGGTCGGGGAGCTAGCCAGAGTCCTCAGACCGGACGGCTGTCTCCTCGCCGCTGCCAACGGTCCGGCCAACATGAGAGAGCTCTGGGAGATCCGCTCCCAGATCTTTGACGTCAAGGATCAGGCCGGCACCACCGAGAGGTTCGGGTCGGTCACCGGGCTGCCGATGCTCACCGCCAGATTCGCCCAGGTCGAGTGGCGTACCTACGTCGACGAGTTACGTTGCACCGAGCCTGACGCCATCATCGCGTACCTCACGTCCTGTCCGCCCGGTGAACACGCCGCCCCGCCACTTCTGGCCGCCCTCCACCGAGCGGTCCACGCCCGCTTTGACGATACCGACGGCGTATTCACAATCACCAAGGACTCAGGCGCGTTTGTCGCCTCTGGACCGCGGCGCTGACGGCGGCGGCGCGAGCCAGGCAGCCCGATGGGCCCGCCTGCTTGACTGGCGTAGTAGATGACCGAAGAGGCCGAGGAAGCGCCGCCCGAAGCGCGAAGGCTGCCGACCGGGCGGATCGCACGGACTGCCCGGGTCGGTGGCCTGGTGACCGGCCAGGGCGCACGGTGGGCGGGCATGCGGACGGCCAATCGAGTCCGCTCGCCGGAGCGCGCTGCCGCGGCGCAGAATAAGCGCACGGCGGCGCTCGTCACCCAGCTCGTCGACCAGCTCGGGCAGATGCGTGGTGCGGCGATGAAGGTCGGGCAGGTGCTCTCGATGGTCGAGTTCGATGGCCTCCCCGAGGAGGAGCGAGACGCGCTGCAGACAAAGCTCGCCGAGCTACGTGATGACGTCCCGCCGGTGCCGTTCGCCAAGCTCGAGCGACTGTTGCGAGACGAGTTCGGAGGGCCGCTGTCCCGCGTGTTCTCCGAGTTCGACGATCGCGCATTCGCGGCAGCGTCGATCGGCCAAGTGCACCGAGCGACGACGCTCGACGGCGACGAGGTGGTCGTCAAGGTCCAGTATCCGGGGGTGGCGGAGGCGGTCGAAACCGACCTGCGTAACGCGATGATGCTGCTGCCGCTGGTCAAGCGGCTCGCGCCTGGCCTCGATGTGGCGGCGCTCGCCTCTGAGCTGCGCGAACGCATCGCCGAGGAGCTGGACTACGAGCTCGAAGCGCAGAACCAGCGGCGGATCGCGCGTCTTCGTCGCGGCCACCCGTTCATCTCAGTGCCCACCGTCAACACCGAGCTCTCGACGCGACGGGCGCTCGTGTCGGAGTACATCGAGGGCGAGCGGTTCGAGGTGGTTCGCCGGTCCGGCGAAGCGCAGCGCGACAGCTATGGGGAGATCGTCTTCCGCTTCTACTTCGGCCTCCTCTACCGCGATCGGATCGCGTTGGGCGACCCGCATCCCGGCAACTACCTCCTGCGCCCGAACGGGCGCGTCGCCTTCCTCGATTACGGGCTGCTGCGCGATGCCAGCGACGCGCGCGTTGGCGCCGAGCGGGAAATCGCCCATGCTGTCCGTGCCGGGGATGCGGCAGCGCTGAGGTCCGCGCTGGTCGCGGGCCGATATCTGCGCTCTGACGGGGCAGAGCTGGTCGACGACGAGCTGACGCTGAAGTTGATGCGGCGGGCGACCCGGTGGTACGCGGTTCCCGGGGAGCGGCGCTTCTCCGGCGGGCACCGCCGCCGTGACCGCGAGCACCGACCGGTGGACGAGGAGCGCCACGCCCAGGCCAGGGCCCAACTGAACCAGTTCACCCTGCCCGCCGAGACGGCTCTGATCCGGCGAATGCATGCCATCGTTGGCGTCGTGCTCGGTCAACTTCGAGCGAGCGCCGATTGGGGCGCGATCGCCGCCGAGTACCTCCACGGCGAACCGCCGGCCACACCGCTCGGCGAGGCCGAGGCCGAGTACTTCAGGGCAAGAGTCGCTGACGGCTCCTGACGAGTCCCAGCGGTTGAGGCCCGAGGCGTTGCCTGCTATCCCGCCGATGCACAGGTATCTGTGCTGCCCTGTGGGCGGTCGACGTCACGCTAAGGCAACTTGTGGCGCTCATTAACGTTTAAGCAATTATGCCTGCGCCCTACGGCGACGCGTGTTGGGTTGGTTAGATAGGCGGATTGTCGATCTCGCCCACCGGAAGTCGTGCGCTGGGGGTTCTTTTGGCCATGGTGCTGGTCAGCGCCGTCGCGCTGTCGGCGTGCGGTGGCTCGGGCCCCGCTGCGCACCGTGGGGCCGGCGCCCAGACGTCGATCGCGGACGCGGTGATCGCGTTCCTAGCTCCTCGTGACGGTGCCGACGCGGTGATCGGAGCGCAGCTTGCGAGCTTTGCACAGACGGTGCAGACCAAGCTGCTTGATGACTGCATGACCAATGACGGATTTCAGGCGCCGGCGTTTCCGACCGGCGGACCGGCAAATGATCTCGGGAACCCGCAGTTTCCCAACCTGCCCGCGATCGAGGCCAGCCACGACCTGGGACTGTTCACCGGCGGCGGCGTCCCGTTTGTTGATCCGCAGAGCGGCATGAGCGCGCCCGAGCGCAGGGCGTGGCAGGCACGGATCGGTCACTGCTTCAGGACCACCCAGCGCAGTGCCCCGCTGTTTGGCTCGGGGAGGTTCGGGCAGCTGAGCTCGGGCTGGTTCAACGTCGTCAACCAGGTCAGCCGCTCGGCGCAGATTCGGGCACTGAGTAAGACCGCAGCGACCTGCAGCGCCGCGCACGGGGTGCCGGCGTCGTCGGTGATGAGCCTGTATGGGCGGTTGCAGGGCCAGCTTGGGCCGATCTCATCGTCCAGCGCGAACAGCGCGAAGGTGCAGGCGGTGCAGGCGAAGGGAGCGAGGGTGCTGGCGGCGTGCTGGGCGAAGGTGATCAACGAGACGACCTCGCTGCTGAACGCCCGCCGCGCGGCGTACGTGGCCCAAAACGCCAGCGCTCTGGCGGCCCTTGAGAGCCAGGTCAACGGGCAGGTGACCTCGCTTGAGCGCCGGTACGGGATCAAGCTGGCGCTGGTGGGGTCATGACCAGCGGGCGGAAGCCGCTGGTCGGGCGGCGGCGCCGAGGGCGCGACGGCGATCGTGGTACGCCGCTGCGGGGGCGCGGCGGGCTGGTGGTCGGAGCGGTGCTGGCGCTGACGGTCGTCGTCGGCGTGGTTGCGTTCTTGATTGGGCGGGGGGTGTCGACGCCGGCACAGCAGGCGGCGCGGGCGCGAGCACCGAAAGCGTCGGTGTTGACAGCGCCGGTGGTGTTGACGCACGCGCGCACGACGGTGGTGCTACGCGGCACGCTGACGGATGGCGGCGCGATCTCGGTTGGGGTGCCGGGCGACCTGTCGGGGGATCTGGCGGTCGTGACGACGGTCTCGACCGCTCCCGGCGCGCAGGTCAACGACGGGTCCTTGATCGCAGCGGTCGCCGGGCGGCCGGTGTTCGTGTTGAGGGGCCAGATCCCGGCGTACTCGACGATGAGCTATGGCAGCACCGGCATCGAGGTCAGCGAGCTGCAGGCGGGGCTGGAGACGATGGGGTTCTCGATCGGGTCCGACACGGGCGGCACCTACGGGGCCGGGACGGCGGCGGCGGTCGCCGAGCTCTATCAGCGGGTCGGCTTTGCGCCGGTCACCGCGGCGGGTCCGGCGGTTGGCTCGGGCGCCAAGCACAAGGCTCGGCCCAAGCAGTACGCGACGGTCCCGCTGGGGGAGGTGATGTTCACGCCATCGCTGCCGGTGACCGTGGTGTCGGTCGCACACCTGGGCCAGACGATCGCGAGCGGCAAGCCACTGGCCAAGCTCGGATCGGGCCGGTTGTCGTTTCAGACGGCGACCGATGTGAACACGGCCAGCCTGCTGAAGATCGGCGCGACCGGACGGGCGACGTCAGATCTGAGCAACGGGTCGTTCGCGATCCGGCTGAGCGCGAAGCGACCGGGCGGTGCGCCAGGTGGGGGCCCGGGCTCCAAACTGACGTTGACGCCGATCAGGCCAGCCGCGGCGGCGCGCTATGTCGGGCAGAACATGGCGCTGCACGTCCACACCGGCCAGGCCGGGGGCCTGCAGTGGGTGGTGCCGGTGTCGGCCGTGATCACCGCCGCCTCCGGTGCGTCGTCGGTCACGGTGATGGACGGCTCACGGCAGGTGTCGGTACCCGTCCACGCGGGGCTCGCGTTCGCGGGTCACGAGGTCGTGCGGCCGATCGGTGCTGGGCTGAAGGCCGGCGACCAGGTCGTGATCGGGCTCGGCGGCTCGGGATGAGCGCGGCGCCCACGCGAGGCGAGCAGGCGCTGTTGACGCTGACCGGTGTCGGGCGGACGTATCCGGGCTCGCCGCCGGTGCCCGCGCTGCGCGACGCCACCTTCTCGGTGGGGGCCGGCGAGGTGCTCGGGATCATCGGGCGCTCGGGCTCGGGGAAGTCGACGCTGCTGAACCTCCTGGGGTTGCTTGACCTGCCCACCAGCGGCGACTATCGGGTCGACGGCCAGCGCGTCGGACAATTGAGCGACCACGAGCAGACTGCGCTGCGGGCCCGGTGCTTCGGGTTCGTGTTCCAGCAGTCCTTCCTGCTGCCGTCACTGAGCGCGCAGGAGAACGTCGAGCTCGGGTTGCGGCCGCGTCAGCTGGCACCCGGTGAGCGGCGCGAACGCGCCATCGACGCGCTCGGACAGGTCGGGCTCTCGCACCGGCGGCGGTTCCTGCCGGGACACATGTCCGGCGGCGAGTGCCAGCGGGTGGCGATCGCTCGGGCGCTGGCGCAGCAGCCGCGGGTGCTGCTGTGCGATGAGCCGACTGGCAACCTCGACGAGCGCACCAGCACCGAGGTGCTGCAGACGCTGATCGACGACCGGGCGCCGGACGTGGCGGTGGTGATGGTGACCCACGACGTGGGCATCGCGCGGACGCTGCCGCGACTGTTGAGCGTCCGCGACGGCCTCGTGTCCGAGGGCGCGGGAGAGTTCCTGGACGCGGAGGCGCTGGCGGGCGGCGAGCGACCGTGAGGGGCCTGCGCTCGGCCATCGTGGAGGCCGCGACGTCGATCGTGCGCCAGCCGGCGCGGACGCTGTTGTGCGCGCTGGGGACGGTCGTCGCGGTCGGCGCGTTCACCACTACGAACGGACTGACCGAGAGCGCGTCGACCGCGGTCTCGGCGTCGTTCGACGAGCTGCGCGCCACGACGGTCGAGTTCCAGGGGCCGTCGACGCTGTCGGAGGCCGACGTGGCGCGGTTGGCGCGCCTAAACGGCGTCACCAGCGCCGGGTTGGTGTGGGATCTCGATCAGCAGCAGCCGCTGCCGGTCGCGGTCGGCCCGTCGGCGAGCGGCCCGTCGCAGACGCAGTTGTCGGTCACGTCGATGTCGCCGCCGGCATTGACGGCGATCGGGGCAGTGCTGTCGTCGGGGCGGTTCTATGACACGGGCGCCGACCGGCACCATCAGATGGTCGCGCTGCTCGGGTCCGGGGCGGCGTCGCAGCTGGGGATCAGCTCGTCTTTGGGCAACCCGGCAATCAAAGTCTCAGGAATCGTGGTGACCGTGGTCGGGATCGTGTCCAGCTCCCAGCAGGAGTCCCAAGCATTGCTCGGGGTGATCGTCCCGCCCTACGTGGCCGGCGTGATCGCCGGCAACCGCGATCCGCGACGAGTGATTGCTCGAACCGCGCCAGGCGCAGCGCAGCTGATCGGCCGCCAGGGCCCGGCCGAGCTTGACCCAGACCAACCCGGACAGGTCACCGCCGAGGTGCCCCCCAACCCAGCGTCGCTGCGGTCCCAGGTCCAGTCGTCGCTGTCCGCGCTGTTGAGCGTGTTGAGCTTCGCCGGCCTCGGGATCGGCTTTTTGTCAATCGCGGCGGTCACCATCATGTCGGTAGCGCAGCGCCGGTCAGAGATCGGGCTGCGTCGCGCGGTCGGCTACGGCCGGCTTGAGATCGCCCGGCTGATCGTGCTCGAGGCGGCGGGAGTCGGCATGCTCGGCGGGATCCTCGGCACCTCCATCGGCGTCCTCGCGACCTCCGCGATCGCGTCGGGCAACCACTGGGCGCCGGTGATGAACACGACACTCGTGCTCTCCGCCCCATTCCTCGGCATCGCCGTCGGCATCCTCGCCGGCTCCTACCCGGCAATCCGCGCCGCCAGGATCACGCCGATGGCGGCGCTGCGCTCCTGACGTCGGCCGCGGCGACCCCCGCGGATCTGGCCGTGCGTGACGGTCGGTGAGATAGTCCCGGGATGACCTTCTCGATCGTCGCGCGGGATGACGCCACTGGGGCTCTGGGGGTGGCAACGATGAGCTTCGCACTGGCTGTCGGT
Source organism: uncultured Actinomycetota bacterium (assembly GCA_963790605.1). Lineage (GTDB taxonomy): Bacteria > Actinomycetota > Thermoleophilia > Solirubrobacterales > Solirubrobacteraceae > Palsa-465. Next base: position 96,719 of record CAWBPG010000004.1, on the reverse strand, counting down.
GGGCAGGTTCCCGTGCTCATGCCCGCGGCGGGGGCGGCAGCGGTGCAGGCGTGGTCGCCCCCAGCGTGGCGGGCGCTGGTCGCGCGTTCACTGACAGATGGCGCCAGCGCGCATGACGCTCTGCGGCCACTGTTGGCCTCTCCGGTGGCGGACGTCTCTCAGGTCATCGTCGTCGATGCTCGCGGGAGGACGGCTGCGCATTCGGGGGACTCCCTGGAGAACGAGGCGGGACACGCGCACGGCGACGGGGCGTGCGCGGGGGCGAATCTGATGGAGGTCAAGCACGTCCCCGAGGCAGCGCTGACCGCCTATCGTGCGAGCCTGCAGCCGACGCTGGGCGGTCGGCTCATGAACGCTCTGACGGCAGCCGACCGGCTGGGAGGTGATCTGCGAGGACGGCAATCCGCGGCCCTACGGGTCGTGCCGGGCGCCGCCGCCTCGATCGAGACGCTGCCCGATCTGCGCGTCGACGACTCACGCGATCCCGTCGGCGACCTGTCCGCCCTGTATCGAGTGTGGGAGGCCCACCAACTGCTGCACGCCAGCCGTGACGCCAACGGGCTCTACCGCGACATCCCTGCACTCGAGGCCGCGCTGGCGCTCGCTCCGGACGACCAGGCGTGCCTTGGCGCCGCGGCGCTCGCCCTCCTAAGGGCCCGACAGACCGGGGCTGCGCTCGCCCTGCTCAGGCGGCTCGCAAGCATCGAGCCGCGGACCGCGATCCGGATCCAGCGACTGGTCGACAGCGGTCGTCTTGACCCGGTCTCCGGTGAACGTGCCCTCAGAGAGATCCGCACCACGAACACTCGTAGCGTGAGCGATGCGTAACGTGTGCGAGGTGATGGGTGGGCGACGAGGACGTTTCGTCGGCGGGATGGTCCCGTGAAGGAGGAACCGGACGCCGCTGCGGTGCAGGTCCCTGACACGATCGATCGGGTCGCGATCGTGGGCGCGGGGACGATGGGGCAGCAGATCGCGTTTCAGTGCGCCGGGCACGGGAGAGCGGTCGCGCTCTATGACATCTCGGCGGCGGCGCGGGGCGACGCGCGGATGCGTATTGACAGATACGCGGACGGGTTGGTCGCCGACGGGGTCATCACCGGAGGGGTGCGCGATGCGGCGCTGGCGAAGATCGCGATCACAGCCGACGCGGCGGTGGCCGCTGCTGACGCCGACCTGCTCTGCGAGGCCGTTCCTGAGGACCCCGACCTCAAGGGGCGGGTGCTGGCCGAGTTTGACGCGCTGTGTCCGCCCCGCACCATCTTCGCGACCAATACCTCGACCCTCCTCCCCTCGCAGTTCGCCCAGGCGACGGGCCGCCCCGATCGCCTCGTTGCCTTGCACTTCCACATCCCGGTCTGGGTCAGCAATCTCGCCGACGTCATGCCCCACCAGGGCACCCGGCCGGAAGTGGTCAGTCGTATGGTCAGGTTCGCGCGCGAGATTGGTCAAGTGCCGATCGAGCTCCGTCGCGAGCACAGCGGCTATCTCTTCAATGCGATGTTCACCGCGGTCAACCGTGAGGCGATCACGATGGCTGAGCAGGGCGTGGCCCCGATTGAGGACATCGATCGGGCGTGGATGCATGTCACCAAATGGCCGCACGGACCATTCGGTGGCTTGGACGCCATCGGGATCGACGTCGCGTGGCAGATCACCGACTATTGGGCGCGGCAAATCCCGTCAGACGACCAGTTGCGCGCCAACGCCACGTTCCTCAAGAGATACGTGGATCGTGGCGAGCTCGGCGTCAAGAGTGGCCAGGGCTTCTACAGCTATCCCGATCCTGCGTTCGCGCGTCAGGGCTTCATCGAAGGGCCGCCCGAGCGCTGGTCCTCGGGGGCTGACGGGTGAACAGTGCACGCGGGGCTCACGCCCAACGTCGTGCGCGTGCGCGCCCAACGAGCCAGGGCCAAGCTCAAGGCTGCCCTCGGCGCGGACCGTCCTGCCGTCACGTCCGAGCCGGACCGGTCACATGTGCCGGGCGGGCTCAGCGCAGGGTGATTGTCTTGACCAGTTGGCCCGCCGACCCGCGCCACACGAGCTTGGCGGGCAAGCCGTCATCGGGGAGCCTCTGGCCAGGGTTGTGCAGGATGAAGACGTTGTTGATCGCCAGGACTGTCTGAGGTTTGCGCCTTGGGTAGTAGAGGGTGACGCTGCGCACGCCGGTGGGGGCCAGGCCGTAGACGACGGGGACCCCGGTCGGACCGCCGCTCGTCAGGGTGTGGCCGGCCTCGATCTCGCTGAGGCTGTAGCCGCTGCTGCACCCGTCTCCGTTGCCGGTGCCGTTGATGGCGGACAGGCACACGCCGGGGTAGGGCAGCAGCGACGCCCGCTCATGGGCGATGTACCGGGACTGCAGGCTCAGCGCGGCCCGGCGCAGATTGACGGGGATCGTCGGCAGCTCCTGGCGCAGCGCGCTTCGCTGTTCGGCATAGCAGCGCGCCGGAACCGGTGAGAGCGTGTTGGCGTCGGCCGCCGGGACGAGGTAGTAGTTGGCGCCGAAGCGGTGGCGCGCCTTGCGGATGTAGCGGACGTAGATCCCCTTCATCGGCGGATACGTGCCGTAGGGGTAGACACGCCGATTGGGCGGTCCGATGATCCGTGGCGGGAGACGGTCAGAGCTCCGCGCCGGGCGCGCGAGCGTCGCGAGCGTCGCGAGCGTCGCCCGACTGGGGGCGCCAGAGCTGAGATCAGGTGCACGACCGGGGTCGCCCAGCCCCGCGATCTGCGGCTGGCACGCGCTGTCGCGGCGATCGGCGGTTTCCTCGGCTTTCGTGACGTCGTGAAAGACACGTCGATCGGTGCGCGACAGCTGCAGCGGCCCCGGAGGCCCGGATGACGCCGGCGGTGGTCCGCCCGTCAGGTGCGGGCGGCTGGGGCCTGCATGATGTGACCGGGTCTTGATGAACGTGAGGGCTCCGACGAAGATCGCCGCTGTCGCGACGAGCGCGAGCAGCGGCACGACCGGCAGGGCGCGCATCCGCGCGTGGCCGCCGGTGCGCTGTCGCTGCTGCGCCGCACCCAACTCCTGCTCAAACTGATCAAACCCGCTCATGAAGACCCTCCGGTCAGCCGTCGTCGCATCGTGGCCAGCCCTCGGCTGACGCGCTTGCGGACCACCTGCTCTGAGGTGCCGCTCCGGCGGGCGATCTCGCCGTACTCCAGTTCGTCCAGCACCCGTGCCTGCACTGCCCGGCGCTGCTCGCCGGGCAGCTCATTCATCAGCGCGGGCGCCGCTGCCCGCCCGATCCGCTCCACGCGCTCAAGGTCGTCCTCGGTCCACAGGATCTGCCCCATCCCAAGCCGCTGTTGGGCGCGTCGCTCGACCCGCCCTCGCCGCACCGCATCCGCGGCCTTATGCGCCGCGATCCCGAGAAGCCACTGCCTCACCGTCCCGCGCTCAGACCGGTAGCGATCGCGCGCCACCAGCGCACTGGCGAACACCTCGGCGGCCAGGTCCGCGGCCAGCTCGGCGTCCTGGGTGCGCGCGTAACAAAATCCGACGACCGCGTCCAAATGAGCGCGGTAGACCACGGCAAAATCCCCCGCCAGCTCGCGCTCGTCGCTCATTCAACACGTATTCGAACAGACCGAGCGCGCTGTGACCGGCCCGCCCCGCCCCGCGCCGATGGGGCGCTGAAATGGCCTCCGCGGGCCGCTACCCGCCGGTGCGCGCGCGGTGCTTGCACCCCGGCCAGCAGCACGGCCGGCGCTGGCCTTCCTCCAGCTCCTCCTGGGTCCGCCGAATGCGGCGCTCCCGGGTCGTCTCCTGCTTCGCATCCTCCACCCAGCAGATGAACTCATTGCGCGCCAAGGGCGTGATGTCCTTCCAGGCATCGAGGGCTGTGGCGTTGGCAATCAGCGCCTTGCGCAGGTCCGTGGGCAAGGCGTGCACCACCCCACCGGGCACTCTCTGGCCGCTCACAGGGCCATGTTAGTTTCACCTCGTGAATCGGGACGCGCTCCGGGACCTGTGCCTGACCTTCCGCGGCTCGGAGGAGACGTTCCCGTTCGGCTTTGAGACCTCGGTGTTCAAGGTCGCGGGCAAGATGTTCGCCCTCTCGCGCCTGGAGGGCGACCCGCTGTCGGTCAGCCTCAAGTGCGAACCGCAGCTGGCCGAGCAGCTGCGCGCTGCCCACCCGTGCATCACCGCCGGATACCACCTCAACAAGCGCCACTGGAACACGATCGTGCTCGACGGCACCCTGTCGGAGCAGATGATCGCCGACCTGGTCGAGGACTCCTACGACCTGATCGTCAGCAAGCTGTCCCGGGCGCGGCAGCAAGCGCTGCTGTGGCGCGGGGCGGCTTAGGGCAGGCGGCCGGACCAGCGCACCGATGACACCGCGGCGCCGATGAGCAGCACCACGCCCGCAGCGGCGAACCAGGCCGTGATCTCCTTCTTGCGGGTCACCGTGCTCAGCTGGCTACCGAGCTTCTTGTAGATCGAGCTGAGCTCGTCGGCGCTGCGGGCGTTGAACGCGCTCCCGCCCGATACGCGCGCGATCTCCTGCATGAGCTGGGGGTCCGGTGGCACAGGTTGTGCCGGGCCCAGCGGGTCGGGGTTGGGGAGCACACCGCCGGGGGTGCCGAGCGCGACGGTGTAGATGGGGATCCGGTCCTTCTTGGCCTCCTGGCCGACCGCCACCGGGTCGGGACCGGCATTGGCGGCCCCGTCGGAGAGCAGGACGATCGCCGACGGCGGGTGCTTGCGGTTGGAGCCCTGAAGGAGCTGGAGCGCGAGCTGGAGAGCGTCGCCGGTGTCGGTGCCGCCGTTGGCCACCAGCGAGTCCACCAGCGACCGCGCCTCGGCGTGGTTGGCGGCCAGCCCCTGCACGGCGTCGGGCGAGCTCCCAAAACCGATGGCGCCGACGCGGACGGTCGAGGGAAGCTGATCGATGAACGTGTTGGCCGCCGCCACCGCCGCCGCCAGCCGGTTGGGCCGGACGTCCGCGGCGGCCATCGAGCCGGAATGGTCGGTGACGAGCATCATGTTGGCCTGGCCGGTGGGGATGTGATCGGTGATGCGCGGGCGTGCCAGGGCCAGCCCCAGCAGCGCCATGGCGGCGAGCGCCAGCGCCGCCGGGACATGGCGCTCCCAGGACGGCGTCGACGCCACCACCTCGCGCACCGTCGAGACGGCCGGGAACCGGATGGCGTAACGCGTCGCGCGCCGGCGCCGGGCCAGGACGTAGACGGCCAGGGCGGCCGGAACGAGGGCCAGCGCCAGCAGCCACAGCGGCGCGGCGAAGCTCATCGCAGGCGGCGACCCATCTCGACGAGCCAGTCCTCGTCGGTCGACAGGGTGGTGTGATGCACGCGCAGCCGGCGCAGCTCGTTGGCCACGACCTCGCGCCGCTCGCGCTCGAGCTGCGGCAAAGCGCTCGCGGACGCGGCGCCGTCCGGTGTTGACCTCGACCCGAGCCCCGGTCTCGGGATCGACGAGCATCAGATGACCGACGGCAGGCAGCTCGGTCTCACGAGGATCGATCACCTCGATCGCCAGCACCGAGTGGCGGATGCGCAGCGATCCGAGCGGACGCTCCCACGCGCGCTGGTCGCGGAAGTCCGAGATGAGCACCACCAGTCCCGGCTGGCCCGCCAGCTTGCCGACGCGGGAGAGCGCGTCGGCCAGCGCCTGCGCATCCTCGCTGCCGTCGACCGCCACGCCCGCCTCCAGCCGGCGGCGCAGCGCGACCATGCCCGGCCGCGAGCCGCGCGGCGGCGACACCCGCGCGGGACCGGCGCCGAAGGTCACGAGACCGACGCTCCCGGCGCGGCGCACGCCGAGGCGGCCGAACACCAGCGCCACGCCCTCGGCCACGTCGGCCTTGAGCCGCCGGGAGGTGCCGAAGGCCATCGAGGGCGAGACGTCCAGGACGATCCACGTCGTCAATGCTCGCTCGGGCACGTGCAGGCGCACGTGGGGCGTGCCGGTGCGCGCGCTGGCGGCGGCATCGATGTGGCGCACGTCGTCGCCCATCTCGTACGGGCGCAGCTGCGCGAGCTCGGTGCCCAGACCGACGCCCGCGGCGCGGCGGTCCCCCGGAAGGGTCCGGGCCACCAGGCGGTTGACGGCGAGGTCCAGCGCCTCGATGAGCGGCTGCGCGATCGGGCCGGGGCCCTGGCGCGCCGCGGGGGCGCGAGGAGCGCGTCACTCACGCTGATCGCCTCCGCTCGGCATCCGGCCTCGCCTGTATGTCGGCTGCGTGAGTCATCCGGCTGCGCTCATCAACCCCCCGGCGCTGCGGTCCTCACGCTCGGTGCGCATGAGCCGGCGGGCGCCCGGCTCGGGCACGGTGGCCAGGACCTGCTCGATCAGCTCGTCGGCGGTGACCCCGTCTCAGAGCGCGTCGTAGGAGAGCACGATGCGGTGGCGCAGCAGGTCCGGGGTGAGATCGCGGATGTCCTGCACCTCGACGTGGGCGCGACCGCGCAGCAGCGCGAGCGCGCGGGCCGCCTGGACGAGGCCGATCGGGCCGCGCGGGCTGGCGCCGAACTCGATCATCCCCTTGATGTCCTCCAGGCCGTGCTCCGCCGGGTGGCGGGTGGCGTCGGCCAGCGCGACCGCGTAGCCGATCACCTCGCGGTCCACCATGACCGTCTGCACCGCCTCGGCGTGACGGCGCAGGTCGTCGAGCGACAGGCACTCGCGGACGTCGACGGCCTCGCGAATGCTGCGCCCGACCACGGCGGCCTCCTCGCCGACGCTCGGGTAGTCGACGATGATCTTCATGAGGAAGCGGTCGACCTGGGCCTCGGGCAGCGGATAGGTGCCCTCGGACTCGATCGGGTTCTGGGTGGCCATCACGATGAACGGCAGCGGCACCCCGTAGGTGGTGCCGCCGATCGTCACCTGCTGCTCCTGCATGACCTCGAGCAGAGCCGACTGCACCTTGGCGGGAGCGCGGTTGATCTCGTCGGCGAGCAGGAAGTTGTGGAACACCGGGCCGAGCTCGGTGTCGAACTGGCCGGTGTCGGGCCGCCACACCCGGGTGCCGACGAGGTCGGCGGGCACGAGGTCCGGGGTGAACTGGATGCGGCCGTAGGTGCCGCCCAGCGAGGCGGCGAGCGTCTTGACGGTCAGCGTCTTGGCCAGGCCCGGGACGCCCTCGAGCAGCACGTGGCCGCCGGCGAGCAGGCTGACGAGCAGGCGCTCGAGCATCGCGTCCTGTCCGACGATGACGCGCTTGATCTCGTACAGCACCTGCTGCAGGGCGTCGCGGGCCTCGTGTCGCTGTCTGGTGGCTTCCTCGATGTCGGTCATGGGTCCTCCGGGGGTGTGTTGTCTAGACAAGGCGGCCGAACCACAGCAGGCTCAGGGCGCCGCCGACGAGCAGCAGCACCAGGCCGCCGCCGGCGACGTCCGCGGTGATCTCGCGCTTGACCTTCTTGTGGCCGAGCTGGACGGCGAGATGCGCGTAGACGGCGCTCGCCTTGGCGCTGTCGGCGGCGGTGTAGGTCTTGCCGCCGGAGGCTCTGGGCGATCTCCGCCAGCTCCTGCGGGCTCACCGGGACCGGGCGTGTTGACCGTCTGGCCGTTCTTCTTGACGGGGATGACGCCGTGGGGCGTCCCCAGGGAGATCGTGTAGATGGGGATGTGGTCTGCCTTGGCCTGGCGCGCCGCCGCCAGCGGCCCAGGGCCGACGTTCGAGGTGCCGTCGGAGAGCAGGACGATCGCGCCCGGCGGGCGCTTGCCGTCCTTGCGCGGCAGCGTGGTGAGCACGTGCAGCGCCGTGGTGATGGCCTCGCCGATCGCGGTGCCGCCCCCGCCTGGGCGCAGGCCGGCGATCGCGCCCTGGGTCAGCGGCGTGGTTCGGTCGTCGGCGACTGGAGCAGGACCGGCCGGCGGGCGAACTCGATCAGGCCGACCTCGACGCCGCCGGGGACGCCGGCGACGAACCTCGAGGCCGCCTGCTGCGCCGCGCCCAGGCGGGACGGCGCGACGTCGGTGGCGCTCATCGAGCTCGAGATGTCGTTGGCCAGCATGATCGCCGCGCTGTTGACCGGGACCGCGACCGTGCGCTGGGGTCGGGCGGCCGCGGCGATGAGCAGCGCGATGGCGATCGCGAAGATGAGCATCGGGGCGTGGCGGCGCCAGCCCGGGCGCCGCGGCGCCACCGACTCGGTGAGGAGCGGCGTCGCGAACGCCGCGGCCACGCCTCGGCGCCGGCGCTGCTGTCCGAAGTACCAGACGACGAGCACGGGGTACGGCGACGAGGCCGACGAGGATGAGCGGCGAGGAGAAGCTCACGGGTACGGGGAGGGCGGCGCCGCCAGCGTCGCGACGAGCTGGAGGACGGCCCCGCCGGTGCTGACCGCCAGCGTCACCTTGTCTCCCGAGTGCAGGCCCCTGATCGCGTCCGAGATGCTCCCGGTCGAGCCCACCGGATGGTTGTTGATCGACCAGGAGCGCGTCGCCGGGCTCCAGTCCGGCGATGTCACCGTTGCTGTTGGGCCGCACCGTCTCGACCACCGGGGTGCCCGAGGCCCCGGTGATGATCTCCATTCCCAGCCACATGATGGGCCGTGGATTCCCGGTGACCCCGGCCGGCAGCGAGGACGGGGTGTTCTGGTCGGCGGGCTGGGAGGAGCCGAACACCTTGCTCAGGCCGAACGCGGCCGCGGCGATCACGAGAGCGCCGATCGCCACCGGGAGCACCCACGGACGGACCGAGCGCCGGGGGCGCCGCGGTGCGGCAGGCTCGGGCGGTGGGGCGACGCGGCTCGGGCGCAGGCCGGGGCTCGCGAACGCGCTGCGCCGACGCCTCCTCGGACTCGTTCTCCCAGTCGCCTGACCAGAGATGCTTCGGTCCACTCATAAGACGGGTGTCAAGGTAGGCGACATTCGTGAGAGGTCCTTAAGAGCTGTTGTGCCATTGCGGCGGTTGCTTCGTACCCGGGGATCATGGAGCATGCGGGATCGATGGCTCTCCACCCTCTGGACCCTCTCACCGCCGATGAGATCCGCCAGGCCGCCGCGATCCTGCGCCGCGACCGTTCCGTGGGCGAGCGCTGGCGCTTTGCCTCGATCGAGCTGCGCGAGCCGTCCAAGGAGGTGGTGGGCGCGTGGGATGACAGCCCGCCCGCCCGGCCATGCGAGCGCGCGGCGCGCGTGGTGTGCTGGAACCGCGAGGACGGCAAGGCCTACAAGGCGCTGGTCTCGCTCACCGCCGACGCGGTGGTGAGCTGGGCCCACGAGCCCGACGGGCAGCCGAACATGACCGTCGACGAGGTGCATGATTGCGACGTGGCGATGCGGCGCGAGCCGCGGGTGATCGAGGCGCTGGCCCGCCGCGGCATCACCGACATGGACCGCGTCCTCGTCGAGGCCTGGGCCTACGGGGCCCACCTGCTGCCCGAGCCCTACTCCGACCGGCGTCTGGGCTGGGCCGACGTCTGGCATCGCTCGCGGGAGGGCTCCAACCCCTACGCCAACCCTGTCACCGGGCTGCATCTCGTGATCGACCTCAACACGATGGAGCTGCTGGAGGTCGAGGACACCGGGGTGATCGCGGAGCCGGCCACGATGGGCGAGTACATACCGCGCCTGGTTCCAGGACAGCAGCTGCGCTCGGACATCAAGCCGCTTCACATCACCCAGCCGGACGGGCCGTCGTTCGTGCTGGATGGCAACCTGCTGCGCTGGCAGCGGTGGTCGATGCGGGTCGGGTTCAACTACCGCGAGGGGCTGGTGCTCCACACCGTCGGCTACGAGGACGGCGGGCGCGTGCGCGCGGTGGCCCACCGGCTGTCCTTCGCCGAGATGGTGGTCCCCTACCGCGACCCCACCTCCGAGCACTACCGGCGCACGGCGTTTGACATCGGCGAGTGGGGCCTGGGCTTCATGACCACCTCGCTCGAGCTCGGCTGCGACTGCCTGGGCGAGATCGCCTACCTCGACGCGGTGCTGCACGACAGCGCGGGCGAGCCGTACACGATCACCAACGCCGTCTGCATCCACGAGGAGGACGACGGCGTGCTGTGGAAGCACGTCGACGAGGTCACCGGCGCCGAGACCCGGCGCATGCGGCGGCTCGTCGTGTCCTTCCACGTGACCGTCGGCAACTACGAGTACCTCGTCTACTGGCGCTTTCATCAGGACGGGACGATCCAGGCCGAGGTGCGGGCCACCGGGATCATGGTCACCACGCACTTCGCCGAGGGCCGCCAGCCGCCCTACGGGACGCTGGTCGACGAGCGCACCTACGCCCCGTTTCACCAGCACTTCCTGGTCGCGCGGCTGGACCTCGACGTCGACGGGGACGCCAACACCGTCGTCTGCTCGGAGTCAGAGGCGCCGCCGATCGGCCCCGACAACCCGCATGGCGTGGCGCTGGTGCAGCGCGAGCGGGCGCTGCGCACCGAGTCCGAGGGTATGCAGGACTACGACTGGTCGGTGCAGCGCGGCTGGAAGGTGATCAACCCAGGGGTGCGCAACGGCCTGGGCGGGCCGGTGGGCTACAAGCTCGTGCCCGGCGACTGCTTCCCCGCGATGCTCGATCCCGAGTCGCCGGTCCTGCGCCGCGCCCAGGTCCTCGCCCACACCCTGTGGGTGACGCCGTTTGACGAGGAGGAGCGCTGGCCGTGCGGCGAGTTCGTCGTCCAGAGCCGCGACGACCGCGGCCTGCCGGTGTGGACGGCGCAGGACCGCTCGATCGAGGACACCGACGTCGTCCTCTGGTACGTCTTCGGCATCCACCACATCACCCGCCCCGAGGAGTGGCCGGTCATGCCGGTGGACACCGTCTCCTTCTGGCTCAAGCCCGTCGGGTTCTTTGACCGCAACCCGGCGCTGGACGTGCCGGCCAGTCACTGAGGCGCGGCGCGGCCGCGCGGCCAACCTCCCCGGACCCAGCGCTCCGAGGGTTGTGGCGGATAGTGCATGACATAGCTGCAAAATCCGCCCCGACCGCGTGCGCTACTCGGGGGCGGGCAGGTCGATCCTCTCGTCGCCGAAGACGGCCGACATCCCTTCGAGGTGGCCGCCCAGCGCCGCCACGAACGACTCGGTCGCAGTGACATACAGGTCTCTCGGGCTGAGTGACCCCGGCTCCGGGGGCTCGCACGCGTCGAGCGCCGCGTCGATCTCGGCGTCGGTCACCCCGGCTCGAGTGCGCGAGGCGGCGATGCGGTTCTGGGCCTCGATGATGCGCGCGTAGGCGGCCACTCGCGCCTCATCGATCGGCAGCTCCTGGCGGACTACCTTCCATGACTTGGCGGATCTCGGCGCCATCCGGGTCCCTCCTTTCCGTTGTCTCCTCTGTACCTGCCATGCAGCCTGTCAGCCTCGGCGATCGTTCTGCCGATACCAGCCCTTCCCGGCCCCGCGCTTGTCACCGCCGACACAGCATGAGCGGCCCATCGCGCGTCAAAGACGAACAAGACGCGTAGCGTGCCGGTGCGCATCTCCTTGAGCTTGTGAGAGCGGGAGCCCTTGATGTGATCGACGAGCGGGCGACCCTGTGTTGGCCCGCCCATCGTTGACCCGGTCCATCGCGGCGGTCACCCGGTTGGCCTTCTCGGGCGCCAGTGCCTTCAGCCAGACCCGGAGCTCCGGGGTCGATTGTCACTCGCGGTTTTCTCTCCACATAGATAGAGAGCCTCGAGCGACCCGGTTTTCACCCCCCTGCGCCGACGAGAACCTCCGCGGGCCTGCCGTCCACGATCGACTCGCCGCTCACCGGATCGAAGAAGTGCATCTCGCTCACGTCGACGGTGAACCGGGCGCGATCCCCGGGACGCAGGCGCGACCGGGGTGGGACGCGGGCGACGCCCTGGCCCCCGCTCACCAGCTCCTCCTCGTCGGCCTCGCGGGCGCCCTCGGCCAGGACACGGGTGGCGTCGAGGTCGAAGTAGACGAGCAGCTCTGAGCCCAGCGCCTCGACGATTTCGACGGCCGCCTCCAGCGCGGCCCCGTCCGCCGCGGCCGCACCGCCCCCATCGGCGACCGAGAGGTGCTCGGGCCGCAGCCCCACGACGACCTCACGGCCCGCATAACGGACGAGGGACGGCCGCGCCGTTCGGACGGCCTGCGGTAACGCCAGCCGCTGGGAGCCGAGGCGCACCGCCAACGCCCCCTCCTCCAGCGTCCCCTCGTACAGGTTCATCGCCGGTGACCCGATGAACGCGCCGACGAACATGTTCACCGGGTGCTCATAGACCGACTGCGGTTCGTCGCACTGCTGGACCAGGCCGTCGCGCATGACCGCGACGCGGTCGCCCATCGTCATCGCCTCGACCTGGTCGTGGGTGACGTACACGCGTGGCCACGGCGAGGTGGCGCTGGATGCGGCTGATCTCGGTGCGCATCTGGACGCGGAGCTTGGCGTCGAGGTTGGACAGCGGCTCGTCCATGAGGAACGCGGCGGGCTCACGGACGATGGCGCGGCCCATCGCCACCCGCTGGCGCTGGCCCCCCGACAGCTGGGCGGGCTTGCGCTCCAGCCACGGCGACAGGCCGAGGACCTGGGCGGCCTGGCGCACCTTGGCCCCGATCTCGGCCTTGGGCAGCTTGGCCAGCTTCAGCGCGAAGCCCGTGTTCTGCGCGACGGTCATGTGCGGGTACAGGGCGTAGTTCTGGAACACCATGGCGATGTCGCGCTCCTTGGGGCCCAGCTCGTTGACCCTCCGCTCGCCGATGCGCACGTCGCCCGAGGTGATCGTCTCCAGGCCCGCGATCATGCGCAGCAGCGTCGTCTTGCCGCACCCCGAGGGTCCCACGAGCACCATGAACTCGCCGTCGGCGACGGTGAGGTCGACCGCGTTGACGGCCTGAAAGCCGTTGGGGTAGACCTTGCTGACGCGCTCGAGGGTGATCGTGGCCATGGCTCCTCCTTATCCGGGACTGCCGGGGTCCGCGGGGTGCACGGGGCCGGTGCCCGCGGCCGCCAGCGTCTGCTTCAGCCACGCGGCCTGCCGGACCTTGTGGAAGGCCTCGCCGCCCTCGTGGTCGTTGTAGGGATAGGTGACGATCTCCTTGGGCCCGCCGTAGGCGTTGTAGGCGGCATAGACCGTCGAGGGCGGGCACGTCTCGTCCATCAGGGCCGCGGAGAACAGCGCCGGGGCGCTCGCCCGCCGGGCCAGCACGGCCCCGTCGAAGTACGACAGCGTCGCGAAGGCGGCCTCCTCGTGGTCGCGGTGTGACGCCAGGTAGCGCACGATCTCCAGATACGGGTTCGTCATCGCCACCTGGCTGGACCGGCGAAAGTCACAGAGAAACGGCACGTCGGGCATCACCGCGCTCACCCCGTCGGCCAGCCCCGCCACGGCCAGCGAGAGCCCGCCGCCCTGCGACGCCCCCGTGACGGCCACCGCCGAGCCGTCGACCCCGTCCACCGTGCGCATGAACTCCACGGCGCGCACGGCGTCCGCGTACACCCGCCGGTAGTAGTAGTTGGCGGGATCGGTGATGCCACGGGTCATGTATCCCGGCTGGGCCGGCGCGGACCCGGCGGGGTCGGGCGTGTCGCCGACCGACCAGCCGCTCCCCTGCCCGCGCGTGTCCATGACCAGGTGGGCGTAGCCCGCCGCCGCCCAGAACACGTTCTCGAACACCAGTCCCCGCCCGCCGCCATAGCCCTGGTACTGGATGACCGCGGGCAGCGGGCCGTCGCCGGGCACCCGCCCGGCGGGCAGGTGCAGCCAGCCAGAAATGGGGTCTCCGCCGAAGCCGCGCCACGACACGTCGTAGCTCTCCACTACGACGAACGGGGTCTGCGCCCGCGACAGGACCGGGTCGAGGTCGTGGGCGCGGGTCTCGGCCAGCGTCTGCTCCCAGAAGGAGTCGAGGTCGCCGGGCGCCTCCAGGGACGGGTCATAGCTGGCCAGCTCGTGGCCGGAAAGGTCGAATTGCGGCATGCGGATCGGTGGCTCCTGCCGGGGTTGGGCGCATCAGCGCGGTGACTCGATGATCACGTCGGGCGTGCGCCGGCGGTCATAGCCGACGACCCGCCGGGCGCCCACGAGACGCAGCGCCAACCTACCGCGCACGTCCGCGCTGGAGCTGCCCACCCGTAGCTCGACGTCACCGGGCTCGACGATCCGCTCGCCCGCCCGGCCGGTGAAGGAGGTGAGGTCGGCGTGCAGGCGCAGCCGCACCCGCCGCCGCTCGCCGGGGCCGAGCTCGACCCGGGCGAAGCCGATGAGCGAGACCACCGGGCGCACCACCTCGGCCACCGGGTCATGGAGGTAGACCTGGACGACCTCGCTGGTGACACGGTCGGCCGGGTTGCGCAGGGTCACCGCGACCTCGCACACGCCATCGGTGGCCCAGCGCTCACCGCGTGGCAGCTCGACCGCCTCCCACTCGGCCGGCGCATACGACATCCCATGCCCGAAGGCCCAGACCGGCTCCGGGTCGAGGTTCGAGACGCCGCTTGACCCGGCGAGCTTGGCCGCCAGGTAGGTGCTCGGCTGGTTGGTGGCGGCACCCGGGAAGCTCACCGGCAGCCGGCCCGACGGATTGATGCGCCCGCTCAACATGTCGGCCAGCGCCGGGCCGCCCTCCTCGCCGGGGAAGAAGGCGCAGATCGCGCCGGCCAGGCGGTCCACCTGGCGCGACAGGTCATACGGGCGCCCGACGAGCAACACGACCACGGTGGGCGTGCCGGTGGCGAGCACCGCCTCCAGCAGCTCCTCCTGGCGTCCGGGGAGCCTCAGGTCGGTCGCGTCACACCCCTCGCCGGAGGTACCGCGTCCGAACAGGCCGGCCTCGTCGCCGAGCGCCAGCACGCACACGTCGGCGCGCGCCGCCACCTCCGCCGCCTCGCGCAGGCCGGTGTCATCGCCGCCGAGCACCGGGCACCCCTCGGCATGCTCGACGCGGTAGCCCGCCCGGTCATCGCGCAGCGCCTCGAGCAGCGAGCTGACCTCGAGGCCCATCGGGACCTCGGGGTGGTGGACGCCCACGTGGCGCGGGAACGAGTAGCAGCCAAAGAAGGCGGCACGGTCGCCGGCCAACGGGCCGACGAGCGCCACCTGACTGCCGGCCACGAGCGGCAGCGCCCCGTCGTTACGCATCAGGACGATCGAGCGGGCGGCCAGCCGGCGCGCCAGCCGGCGAGAGTCGGGATCGTCGAGGCCGGGCTGGCGCTGGGCGAGCATCGGCGGCTCGGGCTGCCAGTCGGGGTCGAGCAGGCCCAGCTCGCACTTCTGGCGCAGCACCCGCGCCACGGCCCGGTTCACCAGCTCCTCTGAGACCTCGCCGCGCTCCACCGCCCCCACCAGCGGATCGCCGTAGCAGTCGACGGTCGGCAGCTCCACGTCCACCCCGGCCGCCAGCGCGGCGCCCGCCGCGCCGCCGCGGTCGGCGGCGACGCCGTGCAGCGTGTGCAGGAAGACGACCGCGAAGTAGTCGGCCACCACCGTCCCGTCAAAGCCGTAGGTGTCGCGCAGCAGCGTGGTCAGCAGCTCGGGGTCGGCGGCGCACGGCACGCCATCGTTGTCGGTGTAGGAGTTCATGACCGAGCGCGCACCGGCCTGCAGGGCCATCTCGAACGGCGGGAGCAGCACGTCGGCGAGCTCGCGCGGGCCGATCGAGACGGGCGCGAGGTTGCGCCCCCCGCGGGAGGCCGAGTAGCCGGCGAAGTGCTTGAGCGTGGCCACGACGCCCGAGTGCTCCAGGCCGCGCACGTAGGCGCTGCCGATCATCCCGACGAGCAATGGGTCCTCTCCGATCGTCTCCTCCACCCGCCCCCAGCGCGCGTCGCGCACGACGTCGAGCACGGGCGCGAGGCCCTGGTGGATGCCCAGGCGGCGCATGGTGGCGCCGATGCGCCGCGCCATCTCCTCCACCAGCGGCGGATCGAAGCTGGCCCCCCAGCACAGCGGCGCCGGCCACACCGTCGCCTTCCACGCCGCCAGCCCCGTGAGGCACTCCTCGTGGACCTGGGCGGGGATCCCGAAGCGGCCCGCGGCCATGATCTGGCGCTGGCTGCGGGCCAGCGCGCCGGCGCCCAGGACCGGCTCCACCGGTGCGGTGCCGAACGGCCGGGTGAGCTGGCCCAGGCCGTGGGCGATGAGCTCGTCGAAGTCGCGCGGGGCCGCGGCGTGCTCGTGCTGGTGGGGAGCGACCTCCCCCAGCTCCCCGTCGGCACCGACCCACACGCCGTAGAGCTGGGCGATCTTCTCGCGTACGGTCATCCGCGCCATCAGGTCAGCGATCCGCGCCTCGACCCCGGCGGCCGGCTGGCGCCAGGGCTCGGGCGCCGCGGTCACCGGCGAGCGTCCGGCCGGTTGGTCAGTCATCGGGTCGCCTCCTCATCCTCGCTATGGGTCTCACGCCTTGATCGCCCCGGTCAGCCCGCCGATGATCCGGCGCTCGGCAAAGACGAAGAAGAGCAGCGCGGGCAGCATCGACATCGCGGTGAAGGCGAATATCGCGGCCGTGTTCTGCCGAGTACTGGGACTGGAACGTCGCCACCCCCAGCGGCAGCGTGAAGTGGTTGGGGTCGTTGAAGACCAGCAGCGGCAGCAGGTAGGCGTTCCAGCTCGTGACGAAGGCGAGGATGGCCACGGTGGTGAGCGCCGGCCGCGAGAGCGGGATGCAGGATGCGCCAGAAGAACCCCAGCTTCGAGCAGCCGTCGATGGCCGCCGCCGCCTCCAGCTCGCCGGGGACCGCGCGGAAGAACGGCCGCAGGATGAAGATCGTCACCGGCAGCGAGAACGCCGCCTCGGGCAGCGCGACCCCGAGCAGGTGCTCGAGCAGGCCGAGCTGGCGCAGCAGCAGGTAGAGCGGCAGGCTGGCCACGCTGGCCGGGAACAGCAGCCCGATCATGAACGTGCCGAAGATCAGCTCGCGGCCGCGGAACTCGTAGCGCGAGAGCGCGAAGGCCGCCATCGAGCCCAGTCCCGACGGCGAGGGCGGTGGCCACCACCGCGATGAAGGCGCTGTTGCCCAGCTCCTGCCAGAACATCGTCGAGGTGATGATCGAGCTGTAGTTGCTGAACACCCACGGGTGAGGCCACGCCGCGGGCTGGGCGTTGATCTGCGCCGTGGTGCGAAAGCCGCCGAGCGCGACGAAGAGCAGCGGGACGATGCTGATGAGCACCACGACGAGCGCGCCGAGGTAGCTGAACGGCGTCCCCAGCGACCAGCGCTTGCGGCTGCGCGCGGCGTGGTCCGGCGCCGGCAGCTCGCGAGGTGATGGCTGCGGTCGACATGAGCGCGTTACCCCGCCATCGCCGTCACCGCGCCCGCGGTGTCGCGGCGCATCGCGAAGCGCTGGTAGAGCAGCGCGAAGGCGAAGCAGACGATGAACAGGATCACCGCCACGGCGCTGCCGTAGCCGAACTCGTAGCTGTTGAAGCCGTTGTGGATGAGGTAGGTGACCATCGTGCTCGACGCGTTGGCCGGGCCACCGGCGGTCATGATCCAGACGACGTCGAAGAGCTGAAGCGACCCGATCACGCTGAGGAAGATCCAGATGCGGATCGTCGGGCCGAGCAGCGGGAGGATCACGTGCCGGGTGATCTGCCAGGCTCGAGGCGCCGTCGATCGCGGCCGCCTCGCGCAGCTCGGGCGGGATCCCCTGCAGCCCGGCGAGGAGCAGGATGATCCCGAAGCCGATGTACTTCCAGGTGACGACGGCGAACATCGTGTAGAGCACGATGTGCGGGTTGCCGAGCCACAGCTGGACCAGCCCGCCCAGGCCGACCCGCTTCATCACCTCGTCGGCGAAGCCGCCGGGCTGGAGCATGAGCAGCCAGATGACGGCGGTGATCGCCTCCGAGACGACGTACGGGGCGAAGATGAGCAGCCGCATCACCGCCTGCCCTTGCAGCCGGCGGTTGAGCAGCATCGCGAGGCCGATGCTGAGCGGCAGCTGGATCGCCACCGAGAGCACGGCGATGATCACGTTGTGCAGGATCGAGCTGCGGAAGACCGGGTCGCTGATCGCCGACGCGTAGTTGTGCAGCCCGTTGAACGTCCTGCGCCCCGAAGCCGACCCAGTCATAGAGGCTGTGGTAAGCGGCGAGGATGATCGGGACGAGCACGAACAGCCCGAACAGCAGCAGGGCCGGACCGCAGAGCAGGGAGAGCTCTGCGGTCCGGCCGGCCCTGAAGCGGCGCCGGCGCTGCGCGGCGACCGGCCGCCGTGGCGGAGCTTGGGTCCAGCGCGCCCTCGGCGTTGGCGACGACGCGGGCGTGCTGGACGTTCGGTCATTACTTGTGTGCCGCCTGGGCCACCGCCTGAACGACGCTCGCGTTGGACTGCCCTGGCCCGGCGAAGAAGTTGGCGATAGCCGTGTCCAGCGCGGTGCCGACGTTCACCGGGAAGGCGACGTCGAAGTAGGTCTGGAGGAACGGCGTCTTCTTCTCGTAGGCCACGGCGGTCTTCAGCCCCGGCGTGGTGATCGCCGATGAGGCGGCGGGGTTGGCCGGCAGGCCGACGGCGGCCGCGGCGACCTTCTTCTGCACCGGCACGCTGTCGATGTACTGAAGGAACAGCGCGCAGTACTTGCCCGCCTTGCTCGAGCAGGAGAATCCGTCACCGCCGCCGAGCGTCGCGCCGGGCGTGCCCTGGCCGCCGGGGACCGACGGGAACGGGAACCAGCCGAGCTTGGAGAGGATGCTCTTGTCGCTGGTGAGCGGCTCGATCGTCCCCGGCTCCCAGTCACCCTGAAGCTCCATCGCGGCCTTGCCGTTGCCGACCATGCCGGCCGAGCTGCCCGCGCCCTGCTGGGAGGCGATGCCCAAGAAGCCGGGCTCGAACGGCTTGGTGGCGACGAACTGCTGCATGGCCTGACCGGCCTTGGCAAAGCACGGGTCCTTGAGGCTGACGGACTTCATGGCCGCCTGCAGCGTCGGCCGTGGAGCACTCGCGCAGCGCGAAGTACTCGTACCAGAACGCGTCGGGCCACTGGTCCTTGGACCGACCGCGATCGGGGTGAGTCCGGCGGCCTTGAGCTTGGACACGTCGGCCTCGAGATCGGGCAGCGTCGCCGGCGGGCTGGAGATGCCGGCCTTGGCGAACAGGTCCTTGCGGTACCAGAACCCGACCACGTGCAGGTCATAGGGGACCCCGTACTGCTTGCCGTCGGTCTGCCACGACGCCGACGCGCGAGCCGAGCGCGCCGATCCAGTTCGAGGTGCTGCTCGTCAGGTTGGCGAGCAGGCCCGAGGGCACCTCGCTGGCCTGGCGGCCTCCGCCCCACTGCTGGAAGATCTCCGGCGGGTTGCCGGACTGCAGGGCGGCGGGCTCCTTGGTGTTCTGGAGCTCCTCGTTCTGGATCGGGATGTTCTTGATGGTGACGTTGGGGTACTTGGCGTGGAACTGCGCGGCCGCCTGATTCCAGGTCTGCTCCAACGCGCCCGAGGTCGCGTTGTTCCACCAGGTCAGCGTGACCTTCGCGCCGCCGCCGCCCCGCCGAGGATCCGCCCCCGCCGCCGTTGCCGCCGGAGGACGAGCTGCTTCCGCACGCGGTCAGGAGGGCGGCCGTCGCCACGGCGACCCCCAGCGCCATCGGGCGTCGCCATCGCGGCGGGCGGGGCGGGCGGGGCCCGATCCGGCGGTCGTCGTGGGCATCGCTCGCGCCCGTCACACGACGTGCGGCAGCACCTCTCATGGTTCCTCCTCTGCTCTCCACTACCTCGGCGTCGCTTCGCATTTTTGCGAAAGTTTCGACGCAAGTTGCGATGCGGCGGATCGTAACTATGCCGTGTGTCGCGCGTCAAGGCAGAACCGAAAGGCGGTGTCACTGAGGTGCAACTGCGGAGCCGTGCCTCCCATTTTGTCGAAACTTTCGGAACCGAGCGTGATAGGGTGCGCGCGTGCGTGTGACGCTCGCCAACATCGCCGAGCAGACCGGCATCTCGGTGCCGACCGTGTCCAAGGTCCTGCACGGCCGCCCCGACGTGTCCGCGGCCACGCGCGAGCGCGTGGAGGAGGCGCTCGCCACCGCCGGGTACCAGCCGCGCCGGCGCGCCGGTGGCCGGCGCGGGACGCGCGGCGGGGTGGTCGAGCTGGTCATGCGCGGGCTGGACAGCCCGTGGGCATCGGTCATCCTGGACTCCGTCGAGCAGGTGGCCCACGAGACTGGGCCGCGGCCTGGTCGTCACCAACGCCCACGGGCGCAACCGCCCGCCGCGGGCGTGGCTTGACGCCGTGATCGAGCGCCACTCCGACGGCGCGGTCCTGGTCGTCTCCGACCTCACCCACGGCCAGGTCCAGTCGCTGGACGGGTTGGGCATCCCCTACGTGTTCCTGGACCCGCTGGCCGAGCTGCCCCCGGAGGCGCCGCTGGTGGGCGCCACCAACTGGGCCGGCGGCGTCTCGGCCACCGAGCATCTGCTCGAGCTCGGCCACGAGCGCATCGCCGCGATCTCCGGGCCCACCCACGTCCTGTGCAGCCGGGCTCGGGTCGACGGCTACCGCGCCGCGCTCCAGCGCCGGGACATCCGCCCGCCACGCCAGTTCGTCCGCTTCGCCGAGTTCAACCAGGAGGCCGGACTGGAGGAGGCGACGGCGCTGCTGCAGATGCGCCAGGCACCGACGCGCGCTGTTCTGCACCTCGGACATGATCGCGATGGGCGCGTATGAGGCCGCCCACCGGCTGGGCCTGCGCGTCCCCGAGGACGTGAGCGATCGTCGGCTTCGACGATCTCCCGCTCAGCGTGTGGATGCAGCCGAATCTCACGACCGTGCGCCAGCCGCTGGCCGAGATGGCGAGCCTGGCCACCCGCATGTTGTTCCAGCTCATCGACGGGGGGACGCCGGACGCCGTGCAGGTTGAGGTGGCAACGCGGCTGGTGGTGCGCAACTCCACCGCCCCGCCCGCGTCCTAGCGGTTCTAGCGGTTCTCGTCCATGAGCCGCAGATAGCCGAGCAGCCGTTCTCGGTCCGCGGCGCCCAGCGGCGCCAGCAGCTGGGCCTCGACCTCCCGCGACAGGGCGAGCGTGCGGGTGAGCATCGCGCGCCCGCGGCGCGTCAGGGAGACCACGGAGGCTCGTCGGTTCTGCGGGTTGCGGACGCGCAGTGCGAGGTCGCGGCCCTCGAGCTCATCGATCAGCTCGACGATGGTGCTCGGAGTCACCCGCAGCGACTCGACCAGGTCGCGCTGCGACGCCCCGGGGTGGGCCGACAGATACGCGAGCACCTGCACGTGGTTGGGCTTGAGTCCCAGCGGCACGAGCCGTCGCGTGAACAGGCGCTTGGCCCGGTGGCCGAGCTTGCTCAACAGCACGGCGGCGTCGTTGGGGCCGTCGTCCGGGGTGGCTTCGCGGGCGTTGGCTGCCCGGGGAGTGCCGGACCGAGCGGTCGCTCGCGAGGCGCGTGAGGTCATCGGCGCAAGTCTATGCGGAGATGTTATTGTTCGAAAAGAGAACAGTTCGGATTTCGAATTGTCCTGACGAGAGGAGAGCCGATGTCAGTGCATACGCTGGCCCCTGGACTCACGGAGCCGCCCACGCGTGACACGCCGCGCATCACCGGCGTCGAGCTGCTGCCGATGTCCTCGCCGCTCAAGCACGCCTTCACCATGCGCGAGGAGACGCTGCGGTCGATCGACAGCGTCCTCATCAAGCTCCACACCGACGCCGGCATCGTCGGAATCGCTGACTGCGGCAACGTGTCGCCGTGGTACCTGGGCGAGACCCAGGAGTCGATCATGGCGATGATCGCGGGCGTCCTCTTTCCCGAGGTGCTGCGCGACGAGCCCGCCACCAACGTCGAACGGATCGTGGCGCGCATGGACTTCCTCTGCCGCGAGAACAGCCAGGCCAAGGCCCTCGTGGACTACGCGCTGCATGACATCAAGGGCAAGCTCTTCGGCGTTCCGGTCTACGAGCTCCTCGGCGGCCGCTCCGTTGACCGGATCAAGCTCGCGTGGGTCATGTCGGCGGCCGAGCCCGAGCCCGCGGTGGCCATGGCCACGGCGGCGGTCGCCGAGGGCTTTGACGCGCTCAAGCTCAAGACCGGTCACGGCACCCTCGCCGACGACATCGAGATGGTGGCGGCCGTCCGGGAGGCGGTGGGCCCCGACATCCGTCTGTGGGTCGACATCAACGGCCACTGGATCTACCAGGACGCCCTGAACGCGATCCGCGCACTCGAGCCCTACGACATGTGGTTCATCGAGCAGCCACTGCCCGAGTGGGACATCGACGGCGCCGCTCGCCTGCGCGGCAAGGTCTCCACGCCGATCTACCTCGATGAGGCGGCGCGCTCGCTCTCCGACGTGCAGGAGATCATCCGCAAGAACGCTGCCGACGGGCTGATGATCAAGGTGCCCAAGGCGGGTGGGCTGCTCAAGTCCCAGCAGTGGATCTCGATCGCACAGTCGGCCGGTCTCAGCGTCATGTGCGGTTGCATGGCCGGGTGCGGCTTTGAGGCCGCCACGTACGCGCACCTGCTCTGCGCCAACGACTGGGCCTCGCGGTTTCCCCACGAGAACCTCGGCCCGCTGCACATCCACGATGTCTTCAATACCGTGGACGCGCCGATCACCGACGACCTCGCGCTCGAGGTGCCGCGGTACGAGGGCGGCTACCTGCACCCCCCCGAGGGGCCCGGTATCGGGATCGCTCTCAACGAGGACCTCCTGGCGGAGCGCATCACACCCGGCAAGGAGGGCGTGGTCGCCGGCACGGTGTGACCGCGAGACACGTCTGAGGAGAGGTCAGCAATGGAGAACCACGCAGCAGTCAACGCGCCGGGCGCCCTGGCGCTCTCCGGCGTCCGGGTCCTCGACCTCACCCACCAGGTCGCCGGACCGTCGGCGACCCTGGCGCTGGCGTTTCTCGGCGCGGACGTGGTCAAGGTGGTGGCGCCGGGCGACCGCTCCAGCTACGACCAGCTCCCCTTCTACTTCCAGAACGCCTCCAAGCGCTCAATCGTCGTGGACCTCAAGAGCGCCGAGGGCAAGGAGCTCGTATTGGAGATGGCCCGGGGCGCGGACGTCTTCGCCGAGAACTTCGGCCCCGGTGTCATCGAGCGGCTCGGGCTCGGGTACGACACGCTCAAGGAGCTCAATCCGCGGCTCGTCTATGCCCAGGTCAAGGGCTTCGCGCGCCACTCGCCATACGAGCGCTTCCCCTGCTGGGACCCGATCGCCCAGGCGATGTCAGGCGCCTCCAGCGTCACCGGCGAGCCCGATGGGCTGCCGATGAAGCCCGGCCCCGATGTCGGGGACACCGGCTCGGGCATGATGGCCGCGCTCGGGGTCATCGCCGCGCTCTATCAGCGCGTGAGCACCGGCGCGGGTCAGCACGTGGAGGTGTCGATGGCCGACAACGTCGCCGCGGCGTTGCGGATCCACTACGGCTACCCCATCGGGCGCAACGTGCCCACGCCCCGCTTCGGCAACGGCCCGCCATTCACGTTCCCGACGTCGCCGTCGGGACTGTTCCCGTGCGCGCCGCTGGGTGCCAACGACTACGTGCACATCCACTGCGGCAACGAACGCCAGTGGGAGGCGCTGCTCGGCGCCATCGACCGCACCGACCTTCTCAGCCACGAGGCCTACCGAGGGGCGCAGTCGCGCGGGCGACACAAGGACGAGGTCGACGAGATCGTGGCCATCTGGACGCGGCAGCGCACCAAGCTCGAGGCGATGCGCGAGCTCGGGCAGGCGGGCGTCCCGGCGGGAGCGGTCCGCACCACGCTCGAACTGCTGCACGACGACGACCTCTACGACCGCGGTGTCTTCGTGCGGGTCCCCCATCCCGAGCTCGGCACGGTGACCATCCCGGGCTGGCCGGTGATGATGTCGGACTCGCCCGCACGTGTGACGGAGCCGCCGCAGCCCGGGCAGCACGGCAGCGAGGTGATCGCAGACTGGCTGGGTGCTAGCGCCGACGAGGCCGAGCACCGGGCCGCCGCGGTCGCGGGAGCGGGAGCGAGCCGTGGTTGAGCCGGGCGCCGGATGGGCGCGCGGGCGGACCGCCATCGTGGGTGTGGGCCAGACCGCGCTGTCGCGCTCGGCCGACGAGAGCGTGCTCGAGCTGGCCGTGCGAGCGAGCCTTCAGGCGCTCGATGACGCCGGGGTCGCCCCCCGTGACGTCGACGGCCTGCTGCGGTTCACGGGGCCGTTTGAGACCGTCAGCCACGCGGCACTGGTGCGCAACCTGGGCATCCGCGATCTTGGCTATCTCGGCGAGCTGCCGCTGGGCGGGGAGGCGGCGGGCGGGATGATCCATCACGCCGTGGGGGCGGTGCTGTCAGGGCGGGCGTCGACGGTGCTCGCCTACCGCGCGATCAAGCAGAGCGACGGCAATCGCTTCGGGCGCGCCGACCAGGCGCTGCACGGCGGCCCGCCCGAGGAGCAGGACATCGTCATCGACGGCGACCGCGCCTTCACCTGGCCGTACTGGATGCTGGCACCGACCCATCTGTTCGCCCTGTGGGGCAGCCGCTACATGGCCGAGCACGGCCTGTCCGAGGTGGAGTTCCGGGAGGCGCTGGGCCGCGTTGCCATCGATCAGCGCCGCTACGCCAATGCCCGGCCGAGCGCCATGCTCCATGGCCGCACGCTGGACCGCGAGGCGTTCGAGGCGGCACGGATGATCAGCTGGCCGCTGACGCTGTTCATGATCTGCCTGGAGAACGACGGCGCCTGCGCGGTGGTGGTCACCACCGAGGAGCGGGCGGCACAGCTGGACTGCACCCCGGCGCCGATCCTGGCCACCTGCCAGTCACTGTCCCCCGATCACGAGCCGATGAACCCGTTCGGCGAGGACCTGCTGCAGATCTTCCCTCGGGAGCGCGCGCAGCGGCTGTGGGCGGACGCCGGGATCGGCCCGGGCGACGTCTCGGTGGCGCAGCTCTACGACGCCACCTCGCTGATGACGCTGCTCAGCCTCGAGCTCTACGGCTTCGTCGGGCGCGGCCAGGCGTGGCGCCACGTCATCGACCATGGCATCGGCCCCGCCAGCCCACTGCCGATCAACACCCACGGCGGCCACATCGCCGACGGCTATGTGCAGGGCATGACAGGGGTGGTGGAGGCAGTCCAGCAACTGCGTGGCACCGCCGACAACCAGGTCACCGACGTGTCGGCATCGTTCTATGGCGGGCCGTCCGGGAGCGGCATCGTGCTGGGCTCCGCCGACCTCGTGGAGCGGGTGCGTCTGGAGGCCGCGGCATGAGGATCCTGCCGGTCCCCGACGAGCTCACGGCACCGTTCTGGACGGCCGCCAGCGAGCACCGCCTCGTCATCCAGCGATGCGAGTGCGGGCGCCTGTCACACCCACCGGTGGCCATCTGCCCGGTGTGTCACAGCCAGCGGTTCACCTGGCAGCCGATGAGTGGCTCCGGCCAGGTGTATGCGTTCACCTCCGTGTGTCATGCCGTGCATCCGGTGACAGTGGGGCATACGCCCTACATCATCGCGTTGGTCGAGCTCGCCGAGGGCCCCCGGATGCTCACCAATCTGCGAGGCTGTGAGGCAGGCGGTGTCCGCGTCGGACTGCCGGTGCAGGTGATCTTCGAGGACCTCACCGACACACTGTCACTGCCCCAGTTCACACCTCAGATCGGCGACCAGGAGGCGACCCCATGACCTGGCTGGACGGGAAGGTGGCGTTCATCACCGGGATCGGCAAGGGCCAGGGCCGCTCGCATGCCGTCCGCCTGGCCCGCGAAGGCGCGGACATCATCGGGATCGACGCGCTCAAGACCTACCCGTGGATGAACTACCGCCTGGCCGAACGCGAGGATGTGGACGAGACGATCCGCCAGGTGGAGGCCGAGGGGCGCCGTTGCTTCTTTGCCCACGCCGACGTCACCGACCTGGGGTCGCTGCAGAGCGCGCTCGAGGCGGGCGTGGCGCAGTTCGGGCGCCTGGACATCGTCGCCGCCAACGCGGGAGCGTTTCCCAAGGGCGCCCTCACCTGGGAGGCTGATCCTGCCGCGTGGCGCGAATGCGTGGAGGTCAACCTCGTCGGCGTCTTTCACACCATCCACGCCGCGGTCCCCCACATGCTGGCGGCCGGCAACGGCGGTTCGATCGTCATCACCAGCTCGGGGGCCGCCATCGTGTCGGGCAGCTACCTGGGCGACTACTCGGCGGCCAAGGCGGCGCTGCTCAGCCTCACCCGGACGCTGGCGGTGGAGCTGGCGCCCCACTGGATCCGCGTCAACGCCATCTGCCCCGGGGCGGTCAACACCGACATGATCGCCAACGACGCCATCTACCGGATGTTCCGCCCAGATCTCGAGGCGCCCACGCGCGAGGACACGATCGAGGTGTGGAAGTCCAAGCACCTGCTGCCGGTCCCCTGGCTCGAGCCGCAGGACATCTCAAACGCCGTGGCCTGGCTGGCCTCTGAGGAGGCGCGCCTGGTGACCGGGGTCACCCTGCCCATCGACGCCGGCAACACGATCAAGTACTTCTGATGCACGGCGTCATCGTCTTTGGGATTCTCGGCGCCTCGGCGGGCGCCGTCTACGCGCTGGGCTCGCTGGGCATCGTCCTGACGTTCCGCGGCTCGGGCGTCATCAACTTCGCCTCGGGCGCGATGGGGATGGTCGGCGCGTTCGTCTTCTTTTACCTGCGCGACCAGCACTCCGTCCCATCGGCGCTCGCGGCGATCGCCGGTGTGGCGGTAGCCGCCGCGCTGGGCTACGGCACGCACCTGCTGATGGCGCCGCTCAAGGCGGCCAGCAACCTGACGCGAATCGTGGTCACCCTCGCGCTCCTGGTGGTGCTCGTCGGCGTGGTCGGCCTCAAGTACCCCGCGGGCAACACGTACACCGACACGTCGCTGCTGCCGACAAACGCCGTGACCTTCCTGGGGGTGCGGGTGGGGGCCAATCAGCTGCTGGTCATCGCCGTGGCCGCCGTGATCGCCGCGGCGGCCGGGGCGGTGTACCGGTGGACGCGGTTCGGGCTGGCGACCTCGGCGGTGGCCGAGGACGGGGAGTCACTGGCCACCCTGGGCTGGTCGCCGACCCGGGTGGCGGGCGCCAACTGGGCGCTGGGCGCGGCCCTGTCGGGGCTGGCCGCCATCCTGCTGTCGCCGATCACCGGCCTGTCGGTGAGTCTCGCCACGTCGCTGCTGATGCCCGCGCTGGCCGCCGCCGTGCTCGGCAATCTCACCTCGTTCCCGCTCGCCTTCGTGGGCGCGGTGGCGATCGGCATCGCGCAATCCGAGCTCAACCAGTATGTGAACGTGCAGGGCATCGGCGACGCGGTCCCGTTCTTCGCCGTCCTTGTCTTCATCGTGGCCCGGGGCCGCGCGCTGCCGGTCCGCGGCCACGTCACCGAGCGCCTGCCGCGCGTCACCACCGGCCACATCCCGCGCGCTCGGATGCTCGTGTCCGCTGCGGTGGCGATCGTGCTCATCTTCACCGTGCTGCCGACGACCTGGGTGAGCGCGGTGACGTTCACGCTCATCGGCGCTGTCGTGCTGCTCAGCATGGTCGTCCTGACGGGATTCGCAGGACAGATCTCCCTTGCCCAATGGGCGATCGCGGGGTGCGGCGCGCTATGCATGGCCCGCCTCGTCGTCGCCGGTGCTCCGTACTGGCTGGCCATGCTGGCGGGTGTCGCCGTCTGCCTTCCCATCGGGCTGATCGTGGGCGTCGCCGCGCTGCGCGCCCGGGGCATGAGCCTGGCCATCGCCACGCTCGCCTTCGGCATCTGCGTGGTCGACCTGCTGCTCTCCAACAACACCATCAACGGTGGCGCCGCCGGGCTGTCGCTCGGGTTCTTCCATTTCTTCGGGCTCGACCTGGACTCGACGCTGTTCCCGCGTCGCTATGCGGTGTTCGTGCTGGTGGTGTTCGTGGTGCTGGCCATCGCCCTCGCCAACCTCCGGCGTGGGCGGACGGGCCGGCGACTGCTCGCCATCCGCGCCAACGAGCGCGCCGCGGCCGCCCTGGGCGTCAACGTGCTGGGCTCCAAGATCGGCGCCTTCTGCTACGCCGCGATGATCGCCGGCCTCGGTGGGATCCTCACGACGCTGTACTTCCCCAGCGCCCTGTTCAGCGGCTATGACGCGATGACGTCGATCACGTTGGTATCCAACGCGGTGATCGGCGGTGTCGGCTACCTGCTCGGGCCGCTCGTGGGCGGCGCCGGGCAGAACGGCGGCGTCGGCTATCAGGTCCTGGACACGATCAGCTCGAGCGCCGTCACGGACCTCTCGCTGGTGTTCGGCGCGCTCACCCTCATCGTCCTCGTCCAGGCTCCCGATGGGATCGTCCCGCTGCAGGCGCGCGATCTGCGGCGGCTGGCGGGCAAGCTGCGCCACCGCGCGCTCCCAGCGCCGGCCGCGCCGGTGGAGCTCACCCCGCTCGGCGAGACCACCGATGCCACCGGCGTCGCGCAACGTGCGGGCGGCGCAGACCGCCGCGAGACGACGCTGCAGGCCTCCGGGCTCACGGTGGTCTTCGGCGGGGTGCGCGCCCTGGACGACGTGAGCTTCGAGCTGCGTTCGGGAGAGATCCTGGGCGTGATCGGGCCCAACGGCGCCGGCAAGAGCACGCTGGTGGACGCCGTCACGGGGTTCGCCACTCCGCGCAGCGGCTCGATCCTGCTCGATGGGGTCCCGCTCGGGCGGCTCGGCGTGACCGCACGCGCCCGGCGTGGGCTGGGCCGGGCGTTCCAGTCACTCGAGCTGTTCGAGGACATGACCGTCCACGAGAACCTGCTGGTGGCCGACGATCCCGGCGGTATCTCGCCGTGGTTCTCCGACGTCGTACGGCCCGGACGCGCGCGCCTGGGCCCCGCGGCGACGCGAGCGGTGCACGATCTGGGACTGGCGGAGGCCCTGGGCGCGTATCCCAGCGAGCTGTCCTACGGGCGGCGCCGGCTCCTGGCCATCGCCCGCGCCGTCGCGGCCGATCCGACGGTGCTGCTGCTGGACGAGCCCGCCGCCGGCCTGGACGAGCGCGAGCGTGGTGATCTGGCCGATCTCATCGGCCGGCTGGCTCATGAGCGGGGACTGGCGGTGCTGCTCATCGAGCACGACGTCAACCTGGTCTCCTCGGTGTCTGACCGGATGCTGGCGCTGGACTTCGGGCGCGTGATCGCGTGCGGCAGCCCCGAGGCGGTGCGCGACGACCCGAGCGTCCGCAGTGCCTACCTCGGCCTTGCCGCGCAGGACTCCGAGGCCGCACACGCCGCCATCCCGGGCCTGGACACCGAGCTGCCCGGCGTCGCCCGCGCGCCGGCGGAGCACTGACGTGCCTGCAGACCTCGCCACCGACGGTCAGCGGCCCGTAATGCTCGCCGCGCACAACCTGTCAGCTGGGTATCACGGCGTCCCGGTGGTGCGCAACCTCGAGCTCGAGGTCCGCGCCGGCGAGGTCGTGCTCCTCGCCGGGCCCAACGGCGCCGGCAAGACCACCACGATGATGACCCTGGCCGGAGCGCTCCGGCCCCTGGGCGGGATCACCGAGTTCGCCGGTGCGCCCACCACGCTCCCGATACACCGGCGCGTACGGCTGGGGCTCGGCGTGGTCACCGAGCGGCGCTCGATCTTCTCGCGGCTGACCGTCGCCGAGAACCTCCGCCTCGGCCGCGGCGCGCCCGAGGATGCCCTCGCCCACTTCCCCGAACTGCGGGCGCGTCTGGATATCCGCGCCGGCCAGCTGTCGGGTGGTGAGCAGCAGATGCTGTCGCTCGCCCGCGTCATGGGGGCCAGGCCCCGGGCGGTCATCGCCGACGAGATGTCGCTGGGGCTCGCGCCGATCCTGGTCAAGCGGCTGCTCACGGCGCTGCGCAGTACGGCCGACGCGGGCGCCGCCGTGCTCATCGTCGAGCAGCACGTGCGCGTCGCGTTGGAGGTGGCCGATCGCGCCTGCTTCCTGCGGCGCGGCGCGATCGTGCTGAGCGGGAGCTCAGCGCAGGTGCGCAATCAAGAGCGGGAGATCGAGGAGGTCTATCTATGACCGCATGCCTCCGCGGCCCATAGCCGCGGGCCCCACCCACTGACGGACCCCAGACGGACGCGCGACAGACGCGGCGTGACGCCGCGCCGGTGGTCGCTGCGCGCACACCCACGACTCGAGAAGAAATGAGGGAGCGATGAGACATCAGACGAAGGCGCTGGCGGCGCTGGCGTTCGCGGCGCTCGTCCTGGCCGGCTGCGGCAGCTCGAGCAGCAGCGGGGGATCGGGCAGCGGGTCGACGATCTCGATCATGCAGATCACCCAGCCGGTGGCCAACGGCCAGGACCTGTCCCTGGGGACCCGCGCTGCGGTCGATGCGATCAATGCGGCCGGCGGCATCGGCGGCCACAAGCTCAAGTTCACCTTCTGCCAGGACGGCTCGCCACCACTCGGTGACCCCAACACCAGTTCCAACTGCGCGCGCCAGGCGGTGCAGGACCACGACGCCGCGATCGTGGGGGCTTTCACGATCTATGACACCAACATGTTCCCGATCCTCACCGCGGGCAAGGTGCCGATGATCGTCGGCCCCTCCGGGGACCCCAACGACGCCACGAACGCCGATGCCTTTCCGGTGACCGAGAGCGGCTTCCCCATCCTCGTGGGACAGGCCGAGGTGCTCGCGCAGCAGGCGCACTGCAAGAAGGTCGGCGTGATCACCCTGGGAGGGATCCCGTCCACCGGGGGGATCGTCGCCTCGGTGAACGCCGGCGCCAAGGAGGCCGGAGCCGCCATCGCCGCCCCGTCGCTCGTGACCCCCACCACGGCGGACTTCAGCCCCTCGATCGCCAAGCTCAACGGCGAGGGCGTGGATTGCGTCGTCGACGGCTTCCCCACGACCGCCCAGACCCAGCCGATCCTCCAGGCGATCAAGAGCGCCGGCACGAACATGAAGGTGTCGGTCAACATCGACGTGCTCACCAAGTCGGCGATCGCCTCAATCGGCCCGCTGCTCAACGGCGTGTACGGCTCTGACTCGGCGTACGAGAACGCCCTGGCGGGGACCGACGACACCGCCGACGCCACCCCACAGGAGAAGACGATGATCTCCGACATGCGCAAGTACGAGCCCTCGGCCCTGGCCCAGAACCACTCGGTCTACCCCGGCTACGCGTCGGTCATGGTCTTCGAGGCCGCGGTCAAGAAGCTCCTGGCGGCCAAGAAGCCGGTCACGGGGGCCAACGTCATGGACGCGCTCAACCACCTCAGCGTGACCACCGGGATCATCCCGCCGCTGAACTTCGCCACCAACGGTGCGATCAAGGCAATGCCGCGCATGTTCACCACCGATGTCAACTTCTTCCAGGTGAAGAATGGGAAGTTGGTGGCGCTCACGCACAAGCTCTACGACACGGCGCCCGCGCTCAACGCCTACCCCAAGGGCTGAGGGCGGCCCACAGGTGCACATAAGGAGACACCGATGAACACCCAGGCCGCAGTCCTCCACCCCGGCGCTGACCGCTGGACGATCGAGGACGTGGTACTCGATCCGCCCCGCGAAGGCGAGGTGCTCGTCCGGATCCATGCCTCCGGCCTGTGTCACTCCGAGGAGCATCACCGCACCGGGGACGTGCCGCTGGACCACCCCACGATCGGCGGTCACGAGGGGGCCGGGGTGGTCGAGGCGGTCGGGCCCGGTGTGCGCTCGGCGGCGGTGGGCGACCACGTGGTGTTCTCGTCCATTCCCGCCTGCGGCCGGTGCGCTCCGTGCGTCACCGGCCACGGGAACCTCTGCGACGAGGGACGGTGGATCGGGTCGGGCAGGCAGTTGCTCGACCACACGTCACGCCACCACCTCGACACAACGGACCTCAACATCATCTGCCTGGTCGGCGCCTTCGCCCATCACACCGTGGTGAGCGAGGCGTCGATCATCAGGCTCGACGAGGACATCCCGTTCGAGCAGGCGTGCATCGTGGGCTGCGGGGTGCCCACGGGATGGGGCAGCGCGGTCTACACCGGTGGCGTGAAGGCCGGTGACGACGTCGCCGTGCTCGGCGTCGGCGGCATCGGCGCCAGCGCGATCCAGGGCGCCCGCTTCGCCGGGGCGCGGCGGATCTTCGCCGTGGACCCGGTGGCGTTCAAGCGCGAGGAGGCGCTGGCGCTCGGCGCCACGCACGTGGCGGCATCGATCGAGGAGGCCGTCGAGCTGGTGCGCGAGGTCACCTGGGGGCTGCTCTGCCAGGTGACGATCTGCGCCATGGGCGTCGGGCGCGGCGATCTCATGGGCTCGATCATGGAGCTGTGCGCCAAGCGCGGGCGCGTGGTCGTGGTCAACATCCACCCCGTCAACGACAGCCCGCCAACGATCGACATGCTCAACCTGGCCGGCTATGAGAAGCAGGTGGTCGGCTCGATCTTCGGCTCGGTCAACTCCCGGCGCGACGTGCCGCGGCTGCTGGCCCTGTGGCGCGACGGACACCTCGACCTCGACCGCCTGGTCACCCGGACCTACGACGGACTGTCGCACATCAACGAGGGCTATCAGGACATGCGCGACGGCCGCAACCTCCGCGGCGTCCTCGTCCTGCACTGAGAAAAGGAGGCCCTGCGCCGTGACGTCTCGCACCACTCCCCCATTTCGCGCCGACCATGTCGGCTCGCTGCTGCGCCCCGCATCGCTCAAGGAGGCCCGCGACGCCTACTCGGCCGGGCGCATCGACGCCGGCGAGCTGCGATCGCTCGAGGACGCGGCGATCGCCGACGCCGTCGAGCTGCAACTCTCAGCCGGGCTGCGGAGCATCACCGACGGCGAGCTCCGGCGCGGCTCATGGCACATGGACTTCATCTACGAGCTCGACGGAGTCAGCCGGCTTGACTCGAGCTCGTCATTCACGTTCCACAGCGATCAGGGCGACGTCTCATTCACCCCCACGGCGATGAAGGTGGATGGCAGGGTGGGGCTGTCGCATACGATCTTCGGCGAGGCCTTCTCCAGCCTCAAGGCCACCGTCGGCGATCGCGGGCGGCCCAAGCTGACGATCCCGTCCCCGTCGATGGTCCACTACCGCGGCGGCCGTCCGGCGATCGATCCCAGCATCTACCCGGAGATGGGCGCGTTCTGGTCTGACCTGGAGGCCGCCTACCGCGAGGAGGTGACCCGGCTGGGCGAGCTGGGATGCGCATACCTCCAGTTCGACGACATCAGCTTCGCCTACCTCAACGACCCGCGCCAGCGCGAGCATGTCCGTGCGGTCGGAGGCGATCCCGACCACCAGCACGAGGAGTACATCGCCCATCTCAACGCCGCCATTCAGGCGCGGCCCGACGGCATGGCGGTCACGACGCACATGTGCCGCGGGAACTTCCGCTCGTCCTGGGTGGCGGAGGGCGGCTACGACTACGTCGCCGAGGTCCTGTTCAACGACCTGGCCGTTGACGGGTTCTTCATGGAATGGGACGACGAGCGCTCGGGTGGCTTCGAGCCGCTGCGCTTCGTCCCCAAGGGCAAGGTCGTGGTCCTCGGCCTGATCACCACCAAGCGAGCCGCGCTGGAGAGTAAGGACAGCATCAAGCGCCGCATCGAAGAGGCGGCCCGCCACATCGACATCGACCAGCTCTGCCTGTCCCCGCAGTGTGGCTTCTCCTCGACGATGGAGGGCAACGCGCTGAGCGCCGAGGACCAGGAGGCCAAACTCCGCCTGGTGGTTGAGGTCGCCGACGAGGTCTGGGGCGCGTGACTGCGCCGCGCGTCTAGAGTGTGACCTTGCCGTCCGGGGAGAGAAAGTCGCCAAGGCGGTGCGCCGCGGCCGCGGCGGTCGCCGCCTTGTGGGGCGCCGTCACGCGGACGAAGCTGCGCGCGACCCGGACGAGGTTGCGCAGCGTCACGTGCGAGCTGCCGAGCTGGATGACGTAGTGCTTGGCCCCGCTCTCGGGGACGAACATGATGAAGACGCCGTCGGTCTCGCCGTCGTGGACGGTGCAGTGGGGAATGTGCCCGCACTGGACCAGGATGGGGACCTTCTTTGAGTGGATGACCGCGGTGGCGACCTGGTCGGCCTCCCCGGGCTGGCCGCACTGCGGGGTGACGCCCGGTTCGTCGGCGCTGAAGTGCGGCCCCTTCTGCGTCTTCGCACTGCCCCAGGCGGCAATGAGGCAGCCGCCCCGGTTGATCACCAGCGACTGGGGCTTGATCCCCAGGGTGACGCGGGGACGATAGACCGGGGCGTGCAGGCGAGCGGCCGCCTGCTGCCAGGTCAGCGACGGAGCGCCGGCCTCGGCCGCCGGGACCAGGGTGAGCGCCGCCACGACAGCAACGGCAGCCGCGCAGACGGCGGCGCATAGCGCGGTGAGAGGTCCCCGGCGGTTCACGGCCCCAGCGTAGTGGCCTGCACGGCCCGGGGCAACTAAGCCGTGCCCGGATGAGGTCGGCGGCGCGCTCCGGTCGCGGCGGTCGCGGCGGCCACGAGCCTCTCCACGAGCGGACCGGCCCGCCGCGCGTGCCACACCAGCGTGGTCGGCAGCGCGCTCTGGTCCTCGGCGCGCAGCGAGATCGCGGCCGCACCCCGGACCGTCAGCTCGGCGATCCCGAGGGGAACCAGGGACACCCCCAGGCCGCCGGCGACGGGGCCCATGACCGACGGGAGGTCCGGGGCCTCGTGAGCTACGCGCGGCTCAAAGCCGGCACGCGCACACATGCGATGGATGCCCCGCACCAGCTCGGATCGCGACGCGGTGCCCGAGAGGATCCACGGCTCGTCGGCCAGCGCCGCCAGCGCGGTGCTCCGCCGCCCGGCCAGCGGGTGGTCAGAGGGCACGACCGCCAGGAACGGTTCGGGCTCCAGCGTGGCCGTCCCGACCTCGAAGCGCGCGTCCTCGATCGGTGCGACGCGGGCGAGCCCCGCGTCGATGCGATCCTCGGCCAGCGCATCGAGCTGATCGGAGGAGTTCAGGCGCAGCAGCTCCACCTCGGCGCCCGGCACGGTGACACGGAGCGCCCGCAGGAGCTCGGGAAGACGCCGGAAGGCGGCGCTGGCGACGAATCCCAGCCGCAGGAGGCCCGTCTCGCCCTCGCGGGTGCGCTGCGCCGCGCGCCGCGTCGCGTCCGCCGCCCGGAGGGTGGCGCGGGCCTCGGCCAGGATGTGCTCTCCGGCCTGGGTCAGGCGCACCCGCCGGTTGGTGCGCTCGAACAGGCGCACGCCGAGCTCGGCCTCAAGCGTCCTGATCCGCTGGCTGAGCGGCGACTGGGCCATCTGGAGGCGGTCGGCCGCGCGCGAGAAGTGAAGCTCGTCGGCCACCGCGACGAACGCCTCGAGATGCCGCAGCTCCATGAGATGCAAAGTGTCTCATAGATGCATGAATCAGTCTTGAACCAGCACAATGGGTGATGGACACTCGGCGCCATGAGCACCGACCGAACCGCCATCATCACCGGCGCGAGCTCCGGCATCGGGCGCGCCATTGC
This sequence comes from uncultured Actinomycetota bacterium, assembly GCA_963790605.1. Classification (GTDB taxonomy): domain Bacteria; phylum Actinomycetota; class Thermoleophilia; order Solirubrobacterales; family Solirubrobacteraceae; genus Palsa-465. The sequence goes on along the minus strand of CAWBPG010000004.1, from coordinate 61,474 downwards.
CGAGCGGCTGGCCGCCGACGGGATTCGCCTCGGCTTGCTCGGGCGCGATCCCGATCGCCTGGCCGAGGCCGCCGCCACCACCGATGCCATCGCCGCCGAGCGCGCCGACGTCAGCGATCGCCATGCGCTCACCGCGGCCCTGGATCGGCTCCGGGGCGCGCTGGGCCGCGTCGACATCGTCGTCACCAGCGCGGGCGGCACCGGCGGCGTCGACACCGATCAGGATCCCGACGAGGCCGCCGCGGCCTGGCACGACGTCCTGGAGCGCAACCTCACCGGCACCTTCTACACCGTGCTCGCGCTGGCCCGCCATCTCCCCCGGCCCGGGGGCCGGGTGATCGCGCTGTCCTCGATCGCCTCCGCCACCGGCGGGTCGGCCGGCGCGCTGGCCTACGCGGCGGCGAAGGCGGGGACCGACGGCTTCACCCGCGCGCTCTCGGGTGAGCTCGGACCGCACGGCATCGCGGTCAACGCCGTCGCGCCCGGCTTTGTGGCCGGCACCCGCTTCTTCGGCGCGGGCGACCCGGCCGAGCGCCGGGAGCGGTTCACCCACCTGATCCCGTCAGGCCGCGTCGGCGAGCCCGCCGACGTCGCGGCGCTCGTGTCGTTCCTGTGCCGGCCCGAGGCCGATCACATCCGCGGCCAGGTCCTGCACGTCAACGGTGGCCAGCACCTCGCGGGCTGAGCTCGGTGACCTCGCGCCGGAACGGCACGGTGTCGCCGCGGTGCGCAGGCTCGTCGAGCTCCTCGGCGTAGCGGTGGCCCTCCCACACGGCGGCGGCGATGGTGCCCGGCGCCAGGCAGTCGCCGACCGCGCGCACGGTCTTCAGGCCGGCGTCGGCCCAGTCGGCGCGGCGATCGATGAGGCCGCGGTAGACGGCGTCCTCGGGCAGGCGCGCGGTGACGAACACGGCCGCGTCGGCGGCGATCTCGCGCTCCCGGCCGGTGAACACGCAGGTCGCGTGCACGGACGCCCCGGCGGCGGTCCCGACGACGGCGTGGGACGCGACGATGTCGACGTCGAGCTCGAGCAGCCGGCGCTGGATGCGGTGCTGCTCCATGGTGTTGGTCGTCCAGCTCGACGCGCAGACCGCCGGCGTGACCAGCGTCACCTGGCGCCCGGCGCGGGCGAGCAGCTCGGCCAGGACGCCGCCCATGTAGTAGTGGTCGTCGTCGTAGATGGCGACGCGCTCCGCCTCGGGGAGCGCGCCGGTCATGAGGTCATCGGGCGTGAGCACCGGCGAGCGCGGGGTCGAGCGCGATCGGCTGGGTGTGGTGGCGCCCCACCCCGTCGGCGCGCCAGCGTGCGCCGGTGGCGACGGCGACGTGGTCGAAGTCGTAGTCCAGGATCTCCGCGGCGCTCACCTCGCCCTGGGTGCGCTCGACGTTGCGCAGCCGGCGCAGCTGGGCCTCGCGGTAGTCGGCGACGCGGATGTAGCTGGCCATCCCGGGCAGCCGCGCCTCGCGCGCGACCCGGCCGCCCGAGCGTGGCCGACGCCTCGGCCAGGATGACCTCGTAGCCGCGCTTGCCGAGCGACCGTTGCCGCCTCGAGGCCCGCCGGGCCTGCACCCACGACCAGCACCTTGGCGTCGGTGGTGCGATGGCGGATGCGCTCCGGATGCCAGCCCCGACGCCACTCCTCCCCCATCGACGGGTTCTGGGTGCAGCGGATCGGGGACATCGTGAAGTCCCCGGACACGCAGACGTTGCAGCCGATGCACTCGCGGATGTCCTCCAGGCGGCCCTCCTCGATCTTGCGCGGGCAGGAACGGGTCGGCGATCGACGGCCGCGCGGCCCCGATGAGGTCGAGCACGCCGCTGCGCACCATCCGCACCATCGTGTCGGGCGAGGTGAAGCGCCCGACGCCGACCACCGGCTTGGAGGTGAGCGCCTTGAGCCCGCGGACGTACTGCTCCTGCTCGGCCTCCTCGCCGAAACGGGCGGTGACCGAGTCGTCCTCCCAGGAGCCCAGCACGAAGTCCCACAGGTCGGGCAGCTCGCCGAGCGTCCCGACGACGTCCTCGATGTCCTCGCGCGTGATGCCCTCGTCACCCAGCAGCTCGTCCACCGTGATGCGGCAGGCCACCGCCGCGCGGCCGTCGGCCTCCTCGCGCGTGTCCTCGAGGATCTCGCGCAGCAGCCGCATCCGGTTCTCCGCCGAGCCGCCGTAGGCGTCGGTGCGGTCGTTGTAGCGCCGCGAGAGGAAGTGATGGATTCCGCCCAGCGCGTGGCCGGCGTAGACGTAGACGAGGTCATAGCCCGCCTGCAGCGAGCGGCGGACCGCCGCGCGGTGCCAGCGGCGCAGGTCGGCGATGTCGTCGAGGTCCATCCGCCGCGCCTGGACCGGGTCGGCGGTGAACGTCGCCACCGGCAGGTGCGCGGGCCCCATCGGCGCCACCCGGCTGTACAGGTTGGGCCCGTTCATCCCGTTGTAACAGAGCTCGATGCCGGCCAGGGCGCCGTGCTCGTGGATGGAGTCGGCGATGCGGGCGATGGCGGGGATGTCCTGGTCGTCCCAGATCCGCAGCTCGATGAACGGCGTGATCTCCGACGAGTAGTGGATCTCGGCCTGCTCGGTGCACACCACCGCCCAGCCGCCCTCGGCCTTGACCGCCCGCATCTCGGCGTGGGCGCTGACGTCGCGGTAGCCCATGCCGTTGCAGTGGGGCACCTGGAAGAACCGGTTGCGCGCGGTCACCGGCCCGATCGCCACCGGCTCGAGCAGGACGTCGAAGCGAGAGGGCACGGGCGGCAGTCTCCCACGCCGCCCGTGCCCTCGGGCTCAGCACTCCAAGAGCGCGGAAGTCGCGTCGATCGGGTGAGCGGCGGGCTTGGGCGTCCGCTCGAGCGCGAACACCGCGACCACGATCGCCGCGACGACCAGCAGCGCGCCGACGACGAACCCAAGGTGGTAGCCGGCGGTCAGCGCGGCGTGCGAGCCGATGCCCGACGCGAGCGCGTCGCGGGTGCGAGTCGCCGACAGCGTGGCCAGGACCGCGAGACCGAGCGCTCCGCCGACCTGGGCGGTCGTGTTGACCAGCCCCGAGGCCAGGCCCGCCTCGTTGGGAGCCACCCCGGACATCGCCAGCGTCATCAGCGCCGCCATCGAGACGCCGACGCCGGTTCCCATCAGCAGGCCGGCCGGCAGCACGTCGGTGAGGAAGTGGCCATCGACCGGGACGCGCGCGTACAGGGCCAGCCCGGCGGCGATCAGGACCAGACCCGGGATCAGCGTGGCCCGGGGGCCGAAGCGCATCATCAGCCGCTCTGAGTAGCGCAGGGACAGCGTGCCCATGACCAGTGTGGTCGGCAAGAAGGCAAAGCCGATCTGCAGCGCGTCGTAGCCGAGCACCTCGCGCAGGTACAACGTGCCGAGGAAGAAGACGCTGAACATCCCCGCGACGAGCAGCGCCTGGATCGCGTTGGCGCCGGCGATGTTGCGCGAGCGGAAGATCGACAGCGGGATCAGCGGGGTCTTGGCCGTCGACTCGCGGACCAGGAACACGACGAGCAGTGCGACCGCGACGGCGGCGAGCACCAGCGTGGTGGTGGCGCCCCAGCCATCTTCGGCCGCCGGCTTGACGATCGTGTAGACGCCGAGCATGAGCGCGCCGGTGATGAGCAGCGCCCCGAGCGCGTCCGCACCCGCGCGCATACCGATGCCGCGGTCGGCGGGGAGCACGCGCATCGCGAGCGACCCGGTGACGATCCCGATGGGGACGTTGACGAAGAAGATCCAATGCCAGCTGATCGCCTGGGTCAGCACGCCTCCGGCGAGCAGGCCGATCGAGCCGCCGGCCGAGGCGACGAATGCGTAGACGCCGAGCGCCTTGGCCTGCTCGCCCGGCTGGGGGAACATCGTCACGGTGGTGCTCATCGTGGGAGTTCTACGCCGCCCGGGGGTGGCGCGCCGACTCAATTGAGCCGGTCGGGCAACGCCGAAGCGGCCGAAGGTGCCGGTGAGCTGGCGCTCGTCCATCGGCTGCGTGGGGAAGTTGCGGTAGTCGGCGAGGTCGGGGTCGTCGGTGGCGCGCACGATGAAGGCGGTGACGTCGCTGACCAGACCGCCCTCGCGCAGGCTCAGCACGTTGAGCGCGAACGGCAGATAGGCGCCCTCGGGCTCGTCCCAGGCGTAGAAGGCGAGCGCCGGCTGGGCGTTGGCGCTCGTGAGCACCGCCGCGCCAGCGCCACTCCCCCGACATCGCGAAATCGCTCGCCCACGTGGCGATCGTGTCGCGCGGCGTGTACCAGGTCGCCAGCGGCGGCATCGCGAACGTGGCGTCCTCGGCCAGCAGCCCGGCGAAGGCGGGGACGTCGCACCGCTCCCACGCGTCGACGTAGCGGTCGATCAGCTTGCGCAGGCTCCGGATCGCCGAGGGCGCGCAGGGTCGTCTGCTGGCTGCGCTCGGGCACGCGCTCCTGCACCGCGGCGCGCGCCCGCTGCAGGGCGCTGTTGACCGACGGGACGCTCGTGTCGAGCATCGTCGCCGTCTCCTGGGCGCTGAAGCCCAGCACCTCGCGGAGCATCAGCACCGCGCGCTGGTTGGCGGCCAGGTGCTGGGCGGCGGCGACGAAGGCCAGCTCGACCGCCTCGCGCTGGTCATAGCTGGCCTCCGGTGTGGCCGCGCGCCCGCGGGCACGCCCATCGCCTCGTCGGGGTAGGGCTCGAGCCACGTCGACTCGACGGCGGGCTGCCCGGGGGGCGTGTGCCCCTCCGCGGCCGGGCCCGAGGTCGTGCGGGAGCGCCCGCCGCTTGCGGCGCTCGAGCTCGGTGAGGCAGACGTTGGTGGCGATCGTGTACAGCCACGACCGGGCCGAGCCCTGCTCGCGCAGCCCGGCCGCGCCGCGCCACGCGCGCACCAGCGTCTCCTGGAGCGCGTCGTCGGCGTCGTGCACCGAGCCGAGCATGCGATAGCAGTGCGCGTGGAGCTCGGCCCGGTGCAGCTCGACGAGATCGGCGAAGTCCCGATCTCCGTTGGGGGGCTGTCCGGTCAGGACGGCGTTCTCCACGACCATCAGCGTGTGGCCGGTCGGATCGCGGAACCAGAACATCGGCGGGACCGGATCGCCCATGCGCGACACCTCGGCGTCGACGTCGACGCCCAGGCTCTTCATCTGGGCGTGGGTGGCGTCGACGTCGTCGGTGGTCAGCGTGATCCCGGTCTGCTGGGGCTCGACGTTCTCGCCGCCCTGGGGCGGAGGCGCCAGCGCGATGCCGGTCGTGCCCTCGGGCGGGTAGACCTCGATCCAGCGGTAGCCGCCGCCGAACGGGACGTCGGTGCGCTTCTCGAAGCCGATCGACTCATAGAAGGCGACCGCCTTGTCCTGATCCGGCGTGCCGACGCAGACCAGGCTGATCGTGCGGATCCGCGTTGCCGTGGTGCTCATGCTGCTCCCTCCTGGGGTTGTGCCTGACAGACCTAAGACCAGCCAGGCCTCACAAACTAATCGGTCGGCGTGAGGGATCTCTCACGGCGTCGGGCTGCGCTCAGTGCGGGAGCGGAGTCAGCTCGGCTGTCGCCGCGAGCTCGCGGGCGCGCGCGGGATCAAGGCGAGCCGCGCCGGGGACCTCGGCGTTGGCCGCCGCCGCGCCGAGGCCGAGCGCCGCAGCCCGCGCCCAGGCGCGCGTGGGGTCCTCGTGCAGCGCGGTGAGCAGGCCGGCGAGGAAGGCGTCGCCGCTGCCGACGGGGTAGTCGCCGCGCGCGGCCACCGTGCCGTGCCATGCGTCGCCGGCGGGGTCGACGAGGACCATGCCCTGCTCGCCCAGGGTGACGACGACGGCGTGGCCGTCGCCGCCCGCCGCGCGCGCGGATCGTCTCCGCAGCCTCGCGCGCCTCCGCGATGTCATCCAGGCGGGCCAGTCTCCAGGAGCTCGCCGGCCTCGGCGGCGTTGATCTTGACCAGCTCGGGCCGCTGCTCGATGGCGCGCGCGAGGTCCGGACCGCGGGAGTCGACGGCGCTGCGCACCCCGGCCGCGCGCGCCGCCCTCACAAGCTGCGCATAGCCCTCCACGCCCGGCGCCGCCGGCACCGACCCCGCCATGGCCAGCCAGCTCGGACCCTGGCGCAGCAGCTCGTCGACGATGCGCGCGAGCGCCGGCCCAGTCCTCCGGCGTGGCCCGGATGCCGTCCTCGTAGAACTCGGTGAGGCCCCCGGTGGCGCGGTCGGCGACGGTGAGGCACGAGCGCGTCTCCCCGTCGCCGCCCAGGCGAACACGCCGGGGACGCCCTCGTCGGAAAGCGCCTCGGCCAGCCAGCGGCCGTGGTGCCCGCCGAGGATCCCGGTGGCCAGCGCGTCGGCGCCCAGCGCCGTCGCCACCTGGGCGACGTGGATCCCCTTGCCGCCGGGAAGCGGCATGAACGTGCCCGGGCGATGGATCTCGCCCGGGCGGACGGCGTCGACCTCGAAGAGCTTGTCGATGGCGGGATTACCCGAGACGCAGACGATCATTAAGGACGCTCACTCTTGCACACTTGATAGGGAAGTAGAACAATTTCGAGCATGAACCCACGGATCACGCTCATCGGCGCCGGCAGCGTCGAGTTCACCCGCATTCTGCTCGCGGACCTCAGCGACTTCCCCGAGCTCACCGAGGCCACCGTCGTCCTGCACGACATCGACCCCGAGCGGCTCGCCACGGCGCAGCAGATCGCCGCCGCCACGATGCAGGCCACCGGAGCGCGCTTCACGGTCGAGGCCCACCTCGACCGCCGCGCCGCCCTTGACGGCGCCGACTTCGTCATCAACGAGATCCAGGTCGGCGGGTTCGACGCGACGCTGCGGGACTTCGAGATCCCCAAGCGCTACGGGCTGCGCCAGACGATCGCCGACACCCTCGGGGTGGGCGGGGTCTTCCGCGCCCTGCGCACGATCCCGGTGGTGCTGGCCATCGCCGACGACATGGACGAGATGTGCCCGGAGGCGATCCTGCTCAACTACACCAACCCGATGGCGATGCTGTGCTGGTCGGTGTGGGCCAGCGGCCGGGACACCCGGGTCGTCGGGCTGTGCCACTCCGTGCAGAACACCCACGAGCAGATCGCCGAGATCGTCGGGGTGCCCGAGCCGGAGATCGAGTACCTCACCGCCGGGGTCAACCACCAGGCGTGGGTGCTGCGCTTCGAGCGCGACGGCGAGAGCCTGTACCCGCTGCTCGACGAGGCGATCGCGCGCGACCCCGACGGGCTGGCCCGGCGGGTGCGGGTCGAGCTCTACCGCCAGTTCGGCCACTTCCCCACGGAGTCCAGCGAGCACAGCGCCGAGTACCTGCCGTGGTTCATGTCCCACGACGATCAGCTCGATCGCTACCGGATCCCGGTGGACGAGTACATCCGCCGCTCGCAGGACAACCTGCGCGAGTACGCCGAGATCACGCGCAAGCTGGCCGCCGGCGAGCCGCTCGAGGTCCTGCGCGAGGGCGAGCTCGCCCCCCGCTACATCCACGCCATGGCGACCGGCGCCGAGCGCATCGAGTACGGCAACGTCCGCAACGACGGGCTCATCGAGAACCTGCCGGCCGGCTGCTGCGTCGAGGTCCCGTGCCGGGTCGACGCCGACGGGGTGCACCCGATCGCCGTCGGCGCCCTGCCGCCGCAGTGCGCGGCGCTCAACCGCACGATGGTGGGTGTTGCGGACCTCACGGTCCAGGCCGTCCTGGAGGGCCGCCGTGACCACGTCTACCAGGCGGTGATGCTCGACCCCAACGCCGGCGCGACGCTGACCATCGCCCAGATCCACGCGATGGTCGACGAGCTGATCGAGGCCCACGGGGACCTGCTGCCCGAGGGCATCCGCGCCGGCGGGCGGCGTGGCCGGGAGGGCCTAGCGCGGCGGGCCGCGGGGGCGGTGACGCGCCGGACTCTGCCTGGCGCTTGACCTCCCGGCGGTAGATCGTCATCAGGCGTTCGGCCTCGTAGTCGGCGCTGAGCGGCCAAGCGGTCCTGTGGTGATGCGGACCGTCGTCAGTCCGTGCTTGAGGTTCTCGGTGTCCCGCTCGCGGTCGTCCTTGAACGCGTCGGGGTCACTGTGGTAGTCGCGGCCGTCGAGCTCGACGATGAGCTTGGCCTCCGGGTAGAACGCGTCGACCTTGCGGCCGTGGAGCCAGATGTTGCTCTGTGGTATCTGGTAGGCCGTACTTCCTGACGAAGGCGAGGAAGTCGTCCTCGAGCGGCGAGTCGGTCGGGTTGCGGGGGGCCTCGACGAAGTGCTCGAGCAGCTTCGTGCCTGGGTGGTAGCGGTTCCGCTCCATGACATCTTGCGAGGGTGGCGGGCGCAGGTAGCCTTCTCGCGCAGCGCGTCGTTGACCATGCGGGTGAGTTGCTTGTGGCTGAGGCTGCGGCGCGATGTCGAGAGCGGTCCGGGCGCGGCTGGTTGTGGGGACGCCATGTTGGTGGGTGACGTCGCGTGGCTGTAACGACTGGCAACGATGGGTGGTGATGCCCGGACGCGTCGCGCCGGTCCTTGGACGTGACCTCGAGCGGAAAGCACCAGCGCGGCAGAAATCCCCACAGGCTCGCAGCCGACGCGTGGCTCAGGACCGCGCCGCGGCCGCAGGCAAGCACCGCGGCGGCCGCACGCGAGACCGGGTCATTGCGTCGCGGACCGATGCAGTAGACCCCGACGTGGACGGTTACCCACGCTCCTGAGGCCAGCCGGCCCCGGATCAGCCCATCGCTCGCCCCAAGCTCCAGCAGCTGCCACCGAGCCACGTGCCCGTGCTGGCGCCGGGCCAGGTCCAGGATCTCAGGGTCGAGGCGGATCTTTGAGCTATTTCCTCGCACTTTCCGACCACTACTACTAAGAGCCTGCAGCGAGGGGGTTTCCACCCCCCTCTCCCAAGCCCTGCCGTTAAAGCCACGCCGGCACCACCACCAACACGGGACCCCTCCCGCCGCTCCAGTCCCACCCGCCGGTGCCTCAGACGATCGTCACCCGCACCCCGGCGTCCTCGATCGCCGCCACCGCGGCGGCCTCCGCCCCCTCGTCGGTGATGAGCTCGTCGGCGTCGGCCAGCTCGCAGATCCGCGCGAAGGCGACGTGGCCGAGCTTGGAGCTGTCGGCGACGACCACCACCTGCTCGGCGCGCGCCATGAGCGCCCGGTCGGTGCCGGCCTCGATCTCGTGCTGGGTGGTGAGCCCGGCCCGCGGCGAGATCCCGTCGACGCTGAGGAACGCGATGTCGAGGTTGAGGCCCTCGAGGCTCGACTCGGCGATCGGCCCCACCAGCTCGTAGGACTCGGCGCGCGCCACCCCGCCGGTCACCACCAGCTTGAGGTTCGGGCGCACCGCGATCTCGGCGGCGATGTTGAGCGCGTTGGTGACGACGGTCAGCCGCGGGCGGTCGACGAGCGCGCGCGCCACCTCGGTGGTGGTGGTGCCGCCGGTGAGGCCGATGGCCCAGCCCTCGCGCACCCGGCTGGCCGCCTCCAGCGCGATCCGCCGCTTCTGCTCGGGCTGGCGGGTGCTCTTGTAGCGCAGCGGCAGTTCGTAGGTGACCCCGTGCGGGACCGCGCCGCCGTGGGTGCGCTCGAGCAGCCGCTGCTCCTCGAGCAGCCGCAGGTCACGCCGAACGGTCGCCGATGAGACGTCGAGCGTGCGCGCGATCTCGACGACGTTGACTGCGCCGTCGGCCGACAGCCGCTCCAGGATCGCTCCGAGACGCTCGGGCTGCTGCATCGCGCGCTCAGTGTATGCCGCACCGGCAGTCGTATGAGCACAACTGGGCACGGTTTGGTGTTGCTTTCTGCTCAGTCGAGCCATATATTGCGCACAAATGAGCGTCACGCGTGAGGAGATCTCCAGCCAGCCGCAGATGTGGCGCCAGGTGAGCGGCCCTCCTGCCACAGGTGGCCGGACAGCTCCCCGCGTCCGGTGAGCGCATCGCGATCGTCGGCTGCGGAACCTCGTACTTCATCGCCCAGGCCGTCGCCGCCGCGCGCGAGGCCGCCGGCCACGGCGAGAGCGACGCGTTCGTCGCCTCCGAGATGCCGGCCGGGCGGCCCTATGACCTGGTGCTGGCGATCTCGCGCTCGGGCACCACCACCGAGGTGGTGCGCTGCCTGCAGGCCCTGCCCGTCCGGCGTGCGGTCGCTGGCCATCTCCGCCGTCCCCGGCACCCCGGTGGTGGAGGCGGCCGACGACGCCATCGTCCTCGCCTTCGCCGACGAGACCTCGATCGTGCAGACGCGCTTCGCCACGACGGCGCTGGCGCTGCTGCGCGCGCACGTCGGCCATGACCTGTCCCCCGCGATCGCCGACGCGCAGTCACTGCTGGACCAGCCGCTGCCCGCCGAGCCCGCCGAGTTCGAGCACTTCGTGTTCCTCGGCCACGGCTGGACCGTCGGCCTGGCCTCCGAGGCGGCGCTGAAGTTCCGCGAGGCCGGCCAGGCGTGGGCCGAGGCCTATCCGGCCATGGAGTACCGCCACGGCCCGATCAGCGTCGCCGGCCCCGGCACGCTGGTGTGGTTCGTGGGCGACGGCCGATCCCGATCTGGTCCGCGACGTCCGCGCCACGGGCGCGACGGTGGTGACGCGGACGCTCGATCCGATGGCCGAGCTCGTCACGCTGCAGCGGGGCGCGGTCGCCCTCGCCGAGGCCAAGGGCCTCGACCCCGACAATCCCCAGCACCTCACCCGGTCCGTCGTGCTGGGCTGACCCCAACTCAAAGGCAAGGACACGATGAAGCGCCTCATCCTCCTCCCTCTCATCGCCGTCACGCTGGCGCTGGCCGCGTGCGGGGGCAGCAGCAGCACCAACAGCAGCAGCAGGTGGCAGCTCGAAGGGCCCCGCCCCGTCGGGCGGCACCAAGAGCGGCCACACCACGATCACGGTCTGGCAGGGCGACACCGAGGTCGAAGCGGCCGGCTTCAAGACGCTCGTGGCCGAGTTCAACCAGACGCACCCGAGCATCACCGTCAACTCGCAGTTCTACGGCAACAGCGACTACGCCCTGCAGAAGGTGCTGGCCGCCATCGCCGGAGGCAAGCCGCCGGACGTCTCCTACCTGTACGGCTCGTGGGCGCCCAACATCGCCACCAACCCGCAGCTGGTGCCGCTCAACAAGTTCATCGACGCGGACCCGAGCTTCAACTGGAACGACTTCTTCCCCGCCGAGCGCAAGGTCGCCACCGTCGGCAACAGCATCATCGGGATCCCCGCGCTGGTCGACAACCTCGCGCTGGTCTACAACAAGACGCTGTTCAAGCAGGCCGGCATCCCGCTGCCCACGGCCACCTGGACGTGGAGCGACTTCGAGAACGCCGCCATCAAGCTCACCAACCCGGCCAAGAAGCAGTTCGGCTGGGCGTACGTCAACGACGCCAGCGAGGACACGGTGTGGCGCTTCTGGGCGATGCTGTGGCAGGCGGGCGGCTCGATCCTCAGCCCCGACGGCAAGCAGGCGGGCTTTGACTCCGCCGCCGGCGTCAAGGCGCTGACGCTGCTCCAGCAGCTCACCGCGCACCACTCGATCTATCTCGACGACGGCTCGGACAACTACCTCAGCGTGTTCAACAACGGCCACATCGGCATGCTGTGGACCGGCCCCTGGGACCTCGCCCAGATCGTCCAGTCCAAGGTGAAGTACGGCGTCACCATCCTGCCCGCCGATCAGAATCACCAGACGATCTCCGGGCCCCGACAACTGGGTGATGTTCAACAACGGGCCGGCGCGCGAGCAGGCGGCGTGGACGTTCCTGAAGTGGCTGACCTCCCCGGCGATCGATCTGCAGTGGGTGACGCTGACCGGCGACCTCCCGGTCCGCGCCTCGGTGTCCAAGCTGCCCGGCTACAAGGCCTACATCGCCAAGTACCCGGGGATCGGCGTCTGGGCCAGCAACCTCAACAACGCCACCCAGGCGCGCCCGCAGAGCACCAAGTACCCGAAGATCTCCACGGCCATCGGCCAAGCCGTGCAGTCCGTGCTGCTCGGCAAGGCGTCGCCCAAGCACGCGCTCAGCCAGGCCGCGCAGCAGGTCAACGGCATCCTCGCGGCGCCGGGATAGCGGTGCGGGTCACGGCATGACCGCGCACTCGGCGACCGGGATCGCCGTCCACCGGCGCCCGAGCCTGCTCAAGCGGCTGATCGGCTCCGAGCATCTGGCCGGCTGGGCGTTCGTGGCGCCCGCCGTGATCCTGATCGCCGTCTTCGCGATCATCCCGATCGGCTGGTCGCTGCTGCTCTCGCTCCAGGCCAACAACCTCATCGCCCCCGCGCACTACGTGGGCCTGGCCAACTACCGCGCGCTGACCAAGGACCCGGCGTTTCGCTCGGCGATCGGCCACACGGTCGTCTACACGGTGATCTTCGTCCCGGTGTCGGTCGCCGGGGCGCTCGGCGCTGGCGGTGGCGCTCAACCGCAAGATCCGCGGCATCCGCCTCTACCGCCTGGCGGTGTTCGTGCCGCTCGTCACCTCGACGGTGGCCACCGGGATCATCTTCCTGTGGCTGCTGGACCCGACGTTCGGGCTGGTCAACTACGTGCTGCACCTGGTGGGCATCGGACCGCAGTCGTTCCTCCAGGACCCCAACCAGGCGCTCTACTGCATCGTGGCCATGACGGTGTGGAGCTGGCTGGGGTTCGACGTGATCATCTACCTGGCCGCGCTGCAGGGCATCCCCCAGGACCTGCTCGAGGCCTCGGAGATGGACGGCGCCAGCAGGTGGTCGACGTTTCGCAGCATCGTGCTGCCGCTGCTGGGACCGGCGACCCTGTTCATCGTCGTGTGGTCGACGATCAACGCGCTGCAGCTCTTCGACGAGATCTACGTCACCACGCGCGGCGGCCCGCTGGGCTCGACCACGGTGATCGTCTACTACCTCTACCAGCAGGCCTTCCAGTTCTTCAACGGCGGCTACGGCGCCGCCATCGCCTACGTCCTGTTCGTGGCCATCCTCATCGTCACGCTGCTCCAGCTGTGGGTCGGGCGGCGGCGGGTCTACTACAGCTCGTAGGGATCATGTGATGAGCGCCCAGCCCGATCACCGCCGTGCCCGACCGCTTCCCGCGCCTGCCCGATGCCGGGCCGTCGCGCCGGCGCGGGCGGCTGCCCTTCAGCGGCTGGCATCTGTTCCTGGTCCCGGTGGCGGCGATCATGCTCGTGCCGCTCGTCTGGATGGTGATCGTGTCGCTGGAGACCCGGCAGCAGGCCACGAGCTTCCCGCCGCAGCTGATCCCGTCCTCCGTGCACCTCGAGCAACTACTCGGCGGCGTGGAACGCGGTGCCGTTCGCCCACTTCTTCGTCAACAGCCTGCTCTACTCGGCTGGCCACGGTGGCGGGCAACCTGCTCTTCTGCAGCCTCGCCGCCTACGCGTTCGCGCGCATCCGCTTCTTCGGGCGCGAGGTGCTGTTCGTGGTGCTGCTGGCGACGCTGATGGTCCCCTTCCAGGTGATCCTCATCCCGACCTTCCTCATCGTCAAGAAGCTGGGGATGGTCGACACCATCGGCGGGCTGATCATGCCCAACCTGTGCAGCGCGTTCGGCATCTTCATGCTGCGCCAGTTCTTCCGCACGCTGCCGATCGAGCTCGAGGAGGCGGCCCGCATCGACGGCACCTCGCGGCTGGGGATCCTGTTCAAGATCGTCCTGCCGCTGTCGCTGCCGGCGCTGGCCACGCTGGGGATCATCCAGTTCATGTGGTCCTGGAACGACTTCCTGTGGCCGCTGATCATCATCGACTCCCAGGCCCACGCCACCGCTCCAGCTCGGGCTCTCCCAGCTCCAGGGCGCGCACTTCACCCAGTGGAACCTGCTCATGGCCGGCACGGTGATGAGCCAGATCCCGATGCTGGCGGTGTTCCTGCTCGCGCAGCGGTGGTTCATCCGGTCGGTCGCGTTCACGGGGATCAAATGACCGCAGCTGGAGGGTGCCATGCCCGGCGTGACGCTCGAGGCGGTGACCAAGCGCTTCGCCGGCGGGGCGGTGGCGGTGGACGAGCTGTCGCTGGACATCGCCGACGGGGAGTTCATGATCCTGGTGGGATCCTCGGGCTGCGGCAAGACGACCGCGCTGCGCATGATCGCCGGGCCTGGAGACGCCGACGGCGGGGACGATCCAGATCGGCGACCGCGTCGTCAACGAGGTCTCCGCGCGCGACCGCGACATCGCCATGGTCTTCCAGAACTACGCGCTGTACCCGCACATGACGGTCGCGCGCAACCTGGCCTATCCCCTGCGCCAGCGCCGGGTGCCGCGCGCCGAGGTGACGCGCCGCGTGTCCGAGGTGGCCGAGATGCTCGGCCTCGAGGAGCTGCATGAAGCGACGGCCCGGGCAGCTCTCGGGCGGGCAGCGCCAGCGCGTGGCCATGGGGCGCGCCCTGGTGCGCGAGCCCGAGGTGTTCCTGCTCGACGAGCCGCTGTCCAACCTCGATGCCAAGCTGCGGGTGCAGATGCGCGCGGCCTTGAAGCGACTGCACGGACGCCTGGGCGTGACCACCGTCTACGTCACCCATGACCAGGTGGAGGCGATGACGCTCGGTGACCGCATCGCCGTCATGTCCGACGGCAAGCTCCAGCAGCTCGGCGCGCCCCAGGACGTCTATGACCGCCCGGCCAACGTGTTCGTCGCCGGCTTCATCGGCAGCCCGCCGATGAACCTGCTGCGCGGCCGGGTGCGCGGCGGGTCGGCCACCGCCGGCGACCTCGTCGTGCCCGGCGCCGGGCGTGGCCGATCGGCGACGTGTTCGTCGGCGTCCGCCCCGAGTCACTGCGTCCGGCGCGCAACGGCATGCCGTCGCTGGGCTTCGAGGTCGCGGTGGTCGAGCCGCTGGGCGACGAGGTCATCGTCCATGGCTTCGTCGGCGCCGAGCTCGCCGGCGTGGCTCCAGGAGGACGGCGACGCGGCGCTGGTGGCCGCCAACGGCCAGCGGGCCGAGGCGGTGGCCTGCCTGAGCCCCGCGCGACCGCCCCGCCGAGGGCAGCGTCATCCAGCTCGGCGTCGAGCCCGAGGAGGTCCACCTCTTCGACGCCGCAGACCGGCATCTGGCCAGTCCGCGCCCTGAGCGCGACCTCGACCTGCTGGTCCTCGGCGACGTCAATCCCGACCTGGTGCTCTCCGACGCCACGATGGAGGTGGCCTTCGGGCAGGCCGAGACGCTGGTCGACGACGCCGAGCTGACCATCGGCGGGTCGGGCGCGATCATGGCCTGCGCCGCCGCGCGGCTGGGGCTGCGGACGGCGCTGGCCGGGCTCGTCGGCCCCGACCAGTTCGGCGAGTTCATGCTGCGCGCGGTGTCCGAGCGCGGCGTCGACGTGAGCGGCGTGGTGGTCTCTGATGAGGTGCGCACCGGGCTGACCGTCGTGCTGACGCGGCCCGGCGACCGGGCGATCCTCACCTTCCCGGGGGCGATCGCGCGCGATGACCGCCGCACCGCGTCGACGCGCGGGCTGCTGGGCCGGGCCCGGCATGTCCACGTGTCCTCCTTCTTCCTGCAGACCGCGTCTGGCGCCCGGGCTGGCGATGCTGCTGAGCTCCGCGCGGGCCGGCGGGGCGACGACGTCCGTGGACCCCAACTGGGATCCCGGCCGAGGACTGGGACGGAGGCCTGCACGGTCTGCTGCCGCACGTCGACGTGCTGCTCCCCAACGCGGTGGAGGCCTGCCGGCTGGCGGGCGTCGACGACCCGTCGGTCGCGGCAGCGCGGCTGGCCGAGCTCGCGTCCGCTGGTGGCCGTCAAGCTCGGCGCCGAGGGGGCGGTGGCGGCGCCGGCCGGTGGCGCGGGCGAGCTCGTGCGCGCGCTGCCGCCCCAGCGCGTGGTGGATCCGGTCGACGCCGTCGGCGCCGGGGACGCCTTTGACGCCGGCCTGCTGTGTGCGCTCCTCGACGGCCGGCCGCTCGACTGCGCCCTGGCCTTCGCCTGCGCCTGCGGCACCTTGTCGATGCGCGCCGCCGGCGGAACCGCGGCGCAGGCCACGCTCGCCGAGGCCCGCGCGGTCAGCCGCCAGGCCTAGGGCCCTTGGCGCCGGGCACGGCCCGGTGGCGGCCCAGCAGATCCCGCGCCGCGGCGCCACCTCGGCCTGAGGCCACGGCGGACGGGCAGGCGGTAGCGCGCTGGCAGCGGTGCGAGCAGCGCCGCCCGCACCTGCTCGACGGTGGCGCCCCGACTTCGTCGGCGATCGACCCGACGCTGGCCGGATCCCAGTCGAGGGCCAGCGCCGCGTAGACCTCCTCCAGCACCGCGCGCACGCGCGCCGCCCCGCCCACCACGACGACGGTCGAGAACAGCCAGGCGCCGCTGATGATCCGCTGCGCCGCGCCGATCAGCTTGGTCTGGCCACGGGCGTTGACGCTGAACCGTCCCGGGCAGTACTCGCCCGGGACCTCGCCGACGCGCGCGTCGATCCCCAGGCCGCGCAGGGCCTGGGCCTGGCTCTCGGCCTCGGCGGCAAAGCGCGCGTCGACCTCGGCCATCGCGTCGCGGGCCGGGACGATCTCGTCGATGACCAGGCACTCCTCGTGGTACGCGGCGGCGCGTCCGCCCGCTGAGCGGATCGCCGGGCGTGAAGCCGGCGCGCCTGGCCGGCGCCGCCGCGCGCTCAAACCCGGCCAGGAAGCTGTCGCGCCGGCCGAAGGCGACCGTGGGCGCCGGCCGGTAGACGCGGATCACCGGCCCGCGGCGCCCGGACGCGACCTGCCCGAGCAGCGCCGTGGCCAGCGCGAGGTCCAGCACCGGGTCCTCCCCGGCGCGACCCTCCAGCAGCTCGGCGTCGCGTGGGCGGCACGCCGACAGCTTGTCAATCCTCATCCCTCGCCCGCGGTCGGGCGAGGGATTCGTCAGTACTCGGGCGCTCCCAGCGTCGCCTGATCGACGCTCGCGCTGGCCGCCAGCGGATCGCTGCCGCTCTCCGGATGGCACAGATAGGTGCTCAGCTGCTGGAGCTTGGCCACCTCGCCCACCGTCGCCCACGGATGCTTGCCGTGCGACAGGGTCTCCGCCTCGGCCAGCGCGACCGACACCTGCGTCGAGGAGCTCGGCGGCGTGTTGAGCTGGACGTTGGCATAGGGCCCCAGCAGCTGCTTCTCGGTGAACAGCCGCCCGTTCTGCATCACGTAGACGTCGTTGGCGATCGTCTCGATGTTCTGCAGCGGGTTGCCGTGGATGATGTCCATGTCGGCGATCATGCCCGGCTGGATCGTGCCGATCTGGCTCAGGACGCCCATCATCTTGGCGGGCTCGACGGTGAACGCCCTGAGCGTCTGGTAGTTGCTCAGGCCGGTGTGAGCCATCACGCTCGCTGCGACGACGGTCCCGAAGTTGCCGATGCCGATCGGGTTGTCGGTGCCGCCGAGGACGGTGCCGCCCGCGGCGAGGATCTTGGCGTCGGCGTGCGACCACCCGCGAATGGACTGCAGCGACGCCGCGCTGAGCGGAGGCGCCGCGTACTCCTGCTCGGCCAGGGCGTACTGCCACGGGCTCAGCAGTGCCTTCAGGCGCGGGTCGGAGAGGATCGGCTTGCCGTTGACGTTCTCCAGGTACTGGACGCCGAAGAACGGCGTGTTCGTGATCGCCATGCCCGACTGGGCGTAGAGCTGGATGGTGTCGTCGTAGGCGACCGTGTTGTTCGACGTCGCGATCTGGTACCCGAGCCGCTGCGTGGCCCAGTGCGACGTTCCGTCCTGCCCGAACGCCAGCGCCGGCCAGAAGTAGTGCGAGAAGGATGGAACGCCCATCTGATGCCCGGCGTTGATGGCGATCTGCTCGTAGCTGTTGGGCAGCCGGACGTAGGTCTTGAGCATGTCGGGCTTGAGCTTTGCCAGCCGGGAGAGATCGCGGTCGAGCGCGGTCATGTTCGGGTCCGCGCGCATCCAGCTGTAGAAGATGCGCCGGCCGTCCACCGGCTCGGCGCCCCAGAAGTACCGGGGCCCAAGCGTGGCGCCGGACTCCTGGGACTCCACCTGCTCGAGCGAGTGGTAGGCCTCGTCGCCCATTGAGATCTCGCTCGTCACGCCCATCGACAGCTCGAGGCGGTCACGCCGGTTGCCCGCGAACGGCTGGTCCATGTTCTCGTGGGAGTGCGCGTCCCACAGGCCCGGGATCACCGTGTCCGCCGACGCGTCGACGTACTGGACGCGGGCCGGGTAGGAGGAGCGCCGCTTCGCCGGCCCGACGCTCACGATCTTGTTGCCCGACACGACGATGTCGACGTTGTGGCTGCTCGGCGCCGCTCGTCCCGGTCCAGACCGTTCCGGCATGGATCACCTTCTCGCCCGCCGGCGCCGCCTGCGGGCGCCAGTTCAGGCGCACCGGAACCGTGGTGGGCGCGCCGCCGTTGATGGAGACCATCCGGAGCGTGCCCGCGGAGTCATAGAGGAGGTGCTGCGAGTCGCCCGACCAGCTGAGCTGGTCGGCGACCTCGTTGGTGAGCTGCCGGGGCGGACCGGCGGGCGCCCCGCTGGCCGTCACGGGCATGACCCACAGGACATCGTCGAGGACGTAGGCCATGTAGTGGCCGTCCGGGCGACCAGACCGGACCGTCGCCCTCCACGCGGTTGGTGATCGTCTCATACGGAGATTGGGTCCCGCCCGCCCCGTATTCGTGCGTCTCGCCCGTGGTGGCGTTGACGGTGAGGATCTCGCTCTCGCCCTCGCGGAACCGCGTGGAGTAGCTCTGCTGCACGGCCAGCGCGATCGTGTTGCTGTCAGGCCCCCACGATGGGCGCGCCGGGCTCGAACGCGATCTCGTAGTCGGCGCCCTTGGCGTTGGCGGGGCCGAAGATCTGGTGGAACTGGCCGCTCGCCACATCCGCGACGTACAGCGCCTGGCTGCCGGCCTCGCTGTCGAGCGCCGACTCGAACGCGATCTTCTGGCCGTTGGGTGACCACGCCAGCTTGGCCTGCGCGCCGGTGAACGGTGCGGTGAGCCGCCGGGTGGCCCCGGTGTCCATGTTGCGGATGTAGATCGCCATCGGCCCGTCCTTGTCCGATGCGTAGGCCAGGAACCTCCCGTCCGGCGACCAGGCCGGGGTGGCCTTGGCCCACGGCGTGTGCGTCAACGCCACCGGCCGCTGTCCGATCTTCATCTCCCACAGCTGGTTGAGCGCCACGAACGCCACATGGCGCCCGTCGGGCGAGAGCTCGGGGGTGAGGATGCCGGTCGCGGGCTGTTTGGCCGTCGAATCGAAGTCGTGGCGCTTCATCGGGTAGGAAGCGCGGTTGAACGAGACCTTCGCCGCGAACGGGATCGTGTGCACGCTGCCCGCGGTTAGGCTGCGCTGCAGGATCTTGCCATCGGCGGCGTAGATCAGGGAGTCGTTTGATGCCCACCGCGCCGGGAAGGCGAACACATCCTCGCTCCCCGACACGGCATTGCCGTTGACGAACAGCTGGGTGAGCGTGCCCTGGTTGTCCAGCTCGGTGTAGGCCAGGCTCTTGCCGTCGGGCGACCAGGTCGGCGAGTA
This sequence comes from uncultured Actinomycetota bacterium, assembly GCA_963790605.1. Taxonomy (GTDB): domain Bacteria; phylum Actinomycetota; class Thermoleophilia; order Solirubrobacterales; family Solirubrobacteraceae; genus Palsa-465. Next base: position 42,072 of record CAWBPG010000004.1, on the reverse strand, counting down.
GAAGGTGTTGGCCGCGTCGGAGTACAGGGTGGTGGGCGAGCCCGTCCCGTCGGCGGCGATGCTCTCGATCGCGTGGCTGGTGTCGACGTAGGTGATCTGGGCCCCGTCGGGCGTCCACGTCGGGTAGTAGTCGTTGGCCCCGCCCGACTGGTGGGTGATCTCGGTCAGCTGCCCGGTGGCCAGGGTCAGCGTCCAGATGTTGTAGGACCCGGTCGCCGTCCCCGCGGGGGACCCGGCCGGCGGGCGATCGGACGAGAACACGATCTTCGTCCCGTCGGGAGAGAACTGGGGCTCCCGGTCGTCGTAGAAGCCGGAGGTGAGCTCCCTCACGTCGCTCCCGTCGGGCTTCATCGCCCAGATGTGGAAGGTGCCGCTCTTGTAGGACTGGAAGGCGATGGTCTTACCGTCCGGCGACCAGTCGGGATAGGCCGTGTCCTGCTGCAGGCTCGTCGTCCGCGTCGCGGTCCCGCCGGACGCCGGCAGCGTCCACAGGTTGCCCAGCAGGTTCATCGAGATCGTCTTGTGGTCGGGCGAGAGGGCCAGGGTCAGCGCGGAGGCCTGGTGCAGGACGAGCGTTGCCGACGTCCCGCCGCCGGTCGCCCCTCCGCCGGTCCGCCTTGTCTCCCTTGCCCGTCGCCGCGCCTGACGCGAGCAGAGTGGCCCCGGCGCCCACCAGCACGATGAGAGTGAGCGCAGACAGAATCCGTGACCGCGACCGAGCAGGCGTCGCGGCACGACAAATGGACATGGCGTAGCGCACGCTTCCTCCCAGAACGCGGTGACCCTTACCTCGCTTAGGGGTCACGCAAGAGTGACCCCACACACGGTCACAGGACCGTGCGCATGACACCAACCTCAGCGGCAACTGACATTGGTTGCAGACTCAATCCAGTCTTGCACCGTGCTACGGCACTGTCAAGTGGACGTATACGTTCGGGCGGTGCTCAGGTCATAGAACGCGGCGGCGGTCTCGTGCATCACCCCGCGGCGATCCTCCGCCGCCAGCTGGTCGAGCAGTGGAGCGATGCTGTCACCGTGGTCGTGGGGGAAGTCGCTGGCGTAGGCGAGCATCCCCGACCCGCCAAGCATCTCCAGCAGCTGCGCGCGGCCGGTCTCGTCGGGCGGCAGGTGCGCCGGGGCGGTGGTCAGGCAGTAAGTGGCGCCCGACGTACTCCGAGGGGAGGTCCTTGACCCACGGCACCTCGCGCCACACGCCCTTCCAGTCCTTGTCAAAGCGCCACAGCAGGGTCGGCAGCCAGGCAAAGCCGCACTCGGTCACCATCACGCGCAGCTCGGGGAAGCGCTCGAACACGCCTTCCGAGACGAAGCTCAGCATCTGGGCCTGGGCGATCGGCTGGTTGGCGAGGTAGTCCTCGAGGTAGGTCGTGGTGAAGCCGCTCGGGGTCAGCGACTTGCCGGCCCGCCCCCACGCGTGCAGCGCCACCTGGAGTGAGCGGTCGCGGGCGGCCTCGAACATCGCATGGTTGTTCTTGTGGCCCCACGGCACGTCGCTGCGCACCGGCAGCAGCACCTGGACGAAGCGCGGGTCGTCGCCGACGCGCTGCATCTCGGCGGTGGCGTCGTCCGGCGACACGGGCGAGACCGAGAGGCTCGCGCGCAGGCGGTCGTCGCGCTCCAGGAAGGTCTCGCGCACCCAGTCATTGAGCGCGCCGGCCACCGCGGCCGAGAAGTAGGGGTTGCGGTGGGTGTCGAAGCCGGTGATGCAGTTGAGGACCACGTGGCTGGGCTGCGCGACATCCAGGTAGCGCTCGGCGAGCTGGTCGTAGCTGCTCGGCGGCGTCGCCCAGCCCTTCTCGCGGGCCTGGAGGGTCGCCGTCACCGGCGCGCCGGGCGGATAGGCGTGCCCCACTCCGGTGAGGCGGATGGCCGCCTCGGAGATGTACTGGCGCCAGTAGTCCGCTCAGGTACGGGAGCAGGTCGGCGTAGGCCGCGGGGGCGACGTGGACGTCGCAGTCGACGGCGCCGCGCTCGTACTGGTGAGCGCTCGATGAGGTGGGCGCTCCGGCAGCGGCGTCGGCGCGTTGGCGCTCGCGTCGGGAAGCCGTAGAGGTCAAGGGCGTTGCCGCAGAAGATCTTGTGGCGCAGCTCCTTGTCGATCACCCGCGGCAGCGCCTGCTTGGGCGAGTCGAAGTCCCAGTGCGGGTAGTCGGTGGCGAACAGGAGCTTGTCGCGCAGGTTCGCCTGCGTCGATCGCGTAGATGAGGTGCTGCGGGTCCTCGGGCTCCTCGATCGGCTGCGTGGTGAACCACACGTGCTCGTCGATGTACTCCGACGGCGGGCGCCTCAGCCGTGGATGGTCGGCGCGCATCAGCCCCCAGGCCGCGTCCAGCGACCAGCGCAGCGCCGCCGCCCAGGCGACGCCCGACTCGGTCATGACCACGCGGACTCCGGGCACCTCCTCGAACAGCCCGCCGGCGACCATGCTGGTGAGCTGGCCCTGGGTCACGATCCCGTTGCCCACGTGGTAGTCGAGATAGAAGGACGGGTAGCCGGCGCCGCGGTGGTCGACGTAGCCGCCGGTGTGCACGACGACCGGGCGTCCGCACTCGGTGGCAGCGCGGTAGATCGGCCAGTACTTGGGCGCGCCCAGCGGCTCGGCGGCGCTGGCGGGCAGCAGCACGGCGACGAAGCGCTCGTCATCGGCGCGCTGCTCGATCTCCTTGACCGCGAGCTCCGGATACTCGTGCGGCACGGCGATCGTGGCGCGCAGCCGCGGGTCGAACTCCAGCCATGTCTCGAGCTGCCACTGGTTGATGGCGTGGTTCCACTCGCGCGAGAAGTCGGGGTGGTCGTAGCAGTCCTGGCCGCGACAGGACCTCGAGGATCGCGTAGTCCATGTCGTACTCGTCGAGCAGTTGCTCGCGCAGCATCTCGGGGTCTGAGCCCCAGATGTGGCCGGGCTTGTTGGGCCAGGCGTCCACGCGCATGCCGCCGTTGCGGGCGCGCGGGTACCAGTCGGTGATGCGCGGCGTCCGGCGCCCGTAGTGCTCGAGCTGCGCGCGGGCCCAGGGGCCGAGGTGCTCGGCCAGCATCGGCTCGGTGGCCTGGGCGTGCACGTCGCAGTCGATCAGCTTCACGGCCTGCGCGCCGCGGGGCTCGCCGGCGGTCTGCGTGGTGGTCTGGGCAGTGGTCATCTCGCTATGCCTCCAGCACGACGTAGTCGTCTTGCACATGCACCTCGAAGGTCTCCGCCACGTACGGCCCCGGGCGCAGCTCGCTCTCGCCGGTCTCCGCGTCCGCGATCTCGGCCAGCAACTGGCCGCCCGCCATGCACGGCGACGCCGTAGCTGCGCACGCCGGCGTGCCCCGCGCCCATGAACGACTGGCCGGTCTCCAGGTCGTACTCCCAGCCGTGCCAGGGGCACGCGACCCGCGGCGGGTTCTCGGAGAGGCGCGGCCGGCCCGGCGCGTCGGCCACCGCGTCGTCGAGCAGGTGGCCGCGGCACAGCGGGCCGCCCTGGTGCGGGCAGCGGTTGCGGATCCCGTAGAAGCGATCGCCGACGCGAAAGACGCCGATCGACCGGCTGCCCGCCTGCACGATCCGCCGCTCCCCGGGGGGAAACTCGCTGACCGGTGCCACCACCACTCTCACCTGCTGATCTCCTCACTCATCAGTGCTGTTTGTTGTCACTGTGATGATCACCACCGTAGCGCGTTGCCCCACGGACGCGCAAGGCCAGATATTCACTACCCGTTTGGGGCTGATCTCAGTATCAACCTCGTTTATACTCAGTAGACAAAGAATCCATTTCTCCCGCGCCCAGGGCGGTGTTAGGGTCCTGCGATCGTGACCTTCGTCTGCTGCGAAGGCCCGATGGCGCGCAGCCTTCCAGGTGGCGGCGTCGCCGACCCCATGACGGAGGGAGAGAGATGTCCACCGACTCTGCAGCGGTGACGCCTGAGCGCCTGTCCCCGGCTGCCCGCCGGTCGATCCTCGGCGGTGTCATCACGCTGTTCATCGACAGCTATGACATCTACCTGCCGGCGCTGGTGCTGCCGGCGGCGCTGGGTTACTTCGAGCCCGCGAACATGTCCGACACCACGCGGGCGACGCTCGACACGCTCGTCTTCACGGTCACGCTGCTCGGCCGGCCGATCGGCGGCCCGATCTTCGGCAATCTCTCCGACCGCATCGGCCGCAAGAAGCGTGGCGCTCATCACCGGCTCGGGCTTCACGCTGATGGTGACGCTCATGGGCTGCCTGCCCGGCTACGGATCCTGGGGCTACGGCTCGATCGGCGCGCTCATCGCGCTGCGCCTGGTCGGCGGCATCTTCCTGGGCGGCGGCTACGCCGGCCCGGTTCCGCTGGCCATCGAGCGCGCGCCCCGGCACATGGCGCGGTCTCGTCGGCGGGCTCGTGGTCACCGGCGCCGGCGCTGGCGCTCGTCGTGATCAGCCTCATCCAGCTGCTGGCGCTCAACCACATGGCGCCGCACTCGTTCGAGGTCTGGGGCTGGCGGATCCCGTTCTTCGTCGGGACGGTCATGGGCCTCGCGTACCTCGCCTACTTCCACCGGCTCGTGCCCGAGCTCGATGATGAGGAGTTCGCCCGGTCTCGGCGCGAGGGGCGCAAGCCGCTCGTCCAGCTGCTCACCGGCCAGGAGGACCGCGCACGCCTGGTCCAGGCCGTGGTGCTGATGACGGGCATGTGGTTCGCCTCCCAGATGACCGTGTCGTTCCTGCCGGTGCTGCTCATCACCGTGCTGCACCAGAGCCCGAGCGCACGTGAGCTGGTTCGAGATCGTCTCCAGTCTCACCACCGCGAGCGGCATGGTCGCTCTACGGCGCCCTCAGCCAGAAGGTGGGCCGGCGCACCCTGCTGCGCTGGGTGGCCCTCTCGGTGATCACCATCGGCTCGGCGGCCTGGGTGTTCATGATCCACTTCGCCGACGCCGGCGCGAGCTTCGGCCTGATCGCGCTGATGGCGGGGATCGCCAACTTCGTGACCAACGCGCCGCTGGGTGTGTTCGTCGTCTACCTCAATGAGCGCTTCGGCACCCAGGTGCGCGCCGCCGGCTACAGCACGGCCTACACCTTCGGGCTCATCCTGCCCGGGCTCTACACCGTGTGGGTCAAGGGCCTGGCCCACGTCGTGCCCTACGCCTACACGGCGCTGTTCCTCATCCCGCTGGGTGGAGCGCTCGTGTTCCTGGCCGCCCATCGCGGGCCCGAGACGCTGGACGCGCCGCTGCTGGGCGCGCTCGGGCCGGGACCGCAGTCTGGACGAGCCCGGCGCCGAGCTGGCCGTCACGGGCGCCATGCGGAGGCGCAGCGGTGTCGGCGCGCGGGTGGGAGTCCGTTCGGGCTGAGGTGCCCCCTTGGCTGCCCGATCCAGGGGGCGTCGGCGGCCGCGGGAGGCCGCCGGCGCCCACGCCAGTCCGCGGGTGAGAGCGGACCTACGGGTGGGTAGGCTTGGCGGAGCCGTGGCCCGAACGAGAGATGCCAAGGTCACGCGCCCCGTGGCGCAGCTGGCCCGGCTGGACCTGAACCTGCTGGTCATCCTGCGCGAGCTCATCCGCGAGCGCAACGTCACGCGCGCCGCCGAGCGGGTCGCCGTGACCCAGCCCGCAGCCAGCGCAGCGCTGGCGCGGCTGCGCCGGCACTTCGACGATGAGCTGCTCGTGCGCCGGGGCGGGGACTATCTGCTCTCGCCGCTGGCCGTCCAACTCGCCGAGCACGTCGAGGCGGCGTGCGCGGCGGCCGAGCGCGTCTTCGCGGCCGAGAACGACTTCGACCCCCAGACCTCCAACCGCGAGTTCACGCTGCTGATGGCCGATTACACGGTGGCGGTGATCGGCGACCGGCTGTCGGCGCTGGTCGAGCGCGAGGCGCCGAACGTGCGCCTGCACATCCTGGTGGTACGCGGGCCGCTGGCCGCCGAGGCCGAGGAGCTCATCCGCCGCATCGACGGGATCGTCTCCCCTCCGCTCACGGCGCTGATGGTTCCGCACGTGCGGTCGGCGGAGCTGTTCCGCGACCGCTGGGTGTGCGTCTGCTGGAACGGCAACACCGCGCTGAACGGCGGAGCTCCAAGCGTCGCGGACCTCTCGCGGATGAACTGGGTGGCGCCGTTCGTGCCCGACCGCGGCCGCACCTCGTCGGCCCCCCTGCTGGCCCAGCTGGCCATCCTGGGCATCCACCCCCACGTCTCGGTGCGGGTGGAGAGCTACCAGGCGGTCCCGTTCTTCATCACCGGCACGGACCGCGTCGCCCTGATGCAGTCGCGCCTGGCCGAGAAGCTCGCCGCACCGCTGGACCTGAGGGTCATGCCCTGCCCGGGCGCGTCCGAGGCTATTGTCGAGGCCCTGTGGTGGTGCGAGGACTACGACGACGACCCGGCGCACCGCTGGCTGCGCCAGAACCTTCAGATGCTGGCGGCGGAGGTGTGAGCGCATGACCGAGGTACCCAGCGCCGAGCACTGGCAGCTCCAGGGCAGCGAGGCCGAGCTCTACGAGCGCCACCTCGTGCCCGCGATGACCGCCCTCTGGGCCTCTGATCTGGTGGAGCCGCGTGGACGTGCGAGCCGGTGATCGCGTGCTTGACATCGCCTGCGGTACCGGCGTAGTCGCCCGCACGGCCCGGGATCGCGTCGGGTCAGATGGGAGCGTTGCCGGACTCGACATCAATCCGGCGATGCTGGCGGTGGCCCGGTCGGAGAGCTCCGGGGTCGACTTCGTCCACGGCAGCGCGCTGGCCCTGCCCTATGACGACGCCAGTTTCGATGTCGTCCTGTGCCAGCTCGGCCTGCAGTTCTTCCCCAACCGGACGGCGGCGCTTTCCGAGATGCACCGCGTGCTCGTCGAGGGCGGCCGGCTCGGCATCAGCGTGTTCGGGCCCATCGAGCACAACCCGGGCACGCTCGCCCTCGCCCAGGCGCTCGATCACCGACTCGGGACCGGCGCTTCGCAGACCAAGCGCGCCGAGCACGTGCTGGCGTACTCCACGCTCGTTCACAAGCTGGTCACCGATGCCGGCTTCCGTGACATCACCGTCACCACCGAGACCAAGCTCGTCCGATTCGCCTCTGCGTCGGAGTGGGTGCGATTCAGCTGACCGCGACGCCGCTGGCCAGCCTCCTCACCGAGCACTTGCGCGGCGAGGCATCACGGAGAGGATCACGGCATCCGTGGTGGATGCGCTGAAGCCCTACGAGGTCAACGGGCGGCTGGAGTTCCCGCAGGAGGCGCACGTGCTCCTCGCGCGGCCTGGCCATCGCGGCGCCGCGGTCACTGCCCTCGAGCTTGAAGCCGACCCGCATCTCGACCTGGAAGTGGGCGATCTTGTCGCCCTCGACGTGGCCGCGGATGCTGCGCACCTCGACCCAGTCCAGGCCGCGGAGCGTCTTCGCGGCTCGGGCGACACCAGAGTTCATCGCCTCGGTGACGCCCTCGGTCGACGTGCCGGCGATCTCGATGATCCTGTAGGTGTCTGCATCAGCCATGGGGGCTCCTTATCTGAGTCGATGATCTGAGGCCCCACTACCCCGCCCAGCGCGCCGTAACGAATGCGGCCGCGGCTCAGGCGGCCAGTGGCGGCGACCGCGCCCCGACCCGGGGCGCGGTCGCGCACGGTCACGCCTGCGTCACGTTCCGCCCTTGTACAGCGGCGGGGTACCGTCGGGCTTGATGATCTCCATCGCCGCGTCGACCTGCGAGATGTTCTCGTAGTTCTGCGGCGTCCGGTTCCACACGATCCCGAGCGTGTTGATGTTGAGGTGCTGGAGCGTGTGCATCATCGTCGTCTCGTCCAGCTTGCCGGCCTTTGACCGCCCAGTCGATCTCCAGTCCCGCGTCCCATCCCTGCTGGCTGTTGTCGAGCTGGTTCTCGCTGTTGAAGCCCGCCAGCTTCATGCCCGCGAAGTACTGCTGCAGCCCGGCCGCGGTGGCCTTGTCCACGGCCTGGAGCCCTGCTGGGCGTTCTGGCCAGCCAGTTCTGCATCGAGCCCGAGGACGTAGATGTGCTGCATGTTGGTCGCCCCGCCCGCGGCCGAGATGAAGCTCGGCAGCTCACAGGCCGAGCACTCGCTGATCGGGATGTTGGGGTCCTGGTTGCGGATCGCCCGGATCGCCGTGATCGACGGCGGCCCCGGCACCAGGCCGAACAGGATGATCTGCGGCTTGGCGTTGAGCAGGGTGAGCACCTGCGGGGTGATGTCCGTCGCGTCGAGCGGGACGACCTGGTCGCCCACCAGCTGGAAGTGGTACTGCTTGGCGAGCTGCTGAACGGTGCCGGGTTAGCGGTGCAGACCGGACCGCAGGCGTTCTTGATCAACGCCACCGTGTCATGTGCTGGGGCACGATGACGTCCTTGACGCTGGCCAGCTGGTCCTGGTAGAAGACGTCGTAGAAGCCCGGGAAACCAAAGGAGTTCAGCTCGCTGGACTTGTACCCGTTGCTCTGCCAGCCCGAGGACAGGCTGATGAGGATCGTCTTGTTGGCGATGGCGATCGGCAGCGCCGCCTCAGTGTCAGCGCCGGACTCGGGGCCGACGATGAAGGCCGCCTTGTTCTGGCGGATGCACTTCTGTGCGATCAGAGCCGCCTGCGCCGGCTGAGACTGATTGTCAATGCACCGTGTACTTGAACTTATGGCCGTTGATCCCGCCATGCGCGTTGATGTACTTGAAATACGCCTCGATGCCCCAGTTGTCCGTCTGGCCGAGCTGGGTGTACGGCCCGGATAGGGCGAGGTCACCGCACACGGTGATCGCACCGCCCGAGCCGGCGACACCCTTGCTGGAGCTGCCACACGCGGCGACAAGGCCCGCGGTCGCCAGGAGCACCACGGCGGTGGTCCTCTCCTCTGCGCAGCGACCGAAATGCGTTGGTGATGATCACAGCACTCCTCTCTGCAACGTCGGTTGGTCTCCCCCTGCTGCCTTGGCTCATGACCGCCCTCACACGCCGGTGAGCAGGGAACTCACCAGCTCTGACCCCTTGAACTCATCGGCGCTCCCGTCAAAGACGAGCGCACCGCTGGATAAGACGAAGATCCGCTGCGCCACCGACGCCACCAGCGTCAGGTCGTGCTCCACCAGCAGGACGCACGTGTACTGCCCGATCGAGCGCAGCACCTCGCGCAGCCGCTCGCGCTGCGGCGCGCTCAGACCCGAGCGCCGGCTCATCGAGCAGCAGCAGCCGGGGCCGCGAGGCCATCGCGCGCGCGAGCTCGACCATCCGCTGCATCTCGAGTGTCAGCGAGCTCACCTGGCGGTGCGCGAGGTCGCCCATGCCGAGGTTCTCCAGGGCCTGCATGGCCTCGGCCCGGGCCTGGGCGAGCCGGCTGGCCACGATCCCGCGGACCAGGGTGGACTCCTGGGACTGCAGGCAGGCGACGGCGACGTTGTCGACCACGGTGCGGTCCGCGATGAGGTGCACCGCCTGAAACGTCCGGCTCATCCCCCGGCGGAAGCGGTCCCAGGGCAGCAGGTGGGTGATGTCCTCCCCGCTGAGTGACACCGTGCCGGCCGACGGGGCGACGCTGCCGGCGATGACGTTGAGCAGCGTCGTCTTGCCCGCCCCGTTGGGCCCGCACAGACCGAAGACCCCGCGATCGGCGATCGCGATGTCGACCCCGTCGAGCACCTTGAGGCCGCCGTACTCCTTGTCGATCCCGGCGCACTGGAGCAGGGGCGCAGCGCCCGACGCCGTCTCGTCCTGCGCGCCGGCGAACTCCCGGGCGAGCGCGCCCGCGTGCTGCTCGCCCAGCGCCACGTCATCGCCAGAGTGCCCGTCGGCCGACGCGCCGGCGACCGGTACGGGTGTCGGCGCACCCGCTGCAGCCGGTGCGGTCGTGGGCGCGAGCCGCCGCCACACCCGGTGCACGATGCCCGCCGCCCCCTCGGGCTCGATGAGGAGCACGACGGTGATCAGCACCCCCTCGATGAGCAGGATGTGGATGCTCACGAAGTTGCTGATGCCGGAGAAGTACTCGATGGCCACCGCGCCGAGCACGGCACCGAGCACGCTGCGCCGGCCCCCCAGAAACAGCATGATGAGCAGCGAAAGCTCAGCCGTCGCCTGCACCAGGGTCGGGGGCACGAAGAGCTGCGTGCCCGCGTACACCGCGCCTCCCAGCGTGGCCAGCATCGAGCCCAGGATGAACAGCTCGAGCTTGCGCCGCGCGGTGCGCACCCCCATGGCGGCCGCCGTCCCCTCGTTGACGCCCAGCACGTACATCTCAAGGCCGACGTCGGACGCCACCAGGCGCGTGGTGATGTACACCACGCCCGGCCACGATGAACACGGTAAGCAGGCCGTTGGCCACCCCCGAGCTCCCGCCCGGCCACAGGTTCCCGGTCAGCGGCATGCCGATGCTGGCCCCGAGCCAGTTGGCGTAGCTCAGGTAGCTGAACCCGATCAGCGGGAACATCAGCGTCGCCACCGCCAGCGCCAGTCCCGACGCGCGTGACACCGCCTTGCCGATGACGAACGCCACCACCCCGCTGGCGAGGGTGATGATGAGCGCGGCCACCAGGCTGGGGATGCCGACGTTGGCATTGAGCACCGCCACCCCGTAGGCGCCGAAGCCCATGAACACCGACTGGCTGAAGACCACCTGCTGGCTGAAGCCGATCTGGACCGCCATCCCCGCGGTGACGATCGCGTAGGTGAGCGCCAGCACCACGACGCTGCCGAAGTACGACGCCGAGAAGAAACCGGTCACGATCACCCCGGCGACGAGCACGACGCCGGTGGACATGAGCGGTCCCCGCTGGGACTGATCGGCGTAGCGCCTGACCAGCGCTGACATCCCGCGAACCCTCTGCCTCTCCGCTCAGTCGAAGACGACGTCGAGACCCATCGCGCTGGGACGGATGAGCACCGCCGCCGCGAGGATCGCGTAGAGCAGGGTCTCGCCGTACTGCGCGCTGACGTAGCCGCCCAGGATCGCCTCGAGTACGCCGATCCCCAGCCCGGCCACCACTGCCTTGCCCGGGCTTCTGGAAGCCGGCATAGGCGGCGGCGATGAAGCCGGTGAAGCTGATGCTCGCGCCCGAGTTGAACGTGTAGCCGGTGATCGGCGACTCGAGGATGCCGAACACCGCCGCCAGCACCGCTGAGAGCACGAACAGCATGCGGCGGTATTGACGGTTGTCGATGCCGACGATCCGCGCCCCCAGGTAGTTCTCGCCGCACGCCTCGACGGCCTTGCCGCGCAGCGTCCGCCGCAAAAACAGCGCCAGCACCACGCCGACGACCGCCGCGAAGCCGACCACCAGCACGCCCGCGCGCGCGATGTGCAACCCGGCGAACAGGTTCAGGGACCGGCCCGCCCACAGGTCCGGCGCGGCGTGGACGTTGGTGCCGTAGAGGATCTCGGCGAGCCCCTCCAGGAAGAACGACAGGGCGAAGGTGAAGAAGAACGTCACCACGATCCCCTCCTGCCGCGTCCGTCCGTCCTGGGCCAGGCGCAGGACGATCCGGTCATAGGCGTAGGCGCCGGCCGCCACCGCCGCCAGAATGGCCAGGATCGCCGGCGCGATGGACCAGTGGCGGGTGTGCACCAGGTCATCGACGCCGAGCGCCCCCATCATCGCGAAGTCGCCGACGGCGAGGTTGAGGATGTTGCTCACCCGGTACCACAGCGCCACCAGCGCCGCGAACGCCGCGTAGATGGAGCCTGTGACGATGCCGGCGATGATGAGGTTGCCGAGCTTCACTGACGCGACCACGACCCCGTTGCGGACCTCGACCTGGCGCGTGGCGAGTTGCAGCGCACGGGTGGGCGCTTCTTCGACGATCAGCAGCGTCCGGCCCTGGGCATGGATTCCCGCCAACGCGTCGTACACGCGCTTGCTCACCGCCTCGGCCAGGCCCAGGCACGGCTCGTCGACGGCCAGGATGCGCGGGTCGGCGGCCAGCCCGCGGGCGATCGCGACCATCTGCTGCTGGCCGCCAGAGAGCGTGCCCGCCTTCTGGCTCATGTGGCTCTCCAACTCGGGGAACAGCGCCAGCGCGCGCAGGTAGGGCTCCGAGGCCTTCGCGCGCCGGAGGCTGCGCGTCTGGCTGTAGCGGCCGAGGATGATGTTGTCGGCCACCGACAGCTGCGGATAGAGCTGCCGGCGCTCGGGCACGAGGGTCAGCCCGTGCTGCGGACATGAACATGACGTTGGCCGGCGGCGCGGCCCGCCCGAAGATCTCCACGCGGCCCCGGCGCGCGACGAGACCGGCGACGCCCATGACGATGCTGCTCTTGCCGTTCCCGTTGGCGCCGACCAGCGCGACGCACTCGCCCTCGTGGATGTCGAAGCAGACGTCGTGCACCGCGGCCACGTCGCCGTAGGAGACCGACAGTCCGCTGACCCTCAGGGCGAGTGACCCCGCAGCCTCGTCCCGGTCCCGCGCAGCGGTCATCGTGGTCCCGCCTCGCCCGTGCCGTGGATCATTGTGCGCGAGGTCCCTCCGTCGCGAGGCACGGGTGATCTGACCGACCTCCCCGGTGTCGCCGATCCACGGTCAAGCAACACATGGCGCAAAGTGTGCCCGGAGAATTGGCACCCTTGGCCGAATTTCCGCGCACCTCGCGTCAGGAGGCGGCGAACCACGCACGCGTAGACAAATGGCGCGCCCGCGGCTCAAGGGCGGCGCGCGGACGCCGGCGCGCTCCCGCGGCGGCGGCCTGGTCTACTGCTCCTCGAGCTTGAAGCCGACGCGCATCTCGACCTGGAAGTGCGCGACCTTGTCGCCCTCGACGTGCCCGCGGATGCCGCGCACCTCCACCCAGTCCAGTCCGCGCAAGGTCTTGGCGGCTCGGGCCACGCCCGAGTTGATGGCCTCGGTGACGCCGTCGGGGGACGTGCCGGCGATCTCGATGATCCTGTAGGTGTCTGATTCAGACATGCGAGCTCCTCGGGTTGGGTCGGTGGTCTGAACCTCAGTACCCGCCCAGGCGCGGCGTAATGATTTGCGGCACTCAACGGTCGGCCGTGCCGTAGTCCTCGTCGCTGACCGGCTCGCCCCAGTCCGTCACGCCCAGCGAGATGGCGATGTGGGTCATGACCGTGTCGGGCCCGGCGCCGTGCCAGTGGTCCTCGCCGGCGGCGAACCAGACGACGTCGCCGGGCTCCAGCGACCTCGCTGTCACCGTCGCGGTTCGCCGCCCGGCCGCGGCCGCAGGTGACGATGAGGATCTGGCCGTCCGAGTGGGTGTGCCAGTTGGTGCGGGCGCCGGGCGGGAAGGTGACCGAGTTGACGGTGGGGGCGCCGTCGCCGGAGAGGACCGGGTCACGGAGGACCGTGCCGGTGAACGTCTCCGAGACGAGCGTGGTGGCCTGGCCGGCCGCGTGGCCGTGGCTGATCTTCATGTCACTGCTCCTGTTCGTCGTAGAGCCGGACACCGCCGGCGAGGTCGCCGATCCCATCCACGACGCGGTTGGAGATGACGTCGCGGTAGCCCATGGAGTTCGACAGCTCGAAGGCGGCGAGGCAGCCCGGCCCGCTGAAGGTGGGCACGCCGATCCCGGCCATGTAGTTCAGATACAGGCGGACGTCCTTGGCCATCAGCTCGCCGGTGAGCCCGCCCTCCAGGTAGTCGCCGTGGATGATCTTGGGAAAGCGACTCTGGGTGGCGAAGTTCACCCCGGAGCTCGCGTTGAGCACCTCGAGCAGGCGATCGAGATCGAGCCCCGCCTTGCGCCCCGCCACCATCACCTCTGAGGTGGCGGCCAGGGCCACGCCGTTGAGGAAGTTGTTGAGCACCTTGGTGATGTGGCCGCTGCCCGGCGCGCCCATGTGGACGATCTTGGCGGCGAAGCGCTCCAGCACCGGCGTCACGCGCTCCAGCGCCTCGGCGTCGCCGCCGACCATCAGGGTCAGCGACCCCTTCTCGGCCGCCGCGGCGCCCCCGGAGATCCCGGCATCCAGAAACTCGACCTGACGCTCGGCCAGCGCAGCGTGGATGCGGACCGACGACCGGGGATCCGCCGTGGACAGATCGACGACCACCTGCCCAACCCGGGCGTGCGTCAGCACGCCTCCCTCCCCCAACACGACCCGCTCGATCACCGCGCTGTCGGGCAACGACAGCAGGACCACGTCGACCGCCTCAACGAGCTCGGCGGCCGACGGGGCTGCCTCCATGCCGCAGTCGGCCAGGGTCTGGGCGTTGGCGTCGAAGGCCACGATCGGGTCTCCGGCGTCGGCGACCCGGCGGCCCATCCGGCCGCCCATGTTCCCGGCGCCGATGATCCCGGCGCGGGGGTGTGGGCGCGTGGTCATCGGCGGTCCTCCATGTGTCAGGCCACGAGGACGCCGAGCTCGGGGTCCGCCTCGAGGCGGGGAAAGCGGTCCATCACGAGCGGATCGTGGCCGGCCACGAGGCGCCCGCCGGCCCGGATGCCCGCGCGGATGATGTCGTAGGCGCGGTAGACGAGCTCGAGGTTGACGAGCACGCCGCAGGCACGGTCGCGCTCGACCTCCTCGTAGAAGTGCACGGCGTCGGAGGCGAGCACGATCGGCCCCTGCTCGACCCTCGATGAAGAGGATGGTCTGGCCGGGCGAGTGGCCGCCGACCTCCGCCACGGTCACGCCCGGCGCCACCTCGGTCTCGCCGCTCCATCAGGGTCACGGCGCCGGTCTTGACCCGGGCGGCGAGCACCCTCAACCTCGCCGGGCTCGATGTGGGCGCCGAACTGCGGGCCGCTCGGCGTAGCGGCCCGGTCCAGAACTCCAACTCGGTGCGGTTGACCAGCACCGGCGCGTCCGCCGAAGGCATCGAGATGGCCGGTGTGGTCGTAGTGCAGGTGCGTGTTGATGACCATGTCCACCGCCGTGGCGATCGACGCCCGCGCGGCGCAGCGCCTCCAGCGGCTCGACCAGGAACGTCCGCCCGCGCGCGCCCGCCGCCGGCCGCGCTGAAGCCGGTGTCGACGACGATCGTCTGGCGGCTCGTTGCGCAGCACCCACAGGTAGTAGGTCATCTCCTGGGGCCCGTCGGGCTCGCCGTACTGGCCGTAGCGCAGGAAGACGTCTGACCGCGTGGTCATGCGCGACGCGTAGCGCAGCGCGGTGAGGGTCCAGCGCATCGCTCACGAGCCCGCGGCGATCTCGGCGCCGCCCCAGGCCTCGAACATCCGCACGATCTCGGTGCAGTCGCGGCCGTCGTCGCCGGTGGCGTCGGCCAGCCCCCACAGCTCCTCCACCGTCGACCCGAGGACCATCGGCACCCCGCGGCGCCGCGCCTCATCCAGCGCGAGGTGCACGTCCTTGGCCATGAGGTCCAGGCGGAAGCCGTGGGCGAAGGCGCGGGTCAGCACCTGCTTGGGGAACTTGTCGCTGGCGGCGTTGTTGGCGCCGCTGGAGACGTGGATGACGTCGAGCAGCGTGCTCGGGATCCAGGCCGGCGCGGACGCCGAGCACCATCGCCTCGGCGGTGATGGCGATCGAGCACGCCGACATCAGGTTGTTGATGACCTTGGCCGCCTGGCCCTGCCCGGCCTCGGAGCCGACGACGAACACGTTGCCGGCGAACGCCTCCACGAGCGGCGCGCACGCGGTCCACCGCCGCGTCGGGCCCGGAGACCATCAGCGTCAGCCGGCCCGCCTCGGCGCCGGCCGGACCGCCGCTCACCGGGGCGTCGACGGCGGCGACGTCGTGCGCCGCCAGACCTTCGCGCCACCGTCTGCGCCATCGCCACGCCGGTCGTCGAGAGGTCGACGTAGACCTCGATCGCCGCGCCGCCGGCCAGGCCGTCGGGACCGAGCGCGACCTCGCGCGACGATCTCCGGCCGCGGCAGGCTGACCATGACGACCTGGCGCGGCGTCGGCGACCTCACGCGGCGTCGCGACCGCGCGTGGCGCCGGCCGCCGACGCGCGGCCTCCACCGCCGCACGGGTCGGGGTCGCAGACGACGAGGGCGTGGCCGGCGCCGAGCAGCCGCGCCGCCATCCGCCCTCCCATCGCGCCCAATCCCACGAACCCGACCGGGGACGTGCGCGTCCGCCGTCACTCGATCGACTCCACGTCGACGCCCTGCGGCGGCGAGCGACTCCTCGGCGATGCGGAACGCGTCCATGCCGGCCGGCACGCCGCAGTAGATGGCGGCCTGGAGCAGCACCTCGCGGATCTCCTCCGGGGTGACGCCGTTGTTGAGCGCGCCCGCGGATGTGGACGCCGAGCTCGTGGCGGCGGTTGAGCGCGGTGAGCATGCCCGAGGTTGATCAGCGAGCGCGTGCGGCGGTCCAGGCCGGGGCGCGACCACACCGCACCCCAGCAGTACTCGGTGACGAGGTCCTGCATCGGGCGCGCCGAACGACGTGGCGTTCTCCAGGGATCGCTCGACGTGCTCGGCGCCCAGCACCTCGCTGCGGACGCCCATCCCTACATCGAATCGAGAGTTGTCGTTCTCCCCCATCAGCTGCCTTCCGTTTCGTCGTTGGCCTGGCTGCCAAGCGCGTCGAGCACGGTGCGTGCCGCCTGGCGGACGTGATAGGCGCTGAGCCTCCGCGGCGCGCTCGGCGTCACCGGCGTCGAGGGCATCGACGATGGCGCGGACCTCCTCGACGGTCTCGGCCGGACGGCCGGGCTGGGCCATCGAGGTGGCGCGCAGGAACGACACGCGCGTCTGCAGCCCCTCGACGATCTCGGCGATCGTCTGGTTGCGCGCGCCCGGCGAACAGCGCGTCGTAGAAGTCCTTCTTGGCGGCGCAGCGGCCTCGCTGCTGTGACCGCCGACCTTCGCCTCGATCCCCTCCAGGGCGCCGGCGCAGCGCGGCGCGTCCTCGTCGGTGGCGTTGGCGGCGAACTGGCGCACCGCCATGCTCTCGAGCGACGGCGCGGACCTCGTAGAGCTCGGCGGCGCGGGTCGAGCGACACCGACGCGACCACGGTCCCCTTGTTGGGGATGGTCATGACCAGCCCCTCGGCGGCGAGCTCGCGCAGGACCTCGCGAATCGTGGTGCGCGAGACGCCCGGTCTGCTCGGTCAGCTCGCGCTCGACGAGTCGCTGGCCGGGCTCAAGACGCTGGTGGACGATGGCGTCGCGCAGCTGGTCGAGCACCTGCTCGCGCACGGGCGCGGCGACGCGCTGGACGTGGACCGAGAGCCGGCCGAGGCCGTTGTCGTCAGACGGTGTGATCATCGTGCAAGCAGCATAAGGTCACGGGTCCCGGCTCATCCCGAGATAGGCATCGATGACGGCGCGCTCGTCGCGGTCCACCGCGGATGCCTCCTCCTCGAGCACGATTCGCCCGCCCACCATCACGTTGATCCGGTCGCAGACCCGCAGCACGAGGTCGATGCGCTGCTCGACGATGAGCAGCGAGCGCCCGCGCTCGCGCAGGGCCAGCAGCGCGCGGATGACGTCCTCGATGGCCAGCGGGGCGAGGCCGAGCGACGGCTCGTCGAGCAGCAGCAGCTCGGGATCGCTCATCAGTGAGCGGCCGATCGCCACCATCTGCTGCTCGCCGCCGCTCAGCGCGGTCGACGGGCGGTGGCGGTAGTGCTCGAGCACCGGGAACAGGTCGTAGACCGAGCCAGCAGCGTGGCGACGCGTCGGCCGGTCGCCGCGCAGGTGCATGGCCCCGAGCACGAGGTTCTCCTCCACGCGTGAGCTCGGAGAACAGCCGCCGTCCCTCCGGGCGCGAGCGCGGCGTGCCCGCGGGCGATGCGATGAGTCGGCATCGCGATGACGTCGGTCTCACCGACCCGGATCGAGCCGCTGCGGTGGCGGATCATGCCCATGATGCTGCGCATGACCGTCGTCTTGCCCGCGCCGTTGGGCCCGACCAGGCCCAGCGCCTCGCCGCGCCCGACGTGCAGGTCGACACTCGTGCAGCACGGCGAAGCGGCCGTAGCCGGCCGACAGCCCGGCGATGGTGAGCGCGTCGGCGGTGGCCTGAGGTGGTGGCAGCACGGTGCACGCTCATTGCCCCAGGTACACCCGGCGGACGTTCTCGTCGGCGCGGACTTCGTCGGCCGGGCCGGTCTTGACCACCTTGCCCGCGTTGAGTACCGTGACCTCGTCACACACGTCGAACACGAAGCGCGGCTGGTGCTCGATCAGCACCACGCTCACCGCCGACCTCGCGCAGCTGGCCCAGCAGCTGGCGACGTGCTCGACCTCGCTGGGGGCCAGGCCGGCCAGCGGCTCGTCGAGGATGAGCGTACGCGGACCGCTGACCACGGCCGCGGCCAGCTGGGTGAGCTGCTCGACGCCGTGCGGCACGTCGGCGATGCGGGCGCCGCCCCAGTCCGACGGCGCCGACGTAGGTCCAGCGCGCCCGCGCGAGCGGCCGCGGATCGTGCGCGTCGTGGCCCGGGAGCCGGGGAGCGCCGGCCAGACGGGGCCGCGCACCGCGATCGCCGGCACCTGGCTGTAGAGCCCGATGGCCACGTTCTCGCGCGCCGAGAGCTCGCGCGACGAGGGTCGCGTCCTGGAAGGTGCGGGTGAAGCCGCGCCGGGCGCGCATGGGCGCGCCCTCGCGGTCCACGCGCTCGCCCGTCGATCTCGATCGTGCCCGCGGTCGGACGCAGCCGGCCGGCGATGAGGTTGACCAGGGTGCTCTTGCCCGAGCCGTTAGGCCCGATGAGGCCGTGGATCGTGCCGCGGCGCACGGTGAAGTCGACGTCGTCGACCACGGTGAGGCCGCCGCCGTAGCTGAAGGTCACGCCGCTGGCAGCGCACCGCGTCGCCCGGTGGCAGCCGTCGAGGCCGGCGGCGGCGCCGGGGGCGCAGCGGGACGGTCTTCGCCGGCTCGCTCTGGCGAAGCAGCGCAGGGGCGACGCGGGCCATCACGCGCCGGGCGAGTCCGACGACGCCCTCCGGGCGCGAGGATGATCATGGCCACGAACAGGCTGCCGAACAGGACCTCCTGCCAGAGCGGGTTGATGTTCACCCACGACGGGAACATCGAAACGAACGCCGCGCCGGCGATCGGCCCGATGGTCGTGTTGATCCCGCCGAGGATGACCATGACGAGGATGTCGACCGACACCGGCCAGTTGAACTGGCCCGGCGAGACGACGCCCAGGAAGGCAAAGCACCAGCCCGCCATCCCGGCCAGCGCCGCCGACAGCCCGAACATGCCGATCTTGACCAGCGGCGGTGCGCACCCCGGCGGCCGCGGCCATCGGCTCGGCGTCGCGGATGGCCAGCAGCACCGGAGTAGAGCGGCGAGCGGCGGATGCTGACGACGATGAGGATGGTCACCGCCAGGGCCAGCGCCGATCGCCCACGCCACCGACTTGCCCAGCCCGCCCAGCGCCGAGCCGAAGGCGGGAAACAGCGGGCCGAGCAGCCCCTGATCGCCGCCGGTGAAGCTGAAGTCTGCTGGCGACCACGGTCAGCACCAGCGTGAACACGAACGTGGTGATCGCGAAGTACAGCCCGCTGACGCGCAGTGACAGGGCGCCGAGCACCATCCCCACCACTCCGACGCCGACGATGCAGACCGGCAGCAGCAGGAAGATGCTCCAGCCGTGCTGGAGTCTGCAGCAGCGTCGTGGCGTAGGCGCCGAGCGCGAACAGCCCGGCGTGGCCCAGCGAGTAGAGCCCGAGCATCCCGGCGACGAGGTCGAGGCTGAGGGCCAGGATCGCGAACACGGCCGCGGTGAGGACGAGCCCCTGGGTGTAGAGCGAGCCGGTGGCCACGGCGTAGGTGCCCCACGACGAACACGAGCGTGAACATGATCCCCGCCGGCGTCCGCCACGGGATGGCGCGTCCCGCCGGGCCGCGGCGGCGAGATCGCCGGCGTGGGTGCGGCCTGGACGCTCATGGGGCCGCCACCCCCGCGGTCTCGGCGCGCCGCAGCGACGGCGCAGACGGCGCAGGCGCAGGCTGAACAGGCCCTCGGGCGTGAGCAGGAGCACGAGCACGACGACCACGAACGGCAGCCAGTCCGCCGCCTGCGGGTTGATCGCCGAGGTCGCGAGCTGGCTGAGCAGCCCGAGCAGCAGCCCGCCGCCCATCGCCGACAGCGGGCCGGCGGGTCCCGCCGATCATCAGCGCGACGAACCCGGCGATGCCGTAGGTGTCACCCAGGTAGGGGTTGGCGAAGGTCAGCGGGCCGATGAGGATGCCCGCCACGCCGGCGAACACCCCGGCCAGGGCAAAGGCGCGCGATCGCGTAGGCCTGGGTGTTGGCGCCGATGGCCGAGGCCATCTCGGGATCCTCGGCGATGGCGACGCCGAGCCGGCCGAACGCTGTGCGCCGGCGCGCCAGCTCGAACGCGGCGGCGAGCGCCAGCGCGATGAAGAACCCGACGAGCTCCTGGACGGTGATGTGCGCCGACCCGATGTGGATGCTCGAGTTCTTGAGCAGGGCGGGGAAGGCGCGCGACGTCGGACCCCAGATGATCGCGGCGAGGTTCTCGAGCACCAGCGCCACCCCCAGCGTGCTCACCAGCCACGCGAACGAGAAGCGGTTGAAGGCGAGGACCGGCCGCACCGCGATGAGGTAGACGAGCACGCCGACCACCGCCGACCCGCCGATCCCGATGAGCGCCGCGGGCAGAGCGGGCACCCCGCCCCGGGCCAGCGCGGCGGTGAGCATGATGGCCACCATCAGCAACTGGCCCTCGGCGAAGTTGATGACCCTCGTCACGTAGAACGCGATCGAGAAGCCCATCCCGACCAGGCCGTAGACCGCCCCGATCGCCAGTCCTGAGAGGATGACCTGCACGCGCTCAGCCCGCCGACGCCGCGAGGGTCAGCCGGCTGTGGTCGCCCGGACGCAGCGACAGCTCGGCGATGTGCAGGGTGTCATCGAAGCGCTGGCTCGGGAACCGGTCCCACATCTCCAGGGCGTGGAAGGGCACCATGCGATCCACGCGCTCGTCCACCGCGGTGAACATCTCCTCGGTGAGAAGCAGGCCCTTCTCGAGGCTGCCCATGCCGTAGCCGATCGGGATGTAGCGCCCGTCGCCGCGGCCGGTGACGTTCTCGTACACGTACATGTTGTCGCCGGCCATCAGCCAGCGACCGTCGTGCTCGTTCTCGACGGTGATGTACTGCGACCCGTCGGTGTGGGTCTCAAACGCGGGGTGGGCGATGATCCCGGGGCGCAACTCGGCCTGGCCGTCGCTGAGTGTCAGCTTGCCGTCCTTCATTCGCTGCACGAGTGACAGGACCAGATCCGGATCGGTGGCCGAGGTGAGGAACTGCAGGCGGTCCGGCAGGCCCTTGGCCCACAGGTAGTGGCTGATCTCGCGGTGCTGGACGAACACATGGGCGTTGGGGAACAGGTCCACGCCGCCCGCGTGGTCGAAGTGGTTGTGGGTGAGGATGACGCGTGTCCACGTCGTCGGGGTCAAAGCCCAGGCGACCGAGGACGACCTTGGGCGGCTGCCAGTGCGACACGCCGAAGTTCGTGGCCAGCACCTCGCCGTAGTCGGCCATGTTGAAGCCCGGAGTCGATGACGATCAGGTGCTCGTCTGACTGCAGCACCGCGTAGCAGTAGGGCAGCACGGTGTTGCCCTCGTTGCGGGCGCCGTAGAGGATCCAGGAGACCGGGTACTCCTCCACCCGCGCGTATTCGACGATCCAGATCGAGTAGTCAGGCATGGTCGTGCTCCTGCGGGTGGCGGTGGGGGTGCGCGCCGCACGGCGCGTACTGGTGGGCGATGTCGTCCCACAGCACGGCGCGCAGCGCCTTGTGGCTGGCGCGCACCTGCTCGATCAGCGCGGCGTGGCCCGGAGCGTCCGCGGCGGCGGTGGCCAGGCGGTGCAGGTCCAGCGCCGCCTGGTGGCAGGCCCGCGCGGCGGCGGCGTCGCCGTCGGTGCATCGTGGCGCGTCGTGCGTTTCGCGCGCGCGGCCGGCGTCGGCGGCCAGACGCAGGGTCTCGGCGGCCAGATCGGCGCCGTCGTCGAGGAGCAGGCCCGCGCCGACGGCGAGCGCGAGGCCTTGTAGCGGGAGTAGAGGCCGGCGAGCTCGCTCACGCGGCGCTCCCGTCGCCAGCGGCGAGCTCCTCGATGAGGATCGGGACGCCGACGGTGGCCGCGTGGATGCCGAGCACGCTGGCGATCTCGATGACCTCCATCACCTCCTCGCGGGTGGCGCCGTAGTCCGAGGGCGTTGCGGATGTGCTGGCGCAGGCCCTTGACGTAGAGGTGCGTGGCGGCGACGTCGAAGGCGGTGTAGATGAACTCCTTGACCTTGGGCTCGAGCGTCGCCGCTCACCCAGGGCACGGAGCAGAACTGGGTGTAGGCGGCGAAGAACTCGGCGTCCAGCGCGAGCATGTCGTCCCAGAAGGCGTTCCAGTACCCGCGCTTCTCGGTGAACTCGGCCTTGATCTCCTCCTGGCGCTCGTTGAGCGTACCGGTCGATGGTCTGGCCGGCGGCCTCGAGCTCCTCGACGAGGATCGGCACGCCGATGTTGGCGGCGTGGATGCCCAGCGTGGAGGTGAGCTCGATCACCTCCATGATCTCCGCGCCGGTGGCACCGTGCTTGAGCGCCTGCTTGATGTGGTCGCGGATCCCGGGGACGTAGAGATGGGTGGCCGCCGTGTCGACGGCGATGTAGATGAACTCCTTGACCTTGGGCTCGAGCACGCCGGACTCCCACGGCACGGCGGAGAAGCGCAGGTAGGACTCGAAGAAGTCCGGGTCCAGTTCCAGCACGCCGTCCCACACCGGGCTCCAGTAGCCCCGCTTGTCGATGAAGGCGTCGCGCAGATCCTTGCGCCGCTGCTGTATCGTCAGCTGTCGTCATGTCCCTCCGTTCGGCAGGTTCACTGGCCGATCGTCAGTGGCACCCACTGCTTCTTGGACGCGTCGTACTTGACGGCCGTCAGCTGGCTCTCGTCGATGGTGGCGTGCTTGGTGGCGCTGAGCGTCAGCGTCCCGGTCAGGCCCGGGAAGTTCTTGACGCTGTTGAGCCCGGCCTGAAGGCTCTTGGGGTCCGTCTTGCCGCCGTTGGCCTTGATGACCTGGGCGAGCATCTTCACGCTGTCGTAGGTCGCCTCCGCAAACGGCGTCGCGGCGACGTGGAACGCCGCCTGGTAGCGCTTCATGAAGTCCTTGAGCGCTGCCGACGGGGTGAGCTGCGAGGTGATGACGGCGCCGATCGCGCCATCGGCCTGTGACCCGGCGAGGTTGGAGAACGTGTTGTCCGCGTTGATCTCGTCGTTGCCGAGGATCGTGAAGCTGTCACCGGCGCTGTGCATCGCCTGCACGAAGGCCGCCGTGTCCTGTGGGGTGAGCCACACCACGACGCAGTCGGCGCCCGCGGACTTGATCTTGTTGAGCTCCGAGCTGAGCCCGACCGTCGCGCCCGTGGACCAGTTCTCGGTGATCGCGTCGTCGAGCGTGATCGACTTGCCCGCGTTCTTGTAGGCAAGCTTGATGGCGTCATCGCCCCCGCCGCCGTAGGTGGATGGGTCGTGCAGGACGGCCAGCGACTTGCAGTTCTTGAGCGCGTACTCGGCGTCCTTGGCGCCCCACGCGAACGTGTTGAGCCCGAAGCTCCACGCCCACGGCAGCGGCGCCGCGCTCGGGCCCTTGGGATAGACCGTGATGCCGGCGTCATCGACGACGCCGATGTCCGGGATCTGGAGGCGGCCCGACATGGCCGCGGTCGCCGGGCCGGTGTCACCCGAGCCCGTGATCGCGATCGCCCCGTTGGAGACCATCTTCTGGTACTCCTGCGACGCCACGGTCGCCGAGGCGTTGTCGTTGGCGGTGGTCAGGCTGAACTTGCGGCCGCTTGACCCCGCCGGCGGCATTGATGTCCTGCACGGCGAGCTTGGCGCCGTTGACCATGGCGACGCCGGTGGAGCCGTAGGCGCCGGTGGTGCCGGCGATCGTGCCGATGAGGATCGACTTGCCGCCCCGCTCGAGCCGGTTGACGCGCTCGAGCCGCCGCTGGCGCCTGGGCTGGGGGTGGCGCCCGGGCTGGAACCACCTGAGCTGCTCGACCCGCAGCCGGCGATGGCGAACGCGGTGATCGCGACCGCGACCAGGCACGTCACTGATGAGCGACCCCGCGTCGCGCCCCGCTTCGCGGCCGTGCGCGACCGCAACCCAATCCTGAGCATTCCTGTCCTCTCTCCTCTGTGTCGACGCGGACCGGGGACCGCGCCACGGGCAACATTCAAGCAGACCGTCAGGCGGACTGATTGTATGACAATCGTACGGTCTGTGCGTCTAGCATGTCAAGCCCGGGGTGGGGTGGGTGGCGGGCCGGGGTGGGGTGGGTGGCGGGCCGGGGTGGGGCTGGGTGGCGGGCCAGGGTGGGGCTGGGTGGCGGGCCTGGGCGGGGCTGGCTGGGCCTGGGTGGCGGGCCTGGGCGGCCTGGGTAGGCCTGGGTGGCGGGCCCGTCGCTGCGCTATGAGGCCAGGACGTCGGGTGAGGTCGCGTCGTACTCGGGGATCCAGCCGGCGCCGCGCCCCTCGGTGTCCCTGCCCAACCGCTTGCGCAGAGCGATCGAGACGTCGCGCTTGAGCGCGGCCAGCGGTGAGCTGAGGTGGTTGCTCACGCCCCGCTCGCGCGCGGCGAGCACGACCCGGCTGGCCCGGGGCCGGCGCGTGCGCTCATAGCGCTCGAGCGCCCTCGTTGGGTTGTCCGGCTCCGCGCTGAGGGCCGTCGCCAGGACCGCGCCGTCCTCGATCGCCTGGCACGCCCCCTGGCCGAGGTAGGGCAGCATCGGGTGCGCCGCGTCGCCGAGGATGGTGATCCGGCCCTGGGTCCAGCGAGGGATCGGGTCGCGGTCATAGAGCGCCCACTTGTACCAGGTGTCCCCGGCGGCGAAGACGCGCAGCAGCGACTCGTGCCAGCCGGCGTAGCGATCGAGCACCTCCTGGCGGTCGCACTCGTTGATCCATGACTCGTGGCGGTAGTGCTCGTCGTCGTAGTGGCAGACGACGTTGATGAGCTCCTCGCCCCTCAGCGGGTACAGAACGATGGTGCCGTGGGGGCCCAGCCACTGCGCGGTGTCGGTGCTCGGCTTGGCGCCGGCGATCGCTTCCATCGGGACCACGCTGCGGTAACAGATCTTGCCGGTGAACGTGGGGTCGTCCGGGCCGAAGAGGGCCTTGCGGACCCGCGAGTGGATGCCGTCGGCGCCGATGATGATGTCGGCCTCGATCTCTGAACCGTCCTCAAAGCGGGCGACGGCGACGTCTTCGTGGGACTCGACCGTCGCGCAGCGCCTGCCGAGGGTGACGCTGTTGGCCGGCAGCGCGCCGGCAATCGCGTCGAGCAGATCCGCGCGGTGCACCGTCGCGCCGGCGAGACCGTAGGTGGCGGCCTGCTGGGCCCGGCTGATCTTCGAGATGGTGCGGCCGGTCCTGCCGTCACAGGTCACGGCGAACTCAGACCGCCCGGCGACCCGGCGCACGGCGTCCTCGACCCCGATCATCCGCAGCACCCGCATGGCGTTGGGGTGCAGCGCCACGCCGGCGCCGATCTCCTTGAGCTCGGGTGCCGCCTCATAGACGGACACCTCCAGCCCCGCCTGCGCCAGGGCGCAGCCTGCCGTGGCCCCGCCGATGCCCCCGCCGATGATCGCCACGCGCGTCATCGCGAGGGATTCTACGGAGAGGACGCCCGGGGCGCGGTTCCGCGATCGGCGCGCCCGCGGTCGCGGGGACGCCGGCGTCGGTCGGCTCGCGCGCCAGGACGAGACCGCCACGCGTGGCGATGAACTATGAAGCTGGGTCGGCGTCGGTCGGCGTCGGCGTCGGCGTCGGCGTCGGCCAGGATCTCTTCGACGTCATCCTCGTAGCCGCTCGCCGTCGCGCGCTTCAGCTGCTCCATCGCCTCGTCGCGGCGCCCGGCTTTAAGCAGGAACTCCCCGTAGGCGAGGTGGGCCACGTCGTCGCCGAGCTCGATCGCGATGCGGTACTCCGCCTCGGCCTCTTCGGGGCGGCCGTTGTCGCGCAGGAAAGTGCCGAGGTTGAGGTGGCCCTGCTCATCGCCGCCGGCGATCACCTCCCGGTAGACCGCCTCGGCTTCCTCCTCGCGGCCCTCCCATTCGGAGAGGCAGTTCCCGTAGTTGAGCAGGGCCACCGTGTGGCCGCGGTCCCGCGCCTCTTTGAACACGGTCTCGGCCTGCTCGTGGTGACCCTGGTCGCAGAGCAGCCGCCCCAGGTTGGCGTATGACCATGGATCGTCCGCAGCGACTCCGGCGCGCAGCAGAGCCTCGGCCTCGTCGTGCGCGCCCGCGTCCTCCTTGAGGATCGCGAGATCGGACCACGACCCTGGGACGCTCGCGTCCAGTGCCCGCCGGTACTCGGCCTCCGCCTGTTCGGGGTCATCGGCGCGCTCCAGAAGATTGCCCAGGCGAAGGTGCGCGCGCGGGTCGCCGTCGGTGATCGCCTGGCGGAACTGCGTCTCCGCCTCGTCGGGGCGGCCGAGCCGTTCCAGCACGACGCCGAGCTCGGTCATCGCCCGCGGGTCACCGCTGGCGATGCCCCGCCGGTAGAGGTCCACCGCCTCCTCGGGCCGGTCGTAGTGGTCGGCCAGCATGTTGGCGGCGTTGAGCAGTCCCTCGGCGTCCCCGCCGTCTGCGGCATGCTGGTAGGCCTCGAACGCCTCGTCGACACGGCCCTGGTCTGACAGCAGCGAGCCGAGCTGGAACCACCCGTCGGGGTCGCCCTCCTCCCCGGCCTGGCGATAGAGCGCCGCGGCCTGCTCGAGGTCGCCGGCGACGTGAGCCTGCATCGCCAGGGTGAATGGCTTCGTCGAATCGCCTGCCGAGCCTTGCATCGTCGTTGACACGCTAGTCCCTCAGCGGGGCGGATACGGGCCGCCCGGCCAGTCCTTGGGCCGCTTGCGGAAACGCGGGCGGTTCTTGGCGTTGCCCGACCCCTCCGCCTCGTGCTTGTCCTTCTTGGACTTGCCGGTGCCGGACAACCCGTGCGGCTGCCTGCGTGAGCCGCCCTCTCGCTGCGGCTGGCCCTTCCCTTTCTTGCCGCCTTTGCCCTTCTTGGCCGGGAGTGGGACCGGCGGTCGGGGTGACAGCTCCGGATAGGGCGGCGTACCGGTGAGCGGTGGGATGGTGAGCGGAGACTCGGGATCGGTCGGCGCGCCGGCGGGCGGCAGCGCGATCGGAGGCGCCGTGATCGTGATCCCGATGAGCGCGACCGAGACATCGGCGCCGAGCTGATGCGCGTCGGTCTGGATCTGTTGGCCCCGCCGTTGCGCGCGGGCGAACTCCTGATGGGCCTGTGTCACCTGCCGGGTCGCGACGGTCACGTCGTGTTGGGCGTTGGTCAGAGCGGTCTGCGCACTTGCCACCGCGATGCCGGTGACGCCCGGGTGACCAGCCGCGACCGCCGCCGACGCGGTGCGCTCGGCCGCATCGAGCTGGCCCTGGGCCGTGGTCACTGCGGCCTTGGCGTCACTGAGGCGCTGCGTCCACAGCGTGATCTGGTCATGCCAGTGCTGGCTCTCGTCGGCCGCCTGGCGGGCTTGGCTCTGGAGCCCGGCGAGCTCACTCGCGTACCGGGCCAGTCGAGTCGCGACGCCCTCAAGCGTCGCGGCCGTGTCCAGGAACGCGCCCGCCACGTCACGCGAGAACGACTGGTAACTGCTCGCCCCCACCCCGCGCCAGCTCCCCGAGAGCGATGCGGCGGTGCCACTGATGTCAGCGCCATGAGCGGCCAGCACCTGCGAACCGCTGAGGTAGTGGCCGCTCTGCACCGAGATTCCCTCCGGGTCACCCAGCACCGGATAGGCCTGCAGGGTCGGGACCGTCGCGAGATCGCTCACGTCGCCGACTTCTCGATCCCCTTGTCCGTGGCCGCGTAGCGCGCCCGCGAGGCGACCACGGTGCGGTGCAGCGCGTCGCCGGCCCGGCCGTACTCGGAAAGGCGCGCGTCGAGATGACCGCTCAGATCCTGCAGCGCCCCCGACGCCGGGGTCGAGGCCGCCGCCCCCGCACCCCCGCTCAGCCGGCCCCGCACCTGGTCGATGACCGGTGAGAAGCCCCGCAGCCGCTCAGCATGCGCGTCGAGCGCCTCGAGGACCACCGCAAAACTCGACATCGCTCAATGATCGCTGCGCGCCGGCGCGGGCGACAGTGGCCGAGGGTGTGGAGACGACCACACCTCGCGTCGCCCGGGGCGCGGCACGGTGGAGACGGCCGGCTCATTCCCGACCGGTCCGATCGATGAACACGGCGTCACCGACGGCAATCGTGCCGGGTGTCACGGTGGTGCCGTAGACGCCCGCGCAGTTGGCCCTTTGCTGAGCGATCTCGCGCAGAACCGTGGGATCGCGGCGGCCGGTATCCGGGTCCATCGTCACGATGACGCACCTCGGGTCCCGGCGGTCGATGCGCATCTCCATCTCCCCGATCCTCAGCGTGGCTCCACACCAGGCGTCCTCGGGGAAGGCATCGCCCGCCGCCGCGCCCACCAGGAGATTTGGCCTGAACCGGCCGGGCTCCAGCGGACGCCCGACCAGCTGCTGGATGCCGCCCACCGTGCTGGTGGTGATCAGTGAGAGCGGCAGGCTGTCAAAGACGCCGACATCCTGCTTGATGACACGGACTCCGTCACCGAGCCGTGTCGCCAGCGCCGGGTCGGTGACCTCGTACTCGTCATCCTCCGGCGTCCTGACCAGCGTCTGCGACCTGTCGGGGTCAGCCGGGTCGGCGAAGCGAGGCGTGAACTGCCCCATGTCGGCGACCTGTCGCAACGTCAGCCACGGGAAGCCGCTCCGCTCCATGTGCGGGCGGATGAACGCCCACCGTCGGTCCCCGGCGATCCCGTGCCAGCCGACCGGCGACTCGGTCAGCGCCTCGGCCGCCATCGACTTGACGGGGTAGCGCCACAACCCCAGGAGCGTCCCGACCTGCATGCGAGTCTCCTTCCGGTCCTAGATCCGAAACGCCTCGAGCGTGCGCAGGTTGGCCTCCACCCCATGGGGCCAGAAGTCGTGTCCGAACAGCTCCTGGGCCTCAGCGGCGTGCGCGCCCACGGTCTTCGCGGCTGGTGTCGTCGAGTCCGGCCGTGGTGCATCCAGTCTCTGCCCGCTCATGCATCCCTCCCGCCTCCGATTGCCTCGATCTGGCCTACCCAGGGCCACGGGAGGCTAACGCCGATGTGCGCAACGAGGGCGTGTGACCCGGAGGGCGCGGGCTCAGCGAGGGTGCTCGCGCACGAGCGCGGACAACTCCACCCGGTTGGCCACCTCGAGCTTCTGGTAGGCGTGGGCCAGGTGGGCCTTGACCGTCCCGCGTGACATGAACAGGCGGGCAGCGATCGCGGCATTGTTGAGTCCGTCCGCGGCGGCCTCTGCGACGCTCCACTCCGCGGGCGTGAGACTGCCGACTCCCAACTGTGAGGTCACGCGCCGGCCACGCCCGCGATGCGCGTAGTCCAGTGCCGCCTCGAGCGTGAGCTCGCGCCCCTCGGCCAGCGCCTCCGCCCACGGCCCGCCACCGGCCGCCTGCGCTCCGCGCTCGTACAGCGCCTCGAAGTGGGTCTGCCGCGCGGGAAGACGGCACAGCTCCAGCTCCGAGCGCGCGCGCTCAGCGGCACCCAGCAGTCGCGCAGCGGCCCCGGCGCGGCCCCGTGCGAGCTGCAGCTCACCGACGGCCTCGAGCGTGTCGATGGCTCCGGGTCGCTGCCGATGCTCGATCTGGACAGAGAGCGCCTCGTCCAGAAGGCTGGCGGCTTCGGTCAGCTCGCCGGTGAGCAGCGCGGCGTTGCCGTCGGCCCAGCCGGCCAGCGCCTGCAGTCGCGGGTTGCCGGTGTGCTGGCCGGTGGCGCGAAGCGCCGCGGCGTGCCGGCGCAGCGGGTCTGGCCGGCGCTCGGCGAGCTCGAGACGCGCCAGCAGCTCATGCGCGTTGGCCGCGGCGGCAAAGTGCGGATCGCCGAAGCGCCGCATCGCCAACTCGCGCGCAGGCCCGTACTCCTCGAGTGCCAGTTCGGCGAGGGCGATCGCGAACTCGAGCCCCGCGACCGCGACGCCGAGGCCGACTCGCTCTGCCTCGTGGACCTCGGCTGTGCCAATGGCGCGGGCGCGACCCGCGTCCCCGGTCAGGACCATCGCGTGAAGCTTGTAGGCGAGCGCCGTGTAGTGGGCAATCGAGGATCGCGCGCCCTCGAGCTCGAGCGCGCGCTCGCAGTGCTCGAGCGCGGAGCGCGGATTGCCTTGGCCCAGGTCGGCCCACGCGATCGTGATCTCAATCCATGCCGCCAGCCACGACGGTGGCCGCCCCCCGATGAGCGCGCCCAGCTCCTCGCTGAGCTCACGCGCGGCGCCGAAGCGGTCGCGCAGCGCCTCGGTCAGCGCAAGCTGCGCCACCGCCAGCGCCAGGTCCTGGCGATCACCGGCGCGGCGGAGCAGCGCCACGGCCTGGCGACCAAGCTCAGCGCTGGCGGCGGGGTCGCTGGCGCGCTGGCCGACTGCGGCGAGCACCAGCCCGCTGCCCAGCGCGCCCTCATCGCCCGAGGACCGGGCGAGCGGTAGCGCCTCCTGCGCGTAGGCCCGCGCGCGGGCGTAGTCCTCGGCGAAGATCGCCAGCTGGGCCGCAGTGTGCAGGACGTATGAGCGCGCGGCCGGGTCAGACGGGGGCGCAGCCGCCAGCACGCTGGCGCACAGTGAGAGTGCGTCCGCGCTGCGATCTGACACCGGCAGCCAGTGGCGCAGGTCGGCGGTCATCCGGAGCGCCAGCGCCGGCTGCTCGGCCACCGCGAACTGAAGCGCGGCATGCAGGCTCTCGGCCTCAGCCTCCAGCCGCCGGCGACCCGCATCATCCGAAAGCAGCCGGTTGGCCTCCGCGGCCAGCGCCCTGAAGTGCTCCAGGTGCGCGCGCTGGACCGAACGCTCCTCGCCCGCGGCACGCAGGCGCTCGCGCGCGTAGCTGCGCACACTCTCCAGCAGCCGGTAGCGACGCAACCGACCCGCGTCGACGGTCGCGAGCAAACCGGCATCCAGCAGGTTCGAGAGCGCGTCGAGGACCGGCTGGTCTTCGCCCCACGTGGCCGCGATCGCTTCCAGGGACCACTCCGGAGCTGCCGACAGGAGCCGCAGCAGCGCTTGCGCGTCGGCGTCGATCAGCTCGTAGCTCCACTCCAAGGACGCCCGCAGCGTGCGGTGACGGCCGAGCGAGCTCGCCGGACCGGCGGCGAGCAGGGCAAAACGGTCATCGAGCCCGTCGAGAATCTGCGCGGGCGAGAGGATCGCCACGCGCGCGGCGGCGAGCTCGATGGCCAGGGCCAGCCCGTCCAGCCGGGCACAGATCTCAGCGACCGCGGGGGCCGAGTCGGGAGTGAGCGAGAACGAGGGCAGGCTGCGCTGGGCGCGCTGAATGAACAGGCGCCCGGCCTCGGATTCTCGGACCGCCACGACTGCGTCGGCGGTGTGGCCCGGTAATGACAGTGGCGGGACCTGGCTCACGGTCTCTCCCGGGAGAACGAGCGCTCGGCGGCTCGTCGCGAGGATCCTGAGCTGCGGGCAGCGACGCAGCAGCAGCTCGCTGACCGCCGCCACCGCGGGCAGGTGCTCGCAGTTGTCGAGCACCAGCAGCCCGGGATGCTCGCCGAAGTGACCGACCACGTCCTCCATCGGCGCCCCGCTCGGCGTGACCGCTCCCGGGGCGGCGGTCAGCAGCGCCCGCCGGATCGCACGTGCAATCGGCTCCACAGCAGTCGGTTTCGCGTCGGACGGTTCGAGCATCGCCAGCTCGACGACCACTCGTACGTCAGCGTCCGTATCGGGCCAGCGGCTGGCGAGCTCGAGGGCCAGCCGCGTCTTCCCGACCCCGCCCGCACCGGTGAGTGTCACCAGACGATTGCGGTGAAGCAGCCGCGCGAGGGCGTCCAGTTCGGCTTCACGACCGACCAGCGGGGTCAACCAGCCAAGCGGCGAACCCCGTCCCGGGTGCGCGCTGTCCATCACCGCGCGATCCTCCCAGAAATGAAGTCCACTGGCCAGGCCCGGTGTGGGAGGATCGCCCCCGATCGTGGACGACCAGGATCAAGCGCAGCGCCGCGTGCTCGCCGTGCTTGCGGTCGGCGTTCTCGACGTCGGACTCGAGCAGGCGCTCGTTGCCCCCGCGCTGCCGGTGATCGAGCGCCACTACCGGGCCGCGCCGAGCACGGGTGTCTGGCTGTTGACCGGATTCGTCCTCGCCGCGGCGGTCGCCATCCCGCTGGCCGGCCGGCTCGGCGACCGCTTCGGCCGGCGCCGGGCGCTGATCTGGTCGCTGGGGTGCTTTGCCGTCGGGTCCCTCATCTGCGCGGTGTCTGGCTCGATCGATGTCCTGATTGCGGGACGCGTCATCCAGGGGCTCGGTGCCGGCGTCGCGCCGCTCGCGCTCGCGCTGGCGCGCGATCACCTGCCTCCGGAGCGGCTCCCGTCAGCCGTCGGTGCGCTGGTGGCAGCCGGGAGTGTCGGCGCGGTGGCGGGTCTGCTGCTGGCCGGGCTGCTCGTCGCTCACGTCTCGGTCTCGGCGCTCTTCTGGCTGCTGCTCGCCGTCGCGGTGCTGCTTGGCCTCCTCGTCTACGCCGTCGTCCCCGAATCGCGCGAGCGCTCAGCGGCGCCGGTGGACGTCGCCGGCGCGCTGCTGCTCGGGGGTGCGCTGGGGCTGCTCACCGTCGCGATCTCGCAGGGGAATGCGTGGGGGTGGAGCTCGGCGCGGACCGATCTGCTGCTCCTCGCGGGCATCGTCACCCTGGTCGCGTTCATCGCCCGCGAGACGATGGCGCAGTCCCCCCTGCTTGATCCTCGTGCGCTGGCGGTGCGCTCAGTCTGGAGCGCGAACGTCGCGATGTTCGCTCTCGGCTTCTCGCTCCTGATCGTGTTCACGCTGGTGCCATTGATCGGCGCCTACCCCAAGCTGACCGGCTACGGCCTCGGACTGAGCGTCACCCAGGTCGGCCTCGTGCTCGTCCCCGGCGGCGTGGCGACGCTTGTGGCCGGCGTGGCGGGGGGCCGCCTCATCTGTCACACGGGCGCGCGCGCCCAGGCGCTGGCGGCGACGCTCATGGCCACCACCACCTACGTGTTGCTCGCGGTGCTGTCGCCGACCGTCGCGGTGCTGGCGCTGGCGTCAATCCCACTCGGGATTGCGGTCGGGTTGGGCCTGGGGGCGATCACAGATCTGGTCGCGCTCGCGTCACCGGAGTCGCAGACCGCCACCAATGTCGGGTTCAACACTGTGCTGCGGACGGTCGCGACCGCGCTCGGCGCTCAGGTCGCGATCGCCATCGTCACGGCGGCGCCGCGGGCGATTGCGGGGCCGCGCGCCGCCGTGCTGCGCGGGCTCGCAGCGCACGCCCAGGACCATCACGCCCCCCTGATTGCGGCACAGCTGCTGGCTCTCATGCGGCTTCCCGCACACTCCGGCTTCACCGGCGCGTTTTGGATGGCAGCCGCCGCCAGTGTCGTAGCGATTCTCGCGGTTGTCCTCACGCCGAGGCGCCGGGACGACCCAGCGCTGATGCTCAGGTCCGCGACGGGCAATCAGCGCGCATAAATAGCCGGTAGGCCGATGTTTCGCGCCACGGCCGGTGGTTGGCTGGGACCGTGCAGCCACCTACCGAGGAGGAGTTATGAAACGGACGTTGATTGCGACCACGCTGGCGACGCTGGCCGCGGCTTCGGCGGCGGCGTTGGCGACCGCCGCTCCGCGGCCTCACAGCACCGCCGGCCACCACTTCACCGATCACCTGCTCGGCGCGACGGTGCAGACCCGGGGGAAGCGAGCGGTGGAGGTCTTCCGGGTGTCCACGAGCGACTCCGGGCCCGGAGCCAGCGTGTCGGTGACGCGATCCACTTCGGCGACGACGGGGACCGTCACCAGCGTCATCTACTTCGCCGACGGCTCGGTGCGGAGCACGGGGACGTACCGCATCAGCGCGCCGACACCGGGAGCGCCGGACATCGTGAAGGTCACGCTCAGCGGTCACACCAACGGTGGCACGGGGATCGACAAGGGCGCCACAGGCACCTTCCACGGAAGCGGCACCGATAACACCAAGACGAAGACCCAGACGATCACCGTCAGCGGGACGATCACCCCGTGACGGTCACTGCACCGGGGCGAGACGGACACGAGAGGAGCAACCGATGGCAACCGACAATGTTCAGATCACGCGCGACGCGTATGCCATGTTCATGAAGGGTGACCTGGAGGGGCTGGGCGAGTACCTCGCTGAGGATGTCGAGTGGGAGACGCCCGACACCTTGCCGACGGGCGGCGTCACGCGTGGCCGCGACGCCGTGCTCGGCACCTTCGCGCGGCTGCCCCAGCTGTGGAGCGAGTTCACCGTGCAGCCCGAGGAGTACATCGACGCGGGCGAGCACGTGATCGTGCGGGGCGTCCAACGGATGGCGGGTGCGGGAGGCCGCACGGAGTCGCGCTATCTGCATCTTCTCACGCTCCACAACGGCAAGGTTGTGCGCGGCGAGTTCATCGGCGACAGCGCCAAGGCCCTCCAGGCGCTGGGTCAAGATGCCGGCGCGCAGAGCCAACCGGCCTGACCGCGCGACACAGGACGTGGGGGCAACAGGGTGCGGCGGCGGCCCGACCTCCTTGGGCCGCCGCCGCCTTTCAATCGAAGGAGACATCAGATGGCCAGTGACAAGATCAGCGCCCAGGTCGAGCGGCTCTTCGAGCTTTGGAACGCGCACGACGCCGACGCGATGCCCGATCTCTATGCGTCGGGGGCGATCATCCGCGACGCGACCGACCCCGACGCCGCCGCCCGCGACCCCGAGGCAATCGTCGCCCGCGCGCGCATGATCC
This sequence comes from uncultured Actinomycetota bacterium, assembly GCA_963790605.1. GTDB lineage: Bacteria > Actinomycetota > Thermoleophilia > Solirubrobacterales > Solirubrobacteraceae > Palsa-465. Next base: position 7,405 of record CAWBPG010000004.1, on the reverse strand, counting down.
TGGGCGGCTTCTCCGATGCCAGGCTCGAGCGCCTGACGACGACGATCCAGGGCGACCGCGCGTTCATCGAGTGGCGGTTCACCGGCACCCACGACGGCGAGTTCCTGGGCGTCCCCGCCACCGGCCTGGCGACGGAGAACATCGGCATGAGCGTGGTCAACTTTGACGCGGAGGGCAAAGCGATCGAGGAGACCGCCTATTGGGACGCGATGCGCTTCCTGCGTGAGACGGGCGTGCTGTCGTCGGTCAGTCGCGGGGGCGGAGGCTGAGCGGCGGGCCGAGCTGAAGGCGACTCCCGCACCTCGCCTCCCTGCCGAGGCAGACAAATGCAGTGGCGAACGCGGGCGTCTGGTGGCATCCTTTGACATGGTGCGGGTGACCGACCGAGCAAAGAGCAGGTTCCGGGGCTTCTAGCCTGCCGCGCGGCTATGCCCTTCGAGGGCCAACGAGATGCGCGCCCCTTTGTCGCACCCGCACCACCCCCTCCTCCGCGCGCGCGCTCGCCCAGAATCTGCTCCGCTCAGAGAGCGTGGCGTCCTCTCGCATCGAGGGCGTCCATCTCTCTCACAAGCGCCTCGCCCGCGCGGCCTACGAGTCACAGACAGGGTCGAGAGACCGTCGCGCCGCCGAGGTGCTTGGGAACCCGCCAGCTCGCGGCCACCTGGTACCGGAAGCCGGCACAATCTCGTACCCGGCTCCCGGTACACGCCGGCGGCGATCGTCAGCCGATGCCGGGCGGATTTAGCGCGACGGGCTCGTGAGCTGCTGATCATGTCCGCGTCGCCCGGCAAGCCGGATCGTCTGGCGCCGCCGGGTGCCCGCGCGCCTGTCCTCGGCGATCGCGCCCAGCTCGAGCGCACGCTCTCGGCCGGAGCGCGTCAGGTCGTAGTGGTCATTCTCGGGGCGACCCGGCTTGGACTGAAACCACTCGCGCCGCATCCCCAGCCGCTGCGCGAACGCGTGCAGCTCGTCGGCCGTGTCGGCCTGCAGATGGCCGCCACCGCTCCATCGCCCCCACTCGCCGTAGGCGAAGGCATGGTCGACATAGACGCTCATGTCGCCAGACCGCCGCTGCGGCGGGACGAGAGCAACGCTCGCATCCCGCCACGGTAGCGGCCACGCGCCGCAGGCTCAGCTGACGGGCGCGGGATCCGGGGTCGTCCCGAGGCACTCGATCAGCTCGAGCGCGCTGGTGCCGTGGACGCGCAGCTCGTGATCGAACGCGTCACCGTAGACCAGCATCACGGCGACCAGCAGATCGACGGTGCTGACGGTGGCCGCCTCCCGGTCGGCAGCGATGGCCGCCGCCGCTGCGCTCACGCGTGTCACCGCGTCTGTGTGCGGCTCGGAGCCATCAGCGTCTGCGCCGCCCGTGGCGGTCGGCAGGTCGATGCCCGCTTCGGTGAGCCCCACGCGTTGCAGCGCGCGCCCCGCCTCGCCGTGCGCGCTGAGGATGCGCACCCAGCGCCGCAGTTCATCCGCCGAGGACTCGGCGAAGGGCAGCGCGGTGGCGGCCAGACCGAGCACGATCGCCGCGTCCGGGCACAGCGGTGGCTGGGCCGCCCGGTGGCCGCCGCGAACGTGCGCCAGCGCATCCTCCACGCTCGTGAAGATCTGAAAACGGGCATCGAGGCCGGTGAGCTCGAGCAGGCCGAGCACCGAGTCCGGCGCGTGCGCGAGCACGACATGCCCGTCGTCGGTCAGGCGCCGCGAGAACGCGATGAGGACCCCGAGTCCGGTGGAGTCCAGGTAGCGGACCGCTGAGAGGTCAAGGACGAATCGGGCGTAGCCCTCGTCCAGCAGCCCGACCAGGCTGGACTTCAACCGGGGCGCCGACGCGAGGTCGATCTCGCCGGCGGGGGTCACCACGCAGACTCCATCGCCGCCGTCGCGGTGGCTCACGGCCAGGCTGGGTCGAGCGGACGGAGTGGGCACTTCAACGAAACTGGACATCGTTTCTCCCTTGGGCGCTTGGCAACCGCGGGCTCCCAAAACCCGCCCGCTGTCGCCGGCATTGCAGACAAGACTTTGTCGTACCGCGGCCTCCCCTCCCTGACGGCTTCACCCCATAACTCGACGAACATCCCAGGCGGTGAGGCTGGACAGTGAGGAAAACCTCCACAAAGCTCGCCGGACCCGTTAGGTTGCGCCAGAAGGCCGTCCGGTCGGCCAGACCGGGTGGAGCAGGACCGGGCTGCTCGGTCCAGGATCGGGTAGCTGAACGCCATTCCCGGCGACGCGCCGGGGAAAGGGGGCTAACGATGCGAGGACACCCCACGCGAGCCGGTCGCCGGCTCGTTCTCGCTGCGACCGTCACCGTGACGGGGATCGTTGGGCTTGGTGCGACCGCCGCGCCGAGCCTGGCCAAGGACTTTCGCCTCGCGACGACCACGACGCTTGTCGCCTCGCCGCCCGTCGTCGATCCCTCGGGATCAACCACCCTCACCGCCGACGTCCTTCCCGGCTTCTTGGTCGGGCCGATCGGCAACGTGAAGTTCACCGACACAGCGAACGGCGCCCTGCTGGGGACGGTCAAGCCCCGGCTCCAGTGTCTGCTGCGCAGACAGCCGTGCGTGGCCACGATCAGCGTGCCGGCCTCGGTGCTGGCCGCCGGGAACAACACGATCGTCGCCGCCTACTCGGGAGGTCTGTTCACCAAGCCCAGCAGCGGGTCGGCGAACGTGTTCGTCGGCACGCAGGGCACCTGCCAATCGGGGAGCGGACAGTGCACGACAAGCGCGACGAGCAGCGACGGCTCCACCAGCACGACGATCAGCTCGACTGCGCCGTCTTCGGGTGCCGAGACCGTCCAGGCGTTCTTCGACACCGAGACGCCGCCCTGCGCGAAGGTGGGCGCCGGCGACACCCTCGTCTACAGCGTGACGAACCCCGGTGGTGAGACCAAGACGGTGACGCTCACGTTGACGGGAGCGGCTGCCGACCAGGAGCATCAGCTGGACCCGGATAACTTCGGCAACGTCTGCTTCGGCGCGACGTCGTCGTTTGAGACCAACACCGGTGGCCAGGCGACGCAGGGACCCGACGGCTTGTTCTACGGCAACCTTCCGCTCTGCGACGACCAGGACGGCGACGACGACAACACCAACGGCGAGTCCGGCGGCAACCTCGTCGTCCCGGCCGGCACCTTCCCGTGCATCAACCTCGTCAACGCCCAGGAGGACACGTGGGCGGCATACACGCCGGGGTCCGGCAGCACGCCCTCGACGTATACCGAGTCGTTCACCACGACAGCCAGCGACCCCAAGGCGCACGGCTGACCCGCCTCTGATGTGAACGTCACGCCGGGGCGGCGTGTCGGCTCCACCGCGGCCGGGGATCGATCCCGAGATCCTCGGCCAGTCGGGTGAGCTCGGAGCGCCACTCCTCCTCCTCGGCGTCGTCGTCGGCCCTCGCTCCGTCGATCAGTGCCGCGAGGGCGAACGCGATCTCGTGGCGCGCGAGGCGGCTGCGCGCGGCGTCGAGCGCGTCGCGGAGAGCGCGCTCGGCCTCGGCCGGGCGCCCCAGCTCCTGCAGCGAGGCCCCGCGCACCCGATGCAGCAGCGGCGTCATCGCGCTGACGCCGCCGAGGGTCTGCGCCCGGGCGAGGGTCGCCTCGGCCAGCGCCAGGGCCGCCTCGTGATCGCCGGCGAGCGACAGGGCCTCGGCTCTGAGGGCGTCAACGACGACCACCTCGGTGAGTTCGCCGAGCTCGCTGAAGTGCCGCCGTGAGGCGTCGAAGCGGCGCATCGCCTCCGCGGTTTTGGCCAGGCGCGCGGCGATCCGGCCCAGCTGGTAGTCGCCGAAGGCGATCATCGACACTGCGTTGACGCCGCGCCAGGTCAGCATCGCCTGCTCCAGCGCCAGTTGCGCCTCCTCCAGCCGGCCCTGATCGGCGAGGATCTCCGCCCGATTGGCCGCGGGCGTCGCCGCATTCCAGAGCTTTCCGCACCGGATGTCGGCCTGCTCGGACTCCGCGTAGTGCTCCAGCGCCTTCGGCCAGTCGCCGCGATGGTAGGCGAGCATCCCGAGCGTGTTCTGGACCCGGGCCTGCGCGGCCAGGTCCCCGCGCTCCTCATGGATCGCCAGCGCCTGTTCGGCGCGGGTGCCCGCGGGCAGCCCGAGCTCGACCGCGCACAGGTCCGCGTACTCCAGCGCCTCGGCGAGCGTCGGGCGGTCGTCATCGCCGGCGAGGGCGATGGCGACGTGGGCGAAGGACATCGCCTCGTCGTAGCGGGCCCTCCGGTAGTTGAGCCGCGCGCGACGGGTCGCCAGCTGGCCACGGACGACTCGGGCCTCGGGCCCGTCGAGATCGGTGAGCGTCCGGTCGGCTCGATCGGCCCACCGGAAGGCGGCCCGGAAGCGTGCCTCGGTCTCGCGCAGGCCGGCCACCTTGAGTTGGAGCCGAGCGAGCTGGATGGGCGCGTCGTGGACGCGGCGCAGAGCGCGTCTCAGCGTGAGATCGGCAGCCGTCATCTCGCCGCGCTCCATGTAGATCTCGGCGAGCGCCTCCTCGACCTCGGCGAGCACGAGCGTGTCGACGTGCGCGAGGCGGGCCGCGGAGGCCAGCGCACGCCGGTAGGACTCAGCCGCGTCGGCGTTGGCGTAGCGCGCCCGGGCGTGCTGCGCGGCCAGGCGCGCATACGCGTAGGCGGCGGCGAACCGGCCGCCGTGGAAACAGTGCATCGACAAGAGCTCGGCGTGCCGGTTGGCCTGCTCACCGGCCGCACGCTCGATCGCGGCGGCGGTACGGCCATGCAGCTCCGCGCGGCGGCGGTACGGGAGACCCTCGTAGGTGACGGCGCGGACGAGTTGGTGGGTGAAGCAGTACCGGTCGGGACCGATCGGCTCCAGGAACTCCGAGAGCCGGGCCAGGGGGTCGTCGACCCACGAGCCAGCTTCCCCGCCGCCGGCAAGCACCTCTCGCAGCAGCGACAGCTCGACCTCCATGCCCAGCACCGCGGCCGACCGCAGCGTGTGGCGGTCGGCCGAGGAGAGCCGGTCGATGCGCATGGTGATCGCGCCTTCGACCGACCGCGGCAGCGCGTCGGGATCGGCGCCGTTGTGCAGTTGCGCGACCAGCTCGCGCACGAACAGCGGGTTGCCCCCCGCGCGCTGAGCGAGCTCGGCCAGTCGTTGAGGCGGCAGCGGCGACTCGGCGGTGGCCTGGGCCAGCATGTCGGCGACCACAGCGTCGCCCAGGGCACCCAGCTCAATGCGTTTGACCGGGGTCTCCCCCAGCGGACTGGTGGTGTCCGGCGTGCGGCTGACGACGAGCAGCCACCACCGCGACCCGGCATCGGCGGCGAGGCGGGCGATCAGGTCGCGGGAGGCATCGTCCATGAGGTGGACGTCGTTGAAGATGAGGATCCTCGCGCCCGGGAGCAGGAGGCCCAGGAGCTCGCTGGCCACGTCCTCGAGCTTCTGCTTGCGGTGCGCCGGGTCGATGTCGTTGACCTGGCGCGTGCTTGCGACCTCGACTCCGGCGACGATGGCGAGCAGCGGAAGCCACGGCAACAGATGCGCGGCTCGCTCGGCGACCACCTGGGTCAGCCGCGCCGCGAGCTCGGCCGGCGGGGCGTCGGCCGAAATCTCCCACCGGTCGCGGAGCAGGCGCTCAAACGGCGCATACGGTCGTGCTCCGGCATAGACGTCGCCGTCCACGCGCAGCACGTCGGCGTCGGCCGCCGCCTCGAGCTCGGTGAGCAGCCGCGACTTGCCCATGCCGGCCTCGCCGACCACCTCGACGACCTGCCCGAGCCCGTCCGCCGCGGCGCGCGCCGCGCTGAGCAACGTCGCGAGCTCCTCGTCGCGCCCGCGGAAGGGCGCCCTGTCAAACCCGTCGCTGGCCGCCGTGGCTGTGCCGAGGCTCAGCGCGTGGACCGGCGCACGCTTGCCCTTGGCGGCGAAGGGCGGTTGTTCGGTCACGGCGAAGCTGCCGCTCGAGTTGGCGACGAGCTCGCGGGTGGCGAGCAGTTGGCCCGGGGCCGCGTGCTGGGCCAGGCGAGCGGCGAGGTTCGTACAGTCGCCCATCAGCGAATACGCCCGGCGATAGGACGGCCCGTAGTCGCCGGAGAAGACGCGTCCCGAAGCGGCGCCCGCCCCCAGCGGAAGCTGCCCGGCGGCGTCGAGCGCTGTGCGGAGGGTCGCGATCATCCGGTCCTCGTCGCGACCGACCCGCCGCGGCGTGCCGGCGCAGAGCAGCACCTTGCCCCCATCAGAACCGATGTCGGCGGCGATGTAGGTCACCTCGTTGGCGGCAGCGGCGGACTGCAGCGTGGTGATGACGTGGTCCAGCGCGATCTGGGTGGCGCGCGCCCCCTGCTCGACCAGCAACCGGTCCACACCGGTGAAGGTCAGGAAGCCGACCGCCGCGTGCCGGTGCTCGCTCTCCAGCCCGCGTCCGAGCACGTGCTCGCGCAGAATGCGGCACAGGGCGAGCCCGGGATCAAGCCCGGCGAAGTCAAGTGGCGGGGTGAGCTGCGCCGGAGTCTGCACTTCAGGCGGCCGGCGCAGGAGCCACCCGCCCGCGAGGGGGGTCGTCGGACGCGCGAGTCCGGTGGCCGTAAGGGCCGCGGCGGTCTCGCCGCTGATGACGATCTGGCCAGGCCCGGCGACCTTCTCCATCTGAGCCAGGGTGGTCACCGCCGGCCCGGCGACGACGAGATCGCGATGGTCGTCGTGCCCGAGGAGGAAGAAATCGCAGACCCCGCTATGGATGCCCACCGACATCCGTAGACGGAGTGGGCCACGGCTCGTGCGCCGGCTTCCGCTGGCGCGCATCACCTGCTGCATCTCGTACGCAGCGCGGCATCCGCGCGCCGCATGGCCGCCACCCTGGAAGAGCAGCACGATCGCGTCACCGCCGAACTTGATCAGCCCGGCGCCGTCGGCATAGGCGGTCGCCAGCAGGGGCTCGAAGGTGGCGTTGATCAGGTCGGCCATCTCCTCGGCGCCGATCTTGCCCCGCACGGCGAGCATCTCGGTCATCCGCGTGAAGCCCGAGATGTCGGCGAAGACGAGCGTGCAGTCGAGCACCCGATGGCGTTGCTCGGGCCGGTCGCGCAACCACTCCAGCACGAGCGTGGGCACGTATGCGCCCAACAGCTCGTTGTCGTCGTTTCCCCCGAAACTCCGCGCCGGGGACCCCACCGCCGGGTCCATGGCTACTCAGCCTAACCGCCCGGAGCCCCGTTGTCAGCCTGCCTTTACGGGTGGGCCTCACGTCGAGACGGTCGCGGCGCCTGTCCTCGTCCACGACACCCCGGATTTCGCGCAGCTCGTGATGCGCGTGATGGCGCAGCGGCTGCGGCGGCAGAGCAGTGCGACCTGACAACGACCCGTCCGTCGCGTTTTGCGGCTAATGGCCGAGGGTACGCGACGGAACATGGGAGTCAGATGAGACTGG
>CAWBPG010000003.1:0-959606 GCA_963790605.1 uncultured Actinomycetota bacterium | reverse complement strand
CGCCCATGGCCCCGCCGATGCTGCCCATCCCGCCGAGGATGACGATCGCCAGCAGGCGGGAGATGAGGTCGTAGCCGGTGTTGGGGTTGAACGAGTTGGTGGCCCCGAAGACCATGCCGCCGACCGCGGTGACGGCGACCCCGATGCCCACCGAGATCGTCCGCACCCGGTTGACGTCGATCCCGATCAGATCCGCGGCCGTGCGGTTCTGCAACGACGCGCGCACGGCCCGGCCGAACTTGGTCCGGTACAGGCCGTAGTACAGGACCGCCAGCAGCGCCACGGCGAGGCCGAACCCGATCAGGTAGATGTCGGGCAGGTAGAACCCGAGCATGTGCACCGAGCTGTTGACGTAGGACGCCTGGAGCTCGCGGAAGTCGACGCCGAAGATCGCCGTCAGGACACCCTCGATGACGATCGCCACCGCGTAGGTGACCAGGATCGACATCTGGGTGCGATCCTGGTCACGCAGGCGGCGCATGAAGCAGAACTCGATCGCCACTCCCAGCGCGAACATCACCGGGACGGTGATGAGCAGGCCCGGCAGCAGGCCGATCCCCACGTGCACCGACAGCTCGTAGCTGAGGTACGCGCCGAGGATGACCATCACGCCCTGGGCGATGTTGATGAGGTCCATGACGCCGAAGATGAGCGTCAGACCGGCGGCCATCAGGGCGTAGACGCCGCCGGTCAGGATCCCGTCGACAATCGCTTGGAGCAGCTCTGTGAAGGACACTGGCTCAGTGTCCTCTCTCGGTGGACAGTGTCACTACTTCCAGGCGGGCTTGGGGTAGATGGGCGGTGTCGATCCGGCGGTGGAGGTCGGGATCGACTGCACCAGGGTGCCGTTCTGCCACTGGAAGGTGAGCGTCTTCTGGGCCGTGTTCTCACCCAGGGAGTCGAACTTGACCGGACCCTGGACGCTGTTGAGAGTCACTCCGCTCTTGAGGTAGCTGATGATCTTCTGCTGGTCGAAGCCGTGGGTGGCCTGGACGGCCTGGGCCAGGACCTGGCCGACCGAGTAGGCCTCGGCCACGTCGGCGTTCACGCCCGACGCGTCGCCGCCGTACTGGGCGATGTACTCCTTGACCATCTGCTGGCTGTCGGCCTTCTTGAAGCCGCCGTACCAGCCGTTGGGCACGAAGATCCCGTCCTCGTTGCCGGTGCCGACGGCCTTGATGAACTGGGCGCCCTGATCGGGACCGGCGGTGGCGATGAACGCCTTGGGCTGGTAGTGCTGCTGGATGAAGACGTGGGTGAACGCCGACACCGTGGGCACGTCAACCGAGCCCAGGAGCACGACGTCGGGCTTGGCCGAGGCCACCTGGCCGGCGATCGCCGTGTAGTCGGTGACCTCCTCGGGGAAGACCTTGTTGAGGACGGTCTTGACGCCGGCCGCCTCGAGGATCTTCTGGGCCACCGGGAGCTGGGGCTGGGTGAACGGATCGTTGACGGTCACGTACGCCGCGGTCTTGGGCCGCTTGGCCGCGGGCAGCGAGGCCACCCACTGCGCGAAGGTCACGAGGTTGTTCTTGACCGGGATCGAGACGTCGAACACGTTGTGCAGGCCGGCGCCGAACACCGACGGGGCGCCGCCGGCGCCCTCGACGAAGGCGTACCCGTACCGGGCGGCGATCCGCGCGGCCGGGACCGTGAGCAGCGACGAGAACGGCCCGAACACGAGCTGGTCCTTGTTTGAGCCGATCAGCTTCTGGTAGTTGGAGACGACCTGGGCCGGGCTGGAGGCGTCAGAGATGACGTCCAGCTTGACCGGATGACCGAGCAGGCCACCGGCCTTGTTCTGGTCGGCGACCCAGAGCTTGTAGCCGCGCTCGAAGGCCTGGCCGTCGGCGGAGAAGTCACCCGACAGGGACAGCGAAGTCCCGATCGTGATCGGGCTGCCGCTCGGCCTGCTCGGCGAGGTCGAGGAGCTCGAGGCGCCGCTCGCGGAGCTCGTGGCACCACCGCCTCCGCTCTTGCTGCTGGTCGAGCTGCTGCCCGTTCGAGGAGCTGCCACAGGCTGCGACGACCATGACGGCGCCGAGCGCGAGCCCGGATGTCAAGCACCTACGAAGGATCCTCATCTCCCTCACCCTCCGCTCTCGTGTGCCGTCCCGTTCAGGGACCGGGGTACTGCAATCGTTTGCAAAGCCAACGTAGCGGCGGGGTTGGGCGCTGTCAATCGGGACCTGATGAGAAGCCTCTTATGAAGACTCGCCCATCACGAGGAGCGTGGCGGTCGCCGGGGGCAGACGCACGACGAAGCTACCCCGCACCGGCCGCAGCGTGATCGCGCGCGCGGTGCCGGCGAGGCTTCCGGTGCCCGTCGTCGCCCCGAACGACTGGCCGCCGATGGTGACGCCGGCCTTCGCGTCGGCGTGCGGCGCCCGCAGGCGGACGGCGGTGGCGGCGGTGGCGGCGGCGGTGCCGGCGGCGGTTCCGGCGGCGAGGGCGGACCGCCACCGTGGCGGGCCGCGACCGCGAATCGTTGATGAGGACGACGCGCACGCGTCCGTCCCGCGCACGGGTGGACCAGATGCGCAGCGTGGCCGGAGCGCGGTAGGCGACGGGCAGCAGCCGGGCCCCCGGCGGTGCCGCCTCGGCGAACATGAGCAGGCCGTAGTACATCGGCTTGACCTCGGCGCTCCAGCGGCCGGCGCGCTCTGAAACGGCGAACGGCTCGTAGATCGCCTTGTGGAAGGTGTGAATGTTGACGCCGTCGACGCCGACCCGGGCCATGTTGAACAGGGTGTCCAGAGCCCAGAGCGCGGATGCGAAGGTGTCGCTCACCCCGTGCGCCCCACCGCACGAGACGCTGTTGAGCTCGTCGACGCGAAACGGGATGCCACGCGCGTGGGCGGTGGCAACCGCGGCGGCGAGGCTGGTGGCCGGGCCGGTGGCGGCCGCCGGCGCCAGGAGATTGGCAATCGTCGGGAACTCGGGTGAGTTGCGCGCCGTGAAGCAGCGATGCAGGGGATACCGGTGAAAGGTGACCAGCCTGACCCGCGGATTGGCGCGCAGGTACCGGCCGAGACCCGCCAGCCACCGCGACGCTCCGGAGGCCGGCCCGACGAGCGGCACGCCGCGGGGCACGGCGCGGCTGACGCGCGCGTAGTCGCGCAGGTAGGCGGTGAAGCCGTAGCCCGCCGGCCGGCCGGGGACCGGAACGCCTGCCGGGGTCTGATACCAGCCGAGGCTGCCGTACACCTCCGGCTCGTTGCCGAGCTCCAGGCCGGCGACGTACGCGCCGGCCTGCGCCGCGCAGCAGGGCCGCGGACTCGGCGGCGGCGATCGCCGCGCTGTCGGACTCGAAGTTGACGCCGAGGATGAGGCGCGCGTTGAGCGCCCGCGCGGCGGCAGCGGTGGCGCTCAACCATGCCTGGGTCAGGGTGTAGCGGATGCCAAGGGGCTTGCGGACGCCCGGCGTCGGCGCCCACGTCCAGTCGGTGGTGTCACCGCCGAAGCGCAGCACCGGGGACTGCCCCGGGGTGAGGTTGCGCACAAGCTGGTCAAAGACGAGGTCCGGGTCCGCGGCTGTCCCGAAGTAGCTGGGCGCCGAGTGGTACTCGATCGAGAAGCCCGACGAAGCCCGGCGGGACCGGGCGGCTGTCGGGCGCCGCGCCGATCTGGGCGCGGATCGCCTGACGGGGGATCGTCGGTCGGGGCGCCGCGGCGGCGCGGTCTGAGTCACCGTCGTCGAGGTGAAGGTGGAGGATCCCGACGATCCCCACGATGACCGCGACGAGCACGGCGACGGCCAGGAGACGGGGGGTGGCGCGGATCACGCGACCGTACCGGCTCAGGAGACTCTCAGGTGATCCTCCTCATTCGTCAATCGAGCGAGGCCGATGCTCAGCTCCAGCAGGCCGCCACCAACATCGCCAACCGCACTCCGGGGCGCCCCTCAGACGACCGGCCCGCCGCCGCCCGATGCCCCGGTCGGCGGCGGCTGGTTGTCGCCGGGTTGGTCGGGCGCGCGGAGCCACACCCGGATTCGCCCGGAGTGGATCACGAAGTTGGTGCGCGCGGTCTCGCCCGCACCGGGGTTGCAGCTGCTGCCGCCGGGACCGGGACGGCCGGTGAGCCGGAACAGCGCCTGCACGAGCGGACCGCCCAGTCTGATGACCGAGATGAGCTTCGCGCCACAGGGCAACGCCCGGTTGACCTCCTCGGCCTGGGCGCGGCTGTGGATGGTGACCTCCTGGTCGGGCCCGGGAGCGAAGACGCTGGGAATCTGGAAGTAGCCGGCGGCACTGTGCACGTCGCCGCGGCGCAGCGCGTCGGCCCAGTGGCGGATCACCGACACCGTGCGGGCACCGGCGGTCTTGGGAGCCCGCGGCGGCACCGGATTCGCCGGCGAGACCGGGGCGGGCTGACGCCGGATGGTCGTGCGTGAGCGCGCGGTCGATGTGTGGCCGGCGCCCGAGCGGCTGGTTGACCCGCAACCCATTGCGATGAGGGCCGCGGCCACCAACACCAGCGGTGCGCTGAGTCGGGCGCGCGCCATGGTCGGATCATGACAGGCGGCCCGCGCGCGTTTGGGGATTGCGATGGCTCGCGTGTGATCCTGGACGAGATGCCGGACACATGGTGGGTATGAGCGAGATCGAACGGCGACGCCGCTTGGAGGCCCTGTTCGTGGCCCACGCCGCTGCCGTGCGCGCGTACGCCGTCCGCCGGATGCCGCCCGGTGACGTGGATGACGTGGCCAGCGACGTCTTCGTGGTCGCGTGGCGGCGCTTGGACGACGTCCCCGAGGACGCGCTCCCGTGGTTGCTGGCCTGCGCGCGCCGGATCATCGCCAACCGGGTGCGGGCCGCGCGCCGCCAGACGTCGCTGCGTCACCGCCTGGGACTCGAACGCCCCGCTCCGACTGTTGTGGCCATCCCAGACTCGGGACTGGCACAGGGGCTTGCCACCCTCAGCGCCCTCGACCGCGAGGCCTTGATGCTGGTGGCGTGGGAGGGCCTGGACCACCGGCAGGGCGCGGTGGTGATGGGCTGCTCCCCGCGCGCGTTCTCGATGCGGGTGCACCGCGCCCGCCGGCGCCTGGCGGCGGCGATGGCCGCCGTTGACCAGCCCTGCTTTGACCCGATGGAGGCGACGCGATGACCGACCTCATGGACAGGTTGGCGGCGGCGAACCCGGCGCGTGAGCAGGAGGTGCCGCCGATCGACGACGTGTGGCGCAGGGTCACGGCTCAGCCGTCGCCCGCTCGCGCTCGGTGGCGCCGCCGGGGCGGCCGGGCGCTGTGGATCGCCGTCGCCGCCGTTCCGGTGATCGCGGTGGTCGTGATCGCGATATCGACCCACCGCGGTGCGCACCGGTCGGTTCCTCCGGCGGTGACCGGAGGGCACCACGGCCATTCGACCATCGACCCCGCGATCCAGCGCAGCGCACGCCAGGCGCTGCGGGGCCGAGTCGGGTCCGTGGTCGTGCTCGACCCGCGGACGGGAGCGGTCAAGGCAATGACCGCCACCGGCACTCTCCAACGCGGCGCGGCGGTTCCGCCGGGGGCGACGGTCGACGTGGTGACCGCCGCAGCGGCGCTGTCGAGCGGACGCTACGCGCCGCGCTCGCGGATCTCCGGCGCCTCGCCCTTCGCCTCCGCGGGATCTGAGGTCCGCAACGATCAGGGAGAGAGCCTCGGACGGCTGACGCTGAGCGACGCCATGACGTTCTCGGTCAACACCGTGTTCGCCCGCGTCGGGGTCGCGGTGGGTCCGATCGCGCTGACCGAGCAGATGCGGCTGTTCCGCCTCGATGTCCCGGCGGGCGTCGCCGTCGGCGGCCTGGCCGCCGGGCGGAGCTCGCTCACCGCCACGCCGCTGCAGATGGCGATGCTCGCCGCGGCCATTGCCAATCGTGGATGGCTTGTCCGGCCGCACATTGAGCCCCTGGCGGGCGCGGCGCCCCAGCACCCGGTGATGACGGCGCAGACGGCCCAGCTGCTCACTCAGATGCTGCGCAACGTGGTCACCCACGGGACCGGCACCGCCGCCAACCTCCCCGGGCTGAGGATCGCCGGAAAGACCGGAACCGCTCACGCCGGAAGCGCGAGCGGGCAGGGCACGGTGGCGTCCTTCATCGGCTTTGCGCCGGCCGACCACCCGACCGTGGCGATCGCCGTGGTCCTCGCCGACAGCCGGGGCGGGTTCGGCGGAACCGAGGCCGCCCCGATCGCCGCGCGCATCATCCGCGCGGTGCTGAGCGAGCGGGGGTAACGGCCGGCGCTCTCGTTGTGAGCTTGCCCGGTAGGTGACCAGCGCCCGTCCGATGCCGTGGAGCGCACGGTTGACCGCGGTGGTCTGCGTCGGACCCCCCGTATGACGATTTCCCGGTTGGGCGGCTAGCCTAGGCTGGCCCGCGATGCCCTCCGATTCAGACCCCAAGCCTCAGGTCTATCGGGACCCGCGACCGCAGGAATACTTCGACCGGTTTCACGCGCGCGCACGTGGCAGCTCGCCCGGAGTGATTCATGAGGTGGTTCGTGTCGTGACCGCACTGCTCGCGCTGACAGTGTTTCGGGCGCGCGGCCTTGGAAGCGGGAACGTCCCGGCCGGTCCGCTGATCCTCGCACCGAACCACGCCTCGAATATGGATCACTTCTTCGCTGCGGCGTTTATCCGGCGACGGATCCAGTTCATGGCCAAGTCGCAGTTGTTCGGCAAGGGCCCGATGACCTGGATCTACAGCCACGGTGGGGTGTTCCCGGTCCGTCGCGGCGATCAAGATGAGGAGTCGTTCGTCACCGCGTTCAACATCCTTGATCGCGGTGGGGCGATCGTGGTGTATTGCGAAGGCACTCGGTCTCGGACGGGCCAGTTGGCCGAGTCGGCGAGGCCAGGAATCGGCAGGTTGGCACTCGAGTCCGGAGCGCCCGTTGTGCCCATCGCCATTCTGGGCTCGGCCCAGGTGCGGCGGTGGAAGCAACTGAGATTCCCCAGGGTGACGGTCCAATACGGCGCGCCATTTAGGTTCGAAGTGGTCGCGTCGACCACGCGCAGCCAACAGCAAGTCGCGGCGGACCTCGTCTTTGACCGGATCAAGGCCCTGCACGCAAACCTCGAACGCCTGGGCCATCGGGGTGCGAGACGGGCGACAGGCGACGGGCGGGACCGCCGTCCATCCCCCCACGGCCGGGGGCCCGGTGGGTCTGCCGGTTCCCGGGAGGCCCACTAGTGCCGGTCGGTAGCTTGGTTGAGAGCCTGGTCGGCCGTCGCGCGACCCGCGTACCTGAAGCACCTGCGGCATGACCCGACCGGCTGCCGAGCGTCGCCCCGCGTTTCAGGGGGTCATGGCAGTTAGCGCACCAGTCGTCCAATGGTGGGGCCGGCTTGAGGTATCGGGCCTTGAGGCCTTGCCGTGCGCAGGTCCTGTCCTTCTGGCCGGCAACCATGACTCTTGGTGGGATCCGATCGTTGTCGGCGTGGCGGCCAATGAGCGACGGCAGGTCCGCGCCTTGGCGAAGTCCTCGCTCTGGCGGTATGGCGTGGTGGCGAGGGTCCTCGACGCGATGGGTCAAATACCGATCGATCGAGGGACTCGCGACAACCGCGCCTTGGACAGGGCAACCGCGGAGTTGCGGGGTGGGGCGTGCGTCGGCATTTTTCTGGAGGGGACGCGCTCCGGGGGCCGCGCGTTGCGCGCGCGGAGTGGCCTCGGCAGGATCGCCGAGGCCGTTCCCGAAGCTGAGATCGTCTGCTGCGCGGTCGAGGGTACGGTCGACCTGGTTCGGTTCCCGACGCGTCCGCGGCTCCGCGTTCGGTTTTTCCGGCCTACCGGCGGAGGGGTCAGCGACGGCGAGACGGCGACCGAGCTCACGGCGCGACTCCTTGGGGAGATACGAGCGATTGCGCAGCCGCTGCCGTACGGGCGCCGGACAAAGAGCCACACGGACAAGACGGCAGCGGACCGAGACGAGAAGGGCGCCAGCGCATCGTCCGCACGGAGTGAAGACTGAGTGGGCGATCCAGGACTCGAACCTGGGACCTCTTCCTTATCAGAGAAGCGCTCTAACCGACTGAGCTAATCGCCCGTCCGGAGGCGATTCTATCGGCGCCGGCGCCGGGCATCACGCGCATCCTCGGTTATGGCTGAGGTGCGTCGCGGCAGCTGAGCGCGGGAGGTCGCGGCGGATTTTGCAGCTATTGTCATGCAAGATCGACCACAGGTCCCGCCGTGGCCACGCGGAACTCGTCGCCCATCTCCCGCGAGCTCGCCTTTGACCCCACGACACGCATAGCTGATCAAATATCAGACAGAGTCAACTAGAGGTTGAGGCAGGTGCATCGACCTTGAGGCTGCGCGCGAGCTCCAATGCCTCGTCGGCGCTCGCAAATTCCAGCTGTATCCGGAAGCCTGCGCCTGAGGGTGAGACCTTCACCTCAAGGCCCAAGGCGGCCTCGAGAGTGTCGCCGATCTCGGCAATCGCAGCCTCCTGGTCGGGGTGCAGGCCTCGCGGACGGCGCCGGTGAGCGCGGACGGTGGTCGAGTCGCCGTCCGCGCCGGCGCGGGTCGCGCGGGCGCGCTGCTCGGTCTCGCGCACCGACCATGCGTCCCGGACCGCGGCCCGGGCCAGGCGCCGACGGTCGCCGTGGTCGGGGGCGAGGAGTAGCGCGCGGCCGTGGCCCTCGCTGAGGTCGCCGGCCTGGATGGACTCCAGTGCTTCGTCGGGCAGGTCGAGCAGGCGGATGAGGTTGGACACCGCCACCCGGCTGCGGCCGACGCGCCGGCCCACGTCCTCACGCGACAGGCCCAGCTCCTCCGTGAGCGCCGCGCACGCCCGCGCCTCCTCAACCGGGCTGAGGTCCTCGCGGGCCATGTTCTCGATGAGCGCGACCTCGAGCGACGCGGCATCATCGTGGTGGCGGACGACCGCGGGGACCGTCTCGAGCTCGGCCAGCTTGGCGGCGCGCCAGCGGCGCTCGCCCGCGATCAGCTCATACGTCCCGCCCGGCAGCGGCCGCACCAGCACGGGCTGGAGGACACCGCGCACCTTGATCGACTCCGCGAGGGCCCCGAGGGCGGCCTCGTCGAAGCTGTCCCGCGGCTGATGTGGGTTGGCGGAGATGAGCTCGAGCGGAAGCTGGCGCAGCTCCTCCGCGTCCTCGCGCGGGGCGACCGAGAGGATCGCCGCCAAACCGCGGCCCATGCCTCTCTGGCGCTCAGCCACGGGCCGCGACCTCCTTGGCCAGCTCGAAGTAGGCGTCCGCGCCGGCGCAGTGGGGGTCGTAGTGGATGACCGGCTTGCCGAAGCTCGGGGCCTCGCCCACGCGGACGTTGCGGGGGATGACGGTCTGGAACACCAGCTGCGGGAAGTGCTGGCGCACCTCGGACTCCACGTCCTGAGCCAGCCGGGTGCGGCTGTCGTGCATCGTCAGCAGCATTCCCGCAACCGTCAGCCTCGGGTTGAGCTCACGTTGCACCAGTGACAAGGTGTCCAGGAGGCCGGCGAGGCCTTCGAGCGCGAAGTACTCGGACTGCACCGGGACGATCACGCGGTCGGCGGCGACCAGCGCGTTCACGGTGAGAGGACCGAGGGACGGCGGGCAGTCGAGCAGTATGAAGGCGTAGCGATCCCGGATGGGTGCCAGCGCCTCGCGCAGCCGGTTCTCCGACCCGGCCGTCCGCGGCAACTCCACGTTGGCGCCCGCAAGATCCGGGCCGGCCGGGATGACGCTCAAGCTGGGGATCTGAGAGGCGACGACGGTGTCGGCCAGCGGCACCTCGTCGAGGAGCGCGTCGTAGACGGTGGGCGTTAGGTGCTTGTCGATCCCCAGACCAAGGGTCGCGTTGGACTGCGGATCCATATCGATGAGCAGCGACGCATAGCCGGCCTCCGCGATGCAGGCGGCCAGATTTACCGCGGTGGTGGTCTTGCCGACCCCGCCCTTCTGGTTGGCGATCGCGTAGACGGTCCCCATGTGAGATGAAGCTAGCGCCGGGGGCGGTCAGACGCCCCACCCAGTGGGCGTTTGCGCGCCATCCCGGGGCGCCGCGGAAACCGGTCAGGGGTCGGGGCGACCTTGCGCATCACGTGCAGGTGGCGGTGGAGCGCGCCCGGATACGGCTGCACTCGGACCACCGCCCCCAGCTCTAGGCCGAGCTCGGCGGCGGCGCGGTCGCCGGCAGCCTCGTCCTCGGGCTCGCGACGGCCCCGCCACGCCACCATCGACCCCCGCAACGCGAGCAGGGGCGCCGCGTACTCGGCGACGACGGCCAGCGGGGCCAGCGCTCGCGCGGTCACCAGGTCGCACGCCCCCAGGCCCTCGGGCCAGGACTCCGCGCGGGCGTTGACGGCCACGGCGTTGGACGATCCCGCCGGTCTCGATGGCGGCAGCGATGAAGGCGCACTTGCGTCCGTTGCTCTCCACCAGGCTCACGCGGGCGCCGGGCAGAGCGATCGCCAGCGGGAGCCCGGGAAAGCCCGCGCCGGCGCCGAGGTCGGCGATCGCCGCGGCGGAGCGGACCTCGGGCAGCTCGAGCGCGACCAGCGAGTCGGCCAGGTGGTCGCGGAGGACCGCGCCCCGGTCGGTGACCGTGGTCGGCGCGTCCGGGCTGTCGGCGACGCAATCGAGTACCGCATCGAGTTGGCGTACCTGTCCATCAGAGAGGTCGTACCGGGCCCCGAGTTGAGTCAGCGCGCTCAGAGGCTCTCACCGCTCGCATCGTCATCGCCGTCGTCACGACTCCGCAGACGGTCCCGTTCCCGTTCGATGAATGGCGCGTATCGCTCACACATCGTCCGAAACCGCTCGAGCGCTCCGACCGTCTAACTCCGGTCGCAGCTCGGCTTCGAGCAGCGGTAGGAGATCCTCCACCAGCGCCCGCCCCCGCGCCATCCACTGGTAGTAGGACCGCCCGCCGTGGTGATAGGGCCCGTAGAGGC
This sequence comes from uncultured Actinomycetota bacterium, assembly GCA_963790605.1. Lineage (GTDB taxonomy): Bacteria > Actinomycetota > Thermoleophilia > Solirubrobacterales > Solirubrobacteraceae > Palsa-465. The sequence goes on along the minus strand of CAWBPG010000003.1, from coordinate 948,715 downwards.
GGCAGCTCGGGAACCGCTCCTCCAGCCAGCGGAAGATCGCCTCGTGCCGGGTGTGCATGCGCAGCACCACCTGGGGCTGGCGGCCGTCGCCACCGAACGAGCCCTCCCCGACGAGCAGGCCGATCAGGAAGCCGCGATCGAAGTCCGAGAGCTCCGCCATGTGCGGAGTTCTACCGGCCCACGTGTTTCACCGTCAAGAAAAACGTGAAACGCCCGGCCCCGGCAAGAAGGCGGATCAGTCCACGAGCGGAGCGACGACGAGATACCGCGACGGCTCCTGGCCCTCGCTGTAGGTCTCGACGTCGTGGCGATCCTTGAGGTGCTCGTGGATCACCTTGCGCTCCAGCGCGCTCATCGCATCGAGCGAGATCGCGTGGCGGCCGCTGATCGCCTGCTGGGCCGCCTGGTCAGCGGTGGCTCGGAGCGCGCTCGCGCGGCGCTCGCGATACCCGGCGGCATCGACCAAGACGGAGATGCGGGGGTGGGCGGGGTCCGTGTTCCGGGTGGCGATCCGGTACGCCAGATGCTGGATCGCGTCGATTGTCTGGCCGTGGTGGCCGATGAGCAGTCCGAGGTCGTCGCCGTCGCCCACGAACTCCGCGTGGAGCCCGTCCGCGTCCTCACGGATCTCGATCGTCGCCGCGATGCCGGCGGCGTCCAGGAGCCGCTCCATGAATTCACGCACGCGCTCAGCGGCGATATCTGGGCTGGTGGCCATCTCTTACCTCCGCCGGCCTGAGCGTTTCTTCTTCTTGCGTGGGGGGCGCGGTGGAGCACCACCGCGAGCCCCGGTGGCCACGGGCTCCTTCGCGGCTACGGGCTCCTTCGGCTTGCGAATCAGCCCAGCCAGGCCGCCGCCCGTCCCGCCCGACCCGTTGGGGCCGGGCTTTGGCGGGCCGCCGCCGTCCGAGCGCCCGCCGCCGCTAGTCCCACCCGCGGGCGGGGGCCCGCCGGCCGCTGCGGGCCGCAGGGGCCCGATCCGGCGCTTGACGACGTACTGCTGGGCGATCGTCCAAAGGTTGGTGGTGATCCAATAGACGAGCACGCCAGCCGGGAACCGGATGACGAAGATCACGAACAGCAGCGGCATGAACAACATGATCTGCCGCTGGGTGCGGTCGGTCATCGCGCCGGACATCATCAGGCTGGAGCCGAGCTGGGTCCCGACGTAGAGCAGGATCAGGACGACCAACGTCGCGCCGGTCGCCTTGGCGGTGATGTCCCCGATGAAGAGAAAGCTCGACTGGCCGTGAGCACCGCAGGCCACGGTGTGGGCGGCGCTGAGGACGCCGTGGTTGTTGTACCTCTGCCAGGCCGGGCAGATGTCGAGGCGCAGGCTCTGGCGCAGCATGTAGTACAGCGAGATGAAGACCGGCAGCTGCGCGGCCAGCGGGAGGCAGGAGCTCAGCGGGTTGACGTTGTTCTCCTTGTAGAACTTCATCATCTCCTGCTGCTGGCGCTGCTTGTCCTCCTTGTACTTGGCCTGGATCGCCTTCATCTCGGGCGCGAGCTGCTGCATCCGCGCCATCGAGCGGATCTGCCTGACGGTGAGCGGCACGAGGATCGCGCGCACGCAGATGGTGAGCAGCACGATCGCCCAGCCCCAGGGGATCCCGATGCTGTTGTGGAAGAACTTCAGCACCGCCTCGAAGACATCGATGAGCGGCTGGAAGATGTTGGCAGTGACGAGCAGCATGGTCAGGCGCTCGGGGCGGCGGCTCGGGACTTGAAGAGCTGTTGCTCCTCGACGGGGTCAAAGCCCCCACGGCTCCAGGGGTTGCACCGCAGGAGCCTCCAGCCGGCCAGGACGAGTCCGCGCAGTATGCCGTATCGCTGAACCGCCTGTGCGGCGTACTCAGAGCACGACGGGTAGTACTTGCAGCGCTGTCCGACCAGCGGCGAGAGCAGCAGCTGGTAGGCGCGGATCGGCAGGACCACGATGCGGCGGAGCACCCTCATCCGGCGGCCGTCTCCTGCGATTCGCCGCCGGCGAGGATCGCCCCTGGCACCTTGTCCACGAGCTCGCCCAGCGCGCTCTGGATCCCGACCAGCCCGTCGCGCTCTGCCAGCTCCTTCGCGCCCTGACGCGCGATCACCACCGCGTCGGTGCCGACGGGAAGCCGCTCGCTCTCGCGCGCGAAGGCCTCCCGCAGCAGGCGCTTGACGCGGTTGCGCTCGACCGCGCCGCCCACCTTACGCGAGACGGAGAGGCCAAGACGCGGCGATGCGTCCTCGTCGCCTCGCGGAAACACGTACAGCACGAGGTCGCGGCCGGCGTGAGACCGGCCGTGCCGGAAGACACGGTCAAACTCTGCGCTGCGCGAGAGCCTTCCTCGCCCTTGCCGATGCGCGGACACGGATCCCGCCCACCCGCGGGGCATCACACCGTCAGGCGCTTGCGTCCCTTTTCGCGCCGTCGCTTGAGCGTCAGGCGCCCGGCACGCGTCTGCATCCGAGCGCGAAAGCCGTGGGTACGAGCGCGCTTGCGCTTCTTGGGCTGGTAGGTACGTTTCATCTCACAGGATCCCGGACCAGGGAGGAATGTCGGAGTATACGCAGGCGCGGGGCCTCTCTCGGCGACTCGAATTCCGCGCTGACGAAGCCCCGAGGGGCGCGCCGAGCTTTTTCCCGCGCTTTGCGCCAACGCCCCGGCGAACCTCGCGAACGGCTCGAAGGCCGTTGGTATATTCGCCGACCCCTGCCGCGATTTCGCCCGGGGCCCTCATCCATTGTCCTCGAACGCTCCTGGGAGGAGCTGCTTGTCGCTGCCCGCTCAACCTGACGCCGTGTCCGCATGGCGCACGATCCGAGCGGAGCTCCAGCGGCTCGTCGGCACCTCCGCCTATGAGATCTGGCTTGCCCCGATCGAGCTCGAGTCCTTCGATGGCAACGTCCTCATGCTCCGGGCTCCCAAGGCGACAGAGAAGTGGTTGGCCGGGCGCTTCGGGCCCGCGCTCGACCGCTGCGTGCGCCAGATCATGGGCGCCCATACACGCGTCACCTTCGCCGGTGAGCCCCACGAGTCCCACGAGTCCCACGCCGGGCGCTCCGGGCGCTCCGGGCCCGACGGCGAACCAACCGAGCTCAACCCCCGCTATCGCTTCGAGCAGTTCATCATCGGCGAGGGGAACCGCTTGGCCCACGCCGCCGCCCTGGCCGTCGCCGAGCTCCCCGGCCAGGCCTACAACCCGCTCTTCCTCTACGCGCCCCCCGGCCTCGGCAAGACGCACCTCCTCCACGCGATCGGCAACTACGTCCTGGACTATGGCGGTGGCGCCACCGTGCGCTACACGACGGCCGAGGCCTTCACCAACCACTTCATCACCGCGCTGAGCACGAAGTCGATCGACGCCTTCAAGCACGCCTACCGCGACGCGGACGTCCTCCTCATCGACGACGTCCAGTTCCTCGCCAGCAAGGTCCGCACCGAGGAGGAGTTCTTCCACACGTTCAACGCCTTGTACGAGACCGGCCGGCAGCTCGTGCTCACCTGCGACCGCCTGCCACGCGCGCTGATCAAGATCGAGCAGCGGCTCCGCGAGCGCTTCGAGGCCGGCCTCGTGGCCGACATCAAGCCCCCCGACCACGCCACGCGCGTGACCATCCTGCGCAAGCGCGCCGCGGTCGACCACGTCGCCCTCGCCGACCTCGGCGTGCTCGACCTCATCGCCGATCGTGTCCCGGACAACATCCGCGCGTTGGAGGGTGCCCTCATCCGCGTCGTCGCCTTCCACTCGCTCACCCAGCGACCGATCGACCAGGCCCTCACCCTTGAGGTCCTCGATGCCATGTATCCCGTACGGCTGCGCTCCGGACCGCCCTCCATCCCCGAGGTCCAGGCAATCGTCGCCGCCCACTTCAAGCTCTCGGTGGAGCAGCTCATCTCGGCCAGTCGTACCAGCGCCGTCTCATGGCCGCGCCAAGTGGCCATCCATCTCGCCCGCGACCTCACCGATGCCTCCCTGCCGACAATCGGCCAGGCCTTCGGCGGACGCAACCACGCCACCGTGCTCCACGCCTGCCGACGCGTCTCCGAGCGCCTCCAGAACGATCAACACGTTGTTGATGAAATCGCCAGGCTGTCGGCTCTCGTCTCCGCCCAACAAGCCGACCGCGACTGTTGACAGACTTGCCTGTCGGCCTTCAACAGCCATTCGTCCGCTATTTGCCGGAGATCGCGCAGTTCTCCACAGCTTCTATTCCCTCTATGACTTCTAACTCCTTTCAGAGGTATTCATCGTGAAGATCTCACTCCAGCGCGATGTTCTGCTCGCCCAGCTGCAGACCGTCAGCAGAGTGGCCTCAACCCGCAGTGCGATCCAGGCGTTGTCCGGCGTCCAGCTCACCGCCAAGCAGGACGGCTGCGAGATGCGCGCCACCGATATGGACGTCGGCCTCCGCGTTCCCCTGGAAGCTGAGGTCACGCGCGAGGGCACCGTGGTCCTCCCCGCGCGTCTCATGCTCGACGTCGTGCGCTCGCTACCCGCCGCCACGGTCACGCTCGAGCTCCGCTCCGCCGAGCAGGACGTCGAGCTGGTGTCCGGCAATGCGCGCTTCCACATCCGCACCCTGCGCGGCGACGACTTTCCTCCCTTCCCGGAGGCTGAGCCCGAGACGGCGGTCGAGGTTCCCGCCGCCGCCTTCGTCTCCACCGCGCAGAAAGTGGCCGGCTCGGCCTCGCGCGATGAGACACGCCCTGTCCTCACCGGCATCCTCGTCTCGGCCTCGGAGCGCGAGCTGCGCATGGTTGCCACCGACTCCTACCGGCTGAGCGTCAAGGAGACGACGCTCGAGACCCCGCTGTCCTCCGGCTTCGAGGTCAACGTCCCCGCGCGGGCACTCCAGGAGCTCGGACGGCTGGTCGGTCACGGCGAGGACGAGGCGCTGAGCATCAGCGTCCGCCAGAACCAGGTCCTGTTCACCCTCGGCCGCGTCGTCCTCTCCAGCCGGCTCATCGACGGCCAGTTCCCCAACTACCGCCAACTGCTGCCCGAGAGCTTCGAGCACGAGCTGCGCTTGGCCGGCGGCGAGTTCACCGACGTCGTGCGCCGCATCAGCTTGCTCGCGCAGAAGAACGCCCCGCTGCGGCTGGCCTTCGCGCCCGGTGAGCTGACCGTGTCGGCCCAGACGCCGGATGTCGGCGAGGCCTCGGAGTCGCTGCCCGTCGCGTTCCAGGGCGAGCCGCTCGAGATCGGATTCAACCCCGAGTTCCTGCGCGCCGGCCTGGAAGGGATCGACGAGGGGGACGTGCTGCTCAAGCTCATCAGTCCGCTGCGCCCCGGTCTCATCGAGGCCGCCGACGAGAGCCGCTTCCGGTACCTGATCATGCCGATCAGGCTCAACGTCTAGGAGGGGGCGGAGTCAGCGTGCGGGTCGTGCGGCTCAGCGTCCGGGACTTCCGCGGCTATCACGACGCGAGCGCGCAACTGGGCGACGGCCTCACCGTCATCACCGGTCCCAACGGCGCCGGCAAGACCAATCTGCTCGAGGCGCTGTACTTCGGATGCACCGGCCGCTCGTGCCGGACCACCAACGAGCGCGAGGTCGTGCGCTTCGGCGAGCGGGCCACCCGCGTCGTCGTCGCTGCCGAGGCCGAGGACGGCGCCCACGAGCTGTCGGTCGGCTTCTCGCCCGGCGAGCCCAAGCGCATGCGGGTCGACGGCGCCAACGTGGAGCGCCTCCTCGAGGTCTCAGAGCGGCCGTTGGTGAGCGTGTTCCTCCCTGATCGCCTGGAGCTCATCAAGGGCGCGCCCTCGCTGCGGCGGGCCCATCTGGACCAGCTCGTCGCGGGCCTGTGGCCGGCACGGGTGGCCGCTCGCCGCGCCTACCACCAATCTCTGGCGCAGCGCAACGCGCTGATCGCGCGCATCCGCTCGGGCGCGGGCAGCCGCAACTCGCTGCACAGCTGGGACGCGCAACTGGCTCGGCATGGCCTTGCGCTGATGGGGGACCGCCGGTCCGCGGTGGATGCGATCGCCCCGGCGTTTGACCGCTGGTGCGCGGATCTCGGCCTCAGCGGCGAGCCGGCCCTGCGCTACCGGCCGCGCTCCAAGGCCTCCACCCCGGAGGAGCTCACCGCCGAACTGCGCGAGCGCATCGACGGCGACATTGAGCGCGGCTTCAGCGGCCACGGCCCGCACCGCGACGACCTCGTGGTCACGCGCGAGGGCCGGGAGCTGCGCGCCTACGGCTCCCAGGGCCAGCAGCGATTGGCGCTCCTGGCGCTGCTGCTGGCCGAGCGCGACGCCCTGGCCACCCATCGCCAGAACCCGCCCCTGCTCCTGCTCGACGACGTGATGAGCGAGCTCGATCGCCGCCGGCGCCGGGCGCTGATCGATCTCCTGCGCGCCGGCGAGGGCCAGTCGGTGATCACCGCCACCGATCTCGAGCAGGTCCCCGGCGCCGAGGAGCCGGGGGTCACGCGCCTGGAGGTCGCCGACGGCGAGGTGTGGGACGAGGCCATGGCGGCCGCCGGATGACCCCCTACCGCCGCTCACCGCGCTCGATGCAGGCGGCTCTGGCCCTGCTGGCCGACGAGCTGGCGCCGGAGACCCTTCTGGCCGAGGTGCAGCGGGCGTGGCCGGAGGTCGTCGGGCCCTCGATCGCGGCCGAGGCGCAGCCGACCGCGGAGCGCGGTGGGGTCGTCACGATCTCCTGCTCGGCCTCCGTCTGGGCCCAGGAGCTGGACCTGATGTCCGTAGCCATACTCGAGCGCCTCAACGAGGCGCTTCCTGCGGGAGCGATATCGCGGCTGAGGTGCGTTGCCGGGGGCCGCTGACACCGCCGCTCAGACAGCACGTTTTTCTCCGTTTTGCAGGTAAAAGAGGGGCGCTGGCGACGCCGTTTCGACCGGGCCCTGTGCTATTCTTCTGTACACCATTCCTCACGCCCCGGCGCGCCTGGCATGGCGCGGGACCGGGGCGTGTCAACGTCATCGGAGGATCGTGGCGAACGACGAGAGCGTCCCGACGGGCGCTGGCAATTCCAGTTACGACGCACAAGACATCACCGTTCTCGAAGGGCTCGAGGCGGTCCGTAAGCGACCCGGGATGTACATCGGGTCGACCGGTGTGCGCGGTCTGCATCACCTCATCTACGAAGTCGTCGACAACTCCGTCGACGAGGCGCTCGCCGGTCGCTGCTCCGCTGTGACGGCCACGATTCATCCCGACAACTCCGTCACCGTGGTCGACGACGGCGCCGGCATCCCGGTCGCGATCATGGCCAAGGAGCAGCGCCCCGCGGTCGAGGTCGTGCTGACCGTCCTGCACGCCGGCGGCAAGTTCGGCGACGGGGGTGGCTACAAGGTCTCGGGCGGGCTGCACGGCGTCGGCGTCTCGGTGGTCAACGCGCTATCCGAGCGCCTCGACGTCGAGGTCCGCCGCGACGGCCACGTCTTCCGGCAGTCCTACGCGCGCGGCAAGCCGCAGGCCGACCTGGTCAAGGGCGAGGCCACCTCGCAGACCGGTACGACCATCACCTTCCTGCCCGACGACGAGATCTTCGAGTCCCTGGAGATCGACTTCACCGTCATCGAAGAGCGGATGCGCGACACCGCGTTTTTGACCCGTGGCCTCAAGATCACCATCGTCGACGAGCGCGATGAGGGCAAGCGGGCCGAGTTCCAGTACGAGGGCGGAATCAAGGACTTCGTCGCCTATCTCAATCAGAACAAGGACCCGATCCAGAAGAACATCATCTACTTCGAGGGCGACAGCTCTGAGGGTGCCCTCGAGGTGGCGATGCAGTGGAACTCCTCCTACCAGGAGTCGGTGTTCTCGTTTGCCAACAACATCAACACGATCGAGGGCGGCTCGCATCTCTCCGGCTTCCGCTCGGCGCTCACCGGTGTCCTGAACCGCTACGCACGTGACAAGGGCTTCCTCAAGGACAAGGACGAGAACCTCACCGGCGAGGACGTGCGCGAGGGGCTCACCGCGGTCATCTCAGCGAAGCTGAGCGACCCTCAGTTCGAGGGTCAGACGAAGACCAAGCTCGGCAACCCCGGCATGGCCGGCTTCGTCCAGTCGGTGGTCAACGCCCGGCTCTCGGAATTCCTGGAGGAGAACCCTCAGGACGCCGCGCAGGTGATCAAGAAGGCGGTGTCCGCCGCTCAGGCGCGCGCCGCCGCGCGCAAGGCGCGCGACCTCACCCGGCGCAAGTCGGCACTGGAGAACTCCACGTTGCCGGGCAAGCTCGCCGACTGCTCGGTCAAGGACCCATCGCTGGCCGAGCTGTTCGTGGTCGAGGGAGACTCGGCCGGCGGCTCGGCGGTCAGCGCCCGCGATCGCCACACCCAGGCGATCCTGCCGCTGCGCGGCAAGATCCTCAACGTCGAGAAGAGCCGGATCGACAAGGTCCTGGCCAACACGGAGATCCAGGCCCTCATCACGGCGATCGGCACCGGTGTGCGCGACGAGTTCGACATCGAGAGGGCGCGCTACCACAAGATCGTGCTGCTCACCGACGCGGACGTCGACGGCGCCCACATCCGGACGCTGGCGCTGACGCTGCTGTTCCGCGAGATGCAGCCCCTCATCGAGGCCGGGTACGTGTATATCGCCAAGCCGCCGCTGTACCGGTTGACGCGCGGCCAGAAGCACCGCTACATCGAGCGCGAGTCAGAGCTCGAGGACATCCTGCTCGGCGACAAGTTCGAGAAGCTGGAGATCACCGACAGCCAGGGCAAGGCATTCAAGCTCACCGAGACGCGGTGGAAGCGGTTCACCCGGCTGCTCAAGCAGTACGAGGGCTGGGCATCGGCGCTGCGCGCCGCCCACGGCCACGGCGTGGTCGCCTTCATGCAGCAGGCGCGCATGCTCGAGGAGCACATCACCGACGTCCCGGCGCTGCTCAGCTACGTCACAGACGGTGATGGCAACGGGGCCGACAACGGTCACGCCTACCGCCTCACGCTGATCGAGGAGCGTCCCGACGAGCTGGTGATCCGCACGCTGGAAGCAAAGACCGGCCTCGCCACCACCCATCATGTCCGGCGGTCAGCGCTCGAGGCCAACGAGTACCGGCGCCTGGCCGATGTGCACCGTGACCTGGACGCCCTCACCGGCATGCCTCCGTTCACGATCACGCTTGGCGACAACACGACCGACGCCAGCAGCTTCGAGGATCTCCATGACCAGGTGCTGGCGATCGCCCAGAAGGGCATCGACTACTACCGGTTCAAGGGTCTGGGCGAGATGGACGCCGAGGAGCTGCGTGAGACGACCATGGATCCGGGGACCCGCACGCTGGTGCAGGTCACGATGGAGGATGCCGCGTCGGCCGACCTGGTGTTCTCGATGCTGATGGGCGACCAGGTGGAGCCCCGGCGCGCGTTCATCGAAGAGAACGCGCGCCTCGTCACGAACCTGGACATCTGATGATGGGCTCACCCACCCACCCCGCCATCGGATCCGTAGTGGGCTCACCCACCCACCCCGCCACCCCAACTCTCACCCCACGGTAGGTAAGGCATGTCTGCGATCGACACCATCGGCGGCGGCAACATCGAGCCCCGCGGGCTCGAGGAGGAGATGCGCTCGGCGTATCTCGACTACGCCATGTCGGTCATCGTCGGGCGCGCGCTGCCCGACGTTCGCGACGGCCTGAAGCCGGTCCACCGCCGCGTCCTGCACGTGATGAACGAGCTGGGCCTCCAGCCCAACCGCAAGCACGTCAAGTGCGCCCAGATCGTCGGCGAGGTGATGGGCAAGTTCCATCCCCACGGCGACACGGCGATCTACGACACGCTGGCCCGGATGGCGCAGGACTTCTCCATGCGCTATCCGCTGGTCGACGGCCACGGTAACTTCGGCAACATCGACGGTTGGGGCGCCGCCGCCATGCGCTACACCGAGGCGCGCCTCGAGCGCCTGGCCACCGAGATGCTCCGGGACATCGACTCGGAGACGGTGGACTTCGCGCCCACCTACGACGGAACGCGTCAGGAGCCGGTGGTGCTGCCCGCCCGCTTCCCGAACCTGCTCGTCAACGGCGGTTCGGGCATCGCCGTGGGGATGGCCACCAACATCCCGCCGCACAACCTGCGCGAGGTCGTCGCCGCCACGATCGCCTACATCGATGACCCGCAGATCGACGTCGAGGGCCTGATGCGCCACATCAAGGGCCCCGACTTCCCGACGGCGGGCACGATCCTCGGTCGCGAGGGCATCCGTGACGCGTACGCCACCGGCCGCGGGCGGGTGCGGGTACAGGCCAAGGCTCACATCGAGCCGATCGGCCAGGGCAAGGAGGCGATCATCGTCACCGAGCTGCCCTTCCAGGTGCGCAAGGGCGGGGACGGCGGACTGATCGAGAAGATCGCCGATCTCGTCCACGACAAGAAGATCCCGGAGATCACCGACGTCCGTGACGAGTCCGACCGGCGCGGCATGCGGCTCGTGATCGAGCTCAAGCGCGACGCGATCCCGAAGGTCGTCCTCAACAAGCTGCACAAGCACACTCCGATGCAGACGACGTTCGGCGTCAACATGGTCGCCCTCGTCGACAACGTGCCGCGCACACTGTCGCTGCGCGAGGTCATCGGCCACTACGTCGACCACCAGCGCGAGGTCATCGTTCGCCGCACCAAGTACGAGCTGCGTCGCTCCGAGGAGCGCGCGCACGTGCTGGAGGGCCAGCTCATCGCGCTGGCCAACCTCGACGAGGTGATCGCGCTCATCCGCGGGTCGCGGGACTCAGAGACCGCCCGCGCCGGCCTGGTGGAGCGCTTCGAGCTCTCCGTGATCCAGGCCCAGGCGATCCTCCAGCTGACGCTGAGCCGCCTCACCGCGCTGGAGGCCGACAAGATCAAGCAGGAGCACGCCGATCTGATGGAGCGGATCAAGGAGCTGCGCGAGATCCTCGGCGACGAGCAGCGCGTCCTGGACCTCATCAAGGAGGAGCTGGGCGAGATCTCCGAGGCCTACGGCGACGAGCGGCGCACCGAGATCACCCACGCCGAGGGCGAGATCGACATCGAGGACCTGATCGCCGACCAGCAGATGGTGATCTCGATCACCCACTCGGGCTACATCAAGTCATTGCCGCTCTCGACCTACCGCCAGCAGCGGCGCGGCGGCGTCGGTGTCACCGGCATGGACATGAAGGACGACGACTACATCGAGCACCTGTTCGTCACCTCCACTCACGACTACCTGCTGTTCTTCACCAACCGCGGGAAGGTGTACCGGCTCAAGGTGTATGAGCTGCCCGAGGCGTCACGCACCGCCAAGGGCCGCGCGCTGGTCAACCTGCTGCCGCTGCGCGAGGGCGAGCGGGTCCAGTCGGTCCTCTCCACGCGCGACTTCACCGAGGGCAAGTACCTCGTCTTCGCCACGCGCGAGGGCCAGATCAAGAAGACCGAGTTCCTGGCGTACAACACGCCGATCAAGGCCGACGGCATCATCGCCATCAACATCCGCGACGACGACGAGCTCATGGCCGTTCGGCGCACGAGCGGCCACGACGACATCATCATGGTGTCCCGTTCGGGCCAGGCGGCGCGCTTCTCCGAGGACGCGGTCCGGTCCATGGGTCGCGACACGAGCGGCGTGCGCGGCATGAACGTGTCCCAGAAGGGCAACTCCGTGCTGGCCATGGACGTGGCCCGCGACGATCAGGAGCTGCTGGTCGTGACCGAGAACGGCTACGGCAAGCGGACCCCGATCCCCGACTACCCGGTCAAGGGCCGCGGGACGATGGGCGTCAAGACCATCACCCTCACCGAGAACAAGGGCCAGCTCGCCGGCGCGCTCGTCGTGCGCGAGCACCAGGAGCTGGTCTTCATCTCCCAGAACGGCATGGTTCAGCGCACCTCGGTGCGGGGCATCAACCGCTACGGCCGCGCCTCCCAGGGCGTTCGGGTGATGAACATCCGCGACGACGATCAGGTCAGCGCCGTCGCGCTCGTCGTCGAGTCCGAGGCCGAGACCGCCGCGAAGGTGGCCGATGGGTCTCCGGTCTCGGTGGCCGATGACAACGTGCCCGCCGCCGCCGACCTCCCCGAGGAGCCGGCCGGGGCGGGTGCCGATGCGCCGCCGGATGACGATGAACCGACCGCCGCTGACGCTCCGCCGGACGCCGTCGAATAGCGGGTTCCAGAAGCCGGCAGATTCCGCCGGGCGGATTCGATAATCTCCTGAGTACCAGAGAAAGGAGGTGGTCCGAACTTGTCTGACAGTTCTTGCGGGACCCTGGAGGTGTCCGGCCGCTAGGTCGGAGGCTGACCCCGCTTAGCGGAGTCCAACCCGCGACACCGCCGTCTCGAGCGCCCGGGATTCGTCCCTCCGGCACCAACGGCTCGTGGCGGTCAGCAGCCAGATTCGTGAAGGGCGCCGCTGTCGAGCGGCGCCCTTCACTCTTTAACGGGGCGAGCGCTCCCGGCCGCGGCCGGCCGACGTTGCGCGAGCGTTACGATCGGTCCATGTGCCGAAACATCAGAACGCTCCACAACTTCGAGCCCCCAGCCAGCCACGAGGAGATCGAGGCCGCGGCGCTCCAGTACGTCCGCAAGATCAGCGGGTCCACCAAGCCCTCCAAGGCCAACGAGGAGGCGTTTCACGCCGCCGTGCACGAGGTCGCCGAGATCTCGGAGCGCCTACTGGCCGCGCTGACGACGAACGCGCCCCCGAAGAACCGCGAGGTTGAGGCGGCCAAGGCGCGGGCCCGCTCCGCCGAGCGCTACGCAGCCTGAGCGCTCCCGCGATCATCTTTCACATCACCACTCGGAGCGAGTGGGAGGCGGCCGCGGCGGCCGGGAGCTACGTCTCCGCTGGGTACGAGGCCGAGGGCTTCATCCACCTCTCCACCTGCGAGCAGGTGGTCCGGGTGGCCAACGCGCGCTTCGCCGGCGCCGGTGATCTCGTCCTCTTGGGCGTCGTGCCCGACCGGTTGCGCGCGCCGCTGCGGTACGAGGTCGGCGACACGGGTTCAGACGAGTTGTTCCCCCACCTCTACGGCCCGCTGAACGCCGACGCGGTAGTGCAGGCGCTGCCGTTCACCGAGGGACCTGGCGGTTTCGCACGCCCAGTCGGTGCCGGAGAGCGGTAAGCGACAGCCAGCGGGAAGACGGTCGCTCTCGCGTGGGTCGACGCCCCGCCGTGCGTGGGTCGCCGCGGGGCGAGCGTTGTCCGGGATCCGTGCTGGGCGCGCTCAGGCGGCCAGGTAGGCCCGCCAGGCCGCCGGGATCGTCGGGCTGGCGACCTGGATGAAGACGTTGGGGTTCGGCGTGCGCGGCTCGCGGCTGAGGTGCATGCCGACCTGCCGCGGCAGGGCGTTGCCCTTGCGGCGGTTGCACGGCGCGCACGAGGCGACGATGTTCTCCCAACTCGAGGGCCCGCCCTTGGACCGCGGGACGACGTGGTCCACGGTGAGGTTGGAGCGGCTGCCGCAGTACTGGCAGGTCCAGTCATCGCGGGCAAAGACGGCGCGTCGGGTGATCTTGCGCCGGTGCGTGTCGCGCGGGATGCGCACGTAGCTGACCAGGCGGATGACGACCGGGCGGGCCATCGTGGAGGTGGCCGAATGCAGCTCCCACTCGGCGCGCTCAATCATCTCGGCCTTGTCCTTGAGCAGCAGGACAACCGCACGCCGGACCGTGCACACGTTGATCGGTTCGTACGTCGCGTTCAATACGAGCACCCGGCCAACCGCCCGCCCGCGCCGCTGGTGCTGTGGTTGCGGCGCGGACCCCAATGGCTCTGGTGTTACGGAGATGGCCATAGGCAGCGTGCTGGCGCGCAGTTTACCGGTCGCTGCGCCGGACTCAGCCTGGATCGGTTCATCCAGACTCAGGCAGCCGGATAGCAGCCCAGGACTTTCAGGCGCTCCACGCGGCCACCCAGCCCCAGCAGGCCGGCGGCGACCGCGGCGTCGTCCTCGTGGCCCTCCATGTCCACGAAGAACATGTAGCGGCCCAGGCCCTGCTTGCGCGGGCGTGACTCGATCCGGGTGAGGTTGACGCCGCGCTCGGCGAACTCCGAGAGGCATGCGACCAGCCAGCCGGGCGCCTCGGATCCCACACCCCAGAACACGATCGCCGTCTTCCACGGCCCCAGCGGTCGGGCCCCCGAGGCGAGGACGCGGGGGCCTCCCGGAGCGGTGCCGGTCCGGGCCAGCCAGACGAATCGGGTCTCGTTGTCGGCAACGTCCTCGACCCCGGCGCGCAGCACCAGGCAGCCGTAGCGCTCGGCGGCCAGGCGGTTGCCCAGCGCCGCCCACGGGCCGTCGTGGTCGGCCACGACGCGCACGGCGTCGGCGGTGGAGCTGCCCGCCAGCACCTGCGCGTTGGGCAGCCGGGTGCGGATGAAGCGTGCGCACTGCGCGTTGGCCTGGGGGTGGGAGACGACGGTCTCGATCTCCGAGAGCTCGAGCGACGTCCGCGCGATGAGGCAGTGGCGGATCGGCTGGACGACCTCGCCGACGATCATCACGTCGTCGGTCTCCATCGCCAGGGCGTCAAGCGTGGCGTTGACGGAGCCCTCCAGCGAGTTCTCGATCGGCACCATTGCCGTGTCCACGGCGCCCTCGTGGACCGCCATCACCGTGTCATAGATCGTCGGCAGGGGGACGGTGTCCAGCTCCAGGCCCACGGTGTCGGCCAGGAGCGCCTCCTGGGTGTGGGTCCCCTCGGGACCGAAGTAGCCGGTCCGCATCGCCGCCGTCAGCGGGCGCCGCTGGAGGTGACGCCGCCGGCTTGATGCTGAGCCGCGCCTCCGCCCCCGCCGCCCTGGAGCGCGAGCTTGATCGCCTCGTCCTCCTCGGGCGAGAGCTCCAGCTCGCCGCGGCCACCGTGGACCTGCTTGGCGTACAGGCGGGCCTGGTCGCGGTGCAGGATGGCCGACAGCACCACGCCGGAGCGGGTGGAGTCCAGCAGGGCGATCGACATCGACTGATGGCCGGACATCTCGCCGTAGGCGTCGTAGCGGACCAGCGAGGTGTAGGCGACGGCCCCGTCGAGGCGCTGCTCGGCGGTGGTCATGCGCTGATCGAGGCGCCCGGAGATGTCCTCGACGTACTGGTGCAGCGCCTCGAACTGGCTGCGCAGCGACGCGGCGTGGGCGACGAGGTCCTCGCGGCGGTCGCCGAGCACGGCTCGCTGTTCGGAGCGCACGCGCGAGAGACGAAAGGCCAGCACCACGCTCGTGAGGAAGCCGACCACGGCGACCGCGCCCGCCGCGATCGCCACGATGCCGACGGTGCTCGTCAGGTCGTGCACCGCACACAGGATAGGCCCACGGCCGGAGGGTGGGCGAGGCTCCCGGTGTCGCCCACCGGACCGGTTCGCGGGTGGGGGCGGACGGGCCCGGCGAGCGCCGCGTCCGGCGTGCTACTGGAAGGTGACTGTGTAGGTGATCGTGTTGTTGGCGACGTTCTTCTCGCCCAGGACCTTCTCGACGGTGGCCACCACGGTCTGGGTGCCCTTGGGCGGGGCGGCGTTGAGCTTGACCGCGCAGGTGGCGCTCTTGCCGGCGAACGTCTCGGGCACGGTGGCGGTCCCGGTCACGGCCGGGTTCGTGCCGTTGACGGTGACCTTGCACTTGACGTTGTGCTCGTTGTTGGTGCCCCCGTTGGAGAAGCTCAGGGTGAACGTCGGGATCGGGCTGGCCGGGATGGTGTTCGTGGAGCCGGTCTGAAGCGTCGT
The DNA here is from genome assembly GCA_963790605.1 of uncultured Actinomycetota bacterium. Lineage (GTDB taxonomy): Bacteria > Actinomycetota > Thermoleophilia > Solirubrobacterales > Solirubrobacteraceae > Palsa-465. The sequence continues at coordinate 933,072 of CAWBPG010000003.1, read as the reverse complement.
GCCGGCGACGCTCACCGACGTGAGCGAGTGGCCGTGCAGGCCCGGGGTGGCCTTGGTGGGCTGGGCGCCCGGGACGCTGACGTGCAGCTCTGAGGCCACGAAGCTGGGCTGGACCCACTGGACGTTGGGCAGGAACTGGTCGCCGTTGATCGGGCTGAAGCGGGTGCCGGCGGCATGGAGAGCGCTGTAGATCTGCGGCAGCGCGTAGTCCTTGTAGATGACGTCGGAGGCGTAGAACTTCGCGATCTCGGCGGCGAGGGCATTGACCTGGGCCTGGGTGGCCGAGCTGGAGAGCGCGGGCTGAATCCGCTTGGCGACACCGCTGATCCCGTCGACGCGCGCCCTCAGGGCCCACAGGAAATAGCCGTTGCCGGTCTTGACCTGATCCGGGACGCTCGCCTGTTTGGCCTTCGCGTAGACCTTCTGCTCGCTGGTCAGGACCTGGTTGATCTCGTTCTGGACATTGGTGACGCTTGAGGCCCCCGGGGCCTGGGCCAGCTCGGTGAAGAGCTGCCGGCCGTTGGCGGCCGACTGCTGGTTGAGCGACGAGACGCTGTTGGTGTAGTCCTGGAGCGCCGAGTTGGTGGCGCTGACCTGGCAGCTGTGGACAAGCAGGGCCACCAGGATGATGACGACGATGACGATCACGATCGCCACCGCGCGGCGGGCCTGGATCGCCTGCTGGTCGCCGGGCGGGCGGCGCCCTCCGGGACCAGACGGGCCTGATGGGCGACGGCCGCGTGGTCCAGTCCGGGACGTGGTACGAGGCGTACGAGGCTCTGTCCGAGGTGGTTCGTCGACCTCGTCGAAGAACGACAAGCGGTACCGCTCCTTGCTGGGCCGGTGAAAGTCCGCAGTATGACCCCCGCCGCGGCTGGATTCACAAGATCCCCACCACGCGCGCGGGAAATCGTGCGCGCCGATCGTGCGCGCAGGGACCACCCCTCAGACGTGGAAAAGCGCTCCATGCGCTCCAGTGAGCCATCCACGGCCCGTACCCGCACGCTCGCTACCCGGCAGCTCGGTACCCGCTCGCCCCAGGCGCCCGTGGCGCTCGACCGCTATCGCCTGCAACGGCGGCTCGGCGCCGGCGCCTTCGGCACGGTCTGGTTGGCCCGCGACGAGCGCCTCGAGCGCGACGTCGCCGTCAAGATCCTGCCCCGCGAGCGGACAATGTCCCAGCCACCCGGCCGTTTCGAGCGCGAGGCCCGGGCGGCGGCGCGGCTGTCGCACCCCGCGATCGTCACCTTGTACGAGGCCGCGGTCGACGACGAGGGCGCCTACCTCGTCTCAGAGCTCGTCCGTGGCCAGACCCTGGACACCCTGCTTCAGCAGGGCCAGCTGTCTGACCGCGACATCATCGGCATCGGGCTGGCGCTGTGCGACGCCCTCCAGCACGCCCATGACCAGGGTGTCGTCCATCGCGATGTCAAGCCGTCCAACGTGCTCATCCCCGAAGCGCCGCAGAGCTCGGCCCAGCTGGCCAAGCTCACGGACTTCGGCGTGGCGCGTCTCGTCGGGGGCGACGCCCTCACCCACCCCGGCGACGTGCTCGGCACGCTGGCCTACATGGCCCCCGAGCAGGCCGAGGGCCTGGAGGCGGCCGAACCGGCGGACCTCTACTCGCTGGCGCTGGTCATCTACGAGGCGCTCAGCGGCGTCAACCCGGTGGCTCACGCCGGCCGCGGACGCGCCTCCCGTCGCCCGGGCATGTACCTGCCGCCGCTGCGCCGCCAGCGCCGTGACCTGCCTCGCAACCTGACGGCCAGCATCGACCTCGCCCTGCGTCCCCGGGCCCGGGAGCGCGGCACGCTGACCGACCTGCGCGGTGCCCTCGCGCTTGCCCAGGACGACGTCGGCGACGAGCCGGGCGTCGTCACCGGCGCCTGGACGACGTTGCCCCCACGCCCCCACGCCGACGACCCCGCCGACCAGGCGGAGCGCGAGCGGCTGTGGCGCGATTTCGACGCCGGCGGTGGCCGCGCCTCCGGTCCTCCCGCCGCGCCGCAGCGACCCGAACCAGAGGCCGGCCCCGAGTACGCCTGGCCCCCGCGGGCCCTGGGCGCCGCCGGGGCGGCCGCCCTCACCGTGTGGCTGACCGTGACCGCCCTGGCTCCCTCGCCGGTGCCCCCGGCCGCGGCCGGCCTGCTGGCCGGCGCCACCGTCCTGATGCTGCCACGCCTGGGCTGGGGGGCGCTCACGATCGCGCTCGCGACGCTCGCCGCCGCCCAGCACCTCCCCGGCGCGGCGGCAGTGATCATGGTCGCCTTCCTGCTGCCGCTTGTCATCAGCCCGGCCGCCGCCACCGCGTGGCCGCTCAGTGCCGGCGCCCCCGCCCTCGGCCTCATCGGGCTGGCCGGCGCCTGGCCGGCGGCGGCCGCGCGCGCCACGACTGCCTGGCGACGCGCCGCCTTGGGCGCGGTCGGCTGGATCTGGCTGCTTTTGGCGTCGGCGCTTGCCGGGAAGGCTCTCTATCTGCCGCTGGTGCCCGGTGTGGCACCCCCGCATGCCTGGATGAGCTCACTGCCCACCACCGTCGATCACCTGCTGCGCCCCGAGGTCTCCGCCGGGGTACTCGCCCCCGCGCTGGTCTGGGCGCTGGGCGCGGTCACGCTGCCGTGGCTGGTCCGGGGCGGCTCGCTCGTCGGAGACGTCGTCCGCGTGGTCCTGTGGGCGGGAATCGTGGTCTCCGCGACGGGGGCGGCGATCGCCGCCACGCACGGGTCGGCGGGCGGCGGCGGCGTCTCTGCCCCCAGCGCGCTGGTCGGGGCGGCGGCCTCGGTCGCCGTCGCTCTGGCGGGTGGGCCTCGTTTTCTCGGGATGTGGCGCTCAGCGTTGCATTCAGGTGGCCCTCGGACGAGAGTTTCGTAGCATGGATCCGCCCGGAGGGGCGACCTCATGAGTGTGCTCAGAAGCATCGAGAGCAAGATCGCGGGCCTCGTCGAAGGCACGTTCAGCCGTGCCTTTCGCTCCGAGGTGCGCCCGGTCGAGATTGCCCGGAAACTGGCACGTGAGATGGAGGAGCACCGCACGTTCTCGCTGTCGCGGACCTATGTGCCCAACGAGTACCGGGTCTACCTGTCCTCTCGTGACCGGGATCGGTTCACCGAGTATGAGGATGCTCTCATCTCAGAGCTCACCGGGTACCTGCTGGAGCACGCCCGTCGTGAGCGGCTGGTGCTGATGTCGCGGCCGGTGGTCGAGTTCGAGACCGATGACCGGCTCGGCCTCGGAGAGTTCGGGATCCAGGCGCGCGTGGTCAACCCGGAGCCCGACCAGGACGAGGAGCCGCCTGCGCTCGAGGAGTCCGGGCGCACGATGATCTACAGCACCGCCGGGCGGGTCGCCGAGCCCCTGGAGGAGCGCGCCCGCTCGCGCCAGGAGACCGCGCTCCTGGTCATGGGCGGCAAGCGACTCGTCGTCGGGCCCGGGGGCGCGTCGCTGGGACGCAGCCGCCAGTGCGACGTGACGGTCGATGACGCCAACGTGTCCCGCACGCACGCCGAGGTCCGCCCGCGCGGCGGCTCCTGGGTGCTAAACGACCTGGGCTCCACCAACGGCTCGCGCCTCAACGGGCATCGTGTCGAGGGATCCGAGGTGCTCAAGCCGGGCGACGAGATCGAGCTCGGCACCACAGTGCTGCGCTTCGAGCTGGAGTAGGACATGTCCTCAACGGTGCTGCAGCCCGTCTCGGTCGGCCTGAAATTCGGCTTCCTGGCCGTCCTCTATCTGTTCCTCATCTGGGTCGCGTGGAGCGCGATCCGCGACCTGCGACGCGGGCGTGGCACCGCCGCGGTGCCCGAACGCGGCCCGTCGCCCGGTGAGACCGGGATGTACGACGCGGCCTCAGGCGTCGGCGAGCTCAACGAGTTCGAGCCGCGGCTCCTGGTGGAGCGCGCCGCCGGGCACCAGAGCGGCGTGGCCTACGACCTCATGGAGGGCGCCGTTCTCGGCCGCGGCGACGTCGAGATCCGGCTCGAGGATCCGTTCGCGTCATCGCGTCACGCGAGGATTTCTCGTGACGGGCGCGTGCTGGTGATAGAGGATCTGGGCTCCACCAACGGCACCTACCTCAACGAGGAGCCGCTGTCGGGACCCCAGCCCCTGTATGACGGTGACCGCATCCGGATCGGCGACAGCGAGTTCTCATATCTGCAATGACCAAGAGGCCATCTCAAAACCCCCCGGGCACGTGTGGCGGCGGCGACGCCACGCCCCGCCCCCGGGGGCGCTAGAACACGAGTTCGAGCATGCTCCGCGCCGCCGACACCATTTGGAAGACTGACACCGGCCGCCAGCGCCGTGACAACGAGGACAACGCCTTCGTGCGGGCGCCGCTGTTCGTCGTCGCCGACGGCATGGGCGGGGCGCAGGCCGGGGAGGTTGCCTCCAAGCTCGCCGTTGAGGAGTTTCACGAGGCCCTCCCCGACGAGGGCAGCGCCGAGGAGCGGCTCACCCACCGCATCCGCGCCGCCAACCGCCGAATCTACGACCTCTCGCGCACGGAGCACGAGCACGCCGGGATGGGCACGACGCTCACCGCCGTCTACCTGGACGACGACGATCATCTGGCGGTCGCCCACGTCGGCGACAGCCGCGCCTACATCTTCCGCGACGCCGAGCTGACGCGCCTGACCCAGGACCACTCGCTCGTCGAGGAGCTCGTCCGCCAGGGCAAGCTCACCGAGGAGCAGGCCGCCGAGCACCCCCAGCGTTCGATCATCACGCGCGCGCTCGGCATCGAGGGCGACGTGGACGTCGATACCTGGTCCTATTCGATGCGCGCGGGCGACATCGTGCTGCTGTGCTCGGACGGCCTCACGTCGATGATCGGGGAGGACCAGATCGCCCAGATCCTCCGCGGCGAGACGAGCCTGGACCACGCGGCCGACCGGCTCATCGGCGCCGCCAACGAGGCGGGCGGACGCGACAACATCACCGTCGTCCTGTTCCGGCTCGAGGACACCGACCCCGCTCAGGCCGCAGCGGAGTCCAGCGCGCCGACCGTGGTGGGCATGGAGCCGGTGGTGGCCCCCGAGGAGCGTCCCGAGCCCGATGGCAACGAGGTGCACGCCGGGCGCACCGAGGGCGGGGCGGTCCTCACAGCCCCCCCGCCCCAGCTCCAGCGCCAGCGCGCAACCCCGAGGCTGGCGAGAACGCAGGGCCCGCCCGCCGGGTCCACCGGCCAGCCCCGCCGGCGCCGTCCCCCGCGTTTCGTGAAGCCGGTGGCGGCGCTCATCGCAACCGCCATCGTCGTGTTCGTGGTCGGGGGCGGCGCGTACCTGGCCAGCCGCGAGTACTTCTTCATCGGGACCAACTCCGCCGGCGTCGTCACGATCTTCCGCGGCTTCCCCTACAACCTGCCGCTGGGGATCAACATGTACGAGCAGTTCTACGTCTCCGGCGTGCCGGCGAGTGCGGTCCCGGCCGATCGTCGCGCGGGGCTGCTCAACCACCAGCTTCGCTCACAGGGGAACGCGATCAGCCTCGTGCATGCCGTCGAGCTCGGCCAGCTGGCGCGATGAGCGCGCGCAACCGTGAGCTGTTCGGCCTGATCCCGGCCGCCCTGCTGGTCACGGCCGGGTTCACCGCCGTGTTCATCCAGCGCCAGCAGGTGCTGTCCAACGTGTCGCTCACGTACGGGGCGATCTTCCTGGGCCTGTGCCTGGCCGGCCACATCCTCATCCGCGTCACGCTGCCCAACGCCGACCCCTACATGTTCCCGCTGGTGGCGCTCCTGGCCAGCTTCGGCATCGTGATGGTCTACCGCATCAGCTCCACCGACGCCCGCCAGCAGGCCCAGTGGTTCGTGCTGGGGCTCGTGCTGTTCGCGGTCACGATCATCGCCTTCCGCGATTACCGCAAGCTCGAGCAGTACCGCTACGTAATCGTGGCGGTGTCGCTGCTCCTGCTCGTGCTTCCCCGCTTCCCGGGGATCGGGGAGCAGGTCAACGGCGCGTACCTGGAGATCAAGGTCCCCGGTGGGCTGAGCTTTCAGCCCACCGAGTTCTCCAAGATCGGCCTCGTCATCTTCCTGGCCAGCTATCTGCGTGACACTCGGCAGGTGATGGTGCTGGGCGCGCGCCGGATCCTCGGGGTGACACTCCCGCCGCTCAAGCACTTCGGTCCGGTGCTGATCATCTGGGGCGTCGCCATGGCCGCGCTGGTGCTGCTCTCGGACATCGGCTCGTCGCTGATGTTCTACGGGGCGCTGCTCTCGATGCTCTACGTCGCCACCGGGCGGCTCTCGTTCGTGGTCATCGGGCTGCTCGCCTTTGCCATCGGCGCCTGGTACCTGGGCACCCACATCCCGCACGTCAACGCGCGCTTCGAGGACTGGCAGCACCCGTTCAACAGCCACCTCTACCACGCGACGGGAGGCAGCTTCCAGGTCGCCAACGGGATCTTCGCCCAGGCGGCCGGCGGGCTGTTCGGGCAGGGGTGGGGCCAGTCGATCCTCTCGCTCATCCCGTTCCCGCAGACCGACATGATCTACGCGGTCATCACCAACGAGCTGGGACTGTTCGGGGCCACGGCGATTCTCGTCGCCTATCTGCTGTTCATCTATCGCGGCTACAAGACCGCGGTGCTGGCCCGCGACTCGTTCTCGACGCTGCTGGCCGTGGGCCTGGCGACAGTGTTCGCGCTCCAGGTGTTCGTGATCGTCGGCGGGGTGACGCGGGTGATCCCGCTCACGGGCGTCACGCTCCCGTTCATCTCCTACGGCGGCGCCTCGATCGTCGCCAACTTCGTCCTGCTGGCGTTGCTGCTGCTCGTGTCCGACCGCTCGCGGAGGCCGACGACATGAGCTCGCAGATCATGAAGTTGTTTGCGGTCATCGTGGTCCTGTTCGCCCTGCTCATCGTGTGGACGACGCGCTGGACGGTGATCGACGCCACCGCGCTGAACAACAATGCCCTCAACAGCCGCACGCTGATCACCGCGCTGAAGATCAAGCGCGGGCGTATTCTCGCCGACAACGGCGAGACGCTGGCGCGATCGGTCAGGCAGCCGAAGACCGGGTACTGGCTGCGGACCTACCCGCAGGGGTCGCTGTTCGCCCAGCCCGTCGGCTACTCCAATCTCATCAGTCGTCAGGCAGCGGGCCTCGAGAAGTACCGCCTCGATGATCTCAAGGGCCCGCCGACGACACTGAACTCCGTGTTCGGGCCGCTGGGCGGCGCCCAGACCCAGGGCGATGACGTCTACTCCTATCTCGACCCCAAGGCTCAGCAACTCGCGCGCCAGGAACTTGCCGGACGCGCGGGCTCGGTCGTGGCGTTGGATCCACGGACGGGGGCGGTCCTGACCATGTACTCCAACCCCAGCTACGACGACAACCACTTCAACGCGCCCTGCTCGGACGCGTGCCAGCTCAACCGTGCCACGCAGGGTCGGTACCCGCCGGGCTCCACGTTCAAGGTGGTGACGGCCACGGCCGCCATCGACAGCGGCAAGTACACGCCCAACTCGATCATCAACGGCAACTCGCCCAAGACGATCTCGGGCGTGCCGCTCCAGAACGACAACAACCAGAGCTTCGGGCCGATCACCCTCACCAAGGCCCTCACCGACAGCGTCAACACCGTGTTCGCGCAGGTGGCGGTCAAGCTCGGGCGCAAGACGATGACCGACTACATGAAGCGCTTCGGCTTCTATGCCAAGCCCCCGATCGACCTTCCCAGTGGGGAGGTGACGAGCAGCCGTCCCTTCGACTTCAAGGGCAGGCCGTTCAGGCCCGGCAGCCCGAACGAGGACATCGGCCGCATCGCCATCGGCCAGGGCGGGCTCCTGGTCACGCCGCTGCAGATGGCGATGGTGGCCGCGGCTGTGGCCAACGGGGGCAAGCTGATGGAGCCCCGCCTGACCAGCAAGGTGGTGGACCCCGACGGTCGCACCGTCCAGACCGTCCAGCCGACCGAGCTCGACCAGGTGATGACGCCCCAGACTGCCTCCGCGGTCAACCAGATGATGCGCACCGTCGTCGACGAGGGCACCGGCACCCCCGCCAAGCTGGGCTCCGGGATCCCGTTCGCCGGTAAGACCGGAACGGCGTCCATCGGGGCCACCGGGTCGGGTCTCACCCAGCCGTGGTTCATCGGGTTCGCGCCCGCGAACAACCCCAAGGTCGCGATCGCGGTCACGATCGAGAAGACGCAGGGCCAGTTCGGCGGCCAGGTCGCCGCCCCCATCGCCCGAGACATTGTCCAGACGCTGCTGGGGGAAGGCAAGTAGCGGTGCGCGCCATGGACCGAGAGCCGACCAGGAGCGCATGCTGATGGCCGACCCGGTCCCGAACACGATGATCGACGGGCGCTACCGGGTGATGTCGCGGCTGGGCTCGGGAGGCATGGCCGACGTGTTCCTGGCCGAGGACCAGCAACTCGGGCGCAAGGTCGCCCTCAAACTGCTGCACCACCGCTTCGCCCAGGACCCCGACTTCGTCGAGCGCTTCCGCCGCGAGGCCCAGGCGGCGGCCGGCCTTCAGCACCCCAATGTGGTCAGCGTCTATGACCGGGGCACCTTCGACGACACCTACTACATCGCGATGGAGTACCTCCCGGGCCGCTCGCTCAAGCAGCTCATCCGCCAGGAGGCGCCACTGGACCCGCTGCGGGCCATCGACATCACCATCCAGATCCTCAAGGCGGCGCGATTCGCCCACCGCCGCGGGGTGATCCACCGCGATCTGAAGCCCCACAACGTCATCGTCGACGACTCCGACCACGCCAAGGTCACCGACTTCGGCATCGCCCGCGCCGGCGCCTCGGACATGACCGAGACGGGCTCGATCATGGGCACCGCGCAATATCTCTCGCCCGAGCAGGCCCAGGGCCACGCCGTCAACGCCGGCTCTGACCTGTACTCGGTCGGCGTCGTGCTCTACGAGATGCTCACCGGGCGGGTCCCGTTCGAGGCCGACTCGGCGGTCAGCATTGCGCTCAAGCACGTCTCCGAGGCGCCGCCGCCGCCGAGCACGATCAACCCCAACATTCCGCCCGAGCTCGAGCAGACCGTGCTCTGGGTGCTCAACAAGAACGCCTCGGATCGCCCGGCCGATGCGGACCAGCTCATCACCGTGCTCGAGCACTGCCGCGAGGCGATCGCCTCGGCCGGCGCGGGCCAGCACACCGCCAGCATGGCCGCCGTGGCCGCCGCGGGGGCGGCGGCGGGTGCCGGGGCGGCGATCGTCGGGTCCTGGGCTGGCCGCCTACCAGCAGGCCCAGGCCCAGGCCACCAACGGCTCGGGCGAGATGTCCGCGGTGCGCCCGCCCGAGGACCACGAGGGCCGCGGCTGGGCGCTGTGGGGGTGGCTGCTGCTCGTCATCCTGTTGATCGCCGGTGCGGCGGCCGCCGCGTACTTCCTGACCCGGCCCACGCAGGTGCTGGTGCCCAAGGTCATCGGCGAGCAGATCAGCACGGCACGAGCCACCGTCGCGGAGGCGAAGTTCCAGGTGTCCACGGTGTCGGTGGTCAACCGCAAGCCGTCGGGCATCGTCGTCGCCGAGGCCCCGTCGGCCGGCAGCAAGGCCGACAGAGGGTCGACGGTGACGCTCAGCGTGTCCAGCGGCCCGGGGGACATCTCCATCCCGCCGGTGCAGGGCCTCAGCCAGGCCGCCGCCAGCCGGGCGCTGCGCCGCGCCGGACTCAAGGTCGGAAACGTGGTGCCGCGGCCGTCGAATCAGTTCTCGGCCGGCCAGGCCACGGCGACCAACCCCGGGGTGGCGCGCGAGGTGCCGCGGGGGTTCACGGTCACCCTGTTCGTCTCCTCGGGCGCCCCGCAGAAGCAGGTGCCGTCCGTCGTCGGTGAGAGCCAGACCCAGGCCGCCGCCGACCTCACGCGCGCCGGGTTCACCGTCCACACCCGCAATCAGGCCTCGGCCACCGTCGCCGTCGGCAACGTGATCAGCCAGAGCCCGGCGGCGGAACGTCAAGGCCCCCAACGGCTCCGCGGTCACCATCACCGTGGCCACCGCTCCCCCCACGGTAACCGTCCCCAAGGTGATCGGTGATCCCGCGGCAGGTGCGGTGAGTGCGCTCACCGCGGCGGGCCTGAAGGTGACGCAGACGACCCGCACCGTCACCAGGCCCAGTAACAATGGCGTCGTCGTGGACCAGAGCCCAGCCGGTAACTCGACTGCCAAGAAGGGCAGCCTCGTGACCATTGTCGTCGGCGTCCTCAGCTCCACGAGCTCCAGCTCCACCACCACGACCACGACCAGCACTTCGACCTCGACCTCGACCACGCCGACCACGAGCACGCACGGCCAATGACCGTCCACCGGGTGGCGGTGCTCGCCGGAGGGCGCTCCTCCGAGCACGAGGTCTCGCTGGCGTCCGGGCGCGTCGGTGGCCGACGGCCTGCGCACGGCGGGCCATGCCGTGACCGAGATCCAGATCGGCCGGGACGGCGTCTGGCGCCGTGATGGCGAGCCGTGACGGTCGCGCTCGGGTCGGGCCTGCCCGAGGTCGACGTCGTCTTCCCGGTGCTTCACGGCCCCTTCGGCGAGGACGGGACGGTGCAGGGGCTGCTCGAGTGCCTCGACGTGCCCTACGTCGGTGCCGGGGTCCTGGCCTCGGCGCTGTGCATGAACAAGGTGGTGTTCAAGCAGCTCATGGCCGAGCAGGGGATCCCGCAGGTGGACTACCGCGCCGTCGATCAGCTCGTCCATGTGGCCGATCCCGAGGCGACCGCGCGGGCCGTGGCAGAGCTGGGCTATCCGGCGTTCGTCAAGCCGGCACGCCTGGGCTCCTCGGTGGGCATCGCCAGGGTGGCCGACCCCGGCGAGCTTCCGGTCGCGCTGGCGACCGCGTTCCAGCACGACTCCCTGGCAATCGTCGAGGCCTTCGCCGCCGGGCGCGAGGTCGAGTGCTCGGTGCTCGGCAACGGCGATCCGATCGCCTCCGAGCCGGGGGAGATCCTGCTCGCCGCCGGTGAGGGCGGCTGGTACGACTACGAGGCGAAGTACACCGAGGGCGGCATGCGCCTGGTGGTGCCCGCGCGGGTGGAGCCCGAGGTGCGCGACCGGATCCGCGAGCTGGCGGTGCGGACGTTCGCGGTGTCGGGCTGCCAGGGCCTGGCCCGAGTCGACTTCTTCGTCATCGGGCCAGACGTGCTGGTCAACGAGCTCAACACGATGCCGGGCTTCACCCCCACCAGCGTGTTCGGATCGCTGTTCGCCGCCAGCGGGATCGAGTACCCGGAGCTGCTGGACCGGCTGGTCGCCCTGGCGCTGGAGCGCTACGCCGCCGAGGGCAAGCTCAGCTACTGATCGCGTCCGGACTACGTGTAGAGCGCGATCTCGTTGACGTCGACGTGGCTGTGGTCACCGAGGCTGGTGATCCACACGAGGTAGTAGCGGTACTTCGTCGTCCCCGTCGTCAGCTTGATCGTCTGGGCCTTCTTGACGCTCGGTGCGGCGCCCACTTTGACCCAGCCTCCCGGCCCGGAGTTGAACGTGCTCGGGTCGGGCCGCGAGCTCGTCGCGTAGACGGTGACCGCGTACCCCGGCGTGTCGGTGTCGACGATCATCGATCCGGCGGCCACGCCCGGCTTGGCGTCAACGTAGATCCCCACCCCCGGCTTGCCCAGGTTGTCGCCGACGTAGCTCTCGGTCGACCAGGCGGTGTTGCGGTCACTGTCGATGGCGAAGCCGGCCTGCTCGGGATGCTGGTTCTTGGGCCCGACCAGCGCATCGGGGTTGTAGTCATGCGCGCAGGAGTCACACAGGGAGATCGGGTGCGGGGTCGCCTTGGGTGCGGCCTGGGGCAACGTGCCGGTCCCGTGGTGCGTGTGGTTGGCCGCGAACACGAGGACCGCGACGACCGCGGCGGCCACAATGAGGCCGAGGGCGAGCACCACCACCGGCTGGCGGCGGCGCAGCGGCAGCCGTCGCCGCTTGCGCGACGGGAGCGTGCGCAGCACCGTCGTGACCTCGCCGGTGACGTTGCCCGAGCGCGCCGTCTCGATGGCCAGGACGTCCTCGAGGTCGGCGATGAGCTCGGCGTCGTCGGCGTAGCGCTCGTCCAGGCGCTTGGCGGTGGCGGTGTCGACCACCGACGCCAGCGCGGCCGAGATCTCCGGGCGCTTGAGCTGGACATCGGGGATCGTCTCACGGACGTGCTTCATCGCCACGGCGACCTGGCTCTCCCCGGTGAACGGCACCTCCCCGGTGAGCATCTCGTAGAGGACGACGCCCAGCGAGTAGAGGTCTGACTGCCCGGTGACGTCCTGGCCCAGCGCCTGCTCGGGCGAGACGTAGTCCGTGGTGCCCAGAACCCGCCCATCGGCGGTCAGCCCGTCCTCCTCGAGGGTGCGCGCGATCCCGAAGTCTGTGACCTTCGCCGAGCCCTCGTGGTCGATGAGCACGTTCTGGGGCTTGACGTCGCGGTGGACGATGTGGCGCGCGTGCGCCGCCCCCAGGGCGCGGGCGATCTCGATCGCGTAGGCAACGGCCTCGGTGATGGGCAGGCGGCCGAGGCGGCGGATCCGGTCCTTGAGCGTCTCGCCCTCGACGTACTCGAAGACGATGTAGGGGCGGCTGTCGTCCTCGCCGGCGTCGATCACCCCGACGATGTGGGGATGCGACAGCTGGGCCACGGCGCGCGCCTCGCGGCGGAAGCGCTCGAGCTGGTCGGAGTCAGACGCGACCTCGCGGTTCATGAGCTTGACCGCCACCTGGCGCTCGAGCGTCTCGTCCAGGGCGCGGTAGACCGTCGACATACCCCCGGCGGCGATCCTCGCCTCCAGGCGGTAGCGGCCGTTGAGACTGGTGCCCACCAGGGTGCTCATGCGTCCGTCCATATTGTGCGGCACGCGCCGACCCGGAGGGCGGGTTGGCGGCGTACGTGCACGCCCCGGTCGGTGAGATTGTCTTTAGGAACTCGGGCCACGGGGACGTCAGACCGCCCGGATCCGCCCGCCCTCGCCTTCGATACCCACGCCGGGCAGGCTCACGCGCCCGCCGGAGTCGGTGACGTGGCCGATGACCGCAGTCCCCGGGTGACGGGCCCCCAGCAGCGCCACGGCCCGCTCAGCGTCCGCGGCGGGCACCACGGCGCAGAAGCCGCAGCCCATGTTGAAGACCTCCCACATCTCGGCGGCCGGAACGTCGCCCAGCTCGGCGATGAGCGCGAACACGGGGAGCACCGGAAGGGGCTCGGTGATCTCAAAGCCCATGGGTCGGGTGGGGTCGTTTCCCAGGCGCAGCAGGTTGAGCAGGCCGCCGCCCGTGATGTGGGCCAGGCCGTGGACGGCGACGTCGGAGCGCAGCAGCTCCAGCACCGCCCGGACGTAGATGACGGTCGGCTCGAGCAGCACGTCGGCCACGCTGACCCCGCCCAGCTCGGCCGGCCTCGCATCCAGGGCCAGGCCGACCTCCTCCAGCAGCACTCGCCGTGCCAGCGTGAGGCCGTTGGAGTGCACGCCCGACGCCGGCAGTCCGATGAGCGCATCGCCCGGGCCGCAGGCCTTGCCGTCCACGATGCCGTCCAGCGCTACGGTGCCGAACGCGGATCCGACCAGGTCAAAGCCGTAGGGCGACGGGTGGCCGCGGATGACCTCGGGCAGCTGGCAGACCTCACCGCCGGGGATCTCGACGCCGGCGTCCTGAGCGCCAAGGCGCAGCCCCTCGGCCAGCTCGGCCAGCATCTCCGGGTCGGCGGACTCGACCGCGAGGTAGTCGAGCAGCGCCAGCGGCTCGGCCCCCACGCAGATGAGGTCGTTGACGTTCATGGCCACGCAGTCGATCCCGATGGTGGAGAACCGCTGGGCCTGCTCGGCGACGATGACCTTGGAGCCGACGCTGTCGGTGGCCAGGGCGACCCCGAGGTTGGGGGCGATCCGGATGACGCTGGCGTAGTGGCCGGGCAGCGGCACCGACAGGCGCTCGCGCCCGGTCTCGATCGAGCTGAGCACCGAGACCAGGGCCGCGACGCCGCGGTCGGCCTGCCGCGTGTCCACTCCAGCGGCTGCGTAGGCGTCGGTCACGTTGCCATTGTCGTATATCGACCGGACTTCGCCTGCGCCAGGCGGCCCAGCACGACGGCCGCCAACCCCAGGCGGTACACGGCATAGGGGAGCAGCGACCGGTCGCGCTCGACCTGGCGGATGAGCCACGTCGAGCCGAGCGTCGACGCGAACGAGGCGCCGCGCGCCGAGCGCGATGGGGAGGGCACTGCGCGGCGGCAGGCCCCGGCGGGCCAGCCGGACCGTCTTGAGCAGTGTCGCGCCGGCGATGACCGGCAGCGCGACGTGACGTGACAGCTTGTTCGCGTCCTCCCGGGTGAACCCCCGACGCCGAGCCGCGGCCAGCGTGGCGCCGTTGCGCGACACCCCGGGGAGCAGCGCGCACGCCTGGGCGATCCCCAGGCAGAGCGCGTCGGTCAGGCCGGCCTCGTGGGAGGTCCGCGTCTGCGGTGTGCGGTCGGCTCGGGCCATCGCCACCGAGCCCACCACCAGGCCCAGCGCGATCGTGCCGGGCGTGCCGAGGCGGCGCTCGATCGGGCGCTCCAGCGTGTACCCGACGATCGCGGGTGGCACGAACGACAGAGCGATGAGCTCGGCGATCCGCAGGCTCATGTCGTGCAGGGCATCGGACACCTCGGTGCGCAGCGTGATCAGAAGCGCCGCGGCGGTGCCGGCGTGCAGCGCCACCTCGAAGGCCTTTCGCAGCTCGGCGTCCGCATTGCAGTAGTCCCAGTCCAGCAGCCACGGGATGATCGTGATGTGGCCGGAGGAGGAGATCGGCAGGAGCTCCGCCGGACCGTGCAGCGCGCCCAGCACCAGCGCCTCTCCGACGGCGATCTCGGGGTGTGGTGGGTAGGGGGGTGGCGTGCGGTTGGCGTGGTCGCGGTGGGGTCGGGTGGGTGAGCGGGCACTGATCCCCGGGTGGCAGTGGCCGCTCGGCCCGGTCAGCCTCAGTCGGCGACGACATCCGCCGCCGGCTCGGGCTTGGGAGCGCCGCCGCTTCCGCCTCGCGACCGCCTCCACCGGATGATCAGGTAGACGATGGCCGCCACCAGGATCACCGCGCCGACGTAGTCGACGTACTCCAGGTGATGGCGCCAGGTCTGCCACTGCGTGCCGACCTCGCGCCCCAGCACGCCGAGGCCGCCGATCCACACGATCGAGCCCAACGTGGCCATGGTGGCGAAGCGCAGATACGGCATTCGCGCCACACCGGCCGCATAGGGGAACGCCGCGCGGATGAAGGGCATGAAGCGCGACACGAAGATGACCGGCGTGCCGTAGTGGTCAAACCAGCGATGGGCGCGATCCAGGCCGCCGGAGCTCACGTGCAGCTTGGAGCCATGGGACTCCAGCAGCTCGCGCCGGCCGAAGTAGCCGATGGAATAGGCGATCGAGGCCCCCGCGACGTCGCCGACGACGCCCGCGACGATGATCCCGGGCAGGCTCAGGTTGCCCTGGAAGACGTCAAAACCGGCGAACAGCATCGTCGGCTCGGTGCCCGGGACCCCGATCACGCCGGAGCTGAGCGTGAGCAACGCGACGCCCGCCAGCCCGATGCTGTCGATGAGATGTGTGGCGAGGTTGACCAGCGGAGCGGTCAGGGAAGCCAGGAGGAACGGCACTGGCGCCTAGGCGTAGCGGCGCCCACCGCCCTCAACCTCTCCGGCTCGCCCTCAGTGAGCACTGTGAGCGAGGTCTCATCTAACGTAGCGGCGCGATGGCCGTCCCACTCTTCGACAACGCCACCCCCATGGCCCCGCTGCGCGAGACGATCCTGGAACGCATCGCGGAGGTCGTGGCGGGCGGTCAGTTCATCCTCGGCCCGAACGTCACCGCGTTCGAGGAGGAGTTCGCCGCCTATCTCGGCGCCGCCACGTCATCGGGGTCGCCAACGGCACCGACGCGATCACCGTCGCCTTGCGCGCCCTCGGCGTCAAGCCCGGCGACGATGTGGTGGTTCCCGCGCTGACGTTCTACGCCAGTGCCGAGGCGGTGTCAACGCCGGCGCCCGGCCCGGTGTTCTGCGACGTCGACTCCGAGACGCGCAACGTGACCGTCGACACCGTGCGCGCCGCCCTGACGCCGCGCACGACCGCGATCCTCTCCGTCGACCTGTTCGGGCTGCCGGCGCCCGACGTCAGCGAGCTGGGGCTGCCCGTGCTCGAGGACGCCGCCCAGGCGGCCGGCGCCCGCCGTCACGGGCAGATGGCCGGCACGCTCGGCAACGTCGGCCACCTTCTCGTTCTACCCCTCCAAGAACCTCGGCGCCTTCGGGGACGGCGGCGCCGATCGTCACCGATGACGACGAGATCGCCTCGCTGACGCGGTCGCTGCGCTTCCACGGCTCGCGAGACAAGGCGAACTTCGAGTACGTCGGCTACAACTCGCGCCTGGACGAGATCCAGGCGGCGGTCCTGCGCGTGCTGCTGCCCCATCTGGACGGCTGGTGCGATGGCCGGCGCGCCGCAGCGGCCGCGTACATGGCGGCGGGCGTGGGAGAGCATGTCGGGCTGCCGGTCGTCCCCGGCAGGGCTGGACCCCGCGTGGCACCTGTTCGCGTCACCCATCCCCGTGCCGACGAGGTGATGGCCGCGCTCAACGACGCCGGCGTCCAGGCCCGCGGCTACTACCGCGTCCCGTTGCACCGGCAGCCGGCGATGGCGCCGTACGTCGAGGGCGTCGGGCCGCTCCCGGTCACCGAGGAGATCGCGGCGACCAACATCGCGTTGCCGATCAGCCCGGTGCTGGGCTCCGACGCAGGCGCGCGAGGTCGTCGCCGCGCTCGCGACGGCCGCGTAGCTCGCCGGCGCGCGCGCCATCATTGCGCCGACCATGCGCGTCTGGGTCGACTTCACCAACTCCCCTCACGTCCTCGTCCTGCGCCCGGTGATCGAGCGCCTGCGCGCCCGCGGCCACGAGGTCCAGCGTCACCGCGCGGGACTTCGCCCAGACGCTCGCGCTGTGCGATCGCTTCGGCATCGAGCACACGGCGATCGGCCACCACCGCGGGGCCGGGCTGCTGGACAAGGCGCGCGGGCTCGCCGAACGGTCGTTCCAGCTGACCCGGTGGGCACGCCGGCACGGCCCGTTTGAGCTGGCCATCGGCCACGGCTCCAACGACATCACCGTGGCCTCCGCGCTGCTGCGGATCCCGTGCTCGACCACGTTTGACTACGAGTGGGCCACCGTGCAGCACAACGTCAACTGCCGGCTGGCCCAGGCCGTGGTCATCCCGGACGCGATCCCGCCCGAGCGCATGGACCGCTACGGGGCCCGGCGCAAGCTCGCGCAGTATCCGGGGCTCAAGGAGGAGTACTACCTGGCGGACTTCGAGCCCGACCCGCAGATCCTCGACCGACCTCCGCCTGGACCCCGCTCAGCCCGATCGCCGTCGTGCGCACGCCGCCGGCCGTGTCGCTGTATCACCGCTTCGAGAACGACGTGTTCGGCGAGGTGCTCGACCGGCTGCGCGGCGCCCAAACGGTGGTGTTGCCCCGCACCCCCGAACAGCGCGCCGAGCTCGGCGGCGCCGGCGGCTTCATCGTCCCCGAGCGCGCGATCGACGCGCAGTCGCTGATTGCCTACGCCGATCTGGTCGTCTCCGCCGGGGGCACGATGAACCGCGAGGCGGTGGCGCTGGGCACGCCGGTGTTCACCGTGTTCGAGGGCCGGCTTGGCGCTGTCGACGAGCGGCTCATCGACGAGGGCCGGCTCGCCCGGCTCGAGCGCCCCGAGCAGGTTCAGCTGGTCAAGCGCGCCCGCGCCGACCCGGATCCCGCCCACCCCGAGCGCGTGCGCCGTGATCCGGAAGTGCTGGTGGAAATGCTCACGCGGCCTGCCAAGCCCCGATGAGCGCGTTCTCACGTGGCGCGCTGGTACCGTAGCGAGGCTCCTCGTGTCTGACACCACGCTAGAGACGCCGCACGCCTTCGGTCCCGAGGGCCGTGATTCCTCGCCGCCGAGCGCCAAGGGCTCGGGTGGCGGCTCGCCGCTGCAACGGTCCACGTGGTGGCTGGTCGGCCTCGGCGTCGTCGTGGTCGTCCGCGATCGTTCTGCGGTGGGCCGACACCCGTCCCGGCTATGACCCCTACGGCTGGCTGGACTGGGGCTACCAGACGCTGCACGGCACGCTGAACCTGGGCGGCGCGCCCTCGTGGAAGCCGTTCACGTTCATCTTCACCGTCGTCTACTCGCTGTTCGGCCATTGGGCGCTGTACCTGTGGATGCTCACCGCGGTCTCGATCTCGCTGTCGGGCGCGGTGTTCGGCGCGCGCATCGCCTACCGCGTTGACCGCCGCCGAGGGCGGCACCGGTGGGCCGCCGTGGGCGGCCGCGCATTTTCGGCGGCGCCTGCGTGCTCGGGATCCAGGACTACTTCCACTACCTGCATGAGCGCCCAGTCGGACTCGATGCTCGTCAGCGTCTGCCTGGCCGCGATCGACCAGCTACCTGCGCGGGCGCCTGCGCTGGGCGTTCTGGCTGGGCGTGCTCGGTCGGCCTGGGCCGTCCCGAGGTGTGGCCGTTCCTCGCGGTCTACGGGATCTGGTCCTGCTGCGCAAGCACCCGTACGATGCGCAGGATGTGTTCGGCGGCGCCGTTCGTCACCCTGTTCCTGTGGTTCGGCGTCCCGACGATCACCAACGGCCGCCCCAACATCGCCGGTCAGCTCGCGCTGCGCTCGCCGCGCGAATGCACCACCGGCAAGATCGTCTGCACGGTCAGCCGCTTCACCGCGCTGGACTTCCTCGCCGATCGAGCTGGCCGCGCTGGCTCGCGCTGGGCCTGGCCGCTGCTGCGCCGCAACTGGACCGTCGTGACCCTCGCGGCGATGGCCGCTGGCTGGGTCGTCATCGAGATCGCCTTCGCGCTGCACGGCTTCCCGGGCGTGCCGCGCTACCTGTTCGAGCCCGCCGGCCTCACCGGCGTGCTCGCCGGGTCGCCGCGGGTTGGCTGGTGCTGGACGCCTCGCGCTATCTGGCGCGTCGCTGCCGGCGCTGGGCCGGGATCCCCGTCGCGGTGGTCCTGGTCGCCGTGACGTGCCCCACGCGGTCATCCTCGCCCGCGCCGAGCACAAGGACATCCACCACGAGCGCGCGCGCACCGAGGAGATCAACAAGCTCGGCGCCTACATCACCGCGCTCGGCGGCCCGCCAGCGATCCAGGCTGCGGCAGGCCGGTGCTCAACGTCGAGTACGTCAGCATCATGGGCTGGTACATGCACCGCAATACCGGCGTGATCGGCTACCGGCCCCAGTTCGAGCTCAGCCAAGAAGCGCCATCCGCTCGTGCTCTTCACGCCGCTGCCCAACGGCTGGGCGGTCACGGCCGTGCGCACCAAGGCCAGCCGGGTCCAGCTCCTCATCAGCCTGAAGTCGCTGTACGTGCCCACGGCCCGCCACCCGCAGGGCGTCCTCGTCCGCAAGTAGGCGGGCTCAGCTTCCTACCGGCCGCCGATCGTGGCGGCGGGGACGGCTTAGCCGTTCTTCAGACAACCCCGACTAGAATCCCCGCCGCATGCGCCGACGGATCAGATCCGCGGCCTTTCCCGTCCATCGTCACGCCCTGCCCCAGCTGGTGGTCGATGGTCTGTCTGGTCGCGCTCGCATACTTCCTTGCCTTCTGGCTTCGGTTCGAGGGCGACTTCCGCAGCA
The DNA here is from genome assembly GCA_963790605.1 of uncultured Actinomycetota bacterium. Lineage (GTDB taxonomy): Bacteria > Actinomycetota > Thermoleophilia > Solirubrobacterales > Solirubrobacteraceae > Palsa-465. The sequence continues at coordinate 913,449 of CAWBPG010000003.1, read as the reverse complement.
CCGAACAGCCAGCGCTACGGCCACCTCCTCGACGCGACACGATCGTCGTGGGTGGTCGCGGTCACGCTGGTCGCGCTCGGCCGCCTTCGGCCAGTACCAGCGGCTGTGGCGGTTCATCGGGCAGCGCGACTACGAGGCCGTGATCAAGGGCGTGTTCGTGGCGACCGTCGTCGTCGTCGGGGTGATCGCGCTGCTGCATCCCGGTCGCAGGCGCCGACCTCGCACCGTGGCGTCCCGGGCGTCACGCACCAGCACGCCCGCTCTTCCCCGAAGTCGGCTCGCCGACGCCCCGGTGCAGCATGCCGTCGAGCGTCATCGCCCTGTTCTTCCTGCTGACGCCTGGCGCTGCTCATCGGGGCCCGTTTCGCCGTGCAGCTCATCGTCGAGGGCCGGATCCGCACCATCCGCGCCGGCAAGGGCGCGCGCGAGGTCGCTGATCGTCGGCGGCGGCGAGGGCGGCCGCCTCGTCGTCCGCGAGCTGATGCGCAACCCGCGGCTCGGCCTCCGCCCGGTCGGCTTTCTCGACGACGACCCGCGCAAGCGCGGCATCAAGGACGAGCACGGCCTCAAGGTCCTCGGCAACGACCGATTCCGACCTGGCGCGCGTGCTCGACGAGGTCGAGCCCGACGAGGTGGTCATCGCCATCCCGTCGGCGCCGGGCACGCTGCGCGCCGCGCGTGGTCACCGCCTGCCGCGAGCGCGGCATCCCGGTGCGCACGATGCCCACGGTGTTCGAGCTGCTGCGCGACGGCTCCGGCCAGCTCCGCGTCACCCGCCAGCTGCGCGAGGTGCGCGTCGAGGACATGCTCGGCCGCGAGCCCGTGCGCGAGGAGCTCCAGCGCGTCGGCGCCTACCTGGCCGGCGAGGTCGTGATGGTGACCGGCGCCGGGGGCTCGATCGGCTCCGAGCTGTGCCGCCAGATCGCCCGGGTGGGCCCGCGCCGCCTCGTCCTCGTCGACCACGCCGAGGACAACCTGTTCGAGATCCGCCGCGAGCTCGAGGACGAGCGCCACGTCCGCACCGCGGTGACGGTCCTGGCCGACTGCAAGGAGGAGGAGCGCATGCGCGAGGTGCTCGCCGAGCACCGGCCGTCGGTCGTGTTCCACGCCGCCGCCTACAAGCACGTCGCCATGATCGAGAGCAACCCCGTCGAGGCGATCCGCAACAACGCCCTGGCCACGCGCCTGGTGGCGCGCATCGCCGGTGAGCTCGGCGTCGGCACCTTCGTGCTCGTCTCCACCGACAAGGCGGTCAAGCCGGCCACCGTGATGGGCGCCTCCAAGGCGCTGGCGGAGTGGGCGGTCGAGGCGGAGGCCACCAAGCACCCGGCGCACGCGCTACGCCACGGTGCGGTTCGGCAACGTGCTCGGCTCCTCGGGCTCGGTGGTCCCGATCTTCCGCCGCCAGATCGCCGCCGGCGGCCCGGTGACGGTGACCGACGAGCGGATGACCCGCTACTTCATGACGATCCCGGAGGCCGTCCAGCTCATCATCCGCGCCGGTTCGCTGCGCGACGAGGCGCAGCGGCGAGATCTTCGTCCTGGAGATGGGCGAGCCCGTCAGCATCATCGAGCTGGCCAAGACGATGATCCGCCTCTCGGGCCTCGAGCCCGAGCGCGACATTGCCATCGAGATCGTCGGCGCGCGGCCGGGCGAGAAGTTCCACGAGGAGCTCTTCGACACCCACGAGCACCCCCAGCCCACCCCGGTGCAGCGCATCCAGCGCGCCAGCCATGAGCGTCTGGACCCTGAGTGGGTGGATCAGACGTTCGCGGACATCAACCTGCTCGTGCTCGAAGGTGACGCCGCCGCGTTGGCGAAAACCGTGTCTGAGCTGTCCGGTGCGCGCGCCACGCTGCCCTCCGGCGACGCGCCGCCATCCACCCTTAGACTGCGCCCGTAACCCATGGCCTCGATCGCGTACGCCCTCTCGATCCAGCACTTCATCAACTCGGTGGGTGCCAAGGCCGGTTTCGCGTCCATCATCGGCCTGGCGCTGCTCGTCCTCCTGTTCTTCACTCAGTCCCGGGAGACCGCCAACCTGCGCCGTCGCGCCGACGAGGCCGAGCAGCAGCTCTACCAGCTCCAGCTCTACGTCGACCACCTGTCGCGTCAGCGCTCCCAGCACCCGGCGGCGGCACAGACGACCGCGCGCTCCCGTAGCCGCCCCACCCGCCTCCGCCATGGCCGCGCGAGCGGCTGCGGCATCGCGCGCCGTCCCCGGCGAGCAGGTTCCCGCCGGCGCCGTGGCGACGATCCCGGCCGCCCCCGCGGGCGTCGGCGCGCCCGCGCTCAGCTCCGCGACGCGTCTCATCCCGCTCGTCGAGCCCGATGAGATCTCGATCCGCGCGCTGCGGCCCTCCACCAACGGCGATGGCGAAGGGCGGGCGGGTGCCGTCTCTGACGCCACCGTCGCGACTCCGCCGCCCGGGCCCGCGCCGTCCACGCCCGCCGGTGGCGGCAACGGCGTCGCCCGTCCGCCCGTGGTTCCGATGCCCACCATGGCCGCGACCGCCGAGCCGGCGCCACCCCCGCGCGTCGCTCTGCCCCGCCAGCAGCAGCGCCCCCCGGGCCGCCCGCCGGCGTCGCCTTCCCCACCGCGGCGCAGTGCGCGCGAGCCCTCCGGCCGCCGCATCAGCCCCGTGTTCTTCGTGCTGGCCGCCATCCTGGCCGCCGCCGTGGTCGCGGTCGTACTCGTGTTCGTGACCGGTTCGAGCAGTAACAACTCGTCGTCGTCGCAGTCGTCGTCCGCGTCGTCGGCGGCGTCGGCTTCGAACACCACAGCGGCCAAGAAGACCAAGGGTGCCAAGCAGAGCAAGGCCGCCCCGGTGACGGTGACGCCCAGCACGGTCACGGTCGCCGTCCTCAACGGGACCGCGACGAACCACCTCGCCGCCGACGTCCTGGGCAAGCTGACCGCCGCCGGATTCAAGGGCGGCACCACCCAGAACGCCTCCGAGACGAGCGTCACGTCCACCATCGTCGGCTACACCGCCACGAGCGCCCGCAACGACGCGCTGGCGGTGGCCAAATCTCTGAGGCTCGGCCCGGCGTCGGTCCAGCAGGTCAGCCAGGGCGATCGCGCCAAGGTCTGCGGCACCACCACCGCGTGTACCACCCAGGTGGTCGTCACGGCCGGCGCCGATCTGGCCCAGACCGGCTGACGCGCCGGGCTCGATTCCACGAGCCCGGGCCCTCGCGCCGCCACCCGCTGCGCCTCGTCGCTACATTCTTGCGTCCGATGTCCGCCATGAAGGATCTCCTCGACCTCCCCCCGCGCACCACCAAGCCCCGCCAGGATGGGCTGACTCACGTGCTCGACCGCGGCCTCTCGGTGTCTGACATCGACGGCCTGGTCGAGATCGCCGGCGAGTACATCGACATCGTCAAGCTCGGCTGGGGGACCGCGGTGGCCACGGGCAACCTCGAGGCCAAGCTGGCCCGCTACAAGGAGCACGGGATCACCGTGATGTTCGGGGGGACGCTCACGGAGTTGGCCATCGCCCAGAACCGGCTCGATCGCCTGGTGGCCTGGCTCAAGGAGCTGGGCCTCGACCACATCGAGCTCTCCGACGGCACGCTCAACATCGAGTTCGACCGCAAGCTCGAGCTGATCTCGCGGCTGGCCGAGGAGTTCACCGTCCTCTCGGAGGTCGGCTCCAAGGACGACACGCGGATCATGGCCCCCTACCGCTGGGTCGAGCAGATGCAGGCCGAGCTGGAGGCGGGCGCCTGGAAGGTGATCGCCGAGGGGCGCGAGAGCGGCGCCGTCGGCATCTTCCGCCACGACGGCGAGGTGCGCCAGGGGCTCGTCGACGAGATCCTGCACGCCATCCCGGGCGACAAGATCATGTTCGACGCGCCGCGCAAGGAGCAGCAGGTGTGGTTCGTGCGGCGGCTCGGCCCCGACGTCAACCTCGGCAACATCACGCCCGAGGACGTCCTCTCGCTCGAGACGATCCGGGTCGGGCTGCGCTCGGACACCGCGGTCGCCGAGCTCAATGACTGAGCCGCGCGGCCTGCGCGCCGCGTAGCCATGGACCTGGGCCTGGGCGGCATCCGGCTGGCTCGCCACGGCGAGACCAACGACAATGTCGCGCCGTTCCGCTTCCAGGGCTGCACCGACACGCCGCTCAACGACACCGGGCGCCGCCAGGCCCATGAGCTGGCCGACAAGGTGGCCGGTGCGTCCGGCCGGATGCACTTCGGCGACGAGATCGCGTCGCTGTGGGCCTCTGACCTGCGCCGAGCGCGCGAGACGGCCGAGATCGTCGGCGAGCGGATCGGGATGGCGCCGGTGCTCGACGCCCGCCTGCGGGAGGGGGCGCGCGGCCGCTGGGAGGGCTTTCTGATGGAGGACATCGAGCGCGCCGAGCCCGAGCTCTACGCCGCCTGGCGGCGCGCCGGCGCGGAGTTCCGCTTCCCCGAGGGCGAGTCGCTGCTGGAGCACCAGCAACGCGTCACGGAGGCCCTGCATGAGATCCATGCGGCCGGCCCGCTGCCGGCGCTGGTCGTCTGCCATGGCGGCAGCATCCGGGTCATGCTGTGCGCCGCCGACCCGCGCGGGCTCGACGCCTTTCACACCTTCGAGGTGCCCAACGTGGCGGTGGTCCCGCTGTGAGCAGAGCGCCGGTGGCGGCCTTCGTCGCGCTGGTCATCGCCACGGTGGCGGCGTTCTTCGTCACCCAGCACCTCAAGGTGAGCACCCCCCTGATCCAGTACCGCCCGGCGCCGGTGCCCAACACCATCAACCCGGTCTACGGCGGCCTCTGCCCCCTGCGCGGCGGAAAGGGCGTGGTGACGCTGTGGAGCTACAAGCGGATGAGGATCTCCTTCTATCTCCAGAACCGCTCTGACAACGTCACCGTCCAGATCGTCGACCGCGACGGCACGCCGGTGAGGACGATCGGGAACAACGTGTTCATGCGCGCGCATCCGCCCCAGCGCCACCCGTTCACCTGGAACGGGCGTGTGGCCAACGGATCGATCGCCCCCGCGGGCACCTATTACGTCAAGGTCTCGCTGCTGCACGAGGCGCGTTCGCTGATCATCTCCAACAGCACGGCCGCGCTCCCGGTGACGGTGGAGACGACCCGGCCGCACGTCCGGGTGACCGGCGTCACCCCCGCGTCGATCTCAAGCGGTTCCCGCGCGCCCGTGACGATCCACTACACGGGCACCGACACGCTGCGCCCGCGGATCCTCATCTACCGCGTCACCGCCGGCCGCTCCCAGCAGGTCAAGAGCTACGCCGCGACCACCAAATCGGGTGCGAGCACCTGGGATGGCACCGTCGCCGGCGGCAGGCCCGCGCCTCCCGGGACCTACGTGGTCGCGGTCCGGCTCATCGACAAGGCGTGCACGATGGGGACCTCGCCGATCTCAGTCGGCAGCGCGCCGCGCGCCGTCGTCACCGTGAGCTGAGCGCGCAGGCGGCCGTCCTCCTGCGGCGGCGGCGATTCAACGCACCCGTGGCGACCCGTACCGTGTGGCGGCGTGACCGCGTACCTCAAGCGCCTGGTCTCGTCGCTCGCGGCCTACCAGCTCGCCGACGTCGTCTCCAAGTTCATCGCCGTGATCCTGCTGCCGGTCTACACCCGGTACGTCTCGCCGCGGGGTTACGGCGTGGTGGAACTGCTCGCCAACGGGGTGATCCTCATCAGCATCCTCGTGCGCTTCGGGATGATCGAGGCGTTCCTGCGCTACTACTTCACCGACTCAGACCAGGACCGCCGCGACGCGCTGGCCCGCCGCACCGTCGTCTTCCTCCTCGTCACCACCACGATCGTCGCGGTGATCCTGGCGGTGCTGGCGGGTCCGGTCAGCCGTGCCGTCCTGGGCTACCGCGACGCCACCACGCTGCGCATCGCCGTGCTGGGCCTGTGGACGTTCACCAACCTCGAGCTCGCCTACGGGATCCTGCGCGTCGACGAGCGCCTGCGCCTGTACGCGACCGCGTCGGTGAGCAACGTGCTGATGACTGTCGCCGCCTCGGTGGTCCTGGTGGTGGTGGCCGGTGACGGCGCCCGCGGGTTGCTGCTGGGCAACTACGCCGCCTCGACGGTGGTCCTGTTCGCGCTGTGGTTCAAACTGCGCCACCGGCTGCGCGTGCGGCCGGCCCAGGCCGCGGAGATGGGCGTGCTGCTGCGTTTCGGGCTGCCCACCGTTCCGGCGGAGGCGTCCGTGTACGCGCTGAGCATCGTCGACCGCTACTACATCTTTCACCACCGCAGCCCGGCGCTGGCCGGCCTGTACTCGATCGCGATCAAGCTGGCCGGGGCGGTCGCATTCATCGTGCGCGCCTTCCAGTACGCGTGGCCGCCGCTGGCGTATTCGGTCACCGACGACCGCGAGGCGGGCCGGCTCTACGGTCTGGTGACCACCTACTACCTGCTGGTGAGCGGTTGGGTGGTCGCCGGCCTGGCCCTAGAGGGCCGCTGGGTCCTACGGTTGCTGGCGGCGCCGGCGTTCTTTGACGCCTACAAGGCGCTGCCGTGGGTGGCTCTGGGGTGGGCGATGTACGGGCTCTGGGTGGTGTTCCTGGCCGTGGCCGGGCGCGCCAAGGTGACCGAGCGCAACTTCCCGGCGGCGATCGCCGGGCTGGCCGCCAACGTGGTGTTGCTGCTCGTGCTCGTGCCGGCGCTTGGGCTCGCCGGCGCCGGCCTGGCGCTGTGCGGCGCCTACGTGGTGATGCTGGGCACCATGCACCTGCTCACCCGGCGGGCCTTCCCGGTGGCCTTTGAATGGCGGCGGCTGGCCCAGCTGACACTGATTGTGGGCGGCCTTGCGGCCGCCGGCGATCTGGCCCTGCCGACCTCGGGCGCCGTCGGCTTCATCGCCCGCGCGGCGGTATGGGCGGTCATACCGCCGATGCTGCTCGTGACGGGCTTTGCCCACGGTGCCGAGCTCACGCAGGCCCGCGCGCTGCTGGCCCGCGTACGCGGGCGGGCGGGGCCGGGTTCCCGTCCCCGGCGGAGCGAGGCGTGACTCGCCCCGCCGTCAGCGTGGTGATGCCGTTCGCCGGGGGCCGCGCGGAGGCCGAGACGGCGCTGGGTGCGCTGCGCTCGCTGTCGGTCGGCGCCGAGGACGAGCTCATCCTCGCCGACAACTCCGGGGTCGCCCCGGCCGGCGACGACGGAGCGGGGGCCGGCGACGAGGGACCGGGGGCCGCCGCCATGCCCGTCACCGTGGTGCCGGCCACCGGCGAGCAGTCGCCGTCGCACGCTCGCAACGCCGGCGCCGCCCGGGCGGGCCGCGCCTGGATCCTGTTCCTGGACGCGGACTGCGTCGCGCCCGCGGACCTGATCGACCGCTTCTTCGCCGACGGCGTGGCCGACGACGTGGGGGCCCTGGCCGGAGCGGTCGTCCCGGCGGCGGGACCAGGGTCCCCCCCGCCCGGGCTGGCCGCCCGCTACGGCGCCGCCAAGAGCTTCCTGGACCAGGACGCGCACCTGGCCCACTCGTTCATGCCACGCGCGGTCGCCGCCAACCTGCTCGTGCGCCGTGAGGCGTTTGAGGCCATCGGGGGCTTCTACGAGGGCGTGCGCGCCGCCGAGGACACCGACTTCTCGTGGCGCCTGCAGCGCGCCGGCTGGCGCCTGGAGGGGCGCCGGGAGGCGACGGTGGAGCACCGCTACCGGACCACGGTGCGCGCGCTGCGCCGCCAATGGCGCGGCTACGCCGCCGGTCGGGCGTGGCTGGGTCGCCGCTATGACGGCTTTGCCCCCGAGCCTGCCCTGACCCGGGCCGCGGGTCGGGTCCTGCGTCGCCGGGCCTCCGGGGCCGGCAGGACCATCGCCGCCACCGGCCGCGCCACCCCCGCCCACGGTGGGGCGCATCGAGCGCGGGCGCTTCCTCGCCCTCGACGCCCTGCTCGGGGTGGAGGAGCTGGCCGGCTTCGCGCTCTCAAACCGCCCGCGCCGCGAGGCACGGGGCCCGGCCCGCGTGGTGCTCGTCGCCGACCGCTTCCCCGCGCGCGACGACCCGCTGGCCGACTTCGCGCTCACGCTGGCGGGGGGGCGCGTGGAGGCGGCGTCGCGTCCCGAGGCGCTGGGGCGGCGGGCCGCCCAGGGACTGACGATCGACTACCGCGAGGATGACGGTGCCGGCGCCCGGGTGCTGGCCCTGACGCGACTGCTCGTGCGCCACCCGCTGCGCTGCGTCCGTGATCTGTTCGGGCGCCGCTCCGGGGCGCCCACTCTGGCGGCGCTCGCCCCGGCGGTGGCCCGGCTGGTGCGCGACGGCGACGCCCGGGTCCATCCCCTGGGCGGCGAGGACGTGCGCGCCGTCGCCGCGCGCCTGGCCCGCCTGGCCGGCCGGCGCCTGGAGCTGTGATGCGCGTTCAGCTTGTCGACCCTCCTGCGTTCACGCCGCCCTACGACCACGCGCTCGCCTCCGCGCTGGGCCGGGCCGGCGCCGGCGTTGAGCTGATCACCAGCCGCTTTGCCTACGGCGAGGTGCCCGATCCCGATGGCTACCTGCGGCGCGAGTTCTTCTACCGCCGGGCCGTGGGGGCGGCGGGCTCGCGCACCCGGCGGCTGAGCAAGCTCGCCGCGCACGTCCCCGACATGCTCCGCTACCGGCGGGTGGCGGCCGACGGCCGACGTCGTGCACTTCCAATGGCTGACCACGCCCGTCCTGGATGTGCACCTGCTGCCCCGGCGCCCGCTCGTGCTGACCGCCCACGACCTGCTCCCCCGTGAGCCGCGCCCGGGCCAGCTCGCCGCCCAGCGTCGACTGCTCGAGCGCGTCGACGCCGTGGTCGTGCACTCCCAGTACGGCCGCGGGCAGCTGGTCGACGGCCTCGGGCTCGACGGCGAGAGGGTCCACGTCATCCATCACGGCGCCTTCGCGCACGCCGTGAGCGGCCCACGGGCTTCGCTGCCGCCCGAGCTGCCCGCGGGCGGCGGCTCTGACGGGCGGCCGGTGGTCCTGTTCGCGGGCCTGCTGCGCCCCTACAAGGGCCTGGACACCCTGCTGCAGGCGTGGCGGCGGGTGACGGGCGCCGAGCTGTGGATCGCCGGGCGCCCGATGATGGACCTTGCGCAGCTGCGGGCGCTCGGCGGCGAGGGCGTGCGCTGGGTGCCGCGCTTTGTCTCAGACGGCGAGCTGGCCGCGCTGTTGGACCGCGCCGACATCGTCGTGCTCCCCTACGCGCGCACGCAGCGCTTTGACCAGTCGGGCGTGCTGGCGACCGCGCTGGCCTTCGGCAAGGCGCTGGTGCTCACCGACGTCGGCGGCTTCTCGGAGATCGCCGCCGCCGGTGCCGCCCGGCTCGTGGCCCCGGACGATCCCCGGGCCCTGGGCGCGGCGCTGTCTGAGCTGGTGACCGATCCGCTCCAGCGCGAGCGGCTGGCGGGCGCGGCGCTCGCCGCGGCGCGCGGCCCATACTCGTGGGACGCGGCGGCACAGGCGACGCTGGCGCTCTACGCGCGCGTCACCGGCTGACCGGCCGGCGCTCTACGCGCGCGTCACAGGCGACGCTGGCGCTCCACGCGCGCGTCACACCGACCGGCTGGCGCCGGGCGACCTCCTCGCGCACGACCGGCGCGACCTTGGTCCCGAACAGCTCGATCGAGCGCATCACGTCCGCGTGGGCCACGGCGCCGACGCTCATCTGGCCGATATAGCGGCTGTTGTGAAACAGCTCGTGCGCGAAGAGGATCTTCTCGGCCACCTGCTCGGGCGAGCCGGCGGCGACGGCGCCGCGCGGCGAGCGCAGCGCCTCGTACTCCTCGCGCCCCGACGGGGGCCAGCCGCGCTCGCGGCCGATCCGGTTCATCATCGCCAGGTAGGAGGCGGCAAACGCGCTGTCGGCAGCCTGCGAGGTCTCCCCCACGAAGGCGTGCGTGTTGATGGCCAGCGGCAGCGCCGCGGCGTCGTGCCCGGCCTCCGCCGCGGCGTGGCGGTACAGCGCCACCAGCGGGGCGAAGCGCTCCGGCTGGCCGCCGATGATCGCCAGGGTCATGCGGCAGGCCCAGGACGCCGGCGCGGACGACCGACTGCGGTGAGCCGCCGACCGCCACCCACACGGGCAGCGGGTCCTGCACGGGACGCGGGTAGACGCCGGCCTCGGTGAGCGGCGCCCGCAGGCGGCCCGACCAGGTCACACGCTCCTGAGCGCGGATCGCCAGCAGCAGGTCGAGCTTTTCGGCGTAGAGCTCGTCGTAGTCGTCCAGGTCATAGCCGAACAGCGGGAAGGACTCGATGAACGAGCCCCGCCCGGCCATGATCTCGGCCCGGCCGCCGGACAGGAGGTCGAGCTCGGCGAACTGCTGGAAGACGCGCACCGGGTCGTCGGAGCTGAGGACTGTGACTGCGCTGGAGAGGCGGATGCGCTCGGTCCGCGCCGCGATCGCCGCCAGCGCCACGACGGGCGCGGAGACAAGGAAGTCAGGGCGGTGGTGCTCGCCGATGGCGAACACGTCGAGGCCCACCTGCTCGGCGAGCTCGGCCTCCTCCATGAGGTTGCGCATGCGCTGCTGCGGGGTGACGCCCGAGCTGAGGTCGGCGAAGGTGGCAAGTCCGAGTTCCATCGTCGACGCAGGATAGCAAGGTAGTTGCGGGGACAACTAATTCCCTTGTCCGGCCGACGACGGGCGTGCTCAACTTTGGGTGCGATCGGCCGACCCTTAGAAATATGGGAACTCCTGATCTCGAGTTCGCCCCTGGGCTCATCGCTCCGTGGCACGCGGCGTCGGCCGCCACCACCGACGAGGCGGTCCTGACCGCGATGCGCATCCTCATCGTCGACGACCAGGCGTTCAACATCGCCGTGATCAGCGGGCTTCTGCGCGAGGCCGGTTACCAGGACATCGTCACCACGCGCGATCCGCGCAGCGTCCCCGAGGTGTGCGCCGCCGAGCGCCCCGATCTCGTCCTCCTGGACTTCCACATGCCCGGCATGACCGGCCTGGACGTGCTGGGCTCGATCGCCCGCCTCATCCACGGCGCCGACAGCCTCCCGGTCCTCATCGTCACCTCGGACCCGACCGCCCAACGCCGCTATGACTGCCTGACCGCGGGCGCACGCGACTTCCTGACCAAGCCGATCGACCAGATCGAGCTGCTGCTCCGGGTGCGAACCCACCTGCTCACCCGCCACCTCCAGCGTCACGCCGAGCGCCGGGCCGACGAGCTCGACGACGCCGTCCGCGCCCGCACGCTCGAGCTCGAGGAGGCCCGCCTGGAGAGCCTCACCATCCTGGCCGCGGTCTCGGAGTACCACGACGACGACACCCACCAGCACACCCAGCGCGTCGGCGCCATCGCAGCCCGCCTGGCCCAGGTGCTCGGAACGCCGAACGTCGTTCGTCAATGAGATGCGCCGCGCCGCGCCGCTGCATGACCTCGGCAAGGTCGCCATCCCGCAGCAGATCCTCCTCAAGCCCGGGCCCCTCACCGACGATGAGCGCGCCGAGATGATGCGCCACGTGCACTTCGGCGCCAAGATGCTCGCCACCGCCCGCTCCCCGATCCTGCGCCTCGCCGCCGAGATCGCGGTCAGCCACCACGAGCGCTGGGACGGCAACGGCTACCTGGCCGGCCTGGCCGGCGAGGACATCCCCCTGTCAGGCCGGATCACCTCGGTGGCCGACGTGTTCGACGCCCTGACCCACGAGCGGCCCTACAAGGCGGCGTGGGAGCGCGAGCGAGCGCTGGAGGAGATCGCCTCGCAAGCCGGACGCCAGTTCGACCCGGCCGTCACCGAGGCGCTGTTGCAGCTCGACTTCGACGCTGTTTGACCGCCTCGTCCCCTCAGGGCGCGAGGACCGCGGCGATCTGGCGCAGCAGCTCGGCGGTCGGCACGGGCTTCTGCAGGAGGGGGCCGGCGAGCGCGCGGCCGCCATTTTCGAGGGCCGGGCGCGCGAACCCGGAGGTGAAGACGACCTTCAGCTGCGGATGGGTCTCGGTCATCGTGTGCGCCAGCATCGTGCCGAGCATCTCGGGCATGACGACGTCGGTGAGCAGGACGTCTATCCGCTCCGTCGCGGCGTTGGCCACCGACAGGGCCTCGGGCCCGTTGCGCGCCGTGAGCACCCGGTACCCGGCGCGGGCGAGGACGCGTGCGGTGATCGCCCGCAGGGGCGCCTGATCCTCGACCACCAGGATCGTGGGCTCGCCTTGCGCCGGCGGCGTCTCCTCGGCGGCGCTCGCCGCGTCGGGCAGGTGTGCCCCGTCGAGCGCGGGGAACAGCGCGCGCACCGTGGTGCCCAGTCCCGGCTCGGAGTAGAGAGACACTGCGCCACCAGCGCCGGTGATGATTCCGTAGACCGTCGCCAGGCCCAGGCCGGTGCCTTCGCCAGGGCCCTTGGTCGTGTAGAAGGGGTCAAAGGCGTGCTCCATGACCTCGGGGGCCATGCCCGAGCCGGTGTCGGTGACCGCCAGCTCGACATGCCAGCCGGGCTCCAACCTGCCGCGGTCACGCGCATCGTCGACGTCAAGCCACAGGTTGCGGGTCGTGATGGTGAGCCGTCCGCCGGTGGGCATAGCGTCGCGCGCGTTGATCGCCAGGTTGACCAGGACCTGCCCGATCTGGCCCGGGTCCGCCCGGGCCCGCGCCAGGTCGGGGGCCAGCTCGGTCTCGAGCTGCACGTGCTCTCCGATCGTGCTCGCGATGAGCTCCTGAAGGTCGGCGACGACCTCATTGAGCGACACCGGCTCGGCGCGCACCGTCTCCTGCCGTGCGAAGGCCAGCAGCTGGTGGGTGAGGTCCGAGGCCTGCCTGCTGGCGCGCGCCACCTCACCGAGGTCGGCGAGGAGCCGGTCGTGGGCCACCGCCGTCATCGAGGACGCGAGATCCTCAACGCCGTCGGTGAGGGCGGTCGTGTACCCGGCGATGACGGCCAGGAGGTTGTTGAAGTCGTGGGCGATGCCCCCGGCGAGCTGGCCCAGGCCCTCCAGACGCTGTGACCGGACGAGCCGCTCGGACAGGCGGACGCGCTCGGCGCTGGCCAGCATCCGCTCACGCTCGGCCTGGAGCGCGAGGCGCTCGGTGATGTCGCGGTTGATCTCGAGTAGGCCGGCCACCCGGCCGCTGCCGTCATGGAACGCGCCCCAGGTGCTCGCGACGGTGATCTGGCGGCCGTCGCGGTCGGTCTGGACGAGGTCGCCGTCCCACCGTCCGGTGTCGGTGACGATGCGCTCGATCTCGTCGAGCGGGATCGGGTAGCGCGTGCGCAAGACATCCTTGGGACGGCGGCCGATCACCTCGGCGCGCGTGTAGCCGTACATCTGCTCCGCTGCCTGGTTCCAGAACGTGATCCGCCGCTGCATATCCCGGGCGAAGATCGCGTTGGGCGCGAGCTGCAGCAGCGCCGACTGCTGGTCGAACCGACGGGCGCGCTCGGTCTCCGCGGTGATGTCGCGGATCGCCATCAGATAACCCCCCAGCCGTCCGGTGTCGTCGCGCCAGGCCAGCCCGTCGAGCTCGACGTCGATGATCCGCCCGTCCCTGGTCATGTGCTTGGCCGTCTGCCGCCAGCGGCCGGTCTCGTCAAACGAGGCGCGCCATCGGGTGATCTCATCGGGCGACGCCGCGCTGAGGAACACCGGGTCACGCCCGAGCGCGTCCGTGCGGTGGTAGCCGTACATCTCGGTGGCCGGCCCGGAGAAGTAGGTGATCGCCCGGTGGCCGCCGGCGTCGATGGTCACCTCCATGAGCGCGCACGGGACGATGTCCAGCAGCTCCGCCGAGCGGGCCGGCGGCGCCTTTTCGTGGCCGCCACCGGGCGGCGGATGAACGTCGCGATGTGTCATCTGCTCGTGCCCGTGGTGCCGCACGCTCCGCGTGGCACCGTCCCGCTGATTACTAAAGGTACCGGTACTGGCCTCGGAGTGACTGCGGATGCGAGCTGCGGATCACCGCTGCCGGCCACGGTGGCGAAGGTGATGACGCCGCTTGCGGCACAATCCTGCGGCCGTGACGCTCCTCAAGACCGCGTTCTGGGCCTCCGCGGGCCTGCTCGTCTACACCCACGCCGGCTACCCGGCCGCGCTGGCCGCGCTGGACCGCGTCCGGGGCGCGCGGGGCGAGGGAGGCGCGGGCGGGGCGACGTCGGAGGCCGAGCTGCCCGGGGTCTCGGTCATCGTCGCCGCCTACGCCGAGCAGGGGGTGATCGCCGAGCGGGTCGCCAACCTGCGGGCGCTGGACTATCCGGCGGACAGGCTCGAGGTCATCGTCGCCTGCGACGGCTCGCCCGACGACACCGCGCAGCGCGCTCGCGACGCCGGCGCCGATCTGGTGCTCGAGCTCCCGCGCGGGGGCAAGGTCCGCGCCCAGGATGCCGGCGTGCGGCACGCCCGCCACGAGATCACGGCGTTCTCGGACGCCAACGTGACCTGGGCGCCCGACGCGCTGCGCCACCTCGTGGCGCCGTTCGCCGATCCGCAGGTCGGCTACGTGTGCGGTCAGGTGCGCTTCCTCAATGAGCGCGGGACCAATCAGGAGGGCCTGTACTGGCGCTATGAGATGGCGGTGCGGGCCCTGGAGTCCCGCCTGGCTTCGATCACCGGCGGAAACGGCGCCATCTACGCCACCCGGCGGTACTCCTACATCGTCGTGGACCCGATCATGGGCCACGACCTGTCCTTCCCGTTCAACATGGTCAAGCGGGGCTGGCGAGCGGTGTACGCGCCCGGTGCCCAGGGCCAGCGAGAAGATGGTGCCCTCGATCGAGGGCGAGTTTCGCCGCAAGCGGCGGATGATGAGCCACGGCTGGCCGATCATGGTCCGCGGCGGCATGCTCTCGCTGCGCAGCTATGACCCTGGCTACGCCGCGATGCTCGTCTCGCATCGTGTGCTGCGCTACCTCTCCCCGTTCCTGCACGTCGCGGCCTTGGCGGCCGCTGTCGCGCTCATCGGGCAGGGCTGGGTCTACGTGGCGGCGACGGTGCTCCAGGCCGCGCTGCTCGCCGCCGCGCTCGCCGCGCGGTTCGTGCCGCTGCGCCCGCTGCTCGTCGCGCGCTACTACGTCCTGACCACGGCGTCCCTGGCCGCCGGGCTGTGGGACTGGCTGGCCCACGGCACTCACGCGGGCTGGGAGGCCGCCGAGGGCACCCGATGACTGCCGTGACCGCTCAAGCGCGCCGTCGACATCGCCATCGCCCTGCCCCTGGTGGTCATCACCGCCCCGCTGGTGGCCTTGCTGGCGCTGGCCGTGCGCCTCGAGTCCCCCGGCGATCCCATCTATCGCCAGACCCGCGTGGGCAGGGGCGGCGAGCTGTTTGAGATCTACAAGCTGCGCACGATGGTGCACGGCGCCGAGTTCACCGGCGCCGGCCTGGCCATCGCCGCAGGCGACGCGCGCATCACGCGGCTGGGCACGCTGCTGCGCCGCTACTCGCTCGACGAGCTGCCCAACCTGTGGAATGTGCTGCGCGGCGAGATGTCGATCGTGGGGCCACGGCCGACGCTCAAGGGCCAGGTGGATCAGTACACCGAGCGCCAGCGCGGCCGGCTGGCGGTCAAGCCCGGGATCACCGGCTGGGCCCAGGTCAACGGGCGGGCCTCGCTGCCGTGGCCCGAGCGGATCGAGCTCGACCTGTGGTACGTCGAGCACCGCTCGCTGGCACTCGACCTGCAGATCCTGTCGCGGACACTCGGCCTCGTCGTGCGCGGGAGCGGCATCTACAAGGGGGCCGACGGCGGATGGCAGCCACCCCCACAGACGTAGCCGTCCTGCTCACCGGTGTGGGCAAGCGCTATGCGCTCGTGTC
This sequence comes from uncultured Actinomycetota bacterium, assembly GCA_963790605.1. Classification (GTDB taxonomy): domain Bacteria; phylum Actinomycetota; class Thermoleophilia; order Solirubrobacterales; family Solirubrobacteraceae; genus Palsa-465. The sequence continues at coordinate 897,731 of CAWBPG010000003.1, read as the reverse complement.
GGTGTTCGCCCAGCACGCGGTGACGGTCGCCGCCGACCCCAATCCTCTGGCCCCGGCCCAGTACGCCGCCCATCACCGGCGCTCGGTGCCACGCTTCGACGACCCCGCCTACGTCCCCGCGCTGCAGGAGCTGTGCGAGGAGTTCGGGGTGGGCGCGGTGGTGCCGCTCACCGACCTGGACCTCGAGATCCTCGGCCACGCCCGCCAGGACGGCAAGGTGCCCGCGTTCGTCCCCGACGGCGACGTCGCCCGGGCCACCTTCGACAAGTACGAGACGCACCTGCTGCTCGGGCGCCTCGGGCTGCCCTCGCCGCCGACGGTCCTCCCCGGCGAGGCCGTCGACAGCTACCCGGTGATGGTCAAGCCCCGCTGGGGATCGGGGGCGCGATCCATCCACCTCGCCCAGGACGAGCGCGAGACCGAGTTCCTGGCCGGGTACATCCGCGAGCCGGCGATGGTCCAGCGCGCCATGCAGGGACCGGAGTTCTCCATGGACTGCCTGTCTGACCTGGAGGGCCGCTGCCTCAACGTGATCCCGCGCACGATGATCGAGTCCCGCGGCGGGGAGTCGATCAAGGGCACCGTGATCGCCGACGAGGAGCTCATCGACCTCGGCCGCCGCGTCGTCGAGGCGCTGGGCTGCCGCGGGCCGTGCACGGTGCAGGCGTTCCGTGACGAGGAGATCGGCCTGGGCATCACCGACGTCAACACCCGCTTCGGCGGCGCCTGCCCGGCCCACCTCTACGCCGCGCTGCCCGGCCGCACCTACCCTGAGCTGATCGTGCGCATGGCGCGGGGCGAGCGTGTCGAGCCCCACATCGGCCAGTTCCGCGACGGCGTCACCTTCACGCGCTACTACTGGCAGCTCGAGCTCGACACCGAGCTGCGGCCCACCGGGCGCGACCTCATCAGCACACCGTCCCCACCCACCCCGCTCGCCCCGCCTCCCCGGGTGGGTGGGCCCGATCACTCTTAGCCAACGCTCTAACCATCCCCGGTACGCTTAGCGCCGTGGCTATAACAGTCACCCAGCTGACGGCGTTCCTGGCGGTCGTTCGCGGCGGCTCGGTGACGGCCGCGGCCGACGAGCTGGTCGTCACCCAGCCGTCGGTGTCCTCGGCGATCTCGGCGCTGGGCCGAGAGGTGGGATGCGAGCTGTTTCAGCGCGCCGGGCGCGGGATCCGGCTGACCGATGCCGGGAGCGCCTTCGCCCCCTACGCCGCCGATGTCATCGGCTTGCTCGAGCGGGGACGCCGCGCGGCGCGCGAGGCGGCCGCGGCCAGCGGGCGGCGGCTGCGCATCGCCGCCGTCACCACGGCGGCCGAGTCCTTCGTGCCCCAGATGATGCGCGACTTCGCCCACGCCCACCCCGATGTCGAGCTCACCCTCGACGTGGGCAACCGAGCCCACGTGATCGAGTCGGTGCTGCGCCACAGCGCCGACGTCGCCATTTCCGGCACCCCGCCGAGCGACGAGCGGCTGCTCACCGAGCCGCTGAGCGAGAACCGGATCGTCTGCATCACCTCGCCCGAGGACCCTGCGACGCGCGGCAAGCCCCACGCGGCCGCCGAGCTCGCCGGGCGTCCGTGGCTACTGCGCGAGCAGGGGTCCGGTACACGGGCGCTCAACGAGCAGTTCCTGGCCGACCGGGGTCTCGCACCGCGGGTGCTCGAGCTGGGGTCAAACGGCGCGATCAAGCAGGCCGCGCGCGCCGGGCTGGGGATCTCGCTGCTGTCACGGGCTGCGGTCGAGGTCGAGCTGGCCGGCGGCCAGTTGGGGGAGATCCCGCTGCGCGACCCGCCCCGCAGCCGGCCCTGGTACGTGCTGCGCTCCTCAGTGGGGCCGTCGCGGCCCGTGGTGCAGGAGCTCGTCGCGCATCTGCGCTCCCGCTACGTGGCGGGGAGCGGTGCGGGCGCGGGCTGATCGGCGTCGACGCGGGCGCCGTTGGCTCCCAGCGCCACCGCCGCCCGCGCCGTCACGAGCTGGTAGAGGACGAGCAGCTGGGTCACCGCCAGCGGCTCTGAGCGGTGCAGGTCGGTCCCGACGGTGAACTCACCGAGCCGGTCGGTGCGCAGGTGGCTGGCGAAGTGCAGACGATCCCAGATCGCCTCCTCGAACGCGGCGCTGCGCGCGGGGTCGATCGTTCCCGGGATCCACAGCTGCGTCTCGGAGCCACGCTGGGCCATCCGGATGGGGCTGTCACCCTGAGTCAGGGCGGGCAGGTCGGGATGGGCCAGCCCGGGGCGCATGGCGAGCTTGGCGTCGAGATGCTCGGGGTCACCGCGGTCGCCGGGCATGAACGAGATGACGATGTCCGCGCAGCGGCGCTGGGGCCGGATGAACGTCTCGGCGTCGGCCTCGCGCCGGTCGAGCTCGGCCAGCACCTCATCGGTGGTATAGCCGCGGCGGCTGCAGTCGCGCTGCACCTTCCAGCGGCGGCGCAGGTCCTCGGGGGGGTCCAGGAAGATCCGCACGTCGTAGGTGGCGCGCATCGCGGGGGTGTGGAAGCCCAGCATCCCTTCGACGATCGTGAACTGGGCCGGGGTGACGTGCTCGGCCGGCGCCAGCGAGCCGTCGCGGTGGCGGTAGACGGGCTTGAGGATCGGCTCGCCCGCCCGCATGTGGACGAGATGCTGCTCCAGGATGTCGAGGTGGTTGGCGTCGGGGTGAAGCGGCGTCACCCCCAGCTCGGCGCGCTGGGTCCGCGTATAGCGGTGGTAATGATCGCCGTCGATGTGGGTCACCTGCGCCTCGCCGAGGATCCGCACGAGCCCGCGCGTGAGCGTCGTCTTGCCCGTGGCGGAGTCGCCGCAGATTCCGAGGAGGATCGGCCGTGGCATCGGTGTTGCGAGAGCGTACGGACCGGCCCGCCGGGCGACAACTGCAAATGCGGTGGACAATGATAGCTGCAACTCTATGACTAGAGGCAAATCAATCTTTGACGTCTATGCGGCCCGCCCCTACGCTGCCGCGCATGCTCACCACCGCTGACACCAACAAGGACCGCTGGGCCTCGGGCGTGACCCCCTACGCCGAGATGGGTTACTTCGATCCCGACTACGAGCCCAAGTCCACCGACGTCCTGGCCGCCTTCCGCATCACGCCGCAGCCCGGCGTCGACGCCGTCGAGGCGGCCGCCGCGGTGGCCGGCGAGTCCTCCACGGCCACCTGGACGGTGGTGTGGACCGACCGCCTCACCGACCACCGCCACTACCAGGCCAAGGCCTACGACGTCACCGCCGTGCCCGGCCGCGAGGGCGAGTACATCGCCAAGATCGCCTACGACCTCGACCTGTTCGAGGAGGGGTCGATCGCCAACATGACCTCCTCGATCATCGGCAACGTGTTCGGGTTCAAGGCGCTGCGCGCGCTGCGCCTCGAGGACCTGCGCATCCCGGCCACCTACGTCAAGACCTTCCAGGGCCCGCCCCACGGGATCGTCACCGAGCGCGAGTACCTGGACAAGTTCGGGCGCCCGCTGCTGGGGGCCACGGTCAAGCCGAAGCTGGGGCTCAGCGCCAAGAACTACGGGCGCGTCGTCTATGAGGCGCTACGCGGCGGCCTGGACTTCACCAAGGACGACGAGAACATCAACTCCCAGCCGTTCATGCGCTGGCGCGATCGCTTCCTGTACTGCATCGAAGGCGTCAACCGCGCCTCGGCGGCCAGCGCTGAGGTCAAGGGCCACTACATGAACGTCACTGCGGCCACGATGGAGGAGATGTACGAGCGCGCCGAGTTCGCGCGCGAGCTCGGCAGCGTGATCATCATGATGGACCTCACCGTCGGCTACACCGCGATGCAGTCGATGTCCAAGTGGGCGCGGCGCAACGGGATGATCCTGCACCTGCACCGCGCCGGTCACGGGACCTACACGCGCCAGAAGAGCCACGGCGTCTCGTTCCGGGTGATCGCCAAGTGGTGCCGGCTGCTCGGCGTCGACCACATGCACGCCGGCACCGTGGTCGGCAAGCTCGAGGGCGACCCCGCGATGATCGCGGGCTATTACGACACCCTGCGCTCAGATCGCGTGCCGGAGAACCCCGAGCACGGCATCTACTTCGATCAGGACTGGGTGTCGCTGCCGGCCGTCATGCCCGTCGCCTCCGGCGGCATCCACGCCGGCCAGATGCATCAGCTGCTGCGCTACCTGGGGGAGGACGTCGTGTTGCAATTCGGCGGCGGGACCATCGGCCACCCGATGGGCATCGCCGCCGGCGCGACCGCCAACCGCGTCGCCGTCGAGGCGATCATCCAGGCGCGCAACGAGGGCCGCGACTACTACCAGGAGGGCCCCGACATCCTCGAGCACGCCGCCCGCGGATGCCCCGAGCTCGATGCCGCGCTGCAGGTGTGGAAGGACGTCACCTTCGACTTCCAATCCACCGACACGCCCGACTACGTCGCCACGCCCAGCTTCGCCTGAAAGGGGTCAGACATGCGCGTCACCCAGGGAGCCTTCTCGTTCCTCCCCGACTTCACCGACGACCAGATCGCCGCGCAGATCCGCTACGCGCTGGACAAGGGCTGGTCGATGAGCGTGGAGTACACCGACGACGCCCACCCGCGCAACTCCTACTGGGAGATGTGGGGACAGCCGCTACTTCGAGCTCTTGCCCGAGGACTACGAGGTGGTGCTGCGCGAGGTCCGGGCGTGCCGTGAGGCCCACCCCGATCACTACGTCAAGCTCATCGCCTATGACGCGCGGCGCGGGCGCCAGACCACCGCGCTGAGCTTCATCGTCAACCGGCCCGCGACCGAGACGGCGTTCGGCACCGAGCGCGCCGACATCCACGACCGGGTGGTCCGCTACCGGTTGGCCCCGACCCGATGACAGCGTTGCAGGCGGTGCCGGCGGAGAGATACGGACCCGCCCGCCCCGCCCGCCCTGCCGGGTATCGATATCGACATCGAGCCGGTCCTGGATGAGCTCGATCGCGAGCTGGTGGCCCTGGTCCCGGTCAAGAGCCGCCTGCGGGAGATCGCCGCGCTGCTGGTCGTCGATGAGATGCGCCGCCAGGCGGGCCTCAGTGCCGCCCGGCCGACGCTGCACATGTGCTTCACCGGCAACCCGGGCACCGGCAAGACGACGGTGGCGATGCGCACCGCCGAGATCCTGCACCGGCTGGGCTACATCAAGCGCAACCACGTGGTCGCCGTCACGCGCGACGACCTTGTGGGCCAGTACGTCGGCCACACCGCGCCCAAGACCAAGGAAGTGCTCAAGCGCGCCTACGGCGGCGTGCTGTTCATCGACGAGGCCTACTACCTGCACCGCCCCGACAACGAGCGCGACTACGGGGTCGAGGCGATCGAGATCCTCCTCCAGGTGATGGAGAATGAGCGCGAGCGGCTGGTGGTGATCCTGGCCGGATACCGTGACCGGATGGACGAGTTCTTCACACTGAACCCGGGGATGGCGTCGCGCATCGCCCACCACATCGACTTCCCCGACTACGGGACCGACGAGCTGCTGGCCATCGGCCGGCTGATGCTCGCAGCGGCCTCCTACGAGCTCTCGCCCGACGCCGAGTCCGCTCTGCGCTCGGAGCTGGCGCGCGGCGCCACCCGCCCGCGCTTCGCCCACGCGCGCAGCGTGCGCAACGCGGTGGAGCGGGCTCGCCTGCGCCACGCCAACCGGATCTATGACGCCGTGCGCAATGGGATCGCCGCCACCCCGCGGGAGCTCGTGCGCATCGAGGCCCAGGACATCGCGCTGATGCCGCGGCCGGTCATCCTCGGGGTCGTCGGCGACTCGGCGAGCGGGAAGACGACGATCAGTCGCGGCCTGGTGCGCGTGCTGGGCGAGGACAACGTCGCCCACATCTGCACCGACGACTACCACCGCCACGACCGCGCGCAACGGGCCGAGCTCGGGATCACGCCCCTGCACCCCGACTGCAACCACCTGGACATCATCGCCCAGCATCTGGCGCACCTGCGGCGCGGCGAGCCGATCCTCAAGCCGGTGTACCGCCATCAGGACGGCACGTTCGGCCCGGCGGTCCATGTGCGCCCCGAGCGCTTCACCATCATCGAGGGCCTGCTGGGCTACCACCGGCCCGCCATGCGCGAGGTCTACGACGTCCGGGTGTTCCTGGCGCCGCCCGAGCAGCTGCGGCGCCGCTGGAAGGTCGCGCGCGACTGCTCACGCCGGGGCTACACCACCGATCAGGTGCTGGCCGAGCTCGACCGCCGCGAGCCCGACTCCGAGGCCTTCATTCGCCCTCAGCGCCACCACGCCGACATGCTCGTCTCCTTCCTGCCCCCGGCAGACGAGCGACGACGACCACCTCGACGCCGAGCTGACCCTGCGCGATGGGCTGCCCCATCCCGACCTGGCGCCGTTCATCGACGGGCGTCCCGACGGGCTGACGTTGACCGAACGCGACGGCGAGCGGGTGCTGCGGATCCCCGGGCGGATCGAGCCCACCCAGGCGGCCGCGATCGAGGAGGCGATCTGGGCTCGGATGCACTTCGCCACGCATCTGCGCGCGCGACGGCTGGGTGAGTTCACGGTCGCCACCGACCTGCGCCGCTCCGAGGCCCTGGCCTTGGTCCAGCTCCTCATCCTCTATCACCTGGTCACCGCGCGGGCCACGGTGGCGCTCGGCGGCGAGCGCGCCCGCGCGGACGGCGTCGCCGCGAGCCTAAGCGCCGTGGGCTAAGCGTTCAGCTTAACTCCTGTTGGGTCCGCCGGCCGACGGTAGCTAGGCTTTCGGTGTGATCGATTCAGGTGTCGTAGCCGCCACACAGGACGTGGCGATCGCCTGGCTCGCAGAGGAGCGCCGTGTCGTCCAGGCGCTGCTGGTGGAAGTGGAGGGCTCGGCACCGCTACCGGTCGGAGCGATGATGGTGATCGACGACCAGGGCAACATCGAAGGCTCGATCACCGGGGGCTGCGTCGAGGGCGCGGTCGTGACCGAAGCCGAGGAGATGCTGACCACCGGCGGCGTGGCACCGGCCAAGATGCTCCGCTACGGCATCTCCGATGAGCTGGCCGGCACGGTCGGCCTCATGTGCGGCGGGATCGTCCACATCCTCGTCTACGAGCTCGACGGCGAGGCCGCCGAGGTCGAGCGCGCCGTGCTCGAGGCTCACGCCGACGGCCGGCCCGCCGCCGTGGCCACGCTCATCGACGGCGACACCGCCGGCTCGCGGCTGGCGGTGATCGAGAACACGCTGATCGGCTCCCTGCGCGACACCGAGCTGCTGGATCGCAACGTCGCCCGCGAGGCCCAGGGCCTGCTGGAGGAGGGCAAGACGACGCTGCGCCGGTTCGGTTCAGACGGCGCCACGCTGGGCGATGACGTCCGCGTGCACATCCGCTCCTACGCGCTGCCACCCAAGATGTGGATCATCGGCGCCATCGACTTCTCAGCGGCGCTGGCCCCGTTCGCCTCCCAGATCGGCTACGAGGTCACGATCTGCGATGCCCGCGACCGCTTCGCCCGGTCCCGCCGGTTCTCCTCGGCCGCCAGCGTCAAGATCGGCTGGCCCCAGGACGTGATGGCCGAGGTGGAGCTGGGCTCGCGCGACGCGGTGCTCGTCTTCACCCACGACCCCAAGTTCGACGAGCCGGCGTTGATCGCCGCGCTGCGGACCAACGCCGGCTACATCGGTGCGCTCGGCTCGCGTCAGACAACCGCCGACCGCGAGGAACGCCTCAAGCGCGCCGGCGTGAGCGAGGCCGAGCTGGCCCGCATCCACGCGCCCTGCGGGCTGGATATCGGCAGCCGCACCGCCGAGGAGACGGCGGTGTCGGTGCTGGCCGAGATCATTGCCGCTCGGGCAGAGCGGGCGGGGTCGCCGCTGCGCCAGACCAACGGGCCGATTCACGGGCGCGATCGCGCCGAGGCCTGAGCAGCACCGCCCCGCTGAGCGCGGCCAGCAGCGCCGTGGAGGCGATGACGATCCAGCCGTGCTGGAACGCGCTGAGCTGCTGCGCGCCGGTGTGTGGGGTGCCGATGACGGCGACGAGCACGGCCACGCCCACCGCCAGGCCGACCTGGCGCAGCATGTTGACCACGCCCGAGCCGGTGGCGAACGCATGCGGCGGCAGTGCCGAGGCGCCAGTGGACATGAACGTCGGCAGCGTCAGACCCACCCCGATGCCGGTCATGAGCATGCCGGGCAGCATCTCGCCCGCGTAGTTCGGGGTCAGTCCGGAGCGCAGGGTCCACCACGTCGCCCCGGCGGCGTAGATGGTGGCGCCGGCGGCGATCACGCGGCCCGGACCGAAGCGGGCGATGAGCCGCCCGGCCACCAGGAAGGAGAACAGCGGGACCATGAGCGGGCCGGGGGCCACGCCCAGGCCGGTCTGGAGCGCCGTCCAGCCCCACACCTGCTGGTCCCAGAGCACGATTGACAGGAGCATCGCGCCGAACGCGATCGAGAAGACGATCGCCACCACGCTGGAGCCGCTGAACGCGCGGATGCGGAACAGCGATCCGTCGATCAGCGGGTTGCGCGCCCGCGCGCAGTGCAGGGCAAAAAAGGCCAGCGCGGTCACGGCGGCTGCCAGGGTGATGACGGTGGGCGCGGAGCCCCAGCCCCAGTCGTTGCCCTTGACCAGACCCAGCGTCAGCGCGCCGACGCCGGCGGTGACGAGCAGGGCGCCCAGCGCGTCGGGGCGTTCCACCGGATGGCCGGGGACCTGGGGGAGCCGCCGCCACCCGATAACGATGGCGGCCAGGCCGATGGGGACATTGACGTAGAACACCCAGCGCCAGCTCGCGGCCACGAGCAGTCCGCCCACCACCGGGCCCAGCGCGGCGGCGAGACCGCCGATGGCCGTCCAGGCCCGCACCGCGCCCTGGCGGCGCTTGGGGGCGGTTGTGGCCAGCACCAGGCTGAGTGAGGTCGGCGTGAGCAGTGCCGCCCCCGCGGCCTGGAGGATCCGGAAGGCGACGAGCATGGTGAGGCTGGAGGCGGCCCCGCAGGCCGCCGAGGCGACGGTGAACAGCGCGACGCCGAGCAGGAAGCCGTTCTCGCGCCGGCGGCTCTCCGAGAGGCGGCCGAACAGCACGAGCAGCGCGGCGTAGACGATGGCGTAGGCGTTGAGCACCCAGGACAGGTCTCCCAGGCTGCCCTCGTGCAGGTCCCGCGCGATGTCGGGCAGAGCGACGTTGACGATGAACAGGTCCAGGCTGGCCAGGACGACCCCGGCACACACGATCACCATCACCAGCGTCGGCGACGCGTCCGCGCGCCGGGTGGGAGTCTGACTTAGGAAGCTCATAGCCAGGGACCCTACCACACTGGCTTAGGACTTTATAAGTCAGCTATACTGCGCTGTGCGATGCCCGAGACCACGATTCAGATGACAGGGGCGTTGGAGCCCCGCGATGGTTGGAGCGCCGACCGTTGTCCCATGGCGCACGCGCTCAACGTCGTGCGCACGCGGTCGGCCTTCCTCGTCCTGCGCGAGGCCTTCTACGGCGCCACCCGCTTCGAGGAGTTCGCGCGAGCGGACCGGGCTGTCGGAGCCGGTCACCGCCGCGCGGCTGCGCGAGCTGACCGAGCAGGGCCTGCTCGAGCGCGAGCCCTACCAGGAGCCCGGACAGCGGACGCGCCGGCTCTACCGGCTCACCGAGAAGGGGTCCGATCTGCTGCCGGCGCTCGTGGCCCTGATGCAGTGGGGCGATAAGTGGGTGCTGCCCGGGGGCGCGCGGGTGGAGATCCGCCACCACGGGTGCGGGTCTGCTGTGGGGGCCGAGCTGCGGTGCGAGCACGGGCACGAGGTGGCCCGCGACGAGTTGGAGCTGGCCCGGCGGTAGGTTGGCGCGCCAACAGCCAATTCGTTCCAAACTGCAACCGCGCCGCCGAGTTTGTCCGCTGGGGTACGCACGGCGACCACTTCGTTCCAAACTCGCCGCCCGGATCCGGGTTTGTCACCGAACGGTCGCGAGGATGGCCTCTGCCGTTGCGACGCCGTCTAGTCGGGCTGCGGTGCCCCGGTGTAGAACGCGGTCGTCCGTGCGGCCCAGGCGCGCGCCGTGGCCGGATCGGTGCCGGCGGCCATCGCCGCCTCGCTCCAGCGCTCGCTGCTCTCGGCGATGAAGCGACGCCCCTCCTCGGAAACGGCCCACGCCTGGGCGGCCGCCGGATCAAGCCGGGCCTCGCCCGCCACGTGGAGTCCGAGCCCGCGCAGCCCGAGCTCCCAGCCGATCCCCACCGCGCCGGGGCCGAACCGCGCCCAGGTGTCGTCGTCGGCCAGCGCGAGGTGCTCGAGCTCCAGGCGGGTCGTGTCCTCGTCGACCGCGGTCAGGCGTACCTCGATCCAGCTGATCGCGCCGCCGAACTCCCACGTCGCGCGGAAGCCGGTCGGCGGCGTGCACCGCTCGATCGTGCCGCTCGCGTTGCCCTCCAACGCAAATCTCTCGCCGACCCGCAGCTCACCGGAGACGGGCAGAAACCAGCGCGGGATCCGCTCGGGATTGGTGCACGCATCCCACAGGTCCTCGAGGTCGGTCGAGTAGGCGCGGGAGATGATGGCCGCGCGCGCCTCGCCGGCCTCGAAGACGCGTGCCCGCACCTGACGGTCGGTCGCGTTGATCTCGGTGCTCACATCCGTCATCGCTGACTCCTCTCGGTGTCTGGTGTCGCGCGACGCGCCCGGCGCCCGCGCGCCACCTCAGTGGCCAGGGCGTCCAGATGCGGCGTCCAGAAAGCTCGGAAGCGGTCGAGCCAGTCGTCGACCTCGCGCAGCGGCTCCGGTGTGACGGCGTAGAGCCGCCGTGTTCCCTCGGCGCGCGCGGTGGCGAAGCCGGATTCGCGCAGCACCCGCAGCTGGGCGGAGACCGCCGGTTGCGAGATCCCGAACTCGTCGCGGATCACCTCGCAGATCGCTCCGGAGCTGAGCTCGCCGCCGGCGAGCAGCTCGAGGATCCGCCGGCGGACCGGATCGCAAAGGACGTCGAAGGCAGGAGCCATCATGGGCTGAGCACATAATATCACCACCTGCTTATATAAGGGACAATCGAAGGATGGTTGGTCCGTCGTCGGGGTTCAGACCGGTCCACAGCATGCACAGGCTCAGGGGGTCGGGAGGCTCGGATAGAGTGCCCGCGCCTTGCCTCGCCGCTTCGTCCGCCTCGCCCTCGCGCTGATTGCGGCGCTGGCCCTCACCGCCCCCGCCGCGGCCCGCGCCGCCGACGGCTGGGCGGGGGCGGGGACGGTCCAGGCCAGGGGTGGCCCGTTCCTCACCGACGCGCAGGGCCGCGCGCTCCAGCTCCACGGGGCCAACCTGGTGGCCAAGTGCGGCGGGGGCTCGGTGGACATGCCGGTGGCCGGCACGCCGTGCGTCGGGCCCGCTCAGGGGCCGCGACTGGCCTACGTGCTCTCCCCCGATGCCGATGACCCGGGGCGCCGGTTCACCGCCGCCGATGCCCAGACGCTGGTAGCGCTCGGCTTCAACGTGGTGCGGCTGGGGGTCATCTGGGAGGGACTCGAGCCCGGACCGGCCGACGCGCGGATCAACGATCCGCGCTACTGCGGCCCGCACAAGACGGGCACGCCGTTCCCCCGGCCGGCCCGCGGCACCGATCCGTACAACCCGGCCACCGTGCGGGCCTACCTGGCCAAGACCGACCGGATAGTCGGCCTGCTGGCCGCCGCCGGCCTGCGCGTGATCGTCGACATGCACTCCGACGCCTACGGCTCGGCGTTCTTCAACACCCAAGGGACGACGCCGTGGAACGGCGAGGGGGCGCCGCTGTGGGCCACGTGCACGGGGGGCGAACGGTTCCTTCCGACGCCGGGCTGGGGCAGCTTCTACCTGCTGCACCCCGTCCAGGTGGCGATGCACCACTTCTTCGCCAACGACGTGCGCGGCGACCTGCAGGGCCAGTACGCGCGGGTGTGGCAGGCGGTGGCCCGGCACTACCGCGGCAACCACAACGTGCTCGGCTATGAGGTCTACAACGAGCCCAACGACTACCTGGTCAAGCACTTCGACCCCGAGCTCGAGTGCGACTACGGCGGCCCGGTCAACGAACCCAGGTCGTGCGCCGTCGATCATCCGGACGCGCTTCGCCACGGGCTCATCGGCGCGATCCAGTCCGCCGATCCCACCCACGTCGTCTTCTACGAGCCCAGCGGGGACACGGACTTCGGCGCCCCGGAGACGATCGGCATCGCCGAGCCACTGCGCTTCCCGCGGTTGGCCCTGGCCTTCCACGCCTACGGCCAGATCCCCAAGCAGCTCGCGCAGCTCACCACCGAGCGCGCCCGGACCCGCACCAACCAGGGGGGCGGGCCGGCGTGGATCCTCGACGAGTTCGGCGCCTCCAACGATGACGCCCTCAGCGCGTCAACGGTCGGCCACGCCGAGGCCGACAACCTGTCGTGGGCGTTCTGGGCGGCCATGCAGCTCAACGACCCCACCGGCGGCCAGGCCTACGAGGGTTTGCTGGATCAGACGACGCGCGAGCCCTACCCCAACCAGGCGCGGGCGACGTCGGTCCCGTATGCCTGGGCCACCGCGGGGACGCCGGGCGCCCAGTCCTTCTATCGCCCGGCTCAAAGCTACCGCTACCGCTACACCGTAAGCCACCGGATCCACGCGCCGACCGAGATCGAGATCCCGCCCTATACCTACCCGCGGGGCTACAGCGTGAGGGTCATCGGCGCCCGCGTCACGTCACGGCGCGGCGCGGCGCTGCTCAAGCTCAGCGCCGACCGGCACGCCACGGCGGTGAGCGTCACCGTGCGCCCGCTGAGCTCGACCCCGTTCCCGACCAACTAGCCGCGCGCCGGGTCTACATCTCGACGACATCGGCGCCCGGGATGGCGTCGATCAGCGCCGAGATCTCCACGCCGAACACGGAGTGGGTCGTCCCCGCCGCGCACCACACGATGTCGAAGCGCCGCAGCGACTCGTCGATGATCGTGGGCAGCGGGCGGTCGTGGCCCAGCGGCGGGATCCCGCCGATGGCAAAGCCGGTGGCCGCCTTGGCCGCTTTGGCGTTGGCGACGCGCAGCCCCAGCCGCTCGACGTCGACGCGGCGGTCTCCGGCGCACAGCACGATGACCGGATCGTCGCCCCGGAAGAACACGAGCGACTTGACGATCTGGCCCACCGTGGTGCCCAGCGAGGCTGCCGCCTCGGCCGCGGTGCGCGCCGAGGTGTCCAGCTGGCGGGGCTCGACGTCCAGCCCGACGTCGCGCAGCCGCTCCTGGATGGTGGCCGCGTTGCGGTGCAGCTCGGTCATGAAGGCTTGCTCGCGATCGCCGAGGCGAAGGTCTGCACGAACCACAGCTCGCCGTCGTCCCCCGTGCGCGGCTCGAAGCCCGTCACCGCCTCGCCCGTCATGTCCGCCCGCAACGCGGCGCGGATCCCGTCACGCACCTCCTCGCCGGTCTGGGCCTGCTCCAGCCACGGGGCCAATGGGCGCTCCAGCGGCCGGGTGGCGACGTCGACGGACTCCAGGCCGGCCTCGGTCATCAGCGCCTGGATCTCGATGGCGGCCAGCATGCGGGTATGCGAGGGGTCGCGCAGTCGCTCCAGCCGGTTCTGCTCGGCGGCCACCTCGGGGTTCTCGTCGGCCACCAGGTCCACGAGCGCCACGTGCCCTCCGGATCGGGTGCAGCGGACCATCTCGGACACGACCGCCTCCGGGTGCTCGAAGTGGTGGGCGGCAAACCGCGACACGACGACGTCGAAGGAGGCTTTCAGGAACGGCAGCGCGGTGGCGTCGCCGCGCATGAAGAGCACGTTGTCGCAGCCCTCCGCGGCGGCCTGCGCCTGGCCCCGGGCCAGCATCGCCTCGGTGGCGTCCAGCGCCACCACGGTGCGCGCCGTGGCGGCGAGCTGGCGGGCGGCGTGGCCCGTGCCGGCGGCCACGTCGAGGACGACGTCGCCGGCGGTCAGCGGCAGGCGCTCGAATACCCACCGCGCGTCGGAGGTGAAGACCTGGTTGCGCGAGGAATCCTCGAAGGCCTCCGCCTGGCTGGTGAACGCCTGCTCGATCTGCGCAGCGTGGTCCATCGCCACGACCCTACGCCAGAAACGGGGCGAGCAGCGCGAGGTCGGCCGGGCCGAGCCGGTCCGCGGCTGTCTTGCGCTGATGCCAATACGGGTAGACCAGCGCTGGGCGGCTGACCTCCTCCAGCCGCCCGACTTCCTCGTCTGTGAGGGTGAGGTCAGCGGCACGGAGGTTGTCGGCGAGCTGCTCCTCGGTCCGCGCGCCGACCACGACCGAGCTCACGGTGGGGCGACCCAGCAGCCACGCCAACGCCACCAGCGCGGCGGAGACGCCGTGGCTCTCGGCCATCTCGACGAGCACGTCGACGGTGTCATAGAGCTTGTCCTCGTCGTAGACGGGCGGCTCGTTCCAGTCGGTGAGGTGCCGTGAGCCGGCGGGCGCGTCCTGGCCGCGGCGATACTTGCCCGACAGAAGCCCCCCGGCCAGCGGGCTCCACACCAGCGTGCCCAGCCCCTGGTCGATGCCCAGCGGGATGAGCTCGTACTCGGCCGAGCGCTCCTGGAGCGAGTAGTAGATCTGCTGGCAGATAAAGCGCGGGAGGTGGTCGCGCTCAGCGATGCCCAGCGCCTTCATGAGCTGCCAGCCGGTGTAGTTGGAGACGCCGACGTAGCGGACCTTGCCCGTGTCCACGAGATAGCGCAGGGCCTCCAGCGTCTCCTCGAGCGGGGTCAGCCCGTCCCACTCATGCACGTGGTAGATGTCGATGTGATCGGTGCGCAGCCGCCGCAGGCTGGCCTCGCAGCCGCTGATGACGTGATGGCGCGAGAGCCCCGACATGTTGGGCCCGCTGCCCATGGTCATGCGCACCTTGGTGGAGATGAGGAGGTCGTCGCGCTTGGACTCGATGGCCTCGCCCACGATCTCCTCGGAGCGACCGGTGGAGTACACGTCGGCGGTGTCGATGAGGTTGATGCCCGCGTCCAGGCACATGTCGATCTGGCGCCGCGCGCCGTCGAGGTCGGTGTCGCCCACCTTGGCGAAGTTGCCCTGCCCGCCGAACGTCATCGTCCCGAGCGTCAGGGCCGAGATCTGCAGTCCGGAGCTGCCCAGCGGCCGGTAATCCATCGACGTTCCCTTCGAGGTGTGGTTCGCGTGCTCTGACTGGGAGCCTAGAACGGGGCTCAGGCCACGGCTGCGTCGGACGCCGCCGCGGAGTCCGGGGCGCTCCAGCACTGGTCCACGAAGGCGGCAATCCGGTTCGTCAGCCGCGCCGGCTTCACGCGCAGCTCGAGGATCGAGCTGGCATTGAGCAGGCGCGCGTTGGGCAGCTCTGAGACGAGCATGCCGGCGTCGGAGAAGGGGTGCACCGGGTCCCGGGGATGGCCGATGACCAGCGCGGGGGTCTGGAACTGGGAGCGCTCGTGATGGCCGGGGGCGGCGCGGCCGTAGAGGATGCCGCTGAGCACCGCGGCGCTCGGTCCTGGATCCTGGGAGATCCAGTCAAGCCCGACCTGGGCCAGGAACGGCAGCGGGCGACGGGGCACGGCGCGCGCACCGCGGGCCAGGATCCGCATCCCCGACTCACCGAACTTCAGGGCGAACAGCAGCGGCGTGAACGCGGCGCCGCACGCGGCGATGGCGTTGTCGAGCACGGGCATCTCGATGACCATGCCGGCCAGGCGCTGAGGCGCCTGCAGCGCCACCTCGAGGGTGATGTTGGCTCCCAGCGACGTCCCGCCGACGACGGCGCGGTCGATCCCGAGGTGGTCCAGGAGCGCCACCGTCTGCTGGGCGAACGCGCTGATGGAGTAGCGCCACTGATCGCGCGGGCGCGACGAGGCCCCATGGCCGAGCGGGTCGAGCGTGACCACCCGGTTGCCACGCGCGGCCAGCCGGCGGGCCAGCGGCGCCTGCATCGTCTGGGACAGGAGCAGGCCGGGGAGCAGGACCGTCGTCCGTGAGCCCTCCCCGTAGACGGTGTAGGCAAGCCGTTGCCCGTCCAGGTGAAACTCGGCCATCGTCAATCCGGCAGCATAGTGACGTGAGAGGCGTTGACTGGCCAGTCAGCCAGTTTGGCGCCCGCGTTCAGCGCGGAGCGGTACAGTCTGGTACCAGCCACCGCGCGGACTGGCATCGCCTACCGCTTCCCAAGACTTTCAGGAGGGACTCGTCTCATGGCCAAGGCTCCACGATCGCTGGCCGGCAAGGTCGTCGTCATCACCGGCGGCGCCCGCGGAATCGGGCGAGCCACCGCCGCCGCGCTGATCGCGCAGGGCGCCCGGGTGGCCATCGGCGACATCGACGCCCCGCTGGCCGAGCAGACCGCCTCCGAGCTGGGCAGCGGCACGGTGGGGCTCCCGCTGGACGTCACCGACCGCGAGAGCTTCGACGCCTTCCTCACCGAGGTCGAGAACCGCGTGGGCCCCCTCGACGTGGTCATCAACAACGCCGGGATCATGCCCATCGGGCCCTTCGTCGACGAGACCGAGGCGACCGCCACGCGGATGGTGGACATCAACCTGCACGGCGTCATCCACGGCTCCAAGCTGGCTCTGGAGCGGTTCATGCCGCGCGGCCGGGGCCACCTGGTCAACATCGCCTCGGTGGCGGGCAAGGGCGGCTTCCCCGGCGGGGCCACCTACTGCGCCACCAAGCACGCCGTGGTGGGCCTGAGCGAGGCGATCCGGGCCGAGATGCGCAAGACCGACATCGACGTGAGCATCGTCATGCCGGTGGTCGTCAACACCGAGCTCGGCTCCGGGCTGCAGCGCAGCCGCGGCATCAAGGTCGTCGAGCCCGAGGACGTGGCCACCGCGATCGTCCAGGCGCTGCAGACCGGTCGCGTCGACGTCTACGTCCCCCGCCAGGTCGGGGTCCTGATGAAGTTCGGGCAGGTCCTCCCGCGCTCGGTGGCCGACTTCGTCACCAAGGTGCTGAAGGGCGACCAAGTGCTCGTCAACCCCGACCACCTGCTCCGCCAGGCCTACGAGAGCCGCACCGGCGACGCGCCCGAGCTCACCGACGCGCCTCCCGAGCCCAGCCAGTCGGCGATCAGCGCGCCGATCTGAGGCCCGGCGTCCTCCTGGAGGAAGTGGCTGGCGTCGGCGATCACGTGCGCGAGCTCGCCGCCCAACGCGGCGGCAAACCGCCGGCCGGTCTCGAGCGGCAGCACCGGATCTGAATCGGCCCACAGCATGAGCTTGGGCCGGGTGTCGGTGCGCAGCGCGTCGAGCGTGCGCTGGCCCGCCTGCGCCCCGGGCATCTCGGGCGTGGTGGGCAGGATGAGCGGAAACGCCCGCGCCCCCGCCTTCGACGCGGCGTTCGGGAACGGCCGCTCGTAGCCGGCGATCACCTCCTCGCCCGGGTCGTGCTTGCAGGCGCCGCGCACGAGGAACCCGACGGGGAGGTCGTCGGTGCGCGCCACGAAGTCGCGGAACGCGTTCCAGGCGTCGTTCATCGGCTGATGGCCGGTGAACAGGCCGGTGTCGAGGATGACCAGCCGATCGATGCGCTCCGAGGACTCCACCGCGGTGCGCAGGCCGATCGGCCCGCCCCAGTCATGGACGACGAGCGTCGCGCCGGTGATGTCCAGCTTCTCCAGCACCGAGGTCAGCGCCGCGGTGTGGCGGTCATAGGAGTACCAGCCCATGTCGGTCGGCTTGTCCGAGCGCCCGAACCCCGGGAGGTCGGGCGCGATGCAGCGGTGGCCGGCGTCGCGGACCGGGACGAGCACCTTGCGCCACAGAAACGACCACGTCGGCTCGCCGTGGACGAACACCACGGGCGGGCCCTCGCCCTCGTCGAGGTGGGCGATCCGGACCCCGTCGAAGTCCGTGAACGCCGAGGCAAACGGGAAGTCCGGGAGGCCTTCGAGCGCCTCGGGGGGTGTCTGGACCAGGTCGGGCACAGCGCGGGAGCGCAACCTACCGGACCGGGGTCACCCGCGGCGCAGCCAGGACACGGCGTCGGAGGCCACCGTGATGCGGATGACGTCGGGCTCCCGGGCCCACGCGATGAGGTCCAGCGACTGCAGCCGGTCGAGGATGGCCTGGAACGCCAGCGCCTGGGCGGGCGCGACGTAGCGGCGCTCCACAGAGAAGGCCCAGCCCGTCTCCCCCGGGGGGTCTGAGATCCCAACCTGATTGGCGAGCCGCGTGTCGGTGACGGTGCTCTGGATCCGCAACGGCGCCTGGCGCAGCCCCGAGACCCGGCGCACCTGGGCGGCGAGCTCGATCATGAATCGCAGCGCCTCTGGTCGCAGGCCGCGATACAGCGACCGCGGCGCACCGACCGCCTTGGCGCCGGTGCCCATCGAGGGATCGATCACGAGCCCCAGCGCCGTCGCATTGGAGGGCAGCGGCACGATCGCGTGGTCCTGATAGGCGGCCGCCAGCGCGGCGGGATCGGCGAACGGCTTGACCGTGGGGTGCAGCACCGCGCCGCCGGCGTCGTCGGCGAGCTGGAGCGCGCTCAGGCGCGACAGCGCGGCGCGGTCGCTGCGATACAGCTTCATGATCGACACGGCGGCAAGGACGCGCCAGTAGTAGGTCCAGGAGTCATCGCCGAAGCTCGACAGGCGCCGGTAGGCGTCGGCGTGGCGGGTCGGAGCGCTGTCGAAGTAGAGCTGCGCGTAGGGGACCGCGCGACCGCCGTCATAGGCGTCCAGCACCTGGTGCAGGTTGCCGATGCCCATGTGGTAGGACTCGATCGCGAGGTCGGTGCGCCCGAACTGCTGCTCGGCAACCTTCAGGTAGCGCACGGTGCCGGCCAGCTCCTTGGTCACGTTGAAGCGATCGTCGACGGCGGCGCGATGGGCGAGCAGGGGGCCGAGGCGTCCGCCGTGCGCACCGCTGGCGACCGCGGCGATCTGGCGGGTGAGGCGCCTGCTGGCGGCCAGGTCGATGTGCATCCCCAGCAGCGACTGGCCGGTGGCGGCGAGGATCTGGGTGAGGCCGGCCGCGTCGGCGGGGTCTGAGCCGGCGATCGCCTCGGGCCGCCCGGCGCTCTCTAAGAAGACCAGGCCCTCCACCAGGCTCGGGTCGATCCCGGAGCCGGCGACGGCTCGGTCGATCGCGCCGCGAAACGCGGCGACGCGGCGCGCCGTGGCCACGACGCCTCCCGGGCTCAGCACGAACAGCGGGCGGGCGTTCCCGGCGCCGGCGCGGGCGACGAACTCCGCCAGCTGGCTGGAGCGGTAGGCAAACGGATCGCCGGGACCCGCGCTGTCGGCCACGGTGGGCGCGGGCGGCTGGGGCAGCCCTGAGCCGCCGAGCTCCGAGATGATGATCGCCACCGCCAGGATGACCCCGGCCAGCGCGACCGCCAGCCGCGCCCGTCGCCGGGCGGTCGTCATGGTCCGCGGGCGCCGCCGCCCTCGTCGCCGGGCGGCCGGGCGTTCCGGGACCGGGCCGGGCGGCCTCGGGGGACCAGGTCCGTGGGACACGCCGGGCCGAAAGTACCAGCGTCGGCTATCCTCGTGCGCTCGCTGGGCACCTCCGCGCCGCCTGAGGCCGGCAGCGATGCACCGCCACGGCTCACCCGCGCCAGGCACCCACCCTCGACGACCCGCATTGGATATGAGTACCTCCTCCGACCTCGCAGGCCGCCGCGTTCTCGTCACCGGCGGATCCGGCTTCATCGGCCGCCACGTCGTCTCCGCGCTGAGCGCCGACGGCGCGCAGGTACGCGTGGTCGACCTTCAGCCCCACCCCGACCCGGCGGTGGACCTCGTCCAGGGCGACATCGCCGATCGCGACCTCCTGGCCACGGCGTTTGAAGGCGGCTTTGACTCGATCGTCCACCTGGCCGCCGTGACGTCCGTGCTGCGCTCCCTCCAGGAGCCCGACAAGACCTTTCGCACCAACGTCGCCGGAACCTATGCGCTGCTCGAGGCCGGTCGCGCCGCCGGGGTCACGTCGCTGGCGTTCGCGTCCACCAACGCCGTCACAGGCCCGATGGAGCAGCCGAAGATCACCGAGGACGCCAAGCTGCGCCCGCTCACCCCCTACGGGTCGACCAAGGCCGCCGGCGAGATGCTCATGGCCGCCTACACCGCCTCCTACGGGCTGCGCTGCGCCTGCATCCGCCTCACCAACGTCTACGGTCCCGGCATGCAGGCCAAGGACAGCATCATCGCTCGCCTCATGCGCTGCATCCGCCTGGGCACGACGTTCGAGGTCTACGGCGACGGCTCACAGGTGCGCGACTACGTCCACGCCCACGACGTCGTCGCCGCCATGCGCCTCGGCCTCACCTCCGAGGCGTGGGCCGGCTCGACCGTGATCGGCTCGGGGACCTCGCTGTCGGTGCTCGAGGTGATCGATGCCGTCAAGCGCGTCTCGGGCGCCGACGTCGACTTCACGCACGGTCCCGCCAAGGCCGGCGAGATGCCCGCGGTGATCGTCGACCCCGCTCGCGCGCATGCCGCCGGCTGGAGGCCCCAGTACCCCGACCTCGACGATGGGCTGGTCGGCGTGTGGGACGAGTGGTCGGTGGCCGACGTCAAGGCACCGGCGACGCGGTGACCGCGATCGACGTCAGCCGCGAGGAGTACGACCGCCTCGACCCCGCCGAGCGCGGCGCGGCGGAGGCCTTCCTGGACCAGCACCCTGCCGGCGCCGGCGCGCCGCTGGCCGTGGTCATCCCCGCCTACAACGAGGAGCCGACCGTCGCCGAGGTGATCGCCGCCATCCCCGCCGAGGCGGCCGGGCTGCAGACCGAGGTCATCGTCGTCGTCGACGGCGCCAAGGACGCCACTGCCACCGCGGCGGCGCAGGCCGGGGCGCTGGTGTGCGACGTCCCGGTCAACCGCGGCCAGGGCGCCGCGCTGAAGCTCGGCTACTGGCTGGCCCGGGCCCGGGGCGCCCAGGTGATCGTCACGATCGACGCCGACGGCCAGTACGAGGCCGACGAGATCGGTGCGGTGGTCCGGCCCATCCTCGACGACAGGGTCGACTTCGTCTCGGGCAGCCGCCGCCTGGGCAACGAGCTCACCACCGACGCCACGCGCCACGCCGGCGTGATCGTGTTCGGGGCGCTCATCTCGCTGCTGGTGCGCCAGCGCATCACCGATCCGGCCTGCGGGCTGCGGGCCATGCGCTCCGAGGTGACCGCGGACGTCGTGCTCGAGCAGCCCCAGTACCAGGCGTCCGAGCTGATGATCTCCGCCGCCCTGCACGGCTACCGGCTGGGCGAGGTCCCGACGACGATGCGCGATCGCGGCCAGCACGCGACCGGCACCAAGAAGGGCGGGAACCTCCTCTACGGAGTGCGGTTCGCCCGCGCCGCGGTCCACACCTGGTGGCGCGACCGCACGGCGGCGCGCAGCCGCGACTGACCTGAGAAGACCCACTTGTCGTAGATCACGAACTTCAGGACGAAGAACACCGCCTGCACGAACACGTAGGCGGCCGGTCGTGATGATCACCCGCAGGCCGCTGCCGGCCGCGACGTGATGCTCGGTCCAGTTCTGGGTGTTGCCCGTCGCCCATGTTGAGGCTGCCCACACCAGCACCGAGATGACGGTGTAGGCGAAGATCTCGCGCAGGAACTCCGCGCGGCCCTCCATCCGCCACGCCCATTTGCGGTTGAGGACCCAGTTGGGGATCGCGCCCGCGACGAAGGCCGCCGCGGAGTCGATCCCGGTGCGGATGCCCATCCGAGTCCATGACCGCGAAGACGACGACGCTGGTCGCCAGCGCGACGACCGAGCCGATCGCGTACTTCGTCAGCTTGGCGGCGAACGCGGACCGCGAAAGGCGCTGCGCGAGCGGCAGAGCGCGCGCGCGTATGTACAGATCGGACGATGACACCAGCGCGGATCCTAGCGGCTGCGGGCATAAGATCGGCGTATGCGCCTTGCGAATGGGGGCTCAGCGGTCGACGCTCGACGACGACCTGATCATCGCCGGTGACAACCTGCCGGTGCTCGAGCGCCTGCCCGAGGGCGCGTTCGATCTCGTCTACATCGACCCGCCGTTCAACACCGGCCGGGCGCAGACGCGGCGCTCGCTGACGGCGACGGCCGACGCCGGCGCCGCCCGTGTGGGCTTCGGCGGCCGCCGCTACCGCACGCGCCTGCTGCAGAGCCTCAGCTACGACGACGCGTTCAGCGACTACCTGGGCTTCCTGGAGCCGCGCCTGGCGCGGGCGCGGGAGCTGCTGGCCCCGCACGGCACCCTGTACTTCCACATCGACTACCGCGAGGCCCACTACTGCAAGCTGCTGCTCGACGAGGTGTTCGGCCGCGACGCGTTCCTCAACGAGATCATCTGGGCCTACGACTACGGCGCCAAGCCGCGCCGCCGCTGGCCGGCCAAGCACGACACGATCCTCGCCTACGTGCGCACGCCGGGCGCGCACCACTTCGACGCCGACGCGGTGGAGCGCGAGCCCTACATGGCGCCCGGGCCTGGTCGGCGCCGAGAAGGCCGCGCGGGGCAAGCGGCCCACCGACGTGTGGTTTCACACGATCGTTCCCACCAACGGCGCCGAGAAGACCGGCTATCCGACCCAGAAGCCCGCGGGCGTCCTGCGCCGGCTGGTGGCGGCCTCCTCGCGGCCGGGCGCCTGGTGCCTGGATCCGTTCGCGGGTTCGGGCACGCTGGGCGCGGTGTGCCGGGAGCTGGGGCGGCGCTTCGTCCTCATCGACTCCAGCCCGGCGGCGATCGAGGTCATGCGCGCCCGGCTGGGCGATCCGGCCCCTCCGCCGTCAGCGCTGCCGGCCGCGCACGAGCGGCACGAACCTGACCGGGTCAAGGCGCTCCTGGCGCAGCCCGTCGGGCGTCCGGCGGATGCGCGTGAGGAACTGGTGCTCGTCGCCGACCGGCGCCACCAGCCGGCCGCCGGGCGCGAGCTGTGACTCCAGGGCCGGCGGGACGCGCTCGCCGACGGCCGCGGCGACGTTGATGGCGTCAAACGGGGCCTGCTCGGGCAGGCCCTCCCAGCCGTCGCCGACGAGGCAGATCACGTTGGCGTAGCCGAGTGCCGCCAGTGCGCTGCGGGCCTGCGCGCTCAGCTGCGCGTGGCGCTCCACCGTCCACACCTCGGCGGCCAGCAGGCCCAGCAATGCGGCGTGGTAGCCGGACCCCGTGCCGACATCGAGCACCCGGTCGGAGGGCGTGAGCTCCAGCAGCTCGAGCATCCGCGCCACCACGACCGGCTGCGAGATCGTCTGCTCGCACTCGATCGGCAGGGCCGTGTTCTCATAGGCCCGCGCGCGCTCGGCGTGCGGGACGAAGCGGTGGCGAGGCACGGCGGCGACGGCGGCCAGCACCCGCTCGTCTCGCACCGACCGGGCCAGCTGGCGCGCGAGTCCCTGAGTGCCGGGTCCACCCGGGTCATTGTCCCAGGCCCCGCTGCCGCCCCTGCGCCGTCGTCGTGCTTGAATCGACGCCATGCTGGCCAGCGCGAAACTGCAACGCGCGCTCATGCTGATCCTGCTGGCGCTGCTCGGGGCGATCGTCTTCATCGTCGTCACCGACCGCGGCCCCGGCGGCACCGGACAGGCCGCGCAGCCGGAGTTCGACGGGCCGACGATGCCTCCGCACCTCCTGGCCCACGACTTCACGCTCACCGACCAGTACGGGCAGAGGGTGAGCCTCGCGGCCGACCGCGGCAAGGTCGTGGTGCTCACCTTCATCCACTCGCTCTGCCACGACACCTGCCCGTTCATGGTGGAGCAGATCAAGGGCGCGCTCAACGACCTGCCCCACAACGGGCGCAACATCCCCACCATCGGCGTCAGCGTCGCTCCGGCGGAGGACACCGTGCACAACCGCAAGGCGTTCTTGGCCAAGCACGAGATGACCGGGCGCATTGCAGTTCGTCAACGGCCCGCTGCCGGAGATGCGCCAGGTCTGGCACGACTACGCCATCCAGCCGGTCACCCCCAAGGTGGACCACTCGACGTTCGTGCTGCTGCTCGACAAGCACGGCTATGAGCGCGTCGGCTTTGCCGCCGACCAGCTCACGCCCGAGGGCCTGGCCCACGACATCAGGGTGCTGGAGCGCCAGTCCTAGCCCGCATCCGCTGAAGCGCCGGAGTGAAGCCGGGCAGGCGCAGAGCGAAGATCGACCCCGCCGCGGTGCTGGCCACGGTGCAGCCGCCCCCGTGGGCCTTGGCGATGGCGTCGGTGATGGCGAGGCCGAGACCCACCCCGCCCGCCTGCGCGGGTGCGCGCCGAGTCGGCCCGCGCGAACCGCTCGAAGATCCGCGAGAGTGCCTCCGGCGGCACGCCGCACCCCTCGTCCTCCACCTCGATGAGCACCTCGCCCCGCTCACAGACCCGGCGCGCGCAGCTCGATCGCCGCTCCCGGCGACGAGTACTTGACCGCGTTCTCCAGCAGCGCGTCCAGTGCGGCGCGCAGCCGGTCGGCGTCCACCAGCGAGCCGCCCTGGAGCCAGCGGGCCGAGCCGCCAGAGGCGCGGCGCCAGTTCTGACCACCGCATGAACACGTCCTCGAGCAGGGGCTCGAGCTCGATCTCGGCGAGTTGGACGAAATCGGGCTCGTCGGCGACCGCGAGCACGAGCAGGCGGGCGACGATCGCGTCCATCCGGCCCAGCTCGTCCAGCGCCACCTCGACCTCGAGCGGCGCTCCGGACTCGGAGAGCAGCAGCTCGAGGTGGCCGCGCGCGATCGTGACCGGGGTCCGGAGCTCGTGCGAGGCGTCATGGATGAACCGCTCCTGGCTCTCGAGCAGCAGCCGGTGCTCCTCGGCGCGCCCCTCCGCGATGCGCTGGGCCTCCACCCGGCGCCGGGCGTGCCACACCATGGCCAGGAACATGGCCGCCATCAGGGGCACCTCGAACAGCTCGCCCCAGAGCTGGATGCCGTGGAAGGCGTCGAGCCCGATCGAGACCCCGGTGAGCGCCATCACGCACCCCAGCACGATCAGCGTCGGGCGCAGGTCCCACACGCGGAACCCGTAGAGCAGCGTCAGGCTGATCCACACGAAGTGAAACGGGATCGTCTCCCAGCTCGGCCACGCGATCATGGCCGCGTAGTTGACGGCCGCGAACGCCGCCCACAGCAGCTCCACCTGCAGCCGGCCCGCCCGCTCGCCGCAGCCGGCTCAGCGCGCCCGGTCATGCCGCCGCGCGGTAGCCCGCGTTGCGCACGGTCTCGATGGGCGCGTCGGGGCCGAGCTGGCGGCGCAGCCGGCGCACGCACACGTCGACCACGTTGGAGCGCGGGTCAAAGTCAAAGCCCCACACCTCCGAGAGCAGCCGCTGGCGGCTGATCACCTCGCCCGGGGTGGAGCATCAGGAAGTGCAGGAGGCGGAACTCGCGGTCGGCCAGGTCCGCGACCGTGTCGCCCATGCGCGCCTGGCGCCGCGTCAGGTCCAGCGCCAGCACGCCGAGGCGCAGCACGCCGCCGTCCCCCGAGGTGAAGCCGCCGGCGCGCCGCATGTGCAGGCGCAGGCGGGCCAGCAGCTCGTCCAGCGAGAACGGCTTGACGATGTAGTCGACCGCGCCCAGCTCGAAGCCCGCGCAGCTTGGTGGCGATGTCGCTGCGCGCCGACAGGATCAGCACCGGCACGTCGTGATGGCGGACGTGCAGCTGGCGCAGGATCTCCAGTCCGCCCTGACCGGGAAGCAGCAGGTCGAGGATGATGCCGTCATAGCCGCCGGCGAGCGCGCGCTGCAAGCCCCTGCGCCCCATCGGCGGCAACGTCCACCACGAAGCCCTCGGCCTCGAAGGCGCGCGCGAGGAACGCGCGGATGCGCGCCTCGTCCTCGACAACCAATATGCGCATCTCCCCGATTCCTCGCTAGAGCTCTTCGGGCCCGGTGGCAAGATATCCGCCGCCCGGCGACTTGTAAATGACGCGGCAGATGACATCGCGGTCATCTGCTTGCCTTACGCGGCCCTCCGGATAGATACTCGCGCGCCGAGGAGAGGGTCAATTATGAGTGGTTATGCGAAACGTCTGACAGGGATCGTCGCGGGGACTGCAATCGTTTGCGTCCTGTTAGGCCTCTACATCGGCGCTTATCTGACGAGCCAGCCCGGCTCGGCCTCCGCGGCGCAGTCGCCCGCGGGCGCGCATCTCTACCTCGGCACCGTTCCGGCGGCCGCGCGCAACGACCCGCATCCGAGCTGGGTCTCCTACTACGCCGTGGACGCCAACGCCGCAACTGGCGCCACGTCACCACCTACGTGCTCCCCGCCAACACGGTGGTGACCGTCACGGTCTACAACTACGACTGGCAGACCGGCCTGCGCAACCCCTTCATCTCGCAGGCCGAGGGCATCGGCGGCGGCACCTTCGCGCTCGACGGCAAGCCGACGAAGGCGATCGACCCCGACGGCGCGTCGCACATCTTCGCCATCCCGCAGCTCGGCGTGCTGGTGCCGATCGAAGGCATCGCCGACGACGCCAAGAACCAGTGCGGCAACGCGCCGTGCGGCCTCGACTCGGCCCACACCACCACCACGTTCACCTTCAACACGGGCAAGCCGGGGCTGTATCGCTGGCAGTGCTTCGTCCCGTGCGCCGCCGGTTACATCGCGGGCTGGGGCGGGCCGATGCAGACGGTCGGCTACATGGACGGCTTCGTCAAGGTCGTATGAGGGGCGCTGGCAGATGAGCGAGGTCAACCACTGGCGCCGCTTCGTCCTGTGGTGGCTGGGCACCAGCATCGTCGCGACCCTGCTGGTGGTCCTGCTCCTCGCGCCGATCGTGCCGCCGGGCAACGGCTCGGTTGAGGCATCCGGCCAGGTGGTGGACAACACGGTCCTGCTGGGCATCTCCACGCCGGTGGCGATGGCCGTCCTGGTCTACTTCATCTACGCGCTGATCGCCTTTCGCGAGCGCGAACCCGCGGCGGTGATCGACGGGCCGCCGATCCAGGGCAACGCCAGGATCCAGACGTGGTGGCTGGTCGTCACGACCGGGATCGTGCTCTTCCTGGCCGGCTATGGGACGGTCCGCCTCCTCGCCGACGGGGCCGGTGGCGGCCAGGGGCCGAACCCGATCGCCGCCCCAGCCGGCGCCAAGAACGCCCTCCAGGTCCAGGTCATCGCCCAGCAGTGGAAGTTCACCTACCGCTGGCCCTCCTACGGCGGCGTGGAGACACCCGCGCTGGAGCTCCCCGCCCACCGGATGATCGAGTTCCACGTCACCTCGCTGGACGTCATCCACTCGTTCTGGGCCTATCAGCTGGGCGTCAAGGCGGATGCCAACCCCGGCTTCGACAACATCGCCTACGTCACCACCAAGGCTCCGCTGACATTCAACGTCCACTGCGCGGAGCTGTGCGGGGTGTGGCACGGCTACATGTTCGATACCGGCCACGTGGTGAGCCGGAGCGCCTTCACGACGTGGATCGCCGCGCGAGCAGCAGTACGCGCCGGCGACCAAGAGCCTGGGGCCGTATTCCAAGCAGTACTTCCCGGACCCGCAGAGGAGAGGCGGATGACCACAGTCGCGATCTCAGCCCGACCGCAGCCCGCATGGCGCAAGCTGCTCGGCTTCAACCTGCTGACGGGGATCGTGCTGGCGGTGGTCGGGTGGCTCGTGGGCAGCTGGATCGGGCGCGGATCCACGCCCCCAGCATCGACTACTTCTCCGACACCGGCGAGAACGACATCGGGATCATGCTCGGCTATCTGTTCGGGGTGATCGGGTTCCTCATCGGCTTGGGCTTCGCCAACTACCCGATCAAGCGCCTGATGGGCCATCCCGCTTCGCTGGCCGAGCACGAGTCAGAAGGCGAGGGCGTCGCGCGCTACTTCCGCCTGTGCACCGATCACAAGGTGGTCTCGATCCAGTACATCGTCGGCATCGGCGTGTTCTTCCTCGTGGGCGGGATCAACGCGATGCTCATCCGCACCGAGCTGCTGCAGCCCAACGTCCACGTGTTCGGCGCCAACCAGTACGTGACCCTGGTGGGGCTGCACGGGGCGATGATGATGGGGATGATGACCAGCGGCGTGCTGGGGCCGTTCGCCAACTGGCTCGTGCCGCTGATGATCGGCTCGCGGCGGATGGCGTTCCCGCGGATCGAGTCGTTCACCTTCTGGCTGCTGATGGCGGCCGGCGTCGTGCTCATCACGACGATCTTCATGGGTGGCTTTCAGACCGGCTGGACCGGCTATCAGCCCCTCGGTGACCAGGGCACCGCGGGCTATGACGCGTACATCGGCTTCTTTGCGCTGGTAGGACTGTCGATGTGCCTGCTGGGGTTCAACCTGATCGTGACCATCATCACCATGCGCGCTCCGGGGATGACGTGGAACCGCCTGCCGATCTTCGTGTGGAGCGTGCTGGCCACCGCGCTGCTGATGATGCTGGCGGCGCCGATGCTGATCGCCGCGCTGCTCATGGGCGCGTTTGACCGCACGGTGCAGACCGCCTTCTATCGTCGCCGGCAACGGCGGCAGCTCCTACCTGTTCCAGAACCTGTTCTGGGTCTTCGGTCACCCCGAGGTGTACATCGTGGCCCTGCCCGGCTTCGGCATCGTCCTGGAGTTGCTGCCGGTGTTCTGCCGCAAGCCGCTGTGGGGTTACCGGCTGGCCGTCGCCGGCATGCTGGGCGTGGCACTGCTGAGCTTCTTCGTGTGGCAGCACCACCTGTTCGTCAGTGGCATCAACGCCGACCTGCGTCCCTTCTACATGCTCTCCACGGAGCTGATCTCACTGCCCACCGGGTTCATCTTCCTGTGTGCCATGGGCACGATGTGGCGGGGCCGAATACGGTATTCGGTGCCCATGCTGTTCTGCATGGGCTGGGCGTTCAACTTCCTCTTCGGCGGGATCTCGGGCGTGTTCCTCTCCGACGTGCCGTCTGACGTGACCACGCACGGCAGCTTCTTCTCCATGGCCCACTTCCACTACACGATCATGGGCGGGCTGGTCTTCTCGCTGTTCGCGGCGATCTACTACTGGGGCCCGAAGATGACGGGGTTCAACTTCAACGAGAGGCTGGCGCGGATCCACTTCTGGACGCTGTTCATCGCCTTCAACTCCACCTTTGGCCCTCTGTTCGCCCTGGGGCTGATGGGCCAGCCGCGCCGTGTCGTCACCTACCCGACGCACCTGCAGCCGCTCAACGACTGGGTGAGCGTGTCGGCGTTCTGCATCGGGCTGTCGATGCTGGTGTTCCTCTACAACCTGATCTGGTCGATGCTGCTCAAGCGCGAGCCGTCGGAGCCCAACCCGTGGAACTCCAAGTCGGCGGAGTTCCAGTTGCCCACCCCGGTGCCGCTGCACGACTTCGACCGCATTCCGGTGTTCGACTCCGATCCGTATCCGTACGGGGTGGAGCCGGCGCCGGTGCTGACGCCGTCGGCGCAGGGGGCGTGACATGGAAGGCTCAGCCTCCGCACCCACCCATCCCTACATCGAGCTCGAGCCGCCGGAGTGGCAGCCGCGAGCGCTGCGGGCCGGCGCCCGCGGCCTGTGCGGAGCGGTGGCCTTCTTCATGGTCTCGTTCGTCTTCGCCTACTTCTACCTGCGCGCGCAGGATCCCAACAAGGACTGGAAGATCGGCCACGTCAAGCCGTCGTTTGTCCTGGGGCTCATCATCCTGCTCGTGCTGGTGGCCAGCGCGGTGGCGATGCGCGCCGCGGCCACCCGTCCCGAGCTGACGGTCAGCGCCGGCTCCGCCGCATTGGGGCTGGCGCTGCTGTCGGTGCTGCTGCAGGTGATCGACTGGACGACGCTGGGCTTCGGCCCGGCCAGCGGCGGCTACGCCAGCGTCTTCGTCGGCTGGACCGTGTTCTACGCGGTCCTCACGCTGCTGTGTGCGTTCTGGATCGAGACGCAGGTGGCCACCGCCTGGCGCCGGCGACGTCAGGGCGTGGTGGCCACCCCGGCCGAGGTGATGTCCGACACGCCGGTCGTGGAGGCCGGGCTCGAGGCCTGCTCGTTCTTCTGGTCGTTCTATGTCGCCAACGGCCTCGTGCTGTTCGTGCTCCTCTACGTGCTCTGAGCGATGAGCTGGCACGGCTGGTCGGTCCAACCCCCGCTGCTCTACGTGGCGGTGGCCGCGATGCTCTATTACGCCGGCGGCGTCGGCTATCGCGGCGCCGGGCGCCAGGGACTGCGCGCCTGCGCATTTGCCGCCGGGCTGATCACGATCGTGCTCGCGCTGGAGTCCCCGATCGACGGCTACGCCGACCAGCTCTTCTGGGTGCACATGTTCCAGCACGTGCTGCTGCTCACCGTGGCGCCGCCGCTCATCCTGCTGGGGCGGCCCTGGCCGCGGATGTGGCGCGCGCTGCCGCTCGAGACGCGCACGCGGGTGGGACGGACCCTGGCCCGGGCGCGGTGGACGGCGCCGCTGCGCGCCCTGGCACGCCCCGTCCCGGCCTTCGTGCTCTTCAACGCCACCGTGGTCGGCTGGCACATCCCGGGGGCGTACGACGCGACGCTGCGCTCCTGGGCCGTGCACGACGTCGAGCACGCGATGTTCTTCTTCACCGGACTGCTGTTCTGGGCGCGCGTGATCGATCCCGGGCCGTTGCGCCCGCGGCTCGTGTGGCCGGCGCGCATCGCCTTCACGGTGGGCGCGATGGTGGTGGGCTGGGTCCTGGCGATCACGCTGGTGCTCGTGCCCCACCCGCTCTATCCCTTCTACGCCGCGCTGGCTCACCGCCCGGGCGGCATCACCGCGCTCACCGACCAGCAGCTCGCCGCCGGGATGATGTGGGTGCCCGGTCGCTGGCCTACACGATCACGTTCATGTTCGGCTTCTATCGGTGGCTGGAGCCCGACGCGAAGCCCGCGTCCCGCCGAGCGGGCGCTCACGACCACCTAGGAGGACTGACCGGCATGCCCCTGTTCGCGGATGACTTCCTGGCCGGCTCGCTGCTCTCGCTGCTCCTGCCGGTGTGCCTGCTGATCGCGATCGCCGTGTGGTACGTCGCGTTCGCCAGGCGCACGCCGGACACGCACCCGTCCTCGCCGACGCTGCCGCCATCCGACGTCGTCGCCGCGGCGGCCGATGTCGCGGAGCTGCCGCAGCCGGCCGGCCCGCCGCCCGGCGAGATCAGATGATCCAAGCCGGCGCCGGGCCATCCGGCACCACGTCAGCCGGCGCGCCGCCGGGCAGCTCGCCGCGGTGCTGGCCGTGGCGATCGCGGCCGGCATCGCCGCCGGCGCCGGAGCGCACCTGCTGCTCGCCGGCGGTGCCTCCGCGCCATCGGTGGCGACCGCGGTCGACCACGGTCCGCCACGGGCCGTTGCGCGGCCAGGCCACATGGGCGGCCGGCGCCCGCCCGGCGCCGGCCATCACGACGCTACGCGACCAGAGCGGCAGCCGGTTCAGCCTCGGCTCCCTGCGCGGGCGCCCCGTGGCCGTCGAGTTCTTCGATTCGCACTGCACGTCTGAGTGCCCGCTCGCCGGGCGGGCGCTGGCCGCCGCCGAACGCGCGCTGCCGCGCCGCGCAGCGTCCCGTGCTCGTGGTGGTGAGCGTCAACCCGAAGGACACGCGGGCCAGCGTGCGCGCGGCGATCCGGTCCTGGGGCCTGGCCGGCCTGGCGCCGTGGCACTGGCTGATGGGGACCCACGCCCAACTGGCGCCGGTATGGGCCGCCTACCACATCTTCGTAGAGCCCACGCGCGGTGACATCACCCACACCGAGGCGCTGTATCTGCTCGACCGCCGCGGCGATGAGCGCTCCGGCTACCTGTTCCCCTATCTGCAGGCGTCCGTGAGCCACGACATGCGCGTGCTGGCAGGACGGGAGCGAGGCGAGCGTGCCTGAGCTGATGGGCGCCGTGCCCGCCGAGGGCCTGGTCGCTGACGGTGCCGCGCTGCGCGCTCCGCCGGCGTGGCGGGCCACGCTTGCCGACTACGTGACTCTCACCAAGCCGCGGATCATGTCGCTGCTGGTCCTCACCGCGGTGTGCGCGATGGTCGCCGCCGCCGGCGGGGCCCCGGCGACGATGCCCTTGGCCGCGCTGGTCATCGGAGGCGCGCTCGCGTGTGGGGGCGCGAGCGCGCTCAACCACGTGCTCGATCGCGACATCGACCGCCTCATGGGCCCCCGCACCGCGTCGCGTCCGGTCGCCGCCGGCCGGATCTCACCGCGGCGGGCCGTCGCCTTCGGCCTGGCCCTCTCCGCGCTGGCGTTCGCGGTGCTGACGATCTTCGCCAACCTGCTGGCAGCCGTGCTCAGCCTCAGCGGCGGCGCGTACTACGTGGTCGTCTACACCCTGTGGCTCAAGCGGAGCACCGCGCAGAACATTGTCATCGGCGGCGCGGCCGGGGCGATTCCGCCGCTGGCCGGGTGGGCGGCCGCGCACGGCACCCTCGGGGTCGGCGCCGGCCTGCTGTTCGCGATCGTGCTGCTGTGGACCCCGCCGCATTTCTGGGCGCTGGCGCTGCTGCTCTCGCGCCACTACGAGGCCGCCGACGTGCCGATGATGCCCGTGGTCCGGGGCGCGTCGGCGACGTCGGTGCGGGTGCTGCTCTACACGGTGGCGCTGGTGGCGGCCTCGCTGGTGCCCGCTGTCCTCGGCACCTTCGGCGTGGGCTACCTGGTCGCCGCCGTCCTGCTCGGCGCCGTCTTCTGCGCGCTGGCCTGGCGCCTGTGGCGCGTCCAGAGCCCGGCGCGCGCGGCGGTGCTCTTTCACTACTCGCTGCTGTATCTCTCGCTGCTGTTCCTGGCGGTCGCAGTCGACGCCGTCATCCGTTAGCGAACGTAAGACCAACGTAGGAATGAGGGGTCCTAAGCGAAATTTGAGGTGAAAGACGGTGCGTGGCGGGAAGGGTCTGTTGTATCCAGGCCCCCGACATCGGGAGATCCGATGACCATTTCTCTGATCACAAACATCGTCTTCGCCGCGTTCGTGCTCCTCGTCATTCCGGGGATGCTGACGTGGGCGATCCGTACCTCCCGCAACGCTGCCCCGCCCCGCTCGCGCAGGGTCCGCCGGCCGATCTCGCATCCGAGCTACTCGGGCCCGCGGCTCAGCTCCGGCTACGGTCGCCGCGAAGGCGTGCGAGGACCGGTTCAAGATGCTGGTTGACCTGCTCTGAGGTCATGCCGGGCAGCTGAAAGGTGGCCTGGCCGCTCTGGGCCCGGACGCGGAGCTCCTGCACGCGCCGCCCCGGGCGCAGGCCCCTGCGTGCGCTTGCCACGTCGACACCGTGGATCTCTGACCACAGCAGCCGGCCGATGGCGCCGCCGCTGGAGGCCTTGAGCAGGTCCAGGCCGGCGTCGGAGAAGCGCAGCTCGAGGTCGCTCTCGCCGTTGCGCAGGGCCTCGATCCCGCTGACGTGCACGGCCGACAGGCGCAGCGCCTGAAACGGGGGCTGCGCCTGTGCGTCCCCCGCGCCCCCGGCCGCCGTCGCCGCTGTGACCGGTGGCTCGACGTGGATGCGCTCATAGGGCGGGGCACCCGCCAGCTCGTGGGCGCGCTTCACGGTGGGGTGCGAGACGGCATCAGCGAGATCGACGCCCAGCTCCGTCGCCGCCGCGCCAGCCAGGCAGCGGCGCCACAGCACCCCGCCCGCGCGGGTGGCGGCCGCATCGACGAGCTGGTCCAGCTGCGCCGCCTCAAGCGTGATCGGCTCGGCGGTGCTGCCCGCCTGGCGCAGGATGGCGGCGCGCAGCCGCGCCCTTAGCTCCTGGCGCCCGTGCAGGACGATCCGTTCGGCTGCCTGATCGGAGTCCGCGCTCACCCCTGTACAAGCTCCCTGACCCGCCGCAGGAAGCCGGCGGCCTGGGCGCCGAACACGATGCGGTGGTCGCAGGTCAGCGTCAGCGTGAGCTGATGGCCGGGCACCACGACGCCGTCGCGCAGCACCGGGAGGGCCCGCATGGCGCCCGCGGTGAGGATCGCCGCCTGTGACGGTCGCACCAGCCCGGCGGCGCGGTGGATCCCGTACTCGCCCAAGTCGTCGAGCGTGAACGTGGCCCCAGCCTGCTCGGGCGGCGTCAGCTCGCCGGAGCGGGCGCGCGCCGCCAGCCGTGCCACCTCCTGGTCGAGCTGTGCGACGGACTTGGCATCGGCGTCGAGCACCGTCGCCGTCACCGGCCCCTCCGGGATCTGCGTCACGACGCCGACGTTGACGCGGGAGTAGAGCTCGTAGCGCCCGTCGCGGTAGGCGCCGTTGACGCGCGGGAACGAGCGCAGGGCGCCGGCACAGGCCGCGATCAGGAGCGCCGTGGTGGTGCACCCCTCCGCCTCGGCACGCGCGAGCAGCGTGCCGGCGTCCGCCTCCACGGACAGCTCGAGGTCCGGGACGGTGGCGCGGATCTCGGCGCTGCGCCGCGCGATGGTCCGGCCGGCGCGGTCGGGCTCCTCGACGGTGGTGTCGCCCTTGAGCGAGGCGCCGGCGACGCTCGCGGAGGGTGCTGGTGAGCTGGAGCCGTCCACGGTCGGTCACGCTACTAGTACACGCATCCGCTAGGCGTCGGCGTCCTCCCACAGAGCCAGGAACTCCTCGGCCTCCAGCCCGGCGAGGTCGGCGCGGAGCTGGCGCAACAGCTTCGTCGCGTCTTTGGCGGGCAGCTCCCAATAGAGGAGCAACTCCCCGTCGTTCACCGACACCACCTCGATCCGATCCACCCGCCGTCGATCGGCGATGAACGCCGGCTCGCGCCCTCCGCGAGTGACGATGAGGTGAAAAACGCGGTTGGCCTTCATTGAGCGCCGCTCGTCAGCCTCCCGGTCTGACCAGTGCGGACAGTGCGTCGGTCGCCCGCTCCAGTGCCCCGTCGCCGCAGAACACGTCGGCCCCGAGCTGGATCGCGGGGAGCTCGGACACTCCGGCTTGCCGCGCCCGCTCGCCCGCTCGCTGCAGAGAGGCGCCGACCGAGCGCAGGCTCACTCCCTTGAGCACCGCGGTCGGGTGCATCTCGCACGCGGCGGCGGCGATCAGGACCGTGCCCTCGTCGCCGAGATCGCGCCCGCCCGCGAACACCTGCCGGAACGCCGCCAGCGAGAAGGCCACCGCGCGGCCGCCGCCTTTGGCGTAGGTGGCCACGCGCATCGCCAGCTCGGAGTCGGGCGGCCACGTGGCCGGCAGGCGCAGCGGCTGCAGGCCGTGGGCGGCGATGGTCAGCGCCAGTGCCTCGGCGTCGGGTTCGGGCGGCGTCCAGCCGAGCCCCGGACCGTGGACCGGCTCCCACTCGGGAATCGGTCCCACCCGCCCCAGCGCGGCCATGATCCGCTCGGCCGTCAGGTAGCACCCGGGGTCGCCCAGGTCGTAGTAGAAGACGGGCTGTGCGGGCTCCGACGCCACGCGCGGGCCGCCGCTAGCCGTGGATCAGCCAGCCGTCGGCGGCGCGGGCGGCTTCCATGACCGCCTCGGACATCGTCGGATGCCCGTGGATGAGTCGCGCCACCTCGGGATAGCCGCCCTCGAGCGCGCGGGCGTTGACCAGCTCCTGGATCAGCTCCGTCGCTTTGGCGCCGATGATGTGGCCGCCGAGCAGCTCGCCGTACTTGGTCTCGCCCACCACCTTGACCAGCCCGGTGCGATCGCCGTACACCGTCCCGGCGCCGACCGCGCCGTAGGGGACCTTGCCCACGACGACGTCGTAGCCCTGCTCCCGCGCCTGCGCCTCGGTGAGCCCGAAGCTGGCGACGTTGGGCGTGCAGAAGGTGGCCCGCGGGATGTCGATGTACTCGATCGGATGGGTGCTCATCCCGGCGGCATCCTCGACGGCGATCACGCCCTCGTCTGACGCCTTGTGGGCCAGCGCCGGTCCGAGGACGAGGTCGCCGATGGCGTAGATGCCCTCCACGCTGGTGCGCATCGCGCCGTCGACCTCGATGAGTCCGTTCTCGGCGAGCTTGACGCCCGCGGCATCGAGACCGAGGGCCTCGACGTCGGGCCCGCGGCCGGCGGCGATGACCAGCCAGTCCGCCTCGCCCGCGTTGTCGCCGTGCTTGAAGGTGCAGCTGCGCTCGGCCGACGCGATGTCGGTGACCAGGGTGTTGGTGTGGACCGTGATGCCCTGG
The DNA here is from genome assembly GCA_963790605.1 of uncultured Actinomycetota bacterium. GTDB lineage: Bacteria > Actinomycetota > Thermoleophilia > Solirubrobacterales > Solirubrobacteraceae > Palsa-465. Next base: position 861,875 of record CAWBPG010000003.1, on the reverse strand, counting down.
CGCTTGAAGCCACGCTCGGCCAGCTTGGAGATGTCGGCGTCCTCGGTGGGGAGGACGCGCTCCAGCGCCTCGAACAGAGTCACCTCGACGCCCAGGCGCGCATAGCCCGAGGCGATCTCCGAGCCCGATGCGCCGGCGCCGACGACCGCCATCGACGCGGGCAGCTCGTCCAGCGCCCATGCCTCCTCGGTGCCGATCACGCGCCCGCCGAACTGTGCGCCCGGGATCGGGCGCTTGACCGAGCCGGTGGCCAGCACGATCGTCTTGGCCGATATCTCCTGGCCGCCGGCGGTGAGCGTGCCCTTGCCGGTGAGCGTGGCCTTGCCCTCGATGACGTCGACCTTGTTCTTCTTGAGCAGGCCGGCGACGCCGCCGGTCAGCGTCGAGACGACCTTCTTGCGGCGCTCGGAGACGCCGGCGTAGTCGATCTCCGGATCGGAGACCTTGATGCCGAACTCGTCGGCCTCGCGGATCTCGGAGAGGATGTCGGCGACGCGAAGCACGGCCTTGGCCGGGATGCAGGCGTAGTTCAGGCAGCGGCCGCCGACCCGGTCGTACTCGACGCAGGCGGTCTTCATCCCGAGTTGGGCGGCGCGGATGGCGGTGACGTAGCCACCCGGCCCGGAGCCGATGACCACGCAGTCGTAAGAGGATTCAGGCATTTGATACGAGCCTATCCTGAGTGAGTCAGGTTCCGGGTCTCTGCGGCATCTGGATGCGGCTGAGCACGCGGACGAGCTTGAAGAACAGGAACCCGGCGACGAAGATGATGATCGGCGCCACGATGAACCCGAGCGCGTTGCTCGCCTCCAGCAGATACAGCGAGAACAGCGTGCCGATGATGGCCAGCAGGGCCATGAAGCCGAGTACCGCCCCGTACCACATGCGCCACAGTCCGACCGCGCAGGCGCACATGAGCGCGGTGAAGATGAGGATGCCGCCGGCGGCGGGGTGCTTGCCTCCGATCTTGTCGCCGGCCAGCCACGCGATGAAGTTGGCCAATCCCAGACCCGCGGCGAGCAGCGCGGAGATCCAGATCACCGGCGGGCGCTCTCCGGGCCCAGCGGCTTGAGGTTGGCGCGGGCTTCGGCGTCGCGGCGCTGGCTGCGGGTGAGCTCCTCGCCGGTGGGGACGAACCACTGTCCGGGGCGCTTGGGCTTCGCCGGCTCGGCCACGGTCGCCTTGGCCGGCTCGGCCACGGTCGCCTTGGCCACGGTCGCCTTGACCGGGGCGGGCTTGGCCGCGGGCCTGGCCTTGGCGGGGCCGCGGCGCCCGCGCTTGCGGCTACGTTGCGCCAACGCCGGCCTCGCTGCCGGAGCGCAGGGCGCGCGCCGCCGACTCGGGATCGGGCGCCTCGGTGATGGCGCGCACCACGGCAATCCGCGTCGCGCCCGCCCCGCGCACGGCCGCGACGTTGCCGGCGTCGATCCCGCCGATGGCGAAGAACGGCGTGGCGGCGTGGGCCGCCGCGTAGCGCACCAGGTCCAGCCCCACCGCCGGCCGCCCGGGTTTGGTGGGCGTGGCATGGACCGGGCCGACCCCGACGTAGTCGATCTCAGGCTCGGCGGCCGCGGCGTCGATCTGGGCGGGCGAGTGGGTGGACAGCCCCAGGATGCGACCGGGACCGACCCGGGCCCGCGCGTGTGCCACCGCCATATCGTCCTGGCCGACGTGGACCCCGTCGGCGCCCGCCTCGGCCACCAGGTCGGGCCGGTCGTTGAGGATGAGCGGCACGTCGTGCGCGTGGCACACCGTGGCGTAGCGGCGGGCGATGGCGACGATGGTCTCGTCGCTGGCATCCTTGAGGCGCAGCTGGACGATGTCGACGCCCCCGCTCAGCGCCCGCTCCAGGAACGCGTCGGTCTGCTCGCCGCACACGAGGTACAGGCGCGCGGCACGAAGGGCGTCTCGGACGTCGGGCACGCCTCCAGTCTGCCAGGACCGCCGCGCTAGCATGCAGCTCTTACGGGAGCCCCACCGTTGGGCTGAGAGGGCGGACGCCGATCCGCCGACCGTCAGGACCTGACCGGGTAATGCCGGCGCAGGGAGGTGCTTTGTCCGAACAATCACAGACAGCAGATGTCGTCGTCATCGGTGGCGGCGCGATCGGCCTCTCGGTCGCCTGGCGCGCGGCCCAGCGCGGCCTGCGCGCTGTCGTGCTCGATCGCGGTCCCGTGGGCCACGGCACCTCGCGCTACGCCGCCGGGATGCTGGCGCCCGTCGCCGAGGTGACCCCCGGCGAGGAGCCGCTGCTGGAGCTGGGCCTGCGCAGCACGCGGCTGTACCCGCGGTTCGTGGCCGAGCTGCTGGAGGCGGCGGGCGTGGAGAGCGTGGGCTACACGACGTCCGGGACGCTGCTGGTGGCCCGCGACGCCGACGAGGCCGAGGCGCTGGAGCGCGAACTGGCGCTGCGCCACCGCTTCGGCCTTCCCGTTGAGCGACTGCGCGCTTCGGAGGCGCGGCGGCGCGAGCCGGGCCTGGCCCCGGCGCTGCGCCTGGCTCTCGACGTGCCCGGCGACCATGCCGTGGATCCCCGCATGCTGTTGCCGGCGCTGGCCGCCGCCGTCGTCGCGACCGGTGGCGAGGTGCGCGAGCACTCGGCTGTCAGCGGCGTGGCACTGACCGGCGGCCGGGTCCGGGGCGTCGTGCTCGAGAGACGGCTCGACGGTGCGCGCCGAGCAGGTGGTGATCGCCGCCGGCGTGTGGTCGCCGCAGCTCTCCGGGCTCCCCGAGGCCGACCGCATCCCGGTGCGCCCGGTCAAGGGCCAGATCATGCGCCTGCACGACCCGGCGGGCCCCGGCCTGCTGCAGCGCGTCATCCGCATGGGCTCGTCCTACGTCACGCCGCGCGGCGACGGCCGCTACGTGCTGGGCGCGACCTCGGAGGAGCGCGGTTTTGACACCACGGTCACCGCCGGCGCCGGATTCGAGTTACTGCGTGACGCCACCGAGCTGGTGCCCGGGATCTCGGAGCTGGTGCTCGACGAGTTCGCGGCCGGCCTGCGGCCGGGCACGCCGGACAACCTGCCGGCGATCGGCCCCGGGTCCGTGGCGGGACTGCACTGGGCCACCGGCCACCGGCGCGGCGGGATCCTGCTGGCGCCGGTCACCGCCGAGCTCGTGGCGGGCGCGCTCGCCGGCGAGGGGATGCCGGACTACACCGCCGCCTTTGCGCCAGGCCGCTTCGCCGCGTTGGCCGTGGGGAGCTCGTCGTGAACGTCACCGTCAACGGCGAGCCCCGCGAGGTCGGCGCCGGCGCTACTGTCGCCAGCGTGGTGGAGATGCTCGATGTCGCCCCGGGCGCCCGCGGCGTCGCCGTCGCCCTGAACGGCGAGGTCGTGTCGCGGGGGCAGTGGACGGATACCCGACTGAGCGAGGGCTCGATGGTGGAAGTCGTCGCCGCGATTGGAGGAGGATGAGCGCCATGCCCGACGATCTCCTGCACATCGCCGACCGCACGCTGAGCTCGCGGCTCATCCTCGGCACCGGCGGCTTTGCCAACCACGAGCTCCTCGCGCAGGCCTGCCGCGCCGCCGAGGCGGAGCTGTGCACGGTCGCGCTGCGCCGGTTGGGGGGTGGGCGGGGGCCGCATTCCGCGGGGTCGATCCTCGGCGTGCTCGACGAGGTGGGCGTCTCCGTGCTCCCCAACACCGCCGGCTGCTACACGGCGCGTGACGCGGTCACCACCGCGCAGCTCGCGCGCGAGGCGTTTGAGACCGACTGGATCAAGCTGGAGGTGATCGGCGACGACCGCACCTTGCTCCCCGACGCCGTGGAGCTCGTCGCCGCCGCCGAGGAGCTCGTCGACGACGGCTTCACCGTCCTGCCCTACACCACCGACGATCCGGTGCTGGCGCGCCGCCTGGAGGACGTGGGCTGCGCCGCGGTGATGCCGCTGGGCTCGCCGATCGGCAGCGGCATGGGCATCTGCAACCCGTACAACCTGGCGATCATCCTGGAGCGCGCCGGGGTGCCGGTGATCCTCGACGCCGGTGTCGGGACCGCGTCGGACGCCGCCCTGGCCATGGAGCTCGGCTGCGACGCGGTGCTGTGCGCCAGCGCGATCTCGCGCGCGCACGACCCGGTGGGGATGGCCCGCGCGGTCGCGCTCGGAGTCCAGGCGGGCCGGCTGGCCCGCGGCGCCGGTCGGATCCCGCGCCGGCGCTACGCGCAGGCGTCGACGCCGGAGGCGGGCAGGCCGGCCTTCGACGTCCAGGGCGTCCACCAGTGACCGTCGACGAGCTGATCGACGGCTGGCAGGCGGCCTGGTCGGGCAAGGACCCGGCCGCCTTCGCCGAGGTGTGCGCGACCGGCGTCCAGTACGAGGACCCGCTGACCGGTGAGCCGCTGGACGGGCTCGACGCGCTGACCGCCCACGCCGCGCGCCTGTGGGAGGGCTTTCCCGACGCGCGGCTGGAACGCACCGGCGAGCGGCTGACCAACGAGCACTTCGTGGCCGCGCCGTGCAAGGTGCTGGGCACCCATCGCGCGGCGCTGGCGGGCCTGCCGGCGAGCCACCGGTTCGTCGTCGTGCACTGCATCTTCTACTGCGAGCTTCAGAACGAGCTTCTGCTGCGGGTGCGCGGTTTCTTCGACGTCTACGACGCCGCGACGCAGCTGGGCGTGCTGCCCGCGCGCGGGACGCTGGGCGAGAAGGCGCTGCTCATGCTGCGCGGCTTCGGGCTGCGGAACGCGCGCAACTGAGCCGCCGGGCTTGCGGCTGCCGTGTGACGTCTGCCCTGGGTACCGGCGAAAGCTTGGGAGAGGGGGGCTGCGGGGTTCACGCTCGGCCGCAAGGGGGTTGTGGCGGATAGTGCAGCTATTTCCTGCACTATCCGCCACGACCCCGCTGAGAGCCCGCTGCCAGCACTTCGGGCATCCGCCCGGCCAGTTCGATGCCCGTCGTTGAGCCACGCTCGTGCCCCCGCGACGCAGCGACCCCCACCGCTCGGCTACTGAGCCCGAGCGACACAGACAGCGGCCGCCAAGCCTTCCCGCGCCTCGGGCGACAGGTGCCGGCGCAACCGCCGGCACGCCCCGCTGAAAGTGAGGTTGGCCACGGTGGCAAAGCCGCGCTCATCGGCGCGCAGGGCGAGCAGCAGGTGCGCGACGCGGTCCGCTCTCGGCAACTCGGCGTCGGTGACGCGCACGCAATAGCACTGCACGCGCCGGCCGCCCGGGCGCACGAGCAGTGCGCCGGCCGGGCCCCACCACCCACACGCCGAAGGCGGCGCGCTCCACCACCAGGCCGGTCCGCGTCACGAGCTCGCGCGCGCCGTGCCCGACGAGGTCGGCGAGGAGCCCCAGCGCGCGCTGCTCGGCCGCCTGGCCCGCCGCCGCCTGGCCCGCCCCCGCCTGCCGTCGTTGCGGTCGCATGACGCCGGCCCCCCGAGCGGCATAGAGCGCGGGGATCGCCCACGCGAACCCCAGCGCGAACACCGAGACCACGGCGAGGACCGGCGCGAGCAGCGGAAGCACCACGGCCGTGGCCAGGAACGGGACCTCGTGGGCGACAAAGCTCAAGGTCCACACACGGTCGGCGCGTCGCAGCGATTGCTCGCCGGCGCGCTCGCGCCAGTGGACGTTGGCCAGCTCGGGCAGCTCGCCCGCGGCCGGCAGGCCGTCGAGCGTCGCGGCCATCAGCCGCCGGCGATCGGGCGGCGCAGGATGACCAGCTCTGAGTGCAGCGGCAGCTCGCGGACGGCGGCGGCGCTGCCGTCGGGCTCCGAGGCCACGGCCAGATAGCCCCGGTCAAGCTCGGCGCGGAGCGCGGCCCGGGCAACCTCCGTGCCGGCGAGATCATCCGGACTCCAGTGCGCCAGCACGGTGTGTCCGGTCTGGTCCATGCGGATGAGTCGTGACATGCGGCCCTCCTCCGGTGCAGGTGAGCGTCTCATGATACGTCCGGGCCATCCTCCGCTTCGCCGATCGTGAGGCGGAGATCGACGGCCACCGGCGCGTGATCGGATAGGGCGCCCCGGTCCAGCACCTCCGCTGTCCGAAGCGCCGTGACCGCGCCGGCGGTGAAGAGGTGATCGACGTCGTGCCCGCCCGCCGCGGCGAACTCCGGCCACTGCGGGGCCCGCAGGTTGAAGTCGCCACCGAACACCAGCGGCTCGCCCTGCGCCCACGCCAGGGCGGCGGCGGCGGCGGTTCCCCCGTCGCGCTCTGCCGCCCGCGTGTCGTGCGCCGTAGCGTGGAGGTTGACCACCCACACGCCGCACCCCAGGGATACGCCGTGGGCGACGCGACGCTCCGGGGCGCGGGTCAGCGGCTGCACCTGGTGGGCGACGATGCGATCGCGCCGGGCGAGGATCGCGTTGGCGCCACCGCCCTGGGACTTCATCACCTCGGGCCAGCGGCGCGCCAGCGCTCGTCGCAGCCGGGGTAGAGCATTGCGCGCGGTCAGCGCCTGGCGGTGCTCGGCACCCAGGCGTTGGGCCAGCGGCGCGGTCCACCACGGCGGGACCTCCTGCAGCAGCGCGACGTCCCAGCGCCACCCCTCCAGCGCCGCGCCGAACTCGTCGAGCAGCTCGCCCCCGGACGGCGGCACCGAGCGCCCGTGCTTGAGGTTCCAGGTGAGGACCCGCAGATGCACGGGGCCCAACGTACACTGCGGCCCGTGCCACGCCACTTCCTCACCGGGACCGAGCTCAGCGCCGTCGAGCTTGAGCGCCCTGCTCGATCGCGCCGCCGCGCTCAAGGCCGCGCCGCTCAGCTCCGACGTGCTGGTGCGCCGTTCGGTCGCCCTCATCTTCCAGGCGGCGTCGACGCGGACGCGCACGTCGTTCGAGACGGGAATCGCCGAGCTGGGCGGCCATCCGATGGTCCTGCGCTCCGGCGAGCTCCAGCTCAGCCGCGGCGAGTCGATCCGTGACACCGCGTACATCCTTTCGCGCAACGCCGCCGCCATCGGCATCCGCACCGGCCCCGACGAGGAGGTGGAGGAGCTCGCCCGCCACGCCACCGTTCCGGTCATCAACATGCTCACCGCCAAGCACCATCCCTGCCAGGCGCTCGCTGACCTGCTGACACTCCGCGAGACGTTCGGCTCGCTTGAGGGACTGACACTTGCCTATGTCGGTGACGGCAACAACGTCGCACGGTCACTGGCGCTGGTCGGTGGACTGGCGGGTGTACAGGTACGTGTCGCGGCACCCGACGGCTACCAGCTTGAGCCCATCGCCGGCGTGGAGTTGACCGATGACCCACGTGTCGCCGCCGCCGGCGCCGACGCCGTGTACACCGATGTGTGGGTGAGCATGAGTGACGACCCAGCCTCGGCGCAGGAACGCCGTCGCGCGCTGTTGCCCTACCGCATCGACGACGCGCTGCTCGACCTCGCGGCGCCGCACGCGATCGCATTGCACTGCCTGCCCGCGCACCCCGGCGATGAGATCACCGCCGAGGTGCTCTACGGCGACCGGCAGCGCATCTGGGATCAGGCGGAGAACCGTCGCCACGCGCAGAAAGCACTGCTCGAGTTGCTAGTGGGCCCCACCGGAACCCACGGCTAGGCTGAAACGGTTGCGCCTGTGACGCGCACGTTGTGCCGACATTGGGTAGATTCGCCGCAAGCGCGTCACGTCAATCCGCAAGCGCCCCCTCGTCAATAAGGAGCAGGAGCTTCCGTATGCCCCCCGCCAAACGCTCGTCGTCCGGCCGTTCAACCTCCATCTTCGTCGCGATCCGGCGGCACCCGCACGAGCTCCGCTTCGCGCAGCACTGGCGCGCGGGCCACGAAGGCTGCCGCTCGCAGCGGTGCCAAGGCCACCTCGACCAGCGCGCGCAAGGGCGCGGCCAAGACCGCGACGCAGGCCAAGTCCGGCGCCGCCAAGACGCGCGGCAGCGCCAAGACCGGCGCCGCGAAGACCGCCGGCGCCGCGAAGTCGACGGCCAAGTCCGCGGCCACCACCGCCAGGACGGCGCGTGCCGCCGCCGCCGGCACCGCGCGCAGCGCGCGCGCCGGCGCGAAGGGCACCGCCACCGCGGCTGCCGGCGGGGCCAAGACCACCCGGACGAGCGCCAAGGCGGCATCCACCAAGACGACTCGCGCCAGGGGCGGCGGCAGTGCTGTCGGTCGCCGAGCAGCTCGCGCAGGGCGCCGTCAAGCCACGTGACGTGGTCATGCTCACGCGCGGCCACATCCAGGAGGCGCTCGACGACGCCGCCTCGCGCGGACGCGTCACGCGCAAGGACGCCAACGATCTCGTGTCGGAGCTGGTGCGCCGCGGTCGCGGCGGCGGCAACGACCTGGTCAAGGAGATCGAGTCGCTGCTCGTCAAAGGCCGGGGCGGCCACCAAGCGCGCCCGCGGGCTCGGACTCCGTCGATCGCATCGTGCGCGGCGCTGATCGCGCCCGTCGTGCCGCCGGCGTCGGCCCCACGTTCCCCATCCTCGGCTACGACGAGCTCAACGCCGCTCAGGTGCAGACCCGGATCAAGGACCTCAAGAAGCCCGAGCTGCGCAAGGTGCTGACCTACGAGCGCAAGAACGCCAACCGCAAGTCGGTGGTGGGCGCGCTCGAGAAGTCCCTGGCGTAAGCGCCCGTCTCAGAACCGCCGGGCCGGTGACACCCGGGCGCATTTCGCAGGCGGGCGGGCCGGCCACACGCGCGCATGATCGCGCGACCGCCGCTGCCTGCTAGTTGTGTAGTCCCATGTCCACCGCCCCTCCCACCCAGCCCCGGCCCCAGCGCGGCGACGAGCTCGAGCTGACGATCGACACGCTCGCCTTCGGCGGCGCCGGCGTGGCGCGCACCGAGGGCTACGTGGTGTTCGTCACCGGCGCCGTTCCCGGCGATCGGGTGCGCGCGGTCATCGGCAAGCGCAAGCGGGCATACGCGGAGGCGCGGGCGGTGCGAGATCCTCGAGCCCAGCCCCGACCGGATCGCGCCGGTGGCCGATCATCCAGGCGCTCCGTGGCAGGTGCTCTCCTACGAGCGCCAGCTCGAGGTCAAGCAGGGACAGGTGGACGAGGCGCTGCGCCGCATCGGCAAGCTCGACGGCTTCGCGCTGGAGCCGATCGTCCCCGCCGTGTCGCAGTGGCGCTATCGCAACAAGCTGGAGTACTCGTTCGGCGCCGACGAGTCCGGCGCGCTGGTGTGCGGCTTTCATGCGCCCGGTCGCTGGGACCAGATCGTGGCCATGGACGACTGCATGCTCGCCTCCGAGCCCGCCAACGCCGCCCGCGAGCAGATCGTGGCGTGGTGCCGCGCCGAGGGCCTGACTGCCTATGACCGGCGCAGCGGCGAGGGCATGCTGCGCAACCTCGTCGTGCGCGAGGGCCGCCGGGGCGAGGCGATCCAGGTGCGGCTGGTCACCAGCGTGGGCGAGCTTGATCGCGAGGGGCTCATCCGCGCCGCCGCAGGGCTCGACGGCCTGCTGTGGACGCGCGTGGACAGCGTCGCCGAGACCACCTACGGCGGTCAGACCGAGCTGCTGGCCGGCTCTGACCGGTTCGAGGACGTGCTCGGTGGCATGCGCTTCGAGATCTCCGCCGAGGCCTTCTTCCAGACCAACACCGAGATGGCCGAGCGCCTGTGCCAGCTCGCGATCGAGTACGCGGCCCCCGTCGGGTTCGAGCGGGTCTATGACCTGTACTGCGGGATCGGCACGATCGGCCTGCTGCTGTCACCGCGCGTCGCCGAGGTGTGGGGACTGGAGCTCGTGCCCGAGGCCATCTCGGACGCGATCGCCAACGCGCGCGCCAACGAGGTCGACAACGCACACTTCTTCGCCGGCGACGTGCGCCTGGCCATGCGCGAGCTGGTGGAGCGCGCCGGGCGTCCCGATGTGCTCGTGGTCGACCCGCCGCGGGCGGGACTGTCGCAGAAGGTGGTGCGCCGCATCATCGAGGCGTCGCCCTCGCGGATCGTCTACGTGTCGTGCAACCCCACCACGCTGGCGCCCAACGCGGCGCAGCTCGTCGAGGCGGGCTACGAGCTCGTCCGCGTGCGCCCGGTGGACATGTTCCCCCAGACGCCGCACATCGAGTGCGTGGCCGAGCTGGTGCGCCGGGGGTAGGGTCGAGCTCATGCGCGCCGCCACCATCGCCGACAAGCAGCTGACCATCGAGGAGCATCCGGACCCGGTCCCCGGAGTGGGCGAGGTGCTCGTCAAGGTGCACGCCGCCGGACTCAACGGCGCCGACATGCACCAGCTCGCCGGCCTCTACCCCGCGCCTCCCGGGTCGCCACCGGACATCCCGGGGCTCGAGCTCGCGGGAGAGGTGATCGACCGCGGCCCCGGAGCCGAGCGCTTCAAGGTGGGTGATCGGGTGATGTCGATCGTCGGCGGCGGCGGCCAGGCCGAGCTCATGACCGTGCACGAGCGGATCCTCATGCCGATCCCCGAAAACCTGTCGTGGGTCGAGGCGGGCGGCGTGCCCGAGGTGTTCACCACCGCGCACGACGCCGTCTTCACCCAGGCCGGCCTGCTCGCCGGCGAGCATCTTCTGGTCCATGGAGCGGCGGGCGGGGTGGGCTGCGCCGCGGTCCAGCTCGGTGAGGCCGCCGGCGCGCGGGTCACCGCCACCGTGCGCAACGCCGATCTGCGCGACGCGGTGGGCGGCTTCGGCGCGGACGTGCACGCGCCCGACGCCTTCCTCGAGCACGGCCCCTACGACGTCATCCTCGAGCTCGTCGGCGCCGTCAACCTGATGGACAACCTCAAGGCGCTCAACACGGGCGGGCGCATCGCCGTGATCGGCACCGGGGCCGGGGCGACGGGCGAGATCAACCTCGGCCTGCTCATGATGAAGCGCGCGCGCATCCACGGCTCGACGCTGCGCGCTCGCCCGCTCGAGCTCAAGGCCCTGACCGCCCGCGCGATGGAGCGCTCGGTGCTGCCGCTGCTCGCCTCAGGCGAGGTGACGGTGCCGATCGCCAAGACCTACCCGCTCGCCGAGGCGCCCGCCGCCTACGAGCACTTCAAGGCCGGCGGCAAGCTCGGCAAGATCGTCCTCACGATGGACGATCAGTGTCCGAGTGGCAGCCTGCGGCGCTGGACGCCCGGTGGCGGCGATCACGCGGACACAGTACGCTTAGATCGCCGCCATCCGCCAGCCACGCCCAGCACTCGCGACCGAATTTCGACTCGAACTAGTAGGGCGGCAGGTCCTCCCACCACTGTCCCAACACGCGGAACGCCGACCAGAACGCGCGCTTGGCGCTGTCCTCATCCAGCGACTCGTCGATGTTGGGAACGAACAGCGCCTCGATCGCCGGCGTGAAGTGCTGGAGCTCGCCGGGACGGGCGGCCAGCTCGCGTGAGAGGGGCACGTCGAGGTCGTTGACGACGTGGAGCGCGTCCTCGCCCATCACGACGACGATCTTGGGCTGCAACGATCGCGAGCTCCTCGACGAGGCGGCTCACGCACGCCGGGTCGGCCATCGCCGGGTCGGCGACCGGGCACTTCACGCACAGCGTGCCGTAGACGGCCAGCGGATCGATGCTCAGGCGCTTGAGCGACTTCATCAGCGCGTTGCCGGTCCGCCCGTAGAACGCGACCCCCTCCTCGACCTCGGAGGGCCGCGCCGAGTACTTGACCATGAAGATGTCGGCCTGCGGGTGGCCCGAGCCCAGCACGGGCATCAGCTGGCCCCGAGGGCAGTCCGCGCAGTCGCCGAGCCGGCGCGCGAAAGCGTTGAGCTCGCGGATCGCGCGCTCCAGGTACTTCTCTCGGATCTCGTCGTCGGTTGCCGGCACCCCAGTCGGATTGGACGGGCGCGGTGCTTGTCCTTGCGGCTGCATCAGGACTTGCGCCCGGTGGCGCGGCGAACGCGGCGCTCGCGGCTCGCGCGACGGGCGGCCCCGGGCATCGCCTTGGTCTGGAGGAACTTCAATGCCTGTACGAAGAGCAGGCTGGCCGGGTTGCGGATGATGTCGGCGTCGCGCAGCGACTCCAGGAACTCATCGGGCCCGTTGAAATCGCGCATGCGGATCCGCACCGAGCCCAGGCCCTGGGGCACGTGGGCGTCCGAGCCGGCTCCGCCTGGGATGCGGTACTTGGCGGCGAAGCGCACCGCCTCCTCGTTGAACTCGGAGATCGCGATGCGTGGGTTGAACACCTCGATGGCATCCACGTCGTCGATGACCGCCAGCAGGTGCTCGTAGTCGGGCACCGAGTGCATGCGATCGAAGGGATGGGGCACATAGACGATCCCGCCCTGGCGCTTGATCTCGTCGATCGTCTCCTGGAGCGTCATGCCCCGCGGGATCTTCTCCTCGATGAACAGTCCGATGACCTCGCCCTGCTCCTTGGTCTTGACCTCCTCGCCGACGATCACCTTCACGCCGTTGGCCTTGGCGCGGGCCTCCAGTGCCCCGGAGATCTCGTTGTGATCGGTGACGGCGATGGCCCCCAGCCCCCGTGCCCGCGCCTCCGCGAGCAGGACCTCGACCGGGGTGGCGCAGTCGTAGGAGTGGTCGGTGTGCATGTGGAGGTCGACGTCGATGAGCGGCCGCGAGGCGATCCGGGCGCGCACCGTGCCGTCGCCGGAGTCGTTCCGGCGGCGCGCGGCGAGATCGAGGTAGATGGACTCCAGCTCTCCCGCCACGCGGCCCCAGCCCAGCAACCGGCGCAGCCGCTCTGACTCTCGTGCGGCACGCTGACGCAGCTCGGGCTCGGCGACCAGCCGCTGCAGGTGGGCCGCCAGCGTCGCCGTCTCCCCGGGCTCGAACATGAAGCCGCACTCCCCGTCGCCCAGCGCCTCCTCGTAGGCGGGCAGGCGCGAGGCCACGGGCACCGCTCCCGCGCCCAGCGCCCGCACGAGCGTCCCGGGGGTGGCGCGGTCGCCCTCGGAGGCGAACACCGCGATGTCGGCGGTCCGCAGCAGCTCGGCTTCGTCGCACTCAGAGGCCTCCACGAAGGTGACCCGCTCGCGGAGGAGGCGGGTCAGCGTCGCCGGCGGCGCCGTTGGGCGCGGGTACCACACCGTGGCGTGCCACGGCGGCTCGGGCGGCAGCGCGCGCAGCGTGCGCAAAAAGGCGCGCAGGGCGGCGCGCTCCTCGGTGGCGATCATCACGATCTCGGGCACCTCCGCCGGGGTGCGCTCCGGGGCCACGTCGGCGCCGGGTGCGATCACGGTGTACTCGCCCGGGAAGTAGCGCTGGAGCAGGTTGCGCGTGGCCGCGTAGCTGGCGACGCGGGCGTCCATGCGGGAGAACAGCAGGCGCGACAGCGGGCCGGTGAGCTGGGTGGAGAGCACGCGCTCGGTGGGGGCGTGGAAGCTGCCGACGTTGAGCGCGCGCGAATGGCGCAGCGCCGCGCTCGACGCGCTGGGGGCGAACGGCTCGTGAACGTCGACGATGTCGAGAGGGAGCACCGTCAGCGCCTCCTCGATCGTCCGGGCCACGTCCACCGGCAGCGACGCCGCGCGCCGCCGGGCGGGAGCGAACGGCAGCACCTCGCCCACCCCGAGGACACGGACCCCACCGTTTCCGCCCTCGGCGTCGTCGAGCAGCTGCTCGGGATGCGAGCGCAGCGCACGGCGGCTGTCGCGCACGAGCGATGCGGACTCGGACGGGGCGACGATGAGGACGCGGTGGCCGCGGGCGGCGAGCTCGTCGGAGACCCGCGCGACGTACTCGTTGACCTCGTTGGCCGCCTCCCACGCAAATGGAGTGACCTGCGCGATGGCCAGACGCTGGGGCGCGGGCACGGAGCACATGTTATTCAGCGCGGCTCCTTCCGAGATGTGTGTCGCCTGGGTCGGCGGGTAGCGCTGGGCGATGACCCGATTCGGCTACACCATGATGTGCGAGCAGGCGCCACCCGACCAGCTCGTACGCGATCTTCAGAACGCGGAGGCGGCGGGCTTCGATTTCTCCGTCATCTCCGACCACTATCAGCCCTGGCTCAGCGAGCAGGGCCACTCCGGGTACGCATGGTCGATCCTCGGCGCGGCGGCGCAGGCGACGAGCACGATCGGGTTGATGACGTACGTGACCTGCCCGATCCTGCGCTATCACCCGGCCGTCGTCGCCCAGAAGGCGGCCACGGTGCAGATCCTTTCGGGCAACCGCTTCCGACTCGGCCTCGGCGCGGGGGAGAACCTCAACGAGCATGTCGTGGGCCAGGGCTGGCCGGCGGTGGGCAGGCGGCAGGAGATGCTCTCAGAGGCCGTCGACCTCATCGGCGCGCTGTTCGACACCCACGAGGGGCGCGTCAACTATCGCGGCCGCCACTTCGAGGTGGAGCAGGCACAGCTGTGGGACCTGCCCTCCGAGCGGGTCCCGATCGGCATCGCCGTCTCGGGGGAGAGCTCGTGCCGCCTGGCCGGGCACAAGGCCGATGTGATGGTGGCGGTCGAGCCCAAGTCCGAGCTCGTCGAGATGTTCGAGAGCGCCGGCGGGCAGGGCAAGGCGAAGGTCGGCCAGGTCGCTCTGGCCTATGACCCCGACCGCGACGCGGCGATCGCCCGCGCGCACGAGCAGTTCCGCTGGTTCGGCCTGGGCTGGAAGGTCAACGCCGACCTGCCCAACCCGGAGTCGTTCGATGCCGCCACGCAGTTCGTCACCCCCGACGACGTGGCCGGCGCGCTCGGCTGCGGCCCCGACGTCGACGAGCACGTGGAGAAGATCAAGCCGTTCATCGACGCGGGCTTCGACGAGGTTGCCCTGGTGCAGATCGGCGCCGAGCACCAGGACGCGTTCATCGCCTGGGCCGAGAGCGAGCTGCTACCGGCGCTGCGGTCGCTGTAGCGGGCTCCGCGGGCCCGCGGACCGAATCCGGCCGCGTCATCAGGCACAGTGCCGGGGTGCCCCGCAGCCCAGAACGTCTGAGCGCCGCCGCCGCGCGGCGGATCGCGCTCGCCGCCCAGGGCTTCGGGCGCCCCCGGCCGCCCAAGCCGCCGGGCACGCGTCAGGTCCGGGAGCTGGTGGCCCGGCTCGGGGTCCTCCAGCTCGACTCGGTCAACGTCTTCAGCCGCGCCCACTACTTGCCGGTGTTCTCGCGCCTCGGGCCATATGACCGCTCGCTGCTGGACCGCATCGCCGGCCACGACACGCCCCGGCCGACGCGGCGCCTGGTGGAGTACTGGGCCCACGAGGCCTCGCTCATCCCGGTGGAGAACCACCCGTTGTTTCGCTGGCGGATGGCCGGCGTGGACGCCGAGGCGTGGGGCTCGATCCGCCGCGTCATCCGCGAGCGCCCAGAGCTCGTCGCCGACACGATGGAGCTCGTCGCCGAGCAGGGCCCCGTCCGGGCCAGCGCCACCGGGATCCCGCGACCCGAACCGCGCCCCGGCCATATGTGGAACTGGCACGACGGCAAGGTCGCGCTCGAGTACCTGTTCTTCACCGGCCAGGTGGTGTCCGCGGGGCGGGTCAACTTCGAGCGCCTCTACGACCTGCCCGAGCGGGTCCTGCCCGCGGAGGTCTTCGCCGCCCCAACCCCGGACCCGGCCGAGGCCCAGCGTCAGCTCGTCCGGATCGCCGCGGCGGCGCTCGGGGTCGCCACCGAGCCCGACCTGGGCGATTACTTCCGCCTGCCCCGGGCGGACTCCAAGGCCCGGGTGGCCGAGCTGGTCGGCGCCGGCGAGCTGCGCGAGGTGGAGGTGGCGGGGTGGGGCGCCCCGGCGTTCCTGTGGCCCGCGGCCCGGCGGCCGCGGCGCATCCAGGCTCGGGCGATCCTGTCGCCGTTTGACTCGCTCGTGTGGTTTCGCCAACGGGCCGAGCGGCTCTTCGGCTTTCGCTACCGCATCGAGATCTACGTGCCCGCCCCCAAGCGGGTCCACGGCTACTACGTGCTGCCCTTCCTGCTCGGGGACGCGCTGGTCGGCCGGGTCGATCTCAAGTCAGACCGCCAGAACGGCTCCCTGCTCGTGCAGGCGGCGTTTGCCGAGGAGGGGGTGGACACCGGCCACGTCGCCGCCGAGCTGGCGGCCGAGCTCCGCCTCACCGCGGCGTGGCTCGGCCTCGACGACGTGGTGGTGCGCCGGCGCGGGGACCTGGCGTCCGCGTTGCAACGGGCGCTCTAGGCCCCTACGCCTTCGCGGCGGCGGCCCTGGTCTTCGCCTTGGCCTTGGTGGCCGCGGCGAGCGGCTTGCGCGAGTACTTCGCGATGTAGGCCTCGGTCAGCTCCCGCGCCTCGTCGTCGGGCCGCTGGGTCATCGGTGACTTCATCAGGTAGGAGCTGGGGCCGTCGAGCTGCCCGGACAGCCCGTTGTTGAGGGCCAGCTTGCAGCAGCGCACCGCGTCGGTGACGATGCCGGCCGAGTTGGGGGAGTCCCACACCTCGAGCTTGAGCTCGGCGGTGAGCGGCACGTCGCCGAACGCCTGGCCCTCGAGGCGGATGTGGGCCCACTTGCGGTCCGTCAGCCACGGCACGTAGTCAGACGGGCCGACGTGGACGTCCTCCTTGGGCAGCTCGTGGCCCATGATCGAGGTGACGGCGTTGGTCTTGGAGATCTTCTTGGACTCCAGCCGGTCGCGCTCGAGCATGTTGTAGAAGTCCATGTTGCCACCCACGTTGAGCTGCGAGGTGCGCAGGAGCTTGACCCCGCGGTCGTGGAACAGCCGCGCGAGCGCGCGGTGGACGATGGTGGCGCCGACCTGGGACTTGATGTCGTCGCCGATGATCGGCAGGCCGGCCTTCTTGAAGCGCTTGTTCCAGTAGTCCTCGCGGGCGATGAACACCGGGATGCAGTTCACGAACCCGCAGCCGGCCTCCAGGATCTGCTCCACGTACCACTTGGTGGCCTGCTCGGAGCCGACCGGCAGGTAGGAGACGACGACATCGGTGCGCGTGTCCTTGAGCACCTCGACGATGTCGGCCGTGGGGCCGTCGGCCTTGGTGATCTTCTCCTTGAGGTAGCGGCCCAGGCCGTCGTGGGTCATGCCGCGCATGACCTCGACGCCGAGCTTGGGGATGTCGTCGCCGAGCTTGAGCGTGTTGTTCTGGCCGGCGAAGATCGCCTCGGAGAGGTCCTTGCCCACCTTGTCGGCGTCGATGTCGAAGGCCGCAGAGAACTCGATGTCGCGCACGTGGTAGCCGCCGAGGTCGACGTGCATGAGCCCCGGCACCCGTTCGGTCGGGTCGGCGTCGTTGTAGTACTGGACGCCCTGCACGAACGAGCTGGCGCAGTTGCCCACGCCGATGATGGCGACGCGGACCTTCTCATGCTGGTGACGGGCGCTGCCGTTGGATGAACCGTTGGGGGTGGTCACGGGAGGTGTGTCCCTTCTCTCAAAGTCACGGGCCGCTCACGGTCGGCGGGCCTCTCCCCATGTATCCCCGCCATCCCGGTTCGGTTACACCGCTTTGTACACCGCTCGGTTTCCTTCGGCACCTCCGCCAGGAGCCTACCCACACTCAAGTAAACTTATAGGTTTAGTCCACGGCGGCGTGCACGAGCGCGGCGGCGAGCGCCTGGGCCTCGGCCACGGGGGCGGGGCTGTTGTACAGCGCCACCTGGGCGGCCGCCCCGTCGTAGAGGAGTGCGAGGCGCCGGCCGACTTGCTCAGAACCGCGCGCGCCGGCCTCGCGGGCCAGCGCCGACAGCCGGTCGGCGAATTCCTGCTTGTAGGTGACGATGATGATCCGCGCCGGATGGGCGGGATCGGCGAGCTCCGCGCCCGCGTTGACGAACGGGCACCCCCGGAGAGGGCGGCGATCCTCGGCGAGCGTGGCGTAGAGCTCCAGGAGGCGCGCCCGGGGCGCGAGGTCCTGTCGCGTCAGGACCGCGTGGGGCGGATGGGCGGGATCGGCGGCGACCGCGGTCAGATAGGCGGCCACGACCTCGTCCTTGCTCGCGAAATGCTGGTAGAGCGTCCGCTTGGACACGTGGGCGGCCGCGCTCAGCTCGGCGACACCGGTGAGATTGATCCCCTGGCGGTGAAAGAGCTCGCGCGCCGCCGCGAGGATTCGCTCTCGGGCGCCTCGGCCGCCGGAGGCGGCCGCCGACGGGTCAGGCGACGCAGGCACGGCGCCGAGGATACCGGCCGGTTTTCGCCCGGTCAGTCGGGTACGTCGAGCGCGTTGAGCTGCTTGCGGACGTAGAGGATCCGCTGCACGACGGTGAACGCGCTGAGCGCCGCCAGGACGTACACGGCCGGCGCCAGCAGCTGGAAGTGGCCCAGCGACGCGCCCTTGGCGAAGACCAGCCCGATCGAGAGGATCACGACCCGGACGGGCCGAGTGGCCAGCCCCACCTTGCAGGCGACGCCGAGCGCCTCCGCGCGAGCGCGGGTGTAGGAGACCATCAGCGAGGCCAGCACCGCCACCACCACAGCGGCCACCGCGGCCTGGTTGTGGCGGCTGGCGAAGTACGCGGCGACGGCGGTGAGGACGATGCCCTCCTCCAGCCGGTCAAGGGTCGAATCCAGGAAGGCGCCGAACGGCGTCCCCTTGCCCGACATGCGGCTGTAGCGGCCGTCCAGCGTGTCCATGATCGAGCCGACGATGAACGCGACGCCGCCGAGGAAGAACAGGCGCTGGACGAGCAGCCCCGCGGCGGCGAGGTTGAGCGTGAACCCGGTAAGCGAGATGGCGTTGGGCGTGAGGCGGCTCTCGATGAGCCGCTCGCGCATGAGCGCCTGGGTGGTCGGGCCCTCCCCGCGAGACCGGGGCCGGCGCTGCCGCGGTTGACGCGGTCGGGGAGGCGAGCTTTGCGAGGCCATCCGCCAGGAAGCGTAGGCGGTTACGCGGGCGCCTGCCCGAACGCCCACACGTCGGGCCGCGCCCGGGCCAGCAGCTGCTTGGACAGCAGGGCCGACGCCATCGCGGTGATGCCGCCGAGCACGACGTCGGTGAGATAGTGGTTTCCGGTGGCGATCACGACGAAGGTGATGAAGAGGGGATAGACCGCCCACGCCACCGTCGCAGCGCGGTTCTTGACCAGCCGGGCCATCGGCCAGCCGATCATGAGCGCAAAGCAGACGTGCATGGAGGGGATTGCGGCATAGAGGTTGAGCAGCGCGCTGGACGGCCCATGCTCCACGGTGATGCCCGTGAACTGCTGGATCGAATCCGTGAAGCCCCATTGCGGCATGAGCCGCGGCGGCGCCGTGGGGTACAGGGCGTAGCCGACGAGCGCGAACGCCATCGCCACCATGAACATGTTGCGCACGAAGTAGAAGGAGTCGTTGCGCCGCAGGTAGATCCAGATCAGCGCTCCGATCGTGATCACGTAGTGCGCGTTGAGGTAGCTCGAGTCGGCGATGTCCATCAGCCATTTCGTGTGGCTCACCCACGACTGGATGCCGGGCTCCACGAACACGTGCAGCGTCTGCTCGAGGCTGATCACCTTGTAGGCGTTCCACGTCGCCTTGGCGACGTCATTGCCGTCCACCACGCCGCGAACCACCTGGTAGAGCAGGTAGGCGCCGAGGAACAGGGACAGCTGCCGAAGCACGTCTGCCCAGCCGCGCGGAAGCACGCGCGCCTCAATGTGTCTGAGTCGCCGCTGCATGGACCGCGCACCATCCTATAAAAGCGATTGTCTATTTCCGGTTAGCGATCCAACTGCGTGCGATCAGGTGCACCGCTGCGCCGTCGCCCGGATGCGTTCCGGGGCGAACCGGATCGCGAGCCGGACCGGGCCGGCGCGGCGCAGCGTCAGCCGGGTCGCGTCGCCGTCCGGGGCGACGCATCCCCTGCCCTGGGTGAGCTCCCAGTAGGGCGTGAAGCGCACGTGCAGGGTCACCGTCCCCGGCCGAGTCGCCTCGAGCGCCATCCAATCAGAGCCCATCGCACGCAGGACCGCGGCGCCCTGCGCGATCGGCGTGGGGTGTGCGACGGCGTAGACGCGCCAGTGGGCCGAGCGCATGACCAGCCGCAGGTACGGCTGCCCCGCCCGGACGAGGGCCGCCTCGCGTTGCGCCGAGGCGTCGAGGGCGGCGTCGGGGAGGGCGACGAAGCGGATCGCGTGGTCATGCAGCCACCGGTCATAGGTCGCCGCGGTGAGCCCTCCGTCGTAGAACAGCGGGTTGTCGGCGCGGTCGAGCTGGCGCTCCCAGCCGCGGGCCAGCGGGATGTCGGGGGCCACTCGATAGGCCTCCCAGTGGGAGTCCGTGAACGGGATCTCGATACGGAAGGCGTGCCTGCGGCCGCCCGGCTGGGCCAGCAGGAAGTGCAGCAGCGGCTGGTAGTAGGCGGCGCTCGTGGACGGGTCGCGGGCGAGCGCCGCGACGTCTGAGACCGGTGCCTGCCAGCCGACGTAGAGCACCGGGAGCGCGCACAGGGCCAGGAGCACGGGGCGCCGGTGCCACCACAGCAGCGCGGCCAGCGGAGCGGCCAGCAAGGTGCCCAGGCGGGCGATGTTGCTGCCGATGGGGGACGGGATGACATAGACCGCCAGCGCGGCCAGCGCGTAGAGGGCGATCCCGATGCGCAGGGCGGCGGGCTCGCCCCTGGTCGCGAGCAGCGCCACCGCGCAGATCGCCAGCACCGGGAGCAGCGTGCCCAGATCGAACGGCTCAGTTCCGCCCTCGGGGAAGGCCACCGCCAGCGCCAGGACCGGGGCCAGCGCCGCGACCGCCGTGACAGCGCCCGGGAGCGCGGGGGCTGGGCGGCGGTGCGTCAGCACCGCAGCGAGCGCGTGGCCGGCCGCGGCCAGGGCGACGAACAGCGCGGCCACCGGGCTGCACAGCGCCGAGAGCAGCGCGAGTCCGGCGGCGGCCAGCGGCAGTTCGCGGTCCAGGGCCACGATCGCGCCCAGCGCCGGCAGCGCGCCGAAGGCCAGGGCCAGCCGCCCGGTGTAGAGGTTGATCGCGGTGGCGGCGCCGAACGCCAGCGCCCCCAGCCAGGCCCTCGTGCCGAAGTGGCGGCGGGCGAGGGGCTCGAACAGCGCCGCGCTGCCCGTCGCGGCGAGAGCGGCGGCGAGCTGTGGGGTGAGCAGCGCCGAGACGGCCGGAAACAGCACGCTGTAGCCGAGGATGTGGTGGCCACCGTACCAGTCGTTGTTCCAGAGGCCGAAGCCCTGCACGCTGAACAGGTGGGCGCGGAACAGGTGCGCGGCCAGATCCCGGGAGGGCGGCGAGACGATCACGTAGGCGGCGGCGAGCACCGCGGCGGTGAGCACCGGGGCCAGGCGGGCCCACCGCTGGTGCGCGCTCACCGGTCGTGGGGTGTGCACCGGCGCGCGGGCGCGCGGGGGCGCGACGGTCGCCGTCATGGCGCCCCCGAGCTCGTCGCGAAGCCGGCGATGCGCTCGGCCAGCGCCGGCTCATCGAGCCACGGCCAGTGCCCGGCGCCGGAGACGCGCAGCACGGTGGCGTGGGGGAGGCGCTGGGCGTAGGCGTCGGCAAATGCGGAGGCCAGCCAGGGGTCCTGTTCGCCCCAGACGACGAGCGCCGGCTGCTCCAGGCCCGCCAAGCCCTCGCCCGACGCCGCCAGCGCCGGCGCGTCGACGGAGCGGTGCAGCCGCAGGATGGCGCGCTGGGTGCCCTGGTCGAACTGGTCCCACACCGCCTCCACGCGCGCGGCAGGCCAGGCCTCGGACGTGGCGCTGGCGTTGCGCAGGATCCGCGCCAGCAGCCAGCGGTTGACCGATCCCATCACCAGCTCGCCGATGCCGGGGCGCCGCAGCCACCGCGCGATCGCGGGCCACTGAAAGCCGTCCAACAGCGGAACGGCGTCGATGATGGCCAGCCGCGTGACACGGTCCGGGTGGCGCTGGGCGAAGAGCAGGCCGATGGCCGCGCCCCAGCCGTGCCCGACGAGCGCCACCGCGGGCACCTCAACCGCATCGAGGAACTGCTCCACGAACAGCGCGTAGGCGGGCAGCGAGTAGTCGAGGTTGCCGGCCTTGCTCGATCGCCCGAAGCCGGGGAGGTCGGGGGCCAGCCCGCCGGTCAGCTCGAGGAGCGCGGGCCAGTCGTCCGAGCTCGTCGGGACGCTGTGCAGGTAGAGGACCTCGGTGTCGCGCGCCGGAGCGCGGCGGTAGAAGACGGAGGCTCCGGCGACTGCGATCGTGTGCTCGTCGACGCCCACGCCAGGCCGAGGATACGCGCGCCACGCGCTGCGGGCGTGCGAGCATTCCCGCGCATGACCGATCCGGCCTCCAAACGCCCCAGCGCTCGCCGGGTCCGCGCCGTCCGTGACCGGCTGCGCCTCGTCTACGGGATCCCGGGGTGGAAGGCGCACGGCCACCCGATCGCCGAGCTGGTCCTCACCGTGCTCTCGCAGTCCACCAACGACCGCAACCGTGACGTCGCCTACCTGCGCCTGCGCGAGCGCCTTGAGACCTGGGAGGAGGTCCGCGACGCGCCGGTCGACGAGCTGGAGGAGGCGATCCGCCCGGGCGGCATCTCCAAGGTCAAGTCCGCGCGGATCAAGTCGATCCTCCAGGCGATCGAGCCCCACGAGGAGATCTCGCTGGACGGCCTGGCCGAGATGACGGTTCCCCAGGCCCAGGAGTACCTCACCGCGCTGCCGGGCGTGGGCCGCAAGACCGCCGCCTGCGTGCTGCTGTTCGCGCTGGGGATGCGCGACGTCCCCGTCGACACCCACGTCTCGCGCGTGGGCACCCGCCTGGGGCTGTTCCGGCCCAAGGCGCCCTTTGAGGAGATGCACGACGAGATGCTCGCCATCACCCCGCGGGGCCAGGAGCTCGAGTTCCACATCAACCTGCTCCGGCACGGGCGGCGGACGTGCCACGCTCGCAAGCCGGAGTGCGGGGCGTGCGCGCTGCAGCGGATGTGCCCGAGCGCGTTTTCGTTCGGGTAGCGGGGGTGGGGGTTGGGCGTTCCCGGCTACCCGTCAGAACGTCAACTGCGGCGTGGGAAGAGGGCCAAAGGCTGCCGCCGAGGACGTGACGCATCTGGTGGTTGCTGAGCAGCCCTAACTTGCGTCACGTCCTGCTCCGCCGGGCCGCCAACCATGGCCCCCGAGTTTTGCGCCCGCAAACTCGCCAGGGAATCCGCCTGCGGATTCCCCCAGATCTGCTACGCTCTCACTAAGATTTTTGTAACCGCAAGGGAGCAGACAAGAACATGGGAAAGACGATCGGAATCGACCTCGGGACGACCAACAGCTGTATGGCCGTGCTCGAGGGTGGCGAGCCGACGGTGATCGAGAACGCCGAAGGTGGGCGCACGACTCCGTCGGTGGTCGCATTCACCAGTGGTGGTGAGCGGCTCGTAGGCACCGTCGCCAAGCGCCAGGCGGTCACCAATCCGCAGAACACGATCTTCTCGATCAAGCGCTTCATGGGCCGTAAGGAAGGCGAAGTGCGCGAGGAGGAGTCGATCGTGCCGTACAGGGTCGTGTCGGGCCCGGGCGGCGACGCCCGCGTCGAGGCGGCCGACAAGCAGTACTCCCCGCCGGAGATCTCGGCGATGATCCTCGGCAAGCTGAAGGCCGACGCAGAGGCCTATCTGGGCGAGACCGTGGACTCAGCGGTCATCACCG
Source organism: uncultured Actinomycetota bacterium (assembly GCA_963790605.1). Lineage (GTDB taxonomy): Bacteria > Actinomycetota > Thermoleophilia > Solirubrobacterales > Solirubrobacteraceae > Palsa-465. The sequence continues at coordinate 838,520 of CAWBPG010000003.1, read as the reverse complement.
TCCCCGCGTACTTCAACGACGATCAGCGCCAGGCGACCAAGGACGCCGGCAAGGTCGCCGGGCTGGACGTCAAGCGCATCATCAACGAGCCGACCGCGGCCTCGCTGGCCTACGGCCTGGACAAGGAGACCGACCAGACGATCCTCATCTTCGACCTCGGCGGCGGCACGTTCGACGTGTCGGTGCTGGAGATCGGCGACGGGGTGTTCGAGGTCAAGGCCACCGCGGGTGACAACCACCTCGGCGGCGACAACTTCGACAAGGCGCTCGTTGACTGGCTGGTCAAGGAGTTCAAGGCGTCCCAGGGCATCGACCTGGCCGCCGACCCGATGGCGCTGCAGCGGCTCTACGAGGCCGCTGAGAAGGCCAAGATCGAGCTCTCGACCACCCAGGAGACCCAGATCAACCTGCCGTTCATCACGGCGGACGCCTCCGGGCCCAAGCACCTCGACATGCGCCTCACGCGCGCCAAGATGAATGAGCTGACCGCTGACCTGCTCGACCGCACGGTCGCCCCGGTCCGCCAGGCGCTCGACGACGCCAAGGAGAAGGGCGCCGGCACCATCGACCACGTCGTCCTGGTCGGCGGCATGACCCGCATGCCCGCCGTGCAGGAGAAGGTCAAGGAGCTCACCGGCAAGGAGCCGCACCGCGGCGTCAACCCCGATGAGGTGGTGGCCGTGGGCGCCGCCATCCAGGCGGGCGTGCTGGCCGGCGACGTCAAGGACGTCCTCCTGCTCGACGTCACCCCGCTCACCCTGGGCATCGAGACCAAGGGCGGCGTGATGACCAAGCTGATCGAGCGCAACACCACCATCCCCACGCGCAAGTCCGAGGTGTTCTCCACCGCGGAGGACAACCAGCCGAGCGTGGAGATCCACGTGCTGCAGGGCGAGCGCGAGATGGCGACCTACAACAAGTCCCTGGGCAAGTTCCAGCTCACCGGCATCCCGCCGGCCCCGCGCGGCATCCCGCAGATCGAGGTGGCGTTCGACATCGACGCCAACGGCATCCTCAACGTGTCCGCCAAGGACCTGGGGACCGGCAAGGAGCAGAAGATCGAGATCCGGTCGGGCTCCGGTCTGTCCGAGGACGAGATCAAGCGGATGGTGACCGACGCCGAGTCCCACGCCGACGAGGACAAGCGCCAGCGCGAGCTCGCCGAGGCCCGCAACAACGGCGAGAACGCGGCCTACCAGGCCGAGCGCCAGCTCAAGGATCTCGCCGAGCAGATCGACAGCTCCTCCCAGGAGGAGATTGAGGCGGCGATCAAGGCCGTCCGCGAGTCCCTCACCTCGACCGACGCCGCTGACATCAACGCCAAGACCGAGGCGCTGCAGTCCGCGTTCCACAAGGTCTCCGAGGCGATGTACCAGCGCGCCCAGGAGCAGCAGGCGGCCGAGCCCGCCGACGACGCCGCAAGCGAGAACGGCGCTTCTTCCACCAATGGCGCGAGCGCCGAGGAGGACGTGGTCGACGCCGAGGTTGTGGACGAAGGCAAGTAATCCCCGATGTCCTCCGAGCACAACAACGCGCCTGACGCGGTGACGCACCAGCAGGCGCCTGAGGCCGAGTTGCCTCAGGCGCCGCCGGGCGCTCCCGAGGGCCACGACGCCTCGCCAGCGCAGGCCGAGCGGCCCCAGGCCGAGGCCGAGCTGCGGGCTCAGCCGGGGACGCCCACGCCCGGGGCGCTGGGCCGGGACCGCCCCGGCTCGCCCTGCGACCTGGACGAGCTCGCCGCGAAGGCCGAGAAGGCCGACGAGTACCTGGCGCTCGCCCAGCGCACCCAGGCCGACTTCGAGAACTACCGCAAGCGGGCTGCGCGTGATGCGGCCATCGCGAAGGATCGCGGGGCGGCCAAGCTCGCGCTCGCGCTGCTGCCCGCGATTGACAACCTCGATCGCGCGCTGGCCCACGCCGACGAGGTGGTGGCCGGCGACGGCACCAACGGCGCCGAGTCGCTGGTGGCCGGCCTCAAGCACGTCCACGCCGATCTGATCTCCGCTCTGGGCAACGTCGGGATCGAGCGGTATTCGCCCGAGGGCGAGCCGTTTGACCCCCAGTACCACGAGGCGGTGGCCCAGCAGCCGGTGGAGGGCGCCCAGCCCGGCGTCGTGGTCGAGGTGTTCCAGCGCGGCTACCGCATGGGCGAGAACGTCGTGCGCCCGGCGCGCGTCGTCGTCGCCGGGTGAGGAGCGACAGTGGCTGACCGGCCTGACTACTACAAGATCCTCGGAGTGGGCAAGAACGCCTCCGACGAGGAGATCAAGAAGGCCTACCGCAAGCTCGCCCGCAAGTACCACCCCGACACCAACCAGGGGGATAAGAAGGCCGAGGAGCGCTTCAAGGAGATCTCGCAGGCGCATGACGTCCTGTCCGATCCCGACAAGCGCAAGGCCTACGATCGCGGCGGGCTGCTCGGCGGCTTCGGCCAGACGGCCGGCGGAGGCTTCGATCCGGGCGCGTTCACCGGCGGCTTCTCCGACATCCTCTCCAACCTGTTCGGCGGTAGTGGCGGCGCGGGTAATGCCGGCGGCCCGGGCGGGCGGGGGCCGGGTTCCGGCTCGGCGCGATCCCGCCCGCGGGCGCAGCGCGGCCGCGACCTGGAGACCGAGGTGTCGCTGACCTTCGACCAGGCCGTCAACGGCGCACAGGTGCCACTCGCGGTTCCGAGCTCGGCGCCGTGCCCCACGTGCAAGGGGTCGGGCGCCAAGCCGGGCACCTCGCCACGGGTGTGTCCGGTGTGCAACGGCCGCGGGCTGGAGTCCCAGAGCCAGGGCATCTTCTCGATGTCCCAGCCGTGCTCCAACTGCCATGGCTCCGGGACCGTGATCGACGAGCCGTGCCCCACCTGCCAGGGCAGCGGGGCGCAGCGCTCGGTCAAGCGGATGCGCGTCAACATCCCCGCCGGGGTGAAGGACGGCAGCCGGATCCGGCTGGCCGGCAAGGGCGAGCCCGGATTCGGGCCGGGGGAGGCGGGTCCTGCCGGCGACCTCTACGTGATCACGCGCGTGGCCGACTCCTCGGTGTTCAAGCGCAACGGCGACAACCTCGAGGTCGAGGTGCCGCTGACGATTCCCGAGGCGCTGCAGGGCGCGGTCATCGAGGTGCCGACACTCAACGGCTCAAAGCGCCTGCGGGTGCCGGCCGGGACCAAGCACGGGACGGTGCAGCGGCTGCGCGGCGAGGGACCGGCGCGCCTGGGCGCCAAGGGCAACGGCGACATCCACTATCGCTTCGTCCTCGAGGTGCCCTCCTCGCTGTCTCCCGAGCAGTCCGAGGCCGTTGACCGGCTGTCGAAGGTCATGAACGGGAACCCGCGCGAGCGCCTGTTCGCGGAACCCGAACCCGCCCGCCAGGCGAAGTGATGGGCTCCCGCCGCGTGCGCTCCACCACCCGCATCGAGGTCTCAACCGACCGCGGCGTGTTCATGATCTCGGTGGCCGCTGAACTGGCCGAGATGCATCCCCAGACGCTGCGGATGTACGAGGCGCGCGGGCTCATCGAGCCCCAGCGCTCGCCCAAGGGCACGCGTCTGTACTCCCAGAAGGACGTCGACCGGCTGCGGCGCATCCAGGAGATGACCGCGGAGCTGGGCATGAACCTGGCCGGCGTCGAGCGCGTGTTCGAGCTCGAGCAGCAGCTGGACTCGATGGCCCGCAAGGTGGCCGCGCTGCAGAAGCGCGCCGAGGAGCTGAGCGCGGAGGTGGCGCGGCTGGAGGCGATCCGCCGCGACCTGCGCGCCGAGATCGTGCCCTACGTGCGCGGCGGCGAGCTGGTGCGCCACGCGGACCTCCGGGGCCTGAACTTCGGCGTCCCCAGCGGCGGGCGGAGCTAGAGATCCCGGCTGAGACCGGCGCGTTGGGGGTAGCTGGCTCCGCACCGATCTACGTTTCGGCGTGTTGGGTATGCAACGATCTCCCCACGGGAGACACGGCCCCGCCCGGCCCGGGTCGCATAGCGGTGTGAGACACAACAGGGAGTGAACGCTTCATGGGTATTTGCAGCTGGGGACTGACGCGCGCGCTGGGCTGGGCGGGCGGGGTTCGGATCGCGGTCGCGACGGCCGCCTGTCTGCTGTGCGCCGGGGCGCTGTCCGCGACCCCCGCGGTCGCCGCCGGCTCCAATCACTGGACCTGGCTGGGCGCCGCGCCCGGCGCCGGCAGCGTGTCGCTGGCGCTTCCGCTCAAGGCCGACGTCAACGGCCTGGAGCAGTTCGCCGCCGCCGTATCGAATCCGAAGTCGCCCCAGTACGGACAGTTCGACTCGATCGCCAACCTGGCCGAGCGCTTCGGGGCCCCCGCGGCCGAGCGCGCGCGGGTCGTGAGCTACCTCAAGGGCGCCGGCGCCACCGGCGTCAAGGTCGACGTCACCGGCCTGTTCGCCGACGCGACGATGACGGTGTCGCAGGCCGGGAGGCTGTTCGGCACGACCCTGGGCAACTTCCGGACTGCGGCCGCCGGCCCCCGTGGCGCCATCTTCAGGGCGCCCGAGACCAGCGTGCGGATCCCGGCGGCGCTGCGCGACGAGGTGACCGGCGTGGTCGGCCTGGACACCCTGCCGCTGTTCGGATCCTCGACGCCGGCCGAGTCGAGCGCGCGGTTCCCGCACAAGGCGGCCGCGCCGGGGGACGAGCGCGCCGCCGACGAGTCCGGCTACCTGCAGCGGACCGGAGCCGCGGCCGGCTGCACCGCCGCCGTCTCGCAATCGGGCTTCACCCCCAACCAGTACCTGACCGCCTACAACTACGCCCCGCTGCAGGCCTCGGGGCTGGAAGGTCAGGGCGAGCGTGTGGCGCTCATCGAGATCGACGGGTTCCGCTACTCAGACCTGCGCAACTTCTCCAAGTGCTTCGGCCTCGCCACGCCCGCCATCAACGGCTTCGGCGTCGGGCTGAAGCGGCCGCTGGCCGCCGGCGGGGAGTCCACCCTGGACCTGGAGGTCCTGGACGCCGCCGCGCCCAGGCTCAAGGCCGTGGACGTGTACGAGTCGCGCCCCAGCGCGGTCGACGTGCTGCACTCGCTCACGGCGCCCCTGAGCAATTCCGGGAGCAAGCCCGACATCATCTCGGCGTCGCTGGGCTCCTGCGAGGAGGCGACGCGTCTCACCATCGGCAACTCGGGGCTGCGCAACGTCGAGGGGGCCCTCGCCCTGGCTGCCGCGAGCGGCATCTCGGTGCTGGCCTCCAGCGGCGACGACGGCTCCTCGGCATGCCTGACCCCGGACGGCCGCCCGCTGCCCGGCCTGGCCGTGAGCTACCCCGCGTCCTCCCCGTTCGTCACCGGCGTCGGCGGCACGAACTTCGCGCTTGACGCCAACAACCAAATCGTCTCACAGGAGGTCTGGAACGATTCGCCGCTGGTCAACGCCTCCGGCGGCGGCGGCTTCAGCGAGCTGTTCAAGCGGCCCTCCTATCAGGACGGATTCGTGGTCGCGGCCCACCGCGGGATCCCTGACGTCTCGATGCTCGCCGACGTCGCGCCCGGCTATGAGATCTACTGCACGGCCAAGGGCGACTGCATCGGCCAGGGACACAACAGCCCCTGGACCCAGGTGGGCGGCACGAGCGCGGCCGCACCGCTGCTGGCCGGCGGCCTCGCGCTGGTGGACCAGGCGCTGCGCAACGGCCACCGACAGGACATCGGTCTGGCCAACCCGCTGCTGTACTCGATCGACCACTCCGCCTCGGCGGCCAGCGTCATCTCCGACATCGTCGCCAACGACAACGACCTGGGCTCGAGCCTGATCGGCCGGGCGTTCGGCTGCTGCACCGCCGCGCCCGGATATGACGAGGCGTCGGGCCTGGGCAGCATCAACCTGGCCGGCCTGGCTTTCGAGGCCGGCTCCGTGGTGCCACCGATCGTCAACGTCGGGCTGTCGGTGCCCTCACAGCGCCACCCGGTGTCCAGCAAGCACCTCCTGGCCAAGGTCATCTGCTCCGGTCACTGCCTGATGGGCGCCTATACCCGGATCCGGATCGGGCGCTCGCGCAAGGTCATCACCAAGTACTCGAGCGTCTTCCTGCTCAAGAACGGCGGGCACAAGACCATCAAGATCGGGCTGGACAAGAAGACCGTGGGCAAGCTGCGCAGCGCCTTGGCCCACCGGCAGAAGGTCACCGCCACGGTCTACGGGGCGATCCTGGATCCGAGCGGCAACGTCGAGTCCCGCACGCGCGGCAAGGAACTGCGGGTCAGCGGGTAGTCGAACGCGTGGATCGCACGGTGACCGGCAGGGGCCTGCGCGATCTGAGCGTTCAGCAGGGCACGGGATTCGGATCGCACCGCGGTCCGCGACGGCGCGTGCGATCCGAGCGTTCAACCCGGGACCACGGACGCCCTTGAAGCTGGGCGCGTTTCGTGCGATAATCTTAGTCATACAGACTGAGATTTTTCCTCTGAAAACATGGAATCGCCTATGCAACCAGACCGCTTCACCATCAAGTCCCAGGAGGCGCTTAGGCCGCCCAGCGGCTGGCCGACGAACGCCGCAACCCGCAGACCACCCCCGAGCACCTGCTCGCCGTCCTGCTGGAGCAGGAGGGCGGCGTCGTCGCGCCGGTGCTGCGCAAGCTCGGCGCCGAGCCCGCCGCGGTGCGCCAGGCCCTGAGCCCGCGCCTGGACGCGCTGCCCAAGCTGACCGGGGCGGCGGGACCGAATTCGGCCGCTGAGCCGGCCGGCGGGTCGACCGAGCTCGTCCAGATCCTGCGCACGGCCGAGACCGAGATGCGCGAACTGGGCGACGAATATGTCTCCACCGAGCACCTGCTGCTGGCCCTCGCTGCCCATCCCGGCGGCGCCGGCGAGGCGCTGCGCTCGAGCGGCGCCCCGCGCGAGGCGCTGATCAAGGCGCTGGGCGAGGTGCGCGGCTCGCATCGCGTCACCGACGACAGCCCCGAGGACAAGTTCCGCGCCCTGGAGAAGTACGGCCGCGATCTCACCGAGGCGGCGGCGCAGGGCAAGCTTGACCCGGTCATCGGGCGCGACGACGAGATCCGCCGCGTCATCCAAGTCCTCTCCCGGCGCACCAAGAACAACCCCGTGCTGATCGGCGAGCCCGGCGTGGGCAAGACCGCCATCGCCGAGGGACTGGCCCAGCGCATCGTCTCCGGCGATGTGCCCGAGGGCCTGCGCGACCGCCGCGTCGTCGCCGCTGGACATCGGCGCGCTCATCGCGGGCTCCAAGTACCGCGGCGAGTTCGAGGACCGGCTCAAGGCCGTGCTCAAGGAGATCGCTGACGCCCGCGGCACGGTCATCCTCTTCATCGACGAGCTGCACACCATCGTCGGCGCCGGCGCCGCCGAAGGCGCGGTCGACGCCGCCAACCTGCTCAAGCCGATGCTCGCCCGCGGCGAGCTGCGGGCGGTCGGCGCCACGACGCTGGACGAGTACCGCAAGCACATCGAGAAGGACGCCGCCCTGGAGCGGCGCTTTCAGCCGGTGTACGTGGGCGAGCCGAGCGTCGAGGACACCATCGCGATCCTGCGCGGGCTCAAGGAGCGCTACCAGGTCCACCACAAGGTGCGCATCCAGGACTCGGCGCTCGTCGCCGCGGCCACGCTCAGCCAGCGCTACATCGCCGACCGCTTCCTGCCCGACAAGGCGATCGACCTCGTCGACGAGGCCGCCTCGCAGATCCGCATGGAGATCGACTCCAAGCCCACCGAGATCGACGAGGTGGACCGCCACATCATGCAGCTCGAGATCGAGCTGCAGTCACTGGGCGACGACGACGACGCGGGCACGCTGACCCGCCGCGAGCAGCTCGAGCGCACGTTGGCCGAGGAGCGCGAGCGCTCGGACGCCATGCACGCCGAGTGGCAGCGCGAGAAGGAGACCCTCGGCGCCGTGGCCGACATCCAGGAGCGCCTGGAGCAGGCCAGGCTCGAGCTCGAGCGCGCTCAGCGCGAGGCCGACCTCGGCCGCGCCGCCGAGCTCCAGTACGGGACGATCCCCGAGCTGACCAAGCGCCTGGAGGAGGCCGAGACGGCCGAGCAGGAGGCCGCCGCCTCCACCGACCGCGCCAACGGCCCGCGATTTCTCAAGGATAACGTCGACGCCAACGACGTCGCCGAGATCGTGGCCAAGTGGACCGGCGTCCCGGTCACGCGCCTGATGGAGGGCGAGATCGAGAAGCTCGTGCACATGGAGGAGCGCCTGCACGGGCGCGTCATCGGCCAGAACGAGGCTGTCAGCGCGGTGTCGACGGCGTTGCGCCGGTCACGGGCGGGTCTGTCTGACCCGGACCGGCCCATCGGCACCTTTCTGTTCCTGGGCCCCACCGGGCGTCGGCAAGACCGAGCTGGCCCGCGCGCTGGCCGAGTTCATGTTCGACTCCCAGGACGCGATCGTCCGGATCGACATGTCCGAGTACATGGAGAAGCACGCCGTCAGCCGGCTGGTGGGAGCGCCCCCCGGCTACGTCGGCTACGAGGAGGGCGGTCAGCTGACCGAGGCGGTCCGCCGCCGGCCCTACTCGGTGGTGCTGCTCGACGAGATCGAGAAGGCCCACCCCGACGTGTTCAACGCCCTGTTGCAGGTGATGGACGACGGGCGACTCACCGACGGGCAGGGCCGGACGGTGAGCTTCAAGAACGCCGTGCTGATCATGACGTCCAACATTCCGGGCGGCCGGGCCGGCGTGGAGTCGCACTTCAAGCCGGAGTTCGTCAACCGCCTCGACGACATCGTCGAGTTCGAGTCGCTCACGCGGGACCAGATCGGCGAGATCGTCGACCTCCAGGTCGCGGTCCTCGTCAAGCGCGTCCGCGAACGTGAGGTTGAGGTCGAGCTTTCCGATGCGGCGCGCACGCTGATCGGCAATCTCGGCTACGACCCCACCTACGGGGCGCGCCCGCTCAAGCGGGTCATCCAGAAGCGCCTCGTCGACCCGCTGGCGCTGGCGATCCTCGAGGGCCGATTCGTCCCCGGGGACACCGTCAAGGTCGACGCCGCCGAGGGCGAGCTCGTCCTGGAGCGCGCCGGCGTTGACGCTCCCGCCGCCACCGTGTAGCACCGCTCAGCCGCGGGGGCGGCGCCTCACTCCTCAGCGAGGTGCTGCCCCCAGGCGAAGACGTTCTTCTCGGTACGCAGGTGCATGAACGTCTCCATCTCGCGCACCTCCGCGATCGTGCGGATGTCGTCGTTGAGCACGCCGAGGAGCTCCTCCTCGGTCGGGCATACGAGCTCGACGATCACGTCGAAGGAGCCGGCGGTCACCACGACGTACTCGATCTCCGCGATCTGGGCCAGCCGCGCCGCCGCCGCCCGCGTGTCCCCGCTCACGCGCAGGGCGATCGTGGCCACGACCCCGCGGCCCAGGGCCACCGGGTCAGTCACCGCCACGATCCGCATCAGCCCCGACTCCCGCAGCCGGTTGACGCGTTGACGCGCCGCCGCCTCTGACAGACCGACGGCCTCGCCGATCTCGCCGTAGGGGCGCCGTCCGTCCTCCTGGAGCAGGGCGATGATCGCGGCGTCGGTCTCGTCGAGTTTCGCTTGTGACCACGGCATTCAGCGCCTCCTCAACTTATCTAGTTGCATTCACGGTAGAAGGCGCTGATCTAGCGACTGCTACGGCGGATACGTGAGCGTAACGGGTTGTGGCAACGACAATAGTGTCGGTCAGCACGCCGGTAACGGGATCCATGGCGAGCCGACGGCGTCTGGCGCCCCGGAGCACGCGGCGGCCCGGTATCCGGTACAAGTGCCATGAGAGCACCGCCAACGCACCAAGGGAGCGCCAGATGCCCACCTACGTCATGCTCACCACCCTGACGCCCGACGGCGTCCAGACGATCAAGAACAACCCGGGCCGCATCCGCGAGGTCAACCGCGAGGTCGAGCAGCTCGGGGCCACCGTGAAGGCGCAGTGGGCGACCCTCGGCCAGTTTGACTTCGTCAACGTGATCGAGGCGCCCGACGAGCAGACGATCACGCGGGTCTCCCTCGAGCTCGGCTCGCGTGGGACCGGCCGCTATGAGACGCTCACCGCCATCCCCATCGACGACTTCATCGGGCTGATCTAGATCGCGGTGCGGGCAGGCGCGGCGACGGCGGAGTCACCGGGATGACCGACACGGTCCTCGTCCTCGGCTCGGGCGCGCGCGAGCACGCCATCGTCCATGCCCTGGAGCGATCGCCGCGCCAGCCAAGGATCGTGTGCGCGCCCGGCAACGTCGGCATCGCCCGTGACGCCGAGACGCGCCCGCTGGATCTCGCCGACCCCGGCGCGGTCCTCGGGGCCGCGCGCGACATCGCCCCCGACCTCGTGGTGGTGGGGCCCGAGGCGCCGCTGGTGGCCGGCGTCGTCGACGCTCTCACCGACGCGAAGATCCGCTGCTTCGGGCCCACCAGCGACGCGGCCCGCCTGGAGGGCTCCAAGGCGTTCTGCAAGGAGATCATGGTCGCGGCGGGCGTGCCCACGGCGGCCTACTCGGTCGTCACGACCCCCGGCGAGGGGATGGACGCGATCACCGCCTATCCGGTGGTCATCAAGGCCGACGGCCTGGCCGCGGGCAAGGGCGTGATCATCGCCGAGAACGAGGGCGAGGCCCGGGCGGCGCTGGAGGACCTGCTGGTGGGACGGCGCTTTGACACCACGAGGGTCGTGGTGGAGGAGCACCTGGTCGGCGAGGAGGTGTCGCTGCTGGCGGTGTGCGACGGCGTGACCGCGCTGCCGCTGGCCTCCGCGCAGGACTACAAGCGCATCTTCAACGGGGACCTGGGCCCCAACACCGGCGGAATGGGCTCGTATTCGCCGGTCCCGTCCATCGACGAGGCGCAGGCGCGGGAGATCTGCGCCGCCGTGCACCAGCCGGTGCTCGACGTCCTGGCTCGGCGTGGGTCGCCGTTTCACGGCATCCTCTACGCCGGTCTGATGATGACGGCCGGGCGGAGCCAAGGTGCTCGAATTCAACGTCCGCTTCGGCGACCCCGAGTGCCAGGCGATCCTGCCGCGGCTGCGCAGCGATCTGCTCGAGCTCCTGGAGGCGGCCACCCAACCCGGCGGGCTGGCCAGCCTGGCGCCCCTGGAGTGGACGCAGGACATGGCGCTCACGGTCGTCCTGGCCAGCGCGGGCTACCCCGAGACCTTCCACGCCGGCGACGTCATCCGTGGCCTGGAGCGGGTTCCGCCCGAGGTCTTCGTCACCCACGCGGGCACCGGGCGCTCGCGCCAGGGCGAGCTCGTCACCAAGGGCGGACGGGTGCTGAGCGTCACCGCGTTGGGGGCCACGGCGACCCGATGCCGCGCGGCCGCCTATGCTGCCGCGAACGTGATCCACTTCGACGGCAAGCAGATGCGGCGCGACATCGCGCTCAAGCTGGTGCGATGAGCCCCGACTCAGAGCCACACGCCGAGGTCGAGGGCGGCCTTGCGCCCGAGCCCGCCGAGCCGCAGCCCGCGCCGGCGGCCGAGCCCGAGTCACTGGCCGAGACCGCGGTCGAGATCGAACGAGCTTGACGCCGACGAGCCGCACGTGGCGATCCTCATGGGCTCCAAGAGCGACCTGCCCGCGATGGAGAAGGCCGAGACCGAGCTGACCGAGCGGGGCATCCGCTCCGAGACCCGGGTGATGTCAGCCCACCGCGAGCCCGACGTGGTCGCCGACTACGCCAAGAACGCACGACTGCGCGGCATCAAGGTGATCATCGCCGGCGCCGGCCTCTCGGCCGCGCTGCCCGGCGTCGTCGCCGCCCACACCGACCTGCCGGTCATCGGGGTCCCCCTGACCAGCCGCACGTCGGTGGCCGGTGGCCTCGACGCGCTGCTGTCAATCTCGCAGATGCCCCCGGGTGTGCCGGTGGGGTGTGTGGGCGTCGACAACGCCCGCAACGCCGCCGTGCTGGCGGCGCGCATCCTGTCCATCTGAGGCGGCCGCGTCGATGACGGCGGTCGCGAGCTCGGGCCATGCTGGCGCGTTGCCTTGGGTTGTACGATGCTCGTCGTACATAACCAAGCTTGTACGATGATCGTCGTACAAGGCAGACAAGGTTCCTATAGTGCAAGGGGCAATGTCAATGCACACCACTGAATCGATCGCTCACCCTGCGGTGGAGGAGTTTGAGCTCGGTGCCGTTCTCCACGCGCTCAGCGATCCCGTGAGACTGCGGATCGTCGCCAAGCTGGCCCACAGCGAAGGCGATCACACCTGCGGCAGCTTCGCTCTCCCGGTCACGAAGTCCACCTGCACGCACCACTTCAAGGTGCTGCGCGAGGCGGGCGTGATCCAGCAGCGTCCCCAGGGGACCACGCGGCTCAACCGGCTGCGGCGCGAGGAGCTTGACGCTCGCTTCCCCGGCCTGCTGGACTGCGTCCTGAAGGCCGCCCAGCACGCCGACCTGCTCGGCGACGCCGACCGGGCCACGCTGGACAGCGTCGTCGCCGCGCCTGCCGCGCCTGCCGCGCCCGAGAGCCCCGTCGTCGCGTAGCCTTCGGCGCCCTTGATAGCGCGCTACACACGCCGGGAGCTCGGCGAGGCTTGGTCTGACCACGCGCGCTTCGATGCCATGCGCCGCGTCGAGGTGGCCGCGTGCGAGGAGATGGAGGGGCCCACGGCGGAGGAGCTCGATGCCATCCGGGCCGCCACCTTCACCGTCGAGGCCATCGACGAGCGCGAAAAGGTCACCGACCACGACACCGCCGCGTTCGTCGACGTCCTGTCTGAGTCCGCCGGCCCGGCCGGCCGCTGGATCCATTACGGGCTCACCTCCTCCGATGTCTTGGACACGGGGCTGGCGCTGCAGATCACCCAGGTCGCCGGGCTGATCCTGCCCGACGCCCGCCGGCTCGTGGCGGCGCTGGCCACCCAGGCGCGCGCCCACGTCGACACGCTGTGCGTCGGGCGCACCCACGGCATCCACGCCGAGCCGACCACGTTCGGGGTCAAGCTGGCGGGCTTCGCTTTCGAGGCCGCGCGCAACGCGCACCGGCTCGAGCGGGCGTTCAGTCAGGCGGGCGTGGGGGCGGTGTCGGGTGCGGTCGGCACCTACTCGGCGACGTCGCCGGATTTCGAGGCGCGCGTGCTGGCCCGACTGGGCCTCGAGCGCGAGCCGGTCTCGACCCAAATCGTCGCCCGTGACCGCCATGCCGAACTGCTTGGAGCGATCGCCCTCGCCGGATCAGGCCTCGAGCGCTTCGCCACCGAGTTGCGCCATCTGGCCCGGACCGAGGTCGGCGAGGTCCGCGAGCCGTTCGGACGCGGTCAGAAGGGCTCCAGCGCCATGCCCCACAAGCGCAATCCGATCAAGTCAGAGCAGGTCGCCGGCCTGGTCGCGCGTGCTGCGCGGCAACGCCAACGCCGCGCTCGAGGACGTGGCGCTGTGGCACGAGCGCGACATCTCGCACTCCTCGGTGGAGCGGATCATCCTGCCCGACTCGACGATCCTCTTCGACCACATGCAGCGCCGCACGCTGGCGCTGGTCGAGGGGATGGTCGTGGACGCCCGGCGCATGCGCGAGAACCTGGAGCTCACCTGCGGGGCCCTGTTCTCCCAGCGGGTCCTGCTGGCGCTGGTGGCGGCGGGCAGCACCCGTGACGACGCCTACCGGGTGGTGCAGCGAGTGGCTCAGCAGGCGCTTGACGAGCGCACGCCGATGCGCGAGCTGCTGGCGGGTGATGACGCGGCCGCGGAGCTCGATCTCGATGCGATCTTCGACTACGCCCCGTTCGTGGCTCACGCGCGCGAGATCGTGGACCGTCTCGACGAGATCGCCTGAGGCGCCGCCCCCCAGCGACGCCTCCACGCGATCTGTGCTGGACGCGCCCCTGTCCAGCGCCCCCGTTGCGCGGCTTGTGTCTTCGGCGCCGCCAGGCGAGAGCGACAAACCGCCGGGGTTGTGTATGTCTGCGCTGGGAAAGGTACGCGAGACTCGAGGGGCCACCTAGGTCGTTTGACCCACACCGACCGTGCCGTTTGAGGACGCGGCCGGCCGATCTGACGCGACGCCTCAGTGCAACAGACGGGCCTGCGGGATCCGGTTGTTCCGGATTCTGACCGCGATGTTCTCGCTCCTCAGCCGCGGAGCGGAGACGGTCAGGCGCAGCCGGTCACCCGCCCGGAAGCTCCGGCCGTGAAGGCCGGCGAGCAGCCGCCGCACTCGCGCCCCCGTCGCGGACCGCATCCGCAGTTTGGGGCAGCCGCGACCCGCGCAGCTGACGCGCACCCTGGCCCGCCGGGGAAGCTTGCGGACCGTGATCGAGCGCAACGTCGTGCGCGTGCGGGTCCAGTGCCACTGCATCACGAACTGGGCGCGGACCCCCTTGGCCGAGCGCGGGGTGACGAGCGGGTTGGAGGTGGTGATGGTCTGGTCCAGAGCGGTCGCCTCATTCCCGGCGGCGTCGATGACGTTCACCCTCAGCTCGTGGCGGCCGTCCTGAAGCCCGGTGGTGGAGATGGGCACGTCCACCGACTCGGCCGGCGGGCACGGCTGCTGGTAGTCGAACATCAGCGCGCCGCTGGCGGGGTCGGTGCCGACGGGGACGCACTGGCCCGAGTTGGTGCTCGGCGTCGCCGAGTAGACCAGCGTTCCGTCGACGAACGCCTGGACCAGGTAGACCCCCGGTCCGCCGGGATCGGCGGCGGTGAAGGTGAGGTCGGTCTGCCCGCGGGCCCCGGGCTGGAGCGCCGTGCCGGTGAAGCCCGATCCGGTGGGGACGGCGTTGCTCTGCAGCAGCAGGTCGGCCGAGGAGATGAACACGTCGGCGAAGTTGTTGTTGGAGTCCTGGTTGGTGCTGCAGGTGCCGCCGCTGTTGGAGGCGCAGCTGGCGGCCGCGATCAGGTTGCCGCCGCGGCTGGCCGGCAGCGCGACCGTGCCGCTCCATGTGTAGCCGCCGTTCTGGCACGGGCTCAGGATGCGCGCGCACACCAGGAACCGGTCTGCGTCTGAGGGATCGAACACCGGCTCGTAGAGCCCGGCCACCGCGGTGGCGTTGGTGCCAGAGCCCCCGCCGTACAAGCTGACGTTCATCGACCCGCCTACCAGCGTCGAACCGCTCGGCGGCGTATAGGTGAGGAACTCGTTCGCGACGCCGGGCGCGGGCTGTGCCTCCGCCGAGAGGTTGGCGACCATGGGGGAGCCCGGCGCGCATGCCGTGTCGTCGTTTGACCCGAACTCCGGGCTGCCGTCGTTGGTGCCGGTCCACCCCTGAAACGGGGCCGCGGTGCCGTTCGGGTTCACGCACGAGACCTGCATCCAGTCACCGGCGCGCGCGGCGGGCGCCGCGAGGACCATGAGCAGCAGTGACGCCAGCACGGCCGCCCCGGCCGTGGACAGCCTGCCAGACATCCGTGCCGTGGCCATCGCTCTCATTGGTAGAGCAATGTTACGCAATCTCTGGGCGGGTGCATGTCTGCGGGCGGAGGGCGGTCAGATCTCCCAGCCGCCGTCGTCGGCCGTCCGGGCGGCGGCGAGCGCGGCATCGAGCTGGCGCAGCGCCGCGGGCAGGCGTGTGGCGAGCTCGCGGCCGGCGTCGGTGAGGGCGACGCGCCGGCTGGTGCGCTCGAACAGGCTGACGCCGAGCTGACGCTCGAGCGTCTCGATCCGGCGGCTGAGCGTTGAGGGGGTCACGCCGAGGCGGGCGGCGGCCCGGCCGAAGTGCAGCTCGTCGGCGAGCACGCCGACCGAGCGCAGCTCGCGCAGTTCGATCACGCCGCGGACCGTACATCATTGCGTGTGACGCAACGCAAGCTTCCGTGGCGGCGGCTTGATCCTCGGCGAGGATCCGGCTTAGCTACGCCCTCGAGAGTTCTCAAGGAGGAAGAGGATGACCAGCATCGCCATCGTTGGATCCGGGGTCTCGGGTCTGCACCTCGGCTTGTTCCTGCAGCAGCACGACGTCCCGGTGACGATCTACAGCGACAAGAGCGCTGAGCAGATCGCCTCGGGCCGCCTGCTCAACACCGTCGCCCACCACCACCACACGCTCGAGCGCGAGCGCGAGCTTGGCGTCCATCACTGGGACGCGAGCGAGTACGGCTACGTCTGCCACCAGCACGCGGTCCTGGGCACGCCCGAGCCGATGCGCTGGCGTGGTGACTTCCTGCACCCGTCCTCGATCATCGACTACCGCCTGTATCTGCCGCGGCTGCTCTGCAGACTATGAGGAGCGCGGCGGCGATGTCGTCGTCGGGCCGATCGACGCCGAGCAGATCGAGCGCCTCGGCGCCGACCATGACCTCGTTGTGGTGGCGGCCGGCCGCGGGATGGGCGCGATGTTCGCCCCGCTGCCCGAGAAGTGCCCCTACGACAAGCCCCAGCGGCGGCTCTCGGCCGGGATCTACCACGGGGTGCGCTATTCAGAGCCCAAGGGCGTCGGCGTCCACATGTCGCTCGGGCACGGTGAGCTTCTGGAGCTGCCCATCACCTCGCGTGACGGCTTCGCTACCGCGCTGCTGTTCGAGAACATCCCTGGCGGCGACCTCGAGGTGCTGGCCGACCTCGACTACGAAGAGGACCCGCGCGGCCACGACGAGACCGTGCTGCGCAAGCTGGAGGCCCACTATCCGATGTGCTTCGAGCGCGTCGATCCCGCGGAGTTCCGCCTCCAGGGGCCGACGGATCTGCTCCAGGGCGCGCTCACGCCGGTGGTCCGCGAGGACTACGCCCGCCTTGACAGCGGCACCTTCGCGCTGGCCATGGGCGACGCGCACTGCGTCGTGGACCCGGTCAACGGCCAGGGCGCCAACTCTGCCTCCTACTCGGCCTGGGTGATCGGGCACGCCATTCTGGACGACCTCGCCCTGGACGAGCAGTTCTGCCGGCGGGTCGCACGCGATCGCCAGGCGTTCGTGCACGGCGTCTCGGACTGGACCAACATGATCCTCAACCCCGAGCCCCACGTCGTCGGACTGCTCATGGCCATGGCCCAGAACAAGGCCGTGTGCGACGCCTACACCCAGAACTTCAACCATCCCGATCGCCAATGGGATACGGTCGCGACACCTGAGCGCACCGCCGCGTTCATCGCTCGACACACCGCGGGACAGCCCGCCGTGGCCGCCTAGATCCCGATCTGAGAGGTCCCCACTCGATGCACAAGCTCGTCGTCATGTACCCGCCGCCGGCGGACAAGGAGAAGTTCCGCTCCTACTACGAGAACAACCACCTGCCCCTGGCCGCTGACCTCCCGGGGCTGCGCGCGTACCGCTACGCCTTCGATGTCGGTGCGCCGGCCGGCGACAGCCCGTACTGGTGCATCTTCGAGGCCGACTACGACGATGCCGCCGCGATGGGGGCGTCGATGCAGTCCGAACAGGGCGCGAAGGTCGCCGCCGATGTGGCCAACTACGCCGACCAGCCGCCGGTGATGATCCACTACGAGGTGACCGAGCGCAGCTGATCTCAGGCCGCCGTGACGGCAGCTCTGGGCGGTGTGTGAGGGCGGACGTCAGGTCGTCATAACGCCGCGCTAGGATCGGCCGGGTGACCGCCCTCGCCGACCTCCCCCTCCTTGCCTCGGGCAAGGTCCGGGAGATCTACGACCTGGGCGACGAGCTCCTGATCGTCGCCTCAGATCGGATCTCCACCTACGACGTCGTCCATCCCACGCCGATCCCCGACAAGGGGAGCGTGCTCACCGGCCTCTCGACCTTCTGGTTTACGCGCACGGCCGGCATCGTTCCCAACCACGTCATCTCTGTCACCGACGGCGTGCCCGACGAGGCGCGCGGCCGGGGGATGGTGGTGCGCAAGCTGAAGATGCTCTCGGTCGAGTGCGTCGTGCGCGGCTACATCACCGGGTCGGGGTGGAAGGACTACCAGGCCACCGGCAAGGTCTCGGGGCACACGCTGCCCGAGGGCCTGCGCGAGTCAGACCGCCTGCCCGAGCCGCTGTTCACCCCGTCCACCAAGGCCGACGTCGGCCACGACGAAGCGATCGACTTCGAGGGCGCGGTGGCGCTCATCGGGGACCGCGCGCTGGCCGAGCGCGTCCGCGACGTCTCGCTGGCGCTCTACGAGTACGCGGCCGAGCACGCCCGCAACAACGGGATCATCCTCGCCGACACCAAGTTCGAGCTGGGACTCGACGCCGACGGCCAGTTGACCATCGGCGATGAGATCTGCACGCCGGACTCCTCGCGCTTCTGGCCGGCGGACCAGTACGAGCCGGGCCGCGGCCAGCCGAGCTTTGACAAGCAGTACGTCCGCGACTGGGCCTCCTCGACGGGATGGGATCGCAACCCGCCGGCGCCCCCGATCCCCGACGACATCGTCGCGCGCACGCGCGAGAAATACGTCGAGGCCTACGAGCGGGTCACTGGGGAGCCCTTCAGCGCCTGGGTCCAGCGCACGGACGCGTGATGCGCGCCCGGGTACTGGTCAAGCCCAAGGCCGGCATCCTTGATCCCCAGGGCCAGGCAGTGGAGCGCGCGCTCCCCGCGCTCGGCTTCACCGGGGTGCGCAACGTCCACGTCGGCCGGCTCATCGAGCTCGACGTCGAGGACCTCGCGCGGCTGCCGGAGATGTGTCAGCGGCTGCTCACCAACCCGCTGATCGAGGATTACGAAATTGTGGCGGCAGACTGATGAAGTTCGGGGTCATTCGGTTTCCCGGGTCGTGTGACGAGGTCGATGCGCTCATGGCCTGCCGCCGGGTGGGGGACGCGGTCATCCTCTGGCACGGCGACCGCGACCTGCAGGGCGTCGACGCCGTCGTGGTCCCCGGCGGCTTCTCCTACGGCGACTACCTGCGGGTGGGCGCGATCGCGCGGTTTGCCCCGGTGATGGAGGAGGTGGCCGAGTTCGCCGCCGCCGGCGGGCTGGTGCTGGGCATCTGCAACGGGTTTCAGGTCCTGTGCGAGGCGGGGCTCCTGCCGGGCGCGCTGCTGCCCAACACGTCGCTGCGCTTCATCTTCCGCCAGGTCGAGCTCGAGGTCGTCACCTCGGACTCGCCGTTCACCAGCGCCTGCGCGCCCGGCCAGCGCCTGTCGATCCCGGTCAAGCACACGACGGGCCGCTACTACGCGCCCGACGATGAGCTCGCGCGCATGGAGGCCGCCGACCAGGTGCTGCTGCGCTACGCGCCGGGGGAGAACCCCAACGGCTCGCTCAACGACATCGCCGGTGTCTGCAACGAGCAGCGCAACGTGTTCGGGCTCATGCCCCACCCCGAGCACGCCGTGGACCCGCTCACGGGGCCGACCGGCGGGTTGGCCATCTTCGAGTCCATCTGTGCCCACGTCGCCGACGGCGCCGCGCTGGTCTAGGCCCGGGCGAGCGCCAGTCCGTGAGCCCGAACGCCGCCCCCGCCACCCACCGCGAGCTGGGCCTCACCGACGTCGAGTACGAGCTGATCCTCTCCGGCCTGGGCCGCGAGCCGGTCGTCACCGAGCTGGCGATGCTCTCGCTCATGTGGTCCGAGCACTGCGCTTACAAGCACTCCAAGAAGCTGTTGCGCCGGCTTCCCACCGAGGGGCCGGCGGTGCTCATGGGGCCGGGCGAGAACGCCGGCGTGGTCGACGTCGGCGGCGGCCTGGGGATCGCCTTCAAGGTCGAGTCCCACAACCACCCGAGCGCGGTGGAGCCGTTCCAGGGGGCGGCCACCGGCGTCGGAGGGATCCTGCGCGACGTGTTCGCGGTCGGCGCGCGCCCGATCGCCGTGCTCGACTCGCTGCGCTTCGGCGAGCCGGCGGAGTCCGAGCGCTCTCGCTACCTCCTCGACCGCGCCGTCGGTGGCATCGGCCACTACGGCAACTCGATCGGGGTGCCCACCGTCGGCGGCGAGATCTACTTCGAGTCCGCCTATGAGCAGAACTGCCTGGTCAACGCCATGTGCCTGGGGCTCGCGCCCCACGAGCGGCTCATCCGCTCGGCCGCGGCGGGCCCGGGCAACGTGCTCGTCCTGTTCGGGGCCCTCACCGGCCGCGACGGCATCGGGGGCGCCTCGGTACTGGCCTCGGCCGAGCTGGCCGGTAGCGAGGGCGACGGTTTCAAGCGCCCATCGGTCCAGATCGGCGATCCGTTCGCCGAGAAGAAGCTGCTCGAGTGCTGCCTGGAGCTGCTGGACTCCGAGCTCCTGGTGTCCTTGCAGGACCTCGGCGCCGCGGGGCTGACCTCGTCCTCGTCGGAGATGGCCTCCAAGGGCGGCGTGGGCCTGGACATCGACTGTGCGCTCGTACCCCTGCGTGAGGCCGACATGGAGCCCTTCGAGATCATGGTCTCCGAGTCCCAGGAGCGGATGCTGTGCGTGGTCGAGCCCGACCAGCTCGACGCCGTCATCGCGGTGTGCGAGCGCTGGGAGACCCTGGCCACCCCGATCGGGACGGTGACCGACTCCGGCCGGCTGCGGGTGCGCTCCGGCAATGAGGTGGTGGCCGACCTGCCCGTCGGGATCCTGGTCGACGACTGCCCTCTGTATGACCTCGAGCCCGAGCCCCCCGCGTCTTCGTTGTATGCGCCGGCGGCGGCGGTGCTGGGCGCGGACGCCGCGGCGGACGGCACACTGCTGACGCTCCTGGGCTCGGCCAACATCTGCTCCCGGCTGCCGGTGTTCGAGCAGTACGACCCGGTGGTGCAGTCGCGCACGGTGCGGCGCCCCGACGATGCCGACGCCGCCGTCCTCGCCCTGCCCACGGGCGAGGCGATCGCCGTCGCCATCGATGGCAACGGCCGGCGCGTCGCCTGTGACCCGCGACGCGGGGCGGCCGAGGCGGTCTACGAGTGCGCGGCCAATCTCGCCTGCGTGGGCGCTGAGCCGCTGGGCCTGACCAACTGCTTGAACTTCGGCAACCCCGAGAAGCCCCACGTGGCCTGGCAGCTCGTGGAGGCCGTCGAGGGCATCAGCAACGCCTGCCGCGCGCTGGGCGTGCCGGTCGTCGGCGGCAACGTGTCGCTCTACAACGAGGCGCCGTCGGGCCCGATCTTCCCCACGCCGGTGATTGGGATGGTGGGCCGGCTGCCCGACCCCTCACGCGCCGGCCGGCTGGCGTTTGCTCGTGAGGGCGACGTCGTGGTCCTCGTGGGGAGCTTCGACGGGGCCGATCGCGCCGGATCCGAGCTGGCCAAGCTGCGCGGCGAGGCGGTGACCGGGCCGCTGCCGGTGCTCGACGAGGAGTCGGTGCGCGCCGCCCACGCGACAGTGCGGGCGATGGTCAACAGCGGCGCCGCGCGCAGCGCCCACGACATCGCCGAAGGTGGGATCGCGGTGGCGGTCGCCGAGTGCTGCATCGCGGGTGAGATCGGCGCCACCATCACGCTGCCCGACGGCCTCGATCCCTTCGCCGAGGCGCCCGGGCGGGCGTTCATCGTGTCGGGCGCCGAGGAGGCGCTGCGCGGTTGTACGGTGATCGGCCGGGTCGGGGGGTCGGTGCTGATGATCGAGGGCGTGCTGGACGTCGAGGTCTCGCGGATGGCCGAGGCCCGCGACGGGGGCTTGGTCAGGTTCATGTAGCGACGCCGAGCGCTCGTTTCGCGCGTGCGCGCGCGAAACACTCCACGTTCCGGGATGACCGCCCACGTTCCGGGATGACCGCCGCAAGCCGCGATCGGGCCACTGCTAGCCTTCACAGGTGTCCGGCCGAGCCCTCCGCCATGCTTGGGCCGTGACCTCTCTCGTGAACGACCACCGCGACGGACCCCGCGATGAGTGCGGCGTCTTCGGGATCTACGCGCCCGGACATGACGTCGCTCGCCTTGCGTACTTTGGGTTGTTCGCCCTCCAGCACCGTGGCCAGGAGTCGGCTGGCATCGCCACCGCGACGGCCCACGGCAACATCATGGGTATCCGCGACCAGGGCCTCGTGTCCCAGGTCTTCGACGAGAACACGCTGCGCTCGCTGGTCGGCGACATGGCCATCGGCCACGTCCGCTACTCCACCACCGGCTCCTCGGAGTGGGAGAACGCCCAGCCGATCGTGCGCGACGACCGCCGCACGCTGGCGCTCGCCCACAACGGCAACCTGATCAACGCCGTCGAGCTTCACGCCGAACTGCGCGGCCGCGACGTGCCGTTCCAGTCCACCTCGGACTCTGAGATCATCGCCGCGCTGCTGGCGACCCACCCCGCCGATCGGATCGAGGACGCCATCGCCGACGTCCTGCCCCGGCTGAGCGGCGCCTTCTCGACCGTGGTCATGACCGAGGACGCGGTTATCGCCTTCCGCGACCCCCAGGGGTTGCGGCCCCTGGCCATCGGCCGGATCGACCCGCCGCCGGGCTCCGACGACGCGCCCGCCTACTGCGTGGCCAGCGAGTCCTGCGCGCTTGACCTCATCGGCGCCAGGCTCATCCGCGAGGTGCTCCCCGGCGAGGCGGTGACGCTCAGCGCGGCCGGCATCACCTCGCGCCAGGTCGTGCACTCAGAGCGGCGCGCGTTCTGCGTCTTCGAGTACATCTACTTCGCCCGCCCTGACTCGCGCATGGGCGGCACCGTCCTGCAGGTCGCACGCGCGCGCATGGGCGAGAACCTGTGGCGCGAGGCGCCGGTCGACGCCGATGTCGTGATCCCGGTACCTGACTCCGGCAACGCCGCTGCCCGCGGGCTGGCCCGCGCGTCGGGGCTGCCGACCGACGACGGCTTCATCAAGAACCGCTACGTCGCCCGGACCTTCATCCAACCCGGCCAGGAGCTGCGCCGTCAGGGCGTGCGGATGAAGTTCAACCCGGTCCCCGAGGTCGTGGCCGGCAAGCGGTTGATCGTCGTCGACGACTCGATCGTCCGCGGCACCACCGACCGCCAGATCGTGCAGATGCTGCGCGACGCGGGCGCGGCCGAGGTCCACCTGCGCATCTCGGCGCCGCCGATCAAGCATCCCTGCCACTACGGAATCGACATGTCCACGCGCGAGGAGATGATCGCCCACGGCCGTACCGTGGCCGAGATCGCCGCCGAGCTGGGCGCCGACTCGCTGCACTATCTGTCGCTGCAGGGCGTCTATGACGCCATCGGAGGCTCGCGCGCCGAGCACTGCGACGCCTGCTTCAGCGGGGATTACCCGCTGGCCGGGACCGAGGACGCCAACGGCAAGTACGCGCTGGAGCACGAGCTCCCGCTCGCGCGCGTGTAATCGTCTCCGCCCCCGGTCCGCCCGGGGGCGGCGGTATCGTCGGCTGGGTGGGTGGATCCGATCCGCGTCGCACCCTGAGTGAGGTCTTCGGCTTCAACGACTTCCGCCCCGGCCAGGCGGAGGCGGTTCAGGCCGCGCTGAGCGACCGCGACGTCCTCGTCGTGATGCCCACCGGCTCGGGCAAGTCGCTCTGCTACCAGCTGCCGGCACTCATGCGCCGGGACCTGACGATCGTCGTCTCGCCGCTGGTGGCGCTGATGCGCGACCAGGCGTGGGCGGTGCACCGCATCGCCCCCGGCCGGGTGACGATGATCAACTCCCAGCGCAGCCACAACGGCAACGCCGAGGCCATGGCTCGCGTGCGCCGTGGCGAGGTCCGGCTGCTCTACGTCGCGCCCGAGCGCTTCGCGTCGCCGGCGTTCGCTCGCATGCTCCAGTCCGTCGACGTCGGTCTGTTCGTGGTCGACGAGGCCCACTGCGTCTCGGAGTGGGGCCACGACTTCCGCCCGGACTACTTCCGGCTCGCCGACATCGCCGCGGGGGTCGGCGCCCGCTCGGTGATGGCACTCACCGCCACTGCGACGCCGCGGGTGGCCGGTGACATCGCCGCCCGGCTGCGGCTGCGCGAGCCGGTCCGGGTGACCACCGGCTTTGACCGTCCCAACCTCAGCTTCGCCGTGGTGCGCTGCGGGGGGGCCCGCGACAAGGAGCAGCGTCTGCTGGCGGCGCTCTCAGATCCCGCGGCGCGACCCGCGATCGTCTACGCGGGCACCCGCTCTGCCACCGAGAAGCTGGCCGGGACGCTCTCGCGCGCCCTGGACGGCGGCGTCGTCGCCTATCACGCGGGCATGCGCCCGGAACAGCGTGGCGATGCCCAGGAGCAGTTCATGACCGGGCGCGTGTCGGTGATCGTCGCGACCAACGCATTCGGGATGGGGATCGACAAGGCCGACGTGCGTACCGTCTGCCACGCCACGGTGCCCAGCTCGCTGGAGGCCTACTACCAGGAGGCGGGTCGCGGTGGTCGCGACGGAGCACCGGCGCGTTGCCTGCTCTTCGCCGAGTCACGTGACAAGGGCCTGCATGTCTTCTTCATCCAGCGCTCACGCCTGACCCCGGAGGCGTTTGACCGGGTGGGCGAGCGGCTGACCTGGGCCGGGTGCGACGGCCGCTATGACCTTCCGGTGTCCGACCTGGCCGGCGTGCTGGGTGACCGAGGCCCGGGAGAGGAGGAGGCGGTGCGGGCCGTGCTGGGCCAGCTCGCCCGGGCCGGCGTGCTCACGCCCGCACCGGCTCCACCGGACCGCGCGGTCGGTCAGATCACCGGCGGGTGGGACCGCCGCGCCGCGGCGCTGTGCGTGGCCTCCGCGCGCGAGGCCGAGCGGGTCCGCTGGAGCCAGTACCGGGCGGTGTGGGGCTACGTGGAGGGTGACGGCTGCCGCCGGCGGGGGCTGCTTGACCACTTTGGGGATGCGTCGGCACCCGCGCCGCTTGACGGGGTGCCGTGCTGTGACGTGTGCGTGCCATCGCTGGCGCCCGCGCCGCAAGCCGTGCAGGTGGACGCTTCGGCGGGTGCTGCCGGCTCGGCCGGTGGCGCGCTGGAGCTCGACGACGCCATCCTCGGTGTGGTGGTCTCCGCCCAGCCGCCCGTCGGGCGCACCCGTGCGGTCGAGATCCTCCGGGGCGGGCGCTCCAAGGTGGTGGTGCAGAATGCCTACGACGGGCTGAACGGCTACGGCGCGTTCGCGCACCTGCGTTCCGAGGAGGTGCTCGGCCGCGTCGACGAGCTGCTCCAGGACGGCACTCTGCGCTCCACCGGCGGGCGCTTCCCCAAGCTGGCGGCGGTATGAACGTCGGCGTCCTGGCGTCCGGCACCGGCACGAACCTCCAGGCACTCATCGATCGGGCCCACGGGCGGGAGGGGGTCCGTCCTGCGGGGGGTGGCATCGGACAAGCCGGGGGCGCGGGCGCTGGATCGTGCGCGTGACGCCGGGATCGACGCGGAGGTGTTCTCGCGCGCGGCATTCACCGACCGCACATCTCGAGACGCCGCGATGGTGGCCTGGCTGCGCGAGCGCGAGGTGGAGCTGGTGGTGTTGGCCGGCTACATGCAGCTGGTCAGCGACGCGTTCCTGGCGGCGTTCCCGGATCGCGTCATCAACGTGCACCCTCGCTGCTGCCGGCCTTCGCGGGCCTGGGCGCGGTGCAGCAGGCGCTGGACCACGGGGTCAAGGTCTTCGGGGTCACGGTGTTCTTCGTCGACGGGGGCGTCGACTCCGGCCCCATCATCTTCCAACGGGCCGTCGAGCTGCCCGACGCCACCGACGCCGACGCCGTGCTCGAGGTGCTGCACCCCATCGAACACGATCTGCTCGTCGGCGCCGTGCAGTCGATTGCGCGGGGAGTGGTGCGTCTGGACCCGGCCAACCCGCGTCGAGTGGTCATCTCACGGTAGATTGGGGCCCATGGACGCAAGTGCACAGCCGATGAGCGTGCCGGCGACGGCGTCCGAAGAGGTCCAGGTCAGGCGCGCGCTGCTCTCGGTCTCTGACAAGACGGGGATCGTGGAGTTCGCCCGCGGCCTGACCGAGCTCGGCATCGAGGTCATCTCCACCGGCGGGACGGCGCGGGCGCTCATGGAGAACGGCATCCGGGTTCGGTCGATCTCCGAGCTCACCGGCTTCCCGGAGATCATGGACGGCCGGGTCAAGACGCTGCACCCCAAGCTCTACGCCGGGCTGCTGGCGGTGCGCGACAACGACGAGCATCTCGCCGCCGCCGAGGAGCACGCCGTCGAGTTCGTCGATCTGGTGTGCGTGAACCTGTATCCGTTCGAGCGCACCGCCGCCCAGCGCGGCGCCCAGGACGACGAGATCATCGAGAACATCGACATCGGCGGTCCCACGATGATCCGCGCCGCCGCCAAGAACCACGCCTACGCGGTCCCGGTGGTGGATCCGGTGGCCTATGACGCGGTCCTGGCGGAGCTGCGCGAGTCCGACTGCCGCCTCTCGCCCAACACCCGCGAGAGCCTTGCCGCCGAGGCCTTTGCCTACACCGCGCGCTATGACACTGCGATCGCCCGCTGGTTCCAGGAGAAGCGCGAGGACTTCCCGCCGCTGTTCGTGCGCGCGTTTGAGAAGGTGCTGGAGCTGCCCTACGGCGAGAACCCCCACCAGCGCGCCGCCTACTACGAGCAGGTCGGCGCCCGGACGCACGTGCTCTCGATGGTGTCCCAGTTGGGCGGCAAGCCGCTCTCCTTCAACAACCTGCTCGACCTCGACGCCGGCCGCCTGCTGCTCTCCGAGTTCCAGATCCCGGCGTGCGTGATCATCAAGCACAGCAATCCGTGCGGGGTGGCCTGCGGGTCGACGGCGATCGAGGCCTACACCAAGGCCTACGCGTGCGACCCCCAGTCCGCCTTCGGCGGGATCGTGTGCCTGAACCGCGGGGTCAACGGCGAGCTGGCCCGCGCCCTGTCTGACCAGTTCGTCGAGGTGCTGTTCGCGCGCGGCTATGACGACGAGGCGCTGTCGGTGCTGGCCGAGAAGCCCAACACCCGCATCCTCGATGACCAGGAGCGGCGCATCCCCAACATGATCGAGCCGCATCTGCGCCAGGTGATCGGTGGCCTGCTCGTCCAGGACCGCGACTTTGACCTGGAGGAGCGCTCTGAGATGCAGGTGGTCACGGAGCGCCGGCCCACCGAGGCCGAGTGGCAGCAGCTCTCGTTCGCCTGGCGCGTGTGCAAGCACACCAAGTCCAACGGCATCATCATCGCCCGCGATCTGGAGACGATCGGGGTGGGCGCCGGTCAGATGAGCCGCGTCGACTCGGTGCGCCTGGCGCTGGCCAAGGCGCGCGACGGCGTGGAGGGCGCCGTGCTCGCGTCCGACGCCTACTTCCCCTTCTCCGACGGGCCCGAGCTGGCACTGGAGGCCGGCGTGACCGCCATCATCCAGCCCGGCGGCTCGGTCCGCGACCACGAGACGGTGGAGGCGGTTGACAAGGTGGGCGGGGCGATGGTGTTCACCAGCCGCCGCCACTTCCTCCATTGACCGATCGATTCCCCGGCGACCCGCCTTCCCCGTTCGAGGAAAAGTTCGGCTACAGCCGCCTGCTGCGCGTCGGCGGCTTCGTGCTGGTGGGCGGGACGACCTCGGTCGGACCCAGCGGAGCGATCTGTGGTGAGACCCCCTACGAGCAGGCGGTGGAGATCTTCACCAAGATCCTCCACGAGCTGTCCCGCATCGGCCTCGGCGCCGCCGACGTCATCCAGAACCGCATGTACGTCACCGACATCTCCCGTGCCGACGAGGTCGGCCGCGCCCACGGCGACTTCTTCGGCGAGCACCGCCCGCTGGCCACGATGGTCGAGGTGAGCGGCTTGATCGATCCGCGGATGCTCGTCGAGGTCGAGACCGTGGCCTATGCGGGCTAGTCTCAGAATCCGCGTGTTCGCGTCCTGACCGAGGTCAGGTGCGGGATCATCACGTGTCTCGCCGCCGTAGCTCAGTTGGTAGAGCAGCGGACTTTTAATCCGAAGGTCCTGGGTTCGAGCCCCAGCGGCGGCATCCAAAGTGGCTGCACAGCGACGTTCGCCGATGCGGCGGTCGAGTAGCTACGGCGCGCGTGGCGTGGCACGGACGCCGAGCGACAGGCCTCCAGCAGGTTGGAG
The DNA here is from genome assembly GCA_963790605.1 of uncultured Actinomycetota bacterium. GTDB lineage: Bacteria > Actinomycetota > Thermoleophilia > Solirubrobacterales > Solirubrobacteraceae > Palsa-465. Next base: position 810,836 of record CAWBPG010000003.1, on the reverse strand, counting down.
CGGCCGGGTCGGCCGCGCAGTGGCCCTCCTCGCGGCCATACGCCGGCGCGGACAGGGTGCGGGTTGACGGGGTGTGCATGAGCTACCCTCCTGGGGTCGGTGCCCGCGCACTTCTCGCCAAAGATCTCGCGTGGGCACGGATTTGGCGGCCGCCCCAGTCACTCGGGGCGGCCGTTTTGCGTTGGTGGTGCGTAAACCGCGAGCCGGTACGGACTGCGTGGTGGTTCACCGGGTGATCTGCGCCGGTGACAGGGGATGGTGCCGCTGCCAGCCGAGGACGACCGCGTCCGCGCGAGCGCGGGTCACGCGCATGCCTCGAGCGTCCTGATCTCTGGTTGCGAAGACTTCGCCTGGCCGCGGGCCCGTGTCAGCTGGGCCCCATCACGAGCAGCGCGATGATCACGCCGGCCGTGGCGGCCACGATCAGAGCCGCCGCTGCGATGCTCCGGCGCAGCCGCCCCGCTGCGGGAACGAGTACCGGTCGGATCCACCGTTGGGGTACGACCCGTAGCGCCGGCCACCGGCGACACGCGAGCACCACCATCAGGCCCGCGAGCCGGGTGTCGATCGCCGCGTTGACGCGAGTGCGCATCGCCTGAAGATACGGTCGGGCTCGTTGCCCGGCCACGCGTGCAAGCGGTCGCCCGGGCCTGGTGGCCACTGACAGATCGCCGGCCGTAATGCGTTGGCATAGCACCCGTCCGGGGTCCGCGCCGCGGACCGCCTCTTGGAGCGCTCAAGCAATCGCCGGCACCGTGGTCACCCCAGGACAAATGCGACCGCCAGCGTCGCAGTCGTCCAGCCCCAGTCGGCCGACGAGCGGAATTCAACCTCTCCGGCGATCGCTACCGCGATCTTGCCAGTCGGCTGGCTGGGAGCTCCAGTGAAGGCATCACGGCCAACGCCGTCCCTCCGGGCGCGATCTTCGAGACGAACCTCAGCAGACACATGAGCCCCGACGTGCTCGAGCGAGTGTGGACACAGGTCCGCGAGCGCCAACAGCAGTCCGGCGGATTCGGCCTCAAGACCCGGGAACGGCGCGCCGCGACATCGGTCCTCGTCGGCACCTCGCACCAGCTCGATCGGATCGGCGGCCGCTACTCCGAGGACTGCAACGAGGCGCCGACGCTGCCCGCCGACTTCTCGCCCGACACCGCGAGCGGGGTCGCCCCGTATGCGCTTGACCCGGAGAACGCCGCCCGCCTGTGGGATCTCTCCGAGCACTTGATCACGAACACCCGCTAACCACACCTGCATGCGCTGTGGTTCAGTGCGTTGGCAAGCTGACGACCGCTTTCGGCCTGGCGGCCGCGCACATCTGCACGATCGCAGCGGGCGACGAAGTGACGACCGGATCCCCCACGTGTTGGTGGCTCAGGCGACCGCGCGCCGGAACACTCTGGTCGCCCAGGCGAGGACGAGCGCGCAGAGCGGGACCAGGACCGCGAATGCCTGCCACACCTCGTGTTCGGAGAGGTGGCCGTTTGCGAGCAGCCGTGCGGCGGCGACCAGGTAGTAGAGCGGGTTGAAGTGGGCGAGGATCCGCATCCACAGGGGGCCGATCGAGATCGGTAGAAGCACGCCGGCGAGCAACAGGACCGGGAGGTTGATGCCGTTGATGATCGCCGCGAAGCCGCTGATCTCCTTCGTGAGCAGCGCGGTGGCGATCGAGAACGCCGCCATCATCACCATCAGCAGTCCGAGCAAAACGGCGAGCACGGCAAGTCCCAGCCAGTGGACGTGAAAGCCGAAGGCCGCGCCGGCCGCGATCAACACCGCGTCGAACACGAACATCAGCGTCATGCTCGCGAGGATCGGACCGAGCAGGATCGCAAAGCGGCTGGCGGGGGTGACGCGGAAACGCTCGGTCACGCCCGCACGCAGCTCGAAGATCGTGGAGAAGCCGAGGCCGGACCCGCTCGCGAATGAAAGCAGCGCGAGGATCCCGGGGAGGAACCCGTCGAGCACGTTGCTGCCGGGCAGTCCGGCTGATCCGCCGAGGTGCTTCAACAGCGGGGTGAACAGCGCCAGATACAGCAGCGGCGTGGAGAAGCCCACCACAAGCCAGACGGGGTTGCGCAACATCTGCACGAAGTACCGCTGATAGAGCAACGCGATGTCGCGCAATGTCCTCATGTGAGACTCCTGCTCTCCGATTGCGGCCCGGCGTCCCGGAGGGAGCGGCCGGTCTGGCGCAGGAAAACGTCGTCGAGCGTTGGCTCGGCAACGGTCAGCGACTGGACCCCGATTCCCTCGCCGTCGAGCAGGCGCAGGATCTCGATCATCGCGCTGGCTCCATCCTCGACGTACAGGCGGAGCGCCGCCCCGTTCGTGGTGAGTTCGCGCACGTACGGCTGGTCGCGCAGGCGCTGCTCGGCGCGATGCGCGGCGTCGTCGTGGTCGTGGACGGTCAGGAGCACGGTGTCGCCGGCGATCTCGCGCTTGAGTTCGCGCGGCGAGCCCTCGGCCACGATCTCGCCGTGATCCATGATCATCAGCCGGTCACACAGCTCGTCGGCCTCCTCCAGGTAGTGCGTGGTCAAAAACACGGTCGTGCCGTGGTCGCGCAACGCGGCGATGTGGTTCCACAGGTTCGCGCGGTTCTGGGGATCGAGACCGGTGCTTGGCTCGTCGAGAAAGAGGACCTCCGGGGCGTGCACGATCCCGAGAGCGACATCGAGCCGGCGACGCTGGCCGCCGGAGTAAGTGACGACCTTGCGGTCGGCGAAAGTGTCCAGCTCGAGCAGTTCGATCAGCTCCTCGGCCCGACTGCGCACGGTCGTGGCGTCGTCGCCGTACAGCCGGCCCTGAAGAACCAGGTTCTCGCGTCCGGTCGCGAGCTCGTCCGAGCCGCCGAGCTGACTGACGTAGCCGATTCGGGTACGGACCTGTTGGGGCGAGCGCTCGACGTCATACCCCGCCACGCTCGCGGTTCCGGAGTCGATCGGGAGCAGCGTCGTCAGCATTCGCAACGTCGTCGTCTTGCCTGCGCCGTTCGGCCCGAGAAAGCCGAAGATCTCACCGCGCCACACCTCCATGCTCACGCCGCAGACCGCTTCGACCGGCGGCCTTCGCGGCGCGTGGAAGCGCTTGCGCAGCTCCTGCGTGGTGATGACAGCGTCCGTCACCCACAATAGTCAAACTGGAATAGTCATATTTGTCAAGTAGACTTTCGGCAATGTCATCGACGCGGCTGCTGGTGCTCGGAGCAGTGCGGATCTTCGAGCCCGTGCACGGCTATTTCGTCCGCCGCGAGCTGCTGAGCTGGCATGCGGAGGAATGGGCGCACCTCAATCCGGGCTCCGTCTACAACGCGCTTCGCACGCTCACGCGCGAGGGGTTCATCGAAGAGGCTGGAACCGAAACCGAGGGCCGCAGGCCGGCCCGCACCACCTACAAGCTCACCGCGGACGGCGAGACCGAGTTCCACGTCTTGCTACGCCAAGCGTTGTGGAACGTGTCTCCGTTCTCCCCCGACGAACTCCTGGCGGCGTGGAGCTTCTCCTGGGCGCTGAGCCGAGACGAGGTGCTCGCCGCATTCGAGCACCGGCTCGAGCAGATTACCGCGTCGGCGCATGCCAGCGGTTACGCGGTCTTGGACATCGCCCGTGACCCTGAGAAGCCGCCACACGTCGTCGAGCACTGGCGTCTGACGCAGGCCCGCCTCGACGGCGAGGCGCAGTGGCTGACCGCCGTCCTCGAGCGGCTCCGAGCCGGCGAATACTGGTTCACCGGCGAGCCGAATCCACCGTTCGCAACTGCTGGGCAAGCCGCGGCGAAGCCTGCATGAACCGTGGGCGGAGGCTGGCTCCGGCTTTGCGTCCGCGGCCAGCGCTCAGCCTGCGGATGGGTGCCCTGTCCGCGACGGTGCAGCAGCCGGGGGCTGGGCCTGGGCTGCGTGTAACGCTGCCGTCGCAGCGTGTAACGCTGCCGTCGGGATCGCCCAATCTATGGGGGTGAGCACGACTGGCTCGGAGCGGGTGGCGACATCGTCATCGGAGTTCGGGATCGTCTACCGAGAGTGCGTCGGCGTGGTGACCGCGTACTTTGCGCGACGCTGCACCGAGCCGCAGCTCGTTGCCGACCTCGTGTCCGAGACGTTCGTTGAAGCGGTCGCGTCGTTTGGCACCTTCGACCGGTCAAGAGGCTCGGCACGCGGCTGGCTGCTTGCCATCGCCCGGCGGGTGTTTGCACGCTGGTACGCGGGGCTGTCAGACGACAGGGTGGCGATCGAGCGGCTGCGCGGGCGGTTGGTGCTTGACGCCGACGAGACCGACGAGCTGTCGGAACGGATCGACGCGCAGCGACAGGGACGGGAGCTGCTCGAGCGGTGCGCGTTGCTGCCAGCGCTGGAGCGTGAGGCGGTCGAACTCGTCGACCTCATCGGTCTTGAGCCGACGGAGGCCGCTCGAGTACTCGGGGTGTCTGCCGGAGCGTTGCGAGTGAGACTCCACCGGGCGCGAGCCCGGCTCAGAAAGGGAAGTGCGCAATGAGCACATTTGAGGATCGACTGTGGATGTATTTGGCCGACGAGCACGGGGCCGACGGGGTCACGTCCAGGAGAACGAGGGCGGGGGCCGGCTTGCGGTCACGGGTGGTGCAGGCTCGCCGGCGGCCGGTGGTGATGACCACGTCTGCGCTCGGGGTCGTTGCAGCTGGAGCGGCCGCGGTCGTGTTGCTGGTGTCCGTGACCGCAAGCACTCAGCCGGCGTACGCGCTGACGCAAAACCCCGATGGCTCGATCACGGTCACGATCAACGATCTGCAGGCCGCGATCCCGGAATTGAACGCGCGGTTTGCCGCGATCGGGGTCGATGAGACGGTGATCCCGATCACGCAGAGCTGTCAGACCCACATGGCGGTGCCCGCGTACCCTCAGTCGGCCGCAAGCGACAAGCTGACGTTCACGCCCAGCGAAGGTCACAAATACCTTGCCCCCGGGTTCGATGGGGTGCTCGCCGCCGGCTACACGTCCGGCGGGCAGTTGCTGGTGTTCATCGGAGCGATGAAGCCGCCGCTTCCAGCGTGCTTCCCGCCCGACCCAGCGATCGTCCAGTCAAACCCCGGGTCGTAAATGCGCGACGGTTGTGCGCGCGGCTCGCACGATCGCGGACTCTCTTCTGCCCACCATCCATATGGATGGTTGTAGGATGGTCATAGGATGGTGGAAGGTGTCAAGCGATCGAATGGGGGGCGAGGCCACGAGATGGCCGAGGACGATAAGAGCGAGAAGATCACCATCAATGTGGGCGTGGTCGACCTGGGTCAGATCGATCTGCTTGTCAGGGAGGGCTTCTTTGGCAATCGCACGGATTTCATCCGGACGGCGATCCGACGCCAGCTTGAAAGCCGGTCGAGCGTTCTGGAGAGCACGGTGGCCCGCCGCGAGCTGGTGCTCGGCAGCGCGCACTACAACCGCCACGACCTCGAGGCATTGCGCGACAGCGGCCGTATGGTCGAGTTGCGTGTCTTGGGGCTGGCGACCGTTGCCGATGACGTCTCGCCGGATCTCGCCGTCGCGACGATCGCCGCAGTCGAGGTTCTCGGCGCGTTCCGGGCGTCTCGCGCGGTGAAGGCAGCGCTCGCTTCGCGCACTACGTAAGCGATCGACGCACTCAGCGTTTCCGGTCGCGCAGTGGCTGTAGAACGACGGCAGCGAACCTACGTCGGTCGCTGGACGACCATATTCTGAAAGGACGTGTGATGGACGACGCTAGGAATGCCACGATGGCCGAGGCGCTGCGGCTCACCAAGGCCGGGCGACTGCGGGAGGCCTCGGCCCTGCTGCAGCAGAGTCTCGCCGCCGGGAGCACCAGTCCCGTCTCACCGGCCGGATCGAGCGCCGCAGGCACGATCGCTCCCGCCAGCTTGCGTCGAGGCACATCATCGACTCGCCGTGACGCCGCGGCGCCCGCCACCCCCCGTGGCGCGACCCGTCACCTGACCCACACCGAGACCGCTGGGACGCGGACCTACGACCTCTACGTGCCCACCAGCTACAGCGGAGGTCGGGTCCCGCTCGTCGTCATGCTGCACGGTGGCTCACAGAACGCGTCGGACTTCGCGGCTGGCACCCGCATGAACGATCTCGCCGAGCGGCATGCCTTCCTCGTCGCCTACCCGCAGCAATCCAAGACAGCCAACCAAGGGGGCTACTGGAACTGGTTCTCCCCCGCCGACCAGCGCGCCGGCACGGGCGAGCCCGCGATCATCGCCGGCATCACCCGCCAAGTCATCAGCGAGCACGCCATCGACCCCAGCCGTGTCTATGTCGCGGGGCTCTCCGCGGGCGGCGCCATGGCGGCGGTAATGGCCGCAACCTACCCCGACCTCTACGCCGCGGTCGGAGTGCACTCCGGGATCGCCTACCGCGCCGCCCACGACGTTCGGTCCGCCTTCACCGCGATGCGGACCGGTGGGACGCCGAGCGCAACCACCGCGGTCCCTCTCATCGTCATCCACGGCGACCAAGACGCAACAGTGGCCCCAGTCAACGCCGACAAGCTCATCGCCGCCCGGCTCGCCGTCGGCGACACCACCATCCCTCACGGACCGACAAAGCAGAAGCACAACACCAGGCGCCCATACACCAGCATCGCTCACCACAACCTCCGCGGCACCCCCGTCGCGCAGTCATGGATTGTCCACGGTGCCGGCCACGCCTGGGCCGGCGGCAGTCGTACCGGGTCCTACACCGATCCACAAGGCCCCGACGCGTCCGCCGAAATGATCAGATTCTTTCTCCTGCATCAGTTGCCATCACACTGACGCGGGACCTCAACGCGAACGCAGCGGGCTATTCCCCGGGCCTCAGCTTCTGCGGATCCAGGCCAAGGGCCCGCGCCGGCGCGGGCCGAACTCGGGGTGCATCAAGCGCTGAAGGTCGCGGACGTGGGCGCTGATGGTGACGTGTGCCGTTGCGGGATGCATTTCTCGGACCTCCGGTTCGGTTTGCGCATCCCACGATAGCGTTCGAATTTCGTTCAAAGATGACGGTTGGCCGCCGTAGCGATCGACTACTCGATCGTATTTCCGGAGCATGCGGAAACCGCTAGCGGGTGGCGATCGCCGCTCCGTGGCGGCGGCGGACTGCTACTCGCCGCGCCAGACGGCGACGCGCTTCTCAAGGAACGCGGTCATGCCCTCCTGCGCGTCGTGCGCGAGCGCGTTATCGGTCATGACCAGCTCGCAGTGCTCGTAGGCGTCGTCCTCGGTGCGATCGATTTGGGAGTAGAAGGCCTGCTTCCCCGTAGCGACGGTGTATGCGCTTGAGCGGGCGATCGCTTGGACCAGCTCAGCGACCGCGGGTTCAAGTTCTCCTCGCGGCACCACGCGATTGACCAGCCCCCAGTCGAGCGCTGTCGCAGCATCGATGGGCTCGCCCGTGAGCAGCATCTGCATCGCACGCTTCCGACCTACCGCTCGCGACACAGGGACCATCGGCGTGGAGCAGAACAGGCCGATCTTGACACCCGGCGTGGCGAAGCGCGTGCCCTCGGCTGCAACGGCCAGGTCACACGCCGCCACGAGCTGACAGCCAGCGGCGGTAGCGATGCCGTGGACCTTGGCGATCACGGGCTGCGGAACCTCGTGGAGCGTCTCCATCATCATGCTGCACCGATCGAATAGCCGTGCCAGGAACTCTCTGTCCTGGCCGATCATCTCCGACAGGTCGTGCCCCGCCGAGAACACTGGACCGGCGCCCTCGATCACGATCGCCCGGGTCTCGCGCCGCGCGGACACCTCGCTCAGCGCTGCGATCATTTCCTCCATCAGCTCCAGCGATAGCGCATTGCGCTTCTCGGGGCGGTTGAGCACAATCCGCGCGGCCGATCCGTCGCGGGTAACGAGCACATTCCGGTAACCGGTGTCGGGTAGCGAGCTCATGAGCACAACGTACTGCCGTGCTCCCCGTGGCACAAGCCGGCTCCCGGTCTGCACTTGGCTGGCGCGGGCCGAGGAGAGCGAAGGCTCGTCGGCGCCCGGCCCCTTCGCGAGCAGGGTGTTTCGCACGGAGGTTTTCGGGAGCAGACCGAACTCGATCGCGTCGGGGCAGTTGTAGTGAGCGAGCTGCTGGCGGCCGAACGCGATAATCTCGCCTGCGCTCTCAGAGCGCTATCGAGCTGAGCGCCTCAACGGCCCGCGTGTAGTGGAGTGGCTCGAGCCGGATGTGGGACTGCTGCGACATGGAGCGCGCCGCCACGCCGATCGCCTCGACGGGCGGAGCGAGATCGAGATCCGGCACGACGAGCAGCGGCTCGACGGCGATCCGCCACGGCCATCGCGGGTGCTCCACCCGGTAGGGCTCCCCAATCGCCACCACCACGCCGAACACCCGTCGCCACACGCTCGCGTACAGCACCAGACGGTCATCCGCGTCCACGCGGGGGCGTCGCGGGAAGCCGCCCTCCCGCAGAACACTCGTCCGCCCCTCCTCGATCCAGCGCGCGGGAAGTGGGCCGCGCGCGTGCCCAACCGCCTTCAGCCAATGAGCCCGCATCAGCAAATCGTCGCAGCCTATTCTCGATGGCGATGGTCGCCGTCCGCACACCGCCTGCCCCCGCCGGGCTCAGCGCCGCGTAGATGCCACTGCTACGAGACCGCGCTTCGCGAGCTGACGCTGCGCGACGAGCATCGCCTGCGGCGCCAGGCTCAGCGGCTGCGCCGGGGCAGCGGGGAAGGCCGGGCGCGCTTGGCAGCAACAGCTTGCCGAGGCGCAGGCCCGGGTGCAGCGCCGGCGCGCGTCGGTCCCCGAGGTCTCCTACCCGCCGCAGCTGCCGGTCTCCGCGCGTCGCGACGATCTGCTCGCAGCGATCCGGGATCACCAGGTCGTCGTCGTGGCCGGGGAGACCGGCTCGGGCAAGACGACCCAGCTGCCCAAGCTCTGCCTGGAGCTCGGGCGTGGCGTGCGCGGGGCCATCGCTCACACCCAGCCGCGACGGATCGCGGCGCGGACCGTGGCACAGCGGATCGCTGATGAGCTCGATGTCCCGCTTGGCGGCGCCGTCGGTTACGCGGTCCGCTTTGATGATCGAGGCTCCGAAGACACTCTGGTCCGTCTGGTCACGGACGGTCTGCTGCTTGCCGAGATCCGCCGCGATCCGCTCCTGCGCCGCTATGACACGGTGATCGTCGACGAGGCGCACGAGCGCTCGCTCAACATCGACTTCCTGCTCGGCTGCCTGCACCGCATCCTGCCGCGGCGACCCGACCTCAAGCTGATCATCACGAGCGCGACCATCGACCCCGAGCGCTTCAGCGAGCACTTCGGCGGCGCGCCGATCGTCGAGGTCTCCGGCCGCACGTACCCGGTCGAGGTCCGCTACCGGCCCCCGCGGGAGGACGAGGAGCTGCTCGACGCGCTCGCCGAGACCGTCGAGGAGTCTGCTCGACGAGCGCGACGGCGACGTGCTCGCGTTCTTCTCCGGAGAACGGGAGATTCGCGATGCGGCAGAGCTGCTCACCGGGCGGCTGGGGCCGGGCGTGGAGGTGCTGCCGCTGTACTCGCGGCTCGCGGCGGCCGAACAGCAGAAGGTCTTCGGCCGGAAGAAGCCCCGCCAACCTCGGCGCGTCGTGCTCGCGACGAACGTAGCCGAGACGTCGTTGACGGTTCCCGGCATCCGCTTCGTCGTCGATACCGGCCTCGCGCGGATCTCGCGCTACAGCACGCGCCTGAAGGTGCAGCGGCTGCCGATCGAGCCGATCTCGCGCGCCTCGGCCGACCAGCGCAAGGGCCGCTGCGGTCGCGTGGCCGACGGGATCTGCGTGCGGCTCTACTCCGAGGAGGACTTCAACGCGCGGCCGGAGTTCACCGACCCGGAGGTGCTGCGCACGAACCTTGCGAGCGTGATCCTCCAGATGGCCTCGCTCGGGTTGGGCGAGGTCGAGGCCTTCCCGTTTCTTCGAGCCGCCCGACCGCCGCCAGGTGCGCGACGGCGTCGCACTGCTGCACGAGCTGCGGGCCCTGGATCCGTCGGCCGCGGAGCCGCTCACACGCGCTCGGGCGCAAGCTCGCGTGGCTGCCGATCGACCCGCGCCTCGGTCGCATGGTGCTGGAGGCCGACGGGCTCGACTGCGTTCGCGAGGTGATCGTGATCGCGGCGGCGCTGTCGATCCAGGATCCACGCGAGCGTCCCGCCGAGCAGCGCGCTCAGGCCGACCAGCTCCATGCCCGCTTCACCGACAAGTCGTCGGACTTCCTCGCCTACGTGAACCTGTGGGGCTACGTGCGCTCGCTGGGCGACGAGCTCTCGCGCTCGCAGCTGCGCAAGCGCTGCAAGGCCGAGTTCCTGCACTACCTGCGCATCCGCGAGTGGCAGGACCTCGTCGCTCAGCTCGAGGACGCGGCGCGCGAGGTCGGGCTCACGCTCAACGAGGCGCCGGCCGAAGGGTCCAGAGATCCACGCCGCGCTGCTCTCCGGGCTGCTCTCGCACCTCGGCATGAAGGACGCCGCGACGCGCGAGTACACCGGCGCGCGCGGGGCGAAGTTCGCGATCTTCCCCGGCTCCGCGCTCGCGCGGCGCGGACCGTCGTGGGTGATGGTCGCCGAGCTGGTCGAGACGACGCGGCTGTGGGGCAGGACGGCAGCTGCGGTCGATGTCAAGCAGGTCGAGCCGCTCGCCGAGCACCTCGTGAAGCGCTCCTACGGCGAGCCGCGATGGGATCGCCGCCGCGCCGCCGTCGTCGCGTCCGAGCAGGTGACGTTGTACGGCCTGCCGATCGTCGGATCGCGGACCGTCCAGTACGGGCGGATCGACCCGGCGACCGCGCGCGAGCTGTTCATCCGCCGCGCACTCGTCGAGGGCGATTGGGACGAGCGGCACGCGTTCATGCGCGAGAACGAGCGCCGGGTGGAGGAGGTCGAGGTGATTGGAAGCACGCGCACGACGGCGTGACCTGCTCGCGAGCGAGGCGAAGCGGGCGGCGTTCTTCGACGAGCGGGTACCGCAGGACGTCGTGAGCGGTCGTCACTTTGATCGCTGGTGGAAGCAGGCGCGCCAGACCCAGCCGACGCTGCTCGACTACCCGATGGACATGTTGATCGAGGGTGAGGTGGCGCCCAACGACGGCGACCGGCCGGCGCGCTGGATTCAGCCCCACCGCACCGCTGGAACTCGCGCTGTCCTACCGCTTCGACCCCGGCTCGGCGGCCGACGGCGTCACGGTCCACATTCCGCTTGCGTCGCTCGGTGCGGTGCGGGATACGAACTTCGAGTGGCTCGTGCCCGCGTTCCGTCAGGAGCTCGTCGTCGCGCTATTGCGGACGTTGCCGAAGCGACTGCGCACGCCGCTCGTTCCCATCCCTGACACCGCGACCGCGCTGCTCGCCAGCGTCAAGCCACGCTCCGGCCCGCTGCTCGAGGTACTCGCCGAGGCGATCGAACGGACGCGCGGCGTGCGCATCGCCCCAGCGACTGGTCACTCGACGCTCTGCCCGCGCACCTGCGAATGACCTTCAGCGTCGAGGACGAGGACGGGACGGTGCTCGCGTCAGGCCAGTCTCTCGACGCGCTGCGCGATGAGCTGCGACCGCAACTGAGCGGCGCGCTTGGAGCGCGCCGCGCCGGCCCTCGCGCGCCATGGGATGCGCAGCTTCGACATCCCGTCCCTGCCGCGCACGGTCATCCTCCCGGGCGGCCTGCCTGGCTTCCCGGCGCTTGTCGACGAGGGCGACGCAGTCGGAGTGCGCGTCTGTGACACCGCCGGCGAACAGGCCCTGACCATGGCTCGCGGGACCCGGCGGCTGCTGCGCCTCACCGTTCCCTCGCCGCGTCAATGGGTGATCGGCCAGCTCGGAACTCAGCTCACCCTCACGCTCGCGGGCGCGCCCCACGGCACGCTGGATACGGCAATCGAGGACGCGACAGACGCAGCGCTCGACGCGCTCATGGCGAGTGGCGGTGGACCGGCGTGGGACGCCGAAGCCTTTGCGGCCCTCCGCGAGCACGTCCGCGGGAACCTCCGGCCCACGACGCTCGACGCGCTGGTCGCGCTCGGCGCGATCCTCGAGGCGGCAGGGGCCGTCCGCGAGCGGCTCGACACGCTCCCGGCGACCGCGGCCTTGGGCCCCGCACGGGAGGACGTCGCGCGCCAGCTGGGCCGGCTCGTCTACCCGGGGATGCTCGCGAGCGACGGGCCTCGCGCGACTGAGCTGACGTCGAGCGCTACCTGCGCGCGGCCGCGCAGCGCCTGGAGCGGCTGCCGAGCCGCGTCGCCGCCGACCGCGAGCGGATGGCCACGATCCACGAGCTGGAGGCTCAGGCCGCCGGACGCCGCGACCCGATGTGGCTCATCGAGGAGGTGCGCGTCGCCCAGCTCGCCCCAGGCGCGCACGTCCGCCCAGGCGCGACGGTCAAGCGCGTCCGCGAGGCCCTCGCCGTGCGCTAAAGGATTACCCGGGACGGACGCATCGTCACTGGGCCTCAGTGGACGGCCTCCTGGTCGATCCCAGGGCGCTGGCGATCATATGCCCGCGCGATGGCCGTCCAGATGTCTGTGGAGGTCGGCTCGCCTCCGACGATCTGGAGGTTGGTGGCGACCGCGATCGTGAGCTGCCGCCACCGGTCGGTCCAGTCCTCGGCCTCGAAGCCGCCGAAGTAGCCGCGGTGCCCCAGCCAGGAGTGACCGTCAAACGACCTCTCCCGCATACCGAAGCCGTAGTCGCCCGGGCCGATGTGGGTCATCTGTCTGACTGCTGTCGCGCTGACCAGTCGGCCGCCCAGCAGAGCGTTGCCGAACCAGGCCAGGTCAAGTGAGCTCGAGGCCAGGCCGCCGTCGGTGAACACCGGACTCCAAACGGCGCTTGACACGCCGAAGCTCGGGATCCACTGACTGGCGGGCGAGCCATTGCGATAGCGCAGGTACGGGTGGGCCATGCGCGCCTTGGCCGCCGGGGTGGGAACGAACGTCGCCGAGGTGATCCCTAGCGGTCTTGCGATCAACTGCTGAAAGTCGCGCTCGATCGAGCTATGGGTGATCCGCTCCAGAATCGCACCGAGCACGATGTAGTTGGTGTCTGAGTACTGAAATTCGCGTCCGGGGAGAAACTTCGGGGTTCCCAGTCCGGTGCCTAGCCCGGTCAAGACCTCCTCGACCGTCCAGTGGTGGCGGGGGCGGTGGTCCATCATCGACTTGATCCGCGGGTTGTCGAGGTAGTCCGGGAGCCCGCTGGTCATGTTGAGCAGCGTCCGCACGGAGATCAGACGGGCGTTCGGAAGCCAGGGATAGAACTGCGACAACCTCGTGCCCAGCGACAGATGACCGTCATGAATCTCCAGCATGACCATCGCCGCCACCACGGTCTTGGCCGCGCTGTTGAGGACGAAGAGGGAGTTGTTGGTGGCCGGATGCTTGGAGCGCAGATCGAGAACGCCGCTCGCATCGGCCCACACCACGCGCCCGCATACCACCACCGCCGCGGTTGCAGCGGGGGCGTGAATGCCACTACGCGCCGCGCGAAGCGCCGCATCGAGCACACCGCCGAGCGCGGCCTGCCGCGCGTGCGTAGCGGACGCAGCCATTCCGATCCTGGCCGGGCTGGAGCCGGGCGCGCATCTGTCCTGGGACGAGTGCGTGGCGGGCGCCGGCACCGACGGCTGCGTGCCGCGGTGCCCGCCCTGCGCGCCCCCGAGCCCGCCCTCCGTCAGCAGTGCGACGACGGCGGTCGCGGCGATCGCGCTCGCCAGGAGCGAGGCCAACGCCCGAGCATGCGGCAGACGCGGAAGACTCATCTTGCGCGTGAACTCGAGCATCTCGGTTTCCAGTTGGCGGTCGTGTGGTCCGGCCAGAGTCGCCAGCCCCAGGACGGATCGCCGGCGTTCCCAGGACTCGCACTCAATCCGCGCGCTCGCCGCGGATGGGACCGCCACGTAAAAGTAGGCACGAGGCGTGGCGCGCCCGTTGACCGTCTGCAGCGGTTTGGTTAAGCCAGTGGCAACGAACGGCGGTCCAGTAGTCCGTGACCCCGGAGAGTTCCGCGCGCTGCCAGGTGCATCATCTAGATCACCAGGAGCGCCGCGACGATGAGGATGACTGCAGCGGTGGCCCAGTGGACGCCGTACGCGACCGCCTTTGGCCCGCCGCTGCGCAGAACGATCGTGCCGTCAGCGATGGGGATGAGAGCGAGCCCCAGCATCTGCCAGCCGAGCAGACGGGGCGCGCCGTTGATGAGAAGGATCGCAATGACGATGGCCATCGCGATATCGCGCACGCCCTTGACGGTCAGCCAGGCAGAATCGTGGCCGCGGTCGCCGAAGCTCCCAGGGATCCCGAACCCAGCGGCGGCCGGCCGAGGATCGAGGAGGTAGCGAGCACCCATCAGGGTGATCGCGACCGCGATCACTCCTGACATGGCGTATCCGACGGTGGTGAGCATGGGGCCCTCCTTATCTCTGCAGGAGCGAGTGCGTGCTGCCAGACGTTGCCGTGAGCCAGTCGGTGTCCATCACCGAGGCGGTGTGGATGGCGGTCAGCCGCAGCTGGTCGTTGCCAACGCTCGTGAAGCGGTGAGGGGCCCCTGCGGGCGCGATCACGATGTCCCCTGCGCCGGCCACAAGATGAGCGTTGCCGACCTCAAACTCGGCCTGTCCGGCAGCCAGGACGAAGACTTCCGGATACGGATGGCGATGAAGCTCAGGGCCTGATCCCGACCGGGCCTCGACCAAGAACAAGGAGACCGGGACGCCTCCATGATCGGCGCCAACGAAGCGGCGCCCCTCGGGCGGTCCCGCGAGGTCGCCGGACTTGATGAGCAGGGTCATACCTCTCTCCTTGCGTTCGAATCGCTATCGACGGATGGGCCGAGGTGCTTTCTCGCACGCCGACCATGCGCAGTCTGCTCGCCGAACGCTCAGCCGTCCAACAGATAGTTGCGGACTAACTCAGCGATAGAATCACTGAATGGAGCTGCGCCAGCTGGCTCATTTCCTCGCCGTGGCGGAAGCCAGCCACTTCACGCAGGCCGCCTCACGCGTCCACCTGACGCAATCAAGCCTGTCCAGTTCGATCCGCGCCCTCGAACGAGAACTGGGAAGCGACCTCTTCGTGCGCAGCACGCGCCGGGTTGAGCTCACTGAAGCCGGACGAGCGCTCCTGCCTGCCGCACAGCGCGCGCTCACCGCCGCCGAGGCCGGCCGAGACGCCGTCGCCGGAGTCCGCGGACTGATGCGCGGACAACTCGCGGTCGGCGTCATCCAGCACGTCGGCCCAGTGAACATTCCCGCGTTGCTCGCCCGCTACCACCACCGACACCCAGCCGTCACCCTCCGACTCCACCACGCCGGGGTCCCGTCACTCGTACACAAAACCGCAGACGGAGAACTCGAGCTGGCGATCGTCGATCTACCTCTTGGCCCGCAGGCCAACCGTGTGAGAACCAAACCGATCGGTAGCGAAGCGCTGCTGCTCGGCGTCGCTCCACACGACCCCCTGGCTCGCCGCACTCGGGCAAGGCTCAGCGACCTCGCCGACCGCGCCTTCGTCGAATACCGTTCCGACTCGTCCCTGCGCGCCAGCATCGAACACGCCTGCCACGCCGCCGGACTGAAACGGCGCATCGTTTGCGAAGTGGACGCCATGCCCGACCTGGTCGAGCTCGTCGCGCTCGGCGTTGGCGTCTCGCTCCTGCCGCCGCGCGCGCTCCGGCTCGCGGGCGACCGCGTCGTCGGGCTCACCACCGACCCGGCAATCGCACGCGACCTGTTGCTCGTCACCCCGCTAGACCGCGAACCGTCGCCGGCCGCTGCCGCGTTCCTTAAACTGCTCGCTCCGGAGCTGAAACACGACAGGCCAGCTTCGCGTTCTCGACGCCGCGCTCCTGATTGAGGCTTCTCGCCGAAGCGCTGTCACGAAGTACCCGGCGTCCCTTCGGCGCCGTATGCCTCATAATTGTGGGTATTGTCCTACCGGCGTCCGGAGCGTCAACTGGCGGGTCGGCATATCCGGGATGAAGATGCAGCCCCAAGGCAGAGGAGAGATGGCGTGATGTCACCCGGAACGCGGCGGATCATGCTCGTGAGCGTTCTTGTCGTCAGCGGCTTGGTGGCCCTGGCCTCAAGCGCGATGGCGTCGATCACACCGGCGATCAGCCTCGACCAGAGCGCCGGCAAGGCGGCCGGCGCCACGGCGAACCTCGGCGTTGACCTCACCTTCGCCCCCAGCGGCAGCGATTCTCCGGCTGGCATGACGCTCAACCTCCCTCCGGGACTGCTGGCCGACGCGTCGCTCGCGGGGGGCGCGTGCCTGAAGACCGCTGACCTCAACGACAGCACCTGCGAGGTCGGCAGCGGGACCGTGACCGCCTATGCCTACGGCACGGTGCCGATTCCGACCAACGTGACCTTCGATCTCGTCCCGCCGCCGGCAGCCGGAGACCTCGCCGGACTCGCGGTGAACAGTAATGGCACGCAGATCGGCTCCACCGCGGACATCAAGGTCCGTCCTTCCGGCGACCCCGCCGGCGTGGGCGTAACGATCGAGTTCCAGCTGCCCAACTCGCTCTACGGCGTGCCGATCGCAATCCATGAGATCAGCAGCACGTTCGATGGGCTGCGCTATCCCACCACCTGCCCCTCGACCCCCCAGCCGGTCACGGTGGCCGCCGACTCCTATGGCGATTCGACGGTCAAGACCGCGAGTGCGCCGCTCTCGGTCACGGGCTGCTCCTCACTGTCGTATTCGCCGTCGTTCGCCGTGACGGCCACACGCGACACCGCCGACAATCGGGTGCAAGTGGTCACCGACGTCACGCAGAGCGCCACCGAGGCTCCGAGCCGCTCCGTGGCGCTGGCGCTGCCGTACGCACAGCTGCGGGGCAGCGTCCAGGGTTTGCAGCGGCTCTGCCAGAACCTGGCGAGCGGCACGTGCACCCCCGTCGGTTCCGTGACCGCGGCCTCGCCGTTGTATCCGCATCCGCTCACGGGTCAGGCCTACCTCACAGGCACGATCACCGGCCTCACGTTGACGCTGGTCTTCCCGCCGCCGTTCCCACTCACGCTCGTGGGCTCGGTCAATCTGGCCTCGAACACCACGAGCTTCACCGGGCTGCCAGACATTCCGCTCACCAGCCTCATGGTCACGCTCGACGGCGGGCCGGATGGACTGTTCCTCACGCTCTGTCACGACCCGGCGGGGACGGCCTCGGCCACCCTCACCAGCCAGAACGGCGACAAGACCGCGACGGTCCCCGCCAACTTCACCATTGCCGGCTGCCCGTCGTCCGGCGGCACGGGCGGGGGCACCACCGCCGGAGGCACCGCGCTGACGAACCCGTCTGTGGCCGGCCTGAAGGCGGGCCACCCCTCGCTGAGCTTCCGCCTCAAGGTGGCCAGGGGCGCGGCCAAGCTCCGCGCGCTCACCGTCGAGCTCCCGGGCGGGCTGAGCCTGATCACCCGCCGGACCGGCCACAAGCTCACGGTCAAGGGCGTGCGTGTCAAGGGTGCCACGGTCAAGTCGCTGGTCGTCACGCATGGCCGCCTCGTGATCACGCTCAAACGCCCGGTGTCGAGCCTCGGCGTCACGCTGACCGGGGCAGCACTGCGCGAGAGTGCCGCGCTGCGCAAGAAGGCCGCGGCCCACAAGCTCAGGCGCCTGGCGCTGCGCGTCATCGCCCGGAGCACCACGGGCAAGCGCACCTCGATACTCGTCCAGGTCACCCATCTCGGCCTGTAGGCAAAGGACTCAACATGCAGCACCTCATCAATCGCTCCCTCGCCCTGACGGCCGCCGTCGTCTCGTCCCTCGCCCTCGCCGCGGCGGCGCAGGCTTCCATCACCCCGTCGGTCAGCCTCGACCAAAGCGCCGGCAAGGCTGCCGGATCGACCGCCAATCTGGGCCTGGATCTCAAGTTCACCAACACCGGCACCGACTCGGCCCACGACGTGACGATCAACCTGCCGCCGGGGCTGCTGGCCAACGCCGCGATCAACGGCGGCTCCTGCCTGAAGACCACCAATACGTCGGGGACCACCTGCGAAGTGGGCTCGGGGACGGTGACCGCCGATCCGGACGTGCTCGTCCTCGGTCTTCCCGCCGGCATCCAGGTACCGGTCACCTTCTACCTGGTCCCGCCGCCCAAGGCCGGAGACCTGGCCGGCCTGACCGTGATCGGGAACGTGCTCGGTCTCAACGAGCAGCTCGGGGCGACCGGCGACATCAGGGTCCGCCCCACGGGGGACGTCAGCGGGGTCGGCGTGACCATCAACCTCGCGCTGCCAGACCAGCTCGCGCTGTCGGGCTTCACCGTGCCGCTGGTGACCATCTCCGTGACCGAGATCAAGAGCACGTTTGACCGTCTGCGCTACCCGGCGACCTGTCCGGCAACGCCGGCCAGGCTCAGCGTGTCCGCCGACTCATACAGCGATGGCACCGTCCACACGGTCAGCGCGCCGCTGTCGGTGACCGGCTGCTCGGCTCTGTCCTACGCCCCGGCGTTCAAGGTCACGGCGATCCGCGACAGCGCAGACCGACAGGTCAGGGTCGGGACGACCGTCACCCAGACCGCCAGCGAAGCACCGAGTCGCTCGGTGTCGCTCGCCTTCCCGACCGCCGTGCTCGGACCCAACCTCGAGTCGATCAAGGCGCTCTGCCTGAACCTCGCCTCGGGCACATGCCAGAGCGTGGGCTCGGCCAGCGCGACCTCACCGCTGTATCCCTCGACGCTCACGGGCACCGCCTACCTCACCGGCAACTCGAGCGGGGTGTCGCTCACGCTGGTGTTCCCCTCGCCCTTCCCGCTCACGCTCACCGGAGCCGTCGACCTGGCCGAGGACACCGCGACATTCAGCGGTCTGCCCGACATCCCCTTGACCGACCTGGCGGTGAACCTCGACGCAGGGCCCGAGGGAGTCTTCCTCTCGACCTGCAACACCCGTTCGGGCACCGCCACGGCCACGCTGACCGATCAGAACGGCGACAAGACGGTGAAGGCACCGGCCAACTTCACCGTTGTCGGCTGCCCGGGGACGAGCAGCAGCGCGGGCGGCGGCGGGTCCGGGGGGTCCGGTTCAAGCGGCTCGACCGGTAACGCCGGTGGCCACAGCGGCTCGAGCGCCACCGGCGTCACCGTCGGCCACGCAAACCTCAGCCGTCTGCGCTACTCCGCCCTGGCCAGCGGCCATCCGGCTCTCACGTTCAAGATGAGGACGACCAAGGGCGCGCCCGCACTCAGCGCGGTCACGGTTGAGCTCCCCGCCGGGCTGAGCTTTGTCGCCCGCCATCACCACGTTTCGGGCGTGTCCGTGAAGCAGGCGAGCATCAAGTCGCTGGTCCTCTCGGGTCGCCGGCTCACGATCAAGCTCCGTCATGCCGCCTCGAGCTTCACCGTGACGATTGGGAGCGCCGGGCTGGCGGAGAGCAAAGGTCTCAAACGCGCGGCCAAGGCGCACCGGCTCCACCCCCTCCGCCTCACCGTGATCGCGCAGAACACGCGCGGGACGCGCACCGCCATCCGCGCGACGTAGCGCGACCAACCGCGACCAGAGACCGACTTGACCCGGGTACCCTCGGCGCAGTGGTCGACGGGCTCGAGCTCCTGCTATTCGGGCCACGTCGCCGTCGCGCGGACCCCGTCGCCGCCTTCGGGCTTGGGACCCCCGATAGCGATGACGTCGAGTCCGTCGGGGCCCGCCTCGAAGGCGCGCACGACCTCAGGTGCCACGCGCACGACATCCCACTGGCGGAGGGCGTGAACCTGATCGTTCAGGAGGATCCGCCCGGAGCCGGCAACGACGATGTAGGCCTCTTCCTGCTCGCGATGACTGTGGGCCATCGGACTGCGCAGGTCCGCGGCATAGCGAAACAGGCTGACCCCGAGGTCCCGGGAATCTAGATGCTTGCGACCGAAACGACCCTCCATCCCGGGAACCCGATCGCCGACGGAGTCCTCAACGTCCAACAGGTTGATGGTGGCAAAGTCAGACATGGGGTCTCCTTGGCAAACGGTCGGTGGTGTCGATTGCCAACCTTAGTCCGCGGTTGGAGAGGGACGGTGCGCCGCCGCGCCACATCGGCGTCGTCGCCTCGCCCGCTCGGCGGCAGCGCGACTACGCCGAGCGGCTTCTTAGCTGGGCTTGTTGGACCCGATCTTGAGTGGGGGCGGCATCACGGGGTGAGCGAGCTTGTAGAAAGCTCCTGCTGCGGAGCCCTGCACGCCGAAGCCGATGCCCGCCTGCTCCAGGGCTCGTTCGATGCCATCCGCCTGCTCGATCGAGTAGACCTCGAACCCGACATTGTTGGGCGGAGTCGCGTTGAGGAGCGTTTGCGCCAACACCCGATGCTCAGATTCGCAGCCGGCGAGCTCGGCCGAGTAGCGCGCGAACTTCCGCTGGCCGGCCCGGGCAAAGGCCGTGACACCGATCAGGTAGAGGTTGACGAACAGCGTCTCACCTGCCACCAGGGCGTTGCCAACCGCGGTCAGACTCAACGCGTCACCCGACCCGCCGAAGAACCCGTCCGGGATCCAGAACGTCGTTGTGGAGGGTTGCCAATACTTGCGCGTGAACCGGAGATGGTCCACCTCTGCGGCGTAGGCACCCTCAAACACAGCCTTGACGGCGTCGGGGACGTCGGAGTGCAAGCTGACTCGCCGGAGCAACTCGGTGAGAAGCGTCACGGTCAGCGCCTCGGTGGTCACCGCGACGCGGCCGAAGGCAGGGATCTGTCCTTCGTGGCCCTGCGCCAGCGCGTCGGTGACCGGACCGAGCGTGCCGGCCGCGGCGACGCCGGCGGTACCGAACGCCACGCGCTCGAGCAGCCACCGGCGCGTGCGGCCATCGGTGCTTGCATCCTGTAGGGCACGATCGAGAACCTGACCGGACGGGTGATGCGATGGATCGAGCATTCCGCTCCTCTCCGGGCCTGGGGCGGCCCACAGGTCGCGCGACGGTGTCTGCGGGGGCTCCGAGAATTACCCTCTGCTTCGGTCTCTGGCCCGATCCCATGCGGACAGCCGCCAAGCAACCATCACGGAGCGCCCTACCGCTCGCGCCACTCAGTATAAGGCGAACCGGGCCATCGTTCGAGGACACCGACGGGGATCCGGCGGGCGAGCTCGTCGAGCGCGATGTCGAGAAGGCGCCGGCAGCTCCGACCATGGGGTGAGTGAGACCCCGACCACGAGGAGTACGCCGATGCTCACCGTCTACGAGCACCCCTTCGCGCTCTACTGCCAGAAGGTCCTGATCGCGCTGGACGAACTTGGCGTCGTCTACGAGCGCCTCGAGGAGCAGCGCGACTTTGACCGCGCCGAGCTGGCCGAGCTATGGCCTCCGGCCTCGATCCCGCTCCTGCGCGACGGCGACCAGGTGATCGGCGAGTCCTCGATCATCATCGAGCACGTCGGCGCAACGCGGCTGGTGCCTTCGCTGGAGGCTCGCCAGTGGGACCGAATGTGTGACCAGTACGTCTCAAACGCCGTTCAGGCGATCGTTGCCGACGCGATCGAGGAGCGCGGTGATGACCGCGCGCTCGCCCGGGCGCGCGGTCAGCTCGACATGGCCTACGGCATGCTCGAGGCGCGGTTGACCTCGAACGAGTTCCTCGCCGGCGACACGTTCACGATTGCCGACTGCGCCGCGGCGCCGGGCCTGTTCTACGCGCTGGCGGTCCACCCGTGGGACGAGGGCGGCCACCCGCAGCTGACGCGGTACTACCGCGCGCTCGCGCAGCGGCCGTCGTTCGCCAAGGTCATCGCCGACGCACGGGCCTATCGGCACCTCTTCCCACTGCCATGGCCGGCCGACTTCGACCGCTACCACTGACCGACCAAAGTCTCACGACGGCACGGGCGAGCCCTGGCGCGGCGCGGCGTGTCGGCGCCGGCCGACCGCGAGGGCGACGCCAGTCGGGACCATCAGCGAAATCGTCGCCGGAGTTCACTGCGTCCGTGTGGCTGGCTCAAGCCGTTGCTTGAGCCGCTCCATGTTGCCCGGCATCTCGCCGGCAGCCTGTCGCCGGACGACCAGCGGAACGAGCAGCCTTCCGATCCCATGCCCGGTGAAGTCCAGCTCGATCGTCACGCGCGATCGTGAGGTGTCGGCGAGCGGCTCAACGGTGACCTCGACGATGGCTCTGATCGGCCCGCCGATGCCGCGGTCGGCCCACCGGCGTGGAGGGTCGTATTCGGTGATCTCGGTGGTCACCTCGCGCTCACGGCCGCCGATCCTCCGGGTCGTCGTGCACTTGGACCCGACGCGGGTCGGGGCGCCGTCCATGTGCCCGCTCAGGCAGCCCTGCTGCCACTCGGACATCGTGTTCGGGTCGATGACGTAGGCGAACGCCTCCGCCGCCGGTCGCGCGACCTCGATTCTGGCGATGATCGGGGCCATCAGTCCTCCTTCACGTCAAACGGTGTGCTCGAATCTACCGAGGATGTTCGCCACGCAGGGCTGCACATGCTCGTGGAGGGATCGCCCACGGCCGACCGGTCACAGGTCGGGGACACAGCGGGATTCGCTGATGGCTGGTTCGAACCGTCTGCGCTCAACCGATCCTCCTTTTGCACACCCGCGGCGCGCGGTTGCCCCGCCCGGGGGCTTGCGGGACCCACCGGTGAAGTGATAGACCGTGCGGCATCCGGTGTCTGTGGTGGGAGGTGGACGGATGAGGTTTGCCCGGGTTGTTGCGGCATGCGCCGCGATCGTGGCGCTGGGGGCGGTCGTGCTGGTCTCGACGGGCTCCTCTGCGGTGGGACCCCGTGTCGCCGTGGCGGGGCAGGCCGCCACGGCAAATGGCCGTGCCGCGCGTAAGCCCGCCACTCAGGATGGGCTGGGGATCGCTCCCGGGAAGATCAAGCACGTGTGGCTGATCATCCTGGAGAACAAGTCCTATGACGCCAGCTTCACCGGGCTCAACCACAACACCTACCTGTGGCAAACGCTGCCCCACCAGGGGGTGCTGCTCAAGAACTACTACGGGACCGGGCACTTCAGCCAGGACAACTACATCTCGCTGGTCAGCGGCCAGGCGACCGAGTCCGACACGCAGGACGACTGTCCCTACTACAACCACTTTGCCGGGCGCGTCGACAAATCGGGCTCGCTGCGCACCAACCGCAACTATGGCCAGATGACCTCGGCCGCCGGAGCCAACGCGGCTCCCGGCGCCAACGGCTGCGTCTACCCGGCGACGGTACCCACGCTGTTCAACCAGCTGGACAAGGCACACGTCAGCTGGAAGGGCTACGCCCAGGACCTCGGAAACCCCGATCCGGGGACCGCTCCGCACAGCGCCGGGGTGAAGTACTGCGGGGCCCCCTTCGCCAAGCCGGGCCCGGTGGGCTCCACGAAGCAGGCCAGCCCCAGTAGCGCCGACGCCACCGACCAGTACGTGCCCAAGCACTTCCCGTTCGTGTGGTTTGAGTCGGTCCTGGGCTCAGGCGACTGCAACGCCAAGCACATCGCCAACGTGTTCAGCAAGGGCGGTGGCCTTTACCACGACCTTCAGCACGAAGCGACTACGCCCGCGTTCAGCTGGATCACGCCCGACAACTGCAGCGACGCCCATGACGCGGTCTGCCACGGCAACAATCTCTCCGGCGGGTTCTCCAACCCGACCACGCCGCGTGCGCCGGTCAACTACACCGGCGGGCTGTACGCCGCCGATCGGTTCCTGGCCCACGTCGTCCCCGAGATCGAAGCCTCACGGGCGTTCAAGGACGGCGGCCTCATCGACATCACCTTCGACGAGGCGTTCCCGCCGTTCACCTACACCAACAACAGCTTCGCCAACTCCGACCAGGTGCCGCCCAACGCCCGCACGTCGATTCAGAATGATTCCGCCGCCGAGACGCTGTTCGGGCGGCAGGTGCACTTCGAGCCGACCGGCCCCAACACGCCGCTGGCCACCGACAAGCAGGGCAACCAGTTGTATCCGGGTCCCGGCTACAACTCCTTCATCGACCGGCCGAGCAACTGTGTCGCCCAGACCACGCCCAAGCAGCCGGTGGGAACGTGCCTGCTCGGCGGCGGCGACAACGTCCCCGGCCCACGCACCGACGCTGCCGCCACCGCTCTGGCGGGGAGCTCCACGATCGATGACAACGCGGCGGTCGCCACCGATCCCGGACGCACCGTCACCGGCAACGGCATCCCGGCCGGGGCACACGTCGGACGCGTGACGGACACACCGGTGTCCGCCACCGCGCCCAACCAGAACGGCGGCTTCGTGGACAAGGGCTCGTTCCAGCTCGTCGACGGCACCGGCCACTCGATCACCACCACCGGGACCGTCAGCGGCGTCATCCTGGGGGCCGAGTCGCCCCAGACCGACCCGCTGTACGACGCCAAGGATCCGACCACCGGCGGCGGCGACACCGGCAGCGTGCTGATCTCGCCCTACATCCGGCCCGGGTCGGTCAGCAAGAGGTTCTACAACCACTACAGCTGGCTGCGCACCATGGAGGACCTGTTCTCGGTGGCCGGCCCCTCGCCCGGCCTGGACGGGCATGGGCACATCGGCTACGCCGCCCAGCTGGGACTGGCTCCGTTCGGGCGCGACGTCTTCACCCGTCCCCAGGGGCCGTCGTCACGCGTTGCCCGCACGGCCTCAGGTGGCCTCCCCAGCTGGCTACCCAGGGCCGTTGTCCCGGCCGCTGACCGGGTCCTCAGCGCGACGCCGAGCCGACCGCGGCTGGCCATTGAGGGCGACACGGTGGCGTTGGGTCTGCCCGGCGGGCGGGCGAGGGTGACCGCGGTGGGCCCGGCGGTGCCCGAAGCTGGCGAGCAGCCGGTGCCGGCGACCAGCCCCTGCCGGTTCACCGTCACCCTCGCTGCGGTCCACGGGAGCATCCCTCTGTCGTCTCGGGACTTCAGCTTCCTCGCCGAGCACGGGGAACGCAACGGCGCCAGGGTCACCCTGCGAGGTGGCGGCCGGCTGCCGCGGCGGATCGTCGCTGGTCGCCCGGTCACGCTGACGTTGAGCTCGGTGCTCCCGGTCGGTAACGGCCAGCTGCGCTGGGCGCCGATGGGCGGGAAGCCGGTCGTGTCCTGGGACTTCGACGTGGAGATCGACTGACCGCTCGGCGTACACCTCAGCGTTCCGGTCATGGAGTTCAGCCGCGAGCTGCGCAACGACGTCCTGGCCGGAGACATCACGCTGTCGGTGCGATTGTGGCAGCGGCCGCGAGTTAAGGAGGGCGGCCGCTACCGGGTCGGCCCCGGTGAGATCGAGGTCGACGCCATCGAGCTCCTCCCGTTCGCGGCGATCACGGCGCAGGACGTCCGGCGAGCCGGCGAGCCCGATCGCGAGACACTGCGCCGGCGCGCCGCGCACGCCGGGCCGATCGACGAGGACACGCTCGTCTACCGCATCGAGTTTCACGCGGTGGACCCCGGTGACTGTGGCTCGCTGGCAGTTTCCCGGGTCAGAGTGCGATGAGCACGATGCCGAGGGCGACGGCGACCGACGGCAGCAGCCTCCGGCGGGCGAATGGCTCCTTGAAGAGCAGGGTGGCGATCAGCGCGGCGCTGATCACGCTGGTCTCCCGTAGGGCGGAGACGAGCGCCAGGGGTCCCCGGGTCTGGGCCCAGACGACGATGCCGTAGGCGAGCACCGAGGTGACGCCGGCGCCGACCCCGGCCGGCACGTCGCGCAGCAGCCGGCGATCGAGACGGTGGCGCAGGCGGTACAGACCGATGGCGAGGATGGCGGGCGCCTGGAAGACGAAGACCAGCGAGAGGTAGCCGGCCGGGTTGTGGGCGTGGCGCACGCCCAGGCCGTCGACCACCGTGTAGCTGGCGATTGTCACTCCGGTGAGCAGCGCGGCCGCCGTTGCCGGCAGGTCCGCGCGGGTGAGCCGCCCGCCGGCGAACACGATTCCCGCCAGCGCGGCCGCGATCGTGCACGTCCCGGCGATCTGGACCGCGGTGAGGTGCTCGCCGGCGATGAACCAGGCGCCGAGCCCGACGAGCACGGGCGCCGTGCCCCGCGCCAACGGGTAGGTCCGCCCGAAGTCGCCGAGGCGGTAGGACTGCAGTAGGGCGGCGGTGTAGACGATGTGAATGACGGCCGATCCGGCCGCGAACGCCAGGGCACTGGAGCGCGGCGGGCCGACGACGGAAAGTGCGAGGACGCCGAGGACGCCTTGGGCGGCACCGATGAGCGTGAACGCCACCGTCTTGTCAGAGATGGCCGAAGCGATGGCGTTCCAGCCGGCATGGAGCACCCCGGCGAACAGGACGAGGGCGATGACGGCGAGGGTGAGCTGACGTGCGGGCATCAGAGACGGGCTCGTGAAACAATGTTTGACATTAGCGCCAGAGACGAAACTTCGGTTCAGTCAGGCGCTGGACCGTCGGCCCAGCTGCGCGCCGGGCTGGCCGGCCTGCCTGACGCCGAGCGACGCGTCGCCGAGCTCCTGCTCGCCCAGCCGACCGAGGCGGGCTATGACAGCGTGGGCCGGTTGGCGGAGCGCGCGGGCGTCTCGCCGGCGACCGTGGTGCGTCTGTCGCGGCGCCTGGGCTACGCGGGGTACGCCGCGCTCAAGCTGGCCATCGCCCACGAGGCCGGCCGCGCCGACCAGTTCGGCTACGGCCGGGCACGGGCGGACTCGACGGCGCGGCTGCACGAGCAGGTGATGGCCGACGATGCGCACAGCATCCGCGGCGCCGCTCGGGCGATCGACGCTGCCGCGCTCGACGGCGCGCAGGCCGCCATCGCCGCCGCGCGGCACGTGATGTTCGCCGGTGTCGGAGTGTCAGCGGCGCTGGCCGCGCTGGCCACCTTTCGCTTCTCGGCGCTCGGCATCCGAGTGACGAGCGCGATGGACGCGCTCGTGCAGCACCTCGAGGCGGACACGCTGCAACCCGGCGACGTGTGCGTCGCCATCAGCCACACCGGCGAGAGCCGGGACACGATCGACGTGGCGACGGCTGCCTCTCGAGCGGGGGCGATCACGATCGGGGTCACCAGCTCGGCGGGATCCCCGCTCACCCAGGTTGTCCAGATCGCGCTGGTGTGCGCCGACGCACACGACCCTTCGGCGCGAGAGCTGTTCGCCAACCCGGTGGCCATGGTGTCGGCCCTCGGCGCGTTGCACGCCGGCGTCGCCGCACGGTTGCCCGCCTCGGCGGCGCCGGCGGCCGCCGCGCGGGCCATCACCTCACACCAATACTGAGCCGTCTCGCTCACGGAGGCCACGCGACGCGACGGGCTCCGTCAGTAGCGGGTGTGCATGGCGGCGGTGACCTGCGCGAGCGTGTCCCGGGCGATGCTGCGAGCCCTCGCGCTCCCGTCGCACACGATCGTTCTGAGGTAGCCGCGGTCGCGCATGAGCTCGGCCCGGCGATCGCGGATGTGTCGTAGGCGTTCGTTGACGGCCTCGGTGGCCCGGCGTTTGAGCTCGGCGGCTCCGCGGCTGCCGATCTGCTCGGCGACGTCGCGAGGGTCGCGCTCCTCGCACAACGCGGTGAGCAAGACGAGGTTGGCGACCTCCGGGCGGTTCTCGGGGTCGTAGGTGATGTGCGGGTCAGCGTCGGTCTTGGCCTGGCGCAGCAGCCGTGCCGTCTCGTCGGTGCTCGCGGCGATCGCGATCGCGTTGTTGCGGCTCTTGCTCATCTTGCGCCCATCGGTGCCGAGGAGAACGGGGGCGTCGCTGAGCATCGCCTCGGGCTCGGGAAAGACGGGGTGCTGCGGCGCGTAGCGCCGGTTGAACCGCCGCGCGATCGTGCGGGTCTGCTCGACGTGCGGGAGCTGGTCGGCTCCGACCGGCACGATCGTGGCCTGGCAGAACAGGATGTCGGCGGCCTGATGCACCGGGTAGGTGAGCATGAGTCCGTTGAGTGCCGTCATCCCGGAGGCGGCCGCCTCGTCCTTGACCGTGGGATTGCGCAATAGCTCGGGCAGCGTGACCAGGCTCAGAAATGGCAGGAGCAGCTGATTGAGCTCCGGCACCAGCGAGTGAGCGAAGATCGTCGCGCGTGCCGGGTCGATCCCGACCGCCAGGTAGTCGGCCACGAGCTCCTCGACGTCCTCGGGCAGCGACGCGGGGCTGTCGCGGTCGGTGATCGTCTGGTAATCGGCGACGAGCACCAGCAGATCCACGCCCTCTTCCTGAAGCCGAACGCGATTCTGCAACGTGCCGAAGAGATGCCCGAGATGGAGCTGGCCGGTGGGGCGATCACCGGTCAACACGCGCGGGAGAAACGCGCGGGAGGGAGGAGTTGAATCGAGATTGATCATGGAAGGCCTTTCAGGGACGGCCCTCCCGAGCACACATCGTCTGCCTTGCAGCGGACCGCCCGAGAGCGGCCCGAGAACGCAGATCAGCGCGGCCGCATCAGATGCGACCACCACCAGCACAGACGACGACTGCCACACGACATACGACGCAGGATACGAGATCGACCGGGTCTGATCGCGGAGTGTCTCATCCGCGGCGGGGCGGAGGTACCGTCGGAGAATCGTGACCGTCATGGTTCGCACCTGCGCCGGCCGCTGGGCGAGTGCCGCGGCCACGCTGGTCGCGGTTGCCGGGTGTGCGCTCGCCCTCGTTCTGACAGGCTGCGGCCGGACATCACCGACCGCCGCGGCGGCCGCGCCTCGCCCCGGCTCGGTCTACACGTTGATGCAGATGAACCTGTGCCTGTCCGGGCTCGCCGGCTGCTACAGGAAGGTGCGCTACCCGGGAGTCGTGCAGGAGGCAGTGGCCGGGATCCGTCACGAGCACCCGGACGCCGTCACCTTCAACGAGGCCTGCGGTGGCGACGTCGCGCTGATCGCCCGGCTGACCGGCTACCACATGCGGTTCTCGAACGTGATCTACTACGGCACACCGCTGTCCTGCATTCGGCCGGGCGGCCGCGGGCTCTTCGGTGACGCGGTGCTCACCAGGGCAGCCATCGAGAGCACTGTGAGCCGTCCCTTCAAGGCGGAAGCCGGTCCCGAGCAGCGCCAGTGGCTGTGCGTGAGCACCCGAATCGGCGTCGAGGTGTGCACCGCCCACCTCGCCTCGCCCGAGCCGGTTGAGGCGGCCGCGAACGCCCCCCAGTGCGCCGAGCTCACGGCGCTCCTGGCCCGTCGCGCATCCGGGCGCACCCTCATCTTCGGAGGCGACGTCAACCGCCTGTCCTCCTGTGCCCCTCACGGCTTCTGGACCCGCACCGACGCGTCCGCCCGCCAGGACCCGGGCAGTCAGCAGGTCTACGGACCCGGCGCGCTGGGCTCGCCGTCGGCACGAGTGGCGCCGGCGACGCACACCGACCACGACATCCTGCTGGTCCGCGCGCACCTCACCTGAAGCGATCAGTTTTCGAGAAGCGCCCGTCCCAGCGCCCCACTACCGTGACCGCCATGTGCATCCCCTCTCACGCAGCACTTCTTGCGCCCGGCGAGCATCGCGCGTTCGCCCACTTGATGGCTCCCCCCGCGACGGCGCCCATCCCCTCCACACCCACGACTCAGGGGGCGATCGTGCCCGGCTCTCTCACCCACGAGATCCCTGGCTCACCTGCGGCGACAGCGTCGGGTCCAGCCGGACGGGCCGCCGCTGACACGGTGTGTGTTGTGGTGGGTATTGGGGGTAGTCGGCGATCAGCGTCCCAAGCAACCGTGGAGGTGATCTGAAGTGGCCAAGGATCATGGACCGAGCATCAAAGACGACAAGCAATATGAGGGGCTGCGCAAGAAGGGCATGAGCAAGTCGCGCGCCGCGGCGATCGCCAATACGCCCGACGCGTCCAAGAAGGGCGGCGAGCGCTCCCACAGCGGCGGCAGCAGTCAGAGCCGCAAGAGCAGCGGTCCGGGCAGCGGTGGCAACCGAGCCCAGAAGCAGGCCGCCGGTCGCAAGGGCGGCAAGAAGTCGAGCTGAGCGTGGCCGGGGGCTCGGCGGCGTCAGGCGCGCCAGCCCGTACGCGGATCACTCCTCGTCTCGCCGGATGAGCGGCACGAGGAACCACAGCCCGGCGATCACCCCCGCGGCCAGCACCCCGACAACCGCCGGTGCGGCGCCGCCGACGACCACGTCTGAGATCAGCACGAGGATGCCGACAAAGCCGACTCCGAGGCAGGTCATCCCAGCGATCGCCAGGTAATTGGCGGTGCGAATGAGGAACGGCTTCTCGCCGTGGCGAAACAGCAACCGGTGGTGGATCGGGGGCGCCATGAGCAGGAAGGCCGCGAGCGCGACGACGAGCAGCGTCACGAAGTAGACGGTGCGTTCAAAGCCGTCAACCTTGGTCCAGCCGGCGTTGAACGGCACGATCAGCAGGAAGGCGAACATCACCTGGATCCCCGTGCCCGCGATCCGGAGTTCGTTGAGGAGCTCGACGGTGTTGCGATCCAGCCGTTGCGCCCCGGTCTCGTCGCGTTGAGACTCGGCTTGCTCGGAGTGCTCGGTCATGGCACGGCCAGCCCCATCATCGCACAGCTGCCTACCCGCCCTGATCCGAGCCAGCCACCCCTCCAGACGCAGACAAAAGCCTGTAAAGAAGAACTCTTCGACCCGGGGTTCGAGCCCGACGGGCGGCATCGAATGGGCCTGACAGCGCCGATGAGCCGGAACGCGTGGCTAGGGTTGTAGCGGCCCGGGGGCGCGAGCGCCGACGCAACAATCCGACGCTTGACCGTGTTGTAGTCCTCGTCCCTTGTCTGTCCCCGACCACTTGTGAGGCTCATGAAGCGCTGTCTGCCACTCCTCCTTGCCCTATTCGCCCTGGCCGTCCCTGCAAGCGCGGCCGCCGCAACCACCTTTGGCGCCGAGGTCGGCACCGACTTCACCAGTCAGGCGCGCGGTCAGTTCTCGCAGGAGAAGGTGGTGAAGAACTTGCAAGCGCTGTACAAGGCCGGGGGCCGGGTCGGGCGGGCTGACTCCAGTTGGGGGATCGTCGAGCCCAAGGCTCCGGTCCACGGCCGCCACAACTACGAATGGGCCTACAACGACATGATCGAGACCGACATGGCGACGGCCCATCTGCGCTGGGAGCCGACGCTGGCGTTCGCGCCGAACTGGGCCGAGGTGCACCGCTCCCGCGTCCTCCATCTCAAGTCTGGGAAGGCGATCGCCTACCTGCCGCCGGCCAGCAACGCGAACTTCGCCGCCTACGCGACCGCGTTCATGAAGCGCTACGGACCGCACGGCGCGTTCTGGAAGACCAATCGCAAGCTTTCCTACGTGCCCGTGACCAGCGTCGAGGTGTGGAACGAGCCTGACAACATCCATGACTGGGGCACGGACATCAATCTGTCGGACTACGCCCGGATGTATCAGGCGGTGCGCACCGCCGTGCACCGCGTTGATCGCCGCGCCCGGGTGATGACCGGTGGGCTGGCGTGGACCGAGTCTTCGCTGCCGCGTCTGCTCAAGGCGTTCCGCGGTCAGCCGATGGATGCCCTGGCCATCCATCCCTACGGCGCGAACCCGGGCCAATCGATCAAGGTCGCCAAGGACGCGCTCGCCGACATGAGCAACGCCGGTCGCGGCCGGACGCCCGTCATCGCCAACGAGTACGGCTGGACCTCGACCCGCAACACCTGGGGCACGACGAAGGCCAAGAACGTCAAGAGCTACGCGTACAACGCGTTGGTCGGCCTGTCCAAGCTGCGGCTCTCGGAGATCGCGCCGTTCTCGTGGGCCGATCCCTCCTGGGGTCTGAGCACCGGATCCTTCGCCAAGGCCGTGACGAGGATCCAGCACCACCACTGAGCCGTCCGGGCATGCCGGGCCTGCCGCACGCGCGGCAGGTCCGGTGGGCCCCACCCGCGCCCTGCGCGTTGCGAGCAAACGGACACGTAGCACCGGTCGCCGACGGCCTCGAGGAAGGCATCAGCGGGACGGCCGTTCCAATGAGACGGAGGCTACAATGGGCCCCAGGGTCGGCAACACTGCCGGCAAAGGAGTGCACGCGTTCGTAGTAGTTGCATTGAGCACCTCCCGCGTTTCGCAGCACACGATCTCCCGGGAGGGAATGCATGGCAACTGGAACCGTGAAGTGGTTCAGCGACGAGAAGGGCTTTGGGTTCATCACCCCCGATGACGACGGCAAGGACCTGTTCGTCCACCACTCTCAGATCGCCGGGAGCGGCTTCAAGTCGCTCGCCGAGGGCGCGAAGGTGTCCTTCGACGCTGAGCAGGGCCCCAAGGGCCCGGCCGCGGCGAACGTCCAGACGATCTAGTCACAACGCGGTTTGACTGTCGACGGCCCGCCATCGTGCGGGCCGTCCCGCTTCGGGGGATGATCAGGCGTCCGCGTCGCGGTTGAGCGCGAGCGCGAACGGGCTGCCCTCCGAGTCGCGACAGATCGCCCACCGCGAGCCGGGGTGGATCACCGAGCCGCCGAGCTCCACGACGCGCTCCAGGGCCGCTTTGAGGTCGGGCACCCCGAAGTACGGCAGCGAGACCGTGTCGCCCGGCCCGGTCCCGCGGCGATGCACGCCGATGGCCGGCCCCTCCGAATGGGTTTGCCAGCCACGCCCCTCGGCCTCGGAGCGATCGCCCAGTTGGGCGTCAAGCACGCCGGACCAGAAGCGCAGCGCGCGCTCCGGATCATCCGCGGGGAATTCGACGAGGGAGAGCTTCACGTCCTCGCCTCGCACCATACCTGCCGCGAACGGATCGGCAAGAATGCCGCGCGTGCGGAATGCTCTTGGGCGCTGGTGGGTGATCGCCGCATGCGCCGCGCTCACCCCATGCGCCTTTCCCGGCGTCGCAGCCGCCAAGGAGGACTCCGCGAGCATGTCGGTTGCGCCGCGCTCGATCACTCGGCCGATCGCGGCCGGCTTCCTCGGGCTCGCGCTCGAGTACAGCGGAATCAGAGCGTGGGCGGGCCCCGGGACAGCTCACCCCAACCCCATCCTCGTCCAGCTCATCCGCGCCCTCGACCCGGTCGGCCGCCCGGTGATCCGGGTCGGCGGGCTGAGCACGGACCATTCGTGGTGGCCGGTCCCGGCGATGAAGGAGCCGCTCGGGATCACCTACACCCTCGGCCCGGCGTGGGCGCAGTCGCTGCAGGCGCTGGCCCAGGCGGTCAACGCGCAACTCGTGCTCGGGGTCAACCTGGAGGCCGACAGCCCCCGACTGGCACGGACTGAGGCCGACGCGTTCATCACCTCGATCGGGCGGCGCTACATCAACGCGCTCGACATCGGCAACGAGCCGCCGCTGTATCCGAGCCTGCCCTGGTATCGCCTGCGGGGCGGGACGCTCGTCCCGTGGTACTCCGACATCGGGACGCCCGTGTTCGCTCGGGGCCTGACCTGGGGTCCGGCGGCGTTCGTCAAGGACTACGCGCGGATCCTCGATGCCCTGCCGCGTGTCCCCATCGCCGGCCCCGACACCCAGCGGGCCTCGTGGTTTGCCGCCTATGAGCGCTTCCTGTCACCCCACTCGCGCGTGCGCATGCTCGCCTCTCACGGGTACGGGCTCAACAACTGCGTCACCAATCCCGCGTCCGCCGCCTATCCATCGGTTCCGCACCTGCTGAACGACTACGCGCTACACGATCTGCTGAACACTCTCATCCCCTACGTCGGCCTCGCCCACGCCAACGGGGCAGCGTTCCGGGTCGATGAGATGGGCTCGGTCACGTGCAACGGCCGCGTGGGCGTGAGCAACACGATGGCCTCCGCGCTGTGGGCAGCCGCCGCGCTGTTCAGCGTCGCCCAGGACGGCGTCGACGGCGTCAACCTCCACACCTACCCTGGGCTCTCCAACGGGCTCTTTGACTTCACCGACTCCGCCCGCGGATGGACCGGCGCCGTGCACCCGGTCTACTACGGCGCGCTGCTCTTCGCTCGCGCCGCGCCCGCAGGGTCACGGCTGCTCCACGTGTCGCTCAGCGGCCCGCCGACGCTCCATGGGTGGGCGACCACAGGCCCCGGCCCCGCACGCCACGTGCTGCTGCTCAACGACAGCCTCACCAACAGCGCCGTCGTCGTGGTGCGTGCGCCGCATGGCGTGCTCGGGACACGCGCCGCCCAGCTGGAGCGGCTCACCGCGCCCAACGCGTCGGCCACCGACGACATCGCCCTGGGCGGGCGTACCTTCGGCGCCGTCACCACCACGGGCCAGCTCCGGCCGCCGGTCAGCGATCCGCTGCGGGCCCGTGGCGGCGCCTACCGCGTCACCCTGTCCGCGGCCAGCGCCGCTGTGCTCACCTTCACCGCACGATGACCCGAGCGCGAGGAACGGCGGCGTGTAGGCTGCGATCGTGGTGTTGTCGTGTGACCGGGTCCCGCCCGCCCACCCCCGCCCACCCTTGCCATGACGGTTCGCGCGCTGCTTGACCAAACCGCAGGACTCGCCGCGGACTATCTCGAGGCGTTGCCCGAACGCCCGGTGGGCTGGCTGGCCGACGTCGAGGAGCTGCGGTCGCGGCTGGGTGGGCCGCTGCCCGAGACGCCGGCCGATCCGCAAGGGGTGATCGCCGACCTGGCCGCCGGGGTGGAGCCCGGGCTGGTCGCAAGCCCGGGCGGGCGCTACTTCGGCTTTGTCATCGGCGGGACGGCGCCGGCCGCAGTCGCCGCCGACTGGCTGACGTCGGTGTGGGATCAGAACGCGGGGCTGTTCGTCTGCTGTCCCTCGTCCGCGGTGGTGGAGGAGGTGACCGGAGCATGGCTGGCCGAGCTGCTCGGGCTGCCTGCCGGCGTGGGCTTTGGCCTGGTCACGGGATGTCAGATGGCGCACGTCACGGCGCTGGCCGCGGCCCGCCACGGGGTGTTTGCCCGGGCGGGCTGGGACGTGGGCGAACGTGGCCTCATCGGCGCGCCTGCGGTCCGGGTCCTCGCCGGCGCCGAGCGACACATCACCGTCGACCGCGCGCTGCGGCTTCTGGGGTTCGGCACCGGGTGCGTGACGCCGATAGGAGCCGACGACCAGGGCCGCATGCTGCCGGGCGCGCTGAGCGAGGCGATCGCCGGCGGCGACGGACCCGCGATCGTGTGTGCGCAAGCCGGCAACGTCAACACCGGCGCCTTCGATCCGCTGCACGAGATCGCCGACATCGCCGAGCAGGCCGGGGCGTGGCTGCACATCGACGGCGCCTTTGGCCTGTGGGCGGCAGCGAGCCCGACACACCGCCACCTCGTCGCGGGCTCGGAGCGCGCGGACTCGTGGGCCGTCGATGCCCACAAGTGGCTCAACGTCCCCTACGACAGCGGGA
This sequence comes from uncultured Actinomycetota bacterium, assembly GCA_963790605.1. GTDB lineage: Bacteria > Actinomycetota > Thermoleophilia > Solirubrobacterales > Solirubrobacteraceae > Palsa-465. Next base: position 775,748 of record CAWBPG010000003.1, on the reverse strand, counting down.
TCGCCTTCTGCGCCCACCCCGAGGCTCAACAAGCGGCGATGGGCGTGCGCGCGAGCTACCTCGTCCACGCCGATCCGGGCGGGCCTCGTGACGCGCTGGAGTGGAACCCGGAGTTCTCGCGGCGGGCGCGCGGCTTCCCCGTCTACGCCGCGATCCGCTCGCTCGGCCGCTCCGGCATCACCGAGCTCATCGACCGCTGTTGCGCTCACGCGCGCCGGTTCGCCGATGCGCTGCGCGAGGTCCCGGACATCGAGGTGCTCAACGACGTGGTGCTCAACCAGGTGCTCGTCCGCTTCCTCGATGGCGCCGGTCACCACGACGCCCGCACCGACGCGGTCATCGAGGCGGTGCAGAAGGACGGCACCTGCTGGCTGAGCGGGACGACGTGGCGAGGCATGCGCGCGATGCGCATCTCGGTGTCCAGCCAGGCCACCAGCAGCGACGACGTTGACCAGTCGACCGAGGCGATCCTTCGCGCCGCGGCGAACCCCAACCACAGGAGAGGCTCACGTGACGAGCAAGGCTGACTTCAACGCCGAGGACTGGTCGACGGTGGTCGACGGGCCGCTGTACGCCGGCCTGCGCGTGATCGCCGCCGACCGGGGCGGCACGCTGCGGGAGAGCATGGCGATGGGTCGCGTCTACCAGGAGGCCCGGGCACAGCAGGGGACGAGCCAGCTGCTCGATGAGCTGATCAAGTCGCCCCCGGCGATCGACCCCGAACAGCTCAAGGCGGCCGGTGGTGACATCAGCGCGCTCACCACCGACCATCTGCGCAAGGCGATGTCGATCCTCGAGGCCAAGGCGACGGCTGAGGAGGCCGACGCCTACAAGACGTTCGTGATGACCGTCGCCCAGGCCGTCGCGAGCGCGCACAAGGAAGGCGGCTTCCTCGGCATCGGCGGCACCCGGGTCAGCGAGGGCGAGGAACACGCCCTCGACGAGATCTCGCTGGCCCTCGGAACGCCGCCGGCGTCGTAACCGCCGGCCCTCCTCCCGTCAGCCTCGCGCCGGCGCGCCTCAGCGGGGGTTTTGGGCGGGACGCCACCCACTGGCGAGAAGCGACGCCGCGGGCGCGAAGAGCGGCTGCGGCAATGCGTCCCAGGCATACCAGCCCCAGGCCTCGACCTTGTCGGGTTCGCGCACCTCGGGCGCCCCGTCGGCGTCGACGACGTGATGGAGCGTGACGAAGTGCAGGTTGCCGTCAGCGAATACGTCACTGGTCCACGCGACCGGCTCGACCGTGCGCGCGGCGAGGCCCGTCTCCTCGAGCAGCTCGCGGCGGACGGTGTGAGAGGGATGCTCGCCAGGGTCGGGCTTGCCGCCGGGGAAGGCGAAGGTGCCGGCTCCGTGGGCCCCCTGCCTGCGGCCGAGGAGCACGGCCCCGTCGCGCGTCACGATCGCGCTCACGCCCAGAAACGGGCCGGCCGGTGCGTCGGGGCTCACCGGCCGGCGCCCGGGTCGTCGGACGGGGCGCCGCCGAGCAGGGCGCGGCCGTGAGCGTAGGCCTCGCGCAGATCGTCACCGCGATAGACGACCCGTGCGGTGCGCTCGAGCGCGGGGTCGGCGTTGACGGCGACCGTGTTCTCGAGGATGGCGAAGAGCGGAAGGTCGGACATCGAGTCGCCGTACGCGACGCACGCCCGCCGCGCCAGACCGTGGACGGCCCGCTCGGCCTCGGTCAGGCGGACCTTGTCGGCCGGGCTGAGAATCCCCGCCGGGTCGATCGGGGCGGCGAACGGCGGTGGCGGCCACTGAGACGCGCGGACGACGTCGATCCCGCGCGCGCCGAGGTGCTCGGCGAAGAAGTTGGGCGACATCGTGATGAGCATCGAGCGCTCGCCGCGCCCCGCGATGTCGGCGCAGACATCCTCGATCCCGTCAATCCACGGCGCGTCGGCGACGACCTCGGCCACCAGTTCGGTGGTGAGCTCCGCCCACAGCTCGTGCATCTCCACGGCGAAGTCCGGCGGCGAGATCTCCTCGGCGGCAAACTGGCGCTCGAGCTCGCCCAGCGGCTCCAGACGCCCCACGCGGCGCGAGATCTCGATCGCCGCCGTCGTCCCTCGCAGCAGCGTCCCGTCCATGTCGAACACGTGTAGGGCGGTCATCGCTCCTCACGATATCCGCGGCCTGATCCTGACCGCAATCGGTGCGAGCATGGCCACCATGACGACCCTACGACGCACATATCCCGAGGGTGTCCCCAGCTGGGTGGACACCGAGCAGCAGGACCCGCAGGCTGCGCAGGAGTTCTATGGGGGACTGTTTGGCTGGACCTTCACCACGGTCTCGCCGCCGGGCGCGCCCGTCTACGCCATCGCCGCCCTCGACGGCCGCGACGTCGCCGGCATCGGCCAGGCCGACGACCGGCCGCCCGCCTGGAACACGTACGTCGCGGCCGACGACGCGGAGGCGGTGGCGGCCAGGATCTCGGCCGCCGGCGGCGAGATCACCGAGGACCCCGGTGACGTGGGCCCTTTCGGCCGGGCGGTCAGCCTGCGGGATCCGGCGGGCGTCCCCTTCCGCCTGTGGCAGGCCGGCGAGCATGCCGGAGCCCAGGTCGTCAACGAGCCGGGGTCGTGGAACTTCAGCGACCTGCACACCGACCGGTCTGACTCGATCGACTTCTACGCGGAGGTGTTCGGCTGGTCCGTCGAGGATCTTGGGTTCGCGACGATGATCCGTCGCCCGGGCTATGGGGACCACCTGCAGGCGACCGTCGACCCGACCATCCGAGAGCGCCAAGCGGGGATCGCCCCACCGTCAGGCTTCGAGGACGCGATCGCCTGGGTGGCTCCGCTCGAGCCGAACCTTGCCCCGCACTGGCACGTGAGCTTCTCGGTGGCCGATCGTGACGCCGCCGCGGCGCAGGCGCAGCGACTCGGCGCCGAGGTGCTCGCGACCGAGGACACCCAGTGGACGCGCACCGCGCTCATCCGCGACCCTGAAGGGGCCGTGTTCACCGTCAGCCAGTTCACCCCACCGCAGTGACGTCGACGCGGTGACGGAGTGCCTGTCAGTCGCCCGAGCGTCGCGACCCAGGTCAAGTACCGCCGCGCCCCGATCGGACCTTCACTTCAACTGACGTCTGGGGTCGATGGTGAGATTGCCGCCGACTGCCGCGTGCGCAGCGCCCGGCCCTGGGGCCAGAGCACGTAGAGCAGCATCGGGACGGCGTAGAGGAGCCAGACCCCGGCCTCGGCATAGGTGGGGAGGGGCTGGAGGCCGAGCATCCCCGTCAGCAGCGACGAGGTGACGGTCCCGGGCACGACCAGCCAGCTGAGGTCCAGCGCCTGGCCCTGGAAGCTGTTGAGCCACGCGGCCTCGTGCGCGCTGTGCACCGCGGTGGCGAGCAGGCCCGCGGCGACGATCACCAGCACCGCCGAGGTGATGCGGAAGAACCGCGCGAGGTTGATCCGGATCCCGCCGCGGTAGAGGCCGGCGCCGATGACGACCGCGGTGGCGATGCCCAGCAGTGCGCCGAGACCGGCGGTGAGCTCTTGGTCGGCGGCCTGGAAGGCGGCGAGCAGGAACACGGCGGTCTCCAGCCCCTCGCGCAACACGGCGAAGAAGGCCATCGCCACCAGCGCGAGCACCGAGCCCTGGGCCAGGGCCGTAGCGGCGTGCGCCTCGAGCTCGCCCCTGAGCGCGCGGGCGTGCCGGCGCATCCAGACGACCATGAAGGTGACCATGCCCACCGCGCACAGACCGACCACCGTCTCGAGCATCTCCTGCTGGCGTTGCGGCAGCTCCTGGTCGAGGATCTGCAGCGCGACCCCGGCGCCCGCGCAGACCACAACGGCGATGATCACGCCCGCCCACACGTAGCGCAGCGCCCGGCCCCGCCCCTGCTGTCTCAAGAAGGCGGCGACGATCCCGACGATGAGCGCGGCCTCCATGCCCTCGCGCAATCCGATCACGTAGGTGGCGATCACGGCCGGACCGTATCATAATTAGGGCATCCTAATTAGGGAGCCCTAATGGCGTCCCCTCGCCGCCGCGAGTCGTTCGCGGTGTGCGGTGGCGTACGCCCGCCTATTGCCCAGGCTCGGCGCCTGGGCTAGATTCCGTTCGTGCCGGGCGTGACTGTGAGCAAGCCGGGAATGGGGGCATGGGCGGCGCTTGTGGGGATGTGCCTGCTCCTCGTGGTGCCCGCGTCGGCGCGCGCGCGCACGCTCTACATCAACGTTGAGCTGAGCCAGGCGTACTACGCCAGCCAGCCCGCCGGAGGGCACTGGCAGTCGGCGGCGACCGTATCGGCCTACTACCGGACGACGACCCAGGCGCTGTCATCCGGGGACGGGACTCTCGACCTCACGCCCACTGCCACGCTGGGCAGGTTCGCCGCCAGCCTGGCCAGCCCCGTGCTCGGCCCTGCGCGCAACTGCATTTGGCACGGATCTCCCGGCGGCCGCCAGCGCACGGAGCTCCAGGACGGCACGCCCTTCGCCCACGCGTTGTCGATCCAATGGCCCGGCTACCCGGGGATGTGGGACCAGACGCTGAGCAGCTCGTCCACCGGGAACTGCCGCCCGAGGTTCACGGACATCCCGCTCCAGGGCGCGGTCACGTGGGCGCTGGGATCGGCCCGCGGGACGGGTGGGGGAAACCACTTCATCTTTGCCGCCGTGCCGCGCAACAAGGCCGTGGAGAGCCAGACCTCTAGCGCGTCGGTCGCGGAGATGACGATGACCTCGCTACTCGCCGGCGCCGCCGGGGCGAGCTACGCCGTCGCCGCGCAGGGCTTCCTGATCGAGAGCGCCCTTCCATTCGCCGGACACAGGGACATGCTGCCCGCGCCATCGATCCGTGCCGGTGGCAAGCTCAGCGCTCCGCTGCACGCCAGCGCGCTGCGTAAGCTCGGTCTTGCGCTCCTGCCCAAGCGGATCCCCAGCGGGTGCGTCGCCGGCCAAACGCACCCGCGCCACCAGCGCTGCCCCTGACCGTTCACGTGACCACGACCGCGCCCCTTGACCACATCCGCCGCCTGCGCGGCGACGGCGGGCTCGTCGTCATCGACGGCGGGATGGGGTCTGAGCTGGAGGCCCAGGGCGCCACGATGGACCACGACGCCTGGAGCGGGCTGGTCAACCTTGCCGACCCCGCGCTCGTGCGGCGCGTGCACGAGGACTACGTGCGCGCCGGGGCCGACGTCCTGATCACAAACACGTTCATGTCGGGATCCGGCCCGTTGGAGCGGGCCGGAGCCGGGGAGGGCTTCGCGCTGGCCAACCGCAACGCGGTGAGGGCCGCCCGCGAGGCGACGGCCAACGCCGGCCGCCCGATCGTCATCGCCGGCAGCGTGTCGGTGACGCAGCTCGGCGCTCCGGAGACTGCCCCCGCTCACGCCGCCGCCGGCAAGGAGCACAGCCGGTTGCGCGACGGCTACACCCGCCAGATCGACATGCTCGCGCAGGAGGGCGTGGATCTCATCGCGCTGGAGATGGTGGATCACCCGCGCTACGCCGAGCCGGCCGTCGAGGCGGCGCTGAGCTGCGGACTGCCCGTGTGGCTGGGGCTGTGCGTGCACGCCGATGAGCGCGACCGCGGGGCGGGCTCTGCGGCGGCTATCGCCGACGAGCACCGCCAGGTGGCTGCACTTGCGCAGGGCGGCGCGTTTGACGCCGTCTGCGTCATGCACACCGACATCTATGACGTCGACGCGGTCCTGACACTCGTCGCCGAGACGTGGGACGGCGCTGTCGGGGTCTATCCGCACCACGGCGTCTGGGAGCGGCCAAGCTGGCGGTTCCTCGATCTGCCCGCCGAACGTTTCGCCGAGCTCGCGCGCGGCTGGCGCGCCTCGGGAGTGAGCATGATCGGCGGATGCTGCGGCATCGGTCCGGGCCAGATCGCGGCGCTCGAGGAGCTGCGGGCGTAAAGTCGCGGCGCATGGCCCGAACCCCGCTTGATAGCGCTGCGCAGCTCGCCTGCGCAGACGTCCTGCACAGCCGCTTTGAGGCGCTCCCGGGCACGGCCACGATCGATGACGTCCGCAGATGGTTCGCCGCCAGCTCGCACCGCAAGATGGCGTTCCTGGCCGACGATGACCGCTTCGTGGGATCGCTCACTCGCGAGGACGTCGCCGAGCCCGCCGATGCCCGCCGCCCGGCTGCGGACGTGGCCCGCCCCGGCCCCACCGTCGCGCCCGACGCCCCGGCCCGCAGCGGGCATGAGCTTGCGACCGCGGGCGGCGTCCTGCGCGTCCCATGCGTCGACGGCGAGGGGCGCCTGCTCGGCGTCGTCGCGGTGACCGAGGACCTCGCCGCCTTCTGCGGCTGACAATGCTTCAGCTGCGCAGCAACGGCGGCTGAGCCACCGCCGGCTCCTCGGCCGGAAGCGGCAGCAAGAGCGGAACGGCCTGGTAGGCGTCGAGCTCGAGGCTGAAGCTGCACAGGTCATCGACGACGGCGATCTGCTGGGCGCGGAACAGGTCGAGGACCTTGGCCGTCGGGGGGAGATGCTCGGATCGGATGGTGCCGACCACCGACTCGGGGCCGAAGTTCAGCACGGTCACCTGAAGGTTGGCGTTCTCCAGGCGGTGCACCATCACCAGCAGGGAGCGGTGCGACACCCCGGGCACGTCGATCTGGGTGGCCGTCGGGATGCGGTACCGGCGACGGATGCGGATGATCCGCCGCAGCCGCCGCGCGAACGACGAGCGGTCGACCAGCTGACCGGGCAGCGTGCCGTACAGGCTCCGGGCCCGTGGCAGGCCGCCCTCCGATTGCTGCGCGTTGGGGTTGGTGCCCATGAGGTCGTGTGCGCCGCGGTTGAGCCAGCGCGTGTCGCCATCGGCAATGAGGTCGGCCACCTCGGTGGGATCGGTCGTCAGCATCCCCATCAGGTCCCATCCGGAGAGGGCGAACACGCCGGGCTGGAACGCGTTGTACATCGCCAGCAGCAGGTGGATGCGCTTGACCTGCTCGAGGTCCTCGTCGGACATGGCGTCGGGGTCGGGAATCCTGAGGATTGCGCTGATCGCAGACGCGGTCGTGCAGGCGATGCCGTTGGTGGTGAACGGGCGGTTGTAGGAGATGGCGGGTCCGGTGAGCGCAGCGGTGAGCTCGCCGCGAACCCGGATGGCCAGCTCCCCGCCGGTGACCTCCTGCCCGCCGTAGCTGAACACGTCATCGCGGTGGCGGGTGGCGAAGTGGACGAGCTCGTGGGTGAGCTCGTCGTGGTTCTGCAGCGCGTGCACCAGCGACGCCGAGTCGATGCCGAGCGCCAGGGCCTGGTTCATCGTCAGCCGCAGGAACTCGGTGTCGCCCATGGCCAGGGCGTGGTGGTAGGCCGGCCGATTGACGAAGTCATAGGAGAGGTCGGCGCCGGACTCGCCCATCGTCTTGATGTCGTCCATCGTGAGGTTGAGCTCCTGGAAGGAGAAGCCCCCCATCTTGCGGACCATGCTCGAGATGAGCTGGTTGGCCGCCTCGGACAGCGGGTGGCCCTCGGACCAACGCCGGCCGGTCCTCGGCGCTCTTCTCGACGCCCGAGGAACCCGTTGGCGTCGAGCCGCAGCGCGCCGGACCCCAGGTCCGCGAGCGAGTGCAGTGCGTCGCCGATGACCAGGCGCATCCCGGCGAACGACGGGTCCAGCCAGTTGATCGAGGGCTGGCCCGGCCTTGAAGTAGTGCAGGTACACCCAGCGTCGCTCGACGCCGTCGACGCCCTTGACCACCCGGGTCGCTGACCAGTTGGTCTCCTTGACCCCCGGCTCGTAGAAGATGACGCGCTGGAGCTTGCCGATGATGTAGCCCGCCGCCTGGAGCTTGGCCTCGGACTCGACGTCGAGATTGGCGTAGTCCCGCCCGTCGGGGACGTCGGGGAGCAGGTGCCAGTCCTGGGGGTCGATCGAGACCATGTGGTAGATCCCCGGGTAGTCCTGGTAGGCCATCTCGGCGAGGCGGAAGTCGGCTCCCTTGCCGGTGTGGCCGGGAACGATGTCGTCGATCACGGTGCCGTCGTACTCCCCGGCGACGGCGCACAGAGCGCGAAACTGATCCTCGGTCCCGAACATCGGGTCGACCTGCATGCTGATCCGGTCGAAGTGGCCGTCCACCGACCCGGTGGGGCTCCAGCCGTTGATGCCGCCCGCCAGCTTCACCGGTCCGGTGTGGACGGCCGTCGATGCCGATCTCCTGGAAGGCCCGCCACAGCTCCGGGTCGGCCAGCCCCGACAGGAACGAGTCGCCGCTGCGCGTGATGAAGGACAGGGGGTAGGCGGTGAACCACACCGCGGCGCGCTCGACCGCCGCCCGCGGATCGGGGTGGGCGAACGGGTTCTGCCACATGCTGCCCTGGCCCGAGAGCTGATTGGCCAGCGCCTGGGCGTCGTGCAGCATCGACTGCTCCACCAGCCACCGGACGTAGGACTCGTTGGTCCCGTCGGTGGCGCCCGAGAGGCCGGAGCGGATGATGTCGCGCAGCACCCGGCGCGCCGACGGACGCAGGCGGCGCGGCCGCGCTGGATACAGGTGCTCGTCATAGGTGATCTCGGGGATGAGGCGGTGCTCTTCGGTCGGCGGGCCGAAGAGGTCGCCGATCGCCGAGCCGGTGCGGTCTCCGATCTCACTCATGGCGTGAGGGTTACCCGGCTGATGCCACATCGTGACAGCGACGGGCCATCGGGCGCGTCGCCGCCGGCGCGCTCAACCCGAGCCGGCGCGCAGCGGCGACGGTGTCCCCGACTGACCACTTGTGGCCGAAGGGGTCCTGGAAGCCGCCCTGGCGGTGGGTCCCCCACGGCAGCTCGTGCGCGGTGACGGGCGAGCCCGGACTGCGCCCCTGCGGCCACGGCGCGCTCGATGAACCCGTCCGGATCCTCGACAAAGACCTCGATGCGCACGCTCGTCTGGCCGACGCGGTCGGGACTGTCCTCCGCCGGGTTCTCCGGATTGGCCTCGTGCAGGAAGAACGGCGCTCCGCCCACCTGCAGCCCGGCCACCCCGCCCAGGTCCCACAGCACCTCGGCTCCGAGCGCCTCGCGATACCAGGTCACGGCGGCGTCGCCCTCGGGCACGATGAGCATCACCGAGATCGCGGGCTCGTCGGGAGTCGCGCCGCTGCGGTGAGGCGGGGCACCCAGCGCCGGGCCCGAGGTGCCGCCCCACTCCTCCGGCGCCACGTCGGCGATCGACTGCGAGAAGCACCAGTGGTGCCCGCCGAGGTCCTCGGCGGTGTACTGGCGCTCGCCGTAGGGGTAGTCCTGGGGCTCGGCGACGATCACCGCGCCGCGCTGGCGCGCGCGCCGGCAGTGCGCGTCGGCGTCGTCGACGCGGATCACGAGCGACACGTGCCCGGTCAGGGCCCTGGAGGTGCGCGGCTCGGTGATCGCGATCGTGCCGTCGCCGAACGAGAGCTGGGCGCGGTGATCGCCCGGCGTGCCAGCGCTCGTCAAGGCCGAAGACGTCGCAGAGCCATCGCATGCGCCTCGGTCACGTCGTCGTAGACGAGCTCGGGGATGATCGTGCACGCCGGCATCGTGCGGTTGTCGCCGCGCGGTCGCCGGCCGGTGGCGCCGCCGTGCGCTCGCCGGGTGCGCGGCGATGCCCACGAGGTTGCCCGCCGGGTCGCTGAACGACGCCAGCAGGCGCGGCCCGTCGGGCGTGGGCTCCTGGCGGAGCACGGCGCCCGCGCTCTCGGCCTCCGCGAGCGTCTGCGCGACGTCGTCGACGTGGATCCACATCACGGGTCCGGCGTCGGGGGCGGGCGGGCGGTCGGTGATCCACTGCCCGATGAGCCCGGGAGCCTCGAAGCCGCGACTCCGGCGGGTCCACCTCCCAGCCCAGGACGCGCTCGTAGAAGCGCGCGGAGGCGGTGATGTCCGTCGCGGGAATCTGGAGATAGACGAGTTGCCCGTGGTCGAACACGCTACGACTAATCTTGACATCGATGTCAAACTTAGGTGAACGGCCAGTGCGGGCCGATGCCCGCCGCAACGTCGAGCGGATCCTGGAAGCGACGACTGAGCTCATCGCCACCGATCCGGGCGCGAGCATGGAGCGGGTGGCGGCGGCGGCCGGCGTGTCGCGGGCGACTCTCTATCACCACTTCCACAGCCGCGACGCGCTCATGGACACGCTGACCGACCAGTCGATCGGCGAGGTCACGGCGGCGCTGGCGGCGCGCGCGCCCGGCGGAGGGCACCGCGCCGGAGGCGATGGAGCGCGTGCTGGCTCGCCGCGTGGCAGGTCATCGGCCGCTACCGCGGGCTGGTCATCGTCAACCAGCGCCTCGAGCGCGCGGAGCTGCGTGCCCGGCTCGCCCCCGCGCTCGCGCCGGTGCGCGCGCTGATCAGGCGCGGCCAGCACGAGGGCGACGTTCGATCCCGAGCTCCCGGCGGAGTGGCTGCTCGGCACCATCATCGACCTCATCCACGCCGCCAGCCGTCAGGTGACGAGCGGCGCGATGGAGCCGAGCGCCGCTGAGCGGGCGCTGCTGCGCACCGCGACCGCGACGCTCACCTCACACGTGCGGTGACGCGGTGACACCAGTGCACTCACCGTGTCAGTGCATAAAAAATGGGCGCAGGTGTGACCTGGAGCACACGTGGAATAAAGTCACTCCGGAGAGTGACTCTGCCGTGTGGCGGACCTCACATCTCCTGGCCCGCTCTTCGCTTTGTCAGGCACCTACGCCCAAAAACAACCCTATGTGTGGAGACGGTCACAAGTCAATCCCCACGTGATCACAATTTGTCCCAAATACCGGGAACATCGACGGCGAGCGCCATGAGTTCCCACCGGGTATCCCGGGCCGATCACAGCTCCGGGATCGATCCGGCCCGGGTCCGAGACGCCGCTGTCGATCGGCGGCCTGGCGTACCGCCTGGGCCACCGTCTCGTGCACGTTGCGGTCGAGCACGTCGGGCACGAGCTCGGACTCGACGGTCAGCCCGGCCAGCGCCCAGGCGGCGGCGCGCTTCATGCTGATGTTGATCTCGCTGGCGCCGGCCAGCAGCGCGCCCCGGAAGATGCCCGGGTAGCCGAGGACGTTGTTGACGCTGGTGCCGTCGGCGGCGAAGGCGGCGCCGGCCTGCGAGCGCCAGCTCGGGCTCGATCTCCGGGGCGGGATTGGTCAGGGCCAGGATGACCTGGCCGGGGCGCACGAGCTCGGGGGTGATGAGGCCCGGCCGCCCGGTGGTGGCGACGACGACGTCGGCCTCGCCCATGACCGTCGCCAGGTCGCGCGATCTCGATCCCGTGCGCGCGCGCCTGCTCCTGGGCCCATGGGCTGGGGTCGGTGGCGATGACCCGCTTGACGCCGGCGTCGTGGATGAGCGAGGCGATCCCGTAGCCGGCCGCGCCGAGGCCGATCTGGCCGACGACCGCCTCGTCCAGGCGCATGCCCGACCTGGCGGCAGGCCGCGATCGCGGCCGCCATGGTGACGACCGCGGTGCCGTGGACGTCGTCGTGCATCACCGGCTGGGGCAGGGCCTCGATGAGCCGGCGCTCGATCTCGAAGCACTCGGGCGCGGAGATGTCCTCGAGGTGGATCCCGCCGAAGCCCGGGCGCGACGCGGATCACGGTGTCGACGAACTCGTCGACGTCCTTGGTGTCGATCAGGATCGGCACCGCGCTGACGCCGACGAGCTGGGCGTAGAACAGCGCCTTGCCCTCCATCACCGGCATGCTCGGGCACCGGGCCGATGTCGCCGAGACCCAGCACGCGGGTGCCGTTGGTGCAGATGGCGACGCTGCGGCCGATCATCGTGAAGCGCCCGGCCAGCTGCGGGAACTCGGCGATCGCCTCGCACACGCGGGCCACGCCGGGGGTGTACACGTCGCGCACGTCCTGGTTGGTGCGGATCTCCCGGCGCCCGGTGACCTCCAGCTTGCCGCCGTCGTGGGCGATGAAGGCGCGGTCGTGAAACCACACCACGCTCACGCCCGGGCAGCGCGCCCAGTCCGGCGGCCAGCGCCTCAGCGTGCTCCTTGTCGCGCAGCTCGACCGTGATCTCGCGCAGGGCCTCGTTGCGCGCGATGGTGATCGTCGTCACGTCCCCGATGAGCCCGCGATGCTCGGCGATGCAGGTCGCCACCTTCGCCAGCTGCCCGGAATGGTGCGGGATCCGCAAGCGATAGGTGCAATCCATAGCCATGCGCTGACTCCTTGGTGCGAAGTGGGGGCCGGGCCTGCTGTCATTGTTCACGATGCGGATCCTGATCATCGGAGCGGCGGGCATGCTGGGGCGGAAGCTGTCCGAGCGCCTGGCCCGAGACGGGTCGCTCGGGGCGCAGCCGATCTCGGCGCTGGTGCGCGCCGACGTCGCCGGCGGCGTCGACACGATCGCCGCCGACCTCACCGACCCCGGCGCGGCCGCGGACCTGATCGCGTCGCGACCCGACGTCATCGTCGACCTGGCCGCCGTTGTCTCCGGCGAGGCCGAGAGCGATTTCGAGAAGGGCTACCGCGTCAACCTCGACGCCACCCGGCACCTCCTGGAGGCGATCCGCCTCGCCGGCCCGGACTACCGCCCCCGGCTGGTCTTCAGCTCGTCGATCGCGGTGTTCGGTCCGCCGATGCCCGACGTCATCGCCGATGACCATCCCACCACCCCGGCGACCAGCTACGGGACCCAGAAGGCGATCGTCGAGCTGCTGCTCGCCGACTACACGCGCCGCGGTTTCGTCGACGCCATCGCCATCCGCCTGCCCACGATCTGCGTGCGGCCCGGGCGCGCCGAACCTGGCCGCGTCGGGCTTCTTCTCCAACATCATCCGCGAGCCGCTGCACAGCCGGCCCGCCGTCCTGCCCGTCTCGGCCGAAGTCCGCCACTGGTTCGCCTCGCCGCGCGCGGCCGTCGCCTTTCTCATCCATGCCGCGGACGATCGACACCAGCGCTCTGGGCTTGCGGCGGCACGCTGACGATGCCGGGCCTCTCGGCCACGGTGGGTGAGGAGATCGAGGCGCTGCGCCGCGTCGCCGGTGACGACGCGGTGGCCCTCATCCGCTCAGAGCCCGATGACACCATCGCCCGGATCGTCGACGGCTGGCCGCGCGCCTTTGACGCCCGGCGCGCGTCGGAGCTGGGGTTCACCGCCGAGCGAGACTTCGACGAGATCGTCCGCGTGTACGTTGAGGACGAGATGAGTTAGACGGCGGCGCTCGCCGTGTCCGCGGTGGCCAGCGCCTGGGCCAGGCGCTCGAGCCCCAGCGCGATCTCATCGCTGCCGTGCGCGGTGAAGGACAGGCGAAGCGTGGCGACGATCCGGCGCCCCCGAGAAGAACGGCGCGCCGGGGACGTAGGCGACGTCGCGATCGAGCGCGCGCTGCAACAGCGCCCCCGCGTCCCAGCCGTCGGGCAGGCGCGCCCACACGAACATGCCTCCGTCGGGGTGATTGTGGCGTCGAGCCGGGCGGGAGGGCGGCCCCCAGCCCCGAGAGCAGCGCATCGCGCCGGGCGCCGTACTCGGCGCGCAGGCGCTCGATATGGGCGGCGAGGTCGGTATCGGCCAACCAGCGCGCGGCCGCGGCCTGGTCGACGGTCGAGGAATGCAGGTCGGCGGCCTGCTTGGCGATCGTCAGCGATCGCAGCAGCATCCGCGGCGCCCGCACCCAGCCGATGCGCAGGCCCGGGGCGGCGATCTTGGACAGCGTGGAGACCGCGAGCGTCCGCCCGTCCGCCGCCGGCAGCGACGCCACCGCGGGGAGCGCCTCGCCGCTGTAGCGCAGCTCGCCGTAGGGATCGTCCTCCACGATCCACACCCCCGTGCGCTCGGCCACCTGGGCCAGGGCGAGGCGTCGCTCCAGCGACAGGGTCCGGCCGGTGGGGTTGTGGAAGGTCGGCACCGTGTAGAGCAGGGTCGGCCGGTGCTCGGCGATCAGCGCCTCGAGCGCGTCGGGGTCCAGGCCCCCGTCATCGCAGGGGACTGGGATCGCCTGGGCTCCGGCCAGGCCGAAGCACTGGAGCGCGGCAAGGTAGGAGGGTTCCTCGACGAGCACGCGGTCACCCGGTTCGAGCAGGACCGCGGCGACCAGCGTCAGCGCCTGCTGGGAGCCACTGGTGATGAGCAGGTCATCGGCGGCGGTCTCCAGGCCGCGCTCGGTCAGGCGTTGCGCGATGAGCCGGCGCAGGAGCGGGTCGCCCTCGGTGGTGGAGTACTGCAGCGCGCGGGCGCCCGAGCCCTCGGCCAGGACCGCGGTGAACGCCGCCTGCAGGCCGGCGCGATCAAACAGGTCGGGCGCCGGTAGGCCGCCGGCAAACGACACGACTCCGGGACGCTCGGTCAGCGCGAGGATGTCACGGACCGGGGAGCTGGTGGCACCGCGGAGGCGGCCGGTGGCTGCGGGTGCTTTGGACGGATACGACATGGGACTCCTCTCCTAACAACGTCGGGTGGCAACGGCGACTGCCACCGGCCCACCCGCGCGGTCAGCGCGGGTGCTCAGCGACCGGTGGCGTGCTGTACTCGTTGCGCGGGAGTCCCCATGGCCTCAGTGTAAACGGCGGCCCATGCCGGCCCCGGAGCGCGCGCCGCCACGCGCCGGGAATATGATCGCCGGCGTGGGAGAGGACCCGACTGATGGCGCGGCCGCCGGCCTCGCAGACCAGGCCGTGCTGGTGGCGTGGTCGTACCGTCGGCGCTCGCCGAGCCGGCAGTTCGCCGCGCTCGTCCTCACCGGCTCGCGCGTGTGTCTGATGGACGCCGGGGGCGAGCCCCTGCTCGAGGCCGAGGGTGACACCCTGCGCGCCGACATTGCCAGCCCCACCCAGGTGGAGCTGCACGCACCGGACGGCACCGTGCGCTACGTCGTCGGGCCACTGCCCCAGTGGGCCAAGCGCGGGCGCGGCGCCGAGCTGGTCGATCGCTACGGCGCTCAGCTCACGCCGGACCCCGAACTGGTGGCGCCGGAGGGGCGGCTGTCGCGGTTCATGATCACGCCGGCCACGACTCAGCTGCGCCGGCTGCGGCAGTGGCCCCCGGTGCTGGTGGCGATGCTGCGCGCTCGCGGCGTCGCGCCGCTTGACGACCCCTGAGTGGGGCGACTCAAGATCCGCGCCCACGTCCGACGATCACGAGGAGATGAGATGGGGCTGGGCGACGACGCGGCGGCCGGCGAGGCGCACCCCGCCGGCCAGGAGCCCGCGCCACCTGAGGCGCCCTCAGCCGGTGAAGACCGCCTCGGGCAACAGCGCGCTGACGATGTACTGACCGGCGTCGACGATCTCGGAGATCTTGAGGTCGACGGCCAGGCTGCAGAGCAGATAGGCGTCCACCGGGGCGAGGTCGTAGGTCTGGTGGATGTGGTCCACCATCGCCCGGATGGCGTCCTGGGATGCGGCGAACAGGTCCCCGCCCACCCCGGTGGTCCCGTAGAACGGCGCCGAGTCCACGCGCGGGGTCAGTGGCGCCGGCGTGCGGTATTGGGGGCTGGGGATCGACCGGCCCTTGTGCAGGCGTGAAGCGCAGCGCGGCGTACATCGGCGCCTCCAGGCCGGTGACGCACACCTCGCCGTCGCCCTGGCAGCCGTGGGCGTCGCCGCAGGAGAACAGGGCCTGGTCGACCTGCACGGGGAGATAGAGCGTCGACCCGGCGACGAGCTGACGGATGTCCATGTTGCCGCCGAACGTCCCCGGCGGCATCACCGGCTGCGCGCTGGCGCCGGCCGGGCAGACGCCCATCGTGCCGAAGAACGGGCGCCAGCGGGATGGCGACGTCGTGGCGCATGTGCGCGAACTGGCCGCCCGAGATGTCGAAGACGCGCAGGTAGGCATCGGGGAAGTCCTCGGGCAGAAGACCCGATTCCGGGCAGCACCGCCGTCCACCCCCATCCCTGGGTGCGGATGTCCAGGATCTCGATCGCCAGCGTGTCGCCGGGCTCCGCACCGGCAACCCCGATGGGCCCGTTGAGCGGATACACGCGGTCCCAGTCCAAGCCGGCGATGACGCTGGTGTCCGAGTCGGGCGTGATCTGGTTGTCGGACACGTCGCGCGTCCACACGACCGACGGTATCGCCGGAGTCGACCACGACCCTCGGCTCATTGCCCGCATCCCACGTGAAGTGGACCTGTTCGTCGGGCAGGTAGTGCGTGCGGGCCATCGGCCACCTCCAAGGTCGGGGTTCGGCGCAACGCTATGGGATCGGCCCGTCGCCGCGGCAAGCCGCTCCGGTTCGTCACGCCCTGCCCCGCGCTCGGCAAGCCCGGCTCCATCGGTCGCGTCCGAGAGAATCGTGTCGCCGTGCGCTTGCCGATCAGGAGATTTGCCGCGCTGGCGGTGGCGGCCTCGGCCTCGCCGGGTGCGGGTCCAGCGTCGTCACGACACGACGACCACCACCCCGGACGACACCATCCCGCAGGGCACGCCCCACGTCATCCAGCCCGCCGCCGGCCAGCAGGCGCGGGCTGTCACCGCCACCGATCCCGTCGGCGACATCCACGCCCATGCGGCGCCGCTCTCGCAGGTCAGGCCGAGCTCAAGCTCGAGCACGTGGCGGCACCGAGAACCAACGCGACCTACATCAATCCCCTCCAGGGCGTCACGCGCTGGGAGCGCACCGACCAGGGCGTCGACGCCGTGATGAACGTCGGATCTCCGATCCTGGCTCCCTGCCGGATCAAGATCCTGGACATCGAGCCTGACTGGTATCTCACCCAGCCGCTCGTGTACTTCGAGCTGCTCGAGGGGGCGGACGCCGGACAGGTGCAGTACGTGGCCGAGCAGATCACCGACATCGCCCCGCCCGGCACGATCCTGGCGCAAGGGCAGGCGGTCGCCCGCTACGCCAAGACGGGCACCGCGATCGAGTACGGGTGGTCGACGCTGAGTGGGATCACGCTCGCGGTGGCGACAACGGGGTATGAGGAGGGCGAGATCACGCCCGCGGGGCGCAGCATGCGCGCCTGGCTCAACGCCCTCGGCGCCGGCGCGGGGCCCGACACCTAACAGCCGTATAACGGCGTTACACCGTTGAGATGGTCGGTGGGCTACACGTGGGGTTGTGTCCCCCACGGCCGCCGGCAGACCATGTTGCGCCGCCATCGCGGCGGTCGCCGCGCTGGCGCTGCCGGGGTGCGGTGGCTCAAGCGCGTCTGGCACCGGCGTCCACGCCGATCCCGCGCTGAAGATGGCGCGATGCATGCGGGCGCACGGGGTCCCCCGCTTCCCGGATCCGAGCGCCGGCGGGCCCGTGGTCATCCCCAACGGGATGAACGCGAATGCCCCGGCCTTCCAATCGGCGCAGCGCACCTGCAACAAGCTGCTGGCGTCCGGCGGACCTGGGAGCAAGCCATCGGAGAGCGCTCGCCTGGCCATGGTCGCGATGGCGCGCTGCATGCGCGCTCACGGTCTGCCCAACTTCCCCGATCCGACCGCCACACCGCCGTCGTTCGGGGCCCGGCGCGCCATCCAGGCTCTCGGCCGCGGCGGCCTGTTCCTGGTGGTGAGCGATCCGGACGCGCCGGCGTTCAAGCGTGCCGCCGCGATCTGTCATTTCCCGATGCCTCGCCTGCCCTCCGAAGGGACCGCGCCGGGATCCTGAGCCGGCGGGGGTGTCCATCTCGGCCCGGCGCGTTCGTCGTGGGGGTGATAAAGACAGAGGTGCCGCCGCCAGGCCGGCACCCGACCCCCGGAGGCCCCACGATGAAATACCTGATGTTTGTCTGCGTGGACCACGACGTTCGGCGACGCCCGAGGCGACCAAGGACATCGGCCGCGACGCGATGGCGTGGGTGGATGAGATGGACGGGCGAGGCGTCCGCCTGCAGGGCAACCGCCTGCAGGAGATCAGCACCGCCACCACGGTGCGCGTCCGCGCCGGCGAGGTGGTGCTGGCCGACGGCCCCTTCGCGGAGACCAAGGAGCTCATCGCCGGCTTCGACATCCTCGAGTGCGCGGACCTCGACGAGGCGATCGAGGTCGCCGGCAAGCATCCCGTGGCACGCATCGGCGCGCTCGAGGTGCGACCGTTCGCGGAGGACTGAGAGCCGACGCCCAGGCGGCGGTCGCGACGGCGTTCACCGACGAATGGGGACGCATCGTCGCCGCGCTCATCCGGCGCACCGGCGACTGGGACCTATCCGAGGAGTGCGCGCAGGAAGCCTTCGCCGAGGCACTCCGGCGCTGGCCCTCGGACGGGGTCCCGGACCGACCGGGAGCGTGGCTGACGACCGTCGCCAAGAACCGGGCGATCGACCGGCTCCGGCGTGAGCGCCGCGGCGCCGAGCTGCTCGCCCGGGAGGCGTCGCTGGAAAACCGAGGCTCGAGGCGATGGACGAGTACGACACCGACTGCCACTCGGACGAGAGCGGGATCGAGGACGACCGCCTGCGACTGATGTTCACCTGCTGTCACCCGGCGCTCCCGCTCGAGGGGCGCGTCGCGCTCACCCTGCGCACGCTGGCCGGGCTGACCACGGCGGAGATCGCCCGGGCCTTCCTGGTGCCCGAGCCGACGATGGCCAAGCGCCTCGTGCGCGCCAAGGGCAAGATCGCCGGCGCGCGCATCCCCTATCGGGTCCCGCCGGCGCATCTGCTGCCCGAGCGCACCGGCGGGGTCCTCGCGGTGCTCTACCTGCTGTTCAACGAGGGTTACGCGGCTTCTGGCGGCCCCGACCTCATCCGCGCTCAGCTATGCGACGAGGCGATCCGGCTCGCCCGCGCGCTGAGCGGACTCATGCCCGACGAGCCCGAGGCGGCCGGTCTGCTGGCGCTGATGCTGTTCCATCACTCGCGCCGGCAGCGCCCGGCTTGACGTCGCGGGCGACCTGATCACCCTCGAGGACCAGGACCGAACTCTGTGGGACCGGGCCGAGATCGACGAAGCCGACGCGTGTGCTTCAGGCGGCGCTCCGCCATCGCCGGGCCGGCCCGTACCAGCTGCAGGCGGCCATCGCGGCGTGCCACACCGGCGCCGCCGATGTCGCCGACACCGACTGGGCCGAGATCGCCTCGTTGTACGAGTTGCTGGCGGAGGTCCTCCCCTCGCCGGTGGTGGCGCTCAACCAAGCCGTCGCCATCGCCATGGCCCAGGGGCTCCACGCCGGCCTGGCGGTCATCGACGAGCTGGAGGCCTCCGGCGAGCTGGCCGGCTACCACCTTCTCTACGCCACACGGGCCGACCTGCTGCGCCGCCTGGGTCGTCTCGGCGAGGCCGCGGACGCCTACCGGCAGGCTCTGGAGCTAGCCGGGTCTGACGCGGAGCGCCGCTTTTTGAGCCAGCGCCTGGCCGAGGTGAGTGAGCCGGAGCGCGCGTCCTGACCCCGGGCGCTGGCAGCGGACTGCGCGCCGCCTCGCGCGCCACCTACGTGGCGTTCGCCGGAGCCGGGTTTGGCTTTGCCAGCTGGGCGTCGCGGATCCCGCAGGTCAAGGCCCACCTGGACCTTGATCCCTCGCAGCTGGGCCTGCTGCTGCTCTCGCTCGCTGCCGGGTCGGTCATCTCGCTCCCGCTCGCGGGCCCGATCGTGGCCCGTTTCGGCTCGCGGCGCACGGTCATGGCCACGGGGGTGCTCGGGGGGCTGGGGCTCATCGTGGTGGCGTTCGGGTACCGCGTCGGGGTGGCGCCCGTGGTCGCCGGTCTGTTCTGCTGGGGCGTGGCCGGCGGGACCTGGGACGTGGCCATGAACGTGCAGGGCGCCGTCGTCGAGCGCCTGCTCGGCCGCTCGATCATGCCCCGCTTCCACGCCGGGTTCAGCATGGGCACGGTGGTCGCGGCACTGGGCGGAGCCGCGATGGTGGCGCTGGGCGTGTCGGTCACGGTCCACATCGCGATCGTCGGGGTGATCGTGGCCGTCGCCGTCCCGTCGATGGTGCGCGAGTTCGTCCCGGACTCCGCGGATGCGGTCCCGTCCACGCGCGAGCCGACCGGCGCCGGCGGGCCCGGCGAGCATGAGCCGGCCCGGGCCCGTGACTCGCTCGGGGCGTGGCGGGAGCCGCGCACGCTGGTCGTCGGCGTCTTCGTGCTGGCCTTCGCCTTCGCCGAAGGGACCGGCAACGACTGGATCAGCCTGGCCACGATCGACCGTCACCACGTCGCGCCGGCGCTCGGCACGCTCGTGTTCGCCGTCTTTCTGGGGGCGATGACCAGCGCGCGCTGGTTCGGTCCGGCGGCGCTGGACCGCTACGGCCGCGTTCCGGTGGTGCGGGTCCTCGCGGGCCTGGCCATCGCCGGGCTCGTCCTGTTCGTGTTCGCGCCCGGCATGGTGCTGGCCTTCGTGGGCGCCCTGCTGTGGGGCGCGGGCACGTCGCTGGGCTTCCCGGTGGGCATGAGCGCCGGCGCGGACGAGCCCGCGTCCGCGGCGCCGCGGGTCGGGGTCATCTCCACCATCGGCTACTGCGCGTTCCTCGGCGGGCCGCCGCTGATCGGCTTCCTGGGCCAGCAGTCCACGGTCCCCCACGCGCTGGTGGCGGTCATCGTGGTGATGCTCGTCGCGGGCGCCATCGCCGGCTCGATCCGGCCACCCCGGACCGCCGCCGCCTCCGCCGGTACGGGCGGCATCGAACAGATGTCCAATTAGCTTTAGCCCCTAAACCTACGCAAAGCGAATGCCGAAGAGGGGTGTGTCGACAAGGCATACTCGTCGTGAGGCGGGGGCGCAAAGCCAGGGGTCTTCGGCCGAAGATCGCCCAGCTGCCGATAACCAATTCATCTCGTGCCGCCAAGGATGGTGGCCCACCATGGAGGGTTTTCAGTGCCTTTGGTTATCCACCCGCGAGTTCGCAAAACGATCGGCCGTGTTGCCGCATTGACCTGCGTCGCGATTTTCGTCAGTTCCGGGGCGGCGTTCGCCGCTCAGTGCCCGACCCAGTCGGCCAAGCAGAAGTTCTCCAAGTGGGGCGACAGCTCCAACTACTTCCTCGTCCCCGGTGGCTCGTTCGAGGGCACGCCGGCCCAGGTGGGCTGGACCCTGTCCGGGGCGACCCTGACTCCCGGCAACGAGCCGTTTCACATCAACGGCATCAGCGACGACCAGTCGCTACTCATCAACGGCGGGGGCAGCGCCACCTCACCGGCGTTCTGCGTGGACAGCACCATGGCGAGCATCCGGTTCTTCGTGCGCCAGACCTCGCCGGGCTCCGACCTCAAGGTCCAGGGCGTCGTCCAGACCCCGCGCGGTCCGCTCTCGCTGACCGTCGCCGATGTCCCCGACGGCTCGCTGCCGTTCTGGACGCCGGTGCAGGTCACCGTCCAGACCAACAGGATCCCCAAGGGGTTCTCGATTGCGGCGGCCATGCGCTTCCTCGTCTCCGGCCCGGGGAGCTGGCAGGTCGACGACGTCTACGTCGACCCGTATCGCGCCGGCTGAGCGCCTGAAGCCCGGACCGACGGAGCACCCGACCACAGATGAGCATCATGGGGCCCTACGCCGACGAGTCGCAGTCGGCGACCGAGCGGTTGCTGGAGACGAGCTGGGAGGGACGGGAGCGCCGCGCCTCCGAGCGTGAGCTGATCGTCGAGGCATCGGCGGCCGCGCTATTCGTCATGGCCGCCGGCGTGCTGGTGCTCTCGTGGGGCGCGACGGGCCTGCGCCTCCCGGTGGCGGCGCTGTTGATCGGCGTGTATGCCGTCGTGGGTCGGATCGAGTTCCCCGTCGGCGCCGGGTATGTCGTGCCGACGCAGCTGATCCTCGTGCCGATGCTCCTTATGCTGCCGCCCGCCGTCGTGCCGATCGCGGTGGCGATCGGGCTGGTCAGCGGCAACGCGGCCGAGTGCGCGCTGGGCCGGGTCCCGCCCCGCCGCATCCTGTCCGCCATCCCCGACGCGTGGCACGCCATCGGTCCCGCGGTCGTGCTCCTGGTGGCGGGTTCCCCGCGCATCGGGTTCGGCCAGCTGCCGCTGCTCGCCGCTGCGTTCGCCGCCGGGTGCATCGTCGATCTGGCCGGCTCGATGGTGCGCATGCGGCTCGCGGGCGTCGTGCCCGACCTCAAGCTCCAGATGCGCGTCATCGGCCTGGTGTGGACGGTGGATGCGTCGCTGGCGCCGCTGGGCTTCCTCGCCGCGATGACCGCCCGCCAGGGCTTCGCCGCGATCCTCTTCGCGGTCCCGCTCGTGTTTCTGCTGTGGCTGCTGGCGCGCGACCGCAGCCAGCGCATCGACCAGGCCCACCACCGGCTCAAGCTGGTCGAGCAGGAGCGGGCCCGGCTGCAGACCGCCGTGCGCCGTCTCGGTGACGCGTTCGCCGCCAAGCTCGAGCTCTCCGGCCTGCTGGAGATCCTGTTGAACGGCTCGCTTGAGGCCCTCGACGCCGCCTCGGGAACGCTGACCCTGACCGGCGGCCCCTCGCCGCTGAGGCTCACTGCCGGTGCCGCCGATGCCCTGCGCGTGCTGGAGCGCAACGGCGCCTCGCCGGCGTGCCCGATCCAGGTCGGCGAGGCCGGCACCTGGACCCTGAGCCTGCCCATGCGCATCGCCGCCTCGCCCCGTCTGGTGAGCGGGACGCTGCGGTTCGTTCGCGACGGCCGCGCCTTCGAGGAGGACGAGATCGCCCTCATCGCCGAGCTGATCTCCAAGGCCGAGCTCTCCGCCGCCGAGATCATCGCCCACGAGACGATCCGCCAGCAGGCGGTCACCGACCCGCTCACGGGCCTGGGGAACCGCCGCAAGCTGAGCGCCGACCTCGCCGCGGCGCTGCGCGATCCCTGCACCTCGCGGCCCTCGCTCCTGCTCCTGTTCGATCTGGACGGTTTCAAGGACTACAACGACACCTTCGGCCACTTGGCCGGTGACGCGTTGCTGGCGCGGCTGGGGCGCAAGCTGGACGAGGCCGTGTCCGGCGTCGGCTCGGCCTACCGCCTCGGCGGCGACGAGTTCTGCGCCCACATCCAGCTCCAGGGCCAGGACTCCGACGCGGTCATCCTCCAGGCGTCGGAGGCCCTGGTCGAGAGCGGCGCCGAGCTCAGCATCGGGGCCTCGCTCGGCGTCGCGCTGTTGCCCCATGAGGCCGACAGCGCCGACCACGCGCTCCAGGTCGCCGACGAGCGCATGTACGCCAACAAGCGCAGCCGCTCCGCCGCGCGAAGCCAGGCCGGCGAGGTGTTGCTGCGCACGATGCACGCCAAGCAGCCCGAGCTCGACGAGCACTCCTCCAACGTCGCCGAGCTGGCCATACGGGTCGCCCGCCGTCTGGGCCTCGGTGGCGAGGCACTGGACGAGATCGCCCGAGCCGCAGAACTTCACGACATCGGCAAGGTGGGCATCCCCGACGCGATCCTCAACAAGCCCTCAAGCCTCACCGACGGCGAGTGGGAGTTCATCTACCAGCACACGATCCTCGGCGAGCGGATCCTCCACGGCGCTCCCGCGCTGCGTCCGGTGGCGCGGCTCGTGCGGGCCAGCCACGAGCGCTGGGACGGGTCCGGTTACCCGGATCGCCTGTGTGGCGAGGAGATTCCGCTGGGCGCGCGGATCGTCGCCGTCTGCGACGCCTACGAGGCGATGACCGCCGACCGCTCCTACCGGACCGCGGTCACGCACGAGGTCGCCTGTCAGGAGCTGCTGCGCTGGTCGGGCACCCAGTTTGATCCCAAGGTCGTCGAGGCCTTCGTCACCGAGATCGAGACCGCCGGCGAGGAGCGCGAGCTCAACGCCGCCCAGTACGCGGCCGCGCACGTGCGCACGCTGCTGGGAGCAGCCACGGTCGCCCCGGCCTGAGCCTCAACGGCCGGCTCTGGCACCGCGCGCCAGCGAAGGCGCCGGCACATGCACGGGCTGGGCCTCCGCAACGACGTCCATGGCGTCGAGCACATTGCGCAGGTTCACGAGCAGCGCGCCGAACATCGACCACAGGCCACCATGGAGCGGCTGGGTGGTCAGGTGATCGGACAGCTCGGAGAGCTCGAGGCGGGCCGACCTGAGCCCCTCGGCGTCGGCCCGCTCGATGGCTGCGCCCGCACGCTCCAGTAGCTCCAGCCACGGTTCGCGGAACGCGGGCTCCCAGTCCTGCGGTGCGAGCCGGGCGACACGGATGGTGCGCGCCATGCTCCGCGTCTCGGCCACCGCCTGGGCCAGCCGATTGATGACCTGAGTCATCTCCTCCGCGGCGCGCATCCGTTCCGGCACCGCGCGCCGTGGGTTCAGCCGCCCACTCTGGCGCGCCTCGTCGAGGACGTGCCACGCGCGCTCGACATCGTTGTCGAGCCGATCGGTGTGCCTGATCCAGTCGTCGGCGGCATCCGTCGCGCAGCCGTCCCGAAGCTCGCCCGCGATCTTGGTCAGCAGTTCCCCGAGGCGATCGTCGATGATGTCGATGTGGCGAGCGGCAGCCCGGTCGCGCAGCGGGGGCCACACGAGCAGATTCACCAACAGGCCCACCGCGATCCCGATGCCGGTGTCGATCAGCCGGTCCGCCAACATGCCGCTGTTGCCGATGAAGCCGGTGGTGAGCACGACCACGGCGGTGGTGGCCGTGGTCATGGGTGCCCGCAGTCCGGGCATGCTGCCGGCGAGGCTCGCCACCAGGACCGTGGCCCCGAGCGCGAGGGCGTCGACGCCGAACACCTGCCACGCGCCGGAGGCGATGAGCACGCCCAGCACGCTGGCCCCCGCCTGCTGCGCTGCGCGCTGCAGGGTCCCGAACACCGTCGCGTGGACGGTGAGGAGCGCCGCCCAGGGCGCCATGAACGCCTGCGACAGATGGAACACGTGGACCGCGAGGACCCACGCGACCACCGCGGCCCCCACTGTCTTGGCCAGCTGTGAGGCCTCCGTCCAGGTGATCGGATCGCGCAGCCGTCGGACGATCTGGGCCTGCATCTGCGACATGGATACCCCGTGGGACCGGGCGGACACGCTCGGCGGCTCGCGCGGTAACGTCGGCGCGTGGCCAAGCGGGCGCAGACCAAAGCGGCGGAGGCGGTCCGGGCGAGCCTGCCGAGCGACGGTCAGGGCGGGTCGCACGTGGAGCGCGTGCTCGCCCGCGCCGCGGAGCTCGAACTGCTGGGCTGGGTGCGCGACGACCCCGACGGTCAGGTGCGCATTCACGCCGAGGGCAAGGCCGGCGCGCCGGCCGAGCTGGTCGCCTCGCTGGAGGGCGGCGGCGCTGTTGTCGAGGCCGAGAAGGTCAAGGTCGAGGGACACGAGCAGTTCGCCGTGCGCGGGGTGAGCGCCGGCGTGTTCGTCGTCCAGGAGCACCAGGCCACGGCCCACCACTACGACCTGCGCCTCGAGGTGGACGGAGTCATGCGCTCGTGGGCGGTGCCCAAGGGCCCCTCGTTGGACCCGGCGGTCAAGCGGCTGGCCGTGCAGGTGGCCGACCACGACACCGGGCACAACAGCTTTGAGGGCGCCGGTCACGGTGGCGGGGTGATCGTGTGGGACCGGGGCACCTACGAGCAGGGCGGCCGCGTGCCGTGGCCCGAAGCGCTGGACCGCGGCCACGCGGTGTTCGTGCTGCACGGCGAAAAGCTGCAGGGCGGCTTTGCCCTGCAGCGCACCGGCCGCGGCGAGCCACCGCAGTGGCTGCTCATCAAGCGCCGCGACGAGCATGCCCGCTCGGGCTCGGATGTCGCCGCCGAGCACCCGGAGTCAGTGGTCAGCGGCCAGACGCTGACCGAAATCATCGAATGAGCGAGCGCCCCAACCGCGCGTCCTCCGCAGGGCTCAGCCGTTGGACGTGAGGTCCTTGAAGAACGTCTTGAGGTTCGAGACGTGCTGGCCGTTGAGCGTGGCGGTGCAGTCGGCGTCGACCACCCCGGCCAGGGTGCCGCCCTGGAACACATCGGACACGCTGAGGCAGTAGCTCTTGCGATAGGTCAGCCACGCCTTGTGGCCCGCGATCAGGTCACGTCGCGCCGACGTGGTGGGCAGGGCGTTGAAGATCCTCTGGTTGAGCACGTTGATCTGCTTGTCGCTGCGCAGGATCTGCTGCTCGGCGCACCCCTCCTCCTGGAGCGTCGAGCGTTTGCCCGGTGACCCCGAGCACGGCATCGGTGTGAAGGACTCGTGGATGACGGGCGGGGCGAGCTTGGCGGCGTGCCCGCCGGCCGCGAGCGCCTGGGCCGCGCTCGTGAGCGCCACCATGGCGCAGGCCGCGACGATCGTGGCAAACGAAGAGAACCTCATGGGCATTTCAGCTCCGGATCTGACTCGAGGATTGAGTGTTGGCAAGCTACCGACCAATGTGCGCAGATGGGGTGGACGCCCTGCCGCTGGAGACCGGCCGGCTCACGCTGGAGCCCTTGCGCGTCGACCACGCCGCGGAGATGGCGCCGCTGCTGGGCGACCCGAAGCTCTACGCGTTCACCGGGGGCGAGGCCCCGACGCCCGACGAGTTGCGAGCGCGTTACGTCCGCCAGGCGACCGGGCGCTCGCCCGACGGCATCGAATCGTGGCTGAACTGGATCGTCCGCCGGCGCGACGACGGTCAGGCGCTGGGCTTCGTACAGGCGGCGATCTCACCCGACCCGCCCCCGCCCGCCCCGGTCACCGCCGTCCTGGCCTGGGTGCTGGGTGTCCGCTTTCAGGGCCAGGGCTACGCGCGCGAAGCGGCCGGCGCGCTGGTCGCGTGGCTGCAGAGCGTGGGCGTGCAGCGGCTGGTCGCGTACATCGACGCGGAGCACGCCGCGTCGATGGGGGTCGCCCGGGCGCTCGGCCTGGAGCCGACCACCGACCGGGTCGACGGCGAGGTCGTCTGGGAGCGGCTCACAGGGTCTGGGTGACCTTGGACAGCCCGCGCGGCCGGTCGGGGTCAACGCCACGGTCAAGCGCGAGCCGCCACGCCAGGCGTTGCAGGGGCAGGATCTCCAGGATGGGGAGCAGGTGCTCGGGGATGCCCTCGGCGGCGATCGGCAGATCACCGTCAGCGCCGACGAGCAGCAGCTGAGCGTCGAGTGCGCTGAGGCGCTCGAGTACGGGCCGCATGGCCTCGCCGCCGCGGCCCGGCGAGCCGATGGCGATGACCGGCACCGACTCGTCGATCATCGCCATGGGGCCATGGAGCAGGTCGGCGCCCGAGAAGGCCTGGGCTGAGAGGTAGCTCGTCTCCATCAGCTTCAGTGCCGCCTCCCGGGCGGTCGCGTAGGAGTAGCCGCGCGCGGTGACGACGATCCGCTGGCGTCTCGCGCAGCCGGGCCGCGTGCTCGGCCAGGCGCGCCTCGGGCGTGAGACCGAGCGTGGCGCGGGCCGCCGCCGGGATGGAGGCCGCCTCGCGTGCGGCGTCGGGCCCGCCGAACAGGAGGTGCAGCGCCAGCAGCTCAGCGGTGTAGGTCTTGGTGGCGGCGACCGCTCGCTCGGCGCCGGCGTGGATCGCGACCGCGAACTCGGCGGCGCGCGCGAGCGGCGAATCGAGATCGTTGGTGACCGCGACCGAGATGGCGCCATGGGCGCGGGCGACCGTCAGCGAGTCGACGAGATCCGGGGAGCGGCCCGACTGGCTGACGGCGATGAACAGGACGTCGCGCATGTCCGGTGCCGCGCCGTACACGGTCAGGGCGGAGGGCGAGGCGAGTCCGACCGGCAGCTGCAGCCGCACCTCGGCCAGGTACTTGGCGTAGAGCGCGGCGTGGTCACTGGTGCCGCGCGCCGCGATCAGCACGAACCGCGGCCCTGATGCCGCGATCCGCGCGCCGAGCTCCAGGAGCGCCTCGGGCGCGGCCAGCAGGCCCGCTAGCACTACCGGCTGCTCGGCGATCTCGGCGGCCATCAGCGCTCCGGGGGCGGTGTCCGTGGCGGCGCTCATGGCGAGATTGGACTATACCAATTGTCGGGCCAGGATCGCCGCACCGATCAGGCCCGCCCGGCCACCGAGCGGCGAGAGCCTGATGAACGGAGGCACGCGCCAGGTGATGCGCTCGGCGAGCTCGGCCTGCACCGGCGCATGGAGGGCGTCGCCGGCCGTGCTCAGACCGCCGGCGATGACGATCAGCTCGGGATCGAGCAGCATCGTGCAGGTGACAAACGCGATCGCCAGGGCCTCGGTGGCCTCCTGCCAGACCCGGTGGGCCGTGGGATCGGTGGACCGCCGCGCCGCGATCACCTCAGCGGGCACGCCGGCCCGCCCGCCCAGCTGCGCGTACCGGCGCGCGATCGCGCCGGCGGAGGCATAGCGCTCCAGACAGCCCCGCTGGCCGCACGGGCAGCGCTCGCCGCCGGGCCAGACAGGGATGTGGCCGAGCTCGCCGGCGAGGCCGAGGGCGCCGCGCACGGGGCGCCCGGCCGCATGCACGACGCCGGCGATGCCGGTGCCGATGACGACCAGCAGGTGGTCGGCGACGCCGGCGGCGGCGCCCACGGCGCGCTCGGCCACGCCGGCGGCGTACACGTCGTGCTCCAGCACCGTCGGCAGCTCCACCTCTGACTCGACGAGGTCGCGCAGCGGCAGATCGCGAAACCCGACGTTGGCGGAGAACACCGCTCGCCCCGCGTGCGCGTCGACCACACCGGGGACGACAATCCCCACCGCCTGCGCGCTCGGCGAGCCGCCGCGCGACAGCTCGCAGACGATCGCCAGCAGCTCCGCGACAACCGCGTCAGGGCCGTCGGCCACCGGTGTCGGCCGGCTCAGCTCGCGGTGCAAGGCGCCGTCGGCGCCCACGACGGCGCCCTTGATCGTCGTCCCACCGACGTCGACGGCGATGACCGCGTCGTCGCCGGTAACGGTCACCGGTGGTCGCTCACTACTTGATCGAGCCGGCGGTGAGGCCGCTGACGACGCGCCCCTCGATCACCGCGAACAGGATGATCACCGGGATCGTCGCGATGACGGCGCCGGCGAACAGGTGCCCCCAGTCGATCGAGTACTCGCCGATGTAGTTGTTGATCGCCACCGTGAGCGGCTGCCGGTTGCCCGCCTCGCCGAGCGACAGGGTCAGAGCCACGATGAACTCATTCCAGGCGGCGATGAAGGTGAAGATGAGGGCGGTGACGATCCCGGGCGCGGCCAGCGGGAGGGTGATCCGCAGCAGCGCCCCGCCGCGGCTGGAGCCGTCGATCATCGATGCCTCCTCGAGTTCAGCTGGGATCGCGGCGAAGTACGCATTGAGGATCCATATCGCGAAGGCCAGGTTGAAGCCCGCGTTGACGAGGATGAGCGAGAGGGTCGGCGGCAGGTTGAACGTGGTGAACTCCCGCTGGATGCCCACGAGCATCGCCGCCGGCTGCATCATCTGCGTGGCCAGGACCAGCAGGAGGAACGCTGACCGGCCGCGGAAGCGGTGCCGGGCCGAGTAGTAGGCGGCGGGCACCGACACGAGCAGCACCAATACGGTGGCGCCGCCGGCGATGAGCAGGCTGGCCACGAGGTTGCCGCCGAAGCCGGTCGCCCAGATCGAGGTGAAGTTGTGGAAGGTGAAGTGGGTCGGCAGCAGGTTGGCCGCCAGCACCTGGCTGTTGGGCCGCAGCGCCGCCACCACCATCTCGGCATACGGCAGCAGGAAGATGATCGCGATGCCGTAGGCCAGCACGCTGAGCACGAGGCGGCGCGGGGTGAGCGGCTTGCGTGCGGGCCGCCCGGGGACGGCCGTGGCCGGGGACCCGGCCGGCAGCGACGGACTGGCGACGGCGCTCACGGTCAGGTCACCCGTTCCTTCCATCGGGTCAGCTTGAGGAAGATGAGGACAACGACGATCACGAGGAGGAAATTGACCACCGACATGGCGGCCGCTTCGCCGATGAACGCCTGCTTGAGGATGAACATGAACGTCGTGGTCGTGCTCGTCTCATAGCCCGGACCGCCCCGGGTCATCTCCCAGATGATCGGGAACGAGTTGAAGACGTTGATGACGTTGATGATGGTGGCGACGAGGATGGCCGGCCGCAACAGCGGCAGCGTCATCGTCCGGTAGGCATACCAGCGTCCGGCGCCGTCGACCCGCGCGGACTCGTAGATCTCCTCCGGGATCGTCTGCAGTCCCGACAGCAGCGCGAACGTGGTGAACGGCAGGGACACGAAGATCGCCACGATCATCATCCACACCAGTGCCCACCCCGGGCGCCCGAGCCAGTCGGCCTGGGTGGAGCCCATGCGGTGCACGATGCCCAGCGCGTGCAGGACGATGTTGATCGCCCCGACGTTGGGATCGAGCGCCCAGCGGAAGATGAGCGCGGTCATCAACACCGACGCCGCCCACGGCGCGATCAGCGCCGTTCGCGCCGCCCGTCGGAACGGGAAGCGCTGGTGAAACAGCTGCGCCAGGGCCAGCGACACGAGCACGGTGACGCCGACCACGGCCACCACCCACAGCACGGTGCGCAACACCACCCCGCGCAACGCGGCCTCGTGCCACAGGTTGCTGTAGTTCCTGGTGCCGGCGCCACCGACGACGAACCCGTCGGCGGCGATGTTCTGAAACGAGCTGTGGATGAGCACCACGACCGGCCACAGCACGACGACCGCGATCAACGCGACCGCGGGGCCGACCCAGAGCACCGGCCGGAGCGCCTGTGTGAGGCGCCCCGGCCGATTCCGCCTGATCGCGATCTGGGAGGCGGCGCTCACGGCTCCATCAGCTGCCCAGCTTCTCCGCGGTTGACTGCAGAGTGCCGAGCACGGTGCCGGGGCTGCCGGTGACGGCCGTCCCGATGGTGTTCTGGACCTGGGTCTTGACCTGCGCCCAGGCGGTGTTCGAGGGGTACTGGACCGAGTGCGGCAGCGCCTTGATGAACGATCCGAAGGTCGGATCCTTGGCCAGGGCGTTGGCCGCCGACACCGTCGCGGGCAGCAGGTCGTACTCGCGGTCGAACTGCAGCTGGTAGGTGTCCTGGTAGACGAAGTCCAGGAACTTCTTGATCTGGGCCTCGTGGCCGTTGGGCTTGAACGCCGCGACGTTGTCGCACACTCCCAGCGTGTCCGACAGCGCGCCGCTCTTGCCGGCGATCGGCACCGACGCCCAGTCAGAGGACGTGAGCACGCCTGGCGTCTTGATGATCGGGATCAGGGCCGGTGAGCCGTTGATCATGCCGATCTTGCCCTGGGCGAACTGCTCCCACAGCGGGGTGCGGTTCTTGCTGCCCGGGTTGGGCTCGGTGTCACCGGCGGCGACCAGGCCCTTGAGGAACGTGAACGCGGTGACGTTGGGCGCTCCGTTGATCGACCACTTGCCCGCGGCGTTCTGATAGTTGCCGCCGTCACCCAGGAACCACAGCAGCGACTCCGCCTGCGCCTCCTCGGGTCCCAGCGGCAGACCGAACCCGATGTCGCCCAGTGCCTTGATCTTGGCCGCGTCGGTCTGGATGTCCGCCCACGTGGTGGGGGCGGAGGTGATCCCGGCCTTGGCGAACAGCTTCTTGTTGTAGAAGAGCGTGCGCGAGCTGGTGGTGAACGGCATCCCGTACTGCGTGCCGTTGTAGGTGCCCTGCTTGGCGAACACCGGGAGCAGGTTCCCGGCCTTGGAGAGAACCTGGCTGGCCGGGTACAACAGCCCCTGCTGGGCGTACGACGAGAAGTAGTCACCCTCGGTGACATCCGGGTAATTGTGGTTCTGCACCATCGTCTGGACTTCTGAGTCGAAGTTGGTCCACGGAATGACGGTGATCTTCACGTTGATCGACGGATTGGCCTTGTGGAAGGCGTCCACGATCCCCTGCCAGTACTTGGTGCTGGTGTTGGCGGGTCCTGTGCCGTAGTCGGCGGCGACGAGCTTGAGTGTCACCTTTCCGCCGGACCCGGACCCGGAGCCCGATCCGCCGCCTGAGCTGGAGCTGCCACACGCCGCAACGGTGACCGCCGCAACCACCGCGGCCAGCGCGGTGGCGAATAACCGTTTCCTCATCCTCCTGGTCTCCTCTCCACGATGACTCGTTGGGTTGGTCGGTTGTGAGACGGTACAACCTCCACCGGAAGTTGTCTAGACCAATTTGGATTAACGGTCGTCGGTTTCATCGCACCAGCCGCCTCCGGCCATCACGGCGGTCAGCTGCAGGTCGTCGTCGAGCACCACCAGGTCGGCGCGGCGGCCGGGGGCGATCGATCCGATCGACGCCTCGAGTCCCAGGACACGGGCCGGATTGGCCGAGGCGGCCGCGGACGCCTGCTCGACGCTCAGGCCGCTGTCGCGCACCGCGCGGCGCAGGGCCTCGCTCATGGTGAGCGTGCTCCCGGCGAGGGACTCAGTGCTCGTCAGGCGGGCCTCGCCCTCGTGGACGCGCACCTCCTGGCCGCCGAGCACGAAGGTGCCGTCGCCGACGCCGCTGGCGTCGATCGCGTCGGTGACCAGCACTGGGCAGGAGATCATCCTCGCCACCAGTCCGACCATCGCGGGGTGGACGTGGCGGCCGTCGTTGATGAGCTCGCATGGGATGCCGGCCTCCAGCGCGGCCCCCACCAGGCCCGGCGCGCGGTGGTGCAGCGACGGCATGGCGTTGAAGAGATGCGTCGCGTGGTTGGCGCCGGCGCGGATGGCCGCCGCCGTCTCCTCATAGCCGGCGTCGGAGTGCCCCATGGCCACGATCACATCCAGCCGGCGCAGCGGCGCGATGAGCTCCACCGCTCCGTCGAGCTCGGGGGCGAGCGTCACCATGCGCAAACCACCGTCCGCCGCGGCGACCAGCCGGTCCAGCACCGCCTGATCCGGGGCGATCATGTGCGCCGGGTTCTGGGCCCCACGGCGCCGGGGCGACAGAAACGGGCCCTCCAGGTGGGATCCGAGCACGTGGCCGCCCAGGGTGGGCCCGCGTCGCACGAGCTCAGCGGCCCAGGTCAGCTGCTCGCAGAGATCGTCCACCGGCGCGGTCATGAGAGAGACGAGCGTCGCGGTCGTACCGTGACGGCGGTGAAAGGCCACCGCGCCCTCCATCGCCTCCCGGGAGTTCTCGACGCTGTGGCCACCACCGCCGTGCATGTGCAGATCGACCAGGCCCGGCAGCAGCCAGGCCCCTTCGAGGTCGAACACGGGCGCGTCGACGGCCGGCTGATTACCGCCCACAGAGGCGATGGCGTCGCCGCGCACGTGTACCCAGGCATTGGTGAGCACGCCCTCGGGAGTCACCACCCGCCCGCCCGCGAGCAAGCGCGCCGGCATGTCGGTCACCGTGGAGAGGGTCATCGCCGCCTCGGTCCCAGCCGGGTCACCAGCGTCACTCGGTCGCCGCGAAACCAGGTGCGGCCGAAGTCGACGGGGACGCGCTCGGAATCGAAGTTCTGACGGCTGACGACGAGCATCGGCGTCCCCACGTCGACCCGCAGCGGTCCCGCCTCACGGGGCGTCGCAGGGGCGGTCTCGATCGACTCGTCCCCGGTGCGCATGCTGATCTCGTACC
This sequence comes from uncultured Actinomycetota bacterium, assembly GCA_963790605.1. Taxonomy (GTDB): domain Bacteria; phylum Actinomycetota; class Thermoleophilia; order Solirubrobacterales; family Solirubrobacteraceae; genus Palsa-465. Next base: position 742,607 of record CAWBPG010000003.1, on the reverse strand, counting down.
GGCTGGTGAGCAGCGCGTGCAGCGAGCCCTGGGTCCGCATGAGGCGGGTCAGGCCCGGGAAGCGCTCCGCCGGCAGCCACGAGGTCTCGACCGCGACGGGCCAGTTGTCGGCCAGGCGCAGGCGGTCGAGCTTGTAGACGGGGGCGCGCGGCGGCAGGTGCAGCTGCTGCGCCACCTCGGCGGTGGCGGCGACCCTTTGCGTGCCGAGCACCTCCGCCGAGGGGGCGAAGCCGCTGGCCTTCACCTGCTCGGTGAAGCTGGCGAGGTACAGCGGCCAGGTGATCTTCGGCTCTGCCACGTAGGTGCCCGAGCCCTGGCGGCGCACCAGCCTGCCCTCCGCGACGAGCTCTGAGAGCGCCTGGCGCACGGTGGTCCGCGACGTCTGCATGTGCTCGGCCAGCTCGCGCTCGGTGGGCACCGGCGCGCCCGCCTCGAGCGTGGCGATGAAATCGAGCAGGTGCCGTTTGACGGCGTAGTACTTGGGCTCGGCCGCGGGCCGGTCGGCAGCGGTCGTCATCGGCGATCGCCTGAGGTGACTGGGCGGCGGCTCACGCGGTGAGCCGCAGGCCGGTGCGAGCGTTGAACAGGTGGGCGGTGCCGGCGTCGACGGCGACGCCGACGCGGTCGCCGATGTGGGGGACGGCGCGGCCGTCGCAGCGGACGACCCATGGCTTCTCCTCGTTGCTGTCACCGGCCAGCTGGCCATAGACGTATGCGTCGGCACCGAGCTCCTCGACCAGCCGGACGGTGAGATCGATGGCGCCGGGCGAGCCGGCGGGCGACAGGTGGGTCGACTCGGGTCGCAGCCCGATCGTGATCTCGTCGAGCCCGTCGGCACGAGCGGCCGCCACCGCGTCGCGCGAGAGCGGCAGCGCCCCGCCACCCAGCAGCGCGCCCTCGCCGTTGAGCTTGGCGGTGCGCAGGTTCATGGCGGGCGAGCCGATGAACTCGGCGACGAACACGTTGGCGGGACGCTCGTAGAGGTTGCGGGGCGCGTCGACCTGCTGGAGCCGTGCGTCCTTGAGCACGGCGACGCGATGCCCCATCGTCATGGCCTCGACCTGGTCGTGGGTCACGTAGATCGTCGTGGTCCCGAGCCGCGCCTGCAGGTTGGCGATGTTGGCCCGTGTCTCGACGCGCAGCTTGGCGTCGAGGTTGGACAGCGGCTCGTCCATGAGGAAGACGCGCGGCTCGCGCACGATTGCCCGGCCCATCGCCACGCGCTGGCGCTGGCCGCCCGACAGCGCCTTGGGCTTGCGGTCCAGGTACCCCTCGAGCTCGAGCAGCTTGGCGGCCTCGCCCACCTTCACCTCGCGCTCCGGCTTGGCCATGCCGCGCAGCTTGAGCGCGTAGGCCATGTTCTCGGCCACCGTCATGTGGGGGTACAGCGCGTAGCTCTGGAACACCATCGCAATGTCGCGATCCTTGGGCTCCTTGCGCGTGACATCCGTCCCGTCGATATGGATCTCGCCGGCGCTGACCGTCTCGAGACCGGCCAGCATCCGCAGCGCGGTCGACTTGCCGGACCCCGACGGCCCCACGAGCACCATAAACTCGCCGTCCTCGACGTCGAGGCTGAGCTCGGCGACCGAGGGGGCGGTGGCGCCCTCGTAGATGCACGTCGCGTCGATGTAGCTGATCTTCGCCATCGTTGGTGTCTCCTCGGCCGGCTCTGTGTGAGGGGCCGGTTGCTTCAGAACTGGTCTAGACCAGTTCCGGGGCCAAGGTATATCAGCCGCGGCGGCACCGTCAAGGGCCGAGAGTCGATCCGGCATGATCTGGGGCCATGCCGGCCGCCCTCGTCATCTTCGATTGCGACGGCGTGCTCGTGGACAGCGAGGGGATCTCCAACGCCGTGCTGGCGGAGGGGCTGCGTGGGCTGGGCCTGGCGATCTCGGCGGAGGAGGCGCATAACCGCTATCGCGGGATGTTCCTGTCCGAGATCCGGGCCGATGTCGAGTCGCGCCTCGGCACGCCGCTTCCGCGCGATTTTCTGGAGACCTTCGAGCGTGAGCGCGAGGAGGCGTTTCGGGCGTCGCTTCAGCCGGTGCCCGGCGCGGCTTCGGCGGTGCGTGAGGTCCGAGCGATGGGTTATGACGTCTGCGTGGCGTCGCAGGGCCGGCTGTCCAAGACCGAGCTGACTTTGACTGTCTGCGGCCTGCGCGATCTGTTCGAGCCCGATGCGTTGTTCTCGGCCCACAGCGTGGCGCGGGGCAAGCCCGCCCCGGACCTGTTTCTGCGCGCGGCGGCGACGATGGGTTTTTCGCCCGCGCAGTGCGTGGTCGTGGAGGACACGATGATCGGGGTGCAGGCCGCCCTCGCGGCCGGCATGCGCGCTATCGCTTATGCGCCACGGGGCGACGGCAACGGCGACGGCGACCGCGAGGCGTTCATTGCCGCGGGGGTTGCGACGGTGACTGCCTTGGACGAGCTACCTGAGTGCCTGGGCCCGGTGACGAGCTAATCGCGCGTGTCGCCGGGCGGATTCGCGATGAACCACTCTGCGATGCCGGGCATGTGCTCCTCGAAGTCACCCGGTGTTGAGAAGTCGAGCATCCCCGCGCGTTCGGAGCTGCGGTTCTCGAAGTCATGGGTCGTGCCGCCGGGGATGAGGACGAAGGAGCCGGCGCTGGCGTCGATCCACTCGGTGCCGACGAGCACGCTCATCGTGCCCTCGAGGACATAGAACACGTCGTCGTCAGGGTGGGAATGAGGACCCGGCCCCTTCGTGTGCGCCTCGACCCACCACTCCGAGATCGCATACGCCCGAGCGGTCTCGGCGCCGCCGGCTTTGAACACCGCCGAAATGCGGCCCATCGGATACGTCCGGCCTTCGCCGGGGCCCAGAACCACCGGACGACGATCGGCGCTGCTCATACCTTCGGTCATGGTCACTCCGAGTTGAGGGTGTGGTCGATTGTGAAGGACATAGCTTCACGATCGACCACGCTCAGCCCAGTCCGTCCATGCTGCGCCGTCAGGCGCGGTCAGCGAGCGTGGGCGGCATTGCCTCCTCGGCGGCCGTGGTGCCTCGGCCGAGACGCTCGACGAGAGGTCAGCCCAGAACCGGCACGTCCGCGGTGAGGATCTCGTACCCGTCGTCAGTGATCAGCAGGTTGTCCTCGATGCGGATGCCGCCGAAATCCAGCAGGCGGTCGACGCGGTCCCAGTCCACCGCGTCGCGGTGGCGGGCGCGCCGCTCGGGGTCCTGGAGCATCGCCGGGACGAAGTAGATCCCCGGTTCGACCGTGACGACGAAGCCCGGCTCGAGAGGTAGGTCGATGCGGAGGTTCTTGATCAGGCGAGGGCGTGTCCCGGCGCGAGCGCAATGGCCCGCCGGCGTCGCGGACGCCCAGGCCGACCAGGTGGCCGATGCCGTGGGGAAAGAACAGCCACACCGCACCGGACTCGACCAGCGCGCTGGGCTCTCCGCGCAGCACCCCGAACGCGACCAGGCCCTCGGCGATGACCTGGGCGGCGGTCATGTGGACGTCCACCCATTCGGTGCCGGGCACGCAGCGCTCGATGGCCGCCGCGTTCGGCGGCATGGACCACCGCGTGCAACTCCGCCTGTTCAGGGCTCAAGCGTCCGCCCACCGGATACGTGCGCGTGATGTCCGACGCGTACTGGCGGTAGTCGGCGCCCGCGTCGATGAGGACGAGATCCCCATCGTTCAGGCGGCGGTCCGTGGGCATGAAGTGCAGGACGGCTGAGTTGGTGCCGGCGCCGACGATCGTGTCGTAGGCCATCGCGTCGGCGCCCGCGCGCAGGGCAGCGAGCTCCAGCTCCACCTGGACTGAGCGCTCGGTGCTCCCCGCCACCAGCACCGCCACCGCGGCGGCGAACGCGGCGCTGGTGGCGCGCTCGGCCACGCGCATGCGCTCGAGCTCGATCTCGTCCTTGGGCCGGCGCACGACGTCAAGCCCGAGACGCAGGTCGGCGCTCAGCGCCGGATCGCAGCGCACCTCGAGCGCGCCGGGAGGTGCAACGCCCAGGCATCCCGCCGTCCGCTCGCGCCGGGCGCCGAGCCACACCGGGAGCTGGCCGAGCGGCACGCCGCCCGGCTCGCCGCCCACCGCGCCTGACCACAGCCGCTCCTCCTCGGTGACCTCGGCCACGAAGTCGAACCACCCCTCGGCCGGGTCGAACGCCAAGACCCCGCTCGGGCGGTTGCGATCCGTGAGGTAGAAGTACTCGGAGTGGGCGTGGAACGGGTAGGTCCTGTCGCCACGGCCCGGGACCCCGATGGGTTCACCGGCGCCGATCAGGACGATCTCGTCGACGAGGCCCCACTCCGCGACGGCCGCGTCCCGCCGGCGTTCCAGAGCTTGATCGATCCGGGCATCGGTCACCGCGCGCGAGTCTACGGCGCGGGCCACGGCGCGTCATCGGGGACGGCAAAGGGTGTCCGTTCCTGTTGACCACTGCCTTGACAGATGTTTACTATTACCGCACACCTAACTCGCCGCTGGCTGAAAGGAAGCACATGTCAAATATCGCGTCCCGCGGCTCGACGATGGCGGTCGACTGGGAGCAGAGGATCGACTTCGCCAAGCTGCGCGCGGACCGCCTGGCCCGCGCCCGGAACGCGTTGGCGCTGTCCGAGTTGGGTGCCCTGCTGCTGTTTGATCCCAACAACATTCGCTACGTCACCAGCACCCACATCGGTGAGTGGGCGCGGGACAAGAACGCGCGGTTCGTGCTCCTGCCGCGCGTCGGCGACCCGATCCTGTGGGACTTCGGCTCGGCGGCTCGCCACCACCAGCTCTATGCCCCGTGGTTGCCGGAGGACAGCTTCCGCGCCGGCGTCTCGCCGATGCGCGGCGCGATGCCCGATGAGACGGGCGTGCCCGACGCGCTGGCGCGCACGATCGTGCACGAGCTGTCCGAGCACGGGCTGGCCGGGGAGCAGGTCGGGATCGACATGACCGACATCGTCACGCTCAACGCGCTGCACCGTGCGGGCGTCGCGACCGCCGACGGCTCACAGGTGATGCTGGCCGCGCGCGCAATCAAGACCGACGAGGAGGTCGCGCTGCTCGACCACGCCGCCGGCATCGTCGACGCGGTCTACGAGCGCATCTACGAGCTCCTGCGCCCCGGGGTCACCGAGCGCCACATCGTGGCCGAGGCCCAGCGGCTGCTGTTCGAGCTCGGCTCCGAGCAGGTGGAGGCGATCAACGCCGTGTCCGGCGACCGCTGCAACCCCCATCCCCACGTGTTCTCCGACCGCCTGCTGCGCCCCGGCGACCAGGCCTTCTTCGACATCATCCATTCCTTCATGGGCTACCGGACGTGCTACTACCGCACGTTCAGCGTCGGGGGCACCAACCAGGCTCAGCTCGACGCCTACAAGCAATGCCGCGAGTGGCTCGACGATGCCATCGACCTCGTCAAGCCCGGCGTCACCACGGACGAGATCGCGGCCGTGTGGCCCACGGCGCAGGAGCTCGGTTTTGCCGACGAGGCGTCATGCTTTGGCCTGCAATTCGGACACGGGCTGGGCGTCGGCCTCTACGAATCGCCGATGATCTCGCGGCTCCACAGCTTCGACAATCCGGTGGCGATCGAGGAGGGCATGGTGTTCGCGCTGGAGACCTACTGCGCGGCGCGCGACGGGATCTCGGCGGCGCGCATCGAGGAGGAGGTGCTCGTCACCGCCGAGGGCAACCGCCTGCTCACGCGCTTCCCCGCCGACGAGCTGCTGGTGGCGGGGCGCACGTACGTGCGCGGCGCCGACCTGATCTCCGGGACCGATCTCACACCCGCGCCGATCGCGGCGAAGTAGCCCTAGGTGAAGCGCGAGTCGCCCGAGCGGCCGACCACGAACCAGATCGCCTCGACGGGCTCGTCGCCGACGGTGGCGAGGCGGTGCGGCGTGGTCGAGTCAAACGAGATCGAATCGCCCGGGCCCAGGACGTGGTCCTCGAAGCCGACGGTGACCTGGAGCATGCCCGACAGGACGTGGCCGTACTCGCGGCCCGAGTGGCGCATGAGATGGGCGCTCTCGCACGATGCGCCGCCGGGCTCGTAGACCACGAAGAGGAAGTCGACGTTGGGATCGGGGGACTGGGTGAGCCGCTCCCAGCGCACGCCGGAGTCGAGCTGGATGACCTTGCGCTCGTCAGGGGTGACCACCGGCCCGCGCGTGACCACCGTGCCGGAGTCCCCGTTGGCGCGTAGCTGCGCGTCGAGCACCTTGAGCCCGTCGGCGGCGTTCGCCGGCCGCGACGCCGGCGCCACCCGACCCGCGACGGTCTTGGGGGACTGCTCGGAGAACAGCTCGTCGAGCGACAGCTTCAGCTCGGTGGTGATCGCGTAGAGGGTCGCCACCGAGGGCGTGGCCTTGCCGCGCTCGATCTGCGAGATCAAGCTCGGCGACAGCGTCAGGCGGCGCGCCAGCTCGCGGACCGACATGCCCAGCGACTGGCGCCGGTCCCGGATCCGCTCACCGACCTCGGGCAGTGCGGCGCGCTCAGGCGACGAGTCGGCATCGGAAGGCACGGGCGCAGTGTACTGCACATTCGGTTACCAGTGTGCGTTGTTGGTTGACAGCAGCGGCGAAGTGTGTAGTAGACTTGAACTGACGAGAGGAGCCGGTCGCCGTCGCTGCGGCCGCCGCCACGAGGAGTCGTATGCCCGCCAGCGATCACACCGCCGAGAGCCAATCGCATCCGCCTGCCGCGCCCTCGGCGGCCCCGTTCTCACTGCGGCTGACCGCGGCGTCCGCGCCGATCTGGCTGGCCACCGCGGCCCTGTTCCTCCTCAGCCTCATCTTCGAGCCCGACAGCGTCCGGCACTCCGCGCTGCTGGGCATGCTCCCGTTCGCGGCGGTGCTGGCCATCGCGGCGATGGGTCAGACCCTGATCGTCCAGCAGGGCGGGATCGACCTGTCCGTGCCCGGGATGATCTCGCTGACGATCGTCCTGCTCACCAGCTATCCCAACGGCGACTCGGGCAAGCTGGCGTCAGCGATCGTCATCGCCTTCGCCGCCACGCTGGCCGCCGGAGCGATCTCGGGGGTGATCGTCAGCGTCATCGGCGTGACCCCGATCGTCGCCACCCTCGGGATGAACGCCGTCCTCTACGGCGTCGTCATCCAGGTCTCCGCCGGCAACCCGCCGCCGACGACCAATGCCCTGGCCAAGTTCGCCAGCGGCAGGCTGATCGGGATCCCCAACACGGTGATCATCGCGGTTGTCCTGGCCGCCCTGGCGGCGCTCATCATCAAACGCACGATCGTGGGTCGCCGCTTCGAGGCGGTCGGCTCAGGTCTGCTCGGCGCCCGTGCCGCGGGGTTGCGCGCCCGCCGCTACCAGCTCGCCACCTACGTGGTGGCGGCGGCGCTGTACTGCACGGCGGGCGTCCTGCTCGCCGGCATCGTGCACAGCCCGAGCGCCTTCCAAGGAGACTCGTACCTGCTGCCCTCGGTGGCGGCGGTCGTGCTGGGAGGGACCTCGTTGCTGGGTGGCCGCGGCAGCGTCATCGCCACGGCCGTGGCGGCGCTCTTCATTAGCCAGCTGGATCAGTTCGTGTTGGTCATGGGGGCCAACCAAGGTGTGCAGAACCTGGTGGACGCCGGCGCGCTGGCCGTCGGCCTCGCCATCTACAGCGTTCCGTGGAGGAGATTGAGGCGGAACGTGCGTCGGCCGTCACCCGGCGGCGCAGGCAGGTTGGAGCAGAGCGCAGAGCCCGGATTGCCCGGGCTCTAGTCAACAACCCCGGCGCGCAGCTCGCGCCCCGGGTCACACAGGTGAACCGACGGAAAGGGTGGAGACGTTGATGCAGTGCAAAGCAAAGGCTCTGGCTTCCAGCCTGCTGGTCCTGGGGATCGTCGTCGTGGTTGCGGCGTGCGGCTCCAGTTCCTCGAGCAACAGCGCCAGTGGCAGCGGTGGCGGCGCTTCGACGTCCGCCGCGGCGGCCACGAGCGCGAGCGGTGCCACCAGCACCGCAGCAGCGGCCGCCTCTGGGTCGCCGTCGTGGTGCGGCTCCAAGAAGATCACGTTCGCGCTGGCAGACGGCTTCGGCGACAACAACTGGCGCAAGATCACCACGGGTGAGGCGCGCGACGAAGCGGCGCAGTGCAAGAGCATCACCAAGTTCATCTACACCGATGGCCAGGGCAACACCCAGAAGGCCATCTCCGACATCCACGGCCTCGCGGCCCAGGGCGTCAACGCGGCGGTCGTCTTCCCCGACGCCGGTCAGGCCGTCCTGCCCGCCATCCGCGACATCTACAAGGCCGGCGTGGTGACCGTCCCCTACCGCGTCTTCCCCGGCGGGAAGCCCGGCACCGATTACAACTACTACATCTCCACGCAGTTCCAGCAGGCCGGCGCGCTGTGGGGCAAGTGGCTTGACACCGCCCTGCACTGCAAGGGCAACGTGATCAACCTCGGCGGGCCACCCGCCAACTCGCAGAGCCTGGCCGAGTACCAGGGCCTCAAGGCGGCGCTCGCGTCCTGCCCGGGGATCCACATCATCGGCCAGACGCCGTACTACGTCACCAACTGGGACCCCGCGCAGACGCAGAAGGTGGTGACCGCGGTCCTGGCCAAGTACCCGAAGATCGACGCGATCACCACGGACTTCGGCGCGGCCCTCGCGAGCGCGTTCAGCGCGTTCTCGCAGGCCAACCGCAAGATCCCGGCGATCGCCACCGAGGACTCCAACCAGCTCTCGTGTGACCAGAAGAAGCTCAGCTTCCCGCTGTTCACGGTCGACTCGCAGAACTGGATGGTGCGCACGGCGGTGGACTTCGCCGTCGCCAAGGCCACCGGAGGCACGGTCCCGTCCTCCACGGTCGTTCCGCAGAAGGCGTTTGAGGACTCCCTCACCGGCAAGCCCCACCCGGTGGAGTGCGCCCCGTCGCTGCCCAGCGACGCGATCCTCTCGTCGCACCTCTCCCACGCGCAACTGAAAGCGGCGTTGGGCGAGTAGCCGATCACCGCACACCGTGCCGGCCGCCGCGGTCACACAGCCGCGGCGGCCAGCGCACACCCGTCACACCGGCCCATGACCGAGACACTCCAACCGACGACGCAACCGCCCACCTCGCACCCTCTGCTCGAGCTGCGCGAGGTGTGGAAGTCATTCCCCGGTGTCACGGCGCTGAAGGGAGTGTCACTGGCACTCGCCGCCGGCGAGGTGCACGCGGTCCTGGGGGAGAACGGTGCGGGCAAGTCGACGCTCATGTCGGTCGCCTCGGGGTCAATCGCCCCCGACTCGGGGTCGATCCTCTTCGGCGAGAAGAGCTACGGGAGGCTCACCCCCGCCGAGGCCCAGGGCCACGGACTGGCCATCGTGCACCAGCACCCGGCGGTGCTGCCCGATCTCACCGTGGCCGAGAACCTGGCGCTGGCGGCGGCGGGCGTCAAGCCGACGCCGGAGTGGATGCGCGAGCAGCTGCGCCGCGTCGATCTGCGCGTCGCGCTCGGGACGCGGCTCGAGGACCTCACGGTGGCTCAGCGCCAGCTCCTGGAGCTGACCAAGGCCATCGCCGCCAACCCCCGTGTCCTCATCCTGGACGAGCCCACGGCGCCGCTGGGCGCCGACCGCGTGGCCACCGTGTTCGAGCTCGTGCGCGAGGCGACCCGCGGGCGGGGCCGCGGTCATCTACATCTCCCACCGGCTGGCCGAGGTGCGCCAGATCGCCGACCGGGTCACCGTCATGCGCGACGGCGCCGTCCGCGGCAGCGCGCCCATCGGCGAGATGTCAGACGACGAGATGCTCCGCCTCATCGTCGGCCGCGCGGTGGAGACCACCTTCCCCAGCAAGCACGAGGGCACGCCCCGCGGCGGAGGCCTCGCGGTGGAGAACCTCTCCAACCACGCCTTCAAGGGCGTCGGACTCGAGGTCGCGCCCGGTGAGATCGTCGGCCTGGCCGGCATCGCGGGCAACGGGCAGTCGGAGTTCCTGCGCGCATTGGCCGGGCTGGAGCCGGCCAGCGGCGAGGCGAGCCTCGACGGCCGGAGGCTGAGCCTCGGCAATCCGGTGGCCGCCCAGCGAGGCGGGATCGCCTATATGCCCGCCGACCGCCACGGCGAGGGCCTGCTCATGGCCCTCTCGGTGCGCGAGAACGCCACGCTGTCCTCGCTCCCGCGTTACGCCACCAACGGCGTCGTCAGCCGGCGCGCGGAGGTGACGGCGGTGAGAGGCCAGGTCGAGTCGCTCCAGATCCGCACGGCGTCGCTGGAGAACGACGTCGAGGCGCTGTCGGGCGGCAACCAGCAGAAGGTGGTGCTGGCGCGCGCGATGCTCTCCCAGCCCAAGCTGATCCTGGCCGACGAGCCGACCCAGGGGGTCGACGCGGGCGCCCGCGTGGAGATCTACCGGATCCTGCGCGAGATCGCCGAGTCCGGCGTGCCCGTGCTCATCGTCTCCTCCGACGGGCTCGAGCTGGAGGGCCTGTGCGACCGCGTAGTCGTCTTCTCCCGCGGCGAGGTCGTCGGCGAGCTGCGTGGCGAGGATGTCTCGGAGGAGAAGATCGCCCGGACCATGGTCACCGCCACCTCGCACCGGGCGGGCGACGCGGCATCTGCGGCACCCGGCGGCGGCACCGCCGAGCGCGTGCGGCGCTTCCTCAGCGGCGACTACCTGCCGAGCCTCGTGCTCACGGTCGTGATCGTGGCCCTCGGGGTCTACACCTACGGCCAGAACCCGCGCTTCACCGCGACCTTCAACATCACCTCGCTACTCACGCTGCTGGCTGCGCTGGCGTTCATCAGCTTCGGCCAGCTCATCGTGATCATGACCGCGGGGATCGACATCTCGGTCGGCCCGCTCTCGGGCCTGGTGGCGGTCGATCGCCTCCTTCTTCCTGGTGGAGGGCAAGTCCACGCCGATCGTCGTGCTCGGCCTGGCCATCATGCTGGGCGCCGCCCTCACCACCGGTCTCATCAACGGCATGATGGTGCGGCTCGGGCGGTTCACCGCCGTAGCGGCGACGCTGGTCACCTACATCGGGCTGCAGGGGGTCTCGCTCCTGCTGCGCCCGTTCCAGGGTGGCTACATCTCGTCGACGATCACCGACGAGGTCCAGAGGAACATCGGGCCGATCCCGGTCGCGTTCCTCGTGGCCGTCGTGCTCGCCCTCGTCCTGGAGTACTGCCTGCGCTTCACCCGCTGGGGCCTGGCTCTGCGCGCGGCCGGATCGCGCGAGCAGGCTGCGCACCGGCTGGGCGTGCGGGTGAACCGCACGATGATCGGCGCCTACGTGGCCTGCTCGGCGCTCACGTTCCTCGGCGGGCTGATGCTGATGGCCCAGATCGGCGTCGGCGACCCCACGCAGGGCGTCACCTACACGCTGGCCAGCATCACCGCCGTCGTGCTCGGCGGCGCCAGCCTGTTCGGCGGCCGGGGCTCGTTCATCGGCACGCTGCTCGGCGCCGCGCTGCTCCAGGAGACGATCAACGCCACGACGTTCCTCAGCCTCTCGCAGGCATGGCAGTACTGGTTCCAGGGCGCGTTCGTGCTCGTGGCCGCGGTGGCCTACACGCTGGCACGGCGACGGGGGCGGCTGGCGTGACCGTGACCAACGGCGATCTGAGCGACCGGGTGACGCTGATCACCGGCGCCGGGAGCGGCATCGGGTTGGGGATCGCCCGGGTGCTGGCCGGTCACGGCGCGCGCCTCGTGCTCTCTGACCTGGACGCCGACCGTGTGCGCGAGGCGGCGGACGAACTCGGCGCGACCGCGCTGCAGCACGACGTCACGAGCTGGGTGTCGAGCCGGCGCGCGGTGCAGGACACCATCGCGCGCCACGGCCGCATCGACATCCTGGTCAACAACGCCGGGGTCTCCAAGAGCGTGCCCTTCCATGAGCTCGACGAGGCCGAGTGGGATCGGGTGCACGACGTCAACGTCAAGGGCGTGTTCCTGACCACGCGTGCGGTGGTCCCGCACATGATGGAGCGGCGCTCGGGCTCGATCATCAGCATCTCCTCGATGGTCGGCAAGGAGGCCATCCCGCTGTTCGTGCACTACAGCGCGTCGAAGTTCGCGGTGATCGGGATGACCCAGGGCCTGGCCAAGGAGATGGCGCCCTACGACGTCCGCGTCAACGCCGTCTGCCCGGGTGTCGTGCGAACCCCGCTGTGGGAGCCGCTGCTCAATCAGTTGGCGGACAACAAGGGGATCACGCGCGACGCGGCGTGGCAGGAGTTTGTCGACCCCATCCCGTTGGGGCGCCCCCAGGAGCCCGAGGACATCGGGGAGGTCGTGGCCTTCCTCGCCTCCGATCGCGCCCGCAACATGACGGGCCAGGGGATCAACGTGACCGGCGGGATGCAGCTGCACTGATGACAACGCACACGAGGAGACAGAGATGAAAGCGCTGGTGTTCGAGGCGCCCGAGAAGGCGGTGGTCGCCGACCTGGACCGCCCTGAGATCGGGCCCGACGAGGTCCTGGTCCGATCCCACGCCGTGGGCATCTGCCACTCGGATTTCGAGTTGTACGCCGGGCGCTACATCATCCCCGTGCGCTACCCGGTCATCCCCGGCCACGAGTGGGCCGGCGAGATCGTCGAGATCGGCGCCGACGTGGCCGGCCTGAAGGCCGGCGACCGCGTCGTGGGCGAGTGCGTCGTCGGCCCCGAGGGGCGCGACCACTTCGGCTTTTCGATCAGTGGCGCCAATGCGGAGTACTTCCGCGCCCGCGGCGAGTGGCTCCACGTCCTGCCCGATGAGCTGACCTATGAAGCCGGGGCCCTGGTGGAGCCGTTCAGCGTCGCCTACAACGCCACCCACTCGGCGGGCGGCCTCGATCCCGCCGACCAGGTGGCGGTCATCGGCGGCGGGCCGATCGGGCTGCTGTGCGTCGCCGCGGCCGCCGCACACAACGCCACCGTGACGCTGATCGAGCCCCAGCAATCACGTCGCGCCGCCGCGGTCGATCTCGGTGCCGAGCAGGCGCTCGATCCCACCGCCGCCGACTTCACCGATGCCGTGGCCGAGCACACCCAGGGCCGCGGCTTCGACGTCGTGCTCGAGGCCGCGGGCAAGCCGGCTGCGATGGCGATGGCGCTCGAACTGGCCGCCCATTCGGCGCGTCTGGTCTACATCGGCATCGCGATCGGCACCACCGCGCCGGCGCAGCTCGGGCTCATCCAGTCCAAGGCGCTGCGCATCACCGGGATCATCGGCTCGGCCGGCCTGTGGCCGCGAACGATCCGGTTCCTGGCCAGCGGGGTGGTGGACCCGACCGCGATCGTGACCGCGCGGTTCCCGCTCGTCGACGCGCTCGCCGCCCTCGACGCTGCCCAGGACACCGCCACCAACGTCAAGGTCCACATCCAGACCGCATGAAAGCGGCCGTCTACCGAGGACCCCGGGACATCCGCATCGAGTCCGTGCCCGAGCCGGCGGACCCGAGCGGCGGCGACGTCGTGATCCGGGTGGCGCGCGCCGCGATCTGCGGCACCGATTCGTCGGAGTGGGCGCACGGCCCGCTGCTGGCCCAGCCCCCGGTGGTGCTGGGCCACGAGTTCGTCGGCCAGGTCGTCGCCGCCGGGCCCGAGGCCGGCGCGCTGCGCGTCGGTGACCGCGTCGTGTGCGGAGCGGGCATCTCGTGCGGGCAGCTGTGACTGGTGCCGCGCCGGGCGCACCAACCTGTGCGCCCACTACCGCACGATCGGGTTGCACGTCGAACGGCGGGCTGGCCGAGTACGTGAGCTCGCCGGCCGGGATCTGCCTCGTCGGTTCCCGACGGCCGCTCACCGACGACGCCGCCGCGATCGCCCAGCCACTGGCGGTGGCGCTGCACGCCGTGCGGCGCAGCGGCCTGCGCGCCGGGCAGTCCTGCGCGGTCATCGGCGTCGGCGGCATCGGCGCGTTCATCGTCGCGGCGGCCGCCGCGGCCGGGGCGTCACCGCTGATCGCGCTGGACATCGACGAGGACCGACTGCAGACGGCGCGCACGCTCGGCGCTGCGACCGTCATCGACGCCCGCGGCCGGGAGCTGGACGCCGCTGATCCTCCAGGCCACCGGGGGCGAGGGTGCCGATGTCGTCATCGAGGCGTCGGGCACCGCAGGCGCGCCGGCGGCGGCGACGCGGGCGGCCCGGCGCGGGGGCCGCGTGCTCATCGTCGGGTTGCAGGCGGCCCCGCGCGAGCTCGACCTGCTCTCGCTCACCGTGCGCGAGGTGGAGATCGCGACGACGCTCGCCCACGTCTGCGATGTCGATCTGCCCGAGGCGCTCGCGCTGCTGGCGCGCAGCGAGCTGGCGCCCGCCGTCATCGACCGGGTGATCGCCCTCGATGAGCTCGTCCCGCAGGGGATCGAGCCGCTGGCCGAGCGGAACCGCGCGCGGGAAGATCGTGGTGGCGCCGTGACCGCCGGCACGCGCACACCACTTGGCCGCATGGGCTCGCCCATGGCCCGCCGGCTCCTGCGGGCAGGCTTTCCACTCACCGCCGGCAAGCGCACCGCGCCACGGGAACTCCTCCCCGCGGGCGGAGGCGCGGCGGTGGTGGAAAGCCCGGCTGAGGCCGACGCCGGCGATCCGACGCGGGAGCGCGCGTCGATGAAAGGCCTGCACCACGTGGGCATCACCGTGGCCGACCTGGATAGCGCGATCGACTTCTACCACGGCGTCCTCGGGCCTGGAGTTCGCCGCCGAGCCCAGCCCGGTGTTCGACGACCCCGAGCTGGGACCGGCGGTGGGCGTCCCCGGCGCCGCCCTGCGCCAGGTCTGCCTCGCCCTCGGCGACACCATCCTCGAGCTCCTCGAGTACACCGCGCCGCCCTCGCCGGTGGACGCGCCGCTGCCCCAGAACGCCCTCGGCGCCCAGCACGTCGCCCTGCTTGTCGAAGACGCCGCCACCACCAAGGCGGAGCTCGAGGCCAAGGGAGTGCGCTTCCTCTCCGAGATCAACGCCGTCGACGAGGGCGTGCTGGCCGGATGGCGCTGGGTGTACTTCTCCGATCCGGAGGGCAACGCGCTGGAGCTGGTGCAGATCGCCTACACGCGGCCGGAGGAGCGACGGGCTCGGCATCGCCGCCTACCTGAAGCAGCGAACGAGCCGGGAGGCCGTCTCATGAGATACGGAGTGATCTTCAGCTGCCAGGACCCGGAGGGGTCGCCGATCGGTCACCCGGCGGTCTATGAGTCCGCGCTGGCCTGCGCGGTCGCCGCCGAGGAGCAGGGCTATGACTGGATCAACGTGACCGAACATCACGTCGCCGCCGACGGTTACCTGCCGGCGCTGTTCGTGCTGCTGGCGGCGATGGCTGCGCGCACCGAGCGCATCCGCCTCTCGACCGGCATGCTCATCCTCACCCTGCACTCGCCGCTGCGGATCGCCGAGGAGGCGGCGGTGCTGGACATCATCAGCGGCGGCCGGCTAACCCTCGGCGTGGCCGCGGGCTATCGCGAGGTCGAGTTTCAGGCGATGCAGGTGGACTACCGCACCCGCGGCAAGCGCTTCGTCGAGTCGCTGGAGCTCATGCGGCTGGCCTGGACGGGCGAGCCGTTCGCGTTCACCGGGCGAGATCTTCGATTTCCCCGAGCTGGTGGTGCGCCCGGTACCCGATCCAGCGCCCCGGCATCCCGCTGTGGCTGGGCGGGACGACCGAGGTGGCGCTGCGCCGCGTCGTGCGTCACGGCGCGCCGGTGTTCCCCGGGCGCCACCGACGAGATCGCGGTGGTGGCCCAGCGGATGGCCGCCTATGACCGCCTGCGCGAGGAGCTGAGCTCCACGGCGCCCCGCGAGCTCGTGCTGCCGCGTCTGGCCGTGGTGGCCGACAGCACCGAGGAGGCGCGCCGCCGAGCCCTGCCGGGCATCCGCGCGATGCTTGAGACCTACCAGTCGTGGGGGCTGCCCGTCGACTTCACGGCGATGCTGAGCGACTGGAAGCTGCTCGACGACCTGGTCATCGCCGGCGACCCCGACCACTGCCGGGCATGCGTGGAGCGCTACGCCGAGCTCGGGCTCACCGACCTGCTGCTGCAGTTCGCCATGCCCACGCTCGAGCCGGCGGTGATCGCCGAATCCCAGGCCCGGTTCATGGCCGAGGTCGCGACCCCCGCTGCGGAGGTGCAGGTCTGACATGGCTCACTCCACCACCGAGCTCACCGATGCCGTCGACGCCGAGCTGGGCCTCGACCTCTACGAGCGCATGGCGCTCATCCGTCGCTTCGAGGACGCGGTCCAAGTCGCTGTTTCAGAAGGGCGAGGTCCACGGCACCACCCACCTGTACTCCGGCCAGGAGGCGGGGGCGGTCGGCGTCTGCAGCGTCCTGGCCGAGTCCGATCGCGTGGCCGGGACCTACCGCGGCCACGGGCACGCGCTGGCCCTGGGCGTCGACCCCGAGGCGCTGATGGCCGAGCTGCTCGGCCGCGAGACCGGCGTGTGCGCCGGCCGGGCGGGCTCGATGAACGTGATCGACCTGGCCCACGGGCTGATCGGATGCTTCGGCATCGTCGGCGGATCGATCGCGGCCGCCACCGGCGTGGCGCTCGCCTTCCAGCGCCGCGGTGTCGACGACGTCGCCGTCGCCTTCTTCGGCGAGGGGACGACCAACCAGGCCTACTTCGCCGAGTGCCTGAACTTCGCGCGGGTGCTCGGGCTGCCCGCGGTGTTCGTGTGTGAGAACAACCGCTACATGGAGTTCACGCCGATCGAGGACGTCACTGCGGGCGAGATCCGCGCCCGCGCCGAGACGCTGGGCTGTGGACCGAGACCGTCGACGGCATGGACGTGTGGGCGGTGCGCGAGGCGGCGCGGCGCGCGGTGGAGCACGCGCGCTCCGGCGGCGGCCCGGCCTTCCTGGAGACGCTCACCTATCGCTTCGTCGGCCACTCGCGCAGCGACCCCGGCGCCTACCGCAAGCCCGGCGAGCTCGACGAGATGCGCAAGCGTGATCCGCTGGTGGTGGCGCGGGCCCGCCTGACCGAGGCGGGCATGGACGGCGCGCAGCTCGACGCCGTCGATTCCGGCGCGTCGACGACCAGATGGCGCGGGTCGTCGAGGCGGCGCTGGCGGCGCCGTTCCCCGCCGCCGGACACGCCCGCGTCCGAGTACAAGGACAGCGCCGCCGCATCGTGAGCGTGGCGCAGATCACCGAGGTGCGGATGCCGCGCCTGTCTGACTCCATGGAGGAGGGGACGATCGTGCGCTGGCTCAAGGCGGCGGGCGACGCCGTGGCCGCGGGGGACGCGCTGGTGGAGATCGAGACCGACAAGGCGACGATGGAGTACGAGGCCGAGGCCGGCCGGGACGCTCGAGATCCTCGCCGTCGAGGGGGAGACGGTGGCGCTGGGGGAGGCGATCGCGCGGTTGCTCGCGGAGGGAGGCGCGCCGTCGCGACGCGAGCGCCGTCGGCGCGGATCCTGGCCACGCCGGTGGCCCGGCGGGTGGCATCGCAGCTTGGCATCGAGCTGACGCCGTCACCGCGACCGGCCGCCGCGGCCAGATCATGAAGAAGCGATGTCGAGGCGTTCGCGGGCTCCGAGGGCAACGGCAGCAGTGCCGCTCCGGCGCCAGAGCCCGCGGCGCCAGAGCGCGAGGAGCTCACCCGCACCCAGCGCACGATCGCGCGCCGCATGGCCGAGTCGCGCGCCGTCGTCCCCGACATCGAGCTGGTCGGTGGACATCGACATGGGCGCCTGCCTGGCCCTGCGCGCCCAGCTCGCCGAGCACCACTCTCGCCGGCGCCGTCGGTCAACGACCTGGTCATCAAGGCCTGCGCGCTGGCCCTGCGCGAGCACCCGCGCGTGAACGGCAGCTACGCCGACGACGCCTTCGTCCTGCACGAGCGCGTCAACGTCGGCTTTGCCGTCGCCGCTCCCGACAGCCTGCTGGTCCCGGTCGTCGCCGACGCCGACCGCCGGCCGGTCACCGAGATCGCCGCCGCCACGCGCGAGCTGGCGGCCAGGGCCCGCGACGGCCAGATCACGCCGGCCGAGCTCTCCGGCGCCACCTTCACCGTCTCCAATCTCGGCATGTTCGGGGTGGATCGCTTCACCGCGATCATCAACACCCCGCAGGCGGCGATCCTCGCCGTGGGCGCCGCCACCGAGCGGGCCGTCGTCCGCGACGGCGCCGTCACCGCGGCGGTGATGATGACCGCGACGCTCGCCGCCGATCACCGCATCCTCTACGGCGCGGACGCGGCGCGCTTCCTCACCGATGTCCGCGACCGCCTGCAGGCGCCGATCGGCCTGCTGGCCTGACCCACCGGAGGCGCACCCATGCCCACGCTTGAATTCCGCCGCGCCATCTGCGAGGCGCTGGACGAGGAGCTGGAGCGCGACCCGAGCGTGATCTTCTTCGGCGAGGACGTCGCCGCCGCCGGCGGCGTGTTCGCGGTCACCGGCGGGCTGCAGGAGCGCCATGGCGCCGAGCGGGTCTTCGACACCCCGATCTCCGAGCTGGCGATCGCCGGGGCCGCCTTCGGCGCCGCCGTCGGCGGCATGCGCCCGGTGATCGAGATCATGTTCGGCGACTTCCTGTTCCTGGCGATGGACAGCCTGGTCAACCAGGCGGCCAAGTACTGGTACATCTCGGCCGAGCAGGCCAGCGTGCCGCTCGTGGTGCGCTCGGCGGTGGGCGCCGGCGGCCGGTTCGGGGCCATCCACTCTCAGATGCCCGCGCCGTGGTTTCAGGGGATCCCGGGGCTGAAGGTGGTGGCTCCGTCGACGCCGGGCGACGCCAAGCGGCTGCTCAAGGCCTCTGTCCGCGATCCGAATCCTGTCATCTTCCTCGAGCACAAGCGCCTGTACTCGGTCAAGGAGGACGTCTCGGACGACGGCCCCGAGATCGAGCCGCTGGGCCGGGCGCGCGTCGTGCGCGAGGGGCGCGACCTCACCGTGGCCACCGTGTCCAAGTCCGTGCACGACGCCCTCGCCGCCGCCGAGACGCTGGCCGGCGACGGCCTCGAGCTGGAGGTCATCGACCTGCGCACGCTGCGCCCGCTGGACCGTGACACGGTCTGCGCATCGGTGAAGCGCACCAACCGCCTGCTGGTGGTGGAGGAGGGGCCGCGCACCGGCGGCTGGTCGGGCGAGGTGCTCGGCGACCTGGCACAGGATGCGCTTGAGCACCTGGACGACGCCTGGCGGCTGACCACGCCGGACTCGCCCATCCCCTACAGCCCGACGCTGGAGGACGCGTTCCTGCCGGCGGCCGACCACATCGTCGCCAGCGTCCGCGAGCACCTCGCGCGCGTGTGACCGTGTTGACCCGACGTACCGACATCCCCGAAAGGAACCCCATGAGCGTTGAGATCGACCGTCCCGTGCTGACCGAGCATGCCCGCAAGGTCGGGCTGGACGACGTCAAGGTGCCGCTCGAGGAACGCCCCGAGGCGGGCCGGCCCGGCTGGATCGACATGGACGTGCGCTGGATCGTGACTCGGGACACGGTGGGCTCTGATGACTCGGTGTTCGGGCTCACCTACTTCCCGCCGGGGTCGCGGCATGAGATCCATCGCCACGAGAACGCCGAGGAGGTTGAGCACCTCATCGCCGGCGAGGGCGTCGCCCGGGTCGGTGACGAGGACGTGGCCATGGGCGTCGGGGACACGGTGTTCGTGGCGCGCAACGAGTACCACGGCTTTCGCAACACATCCGAGACCGAGACGGCGGTGATGGTCTGGTCTTACGCGGGAGCCGCCACTCTGCAGGAGGCGACGTACATCACCGAGGAGTCAGACCGCCACAGCTAGGCGGCGAGGGATCGTCATGCGTGCCGCGCGCTACCACCAAGCGAAGGACATCCGGATTGAGGACGTGCCCGAGCCCGGCGGCCTGGGCCCGACGCAGCTGCTCGTGCGCCCGCGTCTGTGCGGCATCTGCGGCACCGACCTGCACGAGTACGTCGCGGGCCCGATCGTCACCCCGGTCGAGCCCCACCCGCTCACCGGCGCGGTCAACCCGCAGATCCTCGGCCACGAGTTCTCGGCCGAGGTCGTCGAGGTCGGCTCCGAGGTGGTGGCGGCGCGGCCCGGTGACCGGGTGGCGATCATGCCGCTCATCTTCTGCGGGCGCTGCTACTTCTGCCTGCGGGGGCTCAACCACCTATGCACGCGGATGGCCTGCGTGGGCCTGAGCTGGGACTGGGGCGGTCTGGGTGAGCTGGCGGTGGTAGGCGAGTACCAGGTGGCCGTCCTCCCCGATGGGCTCTCCGACGAGCAGGGCGCGCTCATCGAGCCCTCCGCGGTCGCCGAGTATGGAGTGCGCCGGGGCCAGGTCGGTCCCGGTGACAGCGTGCTCATCGCGGGGGCGGGCCCGATCGGCGCACTGGCGGTTCTCGCGGCGCAGGCCGCCGGCGCGGGCGCGGTCTACCTGTCAGAGCCCAACCCCGAACGGGCCCGGGCCGCCGAGCACCTGGGCGCGACCGCGATCTTCAATCCCGCCGCGACGTCGGTGCCCGACGAGCTGCGCGAGCGCACCCACGGCATCGGCGTCGACGTGGCCATCGAGTGCGCCGGCAACGCCCGCGCGCTGGACGACTGCATCATGGCGGCCCGCCGGGCGGGGACCGTGGTGCAGACCGGCCTGCACATCGGCCCCGCCGAGGTTCATCCCATGGTGTGGGCCCAGAACGATCTGACCATCGTGGGCACCTGGTGCTACCGGGTCTATGACTGGCAGCGGATCGCCGCGCTGATCGCCAGCGGCGCCTTCCCGGTGGAGAAGGTGATCACGGCGCGGATCGCCTTGGACCACGTTGTCCCTGAAGGGTTTGAGGTGCTGATCGACCCAAGCGGGAGCGCGTTGAAGGTGCTCGTAGAGATGAGCTGATCTCGCCTGCGTTGTCCGGGACCGCCGCGCCATCGGACGCGGCCGCGCCGGCCGTGGGCGCCGGACCGGGCTCCAGACCGTCGATCTCGGCCAACGTGAGGTGCGCGGTTTCGCGCGCGGTGGCGATGGCGATGGCGGCCAGGACGCTCGCGCCGAACGTCAGCGCCGCAACCGGCACCCACCCTCCGGTGCCCTTGCCGGCGATCCAGTCGGCCACCGTCGGGGCCAGACCGCCCAGCGCGAAGCCGATCTGGGTGCCGATGGCCATGCCCGAGAGCCGGACCCGCGTCGGGAACATCTCGCCGTACAGGGACGGCCAGATGCCGTTCTGGGCGCTGTAGACCAGGCCGGACATGGCGATGCCGACCACGAAGATGAGGACGTAGCTGCCGCCGGCGATCGCCGCCAGGTAGGCGAACATGAGCGCCCCGGAGCCGAGTGCGCCGAAGATGAACACCGGCTTGCGGCCGATCCGGTCGGCCAGGTTCGCCCACAGCGGGATCGCCGCCATGGCCACGAGGTTGGCCGCGATCACCACCCACAGCATGGTGGTGTCGTCCAGTCCGACGGTCTTGACCGCGAAGGCCAGCGCGTACACGGCGACGATCGTCGAGACGGTGGAGGCCAGCCCGCCGAAGGCGACGCGCAGGACGTTGGGCCAGTGGTCGGCCAGCAGCGACGCCAGCGGCAGACGGGACTGCTCGTCCTCGGTTTCGACCTGCTGGAACGCCGGGCCCTCGGTGAGCCGGCGGCGGATGATGAGACCGGCGACGGTGACAATGGCGCTCAGCCAGAACGGGATCCGCCAGCCCCACGAGTCAAGCTGGTTGTCGGGCAGGCTGCCGATCGGCAACCACAACGCGGTGGCGACGACCAGGCCGGCCTGGGTGCCGGCGAGCGTGAAGCTGGTGTGAAAGGCGCGCCGTCCCTCGGGCGCGTGCTCGAGGCTCAGCGAGTTGGCGCCGGCCTGCTCCCCGGACGCGGCCAGCCCCTGGAGGAGGCGCAGCGCGACCAGCAGGATCGGCGCCAGCAGCCCGATGCTGTTGTAGGTGGGCAGGCAGCCGACGAGAAACGTGGCCGCGCCCATGAGCGTGACCGTGAGCACGAGCACGCGCTTGCGCCCGTAGCGGTCGCCCAGGTGGCCCATGAAGATCGAGCCGACGGGACGGGCGACGTAGGCGACGCCGTAGGTCGCCAGGGACAGCAGCGTGCCGGTCGTCGGGTTGGCGGTGGGAAAGAACACCTTGCCGAAGACCAGCGCGGCGGCGGTGCCGTAGATGAAGAAGTCGTAGTACTCCAGGAAGCTGCCGATCCAGCCCGCGATCACCGCCTTGCGCGGCGTCTTGCCCGTGTCGTCCGGTCCTCGTGGGTCTGGGGTGTCCACTGCGGTGCTCACCGTCTCCCTCCCTTTTCGATGATGTCGTGACGACCGCCACGTCAGCGGCGCTCCGGCTCTGCGGCGAGGGCGGTGTCGTCCTCGGCCAGGGTGGCGAAGTGGCGCAACATGCG
Source organism: uncultured Actinomycetota bacterium (assembly GCA_963790605.1). Classification (GTDB taxonomy): domain Bacteria; phylum Actinomycetota; class Thermoleophilia; order Solirubrobacterales; family Solirubrobacteraceae; genus Palsa-465. Next base: position 720,350 of record CAWBPG010000003.1, on the reverse strand, counting down.
CTCGCGGTCGGGTCGCCGGCCGGTGAAGAGCTCGAAGGACAGCGCCGCCTGGAAGACGGCCATGCCGCCTCCGTCCAGCGTGCGGCACCCCAGCCGCCGGGCGTGGGCGAGCAGCTCGGTCTCCAGCGGGCGGTAGACCACCTCGGCGACCCACAGTCCGTCGTGCAGCAGGTCGGGCTCGAGCGGCGGGGCCGGGTTGGCGCGCATCCCCACCGGGGTGGCGTTGATCAGCCCGTCGGCGCGGCGCAACTTGTCACCCAGGCGGTCGCGCTCCGTGACCGCGGCGCGCGTCGACCCGTGGCGCTCGCGCAGGGACTGTACGAGCACCTGCGCGCGGTCGGCCTCGGTGTCATAGATCGCCAGCTCCTCGGCGCCGAGCGAGAGCAGGCCATGCGCGACCGCCGACCCCGCGCCGCCCGCGCCCAGCAGAACCGCGCGCCGCGCCGGCACGTCGGGCAGCCCGCGGACGAAGCTCTCCTGAAAGCCCTGGCAGTCGGTGTTGTGCCCGACGGCGCCGCGGTGATCGAACACGACGGTGTTGACCGCGTTCAGGGCGGCGGCATCCGTTGACAGGCGGGTGAGATGGCCCACCACCTCCTGCTTGCACGGGTGGGTGATGTTGACCCCGCTGAAGCCCAGACGCTGGGTCACGCGCAACAGGCCGCCGACGGCCTCGGGGGCCAATCCCAGCGTGGTGATGTCCAGGCGCTCGTAGACGTAGCTGAGGCCGAGGTGCTGGGCCTCGCGCTCGTGCAGCGCCGGGCTGAGCGAGGGGCCGATGTCGGCGCCGATGAGACCGACGCGGTGGCGGGGGTTGTCGACCGAGAGGATCACGGTAATGTACGAACTAGTTAGTTATATATCCGAGCGGCGCTAACCTCAAACCCGTCATGGCAGCGTCGAAGCTCCAGCAGGCACGCGGCCCCCGGCGCCAGCGTGACCCCGAGCAGACGCGCGCGGAGATCCTCCAGGTGGCGACCGATGAGTTCGCCGAGCACGGCTTCGCGGGCGCGCGCGTGGATCGGATCGCCGCACAGATGCGCACGACCAAGCGCATGATCTACTACTACTTCGGCTCCAAGGAGGAGCTCTACGTGGCGGTGCTGGAGCGCGCCTACGCCGCGATCCGCGCGGCCGAGCAGGAGATCGACGTCGACCATCTCGACCCGATCGCCGCCATCCGCCGCCTCGCCGAGCTGACCTTCGATCATCACGAGGCCAACCCAAGCTTCCTGCGGCTGGTGAGCATCGAGAACATCCACCGCGCCGAGCACCTGCGGCGCTCGGCCCAGATCGCCAACCTCAACGTCCCGGCGATCGATCTCATCGCCCGGATCCTCGAGCGCGGCTATGCCTCGGGGACGTTCATCCGCCGCGTCGACGCGATCGACCTGCACATGATGATCAGCGCCTTCTGCGTGTTCCGGATCTCCAACCAGCACACGTTCGGGGTCATCTTCAACCGCGACCTCACCCGCCCCGATCTCCGCGATCGCTACCGCAGGATGCTGGCCGACATGGTCGTCAGCTATCTGGTGAGCAACTGAGCCCACGGACCCGAGACCCGCTGTCCCGGACATGAGACTGTCGTTAGCGCAGCCACTCAGCGACGGCCGGGTGACCCTGCGCTGGATGCGCGCGGACGACGCGCCTGCCTGCGCCGCGGCGTTTCGCGACGACCCGGACCTGGGCCGGCTGATCGGCGTGGAGCGCGATCCCGACGAGGCCGGGATCCGGGAGCGGATCGCACGCCAGGACGAGAACGCCACCGAGGGCCGCAGCCTCCAGCTCGCCATCGCCGATCCGGTGAACGACGGGTTCTGGGGCGCGATGATCCTGCACTCGTTCGACTGGCACAGCCGCCGCGCCGAGGTCGGCTTCTGGCTGGTCCCGGCGGCCCGGGGCCGCGGGGTAGGCTCGGCCGCGGTGGCGCTCGCGGTGTCCTGGGCGTTCACCGAGCTCGATCTGCTGCGGCTCGAGATGACCACCACGCCGGAGAATCCGGCCGTGCCCGCGCTGGCGCGCGGCCAGGGGTTCATCCGGGAGGGGGTGCTGCGCGCGCGCAACATCGAGCGAGGCCGGCGCGTCGACATCATCTGGTTCGGGCTGCTGCGCGAGGAGTGGCGCGCCGGCGGCGCCGAGTGAGGGCCGGCGCGTACCTCGCGGTCCTGCGTACGCGCGGGGCGGCTCGCCTCGCCGGCGCGTTCCTGATCCTCGGGGTCGGCAACACGATGACCCCGGTCGCGTTCGTGCTGTTCGCGCGGTCCGCCACGCACTCGTTCGCCAAGGCCAGCCTGGTTCTCGCCGCGTCGACGGGGGGCGGGCTGCTGCTCGGGCCGGCGCGCGGGCGGCTCGTCGACCGGGTGGGAGCGCGGACGGCCGTGCTGCGGCTGGCGATCCCCGACGTCCTCACCGACGTGGCCTTCATCGTCGCCGGTCGCGGCGGCGTGGGCGCAGGGGTTCTGGTGGCCCTCGGCTTCGTATCCGGTGCGACCACCGCGCCGGTGATGGCGGCAGTGCGGAGCCTGTGGTCGCGGGCGCTCAGCGACGACACCCGGCAGGCCGGCTTCGCGCTCATGTCCATGCTGCAGGAGACCTCCTTCATTACCGGGCCGCTGCTGGCGGGAGCGCTCATCGGCCTGTGGTCGGCAACGGCCGCGGTGGTGGGCACCACGGTGCTCTCCGCCGTGGGCACCGTCGTCTTCGCGGCCTCGGCCGACCGCGAGGAGACCGCCGCCACGGCGCCCATCGCGGAGGACGGCCGCGCCAGGCCACGCCCGCGCCCTCCCAGACTGGCGGCCCTGGCCGGGCCGGGGATGCGCACGGTGCTGGCCTGTTCGGCAATGTTCGGGCTCAACTTCGGGCTGCTCGACGTCGCCTTCCCCGCGTTCGCCCGTGCCCACGGCTCAACCGCGGCCGCCGGGATCCTGCTCTCGGCATTCGCCGCGGGCAGCCTGGCCGGCGGGTTCGTGTACGGGATGCGCGCGCCCGCCGGGCCCAGCGGTCCGCGCTACCCGTGGCTGTGCCTGCTCTCGGCGGCCGGCATGGCCCCGCTCATCACCGAGCCCGGGCTGGCCGCGATGGTGGCGCTGACCGTCCTCAGCGGCCTCTGCTATGCGCCGCTCAGCACTGCGCAGCTCGCCCTGATCGACGAGGTCACGCCCGCCGGGCGGCGGGCCGAGGCCTTCACGTGGCTCGGCACCGTCTACGGCACGGGCCTGGCCATCGGCGCCGCCGTGTCGGGGCAGCTCATCGAGGGCTCCGGCATCCGCGCCGCGCTCATCGCCGCGTGCCTGGCGACGTTCGCCGCGGCCGTCGTGGCGGCCGCACGGGCGGCCACGCTGCGTGACCGCCAGGGGCGGGGTAGGCCCGCCCATGACGGAGGGGGCCCACAGGCTGGACAGGGCGTTTGACTGGCCGCGCCCTCGGCGGTGGCGCTAGGCGCCTGCGCTCAGCAGCCCGTCGAGCTCGGCGACCGTGATCACGTCCGCCTGGCGCGGGAACACCTGCTCCATCAGACACTCGTGCACCGATGCGTCCCGGTCGGCGGTCGCGTCCGACAGGACATAGAGCGCGTAGTCGCGGTCTGAGCCGTCGCGCACGGTGGAGAGGACGACGCCGCTCGTGCTGATCCCCGCGAGGATGAGGGTGTCGACCCCGCGGTCGGCCAGCTGCTGGGCGAGGTCGGTGGTGGAGAAGGCACCGACGCGGGTCTTGCGCACGATGATGTCGCCGTCCTGCGGGGCAACCCGCTCGTCGATCTGGGTGGCCGGGGAGTCGTCCAGGAAGGCCTCCGGGCCCGACGCGATCCGCGCGCCCATGCGGCTGGTGGGCGGGATGCTCTGAAGGTCGGCGTCGGTGAAGGCGACGCGCACGTAGCCGACGTGTCCGCCGCGGGCGCGGACCAGGTCGATCGCCTTGGTGGCGCGTCCGACCAGCGCATCGGAGTCGTCGATCATTCCGACGATGGCCTGCTGGTAGTCCATCACCAGCAGGGCGGTCCGCCGGGGGTCGATCGTGGGTGCGGCGTCGGTCATAGCGTGGCTTCCTTGGGTCGGGGGATCGAGGCGGGGGTCGGGACATAGCGGCCACCCCGCAGCAGCGAGGCCAGCGCGCCCAGCACCGACAGGCCGGCGGCGACGATGAACACCACTACCAGCCCGTCGTGAAACGGCCCGGAGATGAGCTGGGGGAAGAACTGGTGGCCGGTGAGGACCGCTTGGTGGGCGGCCGGCAGGGTCGACAGAACGTGGGTCGCGCCCAACAGGTGCGCCACGGGGTTGACCCCGAGGACGGCGGCGAACAGGGATGACACCGGTGGCAGCGAACCGACCTGCTGGGCCACGGAATGCGCCACGCCCTGCTGCTGAAGGCCGCTGGTGAGTGTGTGGGGGAGGTTGGTGGCCAGCCCGGCGATCATCAGGGAGAAGAAGACGCCGATCGAGAGCGCCGTACCCGAGTTCTGGAAGGTGGAGCGCATCCCCGAGGCGGCCCCGCGCTGGGACCGGGGGACGCTGCCCATGATCGAGGACGAGTTCGGCGCGGCGAACATGCCCACGCCGATGCCGTTGACGAGGATGAGCAGCGCGAACATCCAGTAGGAGAAGTTGACGGGCAGCAGCAGGAGCCCGATGAAGCTCGCACCGAACACGAGCATCCCGGCGGTGGCGAACCCGCGCGAGCCGAAGCGGTCAGACAGGTAGCCGGAGATCGGGCCCGAGGCGAGGAAGGCGATCGTCAGCGGAAGCAGGTAGATGCCCGCCCACAGCGGCGTGTCGACGTAGTTGTAGCCGTGCAGCGGCAGCCAGATGCCCTGCAGCCAGATGATGAGCATGAACTGCAGGCCGCCGCGGGCCGTGGCGGCCAGGAGGCCGGCGGCGCTGCCCGCCGCGAACGCCCGGATCCGGAACAGGCCGAGCTGGAACATCGGCTCGGCGACGCGACGCTCGATGGCGACGAACACCGCCAGCAGCGCCATCCCGCCGATGAGGCCGCCGAGCACCCACGGGTTGGTCCAGCCCATCGTGTGCCCTCCGTGGGGCTGGATGCCGTAGGTGATGGCGATGAGCACCGCGCCCAGGCCGACCGCGAACGTGACGTTGCCCCACCAGTCGATCCGGGCGGGGTGGCGCTCGGCGGTCTCGCGCAGCTTGTGGTAGGCCCAGACGGTGCCGAACACGCCGACGGGGACGTTGACCCAGAACACCGCGCGCCAGTCGATGGCGGCGAGCAGGCCGCCGGCGATGAGCCCGACGAACTGGCCGGCGATCGCCGCGATCTGGTTGGTGCCCAGCGCGAAGCCGCGCTGATCGGCCGGGAAGGCGTCGGTGAGGATGGCGGCCGAGTTGGCGGTGAGCATCGAGCCGCCCAGCGCCTGGAGCACCCGCCAGCCGATCAGCCACATCGCCCCGCCGCCGGCGCTGAGCGGGTCGAAGGAGAGCAGGATCGAGGCGAAGGTGAAGACCGCGAAGCCGGCGTTGTAGATGCGGACGCGGCCGTACATGTCGCCCAGCCGCCCGAGCGTCACCACCAGCACCGCCTGGACGAGCCGGTAGCCCATGATCATCCACAGCAGGTAGCTGATGTTGCCCGCGCCCAGCGGATCGAGGTGGATGCCGCGGAAGATCGCCGGCAGCGAGATGATCACGATCGAGCCGTCCAGCGCCGACATGAACACGGCCATCGTCGTGTTGGAGAGCGCGACCCACTTGTAGCCGTCGTCGGGGGCCTGCATCAGATGCTCTGGGCCAGGCGCTCCAGCAGCGGCGCGACGGCGGCCAGCTGGTCGCGTTCGGCCGGCGTGAAGTCGGCCGAGAGCGCGCGGGCCAGCTGCTGGACCTTGGCGTTGCGGCGGTTGCGCAGGAGCTCGCCGCCCGCGTCGGTGACCGACATCACCGCGCGGCGCCCGTCGTCGGGATCGGGCGCGCGCTCGATCAGGCCGCGCCCCTCCAGGGCCGCCAGCGTCGCGCCCATCGATTGCGGGCTGATCTGCTCCTGCCGGGCCAGCGCGCCCGGGGTCGTGGGCCCGCCACGGTCAAGGCGTGCCAGGGCCGAGGTCTCCGACAGCGTGAGGTCTCCCTCCACGGGGACCTGGCGCAGCCGGCGGACGAGCAGGCCGATGCTCACGCGCAGGGCGGCGGCGACCTGGTCGACGTTCTGGGCGGTGGCGGGACCGGACGTGGCGGGCATGGTCTTCAGTCTAGGCTAATAAGTCTGGGCTTACAAGTTGTGCCGCATAGGATCGGCGGCCACCCCCGGAGAGGAGCGCGCATGAGCTATGAGCAGATCACGGCCGAGAACGCCGACGGCGTCCTGACGATCACGCTGAACCGGCCCGACCGGCTCAACGCCTGGACCCCGACGATGGGCCAGGAGCTGATCGCGGCCTTCGACGCCGCCGACGCCGACGACGACGTGCGGGCGATCATCGTCACCGGGGCCGGCCGCGGCTTCTGCGCCGGCGCCGACCTCCAGGGCGGCGGCGCCACCTTTGACTGGCGCGAGCGCCAGGGCGGCGACGCGATCCCGCGCGACGGAGGCGGCCAGTTCACCCTGCGGGTGTTCGACTGCACCAAGCCGGTGATCGCCGCCATCAACGGACCGGCCGTGGGGGTGGGGGCGACGATGACCCTGCCGATGGACATCCGCCTCGCGGCCGACGACGCGCGCATCGGCTTTGTGTTCGCGCGGCGCGGCATCGTGCCCGAGGCGTGCTCGAGCTGGTTCCTGCCCCGGGCGGTGGGGATCAGCCAGGCGATGGAGTGGGTCGCCACCGGGCGGGTGTTCTCCGCCCAGGAGGCGCTCGATGGCGGGCTGGTCCGCAGCCTGCATCCCAAGGACGAGCTGCTGGACGCCGCGCGCGCCCTCGCCACCGAGATCGCCGAGAACACCGCCCCGGTGTCGGTGGCGCTGGCCCGGCGGATGATGTGGCGGATGCTCGGCGCCGAGCATCCGATGCTGGCCCACCGCGCCGACTCGCGCGGGATGTTCTACCGCGGCCAGTCCGCCGACGCCGCCGAGGGCGTCACCTCATTCCTGGAGAAGCGGGTCGGCGCGCTTCCCCGACCGGGTCAGCGACGGGCTGCCCGACATCATGCCCGCGTGGACCGCGCCCGAGTTTCAGTGACCGCCGCCCGCGTAACGGATCGCCCCCAGCCGGACAATTGGGGAGCACGATGGGACGAGACATCGATCGGCGCGGGGCCTTCGAGGAGCTGTTCGCCGCCCACTACTGGGCGGTGCGCGCCTACGTGCTCAGGCGTGCCCCTGCGGCATCCGCGGAGGATGTGATCGCCGAGACGTTCCTCATCGCGTGGCGGCGACTGGATTCGCTCGGCGAGGACCCGCTGCCGTGGCTGCTCGGCGTGGCCCGCCGCGTGATCGCCAACCAACAGCGCGCCGACCGCCGCCGCGGCGCCCTCGCCGCGCGGCTGCAGGGCCTCTTCGCGGGCGAGGCTCCGGACTGGGAAGCGCCCAGCGGCGATGAGCGAGGAGCTCGCTGTGGCGATGGCCAGGCTTTCGCCGCCAGGAGCGCGAGGCGTTGCTGCTCGTGGCCTGGGAGGGCCTGGATCCGGCGCGCGCGGCCCGCGCCGCCGGGTGCACGCCGGTGGCGTTCCGCGCGCGTCTGCACCGCGCCCGCCGGCACGTCGCGCCGCTCTCGCCGACCCCCCCGTCGCCCCCCAGTCTTCGATCGCCGGAGAGTCATCGTGACGACAGACGAACACGTCATCGCCCAGACTCGCCGAGGCCAACCCCGTCCCCGGCTCGGCGTCGCCGACCGCGCAGGAGCGCGCCGACGCCGAGCGGATCCTGCGGCGTGTCCTCGACGATGCGCCCCGCCGCAGCCCGCGTCGCCCGCGCCTCGGGATCCTGGCACCGGTGGTGTCGGTGCTGGTGGTCTTGGTCGTCGCGGCCGTGGTCCTGAGGACCGGGTGGCTCGGTCACGACCGGCTCGGGCCGACGCGGAGGGCTGACAGATCACGCTGACGCGCCCAGCCGACCTCGCAGACCCCTCGGATCACCAGGCGAGCGCGATGTCCCGGGAGATCGCCATCATGCGCCGCCGGCTCGCGTCGCTGGGCCGCGGCTTCACGGTGAGGCAGTCCGGAGCCGCGCGACATCGTCGTCACCGCGCCAGGCGGCCACCGAGGCCGAGCCGTCGCGGATCGTCGCAGCTCATCACCCAGCCCGCCCGGCTGCTCTTCTATGACTGGGAGGCCAACGTCCTGACGCCCAACGGCAAGACGGTGGCCAGTCAGCTGCTCACCCAGGATCAGCACCGCGCTGGGGATGAGCCAGGCCGGGGCCGCAGGGCCCGGCACGCCCGGCGCGGGCGGGACGCCCCTCTATCAGGCGGCCAAGTTGGCCGCCAGGCAGCCTCGGGCGCCGGCGGCCAAGATCGCAGTCGCGCAAGGGCGCGGCGTACTACTTCTTCGGCACGCCGGGCAGCCCGGCGTGCGCGGCGGCGGCCAAGCTCGACGGGACGACGACGCCAGTGCAGGGTCAGCACTGCCTGCTCGCGGGCCCGGACTGGCGAGTCGTCAGCCGACCGATGTACTGCGGCGCAGCTGCCCACCGGCGTCACCAAGGCACAGGGCCAGCGTCCTCGACGGTCCCCCAGGGCACGGTCGTCGCTCCAGGCCGAGCCGACTCCGTCGGCGTCCCGCCAGATCGCACCCAACAGCCCCGCCGCGCAGTTCTTCGTGCTGCAGCGACAACGTCGCGCTGACGGGCACCGACATCACCCACCCGCAGCCGGGCACCGACCAGTCCGGCCCGCCCGACGTCACGTTCGGGTTCAACGGCGATCGGCCGGTCGGCGTTCCAGCGAGTGACCGGCCATCGCCCATCGCGGCGCCAACGTCAGCATCGGTGGCGACACGCTCGACCAGCACTTCGCGGTGGCGCTGGACAACCAGCTCCTCACCGTTCCGCAGATCGACCTTCGACCAGTACCCCGACGGGATCATCGCCGGGCGGCGGGGCGGACATCACCGGCGGCTTCACCGCCAGTCAGCCCGGGACCTGGCCACCGAGCTGCGCTACGGGGCGCTCCCGCTGAACGTGCGCGTGGTGCCGTGATCGCAGCCGGCGCCGACCGCCGTGTGCTCTAGCTGACGCCGCTCGGCTCGCGCTCCTTGGCGGTGACATGGGTGACGGGAAGCCCGATCGCCTTGGCCTTGCTGATGAGATCCAGCTTCAGCCAGCGCGAGATCCCCAGCGGCAGCGTCGAGATGATGATCTCGTCGTAGTCGCCGAGGTTGACCGCGTCATGGATCGCCATGAGCGGCTCGGGATCCCCCACGCTGCCGGTCACCTCCTGGCCCGCCGCCTCCGAGAGCTTGGGCAGCGCGTCGTCCAGCACCGCGTTGGCCTCACGCTCGCCGGCTTCGCTCGGGTCGACGACCTTGTGCATCCCGTGCGGCTGGCACGGCACCACCATGTGGAATCGCGCCGGGCCCTGCTGAGCGCGCTCGTGCACTGCCTCTAGCAACGCGCTGTTCGCCGCGGTCTGATGCGCTACGACAAGGACACTGACCGGGTCAGACATCTGTTCACCTCCACTGAGGCTGCATCCGGTCCCAAACGAGTATTCCACCGTCGTGGCAAATGCCTCAAGGCGCGACCGATAGGCTGCGCCCGTGGCTCGCCCGGGACCTTCAGGCGCTCCTCGGCGAGCTGGCCGACCTCGTGGCCGCGGCGGCCGTGCCGCCGCGCACGCACGCCTACGGCCCAGACCCCGAGCAGGTCGCCGACCTGCTGCTGCCCGGCCACCGACGGCCCGCATCCCGTGGCCGTGCTGCTGCACGGCGGCTTCTGGCGCGCCCGCTTCACGCGCGTCGACGATGGCGGCGCTCGCCGTCGATCTCGCCGATCGGGGCTGGGCGACATGGAACGTCGAGTACCGCCGGGTGGGCAACGGCGGCGGCGTACCCGAGACGCTCGACGACGTGCGCGCCGTCGCTCGCGGCGCTGGCGCAGCTCACCGAGCCGCTGGACACCGGCGGGGTCGTCATCGTCGGGCACTCGGCAGGCGGTCAGCTCGGTCTGTGCGTCGCCGACGAGCCGGCGGTGGCCGCGGTCGTGTCGCTCGCCGGCGTGTGTGACCTGCGTCGGCGCCTTGCGACGACGCCATCGGTGAGTCCGCCACCGCGGCTTCATGGGCGGCGGGCCCGATGACCGCCCCGACGCCTACGCGCCTCGCCGATCCGCTCGCCGGATCCCGGCCGGCAGCGCGGTGCTGCTCGTCCACGGCGACGCCGACCAGCGCGTTCCCGTGGCGCAGAGCCGTCGCTACGCGCAGGCGGCGGGCCGGCGACACCGGCTGTGAGCTCATCGAGCTCGCCGGCGTCGATCACTTCGCCCTCATCGACCCGCGGACGGATGCGTGGGCCACCATCGCCGCGCGGCTGGAGACCTGCGGTGACGCGCGCCATGCCCAGCGCATAGGCGGGCTCGCGCGCGGCCCCATCATCGTCGTCGGCGGCGGGATCGGCGGCCTGACCACCGCGCTGGCGCTGCATCGCCGCGGTCTGGAGTGCCGGGTGTTCGAGCAGTCGCCCACCGATCCGCGAGCTCGGCGTGGGCATCAACACGCTGCCGCACGCGATCGAGCGAGCTGGCGACGCTCGATCTGCTGGATCGGCTGGACGCCGTGGCGGTGCGCACGTATGAGCTCATCTACATGAACCGCTTCGGCCAGGAGGTGTGGCGCGAGCTGCGCGGCCTGGACGCCGGCCATCCGGTGCCGCAGTTCTCGATCCACCGCGGTGTTCTGCAGGGGGTGCTGCGCGACGCGGTAATCGAGCGGCTCGGGCGCCGAGGTCATCTGCACCGACTGCCGGCTGGTCGGGTTTGACCAGGACGACGACGGGGTGACGGCGACGTTCGTCCATCACGACGGCGTCGCCGGCCGAGCCGGTGCGCGGAGCGGCGCTCATCGGCGCCGATGGCATCCACTCGACGGTCCGCGAGGCGCTCGTGGCCGGCGAGCCGCCGCCGCGCTGGAACGGGACGATGCTCTGGCGCGGCGCCACCGACTGGCCGGTGTTCCTCACCGGCCGCTCGATGATCATCGCCGGCGGCATGGCGGCCAAGGTCGTCCTGTATCCGATCGGCGCCGGCAGCGACGACGGGTCATCGCCTCACCAACTGGGCGGTGATGGTGAAGATCGGGGAGGAGGGGACGCCGCCGCCGCGGCGCGAGGACTGGTCGCGGCCCGGGCGCCTGGACGAGGTGATGCCCCACGTCGAGCGCTTCACCGTCGATGAGGTCGACGTGCCCGCGCTCATCCAGTCCACCCCGGTGTTCTGGGAGTACCCCGTCTGTGACCGCGACCCGATCGACCGCTGGTCTCACGGCCGGGTGACGCTGCTCGGCGACGCCGCCCACGCCGATGTACCCGGTCGGCTCCAACGGCGCCAGCCAGGCGGTCCTCGATGCCATGCGGCTGGCCGACGAGCTGGCGGACGGTCGACGACGTCGTCGCGGCGCTGCGCCGGTACGAGGACGCGCGCCGCGGGCCGACCGCGGAGATCGTCCACTCCAACCGCAAGGGCGGCCCCGAGGGCGTCATCGACGCGGTGGAGGGGCTGGCGCCCGACGGCTTTGACGATGTCGAGGCGGTGCTGCCCTACGCCGATCGCGAGGCGATCGTCCGCGGCTACGCCCAGAAGGCGGGCTTCGCAGTGCCCGCCAGCCCCGCAGGCAACCACGACAAGGAGAACCGGGATGACCCCACCGACCACACCCAGACGTGATGGCCGCCGACGCGTCAGTCGACGGCATCACGTGGAACATCCTCGGCCAGATCTACAGGCCCAAGCAGGTCACCGAGCGACTCGTTCGCCTGGCACGCCGAGTTCCCGCCGGACACCTTCGTGCCGCCGCACATCCATCCCACCCAGGACGAGTACGTCTACGTGCTCGACGGCGAGCTGACCCTGTTCGACGGCGAGGCCGACCACGTCGGCCCATCGCCGGAGATCTCGTGCGCCTGCCGCGGGGCAAGCCGCACGGGCTGTTCAACCGCTCGGGCCAAGAGTGCTGCTGCCTGGTTCTGGGTGACGCCCGAAGGCCAAGCTCTATGACCTGTTTGTCGGCATCGACGCGATGGCGGACCAGAACCCCGACGACGTCGTGGCCCTCTCCGCGCAGCACGAGGTCGAGTTCCTGCCGCCGCCCGAGCTGACGCCACCTAAACACCCGCAGGCGCTCGATGTAAACAGCCGCGGCCCCCTCGTAAAGGCGGTCGACAAGAACTGTGCGCTTGCCCGATGTGCGCCAGACGGTTTACGGCCACCATCGTGTTCGTCGGCACCTCGAGGGCCGGCGTTTCCGGCACACGTTCCTTTGAGGGGGTAGAGATGAGCATCAACCACATAACCACCGACCAGCAGCCCGCGGAGCCTCGCTCACGCGGCAGGCGCGGCCGCTTGCTGGGCGCGCTCGTGGCGTCCGCGCTGGCGGTGACCGGCGTGGCCGGGAGTGGCCGGCACCGCGTCCGCAGCGGCGACGCAGCCGCCGGACGCCAGCGGCAACTTCGCCTTCCACACGGTCAACAACAACCGCGATGACACCTTCAACCAGCTGCTGGGGATCAACAACTCCGGGACCATCGCCGGCTACTTCGGCTCGGGCGAGAAGGGCCATCCGAACCGAGGCTACGTCGTCCACCCGCCGTACGCGCAGGGCAACTTCACCAACGAGAACTTCCCGGGCGCCGCGCAGACGCAGGTGGTGGGCATCAACAACAACGGCGACACGGTGGGCTTCTGGGTCGACGCCCAGGGCGCCAACCACGGCTTCTACGCGCTCAAGGGCCATAGGCTGAAGACCGCCGACTTCCCCACTGCCGACAACGCCAAGCCGATGGTCGATCAGCTCCTGGCGGTCAACGACCACGACGTCGCCGTCGGGTTCTACACCGACGCCAAGGGCAACAACCACGGCTTCTCCTACGACATCGGCGCGCACAAGTTCAGGGCCATCAACGTCTCGGGCGACAGCAACGTGACCACTGCGGGGATCAACAACGAGCGCGACGTCGTCGGCTTTGCCACCAACGCCTCGGGCGCGACCGAGGGCTACCTGCTGCGCTCCGATCACAAGCTCTATCGCCTGAACGTCCCCGGAGCCAGCGCGACGATGGCGTTCGGGGTCAACGACGGCGACGAGGTCGTCGGCGCCTACACGGACGGCACGGGCCAGAACGCCACCACGCCACGGGTTCGTCTGGGCGCCCGGCTTCGGCTTCCAGAACATCGACGATCCCAACGGCGTGGGTGCCACGACGCTGAACGGCGTCAATGACCGTGGGACGATCGTCGGCTTCTACACCGACTCTGCCGGAAACACCGACGGCCTGCTCGCCAAGGCCGCCAACTAGACCAGGGGGCCACTACCTGCGAGACCGCCAAAGCCGTCGGCCGCGCATGTCGCGGCCCGGCTTCTGGCGTGCTTCACTCCGCGAGTCAGAACCGCTGATGTAGCGCCCGCCGACCGGAGGAGTGTCTACGACCGAGGCGTGGCACCTGCGCGCAGCGCTCCGACGAGCTCGGCCGACGCGTAGGTGAACGACCGCTGAGGCTCTCGGTAGACCGCCAGCGTCTGCTCGGCGATGGCCGGCCAGGCGAAGTGCTCGATCGCGCGCCGCCGGCCCGCCTGGCCCATCTCTGCGCGCAGTGCCGGGTCGGCGATCAGCGCGTTGACCCGCTCGGCGAAGGCTCGGGCGAACCCGTCGGGGTCGATCGGGTCGATCGCGCCGGGCGCCTGCTCGAGGGGCACGAGGAACCCGGTCTCGCCGTCGTCGACGACCTCGACGATGCCGCCGGTGGCCGAGGCCACGACCGCCGCCTCGCAGGCCATCGCCTCGAGGTTGACGATGCCCAGCGGCTCGTAGATCGACGGGCAGGCGAACACCGTCGCGTGGCTGAGCAGCTGGATGACGTCGGTCTTGGGCAGCATCTGCTCGATCCAGATGATCCCGTCGCGCTCGCCTGCAGGCGCTGGACGCCCGCCGCCGACCTCGGCGCCGATCTCCGGCGTGTCCGGCGCGCCGGCGCACAGCACGAGCTGGGCGGCGGGGTCGAAGTCGACCGCCGCGCGCAGCAGCAGGGCGACGCCCTTCTGGCGGGTGATCCGCCCGACGAACACGACCGTGGGGCGCTCGGGGTCGACGCCGAGGCGCTCCAGCACGTCGGTGCCCGGATCGGGCGCGTACTCGCTCGGTGTCGATCCCGTTGTAGACGACGTGCACGCGGGCGGGGTCGATCGCCGGGTAGCAGGCGAGGATGTCGCGCTTGCGACCCCTCCGAGACCGCGATCACGGCGTCGGCCCCCTCGAGCGCCACCCGCTCGCAGAAGCTCGACAGCGCGTAGCCGCCGCCCAGCTGCTCGGCCTTCCACGGGCGCAGCGGCTCCAGCGAGTGCACCGTGGCCACGTGGGGGATCGCCGTGGATGAGCTTGGCCAGGTGGCCCGCGAACTGGGCGTACCAGGTGTGGCTGTGCACGACCTCGGCGCCCTCGACGCCGGCGGCCATGAGCAGGTCGATCGACATCGCCTGCAGCGCGGCGAGGTGCGGCGCGCGCGCCGGCCAGCGCGTCCCACGGCCGGTAGGCGTGCACCGCGGGGTCCTCGCGGTCCGCGCCCCAGCAGTGCACGGTGAGCTCCACGCGCGAGGCGAGCTCGCGCGCCGAGGTACTCGACGTGCACGCCCGCGCCGCCGTAGACCTCGGGCGGGTACTCGCGGGTGAGCAGCGCGACGCGCACGTCAGGTCTGCACGCCGCGCCGGGACCCGCGCGCCCTTGGGGACCACGACGACGCCGCCGTCGGAGACGGTGAAGCGCTCGCGATCGGCCTCGAGGTCGACGCCGATCTCCGCGCCCGGCTCGATGACGACGTCCTTGTCGATGATCGCGTTGCGGACCACCGCCCGCGTCCCACCTCCACGCCGGAGAACAGCACCGAGCCCTCGACCTCGCGTAGGAGTCGAGGTGGACCTTGGGCGAGAGGACCGACGGCTGCACCTGCGCCCCGGAGACGATCACGCCCGAGCACACCATCGAGTCCAGCGCGTGGCCGGTGCGGCCGTTGTCGGCGAACACGAACTTGGCCGGCGGCAGCGGCTCGGGCAGGGTGAGGATCGGCCACTCCATGTTGTAGAGGTTGAACACCGGGTGGACCGAGATGAGGTCCATGTGGGCGTCGTAGAACGCGTCGAGCGTCCCGACGTCGCGCCAGTAGCCGCGGTCGCGCTCGGTGGCGCCGGGCACCTCGTTGGCGGCGAAGTCATAGACGTGCGCCGCCGCCGGACTCGACCAGCATCGGGATGATGTTGCCGCCCATGTCGTGCGAGGACTCGCGGGCCTCGGCGTCGAGCGTGACGACGTCGACCAGCGTGTCGGTGGAGAACACGTAGTTGCCCATCGAGGCGTAGACCTGGTCGGGCGCGTCGGGCAGGCCGACGGCGTCCTTGGGCTTCTCGCGAAAGGCGGTGATCGTCTGCCCGTCGGCCGCGGTCTCGATGACGCCGAACTGGTCGGCCTGCTCGATCGGCACGCGCAGGGCGGCCACGGTCACCGAGGCGCCGGACTCGATGTGCTGGCGGACCATCTGCGCGGGGTCCATCCGGTAGATGTGGTCGGCGCCGAAGACGATGACGACGTCGGGCCGCTCGTCGCGGATCAGGTTGAGGTTCTGGTAGATCGCGTCGGCCGAGCCCTGGAACCAGTACGGGCCGCGGCGCATCTGGGCCGGCACCGGGGCCACGTAGTTGCCCAGCAGCGGCGACAGCCGCCACGTGGTCGAGATGTGGCGGTCCAGCGAGTGGCTCTTGTACTGCGTGAGCACGACGATCCGCCGGTAGCCCGCGTTGACCAGGTTGGAGAGCGCGAAGTCGATCAGGCGGTAGTTGCCGCCGAAGGGCACCGCCGGCTTGGCCCGGTCGAGCGTCAGCGGCGACAGGCGCTTGCCCTCGCCCCCGGCCAGGACGATCGCGAACACGTTGGCCTGGTCGGCGGACTTCATCCGGGCTCGCCTCCTGTGCGCGGTCTCAACCTTCCACACAGTTCAGCATGAACCGGCCCGTCCGTGGCGGTTCTTTCGGCGCCGGTCTGGGTCGGCCGTCTGGTCGTCAGCGCCTGGCGGGCGGCGATCTCCGCCGCCCGCGTCAGGCGTTGACTGCCCCCGGACGTTCCTCGACCATCTGCTGCACCACCTCGAGTCCTAGCGCCCCCAGGAGCTCGGGATGGTGATGGGCGAGGTGAGCCTGTGCCGCGTCGAAGAGCTGCCCCCTACTTTCGCCCGCGAGTTGCGCCCCGCACTCGCAAAAGGCGATCCTGCTGTGCTCTCCGTTGACGGGTTCCTCATGAATCCTCTGCGACGGCCTTTGGCTTGTGACGGCGAACCGTGGTGGAGCGCCGCTGCTTGCTCGTGGTCCGCGACCCCCGGTTGGCCACGCACCAGAAAGCTGTCATTGGGGCGTTGGCAAACCGTTTCCATAACGTTGCCAACCCGGGGGTGCGCGGCGCGCCGAGGGGCCTGCTCCGAGCCGGCCTCGGAGCCGCTCGTGACGAGCCGCCGTTGACCAGCGCCGCGACCCGGCGCTCAGCGCCCGCAGCTTGGCGAAGGCCAGGGACCGCGGGAGGTACTTCATCCCGCAGTCGGGCGCCGGCACGAGCCGCTCGGCGGGCACGTGGGCCAGCGCGGCGCGGATGCGCTGCGGCCACGACCTCGGCGGTCTCCGCCTCGGGATCCCCAAGGTCGATCACGCCGACGAGGACCGTCTTTGCGGACAGATCGGACAGCTGGCCGAGGTCGAGCTTGGGCTGCGCCGCCTCCACCGAGATCTGGTGCGCGCTGCAGTCGGCCAGCTCGCCCAGGAACTCGTAGCGGTTGCGGTCCTTGGCGCCGACGACGGCCGCGTAGCCGAAGCACATGTGCACCGCGGTCGTCGCCGACAGGCCGTCGAAGGCGGCGTCGATCGCGCGCACGGCGATCCGGCGGGCCCCCTCGGGGTCGTTGCGCAGCCACGGCTCGTCGAGCTGGATGACGTCGGCGCCCGCCGCCTGCAGCGCGCGCGCCTCCTGGTTGACCGCGGCGGCGAAGTCCATGACGAGCTCGTCGAAATCGTCGTAGGCCTCGTTGGAGGCCTGCTGGGCCATCGTGAACGGGCCGGGCAGGGTGATCTTGATCGTGCGGTCGGTGTGGGCGCGCAGGAACTCCACGTCGCGGACCTCGACGGGGCCGCGCCAGCGCACCGGGCCGACGATGCGCGGCACCACCCGGTCGCCGGACCGGGTAGCGATCGTGGCGGGGTGCTCGGCGTCGATCCCGTCCAGCGCGGTGGCGAAGCGGTTGGAGTAGCTCTCGCGCCGCATCTCGCCATCGGTGATCGTGTCGATCCCGGCGCGCTCCATGTCGCGGATGGCCAGCCGCGTGGCGTCGTCCTGGGCCTCCTCCAGGAACGATCTCGGGGACCCGCCAGGCCGTGGTCACCCGCACGCGCGGCACGGAGTGCGAGCCCAGGGCATCGCGGTCGATGAGCCAGCCCGGCTGGGGATAGCTGCCGACGACGCTGGTGGTCAGACGGGTCACGGCCGCGCCGACGATACCGGCGCCGCGCGGTCGGGTCGGCGTCGTGTGGTCGTCAGCGCCTGGCGGGCGGCGATCTCCGCCGCCCGCGTCAGGCGATGACTGCCCCCGGACGTTCCTCGACCATCTGCTGCACCACCTCGAGTCCTAGCGCCCCCAGGAGCTCGGGATGGTGATGGGCGAGGTGAGCCTGTGCCGCGTCGAAGAGCTGCCCCCTACTTTCGCCCGCGAGTTGCGCCCCGCACTCGCAAAAGGCGATCCTGCTGTGCTCTCCGTTGATCGGGTTCCTCATGAATCCGTCGTACGGCCTTTGGCTTGTACGGCGAACCTGGTGGAGCGCCGCTGCTTGCTCGTGGTCCGCGGCCCCCGGTTGGCCACGCACCAGAAAGCTGTCATTGGGGCGTTGGCAAACCGTTTCCATAACGTTGCCAACCCCGCCGAGGCCCTGTGGACGCGCGCTGCGACGGCATCTTTTGCTCCGGCGGTGATCTGGCGCGCGGGTTGGGGGACTGATCAGCGCAGACGCTTGGACATCACGACCACGTCGTCATGCCCGTAGCCGAGGGCGGCGTAGAAGGCGATCACTCCGTCATTCTCGCTGCGGACCATCAGATCGAGCTTGGGCACGTCGCGCGTGGTCAGCCAGGTCTCGCAGGCGCGCATGATCGCGCGGCCGTGGCCCCGGCCCCGCCGGTCGGGTGCGACGGCGACGTAGTAGACCCAGCCGCGGTGCCCGTCGTGGCCGACCATGGCGGTGGCCACGAGCTCGTCCCCGTCACGGCCGGCCAGCACCGTCGAGCTCGGCCCGGCGATCGCCCGGCGCAGGTCAGCCATCGGGTCGTTCCACGGGCGGGTGAGGCCGGCCTCGTGCCAGAGCGCGATGGCGGCGTCGAACTCGGGCGGTGACAGCGACTCGATGTGCATCGTCGGCGAGACGATGCCATGCCGGCGCTCGTGGCCACCGGCTGGGCTCCTCCCGCCCGCGGCGTACCAGTGGCGGTTGAGGTCGCGTGTATGTTCGGGCGCGTGAGCGCACGCAACGGCCACCGCGAGCTGGTCATCTTCGACTGCGACGGCGTGCTCGTCGACAGCGAGCCGATCTCCATCCGCGTCGACGCGGTGGTGCTCGCCGAGCTCGGCATGCATCTGTCCGAGCAGGAGCTCATCGACCGGTTCGTCGGGCGCTCGCCCTCGGTGATGCGCCAGGCCATCGAGGCGCACCTCGGCCATCCGCTCCCCGACGACTGGATCGAGCGCAGCCGGCCGCGCTACGCCGAGGCCTTCGAGCGCGAGCTGCAGCCGATCGACGGCATCGAGGAGGCCCTTGACCGGATCTCCGCCGCGACGTGCGTGGCCTCCAGCAGCGAGCCCGACGAGCTGGCCTTCAAGCTCAAGCTCACTGGGCTCTACGAGCGCTTCGCCGGGCGGATCTTCAGTGCGGCACGAGGTCCGCAACGGCAAGCCCGCGCCCGATCTCTTCCTGTATGCGGCGCAGCAGATGGGGGTCAATCCCGGCGCCTGCGCCGTGGTCGAGGACAGCCAGTACGGCGTGCAGGCCGCGCGCGCGGCGGGGATGGAGGCGTTCGGCTACACCGGCAGCGTCACCCCGGCGCGGATGCTCGAGGGCCCGGGCACCACGGTGTTCGACGACATGCGCGAGCTCCCGCGGCTTGCTGCAAAGCCGGTAGCGTCCGGTCGCATGTCCGAGCCGAGCTTTCGCTTCGTCTGCGTGCCCGATGCCCTCGCCGGGGCGCCCGTCGGGCTGGGCGCGCGGAGATGCTCCAGGACGGCGAGATCGCGCTGCTGGCCGGCGACGGCGGGCTGGAGGCGATCAACGGCGTCGCCCACGACCTCGGTCTGGTGAGCGTCCCGCTCGTGCGCGGGGAGGACTCCGGGCAGCGTCAGGAGCAGACCGTGATGGCCTACGCCGAGAACCTGCCGCTGGTGTGGGTGAGCGCCGCCTTCGGCGACGGCGCCACGGCGTGGGCGCGCGACCGCGGTCCGATGACCCTGCTGGTGGCGGCCGGCGGGCCGCTGTCACGAGGAGGAGCGCCGCCGCATCGAGCGCTTCGTGGCCACGCTCGGGCGCCAGTCCGAGTAGCGCCCGTCAGTCCCTGACCACGGCGATCCCGGCGACCCACTCGGTAAGGTTCTGCCGGCGCGACGTGCAACGCCGCATCGGCAGCTCCTGGAGCGCCATCATCGCCAGCATGGCGCCAGCAGCAGCCGACGCGTACGGCGGCCCTCGAGACGAGAGGAACTCGGCTGCTGGGCCCGCGGGTCATCGGGGTGGCTCCGGCGCACCTGCGTCGAGCTCGGCCTGAGTCGCCTGGGCGTGGGCCTGAATGGCGATCGAACCTCGGCGCGTGATCCGTCTGACGCAGGCGCCCCGCGCCCGCTCGACCGCGCGCGCGTCAACGCGCTGCGAACGGTTACCGGGCCGCCGGTTCGCGCGTCGACGCGATGGATGTGCATCAGCGCGCATGCCGGGGCTGCGCCAGTTGCGCAGGCCGACCGCGCCGGCGACGTCACGACCGGCGCTGACGCGCGGCCACGCACGGCGACCGGGTCACGGCTTCCACCGTTCCAGCGTCTCCTGGACGTCCTCTAGCACCGTCGCCGCGTACCCGCTTCGCCAGACCAGTCGGTCCGCCCACCGCGCCGGCGACACCACCGAGGACGCACGCCACGATCGATGCACCCCGCGCCCAGTCGCCGGGCCCGAGCGAGGCGAACTGGCGATCGTGCTCCGTCACGCCCACCTGCGCAGAGCCTCGCACACTTCGCTCCTAGCATCAGCTGGGTGAAGCGCATCGGCTTTCTCTCCTTTGGCCACTGGCAGCCCGTCCCCGGCTCGCGGACGCAGACCGCCCAGGACGCGCTGCGCCAGACGATCGAGCTGGCCGTGGCCGCCGAGGAGATCGGCCTCGACGGCGCCTTCGTGCGCGTCCACCACTTCGCGCGCCAGCTCGCCTCCCCGTTCCCGCTGCTGAGCGCGATCGCCGCCCGGACCAGCCGGATCGAGATCGGCACCGCGGTCATCGACATGCGCTATGAGAACCCGCTCTACATGGCCGAGGAGGCCGCCGCGGCCGACCTCATCAGCGGCGGCCGGATGCAGCTCGGGATCAGCCGCGGCTCACCCGGAGCCGGCGCTGCGCGGCTCGGAGGCGTTCGGCTACGTGCCCGGCCGAGGGCATCACCGACGCCGACATGGCCCGCAACGCACACCCGCCTGTTCCGCGCCGCCATCGCCGGGCGCGGGCGTCGTGCCGGCCGACGTCCGGATGACCGGATCGGCCGGGATGCTGCCGATCCAGCCGCAGTCGCCGGGTCTGCCCGAGCGGATCTGGTGGGGATCGGGCACCCGCCAGACCGCCGTGTGGACCGCCGAGCAGGGCATGAACCTGATGAGCTCGACCCTGCTCGTCGAGGACACCGGCGTGCCCTTCGACGAGCTCCAGGCCGAGCAGATCCAGTGGTTTCGCCAGGCCTGGGCCGAGGCCGGCTGGGAGCGCGCGCCGCGCGTCTCGGTCAGCCGCAGCGTCCTGCCGATCGTCACCGATGAGGACCGGCGCTACTTCGGCGGCCGTGCGGGGCTGCCCGGCGAGGACCAGGTCGGCGTCCTGGAGGGGGTGCTGGCGCGCTTCGGGCGCAGCTACACCGGCGAGCCCGACGTCATCGCGCAGGAGCTGAGCGCCGACGCGGCCGTCCGCGAGGCCGACACGCTGCTGCTCACGGTCCCCAACCAGCTCGGCGTGGAGTACAACGCGCAGATGCTCGAGACGATCGCGCGGCACATCGCGCCGGCGATCGGGTGGCAGCCCACGCTGACCGTCGAGGACGCTCGAAGCGAGCGCTTACCCGGCGCTAACCGCCCATGTCGACCGCGTAGACGTTCGACGGCACGATCGTGACCACGACCCGCGCTCTCGCCCGGGCGCGTCGTGCTCGCGCAGGTCCGCGCCGCCGTACTTGGCTGCCGACCTTCGTGGCGAACGTGTAGTCGTCGTCGGGCGCGATCTCGGCGTGCCCGCGGACCTCCATGTAGCGGTACGGGTTCTCGACGTCGAGGACGAACAGGCTGCACTGCGGGCGCTGCTGGAGGTTGCGCGTCTTGAGCCGCGCGGTGTTGAGCGAGAGCTTGACCTCGCCGTCGTCATGAAGGAACCAGACCTCGGTGAGCTGCGGGGCGCCGTCGCCGCCGATCGTCGCCAGGGTGGCGACGTTGGCGTCGAGCAGGTCGCTGTGGGAATCGGGGAAGGTGGTCATGGCGCGAATTGTTGCGGACTCCACCATCCGGCGCTGCCAGGCGCTCGGCGCGGCGGCCCGTCGAGCGGCCGGGTCGGGCCTGCGTCGTCCTCGTCGGAGCCCTCCAGCCCCGCCGCGGCGGCCAGGCCGTTGGCGGCGTCGACGATCTCGTCGAGCTCGGCCAGCAGCGCCAGGGCGTCGGCGTCGCCGCCGCATTCGCGCTGGAAGGCCTCGAAGCGGGCGCGGATGTCGGGCAGCTCGCGCGGCGCGGGCTCCTGCTGCGGGCGCGCTCGCAGGCTGGCCTCCACCTCTCCGAGGACCTCGTCGATCCCCTCCTGGAGCGGTTCGAGCCCGGGCTGGGGGTGGCGCTCGCGCTCGTCCTGGGCGTCGAGGCGCAGCACGTGGGCCGCCTGCACCAGCCGCCGCATCGCGGCCAGGGCGCGCTGGCTCTGGGAGGCGTCGATCCGGCGCGTGCTCGGCTCAGACAGGGAGCGGGCCACGGTGGACTCGGCGGTCGTCCGGTCCAGGCGCGCCCGCCGCGCCAGCGCCCGCATCCTCTGGTCTCCGGGCCGCCGGCCCTCGGCCGCCGCGCCGAGGACGCCGTCCACGTAGGCGCGCTCGGCGCCGACGAGGTCGGCCAGGGACTGCCACGCCGACGTGTGCGCCCACGTCGGCCACAGCGCGTACGCGAGCAGGCCGATGGCGCCGCCCACGAGCGTGTCGAGCAGCCGGTCGGTCGCGGTGGCCAGCGTGTCGGGGCTGACCGCGTTGAGCAGGAACACCACCAGCGCGGTGATGAAGCCGAACCCGACCGCGAAGCTGGCCGGGAAGCAGCGAATACCCGGCCCAGGCGAGCGCGCCGACCAGGACGATGGTCGACGCCGCCGGCCGGGTGCAGCGTGACCGCGATGGCGCCGGCCAGGCCGACGCCCAGGCACGTGCCCAGCGCGCGCTCGGCCCCGCGCGTGAAGGTGGCCCCGAACTCGGGGCGCAGGATCGTGGCCGCGGCCACCACCATCCAGTAGCTGCGCTGGAGCGGCAGTTCGCGCGCGATGAGCGCGGCCACCGGGACGATCACGGCCAGCCGCAGCGCGTGGCGGCCCGCCGGGGAGTGGATCGACATGTTGGCCCGCATCTGCTCGAGGTCGGCGCGCAGGCCGCTGCAGCGGATGGTTCGTGCGCCGGTACGGCCGCCGGGTGCGCAGCCCGCCGCCCTTGCCGGCGGCCGGTGACAGGGCGGCGACGGCGCGGACCTGCCCCGCCAGGGCGGCGAGCCGGCGGTCCATGTGCAGCGCCGGCGACGCCGGGTCGCCCGCCGCCGTAGGCCTGTGACCTCGGCGTCGAGCTCGGCGCTGCGCCGCAGCAGCCGATGGAACGCGTCCTCGTCGCCCTGGATGGCCAGCGCGGCGGTGTCCAGCGCGGCCGCGGTGATCGCGAGGGCGCGTCGCACCGGGCTCTCGGGTGCGCTGACGCTCGTCGTGCGCCGGCGGCGCGCAGCTGGCGCAGCAGCGCGTGGATGGCCATGATCTGCACGCGCAACCGGTAGGCCTCGTTGACGAGGCTGCGCAGGGTCGTCACCGCGGCGTCACCGAACAGCGTGGGGGAGGCCAGGCTCGCTTCGGCCTCGTCGATCGCCTCGGCCGCGGGCAGCGTCGACGCCTCGTCGGAGGCGGCGGCCAGCGAGGACAGCGCGCGGTAGGCGGCCGCGGTGGCGGCCCGCTGATTGCGCAGCGGCAACGGCCAGCGGACGACGCTGAGGAACGCCACCTGGGCCAGGCCGCCGGTGAGCACGAGCGTGGCCAGCCCCAGGGCCTGATCGGCGGGCTCGCTGAAGCGCCCGAACACGACGAGGGCGATGATCGACTGGGTCCCGACCACGCCGCCGCGGTTGCCCACCGACACCAGCAGCCCCGCCATCAGCCCCCACAGGCACAGCACGACGACGTGCAGCCAGGTCACCGATCCGGTGACGCGAGCCGACGAAGGTGGAGAGGGCCATGCCGACGGCGTCGGTCGCCATCAGCGCCAGCGGCGGGCGGCCGCCGGTGACACGCCACGCGATGCCGACGAGCATCGCGCCGGCGCCCATGGTGACGCCCCACACCGGCTTGCCGATGGCGATCCCGATGGTGAGGACCGCGACCACCGGGACCGCGGCCAGCAGCCCGGCGTCGAAGGAGACGAGCTTGCGATCGAACCGCGCCGCCTCCCGGACCGCCCGTGTCACCGCCACGGCGGTGCGCAGCGGGCGCTTGGCCTGCGGGTGAGAGGCGGTGGACATGCGGGATCAGCGCGGTTGTCGCGCGCCGACGACGTTGTGCAGCTCCTCGCCGGCGCACCAGCGGGCGAGCTGCTCGCCGGCCAGCTCGGCGGCCCGGGCGTTGCCGGCCGGCGAGTCCCCGGCGATGTGCGGCGTGATCGACACCACCCCGGGGGCGCTCCACAGCGGGTGGTCGTCGGGCAGCGGCTCGGGGTCGGTGACGTCGAGCACCGCGCGCAGGCGGCCGGTGGTCACCTCGGCGACGAGCGCGTCGGTGTCCACCACCGGGCCGCGGGCGGCGTTGACGAGCACGGCGCCGTCGCGCATCGCGGCGAGCTCGCCGGCGCCCGATGAGGCCCCGCGTCGCGTCGGTCAGCGGGCGCGAGCACGACGACCGCGTCGGCCTCGGGCAGCAGGGTCGGCAGCTCGTCGATGCCGTGGAGATCGTCACGCGCGCGCGAGGCGACGCCGATCACCTCGGTGCCGAACGGGGCCAGGTACTGCTGCACCCGGCGCCCGATCGAGCCCATCCCGACGACCAGCACCGTCCAGCCGCCGAGGTCGACGAGGCTGCGCTTGGTCCAGGTGTCGACGCGCGCGCATTCCAGCAGCTGCGAGGTGACGCCGAGCAGCGCCGCCACCACCCATTCGGCCACCGGCGCGTCGCGGGCGCCGCGCGCGCTGCACAGCGTCGCCTGCGGCGGGACGTAGGGCTCCACCCAGTCGGTCCCGGCCGACAGCACCTGCACGACGGCCACGCGGGTGAGCGCGGGCATGCGCTCGAGGAGGTCGGGATAGACCGATCCGGGCACGAGGAAGTCGACGGTCTCCAGATCGACGCTGTCATCGGCGAGCAGGACCTCGACGCCCTCCGGCGCGCGGGCGCGGACGGCCTCCAGCGCCGGCTCGATCACGGCCGCGCGGATCCGGCGCTCCGGTGGGGAGGGATCAGCCACCGGGCCAAGTGTGCCCGAGATGAGCGACCCTTAACGGCGTGGCCCCTGCGCGCAACGGATCGATCGACGCCGTCATCTTCGACCTCGGCGGCGTCCTGCTGGACTGGAACCCCCGCTACCTCTACCGCAAGCTGTTCGATGACGAGGAGGCGATGGAGCGGTTCCTGGGCGACGTGTGCACGATGGAATGGCACGAGGCCAACGACCGGGGCGTGCCGTTCGAGGTCACCTGCGCGCAGCTGGCGGCGGAGCATCCCGAGCACGCCGAGCACATCTGGGCGTGGGGTACGCGCACCGAGGAGATGGTGGGCGGCCCGATCGACGGGACCGTCGAGATCCTGCGCGAGCTCATGCAGGAGGGCTCGGTGCGCCTGTTCGCGCTCACCAACATGGAGGCCCACACCTATCCGCTGAGGCGTGAGCGCTACGACTTCCTGCGGTGGTTCGAGGGCACGGTGGTGTCCTCCTCGGAGGGGGTGATCAAGCCCGATGCGCGGATCTTCCGCGTGCTCCTCGAGCGCTACGGCCTGGAGGCGGGCTCGACGCTGATGATCGACGACAGCCCGCGCAACATCGAGGCCGCGCGGGCTCTCGGGATGCCGACGGTCCTGTTCGAGTCACCCGAGGCGCTGCGTCGCGAGCTCGAGGACGCCGGGGTGCTGGCGCCGAGTCCCGGGCCTACGGCGTCCGGATGAGCCCGGCGCCCTCGACGGGCACCAGTCCCGGGGCGCCGCAGTTGGGGCAGCCGGGGTGGCGCTTCGGTCGACGCGATCGCGTTCGAGTGCGCGCCGCAGCTGCGGCACTCGCAGCGCACGAGGCGCGCGACCATGAGCTCGGCCTCCGGGTTGATGACCGGAGCGGGCTCGCTGAGCTGCGGCGGCTGTCTTGGAGAGCTGGCGGAGGGCAGCGACGTGCATGGCCTCGGTATCGGCCACCGCTCCGCCGGCCTTTCGGCTCCGCGCCCGATGGCGGACGAACGTCTGGCCTCAGGTCAGGTCTCCGGCCAGTCGGCCTGGGCGAGCTGCGCGAGGACCACGGCGAGTGACTGGGTGCCCTTCTGCCCGAGCCCCTGGCTGCGGACACCCACGTACAGCTGCTCGGCCAGGGAGGCGCCGGGCAGCACGACGTTCATCTGGCGCGCCTCCGCGAGGGCGATCCCCAGGTCCTTGATGAAGTGGTCCACCTTGAACCCGGGCTCCAGATCTCCCTTGAGCAGGCGCGGCCCGTAGTTGGACAGCGACCACGAGCCCGCGGCGCCGCCCGAGATCGTCTCGAGCGTCTTGTCCAGGTTCAACCCGGCGCGATACCCGTAGACGAGCGCCTCGCACACGCCGATCATGCCCGCGGCGATGGCGAGCTGGTTGACCATCTTGGTGTGCTGGCCGGCCCCGGCCTCGCCCTGGAGCTCGATCGTCTTGCCCAGTGGCTCGAACACGGGCCGCGCGCGCGTGAACGTCGCCTTGTCGCCGCCCACCATGATCACGAGCGTTCCGTTGCGGGCTCCCACGTCGCCGCCCGACACCGGCGCGTCGAGGGCGCCGATGTCCTGGGCCTTGGCGGCCTCGTGGATCTCAACCGCGAGCGAGGGCTCGCTGGTGGTCATGTCGATGAGCAGCGACCCCTCCCGCATCGACTCCAGCACGCGGCCCTCGCCGAGGATCACGTCACGCACGTCGGCCGGGGTGCCGAGCATCGTGACCACCACGTCGGCGTCCTGGGCGACCTGGGCCGGGGTGTCGCGCCACTGCGCTCCGGCTTCCAGCAGCGACTCGGCGCGGCGGCGCGTGCGGTTGAAGACGGCGACGTCGTGGCCGCGGTCCAGGAGGTGGCCCGCCATCGGCCCGCCCATCACGCCGGTGCCGATCCAGCCGATCCTGAGGGCCGCTGTCATCGGGGCCATCGTAGATGAACCGGCCGGCGGCGGCCGCGCGTGTCAGGTGGCGGTGGCCGTCTCCAGCGACCGGCCGGTCGCCTGGATGCCGAGCAGGACGAGCGCGCCGGTGAGCACCCCGGTCGCGGCCATCACGATGAAGGCGCCCGAGAAGCCCCACGCCGAGTTGGCGCCGAGCACGATGAGCGGGGCCAGGGCGCCGCCGATGTGGCCCAGGCCGTCGGTGAGGGCCACGCCGGTGGCGCGCGCGTTGGTGGCGAAGTGCTCGGCGGTGTAGGTGTAGAGCAGCGGCACGAGCAACCCGACGGTGGCCGAGGCGATGAAGCCGAACACGATGATCACCGTCGGCGACACGGCCAGGCCGATCACCAGCAGCGAGATCGCCCACGCGATCGGCGAACACGGCCGCCGAGTACTTGCGCTCGAAGCGATCGCTGAAGCGCGTGGTGGCGAACGCCCCGGCGAGGAAGCCGATCCCGGACACGACCAGGTAGGTGGTGCTGTCGGCGAGGCTGTAGCCCTTGTCGGTGAGCAGCGTCGGGGCCAGGGTCAGCCACCCGTAGTTGCCGATGTAGTAGATGAACCAGATGCCGATGAACAGGGCCAGCCGGCCCACCATCGGCGGCCGCAGCAGCGTCTTGACCGGGAAGGCCTCGGCGGGCGCCTCGTCGGGCACCGGCTCGGGCGCCGGCAGCTCCTCGTGGTCGTCGAGGTTCTCGCGCGCGGTCTCCTCGGCATCGGTGACGATCTCGGCGGCCTCCTCGGTGCGGCCCTGGGAGACCAGCCACCGGGGCGAGGCGGGCAGGCCGCGCCGCATGAACAGGATGGTGACGCCGCCGAGCGCGCCGATGCCGAACAGGATCCGCCAGCCGCCGGCGTAATTGGGCACGAGGAAGCGCGCCACGAAGGGGACGACCGCGAAGCCCGCGTAGGCGCAGGTGGTTGCCCAGCTGGTGTAGCGGCCGCGCAGCGGCGCCGGCGAGATCTCGCTCAGGTACGTGGTCACGGCGGCGATCTCGGCGCCGATCCCCAGGCCGGAGATGAAGCGGAAGACGATCAGGCTGGTGACGTTCCAGCTCGCGGCCGCGAGCGCCGTGCCGACCGAGAACATGATCACCGACACCACGAGGCTGAGCTTGCGGCCCCACTTGTCGGCCACCTGGCTGTCGCCGAGCGCGCCGATGATGTAGCCGATGAGGCTGCTGGTCACCGACAGCGACACCGCGCCCTTGGAGGCGTGGAACTGGGTCGCGATCACCGGCAGCGCGAACGAGATGGTGACGATGTCGAAGAACGCGAAGAAGTAGCCGGCGCCGACGACCCACAGCAGGCGCTTCTCATATGGCCAGACCGGGATCCGGTCCAGGCGCGCAAGGGGACCTGGCCGGCGCCGCGTACGGGCGGCCGGCCTGTGAGCAGACACAGGCTCCATGACCTCTCCTAATCCTCTACTGCTCAGAGCCGTACCCGCGCCGCGGGCCGGATAACCGTTGCAGCTGAGCGTCTTGCCGGTGTGGAGCATCTCGAGCGCCTTGGCCACCCGCCGCTCCCGCGTCTCCTCGCGCTTGGCCTCGGCGATCCAGCGCGCGTACTCCTTGCGGTGCGTGAAGGCCAGGCCGTCATAGCTGGCCTTGGCCTCGGGGTCTGTGTCCAGCGCCTCGGCCAGGGCGGGCGGAACCTCGACGGTGCGGGGCGCGGAATCGAGCTTGAGCTCGAGGGTGACGGTGTCGCCGGCCGCGACGTCCGCGCCGGCGCGCACCTCCTTGTTGAGCCCGACCAGGAACTCGCCGCCCATCCGTGCGACGCTGGTGCGCCACGTGTAGCCGTTGACGGTGGCGACCACAGGGAAGCGCTTGGCGCCCTCGCCCACCGCGGCGACCTGGTCGTCGTCCAGGACGAACGCGGCGGCGG
Source organism: uncultured Actinomycetota bacterium (assembly GCA_963790605.1). GTDB lineage: Bacteria > Actinomycetota > Thermoleophilia > Solirubrobacterales > Solirubrobacteraceae > Palsa-465. The sequence goes on along the minus strand of CAWBPG010000003.1, from coordinate 691,485 downwards.
GGCCGCGGGCCACCAGCTCGCCTGTGAGGCTGATCTCACCCATGGCGCGCATGGTCCCACACACGCCCGTGCCTATGCTCCTCGCGTGGTGTCCGCGTCGCCGCCCGTCAGGATCCTGCTCGTCTCCGGCTCCAGCCGCGAAGGCTCGACCAACGCGGCGGTCCTGCGCACGGCCGCCGCCGTGGCCGGCGACGCGGTGGAGGCCGTCACCTATCCCGGCATCGGCGAGCTGCCCATCTTCAACCCCGACCATGACCGGGAGGGCCTCCCGGTGGACCCGCGCGTCGCCGACATGCGCCGCGAGGTCGAGGCCTCCGACGCGGTGCTCTTCTGCACGCCTGAGTACGCGGGCGCCATGCCCGCCGCCCTCAAGAACCTTCTGGAGTGGACGATCGGCGACGCCGGCACCTACCAGAAGCCCGTCGCCTGGATCAACGCCGCCGGGGCGGCCGCACCGACGGGCGCCGCCGACGCCCACGAGTCCCTGCGCAAGGTTCTCGGCTACGCCGGCGCCGACATCGTCGAAGACGCCTGTGCCCGTATCCCCGTCGAGCGTTCGCTGGTCGGGTCTGACGGGCTGGTGACCGACGACGCGGTCCGCGACCAGATCGCCGCGGCCGTGGGCCGGCTGGCCGAGCACGCCGTGGCGGCTCGCGAAGACTGAGGGTTGTGCTGGGGCGCCGAGGCGCTCGGTCGCTCCCGCGTGCGGCACCTACAATCGGTTCCGCGCCCCCATGGTCTAGCGGTTAGGACGCCTGCCTTTCACGCAGGAGATCGCGGGTTCGAGTCCCGCTGGGGGTATCCGGCAGTTCCTGGTGGTCCGGCGTTCGGCGCGTCAGTGGCCGCTGGCGGTGGAAGCGTTTTGGAAGCGCTCCAGGTCGTCGGTGATCCCTTCGTCGTCCTGGGCTGCACCGGCGCTGCCCCCTGGGATAGCCGAGACCAGGAGGCTCTTGAGTCAAATGAGTGGGTGCCCTCGATCCCGTAGGTCACCGCAAGTACCGCGACACAGACCAGCGGATCACCACCCGCCGTGTTCGCCTCGCGGCGCTCTCAAGGAGCCGGCCCGCCTGGCTGGACGAGACCCTGAGCGCGGACTGAGGTCATCCCCTCGCCCTGAGAACTCGACGTGACGACAGAACTCGCCATTCGTCGGCCATGACGACCGCCTACGTGGCAAACCACGCGTCCGCCCGGACGTCCCTGGCTGACGCAAGCGATCGCGCGAGCCGGCCGATTGGCGGACGCGGTGATCGCCAGAAGCGCGCACCGGCCAACAGTCCTCATTGGGGCTTAGTGCATAGGCGGAGGCGCAGATGGCGTCCGCTCAAAGATGGCAATCCGCGCGATCGCCTTGCACGAGAAGCACTCGTCGGCACGCCTGTCGTCGAGGCGATGCCTGGAGCCCATTCCCGACGGGATTGGCGTCGCGCGGCAGTGCCCTAGGAGGTGATCCCGGGCAGCCGGCCCCAGCGGAACCGGATCTGGGCGCGCTCGGACAACCAGCCGGGGGCGGCGAGCGTCAGCAGCAGCCGGTCCCCGGCGCGGTAGCGGCGGCCGACGATCCGGCGCAGCAGCCGGTGCACGGCCTTGCTTCCGTCGGCGAAGTTGCGCCGTGGGCGCGGGCAGCCGCGACCCTCGCAGCGCAGGGAGAGCTTGGTCGTGCCCGGGAGGCTGGCGACGTTTACTCGACGTAGCCACGTGTGCGCGCGGTTCCACGTCCACCCGATTGCGAGCTTCACGCGCAGCTGACGGGGGCCCAAAACGGGCTGGGGCACGGGGGTCGTCACCGGCGTGGTGACAACCGGCGAGGACGTGGGCGCGGTCGTCCCCGTAGGGCTCGTCGTCGTGGGGCTCGTCGTCGTGGGGCTTGTCGTCGACGGCGTCGTCGGGGGCGACCCCTGGGAGACTGCGACGGGCGTCCCGCAGTGCCAGCCGCCGCTCGTGCTGCACACCGTGACCATGATGTCGGTCGGCGTCTGCGGCGTGTCGGTCTTGAAGTTGACCCCCGTCGTCTTGGGCTCGGGCACGGTCGCGGTGTTGACGTTGTTGTAGCCCGGGCCATACCAGGAGATCCACACGGATGAGCTGCCTGGGCAGCTCGTGTCCCACACCTCGCCGTAGAGCTGGATGGAGGAGCTCGTCCACACGACGTGGCCGTTGAAGCCGCCGCAGTTGTCGCGTGGGCTGACGGTCGCGCTCGAGGCGGCGATCGCGGCCGCGGTGACCGCGAGCCACACCCCGATCGCGGCCGCGACGGTGGCGGCGAGGCTCACGCGGTGTGGACGGGTGGTGACCCTGAAGGATCTCATGCCATCGGGAGCCGACGCGCGGGTTGTCCCGGCGACCGATGATGCCGCAGCGACGACCGGACGGCAAGTCCCGGCCCGAACGCCTCACCACGCCCACGACGGATATAAGCCGACCGGTGATCGCGGTGTAGGCCACGAGGGCGATCAACACCGCGCCGCCGCCCATAGGGCTCAAACGCCTGCTGCGTGCGATGGCTCGCACGCAACCCGCGTGCCACAACGCTCGCCGACATCGCGAGTTCGCCCAGTCGATGCTGACCGCGTGTGTGCGCCCGCGTGAACGCGCGCGACCGCACGAGCCGCTGATTCAGCGCAGGAGGCTCGCAGGTCGCCGGAACCAGGGCCCAGAGGCGGGGCTCGTTATCCAGCCTCGTGCGTAGGCGGCGCTTCCGTAGGCCGGCAGCGCCCCAGCGGTGTGGCCGCTCCGCGCGGCGCTGCTCTAATGGCGTCGGTGACTGCCTCTCAGCGCCGGAGGCGGCAGCGTCGGCAAGAGTGCCGGAACGGCGACATTGCATCAGTGTCGGCGGCGCCGCAGAACGCTATGTGGTGGGGTGTGGCGTTCGCTGCTGCGCGTCGCCCGCCGGCGCTAAGCCCCCGCCGGCCTCGATTTCAGCTCCCAGGATCATGACTGTTCCCGATGTGCGAACAGGGGGCTTACGCGCACCATCTGCTCATCACCCAACGCCGGCCAGCCAGACGACCGACGGGAGCAGAGGAAAGAGAGGAGGGACCATGATCCGCATCGAGCGCACGTACCGCACCTTCTGATCGACAGCGACCGCGAAGGCGCATAGATCTCAAAGCCAGCCCGGCGCGGCCCCCGCGCCGGGCTTTTCTTTGCCTGAAGGGCGCCGGCCCGCCTAGGATGCGGTGCGATGGCGGCGAGCCTTGTCAGCCCGGTCCTCGTCGGTCGGCAGACGGAGTCGGCGGCGCTGGACGCTGCACTGGCCCGCGTTCTCGAGGGCGACGCGGTGACCGTGCTCGTCGGCGGCGAGGCGGGGGTCGGCAAGTCGCGGCTGGTCGGTGAATTTGTCGCCCGGGCGCGAGCGGCCGCAAGCCCGCGCGCTCGTCGGCGGCTGCGTCGAGCTTGGCGGAGGCGGGATTCCCGTACGCACCGGTGGTGGACATGCTCCGCATGCTGGCCTCGGAGCTCGACGACGACGACCTGGAGGCGCTGCTCGGACCGGCCCGCGCGGAGATCGGCCGCCTGGTGCCAGAGCTCGACGACGGGCGCGAGGCGCCCGGGCGCGCCGACCGGGACCCATCGCGGATCCTGGAGCTGCTGCTCGGCGTCATCGGGCGGCTGGCGGCCGCCCGCCCGCTGGTGCTCGTCTTCGAGGACGTCCAGTGGGCCGACCCGGCCACCCTTGACCTGATCGCCCTTCTCGTCGCCGGGCCGACCGCACGCCGGCCTGATGCTCGTCTTCACCGTCCGCTCCGACGAGCTGCACCGCACGCATCCCTTCCGCCGGATCTCGGCGCGCTGGGAGCAGCAGCGGACGGTGGAGCGGCTGGAGCTGGAGCGGCTGTCGGCGTCGGACGTCGCCAGCGCAGGTCGCGGCGATCCTGGGCGAGCGGCCGGACGGCGCCCTGGTCGACCTTGTCTCCGAGCGCTCCGAGGGAATCCCGCTGTTCGTCGAGGAGCTGCTGGGAGCCATGCGCGAGGGCGGCCTCGGCCAGGACTACCTGCCGCCGTCGCTGCGGGATGTCCTGCTCGCCCGCGCCGAGCGGCTGTCCGCAGATGCCGAGCATGTCCTGCGGGTGGCGTCCTGCGGCGGCCGGTGGGTACCGGAGCGGCTGCTCACCGATCGTCGCCCGGCTGCCGGATGACGACCTGTATGCCGCGCTGCGCGAGACGGTGGAGCACCAGTTGCTCGTCGTCGACCCGTCCGGGCCGCGGCTACGGCTTCCGTCACTCGCTGGCGCGGGCGGCGATCCACGACGACCTGCTGCCGGGCGAGCGGGCCCAGCTTCACCGGCTGTACGCCGAGGCCATCGAGGGCAATACCGAGCTCAGCGACCCGGGGCTGGACACGATCTCGATGCTCGCCCACCACTGGCTCGCCGCCCACGATCTGCCGCGCGCGCTGTCCGCGTCGGTGCGGGCCGGCCGGGTCGCCGCCGACGCCTACGCGCCGTCGGCGGCCCGGCGCCACTACGAGCTGGCCCTGGAGCTGTGGACCCAGGTGCCCGACGCCGATCAGCGCGCCGGCATCCAGCATCCGGAGCTGCTCGACGCCGCCGCCGAGGCGGCCTGGCGGGCCGGGCCCGGTCGACCGGGCGCTGGCCCTCGTCGACGAGGCGTTGGAGGAGGTCGGCTACGGCGGTGCGCTCGAGCAGCGCGCCCTGTTGCTCGCCCGGCGAGCGTCGATCCTGCGGGAGCTCAGCCGCGACGACGAGGGCATCGCGGTCCTCGAGCAGGCCGTCGGACTGCTGCCGCCTGACCTTCCGAGTCGCGCCGGCGCGCGCGTGCTCGGACAGCTCGCGGCGGCCATGCTCCGCGTCGACCAGATGCAGCGCGCCGGCGAGCTCGGCGCCCGGGCGATGAGCGCCGCGGAGGCGGTGGGCGCGACCGAGGAGCAGCTCGACGCGCAGATCACCGTCGGCCACGCCGCCGTGTACACGGGCGAGGTGGAGGCCGGTCTGGCCCAGATGCGGGCCGCCATCGACCGGCCGCGCCGTCTGGGAACGCGCTGGAACTGGGTCGCCATCCGCGCGTTCGTCAATCTCTCCGACCTCCTGCTCATGCTCGGCCGCTATGAGGAGGCGGTGGCGACCGCCGACGAGGGGATGGCGATCGCCGAGGAGGCCGGGGTCAGCCGCACCGCCGGAGCCCTCCTGCGTAGCAACAAGGCCGAGGCTCTGCTGCGGTCAGGGCGCTGGGCCGAGGCACTCGCTGCCGCGGCGCCGGAACGGGAGGCGGCCGGCACGTTCACCGCCAGCCTGCTGCTGCTTCGCATCGAACTCAATGCGCTCGCCGGGCGGACGGAGGCGGCCCACGCCGATCTGCGCGAGGTGCGCCAGCACCTCCGCAGCACCACGGCGCCGCAGTTCGCGCTGCCGCTGGCGGCGGTGGAGGCCGAGCTGGCGCGGGCCGAGGGCAGGCTGGACGAGGCGCGGGCGAGCGTCGACGGCGCGCTGGCGCGGACGACGCCCGGCGAGGAGCCGCGGTACCGGTGGCCGCTGCTGTCGCTGGGGTCCCGGATCGAAGCCGAGCGGGCGATCCACGCATCTCGATGAGGGCCGATCCGTCCCGGAGGACGCGTTGGAGCGGTCCGCGACGTTGCGGGCGCAAGCCGAGGACCTGGCGGCGGGAACCCCCGCTGCCCGGGGGCATCTGGCCCTGGTGCGGGCAGAGCACGCGCGCCTGACGCGCAATGGAGAGGTCGAGGCGTGGGCCGAGGCGGTCGATGCCTGCCGCGAGATGAACGAGCCATTCCCGCTCACCTACGCGCTTTGCGCGGCAGGCGGAGGCGCTGGCCGCCGCGGCAGCGCGGCCGCCGCGGCCGCGGCGGCAGGTGAGGCCGCCGAGCTGGCTGGGCGGATGGGCGCGGCGCCTCTGCTGGGCGAGATCGAGGCTCTGATCCGGCGCGCGCGTCTGCGCATCTCAACCGACGGCGCGGACTCCGCGCCGCGAGCTCCACCTCAGCGGCTCCCGGTGCTGAGGATCCGTTCGGATTGACGGCGCGCGAGCGTGAGGTGCTCCAGCTCGTCGCCGACGGCCGCTCCAACACCGAGATCGCGGCGGAGCTGTTCATCTCCCGGGCGACGGCGAGCGTCCACGTGTCCAACATCCTGTCCAAGCTCGGCGTCGCCACCCGCGTGCAGGCGGCCGCCCTCGCCCACCGGCGTGGCCTCGCCTCGGTCGCGGCGCCGGAATCCCCCGGGCGCTAAGCCAGCTTAGGCTGCAATCTCAGCTAGCCGGGGCGGTGAGACTATGCGCCGGCCCGATGTGCGAGGTGGGGGCTTAGACGCATGCTGATCGCATGCTCAATTCACGCTCACTGCACCGGCGCCGTCCCCTCGGGGGGCGCCCGTTTCAGCTTCTCCTTGCCTCGCTGGCGGTCTCCTCGTGCGGCGACTGGGTCTACAACGTGGCCCTGCTCGCGCTCGTGTTCGAGCGGACGCACTCCGGGACCTGGGTCGCGCTCACCACGGCCGCCCGCGTCCTGCCGATCGTCCTCCTCGGCCCGCTTGGCGGGGTCATGGCCGACCGGCATGACCGGCGGAGGTTGATGATCAGCGCCGATCTGGCGCGCCTGGCACTCATGGTGGCACTGGCCGCCGTGGCCGCGGCCGGGCTACCCATCGTCCTGGCGCCGGCGATCGCCGCGGCCGCCACGGCGGCCGGCACGGCGGTGCCGCCCTGCGTCGCCGCCAGCACCGCACGGCTCGTCCCCGGCCCGGAGCTTCAGCGGGCCAACGCGCGGCGAGCGGCCGTCGGCCAGGCAGCGATCGTCGCCGGCCCGGCGCTCGGCGCTCTGGTACTGGTCGTCTCCACGCCGGCGACCGCGATGCTGTTGAACGCAGTGACGTTCATCGCCTCGGCGGTTGCGGTCTGGTCGATTGGGAGCGGTCCCGCGTTTGTCCCGGCAGGCACGGCCGGCGAAACCGCCTGCGGCGTGCTGGATGGCATCATGGCTGGGGCCCGGGCGTTGCGGGGAGCACCGGCCGCCATCCGCTTGATCGCCGCCGACATGGTCTGCAGCGCCGTCTACGGAACGTTGACCGTCCTGTTCGTGTTGCTCGGGCGACAGCTCGGCGCCGGCAACGGCGCCTACGGCCTGCTCATGGGGGCGTACGGCATCGGCGGCGTGATCGGGGCGATGGCGATCGGCCGCGTCGCCAACCCGGCTCGCTGGCGCACGGCGCTGATCGCCGCGCTGCTGCTGGTCGCGACCACCCTCGTGACCCTCGGCTCCGGCCCGACGCTGCTCGAGGCGCTGGTGGCGTCGCTGCTCGGCGGCGGCGGACTCGTCGTCGGCGAGGTCCTGGCCGATACGGCCCTGCCCCAGATGCTCGACGACGACATCCTCGCCAGCGCGTACGGACTGGCCGTGCCCGTCTCCCTCGGAGGGATCGTGGTCGGGTCCCTTCTCGCCGGGCCCCTCGTCTCGTTCCTGGGGGTCGGTGGCGCGCTGACCGCCGTCGGCCTCGCTGTGGTGGTCGCCTGTTGGGCGGTGGTGCGGCGGCCGCTGGTGGTGGCCCTGCCGAGCGTGGCGTGACGAGGTACAGATCTCACACGAATGCAACTTCCTTTCGCGCAACACTGCCACTCACGCACCAACGGCACACTCGGCCGCGCGCAGCCAGGGTGGGCACACTGCTGCTCCGCCAAATCGGGGTGTGCGCGTCCGACTTGGACGTCGCCGAAACCAGGACGCGAGCTGGCCGTCGGAACTGGCCATTTTGCATATGCAGGGCCGATCCTTGCGCGTGGCGGGCACCACCGAGCGAGCCGGCTCAAGACGTCCGAGCCGGGCCGTCGGTATGTCGCCGTTGGGATCGTCCGATCGGTGGCTGGCCAATGGCGAAAGCACTCACCGGCGACATGCTCGCTTTCCGTATTCGCCATGCTCGAACGCGAATGGCGGCCCGCTCGCGGGCAAGATCAGCATCGGTGAAGCGCGTGTCGCCAGGCTCAGCCGTTGACGACGTAGTGGCAATCCAGCACGTCATAGGCGGCCGTTCGTCCGCTGGGCGCATAACGGGCCTACGCTGATCGAATGTCTGTGCTGGGCACCAAGCTGCACCTGCCGTCGCCGCGTCGCCGGCTGGTGTCGCGCGGCCGGATCACCGATCAACTGCGTGTGGGCGGAGGCGAAGGGCCGAGCCTGGTGCTGGTCGCGGCACCGGCTGGGTTCGGCAAGACCACACTTCTGGCGCAGTGGCTGGCGGCGTCGGCCGGCACGTCGCAGTGCGGGGTGGCGTGGTTGGCTCTCGACCCGGGCGACGCAGATCTCCGAGTGTTTTTGACCCACCTCGTGGCCGCGATTCAGACCGCCGAACCTGAGGCTGGAGTCGACGCGCTCGCCCTGCTGGAGGCCGGCGGTACCACGCCAACCGAGGCCGTCCTTGTCAGCTTGATCAACGATCTCGACGTCCTTGCCGGTCCCATGGTGGTGGCGCTCGACGACTACCACGTGATTGATGGGGCCGCGGTGCATGAGGCGGTGAACTTCCTCTTGGAGAACCTGCCTCCGCAGGTCACGCTGGCGGTGAGCACTCGGGCCGACCCGCCGCTCCCGCTGTCCCGTCTGCGTGCGCGTGGCGAGCTCGTGGAGGTGCGGGCGGCGGACCTCAGGTTCACCACCGATGAAGCGGAGGTGTTCCTCAACGAGGTGATGGGGTTGGGGCTGGAGCCTGCACTCGTGGCGGCGCTCGAGGCGCGCACAGAGGGGTGGGCGGCCGGGCTGCAGCTGGCGGCGCTGTCGGCCCGGACCCATGCGGGCGCCGCCGACGGGTCTGGAGACGTCGCTGGGTTTGTCCAGGCCTTCTCTGGAAGCCATCGGTTCGTCCTCGACTACCTTGTTGAGGAGGTTCTGAGCCGGCAGCCGGACGAGGTACGCGCCTTCCTGCTCGACACCTCCGTGCTCGACCAGCTGACCGGCGGGCTTTGCGACGCCCTGACTGGGCGCTCCGACGGTCAGCTGATGCTGGAGACCCTCGAGCGCGAGAACCTGTTCGTCGTCCCGCTCGACGACGAGCGCCGGTGGTACCGCTACCACCACCTGTTCGCCGACGCATTGCGTGCCCGTCTGGCTGCCCGGCACGCCGACCGGCTCGGCGAGCTGCACGCCGCGGCCAGCCGATGGCTCGCCAACAACGGCCTGCTGGGCGATGCCGTACGGCATGCGATCGCCAGCGGCGACCACGAACACACCGCCGACCTTGTCGAGCTGACCCTGGCCGACATGCGCCGACGCCGCCAGGACCGCACCTTTCGTGACTGGCTGGTCACGCTGCCCGACGACGTCGTACGTCGCCGACCGCTGCTCGCCACCTACATGGGGTGGAGCCGGCTCTCCGAGGGCGACATCGACGGGGTTGAGGTGTGGCTCGACGCCGCCGAGGCCGGTCTCGATACGACGCCGCCATCGACGATCCCGGCGGCGGGCTCGCTGGCCGAGGCAGCCCGGGACCGGGAGGAGGAGCTCCGCTCCCTCCCGGCCATGATCGCGGTCTACCGCGCCTCGGTCGCCCAGGCCCGGGGCGACGTCGACGGCACGGTCGCGCATGCACGCCGGGCGCTCGCGCTGGCCGGGCCGGAGGACCACTTCCCGCGCGGTGCCGGCGCCGGGTTCGTCGGCCTGGCGGCGTGGGCGGCCGGCGACCTGGGTACCGCCGTGGACACGTTCAGCGAGGCGGTCGCCAGCCTGCACGCGGCCGGCATGGTCGCGGACGAGCTGGGAGCGACCGTCGTGCTGGCGAACATGTGGCTGGCGCGCGGACGCCCGGTGCAGGCGCGCCGGCTCTACGAGCGCGCGCTGGCCGCGGCCGAGAGCCACCCCGGCCCGGTGCTGTCCAGTACCGGCGACCTACACGTCGGCCTCGCGGACGTCCTGCGCGAGCAGGGCGACCTCGATACGGCCGCGGAGCACCTCGAGGTCGCCCGCGAGCTCGGCGACCGCGCGTCGCTGCTGGAGAACCGGCACCGCTGGTACACCGCGATGGCCGCACTGGTTCAGGCCAAGGGCGACCTCGACGGCGCGATCGCGATGCTCGACCAGGCCGAGCCGCTGTTCCTGCCCGGCTACTTTCCGGACGTGCGGCCGATCGCCTCGACCAGGGCGCGGCTGCGGATCGTCCAGGGCCGCCTCGATGACGCGCGGGCGTGGGCGCGCGAGCGCGGGGTCTCGCCGACCGATCCCCCGGCCTATCTCGTCGAGCACGACCAGCTCACCCTCGCCCGGCTGCTCGTTGCCGAGGGTGACGCGCGGGGGGCGCTCGACCTACTTGACCGCGTTCTTGACGTCGGGCAGGCGGCAGGCCACGACGGCACGCTGATCGAGGCGGGCATGCTGCGAGCGCTCGCCCACCACGCGAACGACGATGCGGATTCGGCCGCGGCCGACCTCGCTGCGGCGCTGATCGCCGGGGTGCCGGCCGGCTACTGCCGACTCTTCCTCGACGAGGGACAGCCGATGACGGAGCTGCTCGGACAAGTCGCGCGCTCCGCTCCGCACGACAGCCGGGCGCATGCCGAGCACCTGCTCGCCGCCGCACGGAGACCGCTGGCGCCGCCCCCCGCGCCGGTTAGAGATGCCGCCGCGGAAGAGCTCAGCGAGCGTGAGCGTGAGGTGCTGCGCCTGCTGGCGACCGAGCTCAGCGGGCCGGAGATCGCAGGACACCTTTACATCTCGGTGAACACGCTGCGGACCCACACCAAGCACATCTTCTCCAAGCTCGACGTGAACACCCGCCGCGCCGCGGTACGTCGAGCCATGGACCTCGGCGTTCTCTGAGCGCTCCGCGGCCGAATCACCACCCTCAATCACATCATCGTGTGATGTGCGCCCACCACATCGATTCCTAAGTTGTCGACATCGCCGGACACCCGCCCGGCACCCAGACCAAAGGAGTCCGACGTGAGCACCACCACCACCAACCGCCGCACCGCGATCGCTGGCCTCTGCGCCGCGACCGCCGGCGCGATCTTCATCGGCGTCCAAATCAACCACCCGCCAGCCGACGTGGCGCACCTCCTCACCACCGAGATGACGCTCCGCGAGACCGCGAAGGTCTTGATGGCCGTCCTGGCGCTGGCCGGCTTCACCGGCATGTTCGCCCGCCACCGCGGCCGGCTCGGGCGCCTCGGGCGCGCCGGATACGGGCTGCTGACCGCCGGCTACCTCGCGATGTTCGCCGCCGAGTGCATCATCGGCTACTACCTCCCGACGGTGGCGCATTCGAACCCCGGCTACGTCCAGCACGTCATCAACGCGGCCATGGGTCACGGCCCGAGCGGCGGCATCGGCCCCATGCACGAGCTGTTCATCGTCATGGGCATCGGTTACTCCCTCGGCGGTCTGCTAGTTCGGCATCGCGCTGTTCCGCGCCGGCGTCCTGGCCCGCTGGGCCTCCCTGCTGCTCGCCTACGGCACCACCTCCGCCCTCGCGCTGTCCGTGCTGCCGGAGTCCTTCAGCCGCCCGTTCGCGGTGCCCACCGGCGTCGCGCTGATCGGCCTCGGCCTCTCGCTGTGGCGAGACCAGCGCCGGCAGGCCCAAACCGCCGACGCGCCGGCCACGACATGGGCCGCGCAGCCGGTGACCCGCTGAGCCGGGAGCGGAGCTGGCCTGCCGGTAGCCCCGCCCCGCTCCGCGCCACCCTCACACTCTCAAACCCCCTCTGCACGCCCGAGCGCTCTGATGAACACCGCATCCACGACATACGCGATCCGCGTCCACGGCCACCTCGACGACCACTGGTCAGCCTGGCTCGGCGAGCCCGACATGACCCGCGAGAACGACGGCACCACCACCATCACCGCCGTGATCGCCGACCAAGCCCAACTCCACGGCGTACTCGCCGGCCTGCGCGACATCGGCGCCGTCATCACCGAGCTCCGCACCACCCCTGAGCCAGTCCGCACCTGCCGATCGCTGCTCGAGCGTCCGTTGCACACCGAACGCCTCACCCTCCGTCCCGCCACCTCCGACGACGCCGAGGGACCTGGGCATACCGCCGACTCAAGTCAATCAACGAATGGCTCACCGGCTGCCCCGCCGACCTCGACGGCTACGTCAACCTCAGGCCCACAACACCCAAGCTTGGCTGGGTCCTTGACCCCGACCACACCGGCCACGGCTACGCCACCGAAGCCGTACGTGAGCTTTTCCGCTACTGCTTCCAGGACCTCGGCGTGCGCCGGATCGCCGCGAACTGCTTCCTCGACAACGACACCTCGTTGAGCCTCATGGAACGCGTCGGCATGCGCCGTGAACTGCGCGCAGTCCGCGAGTCACTACACCGGTCCGGCCAATGGCTAGACACAGTCGGCTACGCCATCCTCAAAGACGATCGGTCGACGTATGGTCCGTACCCGCCGAGACACCAACACAGGTCTCGAACGTGGCCCAGCGAGAGTCACGCTTGCCGCCAATCTCCAGACTCGCGGCGCCGATCCGAAACTGCCGGCGGCCCCGCCATCCGATCGTCGCCGTTGCGCTCGTGCGCTCCGCGATATCGCCGCGGTGGAAGCAATCGCCGGCGGTGGTGGGTCGGTCCGGCCGCTGGCCAGCATCCGGTCACCGGCGTAGGTTGATCGCAGAATCGAAGGCCACGGCCGGGCTGCACGCTCTGGCGAACAGCAGGACGCGACCGAGTTGTCGGAGGAGCCTCGCACTTGTGTCAGCTCGGCCGTCTCGGGATCGTGGCGCGATTGATGTTCGCGGTATTTGTCAGGCCGCCGATCCCGCGCCGGGCTGGGCGAGACCAGTTTCGTAGGCGAAGATGACCGCGTGGATGCGGTCGCGCAGAGAGAGCTTGAGGAGGATCCGCTTGACGTGGGTCTTGACCGTCGATTCCTCGGTCACCAGGGCGCGGACCGTACCTTCTCGGCCCGCGCCCTGCTGTCCTACATACCTACGGCACGACGTAGTTGACCGAGGTGCCCCAGTTGGCGAGACCGTCCCGGGTTCCGCCGCACGTTCCGATCGTCAGCGTGAATGCGCTGCCGGTGCAGTTGGGGAACTGGATGTACTCGTTGGCGAAGTACAAACGATCGCTGCCTCCAGGCAGGTAGATCCCCCAGCTGTAATCGCCCCAGCGGGGCCGCGGCGGGCTGCCCGGGGAGGGGAATGGCTGATACTCGGTGAATCCATCCTGCGGCGACTGCCCGAGGTCCGCGATGTTGATCACCGACCCGGTCAGGCCGAGCGAGGTGGCGGTCAGCCGGCCGTAGGCGGTGCTTGGGTAGAAGCCGCCGTGGTCGGCACTGTTTGGCCCACCGTTGCCGTTCAGCGTGAAGAGCATGATCGCCTTGTCGTTGCCGCCGGTCCCTTCAGCGGCCATGGCGGGCATCTCCATGTCTTCGTGGGCCGCCGAAACGTACCCCTGGTTGGTGATCGTGAACAGCCCGGTTTTGTCGAACGATCCGGTGCCGACCACCCAGTACGCCGCGCCATTGTGGATCTCGGCGGTGGTCGCGAACGTCTGGTTGACCTCGGTCGGCAGGGCGCTCCACAGCTGGCCCTGGCCCTGCGAGACCTGGGTCATGTTGTCGGCGTTGGGATTGATGCCGCCTTCGGGACAGGGTTGGCTCGCGGCACCGACGGCGGGGGTTGTACATTGCTGGGCCAGCGGAATTGGCCCTGCTTTCTGATGAGACAGGTTCCCGACTCCGAAGAGGTTTTCAGGGCCGTAGTACGGCTCCTGGCCGGTGAACACCTGGCCACCGAAATTAACGCCGCTACAGCTACCGCAGCCGCTGCTGTTCAGGTTGCTAAGCCCGGTCCAGTCCCAGACCGCCACCCGGTTGTCGCCCGCGGAGGGATTCCCGAAGAAGCTCTCGAAGTCAAGAGCGCTCACCATGAATCCAGACCCGCCGTAGTGGTTGTCGATCTGACCGGCGTCGGCCGGCTGCGCGGGGATTACCGCCGACCAGCAGTCGACGCCCGCAGTGGCCGGGCTAGTGCCCGCGCACGTCCCGTCCGGGGTGGGAAGCAGCCCCATATTCTCGATGGCCACGTTGAACTTGGGGTTGGCCCCCCCGTCTGCCAGCGTCACCCGACGGCCGTGTTCGAGCGCGTTCTTGTCGAAGGCGAACTCCTGCGCGCCGTTAAAGCCGCCGCCGCCGAACCCGCCCCCGAGGAGCGGGAACTCGTCGTAGAACACCAGGAAGGCGTCCCGGGTCACGCCGATCTTCGCGAAGTCGTTCAGCAGGTTCGGATAACCGGGCTCCTTGGGGTTGTAGTTGGCGTTCAGGTAATAAACGTTGTAGGGACCAAGCGGGCTGGAGCCCTGGCTCACCGCAATACCCTCGTAGCACGTGTTGGCGACAGCCGCAAAGCAGCCCGTGAACGGGCCCGCATTGGCCTCGGAGCTCGCCGAGACGATCTCGGTGAAGAACCAGTGTCCGCCGTTGCTTGAGTCGAACTCGCACGACGGGTCCCCGCCGCTGCTCCATGCGCGGCTGTTGAGTCCCATCACTGTGTCGAGCGGGATCGGAGCGGACTGGCGCTGCAGCGCCGTGTTGAACACCATGATCTCGCCGATGTTGTTGGTCTCCACGACATCTCCGTTGCCCGCGCACAACCCCTGATCGGGCGGCTCGATGTCCCCGACCGCGACGTTGGTGGGCAGCGACGCGCTATCGACGGCGTTCAGACCCTTGACGCCCGTCGCGCCACCCGCCGACGTGCTGATGCTGTCGCAGCCCGCGCCCAGCGGTTGGCACCGGACCGTCGGGATGATCGGCGTGGGGGCGGCTGCTGCGCGCGGGGACGCGGCTGCGAGCATCGCGGGCGTCAGTGCCGGCATCGCATGCGCGCCGGAAAATGCGGCCGCCGCGTTGGGCCTGGCCGTCGGTGACGACGCGATCGAGGACGTGACGAACGGACCGCTCAGCAGCGAGCAGCCCGTCTTGCAGCCGGTCGCCGCGGGGCCGACGAATGTCGGCGAGGACGGACCAACCCTTGTCGTGCTGGCCGTGTGTGCTTGGGCTCTTGTGGCGCTCGCGGTGGCCGGCGGCGCCACCCCGAGAACGCCGACCAGCACCACGGAAAGTGACAGCAGCACCAACCATTTACGCACGATGCTCTTACGCATGCGCGCCTCCCTCCCAGCCGGCCCCAATGTGAGTGTGGTAGGGCAAACATATTCCTGCCGAAACGGCGGTGTCAATAGCTGTTTGTGCTCATGGTCAGCCCCGCGTCGTACACACACAATTCGGCAACGTACTTAACCTGCTAGCAGCTAACAAATAGTCACTATCTCTCAGTCCACGTGTGCAACGTCCAGGATTTGTCCGCTACCAAGACCGCGATCTTCGCGGCTCTGAAACGCCTGGATGACGCGGGGTCGCGACCGCCAGCAATCTGAGCTAGCCGGCCCAACCGCTGGTTTGAACCTCAGCCGGTCTACCGTCGCGTCCGGCCTGTTGAACCCCGCGGCCCCGCTCTGGGCACGGGTTGCGCCACGACTTGCCGTTGCCATAGGATCGCATCGATCGGTTCTCTGGCGAGGAGGTACGACGTGCGCAGCCGAGCCCATTTCTCATTGCTGGTGGGTTCAGTCGTTCTTTTAGCGCTGCTCCTGGCACCGAGCGCATTCGCGCACAGTTCGACGACCGTGTCCTACGCGAGCGCCGTCACCGGGACGATCTCCCCGAGCGGAACCACCGCCTCGCCGCCGAGCGCCACGCTGGCCACTCCCGCGGTGGTGCCGACGCGTGGCGTGCGCCGCATCCCGCACGACGCGGCGACCGCGACGCCGTTGGTGGCGGCGCAACCACAGGCAGCCGGAGGGACCCTGACGAGCGGGCCGACGTCGTTGCTGGCGAATTTCAACGGGGTGAGTAGCCGCGACAGTGCCGTGACCAACTTCGGTCAGGAGTTTGAGCCGCCCGACCAGGGGCTGTGCGTCGGGAACGGCTTCGTTGTTGAGATGGTGAACTCCGCGTACACGGTCTACCGTCCCGACGGCACCGTCGTGGCCGGGCCGTTCAACGTCAACGGACCGTTCGACGAGGGGCTGAGGGAGTTCACCAGCGACCCTCGCTGCCAGTACGACGCGGCCACCCATACGTGGTTCGCGACGATCCTGTTCATCAACGCGGACAGCACGCAGTCTCGTGTCGATCTGGCCGTCAACACCTCGGGCGACCCGACGACGCCATGGACCACCTATCAGATCGACACGACCGACATCGGCGGCAAGACCGGTCCCAAGCATCCCGGTTGTCCCTGCCTTGGGGACCAGCCGACGCTAGGCATCGACCCGCTCAACGTCTACATCACCACCAATGAATTCTCGCTTCTCGGCCCACAGTTCAACGGCGCGCAGGTGTATGCCATCGCCAAGAGCCAGCTCGTCGCCGCCGGCCCGACCGCCACGCCGGCGCACTTCGTGCACTTCGACAAGCTCAGCATCGGCGGCGCGGTGGCGGCATCGATCCAGCCCGCGCTCACCACGGGGAACCCGCCCGCCGAGTATTTCCTGAACTCGCTGGATCCCAACGGCACCTTTGACCAGCGAATCGGCGTCTGGGCGATGACCAACCGTGGCGCGGTCGCCACCGGCGGCAAGCCCACGCTCTCGAGCCTGGTGATCGGATCTGAGGCGTACGGAATACCACCCGGAGCCGAGCAGAAGGGCTCCGCCAGTCTGCTGGACGCCGGCGATGACCGTATGCAGCAGACCCAGTTCATCAACGGCGACGTCTGGGGCGAGCTCGACACGTCGGTCACCATCCCCAATGACTCCGCGGCCCGTGCCGGCGCCGCCTGGTTCGATGTTCATCCGACCGTCAGCAACGGTGTGCTGACCGCAGCGCCGCTGCGGCGCCAGGGCTACGTCGCGCTGGCGGGCAACTACCTGCTGTATCCGGCAATTCAGGCTACCCCCGCCGGTAACGCGGTGATGGTGATGACGCTGTCGGGCCACACTCAGTTCCCGAGCGCGGCCTACTCGGTGCTGCCCAGCGGCGGGACGTCGTTCGGCAACGTCACGCTCGCCGCCGCGGGCAAGAACAACTACGACCCTGCCGCCACGCGCTGGGGCGACTACTCTTGGGCGGTGCTAGATCCATCCGGCGCCTCGGTATGGATGGCGACGGAGTACATACCGCCCAAGGCGAGCCAGACCCCCGACGGCCTCACGAACTGGGGCACCCGCGTTCTCGATCTCGGTATCCGCTGACGAACGAGCTAGCGGCTGACAGTCTGGGCTACCGGATCCCGCTGTCAAACCGGATCGTCACCGACGTGAAGTGGTGACGGCTGACCGAGATCACCTGCGGCTGGGCTCGCGGGTACGGCTTTCCGTTACGCGGCTGGAGCACGTAGCGCCCGGCGCCCAAGCGCACGGTGAACCGTCCATCGGTCCCGGATCGCGCACGGGCCGCCACAGTTCCGGCCGGCTCCCGCCTGATCGTGATCGATGCCTGGAAGGGCCGAACGCATGTATGGCCGGGGCGTTGCACCGGGCACGTTGGCCCATAGAGGACCAGCCCATGAACCCCCGAGTCGGGGCGCTGCTGCGCTGCGCCGGCCGTTCCAATCGAGAGAGCGGCAACCGCAAGCAGCGTGCATCCCGTTAGTCCCATGACCCGCACACGGTGATCTTGAACCGCTTTGCGTTCCCGCGCAAGCGAACCCAGTGCCCGCGACACTCCCGGCGGCGTGACGCGACCCCAGGAGGCGAGGATTTGCGGCCGTCGGAGAGAAGTCTCTGGAGTGAAGCGAGTCTGACTCGGTGGATCCGAGGCGTCCGACGGCCAAGAAGCGGTCCTCGCCGCCCGCGAGCGCCTTGGTCCGCTCGCGACGGCGAGTTCCATCTGGCGCGGTCATTCCGTCCCGCCTGCTCAGCGGGCCGCGCGGACGGGCGAGCTCGCACGAGCCGGGGCGCTCACTGGCTCACGCGGCGGACCATGGACGGGGTCAGTCCGCGCGACATCCCGGTCCCCCGCTGATACCGGGCGGCGGGGAAAGCTCGCAAGTGCGCCGCCCCGGGGCGCGCCGTCTGCTACCGCAGCTCTTTATCCGTAGCGTCGGCCGTTGCTGTTGGGACGATCGCTTTCGGCAGTCCGCCCTCGCGCACCGCACGATCGCCCCGGCGAGGTGGCTGTCGCGCAAAGCAGGGCGCTGCGTCGCGCGGGCAGAAATGCTCCTCACGAAGCGAAAGCGGGGGTTCGCCGCGCTGCTGGATCTGGCGGGATGCAGCAGCCTGATCGCCTGGCCACCCGTATATTCCGGCGCTCTACCGCGAGCGATTGGCGACGTAAGCGCGCACGTCGGCGACGCTCCACCAGTTGCCGCTCGACGCTGTCAATGTGAGGCGCACAAAGCGGATCGGGGTGCCGCTGAGCGGGACCGAGGTGAACTGGCCGTTGGCCGATTCGGTAGCGGCCGTCGTCCACGTCGTGCCGTCGGTGCTCGTCTGAAGCGTGTACCCACGCGGGTAGTCGCCGAGGTTGACGCCTGTGTCGAACACGATTTGGCGCACCGCTTCCAGATGCCCGAAGTCGACCTGGAGGCGCTGACCCGGCTGCTGACCCGCACCGGTCTGATACAGCGTGCTCGCGTCATCGTCGACGGCGTTGGCGGCCACGTTGCCCTGACAGCACGGATCCGTCGGCCCGGCCGGATCGGCGGTGGCCGTCCAGCCCGAAGGATCGAGCTCGCGCAGATTGTCGCTGCTGCCCGGGTTACCCGGCCAGGTGAACGTCGCGAGCGAATCGCCCGGCAGCGTGTACGTGAAGCTTTTGTCGCCTTCGCTGATGCCAACTGCCTGCGGGTTGTCGTTCTCGTTGTGCGCGACCAGCACGGTCGTCCCGTTGGGATCGCGGAATGCGACGTCCATCACCTGGCCGTTCCAGCCGGTCGTGCCGAACGATGTGCTCGCGATCCGGACTGCGCCCGGCTGCACGAAGCGGCTGAGGTGACCGAGCGTGTAGTACTCGGCGTCCGGGGTGATCTTGTCGCCGGGGCCGATCGTGAGGATTCCCGTGCAGTTGCCGCAGCCGCCGACGTGTGGCCCGCCCGACGGGTCGAGCGCGACGTTCCAGTTGATGACGGTCTTGGCCCAGTTACGCGGTGACCCAATGATCAGGTTGCGCGAATGCCATTTGAGCGTGTCCGAAAACGTGTCGACGGGGTCGCTCGACTGGCTGCCCGAGCACTCGGTGAAGTAGATGTCCTTGTTAGGAAACTCGTTATGGAGCGTCGTCATCGCGCTCGGATCCCCGAAGTAGCAGTGATACGCGGTGCCCGACACCCAACGCGCAGCTGGCGAGGACAAGACCTCCTGGGGATAGTCGTTGGTGTCCTGGGTCTCGTCGGGCGGCGTGCTCGCGATGTCGTTCGGGTGCTCCGACCAGTTGTGGTCGTAGGCGAGGATTTGCGTGCGCAGGTGCGCAGCCCGAAGCATCGGCCCCAGCGCCTCGATCACCTTCTCCTCTTGCGCGGCTGACATATCAGTCCCCGGATAGCCGGCGGGGGCGCGGTTCTGGGGCTCGTTCTGAACCGTGATCGCGCTCACCCGCACGCCCTGCGCGCGGTAGGCCTCGATGAACTTGGTGAGGTAGAGCGCATAGGAGTGGTAGATCTGCGGCGTGTCGATCAGCCGGCCGCCGATCAGCGACTGGCCGGTTTTCATCCACGCCGGCGGGCTCCACGGCGTCGCGACGATCTGCAGCTTCGGGTTCAGCCGCTTGGCCTCGCGTAGTAGCGGCAGGATCTCGGCCTCGTCATGGGCGATGCTGAAGTGGCGCTGCGCGTAGTCGGTCTGGCCGGCGGGCATGTCGTCGTAGGTGTACGCCGCCTTTGCGACGAAGTCCGATGCTCCGATCGGCTGCCGGAGGTAGCTGAGCCCGTCCCCGATGCGCGGATCGAACAGCATCCGCATCGCCTGCTCGCGCGCGGCGGGTGACATCCGGTACAGGACAACCGCCGAAGAATCGGTGATCGCGCCGCCGAAACCGTCCATCGTCTGGAAGCTGCGCGTCGGATCAATGACGATCGTCGGGGCGCTCGGCTGCGCGCTTGTGAACGGCACGGTTCCGGCGTCGGTGAGCGTGTCGGTGCCGTTTGCCGTCGTGATCCAGACGTGAGCGCTGGTCGACCGCTCGGCGGCGAGAGAGTTCTCGACCGCCGACGAAGAAGCGATCGCGGCGGTCAATACGAGCGCGGAAGCGGCGCTCAGAAAAAACAGCGAAATTCGTCGTCCCCAGCTCGGCCCCAAGAATCGCAACGACATATGAGGACACCTCCTGCGGTTGAGCCACCGGCTACCCGCGCCACACACGATCGAAACGGTCGTTACGCGCTCGGGGTCTCAACGCCTCCGAGTCGACGGCATCGCGCAGGTGCTCGCGCAGCGGTGCCGATCGTCTCCACCGAGAGCTTCGAGCAGCCGTTAGAGGCCACCTAGGGCCTTCGACCTCTCCCGTCTGTCGGAGTCCGTCTGCACATCCGTGAGAAGGCCGAGTTCATTCCAGCCAAACGCACGCCGATGAATTTAGCCCCGCCTAATCCGCGTTTCTGCTCCGTCGCCGAGGTGGCACTCTCGGCGAGGCTGCCGCTCTCCACACGATCCGGCGTCGAGAACTGGTCTGAACGATGCCCTGTGCCCGTCGGGAAAGCGTCCTCGGCTGTGCAGGCGCCACCGCGTCGGCGCCAACTCGATCGTGAGCTTTGCGACGTCCAGCCGAGCAAAGGAATCATCTGCCACTTCCGGATTGTCGAACTCGGCGCGTGTTCGTAAGCGCGGCGATCGGTCATGCTCGGGCAAAGCTGCGGACGTGCGGCCCGGGGGGCGCAGGCTTATGCTCGGTTGGGTGATCTCGCGGTTTGCGCGCTGGTATGACGCGCGTCCGGTGACGGGCGATGCGTTGCTGGCGGGCCTGCTCCTCGTGGCGTTCGTCGTGCCCAGCGAACTCGCGGAGGAGGGCGGCGTCGCCGTCGGCCTAGCCTTCTCGGTCGCGCTGCTGGCGTGCGTCCCGTTTCGCCGGCGCGCTCCCGTGGGCGTGTTCGTCGCGGTCAGCGTGCTCTGCCTCGCCCAGTTCGCCGTCCTCGATCGCATCGTGGCTGGCGACCTTATTGCGCTGATCGCGCTGTACACGCTCGTCGCCGACGGGCCCGGGGCGCGACTGGGTGCCGTCGGGACGGCGTGCGCCGTCGTCGGCGCGCTGCTCGGCGCCGCACGCTGGAAGACATCGGACGACGCGGTATCCGGGTTCCAGGTCGTCGCCACGACCGTCGTCCCGACGCTGCTGGCGGCGACGCTCGGCGCCTGGCGACGCTCACGCCGTGCCGAGCTCGCCGCGCTCGAGGACCGCAACCGCCTGCTGGCTGTCGAGCGCGATCAGCAGGCCGCAGTCGGGGCCGCGATCGAGCGCGCCCGGATCGCCCGCGAGCTGCACGACGTCGTCGCGCACTCGCTGTCGGTCATCGTCGTGCAGGCCGACGGCGCGGCCGCGGGCGCCGAGCAGCGCCCGGCTGTTGCGGCAGCGGCGCTACGCATCATCGGCGACACCGGACGCGACGCGCTCACCCAGATGCGGCGCCTGCTCGGCGTCCTGCGCGCGGAGGGCGCCGAGCTCGCACCGCAGCCCGGCAGCGCCGAGCTGGACGCGCTCGTCGCCCAGGTCGCGCGCGCCGGGCTGCCCGCACGCCTGTCGGTGGAAGGCGTGCCGCGACCGGTGCCCGGCACGATTGACGTCACCGTCTATCGGGTGGCCCAGGAGGCCCTGACCAACGTGCTCAAGCACGCCGGGCCGGTCTCGCGCGTCGACGTCGCGCTGCGCTACAGCGACGCCGCGATCGAGCTGCTCGTGCGTGACGACGGCCGCGGGAATGGCCAGGCGGGCGACGACCAGGGACACGGCCTGGTGGGGATGCGGGAGCGCATCGATCTCCATCACGGAAGGCTGACCGTCGGGCCCGCCACCGATCGCGGCTTCGAGGTCCACGCGGTCATCCCCACCGACCGCGCCGGGACTCGGGCGTGAGCGCCCGCATCTTCCTCGTCGACGACCAGGCGCTCGTCCGCGCGGGATTCCGGATGCTGATCGAGGCCCAACCCGACATGGAGGTCGTCGGCGAGGCCGACGACGGCCGCGCCGCGCTCGGCGCGCTCGCCGTCACGCGCGCCGATCTGGTGCTGATGGACGTCCGCATGCCACACTTGGACGGGGTGCAGGCGACCCAGCGCCTGATCGAGGCCGGCTCCGCGGATCGCCCAGCGCCGAAGGTCATCGTGCTCACTACCTTCGACCTGGACGAGTACGTTTTTGCCGCCATCCGCGCCGGAGCGAGCGGCTTTTTACTCAAGGACTCCCGTCCCGAGGAGCTCCTGGGCGCCGTACGCACGGTGCTCAGCGGCGACGCCGTGATCGCTCCCAGCGCCACTGCCCGCCTGCTTGCCCACGTCGTCGACGCCCTACGCACCCCGACTGGAGAGGATCCGCGGCTCAAGCTGCTCACGCCACGCGAGCGAGAGGTCCTGCTGGCGGTCGCTCGCGGGTGCTCGAACGCCGAAATCGCCGCCGACCTGTTCATGGCCGAAGCCACGGTCAAGACCCACGTCGGGCGGCTGTTGGCCAAGCTTGACCAGCGCGATCGCGTCCAGCTCGCCGTCTTCGCCTACGAGACTGGGCTCGTGCGCGCCGGCCGCTGACGCTCTGGCCTGCGCCCAGGGTTGCAGCGCCAGCTGCCAGCGGTCCGCCTGAGGTTGCAGACCGGTCGCGACCTGCGACGGATGAAAACCGGCCTTCGATCGCCGACCATCCTCTGCATGACCACAACGAACACCATTACTGCCGCCCGCTTCGCTCAAGACAGCAGATCGTCAGGTGACCGGCGATCACCCCGTGACACGGTGAAAGACAAAGCTCGGCTGCCGGTCCGCGTGGCCTATGCGGCACTCGCCTGGGTCGTCGTGTTCTTCTCCTTTCATATCTACTGGTACGCCGGCGGCTCCTTCGCAAGCCCCGGCAAGCTACCCGGCCTGATACCGCACCATCTGGTCGGCTGGATCTTAGAGCCGCTCGGGGCCGCCTGGCCGCTCGGCGCGTGGGTGTGCCTGGCCATCGCTCGCGGGTGGCCGCGCGGCAGGATGCGCCGCGCGGCGTTGATCGTGGTCTGGCTGGGCGCCACCGTGCTCGTCGTCCGCGGCGGCGCCGGGCTCATCGATGACCTGACGCGCGCGGCGGGCCTGTTGCCCAACGGGATCACCGGCCTCTCACACAAGCAAACGATGGGCGCGGCGTACTACCGGTCCGCGTCCGTCCTTTGGTCAAACAACGTCATCGACGGCTATTTCTTCGCCGGCGGGCTTCTCTTCGGCCTGCTGGGCTGGCGCTACCGCCCATCTCGATCGCAGGCGAGACAAGGAGTGCGGCCGTGGACCTCCCGCTGACTGGGAAGAACGCGCTGGTCACCGGCGCCAGCCGTGGATCGGCCTGGCCATCGTGCGCGCCCCTCCCGGAGGGGCAGTCCTACCTCGCCCGCAAACAGGCCGAGGCCAGGCCCCGCCTCGACGCACTTCGCGGTCTCAAGCGCCAGCTCGCACGGCGCATCTGAAACCCGACCCGCAACCCCGCCGGCCGCTGGACATGGCACCGGCGCTTGACACAGGAGCAACGTATGCCACTGATTCGATCGATCTCCTTGCCGCTCGTCGCCCGACTCACGGTCGCGTGGGGAGTGCTCTTCGCCGTCGTGCACTTCTACTGGGCCGCCGGAGGCACCGCCGCCATGGACAACGGCGGTGCGACCGACGCGGCGGCGCAGGCCTACATCGGCTCGATCGCCGCGGTCGGCTTGGTCAGCGCGGCGGTCGGCCACGGCTTCGTGCACGACTGGGGCGCTCGCCTCGGCCGCCGGCGGCTCACGCTTCTGGCCCGCGCCGGCGGAGCCGTGCTCCTGCTCGGCGTGCTGGGCGGCGTCGGGCGCTGGCTGGGCAACGGCGGCATCGGCAACGACGGGGTGGGCGGCGTGGTGATCACGGCGTACTTCCTGCTCGGCGGCGTCCTGTTCTCCACGCTCGGCTGGCGATCACAGACCGCCAACGACGAACTGCAGCGCCGCCGCCCTGATCACGCACCAGCGGGCCTCGCTTTTGAGCAGACCAACCGGGCCTGCCTTCGCCGAATCCATCAGCGATCGTGGCGACGATTTCTGTGAGCAGTTCGCTGAGCGACATCGCGCCCTGCTGGCCGAGCAGGAAACCGGCGCCTGCGTTTTTCACGTGCTCGTCGACGAAGACGAGAAGGTCGTGGGTCGCTTTAACCTGTACGACCTCGTGGACGGGACCGCGGAGATTGGTTATCGCGTTGCACAACGGGTCGCGTCGTCGCGACCGGACCGGCGCACATCGGCAGGCGGCAAGATCCTGTTATGAACTCGCCCTGACACGCCTGTGACACCCGCCACAC
This sequence comes from uncultured Actinomycetota bacterium, assembly GCA_963790605.1. Taxonomy (GTDB): domain Bacteria; phylum Actinomycetota; class Thermoleophilia; order Solirubrobacterales; family Solirubrobacteraceae; genus Palsa-465. The sequence continues at coordinate 667,079 of CAWBPG010000003.1, read as the reverse complement.
GCGATCGCTCTTGACAACGCGGCGCCGGCGGAGGCAAGCCCACACAGCTTCACGGTTCAGGAACCTGGCGCAGTCTCGGCGGTCCGGGCACGAACTCAGCCTCGCTCCGCGCGGTCAGCAAGTGGCATCACACCCGTAGCGAGGCGCGGAGGCCGCTGGCCAAGCATGCTGGGACACTCGCGTTCCAGCCACCCGGGCCTTGGCATGAGGCGCATCTGTGGTCCCGCAAGAGGTCTCCCTGTGCGTGGATTGAGAGCTGCCATCAGTCAGCGGGCGGGACAGCGGTGGTTGTCGCGCCGCGCGCGTTACCTTTCCTGGCGAAGTAGCGTCCGATCGCGATCGAGCCGACGATGCCAAGGCCTGTCGCGGCCAATGGCAGGGTCTGGTCGTAGTTATAGGCGGTGGAGTAGCGGGTCTGGCGGATTATCAGCGCGGTTCCAGCGGCCTGGATGAGGAACAAAGCCGCCCAGAGGTAGCTGATGACGTACATGCCGGCGCGAAAGTCTTGGTAGACGTCCCACATCCTGTTGAAGACCGCCATCCCGTCGTGAGTCCCGTCCGTCCCATAGCGCTGGGCCATGTAGAACACCACCGGCTTGCGGACCAGTACGCATGAGCCCAAGAAGATCAAGCCGATCAGCGCCGTGACAGCGCAGTCCTTGTAGAGCAGCGCCTTGGGAGCGTGACTTCCGATGAGCGCGATGACCGCGGACAGCGCCGTGAAAGAGAAGATCGCGGCGGAGGCCCCGCTGAACTTGCGGGCCTTGGCCCAGACCATGAACCCGCCGAGGACTGGGGCGATGCTGCCAATCAAGTAGCTGACCACGCCACTGGCGCCCATCCCCTGGGCAAGGTGAAACAGCGCGATGCTGCCACCGACCTCGACCGCCGTGACAAGGATGTTGAAGCGCCTACCCTTCTTGGCCGGGTGCTCCTTGAGACCTTGGGCGATCTGGTCGTGCACCGTTGGCTCGCCGGCGGCCATGTTCAAACAGTACGTGCGCCAACCCGAGCGGGCAAACCCGGCGAAGCGCAGCGCTCGACAGAAACGCGGGGTGCTGGGGTGAAACGGTGCCCCTCCTCCGTATCCCGCGCACGCGCCGGCTCGTCCTCCTCGACGTCGGTACGCGCATCGCGAGCCCGGCGGCGAGAGACCCGCATCGGGCGAGAGTGCGCAAGTCGCCAGCGAGTGCTTTCGTCATCTACCCGGCCTCTAAGCGGACGCCCGCTCCGACGGAACGATCGTCGCAAGAGTCAAGGCGGGACAATCGGAATGCCACGCACGCGACCCTCCGTGAGCTCGCCGGCTCGGCGCACGGCGGGTTCCGCGACGGTGAGTTGAAGAGGGTGAGCGGCGCGATCCGCCGCTTGCGCCACACGTCGCTGGATTTTCGCCGACCCGATGCCGAGGCGTCGCGGGGTGCTGTGGCTGCGCACTTCGGTTCACATCGCCCTACCGTATTGACGCAACACAGCTAGCTGGATACGGTTCTCGTCATGCGTTGGCCGGCGGGGCCGTTGTCCGGGAGCGCGGGAACGCGACTATTCGTTCTGCTTGGCTTCGGGTGGCTGCTGGCTGGATATACGGGCACCGCCACCGCTGCGACGGGCGCGCTGCAAGGGGTCCGCCCGGCCGCATCATCCGCCACCTCCATCGTTCCGACGCTGGGCCTGTCTGTGACCGTCGCCACCTCAGGCCCCAGGATGACGGCGACCGTCACCTGCCCGGGCCACGACGGGCAGCTGTGCACCGGCCAGCTAACCCTCCGGACGCACGAGCGCATCCGCGGCCGAACCATCGTCGCGGTCTCCGCCCGCCAGAGTGGGCACGTCACCACCGTCGCCCTCGGGCACACGAGCTTCGCCGTGCCGGCCCCCGGGCAGCGTCGCCTGTCGATGAGGATCGACGCGGACGGGCGGCGGCTGCTGGGCGAGTTCTACACGCTGCCCGCCCGGCTCACCTTCCCTGGCACCGTGCTCGCGGCCCGGACGGTCACCTTCGATTACCCGGTGATCGGCAGCGTGATCAAATACACCGCGTCCTGGCGGCTTCGCTACACCACCATGCCGCGGTTCACAGCGACGGGACTCCCCGCGCATGCAAGCGTGCGGCTGCGCTGCCGCGGGCCCGGCTGCCCGTTTCACCACCACACAAGCCACCCCAACGGCGCCGACCTCGACCTCAGCCACCTGTTCGGCGATGCGCAACTGCTCCCGACAGCCACGGTGTTTGCCGCCGTCACGGCCCCCAACATGGTCGGGAAGGTCTTGCTGATACGCATCCGGGCCGGTGCGCCGCCGCGAGTGACCAAACTGTGCCTCGTCCCGGGCGTCAACACCGCAAGGCCGTGCCGTCGCGCTGACAGCGCAGGCTGAGCGTGAGCAGCTACCGCAACTGAGGACGTTAGAATCGCGCCGCAGCTGCAGTCGACCCGTGTGCTCGTGACCGGTGGCACCAGCGGTCTGGGCCGGGCGATGGTTGCAGCACTGGTCTCCGCCGGCGCCCGGGTGGTGTTGACCAGTCGTGATCGTGCGCGTGCCGAGGCGGCCGCCGCTGAGATCGGCGCCGTCGGCGTCGCGTTGGACGTCCGCGACGAGCAGTCGGTACACGCGGCCCTCGAGGCAGCCTACAGGCGGCTGGGCGGTGTGGATGTCCTGGTCTGCAACGCGGGCATCGGCATGCGCACCGTCAACCCGCGCTTCATGACGCATCCCACCGCGTTCTGGGAGGTCTCGCCCGAGGGCTTTCGCGATGTGATCGAGACGAGGGTCACCGGCTCGTTTCTGGTCGCGCGCGCGGTCGCGCCTCGGATGTCGCGGCCGGCGGCGGCCGGATCGTGATCATCTCGATGAACACGCAGACGATGATCCGCAGCGGGTGGCGCCACCGCGACGGGCATGATCCCCGACGAGGTCTCAGCTGAACTACGAGAGCAGCTCCTGGACCCCGCGATCATGGGGCCGCCGATCGTGTGGCTCTGCTCCCAGGACGCCGCCGGAGTCCACAACCGGCGGATCGTCGCGACCGAATTCAACGGGTGAGTCGCTCCACCCCGGTCGCCCGTTAGCCCCGGCCAACAACGGCGCAAAAAATGGCTACGTGACGGCAAGCCGGGTACATTGAACCTTGACGTGGAGAGGCTATGGCCAGATCCCGCAGCTCTGCAGGCGGAGATCACGTCGTCTTCGCATGTGAGACCTGCGAGGCGGAGCCCCCAGGACGGATTCCGAGCAAATCCGGTTGCCCTGATGGCTGACGATCGCGGATCTCCCACGCCGGCTGAGCAGGTCGCCCGGCTCTACGAGCAGGCCGAGTCACAGGCGGCGAAGGCCAGTGAGCGGCTTGTCGGCTCGCACGGGTTTGCCTCGCTGCTCGGGCAGCTGGCCGAGAACGCTGCCGCGCTGACCAAGCTCGGCAACGACGCCATGGACCTGGTCATTCGCAACCTGCGCGTCGCAGGCCGGCGCGATGTGGTGCGCCTGGCCCGTCAGCTGGCCCGCACCGAGGACAAGCTCGAGCGCGTGCTGCAGGAGCTCGAAGAGGTTCGCGACCAGCTGCGCGACCGCGACGAGCGGGCGCCGGGACGGCCGCTCCGCTCGCGCCTCCGGCCGAGCGCAATCCGGCCGGCGCCACCGGCAACGGCGCCCCGGCCGGCGGGGTCCGCCGCCAACAACGTCGTGGGCAGTCCGGCCGAGCCAGCGAGGCGGCGGCGGTCAGAGCGGACGAGCCCCCCGGATCATGAGCGCTCTGGACACGTTGACCCGGCTTCCGCGCGCCAGCGTCGAGTTCGCCAACGTGATCCTGACCACGCCGGACGCGGCGATCGGCCGCACGCCGCGCGACGTCGTCTGGACGCACCGCCAGACGACGCTCTATCGCTACCGCTCCAGCAGCCGCTCGCATGCGCTTCCGGTCCTGCTGGTGTTCGCGCTGATCAACCGCCCGGAGATCTTCGACCTGCGCCCCGGCAACTCGTTCGTCGAGTTCCTGCTCGACGAGGGCTATGACGTGTTCCTCGTCGACTGGGGTGAGCCCGACGAGGAGGACGCCGACATGGGGCTGGCCGAGTTCGTCTGTGACGAGCTGGACTGGGCCGTGCGAGAGACGCTGCGCTGCGCCGGCGAGGACGAGCTGACGCTGCTGGGGTGGTGCATCGGCGGCACGCTGAGCGCGATGTACTGCGCCCTGAACCCGGCCGACCCGGTGCGCAATGCGATGCTGCTCACGACCCCGATCGATCCGAGCGACTCCCTGTACGCGCGGTGGGTCGGCGGCGACGAGTTCGACGTCGACCTGATCGCCGACAGCTATCCGGCGATTCCCGGGGCCGGGATCGACTGGGCCAACAAGCTGATGAAGCCGGTGACCAACTACGTCACCACCTATCGGCGGCTGTTTCAGGGGATCCTCGAGGGGCGCGATCCGCGTGAGAGCTACCAGGCGATGGCCAAGTGGGTGGCCGACAACCCGCCGTTCCCGGCGCGCGCCTACCGCGAGTGGATCACCTGGATGTACAAGGAGAACCGGCTGGTGTCCGGCCGCCTGCGGCTGCGCGACCGGCGAGTCGACCTGTCGGAGATCGAGCAGAACCTGCTCGTCGTCACCGCGGGGGCCGATCACATCGCGCCGCCCGGGGGCACCGTCCCCCTGCTCGATCTCGTCGCCAGCGAGGACGTGACGCACCTGGATCGCCCCGGCGGCCACATCGGCCTGATGGCGGGATCGAAGGCCAAGCACGAAATCTGGCCCGAGCTCGCCGACTGGCTCGGCGAGCGCTCGGGCCGCTGAGGCAAAGGAGAGAGACGACATGGCCACGACAACCACCGCCGCCGGCGAGGCGACGGTCCATCGCCCCCGGCTGCACGGACGCGTCGCGTTCGTCACCGGCGGCACCCGCGGCATCGGCGCCGCCATCGGTCGCAGCCTCGCCGAGCAGGGCGCCCAGGTCGCGGCCGGCTACAGCCGAGACCAGGAGAACGCCCAGTCATTCGTCGACACGCTCGGCAAGGAGGGGCTGAACGCCTCGATCCACCAGGGGAACGTCGGCTCCGCCGACGACTGCCGGCGAACCGTCGCCGAGGTGATCGAACAGCACGGCCGCCTCGACATCCTCGTCAACAACGCCGGCATCACGATCGACAAGACCGTGCTCAAGATGAGCGACGAGGATTGGTACAAGGTGCTGGCCGTCAACCTCTCCGGGGCGTTCTTCATGAGCCAGGCGGTGCTGCCGCACATGATCGAGCGCGGCTCCGGGCGGATCATCAACATCTCCTCGATCATCGGCGAGATGGGGAACATCGGCCAGGCCAACTACGCCGCGTCGAAGTCCGGTCTGTTCGGGCTCACCAAAACCATGGCGCGCGAGGCCGCCTTCCAGCTCAACAAAGCCGGCAAGCTCGACGACGACGGGATCGGCATCACCGTGAACACGGTCGCGCCCGGATACATCGCCACCGAGATGGTGGAAGCGGTCCCGGAGAAGGCGCTGGACCGGATCAAATCCCAGATCCCGCTGGGCCGGCTGGGCCGGCCGGACGAGATCGCCCGCGTCGTGCACTTCCTGGCGGCCGACCAGTCCTCCTACATCACCGGCACCATCTTGGCGGTCAACGGCGGCATGGACATGTAACCCGCGGCCGTCGCGCCGCGTGCGGTTACCGCGAGCGCTCGAGCACCGCCGCGAGCAGCCGCGGCCAGTGGTCGTCCAGCGCGTCGTGGCCCATGAACAGGCCGAGATGGCCCCCGGGGCTGATGTCGCGCAGGATGTCGGGCTCGGCGGTGGCGACGTAGTCGGCCAGCGCGAACACCTGGTCAGGCGGGGTGATGTGGTCGGTCGCCCCCGCCAGCAGGTTCAGCGGACAGTCGATGCGACGCAGATCGACGCGCTCGCCACCGACCTCGAGGGTGCCGGCGATGAGCTCGTTGTCGCGGAACAGGTGCTCGACGATCCAGAGGTAGAAGCCGCCGGGAATGGCCTGGGTGTGCTTGAACCAGTCCTCGAACTCGCGGTAGCGCTCGACGTGCTGGGCATCGTCGAGGTTGGCCAGCAGCTGGAGCTGGCGGCCGATCTCGTTGTCGGGCTTGATCAGGATGAAGCCCGCCAGCATGTGCTCGCCGCTGAGCATCCCGCCGCCGGCGCTGACGAGCGCTCCGGTAGAAGTCGAGGTTGCCGTTGGGCGCGAACGCCTTGAGCGCGGCGTGGATGACCGGCTCGCCACAGTGGAAGTCGATCGGCGCGCCGGCGATCGTCAGCGTGTTGACCCGCTCGGGATGCAGCGCGGCGTAGATCGTGGCCAGCCAGCCGCCCTGGCAGTCACCGATCAGGTTGGCTCGGCCCCCCAGGTGGTCGAGCGCGCGGTCGATGACGTCCAGGTAGTCGTCGATGGTGGCGTCCTTCGTCGCCTCGGTGGCGCCGATCCAGTCCAACGTGAACGCGCGCGTCAGGCCGGTCTCCAGGATCGTGCGCATCTGGCTCTGCTCCGGGGAGAAGTCGACGATGCACGAGTCGTGACCCGCCTGGGGCGGGAGCACCAGCGTGGGAACGACCTTGCTGCGCGGGCCCGTGGTGGAGAAATCGCGCAGCCGCGCCACGGGAGCCTCGAACACGATCTCATGCGGCGAGCTCCAGCTCGGCCGCCGACGGCCGGCCATCTGCCCCCACCAGCTCACGTAGTCGATCATCAGGTCCACCGGGGTCGCGCGACGGCGAATCGCGCCGGCCCACCACGCGCACGCCCCTTCCACGGCCGCCGTCCAGGCGGTCAGAGAGTCGGTGAGCGCGATTTCCTCAAAGGTCGGGGCACATCCGGTGGCCATGAGACTCCTTTGCTGACGACGACGCCCCCCATCTGGGGGGGTGCGGACCCTATCAAGAAAAGTGGACGCGCTGCTTGCTGTTAGCGTCAGCAAGCGCTAATCTGGCAAGCGACCGGCATGCACGCAGTGCTTGCCGCTAGCGACCGCCTGCTAATCTGCAAAGAAGTACAGCTGAGCCTGCGATTTCCGATCCGCGGAAGCGCAGACGGCAAACCGACATCTCATACCCACGATCTTTCAGGAGTACGACATGGCAGCAGCCACATCAACCAAGCAGCAGAACAACCTGTACCCGGACCTCGACGCCGCCGGCGAGCGCGTCCGCGAGGCCAATGAGCGTTTCTATCGAGGCCGGGCGCAAGGTGACCAGCGCCTACCTCGACGGAGTCGAGCGCTACGTCAACGGCCTGACGCAGTTCGAGCGCAAGGTCGGCGCCCAGTCGCAGGTGGAGGGCCGTCACCGGCCTCTTCAACGCGCACGCGAAGATGACCGAGGACGTCACGAGCGCGACCATCTCGGCCGCGCGCGAGCTCGTCGCTCTCTAGGCCACGCCGTATCTCTGTGACGGGCACGAGGCGCCCCGCGCGCCCGTGCCCCGTCACGATCCTGGAGCGGAGCGCCGGGGCCGGGCGCCCACTCTGACAAACGCCTCGTAGACCTGGATCAGCGCCTGGCGCTGGCGGCCGGTCAGCCGCGGATCCTCCCGGATGGCCTCCACCACCTTTGACGGCGCAGGCTCCTCGACCGGGACACCCGCCTGCTCGTAGAGAGTCTCGGCCGAGACCTTGAGGGTTTCGGCGATGGCGTGCAGCACCTGTTCGGACGGGGCGCGCAGGCCGCGCTCGATCTGCGACAGATAGGGGTTGGAGATGCCGGCCAGGCGGGCGAACTCGCGCATCGACATCTCCGACAGCTCGCGCTGACGGCGGATGAACTCACCCAGCGACGACGGGGACCCAGACACCCGCCAAGCATAGGGTCAGCGGCCGTCGGCAACCGTGCGGAGCGTCGCGGATCCGGCCTCGAGGGTTAGATTGCCGGATGAGACGAAACGTCGTAGCCGACCGGAGGAGGAACGTGTTCGAGACCAATCAGGCGGCGTTGCGAGCCGCCGTCGCCGCTTTCAACGATCCGCAGGACCGCGAGGGGTACCTCAAGCTCTATTCCGATGATGTCGTCCTGCACGGCTACCCGCGGGGACTGGCCGGGCTCGACGGGGCGAGAAGCTTCTACTCCCAGCTGTGGGAGGCGTTTCCAGACGCGCGCCTCGCCGTCGAGGAGGTGATCGGCTCAGACGACCAGATCGCCGCCCGCTATCGCCTGTCCGGCATGCAGACGAGCGACTTCTACGGCGCCCCGAGCACCGGCGATGCGACAAACCTCGAGGGCATCGCCTGGCTGCGCTTCGAGGATGGGCAGGCGGTCGAGGTGTGGCAGGCCTCCGGGACCCTCGACATGCTCACCAGGCTGACCGCCAGAGCAGCGCAGGGCCCGACGCGACATTCGGCGAGCGCCGACGCAGCTGCGCTCCGCTGGGAGGAGCGCCATCCAGAGGAATGACGTCGCCACCGGTAATAGCGTGGGCCCCCGGGATCCACAAAGGGTGCGGTGGGGGCGTGTGGAGGCGCAGCTGGCACGATCGAATTCGATCGGGGTCACGGCTGATGAGCGGTGGCGAGTGTCAGGACTCGTCTCGCGAGGTGTCGGCGCTGCTTGACTTCGGCGATGGCGTTCTCGCCGCAGACGGTTGGCTGCGTCATCGATTGACCGGGCGACTTGCGCTGGGTACGCTCGGCTGACTGTGGCGGTTCCGTCGCTCGGAGCAGTAGCCGCAGACTCGATCACTGGACGATCACTCGAGGGGCGTCGGGATATGGATGGGGACGGGCTGGGGCCGATAACCAGGAGGCACGCGTTGCGTGCGGGTGCGGGACTGGGTGCAGCGACCGTTGCCGCGAGCCTGGCCCACACCGATCAGGCGGCGGCGGCCACGAGTTATGCCGTCCTCGGCTCGGATGGGACGGTGGGCGGAGCGGGCGGCAGTCCGTTGACAAGTTCGGTGGTGAGGGCGCTTTCGGTGGTGACGCTGCCGGCACCGTCCGGCGCTGATGACACGAGCGCGCTGAACAGCGCGATCGCGAGCGTCCCGCAGGGTTCGATCGTGCAATTCCAGCCCGGCACCTACAAGATCAGCGCCAGCCTGTCGCTCAGGTCGGGGTGCATCTATCGCGGTGCGTCTGCCGCGCCGACCATCTACGGAACCATCATCCAGCGTCAGGCCGGGGCGGCGCTAACCGGTAACGCGATCATCGCCGACGCCGGCTACCTCGCCGGGGGGTCCTCGCCCGCGTCGTCGCAGCCCATGGAGGTCGAGAACATCCTCATCGACGGCAACAAGGGCAGCGACGCGGCAGCTGCCGGCGACGGTCTGGTGCTCATGGCGTACCGGAGCCTGGTCCGACGCGTCAGCGTCATCAACGCTCCGGGGTCCGGGATCGTGCTCTCAGATCTCAACAGCGCCGGCAATCGGATTACCAACACGGCCGACGAGAACCGCATCGAGGACTGCTACGTCACCGCGGCCGGGGCCAAGGGGATCTGGGTCAAGGACACCAACGCCTCCGGCAAGATCACGGACGGCTACCTGCTCAACAACGTCGTCTCCTACTGCCCCAACGACATCTCGATCCACGTCGCCCGGGCAGCGGGCTGGTTCATCGCCAACAACCATGTCTACTCGTGCGGCACGCACGGATTCTGGCTGTCCAACGTGTGGTGCACGTTCTTCACCAACAACGAGGTCGATCACTACGGGCTGAACGCGACCAAGGGAACCTATTACGGGATCAACGCCGACTCGATCCTGGCCGGGCGTCCATCCGTGTTCATCGGCAACCACGCCAGCACCGCCGAGGGCAGCTACCCCGCCAACACCTACCAGTACTACCGGTTCCGCAACAGCAGCGCCGGCCTCAGCACCAAGATCAGCCTTGTCGCCAACGTTGCCCATCAGGACACCGGTGGGGGCGCGGGGAGCACTTGGGCCGTCTTCAACTCCAACGGCGGCTCTTTGGCGGTGTCGGCCGGATTCAACATCATCGACGGTCCGGGCCCGTTTTCCGCAGACAGCGGCACGACGGTCAGCCAGGACGCCTCCAGTCTCGTCACCGCCAAGGGTGACATTCTGGCCGCCACCGGCCCAGGGACGCTTGCACGCGTGGCGGCCGGCGCCGACGGCACGTTTCTGGAATACGACTCCGCTCAGCCGGCGGGCGTCAAGGCCGGTACCCCGAGCGGGGCTTTCACCCCGGCCAGCGTTGCCCCCGGGCAGGCTAACGACATTTATCTCGACTACGGCAACCGGGCATCGAGCATCATCGAGACAATGAGCCGCCGGGAGTGTCATCCATCCAACAGCGCGCCCACCGCGTCGAGCGGGAACGTGTCCTTGACCTACTTCACGCCCGATGAGGCGGCCACGATCTCCACGTTCTATGCCTGGTGCCGGAGCACCGCCCAGGTCGGGGCCACCACCGCCCGCATCGGTCTCTACTCGGTGGACGCCTCGGGGGACCTGACATGCATCGCGCGCTGCTCCAACACGACAAGCCTGTTCAAGACGGCCAACTCGCAGGTCACGGCTCCGATCGCAGATGACGGGCAGGGCCACACCATCGCCAGCGTCGAGCTGACCCGCGGTCAGCGGTACGCCTTCGCGATCATCGTCGCCGGAGCGAGCACGTCTCCGACCGTCGAGGGTCGCAGCGACCTGGCGAGCAAGACCGCCGCGCCGCCGCGCTCCTCGGGAAGCATCTCCTCGCAGGGCGACCTGGCGGGCTCCTACACAGCTGGACAGGTGTCAAACAGCGGCAACGAGTTCTATGGCCGAATGCAGTGAGCTCGGCACTCCTCCTCGCCCCGCTCTTGCACATCGGTCCGCGGTCCGTCGCCGATTGACGCGCGGCGGCGGCAGGCGGCGAGGACGGCTGGGACCGGTTTGTCTCGTGGTGGGTCGTCGCGGTTGCGGAGGGCCTCGTGTGGATCGATCCGCTCGTTGAAGACTGGCGGGCGCTCGATCTGTCGCTGTCTGACCGGGGTGACTGCCTGGGGATCGTTCGCACCTGTCACTGGCATCAACGAAGCGTTGCTGAGGCCGCGAGTCGCTACGGGGCGGCGGTGTGGTCGAAGATTGCTCCCGATGGCCGCGCGCCGTATGTCGTTGACCACGAGATACACGATCAGGATGTGCTCTTTCGTTCGCTTCGAGCAATCGACGTGGAGCGGGCAGACGAGATCGCCCTGTGGCTGGGGGCGCAGGGGGCGCTCGTCTTCGGCGATGCGATGCTCCGCCGCGGCAGTGGCAAGCTGCGGGTCTGTCCTGACTCGTGGCTGCAACCCGCTGGCGGACCCGCGCGGCTCCGAACGCTCTTGAGTGGCCTGACCGACCTCGCGCCTCGACACGTTCTCGTTTCGCATGGTCCACTCGTCCTTGGCGACGGTCTCCCGTCACTTGAGGCGGCGACACGCTGATCCTGGAGTTGGATGCGGCAACCGTGGTGTCTGTCGACTGAAGGACGTCCGCGGTCAGGCGAGCGCCGTGTTGTGTGCCGCCACGCTGCCCTGCCGCTGTCCTCGCACGTGAATCTCGCGGCGCGAACTCGCTCTGGTCAGGCGCGAAGCGAGCGGTCGACCGCTCGCGCAACCTGCTCGCGTGAGCGGGCCCCGATGGCGCACGTCAGCGCGATGCGCCACCGTTCGGGGGTCCCTGCGGAACACTCCAGCCCCAGGTCCGCTAGGACCGCGGCCTGATCAACGTGAACGGCGATCTGCTCGGCGCGGCGCTGGGCGGCGATATGTTGGGCGCGCGCCAACGGCGTCCGGCCACGGTCACCGGCAAGCCGGACAAGATCGTCCGCCACCAGTGGTATCGCGCGCCGCGCGCACCTCTCCCAGGGCGCGTCAGCCGCCGAATCAACGACAACCTGGCGTACCACTCGCCAACCAGCATGGCGCGAATCGCAACGGGCAACGAGAAACCGGGCCAGCGCATCGGCCAGCACCGCAGCTCCAGCCTCGGATCCGTGATCGTCCAGGTGCCGCAGTGCGGCAGCTACGTCCCGACCGCCCTGCACAGCGCTGGCCAGCTGCCGCGCCGACCGCCGCGGCTTGCGTCGTTCATCGTCGATCTCTCCACGGTACTGTGAGGCTGGCGACGAGCGCAGCGACAGCGGCAATGAACGAGCGCGGTGGCGATGGATGAACTCGCCTGAGCACGACGGACCCCCTACGATTTCGGTGAGTACTGCCGACGCCACAGTCCCGGAACCGCCACGATCGTTACGCCGGCCAATCGCAGGGGCGCGCGCGACGCTACCTCTGGGCCGTGGCAGGGATCCGGAACACGCCGTCTGGGCGGATGTCCCAGTGGCCGGTCGGGAAGTCCTGTGCGGAGAGGGACTTGACAAGCTTGGCGCTCGCGCCCGTGCGATCGGGGCGCGGCAGCCCGCCGACGAGGGTGATCGGGATCCACCGGGCAGCCAGCACCCGGCCGCGCCGGTCGAGCGTCGCCCGCAGGATCGCGCTGTCGTCGAGCACGCCTCCGCCGGCGAGCGTGTGGTAGCCGACGAAGTTGCCGAGCGAGTAGGCGATCAGCCGGTCGCGGTAGCGCTCGACGCCGCGGATCACATGCGGTCCTGAACCGAGCACGATCGAGGCGCCGGCGTTGATCACGGCGTGGGCGAACGCGCGGGCGGCGCCGCGGTTTTCGCCGAGGTAGAACTGCGTCCCGTAGGGCGTGTGCAGCTGATCGGCACCCTCGGCGCCGGCGTGGATGATCACCACGACTAGGGCCGCGTGCCTGCGCGCGCGGCGCACGAGCGCTCGCGCGCCGGCAATGTCGAGCAGGTTCGCGTCCGAGGCGTAGGGGGCGAAACCGAGGAACGCCACCCGGATCCCGTTCGCGCGCAGATAGGCGATCTCCCCGGGGAAGCCCGTGTGGGCGATTCCGGCACGATCGAGCGCGGCGACCGTCTGCGCGCGGCCTGACGCGCCGAAGTCCATCGAGTGGTTGTTCGCCTGGTTGACGAGGTCAAAGCCCACGCGGCGGAGGGCGAGTGCGTAGCTCGGCGGCGCCTGGAAGGCGAAACACCGGCCGAGCGGCAGCGACGCGCACTTCGACACGCCACCCGTCGACAGCGTCCCTTCCAGGTTCCCGAGCGTGATGTCGCCGGCGCGCAGGTCACCCGTGACAGACGCCAACGCTGGGCCCAGCCCGCCCGGCGGAAGCCCACGCTCCGTGCTGAGGGCCATGTCTCCGACCCACTCGAGCGTCACCGGACCCGGCGGACGCTTCAGCCGGCGAACTGGCCGCCCGGACGCGGCCGCTGCCAACGTCAGCGCCGCCACGAGCACTGCGAGCGTGATGAACGAGCGCACGCAGGGATGATCGTCGATCGAGCCGCCGGCGCGCCCTCCCGTCTGAGCCTCTTGCTTTCTGCGGGTCGTCGTGTTTGCGAGTCTGGCGGCTCGAGCGCCTGTATCTGCTGTGTGCGACCGCTGCTCATCAAACGCCTCATCGGTGCCGCCAAGCGACGACGTCTCGGGACGTCGCGGTCGCGTCCGTGGCTTCAGCGGACCGCGATTTCAGCTGAAAGCTCGTAGGGCGACACGAGCCCGAGGTGGTCGCCGCTCCAGAACCGACCCGGGTCATACCAGCTTGCCGGTCGAGTGCTCGGTAGTAGACCCATGTGCTGGTAGGTCGTGGCCACAAGTTGGGCGCAGAAGAAAGTCTCAACCGAGGCTGGACGGCGAGCCCGGCTCGTGAGCCACCCTCGGAAGAGCCTTAGCGTCGTCGGGAACGGTCGGCCGTCGTAACGGTCGATCATCTCGATCAGCCGGTCCTCGTGGTAACGCCCGATCGGGCCGCTGAGCTGGCGCAACCAGGCGCGCTGCTGATAGCGCGTGTTCCATGTCGTGACGGCGTCGGAGAGGCGATGGAGCTGCACTCCTCGGTGTCGCTGTCCGGTCCACACGTCGGGCAGAGACCGACCAAGCTCGGCGTGCCAGAGCAGCGGCGGCAGGTCGTCCAGCGCCACGACCATGCCGACATGGTTGACCGGACTGTTGGTCGCAGCCCGAATCGTCCAGTCGGCGACCGCGGTGCCACGGAACAGCCAGATGTCGCCGGTCGACGCCATGCCGGCCGCTTCCTCAAGAGCCAGAACCGAGTCGGTCACGCCACTACCCTACGCAACTGATGCGCATGCGCTGGAAGCTCGTTGGGCTTGCTGGTCTCGCCGGGGTCGCGGCGACCGGCGTCGTGGTCGCCCGCAAGCGTCGTGCCCAGCGTGACTATCAGCCCGACGAGCTCCGAGAACGCCTGCATCGCCGGCTAGCCGAGGTCTCCCCCGACCAGCTCCAGTCCGCGGACCCCTCAGATCAGACTCGCTAGCTGCGGTGCTGTTGGTCAGACGGCTTGCAGTTTGTTGCTTCGCCGCCGGCCGCGGATGTCGTCGATGCTGGTCTCCTCAAGGTCGCGGCCCCGGGTGTGCGGGGCAAAGAAGATCCCGACGATGCCCGAGATCAACAGCATGGCGGCGAGGACGAGCGCCAGAGTGCTGAAGCCGGCCTTTTGGACGGTGGGGAGCAGAAGGACCCAGCCGCCGAGCCCGATGCGCACCACTCCGAACATGAAGCCCTGGGCGGTGGAACGCAGGAGCGTGGGGAACATCTCGCCGCTCCAGAGTTGGAAGAGTGACTGTTGGCCGATTCCGGCACCGACGCCGAAGAGGAGAACGTTGAACAGAGCGATGATGAAAGTCACGTGCAGGAAGATGAACGGCAGGAAGGCAACGATTTGCAGGACGCTGCTCCAGAGCAGGAGCTTCCGGCGACTGACGCGGTCGACGAGGGGCATGTAGATCCCGGCGACGGCCAGCGCGGTGGAGGCGAACCAGATGGCCTGCAGTGCGTAGGTGGCCCGGGGGGAGGTGGAGCCGACTGCATCGAGGATGTAGGGGTAGAAGAAGCCGTACGTGCCGGCCACGAGGTTCCACACGCCATACATGGCAATGAGGAAGGCCAAGGCGCGGACGTGGCGGCGCGTAAACAGCTCGCGGAAGGCACCGGCCGTGCCGGCCGCCTGCTCCTGAGCCCGAGTCCAGAGCTCTGACTCGACCATGCTCTGACGCAGTGCCCAGGTAGCGAGAGCGACGACAACAAGCTGGGCGAAAAGAATCCGTGGCATCAGGTCTTTGAGGCCCAGCAGGGCGATCCCGAGCAGCAGGGGAACGATCGTCCCGAGGTACCACAGGACCTGAGCCAGGCCGGCGATACGACCGCGGACCGCGGCCGGCGCGGTCTCGGTGATCAGCGTCCAGGACGCAGGAACGTCCGCGCCAACGGTGAGCCCCACGACGAAGTAGCCAAACAGCACCATCCACGCCGCCTGCGCAAACACGATCCACAGCGCGCCGAACGCGTAGAGCAGCAGGTCCCACTGGTAGATCTTCTTTCGGCCCAGGCGATCACAGACCCGCCCTCCGATCAGAGCGCCCAGCCCCGCCGAGATGGCGTTGGAGCTGAACGCGCCGAGCAACGAGACGAAGTTTGAGCCGAACCCGAACTGGGTGGTCCAGAGCGGGAGGGCCACTGCACCGGCGACGATCGAGCCCGAGTCGATGTAGTTCGCCATCGCGGCCAGCAACGTCTTGCGCCACTGCTCGCGCGTGACCTCCGACTTCCCATCCCTCATATCGGTGACATACCCGACACCACGGTCGGTTATGCATGATCGTGATCTGAACAGCACCACACAGGCGCAGTTCGACCATGAACGATCGCGTACACTCGTACCCTCGGGAGATCTTCACGCGGCGCTTTCTCTCGCTATCTATCTAGGAGTGCCGTTGCGAGCTCCCGCCCAGCCCACACCGCTGCGCACCCGCAATTACCGCCTGTACTTCTCGGGCCAGCTCGTCTCGGTGCCGGGAACATGGCTGCAGACGGTCGCGCAGGCCTGGCTGGTCCTGACGCTCAGCTCGAGCGGCAGCGCGCTGGGGGTGACGGTCGCGCTGCAGACGGTGCCGGTGCTCGTGCTGGGGGCCTGGACCGGGTCCGTGGCCGACGCGGTGGACAAGCGCAAGCTGCTCATCGGCACCCAGGCCGCGCAGGGTCTGCTCGCCCTCGTGCTCGGCATCCTGGCGCTGACCGGCGTGGTCGAACTGTGGATGGTGTGGATCCTCGCGCTCGGCCTCGGCGTCGCCCGATCGTTCGACACCCCGACACGGCAGGCGTTCGTCTCTGAGCTCGTGCAGGGTCCGTCGCTGCCGCGGGCGATCGGGATCAACTCGACCGTGGTGTCTGCGGCGCGCATGATCGGCCCAGCGGCCGGCGGCGCGATCATCGCTGTGTTCGGCGTCGGGCTCTGCTTTCTCATCAACGCCGCCTCGTTCGTCGGGCCGCTCATCGCCCTGACGGCGATGGACACGACCAAGCTCTACCGCGCCGACGTGCGGGCGCCGCGCAGTCCCGGGGCGGTCCGGGCCGGGCTGCGCTATGTCCGCAGCCGGCGTGACCTGTTCATCCCGCTGGGGATGATGGCGATCATCGGCACCCTGGCCTACGAGTTCCAGGTGTCGATCCCTCTCATGGCCCACTCGGGTTTCCACCTCGGTGCCACCGGATTTGGCCTGCTCTACGCCGCGATGGGTGCGGGCGCCGTGGTCTCCGGGATCACGCTCGCCGGCAGGGTGCCCGGGCGCGTCCGGACCCTGACGATCGCCGCCGCAGCGTTCGGGATCGCGCTCACCGCCGCAGCGGCGGCGCCCAGCCCGGTCACCGAGGGGATCTGCCTGGCCTTTGCCGGGGCGGCGAGCGTCGTGTTCTCCTCCAGCACCAACGCGACGCTGCAGATCCGGGCCGACCCGTCCATGCGCGGGCGGGTCGTCGCCCTCTACATCATCGCCTTCATGGGCTCGACCGCCATCGGTGGCCCGCTGGTGGGTGTCGCCGGCGAGCTGCTGGGCCCGCGGGCGTCGCTGGGAGTGGGAGCCGCAGGGTGCGCTGCCGGCGTGCTGCTCGCGCTCGCTTTCGGCAGTGGGGCACGGACCAGGGTGGACGCTCGCTCCCGTGCGAGCGGGCCGGCCGCGACCCGTCAGAACGTCACGTAGCCACCGCTCGCTCCGCGCAGTCTGCCGCCCACACCGCGACGAGCGGCCGATCAGCTTCGCCGAGCGTCTGCGGAGAACCCACACCCAGATTCTCCCACGCGTTCCGGCCTCGGGCGGTTGGGTGGCGGTCAGGCGGCGGTCCGCCGCAGCATCTCGACGACGAGGAACGCCAGCTCGAGGGCCTGCTCGGTGTTCAGGCGCGGATCGCACGCCGACGCATACCGCGACGCGAGCTGGCTGTGGGTGATCATCTGCGCCCCGCCGAGGCATTCGGTCACGTCTTCGCCGGTGTGCTCGACGTGGATGCCACCGGGGTGCGTTCCCAACTGCTGGTGGACCTCAAAGAAGCCCTCGACCTCGTCGACGATGCGGTCGAAGTGCCGGGTCTTATGACCGGAGGGGGTCTCCTCGGTGTTGCCGTGCATCGGGTCGCACTGCCAGACGACGCGGTGCCCGGTTCGTGAGACCGCCTCAACGATCGGCGGCAACCGGTCACGGACGGCATGATTGCCCATGCGAGAGACGAGGGTCACCCGGCCATCGACGTGATCGGGATCGAGTCGCTGCACGAGCGCGACGGCCTGCTCTGGCGTGACCGTCGGGCCGATCTTGACCCCGATCGGGTTGGCGATGAGCGCGCCCAGCGCGACGTGGGCGCCGTCGAGCTGACGCGTGCGCTCGCCGATCCAGACCTGGTGGGCCGACAGCAGGTACAGACGCTCGCCCTCGAGACGCAGCAGCGCCCGCTCGTAGTCGAGCACCAGCATCTCGTGGCTGGCGAACAGCTCGACGGTGCGCAACGAGCTGTCATCGACCCCACAGGCCGACATGAAGCGCAGGCTGCGGTCGATCTCTGTGGCCACACGCTCGTACCGTTCCCCGGCGCTGGAACGGCGCACGAAGTCCATGTTCCACTCCTGCAGATGGTGAAGGTCGGCGAGCCCGGCGCCCGTGATCGCGCGCGCCAGGTTCATCGCGGCGGCGGCGTTCGCGAACGCTCGGATCATCCGGCCTGGATCGGGGCGGCGGGCCTCGGCCGTCGGCTCGATCGCGTTGATCATGTCCCCGCGATACGACGGGAGCCCGGCGCCGTCGAGCTCCGCACTGCGGGGCTTGGCGTACTGGCCGGCGAAGCGGCCCACCTTGACGACCGGCATCTGCGTTCCATAGGTCAACACCACGGCCATCTGCAGAAGCGTTCGGATCGTGCCTCGCAGCCGCGCCTCGGTGTTGTCCAGGAACGTCTCGGCACAGTCGCCGCCCTGCAGCAGGAACGCCTCCCCCCGCGCGACGGACGCCAGTCGGCCTTGCAGCACGTCGACCTCGGAGGCGACCGCGATCGGCGGCACGCCCTCCAGCACTCCGACCACGCGCGCCGCCTGCTCGGCGTCCGGCCACGACGGCTGCTGGACTGTGGGGCGGCTCAGTGCGTCCTCGACAGCGGCCGCGAACGAAACCGGTAACTGCGCGATCCGGGCCTCGGTTGTGGCCCCGACGTCGACCGTCCAGCTCATGCCTGCACTGTAGAAGTTCGCGAGCCGCCCGCGCCTCGGCCCCATCGGCTTCGGCCGCTGCAGGTCCGAGACAACATCCTTGATCAGTTCGGGACCAGCCCAGACCATCCTCGCCGGCGACATGACAAGCCTACGGTCTCGCGCCACCTCGGCAGGCGACCGAACGCCTGTAGGCGGGGGCCAGCGGTCCTCCAAGAGAGTGGGTGTCTTGAACCAGGCTCAGGTTCGGGGAGCTGCGGAGCGAGCAATCGTGAGGAACCAGTAGCCACCCGCGAGATTCAGTGCCCCGATAACCAGGAAGAACGCCGCCCATCCGTAAGCGCTGTACGCGAGGCACACGACGCCCGCGGCGCCCGCGACGCTGCCGCCGAAAATACGCGTGACCCCAAAGCCGCGGACGTGGCGGTACTCCCATGGCGCGATCAGGCGTTGCATGCCGGAGCGCGGCGGAGATAGCCACCACCTACGCAGACCCTTTGCAGCGGTGTCGTCGTGCGGTGCGTTCATCGGGTACGCCTCCTGCGGACTGGCGTCGGCTATCCGACGACCTATCACTATGATATCACGCTGATAGGAGGCGTGTCAATGGTTCCAGGTGCTGCCCCTGACCGCAGAGGCCTGATTGGGGAACAGCTCACGGGAGCGACCGGCGGCATCGCGCAGTCGCTCTGAATCGACCTCGACGCGAGTGAGGGCAATCCCTGCCGCCGGCCATTCGCAGACAAAGAGCAGCGGACCAATCGGCGGCAGCGGCCACATCCAGAAGCCCTGATGCCAGCGCCCGCCTCCTCCTCCGCCACCCATTCCCCACAGCACAGGCCCCTCGGGCTCCTCTCCGGAGCGCGTGAAGCCCCCGAGATTGCTGGCCTTGCGGCCATCAGCAAAGGCAACACCAAACCGGAGCATCTCCTCGTAGGTGGATCCTCCCCCAGGCCGCTGGTAGATCCCGTTCAAGGACGGGTCAAGGTCACCGGCGCTCGCCGCCGCAAGCACGTGCAGTTCAAAATCAAGTCCCGTCGGATACGCGGCACACCGCCCGATGTACACCGCCGCCTGCTCGTTCTGTGCCACGATGACTTCGAGCGCCACCGCACCGGGAAGGACCCCATGGGGCGGCCCCATCCATTCCGGCGACGGAGGTCGCGACTCAGGTTCCCGAGAAGGAGGAGGCGGAGGGAAGAAGTCCTCGTCCATGCCGCCACCGTACCGGTCAGGAGTACGACGACTGCGACGGTCGGGTCGAGTGTCGCGTCAGGTTGGTCAAGACTGCCGGTAGTTCGTGACAGGCGCCGAGTGTCGGTTAGACGGCTGGTTCGGGAATCTCGATCAGCCCGAAGGTGCGTCCAAGTCCGTCTTGGCCGGCGGGGGTGAGGCGCACGATGCGGGGTTCGGGCATCCGAGTGAGCCACGCCCGATCGATGAGCTCTTGACAGAGCGCGGCGCCGAGCGCGCCCGCGAGATGGGCGCGGCGTTCTGACCAGTCCAGACAGGGGCGGGTCAGTGGCCGGCGACGGGCTCGGAGAGCCGGGAGGTCGATCCCGAACCGCTGCAGTTGCTTGGCGCCGTGGTCGGTGAGGGTGAGCTCGTCGCCGGTGAGGATGTCGGTGGCGCAGAGTGCGTCGGTCAGCGCAACGCCGAGCGCGCCGGCGAGGTGGTCGTAGCAGGTGCGGGCTTGGCGTAGTGCTCGAGCGCGACTGCTGGCACGCAGAGTCTGAGAGGGGGTGGTTGGCGCGATCGTGGAGAGGGCTTCGAGGGCGTGTGCAACTTCGGGGGAGGCGAGCCGTGCAAACTGCTGGCGGCCGCGTTGCTCGAGCACGATCAGGCCGCCGTCGGCGAGCATCCGCAGATGACCTGACGCGGTTGATGGCGCGATTCCGGCGACCCGGGCAAGCGACCCGGCGGTGCGCTCGCCGCCGTCAAACAGCGCGTCGAGCATCGCGCAGCGGGCGCGGTTCGCGATCAACGACGCTGCCGCCGCGGTATCGACGTCGCTGCTCATCCACCCCCGGACCGTACTGGTCCAAGGTTCGGGGAAACCCGAACCGATTCACGCTTAATCTGCCGCGCCGATGAGTTCAGAACGGTCCTCGGCGCCTGGCGACAGCGGCGTTGGTGTTGCGCTGATCGCCGGCTCGGCGGTGGCCTACAGCACCGCCGGGTTCTTCACCCGCCTGATCCACGTCGATCTCTGGACGCTGATCTTCTGGCGCGGCCTCTTCAGCACCGGGTTTCTGCTGACGCTCGCGTACCTCCAGCAGCGCGGCTCAGTGATTCGGGCGTTCCGTAGGCTGGACCGGTGGGGATGGATCGCCGCCGGGTTCTCGACCGCAGCGATGTTCTGCTACCTGGCGGCGCTACGGCACACCAGCGTCGCCGACGTCGCGATCATCTACGGCACCGGCCCGTTCGTGACCGCCGCCGTCGCGCTGCTCACGCTTGGTGAGCGCACCACGCCGGTGACGCTCTGGTCCAGCGCGCTGGCGCTGATCGGCGTCGCGCTGATGTTCGCCGGCTCACGCGTCGCGCACGCGCTGGACGGCGACCTGCTCGCGCTCGGGATGACCGTGCTGATGGCGCTGATGATTATCGCCACTCGCCGCTCCGCCAGCGCCTCATCGTTACCGATCGCGGCGATCTCCTCTTTGGGGTCAAGCGTCGTTGCTGTCCCGCTCGCGCACCCGCGCGGCCCAGACCTCCTGCAGTTCGCCGAGCTCGCGCTGTTCGGAATCACCCAGCTCGGGCTGGGGCTGCTGCTCTTGACCGCCGGCACCAGGCGCCTCACCGCCTCGCGCGTCGCGCTGATCGGCGGGCTCGATGTCCCGCTGGCGCCGATCTGGGTCTGGATCGCGTTTCACGAAACCCCGAGCCCCGCAACCATCGGGGGTGGACTGATCGTGATCGCCGCAGTCGCTCTCAACACCCGTTCCGCCTGGCCTACGGAGCCGCCGGGTGGGCGGCGGAGGCTCAGCCTGTCGCGGCTTGCGTGACGGCGGCGTCCGCGCTGGAGGCCGCCTTGGCGTGATCGCGGCTGTCCTTTGAGGAGATGAGGAGCATCGTCAGGATCGCTCCGACGACCGCGAACCCGGCGCCGATCAGGAAGGCGCGGTCGAACCCCTTGGTGAGCGCGATGGCGGTGTTGTGGACGCCGGCGGTCAGGATGTCCTGGGTGCGGCTGTTGGCGACGGTAGCGAGGATCGCGAGCCCCAGCGCGCCGCCAACCTGCTGCGAGGTGTTGATGAGACCCGAGGCCAGGCCCGCCTCCTGGGGCTCGGTTCCGGTCACGGCGGCGATCGTCACGGGCACGAAGGCGAAGCCGAGGCCGACGGCGGCCAGGAGCGACGGGCCGAGGATGTCTGAGAGGTAGGAGCCGTGGGGCGCGGGCACCTGGGCGAACCAGAACAGGGCCCCGGCGATCAGGATCATCCCGAGGGTCAGGGGGATCTTGAAGCCCAGCCGCGTGACGAGCTGCGAGGCGATCCCGGCCGAGACGATGATCCCCACCGCCAGTGGCAGGTAGGCGATACCGGTCTTGATCGGCGTGTACCCCATCACGTCCTGGAGGTACAGCGAGATGAAGAAGAACATCGAGAACAGCGACATGCCGATCAGCAGGCCGACGAAGTTGGCGCCGCGCAGCGTGCGCAGACGGAAGATCGAGAACGGCATCAGGGGGTCGGTCGCGCGCAATTCGATCACCACGAACGCGATCAAGAGGAGCACGGCGGCGGCGAGGCAGGCGATCGTCCGGGTCGATCCCCAGCCGACGTTGACCGCGTCGACGACGGCGTAGACGAGGAGCGCCAGGCCCGCGGTCACGGTCACCGCGCCGGGGATGTCAAAGGTGCTTCCGGCGTCCTCGCGGCGGCTCTCGACCAACGTGCGCGGGGCCAGCGCCGCGGCGATCAGCCCGATTGGGACGTTGACGAACAGCACCCAACGCCAGCTCAGCCCGCTGGTGAGGATGCCGCCGAGAAGCACGCCGGCGGCCCCGCCGGCGCCGGCGACCGCGCCCCAGATACCCAGCGCGCGGTTGCGCTCCGCGCCGTCGGCGAACGTGGTGGTGATGATCGACAGTGCCGCCGGCGACACGATCGCGGCGCCCAGCCCCTGGACAGCGCGGGCCGCGATCAGCCAGGTCTCGGATTGCGCGAGGCCGCCGCCCAGCGATGCCAGAGAGAAGACCACGAGGCCGAGCATGAACATCCGGCGACGCCCCAGCAGGTCGGCCATTCGCCCGCCGAGCAGCAGAAAGCCGCCGAAGGTCAGCGTGTACGAATTCACCACCCAGGTGAGGTCGTCCCGGGAGAAGTGCAGGTGAGCGCCGATCGACGGCAGCGCGACGTTGACGATCGATGCGTCGATCACGATCACGAACTGGGTCATCGCCAGCAACAACAGTGCGAGGTTCTTCGCCCGCGGTGTGGAGAGGGACGCGACGGTGTCGGTGTGGCTGAGCGATGACATGGAAGCTGACCTCCGGTTCCGTTTGCACCGGCGACTATAGTGAACCGTGATTCCGGTTGTCAAGGATTCGTGTGAAGACGCCGTGACCACATCGCCGAACCAGAGCGAGCGCCCGCTGCGCTCGGATGCGCGCCGCAACCGGGAGAAGATCCTCGCCGGCGCCCGCGCGGTGTTCGCCGAATACGGCAGCGAGGCGCAGATGGATGACGTCGCCCGCCGCGCCGGAGTCGGCGTCGGCACCGTGTACCGGCACTACCCGACCAAAGAGGCGCTCCTGGTCGAGCTGGTGCGCGAGAAGTTCCGGCGCTTCGCCGCCGAAGCGCGAGACGCGCTGGAGCGCGACGGCGAGCCGTTTGAGGTGTTGGCCGACCTGATGCGCTCCAACGCCGAAGCGCTGGCGCGCGACGCCGGCACCCAACAGGTGCTCGCGGGCGCCGGCGAGCACATCTGGACCCAAGCCGCAGCCGAGCAGAACGAGCTGCTGGAACTCACGTCGCGGCTGATCGACCGCGCCCGGCGCGCCGGCACCATCCGCGCGGACGCGACCGCGACCGACATCGGAATGCTCATGTGCGGCGTCTCGGCGACGATGGCCCACCCCGCCTCGGGCTTTGACTGGCGCCGACACCTAGATCTGCTGATCGACATGCTCCGCCCCCGATAGACCAGACCGGCCCCGCATCCGCGCGGCTTGCGACACCCGCCTGGGCGATCAACCGACGCCGGTGGCGTGGCACGCTCTCGCCGTCCGCACGAATGCGGGCCCGTGTGCGTCGATGAGCTTCGGGATCCCGATCCAGTAATCGCCCTCCCCGTAGAGGGCGCCAAATTGGGACGAATGTGATGGAGGCGGGTCGGGCCTCGGGTCGGGCATGCTCGGGTACCCGTGTGCGCGCAGGCAATTCGAGAGCCGAAGCAGCTTTGCGTGTGTCTGGGCGGACGGCGCGGCCGACGGAGTGGTCTTTACGGGCAGCAGATGCTGGCAGCCCGTCTGAGCGGTCTTGAACGCGGGGGAGGACGGGTTGATCCCGGGGACGTTCTGGAAATCGAGGTCGTCGGGGAAGTTCGATACCCCGTGCGAGCGCATGCAGCGCGCGAAGTTCAGCACGTCCCGTTGGGCTTGGACCTGGTTTGGGTTGGTCTGGCCGCCGGAGCTGGACGAGTCGGGCGAACTGGAGCCGCATGCGGCGATCGCCATGGCGGCGGCGATCGCGGCTGCCGGTCGCGCTCTGGGCGGCCATGCCCGCTGCGGCCGGCCGATGACGCGGGCGCGGTGGTTCATCATGCGCTCCTCAGGGGTTGGGTGTGGCTCCGCTTGGTCGTTGATGTGCATCGGGACTGGCTGCTGTCCGGTCGTCTGCCGTCCAAACGTGCGCCGCTGCCTGTTCGGTCTAGCGCGTAGCGCATGACACGAGCCGAACATTGTTAGGCGGATGTCATCTGCGCTGGTACAGAATGTGCAGGTGCGGGTCTTGGTCGTGGAGGATCACGTTGTGCTGGCCAACCGGATCGGGGAGGGTCTGCGCGACGCTGGGTTCGCCGTCGACGTGGTCTATGACGGCGCGGCGGCCCTGCAGAGCACGACGAACACCGAGTACGACGTCGTCGTGCTCGATCGTGATTTGCCGACCGTGCACGGCGACCGAGTCTGCCGCCGGCTGGTGCGCGACGGCTCGCCCAGCCGCATCCTGATGCTCACCGCTGCCACCGACGTCGACGATCGGGTTGACGGGCTGGAACTGGGCGCGGACGACTACCTCGGCAAGCCGTTCGCCTTCCACGAGCTGACCGCGCGCATCCGCGCCCTGGGACGGCGCGGACCCGGCTCGCCCGCGCTCGTGCAGCGGGGCGACCTGGTGGTCGATCGCGCGCGGCATCGGGCCAGCCGCGCCGGTCTCGTGTTGACCCTGACGCGCAAGGAGTTCGGCGTGCTGGAGTGCCTGGCCGGCGCCGACGGCGCTACGGTCAGCGCCGAAGAGCTGCTCGAACATGTGTGGGACGCGCACGCCGACCCGTTCAGCAACACGGTCGCGGTGACCGTCGGGCGGTTGCGGCGCAAACTCGGCGACCCGCCGCTGATCGAGACCGTCGTCGGCGTCGGCTATCGGTTGTGAGGCGCTATCTCAGCGCCCGGTCGCGGCTGACGCTGCTCTACACGTCGCTGTTCACGCTGGGTGGGGCCGCGCTGGTATCGGTCACCTACCTGCTGGTTGTGCACACCTTGCACAGCACGACGACCACCGGGATCCCGCGCGCGAGCCAGCAAGCCATCGCGCAGTGCATCAAGGCGGCGCAGACCGCCGGGGCCTTGGCCTCCCGTGTCGTGATCAAGTGCGCCGCGGTGTATGCCAACGGCGTCCAGGCCGGCGCCGCTGCACAGCGCAGCACGACACTCGCCCATCTGCTGGCCTACTCGCTGCTCGGGCTGGCCGGCGTGACCCTGCTCGCCGCGGCCGCGGGCTGGATCGTCGCCGGACGCATCCTGCGGCCGGTGCACCGGCTCACCGCAGCTGCCCGGGCAGCAAGTGAGCAGAACCTGTCCCAGCGCATCGCTCTGCGGGGCCCGCGCGACGACCTGCGTGAGCTTGCCGACACGTTCGACACCATGCTTGAACGGCTCGACCGCGCATTCACCAGCCAGCGGCACTTCATCGCCAACGCAAGCCATGAGCTTCGCACGCCGCTGACCGTCATGCGCACCGCGATGGACGTCGTCCTCGCCAAGCCAGAGCCCACGCGCGACGAGCTGGTGTCGATGGCCTCCGACGTCCGCCAGGCCGTCGATCACGCCGAGCGACTCATCGAGGTGCTGCTCGTACTCGCGCGCAACGACCAGGCCCGCGTCCTCGCCGACCCGCTGGATCTAGCCGCCGTCGCGGAAGACGCACTCGAGGGACGTACCGCCAACGGAATTACCACGACCTCCACGCTCGACGAAGCCCCCGTGACCGGCGATGCGGTGCTGCTCGAGCGGCTCGTCGCCAATCTGCTCGACAACGCGGAGCGCTACAACATCGCGGACGGCACCGTCGCGATCTCGACCGCCACCGACAACGGCGCGTCGCTGGTGCGAGTCGTCAACACCGGCCGGGTCGTACCATCCGACCAGCTCGACCGGCTGTTCCTGCCGTTCACACGCCTCGACGACCGCACCCGCCACGATGGTTTCGGTCTCGGCCTCGCCCTGGTGTCGTCTATCGCCACCGTCCACAGCGGAACCGTGCACGCCACCGCCGTCTCCACCGGCGGCCTCGACATCACCGTTCGCCTACCCCGCCGCTTCGGCCAGGGACCAAACGAGCATGCACGCTCCGAAAACACATAGGCGTCGGCAAGACCTTCGTCGTATGGCGGGAGCGCGGAGCCGGCGCGGCGACAGCTCAGCCGCCAACGGGCTGCTGACGCCCAGGCCCTCGTAGTTGGCGATCAGCCGGTTGCCGTTGGCCGACGACCCGCCGCCGCCCGTCTCAGTTCCCAACGCTCACCGAACAGCCGGGAGCCGGTCGGCGCCCCGGAATTGGCGGCGAGCGGGGACGACGAGTGCGGCCCTGGCGACGATCCGATACGCGATCGGCTTGGTCTGCGGTCAGGGGGCGACCGCAGTGCAGACGACTCCGGGGTGGTTGTGTAGACAGACGAGGGGGCCTAGTGCTTGATTAGCTGGAAATGGATCACCTTGCCGCTTTGATAGTCGGCGATCCAGAGTTGCCCGGTTGACACGACGATCGAGATCGGCTGGATCAGCGGCAGATGGACGGGCTTGCCGATGACGCGGTTAGTTCGCGGATCGATCTGCCACAGCGCTGCGGTGCCCATGATCGGCTGGAAGGTGCTCGCGGACCGCGATCTCGGGTAGGAGATCGCCCACACGCGGCCGCCACCGGAGGCGACGCCGATGACGCGCGGCACGGCGATCCGGGCGAGCGTCTGTCCGGTGGCGGGGTCGACACGGACGATCGCTGCGTCATCGGACGCGGCGTTGGTTTGGATCCATAGCGATCCGAACCCGGTCGCAGGCGTTCCCGAGAACGGCTCGGTGGTCACGCGGCGGGTCCGTGGATCGATCCGCGATACCGCCGGATAGATACGGGACGGGGCGTTGTTGCCGACGACGACGGACGTGTTGTCGACCCATAGCGAGCCGAACCCGGACACGACCGTGTCGGGCCCTGACCCGACCGTGATTGGTGTTGCGGTGGCCTGGTTGGTTGTGGGGTTGACTGAGATGACGTCGCCGCGGAGGCGGTTTGAGTCGCGGCTGACCCAGATCTTGTCGGCGGCGAACGCGACGCCACCACCGAGCGAGCTCAGGCGTTCGCTGTCAGTGACGCCGAGGTGGATGTTCGCGACGAGCCGGTTGCTTGACGGGTCGATCCGCAGCAGGTGAGACGTGCCGGTCGGCGCCACCCAGATGCTGCCAGCGCCAAACGCTAGGCCGGCGTTGACGCCGTTGGTGGGGATCGGGGTCCGCGCGATCGTCGAGCCGTTGCGCAGGTTCAGCCTGACGACGCTGCGCGGAGTCGCGATCCACAGAGAGTCGCCGGTGGCGAGCAGCGCCTGCGGGCTGCCGTCAACATTGACCACACCCGCGGCGTAGAGCCCGACCGCTTTGCCCGACGCGATCGCGGCCGGACGATCTCCGCCGGCCGCGGGCGCCGACTTCGGCGCACGTGTGCGGGGACCGAGCGCGACGAACGCGACCACGACCGTCGCGACTGCGACCACCGCGACTGCGGCACCCCCCGCGCGCAGGACGCCACCACCTCGACGCTCCGGCCGCGAGACGAGCGCTTGGTCGCGATCGATCGCAGCCAGCACGCGAGCTCGCGTTGCCTCGGCCCGCTCGCGTCGCCACGCGCCGCCAGCCGGCTCGCACCGCACAGGATCCTCGCGGCCGACGCGCTCAATCACCGAATCGTTCATGCCAGCGTCTCCGTGATATTCGGGGTGTCCTGGTCGATGCCAAGCTGGGTGGAGACCCGCCCGCGGGCGCGGTGCAGCCTGACACGGAACGCAGCGCTTGAGCAGCCGGCCGCGATCGCGGCGTCACGCGGCGACAGCCCGTCCCAGGCAACCAACAAGAGAGCCTCGCGCTCCCGCTCGGTCAACATCCGCAGAGCATCGATCAGCTCCGCACTCAACCCCACCGGCGGCGACCATGGCCCCGGTGTCGACGCCTCTCGACGCAGCCGCTCGGACAGTGACTGCCGCCGCCGTGCCGCTCGCCGCTGATCGGCCAGCACGCGCCGGGCGACCCCCAGAAGCCACGGCAGCGCCAAATCGGGTACATCCTCAAGCCGGCGCCAAGCGACCAAGAATGTGTCGGCGACGACATCCTCTACGACGGGCCCGGCCGCACGCCGCAACACGTACCCACGCACCGCCGCGTGATGACGTTCAAACAGCACCTCAAACCGCGCCCGCCGCTCGAGATCAACCGGCATCTAATCCCGAGATGGCCGAACACCGCCAAAGCGTTACGTCAATGGGAGATACAACAGGATCGACCAACATTGTCCACCCGGCTAGGGGTCGCATCTCTTTGCCGCTGGAAATTCGCTCGCGGTTGAGGTTCCCCGGTGAGTCGATGCGGCGGCTTCTGAGTTCCGGCTATCGCAATGGTCATCCGGTAGCGGCTCGTACCCGGATCCTTGGGCGGGCGTTGTTGACATATCCCTTGGGGTTCCACAGAGCGGCTTCGTTCTCGGGCTGGGTTGCTGCGGATGAGTCCCACGCTCGGACGAGGATCTCGTGGTGTCCGGGCGGCAGGTCGACGGTGAGCTGCCAGTGGCGCCAGGCCCACGGCCCGAGGTCTTCGAGCAGCTGCGCTTGTGACCAGCGTGCGCCGCCGTCGACCGACACGTCGACACGGGCGACGTGTCGCTCCCCGCCCGCGAACGCGTAGCCGCGGACCTCAACCGGTCCCGCGACGACCGTGTCGCCATCCGCCGGTGAGAGCACGTCGGCGTTGAGCGCGACCAGCCCGAGCGGCATCCCGACGCCCGGGCCTGGCGTCCCGTCTTCGGGTAGCAACCGGTAGACGACGTGCTGAAAGTACCCCTGCCACGGCCCCGAGCGAACTTCGATGCGCTCCAGCCACTTCACGCTTCGCGCGCCGATGTAGCCGGGCACCACCACTCGCAGCGGTGCGCCGTGCACCACCGGCAGCGGTTCTCCGTTCATCGCCCAGGCGAGTAGCACCTCGGGACGACACGCCTTCTCCAGCGGGATCGAGCCTCCGAACGGCTGCGCGGGCTTGGCCTCTGGGCTGAGATCCGCGCCTTCAAAGCCGACGTGGCTCCCGCGCGGGCCTGCGAGCGCCAGCACGTCGCCCAGGGCAACTCCGGTCCACCTCGCGGTGCCGGTCGCGCCGGGGCCCCACGGCGCCTCGCCGGGGATGTCGCGGACGGCGATGAGACCGGCGCGCCGGTTGCCCGCGCACTGCAGTGTCGCGGTCACCTCGCGCTCGCGCAGGGCCTCGCGCAAGGTCCCCAGGGAAAGGACCAACTCTCGCTCCACGGCGCCGTGCACGTGAAGCCGCCAGGCCGTGGGGTCGATCTCCGGCACCGCGCCATGCCCACGCACGTAAAAGGCATCCGTAGCGGTCACGACATCCTCCGCGAGCGCCGCGAGCCCGGTCTCCGCGTTGAATGGCTCCTCCTCGTGCACGACCATGTCGGCGCGCTTTCCGTAACGACTCATGCGACGAGCGTACGGCCGGCGAGGCCAGCGTGCAGCGTCGGCCAGCACACGCGTGAGAGGCGTGCCCCGGCGCAGCTCAGCCAATACCAGCGGTCGGTCGATTCGCGAGCGCTCTCACTTGCGGCGAGGCAGCCGCCCGCTCGGTCTGAGCGATGGAGTCGTCAGGGCGGGATCCCTACCGGACGCCGGTCCAGCGATGTTGTGTTCGGATCGGCAAGCACTCAGGCCGTCATCCTCGGTAGGCAGGCAATTGATCCAAGCGTTCCTGTTGCGCGCAGAAGGCGGAAGCTCCGAGCGTTTGCGGCAGGTCGTGAGGAAGGGGTCCCAGTTGGTGATCTCGACCTCAGTTCGGAGCGGCGGCCCGCGGGGGGAGGAATTGGGGCCGGCGGGTATAGAGTTGACGACGTCGCAGGGTCCCAGATGAAGGCGAGGACTGTGTCCATGGTCAACGCGTCGCCTGGACAGCCGCTGGTGGTGGTGTTGATGGGTGTTTCGGGTTGCGGGAAGTCGACGGTGGCAGGGCTGCTCGCCGGGCGTCTGGGGTGGGACTTCGAAGAGGGTGACGACCTGCACCCCGCGGCCAATGTCGCCAAGATGGCCTCCGGGCACGAACTCGACGACGAGGACCGGTGGCCCTGGCTGGCGAAGGTCGCTGAGTGGATCGCGGAACACACCGACGTTGGACGGCCGGGCATCATCACCTGCTCGGCGCTGAAGCGGAGCTATCGCGATGTTCTGCGTGGCGAGCACGTCGTCTTCGTCTATCTGGCGGGTAGCCGTGAGCAGATCGCGCGTCGGCTGGCGGCTCGCCAGGGCCACTTCATGCCCGCGTCGTTACTTGACTCGCAGTTCGACGCGCTCGAACCACCGACGCCTGAGGAGAACTCGATCACCGTCGAGATTGGAGCCAGCGCGTCAGCCGAGACGGATGCGATCATGACCGGCCTCGGTCTGATCCCCACGGGTTCGACTCCGGAGGGAAGGAGCCGATGAACGCGACCGTCGCCGCTGCTGCCGCCATCACCAAGCCGTGGGCGGCGCACGACACCCGCCTGATCGTGGTCACCGTTATCGGCATCGCGATCATCGTCCTGCTGATTGTGGTGCTCAAGATGCATCCGTTCCTGGCGCTGGTCTTGGGTTCGGCATTCGTGGGGCTGGCGGCCCCGGTGCCGCTGCCGATGGTCGTGACCAACTTCGAGGACGGGGTCGGGGACACCCTGAAAGAGGTCGGGCTGCTGATCGCCCTGGGGGCGATGCTCGGCAAGCTGCTGGCCGACTCCGGCGGCGCTGACCGGGTGATCGACACGCTGCTATCCAAGGCATCCAAGGCGATGGTCCCGTGGGCGATGGCGCTGGTCGCGATCATCATCGGCCTGCCGATGTTCTTCGAGATCGGCCTGGTGCTGCTGCTTCCGGTGATCGTCCTGGTCACGCAACGCTCCGAGCTGAAGCTGATGCGGGTCGCGATCCCGGCGTTGGCGGGGCTGTCGGTGCTGCACGGCTTGATCCCGCCGCACCCCGGGCCATTGATCGCCATTGCCGCCGTGCACGCCCAGCTGGGGACGACCCTGGCGTTGGGGATCGTGGTGGCGATTCCGACCGTCATTCTGTGTGGCCCGTTGCTGTCGATCCTGATCGCCAGAGTCGTGCCGGTCGGCGTCCCGGCCTACGCCGGTGGGGTCGACACGACGGCTACTACATCCCAGCACGAGGACGTCACACGGCCGCCGTCGTTCGCGATCACGCTGGCCACGATCATCTTCCCGGTCGTACTGATGTTGTCCAAGGCGCTGGCCGACATCATCTGGAACGGCAGCAAACCCCCTCCGACGGCTCAGACGGTGCTGGATTTCATCGGCGAACCGCTGGTCGCCTTGACCCTCGCGGTTCTGCTGGCGATGGTGACCTTCGGCTACGCCGTCGGACTGAACGGGGAGAAGATCGCTGCCCGGATCGGAGCCAGCGTCGGCCCGATCGCGGCGGTCATCCTGATCGTGGGAGCCGGCGGCGGGTTTAAGCAGACCCTGATCGGTGCCGGCGTGGGTGACTCGGTGGCTAAGTTCGCCAACGGCACGCACCTCTCCATCCTGCTGCTGGGCTATCTGGTGGCCGTTGCGCTGCGCCTAGCCACCGGGTCGGCCACGGTGGCGACGATTACCGCCGCAGGAATCGTTGCCCCGCTGGCGGGGACGCTGACCTCGACCCACGACGCACTGCTGGCGCTCGCGATCGGCTCGGGGTCCTTGTTCCTCTCCCACGTCAACGACGCCGGCTTCTGGCTGGTCAAGCAATCGTTCGGTTTGACCATGGGTGAGACGTTCAAGTCTTGGTCGGTGATGGAGACCGCGGTCTCACTCGTCGCCTTCGCGTTCATCATGGTGCTGTCGGTGCTGATATAAGCCTCGCGGACAGCTCTACCCGCCCCGACGTAGGCCTGGACGCCCAGGCGGCCGGAGTCATCGACCGCCACCGCGTCTTTAGTGGACTGCCTCCCGCGGGGCACCGGGTGATGACCGGACTGCCTTGCCGCTCCTCGAGACCGCTGACCCAAACCAACCGAACCGCTGGACTACGGATCGCTCGATCCCCGACAAAGGGCCTCACCGACGAACGTTCAGCGAACCGTCGATCGAAGCTCGACCAGCGGATGTCGATGAGTGCGGACTTGATTGGTGCGCTGTGTCCGGTAGGGTCGCGGTGAATGGACGGGACCTTGGATTCCGGTTTACCGAGTCCTGAAGAAGCGGCGCGTGGTGACATCCCGGCGCAGTTCGTAACGACGCTGGGTATGGACGTTCGCGGCGACAGTGCAACCGTCTGGCTTCTGACCAATGACGCGCGTTACTTCGAGCCGATCACGGTGTTCTGCGAGCTCGACAATGGGCGGTGGCGTGACGCCGGCCACTCGGGAGGCTTCGTCAGCGGGACTCCATCGCGGATCAAAGAACGCGCGCGTGAACTCGGCTGGCGGTGAATTGAAAGTGCGGACCGGACGTGACCGTTACGCCGAGACCGGCCGCGCGGCACCGGCCACGTGATGAGCGGGTCAGTCAGAACGCTGCGCCTCGCTCGCCAACGACTATCGAACGCCTTTGACGACGCGGGCCGGCGCGGCGTTCGGGGCCCACGGAGCTATCGCTGACTCGCGCCGCCCTCGGGCTGATGGCTATCGGTTGGTAGCCGGCACCGGCCGCAGTGGGTTGCCGCGAAGCGCGGGCGCCACCGTGGCGATGGCTGCCGGTATGAGCGCCCAGCCGGCGAGGACCAGGATCGTGGTTGTCGAACCGCCATGCTCGAAGCTGATGCCCACCGCGAGTGGTGCCAGCCATCCGAGCGACATCGCGAACATCGTCGAGGCGGCCTGGACGCGGCCTTGGAGCCGATGGGGGTGGCGGCGACCCGCGCGCCGGCGACGACGGAGTTGACTGTCGGCGTGATGAACTCGGCGGCGGCGATGAGCAGTCCGATGACGAGTGGGGCGCTGCTGAGCAGGAGGGCAAGGACGAGCGCGAGGAGTACCCACTGTTCGGTTAGGATGATCGCCCGGGACGTGGTGGCTTGTCGGATCGTCGTGGCGGACAAAGCGCCGAGCATGCCGCCTGCTCCGATGATCGCGAGCATGAGCCCGATGGTCGTCGAGGAGGCGCCGTGCTGCTTGGCGAGAAGGATGGCGAGCAGATACAGACCGGTGAACACGGGGTTTCCCATGGCAAACAGCAGGGAGGTGGCGCGAAAGAACGGCTGCTGCCAAAGCCACGCGAAGCCGCCGGCGACATCGGCGCTCATCGTTCGCGGGGTCGACGGGTCCGCGGTCTCGGTGCTCTGAAACGGGGAGCGAGTGAGCGCGATGTTGGTCATCGAGCACAGAAACGTGGCGGTGTCGGCGATGAACGGAAGCGAGTGAGCGACCGCGAACAGTGCGCCGCCCAACGGCGGGCCGGCGATGCCAGCGGCGAAGCTGCGCGCTTCGTTTTGCGCGACAGCGTTGGGGAGCTGCTCGGCGGGCACGATCTGTGACAGCGCGCCGCGCTCGCAGATATAGGAGGTGGTGAACAGCGCGCCGTCGATAAACGCGACGGCGATGATCTGTAGGTAGCTCGGCTTGGAGATCGCGAGCATCGCGACGATGCTGGCGGCGCCCAGCATGCGGATCGCGTTGCAGGCGATCATCAGCCGTTTGCGATCCACGCGGTCCGCCAGCGCTCCGGCGGGAATCGCGCACACGGCCAGGGGCAGCCACTTGGCTAGCCCCACCACTCCGGCCTGGGCTGGCGAGCCTGTGAGCGAGAGGATCAGCAGCGGGTACGCGACCGCCGCTGTTTGAGATCCCAGCTCAGACAGGATCTCGCCGGTCCACAGCAGCATGTAGTCGCGGTTATGCAGCAGTGCCCGACGCACCTGGTTCACCATACGTTCGATCCCGCGGTGAGGTCGTCTCGCCGAGTGCATCTTCGATGCGTCCTGGCCGATGCTCGCGATTTCGTTGAGCCCATACAATCGTCGCCACGTCCGCTGTCGCACTTCTTGGGGTCGGCGGCTGCTACGCCAAACGAACGCTCGGGGACGAGCTGAGGATGCGCTGGCGCTGCGCCAGCCTTCGGAGAGGGTAAACGTGCTTGGGCATCATTGGGAACCAGCAGAAGGCAAGGTGGTCGACATCCGCTACAGCGGTCAACACGGCACAAACCGCGTGGGAGCGGAGCCCCACTTCCTGATGGACGTGCAGCCCGCGATGGGCGAGCCGTTCCGCACCGAAGTCGACGAGTTGCCGCTGATGTTCTCGTTCAAGCCGCCAGCGATAGGCCAGGTCGTCACACTGGAGTGCGATCCGCGCCGCAAGAAGGCGCGTTTCATCAGATCAGATCCGGCGATCAACGCCAAAGCCGCCGAGCAGGCGATGAAGACAGCGTACGACGCAGAACGGAACGCGGGCCCTGCAGCCCCGACGGCTGGCGAAACGAGGCCTCAGAGCTAGGACGCTGGAAGCAGAATGCGGTCGCGTTGGCAGAAGGCGACGCGTCCGACGTCGCGCGGGCGGCGGACGATATCCCGCCTGCGGTCAGGGCGTCACGCGATCTCACCGGCGATCGCCTCGTGCCGATCGATGATGCCCGGGGCGAGTTCGGCTGAACGCGGCGAGTGGCGAGTGGTGGGCGGTGTAGGCGGCCTTCGCGGCGGAGACGTCGGCTACGAGGTTCACGAGGGGTAGGTTGATGTCGTGGTCGTGGTAACCCCATGCGGACCGAGAGTCTCGGTGATGACGGGGCGCCAGGCAGTGGTGAGGGGATTGATCTGCAGCCAGCTTGCACCGCCCGGCGGTTCGCAGGTGGCGGAGTAGAGATCCGGGCATGTGACCCACCGGGTGCCGACCGGCGGTCGTGGCGGCACCGCGGGTATGAGTCGCGAAAGGGGCCGCGAGATAACTACGACGTAACAGCGTTACGAAGCGGTTACAGCGGCCCGGCTAAAAGATGCATCGAGATGCGAAGCCGCTTGGCCCGTGCCGTAGGAATGAGCCCATTGGCGGTGGTGGCGCTGGCGTGCTGCGTGATCGGACTAACCGCATGTGGCTCGGCAGGCAACACGGGCACCGGGCCGCAGTCAAGCGGAGTCTCTGCTGGGGTCAAGTTCGCGGACTGCATGCGCGGGCACGGGGTTCCGAACTTCCCCGACCCCGGTCCGAGCCACGAGATCCCGATCAGTCAGTCGCCGGCGTTCCAGTCGGCCCAGAAGTCGTGCCAGCATCTACTGGGCAACGGTCTGGGCTCGGGACCGCCGTCAGCACAGGCGCGTGCCCAGCTGCTCAAGATCTCGCAGTGCATGCGTCGGCACGGCGTCGCGGAGTTCCCCGACCCGCGGGCGGGATCGCCACCGTCCAGCCTGACCGGCTACAGCCTGATCCTCGGGATGCGCGGGTACATCCTCGCGATCCCGAGCTCGATCAATCCGGGCTCACCGCGGTTCAAGCAGGCCGCGACCGCGTGCAGGTTTGGACCGCGATCCTCCCCCTAGCCCGTCGCCCACGACTCCGCTGCACTACATGTCAGACGATCCACCACCGGGACGCCGCGGAGAGCGAACCCGCTGTCTCACCTCGCCAACGTTGAGCGGACGCTGGCGCAATCCCTGGGCCCTTCGATCAAGGGAAGCAAGGAGCCAGCAAGTCAGCTGCGGAACACGGAGCGACAAACCAATTCGGCTGCGCCGCACCGCGCCCGCGAACTGACTGCCCGTCCGCCACAGTCACAGGCGAATTGGCTCCGCAACCCTCCAATCCCCGGACCCGGACCGGTCCGACCAGGCGCGCGCCGCCGCTGGTACTGGCGAGGAAGCTGAACTGGCGAAAGCCTATCGCCTGGTTCCTGACTTACTTCCAGGGCTGACGCCGATTCGGACGACGTCCAGGCCGCCCAGATGCTCCTCCGGCGGCTTCCTGGCATCCTTGGCTGGTCGGCGGTGTCGGGAGAGTGCAGGCGGTCCTCGGGGTCGCAGAGACCGAACGCCTACCGCACACTGATAGCGGCGGTTCAGACTGTTGCGCGCATGGATCCTGCGAACCGATAGACCGTCGTCTCCCTCGGTCGAAACCCCATCTTCGCGTACAGCCGGTTTGCCGCCTCCCGTGAAGGCCGCGACGTCAAGTCGACCGTTCTCGCTCCACGGTCGTCCGCCAGGCGCAATGCCGCGGCCGTGAGCGCTTGACCGGCCGCCCGACCTCGGGCTGCCTGATCGACGACGACGTCCTCGATCCAGGCTCGCACTCCCGTCGGGACCCGGAATACGACCAAGGTGAGCGTGCCGAGGATCGTCCCGTCCGAGCCCCGAGCAATCAGTAGCCGCGACGCCGGGGAGGTGACGATCTCAGCGATCTCGGCCGCGCTGGGAGGGGTCGCCGACTGAGAGAGCTGGCGCACCAGTCGATCGATGCCTGCCACGCGAGAGCGTCGGCAAGGAACGCCGAGCGGACCCGCGAACGAGCGCTCGGCGCGGCGTCGGGCGCAGGCGACCCGACGAGTTGATCAACCAATGTTCTGCGAGGTGACCCCGGAACTCATGGGCCAGCATGCGCGAATGTCAGCCGACGGATGGCTGTGGCGGACATCGTGGTGCGCATTAGCATGGCGCTGTGCGCGAGCTTGAGGCTGGACTGTGGCACTGGCAGGCGCCGCACCCGCAATGGACGCCTGGCCAGCGATGGCCGCAGGAGGTGTCGTCGTACGCGATCGACGACGGCGAGCGGTTGCTGCTGTTTGACCCGCTCGCGGTACCCGTCGCGCTGCTCGCGCTCGCGCAGGAACGTGACCCGGTGATCGTCCTCACCGCGCCGTGGCACGAGCGCGACGCGCAGGAGCTTGTCCAGCGACTCGAGGCCGCCGTTTTCGCGCCGCCGCCTGACACTGCGCAGGACCTGATCGACAAGTACGCGATCACCGCCGAGCAGGCCGGTGACGGCAG
Source organism: uncultured Actinomycetota bacterium (assembly GCA_963790605.1). GTDB lineage: Bacteria > Actinomycetota > Thermoleophilia > Solirubrobacterales > Solirubrobacteraceae > Palsa-465. The sequence continues at coordinate 629,951 of CAWBPG010000003.1, read as the reverse complement.
CCCGGACCTGGAGTGGCTTCAGAACGGCGGCGGTAACGCCCACTGGTACGCGGCCGGTGACCGGCTTGGGATCGGGATCGAGGCGTTCGCAGGCCGCGAGCACAACGACCTCATCCTGTGGATCGAGAGTGTCCACGCGGTCGTCGCGGGCGACTCTCTCGCCGACTTCGGGACGGGCCTGACGGTGAACGAGTGGTTGCGCGGCGGCGTTACCCGCGAGCAGGTCGTCTGCCGACTGCGGCCGCTGCTCGAGCTGCCGGTCGCGTTCGTGCTCCCGGCGCACGGAGCACCGACAGACCGTGCTGCGCTCGAGCGTGCGCTCTCCTGACCGCCGACGTCCGCGCCGAGCTCAGAACGCGCTCAGAGCTCAAAACAGCACTCGTCGCATAGCCGGTCGATCAGCGGACGCGCGGTGCTCTTCGGTTGCGTGCTCGAGATTCCGGGAGGCCTACTGAAGCGTCACCTCGCGGGGTGGGGGCGGACGAGCAGACGATCGCCGCCAGCTCCCTCGTCTGGAATAACGAATCCAGCCCGCTGGTAGAACGGCACCGCGCATTCGCTTGGCGAGAGTACGAGTCGGGCGTAGCGGCGTCGGTCGGCCTCCTCGATGATCGCGGTCAGGAGCGCTGATCCGATCCCGCGGCCGCGCAGTTCCTCGCGAACGAACATATTGCTGACATAACCCCAGCGCGAATCTGGGGTGCCGGGCCGCGGCATCCGCCAATACTCAAACATGGAAGACATGCCAGCCGGCGTGTCGTCGAGCGTCGCCAGCCACGTCGTGCGGCGACGACCCTCCCGTGTCAGCCACTCAGACAGCTGGTCCTCGAACTTCAGATCATGGCCGCCACCGGTCCACACTGCCCGCAGCATCGCGATGATCCCAACGTCCTCGACGCCGGCCAGGCGGACGACCAGCTCACTCGACTCGAACTCCACAACCGAGTTCTAGTCCCTACAAGACGCGTCCGTCCAGTACGGGGGTGGCGCCGTGACGAGACGTCAGCTCCGTCGCAAGAAGGCGCGTTTCATCAGATCAGATCCCGTTGGCAGAAAGCGATGCGTCCGACGTCGCGCGGGCGGCGGACGTTATCCCACGTGGGAACGTTGACTGCGACGAGCCGGGCGACGGGCGAGGGCGCACCGTTCCACACCATCAGGCTGCCTGTGATCGAGTTCGTGGCTGCAACGTCGGTGCGCGTCAGCGGGCGTAGGCTGACGATCGGCTGGCTCATCTGGACACCCTCGTCGCGTGCGGACGCAAGTCGGAGTCTGGTGAGCCGTCCGGCGGCGAGCCGGCGTGCAGCGCGTCGTGTGCTTCGGGTTCGGTCGCGTAGCCGCGCAGGTGGGTGATCTGCCCGTCGTGGACCTCGGCGACGAGGAACCGCTCAGGCGGCCCGAGCTCGTCGTCGTCACCGACACGGTGCACGTGCGCGAGGACGCGGTCGCCTTCCTCGACGAACGCGCTGACGGACACCTTGCTGTTGGCGAGCAGTCCGATGCGCATCCGTTCAAGCGCTTGGTTGCGTCCACGGCAGCGGGGGATCTGGCCGTCCTCGTCAGGCAGGCCCTGCCAGTCGATCTCGTCGGCCAGCATTGATCCGAGCTCGTCGAACCGTCCCTCCGACACCGCCGTGAACGCAGCCGTCACCGTCCGCATCGCAGCTCCCGGCTGTGTCGTCGTGGCTGCGCCCGCCTCGGTCGGCGGGGTGGGCGGGGCGGGTTGCTCGAGTGCCTCGAGCAGTCGTTGGGCTTCGCGTTGGCCGTGATGCTCGGCCCATCCGGCCGGCGTCGCGTCAAAGCCAGTGTCGTGGATGCTCGGGTCAGCGCCGTGGTCGAGCAGCAGCTTGATCACGGGCAGGTTTCCGCGCATCGCGGCCTCGTGCAGCGGCGCGGTCCGCGACCGCGCGTTGACATCGAACCCCAGCTCGATCAGCAGCGCGACCGCGTCATAACTGCTCTGCTCGGCCGCTCGGACCAGCTGGTCCGGGCACCGCTCGATCGCGCGCCCGCGCAGGCCGGGATCAGCCGCCAGCAGCCGGTCCACCGTGCCGCGGTCGCCAGCCATCGCCATCGCGACCAGCTCGTCGACCTGATCGTGCTCCCAGGACGCGCCCGCGTCGACCAGCAGGGACACGATGTCCAAGTGCCCGTTGAGTGCCGCCTCCTGCACCGGCGAGCGGCCCCGATAGATCGGGTGCTTCATCTCGCGGCCCTCGGCATCCACCCCGCGGGCGAGCAGCCGCCGGACCCGATCGGTGAGCCCATGACTGGCGGCGGCCATAAGCAGGTCCTCGAGCATCTTCCGGGGTGAGTCCTGCCGCTCCCCGAGCAGTCGCCGCCACGGGCCGCCGTCGCCGGTGCCCAGCCCGAACTCGAACAGCAAATCCAGCCAGTCCTCGCCCGGGTGCGGGCCCCAGCCCTGGTTGTAGAGCGCCTGCCCATCGTTCGCGTCAGCACCCGCCTGCAGCAACAGACGCGCCAGCGCGAGTTCCTCCTCGTGCTTCGGGAGGTCGCCGCCGCCGCCCAGAGCGCCGGTCAGCGCGGTGAACGGCGGGATCAGTCCCTCCCACAAGTAGCCGGCGTTGGGATCGGCGCCGTGCTCCAGCAGCAGCCGCGCGACCGCGACCCCCGAGCGACCCGCACCGAGAGGCACACGGGAGTAGGTCAGATAAAGCAGCGGCTCCCACCCGTGCGGACCGCCCGCCAGCGACGCCTGGGACGGGTCGCGGTCCAGCAGCTCGCGCGCGGCGCCAACCTCACCGGTCGCGGCGATCGTGTGGATACTCGCCCGCGCCAGCCAACCGTGCTCCCGCAGCAGTAACTCCGCGCGCCGGAACCGGTCCGGGTCATCGTCACCGTAGGTCAAGCACGCCAGCCGCAAGAACTCGTCGATGACCGCCTGGTCGTCGGCGAGCGGCTCGCCGACCGGCTGCTCGTGCGGCGAGCGGGCGTAACGCTCCACCAGCTCGAGGTGCGCCTTGAGCTTCGCCCAGCTCGGAAAGCCATACCGGCGCGCGACGACCAGCAGCGCGTCCGCGCGGGTGAACCCGGTCAGCTCTGGAGACCCCGGCCCCGCGGCAGCGAGCCGGGGGTGGAACTCGTTGACGACCTCGGCAGCGCCGGCATCGCCGGCGCGGACCGCTCGCTGAAACGACTTGGCGCCGTTCTTGAGCTGCTCAAGGTTGGCGTTGCCGGGAAGACCGCGGGGTGGCACAGAGGCCTCCTTCCGTTCGCGCCCGGAGTCCGCAATCTCGGGCCGGAAAGGAGACACCGACACGAGTACCGCCAAGGTTCAGGTGGGCTTCGCCCTCTCCGCGGACCGGTGGCGCCCTGAGCGCCAGCCGATCATAGCTCCGCCCGACGGGTTCGCCAACCGCGAACAATGCGCGTTCGATGCTCAGTTCCGAGTACCCGCGAGACGCCGTCGGCTTACATGCCGCCCGCCTGCAATCGCCTTCGGCAAACGCAACGGCCAGTCGTACTCTGCGTCCTGCCAAGCATCCAAGCGCGCCGCCGCCTTCCCTGCAATGCGCGCGAAACGGCGGGCCTCGTCGCAGATGCCCATCGCTCACCGGACGCTTCCGACCGGTTCCCGAGGCCGTGCGGCGCCGGCGAGCCGTCGTCGCACAAGCCAACGCTCTACGAACATGCCCTCGTTGGGTGCCGGGCCCTGAGATTGGCGAATCCCAGGGTCTGACCGCATCGAGCCTGAGAGACCTGCCCCTTAATGCAACTCGCGCACGAGAGGTTGGGCGCGGGTGGGAGGCGCATCTCACAGCGGATCCCGTGCGGAAGGGTGCCGCCCTCCGGATTCGCGTGGAGCTGCGGCTGTTGAATCCCGTAGCCAGCGGGCGCAGGCCATATGCTGGTCCACCGGGATGGGCTTGATGCAGGTTTCTCAATTTGAGTCCGAGCTGGGCCGTTATTCGCGTGCGTGCCAGTCAGCGGATCCTCGATTGCGCCCTATGCTGCAGCGGGGGTATGTCGGGGTGCGCCAGCAGGAGGCCGCTTCTTCGAGCTGGGTGCAGTGCCCCGTGCCGGTGGTCTCGTTGATCGTCACGCTGGAGGGTCCGGTCAGGGCGGGAGGTCAGGTGCTTCCTCATTCCTGGCTGGGTGGCCTGGCAGGCGAGTGCCAGTTGGTGACCCTTGGGGCATCGCACGCGTCCTTGGATGTCAAGCTGAACCCTCTGGGGGCCTACGCCTTGTGTGGACGATCGCTCCGCGAGCTTGATGGCGGCTTCATCGGACTCGATGAGCTGTTTGGTTCGGATGGGGAGCAGCTTGAGGACCAGCTCTATGACGCTGACGGCTGGCAGGCTTGCTTTGGCGTCCTCGAGCGGTTCCTTCTCGACCGGGCGGCGGAGGCGCCGCAGCCGCATCCGCTGGTCGCGGCGGCGTGGTCAAAGCTACGCGAAACCGCCGGAACGGCGCGGATCGGGACGCTCGCGGGCCAGCTGGGTTGCAGCCGGCGGCATCTGACGGCGCTCTTTCACGAGCAGACCGGCCTGGCTCCCAAGACCGCGGCGCGCCTATTGCGCTTTGCGCGGGTGCGCGAGCACATCCGGGCCATGCCCGACCGTTGGGCGGACATCGCCTACTACTACGGGTACTGCGATCAGGCGCATCTGAACCGCGATTTTCGCGAGCTGGCTCAGACGACGCCGACCGAGTTCGTGGCGCACCTTCGGTCCGATGTCGCCGCCTCGCTGGGGTGATTGGTCACATTTCTCCAAGACGGCACAGCCGGCAGCCTCTACGTTGCGGGCCATGACTAATCCCCAGCCCATCACTCCCGTGCTCGTCTGCGAAGACATCCAGGCCGAGCATGACTTCCTCGTGCGAGCGTTCGACTTTGAACCTGGAGGCGTCACCCGCGGCGGTGACGGCGACCCTGTTCACGGCGAGGTGCGCGCGGGTGGTGCCGCGATCTGGCTGCACCGGGTCAGTCCCGAGCACCAACTGGCAGCTCCCGGCTCGCTGTCTGCCTGCGGCGGCGGCCTGGTGGTCGATGTCGCCGATGTCGACGCCCACTACGCGCACGCGCGCGAGGCGGGGGCGCGGATCGACGGGCCGCTGACCGATCAGCCCTACGGACGTCGCGAGTACGGCACACGCGACCCTGAGGGGCACCGCTGGTGGTTCGGCACCCCGTTCAAGCCGGCGTAGTGCGGAGACTCGCTACCGCTGGGTGCTGACGGCAGCCCCCGTGGCGTCTCGCAGAGGATCCTTGGGTCCGCGCGGTGATCGCAACACCCGCCTAGTCGGAGGGTCTTTCTAGGTCGTCTGAGCTCCGTGGTTGAGTAGCGCGTCGGGCGTCGCGGGGCCCGTTCTTCATCGCTCCATTATCGCTCGCTGTGACGCCCCCGACCTCGCCTCTTGCGATCACCGCCGAACCCAGGCAACGCTCAGCGAACATAGAGCCGGGCGCCCAAGCGTGCTGCTCGTCGATCGTTCCGACAGCCAGGGATGGTCCGCCAAAGCGGCCGCCGTTGCCGACGACTTGTGGTCGCGCCATCATCTACGCGAAGTCCGACGGTTAGTGTTTGTCGCCGTTCGTCTGCCTGGCGGGAACCGGTGCACATCGCCGCACGCGACCGCCGCCTCGACACACGATCTTTGGGGGCGGGGACACGAACCCGATCAGCCGCAACTTGGCCGCCGCGTAATCTGTGCTGCTGTGATCGACGGTGGCGTGGGGATGCTGGGCTTGCAGCGACAGCAGGTTGGGCGAGGCTGCGGACCCTGTGAGCACACGCGCGATCGGTAAGCGAGTGATCCCCGGGAAGAAGCGGTCCTCGACCTGCAGCGGCTGATAGGTGCCGTGCGAGATCCAGTAGCTGAAGCGACCGCGGTCGAAGGTGAGCTCGATCGCAGGCTTGCCGTTGAGCACGGCGTTGGGGTTGATCGCAACGTTCGGCTGGTTGAGCAGGTCCTGGACCTCCGATAGCGCCGAGTTCGATTGGGGTGTATCCGACGAGCAGCGCTTACATCCGACCACGTTGTTATCCGCGACCTTTGGTGCCAGGTAGATGGTCTTGGTGGTCGGGTCGTACAGGTCCAGCCGGCCGTTGACGAACGCCTGCTCCCATCGCACCTTGCCGTTCGCGAACTGGATGCTCCTGTTGTCGTATGGGGGGCTGGTGCTCAGCCACTCATGCCACCCAGAAGTGTGTGTCGCGCCGCCGCGCTCGGTGTTCGTGGTCACGGAGTCCTCTTCGTAGATCGCATGGGGCGGCCACGCCAGAGCGTCTCGGACGTGCCTGAGGATCGTCTGTGCCTGCGCTGGCGAGATCCCGGAGCCGTTCCCGGTCGAGGCGACGTTGGCGACTGCGAACACGGCTGCGGCGATCGCGGCGGCGAGCGCCGCGGTGCGCAACGCCGTTCGGCGTCGGCGAGGGGCGCGCCGGGGTGGCGGGCGATCGAGGTCTGCCGCGAGCAGGCGCAGCGCCGATTCGGTGTCCAGGCCGGCGTTTGCCCGCACCCGCGGGTCGCGCATCGGGTCGGCGTGACAGACGAGATCAAGCAGTTCGGGATCGGTGTTGAGTCGGGTGTTCATGCGGGGCCTCCGGTGGGAGCGTGATCGTGACGGGGTGCTGCGAGCTCCTCGCGGTGCAACTCGGCGGCGCGCACATCGGCGAGCTCGGCGCGCAGGCGGCGCCGGGCACGGTGTAGACGCTGACGGAACCGGGCCGCCGGCTCGTCGAGCACGGCGGCGGCCTGCGCTGGCGTGAGCCCGTCCCAGGCCACGAGCGTGAGCGCCTCTCGGTCACGCTCTCTCAGGACAGCAAGCGCGGCCAACACACGCCGGTCCTCGCTCTCGGGCTCGCCGGGCTCGTCGTTCTCGATGTGCCCGCTCTGGGCCTTGAGCCACAGTCGCTCGCGCCGCGCGGCCCCACGCCATTCGGTTCCGACGACGTTGCGCGCGACAGCCAGTAGCCACGGCAACGGGGCCTCTGGCACATCGTCAAGCCGCCGCCAGACGATGAGGAACGTCTCGGAAACGATGTCGTCGACGACCTCCGGAGGCACCCGGCGCCGGGCGAAGGCCTGGACCGCCGGATGGTGTGCACGGAACAGCGCATCAAAGCGCGCCCGCCGCAGTTCAGTGTCTGGCATATCAAGCTTATTGCCGGCAGCGACGGGTGCGTGACACCTTGACAGCTGCAGCGACCGGCGGCGACCGCGGCGGGCGGATCGGTCGACGGGCAGCCAGTGGATCAGCCGTGGGGCCTGCGCCTTCGCTCGCGCATCCGTGAAGAGATCGCTCAGTTGGAAGCCGGGCGTGGCTCGGACACTATGTATGTTCCTCCGTCGGTCCGGCGTCATGAAGGTGCTGCGCGAAGGTCCACCGGTGCCCTTCGAGGTCGGCGACTTGGTAGCGCCGGTCGCCGGCATGTATCTGAAGCTCGGTGACGATCATCGCCCCCAGCGCCTGGGCATGCTCGTAGTGACCCTCGACGTCGTCGACGTACACGTAGAGCATGCTGCTGACCCCGCGACGAGGACTGTCGCCGTGAACCGAGGGCCGGCCGATCGTGATCAGACTGTCCAGCACCTTCATCTGGGCGCGGCCCGTCTTGCCATCGGCGTCGGTGTGATGCGCAACCGTGCGCTCTTGAAATCCGAACACCTCGGTCAGCCAGGCGATCGCCGCGTCCACGTCGTCATAGATCAGATGCGGCAGGATCCGCGGAAAGCCCGCGGGCGGATTCATGGCGGCAGAGTCAGCCGGTGCGGGGTTCAGTGAGATCGCCTCCGCGACGTTCGAGGGTCAATAATGACACGCGCACAGTCGTTCGTCGTCTCAATACTCAACGCTCACGCGACGCCTACGCTGTGATCGGGCGGCGGCCTTGGTTCGCGGTCGACCGGGGACGCCAACTATCTCGATGAAACGCCTGGAGTAAGCAAGGGTCGAGTCGGCGGGAGCGTGGTCAAGCGCCCGGCCCGATGCGAGCACTGACGCGGCGCAGATCAGATTCAGCGCTTCCAACCGCATTCTCCGTCATCCGAGCAAGCCGTAGGGCACGCCTAACCTGGAACCGGATGACTCCGCTCATGAGGATCAAGGCCCTCATCCGGCGGCTTGAGGCGGCGCTCACGCTTGAGGTGTGGCTGGTGGTCGGACTGGTCGCGCTCGCGCCAGCGCTGAGTCGAGCGACCGTCCGTCGCCCTGAGCCGACGCGACAGCAAGCAGCGCGTTGCCTTGAGGCCCTGTCCCGCGGGGCCGCCCGCGCCGTCCCGGGGGCTACTCCTCCCGGGGTGGCGTCCGCGTTCGGCATCTTCGCGCGTGGTCCGCGCGCTTCGGACGGGCTCCCGGCCACGGTGCGGCTTTCGCAGAGCCTCGGCGCTCTCGACGCTGCCGCCTACTACCCAGGCGCAGTGCGGCTACTTCGCCGCGATCAGCAGGACGCGCTGTACGTCGTCCCCGCCATGCTCGGGCCGCATCCGGTGCCGGTCGCCTGTGGAGGCCGGCTGCATACATTGGCGGCGCGCATCGTCCAGGAGGCGTCCGCAACGGCCAAGGGTCTAGGCGTCTGCATGGTGGAGACCGTTGACGTCAACGGCGATCCGGTGCACGGCGGCCATGCAGAGACTGCCTCCGTCGCCTGCCTGCCGATGCGAAGCGTCGGCACCTACGCCGAGATTCTTCCGCGGATCCAAGACGCTCGGGACCATGAGTACATCCTGGTACCCGACTCCGTTGTTGCGGTCGGGTTCCAGTTCTCAGGGCGCCACCTGCGCACCATCACCAAGCGAGACGGCCTTATCGAGCTCCCGGGCCCGGTCACTTTCACCACTGGACCTCGAGCCCCAACACTTGCCACATTCTCCAGGGATCTCGCCACGCTCCTTCCGCTCCGCATCGCCATCCAGCGCACAAGCCATCCTCGTCCGTCCGGCCTGGTGGTCACGCTCAGCCGCACGCTGCTCGACGAGGACCGCCTGGTCGCGCTCAGCGGCGGCCGCGGCGTGATCACGTGGAGACTCTGACCGAGCCAGCGATTCGGCATGGCGCTGAGGGAAGAACCCGATGCCATCCCGGCAGGGATCGCTGACCGAACGGCATCGGTCCGCGTTCGCCGGATGTCCGATTCCTCGGCGGAGCGCGCCGGCGCTCAGCTGGTTGTGAGGCAGACACGACGGGTAGGGAGATACTCATGGCGTGAGATGAGGCCGTGGGACAGACACCCACCCTGGGCGCACTGGTCCTTCTTCGTCGTCTGGGCCATCGCCGGGACGTTCGGGCCGATCCTCCTGATCGTCGGCTTGACCACTGGCCACGGGGTCTGGGTCGGCGTCGCGCTGTGCTGCGTCTGGGCCGTCGACCTCGCCGTCGACGCGATCGCCGTGCACCGCGCGGAGGCGCGCGATCCGAACTGGATCGCCTGGACGCCCGGCTCGAAGTGGCTACGTAGCTGATCTTGCCTGGTGGACACGCTGGCGGCCGTGGTTGGAGCATGCTCGCCGACCGACGAGGCTGACGCGCCTCCCGTCACCACGCAGCCGCCGGGACGACCGTAGCTGGAACGCTGCTGGACGCCTCGAGGCCGCGGGTCGGACCCGGACGGCGTCTCGGCACCCAAGGTTCTACGAACGATCGCTCGAGAGGTGCCGGGCACTGAGTTTACGAGCATGTGCCGATCTGGCCGGGAACAACCCCGCTTTCGCTCGCGCGCGTGTTCTCGTGGGTCTCTCGGATAGCGCCCCTTGGGTTCGCGCGGTGATCTGGGAGCTGAATGAGTGATTCCATGTCGAGAACCGCTGGCCGGCTCCGCTCACCAGGTGACGGGCCTCGATTGGCGCGGCCCACGACACCAAGAGACTCGGAGGATGTACCTCATGTCGCATATACGACGTTTTGACCATGTTGGCATCACCGTCGCGGACCTGGACACGGTGACGGCGTTCTTCGTCGGGCTGGGCCTCGAGGTCGAGGGCCGGACGTTCGTAGAGGGCGAGTTCGTGGACACCGTCATTGGCATCCCCGGCGCCCGCAGTCACATCGTCATGCTGCGGCCGCCCGACGGGGGTCCTGGGCTGGAGCTGTCGAGCTTTGTCTGGCCAGAGCACGAGCCAGGGTCGCCCACCGCCATGGCCAACGAACTGGGGTTGCGCAACGTGGCGTTCGAAGTCGACGACTTGCAGGCGACTGTCGACCGGCTGGCTGTGGAGGGCTACGGCCTGGTCGGCGGCATCGGTCAGTACGAGAACATCTGGCGCATGGCCTACGTGCGCGGGCCAGAGGGCATCATCGTTTCCCTGTCTGAGCGGATCGGCTGACGCGCCCCGACGTCGCCGAGCCGGAAGTGGCGGTCGCGGCCTGAGCCGCCGCCCGGCGCCCTCAAGTCCCGGACGTCGAGATCCGGATACTGTGCCGGGCGTGTCGGCGTTGACGATGCAAACCGAGGTGCTCAGCGAGGTCGGCGGGCGCGAAAACAACGAGGACGCGGCGTTTGCGTCGCCGCGGCTCGTCGCGGTCGCCGACGGGGTCGGAGGGGCGGCCGCCGGCGAGATCGCAAGCCGCCTAGCGATGCTGAAGATGGTCGCGCTCGACAAGCGGCGGCTGGCGCGTGCGCTCGAGCAGGAGCTCAGCGACGTGGTCGCCGACGCGAACGCCGCGATCGGGTTCGCGAGCGTCTATGACCCGCGACACGCTGGGATGGGCACCACGCTCACCGCGGTCGTGCTGTCCAACGACGGCAACTACCTCCTCGCCAACATCGGTGACTCGCGCACCTACCTGCTGCGCGGCGAGCAACTGCGCCGGCTGACTCGCGATCACAGCCTTGTGCAGGCGCTGATCGACCGAGGCGTCCTTACCGAGAACGACGCGCGCAAACATCCACAACGCTCGGTAGTGCTCGAAGTGCTCGACGGCCTCGAGCGACCCCTTCCCGCACTGCGAACCGTTCAGGCACGGGCCGGTGACCGTTTGCTGCTGTGCTCCGACGGCGTCACCGATTACCTCTCAGACGCCCAGGTTGCCGAGCTGCTGAAGACGAGCGACGCAGCGCTCGCCGTCCGGCGGCTCGTCGACTCAGCACTCGTTCACGGGAGCCGCGACAACGTGACCGCCGTCATCGCGGACGTCGTGACCAGCACGCAACCACGCGACGGCTGGCTGGAAATGCTTCCCGCTGCCAGGGACCCCAACTAGCACGGCCACTTCCGCGCCGTCTCGATCAGACTGTTCTTGTCTCGCGGAGCGCATCGCACCGGCGCGACCGCTGTAGGCGTCAAGCGACACCGGCCGTGACTGACCGATCGGCACGACTGGGCGGGTCCTGCATCCGTGGTCGCACGAGCACCATAGAGCCGTAACTAAAAGCTCGGTATGCGCGGAAGGGCGGGCTGCTCTAGTGGGGAGAACGTACGAACGCTCAGGTAGTGTGGCTAACGTGATCGTGCGCATCGCTCTTGTCGGAGACGAGAACGCTGCCTATCCAAGCCACCGCGAGCTCAATGCCCTGCGCGCGATGCTCGACGAAGACGTGACGGCCGAATGGGTCCCGACCGACGCTGATCAGGTCACAGACCTCACTGGTTTCGCTGGGATCTGGCTGACGCCCGGCTCCCCGTACGCCAACGACTCGGCTGCGTATGCGGCCGTGCGGTGGGCGCGGGAGAACGACGTGCCGTTCTTAGGCACGTGCGGCGGGCTTCAGTACGCGGTCATCGAGTACCATCGCAACGTTCTCGGCATGCCGGATGCCTCGCATGCCGAATCCGACGGCCGCGACGACAGCAACGTCATCCGCGCGCTCGCCTGCAGCCTCCATGGTCTGGAGCGACTGGTGCGACCTGTCGTCGGCACCAGGTTCGCAAAACTCGTCCACGACGAGCCGTTCCTCGGGATGCATTACTGCAACTACGGCCCCGGACCAGGTGAACTGCAGCGCCTGGTCGAGGGTGGCATGGTCATCGAGGCGACCGCCGACGATGCCGACGCCGAGGTCATCGAGCTGCAGTCCAATCAGTTCTTCATGCTCACGCTGTTTCAGCCGCAGATCGGAGCGCTAGCAGGCAAACCCGTTCATCCGCTCGTGCGCGAGTTCGTCCGCTGCGCCCGCCAGCACGCAGAGCGACCCGCGCCGAAACCGGTCAGCTCCGACAACGCCGCGTAGGGGAGAGCCGGTGTGGTCACACAAGGCGATCGCTCAGAGGCCATGATCCAACCGACCCGTTGCCCCCGGTGAAATGGACCGGCAGCGCGGGTTGAGTCGCACAAGGGTGTACGCAGACGTTTCGCACCCGCGGGCTATGCGAAACGCGCCGGCGAGGCTACGCGTCGGCCGGTAGTACGTCGCAGAACACAAACCCGTCGCGCTCCACGGTCTCGCCGACGTGACAGGCGATCGGCGCGCTGAAGATGGGACCCGCGTGGACGAACGTGTGGAACTCGCCGTTTTCGCCGCACGGGTCGACGTCCGGCGGGAGATCCGCGAGCAGCTCGGCGTCAAAGGACCGGCCGGCAAACGACGCATCGAGCCGGCGCGGGTCGACGCAGACGAGTACCGCCTCGAAGCCCGCTGCGATGAACTCGCGAGCCAGCGCGCTCGTGTCGCGGCCCCACAACGGAAAGGACGCCTCCTTGCCGACCCGGCTCAGCCGCTCCTCTCGATACGCCCGGACGTCGGCGAGGAAGAGGTCGCCGAAAGCGATCGTGTGGGCCTCCGCGAGTGGCGCCCCGACCAGCGCGTGCCCCATCCGCTGCTCATAGTCCTCGTTGGAGCAAACGGCCGGGATCTCGACCTCGACCAGAGGCAGGCCAGCCGCCCGTGCCTGACGGGAGAGCAGCTCGCGTCGCACGCCGTGCATCGAGATGCGCCCGTAGTCGGCCGTGAGCGTCGTGATCAACGCACGCGGAGCCGGCCCCGACCCTTCCCGCAGCTCGTGCAGCGCGAGAGCCGAGTCCTTCCCGCCGCTCCATGACAGAGCCCACACGCCGCGCTCACCACGGTGGTCGGTGCCCCGTATGTCCCGGAGCCGGTACTAGCGATCCGGGGAGGGCCCACTCTCACCGGGGGGCGAAGGAGCCTGTGGAGGTGAGTGGCGTGTTCGTCCCGTGAGAACCGCTACACGTCGTACGACACGGTCTGGGCGCTGGTCGCCTGCATTCGCCGGCGGCTGCCATTCTGATCGCTGCTCGATCAGCGAGCGGATGGGGCGATTGTCCCGAGCTTGCCACGACAGGAATCGCAGGCCGGTCGTCTCGTTGGTCAAGTGCATCACCTCGGCGACGCCGGCGTAGTGGAAGCTCGGACCGCTCAGCTCAAACCCGGTCCTCTGTCCGACGGTGAGGGTGTCGTCGGCGACGAGCATGCCGCCCTCGGACAGGTTGATCACGCGATCGACGCCTCGAGAGCTGCCTCCCGATCCCAACCTCGCTTGGACATCTTGAACATCGGTGATACGCGGGTGCCGGCGGGCGTTGCTCAAGATCGCCTCCGATGTGGTTTGGTGGGAGGGCCGACGCCGCGGCGGAGGTCAATCCGGTCGCCACGCGTGCTGCTGACATGTTGACACCTCGCAGCCTCTAGACATGTGGTGCGGTGCCATCGGGGCCCGTGGTGCTGGGTCTGGTGCGTGCGCCGTGCCGGCGCGGCGGTGTGGATCGTCCGCGCAACACCCTGGTGCGCGCTGGCGGCAGAGAAATCCGAGACCGCCAGACCCCCGAAGCTGGTTGCCGCCAGGACCGCTACCACGGTCCAGGCGGTGGCGGTCGACGCTATGCGCTGGACCAGACCGTCCGCGGCCAGACGGAGAAACAGCTCAGTGCGCGAGCGTCCGTCATGCGCGATGAGGTCGTCGATCAGCGCCATGATCTCCGGGCCGTGACCCTTGCGGACCCGGCGTGGGTAGAGCAGCAGGATCGTGCTCGTGAGGCGGCTCCTCATGGGCCACCGAGAGCGATCCGCTCGAGCCCAAGGCTCGCGATCCGGGCAGACTCGGCCAGACGCTCAGCCAGTGCCGCGCGGCCCGCCGGGGTCAGCCTGTACGGGTAGCGGCGGTCGTCGGCCGGCAGGCGTTGCACGAAGCCGTCGGCCTCAAGCTTGGCCAGCGCCCCGTACAACGTCCCCGGTGACAGGGCGACGCCGGAGAAGCTCTCGATGTCCTTGATCAGCGCATACCCGTGGCGATCGCCGCCCGCAAGGCTGGTCAAAACGAGGACGCTGCGTTCGGCCAACCGCATGCGATTCAGAGTACGCCGATCCTGCCCAGCGGCCAGTAGGTGAAGAACGCGACGCCGATGATGGAGCGCTGCGGAACCGGACCCCAGTAGCGGCTGTCATCGGAGTCCCCGCGGTTGTCACCCAGCATGTAGTACTCGCCGGCGGGGACCCGGATCGATCCGGAGAACGTGCACTCCGCCGCCGCGCCGCATGCAGTGATGTAGGCGTCCGGCTCCCGCTTGCCGTTGCGGATCACGTTCCCGTCCACGATCCGCAGCACGTCACCGGGTAGGCCGACCTCGCGCTTGACGAAGGTCTGCGTCGACGGGCTGGCGAGTGGCCGGTCACACGGTCGAGCGAGCGCGCTCCCGTCCGCGCTGAACCCCTGCTGAGGATCGGCACACTGGCCCGACCCGAGGTCTGCGCCGTGCGGTGGATGGAACACGACCACGTCCCCGACCCCGGGGTGCGTGTCCAAACGGTTCACGAGCACACGCTGGTCGATGGCCAGCGTCGGCAGCATCGATCCGCTTGGGATCCGGTACGGCTTGACGAGGAACGCCTGAATCAGCAGGGCGAGGCCCAGCGCCACGGCGACGGTGAGCACCAGCTCTACCAGTGATCGCAGGCGGCGCGTCGATGACTCGGACTTCGTTATAACGGTTTCCGAGTGTATCAGCGCGCAGTGGCCGCTCACTCGGTCCCGCGGGGCCATTAGGAGGCACCTGCGAACATGTGGAGTATGAGCGATCACGACAGTTTTGAAGATCGGCTGCGCGCCATCGCCGATGAGATCAGCCGGTCGGTGCAACGGATCTCCGACCTTGACATGGAGGAGCTCTCCCAGCGCTACGGAGTCGACGCGGACCGCGCCCGCGGCTTCGCGGACGCCGCCAGCCGGTGGCTGACTGACCGTTTCTCTGCGGGCGATCCGCTCTTCGGTCACGTCGAGCGTCGTGATGACGACAGCGCCGTGCATCCCCTCAGCGCGGATCTGGATGTCAAGGGGCCGCCCGATGCCCGGCAGACACGGCCAGGCTCTGGACCGGGTCCGCATCCCCTGGACCTTCCGACCGATCAACAGGGCGTGGCGCTGAGCGCGTTGGATTCTGGTCGCTGGACGGTCCGGCCTGGCAGCAATCAGCTGGCCGGCACGGGCGCCGGGCCGGCGCCGTCGGACGTGGTCGGCGAGCTGCGCGGCCGGGATTGGATCACGGCCGACGGCACGCTGACGCTCGTGGGCCGCCATGCATTGGGTCGGTGGTGCCGCACCGTTGAGGATCGGGTGCCTGCACCGCCCGAGTCAGACGCGCCGCTCGCGTAGTCGCCTTTGGCGGGCTCATCGGCGTGATGGGACCGGGACCTCGGCCCTGAGTCCGGCTGGATCCGTCCGGCCGTTAGTCACTGCTGGACCGCGCGTCCCGAGACGGCGTTGCCGCCACATATCGCGCAGATGACACAAATCTGTGTTATCTGCGTGATATGTGCTATAACTGGCGTATGCCACGCGATGAAGAGATCACATACGCCGACCACATGGGCCGTTTCTACGCCCGCCGCTACGCGTTTCCGCCGATGGCCGGACGCGTGCTCGGCTACCTGCTGGTATGCGAACCCCGCGACCAGACGATTGCCGAGCTGAGCGAGGCGCTGCTGGCGAGCCGCAGCGCGATCACCGGCGCGCTGAGCGTGCTGGAGCGGGCCGACGCGGTCCGGCGCTCCCGGGCCGCCGGCGAGCGGATGGACCGCGTCCGGATTGACTTCTCCTCTGCGCAAGCGCGGGGGTTTGACATTTCGGAGTATCAGGAGCTCGGTGACCTGGCCCGGGAGGGCCTCGAGGTGCTGAGCGACGCGCCGCCCGAACGGCGGGCGGAGCTGCTCGAGCTGGCGGCGTTCGCCGAGTTCCTGGTCGAGAGCACCCAAGTCCTTCGACAGCAGTGGGAGGCGCGTCGTGAAGCCCTCCGTGCCTCCGGCGAGTTGCCCTCCTGAGCCTCGTGTCCCCGCAACCACCTCAACCAAGAGCCTTGATCGGAAAGAACGCCATGACAGATCCATCCTCACTGGCCATCACCGCCGTCGATGTGCGCAAGTCCTTCGGCGACAACGTCGTCCTCGACGGACTCGAGCTCGCCGTCGAGCAGGGCACCGTGTTCGCGCTGCTGGGACCCAACGGGGCGGGCAAGACGACGATGGTGCGGATCCTCGCCACCCTGCTCGAGGCAGATCACGGCACGATCCGTGTCGCCGGACACGACGTCAGGCGCGAGGCCGACGCGGTCCGCGACGCGATCGGTGTGACCGGTCAGTTCTCGGCCGTCGACGCGCTGCTGACGGGCCGAGAGAACCTGGCGCTGATGGCCGACCTGCACCACCTCTCGCGCGCGCCCGCGCGAGCGCGCATTGACGAGCTGCTCGAGCGGTTCGAGCTGGCCGAGGCCGCCGACCGGATCGCCATGACCTACTCGGGTGGGATGCGTCGCCGTCTCGACCTGGCGATGACCTTGATCGGCGCGCCGCAGGTCATCTTCCTCGACGAGCCGACCACCGGCCTTGATCCGCGCAGCCGTCGCACGGTGTGGGAGATCGTGGAGAGCCTGGTCGACGACGGCACGACCGTGTTCCTCACCACGCAGTACCTCGACGAGGCCGACAAGCTCGCCGACCGGGTGGCGATCCTCGACCGCGGACGGCTGGTCGCCGAGGGCAGCGCGCAGGAGCTCAAGCAGCGAATCCCCGGCGGCCGCATCGATGTCCATTTCGCCGACGCCGAGGCGCAACTCGTGGCCGGCGACGCGTTGGGAATGCCGGTCACCGACCAGGACTCGCCGAGCTTGCAGATCCCCACCGACGGCAACGTCGCCACCCTGCGTCGTGTTCTCCGCGACCTCGATGAGGCCGGTGTCGACGTCGTCGATCTCGCGATTCACACCCCCGATCTCGACGACGTGTTCTTCGCGCTCACCGGCCGAGATGCTCACGCAGCGGAATCGAGAACAGAAGAGGAGGTCTACCGATGACCAGCACATACGCCCTGCGCGATTCGACCACCATGCTGCGGCGCGACCTGCGCCACCTGCAGCGCTACCCCGGACTGTCCCTGTTTCCGATCCTCATGCCGGTCGTGTTCCTGCTGCTGTTCGTGTACGTCTTCGGCGGCACGCTCGGCAACGGCATCACGGTCGGTGGCGGCCGCGGCACCTACATCAACTTCCTCACCCCCGGAATGCTGCTGTTCACCGTCGTCGGCGCCGCTCAGATCACCGCCATCTCCGTGGCCAAGGACATGACCGAGGGCATCATCGCCCGCTTCAAGACGATGCGAATCTGGCGACCTGCCGTGCTCGCCGGTCATGTCTTCAGCAGCCTGGTCCTGACCCTGATCAGCCTCGCCGTCACCATCGCCGTGGCGCTGCTGATCGGCTATCACGCCGCCGCCGGCCCGCTGCGCTGGCTGGCCGCCCTCGGGGTCCTCGTGCTGCTGGCCGTCGCGCTGATCTGGCTATCGGTCGCACTTGGCCTGCTCGCGAAGAGCGTCGAGACCGCGAGCAACATGCCGATGTTCCTCACCCTCCTGCCGTTCCTCGGCAGCAGCTTCGTGCCCGTCGCCTCGATGCCCGCCGGCCTGCGCTGGTTCGCCGAGAATCAGCCCTTCACCCCGATCACCGACACCGTGCGCAGCCTGCTCGCCAACCAGCACGTCGGCAGCGCCGGCGTCAAGGCGATCGTGTGGTGCCTCGCGATCACCGCCGCCAGCTATCTGTGGGCCAGGTACCTCTACGACCGCCGACCCGTCCAGTAGCCCGAGTCATGGGCGGCGCTCAGCGGTCGACCCGACATCAAACTGGGCCGGGTGATCTGGATGGTGCGTTCCATCCCAAGCTGGGTCTGTTCGCGCCCGTCCTGAGTGCGCATGATGCAGACGAGCAGGTATGTCCCGGGTCGCTCGTTGATCAGTTCCTGTTGGGCGGCGCCGGATGACAGCGGGCCGGCGAATTCCGGGGCGCTGATACCTATCTTCTGTGCCTGGCTGTCGTTGCCCGCGAGGAGCAATGCGGTAAGGCGTGTCGCGGCCTTGGCGTTCTTGACGCCGATCCCTTGGATCTGGTGAACGAGGAAGCCGGCGTTCTGAAACCGGACGAGCTCGCCGTCGTGGAGGGTGTGCGGGCCGCGGAATCCGAACTCGATGGCCGCGATCGTCGCATCCGGCTTCGGCAGCGTGGCCGGGTGTGCCGCCTGGCTGATCGTGAAGGCGGCGTGCGGTGGGTTGGGGCTGCTGCTGCTGAGGTCGACCGCCAGGTAGTTGCCGGGCTGCAGCGTGGTCTGAGCGCTGGTGCTTCCCTTGTCGGCGCTCACGTCAAAGACGATCGATCCGTAAGGGTCCACGTAGTTGAGATCGCCGTGGTGTGCGGCGATCGCCTCGCCGGCCTGCGTGAACGCTGCGAACGGCACATCGGGGTCCAAGCGGATCAGCGTCGGTTCGCTGTGGGTCGCGCTGACTGTCGAGACGACGTTCACGGCGCCGGATTGCAGCGCGCCCGGTAACTGTGACCGAGTGTCCATCCAGAGCGAGTGTGAGCGTCGGCAGGGGTGATGTGGCAGCTGTGCCGGATGCCGCCGCCACGCCGCCCGCGAGGATCGCGGCTGCGAGACCGGCGACGGCCGCCGCCTTGCTGAGTGAACTGATCGTCATGTGGTTCTCCTGTGATCTCCACCAGCCGTTTGGGTCGACGGCTAGCGCGCGGGCCGGCGTCGCGACCGGAGGGTGGCGAGGACTGCGAGCACGATCAGCAGTGCCGTGCCGATCACGAAGGCAACGAAGAACGCGTTGCTCACGGTGCCGGGATGGCTGCTGTTCTTGGCCGTGACGTTGGCGAGGAGAAAGAGCACGACATCACCCACCACGAAGCCGATCCAGGCTCGGCGGGTGATGGGTGTGCGTGTATCGGCGATTCGCGACATGCGTGCCTCCGGGGTTGGTTGGCGCAAGCGTCCCACCGGTTGGGTCTGCTGTCGTCGGCCGGGCGTACGACTTGGAGTGGACTCCTCGGTGATCGAGCGGCGGTCGTGTCCTACTTGAGGAGGACACGCGTCGGCGCCTCGTAGGACGCGCGGCGCTGCTCAGGGCGCTAGCGTGCGCTCGTGGACGCCGCACCCAGGCTGATCGCACGGGCACAGACGATTGATCTACGCATGGTGGATTGGCTACTGGCGGCGTCGCTCACCGTCGGCGCGTTGGCCGACGCCTCCTCGCAACTGCACGGCGGCCTCAGCGCACTGACGATCGCGTCGCTCCTCGTCCTGACGAGTAGCGTGGCCTGGCGGCGCCGAAATCCGACCATGACCACGTCCCTCGCGGTGACGGGCTTTGTGGGGTTCCAACTCGCGAGCGGTTACGCCGGGGGCGGCGCGTTTGAGGTCGCCGCCATCGCCCTGAACTTCTATCTGCTGGGCCGTCGCTCGCAGGGGCGCTCTGGCGCGCGGGTGACGGGCGCGGTGCTCGGCTACTGGCTGGCCGGCGTCGTCGTCATCACCTATGACCAGACCGGCGCGTCGGTGGGCGCGGTGCTCGGGGCGTGGGCCTTGCTCGGCGGCGTGCCTTGTGCGTTGGGCCGCGCGGTCGAAGGTCGCAGCGCGCTGACGCGCGAGCTCGAGGCGCGCAGAGCGCGGCTGGATGACGACCATGCGCTCCGCGCCCTCCGAGCCGCCGGCGAAGAGCGAATTCGGATGGCGCGTGAGCTACACGACGTGATCGCGCACAGCGTCAGCGTGATGGTGGTCCAAACGGCCGGCGCGCGCCGGGCCGCACGAACAGACCTTGGCATGGCACGAGCAGCGCTGCGGGTGGTCGAGAGCGCGGGCCGCGACGCGCTGGTGGAACTGCGCCGCATCGTGGGCGCGCTGCACCGCGGCAGCGACGCGCTTGCAGGCTCTACGGCGCCCGGGCTCTCGCAGCTGCACACACTGCTGGACGGCGCGCGTGCCGCCGGGTTGCCGGTAGAGCTCCATGTCGACAGTGAGCCCACGGCGCTTCCACCGAGCCTCGATCTGGTCGCCTACCGCTTGGTACAGGAGGCGTTGACCAACACGATCAAACACGCCGGTCCCGCGCACGCCCGCGTGACCCTGAGCGTCGGGTTCCGCGAGCTCAGGCTGGAGGTCTTGGATACCGGATGCGGCCTGGAGCAGAGACAGCACACCGACCGCGAGTCTGGTCATGGGCTGGTCGGCATGGGGGAGCGTGTGAGGCTGTATGGCGGCGAACTGCACGCAGGCCCTCGCGCCGGCGGTGGTTTTGAGGTCCGTGCCCGGATCCCTCTCGAGGGAGCGGTGCCATCGCCGCCCGCGCGGACACTCTCGCGCACCGGAGGCGCTGTGACGATCGCGACGTCCAACGTCGTGCGTTGGCCCTGGCTTGATCCGGCGGTCGCTGGGACCTCGTTGGTCGTGCTCGAGACCGGGGTGCTGACCGGTCGCCACGACCGCGGTCCCCTGGCCCTCAACGTGCTGATCGTCGGTGCCCTGGCGTTGGCGGCCGTCTGGCGCAGGCGCTTTCCGATGCCGTACCTCATCGCGATCGGCACGCTCGCCGGGGTGATGACGGCGTCCCTCACGCCGCTGCGCCACTCGCCGCTGACCGCTGCCTACGTCCTGCTGATTCCGGCCTACACCATCGCTGCGTGGGCGAGCCCTCGACGGGCGCTGCTCGGCCTTGCCGTCCTTCTCTGTGGCGCCGCGCTCAGCGAGCTGGCCGCGCAACACGATCCGATCGGCACCCTCGCCGGCGCGACGTTCACGATCAGCGCGGCCTGGGCAGCCGGCCACGCGATCCGGGTTCGCCGCGTCCTCGCCACGGAGCTCAGGGTCGCGGCCGCACGACTGGACGTTGAACGCGAGGATCGCGAACAGCTGGCCGTCGCCGGTGAGCGTTCACGGATCGCGTGCGAGTTGCACGCCGTCGTCGCGCAGAGCGTCGCGGCGATGGTCGTTCAGGCCGAGGCGGCCCGGACCGTGCTCGATCGCGATCCCGGGGGCGCCGACGCTGCGATGGGCGCGATTGAGGACACCGGGCGCCAAACGCTGGCCGAGATGCGGCGCATCTTGGGCGTCCTGCGCCACGATTACGAGCGTGGGGAGCTCGAGCCGCAGCCAGGCGTCGCCCAGATCTACGCGCTGATCCAACGCGCGCGGGAGCATGGTCAGCAGGTCGAGCTGACCGTCGACGGGGACCCGGGCACGCTGCCGGCGGGAATCGACCTCGGGCTCTACAGAATCCTCGAAGAGGCCCTTCACAGCGCGCCGCGCCAGCCCGCAGGCGTCGTGGCGGTCGCATTGCGCTTCGACGAGGACAACATCGAGCTTCGCCTCGTTGCCCGCTGCGCCTCACCGGACGCCTGGCCGACGGACGTGATACGAGCACGCGTGGAACTGTGCGGCGGCGAACTCCTCACCGATGCTCGCGACGACAGCGCTTGGCAGTTCGTTGCCCGCATGCCGCGCGGACTGCAGGAGGCGCTGGCGTGACCGTCCGAGTCCTGATCGCCGACGACCAGCAGCTGATCCGCGCGGGATTCCGGATGATCCTCGCTGCCGAGCCCGACATCGAAGTGGTCGGAGAGGCGAGCACCGGCGCCGAGGCCGTGGCCCTCACCCGCGAGCTGCAGCCAGGCGTCGTCCTGATGGACATCCGCATGCCAGAGCTCGACGGCATCGAAGCCACCCGCCGAATCCTCACTCACACCCCCGCGGCCAACACCAGAGTGCTGATCCTCACCACCTTCGATCTCGACGAATACGTGTACGACGCGCTGCGAGCCGGCGCCAGTGGGTTCCTCCTCAAAGACGTCCCCGCCCACCAACTGGCCGCAGGCATACGCACAGTCGGAGAGGGCGACGCGCTGCTCGCCCCCACCATCACCCGTCGTCTGATCGAAGAGTTCGCCGCGGCGCGAACCCCGGCCGACTCCGCACCTGGGCTCGACGAGCTGACTCCTCGAGAGCTCGAAGTATTCCGGCTGCTTGCCACGGGCAAGACCAACCGCGAGATCGCAGCACAATTGATCATCGGCGAGACAACGATCAAGACACATGTCACCCGCATCCTGATGAAGCTCGGGGTCCGCGACCGCGTCCAGGCCGTCGTGCTCGCCTACGAGACCGGACTCGTCAGCCCTGGTCACCGGACAACGAAATAGCCAACGCGGAGACAGCGATGGTGTCACGCGCCAGCCGCTGCCGGCAATGACGCTGGATGCCAGATCCTCTGAACCCTCGGCGGGCGCGCTCGCGCGCCTGAGCGAGCGTGACCGCGAAGCGCTCACGCTTGTGGCATGAGACGGGCTCACGAGACGGGCCGGATGTGTCAGCATCGAGAGGCTGTGCCACGGTTCGGAAAACGAGCGGCTCCGCTCGGTGAAGAGGAACGCCAGGCGGCCGCCGTCGATCTGGAGCGCATCGCACGCGGTGGTATCCCGCTCGGCGCCGAGCAACGTCTGAAACGGATCGCCGCGGGCGAGTCGGCGGTGTTCAGCAGCGATCTGAGCGCCAAGGAGTATGCGGTGGCGCACGCGTCCGGGCTGACGCCGATCGCCCAGATCATGGGCTCCTCGGTGGTCCAGAATGGGTGGCAGAACTACGGCTGGTCCTCGCAGCCAGGGCGGATCGCGGAGGTGCCGTCCTTCGCTGAGCCCTGGAACCTCTCCCGCCAGCGCGCCTTTGACCGTCTGCGCCAGGAGGCGCAGTTCGCCGGCGCCGACGCGGTCATCGGGATCGAGATGACCGCCCGGGCCTTCCCGGGGAGCCGGGCAACGTCGAATATCGTCGTCTTTGGCACGGCGGTGCGTGAGAACACGCCCGGACCGCGCAGCTGGTTCGGGCCCGCGAATGTGCGCGCTGTCGGGCCAGGATGTCGTCAAGCTGCGTCGGATCGGCGCCGAGACCGTGGGCGTCATCGGTCACACCTCCGTGGTCGGCGTGGCGCTCAGCGCGTGGGCCAATCAGATGATGGGGACCTGGTGGGGCAACCAGGAGATGACTGAGATCACCCAGGGCGTCTACGCTGCCCGCCGGCTGGCGATGGACGAGGTGCGCCGTCAGGCCAACGCCGCCGGCGCCAACGAGATGGTCATTTCGGACCTGACGCCACCGGATCGACCACGCGGGAGAACGCGGCGGCTACAGCCAGCATGTCTTCATCATCTCCATGCACGTGCTCGGGACCGCCATCGTCCTCGGCGCGCATGAGCCCCATCCCGCTCCGCTCGGCGTGCCGGTCATGTCGATCAACCTCGGCGCCTAACTCCAGGAGAGCATCCATCTCGACCTACGACCCGACAAGCACCGAAGGCCTCCCCGAGCACGCCGGCGAGCGACTCAAGATGAACGCGCGCGGACTGTTCACGTCCGACCTCTCCGTCAACGAATACCTGTGCGTGGAGAAGGCCGGCTTCGAGCCGGTGGGCCTGGTGGTGGGCTCCAGCATCTACCACATCGGCTATCAGCAGTCGAGCTGGAAGGCGAGCCAGGAGATGGGCGTCCTCACCCAGGCGATGTACTCGGCGCGAGAGCTCGCGATGACGCGGATGGAGGAGGAGGCCGATCAGCTCGGCGCCGACGGCATCGTGGGTGTCCGTCTCGAGGTCGGACGCCACGAGTGGGGCGCGGACATGGCGGAGTTCATCGCCATCGGAACGGCGATCAAGCACAAGGGCGGCAAGGTGCACCGCGCGCCCAACGGGCGTCCGTTCACGTCTGATCTCAGTGGTCAGGCCTTCTGGACGCTGATGCAGACCGGCAAGCGGCCGGTCGGCCTGGTCATGGGCAACTGCGTCTACCACGTCGCGCATCGCGGCATGATCCAGTCGATGCGCCAGCTCGGGCAGAACGTGGAGCTCGAGCAGTACACCCAGGCGCTGTATGACGCGCGTGAGCTCGCGATGGAGCGCATGCAGAAAGAGGCCGAGGACATCGGTGATGGCGTGCTCGGAATCGTGGAGGTCAAGCTGCACGAGCACAACCACGGCTGGGGCAGCCACGTCATCGAGTTCTTCGCCCTCGGCACCGCGGTGGTCCCCAACGAGCATGCCGAGCCGGGGCAGAAGTTGCCCGACATCACCCCCGTCATCGACATCAACGACTGACCCCAACTGGCTCCGTTTGCGGCGACCGAGAGCTGGTCGCGGTATCTGACCAACCCCGTCGCACTGCGAAAAGTCGGCTTCGAGGGATTCCGAACTTGACTTTGTGGCGCAAAGTACGCTAGGTTTGTCTCGCAAAGTCAAAGCGGATGGAAGGTCACCATCAAATAAGGCGTACCTTCCGGAGACGTGACCCGAGGAGGGATCATGGACGTCTATCAATCAATCAAGCGCGTATTCCAGCTCGGGTCCACGTACCCGCAGCAGGTCGCCCGTCTACGCGTAGGGGTCGGTATCTGGCTGCTCATCCTGACGGCCATCCTGTACGGGTCGGGCCACGGCGGCCAGTGGGGATGGCTGCTGGTGGTGGGAGCAGCATTGCACTTCGCCCTCGCGTTCCGCTTGATCCGAATCACGAGGAAGGATCCCCATCCACACATGCGGTTCCAATAGGACGCGCCGTTCCCGGGCGCGGCTGCCGGCACCGCACCTGCCTGGGGCCGCGCTCCCGGCCTCCGCACGCCGCGCCCGCAGTGACTCCTCCGCCATGGCGCCACTCAGATGACGACTCCCAGCGATGCTTTGGATCTGGACGCAGTTCGCCGAGACCTCGAGGCTCGTCGCGACGCCACCCGTGAGCGTCTGACGGCGCTGGCCAGCCGCCCGGAGCGGGGGAGCGCCCTGGGGTTCGGCAAACGGGTGGGTGATGGCACCACCGAGGCGGTCGGCCGATTGACCGACATCGGCGTTGGAGATTCGCTTGAACGAGTGCTGGCGCGCACAGAGCGTGCCGTGGCCAAGCTCGATGACGGCAGCTATGGGATGTGTGACGTCTGCCGCGATCCAATCCCGTCTGGCCGACTACGGGCTTTGCCGGATGCGGTGCTGTGTCTGCGCTGTGCGGAATCGCAACGGCGCACGTCGGCGCCGCGCCGGCGGTAGTGGCGTTCGGTTCTGTGTCTGGAGTGGCTCTCAGCTTGGACCGCTGGTCAATCGGACGGCTGCGCCGACGAGTTCGGCGTTGTCTGCCGCGCTGCTGCCGTCTGGAAGCACCAGCACGTCTTCCAGCCCGACCCGGACGTCGACGCCGGCTGCCCCGGCGGCCGAGATGACCTCCCAGGTCCGCGCCCCACAGCCGTGCCAGAGTTGCGCCACGCCCCGAGGGATCAGTTCTGCGATTGCACGGGCGTCCTCCGCGCCGCCGTCAACCTCAACCAGCGCGCGCAGGATCTGATGAGCGAACGGGCTGCGTCGGAGCTCCTCGGCGTCGGCCGCGACGGCCAGCCCGGCCTCGATGGCCATGCCCGCATGCAGTGCAGCGCGCGCGATGCCCGACCAGCCCAGCTCGGAGAGATTCACCGAGACGAAGTCGGGCCGTTGCCGCCAGGCGGCGAGGGCGGCCGCGCGGGCGAACGGATCGTGGTTGATCGCGGCCGACGTCGAGACGCCGATCGGCATTCGCGGAACCGCGGCGCGAATCGCCGCCACCGTGGCATCGCAGGTCTTCGCGTCCATCGTCTGTACGCCGTGCCGATCGGTCGGATGGACGCGCACGGCAAACGCTCCAGCGGCCTGAACCGCGATCGCGTCGGCCGCGAGCTCGGCCGGCGATAGCGGGACGCCGGCGTGCTCGGCCCGGGTGCGCCCTCCGTTCAAACAGGCCATCACCCGCATCGCGGCGCCTCGCATCCCATGTCTGCGGGTCGCCAGGCCGACGTCAACGTCGCGCGGAGGATGATCATCGACAGAAGTCTGACGGGACCGGGCTGAGACATCGCTCGAGCGGTCCTGACCCGCCGCGGCACATCCGTGCACCCGAACCCGGCGCGTGCCGGCGTCGGGATCTCCTTTGCGGGCGAGGTCGCCGCGCACGGAAGGTCCTGTGGAGGCACCACGTCGATCGCCGGGTCTTCCAAACCCGCTCGGGCTGCCCTGAGCTCGTCCTTGATCTATTGGGCCCTCCGCGAAACCCGGCCTGGCTCGTGGTGCCTCTGGACCGGGCGAGATGTGATCGCCATGCTGAGCGCCAACCACCTCGATCTCGACCTCGCCGCCGAGATTTACGTCCTCGACGCGCCGCCGAGCCACAACGGCGTCGCTTTCCACCCGTCAGGCCGGTCCCCAACA
This sequence comes from uncultured Actinomycetota bacterium, assembly GCA_963790605.1. Classification (GTDB taxonomy): domain Bacteria; phylum Actinomycetota; class Thermoleophilia; order Solirubrobacterales; family Solirubrobacteraceae; genus Palsa-465. The sequence goes on along the minus strand of CAWBPG010000003.1, from coordinate 603,511 downwards.
TTCGGTGACGGTGACACCGCCGCAGCCAGCTAAGCGCTGGTCCGCCGTCTGAACGGGCGCGGACGCGGAGGCCGCAGCCCGGCACCGATGAGTCCGCAGCTCTGCGAGGGTCTCACCCACCATGACCGATACGACCCCACTCATCACCGGTGTGGACTTCGTCTGCATTCCGGCGCAGGACTTCGAGGCGATGACCGCCTTCTACGGCGAGACGCTCGGCCTGCCGTTCGTCAAGCGCTACGGGAGCCGGCGGGGCGCCGAGTACCAGGCAGGCAACCTGACGCTAGCCATCATGCGCACCGAGGACTTCGGCGGCACCTTCTCGCGCAATGCGATGCCGATCGCTCTGCAGGTCTCCGACGTGGCCGTCGCCCGCCAGCGGCTTGAGGCACAGGGCGTGCGCTTCGTCAGCGACACGTTCGACTCCGGCGTCTGCTGGCAGGCGATCTGCCTGGACCCTGACGGCAACCCACTGTCGCTGCACCACCGCTACGCGCCGAAGGACGAGGGCCCCACCGCCACATAGCCCCTCGTCGCGTGTTGGCGGCGACGGATCGTCAGCCGTCACGGAGAGGCGGCGCGACGGATCGGCGCCAGCGTCGGGACCGGGTCGGCGGTCAGGAATTGCAGGATGACGTCGTTGCAGAGGTCGGGCTTCTCGACGAGCAGTCCATGGGATGTGCCCGGCACCACCATCAGTTCGGCGTCACCGATCGCCCGGTACATCGCGAGGGCGTGCTCGAGCCTCACCTCGTCGTCGTCGCCGACCATGATGAGCGTGCGGCTTTTCAGGTCACTGAGGTCATCGGGGGCGAGCGTTGGCTCTTGCGTGTGCATGCGGGCCAGCTTGTCGACGACCACCCGGTAGTGATCCGCCCCATCCGGCGAGACCTCTTGGTACAGCCGCGCCAGGAACTCAGGCGGCTGATTGCTTGGGTCGATGACGTGAGCGAACCAGCCGTCGTAGTGGAACACGCCCGCGACCAGCACCAGACGATCGACCAGATCTGGCCGTCGCAGCGCAACCAGGAGCCCGACGATCGCGCCGTCACTGCAGCCGAGAAGGTGCGCAGGCCCGCCTACGACCGTCTCCAGAAACGCGATCGTGTCCTGCGCCATCGCAGCGAAGGTGACCGGACCCGCCACGTCCGGCGTATGTCCGTGACCGCGCCGCTCTGGCGTGTAGACGCGAAACCGAGCGGCCAGCGGGCCGATGTTCGGCCCGAACGCTCGTGCATCGACGCCAGCTCCGCCTGGATGAAGCAGGACGAGCGGGTCCCCGTGGCCGTGCTCGTCAAACCAGGTGCGGACCCCAGCGAGGGACACGTAGTCAGCCATGGAGTGGTCTCCAGTCGTCTCTGCGGGCGATACGCGTATGAGACCAGTTGGCGCACCAGGACTCATCGCCGACCCGCGATGATTGGTGGGGCGTGGACGCCGCGATCCTCATCGTCTGGGTTGTGTTCTGGCTCGGTTGGCTCGTCTCCGCCTTCGGGGCCAAGCCGACGGCCAGGCGGCGTGGGCGACCCGTCGCGCTGCTGATCATCGTTATCGGCGCCGTCGTCATCCGGGTACTGCGAGCGGGCGGACCCAACGGCGTGGTGATCCACGCTCCCGTCGTCCGCGCGATCGGCGCCGCCCTGGTGGTGTGCGGCTTGGGAACGGCGGTCTGGGCGCGGGTCACGCTCGGTCGCAACTGGGGAATGCCGATGACCGAGAAGGACCAGCCGGAACTCGTCACCTCCGGCTCATACCGTTTCGTCCGCCATCCCATCTACTCGGGGCTCGTGCTGGCGACGGTCGGCACCGCACTCGCCGTCAGCTTGGGCTGGCTCGTCGTGGCGGGTGTCATCGGCGTCTACTTCGGCTACAGCGCGGTCATGGAGGAGCGGATATTGACCGAGCAGTTCCCCGAGGCCTACCCGTGCTACCAGGCGCAGACGAAGATGCTCATCCCGTTCCTCCTCTGAGCAGCGGTCCAAGCACCACGATGAGCTGACGCAGTCCGCGGCGCGTGGTTAAGGAGAGACGGAGGGTGGCTCCCCGGCGCTGGACCGTGCCAGCCGCGAGAGCAGATCATTCACCTCTGCCAGCCACTGAGGACAGTCTCCGGTGTCTTCCCAATAGTCGCGCAGCTCGCTCTCCTCGCGCACACGGGTGACCGCCTGAACCGCGAGCTCGACTTCGTCGGCGTGCGGCCCGTGAGGATTGACCTGCACCCAGCCGTCCACGTTGTCTGGCAACCGATCCGGCGGATGGCCTGCGCAACACGCGCAGAGCTCGGCGGCAGCGATCGCCTCGCAGGACACGTCGTCCTGAAGGTGCTCGGCGGCGCTGACGGCAGTATCGATCGCCGACGCCATCACTTCGCCCGGATCGACGGCCTCCTCGATGAGGAGGAACCAGTCCGCCGCCGCGTCGTTCTCAAAGCTTGCGACGCCCCGGGACCCCATCGGCCTGACGATACACATCACCCGCGAGGACGGGCGCTGCTGTGCGCCGAGCCGACGCACCCCGTGGCGGGGTGCGCGATCTAGACTGATCGTGTGAGGAGGGTGTGTCCGGTCGCCGGTGCATTGCTTGCCCTGATCGCTCTGCTGCTGGCGGCATGCGGCTCGACGAGTGCAGCCAGGGGATCGGTGGCCGGGCCCGCGCGCGCTCTGCGGCTGGTGTCGGTCGGGAGGTTCGACCAGCCGGTGTATCTCACCGGCGCGCCGGGGGACACGAAACGGCTCTTCATCGTGGAGAAGGCCGGGAAGATTGTCGTCGTCGGCAGCCGTCGGCTCGCGCGGCCGTTTCTCGACATCACCGGCGTTGTGAATTCCGGCGGCGAGGAGCAGGGGCTGCTCTCGATGGCGTTCGCGCCTGACTACGTCACGAGCGGGCGCTTCTACGTCGACTACACATCGGCCAACGGCGACATTCACGTCGTCGGGTACCGCCGGTCAGCGGGCAGCCCGGATCGGGCCGATGCCGGCACCGCGCGCCCCGTGATCACGATCGCGCACCACGACGCCCCCAACCACAACGGCGGCCAACTGCAGTTCGGACCCGACGGCGACCTTTACATCGGGGTTGGCGATGGCGGCAACGAAGGCGATCCCAGGGCCAACGGGCAGAACACCGGCGTGCTGCTCGGCAAGGTCCTGCGTGTCATCCCGAAGGCAGGCGGCGGCTACACCATCCCCGCCGGCAACCCGTTCCGCAGCGTTGGCGGCAAGCGTCCGGAGATCTGGGCCTACGGGCTCCGAAACCCTTATCGCTTCTCGTTTGATCGGCTCACCGGCGACCTGGTGATCGGAGACGTCGGCCAAGACAGCTGGGAAGAGATCGACTTCGCGAGACAGGGGATGGGCGCGGGCGCTAACTACGGCTGGAGCATTTGGGAGGGCGATCACCGCTACAAGCCCGGCGCCACACCCCACGCCGTCTTCCCGGTGCTCGAAAAGAGCCACCGGGCCGAGCAGTACTGCGCGATCATCGGTGGCTACGTTGTTCGTGACCGCTCGGTCCCGTCGCTGTACGGACGATACGTCTACGGCGACTTCTGCCACAGCGAGATCAACTCGGTGAGACTCAGCGCGGGCCACGCGCGCGGCGACCGCTCCACCGGTCTCTCAGTCAGCGCGATGAGCTCGTTCGGTCAGGACACGGCAGGGCACGTCTACGCGCTGTCACTGAGCGGCCAGGTCTACCGCCTCGCTGGCTGAGCTTGGATCGAGCGCCGCTAAGGAGCACGGTCGGTGAATTGAGAGGATCGCGGCGTTGGTCCTTGGGACTATGGCCTCGCCGCTGACATTCTCTGGGTGCTGTCGGGGTCACCGGGGGGCTCCCTCGTGCAGCGCAATCAGCCACTCAGGCCCCTCCCTGGACCCACGGGCTCTCGCTGTAGGCGGTGGTGCGCCTTACCACGAAGGCCGAGCCCAAAGAGGAGTCTCCAGTGACTTCAACCAGAACCACTGCCCTGATCACGGGCGTTCCCGATCCTCAAGCGGCAGCACCAGGCCTCGCGCACTGCATCGCCGGCGAGCTCGTCACCACGTCGACCTGAACGTCCGGGGCGGTTCAGTCGTTGCCGGAGATGAGGTCCCAGGCCCGCGTCAGTCTCTCGCGGCGCCGGTCAGCCTTGGACTCGGCTGGGTCGTCGCGCATCACGGCTGGATTGGCCGACGGCTTCGGCAGCTGCTCACATTGCGCTCTGTCGAGCTTGAGCACCACGCCCCGCTCGAAGATCGCCTGTACGTCGTCCGCATCGGCAAATCGATGTTCCCGACCGAACCGGTGCTCCCCGATCACGATCCCGTCGAACACATCCTCGTCTTCTGCCGCCAGGACCCTTGCCACTTTTCCGACCTCCTCGCCGTCGGCGGAATACACCGCGGTCCCATGGCTCAGGACCTGATAGGCGATCGGCGGGCCGAAATCCATGGCGCCAGCATATCGAGGCGTTCGCCGTCGGCTGTCCACCCTGGTCGACAGCCGTCGAGCACTCAGCGGTAGGCTGCCGCCATGACGACGATCCGTGAGTTGCGCGCCGAGGATCACGTCACCTGGACCGAGCTGTGGGTCGGCTACCTGCGCTTTTACCGTGCCGAGGTCGAACCGGAGGTCACCGAGCAGACCTTCGTCCGGATGACCGAGCGCCGTGACGGCTGCTTCGGCTTGGCCGCGGACGCTGTCGACGGCACCCTCGTCGGCTTCGCCCATTGCGTGCTGCATCCCTCGACTTGGTCGCGCGGCGGCACCTGCTACCTGGAGGATCTCTATGTCGACCCCGGCCACCGAGGCACGGGTGCCGCGCGGGCGCTGATCGAGGCCGCGGGCGAGCAGGGTCGTCTGGCGGGCGCCGAGACTCTCTACTGGCACACCCAGGCGTTCAACGGGCGAGCTCGGTCGCTGTATGACACCGTCGCGCAGCTGACCTCCTTTGTGCACTACGAGCGCGAGCTTGGATGAGCGGCCTCCAGCCGTGATGACGGCCGCGCTCGTCGCCTGGCGGCCTGACGGAGCCTGCTCACCGCCTTCGAGACTCAGCGCGCCATCGCCGCGGCCTGCGCGTGGCTGTCTCTGGATCTGCCAGCCGCGCTGGCCTCGGGGCGTGCAGCCGCGGCCGCCGTCTATCACGCGAAGCGGAGCCTCTTTCGCCGCGCGGTAGTCCCAGGTGGCTCCGCAGCTCCAGCAGCTGTCCTCCTGTCCGGCCATGGGCGCGTCACAGGAACGGCACAGGCGCGGGATGTGTCGGTTGCCCATGACTTAACCGTCCTCGGTGGGTGACTCGGCCGGCGGGTAGGCGTCGACCATGTACTTGTCGCCACGCAGTGCGGCGACCAGCCGGGCAAGCGGGCCAGGGCGGGCGGCAGGCGGGGTGGTGGCTCCGGCTGCCGCGGCAGTTGTGGGTTTCATGTCACTCGGGGATCTAGCCGCGCCGAGCCGGCGCCGGCGAGGACGACGCGGGCGGCGTCCTCGGTGTGCTCGTACGACGCGAAGCTGCCCGACCGCGCGAGGCTGGCGCCGTCGCGATCCAGGAGCGTCCAGTGATAGTTGCCGCCGTTGTCCTCAACGATGCGGAACTGCATCGAGGACGCGGCGGCCGCCGCGCTTGGCGCGGGCCTTCGAGGTTGCGGTGGCCATTTGCCGACCGGCTTTCTGCCCTTCTGGCTGACAATGTCGCCCGGGAAGCGAGAAGAGCAGGGCTCTCAGAGCGCAACACATAGGTTACCAGATTCCGACCGCCTGCACTCGGATTTGTTGCACGCCGTGGTACGGTGAACGAGTACATCGCATGACCTCTCTGGTTTTGGCGATTGTGCGCTCGCCCGGTCCTTTTCGACCTCTCTGCCCGGTGAGCGCCCCGCCTGAGAGGCACGTGAGGAGCATCTATGGATGCTGTCAGCGCAGCGCCCGTTCGGTCGTCGCGTCGCCTTGTATTGGGGCGGACGGACTTCGGTCACATGGATCGATTGCCGGCCGCCGAGCCCGGGCGCTCTCCCGAGTCGCCACTGCGAATCGCGATGCTCGCTCCGCCATGGATCCCCGTACCGGCGCCGGGGTACGGTGGCGTGGAGTCGGTGGTGAGCACGCTGACCGAGACGCTGGTCGGGCGCGGCCACGACGTGACGCTCTTCTGCGCTCCGGGTTCAGCGTCGCGCGCGACAGTTGTGACCCTGCTCCAGGAGTCCCATCCTGACGAGATCGAGCGCTCGCTGTATGAGGCCGACCACGTCGGGCAGGCGTTCGATCGCATCGAACTCGCCGTCGGCGGTGATCGCTTCGATGTCATCCACGACCATTGCGGCTTCACTGGGCTCGCCATGGCCGGCCGCATCGACACCCCATTTGTACACACCCTGCACGGATCATTCACTACTGAGACGTCGGCCTTCTACGAGCGCCACGGACACAAGGCGGAACTGGTGGGTATCAGTCGCGCTCAGCTCGCATCGGCACCACCCGGCCTGGGGCCGATCCGCTCGATCCCGAACCCGATCGACCTGCGAACCTGGCCCCTCCAGGAGCGCAAGGGCGACTATCTGCTCTGGATCGGACGCATGACCAAGGAGAAGGGGCCCCACCGCGCGATCGCGGCGGCCCGCGCCGTCGACGTTCCGCTGGTGTTGGCCGGAGTCATCCAGCCCGGACAGCAGGCGTTCTTCGACCGAGAGGTCGCCCCCCACATCGACGGCACGGGGGTCCGCTTCGTGGGCGAGGTAGGCGGGTCCGAGAAGCGCTCGCTGTTCGCACACGCCCGCGGGCTTCTGATGCCGATCCGATGGGACGAGCCGTTCGGGATGGTGATGGTCGAAGCGCTCGCATGCGGGACACCGATCATCGCATTCCCGGAGGGCGCCGCACGCGAGCTCGTGATCGACGGCAAGACCGGCTTCCTGGTCGATGACGAACGCGCGATGGCCGACGCCATCGGCCTGCTGCGACGGATCAACGCGCGGGATTGCCGCAACTGGGTGGGCCAGCATTGCGATGTGCAAGTCGTCGCGGCCGCCTACGAGCACACGTACCGGTCGGTGGCGTCTCCACGCGTCGCCAGGGCGATGGCAGGTGTCTGAGCGAACCCTGAGCGTTCTGGACGGAAGCACGTTCGTCGTTGGCGACCGGCTCGGTGACATCCGCGCCGGCGAAGGCCGCGACCACGGCTTCTACTCCGAGGACACCCGCTTCATATCGCGCTGGGCCCTGCACGTGGGAGATACGCCGCTCGAGCTGCTCAGTCTCCACCAGAGCGCGCATTTCGACGCGCAGTTCTTCCTCACACCCACCGTGGGGCCCGACGACCAGGCGCCGTGCTCGATCGTGCGCCACCGCCTCGTGGACGACGTCTGGATGGAGGAGGTGACAGTGACCAATCACCTCCACGAGACAAGCCGCCTACGAGTGGTGGTGGAGGTCGACGCTGACTTTGCCGACCTGTTCGAAGTCAAGGACAGGGTGGTCGCGCCGCGGGATGTCACCCGCACCCACGACGGTACGAGCATGACACTGTCTTACCAACACGCCGAGTTTCACCGCTCGGTCACGCTCACGAGCAGCTCGCCGGCAGCGGTGACCCGGGACGGCTTCGCGTACGACCTCGAGCTCGGACATGGCCAGCAGTGGTCGACCACCTTCACGATCACCCCACGGGCCGCGCAGCCGGGGATCCGGTTTGCGCGACGCCAGCCACAGGGCGGGCCCACGGAGGTGCGCGAGGCGAGGGAGGCCGAGCTGGAGAGGTGGCTGGCGCATGCGCCCGCCCTCCAAGCCGACGACCCAGCGCTCGTGCGGACGTACCGAGCCAGCCTCAGCGACCTCGGGGCGCTCCGGATGCGCCCCGACCTTGCTCAGGGAGCGACGCTGCCCGCAGCCGGCCTGCCGTGGTTCATGGCGCTCTTCGGCCGCGACAGTCTGATCACGAGCTTCCAGGCGCTGCCCGTATCTCCCAGGGCTGGCCGCAACCACCCTGCGGGTGCTCGCCGCCCGCCAGGCCACGTGCCGCGACGACTTCCACGAGCAGGAGCCGGGCAAGATCCTGCACGAGCTTCGCTTCGGCGAGCTCACCGCTCGCGGCCAGCGTCCCCATTCGCCCTACTTCGGAAGCGCCGACGCCACGCCGCTCTTCCTCGTGCTCCTCGACGAGTACCACCGATGGACCGGAGACGACACGCTCGTCCGCGCCCTGGAGCCCAACGCCCGCGCCGCCCTGGCCTGGATCGAGAGCAGCGGCGACCCCGACGGCGACGGCTATATCGAGTACGAACGCCGCAACCTCACGACCGGCCTGGTCAACCAGTGCTGGAAGGACAGCTGGAACGCCATCCAGTTCGCCGACGGTACGCTCGCACGGGGACCGATCGCGACGTGCGAGATCCAGGGCTACGCGTACGACGCCCAGCGCCGGTCGCCCGGCTCGCCCGCGAGGTATGGAACGACCGCGCGCTGAGCGACCTGCTCGAGCAGCGCGCCAGCGAACTCCAAGCGCGCTTTCGTCGCGACTTCTGGATCCCTGAGCGCGGCTATCACGCCCTTGCGCTCGACGGCGAGAAACGTCAGGTCGACAGCCTGACATCCAACATCGGCCAGCTCCTCTGGTCCGGGATCCTCGACGACCGCGAGGCCGCCGCCACCGCCGAGCGTCTGCTCGACGCACAGCTCTACTCCGGCTGGGGCGTGCGCACCCTTGGCACGCGCGAGGCCGGCTACAACCCCCTCGGCTACCACACAGGGACGATCTGGCCCCACGACAACTCGCTGATCGCCGCGGGCCTCGCCCGCTACGGACACCACGAGGAGGCTCGCACGATCGCCTCGGCGATCCTCGCCGCAGCGCCGTACTTCGAGTACCGCCTGCCCGAGGTCTTCGCCGGCTTTCCCGAGTCTCTGACGACCGTTCCGGTGGCATTCCCCACAGCGTCGCGTCCGCAGGCATGGGCGGCGGGAGCGCCGCTGCTGCTCCTGACGACGCTGCTTGGCCTCCAACCCGGCACCCGCCCACCCTTCGAGGCTGACCTTCCCAGCCCGACCGGGCGTATCGCCATTTGGCGAGAACCCGACGACGGACGACCACAACCCACACTAGTGAGGGACTGAGAAATGAACGACCTCGAAATCACCACGCTCATGACCACGCTGTCGCGTCCGCACCGCTCCGGCGGAGTCGTCATCGAGCGGGCCGCAATCCTGGCCGCCGGCGCCGACTACGCGACGATCATGGACTGGATCGTCGCCCACTCCGGCGCGCCCGAAGCCACCACCCCCACCGCTCGGAGTCAGGGGATCCACGGCTCGCGGTTCAGCGACAACGCGACCACATCGCGCCAGCCGATGCGGTTCGTACTGCCCGCCGGCGCGCTCGACTGATCACCGTAGCGAGTCGGCACGGCCGTCGCTGAGCTCAACGGCAGGTGGACAGATCACGCGCTCGCCCCGGTCAACACCCAGCCCACCAGCGCGACGTACTGGACGGTCGCCGCAGCGATCACGAACGCATGGAAGACCTCGTGAAAACCGAACGTCCGCGGCCACGGATCGGGACGCTGGCGGGCGTAGATGACCGCTCCCGCGGAGTACAGGAGTCCACCGGAGCCCAGCAGGACGAGCGGTGTCGCCCCCACGTCGCCGAGCAGCTGGGGGATCGCGATCACCGCCATCCAGCCCAGCGCGAGATAGCTACCGGCCACCACGGGGCGCGGCGCCTGGATCCATCCAAGCGAGAACGCGACGCCGGCCATGGCACCCGTCCACGCGACCCCCAGGATCACCCACACCAGCCACCCATGCAGGAGCACCAGCGCGACCGGCGTGTAGCTGGCGGCGATGAACATGAAGATCGTGCTGTGGTCGATCTGCCGCAGCAGCGGCTTGAAGCGCGCCGGCCCGGGCCAGCGGTGATACAGCGCGCTGCAGCCGAACAACGCGATGAGGCCCGTGCCGTACACCGCCGCAGCGACCGTCGCCCGACCTGCCGGCGCGAGCACGATGACCACGACGGCCGCCGCAATCGCAAGTACGGATGCGCCCGCGTGCGAAACGCCGCGCAGCCGCGGCACCAGCTCGTCAGCGGCCATACAGCCAGTCATGGGTCGCCGGCGGGTCAGCTCGATCACGCCGGTGGGATCGGGCCGGGGTGTGACGCTCCCGACGGTAGGGCGAGCGCGTGGATCGCGTCGAGCACCTCTCGGATGCCGCCGGCCGTGTCGACGTCGAGACGGTCGAGGATCGTCTCGGTGTCTGCGAACTGCTTGGCGGCGCGCGCGTCCGACGCGGCGGACTGGACGGTTTGCCCGACCATGATGATCGACAGGAGCACCAACTGAAGGAACGTCTGCGCGATCCATGCCACGATGATGATCACCTGTCCCGAGCTGAGCGCCGCAGGGAGGCTGATCAATGCAATCACCGCGAAGAGGTAGGCGCACGCCATGGTGCCAACGCTGCGTGTGATGACGAGCGCCAGCTTGGCGTTGAACCCCTCGACATCGCGGAGCGCCTTTCGGATCTCGGCGGGATCGAAGCGAACGACGTGCGGGAGTTGTTCGCGGGCCTTGACGGGCGCATCCATGTGAAACCCTCCAGTCGAATCGATGAGCGTGACCCAGGAGGCTAGGGCCCCGCGGCGCCGAGCCCGCCACCGCAGGAGCGGAGCGCGATGACTTAAGCTGCCGCGGTGTACCCCCGCGATGCCTTCTGGATCTCGCCGCGCTTCGCCAGCTGCGTCAAGCGGGTCGAGACGCTCCCGGGGTTGAGACTGAGAGCCTTGGCGACGTCACCCGCGGTGCTCTGAGGATGCTGGGCCAGAAAGGCGATGATGCCCGCCTTGGTATCGGTCTGCCGGCTGCGAGCCGTGGCACGGCGCTTGCTCGCCCGCCGCGCGGTCGCGCGGCGCTTGGACCGAACCGGCGCGCTGGCCGCCGCCCCGCCGTTGTGGGCGTGGAACTCACTGATCTGCTGCTCAAGCCACGCCAGATGCTCTTGAACTTCTGAACGCTCAGCTTCAAGCGTCTCGATGACCTGCTGAATACGCGACACGACCGTCTCCTTACACGCGGGGGACCGGTCGTTCGGGCATCACGCTCGACGACACCCCGGTCGGTCGAGTCTAGTCCCGCCCAGAAAGGGGTGTCACTCAGAGCGCGCGGCGGTCGCGCGGACTGAGATGAGCGGACTTCTAGAGAAGCTCCCACTGACGACGCGCGCGCATCTGCTCTCGGTCGCGCGCAGCGCGGACCTTGCGCGCCTTCTGGGTGGCCAGTTCGTTGCGTTGCGCGATCTCCTTGCGCAGGTCGTCGAATGCGACCGCCGCCGTTGACCGTCCCGGCCCAGGCTCTTGGTTCTGCTTCGGCATAACACTGAACTCCTCATCGCTCCACTAAAAACACTGACCACAGGAAGGATGAGAGAGCGCAACACCCAAGCGGTGGAACCTGCTCCCTAGACTCTACTCGGTGGGCATTGCGCAGAGCCGGAGGCGCGGAAGGAATGCCGGGACGGGGTGTCTAGTGGGTGTGGACCGAGAGCTTTGGAGGGCCAGGGTCAGACGCGTCGCGCAATTCGGGTGGCCGCGGCGATTTCCTCTGATCCAGTTCCCTAACGGGCCGCTGATCGTGGCGTTCGTCGCCGGATCGGCCGCGAGCATGCTCCACGGAGCGGGGCACCGAGACGCTCTCGCGGTCTCCTATCTGGCGATGGCGATCTGGGCCTATGAGGAGCTTGTCGAAGGCGTCAACTGGTTTCGCCACCTTCTCGGTCTCGTGTACGTCGTCTCGACGGTGACGCATCTGGCGATGGCCATCCGGCACTGAGCCGGTGACGCCACCAGGCTTCAAGGGCAAGAGCGGGGATCTCGCCGGCGAGAAACCCGCTCCACACCGGGACGCCGAGCCGGTTCGCCGCGGCGAACCCGAGCGCCGCTCCCACCGTCGGCACCAGCCAGAAGAATGGGTAGGGGACGGCGCTGGAGGCCCACCAGGAGGGGTGCGCGAGTGAGCGCCTCACGCCTCTACTCGATCACCGGGGGCTCGAGCAGTGAAGCGTTGATGTGCTCAGACAACGCGATGGCGGCCGCTCGTTCCGCGTCCAGGCGCTGTCGGTCGTCGTCGCCATCAGCGAGCGCCGCGGCGTAGGCAGTCGACGCGGCTTCCCAGAGTTCCCGCAGGCGGTCGGTCTCCAATCGGGCCTGGCGGCGCATCGTCTCCACCGTGGTGGCGATGACCTCCGCCGGCGTGTGAGCCTCGTAGGTCCTTTCCGTGTCGGTCTCACGAGCAAAGGTGAAGGTGTGAGCAGCGGTCAGCGTTGGCCGGTACAGAACAGATTCGATTCGTATCGAGGCGTCAGCGAGCACACTGGTCGAGACGCTGTAGCGCGGGTATGGCTCGATGGCGGCAAGCCACTCCCGTCGGTGCGCATCCATCACATGCTGCGCGTGCTCATCGATGGTGAGGCCGATGTATTCGGCGACGTGCACCCATCCCCAGTGGGTCGCCGCCAGCAGGATCCCGATCACAGTGACGACGGCGTCAAACGCGTCAGCACCATTGACCAGCAGCTCAGCCGCGCCGTAGATGATCATCGCCACCCCGCCGATCAAGGTGACGCCGGTCAGCAGTGAGCCCGCGGCGACGAGCCGGCCATGCCTACGAGTAGGCGCGGCCGGCTCCGGAGGTTGCTCGGTCGGAGGGAGATCGATGTGGTCCCCGTCGAGCAGCCCCGGGTCAGGGGCGACCCCGAGAAACGCGACCATCTCGTGTCTGCCGTCGACCATCGTCTCGGTCAACGCTGCGCTGGGCATACCGTCACCGCTGGCCGTGCGTCCTCGTGGATGGGGCCGGCGGGGCGACCGGAGTCGGGCGCCGTACACCGTTGCCGCCACCTGACGCGCTGTTCGCGGCGAGATTGCCCGTGAGCATGCCCTGTTGGACCTGGTCCATCAATGACCCGACCGAGGCGGGAGAGTGGGGCAGCAGGAGCGTGGTCATGTTGCCGTGCTCGCCGACTGAGCGGATCGTGTCCATGTACTGCGTGAGCGCGACGAGCCCCATCGCTTCCTTGGGGTCGATGCCCTGCTCATCGGCGAGGACAGCGAGCGAGTCCTTCAGTCCCTGGGCGATCGCCACGCGCTCAGCCGCGACGCCCTCACCGTGGAGACGCATCGATTCCGATTCTGCCTCGGCCTTCTTGATGCGAAGCGTCTTGTCGCCCTCGCCCTGAGCGGTCGCGGCCTCCTGGTTACGACGCGCGGCGTTGATGTTGTTCATCGCATCCTTGACTCGCTGGTCCGGTTCGATGTTCGTGATCAGCGCCTTGATGATCTCGTAGCCGTAGTCCGCCATCTGCGTCTGCAGGGTGTCCTGGATGTGCTTGGCGATGGTGTCGGCATCTGCGTACGCCTCGTCAAGGTCCATGGTCGGAATGTGCGAGCGGACCACATCGAAGGCGTAGGACTTCATCTGCACTTCAGGGTCATCGAGTTTGTAGAAGGCGTCCTTGACCTTGCCCTCGTCGGCGCTGACCATGTACTGGATCGCGAGCTTGACCACCACGAACACGTTGTCCCGAGTTTTGGTCTCAATATCCGCGTTCAACTGCTCGACCTGCAGGCTCATCCGCCCGGCCACCTTTTCGACGAAGGGTGACTTTCGCTGAAGTCCCGGGCCGGCAACGCGAACGAACTTCCCGAACCGTTCGACGATGGCGCGTTCCTGCTGTTCGACCGTGAAAAAGAAGACTGGCATACGAGGTCCTTTCAGATAAGCGTTCCGAGTCCGTGTGACTTGGTGCGGCTCTTTCGTCGCTGGGGACGAAACTGTCCGAGAGGTCGCCGTACGGGCGGAGCCCTGCGCGAAGTCGCTTCGCAGAAGCGGTGAAATGCCTTGACCTCCAGTTTACTCCTCGGCTACCGCGGGGGCCTCAGGAAGTCTGGGTCAACAAGTCGGTTGACGATATGTCGATCACCGATGTATAGTGTCCGCGATGGAGTTGCGAACGCCGAGTTATTTTGCGCTGGCCGCCCTGATCGATGGACCGCTGCATGGGTACGGGATCATCCTGCGGGTCGACGAGCTCTCGGGCGGCACCGTGCGCCTGTCCACGGGCACGCTGTACGCCCTGCTTGATCGCGCGATCCCGGAGGGGCTTGTCATGGCAGGGGAGCCATACATGCACGGTGGTCGGCAGCGACGCGATTACGAGCTCACGCCGGCCGGACGAGGGGCGCTGAGCGCCGAGGCGAAACGCCTCGAACAGGCGGCGCGACTCGTGGAGCGGCGCCTGCGAGCGACCGCCGCGGCAGGAGCGGCGGCGTGATGACTCGCGAGGACCTGGCGGCGTGCGCGCTGCGGGCGCTGCCGGCCTCGCTCCGTTCGTCGCACGGCGAGGAGATCCTCGGGACCCTGCTGGACCGCGCCGGCACCGGCTCCCGGATGCGGTTTGGGCGCGAGCTCGCCGACCTGGTGGGCACGGGACTGCGTGCGCGAACTGTGGGCCGTAGCCCCCGCAGGCTCGTGGCCGACGGATTCTGCCGCGGCGCCATTCTGGTGATGACGCTTGATCTCAGCACCCTGCTGGCGCAGAGGCTCGGCGGCGTCCACGACCCGCTGCTGTCATGGGCGTCGATCGCCAGCCTCGGCGTCATCCTCGCGATCGCGTTGATCGGTGCTGAGTCAATCGCCGGCGTTGCGGCACTCGCGTGGACGTTGGCGCGACTGCCGCAGCTCGTGGCCCATGCGTCGACATTCCGCGGCATCGCGCCGACAGTCGTTCCTCTCGCGTGCTTCACGGTCCTCGTCCTGGCGCCCCGACGGCGTGGCTTGGACCCGCGCCGCCTGGCGTGGCTGGCGGCGACCGCGGCTCTGGTGGGCGCATACGGCCACGGGCACAGCATCGAACCGGTCACGGTCGTGGTCAGCTGCGCGGCGGTCGCACTGATGCTCGCTGCCGTCCTGACGATCGGGTCTGACCCACGCCTGGCGATTGCGTGCACGCTGCCCGCCACCTACGTCGCACTGATGGTCGCCGGCAAGCAGGCGCTGCCGGCGTGGCTGCTGCTCCTCGGCGGACCGGCGCTGATGGCGACCGCAGCCATCAGCGCCCGGCGGCTGGCCCAGCCGCCGACAACGCTCTGAACGCCTGGACCGCTGAGAGCTCAAGCCGCTGCGCTGAGACGGCGGTCGGCCGGCGATCCGCCGCCCGCCACTCACGATCAATTCGAGATAGCGTTTCAGCATGGGCGACGAGGGCGCGAAGGACGAAAAGACCGGCGCGGAGCCCGGTCACGAGCCGCCGGCCGGGGCAGAGACGACCGGCACCTGGACGGCGGAGGGCGTTTCGATCGACTACGCCGTGAGCGCCCAGTGGATCGTCCTGCGCAAGAAGGAGAAGCCGTCGGCGGAGATCTTCTCCGTCTCATACGTTGCGCGCAGCGATGATGACCGTCCGGTCACGTTTGTCTTCAACGGCGGCCCGGGCGCGTCGTCGGCGTTCCTGCACATGGGGGTTGTCGGCCCGCAGCGGGTGGCATTCCCGGCCAACGGAGCGCTGCCGCAGATGCCGCCGCGCCTCGTCCCCAACGAGGACTCGTGGCTGGCCTTCACGGATCTGGTGTTCATCGACCCTGTGGGCACCGGCTTCAGCCGGGTCATCGAGGGTGAGGGCAAGGACCGCGATGCGGGCAAGAAGCGCGAGCGTGGCAGGCGGCGACGGTGGCGAGAGCGGCGACGGCAAGGAGTACTTCGGCTACAAGCGCGACCTCGAGTCGCTGTGTGAGGCGATGGGCCGGTGGCTGTCGAGCCACGGCCGGTGGGGGTCTCCGGTGTTCATCGCCGGTGAGAGCTACGGCGGATATCGCGTCGGGCGGCTCGTGCGCATGTTGCAGGAGACCGCGGGCATCGGGCTCAGCGGCGCGGTGCTCATCTCACCGGCGCTCGAGATCTCGGCGCTGACCCCGACCGACTACGACGTGCTCGGTTGGGTCGATCTCCTGCCGACGATGGCGATCACCGCGCTGCACCATGGACGCTCGCGCGCGTTTGCATCGGGTACGGACCTCGGGGCCGTCCAGGCTGAGGCGGAGAGCTTTGCGACGGGTGACTACGCCATCCTGCTCACTCGCGGCGCCTCGATGCCCGCCGCCGAACGCGAGCTGATCCTCGGGCGTCTCGCCGACCTGATCGGCCTTCCCGCCGACCTGGTCGCTCGCGCCGAGGGCCGCATCACGATGGGCACGTTCACGCGCGAGTTGCTCCGCGACGAGCGGAAGGTGGTGGGCCTGTATGACACGACAGTCACAGCCACGGACCCGTTCCCTGACCGGGAGGAGTTCGCCGGGCCGGACCCGACCCTCGCCGGTGTCGACCCGGTCTACACGATGGCGATCAACCGTCACCTCCGATCGGACATCGGCGTCGAGACCGACCGCGAGTACATGTTGCTGAGCGAGGAAGTGAACGAAGGGTGGCGCAACGACGCGCCCGAGCACTTCTTCACACCGCCCGTGGGCGCCACCGACGATTTCCGCTACGGCATGGCGCTCAACCCGTACCTGAAGGCGTTCATCACCCATGGCCGCTATGACCTGGTCACGCCGTACTACGCCAGCGACCGGCTGCGCAACCTCATGCGGCTCGACCCGTCCATGTCCAGCCGCCTAACGGTGCGTCACTTCCGCGGCGGGCACATGTTCTACGCCTGGGAAGAGAGCCGCCGGGAGTTCAGCAAGGCGATCGCCGCCTTTGTCGCCGGCGCGCTCGCGACCGCATCGTCGGACTGACAGCCCGCATCCGTCTACCATCGGGCGAGATGCGGGAGATCGGCAGGTTCAGGCGTTGCTGGGCGCGCTGGTCGGTGCCGGAGTCGCTCTTCGGAGCGGCGACCATCGCGGACGGCGCGAGCTGCCCCACTTCGGCAATCCCAACGGGCACTTCCCGGTGCCGCCCGCGGGCCGCGCGGTCACTCCCACCCACCCCAACCACGTGATCGGGCACGGCTCGCCGGCCAGTTGCACGTCGGCCGCCGTGGTGCGCGCCGTTGCCGCGGGCGGGATCATCACCTTCAACTGCGGGCCCAAGCCCGTCACCATCGTGATGACCAGCACCGCGAGCGTGATCAAGACCCGGCGTCTGGTCGTGCTGGATGGCGGTGGCCTGGTCACACTGAGCGGAGGCGGCAAGCGTCGGATCCTCTACTCGGACACGTGCGCGGGCACGTGGTCAACCGATGATTGCGTCAACCAGCCGTATCCGCAGATCGTGGTGCAGAACATCGCCTTCAAGGACGGCTACGACGGCACTCATCAGGCCGCCTGCACGGACAACATCCCGAAGTGCTGGTACGGCGGGGTCGACGGCGGCGGGGCCATCTACGTCGAGGGTGGCCAGTTCAAGGCGGTCAACTCGCGGTTCACCGATAACCGCTGCTACGCCTTCGGTCCTGATCTCGGCGGGGGCGCGATCCGCGCCCTGGCGCAGTATCAGAACCGCCCCGTGTACATCACCAGCGACACGTTCAGCGGCGGCCGTTGCTCCAACGGCGGGGCGCTGAGCAGCATCAGCGTCCAGTGGGAGATCCTCAACAGCGCGTTCACGGACAACAAGGCCGTCGGCTGGGGGGCCAACCCGGCCCGCCGCGGCACGCCCGGCGGCGGCAGCGGCGGCGCCGTCTACCTCGACGGCAAGAACGACAACGTGGGGATCGCCGGAACCGTGATGAACGACAACAGCGCCAGAGAGGGCGGCGGCGCCGTCTTCGACGTCGTTGACACTGGCTTTGGCGCGTTGACCTTCGACCGAGTCCCATCTGCACCACAACGTCAGCGGGGTCTTCCAGACCTTCCCTGGCGTCTATTACGACCTCGATGGGCACGACCGAGCCCCGGCGATGATCGACTCCACCGCCGTGCTGACCCTCTCGGCCTACCTTCGCGCGTAGAACGCGCGTAGGCCCGTGCCGAGCCCGAGCAGCAGGCCGTTCGCCTGCACCGCGGGGCTCGAGGTGACACACAGGATGACGCCCGCTTCGGGAGCCGTGATCGTCTCGATCACGTCGCCGAACCCATCCTGAACGTCCCCCAGGTGATCGCCGGCGGCGATGGTGTCACCGACGTGAACGGCGGGCTGCCACCAGCCGGGGGTCGCGGCGCGCAGCCACTGGAGGCGCTGGACGAGCTGCTGGTCGGCGGGAGGCGGGTCGGGCTCGCCGGCGAGCACGCCCGCGGCCCGGAGCGCGCTGCGCAAGCCCCGCAGGTGGCGCTCGACCTCGGCCGGCTCCAGAAGCCCGCAGCCACCCGCCTCGGCGGTGATGCCCGGGATCCCCGCCGCCGCGGCGGCTGCGCTGGTGGTCCCGTCGAGCGGGTCGGTGGTGTCGCAGATGACATAGCGCAGGCCGTAGGCGCGGGCCAGCCGCTCTGCGGTGCCGCGCACAGGCGAGTCGTCGTAGAGGGCGAACGGCTCGAGCGCCTCGACCATGTCGCCGCCGTGCAGGTCGATGAGCACGTCGCTGCCGGCGACGAACTCCGAGAAGACGTGATGGGCGAGGACGCCGGTGAACGAGCCATTCGGGTCCCCGGGGAAGGACCGATTGAGGTTGCGCGAGTCCTCCGGCGCGACGAAGGGAGATCGTGCCGCGAAGGATGTCGGGGAGACGATCGGCACGGCGAGGATCGACCCCGCCACCTCGGAGACGTCGAGCTCGCGCATGAACTGCCTGACCGCCGCGATCGAGGAGTACTCGCATCCGTGCACCCCGGCGAGCAGGCAGACCCGCGGCCCGTCGCGCGGGCCGGTCGCCTCAAAGACCGGCCACTCGAGTCCGGCCACGGCAGGGCTCGGGAAGCGGACGAGGCGGCGGACGACCACGTCGCAGTCTCTCACCCTCCCCAAGGTCTTGGCGAGCATGGCCGCGGCCGACCTACGGCCACATCCGCGAGGTCGACCGCGAGTGCCCGCGGCCGCGTCAGGACCCGCGGTGGAGCAAGAGCACCCGCGCGGGGGACCCCGAGCCGCCGGCGACCTTGAGCGGCAGGGCGACGAGCAGCCCGGTGGCGGAAACGCCGGCCAGGCCCTGGAGCCCCTCGAGGATGAGGATCCCGCGCGGGAGAAACCAGTGCGCGTGGCCGTGGGCGTCGCCGATCTGCCCGTCGCGCACCGCGTTGTCGCAGGCCGCGGTGTCCGAGGCGACGGCGATGACGCCGGCCTCCACCAGCCAGCTGCACGCCGCCGCGTCCAGGCCGGGCATGTTGTGGCCCCAGAAGCTGTGGGTGTGGTCGCCAGGACCGTCGGGCCAGTGGCGGTCCCAGCCCATCTCGACGATCGCGATGTCCCCGGCCGCCAGGGTGAAGCCGGCCGCGTCGGCGGCGCGCCGCAGCGCGGTCACGCCGAGCAGCTCGCCCGGCTGTGGGTCCTCGCCGCTGAGGTCGAACTTCTTGTAGGGCCGCAACAGGAGGGCGTCGGGCGCGAGTTGGTCGACGGTGAGCCCGCCGGGGTCGAAGTGAAACGGCGCGTCGACGTGGGTGCCGGTGTGCTCGGACATGGCCACGCGGTTGGCGGCGACGCCGATCTCCTCGTGGGTGAGCAGCGGCGTGATCTCCGGTCCGTCGTAGACGACGAACATCGGCATGCCGGGGGCGATGGTGGGGGAGGCGTCGTGGATCTGGAGCTGGGAGAGCGCGGCCAGCAGCGTCGTCTCGGGACTGTCGCGGCCATCCTGCGCCCGTTTTCACACTGCCCGGCATGCGGTACAAGCTTACCGCCATGCGATACAACTCCGCCATGACCGAACGGCAGCCTCCGGACGGGCGACTGCTCCACCGCGGCGACGCGGAGTACGAGGCGGCCCGCCTCAACGCGGTCTGGAACGGCCGCAAGCCCGACCGCCATCCCGACCGGATTCTGCTGGCGGCGACCGCCGAAGACGTGGTCTGGGGCGTGCGCCACGCGGCGTCCGAGGGGCTGCGCGTGTCGGTGCGCTCCGGCGGCCACAGCTGGTACGGCAACTGCCTGCGCACCGACGGCATGCTGCTCGACCTCTCGGCGCTCACCGAGATCGCCGTCGACGCCGATGCGATGGTCGCCGCCGTCGGCCCGGGAACGGTCGGGCGTGACCTCGACGCCGCGCTGACCGAGCGGGGTCTCTTCTTCCCGATCGGCCACTGCGGCACGGTGGGGCTGGGCGGGTTCGCGCTCGGCGGCGGCTACGGATGGAACTCGCGCACGCGCGGGCCCGCCGGGCTGAACATCCGCGCCATCGACGTCGTGCTGGCCGACGGCGAGCACGTCCACGCCGACGACTCCACGCATCCCGAGCTGCTGTGGGCGGCCCCGGGTGCCGGCCCGGGGTTCTTCGGAGTCGTGACCCGCTTTCACTTCGATCTGTGCCCACGGCCGCGCATGCTGCGCACCGGCGACATCTACCCGCTGGACGTCCACGACGAGGTGCTGGAGTGGGCGCTCGCGCTGTTGCCTACCCTCCCGCCCGAGGTCGAGGTCTCGGCGCGGGTCGGCTACTCCCCGCGGGTCGGAGCCCAGGTCCTCACCCTCACCGGCATGGCGTTCGCCACGCACGCGGACGCATACGGCGACCCCGGCGGCGCCACCCGGCCGCGTTGCTGGCGCCCCTGAGCACATGCCCGGTCGCCGATCGCGCTCTGGACCGCTTCTCCATCCCGGTTCGACCGCCTGCCCGACCTGCACGATCGCGGCGGCGGCGACGCCCCGGCCCTGCGCTGGGACGTCGACGGGATCTGGACCCACTCGGCCGCCGCCGACATCATTCCCGCGGCGGCCCGGCCGGCCTGAAGGAGTCCCCGAGGGCGAGCACAGTTTCGTGTGTGGATCCTGTGGGGCCACCACAGGAGCGGCCCAACGCGTGTTGGTCGATGCAGGCGCCGCTCTACCTGTCGCCCAACGCCGGGCTGGGAGGACGCCGCTGACGACGCGCGGCACGGCGGTGGGTCGACGACGCCCTGCGCCGGCTTGAACCGCACTCCTGCGGGGTCCAGTTCTCCGACGCCAATCTCCCCGTCCGCCCGGCGCTGGGCCTGAGCCCGGGCAACGCCCGGTCGCTGGAGCAGCTCAGGCCCATCTGACGACCCCGACGGGCTGTTCTGCACCTACCTGCTCGGACCCGAATGATCGTCCCGTCGTCTGCCCCGGAAGGTGACCGTTGAAGCTCGCGATGAACATGCTGCTGTGGACCGACGACATCACCGACGTGCGCCACCAGGGGCTGCTCGAGATGCTCGCCGAGTCCGGCTACGACGGCGTCGAGGTGCCGATCTTCGCCCTCGAGCCCGACCGCTACGGCCCGCTCGCTCGTCGCCTCGACATGCTCGGGCTCACGCCGCTCGCGCTCACCGCGCCGATGCCCGATGCCAACCCCATCAGCCCCGACCCCGATGAGCGCGCCCTGGCCACCGAGCGGGGGCTGCGCGCGCTGCGAGTGCGCCGCCGCGCTCGGCGCCGAGATCCTCGCCGGCCCCTTTCAGGCCACGCCGACGGTCTTCTCCGGCGAGGCTCCGACGGAGACCGAGCGCCGGTGGGCCGTCGAGGGGCTGCGGACCCTCGCGGCCGCCGCCGACCCGCTGGGGCTGACGCTCGCGCTCGAGTCGCTCAACCACTTCGAGCACTACCTGACCACCACCGCCGAGCAGACGGCGGCGCTCTGCCGCGCGGTGTCGCATCCGCGCTGCCGGATGCTCTACGACACCTTCCACGCCCACCTGGAGGAGAAGGACGTCCGCGTCGGCGATCAGAGGCTGTGCTGGATGTTCTCGCCTATGTCCACCTGTCCGAGAGCGATCGCTCCACGCCCGGTAGCGCCCAGGTCGACTGGTCGGCCACCTTCGAGACCCTGCACGAGGTCGGCTATGACGGTTGGTTCACGATCGAGGCCTTCGGCAACACGCATCCCGAACTCACGCGGCAGATGCGCAGTCTGGCGGCACGCGCTTTGACTCCGAGCGTGAACTGCTGACCGAGGGCGAACGCTTCCTGCGTGCGGCGTGGGGCGCCGCCTACGGGGTGGCCGGCTGAGGCGGCCGAGCCCGCGCTTTCAGTTTCCGGCCGAGGCCGAACGTCGACTCGATGTCGCGCTTGACCTCGAGCAGCGCGCTGGCCGCTTCCTGCTCGCGCCCGACGAATCGCGCGAGTCGGCATCGGTAACGTCAGCGCCGCGAAGTTCACCCGACGGTGCGCGCAGCGGCGATCCCGGCAGCCGAGAGGCCGGTCGGTGTGCTCCTCGTGATCAAAGGCGACGCCCGTGCTCCCGGATCTTTCCAAGCTCGGCCATCAGATCGGTCGGTGTCGTGATCGTGTTCTCGGTGTAGCGCTCGAGGCGGCCGGGAAGCAGACCGCGCGAGATCCTCAGGACTCGAGCGCGGCCAGAATCGCCTTGCCGTTCGCCGTCGAGTGGAGCGGGAAGCTCGAGCCCACGACGGAGACCGCGCGTAGCCGGTGGCGCCCGGCGATCTGGTCGACAAACCGAACGTGGTCGCCGTCGAGGATCGAGCAGTCGACCGTTTCCTCGAGCGTAATAGAACAGCCGCTCCATGTACGGGCCGCAGCTCACGCCAGAATTCGCGCCTGCCCGCGGCGAGCCGACCGATCTCAGGGCCGAGCAGCACGCGTCCGTTGGGTGATGCGGCGGCGAGCAGTCCCTCCGACGGTCAGTGCGCTGACGATTCGATGCGTGCTCGATCGGGGGAGCCCCACGCGCTTGGCGAGCTGCGAAAGGCTCAGGCCCTGCGGCTCGTTCTCGAGCGCTCTCAGGATCTGGGCCACCCTGGCGACAACCTGGATACCGCTCTGACTCGCGCGTGCGGGTGGAGCCGCAGTTGCGCCGCGGCTGGGCAGCATCGGTCTTGTCAGTATCGGTCCGTCCCGTCATGCGAGACGCACGCTTTACTCAGTTATCCGACAGGCAGTGACAACGTGCGCCTCGTGGCCCGCCAATCCAGGGTTCTGGGCAAAACGCTTCGAGTATACTGTCCCGCATCAGTGGACAAAAGTGCCCATTTTTGGCTTGACGGAGCTTGATTCTCCTCTGGTAGCCTCGGATACCGTGGTCGTCGGATCGCGAGCGTGATATACCTGGTAAGCGATCGGACAGTCGTCATCACCGCCGCTGAAGGTCTGAGGAGAGAGGGTTCATCTGCTCGTTGTCGATCTAACACGTTCGGGCGATTGCCCATATCCTGCATGCGGCATGCTCGCACCGCGGGCTGGTCGACCGATGAATCTCAGTGATCCTGCGGGCCAGCGCCGCGCTCGCCGAAAAGCACGCAGGCGGCCATCGCTGGCGCTGCGACAACGTGACCAAGCGCTTCGGTGGCGTCGCGGCGGTCGACGACTTCTCGATGCGAGATTGCGCCCGGCGAGCTCCTCGGCGTCATCGGCCCCAACGGCGCCGGCAAGAGCACGCTCCTGAGCCTCATCAACGCGGCCCAGCGTCCGACCTCGGGCGAGATCCGTCTTGACGGAGAGCACCGGATCGACCGGATGCGAACGCACCAGGTGGCCCGACTCGGGGTCGCCCGCGCCCACCAGATCCCGCGCCCGTTCCCGCAGGATGACCGTCCGCGAGAACCTGCTGGTCGCCGCCGCACTCGGGCACCGGCTCGCAGGCGCGGCATCGCGACGACGTCGACGACGATCCTCGAGCTGTGCGGTCTCGCTCGACCGCGCTGAGCGCCGGGCGGGCTCGCTGCCCCTGCTCGACCTCAAGCGGCTTGAGGTGGCGCGAGCGCTCGCGTTCCAGCCCGCGCCTCCTGCTCCTCGACGAGGTGGCCGCCGGTCTCGTCGCGCACGAGATCGACGAGATCACCGAGCTCATCGACTGCGGTACACCGCCAGGGCGTGACGATCGTGCTGGTCGAGCACGTACAGGCGCTCGTCCAGGCGCTCGCCGAGCGCGTCGTCGTGCTCGACTTCGGGCGCCAGATCGCCGAGGGAACCCCGCGGAGATCGCGCGAGGACCCCGACGTTGTCCGCATCTACCTCGGCTCCGGCGAGGCCGAGCGCCGTGCGCCCGGCGCAGACCGCGCGCCGACCGCGACCGCGGTGGAGCTGCTGCTGACGACAGCCGAGCTCGAGCGTCAACTACGGGAAGCTGCGCGCGCTGCGCGAGCGTCGACTTCGAGGTCGGCGAGGCGAGGTCGTGGCCGTGCTCGGCGCCAACGGCGCCGGCAAGACGTCGCTGGCGCGCCTCTGATGCGGGCTGGTGCCTGCCGCCGGCGGGCAGATCTCATTCGGCGGCGTCGACGTCACCTCAGCTGCCCGCCGCACCGGCGGGCGCGCTCGGGGATCGCGACTCTGCCACGAGGGCCGCCGGCTGTTCAGCGGGCTGACCGTCCGCGAGAACCTCGAGCTCGCGCACCTTCTCCAGGCTCCTCGAGCACCCATCGCGACGGTCTGCTCGCTCGCGTCTACGAGCTGTTCCCGCTGCTCGAGGAGCGAGGCGGGGGCGTTCGCCGGCGAGCTCTCGGGCGGGCAGCAGCAGATGGTGGCGATCGCCCGGGCGCTGATGAGCGACCCCCGAGCTCGTGATCTTCGACGAGCTCTCGCTCGGGCTGGCGCCCGCGGTCATCGACGAGATCTACGGCGCGATCGAGCCAGATCCGTGACGTGGCAGATCAGCGTCGTGCTGATCGAGCAGAACGCCTACCGCGCGCTCGCGGTGGCGGACCGCGCCTACGTGCTCGAGCGGGGGAGCGTGTCGTACGCCGGCGCTCCCGAAGCCGCTCGAGGAGCAGCAGGCGCTCCGGGACGCCTACTTCGGCGGCCGGCCCGCAGGTGACCAGGCCGCACGGGCAACAACTAGGAGGAGAGAGGTCCATGACAGCACGATGGGTCGCGATGGCCTGGTCCTGGCGGTTTGCTGCGGCGCCGCCGGCTGTGGCTCGAGCTCTGACTCAGGTCCTCGGCGTGAACGGCGGCGGAGGGTCCTCGTCCGGCACTATCGTGATCGGCGCGACGCTTGCCGCTGACCGGCTCCCTGGCCGCCTTCGGCCAGCAGGACAAGATCGGCGACGACCTCGCCGTCGCGCAGGTCAACGCCGCCGGGCGGGATCCTCATCAACGGCAAGCGCCACAAGGTCGTGGTCGAAGTACCTCGACAGTCAGAGCCAGCCCAACCTCACCACGACGCAGGCCCGGACGCTCGTCCTCCAGGACCACGCCGTCGGCTTGTTCGGGAACGACGCGCCGCCGCTGGTGATCCCGCTCTCACAGGTCGCCGATCAGATGCACGTGCCGCTCGTGCACCACACGCCGATCCAGGCATGGCTGGGCGGCAACAAGAGCGGCTGGCCGTACTCGTGGGACATCTTCTTCAACGAGACCCAGCAGACCACCACGCAGTACCAGGCCTCCAATGAGATCCAGACCAACAAGAAGGTCGTGCTGTTCACCGACACCGACCCCGATGGCATCGCGATGGGCAAGCTGTGGGCCGCCGACGCCCCAAAGTACGGCTACAAGGTCGTCGCCCACGAGTCGTTCCCGGAGGGCACGACCGACTTCTCGAGCTACATCCAGGACGCCCAGGCGCAAGGGGGCCCAGGTCCTCATCGCCCAGATGATCCCGCCGGACGCTGCCGCCCTGTGGAAGCAGATGAAGGCCGCGAGCTACGACCCGAAGATCGCATTCTGCGAGAAATGCTCCTACCAGTCGGCGTGGGGCACGACGCTCGGTCGCTCGCCAACGGCACGATGGTGACCGACGTCTAGTCGCCGGCGTTCAAGTACCCGGGCACGAAGCTCGATCCACTCGACCAAGAAGGACTTCGGCGGCAAGGACAACCCCGGGAGCAGCGGCGTGGCCGGCGCGTACACCGTCGCAAACGTCCTGCTCGACGCGATCGCAACGGCCAGCTCGACCGACGGGCCGAAGATCAATAAGGCGCTGAGCAAGACTGAACGGCTGTATCCCGGTCGGGCACGTGCAGTTCAACGCACAGCACTACAGCGCGATCAAGGCGTTCCAGTGCAGTGGCGCGACGGCTCCACCGTGGTCGTCTGGCCGAAGGTCTCAGGCGGCTCGTCGGTCCAGGCGCCCGTGGCTGGTCTGCAGTAACAGTCAACAGCGGGGGGCGCGGCCGGCCGGTCGCGCCCCGCCCGATCCCCAGGCACGTGACACAGCTCGTCAACTCCATCTTCTTCGCCGGCCTCTACGCCGGCGCTGGCGCTCGGGCTGACGCTCGTCTTCGGCGTCATGCGGCTGGTCAACCTCGCCCACGGCGACATCATGATCGGCGCCGCCTATCTCGCCGTGTTCTTCAGGGCGCACCTCGGGCTCGATCCGCTTCGTCGCGCTCATCCTCATCATCCCGACCGATGCTGGTATCGCCTATCCGCTCCAGCGCGGCTGCTCAACCCGCTGCTCGCCGACGGCGAGGAGCCACCCGCGTGGCGACGTTCGGGCTCTCGCTGATCGCCCAGACGGTTTCCTGCTCGGCTAGAGCAACCGCAGTCCTTGAACGCACTACGCGCTCACGGCGTGCACATTGGGTACCAGGTGCGGACGATCTTCGTCATCGCCTTTGTCGTCGGCGTGGTCGCTCGTCGTCTCCACCCACTTCGGGCTCACCCGTCTGCGCTTCGGCAAGGCGCTGCGCGCCGCGTCCGAGGACCCGGAGGCCGCGGCCTCGCTCGGGCATCGACGTCAAGCACGTCTACGCCCTGACGTTCGCCATCGCCGCCGGCCTCAGTGCGTTCGCCGGTGTCGAGATCGGCGCCGCCTTCAGCCTCACGCCGACCGCCGGCTCGACCTGGCTGCTGCGGCGTTCACGGTGATCGTCCTCGGCGGCATGGGCTCGGTGATCGGGACGCTCGTCGGCGGTTCATCGTCGCCCTCGCCCAGGAGTACGGGGCGCTGGCGTTCGGGCCCGCAGTACCAGAACCTGATCGTGTTCGGACTGCTCGTGGTCATCCTCGTCATCCGCCCGCAGGGCATCCTGGGGAGGAAGCTGGCGTGAGCGTCAAGGAGATCGTCGACCAAGCCGCGCGACGGCTCGTCCGCGCGCGCGGGTCCACGGGCGGCCGGCCACGCTCGGCGCGCGGGCGGCTTCGCGCTGCTCGCCGTGCTCGTCGTGCTGTTCTCCGGGCCCCAGTGGCTGGGCCAGAACGACGAGACGCTGGCCATCACGCTGTTCACGCTGATGGCGATGGCGCAGGCCTGGAACCTGCTCGGCGGCTACGGCGGTCAGTTCTCCATCGGCCACGG
This sequence comes from uncultured Actinomycetota bacterium, assembly GCA_963790605.1. GTDB lineage: Bacteria > Actinomycetota > Thermoleophilia > Solirubrobacterales > Solirubrobacteraceae > Palsa-465. The sequence continues at coordinate 576,313 of CAWBPG010000003.1, read as the reverse complement.
GCTGTTCGTCGCCGCTCGGCGGCTACACGACGACGCTCGTGCTCATCCACTCGGGCCTCTCGATCGCCCCGGCCGTCATCATCGCCGGGCGCGTTGTGCGCCGCGGTCGCCGCCATCACCGCGGTGCCGCTGCTGCGCCTGCGCGGCGTCTACTTCTCCGTCGGCACGATCGGTGTGCTGCTCGCCGCCCAGGCCTGGTTCATCAACTGGTCCTACGTCGGCCAGACGACCGGCGTGATCATGCCCAACCGCGGGACCCTCGGCGTTCGACACCCAGTACTACCTGGCCGCGGGCCTGCTGGTCCTCACCACCGCCGTCGTCTGGGGCCTGGTGCGCAGCCGGATCGGCCTGCGGCTGATGGCCGTCGCGAAGACGAGGTGCGGCCGCGCGAGCTAGGGGTCAATGGCTTCCGCGTCAAGCTCATCACGCTCACGATCTCCGCGTTCCTCGTCGGGTTGGCCGGCGCGATGAACGCGTTCCAGCAGCTCTCGCTCGAGCCCTACTCGGCGTTCAGCCATCTCGTGGGCGATCAACATGATCCTCGCCTGCGTGATCGGCGGGTCTGGCGACGATCCCCGGGCCGCTCATCGGCGCCGCTCTCATGTTCGAGCTCCAGCAGCTGCTCCAGGGCTCATCGGACCTCACCCCGCTGTTCGATGGCGCAGTCTGCTTGCGGTGATCCGGTTCGCTCCCGACGGCATCTGGGGGCTGGTGCGCGATCAGGTGATGGCGCGCACCGCGGGTTGGCGGCTGAGGCGCACACCCGGATAGCGCGCCGGGCGGCGCTCAGGCGCAGACCGAGGCGGCGCACCCCGCGAACGTCTCGAGCTCGCGCGGGATGTCGGGGCCTGCGGGGAAGTACAGGACCCCGGCTGACCCCCGACGCGGCCAGGCCCTCGAGGTACGCGCGCACCTGCGCGGGGGTGCCCGTCTCGGTGGCCCGTCCGATGAGCTCCGCGCTCACGTAGGGGCGCTCGAGCTCGGTCACCTCCGTGAGGTGGCCGCGATGGGTCTCGATGTGACGCCGGCGCGGGTCCACCTTCTCAAGCTGCGCGTGGAACTCCCTGACCTCGGGGTGCCCCGGCGCCGCCCTCGTTCGCCGGTGAAGATGCAGCGCGGCGGCGGCCGGCCGCCGTAGGCCCACTGCCCACGGCCGCGTCGTCGAGCAGATGCCGTTGACCTGGACGAAGACGCGCGTGTCGGCCCACACCTCGTTGTGGCTCCCGTGGCCCGGGTTGGTCACGATCCCGTCGGCCAGACGACGCCCGACGTCGACGGCCCTTGGGGCCGTGCGCCGCCACCCAGAGCCGCACCTCGGCCGGGAGGGTGATTCCGGACAGACGGGGATAGGGCAGACGCGATCATCTCACCGTCCCACTCGATCTCCTCCCCGGCCAGCAACCCGCGCAGCGCGCGCACATAGGCCTCGGCCTCGCCCCAGCGGGCGGGCCGCTTGTTGAGCATCGCCTGGCTGGTGAAGCCGGTGCCGACGACGATGTCGACGCGGCCGTGGGCCACGGCCTCCAGCGTCGCCGCCGCGCCCGCCGTCGCCACCACGTGACGCAGCCGCGGTGTCAGCGCGCACACCCCGAGCCGGATCTGGGACGTGCGCTCGGCGGCGCGCGCGAGCGTGATCCACGGATCGGCCATGAAGCTCGGCGAGTCGGTGACCCATGCCCCGCTGTAGCCCAGCTGCTCGGCTCGGGCGATGTGATCCGGCGTGTCGATGCCGGCGCTGAAGATGCAGGCGAGCTCCACGGGCGCTCCTCTCATTCCTCAGCTTCAGTACGGACGGGGGCGGGCGCCAGCAGCTCGACAGCCGTGCCGGGCCGCCGCGGCGCGGATCGCGTCGAGGTCGAGTGACGCCGGGGTTGGGCGGCTGGCTGCAGGGCGGGGGCCGGCTCGCTGGCGTCGCGGTAGAACGCCTCGTGTTGCGGCGTCGCGATGATCAGGAAGCGCGCCTGCGCTCGATTCGACCCGCCACGCGTGCACCTCGCCGCCCGGGAGGTGGACGATGTCGCCGGGCCCGGCATCGACGCGTTCTCCGGCCACCAGGAGAGCCAGCGCCCCCTCGAGCACGATGAACTTCTCATCGTCGAGGTCGTGACGGTGCAGCGGCGTGGCGCAGCCGCGCTCCATCCGCACCTCGATGAGCGAGAAGGTCCGCCGGTCGCCGCCGCGCTCACCCGGATGATCCACAGCCCGCCCAGGCCCCAGAGGGCCTCGCCTCCGCGGTCGGCGCGCGGGACCGTCGGGCCCGAGCCGACCTCGCTGTGACGCCGCCGGCCGCGCCGCTGGGCGGCATCGAGCAACGCCGCGTCGACGCGCGCGCGCAGGGCCTCGGCCTCGCCCGGGCTGCCAGTCACGAAAGCCACGGCCGGTGCCGGCCCCGAGCTCGCCGCGGGCAACCTTCTCGACGCAGCAGTGGATGGGGCTCGGGCGTGTTGTCGAGCGCCGGCATGACCACCTCGTGGATCTGGAGGGTGAGGCTGAGGCCACCGAGGTCCGCCTGCTCGAGCGGGCCGATGACGCCGAGCCTCGCGCCGAACCCGTGCTTGACGACCGTGTCCAGCGTCTCCGCGTCACAGACGCCCGCGGCGACGAGCGCGATGGCCTCGCGCTTGAGCGCGTGCTGGAGGCGGTTGCCGACAAACCCGGGGACGTCGGCCCTGACGTGCACCGGCTCGAGGCCGCACCGGATCAGCAGCGCCATCGTCCACTCGATATGGCGTGGGTGGGTCTCGTCGGACTGCACCACCTCGACGAGCGGGACGAGATGCGGCGGATTCCAGAAATGGGTGCCGAGCACCCGCTCGCGCCCGCGCACCCGCGCGGCGACCTCGCGGATGGGGATCGCGGACGTGTTGGAGGCCAGGATCGCCTCAGGCGACGCGAGCTCGCTCCAGCGACGCGAAGATCGCCTGGTTGACGGCCGTCACCTCCGGGACCGGCCTCGATGACGAGCTGGGCTCGGCGACGGCGTCGGCGAGGTCGCCGGTCGTACGCAGGCGGGCCAGTGGGGCGTCCGGGTCGCCGCCCAGCAGCCCCGCCCCATGACGGATCCGCTCAACGGCGGCGGCCAGCGCCGCGGGCGCCGGGTCATACAGCGCCACCGGCAAGCCGCCCCGGGCTAGCACGCAGGGCGATGGCGGCGCCCATCACACCGCTGCCGACGATCGCGATCCGCGGCTCGCGTCACGGCGCCGCCGGTCATGCGGCGGTGTAGCCCCCGTCCACGTAGATCGACCTGCCCGGTGCAGAAGTCCGACGCCGCCGAGAGCAGGTAGAGCGCGATGCCGACGAAATCCTCGGGCTCGCCCATACGCCCAGCGGGATCCGGGTCATGTTGCGCCTGCCGCGAGTCGGCGCCGGCCTCGGTGTCCTCGAAGATCCAGGCGGTCAGCGCCGAGCGGAACACCGCCGGTGCGACCGCGTTGACGTTGATGCCGTGCTTGCCCCACTCGGTGGCCAGCACCTTGGTGAGGGCGTCGGTGGCGCCCTTGGACGTCGAGTAGGAGCTGTAGCCGGCCGCGTTGCCGTGGCGCCCGCGCACCGAGGAGACGAACAGGACCTTTCCCGGCGCGCCACGTTCGATGAGGTGGCTACCGAAGGTCTTGGCCATCAGCCAGGCGCCACGGACGTTGGCATCCATGACGGCCTCCCAGTCGGCCACCTCCATGTCCTGGATCATCGCCCGCTTGTTCAGCCCCGAGGCGACGACGAGCGTGTCCGCCCCGCCGTAGGCCTCGGTCGGCCGCCGCGACGATCGCCTCGGCGTCGCCGAGCGAGTCGGGCCGGCGGACGAACGTCCGGCGCCGTGCCCCCGACGGCGGCCACCTCCGCGGCGACCTCGGCGAGCGGCTCGGCGCTCCCGGAGGCGAGCAGGAGCTTGCACCCGAGCGCCCCGAGCGAGATGGCCACGATGCGGCCGAAGGCGCCCGAGGCGCCGGTGATGATCGCCACCCGGTCCGAGACGTCGAACAGGGAGAGCGGGTTGGCCAGCGCCAGACTCGTCTCGGGCACGCTCACTCCCCGGTGGGGATGCGGAAGCGACGCTCGGGATCGATCACGGCGACGACGCGCAGCAGGCAGGCCTCGCCCTGGGGGTAGTTCCACGGAAAGGCCATGAACGTACAGCGCTTGCCCGCTCACCTTGTCCAGGTCGCCGCCCACGTTCTCCAATCCCGGGGATGCCCGCGGGCAGCAGCGTCTTGTGCGCAGATCTCCCAGTCGGGGAAGTCCTCGAGCGCGTCGCGCCCGGTCTCGCGCTTGTACTCCTCGAGCAACTGCGGGTGCGAGGGGCCGGTGCCGTGAGCCGCGATCTTGGTGCCCAGCGGATGGTCCAGGGCCTGGACGTCGACTCCGACGAGCTTGACGCCCCGCTTGACCAGCCACTCCGCCCCGCTGCGGTACAGGCCGGGCGAGTAACCGAAGTAGTCGTCGTTGTCACCCCAGTTGTGGTGGCTGCCGGTGTTGATCATGACGATGTCACCGGGCCGATGCGCGGGCGTGCGTTGTCGAGGTCCTCCGCGGTGATGACACCCCACTTGCCCTTGGGGACCGACACCGCCACTCCGGTGCCGAAGAACCGCCACGGCTCATAGTCGGTGATGTAGGGCAGGTTGGCGGTGACGTGCACTGGGGCATCCATGTGTGTGCCCCGGTGCATGATCCCGTCCATCTGCTGCACGTAGCATCCATGCAGGGCGTGGAAGCGCAGGCGCGAGAACGCCATGTTGGCGATCCCGGACGGCCACTCGGGCATGTTGTACCCACCCCAGCGGTGGCTGAGGTTGTAGAACTCCAGCCCGTCGGTGTCGATGGTCACAGTGTCTCCTCGTCGTCCGAGCCGCCGGCGGCGAGCCGGTAACTACCGGTGGGATCGAGGATCGCCGTCGAGTCGCGTGACGCAGGCGTCGCCCTCGGGCCAGAACCAGGGGTAGGCGTGAAAGGCGCAGCGCAGTCCCGTGACGGCGTCGACGTTGCCGCCAACGTTCTCGATGGTGGGGATGCCCGCCTCCAGCAGGGTCTTGTGGGCGATGTTCCAGTCCGGGTGGTCCTGCTCGGGATCGTGCCCGGTGGCCGCCCGGTACTGGCGGGGCAGCTCCTTGACGATCGGCCCGCCGCGGTGCCCAGCCAGCGACGTGGCCATCGGGTGATCGATCGTGGCGGTGTCGATGCCCACAAGCTTCACCTCGCGCTGCACCAGCCACCGCGCAGCGGCGCCGCTGAGGCCAGGGCCGTGGCCGAAGTACTCCATCGAGTCCGAGTACTGGTGGTGCCAGCCCGTGTTGATCATCACCATGTCACCGTGGCCGACATCGCCCGCCGACTCGAGATCGGCCGGTTCGATCAGCTCCCACTCACCCTTGGGGATGCCGAGGACCGGGCCCGTGCCGAAGAAGCGGTCGAGTGCCAGCTCGCCCACGCCTTGCCCGCCCTGGACGAGGTGAACCGGGGCGTTGACGTGCGTCCCGTTGTGCATGACGGTGCGCACCTGCTGACTCATCACCCCGTGGTTGGCGTGGGTGGCGAGGCGGTAGATGACGATGTCGGGAAAGCCCGGGTACACGGGAGTGTGGGAACCCCACTCGTGGCTCAGTTCGACGAACTCGAGTCCACTTCCGGGCTCGACGACGCCGCGCGCAGACGCGGCCTCAACACTCTCCGTGGCCATGCTCTCTCCTCGTTTTCCGACGCCCTCTGTCGGCGACAAGCGTACTACATGACGATACACCATGTCCGCATGATGGGCCACCTGACCCGCGCCCGGTGGCGGCCCCGGCCCGCCCGCGGCGGCGGGCCCCACTCACCAGGCGCTGTGACCCGCCTCGACGGGCATCACCGCGGCGGTCATGAACGACGCCTCGTCGCTGGCGAGAAAGACGACGGCGGCGGCGATCTCCTCCGGCTTGGCGAAGCGGTGCTGGAGCTGGCGCCCTGTGGTCAGTCGGAGCGCCTCGTCGCGGTCGGGGATGGTGGCGATATGGGCCGCCGACATCGGCGTCTCGACGCCGCCCGGGCAGATGGCATTGCAGCGGATGTCGGGGGCGAACTCGTAGGCGATCGACCGGGTAAGGCCGATGACCGCGGCCTTGGAGGCGCAGTAAACCGGGACGTTGGGCAGGGCCACCAGCCCACCGATCGAGGAGATGTTGATGATGGAGCCGCCGCCGGTCTTGCGCATCTCGGGCGCGACCCGCTGGGTCGTCAGGACGTATGACCAGCAGTTGATGTGCATGAGGCGGTCGAAGTCGTCGACGGTGTGCTCAGCGAGCGGCTTGGCCACCACGATCCCGACATTGTTGTCCAGCACGTCGATGCGGCCGAACGCATCCAGCGCGGCGGTGGCCAGTTGATCGATGGTGGCGGGGTCGACGATGTCCCCGCTCACGTCGACGACGGGGCCCCCGACCTCCTTGACCCCCGTCACCGTCTCCGCCAGCCCGTCCCGGTTGGCGTCGGTAAGGGCGAGCCGGGCGCCGTTGCGCGCCAGCGCGATCGCCGACGCGCGCCCGATCCCGCTCCCGGCTCCGGTGACGATGGCCACCTTGTCGTTCAGTCGTGTCATGGCTGTCTCCGCGTGGTCGTTGTGGCGCGGCCGGTGGGTACTCCATGAGGACGAGCATCGATGCCCGTGCTCCGGAGCGATTCTCGACCGCGCGGGCCTCGCCCGGCGCGAGGAAGCACGAGTCGAGCGCTCCGAGCACCGCCTCGCCGGCGTCGGTGATGACCGTCATCTCGCCGTCGAGGACGACGTAGACCTTCTCGGTCCCGCTGGCATCCCGCTCGGCGCGGCCACCCGGCTCGTAGTGCGAGAGCCCGACCCAGAACGCCGTGGCGCTGCTGGCATCAAAACCTTGAAGCCGGAACGCCGTGACGTCGTGGTGCTTGGCGGCCGCATAGGACTGCGCGCCGGCGATCCGGGTGACCTCCATCGGCGATGTTCTCCTGTCTCGTGATCAGGGACGGTACTGTCCGCACAGCGAGACTATGTCATGGCGGCGCGCGCGCGTCAAGACGCCGCGCGGAGCGGCTGCTAGGAGCGCTCGCTCCAGGCGACGACCGGGTTGCGCAAGACGCCCACGCCCTCGATCTCGGCCTCGACGACATCGCCCGGCTTGAGGTACAGGGAGGCGGCGTCCTCGCTGAACCCCGCGACGCCCGACACGGTGCCGGTGGAGATGATGTCTCCGGGGCTGTAGCCCATGGCGGAGTAGTGGCTGATGATCTCGGGGATGGTGACCGACATGCGGCTGGTGTGCGAGCGCTGACGGGACTGGCCGTTGACGCGCAGCTCCATCGCCAGGTTGTGCGGGTCGGGGATCTCGTCGGCGGTGACGATCCAGGGGCCGATGGGGACGAAGGTGTCGATGCTCTTGGACAGGCAGAAGACGCCGGACTTCATCTCCTCGCGCTGGATGTCGCGCGCCGTGATGTCGTTGAAGACGACGTAGCCGGCGACGTAGTCGGCGGCCTCCTCGGGGGAGAAGAACTTGCCCGCCTTGCCGATGATGACCGCGAGCTCCAGCTCGTAGTCGAGCTCGTTGGTCAGCGTCTCGGGGTAGACGATGGCCTCGTCAGGGCCGATGATGGCGTCGACGTTCTGGAAGAAGACGATCCACGGCACCAGCTTCATGCTCCGCTCACCTCCGGTGCCGCGCGGACCCTCGCCTGGATGGCGGCGGCTGCACTCAGTGTAGAGACAAAGCGTCAGATTAGCGAACTGTATGCAGGCTGCTCTCGTCTCTCGCGCCCAGCGGGGCGGTGGCGATGGCGGCGACGATCAGGATCGGCGCCGGGATCACCCACAGGCCCTGGACGACGAGGTCAGCGAGGCACTGCACGGCGCTGAGCGCTGCCACCCACCAGGCGCTGCTCTCGGCGCGGAAGCTGCGACGGGTGGTCTTGAGATAGAGCACCGGCGCGAGCACGAGGCTGATGACCACCGGAGCGGCGATGAGGATGAGGATCCCGGGACCCACGGACTGGACGACCGTGTAGCGGTGGAAGATCCCCGCGGGATCGCTGGCGCTTCCGCGATCGTGGACCGTGCAGGCCAGCACGACCAGGAAGACGGCCCAGGCAAGCGCCGCCAGGTTGAGCCACACCCATGTGTCGATGCGACGAAACGGCTGCATCACTCATGCGCCGTCGCCGGCCGGCTGGTGGGCGCGGCCCGCGCCCGCCGCCCGGCCCGGCTCAGGCGATGCGGATCATCTTCTTGTTGACGAACTCGTCGGCGCCGAAGCGGCCGAGCTCGCGGCCGAAGCCCGAGCGCTTGACGCCGCCGAAGGGCAGCTCGACGCCCTCGAGCCCAGCGGCGTTGACGAACACCATGCCGGCGTCGATCTTGTCGGCGACGCGCATGCCCTGCTCGGAGTCGTTGGTCATCACGTAGGAGCCGAGCCCGAACGGGGTGTCGTTGGCCAGGGTCGACCGCCTCGTCCTCGCCGGCCACGCGGTAGATCGAGGCGACGGGCCCGAAGAACTCCTCCTTGTAGGCGTCGTTGTCGGGCTTGATGTCGGTGAGGATCGTCGTCTCGAAGAAGTTGCCGTCGTGGCTGCCGCCGGCCACGAGGGTCGCGCCCTGGTCCACCGCGCGCTTGACCTGGTCGGCCAGGCGCTCGGTCGCTGTCGAGGAGGACAGCGGGCCGACCTGGACGCCCTCCTTGGTGGGGTCAGAGGGCTTGACCGCGAGCAGCGCGCCGCTGAACTTCTCCATGAACTCGTCGTAGAGGTTGTCGACGACGATGAACCGCTTGGCGGCGTTGCAGGCCTGGCCGGAGTTCTCCAACCGGGCGCCGACCGCCTGCTCGACGGTGGCGTCCATGTCGTCGGTGCCGAGCACGATGAACGGGTCCGAGCCGCCGAGCTCCAGCACGACCTTCTTGAGGTTGCGCCCGGCGATCTCGGCGACCGCGGCGCCGGCGCGCTCTGAGCCGGTCAGCGAGACGCCGCGCACGCGCGGGTCGGCGATGACCCACTCGATCTGGTCGTTGGTGGCGAAGATGTTGATGTAGGCGTCCTTGGGGACGCCGGCGTCGTGGAAGATCTGCTCCATCGCCGACGCCGACTCCGGGCACTGCGGGGCATGCTTGAGCAGGATCGTGTTGCCGACCACCAGGTTGGGACCGGCGAAGCGCGCCACCTGGTAGTACGGGTAGTTCCAGGGCATGATCCCCAGCAGCAGGCCGTAGGCGCTGCGGCGCACGACAGCCGAGCCGTCGCCCTCGAGCAGCTCGATGGGCTCGTCGGCCATGAACGACGGGCCGTTGTCGGCGTAGTACTCGTAGATGGCGGCGGAGAAGTCGACCTCGCCGAGGGCCTGCTCGATCGGCTTGCCCATCTCGCGGACGATGATCTCGGCCAGCTCCTGGCGCTTCTCGGTGTGGATCTCGCCCACGCGGCGGATGGCGGCGGCGCGATCCTCCACGCTGGTGGCGCGCCCAGTCGCTGCCGGCGTTGGCGGCGCGCGCGATGGCGTCGCGCAGCTCGTCGTCGGTGATCGTCGGGTACTCGCGTACGGTCTCGCCCGTCGCCGGGTTGATGACTGCGTAGTCGGCCATTGATCCCTCTCTCGTTCTCGTCTCTACTGTGAGAGTGGAAGCTACAACGCTGCCGCTGGTAGCGTCGCCGCCGTGGATACGGTGCTGACGGCGTCGCGGCCCGCCCTGTCGGAGGCGGATGCGATTGAGCTGGCGCGCGCATGCTTCGCTGTGACCGCGGCGACGGCCCGCGACCTCGGCAGCGAGCGCGACCGGACGTTCGCGCTCGACGACGCCGCCGGTGAGCCGGTGGCGATCCTCAAGGTCTCCAACGCCTCCGAGGACCCCGAGGTCCTCGACATGGAGGCCGAGGTGGCCCTGCACGTGATGGCGGCCGACCCGGGCCTGCGCGTGGCCGTGCCGTGGCGCCCCACCGCGCGGTTCGGAGACCCGCCCGTCCGGCGCGGCCGGGAGACGCGGTGGGCGAGCTGCGGGCCCAGTTGGTCACGACGGCGGCGCGGCGCACTGGGCCCGGCTCTACGACGTCCTGCCCGGGCGCAGCCGGATCGAGGCGGCGCAGCTGAGCGATGCCGCGCTCATCGCCTGGGGCGAGACGACGGCCCGGCTCGACCAGGCGCTGCGCGGCTTCACCCACCCCCGAGCGCGCCGCGTGATGCTGTGGGACGTCCAGCACGCCCTCGCCTCGCGGGCGATGCTCGACGACATCCGCGAACCGCAGCAGCGCGGGCTGGTGGCTCGCGTCCTGGACGAGTTCGAGCGGACGGTGACGCCGGTGTGGCCGCGGCTGCGCGCCCAGGTCGCCCACACCGACCTGTCGGTCGACAACACCGTGACCGACGACGCCGGGTTCATCACCGGCGTCATCGACTTCGGCGACATGAGCCACACGGCGTTGATCACCGAGCTCGCATCGGTGCTCGACTCACTGGGAGTCGGCCGCGAGGGCGACGAGCTCTTCCGCCTGGCCCGGCTCGTCCTCGACGGCTTCCAGCGGCGCACCGAGCTCGAGGACTCAGAGCTCGACGTGCTCGGCCTCATGTGGGCGGCCCGCAGCGCGGTGACGATCGCCATCAGCTCGTGGCGGGTGGCCCAGGGACTGGAGGAGCAGGCCTTCGCCGAGCGCTACAACGCCGAGTGCGCGCGGATGCTGACGACGATGGAGGGCGCCGGCTGGCCCGAGGTGGCGCGGCAGCTCGGGGCCGCCGCGCCGGTCGGGCGGGCTCTGGATGCGGCGCTCCCTCGCGGCGCGCCGGGCCGCGGTCTTCGGTCCCGCGATGGAGGCGCTGTTCTACGACGTGCCTGTCGAGGTCGCGCGCGCCGAGGGCGTGTGGATCACCGACACCGCGGGCCGGCGCCACCTCGACGTCTACAACAACGTCCCGTGCGTCGGCCACGGCCATCCGCGCGTGACCGCCGCCATCGCCCGTCAGGGCCGGCGCATCAACACGCACATGCGCTACCTGCACCCGGCGGCGATCGAGCTGGCCGAGCGGCTGGTGGCCCTGTGCCCGCCCGAGCTCGACACCGTGCTGCTGGTCAACTCCGGCTCTGAGGCCAACGACCTGGCCTGGCGGATGGCGACGGCGGTCACCGGCCGCCGGGGCGGGCTCTGCACCGCCTACGCCTACCACGGGATCACCGAGGCGACCGCGGCGCTCTCACCCGAGTCGTGGTGTGACTCGCCGGCCCCGCCGCACATCGAGCGATGGGAGCCGCCTGACGCGTACCGCGGCGAGCACCTCGACGGCGCGGGATTCGCGGCGGCGGTGGACCGGCTGCGGGCCCGGGGGATGGCGCCGGCCGCGGCGATCCTCGACGGGCTGGTCATGAGCGACCGGATCGACGACCTCGGACCCCGCCTATGTGCAGGATCTCGTGCGCCAGACGCGCGACGCCGGCGCCCTGTGGATCGCCGACGAGGTGCAGGCCGGCCACGGCCGCACCGGCGCGATGTGGGCGTTCGACCGGTTCGGCGTCGTCCCGGACTTCGTCACGCTGGGCAAGCCGATGGGCAACGGACACCCGGTCGCCGCCGTTGTCACGCGCAGCGAGATCGTGCAGACCCTTGTCGGCCACACGGTCCTGTTCAGCACGTTCGGCGGCAACCCCGTCAGCGCCGCGGCGGCGCTCGCCGTCCTCGACGTGATCGACGACGAGCGCGTGCTGGACCGCGTGCGCGACAGCGGCAGCGCCCTGCGCGGCGCGCTCGCCGAGCCTCGCCGCGCTCACGAGGCGATCGGTCACGTCCGCGGCGTCGGCCTGGCCTGCGGGATCGAGATCGTGTCCGACCGGGCCGGGCGCACCGCCGACGGCGCGCGGGCCCGCGCCGTGCGCGACCGGCTGCGCCACCACGGGGTGCTCATCGGCACCACCGGCCGGGCCGGGAACATCCTCAAGCTCCGCCCGCCGCTGGCGTTCACCGCCGAGCACGTGCCGACGCTGGTCTCCGCGCTCGACGCATCGCTCGCGGAGACCAGCTGACAGCGCGCGGCTGCCCCCGGGGGGAGGCCCGGAGTCAGGCGGTCTGGTGCACCGGCTCGAAGTAGAAGCCCTCCTCGAGGTCGGCCAGCAGCCCCTGATGGGTCGGCTCCCAGCCCAGCCGCTCGCGGGTCAGCGCATTGGAAGCCGGCGCGTCCCAGGAGAAGAAGGCGCCCAACCACCCGAAGTGGTCGGCTGCGTCGTCGGGGTCGACGGAGACCAGGGGAAGGCTCAGGTGCCGGGCGATGGCGTCGGCGATGTCCCGCGTCGCCACGCCCTCGTCCCCGACGGCGTGGTAGACCGAGCCGGCGGGCGCCTGCTCCAGCGCGAGGCGATAGAGCCGGGCGGCATCCAGACGGTGGACCGCCGCCCAGCGGTTGGCGCCCTCTCCGACGTAGCCGGAGGTGCCCTGCTCGCGGGCGATCTCGACCAGCCTCGCGACGAAGCCGTGATCGTCCTTGCCGTGCACCGACGGCGCGGGACGGACGATCGACACGCGCACGCCACGATCGGCGAGCCCGAGGGCCACGGACTCGTTCTCGCGCCGTGGGTGGCCGGGGGTCGACGGGTCGTGGCGATCATCCTCGAGTGACCGGACGTCCGGGGTGAAGGACGCCGGTACCGGTGGTGACGACCAGCGGGCGATCCGAGCCCTCCAGCGCCGCGCCGAGCGCCTCGATGACGCGCCGGTCGGTGGCCGCCGCGGCCTCCATCTGTGAGAAGTCGTGGATGTAGGCGGTGTGGATCACGCCGTCCGCGGCGGCGGCGGCCCGGCTCAGGGCATCGAGGTCGTCCAGCGAGCCGCGCACGACCTCGGCGCCGGCGTCATGGACGGCCGCGGCCGAGGCATCCGAGCGGGCGAGCCCCGCAACCTCATGGCCGGCATCGATGAGATCGGCGACGACGGCAGAGCCGATCCAACCGGACGCGCCGGTGACAAAAACTCTCATGGGAAACCTCCAGGGGGAACGACGTGGCCTCGGTGGCCGGTGAGTGGGCGACGGGCCAGGCCGATGTCAGTTACTGACATCACTCTAGCACTGATGTCAGCCACTGTCATCAATATCATCTCACGGCATGAGTCGCTGGGAGCCAAACGCCCGGGAACGCCTCGCGCAGGCGGCGCTCGACCTGTACGCCGAGCGCGGGTTCGAGCAGACGACGGTGGCGGAGATCGCCAAGCGGGCCGGGCTCACCGAGCGCACCTTCTTCCGCCACTTCGCCGACAAGCGCGAGGTCCTGTTCGCGGGCGGCAGCGACCTGCAGGAGCTGATGGTGAGCGGGCGTGCTCAATGCGCCCGCGTCCGCCGCTCCGATCGACGCGGTGGCCGCCGGCCTGCAGGCCGGCGGCGAGGTGCTGCAGGAGCGCCGGGAGTTCGCCCGGCAGCGTCAGGCCGTCATCGCCGCCAGCGCGGAGCTCCAGGAGCGCGAGCTGATCAAGCTGGCCTCGCTCGCCGGCGGCGCTGGCCGACGCGCTGCGCCGGCGCGGGGTGGCCGAGCCCGCCGCGAGCCTCACCGCCGAGGCGGGGATCGCCGTCTTCCGTGTCGCCTTCGAGGGGTGGGTGGACGAGGGCAACGAGCGCGGGCTGCCGCAGGTCATCCGGGACTCGCTGGATGAGCTGAGAGCGGTGACCGCCGGCTCGGGCTAGCCGGTCACCGGCGTGGCGCTAGCCGGTCACGCGGCGGCGCAGCCGCTCCAGGTCGGCCTCGGCCAGACCGTGCGCGGTCAGCCACGCCGCCGACCCGCCGAAGCCCTCGTCCACGAGCGCGAAGAAGCGCTCCATGGTCGCGGCCACCGGCGCGTGCGTACTGGGGTAGGTGTCCTTGAGCTCGTCGCGGTAGGTCGGGGATGAGGTGAGGCGGTCGAAGATCGCGTGGATGCGCTCGTCGGTGGCGAGGTAGTCGGAGACGATCGCCTCACGGTCCACGCCGCTCGCGTCGAGGGCCAGGGCGACGACGACGCCGGTGCGGTCCTTGCCGGCGGCGCAGTGCACCAGCACCGCCCCGTCGGCGCGAGCGATCGTGCGTATGGAGGCGACGACCGAGTCCGGACGTCGCTGCAGATAGCTCATGTAGGCCCGCACGATCGGCGTCTCGTCAGGCAGACCGTCCTGGTCCTCGCGCCCCCACGGCTTGACCGCTGCGTCGAGATCTGTGTTGCCCCCGGAGTCCGGGTACAGCGAGCGATGCTCGATGCGCACCGCCGGGCTCGGCGGTGATCGGCCCCGGGCCCTCGCGCTCGACCTCGGTGTCGGTGCGCAGGTCCAGCACCACCTCGAGCGCTTCCTCCTCGAGGAGCCGGCGCACATCCTCGGCGCTCAGCGACTGCAGGTTGTCCGCCCGCAGCAGCACCCCGGGCACGACCGCCCGGGCGTTGACCGCGCCGTCAAGGGGGAGCCACCGCGGGGTGCGGTCGCGCACGCTCATCCCTTCATCCTGGCATGCCGCGCGTCTGCACCTGAGGCCCGCGCGTGATCGACGCCCGCGCGCTCAGCCCGGACGGGTCTCGCCGCTGTACTGCTCGTTGGGCAGCATGTTCGTGGCCATCGCCATCCGGTTGGTGAGGTTGTACATGGCGGCGATCTCGGCCACGTCCCACGCCTCCTCGAGCGTGAGGCCGGCGTCGAGCAGCGTCTGGAGGTCCTGGCGCGTGACCTCCCGGGGCGCCAGCGTCAGCTTCTCGGCGTAGGCGCAGATGGCGGTGCGCCGCTTGTCGAGGCCGGCCCGGCGCCAGTCGTAGGAGATACGCTCGCCCAGCACCGCGTCGTCGAGCTCCGTGCGCAGCGCCGCGCCGTGCGCGACCAGGCAGTACAGACAGCCATTGGCGGCGCTGACGACGACGGCGATCATCTCGCGGTCGGCGGCGCCCAGGTGCTCGCTGGGCTCGTGGAGCTGGCGGAAATGAGAGAACCAGGCGCTCAGCCGCTGCGGGCGAAACGCGTACACGCGGAACACGTTGGGCACGAAGCCCAGGCGCTCGCGCGCCTTGCCGAACAACTTCTGGAGGTCGCTCGGCAGCTCGCTCTCGTCGGGAACCGGGAACCAGGAGCCGGTGTCATCCACGACTCGGGAGTCTAAGGACCTTGCCGCAGCGGCAAACTACAGCGCGTGGACAACCCCGGGATCGCCCAACGCCTGGATGCGTTCGCGACCCTGCTGGAGCTGTCGGAGGCCAATCCGTACACGATCCGCGCCTACCGTCGCGCGGCGGAGACCGTGCGGAGCGCGGCCGTCCCGGTGGCCGAGCTGGTCACGGCCGGGCGGGTGCGCCAGCTGCGGGGCATCGGCCCCGGCATCGAGGCTCGCCTCCGGGAGTTGGTCGAGACCGGGGAGATCGCCGAGTTGGCGGAGCTCGAGCGCGAGCTCTCGCCGGAGCTGGTCGGCCTCGGGCGCTACCTGGGGCTGAGCGCGCAGCGGTCGATCGAGCTCGCGCGGGCGCTGGACATCCGCACCGCCGACGAGTTGCGCGAGGCGGCGGCCGCGGGGCGGCTGCGCGACGTTCCCGGCATCGGCGAGAAGACCGAGGCGCGGCTGCTGGACGCGCTGGCCCGCGAGCCCGAGCCCGCGCCGGCACGCGGGCTCCTGCTCAACCGCGGCCGCGAGCTGGTGGGAGGCATCGCCGAGGCGCTCGGCGCCGAGGTGGCCGGTGATGTGCGCCGCTGCCGCGACGTCTGCCATGACCTGGCCGTCGTCTGCGCGGCGCAGGACCCGGTTCCGGCCCTCGCCGCGTTCGCGCAGCTGCCACAGATCGTCGCGGTGATCGGAGCGGCCGAGCGCGAGGCAGTCGGCGTGACGGTCGAGGGGATCGCCGTCAGGCTCCTCGTCGCCCCGCCGTCGTCGTTCGGCTCCGCGTTGGTGCGCGCGACCGGGACGGCGGCGTACGTCGCGGCGCTCGGGCCGCTGCCCGACGCACCCGACGAATCGGCGCTCTACGGCGCGCTGGGGGTGCCCTGGTGCCCGCCCGAGCTGCGTGAGGAGCCGTTCGCCGGCGAGCCGCCGCCGCTGGTCGAGCTCGACCAGATCCGCGGGGATCTCCACGCCCATACGACCTGGTCAGACGGCCGCCAGACCGTGGAGGAGATGGGCCGCGCGGGCCGCGACCGCGGGTACGAGTACATCGCCATCTGCGATCACACCCCGGCCGTGGGAGCGGTGCGCGGGCTGACTTCCGACGACGTGCGCCGCCAGGGTGAGGAGATCGCCGCCGCCAACGACACGCTCGCTCCCTTTCGCGTGCTGCGCGGGATCGAGTGCGACATCCTCCCCGACGGTCGGCTCGACCTCCCCGACGACGTCCTGGCCGAGCTTGACTGGGTGCAGGCCAGCGTCCACGGCGGCCAGCGCATGCCCCGGTGCGAGATGACCAAGCGGGTGCTGGAGGCGTTGCGCAATCCCTACGTACGGTGTCTCAGCCATCCCACGGGCCGCTATATCAACCGCCGCCCCGAGAACGCGCTGGACCTCGAGCAGGTGCACGAGACCGCACTCGAGCACGGGGTGGCGCTGGAGGTCAACGGCCTGCCGATTCGCCTCGACCTCTCCGGCGAGCACGCGCGCGATGCCCTGCGTGCCGGGCTCTCGCTGGTGTGCTCCACCGACGCCCACTCCACCCAGGGACTGGCCAACATGACGTTCGCGGTGGCCACGGCGCGGCGCGGCTGGGCGACCGCGGCCGACGTCCTCAACACCCGGCCGCTGTCGGAGATCCTGTGCCCCCACCTGCTTCGCAGAGGGCGCTACCGGCTGCGGTGATACGTCGAGGTGGCTCTGGGGGGCGGACCGCATCATTTGGCCCGACGTGATTGCTTTCTATGGCGTCGATGCTCACCCGCTATGCCCCGACCGGCGCCGTTGCCGCCGCCAACCACCTCGCCGCGCAGGCCGGCGCGGCGATGCTCGACCGCGGCGGCAGTGCCGCCGACGCGGCGGTCGCCGCGGCCGCGACGATGGCGGTCACCTCGCCGCACATGTGCGGGCTCGGCGGTGACGTATTCGCCGTCGTCGTCACGCCGGACGGGCCGCCGGCCGCGCTCAACGCGTCCGGACGGGCGGGCTCAGGGGCCGATCCGGCCCAGCTCCGGGCCGAGGGGATGCAGCGGATGCCGGTCCGCGACGACGTCCGCAGCGTCACCGTCCCCGGCTGCATCGACGGCCTGATCGCGCTCAACGCGCGGTTCGGGCGCCTGGCGCTCGACGTCGTGCTCGCGCCCGGCGATCCGCTTCGCGCGCGACGGCTTCCCCGTCTCGCCGACGCTGGCCGCCGCTTCGCACGTGCTGCCGCCCGACATCCGCGCGACGGCGTTTGGCGACGCCGGCGTCCTGGTCCGGGGCCGGCGCCTGACGGTCCCCGGGATCGGCGATGTGTTGGCCGACGTCGCGGCGGGGGGTCGCGGCGCCTTCTATGAGGGTGCCCCGGGGGAGGCGCTGCAGGCACTGGGCGCCGGCTTCTTCACTGCCGGGGACCTGCGGACCGTTCAGGCCGACTGGGTGGAGCCGCTGTCGCTGACGGCGTTCGGTCGCCGGCTGTGGACCATCCCGCCCAACTCGCAGGGTTACCTCGCGCTGGCCAGCGCCTGGATCGCCGACCAGGTCGGCGTGCCCCAGGATCCCGACGACGATGGCTGGGCCTTCGTCCTGGTGGAGGCGGCCCGCCAGGCCGCCCACGATCGCATCGCGGTCCTGCACGACCGCGCCGACGGAGCGAGCCTGCTCTCGCCCGAGCGGCTCGCACCGCGTGCCGAGGCGATCCGCGCCCAGGCCAGCCGCGGCCTTGCCGACGTCTACCGCGACGGCGACACGACCTACCTCTGCGCCGTCGACGGCGACCGGGCCGGGGTGTCGCTGATCATGTCCAACGCCGCCGGCTTCGGCTCGCACCTGCTGCTGGACGAGCACGGCATCTTCCTCCACAACCGCGGGCATGGGTTTCTCGCTCCAGGACGGGCACCGGGCCGAGTTCGCGCCCGGGCGCCGGCCCCCGCACACCCTGTCGCCACTCGCCGTCACCCAGGACGATGGAGCGCTGGACGCGGTCATCGGCACGATGGGCGCCGACGCCCAGCCCCAGATCCTGTTGCAGCTCCTCGCGCGCACGCTGATCGCCGGCGAGGACGCCGGGACCGCCGTGGGGGCGCCGCGCTGGAGCCTGACCCGCGAAGCGTCCACCGGGTTTGACGTCTGGGAGACCGGCGAGCCACCGATCGTCGCGCTCGAGCACGACGCGCCCGCCTCCTGGCAGGACGGCCTGCGCAGCCGTGGCTACCGCGTGTGGCGCAGCGAGTCGGCCGACGACGGCTTCGGCCACGCCCAGATGATCCGCGTGACCGCCGACGACATGCTCTGCGGCGCCGCCGACCCCCGCCCGCGCGACGGCGCCTGCGTGGGCCTGTGACCGGCTCCGAGAGGTAGGGTGCGGGCGTGGACCTCGGAATCCAGGGACGCGTGGCGCTCGTCGGGGGCGCCAGCCAGGGCATCGGGCGCGCGGTCGCCGAGGTGCTCGTGGCCGAGGGCGCGCGCGTGGTCATCACCTCGCGCGACGCGGATCGCATCGCGCAGGTGGCCTCGGACATCGGCGCGGCCGCCGGCCTGGCCTGGGACAGCGCCGACCTCGACGCTGCTGGAGGCCTCGTCGCCCGCGTCGCCGAGGAGGTGGGCCCGGTGGACATCCTCGTCACCAACACCGGCGGTCCCCCGGCCGACCCCGATCCGCTCAGCTTCACCACCGAGCAGTGGCAGCAGGCCCACCGGACCCTCGTTCTGGCCCCGATGACGCTGCTCAAGCTCGTCTTGCCCGGGATGCGCGAGCGCGGCTGGGGCCGCATCGTCGCCATCGCGTCGACGACGGTCCGCGAGCCGATCTCCGCGCTCATCCTCTCCAACGCCGAGCGCTCGGCCCAGCTGGCCGCCTACAAGACCCTGGCGCGCGAGGTCGCCGGTGACGGCGTGACCATCAACTCGCTGCTCACCGGGTCGATCGCCACCGAGCGCCTCGCCTCGCTGGCCGGCTCGATGGAGAACGCGGAGGCCGGCGCCGCCGCGTCCGTGCCCGCCGGCCGGATCGGCCAGCCCGAGGAGATGGCCTGGGCCGCCGCGTTCCTGGCCTCGGACCGCGCGGCCTACATCACCGGCGCCGCCCTCGCCGTCGACGGCGGGGCACTGCGCGGCATCTGACGGCGCCGCCGGCTGCCAGCCCGCGCGCGCGACCCCGAGGATGCGGGGCGTCACCGGGTACAGGCGCGCGTTCTCGGGGAACGGGAACCCGCGGCAGCGCTCGAAGACAAAGCCGCCGCGCTCGATCGCGGCCAGCGTGTCGCGGTCGGCGTGGCAGCCGCCGAAGAGGCGGGTCCAGAGAGGGTCGACGCGCCGCTGCCACCGGGCGAAGCCCGGCCGGCGGGAGCGGACGTGCTCGTAGAAGCGCAGCTCGCCGCCCGCGCGCAGAACGCGGCGGAACTCGGCCAGCGCGGCCGTCTGGTCGGGCACCGAGCACAGCACGCCGCAGGCGATCACGGCGTCGACCGAGCCGGCCTCGAGCTCGAGCGCGTCGGCGACGCCCGTGACCACCCGGACCGGGACCGGCGCGTCGCCGGCGGCCTTCTCGGCCTGGCTGCGCAGATACGGCTCGGGCTCGACGGCGATCACCTCGGTGACGGTCGGCGGGATAGTGCGCGAAGTTGATGCCGTTGCCGGCGCCGACCTCCACCACGCGGCCGGTCGCCCCCGCAAGCATCTCCCGGCGCAGATCCTGCTCGCCCTTGCCGCGGTCGCGACCGCAGAAGCGGTGAAAGAAGCGCGCGAAGAGTGGGTTCTCGATCTCCTGGCCCATCTCGCGGCACAGTAGCTGGCGCGGCGGGAGCGGGGGATAACCCCACCGCGGCGGGGGGAGCGCCGCATGGTCGCGCAGAGGCGGCGGACATAGCGTGCCGTCCATGTTCCGAACGACCCTCATCCTCATCTCGGCCGCCGCGGCTGCCGTGCTCGTCAGCGCCTGCGGCCTGCGCATCGAAAACGACGGCCCCCACACCGTGCAGACCCGAACCGTCGGCACCTTTGACCGCGTCGACCTCCGCGGCTCGGCCAACGTCGTCCTCACCCGAGGCCACTCCGCCACGCTCACCGTCTCGGGCGGCCGCAACCGCGTCCGCGACGTCGTCACCCGGGTGCAGTCCGGCACCCTCATCGTGGACGAGCGCGACTCGGACCCGACCCTGCACCTCGGGGACGATGGCCCCACCGTCACCGTCAGCACCCCCTCGCTGGTCGGCGCCCGCCTCGACGGGTCCGGCGACCTGTCCGTGGCCGGCCTGGCCGGCGGCCCGCTCCAGATCCGCGTCGACGGTTCGGGCGACGTCGACGCCCACGGCCGCCTCGACGCGCTCGACGCCGCCGTCGACGGTTCGGGCGATCTCGACCTCAGCGACCTCGTCGCCCAGTCGGCCAGGGTCAACCTCTCCGGAAGCGGCGACGCCGACGTCCACGCCGTGCGCACCCTGGCGGTCGTGGTCAGCGGCAGTGGTGACGTCACCTACGCGGGCGACCCGCAGGTGACCCGGGACATGTCGGGCTCCGGGGACGTCTCGCACCACTGACCCGGCGCCGGCGGACCTCGCCCTACGGCTCCCAGCGCTCGGGCACCAGCACGACGCGGAAGCCGTCGGGGTCCTCGAAGGTGGCTCCGTGCTCGCCCCAGTAGGGGTTGGCCGGAGCCACCGGCTCGATCCCCAGCCGGTCCGCGACCGCCCTTACCGACGCCTCGTCGCCCAGGTACAGGACGAGGAGGGACTCGGGGTGCGGCGCGGGCGCGCCGTGGCCGCCGCCGGCGGTGAGCTCGAGGTGGGCGCCGGTGCCGGGCACCTCCAGGAACACACCGTCATAGCCGTTGTGCTCGCGGAACCCGCCGATCTCGACCAGGCCCAAGCCGTCGCGGTAGAAGCGCCGAGCTCGTCCAGGCGCTCGGTGTGCCTGGCGATGCGCACCTGCATCACGCGCTCGATGTTCATGCGGCCAACGCTAGTCGACGGGTTTCGATCCACGTGGGCCCCGCGCTTGTGCGAGGCCGATCTCGCGCCGATATGAATCTGATGCCCCGCCACATCCGTCTCATATTGGTCATCACCGGAGGCTGGATCGCCGCGTGCGAAGCGCACGCGCTCGGTCTGCGCTGGCTGCCCATCGGACCCCAGAAGTGGCTGCACCTCGTGGCTATGGCGATCGGTGCTGCCCTGTGTCTGGCGCGCGCGGCGCTCCGCCCGCGCGAGCGGATGGCGTGGCTGCTCATCGGCCTGGGCGTGATGGCGTGGGCGTTCGGTGAGCTCTACTTCACCGTCGTCCTGTGGAGCGACTCGGCGCCTCCGGTGCCGTCTCCCGCGGACGGGGGCTACCTGTCGCTGCCGCCGCTCATCTTCGTGGGCCTGATCCTGCTCGCGCGCTCGCGGATCAAGGGCCTGCCCAAGACGATCTGGGCCGATGGGGTCACCGCCGGCCTGGCCGCTGGAGCCCTGAGTGCGGCCATCGTCTTCAAGCCGGTGCTGGCCGCCGTCAGCGGCAACAGCCTCTCGGTGGCGACCAACCTCAGCTATCCCATCATGGACCTCATCATGCTGGGCTTCATCGCCGGCGTGCTGGCCGTCGGCGGCTGGCGGGTGGACCGCCGGTTCGGGGTCATCGCCGCCGGAGTGATGTGCTTCTGGACCGCGGACACGATCTATCTCATCAAGGCCGCGGAGGGCACGTGGGTGTCGGGCGGCCCGTATGACCCGGGCTGGTGGACGATCGCGGTCTGCTGCGCCACGGCGGCCTGGATGCAGCCGCGCGGGCGCGCCACCCGAGCCCGGAGCGCGGAGGCGATCAGCATCTCCATCGCGTCGGCCCTCGTCAGCCTGGGGATCCTCGTCGTGGGCACCGTCCACGACGTGACGCTCCCGGCCATCGCCCTGGCCAGCGGGGCCCTGCTGTGCGTTCTGCTCCGTCTCGTGCTGACCTTCCGCGCCCACCAGACGATGCTGCGCCGCACCACGCACGAGGCGCTCACCGATCCGCTCACGGGCCTCGGCAACCGCCGCGCGTTTGCCGCCGCGCTGGGCGACCGCCTCGACGATGACGACCCCGAGCCGCTGGTGCTCGCCCTATTCGATCTCGACGGCTTCAAGAGCTACAACGACAACTTCGGCCACGCCGCGGGCGACGCCCTTCTGCAGCGTCTCGCCGCCGGCCTGGAGGCCGAGATCGGCACGGCCGCCGGCGTGTACCGGATGGGCGGCGACGAGTTCTGCGCGCTGCTGCCCGGAGGCGAGGACGGCGACGCCCTGCTGCGCGCCGCGCTGGAAGTGCTCTCCGATCACGGTGACGGGTTCTCGATCACGGCGTCGCTGGGCAGCGTCCGCCTGCCGGAGGAGACCTGCGGACGTCGCAGGAGGCCCTGCGGCTCGCCGATCAGCGGATGTACGCAGACAAGAGCCAGGGGCGCCGGACCACCGCCGCTCTCGAGGTCAAGCACGCGCTGCTGTCGGCGCTGGCCCACCGCGATCCTGAGCTGTCCGATCACGTCGACGATGTCGCCGAGCTCGCCGGGGGCGTCGCGACGTCACTCGGATGTGATCCGGCGCAGGTGGAGGCCATCCGGATCGCCGCCGAGCTGCACGACATCGGCAAGATCGCGATTCCGGAGGCGATCCTGGACAAGCCCGGCCCGCTCACCCCCGACGAGTGGACCCTGATGCATCAGCACACGATCGCGGGCGAGCGCATCATCCTCGCCTCGCCCGCCCTCGCCGACGTCGCGCCGCTCGTGCGCTCCTCCCACGAACGGTGGGACGGCACCGGCTACCCCGACCGCCTGGCGGGCGAGTCGATCCCCCTCGGGGCGCGCATCATTACCGTCTGCGACTCCTACCACGCGATGACGAGCGACCGCACCTACCGCACGGCGCTCAGCGTCGAGGTGGCACTCACCGAGCTGTGCGCGTGTGCCGGCAGCCAGTTCGACCCCACCGTCGTCGAAGCGTTCCTGCGGTACCGCGCCGCCGCCGCTCAGTCAGACCACACCCCCCCGAGCATCACCAAGTGTCAGTGGCCTGAACGGCTTTCGCCCAGCTCACCGTCCAGGTAGTCGGACATGTGGCTCTGGCGCCCAGCGTGATCGCGCCTGAACCACACCCGGTATAAGAGCCTCATAGGACGTATGACCTCGGCAACGCGCAAAGAGGTTCGCACACCGCCGCCGGGACCGCGCGCACCCGCGCTGTGGCAGACGCTCGCCTGGATGAGCCGCCCCGGCGCCTTCCTGCAGGGCGTACACCGCCGCTTCGGCGACCCGGCCACGATCCGCACGTACTGGACCGAGGAGCCGATGGTGCTGTTCAGCGGACCCGAGGCGGTGCGCGAGCTCTTCGCCCTGCCGGCGGCCATCGCTCCCGCCGGCCAGAGCTGGGAGTTCTTGCGCCCGTTCGCCGGGCCGCACTCGATCCTCCTCATCGACGGCGACGAGCATCTGCGCGAGCGCCGGCTGCTCCAGAAGCCGTTTCACGGCGAGCAGATGCGGGCGCTGGCGCCGATGATCGGCGAGCTGGCGCGCGCCGAGCTCGCCGGCTGGCACGGTCGCGTCAACACGCTGGAGCGCATGCGCGCGCTCACGCTGGAGATCATGCTCCGCGTCGTGTTCGGCGCCCGCGACGAGCGCGAGTTCACCGAGCTGCACACGGCCGTCGAGCGAGGCGCTGGCGGGCGTCCGCTCGCTGCCGCGCGTGCTGGCCATGGTGCTGGTGATGAAGGATCTGGGGCCGCGCAGCCCGTGGGGCCGGTTCCGGATCGCCGTGGAGCGCTTCGACGCGCTGCTCTATGAGCTGCTGGCCCGCCGGCGCCGGGAGCCCGACGACGGCGCGTCGGTGCTGTCGCTGCTGCTGGGCCAGCGCGACGAGGACGGCAACCCGCCCACCGACCAGCACCTGCGCGACCAGCTGGTGGCGCTGCTGATGGGCGGCCATGACAGCTCGGCGGCGTCGCTGGCGTGGGCGTTCGAGCGCCTCGCCCGCAGCCCGCAGGTCCACGCGCGCCTGCGCGAGGGCGACCCCGCCTACCTCGACGCCGTGGTCAAGGAGGTGCTGCGCGTGCGTCCCGGGCTGACGATCGCGCCGCGGCTGCTGCTCGAGCCCGCGCGGATCGCGGGGCGGACGATTCCCGCCGGCGTCCAGGTGGCGGCGTGCCTGTGGCTGGCCATGCGCCGGGAGGACCTGTGGCCCGACGCCGGGGCGTTTCGTCCCGAGCGCTGGCTCGACGGCTCACCGCCGGCATACCGTCGTCGTGGATCCCCTATGGCGGCGGCGTGCGCCGCTGCGCCGGCGCGCCCTTTGCCGAGATGGAGATGCGCGAGGTGCTGCGCGCGGCGGCGGAGCTCGACTTCCGCCCGCGCCCGGCCTGCGTCAGAGCGGGCGCGGCGCAGCATGCTCGTCGTCGTGCCCGACCGCGGCGGCGAGATCATCGTGGGCTAGCGGCGGCCCGCCGGGCCTCCTCCTCGTACGGGTTGTCGGCGTAGCCGACGCGCAGGTAGGACAGGGGCATCCGGATCGGGTGGTGCTGCATCTGCCAGACGTGGCACAGCTCGTGGCAGACGAGGTCCTCGATCGGCGGCGAGCCGGGCGGAGCGCAGCAGGATGAGGTTCCACATCGTGTAGCCGTCAAAGCGGCGAAACCACGGCAGCGCGAACAGCCAGCGCGGCCGACACGATCCACACGCGGTCGATGCTCACCGGGCGTGGGTACAGCGCCAGCCGGTCCAGGCGCGCCTTGGCGGCGACGAGGACCTCGTGGTCGATCCGCCGCACGAGACCAGCCCCGGCCGCCCTAGAACGGGCCGCCGCTCAGCGTCAGCGGGTGGGACTCATAGCCGCGGGCCAGGCGGTAGAAGAACCCTCCGTCGGTCTGCTGGTCGCTGGTCGTGCCGTCGGCGCCGCCCCCGAACAGGAGCCCGACCACCCCCGCGTTGCGCGTGGCCCGCAGGTGCGCGCCCGACGGATCGTCCAGCCACCACTGGAGCCGGTTGTCCTGGTAATGGCCCCAGGTGTTGTTGAGCTTGGTGTTGCCGAGCGGCAGCTGCCACAGCACCACCGGCGTGTGCGTCCGCTGCGTGAACGCCGCCAGGTAGGCGTCGTGGCGGCGGAAGTCGGCCGGGCCCCACCACGTCTTCGGGTTGTGCTCCACGTACTGGTAGAAGCCGGCGTCGCGGTCGGTGACGTCGTTGAAGACGAGGTTGAAGTGAGCGTGCAGCGACTCATAGAACGCGGCCGACTTGGCCCCGAGCGCCCGCATGTGAGCCAGCGACGGCTTGGAGTACGTGGGGTCCTCGTCGGTCCCCCACGTGCTCAGATGCCAGGCCAGCGTGACGTGGGGCGCCAGCCGGTTGCGTAGCGCGATCAGCCTCTGCGCGAACGAGCGCGCCAGCGCCACCGCGTGGGCCTGCTCCAGGTAGCCCCAGAGGTCGGGCTCGACGTGGATGACCACCAGGTGCTTGCCCGCCGAGGCGGCGACGCGCCGCAGCAGCAGCTCGTAGTCGGCCCAGTAGGCCCGCATCGTCGCCGGGTTGCGCAGGTTGGAGAGGTCCTTCTGCTGCTCGGAGGCGCCGGTGGCGGGAGAGGACTGCAGCAGCTGGTAGTAGGTGAACACCGGGATCTGATGGGCGGCGATCGACTCGCGCACGTACAGCGAGGCGAACGTTCCGTTGGGGTTCCAGGTCGACCAGCCGTGGCCGGTGTTGACCCCGCCCGACAGGTACTGGTAGCGCGCGTCCACGTGCGCCTGCTGCGCGAGGTGCTGGGCGTCGCCGGGCGAGTCGGTGACGCCGAGGAGGAGGTGGTGCGGCCAGCCCAGGGGCAGCACCGCCAGTGACGCGAGCAACGACAGCAGGCTCCGGCGCATCGCCGTCACGGTAGCGCCGCGCCTGTGCTCAGGAACGCGCGGGTAGCAGCGCCCGCAGGTCGCCAATCACGTCGGCTTGGAGCGCATCCTTGTCGGTCCGGTAGCGCTTGACCCGCGCGAAGCGCAGCGCGATGCCACCCGGGTAGCGCGTGGAGGACTGGACGCCGTCGAGCGCGATCTCCACCACGAGCTCCGGGCGCACCATCACCGCGATGCCGCGCCGCTCGGTCTCGAGGGCCAGCAGCGCCTCGGTCTGCCAGCGCAGCAGCTCGTCGGTCAGCCCCTTGAACGTCTTGCCCACCATCACGAACGTGCCGGACTCCGGGTCGCGGGCGCCGAGGTGCAGGTTGGACAGCCACCCCTGCCGGCGTCCGTGGCCCCACTCGGCGCCGAGCACCACCAGGTCATAGGTCTGCACCGGCTTGACCTTGCGCCACGCCTTGCCGCGCCGGCCGGCCGCGTACACCGAGGTGGCGTCCTTGACGACGACGCCCTCGTGGCCGGCGGCGATCGCGTCGTCGAGCACGCGCTGGGCCGCCGCGGCGTCGCTGGTGAAGACGCCCGGGATCCGGTGGGCCGGCGCGATCTGGACCAGGCGGGCGATCCGCTCGTGCAGCGGCGTGTCCAGGAGATCCTCGCCGTCGACGTGCAGGACGTCGAACAGGAACGTGACGATCCCCTCCGGCGGGGCGCCGCTGTCGATCTGGGACACCGTGTACTGAAACGGCGCGGGGCCGCCGGCATCCATCCAGATGGCCTCGCCGTCCAGCACCGCCTGGCTGACCGGCAGGCGCCGGACCGCGTCGACGATCCCGGGCAGCGTCTCGGTGATCTCGTTGAGGTTGCGCGTGTAGATGCGCACCTCGTCGCCGCGGCGGTGGATCTGGATGCGGATCCCGTCGAGCTTGAACTCCACCGACGCGCGCTCGAACCCGTCCAGCGCCTCGGTCACGTTCGCGCCGGTCGAGGCCAGCATCGGGAGGATCGGCCGGAAGATCTCAAAGCCGACCGCGCGCAGGCCCGGCCTCGCCGCCGGTGATCGCGATCCGCGCCATCTCGGTCAGGTCGCCGGAGAGCATGAGCGCCCGTCGCGCGATCTCGCCGCGGACCCCCGCGGCCTTGGCCACCGCGTCGGCCATCAGCCCGGCGAGCGCGCCCTGGCGCAGGCCGCCGGTGAGCAGGCCGACGAGGAAGACGGCCTCGGGCTCGGTGGCGCGGCGCCATCAGTCCTGACCAGCAGCTCCCGGCGCCGCCCCGCGGATCCGCTGCCCGGTCTCGGCCTCGACGTCGGAGATCGCCTGGTCGACGTCGGCCACGGTGAGCGACGGCTCGGCCGCGGGCGAGCGCTCGAGGCCCCGGATGGCCGCGTAGCCGATGCCGACGCGCCCCTGGCGCGGCACCCCGGAGAGAAAGCCGACGCAGATCGGCACCTCGTCGGGCGTCCAGCGCGCGCAACAGCTCCGCCAGGGTGGCCACCTTGGCCGAGCGCGAGCTCGTCGCGGCGACGGCCGCGGAGGCGGCAGACGATGTCGGCGAAATTCACCCATGCAAGTCCAGCAGGTCGCCTCCGTGTTATGCGCGTGTGACGGTGGACACCCAGCGTGTAACGGCGGCGTCGGGTCAGGGTGCTTCTAGTGTGAGGACAGACATGATCACCCTGGCACGACAGCGAGTACACGGCCATCTGTGGCCGATCCTGCAGACGGCGGTGGCCGCCGTCAGCGCCTGGTACATCGCCGTGCTCGTCGGCGTCGAGCACCGCCCCACGTTCGCCGCGATCGCCGCGATCATCTCGCTGGGCGCCGCCTTCGGGGAGCGCCGGCAGCGCGCGGTGCAGCTCATCGGCGGCGTGATGCTGGGGATCGTCCTGGCCGACCTGCTCGTGCGCGCGATCGGCACCGGGCTGCCCCAGATCGGCCTGCTCGTCGTGCTGGCGATGGTGGCCGCGGTCATCCTGGGCGGCACCGAGCTGCTGGTGACCGAGGCGGCGGTGTCGGCGATCCTGGTCTCCACGCTGTCCTCGACACCCGAGGTCGCGGCTGCTCGATGTGCTCATCGGCGGCGGGGTGGCGCTCGATCGTCCACACGCTGGTGTTCCCGCCCGAGCCGCTGACCAACGTGTGCGCGCGCCACCAACGCCGTGTTCGGCGAGCTCGGCGTGATCCTGCGCGATGCCGCCGGCGCGCTGGCCGCCGGCGATGCCCGCCTCGCCGAGGCCGCCGCGATCGGCGCCGAGGGCATCGAGCAGCGCGTCGACACCCTGCGCCAGGCGGTCGTCTCGGGCAGCGACACCGCGCGCTGGGCGCCTCTGCGCCGCGGATCGCGCGGCCGAGCTCGACCGCTACGCGCGGATCGCTGCCCCACGCCGATCTCGCGGCCCGCAGTATCCCGGTTCTGGCGCGCCGCATCCGCCAGTACGTCCGCGGCGGCAACCCGCCGCACCCCGAGCTGGCCGACGCGATCCGCGATCTCGGCCTTGCGGCCTGGGAGCTGCCCACGCAGTTCGACGAGCCGTGGCGCAGCGGCGACGTGCTCCGCCTGGCGCTGCGCGCCGCGGGCGCGGCGACCGCGGCGGCGGCGCAAGACCCGCGCCTGGCGGTCAACGACATCGCCGGCCAGGTGCGCTCGATCGCCATCGACATCGTTCGGGCCTCCGAGGCCGCCGAGACCGACCACAGCGCGCTCACCGAGGCGCCGACCGAGGAGCTCCTCGCCGCGCTGCCGCTCCCCGAGGCCGGCCGCGCCTGAGCAGTCGTCACGCCCGCACGGCGCGTCAGGTGGGCGGTCGTCGTCGTCGCCAGCATGGCGGCGATGTCGCCGGCCGGCAGCGGGCGGCTGAAGTGGTAGCCCTGGCCGTATTCGCAGCCCAGCGCGGTCGAGCGCGTCGAGCTGGTCGGTGTCCTCGATGCCCTCGGCGGTGACCCGGAGCCCGAGGCTGTGGGCCAGGCTGACGATCGAGCGCACGATCGTCTCTGACTCCGGGCGGTCGATCATCGTGTCCACGAACGCACGGTCGATCTTCAGCGTGTGGCCGGGGAAGTCGTGCAGCACGGTCAGCGACGAGTAGCCGGTGCCGAAGTCGTCGAGCTCGACCGTCACCCCGAGGTCCAGGAGCTCCTGCAGCACGCGTGCTGACGAGCTGCGGGTTCTCGATCAGCGTGCTCTCGGTGATCTCCAGGACGAGGTTCTCCGGGCGCAGGCCGGAGTCGGCCAGCGCCGCGCGGACGTGATCGACCAGCCGCGCAGTCCATGATCTGGCGGATCGAGACGTTGACGCTCACGGTGACCTCGGGTGAGACGAGCCCCTGCGTCGCCACTCGCTGAGCGTCCGGCAGGCGTCGCGCAGCACCAGGCAGCCGAGCTGGCCGATGAGCCCGGACTCCTCGGCGACCGGGATGAACTGGGCCGGCGGGATGTCGTGCTCGCCGGCGGGCCAGCGGGCCAGGGCCTCGAGGCCGCGGATGGCGCCGGTGCTGAGGTCGACGATCGGCTGGAAGAACGTGCGCAGGCGGCGCTGCTCGATCGCCTGGCGCAGATGGGTCTCCAGCGACATGCGGTCGACGACCCGCTGATGCATGCTGTGGTCGAAGACCGCGCACCGGCCGCCCCCGTGCCCCTTGGCGTCATACATGGCGATGTCGGCGTTGCGCAGCAGGACCTCGGGCGCGACGATCCCGTCGAGGTTGTGGGCGATCCCGATGCTGCCGACGATCTGCAGCGCGCGCCGCTCGAACGGGACCGACTGCGCGATGGTCTGGCACAGGCGCGTGCCGATCTCCAGCGCCTGCGCCGCCGAGGAGATCCCCTCCAGCACGACGGCGAACTCGTCGCCGCCGAGGCGGGCCAGCGTGTCACACGGGTCGCAGCACCCGCTCCATGCGCCGCGCCAGTTCGATGAGGAGGCGGTCACCGGCGGCGTGGCTGACGCTGTCGTTGACGAGCTTGAAGCGGTCGAGGTCGATGTAGAGCACGGCGCAGCCGCCGCCGGGGTCCCGTTCGCCGCGGCGCACGCACTGGGTGATGCGATCCATCAGCAGGGTGCGGTTGGGCAGGCCGGTGAGGCTGTCGTGCAGCGCGTCGTGGATGAGGCGCTCCTCGGCAGTGCGCCGCTCGGTGATGTCCGACAGCGAGCCGGTGATGCGGACCGGCGCGCCGGCGGCGTCGCAGGTGGACAGGCCGCGGCACAGCACCCAGCGCCAGCTGCCGTCGCCGTGGCGGATGCGGTGCTCGTTCTCGAAGTACGGGCTCGCGCCGGCGACGCTGCCGTCGATCTCGTGGCGCAGCCGCTCGAGATCGTCGGGGTGCACCAGCTCGAACCACGCCGCCATCTGGTCGGCGGCCAGGTCCTCGTAGCCCAGCAGCGTCTTCCAGCGCTCGGAGAAGTGCACGCGCGCCGCGATCAGGTCCCAGTCCCAGATGCCGTCATTCGTTGCACGCACGGCGACGGCGTAGCGCTCCTCGCTGCGGCGCAGGTCGACCATCGCCTGGTGCTGGCGGACGGCGTAGCGGATCGTCCGCTCCAGGCTGGGCGCGTCGATCGTTCCCTTGACCAGATAGTCGGTGACGCCCAGCGCGGTCGCCTCCATGTCCACCGCGTAGTCGTCCTGGCCGGTGAGCAGGATCACCGGCGCCGGCGGGTCGGTGCCCCACGCGTTGCGCACGAGGTCCAGCCCCGTGTGCTCGCCCAGCCGGTAGTCGACGAGGTACAGGTCGTGGCTGGTGACGCGCACCGCATCCAGCGCGGCGGCGTAGCTCTGCTCCCACTCGAGGTCGAACTTGGTCCGGCCGTTGGCCAGCAGCATGCTCTGGGTGAGCACGAAGTCGTCCTCGTCGTCCTCCACCAGGAGGACGCGGAGCGGATCAGACCGGTCCATCGCCGCTCTCCTGCGGCAGCTCGACCAGGTCGAACCAGTAACAGGCCAGGCGCTGCATGGCGGTGGCCAGCTCCTCGAAGGTCACCGGCTTGGACACGAACGAGTTCACGCCGAGGTCGTAGGTGCGCACGATGTCCTCCTCGGCCCGCGAGGTGGTGAGCACCACCACGGGGATGCGGCGCAGGTCGGGATCGGTCTTGATCTCGCCCAGCGCCTCCCGTCCGTCCTTCTTGGGCATGTTGAGGTCGAGCAGGATCAGGCCGGGGCGCGGGGCGGGGATGCCGCCGCCGGCGTAGGCCCCCTGGCCGCGCAGGTAGTGCATGAGGTCCTCGCCGTCGACCACGAAGCGCAGGTCGTTGATGAGACGGCTGCGCTTGAGCGCGTCAGCGGTGAGGACGCGATCGTCCTCGTCATCGTCGGCCATCAGGATCGTGATCGACCGGCGGGCGGCGGAGGCATCAGGCATGGGCACCGGCGATCTCATCCTGGGTCGTGGTCTCGGGGAACAGGAGAAGGTCCGGCCCGCGCCGGCCCGGCGTCGGGCTGGGTCACCGGGAGGCGGATCGGTGAACGTGGCGCCGTGGTCGATCTCGCTCGGTGGCGGTGATCGTGCCGTGATGGCGCTCGACGATCTTGCGGCACAGGGCCAGGCCGATCCCCGTCCCGGGGTACGCGCGCGCACCGTGGAGGCGCTCGAAGGCCCGGAAGATGCGGGTGGCGTACTGCTCGTCAAAGCCGATCCCGTTGTCGCGCACGGTGAGCTGCGCGACGTGGTCGGCGACCTGGGCCTCGACCCGCAGCTCGGGGGTCACCTCGGGGCGGCGGAACTTCAGCGCGTTGCCCAGCAGGTTCTGGAAGAGCTGGCGCATCTGCAGTGGGTCCGCCTCGATCGTCGGCATCAGCCCCACCGTCACCAGGCGCCCGGCTCTCCTCGATGATCACCTCGAGGTCGACCAGCACCTGTGAGATCACGTGGCCGAGGTTGATCGGCGGTGAACGGGTGACCCTGGGTGGAGACCCGTGAGAACATCAGCAGGTCGTCGATGAGGCTGCGCATCCGGCCTGCCGCGTCCGACATCCGCCGCAGGAAGTCCTGTCCTTGCTCGGACAGGTTCTCGCTCTCCTTGGCGTTCAGCTGCGCGGCGAAGGTCTGCACCTTGCGTAGCGGCTCCTGGAGGTCGTGGGAGGCGATCGAGGCGAACTGCTCGAGCTCGGCGTTGGATCGCGAGAGCTCCGCGGCGTGCCGCAGCAGCTCGTTGGTGCTCTGCAGCCGGGCGTTGCTCGTCGCCAGCTCGGCGTTGGCGCGCGACAGCGCCGCGCCGCTGGCCAGCAGCCGGCGCAGGAGCACCAGGACGCCGAGCGCCACCAGCCCGAGCGCGATGTAGATGGCCCATGGGAGCCACTTGCGAGCCCCGCTCACCGAGCTGAACAGCGCCGCCTGCGTGCTGGTGAGCACCACCCGCCACGTGCTGCCCGGGATGGCCGCCGAGACGAAGTAGCCGCCGTGGCCGTAGGGGCCGCTGGTCCTTTGGTTCAGGCCCGTGAGGGGGAGCTGGGTCACCGCTGCGCGCGGTACCGCCGACGGCGGTGCGGCATCCGCGATCATCGCGCCGCGGCTGTCAAGGACGTAGGCGGCGCCGACGGAGTGGGGGATGCGCTGCAGGTAGGTGCCGAACAGGGCGCCGAGCACCGGCGCCGGCAGGCCGCCCACCAGGAGGCGAGGGCCCGCCGCGGTCTGCAGTGGCACGACGAGGTCGACCACGGCCGTTCCGTGAGTCCCACCGGGCAGCACATCTGACAGTGACACGGGCGCGCCCGTGCGCACGCGTTTGTACGCCGGAGACATGAGTGCCTGTGACAGGTCGGCCGCCGTCATCGTGTGCGAGTGTGCGACCACCGTGCCGGCACGATCGAGGATCGCGGCGAACGCCAGATGACTCTGGGCGGCTGCCCGATCCAGCGTCTGCATCGTTGACCGTCGCCGACGTGTAGGCCGGCGTCGCCGCGGCCGAGCTCGGCACCGATGCGACCTCAGCCTGGATCAGGGCCGACACCACCTGCGCCCTGTCCTGGAAGCGTGACGTCAGCGTCTGGCGCGCACGCGTCTGGGTGGCGTGCAGCGACACGCCGAGCACGATGAGCGCGATCGCCACGACCAGCGCGGCGGCGCCCACCACGGCATTGGCACGCCGTCCTCCCAGACCTAACAATCTCTGCATTGACATAACGCCGACGCTCTCCCTGCCGGTCAGCGGTCCCATTTCCGGGCCATTATGCGCCGAGGCGGCGAGTCCCTATCCGTCTTTGGACAAATGTTGCAGCGCTGTGGCCGGCGCCGGCTGGACGCCGCGCGCGTCAGTCCAGGCAGGCGTAGGCGGCGCGGACGTAGGCCTCTGACCGGTCTGAGCCGATGATCCCGGGCGCCATGTTGTTCATCATGTAGGCGAGGGTGACGCGCCGGTCGGTGTCGGCGATGATCTCCGACCCGCCCCACCCGCCCCAGTAGCAGCAGCGGCCCTGGGGGACGTAGGGCACGGTCTCGGTCTCGGGCAGCGCGAAGCCGATGCCGAAGCGCAGCGGCACGCCGAGGACCAGGTCGGTCCCGTGGCTCTGCTCGTCGAAGATGAGCTCGATCGTCTCCGGCGAGAGCAGCCGGGTGCCGTCCACGGTCCCGCCCAGCGACAGCGCCTTGATGATGCGCGCCACGGAGCGGGCGTTGGCGTGCCCGTTGAGCGCGCCCATGTCGGCCTGGCGCCACTCGGCGGTGTTGGCGTTGGCGGCGTCGGCGACAGGGCCGGTGAACGTCTTGTACATCGGGCTGTCGGCGGGCAGCGAGGCGAGGTCGATCGGCAGCGGCGGCGGTGGCACGACCGGAGCGATGCGCGGCCAGTCGCGCTCGGCGGCGCCGATCTGGAAGTCGGCGCCGAGCGGGCCGGCGATCTGCTCGGCCACGAAGCGCTTGAGCGGGAGCCCGGTGACGCGGCGCAGGATCTCGCCCACCAGGTGGCCTTGGTTGTTGGCGTGATAGCCCGACGCCGTGCCCGGCTCCCACCACGGCGCCTGGGCCGCCAGGCGCTCGGTCGACGACGTCCAGTCGTACATGTCCTGGACCACGAACGGCGCGTCCCAGCCCGAGACCCCGGAGGTGTGGCTGAGGATGTGACGGACCTCGATCGCCTCCTTGCCGTTCGCCGCGAACTCGGGCCAGTAGTCGGCCACCGGCGCGTAGGCGTCGATGAGGCCGCGGTCGATGAGCATGAGCGCGGCGAGATTGGTCACGGTCTTGGTCGTCGACCAGACGTTGGTGATCGTGTCCCGCTCCCACGGCCGGCGCCGTTCACTGTCACACCACCCGCCCCAGATGTCGACGACGGTCTCGCCGTCGATGTCCAGCACGATGCTCGCGCCGAGCTCGTCGCGCTCCAGCTGCTCCGCCAGCGCATCGCGCACCGGTTGGAATCGCCGGTCACACGTTCCCGATACTTCGGCCATCGGTCCTCCTCGAGTTGGACTTCGCCGGGGCGGGATTCTGACGGCTCAGACGAGCGCCTGCTCGGGGTCTGAGGTGGCGACGATCTGGCGCAGCGCGGCCACGTGGCCGTCGAACGCCGCGCGTCCCACCGGAGTGAGCCGGGCGCGGACGCGGCGGCGGCGGTCGCGCACCGTCCGCTCGATGTCCACGTACCCGGCCTCCTCCAGGGTTGAGAGCTGCTTGGACAGCGCGGAGTCAGAGAGCTCGAGGCGGTCGCGGATGAACGCGAATTCGGCCCAGTCCGCCGCCGCCAGCAGCGCCACGACCGACAGGCGCGTGCTGGGGTGGATGAGCTCGTCGAAGCGCGCCTCGGTCATCGGCCGGCGTCGCGGGCCGCCCGGCGCCGGACAGCGGCGAGGAGCTGCGGGCCGCCCAGCACGATGATGACGGCGACGAAGACGCTGGTGATCGTCACCGGGTGGTTGGCGCCGTCGGCGCCGACGGCTAGCGATCCGCCGATGGTGAGCAGGGCGCACGCGACGATGCCGCCGAGGACGATCCGGGCCGTCTGTCGGCCGGCCAGCTGACGGCTGACGCGGACCTGGTGTGACCGCTGCCGCCCGTCCACCACGCGCGGGGCGACGGCGGAGTGCACGGCGCCGAACAGCAGCGTCCCGGCCGTGGTCAGCCACGGGTGCTTGAGATCGGTGAGAAAGCCCAGCGCGATCCAGCCCAGGGCCAGGCCGAACCAGTACCAGTACGGCAGATCGATCTGATCGATGACCTGCCGCCGGCCTCGCTCGACCGAGTCCAGCGCTGCGCGTGCTTCGTTGGCGGTGACATGAGGTTCCATTGCAACATCAACTTTCCTAGTGGGAAAGTGAGCGTACGCTTTCCTAATGGGAAAGTCAAGTGAGGAGGTGGATACCTCCGCGGGCCTACGCGTTGTGAATGATGAGGTAGGCCCCGACGACGATGAGCGCGCCGGCCAATAGCGACCGCAGCCGCTCGGTGGAGACGGCATGGGCGAGCTTCCAGCCGGCCAGCGCGCCGGCCAGCAGCGGCACGCCGACGACCAGCACCAGCGGCCAGGCGATGGCGCCGCGCAGGGCATAGCCGATCGTGCCCACCCCGGCGATGACGATCGACTGGGCCTGTGCGGCCCCGAGCGCGGGGAGCATCGGGGCGCCGATCGAGATGAGCAGGGGGACGCTGAGGAGCTGGCCCCCGAGCCCGAACAATCCGCTGATCAGCGCCACCGCCAGCCCGAGCGGGAGCACGATGGAGGCGGCCGGGATTCGCGTCGGGTGGGGCTGTGGGTGCGGGTGCGGATCGGCGTTGGCGCTCGCGCAGGTGCAGCAGCGCCCCGATCGCGCCGACGCAGATACCGAGCAGGATCCCGAAGGCTCCGCCTGAGACCTGCGCATTGACCAGCACGCCCAGCGGCGTGCCCACGACGGCCGCGGCGATGAGTACGGCCGCCATCCGCCGCGTGTCGTGGCCGCGCAGCTGGCCCGAACGCGCGAACGCGGCGGTGCCCAGTGTGGCGCTACCCACGTTGGCGGCGATCGCCGTGCCGCTGATCGCCGCGGGCGGAAGGCCCGAGAGCAGGAACAGCCCGATTGTCACCAGCACACCCCCGGGCCCGAGTGCGGTCGTCCCCACGCCCCCGGCAAAGCCGAACAGCCCCAGGAGGATGAGCGTCCCGGCGGAGAGATGGTCTGCGCTGTGAGTGAGCCCGGCCGCGGCGAAGGCCATCACGCGTCGGGCGCGGGTGGAGGCACGTCGGGCACCCCTCGCATCGGGCCATGGTGTCAGACCGTGCGGGCGACGGAGGCGGCGGCCGGTGGACCGGGAGATAACCCCTGGCCGGCCCAGATCAAGACCGACCCATGCGCTGCCGACTACTGAGGACATGACCAGTCGCGAGCTCATCATCCTCTTCGGACTTGCCCTGGCTGGTTGGGGCCACCTGCTCGCGCACGAGCTGTGGGGTGCCGACGCCGTTTGGGTTCGTCTTGACACTCGCTTCCCTGCGGCGTGGCGCTCGCATCCGAGGTTCGCCGGCGCCTGCCTGCTGGTCCTCGGGGCGGTGTGCGTGCTGGTCCCGGCGCTGGGCTGAGTTGCCCCAGCGCTGGGCTGAGATGCCCCGCGCCGCCGAGGCTCGGAAGGGCCGGCCTTCCTAGCCTGAGGGTATGAACCAGACATCGTTTCTCGGCGACAAGCCCATCGGCCGGATCGGCTTCGGCGCCATGCAGCTCGCCGGGCCGGGCGTGTTCGGCCCGCCCCGTGATCCTGACGCGGCCCGTGCCGTCCTGCGCCGCGCCATCGAGCTCGGCGTCGATCACATCGACACCTCGCAGTACTACGGGCCCGACGTGGTCAACGACCTCATCCGCGAGGCGCTGCACCCGTACCCAGAGAACCTCAAGCTCGTCACCAAGGTGGGGGCGCGCCGCGACGACCAGGCCGCCTGGCTGCCCGCGCTCTCGCCGGCGGAGCTGCGCCAGGGCGTCGAGGCCAACCTGCGCTCGCTGCGCGTCGAGCGCATGGACCTGGTCAACCTCCGTGTCGCCGACGCGTCCGGCGGCCCGGGCGAGCCGACCGAGGAGCAGGTCGCGACGCTCCAGGATCTGCGGCAAGAGGGCAAGCTCGACCTCATCGGCATCTCCAACGTCACGCTCGCCGGGCCTCCAGAGCGCGGCCGAGATGACCGAGCTCGGCGAGGTCCAGAACGCCTACAGCGTCATGGATCGCTCCAACGAGGCGCTCGTCGAGTTCTGCCGCGAGCGCGACATCGCGTTCGTGCCCTTCTTCCCGCTGGGCTCGGCCTTCGCCGGCGGCCCGCAGAAGCTCGCCCAGGACCCGGCGGTGGCCGAGGTCGCCGCCAAGACGCGGCGCCACGCCGTCACAGGTGGCGCTCGCCTGGCTGCTCGCCCGCTATGACCGGATCCTGCTCATCCCCGGCACGACCTCGGTCGCGCACCTGGAGGAGAACCTGGCGGCGGGTGAGGTGACGCTGGACGCGGACGACGTCGCGAGGCTGGAGTCGGTGCAGCAGACGGGCCGCCCGCAGCGCTGAGCCGGGCGCCGTCTGGCCGAATGGCCGATGCGCCAGAATCGACGTTCACCGTATGAACGCCGAGTGAGCGCTTGAGCCTATTGCCATTTGCCCTGCGCAGGAGCACCATTTGTCGTTCCTCGGGGGCATCCGAGATCCATACACCTCTTTCACGGAAGAAGGGGACACATGGCTCAGCATCACCATCAGCCAGTCGAATTCCAGATCAAGCTGGCGGCTGCCGTCGTGACGGCCGCCTTCGTTCAGGCACCGCTCCGCTTTGCCGCCTACGCGCTGATGCTGCGACGGTCGCGCCGCGCGTACCCGCAGCTCTTTGACGGGCATGCGGCGGCGGCCGCGGTCGCGGCCTGCCTGGATGAATACCAGCGCGAGCTGGCGGCGTAGGTAGGGCCGCCGGCTCGCGCGTAGCCGCTCAACCCGCCGCCGCGGTGGCTCTCAGCCCGAAACGGGCACGGCCACCGCGGCGGTGGATTCGCGCACGACGAGCTTGGTCGCCAGCTCCACGTGCAGCGCCTCGATGCGCTGGTTCTGGAGCAGGCGGACGAGCAGCGCGACCGCCATCCGGCCCATCTCGGCCAGTGGCTGGCGCACGGTGGTGAGCGTCGGGGTGACGATCGAGGCCTCGAACGTGTCGTCGAAGCCGACGACCGAGAGGTCCTGCGGAATCCGGATCCCGCGCGCCCGCGCTGCCTGCATGGCGCCGATCGCCAGCATGTCGTTGAAGGCGAAGATCGCCGTCGGGGGATCGGGGAGCGTCGAGCAGGGCCTCGGTGGCCGTGACGCCGCCACGATCGGAGAAGTCAGACTCCATCTCCAGCCGCGGATCGGGCATCACCCCGACGGCGGCCAGCGCCGCCCGGTAGCCGCGCAGCCGCTCCTCGGTGGCGATCCACCCGCGCGGCCCGGTGATGGCGGCGATGCGCCGGTGGCCGAGGCCGAGCAGGTGCTCGACCGCCTCGCTCGCGCCCGAGGTGTGCGCCGCCGAGACCGTGGGGACGCGCTCGTCCAGTGACTTGTGAGGGTCGATGATGACGAAGCGGTAGCCGTGCTCGTGCAGCGCGGACAGCTCCTCGCCGGACTCCTCGGGGAGGATGAGGACGGCGCCGTCCGTGGTCCCGTGCATGAGCCGCTCGAGCAGCGTCACCTCGCGCTCGTGCTCGTGGTGGGTGGGGCACAGGACCATGCGCATGTCGTGCTCGTAGAGCGCCTCGCCGGCGCCGTCGAGGATGACCGAGAAATAGGAGTGGTGGACGACGGGCGACATCACCCCGACAAGGCCCGTCCGGCCGCCCGACAGCGCCCGGGCATTGCGGTTGGTGCTGTAGCCGTGCTCGCGCACGACTCGCATCACCGCCTTGCGCGCCTTCTCGGAGACCTCGGCGCGCCCGTTGATGACGCGCGACACGGTCGCGGTCGACACCCCGGCGAGGTCGGCGACCTCGCGGATCGTCAGCCGGGACGAGCGTCCGTTGCCAGTGCCGTCGTCGATGGTCTCCATGGAACGAGATTGAATCACATCATGAAACGTTACATCAAGAGTCGCGTGGCAGAATTTTTTTGCCGCGGCCAGTGGCGCGCTTGAAGCGTACGTGCATAAAGGGCTTGACACGCGCTGCAAGTTTTCCGTTACCGTTTTCATGGCCGGATCGCCACAACGCCTCATCGCACCCTGCGTCCAAGGCGGAGTGGCGAGCGGACCAGCGCGATTCTGGCGCGAGTGTAGAGAGAGGAGACGGTCCGTGCGGTTCATCCTGCGAAGGCTGGCGTTCTACCTCGTCGCGGCGTGGTTCGCGATCACGGTGAACTTCGCCATCCCGCGAGTGATGCCGGGCAACGCCGTCGACACGATGCTGGCCAAGTTCCCCCAGCTCGACGCCAACTCGCTGCGGCGCGCTCGAGGCGGAGTTCGGGGCGCACGCCCACGGCAGCATCATCAGCCAGTACTTCAGCTACCTGGGGCAGTTGGCCCATGGCAACCTCGGGCTGTCGGTGGGCCAGTACCCGTCGACGGTCACCTCCATCCTCGCCCAGACCCTGCCGTGGACGCTCATCCTCGTCGGCACCGCCACGATCCTGAGCTTCGCGCTGGGCACGCTGCTCGGCATCGTCGCGGCCTGGCGCCGGGGCGGCTGGCTGGACCGGACGCTGCCGGCCTTCACCTTCCTGCAGGCCACGCCCTACTTCTTCCTGGCCCTCATCGTCATCCAGCTGTTCGCGCTGGACTGGCGGCTCTTCCCCTTCGGTCAGGGCTACGACCTTGGGCTCCAACCGGGGTTCAACTGGACCTTCATCTCCAGCGCCATCGCGCACTCCGTGCTGCCGGCGCTGACGATCATCCTCACCGCGATCGGCGGCTGG
Source organism: uncultured Actinomycetota bacterium (assembly GCA_963790605.1). Lineage (GTDB taxonomy): Bacteria > Actinomycetota > Thermoleophilia > Solirubrobacterales > Solirubrobacteraceae > Palsa-465. Next base: position 536,634 of record CAWBPG010000003.1, on the reverse strand, counting down.
ATGCTCCAGATGCGCAACGTCATGCTGACGACGATCTCGGAGGACTACATCCTCGTGGCGCAGGCCAAGGGACTGTCGCCGCGGCGGATCATGTTCACCTACGGCGCCCGCAACGCGATCCTGCCGAACATCGCCGGCTTCGCGCTGTCGCTGGGCTTCGTCGTCGCCGGAGCGCTGGTCATGGAGATCGTCTTCTCCTATCCGGGGATCGGCCTGACCCTGTTCAACGCGGTCACCTCCAACGACTATCCGCTGCTCCAGGGCATCTTCCTGGTCATCTCGCTCACCGTGCTGCTGGCGTCGCTGCTGGCCGACGTCGTGTACGTGGTGGCCGACCCACGGGTCCGGACGGGGGCGGCGTACTGATGTCGGCGCTGGGCTCATCGGTCGGGTCCGGGCCCGACAGCGTCGTCGTCGAGATCCCCGAGGCCGTCCTGGCCCGGCGCAGCAGCGTGCTGCGCAGCCTGCCGTTGAAGGCCAAGATCGGCGCGGCGATCCTGGCTGCCTTCATCCTTGTCGCGATCGTCGGCCCGTGGGTGGCGCCGTTTGACCCGTCGGCGACGACGACCGGTCAGGCGCTGCCGATGGGCCCGACCGCCAGCCATCTGCTGGGCACGACCGCCACCGGCCAGGATGTCCTCTCCCAACTGCTGGCCGGGCACGCGCTCGACCGTGGTGCTGGGCCTGCTCACCGGCGCCATCGCCACGCTGCTCTCGGTCCTGGTCGGCACCTCGGCGGGATTCCTCGGCGGGCTCGCCGACGAGGGCCTGTCGCTCGTGGCCAACGTCTTCCTCGTGCTGCCGGCACTGCCACTGCTCGTGGTCATCCTCGGCTACCTGCCCCACTCGGGCCAGCTCCCCACGGCCATCGTCCTCAGCGTGCTGGGGTGGCCCTGGGGCGCCCGGGTCATCCGGGCCCAGACGCTGTCGCTGCGCCGGCGCGACTACGTGGCCGCGGCCCGCGAGGTGGGGGAGCCGACGTGGCGCATCATCGTCTTCGAGCTGCTGCCCAACCAGGTCGGCCTCATCGCCGCCAGCTTCGTCGGCACCGTGCTTTACGCGATCCTCACCTCGGTGGCGCTGGCCTTCCTCGGCGTCGCCGACCTCTCGACCTGGAGCTACGGCACGATGCTCTACTGGGCCCAGAGCGGCAACGGCGTCCAGCTCGGCGCCTGGTGGTGGTACGTCCCGCCCGGCGTGTGCGCCGCGCTGCTGGGCACGAGCCTGGTGCTGCTCAACTTCGGGCTCGACGAGCTGGGCAACCCGCGCCTGCGCGCGGCGGGTCGGGAGCTGCGCATCGGCCGACGCGTGTGGCGGCCGGCCGACCCCACGCCGGTGATCCGCGATAGGGGCGGGTCACGATGACCGAGAGCCACGCCAGCGCGCACGCCCCGGGGCAGCCCCTGCTCGACATCCGCGACCTGTCGATCGCCTATCGCTCGCCCGAGGGCGACACCCGCGCGGTGCGCGGGGTGGACCTGGCCCTGCACCCCGGAAGCATCGTCGGCCTGGCCGGCGAGAGCGGCTGCGGCAAGTCGACGCTGGCCTACGGCTCGGTCCGCCTCCTGCGCCCGCCGGCGGTCATCACCGCCGGCAGCGTCACCTATCACGGCCGGCGCATCGCCGGCGGCACGTTCGACGTGCTGGGTGCCACCGCGCCGCAGCTGCGCGCGCTGCGCTGGCGGGAGATCGCGATCGTCTTCCAGAGCGCGATGAACGCGCTGAACCCGGTGCTGCGGATCGGCGAGCAGCTGCTCGATGCGCTCCGCGCCCACACGCCCGCCCCCGAGGAGCAGCTGCGCGCCCGGGCGGTCGAGATGCTCGAGCTCGTCGGCATCCCTCGTGCGCGCATGCGCAGCTACCCGCACGAGCTGTCGGGCGGGATGCGCCAGCGGGTGATGATCGCGATGGCGCTGTCGGTCGAGCCCGAGGTCGTGATCATGGACGAGCCCACCACCGGGCTGGACGTCGTGGTCCAGCGCGAGATCCTGCGCCAGGTCTTCGAGCTCAAGGACCGGCTGGGCTTCTCGGTCCTGTTCATCACCCACGACCTGTCGCTGCTGCTGGAGGTGGCCGACCGCGTGGTGATCATGTACGCCGGGCAGGTCGTGGAGTCCGCGCCGACCGCGGCAGCTGCGCGGCGGCGCCGCCCATCCCTACACCCGCGGGCTGCTCGGCTCGTTCCCCAGCCTGCGCGGCGAGCGCCGCCAGCTCTCCGGCATCCCCGGCTCGCCGCCCGACCTGCGCGGCGAGCTGGCCGGCTGCCCGTTCGTACCTCGCTGCGCCTTCTCCACCGATGCGTGCGCCCAGGTCGACATGGGCCTGGTGCCCGTCGACGGCGGCGGCAACGGCTCCGCCGTGGCCGCCCGCGCCCATCTCACCGCGTGCCCGTTCGTCACGGCGCACACGCCCTCCCCCAGCGGTCGCCGCCTCCGGGCGCCGCGCCCTCTCCTCCGCCGGCCCCGGCGGCGGCCGCAGCGGGAGACGCGGACGACGGCCGGGCTCGTGCTCGAGGCGGTGAACCTCAGCAAGGAGTACCGGCTCGGGCGCGGCCGCGGCGCGAGTGTCGTCCCGGCGGTCCAGGAGGTCTCGTTCGGGCTCCGCCGCGGCTGGGTGGTGGCCCTGGTGGGGGAGAGCGGCTCGGGCAAGAGCACGATCGCCAAGCTGCTGGCCGGTCAGGAGCGGCGCACCGGCGGGCAGATCCGCCTGGACGGCAACGACATCGACCCGTCTGCGCGCCGTCGGTTCCGCGCCTACAAGAGCGAGGTGCAGATGGTCTTCCAGGACCCCTTCGCCTCCCTGAACCCGCTGCACACGGTGCGCTACCACCTGGAGCGCGCGCTGCGCGTGCACTCGGCTCGCACCGGCCGGGCGGTCGGGCGCGGTCGAGGTGGACGGCCTGCTGGAGCAGGTGTCGCTCACGCCGGCGCGGCAAGTTCAGCGACGCCTACCCGCACGAGCTGTCGGGAGGGCAGCGCCAGCGGGTCTCGATCGCGCGGGCGCTGGCGGCGGAGCCGCGGGTGCTGCTCGCCGACGAGCCGGTCTCGATGCTCGACGTCTCCATCCGACTGGAGGTCCTCGACCTCATCGCCGACCTGCGCACCCGCCTCGATCTGGCGGTCCTCTACATCACGCACGACATCGCCTCGGCGCGGTACTTCGCCGACGAGATCCTCGTCATGAACGCGGGCCGCATCGTCGAGCGAGGTCCGGCTGAGGAGCTGACCCAGAATCCCACGCACCCCTACACGCAGCTGCTCATCGCCTCATCACCGGATCCGGACAGCTTCACGGCGCCGCCGAGCGGCGAGGTGCTCGCGCTGGCGGCCGGCGACCGGGAAAGGAGGAGCCCGGGATGAGCTAGTGGCCCACCGGAAGCCAGCGCCCCCGGCCTCACCCGGGGGCGCATGACCCGCGATGCAGCTGCCTGGGCCAAGGCCCGGGCGCACCACATATCGACACGACGTTTGTATCAGGAGGTGCCCGCTCGATGGAGCGAAGCAAGACATACAGGACGCTGAGCGCCGGCTGTTGCGCTCTCGCCGCCGCCGCCGCGCTCGCAGCCTGCGGCGGTGTGTCCAGCTCGGCTTCGAGCTCGAAGAGCTCGAACAACAGCAACGCCAGCACACCGGTCAGCGCCGGCAGCGGTGCCGTGCTCACCGTCGAGTCCAGCCAGCAGAACGCCGTCACCAAGAACTTCAACCCCTTCGTCCCCACGTCCGCCGCGACACTGTTGGGCGCCACCTCGCTCATCTACGAGCCGCTGCTCCAGGCCAACGCGGTCAAGCCCGGCAACTACTACAACTGGCTGGCCACCGGCTACCGCTGGTCCGACGGCGGCAAGTCGATCACGTTCACCATCCGGCCGGGGGTGAAGTGGTCAAACGGCAGCGCCCTCACCGCCGGTGACGTGGCCTTCACCTACCAGATGCTCAAGAAGTACCCGGACGCCAACACCACCGGCCTGGCGATCAAGAGTGTCAGCTCTTCGGGTGACAAGGTGACGATCACCTTCCCCTCGCCGCAGTACGCCAACCTGCAGAACATCGCCGGGCAGGTGTACATCGTGCCCCAGTCGGTGTGGAGCAAGGTCGGTGACCCGGGCAAGTACACCGACGCCGATCCGGTCGGCAGCGGTCCCTACACGCTGGCCACCTTCGGCGGTCAGGGTTTCACCCTGCAGGCCAACCCCAGCTACTGGGGCGGGAAGCCGGCGGTGGGCAAGGTGGAGTTCCCCACCTACGCCTCGTCCAACGCGGCCCTGTCGGCGCTGCAGACCGATCAGCTGGACTGGGGTGGCAACTTCATCGCCGGTGTGCAGCAGGTGTTCGTGTCAGGCAAGTGCCACGCACCACGTGTGGTTCCCGCCGGTGCAGACCAACAGCCTGGAGCCGAACCTCACCAAGTTCCCGACCAACCAGCTCCCCGTGCGCAAGGCGATCAGCCTGGCCATCGACCGCACCGCGCTCAGCCAGCAGGCCGAGGGCGGGCTGGAGCCGCCGGTCGGCAACGCCAGCGGGCTGACGCTGCCGGTGTTCCAGCAGTTCCTGTCCCCGGCTGTCGCCTCGTCGACGCTGCCGGCGCACCCCGACGTCGCGGGCGCCAAGGCCGTCCTGAAGCAGGCGGGCTACGTGATGGGCTCAGACGGCATGTTCCGCACCAAGTCGGGCCAGAAGCTGTCGATCGACATCACCAACCCCTCGTCGTTCGCGGACTACGCGGCCGGTGACGCGCTCATCGCCAAGCAGCTGCAGCAGGCGGGCATCGACGCCCGGTTCGTCGGCCAGTCGGTCGACGCGTGGTCCTCGGACATCGCCACCGGGAACTTCCAGCTCACCCAGCACTGGTCCCAGACCAGCGTGGCCCCGTACCAGCTCTACAACGACTGGCTCAACAGCGCCCAGGCGACCAACAACGCCGCCGGCGACTTCGAGCGCCTCAAGGACCCGAACGTCGACGCGATGCTGACCAAGCTGGCCGGCGACAACTCGGTGGCCGACCAGCAGTCGGACCTGGCCCCGATCGAGAAGTACGTGGCCGACAACCTCCCGATCATCCCGACCGTCTACGGCGTGGTGTTCGACGAGTACAACACCGGCAAGTTCACCGGGTGGCCCACTCAGGACAACCCGTATGAGTCCGGGAGCCCCAACGCCCCCACCAACGAGGTGGTGATCCTGCACCTCCGACCCACCGCCTGACCCCCGGCGCTCCGGTACACCCCCGCCGCTCGCCCGCAGTCGGCGGGGGTGGCGCCGCGGCACACGGGTCGATCTGCACTCACCATCACAAGGAGACTCAAGTGAACGGGCTGACAACGAACGGCGCCTCGGGGGCGCGCCGGTTCCCGGAGGGCTTCCTCTGGGGCGCGGGGACCTCCGCGTACCAGATCGAGGGAGCCGTCAACGAGGACGGACGCGGGCGCTCGATCTGGGACGTGTTCAGTCACACCCCCGGGAACGTGCGCGGCGGGGAGACGGGTGACATCGCCTGCGACTCCTACCACCGTGTGACGCGAGGACGTGGCGCTGCCTGGCCGAGCTCGGAGTCGGCGCCTACCGCTTCTCGATCGCCTGGTCGCGGGTGCTGCCCAACGGCCGCGGGCCGGTCAACCAGGCGGGGCTGGACTATTACCGCGCGCTGGTCGACGAGCTGCGCGCGCACGGCATCGTCCCGGTGGCCACCGTGTATCACTGGGAGCTGCCCCAGGCGCTCGAGGACGAGGGCGGCTGGGCCAGCCGTGACACGGCCGAGCTGCTCGCCCAGTACGCCGGCGTGCTCGCCGATGCGCTGGGCGACCGGGTGGGCATGTGGACCACGCTCAACGAGCCCAAGCAGTCGGTGCATCAGGGCTACCGGGTGGGCACGCACGCTCCCGGCCATCGCGACATGGGCCTGGCCGCGGCGGCGACGCATCACATCCTCCTCGGCCATGGGCTGGCGCTCCAGGCGCTTCGCGCCGCGCTGCCGGCGACCGTACCCGTGGGCATCGCGCTTGATCCCCACCCGTACCGCCCGCTGGGCGAGGACGCCGAGGCGGTCGTGGCGCAGCTCGACGCCGACCACAACCGGATCTGCTCGGACCCGGTGCTGCACGGCACGCTACCCCGCGCGAGGCCCACCCGGACCTGCTGCCGCCCGACGCGCTCATCCGCGAGGGCGACCTGGCGGCGATCAGCGCGCCGGTGGACTTCCTCGGCGTCAACTACTACCGGCCCCACTACGTCCGCGGCGGCGACTGGTCAGACCTGCGGCTCGGCGAGTCGCCGGTGTCCGATCAGCCGGGCTTCGTCGAGTACCTCCCGCCCGAGCGGCCGCAGACCGTGATGGGCTGGCTGGTGGAGCCCGACGGCCTGTACGACATCCTCATGCGCCTGCACCGCGAGACCGGCGGGCTGCCGCTGTACATCACCGAGAACGGCTGCGCCGCCGAGGACTACGTCAACCCCGACGGCGAGGTCAACGACACCGAGCGGGTCGACTACATCCACGGCCACCTCGACGCCGCGCTGCGCGCGATCGAGGAGGGCGTCGACGTCGGCGGGCTACTTCCACTGGTCGCTGCTGGACAACTTCGAGTGGGCGTGGGGGTACCGCCGGCGCTTCGGCCTCTACTACGTCGACTACGGAACCCAGCGCCGTCTGCCCAAGCGCAGCGCGGCGTTCTACGCCGGGATCGTCCGCTCCGGCGAGCTGCCCGCGCTCGATCCGCTGGTCCCCGAGCTCCCCCTCGCGCCCGTCGCCGAGTCCTGACCGGGCTCAGCCGCGGGGCGAGGCGGTCACGGCGCGGACGTCGACAAGTGAGGACAGCCACGCCTCCAGGCAGTGGGCGTGGCGCGGGGGTGCCTGGACCACCACGGTGAGGTGGTCCGTGCGGTCATAGCGGGCCTCGAGTACCTGGCAGCGGCGGCGGTGCAGCAGCGTGAGCGCGCGCAGCAGCCCGCACTCGCTGCCGGTCTCGAGCTCCAGGGACAGCGCCAGCTCGGTCATGGTGCGGATGGTGCGGATGGGGCGGGGTGGGGCGGGGCGAGTCGGATCATGGGACGGCTCCTCTCGTCCTGCGATCCGAGCCACGGGTTGGCCACCAGCCCGGTCCACAGGACCGATCTGACCCACGGCTCTTCGGCGAGAGCGGCGGGTCTAGGTGGCAATGGCGATGAGCGTCCGGGCAGCGCGCGGGGTGACGCGGGGTCTGTGCGCGGACAAGTTCATCGCCCGGGCACTGTAGCGCTTGACACTCTCCGGCGCCAGTGCATAGGATCCAACCATCCTGGATCCAAAATCCAGGATGCGAGAGAGAGGTTGAGGGTTGGAGCCCAACAAGGTCCAGTGGCGGAGCCGCGTCCGCCTGGTGGATGAGGTCGCCGATGAGCTGCGCGAGCGCATCTACTCGGGCAGCTACGCGCTGGGCTCAAAACTGCGCCAGGAGGAACTGGCCGAGGAACTCCAGGTGAGCCGGACCCCGCTGCGCGAGGCGCTGCGCGTGCTCGAGAGCGAGGGCCTGCTCCACTCCGAGCCCGGCCGCGGCGTGCGGGTGGTCCCCGCCGACGTCAAGAAGTTCCTGGCCGCCTACCAGCTGCGCGAGGTGATCGACGGGCTGGCGGCCCGGCTGGCCGCGCTCTCTGCCTGACACCGCGGGCCAGCCAGGCGCTGACCGCGATGATCGAGCGCCAGCGCGCGGCGCTCGACCCCTGGACGCCGCTGGAGTACACGCGCGACAACGTCGCCTTCCATACCGCCGTGATGGCCCTCGCCGCCAACGAGTACGTCGCCGCCCAGGCTCCGATCGTGCGGATGACCTCGCAGGTCTTCACCCCGGTGGCGATCCTCGAGGCCGCGCACGCCGCGCGGGCGGTCGGACCAGCACTGCGGGATCGCCGCCGCCATCGCGGCGCGCGACCCCGAGGCGGCCGAGCGCCTGGCGCGGGCACACATCCGCAGCACGATCGACCGCCTCACGCGCAAGGAACACGACCAACCGCAGGCCGACGCCTGAGAGAGACAGGGACGCCACCATGGAACCGCTACTCGTCGCCTCAGACATCGGCGGCACCTTCACCGACACGGTCACGATCGAGGCCGACGGGACGATCCGCCGCTACAAGGCGCCGACGGTCCCCGATGACCCGGCGGCCGGGGTCCTGGCCACCCTCGAGTTCGCCGCCGCAGACTCCGCCGCGGAGCTCAGCGACCTGCTCGGACGCGTCTCCCTGTTCGCGCACGGCACCACCGTGGCCACCAACGCGATGCTGGAGTCCAAGACCGCGGTCGTCGGCCTCATCCAGACGCGCGGCTTCGGCGACACCCTGTCGATCATGCGCGGCTTCAAGTCGCTGGGCCTCGACGAGGACCAGGTCAAGAACTTCCGCTCGATGGTCAAGCAGGAGCTCGTCGTGCCCAAGCGGCTCACCCGTGAGGTGTCCGAGCGGGTCGACTACCGCGGCCGCGTCGTGCCGCCGCTGGACGAGGACGACGCGCGCCGCGCCATCCGCGAGCTGCGCGACGAGGGCGTCGAGGTGTTCGCGGTCTCCCTGCTGTGGGCGTTCAAGAACCCCGACCACGAGCAGCGCCTCGGCGAGCTCATCGCCGAAGCGGACCCTGACGCGCTGTTCACGCTCTCCAGCGAGCTGCTGCCGCGGCTGGGCGAGTACCGCCGCACCGTCACCACCGCGATCAACGCCAGCCTGCGCCCGGTGCTCCGTACGGCGGTGCGGAGCCTTCGAGACCAAGCTGCGCGACCAGGGCATGACCGCCGAGCCGCTGCTGATGCAGTCAAACGGCGGACTGGCCCGCGTGGCCGAGATCGACCGGGAGGCCGCCTCGACGGTGATGTCGGGCCCGGTCGGCGGCGTCGTCGCCTGCCAGTACTACGGCGAGCTGCGCGGCAACGGCAACATCGTCGCCACCGACATGGGCGGGACGAGCTTCGAGGTGGGGCTCGTCCTCAACGGGCGCGCGCACATCGCCAACTCGACGTGGGTCGGGCGCCATGAGCTGGCCCTGCCCTCGGTCGCGGTGCGCACCGTCGGCGCCGGCTCGGGCTCGATCGCCGGCGTCACCCACGGGCTGCTCAACGTCGGGCCCGAGAGTGCCGGGGCCGTCCCGGGGCCGGCCTGCTACGGCCGCGGCGGCGAGCGGCCGACCGTGGCCGACGCCGACCTCGTGCTCGGCTACATCAACCCCGACAACTTCCTCGCCGGGCGGCTGCGCCTTGACGTCGACAAGGCCCGCGACGCGATCGCCCGCCACGTCGCCGAACCGCTGGAGCTGAGCGTGGAGGAGGCCGCCGAGGGCATCAAGACCGTGATCGACGCCCGCATGGCCGACCTCATCCGCACCGCCACCATCGAGCAGGGCTATGACCCGTCTGACTTCGTGCTCTACGCCTACGGCGGCGCTGGTCCCAGCCACGCGTTCTCCTACGGCGCAGAGCTGGGGACGAGCGAGATCGTGGTCCCGCTCACCGCGTCGGTGCACTCGGCGTTCGGCATCGCCTCGTCTGACCTCACCGTCGCCGAGGAGCTGTCGGATCCGATCATCAGCCCGCCGGGCACCGAGGACTACGCCACGCGTCCTGGAGGCCGACGAGATCAACGCCCGTCTGGACCGCCTGTCCGAACGGACCGCGGAACGGCTGCGCGAGGCCGGCGCCGACCTGGGCAAGCTCCGCACGGCGCGCTTCGTGGAGATGCGCTTCCGCTTTCAGATCCACGTCCTCACCGTGCCCGTCCCGGACGGCCCGCTCGACGACGATGGGGTCCGGGCGCTCGTGGCCCGCTTCATCGAGAACTACGAGGCGCGCTTCGGCGAGGGCTCCGCGTTCGAGGCCGCGGGAGTGGAGATGACCACCTTCCGCGTGGTGGCGACGGTCCCCACCTCGCGCCCGCAGTTGCGCCCGATGCCGGCGGCGTCGAGCAACGGCCACGGGGGCAGCAGCCAGCGCCGCGTCTTCCAGAACGGCGAATGGCACGACGCGACGGTCCTCAGCCACCAGGCGCTGCACACGGGCCTCGAGCTCCAGGGCCTGTCGATCGTCGAGATGCCGGACACCACGATCGTGGTCGGGGGCGACCAGAAGGCCGTCGTCGACGAGTACGGCAACGTCGTCATCAGCCCGGCGAACTAAGCGAGGCGTGAGATGAGCACCGAAGTCAGGCAGAAGATCGATCCGGTCACCTTCGAGGTGATCCGCCACAAGCTGTGGTCGATCAACGAAGAGGGCTCGGCGACGATGATCCACGTCTCCGGCTCGCCGGTCGTGCATGCCACCGACTACAACTTCGGCCTCTATACGGCCGCGGGGGAGATGGCGGTGATCGGCGTGTACCTGCTCGTCCCGGTCTACACCGGGTCGATGGCGATCCGCGAGTTCCTGGCGCGCTTCGACGACATCGCCGACGGCGACGTCTTCATCATCAACGACCCCTACATCGCCGCCGAGCATCAGAACGACGTGCAGTTCTGCGCGCCGTTCTTCCACGATGGGCAGTTCGTCGCCTGGATCGGGTGTATGGCCCACCAGGTCGACCTGGGCGGAATGGACGCGGGCTCGTGGTGCCCGACCGCGACCGACACCTTCCAGGAGGGGCTGCGCATCCCGCCGGGCCGGATCGTGCGCGAGGGCAAGCTCAACCAGGAGCTGTGGAACATCATCACCGACAACTCGCGGATGCCGTTCACGGTCTCCAACGACATGACGGCGTTTCTGGCCGGGCTGAAGGTGGCCGGCGAGCGGCTGCACGAGCTGTGTGACCGCTACGGCGCCGACGTGGTGGCCGGGGTGATGGCGCAGTCCATCGACGCCTCCGAGCGCACCCTGCGCGGGATCCTGGAATCCCTGCCCGACGGCGAGTTCGAGCACACCTCCTACCTCGACCGGCCGGTGAGTCCGGGCTCTGCCGACAGCGAGCTTCTCGCCATCAACTGCAAGATGACCAAGGCCGGAGATGAGCTCGTCTTTGACTACAACGGGTCAGACCCGCACTCGGCCGGCTACGGCATGGCCACGCGCGCCGGGACCGTGGGCGCGGTGGCGACCTTGATGCTGTGCCTGTTCGGCTCCGAGGTGCCGTGGAACCACGGGCTCATGCGCCCGGTCAAGGTCGTGGCCGATGACGGCAAGTGTGTGACGGCGGTCTCGCCGATGCCGGTGAGCGGCGGCGCCGCCGGGAGCCAACTGGGTGGCGATGAACGCGGCCGCGGGCTGCATCGCCAAGATGGTGTCGTTCTCGGACAAGTACGCGGGCCTGGCCTTCGGACCCGGTGACGGCTCGTGGCAGCTGGCCCAGTTCGGCGGGCTGAACCAGTACGGCGAGCCGTTCGCCGCGATGTACCTCGACTCGCTGCTGTGGGGCGGGCCGGCCTTCGCCGACCGCGACGGCGTGGACTCCGGCGGCGCGATGGTCATCCTCGGCGGCGGCACCCAGGACGTTGAGCAGCAGGAGGTCGGCCAGCCGCTGTTGTACCTATGGCGGCGCGAGGTGCCGGACTCCGGGGGAGCCGGTCGCCACCGGGGCGGCAACGGCATCGAGTTCGCGATGACGCCGATCGACACCGATGAGGTGGTCGGGGTGATGGCCACCCACGGCACCAAGCTGCCAAATCGCACCGGCATCTTCGGCGGCCATCCGGGCTCGTGCGCGCGCTTTGAGATCGTCCGCGGCTCTGACGCCATGGGCGACCTGGAGGCCGGGCGGACGATCGAGCGCCTCGACGCGGTCGACGGCGAGTACGAGGAGCTGGCCGGCGTCAACTCGGGCCTCGTGGTCAAGTCGGGCGAGATCATCAACGTGCGCCTCCAGAACGGCGGCGGCTACGGAGACCCGATCCGGCGCGACCCCGAGGCGGTTCTGCGCGACGTGCGCACCGGGGCGGTGAGCCCCGAGGTCGCCGAGCGGATCTACGGGGTGATCGTCTCCGGCGAGGCGCTCGACGGGCCGGGCACCGAGCGCCGGCGCGAGGAGATCCGCGAGGGCCGGCGCGAGGCCATGCATCCGCCGCAGGACCGCGGGTCAGGCGATGGCGAGGCCGGCGTCGCGCCGGCGCCGGGGCGCTGGGGTGAGAGCCTGCGCTTTGCCGCCGGTGACCGTGACGGTGCAACGGTGGCGCACTGCGCCCACTGCGATGCCGTGCTGGGCGACGCCGGCGGGGACTGGCGCGAGCTGGCCGCCACCGTCGAGGTGAGCGCCGAGGATCTCGGCCCGCTGGTCCAGCTGCCGCCCGAGCTGGTGGCGCGGCAGTACATCTGTCCCACCTGCGTGACGGCGCTGTGGGTGGAGGTCGTGCCGGCGGACACACCGGCGTGGAGGGACTTCAAGTTGCACTGAGTGCCGTGTGAAGGACGGAAGGTCGCCGTTGTGTGGGGCTTGAGGAGGTCGCCACGGCGGAGATCAACCATCGAAGGAGAGCAGAGGGTATGTCCAAGAGGTACGTGTGCCTGGCGGCGCTGGTCGTGGGCCTCGTCGCTGCGGGCTGCGGTTCCAGCAGCAGCGGCGGCTCCGGGCACAAGTTCACGATCTTCCTGTCCAACAACTACATGGGCAACGAGTGGCGGCCGCAGATGGAGAACGTGGCCAAGGTGATCGCCGCCTCGCCCCAGTTCAAGGACAAGGTCAATCTGGAGATCCGCAACGTGCAGCTCACGCCGGCGGCCCAGATCCAGTCGCTGCAGAGCATCATCCGCCAGAAGCCCGACGCGATCATGGTCGACGCCGCGTCGCCCACGGCGCTGAACCCGACGATCCAGCAGGCCTGCAACGCGGGCATCCTGGTCTTCACCTTCGACCAGGTGGTGACGGCGCCGTGCGCCTACAAGCTTCCCGAGGACTACCTCAAGGAAGCCAACGACATGGCCAACTGGATGGGCACCGAGCTGCACGGCAAGGGCAACATCCTGATGGACACCGGGTTGCCGGGAATCGCCATCTCCACCACGTTTTTGAAGGTGTGGAAGCAGGTGCTGGCCGCCAAGTACCCGGGCATCAAGGTGGTCGGCACGTTCTCCAGCCAGTACGCGCCCGGCCCCGAACTGCAGGGCGTCTCGGGTGATCTGGCCCAGAGCCCCAAGATCGCCGGGATCCTCTCGGGCGGCTACTGCTCGAGTGACATCAAGGCGCTGCAGCGTGCCGGGCGGCCGCTGGTGCCGATGACCTGCCTTGACGTCAACGGCAACGAGCAGACGTGCGCCAAGGCCAACCTGCCGTGCTTCTTCTTCGGCGCGCCGGCCTACGTGAGCGGCGTGGCCTTGGAGCACATCGTCAACCTGCTGGACAAGAAGACCAAGTACGCCAAGACGGAGCCGTACTTCGAGACGAACTTCGTCACCAAGGCCGGCGACATCACGTTCACCCATCAACAGACGCTGCAACCGCTCACCAACGGCGTCAACTACTACCCGACGGAGTCGGGCTCGTTGATCACGCCCATCACCTATGGGGCGTGGAAGCTCACTCCGACGCAGGTGCTCGGCGGGTCGTGAGCGAGTCCGCGCTGACCATCGCCGGGATGCGCAAGCGCTTCGGCGCCGTGCGGGTGCTGGAGGGTGCCGCCCTGGTCGCTGCGGGCGGCGAGGTGCATGCGGTCCTGGGCGAGAACGGCGCGGGCAAGTCGACGCTCATCAAGATCCTGGCCGGCGTCATTGCCGCGGACGCCGGCCAGGTGACCCTCGACGGGCAGCCGGTCACGCTCGACCGCCCCGCGGCGGCGACGGCGGCCGGGATCCGGACGGTGTTCCAGGAGCTGAGCACGATCCCCCAGCTCACCGTGGCCGAGAACCTCCTCTACGGGCGCGAGGAGACGCGGCTGGGGTTGGTGCGGCGGGGGCGTCGCCTCACGGCGGCTCGACAGCTGCTTGAGCGCTTCGGCCTGGAGCGGATCGACCCGGGCAGTCCGGTCTCTGAGCTGGGGCTGGGCGACCGCCAGCTGCTGGAGCTGGTCAAGGCGCTGCGCGAGCCGCCGCGGGTGCTCATCCTCGATGAGGCGACCTCGGCGCTGTCGGCCACCGACAGCCGGTGGGTTCTCGACCACGCCCGCGCGGCGGCGCAGGCGGGCGCGATCGTCCTGCTCATCACCCATCGCCTGGCGGAGGTGCGCGCCACCGCGGACCGCATCACCGTGCTGCGCTCCGGGCGCGACGTGCTCTCAGGGACGCCGGCCGAGCTCGATGACGAGGCTCTGATCGCGGCGATGCTGGGGCGGCGCGTCGAGCGGCTGTACCCCGCCCGCCAGGCCCCGTCGCCCGAGCGTGTCGCTCGAGGTGCGCGGCCTGGCCGCCGCCGGACTGCCCGGCCCGGTCGACCTCCACGTGAGGGCTGGTGAGATCCTCGGCATCGGCGGCCTGCAGGGCCAGGGCCAGCGCCAGCTCCTGATGGCGCTCGCCGGCGCCCAGCCCTGGGTGGCCGGGACCGCGACGTTCCTGGGAGCCGGCTATGAGCCGCGCTCGCCCGCCGACGCGCTGGCCCGCGGCGTCGCCTACGTCCCCGAGGACCGCCAGCGCGAGGGTCTGTTCCTGGGCCACAGCGTGCGCGCCAACATCACGGCGGCCAGCATCGCGCGGTTCGTCCGGCGGGGGCTCCTCGACGCCGGAGCCGAGGCGGCGGCGGCGCGCGAGGGCGCCGATGAGGTGGGCATCGAATCGGGGCGGCTGGGCTCGCGCGTGAGCACGATGAGCGGTGGCAACCAGCAGAAGGTGGTGCTGGCCAAGTCCCTGCTCGCCGCGCCCAAGGCGCTTCTGCTGCACGACTGCACCCGCGGCGTCGACGTCGGGACCAAGGCCGAGATCTTCGCGTTGATGGCGCAGCTGGCCGCGGCCGGCACCGCGATCGTCTTCTACTCCTCGGACCTGTCCGAGCTCGTGCACATGTGCGACCGCGTCGCGGTGATCGTCGAGGGCCGGCTGGGCGGCGTCATCGGCCAGGAGGACCTCGGCGAGGAGGCGATCCTGCGCATCGCCGTGGGCCAGGGTGTGCCCGACGGAAGGCCCGCATTGGCATGAGCGTGGCTACCCCCCACCGCCGCCAGGACCTGGCGCTGACCCTGCGCCGCCGCCTGGGTCCGAGCATCCTCGTCACCGCGGGGATCCTCATCGTGCTGGCCATCGTCGACGTCAGTCTGCAGCCGGCGCTGGCCAACCTGGACCAGATCGGGCTCCTGCTCCAGACCGCGCTGCCGCTGGTGCTCGTCTCGGTGGCCCAGACGCTGGTCGTGCTCGTCGGCGGGATCGACCTGTCGGTCGGCGGGATGTTCGTGGTCGCCAACGCGATCACGGTGGTCTGGGTGGGCGCCGCCGGCGGCGCGCATCAGGCCCTGCTGGTGGTCGCGCTGGCCGCGGGCCTGGCCATGGGGGCGATCAACGGCCTGCTCGTCGTCGGCCTGCGCTTCGAGCCGTTCATCGCGACGCTCGGGCACCTGGACGATCTTCAACGGGATCGCGCTCACCATCCTGCCCACCGACGGCGGCACCCCGCCGCCGATGCTCTCAGAGCTCATCAACGGGACGGCGGCGGGGATTCCCAACTCGATCGTCATCCTGGCCGTCATCTTCGGGATCTGGCGCGGGCTGCGGGCGACGCGCTTCGGCGTGCGCCTATATGCCGTCGGCGCCGACGAGGAGCGCGCGCGGCTCAACGGCACGCCGGTGCGCCGCATCAAACTGGCGGCCTACGCGCTGGCCGGGCTGTGTGCGGCGATCGGCGGGATCTACTCCGCCGGCGCCACCGCCAGCGGGACGCCCACCGCCGGCGACGCCTACATCCTCACCACGCGTGGCCGCGGTGGTCATCGGCGGTACCAGCCTGCGCGGCGGCGAGGGCGGGGTGGGGATGACGATCATGGCGGCGCTGGCGCTCACGCTCATCTCCGACATCGTGCAGGCGGTCAACCTGGCGGTGTGGGTGTCGGTGGCGGCGTCGGCTGGGTTGCTGCTGATCCTGGTGGCGGCGCGCTCGATGATCGAGATGCGGCTGGCGCGGAGACGGGCATGACGCGCGTGAGCGGGTGGGTCCGCGAGCGCCAGGCGACGGTCTCGGCCTACGCCCTGTGCGCGGTGCTGTTCGTGATCGGCACCGTTCACTCCTCGGGCTTTGCCGCGGCCAGCAACATCCGCCAGATGCTCGTCTTCGCCAGCTTCGTCGGCTTCGCCGCGCTGGGCCAGACGCTGGTGATCCTGGCCGGCGGCCTGGACCTCTCGGTGCCGTGGCTGATGGCCTTCGGCGGCATCGAGCTGTCGCGGCTGTCGGCGTCGGGCGTGCCGGCGATACCGGCGATCGTGATCGTGGTGGCGATCGGGCTGGTCATCGGCGTCGTCAACGGACTGGGCGTCACCTGGCTGCGGGTGGCGCCGATCGTCATGACGCTGGCCGTCGGCGGGCTCATCCAGTCCTACCTGCTGGCCGTCGGCCAGCTCAAGAGCACCGGCGATCAGGTCCCGGCGGCCGCGGCCGACCTGGCCTCCAATCGGCTCGGGCCCGCGCCGGTGATCGCGGTGGTGTGGCTGGTCTGCGCCATCGTCGCCGGCGTGGTCATCTCCCGCACCGCGTTCGGGCGCCGCGTCACCGCGGCGGGCGCCAACGACGTCGTCGCCACCCTGTCGGGGATCCGCGTGGCGCGTGTGCGGGTGGCCACCTACGCCATCTCGGGGGTCGCGGCGACCTTCGGCGGGGTGGTGCTTTCGGGCTACGTCGGCACGACCTACCTCGACATCGGCGCGCCGTACCTGTTCACGTCGATCGCCGCGGTGATCGTCGGCGGTGCGTCGATCCTCGGCGGCCGGGGCACCTATTGGGGGACGGTGGCCGGCGCGCTGACCCTCACCGTGCTGAGCGCGCTGTTGCCGCTGTTCAAGCTCAGCACCGCCGGGCTGGAGATCGTCTACGGGATCGTGATCCTGGCTGGAGTGTGGCTGTCGAGCAGCGGGCGGACCGCCCTGGCCGGCCTGCGCCGCGACTCACCCCAGCTCCCACGCACACAAGAGGTTGGTACAGATGCCACAGACTGAGACATTGGGGCCTCGGGCCACAGGCGGACGGCTGGCCGGCAAGGCGGCCGTCATCACCGGCGCCGGCTCCGGGATCGGCCGCGCCGCCGCGGCCCGCTACGTGCACGAGGGGGCGCGCGTGCTCGTCGCCGACATCGAGCGCCGAGCACGCGCGCGACGACCTGTGACGAGCTGGGCGGCGAGCGCCGTTCCGCTCGCAGGTCGACGTCTCCGACGCGGCCGCGTGGCGCCGCATGATCGCAGGCGGCGGTCGACGCGTTCGGCACGCGTCGACGTCCTGTTCTCCAACGCCGGCATCGCCGGAGTCGGTCAAGCCGCTGGCCGAGATCACCGAGGCCGAGTGGGACCGGATCATCGACGTCAACCTCAAGGGGTTCTTCCTCTGCGCGCAGGTCGGTGGCGCCGGTGATGCGGCCGCCGGCGGCGGCTCGATGATCGTCACCGCCTCGATCGCCGCGCGCCGGCCGCGGCCCGGCATGGCCGCCTACGTCGCCTCCAAGAGCGGCGTCATCGGGCTGGCCCGCGCGCTGGCCGTCGAGCTGCGCCGGCGACCGGATCCGCGTCAACGTCATCAACCCGGGGCCGGCCGCAGACGCCGATGCTCAAGGAGTTCGCGTTCGCGCCCGACGAGGCCGAGGCCCTGCGCGCGCTGGGCGACGCGCTGCCGCTCGGGCAGGCCGATCCAGCCCGAGGACATCGCCGCCGCGGCCGTCTATCTGGCCAGCGACGAGGCGGCCAACGTCACCGGCCTGGTGATGAACGTCGACGGCGGGCCGCGACCTGTGACGCGCCGCCACGCTCGCCGCTTCGACGCGATCGACCCCTCGACGCGCGAGCCGTTCGCCGAGATCCCGGAGAGCCTCGGTGGACGAGGTGGACGCCGCCGTCGCGCGCCGCCCGCGCCGCCCACCGCACGCCGGAGTGGCGCACGCCCGCGAACCGGGCGGCGGCCCTGACCGCGCTTGGCCCGTGCGATCGAGGCGCGCGGCGACCGAACTCGCGGAGCTCGAGTGCCGGGACACCGGCAAGCCGATCTGCGCCAGGCGCGCGCCGACGTGACCGCGACCGTCCGCTACTTCGACTTCTACGCGGGCGCCGCCGACAAGCTGCTCGGCACGTCGATCCCGCTCGGCCCGGGCTACGTCGACTACACGGTGCGCGAGCCGTGGGGGGTGTGCGGCCAGATCATCCCGTGGAACTACCCGATGCAGGTGCTGGCCCGCTGCGCGGCGCCCGCGCTGGCCGCCGGCAACGCGGTCGTGCTCAAGCCCTCCGAGCTCGGCTCGGTCACCCCGCTGCGGATCGCCGAGCTGGCGCGCGAGGCGGGGCTGGCCGACGGGCTGCTCACCGTCGTCACCGGCCACGGCGCCGTGGGCGCAGGCGCTGGTGGCACATGACGGCGTCGACTTCGTCACCTTCGTCGGCTCGGCAGCGGTCGGTCGGCAGGTGGCGACGCGCCGCGGCGCAGCGCCTGGCGCCCGGTCCAGCTCGAGCTCGGCGGCAAGTCGCCCAACGTCGTCTTCGCCGACGCCGACCTGGACGCGCGCGGTGCCGGCGATCGTCAAGAGCCTCGTCCAGAACGCCGGCCAGAGCTGCTCGGCCGGCTCGCGGCTGCTGTGGCGTCCGAGTCGCCGCGACGAGCTGGTCGACGCGGGTCGGCGACGCGATGCGCGAGCTGACCCGATCGGCCCCGGGCTCGACGACCCTGACCTGGGGCCGCTGATCTCCGCCGCGCCAGCTCGAGCGCGCCGAGGGCATGCTCGCACCGCGCCGCCGCCGAGGGCGTGTCGATCGCGCTGGGCGGCTCGCGCCCGGTCGGCCGCGAGGACGGCTGGTACCTGGAGCCGACGATCGTCACCGGCGTCGGGCCGGGCCAGGAGATCTTCGAGGAGGAGGTGTTCGGCCCGGTGCTCGGCGTGACGCACGTTCGCCGGTGAGGACGAGGCGATCGCGCTGGCCAACGCCACCCCCTACGGGCTGGTGGCCGGGGTGTGGACCGCCGACGTGAGCCGCGCGCTACCGCGTCGCGGGCGAGATCCAGGCGGGGCAGGTGTACGTCAACGGCTACGGCGTGGCCGGCGGGATCGAGCTGCCCTTCGGCGGCATGAAGCGCAGCGGCTACGGCCGCGGCAAGGGGGTGGAGGCGATGTACTCCTACACGCAGGTCAAGAACGTGTGCGTGATCCTGTGACCGGGGTCACTCCGTGACCGGCTCAGACGGGCGCCGGACGCTGCGGGTCGCCGCGATCGGCGGCGACGGGATCGGCCCCGAGGTCGTCGACGCGTCCGCTGCCGGCCGATCGTCGACGCGGTGGCCGGGGACGGCGGCACGCTGGAGGTGACCGAGCTCGATTGGGGAGGCGAGCGGCTGCTGCGCACCGGCCAGGCGATGCCCGACGACGCGGTCGAGATCATCCACGGCCACGACGCGGTCCTGCTGGGCGCGGTCGGCCATCCCCGAGCTCGCCCCCGACGTGTCGGTGTGGACGCTGGTGCTGCCGCTGCGCAAGGCGCTCGATCTCTATGTCAACCTGCGCCCGATCCGCTCCTGGCCGGGGTGCCGTCCGCCGGTGCGCGAGCGCCGACGGCGTCGACATGGTGGTGGTGCGCGAGAACACCGAGGGCGAGTACGCCGGCGTCGGCGGCCGGGTGCACCGCGGCTCCGCGGCCGAGGTCGCCACCGACGTGGCCGTCCACTCCCGACGGGCGATCATGCGCGTGGCGCGCCACGCCTTTCGAGCTCGCCCGCGCGCGTGGTCAGCGGATGACCCTGGTGACCAAGTCAAACGTCTCCCGGCACGGCTACGCGCTGTGGGACGAGGTCGTCTATGAGATCGGCGCCGACGAGTTCCCGGACGTGGAGCTCGAGAAGAGCTACGTCGACGCGATGGCCGCCCGGGTGATCGAGCGCCCGCGGTCGCTCGGGGTCCTGCTGTGTAGCAACCTGTTCGGCGACATCCTCTCC
Source organism: uncultured Actinomycetota bacterium (assembly GCA_963790605.1). Classification (GTDB taxonomy): domain Bacteria; phylum Actinomycetota; class Thermoleophilia; order Solirubrobacterales; family Solirubrobacteraceae; genus Palsa-465. The sequence goes on along the minus strand of CAWBPG010000003.1, from coordinate 516,676 downwards.
GACGGCGCGGCGCCGCTGGCCGGCGGGCTCGGGATGGCGCCGAGCGCCAACCTGTGCCCCGAGTCCGCCGGTGCCGGGGTCTTCGAGCCGGTCCATGGCTCGGCGCCCGACATCGCGGGCCAGGGCATCGCCAACCCGATGGCCTGCGTCCTCTCCGGGGCGATGCTGCTCCGCGAGACCGGCTTCGGCGGTGCCGCGGACGCGCTGGAGGCCGCCGTCGGCGAGGCGGTGCAGGTCGACGAGGGCCGGACGCCGGACATCGGCGGGACGGCCGGAACCGATGCCGCGGGAGAGGCGGTCCGCACGGCGCTCGGCGCCGCAGTCCGTGGGCGCGCGGCATGACTTCAGAGCTTCTCGATCCCCACCCTTGCGGTGGGATGCGGAGCAGGCGCCCTTCGCGGGCTGGGACGGCCCCCCGAACCTCCTCGGCCGTTCCGGCCCGCGTGGCGCCATCGGGCTAGCGGGCGGGTGGCGCGGGCCAGGACGGGAGCTCGGGGCGCAGCAGCTCGCAGGCCGTGGCGAGGGAGAGCACGGGGATGTCGGCGAAGCGTCGTCCCACGAGCTGGATCCCGATCGGTCGCCCGTCCGCCGTCGTGGTCCAGGGCACGCTGACCGCCGGATGGCCCGAGATGCTGAAGGGCACCGTGTAGGCGATGTGCTGGAGCGCCCGGCTCGGATCCGCGGCGGGGCTGGGGAGATCGGCGCTGAAGGTGGGAACGGGCGCGACCGGACAGAGGATGAAGTCATAGCCCTCGATGGCGTCGCGCGCGGCCACGCTGATCGCCTCGAGCTGGCTGAAGTCGTTGAACAGCTCCATCCCGGTCCGGTCGGCGACGGCGTCCATCCACTCGCGCAGGTAGGGCAGCATCCGCTCCTGGCTCTCCGGCGGCAGGGCGCGGAGGTCGCGCAGGCTGCGCATCCGCCAGAAACGGTCGAGCCCGCTGAGCATCGCGTCGGTGAGGAGCGGCCCGATGCGCATGATGTCGGCCCCGGCGTCGCCCAGCGTCGCCGCCGCGGACTCCACCGCGCGGGCCACCTCGGCATCGGTGGCCATGCCCGCTCCGGCGTCGGTGGTCACGGCGATCCGGGCCCCGGCCACGCGCATCTCCAGGTGTTCCCAATCCAGCTGCTGGGGCGGCAGGCTCATGAAGTCGGCGTCATCGGGCTGAGAGAGCATCGCCATGGCGCGGGCGGCGTCGGCCACGGTCCGGGTCAGAGGGCCGACGACGCGGGCGTAGTAGGGCGGGTTGACCGGGACGCGCCCGAAGCTCCCCTTGTGCCCGACCACGCCGGTAAAGGCGGCGGGCAGGCGCACCGAGCCGCCGATGTCGGTGCCGATGTTGATCGGCGCATAGCCGGCGACCGTGGCGGCGGCGGCGCCCGAGCTCGAGCCGCCCGTGTTCCACTCCGGGTTCCAGGGGCTCCGTGTCGTGCCGTGCTTGGTGGACACCCCCGAGGTGAGCATCCCGAAGTCGGGCATGGTCGTCTTGGCCACCAGCACTGCGCCCGCCTCCTTCAGCCGCGCGGCGGCGGGGGCGTCGCGTTGCGCCGGGGCGAGGATGGTGGCCCGCGAACCGAGCGGCGTGGCCACCCCCGCGGTGGCGATGTTCTCCTTGAGCGTGACCGGCACGCCGTCGAGCGGGCTGAGGGGCTCACCCACGCGCCAGCGCTCCTCGGCCGCGGTTGCCTGCCGGTCGGCTGCCGGATCGTCGCGGTGCCACAGCGCGTTGATCGTCGGCTCCCATCGGTCGATCCGGGCGCGGACCGCCTGGAGCACCTCGGACGGCGAGCAGTCGCCGGTCTCGTAGGCTCGGGCGAGGTCGACAGCGGTGAGGTCGGCCAGGTCGGTCATCGGTGGTCTGCACAGACTTGCATGTCGCGAGTCATTCTCGCGGCCCGGCCCGGCCCGGCCCGGCCCGGCGGCCGGCCCGGCCCGGCCCGGCGGCTCTACTCACGTGGCGGGCTCGGACGCGGCCGGCGGCTCGACGGTCGCGGCGTCGGCATCATCCTCGGTGCCGCCCGTGTCAGCGACCGCCCCCGCGGGCGCGACGTGCGCACTTTTACCAACATAACTACGAAAATCGCGCACGCGGGACCCCGAGAGGCGCGCCCAGGCCGCCACTTTGGGACGCCGCGGCACTTGCGCCAACGCCGCTCTCCCACGAACATCAACGAACCATGACCACCACCATGGACCTTGATCAGGGCTCGGCCCTGCTGCACTTCACGCGCAACGGCGCGTTCGGACCCGGCGCGACCGAGCTGCTCGTGCTCGAGCGCGGCGAGGGCCCGTATGTCTTCGACACGCACGGCCGCCGCTACGTCGACGGGCTCTCGCAGCCTGTTCTGCGCGCAGATCGGCTACTCCTACGGCGAGGAGATGGCCACCGTCGCCGGCGAGCAGCTCTCCAAGCTCGCCTTCAACACGCTGTGGGGCACGGCCCACCCGGCGGCGCTCGCAGCTCGCCGACCGGCTGGCCGACCTCGCGCCTCCGGGGCTCGACCGGATCTTCTTCACCTCCGGCGGCTCGGAGTCCGTCGAGGCGGCGTGGAAGATCGTGCGCCAGTACCACCTCGCCAACGGCCAGCCCCAGCGGCTGAAGGCGATCGCGCGCAACATCGCCTACCACGGCGTGACGCTCGGCGCGCTGGCGCTCACCGGCGTGCCCGGCTACAAGGAGCCGTTCGGTCCCCCGGCCATCGACACCACCCACGTGTCCAACACCAACCCCTTCCGCAATCCGCTCCAGGGCGAGGAGCTGACCAGGCTCCTGCTGGAGGAGATGGAGCAGGCGATCATCGAGGCCGACCCCGAGACCGTCGCGATGATCATCGCCGAGCCGGTCCAGAACGCGGGCGGCTGCCTCGTCCCCCCGCCCGGGTACTGGGAGGGCCTGCGCCACCTGGCCGACCGCTACGGGATCGTGCTCGTCGCCGACGAGGTGATCACCGGCTTCGGTCGGCTCGGCGAGCTGTTCGGCTCCACCCGCGTCGGCGCCGCCCCGGACATCATCACCACCGCCAAGGGCCTGACCTCGGCCTACGCCCCGATGGGCGCGGTGTTCGTCTCCGAGCACATCGCCGCCCCGTTCTACGAGGAGGGGCGCACGCTGCTGCACGGCATCACCTTCGGCGGCCATCCGCTGTGCGCGGCCATCGCGCTCAAGAACCTGGAGATCTTCGAGCGCGAAGGCGTGGTGGAGAACGTGCGCGCCCGCGAGGCCAAGCTCGAGCAGCTCCTCGACACACTCAAAGAGCTGCCGATCGTCGGCGACGTCCGCGGCGCTCGGGTTCTTCTGGGCCGTGGAGCTGGTCAAGGGCGAGGGCAACGAGCGCCTCGACGCCGACGAGCGCGAGCGGCTCCTGCGCGGCTTCATGCCCGGCGCCTGCGCGAGGCGGGGCTCATCGCCCGCGCCGATGACCGCGGCGACGCCGTGCTCCAGATCGCCCCGCCGCTCATCGCCGATGACGAGGTGCTGGAGGAGATCGTCGACGCGATGCGCGCGGTGCTCGCCGACGCCGGCAAGCTGCTGGGGCTGGAGTCCTCGGTCGCGGCCTAGCCACCCTGGCGCGCAAAAGGGCGCTGGGCGTCCTTTTCGCGCATGCGGCTTCTCAGGCCAAGGAGGCCATCACGTGCTTGATGCGCGTGTACTCCTCCAGCGCGTACACGGACAGGTCCTTGCCGTAGCCGGACTGCCCGAAGCCGCCGTGGGGCATCTCGGACAGGAACGGCAGGTGGTCGTTGATCCACACGCACCCGAAGTTCAGGGCCCGCGCGGCGCGCAGTGACGCGCCGGTGTCGCGCGTCCACACGGAGGCGGCCAGCCCGTAGTCGCTGTCGTTGGCCCATTCCAGGGCCTGGGCCTCGTCGGCGGCGCGCTGGACGGTGATCACCGGGCCGAAGACCTCGCGCTGGACGATCTCGGAATCCTGGGCGGGGCCGACGATCACCGTCGGCTCCACGAAGAACCCGCGCGAACCCCAGGTGCCGCCGCCGCACGCCACCTCGGCGCCCGCGGAGCCGGCACGATCCACAAACCCCAGCACGCGCTCACGCTGCGAGGCCGAGATGACCGGCCCCAGCTCGACGTCGTCGGACAAGAGCGGTTCGCCGAGCCGCAGACCCGACGCCGCCGGGACCAGCGCCTCCACCACCGCGTCGTGCACGCGGGGCGTGGCGATGATCCGCGTCGCGGCGGTGCAGTCCTGGCCGGCGTTGAAGAACGCCGCCACCTTCATGCACGCCACCACAGCGTCGACGTCGGCGTCGTCGAGGACGACCACCGGCGCCTTGCCGCCCAGCTCGAGGTGCACCCGCGCCAGGGTCTGCGCGGCCGCGGCGGCGATCGCCTTGCCGGTGCGCACCGAGCCCGTCAGCGACACCATCCGCACCGCCGGGTGGGTGACGATCGCCTCGCCCACCGGATTGCCACGGCCGGCGACCACGTTGAAGACGCCCGGCGGCAGGACGTCGAGCGAGAGCTCGGCCAGGCGCAGCGTGGACAGGGGCGTGAGCTCCGATGGCTTCAGGACGATCGTGTTGCCGGCGGCCAGCGCCGGCGCGATCTTCCAGATGGCCATGGCCAGCGGGTAGTTCCACGGCGTGATCTGGCCGACGACGCCCACCGGCTCGCGGCGGATCATCGAGGTGTAGCCCTCGACGTACTCACCCGCGGCCCGCCCCTCGAGCACGCGCGCGGCACCGGCGAAGAAGCGCAGGTGATCGGAGCAGAGCGGGATCTCCTCGGCGGCCGCCGGCAGCGGCTTGCCGACATTGGCGGCCTCGATCCGCGCGAACTCGTCGGCCTGTTCGTCGAGGAGGTCCGCCAGCTTCAAAAGGGCGGCAGCACGCACTGCCGGCGTGGCCGAACCCCAGGCCGGGCCCGCGGCACGCGCCGCATTCACCGCGGCAGCGACATCCTCGACGGTGGCGCTGGGGATCTCGGCCAGCACCTCCTCGCTGGCGGGGTTGAGCACCGGGTCAGTCTCGGTGCCGCGTCCGTCCACCAGCTCACCGCCAATCACTAGTTGCATCGCCCACTCCTCCGGTCAGTCGCGTCAGCCAGCCCACACATGATGACCGCTGCCAACGCTCCAGGCCGGCGTGCGCGCGACCCCAACGCTGGACAGACCCCGTACCACCGCGTGGACTACGGTGTGCGCTTGCCGTCCCCCTGGCCCCAGACCGAGCCCACCCCCGCGCACCGGGCCGCCTACGCCGACGCCGAGCCGCGCCCGTTCTGGCTGGCCTCGCTGCCCGAGCGCGCGCCCCACGAGCCGCTGACCGGCAGCACCGACGCCGATCTGTGCATCATCGGCGGCGGCTACACCGGCCTGTGGGCGGCGCTGGCGGCCAAGGCGACCGATCCCGGCCGTGACGTCCTCCTCCTCGAGGCGACCCGCTGCGGCGACGGCGCCAGCGGCCGCAACGGCGGCTTCCTGGAGGCGTCGCTCACCCACGGGCTGGCCAACGGCCTGACGCGCTTCGCCGGCGAGATGGACGAGCTCGAGGCGCTCGCAAAAGAGAACTTCGACGGCCTGCGCGACGACCTCGCGCGCCACGCCATCGACTGCGACTACGAGACGCCCGGGGTTCTCAGCGTCGCACTCGAGCCCCGCGAGCTCGAGGGCCTGCACGAGGAGGTCGAGCTGGCGCGTCGCTTCGGTCACGACGTGGAGGTATTGGACGCCGAGGCCACCCGCGCGGAGGTCAACTCCCCGACGTACCTGGGCGCAGTCTGGGACCGAACCGGGTCGGCGCTCGTGCACCCGGGGCGGCTCGCCGACGGGCTGCGCGCCGCCGCCGATCGCCAGGGCGTGCGCATCCACGAGCTCAGCCCCGTCCGCAGCATCCATGACACAGACCGCGCCGCGCTCACCATCAGCACCGAGGGCGGCGTCGTCACCGCCCCCAAGGTCCTGATGGCGACGAGCGCGTACCCGCCCCTGATTCCCGCCGTTGGCCGCTACATCGCGCCCGTGTATGACTACGTCCTCGTCACCGAGCCATTGTCACCGGAGCAGCGACACGCGATCGGCTGGGCCAACCACCAAGGCATCTCCGACATGGGCAATCAGTTTCACTACTACCGTCCGACTGCCGATGGGCGCATCCTGTACGGCGGCTATGACGCGGTGTACCGCTACGGCGGGGACGTGGGACCGCACCGCGACGAGGACGACGCCACGTTCGCCAGGCTGTCACAGCACTTCTTCACCACGTTCCCGCAACTGGAGGCCCTACGCTTCAGCCACCGCTGGGGCGGAGCCATCGACACGTGCAGCCGTTTCTCGGTGTTCTTCGGCCGGGCGTTCGGTGGCCGGCTGGTCTATGCGCTGGGCTACACCGGCCTCGGCGTCGGGGCCACCCGCTTCGGGGCGCACGTGGCCGTCGATCTGCTCGACGGCCGCAGCACGCCCGCCACGCGGCTGCGCATGGTGCGTCGGCGCCCGGTGCCGTTCCCGCCCGAGCCGCTGCGCTCGGGCGTCATCCAGCTCACCCGCAACCGCTTGGCCGCCGCCGATCGCAACGATGGCCGCCGCGGGCTGTGGCTGAAGACCCTCGATCGTCTGGGGCTTGGCTTTGACTCCTGAGGCCGGCGATCCCGACTGGCCGCCGAGCGCAACGAGGCCGGCGTCACGACGATCCTGGAGCTCAGCGAGGCCCTCTGGCATGGCGCGCGGTCAGACGAGCACGTGCAGGCAGGCGATGACCGGCACGCCCATCGTCTCGATCTCGTGTGGACGCTCGCGCTTGACGACGTGACGCACGCGCATCGCCGCTGGCGGCTTACCCACAGCGCCGACGCCTCGTGAACGAGGCGGTCGCCCTCGTGGCCCTGGCGGTCAGCCTCACCGCTGCCGTCGCGCGCTGGCGCCGCGCGCCTGACTGGGCCGTCGCTACCGCCGCGGCGGTCGTGGTCGTTCTGGTCGGCGCGCTGAGCTTCCACGGCGCGCGGACGGCGCTCGGTCGTCTGGGCCCGACCGTTGGCTTCCTGGCCGCGCTGCTCGTGCTCGCCGACGGCTGCCGCCGGGCCGGGGTGTTCGACGCCCTCGGGGCGCTGATGGCGTTCGGGTCCCGCCACCGCCCGCGCCGCCTGCTCGGGATGGTGTTCATGGCGGCGGCGGGCACCACCGCCGTGCTCAGCCTCGACGCGACGATCGTCCTGCTCACTCCGATCGTGTTCGCCACCGCGGCGCGGCTGCCGACGAGCCCGCGCCCGCACGTCTACGCCTGCTCGCACCTGGCCAACAGCGCCTCGTTGCTGCTGCCCGGTCTCCAACCTCACCAACCTGCTCGCCTTCGCCGCCTGCGGCGTGTCGTTCACCCGCTTCGCAGCGCTGATGGCGTTGCCGTGGCTGGTGGCGATCGCCGCCGAATGGGTGGTGCTCAGCCGCGTCTTCGCCGACGACCTGCGCCAAGCGGCGACGCTCTCGGAACCGCAGGACGCCGAGCACCTGCCGAAGCTGCCCGCGTTCGCCCTCAGCCGTGATCGGGCTGACGCTCATCGGCTTCGGGATCAGCTCGATCGTGGGCGTGGCGCCGGTGTGGTTTGCCACGGCGGGCGCGGTCGCCCTCACCGTCCGCCGGCCCCCGGACTCCCTGACTGCCCTGGTCGGTGCCGCCGAGCCCACGTTCCTGGTCTTCGTGCTCGCGCTGGGAGTGGTGGTGACCGCGGCCGGGAACCACGGGCTGTCCAGCGTGGTCGACTCGCTGATCCCGCATGGCGCGAGCCTCCCGGCCCTGCTCGCGGTGGCCGCGGTGAGCGCTGTGCTGGCCAACCTCGTCAACAATCTCCCCGCGACGCTCATCATCGTCGGCGTCGTCTCGGCCAGCGCGCCCGGTGGTGTGCTGGCGATGCTCATCGGCGTCAACGTCGGCCCGAACCTCACCTACGTCGGCTCGCTGGCCACGCTGCTGTGGCGGCGGATCGTCCACGCCCACGACGAGGACATCGACCTCGGGGAGTTCCTCAAGCTCGGGGCACTCACCGTTCCGGGCACGCTGGTAGCCGGCACCGCGGCGTTGTGGTTGGCTTTGCAGGTCTTCTGATGCGCGCGCTCATCTGGATCACCGAGAACTCCTGGCAGGCCTGCGTCGACCAGGCGCAGGCGCTGCTGCCCGCCGACGCCGACGTCACCCTCCTGCACGTTGCCGCCAGCGACGTCGAGTACCTGGCCGGTCACCCCGGGCCCGGGCGGCTGGGCCGCCGCCGCCCGCCGCCTCCCGGGCCGCCGGTGCGCGAGATCGCCGAGACGGAGGCCCAGGCTCTCCTCGAGCGCGCGCGGGAGCGCCTCGGGCGCGAGGCGCAGCTTGCCGCGCGGCGAGGCCGGATCGAGCGTGAGGTGCTCGAGGCCGCTGAGGGCTGTGGACCTACTGGTCGTGGCTCGCGACGGTGAGCCGCGCCGCGAGCCCAAGAGCATCGGGCATTACGCGCGCTTTGTCGTCGATCACGCCGGCTGCCCCGTGCTGCTGGTGTGGCCACAGCCGCCACCCGGCATCGAGCACATGCACTGGCCGCCGCACCTGCGGCGCTGATCAGGCAGTCGCCGCGCTGGGCAGCCAGCTGAAGCGCCAGGCGGCGAGCAGCCCCGCCCCAACCCCCCAGGCGGCGAGCGCCCACAGGTCCGTGGGCGAGATCGCTGACGAGAACGTCGAGTGGACTGAAGCAACGTGCATGCCGTTGGCGAGATGCTCGACGGGGAACACCTCGCCGACCTTGCGCAGGCCGCTGGACAGGTTCGAGGTGGGGATGAAGACCCCGGAGACGAACCACAGCGGGAGCATGGTGGCCTGGACCACCGGCTGCGCGGCGTCGGGCGAGCCGATCAGATTCGAGACGAGGTAGCCGATGCAGGCGAACGCGATGGTTCCGATCGCCGCGGTGATGGCGATGGCCAGGAGCGCGGGAACGGAGAACCCCACGCCGTAGAGGACCTTGGAGATGACCAGTAGCAGCGTGCCCATGATCGCCGCGATGACGACCGTCGCCATCGCCTGCCCGGCGATGAGCAGGGCCGGGGACGCCGGCGTCGCGCGGCGGCGTTTGAGCACCCCGGTCTCGCGCGCGGTGGCCACCGAGATCACCAGGTTGGCGTAGGAGGCGACGACGAGCGCCATGGTGAGGATGCCGGGCACGTAGAAGCGCGACAGCGAGACCCGCACGCCGTCGACGAGCGCGGTGCCGTGGCCGAACACGCCGTTGAAGACGACCAGCAGCACGATCGGGAAGAAGAAGGTGAAGAACCGGGCGCGCGGATTGCGCAGGCTGGCCAGCAGGTCGAACCTGATCTGGTGGCCCAGGAGCATGACCGGTCCACGCGAGGCAGGCGAGGGGCCCGATGGCGTGGGCACGGCCGGGGTGCGCGCGAGGGGAGGCTCACTCCCGCCGGCGGTGGAACCGGCCTGCGCGAACTTCCGCTCGCGGAGCTTTCGCATGATCCACTTGAACAGGAAATACATCGTCAGCTCCCTGTCTCGTCGTTGGTCGTCAATTGCAGGTACACGTCCTCGAGCGTCGGGCGCCTGACCTCGAGCTCGTCGAGCTCGAGGCCCCGCTGCAGGGCCCACCCCGACAGCTCGTGCAGGTCCGCGGTGACACGGTCACTCGGCACCAGCACACGGCCGCCGGACGCGAGCTGCGCGCGCTCGCCCAGCGCGGCGGGCAGCTCCCCGGTGTCGAGGGAGGCGGGCAGCGTGAAGGTGATCTGAGCCGCCGCCGCCTGGCGCCCACCCAGTGTGTGCGGGGTGCCCTCATCCACGATCCGGCCCGCGGCGATCACCGCGATCCGGTCGGCGAGGCGCTCGGCTTCCTCCATGTAGTGGGTGGTGAGAAAGACGGTCTTGCCCAGGTCGCGCAGGCCCTCGATCACCGTCCACGCCGCGCGGCGCGCGGAGGGGTCAAAGCCGGTGGTGGGCTCGTCGAGGAAGATGAGCTCCGGATCGCCGATCAGCGCGAGCGCGACGTCCAGGCGGCGCCGCTGGCCGCCCGAGAGCGCGGTGGCGCGCTGGTCGGCCTGGGGACCGAGATCGACCAGCCCGAGCGTCTCGTCGACGGAGCGCGGCCGCGGGTAGTAGCCGGCGTAGAGCTGGAGGCATTCGCGGACGGTCAGTCCCGGCTCCGCCGAGGACTCCTGAAGGACGGCTCCGATGCGCGCCCGCCACGACGAGTGCGCCTTCCAGGGGTTCTCGCCGAGCACGCGGACCTCGCCGGCAGTGGCGTGGCGGAAGCCCTCGAGGATCTCGACGGTGGTCGTCTTGCCGGCTCCGTTGGGGCCGAGGAAGGCGAAGATCTCGCCGCGCTGGACGTGGAGATCGATGCCGCGCACCGCCTCGTGGTCTCCGTAGCGCTTGTGCAGTCCGCTGATTGAGATGACCTGATCCATGGCCGTCACGGTACGCCCCGGATCTCTGTCTGTCATCGGCGCCAGGGTGGAACTTGACACCCCACATCAGGACTTACTCTCCACCCACGGGTGGAGACGGCCGCTACACGTTGCGCAGCAGACCCTCGGAGCGTGCCCAGTCCACCGTGCGCCGGACCGTGTCGCGCGGCTCTGTGTAGCGCAGCCCGAGCTCGCGCTCGGCCCGCGACCCGTCGTAGCGATGGCCGTGCAGCAGCGTGCGCACCATCTCGCGGCACACCGGCGGCTTGCGCCCCCGCAGCCTGAACGCATACTCCACGATGGTCCCCGCCGAGGTGGCAAGGGCGCGGGGAACGATCCGCGGGTTGCGCTGCACGCCGGCGACGTCCGCGGCCAGCGCCAGTGCCTCCTTGACGGTGAGGCGGATGCCGCTGAGCAGGTAGCGCTCTCCGGCCACGCCGCGCTCGGCGGCCAGCAGGTGGCCCTCGACGCAGTCGGCGATGTCGACGAGGCTGACGTCGGTGTTGACGAACACGGGCAGCCGGCCGTCGAGCGCCGCCAGCAGGAAGCGGCCGGTCCCGCTGGCCCGGCCCGGTCCCTGCACCGAGGAGGGGTTGACATAGACGACGTCCTGCTCCGCGTCGCCCGCGGCGGCGACGGCGGCATGCTCACCCTCGGTCTTGGTCCGCTCATAGGTCGACAGGTACCAGCCGCGGTGCGCTGACCACTCGTTGCCGACCGAGCCGGGCGCCTCGCCGATCGTCGCCGCCGAGGAGGTGTGGACGAGCCGCGGCACGCCGGCGCGCTTGGCGGCGCGCACCGCGGCCACCGCGCCGTCGACGTTGGCGCGCCGCATCGGCTCGGCGTCTGCCACGCACAGGGTGTTGACCCCGGCGAGGTTGTAGGCCACCGCGCAGCCGGCCATCCCCGCGGCCATGGCGTCGATCGTCGAACACCTCGCCCCGGACCACCTCGCAGCCCCGCTCGCGCAGGGCGCTCTCGGACTCCGCGGACCGGGCCAGGGCCACGACCTCATCGCCGCGCTCGGTCAGCCGCGCCACCAGCGCGCGGCCGATCACCCCGGTCCCTCCGGTGACGAACACGCGGGCCACGTTAGGCGCGCAGCGCGGCGGTGGAGCGAGCCAGGTAGTCGGCGCCCGACCAGGCGGTGGCGACCGCGGCCATCACCATCGCCCACTGGTCCAGGTAGGCGCCGGCGAAGGTCACGTCGGGGCGCAGCATGGCCAGGGCGACGGCGACGAACTGGATGGTCGCCTTCCACTTGCCGAGCATCGACGTCTGCAGGTGCACACCGCCGGCCTCGACGGCCGCGCGCAGGCCCAGGATGGTGAACTCGCGGGCGATGATGATCAGCGCCACCCAGGGGGAGGCGCGGCCCACCGAGACCAGCCCGACGAGCGCCGTCGTCACCAGCAGCTTGTCCGCGGTGGTGTCCAGGAAGGACCCGAGCTTGGTGGTCACGTTCCACGCGCGCGCGAGCCGGCCGTCAAACCAGTCGGTGGCGGCGGCCACCAGGAAGAGGACGGCCGCAGCGGTGTAGGAGTGGCTCAGCAACAGCGCCATGATCACCGGAGAGACCACGATGCGCACGCCGGTGCCGACCGCGAGCACGCGAGATGATCGCAACGCGGTCAGAGTACCCGCCTCCACAATGAGGACACTATCTCACAGCAATTGGAGGGCCAGGCCGCGCGCCGTCTCGGCGTCGTCGGTCTCCAGCGCGGCCCGCGCCGCGGCCCGCGCGTCGGCCAGCGACACCTCGCGCAGCGCCGCTTTGACCTCGGGAACGAGCGCCGCCGCCATGCTCAGCTCGGTGACGCCCAGGCCGGCGAGCAGGACCGCCGCCGCCGGGTCTCCGGCCAGCTCGCCGCACACCCCCACCCAGCGCCCGTGGGCCGCGGCGCCCGCGACCGTGGCCGCCACCAGGCGCAGCACCGCGGGCTGGGGCCCGGCCAGCAGCGGCGCCAGCCGCGCGTCGCCGCGCTCGGCGGCCATCGTGTACTGGGTGAGGTCGTTGGTGCCCAGCGAGAAGAAGTCCACGTGAGCGGCCAGACGCGCCGCGGCGAGCGCTGCCGCCGGGACCTCGACCATGATCCCCAGCTCCATGGGAGCGTCGATCCCGGTGTCGGCGCGGGCCTGGTCGAGCAGCTCGCGGGCGGCGGTGATCTCGGCCAGCGTGGCCACCATCGGCAGCATCGTCTTGACCGGGTGCTCGGCGGCGACGCGCAGGATGGCGCGGAACTGGGTGGCCAGCACCTCGGGGCGGGCCAGCGCCAGCCGGATCCCGCGCACGCCGAGGAACGGGTTGTCCTCCGCCGGCATCGGCAGCGCCGGCAGCGGCTTGTCGGCGCCGGCGTCCAGCGTGCGCACGATCAGCGGCCGCCCGTCAAGCGCCTGAGCGATCTCCCGCAGCGTCTCGGCCTGCTCGTCCTCGCCGGGCAGCTCGTCGCGGCCCAGGAACAGGAACTCGGTGCGCAGCAGGCCGACGCCCTCGGCGCCGAGCGTCACCGCGCGGGCTGCGTCGCTGCCGGTGCCGAGGTTGGCGAAGACCTCGATCCGCTCCCCGTCGCGCGTCACCGCGGGCTCGTGGGCGCGCTCGAGCGCCGCAGCGCGCCGGCGCTCGGCCCGCTCGCGGCGCTCCTGCGCGTCGCTGACGATGTCCGCGGGCGGGTCGACCATCACCGTGCCCGCCTCGCCGTCGAGCAGCAGCATCGTCCCGTCGGCGACTGCGAGCACCGCCGGCGCCCAGGCCGACGACCGCGGGCAGCCCGAGCGCCCGCGCCAGGATGGCGGCGTGGGCGGTGGTCGACCCGCGCGCGGTGGCGATGGCCAGCACCCGCTCGGGATCCAGGCCGGCGGCATCGGCCGGGGTCAGCTCGTCGGCGACGACGATCCCCGATGCCGATCCGCCGCCGTCCCGGACCGACGCCCGCGATGGCGTTCACGACGCGGCGGCCCACGTCGAGCACGTCGGTGGCGCGCTCCTGGAGCAGCGGCTCGTCAAGGCCGCGGTAGATCGCCGCCACCTGCTGCGCGGCGTCGTACCACGCGCGCTCGGCGGTGGCGCCGGCGGCGATGGCGGCGCGCGCCGGCTCGAGCAGCGCCTCGTCGTCGAGCAGCGCGAGGTGGGCGTCGAAGATCGCCGCGTCGGCCGCGCCGGCCCGGCCTGCGACCACGTCGCGGTCGTGCTCGATCGCGCTCGCGCGCGGCGGCGATCCCCTGCGTCCAGCGTGCTCGTCTCGTCGTCGGCATCGCGCGCGTCGCGGTCGGGCGGCGCCTGGCCGAGGCCGCCGAGTCGGTGCGCCGGGCCGATGGCCACGCCGGCCGAGGCGGCGACGCCGGTGAGCACCGTCCCGGAGCTGGGCGCCCCCGTCGGCGGGTTGCGCGCCTTCGGCTGCACCACCGGCGCGGCGGGCGGCCGGATGCGATGCCGTCGCCGAACCCGCTCGAGCGCGAGCTCCCGCAGGGCGTCGACGGCCGCCTGGGCATCCGGTCCGGCTGCGGTCACCGCCAGGGTGTCCCCGAACCGGGCTCCGAGGGCCACGAGGTTGGTGAGGCTGCGCGCGGCTACCGGTGCCGCCCCGCCGGGCGCCGTTCTTGGCCACCCGCACCTCGGCGTCGAACGCGCGGGCGGTCTCCACGAAGCGCGCCGCCGGCCGCGCGTGCAGCCCGACGGCGTTGCGCACCTCGAGCTCGGCGCTGGCGTCGGCGACGAACCCGTCGCGCCGTGGCGGGCGCCGTCACCGGCGTCGTCGGCGATCTGGCTCGCCTTCATCGCCAGCGCCCCGCGCGCCTCGGCCGCCACCTCCTCCAGCGACGCCCCGCCGCTGGCCGCGACCGCCGCCGCCACCGCGCCCTCCACCAGCGGCGCCGCGCTCAGCTGCACCGGCCCGGCGCGCCCTCCAGCATCTCCACCGCGAACTCGGCGCTCATCAGCGCGCTGCCGAGGTCCATCAGCACCAGCACGCCGTCCGGCGACATCGCCCGCTCGATCGCCGCCCGCACCCGCTCGGCGTCGGTGCCCAGCACGTGCGTGGGTCGTCGTCCGATGCCGCCCGGCGGCCTCCAGCGCCAGCTCGTCGCCGCGCCATCTCGCGGGCCAGGCGCACGACGCCCTCGGCGAGCGCATCGCTGTGGGAGACGACGACGATCCCGACCAACCCGCTCCCCCGGTGCGCTACAGCCCGTAGGACCGGTGCAGGTAGTCGATCGGGTGCACCGAGGGCAGCTTGGTCCCGTGGGCGATCTGCCAGCGGCACGTCTCGGAGTCGCAGGCGACCGTGGGCGCGCCCGAGGCGGCGACCTGGTCAAACAGGTCGCGCCCGACGGCCATCGCGATCTCGTACTTCTCGGCCTTGAGGCCGTAGGTGCCGGCGATCCCGCAGCAGCGCGCGTTCATCTCCCTGACCTCGAGCCCGGGCACCAGCGCGAGCAGGTCGAGCGCCGGCTTGCCCATCCAGTGGCCCTGCTGCTGGCAGGGCGCGTGGTAGGCGACCGTCTCGTTGATGGGCGGAGAAGTCGGTCTTCAGCTCGCCGCGGTCGTGCAGCTCCAGCGAGCAGCTCGCAGATGTCGTAGGTGCGCTCGGAGACGAACTTGAGGTCGGGGTCGTCCTCCAGCGAGAGGATCTCGCGCGCCTCGCGCTTGAGCATCAGCGTGCAGCTGGTGGCGTTGCCGACGATGATCGTGTCCTCGTCGGGGACGTGCTCGCGCAGCGCCTTGGCCAGGCGGAGCACGACCTTGCGGGCGTCGTCGAACAGGCCGCTCGACTGCAACGGCAGCCCGCAGCAGTCCTGCTTGGGCACGACCACCTCAAAGCCGTTGTGCTCGAGGATCGCGACCACCTTCTCGCCCTCCCACGGCTCGTAGTACTCGGTGCCGCAGCCGTGGAAGTAGACGATCTTGCGCCCGGTCGACGGCGCCGTTCCGCTTGCGCGCCCAGCTTCGAGAAACGCCGCCCGGCGAACGCGCGGCGCCGGCGCGTCGCGGTGGACGCCGAGCGACCTTCTCGCCCAGGATCCGGAACGGCTTGAAGCGCAGCGTGAAGTTGGCCAGCGGCGCCGCCGGCGTGCCCGCCCGGCCCAGCCAGGTGGGACGGGTGATGATCCGGTCGCGCAGCGGGAACGCCCTTCTGGCGCTTGAGCTTGTGGCGCGCCTGGGCGTTGATCTCGGCGATCTTGACCCCCTGCGGGCAGACCTGCGAGCAGATCCCGCACCCCGAGCAGTAGTCGACCGACGCGTCCACCGACGGCTCGTCGGCGACCCGGTAGCGCTCGGACTGCGGGCCGGCGTACTTGGGCCCGGGGAACAGCGGCGTCGCGTTGGAGACCGGGCAGGCGGTCTCGCAGATCGTGCACTTGACGCAGTGGTCGAGCGACCCGCGCAGGAGCTCGGCCACGAACACGTCATTTCCGCTGAGGCCGCTCATGCCGATCGCCGCCGTCGGGCTGACCGACGCCCCCACCACCTGCGCGGCGCGGTAGCCGCTGGCCAGCGCGATCCCCTCGCCCGAGCCCTCGCGCCACGGGATCGCCCCGGGCAGCGCGGCGCCGGCGACGAGCACGTTCTCGGCGCCCTCGGCGCGCAGCTCGGAGTCGACGGCCACGCCCACCCGCGCCATCGGCTGCTCGTCGAGGTACCGGCCCACGAATCGCGGCTCGCCCTCGGCGGGGACGCCGCGCAGAGGCAGCCCCAGCACCCGCTCGTGGGTGACCCAGTGCGAGTCGAGCTCGATCGCGCCCGAGGCAAAGCCGCCGGAGGCGAGCACGAACCACGGCGCCGACGTAGATGAGGTCGCGGCCGGCGGCGTGGGTCGACACCGCGGTCACCCGGTCGCCGTCGCGCTCGCAGGACACCACCTCGGCCCCGAGCACGAGCCGCCCGCCGGCGGCGCGCAGCGCCGAGCGCAGGATCTCGTACAGCCGCATCCCCGGCACCGACGGCGGCAGCGTGGGGATCTCGAACACGCGGCGGCCGAGCCGGTGCTCGACGTCGGCGAGCACCTCGTGGGGGTCGCGCAGCCCGAGCATCGCCGGCAGTCCCACGCGCCTCGTCGGCGCGCAGCGGCCAGCGACAGCTCGGCGCAGAACTGGCGCGCGCCACTTCGCGTCGTCGAAGTGGCGGGCGAGCCCGAGCGTGTTCATGTCCGCGCGCTCGAGCTTGAGCTCCAGGCTCACCGCCCGGGCCTCGATGCCCGCCCGCTCGAGGTTGGCCGCGCACAGGCTGGGGTGAAAGTCGCGCAGCGCCGGCGTGCCGACGATGCACACGCGCTGCAGGCCGCGACGCCTCCCCGTCGGCCATCGTCTCGGGCACGAGCGCCGAGGGGCGCAGCGCGCCGACCGCGGTGGGCAGCAGCTGGTTGCGCTCCAGGCTGCCGCCGTAGACGTAGCCGGGCAGCGGGCCGCTCGGCACGATCTGGGCAAACCAGCTCAGCGCGTCGCCCACGACCTCGGCGCCGAGCAGCGCGTAGGGATGGTCGGGGCGGGCGGCGACGAGCTGCTCGAGCGCCGCGCCCGGGCGCATCGACGCGCTCGGGCGCGTAGCCGAGCACGTCGATCGTCGCCGGCGCCAGGTGCGTGGAGCCGACGCCCTTGGCCAGCACGCACACGCGCGCGCCGTCCTGGGCCAGCCGCGTGCCCGCCACCAGCCCGGCGGTGCCGGCGCCGATCACCACCGCGTCGAAGTGCAGCTCGCTGCGTCTCACGGCGTGGCTCGCGCCGGCAGGTGCTCCACGTCGAGCACGCCCTGGAAGATCCAGTCGTCGAGCCGGACCTGGCGCAGCTGGTCGCCGTAGAGCACCGGCCACACCCCCTTCCAGCGCTCCTGCAGGAAGTCCAGCAGCGACTGGTCGGCCTGCTCGGCGCTCAGGCCGTCGTGGCCGTGCAGGATCCCGGTGGCCCGGTAGATGCAGAAGCCGCCCTGGCACGGGCCCATGCCCAGCCGCAGCTGGCGGCGGATGTCGTCGAGGTTGGTCGAGGCCGGTGCGGGTCGATCGCCTCCTCGAGCTTGTGGCGCGGGACGAGCTCGCACTCGCAGATCATCTGCTCGTCGATGAGGCTCGCCTCCTTGCGCGCCAGCCGCTCGCCCAGCCGGTAGTTCTCGCCCGACTCCGAGCCGGGCAGCGGCTCGGTCGAGGTCGTGCACGGGCGGGTCTCGCCGAGGTGCGTGACGACGGCGTCCATCGTCTCCTCGGCCATCAGCCGGAACGTCGTCAGCTTGCCGCCGGTGATGGTGAAGAAGCGGCCGACGCCGTCGCGCTGCGAGTGGTCGAGCAGCGCGTGGGCGCGGGTGACGTCGCGGGTGTCGGTGTCCGAGGCCTTGGCGTCCTCGAACAGCGGGCGCACCCCGGTCCACACCCGCAGCGCGCGCGCCCCGCGGAAGCCCGGGACGAGCTTCTCCCCGTCGTCGAGCATCGCGTCGACCTCGTGACTGGTCGACGGTGTGGTCGTCGGGGTCATCGGTGTGCTGGTCGGTGGTGCCGATCACGCTGACGGTCCGGATGGGGACGATGATGTCGCCGTCGGTGGGCATCTGGCAGCGGTTGATGACCGTGTTGACCAGGCGGTGGTTCATGGCGATCATGATTCCGCGGCCCGGCAGCACCCGGACGCCCTCGATCCCGGCCAGGTCGGCGATCTGGCCCGCCCAGGCGCCGGTGGCGTTGACCGTCACGCGCGCCTGGATGTCGATCTCCTCGCCCGTGCGCGCGTCGCGCACGCGCGCGCCCGTGACCTCGTCACCCTCGCGGTGGATGGCGGTGACCGCGTGGTAGGGGAGGATCCGGCCCCCGCGCTGCTGGATCCCGTGGCCCATCGCCCACACGGTCTTCCACACGTCGATGTTGGCGTCGGGGACCCGGAAGGCCCGCGAGATCTGCGGGTTCAGGCGCGGCTCGGCGGCGAGCGCTTCGGCGGTGCTGATCTCCTCGCAGTCGACGCCGGTGTCGGCGCAGCCCTGCGCGAAGCGATCGGCGTAGGCGGGGTCGTCCCACTGGCGTGGTCACGAACAGGCCGCCGGTGTCCTCGATGCAGTCGGCGGCGACGCGGCGCAGGATCCGGTTCTCGCCGATGCACTCCTCGGCGGCCCGCGGGTCCTTGACCGCGTAGCGCCCGCCGGAATGCAGCAGGCCGTGGAAGCGCCCGCTCGTGCCCTCGGCGAGGTCGCGGCGGTCGACGAGCACGACGTCGTAGCCGCGCAGCGCCGCGTCCCAGGCCACCCCCGCGCCCGTCGCGCCACCGCCGATCACCAGGACCTCGGTGCTGAGCGTCACCATCAGATCAGCCTACCTCCGCCGCGTCGTGGGTGGAAGACGCCGAGGGCGGCCCGGAGACCGCCCTCGGCGTCCAGCCTCAGAACGCGTCCTCCCGCGTCAGTCGAACCAGTCGAACGTGCGGGTGACGGCCTTCTTCCAGTACTTGTAGTACTCGTCGCGCTTGTCCTTGTCCATCTTGGGCTCCCAGCGCTTGTCCTCGGCCCAGTTGTTGCGGACCTCGTCCTCTGAGTCCCAGAACCCGACCGCCATGCCGGCCGCGTAGGAGGCGCCCAGCGCGGTGGTCTCGGCCACCTCGGGACGGATCACCGGCACGCCCAGGATGTCGGCCTGGAACTGCATGAGCAGGTCGTTGGCGACCATGCCGCCGTCGACCTTGAGCGACTCCAGCGTGACGCCCGAGTCGGTGGCCATCGCGTCCACGACCTCGCGGCTCTGGAACGCGGTCGCCTCCAGCGTCGCGCGGGCGATGTGGCCGGCGTTGACGTAGCGCGTCAGGCCGGCGAACACGCCGCGGGCGTTGGACTTCCAGTAGGGCGCGAACAGACCCGAGAACGCCGGCACGATGTACAGGCCGCCGTTGTCCTCCACGGACTTGGCCAGCTCCTCGACCTCGGGCGCCGCCTTGATCATCTTGAGGTTGTCGCGCAGCCACTGCACGAGCGCCCCGGTGATGGCGATCGACCCCTCCAGCGCGTACACCGGCTTGCGGTCACCGATCTGGTAACAGACGGTGGTGAGCAGACCGGACTTGGACTGCACGGCCTCCTCGCCGGTGTTGAGCAGCATGAAGTTGCCCGTGCCGTAGGTGTTCTTGGCCTCGCCGACGTCGAAGCAGGCCTGGCCGAACGTCGCCGCCTGCTGGTCGCCGAGGTCGCCGGCGATCTGCACGCCCTGGAGCTTGCCGCCCGAGCGGACCTCGCCGTAGACCTCCGAGGAGGCGTGGATCTCGGGCAGCATCGACTCCGGGACGCCGATCGTCGAGGCGATGTCTGAGTCCCACGAGAGCGACTCGAGGTCCATCAGCATCGTGCGGCTGGCGTTGGTGACGTCGGTGATGTGCTGGCCGCCGTCGGTGCCGCCGGTGAGGTTCCAGATCAGCCAGGTGTCCATGTTGCCGAACACCAGGTCACCGGCCTCCGCCTTCTCGCGCGCGCCGTCGACGTTGTCGAGGATCCAGCGCACCTTGGGCCCCGAGAAGTAGGTCGCCAGCGGCAGGCCCACCTTCTCGCGGAAGCGATCCTGGCCGCCGTCGGCCGACAGCTCGTCGACCAGCTTGTCGGTGCGGGTGTCCTGCCAGACCAGCGCGTTGTGGACCGGCTCGCCGGTGTTGCGGTCCCAGACGAGCGTCGTCTCGCGCTGGTTGGTGATGCCCAGCGCGGCGATGTCGTCGGCCGACGCGCCGGCCTTCTCCATCGCCTCGTCGATCACCTCCTGGCAGCGCGCCCAGATCTCCTTGGCGTCGTGCTCGACCCAACCCGGCTTGGGATAGATCTGCTCGTGCTCCTTCTGCGATACCGCCACGACCTTGCCCGAGTGGTCGAAGATCATCGCCCGGGAGCTGGTCGTGCCCTGATCCAATGCAACTGAGTATTTCGGCATATGTAGGTTCCTTTCAGTCCGCCAGCGCTTCGGCGGCGCTCTTGAAGAGGTAGTAGGTGGAGGTCGCGCCGGGGTCCTGGTGATCCGCTGAGCGCTCACCGAGGTAGCTGGCCCGTCCCTTTCGCGCGACGAGCGGTGTCGTCGCGTTCATCCCCTGCTCGGCGGCCGAGACCGCCGCGCGCAGGCCACTGTCGAGGTCCGATGCCTGCTCGAGTGCCTCGACCGCGGGCAGGAGCGCTTCCAGCATCGTCTTGTCGCCAGGCTGTGCCTTGCCACGAGACTGGACGCCCTCCATGCCCTTACGCCACGCTGCGGCGAACGCCGGCAGGTCGACCTCGGACTGCCCGGCCAGCGCCGTGCCCATCTGCAGAAACAGGGTCCCGTACAGAGGACCGGCGGCGCCACCGACGCTGGAGACCAGCGCCATGGCCACCGTCTTGAGCACGGCGCCGGGATCAGGCTGCTCGGACGCCTGGAGCTTCTCCAGCGCCTTCTGCATCCCGCGGTTCATGTTCGTCCCGTGATCGCCGTCCCCGATCGCGGTGTCGAGACGGACGAGCTCCTGCCGGTGCTCGGCCATCTCGCCCGCGAAGCGGGTCATCCAATCCAGCGTGGTGTCGCGATCGATCGCCACCCAGTGCTCCTAGGCGCCCCAGCGCAACGCTGGGGTGTTCACCGGAGCGTCCCAGTAGCGGACCATCTCATCGTCGAGCTTGACCAACGTGATCGAGCAGCCCTGCATCTCCAAGGAGGTGATGTAGTTGCCGATCAGGTTGCGCTCGATGGTGAGTCCGTGCTCTGCGGCGATCTTCGCCACTTCGGCGTAGACGATGTAGAGCTCCAGCAGCGGCGTGCCGCCCATGCCGTTGACGAAGGCCAGCACCTTGTCACCGGAGGAGAACGGCAGGTCCTCGAGGATCGGGGTCATCAGGCGCTCGGCGACCTGTGAGGCCGCCCCGCCCACCCCGATCTTCTCCCGGAAGCGGCCCGGCTCCCCGTGGATCCCGATGCCGATCTCCACCTCGTCCTCGACGAGCTCGAAGCTCGGCTCCCCGGAGGCGGGCGTGATGCACGGGGTCAGGGCCATGCCCATCGAACGTCCCTGGGCGTTGACCCGCCGTCCCAGCTCCGCCACCTCCTGCAGGCTGCGACCGTCCTCCGCCGCGCCCCCACAGATCTTCTCGACCAGCACGGTGACGCCCACCCCGCGACGGCCGGCCGTGTAGAGCGAGTCCTCCACGGCCACGTCGTCGTTGGTGAGGATGGTCTCGACCTCGATGTCGTCGCCCTTGCCCATCTCGGCGGCCATCTCGAAGTTCATCACGTCGCCGGTGTAGTTCTTGACGATGTGAATGACCCCGGCGCCGCCGTTGACGGCCTTGGTCGCCTCCAGCATCTGGTCGGGCGTGGGCGAGGTGAACACCTCGCCCGGGCAGGCGGCGTCGAGCATGCCCGGCCCGACGAAGCCGCCGTGCATGGGCTCATGCCCCGAGCCTCCGCCCGAGATCAGCCCCACCTTTCCCTGTACCGGCGCGTCGGCACGGACCACGCAGTACGGGTCAAACGTGACACGGACGCGATCGCCGTGTGCCGCCTGAACTCCGCGCAGCGCGTCCGCGACCACCGCGTCGGGCGCGTTGATCAGTTTCTTCATGTGATGACCTCCCTAGCCGGGATAGAACGCGCCGAACAGCAACGCGCCGATCGCGCCGCCGATGAGCGGCCCCAACACCGGCACCCAGGCATATGACCAGTCCGACGTGCCCTTGCCGGGGATCGGCAGGATCGCGTGCATGATCCTCGGCCCGAGATCGCGGGCCGGGTTGATCGCGTATCCCGTCGGTCCGCCGAGCGAGAGGCCGATGCCGACGACCAGGAACGCCACCAGCAGGGTTCCGAGTCCGCTGGCCGCAGGGCCCTTGTTGCCGGGGTCGGTGATGGCGAGAATCCCGAATACCAGGACGACCGTGGCGATGATCTCGGTCACCAGGTTCCAGGCGTAGTTGCGAATCGCCGGACCGGTCGAGAAGACCGCGAGCTTCAGTCCCGGATCCTCGGTTTCGGACCAGTGCAGGTAGTACGCGGCCCAGACGAGCGCCGCGCCGAGCATCGCGCCCAGCATCTCGCCGATCCAGTAGTGCCATGCGGCACCGCCGTCGATGTTCCCGTTGATCCAGAGGCCCAGCGTAACCGCCGGGTTGAGGTGCGCACCGTCGAATTGTCCGACGGCGTACGCGCCGACCATGACGGCAAAGCCCCACCCGAAGGTGATGACGATCCAGCCCGAATTCTGCGCCTTGCTCTTGTTGAGGAGTACAGCGGCTACCACTCCGTCACCAAGAAGAACCAGGAGACATGTCCCGATGATCTCAGCGCCAATGATGCTCAAGTCTCTCTCCCTCCTGAGCAGTACGTATGGACGGCGGCGATACTATCCACGGCGGTTCGACAATGTCAAACCGAGTTCAAACTACCGGTACTCGGTTCGTCAATGTCACCGGAAAGGCGCGATAGTCCTGCGGGGGTAGGAACGACAGGTGCCTGGCAACATTCAGTCCATCGAGCGCGCGGCCGCCATCCTGCGGCTGCTCTCGGGCCGCACCCGCCGTCTCGGCGTCGTCGATCTGGCGGGTGAGCTGGGGCTGTCCAAGGGCACGGTGCACGGGCTGCTGCGCACGCTCCAGCACGTCGGCTTCGTCGAGCAGGACCCTGAGACGGGCAAGTATCAGCTCGGCGCCGCGCTGCTGCACATGGGCTCCAGCTATCTCGACGGCAACGAGCTGCGCACTCGGGCGCTGAACTGGTCAGACTCGTTGGCGTCCCGCACCCACGAGGCGGTGCGGATCGGCACCCTGCATGAGGGCCAGGTCCTCATCGTCCATCACGTGTTCCGACCCGACGACAGCCTCCAGACCCTTGACGTGGGCTCCCTGCTGCCCGCGCACGCCACGGCGCTGGGCAAGATGCTGCTCGCCCACCACCCCTATGCGGTGGCCGAGTTGGCCGGCAGCGGTTTCGCCTCGTTCACCGACGCGACGATCTGTGACCCGGAGCGGCTCGAGCGCGAGCTGGCCCGCACGCGCGAGCGGGGCTGGGCGGCCGACATCGGCGAGCTCAACCCGGGGCAGGTGTCGCTGGCGGCGCCGATCATGGATCGCAGTGGCCTGACGGTGGGCGCGATGGGTATCTTCGGTCCACCGGAACGGCTGCTGGCGGCCCGGCAGCCGCGAGGGGAGTTGTTGGCCTACGTGCGCGAGGCGGCCCGGGCCGTCTCGCGCGAGCTCGGCGCGATCCCGTGGTGAGAGAGAGATGGCTTTGAGAGAGCGATACGTCGCCGCGATCGACCAGGGAACCGCCTCGTCCAGATGTCTGGTCTTCGACCGCTCCGGGCGCATCGTCTCGGTCGCCCAGAAGGAGCACCATCACATCTATCCCCGGCCCGGCTGGGTCGAGCATGACCCCGAGGAGATCTGGCGCAACGTCGAGTTCGTCGTGGGACGCGCGCTGGCCGAGGCACGCCTGGAGGCCTCGACCTCGTCGCGCTGGGCATCGCCAACCAGCGCGAGACCACGCTGGTCTGGGACCGCGAGACCGGGCAGGCGGTGCACAACGCGATCAACTGGCAGGACATGCGGACCGACCACCTCGTCCGTGACCTCTCGGCGCAGTACGGCGACGCCTGGTTTCGCGAGCGCTCGGGACTGCCGCCCGCCACCTACTTCTCGGGCCCCAAGCTACGCTGGCTGCTCGACACCGTCCCCGGGCTGCGCAACCGCGCCGCCGCCGGCGAGGTGCTGTTCGGGACGATGGACTCCTGGCTCATCTGGCGGCTGACCGGGCGCCACCTCACCGACGTCACCAACGCCAGCCGGACGATGCTGATGGGACTGCACACGCTCGACTGGGACGACGAGCTGCTCGACGCGCTCGGGGTGCCGCGCCAGATGCTGCCCGAGATCCGGCCGTCGGCCGAGATCTACGGCGAGGCGGACGGGCAGCTGGCCGGTGTCCCGGTGGCCGCCGCGCTCGGCGACCAGCAGGCAGCCCTGTTCGGCCAGACCTGCTTTGCCTCCGGCGAGGCCAAGTGCACGTACGGGACCGGCAGCTTCCTCCTGCTCAACACCGGCGAGCGCCCTGTGGTGTCAGACAGCGGGCTGTTGACCACGCTGTGCTGCCGGGTCGGCGACGAGTCCCCGACCTACGCGCTGGAGGGATCGATCGCGGTGACCGGCGCGCTCGTGCAGTGGTTTCGCGACAACCTCACCCTCATCGGGTCCGCGCCCGAGATCGAGACGCTGGCCCGCACGGTGGAGGACAACGGCGGCTGCTACTTCGTCCCGGCGTTCTCCGGCCTGTTCGCGCCCCACTGGCGCAGCGACGCCCGCGGCGTGATCGCCGGCCTCACCGGCTACATCACCAAGGGCCACCTCGCCCGGGCCGTGCTCGAGGCCACCGCGTGGCAGACCCGCGAGGTGGTGGAGGCGATGACCACCGACTCCGGGGTGTCGCTGAGCACGCTGCGCGTCGACGGCGGCATGACCGCCAACAACCTGCTCATGCAGTTCCTGGCCGACGTCCTCGACGTCACCGGTGGTGCGCCCGAACGTCGCCGAGACCGTGTCGCTGGGCGCGGCCTACGCCGCCGGCCTGGCCGTCGGCTTCTGGCCCGACACCGACACCCTGCGCGCCAACTGGCATATGGCCGCCCAGTGGCTGCCCGACATGGACCACGAGCGGCGCGAGCGCGGCTACCGCAAGTGGCGCAAGGCGGTGGCGCGGACGACCGACTGGCTCGACGAGGACGACGAGTAGGACCGGCGGGCCGCGGCGGCTACCCGGCCGGCGGGCCGTGGACCGCCTCGGCCTTGGGGACCGAGCGGCGGTAGGGCGAGCGCGACGGACCGCCGTCGCCGTTGTCGAAGAAGCTCTGGACCCGCTCGATGAGCGCGGCGGTGTCGCCGTTGGGCGGGATCGGCTCGCCGAAGGCCACCGTGATCCGGTGGCGCTTGGAGAGCAGCTTGCCGCGCAGGCGCCGCGGCCACAGCCGGCCGGGGGGCATCGCCTCGGCGGTGCCGGTGACGCGGATGGGGATGATCGAGAGGTTGTGCGCCGAGGCCAGGACCGCGGCGCCACGGCGCACTCGCCCGGGTCCGCCGCCACGCGAGCGGGTGCCCTCGGGATAGAGCAGCAGGTTCCAGCCCTGGTCCAGCAGCCGTGTCGAGATGGCTGCCGTCCTTGGACAGGCCGCCGCCGCCCTTGCGCTCGATCGGAACCGTGTTGAAGATGAGCGAGACGATCGAGGCGACGAGCCGGTTGCGGTAGAAGTAGTCGGCCGCCGCCGCCACCGCGGTCCGCTTGCGCAGCTTGCGCGGCAGCGCCGACAGGATCACCGGCGTGTCCATGTGGCTGGCGTGGTTGGCCACCAGGATGACCGGCTCCTTGAGCGATGAGAGCTTCTCCCGGCCCGTGGCGCGCCGCGCGGCGTAGTAGTCCATCACCGGGTTGAGGACGAACCGCATGAAGTTCTCGCGGATCGAGCCGCGCCGGCGCCGACCGTGCCCACGGCAGGTCGAGCGAGGCCGCGGCCGCGCGCAACTCTCTCCCCTTCTTGGGAGCATTCCGCGCCGCGTCAGAGACGCGGCGCTGCCAGGTGCGCTCGCGGCGGAACGGCAACACCGCCCGAGATACCCCCGTGCGTGACAACCGTTACATTTTCTCGGGGCGGCAAGCGCGCCGTCGCCACCGACGAGGGAAGGGAGGACCGTGGGCATCGATCCCAGCGAGCATCCGGCGCAGCCGGAGCAGCCGGCAGGTGGATTTGCCGAGGGCGAAGACAACCCTGAGGAGTTCCCCGAGGACGAGGCAGTCGGCCGCTTCTCAGAAGGGCAGGAGGACCTGCCTGCCGAAGACGCCGGAGAAGCTCCACCACGGCCGCTTCTCGGAAGGCCAGGAGGACCTGCCCGAGGAGGACCCCGAGAAGCACGAGGAGCGCCGCTTCTCGGAGGGCCAGGACGCGGAGCCGCCCGGCTACACCGCCTGACGGCTCGCCATCGGAACCGACTCGGCGTCCGGCTGTGAGCCGGCCGGCGGGTCGGCCTGGCCGTGCGAGTACGCCCGGGGCGTGGCCAGCAGCTCGGGGTCCGTCGCCCTCAAGGGCCATCCAGGCGGCGCGCATGCCATGGCTCCCCGCGGTGGTGAGCGCGCCCACCCGGTTCTCCATCTGCCCGACGAGCAGGGCATCGGCCGGCGGGCGGATGACGCACACCGCCGGCGTGGCGGCGGGGTCTGCGGCCTGCGCCGCGAGCTCGGCGCTGAGCTGGTCATAGCGCTCGGAGCGGTGGATCCGCAGGTCCACCAGCGCCGGGTTCAGCTTCTGGAGGTAGCCGTCGGTGAGCCGCGCCACCAGGCTCGAGAGCGGGGTGTGCGCGACGCCGTGGGGCCGCGTCTGGAGCACGAGCATGTCGGTGGCGGTGGTCCGGGCGGCGTGCACGGGGATCGCCTCGGCCAGCGTCGCGTCCAGCCAGCGGCGGCCGCGGAAGGGGACCGGCGGCCCCGCGAGCCACGGCAGCCGGCCCGAGGCGCGCATGGCGCAGCGGATCTCCTCGTCGTCGCGCAGGTCGGTGAGGTCGACGATCTCGCGTCGAGTCGACGTCGGTGGCGGTGCAGTGCAGCTCGATCTGGCTGGCCAGGATCGCGTCGGTGCGCAGCGGGCGCTGGCGGCGCCACACCTCGCCGACCACGTAGTCCATGTCGAAGATGGGGCGCTTGCGCATCAGCGTGTCGCGGAGGTTGACGAAGCTCGGGTCCCCGAAGCCGTGCGGGTACAGGGCGGTCAGGTAGGCGGCCTGGCCCGCGAGCAGGAAGGCGCCGTTGAACGCCCCCGCCGAGGCGCCGTGGACCTCGTCGAATGCGTCGCGCAGGCCCAATTGCTCGATCGCGGCCGTCATCCCCGCCGAGACGACGCCGCGCATCCCGCCGCCCTCGATCACCAGCGCGACGCGCCGCCCGTCGGTGCGCTCGCCGGGCTTGGAGCCCTCGTCGCGGCGGCGGCGGATGAGCTGGACGACCGGGTGGCCGCGCTGGTCCTCGGTCATCGTCGCCGGGGCGCGATGAGGATCGAGGGAGAAGCGCCTGAGGACCGTCAGTCGCATGGCTTGCGAGGGTACTGTTACCCGCCGTGGCTCCTTACCCGCCGTGGCGCCGCTCGGTCAGACCTCGCTGGACGTCAGCCGCATCGGGCTGGGGCTGGCGGCGCTGGGCCGCCCCGGCTACATCAACGTCGGGCACGCCGGCGACCTGGCCGGCGACACGGCCGTCGAGGCGCTGCAGGCCCGGGCGCACGAGGTGCTCGACGCCGCGCTAGCCGCGGGCGTGCGCTACTTCGACGCTGCCCGGTCCTACGGGCGCGCCGAGGAGTTCCTGGGCTCGTGGCTGGCCGAGCGGGGCCTCGGTCCGCCGGGGGTGAGCGTCGGCTCCAAGTGGGGCTACACCTACACCGCGGACTGGCGCGTCGACGTCGACGTGCACGAGGTCAAGGACCTGACGATCGCGACACTGCGCCGCCAGGAGCAGGAGACCCGGTCACATCTGGGCGGCGCGCATCGGGCTCTATCAGATCCACTCGGCCACCGTGGACAGCGGGGTCCTGGACGATCGCGCGGTGCTCGACGAGCTGGCGCGGCTGCGGGCCGAGGAGGGCTGGTTCACCGGGCTGTCGGTCACCGGGCCGCGGCAGGGCGAGACGGTGCAGCGGGCGCTGGAGGTCGGCGGCTTTGACTGCGTGCAGGCGACGTGGAACCTGATGGAGCCGTCGGCCGGCCCGGCGCTGGCCGCCGCGCACGACGCGGGCCTGGGCGTGATCGTCAAGGAGGGCGTGGCCAACGGGCGGCTCACCGATCGCGGCGATGCGCCGTCTGCTCTTGGATCTGGCCGCCGAGCTGGGCGTGGCGCCCGACGCGCTGGCTCTGGCCTGCGTGCTCGCCCAGCCATGGGTCGACGTGGTGCTCAGCGGCGCCTCCACCGTGCCGATGCTGCATGAGCAACCTCGGCGCGCTCGACGTCTCGGTGGCGGCCCGAGCTGCTGGAGCGCCTGGCCGGTCTGGCCGAGGATCCCGAGCCGTACTGGGAGCACGCGCTCCCAGCTAGCCTGGACCTGAATCTCCGGGCACCTCATCGTCATCCTCGCCGTCGCCGCGGTCACGCTGCTGGCCGTCGCGGTGCTGCGCCAGGTGGGGGTTCCCACCGCCGCGGTGCTGGTGGTGGCTGGGCTGGTGATCGGGTTTCTGCCCTTCGTTCCCGACGCGTCGCTGGACCCCCACCTGGTGCTGCTCGGGCTCCTCCCGCTGCTCGTCTTCGACGCGGCGGCGACGTCGTCGGCCACCGCGTTCGTGCGCAACGCCCGTTCGATCGGGCTGCTGGCGGTCGGCCTGGTGGTGGCGACGGCGCTCGGTGTCGCGGCGGTGGCGCACTGGATCGGCCACCTGCCCTGGGCGATGGCCTTCGTCCTGGGGACCGCGGTGGGCCCGACCGATGCGGCCGCGGCCACCAGCGTGGCCCGGCGGCTGGGGCTGCCCCGCCGGCTTCTCACAATCCTCGAGGGGGAGGCGTTGTTCAACGATGGTGCTGCCCTCGTCCTCTACGCCACCGCCGTGACCGCCGCCACCAGCGGTCACTTCTCAGCTCCGCACGCTTTCGTCAAGATCGTCTACGCGTCGGTGGCGGGGACGGTCGTCGGCCTCCTGGTGGGCATGGTGGGGCGCGCGCTGCGCAACCGGATCGACGATCCCCCGATCGAGATCGCCGGATCCATGCTGATCGCCTACGCCGCGTACCTCCCCGCTGAGGCGTTGCACGCCTCCGGGGTCCTGGCCGCCGTCGCCGCTGGGCTCTATCTGGGCTGGTACAGCGGTGGCGCCGCGTTCTCGGCGCGCAGCCGCCTGCAGTCCAAGGCGTTCTGGGAAACGCTGGTCTTCCTCATCAACGCGGCGCTGTTCGTGATCGTCGGCCTGTCATTCCATACCTTCACGGCTCAGGCGCGCGGTCCGGTCGGGCGGCTCGTGGTCACCGGGATGGCGGTGGTGGTCACGGTGATCGGCATCCGGCTGGTGTGGATGGAGGGCACCGGGTGGCTCACACGCCTGCTGCGCCGCGCCCCTCCCGCCGACGAGGAGGACGCTCCCGACCAGGCCGGGTGGCGACAGCGCCTGGTCATCGGCTGGGCCGGGATGCGCGGCGCGATCACTCTGGCGGTGCTGCTGGCCGTGCCCCAGACGACCGATGCCGGTCATCCGCTCGCCGGGCGCGACGACATCATCTACCTGGGATTTGCGGTGATCATCGTGACCCTGGTGGGACAGGGCACGACGTTGCCGGTGCTCGTGCGCAGGCTGAGGCTGACCGAGCACCCGTCGGTCGCCGAGGTCGAGCGCCAGGCTCGGCTCGTGCTGACCCAGGCCGTGCTCAACCGGCTCCAGAGCGCCGAGGACACCGTGGGCGGAGAGCTGACCGACGGCCTGCGGGCCCAGTATCTGGCGCGCCGGCAGCGGCTGGAGTCAAGCGACGGCGTCGCGGTCGAGGACCACGCCGATGAGGCGGCGGGCGCCGACCGCGCGCTGCGCCAGGAACTCGTGGACGTCCAGCGGGAGGCGCTCGCCCGGTTGCGGCGCGAAGGGCGGATCGGGATCGGGACCGCCCGCACGCTGGAGCACGACCTCGACCTCGAGGACGCACGGCTGTCATGAGCCATCGGCCCCGCCGCAACCGAGCCACCCCGCTGGGAGACGTGATCGCCGACCCGGCGCGCGGGCTGGTGTATGCCAACCGCGGGGTGCTGGTCGATGCCCACGGCGAGATCCGCCGCCGCTGGGGGGTGCGCCGCTGGATCGCCTGCCGCCTGGAGTTCAAGGGTCGCCGGCGCCGGCCGCTGATGGCGCCCGGCCGCTACACGGAGCTGTTCTTCTCAGACGAGGCGACGGCGTTCGCCGCGGGCCACCGCCCGTGCGGCGAGTGCCGGTACGAGGACTACCGGCGCTTCAGCGCGATCTGGCAGCGGCTGCACCCGGGGCAGGTCGGGGCCGACGCGATGGACGACCAGCTGCACGCCGAGCGGGTGGACCCCGAGACGCGAGGGCAGCGCCGCCACGAGACGGCCTGCGGCGGACCTGCCCGACGGAGCATTCGTCCTGGTCGACGAGCGGCCGTGGCTGGTCCTCGGCGCCGAGCTCTGGAATGGACTCCGGCCGGTTACGTCGCCGCGCGCCGGGCACGCCCGCGCCACGGGCACCGCGCTGGTGCTCACGCCACCGTCGCTGGTCGAGGTGCTGCGGGCCGGGTGGGCGCCGCGACGGTGCCGTTCCTGCACCCCACGGCGCGGGGTGAGGCGCGCTCAGCTGACGCGGCGAACTGTCGCGACGCCCTAGTCCTGGTCCAGGAACGCCTGCACGCGCTCGCGGTAGGGCGCGCGGTCATAGCTGTTCACCAGCGCGCCGGCCATCCGCACCGGGTCGCCGAAGAAGTAGTACTCATACAGCGCCTGGCGGCCGGAGAACGCCGAGATGCAGGTGTCCCACACCAGCCGGAACAGCTTGACCCGGTCGGGGCCGGTGAGGGTGGCGGACTGCAGGTAGCGCTCGACGTCGTCGTGCGCCGGCCCGGTGACGTCGGCCTCGGTGGGCAGCGCCATCAGCCCGCTGCGCGCCGAGCTTGCGCAGGATCTCGGGGAAGCGCTGGTAGAGCTTGGGGTACCAGTTGCGCGCGGCGTTGAGCGGCTCCCATCGCGGCGTCATCACGCCGTACTCGTTCACCGTCGGCGTCGGCCTCGGCGGCGCGGACGAAGGCGCGGATGCCCTCCAGGGCGACGATGACCTCGGCGACGTTCTCCTGGACGTGTGAGAACTGCTCGATGCCGATCGCCTCGGTGAGCAGGGTGACCAGGCCGAGCATGAACTCGGTCTTGGCCGTGGTGCGCGCGGTCACCTGGTGGGTCATGTGGTTGATCGCGCCGGTCTGGGCGTACAGGCCGTTGCACAGCTCGGGGTTGCCGAGCATGAAGCAGCGCTCGAACGGCACCTTGACGTCGTCGAAGATGACGACCGCGTCCATCTCCTCAAAGCGCGAGCCCAGCGGGTGGTCGAAGTGGCCGCGGCCGTAGTCGGCGGACTCGCGGCACAAAAAGCGCAGACCGGGCGCGTCGCAGTTGATCGCGAACGCGTAGGAGTAGGGCGCGTCCTCGGGCCGGCCGCGCAGCAGCGTGGACGGGAACACCAGCAGCTCGTCGGCGAAGGGGCCGATCGTCGCCAGCAGGCGGGCGCCGCGAACCACGATCCCGCTGTCGTCCTGGGAGACGATCTGGGCCGAGATCTCGCCGCCGAGCTGCTCGGCGGGCGGCAGGCTGCGGTTGTGCTGGGGCGGGACCAGCGTGTGGGTGAGCAGCAGGTCCTCCTCGCGGACCTTCTCGTAGTAGCGGCGGGCGTTCTCTCCGAAGGCGCTGTCGGCCTGGGCGAACCACTCGCCGGCCTCGCTCAGCGCCATCATGCACGCGTTGAGGTAGTCGCCGGTGCGACCCAGGAAGCCGTTGGACACCCGGGCCCAGGTGCTCATCATCTCGCGGCGCTTGACGAGGTCCTCGGCGGTGCGCGGGACCATGAACGAGGTGCCGACCCGGTCCCCGGTGGTGGGCGACTGGTAGGTGAGGACGTCGCGGTACTCCGGGTCGTGCTGGAGGTCGTAGAGGTGCGCGTAGCTCCGCACGACGTTGCGGAACGCGGGATGGTCCGGGATCCCCGTGGTGACCGTCTCCCCGTGGATCTGGACGGTCGGGCTCGACGCCGCCAGGCGCTCGATGTATTCGCTGCCGGTACGCGCTGCCATGACTTCCCTCTCCTGGTCGTTGTCGTGGGCGCGGCCGGTTATAGCACGACTATCGTGCGTTGCGTACAGATAACGTACACTCCTCGGTGATGCCGTCGACGCCTCCTCTCTGACTCTCGAGCGCGGCCTGCGGGTCCTCCGCGTGCTCTCCGAGCACCCCGAGGGCATGACCGTCTCCGAGCTGGCCGCCGCGCTGGGCACCCATCGCGCCGGCATCTACCGGCTGCTGCACCCGCACCTCTCCGAGCGGCTGGTGCGCCGCCGCGGGGATCGCTACTACCTGGGCACCGGCCTGGTGGAGCTGGCCAGTCGGGTGCAGCCGCGTCTGCAGGAGGTGGCGGGGCCGCTGCTGCAGGCGCTGGCCGATGAGCTCACGGCGACGGCGGCGCTGACGGTGCGCGACGGGGAGGACGCCGCCGTCGTGCTCGACGTCCGCTCACCGCGCCACGCCGACATGCACATCACCTACCGGGCCGGGCTGCGCCACCCGGTGGCGATCGCCGCCTCGGGGATCGCCATCCTGGCGGGCGGGCTCCCGCGGCCGTCTGAGCGCGCTGAGGTCGACGGAGGCGCGCGAGCGCGGGTGGTCGCGCTCTGAGGGGGAGCTGCTGCCCGGCGCGACAGGGGTGGCGGCGCCCACGGGCGACGACGCCGCGGTCAGCGCGGTGTGGATCGGGGAACGCGACGAGCCGGCGACGGCGCGGTCGGTGATCGCCGCCGCGCGCGCTCTCGCCGACGCGCTCTAGGTCGTCTGCAAGGCCCGCGGCCGGCACAGCGCAGATGGGCAAGACCGAGCCAGCACGGTAGGTTGGCCCGCTGCTGGCTCGGAAATGCTCGGCTGACGGGCAAAAGCGAGCCAGGTGGGCGCCTGGAGCCGTTGCTGGCTCGAAAGTGGCCACCCGGGCGGGCGGGCGGACGGGCGGGCGCTCGCGTCAGGCGGCGGCGTTGACCGGCACGTCGAGGTCGACGTGCGGGCTGGTGGCCAGCAGCCCGCGGACCTTCTCGCGCCCGGCGTCGCTGAGCGGCGCCAGCGGCTCGCGGGCGTGGTCGGAGCCCAGCAGGCCGAGCTGGTTCATCACCCACTTGACCGGCACGGGGTTGGTCTCGGCGAACGCGGCGTCGACGAGCGGGTGCAGGTCGTAGTGCAGCGCGCGCGCCCGCTCGTGGTCGCCGGCGACGAACGCGTCATAGAGCTGGGCCACCGGATCGGGCGCGAAGTTGCCCACGCAGCTGAGGTGGCCGGCGCCGCCGAGGGTGAGCATCGGATAGCAGAGCAGCTCGATGCCCGACAGGGCGATGAAGTCCGTGCCGGCCTCGTTGAGCACGTAGGAGACGTGCTCGAAGTCCCGGGTGGTCTCCTTGATGCCGACGATGTTGGGGTGGGCGCGGCGCAGCCGCCCGACGGTGGCCGGTGTGATGTCGACCGCGGCCCGGACAGGGACGTTGTAGACGATGATCGGCAGGTCGGGGAACTCGGCGGCCACCCGCGAGTACCACGCGAAACAGCCCCTCCTGCTGGGCGCGCCCGTAGTAGGGGGTGACCACCAGCGCGGCGCTGGCGCCCAGACGCTGGGCCTCGGCGGTGAGCTCGAGCGTCTCGGCCATGAGCGCCGTGCCGGTTCCGGGCAGAAACGGCACCCGGCCGTCGATCGCCGCCGCCGCGGCGCGCATCACCTCGATGCGCTCGGCCACCGTCATCGAGGTCGGCTCGCCGGTGGAGCCGCCGACCGAGATGCCGTGCGTCCCGTGCTCCAGCTGCCAGTCGATCAGCCGCGGGATCGACTCCAGGTCGAGCTCGCCGGCGTCGGTGAAGGGGGTGATCAGCGGGGTGATGGCGCCGCGCACCGCGGACGCGTCGCCGGCAAACGGGCTGGTCATGAGTTGCGGATCCTCGCTTCGCTTCGCTTTCCAGTTCTCGTAGTCGGGCCGGCGCTCCTCCGACAGCGGGTACAGGCCGCGGAACGACTCGCCGGCCTTGACGCGCTCCAGCGCGAACGCCTCGCGCTCCTCCACCTCCAGCGCCGCGTGCGCGATCTCCTCGGCCAGGCGCGAACGGCAGCACCACCACGCCCTCGGCGTCGCCGACGATGACGTCGCCGGGCATCACCAGGACGCCGGCGCACGTGATCGGGACGTCGACGTCGAGCGGGATGTGGGCGTTCCACAGCGACGACGCGTTGGCGGCCCGGTAGTAGGTGGGGATGTCCAGCTCGGTGACGCCGGGGGTGTCGCGCACGCCGCCGTCGGTGACGATCCCGGCGCCGCCGCGGGCCAGCACGCGGGCGGCGAGGATGTCGCCGATCGTGCCTGCGCCGGTCTCCCCGCGCGCCTCCATGACCAGCACCTCGCCGGGGGCGATCGACTCGACAGCGCGCTTCTGCGCGTCCTGCGAGCCCCTCAGCGACTCGCGCACGTCGGCGCGGATGGCGACGTAGCGCAGCGTGCGGGCGTAGCCGACCATGCGCAGGTCAGGGCGCGTGGGCCGCAGGCCGCGTCAGGAACGTCGTCTGGATATCCGCGGCGGGTGAGCTGGACGGTCAACGTGGCCGTCGAGACCCGGCGCAGCGCCGCCTCGGCGTCGGCGGGCAGCCGCGGCGGTCCGGCCGGCGTGGCGTCGGCGGGCGTCACGCCGGTGGCAAAGGCGCGCGCGTCGTCGGTGGCCTTGGGCATGGCGCCGTACGGGGCGAGCTCGGCGGCGCGGCCTCGACGACCGTGCTCGTCACCGAGCCGGCGCCCTCGAGCGTCACCTCCACCACATCGCCGGGCCCCACCACGTTGGCCCCGGCGGGCGTGCCGGTGAGGATGACGTCGCCGGGCTCGAGCGTCATGAACCGCGACAGGTCGGCGATGAGCTGCGCGAAGGTGAAGATGAGGTCGTCGCCGGTCGCGTCCTGGCGCAGCTCGCCGTTGACGGTGCTGGTGAGGTGCAGCGTCGCGGGGTCCACGCCCTGGGCGGCCATGGCCGGTCCGATCGGCGAGAAGCCGTCCTGGCCCTTGGCCATCACGTTGGAGCCGCGATCGGCCCAGCGGAAGTCGTGCAGCCCGAAGTCGTTGGCGGGGGCGTACCAGCCGATGTAGCGGCCGGCCTCCTCGGGGCTGACGTTCCGGGCCTCGGCGCCGATGATCACCGCGATCTCGGCCTCGAAGGCGAGCAGCTCGGTGCCCCGCGGACGCACCACATCCCCGCCTGCCGACAGCGACGTCGTCGGCTTGAGGAAGTAGGAGGGCTCGGTGGGGACCCGGCCGCGCTGGGCCGCGCGGCTGTGGTAGTTGAGGTGGACCCCGATGACCTTGCGCGGCGGTCAGCCCGTCGGGCAGCGCGACCGGCTCGGTACCCGGCACGCTAGGCCGCCACCTCGGAGTGCTGGGCGCGCTCGTCGACGTTGGCGGTCTCGGTCGGCACGGTCTCGCCGTCCGGGCCGAGCAGCAGGCTGGACTCCTCGTACCAGCTGTCGGGAGCGCGGGTGCCGCAGAACGACCGGCAGCGCGGATCGTTGACCGACCAGCGGATGCGGCTTGTGGTCGGGGTCGCCGGTGTAGTAGTCACACGAGTAGAGCTCGATGCGGTGCCCGTCGGGGTCGCGCAGGTAGACGAAGAAGGCGTTGGAGACACCGTGGCGGCCCGGGCCGCGCTCGATCACGTCGGTCCGGTAGCCGCCGGCCAGTTGGTCACAGGCGCGCATCACCCCGGCGGGATCGGCGATCCAGTAGGCGAAGTGGTGAAGCCGCGGCCCGGTGCCCGCGGTGAGCGCGACGTCGTGGACGGTCGGCTTGCGCAGCATCCAGGCGCCGGTGATGCGCTCGTCGGCGGGATCGTCGGTGGAGATGTACTCGCTGCAGCGAAAGCCCAGTCCGAGCCAGAAGCGAAACGTGTCCTCGACGCGGGGCGAGTGGAGGTTGAGGTGATCGAAGCGCAGGATCGGCGCGCCGCGGTGCAGATCAAAGCGCTGGTGCTGGGTCTCGAACTGCTCGATGGCGTGAAAGAACTCCAGGGGATAGCCGAACGGGTCCCAGACCCGCAGCGAGCGGCCCATCCCCGGGTCAGAGCCGGCCTCGATCCAGCGCGTGGTGAGACCCTCGGCGGCGAAGTGCGCGGCGGCCAGGTCCAGGTCGGCCTCGGTGCGGACGCGGAAGCCCAGCCGGGACGCCGTCGCGGGTGGGTGGCGGCGGCCTGGCGCAGGATGAGCGAGTGGTGCTGGCGCTCCTCCCAGCCGCGCAGGAACACCGCGTCCTCGGTGCGGGCCGAGACGATCATGCCCAGCAGCTCGGCGTAGAAGTGCTCGGAGGCCGCCAGGTCGGTCACCTGCAGCTCCACGAAGGCGGCGCGCATGATGTCGAACGGCGGCGTCGCCGGGGGCGTGTGGGCGAGCTGCTCGGCGGCCGAGGTCACGGGTCAGTCCTCGTCGCCGAGCCCGAGCCGGGGGATGTGATGTGAGCCGAGCGCCACGTGCACGATCTCGGTCTCACAGTAGAAGTCAAACGCGTAGTCGCCGCCCTCGCGGCCGATTCCTGAGGCCTTCACGCCGCCGAACGGCGTGCGCAGGTCACGGACGTTCTGGGAGTTGATCCAGCACATGCCGGTGTCGATGGCGTGGGCCACGCGGTGGGCGCGGCGGATGTCGTTGGTCCACACGTACGCCGCCAGGCCGTAGGGGGTGGCGTTGGCCAGGCGGATCGCCTCGGCCTCGTCGGAGAACGGCATCGCCACCAGCACCGGGCCGAAGATCTCCTCCTGAAAGACCGTCATGTCCTCAGTGACATCGGCGATCACCGTCGCCTCCAAGAAGTTGCCCGCGCCCAAGCCCCGGAGGTCGGTCGCCCCCGGCGAGGACTCGCGCGCCGTCGGCGCGCGCGGACGCGATGTAGTCCATCACGCGCTCGTGATGCTCGGGGCGGATGAGCGGCCCCAGCTCGGTCCGCGGATCCGTCGGGTCACCGACGCGGATGTGCCGCGCGCGCTCAGCCACCGCCCCGACGACCTGCTCATACAGACCCTCCTGGACCAGCAGCCGCGACCCCGCCGTGCAGCGCTGGCCGTTCATGGTGAAGATCTGCGCCAGGGCGGCGTCGACGCACAGCTCGGGGTCGGCGTCGTCGAACACCACCACCGGGGACTTGCCGCCGAGCTCGATCGAGGAGCGCTTCAGCGTCGGCGCGCCCGCGGCGATGATCGTCTGGCCCGTGGTCGTCTCGCCGGTGAAGCAGATGAGGTCCACGCCGGGGTGCGCGGAGAGCGCGGCGCCCGCTGACTCGCCGAATCCCTGCACCACGTTGAAGACGCCCGGCGGAATCTCGGCCTCCTCCATCACGCCGGCCAGCAGCGTGGCGGTCAGCGGCGACCACTCCGCCGGCTTGAGCACGATCGTGTTGCCGGCGGCCAGCGCGGGCGCGATCCGCCACGTGGAGAGCATGAGCGGCGCGTTCCAGGGCATGATCAGCCCGGCCACGCCGACGGGCTTGCGGATCGTGTAGTTGAGGAACTCGTCGCCGACCTGGAAGGAGCGGCCGTGCAGCTCGGTGACGACCCCCGCGTAGTAGTCGAAGTTCTGCGCCGCGCGGGCGGCCAGCCCTTTCATCTGGGCGATCGGCATCCCGATGTCGGCCACCTCGCGCGCGATGAACTCGTCCGTGTGGGCGCGTGATCCCCGCGGCGATCCGGCGTAGGGCGGCGGCGCGCTCCGTGGCCTTCAGCCGCGGCCACGGGCCGTCGTCAAAGGCGCGCCGCGCTGCGGTCACCGCGAGGTGGACGTCCTCGGCCCCGCCCGCCGCGGCCAGGGCCAGCACCTCGTTGGTGGCCGGGTTGAGCGACGGGAACGTCTCCGCGGCCGCGCTGGCCCGAAACGCCCCGTCGATGTAATGCTCCTGCGTCGCGTAGGTCTGGTCGGCGGAGGTGACCATATAGGAGATCCTATCTGATCGGGGTATATGATCGCTTCATGGCCGCCTCGGCGCCGACCAAGCAGCAGCAGGTCTACGGGGTCCTGCGCGAGCGGATCCTCGGCGGCGTCTACGGGCCGGGCTTCCGGGTCGTCATCGATCAGATCGCTCTGGAGTTCGCCGTCTCGGCGCTGCCTGTCCGCGAGGCGATCCGGCGCCTGGAGGCCGAGGGGCTGATCGTCTACCGGGCTAACGCGGGCGCCCAGGTGGCCCCGGCTGAGCCCGAGCTGTTCGAGGACAACCTGACGGTCCTGGCCCTGCTGGAGGGCTACGCCACGGCGCTGGCGGCGCCGCTGCTCACCGCGGAGGATCTGGCCGCGCTTACGCGGTGCACCGACGACATGGTGGCGGCGATGGAGCAGATGGACGCGCTGGCCTTCGGGCGCCACAACCGCACCTTTCACCAGGTCATCTACGGGCGGTGCCCCAACCCCGCGCTCGTGGCCATGCTGCGCGACGTCGACCGGCGCCTGGACGCCATCCGCACCACTGTGTTCGTTCACATCCCGTATCGGGGGCAGAGCTCGGTGGCCGAGCACCGCGAGCTGATCGAGCTGCTGCGCTCGGGCGCCCCGGCCAAGCGGATCGAGGCGGCGGCGCGCCGGCACAAGCTGCGCACCGTGGAGAGCTTCCGCGCCTGGCAGCGCGAGCACACGCGCGTCTGACCGCCGACCGCGGGACGCGCGGTCCGGCGTCAGTCGATGAGCCCGGCCTGCATGCGCCAGATGGCCAGCCGCCACATGGCCAGGGCGAACCCGACGAGCACCACGGCGTGCACCAGGTCGGCGCTCACGAACGTCCCCAGCGACACGTCGCGCACGAGCGCCACGCAGTGATAGAGCGGGTTGAACTTGGCGATCTCGTGCAGCGCGCTGGGCAGGCTGGAGATGGGAAAGAACGTGCCCGCGACCAGGAACATCGGGGTGAGCACGGCGCTGGTGATGTAGTTGAAGTTGTCGATCGTCTTGGCCACGGCGGCGATGAGCACCCCGAAGGCGGCGAAGCCCAAACCGGTGACAAAGCCGATCAGCGGCACCAGCAGCATCCCGACGTCTGGCTTGAGCCCGAAGGCGAAGCCCACCAGCAGCGGCGCCAGGCCGTAGACCCCGGCCCGCACCGAGATCCACAGGATCTCGGCGGTGACGAGCTCCTCCACGTCCACCGGCGCGGCCAGCAGCGCGTCGTAGGTGCGCTGGAACTTCCAGCGGATGAAGGTGTTGAACATCCCTGGGAACGCGGAGGAGAACAGGACCGCGGTGGCCACCACTCCGGTGGCCACGTACGGGACGTAGTTGACGTGGCCGACGGTCTTGACCAGCGAGCCGAACCCCAGCCCGAAGGCGAGCAGGTAGATCGTCGGCTGCACGATCGATGAGAACGTCGTCGCCTTCCAGTAGCGCTTGAACAGCACCACGTCGCGCATCATTACGCCCGCCAGCGCCGCGGGCTCCAGCCGGCGCACGCGCCGCGACGCGGGCACCGGTGCCTCCGCGCTCTGCGGTA
The DNA here is from genome assembly GCA_963790605.1 of uncultured Actinomycetota bacterium. Lineage (GTDB taxonomy): Bacteria > Actinomycetota > Thermoleophilia > Solirubrobacterales > Solirubrobacteraceae > Palsa-465. Next base: position 477,113 of record CAWBPG010000003.1, on the reverse strand, counting down.
CGGCGGTCATTCGATCTCCTGTCCGGTGAGCGCCACGAAGGCGTCCTCGAGGTTGGCCGGCCGGCGCACCCCCTCCGGCGCGTCGCCGTTGAGGCGCTCGGCCTCCAGCAGCGCCACCGCCGGCCCGCTGCGCCGGTAGGGCCAGCCGCGCTCGGTGGCCTGCGCCTCGAGCTGGGCCAGCTCCGCCGGCGGTCCGTAGACCTCCAGCACCTCGCGCCCGGCGTGGGCGCTGACCAGCTGGGTGGGCGTCCCCTGGGCGATGATCTTCCCCGCCGACATCACGGCCACGGTGTCGGCGAGCCGTTCGGCCTCCTCGATGTAGTGCGTCGACATGAGGACGGTGACGCCGTCGGCGCGCAGCCCGTCGATCAGCGACCACAGCTCCTGGCGCACCTGCGGGTCAAGACCGACGGTGGGCTCGTCGAGCAGCACCATCTGCGGGCGGTGGATGAGGCCGCGGGCGACCAGCAGCCGGCGGCGCATCCCGCCCGACAGGTCGCGCACGATCGTGTCGGCGCGCGGCCGCAGGTTGGCGATGTCCAGCGCGCGCTCCACCGCCGCGCCCCGCTCGGCGCGAGGCACTCGGTACAGGTGCGCGAACACCTCCAGGATCTGGCGCGCGGTCAGCTCGACGTCGAGGTTGTCGAGCTGGGGCACGACGCCCATCGCCATCCGCGCCTGCTTGGACTCGCCCGGAAGGCGTGTAGCCGAGGACCTCGATCGTGCCCTCGTCGGCGAGCGTCTGTGCGGTGAGCATCCGCATCGTCGTCGACTTGCCGGCGCCGTTGGGCCCGAGCAATCCGAAGCACACGCCATGGGGCACGACGAGGTCGAGGCCGTCCACGGCCGTGATCTGGCCAAAGCGCTTGACCACCCCGCGCAGCTTGATCGACGCCCTCTCCTCATCCACGAGGTTGAGAGTAGCCGTGCGCTGCGGTACGGCCTGGGGCGTCAGTGCGACGGCGGGTCGTCGAGCTCGCCGCCGCCGTTGCTGAACCCGTTCTCGCCCGGCTCGCCCTCACCCGACGTCCCCGCGCCGCCGCCGGGCATCTTGAAGATCTGGGCGAGCTGCGCCGCGACCATGATGTCGCCCGCGAGCTGGATCCGGCCCTTGAAGTAAGCGGCCATCGGATCCGAGTTGCCGCTGATCAGCCGCAGGAACTCGACGCCGTCCATGGTGATCGTCAGCTTCGGGTCGGGCCCTTCGATGCCGCGATTGGTGCGCGCCGTGCCGTTGTCGACCTCCAGCAGGTAGGTATCGACGCCCTCATCGGTGCGGCCGGTGATGTTCCAGCGGATCGTCGTCTTGATGTGGGCGGCGGCCTTGGCGTCCAGCTGGCGCGGCATCTGCCAGAAGATCCCGTCCAGCAGGGCGCGGCGGGCCGGCGACTTCATGATCTGGTCCAGGCGCTCGGGCGAGGCGTCGCGCACGAGGCGGCCGACGCCGTCGGCGATCTGGGCCGGCGCGTCGGCGGCGAATTGCTTGAGCTGATCCAGCGCGCGTTGGGGGTCAAAGTTCCCGAAGTCCATCTCGAGAGAGGACGGTACTAGGTGCCTGGCGAACGCCCGCCGCCGCCCCGGCGGTCACACCCGGCGCAGCCCGGCGCAGGCCGGCGACGGCGCGGCCCAGCCGCGCGATCCCGTCGGCGATGGCCCGTTCGCTGAAGGTTCGAGTACCCGAAGATGAGCCCGCCGCGCCGCGACGGGCGCCAGCCGGTAGGGGGCGACCGCCCGCCACGGCCACGCCCTCGTTGGCGGCCGCCTCGATCATGGCTGCCTCGCCGAGGTCGTCGGGCAGCCAGGCCACCAGGTGCAGGCCGGCGGCGATCCCGGCGGGCTCAAGCTCGGGCAGGTGCTCGGTGAGCGCGGCCAGCAGCGCGTCGCGGCGGGCGCGGTAGATCGGGCGCATCCGGCGCAGGTGGCGGTCGAACTCGCCACGGGTCAGGAAGTCGGCGAAGGTGAGCTGGTCCAGGATGGGCGAGCCGCGGTCGTTGAGCAGCTTGGCCTCGGCGAACGGCTCGATCAGGTCTCCGGGCAGGATCGGCCCAGCCGATGCGAAAGCCGGGCGCCAGCGTCTTACTCGCGGTGCCGACGTAGGCGACGCGCTCAGGGTCCAGCCCCTGCATAGCGCCGACCGGGGCGCGGTCATAGCGGTACTCGGCGTCGTAGTCATCCTCGATGACGACCGCCCCGGTCCGCTGGGCCCACTCCAGCACCGCCGCCCGGGCCTCGGGGGCGAGCACGCCACCGGTCGGCCACTGGTGCGAGGGCGTGAGGACGAGCGCGTCGGCGCGCAGATCGGCCACCGCCTCCACGCTGACGCCGTCGTCGCCCACCGGCACGCCCACGACCTGCATCCCCAGCGCCTGCGGCGATCGGACGCGCGTCGTCGGAGGCCGACGGGTCCTCCACGGCCAGGACGGCGGCCCCGCGCGCGGCCAGGACCCCCAACAGCAGCGACGCCGCTTGGGCGTAGCCGTTGGTGATGACGATCATCTCAGGATCCGCGTGGGTCCCGCGCACCCGGTTCAGATAGGCCGCCAGCGCGGAGCGCAGCTCGATCGCGCCGCGTCCGTCGAGGTAGCCCAGGCGGTCGTCGGGCGCCTCGGTGAGCACCCGCCGCACCGAGCGCAGCCACGCGGTGCGCGGGAACGCGGCGACGTTGCCGCGGCCGTAGCCGAAGTCGACCGCGGGGCGCGACGGGCGCGACCACGGCGCTCCGGACATGTTGGGCGCGGCCGGTGGGGGCGGGGACGTCGGTAGGGGGGCGAGTCGGCGTGGGCGTGGCCGCCACCTGGGTGTAGCCCCCGCTGCGGCTGGACAGGTAGCCCTCGGCCACGAGCTGCGCGTATGCCTCGACGACGACGCCCCGCGAGACGCCGAGCGCGGCGGCCAGGGCCCGGCTCGCTGGCAGCGCGATGCCGGCGGGGAGCGCCCCCGAGCGGATTCGGCCTCGCAATGACGCCTCGATCTGGTGGTGCAGAGCCACCCCGTCCTCGCGATCGAGCTCGATGACCAGCTCCGAGACCGGTGAGTAATTGGTACTTGAAGCTGCCATGCAAACGGACCTTATCAAGGGGACCGATTCCTGAGAGCCTGCGGCCATGACATCCACCGCGCAGCTCTCCACCACCACCACAGCGGCCCGCCGTCCCCGCTTTGACGGCCAGGTCCTCACTCCCCGGTCCCCCGGCTATGACGCCGCCCGCTCGGTCTGGAACCAGATGGTCGACCACCGGCCGGCCCTGATCGTCCGGTGCGCCTCGGTCGCCGATGTCGTCACCGCCGTGCGCGTCGCCCGCGAACGCGACCTCGACATCGGCGTGCGCTGCGGCGGGCACAACATCGCCGGTCTCGCCGTCCCCGACGGCGGGCTGATGATCGATCTGACCGGTCTGGACCGCGTCACCGCCGACCCGGTGGCACGCCGCGTCCGCGCGCAGGGCGGCGCCATGCTCGGCGCCCTGGACCGGGCCACGCAGCCGTTCGGGCTGGCCACCACGGCCGGCAACGTCTCGCACACCGGCGTCGGCGGCCTGACGCTGGGCGGCGGCATGGGCTGGCTGGCGCGGCGGCACGGTCTCACGTGCGACAACGTCGAGTCCTTCACCGTGGTCACCGCCGACGGCGACCTGGTGCGCGCCTGCGCTGACGAGCACCCCGACCTGTTCTTCGGCCTGCGCGGCGGCGGGGGCAACTTCGGGATCGTCGTGGAGTTCGAGTTCCGCCTGCACCACGTCGGGACGCGGGCGCTTGTCGCCGACCTCACGTTCTCGCTGGACCGGGCCGCCGAGGCGCTGCGCGGCTGGCGCGACCTGGCCGAGGCGGCGCCCCGTGAGGCGACGCTGACCGCCGAGCTCTCCGGTGACGCGGTCACCCTCGGCTACGTGTGGGTCGGCGACCCACAGCAGGGGCGCTCGCTGTTGCCGGCGCTGCGATCGATCGGGCGCCCGGCCGGCGAGGCCGTCTCCGAGCTGTCCTACCTGGCGCTGCAGACCCGCGACGACAACGTCGAGGGACACCGCTTCCGCCGCTACTGGAAGGGCCACTACCTGCCCGAACTGTCGGATCGCGCCATCGGCGCACTGCTCGACCGCGACCCGCACGATCCGAGCGTGCCCGCCGTCAGCCTCCAGGCCTATGGTGGCGCGATCGCCGACGTCGACGACGACGCCACCGCCTTCAGCCACCGCCACACCCGGTTCGAATACGTCGCCGCCGCGAAGTGGACCGACCCCGAAGAGGACGGACTGCGCATGGGCGCGGCGCGGCGGACCGCGGCCAAGCTCAACGAGTTCGCCGCCGGCGCGTACGTCAACGCGCTGAGCGACGAGGGTGCGGCCGGGGTGCGCCGCGCCTACTCGGAGGCCAAGCGGGCGCGCCTCACCGCGGTCAAGGATGCCTACGACCCCGAGAACGTCTTTCACCTCAACCACAACATCGCCCCCAGCGGGCGCTGACCGTGGGTAGCATCGGCTCCCGCGGGCGGTTAGCTCAGCTGGTAGAGCGCCTGCCTTACAAGCAGGAGGTCACTGGTTCGAGCCCAGTACCGCCCATCGCCAAAAGCTCAGCGCGTTGCTGTCTCGACGCGGTAGGCCTCGCAGGGTCGAGTCCACCTGCCCGGAGTGATGCCATGGCGACGGTTTCGCCGTCACTCGGGCTGGTCGATGCGGACGTCGATCACGGCCGCGGTGCCGTCCCGGTTGGCGGCAAGCGCCTGAGCCAGTGCCGCCGGCAGGCCGTCCGTGCCGTCGGTGCGCACGGCGTGGGCGCCGCAGGCGCGCGCCAGCGCCGCGATGTCCGGCCCGTGGTCGAACCTGGTGCCGATCACGTCGCCCCGGCGTGCCGAGACGCCGTCCGGGAAGAGCGCCAACACGGGAAGCCGGCTGGCCCGGTAGCCCCCATTGTTCAGCACGACGATCGTGACCGGCGCGCGGGCCTCAGCGGCCATGACCAGCGCCGCCGTGGGCACACCGAACAGGAACGCACCATCGCCGACGATCGCCACGACCGGACGGTCGGGCCGGGCCAGCTTGATCCCGACCGACGCGCCGGGCGACCAGCCGAGGCCGGGGCCGCCCGGCGTGTACAGGGTCTGGGGCTCTGACCGGTCCAGGAGCTCGGACACCGGCGCGAGATTCGAGACGGCCTCCTCCACCACCAGGCTGCGGGGATCGAGTGCACCGCTGAGGGTCCGCACCACCGCACGCACGTCCGTTGGCGGGCAGGGTCCGTCGGCGGCCGCACGCACGGCGCGCGTGGACTCGGCGATGGCGCCGGTGAGCTCCGCCCGGCGCTTCTCCCAGCTCTCCGCGCACGCCGCGCGGTGGGGCGCCAGCGCCTCGCCCAGCTGGCGCAGCGCCGTGACGGGCTCGGCACACATCGACACGTCGACCGGGAACGTCCACAGCGGCATGTCGGCCTTGACCGGGTCGGGGTCGATCTGGACGACAAGCGCGCCGGACGGCGGAGGAGCGTCCCGCGGGATCCAGGGCACGTCACAGTCGATGATCAGCACGAGGTCGGCCTCGCCCAGCAGCCTTCGGGCCTGGGCCTGCGACCGCACGCCCAGGGGATGGCTGCTGATGAGGTTGACCGCCTCAGGACGCCCGATCACCGGTATCGCGGCCATCTCGGCGAGACGCCCCAGCGCCTCGGCGCCGCCCGCCCATCGACCGGCGCGGCTGGTCACGAGCACAGGCCGGTGCGCCGACGCCAGACCATGCGCCAGCTCGGTCAGCGCGGCCGGCTCCACCGCCGGCGGGCGGGGCCGGGCGAAGCCCGTGACCCGGCGCAGCCGCGGGGGCCCCGCGGGCTCCATCAGCACGTCCCGTGACAGCGTCAGGTAGGCCAGGCCTGGAATGTTGCTGCCGGCCACCTGCACGGCGCGCCCCACCACACGCGCCGCGTCTTGCGAACGCGTCAGCTCCAGGCACCACTTGGCGTAGGCGCGGACGATCCCCGGCTGATCGGGGACGTCCTGCTGCCAGTGGATCGGGCTGGAGCGTGCACCCGGGGAGCCCGCGTCCTCGGCGTAGGGCGTTTTGCCGGCCAGGACGACCGCCCCCGCGCGGTCACGGTGCACGTTGTGGACCATCGCCCCGAGGTTCTGCGTGCCGACGTCGACGTGGACGAACACCGCCTGGGGCTCGCCGGTGGCCTGCCAGTAGCCGTGCGCCGCCGCCAGCGCGACGCTCTCGAACGTAGACATGATGACTCGCGGCGCCGGCACGCCTCGCTCGGCGAGCGCGGCCACCGCCTCCTGCAGCGGGGCCGAGTCTGTGCCCGGATTGAGGAACAGCAGGCGCACGCCGTGGACGCCGAGCAGCCACAGGATCTCCTCTGCGCACGTCTGCAGGTCGGCGCCTGACGCCGCGGCGTTGCCCTCGGCGCCGGCCCTGGCGGCGGTGACGTTCTTGCGGGCCGTCATCGTCAGGTCACGCCGGTGATCAGTTCGAACACCCGCTTGCGCAGTGCCACAAACCCCGGAGCCGCCTTCGTCTCCAGCTGGGTGCGCGGCCGCGGCAGATCGACCGCCACCACCTCCCGAACCACCGCCGGGGACCGGGAGAGCACGATCACCCGGTCGGCCAGGTAGACGGCCTCGTCGATGTCATGGGTGACGAAGAACACGGTGACGCCCAGGCGTTGGTGGATGTCCTGGATAACGTCCTCCAGCTCACCCCGGGTCTGCGCGTCCACCGACGCGTACGGCTCGTCCATGAACAGCAGCTCTGGCCGATAGGCGAGCGCGCGGGCGATCGCCACTCGCTGCTGCATCCCGCCCGACAGTTGCCACGGGTACTGGCTCTCGACCCCAACCAGCCCGACGAGCGCGAGCATCTCACCTACCGTGTGACGCTGCTCGGCAGCGCCCACCCGCCGGACCCGGAGCGGCAGCGCGATATTGCGCTCCACCGACATCCATGGCAGCAGCGAGCGGCTGTAGTCCTGGAACACGACGCCGACGCGCTCGGATGCGCCACGCAAGGGCCGGCCGTCAAGCAGGACCTCGCCGCGGCTCGGGGTCGTCAGTCCGGCCAGGCAGCGCAGGAGCGTTGTCTTGCCGGCGCCGCTGGGGCCGACGACGCACACGAACTCGCCATGGGCGACGTCGAAGCTCACCTCCTGCACCGCGACCTTCGGCGCACCTGCTCGCATGGGGTACTCGTGACTGAGCCCGCGGACCGACAGCACCGGCTCGCCCCGCGACTCGCCGGGCCCTGCGGCTATGTCCTCTGGAGAGCCCGCTCTCCGTAGTACCACCGAAGCACCACCCTTTCCGCGGCGACGAAGATGAAGTTCAGCGCGCTGCCCACGATCCCGAGCACGATGATGCCGGTCCACATGTCGACGGACTCGAACGACTGCTGGGCGTTGAGGATGAAGTAGCCGATGCCCGACGTGGAAGCGACCATCTCGGAGACCACCATGAGCAGGATGGCCACCTGCAGGCTGTTGCGCAGGCCGGCGGCGATCTGAGGAGCAGCCCCGGGGAGCACCACCCACCGGAGCGTCTGGCGCCGGGACATCCCGAGGCTCCGGGCAGTATCGAGCTTGACGGGATCGATGCTCTCCATCCCGTCGATGGCGTTGAACAGGACCGGCCACAGCGCCGCAAAGCCGATGATGGCGATCTTCATGGAGCCGCCGATTCCGAACAGCACGATGAACGCGGGCAGGAGCGCCGGGGCCGGCAGGACATAGAGAAAGTAGACCAGCGGCGACAGGCTGTCCTTGGCGGTGCGCACCCGCCAGAAGAGCGTCGCGAGCGCGACCCCGATCACGCCCGCCAGCGCGTAGCCGACCGCGAGGTGCTCGAGGCTCGGTACCAGGTCGACGCGCGCGTCGTGGAACACCCACAGCTTCCACAGCTCGCTGACGATTGTGGACAGCGGCGGGAAGTACGGCGACGTGCTGCCGGCGCTCAGCACCCACCAGAGCGCCACCAGCAGCGCGAACAACCACAGGCCGGCGAGCGCGCGCGACACCACGCGCAGGCTCGGCGCGGCCATCAGGCGCCCATCCTCTCAGCCGGGCGGAACCGCTCGTGCCAGCGCAGCAGGCGGCGCTCGGCCGCCCGGAACGCGACCGAGATGGCGATCCCGAGCAGGCCGGTGATCACGATCAGGGCGTACAGATGGGGCAGCGCGCTGGCGCCGGAGTCCTGGGCCACCAGCATGTCCCGCCCCAGGCCCGCGGCGCCGCCGATCAACTCGGCGATGATCGTGAGAATCAGCGCCACCCCGGCGGCGATGCGCAGCCCGGTGGCGATGAACGGCGCCGCGCTGGGCAGCACGACCAGCTCGAACCGGCGCAGCCCGGTGACGCGCAGCGCCTCGGCGGTGTCGCGGACGACGGGATCCATGGCGCGGACGCCGTACACGACCTGGATGACGAGCGGCCAGAACACTCCGAACGCCACAATCGTGTACTCCATCTTCAGCGTGCCGCCGAACTCGAGCATGACCAGCGGCAGGATGGCGATCACCGGGATCGTCTTCATGAACTCGATCACCAGGATGGTGCTGCGGAACGCGAACGCGCTGACGCCGATCGCCATCCCTGCGACGAAGGCCGCGGCGGCGCCGATGGCAAAGCCGCTGGCCCAGCCGGCCATGGTGGAGCCGATGGAGCGCCATCCCGAGGCAGTCCCCAGGTCGCTGACGACCGCCTTGGCCACCGACCACATCGAGGGGAAGCTGTCGGCCGGCAGCGTCCCGGCCGCACTCAGCGCCTGCCAGATCCCGAGGATGACGAGTAACCCGCCGATTCCGCTGAGCATGCTGCGCAGCGCGGGAGCGCGGAGGCGGCGCGGGATGCGACGCGTGGCGCTCAGCGCGCTCATGGGTTGTAGAACAGCTTGCTCACCGGGACGATCGAGGGCAGCGCACCGAACTTCTTGAGCAGGCTCTCCTGCTTGAGGACCGACGCTTCATCGATGCCCGTCTGCCAGTTGGTGCTGAGGACCGCGTGCGCCGCTGCCACCGGGCTCAGGCTCAGGTACTTGGTCAGCGTCGCCCGCGCCGCTGACAGGTGGCTCTTGGCGTACTGCGCCGACTGGTTGACCGCGGCCTGCCAGGCCCTGACCTGGGCGCCGTGGCTCTTGATGTAGCTGGTGCTCGCCGCGATGCACGTGATGGTTCCGTTGGGGAACAGCGACGAGTTCGGGAACGCCAGCGGCCTGGCCCCCTCCTTGATCGCGGTGGCGCTGAACGGCGAGACGACCATCGCCGCCGCCACCCGGCCGCTCTTGAGCGCCTGCGGCATCTGCGGGAACGGCAGGGAGATGAGGTGGACGGTGGACGCGCTGCCGCGGGCCTGTGACACTTCCTGCTGCACGTCGACGCTGTTGAGCGAGTTCAGCTGGACGACCGCCACGGTCTTGTTCTGCAGTTGGGAGAGCGACGTCACGCCGCTGCCCGGGGCAGCGAGGAGCACCGCCGAGTCGTGGTGCGGGCTGGGCGACTGGTTGCCGTCCACGGTCGATACGCACTTGATCGGGATGCCGTGCGACACCGCGTTGACCAGCACATTCGTGGTCACAAATCCGAACTGCTCGTGGCCGCTGACCAGATCAGCGACGATCGGCGTCGGCGCAGCGGCGGGCACCGGCTTGACGGTCAGGCCGCGCGAGCTGAAGAACCCCTTCTCGATGCCGAGGAACAGCGGCCCGTCGTCGCCGTAGGGGACATAGCCGAACGTGACGCTCGCCCTCGACCCGTGGCCTCCGCCGCTCGAAGAGCTGGAACCGCTCGAGCCGCCGCAACCGGCCACGACGGCCACCAGGACCACGGCCATGAGCGTTCGGATTCCGAAGGACCTCGTCCCGGGCAGCCTCATCTCTCCCACCTTTCGCCGAACCGCACGTCGGGCATCGGAGGTTACCGGTTATATGACATCCATCAAGTAAATGCACGGCCGGGCTCGTACACTCAATCCGCGGCGGCGCGGCCGGCGGCGCACCGGGCGCAGAGAGCGATACACGAGAGGAGTGGCGGCCTGACATGACGCGAGTGGCGTGCTCGGACCCCATGCGATGAAGGTGCTGCGGGCGCACGGATACGCTCAAGGTTCCGTGGCCACCGCCCCCCGCACCCCGCCGCGCCGCCGCACCGCTTCCCCGACGGGCACGCCGCCGCCGATGGACATCGACGCGCTCGCCGACGAGCTGCCGCGACACATCTCGCACCTGGCGCGGATGGTCTACCGGGCGACCGGCAGCCCCCTGCCGCGGGCGATGAGAAGCGTGCTGTTCGCCCTCTCGGCCGAGCCGCTGCGGGTCTCCGACGTGGCCGAAAGCGAGGGCATCGGCCAATCGGCCGCGACGCGGCTGGTGGTGCGGCTGGAGGCGCTCGACCTCGTCCGACGCGAGCGGGACACCACCGACCGGCGCGTCGTCATGGTGACGCTGACCGACCAGGGCGCGGCGGAGCTCGAGTTGATGCGCGAGCAGTCCCGGCGGGTGATGCGTGAGGTGCTGGCCGACCGCAACGCCCGGGAGCTGCGCCAGCTGGCCGCCGCCGCGGCGGCGCTAGACGTACTGGAGCAATCCATGCGGGCCCGGCGCGGCCGGCCCGAGCGCGCGGTGGGCCAGCGCGTACGCTCCTGACCGCAGCGAGGGGGTCAGGGTGTGCTCACGCCCCTGGGGACGATTCGCCCAGCGCCAGCAGCCGCTCGGCGTTGCCGTGGTACAGCTTCTCCAGGGTCGGCTCGGGAGTCCCATCTGCTGCAGATTGCCGATCGTGGCGCGGATGTGACCCGGCCCTTTCTCCGGGTCGAACGGCGAGTCGGACGCGAACAGCACGTGGTCGTCGCAGCGGCTGTCGTCCCAGGGACGCCGCTGACGCTCGTGTAGATCTGGACGCCGAGCGCCCCGAGATCGCCGACCGCTTGTCGGGCCTCCGCGATGGCATCGTCGACGTCCGCCAGCGGCAGCGCGGCGACGAACCGGCGGCGAGCAGCGTTTTGATCTCGCGCGGCTCGAGGTAGCAGACGGTCGCGCGCTCGGGGGTCGTGCTGGGAATCTCGATCACGCGTGCGATCGTGTGCGCGTGCTCGGCGCGGCGCGGCGCGGCGTCAGAGCGAATGGATCGCCGCCAACCGGACGGACGCTCCGTCGCGAATACCGACGAGCACGAACCACGCTCACCCCCTTTTTGATCCTTGGAGGTCACCATGAACGCCAACACGGCAGTCCTCACCCCGCCGGGCCGTGGCGCCGTCCTCGACGACGCGCACGTCGGCGATATCCGCGGCGCGCTCGGCACCATCCCGCGCGACGATCTGGCGCCGCGCCGCAATCTGTCCCGGCGGCTCAAGACGCTGCTGGCGATCCTCGGACCCGGACTGATCGTGATGGTCGGCGACAACGACGCCGGCGCGTTTGGCACCTACACCCAAGCCGGGCAGCACTACGGCACCCGTCTGTTGTGGGCTGCCGTTGATGGTCCCGGTCTACGTCAACCAGGAGATGGTCGTCCGCCTCGGCGCGGTCACCGGCGTCGGGCACGCCCGGCTGATCCTCGAGCGGTTCGGCCGGTTCTGGGGCGCGTTCAGTGTGATCGACCTGTTCCTGCTGAACGCGCTGACGATCGTGACCGAGTTCATCGGGATCGCGTTGGCCTGTCAGTACCTCGGCCTACCGAAGCTCCCGACGGTGCTTGTCGCTGCGGTGCTGGTCGTCGGTGCGGCGAGCACCGGCAGCTTTCGCCGGTTCGAGCGGCTCTGCCTGGTGCTCGTTGCCGGGTCGCTGGTGCTGATCCCGATCTACCTGCTGGCGCACCCGCCGGCGGGGCAGGTGGTTCACGACTTCGTGATCCCCGGGCTGCCGCACGGCGCGAAGCTCTCGAGCGTGATGCTGTTGATCATCGCGATCGTCGGTACCACGGTCGCTCGGCGCCGGCGCGATGATCGCGTTCAGCGCCGCAACGTTCGCGGGACACCCGCAGTTCGGGCACTTCACCGACGCCGCCGGGACTGCCGCCGGCCTGGGGAGGTACGTCTCGCACACCGCCGGGATCTTGTTCGCGATCGCGCTGATCGACGCCAGCGTGATCGGCGCCGCGGCCGTCGGCCTGGCGACGGCTTACGCGACCAGTGACTTGCTCAGCGTCAACCACTCCCTGCACCGCCCGGTCACCCAGGCCAAGGGGTTCTACGCCTGCTACGCCGGTCTGATCGCGATCGCCGCCGCGCTTGTTCTCACCCCCGGCGTCCCGCTCGGGACGCTCACGATGGGCGTGCAAACGCTGGCCGGCGTACTCCTGCCCTCCGCCACGGTGTTCCGCTGTTGCTCTGCAACGACAAGGCCGTTCTCGGTCCCTGGGTCAACGCCCTGAGGACGAACGTGTTCACCAGCATCGTGGTGTGGGTGCTCGTGCTGCTGTCGGTGATCCTGACCGCCAGCATCGTGTTTCCCACCATCACCGGGGGAATGATCATGGCGATCCTCGCCGGCGGCACGCTGCTCGGCGCGTATCTCCTGGTCCGTTACCACCACTACGCAAGGCCGCCCTGGAAGAGCGGATGCTGAGCGTCCCACACGGCGGCCAGCCGACGTTCCCGCATGGGAGACCCAGCGCGCCGGTCGTGAGACGTGGAGGATGCCGGCGCTTAAGCTGCTCGCTCGGCCCGCGATCTCGACCCAGCGCAAGGTCGGGATGATCACCCTGCGCGCGTACCTGATCATCGCCGTCGCGCTGGTCGTGGTGAAGATCGTGACGGTCAGCGTCGGATGATCAGCTCCGGGGAGTTCGTGCTGCGGCTCGGGGCCGCGGTCCTCGCGGGAGCGCTCATCGGTCTCGAGCGCCAATGGCGAAGCCGCGGCGCCGGGCTGCGCACGACCACGCTCGTGGCCACCGGCGCTGCGATGTTCGTCCTGATCGCGCAGATGACCCGACAACACCAACCCGACGCATGTCACCGCCTACGTGGTCAGCGGCGTCGGGTTCCTCGGGGGGCGTGATCATCCGCGACGGCGCGAGCATCCGCGGGATCAACACCGCCGCGACCGTCTAGTGCGCCGCCGCCGCCGCACTGGCCGCCACGCGCCGCCCCGCCGCGAGCCGGCTCACCCTCCCAAAGGACGCCTTACGGCGCTTCACTCTCGTTCGCAACCACAACGCATCTATGGCTTCCTTCAGACCCGCCCTCACGGAAGCCCGCCAGCACAACCAGCCGCCAGCAGACAGCCCGGTGAACTCCGGCCGCGCCCTTGCCTCTTCGATCTTGCGTTCCCCCTGTCAGGGCCCCAGGTCAGGACTTCCACCTCCGATCTCATACGCCATGCCCGGCTCACCCGCTCGGCCCTGACGGGCCACCCTTGACTGCCGAACCGCTCCGGCTGCATGGCAATGAGCGTCCGCTGACGCGGACCTCATCAAGTCCCCCTCTAACCAAGGAGACACCATGTATTCCGGCGCCCCGAAGATCCCGACGTTGCCAGGCTCGGCCACCTGGGCCCACAACCGAGCCCGGGAGCCCCAGCCGCGCTCAGACCGGCCGGCGCCCAAGCGCACGACGCCCGTCGTGGGCAAGCGCACCGAGCTGGCCCGCTAGACCGTCGCCGAGGGCGAACGCATCGTGTATGGCCAGCGGGTGGATGGTGTGGTCAGGGTCACTGACCGTCCCGCGACCCCGGCGGCCGGCGCCGCTGCTACCTGGTCGAGCGGGGCCTGCAGACCAAGGACGAGCTCGATGCGCTCGTGCGCGACTACGTCGCCGAAGCGCAGCGCACGGGCGCCCAGCCGCTGGCCAGCTGCTGGACCAAGGAGCACTTATTGCATTAGATGCGAGCCGCTCTAAGCCGCTCTGTGCAGCATGGATTCTGCCGGACGGCGGTGTCGAGCGGGCTTGGCGTTGGCTTCTTGCCGCAGTTTGCGAACGATTTTGCGCTCGGAGATGCCGTTGCGTCTGATGCAATGTTCTTGCGACTGATGAACGATGCTTCTGCTCTCGATCTGGCTGGCCGGTGGGACCGTGCGGGGGACGCGGAGGTGGCGCTCGGGCGTCTCTTCGGCGATGGGATCCGACCGTTGCGACTCGAGGTGGCGGTGTTCGATGCGGTGTTGGTCGGCTGGCGGCGGGCGCAGGGCTGGCCGGCATTTGAGTGAGGGGACGAAGCAGCACGCGGGAGGCGATCGTCAAGCGCTTTCGTGATCATGTCGGTCGGTGGCCGTGGGAGTGGCAGCCGCTGGATGTTGATGAGTGGATCGAGGATTTGGGCGCACCGCCGCGGCGGCGGGCGGTGTCGACGCTGCGGGGTTATCAGGGCGCGCTGCGTGGGTTCATGGGCTACTTGACGGATGAGCGCTATCCGTGGGTCGCGATTTGCGAGCGTGAGTTCGGGGTGCGTCCGGTGCAGATCCTGTTTGAGGAGAACTCGATCGCTCACCTGACCGAGTTCGAGGGCCAGCCGTCGGTGCGGCCGTTGACCCGGGAGGAGCTGGTGGTGTTCTTTGACTTCTGCGACACCCGGGTCAGGGAGCTACGGCGGCTGCGACGCAAGGGATCGCTGGCGGCGTTGCGCGACGCGGTGCTGTTTAAGACGATCTACGCGTGGGGGCTTCGCCGGCAGGAGGCCGCTCGACTGGATGTGCGCGACTTCTCCCGTAATCCAGGGCTTCCTGAGTTCGGCCGCTACGGGCTGCTCGGGGTGCGCTACGGCAAGGCCTCGCGCGGCGGCGCGCCGCGTCGCCGCGGGGTGTTGACGGTGTTCGATTGGGCGGTCGAGGTGATCGAGCAGTACGTGGAGGAGATCCGGCCGGCATATGGGCGCGATGATCATCCGGCGTTGTTCTTGACCGAGCGGGGCGGGCGGATCTCCTCGGAGTTCATCACCGAGCGGTTCGCTGACTACCGCGACGCGGCCGGGCTGGCGAGCGAGTTGACTCCGCACTCGTTCAGGCGCAGCTATGTGACGCATCTGCTCGAGGACGGGTGGGATGAGCTGTTCGTCCGCTCGCAGGTCGGGCATCGATGGGCGTCGACGACGGCGATCTACACGTTCGTCTCCAGCGATTACAAGAACGAGGCGATGCGCCGCGCGTTGACGGCGCAGCTCGGCAGCGACGTGCAGTGGAAGGTGGACTGATGGCCAGCGAGGTCGACTACGACTGGCGGCTGCGGCCATTGATGGCTCAGCGCGGGATCTACACCGCCGCCGAGCTCGCGCCGCATCTCGCCGAGCACGGTGTCCGGCTGTCGGCCTCGCAGGTATGGCGACTGGTGACCGGCAAGCCCGAGCGGCTGAACCTGCACACGCTGATGGTGCTCTGCGAGATCCTCGGCTGCACCCCGAACGATCTGATCGAGCGGGTCGAGCTCTCGCCGACCGCGCTGCTCTCAAAGCGCGCCACCGCCGAAGGGAAGATCGCCGATATCGACCCCAAGCCCGCGCGGATCCGCGGGGCTCGCCGCCCGGCGAAGCGCTGAGCGATGGCGGCGCCGCCGTCGGCGATCACGGTCTGCGCTGGGTGTGGGCGCGAGCGGCCGTGCTATCACGCCAAGAGCGAGCGGCCGCTGTGCAACAGCTGCTACCGGCGCGAGAACATCAAGCGCTGGAAGATCGCCGAATGGTCTAAGCCGATCGCGGTCTGCTCGCGCTGCGGAGCCGAGGGTCCGTCGTGGTATGCGCGCACCGAGCATCCGCTGTGCGACTCGTGCCACGCCCGCTCGCGGCCCCGGTCCGCGCCGCCGCCGGGCGAGACGATGTCGTGTCCGCGCTGCGGCGAGATGCGGCTCTGCTGGAGGACCGTCGTGGACGGGATGCTCTGCCGCACGTGCATCCGCTCGCGGTACACGCGCGCGTGGGAGGCGCCCGTCGCGGCCTGCGCGGAGTGCGGCCAGACGCGCCCGTGCTTCTTCGCGCGCTCCGAGCGCCCCGTCTGCGGACCGTGCCGCCGGCGCGAGCTTCATCCGCCGCCCAGGTTCCCGCCGGGACGACCATGCTCAACCTGCGGGCAGACGCGCACGCTGTGCCTGCGAGTTGGTGATCTGACCGAGTGCCAGGAGTGCAATCGCAAGCGGCTGCGATCCAAGATCGACTGCCTGGACTGCGGGCAGCCCCGACCGCCCGTCGCTTGGCGACCCAGCGCGATGTGAACACTGCGTCGGCGAGCCAATCCGGCACGTGTGTCGTGATTGCGGGGCGGAGGAGATGAACCACACCGCTGGGCGCTGTGCGCGCTGTTCGCTGGTCGAGGTGCTACGACGGCTGCGCGCCGATGGAGATCCGGCAGCGATCGCGCGGCTCGAGCCCTACCTGACGGCGCTGGGCGACGGGCCTCAGCCGTGGACGACGCTGAAGTGGATGGGCCGCAGCGCGGGCTATGAGACTGTGATCGAGCTCGCGACCGGCGCTCGGGAGCTGTCACACGAGGCGCTTGACCAGATCAGCCGGGGGATGACGACGTTGTTCTTGCGGGCCGCGCTGGTCACCCACGGGGTGCTCGAGCCCCGGCCCGAGCAGACCGCGAGGTTCGGGCGCGGTGCCCGCGCCGCGGTGCGCGAACTGCCGGTCGGCGAGGACCGCGCGCAGATCCGCGCGTTCTCGCTCTGGCAGGTGCAGCACGACCTCGCCCGCCGCGAGCGCCACGGCCGCGTGACCGGCAGGTCGGCCGACAACAGTCTGCGTCTTGTGCGGGCAGCGGTGGAACTCTGCAGCTGGGGCGCGGAACGAGACCTGACGCTGGCGCAGCTGCGCCAGGAGCACCTCGACCAGTGGCTCGAGGAAGGATCGACACCACCACGGCGAGCATCCGACCGTTTCTGCGGTGGGCCGCTCGCGGCGGACTGATCGCCCCGCTCGACGCCGGTCGCCGACCCGCGTGGGCTCCGGTCGAGCCGATCTCGAACGAGCAGCGGCTGAGCGTCGTGCGCCGACTGCTCAACGACGAGGGTGAACTGTTGCGCGACCGCGTCGCTGGATGCCTGATCCTGATCTACGCGCAGCCGCTGACACGATCCTGGCCCTGTCCGTCGACGACGTTGTGGTCGATGCGCGATCGCGTCTGGATCCACCTCGGACGCGAATCGGTCGAGCTCCCGGACCCACTCGGCGCAACTCACCGCCACGCTGGCCCGAGATCCGGCAGGACGAGCGTCGACCGCGATCGCCGGAGCAGCATCACCGTGGCTGTTTCAAGGGATGCGGATCGGGCAGCCGCTCAGCCACGCGCACGCGGCGAAACGACTCAAACGACTCGGCGTCCGACCGCTGGGCGGACGCACCGCAGCGATTCTCACTCTGGCGGCGGCGCTCCCACCGACGATCCTCGCCGAGCTACTCGGGATCTCAGAGACGAGCGCGAGCAAGTTCTATCGCCTCGCCGGCGGCGAGTGGAACCGCTATGCCGCCGGCAGCGTCAGCTGGTGATGAGGACCGCGGCGACGAACGCAAGATAGCCGCAGATGATCAGCGCGCCGTGGATGCGGCGCAGCCCGCGGCCGGTATACGCGCACCCGAGCGTCGCGGCGGTCAGACCGAGATACCAGGCGGCGACGAGGGTCCCCTGTCCTGACGGCGCGCCCAGTCCGACGAGCAGCCCGGGGAGCAGCAGACCGACGGTCACGTTGAGGGCGTTGCTGTTCAGGGCGATGCTGAGCGTCGCGGCGCCCCTCCCGCGGACGGCGAGATACAGCGCGGAGACGGCATTGGGGAGGCTGGTGACACCGGCGAGCACCAGGGCGCCGATCACGATCTCGGCGACGTGGTGGCGTTGGCCGAGTGTCGATGCGGTCAGCTCCATCGCGATGCTCGCGCCGACCACGACGGCCGTCGCGAGCACGGCGAGGACCACATCGCGCGTGTCGGCGCGCGGTGGGTGGATCGCCGGCTCGAGCTCCTGCTCCTCCTCCGCGACAGCGCCGGAGAGCCAGGCGGCCCAGGACCGCGGCAACCCGAGCGCGGCGAGTCGTTGCGGGCTGACGCCCGAGACGATCAGATACGGGACGAGCACCGCGACGGCGGCGAGCAGGCCGACCCCGGGCCCGGGTCCGCCGAGCACCACAGCGAGGCAGATCGTCGCGATCGTGATCGCGACCGTTCCCTCGAGGAGAATCACCCGCGGGTGAAGCCTGATCTCGCCCGCGACGACGGCGCCGAGCCCGAGCAGGGCGGCAAGGTTGAACACGTTGGATCCGATCACGACCCCGGCGCCGATGCGAGAGTGATGGCCGGCGAGCGCGGTCACGCTGGCGGTGATCTCGGGTGCGTCGGCCGCGAGCGCGGCGAGCATGCCGAGCAGCGCCTCAGACAGCCCGAATCGCGCGCCGATCCGCTCAAGCCGCGAGACGAGCAGCCAGCTCGTCGCCAGGCTGACCGCGGCGGCGAGCACGAACGCGATGGCGAGCACCCCGTCAGCCACGACGCTTCACCCCGGTGACCACCCGACCGCGAATCAGCCGTCGGGGCCGAGATTGTGGATGGTCGAGCTGGTCTGGGTACATGGCAACGTCCCGTGAGGGCACGCCGACCAGACTTCCCGGCTCACCAGACTCGAAGTATCGCGCCTCAGCCGGCCTCGCACCAGCCTGGCGCCGCGGCGGACCGCTCACCCCACCGCTCCGGTTCGTGCCAGGCGGATACCGGAAATTCCAGCGGCGCGCGTGTCAAGCCCGGAAGGTGGGTATCCTCCATCTAAACCGACTCGTCGGTTTCTATGCGTTATGTGTGGATGACCTTCTGAACATGCCCAAGCTCCGTCCCGAGACTCGCATCGAGCGCCGCCAGCTGTTGATTGACGCGGCGTGGCGGTGCGCGGCCGTGCGCGGGTTCCGCGATCTCACCGTCGATGACGTGTGCGCGGAGGCGGGGGTCAGCAAGGGCGCGTTCTACGGCTACTTCGAGCACAAGCAAGAGCTGCTGCTGGCGCTGCTGGAGGACGACTCAGCGGCGCTCGACGCGGAGCTGGAGGCGATCACGAGCGCGAGCTCGTCCGGGGTGGAGCGGGTCCGGCGGTTCGCTCAGGCGATGCTCGCGCGCGGCGATGACGCCGCCCGGGTGCAGGTCCGCGCGGACCTGTGGGCGGATCTGCTGACCGAGGAGGTCGTGCGCGAGCGTCTCGCCGTGGCCACGCAGCGGCGCCGGCAGCTGGTCCGCGGGTGGATCGAGGAAGCGATCGCGTCGGGTGAGCTGGTCGCGATCCCCGCCAACGCGCTGGCGTCGATCCTGCTCGCGCTGACCGATGGGCTGATGCTGCACGGCGCGCTTGACCCCGGCGGCTTTCGCTGGCCCAACATCCGCCGCGCGATCGACGTGATGCTCGAAGGCATCGCCGCCCGATGAGCACGAGCGACCCAACGCCGCGGTCTGATCACGACCGGAGCGCCGCGACCGGCAACGGTCAGATTCGGGCCGCCGATCGCCGAAGACAGCGCCGGCGACCATCAGTCCGAGACGCTCCGCCCCGACCGTTCCGCGACCATCGCTCGGCTGCGCGGGTGGGTCGGTTCGGGTCCGGGAGCGGCTGTCGCGAGCCGTCGCGCGCGGCTCGGGCGGGATGCTCGTGCTGTCGCTCGTGGTCGGCGCGGGCGCTGGGCTCGGCGCGGTGGCGTTTCGCTACATGATCCTGGGGTTCACCTACGCGTTCACCGGCCACCGCGACTACAGCGCCGCCGGTCACGCGAGCAACCCGCAGGCGCCGGGACTCGGCATCTGGTTCGTGGTGCTCGCGCCGGTGATCGGCGGGCTGATCTACGGCCCGCTGGTCTCGCGGTTCGCGCCGGAGGCGCGCGGCCACGGGGTGCCCGAGGTGATGCTCGCGGTCAACCGGCTGGGTGGCCGGATGCGCCCGCAGGTCCCGATCGTCAAGTCGCTGGCCTCGGCGCTGTGCATCGGCTCGGGCGGCTCGGTCGGCCGCGAGGGCCCGATCGTGCAGATCGGCTCGGCGCTGGGATCGGTGCTCGGCCAGCTCGTGCGGGTCACCGAGTCGCAGCTGCGGCTGCTCGTCGCCTGCGGCGCCGCCGCCGGGATCTCGGCGACGTTCAACGCGCCGATCGCCGGGGTGTTCTTCGCGCTGGAGCTGATCCTGCGCAACTTCGACACCGAGTCGTTCGGGTTCGTCGTGCTCAGCTCGGTCACCGCCGACGCGATCGGCCGCGCCGCGTTCGGATCCCACCCGTTCCTGACACTGCCGGGGTTCACCTTCAGCTCGCCGCTGGAGCTGGTGCTCTACGCCGGCCTCGGCGTCCTCGCCGTCGGCGTCGGCTTGACCTTCGTCCGCGTCCTCTACGCCGGGGAGGACCTCGCCGACCGGCTCTGGCGGGGACCGAGCTGGCTGCGTCCCGCGGCCGGCGGGATCCTGCTCGGGCTGCTGCTGCTCGCGGTCCCGCAGATGTATGGCGTCGGCTACCCGGTCCTGCAGCACGCCGTCGCCGGGCACTACGTGATCCTCGCGCTGCTCGGACTGCTGGTGGCGAAGATCCTGGCGACCAGCCTGACGATGTGGATCGGCGGCTCGGGCGGCGTGTTCGCCCCCTCGCTGTTCATGGGCGCGATGCTCGGCACCGCCTACGGCGCCGTGGCGCACCACCTGCTGCCAGGGCTGGCCGCGGCCGCGGGCGCCTACGGCCTGGTCGGGATGGGCGCCGTGTTCGCCGCCACCGCCCGCGCGCCGATCACCGGTCTGATCATCATCTTCGAGCTCACCGGCAACTACCGCATCATCCTGCCGCTGATGTGCGCGATCGTGGTCGCCACCGCGCTCAGCAACCACATCACCAAAGACACCATCTACACCCTCAAGCTCCGCCGCCGCGGGATCGATATCGACGCGCCGCGCACACCCAGCCGAATGGCCCAGATCACCGTTCACGACGCGATGGGCCGAGCCCCGAAACCCCTGAAGCCCGACCAGCCGCTACCGCGAGATCGTCAAGCGGTTCGCCGCCGAGCGAACCGATTCCCTGCCGGTCATCAACGCCGTCGGGTCGCTCATCGGCGTCATCGCCGCCAGCGACGTGGAGCGCGCGATCAGCCACGGGACCGACGGCACGCCACAGGGCGCGCACCTCGCCCGCGACGTGCCCCGCCTACACGCCTCCGATTCGCTCGAGGACGCCGTCCACGCCCTCGCCTCCACCGACGACGAAGGCCTCCCCGTCACCGACGAGGACGACCAGCTCATCGGATGGATCACCCACCGGCGCGTGCTCCGCGCCTACCTCAACCGCTTCGGCGCTCCCCAAGACACAGCACGCGAGCATGCCCCGCCACCCGCACCCACGACCGCCGTCAACCGGCTCGCTCACGCCGGCTCGACGGACCTCGACGATGATCAACCACACCCCCAGAGCCGCCGCGATCAAGCTGCTGCGCGCTCCCACGCACCTCTATGACTGGCATGCCGGATGGATCCTCGGTCGTCGGTTCCTCAGGCTCACACACATCGGCCGACGATCCGGGCGCCGCTACCAAACGATGCTGGAAGTGATCGGCGAGAACCGCGACCACCCGCGAGGTGATCGTCATCGCCGGGCTCGGGCGCTCAGCGAACTGGTATCGCAACCTCCAAGCCCACGGGGCGATCGAAGTCGCGATCGGCCGCGAACGCTTCACGCCGCGCCACCGCCAGCTGAGCCAATCCGAGGCCAGCACCGTCCTCGCCGACTACGAGCGACGCAACCGCCTCATCACCCCGATCGTCCGACGCCTCCTCAGCTGGCTCGTCGGCTGGCGCTACGACGGCACCGACACCGCGCGCCGGCAACTCGTCACCGAGCTTCCCGTCATCGGCCTGCGACCCGCCGACCCCGCCTAGCCTCCGCTCCCCGGCCGTCAAGGGCGCCGCTTCGCGGCTCGCTTTGCTCGGCCCTGACGGGCCGCCCTTGACCGCCGATCCGCTCCGGCTGAATGGCAATGAAGGTCCGCTGACGCGGACCTCGTCAAACCCACGACCAGACGGAGAGCCGATGCATTCGGGCATTTGGAATATCCCCCTTCCGCCAGTTGCTACCTGGACGCGGTCGCATGAGCCCGGCCGAGCCGCTCATCCTGCACGTCCGCGTCCCGGCGCCGAGCTGTATGAGATCGGCGACGAGATCTGGCAGCAATCGCTCGCCGAGGCGATCGCCGCCGAGGCCCAGACCATCGCCGAGGACGCCGGCGCCGGGCTGCTCGAGGACTCAAGCGAGGCCTCGCACAACCGACTGCGCGACCAGGTGATCACCGACATGACCCGCGCCCTTGCGCGCGCCGGCGACACCTGTCGCGCCCCTGACGGTGTCCGGTACTCGCTCAGGCCCCGCCGCCTCCCGACGTGCCTGTGGCTGGCCACAGAAGCCGCACGCTGCGAGCGCGTTGCGCGACGGTCCGGTTGTTTGAGATAGTTCCGGCCGTGTCAGGTCACGCACGGCCGCGGGGAGTACGGCGGGCGATCGTTGCGCTCGCGGCCGTCGTGGTTCTCGTGGTGGCGCCGGCGGCGCTGGGCGACGGCGTCATCGTCGAGCCGCTGCCCGGGGACGGCGGGGTCAACACGGGCCTGTTGGCTCTGGGGAACACGTACCGGCAGTCCGGTTCGGGTGGCAGCGGAGGGTCGGGCTCCCGCGGGCAGGGCCAGCATCGCAAGCCACCGGCGCCGAAGGTGGCCACCGCAAGCCAGCGCGCCCGGCTGCTGTTCACGCCCGTCTCCGCGGTGATCGCCGCCGGTGAGCAGGTCGCCGTACAGCAGCTGGTCCAGAATCTCCAGGATCTCGGCGGTAACACCGTCGACCCCACCACCGTTCAGCAGGCCTACGACCAGGACGTCAACAGCTGGGACGCGGCCCTGGCGCAAGAGCCCGGCCACTGGCGGCTGAACAACCTCGGTGACGACGCCGCGTTCGCGCTGCTGGAGGCCTATGACGCCTATAAGAGCAGAGGCACCCCGGATGCGGGTGATCAGGTCATCCGCCGCGAGGTCCAGAACGCGCTGGCGATCCATCCGGCGGTCCGTCGCCTGGCCCGCTGCCAAGCAGCGGGCGGCCGATGCGCTGCGGTTCGACGTGATCTATGACACGGCGAACATCGGTATCGGTGAGCAGGGCGGCGATCCCAGCCTGGCCAGTCAGGCTCGGGCCGCGCTGCGCGACTGGGTCAAGCGCATCTACGGCATCGATCTCACCAAGGTCAAGGTCACCCGCCTCGGGCTCGTCAAGGGTTGAGCTCAGCCCTCGAGTACCCGAGGCGGTTCGCCCGCTGCTGACGGCGTTCGACGCAGCCTGGATTTGCGATTGACCGCGTTGCTCAGTATGCGCCGGTGACGGTGGCCCAGGCGACGCGTGTAGCGTCGGCCCGCGTGTTGACCTGGAGTGTTCGGTAGCACTGCTCGAGGTGTTTGTGAACCGTCTTTGGGGCGATCCCGAGTTCGGCGGCGGCCTGGCTGGCGGTGCGTCCGAGTGCGACGAGTCGGAGCACTTGGGCTTGGCGTCGAGTGACGCCGAGCGCGGCGAGTGCGGGGAGCGGCAGTTGTGGGTTTGGGTCCAGGTGGGTGCGGGCGAGGGCGTTGCGGTAGAGCTGGATGAGGTAGGGGCGGCAGAGGTTGAGCAGGTCGCGCTCGCGGGCGGTGAAGTCGCGTCGTTCGCGGCTGAGCACGACGCCGAGGATCCGCTCGGCTTTGGAGGGGAGCGTGAAGGCGATCTGGTACTCGATCCGCAGGTGCATGTAGATGTGGTGGTAGAGCTCGAGGCGGTGCAGCTGACGGCGGGTGATGAGATCGGAGATGCGGGTCGCGCGCCCGTCGCCGGTAGTGAGGAAGTGGGCGGCGACCGGGTTCTCGGTGCCGTAACGGGCGAACAGCTCGTGGATCTCGGCGGGCACGGGCGGCTCGGTGAGCGAGATCGCGTGCGGGTAGTCGGAGGGGACTTCGTTGAGCGCGCTCCACTCGGAGGGCACGGCCTCGCGGAGCGCGTGGAGCAGGCCGGTGCAGAATTCGGGCAGGTCGGTGAGGCCGATCAGCTCGCCGATCAGCGACAGCGCACGTTTCTCAAGCCCGGCTGGCATGGGTGCGGACGGTAACCGCACTGCGTAACTTCTTCGTAAACGCCGACGAGCGGGCTGCCCGTGGTTGCTGGGGTTTTCGGCGCTGCGGGGTCGGACGGGCCGGTTGACGC
Source organism: uncultured Actinomycetota bacterium (assembly GCA_963790605.1). GTDB lineage: Bacteria > Actinomycetota > Thermoleophilia > Solirubrobacterales > Solirubrobacteraceae > Palsa-465. Next base: position 453,023 of record CAWBPG010000003.1, on the reverse strand, counting down.
GAGAGTTTGCTTGCGGAGCGGCCCAACCCGGGTAAGGTTCCGGCGCGTTCACCCGTTTTTGGGAGGGTTGAGCCGGGGTGCTGGGCCGGGCACCGAGACATCGTTTATCGCTGGTTGACGAAGGGACTCACTATGACCGGGAGTGAAGGGCTGGGGGCTGTGGTCGGCCGGGCGCGGTGGCTGGTGCCGGCGGTGTTGGCATCGATCGCGTTGCTGGTGGCGGCGGGCAGCGCGCAGGCCGCGACGTGTGACTACACGTGGGGCGGCAGCAGCAACGGTGACTGGATGACGGCCGGCAACTGGGCTGGCGGCACGGTGCCGTCGGCGAACTCCAACGTGTGCATCGCGTCAGGCTCGGCGGTCCTGACGGACACGAGCGCCAACGCGCCGCATCTCGCCTCGCTGACGATCAGCGGAACGGGCGGGCTGACGGTGAGCATCCACCAGGTCCTCGTCTCGGCCTCCACGACGATCGGCCCGAGCGCGTCGCTGACGCTGAACGGCACCTACAACGGCGCCAACGCCGGCAACGCGTCGCTCGGCGGCGGGCCGGTGCTCAACCAGGGCACGATCACGATGGAGGGGACCGGCTATCAGGCCACGCTGTACGGCACCGTGACCAACCAGGGCACGATCAACGTCCCGTTCGGCGCGGTGCAGCTGGGCCAGGGCGACAACGGCGGCACGGGCTCGTTTACCAACCAGGGCACGATCAACGTCGCCGCCCCCTCGCCTACCTATCCCCACGACCCGGCCCAGATCACCGCGATCGGCTACCCGTTCACCAACGCCAGCGGGACGATCAACAACGCCGGCACGTTCATCGTCGAGGGCGCGGGCGGCGTAACCGGCGCGTTCAATCAGGGCAACGGGTCGATCACCGGCAACGCCGTGAACATCATCAGCGGCAACCAGGGCGGGCGACCCTCGCTGGCCTGGACCGGTACCGGTCCGGCGTCGTTCTTCGTCGGCAACTCCGCCGGCGCGGTCCCGATGAGCGGCAACATCGCCGCCGGGCAGAGCCTGACGGTGGCGATCGGGTCGGGCATGGAGGAGTCGGGGTCGTTCACCAACGCCGGCGCGATCACGCTCAACGGCAACTACCCGGGCTGCTGCGGCGGCGCGGCGAGCATCATCATCGACTCCGGTTCGATGACCAACACCGGCTCGATCACCGCCACCAGCAACGACGTCACGACCCAGTTCATCGGCAGCGTGGTCAACGACGGCACGATCACCGTCACGCCCGGCACCGAGCTGGAGCAGACCACCGGCAGCTTCATCAACAGCGCGTCGGGCACGCTGGTCCCGGAGATCTCCTCCTCGGCCCTCGGCGCGTTCGTCTTCGACAATGGCGTGAGCTTCACCGCCGGCGGCGCACTGGCGCCCACGCTGCAGGGCGGCTTTACCCCGACCGTGGGGCAAGCGTTCAAGGTCATCGCCGGCAGCTCGCTGGCCGGTCGGTTTGCCTCGGTCACCAACGGCTTCGGCGCCGACTACAGCCAGACCGGCGCGATCAACGCCGTCTACGGCAAGACCACCGCGCCACCGCCGCCACCACCCCCACCGCACAAGTCGGCCACCGCTCACGTCGGCAAGATCTCCGGCGGCGGGGGCAAGCTGACGATCAAGCTATCGTGCCCCGCCGGCGGCCACGCGTGCGCCACGGCGACGATCACCGCGACCATCGTCGAGCACCTCAAGCGCGGCAGGCTGACCGCCGTGACCGCGCGAGCGCGGGCGCGCACCAGGACGGTCGTGATCGCCCGGGCGCGCGTGATGCTGCCGCGCAGACGCCAGCCGCACGGTGATCGTGACCCTGAACCGCACCGGCAGGACGCTGCTGGCCAAGCTCGGCCGGCTCGAGACGCTCGTGAGCGCCACCGCCAACGGCAAGACACTCCGCCGGGCGACGGTCACGATCACCAAGCCGCGGCGGCACAAGAAATGACCCCACGCATCCGCCGCTGGATGACCTGCGCGACGGCGCTGGGCTGCCTGCTGGCCTTCGCGCCCGCGGCCGCCGCCACACCCCCGGACTACACCTGGAGCGGGGGTGCGGCCTCGACCTCGGTCAACTGGTCAAACGCCGGCAACTGGACGGGCGGCGGGAGCGCTCCGACCCCCGGCGAGCCCCTGGGCACGATCGCGTTTCCGCAGCCGACGGGCTGCGGCTCGCCGTGCGACGCTCTCTACAGCCAGAACGACGTGTCCGGGCTGACCGCGAACGCGCTGTCGGTCGACGACGACGGCGGCTATGACATCAGCACGGCGGGCTCGGGGATCGCTTGTCGCTGGCGCCGGCGGGATCACCGCCGCCCCGGGCGCCCCGTGAACACCGCGACACCCGACGTGACTGGACGATCCCGCTCACCCTCACCGCCGACCAGACCTGGTCGGTCACCGGCGCCCCCGGATCGACCCCCTACGCCGGCAATCTGGTGCTCGACTCCCCCGTGACGGCCAGCGCCAGCCAGACGCTCGCCGTGCAGCTCGCGCACGAGGGATATCTCAGCGAGAGGGCCGGGCTGCAGGCCGGCTCGTTCAGCGCGACCGGCGCCAACACCGCCGACACCGGCTTCAAGGCGGCCCAGAACGGGGTCCTTTTGCCCACCAGCCTGAACTCGTCTCCCGCCGCGCCGGTCGCGGTGACCGACGTGCTGCTCGAGGATGAGCACCTCCAGACCGCTCCAGCCCGTCCCCGACGAGATCGGCCCACTGACCGCCGCCGGCGCGTTCATCGCATCGGAGACGGCAACAGCCCCGACGCGATCCTCGCCGTCCAAGGCGCAGTCAGCCTGGACGCCAACACGGTCACGCAGTTCTCGATCGACCAGGCCGGCAGCACCCCGTCGACCGATTACTCCCAGCTCACCGCGACCGGCAACGTCGCGCTCGCCGGCGATCTGTCGATCGCCGGCAACTGCTCGATGGGGACGGGCAGCACCGCGACGCTGATCACCACCTCCGGCAGCCTGTCGGGCACGTTCGCCAACGCCCCAGAAGGCGCGATCGTCGCCTTCGCAGACGGCTGCTCCACGCCGCTCGCCGCCCGGATCCACTACACCGCCAACAGCGTGACCGCGACCGTCGTCAGCGGGTCCGGGACCACTGACAACCCTGTCGGCCAGCTCCACCACCGCCACGACCAACCAGCCCGTGACCCTCACCGCCACCGTCACCGCGGGCACCCCGCTGTACGCAGGCCCAGCCGGCACCGTCGAGTTCCTCGACGGCACAAGCCCGATCACCGGATGCACCGCCCAGCCACTGACCGCGACCAACGCGACCTCCGGCACCGCGACCTGCACCATGCCCGCCGCGGCCGCCGCCCCCGCGCTGACCGCCGTGTTCACCCCGAGCGGCTCGACGCTCACCGGCTCGACCAGCGCTCCGCCGACGCTGAGCGTCGCCAAGAGCGCCACCGCGACAACCATCGCGGCATCGAACACGACGCCGACCGCCGGGCAAAGCCTCACCTACACAGCGACGGTCGCGCCGGCCTGACCGGCGCCCTCGCTCCGACCGGATCAATCGCGTTCACCGACCATGGCACGACGATCCCGGGCTGCACCGCGCAGCCGCTCAGCACCACGAGCACGGCGACATGCACCACCAGCTATTCACGGCCGCCGGCGGGCACGCGGTCATCGCCACCTACCAGGGCGACGGCAACTTCACCGGATCCTCCTCATCGACCCTTGCGCTCACCGTGCGGTCGCCGCAGGACCGCCGGCTCCCCGGGAACGGCCAGCGTCGGGCGCGCGCGCACGAGCGGCCGGACCGCGAGCGTGCCATCACCTGCACCGGCGCCACCACCTGCACGGTGAAGCTGACACTGACCGTCATCGAGACCATCCACGGCAACCATGTGGTCGCCGTAACCGCGTCCAAGCACAAGCACCGGGTAGTCGACCTCGGCAGCATCATGACGACAATCGCCGCAGGACACCGCAAGACGATCCAGATCACGCTGAACCGCCTCGGCAAGCAGCTGCTCCCCAGCCATCACAAGCTCTCGGTCAAGCTCACGCTCACTCAGACCGCCTCGGGCAAGATCAGAACAATCGCCAGGACATTGGCCTTCAAAGCCCCCAAAACGAGAGCCAAGACCAGGAGGTAGCGCCCCAAGCCGGATCGGACCGCCCGACTCGGCGTCCGTCCGCGGGCTGGCAGGCAAATCCGAGCCCCCGAGAGGGGTCAGCACCTGAGGGGATCCTGCTCTCGCTCGCGGGGGAGCGTCTCGCCCAACCCTTCACTGCGTCCCGCAACGCGCGGGCGACCTCGCTTAGCTTACGCTCCTGCACGGTTACTACCAGAGGCCAGATATCCCGCGCACCCTGCGTCATGCTGGCTCTGCCGCCACCCGGCCACGCTGCGTCACAGCTGCGATTGCGGGCCGCCAGCTTCGAGTGGATTCTCCTCGGCTCCCAGTCGCGGCCCCGCTACTCGATCAGCCGCCGCGCCTTCCGGGAAGCATCAGCACTACGAGGCAGCCCAACCTCATGCACGTCGCTGCTCCACAACCGCCAGCTACCCCTCGCGGCGGCCCGGGCCGCATCGCCATCCACGGGGGCGCGGGCGCCAGCCTCCAGGACCCGCTGGGCTCGGCTCGCTCGCACGGCTGCATCAGGATCGACAACCGCGCGATCGCCTGGATGGCGGGCCACATCCCCCAAGGAGCACCCGTCCAGATCATCGGCTGAGCGCCGGTCGCCTGCCCGCGGCGCGCCAGGCGTGCTCGGCGAACGACGGCACGCGCGAGAGGGTAGTCAGGCGCCGGGCACTAGGCTCGATGTGCGATGCCCTCGCCTCCCGGCTCTCTCCCTGCGCGCGCCTGACCAAGCGCTACGACGGCGGCCTGCTGGCGCTCGACGGCTTCGACCTCGAGATCCCCGACGGCGAGTTCTTCGGGCTGCTCGGTCCCAACGGCGCCGGCAAGACCACGCTGATCAGCGCCGTGTGCAACCTGATCCGGGTCACCTCGGGCGAGATCGAGATCTTCGGCCGACCCCATCACGATCCGGAGGCGCGGCGGATGATGGGCCTGGCCGAGCAGGACGTCAACCTCGACCGCTTCCTCGACGTCGAGGAGACGCTCGTCTACCACGGCGGCTACTACGGGATGAGCCGCCCCGACGCGGTGCGCCGCGCGCGGGAGATGATGGACGTCTTCGACCTGCGCGCCAAGGCCGGGGTGCGGGCGCCGAGCTCTCGGGCGGGATGCGCCGGCGGCTGCTGCTGGCGCGCGCGCTGATGCACGAGCCGCGGCTGGTCATCCTCGACGAGCCGACCGCGGGGGTCGACTTCGAGCTGCGGATCGAGCTGTGGCGCTACATCCGGCGCCTGCACGAGCAGGGCACGACGATCCTGCTCACCACGCATTACCTGGAGGAGGCGCGAGGAGCTCTGCCAGGACATCGCGCTGATCCGCGGCGGCCGCCTGCTCGCGCGCGACAGCCCGGCCGGCCTGCTGGAGTCCTTCGAGGCCGACTCGCTGGCCGACGTGTACGTCAAGGCGATGGCGGCGGCGGCATGAGCGCCGCCGACGCCGGCGCCGAGCGCCGCGCCGGCGGCGCAACCGGGACTTGCTCGGTGCGCCGCCGCGGGCTGATCTCGCTGGCCGAGCCGCGAGGTCCTGCGCGTCCTCAAGCTGTGGACGCAGACGGTGGCGGCGCCGGTGGTGGCGTCGTTCCTGTTCATCCTCGTCTTCGGCCTGTCGCTGAGCGGGCGCATCCGCCACGTCGACGGCTTTGACTACCGGGAGTTCATCGTCCCCGGGCTGATCACGATGGCGATGGTCCAGGCCGCCTACACCAACAACGCCTCGTCGGTGTTCCAGTCCCGCTTTGACCGCTATCTCAACGACGTGCTCGCCTCGCCGATGCGCAACTGGGAGATCAACCTGGGCCTGTCGCTCGGCGGGGTGGTGCGCGCGCTGCTGATCGGCGTCGCGCTGCTGCTGCTCGCCCTGCCGATCACGCACGTGCCGATCCACGATCCGCTGGTGCTGGTCGCTGGGGGTCGCCCTCGGGCTGACGCTGTTCGCCTCGCTCGGCGTGGTCGTCGGCATCTACGCCAAGACCTGGGATCACGCCGGCTTCGTCCAGAACATCCTGATCGTGCCGCTGAGCTTCCTCGGCGGCGTCTTCTACTCGGTCTCGACGCTGCCGTCGCCGTGGCGCGAGGTCTCGCACGCCAACCCGATCTTCTACCTGGTGCAGGCGGTCCGCTACGGGTTCCTGGGCACCAGCGACGTCCCGATCGGGATCGCGCTGGGCATCACCGCGGCGCTGGCGGCGCTCACCGTCGCCTGGAGCGCCTGGCTGTTTCACAGCGGCCACAAGCTCAAGCCCTGAGCCTCGCCACTGGGCGAAGCCTGGACGATCGTCCGGCTTTCGGGTGCGCTACGGCTGGGCGATTATTGGTTTCTGATCAAATGACCGATCCGTCACCAATGAAAAGGTTCTCCTCGCCCGACAGCCGATCCTCGACGGCGATCTCACCGCGGTGGGATATGAGCTGTTGTATCGCGAAGCCGGATCGGATCACGCCAACGTCCGCGACGACGAGCTGGCGACCGCCCGGGTCTCGCTGCGGGCCATGACGGAGATCGAGCTCGAGGGCCTCGTCGACCAGCGGAGGGCGTGGATCAACGTCACCCGCGAGTTCGTCCTCGGGGGTCTGGCCCAGACCATCCCACCCGATCGCGTCGTCCTGGAGCTGCTCGAGGACCAGCTCGTCGACGACGCGCTGATCGAGGCGCTGGGCAAGCTGCGCACGGGCGGTTACCAGGTCGCGCTGGACGACTTCACGCTGACTCCGGAGATCGAGCCGCTACTGACCAAGGTCGACATCGTCAAGCTGGACCTGCGCGCCCTCGGCGCCGACGGTCTGACCAGCCTCGCGCGCGACCTCTCGCGCCACCGTTTGACCCTCGTGGCCGAGAAGCTCGAGGACCATGCCGATTTCGAGATCGCGCTGGCGGCCGGCTGTCACCTGTTCCAGGGCTACTTCTTCTGCCGCCCCGAGATCATCGAGGGCACTTTGGTCGCTCCGAGCAAGCTCGCGCTGCTGAAGCTGGCTGCCGACGTGCAGGACCCGGCCGTCGACCTCGCCGCCCTGGACCGCGTGATCTCGACCGACGTCGCGCTCAGCTACCGGCTGCTGCGGTACATCAACTCGGCGTACTTCAGCCTGCGCCAGCCCATGAGCACCGTGATGCAGGCGGTGACGATGCTGGGGATCGACAATGTCCGGAGCTGGACGACGATGATGATCCTCGCCCAGATCGGCGGCAAGCCGCGCGAGCTGTTCATCACCGCGCTCGTCCGCGCTCGGTTCTGCCAGCTCGCGGGCCAGGACCAGGACGAGCCGTCATCCGAGCTGTTCGCGCTGGGGCTGTTCTCCGTGATCGACGCCCTCACCGACAGGCCGATGGCCAGCGTCGTCAGGTCGCTCCCGTTCCCGCAGGCGATGCGCGACGCGCTCGTCGGCCGGACCGGCCCCGGCCGGCTGCTTGACTGCGTCGTGGCGATGGAGGAGGGGGAGTTCCGCCGCGCGCGGCAGCTCGTCCCGAGCGCACCGGAGCACTACCTCGAGGCGCTCGCCTGGACCAACGAGACGGCGCGCTACCTCCTGGACGGCGACGCGGCCGCTTGAACGAGCTCAGCGCACGAAGCGCACCACGCAATCCGTGCAGAGCACCGGCGGCGTCCGCCGGGGCGGTCGCACCCCTCGGGAGCTCAGCCATCCCACGACGTCGTTGAGCCACACCGGCAGCGACTGGTGGACCATGAACAGGTGGGCGGTGTTGGGGAACAGCAGCTGGGACACGTCACAGCCGCAGTGCTGCTTGTAGTAGGCGTAGTCCGCGTCGGCGTCGACCGGCGGATCGGTCGTGTCCTGCTCTCCCGAGGTGAGCAGGACCGGGATCGACGGTCCGATCTGGCTGATCGAGGTGTCGTTCTCGGCGTACATCGCGGCGATGTCGGTGATCTCGCCGAACGGTGAATCCAGGAACGGTGGCGTGCACGCGATCTGGACGACGTAGGCGACCTCGCCCGGCGGGTAGGTGTTGAAGTCCTCGCAGTTCTGGCGCGTTTGGAAGAACTTGAAGTAGTCGGGGTGGTTCGGATCCGGGGTGAACCCGCCGCCGGTCGACGGAGGCGGGGGCGGGGTGCCGGCCGGGGGCTGTGCGTCCGAGCCGTTGATATCGGCCTGGATCATCGCGGCGACGTCGTGGTACTCGCCGGGATAGCCGGCGACGACCCAGCCGCCGGCGCTGTGGCCGATGATGACCACGCGGCGGCTGCGTACGGTGCCGGGCCGGTGGGCGGCCGCGCAGTCGGTGCCCGTTGTCATCGCGTAGCCGCCGGTCTTGACCTCCCCGACGATCTGGTGCAGCTCGGCACGGTGCGCGGCGGTGGTCAGCGTGAGGCCGCCGCCAGGGTGATCGAAGTAGCTGCTCTGGGCATAGCCCAGCCGGTCATAGGAGTAGACGACGTACCCCGCGGCGGCGAGCGCGCGGGCGACTGACCATGTCGGGGAGAAGTCCCAGTTCTCGGTCGACGAGGCGATTCCGTGGACGAGGACGATCGCGGGCGTGGTGGGATCCGGCCGGAGCCCGCGGTCGGTGTAGCGCAGCCCATAGAGGTTGCTCTGGCCCCCGGCGGGATTGGTCACCGCGAAGCACACCGGCGCGACCCTCACCCGATGTCCGAAGTGCATCTTCGGGGCGCCGCGCTGGCCTGACTGCGCCGCGGCAGCGCCGGCGGTGAACGTGACCATCACCAATGCTGTCACCGCAGCGACCGCTCGTCTCATCGACATGGCTCTCCCTCCCTCGACGGTGACAGCACTGCATACCACCTGACACCGGCCTTGGCAACACGCCGAGGGATCCGACGCGGCGACGACGCCGGTCGGGCCGCGCTCACCCCTGCGCGGCCCGCCCAGCTCCGTCTGTCCCCTAGTTGACGACGACGCCGAATGGCGCGGCGCCGGCCGGAAGCGCCGTCTGCGCTGCGTCGATCTCCGTCAGCCGTCCGCCTCTCACCGCGAAGCCGCTGACGGAATTGCCCTTGGTGTCGACGACCCACAGGGTCGAGCCGTCCGGGCTCAGCCGTGCGTCCTCCGGACCCAGTGAGGCGGCGTTGGCCTCGTCAAAGGGCGTGTTCTCGATCAGGCGCAGCGTTCCGTCGTGCCGGACGCGATAGCTCGACACGCTCGGCACGGCGGTGTTGACCGCAAACAGGTGACGCCCATCGCGGCTGATCTCCACCCAGCACGTTGCGGTCTGGCCGTTGGGGAACGGCGAGTCGCCGATCGAGCTCAGGACGCCCTGAGGACCATCGTCAAACGCCGACACCGTCCCGGCGCCGGCGCCGCCGTGCGCGTTGGACACGAACACCTGGTCCGGGTTGACCGGGTCAAACTCGCTGCCGAACGGCCCCGGGCCCTGCGCCGCGAACGGCGACCCGGGCGCGGCGTGCAGGCCCCCACGCCAGTCGATGGTGAAGCTGTCGATCTGGGAGGTCCCGACGCGCGTACCCAGGAGCCTGGTCGCGGTCGAGTTGATGAGCACGTCGCCCGGCTGCGCCGCGTCGGGCAGACTGAACGTGGCGCCGGGAATGGGGCGCAGGCGCCCGAAGCGATCCCAGGAGAATCCCGTGTAGTTGCTGGCCCCCGCGCCGGCGTTGGCCACGTAGACGAGGCCGCGGGCCACGGCGATGCTCACGGGCTCGTTGCCACCGGAGCTGATCGTCGCCCCCGGCACCGACCACAGCCTCCCGTCGCGGCCGACCCACAGCTGTGAGATCTCGTTGCTGCCGGGATCGACGGCGAGCAGCTCATGACCGCCGAGCGCCATCTGGAGCGCGCCCTGGGAGCCGATCCCGGCTCCGGTGCCGGCGCCGCCGGTGGCAAACGGCGAGCCCGGGATGGGGGTGAGGGTTCCGTCGGCGTGCCGGTCATAGCCCGCGATGGTGTTGACCGGGGCGGTGTTGTCGTTGACGTAGAGGTGGCCGACCACCGGATTGGCCGGCTGGTGGTCAGACCGTGGCGAGGCCTGGGCGGCGGCGACGCCGGTGACCGCAAGGGTCAGCCCGGCGGCGAGCGCGGACAAGCGCGCCGCGGCGCGCAGCAGAGGATGCATGTCTCTCCTTGGAGATGAGGGGGGTTTGCCCTGTCGTCGTGATGGACGGGGCGTGTCTGCCATTGCACCATGGCATCGGTGTCCGGGGGCCCGATCCGGCCGGATCGGAAGGGACCGTTAATGGATTACGGGAGCCTTACGCGACGGCACCGGGCAGGCTGAAGCGCACCCGGGTGCCGCGCGGCGATTCCGCCAGCCAGATCCGGCCTCCGTGGGCCTCGACGATCGCCCGCGAGACCGCCAGCCCGAGGCCGGCGCCCTCACTGGACCGCGCGGCGTCGGAGCCGCCGCGGTAGAACGCGGTGAACACGCGGGCACGGTCATCGGGGGCGATGCCGCTGCCGGTGTCGGCCACCTCGATCTCGACGCCCGCCCCAGACGGCTCAGCCCGGACGACCACGCTGCCGTCGGCCGGGGTGTGGCGGATGGCGTTCTGGATGAGGTTGAACAGCACGCGCTGGAGTTTCTCGGGGTTGGCCTGAGCGGGGATCAGGTCGCTCGGGAGCGTGGCGGTCACCCGCACGCCCTTGGCGTCGGCCTGAACCCGCATGGCCTCGATCGTCTCCTGCACCAGGTCGTGGAGCTCGACCTGGTGCAGTGACCAGGTGATGTCGCCGGCCTCTAACCGGGAGAGCTCGAAGAGATCGTCGATGAGGGTGCTGAGCGCGCGGATGTGGGTGCTCATCCGGTCGACGTAGACACGCCGGTGCTCTCCGTCGACGATGTCGTCGCCGATCGCCTCGGTGAGCAGCTGCAGCGAGGTGATCGGGGTGCGCAGGTCGTGCGAGACCGCCGCCACCAGGTTGCGCCGCGCGTCCTCTGACTGCGTGCGGGCGTGCTCCTCCGCCGCGAGCTGGGCGATCATCGCGTTCGCCGACTCGGCCAGCGCGCGCAGCTCGTCGCGCGCCGCGGTCTCGATCGTGACCGTGCGCTCGCCTCGCGCCACCTCGTCGAGCCCGCCGCGGATGGCCGCGACGTCGGCTGCGATCTGACGCGCGAACAGACGGGCGCCGGCGATCGCGACAACGCCGGCGGCGACCACGATCGCCGCGATCTCGGCCACGGCATCGCCGCTGATCACCATCAGCCAGCCGAACACGACCAGCGCGATCAGGACCGGAGTGATCGCCAGGCCGACGGCGAGGGCGAACTGGCGCGAGAGCGATCCCGCCGACGAGCGCGCGCGCGCGATGGCACCGGCGCCCTCGGCTCGCGGGCTCATGGCGCGAACCGATACCCCAGGCCCCACACCGTCTGGATGTGGGCCGGCCGGGACGGGTCGGCCTCGAGCTTGGCGCGCAGCCGCCGGATGTGCACGGTCACCGTCGAGGTGTCGGTGTAGAACGAGTACTGCCACACGGCGTCCATGAGCTGCTCGCGGGAGAACACCTGCAACGGGTGGCGCGCCATGAACAGCAGCACGTCGAACTCCCGCTGGGTGAGGAGGATCTCCTCGCCACGCGCGAACACCTGGCGGGCCACCGGGTCGATCCGGATGTCGCCGAGCTCCAGGACGGGCGCCTCCTCGGCCGACGGCTTGTCCACGCGCCGCAGCACGGCATCCACCCGGGCCACGAGCTCCACCGGCGAGAACGGCTTGACCACATAGTCGTCGGCCCCGAGGCGCAGCCCGGTGACGCGGTCTGACTCCTCGCCGCGTGCGGTGAGCAGGATCACTCCGACCGGCTCAGAGGCCTGGTCGCGCAGCCGCCGCATCACGCGCAGCCCGTCGATGCCCGGCATCATCAGATCGAGGACCACGAGGTCCGGCCGCTCCTGCGCGGCGGCCTCGAGCGCCTGCTCCCCGTTGGCGGCCGTCCGCGTCGCATACCCGGCGCGCTCGAGATACCGCGCCACCACCTCGACGATCGTCGGCTCGTCGTCGACGATCAGGACCGAGCGCCGTCCATCGTTGCCCATCCCGGGATCGTGGCAGGCGGCGACGGGCGGGGTGCGCTGAACCGCCCAACCGTTCACGGGGCGTTCATCTGGCGGCGCTGGCGACGCCCGACGTGCCGCGGTCGGCACAATACGGCGCCGATGAACGAGCTGAACCGGTCCATCGAGAGCATCCGCGCCGAGTTCCCCGGCCTGGAGGAGGGCTGGGCGCTGCTCGACGGCGCGGCGGGAACCCAGGTGCCGGGCGCGGTCATCGAGGCGATCGCCGCGGCCCTGCGCGATGGGATGGCCAACGTGCACGGGGCGTTTGCCGCGAGTGAGCGCAGCACCGCGATCGTGGAGGAGGCCCGGCGGGCGGTGGCGGACCTCGTCAACGGCACGCCCGAGGGGGTGGTGCTGGGGCCCAACATGACGACGCTCACGTTCCATGTCGCCGACGCGCTGTCGGCGGGGTGGTCAGAGGGCGACGAGATCGTGGTCACCTCACTCGACCACGACGCCAACATCCGGCCGTGGGTCATCGCCGCCGGGCGCGCCGGAGCGACGGTCCGCTGGGCGGAGTTCGACACCGAGACCGGCGAGCTGTGCGCAGAGCGCTTCGACGACGTGATCGGGGACCGCACCCGCCTGGTCGCCGTCACCGCCGCCTCCAACGCCATCGGCAGCCGGCCCGACGTGCGCGCCATCGCCGATCGCGCGCACGCCGCCGGCGCGCTGGTCTATGTCGACGGGGTGCACGCGACGCCGCACGTCCCCACCGATATCCGCGTGCTGGGCGCGGACCTCTACGTCTTCTCCACCTACAAGCTGTTCGGCCCGCACGCCGCAGCGCTCGTCGCCGAGCCGGCGCTGCTGGAGCGCTTGGCGCCGGCGAAGCTCGCGCCGGCGTCCGACGACGTGCCTGACCGCTTTGAGCGCGGGACCCCGGCGTTCGAGCTGCTCGCGGGGATCACGGCGGCGGTGAACTGGCTCGCCGGGCTCACCGACGCCGGCGGCCCGCGCCGCGACCGGCTCGTCGCCGCGCTCACGGTGGTGGAGGAGTGTCTCGCCGGCCTGCTCCGCCACGCGCTGGACGGCCTGGCGGCGATCGACGGCGTGCGCGTCCTGCCCGCGCCAGCGCGCCGGACCTCGACCCTTTCGTTCGTCGTCGACGGCCACACGCCGCTCGCGGTCGCCGAGCACCTGGCCCAGCGTCGGGTGTCGGTGTGGAACGGCGACAACTACGCCTACGAGCTGATGCACCGCTTCGGTCTCCAGGACTTGGGCGGCGCCGTGCGAGCGAGCCTCGTGCTCTACAACACGGCGGCCGACGTGGACCGCCTGCTCGAGGCGCTCGCCGAGCTCGGCTGACCCCACGCGGCATGACTCTCTGACTATTATCAGAGAATAGTGGTCGCACCGGCCAACATCGCCGTTGACACCGGTCTGGAGGTCGAGCAGGTCCGGCGCTTCAACCGGGCGGTGACCCAACGGGTCGGCGCGCTGAGCGACCACTATCTCGCGCGATCACGGCCGCTCTCCGCCTGCCGGGTCCTGTGGGAGATCGGTGTGGAGGGCGCCGAGGTCCGGGCGCTGCGCGCGCGGCTGGGCATCGACTCCGGTCAGCTCAGCCGCCTGCTGCGCGCATTGGAGGCCGACGACCTCATCGAGGTGGTCCCCAGCCCCGCCGACGCACGGATCCGCGTCGCGCGGCTGACGCCCGCCGGGATGACCGAGCGGCGGGTCCTCGACGACCGCAGCGACGAGCTCGCCCGGTCGATCCTCACGCCGCTTGACCCGGCGCAGCGCGAGCAGCTCCTGACGGCGATGCGGTCCGTCGAGCGCCTCGATCACCGCCTCGCTCGTGGAGACCCGGATCGTCGACCCCGAGCACCCAGACGCCAAGCGCTGCCTGCGCGCGTACGTGGCCGAGCTCAACCGGCGCTCGGACATCCCCTTCGATCCCCGCAACGGCTCCACCGCCGAGCCGCACGAGGTCCGCGCCCCGGCCGGCGCGTTCCTCGTCGCCTACCTCAACGGAGAGGCGATCGGCTGCGGCGCGGTCAAGCACCGTCCCGGCGGCCCCTCTGACATCAAGCGCATGTGGGTGGCCGAGTCCGCGCGCGGGTTGGGGATCGGCCGGCGGCTGCTGCGCGAGCTCGAGCAACTGGTCCGCGCGAGCGGCGCCGGCGTGGTGCAGCTGGAGACCAACGCGGCGCTTGTCGAGGCGATCACGATGTACCGCTCGGCCGGCTACGGCGAGGTCTCGGCGTTCAACGAGGAGCCCTTCGCGGACCACTGGTTCGCCAAGCCGCTGACCTGAGCGCTACGCAGGCCGTAAGGTAGCCCGCATGCCTGAGCTGGGAGACCTCGACGGCGATGATGCCGTTCGCGGCCCAGCTCGGCATCGAGCTCACCGCCGCGAACCCCGAGGAGGTGACCGGGCATCTCGAGTGGCGCGAGGACCTCTGCACCACCGGCGGCCTGTTGCACGGCGGGGCGCTGATGGCGCTGGCCGACAGCCTCGGCGGCGTGTGCGCGTTCCTCAACCTGCCACCGGGCGCGGGTACGGCGACGATCTCCTCGACGACGAACTTCCTGCGCGCGCTGCGCGAGGGTCACGCCATCGCCACGTCGCGGCCGCTGCGCGTGGGCCGCTCGGTGATCGTCGTGGAGACCGAGGTGTGCGACGAGGCGGGCAAGGCCCTGTCGCACACCACTCAGTCTCAGGCGGTCATCGCCGGCGGGTCCTGACCGGCAGGCTGACCCTGCCCGTGCGCCGCAGCCGCCGGCCGGCCTCGATCGCGGCAGCTTCCATGCGCACCATGTCGACGAGGCGATTCTCCGCGGCCTCGGCGGACGGGCGCCGCCGCGGCCGGCTTCCGACCGCCGGCCGCGGGGGAAACGGGGCCCGCCCATCCCCGGGCCGCCGCGGGGGAAATGTCGCGGCTGTCATCAGGCCGCCTGCCTCTCGAACGGCATTGCGGGCTCCTCGGCGACGAGCGCCACCGACTCGGCCCGTCTCCTCGGCCTCCTCCGACACGGGCGTGCGCAGCAGCGTCACCGCGGTGACGATCGCGGCGACGACGGCCACCGCGCCGATCGCGAAGGCGAGGTGATACCCGCCGATCAGCGAGTCGGCCACCGTGTGATGCTGGGCCAGCAGCGCCTTGGAGTGGTTGGTGGCGATGGTGCCGAGCACGGCGAGCCCGAGTGCGCCGGCCACCTGCTGGGAGACGTTGGTGATGCCGGAGCCCAGCCCCGCGTCCTGCGCCGGAACGTCGGCCATCGCGATCTGCAGCAGCGGCATGAAGGCGTTGCCGATGCCCAGGCCGATGGCGAAGAAGGCGAAGAACACGGTGGGGAAGAAGCTGGTGTGCACGCCGGTTGATCTGCAGAAGCAGGAGACCGACGATGACGCTCAGCATCCCTGGCACGAGCACGCGCATCTGGCCGAACCGCTCGACCAGGCGTGCGGTGACGCCGGTGGAGAGGATCCCGACGGTCACCGTCCAGGGCAGGAAGGCCATGCCGGTCTGCAGCGCGCTGTAGTGGCGGACGTGCTCCAGGTACAGCGTGCCCAGGAAGAACGTCGAGTACATGCCGGTGACCAGGAGGCCACGGACGGCGCTTGACCCGACCAGGCCACGCAGCCGGAGGATGCGCAGGGGCATGATGGGGTTCTCGATCCGCGACTCCAGCGCGATGAACAGGGCCATGAGCACGGCGGCCAGCGCGCCGAACCCGAGCACCTGGGACGAGCCCCAGCCGTGGTTGGTGGCCTGCACGATCGCGTAGACGGCGGTCATGAGCGAGACGGTGACCAGAACGGAGCCGAGCCAGTCGACGCCGTGCTCGAGGCCCATGCCGCGATCCTCGGGGATGAGCATCCGGCCGAAGGCCATCGCGGCGAGGCCGATCGGGAGGTTGACGAAGAAGATCCAGTGCCAGCTCAGCGCCTCGGTGAGCGCTCCGCCGGCCAGCAGGCCCAGCGAGCCGCCGGCGACGGCGGTGAACACGTACGCGCTCATCGCCCGCGCGCGGTCATGCGGCTGCGGGAACTCGGTGACGATGATGGCCAGGATCACCGAGGCCTGCATGGCGGCTCCGATGCCCTGGACGAAGCGGGCGGCGATGAGGAAGCCCTGGCTGGGCGCGGCGCCGCACAGAACCGAGGCGACCGTGAAGAGGACGAGCCCGGCGAGGAACACGCGCTTGCGGCCGAGCAGGTCCCCGAGTCGCCCGGCGAGCAGCAGGAAGCTGCCGAAGGTGACGAGGAAGGCGTTGACGACCCAGGTCAGGTTGCCCTGGCTGAAATGCAGGTCGCGCTGGATCGAGGGCAACGCCACGTTCACGATCGTGGTGTCGAGCACGATCATGAGCTGGGCCAGGCAGACAACCACGAGGGCCATCCACCGGCGGCGTCGTTGGTGGGGATGGATGTGGGTGTGAGGGTCATGTCATCGTCCAAAAAGTTGGAGGGCCGGATGGGTCGGTGGTAAAATGGAGGCCACCTCCAGAACTATGTGGAGGCAACCTCCGGTTACTATAGCGGAGGGCCCCTCCGTTTTGTCAAGCGAAGTTTTCGAAGACGACCCATGAGCGCCACCGACAGCCCCACCGACATCCTCATCACCCGCCCCAAGCGCGCCGACGCGCGACGCAACTACGACAAGGTCATCGCCGCCGCGCGCGAGGCCTTCGCCGAGAGCGGCGCGTCCACCTCACTGGAGGAGATCGCCCGGCGGGCCGAGGTGGGGATCGGCACGCTGTACCGCAACTTCCCCAACCGCCAGGCGCTGCTCGAGGCCGTCTACGTCGGCGAGCTGGAGGATCTGTGCCACGCCGCCGACGAGCTCGACGAGCCGCGAGCCGTGGGATGCGCTCGTGAGCTGGCTGCACCGCTTCGTCGGCTACATGGCCACCAAGCAGGCCCTGGCCCAGGAGCTCCTGGACTACGTCGATCGCGACGCCCCGCTGTTCAAGGGCTGCCGGGCCATGATGTACGAGGCCGGCGAGCCGCTGCTCGAGCGCGCCCAGGCCGCCGGGGCGGTGCGTCCGGACACGGACCTCTCAGAGGTCATCCAGATGGTCGGGGGCATCGCCAAGATCCAGGGCGCCGAGCCCGCGCAGATCGAGCACATCCTCGACATCGCGCTCGACGGCCTGCGCTACCGCCACTAGCTCGCGGGGCCGCGGGGTGGCCGCGGTGGCTGACGGCCCCAGCGAGCGCGCTGGACAGGCCCGCGCCGCCCGCGATGCCGATCGCCGGTGACCGTACTGGTAGAACCTCTGGCATGGCCATGTTTCACGTCGTCGTGACGCGCAGCGGACCGAGCTGGCTGGCCGGGCGCCCGCTGGAGGAGCAGACCGGATGGGCGGACCACGCGGCGTTCATGGACGGGCTGGCCGACGCCGGGTTCATCGTGTTGGGCGGCCCGCTGGATGACGAGCGGCGGGTGGTGCACGCCGTGGAGGCCGAGTCCGAGGCCAGGATCCGCGAGACGCTGGCTCGTGACCCGTGGAGCCAGACTCACCTGCAAGTGGAGTCCGTGGAGCCCTGGACGATCCGGCTCGATGGCCGTCGTTAGCCGGGGCGCGACGGCGAGGGCTCAGAGATGGACGGCGAAGTGCACCGTCGGACTCGTGCAGACGGTGTGGCCCGGCAGAAGCGTGAGGGTGCCCTGTGCCGTCCCGGTCACGCGGGTCGGCGTGATGTGCGCGGAGAAGCTCGCGCGCTCACGGAACCGCGCCCCGGTCGCGGCGTCATGCCCGAGGATGTTGTAGTGATCTGAGACGTAGCCGGACTTCGTCTGGGGACGGGCAAACGGCGCCGCGAACCCGGGCGTGAAGCGCCTTCGTCGCTTGTCCGAGCATGACGCCGACAGGGTCACGATCAAGCCCTGGAGCTGACCGCGCTTGGAGATGGAGAGCCTGGCCACGGCATGTTGCGTGGTGCGGCCGCCGTGGACCGCCCCCTCGGCCGTCGCAGCGACGATGCATCCCGCGGCGAGGGCTGCCGCGGCCGTGCCGATGTGCCGAGCGCTCATGCGCGCAAGCCTAGGTGTTGGCCTCCGGGGCGGCAACTCGCCACCCCGGAGGCTATGACTCACGAGCGTGACTGCCGCCAGCGGCGCTCCCGCTTGGTCGGCCGCAGCTTCGGCGCCGCCGGCGAGAACGTGAACCTGAACTTCGCCTGGCGGACCGCTCGCCGCATCGCGCTGGTCGACGACGCCGCCCCGGTGGTCAGGTTGAGCACCGTCACCGAGTTGGCGGGGAAGCGGTAGGTGAAGCTCGTGCCCACGAAGCCGAGCCGGCGTGTCACCGGCGCCACCGCGTTGGGGTGAGCCAGCGAGTTCATCGCGTCGGGGTTGCCGGTGAGGATCGTCGCGGTGCCGCCGCTGGCTCCGCCGCCGACGCCGGCCAGCGAGATCGTGGATCCGCGCCGGCGCGCTGCCGTCGTTGACGACCGCGACGTAGGTGTGACCGTTGCCCTGGGAGGCGACGTCGAACAGGGTGCCGCTGCCGGACACGAGCTGTGAGCCGATGACATGGTCACCGTGCTGGGTGGACAACATCTCCTGTGCCCAGTAGGACGGTGACACGTAGCTCTTGAGCGCGTTGTAGCCGATCAGGTTGGTCGGCCAGCTCGGCGCGTTGACGTTGACCAGCAACGGGGCGTAGGACGCGCCCAGCACCAGGTCGGAGTTGCGCTCGGTCCCGGTGAGGAAGGCGGCCTCGCCCACGGCGTTGGCCAGCGTGCCGGTCGGGGTGCCGTTGGTGGTGGCGTACTCGCCCACGATCACCTTCGGGCCGCTGCGGCTGACGCTGTCGAAGATGTGGGCGTTCTCGGCGAAGTACTGCGGGTCGTTGTTGTAGTAGTGCTCGTCGACGATGTCGACCGGCCCGTTGGTGACCGGCGTGGTCGCGATCAGCTTCAGCTGCGGGTAGGCCGCCCGGATCGCGTTGGCGAACATCGGGTACCGGTAGGCGTTGTAGCTCCCCGAGCCGTCGAAGAAGTCCTCGTTGCCGATCTCGACCATGCTCAGGTCAAACGGCGCCGGGTGCCCGTCGGCGGCGCGCTGCGCGCCCCAGTATGTCGTCGTCGGCCCGATCGCGTACTGGATCTCATCCAGCGCCGACTGGACGTAGGGCTCCAGCTGGCTCTGGGGCACGACCGTGCCGGTGAGCGTGTACCCCGCCCACACCGCCAGCACCGGGGAGGCGTGCAGCTCCTCGGCGAGCTCGAGGTACTCGAGCAGGCCCATCCCGTCCTGGGACCAGTAGCCCCAGGCGCTGTTGAAGTGGCCGGGACGGTCCTGGATGGGTCCGACCGTGTCCTCCCAGTCAAAGCGGGTGTCGATGGTGTCGCCCTCCAGGTAGTTGCCGCCCGGGATCCGCATGTAGCCGGGATTCAGCCCGGCGAGCTCCTGCATGAGGTCGATGCGCAGGCCGTTGGCCGTGTTGTCATAGGTGGGCGGGAACAGTGAGACGATCGTGAACCACAGGTTGCTACCGGCCGCCGAGGCCGCCGGCGTGGAGATCACGAACCGGTTCTCCAGCGAGGTGGGCGCCCCGCCGTTGGTGTGGAGCGTGGTGGTGAACTGCTGCCAGGATCCGGTGACGCCCGGTGACGGTGCTCGAGGCCCAGACGTGGCCGGAGTTGCTCTCCAGGTCCACCGTGAGCGGCCCCGGACTGCGCGGCGTCGCTGCGGGCGAAGAAGGACACCTTGTACGTGGTCGAGGGCTTGACCGGAATGCCCCAGTAGCCGACGTTGGCCACGCCCACCCGGCCGTTGGAGGTGCCGCCGCCCACGGCCAGCTTGAGGCTCACCGGGTTGGCCGAGTTCAGCGGCTGGCTGGAGTCCAGCGAGATGCTCGCGTCGGTCCCGGGGGAGCCGACCTCCGACCACGCCACCGGGCTCGAGGAGCTCTCCTTGAGGTCGCGGTTGCGGATGAGCTCGGCGTAGAGGCCGCCGTCGCCGGAGTGGTTGATCTCCTCCAGGAACTCTCCGAACTGCGTGGGGTTGATGGCGGGCCCGCGCTGGGAGGCGTCGACCGACAGCTGGCCGGGACCAGCGAGCTGGGAGATGGCGTTGGCGCTCAGGGCGCCCGCGTACGTGCGGACGTCGTCGATGTCGCCGGAGACGAAGTCGACCTTGCCCGAGTCAAAGAACCCGCGCCCGACGGCCAGCGGCCCGGTCGCCCCCCAGTTGGGGACGTAGGAGCTCGGTCTGCTGGAGCACGCCGTTGACGTACAGCGAGATGGTCTGCCTGGCCTCGTCGTAGACCCCGGCCAGGTGGTACCACTCGTTGGGCTGGGGGATGATGTTGGGCGCGCTGGCGACGATGCCCAGCGCCTTGGGCGAGTCATACGCCGGCCGCGTGAAGGCAAAGCGCCCCGTGTCGGCGCGCAGCTGGAGGAAGAAGCCGCTGATCTGGGTGCCGTCCTGGCTGACGAACGTCTGGTAGCCGCTCGTGCTGGTGAGGTACACCCACGCTGACACGGTGAAGCTCTGGGTGGTGTCGATCGACCGGCCCGGCGCTCTGCGCGTACTGCTGACTGGGCGTGCTGACCGCCAGCGAGTGCGGACCGACGACGCCCGGTCCCCACGACGCCCCATCCTCGAGCGTGAGCGGGTTGTTGTTGCCCGGAGCTGTCGGCCGCCGTCGTCCCTGAGCCCTCGTCAAACGTCCAATGGCCGGTGAGGGTCGGAGCGGCCGCCGCCGGTGGGGGCACCGCCAGGGAGGGCAGGGCCAGCGTCGCGGTGGCCGCCACGACGATGGCGAGAAGGCGCAGCACAACTTGGCCCGGACGGCGCCGCGGCGTGGACACGGTCATCTTCGATCTCCCTCTCTCCGCCCACCTGGCCGCGCCATGTGAGCGCTAACAAATCAGGTGAGTCTCTGGTACCCACGAGGGTGTGGCGTAAACCCGCAGTTGGTGGCGCCTGTCCGTTTTGCGACACCCCCGCCACGGGGGTGCGTTTCGGTTGGGCGTCACAGAGAGGCCGGCAGACGTCAGCGACGGCTGGCGAGGAGGGCATCGCGACCCCCACGGCGCGGCGCGCTCAGACGATCTTGCCGGGGTTCAGGTGCCGCCCTGGGTCGGTGCCCTCGAACAGCGCCTTGAGCATCTCGACCCCCGGCTCTGAGATGTCCTGCCCGAGCCAGCGGGCGTGCTCGGTGCCGACGGCGTGGTGGTGTGAGAGGGTGGCGCCGTTGTCGACGAACGTCTGCTGGATCGCCGACTTCACGACGTCGTACTCGGCGAGCATGTCGCCTCCCGGTGAGGGCGGGAAGGCAAAGGTGAAGTACAGGCAGGCGCCCGCGTGGTAGCTGTGCGAGAGGTGGCACATGACGTAGCCCATGACGCCCAGGTCGGCGAAGGCGCGCTCGGCGGCGGCGATGACGGCGTCGTACACCGGGGTGAGCAGGCTCCACGGCATCGCCGTCTCCGATACGTCGCCGGCCACCCCGCGATCGAGCAGGAAGTCGCGGATGTAGGGGGTGTCGAACTTCTTCTGGTCATAGAGGGCGCCGGGGCCCGAGCCGATGCACAGGCCGCCGTGGGCCTTGACGATCTTGCCCACGGCCCTGCGCTCCCGGGCGACGTGGGCCTCGCTGCCCTCGTAGCCGATGAACGAGAGGGCCATCGCCTCGACGTCGAACCGAGGCGGCGCGCCAGGAACTCGCGCAGCGCCCGAGACTGGAGCTTGTCGACCAGCGTCGGCGTCTTGCGCGTGGCGAAGGAGAACTGGGTCTCGCGAGCGTCGGAGACCCGCGTCACCGAGACGCTGCACTCGCTCTCGGCGATAGCCCGCATCGCCGCCAGGCCCGCGGCGAACGTCGGGAACAGGTAGCCGAGGATGATCCGCTTCTCCGGCAGCCGCCGCACCTCCACCGTGGCCTCGGTGATGATGCCGAGGCGGCCCTCTGAGCCCAGCACCATCTGGCGCACGCTGGGGCCCGTGGACATCGCCGGCACAGGGCGGGCGATGAGCGTCCCCGAGGGCATGACGACGCGCATGCCCCTTGGCCAGGTCGGCGATGTCGCCGTAGCGGTCGGACTGCATCCCGGAGGAGCGCGTGGCGATCCAGCCGCCGAGCGTGGAGTGCGGGAACGAGTCGGGGAAGTGGCCCAGCGTGTAGCCGCGGGCCGCCAGCTGCTCCTCCAGGTCGGGGCCCGAGACGCCGGCCTGCACGCGGGCCAGCCGCGAGGGCGCGTCGATCTCCAGCAGCCGGTCCAGCCGCGCCAGGTCGACCGAGATCACGGGCCGCAGCCTCATCGCCGGGGGCCTCCAGCGAGCCCGAGATCGACGAGCCGCCGCCGAAGGGGATGAGCACCGCATCGTGCTCGAGCGCGGCCCGCATGACGTCGGAGACCTGATGCTCGCTGCCCGGCCGGACCACCACGTCGGGGATCCGAGTGAGCTGTCCGCGCCGCTGGAGGATGAGGTCGCGCAACGACTTCCCGCGCGCGTGGACGACGCGGTCCATGCGCTCCACCGACACGGCGTCAGGGCCGACGGCCTCCTCCAGCGCCTGGCGCAAGCCGTCGGGCAGGTCGGGCTCGGGCACGGGCAGGTCCTCGAAGCGCACCGGCGCGGCGGTCGGCGCGCCCACCCGGACGCCGAGCACGCGCTCGATGAAGGGCGCGAGGTCGGGCTTGTCCTCGTGCGTGAACTCCACGCCCTCGTGCCCCCAACCCCACCATTTCATCGCGGCCATTGCGCGCTGGACCATAGGCGATGGGGGCGGCGGGTCGTGCCGGGGCGTGATTTTTCCGCGACGGCGGTGATCCGCTCACCGGCGCGCGCCGTAGGGCCGAGTGAGAGAGAGCTGAGGACCTGGCCCGGGCCGCGCTGACGCGGCGCTGTGGGAGGCGAACGAGGCGATGGACCGGTCGCTCCGCGCACAACCCAATAGGAGGACTCCATGAGTGACCTCACCAGGCGCGGGTTCGTCAAGAACTCCGCGGCGGCGACGGCCGGCATCACGATGATCGGCGCGCTGCTCGCAGACCAGGCCGACGCCCACACGGGCGAGCCGGGCTCCCAGGCGGTGGTGGCCTACGTCCGCGATCCCCGCAAGGGCGAGATCGCGGTCCTGTCAGGCGACCGTGAAGTGCACGTCCACGATCGCAAGCTCGCTGCTGCGATCGCGCGCGCCGCTGGCTGAGCCGCCACACCGCAGCGCGCAGACCGTTCTCACAGACACCAACCGGAGGTAGAGCATGTCGTCTCACCGTGAGGCGCCGGCGATCAGCAAAGACCCGGTCGCCGACAACACCGACACGTACGCATTCGTCAGCCCGGACGACCCGGGCACCGTCACGATCATCTCCAACTACCTGCCGCTCGAGGCGCCGTTCGGGGGACCGAACTTCTTCGAGTTCGGCGACGACGTCCTGTACGAGATCCACATCGACAACGACGCCGACGGGCGGCCGGACGTCACCTACCAGTTCGAGTTCACCACCCAGGTCGGCAACCCTGACACGTTCCTCTACAACACGGGCCCGATCACCACGATCGACAGCCCCAACTGGAACCGTCGCCAGTTCTACTCGGTGACCCGGGTGGACCGGTGGCGCCGCCGTGTGCTGGCCAGTGGGCTGGCGTGCCCGCCGTGCAACATCGGCCCGTCGTCGACGCCCAACTACGCGGCGCTGGCCTCACAGGCGGTCCACGGCATCGCGGGCGGCCACACGGCGTTCGCCGGTCAGCGGCTCGAGGGGTTCTACGTCGACCTCGGGGCGATCTTCGACCTCGGGGACCTGAGGCCGCTGCAGAACCTGCACCTGGCCTCGATGGTCCCGCCGGCCGCGGGGGTGAACGCCACCCACGGTTTCGGCGTGCACGCGATCGCGCTCAAGATCCCGATCTCCGAGCTCACCAGGGACGGGTCGACGCCGACCAGCCCGATGTCCCAGAAGGCGGTGATCGGCGTGTGGGCCGCGGCCAAGCGACGGCGCGCGGTGGTCCGTGAGCCGGGCTTCGAGTTCGAGGCCGGTCCCTGGGTCCAGGTGTCACGCCTGGGCAACCCGCTGTTCAACGAGGTCATCGTGCCGATGGGTGACAAGGACCGCTGGAACGGGGTGCCGGCGTCCGAGGACAGCCAGTTCCTCAAGTACGTCCAGCACCCGGAGCTGGCCGGGCTGCTGCCGGTGCTCTACCCCGGGGTCTTCCCCAACCTGGCGGGGCTCAAGGCGGCGCGAGCGGATCTGGTGGCCATCCTGCTGACGGGGCTTCCCGCCGGCATCGTCCCGGGCTTCCAGAACTTCACCGGGAGCACGTACGCCGATCAGCTGCGCCTCAACGTGGCCATTCCACCGACACCGAGCGGGAAGGTGAACCCCCTCGGGGTCGTCGCGGGGGATCTCGCCGGCTTCCCCAACGGCCGTCGCGTGTTCGACGACGTCGTCACGATCGAGCTGCGGGCGATCGCGGGGCTCACGTACCCGCTGGTCAACCCGAGCTACACGCCCGACGCCGCCGTGAACGCCATCACCGACGGGCTGACGTCCGCCAGCACCAGCTACCTGTCGCAGTTCCCGTATCTGGGGACGCCGCAGAGCGGCTTTGCGACGATGCCGCTGGCGGCGTGAGAGGAGTGACGGCGATGATGACCGCGACCAACGGGCACGTGCACGAACGCCCCACCGAGGCCCTCGGGTCCCACCATGCCGCCAGCGCCAGCGTGGCGCTGGACATCGGCGAGGGGCGCGGAGCCCTCGTCATCTATCCCAGCGAGCGCTACCGCGGCGCGGAGATCGAGATCAGCCGCGTCGACGGCGACGATCGCCGCGTGCACACGGGCGTGCACGAGCGCTCGACCCAGGCCGGATCGAAGCTCACCGCGATCTTCGGCAGCCTGGAGGCGGGCGAGTACATCGTCTGGGCTGACGAGACGACGGCGCGGACGACGGTGATGGTGCCCGAGGGCGCGGTCACCGAGCTGTTTTTGATCTGAGCACATCCACAGGGCTCGTGCGCTTGTCGTCGGGCGGGCGCACGAGCTCGCAGACCGGAGGGCGAGATGCAACAAAGCACAACGGGCGCGCGGCGCGCCCCGCTGACACGACGGGAGTGGCGCTCGCTGGCGGGCATGGGCGGAGTCGTCATCGGACTGCACGTCGTCGGGTTCGTGATTTTGGTCGCGGTGGTGGCGCCTCACCACTACGCGCTGGGGTCGTCGGGCGCGTTCACCGTCGGCCTCGGCCTCACCGCCTACACGCTCGGCCTGCGCCACGCCTTCGACGCCGATCACATCTCCGCGATCGACAACACCACGCGCAAGCTCATGGCCGAGCGCCAACGACCGCTGAGCGTCGGGTTCTGGTTCTCCCTGGGGCACTCGACGATCGTCTTCGCGCTGGCGGTGCTGTTCGCCGCGGGCATCCGTGCCCTCAGCGGGCCCGTCCGCAACGGCGGTTCGGCCCTGCACCACGTCACCAGCCTCATCGGGACCGGCGTCTCAGGCGGGTTCCTGTACGTGATCGCGGCGCTCAACCTGGTGGTGCTCCTGGGGATCCTGCGGGTGTTCCGGGAGATGCGTCACGGCTGTTTCGACGAGGCCGAGCTCGAGCGCCGGCTTGACTCCCGTGGCCTCATGAACCGCGTCTACGGCCGCTTTACGAGGATGGTCCGCCGTCCGTGGCACATGTACCCGCTGGGGCTGCTGTTCGGGCTGGGCTTCGACACCGCGAGCGAGGTGGCGCTGCTGTTCCTGGCCGCCGGCGCCGCGGGGGCGGGGCTGCCGTTCTACGCCATCCTCTGCCTGCCCATCCTGTTCGCGGCCGGCATGTCGCTCCTGGACACGATCGACGGCTCGTTCATGAACTTCGCCTACGGCTGGGCGTTCTCCCAGCCGGTCCGCAAGGTCTTCTACAACCTCACGATCACCGGGCTGTCAGTGGCGGTGGCCCTGATCGTGGGAACGACGGAGCTGCTCGCCCTGGCGGCCGGCGAACTCGGGCTCAAGGGCGCGTTCTGGAGCGCCGTGTCACAGGTGAACATCAACACGCTCGGGTATGTGATCGTCGGCCTGTTCGTGGCGACGTGGGCGATTGCTCTGCTGGCGTGGCGCTTTGCCGGGATCGAGGAGCGCTGGAGCGCCCACCTCAGGTAGCCGGATTGCGCGATTTGGGCCGCTATGCGTCCCCGGCGTCCAGCCCCACGCCAGAATCTCCGGATGCTCCCGGCGCCGCTCTCCCAGCGGATCACCGCATTCCTGTCGCGGCTGGACGCCGCGCTGCCGGGCTGGGTCGAGGGCTTCTACGTCGTGGGGTCCGTGTGCCTGGGCGCGTTTGCGCCCGGGCGCAGTGACCTGGACTTCGTCGCCGTCACGGGCCGGGATCTGACGGGCGAAGAGCTGCGGTGGCTGCGCCGCGTCCACATGGCCGACTGGCTGTGGGCCCTCGGGCAGTCGGCCCGCCGGCGGGTCTGGCCGCTGGCGTGCAATGGGATCTACGTCCGTCAGGGCGACCTCGCCCGCTCGCCGCTGGAGGTGATTCCGATCGCCGCCCAGGTCGCCGAGCACTTCGCCGTCGCCCCGCGGCGGCGCACTGACGTCAACCCCGTGACGTGGCACCTGCTTTCACGGCACGGGATTGCCGTCCGCGGGCCCGATCGGGCAACGCTTGACATCGCCGCCGACGACGTCGAGCTTCGGTCGTGGACGCGCAGTAACCTCAACGACTACTGGCCCTGGTGGGCGGCGCGTAGCCGCCGCGGCGGTCCGGTGGTGGCCCGGCTGTCGCCCCGGCGCTACGCCGCGGGGGGCGTGCTGGGCGCGCCGAGGCTGCACTACACGATCGCCACCGGGGAGATCGCCACCAAGGAGCAGGCGGGCAGCTACGCACTTGAGACGTTCGCGGCCCGCTGGCATCCTCTGATCCGCGACGCCCTGGCCTTTCGGCGCGGCGAGCGCGACGGGACGTATGACGCGTCGCCGCGCGAGCGCCGGCGCGAGACGGCTGCGTTCGTCATCTCCGTGGTGGAGTCCGCGAACGCGCTGAGGCCCTAGGACGGCGTGCTCGCCGGCCCAGGCGCGCAGGGCCTCCGACACCAGCTGCCACCGGGCCGCGGTGGTCTGACAGTAGATGGAGAACGCCGCGTCCTCGCGGCCCTCCATCCGCGGCAGGTCGTGCTGCCTGGACAGCGCGATGAACTCCTTGCCCAGCGCCCACGCCCCCTCCCCGCCGGCTCCAGGCCGACGATCGTCTTGATCTGGGCCAGTGGGATCTGCAGGATTCCGTCACGGTGACGGCGGCCACCCCAGAGCTCTACTTCGATCTCGGCTCCCCGTACGCGTACCTGGCCCTGGAACGCGCGGAGTCAGTGCTGGGCCGGCCGGTGACGCTCGTCCCGGTGCTGGTCGGCGCCATCTTCGGGTGGCGCAGGCGGGGCTCGTGGGCTCTCACCGGCGAGCGCGCCGCAGGGATGGCTGAGATCGAACGCCGCGCGGCCGAGTACGGGCTGCCCCCGATGAATTGGCCGCGCGACTGGCCGGCCAATGCGCTGGGTGCGATGCGCTGTGCGACCTGGGCCGCGCGGCAGCGGCGCCTGCCGGAGTTCGCGCAGCTCGTGGGTCAGCGCCAATGGACTCAGGCTGCCGACATCGCCGATCTCGACGTCCTCGCCGCATGTGCCGGGGAGGCCGGCCTCGACGCGACCGCGATGCTCGAGGCCATCCGGGCGCCCGAGCTCAAGGAGCAGCTGCGCGCCACTACCGAGCGCGCGTGGCAGGCCGGCGTCCAGGGGGTGCCCACGCTGCGCGTCGGCGAGCAGCTGTTCTTCGGCGACGACCGCCTCGAGGAGGCACAGGCGGCCATGGCGTAGCCTGGGCCCGCATGCGCGGACGGTTCCGATGCCTGACCGTGCGGTTTCGAACCGTTCGTGGCGTTCATTCGTACGGGGGTTTGAGACCACACTCGAACAACATCAACGGAGGGGACCAAACACATGGGGATCCAAAGACGTAGGTTGCGGCGATCGCAGATCGCCGCGGCGGGGGCGGTGGCCATCCTGGCCAGCGCCGGCTCGGCGTTCGCGTTGCAGGGGCTGCCCCCTGGGGCGCAGGTCAACGACGATCCGGCGGCCGGGATCGACCCCGCGCTCGGCGTGAGTGGCGCGGAGCCGGCCAACGCCGACGTCGTCGGCGGTGCGCTGACCGCCGGCAAGGTGGCCGTCCCGTGGTCGGTCTTCCGGCAGCTGGAGTCGGCCGGGGCCAGCGATCAGATCTTCTCGCGCTCGTTCGCGAGCGGCGCGTGGACGACGCGCGGCAGCGGCACGGTGAACGGGAGCTCGAGTGCCGCGCCGACGTTCAGCGGCTCACTCAACTTCGACCAGCACCAGGATGGCGAGGCACCGGCGATCGACTTCGCGGGCGCCGGCCGGACGGTGCCATGGGCCACCTGGTATGAGCACACGACCGGCGCCGGGTTCGCCAACAACAACATCTTCGCCAGCCGGTTCGACGTCACCCAGAACAAGTGGGTGTTCGCCGGACAGGGCCGGGGCAACGGCGGCACAAACCCCGTGCCGGTGCCCTCGCTGAACATCCATACCGACCAGGACGCCGAGAACCCGTCGGTGGCGGGCGGTGCCACCACGGCCGGGGACAATCCGGGTCCGTGGATCGCCTGGCAGGAGACGTCCGCAGGCGGCGCGCACCCCGACCAGATCTTCGTCGAGAAGCCACTCGGACCCGGACGGACCGACTGCACGGGTGTCACCCCGGGCGGGACCGCAACCGCGCCGCTGGGCGGCTTCTGCTGGCAGCAGACGGGGATCGATCGCGTGGCCGGCGACCCCAGCCTCAACGTCGATCCCGTCCGCAACGGCATCGAGCCCGACATCGCGTTCACCGGGTCCCAGGACACCGTGCCGTGGGTGGTCTGGTATGAGACGGGCACGGCCGGGAGCGGGCTGCAGGGACCGAACGGCATGGTGTTCGCCGCCAAGGGCGTCACCAACGCCTCCGCCGACGGCGGCTTTGAGTGGGTGGCGGTCGGCAACGGCGGCCAGGGCAACCTCGACGCGTCGATCAGCGGCGCCGGCACGTGCGCCCAGTCGCTTGCGGAGGAGCAGGCGTGCTCGCTGAACATCCGCCCCACTGCCGACGCCGAGGATCCGCGCGTGGCCAGTGGCACCATGAACCCGGCCAACCCGACCGTTCCGTGGGTGGCCTGGGACGAGGACACCGGCACCAACCACCAGGTGTTCGTCAGCCGCTTGGTCGGCGTCGGCGCGGCGGCGCGGTTCGTGCCGGTCAACGACGGCAAGCCGATCTCTGCGGCGGGCGTCGACGCGACCCGAGCGGACATCACGTTCTCGGGCAACACGCCGTACGTGACGTGGCGCAGTGACGTAGGCGGCGCCGCGACCACGACCGTCGGGCATTTCGCCGATGCGTCCAACCCGACGTTCGTCGTGGACCAGGGCGGCACGCCGATCACGCCGCTGGCTCAGGTCAACGTGCGTGAGCCGATCTCATCGGGGTGCACCGCCAACCCGGTCAACGACGACGGGGCGGCCTGTCAGGGCGCGGCCGTCGGCACGCCGTTCTTCCTGTTCACCAATGGGACGAGCCCGAGCCCGCATAGCCTGTTCGCCAACGCCTATCAGCCGGACGCCCCGGTGACCGGCGCGGCGAGCGGGGTGGGCCAGACCACGGCGACCGTCTCGGGCAGCGTCAATCCTGAAGGGGCGCGCGCCGGCGTGTCGTTCCAGTTCGGGACCACGACCGCCTACGGGCAGACCACGGCCGTCCAGACGACGGGACCGGGCAATGCCGCTGACGCGTTCAGCGCCGCGCTGTCCGGCCTGCCGGCCGGAACCACGATCCACTACCGCGCGGTGGCCACCAGCGACTTCGGCACCCAGGTGGGCGCCGACCAGACGCTGAGGACCCAGAAGTCGCGGGCGCCGGTGGCCGGCAGGGCATCGATCGGTCGCGCCCGGGTGTCCGGGAAGACCGTGTCGGTCCCGATCAGGTGCAAGGGCGACACGAGCTGCAAGGTGTCGCTGAAGCTGACCGTGACCGAGAGGTTCCGCCGTCACAGGCTCATCGCCGTCAGCGCTCGTAAGGCCAAGGTGACGCACAAGACGGTCGTCCTGGGCACCGCGACGGTGACGGTGAAGGCAGGCCGCACGGCGACCGCGCGGTTCAGCCTGAACCGCACCGGCCGCAAGCTGCTGGCCGCACGCCACAGGGTCACCGCCAAGCTGAAGGCGACGCAGCGGATCTCCGGCCGTAACCGGACGATCTCGACGCAGAAGGTGACGTTCAAGGCGCGCAAGCACAAGCCCAAGCACGGGGGTCGCTGACCCGGCTGACGCGCCGACACCCTGACCGGCACCCGAGCCCCCGTTGAGCTGCGCGCTCGGCGGGGGCTCGGGTTGCGTCGGGGCGAGTGAGGCGGCCGGACTCGTCAGGCGTCGCGGGCGTCAGGCGGCCGGACGGGCGAGCGCGGCTGCGGGCTCGCGCCCCTCGAGCACCGCCGCGACCGCCTCGGCGGCGATCCGGTAGGGCGCGCCGCTGGACTCCGGGGAGTACCAGGCGGAGTGGGGGTTGATGACCGTGCGCGGCCACTGCAGCGCCGGCTCGTCGGCCGCCGGCGGCTCCTCGGGCAGCACGTCCAGGGCGCAGCCGCCCAGGCGTCCGGCGCGCAACGCCTCCCCCAACGCCGCGTGGTCGACGAGTGCCGAGCGCGCGCAGTTGACCAGGTACGCGTCGGGGCGCATGAGAGCGAGCCCCTTCGCACCGATCAGGCCCTGGGTCTGCGGCGTGAGCAGCGCGTGCAGCGTCACCACGTCGGCGGTGGTGAGCAGCTCGTCGAGCTCCACGAGCTCCGCCGGGGCTGCGCCGGCGGCATCGACGACGGGGTCGGCGGCCAGCACTCGCATCCCCAGGGCGTGTGCCCGCCAGGCCACAGCGTGGCCGATCCGTCCCAGGCCGACGATGCCCAGCACTGCGCCCGCGATCCGGCGGCCCGGGGCATCCAGGTGGTCATAGCGCCCGGCGTGCACCGACCGGTCCAGCAGCGTCACGCCGCGCAACAGGTCGACGGCGAATGCGATCGCGGTCTCGGCGACCTCGTCGTCGCAGTAGCCGGGGCAGTGAGTGGCCCACGCGCCGGCCGCGGCGATGGCCCCGAGATCCAGGTGGTCATAGCCGGTGGCGGTGGCGGCGACGATCCGCACTGCGGGCAGCGAGGCGAGCTCGCGCGTGCCGACCGGGACCTCGGTACCGACGAGCAGGCCGATCACGTCGTCGCCCGCCGGCAGGGCGTTGGCGCGCTGGACCTCGACGCCCGGATGGCCGGCGAGCGCGGCGCGCGCCGCCTCGACATCGCCCACCTCGTCGATCAAGACCACACGTGCCACGGGCGGGGTCAGGCCGCCGGCATGTGGAAGGTGAACATGCGGTCGGCGTCGATCCGCGCGTACACCGGCGAGACGGCCTCCAGGAACTCCGCCTCCCAGCCCTCGCCGTAGATGGGGACGTACACATCCAGGACCGTCTGCCGGAACTCGGCGTGCTCGGGGGCCGCGATGTCGATCGGCGCGGCGCGCCCGTGCACGGTGACGGCCAACTCCTCGCCCGGCAGGTGCGTCGCCGAGACCTGAGGCCGGCTGCGGATGTGGCGGAAGCGCGCCGAGTTCGCCGCCGAGCCGAAGTGAAAGGCGCCGCGGAAGAAGATGCCGTCCACCGGCCCGACGATCGGCCGGCAGTCGCGCGTGACGGTCGCGAGCGCCAGCAGGCACATCCCCGTCAGCCGCTCTGAGACCTGCTCGGCGCTCAGCCGGCGCTCCGGTTCATGGATGGAGAGCAGGTGCGGCCCCGCGGCCGCGTAGCTGGCATCGATCAGGGCCTGCAGCGCCTGCAGGTCGTCGGCGGTCTCGTGCACGTTGGTGAGCAAATCATGTTTCGGGCGCGCGCGTGCGGACGCCGAGCGCGGCGACGACGAGGCTCAGGACGGCGGCGATCACGAGCGCGACGTGGAGACCATCCACCAGGCGGCCTCCCGCGATCAGCGACCCGAACAGCGCCACGCCGATGACGCTGCCGACCTGGCGCGCGGTGTTGAGCGTCCCCGAGGCGATACCGGAACGGGAGCGATCGACGCTGCCCAGCAGCGACGCGGTCATCACCGGCACGATCAGCCCCAGCCCGAACCCCAGCGCGGTGAGCTGGACCACGAGCGTCGCGAACGCGCTGTCGGGGCCGATGCCCTCCAACGCGACCGCTCCACCGGCCATCAGCAGCGCTCCGCCGGTGATCACCGCGCGCGGGCCGAGCCGCTCATGCAGGCTGCCGGCGACGGCGTTGGCGGCCATGATCGCCGCGGTCATCGGGGCGAAGGCGAGCCCCGCCTGGAGCGCCGAGGAGTGCTGGGCGCGCTGGAAGAACAGGCTGAAGACGAAGATGAGGCCGTAGAAGGCGACGTTGATGAGCAGCCCGATCGCCGTGTTGGCCCCGAACGCCCCGCAGCGAAACAGCCGCAGTGGCAGCATCGGCCGGGGGCGCCGGGCCTCGATGACGAGGAACGCCACCCCAGCGGCCGCCGCGACCCCGTACCCGGCCAGGACGGTCGCTGAGCCGAATCCGTCGGCGCCGCCCCGGATGGTCGCCGCCGCCAGCAGGGTCAGGCACAGGATCGCCGTGAGCTGGGCGGCGGGGTCGAAATCCGAAACCCCGCGATCGGACGACCGGCTCGTCTCGGACGCGAAGCGCACGGTGAGCAGGATCCCGGTCAGCCCGATGGGGGCATTGATGAAGAAGATCGCGCGCCACCCGAGGGTCGCGGTGAGCACGCCGCCGACCAGTGGCCCCGCCGACAGCGCGGCGCTGGCGCCGACCGCCCAGCGGCCGATCGCGCGGCTGCGCTCGTCCGGCTCCGGGAACGTGTGGTTGAGCAGGGTCAGCGAGCAGGGGACGAGGAGAGCCGCCCCTGCGCCCTGCAGCGCCCGCGCGGCGATGAGCACGCCCAATGTGGGGGCGAGCCCGCAGATCGCCGAGGCCGCGGTGAACACCGAGAACCCAGCGATGAACACCCGCTTGGCGCCGATCCGGTCTCCCAGCGCGCCCGCGCTGAGGATGAGGGCGGCGAACGCGACCGTGTAGGCGTTGACCACCCACTGCAGTGCGCTGATGTCACCGCCCAGCGCGGCGCCAATCGGCCGGATGGCGATATTGACGACGCTGACGTCGAGCTGGACGACCGCGAACCCGAGGCTGGTTGCGATGAGCGTCAGGCTGCGGCGATGGGGGTGGGTGGAGGGCATGGTCATGACCGTAGACGCAGAAACATTCAACCCCAGTTGAAACGTTTGGGCGCTACGCTGTGTGAGATGCTCGCCGACGCAGACCTCTCGACGGTCGCGGATCTCATGACCGCCCATCGCGCCACCATCCTGTTGGCGCTGCTCGGCGGTCATCCGCTCACGGCGGGCGAGCTGGCCACGCGCGCCGGCATCTCGCCGTCGCTCGCGAGCTCCCATCTCTCCAAGCTGCTTGACGGGGGCCTCGTGGCGGTCGAGCAAAAGGGTCGCCAGCGCCACTACCGGCTGACCGGCCCGCGCGTGGCCGAGGTGATCGAGGCGATGCTGACGATCGCCCCCGGCCGGCCCGCCGCGGGCCTGCGCGAATCGACGCGCGGCGCGGCGCTGCGCGGCGCGCGCACCTGCTACGACCATCTCGCCGGAGAGCTCGGCGTCGCGCTCACCGACAGCCTGGAGCGCCAGCGCATGATCAAGACCGAGGGCGGCTCCTTCGCGCTGACCACCGCGGGCGAGCGCCGTCTGGAGTCGCTGGGGATCCAGGTGGGACCGTTGCGCCTTCAGCGCCGCGCATTCACCCGACCCTGCCTGGACTGGAGCGAGCGCCGCCCGCATCTGGCCGGCGCGCTCGGTGCCGCGATCGCCGGGCACGCGCTGGCGCAGCGATGGGTCACCTACGTCCCGGGCACCCGCGCGCTCCGCGTCACCGACGACGGCCGGCGCGGCTTCCTGGAGCAGTTCGCGCTCAACCTGGCC
The DNA here is from genome assembly GCA_963790605.1 of uncultured Actinomycetota bacterium. Taxonomy (GTDB): domain Bacteria; phylum Actinomycetota; class Thermoleophilia; order Solirubrobacterales; family Solirubrobacteraceae; genus Palsa-465. The sequence goes on along the minus strand of CAWBPG010000003.1, from coordinate 418,943 downwards.
TGAGCACGAAGGCGGTAGGGCGCGGCCCGGAGAGCTACGCCCAGAGCCCGCTCACGGCCGACGGGTGGCGGCAGGGAATCACGGCGTCACGGCGAGGGGCTGGCCTGGGTGCCCGAGCCGCCGCTCTGCGTGCCCTCCGTCTTCGCGTGGTTGATTGCCTGCGCCACCTGGGCGGGCGTGATCTGACCGTGGGTGACCGACGCGCAGTTCCGGCCGGCCGTCAGCAGAGCCGGGGTCTGGAGGTTGATCCCCGCCTTGCTGATCGCCTGCTCGCTGAGCTGCCCGGTGGCGTCGGGATCGGGGAAGTTGGGGAACCCATGAGCGCGCAGGCAGCGTGCGAACGCGAGCAGTGCCTGAGTCTTGACCTGAGTGTGGGTCGAGCTCGAGTCCGGGCCGTTGCCGGGGCTGCCGATGATGTGCTGACAGGCTTTCTGGGCGGTTTTGAACGCCGGCTGCCCTGAGATCGAGGGGTTGATGCCGATGCTCACCGAGGTGCCGCCGGCAGAGCTCTTCACCACCGGATCGGGGAAGTTGGTGACCCCGTGGTTGCGCATGCACGCTGAGAACTGATACGCGGCCTCGCCGGGTCCTCCCTTTGCTCCTCCCGCAGCTGCCGAGGACGACGCGGACGACGGCGAGTTGCCGCCGCAGCCCGCGGCGATCACCGTCAGAGCGACCGCGGCGGCGAGAAAGAGGCCGCGAGAGGGTCGTGGACAAACAGATAGCGTCGGTGTCATCGTAGGCGTCCTTTGCGAGCCAGTGTGTGGAGCAGTTGTAGAGATGAGGTGGTGACACGACGGTCACGGCGGCTGTGACCTCGCTGTTACGCGGGCTCAGACATGCTCTGAGAGTGAAACGATGAGAGTGCTGATTGTCGAAGATCACCCGCGGCTGGCGACCGCGCTCGCGGAGGGGCTGCGCCGCGAGGGCATGGCGATCGACCTGGCCTTCGACGGCAACGAGGCGCTGTCACACGTGGCGATCAACCGCTACGACGTCGTGGTGCTCGACCGGGACCTGCCCGGAGTGCACGGCGATCAGGTCTGCCGGGCGCTCGTCGAGCAGCGCAGCGAGACCCGCGTACTCATGCTCACCGCCGCCAGTACGATCCGCGACAGGGTGGAGGGCCTGGAGCTGGGAGCCGACGATTACCTGCCCAAGCCGTTTGACTTCAGTGAGCTGGTGGCGCGCATCCGAGCGTTGGCCCGGCGCGCCGTCGCACCGGTGCCCCCGACCCTGTGCTGCGGCGACGTCAGCTTGGACCCGTCGCGCCGCTCGGCGGCGCGCCTGGGACGGCCCCTGGACCTCAGCCCCAAGGAGTTCGCGGTGCTCGAGTGCCTGTTGTCGGCTGACGGGCGCGTGGTCTCCACGGAGGAGCTGCTGGAGCGCGTGTGGGACGAGACGGCGAACCCGTTCACCGGCACCGTCAAGACGACGATGAGCCGCCTGCGGGCCAAGTTGGGGGAGCCCTCGGTGATCCACACCGTGCGTGAGGGTGGCTACCGGATCTGATGACCCGGGCGCTGCGAGCACTGTCGCCGCGGTCGTGGCTGCGCGCCTCCCGTCGCACGGCGCGGTTGCGTCTCACTCTTCTCTATACCGGGATGTTCCTGGGGTTGGGGACAGCGCTGGTCATCGGCATCTTCCTGCTCTCAACCGGCGGACACTCGTCCATTCCAGCGCCCACTCCGTCGTCGTCAGCGCCAGTCCGACGTCGACGACGATCCGGCCGCTGCCGGAGAGTGCTTCGGGGCATGGGCGCGCCGGCCTCCGATCGCCCAGCCCGGCGGTGTGGTCGACGCGCAGCCCTCCACCGACTTGGCGGGGCTGCTGGCCACGACGTGGGGACTCCTGGTGGTCACCGCGATGGTCTCGGCCCTGCTGGGCTGGTTTGCCGCCGGACGGGTCCTGCGGCCGCTGCGCGACATGACCGACGCCGCGCGCACGATCTCCGCCGGCAACCTCGGCCGGCGTCTGGCCCTGACCGGGCCCGACGACGAGTTCAAGCGCCTCGGCGACACCCTGGACGATCTGCTGGCACGCCTCGAGGCCTCGTTTGATGCTCAGCGTCGGTTCGTCGCCAACGCGTCGCATGAGCTGCGAACCCCGCTGACCGTGGAGCGGACGCTGCTCCAGGTGGCACTGGCGGACCCCAACGCCACCGAGGCGAGCCTGCGCGCGGCGTGCGAGGAGCTGCTCGCGTGCGGCCGTGAGCACGAGCGCCTGCTCGAGTCGCTGCTCACCCTGGCCTCGAGCGAACGAGGCCTCGGCCATCGCGAGCCGGTCGACCTGGCGCGCCTGGCCGGGCACGTGCTGCTCACGCCCCGGCCCGATATGCAGCGCCACGACCTCGCGCTCGACACGATGCTGGAGCCGGCGGCGGCCGCCGGGGACCCGGCGCTGATCGAGCGTCTGATGGCCAACCTCGTCGACAACGCCGTGCGCTACAACCGCCCGGGTGGCCGGATCGAAGTCCGCACCGCCGCCGTCAACGGACACGCCGTCGTGTCGGTCACCAACACCGGGCCCGTCGTGCGGGCGGATGAGACCGATCGGATGTTCGAGCCCTTCCAGCGGCTGGGGGGTGGACGCGCGGCCGGCGCCGACGGCCATCACGGGCTGGGCCTCTCGATCGTGCGGGCCATCGCCGTGGCCCACGACGCCACGATCGATGCGGTGCCGCAGCCCGCCGGCGGCCTGGCGGTCACCGTGAGCTTCGCGCGTGTGGGCGCCGCTGTGGCGCCTCTCAGCCCGTCATAGGCACGCTGCGCGCGGCCTCCAGGCGCCCGATGACGTCAGTCCAGCTCACGTCGGCGTCCGGGATGCGGTCGTCGCGCAGCGTGATCGTGCGCTTCAGCGTGGCGCGGGCGTCGGGTGCTTCTTGCCGGGCTTGACCCGCGTGATGTGGGCCGGGACGAGATCGAACACGCCCTGGACCCCCAGGGAGATGAGCAGGCGGGCGAACGACACCCCGGCGACGGTGACCTCGCCCTCGGTGTAGCCGGTGGTCGCCTGGGCCTGGGTCTCGCCGTCGGCGGCGCTCCAGCCGGTCTCGATGCAGGTGCCCTTCTTGGCGTAGCGCGCGATGACGTCGCCGGCGCGCAGGGTCTGCCCGATCCGCGGCAGCCCCGTGATCTGCTCGGCGACGTACACGTACTGTCCGGCGGAGGGGCCGCTGGTGAGCTCGTACCACACGTACGGCTCGCGTCCGTCCCAGTTGCGGATGATCCCGGTCACGACGCCGTCGCCGAGGGCGCGGATCGGGTCGCCGGGGGAGAGGCAGAGGTCAACGCCCATGTCGGTGCGCCCCACGTAGGGCTGCTCGCTGCCGAACGGGTTCTGGTAGGGAGTGGCGGCGCGCGCACCGGCGGCGCCGGCGAGGAGCACGGCGGCCAGCGTGGCGGCGGTCAGGACGGCGCGCGCGGTGGTCAGGACGGCGCGCGCGGTGGTCAGGACGGAGCGTGCGGCGCCCAGGGCGAAGGAGGGCATGCCCCAGGCCATCGGTCGCTGCGCCGGAATCCTGAATGCTGCAAACCGACTGGCGCGACGACACGCACACGGCGTTCGGTCAGCCCGTGCGTGCATTTGTGGCCAGCATGTTGGTGCCGTACGCCCCGCCGCCCTGCGCGGGCGACCGTGCGTGCAGTTTGGGCGGGGGCGCGCAGAGGGAGGAGGAGAACCGGGCGACGGTGGTCGGCCGAGCGATCAGCCGGGGTGGCTGATGCGCACCACGACCCGCGCGGGCCGGGTCGGCATCGCCAGCGACAGGAAGTCGCGGACCGGCGCGCGGTGAGCGCAGAACGGGCAGACGAGCGGCTGTGTCAGCGAGAGGCCCTGCGGGCCGGCGGCGACCGGTGCATCGCAGCGCGCGCAGGCGAGCGTCGCGTCGCACAGGCGCGCCGAGCGCGTGTCGCGGCGGCGGTGGGCACCGGGCCGGACCCAGCGCGCGGGGGTGCCGGCTGTGTTGTGGGCGGAGCCGTCGATGCCGCGGAGAAAGCTCACCCGTCGCAGTCTAGGTCCGCCGCGGCCTCAGGCCGCCGGGCCAGCGATCAGACTTGGGGACATGGCTCCCGAAGGAATCGCCGTCGGCGACGATGGCGTGGCGCGTTGCTGGTGGGGCGACTCGGCGCCCGAGTACCGCGCCTACCACGACACCGAGTGGGGCTTCCCCGTGGCCGACGATGTGCGGCTGTTCGAGAAGCTCAGCCTCGAGGGGTTTCAGGCCGGCCTGTCGTGGCTGACGATCCTGCGCAAGCGCGAGGCCTTCCGCAAGGCGTTCGCCGGCTTTGACGTCAATAAGGTGGCGCGGTTCGGGGAGAGCGATGTCGCCAGGCTCCTGGGTGACGTGGCCATCGTGCGCCACCGGGGCAAGATCGAGGCGGTGATCAACAACGCCCAGCGGGCCCTTGAGCTCGTCGCCGCCGAGGGCTCCCTGGCCCACTACATCTGGAGCTTCGAGCCCGCGCAGCGCCATGGCGGGCTGGACCGCGCCGCCCTCATGGAGCTCGCGGTCACCGAGGACTCCACGGCGCTGGCCAAGGACCTCAAGAAGCGCGGCTGGCGGTTCGTGGGCCCGACCACCGTGTACGCGTTCATGCAGGCGATGGGCCTGGTCAACGACCATCTCGACGGCTGCCACGCCCAGGGCCCGGCCGCCGAGGCGCGCCGCGCCTTCACCCGCCCGTGACGAGGGCGCGGCCGTCGGTCGCCGCGCTGCTGTCCACCGTCCTGGTGCTCGGCCTGGGAGCCACCGTCACCGCCACCGCCACAGCCACCGCCAGCGCGGCGACGCCCGACCCCTACGACGCCGAGGTCGTGGCCACGAGCGCCAACCTCGCGCAGCACCTCACCCGTGTGCCCGACGTCGAGTTCGGCTCGGGGACCGTGAGCGGCGAGCCCGCCATCAACGTCAACGCCGGGGTACGCTACCAGCCGGTCAACGGCTTCGGGGCCGCCATGACCGACACGTCGGCATGGCTGATCGAGCGCCGTACGTCGGCGTCCGGACGCCGGGCGCTGATGGACGAGCTGTTCGGCGCCGGTGGCATCGGCATCCATCTCAACTTCGTCCGCATTCCGATGGGCGCCTCGGACTTCACGCACGACGGGCGTCCCTACACCTATGACGACGTGCCCGCCGGCGCATCGGACCCCTCCCTGCGCCGCTTCTCGATCGCCCATGACCAGGCCTACATCCTGCCCGCGCTGCGCCAGGTGCTGGCGGAGGACCCGCAGACCGAGTTTCTGGCCAGCCCGTGGACCCCTCCGGCGTGGATGAAGGCCAACCACGCCCTCGGCAACGCGGGCAATCGCGGGACGCTGCTCCCCTCGGCCTTCCGTCCCTGGGCGCGCTACTTCGCCTCCTTCCTGGAGGCCTACGCCGGCGCCGGCGTCCCGATCGAGGCGATCACGGCCCAGAACGAGCCCGAGTCCGCGACCCTGTATCCGGGCCTCAACCTGCCCGCGGACGTCGAGGCGGCATGGATCGCCCATGACCTGGCGCCGACGCTGGCCGCCGCCGGGCTGCACCCCAAGCTCTACGGCGGGGATCTGGGCTGGGGCCCGAACCACGACGGCTACATGCGCACCGAGATCTTCGGGCCGGCGGGGAGCGCACTGTCGGGCCTCTCGTGGCACTGCTACTTCGGGGCTCCCGGAGTGATGAGCGCGTTGCACCAGGCCGCCCCGCGGCTGGACGAGATCGTCGACGAATGCTCTCCCGGGCTCATCACGCCGACGCCCACCTCGGAGATCGTGATCGCCTCGTTGCGGAACTGGGCCAGCACCGTGGCGCTGTGGAACCTGGCGCTCGATCCACGCGGCGGCCCGGTGCAGGTCCCCAACCACGGCTGTCCCGGGTGCGTTGGGCTGGCTCGGATCGACCAGCGTTCCGGCGCGGTCTCGCTGACGCGCTCCTACTACCAGCTGGGACAGGCGAGCACATTCATCGTCCGCGGCGCCCAGCGGATCGCCGCGACGCACTTCGTCTCCTACGTCTATCCGCGGTCCGGGGTCAACGTCGTCACTCCTGGGCTCGACGACGTCGCCGTCCGCAACCCCGACGGGAGCATCGTCCTGGTGGCCTATGACAACGCTCCGTTCACCGTGCGCTTCGCGGTGCGGTGGCGGGGACGCGAGCTGACCTACGCGCTCGGACCCGGTGCGATGGCGACGTTCGTGTGGAACCGAGCCTGACGGCTCCCGAGCGGTTGAGCGCCGCAAGCGCGCCGGAAAGCTCTCGCGCACTTCCCCGGAAAGCGGGTCGTATGCGAGACTGTGGCGCGCTGCGGGAGGCGTCTCTCCGATACGCCGAACAAAGCCAGAGAGGCAGCTGTTGAATTCAGTCGAGTCAGTGCAGCGGCCGCCAGCGACCATTCGCGGGGGTAAGGCGGCCGAGCCGATCGGTGCCGACACGGCGCCGCGCCGCCGCTCGCTCGATCTCTACTGGCTGCCCGTGGCCACGCTGATCATCGGCCTGCTCGTGACCGGTGCGCTGGTGCTCGTCTCGCACTCCCAGTACGTCTCCAACGAGAAGCGCCTGCTCAGCCTGAGGGTCCGCGATGCCGCGGCGCTGCTGGCCGAGTCGCTGCCCAGCACGACGGCCACCGTGGCGGCGGCGGTCGAGCAGGCCAACTTCACCCATGGCAGCGTGCAGCGGTTCCGACGTCTGGTCGGTCCGCAGGTCGGGACAAAGTCCGGACAGTTCCTGTCCCTGTCGCTGTGGAAGCTGGGGGCTCTGGACAAGGGACCGGTCGCCGTCGTCGGGACGCCGCCCAAGCTGGCCACGTCGCCCGGCACCGCCTCAGCGCTCCTGGCCGCCGCGGGCCGCAAGCCTGTCTTGAACGTGATCGGGCTGCTGCGGCCCCCGGACCTGCGCCTCGGACTACGCATACGCCAACCCGACCGAGTCTGGCGGGTACGTCGTCTACGGCGAGCGGCCGCTGCCGGCCAGCCGCCGCTCACGTCTGGCGAGCACGAGCCAGTTCGGCGGTCTGGACTACGCCATCTACCTTGGCAGCAAGCAGACCCCGCAGGGTCTGCTCGTCACCGACCGCGCCCATCTCCCGCTTCCGTCCCCGTCATCCGCGCAGACGGTGCCCTACGGCAACAACTCGCTCACGCTGGCGATGTCCTCAAGGGTCGCCCTGGCCGGCTCGCTTCCCAAGAATCTGCCGTGGATCAGCGCCGTGCTCGGCGTGCTGCTGACGATCGCCGCGGCGTTCATGACGCTGCGCCTCACCCAGCGCCGGCGCCGCGCCGAGGAGCTCGCCGGGCACCTTGAGGTCACCGCCAACGAGAACGAGCGGCTCTACGCCGAGCAGCGGAGCATCGCCCAGACGCTGCAGCACGCGCTGCTCCCCGACAGCCTCCCGCAGATCCCCGGCATCCAGTCCAGCGCCCGCTACGAGGCCGGCGTGGAGGGCATCGACATCGGCGGCGACTGGTACGACGTGATCGACCTCGACGGACGGCGGATGCTGCTCGTGGTCGGCGATGTCTCGGGACGGGGCCTGCGCGCGGCGACCACGATGGCGGAGCTGCGCTTCGCCATCCGTGCCTACGCGGCGCAGAGCGACGGGCCGGCGGAGATCCTCACCAAGATCAGCCGGCTGGTCAACGTGGTCGAGAGCGGACAGCTGGCCACGGTGCTGTGCGCCACCGTCGACATGGAGGCTCGGCAGCTCAGCATCACCAGCGCCGGCCACCTGCCACTGCTACTGGTCGCGCACGGCGACATCCGCTACCTGGAAATGGAGATCGGCCTCCCGATCGGGGTGGAGGAGGGCACCGTGTACCACGCGACGACCGTGACCGTCCCGTCCGAGGCGACGGTCGTCGGGTTCACCGATGGACTGGTCGAGCGACGCGGGGAGAGCATCGACGACGGCCTCGACCGGCTGCGCACCGCCGCGAACGGCCATGATGTCGGGCTACCGGAGCTATTGGGAAGGCTCGTGAGCCAGATGGCGAACGGCCGCTCTGAGGACGACATTGCGATAGTAGGGGTGAGATGGACGAGCTAGAGGGGCAGCCTGACCCGCTGATCAGCTTTGATGTGGTCGTCGACGGAGATCATCACGCAACCGTCAGCATCGACGGAGAACTGGACATGAGCGGCATCGATCCGCTCGCCGCCCGGGTGGACGAGGTGCTGGGCAATGGCGTGACCAAACTGACCGTGGACGTCGGCGGCGTGCGCTTCGCCGACAGCTCCGCGATCGCGCTGTGGGTGCGGTGGGCCAGCGCGGTGGACGAATTCGAACTGCGCGAGCCGCCGCCGCTGCTGCGGAGGGTGATCGGCGCCATGGGCCTGGCCGAGAAGTTGGGGGCGACATCATGAGACGGATGCGGACGTTCCCGGCGATCCCGCAATCCGTGCACGCAGCACGCCGGTTCGCCACCGACACGCTGACCGGCAGCCCCGCGCTCGACGGTGGAGGCAGTGGAGCTGATGGTCTCCGAGCTGGCGACCAACTGCATCCGCCACGAGCGGACGAGCTTCCACATCACGATCCTGGGCTCGGACCAGGAGATCCGCGTCGAGGTCACCGATTCGGGCATCGGGCACGCCCACGCATGCGCTCGCCGGGCCCCGACGAGCCGAGCGGGCGAGGATTGCAGATCGTCGACATGCTCTCCGACACCTGGGGCGTGGAGCCCGAGAACCCGTCGGGCAAGACCGTGTGGTTCACGATGCCCGCCGCCACGGCGATGGCGCCGGCGGCCGAGGAGGTCGGCACGCGCCGGCGGATCGGAGAGGAGACGCGCCGCGTTCGCCGGGGATCCATCAACCGTCCAAGGCGCGGAAAGAACGCCGAACGGGCCCACGAGCCAGCACCGGCGCGGTACGCGGCGATACCGGGTGCCCTGTGGGCCCCGCGGCGCCGGTCTGCGCAGTCAAGGACGCCCGAGCGGCCGACGATACTGCCAGCACGATGAGTCTGGCTGCCACGCGCGACGCCGCAGAGCACCTTGGGCAGCTCCGCTGAGGGGGCCCCCAAGCGGATTCTGTTCGTTGACAACAAGCCGGATACGTCCGGCGCCCTGCAGGAAGCGCTGCGCTGCGGGCGCGGGGTCATGGCAGGTGCGAGTACGCCTCCGGCGGCGAGGCCGCTCTCGCGGTGCTCGCCGAGGAGCCCGCCGACGTCCTGGTCGCCGAGGAGCAGATGGCCCCCATGGACGGGGTCACGCTGCTCACCCGCGTGCGCGACCAGCACCCGACCACCATCCGCATGATCCTGTCGGGGACGACCAGGCCCGGTCTGGCCACGATCGTCTCCCACCGCCTGCTCTCCAAGCCGTGCCACGTCGACGAGCTCAGCGTCCTGATCAAGCGGTCGTCCGCGCTGCACGAGCGCACCGGGCAGGTCGAGGCCTTCCGCAAGACGATGGCGACCACGGCGCTGCCGTCGCGTCCCGGCGTCTACATGGAGCTCAACCAGGTTCTCTCTGACTCGGACTGGCAGCCCCACCAGGTGTCGGCCGTGCTGGAGCGCGACGTGGCGATGAGCGCCAAGGTGCTCCAGCTTGCCAACTCCGCCCTCTTCGGCCTCACCTCCACCGTGACCTCGGTGCGCGATGCGGTCATGTACCTCGGCGTCGACACGATCCGGTCGCTGGCGCTCACCGCCGAGGCCTTCGGCAAGGTCGCCCCGCGCGGTAGCGCCGGGTTCTCGCTCGACGACTTCCAGGCCCACGCGATGCTGGTGGCGCGGATCACCGCCTCGATCCTCCCCGCCGGGCGCACCCAGCAGGAGGCCGTCACCGCCGCCCTGCTGCACGACATCGGCAAGCTGGTCCTCGTCTCCGACGGCGATCGCCGCTGGAGCCGAGCTCAACGATCAGGCGCGGGAGCGCCGCGTCCCGGTCTACGTGGTCGAGCAGGAGACCGACGGGGTCACCCACGCGCACATCGGCGCACACCTGTTGTCGCTCTGGGGCCTGCCCGACCCCATCGTCGAGGCGGTGGCCCACCACCACGATCCCGCCGAGGTCGACGGGCTGGCCTTCGACGGGGTCGCCGCGGTGCACATCGCCAACGGGCTGGCCAACGAGCTCATCCCGGCCACCGAGGACGAGGCGCCGGCGGCGGGACTGGACCTCGAGCTCCTCGATCGGCTGGGGCTGCGCCCGCGCCTCGATCTCTGGCGCCAGCGCGCCCGCGAGCTGGCCAGCGTCGCGGGCTGATCGGCCGCCGGCTCCGCGAGCCAGGAGCAGGCGAGGTTTCAAATTGCTCGCTCGTGCTAAATAGAACAGAGTCCCCTGCCGATTACGTCCATGTAATGCGACGATTGGTCAAGAACCAGGCCGTCCGGGTCGACCTCGATGCGAAGGTCGACTGGGAGGTCAACTGCATCGAATGCCGGGTCCAGTCGGTCCAGGGCCCGGTGGCGACGCTGATCCCGGAGGGGGAAGTCCCCGAGGAGGTCCAGACCCGTCTGGCCTCGGGTTCGCTGTGCTTTTTGACCTTCGAGCACGGGCGCGCCCCGGTTGCCCTCCGCGGCGTCGCGCTCAAGGAGGCCGGCCGCGACGAGCTCGAGTTCGTCGTCGTCGACGGGATCCAGGTGGCCGAGCGCCGCAGCGCCGAGCGCACCCCGCTCGTCACCGCGGTCAAGGCGACCCCGGTCGCGGCCGACGGCAGCGCCGGCCAGACGGTGTCGACCGTCACGTCCAACCTGAGCATGGGCGGCGCCCTGCTGCTCAAGCGCCCCGGCCTCGGTGAGGTCTCGAAGTGGCTGATGGAGGTCTTCCTTCCCGGCGTCTCCGAGCACGTGCACTGCGAGGCGGTGCTGGCGCGCGAGACCCCAACGCATCTCGGCGTCCGGTTCATCAACGTGCAGGAAGCCGACCAGCTGCGCATCGCCGGCGTCCTCGCCGGGCTGCAGCGCGCCACTCCGGCGCTCGCCTGACCTGGCCGCAAACTCTTTCGCGGCGTCCCCTTGAACCTCACGTAACGTGAGGATCTACCGTGGCGGTCGTGAGCGATGACGAGCCTCTCATCCAGATCGGCGAGCTGGCGGCCGCGGTCAGACTGACCGTCCGGACGCTGCATCACTACGACGCCATCGGGCTGCTCGTGCCCGCGCAGCGGTCGCAGTCGGGCCGGCGCCTGTATTCGCCCCAGGACGTGCGCCGGCTCTACCGGATCGTCGCGCTGCGGCGGCTGGGTCTGGGGCTGAGCGAGATCGGCAGCCTGCTCGATGCCAGCCCCGACCTGGCGCAGGCGGTTCGCGGTCATCTCGACCTGGTCGAGCGCCAGCTAGAGCTGGGGCGGACGGCTACGCGTCACGCTCACCCGGATCCTGGAGCTGCTCGATAGCGGGCACGACCCCGGCCGGGACGAATTCATCGATGCGATCGGAGTGATGATCATGAGCGAGAGCTACTACACCGCCGAGCAGCACGAGCAGCTCGCCGAACGCCGGACGGCACTGGGCGAGGAGGGCATCGTCGCCGCCGAGCGCGCCTGGGCGGAGCTGATCGAGGCGGTGCGGGCCGAGCACGCCGCCGGCACGGACCCGTCGGACCCCCGGATGCGCGAGCTAGCGGGACGCTGGCGCGAGTTGATCGAGCAGTTCACGGGCGGCGACGAGGGCATCCGCCAGTCGCTTCAGCGTATGTACCGCGAGCAGGGAGCGCGGACCGCCTCCCGGGGGATGGTCGATCCCGAGCTCATGGAGTACGTCGGCAAGGCGCTGGCCCAGCTGAGGTGAGCGTCCGCACCAGGGCGCGGGCAGCCGTGTCCGGTTTCGCGATCCGTCATCGTCTTAAGAGGTGATGGATCTCGAAGCCCTCATCCGCTCCCACCACGACGAGCTGACCTCGCGGCTGTCGTTCGCCCTCGCCGGGGACCGCCACGCCGCCGAGGACCTCGCCCAGGAGGCCTTCACCCGCGCGTGGCGGAGCCTGCCGGACGGCCTCAGCCCCGAGCGCCAGCGGGCGTGGCTGAGGCGGACCAGCCGCAACCTGGCCGTCGACGAGCTGCGCCGCCGCGCGCGGCGCCCGACCGTTGCGCTTGACGACGACGCCGCCATCGGGCGCACGGTGCAGGACGCCGCGGCGCCCGACGCGCGCGCGCGAGGCGCTCGCCGGGCTGCCTGCGCACCAGCGTTTCGTGCTCCTGCTGCACTTCGACGCCGGTTTCAGCCACGGCGAGATCGCCCGGCTGCTCGACACCACCGAAGAGGCGGTGCGCAAGCGCGTCTCTCGGGCCAAGGCGGCGTTTCTGCGCGCCTACCGGCAGACGCGTGAGGACTCGAGCCCCCTCATCCTGCTCGTCTCCCGCGACGATCCGACCCCGCCGTATGTGCGCTGGCTGCACAACGCCGGCGCACGGGTGCGCCACCTCACCCAGACCCCGTCCCAGCGCGAGCTCTCGCTGTCGGACGGGATGGTGCTCACCGGCGCCTTCACCGATCTGCACGCCGGGCTCTACGGTGAGGTCCCGCGCATCGCGCGCGGCGAGCCGGACTTCGAGCGCGACCGCATCGACCTGGGCGTGCTCACCGCCGCGCTGGCCATGGACCTGCCCTGTGCTGGGCGTGTGCCGCGGCCACCAGCTGCTCAACATCGCCTCCGGCGGCGACCTCTACCAGGACGTGCGTCAGCGACGGAGCCACCACCGTCGAGCACGGCGCCGGGGCCCATCCGGTGCGCACGCACCCCGGCGCGGCCATGCGCCGGCTGCTGGGGCGCTCGACGTATGTCGACAGCGAGCACCACCAGGCGATCCGGCGCCTGGGCCGCGGCCTGCAGGCGACCGCCACGTCCCCGGACGGGATGGTCGAGTCGATCGAGCGGACCGATCGCCGCTTCGCGCTGGGTCTGCAGTGGCATCCTGAGCGCGACCCGGGCGGCTCGGGCGACCGCATCGCCGAGGCGCTGGTGCAAGCGGCCATGGATCGCGCGGCATGAGTCGCCCACTCCAGGCCCTCGGCGACGCCGCCGGCGCCGACGCCACGGTGACGCTCCGCTTCGCCGTCTTTGACGACGCCCCGGACCTGTTCGGGCTGGCCCAGCTCGACAGCGCCGAGCCGCTTTCGGAGCCGATCCTCGTCGCCGAGGTCTCGGGCCGGCTGACCGCGGCGCTGTCGCTGTCCGAGGACCGCGTGATCGCCGACCCGTTCGTGCTCACGGGCGGGGCGGTCGAGCTGCTGCGAGCGCGGGCGGCGCAGCTCAGCGGGACGGGGCGGCGGCGGGGACGCCGCGCGCGGCGGCGCCGGCGGCTCCGGGCGCTGCGGCTCGAGCGCGCTCTAGGGGACCTGGTGTGCAACTTGTGGTTGCTGAGCAGCCCTCAGATGACACACGTCCTCAGATGCGACCCGTAAAGCCCGGCGCCCGCCACAAAGGACGGGCGCCGCGGCGAGTGTGCCCCTGCGGTTCTAGGAAAGGGTGAACTGCGAGACCAGCCGCTGCAGCTCGTCGGCGGTGGCCGACAGCTCCTGGGCGGAGGAGGCGATCTGCTGGGTGGAGGCGCTGGTCTCCTCGGTGGCCGCCGAGACCTGCTCGGTGGAGGCCGAGGACTCCTCGGCGACGTTGGCCACGGAGCTGACGTTCTCGGCCATCCGGGTCGCGCTGTCGACGATCTGGGTCGACGAGGCGGCGATCTGCTCGATGCGCTCGGTCATGGACTCGACGTTCTGCGCGGATCTGCTGGAAGGCCTCGCGGGCCGCGATGACGGTCTGGGCGCCCTCGTCGGTCTGGCGGGCGCCATGCTCGACGACGGTCACTGCGCGCTCGGTCTCGGAGCGGATCTCGGACACGAGGTCGGCGATCGAGGCGGCGGCCTGCTGGGACTCCTCGGCGAGCTTGCGGACCTCCTCGGCGACGACGGCGAAGCCCCGGCCCTGACTCGCCGGCGCGGGCGGCCTCGATGGCGGCGTTGAGCGCCAGCAGGTTGGTCTGCTCGGCGATGCCGGTGATGGTGTCGACGATCCCGCCGATGCGGCTGGACTTGTCGCCCAGCTCGCGGATGGCGGCGCTGACGTCGGCGGAGGAGGACTGCACGCCGCGCATGGCCTCGTCGACCTTGGCGACGGCCTGCTCGCCGACCTCGGCCGAGGCACGGGCCTCGGCGGCGACCTGGGCGGTCTCCGCGGCGGTCTCGGCGGACGCGCGGCTGGCCAGCGCGACCTCCTCGCTCATGGCGCGCATCTGGTCGACGGCGCGGACCTGCTCCTCGGCGCCGCTGGCGACCTGGCTGACGGACTCGGCGATCTCGCCGATGGCGCGACCCACCTCCTCGGTGGTGGAGGCCATCTGGACGCTGGAGGTGTTGAGGGTGGCGGACGTGCCGGAGATGGCGCGCACGACGGAGGCGACGCGGTCGCGCATCTCGACGAAGGCGTTGCGCAGTGCATCGCGCTCCGAGCGCGGGCTCGATCTCGACGGCGAAGTTGCCGGAGCCCATCTCACCGGCGGCATCGGCGGTCTCGCGCAGGTAGTCGATGACGTCGCCGAAGGCGCGGCCCATCTCGGCGATCTCGTCGCGGCCCTTCACGTCGACGTGCTGGTCGACGTCGCCCTCGGCCAGCGCCTTGGCGGCCGTTGAGCATCTGGCGAATGCCGCCGACGATCCGGCGCGACAGCAGCAGCACGATCGCGATGGCCAGGGCCACGCCGATCAGTCCGAGGAGGATCGTGATGACGGTCGCGGAGCTCTTGCTGGAGCTGGCGTCCTGGCCGCCCTCCTTGGCGATGAGCGTCGCCAGGCGGGTGGCGTCGGTCGACAGCGCGTCGGTGGCATCGTTGGCAGCGCCGCGTGACCAACGCGGTCGCCTTGGCCGCGTTGTGGGCCTTGGCGAACGTCATGGCCTGGCGCGTCGAGGCGCTGCCACTTGACGAACGCCTGCGAAATCGCGGCGTAGGCGCGGCGATCCGCCGGCGGTGGTCATGTGCGGCTTCAGGGCGGCCAGCTCGGTGGCGAATTTCTGGACGTCGCCCTCATGGTCCTTGGCCGACGCGCCGTCGTTCAGCGTCGCCATCAGCTGGGACCCCTGCATGTTGTAGGTGTCCGTGCTGAGGGTGTCGGCCATCTTCACGCGCGCGGTGTCGGTCTGCAGCGTGCTGGTCACGCCGGAGACGCTGTTGATGGACACGACGACGCCGATGCCGAACACGACGATGACCGCGGCGAACGCCGCGAACAGCTGGCTACGCAGGGAAGAGGTGATGAGACGCATTGAGGCCGTCCTTGGAAAAGCTCGTTAGTCCCGGCGGGCAGCACAGGCGTGCCCATTCCGGCTCACTGCTGGTAATCGGCGCTCGCGCGGCAGACCTTGAGCCGCGCGGTCGGGCAGAATGCGGCGATGGCGCGCGCCTCCTCGCTGCCCGTCCTCCGCGGACGCGGTCCGGTGATCGTGGCTCTGGTCGATCATCGCGGCGGTCGTGGTCGTCGACATCCTCATCGCCGCCGACCGGGTGGCGGTGACCAGCCTGATGATCGCCGCGCCGCTGCTGTGCGGGATCACCGCCTCGGCGGCGGCGACGCTGCGCATCGGCGCGCTCTCGGTGCTCGCCGCCGCAGTGGCGTTCATCTGGGGCCCCAGCCTGTCGCACTTCGCGTTATTGGATCCCGCTGGGCGTGGTCGCCGTCGGCGTCCGTGTTCGCCGTCGTGATGGCCCGCTACCGGGGCCGGGCCGAGCGCGACGCGCGGCGCATGCGCGTGCTCGCCGACGTCGCCGAGATCGCGCACGGCGGCCAGCCCGTGGAGGAGATCGCCCGGGCGGTCGTCGACGTGCTCGTCCCGCGCGTGGTGGACCTGTGCGCGATCGACATCATCGGCCCCGGGGGCCGGCTCGCGGCGGCTCGCCGGCGCGGCGGCCGGCGCGCCGCGACGACGCGCGAGAGCTCCTGGGCCGCACGCTGCCCGCGGAGGGCGAGGCGCAGCATCGCCTGTCGAGCACCGAGCACCGTCCCATGCTGAGCGCCGGCGACGCGCGCCGGCTGGGTCGCGACGACGAGGAGCGACGCCTGCTCGGCGAGCTCGGGCATCGAGTCGGCGATCACGGTCCCGCTCGCGCCGCGCGGCGCGCCGCTGGGCGCCCTCGTGCTGGGAACGCGGTCGCCGCGCCCGCGGCTGTCGCACCCCGATGACGTCGAGTACGCCGAGACGCTCGCCGGCCGCGTCGGCCTGGCGCTCGACAACGCGGTGCTGTCGGCGGAGCTCTCGACCGCCGAGCAGCAGCTGCATGTGATCCTCGGCTCGGTGGATGCCGCCGTCACCGTCCGCGACCGCCATGGGCGGATGGTCTACGCCAACCAGGCGGCCGCCAACCTGCTCAAGCTCCCCGATCCCGACGCCGTGCTCGCGCACGCGCCGGGCGGCCTGATGGCGCGCTTTGACGTCTACACCGAGGACGGCGAGCCCGTCGACATCTACGGCCTCGCCGGCACCCGGCTGCTGCTGGGCGAGGCCGCGCCCGACGCGATGGTGGTCCGCAACGTCGTCAAGGCGACCGGCGAGGAGCGCTGGCTGCTCAACAAGGCGACGGGCGTCGTCGGGCCCGATGGGGAGATCCTCATGGCGGTCAACCTCATCGAGGACATCACCGAGACCAAGCGCCACGAGATCGCGCAGCGGCTGATGGCCGCAGACCTTGCGCACGCTGGCCGAGAAACCCGACCTGACCGAGCACGCTGCAGGCGATCGCCGACGCCGCGGTCCCGAGCCTGGCCGACTGGGCCTCGGTGAACATGGTGGACGAGTCGGGCGAGATCCAGACACTGGCGATCGCCCACCGCGACCCCGACGAAGGTGCGGCAGGGGTGGTACCTCAACCAGCGCTGGCCGGCCGACCACGACGAGTCCTCGGGCTCTGGGGTCGGTCATCCGCACCGGAGAGCCGCTCCTCGTCCACGAGATCACCGACGAGATGCTGGCCCGCCGCGCCCAGGACCCCGAGCACCTCGGGATCCTGCGCGAGGTCGGCCTCAACTCCGCCATGATCGCTCCCGATCCGCAGCGGCGAGCGGATCCTCGGGGCGCTCAGCTTCATCTCCTCCACGTCGCGGCGGTTTGACGAGCGCGACCTCGAGCTGGCCTCGCGACCTCGGGCGCCAGGCCGGGGTGATCGTCGACAGCGCCGAGCTCCAGGCGGCGCAGAGCCACATCGCGCAGAACGCTCCAGGCCGGGCCTCATCCCGCGGTCGCTGCCGGCGGTGGAGGGCTGGGAGCTGTCCAGCGCCTACCGGGCCGCGGGGCGCGCCGTCGAGGTCGGCGGCGACTTCTACGACCTGCTGCCATTCGACGGCGGCTGGGCCGCGGTCATCGGGGATGTCGTCGGCAAGGGCAGCGGAGGCCGCCGCGCTCACCGCGCTGGCCCGGCACACGCTGGCGGCGATCGTCGCCGCCACCGGCGACCTCGCCTACGCGCTGCAGGTGCTCAACCGCCGCCTGCGCGAGCGCAGCGACGACTACCGCAGCCTCTGCACGGTGGCCGGCGTCGTGGTGACCGCCGACGACCAGGTGACGATCATCTCCGCCGGCCACCCGCTGCCGCTTACTGCGGCGCGGCGTCGAGGCGTGGCCGGTGGGTGCGCCCAGTCCGATGCTCGGCTTCGTCGATGACCTCGAGCTGTCTGAGCTCGCCCGTCGAGGTCGACCCCGGCGACCAGCTCATCCTCTACACCGACGGCGTGCTGGACGCGATCGGCGCCGACCGGGCGCTTCGGCGAGGTCGCGCCTGCTGGAGACGGTGCGCTCGCTCGGGCCGCATGGCGTGCGCCGCCGCTGCACCGCATCCTCGAGGCGCCATCGAGGGTTCCGCGACTCCGAGCAGGCCGACGACATCGCCATCCTCAGCCTGGCACGGGCCCCCGTCCCTGCTGCGCGCCCGCTGAGCTGACCAACGCTCAGCATTGCTCACGCAGGGCCGTCCGCCTGGGTGGCGAACATGTACGCGCGGATGCCAGCGCGTGAATCGAGGAGGAGACGGACCCCTCCCACCGGGCGTGCGCCCGCAGTGGCGCTGATCGGTGTCGTGACCGCCGCCGTGGCAGCGGCCGCCGCCGGCGGCGAGGTTGCGTGGCTGTGCGTGGCGCTCTCGGTGGCCTGCGCCGCGGCGCTGCGCCAGCGGCTGGTGGTCCTCGAACGCGAGCGCGACGCGCTGCGCCGCGACGCGCTGTCTGATCCCGTGACCGGCGTCGCCAACCGGCGTTCGCTGCTGGCGCGCGCCGACTACGAGATCGCCCGCCACCGGCGGGCCGGCCAGACCTTCGCGCTGGTGATGCTCGACCTCGACGGCTTCAAGCAGCTCAATGATCGCTTCGGTCACGCCGCCGGCGACGACCTGCTCCGCGACGTCGCCGGCGCGCTGCGGCGCACCATGCGCGCCCAGGACACCGTCGCCCGGTTCGGCGGCGACGAGTTCTGCGTGCTGGCGCCAGAGACCGACGACCACGGCACGCCGCGCCTGGCGGCCAAAGTGTCCCAGGCGGTGCGGGACGTCACCGTCGGGATGGAGACCGTCTCCGGCAGCGTCGGGGTCGCGCTGTTCCCGGTGGACGGGACGAGCGCCGCCGAGCTCATGCACGCGGCCGACGAGCGGCTGCTGGAGGCCAAGCGCCGCCGCCCGGCGGGCGCGGGCCGCTCGACGAGGCGCGTCGCGGCGGCATAACCCCGGGAGGTACGCTGACTCCAGCATGGAGCGGTCCGCCCCCATTGACGGGTTCTCGCTCGCGTACGACCGCTACGGGCCGGACGCGAGCGCCCCAGCCGTCGTGCTCCTGCACGGCTGGCCGGGCGACCGCCAGGACTGGCGCGGGGTGGTCCCGCTCCTCGAGGCTGAGGGGCGCAGCGACCGTGCTGGTCCCCGACCTGCGCGGCTTCGGCGGGTCCGACAAGCATCCGCCCGACCGGCCGACCCGGCCGACCCGGCCGAGGCCTTTGCGGCGCCGGGGCAAGCGGCGAGCGTGCTCGGGCTCATGCGCGAGCTCGGCCTCGGATCGGTGGCCCTCGCCGGCTATGACGTCGGCAGCCGGGTCGCGCAGCAGATCGCACGCGAGGCGCCCGACCTTGCGTGCGCGCGCTGGTCATCGCCCCGCCGCTGCCGGGCGCCGGGGAGCGCGTGCTCTCCGAGGGTGCCGTGCGCGAGTTCTGGTACCAGAGCTTTCACCGCCTGCCGCTCGCCGAGCGCCTGCTCGACGGCAACCTGACGGCGGCGCGGGCGTACCTGGAGCACTTCTGGGCGCACTGGTCGGGTCCGGGCTACACGCCTGACCCGGGCGAGCTTGACCGCCTGGCCGAGGTCTACGGCGCGCCGGGAGCGTTCACCGCGTCGATCGGCTGGTACCGGGCCGGCTCGGGCACGGTGGCGCGCAGCCTCGCCGAGCAGGCCGCCGGCGCCCGAGGATCGGATTGCCGCGCCCACCACCGTGCTGTGGCCCGGCCACGACCCCCTCTTCCCGGTGCGACTGGAGCGACCGCATCGAGGAGTTCTTCAGTGCGGCGACGCTGCGGTCGCTGCCCGACGCCGGACACTTCTCGCCGCTGGAGGCGCCGGCAGAGTTCGCCGCAGCGATCGCCGCGGCGCTCGGGTGAGCGGCTGATGAGCGAGCCGATCCGCCGCGCCGGCGCCGAGGACGCCGACGTGGTGGCGAGGCTGCTGCGCGACTTCAACGTCGAGTACGACGATCCGGCGCCGCCGCAGGAGCAGATGGCCGAGCGCATCCGCGCGCTGCTGGCGCACGGCGACACCGATCATCCTGGTCGGCGGGCGAGCCGCCGTGCGCGGTGTCGGTGACGCGCTTCCGGCCGGGGCTGTGGAGCCCCAAGCTCGAGTCCTACCTGGCCGAGCTCTACGTCGTGCCCGACCGCCGCGGGCAGGGCATCGGCCGCGCGCTGATGGAGGAGACGATGGCGGCGGCCCGCGCCGAGGGCGCCGACACGATGGAGCTCGGCACCGGCGAGGCCGACGTCGGCGCGCGCGCCCTGTACGAGAGCCTCGGCTTCACCCACACCGAGCACGGCCCGGGCGGGGTGGAGACGCTGAGCTTCTTCTACGAGCGCGAGCTCTAACGGGTCAGGCCGCGTGAGCGGGTCAGGCCGCGCTGCCGAGCCCGTTGAGGAACTTGGCGATGATCGGCCCGTCCAGCGGTCCGCCGTTGACCCCGCCGCTGTCCTGGACGACGATCGCGAAGGCGACGTCGCCGTCGTAGCCCATCAGCCAGGCGTCGAGCTTGAGCTTGCCGCCCGCGCTCGTACTGGGCGGTGCCCGGTCTTGGCGTGGGTGCCGCGCGGGCAGCCCGGTGCCGGCGGCGGTCCCGCTCGCCGACGACGTGGCCCATCATCAGCCGCAGGTCGTCAGCGACCGCGCCGGGCAGCGGCGAGGGCGCGATCTGATCGTCGGGCGCGCCGGTCGACCAGCCGCGGCGCGCGGACGCTGCCGCTGTCGACGGCGGCCGCCACCGTCGCCATGCCCAGCGGCGAGAAGGTGACGCGGCCCTGGCCGATCGCGCGTGGCGGCCAGGTCGGCCTGCCCGCTCGGGCGCGGGCACGTTGGCGTCAAACGCGGTGAGGCCCATGTGGGGCGTGCGGCCCAGCCCGATAGAGGTTGGCCACCGCGGGGAAGTCGGCGGGCTGCAGGTGGGAGGTGGCCAGGCCGATGAAGGCGGTGTTGCACGACTCGGTGAACGCGCCGATCCAGCGTGCTCACCGGCTGGTCGCCCTCGGCGTTGTGGAACACCTCGCCGTCGACGGTGATGCTCGGCGGGCAGCTCGCCGGCGATGACGGGCGACAGGCCCTTCTGGATGAGCGCGGCCGAGGTGAGCACCTTGAAGGTGGAGCCGGGCGGGTAGGCGCCCTGCAGCGCCGGTTGTAGGCCACCGACGACGGGGTCTGACACGACGGCCAGCACCTGGCCGGTGGAGGCGCGCATGGCCACCATCGCCACGTTCTTGTGCACGCCGGCCAGCGCCGCCTCGGCGGCGCGCTGCACGCGGGGGTCGAGGCTGGTGCTCAGCGGGCTGGCCCGGCTTGCCCGGGAACGACGCGAGCGTCTTGACCAGGCGCGCCGCCGGCCGTCTCGACGATCACCTTGGTCGTGGGCGTGCCGGCCAGCTGTCGCTCGGCCGCGTACTCCAGGCCGGTCTGGCCGACCTGGCTGGAGGCGTCGTAGGGCGGGCCGAGCGCCTTGAGCTGGTCGGCGGTGATGGGCCCGACCGTGCCGACGAGGTGTGCGGCGAGCTGCGGGGTGATCGCGCTGCGGGCGGTGGCCTGCTGGAACTGGGTGCCGGGGACGGCGTAGACGTTGTGCGGGCCCGGGCTGGGCCTTGAGCTGCTCAAAGCGCGTCTGCGGTGATCTGGAAGACGGGCTCGAAGAACGTCGGGTGGGCCTTGGCCTGGGCGAGCGCCGCCTTGACCTGCGGCGGCGGTGGCGCCGGCGGCGACGCAGGTCGGCGCCCACCTGCGTGGCGTCCTTGATCCGGCTGCCGACGAGGCCGACGTCGACGAGGTGCTGGGCGGCGATGAGCGGCGCGCCGCCGGCGCCGGTGATGCCGGCGCGCGGCGGCCAGTCCTCGACGGTGGCCAGGCGGTCGGTGCCGTGCAGCGCCGGGTTGATCGTGGCCGGCGTCCACGCCACCTTCCAGATGCCGTTGCGCTGCACGAGATGGACGGTGGTGGCGGTCGCTCCACGCGCCGACACGCGGCAGGGCGATAGCTCTCGGTCACGCGGGCCTGGGCCTTGGATCCCTTCTGGCTCACGCGTCCGGCGGTGAAGGTCGCGGTCTTGACCCCGAGCGCGCTGAAGGCGCCGGCGTTGGCGGTGGTGAACGTCGCGGGCGGGGTGGCCACGAGCTTGCGCATGGCCGCCCAGTCGCCGTGGCTCCACGCGGTCAGGTAGCTGCTGCAGCGTGGACTGGGGCGTCGACGAGGACCCGCCGCACGCGCTCAGCGCGACGAACCGCCACCACCGCGGCCACGGTCGCGGTGAGGCGCCGATGCAACACGGACCGAGAATACCCGCGCCCCCTTGACATGACTAATGCCATTAGGTAATACTCCTAATCACATTAGGAACGTCACGCATCCGGAGGAACACCATGAAGACCACGCAGCTCAACGACCGCCTCATCCAGCTCACCCGCTACGGCTTCGTCAACGCCTACCTCGTCCGCGAGGACGACGGCTTCACCCTCGTGGACACGACCATGCCCCGCACCGGCGACGCGCTCATCGCCGCCGCGGCCGCGGCGGGCGCCCCCATCCGCCGCATCGCCCTCACCCACGGCCACGGGGACCACGTCGGCTCGGTCGACGAGCTCAAGGGCAAGCTCGGCGCCGAGGTCCAGGTGCTCATGCCCGAGCTCGACGCCCGCATCCACGCCGGCGAGAAGGTGGTGGAGGGCAAGCTCACCGGCAGCTGGCCCAAGCTGGCCACCGACGCCGGACGTGCGGCTGCAGGCGGGCGACACCGTCGGCAGCCTCGAGGTCATCCCCAGCCCCGGGCCACTCGCCGGGTCACGTCGCCTTCCTCGACACGCGCGACCGCACGCTCATCGCCGGCGACGTGTTCACCACCTTCGGCACGACCGCGGTCTCCAACCACTTCTACTGGCGCTTCCCGCTGGCGGCGATGGCGACCTTCGACAAGGCGCAGGACCTCGCCTCGGCCCGGGCGCTGCGCGCGCTTGACCCCGCGCTGCTCGTCGTCGGCCACGGCCGCGCCGTGCCCGGCCCCGGCGGCGGCGATGGACGCCGCCATCGCCCGCGCGGCGAGCTGATGCCGCGGGCGGGACTCGACGCCGAGGCCGTCGTCGCCGCCGCCGCCGCGCTGGCCGACGAGGAGGGGCTCGCGCGAGCTCACCCTGGCGCGGCTGGCGGCGGCGCTGGGGATCCGCACCCCGTCGCTGTATGCCCACGTCGACGGCCTCGGCGACCTGCGCGCCCGGCTGGGCGCCCGCGGCGCCGCGGGAGCATGGCGTCAGCGCTCCAGGCGGCCGCCGCGGGCCGCTCCGGCGCCGATGCCCTGCGTGCCGTGGCCACCGCCTACCGCGCCTATGCCCACGCCCACCCCGGGACCTACGCGGCCATGCAGGTCGCCTCCGACCGCGAGGAGAACCAGGCCGCCGGCGCGGCGGCGGTCGGGGTCTTCGTCGCGGTGCTCGACGGCTACGGCATCGGCGGGCGACGCCGCGATCCACGCCGTCCGGGCCGTGCGCTCGGCGCTGCACGGGTTCGTGACGCTCGAGCGCGAGGGCGGCTTCGGGATCCCGCTCTCGCTGGACGAGAGCTTCGCCGCACTGGTGGAGATGATTGACGCGGGCCTGGAGCGGAGAGCCTGATGGCCATGGAGATCACGGTCGCCGACAACCCCGAGGCCGCCCGCTACGAGCTCACCGTCGACGGCGAGCGCGCGGGCTTTGTCACCTACCGGCAGTCGCCCGGCGTCATCGCCTTCCTGCACGCCGAGGTCGACCCCGCGCAGGAGCGCAAGGGCCTGGGCTCGCAGCTGGTGCGCGGGGCCCTGGACGACGCCCGCGCCCGCGGCCTGGCGGTGCGCCCGGTGTGCCCGTTCGTCGCAGTGGTTCATCGAGACGCACACGGAGTACCACGACCTGCTGGCCTGACGGTGCGCGTGACGTCAGCGTCCTGAAGCGCCGTGGCGGCGGCGAGCTCCGCCGCGGGCGCGGTAGCTCGGCGGCCACCGACAGCGGCTGCCCGGCGAGCTGACCGCCCGCGCAGTCGCCCGCGGCCACGGTCGTGCGCCGGCGCCCGTGCAGCGCCAGGCCGCCCAGCCCGGCCACCGACGAGCAGGCCGGTGGCGATCCCCATCGCCACGTGGAACGCGTCCTCGCCGGCGGAGGCGGTGGCCCGGCGCGCGAAGGCGCGGTCGGCCGGCGGCAGCGCGCGCGGCGTCGATCGTCCCGAACGTGTGGCGCTTGGCCGTCGCGCACCGCGGCCTGGCTGGACGCCGGGCAGCCGGTGGCCCAGGCGCGCGTCGAGCCGCGCGCCGTAGAACGAGGCGACGACCGCGCCGACCGCGGCCACCGCCACCAGCCCGGCGGTGCGCGCGATGGCGTTGTTGACCGCCGAGGCGATCCCGGCGTCCATCTCGCTGGCGTCGGCCAGCACCGTCGCGGTGAGCGGTGAGACGGTGAGCGCCAGGCCGAGGGAGAACACCAGCAGCGCCGGCAGCACGTCGGTCCACAGCGACACCGAGGTCCCGTAGCGCTGCATCAGGGCGAAGCCCGGCGGCCACGACCAGCGGCCCGATGGTGAGGAACGGGCGCGGGCCCGAAGCGGTCGGCCAGCCGCCCCATTCGCGCCGACAGGAAGAACATCACGACCGTCGGGACCAGCCCGGTGACCCCCGACTTCAGCGCGCTGTAGCCCGCCACCTGCTGGAGGTAGATCGTCACGAAGAACCCGAGCAGCCCGATCCCGCCGTACATGGCGAACGTCTGCGCGTTGGCCACCGCGAAGTTGCGGTGGCGAAACAGCTCGAGCGGCAGCATCGGCATCGCGGTGTGGGCCTCGTGCCAGATGAAGGTGGCCAAGAGCACGAAGCCGGCCAGCAGCGCGCCCCACACGCCCGGGTCGGACCAGCCCAGCACCGGCTGCTCGATCAGCCCGAACGAGATCCCGGCCAGGCCGAGCGCGGCGAGCGCGGCGCCCATCCAGTCGATGCGGACGTCGGGCATCCCGTGGGCGCGGCCCGGGAACGGCCACGCGGGCCAGCGCCAGGGCGATGATCACCAGCGGCACGTTGATGATGAAGATCCAGCGCCACGAGGCGGAGTCGACGATCTGGCCGCCCACGATGGGCCCGGCGAGGATCCCGATCCCGCCCCACGCCGTCCAGGTCCCGATCGCCCCGCCGCGCTCCTCCTTGGGGAAGACGCGAGACGATGATGGCCAGCGCCGACGGGGTGAGCAGCGCGCCCGAGACCCCCTGCAGCGCCCGCGCGACGATCAGCACCCCGATCGTCGGCGACGCCGCGCACAGCGCCGAGCCGATCCCGAACCCGGCCACGCCCGGCGGTGAACACGCGCCGCTCGCCGAGCGCGGTCGGTGAGCGACCCGGCGAGCAGGATGAGCGCGCTCAGCGTCAGCAGGTAGGCGTTGGAGACCCACTGCTGGGCGGCGAACCCGCCGCCGAGGTCGCGCCCGATCGCCGGCAGCGCCACGTTGACCGCGGTGGAGTCCACGGCGGCGATGGTCGAGGCCAGGATCGCGGTGACCAGCGCGAGGCGCTTGGTGCGCGGCTCCGGCTCGCGCCCGGCCATCAGCGGCGCGCGCCGTTGAGCGGCAGCCGGGCCCGGAACACCGTCTGGCCCGGTCGCGACTCCAGGGTGAGGCTGCCGTGGTGGCGGTCGACGAGGATCCGGCGGGCGGTGTCGAGCCCGAGGCCGGTGCCGCTGCCGACCTCCTTGGTGGTGAAGAACGGGTCGAACACGCGGTCGCGGATCTCGGCGGGGATGCCGGGCCCGTCGTCGGCGATGTCGATCTCCGCGCAGTCGCCGTCGGCGCGGGTGGTGATCGTGATGTGGCCGCTGTCGCCGAGCGCGTCGATGGCGTTGTCGAGCAGGTTGGTCCACACCTGGTTGAGCTCGGCGCCGTGGACGGTGAGCTTGCCCAGAGCCGGGTCGTAGTCGCGCTCCACCTCGATCTCGGTGTGCTTGAGCTTGTGCTTGAGCAGGGTGAGCGTCGTGTCCAGGCCCTCGCGCACGTCGACCTGGACCAGCTCGCCGCGGTCCATGTAGGCGTAGGTCTTGATCGCCTTGACCAGTTCGCCCATCCGGTCGGTGGACTCGCGCAGCTCGGCCGACAGCTGGCGGGCGCCCAGCGAGGCGGCGATCCAGCGCAGGGTGGCGGCCGTGGCCGGACCGGCGGCTGTCGGCCACCCGGGCCACGAACGCCGGGTCGATGCCGCCCGACACCAGCGGGTCGGCGATCCGCCAGGGCTCGTCGACCCCGGCGGCGCTCGAGCGCGTCGGACGAGCGCGTCCTCGGCGTCGGCGGCGTCGAGCGCCGACAGAGGCTCGTGGTCGGCGCACGTCGCCGCCGCCTCGCGCTGGAGCGCGACCAGCTCGGCGGCCTGCTCGCGCTCGACGCCCGACTCCACGAGCAGCCCGACGGTGCTGGTGAGCACGTCGAGCGCGTCGGCGAGGTCGGAGGCGGCGCGCTTGGCCGCCGAGGCCGGGTTGTTGAGCTCGTGGGCCAGTCCGGCGGACATCGTGCCCAGCGACGCCAGCCGCTCGCGGTTTGACTCGCGCTGCGGTGATCCGCCGCGTCACCGGGCGCACCATGGCCATCACGCGCAGGAACACCGGCCGGTGGGCGCGTACGAGGTCGATGAAGTCGTCCGGGGCGATGACCGCGGCGCGCACGTCGTCGCGGGCCACCATGCGCACCGCGGACGGGCCGCCGACCAGCGTCGGGATCGCGCCCATCCAGGTGGGGGCGACGTGATCGCCGATCGGCTCGTCGCCGGTCCCGTCCTGGACCAGCGCCTCGATCGTGCCCTGCCAGGATGAGGATGAGCCCGGTCTTGGTCTCGTCCTGCTTGGCGTACACCGTCCCGGCGGGGATGTCCTTGAGCTCGGCGGCGTCGCACCACGGCCTGCAGCTCCTCGTCGGAGAGCTCGGCGAAGAGGTCGATGGGGCGCAGGTCGGCGACGTCGGGTGACTCATTGCAGGCCCTCATGCCTCGGCCAGATACTCGTGGATGAGCGACACGGCCATCGAGCCCTCGCCGACGGCGCGAGGCGACGCGCTTGATCGAGCGGGCGCGCACGTCGCCGGCGACGAACACGCCGGGGACGCTCGTCTCCAGCGTGCGCGGCTCGCGCTGCAGCGGCCAGCCGTGCTCGCGGGCGTCGGCGCCGGCGAGGATGAAGCCGCGCTCGTCGCGGGCGACGACGCCGTCCAGCCAGTCGGTGCGGGGCACCGCGCCGATGAACACGAAGCAGGCGTCGACGTCCTCGGTGCGCTCGCGCCCCGTCCGGTCCGCGCAGCCGCAGGCGCTTGAGGCGGCCGTTGTCGCCCTCGGCGGCGATCGCCTCGGTCCGGGTGAGCACCTCGATGTTCTGCAGCGCCGGCGATCTGCTCGATCAGGTACGCCGACATCGACTTCGTCCAGCGAGTCGCCGCGCACGAGCATCGTCACCCGGCTGGCGTAGCCGGCGAAGTGGACGGCCGCCTGGCCCGCGGAGTTGGCGGCGCCGATGACGACGACGTGCTGCTGCGGAGCAGGAGCGGGCCTCGGTGAGCGCGGCGCCGTAGTAGACGCCGGCGCCGGTGAAGTCGGCAAAGCCCGGGCGCGGGCATCATCCGGTAGGAGACGCCGGAGGCGACGAGCACGCGTGTTGGCGCGACAGCTGCACGCCGCCGGCCAGCTCGACGATCCGCCCGGCGCCCTCGACCCTCAGCGCCACGACGTCGGAGACCGTCAGCAGCTCGGCGCCGAGCCGGCGCGCCTGGTCGGTGGCGCGGCGGGCCAGGTCCGAGCCCGACAGCCCGGTGGGGAAGCCGAGGTAGTTCTCGATCCGGCTGGACTGGCCGGCCTGCCCGCCGGGCGCCTCGCGCTCGACCATCACCGTGCGCAGTCCCTCCGAGGCGCCGTAGACCGCGGCCGCCAGCCCGGCCGGGCCGCCGCCGACGATGACGAGGTCGTAGTGGTCGGACGCCGGGCGCCGCGGCGACGCCGAGGCGCTCGGCGAGCTCGAGCACGGTCGGGCGCTCGAGCACGTCGCCGTCCTCCAGCAGGACCACCGGCAGGCGGTCCTCGGGGACCCCGGCGACGGTGAGCAGCTCGCGGGCCTCGCTGTCGCGCTCGACGTCCAGCCAGCGGCCGGGGACGCGGTTGCGGGCCAGGAAGTCGCGCAGGTCGTGGGTGTCCTTGGAGAAGCGATGGCCGATGACGCGCACGCCGCCCGGACTCGAGCGCCGCGCCCGCCTCCCAGGTGGTGAGCAGGTCCTCCACCACCGGGAACAGCTGCTCCTCGGGCGGGTCCCACGGCTTGAGCAGGTAGTAGTCCAGCGACACCTCGTTGATGGCGGCGATCGCCGCCTGGGTGTCGGCGTAGGCGGTGAGCAGCACGCGCTTGGCCTCGGGGTAGATCTGGCGCGCCTTGACCAGCAGCTCGGTTCCCTCCATGCCCGGCATCCGCTGGTCGGCGACGATCATCGCCAGGTTCTCGCCGCGGCGGCGCATCTCGGTCGAGCAGCTCCAGCGCCTCGGGGCCCGAGCCGGCGCGCAGGATCCGGTAGTGCTCGCCGAAGCCGCGGCGCAGGTCGCGCGCGACCGCGGCGAGCACGGTCGGCTCATCGTCGACGGCGAGGATCGTCGCGCGGCGAGGCTCGGTGGTCGACACGCGCGGCGCCTAGGTCAGCATCGGCGACGGCGGGATGCGCGTCGTGCCGGTGACCTCGGGGATCAGCATGCCCAGCTCGTCGACGAAGCACCAGCACCACTCCTCGCCGGGCTCCAGCGAGCGGATGATCGGGTGCGAGCTGGCGGCGGCGTGCCGGCTGGCGTGGCGGCGGGGCGAGTCGTCGCAGCAGCCGACGTGCCCGCACTCCAGGCAGATCCGCAGGTGCAGCCACACGCCGCCCTCGCGCAGGCAGTCCTCGCAGCCGTCGACGGCCTCGGGCAGCTCGGTCACCTGCGACGGTGTTCAGGTGGGTGCAGGCAGGTTCCCGGTCGCTCATGTCCTGAGCATCGCAAACTCGTCAAGGGGGCCGGTGACGGCGCCGGGAAACCGGACCCCGCCGTCGATCCGCAGACGCGGACCGTGTCGCCGACGCGCGGGCCGGCAGCGGCGCCACCGCGTACAGCCGTCCGGTGTCCAGCTCGAGCTCGAGCCGGAAGCCGTCCTCGAGTGCGATCGCCCGGGTCACCGTCGCCTCGAGCGGCCCCGCCGGGTCCAGGATCACGTGGGGCGGCCGCGTGAGCACGCGTCGCGTCCGCCGTCGCGGATCGCCCCGTCGTAGCCGAGGAAGCGGGCCACGCCGGGGCTCGGCGGGTGCTCGAGCAGCTCCCGCGGCGGCCCGTCGGCGACGAGCCGGCCGTCGATCAGGACGAGCAGCCGGTCGGCCAGCGCCCACGCCTCGGCGCGGTCGTGGACCACGACCAGCGTCGCCCGCGTGTCCGAGCGCAGCGCCGACAGCGCGTCCTCCAGCAGCGTGGCCCGCACCTCGGCGTCCAGGCCGGCGAACGGCTCGTCGAGCAGCAGGACGTCGGGGGCCACGGCGATCGCGCGCGCCAGGTGCACCCGGCGGCGCTCGCCGCCCGACAGCGTCGCGGCCGGGCGCTGCGGCGAGGTGCCCGGCGCCGATCGCCTCCAGCGCGGCCACGGCGCGGCCGCGCCGCTGCGGCCTGGGGACGCCCCACCAGGCCAGCGCCAGCATCACGTTGGCGAGCACGCTGCGGCGGGCCAGGTCCGGGGCCTGCAGCGCGACGGCCACGCGGCCGTGGCGCTCGACCGTCCCGGCGGCCGGGGCGAGCGCGCCGCGCCAGCGCGTCGAGCAGGGTGCTCTTGCCCGCGCCGTTGGGGCCGAGCAGCGCGACGATCTCGCCGGCGCGCAGCTCCAGGCTGACGTCGTGGACGACCGCGCGGTTGCCCGCGGCGGACGCTCGACGCCCGCGGCGCGCAGCAGCACCGGACGGCTGTCGGGACCGGGGCTCACGTGGCCGACCGGAAGCGCAGGCGGATGCCGCCGCCCTGGTGCTGGAGCAGCGCCGACCCCGCCCATCAGCACCAGGATCAGCCCGACGAGCACGATCCCGATCGCCACCGCGTCGGCGTAGTGGGCGGCGTTGGCCTCATACAGGGCGGCGCTGGCCAGCGTCTGGTCATAGCCGTAGATGTTGCCGCCGACGATGACGATCGCGCCCACCTCGGACAGCGACGTGCCCAGCGCGGCGATGATCGCGGCCAGCACGCCGATGCGGGCCTCGCGCAGCGCCAGCACCGCAGCTGGATGCGGCCGGCGCCGAGCGCGCGCGCCTGGGCCAGCAGCCCGGGCGGCAGGCCCTGGACCGCCGCGGCGGTGAGCGCCACCACGTAGGGCAGCGCCAGGATCGTCTGGGCGACGAACACCGCGCGCCGGGTCACCGGGCAGGTGCAGGCGGCCGAGCGGGCCCTGGCCGGCGAAGACGAAGAACAGGACCAGCCCGACGAGCACCGGCGGCAGCCCGAGGCTGGCGTTGGCCAGCACCTGGAGCGCGCGCCGGCCGCGGAAGCGGCCCAGGCCGATCGCCAGCCCGAGCGGCAGCCCGATCACCGTGGCGACGCCGGTGGCGATCGCGGCCACCTGGAGGGTGAACCAGATGACGCTCATCAGGTACGGGTTGCCGTGGGCGATCAGCGGCACGGCGTCGCGCAGCAGCTCCCACAGCTCGTGCACGCTAGTGGTCCCTCATGCCGACGCCGCCGCCCGGAACCGCAGGTTGATCCCGCTGGTCCGCTGCTGGAGCACCGTGAGCGCGCCGCCAGCAGCAGGATCAGCGCCAGCAGGACGATGCCGATGGCGATCGCGTACGGGTAGTTGGCGTAGTCGTTGACCTGCTGGAGCACCGCGCTGGCCAGCGTCTGGTCGTCGCCCTGGATGTTGCCGCCGACGATCACCACCGCGCCGACCTCCGACAGCGACGCGCCCAGCGCGGCGATGACCGCCGCGATCACGCCGATCTTCGCCTCGCGCAGCGCCAGCAGCGCGAGCTGGACGCGCCCCGCGCCGAGCACCCGCGCCTGCGCGAGCAGTCCCGGCGGCAGCCCCTGGATCGCGGCCGGCGTGAGCGCGACGATGTAGGGCAGCGCGAGGATCGTCTGCGCCACGTACACCGCCTTCAGGGTGAACTCGATGCGCAGCGAGCCGAACACGCCCTGCGGGAGCAGGAGCACGAGCACGCCGACGCCGACGATCACCGGGGGCAGCGCCAGGCTGGCGTTGGCGAGGATCTGCAGCGCGCGGCGCCCGCGGAAGCGGCCGAGCCCGAGCGCCAGGCCGATCGGCAGGCCGATGACCAGGGCGATCGCGGTCGAGATGACCGCGACCCGGATCGTGACCCAGGTGACGCTCGAGGATGTACTGGTTGCCGTGCGCGATCAGCGGGATCGCCTGGCGCAGCTCACGCCAGAGGTAGCCCACGTCAGTGCGCTTGGCCGGTGGGTTCTGCACGTACACGAGCTGGCCGTTGGCCAGCCGGTAGACGACGCCGGCCTGGATGCCGCGGCCGATCGTGCGGGCGCCGGGCTTGGGCAGCGGCGCCACCGTCTGGCCGGGCTTGATCTGGATCGCCTGGGCACTGGTGGCCCGCAGGCCGTGCTTGGTGATCGCGCCGTCGAGGTGCAGCGAGGACAGCGCGGCCAGCAGGAACGCCACCGACAGCACGATCCCGAGGTCGAAGAGGTTGACCAGGCCGTCGAGCGGATCGCCGGCGCGGTCCTCGCGGGCACGCGAGCGCGGGGTGACCGTGATCATGCGTCACCTCCCGGTGGCGTCTGCTCGCCGAGGGGTTGCGGCTCGCGCAGCGTGGCTGGCTCGGCGGTGGGATGGGCGTGGAGCACGGGGGCCGGCACGGCGCGCGGAGCGGGGCCGCCGCGGGTGTCGGACACGATCGCCGCGACGTACTCGAGGTCGGACAGGTCCTGGCCGTAGAGGCGATCGCGGGACAGCGACAGCCCGAACGCCACCGCGCCGATGAGCAGGCCGACGACGGTGACGCTGAAGGCGACGCGCAGGTTCTGGCTGAGCGCGGAGGTGTTGCCGTTGGCCAGGCCGGTGAGCGCCGGCGAGAGCGGGATGAGCGTGCCCATCAGCCCCAGCGCCGGGCCGGCGCGCACCAGCATCCGGGTCCGGGCCAGGCGCCGCTGGGCGTCGAAGTCGAAGTCGGCCAGCGCCTTGTTGAGCTGGTGGTCGCCGCCGTCGGTGCGCGCGTGCTCGACGATGAACGCCAGCGTCCGCGCCATCGCGGGGCTGCGCGGCAGCTCGCTCACGGCCGCCGCGGCGGCGGCGCGGTCGCCGCCGGCCAGTGCCTGGCGGGCCGCCTCGGCGCCCGCCGCCAGCGCGGTGAACCGGCGCCGCCGGCGCCCGCAGATCTCGACCCCGTAGCTCCCCAGCTCATAGATGACCACCGCCAGCGCGAGCAGGGCCAGGATGAGCACGGGCACCTGCAGCACGCTGGCGACGTGGAAGATCGCCTCGTCGATGGAGTGGGTGCTGAGGGCGAAGATCACGGCCAGCGAGCGATGGTGTCAGACGCGTGGCTTTCAGTTGCCGTCGTTGCCCAGCCGCCAGCGGTGGCGGCCGCGCAGCTCGCGCCCGGCGCCGAGGGCCAGGAGCAGGCCGACGGCGAGCGCCCCGCCGATGGCCGGGGCAGCGGCGATGTGCGCGGCCTGGCGGACCTCGGCGGCCGGCGTGGCCGCGGCGGGGGTGACGATGGACCAGCGGGCTGGCCGAGGCGGGCAGCGAGGTTCACGTCGCTGATGAGCTGCCCGCTCACCACCGGCGCGCTGGGCGGGACCTCCGGCTGGCTGCGCGTCGTCGTGGAGCGGTGGGCACGGGTGGTGGTGCTCCTCGTCGCCGTGGTGGTGGTGGTCGACGTCGTCGCGGGCGTCGTCGTGGTGTCGGTGCTCGAGGTGGTGTCGGTGCTGGACGTGGTGGGCGTCGTGGTGGTCGTGGTCTGGGTGGTCGTGGTCTGGGTGGTCGTGGTCTGCGACGTGGTCCTCTTCTGGTGGCGGGCCCCGCCCGTCGGCGTGGGGCTGCCGTGGCTCGGGCCACTGGGGTTCTTGGACTTCGTGGGCTTGGGGTTGCCGTTGTGGTTGCCGGTCCCGGCCGGTCCCGACGCGCCGAAGTCGACCTGCAGGGTTGCCGTGCCTCCCGACCCGGTGCTGTTGTCGGTGACGTCGACCGTCACGTAGTAGGCGCCCGCCGTGAAGGTATGGGTCGGAGAGGAGGCGGTGGAGCCGGTGCCATCCCCGAGGCTCCAGCTCCAGGTCAGCGCGGATGCCGGGACCACCGCGCCGGAGGAGTCGTGGACGGTGGCGGCGAGCTGGATTGACCGCGTCCTGGACGTGTGCGACAGGGTCTGCTGAGTCGCGGTCACCGTCAGCAGCGAGCCGTTGAGGTACACCAGCAGGGCGAGGGGCTGGCCCGCCTGCACGACCTGGTCGGTGGCGTTGCTGTCCGAGCCGCCGCGGTACGGGCGGACGTAGGTGTTCTGGTCCTCAGCGCCGTCGCTGGAGATGATGGGCAGCGCTCCCGGGGCCGCCGGGTCCTGGTACTGGCTGGGGTCGGTGAGGGCGGCGCTGCTCAGCGGCGCCTCAAAGCCGCGGTTGACCGTCCCCACCTGGACGTCGGATACCTGGCTGGGAGAGACTCCGAGCCCGCACTGCAGGACCTCGGACACCGTCCAGGTCGAGTCCGGGGGCGCCTGGAACGGCTGCTGGCTCGGGTACAGATAGATCGGGTTGGGCCCCGAGTACGGCTCACACGTCTGCAGCTGGGACAGAGTCGCGCTCTTGGTGGCGACGCTCCCCTGGGCCCCGGGGTAGATCGTGGCGCTCACCACGGTCTGGTCGGCCCCGGCCGCCGAGGGCGTCACGGCCAGGGCGGCGCACGCGCAGGCCAGGCCAGAAGCTGCCCGGGCACTGCACGGGCACAACGGCAACCGCCGCCCCGGGAGAGTCCCGAAGCGGCGGTCGACCGACTGTCTCATTTCGCGCGTGCGGATCGTCTCGGGCTGGCCGACCTACTTGCCGACGACCGTCTTCAGCGCCGAGTAGCTCGACGGCTGGCCCTTGTGCACGTAGACGAGCTCCAGGACCCAGGTGTTCTTCCGGGCCAGCTTGCCGTGCAGCGTGATCGTCTTCTTGCCCTTGATCGCGGCCGAGGCGATGGTGACGAAGCGGGGCGTCCCGCCGGTGGCCTTGAACGCCAACAGCACGACCTTGGCTCCGGCCCTCGGGGCCTTCGGGTTGACCTTGGCGCTCACCGTCACCTTCCCGCCCGACACCTTCACCGCGCCGAGCTTGACGCTGGAGGCCGGCTTGGCGCCGACGGTCACCTTGACCGACTTGGACGCCGCGCCGACCACCTGGTGGGGATCCGCGTAGGTGACCTTGTACTGCCACTTGCCGGGCTTGGCCTTGACGGCGACGGCGAAGTTGCCGGCGCTGGATCCGAGCCGCTGCGTGGCGACCTTCTTGAAGCCGCCCCTCGCGCCCTTGGCCAGGACGGTGACGACGCCCTTGACGTGGCCGGTGCTCGGCGCGACCGAGCCGTAGACCACCGCCATGCCGCCGCGTGACTTGGCGAAGAGCTTGGTCACCGCGCTGTGGACGGTGACCGTCACCGGGGTCGTGGCCGCCGGCGAGAGCAGGTCGCCGAACGCCGGGGTCAGGGTCTTGTCCTCGAGCTGGGAGATCTGCGATGTCGTCAGCTCGTAGGACCCGGTGACCGGCGGCACGAACTTGATCGAGAACGCGCCGTTGGCGTCGGTGAAGGCGGTGGCGCCGGTACCGGGACCGGGAGGTTGTTGACCACGCGCGTCGATGGTCACCGGCTTGTCCGCCAGGGCCGGGATACCCGGTCTCGGCGTTGGTCAGCGTTCCTGTGACCGTGGCCGGCTTGCCCGCCTTGTAGGTGGCGGGGAGCTTCGCCGCGATGATCGGCGATGCGTCGGCGACGAACGGGGGGCCACCCGGATCGGCGTTGGGCAGGTACGTCTTGAGCTGGGCCTGGAGGGCCGGCGAGGTGAGGAAGTTGACGAACGCCTGGGCCGCGGGCAGGTTGACCGCCTCGCCCGGCTTGGACGGGTTGATGATGTAGGCGTGGAAGTAGTTGATCAGGGCGTGGCGCCGCCGGGGGCGCTGGCCGGCTGGGGTCCCCGGGTGAGGATCTTCAGGTTCGGGATCGTGCCGGCCGGGTCGGTGCCCGACGCCAGGTAGTCATAGGTGCCGCGGTCGGTGAGGACGTAGCAGGTGTTGGCGCCGCTGGGGTGACCCGTGCAGGCGTTGGCTGCGAGCACGTTGGGGCCCTGGGTCAGGCCGGTCGCGACGTACCAGGACGGCAGCGAACTGGCCGTGGGCAGGGCGCCGCCGTTGGGGCAGGGCTGCCCGGACGCGGTGACGCCATTACCGGCGGCGATCGGCGTCTCGCCGCCGCCCGAGGTCGCGTTGACCGCGCACAGCAGCAGTCCGGACGGCGCGAGGTTCGCGCTCTGGACCAGCGCCCAGATGGCGTGCTCCTCGACCGTGGTGCCCGGGGTGCCGCCACGAGAGACGAACGTCGCCTTGCCGGCGACGCCCGCCGAGGCCACGTCGGCGAACGCCTGGGCGATGTTGTTCGCCCCGTTGGCGGCGACGCCCGCGGGATCGCCCGTGGGCCCGGCGAACACGAAGTCGTTGGTGAAGATCGCACGGCCGTAGCGCTCGTAGGAGTAGCCGTTGCCGACGAACTGGTTCTCCAGCGATGCGGCGTGGACGATGAGCACGCTGGCGCCCACCGAGCCGCTCTCGGCGTCGCTGATCGCGGTGCCGGTCGCGGTGCCGATGTACTTGAAGGTGTACTGCGGGAATGCCTTGGCAAACGCGGGCTGGATGAGGTTCGGGGATCAGGCCCGAGTCGCTGAAGTCGCTGGTGCCGACCACGGTCAGCGTGGATGAGGAGTCAGCGCTGGCCAGGGCCGGCGTGATCATCATCGCCGCAGCGGCGAGAACGACCAGGATGGGGGCAGCGAGGCGCCGGAGGCGAAGCCCGGGCCGGTGCTCGCCAGCCCCCCACCGCACGCGGCGGAGAGGGAAGTGGGAGAAATGATGCATTGGGCCACTATATAGGCGCTGCTTAAGCAGCGTTTCCGGCAGCGAGCTTGGCGTCAGGACACGGCCGTGCCGCTGGCGTTGGCGCACTGCGTGAGCCCGTACTGGCTCGCCAATGTCGCCGACGGGCCGCTCGCGAGCGCCGACAGTGCCCCCGAGACCGCTGCGGAGCTCCCGGACTGGGCGGCCGCCAGCAGCGTGCGGTACTGCGCCTCCGTGGTCCCCATGGCGGCCAGGAAGCGGTTGAGCAGCGCGCCGTCGCGGGCCGGCCGGGGCAGCTTTCGCAGCCCGGCGGTCTCGGTGTGGATGATCGGCACCACCTGCTCCAGATACTTGGCCAGCGCCGCCGTCGAGGATCCCGCCGAGGCCGGCGCGGGCAGCGCGCGGATGTCGCGCAGGGCCCCGGCGCAGATGGCGTTGCCCTGGGCGATGACGTCCTGCTTGGTGGCGGCGTGCCCGCCGCAGGCCGCGACGGCGAGGCAGGCGGCGGCGATCGTCGCGCGCGTGAGGCGTCTCACGTGCGCCGCCGTACACCGAGGCGCCTCACGTCCGCCCTCGGGTGATGATCAGGTTGGCGACCAGCCCGGTCCAGCCGGTCTGGTGCGAGGCGCCGAGCCCGGCGCCGGTGTCGCCGTGGAAGTACTCGTGGAACGGGATGAGGTCGTGCCAGCGCCGGGTCGTCCTGGGCCAGGCGGTAGCCGCCCGAGCACGGGCCGGCGGCCGTCGGGGCCGCTGCGGAAGATGGCGATGAGCCGGTCGGCGAGCTCGTCGGCGACCTCGGCCAGGGTGAGCTGGTCGCCCGATCCCCGGTGGGGAACTCGACGGTGAAGCTGTCGCCGAGGAAGCGGTGGTAGACGCGCAGCGTCTCGATGAGCAGGTAGTTGATGGGGAACCACACCGGGCCGCGCCAGTTGGAGTTGCCGCCGAAGAGGCCGGTGCGCGACTCGCCCGGCTCGTAGTCCAGGGTGTCGGTGACGCCGCCGACCTCGATCGTCAGCGGATGCTGCGAGGTGCCGGCGCGACAGGCCGCGCAGCCCGTGGTCGGAGAGGAACTCGTCGGGGTCGAGCATCGCCGCCAGCAGCCGGCGCAGCTTGGCCTCGTCGACGATCGAGAGCATCCGCCAGCCCTCATGGACTGGGGACTCCAGGTGCGAGACGACGCTCGCCCAGCGGCAGGTGCTCGACGAACCACTGCACCCGCGCCGCGAAGTCCGGGAGCGCGCGCCATCGTCTCGGGCCCGATCGTCGTCACGGCGGCCAGCGGCAGCAGCCCCACCACCGAGCGGGCGCGCAGGGGGATCGAGTCGCCGCCGGTGCGCAGGACGTCGTAGTAGAAGCCGTCCTCCTCGTCCCACAGGCCCTTGTCGTTGAGCGCCGAGCCGATCAGGGCGAAGTGCTCGAAGAACTTCGTGGCCAGGTCCTCGTAGACCGGTCGTGGTGGCGGGTGAGCGCCAGCGCCATCTCCAGCAGGTCCTGGCAGTACATCGCCATCCACGCGGTGCCGTCGGACTGCTCCAGCACGCCGTCGACGGGCAGCCTGGAGCGGTCGAAGGGGCCGATGTTGTCCAGGCCCAGGAAGCCGCCCTCGAACAGGTTGTCGCCCTCGGCGTCCTTGCGGTTCACCCACCAGGTGAAGTTGAGCAGCAGCTTGTGCAGCACCCGCTCGAGGAAGTCGTAGTCGTCGTCGCCGGCGATCTCGTACACGCGCAGCGCCGCCCACGCCTGGACCGGCGGGTTGACGTCGGAGAAGTTCCACTCGTAGGCGGGGAGCTGGCCGTTGGGGTGCATGTACCACTCGCGGCAGAGCAGGATGAGCTGGGACTTGGCGAACTCCGGGTCGACGTGGGCCAGGGCGACGCAGTGGAAGGCCAGGTCCCAGGAGGCGTACCACGGGTACTCCCACTTGTCGGGCATCGAGATGACGTCGCGGTTGTTGAGGTGCGTCCACTCGTGGTTGCGCCCGGACAGCCGCTCGGGCGGGGGCGGCGGGTAGGCCGGGTCGCCCTCCAGCCAGCGGCGCACGTCGTAGTGGAAGAACTGCTTGGACCAGAGCATCCCGGCGAAGGCCTGGCGCAGGATGAGCGCCTCGTCGCGCGGAGGCGGTCGGCCGGGGTGAGCTCGGCGTAGAAGGCGTCGGCCTCGCGCTCGCGGGCGGCCATCGACCGCGTCGAAGTCGCTCGCCGCAGGCCGGCGCGGCCGCCGGCGCGTCGCGCAGGCGCAGCTCGATCGTGGCCGACTCGCCCGGCGGCCACCGTGAGGCGGTAGTGCAGCGCCGCCTTGGTCCCGCGCTGCGCCGGGTTGACCGTCGCCGCGCCGCGCGACGACGTGGTCGTCGATCCCGTCCTTGGGATAGCGGCGTGGCGTGCGGCGCGTCGGCGCCGAACAGCCGCGCGGCGTTGGTCTCGTTCTCGCAGAAGAGCGGCTCGGGGTCGCCGGAGCTGGCCAGCGTGCGCCGGCCCAGCTCGGCGTGCTCGGCCACCAGGGCCCCGTCGCCCAGCGTGATCTGGGGCGGCGACGCGTCGGCCTCCCAGGACCAGGTGTTGCGAAACCACAGCGTCGGCAGCACGTGCGAGCGTGGCGGGGTCCGGCCCGGCGTTGCGGACCGTGATGCGGATGAGCAGGTCCTCGGGCGCGGCCTTGGCGTAGTCGGCGGTGATCTCCCAGTAGCGCCCGTCGTCGAAGATGCCGGTGTCGAGCAGCTCGAACTCCGGCTCGTCCTTGCCGCGGCGCCGGTTCTCCTCGACGCAGCCGCTCGTAGGGGAACGCCGCCTGCGGGTACATGTAGCGCCAGCGCATCCACGAGTGCGTGGGCGTGCTGTCCAGGTACCACCAGTACTCCTTGACGTCCTCGCCGTGGTTGCCCTGCGGGCCCGACAGCCCGAACGCGCGCTCCTTGAGGATCGGGTCGCGGCCGTTCCAGAAGGCCAGGGCGAAGCAGAGCAGCTGGCGGTCGTCGCAGATCCCGGCCAGCCCGTCCTCGTTCCAGCGGTACGCCCGCGACCGGGCGTGGTCGTGGGGGAAGAAGTCCCACGCGTCGCCGTCGGCGCTGTAGTCCTCGCGCACCGTGCCCCACGCCCGCTCGCTCAGACGTACGGGCCCCAGCGGCGCCACGGGGACTGGCCCGCTGGGTCCTCGTTGAGGCGGTCGCGCTCGGCGCTCATGGGCGCCTAGTCTCGCCTGAACCGGCCGCGGCCGCGCTCGCCAGCGCCGGCGCTGTGCTACAGGTAGGCGGTGCCGGCGTCCACGTCCGCCTGCGAGCTGACGCCCTCCTCGCGCTCGTCGGCGGTGGCCAGCGCCAGCAGCGCGCGGTAGCTCACCGAGCGGCCCGCGATCACGCAGGTGTGGCCCGAGCGCACCCAGGTGATGACCCGGGCCGGGCCGGACTGCTGCAGGGTGAAGCGCACGCCGTAGCGGGTCACGGTCTCGCCGTGCACGCCCGACAGCGGCGCGCCGTCGGTGATCGCGTAGCCGATCCGGCTGCCGGTGCGGTCCAGGTAGAAGACGGTGGTGATCTTGCGCCCGTCGACCGTGTCGGTGCGGGCGCCGTTTGCCGTCCAGCCCTTCTGCGGGCCCCACGCGGGGAACGGGATGCCCGCCGCGCTGAGCGTGAGGTTCTGGGCCTCGTTGGGGTTGACGGGCGGTGCCGGGAGCGTCGCCGAGGCCAGGGCCAGCCGAGCCGCAACGGGCACCGTCGGCGTCGCACCGCCCCCGCTGACCAGGATGACGACGGCGGCGACCGCAGCCGCGATGGCGGTGGCCCCGGGCAGCACGAAGACACGCCGCCAGCGTGGAGCGCGGCGCGACGGCGTGGCGCCGGTCAGCTCGTCGACCCGCGCCCGCAGCGCGGCCGGTGCCGGCTCGTCGAGGGCGCGCAGCATCGTCACCGCGCGCTCCTGCTCGGCGAGGGCGGCCGTCAGCTCCGGTGACTGTCGTATCTGGGCGAGCAGATCGGCCTGCCGGTCGGCCGGCAGCGAGCCGTCGGCGAGACGCGTCAGCTCACCTTCGGGGTGCTTGGGCTCATCTGTCATGTCGTCGTCCATCACGCAAGACTCCGTTCAGGCCCAGATCCTTCCCGAGTATCGCTACCCGCTGACGCCGGCTCGTCCGAAAGTTGACGGGCGATCCTCTGGCGCGCGCGGTACAGCCGGGTCGTGATCGTCGCCTCCCGCGCGTCCAGCGCCTTGGCCGCCTCACCGTAGGAGAGGCCGAGGATGTCGACGGCCACGAGCGCCATCCGGAAGTCCTCGGGCAGCCCGGCGACGGCCTCCAGGATCTCGCCCACCTCCACCGCGCGCTCGGGCTGCCGGGTGCCGCGCGGGTCGGCCGGCTGCACGTCATCCAGCGTCGGGCCGGTCTGCGGCCGGCGCGACGCGGTGCGCAGCCGCGAATAGAAGGTGTTGCGCAGCGCGCGCATCAGATACCCGCGCTCGTCGCCGCGGATCACGCGCGGGCGGGCCAGGACCCGCGCGAACGTCTCCTGGACGAGGTCCTCCGCGTCCTCGCGGGATCCGCACAGCGCCCAGGCAGCGCGATAGAGCGCGTCAAGATGCTGGCCAAGCGACTGCGGGTCCAGGCGGCGCACCACCGCATGCTACGCAGCGTCAGGCCGGTCGGCGCGCGCGGCCGGCCGTAGAGCCCGCCCATCATCATCTGCGCCAGCGGCTCGACGATCGCGTCGGGGTCGGGCAGCCCCACCGCGTCGCCCACCAGCGCGACGTGCAGCACTCGCTCATACCCCCACATCAGGCACGCCGCCAGCGCGCGGGGATCGGCGCCGTCCGGGGCCTGTCCGCTGGCCCGGGCGCCGCGGATCACGCGCGCCGTGCCCGCCGTGACCGTCTCGAGCGTCTCGAACCACAGCTGGCGGATCTCGGCGTCGTGGGGCCACTCCTCGCTGACCGTGCGCAGCAGCGCCCCGTGCGTCTTGCACACCTCCACCCACTGTTGGAGGCTCACGCGGATGGCGGCCTCGGCGTCGCCGCCCGCGTGCGAGTGAAACGGCCGCACCGCCACCATCACCTGGTCCATCACCTCGCGCAGGCACTCGGCGATGACCGCGGTCTTGGAGGCGAAGTACGCATAGAAGCTCGTCCGCGAGACGCCGGCGGCGTCGATGATGTCGGCGACGCTGAGCTGGTGCAGGGGGCGCTCGCGCAGCAGCTGCTCGGTGGCGTCGAGGATTGCCGTGTGGGCTCGGGCCTGGGAAGCAACCGACACCTCCGTCAGGCTACCGTTCTGACCATGCGCCGCTGCCTGTTCGAGCCCGAGCACATCGACTTCCGCGAATCCGTGCGCCGCTTCGTCGCCGAGGAGGTGACCCCCCACCAGGCCCGATGGGAGGCCGACGGCATCGTGGACCGCGAGCTGTTCGCCAAGGCGGCGGCCAAGGGCATGCTGGCGATGCAGGTCCCCGAGGAGTACGGCGGGCTGGGCGTCGACGACTTCCGCTTCAACCAGATCGTCGGCGAGGAGCTGGGCGTCGCCGGCTCGGGCGGCAGCGGGCTGGGCCTCACGCTGCACAACGACATCTGCCTGCCCTACTTCCTGGACCTGTGCGACGAGGAGCAGAAGGAGCGCTGGCTGCCCGGGATCGCCGACGGGTCGCTCATCACCGCCGTGGCGATGACCGAGCCCGAGATGGGCTCCGATCTGGCCGGGTTGCGCACCACCGCGCGCCGGGAGGGCGACGGCTACGTCGTCAACGGCTCCAAGACGTTCATCACCAACGGGATCAACTCAGACCTCATCATCACCGCGGTCAAGACCGACCCCAGCCAGCGCCACGCCGGCATCTCGCTGCTCATCCTGGAGCGGGGGATGGAGGGCTTTCGAGCGCGGGCGCAACCTGGAGAAGGTCGGCCAGCACGCCCAGGACACGGCGGAGCTGTTCTTCAAGGACGTCCACGTCCCCGTCGAGAACCGGCTGGGCGAGGAGGGCCAGGGCTTTCGCTAC
This sequence comes from uncultured Actinomycetota bacterium, assembly GCA_963790605.1. GTDB lineage: Bacteria > Actinomycetota > Thermoleophilia > Solirubrobacterales > Solirubrobacteraceae > Palsa-465. The sequence goes on along the minus strand of CAWBPG010000003.1, from coordinate 377,220 downwards.
ATGACCGCCAACCTGGCTCAGGAGCGGCTGAGCATCGGCCTCTCGGCGCTGGCCGCGGCCCGGGGCGCGCTGGACGCGACGCTTGAGTACGTCAAGCAGCGCACGGCGTTCGGGCAGGCGATCGGCTCGTTTCAGAGCTCGCGCTTCGCGCTGGCCGAGATGGCCACGGAGATCGAGGTGGCCACGGCATTCTGCGATCAGGCGGTGCTGGCGCTCAACCGCGACGAGCTCTCCCCCGCGGATGCGGCGATGGCCAAGTGGTGGGCGACCGAGCTCCAGGGGCGGGTGATCGATCGCTGCGTGCAGCTGCACGGCGGCTACGGCTACATGCTGGAGTACCCGATCGCCCGCGCCTTCGTCGACGCCCGCGTGACTCGGATCTACGGCGGCACCACCGAGATCATGAAGGAGATCATCGGGCGGGCCCTCGGAGTCTGAGTCCCGCCGCGCCGGTGTCGTCGTCTCACGCCACCGCCCGACCCTCCCCGCCGCGGCCGCCGCCCCCGGACCTACGGCGCCGTCCTGGAGGCCACCGCCAAGCTGCTGGAGACCACCGCGCTGGCCGATCTCAGCGTCGCTCGGATCCTCGCCGCCGCCGACGTGGGGCGCACCTCGTTCTACGAGCACTTCAGCTCCAAGGACGACGTCGTGGTCAAGCTCATGGAGAGCCTCTCCGACGAGGTCGCCGAGGAGCTGACGCCGATGTTCGAGCGCGGCGAGCGCTCGGCCGACGAGGCCTTCGCCCTCGGCCTGGGCAACCTCGTGGACGCCGCCTCGCGCTACGCGCCGCTGGTGGTCGCGGTCTGTGAGGAGTGGCCCGCCATCCCCGAGCTCAAGGAGATCTGGTTTGCCATGCTCGGCGACTTCACGACGCGGCTGGCGCGCATGATCGAGTCCGAGCGCGGGGCCGGTGCTGCGCCGGCGGGCGCTGATGCGCGGGCGCTCGCGGCGTCACTGGTGTGGACCGCTGAGCGTGCCTTTCACGTGGCGGTCGGTGGCGACCATCCGACACTCGTCGATGCCGAGGCGGTGGTGGCGCCGCTCACGCAGTTGTTCGTGGGGACGATCTACGGACGGGCTGTGCGGTCATGACCCGCGGGGGGCGCGGCCTACGCCCGGGCCACGAGGTCGCGCTCCAGCAGGTCAAGCACTCGGCCCAGGTCGCGCTCGGGCACATGGGGGTTGTAGAGCGGGGAGTGCTGGGCGTCGCAGAGCAGCCGCCGGCAGATGGCCGCCGCCGGCGCCGAGACCTTGACCAGCGGGTCGCTCAGGCGCTCGGCCAGGGCGAGCAGGCGGTCGCGCACGTCGCCGGCGCGGGCGGGGTTCACCATGATCGAGACCTGCGCCCCGGTCGTCCCGGCAGCAGCGGCGGCGCGCAGGCCCCGGGCCAGCCGGCGCAGCTCGCGGGGGCTGCACAGGCGCTCGGCGGCGTCGCGCACTCCGTCCAGCGCCCAGGCGTCGCCCTGGGCGACGAGCGCCACCAGCAGGCGGGTGCGGTCTGAGCGACACAGGCCCAGCAGCCCCAGGGCGCCGGCCGCGCCGATGAGCAGCGGCACGCCCGCGCTCCCGCTGATCGCGGTGATGAGTGCGACTCCGGTCAGGGCCAGGCCGAGCGTCAGCGCCGCCAGGTGCCGCGCGCGGGCACGGAGCTCGCGCAGCCGGGTGAGCGCCTGCTTAAGGTCCAGCTGCGGGAGGTCGAGAAAGCCCGGCACATCAACGAGTATGCCGCCCCGGAGTCAGGGCAAATGTCAGCCCGAGACGAGCTGGTGGGTGCGCAGCCCCTTCTTGCGGTCGAGCACCATCAAGGCGCCGTGCAGCACGCCCTCGCCGTACTCGCTGCCGGGGTTGATGCAGACGGTGCGCCCGATCTTGGTCATCGCGCGCGACTCGTGGATGTGGCCGTGCAGCGCGACGAGCGGCTGGTAGCGCTCGATGAGGTCGCGCACCGCCGCCGAGCCGGCCGAGGTCATCGCCACCGAGCCGCCGCGCACCACCGGCTTGAGCGTGGCGTCGAGCTCGGGCGCCTGGTCAAGCGCCGTGCCCTTGGGGGGCACGTGGAGGTTGAAGACGCTGCGCTGTGGGTCCTCGAGCTTGGTCACCAGTCCCTCCAGGTGCGCGGCCAGCTCCGCCTCGGGCAGCTCGCGCGGGGAGTTCCACGGCGTGGGGTTGGCGATCCCGCACGAGAGCATCTGGATCGACTCCGCCAGCTCCACCGTCTCGTCCTCGCAGTCGACGTGCAGCGGCGACTCGGCCAGCACCTCCTGCAGCGCCGGCTCGTCGTCGTTGCCGAGCATCATGAACAGGCGGATGCCCGTCCCGGCCAGCCGCTCCTCGGCGAGCGCCAGCCACGCGCGCACGCTCTCGGCCATGGCACGGCCGAACAGGTCGGCGACGGCCCGCTCGTCGCCGTGGGTGGCGGCGAGCTCGTCCTCGGTGGTGACATAGGGATAGAAGCCCCGGTTGCGGATCTGGGTCTCCAGCGACTCGAGCTCCTCGGCGGGGGCGACGCGATCGCCGATGAGCTCGGGCACCCGCAGGCTGCCGTTGGAGCGAATGATCGGCACCACCGCCTTGCCGGTGATGTCGCCCCCCATCACCAGGACGTCGGCGCCATAGAACTTGCCGGCGTTGATGAACTTGCGCCACAGGCGGTCGGCGCCGTGGATGTCGGAGGCGTAGTAGACGGTGAAGCTCATCGGACGACCTCCTCGGGTGTCTCATACCAGCGCTTGCGCCGGCCGATCCTGGCGCGCAGCTTCCACGTCCGGGACTTGGGGGCCTGCGCCATCCAGTCGCGCAGCGCGCGGGTGCGGTCGCCCAACCTGCCCGCCTCCTCGCTCGAGAGCTCTAGCTCAGGGGCGAGCCGGTCCAGGGCATCGAGGTTGTCGCCGGCGGTGGTGTGAAGGCCCCAGTCCGCCGCGCAGACCTCGCTGAGGTAGGCGGCGTTGAGGCGCCCCGGGCCGTCGCCGTCGGTGAGCGCGTGGTCGATGAGCAGCATCGCCGCGTCGGTGAGGTCCTTGTGGTTGACCTCGGCCACCTGGAGCTTGGCCAGCAGGAGATCGGCGGCGGTGAGCGTCAGCGGCTCCACCTCGAGCCGCGCCTCGAAGTCCAGCTCGTGGGACATCGTGAAGCGGTCGAGGAACACGTCGATGTGAAACGCGCCGTCGGGGGCGTGGTAGAGCAGGCGGCTGGCGCCGTGGGTGGCGTTGAAGGTCCGCTCAGGCACATAGCCCGCCGCCTCCAGCAGGTCACGCACCTCCCGGGACCCCTGGCGGTGCGCGACGAGGTCGACGTCGGCGTAGTCGCGTCCGAGCAGGGCGCGCATCCGCTCGGTGCTGCGCTGCCAGATGGCGACGCCGCCAAACAGGCGCACGGCCAGCTTGGCGTCGTCGGCCATCTGCACCAGACGCGGGCCCTCCTGAAGTGGCCGGCCGCTCACTCGGGCGGGATCTCCCGGAACGTGTTGGTGAGCGAGATCCCCTGGCTACGACGATACAGCGACACGCCGAGGTACCAGACGATCGCGATGATCGGGGCCACGAACACCTTGATCATCGGGCCCCAGCCGAGGTGGCCGCCGAACCCGGTGTGCAGCGCGGCGTAGATGACAAACGCCCACGACAGGCCGGAGACCAGTGACACCAGCGTGATCACCGGCACGCCCGCCACCTTGGCGCGGGCCCAGCCGGGCGCGTCCTCGTGCATGGCGGAGCGGCGGTAGGGCACCGACCCGGCCGCGATCGAGACCACGATGAAGGCCAGCCCCATGATCACCACCACGTTGAGCAGGAACGCTCCCAGCCCCTGGTAGATGTTGAGGTAGTTGAGCAACTCGACGACGAGCGCCACCACCACCGTCGCCACCACGGGCGTGTGGAAGCGGTCGGACACGTCGGTGATGCGCGCCGGGGCCAGGCGGTCAAACGACCAGGCGAACAGGTTGCGCGTGCCCAGCATGAAGCCCGTCGGCGTCCACCAGAAGATGGCCAGCAGGAAGCACAGCACGATGATCACGCCGAACACCTGGCCGCCCGGGAGGAACTTGACCATCGACGGGAGGTAGGGAGTGAACGCCAGGTTCCAATGTGCGCTGCCGCCACCCAGGCCCAGGTACACGACCGAGCCGAAGAACTTGTACCCGTAGTACTTGTAGACGAGCAGCGAGGCGGCCATGTAGATGACCGCCGCGGCGGCCAGGCCGCCGATGATCGAGGTCACCGCGGTGCGGCGCGCGTTCTTGATCTCACCGGCGAAGTACCCCGTCCACTGAAACCCGGTGTACACCTGGAAGCAGTACACCATCGCCGCCAGCGTGGCGCCCAGCTCGACGCTGCCGCCGGCCGAGAAGCCCAGCGACCTGACCTTCGCCAGGATGGCGCTGTAGGTGGTGCCGGAGTCGTGGTTCCAGTGGGCGATGAAGGTCGCGTGGCTGCCGAACAGCATCAGCGCCAGCCAGATGGCCATGCCGATCCACACGAGCGCGAACGTCACCTTCATGTAGCGCGCCACCGCACGGACGCCGAACACCATGAGGCCGGCGAAGAGGATCGTCAGCACCGTGGAGATCAGCATCATCTCCCCGTTGGACGGGGCGTTGATCGCCTTGCCGCTGATCCCGGCGACGAAGCCGAGGGCGGGCAAGACGATCGAGAGCATGAAGGTGAAGTTGAAGGCCACCCAGGTGAGGAACACGAAGGTGAGCGCGAAGTTGACCACGAAGCCCAGGAACGGGCTGAGTGTCCGTGACACCCACACATAGTCACCGCCGGAGCGCGGCATCAGCGCGGTGAAGTACAGGTACACCAGCCCGAAGCACGCCACCAGCGGTGTGGCGATCAGAAACGACACGAACATGTTGGCGTGCGGCCAGAACTGCGGGGCGAACCCCATCACCTGCGTGATCCCGACCGGGATGAGGACGGCCGAGAAGACGAGGTTGAACGCGTCAAAGCCGCTCAGCTCCCTCACCAGTCCGGTCGCGTTGCGCGTGAACAACGTCGGCGTTGTTGTTGATGACTGCTCTGTCTCCATCACTCCACCCTTTCTGACCCTGAGGGCCAGTCAGTCCATGAAAGCTCCACCGTTGACCGCCAGCGCTTCGCCGGTGATGAACCCGGCGTCCTCGCCGGCGAGGAAGGCGACGGCCCGGGCCACGTCCTCGGGCTGCTCCAGGCGGCCCATCGGCGTGTCTGCCACCCACAGGCGCTCGACGTCCTCCGCAGCCACTCCGCGCAGCTCCGCCTCCCACGCCAGCTCGCGCTCCTGCATCGCGGTGGCCACGAAGCCGGGGCAGACGCAGTTGACGCGGATCGAGTCGGCGGCCAGCTCGAACGCCATCGCCTGAGTGAGCCCGACGACGCCGAACTTGGAGGCCACGTAGTCAGAGAGATAGGGCACCCGGCCCTGCTTGCCGGCCATCGAGGCGGTGTTGACGATCACGCCGCCCAGGCCGAGCCGCCGCATCGTGCGAGCCGCGGCCTGCCCGCAGAGAAAGACCCCCTTGAGGTTGATCGACAGCGTCCGGTCAAGGTCGGCCTCGGATACCTCGGTGAACGCGTGCATGTGCGAGATCCCCGCGTTGGAGCACCACACGTCCAGGCGCCCGTGGCGCTCGGCCACGGTGTCCGCCAGCCGTCCCGCCGCCTCGGCGTCGGTCACGTCCAGGGACTCGCTCCACCCGGTGCCCTCCAGCGAGTCGACGGTGGCGGCGGCGCTGTCGCCGTCGATGTCGGTGGCGACCACGGTGAAGCCGCGGCGCGACAGCTCGCGCGCGATGGCGGCGCCGATGCCCGACCCCGCTCCGGTGACGACGGCGACTGGATTGCTCATGACCATTCCTCCGCGGCGAGACGATGGGAGATCGGCCGCAGCGCCGGCTCGAGCTCCCGGTAGATGGCGTACAGCTCGTCGTAACGCTGGCGAAACTGTGGGCGGGGCTCGATCGGTTCCCCCAGCTTGACCAGGGGGCGGATCGCGTCCCAGCCGGTGCTCCCGGTGCCGACCCCGGCGGCCAGGGCGGCGCCGAGGGACGCGCCCGGGTGGTCGAGCACGGGCGCCAGCGCGACGTCGAGCACGTCGGCGAGGATCTGCTTCCACAGCGTCGAGTGGCTCCCGCCGTTGGTGACGCGCGCCCGGCCCAGCGCGACACCGCGCTCGGCGAAGACCTCGACGTGATGGCGAAAGCCGTAGGCGACGGCCTCCAGCGCGGCGCGGTGCAGGTGGCCGCGCTCATGGCCCAGGTGCAGGCCCACGAAGGCGCCGCGCAGAGCGGGATCGTGCAGTGGGGACTTCTCGCCCAGGAAGTAGGGCAGGCAGACGATGCCGCCGGCGCCCGGCGGGGTCGCTGATGCCTCGGCATCGAGCGCGTCCAGCGACGCGCCGCCGCTCACGCGCGCCAGCCAGCGGACGAGGCTGCCGCTGGTGGCCATGCAGCCGTTGGGCAGCCAGGCGCCCGCGGGATGGGCGTCGAGGTAGAGGCGGGCGTCGACCAGCGGTCCGTCGCTGACGACAAGGATGTCCCCGGCGCCGCCCAGCTTGACCAGCCAGTCGCCGGGCTCGAGCAGGCCGGCGCCGTAGGCGGAGCTCACATGGTCCGCGCCGCCGACGACGATCGGCGTGCCCAGCGCACAGGCCACAGGCGTCCGCGGCGCCGGCACTCACCTCGCCCACGGGCGTGCCCGGCGAGCGGACCTCCGGCAGCAGGTCCGGGGAGATCTCGGCGCGCTCGAGCACCTGCCCCAGCAGGCGGTCCTCCAGATCGAAGAGCCCGCTCTCGATCGCCCAGTTGCGCTCCACGTGGGGCTCGGCGCCGAGCATCCGGGCGATCCAGTCATAGGAGCCGGTCACCGTCGCGGTGCCGGCGAAGAGGTCGGGCTCGTGGCGCGCCAGCCAGCGCAGGGTCGGCGCCACCGACTGCTGGGTGAGCGACGAGCCGGTGAGGCCCAGCAGGTCGATCTCGGCCAGCAGTTCGGAGAGCTCGGCCACCTCGGTGGCGGCGCGCGCGTCGTTCTGGAGGATGGCCCGGCGCAGGGGGCGGCCGCGCCCGTCGAGGGCGAGGACCGCGGGCACCATCCCCGAGGCGGCGACGGCATCGACCTCCCGCGCGGTCCCGCCGCCGACAGCCAGCAACCTGGGGATGAGGGCGCAGACGGCGCCCCACCACTCGCCCGGGTCGGCCTCGGCCCAGCCCGCGTGCGGCGAGTAGAGCTCGGCCGGCTCCTGCGCGGCGGCGAGCACGCCCAGCTCGGGGTCGACCAATGCGGCCTTGACGCCCGAGGAGCCGATGTCGATGCCGAGCAGCATGGTCGGGGCCGCTAGGCGACGCTGACCTCGCGGGCGCTTTGCACGAAGCGGTGAGCGCGCTCGCCGTCGACGGGGTTCCAGGTGTACCCGTCGACCTTCAGCGTGCTGCCGACGATGCAGCCATCGGCGATCTGCAGATAGTCGGCGATGGTGTCGGCGCGCGCGCCGGTGTTGAGCAGCACCGGGACCTCGGCGGGCACGGCCTCGCGCACCTCCTCGAGGGTGGCCCGGCCCGGTTCGGCCCCGGCCATGGGACCGGAGACGAGGATCGCGTCGGCGAGGCTGGAGACGACGGCCGACCGAGCCGCCTCCGCCGGGCTGCGCCGCCCGATCGGCGAGGCGAACTCCGGGGTGATATTCATCATGATCGCCAGGCTGTCGGCGTCCAGGCGCCGGCGCTCGCGCAGGACGTGCGCGGCCTCGCCCTGCCACAGGCCCATGTCGGATTCCCACGCGCCGGTGAGCACCTCGCGCATGAACCCGGCCCCGGTGGCCACGGCCACGCCCAGCGCGCACCGGGCGTCCCACAGGAAGTCGACGCCGAACGGGTGGTCTGAGGGCGCACACTCGGTCACGACCCGCGCCATCACCGCCGCCGCCTCGGGGCCCGCCCGCAGCTCGTAGGGGCGGTCGCCCTCGTTGCAGAACATGTAGCCGTCGAAGCCGGCCTCCAGCAGCAGCTCGAGGTCGCGCTGCACGGCGCTGACCAGGCCGCCGACCCCGGCCGCGGCGTCGTACAGGGGCGTCCCCGGCAGCGGGGGCACGTGCACCATCGCGATCAGGGGTTTGCGGGTGGAGAACAGGTCCTGCATTCGATGGCTCATGGCTCCTCCGTGGGTCCGACGGACACGATCTCGACGCCGGCCTCCCGGACGGCGGCGAGCACAGGGTGGCTCAGGGCGGCGTCGGTGATCAGCACGTCGATCTCGGAGAGCGACGCGATCGAGGCCAGACAGACCCGCCCCAGCTTGGTCTGATCGGCCAGCGCCACCTTGCGTGACGCCGCCTTGATCGCCGCGCGCTTGACCCGCGTGTCGTCGAGGTTGTATTCGGTCAGTCCCTTCTCGGCGTCGATGCCGCCGACGCCGAGGAACAGCACGTCGCAGTTGAGCTGGGCGAACGTGCTCTCGGCCAGGTCCCCGATGAGGCTGAGCTCGCCGGGGCGCACGATCCCGCCGGTGAGGATCACCCGCGTGTTCGGGTCCCCGGCCAGCTCGGCCGCGGCCTGGACGCTGGGCGTGACGATCGTGAACCCGCCGCGCCCGCGCAGCCGCTGGGCGAGCGCGAACGTCGTCGAGCCCACGTCGAGGATGGCCGTCTCGCCGTACTCGATGTAGTCCGCGGCCGCCTCGGCGATCCGCCGCTTGGCGTCCTGGGCCTCGGTGGCGCGGGTGGCCAGCGGCGGCTCGTAGCTGCGACTGACGGTGGCGATGGCCCCGCCCCGGACCCGCCGGGCCACGCCCTGGTCCTCCAGATCCTCGAGATCGCGGCGAATCGTCATCTCGGACACGTCGAACTCGACGGCCAGCTCGGCGATCCCCGCCTCACCCTTGTTGGCCAGGAACCCCCGGATCGCTCCGCGACGCTCGTGCGTGCTCATGCCGCGCAAAGCTTACATGAATCTGTGAAAAATTCACATCTGAGCGTGGCTAAGACTCAGGTGCTGTTAAGTGCGGCTGTCGAAGGGGGGCGCGGAGCGGCCGCGGCAAGGACGTGTGTCGCCTGAGGGTTGCTGAGCAGCCCTAACTTGCACACCCCCTCTGGGCGGTCGCCGCGGACTAGGCGCGGGGCTGAGGTTCAGCGGTGCCGTAGATGAAGAACTCGGGCGTCGCGTCCACCGAGGCGTTCCAGCCCAGCTCGCCCAGCGCCCGCTCCAGCTCGGCCGGGTCATAGAAGCGCTTGATGATCTGGAACTCGCGCCCGTCGTCCAGGCGGCGCGTCATGGTGTCCTGGTCGGCCGAGGGCAGCTGATGGTCGGCGGCGGTGGAGCGCTCGGTGCGGGCGCTGTCGATGAAGAGCACGCGCCCGCCGGGCTTCAGGCAGCCCGCCACCATCTCCCAGAACTCGGCGAAGCGGTCGTGGGGCACGTGGGAGAGCCAGAAGGCGAACACGCAGGCGTCGTAGCGCTGGTCGGGTGACCAGGCGAACAGGTCGGCCTCCACGTAGCGGACGTTCGCGTCGCCGACGCGCGCGCGGTTGATGGCCAGCACCTCGGGCGCGGCGTCGACCGCGGTCACCGTGTCCGCGTAGTCGACGAGGTGGCGCGTCCACAGCCCCGTCCCGCAGGCCAGCTCGAGCACGTCACCGCGGGGGTCGAAGCGCTCGAGCACGCGCTCGAGCTCGGTCGTCTCGGCGAACCAGCGAGCATTGGCCTCCGAGCCGCGATCGAAGCGGCCCTCGCGCAGCCACCACTGGTCGTACTCCAGCGCGCGGGCGCGGTAGTAGTCAAGCTGCTCGGTGAGGACGGTGTCGTCGGCCATCTCGCCGCACCGGAACCTAGCAACGCGGGGCTCTCAGAGACGGCCCCGTACACTGCGGGTCATGGCCACTACGCGCGCGATCACCGACGAAGCGCAGCTGCGCGAGATCATCGGGGAGCCCACGGCACTCGTCGTGACCAAGATCGCCGACCGGCTCAACAACCTCACGCGGCAGTTCATCGAGCGCTCGCCGTTCCTCTGCGTGGGGACCTCCAGCCCCGACGGCGGTCTCGACGTCTCACCACGCGGGGATCCGGCCGGCTTCGTGCGCATCCTCGACGAGCGGACGCTCCTGCTGCCCGACCGGCCTGGCAACCGCATCGCCGACACGCTCACCAATCTGCTCCAGGACCCTCGGATCGCGCTGCTGTTCCTCATCCCCGGGGTGGGCGACACCTTCCGCGTCAACGGGACCGCCGAGATCGTCGACGACCCTGATCTGCTGGCCGACAGCACCGTCGGCGGCAAGCCGCCCCGCCTCGGCCTCCTCGTCGCCATCGAGGAGTGCTACACGCAGTGCCCGAAGGCGATCATCCGCTCCGAGCTGTGGAACCCCGAGCGCCACATCGACCGTTCGGTGCTTCCCAGCGGCGGAGCGATCTTCCGCTCGCTCAACGACCCGAGCTTCGACGCCGACGAGTACGACCGCGAGCGCGACGCCCGCTACAAGCGCCGCGAAGGTCTCTACTAGGCCTCTTCGACGTCCATCCGGGACACCAGCCCGGATCGCATCGTGTAGACGTGCCTGACCGTGCCCGAGGCCACCACCTGGCCATGCAGATCGCGCACGGTCTGCTCGACCTCCACGTCGATCCGCCCGTCCGCCCGGGTCTGGAAGCCGACCGGGGTCACGCGGGGATCAATGGCCGCCCATTGACGCGTCCAATAGTCGCGGACCTCCTCCTGGCCGTGGACGCGGGCGCCCTCCCAGGCGTTGGGCCAGTCGACATCGTCGGTCATCGCGGCCAGGACGGCGTCGATGTCACGCGCGTTAAAGCCGTCATACATGGTGCTCAGGAGCTCTTCTGAGGTCATGGCCGGAGAGTCTAACGCAACTCAAAGGTTGCGCGTCTGCAGCCACTCCGCGTAGACCTCGACGAACGCCTCCATCGCCGCGTTGACTCCCTCCACGTCGCGGGTGGCGACGAGGTCCAGCAGCAGCCCCCGGGTCACGGCGATGCCCAGGCGGGCGTGGGCCCGGGCCTGCGCGGGTGAGAGCCCATAGGACAGGTTGATGTCGACCGCCGGCTCCATCCAGTCCTCGATGATCCCGTCGAGCATCTGCACGGTGTGGGGGCGGCCCTGGATCGCCTGGCCGTAGAGTTCGAAGAACAGGCGCTCGTTGGGCCACAGCGACGGGTCTGAGACGTGGCGCCACCAAGCGCGCATGGCGTCGGCCACCGGCACGTCGGCGGCGGGGATCAGATCGGCGAGGATGGCCCGCTGGCGGCGCTCCATCTCGTGGACGATCGCCACCCACAGGCCCTCCTTGGAGCCGAAGTGGTGGATGAGCATGCGGTGGCTCGTGCCCAGCGCGCCCGCCAGCTGTCGCAGGCTGAGGTCCGTGATGCCGTTGTCCGCCACGTAGTCGATGGCGCCCTCCAGCAATGTCTCACGCGGGCCCTTGTCAGTCACGCAGCGCCAGTGTACCATGTGGTACATGGAACCTGTACGAGTCACTATCGACGTCCCTCAGCCGATCGCGGAGGTCTTCGACTTCCTCGATGTCATGGCCAACCACGAGTCGTTCACCAACCACATCCTCACGCGACTGGGAGTACTCCGGCCCCGATCGCGGGGTGGGCAGCAAGGCGCGGGTCCGCGTGAGCGCGGCCGGTCGCACGGACGCCGTCGACATCGAAGTCGTCGACGCTGAGCGCCCGACGCGCATCGTGGAGCGCAACATCGGCGCCGGCGGCAAGCGCGTCGCCAACGGCACCTACATGCTGTCCGGGCTGCCCAGCGGCGGTACCCACGTGCAGTTCGAGTACACGTGGCAGCAGATCCCGCTGGCAGAGCGGGTGATGTCCCCGGTCGTCCGCGGCATGCTGCGCCGCGCCAACGAGCGGGCGATGGAGCGGCTGGCCGAGCGATTGCAGACCGTCGTGGGGGTTTGACTCGACGCTCGACGGGCAGGATCCTTCCCATACCGATAGGGGAGGTTTGAATGACTGAGGTTGCCGATCGGCAACGCGCAGGCGCGCCGCAGGCGCAGCTCGACGCGGAGGGACTGGACCGGGGGATCGGCTTCCTCGGGCTCCTGTGGGCCTCTGAGGGATCGCTCATCGGGTCTGGGTGGCTGTTCGGCGCGCTCGCCGCCGCGGCCATCGCCGGGCCGTCGGCGATCATCGCCTGGCTGCTGGCGTCGGTGATCGTGATCGTGCTGGCGCTTGTCCACGCCGAGCTGGGCGGCCTGTTTCCGGTCACCGGCGGCACGAGCCGGTTCCCGCATTACGCGTTCGGCAGCTTCGCCGGCGCGACCTTCGGCTGGTCGTCCTACCTCCAGGCGGCGACCGTCGCCCCGATCGAGGTGCTCGCCGCCATCCAGTACCTGTCCACGGCCCATTGGGCCAAGAGCTTCTACGTCGCCAGCGGTCGGGCCGGGCACGCTGAGCGGGGGCGGCATCATCGCCGCGATCATCCTCATGTTCATCTTCGTCATCGTCAACCTCATCGGGATCCGGTGGCTCGCGCGCGTGAACAACTCGCTGACCACCTGGAAGGTGTTCATCCCGGTCCTGACGATCATCATCCTGCTCCTCATCACTTCCACGGCTCCAACTTCAGCGCCGGCGGCGGCTTCTTCGTCTCGCACGGCGCGCTGAAGGCATCCTTGTCGCCATCCCCGCGGGCGGGATCGTGTTCTCCCTGCTGGGCTTCGAGCAGGCGGTGCAGCTCGGGGGGGAGGCACGGACCCCAAGGATGTCCTGCCAAGGCGGTGATCCTCTCGATCCTCATCGGCGCGGCGATCTACATCCTGCTTCAGGTCGTGTTCATCGGGGCGCTGGATCCCAAGCTCCTCGCCTCGCAGCACAGCTGGCTCAACCTCGGCAGCAGCAACACCAACCCGGCGGTGGTGGCGCTCAACGCCGGACCGTTCTACACGGTGGCCAAGGTCGCCGGCCTGGCGTGGCTGGCCTTCATCCTGCGCCTGGACGCGGTCATCTCGCCCGGCGGCACGGGCCTGATCTATTTGACGTCGTCGTCGCGGATCAGCTTCGGCCTGAGCAAGAACGGCTTCATCCCGTCCGTGTTCGAGCGCAACTCGTGCGCGGACCAAGGCGCCGGTGTTCGGCATCATCGTCGCCGCGCTCATCGGCCTGCTGTTCCTGCTCCCGTTCCCCAGCTGGGCCAGCTGGTCGGCGTCGTCACCAGCGCCTCGGTGCTCATGTACGCCGGCGCGCCGCTGGCGCTCGGCGCACTGCGCCGCCAGAAGCCCGACCTGCCCCGGCCCTACCGGCTGCCGGCCGGCGCAGATTCCTGCGCCGCGTCGTTCGCCGCCGGCGTCCTTCATCGTCTTCTGGGCGGGCTGGAGCACCTACACGACGCTGATGCTGGCCTGCTGATCGGCTATGGGCTGATCTGGGCGTCCTCGCCGCGTTCCACCTCAACCCCAACCAGCCCGCGATGGACTGGGGCGCCGCCGTCTGGATCTTCCCCTACCTCATCGGGATGGGGATCATCTCCTACTTTGGCCTTCGGCGCACCGACGGGCGGTCGGGCGGGATCATCGGCGGCATCGGGGTGTTCAAGACCGTGCTGGTGGGCGGCAAGGACGAACTCGGCGTGATCGGGAGCGCTGGCCATCACGGCCGCCTTCAGCCTTGTCATCTACTACGTGGCCATCTCACGGCGGCTGCCCGAGCACAAGGTCGACGAGTACGTCGCCGAGGTGTACCCGCCTCCGGTCGCGGAATAGGGCGAATGGCTTACCGGCTATGTGGTGACGAGAACCTCCTCGTCTGAGTAGATCTCGCCGCGCTCGGCCTTCTCCACCAGCGAGGCCGGCGGCTCGAAGCGCTCGCCGTAGCGCTCGGCCAGCTCGCGGGCACGGGCGACGAAGCCGGGCAGGCCGCCGTCGTAACCGTTGATGTACTGGAGCACGCCGCCGGTCCAGCCGGGGAAGCCGATCCCCATGATCGAGCCGATGTTGGCGTCGGCCACGGACTCGATCACGCCCTCGTCCAGGCACTTGACCGTCTCCAGCGACTCGATGAAGAGCATCCGCTCCTCGAGGTCCTTGAACGCGATCTGCGACGGGTCGCCGGTCACGGGGAAGGCGTCCTTCAGTCCCGGCCACAGGCGCGTGCGCTTGCCGTCCTCATACTCGTAGAAGCCCGCGCCCTCCAGGCGCCCCGGCCGCTGGAACTCGTCGAGCATGCGGTCGATGACCTGCTCGGACGGGTGGCCGTCCCAGCCTGACGACGACGCCTGCGCCGCCTCCTTGGCGGCGTTGCGGATCTTGCGCATGAGCTTCATGTTGAGCTCGTCGGAGAGCTGGAGCACCGGTGCCGGATACCCCGCCTGCGAGGAGGCCTGCTCGATCGTCGGCGCCGGCACGCCCTCGAGCAGCATCGCGATGCCCTCGTTGATGAACGTGCCGATGACGCGGCTGGTGAAGAAGCCGCGGCTGTCGTTGACGACGATCGGCGTCTTGGAGATCAGCTTGGCCACGTCGAGCGCGCGATACAGCGTCTCGTCGGAGGTCTGCTCGCCGCGGATGATCTCCAGCAGCGGCATCTTGTCCACCGGGCTGAAGAAGTGCAGCCCGATGAAGTCCGCCGGCCGGCTGACGTTCCCGGCCAGCTCGGTGATCGGCAGGGTGGAGGTGTTGGAGCCCAGCAGGGCGTCGGGCGCCAGATGCGGCTCGATCTCGGCGAACACCTCGGCCTTGACCTTGGGGTCCTCGAAGACCGCCTCGATGACCAGCTCGGCGCCCGCGGCGGCCGCCGGGTCGGTGGTGGCGGTGATCTTGGCCAGCAGCGCGTCGGCATCCTCCTGGGAGGAGCGCCCGCGCTCCACTGCCTTGGCCACGAGCTTCTCCGAGTAGCCCTTGCCCTTCTCGGCGGCGGCCTGGTCGACGTCCTTGAGCACGACCTCGAGCCCGGCCTTGGCGCACACGTAGGCGATGGCGGCGCCCATCATGCCGGCGCCGAGGACCACGACCTTGGTGGGCGTGAACGTCTCGATCTCCGACGGCCGGCCGCGGTCGCCGGTGGCGCGCTGCAGGTCGAAGAAGAACGCCTGGATCATGTTCTTGGAGACCTGGCCGGTGACGAGGTCGACGAAGTAGCGGCCCTCGATCTCCGAGGCGTTGTCGAAGTCGACCTGGGCGCCCTCCACGGCCGCGGCCATGATGTGGTGGGGCGCGGGATAGTTGGCGCCCTTGATCTGCTTGCGCAGGTTGGCCGGGAAGGCGGGCAGGTTGGCCGCCAGCGACGGGGTCGACGGGGTGCCGCCGGGGATCTTGTAGCCCTTGACGTCCCACGGCTGGGTGACCTCCTCGCCGGCCACCGACGCGATCCATTTCTTGGCCGCGGGGATGAGGTCATCGCGCGTGGGGACGACCTCGTTGACCACGCCCGTCTCCAGCGCCTTCGCGGGGCGCAGGCGCTGGCCCTGGAGCAGCAGCTGCATGAGCGCGTTGACGATGCCGAGCATCCGCACGGTCCGCACGACGCCGCCGGCGCCGGGGAGCAGGCCGAGCTGGACCTCGGGGAAGCCGACGACCGCCTTGGGGTCGTCGACGACGATCCGGTAATGGCAGGCCAGCGCGATCTCCAGGCCGCCGCCGAGCGCCGCGCCGTTGATGGCGGCGACCACCGGCTTGCCCAGCGTCTCCAGCCGGCGCAGGACGGCCTTGCCGTCGCGGACGAAGCCGGCGATCTCGTCGGCGTTCTCCTTGGTGGCCTTCTTGAGGTCGTTGAGGTCGCCGCCGGCGAAGAACGTCTTCTTGGCCGAGGTGATGATGACGCCGGTGATCGAGTCCTTCTCGGCCTCGAGGCGGTCGACGGTGGCCCGGATCGACGCCGCATAGGCGGCGTTCATCGTGTTGGCCGACTGGTTGGGGTCGTCGAGGGTGAGGATGACGACGCCGTCTGAGTCCTGCTCCCAGCGGATGGTGGTGCTCTCGTTGGTCGCGCTCATGTCTCAGATCCGCTCCACAACCGTCGCGATGCCCATGCCGCCGCCGATGCACAGCGTGGCCAGCCCGTAGCGCTTGTTCTGGCGCTCGAGCTCGTCGACCAGCGTGCCCAGGATCATGCCGCCGGTGGCCCCCAGCGGGTGGCCCATGGCGATCGCGCCGCCGTTGACGTTGACCCTGTCCATGTCAAAGCCCATGTCCTTGACGTAGCGCAGGACGACGGCGGCGAAGGCCTCGTTGATCTCCACCAGGTCGATGTCGTCGACGGTGAGCCCGGCCTTGGCCAGCGCCTTGCGGCTGGCCGGTGCGGGGCCGGTGAGCATGATCGTCGGGTCGGCGCCCGATACCGCGGTGGCCAGGATCTTGGCCCGCGCGCGCAGCCCGAGCTCTGACCCGGTCTTCTCGTTGCCGACGACGACGAGCGACGCGCCGTCGACGATGCCCGAGGAGTTGCCCGGCGTGTGGACGTGGTTGATCTTCTCGACCCAGTGGTACTTCTGGAGCGCGACCGCGTCAAAGCCGCCCATGTCGCCGATGGCGGCGAACGAGGGCTTCAGCCCGGCCAGCGTCTCGACGGTGGTGCCGGGGCGGATGAACTCGTCGTGGTCGAGGACGACCTGGTCGTTGATGTCGAGCACCGGGACCACGGAGTTGGCGAAGCGGCCGTCGGCCTGTGCGGCGGCGGCGCGCTCCTGGGAGCGGACGGCGTAGGCGTCGACGTCGTCGCGGCTGAACTCCTCGACGGTGGCGATGAGGTCGGCGCTGATCCCCTGGGGGACGAACGACGTGTCATAGGCCGTCTCGGGGTCCATGGCCCAGGCGCCGCCGTCGGAGCCCATGGGTACGCGCGACATCGACTCGACGCCGCCGGCGAGGACGAGGTCCTCCCAGCCGGAGGCGACCTTCTGGGCGGCGATGTTGACGGCCTCCAGGCCCGAGGCGCAGAAGCGGTTGAGCTGGACGCCGGCGACGGTGTCGGGGAGGCCGGCCTTGATCGCGGCCGTCTTGGCGATGTCGGCGCCCTGGTCGCCGATCGGCGTCACGCAGCCGAGCACGACGTCATCGACCCGGCTGGGGTCAAGCTCGGGGTTGCGGCTCAGCGTCTCGTGCATGAGGCCCACGACCAGGTCCACGGGCTTGGTGGAGTGCAGTGACCCGTTGACCTTGCCCTTTCCCCGTGGTGTGCGGATGGCGTCGAAGATGAGCGGTTCGGTAGCGGCCATGGGTCAGCTCCTTGGAGGTGTCAGCGGTGTCGTCGCACTGGACACGGTGTTCGGAAATCCTGCCTGCAATGTTACCCTCAGGTCGCGAGCAGCAAGCCGAGCGCCTGGTGTGGATCCATCCGCCGGAAGCTCTGCGCCGGCCGCGGCTCCGTCTGGCGTTCCTCGCGCGGAGCCGCCAAGCATCGCGTCGATGTAGGCATCGCTGTGTGCGCTACCTCTCACAAGGACGTCCGCATCGGTGGCGCGGCCGGTGGGGGAGTAGACCAGCGCGGTGCGAATGCGTCGTCGTGCGCTGTGGCGGGTCTCGCGCCCAGGTCGGGGTCGCAGAGCTGCGCGCGCGGTCGCGCGCGTCCGGGACGAGCAGGCGGGTGACGCCGCGGTCGTTGATCGCCTGAAGGATCTGCTCGGCGTCGTTGGGCACCACCACCTCCTTGTGGGCCGGGTAGACGTCGAGCTTGCGCAGGCTTCCCGTGTCGGCGCCGACGTGGAAGGCGAAGTAGTCGGCGTAGGCGAAGAACGTCTCGTCCTGCGCGCGCAGGCGGTCATAGAAGGCGGTGACCGCGGCCAGGATGAGGCTGGCCGCGCCCGCGGCGCCGAGATCGTCGTGGATGACGATGCCGAGGCGGTCGTGCTCGTCGAAGTCGGGGAACACGTCGCTCGATGCTCGCCGGCCGACCCGTCGACGGTGATCTGGAACTCCTCGCTGCGCAACGCGGTGGTGTGCACTGGAGCGGATCTTCCCAGGCTTGCGCGTGTATCTATCGTGAGCGTCAGTGAGTGCCGCTGACTTCCCCATCGAGCCGGGCGAGGGCGAGGCCGTCGAGGCCGAGGTCCGGTCAGGTCCGTTCGCGGGCCGGACCGCATGGGCGCGCAACCTGGAGGCGCCGCTGCGCGATTTCCTGCGCACCGAGACCGGCTCGGCCGCGATCCTGCTCGTCGGGGCGGTGGCGGCGATGGTGTGGATCAACGTCGACGCGTCGTCCTACGGCAAGGTCTGGCACACGGTGCTGAGCGTCCGGATCGGCGGCGACGGCGTCAGCCAGGACCTGCGCCACTGGGTCAACGACGGGCTGATGACGCTGTTCTTCTTCGTCGTCGGGCTCGAGGCGCGCCGCGAGTTCGACCTCGGCGACCTGCGCGATCGCCGCCGTCTGGCCCTGCCCTTCGTGGCCGGCCTGGGCGGGATGATCGTCCCGATCGTCATCTTCCTGGCGATCAACGCCGGCGGGTCCCCGCGCGGAGCCTGGGGCGCGGCGATGTCCACCGACACGGCGTTCGCGCTGGGCATGCTGGCGCTGGTCGGCTCGCGCTACCCGACCAGCCTGCGGGCGTTCATCCTCACCGTCGCCGTCGTCGACGACCTCGTGGCGCTGGTGGTGATCGCGATCGCCTTCACCGGTGCCGTGCACGGGGTGGCGCTGGCGGTCGGGATCACCGTGTTCATCCTCATCCTGGTGCTGCGCAACCGCGGCGTCCACAACGGCGGCCCCTACCTGGTGCTCGGCATCGTCGCCTGGGTGGCGTTCCTGAAGTCGGGGATCGACCCGATCGTCGTCGGCCTGGCCATGGGTCTGCTGACGATCGCCTACCCGGCCGCGCGCGAGGACCTGGAGCGGGCCACCGACCTGTTCCGCGTCTTCCGCGAGCAGCCCACCTCAGAGCTGCAGCAGTCCGCGCGGGCGGGGCTGCGCTCGGCGATCTCGCCCAATGAGCGCTGGCAGCAGATGTTCCATCCCTTCACCAGCTACGTCGTCGTGCCCCTGTTCGCGCTGGCCAACGCGGGCTTCGTGGTGAGCGGCTCGTTCCTGGGCCACGCCTACGGGTCGGCGATCACGCTGGGGATCATCGTCGCCTACGTCGTGGGCAAGCCGATCGGGGTCACGGGCGCGGCGGCGCTGGTGACCAAGCTCGTCGCGCGATCGCATCCGGCCGCCGGTGGGGTGGGTGTCGGTGCTGGGCGGCGGAGCGGTGGCCGGCATCGGGTTCACCGTCTCGCTGCTGATCGCCTCCCTGGCCTTCAGCGGTCAGCACCTGGCCGAGGCCAAGCTGGGCGTGCTCACCACGCTGGTGGCGGGCCCGGCCGTGAGCTGGGCGATCATCTGTGTCACCTACCGGCTGCCCAAGAAGGTCAAGCTGCGGCTGCTCATCGGCCGGGGGGAGACGATCGTCGATCTCACGCCGGCGGTCGATCCCGAGCGCGACCACATCCGCGGGCCGGCCGAGGCGGCGGTGACGCTCGTGGAGTACGGCGACCTGGAGTGTCCCTACTGCGGCCAGGCCGAGGACGTCATCCGCGAGCTCCTGTCGGACTTCGGGGACCTGCGCTACGTGTGGCGCCACCTGCCGCTCAACGACGTGCACCCCCACGCGCAGCTCGCCGCCGAGGCGTCCGAGGCGGCGGCCGCCCAGGGCAAGTTCTGGGAGATGCACGACATGATGCTCGCCCACCAGGAGGAGCTCACGCTGCGACAGATCGTGGGTCACGCTCAGGAGCTGGGGCTGGACATCGACAAGTTCAAGGAGCACCTGCGCAAGCGCAAGGGCGCGCCGCGCATCGCCGAGGACGTGGAGTCCGCCGACATGAGCGGCGTGTCGGGGACGCCGTCGTTCTTCATCAACGGCCACCGCCACCAGGACGCCTACGACCTCGACACGCTGTCCAAGGCGGTGCGGCTGGCCCGGGTGCGGGCGGCGATCACCGCGTAGAGCGGCGCTGACGGCTCACCATCCTCTTCGTGTTCTCGTAAGGCGCTCTTCGCCTTCTCGTAACGCGCTCTTCGCCCGGCGACGCACAGTCCGGGCATGTCCCCAAAGCGTGTGATTCCCATTCTGGCCGCGACGACTGCCTGTGCGCTTGGCACCGTCCCGGTCGCGTCGGCCTCGACCGACGTGCAGACCGCGTCCAGTGCGCAACTGGGCCGGCTATGTGGTCGGAGGCTCGTCCTCCGCCACCAAGTTCAAGAGCGTGTCCGGCAGTTGGGTTGTCCCGACCGCGAAGTGTTCGAGCGGTCAGGGCGACTCGTCGTTCTGGGTCGGGATCGGTGGCTCGGGTTCGAGTGACACCCAGGCCCTGGAGCAGGACGGCACCGAGGTCGACTGCAACGCAGAGGGCTCGGCCACCTATTCCGCCTGGTACGAGATGGTCCCGTC
This sequence comes from uncultured Actinomycetota bacterium, assembly GCA_963790605.1. Taxonomy (GTDB): domain Bacteria; phylum Actinomycetota; class Thermoleophilia; order Solirubrobacterales; family Solirubrobacteraceae; genus Palsa-465. The sequence goes on along the minus strand of CAWBPG010000003.1, from coordinate 356,920 downwards.
TCCGCCGGTGACGGTCGACATGGCGGTGCACCCCGGCGACCACATCACCGGCAAGGTGACCGTTGATGGCACCAACGTGACCATGTCACTGTCGAACGCCACCACCGGCGGGTCGTACGACAAGACCTTCCAGATGAGCAACCCTGACACCTCGAGCGCCGAGTGGATCGCCGAGGCTCCGTCGACGTGCAGCGGCGACCTGTCCAGCTGCACCCCGCTGCCGCTTGCCGATTTCGGCACCGTGCAGTTCTCGGGCGCCAGCGCCACCACCACCGACGGCCACACCGGGACCATCTCGGACTCCGACTGGTCGACGGCCGCGGTGACGCTTGACCCCAGCTCCTCCCAGCAGGGTTCGGCGACTCACAGTTCGCGTCGTACTCGTCGCTCGGGCGGGGCGTCCCCGTCGTCGCTGTCGGGCGATGGGTCCTCGTTCTCGGTGGCCTATTCAGCCGATGGCGGCTCGGGTGCGGGCTCCGGCAGCTCCGGCAGCTCGGGCAGCTCAAGCGTGAGTGGCTCGGACGGCTCCGGCTATCCGGGTGACGGCTACGGCGGCTACGGCGGCTACGGCGGCGGTTGGGGCGGCTACGGCTACTCCGGTGGCGGCTACTCCGGCGGCTACGGGAGCGGCGGCGGCTGGGGCGACTCCGGCTACGCGTACGTGCCGGGGGCCTACAGCTACTAGCGCAATCCGCCGCGACTATCCGCAGCGGTGAGTCAGCGGGGCGGCGAGGCCTTCTTGAGGGCCCGCTGCGCCGCGACCACCACCGACTTGCGGTTGGCGCCGGCGAGCTCGAACAGCTCCACGGCGGCCAGCTCCTCGCGGGTGGCGGACGGCAGGCGGGCGATGACGTCGCGCGCCTTGAGGTGGCGGTAGCTCGGCCAGGGCTCGCCGATGCGGACCTGGGCGCCCGCGCCGTCCTCGGCGCCGGGCTCTGAGAACTCCTCGACGAGCTCGGCCTCCCGGGAGACGTGGGGTGGCTCGGTCACGTCGGGCGGCTCGGGCGCGCGTGCGGCGGGGCGCGGGGGTGCCGACGTCGCGGGGGGCGGGGGTGCTGAGGCGACGGGCTCGGGCTCGGGGGCGACGTCGCCGCCGACGACGTCGGGCTCGCCGTGGCCGGTGTGCAGGGCCAGCCGCTCAGCGACCTCGCCCGCGAGCCCGCCCGCGATGTTGGCCGCCTGCTGGGCGGTCTCAAGGGTCTTGGCAATCCCGCGTGTGGCGAACCTGTACTGACGGGTAAGGATGGAGCCGAGCACGGGTGCTCGCATACCCGAGACCCCCGGACCGTAAGCAATCGCCGGCGCTACCCCAACCCATCCCCGATCACGTAGGCTGCGCCTCGCAGGTGAGGAGAACCCCATGGTAGAAGTGGATCTGAAGGCTCTGCTCGACCCGAGGACGCTGGTGGGCGGCGGGCTCAAGCTGGTCGAGCGCTTCGGCGACGAGGCCTACTTCGCGGCGGTGTGCATCCGCAGCGGGATGGTCGGTCCCGAGCTGCCCCACAGGGTGGCCCAGATGCTCCTGGCCTTCGAGCGCCACGGGATGCTGGCCGGCGCGGTCACCATCGGGGCGATCCGCCACGGCGACCGCGTGGCCATCCGCGACGAGCGCGGCGACGTCACCTACAAGGAGCTCGACGAGCGCACCAACGCGCTGGCCAACGCCTGGCACGACGAAGGGCTGCGCGCCCGGCGACGGCGTGGCCATCCTCGTGCGCAACCACCGTGGCTTCCTGGAGTCCGTGTTCGCGGCGGCCAAGCTGGGCGCGAAGATCATCCTGCTCAACACGTCCTTCGCCGGCCCCCAGATCCGCGAGGTGGCCGAGCGCGAGGGCACCGACCTGCTCGTCTACGACGACGAGTACGCCGAGGTCCTCGAGGGCGTCGATCCGCCCCATGGCCGCTGGCGCGCCTGGGTCGACGACGAGGCCCAGCACCCCGAAGGGGCGGGCGACTCGCTCGAGTCGCTCATCGCCGGCGGAGACACCGGCGCGCCGCCGCGGGCGGGCCGCTCGCCGAAGATCGTCATCCTCACCAGCGGGACCACCGGCACGCCCAAGGGCGCGCCGCGCGACGAGCCCAAGTCCCTGGGGATCATCGGCGGGCTGCTCTCAAAGGTGCCCTTCCGCGCCCGCGAGACGACCGAGCTGGCGGTCCCGATGTTCCACGCCCTGGGCTTCGCCGGCCTGGCGCTCGGCCTGGCGCTGGGCTCGACGCTTGTCGTGCGCCGCCACTTCGATCCCGAGGCCACGCTCGACAGCCTCCAGGAGAACGAGGCCACGGCGCTGATCGTCGTCCCGGTGATGCTCCAGCGCATGCTCGAGCTGCCCGACAACGAGGTCGCCACTCGTGACACGTCGCACCTCAAGGTCATCTTCGTGTCCGGCTCGGCCCTGAGCGTCGACCTGGTCAAGCGCTCGATGAAGGCGTTCGGCCCCGTCGTCTACAACATGTACGGCTCCACCGAGATCGCCTACGCGACGATCGCCACGCCCAAGGACCTGGGCGAGGAGCCCGGCAGCGTGGGCAAGGTGGTCCGCGGCGTGGTGGTCAAGATCCTCGACGACGACGGCGAGGAGGTGAAGTCCGGGGGGACCGGGCGGATCTTCGTCGGCAACAGCGCCCAGTTCGAGGGCTACACCGGCGGCGAGACCAAGGAGCAGATCAAGGGACTCATGTCCTCCGGCGACGTGGGCCACTTCGATGCAGCAGGGCCGGCTGTTCATCGACGGGCGCGACGACGAGATGATCGTGTCCGGCGGCGAGAACGTCTTCCCGGCCGAGGTGGAGGACCTGCTGGCCGGCCACGACGCGATCGAGGAAGCCGCGGTGATCGGCGTCGACGACGAGAAGTTCGGCCAGCGGCTGAAGGCCTTCGTCGTGGTGCGCAGCGGCAAGGAGCTCTCCGAAGACGAGGTCAAGGCCTACGTCAAGGACAACCTCGCCCGCTACAAGACCCCGCGCGAGGTCGTGTTCATGGACGAGCTGCCGCGCAACCCCACCGGCAAGGTGCTCAAGCGCGAGCTCCAGGAAGCCTGACCCTCGGAGGACCGACCCTCGGAGGACCTGGAGTTCATGCGCAGCCACACAACGCTGCCGATCGCGCTCAAGGAGGATCCTCCATCCCGCCTCTGTGACGCTCTGCTTTCCGGTTAGACTGTGAAGCCAAGCCATTTCTTACCGCGGGAGGTAGAAGTGATGGAGACGAAGGCCGCTGCGCGTTGGGCGCGGCGCTCAGCAGTACTGCTGTTTGTCGCCGGCGTCTGCGCCACCTTCGGTGTCTCGGGCGCGAGCGCCCGGCCGGGGCTCGGACGCGCCGCTCGGCTGCCGGTGCACGGGCCGTCGGTGGGCCTCGGCTGTGCCGATCCGCTATCGGGCGCGGTGCAGTGCTTCGGGCGGGCGATCCGCCCCGCCAAGCAGGACGGCCCCGAGGTCATGGCGGGCCCGACCGGGCTGGGCCCGGCGCAGATCCAGTCGGCTTACAAGCTGGCGGGCCTCAACGCCTCCGGCCGGACGGTCGCGCTCGTCGACGCCTATAACGATCCCAACGCCGCCTCTGACCTCAACACATTCCGCCAGGCCTACGGCCTGCCGGCGTGCACGACGGCCAACGGCTGCTTCAAGCAAGGTCAACCAGAACGGCGCCACCAGCCCGCTGCCCTCGGGCGACTACGGCTGGGCCGAGGAGGAGAGCCTCGACCTCGACGCGGTCTCGTCGGCGTGCCCCACGTGCCACATCCTGCTCGTGGAGGCCAACTCGGCCAGCACCTCGGCATCTGTCCAAGGCCGAGAACAGCGCCGCCAAGGCGGCCGGCGTGGCGGCCATCTCCAACAGCTACGGCGGCTCGGAGGCATCCTCGGAGACCTCGACCGACAGCTGCCTACAACCACCCGGGCCTGGCCATCACCGTCAGCTCCGGCGACTCCGGCTACGGCGTGGAGTACCCGGCGGCGTCCCGCGTACGTGACCGCCGTGGGCGGCACGACGCTGACGCAGGCGTCGAACGCGCGAGGCTGGACGGAGACCGCTTGGTCAGGCGCCGGCAGCGGCTGCTCGGCCTATGAGGCCAAGCCGTCCTGGCAGCACGACACCGGCTGTGCCAAGCGCACCGTGGCCGACGTGTCCGCCGACGCCGACCCCAACTCGGGCCTGGGCGTGTATGACACCTACAACAGCTGCGGCTCGAGCAGTTCTGCGACTACCTGATCGAGCTCGGGCGTCGCCGCAGGGCCTCGACGGCTGGGCCCAGGTGGGCGGCACGAGCCTCAGCTCGCCGCTGATCGCGTCGGTGTACGCGCTGGCGGGCAACACCGCCTCGATCACCTACGGCAGCTATCCCTACAGCCACACGAGCTCGCTGTTCGACGTGACCAGCGGCTCCAACGGCAGCTGTCGCGGCTCGTACCTGTGCACCGCCGGAGCGGGCTACGACGGCCCGACCGGTCTGGGCACGCCGAACGGCACGGGCGCCTTCTAGAACGGCGCTGACGGACACAGGACCCGCCCCATGGCGGGCGGGTCCTGTACTCCGTAGACTCGGCGGCGATGATGATCCTGCCCCCGGGCCACGCCGAGGAGATCTGCGCGCCGTCGCACATTCGCCCCGCGCGAGCGGTGGATGATCGGCGGCGTCGCTGGCCGTGGTGGCGGCCCTCGCGGTGGTGCTCGTCATCTCGCTGGCCACCGGGGAGACGACGTCCGGCCACGGCTGCGTCTCGGTGAGCCTGGCCTACTCCACCGGGGGCGACCAGATCACCCGCTGCGGCGTCGGGCGCCAAGTCCCTGTGCCAGGGCGTCGGCCAGCCGGCGGGATCACCGGCGTGCCCGCCCAGACGCGTGGCCGCCGACTGCCGCAAGGCCGGGCTGCCCGTCGGCTGAACGGCGTGCCACTGCCTAAGATGGCGGCCGCAATGACCGACCCCGCCGCGTTCCGCGCCCAGTTCCCGGTCCTCGAGCGCGTCTCCTATCTGAACGCCGGCACCGAGGGGCCGCTGCCCCGGCGCGCCGCCGAGGCCGTGCGCGAGCGGATCGAGTCCGAGCTCACCGGCGGCCGGGCCGGCAAGGCGTACATGGACACGGTGCGGGAGCTGGCCGGCGACCTGCGCGCCGGGTACGCCCGCGTGCTCGGCGCCGACCCGGCCGACGTGGCGCTCACCGGCTCCACCACCGACGGCGTCAACACCGTCCTGTCCGGGCTGTCGCTGCGCCCCGGCGACGAGATCGTCACCAGCGACGAGGAGCACCCCGGGCTGCTCGCCCCGCTGGGCCGGCTCAAGCGGCTGGCCGGGGTGACGGTCAAGGTCGCGCCGTTTGCGGAGCTCGCCGAGGCGGTGACGTCCGCGACGCGGCTGGTGGCCTGCTCGCACGTGTCCTGGGTGAGCGGCCAGGTCGTCGACAGCGCCGCGCTGGCCGCCACCGGCGTCCCGGTGCTGCTCGACGCCGCCCAGGGCATCGGGGCGGTGCCCGTCGACGTGCACGCGCTGGGCTGCGCCTTCTACGCCGGCTCGGGGCAGAAGTGGCTGTGCGGGCCGGAGGGCAGCGGCTGCCTGTACGTGAGCCGGGACCAGCTCGACGAGCTCACCGTCCCGTGGCCCGGCTACGGCTCGCTGGCCGACGCCTCGCACGCGCTGGACTCGGGCCCCGCCGAGAACGCCGGCCGCTTTGACCACGGCTTCCCGCCGGGGCTGCGCAGCGCCTGGGCGCTGGCCTCGCTGGGCGTGTTCGAGGACGCCGGCTGGGAGTGGGTGCACGACCGCGCCGCCGAGCTGGCCGCCGGGCTGGCCGGGCAGCCTGGCCGAGCGGGGCCTGGAGGTGGGCCCGCGCGGGCGCTCGACGCTCGTCGCCTGGAAGCCGCGCGCCGAGGACCTCGATGCCGAGGTGGCGCGGCTGGCCGAGGCCGGCTTCGTGGTGCGCAGCATCCCCTCGCACGGGCTCATCCGCGCCTCGGTGGGGGCCTGGTCCTCGGAGGAGGAGCTGGCCGCGCTGGTGGACGCCGCCGTCGCGGCTACGACCTGGCGTCCGGCGATCCGCTGCGGCTGCGTGTAGACGTTGACCGTGCCCGCGGCGGGCAAACCCGCACAGGGTCAGGCCGCGGTCGTCGGCCAGCTCGATCGCCAGCGAGCTCGGGGCGCCGACCCCGATCAGGATCGGCGCGCCGGCCACCGCCGCCTTCTGCACGAGCTCGAAGGAGAGCCGGCCGCTCACGCACAGCACCCGGCCGCTCGAGCGGCAGCCGCCCGTCGAGCAGCGCGCGGCCGACGACCTTGTCCATGGCGTTGTGGCGGCCGACGTCCTCGCGCGTGTAGAGCAGCTCGCCGTCGGGGTCGAACAGGCCGGTGGCGTGCAGCCCGCCGGTGCGCTCAAAGCCCGGCTGCTCGAGCCGGTCGGGCAGCTCGGCGGCGAGCGCGCGCGGGATTGTCGGGCCAGCGGAGACGGGTGCGCTCAGGACCGCGACCTCCTCCAGCGCGCCCTTGCCGCACACCCCGCACGAGGAGGTGGTGTAGAAGCGGCGCACGCCGGGATCGCGCGTGAGCGGGCCGGCGACCTCGATCGTGTTGTTGGCCAAGTCCTCGGTGAGGCCGGCCTCGCGCGGGCCGTCGATCAGCCCCTCGCCGTAGAGGAAGCCCAGCGCCAGCTCCTCGTCGTGGCCGGGGGTGCGCATCGTGACGGCCAGCGCCGCGCCGTCGACGCGGATCTCCAGCGGCTCCTCGATCGCGACCGCGTCCTGCACGCCGTCGTGCGTCACCGTCTTGTACACGCCAGGGGACGCTAGCCGATGCGTCGGGGTGCCGGGGCGGTCCGGGCGCCAGGAGGGCCCGGGTCCGTCAGGCCGCGGCGAGCTCGCCGCGCAGCTCCACCTCGAAGGTCTGGGACTCGCGCTCGAGCGTCCCGTCGGCCGCGGTGCGGTAGGCGCCGGTGCGGCGCAGCGGCGGGGAGTAGGCGTGGATGGTCACCGCGGGCCCGGTGCCGGCGTGGAGCACGCGATGGATGGCCACGGGCGGCACGTGAACGTCGTGCCCGCGCCCGATCTCGCGCGAGACCGGTTCGCCGGCCAGCGTGAGCCGGTCCTCGCGCACGCGCCCGGAGACGACGGCGATCCCGGCCGCCGACTCGTCGTGGTCGTGAAACCCCGTGTCCTGGTCCTCGCTCCAGCAGATCACCCAGGCGTTGACGTCCTCGTCGTCCCAGATCTGCTCGTAGACGCGGACGTCCTCGGCGTGGCGGACGAGGTGGCGCCAGCGCTCGGGCGACTCGGCCAGAGCCGTGGCGAAGCGCTCGCAGCTCGTCAAGCGACAGGCTCATGCCGGGGCTCCCACCGGACGCGTGCGCGCACGGCGCCGATGACGCGCGCGGCGTTCTCCATCAGGTCGCGGTCGCGGCCGGTGCGGACCGGCTCGATGACCGGGCGGTCCGAGCCGTAGACGAGCTGCGCGGGCCCCACCCAGTCGCGCCATCGCCTCGACCAGCCCCGGGCCGTAGCTGGAGGTGTCATAGAAGGTGAGCGGATCGCGCAGATCGACGGCGGGGCCGCCGCGCGTGGCCAGCCGCTCTGACTGCAGCGGCGCGCCGCCCGCCAGCATGGCGAACACGACGCGCAGCGCGGGGAGCTCGCGCCGGCCGTAGGTGGCGAAGGTCAGCCACGCGGCCTGCATCTGGGAGACGTAGTCGGTCAGGGCGCGCCACCACAGCGGGTCGGTGAGCGGCGCCTCGTGCATCTGGCGGCCGGCGACGCCGCCGGGGTGCACGAACAGCGGGACCCGGTGGGACTGGACGCGCTCCAGCACCGGGCCCAGCGCATCCAGCGCCTCGCGCCCGGCCAGCGCGCAGGCCGGCACCGAGACGCCGACGCAGCCGCGGCGCAGCACGTCGTCGACGTCGTGTGGGTCGGGGTCGTCGACCGGGATCGGGCCCCAGGCGGCGAAGCGGTCACCCAGCGCGAGCACCCCGTCGAGGTGGGCCGAGATGAGCTCGGCCGCCGCGTCGTGGGGGAGCGCCTCGATCCCGATCGGGCTCGACAGGGCCACCACCGCGCGCTCGAGCCCGTCCGCCTCCAGGAGCTGGGCGCGCCGGTCCGCCGACTCCGCGGCGACGTCGATCACGTAGGGCAGCTCGCCGCCGCTCTGCAGGACCGTGAGGCCGTCCGTGCGGCGGACGAAGGGCAGGCGGTCGCGCCGGGCGAGGGCGTCGAGGAGGGGGGTGGTCCAGACGTGCTGGTGAAGGTCGACGGTCATGGCCGAATCAAGATAACTAACTACATCAGTTTTATCAAGAATGCCTGGCGGTGGCGATGTGGCAGGCGGGTGGGGCGGCGCGCCGGCGATGACCGGCGACCGGCGAACGCGGAGTCAACCGCCGCCGGTGGTGCTGGTGGACGAGACGCTCGAGCTCGACGAGGTGCTGGAGGCGCCCTGGACCGGCGGCAGCCCAAGGTCCTTGGACAGCGACGTGTCGGCGGTCTTGATCTTCGCGGCGTCGATGAGGAGCGAGCGGGTCGCGGTCCTGGCGCTCGACGCGTCGTGGTCGGTGGCGGCGGTCGAGATCTTGGACAGGTCGGCCTTGATCGCGTGAAAGCCCGCGACGAGGCTGCTCATCCGCCTTGTGTACCGGGCCGGCGCCGTGAGGGCCGCGAGCTGGGCAGCCTGCTGGCCGGCGCGCGTGGCGAGCCCGCCGAACTCCTTGGCCAGCTGGGCGTCCGTCTTGGAGCCGGCGCCCGTGATGTCCCTGGCGATGTCGGTGCCGAGCCTGCGGAACTCCCGCTGGCTGCTGGCCAACCCGGTCTTGAACTCGACCCGGCTGGTCGACGACGAGGACGTGCCCGACCCGCACCCGGTGACGGCCACGGATCCCACCATCGCCACGGCGCAGACGAGCCTCCCGGAGATCACGCGGCGCACGGTATCGCACGGACGAAGCGGTGCGCTGCGGTCTATCTTTCCAGCCATGAGCGGTGACGATCCGTCGGTTGAAGAGCTGCGGCGCCGCCAGCGCGAGCAGGTGCGCATCGAGCAGGATCAGATCGCCGATGCCCAGACCGAGGCCGAGGCTGATCGCCATCGACGCCGCGCCGAGAAGGCCGCCTACCTGCAGCGCAAGCTCGAGCAGCGCCAGCGGACCGAGCGCGACGTCGACGACGAGCCGGACCTCCCGCCGGCGGCCTGACCGCCGGCGTGTGCCGCGGCCGGCCGCGGTCAGATTCGGCCCAGCACGAGCAGCACGAGCAGGACCAGCGCCACGAGCCCGAGCAGGCCGCCGAACAGCGCAACCTTGAGCAGGACGAGGACGATCGCAACCGCCACCAGAACTCCGATGAGCCCTGTGATCATTCTTCTCCCTCCGGTGGTGGGTCGCCACGTGTGGCCCGAGGCCCCCGGTTCCTACCGGCGCCGGGGACGTGGCGGTTTTCGCACCTTTCGTCCAATGGCTACCCAACCCGCATCAAACCCAACCCCGGTTGACGGCCATGCGAACATACGTTCGTGACAAGCGAAGGGAGTCCCTACGCCCGCTTCCGCCGGGCGCTCCAAACGGGCAACGAGATGCTGGTCCTGGGGGCGGCCCGCGAGCTCCCGCAGATCGCGCTCGACGACGCGCTGCGCATCTGCCTGGTGCTGCGCGACGGCGACCCCGATCGCTATGAGCGCGCCGCCGTGCGCTGGCTCGGTCGCTTCGCCCTGGAGGCCCGCGCGGCCACGATCCCCGACTTGCGCGTCGCGGCCGCGGCCCTCGAGGCGCTGCCCACTCACACGGCCGAGGCCATGGAGCAGCTGCAGCGGCTGTGCGTCGCGCGCGGGATCGGCTGAGCGCGGGCGGCGGGCTGGACGCGGGCTGGACGCGATCTCCCGCGGTCTACCGCGGGCTCTGAGCGGCCGGCCGGGTCGCTGCGGGCTCCAGGCCGACGACGTGCTCGAGCCAGGCGGCGAACATCCGCCGCGCCTGCCCGGTCGTCTGCGTCTGATGCTCGCCCACCTCGGCGATGAGACGGGGCAGCGCGCCGGGCCCGAGGAGTTGCTCCAGGCTGTGCGCGTAGGCGGGGACGTCGCCCCACGTCGTCGCCAGCGCCGTGTCGATCTCGAGATGGAACTGCATCGCGTAGGCGTTGTGGACCGCGAAGGCCTGCTGGGCGTAGGCGTCTGAGCCGGCCAAGCGGACCGCGCCCTCGGGCAGGTCAAAAGTGTCGGCGTGCCACTGCAACGCGACGAACTCGCCGGGGAGCGTCCCGAACACCGGGTCGGTCCGCGCCGCCTCGGTGAGGCGCACGGGCAGCACGCCGACCTCCGCTGCCGGGCCCGGGAACGCCCGGGCACCGAGGCCGGCGGCGAGCAGCTGCGCTCCGAGGCACACGCCCCAGTACGGCGTGCCGGCGCGCACGGCCTCGCCGATGAGCCGCTTCTCGGCGGCCAGCCAGGGCAGCCGGTCGTCCTCATAGGCCCCCATCGGGCCGCCCATGGCGATGATGCCGGCGTAGCCGCGCCAGTCGGGGAGCGGGTCGCCCTCGTCGATCTCGACCCGATCCAACGCCGCGCCCCAGGCCAGGAGCTCGTCCTCGAAGGCCGCGGGCGGCTCGCAGGCGATGTGCTGGAGGACGAGGAAGGTGGCCATCGACGGCAGCCTAAAGGGTGGACGGAACGCTCACACCATGACCTTGCCGCCGGCGACGTCCAGCGTCACGCCGGTGATCCACGCCGACGCGTCTGAGGCCAGGAACAGCGCCGCGGCGGCGACGTCCTCGGGTTGACCGATGCGCCGCAGCGGGAACGAGCCCCCCAGCTCCCGGCGCTGCTCCTCGCTCGTCCAGGTTCGCATGCGCTCGTTCTCCACCGCCGACGGCGCGATGCAGTTGACGCGGATCCCGTGCGGACCGATCTCGGCGGCGAGGTGCCGGGTGAACGCAATCACGCCGGCCTTGGCCGCGGCGTAGGCGGCGTTGGAACGGGCGGCCTGGCGGCCGGCCGCGGACGACATCGTGACGATCGAGCCGCGCCGCCGATCGATCATGACCGGCACGAAGGCGTGGACGCAGGCGAACGTGGCCGTCAGGTCTGACTCCACCACCTCCCTCCAATGCGCGACGGTCTCCTCCGCGGTCGGCACCGGCGTGCCGTTGCCGCCTGCAAACGCGGCCAGGATGTCGACCGGGCCGAGCTGCTCGGCGATGGCCGTCGCCGCGCGTTCCACCTCGGCCTCGACCGTGCAGTCGGCGGGCACGGCCACCGCGTGGCCGCCGACGGCCGTGATCGAGCCGGCGACGCCGGCCAGCGCCTGCTCGTCGCGGGCGATGACGGCGACCTTGGCTCCGTTGGCGGCCAGCGCGCGGGCGGTCTGCGCCCCGATCCCGCGCGAGCCTCCCGTGATCACGGCGACGCGGCCGGCCAGGTCCGGATAGCGCCCCGCGGCCGCCGGGGGAGTGCCGGGCGTCTGCTGCGCGGTCATTCCATGAACTCCGTGGCGATCGTCGGACTGGCGTGGATGCAGATGAGGCGGCCGCCCTCAAAGCGGCCCCGGGCCAGGCTGGCACTGCTCACGACTCTCATCGCTGCTCCCCCGCTGCGTCGGGGCGGGCGAACGGAGGCGGACCGCCGATCGGGCTGAGATGGACGCCGGCGAGCCGCCAGCGATCGCCGTCGCGCACGGCGATGTGGGTCGCGCGGAACTCACCGTTGACCGGGCGGCCCTGGAACTCCGCCTCCTGGACGTGGCGTCCGATGCGAATCGCGCAGTCGCCATGGACCCGCGTGACCGCCTCCTCGAAGGCGAGGGCAATCGTGCGCAGGCCGCCACCGCGGTAGCGATCGAGCCACTGCTCCTTGTCCAGGACGAAGCCGACGGGGCCGACGAGCATGAAGTCATGGGTGGCGAGGGCGTCGAGCGTGGCGACGTCGCCGTCGACCTCGGCACGGGTGACGCTGCGATCGAGCTCGGCGAGCTCCTGAAGTGAGCTGGTGTGGGTGGGCATGTGCCCTCCTTGGGGCGGGTCGGGGTGTCAAACGAGCTGGCGTCACCAAAGCATAGAGATCAAAGGATTAGATGTCAAATCCTTTGATGACGCTGATACGCTTTGCATCCTGGTGCCGGCTCCGCGCACCCCACCGATCGGGCTGCACCTGTCCGCCGCCGCGCGCGTCGTCACTCGTGCCTTCGATGACGCACTGGGCGAGGCCGGCGGCTCGATGCCGGTGTGGCTCGTGCTGCTCAACCTCAAGATGCGCCGGCAGGTCGCCAACCAGCGTGAGCTCGCCGCGGCGGTCGGCATCCGGGAGGCGACGCTCACCCATCACCTCAACGCCATGGAGGCCGACGGCCTGCTCACCCGCCGCCGCGATCCGGGCAACCGGCGCGTGCACCTGGTGGAGCTCACCGAGGCCGGCGAGGCGGCCTTCGCGCGGCTGAGAGACGCGGCGCTGGGCTTCGACCGGCGGCTGCGCCACGGCATTGACGCCGAGGAGTTGGCGGGCTTCGAAGGCGTGCTCAATCGGCTCGCCGCCAACGTCGCGCCGCCGGAATCCAGCAGCGAGGGCAAAGTAACGGCGGGCGGCCCGACGCGGAGGGTCGTGACGGGTGACTTCTCCACAGTCACGCTGCTTCTGAACGGTGGGGGCATTGAGGGCGGTCGAGGGTAGAGATCTGCGGTGGTCGCACAGGGTCTCGGTGATCTGGGGGCGATGAACGCGGTGTCGCTGATCAGCTCCGGGCTTGCGCGGTCTGAGGCGCGCCGAGGCCGGGGAGGGCGGGTGCGTCGTCGTTGGTGGCCAGCGCGGGGTGGGCGGGCAGGAGGGCCAGTGCCATCAGCGCGCCGGCGAACGTGACGGCGGCGGCCAGGTAGTTGGCCGTGCTGAGGCCGTGGAAGAAGGCCGAGCGGGCCGCGTCGTGGATGGCCGCGGCGGTTGCCGGATGGCCGGCCTGGCCGACGTGGTCCGCGACGGTGAGCGCCGCGCCGACGGAGGCGTGCGCAGTGCGGACGATGGTGGCCGGGAGGCCGGCCGGGAGTGCGCTGGTGAGGCGGCTGGCGTACAGCGACGCGTAGACGCTGCCGATCACCGCCACCCCGAGCGTCCCGCCGAGCAGCCGCGTCGCGTCATTGATCGCGGAGCCGACGCCGGCCTTGGCCTTGGGTACGACGCCCATGATCGCCTCGGTCGCGGGCGCGCTGGTCAGCCCCATCCCGGTGCCGAGGACGACCATCTGGCGCCGCGATCGTCCCGTAGCCGGTCGTCGCCGACGTGGAGGTGACCCACAGATAGAACGCGCCCATCGAGAACAGGCCCGAGGCGACGATGAGCTTGGTCCCGACTCGGACCGCGAGCTTGGCCCCGAGGATTGAGGCGATGGCGACGAACGCCGCGACGGGTAGGAGCCGGATGCCGGTGGACAGCGGCCCATAGCCCTTGAGGAACTGGAAGTACTGGGTGACCAGGAAGATGAACCCCGACAGGGCGAAGAACGAGATCGCCACCGAGGCGCTGGCCGCGGTGAAGCGGAGGTTGCCAAACAGGCTGAGGTCGAGCATGGGCTCGGCGGTGCGGCGCTCCCATGTGACGAAGGCGGCCGTCAGCACGGCGGTGGCCCCGAGGCTGACCACCGTGCGCGTGCTGCCCCAGCCGTGGCTCGGGGCCTCGATGATCGTGTAGACGAGCAGGGCGACGGTGGCGGTGGAGAGGGCGAACCCGGGGCGGTCGATCTTGGGCGCGTTCGGATCGCGCGAGGCGGGGACGTAGCGGGCGACGAGGGCGCCGGCGAGGGCGGCGACTGGCGTCATCGCGAAGAAGATGCTGCGCCAGTCAAACAGCTCAAGCAGCCAGCCGCCGGCGATCGGCCCGAGCGCGATGGCCGCGCCGGTGATGGCGCCCCACAGGCCGATGGCGCGGGCGCGCTCGCGCCGCTGGGTGAAGACGTTGGAGATGAGCGACAGCGTCGAGGGGAACACCATCGCCGAGCCCAGGCCCATCACCGCGCGGGCGACGATGAGCTGGCCGGGGTTGTCGGTGAGGCCACCGGCCAGGCTGGCCAGGCCGAAGACGGAGAGCCCCGCGAGGAGCATGCCCTTGCGCCCGAACCGGTCAGAGAGGCTGCCGGCGGCCAGCACCGAGCCGGCGAAGAGCAGGTTGTAGGCGTCGACGACCCACTGCAGCTGCGTATTGGAGGCGTGCAGCTCCCGCACGAGGGTGGGCAGCGCCACGTTGACGATCGTCGTGTCGACGTTGATGACGAACGCCGCCAGCAGCAGCGAGGTGAGGATCAGAGGCTTGTGTTTCATCGCTCCTCCTTGAGAGGGGCTCGTGGCGGACTGTGTGGAGTAATTTCTAAATCATAAGGACAAGAAAGTCAAGTTAGTACGCTAGAAACTCAAGTCCCTGCTAGAGTCCGTCCAGCAATGAGGTCCTACGACGAGTACTGCGCCCTGGCCAAATCGCTTGACGTGGTCGGTGACCGATGGACGCTGCTGATCGTGCGCGAGCTGGAGCTGCGCGGGGCCTGTCGCTACACCGATCTGCGCAACGGCCTGCCCGGGATCGCCACCAACCTGCTCGCCGACCGGCTCCGCGAGCTGGAGCAGGAGGGGGTGGTGGCGCGCGAGGAGGCGCCCCCGCCGATCGCGACCACGCTCTTCCGGCTGACCCGCCGGGGAGCGGAGTTGCGGCCGGTGCTCGAGAGCCTCGTGCGCTGGGGCATGCCCTTCATGACCGAGGACAACGCCGGCGATGCCGTGCGCAGCCACTGGCTGGCGTGGGCGATCGAGCAGATCCTGGTTGACGGGCGGCCTGACGCGGCGCCGGTGACCGTTGAGCTGCGGACCGGCGATCAGCCGATCGTGCTCGAGACGCGCGACGGCAAGGTTGTGACCCGGTCCGGGCCGGCAGGTGATGACGTCGCCGACGCGACGATCACCGGGGAGCCGCGGCCGGTGATGGGGCTCCTGCTCGGCATCCTCGGCGTGCGCGAGGCGAAGGCCGCCGGCGTCAGCTACGTGGGCGACCCGGCGATCCTGGACCGGATCGGCGCTGACCCGGCTCTCGTTGCTCTGGGTTAGTGAAGTACGCCGCGCGGGCGCCTGGGCTCATCCGGACCCGAGGATCTGGCGTCGGCGCAGCTCCCCGAGGATGCACTCGACCGCGTCCTCGGGGGACGTGCAGGTGGTGTCGATGCGCAGCTCGGGGGTCTCCGGCGGCTCGTACGGGGAATCGATCCCGGTGAAGTTCCGGATCTCCCCGCGCCTGGCCTTCTCGTACTGGCGTTTGGGATCGCGCGCCTCGGCCACGCTGAGCGGCGCGTCCACGAACACCTCGATGAACTCGCCGGCGTCAAGCAGCTCCCGCGCCATCCGTCGCTCGTGTCCGAAGGGCGAGATGAGCGAGGCGATCACGATCATGCCGGCGTCCACCAGCAGCTTTGAGGCCTCGGCGGTGCGGCGGATGTTCTCGACCCGGTCGGCGTCGGTGAAGCCCAGGTCGCGGTTGAGTCCGCCGCGAATGTTGTCCCCGTCGAGGACGTAGGTGTGATGGCCGAGGTCGTGCAGTCTGCAGTCCAGGAGGTTGGCGATCGTCGACTTGCCCGCGGCCGGGAGGCCGGTCAACCACACGAGGCAGGGCTGCTGGCCCTTGAGCCTGGCACGCGCGGCCTTGTCGACCGTGATCCGCGGTGGCGGACACTCCGCGCGCCGTGTCGCCCGCGCCGAGGTCTGGCTAGTCATTGGCCGCGCCGGACCGCGTGGCGCCGGCCGTGTGCTCCTCCTGGTCGCGCCAACGCTGAACGGCCAGCAGCGACCCGTCGATGATGCGCTCGACGAACTGGGCGCTGTCGTTGAGGCGCGGGAATGGGGTCTCGGGGACGGGGAGTTCGAGGAACGTACACAGCCGCTCCCATCCGTCCGCCGGCTCCCACACCAGGAGGCGGTCGGCGGGCACGGACTCCTGCACCTGCTCGTGGTGGCGGCGCATCGCGGTGGCCATCCAGTCATCGCTGGTGCCCTGGCCCGCGAGCAGGCCGCTGCGTTGCCACATCTCGGTCATCAGCTCGGTGTAGCCACGCCAGGGGGGATCGATCTCCGCCCGTGCCCTCGACAGGTGACCGACCAGCTCATCGCCGTAGAGCGTTCCCCAGATCGTCTGCCGCATGCTCCGGGCCCACGCCTCGCCGTCGCGCACGCTCAGCAGCACCTTGGCGTCCGGGTAGGCCTCCATCAGCTCCCGGTAGAAGAACGATCCCGGCCAGTCGACCGTCGCTTTGCAGTCGCCGAAGATCTCGTCCCAATCGGCGTCCCCCTCAAGCGCCTGCCGCCACCGTGGCACCAGGTCCAAATCCCCCAGAACGTTGACCATGTGGTAGCACGGTCCCAGCCCGAGCATCTCCAGCGCGACCTTCTGCGACAGCGTCGCGGTGCGCGGCAGCCCGGCTCCGATCAACTCCATATCGAGTCCCCTGTCTTGTGGTCTTCCATCGTCATGGCACGAGTTGATGCGCGTGCTTGCTCGATCCTCCGCAGATCGATCAAACCTTCCGCCAGGCGGAACTCAAGACCAGGGGTCGCAGCCCGCCGTCGGCAGATGCAACACGGGGCACGATATTGAAGTTGCGTTAGCGCAGCGTTGCTGACATGTGATGGGCCACGCGTGCTAGTGGTCACTCCCATAAGTACGTTCGCACCGAGAGGTGCGACTGGTGGATGCCAGGCGAGGACGCAGGACCCGACGTGTAGCAGCGCTACACGAGGGTCCGAGGACAAAGCCTGGCGCCACCAGGCGTGCCTCGAATGCGAGCGTACTTGCGGGAGGGGCCACTAGTTAGTCAGTCAGCCCACCAGTCGCGCTGGCCCTCGACGTCTTCGCGCCGAGCCGCGCCGAGACTGGGCGCGCCGATGACGAGGATCTCAAGTCCCTCCGCCCCGGCCTCGTAGCCGCGCCACGTACCGGGCGAGACGCGCACCGCGTCCCATTCCTTGAGCGCGACGATCTCGTCGTCGAGCTTCATCCGCCCGCTCCCGCGCACGACCACGTACACCTCCTCCTGCTGCTTGTGCGTGTGGCCGTACGGAAAGCGATAGCCGGGCGGGACGCGCTGATAGCCCAGGCCGGATTGTTGAAGCGCCAGCGCGTCGGTCGCCAAGCGGAACTCCAGGTCCGGTGCGCCGTCAAACCTGGCCCCGACGTCCTCCAGGTCCTCCTTGAGGTTCCTGTGCGTGAACGGCACGACGCAATCCTATGACACCCCTGGCTGAGGTCGCCGACCGTATGCGTCAGGCGCCGCGGTGCGGCTTGGCACGATGGAAGGGCGCGTCCCAGGTGCCGAGTTCATCGGAGGTGGAGTACGTAGACCACCATCGTCCACTCGTTGCCGAAGCGGTCGGCGTGTAGACGGGTTGGTGCTCGCCGGGCTGCTCCCAAGCGGTCGGCCACGCGTATCGAGGCACGGTTTTCCTCCTCGATGTCAAGGACCAGCGACCTCAAGCCCGCGTTCGCGGCGATCTCCATCATCTGGGTCACGGCGGCGGACGCCAGACCCCGCCCTCTCGCGTCGGGAAGGAGCCAGTAGCTGAGTTCCCCGGCGGGCTGGTCGCTCGATTGGACTGCGGCGCATCGCACCGCTTCGGAGGCGAAGTGAGGCAGCCGTACGGCGACCCTGCCAAGCGCGCGCTCGTCTTCAGGGAGACAGATCGCCCGAGTGGGACCACGTTCCTCGGTTATCTCCCTGCCCAGCCACGCTTCAAGGTCATCGGCCATCCACCACCACGGACGGAGATACTCGTCCTCGGTCATCGCAGCGATCTGACCTAGGTCCGCCATCCGCCATCGCCGGAGCCTCACTGCTGGCACCCAAGGGCACGCTAGCGAATCGTCGGAGTCCCGCAGACCGAGCATCGCTGAGGTAGCGTACGGGCGACGCAAACGGACAGCCCTTGGCGCGCTGGGGAGTGCATCATGACCTACACCGTGGATTTCACTACCGTCTCGACCGTAGGTGTGGAGTCATCGCCGGTCGCGGCGGCGCTGGCTGGTCTGCGGGCGAACGAGGCCCGCTACTTCAAGAACAAGTACGACCACGTCTTCACCGTGGAGCCTGCGAGCGACGCCAAGGCGACCATCGATTGGGTGCACCGCATCCTCAAGGAGGAACGTGACATCGTCATCGCGTCTCGCCCTCTCGAGGCGACGGAATTTCAGGTCGAGGGCATCCGAATGGCGTACGTCTTCTACGAGAGCGGCCTGTCGATCAACGTGATGTACACCGTTGACGACGCCGGGAAGCGGGCGGTCGGCTTCAAGCTCTCCGAAGGGATGGAGGTCCCCGCGGAGCTCGCTTCGCGGTTCAAGTTCGCGAGGCAGAAGTCGAAGCTGGCCGGAACCATTCGCGGTTCCTACTTCAACGTGAAGAACGAGTACTGACCCCCCAGGGCGGGCCGCTCACCCTGCTATCGCCGGCGCCCACCCTCCGCGGACGCCGGCACCTGTCACCAGATCAACCAGCGCCCGTATTGCCCGAGCCGCTTTGACCCACGCTCTTGTAGTACGCGCAGCCGCTCAGGTGCACGGTGCCCGCGCCTGTGTTGCCCGAGGGGATGACCTGCGTGCCGTCTGGGCCCAGGAGAACCTTCACCGGCGGCCCCGCCGGCGTGTTCACGCCCGCCAACGGTGTACAGGTGACCGCGCCACTGACGGTTGCCGCACCAGGCTGCGTATCGACCATGATCTGCTCGTCGATCCCCATTGAGGCGAGCTTGCGGTCCGCGCCGAGGACCCAGGGCTCCGTGGACGCGTTGACGTTGACCTTCACCAACACCGAGCCGTCATGCTGACGGGTCACGGCAAACGCCGGTGGGGCCGCCGACCCGCCCAGGGCGAGCAGAAGCGCCGCGCCGACGCCCGCCAGACCGAGTGTGCTGCCGGCAAGAAGTCGAGGACGCGGTCGACGGGCACGCGCACGTACCGGTCCTGAAGGGGCGGACAGTTCCCGGTGTGCCGCGCGGCTGAGGTCATCGCCGAAGCGCTCGAGGCTGGGCGGGATGGGGGTGGTGGTCATGCTTCCTCCTGGGGGACGGTGTGGGCGAGGCGCCGCAGGGCGCGTGAGACCCGCAGACGTGCGGCGGCGGGCTGAATGTCGAGACGGGCGGCGAGCTCCTGGTAAGGCAGCTCGTCGACGACTCGCAGCTCGAGCGCTGCACGCTCGCCAGGCGCGAGGGCATCGAGCTGACGCTCCAGCGCAAGGCGGGGGGAGAGGCGCTCCTCGACTTCGGTGAATCCATCCTCGGCGGCGAGGTCGAGCGGCAGGCCGAGTCGCTCGCGAGCGCGCGTCTCGATCTGATCCCGCCGGACGGTGTCCGCGAGAACGTTGCGGGCGATCCCGAGCAGCCACGGCAGCGCGGAGCCGTCGTGGTCGTCGCGGAAGCGGTCGATGCTCAACAGAGCCCGCGCGAACGTCTCCGCGGTGAGGTCGCTGGCCGCCCAGGCCAGTCGACGGGACAGCCACGCGTGCACGTCGCCGACGTGCCGTGTGTACAGCTCTGAGAAAGCCGACGGATCACGCCGCGTACGCTGAAGCAGCTCAGCGTCGCTCGGTGTCCCGCGCCGGCGTCGTAGTGAGATCACACCCCGATATCGCATAACCCCACCTATTTGTATCTCGGGATCTCTGGCGCCGGGAGACGGCGCCCCCACGGACGGCGAGCACCGTAGGTCAGCTTGTCGGGGTGGACGATCGACCTGACGCCCCGGTCCGCGATCCGGTCACGGGGCTCGTCGAACTCCTTCTCGGTCAGCGCTCTAGCCGAGTCCCTGCGCGAAGCCCTGCCGCCAGCTCGGATAGCGCGGCTGCCAGCCGAGCTCGCGCTTGGCCTTCTCGTTTGAGGCACCCCGCCCTTCGGTCATCATCAACGTGGCCGCCTCACCGGCGGCCACCCGCCCCAGCCAGCGGGGGATACGCCTCGGTGGCTTGGCATCCAGCGCGCGCGCCAGTACCGGCAGCCACTCCCGCACCGGCGCGGGCTCGTCGTCGACCACGTTGTAGATACCCGGCCGGCCGTGCTCGACCGCCAGCGCTGTCGCCGCCGCGGCGTCGTCGATGTGGATCTGTGAGAAGACGCCACCACCGTCGCCGATGATCGGGAACCGACGCTTGCGGATCGGCGCGGCCATCTGCGCATCCGCAGCCAGGCTGATCGAGGTCCCCGGACCGTAGAAGCCGCCGTAGCGCAACGCCAGACCCTCGCCCCACTCGATACTCGTCACCGCCCGCTCCAGATACAGGAGCCCCTCCACTACCAGCCGCAGCGGCGTCGGCGGGTTGGGATCGAGAGGGTCGGCCTCGGTCAGCACCGGCCCACCCGTGCGGGCCCATCGAAAAGCCCCAAAGCTCTGCGCCACGAAGCGCCGCGCCCCCACGGCACGGCCCGCGGCCAGCAGATGGTCCGTCCCCTCCATACGCAGCCGGTTGGTCATGATCGCGCCGCTGAAACGCTCGGGGTGCCGCGCGTCACGGACGCTCATCGGCCCGGACAACGCCGTGAGCTGATGCACGATCACCTCCGGCTCGGCGCACGCCACCGCCTGAGCGACCGCGTCGGGGTCGAGAGCGTCAGCCACGACCGGACGCGCCCCCAGGCTGCGCACCAGGTCCTGCTTCGAGGCGCTCCTGGTCATCCCGACCACCTCGTGGCCTCGCGCCACGAGCTGCGGTACAAGCGCTCTGCCGAGAACACCTGTGGCCCCGGCTAGGAAGACCTTCATGACTGCTCCTCTCGTTTCATTTTGTCGCTATGAGACAAGAGACACACGCCGCCTGTGACAGTGCCCAGCCCTCGGGTGTCAGCCCACGCACGTCCGCGAGCGCCGCGCGCGCACCACCGTCCACCCCCGCCGGGTGCTCGCCCGTACACGCTCACGACGTGGACGTCGCAGGCGGCAATCGAGAGTAGGCGCTGCGCCGGCCGATTCGCGGGGGGCACGTGCCTAGGGGTCAAAAACTCACGCTAGTCGGCAGCGGCTGTAGGGCACGCTGGTCGTCCCACGGGCCGGAAGCGAACGGACTCAAGTGGTTGCCGCATGCGCGACGGGGATGCCCGTTGCCCATGGTAGGACGGTGCCGAACTGGACCAGTTCGCCGTAGAAGTCTGGGTCGAAGGTCGGGGCGAGGGCGAGTTCGACGGGCCAGAAGGCGGCTTGTCTAGGGGTCTGCGCCCGTCGCATATCCTCAAACCAGGGGCGGGAGGCGTCGGTGTCGATCAATCCCGGGCACAGCGCCATGAGGAGCCTGTTCTCGGCGAGATCGGCGACGCGACGCTCCCGCGCCAGGGCGCGGACGGCCGCGACCTGCGCGACCTTCGAGGGGATGTTGAGCCATCGCCCGTACCCTTCGTCTTCGGCATGGCCCTCGCGGACGGCCCGGCGCCAGTCGGCGACCAGGGCGTCGACCGCGTTGAGGTCCTGCGCGGCAGCTTCGGCGAAGCGGCCGGCGACCCGCTCGTCGAGCTTGTCGAGCGTGCCCAGCGCGCTGGCCACGACGATCAGGCGTCCACCGGGCCGGAGTCGCGGGGCGAACGCGCGCAGGGTTGCGGTAGTCGCGAGGTTGCTGGTTTCGGCGACGGCATCGATCTCGTCTGCCGGATCGGCTTCCGGGCTCATGCGCGCTGTCGCGTTGGAGAAGACGATGTCGACTTCGCCGAGCTCGGCGGCCAGCGCCGAGATCGCGTCCCCGTCGCGGACATCGAGCACGTGTCCCTCGACGCGGGCGTTCGTACCTTCATCGGTGATGTCGGCTGCGGCGGATTGGACGCGGTCTGGATCTCGGCCAGTCAAGAGGACGAGATCTTCCGGCGCCATCTGGGCGGCGAGGCTTTCGACGATGGCGCGTCCGAGACCCTGGTTGGCGCCGGTGATGAGAGCAATGCGGGAATTGGTCATGGCCCTCAAATTAGCCACAACCATCTATGCCTACAACGAGAATATTGCACGGGTAACATGCGCTGAACGCATGGCGGCTGAGGATTTCTCACCCATCGGGCTGCGGGTCCTGCGCGAGGTCGCTCAGGCCGGGTCCTTCTCTGCCGCAGCGCAATCCCTCGGGTACACGCAGTCGGCGATTTCGCGCCAGGTGGCGGCGCTTGAGGCAACCGCCGGCCGCTTGCTGTTCGAGCGCAGCAGACAAGGCGTCACCCTGACGCCCGCCGGGCGGCGCCTGCTCGCGAGCGCGATCCGGGTCCTCGACGAACTCCACGCGGCAAAGCGCGAGCTGGCAGGCGAGCAACCCGCCGCCGGGCCGGTGAGACTCGGCGCCTTTCCGGCGGCGGCCGCGGGCCTCGTGCCGAGGGCGCTTGCCTCGGTGCCAGTGCAGCTGAGGGTCACGCTGCGCGAGGCGAATACGCTGTCGCTGACCCGCGCGCTGCGGGCAGGGACGCTCGACCTGGCGGTGCTCGCGCTGGCGCCGCCGTTCCGACCGCTGGACACCGAATCGCCGGCGCTCGAGCTCACCACGCTCTCGGAGCGCGAACTGGTCATCGGCGTACCCGCCGGACACCCACTCGCTGGCGCTCGCGCGGTCGAGACGCGGGAGCTCGAAGGCCAGACCTGGGTCGCCAGCCGATCAGATGCGAGCGAGACCCTGCTCGGCGTGTGGCCAGGGCTCGGCGAACGACCAGATGTCCGCTACGTTGTCCGCGACTGGCTCGCGAAGCTCCAGATCGTCGCCGCCGGACTCGCCATCACGACGATCGCTCCGATCATGCTCGACGCGCTGCCCAAAGGGGTCAATGTCGTCTCCGTGCGCGGCGAGCCACAAGAGACACGACGCGTCGTGCTGGCGCGCCGCCCCGAACCGCTCGACGCCGCCGCGGCCGAAGTAGCTCACGCGCTGATCGCCGCTGCGCGCGAGCAATAGCCGCCAAAGCGTGGCGGCTCGCACCTGAGCGAGAGCTCCTGGTCCAGCCACGCATCGCCCTCGACCGACCGTGGCGCACGACGCCAGGTACGACGACGGAGCAGACCCACGTCGACCGGACCTGGCTGTCGGTCAGGGACCGGCTGCTTGTCAGTGCTTGGTGAGCGTCACTGGCTGCGTGGCGCACGGCTGGTTGCCGCTGCTGGAGAGGTACGTATCGTGAAAGGTGACCACGGCGGCCTTGCCAGCGTTGGTGAGACGTCCGGTGACAGTCGACCTGTACCGCAAGGATGCACCCTGGGTACGCCGGAGAACGTAGTTCACGCTGCCGTAAAGCTTGCCGTTGGCCCCAAGCTGCACCCGCGGGATCGGGGTCGCGTCCTTGGTCTCTCCGCCCAGGAGGGCTTCGCCCCCGCCGCCATGGCATCGCCAAGTGTCAATGACGGTCGCGCCGGCGAACCGCAGCGACCGGCCATCGTTGCTGGCACGGAACTTAAACACGCACGTCGTCCGGGGAACCGCAGAGGATGGGCAGCTCCTGCCCGTGTAGAGAGCGCCAGGCGCAAAGCCCGCCGCGGCCAGTGCGCCCGCGACGACAACCAGGAGCCCCGCGACCGAAAGCGCCGCAGCGCGCCGAAGCGGCCGGCGGACCGCACGGGCGCGTCGGCTGGCTCGCTCGCCCTCCATCGCGTCGTGCGATCGATTGCCCTTCATGACACCGGATCGTAAGCGAGTGCGGGAGGCTCTGCAACTCACCCCCAGTACGGCGGTCCGCCACACTCCCTGACGTTCGTGGGGGCGGGCGGCGAGCGCAGCCGTCCGGTCGGAAAGGTCCTCGGATGAGCGCCCGGCCGGACCTTCCGCGTTGCTCCCGCGAAGCGCGGACTTATGAAGTCAGACGCTGCTGTTGTAGATGTTGGTCGGGTCGTCGACGCTCTTGATCGTGCGAGCCACGATCGTGACGTGGATGAACATGCCGTTGCTGGCCAGGCAGCCCGCCATCGTGCACGATTCCTGGCCAGGAGAGGGGCTTTGACGTGGGGTCCTGGGCCGGTGGTACTTGATCGAAAAAACGATCATGGTGCACCGGGATCGAGGGGATGTAGATCGTCTCGTGGCATCCCGCTACCCGCCGCATCCCGCGTGCTCAGTCCGCCCGTCGGGGGACGCCTCGCGGTGTGCCTTCCGCCCTCCAGCCTTGAGGGAGGCCCGTCAGGGCACGTCGCGGTGGATGATCGCGTCGACAACGGCGGCGATGTCCGGCGACACGATGTCGGGCTGGGGTCCGATCGGACTGAGGACCATGCTCGGGCGGGCGACGAACGCCGCCCGTGCCCCGGCGGCCAGCGCGCCCGAGACGTCCCAGGAGTGCGCGGCCACGAGCCGGACCTGGTCGATCTCGACCCCGAAAGCGTCGGCCACCGAGCGGTAGGGCGCGGGGGCAGGCTTGAGCGCGCGGACGGAGTCGGCCGACATCACCCGGTCGAAGTGGTCGCGGATTCCGGCGTTTGTCAGCTGCGCGTGGGCGACCGCCTGGACCGAGTTGGTAAGCGCGACGACACTCAGGGATGTCTCGCGCAGCCGCGCCAGCGCACCCGCGACCTCCGGATGGGGCGGGAGCGAGCTCATGCGATCGACCATCGTGTCCACGTCCTGCTCGCTCACCGGTGTGCCGAGACGTTCGGCGAGCATGTGCAGTGCCGCTCGCTGGGCCGTGCTGAAGTCGACATAGTGGGCGGTTAGGCCGCCGACGAAGGAGAGCTGGAGCATCTGAGCGAACCACTGCGCGCGCAGACCCGGCACGCCCAGCAGTTTGTCGAAGTGAGCGTCCAGGACCCGTAGATCCAGGAGGGTCTCATTGACGTCAAAGGCGATCACTCGAGTCATGGCCGCGTCACTTTCGTCGGGGGTTCATCGGGCACTGGGCGACGCCCCCCGCAGACGGTCGATCAAGGCGGCGGGGTCATCGGGGGCCCGATCCGCAGCCCAGGCGACATGCTGATCGGGGCGCACGAGCACCAGGTCGGCCCCGTAACGGGCGCGCAGGCCCCGGCTGCTGAGATCGAGGACGCGCAGGGGGACGCGTCGAGCCTCGGCGGCGCGAGCAATGCCCCGGGGCTCTCGGTCGTCGCCGCCCAGCACGAGCAGCGTCATCCCTGCGCCCAGCGCGTCGTACAGCGAGCAGCTCGGCTCGAGCCAGGCATGGGGCAGGCGCCCACCGACCCGGGCCCCCGCCCCGGCGTCCTGGAGGTCGGCGCTGGCGTGGATGATCGGCGAGCCTTCGTAGGCGAGGTCCAGCACGAGGTCCAGAGCGTGGAACTCAGCCCGCTTCCTCGCCTGGATGGTGGCGTGCGCACGGCCCCGGGCTCGTTCCCCGGCGTCGCCGTCGGCGTCGATGTCCTCGGTCAGCAGGTCGGTCGCCAGCACCCGGTTGTTGGCCGCGGCGGCCTCGATCACCTGTGTCTGAATCGGGCGGCGCTCGAGCTCGTAGCTGTCCAGCAGGGCGGGGCCGCCCCAGCCCTCGAGGACCGCCGCGAGCTTCCAGCCCAGGTCGACGGCATCGCCGATCCCGGTGTTCAGCCCGTGCCCGCCGAAGGGCGGGTTCAGATGAGCGGCGTCGCCGGCCAAGAACACTCGGTCTTGCCGGGCGCGATCGACGAGCTGCATGCGAGCCGTCCACGGGTCGGTCGAGAGCACGGTCGCGTTCACGGGCGCGCCGGCGCCGCCCTCGATCAGCCGGTAGGTATCTCGCTCCCCCGTCTCGCGATCGACGCCGAAAGCGATCATCCACCAGGTTCCGTGACGATCGATCGGCCCCATGAGCGCGGGAGCAACCCGGTTGAGAATCCAGTATTGGACCGCCGCACCGTGGCGTGTCTGACAGAGCAGATCAGGAGCGCTGAACACGATGCCGAAATTGGGGCGCAGTGCGTGCTCGCCGACGTACTCCGAGCCAATGGCGGTCCGGACGACGCTGCGGGGACCATCGCATCCCAGCACGTAGTCCGCGGTGACCACCCGCTCCTCCCCTGCCTCGTCGGCGATCTTCACGCGGACCTCATGAGCGTCCTGCTCCACGCCGGCGACGTAACTGCCGGCCAGGAGCGACACCTCCGGAAGCTCGCCGGCGACATCGCGGAGCAGCTCCTCGAGCACGTACTGAGGAGCCTGCTGACCGACCTCGGGAAAGCGGTCGCCCTCGGCGGACAGTCCGAGCACTCCCGTGAACCGCGAGAGCTCGCGGCCGGTCAGCGAGGTGCAGAAGACGATGTCCTGGGACCAGCTGACCGGCAGCGGCGCTCGTTCTCGCAGGCGCTCCGCGATCCCCCAGCGGCGGAGATGCTCGAGCGTGCGGACGTTGATCGTCTTGCAGCGCGGCCGAGCGTGGGACACCGTGACGCGGGGCTCGATGACCATGCACGCAATCCCGCGCCGGCCAAGCTCGATTGCCGCCGCCAGGCCGACCGGGCCGCCGCCGGCGATGAGGACCTGCGTCCCGAAGGGCGGCGGGGCCGGCCGCTGCTCGGTAGCCGTCATATCTCTCCTCGCGTTCGGTCGCGTCGCTGGTAGAATCGATGATAGACGGATAGATTCTGTATCAGCGAGGGGTCGGATCGACGACCCGCGGCTTGGGGGTTGTCGGCGTGGCCGCAGCCCTCTGGCGAGGAGAAGGCATGAGATTTGCTAATCACGATGGGCGGCTGACGATGCTCGAATCCGGACTCACCGGGGATCTGCACGGCGCCCGGGGCACTGACGTGCACGATGCAAGCGGCGGCCAGATCCCTGCGGAGCCCGACCTCGCCTTGAGGCAGTGGGACGAGATCCTCCAGTGGGCGGGCGCGCACGCCGCAACCCCCAGGGTGACGATCGACCGCGCTCGCCTGGCCTCGCCCTCCCCCAAGCCCAGCCAGATCTTCGGCATCGGAATCAACTACGCCGACCACGGCGCCGAGGCCGGCATGGAGGCCCCAGAGGTGCCGCTGGTGTTCACCAAGCTCGGGACGGCGGTGACGGGACCGTTTGATCCGATCGAGCTCTCGCTCCGAGACCGTTGACTGGGAGGTGGAGGTCGCCGCGGTGATCGGCCGTCGGGCCCGCCATGTCGTCGTCGCCGATGCCTGGGAGGTCGTCGCCGGACTGACCGCGGGGCAGGACCTCTCCGATCGAGACATCCAGTGGCGCCCGTCGTCGACGCCGCAGTTCGGACTCGGTAAGTCGTTGGCCGGCTTCGCACCTCTGGGGCCGACCCTGGTCACGCCCGACGAGTACCCCGACCCCGATGACATCGAGCTCGCCTGCTTCCTCAACGAGGAGGAGGTACAACGCAGCAGCACCTCCCAGATGCTGATCTCCATTCCCGAGATCATCTCCTACCTGAGCGGAATCGTCACCCTGCTGCCCGGCGACGTGATCTTCACCGGCACGCCGAGCGGGATCGGAATGACGCGGACGCCGCCGCGATACCTTGCGCCCGGTGACCGGCTCGAGAGCTTCGTGCAGGGCGTCGGCACCATGTCGCACACCTTCACCGCGGTCCCCGCCGCACAGCCGGGGCCGGCGGGCTAGCCGGTCCTCGGGGCGAAGCCATCCCCCGTCATTTTGCCATCCCTTGCTCGCAGATTATCGATGATGTAGAGTCGATAGGTAGCCCGGAATCGTCTGAGGAGAGAGAACCTATGGCCACCACCACGGCTAACCCCGTCCTCCACCACGTGACTCTGAAGACGAACCGTCTGGAGGAGATGGCGGAGTGGTATCGCAACGCGGTCGGGCTGGAGCCCAACCACTACGGTCCGTTCGGGGCGTGGCTGACCAACGACTCCGCCAACCATCGGGTGGCGCTGCTGGTCGCCCCCGGGCTCGACGACGATCCGGGCAAGGTCGCCCACACCGGCATGCACCACCTGGCCTTCGAGTATCCCGACATCGACGGGCTGCTGTCGACCTACGAACGCCTCAGGGAACAGGGGATCACCCCCCACGCCTGCCTGGATCACGGGCTCACCACCTCCCTGTACTACGTCGACCCCGACGGCAACAGCGTCGAGCTCCAAGCCGACAACTTCGGCGACTGGGATGCTTCCAGCGAGTGGATGCGCACGGCGCCCGAGTTCCAGACCAACCCGATCGGCGTCAACACCGACCCCGACCAACTGCTGGAGGCGTGGAAGGCGGGCGCCGACCAGGCCGAGCTGCATCGCCGGAGCTTCTCCGGGGAGTTCGATCCGGGTACCCCGCTGGACCTGCGTCTCCCGGATGCAGCGGACGACGCCAAGGTCGAAGCGATCTGAGAGCTGCGGCGCCGGTCGCGGCTTGGGGCCGTGCCGGGATGAGAGATCTTCTCCTGTCGGTGAAGGCGCAGACCCAAACGCGTAACGCGTAACGGTTCACCAGCGTCGTCGAATCCGCCGACGCTTCCAGCAGCCCCCGCGAACCGCCTTCCCCCCGCCTTCCCCCGCCTTCCCCCGGACTTGCCGGTATTGCCGGTATTGCCGGTATTGCGGGACCGCGGGTTGCGCGACTGATAGATGGTCGATAATCTATGATCCCGCAGGTTAGGCACTATCGTATGGTCTGTATCGGGGCCCCGCGCTAGTCGCACCAGGACCATGTGGCCGGTCGCTGAGCCGGGCTAAGAGGAGAGAGAGGAAGAACATGTTTGGAGGCCGCGTCAAGGCCGGCTTGGCCGCTGTGTTGCTCCCGCTGGCGATCGGCGTGGCGGCGTGTGGCAGCACCAGCACTAACAGCAGCACGAGCAGCAGCTCATCGGGCGCCGCGGGCGGCGGCTCCGCCAATGTCGCGGCGGCCAGCGCGACGGTGGCGCGATACACCGGCAAGCCGACGCCGTTCCCGGTCGACCAGTCGCTCACGAAGCGGCCCACGGGCCAGAAGCTCGCGTATCTGGAGTGCTCAACCCCAGTGTGCGGACTGTTCGCGCAACTCCTGATCCCCACGGAGCGCCTCCTTGGCTACAAGCTCATCGTGGTCAAGGGGGCGTCAGCGAGCGGGCTGCAGAACGCGATGACCTCGATCATCTCCCAAAAGCCCAACGGAATTCTGCTGACCGCCATCACGCCCGATCAGTTTGCCTCGCAACTCAAGCAGGCCGTCCAGGCCAAGATTCAGATGGCAGCCAACGGGGTCATGAACCCGCAGAGCTACGGCATCGGTGCGTCCAATTTCGACCAGCGTCTGTCCTTGTTGGCGGGCAAGCTGCTGGCCGACTGGGTGATCTCCCACCATGGGAGCAAAGCCAACGCCGTCTTCTACAGCATCCCCGAGCTGGACTTCACCTCCTACGAGCAGAAGGGCTACCAGCAGGAGATGGCCCGGCTGTGCCCATCCTGCACCAATCGCTACGTACCGATCCCCGTGGCCACCGTCGGCAACACCGCCCCGACCCGGGTGGTCGACGACTTGCAATCGCACCCGGACACCAAGACCGCGGTGTTCGCCAGCGAGGAAACCGTCGCCGGACTCCCGGCGGCGCTCAAGGCCAGCGGACTCCACGTCGAGGTCACGGGCTTTGCGCCCAACCCCATCGCCCTGCAGTACATCAAAGCGGGGCAGATCAGCTCCGGGCTCGGGCTCGACCTGGGGGTCATGATCTGGACCGAGGTCGACGAGTTGGTCCGCCTGACGACCCACCAGCCTCTGACCGCCGGCGAGCGCGCGGGCGCGGTCCCGATCCAGTTTCTGTACAAGAACGACCTGACCGGCGACGTGTCCAAGGGATGGAGCGCCTACCCCGACTTTGCACAGCGCTTCGCCAAGTTGTGGTCAGGACGCTAGGCAGAACGGTGTCGAGAACCCCACGAGCGTGACCGCGACGACTCCCGAGCCGCTGCTCCGGGTCCGGGGATTGACCAAGACGTTCCCCGGGCTGCGGGCGCTGGATGCGGTCGATCTCGAGGTCGGCGCCGGCGAGGTGGTGGCCGTGGTCGGCGCCAACGGCTCGGGGAAATCGACGCTGGTGAAGATCCTCGCCGGTCTTTACGAGGCCGATGGCGGCATCGTGGAGATGCTGCGCCGGCAAGGCGCCGAAGCCAGCGGCGCAGCCGCCCGTTCGGAGCTGCACTTCATCCACCAGGACCTCGGATTGATCCCAATGCTCACCACGATCGAGAACCTGGATCTGGCTCGAGATCTGGGGGCTGGGGCCGTGCGTCCGGTGCGGGCGCGAGCGGAGGCGGTCCGAGCTCGGGAGCTGATTTCCCAGTTCGGAGCCACGTTCGACGTCCGCGTGCCTGTCTTCCAGCTCTCGGCGGCCGAGCGGACGATCGTGGCGATCGCCCGCGCGCTGGATGGGTGGACGCGGCCCGACAACGTGCTCGTCCTCGACGAGCCGACGGCGGCGTTGCACGGCGACGAGGTCGACAAGCTGTTTGGAGCCATTCACCGGGTAGCCGAACGGGGCGCGGGCGTGGTGTTCATCTCTCATCGCCTCGACGAGGTGATGGAGCTGGCCCACCGGGTCGTAGTGCTCCGGGACGGCAAGAAGGTCGCCGATGTCACCGCTGGTCAGTTCGACCACGACGCGCTCGTGAGGATGATCGTCGGGCATGCCGTCGCCGAGGGAGTGAAACGTGAGGGTCGAACCGACGACGTCCTGCTGAGCGTGTCCAACCTGCGGGGGTCGACGATCAGAGGCGTGGACTTCGAGCTGCGCGCCGGGGAGATCCTGGGTGTCACCGGCATCCTCGGCTCCGGGCGCGAGCACCTCTCGCGCGTCCTCTTCGGCGCCCTTCCGCGGGCCGCCGGCGAGGTCTTGCTCGAGCAAAGGCGCCTGCCGGCCGGGGACCCATCTGGCTGTATCGCGAGCGGCGTCGGATTCGTGCCTGCGGACCGTCGGCACGACGGCGCGGTGATGCAGTTCAGCGTGCGCGAGAACCTGACACTGCCGCGCCTGCGGCCGTTTCGCCGGCAGATGGGCCGAATTGACGGCCGCGCTGAGCGGGCGGAGGCATCGGCCTGGGTCGGCCGGGTGGGGCTGCGGCCGCCCTCGCCGGAGCGGACGCTGGGATTGTTTAGTGGCGGTAACCAGCAGAAGGTGGTGCTGGCCAAATGGCTGCGGATCGATCCCAAAGTGCTCCTTCTCGATGAGCCCACCCAAGGCGTGGACATCGGCGCCAAGGCCGCGATCTACGAGCTGCTGGCCAAGGCGGCCGCCAACGGCGCTGGCGTGTTGGTGTCGTCATCTGACACTAAGGAGCTGGCCCTGCTGTGTGACCGCGTCCTCGTGCTGCGCGACGGCGTGCTCGTGGCGGAGATCGACCGCTCTGAGCTGAGCGAGGATCGGATGATCCGGGAGAGCCTCGGGCTTCCGGCCGGGCCGCGCAGCGACCGTTCGGCCTACTAGGTGGGGAGGAGGACCATGACTGATTCGACGACTTCATCCCTCGGCGGTCCCGACGCAGACGCTGCGACGAGCACCGGCGAGGAGCCGGCCGTGACTGTTGGGACCAGCTCTCAGGAAACCCAGAGCTCGTTGCTGCGGCGGCTGCTGTCGTTTCGCAACATCAGCGCGATCTACATCTTCGTCGCGATGTTCGTCCTGTTCTCGTTATGGGTGCCGGGCACGTTCCTGACCTCCGAGACCTGGCGGTCGATTCTCTCCCAGCAAGCACTCACTGCGCTGGCGGCGACCGCCCTCGTCATCCCGCTCTCTGCGGGCACCTTCAATCTCGCGGTCGGCGCCGAAGTCGGCTTTGGCGCGATCCTGGTCGCGTGGCTGATTCGCAAGGGCATCCCCGCCGGGGAGGCGATCGTCATCACGATGGTCGGCGGTGTCCTGGTCGGGATCATCAACGGCCTGCTGGTCGTCCGCGCCAAGATTGACTCGTTTATCGCCACCCTGGGAATGAGTTCGGTGCTGCTGGCAATGATCGAGTGGATATCCGGGAACACCCAAATCCTGAATCTGCCCACGAGCTTTCAGAACGTCGCCACCAATGAGCTGTTCGGGATCACCTATCCCGTTTACTTCATGCTCGTGGTGGCTCTGCTCGTCTGGTACGTGCTCGAGAAGACGCCGGCGGGACGACGTGTCTATGCAACCGGGGGCAACATCGACGCGGCCCGGCTGGCGGGCGTGGGCACCGGACGTGTGATCGTCGCCGCGTTCATCGTCGGCGGAATGATCGCCGCTCTGACCGGCTGGCTGACGAGCGCCCAGCTCGCTGTCGGCGATCCGACGATCGGACCGCCCTACCTGCTTCCGGCGTTCGCGGCGGCCTTCCTCGGATCGACTCAGTTCCGCGGAGGGCGATACAACGTCTGGGGAACCGTGATCGCCGTCTACGTGCTGGCGGTCGGCGTGAAGGGCCTCCAGCTGGCCGGCGCCCCCGTCTGGATTCCGGACCTCTTCAACGGTGTCGCGCTCCTGGTCGCCGTTGGCATGGCGAAGTTCCAGCGGACGGCCAGCAGGACGGCGGCGATTCGCCGCACTGTGATTCGCCGGCGAACCCCATCCGCCACGTCCCAGTAGCTGTTGCCGCTGCGAGGCCCGCCATAGGATCAGCACCGGTCATCGGTGGCGCTTGGCTCTGGTGCCGCCGAGCCAGCCGCGATGATGTCCAGAATGGGTGCACCCGATGATGAGCGGCCACGCCGCCAGCAGGGGATCCAGTCGGTCGAGCTCGGCATGCGTGTCATGGGGGCGATTGAGAAACGCGGTGGTCCGGTGGCACTGTCGGAGCTTGCCGCTGCCGCGGGGATGCCAGCCAACAAGGCACATCGCTACGTCGTCAGTCTGATGCGAAGCGGATTCGTCGTTCAGGACCGGCTGAGCGGTGTCTACGACCTCGGTCCGGCGGCACGCCGGCTTGGAGTCGAGGCGCTGCGCCGCAGCGACGAAGTTGGGACCGCGTCGGCGCACGTGATGGCGCTGCGAGACGAGACCGGTCACACGATCAACCTCTCCGTCTGGAGCGACGGAGGACCGACGATCGTCCGGTGGGACACCGGATGGCACGCGCTTTCGATCACCTTCCGCGTCGGGTCCGTCCTGCCGCTGCTCGAGTCATCGGTTGGGCGAGTGTTCCTCGCCTATCTGCCGCGCGCGCAGGCGCGGGCAGGACTCTCACGGCAGCAACGAGAGCACCAGACGGATGGCGTGTCCGCCGCGAAGGTCGATGCGATCGTCGAACAGACGCTCAAGGCCGGAGTGGCCTACACGACGGGCGCTCTGGTGCCAGGTCTCGCCGCGCTCGCGGCGCCCGTATTGGCGGCGGACCGAGAGCTCTTGATGGTCGTTGGCATGGCGCTGCCGGCTCGCCTCGCGCAGGGCAAGGAGCTGTCGCGGTTGACCCGGATGCTCACGTCGGCCGTCGGCGAGATCTCGGCGAACCTGGGGTATGTCGAGGGCGACGCGGTCGACAGCCTCTGAGCGTCCGTTGACCCCGCGTGGTTACAGGTCGAGGAGGCGCTGAGCGTTGCTCCGACCGATCCGCTCATGATCTGCCTGCCCGAGCGATAGTCCGTCGAACCAGTCCACGGCGTCGGTGACCTGCTCGAACGGATAGTCGACGGCGAACAGGATACGGTCAGCGCCGATCTCGTCGATCGCTGCCATCAGCGAGGGGGTGTGGAAGTTGCCGCTCGTCGTGATGTAGAAGTTCTCGCGGAAATAGTCGCCGACCGGCCGCTGGAGGTTCACGCTGGGATTGTGCTCCAGCCGCTGCTGTGTGCGGTCCAGCGCAAACGGCAGCAGCTCGCCCATATGACCCAAGATGACCTGGAGGGTCGGGACGCGGTCGAAGAGTCCACTCGTGATGAGCCGAAGGGCGTGGGTGGCCGTTTCCACAGTGAACGCCCAAGTTGGCCCCAGTAACTCCTCCCGTCCTCGATAGATACGTCGCTCGGTGGGAAGCGGGTTGCGGGGATGCAGGTAAAACGGTACGCCGAGCGAGGCGATGCGCTCCCAGAACTCGAGGTACTGGGGCTCGTCGTAGTAGGCCGGCGTGTCGAGGTCGCCGACACTGCTGTAGCCGTTGGCCAGCGCGCCCCGAAAGCCGAGCTTGCCAACCGCGCGCTCGAGCTCGTCGGCCGCGGCGGTCGGGTCTTGGAGCGGAATCGCGGCGAGAGCGGCGTACCGGTCGGGATGCCGCGCGACGATGCTCGCCAACGCGTCGTTGGCATGCCGAGCGGCAGCGACGGCCTCCGGCGTGTCAACGACGTCCTGGATGCATGGGGCAGCGAGCGACAAGACCGAGGTCTGGATTTTCCCTGCATCCATGGCGGCCAGCCGCTGCTCGTCGGCGTCCTGCAGCAGCTCGATCATCAACTGCCACTCGTCAGGCTCCCAGCCGATGTTCGGAAAGATCGTGTCCAACAGTTCCTGCGTGACGAAATGCTCCTCGACCGCGATCTTCCCGTTCACATCCGCCTCCAGCTCTCGTCATTCACTCATATGCGAAGAGTTCACTATACTGCGAGACAGCAGCCGCGAGGGTCGGAGATCGAGTGCAGTCCAGAGGTAGCGAGAACTACGACGTCGTGATCGTCGGCTACGGGCCGACGGGCATGGTGCTGGCTTGCCTGTTGGGACAGGCTGGCCGCAGGATCGCCGTGGTGGAGCGGCATGCAGAGCTGTACGGCCGTCCGCGTGCGGCGGTGTTCGACGATGAGACGATGCGGTTGTTCCAGAAGCTAGGCGTCGCCGCAGAGGTCGCCGAGGGCACGATCGCGTATCCCCGCTACGAATGGCTCAACGGCTCCGGAGAGATGCTGCTCGAGCTCACGTAC
Source organism: uncultured Actinomycetota bacterium (assembly GCA_963790605.1). Lineage (GTDB taxonomy): Bacteria > Actinomycetota > Thermoleophilia > Solirubrobacterales > Solirubrobacteraceae > Palsa-465. The sequence continues at coordinate 322,314 of CAWBPG010000003.1, read as the reverse complement.
GACAACCCCGGACGCAGCGGCTGGGCGGAGATGTACATGATGTACCAGCCCCATCTCGAGCAGGTTCTCGACGGAGCCTGCCGGGCCCTGCCCTCCGTGAGCATCCAGCAGCAGACCCGTGCGCACGGGATCAGCCAGGACGAGAACGGGGTCACGGTGGCGTGCACGACTGCCGCGGGCAGCGCGTCCGAGACCCGAGGACGTTATCTCGTGGCCGCCGATGGCGGTTCCAGCTTCGTCAGAGACGCGCTCACGATTCCCGTGGACGACTATGGATTTGAGGAAAACTGGCTCGTCTGCGATTTCCGCGAGACGGCCGGTCTCGACATCCCGTACTTCCGTCAGCTCTGCGATCCGGTGCAGCCGACGGCGATCGTACGAATCGGACCTCATCATCACCGGTTCTCGTTCATGCTCGATCGCGACGAGCCGCCCGAGACGGCGACCGACGAAGCCCGGGTGTGGCAGCGCGTCAGCCGCTGGGCTCGACCGCAGGACATGGAGCTGATCCGCGTCGCCAACTACACCTTCCGCTCAAGGATCGCCGACTCCTGGCAGCAGGAACGTGTCCTGCTGGCCGGCGACGCGGCGCACCAGATGCCGCCCTTTCTGGGGCAGGGGATGTGCTCCGGAATTCGTGACGCTCACAACCTGGCCTGGAAGCTCGACCTCATCCTCGAGGGGCACGCCGACCGGTCGCTGCTGCACACCTATCAGCCGGAGCGCGAACCCCAGGTCCGCGCCATCACCGAGAAGGGCGTCGAACTCGGCCGAGTCCAAACGATGCGCGATCCGTCGGCGGTCAAGCAGCGGGACGCGATCTATCTGCAGCGTCGAGCGCAGAACCGGCAGCCCGAGCGCGTACGCTTTCCTCCGTACGCCGCGGGGTGTGTGACCCAGGCCGAGACTTCCCGAGCCACCGGTGAGTTGTTCGTCCAGGGGCGCGTGCGCACCGGCGCCGGTTCGGTGGGCTTATTTGACGACCTGATTGGGCCGGGGTTCGTCCTGGCTGCCATCGGGGTCGACGCCCTGTCGGAGATTGATCCGTCCTGCCACCTTCGGTGGCAGGACCTGCCGGCGCACGTCGTCGTGTTCGCGTCGAGCGATGCCACTCGCGATGGAGTCGTCGCCGTCGAGGATGTTGACGGCGTGTACGCGTCGTGGTTCGCGGAAGTTGCCTGCTGCGCTGCCCTCGTGCGTCCCGATTGGTACGTCTACGGCACGGCGCTGGATGCCCACGGCGCAGCAGAACTCATCTTCGAACTCGAAGCTCATCTACACAACGCCGCGTCCAACACAGGGTGACCGGGACACGGGGGAGATAGCGAGTGGACAGAGATTTCACCGCGCGACACTGGATCGGCGGAGAGTGGGCCGGGCGTGACGTGGCGACAGGTTAAGAGTGAACTGAGATGAAGATCCTCGCGGCCGTCATCCGAGAGCCCCGCGGCCCTTTCGAGTTTGAGGAGCTCGACCTGGCCGCCCCGCAGCCCGGCGAGGTCCTCGTCCGGATCGCCGCCAGCGGCCTGTGCCACGCCGACATCATCGTCCGCGACCAAGAGCTACCGGTCCCCTTGCCGATGGTCGTCGGACACGAGGGCAGCGGCGTCGTCGAGGAGCTCGGAGACGGGGTGCAGGCGATCGCCGAGGGCGACCAGGTGATCCTCAGCTTCTCGTCGTGCTCGCGCTGTGAATCCTGCCGCACCGGTCGACCCGCGTACTGCCATGAGTCCTTCGCTCGCAACTTCGGGGGCTCGCGCCCGGACGGCTCGACTGCGCTCTCATCGCCTCGGGGCCCGGTGCACGGCCACTTCTTCGGACAGTCGAGCTTTGCCACGCACACGGTCGTCCCGGCTGACAACGTCGTGGTCGTCCCCGACGACGCGCCGCTGGAGCTCTACGCGCCGCTCGGCTGCGGGGTCCAGACCGGTGCAGGCGCGGTGATCAACAGCCTCCGGGTGCCGCCGGGCAGCGGCCTGGCGGTGCTCGGCGCCGGCTCGGTCGGCCTCAGCGCCGTGATGGCGGCGCGCGCGATCGGCGTCACGCCGATCATCGCGGTGGATGTCATCGCGGAACGGCTGGCGTTGGCGGCCGCGCTCGGCGCGACCGGCACCGTCGACGCCGCGGCCACCGTCGACCTATCAGCCGCGATCCGCGAGATCACCAATGGCGAAGGCATCCCGTACGCACTCGACACAACGGGACGCCCGGAGACGATCCGCCAGGCGGCCGACGCGCTGACCGTGACGGGAACGCTCGGCCTCATCGCGCCGGGACCTGCCGGCAACGAGGTGGCCTTCGGGCTGCTCGACCTGATCGTCGGTCGCACCGTCAGGGGAATCCAGCAGGGCGACAGCGTGCCCAGCTTGTTCATCCCCCGCCTGATCGACATGCACCGCCACGGTCTGCTGCCGTTGGAGAAGATCATCACCCAGTTCCCGTTTGAGAAGCTCAACGAGGCCGCCGAGGCGGCGCACCGTGGCGGGGTCGTCAAGCCCGTGCTGGTGATGGAGAGCGCTGCATGACATCGCACCTGAGCAGATCTTCTCCGGTGCGGGCGTCTGACGATGACAATAAGGTCGAAAATTCATACGCAACGGCTACGGAGGGTGAGGACATGACCACGCTCGAGGCCCGGGATCGGGCCGACATCTTCGTTTCCCACGCCTTTTCTGAACAGGTCGTCGATCTTGGCGAGATCCGGATGAACTACGCCACCGCCGGAGAGGCGGGGCGGCCGGCGCTGCTGCTCATCCCGGCCCAGACCGAATCGTGGTGGGGCTATGAGCAGGCCATGGGCCTGCTGACTCAACACTTCCAGGTGTTTGCCGTCGATCTGCGTGGCCAAGGGCGGTCAACCCAGACACCGGGCCGCTACACGCTGGACAACATGGGCAACGATCTCGTCCGCTTCATCGACGCCGTGATTGGACGCCCGACGATCGTGAGCGGAAACTCGTCGGGCGGCGTGCTCGCGGCGTGGCTGTCGGCCTACGCCAAGCCCGGTCAACTCCGGAGCGCCGTCTGTGAGGACCCGCCGCTGTTCGCCTCTGAGGTCAATCCCGCCTGCGGGCACTCGATCCGCCAGTCGATCGGTCCGTTCTTCGGTGTGGCCAGCAAATGGCTCGGTGATCAGTGGTCGATCGGCGACTGGGCGGGCATGCAGGCCGCGGCGCCCAAAGAGCTCCCGATGTACGTTCTGGTTGCTCTGCAGCGGATGAGGATCGGCGCGCCGCCTGATCGAGCCGGACCCGACGAGCCGCCTCAGAACATGAAGGAGTACGACCCCGAGTGGGCCCGTTCCTTCTGGACGGGGCTTGCCGGCGCCGGCTGCGATCACGCGACCCATGCTCGCCAGCGTCAAAGTGCCGATTCTGCTGACCCACCACTTCCGTGAGATCGACCCCGACTCGGGAGGCTTGATGGGCGCTGTCTCAGACGAGCAGGTCGCGCGGGCTCGCGAGCTGGTCACCGGCGCCGGCCAACCGTTCGAGGTCGTCGACCTTCCCGAGATGGCGCACGCCATGCATCTCCACGACCCAGAGCGCTTCGCCAAGATAATCGTCGACTGGTCTTCGACGCTCAGTACGGACGACTGAGCGAAGGCTGCGCCAGGCCTGAGGCCTCCGTTCTCGTGCATCAGTCCTAGCCGTCGTACTCCGTCGAGACCGCCCTGCGCAGCAAAGCCGGCCGCCCCGGGAGGCGTTGTCAAGCGCGCCGTCCTGTTGTCAACCGCGCCGTCCTCATATATCGTCGTTTAATCGCTTCTCGCGCCTATTGTGATCGGCAATCGATCAAGCGAGGCGGAATCTGTCAACGAGAGGAGCTTCGTGACGTCCTTGGCCAACAGCGCGACGCGCCGTCAGATCCTGATCATGTGCACATCTACCTGCGTATTCGCACTGAGTGCGCTCGCGGGCTGGCCGGGGATCTCCTCCGCTCAGGCCACGACTGCGAGGCGGCTGTCGCGAGCAAGTACAACCACCGCATCCAATCCCGTTGTCAGTACGCGGGAGGGGAGGCTGCTCGGGCATCACGCAAGGTGCGGTGAGGGAGTTCTTGGGCGTTCCGTATGCCGCGCCGCCGATCGGAAACCTTCGCTTCCGAGCGCCGCGGCCGCCCGCTCGCTGGCGGGGCGTACGCAAGGCAACCCAATTCGGGCACGCGTGTTTCCAATTCGCCCCCATCCCCGGCGTTGGCGCCCAGAGTGAGAACTGCCTGTACCTGAACATATGGGAGCCGAAGAGCGCTCGACCGTCGTCAAAGCTTCCCGTGCTGCTTTGGTATCACGGCGGTGGATTGGCTTTCGGGGCGGGTTCGCAGTACCGCGGACAGCGGCTCGCCCAGACGACGAACACGATCGTCATCACCATCAACTACCGCTTGGGAGCGCTCGGCTATCTGGCGCTGCCCCAGTTGGACGCCGAGAATCCGAGGCTGGGGTCCGGTAACTACGGGCTGCTCGACCAGATCCAGGCCTTGAGGTGGGTCAGGAGCAATATTTCGGCGTTCGGCGGCGATCCTCGGCAGGTGACGATCGCGGGGGAGTCAGCCGGCGGGCTGTCGGTGTGCGGCGTCCTGGCTTCCCCGTTGGCCAGGGGCCTGTTCGAACGGGCGATCATCGAGAGCTTTCCCTGTGCGAGCGGAGAGCTGGCCGGTGCGCGGACCGACGTGGAAACCACCAGTGCCAGATTCGCGGCGGCCGCCGGCTGCACGCAGGCCGCACACGTTGGTCGGCTGTCTTCGCAGGGCGTCGCCGGCCTCGCTGGTGCATGCCGCGCTGATCGCTCCGGTGGCGGCCGTGACGTACGGAACGGGTGTGGTGCCGCTGGCTCCGGGCCGCGCGATCGAGACTCAACGATGGAACCGGGTGCCGGTGCTGCTTGGCACCAACCGGCACGAGGGCAAGCTGTTCTCCCTTCCCCCGTTCGCGCCACCCGGCCTCACCACCAACCTCACGGCCGGTGGCTTCACCACCCTGGTCACCGCGGCGTTCGGGCAGAGGGCCGATCAGATCGAGGCGGCATATCCGCTCTCGGCGTACAAGTCGCCGTGGTACGCGTTCGCGGACATCATCGGCGATGCGGAATTCTCCTGCCCAACCGTCGCGACCTCCAACCTCCTTGCTCGACAGGTGCCCACCTATCGGTATGAGTTCAACGATCCGAACTCACCAGGATCACAAGGATTCACCCCGCCTGGGATTGACATGTCGAACTCCCATACCGGCGAGCTGGGCTACATCTTCGACTACACGGCGATGAGTCGTCCCCTGACGGCGATCCAGAGGAAGCTGTCGAGGCAGATGATCCGGTACTGGGGCGCCTTCGTTCACGGCGCCAAACCCGTCGTGCCTCACCAGCCGACCTGGCCAGCGTACCGGGCGACCAGCCAGAAGGTGCTGTCGTTGGGCCCGACGGGCGACCACGTGATTACCAGCTTCGCCCGGGAGCACAACTGCGCACTGTGGGCGGGATGATGGGGTGCCTGACTCGTCTCAAAGCGCGAATTCCCGCGGAGAGAAGCGTGCCGCCTCCGTCAGCCCACCCCTGTGTTCGGGCGGTGTTCCCGAGCGAGGACGTTTGAGTCCTCGCCGGGCGACGACGTTTGAGTCCTCAGCCGCCCGCCCGAGAGCCGATGGTCTCAAGCAGACTCTTGACGATCTCACGCTCGTTGCTGTCCAGGTGCGCGGTGAGCGCCTTGCCCAGCGTCGGGCCCTTGCGCGACCGCGCAGCGTCCAGCAGCGGGCGGTGGCGGTCATAGGGCGAGCGCGTGAAGAGGACATCGGTCTCGATGTAGACGATGCGAAGGTAGCGCTCGCCGGCGTGCCAGAGCTCGGTGATGATGCGCTGTAGCCGAGGCGTCATGACCGGCGTCATGAGCGCGCTGTGGAACGTGTTGTGGCTGTCCCAGAACTCGTCTGAGTCGATCGCGACGTCACTCATCACGGCCAGCTCGCGCTCGAGCACGGCGAGGTCGTCGTCGGTCAGGTTGGGCGCGGCGCGGGTGGCGGCATCGACCTCGATCACCTTGCGCATGCGGTAGATCTCCTGGAGGTCCTCGAGCTCGAGCGGGGCCACGATCGCGGTACGCGCCGGGCGCAACACGACCAGGCCCTGACCTGAGAGGCGCTGCAGGGCCTCTCGCACCGGACTGTGGCTGACCCCGAGATCGGTGGCGAGGTCGCTGATGGAGAGCGCCTCACCGGGACGTAGTCTTCCCTCCAGGATGGCCCGGCGTACGGCGTGACTGACTCGATCGACCAGCGATTGGGTCGCGGGCGAGATGGGGCTTATGCCGGTCTTGGTCGCCAATTTCGCACTCTCATCGTTGGTGGGCTGCACAGCCGATTCCATACCGGCCAGATCGGGATCGATGATAGATCACGCTACGGATCTCACCCGGTAGCAGGAATGCTCCTCCAGGGCGATGAGCCTCATCCGCCACCTGCCTTCGGCTCAGGCTGGCTGGTCATCCGGCAGGTCCAACAGTCGGGTCGCGTTGCGGGTGGTCAGCGCCCGCCAGGTGTCGCCGGGCGGCTGCTCTGCGGCGTCCACGGACTCGACCTGGGCGGTGCTGGCTTGGGCCGGAGTCCAGCAGTAGTCGCTGCCGTAGAGCACGCGCTCGTAGCCGAACGCCCTGACCAGCGCCGGGATCTGGTTGGGGAACGGCGTACCCGCCATGTCGAACCACAGACGGCGGATCTGCTCCGGGGCGCTGGGCTCGTCGGGATCGCCCCCCATGAACAGCCTGCGAAAGAGCTCGATTCGATCGGCGAGGAGGGGCAGCGCGCCGCCCCCATGGGTGAAGATCCACCGAATGTTCGGATACCGGGTCAGGACGCCTGCGAAGACCAGGTCAGACGCGGCGCGCGTGGTGTCGAAGATGAACTCGAGCATCGGTCGTGGCCGTCCCACCGTCACCGCCTCGGCGCACCGGGGCGAGGTCGGATGCACGAACAGGACGGCGCTCCGGCGGTCAAGCTCTGACCACAACGGCTCATACGACGGGTCGCCCAGGTAGGTGCCATGGGCATTGGTCTCGATGGTCACGCCGTGGCTGCCGAGCTCCTCCAGGGCGTAGCCGGTCTCTTCCAGGCAGCCCTCGACGTCGGGCAGCGGCAGTGCCGCGAAGTGGCCGAAGCGGCCGGGGTGCTGACGCGCGACCTTCGCCCCGAAGTCGTTGACCTGACGAGCCAGCGCCCGGGCAGCCTGATCGTCTCCGAAATGCACGCCGGGCGAGGAGATCGAGAGCATCGAGGTGCGCACGCCCCATTGGTCCATCAGCTGCAGGTGGGTGGCGGCGTCCCAGCTGGGGTAGCCCGGCATGCCGTCAGGGTGAAGGTGGCCGCCGGCCTTGGCGGCGCGGACGTAGTCGTCGGTGACGAAATGGGCGTGGACATCGATCAGCCCTGCTCGGTCGCGTGAGGCGCCCATGTCTATGGATCCCCAGCCTCCTCCAGCGCGATGAACGGCACCCGAGCGCACGACCCTGGAGACCAGTAGAGATCGGTGGACGGCATGGAACCTCCGCGTCAGACTGGGGCAGCGGCCTTGAGCTTGTGCGTAGATCATAGATGATCCATACTCTTGGCGATGACCGTTCCTGCCACCTCCGATCCCACCGAGCTGGCCGTGGACCTCGATGTCCTCGACTCCGTCCAGCGCCGCGTCCTCTGGCTGGCGACCTCGATCGTCCATCACGCCAACCGGGTCAGGGGCGCCTCGGAAGTCAAGGTCGGCGGCCATCAGGCGTCCTCGGCCTCGGCCGTCTCGATCATGACCGCGCTGTACTTCGCGCACCTGCGCGCGCCTGATCGCATCTCGGTCAAGCCCCACGCCTCTCCTGTCCTGCACGCCATCGAGTACCTCTTGGGCGAGCTCGATGAGCGTTATCTGTCGACACTCCGGCAGTTCGGGGGCCTGCAGAGCTACCCGAGTCGGCTCAAGGACCCGGTGCCCGCCGACTTCTCGACCGGATCGGTCGGCATCGGAGCCACCGCGCCGATCTGGAGCGCGCTCGCGCACCGTTACGTTGCCGGCCACTTCAAGGTCGCACAGGGCGGCCGGCAGGTCTCGGTGGTCGGAGACGCCGAGCTCGATGAGGGCGCCTGCTGGGAGGCGATCATCGACCCCGTCGTCGCCCAGCTCGGCGAGGTCCTCTGGGTCGTAGACGTCAACCGCCAGTCGCTCGATCGGATCGTTCCCAATATCGCCGCCGACCGGCTGCGCCGGATGTTCGAGGCGGCGGGCTGGCACACCCAGACCGTCAAGTACGGGCGGCGCCTGGAGGCGCTCTTCGATCAGCCGGGCGGGGGCGCGCTGCGCCGGCGGATCGATCAGATGACCAACGAGGAATATCAGCGACTGCTGCGCCTCCCACCGGGCGCTGTGCGCGAGCGCCTGCCTGGCGACGGGCGCGGACAGCGTGACATCCAGCGCCTGCTCGCCGAGCTGGACGACGAGTCGGTGCTCACCAGGCTGCGTGACCTCGGGGGCCACGATCTCGGGCTGGTGCTCGATTCCCTGCGCGACGCCGACGCCGTCACCGACCGCCCGTCGGTCATCTTCGCGTACACGATCAAGGCCTGGGGCCTGCCGACGCTCGGCCATCCCGCCAATCACTCGGCGCTGCTGACCGCCGAGGAGTGGGAGGACACCGGGGCAGAACTCGGCGCCTCGCCCGGCGATCCCTGGGCGCGCTTCGACCCCGGATCCCCCGAGGCCCAGCTCTGTCAGGAGGCGGCCGAGCGACTACGGCGCACCAAGCCCACGGCCACCCGTCCACCGGAGATCCCGCGCGACGTGGGGCGCGCCCACGGCGGCCGCGCCTCGACCCAGCAGGCCTTCGGGCGCTTCTTCGTCGACCTCGCCCACACCTCGCCGGAGGTGGCGACACACGTGGTCACCGTCAGCCCGGACGTCGCCTCCTCGACCAACCTGGGAGGGTGGATCAACCATGTCGGGATCTGGAGCCCGGGAGACCGGATCGACTGGTTCGCAGACGACACGAACACCTTGGTGAAATGGCGCGAGTCAGAGCACGGCCAGCACGTTGAGCTCGGCATTGCCGAGGGCAACCTGGTCGGGCTGCTCGGAGAGCTCGGATCCACCTGGTCGCGCGACGGCCAGCCCCTGCTCCCGGTGGGCACGCTCTATGACCCGTTCGTCAACCGGGCGCTGGAGCCATGGTCGTTCTCGATGTACGCGGGCGGGCAGTCGATCCTCGTCGGCACCCCGTCGGGGGTCACGCTGGCCCCCGAGGGCGGCGCTCACCAGTCGATCATCACCCCCTCGGTCGGGCTCGAGCAACCCCGATGCGTGGCCTGGGAGCCGGCGTTCGGACAGGACTTCGAGTGGGCGATGCTCGACGCCCTGGCTCGCCTCGGCAAGCCCGACGGCTACTCGGCCTACTTCAGGCTCTCGACCCGCCCCCTGGATCAGTCCCTGGCGGCGGTCCCCGAGGACGCCCAGGCGCGGGAAGAGCGGCGCCGCCGGGCCCTGGCGGGGGGCTACCTCCTGCGCCGGACGGCCGGCCAGCCCGCGATCACCGTGGTCGCCATGGGCGCGCTGATGCCCGAGGCCGTGCGGGCCGCCGAGGACCTCGAGGCCGACGGCTATCCCGTCGACGTCGTGTGCCTGACCTCTGCCGACTTGGTGTTCAGGGCGCTCCAGGCGCGCAGCGGCCTGGACGTGGGCCCGGACTGGATCCTCGAGCAGATCCTGCCGGCGCAGCGCGCGGCGCCAGTGGTCACCGTGCTCGACGGTCACCCACATACCCTGAGCTTCCTCGCGGCCGTCCACCGTCAGCCGATCGCCTGCTTGGGCGTTGACGACTTCGGCCAGTCCGGTGACGTGGCCGACCTCTACAGCTACTTCGGAATCGATTCCGACACGATCGTCGGCGCTGCCCTGGACCTACTGCCATGACCGAGATCACGATGCCCAGCCTGGCCGATGCCATGGAGGAGGGAACCATCCTCACGTGGTTGAAGTCCTCCGGCGAACGTGTCGAGCGCGGCGACGAGCTCGTCGAGATCGAGACCGACAAGGCGACGATGACCTACGAGTCACCCGAGGAGGGGATCCTTGACATCGTCGCCGAGACCGGGAGCACGCTGGCGGTGGGGGAGGTGATCGCGCGCGTCGGGGTCGCCGTGGTCGCCCACGCCGAGGCCGATACCCAGCCGACGGTGGCCGACGCGACTCGCGAGGCCGGCGACGGCGACGCTCTCGAGCCCGTTCCGACGACCGCCGCGGCCGTGACCGCCAACGGGGACCGCTCGGTCCGGGCCACGCCGCTGGCCCGGCGGCTGGCCGGCGCCCACGGGGTTGACCTCTCGAGCCTCCGCGGAAGCGGCCCCCGGGGCCGGGTTCGACGTGCCGACGTGGAGCTCGCCGCCGGCGTCCCCAACGCCACGGCGCCCCCGAGCCACCGCCGCGCCCGCGTCCCGGAGCCGGCCGGCGAGCCCACGGTGCGGCCCGAGTCACCACCAGGCCCGAGCGCAGCAGCGTCCTTTGAGGGCGGGGGTGGGCAGGCCAAGGGCCGGGTCACCGTGGTCGAGCCCACCCGCCTGCAGCAGGTCATCGCCCGAAGGATGTCGGAGGCCAAGGCGACGATCCCCGAGTTCCAGGTGGAGGCCGAGGTGGCCTTCGACGCCGCCATGGCATTGCGTGCTCAGCTCAAGGAGCAGACCGGCGAGCGGGCTCCCTCCTTCAACGACCTGATCGTCAAGGCGTCGGCGCTGGCCCTGCGAGACCACCCCCGCGCCAACGGCTCCTATTCCGACGGCGTCTTCGAGCTCTACGGGCGCATCAACATCGGCGTGGCCGTCGCTGCCGGGGACGCGCTGGTGGTGCCCACGGTCACCGATGCCGATGCCCGCTCGCTGGGCAGCATCGCGGCCGAGACCAAGCGCCTAGCCGCCCGCGTGCGCGATGGGCAGATCACCCCGCCTGAGCTGGCGGGGGCCACCTTCACCGTGTCCAACCTCGGCATGTACGGGATGTCGGCGATCACCCCGGTGATCAATCCGCCCCAGGCGGCAATCCTCGGCGTTGGCGCGACCCGGGCGCTCCCGGCCGTCCACGACGGCGAGCTCACCGAGCGCCACGTTCTCACTCTGCGCTTGTCCTGCGATCACCGAATCCTCTACGGCGCCGATGCGGCCGAGTTCCTGGCCGCGATTCGCGGTTATCTGGAACGCCCCCTGACCCTCGCCCTGTGAGCGGGCCCTGGAATGAGAGTCATCGATCCAGCCGAGATGCCCGAGCAGACCGTGACCCGGCCGGACATCATCGGCCGGCAGTTCAACCGGGCCGTGGTCAGCCGCAAGGCCACCGGCACCGACGGCCTCGTGGCCGACGTCGTCCGCTTTCCGCCCGGCTTCAATCATCAGCTGCATCGCCATCCGGAGGGCGACCAGGTCGTGGTCGTGCTCGCGGGTCACATCGTCGCCTACGACGAGACCGAGGAGCACAAGATCGGAGCCGGGACGGCGATCCTATTCGAGGCCGGAAGCTGGCACGGGGTGCGCACCGACGGCGGGCAAGCGGTCATCCTCAACCTGTTCCCCGGAGTCGGCAGCGTGCCCGAGGCCGGCTACGAAGCCAGCGACCCCCCGATCTCCGGGCCCGGCGGAGCACACGATCGGGGCGATGGAAGTGGCGGAGACCGCCGGTTCTAACTTATAAGATGCGGGGATGGCGATCTCCCGCTTGGAGTCGGTCTCCAGAGTCGATCAAGTCATGAGCGTGATCCGGCAGGCGATCCTCACTGGAGACCTCAAGCCGGGCCAGCCCTTCAAGGCCAGTGACCTGGCGACCAACCTCGGGGTGAGCATCATCCCGATCCGCGAGGCCCTCCAGCGTCTGGCCACCGTCGGGCTGATCGATCTGCGCCAGGGCCGCAGCGCGCGCGTCTCGCCGCTGAGCGCCGACGATCTCGTCGATCTGTATCGGCTGCGCAGCGTGCTCGAGGGCGATGCCGCCGAGCGCAGCGCGCCGCTCCTGACCGAGGCCGACCGGGCAGCGATGGCGGCCTTCGTCGACCAGCTGGCCGGGCTTAACCCAACCTCTGATCAGTTCTGGTCCGCCCACCAGGGCTTTCACCGTCTGCTCATCGCGCCGGCCATGACCCCGCGCCTGCAGACCGCGCTTGCCCCGCTGCTGGAGGGCACCGAACGCTACGTTCGCCTCATCTACGACGAGATCGGCTTCGAGGAGCACGGTCCGCCCGACCTCGCCCACCGCCCGATCCTCGCGTCCGTGTCGACCCGAGATCCCGTCGCGGTGCGCGCCGCTCTGACGGCGCACTACGAGCGCAACCTTGACTGGATGCTCCGGGGGCTCTCCGACCTGCTCGCGGTCGAGGCGGACGCATCGCGAGCAGTGTGACCAAGGGAGCTTGCGCATCTAGGTTATGAGTTATAAGATCGTTTCTCTGACGATGAGTCGTCTGAGAGAGGGAGAGACGAGTTATGGCTTTCGAAGGTTCGCCGGTCGAGATCTGGTACGAGGCCGCGCCGGTGGATCTGGCGCGCATGAAGCAGGTGCTCCACCCCGACGTGGAGTTCACGGTATGTGAGGGCTGGCCCCACGGCGGGACCTTCCACGGTCACGCTGGGGTGCTGGAGGACTTCTTTCCGGTCGCCGGTCGGGCCTGGGACCGGATCCGACCGGAGATCGACCAGGTCATCGAGGCCGGTGACACCTACGTGGTCCGCGGGCGCTACGTCGGCGTCGCCAGCGAGACCCACACCCCGTTTTCGCTCGAGTTCGTCCACATCTGGCAGGTACAGGACGGCCAGCTGAAATCGCTGCGCCAGATCGCCGACACCGCTATTCTGGCCGACGCTCGCGCCGGTCGGGCCTCGGTGGCCTAGCCGCCATGGCAACCCTCGTCGCAGGGGCCACCGGCCGGATCGGGGGCGCCACCCTGCAGTCCCTGCTCGACCTCGGCCACCAGCCGATCGCGATGGTCCGCAACGGCGCGCGAGCGGCTGCCGTCGCCTACCCTGTGGAGACCCGGATCGCTGACCTCGCTGACCCGGCGAGTCTGGATGGCGCTCTCGCGTCGGTGGACACGCTGCTCCTGTGCTCGGGCCATGCCCCGGACATGCTGGATCTCCAGCTCAACGCGCTGTCCGCCGCCCGCCGCCAGGGGGTGCGCCGGATCGTGAAGATCTCGACCAGCCCGGCGTCGGCCTTCGCCGGAACGCCGTCGGCCGTCGCCGCCCAGCATCTCGAGGTGGAGGCCGCCCTCGCCGACTCGGGCATCGAGTACACCAACGTGAGGCCCAACGGCTTCACCCAGCTCCTCGGCGGGTTTGCCGAGGAGCTGGCCCACGGGCGACTGAACATGACCCTCGGCGATGCCGCGGTCAGCTGGGTCGACGCCCGGGACGTGGGCGACGTCGCGGCCGCCGCCGTGCTGGTCGAGGGATCCCTGCCGAGCCACATCGAGGTCACCGGTCCACAGGCGCTGAGCGGCGCCCAGCTGGCCGAGATTCTCTCCGAGAGGACGGGGAGGCCGATCGTCTACCAGCCGATCTCAGACGAGGCAAAGCGCGACGCCCTGCTGGCTGCCGGTGCTCCGCAATGGCTGGCCGAGCACGTGGTCGTGATCTTCTCGCTGCTGCGCGAACGCGATGGTGACCGAGTGACCGACGCCGTGCCGGCGTGGACCGGACATCCCGCGCGGTCGGTGCGGGACGTGCTGGCTCGAGACGCGGAGTCGCTCGGAATCGCGCCGGCGGTCACATCCGAAATCTGAGAGGCGCCCATGAGTCAACTGACAGCCGCCGCCGGCCTCGGCGGCCTCGGGGTCGTCTCGCCGACCACCACCGCGATCCAGCGGGCGGGCTACATCGCACTGGGCAGTCCCGACCCGGCGGCCGCGGCCGCGTTCGCGGTGCGCCACATGGGATTCTCGCTGGTCCATGCCGATGACCAGGGACGTCACTACCTGGCCGCTCACGGGCTCGATCCCTACTCGCTCGTCTACGTGCCCGGCGCGCGCGGCATCAATCACGTGTCCTACGTCGTGCACGACGGCGCGGCCCTGCGCAGCGCCGAGCTCCGCCTGCGGGCCGCGGGCGCCAAAGTCCAGTGCATCGAGCCCAATCCGCTGTGGAGAGCCGGCGCCGCCGTGCGGGTGATGTCGCCCGCCGGACACGCCGTGCACCTCACCCTGGGCGTCCGCGTCGACGTGCCGATGGCCGCATTGGTGAGCCCGACGGCGCCGGCGCCGGCGCCCATCTCCTTCGACCACGCCGCCCCGCGGATCCTCGATGTCGAAGCCGAGATCGTCTTCGCCACCGAGGTGCTCGGGCTGCGCGAGTCGGCTCGCGTGGTTGCCCCGGACGCCGGGCCGGTGATCGTGTTCTTTCGCAGCCACACGCTGTTTCACTGTTACACGATCGTCGCGGGCCCGTACAACGGGGTGCACCACTTCCAGTTCACGCTCAAGAACGCACCCGCCGTCCACGCCGCCTATGAGCGAATGCACGACCAAGGGGTTGTGGAGGTGGTGTGGGGACCGGTGCGCCACGGGCCTGGACACAACGTCGCCTTCTACTTCCGCGACCACGACGGCAGCTTCGTCGAATACTCGGCCGAGGAGGAGATCATCCTTGACAGTGACTCCTACATCGCCCAGCGTTGGTCGGCCGAGGACCCGAAGTTCGCCGACGAGTGGGGCTCAGCGCCGCCCTCGGTGTTCTTCGAATGACCTCCGACACGCCCTGCGCCATCTGCGCGATGGTGCACGCCGAGCCGTCGGGAGGCTGGGCCTACGAGGACGAGAGCTGGGTGGCGGGAATGCTGGCCGGTCTCGAGATCCCCGGCTGGATCGTGCTCGCCCTGCGTCGCCACGCCGTGGAGTCGGCGCCTCTTGACGAGCATGAGGCGACGCGGCTCGGGCTCGCCATCCGGGTGCTCTCGGCGGCGGTGGAGAAGGTCACCCACGCCGAGCGTGTGTACCTGCAGGCCTACGGCGAGGTCGAACGCCACTGGCATCTGCTGATCTCTGCCCGCGGCGCGGGGGTACCTCAGGAGCACCGGCACGCCGCCTGGTTTGCCCACCGCGCCGAGTACCTCGACGCTCCCGCGGCCGAGCGTGTCATCAGGGACGTCCGGTCGCTCGTCATGGTCGAGCCGACCGCCGGTGCGCCGAGCGCGTCGTGAACCTCGCCCGGCTGTGGCGCGCCGGCCGAGCACACCGGCAAAGGGCTCAAGTCGACGCTGCGTCCCGTCGACCGCGAGCGGCGGCTTGATATATCGTGAGAGAATCGATAATCTAGAGGAGTCCGGTTCAGGGAAGGAGAGAGGTCCCAATGACACGTGAGTCAGGCGCCGGCAGGTCTTCCCTGCCCGCGACCGTCCGGCCCCGGGACCTTCGGTGCCCCCAGGACTGCGATCCGGTGGAGTTCGCCGCCCAGGAGGGGATACAGACGCTGGCCCGGGGCGGGCTGGTCGTCCTCCACGACGACCGCAACGACCAGGGCGATCTCCTCGCGCCCGGACAACTGGCCACGGCCGAGACGGTCAACACCATGGTGCGGCGAGCCGGCGGCCTGGTGTCGGTCGTGCTCACCGGGCATCGAGCCCGTGACCTGGGGCTTCGGCCAGTGCCTCAGCGCAATTTCGGTGCTCGGCGCGACTGCGAGCGCACGCCCTCGATGGTCTCGGTCGAGGCCCGCCAGGGAGTGTCCACGGGGATCTCCTGCGCCGATCGCGCCCGCACCATCGCCACCCTGGCTGGTCCTCGGTCCGAGCCTCGCGATCTCGTCAGTCCGGGTCACATCTTCCCGATCGTCGCCGCTGACGGCGGGCTGCTCGAGCGCTACGGCCGCCTGGAGGCGGCCGTCGACGCGGTGCGGCTGGCGGGCCTCGAGCCGGTGGCAGTGCTGTGCGATGTGCTCGACGAGAACGGCGATCTGGTCTCCGGGCGCGGACTCCTTGAGCTCGCCCACGACCTGGGGGCGCCCCTTGTCACCGTCAGCGAGCTCGTGGAGATGCGCTGCGAGGAAGCGTGGAACCGTTGTTGAGAACCTGTCCCAAGAGGAGCCGTAAATGACCACGACAGAGCCGTCGCTGCAGACCCCGACCCTGCCTGAGCTCCTCGCGCGAATCGACGAGATCCGGCCGATCCTGGAGCGGAACGTTGGCCGCAGCGAGGTCGATCGGCGTCTCGCCCAGGAGAGCGTCGACGCACTGACCGAAGCGGGCATGTTCAAGGTGACGATTCCGCGTCGCTTCGGCGGCTACGAGATGACGGCCCGCGCAAAGATCGAGGTGTCGGCCGCAGTGGCCGAATCATGCGGATCCAGTGCCTGGGTGGTGGCGATCGTCAACGGCTGCAACTGGATGGCAAGCCTGCTCCCCGACCAGGCCCAGCAGGACATCTTTGGCGCCAACCCCGAGGCCAAGGTCGCCGGGGTGCTGAACCCCAGCTCGGACGTCCGCAAGGTCGACGGCGGCTTCATCGTCAGCGGCAAGTGGCCATGGGCGTCGGGCAGCTGGCACGCCGACTGGGCGCTCGTCGGCATGGTGGTCGTCGACGATGCCGGCCAGCCGATCGATCAGGCGCTGGCCTTCATCGCAATGAGCGAGCTCTTGATCCAGGAGACTTGGTTCGTCGCCGGCATGAAGGGCACCGGCAGCAACACGATCGTCGCCGAGAACGTGTTCGTGCCTGACCATCGGCTCTTCTCGGTACCGCGCGCGATGGACAATGAGTACCCCACCGAGCACACCGACGAGGCTCTGTATCGCTCGTCGTTCATTCCCATGCTGACGGTTCTCCTCAGCGGACCCCTGCTGGGGCTGGGGCGGGCCGCGCTGCGCTACGTGATCGAGAAGGCGCCCAAGCGTGGGATCACCTACACGAAGTTCGAGCGGCAGGTGGACTCCACCGCGTTCCAGTTGCAGATCGCGCACGCCGCGACGTTGATTGACACCGCCCATCTGCACGCCTTCCGGGCTGCCGACGACATCGACCGGGCGGCCACCGCCGGCGCGAAGCTGGCCTACCTCGGCCGGACTCGGGTACGGGCCGACACCGCATATGCGATCACCCAGGTCACCCAGGCGATCGACTCGCTGCTATCGGCGCACGGCGCCTCCAGCTTCGCCGACGTCAGCCCGCTGCAGCGGATCTGGCGCGACTCCAACACCGCCGCCCGGCATGCCGTGGCCGACCCCTTGGTCAACCGAGAGGTCTACGGCAAGGCGCTGCTCGGGATCCCCTACGAAGAGAACATCACGCCCCTCATCTGATCGTGAGCCGCGAGCCCATCATGAACAACGAGCCGGTCGCAAGCGATCCGGCCGGGCTCGCCTGCCGGTCGGTCGAGGGCACACTCACGTTGACCCTGAGCCGCCCCCCCAAGAACCTCCTCGAACCAGGGGTCATGGAGGCGCTGCGCGCCGGCCTGTTGCAGGCTGACGCCGATCCCGACATCCGTGCGATCGTGCTGCGGGGGGCCGGCGAGCACTTCTGCGGCGGGCTCGACGTGGCCCTGATGCGCGAGACCGCCGCCGGGCCGGTCAGGTTCGCGCGGGCGTTGGTCGCGCTGTTTAAGGTGTTCCCGGTCCTGGGGACGCCGGTACTGGCTGCCGTTACCGGAGACGCGGTGGCGGGTGGCTACTCGCTCCTGTGCGCCGCCGATGTGGTGGTGGCCACCGTCGATTCGAGGATCGGCACCTACGAGGCGAGCCTCGGGATCTGGCCGATGCTCGCCCAGGTGCCGCCACTGCAACGGCTGCACCCTCGCCACGCGCTCGAGAACATCCTCACGGGAGAGCCGTTCACGGCCGAGCGGGCGCTGTCCATCGGCGCGGTCAACGACGTGGTGGCGCCGGCGGACCTGGAGTCGGCGGTGAGCGACTGGGTCCAGCGCATCACCCGGGCGGGGAGCACGCTGCCCGCGGGCCGACGCGCCTTCTATTCCCTGTTGGAGCTCTCCTACGAGGACGCGTTGGACGACGCCCTCGAGCGCTTCACGGCCCAGTTCGAAGCGGTCGGCGATGAGGCTCGGGGAGGATCGAGTCCTTGATACATCGTGCCAGGATCGATAATTTGAATAGGCGTTCGGTGGCGGGCCGGGTCCTGAGGTGAGCTCCGGAGCAGAGGCCGATTGGACGTCCGATCACCTGCCGAGCGACGGTGATGGCGTCGACCACGCCGTGCACGCCGGCGTTCCCCTGACAGAGGAGCCACACATGTCCACGACCCAGACCCAGCCGACGGCACCCGCCCTCCAAGAGCTACTGGACCGGATCGACCAGACCCGGCCGATCCTGGAACGAAATGTCGGCCAGACGGAGACCGACCGGCGGGTCGCGCAGGAGAACATCGATGCCCTCACCGAGGCGGGCGCCTTCAAGCTGATGGTGCCGCGTCGGTTCGGCGGCTACGAGACGACCATCCGGGAAAAGCTCGAGGTGACTTCGGCGATCGCCGAGTCCTGCGGGTCGACGGCCTGGGTGGTGGCGCTCACCAACGTCTGCGACTGGATGGCCGGGGTGCTTCCCGACCGGGCCCAGCAGGACATCTTTGGCGCCAACCCCGAGGCCAAGGTCGCCGGCGTGCTGAACCCCAGCTCGGACGTCCGCAAGGTCGACGGCGGCTTCATCGTCAGCGGCAAGTGGCCATGGGCGTCGGGCAGCTGGCACGCCGACTGGGCGCTCGTCGGCATGATGGTCCCCGACGCGTCCGGTGAGATGATCGACCAGGCGCTGGCCTTTATTCCAATGACCGAGCTCTCGATCCAGGAGACCTGGTTCGTCGCCGGCATGAAGGGGACCGGCAGCAACACGATCGTCGCCGAGGAGGTGTTCGTCCCCGACCGCCGTCTCTACTCGGTCCCACGCGCGATTGACAACGAGTACGCGACCGAGCACACCGACGAGGCTCTGTATCGCTCGTCGTTCATACCCCTGCTCACCCTGGTCCTCGCCGGCCCCCAGCTCGGCTTGGGCCGCGCCGCCCTGCGCTTCGTGATGGACAAAGCGCCCAAGCGGGGGATCACCTACACGAAGTTCGAGCGGCAGGTGGACTCCACTGCGTTCCAGCTCCAGATCGCCGAAGCCGCCACCCTGATCGACACCGCCCACCTGCATGTCTTCCGGGCGGCCGACGACATCGATTCCTTCGCCGCCCGGGGTGAGAAGATGCCGTACCTGCTGCGGACCCGCGTGCGGCAGGATACGGCGTACTCGATCACCAAGATCCGCCAGGGGATCGACGCGCTGATCTCCGCCCACGGGGCCTCGAGCTTCGCCGACGTCAGCCCCCTGCAGCGGATCTGGCGCGACTCCAACGTCGCGGCCCGCCACGCCGTCGCTGACCCGCTGGTCAATCAGGAGGTCTACGGAAAGGCGCTGCTCGGCATCCCCTACGAGGACAACATCACACCGCTCATCTAGAGCCGCCAAGGCGGTGACATCTGTCATGAACGCCCGGGAATCTCCGCTTCAGAGACTGCGCCCCGAGGAATTTCGCGAGGTCATCGGGCACTTCGCCACGGGGGTGACGGTGATCGCTGCCGTTGACGGCGATGAGCTGTTCGGCACCACCGCGAGTGCGGTCACCTCGCTCTCACTGGAGCCCCCCATGCTGCTTGTCTGCATGAACCGGCAATCGAGCACGGGCGCGTGCGTGAGCCGGGTGGGCCGATTCGCGGTCAACATCCTCAATGAGCACCAGGGGGATCTCGCCCAGCGGTTTGCCACGAAGGCACCCGACAAGTTCCAGGGCGTCGAGGTGGTGACGGGTCGCTACGGCGAGCCGCTGCTGGCCCAGGCCCTGGCCCACGTTGAATGCCGGGTGGTCGAAGAGGTCTCGGGGGGCTCGCATTGCGTCTTCATCGCCGAGGTGCACCGCGCGTCGGCTGGGACGGGAACGCCCCTGGCCTACTACCGCGGGCAGTTTGGGCGGCTGGTGCTCGAGGAGTCGGTCGGCGACGCGATTGACGACACGCTTCGCGGCCTGTGCGCCTCCGAGCTCGGCGCCGCCGCGCTGACGGTCGGGCAGGCACCTGCAGGCGAGCTGGCGCAGCTCCGTGAGCTCATGGAGAGCTGCCGACCGACCGGGCCCGACGCGCCCGCGGCTCCGCTAAAGGACCGACTGGAGGCCGACCGGATCTTCCATTCGCAGCTGGTCGGGCTGGCGGGCAGCCGGAGCCTGACCACCGCCTACGAGCGACTTGAGGCCGCTGTGCCCAGAGCGCGTTGGCCAGCCTCAGGTGACGGCCTCCACGAGGAGATGATGCGCACGAACCTGCGAATTCTCGACGCCTACGAGTGCGGCGATCTGACAGCCGCTGCGGATGCCATCCGCAGCCGTTACCTCGGACCGTGAGGAGCGAGTGGTGTGACCATTCACGCTCGAGCGAGGACGTCGAATCGAGATGTCGTACAGCGCCTTGACGCCCGGAAGGTCTTGGACAAGCCCCTTACACACAGCAGCTACCGCGATCCAGCAGCGCACACACGGACAGCTCGAACATGCCGCGGATCAATCGGCCGTCGCGAGGCTCTAAATGCCTCGCCTTCCATCACTGCTACGTGCGCGGCAACACCCGCGGTGACAGCACCTCACCTTCCTGGTCTGCCGGCCCTCCCCCAGGCAATGCAGCCTGCTGGTTCACGCGGTCGGGCGATCATCGCACGCGCGACGCCTGCTGCTATCCGTCGAGGAGATCGTCGGGGACCTCAACCGTTCCCCGGCGGCGTCGCGCACGTTGAGGTAGCGACCTGTGTGGCTAGGCCGAGCAATCGTTCGGTGCGGGCTTGCCTGCGAAGCGGTCGGCGATGTAGCTCAGGGCAGTCGGGAAGCCTGTGATCACGTACGCAATGTGATCGCCGGCGGGTGACGTCACGACGTGCACGGTGCGGCCTTCGGCGCAGTAGCGTGCGGCGAGCTGGCGCATCTGTTCGATTGGCGCAAACTCGTCGTTCAACGAGTGGTAAAAGAGAATCGGCGTGCGGGGGGTCCCCGGGTAGCCCAACGGGCTGATGCTCGCGAGCAGCTGGTCTAGGTGCGGATTGTTGAAGATGGCGCCCGGATACGCCTCGTAGCTGGCGGGATCGACGCCGGCGTTTCTGATGAGTGAATCCAGCAGGCAGTCGTTTTGGCTGTTGGCCACGGCCGTCTGGCCGGCGACGCTGAGGTACTGGCCCAGATTCCATTGGGGGTATGAGCGCTCCAAGGCCGCCAGGAGCAGCGGGATCGCAGCTTCGCCTGCTCGGTTGGCGGCGAAGGCGCCGATCGAGGCTTGCAAGCTAGCCGGAGTGCCACCCAAGGCCGCGCCGACGAACCGCAGTTCGGGCGCATAGGCCGGTTGCATCTGGATGGCCCAGTCGGTGGCCAGCGCTCCGCCGGAATAGCCGATCAACCCAACCGGTGCCGATGGGGCGAGGCCCGCCGGCGCGAAGGTCCTCGCGGCTCGGATGCCATCAAGTACGCCGCGCGCCGCCCCTGCCGAGCTGATCCACTCCGCGCCAGGTCCTTCCCAGTCGGGCACGACGACGGCGAAGCCGTCGTGCACGGCCTGCAGAATGTTCCCCGTCTCGGAGGCCGCATTGCTCCCCAACACGGTCGGCCCCCCTGTCACCGCGGCCCCGACCCCAGCTCGCATCACGTAGGAGGGAGCGCACTTGGTGGACAGGGCGTCCACGGCGACTTGGTAGGCGAGTAACGGACGCGCCCCGCGCCCCCGTCCAAGGCGTCAGGGGCACCAGTACTGTCGTCACAAACGCGCTGGGGTTGCCGTGCTGATCGATCGTTTTGTACTTCACCTGCCAGGCGTTCGCCGGGATAGGTACAGCCAGCGCCATCGCCTGAACGGGTCGGGAGGCGAGCACTGTGCCGTTCGGCAGGCCAGCGATATGGGACGGCACGGCATAGAACGAGTCCTGATCTGGCGGCGGCACCAGGCCGACGGCCGGCGGAGTAAGCAGATCAACCTGTGGTGGGGCAACCAACCCGAGCTGTGGCGGCGGAACGAGCCCGGAAGCAGCAGCGGCGGCAGACGCCGCCACCAACGTGAACACCAGCACGCACAGAGCCACCGTGAACCGTTGGGAAGTCCGAGGACGGCACGGCCCCTTAGCGACGAGGCGACAGAGCACGTGGGAAAGCAGTGTCATTGTCTCCTCCGATTCGGATCGGTGTGTGTTGTCGACGCGTGTTGCGTGTGCAGGACGACTACCGGTGGCGGCCGATGGTGATGCAGTCGATCGTTTCTGGTCGAGCCATGCAGTTCGGAGGATTATCGATTCTACATCACCTATGATGGCTAGATGCCCACCGGACGGCAAACCCAAACTCCTCGTCGCCGAGGTCCCAACTGTCGTCATGCTGAGCATCCACTCGCGGACATGCTTCACGCGCGGCGAAGACAGCTGGGACGGGGATCTCGAAAAGTCCGAGGCCAGTTGGGAGTCGGGTGGATACTGAGGGCGATCCGTTCGGATCTGGCACTCCGCCGAGAGTGGCAGCACGGTACGGCCGATGAAGATCATCGCCGTCGAAGAGCACATGTTCCCGCGGGATGTGGCTGCAGCGGCAGGCCTGGATCTGGGGCCACGAGCCGGACGCAGAGCAGACGCGCTTGACGAGCTGGGCGCGGAGCGGCTTCGCATCATGGATGAGGCGGGCGTGGACGTCCAGGTGCTATCCGCGGCGCTCGGCGGCGTCATCCAGAGCCTCGAGCCCGACCGGTCGGTCGAGTTCTCTCGGATGCTCAACGATCGGCTGGCCGACGCGGTGGCAACTCATCCGACGCGCTTCAAGGCCTTCGCATCGCTGCCGATGAGTGCGCCGCAGGGGGCCGTCGATGAGCTTCGCCGCGCCGTGGAAGACCTGGGACACGTCGGAGCCATGATCCATGGGCAGACCAATGGCGTGTTTCTCGACGCCCCGTCCGTGCGGCCGATACTCGGGACGGCCGAGCAGCTCGGCGTGCCCATCTATCTGCACCCGGCGCCCCCGCCGCCGGCGGTGCGGGAGGCATATTTCTCAGGGCTGCAGCCGGACATCGCCCTTGGCCTGTCGACCGCCGGATGGGGGTGGCACGCCGAGTGCGGGTTGCACGTGCTCCGAATGGTGGTGAGCGGGACCTTCGAGCACTTTCCGAACCTCCAGGTGATCGTCGGCCACATGGGGGAGAACCTTCCGTTCTCGCTGGCCCGATCCGAGGAGATGATGGGCGCAGCGTTGGAAGGCACGTCGATCGGGATCACCGAGACCGTGCTCGGTCATGTCCACATCACGACGTGTGGCTACCACACCGAGGCGCCGCTGGCTTGTGCGCTGACGGTCTTCGGCGCGGACCGCATCATGTTCTCCATCGACCATCCGTTCGGCGACAGCGCCCGGGCCACCGCCTTCCTGCGCAGCACAGCCGTGAGTCCCGATGAAAGGGACAAGATCGCCCACGGAAATGCCGAGCGCCTGCTGCGCCTATGAATCCGGGGAGCGGATCGAACGCCGAGTCCGCGACGGGATTGAGCGGTCGCACGGTAATCGTGACGGGTGGCGCACAAGGCATCGGTGCCGCCATTGCCAGATCGTTGGCCGCCAAAGGGGCGCACCTGGTGATTGGCGACCTGATCGAACCGGAGGCGACGCTGGCCGCCATCAGGGAGGCCGGCGGGCAAGCCTGGGGCGGTGTCTGTGACATCGCAGAGCCAGAATCGGTCAGGGCGTTCGTAGCCGACATCCTCGAGCGAACCGGCAGCATCGAGGGCCTGGTCAACAACGCGGCGATGTTCTCCAGCCTCAGGCCCACGCCCTTCGAGCAGATCTCCTCTGAGGAGTTCGACCAGGTGCTGCAGGTCAACGTTCGGGGCACGTTCGAGGTGATCAAGGCCGTGATGCCGGCCATGCGCCGGCAGCGTTACGGGAAGATCGTGAACATCGGGTCGAGCACCGTCTTCAAAGGAGCGACGATGCTGCTGCACTACGTATCCTCCAAAGGGGCGATCTACGCGATGACTCGGGCGTTGGCGCGCGAGGTCGGTGGTGATGGCGTGCGGGTGAACACGCTCGCGCCAGGATTGACCTTGAGCGAGGGTGTGAGAGACGCCGGAAACCTCTCCCTGCAGCGAATCGATGAGGATCGGCTCACCCGCGCGCTCCCGCGCGAGCAACTACCGGAGGATCTGACCGGGGCGGTCGCCTTTCTGCTCTCACCAGAGAGCGATTTCATGACCGGCCAGACGCTGGTTGTCGACGGCGGCTCCCAACTGCATTGAGCTTTTGAAGGCTCAGGATACGGAGAGCCAGCGGTGAACCAGACGAGCGCCGCACCTCCCGTCCGCTGAACATCACTACACCGCGTCGCCGTCGCGAGCCGGCCGGGGTCGCCAATCGTGGCCGGTCGTCGTAAAGATCGTCTTGACAACCGTTGGTGTAAAGGTTACCTTGACAGACATGGATGGTTCCCGCTCAGCGGTCCACTGGGACCGCGACGTCATGGCGACGCTGCTTGCGACGAACGTGCAGCTGGTCGCCAACGTCCTCCGCGCCGACGCGGACGACTCTCCCGGCCAGGTCATGCGCGCGATTGCCGCGACGCGCAGCCTCGACATGATCGTCGAGGACACGCTGCGCGCCCTGGTCGAACAGGCGCGGGCCGCCGGTCACACCTGGGCCGAGATCGGCGAGCTGCTGCACGTCAGCCGGCAGGCGGCGTTCCAGCGCTTCGGCGGCGGCCGGAAACGCACCGTGGAGGACGGGATCACGGTGCCAGTCGACGGCGCCGTCGAAGCTGCCGGGCCGGTGCTCCAGGCGTTTCTCGACGGGCGCTTTGACGATGCGCGAGCGAGGTTTGGCGAGCGGATGCTGGACGTCTGCTCGGTCGAGCTCATGGCCGACGTGCGCGACAGAGTGCGCCAGTACGGCGGCGAGGTCCAGGCGCTCGGCACCCCGGTCATCTCTGTGCGCGACGGCTACACCGGGGTCGACATCCCGGTCGCGCTCGACCGCGCTGACGGGATCGGCCGCGTCGTGCTCGACGCCGACCGCCGGGTCGTCGGCTTCTTCGTGCGACCGGCAGAGGCGATGTCGTGACCGGCCGCCCGCCGCATCTGTCCCCGCTCCGGCTGCTGGCCGGTCTCGTGGTGCCGTTGGTCGCCTATGTGATCATCCGCGCGCTCACCGGCTCCTCGATCGGCGCGCTGGCCATCACCGACGCCGTCCCGTCGGCGTGGCTGCTCTTCGTCGGGATCGCCCGCCGCCGCGTCGATCCGATCGCCGTTCTCTCCGCGACGACGGTGATGATCGCCCTCGCCGCCTACGCGCTCACCGGCGGGGACCCGTTGGCAATCAAGCTGCGCCGTGGCGCGGTCACTGGCACGCTCGGGATCGCGGGGTTGGCCTCGGTCGCGCTGGGCCGCCCACTCCTGCTGCTGGTCGCGGAGAACGTCGCCAAGCTGAATCCGGACCGCCCGGAGATGGCGGCCAGGCTGGCGGACCACGACCGGCGGCGGGTGATCACGATGCTCACCGCGATCATCGCCGCGACGTTCGCGATCGACGGCGCCAGCCAGATCGTCCTGGCGCTGACCGTCCCGACATCGAGCTTCGTCGCCGACTCGACCGGAGCCCGGATCGCTGTACTCGGGACTGGCGCGGTCATCACGATCCAATATCTCCGCACCAAGAAGCGGCTGAACCAAGGGCCGCGGCATCGCGCCCCCGCCGAACGCGACCAATAGACGCTCCCAAGCTTGGCCGGCGCCGGAACCGGGGTTCCGCAGTCCTGCGCACACGCGCACGTTGATCACCCGCTCGGAAAGACGAACCACGCTACGTCAGTTTGGATTGACAAAGGCGCCGTTGTCAATCTAGACTGACGGCCATGAACGCCGAAGACATCGCCTCCGCGATCGCGTCCAACGACCCGGCGCTGGGGCTCCGCGCCGCTCTCGCTCTGCACCGGCTCGCGGAACGGGTCGAGGCCGACCACGTCGCGACCGCCCGCCAGCAGGGCTGGTCTTGGCAGCAGATCGGTGACGCGCTCGGGGTCACCCGCCAATCAGTCCACGCCAAATACGGAAAGCGACTCCCATGACCAAGCATTCAAAACCAGCTAACTGGTATCTCCCCTGGAGCACGTACATCGACGCTCGCGAGGAAGCACGGCGCCGCGGTGACCGCAAGGTCGGCACCGAGCACCTGATACTCGGCCTGCTCCGGGAACCAGTCCTGGCCCAAGCCCTCGGATGCGACCTACAGACAGCTCGCGACGCGCTCGACGCGATGGATCACGATGCGCTCGCCGCAGTCGGCATCGGCGCTGCGTTCAACGCCCCACCGATACCGATCGACGAGCCGATCAAACGTTCGTCGCGGCCGACGCTCAAAGCCGTCCTGCGGGACCGTTTGCCAATGACACCCGCAGCCAAGCGAGCGCTGGAGGAATCGTACAAAGAGATACGCCGTGGCCACCACGACTTCCCGCAACAGGTGCTCCTCACCATCCTCGAGCTCGAGCCGCCAGATCCCGCCGCCGAGCTGATCGCCGCGCTAGGCGTCGATCGCGCGGCCACGCGGCAACACCTCGGCGTGGGACGCGCCGCAGCGTAGGCAGACCAGCACCGAGCAGCGAAGGGTGGGGGCGAGTCGCTGAGGCAGCCACCTCCTGCGCCCGGACGCCACTGTCGCTCGCGCCGTAGAGGAGCAGTCGTCGCCATTGGGATCGTCCGCTCGGTGGCCGGCCAGATGACGAAAGTGCTCGCCGGCGACCTGCTCGCCTTTCGGCGCATTGCGAGACAGCTGGGGTGCTGCCGGGGATGGGTCCGGCGGTAGGGAAACGCGGCTAAGAGCTCGGGCGAAGCGTCAGTCTGGAGCCTGCGTGTCTGTGTGGAGCCCCATGTGTCCGTCGGAGCCGGAAGGTTCGAACAAGCGGCTGACCAGGATACCGGTGACGAGGGCCCGCACACGCCCGACGCACTTCCCGGGAGAAAGAACGTTCTGTTGACACGACGCGCGTTTGCTCTCTAAGCTGTCGGACATGAAAAGAACGAACGTTACTTCTACCTACGAGCCGCTGATCGTCTTGGTTCATGGCGCGCTCACCGACGCGTCGGTGTGGCACGGCGTGATCCAACGGCTGCAGGCCGACGGTCACGCGGTCCTCGCGCCGCACCTTCCGATGCGCGGACTGGAGTCCGACGCGCGCTTCCTGGCCGGCGTCCTCGCGCGCCTCGAGCTGCCGGTCGTGCTCGTCGCCCATTCCTATGCCGGAGCGGTGATCTCTCATCCGGCGGTGGTCGCATCCGCCCGGGTTGGGGCGCTGGTGTACGTCGCGGCCTTCCAGCCCGACGAGGGCGAAGCCGCCGGCATGCTGAACGAGAAGTTCCCCGGCAGCCTCCTCACCCCCGAGAACCTGACGGTCGACCCCAATCCGCTGGGAGGTGCGGACCTGACCGTCGTGGAGGAGCGCTTCGGCGAGGTCTACGCGGCCGACGTAGAGCCGAGCCATGCCGCGGTGATGGCGGTCAGCCAGCGCCCCATCGACCCGGCGGCGCTCGGAGAGACCCTGCCGGGTCCGCCCGCCTGGCGCTCGATCCCCTCCTGGGCGCTGATCAGCACCCAGGACCGTTCGCTTCCGCCGGCCATCCTGCGCTTCATGGCGGACCGCGCCGGCTCGCAGGTCGTCGAGGTCGACGCCGCCCATGCGGTTCCGGTCTCTCAGCCGGCGGCGGTCAGCGACCTGATCGCGCAGGCCGCCCGGACGCTCACCAGGACCGGCAGTCTTCCCCAACCCACCATCTGATCGTGGTCACCACACATGTCGAATTCGAACTTCGCAACCCTCCTCGAGCGCAACCACGCGTTTGCCGCAACCGACGCCAAGCACGACGTTCCCGAAATCCCGTTCATCCCCCTGAAGCAGCTCTACCTGATCACCTGCATCGATCCCCGCGTCGAGCCGGCGGCGGTGCTCGGCCTCAAGTTGGGCGAGGCGGTGGTGGCCCGGAACATCGGCGGCCGGGTTACCCCGGCGGTGATCAAGGACCTGGCCTGGATCGTCCACCTGCACGAGAACAAGACGCCGGATGCGGAGTGGTTCGAGGTCGCCGTGATCCACCACACCGACTGCGGCTCGGGGCTCTTCGCTGACGACGAGCTGCGGGCGGGCAACGCCGCACGCGGCGGTTGGGACGAGGCGACCGCGGCGGAGATGGCGGTACTGGTGCCCGCCGACACGGTCCGTGCCGATGTGGAGAAGGTACGGTCGGCGCCCGAGCTCGCCTCGGCGATCGAGCACATCCGCGTGGGCGGCTACGTCTACGACGTCGAGACCGGCGAGATCGCCGTGGTCGTCGGTCCGGCGTGAGCATCCGCGACGGAGCCCGCGCGGTCCTAGCATCGAGGCGATGAACGCCCCCATCGCTAGCCCGCGAGATCGGCTGCTGGACACCGCCCGGCGCCTGTTCTATGGCGAAGGTATCCACAGCGTCGGCGTCGACCGCCTCGTCACCGAGGCGGGGGTGACTCGCGCCACGTTCTACCGACACTTTCCGACCAAGGAAGCACTGGTGGAGGCCTACCTGCGAGCCACCGACGCCGACCTGCGCCGCGCTGTGGCCGACGCGCTCGCGGGCGAGAGCCCGGAGAACGACCTGGCGGCGCTTCTCGACCTCATCGGTCACACCACGAACACCCCCGGCTTCCGCGGCTGCCACTTCATCAACGGTGCCGCGGAATATCCGGACGCGACTCATCCGGTGCGGGTCGCGATTGACGATCACCGTCGCTGGTTCCAGGAGACGGCGACGGCGCTCGCTGCCAGGCTCGGCCATCCCGACCCGGCCGAGGCCGGTCAGATCCTGGTGATCCTTCACGACGGCGCGCTCGTCGGCGCCCAGCTGGACGATCCCAAGGCGGTGCGCCACGCGGTGAAGTCGGCCGCGCTCCAGCTCCTGACCCCTACGCCCTGAGCCAGTTGGTCGAGCATGAGAACGCGATAGTCGCGCAGCGCACGGCTGAGCCAGGACGGTGCTTGGCCTTGAGATCACGCTCGACGGGGCCGACCGCGGGTGGGACGTTCTTTGGGGTCAAATGGGTGGACCCACCCTCGCCTTCGGCGCGTACCGCAGCCTCCACGACCCCAACTCCTACGTGCTGCTCGAGCGCTACGCCTCCCGCGAGGCGCGACGACGGCGTGACGGCGGGGCTCGTACGGATGGTGGGGCAGCTCGCTCATGACTGAGGCGTTCGGGGATCGCGATTCGCATGGGAGGCCGCAGCTTCGACCTCGATGGTCGACACCGCGCCGGGGTCGTTCGTCGCTGGCCGGGTTCCCGACGGCCCGACGCGCCGAGCGCCCGGCCGTCACCGCAATCGGTTATGCGAGTCCGTGTCGCTGACCCGGGCGTCGTCGGTTGCCGGCCGGGGCCAGTCCGCGATTGCGCGCGGCGCTCCCAGCCGGGCGCTGGCCTGGGCGGCGGCCGCGACGACTTCAGCGGTCACGCCGGCCAGCGTGGCGTCGTGCAGGCGCGAGGTTGGTCCCGAGACGCTCAGCGCCGCGACGACGCTCCCCGTGCGGTCGAACACCGGCGCGGCGGCGCAGCACAGCCCGGGCTCGAGTTCCTCGCGGTCGGTGGCGTACCCGTGAGCGCGGATCTGCGCCAGACTGGCGATCAGATCCTTGCGACGGGTGAGAGTGTGTGGGGTGCGGGCCTCGAGCCGGGTCTTGCTGTACAGGGCCTCCACCTCGGAAGCGGGCATCCCGGCGAGCAGGACCTTGCCGAGGGAGCTGCAGTGCGCCGGAGAGCGCTTGCCCACGGTGGAGTGCATGCGCACCGAGTGCCAGCCGTCGACAACCTCGATTGTGACGGCATCGGTCCCGTCCAGGGTGCCCAGGTGACCGGTCTCGCCCAGTCCCTTGACCAGCTCCTGGAGGGCAGGAAGGGCAGCGACGCGGATCTCGGTGGCGGCGGCGGCGAGCTGACCGAGGGCGACGAGCTTCCCGGCCAGCCGGTATTTGCCCTGCTCACCGGCGATTTCGAGGTAGCCGGCCGAGGCCAGCGTGGCCGCGAGGCGTGACGCGCTCGAGCGGTGGACGTCGAGCCTTCTGCATGATGTCCGTGAGCGTCACGACCGTGCGGTCGCTGTCGAACATGTCCAGGATGGCCAGACCGTGCAGCAGCGATCCGACGAGGCCGTCGCGAGGCGGACGTTCGGCTCCGTTGGGCCGGGAGGGCCGCCGGTGCTCTGTCTTCGATGCCGCCATGCTCCATCCCATCTTAGGTCCCGCTCCCCCCGACGCCGCGTGCTTCGTCGATGGCCACCGCCTCGGCGCTGTCGCGGACCAAGGCCAGCACCCGGTAGACGAAGTGCACGAACTTCGTGTAAGGCGCGATCGCGAAGCACGTGACCACGGCGGCGAGGTGGACGGTCAGGACGGCGTCAAACACCCCCGTCTTCCGGAGGAGCAGGGTCAGCATCCCGGTGGCGGCGAGGACGGCGAGCGCGACGAGCAGACCGTAGTCACGTGACGTCATCTCGGGGTCCTCACGGCCGGGAGCCGAGCGCCTCTTCAGCACCATCAGCCCGGCGCTGCCCACCAGCAGGCCCACCCCGCCAATCAGCCCCAGGAGCACCGGGACCGACAGAACGGGGTACGGCGGGTCGACGCCCGCGAGGTCCTGCTCGATGGCCGCGGCCACCGTTGACCCCAGACACGCGACAAGCCCGTACATGACGGCGCTGTGCAGCCGCCGCCGCGCGGGCGACGGGTCATCGCCAGGGTAGGGGCACTCCGCTCCGCCGCCCCGCATGTGGCGGAGTTCGGCGGCCATCCGGAATGCCCGCGCGATCGCGCCCGCTGTCACGCGCGCGGGAACCGAGCCCTGGGCCTCGCGCCAGTAGCGGACGCCGGCAGTCACCATCGCCACGACCCCCCACAGGCACGGCGCCCCGACCAGCACGAGCAGCGCGGGATAGGCGATGACGCGGTACGGCGAGCCGGCCGCGTCACCGGCGCTCCACGCCGCGCCGACCAGCACGACCGCCACCACCGACAGAAGCAACCCGAGCGCGATCCCCGCTCGCCCGCGCAGTGGGCGCGGCCATGGCGGGCGCGGGACGTACGTGTCGTAGGTGTGCCGACGCACCTCGGAGAGCACCTCGGGGGGGTTGAGCGCGAACTCGTGGGGCGGCGCGTACATGCAGGCCGTGTAGCAGGCACGGCAGTCGTGGCAAAGGTCGGCGATGTGGGTGATGTCGCCGTCCTCGAGTACGGTGCGCCGCTCCAACGCCGGAAACACGGCGCAGTAGCCCTCGCAGTAGCGGCAGGCGTTGCAGATCGTCAGCTGGCGGTCGGCCTCGGCGATGAGCTCATCCAGCACGTACCGCACCTCCTCGCTGAGCCGGGCGTCGCAGGGAAGCCCGGGCAGGAGGCTCGTGGACGGCACGCGCCGCACTCTCGCCCGCGATGCGCCCCCACACCGAGCCGATCGTCATCCCGAAGCCCGCCATGTAGCCAGTGGACAGGATGTTGCCTGACATGATCTCCCCCGCGGCGAACACGTTGGAGAACGCCTCGCCGTCGGTCCTGACCACGCGGGCGTCATGCCGTACCGCCACGCCCATGTACGTGAACGTGATTCCGGGCCGCATCGCGATTCCGTAGAACGGCGGCGTGTCGATCCGCTGCGCCCAGTTGCTCTTTGGTGGGTCAAGGCCCTCGGTCGCGCGCCCGTCCAGCACAGCTGGGTCAAAGCTGCCCCCGCCCACGGCGTCGTTGAACCGCTCCACGGTGGCGGACACCGCCGCGCCGTCCAGCCCCAGCTCGGCGGCGACGTTGTGCACCGACGCCCCGGAGACCGGTCCATACATCGGGGGTAAGAACAGCCGGTTGACCTTGGCATCCCAGATCGAATATGCGATCTGGGATGGCTGCCGGGCGATGTTGGCGCCCCAGATGGCATAGCGCTTGGGCCAGATCTCCTCGCCCTCGTCGTAGAAGCGTTCCCCGTCGCGGTTGACGACGACCGAGAACGGGATCGAGTCCAGCCGAGTGGCGATGCCACCGTCAAACCGAGGCGCGCGAGCATCGACAGCCACCGCGTGGAACCCTCGCTTCTGGCCGGCTGACTGCGCGCCACGGCGATACAGGCACGCCAGGACCGCTCCGTCGTTGTGGGGCGTTCCGCGGATGATGAAGGAGTCCGCTGCGTCGCCCCAGTAGGAGCGCAGCCAGTCCAGGTTGGCTTCAAACCCACCGCTGCAGCACACGACCGCCCGCGCAGGCACCGTCCGCTGCGAGCCGTCCACCACTACCGATACCGCCGCGCAGCGTCCATCGTCTCCGATCTGGAGGTCGTCGACGCGGGCGTCGTACCAGACGGTGACGCCCATTGCCTCTGCGGTGCGGTGATAGGTGTTGATCAGGGCCTTGCCGCCGCCCAAGAAGAAGCGGTTGGTCCGTCCCAGATGCAGCGTCCCGCTCAGCGGTGGCTGCCAGCGGATCCCGTGCTCGGTCATCCACGCTGGCACCTCGGCCGACCGGCGCACTGTCAGTTCCGCGAGCGCCTCGTCGCCGGGCCCCGAGCCGACGGCACACAGATCGCGCCACAACTCGTCGAAGGGATAGGAGCCCGGGGTGTACTCGTCGCCCTCGTCGTGCATGCAGCGCACATTGCGCGTGTGGCGCGTGTTGCCGCCTCGCATCTCGGTCGGCGCGCGCTCGAGCAGCAGCACCCTGGCCACGTGGTGGCGGGCGGCCATCGCCGCCACGAGGCCGGCGTTGCCGGCACCGATCACCACCACGTCCCAGGGGTCGGCGGCCGCGGTCACTTGCTGGGCGCCATCCGTATCCCGCTACGCGCGGCCGCCGGCCGCGGCTCGGCGACGGCGCCGGGCACCGATGACGCGGGCAGGATGTCCGACAGGTCCCGCCGGCGCGTCTCGCCTACGGCGTACACCGAGCCCAGCGTAATCACCGCGGCGACGATGATGTACACCGAGACCGGCCACCAACCGCCCGCGGCGGCCACCAGTGCGGTGGCGATGAACGGCGCGGGTCCGCCGCCCACTGACAGCGCGACGTTGTAACCCAGCGAGGTGGCGCTGGCGCGGTACTCAGTGTCAAACAGCTCTGAGTACAGGGCGGCACCGACTGACCATTGCGAGGCGTGCGCGACGGTGAACGCCAGCAGCATCGCCAGCCACACCAGGATCGTCACCCGCGTGGCGGTGAGCGCAAACAGCGGAAACGCCAGCACCGCGCACATCACGGCGCCGAAGATGTAGACCGGCCTGCGCCCGATGCGATCAGACAGCCGGCCGAACCATGGGACGGTGAAGAGCTCGACGGCTGCGGCGATGATGACGCCCGCCAGCAAGGTTCCCGATGCGACATGCAGATGCTTGTGTCCGTAGGAGACCAGGAAGGTCGCGGCGACATAGAACGTGATGTCGGGCGCGAAGCGGATGCCGATCGACGCCAGCAGATTGCCGGGCTGCTTGCGCACCGCGTCGGTCATCGGCTTCTCGGGCTCGCCCATCTCCTCAACGGCCCGCAGGTACTCGGGCGACTCGAGGATGTTCATGCGGATGTAGAAGCCTACCGCGACGATCACGACGCTGAACAGGAACGGCACCCGCCAGCCCCAGGCGTGAAACTCCTTATCGGGCAGCAGCTGCATGATCGCGAACAAGCCGGAGGAGAGCAGCAGACCGGCGGGGGAGCCCTCCTGAACCAGCGCGCCGAACAGTCCGCGTTTGTCGCGGGGCGCATATTCGGAGACGAACACGGTCGCCGTTCCCCACTCGCCGCCGAGGGCAAAGCCCTGCAGAATGCGGAGTGACACCAGCAGGATGGGCGCCCAGACACCGATGGTGCCGTAGCTGGGAAGCAGCCCCATCCCGAGCGTGCCGATGCCCATCATGGTGAGCGTGGTCACCAGCACCTTCTTGCGCCCCACCTTGTCGGCGATCCGGCCAAAGAAGATCCCGCCGAGCGGTCGTACGGCAAAGCCGGCGGCGAAGATGGCAAACACAGCCAGCGTGCCTGCCGTGGAGCTCGCCTTGGGGAAGAAGAGCTTGTCGAAGACCAGCGCGGCGGCGGTGCCGTAGGCAAAGAAGTCGTAGTACTCGACTGTCGTGCCGACCGCGCTGGCCAGGGTGGCTCGCCGGGTTAAGCGGGCCATCGTCTCCGGGTCTATCTCAGCGTGCGTCTTGCTACTCGACTGCGATTCCGCCATGTCAGACCTCCCTCTGGTGGCGATTGATTGCGTGGAGCTATGTGTCGCCGGCGCGGCTGCGCCGGGTCATGGGTCCGGCCAGCCGAACGTGGGGTCCGGATGCTGGAGCGGGGGCAGCTGCCAGGTGGCCACCGCCGTCTGGGAGACCTCCGCATCCACCGCGACATCGATCACTGCCGGTCGGCCCGAGCCGAGCGCCGCAGCCAAGACCGGAGCGAGATCGCTTGGCTGCTCGACGTGGAAGCCCTCGGCGCCCATCGCGCGCGCCATGGCGGCGTAGTCGGCCGAGTAGGGCTCACCTGTGCGCGCGTGCCGGAACGTGGTGGCGAGCTCGCGGTCTTCGCCGAAGTAGCCGCGCTGCTGATCACGGATTGAGACAAAGCCGCCGTTGTTCCACACCAGCCACACCGCGGGCAGCTCGTACTCGACGGCGGTGGCGATTGCCGAGGGGAGCATGAGAAAGCCCCCGTCGCCGACGACGGCCACGACCGGGCGGTCCGGTGCGGCCAGGCGGGCACCCAGCGCGCCACCTACTCCAAAGCCCATCGAGGCAAAGCCCCAGCTCTGCAGCAGCGTCCCCGGCCCGCCCGGCTGCCACTCCTGGACGATCCAGTTGTGGTGGGCGCCGACGTCGCTGATGAGAATCCCGTCGGCGGGCAGGACAGCGCGCAGGTCCGCGAGCACGCGCTCGGGCCGCAACGGCACCGCGGCATCTGAACGTCCAGGGGCAACATGCCGCTCCCACTCCTCCTGCCACTCGGCGATCTCGGCCAGCCAGCCGCGGCGGGACGGTGACTGTGCCGAGGCGCGTTCGTCGCCGCTGGCACGGCGCGTCGCAAGGCCGTCCAGTAGCTGGCGCAGCACATCGGCAGGGTTGGCCACCACGCCGAGCGTCGGCGGGTAGTTGCGGCCCACCACCAGCGGATCGGAGTCGACATGGATGAGCCGCGTGGGCGGAATCTCATACGTGTAGCCCGGGGTCCAGGAGCTCGTCGAGCGGTCGTCAAAGCGTGTGCCCAGGGCCAGGACGAGGTCCGCCGAGCGCGTGGCCCGGTTGGCCGGGTACGTCCCATTGCGCCCGGTCGCGCCGAGAAACAGCGGTGACTCGGGCGCGCTGAGGTCCTTGCCCAGCGGCGACGTCACCACCGGCAGGCCCGCGGTCCGGGCCAGCTCCGCCAGATCTGCCGCCGCGCCGTCACCGCGTAGCCCGTTGCCCGCGACGACCACCGCGCGCTCGGACTCCAAGAGCAGATCGAGCGCAGCCTCGACGTCAGCCGGCGCCGCCCCGGCGTGATCCGACACGCCATAGCGCCACAGTTCAGGCTCGGCCGCCGACTCGGGGCACTCCTCCACGAACACATCGAGGGGGACGTCCACGTGCACCGGGCCCGGGGGGCGGCCGAGCATCGCGCCAAACGCCTGGCGCATGATGAGCGGAACCTGCTCTGCGCGGGTCGCTTGGAAGCTGCGCTTGACAAAGGGACGCACGGCGGCCGGGAAGTCGGCCTGGAAGTGGCGGCCCAGCTCCTGGAACGGCGCGCGATTGAACTGAGTGGTGGGGACGTTGCCCGTGATCGCCAGCAGTGCCGAGTTGTCCATGAGCGCGGAGCCGAGCGCCACCAGCAGGTTGGACGCGCCGGGACCGCACGAGGCAAAGATGGCCAGGGGCTCGCGGCGCACGCGGTAATACGCGTCGGCCATGAACCCCGCCACCGACTCGTGATGCACGGTCAGTGTCCGGATCTCGTCGGTTCGGTCGACCAGCGCGTCGAGCAGGCCCAAGTCGCCATGCCCGCACAGCCCGATCGCGTACGGAATCTTCTCCCGCACCAGATGCTCGGTGATGACCTCTGCGCCGTTCACTCCCGCCTCCATCGTTGCGTACTGCGCACGTAGTTGCGCGATACGGAACCATATGCCATCATCTGATGACCGTCAAGCCGCCATGTGCTCGACGCCGCCCACGAGCACGCGATCACGAGGAGGGGTGACGCTTGTCCGTAGCGCTGCACAGCTCTAACGCCGGTGTCCTGATCAATGGGCAGTGGCGCACCCGAGGACCGGAGTCACCG
Organism: uncultured Actinomycetota bacterium; assembly: GCA_963790605.1. Classification (GTDB taxonomy): domain Bacteria; phylum Actinomycetota; class Thermoleophilia; order Solirubrobacterales; family Solirubrobacteraceae; genus Palsa-465. The sequence continues at coordinate 286,013 of CAWBPG010000003.1, read as the reverse complement.
GTCACTGATAAGTTCACCCGCGAGCCGGTGGCGATGGTCACTCATGCCCGGCCGGGTGATGCCACTGACGCCGTCACCGCGGCGGCCGCGGCGGCGCAACAGCCGTTGACGCCCTCACGCCGCCACGAGATTCTCTCCGCGGCTGCGGGGCTGGTGACCGAGCGCGCTGACGCGCTGCGCGAGAGCTACGTCGCCGAGACCGGCTTTACGCTCGCCGACGCCGATGGCGAAATCGCTCGAGCGGCCACCACCTTGCGCCTGTGTGCCGAGGAGGCCATCCGCATCGCCGGCGAGGAGGTTCCCCTGGGTGTGACCCCCGGCGGAGAGAGGCGGTTGGCCTTGACGATCAGGGTGCCGGTGGGCGTCGTCGGCGCCATCGCCCCCTTCAATGCTCCCCTCAACACCGTCGCCCACAAGATCGGTCCGGCCATTGCCGCCGGCAATGCAGTGGTGCTCAAACCCGCCGAAGCCACGCCGCTGTCATCGATCGCGCTGGCGCAGATCCTGAGCGACGCTGGTCTTCCGGACGGCAATCTCAACCTCGTGTGCGGCCCAGGTCACATCGTGGGGAGCGAGCTGGTGCAGGATCGCCGCGTCCGCTTTCTCACCTTCACCGGATCGACCGCGGTCGGTCTTCTCATCAAACAGCGCTCCGGGATCGTGAAGACCCACCTGGAGCTCGGTGCCAACTCCGCCTCGATCGTCGCGGCCGACGCCGACCTGAGGCTGGTGAGTGAGCTCGTCCTGCGTGCTGGGTATCGCAAGGCTGGCCAGGTCTGCACCAGCGTGCAGCGCGTCTTCGCGGTCGACTCCGTGGTCGATGATCTGACCGATCGCCTGCGGGACGGGGTCGGCGCGTTGAGGGCCGGCGATCCGCGTGACAGCGACGTTCGCGTCGGCCCCATGATCCACCCGGAGGAGGCCGCGCGTGCCGAGTCGTGGGTGCGGGAGGCGCAAAGCGCGGGGGCCGAGCTCGTGGTGGGGGGCCATCACGACGGCCCGCTGCTGTCGCCGACTCTGCTGCGTGACCCGCCGCCGCGTACCAAGGTCATGCGCGACGAGATCTTCGCCCCCGTGGTCGCGCTCATCGGTGTCGCCTCCGTGGGCGCCGCGATCGACGCCGTCAACGCCGGCCGCTACGGACTGCAGGCAGGGGTGTTCTCTCAGGACGTCGACGTGGCCCTCGACGCGGCGCGGCGCTTGCAGGTCGGCGGCGTGATGATCAACGACACGTCCAGTTACCACGCCGACGCCATGCCCTATGGCGGCGTCAAGGAGAGCGGCTACGGCCTGGAAGGGCCGCGCTACGCGACGATGGAGATGACCGATCCCAGAATCGTTGTGCTCAATCTCCGCCTGCCGTCCGGCGAGGGGGCACCGTCATGAGCGCCGACCCGCATCGCCTCCCCCTGGCGGGATGCAGCTTCGGGTGGTTGCACCAGGCGGCGCTCGTGGACGCCCTGCGCACGCTGTCGGACCACGGGGTGAGAGCCATCGAGCTTTCCACGGTGCCTCCGCATCTGGTCACCCGCACGCTGGGCCCGTATGAGCGCCGCGAGCTGGCTCGCACGCTCGATGGGCTCGACCTGAGTGTCGTCTCGGTCAATCCCAGCTTCGTCGATATCAACCTCATCAGCACCCATCCGGAGATACAGCGCGCCAGCGAACAGCTCATCTCGGCCGAGATCGAACTGGCCGCCGAACTGGGCGCGCCGTACGTGGTGGTCATCCCAGGCCGACGCCACGCATTGGCGCCTGCCCCGGAGGCCGCGGCGGGGTCGGTCCTTCAGCGCACGCTGGACCGTCTGCTGGACAGGGCTTCGGCGGTTGGGGTGACGCTCGCGCTGGAGAACAGCCCCTACGGTTACCTGGGCTCGTCAGCGGAGCTGTTGCGCATCGCGCGCGAGTGGGACACTCCGCACCTGCGCTTGGCCTACGACGTGGCCAATGCCCTGGCCCAGGAAGATCCCGCCGAAGGTGTGGCACGCGCCGCTCCCTACCTGGGGCTCGCCCACATCAGCGACACCTGGCGCGACCGGTGGGCCCACACGTCTCCGGGGCGTGGCGATGTGGACTTCACGGCCTTCGCCGCGGCGCTGCGTGGCGCCGGATTCACGGGGTGGACGGTCTATGAGCTGGTCGACGGAGACGACCCAGGTCCCCGCCTGGCCGCCGATCTGGCGAGCCTGGCCGAGTGTGGGTGGTCGATCGAGGCTCCGGTCGGCCGTCCCGCCCAGGGCGCGGTGGCAAGCGCGGTGACCGCGTGACTGGGATCGATCGGGCGGTCTGGCCTGAGTCCGTTGACGTGCTTGTCGCCGGGAGCGGTGCGGCCGGGCTGACGGCGGCGCTGGCCGCGGCATCATGCGGTGCTCGGGTGCTGGTGATCGAGCGGGCGGAGCAGCTGGGGGGTACGACGGCGTTGTCAGGTGGGCGAGTATGGGTGCCGTGCAACGGTTCTGCTCCTAACGCCGACGACACCGCCGACGCGGCGCGACGCTACCTGCACGGTCTCATTCCCGATCGCCACACGCGGATGGTGGATGTCTTCGTGGACCGCGCCTCCGAGATGGCGCGCTTCATTGAGCGCGCCAGTCCGCACCGCTTCGTCGCGTGCTCAACCTATCCGGACTACCACCCCGACCGCGACGGGGCGACGCTCGGCGGTCGCTGTCTGGACATGGAGCCGGCCGACACCGCGCACTTCACCTCGCTCGTGTCGGCGATTCGCATCCCACCGTGGTACGTGCCGCTCGCCCACCGCGAATGGGAGCAATGGCGCTACCCCCAGTTCTTCGACCACGAGCTGCTGGCTCGGCGCTCCCGCCGCGGCATTCATACCGGCGGGGTCGCCCTTGTCGCCAACCTTTTGCAGGGAGCGGTATGCGCGGGAGCGACGGTGCTTCCCGGCGTCCGGCTCGTCGGGCTCGACCATCGGCATGAGGATGGGTGGCGCGCCGTGACGGCCGGCGGTGGGAGTGGAGGCGACGGCGTGACAAACGCCCGCGCGGTCATCCTCGCCACCGGCGGCTTTGATTGGGACACCGAGCTGCGCCGGCGCCACCATCCTTCGGCCCAGAGCGCGTCGGGCGCACCCCCCAGCAACGACGGCGACGGCCTGCGTCTCGCCCGCCGAGCCGGTGCTGCCGTCGACAATCTGGCGGAGGGCTGGTGGATGCCGATGATGCACGTGCCCGGCGAGACACTCGACGGAGAGCCGGTCTTCCGCGCACTGATCCGCGAACGCGCGGCGCCCCGGCAGATCATCGTCGACATGGCCGGGACGCGATTCGCCGACGAGGCGGCGCCCTACAACGACTTCGGCAAGGCGATGCACCGTCTGGGCAGCCGGAGCGGCGGTCAGGCCCATCTCGTCTTCGACGAGGGCTTCCGGCGACGCTATCCGCTGCCCGGCGTGCCACGTGAGCGCGACGTCCCCGAGTGGGTGGCCCGCGGGCAGAGCCCGCGTGAGCTCGCGGGCCGCCTCGCCATTGACGCCGCAGGGCTGGAGCGGACGGTGGCGCGCTGGAACGCAGGCTGTGCCCAGGGTTTTGATCCTGACTTCGGGCGGGGTGCGAACCCGTACGACCGCTACGGCGGCGATCCCGACGCGGCGCCCAACCCCAACCTGGGGCCGCTCGATGAGCCGCCCTTCTATGCCGTTCGGGTGCTCGCCGGCACGATCGGGACCAAGGGTGGCCCCGTCACCGACACCGACGGGCGCGTCCTGCGCGATGACGGCGCAGTGATCAGCGGCCTGTACGCGGCCGGCAACGCGGCGGCGTTCTGGCTCGGAGATGCCTATCCAGCGCCGGGCGCAACCCTTGGGATCGGCATGACGATGGGTTACCTGGCCGGTCGTGACGCGGGCGCGCATGTCGCCGGCCGGTCGCGTCCGAGCGCAGCCGTCCACGGTGCTCCGGGATGACCGTCCTCATCACCGGCGGCTGCGGTTTTCTCGGACGCCATCTGGCACGCTCACTGGTGGGCCGCCGGACCGGGGTGACACTGCTCGACGCGCGCGCCCTGTCGGGCCAGGTGGATGGCCTCGATGACCCGCACGTGCGCGTCGCCCTTGCTGACATCACCGACGCGGAGGCGGTGGAGGCCGTCGTTCGGCGCGCGCGGCCGGACGTGGTCATCCACGCTGCGGCGGTGGTCGGGGTAGCGGCCACGGCCGCCGACCCCCGCCCGGTCGTCGAAACCAACATGCTCGGCGCGCTCAACGTCTTGGAGGCGTGCGCCGCAGTTGGGGTGCGGCGGATGCTCGACATCTCCTCCGAGGAGGTGTACGGCGACTTCCCGGCGGATCCGATGAGCGAGGACGGGGGCGGCGAGCCCCTCTCTCCCTACGGAATCGCCAAGCGGGCCGTCGAGCAGCTCGGCCGCTATTTCTCGGTCCAGCGCGACGTGTCGTACGTCGCGGCGCGCCTGTGCTGGGTCTACGGCCCCGGGTTCCCGCGCACGCGGCTGCCGTTGCCGTGGCTCGAGGACGCCGTGGCACGACGCCACAGCGTGCTGGACACCGGCGCCGACCACCGGATCGATTTCACGTATGTGAGCGACGCCGTCGACGGCATCCTCGCCCTGGCCGATGCCCCGGCGCTGCAGCACGCGGCCTACAACATCGCCACGGGCGTCGGCACGAGTCTGCGGGAGCTCGCCGAGGTCATGCGCACGCTGTGGCCCAGCTGGGACGTGAAGCTCGGCGGTGGCGCACTGGAGCTCGCGCCAGACGTCCCGGCGGCGCGCAAGGGCGCCCTCGACATCACGCGGATCGGTGCGGAGCTCGGCTACAGACCGGTGGTCTCGCTGGCCGACGGTCTGTGGCGTACGGGCGCCGAACTTGCCCGAGAGGCGGCTACGGCGAGGTGAGGGCGCTCGTCAAGCTCGCCGCCGGTCCCGGGCACCTCGAAGTCCGCGAGCAGCCGACTCCGGCTCCCGCGCCGGGGCAGATCGTCGCGCGCGTGACCCTCGCCGGCATCTGCCACACGGACCTCTCCATGGTGGAATACAACGCCAGCGCGCGGCGCGCCTACCGACCGCGCTGGCCGCTGGTCCTCGGTCATGAGTTCTCCGGTGTGGTCGCAGCGCCCGACCCGTCGGGGGCGGGACCGGCCGCGGGGTCGCCGATCGTCGCCAGCGCTCATGTCACCTGCCACGAATGTGCCGCCTGTCGCGGAGGACGGTCAATGCTGTGCTCGCGTCTTCAGGTGCTGGGGCTGGACGTCGATGGGGTGTTCGCGACGCACGCTTGCCTGCCCGTGCGCAATGTGTCCGTCCTGCCGGACGATCTACCGCCGGAGGTAGCCGCCCTGGCCGAGCCGTTCGCCGTCGCCTCGCATGCACTTGACGCCGGGTGTCCTGCGGCCGGAGAGTCTGTCGCCATCATCGGGCCCGGCGCCGTGGGCCTGTGCGCGCTTGCGGCAGCGCTGTCCAGGACACCGGACGTCACGGTGCTCGGCCTCCAGAGCGACGTCATGTCACTCACGGTGGCGCGTGAGATGGGCGCCGCTTCGGTTGGCGACGTGGCGCTGAGCAGCACGGACGCGGCCTACGATCTCGTCATCGAGACCGCCGGCCACCCGGACGCCGTCAGCGCGGCGCTGAATGTGTGCAGGCCCGGCGGTCGCGTCGTGTGCGTCGGTCTTCCGTCGGAGCCGGTGCCCGTCGACACCGCTGCGATGGCTCGCGCGGAGAAACGGATCATCGGGGTACGCGCTTACGACCTGGGCGAATGGGCTGCCCTTCCCGGCCGCCTCGCCGAGGCTGCCGCGAGGCTCCGGCCGTTGCTGACGCACGTGGTCGCCCTCGACGAGTTCGATCGTGCCGTCGAGCTCGTGCGCAGCCGCCAGGCCATCAAGGTGGGGATTGCACCAGGGCTGTGAGCACACGTCGCGATCTATCCAGGCTCGGCCCGCGAACGTCGAGCCCGAACAGGAGGAATCGATGTCGCAAACCCCCGCCGAGTTCAACGCCAGCATCATTGCCGAGTTCCGTGCAAACGCGGGTCAGGTGGGAGGCCGGTTCGAGGGCGCCAGCCTCTTGCTGCTGCATCACACCGGTGCGCGGACTGGGCGTCAGTTCACCAATCCGCTCGCCTACATGCCCGACGGCGAGCGTTACATCGTCTTCGCCTCCAAGGCAGGTGCGCCCGAGAACCCGGCCTGGTACCACAACCTCAAGGCCCAGCCGCTCGTGAGCATCGAGGTCGGCACCGACACGATCGAGGTTACCGCCAGCGAAATCACCGGCGATGAACGCGACCGACTGTTCGCCGCCCAGGTGACGCGCGCGCCGCACTTCGCTGACTACCAGGCCAAGACCGACCGTGCGATCCCCGTCGTCGCCTTGACGCCCAGCAAGGCGTGTGCGAGCAGGAATCGCGAGTGATGGCGTGGCGGAACCGGGTAATAGTGAATGATCCTGGCGGCTGACCTTGCCCCCGGCATCATCACCTCGGACACTCCCGATCCACTCGGAAGCGGTAGTGAATGAGTCTTCCGCTCCGGAGGCGAGGCGGGAGTTTGATGCTAGGGCGCCGTCCTGCTTGTCTCGGGCGGGTGCAGTCCATCGAGAAGTGTCTGGAACATCGGCTCGAGATAGTCGGATTCGGCGGGGATCTTCGCGATGGCGTTGATCATTTGGATGATCTGGTCAAAGGTGAGGTCGCTGCGGATCTCATCGGCTTGCTGTGCGGCGGTCAGCAGCGGTCGGCCGGCATCGAGTGCTCGGGCACGGTTGGCATGAAGGATCGGATCGTCGTGGTCTGTGTGCTCGAGCAGTTGAGAAACGATCGCGCGCTTGTTGGGTACGAACGCCAAGACGACACGTAGCCAGGCGACGAATGCCGCTCCGGGTGTGTCGGCCTGGATGGTTCCTGCGGCGTCGCAGAGCGCATCGATCTCATCGATGTAGAGCGCCTCAAGCAGTTCGCGGCGACCGGGGAAGTTGCGGTACAGCGTCGCCATGCCGACGCCGGCGCGTCGGGCGATCTCGGCCATCGAGACCTCCGCGTCTTGCTCGGCGAAGGCAGCCCGGGCGGCCTCGAGGATCTTGGCGCGGTTGCGCTCGGCCTGTGCGCGTCTGGTAGGGAAGGAGGGTGTGTCCGAGGCCATCGCGATGAGTGCCGGAGAGTCTATCCGGCACTCGCTATGCTGTTGACGGACAGGGTATCCGCCAACTCAGGAGATCACCATGCACGACACCCCCGTCGCCCTCGTCACCGGAGCCAACAAAGGCATCGGCCTACAAATCGCCAAGGACCTCGCAGCCCACGGCTTCAGCGTCCTCGTCGGCTCTCGCGACCTCCAGAACGGAGAGACGGCCGCGCAGAGCCTCGAGGGGGACGCCCGTGCGATCCAGCTCGACGTCACTGACCAGGACTCCGTCACCGCCGCGGCACAGCGCATCCGCAACGAGCTCGGCCGTCTCGACGTACTCGTGAACAATGCCGGCATCTCGCACGCGCCCATGCCAGACAGATCGCTGGAAGAGGTCGTAAAAGCCGGCCGTTTGAGCGCGGCATCCCTCGACGAGATCCACACCCTGTATGAGACCAACGTGTTCGGCGTCATCGCCGTCACCCAAGCGATGCTCGCGCTGCTACGGGAAGCGCCCGCCGCGCGAATCGTGAACGTCGCGAGCAGCGGCGGCTCACTGACCCTGAATTCCGACCCGACCAACCCGCACCGCGCGATGTTCGGCACCTACTCCGCATCCAAAGCCGCAGCGAACGCGGTCACCGTCGGGTTCGCCGCCGACCTCGAAGCGGCCGGCATCAAGGTCAACGCCGCATGTCCAGGCTTCACCGGCACCGACCTCAACTTCTTTCGGGGCACCCGCACCGTCGAGCAGGCCGCGCGTGAACCCGTCCGCCTTGCACTGATCGGAGACGACGGGCCAACCGGCACCTTCTCCAATGAAGACGGCCCGATCCCCTGGTGAGTTGCCGTCATAGGGCACGCTACTCCTCGCGTGAGAACGCAGACGCCGTGGCCGGTCGGCGGAGAGTGTCGGTGTGATCGATTGCCACCACCCTCGCGCGCGGTGCGCGCCCAGCGGCGCGGCGCTCGGCAGCGTTCGGCGCTGGCGACTGGGTGCCCGGTCTCGAGGCCATGCTTATCGTGCCTCCATCTCGTTGCGAACGAGAGCTCGCTGTGCGGACGCGGTGCGCCTAGCTCCGCTCGCTTCGGGAAGCGGCGACCTGCTCCGGGGACGGGCCAGGTGCCCAGCTTGGCTCGGCCGCCAGACGGCTGTTGTCACGGCGGCGAGAAGGACGGTTGCGCCGCCAGAAGCGCTCAGCGTCCCCCGGGCGCCAACGCTGGCGACGATCGGGCCGCCGATTGCCATGCCGAGCGGCGCGGCGACGATCAGAGCCGCGCTGCGGGCGGCGAGCACACTTGGCAAGTTCGCGGTTGTGGTGATCGACTGAAAGAGTGCGTAGGTAAGGGCAATGAAGGGGCCGTAGATGAGGCCCCCGACGCCAAAGCAGACGACAGTGGCGGCTGCGGGCGCGAAGGCGAACGGGAACAGGCAAACGCCCCAGCCGGCGACAATCAGCAGGGTGATACGACGGGTGGCGCGGCTGCGCAGCGTGCCCACGAGGAGGGTGGAGACGACCGCTCCGACGCCAAAGCTCGTCCAGTAGACCCCGAGCAGTCCGGCCTGCGCATGCAGATCGTGAGCGACGTAGACCGGAAGGGCGTCCTCGACGGGCCCGTAGAGGAAGAAGAACAACCAGGTCAGGACGATCAGACCGAGCAGGTCATTTCGGTGCAGCAGGCGAAAGCCGGCCTCGGCGGCGCGGGCATCGACCGGCTGCTCGATCGCCGCAGCATCCATGGGCGTCCGCCAGGCCTGGACGCCGAGGAAGGCAAACGTGGCGCCATCGAAACCCAGCAACCACGCCGGCGCGACTCGGGCGAGGAGCACTCCAGCCACCGCTGGTCCGACGATCGTCGCGAGCCAGACCTGGGCGCTGGCGAGTGAGTTGGCAGCGAGCCGTCCGTCCTCTCCTCCGACCTGTGCGAGCATCGTGTACTGGCCTGCGCTGCCCCAGCTGGCCAGAAGCGAGGAGCCGCCGAGCAGTGCGAGGTACGCGTCCGGGGAGAGCGCCCCGGTCGCCTCGAGCAGGGCGACCGTGCCGAGGAAGCCCGTGCGGAGCAGGCAATGGGCAAGGATGAGAGCGCGCGGGGGCCGATGGCGGAGGTATCGACCGAGCGCGAGTGCCCCTACCGCGCCGGGCAGGGTGTACGCCGCGATCGCGAGCCCGACAAACAGGCCGAGCTCGTGGGCCGGCGCGGTTCGCACCGCGAGCCATGCGATCGTGACCGTGCTGATCCCGTCGCCCAGCGAGGAGACACCCAGGCCTGAGAGCAGCCGCTTCGCGCGACGGTCTCCGAGCAGGACTCGATATGCCTTGGGGATCACGGTGCGGCCCAGCCTTCTCGAGCTCCCCGGGTTTGGCTTGCGCGTCGACCAGCCGGAGGGGCGGTGGCGAGCCAGGCGGGCAGCGAGATCGCGATGTTGCTCTCGTCCCCGCCCCGCCCCCGCACGGTCGGGTCACCGAGCGCCTCGGACACACGCCCGACGCCGGCGATCCCGGCCCGCGTGAACACCAGCCCGAGGCCGGCGAGGACCCGACGATGGACCAGCAGATAGCTGGTCAGCCGAGCCCGCCGGCGCTGATTGGAAGGGAGCGTTCGTGGCACGCGGTCCTCCTTCTCTGGCGGCTCAGTCTCTAGCTCACCGCTCTCTTCAGAAGCGCGCCGATCCGCTTCTCCACCGCGGCGGTCATCGCCGTGAGCGCGAAATCGGTCGGCCACATGGCTCCCTCATCGAGGTTGGCCTTGTCGCTGAAGCCGAACGTCGCGTAGCGCGTCTTGAACTTCTGCGCGTCGCGGAAGAAGCAGACGACCTTGTCGTCCTTGGCGTAGGCGGGCATCCCGTACCAGGTTCTGGGCACCAGATCTGGCGCGGTGGCCTTGACGATCGCGTGGATCCGCTCGGCCATCACACGGTCTGGCTTCTGCATCGCGGCGATCTTCGCGAGCACGTCGCTTTCCCCGTCCGCCCTGTTCTTGGCCGCCTTCAGCTCTCGGCTACGTTCCTTCATCGCGGCCTTCTCCTCGGCGCTGAAGCCCTTGGACTGTTTGTTGGTGGTCTTCGTGGTCATGGTCACTCCTTGATGGTGTGGGTCACATCGACCCGGTGGGTGCGTTCGGGTTAGACCGTCGCCGGCTTCTGCTCAGCCGTGTTGGTCTTGCACATCCCGGCGGAGCCGATGTTCAGGCCGATGTTGTTGATGTTGTAGAGGTGCTCGCTGGCGACGAGGAAGACGACGTCGCAGATCTCGCGCTCGGAGTAGTGGCGGGCGAGCTCGTCAAACGTGTCCGGGCTGACGTGCCTGTCCGCGGTCAGCTCGGTCGCGAACGCGAGCGCCGCGCGCTCGGAATCGCTGAACAGCGGGCTGGTCGGATAGTCGTTGAGCGCGTCGAGCTTGGCGGCATCCACGCCCGCCTTGTTGAGCGCCGACCACCGGTTGGAGTCCATGCAGAAGAGGCACATGTTCGTGCTGGCCACCCGTTCGCGGATCAGCACCGCCGTCTCGGAGTCCAGCGTCAGCTTCTTCTCGAGCATCCCGTTCTTCATGTAGAACCTCGTGAAGGGGCTCGGCATCCGGGCACAGAAGACACTCAACGGCTCGGGCACCTGGCCGAACGATCGGCGGGTGTAGCGGTAGGCGAGCTTCAGCATCAGACCCTTGGGCCTGGCGACTGGGGGCAGATATGTGGCCATCTGGGATCCACTCCTTTGGACTGCGGGTCGCATGGGGGTTGATTGGGTACTCATCGGTCCTGCGTCAGTCCGAGGACGTTGCCGTCGGGGTCGGTGACGGTGGCCACCAGGCGCCCGCCACCGACGTCGCGCGCGGGCTCCTTCACGGTGGCGCCGGCAGCGGTCACCTCGGCCAGCTTCGCCTCGATGTCCGGCACCTGCCAGTAGGCGACCGGCGAGGTCATGCTCTGCGGTCCGCCGGCCGGCACCAGCCCGATGTGCTGGCCGTCGGCCTCGAAGCCGACGTAGTAGGACGAGTCGGCCTGCGGCGGTACGCCGAGCAGGGCGCCGTACACCGCCTTGGCCGCCGCCAGGTCAGATACGGGATGCAGCACCGTCTTGATTCCCTGCGTGGAAGAGCCGGTCATGGTCACTCCTGAGTCGGGGTCACAACGACCCGATTTGTGTGGGTTTCCGATGATCGGCTGAGCGGGCCCCGTTCGCATCGTGCGACCCCCCCAATTCGATCCGAAGTGTTTTGCCGGCAGACCGCTAGCACCCCAGCCGCCCGAACACGAGGCTGCTCCTCTTTCACGCGCGTCATCAGGCACGAACTTCGAGGGTCGGTCCTCGTCGCGCACCGGTGGTTCGAGGCTGCGTGATCGCAGCAGCGCGACCAGTACCGCGGTCGCACCGGCCGCGCCGACGAGCGCGACGGCCCCCGGGCGCCTATGCTTTGCGCCAGCGCACCCGCCACGCCGGCGCCGAGCGCCGACCCGGTCAAAGATGCGTCAGCCCCAGGAGAACGCCTCGGTGCGAGTTCCGGCGGGACCGGCCGCGTCGACCATCGCGTAGATGGTTGCGACGGTCGGGGTGATCGTCGCTCCGGCAACCACGATCACCGCACCGATCGCGAGCATGCTGCCGGTGGACAGGATCAGGGCACCATGGGCGAGCGCGAGGACGCCGAGAAGCAACGTCAGCCCTCGAGCGCTTCGGGCGCCACCGCCAAGCCGCGTCGCCGCAGTGCCGCCGAGCAGCGAGCCGAGCCCCACAGACGAGCGCCGCGCCCGTCGACCACAGCGCGCCGACCCCCAGCGCGAGCGGTGGGCCGAGCACGAAGGTCAGCTCGAGCACCGTCGACTCAAACGCGAACAGGGCACGCAGCCCGCCTGCCCCGACGACCTAGAGATCAGCCGCCGGCCCGGGCATCGAGTGCCGCGGCCAGTTGCGAGCGCGACCTGATCTCCAGCTTGCGAAAGATGCTCGTGAGATGCACCTCGACTGTCCTCTGAGTGACGAACAGGGCTTGTGCGATCTCGCGGTTGGTCGGCCCTTGGGCCGCCAACTCGGCGACCCGCCGCTCGCTTGGCGTGAGTGACTCGAGGCCGCTCAGGGCGATGCGTCGCGGCCGCGCGCCGGTGGCCAGCAGCTCCGTCTCGGCGCGCGCGGCGAGCGCTGCCGCGCTGCAGATCGTCGCGAGCTCCAAAGCGCGTCGAAGGTGTTCGCGGGCCTGCGCGCGGAGACCGGCCCTGCGCAGCGCGGCTCCCAACTCGGTGCGCGCCTTCGCGTGCTCGAGCTTGGCGGGAGAGTCACTGAGCACCTCGACCGCCTCACCGAGCTGCGCGAGCCCTCGCTTGCCGCCCTCGACAAGTCCTGCCACGCGGAGGGCGGCGCCAAGCGCGCGGGGAGCACCCCAGCTGCGCGCGAGCTCGAGCTCTTCGACAACCAGTCTCGCGGCCTTGTCTCGCTCGCCCAGCTGAAGCAGCGCGAGTGCCGCCGGCGACCGCCAGGCGATCAGGGCCGGATTGCGGCTGCCGACCGAGTCAAAGCGCCGGCAGGCATCGAGCAACTCGGCAGCGCCGCCGGCGAGATCGCCGCGTAGAATCCGCAAGCGGGCGCTGCTCTCGCGTAGATACAGCATCCGGGCGCTCTCCGGCAGCGACTCGGCCCGGGATAGGGCGGCCGCCGCGTCATCGAGCCTGCCCTGTTCCATCAGGGAGTTGACCAGAAACGCGGTCGCGTGTCCCGCGAACCGAGCCGTCGCCCCCCAGGTGTCGGTGAAGGTCAGCGCCTCGCGGCTGTCGGCTTCGGCCTCGACCAGGTCGCCGCTCCACAACAGGCTCTGAGCTCGAAACACCTTGGCCGCGGCGTACGTCAGCGTCGACCCGCGGCGGTGAGCCTCGGCCAGCACGTCCTCGAACACGACCTCCACCTCGTCGAGATCTGCCATCCCGAGCACGGTGCAGAGCGGCAATACGGCAGCCGAAACGTCGGCACGGACAAGGTCCCCGTCCGCAAGGGCAAGGCGCGCCAGCGGGATCACTTCGGCTGCAGGCCTACCCGACACCGCGTCGTGCATCGCCAGCAGCGAGAGCAATAGCTTCTCGCCCATCGTTCGGCCCGCGATCCGGCCCCGGATTTGCTCCAACCGCAGCCTCGCACGTTCGTGCCGGGACGGCACGAACAGCGCGGCATGGATCAGCCCGGCCTCAAGCAGGTGCTCGAGTTCGGCATCGGCAGCCCCCAGTTCCTCAAGCGCCGAGGTGTACACGCTCTCCGCTTCCTCGTCATCGAGGAAGAACAGCTGTCGACCTAGCACGAGCGCGAGCTGGGCTCTTCGGATCGGATCATCGATCAGAGCTCGCGCCGCTCGCAGATGCTCGATCGCAGCCTCGCCGTCCACGTCCGCCTCGGCGGAGCCGAGCTCCGCTAGCAACTCGGCGCGCTCGACCTCCGGCGGCGGCTCGCCAAGCGCGCGACGAAGATACGCAACCGCGCTCTCAGATCCCCCACGCGAGCCGGCGCGGCGGGCGGCGCGGCGCAGCGTCCCAACCACCACCGAATCCCCAGACGGCGGACTGCGTAAGAGATGGGCGGCAACCCTCTCCGGCTCTACGCCGGCGTCGAGCAGCAGCCGCGCCGCCCGGGCGTGCGCGTGCTCCCGCTCGCCAGCCGCGATCGTCTCATACACCGAGGCACCGATCAGCGGGTGGACGAATCCGAGCGGCGCGGACGGACGCAGCACCTCGACGTGCGCCAACGCGCCCGCAGCCTCTGAGGCGACGCGATCTTCAAGCCCCGCGAGCGCGCTTGCAAGCCGCGGGTCAGCGTCGTCGCCCAGTACGGCGACAGCCTGCGCCAACCTCGTCGCCTCGCGCGGAAGGCCGCCAAGGCGAATTGAGACCGCTCGCGAGCCCGCGCGCGCGGCAATCCCGTGCACCTGCGATGCATTAGCGGCGATGGGTGCGAGCCCATCGGCGGCAAGCGCACGCACCAGCTCACGCAGCAACAGCGGATTGCCGCCAGTCTCCTCATGACAGGCCACAACGAATCCGTCCTCGGCCTCCGCGGACGTGCTCTCGCGCAGCAGCCGCGCCGTTGCCTCAACACTCAAAGCCCCCGGACGAACGACTGCCGCAAGTGGGTCAGACACGATCTGCGCGACGAGCGCCTGATCCTCGCCCGGCGCCTCGGGCCGCAGCGCAGCGACCATCAACAGCTGCAGACCCTCCATTCGGGGCAAGAGGTAGGTCAGCCATCGCAACGACGCCAGATCGCTCCACTGCAAATCATCGACCGCGAGCAACAGCGGCTGCCGCTCGGCGAGGTTCGCCGTCAACCAATACAACCCGTGCAAAGTCGCCAACGACGAATCTCCCTCCGGATCATCCGCAACGTTGGCAGGATCAAACACCGACGCTGCAAGCCCGGCCGCCCCCGCCAGCACACCCGCTCGTTCATCCGCGCGCTCGGACGCAAGCAAGGGCTCGAACAGTTGCCGGACAACGCCAAAGGAGAAGGAACGCTCAAGCTCCGAACCGCGCGCACCGAGCACTCGAAACCCAGCCGCCAGCCCCAGCCCCTTGGCCGACGCAACCAACGCAGTCTTGCCGATGCCAGGCGGCCCCTCGATCGCCAGCAGCCGACCACCGCGGCCCGCGGCGCCGATCAGCTCATCGACAGCCGTCAGCTCGGCGTCACGCTCGAGCAGGTCACCCGGGCCAACGAAAGGCTGCTTTGGATGGCTCAACGTCAGATGGATCGAGAGTCAGGAGGGCTGAGGTCGAGCGCATAGTGTCGCTCCCGCTCCCCACGCCGGAGGTGAATCCGAGTCGGGCCGTCGGCTCCCGGCTCCGGAGCAATCGCGTGGCGATACCCTGGCTCCGCCGTGGGTCGGACGCTGAGGTACCGAATTTCGGCTCGGTTGTCAGTCGCTGGTTCGATCGCCGCACATCCGCGTGGCTGGCGATCGGAGTTCAGGGCCGTGAGCAGCATCGCGTTAGCGAAACCGTTCAGGACGTCGGCGACCATGCCTCGGGCGACATCGAGTCGGGCGATATCGGGAGCGGCGGTCGCCTCGACCCGGATCTGCGCGGCTGCGTCGACCTGCCCCGGTGAGCTGTCGGTCACGATCTCGATCGACGACACGTATTGAATCGTGTCAGTTTGGCCTTCTGTCGGCCGGCCTTTTCGCCGCGACGACCCTGACGGATGCTCGGCCAGCATGCCAGGGACAGCGAGGGCTGGCCCTTCGCGGGCGCGTGACGGTCATCGATCGAGGGGAACGCGCCAAGTCGACGCATGATGACATGCGTCGACTCGTGCTCGCGGGATAAACCCAGGCTTGACTTTGTGAGGCAAAGTGGGATAGGTTTGCCCTACAAACTAAAGGACGGAGGGTCCACGGCCAGACGTGAGCACCTTCCGACGAGGTGACCCGAGGAGGTACGACGAGCAATCCATCAAGCGCGAAATCCAGCGCGCGTCAAGGTGGCACCCACAGCAGGTCGCCCGGGTGCGCGTGGGTGTCGGTATTTGGCTGCTCTTTCTAACGGCCGTGCTGTACGGCTCGGGCCACGGCGGCCAGTGGGCGTGGCTGCTGGTCCCGATCGCAGCGCTGCATTTCGGCCTCGCCCACCTCCAGTTCCGGATCGCGAAGCAGGAATCCAATCGGCGTTGCGGGTGCTCATAGACAAGGCCCTCACCCGGGGGCTACGTCCTGTCGCCGCTCGCGGCACCTCACCACCGTCGGGAGGGGCTGGTCTTAGCCGGGCCCTCCATTAAGGGCAAGCACTCGAGGCCCTCTCCCGGCGGTGGTCCGAGACCCATCCAGTCTGGCCTATGAGCACTCGTCCGTCGTGGGCCCGAACGGTTGCGCGACAGCCTCGCGACAAATGGCTGGTTCGCCGCGCCTTCCCCGTCGCCGATGGCAGGGACGAGGCGACGACCCTCGGGTTCGCCGTGCTGCCTACTACGCAAAGCCGATCTGCGTCGCCCGCGTTGTGGTCACGCTTGGCCGCGCGAGCAGACGATCCCTGTCGTGGGTGGCGGCGGGACGGACCATCACGCGCGCCGGGGCGTCATAGCGTCCCGTGTAGTCGGGTTCGTAGGAAGACTTCAGCTCCGGGTCGCTCAGCACGTGCCCTGTGCCGACGACCTCAGCAACGCCGCGAGGAAGGTTCATGGGGGGTACGCAATTATCCAGTAGGGACGACCGACAACAGGAGGTGGAGAGATGGCTTCCGACCACGAAACGATCTTTACGATGGAGGCCACGCCGGTGAAGTTCGGCACCGGAGCCTCCGCCGAGGCCGGCTGGGAGCTCAAACGGCTGGGGGTCACACGTGCAATGCTGGTCACCGATCCGGGCGTCGCCGAGCTTGGCCATCCGGACCGCATCAGGAAGTTGATCGAGGCGGAGGGCATCGAGGTGATCGTCTATGACCGCGCGCGTGTAGAGCCGACGCTCGACTCCTTCCAGGACGCTGCGGACTTCGCAGTTGAACACGAGGTGGACGGTTTCGTCTCGGTCGGCGGCGGCTCGAGCATGGACACCGCCAAGGTCGCCAATCTCGTCTCAACCCACCCCGCGCCGGTGATGGACTACGTCAATCGGCCGATCGGCGAGGGCAAGAAGCCGCCCGCGCCGCTCAAGCCCCACCTGGCGATCCCCACGACCTCGGGTACCGGATCGGAAGCCACGACGGTGGCGGTGCTGGACATCCCGGACATGAAGATCAAGACGGGCATCTCCCACCGTTACCTGCGGGCCACGCAGGCGATCGTCGACCCTGACCTGACGCGGTCGCTGGCCGCCGAGGTGACCTCGTCGACCGGCCTCGACGTCGTCTGCCATGCCGCTGAGTCCTTTCTCTCCCGGCCGTATGACACCCGCCCTGGTCCTGCTTCGCCGGATGACCGACCGCCCTACCAGGGCTCCAATCCGGTCGCCGACGTGTGGTCGGCCAAGGCGCTTGAATTCGGCGGTCGCTACCTGCGCCGCGCGGTCGCCGACCGCGACGACGTCGAAGCGCGCGGCTTCATGATGCTCGCAGCCACGATGGCCGGCGTCGGCTTCGGCTCGGCAGGCGTGCACATCCCCCACTCCTGCGCCTATCCGATCGCCTCGGTCAAGCACGAGTATCAGCCGCCGGGATATCCGGACGACCATCCCTTCGTGCCGCACGGACATTCGGTGATCGTCACCGCGCCGGCGGCGTTCCGCTTCACCTACGACGCCATGCCCGAGCGCCACCATCACGTCGCCGAACTGCTCGCCGGGGAGCAGATCAGCGATGGGGGACCCGACACGCTTCCAGACGTGGTGCGCCAGCTCATGAAGGACGTCGAGGCGCCGCGGGGGGTAGCCGACTTCGGCTACGGCGAAGACGACATCCCGACACTCGTCGACGGCGCCATGAAACAGCAGCGGCTCCTGGCGATCGCCCCCAAGGAGGTCGGTGAGGACGACCTCCACCACATCATCACTGCCTCGATGACCAACTGGTGATGACCCCAAAGGGAAGCGCAGGCTCCCAAGTTGCAGAGCTACGAGAGAGGTCAGCTTGTCGATGCTCGCTTGTATCTCCGCCGACGGCGGTACGGGTGCGCCTCACGGCGAGGCCACCTTCATCGTCTCTCAGGACTCGAGGGAACCTACGCCGTCGTTCTGACAGCACCACGACCGCCACCCTGGGCGCGGAGACGAGGATCCGGTCGAGGTGATGCCGCTCCCCGTGGCCTGAGCCGCCCGCTGCCTCGCCGACGAGCCCAACCCGTTACACCACTACATCCGACTTGACTTTCCGCCGGGGCGCTTGTCATCTATGCGCCGGTGAAGATCACCGAAGCGAAACCGCGTAGTCCGCGGTACCTATCACAGGAGGAACGGATCCAGATCGCAGATCTCCTTGCGGCGAAGACGACTCTGCGCGGGATCTCGACTTCTACGGCTGGCTGCGGAGCCTCGGCGGCCCCACGGCGACGAGCACGAGCAGCGCTGGGTCCGCCTAGCCGACGCCTGTCGGAATCACCCCGCCCCGTTTACGGCCGGCCGCGGCGGAGGTACGGTATCCCGAATCGATCCCCTCGACTAACCGGGTGGACTCGGCCATTCGCGTCCGGGCTCCCCGGCGACGACCGTGGCGCTGACCCCGTGAAGCTGGCTGCCCTGTTCAAGACTCTCCTCGCCGTTGCTCTCCTTGCCGGATGCGGGTCAATCGCGGCCCCGGCCCGCGCGCCGAAGGCGCGGGCGCAGCGGTCGCCGCCCCCGGCGCCCCGTCACTCTCAAGGTGATCCGGCGATCGTCACGTCCAGTCGGCTGCGACTGGGCGTCTCTGAGGACGGCCGGCCGATCGTCGTCGTACGCGCCGGCGACCCGCGCGGCACGCGTGTGCTCGTCGTCGGCTGCATCCACGGGAATGAGTGCGCGGGGATCGCCGTCGTCCGGGCGCTCGAGCGGGCGCGCACCCGCGCCGACCTCTGGATGGTGCCGGATCTCAATCCTGACGGCTACGTCCGCGGTACCCGTCAGAACGGCCGCGGCGTCGACCTCAATGCCAACTGGTCCTCGCAATGGCACGGCGGCGGCCGACCGTGGGACGTCTACTACCCGGGCCCGCGCCCGTTCTCCGAGCGCGAGACGCGCCTCGCACGCGATCTGATCCTGCGCATCCGCCCACGCGTGACGATCTGGTACCACCAGCACATGAACGTCGTGTGGGCCTGGGGGCCGAGCAGCACCGCCGGTCGCACCTACGCACGCGCGTCGGGAATGCGCTTCTACCATCACCCGTGGCTCGACGGTTCGGCCTCCAACTGGCAGAACCATCACCTGCCGGGCAGCGCAGCGTTCACCGTCGAGCTACCCGCCGGCAGCCTCCCCTCGCAGCAGATACGCCGGCATGTGCGCGCGGTGTTGCGACTCGCAGCGTAACCCGCGATCCCACGGCGCCATGACCCGCCGGCGCCGCGGCGACTGGTTGACATCAACGAGCCCGTCCGGGCGAAACCTGATCCGGCGATGGTTTAAGCCGTCGCTGGCACTCGGCCTTCGTGCTTCACGAACGCCATCGAGCTGTGGCTGTCGGTGTGCTCGAAGTCGAGCTCGTCACCTCCGCGAACCTTGAGTGACTTCGCGAGTGCTGTTTCGGCGTCGTCGTTCTCGCCGGTGTACTCAAAGCCGCCGGGGATCTTGACGAGGACCCGATAGGGGTCCGAGGAGCCAATCGCGCGCAGAGTCTCGATTTCGGTCTCGATCACCTCGCCCGCCTTGAGACGCCCGGCGCGGCTTTCGATGTCGAACTCGAAGTCGATCGGGACGAAGACAGGCTCGCGAACGTGTGGGCAGATCGCGGAGAAGATCTCAAAGATCGTCCCACCGGCCTGTCCGCTGAGGATCGTCAGGATTGCGTTGCGCTGGTCCTCGTTGGCGGACTGGTCGACGATCGGGAGCACATGTCCGTTGCCCTCGTCAAGGCGCCCGGGCCACCAGACGGCGGCGGCGAACTTCAATCCGTCGAGCGCGACATCACCGAAATGCCCCTCCTCGATGCGCATGCCGATGATGCCCTCGCATTGGCCGGTGGTCGGCGCCTGGTTGAAGTCGCACGGGCACCCGGGATCGCAGTTGCAGTTCTTGAACCACGCGCCCTCTAGCGACCATGTATCGGTCATGGCAGATCCCCCGATCTGAGGTTGATGAGCGGAGGCTAACCGCAATAGGGTTGCGACACAGTGCCGATCTCCGCGCAGGCTCCACACCGTCCGCCGTGGCGCATCGACGGGCTCGCGCTCGCGCTGATTGCCGGCCTACTCTCGCTTGCTGGGTTGGCGTGGGCGATCGCTGGAGAAATGATGGCGGGAATGGACAGTGGGCCCGGGGGCGACCTCGGCTCGCTTTCCTTTTACATCGCCGCCTGGGTGGTGATGATGGCGGCGATGATGTTGCCGTCGATCTCGCCGATGGTGCGCACCTACGCGCTCGTCCAGCGCAGCCGCTACGCACGCCGAGGGCTCGGCGAGCCGACCGCGGCGATTGTCGCCTTCATCGCCGGATACCTACTCATTTGGATCGTCTTCGGGCTCGTGGCCTACGCCACCTTCAAGCTCGCCGGAGCCATCGACCCTGTCCCATTCTCCTGGGATCGCGGCGGATCCTACCTCGCGGGTGGGGTGATCCTGGTCGCGGCCATCTACCAGCTCACCCCGCTCAAGGACGCCTGCCTCGGCCGTTGCCGCGGCCCGCTTGACTTCCTCACCGAGCGCTGGCGCGATGGTATCGGCGGAGCACTGCGACTCGGGCTCGAGCACGGCGCCTGGTGCGTCGGCTGCTGCTGGGCGCTGATGGCCGCGCTGTTCGCGCTCGGCGTGATGAGCATCGCGTGGATGACACTCATCGCCGCGCTGATCTCAGCAGAGAAGCTCCTGCCGTGGAAGCAGCCGGCGAACCGCGCCATAGCGATCCTGCTCGCGGTGCTCGGACTCGCAGTTGCCTTCGTCCCCGCCTCGGTGCCGCAGCTGACGCCTCCCGGACCGGCGGGAATGAGCATGGGCCACCGGCCGGCAGCGACGGGCGCGATGAGGATCGGCAGCCAGAAAACGCTCGGAATCGATAAGCCGGCCGAGAAGGCACCTCGCGGCGCGCACCCGGTTGACCCAATGCCCTGACAATTCCAGCGAGCCATTCACCGGCAATACCTTGACGCCCGGCTGCCTGCTTGCGCGACGCTCGCCGAATCTGCTCCTGCCAGCTGTTGCGGTTTTGGTCCCGTATCTGCTCGTGTCCGGCCTCAGCCCGCAACAGTCTCGGTCTGACCGCTGTGACGTTGGCGTGCGCGTATGCCGGCCGCGGGCTGTGTCGTACACATGGTGCGCTGATCATCGGCGGCTACCTCGCGTTCGTGGCGGCCGTCCTCATCGCGAGCTGACGACCGTGGCGGTGTAGCGGTTCCATTCGCCGCCGCCGAGTCGCTCTTTGCGCAGATCACTTGGAGGACACCGGGATCATCGCTTTATCTCAGGGGTCTCGTGGAGCGCGACATCGCCTTGGCGACGCAGGAGTGGTCCGCCGGCGCCACGACCGATGAGTGCTTTGCACGCTTGCGCTCGTCCGCTCGCTCGCCTCGTCGGCGGTCCCGCCGGGGCCGGTCCGATGGCGATGAACCCGATTCGCGCTCAGGGCCTCAGCCAGCCAGTAGGGCCGGCTCCTTGAAAGCGTGGTGAGGCGAACACGGTGAGCGGTGATCCGCTGGTCCGTGTCGCGGTACTTGCGGTGCGACCACGGGCATCCGAGCCCGTCGCCCCACCGCAAGTGGATGAGCGACGGGACGAGACGCACCCACACAACCAGATGAAGAATCTGAGGGTGGCCAGCGACCACCAAACGTTGCCCGGGACCGTTGCCCGGCCGGCGGTGAAGAGGCGATCCGAGTACGGATCACGCAGATCACCAGCATCTAAAGGGCAGGATGAAGCGGGAGCGACGGGACTCGAACCCGCGACCTCCGGCGTGACAGTTCGGGGATCAATCACGGAAGATCCCTGCAAACTGGATCTTTGTGGCTGATTGGTCACCGTCAGGTCACCGATTTTCATATCGAGTGCGTTGGCGGGTCGGCAGTGGGCATTGAGCTGAACCACAGGCTCAAAATTATCCTGCACAAGACGGACGTCGCTGGGCTGGAGTCAGGTTCGTTTTGTCCGGTTCATGCGCCATCAGGTCGAACCAGATGCGCTCGGGTGCGAGCCGAGGTTGGCGAGCGATTATTCGAGGTCAAGTCCTGCCAGCGCCGTCCTGACGGTCACGAGCATTTGGTGCAGCGTCTCGGTGAGCAGCACTGCGGTCTCGCGGCGAGTGGCGCTGCCGTTGAGCCAGCGGCGACAGCAGGCGCGGTTGAACCCGAGCCAGCAGTGGAGCATCAGCCGGGTGACGCGATCGTCGGGGAGGATGTCAGCGTTGTCGGCGATCACCGTGTCGATGCTGCGCTCTCGGGCAGCGTCGACGATTGCCTGCAGGTCGGGGTCAGCGATGTAGTCGCCCTGGGCAGCGGTGGCCAGCCACGTCTCGCGGTTGGCGTCGAGCCATCGAAGCCAGCGCTCCACGTTTTCGGCGACGCGCTCGTGGACGGGTAGCGAGAAATCGACGCGGACCGTGTCGGCGACCTGCTCGCCGAGCTGTGAGACGAGAGCGAGGAAGAGGTCGCGTTTGCCGCCCGGAAAGTAGTGGCTGACGAGTGCGGGCGTGACGCCGGCGCTGCGGGCGATCTCGCTGGCTGAGACGGCGGAATAACCGCGTACGGCGAACAGCCGGCAGGCGTGCTCGAGGATCTCTTCGCGCCGAGCGGTGGGCGCGAGGCGGGTTCTCGTCCTGGTCGCCATCCAAGGAGCCTAGCGCTGTTGAAAGGGGTTTCAACCTTATTGACAGTGCCTTCAATAGTTGTTTATAGTGCCTTCAATAACGAGGAGCGGTGGCGCGAGCGCCGCTCGTCCCGAGGGCACCGAGGAGAGACCTGGCATGAAAGAGTCGAGATTGATCGGCGCGGCCGCGGCCGCGTTGAGCGTTGTCGTAGCGACGGTGAGTCGCCGCGTGCCCAGCAGGGATCCGCTGCGCAGGGCTCGCGGCGCGGCCGTCGTCCACTTCCCGGCGAGCGGGCCGGGCGGCCAGAATTCGCACACGTGCTTTTGGGGCGTCGCCTACTCGGAAGCGACCCGGAACATCATCTGGCCGGATTCGCACACCGACTATCCGGTGTCCACGGACACGATTCCGGCCGGCGGGAAGGTCGTGCTCCACGGCGAGTTCCCGCACGCCCGGTTCTGCTCGCTGACGGCATCGTCGCCACCCGGCGTGCTTCGCGGGCATCTCTACGACGTCGATATCAAGCCCGATCCGGGATCGACCAACCCGTACGTGCCGGGGGCCAACCGGACCGCCAAGCACCGCTCCTACACGGTCACGGTCGTCGACCAGCCCGATCCGGGCGCGGGTCACGAACAAAACGAACACGCTGTACGCCGGCGTCGCCGGCGTCGCCGGCGTCGCCGGCCAGGCGCCGAGCGCCGGGCCGTTCGTGCTCACCGAGCGCGTCTATCTCCCCGACGAAGGTCGTGACTTCTCCGGTGGTGTCGGTGAGCCGGACGTCAGCTACGTGGACCCGAGCGGAGCGACATCGACGGGTCAGTCCGCGTGCACGGCGCTTGGCACCAAGCCCGGCGCGGCCAACCTGATCAACATCAACGCGTTCCTGTTCCCCGAGACCAAGATCCGGTCGCTGCTCGCGCTCAGCAAGTCGCCCGAGCATCCCGCTGTCAAGAACCCGGTTTGGTACAAGTACTTCGGTCCGTCGTGGCTGCTGGCCCTACTACGCCGGTACCTCGGACGCGAGCATGATCTCGACCCTGCCGCTGGCGGCGACCGGGCTCGGCGCGAACCCGGCGAACGGATATGTGTTCACGTGGCTGGATCGCAGCTTTGGTCCCAATCGCAACAGACACAACATCGCGGTGCTGCACGGTGAGCTCCCGACCACGCCGGCGACCTACTCCGGCGAGCCGCGCATGCAGCGCGGCACACAGCTGCGCTACTGGTCGGTGTGCAACAACGAGGGGCTGCCCAGCGGCAAGACGACCGGACCGTGCCTTGCCGACGAAGAGGTCCCGATCAACACGAAGCGCGACTACACGATCGTGGTCAGCCTGCCGCAAGACCGCCCCAAGAACGCGACCAACTCGTGCGGGGTCGCCTGGATGAACTGGGGCACGGCCGGCGACGGGTACACCCGACCCCGATCGACTTTCCTGGTCCTGCGCAACCTCACCACAACCGCCCATCCGGCGTTCCCAAGCGCGGTGCAGAACATCGCCAGCCCCGCGAGGGTCAAGCAGACGATGGGCGCCTATCTGCCGGCGGTGACCTACACCACGGCGGCCAAGTTCCAGAAGCACGGCTGCCAGACCGGCTGAGGCGACTGGACAGCCTGACCGATCGACTGGAGGAGCCTTCAACGAGGAGGCTCCTCCAGTGCGCGGAACGCTACTGGCGGCTCATGGCGAGATCCATGAGCTGGCTTGGGTCGATGAGGTGGTCGTGGGAGTCGTCGCCGACGTCGACGCGGATCCAGTTGATGGCGCCGGTGAAGTGGTTATCGACAGCGGGATAGTCGCTGCAGACGGGGGATCCGGTGTCGCAGCCGACGTCGGTCGTCTCGTCGAGCGAGAACACGAAGCCGTGGGTGCGTTCCACGCGTCCGGAGCCGGCTTGATCGCCGTCGACATAGAGCGTGACGGTGCCGCCCTTGCCGAGACCGCCGCCGTCGTAGGCGAACTCCGTCCGTACCTGGTGCTCCCCGGCGCCCAGCGGCGCGCCGGCAGTGATCGTAAAGTGATCAAGGCCGATGAAGCTGTAGTGGTAGGTCGGGGTGCCGTCCTTGAGATAGAAGGACCAGCCGCCGGTGATCCCACCCTGGTTGAGAAGCACCCCCTCGGCGCCCCCCTCGGGGATCACGACGTCCGCGGTGATCGAGTGCGACTTGTTCTTGAGATTGAGCATCGTGTTCTCGGTCAGACTGCGCATACCGGGGAACAGGACCAGTGAGTTGCCGGTGATCAGCTGCGGGCGGCCGGCGAGTTCGGCGTTGAACCGCGCCGCCATCCGGGGGTCCAGTGGCAGGACGTTGTACTTGGCGGCCTCGATCAAGAACAGTCGTTGCAGTGCGGCGAGCTTCTCGGGATGTTCGTGCGGCGAGGTCGTGCGCCTGGGTCCAGTCGGTCGTGCCGTCATAGAGCTCCCACACATCGTCGTCGAGCGCGCCGCCGCTCCCGGCCTGTTCCCAGGGCAGGTGATGGCGGCTGACCGCCGACCAGCCACGGTGATAGATCCCGCGGTTACAGACGATCTCGAAGTACTGCGTATCGTGGCGCTCGGGGGCGTCGGGATCCTCGAAGCTGTAGGCCATGCTGACGCCCGTGCATCGGCTCCTGCGTGATGCCGTTGACCGTCGTGGGCTCGGGCAGTCCCGCGAGCTCAAGTATGGTCGGCGCGACGTCGATCACGTGGCAGAACTGGCTGCGCAGCTCCGCCTTGGCCTTGATCCCGGACGGCCAGTGCACGATCGTGCCGTTGCGGGTCCCGCCCCAGTGCGAAGCGATCTGCTTTGTCCACTGATACGGCGTGCACATCGCGTGCGCCCACCCGATCGCGTAGTGGTTATAGCCCTCCGGCCCGCCGAGCTTGTCGATGTTCTCGACCAGATACTCGTCTGACTCAAGACCGGGCGCCTCGGGTAGAGCCATCTCGTTGCAGCGTGCCACGCATCGTCCCCTCGGCCGACGCGCCGTTATCCCCGACGATGTAGAAGACAACCGTGTCCTCGAGCACACCGAGACTTTCCGAGCGAATCCAAAACCGACCCGATGTGGTGGTCGGCGTACTCAAGAAAGCCGGCATAGACCTCCATCTGGCGCGCAAGCACCGGCTTGAGCGCGTCGGGCATCTCCTCCCAGGCCGGATCTCTTCGTGCCGAGCGGTCAGCTCGCAGTCCGGTGGAATGACGCCGAGTTGCTTCTGGCGCGCGAACGTCTGCTCGCGCAGCGCGTCCCAGCCGTCATCGAACACTCCCTTGTACTTGTCCGCCCACTCGGCGGGGACGTGATGCGGTGCATGGGTGGCGCCCGGTGCGAAATACGCAAAGAACGGCTGATCGGGCGTCAGCGCCTTCTGCTGACGGATCCACGCGACCGTCTTATCCGCGAGATCCGGCATCAGGTGATACCCCTCTTCCGGGGTACCCCACGCGTCGACTGGCGTGACGCCCTCGTGCAACGCCGGATACCACTGGTTCGTCTCGCCAGCGATGAACCCGAAGAAGTGCTGAAAGCCGCTTCCGGTCGGCCAGCGATCAAACGGCCCGGCGGGACTTGTTTCCCATGCCGGCACCTCATGGCACTTGCCGAACTGCCCGGTCGCGTAGCCATTGAGCCGCAGGATCTCCGCCAACGGGGTGATCGTGTTCGGACGGATCGAGCTATACCCCGGCGCCGACGTCGCGATCTCGGTGATCGAGCCCATCCCGACTGAGTGATGGTTGCGGCCTGACAGTAATGCCGCCCGCGAGGGCGAGCACAGCGCCGTGGTGTGAAACCGCGTGTACTTCAGGCCACCGGCAGCGAGCCGCTCGGCCACCGGCATCGCGACCGGACCCCCGAACGCGCTGGACGCGCCAAACCCGACGTCATCGAGCAGGATCAGTAACACGTTCGGCGCGCCCGCCGGCGGCCGCAACGGCTTGATCGCTGGATATGCGGTCTCAGGATCTTGCGCGTCATACGTCGTCAGGCCGGGCCTGCGGACATCCGCAATTGGCAAGCTATGCCTCGGGATCTCATCACTCAACGCCATTCCTCCTACAACCCGAACGTCCTCGCTGATCCAGCCAGGCGGCGATCGTCCGTCGTCTGCGGGTGATGCGGCATCACCCAGGCCGGGTGAGCGGCCAACCTGGGGGATGTCACATCAGCAGTCTCGTCCGAAGCCATCGATTCACGCTGGCTCGACTCAAGGTGATCGCACTTCCCCGATCCCGGGTGAGTCGCCGCGACGCGACGATCACCCGCTGCGGGTGATGCGCTGCGAGCTCAGGGAGCGCGAACAATCTCCGAGGACGATTGACGATCTTCGACGAGGAGAACAACGTGCGTTTCGTGCTGAACATCGTCTGGCTGCTCTTATGTGGGTTCTGGATGGCCCTGGCGTATGTGCTCGCGGGTGTGCTGATGTGCCTGCTCATCGTCACGATCCCGTTTGGTCTGCAGGCCTTCAAACTGGCAGCCTTCATGCTGTGGCCGTTCGGTCGGACCGTCGTCCGCCGTCCCGGGGCGGGTGCCCCGTCCGTCATCGGAAACGTGCTGTGGATCGTCCTCGTGGGCTGGGAGTTGGCGCTCGGACACATCCTCACCGCGTTCGCATTGGCGATCACGATCATCGGGATCCCGTTTGCGATCGCGAATGTCAAGCTCGTGCCGATCTCGCTGCTGCCATTCGGCCGCGAGGTCGTCCCGGCGGGCGAGGCGCATGCCGTCGGCGCTGCCTTCTTCTGAGGTGGAGATGGGGCGCGCGCGCGCCTTACCGCTTCCAGGACTTGCCTGGGACTGGTCGGCGGCGTTCCTAGGCGCCGTGTACGCCGTGCCGGCAGCGGTGGTGGTTCTGAGCGATCGATCCCGCGGGCTGGCGTTGGCGGTGGGGGTGTTGCCCGCTGCGATCGTCGGTCTGATGCCGACCCGTCGCCGCCGGTTGAGCATCCTGGTGTTCGGGGTCTGTATCGGGGTGCCGATGTTCCTCGGGGGGCTTCTCACCGGCGTCCCGGCGCTCGCCGTGGCGATGATCTTCGCGCTCGGGCCGGGTTCGGCGCTCCTCGCGGGGCGTTCCCGCCACGGGCAGATCGCGATGACGCTCTCGCTGCCGATGGTTGGGGTGGGGCTCAGCTACTCCGATCTCGGCAAGGCCGCGAGCCTCGCGGCGCTGATGGTTCTGGGCTCGGCGTTTGCCTGCCTGGTCTCGATGCTCTGGCCCGAGCACGTGCCGGCCTCTTCGCCCGGCGCGGCCGCGCGCCCCACGGCACCCACGCTCGCGTACGGCCTGCGCCTTGGAGCCGCCGGCGCGATCACCGCGGCGATCGGATTCCTCTTGGATCTGGAGCACGTCGGCTGGGCGTGCGCGGCGGCGCTGCTTGTCATGCGCCCGGCTGCTGAGATGCAGCGCCTCAGGAGCGTCGGCAGGATCGTCGCCGTGGCCGTCGGTGCCTTCGCCGGGGTCGCGTTCATTCATTCCACTCCGCCGGCAGTTGTCTACAGCCTCGCCGCCATCGCCGCGGTGGCTGGAGCCGCGGGTACCCATGGCAGCCGTTGGTATGTGACTTCGGCCTTCACCACATTTGTTGTGTTCCTGCTCCTGCTTCATTCCGATCCTCACGACGCGGCCTTCAGGTTCAACGAGCGTGTTCTGGAGACGTTGCTGGGTGTCGCGGTTGCGTATGCGTTGGGTCTCGGGTTGCCCGCCCTAATGCAGCGTCACCGATAGTCCGGGTGATGACGGCTTTCCCATGCTTGGCCTGATCGGTCGCGTTGTCTCGATCGGGGTGGCCGACTCCCTGAACCCACGTACAGGTGGGCCGCCCTTCGCCACCGCGTCGGAATCGGTGTATCGCTGCTGCTAGGGCTCGGGCCGGCGGCTCTCATCGGCGCACTGTGGTTCGCTGCCTCGTGCCACTTGCCCCACAGCGACGCCAACCGGCGCGTTACTTCCCGGCGCCGCGCTATTCGCCGTGGGCCTCGCGGCGCTGCACTTCGCCACGGTCTTCTACTTCGCCCCCAAGCTGACGACGGCGCCGGCGCTATATGGCTCCCTCGGCACGGCCGCGACGCTGCTCGGCTGGTTGTTCCTCGCAGCGCGGCTGGCGGTCTCGTCGGCGTTCGTCAACGCGACGTTGTGGCGCCGGCGTACACCAGGCGCGAAGTCCGTGCCGTAGAACGGTGGCTCACGCGCGACGCCCCTTGGAAGGCTGCGTCCCCGTTCCCTCTCGTTGCGCCGAGGTCACCGTCTGGTCACCGCTTTTCGGTGCGCGCTGGTCCGCAGCGTCTTATCCTGACGCGTCCGGACGGTAGACGCAGACCGAAGGTCAATGCCAGAAGCGCCTGTAGTCGCCGCAACCTGGCTTATTTTGTCCCGATCCGGCTCGGGTTGTCTGAAGCGGGAGCGACGGGACTCGAACCCGCGACCTCCGGCGTGACAGGCCGGCGCTCTAACCAACTGAGCTACGCCCCCGAGGGGGAAGATCAGTATGCCAAGCCCGGGCGGATGACGCCTATGCGGCGTCGAGGACCTTCTCGCGCAGCCAGTCGTTGACGAACGTGCCGTCCGGGTCCAGCCGCTCGCGCAACGCCAGAAAGTCGGCCATCCGCGGGTAGAGCGGGGCGATCGCGGCGGCCCGGGCCGTGAACACCTTGCCCCAGTGCGGGCGGGCGCCGAACGGCGCCAGGGCGGCCTCGATCTGCGCCACCACCGCCTCGACCTCGGCCGGCTGACGGCGCCAGGTGAAGTGAAGCGCGAACGAGTCGCGCCCGTGCGTGCGGGCTCAGCCACAGCGTGTCGCGCGGCGATCGTCCGCAGCTCGGAGATGAGCAGCAGCGGGACGATGGCTCCGCGCCAGCCCGCGGACCGCCTCGATCGGCGGCCACCGCGTCCTCGCGCGCGACGAAGAACTCCGACTGGAGCTCCTCGCCCGAGCTGGGCAGTGAAGCCGGAGCGGAAGTGGGGGAGGCGCTCGGACCACGGCCCGGGCACGCCCTGCTGCTCGGTGCAGTTGACGGGATCGCCGCCGAGCACCGGGTGCAGCTCGACCGTCGCCGGCGCGGACGCCGAGCAGCTCCTCGAGGTCGCCGTCGTCCTCGTCGGCCGGACCCATCGGCGAGCCGCTTGACCCACACCTGCTCGGTCTGCTCGCCGCACAGATGAAAGACGCTGACGCTCTCGCCGGCGCCGTAGATCTCGTCAAAGCGCGCGAACAGCGTGTCCCACCCCACGCCGCTCGAAGACCCGCTGGCGCATCTCGTAGTACGGCTGGACGGCCAGCGTCACCCGGGTCACGATCCCGAGCGCGCCGAGGCCGACGACGACGCCCTCGAAGTCCGGATCGCCGGCGGCCACGGTCCGGAGCTCGCCCGCCGGCGTCGACCATCTCCACCGCCCGGACCGCGGTGGCCAGGTTGCCCTTGCGATCGCCCGAGCCGTGGGTGCCGGTGGCGATCGCGCCGGCCACCGAGATGTGGGGCAGCGAGGCCATGTTGTGCAGCGCCAGGCCCTCGCGGTTCAGCGCCTCGGCCAGCGCGGCGTAGGTCGTGCTGGCCGGCGACCGTCACCGTCTCGGCCGTCGCGGTCGACCTCGATCTCGCCGGGCAGCGCGTCCAGCGCGACCAGCTCGGCGCTGTCGGCGATCGACGTGAACGAGTGGCGTGAGCCGAGCGCGCGGAGCGCTCGGGCGCCGGCGACCAGCTCCTGCAGCTCCTCCGAGCATCCGCGGGCGGTGCAGCGCGCTGGCGCGGTAGGCGTAGTTGCCCGACCAGTTCGTTCCGATCGCGCGTGGCGGCTCCATCGCACGAATCGTCGCAACTTTGCTCACCGCGGACCGGGTTTGAGCAGATCGCAAGTGATCTTCCTGGGGCCGCGTCCAACCCGGCCGTGGGCGCTCCACAGGATGATCGGCGGCGACGGGGATCCTGGAAGCGGGTCCCCGTCGTGCTTAAGCGCGCCGCTCAGCGGCCTGACCAGATGAGCTCCATGACCGTGCGGGCGAACCGCTCGTAGCGCTCCGGGGAGAAGCGCTCGGGATCGGTCAGCACCATCCGGCCGGCCTCCTCGCTGAGCCGGAGGATCGCCCGGGCGCAGATCTCGATGTCGAGGTCGGCGCGGATGCCGGCCTGCTCCACCGCCCAGCCGACGAACTCGGTCAGCCGCGCCAGCAGCCGGGCGCGGTTGGTCTCCACGTGCTCGCGCACGATCGCCGGCGTGCCCTCGGGCGGCAGCAGGATGATGCGCCACGTGTTGGGGCGGCTGGCCACGGCATCGAGGAAGCGGCGCACGCCGGCGGCGAACAGTCGCGGGCGGCTCGCCCGCCGTGCGGCGCGGGCGGGACCACGTCGTCCAGCTGGGCGAGCGCGTAGGCCTCCTCGCGCTCGATCAGTGCCTGGAGCAGCCGGCCCAGGTTGGAGAAGTGGTCGTAGATGACCGGTCGGGTGACGCCGGCCGTGCGCGCGATCGACTCGATCGAGACGCCCTCGTAGCCCTGCTCGACGATGACGCTCAGCGCGGCGTCGATCAGCTGCTCGCGCCGCTTCTCCGGCGCCATCCGCGGGGCATAGCGTCGGCGGGGCTTGGCGGCGTCCGGTGGGCGGCTGCGGGTTCATCCGGTGGCGGGCGAGGCGTGCCATGAGCTACGCGCGTGTAGCTTCCCGACGCGGGAGGTTACCGATAGCGTCGCTGCGATGACGGCTGTGTTCGACGGCCACAACGACGCGCTCACGCGGGAGGACCACGCTGGCTCGCCTCCGGCCGCGACGGCGGCCATCTGGATCTCCCGCGCATGCGCGCAGGGGGCATGCGCGGCGGATCTTCGCGGTGTTCACGCGAGTCCCCGGACTTCGACTGGACCCTGGTGGACGCGCGACGACGGGGTGCAGTGAGTACGCGCCTGCGCAGCCGTCTCACAGGTCCAGGCGGCGGCGTCGGCCACCCGCGCCGCCGGCCGGCTCGCCGCGCTCGAGCGCGCCGGCCACGTCAGGATCGCGCGCGCTGTCTCCGACCTGGACGCCGCCCACGACGACCAGCGACGGACCGCCGGCGGCGGTCCTGCACCTCGAGGGCGCCGAGGCGATCGACCCCGAGCTCGAGGCGCTCGAGCACTGGTACGCAGCGGGCCTGCGATCGCTCGGGCCGGTGTGGAGCCGCTCCAACGCGTTCGGCCACGGCGTCCCGTTCATCTTTCCCGCCAGCCCCGACACCGGCCCGGGGCTGACCCCCGCCGGCCACGCGCTGGTCGCGCCGCTGCGCCGAGCTGGGCATCATGGTCGACCTCAGCCACCTCAACGAGACGGGCTTCTGGGACGTCGCGCGCGCCGAGCCCGGGCCGCTCGTCGCCAGCCATTCCGGCGTCCACGCGCTGGCCGCCAGCACCCGCAACCTCACCGATGAGCAGCTCGACGCGATCGGCGTCCTCCGACGGACTGGTCGGGATCATCTACGGCTGTCCAGTTCCTCCGCGCCGACCTCGCCGACGACGCGGACACGCCGCTCTCGGTGATCGCCCGGTCACGCCGCCTACGTGGCCGAGCGCATCGGGGTGCGGCACGTGGCGCTGGGCTCGGACTTCGACGGCACCAGGATCCCGGCCGAGCTCGGCGACGTCGCCGGACTGCCCAAGCTGCTCGACGCGCTGCGCGACGCCGGGTTCAGCGAGGCGGAGCTCGCAGGCGATCGCCTGGGAGAACTGGCGCCGGGTGCTCGGCGCCTGGTGGCGCTGACCGCGGCTCAGGGCTCGACGACGTCGGTCTTGCGCCGGCGCCGGTTCTTGCGCGACAGCTCGTCGACGACGGCGGCGAGCACGTCCTCATCCCAGCGAGTGGGTGCGCAGCAGCCGGTAGCGCGCGGCGCTCACGCGCATGTAGGCCTCGGTCTCCGTGCTGGTGCCGATCAGGTCGGCGCCGCGCAGCATCTCGACCACCGGCCGGTACTCGTTCTCCAGCCACAGGTAGGCGGTCTCGCGCCGGCTGATCGGCTCGCCGCGTTCCTGGCTGGTGCGAAAGCCCCACGCCTCGACCGCCTCGGCCAGCCGTCCGTAGTCCCACGGATCGGTGAGCTTGATCTCCGCGCGGGCGTTGTCGGGCAGCGGGACGCGCTCGAAGAACACCCGCTCGTGGCTCTTGAGCGGCAGCTCCTCCAGGGTGATCGCGCGCTCGGCGCCGACGCGCGTGACCACGTCGGTGACGATGGCGTCGATGTCGTCGTGGCCGAGCGCGCGAGCCACCGAGACCCGATGATGGCCGTCGCGGACGAAGTAGATCTGGCCGATGCGGACCAGATCGACGGGCGGCATCGCCTCGCCGCGTCGCATCGCGGCGGCGATGTGCTCCCAGCGCGAGCGCACCCGGCCCGTGGTCGGGCGGAAGCTGCGATCGAAATCGCGGCCGCGGTCGACGGTGCCGACGATCGCGTCGAGCGGGACCACCGCCGTGCCGGCGGAGTGCTCGCTGACGAACCCAGCGCCGCGACCACCTCCTCGTAGGGCAGGACGAGGCGGACGTCGTCGGGCTCGCCACGCAGCCGCGCCACCATCGCTCCGAGCGCCGCGCGCCGGCGCGCACGCAGAAAGTCCGTCTGCGCGTCGAGGCCGGGCATCCCGGTGGAGCGCGGCGTGCCGGGCATGGGCATCCGACTCTAGCGGCGCCGGATGCGCGCACCGTGCCCGGTTGGGTCTGGTGTCTGTGCGGTCGGCGCTGCCGGGCTGGCGCCGCCGCTGGTGCCTACGCCGTGCCGCGGCGCTCGCGTCGCCGTTGGTGCCCAGCAGGCTCTGGCCGGACTCGGGATCGAACAGGTGCATGTGCTCGGTGTTGAACCAGAGCTCGGTCTCCTGGCCCTGGCGCACCTTGCTCGCCGGCGTCCAGCCGGGCGATGATCTGGCTGCCCTCCTGCGTCGGGCAGGTCGGCCGCGCCGGCATCGCTGGCCAGCTCCTCGAGCTCACGCGACGAGACCTTGCTCGGACTCGACGACGAAGTAGGCGTAGAACTCCGAGCCCATCGACTCGAGCACGTCGATCTTGGCCTTGAAGGTGATGCCGCTCGACCTTGTCGCCGACGAGCGCCGGCGTCCTCGAAGTCCTCGGGGCGCATGCCCACGATCACGCCGCTGCGACCGCCGCCGGGCCCGGACTGCAGCCGGGCTGCGGACCGACGTCCGGGATCTTCATCGTGCCGATCGGGAGCTTGACGGTGTCGCCGTCGATCTCGCCGGGCAGGAAGTTCATCGACGGCGAGCCGATGAAGCCGGCCACGAACAGGTTCTTCGGGGCGCCGTAGAGCTCGCTCGGCGCGCCCGACCTGCTGCAGGATCGCCGGCGCGCATGACCGCGATCCGGTCACCCAGCGTCAGCGCCTCGGTCTGGTCGTGGGTGACGTAGATCGTCGTCGTCTCGAAGCGCTGCTGGATCCGCGAGATCTCGGTGCGCATCTGGACGCGCAGCTTGGCGTCGAGGTTGGACAGCGGCTCGTCCATCAGGAACGCGCTCGGGTTGCGCACGATCGCGCGGCCCATGGCGACGCGCTGGCGCTGACCGCCGGAGAGGTTGGCCGGCTTGCGGTCCAGATGCTGCTCGAGGTCGAGGATCTTGGCCGCCTCGTTGACCTTCTGGTCGATCTCCTCCTGCGGGGTCTTGGCCAGCTTGAGCGCGAAGCCCATGTTCTCGCGCACGGTCATGTGCGGGTACAGCGCGTAGTTCTGGAAGACCATCGCGATGTCGCGGTCCTTCGGGGCCCGGTCGTTGACGACCTGGCCGCCGATCTTCAGCTCGCCGTCGGTGATGTCCTCCAGGCCCGCGACCATCCGCAGGGCGGTCGACTTGCCGCAGCCCGACGGGCCGACGAGGATCATGAACTCGCCGTCGGCGATGTCGAGGTTGAGGTCCTTGACGGCCTCGAAGCCGTCGCCGTAGCGCTTGGTGATGTGCTCGAGTGCGATCTCGGCCATTGGCTCTCTCCTTATCCCTTGACGGCGCCCGCGGTCAGGCCGGAGACGATCCGGCGCTGGAACAGGAGCACGAGAATCATGACCGGCACGGTGACGACGACCGCGGCGGCGGCGATGTCGCCGATCGGCTCGCGTGAACTGCGAGACGCCGGGGAACTGCGCGATCGCCGCCGGCACCGTCTGCGCGGCGTTGGTGGAGGTCAGCGAGATCGCGAACACGAAGTCGTTCCAGCAGATCATGAACACGAGGATGAACGTCGTCGACGATGCCCGGCATGGCCAGCGGCGCGATCACCTTGCGGAAGGCCTGGAACGGTGTCGCCCCGTCGATCTGGGCCGCCTGCTCCAGCTCCCACGGGATCTCCCGGAAGAACGATCGACAGGACGAAGATCGACAGCGGCAGCGCGAAGGTCATGTACGGGATGATCAGGCCCGGGCCAGGTGTCGATAGAGCCCGATCTGGCGCCACAGGTTGTACAGCGGCCCGACGAGCGAGATCTGCGGGAACATCGCCACCCCCAGCGACGACCGCGAGGATCGATCTGCTTGCCCGGGAAGTCCAGGCGGGCGATCGCGTAGGCCGCCGACGAGGCGAGCATCACCGCCAGCGCGGTGGAGATCAGCGCCGATGCCGATCGAGTTGCGCAGCGCCGCGGTGAACATCGCCTGGTTGAAGATGTCGCCGAGTAGTTGGACAGCGTCCAGGCGTGCGGGATGAAGCTAGCCGTCGGTGGCCGGTCGCCGGGGTCTTGAGCGACAGCATCACGATCCACACCACCGGCACCAGCGAGACGACGATGACGACGAAGATCGCCGCCGACCAGCCGCCGCTCCTGACGCGTGCGCTGGCTCATGCCTCCGTCACCCCCGGGTGCGGCGGCGGCGCCGAACACCTTGATGAACACGAAGCGCGATCAGCCCGACGAGCACGAACAGCAGCACCGAGACCGCCGAGCCGAGGCCGAGGTTGAGCCGGTCCAGCAGCGTGCTGATAG
Source organism: uncultured Actinomycetota bacterium (assembly GCA_963790605.1). GTDB lineage: Bacteria > Actinomycetota > Thermoleophilia > Solirubrobacterales > Solirubrobacteraceae > Palsa-465. The sequence continues at coordinate 250,671 of CAWBPG010000003.1, read as the reverse complement.
TTCAGCATCGAGATGCGACTCGGTGTTCGTGGGCGCCCTGGCTGAAGATGTAGATCGTGTCGAAGATCCGGAACGCGTCGAGCGTGCGGAACAGCAGCGCGACGAGGATCGCCGGCTTCATCAGCGGCAGCGTGATCCGGGTGAACCGCTGCCAGGTGCTGGCGCCGTCGACCTTGGCCGCCTCCAGCAGCTCGTCGGGCACGAGCGCCAGCCCGGCCAGCAGCAGCAGCGCCATGAACGGCGTGTTCTTCCAGATCTCGGCGATGATGATCGCCACGTAGCTAGCCCGAACGTGTGGCTGAGCGGATCGCCGCTCAGCCCGAGCAGCTTGCGGGATCCAGCCGCTGTTGCAGCGAGAACGCGAGCTGCCACGAGTACGCGGCCACGACCGCGACGATCCCGTACGGGATCAGCGCGATCGCCGCGCAGCAGCCCCCGCGCGAAGATCACCCGGTGCATGACCAGCGCCAGGCAGCATCCCGAGCACGAGCTGGACCGAGACGCTGATCACGGTGATGATCGCCGTGTGCAGCACGTCCTGCCACCACACGCGGCGCGCTGAGCACGTGGCCGTAGTTGGCCAGCCCGATGAACTTGTTCTGGCTCGGGAAGCGCAGGTCCGCCCGCTGCAGCGACAGGATCAACGCGTCGATGATCGGATAGGCGGTCACCGCGATCATCACGATCGCCGCCGGGACCGACCAGCATGCACGGCCAGCCGGCGCTCGGCCCGGGTGCGCTCGGTCAGGTGACGCCGCCGCGGGCGGCTGCCGCGGCGGCGCTGGCAGGCGGTCGACGGCTCCGGTGCTCATAGCAGCGCCGCCGATGAGAGCGACGTCTTGATCTCGTTGCGCAGCTTGCTCACGACGCGGTTGGGATCGATGCTCGAGGTCGGCGACAGCGCCTTCTGGATCGCCAGCGTGACGTCGGCATAGGCCGGCGTCTGCGGACGCAGGCCGTAGTGTCTCGAGCTGGGACTTGATCAGTGCGTGGAAGGGATAGGCCTTGTCGAATGCCGGGTCGCTCGTAGATGCTCGTGGCCACCGGGGCCAGCCCGCCCTTGATCGCGTCAGTCTTCTGGTTGGCGGGCTGCGATCAGGCACTTGACGGCGTCGAAGGCGAGCTGCGGATGCTGGGAGTGGGCCGAGACCCCGAGGTTGTAGCCGCCGATCGACACCTGCGGGGCGTGCCCGGGACGACCTCGGGGAACGGCGCGTACCCCATCTGCTTGAAGACGCTTGGGGCCGGTCGTCTTGGCCGGAGTCCCACACGAACGGATAGTTGATCTCGAACGCCGCCGTGCCCGTGGTCGAACGCGGTGTCCGACTGACCCTCCTGGGCGACGTTCAGGCCCGGATCGGCGGCCGGCGAGGTCGCGAGCCGCTGCATGATCGCCGCCGCGGTCTTGGTCGACGGGCCGATGACCACCTTGTTGTCCGGACGATGATCTGGCCGCCGGCCGAGTCGACCATCGAGTTGAACCACACCGTCAGGCCCTCGTACTGGGCGCCCTGCTCCTCGATGTAGTGGGGCTTGCCCTCCTTGGCCAGCTTGATCGCGTCGTCGATCATCTGGTTCCAGGTCTTGGGCGGGCGTCGGGCACGAGATCCTTGCGGTACCAGAGCAGCTGGGTGTTGGAGTTGATCGGCACCGCCCAGAGCTTGCCCTGCCAGGTCGCGGTCTTGACCGGGCCGGGGAGATCCTGCGCTGTGGATCTGGCGCCGCCAGCGTTGGCGCCGGCACCGGACGGATCCACTTGGCGGTCGCGAACTCGGCCGTCCAGTCGACGTCCATCGCCAGGATGTCGATCGAGGGGTCGTTCGCGGCCAGCCGCCGCACGAGCGACACGCGCTGCTGATCCGACGAGGTCGGAGAGGAAGTTGATCGTCGATCTTGTACTTGCCGCCCGAGGCCTTGGAGCAGTCGGCGGCCGCCTTGGCGAACGAGCCCGACGGCTCGGGGAACACGTACCAGTTGAGCGTCACCGGCCCGCTGCCCGAGCCGCCGCACGCGGCCAAGGCGATCGCGCTTACGACCACTGCCAGGATCGCACCTACGTGACGCACGACGTTCCCTTCCTCTCTCTCCCTTGCCGACCCCACTCTCCCGAACGGGGGACACGGCGTGTGCATACCCTACTGCTCCCGGCTGCTAAGCGTGCGGTTACGTCGTCGTGTGCATCTCCCCCTCGCAGAGCGCGCACCGCGTCCAGTCGAACGGCCGGGGCAGGCGGCGCAGCCGCCGGTCGTTGTGGCCGCCACTCGCGGTTGATGTAGCGGCCGATCACGACCACCGCCACCCGCCCGGCGCCCGCCGCCTTCAGCGCCGCGGCGGCGCTCTGCGCGTTGGCGCCGGTGGTCCAGGTGTCGTCGATCAGCAGGACCGACCGCCCGCCCAGGTCGGCGGTCGCCTCGTAGCGCTCAGCGTCGAACTGGTGCGGCGGTCACGGCCGCGTCGGTCCGGCGCAGGAGGCGCTCGTATCGCGGCGCGAGCGGCCTGACGAGCTCGCCGACGAGCCGGTGCAGCGGATGGGTGCTCGTCCCGGTCGCGGTCGCTCGAGGGCACCGTCGTGACGAGGTCGAACGCTGTCCGACGGCCGCGGCCCGCGCCAGGCACGCCTCGTGGTCGTCCAGGTGGCGCCACAGGACCGCCGCCAGCCCGGCGGTGAGGTGCCGCGCGGGCGTTCCGCTGTAGCGCTTGTAGCCCGCCAGCGCGTGATGGAGCTGCTCCCCGCCGACGCTGTATGAGATCGGCGCCATCGCGTCGACGAACGCGCCGTCGCGCGAGCAGTGGTGGCACCGCGTCGCGCCATCGGTCAGGTCGAAGCAGGACGCGCACACGCTCGGACCCGCGCCGCGGGCCCAGCATGAAGTTCGCGTAGGACGCGCTCAGCTCGACGACGGTGGCCACGGCGGCTACTCAACGAGCGCATCCGTCGCATTGAGCCGCTCGACCGCCTGCATGACCTGCGCCGGCTCGATCGATCACGTGCACCCCGGGGCGCTGCGCCACCTCGCGCGCCCACGGCTCGTCCAGCAGCGCCCGCCACAGGAACACCGGGCGCCCGTGGGCCAGCGCCAGCCGCGCCTGCAGCCGCGCCCCGCTGCGGGTGAGGCCTCCACCACCACCGTCCCGAGCGCCAGGCCGGACATCACCGCGTTGCGCAGCGGGAAGCTCCTGCGGGTGGGCGGCGCATCGGGCCAGAACTGCGAGACGACCGCTCCCTCGGCGGCGATCCGGCGCTGGAGCGCCGCGTTCTCGGGCGGATAGCTGTGGCCGCAGCCCCGTCCCGATCACCGCCACCGTTCGTCCGCCGGCTGCCAGCGCGGCCTCGTGCGCGGCCGTGTCGATGCCCGCAGCCAGCCCCGAGACCACGACATATCCCGCTGCGCGCCAAGCGCTCCGGCGAGCTGGTCGTTGCCGCGGCCAGGCCGGCCGCTACTGGCGCGACGCGCGCCGACGATCGCGATCGAGCGCGCGTCCTGCGCGTGAGGCTGCCCGGCCACGAAGAGGATCGGGGGTCGGTCGTGGACCGTGCGCAGGTTCTCCGGGTAGCTGTCGTCCAGGACCGTGACGAGCTGCCATCCGTCTGCGGCGCCAGGCGGCGAGCTCGGCCGTCAGCGCGGCTGAGGAGAGGCGCCGGGTCCTCAGGCAGCAGGCTCGCCTGGCCCTGCCGCTGCCCGCCAGTTCCTGTTCGAGGACGGACAGGGCGCTGCCGGCGCGCTCCACCGCCTCGGCGTACTCACGCCGACGGTCGGCGACCCAGCTGCAGCAGAGCGACCAGCGCGGCGCTCTCCCGCGCCGAGCTCATGAGTCCCCGGCGGCTCGTGCTCAGGCGAGCGGGTCGGTCCGCTTGTCCGAGGAGTCGGACGTCTCGTAGGCGAACTCGTGACCGCCGTCCGGCTTCTCGCCGTGCGCCGTGTCGTCGTTGCCAGCGGCCGTCTCGGACTCGTGCGCGAACTCGTGCTCAGCGGCCGTGGTCTCCGCCGAGGCCTCGTGGGCGAACTCGTGCCCGTTCGAGGTTGGCTCTCGCCGAGGGCTCGTGCGCGAACTCGTGCTCAGCTGTGGTGTCTGGGACCGTCTGTTCGTACGGCGCCTGGACCTCTTCGGGGTCCGAGTGCTCCGCCGTTGATCGCCGCTCTGAAGTCCCGAGCCCGTTGCCGAGCTGCCGGCCGACCTCGGGAAGCCTCTTCGGGCCCGAGGACGAGCAGCGCCACGACGAGCACGAACAGCAGGTGGGTTGGCTGGAAGATGTCGCCGACCATTGACTCCCCAGGGTACCGGCTTCGGTCCGTCCTGGGGACAACTTCTGAAACGAGATCCCCGAGGCGCCCGATTTCGCTGTACATGGCCTCAGCACAGCACGCGGGCGAGGCCGCGAGGGCGCCGAGCCCTGAATCGGCACACTCTTTTCACACGGCGTCACACTCCGGTCACAAAGTCGGCGCCCCGCCGGCCGATGCGCGGTCAGCGGTGCCGATGGCGATGGCGTCGCCGCGTCTTCGGCGTTGGCCTCCCGAACGTGACCCGGACCCGCCCGCTGACGGCAGCGGCCCACGGATAGTCGGACTCGGTCGCGGTCGTGGCCACGAGGAACCGATACGACGCCACGCCTCGCCCCGACCCGTAGGTCCACTGGAAGCTGAACTCGCCGCGCGAGTTGGTGCGAAACGGCTCCTGGAGGAAGCGCCCTGCGGGGTACGGGACCCGCAGCCGCAACGCGACGCCGTCGCGAGGAACCCACCCGCCCACCAGACGGCCGCTGATCGTGATCTTTCCCGACCACGGCACCACGCGCGGGGAGATCCGCATCGCGATGCGGGCCGGCACGGTGAGCGTGACCGTCGAGGAGCTCGCAGGCTCCGTCGTGGCGTTGCCGGGATAGACGGCCTCGATCAGCCGCGACGGGCCGGCCGGGACCTTGGCCGTCCATCCGCCGGAGGCGTCGGTCGTCACCGTCCGCATCACTCTGAAGCGTGGCGCATTGTCATCGGGCGAGGAGTAGACGTCCACGGTCTGCCCCGCCAGCGCGGTTCCGTCGGCGAGGCCCACGAAGCCGTTGACCGTCGTCGGCTTGCCATGCCCGATCCGGCGCGCGGGCTGGTTCACCGCGTGGGGGAGGAGGACTCGCCGGACGCGGCGCTTGACGTACACGGGCTTGCCATGGCGCAGCACCGGCCTCCCGTGGCGCTTCAGAACAACCCTCACGGTCCGGATCACCGTCCGGGCGTGGCATTTGCGCACCCGATGGCGCACGGTTCTCGGACCGGTGTTCGCACGCGGACGCGTTTGCCGTGTCGCCGGACCGTACGCACGCGGCCTGCGACCTTCACCCGCTCCACCGCGGTCCGGCATCGCAGTGCGTCGGCGATCCGTGCGAACGTGATCGCTGAGCGCCGTCGGCTGCCTCACGGAGAGGTCGAGCGTCGCGGTCGGCGAGGTGGCGGTCGACGCCACTGGCGTTCACCGCGTTGTTGCGCGCGTAGCAGGAGACCTGGTGGACCCGATGCCGGCGACCGGGACCTGTGCGGTCGCACCCTCATACGTCTGCGTCGCCCCGCCGTCGACCGAGCAGTAGATCGCGGAGATGCCGCTTGGGCCGCCGGACGCCACGGCGGTCACCGTCTGATTGCCCGCGGCTGAAGCGGTGTCCGCGGGGGCCGACAGGCTCACCGACGGCGTGACGTTGTCGACGTTGAACGCCTTCGAGACCGTGCTGAGTGCGCCCGGCGGCGTTGGCGGCCGAGTAGATCAAGGTGATGGCCCCCGCGCCGTCGGGATACGAGGTCGTGTCGACGCTGCCGTCGATCTCGTGGTTCGGGCATTGCATCCACTGCGACGTGTCGGGGCTGGGGTCGGTGTAGCTGCTCAGGGCGTGCCCGTTGACCGTCGTCTGGATCGCGCACACCCCCGAAGGGTCGTTAGCGACGAGGTCAGCTGGGAACGCGCCCCTCACCCACCCAGACTGGTACCACAGGTTGTTCGCCGGCGTCTGCGGCAAGAGCGGGGCCGGAGGTTTCCTGCGCCTCGAGCTTGATCGCGATCACCGAGAAGACGATGATCCCGGCGCCGGTCGGTGTGCACGATGCCTGGTTGCACTGCGCCTGCCAGCCGAGGTAGCGCGAGGACTGGATGTGCTGGCTGAGACTGCCGGCATATCCGTTCTGGTGAGTCGCGCCGTTGCAATCGATGGTGACCTGTGGGGTGCCGAAGTTGGTGCCGTTGTCGCCCCAGAAGTAGAACGCCGAGAAACCGTCACTGTGGAGGTTGCAGTCGGCGACTCCAGTGGACGTGACCCCAACGATCCGTATCGACGGGGAGGGAGTGATGGTCGACCACTGGCCGTAGTCACCCTTGACGCGCTGGTGGCTCGAGCGCGTCGATGTCCAGCTCAGACGGACAGTTAGGCGCAGTCGCCATGTCGTCGTACGACGCCGGCGAGAAGATGCCCGCCGCCGCTCGCGCAGCCGTTGACCGAGTACACGTCCTGGTAGCTGCCATCGGTTGCGGCGCCAGCCTCGCGACGCGATGCGCGCCGACTCGCGACGACCGCCAGCGCGAGCCACGAGCGCTCCGCGAGTGACCAGACGCAGAATCAGGCCGGCCATCGCACTCCGTGACCTACGTCAGCAGATCACCGCGACGTCGAACGCCATCGGGGTGGGCTGCCCCGCCTGGTTGAACGTGTTGAGGCTGGTCTTCGAGATCTTGCCGCCCGCCACCGGTCGGGACCGTCTCCGTGTCGACGTTGCTGGCGTAGCCGATGACCGCGCTCGCGTCTCCGCCGTTCGGCAGCTGGATCGGGCGTCTGAGTCGGGCGAACGTTCGTCGACGTTGGCGACCGTTGCGCACGTGCGCGGAAGCCGCATCGCCCCACTGGATCACGTATGAGCCCGGGATCACGCTCGGCGAAGACGATTGGCTTGCCGCTGCCTGCGAGCACCGTCGCGTTGGCCCGCATGATCGCCCACGCCCGGACACTGCCCCCGATCGAGCTCGGGTTGAGTTTCATCGGCGTGATCGACCGGTTGCGGATCTGTGCCGCGCCGACGGAGTTGCGCGGGATGCTGATCGCGGCATAGCCGGTGCCGCCGAGCGCGACGAACAGCGCGATCCAGCCGACGAGGTTGCTGCGGAGGTGGGCAATCACTCGGTGCACGCGCACCTGCCTTTCGGACGACGACACGGGTCAAAGGTCATGAGCACTTGACGGTGCATCCGCCGCTGATCGAACCGATGCCGATCGGGCCCGTGGGACCAGTGGCAGGTTTAGAACCCCCGGAACTGTGCGTCGATGCGGTTGACGCGCTCGCCGCGGATACGGTCGAGGTGGGTGTACTCGCGTGCGCTCGCCGGGGGAGACGCGGCCGCCTCGGTGACGGTTGGGGCCGGTGACCCGGTGGAGTGATGGGAGGGAACCCGGCGTCGCGTCCCGCCGGAGCGTGCCGCTCGCGCGCGGGTGCGCGCGTGATGCCGAACGGTGGCGTGCTGCCGCGTCTTGGCGTCCGTCTTCACCTTGGCCGCGGCCTCAGTGTCGGAGGCCGGCTGTGGGGTCGACGTGACATGCGCCGCCGCCGGCCAGTGCGGCGATGACCCGTGGGTCGCGCCCGATCGCGACGCCGGGCCCTCGGTGGTGCCGATCGCCGCCAGCGACGAGCAGTGCGGCGATGGGAACGGCGAGCAGGCCCCACCACCGTGACACTCGACCACGACGACTGAAGGACCCGAACTGCGGGAGCCGCGCCAGCGCTGGGGCGCGCAGCCCCGCCATCGGCGGGACGAGGCCCGCCGGCGGGTCAGGGCGGTCACGAGTTGACCCCGGGCGGCGCCTGGACCGCGTCGTGGAGGGCCGCCGAATCCTCGCTCCAGAATGCGTCCGCGGTCGGGGGCGGCTGTCCTCGAGACTGCGCTGGGCCGCTCGCGCTCGCGCGGCAGGTCCGATCGGCACGAGCTCCTCGGGTGGCCCCAGCCATTCCCGAGGGAGCCGTATGACGTTCTCCTCGTTCCGAGTCGGTCCGCCACTGTCTTCGGTTGTTCCGTCGCCCGTTTCCACGGGTTTGCAGACCTTTCTTCCGTCCGGGTGCCAGTCCGTCTCCGTGGCGCGGTACAGTATAACCCTGAATTAGCCCCAGTTTGTCTCAATTAGTAAACAATCTATGAGCCCCAGTGAGCCTGAAGAGACGTACCTGACCGTCGCCGAGGTCGCGGAGACGCTGAAGCTCAATCAGCAGACGGTCCGCAACTGGATCGACCAGGGGTCGCTGCCGGCGTTGCGGGTGGGGCGGCGGGTGCGGATCAAGCGCTCGGACTTCGAGCGGATCCTCGAGGAGAGCTACAGCGCGGGCATGGCGGCGCCGAGCCGGAGGCGCCGGTCCGAGCGCCGACGACTTCTGGGGTGGCGAACCGGTGGGCGTGGCCGAGCCGGGACCAGGCTCCGCGAGCGCAGTCGCGAGTGCCCCGGCCGCAGCTGCCGCAGCGCGGATGCCCCAGCCGCAGCTGCCGTCCGCACGGGCGCGGATGCCCCCGCAGCAGCTGCCGTCTGCGCGAGCGCGGATGCCCCGGCCCGCCTGCGGCCTCCGCGGGCGCAGCGGCCGCAGCCCCAGGTGCTCCGAGTTCGGGCGAAGGAGGCGGATGAGCTTCGGGGACGATCTCGACCGACAACGGGCCCAGATCATGCGCGCGGTGCGGCATGCCAGCGACGGCTGGGCCGCGGCGATGCGCGCCCACAAGCTGGCCCCGCCCGACCCGGGGTTCGCGTCGCGGCTGCGCGACCTCGCGGAGGCGGCGTCCAATGAGCAGGTGGCGTGGGAGCACGCGCACGCGGCGGGTCTGCTGTGGCGTCCGGTCCCGGGCGCCGAGAATGCGGCGCCGCCGTACGAGCTTCGCCCGGGCACGGGCCGGCGCGGGCCGGCTGCGTTGTGGGAGCGGTTCGACGCCGCGGTGGCCACGCTCAACCACGCGATCACCGGGTCAAGCGCTGCCGAGGTGGCCGACGCGTTCGGTGAGTTCGCCGAGGCGGCGGAGGCGCTGGCGGACGCGGTCGCGGCCGAGGACGCGGCCGTGCCCACGCCGCGCTCCGCGCGCACGGAGCAGCGTGAACCGGCGGCGCTCACGCCGCGCGCCCACGCGCGCGGCGCGCCTACGGCGCAGCCTGGGCAGGCGCTGTGGGGGCCTCGGCAGCGCATGCCCCGCGCCGCCTGAATCACGTTCGAGCACGTGCGGCGGCAATACGCCACTAATTGGAAAATCGAATGTAGGTCTGGCTACAGGATGTTTACTGTGCCTGAAACTGAGCGTGGCAACCTGGGGCCGGAACCGATGTCGACGGGAGGGCGAAATGCCTCAGATCATCGTGACCGCCGACAAGTTGGCCGAGGACGGCGAGCCGCCGATCATGTTCCGTGAGCGCGTGAGCGTGAGTGACTTCGAGTCAGAGCATTTCGCGGCCCAGCTCGTGGAGCGGCTGGGCTGGGCTGTCGGCGACGCCGACGAGCTCAACCGGCGCTCGCGGCGCAAGGCGGACCAGCGCCGGGCGCGTCAGCGCGTCATCGACGCCGCCCAGCGGGAGATGGCGCGCAATCAGCGGGCGCGTCGCTCGGCAAGCGTCGTCACGACCGCCTCGTAGACGCCCGCGCCGTAACTCTCCGACGCGATCCGGACCCCGCGCCGGCCGGCCACCTCGTGCCCCAGCGTCAGGTCGCGCTCCAGCGCGTTGGCCACCAGCCAGAACGCGCCGACCACCGAGGCGGCCTCCATGTCCTCGCGCGAGTCGCCGGCCGCGATGCAGTCCTCGCGGCGCGTAGCCCCGGATCTGCATGTGGCGGGCGACGCCGCGCGCCTTGGATGCTCCGCTCGGGATCAGGTGGTAGGCGTGGATCACGGGCATGCCCGGCCATCTGCTCAGACGCGGCGCGGATGACCCCGTTGTCGACGAGGCGCAGCCAGCCGAGACCCTCGCCGTCCAGCACCGCGGCCACCTCGTCGAGGTCGACGTTGCCGCGGAACAGGTGGGAGACCTCGCGGCCGCGCGACCAGGGCGTGTGGTACTCGAGCGTCCCGGCGAAGCGGTCCAGCAGCAGCGCGGGCGCGCCTGAGGCGTCGATCTGCTCATAGATCGTGCCGCCCTCGTCGGAGGGCACGACACCGTCGGTGAGCCACTCGAGCTCGCCGTCCACCACCAGCCGCAGCCCAGCTCGAAGATGTAGGCGCGTCGAGCCGATCAGCCGCGCGCCGCGTCGAACACGCTTGCTCTGGCGCCGCCCCGAGTAGATGACGACCTCCACGTCGGCCCGGGCGCAGGCCTCCAACGCGCGGACGCCGAGCGCGCTGAAGCGCCCGTCGGCTCCGGTGAGCAGCGAGGCGTCGGGACCCAGCAGGGTCCCGTCCAGGTCGACGTAGAGGCAGCGCACGGCGGCGCGACGGTAGCACCGCGCCCGCCCGAAGGCGGCAGCTCAGAGCCGACCGCCATACTGAGACTCACGCGTGTCGGCACTCCGTGAAACCGAGCCCTGGGAGGCGCTGCTCACCACCGGACGCTCGGACGAGCGCCTGGTGCACGACGACGTCTACGACGGGCCGTCCGGGACGGCTCGTGTCGATCCCCGACCAGCTGAGCTGGCCGGTCGCGCAGGCGCTCGACCAGGCGGGGATCGAGCACCTCTACGCCCACCAGGCCGAGGCGCTGCTCAAGGCCTTCGACGGCCCGACGGTCGTCACCACCGGCACCGCCTCGGGCAAGTCGCTGTGCTTCCAGCTCCCGACGCTCGAGGTGCTGACCACCGATCGCACCGCCCGCGCGCTCTACCTGTACCCGACCAAGGCGCTGGCCCAGGACCAGGCGCGGTCGCTGCACCGGTTCGGCCTGGGCAAGCAGATCCGGCCCGCGATCTACGACGGCGACACCCCGCGCCAGGAGCGGTCGGCGATCCGCAAGCGCAGCAACCTGATCATCACCAACCCCGACATGCTGCACGTCGGGATCCTGCCCCACCACGCCGCATGGGGCGACCTGTTCGCCAACCTGGCCTTCGTCGTGGTGGACGAGGCGCACGTGTATCGCGGCGTGTTCGGCTCCCACGTGGGCAACGTGCTGCGGCGGCTGCGCCGGGCCGCCGCCATCCACGGCACCGAGCCGCGGTTCCTGCTGGCCGTCGGCCACGATCGCCAACCCGGTCGACCTCGCCGAGACGCTGACCGGCCTGCGACCCGTTCAACCTGGTCGAGCACGATGGCGCCCCGCGCGCTCAGCGCCGGGTGGCCATGTGGAACCCGCCGCTGCTCGACGAGAAGCTCGGGATCCAGGGCCTCCGCGCTGTACGAGGCCGCCGAGGTCTTCTCCGAGCTCGATCCAGAGCGGCGCCCGGACGATCTGCTTCATGAAGTCGCGCAAGGGCGTGGAGCTGATCCTCAAGCACGCGGTCGACCGGCTCCCGGCCGAGCTGGGCGAGCGCATCGCCCCCTACCGCGCGGGCTACACCCCCGCCCAGCGCCACGAGATCGAGCGCCGGCTGACGACCGGCGAGCTGCTCGGGCGTCGTGGCCACCGACGCGCTGGAGCTCGGCATCGACATCGGCGAGCTCGACGCCGCGGTGTGCGTCACCTTCCCCGGCACCGTCGCCAGCCTGCGGCAGATGTGGGGCCGGGCGGGCCGCCGCGGCCGCGGGCTGGCGGTCTACATCGCCGGCGAGGACGCGCTGGATCAGTTCTTCTGCCGCCACCCCGGCGAATTCCTCGGCCGGCCGGTCGAGGCGGCGATCCTCGATCCCGCCAGCCCCGAGATCTACGCCGAGCACCTGCTCTGCGCCGCCCACGAGGCGCCGCTCACCGATGACGACGAGCCGATCCTCGGACCCGAGTGGCGCGAGTGCGCGCAGCAGCTCGACCGAGGCCGGCCTTCTGCGCGAGCGCGCCACCGGCTTTGTCCCCAAGCGCGCCGACGACTATCCCGGCGGCACGCGTGGCGCTGCGCTCGGCCTCGGCCGACAGCTTCGTCCTGCTCGACGCCAGCTCCGGCGAGGTGCTGGGGACGATCGAGGCGGGGCGCGCCTACTCGACGGTCCACGAGGGCGCGGTGTACCTGCACCTGGGCCGCTCCTACCACGTGCTCGGCGCTCGACCTCAATGCTCGGCGCGTCCTGCTCGAGCCCTTCGACGGCGACTACTTCACCCAGGCCAAGCGCGAGATCATGCTCTACATCGAGCGACTCTCGCGAGCGGCGTGTGACGCGCGGGGTCACGCTCTCCTACGGCTCGGTCGTCTACACCGAGACCGTGGTCGGCTACCAGCGCAAGTCGCTCCAGGACCACGAGGTCATCGACTTCCAGTCGCTGGACCTGCCGACGACCGAGTTCGACACGCGGGCGCTCTGGTACGAGCTGGACGAGCTGATCGCCGCCGAGGAGTTCCCGCGCGGCGGCGCTGCTGGGCTCGCTGCACGCGCTCGAGCACGGCCAGATCGCGGTGCTGCCGCTGATCGCGATGTGCGACCGCTGGGACATCGGCGGCCTGTCGATCGACGCCCATCCGCAGACCGGCGGCCCGACGATCTTCATCTACGACGGCCACCCGGGCGGCGTCGGGATCACGCGCCGCGGCTATCGACGAGTTCGAGCGGCTCGTGGCCGACGCGCAGCGTCTCATCGGGGAGTGCCCGTGCCAGTCGGGGTGCCCGTCGTGCGTGCAGTCGCCCAAGTGCGGCAACCTCAACGAGCCGCTGCACAAGCAGGGGGCGCTCGAGCTGCTGCGGCGCATGAGCGCGGGCGAGCCGAGCGGTCCTACTTGACCGGGATCGAGACCGTACCGGTCAGGCCGTCGGTGCTCGCCTCGGCCGAGCCGGTGAGGACGCCAAGCATGCCGAGCAGCTGCGTGGCAAGCGGTGACGGCGGCCGCTTGAGGGCGACCCGGAGCAGGTCGGGCAGGGCGACACGGAAGCTCACCGAGCCGGCCCCGGTCAAGGCGTTGCTCGCGGGTGCGGCGGCGAAGGCGCGCAGCTGCGCCGGGGTGGCCTTCCCGACCACCAGTTGCCCGTTGATCACCCCCACCGTCACATCGGTGGTGTCCGAGCGCACCTCGTAGAGGCCGCCGCCCAGCGAGGTCACACGGGCGCCCTTGGCGGTCCGGGCTTTGACCATCTTGGCCAGGTCAGCCTGCATGGCCGACGGGTCGCTGACCTGCGCGCGGGCGATGGTGGTGTGGGTGTCGCTCTCGAGGTTGAGCTGACCGGTGAGCATCTTCTCCAGCGAGACGATGTCGACGCCAGAGCGCTTCCGGAGCGCCGCCACCTGCTGGCGGTACTTCGCCCACCTGGCCGGCTGCGTCGTCTGGATCGCATCGGCGATGAAGGTGATGATCTGCGCGGGGTCCCGGATGCCGAGGCCGATCGGCAGCGTGCCGGCGATCGCGGGGGACGCCGTGCCGCTGGCGATGGGGAGCTGGGAGACCGACAGCGGCTTGCCTCCCGTGGCGACGTGGTAGGTGATCTTCACCGCGCTCTGGGTGGCGCTCATCGAGGCGCTGTACCCGGTGATCGCCCCGACCCAGGGCACCTGGCGTGCCGTGGCCGCCTTCGGCGTCGAGAGCAGCGGCGTGAGGTCGCCGAAGGCAGTGATCAGGCCGCCGGTCGGGACCCCGGCCGTCGCCTTGGCGTAGGCGGCGGCGTCAAAGCCCTGGTGATTGGCATGGCGATCGAGGGCGGCGTCGAGGACCGCGGGCGAGCGCGCGAGGAAGACGGTGGCGCCCGAGATGGCCAATCCCGCGTGGCCCACGGAGTAGAGCGTGGCTCCGTCGTGACTGCCGCTGCGCGTGAGGTTCAGCTTGCCGACCAGGGAGGAGAGCTTGGCGGCGCTCTTCGTGACCCAGACGACGAGAAAGTCCGTGTTGCTCGACCCGCCGCTGAACCCCGCGGTCGACACCACGCCCGCGACCACCGGGTTGCCGAACAGCGGCCGGATGTCGGTGTTGTAGTCGATCCCCAGCTTGCTCAGCTGGGCGAACAGCGCGGTTGCGGCGACCGCGTAGCTCGGGCTCTCGTGCTGAAGCTGCTTGACGGCCGCGGCCTTGGGGTTCGTCGCGGCGGTGATCACGAACGGCGAGGTGGTGGGGAAGTAGGAGAGCGCCTGGACTGCCGGGCCGGCCGCGCCTCCGCTGCGTGGCTTGGAGCTCCCGCAGCCGGCGAGCGCGACGACCGCCACTCCGGTCAGGACGAAGGCGCTTAGGCGACGCACAATAGTCAGACTACCCGCAGCGGCCCCTTGCGCACCGCTTTCCGGTGGACGCCGTCCGCGCTCGCCGACGCCCGCCTACTCGCTAGCATCGCCCGGCCAGGGCGAGATAGCTCAGTTGGTAGAGCACACGACTGAAAATCGTGGTGTCCCCGGTTCGAGTCCGGGTCTCGCCATCACTCAAAAGCGCGTTCGGGGATGACGCCCGGCGAGGGACACGATGACCGACGAGTCGCAGCGAGGTCACTTCCATCTGTTGGCTGCGGTCGGTGACGTCGCCGACGGGGCGCAGCTGTTGGGGGAGACGGTCCAGCGTCTGCTCGACGTCATCGTCCCGGCGTTTGCCGATGTCGCGACGCTGGATGCCGTATCGGTCACCGGGGAAATGCGGCGGTTAGGCGCGCGGGTCAGCGGCCCGGACCGAGAACGGCTGGAGGCTGCGCTGCTGGCCCGGCACCAATCCGGGGATACCAGCGTCGGGGTCCTCAAGACCGTGATGACGGGTGAGAGCCAGCTGCTTGCGCCCATCCCTGAGACGGCGCTGCGCGCGATCAGCACTGACGAAGCTGACTACGGGATGCTGCGATCGCTGAACCTGCAGGCCACGATGTACGTGCCCCTGCCCGCCCGCGGCCGGACACTCGGGGTGCTTGCGTGCAGCGTGGCCGGCTCGGGCCGCAGCTTCACCGCCGAGGACCAGCGGTTTGCCGAGGCGCTCGGGAGCCGCATCGGCCTTGCGTTGGACAACGCCGGCTTGTCGCAGACGGTCAGCGGGCTGGAGAAGCGGCTGGAAGCCACCCTCGCGAACCTCGCCGCTGCCGTCGTGGCCCAAGACCCGCACGGACGCATGGTGCTCGCGAACGCCGCCGCGGCTGAGCTGCTCGGCGCGGCGTCCGTCGAAGCCCTCTTCGCGTTACCGCGAGAGCGGCTGCTGGCGCGCTTTGACATCTATGACGAGGACGGTCAGCCGGTGACGCTGGCCCAGCTACCGACCGGCCGCGCACTGGCCGGTCAGAGACCGGCTCCGTCGATCGTCCGCACCGTCGATCGGGTCAGCGGTACCGTGCGCTGGCTCTCACTCAAGGCGACTCCGGTCCTGGAGGAGCTGGGCTCTCTGGCGTTGGTGGTCAGCGTGGTCGAGGACATCACCCAGGAGAAGCGGCGCGAGCTCTCCCAGCGCCTGCTGGCGCAGGCCGGCCGCGAGCTGGCCTCCTCGCTTGACTTCGAGCAGACGCTTCAGCGGGTGGCCCGCCTGGCCGTGCCGTCCCTCGGAGATTGGTGTCGCGTCGCCATCCGCAGCGCCGGCAATACGCTGGACCAGGTCGCCATCGCACACGCCGATCCGGCGAAGGTGGCTCTCGCCCGGGACCTGGCGCAGCGCCATCCCATGCGCATAACCGAGCGCACGGGCGCGGCGGAGGTCATCCGCTCCGGGGAGTCACAGCTCATCGCCGAGATCACCGACGAGGTCTTGGCTGACGCGAACGTCCAGCAAATCCGTCTCGTGCGCGAGGTCGGCATGCGGTCAGTGGTGATCGTCCCCTTGGTGGTGCCCGGACGCGAGCCGTTCGGCACGCTGACGCTGGCGATGGCCGAGTCGGGACGGCGATTCGCAGAGGAGGACCTGGTGGCGGCCGAGGAGCTGGGTCGACTCGCCGGCGCGGCCGTCGAGAACGCCCGCCTCTACACCGAACGCTCGCGCATCGCATCGATGCTCCAGCGCAGCCTGCTGCCGTCGGCGCTCCCGGAGATGCCCGGCTTTGATGTGGCCGCGCTCTACAAGCCCGCGGGAGAGGGCAATGAAGTGGGCGGCGATTTCTACGATGCGTTCCGCGTTCCAGCCGGATGGATGATCGTGGTCGGCGACGTTGCTGGCCACGGTGCCGAGGCGGCCGCCTTGACGTCGTTGTCGCGCTACACGCTGCGCACCGCCGCCCAGTTGCTCGACGACCCCGTCGCCGCGCTCCAGCACCTCAACTCGGCACTGCGCGAGCGTCCACAGCTGTCCCTCGTCAGCGTCTGTTGCGCGGTCGTGAGTGACCGAGACGGCGAGACGGTCGCCGACGTCGTGTTGGCCGGTCATCCCCCGCCCTACCACGTCCGCCGCCATGACGCACAACCGGTCGGGACACCAGGTCTGCTGCTCGGGATGGGGGCGGGCGGGCGCTGGACGGCGACCAGTCTGACACTGGTCCCAGGCGACCTGCTGGTGCTCTACAGCGACGGCGTGATCGACACCTTCGGCGACGGCGAGCGTTTCGGCGAGGTCCGCTTGGCGGACGCCGTGCAGGACTCCGGCAGCGCCGCGGACGCGGTGCAGCGCATCCAGACGGCACTCACGGCCTTCGGGCGGGGCCCCCAGCGCGACGACACCGCCGCGCTGGTGGTTCAACGCGTCCTGCGCGACTGACGCTCTCGTGCAGCGCGAAGCGTGCGACTCCCGGGCACCGTCAGGCGCGTGCGGGCTTGGGATCGGCCGGCCGGTAGAACTGCGTCTCGCCGTTGCCGAACGACCAGTTCTCGGCGGCAGTCTCCGCCACGGAGATCAACACGTCCTCGGGCCGCACGCCGGGGTTCTCGCCGAGGCGCTCGACGATGCGCTTGTACATCGAGAGCTTGGCCTCGGTCGACTTGCCCGGCGCCCAGAACACCTGGATCTGCACGAGGTCGTCGCTGCGGTCGATCCCGAGGAACGGCCCGTAGGCGAACGCATCCGCTCCGTGCTCGGTGACCGCCATGAAGCGGTCCCCGTCCTTGATGGCGACGGTCTCGCGCATTGCCTCGTAGATCTCGTCCATCAGGGCCTGCTTGTACTCCGAGGTCTTGCCCTCGCGGATGGCGATGCGGGTCAGTGGCATGAGGTCATCTCCTTTGGGTGGGGATCAACGCGGTGAGCTGGTCGGCGGGTCAAAGACGATGATCGGTGGCTGTGCCGTGGGTCGGGCCTCTCATGAGTCATGCGCCGGTCCTCGACCAGTTCAGTGACCCGTGCTGGAGCGTTTCTTACCGCGAGGCGGGCAAGGAATGCGTGCGACGCGGTGCGACGCGACGCGGTGCGACGAGGCTGACCGGAATCCTCGTCCCCCTGCGGGCGGGAAGGCGACCCGCAGTTTGCGCAAGTTCCCGTCACCGCCGTCGTTCGGGGTCTCATCAGCAGTCACCACACGTTCGCGGAGGTAGGACGTGGTCGATTCAAAGCTTCTCGCTATGGACGGTCCTCGGGGGACCGGGCCAGGCCATCCCTTGTTTGACGTACGCCGGCGCCACGACGCCGACGGCGCGGTACGCGTGACCTTGACCGGCGAGCTCGACCTCTCGGCCACCGATGGGCTCAGAGCTCGGCTTGACGAGGCCCAGCGGTCCGAGCGACGGGTCCGGCTGGACCTGTCAGAGCTCGAGTTCATCGATTGCGCCGGCATCCGCGCCATTCTCGACGCGATGGCGGAGGCCCGCCGCGAGGGCTGCGCCTTCGAGGTGGATCGGTCGGTGAGCCCGATCGTCGGGCGGCTCGTCTCCCTGGGAGCGATCGCCGCGGAGCTCTGGCCGTCCCAGTCCAGCGGTCATCCCGGCAGCGCGGCGCCGGCGTAGTGCCCTAGATCGGCGTCAGGCCCGGGCGGGCTCGCCGAGCACGACGCGGTCGCGCCCCTCGCGCTTGGCGCGCATGAGGTGCTCGTCGGCCTCGCGGACCAGGCACTCGCGGTCGCCGCGTGAGTCCGGTGACGTCGCCACGCCCGCGGAGACCGTCAGGTTCCGCCGCGGTCCCAGCCGGGCGGCGCGCACGGCGGCGACGACGCGGTCGGCGACCTGCTTGGCCTCCTCGCGGCTCGTTCGCGGCAGCACCAGGCAGAACTCCTCGCCGCCGGTGCGGCAGGCGACGTCGTCGCGCCGGCTCTCGGTTCGCAGCACGTCGGAGAACTCGCGCAGCACCCGGTCGCCCACGGCGTGTCCGAAGCTGTCGTTGATGCCCTTGAAGGCGTCGACGTCGAAGTAGACCACCGAGGTCGGTCCGCCTCGGTCGCGCTCGTCGCCGAGCACCGTGGTCAGGCAATGCTCGAAATGCCGGCGATTGAACAGGCCAGTGAGCTCGTCGGTGAGGGCTTGGACGCGGAGCTGCTCGCGCTGGGTCGAGTTGGCGTACGCCATGGCGGCCAGGGAGGCGAAGCGGCGCAGCAGCAGGCTCTCCTCGGGCTGGAACCAGGCGGGCTCGTCCTCGCGCCACACGTTGAGGGTCCCGACGACATGTGCGCCGACGATCAGCGGCGCCACCAGGATCGCGTCCTCGTCGCTCTGGGGCGTGCCCGGCATCACGTGCTCGCGCAGCAGCGGATCGCCCGGAGCGAGGTAGACCACCTCGGCGCGGACGACCGCGGAACCGGTGATGGAGTCCTCCAGCGTCGGGCGAGAGCGCAGCGTCTCGGGCACGTAGCGGCCGGTGGCCAGCAGCGGGGCGAGCACGCGCTGAGACCAGATGACCTCGAAGACCGCCAGGCTTGTGTAGGGCACGATCGGTGCCAGCGCGTCGGCCATCCCCTGGAGGGTCTCCGCGAGGGATTGGGCGGCCAGGATGCCCGTCGCGGCGTCGATGATCGCCTCGAGGCCGGTCACCAGCCGATCGCTGGTGTCCGTGTAGATGTAGGTGCTGGACGTCATGATTGTGGGCACGGCCGAGGCCGTTTCAGGACCTCATCGGACCGGGCTGGCGCCGACTTGACTGAATCCGGTCCGATGCCGACGGACGTCAGCGCGGACCCGAACAGATCCCAGCGGTTGCCGGCGATGTCGACGAACACGACGACGCGCCCGTACGGCTCGTCGCGGGGGTCGCCCACGAACTCGACGCCCGCGGCGCGCATCCGGTCGTAGTGGGCCTGAAAGTCGTCCACGCGCAGGAACAGGCCGACGCGGCCGGCGAACTGGTCGCCGACGGCCCCCGCCTGACGCTCCCCGTCGGCGCGGGCGAGCAGCAGCCCGGTGCTCGCTCCCGGCGGGCGCACGACGACCCAGCGCTTGGCGCGGCCGCCGACCGTGGTCTCCGCGGGCGAGTCCTCCACCAGGTCAAAGCCGAGGACGTCGACGAAGAATGCGATCGCTGCGTCGTAGTCGTCGACGATCACAGCGAAGTGCTCCAGGTGCATGTCGGCAGAAATAGCACGCACCGCTGGTGTCAACACTGTTGACAACAAGGTAGGAGAGGCGTACGATCTCGCACCGTGAGGTTGGAGGAAGGGACTCAGACGGTTCGCTTGGACCGTGGCCGCATCCTTCAGGCGGCTGAGCGGATCGTGAGCTCAGAGGGGCTCCGTGCGCTGACCATGCGCCGCATCGGCACCGAGCTGGGTGCCGACCCGACCGCGATCTACCGCCACTTCCACAACAAGGAGGCGCTTCTCACCTGCCTGGCGGAGCGGCTGTTCGCCACCGAGCCGGAGCTTGACCCCGAAGACCCGTGGCAGGAGCAGCTCCGGATCCACATTCGCCACGCCTTCGAGCGCTACCGCGCCCACCCGGATCTCGGCATCCTGCTCGCCCGCCAGCCCGATGACCTCCGGCCGCTCGTGCGCATCTGCGAGCAGACGCTGGACCTGCTGGTCGACGGCGCCGGCCTGAGCCTGGAGCAGGCCTCGCATTTCAGCCATCTGATCGAGAACCACGTCGTCGGCTGTGGTCTGTTCTTCGCCATCTCCGACTACCGCGATCCGGTCATCACCGACCGCGACGCGATGCGCCGCGCCTATGCCGTGCTGCCGGCCGCCGAGTTCCCGCGGGCGTCGGCGGCGGCGCCGTTCCTGTTCCCCGACCCCGACGACATGTTCGAGCGCATGACCGACCTCCTCATCGAGGCGATCGAGCGCGCCGGGTCATCGCCGACCGAGGAGGCCCTGTGATGAGCCGGCCGTCCCTGCCCACGCTGCCCACCCTGGTCGCGGCCGCTGCGGCGCTATTCGCGCTCGCCGGCTGCGGCCGGGCCCTCCCGACCGCCGCGGAGCTCGTCGGCGCCTCCTCGGGCGCCGGCTCGGTCAACACGCTGTCGCCGACCACCGACGCCCCCACCCGTGACTACAACAAGCCGGTGGTGTGGGCGACCTATCGCGAGGTCCAGACCCTGGACCCGATCCAGGCGTTCGACTATCCGGAGGACACGGTCGACACGGCGCTGTGCGACTCGCTGCTGCGTCAGAATCCCGACGGCTCGATCGGTCCCGGCCTGGCGGTGGCCACGTATCCGAGTCCGACCAAGCTCGTCTTCGACCTCCGCGCCGGGGTCCACTTCTGGGACGGCAAGCCGGTCACCGCCGCCGACGTGGTGTGGTCGCTCACGCGCGCCGCGTCGACGACGAACGGCAGCTTCTACGCGCAAGTGCTCAACCGGGTCAAGTCGATCGTCGCCACCACGCCCACCGAGGTGACGCTCACCCTCTCCCGGCCTGACTACTGGCTCACCGGCGAGCTCTCGCAGATGGCGGGCATCGTGGTGGAGAAGGCCTACGGCGAGACGGAGGGCAAGAAGCTCGGCACGCCCCAGGGGCTGACGATGTGCAGCGGCCCTTACGAGGTCAAGAAGTGGATCCCCGGACAGGGCCTGACCGCCGTCGTGAACCCGCACTACTGGGACTCCACGCTCGCCGCGCGCGTGCACGAGATCGTCTTCAAGGGCATCGGCGACGACGCCAGCCTCACCTCGGGCCTGCTCACCGGGGCGATCGGCGGCACCTACCCACAGGAGCTGTCCACCTTGGAGCAGCTCAAGCGGGCCAAGAACCTCACCGTCACCGAGGGGCCGTCGTTCGCCGAGGACGCCATGGTGCTCTCCAACCTCAAGGGGACGCTCAAGGACGTCCGGGTGCGCCAGGCGCTGTCGATGGCGATCGACCGCTCGGCCTACATCTCCACGATCTACCACGGGTTCGGGCAGCTGCCGCGGGCGCTGGAGAACCCTGGCGCCTGGGGCTACGGCAAGACCGTCTTCCAGTCCGACTGGAACGGCCTGCCCGTGCCGACGGTGAACCTGACCAAGGCGCGGGCGCTGGTCAAGGCTGCGGGGGCCGAGGGCAAATCGATCACGATCGGTACCACCGGGCAGATCCAGTCGCTGGCCACCGCGGCCAACCTCGTGCGCCAGGCGGCGACCGAGATCGGGCTGAAGGTGACGATCGACTCCGTCTCGGCCGCCAACTTCATCAACTTCTTCACCAACGCCGGGGCGCGCAAGGGCGTGGACATGTTCCCGACGTCCAACTATCCCGACTACGCCGATCCGGCCGGCTTGTACAACACGTTCGCGGTGCCGGGGGGCACCCAGAACTACGACAACTTCTCGGACCCGGAGATCACCAAGGACCTGGAGGGGGCCCGGTCCACCGCGGATCCGGACCTGCGCGCCGCGCTGGTGGCCAAGGCGGGCGATCTCATCATGCAGCAGCTGCCCTGGATCCCGCTGGCCGCTCCTGACTCGCTGGTGATCACCCAGCGCGGGCTCACCGGACAGCCGGCCTCCTTCGTCTACATGGGCGGCCCGTGGGCCAACATGATGGGTGGTCGCTGATGGCGCGTTTCGTCGCGCGGCGCCTGGCGATGCTCGTCGTGGCGCTCATCGTCTCGAGCTTCGTCATCTTCATCTCGCTGGACCTGGCCCCCGGCGATCCGCTGTCGGTCCTGACCGGCGGGCGCAGCCTCCCGCCGGCGGCCCTGAACGCACTGCGTCACCAGTACCACCTCAACGATCCGCTGCTCACTCGCTACTGGGACTACGTCACCGGGGTGGTCCTGCACGGCAACCTGGGGATGTCGATCGCCTTCCGCGAGCCGGTCTCGGCGCTCATCTCCCAGCGGATCGGCGTCACCGCCGAGCTCGTTCTCTACGCCGCCCTGCTCATCGTCGTGTTCGGCGTCGGCCTGGGCGTGCTGGCCGGGCTGCGGCGCGGCTTCGTGGACAACACGATCATCGCCGTCTCGACCCTGCTGGCGGCGATCCCGTCCTTTGTCGCCGCGATCGTGCTGCTGGCGATCTTCGCGGTCAAGCTGGGGTGGCTGCCGGCCCTCGGCAACGGCTCGGGCTTCGGCGGCACCATCGAGCATCTCACCCTGCCGGCGATCGCCCTCGCCGCCTCAGCGTTCGCCGTGGTCGTGCGGGTCACGCGCGTCACCGTGCGCTCCGAGCTGGAACGCGAGCACGTCCAGACGGCGACCAGCCGCGGCATCCCACGGCGGCTGGTCATCCGCCGGCACGTGCTGCGCAACGCGTCGATCCCGATCACCACGGTCGTCGGCATCACCATCACGTCGCTGTTCGCGCTCTCCTCGGTGGTGGAGCAGGCGTTCACGCTCAATGGGATCGGCGCGGCGCTCGTGCAGGCGGCGCAGTCCAAGGACTTCGCCGTGGTTCAGGGGATCTCGCTGCTGCTGGTGGCGGCGTTCGTGATCGCCAACGCGCTGGTCGACCTGCTCTACGCGGTGCTTGATCCCCGTGTCGCCATCGGGAGCCGCGCCGCATGAGCACCGTCACCGTCGGGCGCACCATCGTCCTCCCGCGCACGCGACACCGGCTTGCCGCCAGCTCCGTCGTCTATGGGCTGTGCTGGGTGATCGTGGGGGTTGCCGTGTCCCTGGCGATCTTCGGCGGGCTGCTCGCTCCCCATGACCCCAACTCCTCGGCGCTCGAGTTCCAGTTCGTGGGGCCGTTCCAGGCCAAGGGCTACCTGCTGGGCTTCGATAGCCAGGGTCGCGACCTGCTGTCACGGCTGATGGTGGGGGCGCGGACCTCGATGCTCGGCCCTGCCCTCGTCGTGCTCATGTCGATGGCACTGGGGACCGTCATCTCAGTGCTGGCCGCCTGGCGAGGCGGCTGGGTGGACTCGGTGCTCGGGACGGTCATGGACATTCTCTTCGCGTTCCCGGGGATCCTGCTGGCGGTGCTCACCGCGGCCGTGTTCGGCGCCGGTCTGCCCGCGCCGACGATCGCGCTGGCGATCGCCTACACGCCATACATCGCCCGTGTCCTGCGCTCGGCCGCCGTCCGCGAGCGCGCGCGTGACTACATCTCGGCGGCCGAGGTCCAGGGCCTGTCCTCGCTGGCGATCTGCGCCCGGCACCTCATCCCCAACCTCGCTGAGCTGGTGGTGGCCCAGGCGACGCTGGTGTTCGCATGGGCGATGGTCGACCTGGCGGCGATCTCGTTTCTCGGCCTCGGCGTGCAGGCGCCGACAGCTGACTGGGGCGTGATGGTCTCCACGGGGGAGACCGGCGTGCTCCAGGGCTATCCACTGGAGTCGCTCACAGCGGGGGTCTGCATCGTGCTGGTGGTGGTGGCGGTCAACCTGCTCGGCGAGCGGATCGCCGCGCGCGACGAGGGGCGAGGGTGACATGACCGAGCCGCTGCACTACCTCCCGGCGGTCGACGCGCTGGCCGCCTTCAGGGCCCGCGAGCTTTCCCCCGTCGAGCTGCTCGATGCAGTGATCGCCCGCGCCGAGGCGGTGGAGCCCACGGTCAACGCGCTCTGTCACACCTACTACGACGAGGCTCGCGTGCAGGCTCGCGCGCGCCGAGGCCCGCTACGCCGGGCGCGGGGAGACGCCGCGGGCGCTGGAGGGCCTGCCCGTGGCGATCAAGGCCGAGGAGGCGATCACCGGCCAGCCGTGGTCGCAGGGCTCGGAGATCCACCGCGACGTCGTCGCCCCCTACACCTCGGAGTTCGCTCGCCGCCATCTCGCTGCCGGAGCGATCGTTCACGCGCGCGCCGCCAACCCGGAGTTCTCGTGCGCCGGGTTCACCCACTCACGGATGTGGGGCGTGACCCGCAACCCGTTCAACCCCGAGCTCGCCGTCGGCGGCTCGTCGGGTGGGTCCGCCGCGTCCCTGGCCTCGGGCACCTCGACGCTGGCCAGCGGCTCGGATATCGGCGGGTCGATCCGCATCCCGGCGGCCGCCTGCGGCGTCGTCGGGTTCAAGCCCCCCTACGGGCGGGTGCCGGTGGACCCGCCGTTCAACCTCGACACGTACTGCCACTGCGGGCCGCTGGCGCGCACCGTCGCCGATTGCGCGCTGTATGAGAACGTGCTGGCCGGGGTGGATCCGGGCGACATCACCACCCTGCGCGAGTCAGTGGTCCTGCCGGCGCAGCTCGATTCCATCCACGGCCTGCGCATCGCGGTATCGGTCGACCTCGGCGGCTGGCCGGTGCACGATGACGTCCGCGCCAACACCCTGGCGGTCGCCGAGGCGCTGCGCACCGCCGGCGCCGTCGTCGACGAGGTGGACCTCGAGCTCCCGCGCGAGGAGGTCATGCGCGCAACCGCGATCCACTTCCATCACGGCTTCGCCGCCCAGATCAAGGCCGACATCAGCGCCCACCCCGACCTCGCCTGTGACTACGTGCACGGGATGATCGCCTTCTCCGAGCAGTACAGCGCCGGGCTCGGCGTGGCCGACGGCATGGAGATCGAGGCGCGGCTGTACCGGCCCGTGGGCGCGCTGCTCGAGCGCTATGACGCGCTCGTCATCCCGACGTCATGCGCGGCGAGCCTCACCGCGGGCGAGAGCTATATGACCGACACCGGCGGCGACACGGCCGCGGTCGCCGACCACCTGGAGAACTTCCTCACCCCGGTGTTCAACATCATGAGCCGCTGCCCGGTGCTGGCCGTGCCGTCGGGGTTCGGCGCCCGGGGCGGTCCCACCGGCGTCCAGATCGCCGGGCGCACGTATGACGACGAGACTGTGTTCCGGGTCGGCGCCGCGCTGGAGACGGTCGCCCCGTGGGACGTCCGCCCCGAGCTCGGAGCGATCGCGGCATGAGGCGGGCGGCATGAGGCGGGGATGAGGCGGGCGGGATGAGCGCGCTGCTGGAGGTCGAGCACCTCGGTCGTCGAGCTGCCGGTGGAGGGCCGGCTGCAGACCGTCCTGCACGACGTGCGCCTGTCCATCGGCACCGGCGAAGCGGTCGGGCTGGTGGGCGAGTCGGGCTCGGGCAAGTCGATGACCGCGCGCGCCGTCGCGCGCCTGCTGCCCCGCGGGGCGAAGCGTTGCCGGTGGGCTGCGCTACGCCGGCGCCGGATCGCCGACCTGCGCGGCGGTGCCCTGCGCGAGTACCGCGGCCAGCGTGGCGATGGTCTTCCAGGACCCGCGGGCGCACATCAATCCCGTGCGCACGATCGGCGACTTCCTCACCGAGGCCCTGCGCACCAACCGCGGCGTGCCCCGCCGGCAGGCCCGGGAGCGGGCGATCGCCGCGCTCGAGCGACGTCGGCATCGACGACGGCGCGCGGCGGCTTGACCAGTACCCCCACGAGCTGTCGGGCGGGCTGCTCCAGCGGGTGATGATCGCCGGCGGCGCTCCTCACCGAGCCGCGGCTCCTCCTCGCCGACGAGCCCACGACCGCGCTCGACGTCACCACCCAGGCCGAGGTGATGGCGATCCTCGACGATCTGCGGCGTGAGCGCGGCCTCGCCCTGCTGTTCATCACCCACGACCTCGACCTGGCCGACGCCGTGTGTGACCGCATGTGCGTGATGTACGCGGGCCAGATCGTCGAGGACCAGGCGTCGGCCGCGCTGGCGCAGGCGCCGCTTCACCCGTACACGCTGCCTGTCGGGCGGCGCGGCCCGCGATCGACCGGACCAGTCCAGCGCCTGGCGGCGATCCGCGGTCGGCCGCTGTCGGCGTTCGAGGCGCCGGCGGGCTGCGCGTTCGCGCCGCGCTGCGACTACGCCCAGGAGCGCTGCACCGCAACAGGAGCCGGCTACTCGAGGACGATCGACGGCGCCATGGTGCAGGTGCCTGCGGGCGCGGCGAGCTGCGGGCGAGTCGCTGACCCACGGCCGGGGCGCCGATGAGCCGGCAGCCGATCCTGTCAGGCCGACCGGCCTGCGCAAGGTGTATGGCGAGACGTCGTCGCCGTCGACGACGTGGCCTTCGCCGTCGCGGCCGGCGGCTCGCTGGCGATCGTCGGCGAGTCCGGCTCGGGCAAGACGACGGTCGCCCGCATGCTCGTCGGGCTGACCAAGCCGACGGCGGGCACGATCACGCGCCTGCGGCCGCGACCGCTCGGTCCCGGCGCGATCGGCCGGCCGAGCGCCGGCGACGCGGGGCCGAGATCCAGATCGTCTTCCAGGACCCCTACTCCAGCCTCAATCCGCGCCAGACCGCCGAGCAGACGCTCGACGAGGTGCTGCGGCTGCACGGCCACGGCGCCGACGCCGCGACGCGCCGCGCGCGGATGGCGGAGCTCGGCGAGCTCGTCGGCCTCGACGACCGCGTGATGCGCGCTCGCTGCCCAGCGCGCTGTCCGGCGGCCAGCGCCAACGCATCGCCATCGCCCGGGCGCTGGCGGCCGAGCCGCGCCTGATCATCCTCGACGAGTCGGTGGCGGCGCTGGACGTCTCGATCCAAGCCCAGATCCTCAACCTGCTGGCCGACATCCGCGAGGAGACCGGGGTCTCCTACATCCTCATCAGCCACGACCTCGCCGTCGTCCGCCAGCTCACCCGACGAGGCGCTCGTCATGCGGCGCGGGCGCGTCGTGGAGCGCGGCGCGACCAGCGGATCCTCGACGATCCCCAGGATCCCTACACCCAGCTGCTGCGCGCCTCGGTGCCGCGCGCGGGGTGGAAGCCGGTGCGCGCCGGGGCCGGACGGCAGCGGGGACCGCCACCCCTCAGCCACGCAAGGAGCCATATGACCCAGATCGACCTCGCACTCGTCAACGGGCGCGTCCGCACGCTGGACCCCGAGCGGCCGCACGCCACCGCGCTGGCCATCGCCGACGGGACGATCACCGCCGTCGGCGACGACCGCGACATCCGTCGAGCTCTGCGGATCGCAGCACCGAGGTGATCGACCTGCGCGGGCGCCGCCGCCGTGCCCGGGCTGATCGACAGCCACATGCACCCCTTCAAGGGCGCGGTCGGGCGCGCGCGGCGCCGATCTGCTGGACGCCCACACGCTCGACGACGTGCTCGGCGCGCTGCGGCGGAGCGCGCGCAAGTGCGCGCCCGGCGAGTGGGTGCAGGGTTGGGGCCTTGACTACAACGTCTTCGAGCAGACCGGGATCAGCGCCGCGGTCATCGACGAGGCGGTCGGCGGCGCGCCGGCGGCGCATGACCTTCATGGACTTCCACACGCTGCTGCGTCTCGTCGAGCGCGCTGGAGCTCGCCGGCGTCGACGGGCCGCGCGAGTTCGCCGAGCATGCCGAGGTCGTCTGCGTCGAGGGCCGGCCGACCGGCGAGCTGCGCGAGAACGCCGCCATGGACCTGGTCCGCGCCGCCATGCCCGTGGCCACCGCATGAGGAGGAGCTCCGCTGTGCGCCGACCACCTGCGGCGTCTCGCCGCGGTCGGGCTGACCGGGACGCACGCCATGGACGGCACGCTCGAGTCGCTGGACCTGCTGCGCGAGCTCGAGTCGCGCGGCGACCTCATCACTCGGATCCTCATGCCGTTCACGATCGACCCCGACACGCCCGAGGAGCAGTGGGAGGTCTACGCGCGCGCCGCGGCGCGAGCGCGGCCGGCGCTGGCGGGCCGGCGTGGCCAAGTTCTTCATCGACGGGGTGATCGACTCCGGCACCGGCTGGCTGGTCGAGCCCGACACCGAGCGGGACGGTCGGGCGTCGTTCTGGCCCGACGTGGACCGCTATCGGCGCGCGGTGGCCTTCTTCGCCTCGCGGCGGCTTTCAGTGCGTCACCCACGCGACCGGCGATCGCGGCGTGCGCGAGGCGCTGGACACCTACGCCAAGGCGGGCGCCGGCCCCGGGGTCCGACACCGCATCGAGCACATCGAGACGCTCCAGCCCGACGACCTTCCGCGCTTCGCCGCCGAGGGGGTGGTCGCGTCGATGCAGGCCCAGCACATGATGTGGCTGGACCCCGACCGCCGCGACAACTGGTCTCGGCGCCTGGGCGACGACCGCTGCGACCGCGCGTTCCTCACCCGCTCACTGCTCGAGTCCGGCGCCACGATCGCGCTCGGCTCCGACTGGCCGGTGGCCCGCTATGACCCGCGCGAGGGCATGGCCGCGGCACGGCTGCGGCGGCCGCCGGGGCACCCCGACCGCGCGCCGTACGACGACCAGGCGCTCGACGGCCTGGCAGGCGCTGCGAGGGCTACACCGCCGGCGCAGCGCTGACCGGCGGCGACGGCGACCGGCTGGGGCGGCTCGCGCCCGGCTACGCCGCCGACATCACCGTCATGGCCCAGGACCCGGTCGACGCCGACCCCGACGAGCTGATCACGACGCCGGTGATGCTGACCGTCGTCGACGGGGAGATCGTGTTCGGCCGCTGACGCCTGGCCTCAATTGCCTTGTGCAACCCACTCGGCCCAGCCGCGGCTAGCTCTTGTGAACGACGAGGACCAGCCCGGCGATCGCGATCGCCAGCGAGGCGAGCAGGGCCAGCAGCCCGAGGGTGGCGTAGCGGGCGGAGGCCCCGGCGCGGTTGGCGCGGCGCATGTCGCTGGAGCGGATGACGCCGAACACCGCGACCGAGAAGACCACGGCCACGCTTACCCCGGCGATGAGCGAGGAGTAGATCATCTTCAGTAGCGGGGCTGCTCCGAGGACGATCATTGCGTCACCGGGGGCGCGACCCGGGGCAGGGCGCGGCGCGCGAACAGGGCGATCCCGCCGACCAGCAGCGCCGCCGCCACGACGATCGGGCCCACCGCACCGCTGCCGAACAGCTGCGTGATCCCGTAGACCACCGCGGCGAGTGCGGCGGTCGCGGGCAGCGTCAGGACCCAAGCCCTGACGATGTCGCCGGCCACCCCCCAGCGCACCGCCGAGACGCTCTTGGCGGCGCCCGCGCCGGTGATCCCGCCCGAGATGACGTGGGTGGTCGACAGCGGGTATCCGACGCTCGAGGCGGCGAGGATGACCACCGACCCGGCGGTCTGGGCCGCGAAGCCCTGGGCCGGATCCATGCTGATGATCCGGGTGCCGACGGTCTTGATGATCCGCCAGCCGCCGGTGAACGTCCCCAGCGCGATCGCGCTGGCCGCGGTGACGACGACCCAGTCCGGGACGTGGAACCCCGCCGCTGGAATGTTGCCGTTGGCGATCAGAGCGAGCGTGATCACGCCCATCGTCTTCTGGGCGTCGTTGGTGCCGTGCGACAGCGCGAGCAGGCCGCTGGAGACGATCTGGCCCAGCCGGAACCCTCGGCCCACCGCGCCCGGTCGCAGCCGCCCGACGATCCGGTAGACGATGAGGATCGACACGCCGGCCACGACGAAGGCGATGAGCGGCGCCACCAGCGCCGGGACGATGAGCTTGTCGAGGAGCCCCTTGCCGTTGGCCGCACTCCAGCCGTGGGCCGCGATCGCAGCGCCGACCAGCCCGCCGATGAGCGCGTGTGATGAGCTCGACGGCAGGCCGTAGAACCATGTGATGAGGTTCCAGCCGATCGCTCCGACCAGCGCGGCGAACACGACGGTCGTCGTGACCGCGCCAGACGCGACGAAGCCCTTGCCGATGGTCGCCGCGACCTTCAGCGAGATGAACGCCCCGACGAAGTTGAGCATCGAGGCCAACGCCACCGCCCGCCGGGGCCCGATCGCCCGGGTCGAGATCGATGTCGCGACGACGTTGGCGGTGTCGTGGAAGCCGTTGGTGAAGTCGAAGACGACCGCGGTCCCGACGACGATGACGAGGATGACGTCTCCGCTGCTCATGGCTCAGGCGTTCTTGATGACGACGCCCTCGAGCACGTAGGCGGTGCGCTCGGTGGCGTCGATCGCGTCCTCGAGACGCTCGAAGATGTCCTTCCAGCGGATGACGACCATCGGGTCGATCCCCTCCTCGAAGAGGGAGGCGATGGCACTGCGCACGATCCGGTCACCCTCGTTCTCGAGGCGATGGACCTCCACGATGTGCCCGCTGACGTCCTTGAACTCCCGCATCAGCGGGAACGCGGCGGCGAGCTCGCGGGTGGCGTCGACCAGGACATGGGCCAGGCCCTGGGCCTGGATCATCGGCGCCTCTGCCTGGTAGAGGCCCAAGTAGTCGGCGACCTCCTCGATGTAGTCGACGATGTCGTCGAGCGCCGAGGTCAGCCGCAGGATGTCGTCGCGGTCGATCGGCGTCACGAACGTCTCGTTGATCCGTCGGATCACCTCGTGGGTGATGTGGTCGCCGTCCTGCTCGCAGATGAGGATGTCGCGGGCCAGACCACGGCTCTCGGGGAATCCAACCAGCATCTCCTCCAGCAGCTCTGCCGCCCGCACGACGTTTGCCGCCGCGCGCTCGAACAGGACGAAGAACTCGCGATCCCTCGCGCGCAGCAGTCCTCCCAGGGTGGTGAGGAGGCCGCGGGCGCCGCCACCGTCCGCCCGCTGGCCGTTCACGCGCGCCGTCCCGTCGGCGCCGGGCCAGGGGCACGCGCGGGCGCGCCTGTGAACGAAATGTGAAGGACCATCGCCCGGCACTCTATGACGCCGCGCGGTCGCCCGGCGCCTCGCGCGTCACGTCCGCCATAATCAGGGATGACGTGATCCGCGAACGGATCATCCGCTGGGCGCCGGCGACGGCGCTCCTGGTCGCGGCGGTGGCCGCGACGTCGGCCACGGCCGCCGCGCTGGGCCCGAGCACTCGGGTGACGGTGAACCCCGGATCGGGGACGCCCCAGACGCGGTTCGCCTTCAGCTTCCGCGTGCCGGTGGCCATCGGGGCGTTCGGCTCGCTGGTTCGCTCCGACACGTTCTCGGTGAGCGGCCCCCGCGGCAGCCATTGCCAGTCGCGCGTGACAAAGACGATCGGCCGGGCCAAGCAGGGCAAGCGGGTCAAGCTCACCATGCGACCCGCGAAGGGCCGAGGCGGCTGGTGCACGGGTCAGTGGCACGGCACGGTGGTGGAGCACTCGTTCATCCGCTGCAACCCGTCGCCCGTCCGCGCGTGCCCGGATCTTGTCGTGGCACCGCGCGTGATCGCGAGCTTCAAGTTTCACGTCAGGCCGGCGCCCACGCCCGGCGCGCCCTCGTCGCCGCCGCCGCCCGGCGACGTACCGACCTTCGCGGGCCTCATCAGCGCCGTGAGATGCCCATCGCCGCAGCCCGTCGACGCCCCTCAGATCCTGCCCCGCACCGGCGGCTACACGCTCAGTTGGAAGGCGGCCACCGATCCTGTGACCCCGAGCTCGCAGATCGTCTATGAGATCTTCGTCGCCACCGCGCCGGGCGGGGAGGACTACGCCACGCCGACGTACACGACCGCGCCGGGTGTGACCTCGTTCCTGACGCCCGGGGTGCCGGCCAGCGCGACCGAGTACTTCGTCGTGCGAGCCCGTAACGCGGCGGGACAGGAGGACGCCAACACCGTCGAGCGGCAGGGTGTCATCGCCTGCTCGCCGCTCATCCGACCCGCCCGCTCGCAACGGTAGACGAGCGCCCGCCCGGGCTCGATGCGCGCGACCTCCAGGTGCGCGCCGCTGGCCCAGTCTGCATCAGCCACGGCCAGATCTCCTCCCACGCGTTGACGCGTGCCGAGCGGGAGTGGTAAGACTGAACGCCTGGATCGCGATCTCGGGTGGGGGACGATGAGATTGAGTGGGGTTCTTGACCTCAGAGGCACGGCAGCGGCGGGGGCACGGACATGCTTGTAGACATGCACGGCCACTTCCCGATGCACCTGCTCGAGGACGACGAGCAGCGTGCGCACGAACGGCTCACGGCCTGGTGGCGCCATCGCTGGCAGGACCTCGTCGTCGAGCTGATCAACCACTTCGCCAACTATCAGGGGCCGGATGACACGGCGAGTGTCACCGAAGCGCTCATGCGTGACGGTGATGTCGGGGTGACACTGTCAGTGCTCTACCAGCCGTTTGATGAGATGGATTTGAGCCAGGACTATGCGGCGGCGCCGCTCGAGAGCTACTTCGCGGACATCGTCAATCAGCGTGACACGGTGGAGGACTACGTCAAGGCGCACGGCGCCGACCTGGTCATCGCCCACACGGCGAAGGAGCTCGACCGGCATCTGTCCGACGCCGGCGGCACGCCGATCCTCGTCCACGCAATCGAAGGCGGGTTTCACATCGGCAACGAGCCCGACGAGGTGCAGGGCAACGTGGCCAAGCTGGCCGAGCTCGGCGTGGCCTACATCACCGTGGCTCACCTCTTCTTCCGTCAGGTGGCGACCAACGCGCCGGCGCTCCCTTTCCTCTCCGACGGGGTCTACAACCGGGTGTTTCACCAGGACGACGACGAGGGCCTGACCCCCCTGGGCCGCGAACTGGTGCAGGCGATGGTCGACGAGGGCATCCTCGTGGACCTCACCCACATGCGGGCGCAGTCGATCCGCGACGTGTTCGCCCTGCTGGACGCGCGCGATCCAGCCCGCGAGGTCCCGGTGATCGCCACCCACATGGCCTACCGGTTCGGCGGCCTGGAGTACTCGTTTGACGACGACACCGTCAAGCGCGTCGCCGCACGGGGTGGCCTGCTCGGCCTCATCCTGTGCCAGCACTACATCACCAGCGGACTACCCGGCATAGCCGAGACCTTTGAGGGGTCGGTCAAGGCCCTGTGTCGGCACATCGACAAGCTCCACGAGCTCACCGGCAGCTACGACCACGTCGGGATCGGCTCCGACCTCGACGGGTACATCAAGCCGGCGTTGCCCGGGCTGGAGCACCAGGGACGGATGGCGGACCTCCAGCGGGCGCTGGGCGAGCACTACGGCGACGACGTGGCCGAGCAGATCGCCGGCGGCAACGCGCTGCGCGTGCTGCGTGGCGAGTGGGGACGCAAGCGCCCGCGGGCGCCGGCGTCAGTCTGAAGGCGTCCGCTCGGCTCCGCCACCGGCCGAGGCGGGCACGCCGTCCGCCGGCTGGTTGGTGATGATGCGAGCGCTGCGCCCGTGGGTCAAGAAGCTGATCGACCACTTGATCATCACCAGCAGCCGGTTCTGGAAGCCAATCAGGTACCAGAGGTGGACGACGAGCCACACCAGCCAGGCCGGCAGCGCGCTGAGCTTGACGAATTTGATCTGCGCGACCGCGCGACCGCGCCCGATCGTGGCCAGGTTGCCCTTGTCGAAGTAGTGGAACGGAGACCGGGTGCGGCCCTTGAGCCGGTCGGCCACGAGCTTGCCGGCGTAGTGGCCCTGCTGGATGGCCACCGGCGCCACGCCCGGATAGGTCACGGCCTTTCCGTCGGTCCCGCGGACGCGCACCATGTCGCCGAGGGCGATCACCTCGGGATGGCCGGGGAGGGTGAGGTCGCCCTCGACGGTGAGGCGGCCGGCGCGGTCGGTCTCAGCGCGGGCGAGCTCGCCGAGCTGCCCTGCCAGCGGCGAGGCGGTCACGCCGGCGGCCCAGATGACCGTCTTGGCCGCGATGCGCTCGTTTGCACCGTCGGGGTCTGAGACGGTGACCGATTCGTCGTCGATCCCGACAACGGTGCGATTGAGCATGACCGTCACGCCGAGCCCCTCCAGCGACCGCTGCGCCTTGCGTGACAGCGAATGTGGAAAGCTCGTGAGCACCCGGTCCAGCGCATCGATCATGATCACCCGGGCGTTGCCGGGGTCGATGGCGCGGAAGTTGCGTCGCAGCGTGTCGCGGGCCATCTCCGCGATCTGGCCCGACATCTCCACGCCGGTCGGCCCCGCTCCCACCACCACGAACGTGAGCTGCGCCCGGCGCGTCTCGGAGTCGTCGGTCATCTCCGCGGCTTCGAACGCTCGGAGGATCTCCGCCCGCACGGCGATCGCGCTCTCGAGCGTCTTGACCTCGGCGGCGAACTCGCGCCAGTCCTCGTGCCCGAAATACGAGTAACTGGAGCCCGCCGCGACGATCAGCGTGTCGTAGGCCACCGGGTCGGGCGCGGTGTCCATTCCCAGCGCGTCCGTGAGGTGCACCTCCCGGGCCTCCAGGTCAAACCCGGCCACCTCCGCAAGCAGGACTCTCACCTTCTGGTCTGACTTGAAGATCGCGCGCAGCGGATAGGCCACCTCTCCCGGCGACAGGGCGCCGGTCGCGACCTGATAGGTGAGCGGCTGGAAGAGGTGGAAGTTACGCCGGTCGATCAGCGTGATCTCCACGTCGGCCCGGCGCAGCGACTGGATGGCGTTGAGCCCGCCGAAGCCGCCGCCGATGACCACGACGCGGTGGCTCACGGCTGGGGCGCGGGTTCCGGTTCGGCGTGGACGGGACGCATCGGCACCCCGGCAGCGGCGTAGGCATCCTCGGCGTCGAGCGTCTCGGCCGCGAGCAGCGCGTGCGCGAGGTCGTCAAGCTGGTCGCGGTGGTCGGTGAGGAGCTGGGTGACCTGCGCGTGGCAGCCCTCGATGAGCGCCTGGACCTCCTGGTCGACCAGCCACTGGGTCTGGGCCGAGGTCTCTGAGGCACCGGGGAGGAAGGGGCTCTGCCCCTCGGAGGGGAGCAGTGTCACGGGGCCGAGCTTCTCGCTCATGCCCCAGCGCCCCACCATCTGGCGCGCGATGTTGGTGAGCTGCTGGATGTCTGACTCGGCGCCGGTGGTGATCTTGCCGTAGATGACCTCCTCGGCGACCCGGCCGCCGAGGGCCACTCTGATCTTGGCCTCCAGGTCCTCGCGCGAGTAGGAAACGCGGTCCGCGTCGGGGGTCGAGAGGGTGACACCGAGCGCCTGACCGCGCGGCACGATCGACACCTTGCGCACCGGATCGGCGTCGGGGCTGAGCATGCCCACCAGCGCGTGTCCGGACTCGTGATACGCCGTGCGCTCGCGGTCGGCTGCCGACAGGATGATCCCGCGCGGCGCGCCGAGCATGATCTTCTCCAGCGAGTCGGTGAAATCTGAGAGCGTCACCTTCGCGTGGCCGCGGCGCGCGGCCAGCAGCGCCGCCTCATTGGCGAGGTTGGCCAGGTCGGCGCCGACCATGCCCGGAGTGGTGGAGGCCAGTACGCCCAGATCGACGTCATCGGCCAGCGGCATCGACCGGGTGTGGACCTCGAGGATCTTCTTGCGCCCGACGCGATCAGGGGGCGAGACGCCCACCCGCCGGTCAAACCGGCCCGGGCGCAGCAGCGCCTGATCGAGGATCTCCGGCCGGTTGGTGGCGCCCAGGACGACGACGGCGTCGTTGCCCTCAAAGCCGTCCATCTCGGTGAGGACCTGGTCAAGCGTCTGCTCGCGCTCGTCGTTGGCGCCGGTGATCCCCGCCGACCCCTGGCGCGAGCGGCCGATGGCGTCCAGCTCGTCGATGAAGATGATCGAGGGCGCGGCCTCCTTGGCCTTGGCGAAGAGATCGCGGACGCGGGCGGCGCCGACGCCGACGATGGCCTCGATGAACTCAGACGCGGCGATGGAGAAGAACGCCGCGTGAGCCTCGCCGGCGACCGCGCGGGCCAGCAGCGTCTTGCCCGTCCCCGGAGGTCCGAACAGCAGCACGCCGTGCGGCATGCGCCCACCCAGCTTCTGGTAGCGCTCGGGCGTCTTGAGGAAGTCGACGATCTCGGTCAGCTCCGCCTTGGCCTCGTCGATCCCGGCCACATCGTCGAACGTGACCCGGATCTTCTCGGGGTCGACGCGGCGGGCCTGTGAGCGCCCGAAGTTCCCCAGCCCACCCAGGCCGCCGCCGGCTCCGGCCTGAGCGCGGCGGGCGAGCAGCACGAACAGCCCCACGAGCAGCAGCGTGGGCCCGAAGCCGAGCAGGATCTCGGCCAGCACGGACGTGTGCTGGGCGGTGGACTTGGCGTTGACCTGTACACCGTTGGCCTGAAGCTCGGTGGTGAGCGCGTCGTGGTTCCAGAACGTCGGCACCTCGGTCTCAAACAGCGTCGTCGCCACCGCGTTCTTGTCGTTGAGCGGGTATTTGACCTTGGCGGTGAACGTGCCGTCGACGGTGTTACCGGTGGTCGTGATCGACTTGACCTTCTTGGCCTGGACCTGCTGCAGGAAATACGGACTGAAGGGAACCTTGACGCGGGTCTCCGAGCCGGGCTGGAAGAGCAGAACCGAGAGCCAGTTGATCGCCAGCAGCACGATCACGAAGATCCAGAAGCCACGCAGCCGGTGCGGCGGCGTCGGCTTGTGTTGATCGGGCAGTCCGCGCCCGTCGGGCGCAGGGGCCACGCGCCAGCCCTGCTTGTCGCGCGGCATCGGCGCCGGAGGCGCCGATTTCTGGGTGCCGCCGGAGCGATCGGGGGGCGGGGTGGGGCGGTCCTCGGCCATGCCCGCATTGTGACGCAGGACCGAGGTCGGCCCTCGCGCGGGAAGGTTTTGACGAGACCGGCGTCCCTTGCTTGGGAAACGTTCACGACCCCAAAGGGGGCTGCATGGCTCGACTACTTCACCACCGCCGGCTGCGTCGCGTCCACGTCGCGGTCGTCGTCGCCGCGCTTGCGGGATTCGCCAGCGCCGCGATGGTGGGCCTGGCGGTGGCCAAGACACTGACGCTCCAGGTCGCCCACGGAGCCTCGGTCACCAATCAGTCCGGCTCCACCAAGACCGAGAACATCGTCATCAACACCAAGGGTCGCGCCGTGTACACGCTGAGCGGCGACACCACCCAGCGCCCGAAGTGCACCAAGGCCAGCGGCTGCTTCTCGTTCTGGCCCCCGGTCACGGTCTCCTCGGCCAAGCACCTGAGCAAGGCGGCCGGCGTGAAGGGCAAGCTCGGCACCTTCAAGCGCAACGGCCTCATCCAGGTGACGCTCGGCGGCCACCCGCTCTACACGTTCGCCAGCGACAAGAAGAAGGACAACGCCACCGGCGAGGGTGTCAACGGCTTCGGCGGTATCTGGCACGTTGTCAAGGACCCGGGGGCTGGCAGCAGCTCGAGCCCGACGCCCACGATGAGCACGCCCACGACGAGCACGTCCACGACCACGTCCCCCTATCCCGGCTACTGACAGCCGGGACCAGGCACGAGGCTGCCGCTGGGTGGCCGGGCGGAGCGGAAGCTGTGAGACAGCCTCGACGCCGCTCAGATGAAACGGGGGCGCCCGCACGAGACGGGCGCCCCCCTTTGACACGCCTTCCCTGGTGGCGCGGGGGTGAACGCCGGGCGCGTCAAGGCTCACATAGCTCAAAGGACGCGCGGGGGCGGCGATCCTTCCCCACCCTTGCGAATTCCTGGGGCCGTTCGTGACGGGCGGGCGCCAGCTTGACCCCGAGCGGCTGGGTGACCACCTCGACCGTCTCTACCGCGCCGCCTGGGCGCTGTGCGGATCGCGCGAGGACGCCGAGGATCTCGTGCAGGAGACGTACGCGGCGGTGCTGCGAAAGTCGCGGCGGCTGCGCTCCGATGACGACCTGCGGTACCTGCTGCGAGTGCTCCGCAACACCTTCTTCTCGGACCGGCGCGCGGCCGCCCGCCGCGCCCAGGCCACGGCCCTCCCCGACGATCTGGACCTCGTGGAGGACCGCCGCGCGGTGCGGGCCGAGTCCCGGCTGGAGGCGTCGGAGCTGTTCGGCGCGATCTCTGCCCTGCCGCTCGACTTCCGCGACGCGGTCGTGGCGATTGACGTGCTCGGTCTGTCCTACCGGGAGGCGGCCCGGGCGCTGGACGTACGCGAGGCGACCATCACCACTCGGCTGCACCGCGGCCGGCAGCGCCTGGTGCGCAAGTTGGCCCCGGACGACGCGCTCACCAAGCGCCGGGCAGCGGGCCGGTGAGGTGCTTCCGTTACGCCGCCAGGTGACGAGCAGCCGGCCGTGCAGCGCAGCGTGCGCACCGTCATCCCGTTCTCGACGGTCACCGCGCCGGCCGGCTGGGCCAGCGCCGGGG
The DNA here is from genome assembly GCA_963790605.1 of uncultured Actinomycetota bacterium. Lineage (GTDB taxonomy): Bacteria > Actinomycetota > Thermoleophilia > Solirubrobacterales > Solirubrobacteraceae > Palsa-465. Next base: position 212,746 of record CAWBPG010000003.1, on the reverse strand, counting down.
CGCTGAGGATCGTGTAGGCCAGGCGCCGGGTGCCGTATGCGTAGTAGACGGTCACGGCGCGATGCAGGTTGAGCAGGTCACGCCGCAGGCCCGTGGGGCGCCAGCCCGGCGTCGAGGACCAATTGGGGAAATAGACGTCGTTCACGCATCAAGGTCCGCAGCCAGCGCTCCTGGGCAAGCTCTTCCGGTGTGCGCTGAGGACCGTGGTGACTGGTCATGGCCAAACCCGCCTACGCACTGAGGACGCTCGCCGCACGGCTTCCCTTCCCGCGCGACGAGGGCGGGCTCGTGGCCCCGCGCCGGTCTTGGTTAGGCGTTTTCTCATATCCTGGGGACGTGAATTCCAGCTGCTTGTGGGGTCGCGAGCAGGATGATCTGCGCTAACTGCCGCCAGGAGAACCCTGACGGGATGCGGTTCTGCGGCGGTTGCGGCAGCCCCTTGCAGGATCCGCACGCGACTGCCGGAAACGAACCCAGCGCGGCTCACCGCCGCCATATGACGGTGATGTTCTGCGACATCGTCGGCTCCACGCCGCTGGCCGAGACGCTCGATCCCGAGGACTTCCGGGAGATCCTCACCGGCTACCAGGAGGCGTGTGCGCGCGCCACCGATCGCTTCCACGGCTACACCGCCCGTTATGCCGGCGACGGCATCCTCGTCTACTTCGGCTACCCGCAGGCGCGCGAGGACAGCGCCGAGTGCGCGGTACACGCCGGCCTCGCGATGCTGGACGAACTGGAGGAGCTCAACGTCGGGCTGCGTGACGAGCACGGCATCTCGCTGCGGGTGCGGATCGGCATCCACACCGGGATGGTGGTCGCCGGCGAGATGGGCGTGGGCGAGACGCGGGAGCGGATGGCGATCGTGGGCGAGACTCCCCACATCGCCGCTCGCCTGGAGTCGATCGCCGCGCCCCAGACGGTGGTGATCAGCGACGCGACCAGGGATCTGGTGGAGGGCTACTTCGTGACCGAGGCCCTGGGCGCGCAGCAGCTCAAGGGCGTGTCCCGGCTCATCGCCGTGCATCGCGTTCTGCGGGCGACCGGCGCCATCGGCCGGCTCGAGGTCGCAGGGGAACGCCGGCTGACCCCGCTGGTCGGCCGCGACCACGAGCTGGCGCGCCTGGCCCAGGCCTGGCAGCAGGTCAAGCGGGGCCACGGCGCGATCGTCCACGTCACCGGCGAGGCCGGGATCGGCAAGAGCCGCATCGTCCGCGAGCTCCTGGACCGGCTCACCCCGCAGGTGGGAGAGGCGCAGATCTGGCGCTGCTCACCGCATCACCAGGGCACCTCGCTGCATCCCGTCATCCGCTACCTGGAGCGGCTCCTGGCGCTCGACGCGGGCCGGCCCGCGGCCGAGAAGATGGCGATCCTCTCCGAGGCGGCGCAGGCCGCCGGGCTGCAGCCCACCGAGGCGGTTCCGATCCTGGCCGGGCTGCTGGCCATCCGCGGCGAGCTCAGCGAGGCGGCGCCGGGGCTCACCCCGCGCGACGTTCGCACCGCGACCCTGCACAGCCTCGAGGCGCTGCTCATCGCCAACCCGGCGCGCCATCCGCTCCTGCTGGTGGTGGAGGACCTGCATTGGGCCGACCCGTCGACGGTCGAGCTCCTGCACCGGGTCGTCGCCGAGCTGGCGCACCTCCCCGTCCTGTGCCTGCTGACGTTCCGCCCGGAGTTCGAGCCGCCCTGGGCCCAGTCCAGCCAGGTGCTGGAGCTCGACCTCGGCCCTCTCACCTCCGAGAACGTCCGCGCGCTGGCCGCCTGGGCGAGCGTCGAGCCGCTTGACCCGGCCGTGCTGGAGTGGGTCGACTCCACCGCCGACGGCGTCCCCCTCTTCGTGGAGGAGACGCTGAAGATGCTTCGATCACGCCGATCAGCTCAAGCCCGGCAACGGCCGCGACAGCCTGACCCACGTGCCCTCGACGCTGCAGGGCCTGCTCACCGAGCGCCTCGATCGCCTCCCCGCCCTGGGCGGCGTCGTCGACGTGGCCGCCGTGCTGGGCCGGGAGTTCGACCGGGACCTGCTGGTGGCCCTCTGGCCCCCCGACGGCCCCGAGCTCGAGCCCGCGATGGCCCAGCTCGCCGTGCAGGACGTGCTGCGCCCCGTCTCGGGCGAGCGGGCCCGCTGCGAGTTCTCGCATGCCCTGCTTCAGGAGGCGGCCTACGACCGGATCCTGCGCCGGCGCCGACAGGCACTGCATGGCCGCGTGGCCGGTGTCCTCACCGAACGCTTCTCCATCTTGGTCGATCGCGAGCCCGAGATCGTCGCCCGTCACTGGGACCACGCCGCCGAGCCTGAGAAGGCGGTCGGCTACTGGCACACCGCCGGGATGCGCGCGCTGGAGCGCGCGGCGTTCCTGGAGTCGGCCGAGCACTTCCGCCGAGGTCTGGAGGCGCTCGACGCCGCCGGCGTCGACGAGGCCGGCGACCTGGAGCGGGTGGACCTCCTCACCTACCGGGCGGCGTCGCTCCAGGCGGCGCACGGCTACGCGGCGGCCGGGGTGCAGGACGCCTACGCGGCGGCGCGCCGGGTATGCGAACGCACGGGGGCCGACGAGCGGCTGGTCTCCGTCACGCGCGGCGAGTGGAGCTTTTACCTGCTGCGTGCCGACTACGGCCAGGCGCTGGCCCTGGGGGACGAGCTGCTGGCGCTCGGCGAGCAGGCCGGCGACGAGGTCCGCCTGGCCGAGGGCCACCTGTACCGCGGCCTCGTGCACATGTACCTGGCCAACTTCGACGTCGCCCGCGGCCACCTCGAACAGGCCTTCACTCGCTATCACCGGTCTGACCAGTTCGTCCAGATCAACGAGGCGCAGGGCGACACCGGGGTGGGCGCGCTGGCCTATCTCGCGCTGATCCTGTGGAACCTCGGCTACGCCGGCGAGTCGCGGGATCGCTCGGACCTCAGCCTGGAGCTGACCGAGGAGGTCGGTGGTCCCGTGACCAGAGCCCAGGCCTGGGGCATGCGCAGCATCCTGCACCTCGCCCGTGGCGAGCCGGTGGAGCTGCGCCACTGGACCGAGAAGACGCGCGCGCACTCGGCCGACCTCAACATCGGCTACTGGCACACGGTGTCCCTGCTGCACGCCGGGTGGCAGCAGGGCCGCGCAGGACAGCTGCGCTCGAGCGTCGCCGTCCTGGAGGAGCAGGTCGAGGCCTACCTGGCCTCCGGCTCGCGGCTCAGCCTGCCGCACTTCTACATCCTGCTCGCCGATCTGCGGCTCGCCGCCGGTGACCAGCGCCAAGCCCTGGAAGCGCTGCGCGCCGGCCGGGCGCACATCATCGACACCGGAGAGCGGTTCTCCGAATCCGAGCTGTTCCGCTTCATGGGCCGCGCGCTGATGACCGGTGACTCCCCGGACGCGGAGGCCGCCACCGCCGCCTACGAGCAGGCGATCTCCGCTGCCGCTGAGCAGAACGCCAAACTGCTCGAGCTGCGCGCGGTCACCGGCCTGGCCGTCCATCAGGGGCGCACCGGCGGAGAGGCCACGGCGCTTCAGCGCGTGGCCGAGCTGTGTGACTGGTTCGAACGGGTGGGGTCCGGTTCACAACTCCCTGACATCGTGCGCGCGCGGCGGCTGCTGAGCGTGCAGTCCACGCCGTCATGAGCGGCACGGGACCGGCCGTCACGATCGCGGGTGGGGGCCTGTCAGGTCTCACCGCCGCGATGAGGCTCGCCGAGCGCGGCTACCAGATCACGCTCTATGAGCAGAAGTCGTGGCTTGGAGGCAACCTCGGCTCGCGGCCGATGGACGACGGCGAGTACCTCGATGTGTACCCCCACATGTATCTCGACTGGTATGCGAACTTCTGGGCCCTGCTGGAAAGCGCCACCAAGCAGCCCAAGGAAGCACGCTTCATGCCGTTCTCCTCGGTGAAGCAGCTCTCCAAGAAGGCGTTCCCCAAGTTCGCCTCTCTCACGGACATGTACTCACCGTGGCACATGATCCAGAACATGTTCTCCGGGATCGGCCCGCCGGCTGACATGTTCGTCTTCGGCTACGCCAGCATCGATCTCCTCGCCGAGAAGTACAACCCGACAATCAGCCTGGACAACGTCGACGTCAACGCGTTCCTCAATACGCGGCCGTACATGACGCAGGCGGCGTCGGACGCCTTTGACAGCTTCATCACCCGCGTGTGGGCGATCCCCAGCTACCTGGCCTCCGCCCCGGACTTCCGTCGCTACCTCGAGTACAGCATCCTCAGACCGGACCCCGCGTTCTGGCTACCCACCGCCTCGGCGTTCACGCAGGTCATCGATCCATTGGTGAAAGCGCTCGAAGCCCTTGGGGTGAACATCGTGACCAACACCGCGATCACCGGCGTGTCCTGCGCACGCAAGCGGGTGACCGAGATCGGGCTGCGAACCACGAGCTATGACCACGCCACCGGGATGTGGGTGCCGGTGCCCGGCAGCGATCGGACCGAGAAGGTCGCCAACCTTCTCCTGGCCGTCCCCGCGGGCACCCTGTCGACGCTGGTCCGCACCCCGGTGACAGCGGGTGATCAGACCGTGGTCGAGGAGGCGCCCGACATCGCCGGGATCGTGCGGTCTACGGGCGACGCAGGTGCCCATCATCTACCTGTACTTCACCCACAAGTTGGCGGGCGTCCCCAAGGAGCCGGTCGGGCTGTATGGGCTCGGAGCTCAGCCTCGCCTTCACCGACATCTCCCAGACATGGTCCGACGTGCCCGCGTTCAAGGGCCGGACCGTCCTGGCCGTGTCCTCGTCGGACACCGTCCGCCCTGCCCGGCACCACCACCTACGCCGACGCCCAGGCCATCCTGCTCGAGCTGGCCGAGTACCTCCCCTTCCGTCCGGGCACGCGGTGGGGAGAGTCACCGGACATCGACTGGGAGCACACGAGGTACGAGGCCAACGCCGACTCCCAGCTGTTCATCAACCAGACGGGCACCGACGCGTGGCGCCCCGATGCGTCCAGCAGTCACATCTCCAACATCTACCTCGCGGGTGACTTCTGCAACAACAACATCGGCATGACGACCATCGAGTCGGCTGTCACCGCTGGACTCGAGGCGGCGAAGGTGATCGTGCACCGCAATCGGCACGGCCATCCGGTGACGATCATTCCACCGGAGCGCAACATCCTCGCCGATCTCGGGTACGTGTGGCTGCGCTACGCCTGGGCTCCCTCCGCGGCGGCCGCGAGCCTGTGGTCCCACGCCCTCTCGTTCCTCAAGGACGGATGTGGACACCGGCGCAGGAGCGGGCTGCCGTGGCTGGCGGACCCGCGCGGCGGTGTCCCGGGGCTGAAGTGGATCAAGCGGCCGGGTGGCGGCGGCTCAGCGCCGCGAGAGCGTGCGGACCTGATCCACGAGGGCCAGGAGCGGTTCGGGCCGGGGTGCGAACTCGGCGGCCTCGGCCCGCGCGGAGTCGGCGATGCGGTCCAGCACCGCCTCGGCCTCGTCGAGCTGAGCGAGGCAGGCGTCGGCCAGCGTGGACAGCCGCTGGGGATCGTCGTCGTCGATCTCGAACAGGTCGCGCATCCGGGGGTCGCGGATCGCCAGCGCGGCCGGCAGGGTGAGGATGCCGTCGCGGATGTCCTCCTCGCCGCCGCCGCCCAGGGCCTCCAGGCCACGCTGGTCCCCGACGTCGTCGCAGCCGTGGTACAGGACGCCGAGGAAGTGCCCGTACTGGCGCAGCCGCTCCGAGCGTGCGCCCAGCACCGCGCAGATCTCGAACATCGAACCGGTGTCCTCGCCGGCTATGCGCTGCCAGTCCTCGACGCCGAGGGCCTGGCGCCGCAGCCGCCATTGCAGGCACTCGGCCGCGCCCAGCCGCCGCAACAGCTCGGCGAGGTGGGTGATCGCGAACGCGTCATCGGCGAACGCGGCGAAGGCGTCGGCCACGAGGTAGCCGGAGGCCATGAGCGCGGGGAGCCGGCCGAAGCGCTCCTGCACGGTGGCGATGCCGCGGCGCTCGGGCGAGCCGTCGAGCACGTCGTCGACGATCAGCGACATGTTGTGCATCAGTTCCATGGAGAAGGCCAGCTCTACGGCGTCGGCCGAGGGCGCGTGGTGGACGGCGCGATCACATGCGAACAGGGTGAGCGGCCGGAAGTGCTTTGGCGTCCCAGACAACGCCCAGGTGAGGGAGTCGCGCAACTCGGGATCGACCTGCTCGAGCCAGGCGGTGATCCGCTGCCGGAGCTTGGTGATGTCCGCGGTCGCGTCCAGCTGGGCGATCACGTCGTCGCTGGAGATCTGGCTCGTCGTCACGATTTCACTCGATAGGGCCTGCGGGGCGTCTCGGTGCGCGGCTGGTCGATCGGACGGGTGTAGCTGTCCAGGGCATCGACCCCGCGCCGCAGCTCCCGCCACGAGAGCTCCGCCGACTCCCGGGCGAGGGTGACGAGCTCGTCGCGCAGCGTCGCCTCGGCGGCCTGGGTGTCGGATCCGAACGAGGCCTGGACGGCCAGGCTGACGAGCGGCCCGGACCGCCGCCCCAGCAGCAGCGCGCACCCGGCGCCCACCCGGAAGGCGGTCGTGGCCCCCACCACCGAGCTGGTCGTGATCAGACGAGGTATCAGCGTTCGGCTCAGAGCGCTGAAGCCTAACCATTCCGGTCATCGGCGCACCTGCCTATGCGGCGGCGCCGTCGAGTCCCGGGGTGGGGGTCGCCGGGGCCGCCGCCACGGCCTCGCCGCGGGTGTTGGTCGCCTTCAGGCCGAGCACCGCGGCGGCCAGGATGAACAGGCTCCCCACGAACAGCGCGCGCTGGAAACCCGATGTGAGGGCGGCATGGAGCGCGGCGTGGTGGGCGAGCAGACCGTTGGTGCGGCTGGTGGCCACGGCGGAGAAGACGGCCAGGCCCAGTGCCGCTCCGAGCTGCTGGGAGGCGTTGAGCAGCGACGCGGCCAGGCCCGCCGTCTCGGGCGGCACGCCGGCGTTGGCCGCCGTGGTCACGCCGACGAACACCGGCCCGAAGCCGATCGAGATGACGAGCAGACCGGGGAGGAGGTCCTTCAGGTAGGAGCCGTGGACGGGAATCCGCGACAGCCAGTACAGCCCGGCCGCCGAGACCAGGGCGCCGATCACGATGACCGGCCGGGTGCCGACCCGGGTGAGCAACTGGGAGGCGACCCCGGCGCAGATCCCGATCACGACGCACAGCGGCAGATAGGCCACGCCGGTCTGGATCGGCGTGTAGCCGAGGACGTTCTGCATATAGAGGGTGAGGAAGAAGAACATCGCCACGAAGCCGGCGAATGCGATGAGCTGGGTGACGTCGGCGAACCCGAGCCCGTTGATGCGGAAGATGTGCAGCGGGGCGAGCGGATTGCGCTGGCGCCGCTCGTTGGCGACGAAGGCGATGAGCAGGATGAGCGCGGCGGCCAGCCCGCCGACCGTGCGTGCGCGGCCCCAGCCGACGATGGGCGCCTCCACCAGCGAGTAGACGAGCACCAGCATGCCGCCGGTGGACAGCACGGCGCCGAGCAGGTCGAAGTTGTGCAGCGCGGGCGCGCTGTCTGTCGGGGGCAATCATGCGAAAGATCGCGGCCAGCACCAGCACCGCGGCCACCGGGTTGACGAAGAACACCCAGCGCCAGCCGGGGCCCTCGGTGAGCAGTCCGCCGAGCAGCACGCCGGCCGCCGACGCCAGCCCGCCGACCCCGCCCCACACGCCCAGCGCGGTATGGCGGTCCTTGCCCTCCTTGAACGTGGTGGTCAGGATCGACAGCGCCGCCGGCAGCATCATCGCCGCCCCGGCGCCCTGGGCCAGCCGGGCGCCGATCATCACTCCCGGGCCTGGGCCAGCCCGCCGATGAGCGACGAGACGCCGATAGTGATCGTGCCCGGCCACCAGCACCCGGCGGCGACCGAGCAGGTCGGCGGCTCTGCCACCCAGCAGCATGAACCCGCCGTAGGTGAGCAGATAGCCACTCGGCACCCACTGGAGGTCCTGGACGGAGAAGTGCAGCGCCCGGCGGATCGATGGGAGCGCGACGTTGACGATCGACGCGTCGACGAAATCGAGGAACGCGACCGCGCACAGCAGGGCCAGAGTCAGCTTGCCGTGCGCGTCGCCAGCGATGAAGATTCGGTGGTCATGGGTCCTCCGCGATATGAGCTGTCACCGGGATGACGGATGGCGGGGCGACAACGTGACGAGGGGCGCGCGCGCTGTGTGTCGCGGCCCGGCTCGTCACATTTGTGCTCCGGCATCCGTCATACCGGTGTGAGCGCCCAGCAGCGACCACGCCTGGCAGGCCGAGCAGTTCGAGGAGCATCGCCCGCACCTGCGGGCGATCGCCTACCGGATGCTGGGGTCGGTCACCGAGGCCGAGGACGCCGTCCAGGAATCGTGGCTGCGCCTGGACCGGGCCGGCGAGGACGGGATCGACAACATGCGAGGCTGGCTGACCACCGTCATCGGCCGCGTCTGCATCGACATGCTGCGGGCGCGCAAATCCCGGCAGGAGGACTTCGTGGGCGACTGGCTGCCCGAGCCCGTGCTCGGCGCCTCCGACGACGCGAAGGATCCCGAGCAGCGGGCCCTGCTCGCGGACTCGGTGGGCCTGGCCCTGCTGGTGGTGCTGGAGATGCTCAGCCCCGCCGAGCGGCTGGCCTTCGTGCTGCACGACATGTTCGCGGTGCCGTTCGACGAGATCGCGCCGATCGTGGGGCGCTCGCCGGAGACCGCCCGCCAGCTGGCCAGCCGGGCCCGGCGGCGGGTCCGCGGTGCGCCCGAGCCCGACGCCGACCGGGACACCAGCGTCGGGTGGTCGACGCCTTCCTGGCCGCCTCCCGGGCCGGCGACTTCGCCGCGCTGGTGGAGGTGCTCGACCCCGACGTCGTGTTCCGCGCCGACACCGGCGGGCGCCCGGGGGATCGCGGTCGCCCACATCGAGGGCGCAGAGGCGGTGGCGCGCAACGCCGTGGCCAACGGCTCGCGCTGGGCGCGCTGGTGTCACCCGGCGCTGGTCAACGGCCAGTGGGGCTGCGTGGTCGTCTCGCCGCGCCGGCCGATCGGGGTGGCGGGGATGACCGTGGCGCGCGGGCGGATCGCCTCGATCGAGCTCATCCTCGACCCGGCGAAGGTCCCGGCCGATGCGGCCAAGCGCGCCGCCGGGGCGTTTGGCATGCGGAAGTTCTCGTAGCAGATAATTTCGTGTCGGTCACATCGCGTGTTATCGTGAGCGCATGGCCACCGATGTCCAGACACCCCAGGCGACCGGCGAGGCCTCAGAGCCTGCCGACAACTGCCTCATGGGCAACCTCGGGTGGATGCTGGACCAGGCCAACCACGCGCTGGGCTCCGAGGTCGCGGCGGCGCTTGGCCCGCTCGGGCTCGGCCAGCGCGGGTTCTGCGTCCTGTCGGCGGCCATCGACGCCCAGCTCACCCAGACCGAGCTGGCCGGCATGATCGGCCTGGACAAGACGACCATGGTGGTGACCGTCGACGAACTCGAGCGCAAGGGCTTTGCCGAGCGCATCGCGTCACCGACCGACCGGCGCGCGCGGGTGATCACGGTCACCGCCGCCGGGCGGGCGAAGGTTGCCGAGGGGCAGGAGATCATCACCCGGGTCCAGAACGAGGTTCTGGGGGCCCTGCCGGAGTCCGAGCGCGCGGGGTTCATGGATGCGCTGACCGCGCTCGTGGCTGGCCGGCTCTCCAGCGCGCCGCAGTGCGTGCCGCCGGTGCGGCGGCGCGAGCAGCGCGCGTAGCCAGACCTGGGCGACGTCGGCGTTTGCGGCCCGCTGTCGGCCCTTGCGGGCCGCCTTGGGCGCTTCGCGCGGTATCGGCACGTCAACTGCAGCTTTTCGAGGGGCGGCCCGCGGGTGACTTGCGCACTTTTCATGGCTATGAGAGCAAAATCGCGCACTCTTTATTGGTGAGCGGGGGGTCGTGGGGCGCTTGGGGCGATGGGGCGCTGGGGCGCTGTCCATTTCGCGCCCCCGCGTTCGTCGCACTGACAAACGCCCGAATCAGCACCTTCCCGGACAAAGATCACACCAAGATGATCTTGTACGGAACTATCTGATACGGTGTGATCCCGCAACAAACGAATTTGGGTAGCGAGAGGAGACTTCGTATGTCAGTGATGGAGCTCAAGGACACGGAGGCGCCACCGAGCGACCGGTCGCGCTGGGTCGCGCTGGTGGTGCTCTGCGTCGGAATGCTGATGATCGTGCTGGATCAGACGATCGTGAACGTGGCGCTGCCCTCGATCCAGCGCGACCTGAAGTTCTCCACCTCGAGCCTGGCGTGGGTCGTCAACGCGTACCTGATCGCCTTCGGCGGCCTGCTGCTGCTGGCCGGCCGGCTGGGCGATCTGGTGGGGCGCAAGCGCGTGTTCCTCACCGGCCTGGCCATCTTCACCGTGGCCTCGGCGCTGTGCGGGCTGGCGGACAGCCAGGGCCTGCTCGTCGCCGCGCGGTTCGTGCAGGGCGCCGGCGGCGCGCTGACCTCCTCGGTCATCCTGGGAATGATCGTGACCATGTTCCCGGAGCCGCGTGAGCAGGCCAAGGCGATGGGCGTGTTCAGCTTCGTGGCCTCGGGCGGCGCCTCGATCGGCCTCCTGGCCGGCGGCGTGCTGACCCAGGCGCTGGACTGGCACTGGATCTTCTTCGTCAACCTGCCCATCGGCGCGCTGGCCACGTTGGCCGCCGTCCGCGTCGTGACCGCCGATCAGGGCATCGGCGTACGGGCCGGCGCCGATCTGCCCGGGGCCACTCTGGTCACCGCGGCGCTGATGCTGGCCGTCTACACCATCGTCAAGACCAGCGACTATGGCTGGGGCTCGGCGCACACGCTGATCCTCGGTGCGGTGGCGGTGGCCGTCCTGGCCGCGTTCATCGCCCGCGAGGCGACCGCGCGCACGCCGCTCATCCCCCTGCGGATCTTCCGCAGCCGCAACGTGACGGGGGCCAACCTGGTCCAGATGCTGATGATCGCCGGCATCTTCGGGATGTTCTTCCTCGGTGCGGTGTACATGCAGCGGGTGCTCGGCTACGACCCGCTCCAGGTCGGCCTGGCCTACCTCCCGGTGGCGGTTTCGATCGGGGCTCTGTCTCTGTTCGTGGCGCCGCAGCTCAACATGAAGATCGGACCGCGGGCGACGCTGCTGCCGGGCCTGGTCCTGATGGCCGTCGGGCTGCTGTTGTTCGCCTCAGCGCCGGTGCACGCCGACTACGTCACGCGCCTGCTGCCCGTGATGCTGCTCCTGGGCGTCGGCGCAGGACTGAGCTTCCCGTCGATGATGACGATCGCCATGTCCGGCGCCGAGCCCCACGAGGCGGGCCTGGCCTCCGGGCTGGTCAACACCTCGATGCAGGTGGGCGGCGCGCTGGGGCTGGCCGTGCTGGCGACGCTGTCGGCCAGCCGCGCCAAGGACGTCCTGGCCTCCGGCGCCGGTTCGGCGCAGGCGATCTCCAGCGGGCTGCACCTCGCGCTGGTGATCGGAGCCGGTCTGGTCATCGCCGCGGTCGTGGTCGCCGTGATCGTTCTGGCCCCGTCGCGGGCGCTGGGACAGGCGCCGGCCGAGGTCACCGGGCGCGACGAGGCGCCGCGGCTGAGCGAAGAGCTCTACTCCGAGGCTGCCTGACGCATCCAGCGCGGCCCCGGCCGCTGGTCAGAGCTTGAGGTTGCGCTCGTCGAGCCAGTCGGCGACGGTCGCGGGGGGTTCGCCCTCCCACTCGGCGCGCACCGCGAGCCTGATGAGCGCCCGCGGATCCTGGTGCAGCTCGTCGCGGCGGAAGCTGAGATAGACGGTGAGCGCGCCGGCGACGGCCAGCGAGCCGTTGTTGACCGCCGGATCGAGCTCGTGCCAGCACGTCGGCGACGCGCTCCTCGACGTCGAGTCCGGCGACCGGCTCGTCGTCGTCCTCGAAGGCGCGCTCGAAGTCGCCGACGACGGCATCTTCGTCGTCGGGGTCGACGATGTCTGCGGCGCGCTTGACGACGTCGAACAGAGAGATCGGTCGCGGATCCATGGACCCAACTATCGCAGTTTCAGCGCTCCGGGACCCGGGCGCGCAGCTCCTGGAGCCACGCCGTGGCCTGGCTGTCTGACGGCGCGCGCCAGTCCGAGCGCGGCGACAGCGAGCCCGCCGGACCCGACCTTGGGCGCGTTGGGCAGGGCGGAGCGCTTGAACTGGCTGGTCTGGAAGAAGCGGTGCAGGAACACCTCCAGCCAGTGGCGGATCTGCTGCCAGCGAGTACTCGTTGTGGCGCTCGGGGGGGATGAGGTCGGGCCAGTCACCGCGGTCGGCGGTCGCCCCAGGCGTGCTGGGCGAGAAAGGCGACCTTGCTGGGGCGGTAGCCGAAGCGCAGCACGTAGTAGAGGAAGAAGTCCTGAAGCTCGTAGGGGCCGACGGTGTCCTCGGAGTGCTGCTCGGGCCCGTCGTGGTCGGCGTCCGCGCTGACCGGGATGAGCTCGGGCGAGATGGCGGTCTCGACGACGTCGGCCAGGACGGCGTTGGCTTCGGCGGAGAACTGGTCGGTGTCGATCGCCCACCGGATGAGGAAGCGGATGAGCGACTTGGGCACCGAGGCGTTGACGTTGTAGTGCGACATCTGGTCCCCGACGCCGTAGGTCGACCAGCCCAGGGCCAGCTCGGAGAGGTCGCCGGTGCCGAGCACGAGCGCGCTGTGGTAGTTGGCCAGGCGGAACAGGTGCGAGGTGCGCTCGCCGGCCTGGACGTTCTCGTAGGTGACGTCGTACTGGGGCGCGCCGTCGTCGGCGGCGGGGTGGCCGATGTCGCGCAGCATCTGGTTCGCCGAGGGCTTGATGTCCAGCTCGGCGGCGCTCACGCCCAGCGCCTGCATGAGCGCGTGGGCGTTGCGCAGCGTGCGCGCGCTGGTGGCAAAGCCCGGCAGCGTGTAGCCCAGCACGTTGGCGCGCGGCAGCCCCAGCCGGTCCATCGCCCGGGCCGCCACGATCAGCGCGTGGGTGCTGTCCAGTCCGCCCGAGACGCCGATGACGATCTTCTCGATGCCCGTGGCCATCAGCCGCGTCTGCAGCCCGCGGACCTGGATGTTGTAGACCTCCTCGCAGCGCTCGTTGCGGCTGACGGGATCGGCCGGGACGTAGGGGAAGCGCTCGACGCGCCGCTCCAGCGCGAAGGCCTCGGTCGGGACGCCCAGGTCGAACTCGATCCGCCGGATCTGGCGGGCGCGGTCGCGCAGGTCGTGGATCGAGTCCCCGTAGCTTGAGGTCATCATCCGGTCAGAGAGGATCCGGTCGAGGTCGAGGTCGCCGACGATCAGCTCCGGCTCGTCGGAGAAGCGCTGGGACTCGTGCAGCAGCTGGCCGTTCTCGTAGATGAGCGCCTGGCCGTCCCAGGCCATGTCGGTCGTCGACTCGCCCAGCCCGGCGGCGGTGTAGACGTAGCCGGCGATGGCGCGGCCGGACTGCGCCTCGCACAGCATGCGCCGGTAGCCGTCCTTGCCGATCGTGATGTTCGACGCCGACAGGTTGGCCAGCACCGTGGCCCCGGCCAGCGCGTGGTAGGTGCTGGGCGGGACCGGCGTCCACAGGTCCTCGCAGATCTCCACGCCAAGCACGAATGCCGGCAGGTCGCGGCAGGCGAAGATCATCTCCGGGGTGAACGGGACGGTCTCGCCGAGCAGGCGCAGCTCGTCGCCGACGAGGTCGCGCGCGGCGCGGAACTGGCGCTTCTCGTAGTACTCGTGGTACTCGGGGATGTAGCTCTTGGGCACGGCGCCCAGGATCTGCCCGCGATGGATGACGACCGCCGCGTTGAACAGGCCGCCCTCGGCCTGGACCGGCGCGCCCACCACGATCACCGGGCGCAGCGCCTCTGAGGCGCGGACGATCTCGTGGATCGCGCCGGTGACGGCGTCCAGCAGCGCGCCCTGGTGAAAGAGATCCTCGCTGGAGTAGGCCGCCAGCCCCAGCTCGGGGAAGATCACGAGCGCGGCGTGGTCGTCATGGGCCCGGCGCGCGAGCTCGACGGTGCGGAGGCCGTTGAACCGAGGGTCGCCCACCCGGACGCGCGGGACCGCCGCCGCCACCCGGACGAAGCCGTGGGCGTAGGGGGACTCGAAGGGCACCCCGCCGGTCTGGTCGACTGCTCGCATGCCCTCAGTATTGCCGCACCGCACCGCCCCGCAATCGGCGGTCGGCGGATTTCACTCAGCGGTCGGGGCGCTCCCCGCTGCCCCTCACGCCCGAGGCCCGGTCGGCGTCATCGTCGGGCGTCTCCGCGCGGTAGGGGTCGGAGTCGGCGTCCGGGTCCGGGTCACCCACCGGGGTGTTGAGCGCGTGGTGGGGATCGTGCTCGGACTGCGGACCGGGTTCGTCGCGCGCTGCGAGCTCCTCGCCCGATGACTTGGGCTCGAGCGGGCGATCGGAGGCCTCGGCGGGGTCGGAGGCCCGCTCGTAGAGTCGGTCGGGCTCGTGGCGGGGTCCTGGGTTGGGATGCGATTCCATGGGCGCTCCTTGTGTGAGTGGGATTCCGCCCGCCCCGACGGGCTACTTCAGCATACGCAGCCGAGCCGCGGACTGCTTGCGCTAACAAGCAATGCGCTAGAATGCGAGGGAGATGGCAACCACACCCACAGCCCCGTACCGCGTCTCCACCAACGGCGTCGCCGAGTGGTCACAGCGCCACGCCGACGCGTGGATCGGCCTGCTGGAGACCCACAAGCAGCTCACCCGGGCGCTCGACGCCGAGCTCGAGTCGCGCTACGGCCTCAACCTCTCGGGCCTCGAGCTGCTGGCACGGCTGGCCGCGGCCCCCGATCGCTGTCTGCGCCTGTCGGCGCTGGCGACACAGGCGGGGCTCAGCCTCAGCCGGGTGTCGCGCATCGCGGTGACGCTCGAGACGCGCGGCTTGATCGAACGCACGCCATGCAGCGAGGACGCCCGCGCGGTCGAGGCCCATCTCACGCCGGCGGGCCTGACGCTCATGCGCGAGGCCCAGGCGACGCACTTCGCCTCGGTGCAGCAGCGCTTCTTCGACGAGCTGCGCCCCGGGGAGCTCGAAGACGCTCGCGGCCGTGTTCGGCCGCTTCTCGCCGCGCGCCGCCGAGCAGCTGCACGGTCACCGACGGCGACGCCGGCTAGGCGCGCGACGCCTCGACGCGTCGTCGAGCGCCGAGATCCGCCGCCCACCGCTCCAGCGCGCGCAGATCGCCGGCGGCCGAGGTTGTGCCCGGCGGCGGGCTCGACGTGCACGGTGACCGCGGCGCCGGCGGCGTCCAGCACCTCGGCCAGCCGCCGCGTCTGCTCGGGGGAGGAGTACGGGTCGCCCTCCCCGGCGGCGATCAGCACGCCGGTGCCGGGAAGCTGGAGCGAGCCCTCGGGCTCGTAGGGCAGCATCGGCCGCAGCAGGGCGGCCGCTCCCAGCAACGCGGGATGGCGCAGCAGGAGGCTGACGGCGATGTTGGCCCCGTTGGAGAAGCCCACCGCGGCGATCTTGCCCGGGTCGCGCCCGTAGGCCTGCGCGGCGGAGGTCACGAAGCCGGCCAGCTCGTCGGTGCGCACGAGCAGGTCGGGGATGTCGAGCTGCCCGATGGCCAGGCGGCGGAAGAACCGCGGCATCCCGGCCTCGAGCACCTTGCCCCGCGGCGACAGCAGGGCCGCCGCCGGGGCGAGCCGGCGGCCGAGGCCGACGAGGTCGTGCTCGTCGCCGCCCGTGCCGTGCAGCAGCAACAGCGTCCAGTCGCTGGTGCCGGGCTCGAACACGTGCTGGAAGCCCAGCTCAGTGGTCGCGTTCATCGTCAGCTCCCGGCGCGGGCCGGCGCGGGGCGCCAGGCGCGCGTGTCCGGCAGCGGGGTCAGCCGCGGCTCGATCTGGGCGCGATGTTGCTCGAGGAACGGCGGCAGCGACAGGCCCTGGCCCATCTCCTCGGGCGCCTCGTCGGAGGCAAAGCCGGCGCCGTCCAGCGTGGCCAGCTCGTAGAGGATGCCGCTCGGCTCGCGGAAGTAGACCGACTGAAAGTAGAAGCGGTCGATCACCGGGGTGGCGTGCGCGCCGGCGGCGGTGACGTGATGCTGCCAGTCGGCGATCTCGGAGCGCAGGACCGCCCACGCCACGTGGTGCACGGTGCCCGCGCCGGGAATGCCGCGCTCGCTGGACTGCTCGAAGACGATGCGCCCGCCGCGCTCGGCGCCGCGTGCCTCCCAGTCGTCGGCGGCGAGCTCGGAGAAGCCCAGAACCTGGCTGAGCAGCGCCTCGCTGCGCGCCGGGTCGTGCGACCAGGGCGCGCACCGCCTCAAAGCCCTGGAGGGCGAACTCGGCCGGGACCTCGAGGCTGGCCGCGGTGAGCGGCGCGTCGCTGGTGGTGACGACGGCGAGCTCGTGGCCCATGCCCTCCGGGTCTGCGAACAGCAGCCGGCCGGGCTCGCGCTCGGTGGCGATGCCCTCGCCGCCGAGGCGCTCCTGCCAGAAGTCCAGCGCCTCCTCGGAGGCGACGCGATGGACGATGCGCGAGATCATCCCCGCGCCGGCGCGACCGGGCGCGGCGCCCGGGTACTCGAAGAAGGTGATGTCGGCGCCGGGGGACCCGTTCTCGTCGGCGTAGAACAGGTGGTAGACGCCGGGGTCGTCCTGGTTGACGGTCTTCTTGACCAGCCGCAGGCCCAGCACGCGGGCGTAGAAGTCGACGTTGCCGGGCGCGTCGCCGGTGATGAGGGTGATGTGGTGAATGCCTTCGATCGGATTCATGAGTGTCGGTGCTCCTCCCTGGCGCGCTCCCGTGGGGCGGGGATGGCCGGTGTACGTGGGGCGGAATAGCTTGCTAGCGCAAGTATAGCAGCGAATGCTTGCGTGCGCAAGTATCGCCGGATCCGCGATGATGGTCGGCGATGGTCGATGATGTGCGCTTGCCCGCCGCCGCCGTCGCCAGCCGCGTCTCGCTGTTCATCACCTGCTTCAACGACACGATGTTCCCGCAGACCGGGCGGGCCGTGGTCACCGTGCTCGAGCGCCTGGGCGTCGCGGTCGACTTCCCGCTGGAGCAGACGTGCTGCGGGCAGATGCACTTCAACACCGGCTACGCGGAGGAGACGATCCCGCTCGTGCGGCGGTTCGTGCGACGTGTTCGCCGATGCGAGCTCGTCGTCTCGCCCGTCGGCCTCGTGCGTGGGGATGGTGCGCGACTACTACGCGCGCGTGGCCGAGCTCTCCGGCGACGCCGGGCTGGCACGCGAGGTCGCGGCGCTCACGCCGCGGGTGCTCGAGCTGACCGAGCTGCTCGTCGACCGGCTGGGCGTCGAGGACGTCGGCGCGTACTTCCCGCATCGGGTCACCTACCACCCCACCTGCCACAGCCTGCGGATGCTGCACGTCGGCGACCGGCCGCTGCGGCTGCTGCGCGCGGTGCGGGGGCATCGACGTCGTCGAGCTGCCCGAGGCCGAGCAGTGCTGCGGCTTCGGCGGCACGTTCGCGGTCAAGAACGCCGACACCTCGATCGCGATGCTGTCCGACAAGGTGCGCACGATCCTCGACACCGGCGCCGAGGTGTGCGTGAGCGCGGACAACTCGTGCCTGATGCACATCGGCGGCGCGCTGTCGCGCCAGCGCGCCGGGGTGCGGACGATGCACCTGGCCGAGATCCTGGCCCAGACCAAGACCGGGGCGCCGGCATGACCGACGTGGCCAAGGCCGGGCGCGCGGCCGGCACCGTCGTTTCCGCAGGCCGCCCGCGCGGCGCTGGCCGACACCCAGCTGCGCCACAACCTCGGGCACGCCACCCACACGATCCGCGCCAAGCGCGCCGAGGTGGTGGCCGAGGTCCCCGACTGGGAGGAGCTGCGCGAGGCCGGCCGGGCGCTCAAGGAGCGGGTGCTGCGCCACCTCGACGAGCTACCTGGTCGAGCTCGAGGAGGTCGGTCCAGCGGGCCGGCGGCGTGGTGCACTGGGCGCGCGACGCCGAGGAGTGCAACCGGATCGTCGGCGACCTCGTCGCCGCCCACGGCGCCGACGAGGTGGTCAAGGCCAAGTCGCTGACGACCGAGGAGACCGGGCTCAACGAGGCGCTGGAGCAGCGCGGCATCCAGGCCGTGGGAGACCGACCTGGCCCAGCTCATCATCCAGCTCGGCGACGACACGCCGTCGCACATCCTCGTGCCGGCGATCCACAAGAACCGCGCGCAGATCCGCGAGCTGTTCCCCCGCACCCTGCCCGACGCGCCGCCCGACCTCTCCGACGACC
Source organism: uncultured Actinomycetota bacterium (assembly GCA_963790605.1). Classification (GTDB taxonomy): domain Bacteria; phylum Actinomycetota; class Thermoleophilia; order Solirubrobacterales; family Solirubrobacteraceae; genus Palsa-465. The sequence goes on along the minus strand of CAWBPG010000003.1, from coordinate 194,594 downwards.
CGCGCGAGCTGGCCGAGGCGGCGCGCCGGCACCTGCGCAAGCTGTTCCTCGGCGCGCGGGTGGGGATCAGCGGGGTCAACTTCGCCGTCGCCGAGACCGGCACGGTCTCGGTGGTCGAGTCCGAGGGCAACGGGCGGATGTGCACGACGCTGCCCGAGGTGCTGATCAGCGTGATGGGGATCGAGAAGGTGATCCCGACCTGGGAGGACCTCGAGGTCTACCTGCAGCTGCTGCCGCGCTCCTCCACCGCCGAGCGGATGAACCCCTACACGTCGCTGTGGACCGGGGTGAGCCATCCCGCCGCGACGGGCCGCGCGAGTTTCACCTCGTGCTCGTCGACAACGGGCGCACCAACGTGCTCGCCGACGAGATCGGGCGCCAGGCGCTCAACTGCATCCGCTGCTCGGCCTGCCTGAACGTCTGCCCGGTGTACGAGCGCACCGGCGGCCACGCCTACGGCTCGACCTATCCCGGGCCGATCGGCGCGATCCTCACGCCGATGCTGAGCGGGATGACCGCGGCGGGCTCGCTGCCCTACGCGTCGAGCCTGTGCGGGGCCTGCTACGAGGTGTGCCCGGTCAAGATCAACATCCCCGAGGTGCTCGTGCACCTGCGCCACGTCGAGGTGGCCCAGGCGTCGCGGGCGCCCACCGTGCGCGAGCGCCTCGCGCCCGAGCACGTCGCCATGCGCGCGATGGCCCGGGTCTTCGCCAACCGCCGGCTGTACGAGGCGGCGCAGCGCGCCGGCCGGCTGGCCCAGTGGCCGCTGGTGCGCGACGGCACGATCCGGCGCCTGCCGGGGCCGCTGTCGGGCTGGACCTCGGCGCGCGACCTGCCGCCGTGCCGCCGCAGAGCTTTCGCGACTGGTGGCGGGAGCGGTCCTCGTGACCGAGCGCGCGCGAGGAGATCCTGGGGCGCATCCGCGCCGCGCTCGACGACGTCCCCGGCGGCGAGCGCCCCGAGGACGTCGCGGTGGCGCGCGACTACCGCCGCAGCGGCGAGCGCACCCGCGAGCAGCTGGCCGATCACCTCGCCGAGCGGGTGCGCGACTACGCCGCGCAGGTGCGCGTGGTGGCCGCCGGCGAGCTGGCCGATGCGGTCACGGCGGCGTGCGCCGAGATGGGGCTGCGCCGCGTCGTCGTGCCGGCCGGCCTGCCCGCGGGGTGGCGCCCGCGCGAGGTCGAGCTGATCGAGGACGACGACCTGTCCGCCACCGAGCTCGACGCCGTCGACGGCGCCGTGACCGGCTGCGCGGTGGCGATCGCCGAGACCGGCACGATCGTGCTCGACGGCTCGCCCATCTGCGGGCGGCGCCTGCTCACGCTCGTTCCCGACCACCACATCTGCGTCGTCCTCGCCGGCCAGATCGTCGAGCTCGTGCCCGAGGCGATCGCCGCCGTGGCGCCTGCCGTCCGCGACGGCCGCCGGCCGATCACGCTGGTCTCCGGGCCGTCGGCGAGCTCGGACATCGAGCTCTCACGCGTGGAGGGCGTGCACGGGCCCCGCCACCTGCTCGTGCTGATCGCGAACTAGGCCTGCGCCGGAGTGTCAAAGACCTCCGCGCCGTCCCCGGTGAGCGGCTCGGTCGTGGTGTGAGATCAGTGGGCCGCGCGCCAGGTGGCCATCCGGTAAAAGAGCTCCGGAGGCGTGGCCCTGGGGAGCGACGGGTCGAGCTCCCGGTAGGCGGCCACCACGTTGGCGGCGATCCGCTCGGGATCGCCCCAGTCGGCGAAGTCAGAGATGTCGATGTCGTTGGCCGCCTGCGCGGCGTCCATCCCCGCATCGAACCGCTGCTGGGCCTGGTCGGCGATGTAGCTGAGGTAGCGGCGCACGTCGCGCACGCCCGCGGCGTCGGTGACCGGCCCGTGTCCGGGCACGAGCGTCGTCGCCGCCCAGCTCGAGGATCCGGTCACACGCGGTGATCCAATTGCTGAGGCTCGCCCACACGATCGGGGTGCCGTCGATGAACAGCAGGTCGCCGGTGAACACGGTGCTCGCGTCGGGGACGTGGACGATCGTGTCGCCGCCGGTGTGCGCCGGTCCGAGCTCCACGAAGGTGACCGCGCGGTCGCCGACGCTGAGCTCCATCCGACCCGCGAACGTCTGCGACGGCCCCCGGAAGGTGATGTTGGAGAAGTCGAACGGGCCGAAGGCGTGCTCCACGAACGCGGCGAGGTCGGGCGGCATGCCGGGCGCGGACTTCAACCCCTGCAGCCCCTCGGGCGAGAGCTGTCCCATCTCCTCGGCGCTGGCCGCCGAGGCGTAGATCTCGGTGGCGGTCGGCAGCAGCTCGTTGCCGAAGCAGTGGTCGGGGTTGGCGTGCGTGTTGAGCGCCGCGTCGATGGGCGCGTGTTCCACGACGGGCGCCATCGCCTCGAGCATGGCCCGGGTCAGCTTCAGGTCGTAGAGCGTGTCGACCAGCAGCGACGTCCCCTCGGCGCTGACCAGGCCGGCGTTGCTCCAGCCCCACCCGCCGTCGGGCTGCAGATAGGCGTAGAGCCCGTCGCCGAGCTCGTGGAGGCCGCGGGTGTAGGCGATCGGCGGCAGGGTGCGGTGGAGCTTATTCCACCACGAGCGGGCGCTCGCCCACCGGCGCGCGCAGCGGGCGGCGGAAGCCCGACACCGCCATCGCCGCGGCGGGGATGAAGGCGACGCACGATGAGCACGAGCGCCCACACGAACGTCGAGGCGAACGCGCTGGCCAGCGGCCCGACGATCTGGGCGTGTGCGCTCGGCGGCAGGTGCTGGAGGGAGGCGATCCCGCCCGAGCCCGACCCCGTGGCCCGGCTGCCGAGGATCGAGCTGAGGTTGCTGGCGATCGCCGAGGCGAGCAGCACCGACAGGATCGCGGTGCCGACCGATGCGCCGGCCTGGCGGATGATGTTCATCGCCGTGCTGGTGCGGGCGATGGCCGCCGGCGGGACCGCCTGCATCGCGGCGGTCATGTTGGGCATCATCGCGAGGCCCATCCCCAGGCCCTGGACGAAGTTGCCGGCGATGAGGAGGCCGTATGAGGTGTGGGCGCCGACGAAGGCGAACGGGATGAGCCCGATGGCCACCAGCGGCAGCCCGCTGGCGGGCAGCCACGTCGGCCCGTAGCGGTCGGTGAGCCTGACCGGCGATCGGCATCAGGCACATTGCGCCGATACCGCCGGGCGCCATGAGCAGGCCGGCGTCCAGCGCCGACTGGCCACGCACCGCCTGGTAGTAGAGCGGCACGAGCAGCATCGAGCCGAACACCGAGATGGCGAAGAGCAGGAACGTGCCGCCGGCGGCGCCGGCGCGGGTGTGGGTGAACGTCCGCAGGTCGATGAGAGGGTTCGGCGAGCGCCAGGTGTGGGCGACCCAGGCGGCGATGAGCACGACGCCCGCGAGGGTCGGGCCCCACGAGCGCACCGCACCGAATCCGTAGGTGGAGGACTCGGCGAGCCCGAAGATGAACACCGCCAGCCCCGGGGAGAGCAGCGCCATGCCCAACCAGTCGAGCTTGTGGGCGTGCTGGGGCTGGTCGGGCTCCAGCTTGATGAGCGCGAGGACGAAGGCGACGATCCCGATCGGCACGTTGATGAAGAAGATCCAGCGCCAGGAGACGTCGTCCACGAGCCAGCCGCCGAGGATCGGGCCCATGATCGGCGCGATCAGCATCGGGACGCCGAGGATGCCCATGACGCGGCCCATGCGATGGGGCCGGCCTTCTTGGTCATGATCGTCATGACCGCCGGCATGATCATCCCGCCGCCGATGCCCTGCAGCACGCGGAAGAAGATGAGCGTGCCCGCGCTCCAGGCCAGGCCCGACAGCACCGAGCCCGGCGGTGAACAGCACCAGCGAGGTCATGTAGATGCGCTTGGTGCCGAACCGGTCGGCGGCCCAGCCGGTGACCGGGATGACCGTGGCCAGCGCCAGCGTGTAGCCGGTGATAACCCACTGGATCGTCGTCAGCGAGGAATGGAAGGCGACCGCCAGGTGGTCGATGGCGACGTTGACGATCGTCGTATCCAGGATCGACATGACCGCGCCCGAGCAGGACGACCCCGGCGACGATCAGCGTCTCGCGGTCAAGCGCTTCCGGCTGGTAGGTGGTCTTGGATGTCGTCGGCCATGCGAAGAAATCGTAGCGGACCGACGAGTCCGCTTATGCTCACGGTGACGTTAGGCGTCCAGCGCGGCGACGATGAGCCCCGCCCCGATGGGCACCAGCGCGTTGGTGAGGTGCGGGTCGTCGCCGAGCAGGCGCTTGAAGCTCTGGAGCTCGGACTCGTGGGAGATGGCGTTGTCGATCGCCAGCGTCGCCCCGGGGGCGAGCGCGCGCCGCAGGTTGGGCCAGTAACCGGGGTACTCGGGCCGCTCGGCGTCGAGGAAGACGAAGTCCCAGGCCGCGTCGGGGTACTCGGCCAGCGCCTGGGCGGCGCCGATCGTGCGGCACTCGACGATCGCGGCCAGCTCGGCGCGCTCGAGGTTGGCGCGGGCCTGCTCGGTGCGGCGGGGGTCGATGTCCAGTGTCTCGACGCGGCCCCCCACCGCCTCGGCGGCGTCGGCGAGCCACAGCGTCGAATGGCCGTTGGACGTCCCGACCTCCAGGATGCGCCGCGACGCGAGTGGCGCGCACGAGCACGCCGAGGAGCTGCGGCGGTCTCGGGCTCGACGTTGCGCAGCCGGTTGAGCCGGTCAGGCTGTGCCGCGTCGTAGTCGCGCCCCGCCGCGAACACCTCGGCGGCGATGGCCCGCCGGTCAGGGCCCACGAGCGGCGCTCCTAGCTCCAGGTGACGCTGAGCTCGTCGCGCTTGCCGAAGCGCTCGAGGTGTGAGCCGACGACGTTGCGCAGCCGCTCGCGGCCCTCGTCGCTCTCGGCGGTGACGGTGAGGTACAGCTCGCCGTCGCCGGCGCGCAGGTCGCAGCGTCCGGCTTCGAAGTTGATGTAGCCGCTGTCGTCGTCGAAGGCGGCGTCGACCTTGTGGCCGAAGTGCTTGCAGAGCTGTCGCATGTAGGGGACCGGCTTCTCGGTGGCGACAGTTGCCTGGGAAGAGAGAGTCGTGGTCATGGACTCAACGTTAGCGCGGCACCCGCCAGCCACTCGGCGCCGCGACGGTAGAGGTCCTGCACCTCGGGCCCGACCAGCCCCGGCATGTCGCGCTTGACGTCGTATCCGATCTTGGCCTGGATGTAGGCGAGATGGCGGTAGCCGGATGGAAACTGCGCGAGCAACCCCTGCTCGAGCTCGGGCCCGGGCCCGCCCGAGACGGGGGTGAGGCGGTCGATCTCGTAGATCGGCTGGCGCAGCACGAGGAATGGGGGGTGCGGGGCGGCGGACGTCCTCGCGGCGCTCGAGGAAGTCGTAGAAGCGCCCGGTGCAGACGACGTCGCACTCCACGCCCTCGACGGTCGTGCGCTGGGTGATGGTCATCTTGGTCTGGGCGATCGCGCGGTCGCCGCTGAGGTCCACCGAGGTGCCGCCGAGGAAGTGCAGGATGCGCACGCCGCGCTCGAACCCCTCGCGGCTGACGCGGATGAAGTCGCGCGCGGGCCCCTGAAACCAGGTGGCCATCATCACGCCATCGTCGTGCCAGACGGTGGCGAAGCGCTCCCAGTCCCCGGCGTCGCGCCACACCACCCAGTTCTCAACCAGCGTCGCGGATGGCCTGGGCGTCGTCGGTCATGCGACGGTGGCGCCGGGGGTGGGCAGCGCGCTGGTCGGCGGGATCGGCGGCCCCACGGTCCCGTCCAGCGGCGGCGTGCCGTAGGTGTGGAAGGTCTCGATCGTCTTCGCGCCCCACGCCTGGCCGCGGGCGCGCTCGGCCTCCGTCCACCGGATCGGCTCATACGCCGGGTCATAGATGAAGTGGGTGCCGGTCGTGACCTCGACGCGGTTGCCGCCGGGCTCGTAGACGTAGAGGAACATCCCCTGCGCCACGGCGTGCTTGGACGGCGCGGCCTCGATGGGCACGTCGGCGTCCACGAACAGGTCGGCGGCGCGCAGGCACTCCTCGCGGGTGTCCACGAACCAGGCGAGGTGGTGCAGCCGTCCGCTGCCGCCGGCGTGGTCGGCGGTGTAGATGAGCTCGTGGGCGGCGATGGTCAGGCTCATCCAGGCGCCGGTCTCCTCGCCTGAGTCGAGGATCACCTGCTCATAGGTGCGGTAGCCGAGCTGCTCCTCGGCGAAGCGCCGGTTGGCGGCGATGTCGGCGGCGAGGATGTTGACGTGGTCGATGCGCTTGACCGCGGCGCCCCGGTCGACGTGGCGCTGGGGCACGTTCTTCAGGCGCGGGCGCAGCTCCTCGGGTGGGACGTAGCGGTCCTGCTCGTAGAACAGCTCGAAGCGGTGCCCGTCGGGATCGCGGAACCCGTACGCGGCGCCGTGGCCGTGGTCGCCCTCGATCCACCCGTCGCCGAGGCCGGTCGCCTCGATCGCCTCCACGCGGCGCTGCAGCGCCTCGGGGCTCCAGGCGCGGATGGCGACGTGGCCGAGCCCGGGCAGCTTTGACTCGGTGAGCTTGAGCCCGTAGGGCTGGTACTCGCCCCACCCGCGCAGGAACACCGACTGTCCTTCCTGGTGCTCGATCTGCATCCCGAACAGCTCGACGAAGAAGCGCAGGCTCTCCTCGGGGAACGGCGTGAGCAGCTCGGCGTGGGCGATGTGGGCGAGATCGGGCGGCTCGGGCATGTCAGATCACGCTCCTTCCACGCGCTCGCGCAGGCCATCGAGGTCGTAGGACAGCTCGCCGGCCTGGAGCTTGATGCGCTTGACCCGCTCGTTGTCCTCGCGCTTGCGCGACGCCTCGAGCACCTCGTCGACGCGCTCGGCCTCGACGACGGCGGCGCCGTCGGCGTCCATCACGACGATGTCGCCCTGGCGGATGGTGGCCCCGCCGACCTGCACCGGCTTCGCCGATCGTCCCGGGGATGTCCTTGGTCGCGCCCTTGACGCGGACCCAGCGCGCCCAGATCGGCAGGCCGAGCTCGGCCAGCGTCTCGATGTCACGGACCGCCGCGTCGATCAGCATCCCGGCGGCGCCGTGGGCCTTGGCCTGGGTGGCCAACAGGTCGCCGACGATGCCCACCGGCCGCGGCTCGGGCATCGTCAGCACGAGCACCTCGCCGGGCTGGACCTCGGCCATGGCGGCATGGACCATGAGGTTGTCGTCCTGGCCGCACATCACGGTGCGGGCCGGCCCGGCCACGCGCGTGCCGGCCAGGATCTGGATGAGGTCGAGGTCGACGTAGCCGCGCCGGCCGCCGGCCTCGTAGACGGTGGCCGAGCCGAGCGCTGCCAGCTCCGCGATCGCGTCGGTCATAGGCTGCTCACCACCTGGGGAGTGACCCGCTGGAAGGCCTCGGCCTGGCGGATGTCCTGGTTGCCCGAGGAGCGCCGCGCGTGGTTGCCGCGGTGGTCGGCGCGCTCGGCGTAATAGGTATGGAGGTACTTCTGGGCCTTCATCTCGGCCATCGCCGCGCGCTTGGCGTCCATCACCGCGGTGATGTCGACGAAGGTGGTCGGCATGAAGTTGCACAGCTCGGGCTGATGGGGCTCGAACAGGAAGAACTCGGGCGGGCGGACCGTCTTGAACGAGCTCTGCACGCCGGCGCCGGCGGCGAGGCTGCGCGCCCGGCCGACGGCCGTCGTTGGCGACCGGGTGATCCGGGTTGAACGGGTCGGTGTCGGTGTGGGTGATGAGCACGTCGGGGGCGAACTCGCGGATCTCGTCGGAGATGCGCTCCAGCGCCGTCGGCGTCGATCTGCAGCGGGTAGTCGCCGAGGTCCAGGCAGCGGAAGTCGGCGCCGAGATGGCCGGCTGCGCGCTCGGCCTCGCCGTGGCGGATCTTCTTGACGTTGTCGATCGTCTGGGGTGGCGGGTCCATCCTTCCACAGCTCGCCGGACTCGCCCTTCTCGCCGTAGGAGAGCGCGATCACCCGGCCGACCCCGCCGTCGGACGTCGTCACGGCCAGCGCGCCGCCCGCGCGCCACACGAAGTCGGCCGAGTGCGCGCCGATCACCAGCATCCGCCGGGGCCCCGAGCCGGCGCTCACCATGGGTCGGCTCCCGCCACCCGGCGCGTGTTGGCCACTGCCATCACCTGGACCTCCTCGTCATTGAACCCGGCGTCGCAGCAAGCGGTCGACCATGATCCCCATGCCGTCCTCCACCGGCGGGTTGAACACCTGCCCGAGGTCGGTGGAGAGGACCGAGTGCTCGGGGCCGGTCGCGCGGATGTGCTCGATCCACTCCTCCCAGGCGATCTTGCCCGTGTGAGGGGTGGTCATGCATCGCTCGAGCAGCGCGCCCTTGGCGGCCAGCGCCGTCTGATCCTCCACCGATGAGGCTCTGGGCCGGGAACTCCGGATGGGTGATGACGATCTGCCTCACGCCGGTCTCGAGCGCCGCGTCGACGACCGCGAAGATCTCGTCGCGGGCGAGGTGCCCGGTGGCGAGCAGCAGCCCGTGGTGGGCGATCCGCTCCAGGACCGCGCGCAGCTCGGGCAGGACCGCGCCGGCCGTCGTCCACCACCGGCACCGGGCGGGATCTCGATCCCCTGCTCGCGCAGCTCCAGCTGCAGCTTGACCCACACCGGGACCTTGACCCCGTCCGGGACCCGGTCCGCCCACCCGTCGCGCTCGTGGGACTCGTTGACGCTGTCGACCGTCGGCAGCCACACGGTGCGCACACCCTCGCGCGCGGCCACCTCCACGGCGAGCGCGTTCATCCCGCCGACGGCGCGGTTGAGCACGATCGCGCCCAGCGCCTGGATCCCGGGGACCGCGGCGCGCACGACGCTGGCCCGCTCGGCGGTCGAGGTGTAATGGGACTTGAGGATGAAGCCGTCCATCCCCAGGGTGGCGAAGCGCTTGGCCAGCGTGACGTCGTCGACGATCCGCGGGACGACGTCGGGGGCGACGTGGATGTGGGTGTCAAACGCGCCGCGCAGCAGCTCGCGGGCGCGATCGGAGACGGCGATGGGCTCCTCGGTGGCGCTCATTCGGCCTCCTGGCTGTGGCGCAGCGCGTCGGCGACGTGGGACAGGTGCCGGCGCATCGCCGTCTCCGCGGCCGCGCCGTCGTGGGCGGCGATGGCGTCGACGATCGCCGTGTGCTCGGCGAAGGAGCGCTCGCTGCGCCCGGGGACGAGGATGGTCCGGTAGGTGAAGCGCACGAGCTGGGAGCGCAGCCCGTCGATGAGCCGGTTGGCGGTGACGTGCCCGCCGATCTCGAGCAGCCGCCGATGCAGGACCGCGTTGGTGTCCGAGGCCTTGAGCAGATCGCCGCCGTCGAGTCGCTCGCGCATCTCGGCGAGGATCGCGCGCAGGTCGGCGACGTCGGCCTCGGTGGCGTTGCGCGCGGCCCGGTGGGCCGCCAGACCCTCGAGCGCGGCCCGGGCCTGCAGGATCTCGACCGCCTCGGGCACGCCGACCAGCCGCACCCGCGCGCCGCGGTGGGGCTCGAGCTCCACGAGCCCCTCGTGCTCGAGCCGCGCCAGCGCGGTGCGCACGGCCGAGCGCCCGACGCCGAGCCGGCGGGTCAGGTCGGCCTCGACCAGGCGCTCGTTGGGGAGCAGTCGTCCGGCCACGATCGCGGCCCGCAGCGTGTCCTCGGGCCGCGCCGGGTCGTCCGCTCTCCGCCGCCGGGTCATTGTCGACAATTTTGTCCACGAAAGCAGCATAAACTGAAACGGAGCTCCGTGGGGTAGTTTGCGCATGCTGAACCCTGAGGAGATCGTGAGCGAAGACCGTCCCCGCAGTGCCGACTTCGTCCAGTCGCTGGAACGTGGGCTGCTGGTCATCCGTGCCTTCGATGCCGAGCATCGCGAGCTCGGGCTGAGCGAGGTGGCGCGCATCTCGGGCCTCACCCGCGCGGCGGCTCGCCGCTTCCTGCTCACCCTGGCCAAGCTCGGCTACGTGACCTTCAACGACGGCCGGTTCTCACTGACCCCGCGCGTGCTGGAGCTGGGCTACGCCTACCTGTCGTCGCTCACCCTGCCCGAGGTCGCCCAGCCCCACATGGAGGCGCTGGTGGCCCAGGTCAACGAGTCCTCCTCGATCTCGGTGCTCGACGACACCGAGGTCGTCTACGTGGCCCGCGTGCCGACCCGACGGATCATGAGCATCACCCTGTCGGTGGGCACTCGCCTGCCGGCCTACGCGACGTCGATGGGCCGCGTCCTGCTCGCCGCCCTGCCCGAGGCCGAGCTCTCGGCGCGGTTGGCGCGGACCGACATGCGACCGCTCTCGACCCACACCATCACCGACCCCGACGCGCTGCGCCCGGTGCTCGAGCGGGTCCGCCGTCAGGGCTGGGCCGCGGTGGACCAGGAGCTCGAGGAGGGCCTGCGCTCCCTGGCCGTTCCCATCCGGGATGCCACCGGGACGGTGGTCGCTGCGCTGAACGTCTCGGTCCACGCCAGCCGCGGGACGATGACGACCCTGCGCCGCGACATCCTGCCGCTGGCCCAGAGCGCGGCGGTGGCCATCGAGACGGACCTGCGGCGGGCGACCGGCACCGACTCGCGCTCGCTGCGGCGCTGAGGTCCCGGCGGGCCGGCGGGCCGCCGGACCACGGATCGGGCGCTCTGCCGCGGCCGGTACCTCCGCCGTGGCCTCATCAGGCGACAGCTCCCGCGCCAACCGCGTCAACAGTCCGGCCAGCTCCTCGTTGTCCTCGGGCTGCCACCCCGCGCAGACCCGTTCCAGGCTCGCCCGGCGCTCCGCCACGAGCCGCCCGGCCGTCTCGGCCCCCGCGGCTGTCACGCCCACCACGCGCCCGCGGTCCTCGCCGGCGGCCGGATCGCGCTGGAGCAGCCCGCGCTCGTCGAGCTCGCGCAGGGCCTGCTGACCGACGTCGATGGGGATGGCGAAGTCCTCGCAGAGCTGGGGGATGGAGGCCGGATGGGCGCTGTCCGCCTCGGCGAGGCGGACCAGGAGCCACGCCGCGGCGGGGGAGACGTCGACCCCGGCGCGCTCGCAGAGCCGCGCCACGAGCGCGCGGCGCCCCTCGCGGCCGATGAGCACGCTCATCGCCCGTGACGCCTCGGCCAGCGAGTCCGTGGGCTTGGGCACGGCGAAGGACTCCCCGATGCCGGTGCTGGCGGCGGCGACCGTCTCGCGCAGCGCGCGTTGCTCGAGCGCCCAACTCAGCAGGAAGGCGACGGCGGCCACGCAGGCGGCGACGATGAAGACCGTGGACAGCGCGTTGGTGAAGGCGGTGAGGTAGGCGTCGTGGATGGGCACGGGCAGCTTCTTCAGCGCCGCCGTGTTGAGGCTCGCGCCGGTACCGAGCGACCCGCCGGACGAGCCCGGCAGCGACGAGGCCAGCTCGGTGGCCAGGCGGTTGGAGAAGATCGAGCCGAGCACCGCGGTCCCGACCGAGCCGCCGATCGAGCGAAACAGCGTGGCGCCCGAGGTCGCGACCCCGAGGTCCTTGTAGTCGACGGCGTTCTGGACGGCGAGGACGAGGACCTGCATCGTCAGCCCGAGGCCGAGGCCGAGGACGAACATGAACGCTGAGGCCGCCACGCGCGTCGTGTGCGGGTCCATCGTGGAGAGCAGGAACAGCCCCACCACCATGATCGCCGTGCCCGCGATCGGGAACGGCTTGTAGCGCCCGGTGCGGCTGATGATCTGGCCCGAGGCGATCGAGGTGATGAGCAGTCCGCCCATCAGCGGCAGGATCTGGAGCCCCGATCCGGTGGGGCTGGCGCCGAGCACCACCTGGAGGAAGAGCGGTAGGTAGGTGACCGATCCGAAGAGGGCAAAGCCCACCACCAGGCCGATCCCGCTCGTGACGCTGAACACGCGGTCACGGAAGAGGCGGGGCGGCAGTACCGGCTCGGCGGCTCGCTGCTCCACCATGACGAAGGTGAAGATGAGCGCGATCGCGATCACGCCGAGCGCGATGATCTGCGGCGACCCCCAGGCGTAGTCGGTGCCGCCCAGCGTGCACAGCAGGACGACCGCGGTGAGCCCGCCCGCCAGGAGCCCGGCGCCGAGGTAGTCGATCTGGTGGTGGGTCTCGTCCTGGCGTGAGGGCAGCGTCGCGGCGAGCACGACAAAGGCCGCGACCCCGATCGGCAGGTTGACGTAGAAGATCCATCGCCAGCTGAGGGTCGTGGTGAAGAAGCCGCCCAGCAGCGGTCCGATGACGCTGGCCAGCCCGAACACCGCTCCGAAGATGCCCTGATAGCGGCCGCGGTCCCGGGGCGGGACCACGTCGCCGATCGCCGCCATCGTGCCCACCATGAGCCCGCCGCCGCCGAGGCCCTGGAGCGCGCGGAAGGCGATCAGCTCGGTGAGAGTCTGGGCGGCGCCGCACAGCGCCGAGCCGATCAGGAACACCACCAGCGCGACCTGCAACACGATCTTGCGCCCGTAGAGGTCGCCGAGCTTGCCGTACACCGGGGTGACCGCCGTCTGAGCCAGCAGGTACGCGGTCACCACCCAGGAGATGTGGCTGAGGCCGCCGAGATCCCCCACGATCGTCGGCAGCGCCGTGGACACGATCGTCTGATCCAGCGCCGCCATCAGCAGCACCAGCATCAGTCCGACGAAGACGACGAGGATGCTCCGCTGGGCGTCGGAGCCCGTCGCGGTGGCGCTGTTGGCGCTCACGCCCGACCCCGCGACATCGCGTCCTCCCAGATCACGTCAGCTATCGATCATACGACCGCATGTGCCGGGTCGGGGCGCCGGCGCGCGGCGACCTCGGTGACGGCCCAGACCACGAGCGCGATCAGTCCGGTGGCGCCCCCCAGCACGCAGACGCCGCCCCAGCCGTCTGAGCCATACAGCGACGAGGTGATCGCCGACAGCGCGGCGCCACCCAGGAAGTACGCCACCATGTACGCGGTCGTCAGCCGGCTGCGCGCCTCGGGGCGCAGCGCGTAGATCGCGCTCTGGTTGGAGATGTGGATGCCCTGGACGCCGAGGTCGAGCACCGCGATGCCCACGATCAGGGCGACCACCGAGCTCTTGCCCAGGGCCATGACGCCCCAGCTGGCGAGCATGATGACGATCGACACCGTGGTGGCGCGGCCGTTGTGGCCCCGGTCGGCGAGGCGCCCCGCGCCCGACGCCGCCAGCGCGCCCACGACGCCGACCAGCCCGAACAGCCCGATCACCCCGTTGCCGTAGCGGTACGGCGCCCCGGAGAGCAGGAAGGCCAGCGACGTCCACAGGATGCTGAAGCACCCGAACGTGAGCGCGCCGACCATCATGCGCTGGCGCAGGATGGGCTCCGCGCGGACGAGCGAGACGACCGAGCGCAGCAGCCCGCCGTAGGACAGGTCGGTGGTCGGGGGGATGCGCGGCAGCACGCGGCGCAGGGTGGCGGCCAGGAGCACCATCGCCGCCGCGGCGAACCAGAACACTGCGCGCCACCCCATCACCTCGGCGATCAGCCCGCTGATCGTGCGCGCGAGCAGAATCCCGATGAGCAGGCCGCTCATCACGGTGCCGACCACCGACCCACGCTCGTGCTCGGCCGACAGCGACGAGCTCATCGGGACGACGATCTGGGCCACCACCGAGGTCACGCCCACCACCGCCATCGCCGCGCCCAGCACCGCGAAGGCGGGGGCGGCGGCCGCGAGGGCCAGCGCGGCCGCGGTCACGAGCATGGTGGCGCTGATCAGCCCACGGCGCTCGTGCAGGTCGCCGAGCGGGACCAGCAGCGACAGTCCCAGCACGTAGCCGAGCTGGCTGATCGTGATGAGCAGGCCGGCGGTGCCGTTGGACACGCCGAACGCGCCCGCCAGGGTGTGCAGCAACGGCTGCGCGTAGTAGAGGTTGGCGGCAGCGGTCCCGCAGGTGGTCGCCAGCAGCAGCACGAGTCCGCGGCTGATCCCGCCCCCCAGCTCCGCGTGTCCGGCGCCACCGTGGCGCGACTCGTGAAGTTCAGGCATCTCTCATTGAACATAGTCCGCGGGGCGCACACATCGAGTCGGTCGATCTCCCCGCGGCCGCGCCGGCGATTAGTCTGCACAGCGCCCACGCGTGAGCCGTGCGGGTCGGATGGCCGGCGGCGGCAGATGAGAGAGGACGTTGACGATGGCTGACCGTTTTGCTGCGCGCTGCGCGCGCCGGGGTTTCGGACCGCGGGCCCGGACCGCTCTGCCATCGGCCGTGTGCGCGGCTGCCCTGGTCGTCCTCGCGGCCGGCGCCGGGCCCGCCGTGGCCAAGGGAGGGGCGGGCGCAGCTTCATGCCAGCCCTACTCGGCTAGGCCATGCCTGTTCCCCTACCCGGACAACCGACTGACGCGGCCGGACCACACGAGCGCCACCAAGCTCCGCGTCAACCTCCCGGCGGCGGCGATGCCGGTCAACACCAAGGGCGTCCGGATCCGGACCGCGGCCTGGGATCGCAACGACGGCTTCAGCCCCGGCAGCACGATCGTGCTCCACATCCGCGGTCTTGACAACGCCGCTGCGCTCAAGCGCACCGGAGTGGTCCCCATCACCAACATCGCCCAATCGCTGGCCAAGCGCCAGCCGATCGTGCTCATCGACCAGGCCACCGGCAGGCGCCAACTGATCTGGGCCGAGCTCGACGTTCTCGCCAAGGGCGCGGGCAGCACCGACCTGCTCATCCACCCCGCCAAGCTCCTCGCCGAGGGCCACACGTTCGTGGTCGCGCTGCGCAGCCTGCGCACGAAGACCGACACGCTCATCCGGGCGCCGAAGTGGTTCGCGCTGCTGCGCGACGGCGGCAAGCTGCCGAAGACCGAGCGCTCCCAGACGGCGCGCTATGTCCAGATCTTCAAGGCGCTCGAGCGCGCCGGGATTGCCCGCTCGAAGAGCCTGTACGCGGCGTGGAACTTCACCGTCAACTCGCGCCAGAGCCTGACCGGACCCATGCTGGCGATCCGCAACAACGCCTTCGCGCAGCTCGGCGACGCCAACCTCGCCGACTCCGTCGACTCGGGCCATGCCCCGGCGTTCACGGTGACCGACACCAAGCCGCTGGTCTCCTCCAGCGGCGCGGCGCTCACCCAGGTCGACGGGACGCTGCAGGTCCCGTGCTACCTGGTCGTCTGCGGCGCCTCGGCCCAGCCGGGCTTCCACTACAGCTCGTCCAAGCCCGCCGCCACGCCGACCCAGATCCCGGGCAACGTCGCGACGACCAACTTCGAGTGCGTGGTGCCGAGTACGGCCACGGCTGTGACTCCGGCGCGGATCTCGCTCTACGGACACGGACTGCTGGGGTCCGCGGGCGAGGTCACGGCGGCCCCCATCGAGGCGCTGGCGAGTGGCCACAACATCGTGATCTGCTCCACCGACTTCTGGGGCCTGGCCAACGGCGACACCCTGAACGACGCCGCGGCCCTGGCCAACCTCAATCTGTTCCCGGCGGTCATCGACCGTCTGCAGCAGGGGGCGCTCAACATGCTGTACCTGGGACGCCTCATGCTCAACCCGGCCGGCCTGGCGTCCAACGCGGCCTTCCAGCAGCTCGGACGGCCCGTCGTCGAGAGCTCCAACCTGTACTACGACGGCAACAGCCAGGGCGGGATCGAGGGCGGGATGCTCACCGCGCTGTCGCCCGACTTCCGCCACGCGGTGCTCGGTGTGACGGGGATCGACTACGCCAACGTGCTGGTGCAGCGCAGCACGGACTTCGCGCCGTTCGGCACCCTGCTCTACGCCGCCTACCCCGACCCGTCGCTGCATCCGCTGCTGCTGGACCTCATGCAGCAGCTGTGGGACCGGGGCGAGCCCGACGGTTACGCCGAGCAGATGACCGCGCACCCGCTGCCTGACACCCCGTCGCATCAGGTGCTCATGCAGATCGCGTACGGAGACCATCAGGTCTCGATGTACGCCGCGGCCATCGAGGCGCGGACGGTGGGTGCCTCGGCGTATGAGCCGGCGCTGGATCTCAGCACCAACCGGGTCCAGGATCGCAACCTGTTCTACGGGCTGGCGGCGATCAAGGGCTTCCCGTTCAACGGCTCGGCGGTGGAGATCTGGGACAGCGGCCCCGGTCACACCTCGCCGCCGCCGCTCACCAACACCCCGCCGGCCCAGACCACCACCGGGGACGAGCAGGATCCGCACGAGGACCCGCGCAACACGCCCGCGGCCCAGCAGCAGATCTCTGACTTCCTCCAGCCCGGCGGGGCCGTGACCAACGTGTGCGGCGGGACGCCGTGCCGGAGCTCTGACTACACGCCCTAGGGTCCTAAAGCGTCAGGCCCTAGCCGTTGCGGCGGAGGCGCTCAGCGAGGCGCTCCTCGATCGAGTCGTCGTGCTCGGCAATGAGCCGGACCTCATCGGCGAGGTCGTGCGCGATGATCGTGTCGAGGATCGCGTTCAGTGCCGGTTCCCCCAGCGCCAGCGCGGCGCGGACCATCTCCTGGCGCTGGCGCTTGTGGAGGTGGTTGAGAAGGTCGAGGGCCTCCAGCCACAGTCCCTGGTCTGCGGCCGCGGCGACGATGCCCGCCGGCCGGCCCTTGGGCAGCTTGGCGAACAGGCGGCTGAGGTGGGACTTGTCCTCGAGCACGAACGCGACCTGGAGCACGGCCTCGTCGTCCATCGTGGCCACCGCGGCGGCGATCGCCTCATCCCCGAGGTGGCCCACGAAGCGGCCCATCGTCACGTACTCGCGACGCGCCACGAGCTCGGCGGTGACCTGCCCGATGAGCGCGGGGGCGATCGAGGCGATGAGGTCCGACGCGCGCCTCGGATCCAGTTCGGCGGCCACGTCGGCCAGGAACGGCGGCGGGAGCTTCGTGGCCACGTCGACCGCCTTGTCGGTGTCCAGCAGCCCGGCCAGCCGAGCCGACAGCAGGGGGCCGAACGCGCGCTGGCCGATGGTGGCGGTCAGGCCTGCCGGAAGCAGCCGGCTGGCCGCGGCCAGCCGGCCGAGCGAGCTGCCGTTGGCGTCATAGAGGGTCTCGGTGACGCTGTCGCGCAGGGCACGCAGGTCGGCGGGCGCCAGGCGCTCGAGGTAGGCGAGCTGGTCAGGCTCGCGGTCCAGCAGCCGGGCCAGCTTCATGACCTCGGCGTGGGACCGGAGCCGCTCCGCGGCCTGGCTCATCCGACGATGCGCTTGACCGGGCCGCGCAACAACCGCGGGATGTGGCTCAGCGCGCGATCGCCGGCCTCGGCCAGCGCGGCCGCCTGGCGATGCCGCGCGTCGGCAACCGCGGCCGCGAGGTCGGCGAGCTCATCGTCGGAGAGCTCGCGCAGGTCATCGGGCACGGTGCCACGCAGCTGGGCCGAGAGCGCGGTGAAGGCGTCCACGGCCGCGTAGTATCGGCGACCGACCCGATGCGCGCCCTCGTCTCCCGCCAGGACCCCCCATACGCCGAGCTGGCCGAGGTGACCGAACCCGAGCCGCGCTCGGACCACGCCGTCGTCTCGGTCGAGGCGATCAGCCTCAACCGCGGCGAGGTGCGCCGGCTCGAGCGGATGGAGCCGGGGACGATCGCCGGGTGGGACCTGGCCGGCACAGTGACCTGGTCGGCCACCGACGGCAGCGGCCCCAAGGCCGGAGCGCGCGTGGTGGGCCTCAAGCTCGTTGGCGCTTGGGCCGAGCAGGTGGCGGTGCCCACCGAGTTCCTCGCCGAGCTGCCCGACGGGATCTCCTTCGAGCAGGCCGCGACGCTCCCCGTGGCGGGGCTCACGGCGCTCCGGGCGCTCGAGATCGGCGGGTACGTCGTAGGCAAGCGTGTGCTGATCACCGGCGCCAGCGGTGGGGTGGGGCGCTTCGCCATCCAGCTTGCCAAGCTCGGCGGGGCGCACGTCACGGCGGTCGCCCGCCGCACCGAGGGCCTCGCCGAGCTCGGCGCCGACGAGGTGATGCCCGAGCTCAGCGCCTCCGGGGACACGTTTCAGGTCATCCTGGACGCGATCGGCGGACCGGTGCTGGGGGCGGCGCTCCAGCGGGTCGCGCCGCGGGGCAGCGTGATCAGCTTTGCCGCCACGGTCACCGAGCCGGTCAGCTTCCCGACGCGCGAGCTGTTCTCGCGCGCGCCCGGGGCCCACCTGCACGGCCTCTACATCTTCGACGAGCTCGAGCACACGCGGTCGGCCGCGCACGACCTGAGGCGGCTGGCCGACCTGGTCGTCGCCGGGCGGCTGGATCCCCAGATCGACGTCACGGTCTCGTGGACCGAGGCAGCCGGCGCCATCCAAGCGCTGTTGGACCGGCGGGTGGCGGGCAAGGCCGTGCTCATCCTCGACTGACCGCGAGTCCCATCCGTCGCCCCTTGCTGTCCAGGGCCCCGGTAAGTGGTTCATTGGGCTGCCGGCGACGTAAGTCCACGGATTGCACGGGAATCTCTCGTCAGGAAGCGGTCAGGTCCTGGTCAGGCGCGCCCGCCATCGTTGTTGAGCGTTGATTAGGCGTCCGAACGGGCTGCGCCCACCCACTCGCATCAGAGCCCCGATGGGATTAGGCTGTGCGCTCTGGGAACACGAACCTCTGGAGGAGGATTCAGTGAGTAGATACGTCAGGCCGTGGGCAGCCTCGCTGCTCGCGGTATTCGCCGCGGGCGCCATCGCCGCCTGCGGTGGCAGTAACTCGTCGTCGAGCAGCGGCTCGTCGTCAAGCCCCGCAGCCACCGGCTCGAGCTCGGGCACGAGCACGGGCGCCAGCACCGGCACGTCCGGCGGCAAGACCGGCGGCACCATCACCATCGTTTCGGGCACGGCGCCTCTGTCGGCCGACCCGGGGCTTGACTTCACGACTCAGGGCAACGAGCTCGAGTCGGTGATCGACACGCCCGCTGCTGACCTTCAAGCGTGGAGTTGAGGGAGCCGGCGGAAGCACGATCATCCCCGCTCTGGCGACCGGCCTGCCCAAGAGCTCCAACGGCGGCAAGACCTACACCTTCACGATGCGTTCGGGCCTGCACTACTCCGACGGCACGCCGATCAAGGTCTCAGATGTGATCACCGCCCTCGAGCGTGACCTGAAGATCCCGTGGCAGGCCGCTTCGTTCATCAGCGGCTACATCAAGGGCGCCGACGCCTATGCCAAGGGCAAGGCCAAGACGATCTCCGGCGTCACCGCCAATGACTCGGCCGGCACGCTCACGGTCAACCTGGTCGCCCCGTTCTCCCCGATCGTGGACATCTTCGCCCTGCCGGGCACCGCTCCGGTGCCGTCCAACACGCCGGCCAAGAACCTGGCCTCCAAGGGCACGATCGGTGACGGTCCCTACATGTGGAGCAGCATCAGCCCGGAGCACAGCTACGTGCTGGTCCAGAACCCGAAGTTCGACGTCCCCGGGCTGCCCAAGGGTCATGCCGCCAAGATCGTCTACAACGTCAACTCCAACGTCCTGGCCAACGCCGAGCAGGTGCTCAACAATCAGGCCGATGTGTTCGACCCGGGCGACACGCTCCCGCCGTCGATCCTTCAGAAGATCAAGACCTCAGCGACCGACCGCTACAAGACGGTCCCGCTGAACTCCAGCTGGTACTTCTGGTTCGGCGTCGAGAAGCCGCCGTTCAACAACATCTACGCCCGCGAGGCCGTGCTGGCCGCGACGGACGACCGAGCGCTGTCGCGGCTTGACAGCGGTTTCATGACGCCGGACTGCCACCTGATCCCGTTCGGCATCCCCGGCCACTCCAGCCCGTCCGACTGCCCGTTCCACAATCCCAACGGGCCGCCGAACATGACGCTGGCCAAGCAGCTGATGGCCAAGTCGGGCATGAAGGGCCAGGCGGTCACGATCTACGGCGAGGAGCGCAGCCCCCGCCGCCAGTACCTGGACTACTTCGCCGGCGTCCTGAACTCGCTCGGGTTCAAGGCGACGGAGAAGGTGGTCAACTCCGGCGTGTACTTCACCACGATCGGTGCCCCCACCCTGAAGCCGCAGATGGGCTTCGGCGACTGGAACCAGGACTTCCCGGAGCCCTGGGACTTCATGCAGCTGTTCGCCGGCAACGCCGGATCGTCGCTGAACTACGGCTACGTCAACGATCCGCACTTCAACCAGCAGATCGCGGCGCTCAGCCAGAAGCCGACGTCGACCGTGACGAGCCAGTGGGCGGCGCTTGACCAGTACGCGGTCCAGCACGCCTACTACGCGGCCTACGGCCACGAGAGCAAGGTCAAGTTCTACTCGGACAAGTTGAACTTCAACGCGGGCGTCATGTCCGTCGAGTATCTGACCGACCTGACGAGCCTGCAGCTCAAGTAGCAACGAGCGATCGGCCGGGAGACGCCCCATCCTGAGGCGTTCTCCCGGCCCGCTCGCCGGCATCCGGCGGTAAGCTCCCCACGACTCAATGGCTCTCGAACCCGTGTCCCCATCTGGTGATTCGGACGCCGCCCCGGACGTAGCGGTTGTGCCGCCCGCCGAAGGGCGGGCGGAAGCCTGCTCGTCGCTGAGGCTCTGGCGAAGGATCCGTGGGCAGAGGGGCGTCACGCCCCGGCGATCGGACCCTGGCGCCTGGCCGGCCGGCGGCTTCGGCGCAACAAGGTGGCGCTGGTCTTCCTGGGGCTGTTCATCGTGCTGGTGGCGATGTGCCTGCTCGCGCCGGTGTACTCGCACGACATCGCCCAGATCGGGCCCAACACCAACAACGTGACCGGCACGATCAACGTCCGCGGGCACTCGGAGAACGTGGTGTCGCTTGACGGCGTGCCGATCGGGCCGACGTTCACCCGCCACTACTTCTTCGGAGCGGACACCAACGGCCGCGATCTGGCCGTCCGGCTGCTCTACGGCGGTCGCACGTCGCTGCTCATCGGCGGGATCGCCACCCTCATCATCATCGTCTTCGGCACGCTGGTCGGGCTCCTCTCCGGATATCTGCGCGGGCCTGTCGACGCGGTCCTCAGGTGGCTGATGGAGCTCGTCTGGTCCTTCCCGCCGGTGATCCTCGGCGTCGTCGTGGGCACCGCGCTGGCCTTCGGCGGGATCGGCCCGATCTCGGGCAACTCGATCTTCATCCCGACCCTGATCATCGGGTCGATCTATGTCCCCTACCTGGGTAAGCCGATCCGCGGTGAGGTCCTGCGCCTGCGTGAGCAGGACTTCGTCGACGCCGCGCGCGTGGTGGGGATCAGTCCGTGGCGGATCATGTTCTCCGAGATCCTGCCCAACGCCGCCTCCACGATCACGGTGTTCGTGCCGATCATGCTGGCCAACGCCATCCTCCTGGAGGCCTATCTCTCGTTCCTGGGGGCGGGCGTGCAGGCGCCCAACGCGTCCTGGGGCACCCTGATCTCAGACGGTCTCCCGTACATCTCGACCACCCCCACCTTCTCGCTGATCCCGGGGGCGATGCTGGTGCTGACGGTGCTCAGCATCAACATCGTCGGTGACGGCGTGCGCGACGCGCTTGACCCGCGCGCGCAGGTGCGGATCAAGACCTGATGGCCCGCTTCATTGTCCGGCGCACCATCTCCGCGCTTGCGCTGCTGCTCGCCACCTCGTTCCTCGTGTTCAGCTTCTTCGAGCTGATCCCCAACTACAACCCGGCTCGGGCCATCGCGGGGCGCAACGCCAACCAGGACGACGGTCAACCTCGTCGCCAAGAAGTTCGATCTCGACAAGCCGTTCTACGTCCAGTACGCGAACACGATGAAGCTGATCTTCACCGGCCAGGTGATCGACTACCAGAACGACCTCAACGTCGTCGATCAGTTCCGCTCGCGGTTTCCCGTGACCCTGTCCCTGGTCATACCGGCGGCGATCATCTGGCTCACGATGGCGATCCTGCTTGGCTCCATCAGCGCGCTCCGGGTGGGCCGATTGACCGATCGGGGCGTGATGGTGGCCGCGATCATCGGCGTCTCGGTCCCCATCTTCCTGCTCGCCGCGCTGCTGCTCTACCTGTTCGCCTACAAGCTGACCTGGTTCCCCAACACCGGATACACGCACTTCGGCACCAGTCCCGACCCAATGGGCCTTCCACCTGATCCTGCCGTGGATCTCGATCGCGACGCTGAGCGTGGGGTTCTACTCGCGCGTGCTGCGCTCGAATCTGCTCGATACCGTCAATCAGGACTTCGTGCGCACGGCACGGGCCAAGGGCCTGTCGCAGCGCCGCGTGTTCGTCCGCTACGTCCTGCGCAACTCCCTGATGCCGATCGTGACCCTGTTCGGCCTCGACTTCGCGCTGCTGCTCGGCGGCGCCGCCCTGGTCACCGAGACCGTGTTCAACCTGCCCGGCATCGGCCAGTTCGAGGCCGAGCGCGATCGGCAACCTCGACGTTCCCCCGATCCTGGTCGGCGCCATCTTCACCGCTTTCTTCGTGGTCCTGTTCGGCGCGATCGTCGACGTCCTCTATGCCGTGCTCGACCCCCGGGTCCGGCTCACCGGGTGACCGTGACCGCTCACGGAGAGGACCACTGATGGCCGAGCGCCTGCTCGACGTCGATGACCTGCAGGTGTCGTTCGTGACCGAGGACGGCGTCGTGCGGGCCGTCGATGGTGTCTCGTTCACGCTCGATCGCGGCGAGGTCGTCGCCATCGTCGGCGAATCGGGGTCGGGGAAGTCGGTGACCGCGATGACGCTGATGGGATTGACGCGCGGGCCCAACTCCCGGTTCGCCGGTCGGCGCGCCTGGGCGACCGCGAGCTCGTCACCGCGACTGAGGATCAGCTCCGGCGGATCCGCGGCGAGGAGATCGCGATGATCTTCCAGGACCCGATCTCGTCGCTGAGCCCCGTGCACCGGATCGGGGACCAGATCGTGGAGCAGATCCGTGCCCACGAGAAGGTCTCCAAGGCCGCCGCGCTGGACCGCACCGTGAGGCTGATGGAGCGCGTGGGGATCCCGAGGGCCGCCGAGCGGGCGCGAGCGTATCCCGCACGAGTTCTCCGGCGGCATGCGCCAGCGCGTGATGATCGCGATGGCCCTGTCGCTGTCGCCCAGCGTCCTCATCGCCGACGAGCCGACCACCGCGCTGGACGTCACCATCCAGGCCCAGATCCTGGAGGAGATCCGTCAGCTCGGCCGCGAGAGTGACAGCGGCGTCATCTTCGTCACCCACGACCTCGGCGTCGTCGCTGACATCGCCGATCGTGTCGTGGTCATGTACTCCGGCCGCGTCGTGGAGCAGGGGACCCTCGATGAGATCTTCTACGACCCCCAGCACCCCTACACGTGGGGTCTGCTCGGCTCGGTCACGCGGATGGACCGCGAGCCGCCGCACCGGCTGCCCGCCATTCCGGCCTGCCGCCGTCGCTGGTCAACGCGCCGACCGGATGCCACTTCCGGCCGCGCTGCCCGCACGCGTTTGACAAGTGCGGCGAGGTGCCGCCGCTCGAGTCGCGTTTGAGCGACGCTCCAGGCCATCTCGATCGCTGCTGGCTCGACGTCGCCGAGAAGCGCACGCGCCGCGAGGTCGAGGACGGCCGCATCGGGCTCGGCACGGGATCGGTCGTGGCGTGAGCACCGACACCACCGCCGCGGAGGCCGCCGCGCCGGCCAACGGCAAGGCAGCCCTGCTGGAGGCCGAGCATGTCCAGCTCTACTTCCCGATCAAGCAGGGCGTGCTGATCGACCGCACCGTCGGCCACGTACACGCCGTCGATGACGTGTCGCTGCGCCTCAACGAGGGAGAGACACTGGGCGTGGTGGGCGAGTCGGGGTGCGGCAAGAGCACTCTGGCGCGCTGCTTCGTCCGGCTGCTGGAGCCGACCAGCGGCGCCCTGCGCTACCGCGGCCAGGACATCACGCACCTCGGCCGCAAGGCGCTGAACCCGCTGCGTCGCGAGGTGCAGCTCGTCTTCCAGGACCCGGTCTCGTCGTTGAACCCGCGCAAGCGCGTCGGGCAGATCGTGGGCACGCCGCTGCGGCTGCACGGCGTGGAGGGCACCAAGGTGGAGGACCGCGTACGTGATCTGCTGGGACGCGTGGGGCTGAACCCCGAGCACATCAACCGGTTCCCCCACGAGTTCTCCGGCGGCCAGCGCCAGCGCATCGGCATCGCCCGGGCCCTGGCCGTGGAGCCGCGGCTGATCGTGCTCGACGAGCCCGTGTCGGCGCTCGATGTCTCGATCCAGGCCCAGGTGGTCAACCTCCTGGACGACCTTCAGGACGACATGGGTCTGTCCTATGTGTTCATCGCCCACGACCTGTCGGTAGTCCGCCACGTGTCCGACCAGATCGCGGTCATGTACCTGGGCAAGGTGATGGAGTTCTCCCCCGCTCGGGAGCTCTACACCAGGCCGATGCACCCCTACACCGAGGCGCTGCTCGAGGCCATCCCGATTCCGGACCCCCGCGAGAACAGCCGGCGGGTGCGCAACGTCCTCGGAGGCGAGCCGCCCAACCCGATCAACCCCCCGTCCGGCTGCCGCTTCCACACCCGCTGTCCCCATGCCACCGAGGTGTGCCGCGCCGTCGAGCCGCCCCTGGCCGAGTACCCCGGCGGCCATCTCACGGCGTGTCATCACCCCCGCAACGTCACCGCCGCGGAGGCCTCGGCCGCCACGCGCTCGTCGCTGAGCCCGCTGAGCGCGGGTGAGGAGATGCCGTCGGCCAACGGAGCGTCGGGCGCTCCCAGTGCCGGAGGCGGGGGGACGGAGACGGCCACGGCGGCGCGCGAGGCGGACGACGGCGGGCCGAGCGCATAGGTCTCGCGGCACGGGGCGGGTCCGGTCGGCCCTGGTGACGATGGTGTGCTGTGGCGCCGCCGCCGGGTGCGGTGGTGGCTCGAGCTCATCGAGCACCTCAAGCGCGGCCCCCAAGAATGCGGCGCAGCAGGTGTGCGCCGGCGCCCGAGGGGCCGCGGCCTCGACCCTCGGGCGCGCGGTGTCGCTGACAATCGCCGATCGCGACCCCAGCAACGTGGAGTGCCTGCTCCGCGGGGCGGGCACGCGCCTGGACCTCATCGCCCAGCAATCGGCCCAGGCGTGGGCGCAGTGGGACACCACCCAGGTCCACCAGGACCAGGCCTACGGCCCCAGCGCCGACCATCAGGCCGCACAGATCCCCCAGGCGCTCGATACCAGCGCCGGAATCAACGCCGCGTGGATCCCCGCGCAGCGGATGCTGTTCGCCACCAACGGCACTCAGAGCAAGGGTGGCAGCTACGTCACGGTCAAGGTGTCGGGCAGGCGCCACGGCAAGGCTGAGGTGGCGCTGGCCAACGCGGTGATGCTGGCGGCCCTGAAGGTGGCACCCAAGGGCCCGAACCTGGCCCCGCCATCCTGATGGGACTCGTCGAGGACGAGTCGATGGCGCTCCTCCTGCTCCCCGGCCCGCTGGAGGGCTTCGAGCGTGAGGACCACGCGCGCAGCCTGCTCTCGATCCCGCGGGTGGTCGCGCTGGAGGCGTCCAGGCGGCGCCCCCCCTCGTGGCTGCGCAACGCCGCCCCGATACGCCAGGCCCGGAGGCTGCGGCTGCCGGGACGTCTGCGCGTGGTCATCCTCTACCACCCCGCGCAGTATCCCCTGGCCCGGGCCCTGTGCGGCCAGCATGAGGAGGCCGAGCTGTGGTACCTGCCCCCCGAGCGATCGGGTGTGAGCGGTCGGGATGCTGAGGAGACGCAGGAGCTGCTGGTATCGGACTCGCTGGCCCGCGACCGTTCGGCGCGCACGCTCACCGAGCCGCCGGGTGGCGACGGCAATGACGACCCGCTTCGCCTCCGCCTGCGCGAGCTGGATGTGATCAGCGGGCGCGCGTTCGTGCCCGAGGCGCGTTTCTCGCGCGCCCGCCGGCGCTAAGGCCGGTGACGCCGGGAGCTAAGGGGCCGCGCCCCTGAATCCGCACCGTTCTCCCGATGTGCAGCCGTGCGCCTCAGCCCATTCTGAGATGCACGGTGTCAACGATCGAGAGGCCAGCGCCATGCACCCCCAGCTCAGCGCCATCATCGCCGAGAGCCGGAACGAGAGTCTCCGCCTCGCGGCCGAGCGCAACCGCGGCGACCGCCGCCCCCGCCAGCGAGTCGTATCCGCGCTCAGGCGATACTTCGTACATGCCATCCCGGTTGACCAGCAACCACTTCGTCGGACGAGTCGGCGAGCTGGCGGAGCTGGAGCTCGCCGTCCGGGAGGCCAGCGACGGCCGGCCCACGCTCGTCCTGCTCGGCGGTGACTCCGGTGTCGGCAAGACCCGCCTTGTCGGCGAGCTGGAGCACCGCCTCTCGGCGGGCGCTGACGGCGGGGCGGGTGGCGGCCTTGTCCTGCGCGGCGACGGCGTCGAGCAGGCCGACGGCGAGCTGCCCTACGCGCCGCTGCTGAGCGCGCTGCGCCCGCTGATCCGCGAGCGCCATCCGGCGCTGCAGGAGCTCAGCCCCGGGGGCCGCCAGCAGCTGGCCACGATCCTTCCCGGGCTGGAGGAGCTCGCCCCGCCCGCCCGAGCCGACGAGCCGCGCACTCCCAACGACCAGCTGCGCCTGTTCGAGGCGGTGCTGGAGCTGATCGACTGCCTCAGCACCACCGCCCCGCTGATCCTCATCCTGGAGGACATGCACTGGGCCGACCGTTCGACCCGCGCCTTCACGGCGTTCCTGGCCCGGACCCTGCGGCAGGAGCGCGTGTGCATGATCCTCACCTACCGCGCCGACGAGCTGCACCGCCGCCATCCGCTGCGGCCACTGCTGTCGGAGCTGGAACGGCTGGAACGAGCCCGCCGCATCCAGCTCGAGCCCTTTGACCGCGCCGAGTTGCGCGAGGCCCTGGCCGACATCCTCGGCGCCGAGCCCGACGGCGCGCTGCTGGATCGGCTGTTCACCCGCAGCGAGGGCAACCCGCTCTTCACTGAGGAGCTGCTCGCCGCCGGCCTGGACGGCCGCGGTGCGGCCCCGCAGAGCCTGCGCGACGCGTTCCTCGTGCGCATCGAGCGCCTCTCGCCCGACGCCCAGCGAGTGGCGCGCGCCGTCGCCGTGGCCCGCTCCGCCGACGAGACGATGCTGGCCGCGGTCACCGGGCTTGACCGCGACGCACTCCAGGTCGCCCTGCGCGAGTCGGTGGCCGAGCAGGTGCTGGTCGCGGGCGCCGACGGGCGCTTCGGCTTCCGCCATGCGCTGCTGCGCGAGGCGCTGTACGACGACCTGCTGCCCGGGCGAGCGCGGCGAGCTGCACATCGCGCTGGCGCGCGAGCTCGAGCAGCGCTGCGGCGCCGACGACGACCGCGAGCTCGAGCGGGCCTCGGCCATCGCCGGCCACTACGCCGCCGCCGGGGACCAGCCCCATGCGCTGCGCGGCGCCATCGCCGCCGCCCGGGCCGCGCACACGGTCTACGCCTACGGCGAGGCCGCGGACTTCACCGAGCGGGCGCTGGAGCTGTGGCCGCGCGTCGACGAGCCCGAGCAGGTGGCCGGGCTCGATCACGTGCGCCTGCTGACGATGGCCGCCGAGGCCCACCAGACCTTCGACGACCGCGCGCGCAGCGTCACCCTCATCAACGAGGCCCTGCGCGAGCTCGACCCCGAGGTCGATCCCGCGCGCTACGCCGGTCTGCTGGCGCGGCAGGCGCGCATCGTGTGGGCGCTCAACCGCGGCGAGGAGGCGCTGGCGATCGCCGAGCGCGCACTGGCCATGCTCCCCGAGGATGACCCCGGCGCGGAGCGCCCGCGGCTGCTCGCGTGGCTGGCGCGGATGCGCTACCTGCGCGGCCGCTTCCGCCACGCCGCCAGCGAGGGCCAGGCCGCGCTGGAGGTCGCGGTGGCCGCGGGCGACCGCCTGGCTGAGACGGAGCTGCTCAACACCCTGGGGATGGCGTACGTGTCGCTGGGCGACGTCGAGAAGGGGATCAGGTCGCTGAGACGCGCGATCGCCCTGGCCCGCGCCGATCGACGACTTCGACAGCCTGGGCACGGCGTACTCCAACCTCGCCGACAAGCTCGGGGAGACAGGTCAGACAGAGGAGGCGCTGCGCACCGCGCGGGAGGGACTAGCGGTCACGCCCACCCATCACGTGCGCAGCTACGCATGGATGAAGCTCACGGTGGCCGAGATGGCGTTCCATGCGGGTGACTGGCGCGCTGCCCAGGAGGCGCTGTCGCCATCGCCCCCCCGCGCGGCGGGCCTGCTCTTCATCTATCGCAAGCTGATCGGCGCCGAGGTGGCGCTCGGCCTCGGCGACGAGGAGGCGGCGGCCGACTGCCTGGACGCCGCCCACGATCTCGTGGCCGTGACCAATCAGCCGCAGTGGATCAGCCTCTACGGCGCGCTGCGGGCCGACCTGCTGGTGCGCCGGCGAGACCTGGCCGGAGCCCAGGCCGCGGTGCAGCAGGCACTGGACCGGCTCGAGGTCTGCACCGACGACGTGACCGGCATCGCCTGGGTGAGCTGCATCGGGCTGTGGGTGGAAGGCGATCGGGCGCAGCGCGCGCGTGACCTGCGCGAGGCGGGCGACCGGCGCGACGCCCTGGCCCGGGCGCGGCTGCACGCCGATCGCCTCGCCGCCACCGCGCAGGACGGCGGACCGGTGGAGCGGGCGCGGCTGGCCCAGGGCAAGGCCGAGCTGGCGCGGGCGCGCGGGCGCAGCGGGGCCCGGGAGTGGCGTCGGGCCGCGGGCGCGTGGGACGAGCTCAAGCGTCCGTACTCCGCGGCCATCGCGCGCTGGCGCGAGGCCGAGGCACTGGCCGGCGCCGATGACCGGGCCGGCGCGGCCGAGGCGGCGTCCGCCGCCCTGACCATCGCTGAGCAGCTTGGGTCTGAGTGGCTGGCCGCGCGAGGTGCGCACCCTGGCCGAGCGGGCGCGCCTTGACCTCCACGGCGTGGCGGCGTCGACGCCCGTCGGGGCGACGAACGGCGACGGGGCGGCGCCCGGGTCCGCCGAGCACGGGGAGGAGCCCGATCCGTTCGGTCTGACCCCGCGCGAGCGCCAGGTCCTGGGCCTGCTGGCCGAGGGAGCGACCAACCGCCAGATCGGCGCGGCCCTGTACATGGCTGAGAAGACCGCCAGCGTGCACGTCTCCCGGATCCTGGCCAAGCTCGGGGTGCAGGGGCGGACCCAGGCGGCTGCGGTGGCGCACCGGTTGCATCTGGCCTGAGCGCGCTGAGGGTGCCGTGGCTGTCGGGGTCGGCATGTACGCGGGGGGGCGCGTGACACGGGTCAACGGCATGCCTGGGAAGGGGGCCTCAGGGGAATTTGCCTGTTTGCAGGGATGCTTGGGAGATAACCGTTACCAGGTGATGGTTATCTCCCACGCTCCCGGTCCCGAGGTGGCCGCGAGCGCGCGATGCGCCGCACCCATCGCCTCGATAGCCCGTCGTTGACTCCTGTCCGGGTCGCCGCCAACCTCGAATCCCTCCCGGACGCAACCGGCCACTACGCTCTCGCCCCATGCGCACCCCGGCGGAATGGGAGCCCCACGAGCGGACCCTGATGGGGTGGCCGTGCCGCGCCGACCTGTGGGGCGAGACGATGGACCAGGCGCGCGCGGACTATGCGACCGTGGCCAACGCCATCGCCGCCTTTGAGCCGGTGACGATGATCGCCAACCCCGGCGCCGACGCGGCCGACGCGCGGGCCGCCTGCACGTCCGCGGTGGAGATCGTGGAGCTGCCGCTGGACGACTCGTGGCTGCGCGACTGCGGGCCCATCTACGTCGTCGACGACGACGGCGCGGGGCGGACCGCGGTCCACTTCGGCTTCAACGCCTGGGGTGAGAAGTTCCCCCCGTGGGATCGCGACGCCGCGGTCGGGCGGCTGATCGCCGAGCACCTGGGCGATCCGGTGGTCGAGGGCGGCGATGGTGCTGGAGGGCGGCTCGATCCTCACCGACGGCGCGGGCACGCTGCTCACCACCGAGCAGTGCCTGCTGAACCCCAACCGCAACCCCTCGCTGTCCCGCGAGGAGATCGAGGCGACGCTGCGCGACCGGCTGGGCGTGGACACGATCCTGTGGCTGGGACATGGGGCTGCTCGAGGACCGCGACACCGACGGCCACGTCGACCTCATCGCCGCCTTCACCCGGCCCGGCGAGGTGCTGCTGCAGACGGTGCCCGAGGACAACCCGAACTTCGAGCACTGCCAAAAAAACCACTCAGCACTGGTGTCCTCCGGGGTACAGGTGGTGGAGCTGCCGTATCTGCCCTACGCCACGGTGGCCGGCGAGACGGTGGCGGGCAGCTACCTCAATTTCTACATCTGCAACGGCGGGGTGATCGTGCCGGTGGCGGGCGCCGACACCGACGCGGCGGCGCTGGAGATCATCGCCGGCTGCTATCCCGGGCGTGAGGTCGTGCCGGTCCCGGGGCTCGTGCTCGCCTACGGCGGCGGGGGTCCCCACTGCATCACCCAGCAGGTACCGTTGACCGATGCCCGACCCTAAGGCAGCGCCCGAGCTCCTCACCGCCTTCCCGCCGCCGCCCTCGCCGGCGCGCACCCGCCCGCCCGAGCGCACGCCGCTGCGCCTCGGCCTCGTCCAGGAGCGCTGGCACGCCGATCCCGAGGAGCATGAGGCGGCCCTGCGCGCCGGCATCGCGCATGGCGGCCGAAGCGGGGGCGACGATCGTCTGCCTCCAGGAGCTGACCCTGTCGCCGTACTTCGCCGTCACCGACGGCGGGCCGCGGGCCGCGGGGGCCGAGCCCGAGGACCTGGAGTCCGGCGCCACGGTGTCCTTCGCCCGCCGCGCCGCCGCCGACGCGGGGGTGCACGTGCACGCGTCGCTGTACGAGCGCGCCGACGACCGACGATGGCCTGGGCTACAACACCGCGATCGTGGTCGCGCCCGACGGCACGCTCGTGTCGCGCACCCGCAAGCTGCACATTCCCGTCACCGCGGGCTACTACGAGGACCGCTACTTCCGCCCCGGCCCGCCCGGGGCGACGCGTTCCCGCTGATCGCGCTGCCCGCCGGCGACGCCGAAGCCCGGCTGGGGGCGCCCACCTGCTGGGATCAGTGGTTCCCCGAGCTGGCGCGCGCGTACTCGCTGGAGGGCGCCGAGGTCCTCATCTACCCGACGGCGATCGGCTCTGAGCCCGACCACCCGGACTTCGACACCCAGCCGCTGTGGCAGCAGGTGATCGTGGGCAACGGGATCGCCAACGGCACCTTCATGGTCGCGATCAATCGCACCGGCGTGGAGGATCCGCTGACCTTCTACGGCTCGAGCTTCATCTCAGACCCCTACGGGCGCGTGCTCGTGCAGGCGCCCCGCGACCGCCCGGCGGTGCTGGTCGCCGACCTCGACCTCGACCAGCGCCGTGACTGGCTGGAGCTCTTCCCGTTTTTGACGACGCGCCGGCCCGACGCCTACGAGCTGCTCATCCAGGCCCGCCCACCCGCGCCTGCTTCTTCCCCGGGTTGAGCAGCCCCTTGGGGTCAAACAGGCGCTTGATCGACTCGTGCAGGTCAAGCGCCGCGTCGGGCCACTGAAGCGCCAGCGCCCCGCGCTTGGCCACTCCGAGCCCGTGCTCGCCTGACACCGAGCCGCCGAGGGAGGCGGCGAGCGCGTAGAGCTCCTGGACGGCCGCCTCGGCGCGCTCGGCCTCGGCGTCGTCCTCGGGATCGATCATGAACGTCGAGTGCAGGTTGCCGTCGCCCGCGTGACCCCAGCTGCACGCCGGCAGGTCGTGGCGCTCGCCGATCTCACGCGTGGCCAGGATCCCCTCGGCGAGGTGGTCCAGCGGCACGACGATGTCCTCTGAGACCTTGCCGCCGCGGGCCGTGGTCACGGCCGGGCCCACGCCGCCGCGCCAGCGCCACAGCGTCCCGGATCGCTCCTCGCTCCTCGGGCGCATAGGTGGCTCAGCGCGCCCGGGCCCGATCGCCTCCAGCAGCTCTCCGCGCAGCCGCTGCGGCCTCCGGCGGCCGAGCCGTCGGCCTCGGCGAGGAGCATGAACGCGGGCCGGCCGGCGCGTCGGCCGGGAAAGGCGCGCGATCGAGGCGCCAACGGCCGGCTCGTCCAGGTACTCGAGGGCCGCCGGCTGCAGGCCCGAGCCCATCACGGTGGCCAGCGCGGCGCAGCCGGTCTCGCACATCGGGGTAGAAGGCGACGACCGGCAGGACCACGTCGGGAGCGGGGACGAGCCGGAGCCACGCCGCGGTGACGATCGCCAGCGTCCCCTCGGACCCGACGATCAGCGACCGCAGGTCATAGCCGGCCACGTCCTTGCGCACCGGACCGCCGATGCTCATCTGCTCACCCGAGGCGAGCACGAGCTCGAGGCCGCGCACCCAGGTGCCGGTGACGCCGTACTTGAAGGCATGCGGGCCACCGGCGTTGGTGGCGATGTTGCCGCCGATCTGCGACTGCTCGAGCGCGCCGGGGTCCGGCGCGTAGAACAGGCCCGACTCGCGGGCGCGGCGCTGCAGATCGCCGGTGCGCACGCCGGCGGGGACGTGGGCGCGCCACAGCTCGGCGTCGAGCGTCACGGGGCCGGTGAGGCGCTCGAGGCTGATGACGACGCCCCCGTCGAGCGGCACCGCGCCGCCGGCCAGGCCGGTGCCCCCGCCGCGCGGGATCATCGGCACGTCGTGCGCGTCGCACCACGCGGACGGTGGCGGCGACTGCTGCGGCATCCCTGGGCAGCGCCACGGCGTCGGCGCGGCCGCGCAGGTTGTGGGTCTCTGAGTAGTCGCTCAGGTAGTCGCGCGTATCGCCGGGCAGCACGCTGTCTGAGCCCAGCACTGCGCGGAGCTCATTGAAGGCGGAGGTCGACGCCGAGACGGCCACGGGGGCCGGATGCTACTCGTGTCGCGTGTCCGCCGCCGCTGGCGATCGGCAGCGCGTAGAAGACGGCGAGCGCGCCGCAGATGGCCAGCGTGGCGTAGGCGGAGACCACCGCCAGGATCGTGGCCACGACATATGGCGCCAGTCCGGAGACCGAGCGCGCGAGGATCCGCCGGCGCTCCTGCAGGGGGATCTCGGTGGAGAGCAGGTGGGCGCGGGCGAGCAGGATGTGGCGGTTCAGGGTGGCGAATGTCGACCGCCATCAGCAGGAACGCGCCCCCGTAGACGCCGGCCGCGAGCGACTGGCCCGACGAGGCGCGCAGGTATGCCGCCATCAGCTCGGTCGCGAAAGGGAGCAACACGATGCTCATCAGCAGCAGCAGGTTGAGGATGAGGATCGAGTGGTCGGCCTGCGCGAGTCGGCTGATCATCGCGTGGTGATTGATCCAGATGATCCCGATCGTCATGAACGAGACGACATACGCGGCGTAGTGAGGCCAGTTGCGCAGCAGCGCATGGAGCAGGCTCTGGTGACCGCCGAGCCTCGGGGACGTGGATGTCGAGTACCAGCAAGGTGACTGCCACCGCGATCACCCCGTCAGAGAAGGACTCCAGCCGGTTGGTCCCCATGCGCACTCACTTTCGGCGACGCACGCGCCGATCCTGTTCTGTGGACAACGGCGACCGAGAGCGGCGAGACTGACCAGATGCTTTTCCCGGGTGATGCGCGACGCCGGATGGAACGGACGCTCAACGCCGCCTACGGCGACGGCCTACTCAGCCAGCAGACGCTCGTGCAGCGCCTGGACCTCCTGTTCGGGTCAGAGGTGGTGGACCCGGCGGGACTGGTCGGCGACCTGACGTTGCGCCGTCCGCGCCGGGCGGCGTCGGCCACGTGGGAGCGGATGATCGTGGCGCTGCGGCGTGTCGTGGCGCTTGGCCGCCCGCAGCCCACCGACCCGGCGCCGCTGCTGGCGCTGGACTGGAGCGGCGGGCGCGACGAGCTGCTCGTGGGCCGCCACGACGCGTGCGATGTGGTGGTGGGCCACCCGACGGTCTCGCGCAAGCACGCCCGGCTGAGCTTCCGCGACGGGCACTGGGTGCTGCGCGACCTGGACTTCCACCAACGGGACGCGCGTCAACGGCAAACGGGTCGTGCGCTGCCGGCTGGAGCCGGGGGACCGGCTGTCGCTGGGTTCAGCCGATCTGCTCGTGGACTGACCGCGTCTCGGCGACGCGGGCCCGGACCGCCTTGCGGTCGATCTTGCCGACCGGGGTGAGCGGGATCGCATCGACCAGGTGCACCTCGCGCGGGTACTTGTAGCCCCCGATGTGCTCCCTGGCCCAGTCGACGAGGTCCTCGGCGGTCGATCTCGGCGTCGGCGGCGAGGCTGACGAACGCCACCACCTCCTCGCCGTGGCGCTCGCTGGGCCGCCCGACGACGGCCGCCATCTGCACGGCCGGGTGCTGGACCAGCGCGTCCTCCACGTCGCGCGGGTAGACGTTGAACCCGCCACGGATGATCAGGTCCTTCTTGCGGTCGACGATGTACAGGTAGCCCTCGGCGTCGAGGTAGCCGATGTCGCCGGTGTGCAGCCAGCCGTCCTCGAGCGCCTCGCTCGTCGCCTCGGGGGCGCGCCAGTACCCCTGCATGATCCCCGGGCGAGCGCGCGCACACCTCGCCGGCCTCCCCGGGCGGGAGCGGGCGGCCGTCGGCGTCGCGGATCTCGACGTCGGTGCCCGGCACCGGGCGGCCCACCGAGCCGCGCTTCACGGCGCCGGTGGGGTTGGTGGAGATGAGCGCGGCGCTCTCGGTCAGGCCGTAGCCCTGGCGGATCGACACCGAGGGCACGCGGCGGCAGAACTCCGTGCTCGACCTCAGGGGCCAGCGGCGCACCGCCGGAGCTGAGCCACTCGAGCGTCGAGAGGTCATAGTCCTCCAGGGGCAGGCCCAGCAGGATCTGGAGCATCGTCGGCACCACCGCGCTGAGCTGGAGCCGGTGCTCGCCGATCAGCGCCAGATACGTGGCCGGGTCAAACCAGCGCAGGAGCACGTTGATGCCCTGCTCGGAGTTGTGCATCGCGGCGATCGTGACCAGCAGGCCATAGGCGTGCGACAGCGGGAGCGTGGTGAGCGCCCGGTTGACGCCGGGCACGTGGGCGGCGTCGTGGGCCTGCCCGCCGGAGAAGTACAGGTTGGCGTGCGAGAGCATCACGCCCTTGGCGCGGCCGGTGGTCCCCCCGGTGTAGAGCAGCGCGGCGAGGTCGTCGTCTGAGCGCGCGACGATGGGGCGGGGCTCGGCGCGCTCCAGATCGGCGAGCTCGAGCACGTCGTCGACGGTGCCGGTCGCCTCGGTGCAGATCACGAAGCGCACGTGGTCGAGCCCCTCGGTGGACTCCTTGACCTTGTCGATGAACTCCGGCGTCGTGATCACCGCGCGGGCCTCGGCGTTGGCGATGACGTGGCGCAGGTCGGGGGCCGGAAGCAGGAACGTCGCCGGGGTCACCACCGCACCGGCCAGCCACAGCGCCTGGTAGGCGATCGACACCTCGGGACAGTTGGCCATGCACACCACCACGCGGTCACCGGGCGCCACTCCCAGCTCGCCGAGCCCGGCCGCCAGGCGCTCAGACCGGGACCACAGCTCCCCGGAGCGGTGCCAACGTCCCTCGAACAGCAGGGCCGGGTAGTCGCCGCGGCGCTCGAATGATCGCTGCGCCAGCAGGCCGAGGTTGCGTTCGCCGACGGCGCTCATCGGGCGGGAGGCTATCGGCCGTGGGTCATCATTGCTGGCGTCGTATGACCGCCACGCCCGGGAGCTGCTGAGCTTCTTCACCTGGGTCCGGCTGGCCGGGCTGCCACTATCGAGAGGTGGCCCCGGTTGACACCGACACCCTCACCGCCGCGGCGCTCGAGCGGCTGCGGACGCTGACCGCCGATCCCGAAGCGGAGTTTCGCCCCGGGCAGCTGGAGGCGATCCAGGACGTGGTGGCCGACCGCGCACGGGTGTTGTGCGTGCAGCGCACGGGCTGGGGCAAGTCGGCCGTCTACTTCGTGGCCACCGCGCTGCTGCGCAACCCTGACCCCACCCGGCCCGCCCCCCACCGTCCTGCCGGGCCCACGCTCATCGTCAGCCCGCTGCTTGCGCTCATGCGCAACCAGATCGCGGCCGCGCGGCGGCTCGGGCTGTCGGCCCACACCATCAACAGCACCAACCGCGAGGAGTGGGACTCCATCCGCGAACAGCTGGCGGAGGGGAGCATCGACCTCCTGCTGATCAGTCCCGAGCGGCTCAACAACCCGCGTTTCCGCGATGAGATGCTGCCGCTGTTCGCCGCCTCGGTAGGCCTGCTGGTCATCGACGAGGCTCACTGCATCTCGGACTGGGGCCACGACTTCCGCCCCGACTACCGCCGGGTCCGCGACATGTTGGCGCTGTTGCCCTCGGGGGTCGCGGTGCTGGGGACGACGGCCACCGCCAATGATCGCGTCGTCGCCGATGTCACCGAGCAGATGGCGGCTGGGGACGCCCCTCCGCTCCGCGCCTACCGCGGGCCGCTGGCGCGAACCAGCCTGCGGCTGGAGGTGGTCGACCTCCCGCGACCCGCCCAACGGCTGGCGTGGCTGGCCGAGCACCTGCCGGAGCTCGACGGTTCCGGAATCGTGTACACGCTGACCAAGCGCGACGCCGATCAGGTGGCCGCATTCCTCAATGCCCGCGGCATCAGCGCGCTGGCCTACAGCGGCGACCAGGACACCGCCGACCGCGTCGCGGCCGAGGATCGGCTGCTGGCCAACGAGGTCAAGGCGATCTGCGCCACGAGCGCGCTGGGCATGGGCTACGACAAGTCCGATCTCACCTTCGTCGTGCACTACCAGGCGCCGGGATCGGTGGTGGCCTACTACCAGCAGGTCGGCCGCGCCGGCCGCGGCGTGGACCACGCCGACGTCGTCCTCTTGCGCGGCGTCGAGGACCGGAGGATCCAGGACTTCTTCATCGAGCAGTCGTTCCCGTCGCACGAGCGCGTGACGGCCGTGCTCGAGGACCTGCGCGCCGCCGGGGACGGCGGCCGCAGCACCCAGGAGCTGCTCGGCGTGGTCAACATCGGCCGGGGCCGACTGGAGGCGATGCTCAAGATCCTCGACGTCGAGGGAGCGCTGCGCCGCGACGGCTCGCGCTGGGTCCTCGCCGAGGACTCGGACTGGAGCTATGACGGCGAGCGCTACGCGCGCGTCACCGCGCTGCGCCGGGAGGAGCAGCGGGCGATGGAGGGTTTCGGCGCTGACGGGCGCTGCCTCATGCGGGTGCTCCAGTCAGAGCTCGACGATCCGGAGCCCCAGGACTGTGGCCGCTGCGCGGTCTGCACCGCCCCGCGCTTCGGCGCACCGCCGGACCCGGCGTTGGTGGAACTGGCCGGCCGCCACCTGCGCTCGGCGCCGATCGAGCTCGAGGTCAAGAAGATGGCGCCCGACGCGTCGGGCTCGATGCGCAAGATCGGAGAGGACGTGCGCGTCGAGCCCGGGTGGGCGCTGGCCCGCTTCGGCGACGGCGGCTGGTGGCCCGCGGTGCAGCGCGGCCTGCGCGGCGAGCGCTTTGAGGACGACGTCGTGGCCGCGCTGGCCGACGCGGTCCGCACCGGCTCGGGGCAGATTGCCTGGGTCTCGTCCGTCCCGTCGGTCCGGCTCGGGAGCACGCTCGAGCGCCTGGCCGCGCAGGTCGCAGCGGAGCTTGGGGTGCCGGCGCTGCCCCTGCTGGAGCGGGCGCAGGCACGCCCGCCCCAGGCGGAGATGGCCAACGCCGTGCAGCAGGCCGCCAACGTCCGGGGCGCCTTCCGCGTCATCGGCAGACCCCCGGCGGGGGCCGGCGTCCTGCTCGACGACCGCCGCGGCTCGGGGTGGACGCTGGCCATGGCCGGCGGCCAGCTGCGCAAGGCCGGGGCGGAGCGGGTCATCCCGCTGGCGCTCGCGACGGCGTTCTGAGCTGGTGCGCGTGTCCGTAGGTGACGACTCGATCCGGTCCGCCGGCACAGCACGTGGCCGCCGGGCTTTGCGACGTGGGTGGGCGGGGCGAGTTCCAGCGGCCCTTGCACGCCATGCTGTGGGGAGCGCGTGGGAGCTCCCGGAGGGCCGCGATGTGACCGTCTTCACCGGATAACAGGGCTGTTCTATGCTCGCGCCGTGCACTTCGCGCAGCTGACAGACGTCGAGCAACGCGTCCTCGGCTGCCTCATCGAAAAGCGCTGGACCACGCCCGACCAGTACCCGCTGTCGCTCAACGCCCTGCGGCTGGCGTGCAACCAGTCGACCAACCGCGACCCCGTCACCGCCTACGAGGAGGGGCAGGTCCGCGACGCCGCCCAGCGCCTGTCGAAGTACGGTCTGGCCCGGCTGGCCAGCGGGGCCGGGTCGCGCGCCACCAAGTACCGCCACCTCGCCGAGGAGGGACTGGGCCTGGATCGCGAGCAGCTGGCGCTCCTGTGCGTGCTGCTCCTGCGCGGCCCCCAGACGCCCGGCGAGCTGAAGATGCGCAGCGACCGGATGGCCCACTTCGACTCGCTGGCCGACGTGGAGCGCGTGCTGGGCGAGCTTGGCGACAAGGGCTTCGCCGAGCGCCTGGGCCGCCGCCCGGGGCAGAAGGAGGATCGCGTCCGCCACCTGCTGGGCGGTGACGGCAGCTACGCGAGCGCCGACACTCCGATCGCGGTGGGCGGCTTCGACGAGCCCGTGCGCGCCGGTGAGCGCGCGCCGAGGTGGCGCAGCGCAGCTACGACGAGCCGACGGGCGGGCGCGAGGTCACCGCCCATGGCAACGGCGCGCTCGAGGCCCGCGTGGCGGCGCTCGAGGCCGAGGTGGCCGACCTCAGGGCCCAGCTGGCCGACCTGCTCGAGTAGCGCCCAGGCCGCCGCCACCGCCGGCTCAGCTCGGCAGCGCGAGCCCGATCACGTACAGCGCGCCGCCGACGATCACGCCGGCCAGCGTCATCTCCAGCCCTGCCGCCCACCACGACCGCAGCGTCACCAGCGACTTTGCGGCGCCCACCAGAAAGTGGGCGACCAGCGACACGATCGCGGCCACGATGATGGCCACGGTGCCGGTGGTGAAGAAGAACGGGATCACGGGCACGATCGCGCCCAACCCGGTGGAGATGCCCGCGGCGACCGCGGCCTGGACCGGGTCGCCGCCGCCGCTGCCGGTGATGCCGAACTCCTCGGCGGCGAGCGCCTGGAGCATCGCGTCGGGGTTGCGTGACATCTGCTCGGCGAGCTGGTCGGCGGTCTCCTCGTCGACCCCCTTGAGCTGGTAGAAGAGCGAGAGCTCCTCCTTCTCCTCCTCGGGATGCTGGGCGAGCTCCTGGCGCTCGCGCTCGAGGTTGGCGGCGGCCACCTCGGACTCTGAGCGCTCGGCCAGGAACGCCCCGGTGGCCATCGACAACGCGGAGGCGATCGCCCCGGCGAGCCCCGCGGTGAGCACCGCGCTCGAGCCGGCGGTGGCGCCCGACACGCCGGCGACGATCCCGAACACCGCGGCCAACCCGTCGTTGGCGCCGTAGATCGCGCCGGAGATCCAGCTCGCCCCGGTGCGATGCCATTTCTCGCGGCCGAGGATCCTGTCCAGCCGAGCCTGGACGCCGATCCCGCCCACCCCGGCGATCGTCGGGCGGTCGCCCCGGTCGGGGGGCGGCGCGGCCGGCGGTGCCGTGCGATCGCCGGAGCCGGCGTTCCCGCCGCCGGCGCGCATGTCGGACATCGCCATCGAGTGCGAGCGCTCCTCGCGGCGGATCTCGCGCAGGAGCTGGTCGGTCACCGGGTCCCCGGTCGAGCGTTTGTAGAGGTCGTCGACCTCCTCGTCCTCGGCCGCCTCGCGCGCGGCGAGCAGGCGGTCGATGGGGGCCACGCGCGCCTGCAGGCGCAGCCACACGGGCACCGCGACGGCATCGGGGTTGGGGATGGTGATCCCCAGCTCGGTCATGCGCTGCTCCAGGCGTCGGCGGTGGCCGCCCTCGGCGTCGGCCATCCTGCGCATGATCTCGGCCTCCCGCGGCTCCAGGCGGCGCGCGATCAGGCGGTACACGGCGCCGGCGAGGATCTCGCCGCGCCAGGCCGCCAGCAGGCGCTGTGAGACTTCGTCGGGCGCGGCCATCGGGGGCAAGCGTACCCGGCGGGCCCGCTAGGTTCTGCGCATCGGCATGTCATCACGGGCGCACATCAGCTTCAGGCCGGGCAGCGTCGACGAGGGCGACGGCGGTGCGTCTGGCCCAGGCCATGCGCGACGAGATCGCGGTGATGTATGAGGGGCTCGACCTCGACGGGGACGCGATGCCCAAGGCCGGCGCGGCCGAGCTCAGCCCGCCCGCGGGCGCCTTCGTCGTGGGCTACCACGAGGGCGTCCCGGTCTGCTGCGGAGGCGTCAAGCGCCTTGACGAGGAGCGCTGCGAGATCAAGAAGATGTATGTCGTCCCGGAGCTGCGGGGCCGGGGCGTGGCCCGGGCGCTGCTGCGCGAGCTGGAGGAGACGGCGCGGCGGCTGGGCTACCCGATCGCGCGGCTTGACACCGGGCCCCGGCAGGGCAACGCCGAGGGCCTGTATCGCGACGAGGGCTACGTCGAGGTGCCGGACTTCAACGGCAACCCGGTGGCGGTGTTCTGGGGCGAGAAGCTCCTGTAGCGGCGGCTACAGGATCCCGATCTCGGAGTTGTCGCCCACCATGAACCGGTAGGCCCGCGGCTGTCGATCGCCGCGGCCGATCTTGACGTTGCGCCCCAGCAGCGAGGACTCGATGCGGCCGTCGAGGTCGCGGACCTCCGAGCCGCTGAGCAGGATCGAGTGCTCGACCTCGGCCTTGGCGATCACGCAGTCCTCGCCGACGGCGGTGTAGGGGCCGACGTAGGCGTCGGTGAGGCGGGCGCCGGCGCCGATGATGGCCGGACCGCGCACCGAGGAGCGCTCGAGCCGCGCTCCCGCCTCCACGATGACGCGGCCGTCGATCTGGGAGTCCACGAGCTCCCCCTGGACGCGCGTGGTGATCGTGTCCAGGACGAGCCGGTTGGCGGCCAGCATGTCCTCCAGGCGACCGGTGTCCTTCCACCACCCCTGGACGATGTGGGGGTCGACGCGCTGTCC
Source organism: uncultured Actinomycetota bacterium (assembly GCA_963790605.1). Taxonomy (GTDB): domain Bacteria; phylum Actinomycetota; class Thermoleophilia; order Solirubrobacterales; family Solirubrobacteraceae; genus Palsa-465. The sequence continues at coordinate 153,943 of CAWBPG010000003.1, read as the reverse complement.
GCTGTTCGACCAAGTGCTGGATCGCATCGGTGATCTCGAGCTCACCGCGGGCCGACGGTGAGATCGCCCGCGCGGCGGCGTGGACCGAGGCGGTGAACATGTAGACCCCGACGAGCGCCAGGTTCGTGCGAGGCTCCTTCGGCTTCTCGACCAGCCGCACGACGACACCGTCCTCGAGCTCGGCCACGCCGTAGTTCTGCGGATCGGACACCTCGGTGAGGAGGATGAGGGCGTCGGGCGCGTGCTCGTTGAACGCGCGCACCAGATCCCCGATCCCGCCCTGAAGCAGGTTGTCGCCCAGGTACATGACAAACGATGTCGTCCCCCAGGAAGGGCTCGGCGGTGAGGACGGCGTGGGCCAGACCCGCCGGCTCGTCCTGGACGATGTAGGTGATCCGCACGCCGAACCGGCTCCCGTCGCCGGTCACCTCGCGGATCTCGTCGCCGGTCTCGGGAGCGATGATGATCCCGATCTCCTCGATGCCCGCGTCGGCCATCGCCGTGATGGCGTAGAACAGCACCGGACGGTTGGCGACCGGGACGAGCTGCTTGGCGCTGGTGTGCGTGATCGGCCGCAGGCGCGTGCCCTTGCCGCCGGAGAGGATCAGGCCCTTGAGAGGGGGCATGAGTGGCAATCTAGTAGGTGCCGCCGAGCTTGCGGTGATCCCAGGTGGCCGGAGGTCCGAGCAGGAATCGCAGGCCGACGCGCTTGCGCGCCTGGGCGATGATCGCGTCGTCGACCTGGATCCCGGCCCCCGTGCCGGCATATCGCGCCAGGATCTCGGCGCCGAGCGCCGCCACCTCGTCGGTGTCGCGGTGCAGCTCGACGGTGGCCTCGAACATCACTCCGCGCAGCTGATCGTAGGTGACGCCGGCCTCGATCTGGAGCGTCGCCCGGGGGTCGCGCTCCAGGTTGCGGACCTTCTGGGACTTAGCGTAGGTCCAGGCCCAGATGTCGGCGTCGCGCACGACGAACCACAGCGGCATGAGGTGCGGCCAGCCGCGGACACCGTTGGTGGCGCAGATGAGCGTGCGCTCCTCCTCCAGGAAGGCGCGGAGCTCCGCCTCGGTCATCCGGATCTGATCGCGGCGGCTCATGTGGTGCGGGCCCGGTGGATCGGCTCAGTAAACTTATTGGTTTAGTTGGCGCCGCTCAGCCGACGCGAGCTAGGAGACGAGCTGGGCCCCGGCGCCGATCGCCTCCGCGGCGTGGCGGACCGCCTCGCGCGCGTCGGCGGGCTCGAGGATGACGGCGTCACCGGCCTCCTTGAGCGTCTCGCGGACCAGCCAGTCGACGCCGGCGAAGCCGAGCTCCACGATCAGGGCGCCGTCCTGGAGCTCGGAGACGACGTGGCGCTCCTCACGAGCCCAGCGGGCCCGCTCCGGTGAGATCCAGACGCGCGCGCGGCTGGAGGCCGGGACCTCGCCGGTCCTGGGCCACCCGTCGACGTCGGCGGCGGGATCGACGTCGGGACGCGCCTCAAACGCCTCGTCGGTGACCGAGGCGGACTTGATCCGGTCCAGGCGGAAGTGGCGGACGCTGTCGCGAGCGGGGTCGAAGCTGGCCAGGTACCAACCCTCGCGGCCGTTGATCAGGGCATAGGGCTCGACCCGGCGCGTGGTGAACTCGTCCTCGTTCTCCTTGTAGTACTCGAAGGTCAGCATCCGGCGGCCGGCGATCGCGCCGGAGACCACGCCGGCGATCTCCACGTTGTCGCCGCCCGGGGTGGAGAACTGGAGGCCCTCGTGGACGGGATCCTCGCCCAGCGCGCCGACGACCTTCTGGCGCACGGAGGTCAGCGACCCCTCGGGGATGTGCTCGCCGATCAGGTCGATGGCCGCGATCAGCGCCTTGGCCTCCACGGGGAGCAGGCGCGCGGGACGCGCGAACGAGTCGCCGTAGGGCTCGGGGTCCACCTCGATCGAGCCGTCGGCGAGGATCTCGGCGTAGAGGACGTAGGTGCCGGCGCCGAAGTTGACGACGTTGAGCACGGAGATGTCCTCGCGCAGCTCCTGGTCTGAGACCTTGAGCGCGGCGCACAGCTCCTGGGCATTGAGCACCCGGCCCGCGCGGCCGGCCTCGATGAGGATGCTGGCCAGCGTCACCAGGCGGGCGAAGCGCTCGGGACGGATGGCGGCGTCCCGGTGGCCGTTGGCGTCATCGCCCTCGGCGGCGCCGCGACCCCGGGCCGGGTCGGGGCGGCTGGCGTGGGCGAGGTCGGCCTCCTCGGGGCGGGCGGTGCCCGCGTCATCGTCGTCCTTGGCGCCCGCGGGCGAGGGGACGGGATCGGCGATCTGCGGCTCGCCGGAATGGCGCTCCACCAGCAGCCCGACCCGCTCGCGCAGCTCTTCGACGAGCTCGGCGGGTCCGGCGATGCGGGCGTTCTCGCCCAGGCCCAGGACCCACGCGATGAGCTGGCGGGAGTTCGCGTATGGGGTGATGAACACGACATCGTCGTCCTCGGCGGGGCGGATCTCGCCATAGCGGCCGAAGTGACGCTCGATCTGCCAGGCGATCCGGCTGCCGATCCAGACCTCGGCGATCCCCACGGCGTCGCCGAACTGCCAGTCGATTCGGTTGGCGTAGCCGCGCGGGTCGAAGTTGTCGGGCCGCTGGAAGTCGTGCTCGGCCTTGGTGGCGTAGCCAACCTTGCCGCGGATGCGCGAGAGGCGGAAGACCCGGATCGCGTTGCGCTCATGTGAGCGCCCGACGACGTAGAACTGGCCGCCCTGGTAGAGCAGCTGGTAGGGGTCGACGCGGCGCGTGCCGACGTCGTCGCGCTCCATCGTGTGGTACTCGAAGACGATCGTCTTGCGGCGGAAGATGGCGGTCTCGATCTTGGCCAGCCGCTGGGACACGTCGTGGCCACCGGCCGAGCCGGTGATCCCGAGCGCGACCGTGCTCTGCTCCGGAGTGGAGAGCGGGCTGGGCCGCCCCCACGAGATCTGCTGGAGGGCCAGGCGCAGAGGCTCGGCGTAGGCGAACTCGCCGTCGAGCAGTTGAAGGGCGGTGTGGAGCGCCGCCAGCTCCTTGTCGGTGAAGGCGATTGGGGGCAGGTGGAAGTTCTCCGGGGGCAGCGAGTAGTTCTCCTGCTCCACCAGACCGTCGACCGGCTTCTCCACCGCCAGCACGATGCCCAGGGCCTCCAGCTCGGAGCGATCGGCGTAGAAGCGCCGCGCAAACGCGTCCTCGTTCATGACGCTGTAACCCTCGACGTCGCGCCTGATCTCCGGCGCTGTGACCGGCCGGCGCTCCGCCATCAGGTACGAGATCAACGAGAGCTGACGGATCAGTTTCTCGGTGTCCTTGGCCATCCCCGCAGCAACTCTAGCCGGGGGCCGGGGGCGGCGAACCGGCCTGGGCTCCATCACACGGAATTTGCGCACTTTTGGCGCAGGGGGGCACAGGTGTGCCCAAATGGTTGCCGAGTGCCCGGGTCCGGACGGCCCGCTCAGGCGGCCCGGCGCTCGTCGGCGTCGGCCTCGGCCGCGGCCAGGGGCGCGGCGAAATACGCGCCGCCCCCGATCCCCTTGTCCCACGAGGACCACTGCGCGCCGGCGGGGAGGGCCTTCTCGATGCGGTCGAAGCTGCCCAGCCGGCCGCCGAGGTTGTCGGCCATGTGGACGAGTGTCGCCTCTCGCGTGCATGGGACCACGGGACTTCCGTGCTCGAGCGAGCCATGGTGGCTGAGGATGATGTGGAGCACCGCCTGGGCGGCCTGCTCGGGGAAGTCGTCGAGGCGCTCGATGAGGCTCCGCACGCGGTAGTAGCCCAGCGGGATCTCGCCGTAGAGCCGGCCCTGGTCAGACATCTCGATGGCGTCGGCGCGCAGCTCGTAGGCGTCGAGCTTGCCGATGTCGTGCAGAAGCGCGCCGGTGACCGCGATGTCGCGGTCGATGCCCGGGAACGTGGCCGAGATGGCGCTCACCGCCTGCGCAACGGTCAGCGAATGCTCGAGCAGGCCGTGGCGATAGGCCTGGTGGTAGTGCTTGGCCGCCGGGGCATCGCGAAACTGCGGCCACGTCGGCGCGCCATCGCCCAGGATCGCCTCCAGCAGCCGGCGCAGGTGGAGATCCTGGACGGTCGCGATGAGCTCCCGCAGGTCGGCCTCCATCTGTGCGGCCGGCCTGATCGGCCCGTCGAGCACCAGGTCGGGGTCGTACTCGTCCGGCTCGGCACGACGGATGGCCTCCACGACCAGCCGCCCGCCGTGGGTCGGGTGGACCGAGAAGGCGCCCACGACGTGGACCACCTCGCCGCTGCGGCACACCGCGCGCGCGGCGGCGACGCCGTCGAGCACGATGGCAGGGAGGACCCCGGTGCGGTTGCCGAGCGTGAGCTTGAGGTACTCCTCGCCCTCGCGCCGGCGGCGCACGTCGACGGCTCGCAGCAGGAGCACCCCTGCGACCCGGCTTCCTTCCCGAAGCTCTCGAACCTGCATGATCGCGGACGAAGATAGAGCCGCCCTCGGACGGTTTCCCGGCCCAAATACGCGCCAGAGCGGGCCGTGCCACCCCCCTTGCATAAGGGGCGGACGGGACCGCTACAGCCCCAGCGGGTGGCGGACCGAGAAGGTCTTGAGATCGGGCTCGTCGGCCGAGCGGTCTGACCAGCGCGAGCCGGTCTCGGCCAGGGCGACGGTGTCGAAACGCAGCCCGGCGACGTACATGAACGTGTGCCCGGCATTGGCGAACACGGTGATCCACTTGCCCGGCCCGGGATCGCCCCAATGCTCGAGCTGGCCGGACACCACGGTGTGGTCGAGCAGGTGCGCGGCGGCGAACACGTAGCTGATCGAGCCCGAGCAGTCATACGCGCTGTCCTGAAAGGTCATGTGCCCCCCGCCGTAGCGGTAGGGCAGCCGGGCGATCTGATTGCCGGCGGCGATCACCGCCTGGACGGCGGCGGGGGCGCCGATCGGAGCCACGGCCAGCCCGTCGGGGGTGAGGGTCGCCTGGTTGGTGGAGGCGGTCATCCCACTCTGGGCCAGCTGCGCGCGGATGTCGGCCACCGACAGCGGCTGGGGCAGCGACGGCGCGGCCGGTCCGACGCTCACCCCCGCGGTCGCCGGAGCCGAGGCCGAGTCGACCTTGGCCGCCGCGCCCGCCACCGGTGCCACCACCTGGGGATGGGCCTGCGGGAGGGGCGCCTCGGAGGTGGCCGACGAAGCGGTCGCGCCGTCGGGGCCCTGGCCTGACTGGCCCGCGCACCCCGCGACGGCGAGGGCGAGAGCGGTCACCGCGGCCATCGTGATCCTGCGCCTACGCACCCGGCCGAGTATGCCGAACGGCCCCAGCCGGGCGCGGCGCTCAGACCTGCCTCAGTCGTCGAGATTGCCCGAATAGAGCGCGAACACCGCGCCCTGCGGGTCCTGCGCCACCGCGATCCTGGCGACCCCGATGTCGGTGTTGCCCATCAGGACGTTGCCGCCCAGCTCGGAGACCTTGGCCAGCGCGGCGTCCAGGTCCTCGGTGGCGAAATAGACCATCCAGAAGGGCGGGGTACCGGGCGGCATCGGCGGGCGGATGCCACCGTTGGAGCGGTCACCGTTGCTGATGACCAGGTAGGGCATGTCCCCGCCCTCCATCGGGCTCGTCGTCCACCCGAACAGCCCGCCATAGAACGCGGCCGAGCCGTCGAGGTCGGGCGTGCCGAGCTCGTTCCAGCACAGCGCGCCGGCGGCGTTGACGAGTCCGGCGCCCTGGTGCTGGTTGGGCTGCCAGAGGAGGAACCAGGCGCCCTGGGGGTCCTGGATGACCGCCATGCGCCCGGCGTCCATGACGTCGAACGGCGGCGCGTGGACGGTGGCGCCGAGCTCGGCGGCCTTGGCCGCGGTCTCGTCCGCGTCGGCCACCGTCACGTACGAGTTCCACGAGGGCGGCACCCCGGCCTCGCGCTGCTGCTGGGGCTGAGGCGAGATCGCCCCGACCCACTTACCGTCGATGGCCGCCATCGAGTACACGACTCCCTCGCCGGCGGGCATGTCGGTGATCTCCCAGCCGAACAGACCCGAGTAGAAGGCCTTGGCCGCCTCCTGGTCGGTGGTGTTCAAGTCGGTCCAGCTGAACGTCCCGGGTGTGTACTGCGTGCGTTCTCCCATGAGGCCGACGCTACCACCGGGCCGGGCGTCTGAGAAGGCCGTGCGGTGAACCAGAGCGGTGATGGCTCCACGGCGTCCGCCCTGGGTGTGCAACGAAAGTCAACGGCGGACTTGGGAAGGGCGGCTGGAGGGTGGGCGGCGAGGGACGGTAACGACGCTGATGACGAAGTGGGCGTATAGCGTCCGGATTGTCATCAGAGTGGCCACTCGGACGGTAAATCTGCTCTCCGGGCCAGCCTTTGCCATCCGAGTCGTCCGTGAAGGTTGCCGCCAACCGTCTGTCCGCCCTTGCCAAGCCCGCCGTTGACGTTCGTTCCGTGCCCAGGGGCAACGCCACACGGCAGAGCGGCAGAGCGGCAGAGCGGCAGAGCGGCAGTAGCGGCAGAGCGGCAGAGCTCAGACCCGCGAGGCCATCTCGGAGCCGACCCAGACGCTGGCGGGCAACGCCGAGGAGCTCGTGGGCCGCGCGGCCTCGTCGCGCAGCTCATGCTCGAGGGCGACGCTGGCGGTGCGCGCATGTTTGCATTCTCCGCCAACCCTTGGGCCCGCGTCGCGTTCTGTATGAAAGGACCGACCAGGGAATACCGAGAACGTTGGTGTCCGCAAGATGACCATTCACGCCCAGACCCCCCTCGATACCGCGACCCAGATGCGTCGCCAGAGCGTGATCAGCCCGTGAGCGGGGAGCGGCTGCCCCAGGGCGCGCTGACCGAGATGCTCGACGCCGCTCCCGACGGGATCGTGATGGCAGGGATTGACGGGCAGATCCGCTACGTCAACAAGGCGGCGGAGGAGTTGTTCGGCTACCAACGCGACGAGCTGATCGGCGTCGCGGTGGAGCAACTCATCCCAGGCCACCTGCGCGGGTCTCACATCGTCGACCGCACCGCGTACGCCGAGCAGCCCCAGCCGCGCCCGATGGGTCTGCGCCTGCAGGGCCTACGCCACGACGGCTCGGAGGTCCCGGTGGAGATCAGCCTGGCGCCCATGTCCTTCGACGGCGAGCGGGCGATCGTCGCTGTCATCCGCGAGGCCACCGAGCAGCGCCGTCTGGAGGAGGAGCGGATGCGCTACGCCCAGGCGCACGCGGTGGAGGAGATCGTGGGCGCGCTGGACGCGATCGTGTGGGAGTCCACGACGCCCGACCGCGAGTCGCTCACCTTCCTCGGCGGCCGCGAGGAGGTGCTCCTGGGCTACCCCCGCGAGCAGTGGATGGAGCCTGGATTCTGGATGTCGCTCGTGCACCCCGAGGATCGCCTGGCGGCCCTGACGTTCGTGGAGGCGGCGCAGCAGAGCGAGAACTTCGAGCTGCTCTACCGGATGATCTCGGCCGACGGCGAGGTCCGCCAGGTGCGCGACATCGTGACCGTCACGCGCGATCCCGACGGCAGCATCCAGCGCCTGCGCGGGGTCATCACCGACATCACCGAGCGTCAGGAGATCGCCGCGCGGCTCACCCAGGCGCAGAAGATGGAGGCCGTCGGGCAGCTCGCCGGCGGGATCGCCCACGACTTCAACAACCTGCTGACGATCGTCTCCGGGTACGCCCGGCGGCTATCGGCGCGCACCGATCTCGTGAGCGCGCGTCCGGACCTCGAGCAGATCCTGCTCGCCGCGGACCGGGCGGCGGAGCTCACCCGCCAGCTCCTGGCCTTCGCGCGCCGCGGCCACACCTCGGCGTCGTTGCTCGACGTCTCGGGGCTCGCCCGCGAGCTCGAGCCGCTGGTGCGCCGGCTGCTCGCCGCCGACATCATGTTCGAGTTCCAGCTTGCGCCGGGGCTGCCCCAGGTGAAGATGGACCGGACCGGCCTCGAGCAGATCTTCATGAACCTGATGATCAACGCCTCGGACGCAATGCCCGCCGGCGGCACGCTGCGGGTGACGACGCGGGAGCGCTCAGTGTCCGGAGAGGAGGCTGCGGTGCACGGGCTGGAGCCCGGCCCCTACGTGGAGCTGGCCGTCGCCGACACCGGCACCGGGATGCCGCCAGAGACGGTGGCGCGGATCTTCGAGCCCTTCTTCAGCACCAAGGGCGAGCGGGGGACCGGGATGGGGCTGGCCACGGTCTACGGCACTGTGGACCAGGCCGATGGCTGGATCGACGTGACCTCCGCCGTCGGCGAGGGCACGACATTCGTGGTGGTGCTCCCCGCAGCCGGCGGGCCCGCCGAGGACGGACCGCCCCAGGACCCGGCGCGCCCCACGCTGCTGTTGGTGGAGGACGAGCCCGCGCTGCGCACGCTTGTGGTCACGATGCTCGAGGAGGAGGGGTACCTGATCCTGCAGGCCGGCAACGGCCTGGATGCGATCGCCGTGGCCGAGCGCCACCGCGGCGACATCGACCTGCTCCTCACCGACGTCGTGATGCCGCGCATGTCAGGGCCCGAACTGGCCCAGAAGCTGCGCGCGCTGCGCCCCGGCATCGAGGTGCTGTTCATGTCCGGCTACAACGACAGCCGGCTGGCTCACCGAGGCGTCGAGGAGGCCAAGGTCAACCTGCTCGTCAAGCCCTTCAGCCCCGACGATCTGGTGGTGAAGGTGGGAGAGCTGACCGGCGGCGAGTCGCCGGCGGCCGCGCCCGGAGCGTCGAGGGCAGCGTCTAACCGGCGTTGACGAGCTCTCGGTGGGCGACGCGATGGTAGGCGTCGCGCATCACGAGCTCGACCGGCTGCCCTTGGGCGGCGTGACGGTAGGCGAGGCGGCGGGCCTCGTGGAGGGTCCGGCAACGGACGGGGGAGACTTCATCGGGAAGCTCCACCTCCCAGTCACCATGAGCCTCATGGTCGACGCGGATGGTGGGGTACGCGGCAGGGGTCATGATGACAGGGTGGCACCCCGCGCGCCGTTTGTCATCACCGATGGACGAACTTTCACCCGCCTGGGTGGAAACCATCATCAAATCACGGGCGGGGGACGACAAGCAGCAGGCACGTGGCGCGCCCGGTCCGCCGATGAGTCCCGCCGCGCCCCGGTCGACCCCGACACCGGACCCACCCACCCCGCCCGTTCGCGCCCGGAAGCGTAGATCGCGGCTCAGCGCGCCGGGTGCGGCGCTCGGGCGTGATCAACCGCCAGGTAGTTGAGCGCCCACCTGAGCCACGTCGGCGCCCGCGAGCGCCACAGGGTAGCCGTGTGACCACCCTGGTAGGTGTGGAAGATGTGGTTGATGCCGGCGCGGCGCAGCGAGGCGTCGTACTGGCGGTTCATGGTGAGGAAGCGGCTGTCCTGGAGCCCGACGTAAAACGCGATCTGCGTCGGCAGGGACTCCAGGCGGCTCTTGAGCGGCTGGCCGCGCGGAACGGTGGCCGCGGCGTCGGCCTGCTGTGACCCGAGGTTGAGCACCTTGGTGCCGGCCGGGTTGGTGGCGACGAAATACCCGCTCCAGGACTGCACCGCGCCGAACTGGTCGAGGTTGCGCAGTCCGATGTTCATCGCGCCGTAGCCACCGGCCGACACGCCCACCAGCGCGCGGCCATCGCGCCCGGCGATCGTGTGGAAGCGGGCGTCGATGCACGCGGGCAGGTCCTGGGAGATCGCCTGCGGCCAGTCCTCGGCGGCGTCCCAGTCGAGGTACTCACGGTCTGAGTCGGCGTCCCGCGCGCCCTGCGGGGCCACGACGATCGCCTTCTCGCCGGCGGAGGCCAGCGCGTCGGCGACGAACGCGTTCTGCTGGTAGGACGACGGGCTCGCCGGCAGGCCGTGGAGGAAGTAGACGACCGGGTAGCGGCGGGGGTGGGTGGGGTCCGTGCCATAGCCGGACGGGAGATACACCTGTGCCGGCATCGTGCCGCTCAGCGACGGCGACCTGCAGACGATCGTCACCGTCCGCGCCGGCGACGGTATCGCAGACGCGCCGCCCGGGGCAGCGTGCGCCTTGCGCTTGCTGGCCAGCACGGCCGCAGCGGCGCTGCCGAACAGCACCAGCGTGACAGCGCTGAACGCCAGCGCCCGTAGCAGGCGTCGGCGATTCATGGCACGGCACCCATCACCCCGTATTCAACCAGCGCAAACACTCCGCCTACGGAAACACATCCCGTGGGGCCGTAGTCTCGGTCGCGTGACGGCATTCACATGGGGGACCCTCAGGCGCAGCGGCGGTGCGGCCCTGCGGCGCGGAGGGGGCACCGCGGCCTCGGCGGTGATCGTCGTCGCCGGCCTCCTGGCGGGAACGGGATGGCTCTACCTCCTGCGCGGCCTGCACTGGCTGCGCGTCGGCCCGCGGATCTCCGACGCGCTCCCGCTGCTCCAGCTCGCGTCGTCTGACGGTCAGCCGCTGGTGCGCCTGGCGGTGGCCTGGATCCTGGCCGGTGCGCTCACCGGCGTGGCGATGGCGGACGTCGCTCGCAACCGACGGGCAGCGCTCGCGCTCGTTCTCGCCCTGGTGGTGCTGCTGGTCGCCTCCCAGGCGTCCTACGCGCTGGCGCGCAACGTCGCCTTCTCCTCGACGGTCTTCTCACGGACGCCCGGTCTGGGCCCGGTGCTGGAGGCCTGCGCCTTCGCGCTGGGGTGCTGGCTACCGCGGCGGCCCGATCGCGGGCAGCGGCCGCGGACGCGGCGACGGTCGTTCGTGTCGGTGATCAGTGGATTCGACGATCGCGGTGTGGGCGGCGGCGAGCACCGGCACGCCGGCCAGCACCCCCGCGATCGCCAGCCCGTGCAGCACGCTTGCGGTAGCGCCCGCGCCTAGCGACTCCCCGAACGCCCCGAGGCCGCAGGCGAGCGCGACCAGCGCCGTCCCCGCGGTCATGAGCGAGATGCCGGGGACCGCCGCACCCGTCTCCAGCGCGGCCTGGAAGCAGAGGAAGCCCGCGAACGTGCCGGCGACGGCCACCAGCGTCCACGCGCTGGCCAGGCTCGCCGCCCCGTGGTGGTGCCACTCGAGCGAGATCGCCTTGATGGCGGCGTCGGCGAGCCCGTAGAACATCCCGGCGGCGGCTGCCCGCGCGGCCGGCGCCCGGAGGCGGCCGAGCACGACGGCGGCCACGGCTCCGGCCGCGACGGCGGCGGTCAACCGGCCGGGCTGGAGGCGATCGGAGACGGTGGAGAACCCGATCGGAAGCGCCGCCAGCCCCGCGGCGATGAGGAGCACCGCCAGCACCTGCCCGCGGGTCACGCGGTGCCGGAAGACCCCGGCGGCCAGCGGCACCGACAGTGCCAGGCCCCCGGCGGCGAACGCCTGCACCAGCGCCAGCGGCGCGATCACGACCGCGGCGATCTGAAGACCGAAGCCCAGCCAGCCGAGTGCCTGCCCCGACAGCCACACCGGATTGCGCAGCGACCGCCGCAGGCGCCCCAGCGCGCCGCTCGCGCCCGTCCCGTGGCCCAGCCCCCGATGCTGCAGCAGGAACCCGAGGTTGATGAGTGCCGCTGAGACCAGCGCCAAGAGCAGGCCACCGATCACCGGGCGGGAGGCACCCGGGATCGGCGGCCCTCCTCACGGTGGCCGCGGCGAGCTCTACGTCGTACGGCTCGCCCGGTTGCGTGATGGTGACGGCGACCCGCGCCGTGGGGGATGGGGATCACGCCAGGGGTCAGCGACCGCGCCACGCCGTGAGAACGCGGGGGCGCCACGCTCGTGTCCCGCGAGGCGAGGATCAGCATCTGGTCAAGGTGGGCGTACCACAGCTGCCAGTCGTGCCCGCCGCGGTACAGCGCCCAGGTGACGTTGGCGCCGGCGGCGGCTAGGGCCGAGGCCATCGGCCCCGTCTGGGGACTGTCGTCGTCGTCGCGGCCGACGAACAGGAAGGCGCGGACCGGATCTGAGGCGATGAGCGCCCGGAGCCGGTGCACGTAGTCCAGGGGGCTGTTGGCGTTGAGCGTCGCGGCGTCGGCGCCGGAGAACACGCCGCTGCGCGTCTCGACGTAGTAGCCGCTCCAGGACTGGAGGTTGGCGAAGACCTTCACGTGCTGGAGGGCGATGTTGGTGGCACCGTAGGCGCCGGCCGAGAAGCCGGCGATGACCCGGTCATCGCGGCGGGCGAGCGTGCGGAAGCGATGGTCGACGTCGTGCACCACGTTGACCACGTAGCTCGCGAAGTGGCCCGACGGCGTGTTGGCCCACTCGGAGTCCGAGTAGGTGCTGCCGCCGATCCGCCCGTCAGGGAAGACGAGGATCATCGGGCGCATCCGGTGCTGGCTGATGAGGTCGTCCATCCGCACCGGCAGCTGCGCGATGTCGGTGAAGACGACCGGGCGCCCCGGGCTTCCGTGCAGCAGGTAGTAGGCCGGATAGCGGGCCGGGTGGGCGGGGTCCTGGTCATAGCCGGGCGGCGTGTAGACGAGGTAATCGGCCACGCGGTGCAATGCCGGCGAGTAGAAGTGCACGGTCTGCAGCCGCCCCTTATGGGCGTGCGGGAGGAAGGCGACGGTGGCAAAGCCGCGGTGCTGGTAGTAGGACTCCCAGTAGCTGTAGGCCCCGATCAGTCCCACGACCCCGAGGGCCGCGGTCACGAGCGCCACCACCGGGCGAGGGCGCGGGAGCCTCATCGCGCGTGTCCGATCGGCCCGGGGGGCCGCAATCGGGCGGCCACGACCTCGGGCAGGCCGTCGCGGACAGCGTCGGCCCAGCGGCCGCGCTCGCGGTGGGGGAGATATCCCTCGGCCTGGAGGACGCGGGCGATCGTGAGCGGGAGGGCCGCGCGCGACTCGTAGACCAGATAGCGCGGCCGCCACTGGGGAGAGAACTTCTCGTTGAAGCGCACCAGCCGGTCCATCTGAAAGCGGCGGTGCAGCGGGGCGAGCGCCAGCCGGGTGAGCACGCGCGCCACGGGGTTGCGGCTGGGCTCCCGGCGGATCAGGTGGGCGAGGCCCGCGTAGTTGAGGCTGACCTCGGCGACCCCGCGCTCGCGCGCCTCGGCCAGCGCCCGGGCGACGAGGGCCTCGTTGAGGCCGTTGGGCGTCTCGCCCACGCGTTGCATGGTGTCCAGTGAGAGGGTGTCGCCGCAGGTCACGAAGCGCATGACCCCGCCGAGCTCACCGGCCGGGGACCGGGCCAGCACGTACAGGTCGTCGGGCCGCAGCTCGGAAGTGAAGCTCCCCATGCCCATGGCGAAGCCGTGCACGTGGGGGTGATCGTCGTGCCAGCGGGCCGACACGAGCTCGATCTCCGACTCCAGCCAGGCGTCGATCTCACGCCCGTCGTGGGCCGAGATCGTCCACCCGCGCCGCGTCACGCGGTGCACCGACTGGCGCAGCTTGCGCACCGCGCGTCCCTCCAAGGTGAACGTGCGGGGGTCGACGAACGCCTCCTCGCCCACGCGCATCGCGTGGAGCCCGAGTGCCCGATAGGCCTCCAGGTGCGTCTCGGCCGCGCCCCACAGCACGATCTGCCAGCCACGCCGTCGCGCCTGGTCCTGGAAGGTGGCGAGCACGTCGCCGGCGGCGCCGTCGGGCGCGACCGGGTCGGCCGAGATCACCGCCGTGCCCCCGATCACCCGGTAGGCGAGCACGCCGTGGGCGGCAAAGGCGAGCGCTTTGTCGGGTCGCAGCAGGAACGGCGACAGGGAGTCGGTGCCGTGAGCACCGATGATCGCTCGCGCGGCGCGGTACTCATGCTCGAGATGGCGGTTGGCAGCGGTGGCGGGGCGAACGAGCGAGCGCAGCGCCAGCACCGAGATCGCCGCCGCGCCCGCGATGAGGACGTCGATGAGGTCGCCCCATTCGTCCGACAGGCGCGGCGCCGAGGCCACGCTGAGCGAGTGCGCGGCGGGGTGGTGCAGGACCCCGGCGAGGACGTGGCCCGCGGTGTGCCGGACGGTCGGCGCGCTGAGGATCGCGCCGGCCGCCAGGCCCCACGCGGCAAGGGCCGCGAGCGCGATGGCCGGACGGGGGCGATTGGAGCACCCGAGCCGGAAGGCGCTGCGCCCGGCGGTGAGCATGATCGCCAGGCACGCCTCGACGATCGCCTCGTCGAAATGACGGTGACTGCCGTTGAGCGCGGCAAGCGCCACCAGCCCGATGATCGTGAGCGAGACAGCCGTGCGCGTGCCTCGCCACAGCCCGGGGGTGAGCGCGAGCAGCGCGGCACCGAGAATCATGGCGAGCGCGTGGCGGCCGACCGGGAAGCCCGGATACGCCGTCGCCGTCAGCCTCCCGTGCCCGTGCCCGGAGACGTCGTGCAGCCCGAATAGCACCGATTGCGTGGCAAGCACCGTGACCGATGCTGCGGCTGTCTGCCGGATCGACAGAAACCGGATCTGCGCACCCATGCGGCTCATTCTGATGCGCCCGAGCGCCGCAAAACGACTTCTGAGGGGCATCAACATCGGCCCGTAAGCCCACCCTCACCTTACAGAAACATTACGCGCAGACCCCAAACGTTCTGGCTCATGCGGCCAATCTCCGAGCGCTCCGACTAGGCTTGGCGCCCATGCGGGTTCTCATTACCGGGGCTGGCGGGATGCTGGGCCTCGACGTGCGCCGTGCCGCGGATGGGGCAGGCCACGAGGTTGTCTCACTGACGCGCGCGCAGCTCGACATCACCGACCGCGCGGCCGTCGTCGATGCGGTCAGCGAGGCGGGCCCGGATGCGGTGATCAACTGCGCGGCGTGGACCAACGTCGACGGCGCGGAGTCCGAGCCGCAACAGGCGACAGCGGTCAACGGCGTCGGAGCCGGGCACGTGGCTGCGGCCGCGGCCGCGGCGGGCGCTTGGGTCGTTCATGTCTCTACGGACTATGTGTTCAACGGGGAAAAGGCCGGGCCCTACGTTGAGTCCGACACTGTCGGCCCAGTCTCCGTGTATGGCCGCTCAAAGCTGGGCGGGGAGCAGGCCGTCGCCGCGGCTGCCCCGGGCTCGCACACGACGGTGCGGACCGCGTGGCTGTTCGGCACCGGTGGCAGGTGCTTTCCCAAGACGATCCTGCGCGCGGCATCTGAGCGCCCCGAGCTCGCCGTGGTCTCTGACCAGATCGGCTGTCCGACGTTCACCGGCCACCTGGCCGATGCGCTGGTGACCCTGGCCGTGCAGCGCACGCCCGGCGTCCTGCACGTCGCCGGCGGCGGCCAGTGCTCCTGGCACGAGTTCGCGGTGGCCATCGTCGCTGCCGGCGGGCTTGACTGCCCTGTGCGGCCGATTTCAAGCGACCAGTACCCAACGCCGGCCCGACGTCCACCCAACAGCGTTCTGGTCTCCGAACGCGGAGCTCCGGCGCTCCCCGAGTGGCGTGCTGGTTTGCATCAGTTCGTATCCGATCTCGCGGAGGTGCGTGCATGAAGCTTTTCGTCTGTGGTGCGGCTGGATTTATCGGCTCCACCTTTGCGGAGCTGCGCGTCCGCGAACACGGCGACGAGGTCACCGTGTTCGACGCCCTCACCTACGCGGGACGTCAGGAGAACCTCCGCGAGGTCGAGTCCGAGATCCGGTTCGTGCACGGCGCCATCGAGGACCCGCTGGCGGTGGCCGAAGCCATCGACGACGCCGAGGCGATCGTCAACTTCGCCGCCGAGACCCACGTCGACCGCTCGATCGCCGACCCGTTCGGGTTCTCCGTCACAAATGGACAGGGCACCCACGTCCTGCTCGAGGCCGCCCGCGAGCGCGGGCTGCGCTATGTGCAGGTGTCCACCGACGAGGTCTACGGCTCGATCGAGACCGGCTCGTTCACGGAGACCTCGCCGCTGCAGCCGTCCAGCCCCTACTCGGCCACCAAGACGGGTGCCGACCTGCTCGTCCTCAGCTACTTCCACACCTATGGCCTGGAGACGCTCGTCGCGCGCGGCTCCAACAACTACGGGCCGCGACAGTACCCCGAGAAGCTGATTCCGCTCATGATCCTCAACGCGCTCGCCGGCGATCACCTTCCGGTGTACGGAGATGGCCGCAACGTGCGCAACTGGCTCTACGTGGAGGACTTCGGGCGGGGAATCGGGCATGTCCTGGCCCACGGGAAGCCCGGTGAGGTCTACAACTGCGGCGGTCCGGACGAGTGCGAGAACATCGAAGTCGTGCACCGGATCCTGGAGTTGGCCGGCGCCGACGAATCGCTCATCGAGTACGTCACCGACCGGCCTGGTCACGACCGGCGCTACTCCCTGTCCTCGGACAAGCTCGCCGCTCTGGGCTGGCGCGCGCAGACCCGGTTCGCGGATGGCCTGGAGCGCACCGTCGCGTGGTACCGGGACAACGCGTGGTGGTGGGAGCCGATTCGCACCGGGGCATACCGCGAGTACTACGAGCGCCACTACGGTCGCTCGCTGAAGTAGTGACGACTGCACGAGGCCGGCACGCGCCGCCGCCGGAGGTCCGGCTCCCGCTGCAACGCGAGCGGCTGCTGCGCGCCGCGGCGCGGGAGTTCGCCGATCGCGGCTATGCCGGCGCCTCCTCGGAGTCGATCAGCCGCCGGGCCGGCATGTCGAAGGCGACGTTCTACGAGCATTTCTCCAACAAGGAGGAGTGCATGCTGGCGCTGTTTGACATGGGCGCCGAGCTCGTCCAGACGGCGATGGCCGAGGCGGCGGGCAACGCGCCCGTCGGCGACGCGCGCGAGCGGCTGCGTGCCGGGACGCGGGCCTTCCTCGGTGCGCTGGCCGAACATCCGGAGTTCGCGCAGACGCTGCTGGTGGAGATCATCGGGGCGGGACCGCGCGCCGCCCAGCGCCGCGACCAGATCCTCCAGGCGTTCGCGGGCGTGGTCGACGCCGAGAACGCCGCCGCTGCGCGCCGCGGGCTGATGGGGCGCTTCAGCTCCCCGCATGACTCGTTCGCCGTCGTCGGCGCCGTCACCGAGCTCGTTTCACGGCAGGTGCGCCTGGGCGTCCCCGAGCACATGATGGACCTGGCGCCGGTGATCGACCGGCTCATCTTCGGCCTGCTCGACGACAACCCGTTGTGAGCGCACGCGAGGGCTTGGAGGCGCTGGAGCGGGAGATCATCTCCTGTCGCAAGTGCCCGCGGCTCGTCGCCTGGCGCGAGGAGGTGGCCCGAGTCAAGCGGGCGTCGTTCTCCGGCGAGACCTACTGGGGCCGGCCCGTGCCCGGCTTCGGCGACCCGGCGGCCTCGGTCGTCGTCCTCGGGCTCGCCCCGGCGGCCCACGGGGGCAACCGCACCGGCCGCGTGTTCACCGGCGACCGCTCGGGCGACTGGCTGTTCGCCGCGCTGCACCGCGCGGGCTATGCCAACCAGCCGACCTCGGTCTCGCGCGACGACGGGCTGACGCTGGATGACTGCTGGATCGTCGCCGCGGTGCGCTGTGCGCCGCCGGCCAACAAGCCCACTCCGGCCGAGCGCGACACGTGCCTGCCCTACGCGATCCGCGAGCTCGAGCTGCTCGGCTCGGCGCGGGTGATCGTCTGCCTCGGCGCCTTCGCCTGGGACGCCGCCCTGCGCATCCTGGCGGCGCTCGGACACGAGCGGCTGCGACCCCGCCCCCGGTTCGGCCACGGCGCCGAGGCGGTAAGTGGCCGCTTCACGCTCATCGGTTGCTTTCACCCCAGCCAGCAGAACACATTCACCGGCCGCTTGACCGAGGACATGCTCGACACGATCCTGACGCGCGCACGTGAGCGCAGCGCGGCGCGATGACCCCGCACACCGCCGCCCAGGCTGATTCCGCGCGGTGATGACCCAGCCGTCGTCCACGGCGCCGACCCCCGGGAGGGGCCGGTACGCTGCGGCGCGCCAACACCATCTAAGGAGAGCGGCATGGATCACAGCTCGGGACTCACACGGCGTCAGACGCTCCAGCGCATGGGAGCGGCGGGACTCGGGCTGACCGGGCTCGGCTCGGGGCTCGAGGCGCTGCTCGCCGGGGCCGCGACCGCGGCGGTGGGCGGGACTGATGGCTCGCTCAAGGACATCGAGCACGTCATCTTCCTCATCCAGGAGAACCGCTCGTTCGACCACTACTTCGGAACGCTGAGCGGGGTGCGCGGGTTCGGCGACAAGCGCGGCGCCGCCGCGTTCCGCCAGAAGGACGCCGGCGGTCAGACGGTCATCCCGTTCAAGCTCCCCTCGGGCAGGGTGCAGTACTGCCTGCCCGACATCACCCACGACTGGGGTCCTCAGCACCGCTCGTGGAACAACGGCCACATGAACGACTGGATCAAGGTCCACGAGGCCACCACCGACGGCGGCGACGGCCCGGCGGCGGGGGTCGAGACGATGGGCTATTACAACCGCTCGCAGCTGAGCTTCTACTACTCGCTGGCTGACGCCTTCACGATCTGCGACGGCTACCACTGCTCGGTGATCGGGCCGACGGACCCCAACCGGCTCATGTCGATGAGCGCGTCCCTGGATCCGGCGGGGGCCAACGGCGGCCCGCTGGTGGAGACGCTCGTGGCCACGCGCGGCCAGCTCAAGGGCAAGTTCACATGGACGACGATGCCCGAGCGGCTCCAGTCCCAGGGAGTGAGCTGGAAGGTCTACCAGGACCCCGCAGGCGGGGTCTTCGACAACGTGCTCCCTTACTTCGCCGCCTACAACAAGGCCGGCGAGTTGGCCGATCGGGGACTGAACACGACGTACCCCAAGGACTTCATGTCCGATCTCAAGCACAACAGGCTGCCTTCGGTGTCGTGGGTCCTCACCAACCTCGCGGCCACCGAGCACCCGGGGTTCTCGGCGGCGATCTCCGGCGAGATCGCGGTGGCGCAGATCGTCAAGGCGGTCATGTCCAATCCGAAGGTGTGGCGCAAGACCGCGCTGTTCATCACCTGGGACGAGAACGGCGGCTTCTTCGATCACGTCGCGCCGCCGGCGGCGCCCAAGGGCACCAAGGGTGAGTACCTCACTGTCGCCAACCTGCCGGCGGCGGCCAACGGGATCCGCGGCCCGATCGGGTTGGGCTTCCGGGTCCCGATGCTCATCGTCTCTCCGTTCACGCGCGGCGGCCTCGTGTCCTCGGACACGTTTGACCACACCTCGATGCTGCGCTTCGTCGAGACGCGCTTCGGCGTCGAGGTGCCCAACCTGTCGGCCTGGCGTCGCCGCGTGACCGGCGACCTCACGAGCGCGTTCAACTTCGCGGCCGCGCCCCACAACGGCAAGCCGAAGCTGACCCAGCCCGGGACGGCCCGCGGGCTGAACTGCAACGTCGAGACAGACAAGCCGGTGCCCGTGCTCTCGGCGGCGTTCCCCAGGCAGGAGCGCAAGCCGACGCGCAAGCGTCCGAGCGGGATCGTCCATCACAAGAAACAGAAGAAGTGACCGCGGCGGCGCTGCGCCGCCTCGGCGCCCTGCCGGGGTCGTCCTGCGCACGGTCGCGACCTGCACCAAGGACACCAGTTGAGCCGCGGCACCCAAGCGCGCGGGGCTAGCCTCTGGGGACTTGGCCGCGACGACCGGAGCGAGAGCGATGCAAGGGATTCAGTTCACCCAGTTCGGAGGCCCCGAGGTGCTGGAGCTGGTGCAGCTCCCGGATCCCGAGCCCGGCCCGGGCCAGATCCGGATCGCGGTGCGTGCCGCGGGCGTCAATCCCATCGACTGGAAGGTCCGCAGCGGCACGATGGGCGGCGACCTGCCCAAGCGCACGGGCCAGGAGGTGGCGGGGGTCGTCGACAAGCTCGGTGACGGAGTGAGGGGCGTGGAGGTGGGCGAGGCCGTCTTCGGCGGCGCCGCCGGCGGAGGCGGGGCGGCCGAGCTCGCGCTGGTGGAGAACTACGCGCGGGTGCCGGACGCGCTGGACTTCGCGGGTGCCGCGGCGCTGCCGGTGGCGGTGGAGACGGCCGTGCGCACGCTCGACGTGCTGGGCGTCAGCAGCGGCCAGATCGTCGTCATCAACGGCGCCTCCGGAAGCGTCGGCATCGCGGCGGTGCAGTTCGCCCGCGCGCGCGGCGCCCGCGTCATCGGGACCGCCAGCGAGGCCAACCAGGACTACGTGCGCCAGTTCGGGGCCGAGCCCACGACCTATGGCGACGGGCTGGTGGAGCGCGTGCGCGCGCTGACAAGTGGGCAGGATGGGGTCGTAGATCGGGCGCTCGACGCCGCCGGCGGCGGAGTGCTGCCTGCCCTGGTGGAGCTCACCGGCTCGCCCGAGCGCGTCGTGACGATCGCCGACTACCCCGGAGCCGAGCAGACCGGCGTTCCGTTCAGCGGCGGCATGGGCCCCGAGCGGGCGTGGCACGCGTTGGCCGACGCCGCTGAGCTCGTCGAGGCTGGGCGCTTCCGGCTGCCGGTGGCCCAGACGTTCCCGCTGGCGGACATCGCCGAGGCGCACCGCATCTCACAGAGCGGCCACCCGCGCGGCAAGCTCGTCCTGATCGTGTCGGAGGGGTGAGCGCCCCGCGGGCCCAGCTCGCGGCGCTCCAGATCGCCGATCCCCCGGAGGCGTGGCGCACGCTCGGGTTCACCGTCTCGCCCGACGGAGTGCTCGTGCTCGGCGGGGTGGAGCCGGGCGGGGGCCGTTTCCGCGGACAAATCCGGTCCTGAATCGCGAGTAGCCTCAATCTCATGTCGCTCGACGTCTTCAGCGCGCGCACGCGCGAGTGGTTCAGCGGTGCCTTCGAGGCGCCGACCGCGGCCCAGGAGCAGGCGTGGCCGGCGATCGCCTCCGGCGACCACGTTCTCATCTCGGCGCCCACCGGGTCAGGTAAGACGCTGGCGGCGTTCCTCTACGGCATCGACCGCCTGGCCGCGCTGAGCCCGCCGTCGGACCCGCGCGACCGTCGCATCGGCCTGGTCTACGTCTCGCCGCTCAAGGCGTTGTCTTACGACGTGGACCGCAACCTGCGCACGCCGCTGCGTGGGATCGGCGCCGACCTCCGGGTGGCGGTGCGCACGGGCGACACGCCCCAACGCGAGCGCCAACAGATGCTGCGCGAGGCGCCCGACATTCTCATCACCACGCCCGAGTCGCTGTATCTGATGCTCACCGGGCAGGCCCAGAAGCTGTTCGAGGGCACGCGCTGGTGCATCGTGGACGAGATCCACGCCGTGGCCTCGACCAAACGCGGGTCGCACCTGGCGCTCACGCTCGAGCGGCTCAGCGCCGCGGCCGGCGCCGACGTGCAGCGCATCGGCTTGTCGGCGACCCAGAACCCACTCGAGGAGGTCGGCAGGTTCATGGTCGGCCCTCAGCGGCACTGCCGCGTCGTCGACACCGGGGTGCGCAAGGAACTTGACCTGCAGATCCACGTGCCGGTCGAGTCGATGGTGGAGCCCGATGCCGGGGTGGGGGGGAATGGGGTCGATCTCGACCCATTGGCGGGCGGTGAGGCCACCCGGCGCTCGATCTGGCCGGCGATCTATCCCGAGCTGCTGGAGCTCATCCGCGCCCACAAGTCCACGATCATGTTCGTCAACAACCGCCGCAGCGCCGAGCGGATCGCCCTGCGCCTGAACGAGATGGCCGGCGAGGAGCTGGCCCGTTCGCATCACGGCTCGCTCGCCCGCGAGGAGCGCACGGTGGTGGAGGAGATGCTCAAGGCCGGCGAGCTGCCGTGCCTGGTCGCCACCTCGAGCCTCGAGCTGGGCATCGACATGGGCGCTGTGGATCTCGTGATCCAGGTGGAATCGCCCAAGTCCGTGGCCCGTGGGCTGCAGCGCATCGGGCGCGCCGGCCATTCAGTGGGCGACGTGAGCCGCGGGCGGATCTTCCCCAAGTTCCGTTCCGACCTGCTCGAGTGCGCGGTGGTGGCGCGGCGCATGCGCGAAGCGCTGATCGAGACCACGGTGGTGCCGCGCAACGCTCTGGACGTCCTCGCCCAGCAGATCGTCGCCATCGCGGCGGCGGCGAATCCTTCGGATTCGCTGGCGAGTTCGGCGAATCCTTCGGATTCGCTGGCGAGTTCGGCTGGCGCCGAACTCGGGTCCGTGAACGTCGATGACCTGTATGCGCTGGTCACCCGCACCCATTCCTACGCCGAGCTGAGCCGCGGGCAGTTCGAGAACGTGCTTGACATGCTCGACGGCCGCTACCCGTCCAATGAGTTCGCCGAGCTGAAACCGCGGATCGTGTGGGACCGCGTGGCCGGCACCATCCGTCCGCGCCGCGGCGCTCGCCAGCTCGCCGTCACCAACGCCGGCACCATCCCCGACCGCGGCCTGTTCGCGGTCACGCTGCCCGACGGCCGCCGCGTCGGCGAGCTCGACGAGGAGATGATCTACGAGGCTCGCCCCGGCCAGACCTTCCTGCTGGGCGCCACCACGTGGCGCATCGAGGAGATCGGCCGCGACCGGGTGATCGTCACGCCGGCGCCCGGGGTCCCCGGCGCCATCCCGTTCTGGAAGGGCGACAGCATCGGCCGCCCACGCGAGCTGGGCGAGGCGATCGGCGCCTTCGCCCGCTGGGCGGTGGACCAGTCGCCCGAGACGCTCGAGCGCGACTACGACCTGGACCGTCGTGCCGCGAGCAACCTCGTGGCATTCCTCACCGAGCAACAGCAGGCGACGCGCGTGGTGCCGTCTGACCGAGCGATCGTGGTGGAGCGCTTTCGGGATGAGATCGGCGACTGGCGGTTGTGCGTGCTCAGCCCGTTCGGGGGCCGCGTCCATGCCGCGTGGTCACTCGCGCTCAGCGCTCGCATCCGCGATCGGGTGGGGCTGGAGTCCGATGCCATCTACTCCGACGACGGGATCATCATCCACCTGCCCGACGCCGAAGAGCCGCCGGGCGCCGACC
This sequence comes from uncultured Actinomycetota bacterium, assembly GCA_963790605.1. Classification (GTDB taxonomy): domain Bacteria; phylum Actinomycetota; class Thermoleophilia; order Solirubrobacterales; family Solirubrobacteraceae; genus Palsa-465. The sequence continues at coordinate 131,283 of CAWBPG010000003.1, read as the reverse complement.
TCGTCCTGCTCGAGCCCGACGAGATCGAGGACCTCGTCGTCGCCGAACTGGGCTCGTCCGCTCTGTTCGGGGCCCGCTTCCGGGAGAACGCCGCGCGGGCGCTGCTCATCCCGCGGGCGCGCCCGGGCAAGCGCACGCCGCTGTGGCAGCAGCGGCTGAAGTCCCAGTCGCTGTTGGAGGTGGCCAAGAAGTACGGCGAGTTCCCCGTGATCCTGGAGACCTACCGCGAATGCCTGCGCGACGTGCTCGACGTCCCCGGGCTCATCGAGCTGCTCACCCGCCTGCACCGCCGCGAGATCACGATGGTGGAGGTGGAGACCGCCACCGCATCACCGTTCGCCTCCTCGCTGCTCTTCGACTACGTCGCCACCTACATGTACGAGGGCGACACGCCCAACGCCGAGCGCCGGGCGGCCGCGTTGTCGCTGGACCGGGACCTGCTGCGCGAGCTGCTGGGCCAGGACGAGCTGCGCGGATCTCATCGACCCAGGCGCGCTGGAGCGCGTCGAGGCCGACCTGCAGTGCCTGTCGGAGCCGGCGCGCGCGGCCAACCGCGACGGCCTGCTCGACGTGCTGCGCCGCGTCGGCGACTTGTCGCTGGAGGAGGTCTCGGCGCGGGTGCTCGAGGGCCTGGACCCCGAGGCGATGCTGTCCGACCTGCGGGGTGAGCGCCGCGCCGCCCGGGTGCGCATCAACGGACAGGAGCGCTGGATCGACGCCGCCGACGCGGGGCTCTACCGCGACGCGCTGGGCGCCGCGCCCGCCGGCGGCCTGCCGGCGACGTTCCTCGAGGATGTGCCCGACGCCCTCAGCCGCCTGCTGAGGCGCTACGCCGCCACCCACGGCCCGTTCACCACCGCCGGCGTGCGCGCCCGCTACGGGATCGACGTCTCCGCGGTGCTGCGCGAGCTCGAGCGCTCCGGGGATCTCATCCGTGGCGAGCTGCGCCCGGGCGGCTCGGAGCGCGAATGGTGCGACCCCGAGGTCCTGCGCCGGCTGCGCCGTGCCTCGCTGGCGGTGCTGCGCAAGGAGATCGAGCCCGCCGAGGCGCGGGAGCTGGCTCGCTTTTTGCCCTCCTGGCAGGGGATCGACCGCCACCCGCCGTCGGGCGCCGGGATCGACCGGCTGCGCGAGACGCTCGTCCCGCTCCAGGGGCTGGCGCTCCCCGCCGAGGTGTGGGAGTCAGACATCCTGCCGCGGCGCGTCGGCGCCTATTCGCCGACCTGGATGGATCAGCTGTGCGCCGCCGGCGAGGTGGTGTGGATCGGCGCGGGCGCGCTGGGACGCAACTCGGGCCGCGTGGCTCTGTACTTCCGCGAGGACCTGGAGATACTGGGCCCACCCAACCGGCCGCCATATCGCGGGGAGGTCCCTGACGACGAGGCCCACGAGGCGATCCGGGCGCGGCTCGCCGCGGGGGCCTGCTTCTTCACCGACCTGCTCGTCGACGTCGACGCCTCCCCCGAGGAGATTCAGGAAGCGCTGTGGGACCTGGCCTGGGCCGGCGTGGTCACCAACGATGCGTATGCGCCGCTGCGGGCCCCGCGGCTGACCCTGGCGCGCGCCCAGCGCGAGGTGAGCCGGCGCGGCGCTGTGCGCGGAGGACGCTTCGGCGCGGCGCGCCGTCGGGGCGCGGGCGCGGCCGCCCAGGTGCAGGGCCGGTGGTCGCTCACCGAGCCGTTGCTCCGCACCGAGGCCGGGGTGGTCGCGGATCTGAGTGTCCGGCGGCGCGCGCTGGGCGAGTTGCTGCTGGAGCGCTACGGGATCGTCACCCGCGAGCAGGTCCTGGCCGAGGGCATCCCCGGCGGCTTCTCGGCGATCTACGCAGAGCTGTCTCAGCTAGAGACGCTCGGCGTGGCCCGGCGTGGCTACTTCCTGGAGGGCCTGGGCGGCGCCCAGTTCGCGCTTCCGGGAGCGGTCGAGCGACTGCGGGCACGCGGCGCGGGTGCCGGCAGCTCCGGTGGCGCCGGCGGTGCGGCCGGCCCACCGCTGGTGCTCGCCGCCGTCGACCCGGCCCAACCCTACGGAGCGGCCCTGCCGTGGCCCAAGCGTCTTGGGGAGAACGATCGCACTCACCCTGAGAGCCGCTCGGGACGGCGCCCGGCGCGCGTGGCCGGCGCGTACGTGGTGCTCGTGGGCGGCGATCCGATCGTGTATCTGGAGCGGGGCGGGCGGGCCCTGCAGACGCTGGTGGCGGCCGGGGACCGGCGGATCGAGCCGGCGTTGTCGGCGCTGGTCGATCACGTGCGCTCCGGGGCGATCAAGCGCGTCGGCCTGGAGAAGGTCGATGGCGAGCCGGCGATGACCTCGCCCCTGGGACCGGCGCTGCTCGCGCTGGGCTTCCAGGAGGGGCCGCGGCGGCTCACGCTCTCGGCCTGACACCCTCAGGGTCATGCCAGAGGGCGACACCATCGCCTACGCGGCGCACCGGATCCGACCGGTGCTGGAGGGCCACGTGCCCGACGAGATCCGCACTCCGCACCCTCGCCACGCGCTGGACCGCTGGCCCGATCGGCTGACCGGCCGCCCGGTGACGGAGATCCGCACCCACGGCAAGCACCTGTTCCTCTGTTTTGAGGGCGACCTCGTCATCCATTCGCACCTGCGCATGACCGGCACCTGGGGCGTCTATGCCCCCGGTCGTCGGTGGGGCAGGTCGCCGCGGCTGGCCTGGCTGGTGCTCGAGCGCGGCGGCCATCAGGTCGTCCAGTTCAACGGGCCGGTGCTCGAACTGATGACCGAGAGCCGCACCCGCTTCGACCAGCGGCTGGCTGGCGCTCGGCCCCGACATCCTGGCCGACGACTTCGACTCCGACGGGTTCCTGGCCCGCCTGCGCTCCGACGACCCCACGCGCGGGATCGGCGACGCGCTGCTGGATCAGCGCAACGTGGCCGGCATCGGGAACATCTGGAAGTCCGAGGGCTGCTGGGAGGCCGCCGTGGACCCGTGGCGACCGGTCTCGTCGGTGAGCGACGAGGAGGCGATGGCCGTCATCGCCGCGGTGCGGCCGCGGATGCAGCACTCGGCGCGGCACGGGCGCATGGAGGGCGAGCCGCGCGTGTTTCGCCGCGCCGGGCGGCCCTGCCCGCGCTGCGGAGCGAAGCTGCGGCCCGTGCGGAGGGTGGGGCCGCTCGCCATCCAGGCTCGCCAAGCCCGGCCCCGCCCTCCGTCATCCGGCTGGCGACAACAACCGCACCACGTTCTGGTGTCCCGGCTGCCAGCGCTGACCCGGTATCGGCGAACGTCAACGACTGGCGGGGGAAGGGTGGGTGGCACGGCCGCGTCCCGGACGGACTACTTGATCCGGCACTGCGCCGCGGTGTAGTGCGGCGGGCTGCCATGGTCGGCGTCCTTGTGGCCGGCGGTGGTGCGCCGCACGGTCTGACCGATGACCTCGCCGCCACGGGTCCAGATGAAGGTGAAGGTGGCGTTCAGCAGACCGGTGTGGGCGCTGAAGGGGAACACCGCGCCGTCCTGCTGCAGCCCGTTGACGCTGCTGCCCAGCGACAGCCGAGTGGTGGCGAGGTTGCTCTGGATGGGGAGGAAACGATGTCGTCCCTTGGCCCAGTAGTTGACCTGGACGACCATGTACAGCGCGGAGGAGAAGCCGAGCGTCGGCATCTGCCCGCGCACGCCGATGTCGTTGTGGTAACGGCTCGAGTCGCAGATGTTCACCGTCGCCCACAGCGAGCGCGACTGCTCGGCGCTGCGGACCGCCCGGGCGATCTGGCCCGGTCGGACGCCGCCCGCCGATGCCGGCCCGGCCGCGACAAGGGCTGCGGCCGCCAGTACCGTTGTCAGCAGCGCGGCGCGCATCCGACGAAGATATCGAGCTGTTGTGGTGACGGAACCCATACGGCGGGCGTAGTGAGGGTGGTGATCGAGACTCAGGCGCATCCGAAGTCCGGCGGGCGTCGCTCCACCCAGAACTCCTGGGAGCGGTTCGAGTTGCTGTATCGCTCGAGCCGGGACGACATCTTCGCCTACGTGGCGACGCTGCTGAACGACCGTGCCGCTGCTGAGGACATCACCGCGCTGGCGTTCGAGCGGGCCTACCGGCGCCGCAAGACCTTTGATCGCCGTCGGGGCGAGGAGCGGGCGTGGCTGTTTGGCATCGCCCGCAACGCGGCCTTGGACGAGCTGCGCCGGCGCAAGCGCCTGGCGTCACTCACCGTCGATCCCGAGGACGTGTCCGAGACCGGGGACGACGACGGTGCCGAGGTGGCGCTGCGCCGCACCGCGGTCCGGGCGGCACTGGCGGAGCTGGCGCCGCGTGACCGCGAGGTCATCGCGCTCAAGTTCCACGCCGGACTGCGCAACACCGAGCTGGCCCGAGTTCTGGGGGTCAGCGAGACCGCCGCCGGAACCCTGCTGTATCGAGCCATGGAGAGACTGAGGAAGGCCTGCGATGCGAGGACCTGACAGCGACCCTCTGGGCCCGGAGATCGCCGGCGCGCTGATGGCGGTCGACGCCACGCTTGCCGGTGACCCCGTGGATCCCGAATACGCCGAGCTCGCCGAGCTGGCGCTCATCCTGCGCCGAGAGCGACCCAGGACCAGTGACGCGTTCACTGCGCGCCTCGACGAACGGGTTGAGCGGCGGTTCGCCCGTCCCGCGCCGGCGGCGCGCGGGACGGGCCTTCGGCGTGTGTTCGGCGGCTCGCTGGCCGGGCTGGCCGCGGCGGCGGCGGGCGTGGCACTGGTGGTCGTCGTGACCGGCGGTCACGGCCACACCGCGACCTTCGGCAGCGTCAGCAGCGCGTCCAGCAGCGCCGCCGCGGCGGCATCCCCCACGGTGGCAGCGTCCACCTCCGCGAGCGCGGGCTCGGGCGGAGGTTCTGCCGCCCACAGAAGCCTCAGCCCCGATTCCAAGTCGGCGTCACCCGCGGAGCGGCAAGCCATCTCGAGGTCCAACCACGCAGGCAGCGCCGCAGCCGGGACAGCTGCAGGCGCGGCGTCGTCAGCCGCGTCGAGCGCGCCGGCGGCCACCTCACCGTCGGGCTCGGTGATCCCCAGCCCGCCGAGCTCCGGCAAGCGCCAGGTGGTCCAGTCCGCCCAGCTCATCCTGGGCGTGTCGCCCAGCCGGATGGATGACGTGTCCCAGCAGGTCTTCAACGTCATCGGCCAGGAGAAGGGGTACGTCAACGGCTCCAACGTCACCTCCGGCGGCAGCGACGGCAACGCCTTCTTCCAGCTGAGTGTGCCGAGCTCCAACCTGGCGGCGACCTTGGCGGCCCTATCGCAGCTGAAGGGCGCTCACGTGGTCTCGCGCACCGACAACACCAACGACATCACCGGTCAGGTCGGCGGCGCCGGAGAGCGGCTGGCCGAGGCCCGGGCGCTGCGCCGGTCGTTGCTCAAGCAGCTGGCGAACGCGACCACCAGCGAGCAGGTCACGAGCATCCAGGCCCGGCTGCACGACGCCAACGCCTCGATCGCCTCTGACCTGTCGACGCTGCGCGGACTGCAGCGCCAGGTGGCCTACAGCAGCATCACGGTCCGGATCCAGTCGACCACCCCGACGCCGGGGCGGGCGGGACCGGGTCACTCCAGCGGGTTCACGATCGGAAAGGCGGCCCACGACGCCGGCCGTGTCCTCGTGGTCGTCGCGGGCGTGGCGCTGATCGTGCTGGCCGTGATGGTGCCCGTCGGCCTGGTGGCGGCCCTGCTGGCCTGGGTGGGCTTCGCGGTCCGCCGCCGGCGGCGCGAGCAGGCGCTCGATCTCGTGTGAAGCGGCCCCCGCGCGTCCCGTTCCGGCCCCCGGGGACCGGTCGTTGTGTGCTATCTCTCACACAATGGCGGCGACGAGCGAGGAGACGATCGCCCTGCTGCACAGTGTCTCGCTGTTCGCCACGCTGTCCGACGAGGATCTGACCGAGGTGGCGGCCGTGATCGTGCCCCGGCATTTCGACGCCGGGGACGTGGTGTTCCGTGAGGGCGATCGCAGCGATACGTGCTACGTGGTGCGCTCCGGGCGCGTGCGCGCGGTGCGCGAGCACACCGGACGCCGGACGCTCACGCTGGCGTCGTTCGGCGCCGGCGACATCTTCGGCGAGCTGGCGATGTTCGAGGATGAGAGCCGGTCGGCGACGATCGAGGCGCTCGAGGACACCGAGGTGTGCGCGATCCTCGGCCACGACATGCGCCGGCTTCTGCGCGCCCATCCGGACATCTCGGTCAAGCTGCTGGGCGCGCTGGGCCGGCGCCTGCGCGAGACCAACGAGCGCCTCACCCGCCAGTCCTTCCAGACGGTGCAGAGCCGCGTCGCCGCGGCGCTCGCGGAACTGGTGGCGACGGCCCGCTCGGAGGGGGCGGGAGAGACCGATGTCCTCATCACCGCTACACAGACCGACCTGGCACAGCTGGCGGGCTCCTCGCGGGAGTCGGCCAGCCGCTTCCTGGCCACCCTGGAGCGGGCCGGCGTGATCACCCAGGGGCGGGGCAAGCTCACCGTTCACGACCCGGGTCGCCTGGAGGGGTACGTCTATTAGCGCGTCGGCCGGAGCCGACGAGTTCTCGGCGGGGGGCGTCGTGGTCCGCGGGGGCGAGGTCGTGGTGATCGTTCCCGTCAAGCGAGCGGCGGACGGCCGCAGGGTGCTGGGCCTGCCCAAGGGCCACCTCGACGGCGACGAGACTCCGGAGCAGGCGGCACGACGCGAGGTGGGCGAGGAGACCGGCGTGACCGCGGAACTGGTGGACGTGCTCGGAGACGTCAGCTATCGGTATGAGCGGCGCGGCCGGCGCATCGCCAAGACCGTCCGTTTCTACCTGTTCGAGTACCTCTCGGGCAGCGTCGAGGACCACGACCACGAGATCGAGGAGGCGCGCTGGATGCCCCTCGAGCAGGCGGCCCGAGAGCTCACGTACGCGGGCGAACGGGAGATGGCGCAGCGCGCGCTATCGCGATCCGCCGAGGATCGGTAGGCTGCTCAGCCGTGCGGGTGCTCAACTTCTATTCCTCCGTGTTCGCCGACCAGCTCCGGCGCGGCCGCAAGACGGCCACCATCCGGCTCGGCGACAAGTCCTCCAAGTACCACAAGAACGAGTGCGTCCTGGTCACGATCGGTTACCAGCACTCGCCGCGCGAGAAGATCTTCCACGCGGTCATCGACCAGGTCGAGGTCAAGCGCGTCCGGGATCTCTCCCCGCGCGAGATCGAGCACGACAACCCGGAGTTCCGCCGGGTCGACGAGATGGTGCACTTCCTGGAGCAGATCTACGGCCGCAAGGTGTCCATGGACGACACCGTCACCGTCGTGCGGTTCTCCCAGATCATCGAGCAGCCGCCGGAGCAGCTCCGCGACCGCATCCACGGTCTCGGCGGCGCGCGCAACTGACGGCTACGCGGCGGCGGCCCGCCGCGACCGGCGGGTCTTGGCCCGTGCGGCCGGCGCCGGACCAGTCGACTCCCGGACGGTGAGATCGCCGCCGATGAGCAGCTGCTGCGGCGGAGCGGTGCTGTCTCTCAGCCGCTCGATGAGCATCTCTGCGGCAAGGCGGCCTGCCTCAAAGGCGGGCCATTCGACGCTGGTCAGCGCCGGGGTGAGCATCTCGGCGTATTGCGAGGCGATCACCGAGAGGACGGAGAAGTCGTCGGGGACCCGGAGGTCGGCTTCGCGCAGAGCGGCGAGGAGACCGCTGAACTGGCCGCCCGTGGTGATCGCCGCCGTGCAGGTGGGCTCGGACGCGAGGAGCTTGGCGGCTACCGCGTGGGCCTCGTGCGGCGGGTGGGGGCAGCTCAGATGGATGCCACGGATGCCGGCCTCGGCGCACCCCTTCTCGAACGCGTCCTGGGCGATGAGCGCCGAGGTGTAGCCGGCGGCGAGCTGCTCCTCGGGGAAGTTGAACAGCGCGACGCAGCGGTGCCCGAGCTCGGCCAGGTACTTCAAGCCCACGCGCACCGCGGCACCGAAGTCCAGATCGACATAGCTGAGCTCCGAGGTGTCGGCGGTCCGGCCGATGAGCGAGAAGGGCAGGCCCGCAGACCGCAACTGGGCGACGCGCGCGTCGTCGGCGAGTGTCTCCATCAGGATCACCCCATCCGCGCGGTGGCCTCTCATCAACTCGACGATGGTCCCCGGATCGGTGGCGGCGGTGGACAGCAGCAGGCCGTACCCGCGAGCGCTGGTCGCCTGGGTGGCCCCGGCGACGAACGTCTGCTGGACCGGCACGAGGTCCCAGTTCGCTGATGGGAGGAAGAGCGCGATCGTGTGCGAGGCACCGCTCGCCAATGCGCGAGCAGGTCCATGCGGCCGGTAGTTCAGTTCCTCGATCGCCGCCAGCACGCGTGTACGCGTCCCCTCCGACACGGGCCGCTTGCCGCTGAGGACGTAGGACACGGTGCTGAGCGCGGCGCCGGCGCGTTCAGCGATCTGCGCCATCGTCGGAGGCTTGGTGTCGGTCACGCGTGCACCTCAGGTAGTTGTAACACCCCGGCCCGAGGTTTTCTGACAGCCACTTGACTCCTTCTGAAGCTCATGGTAGCTTCGCCGTGTCGAAGCGCTTCGATAACGTCATAACCGACGCCCGAGGCCGGAAAAGTCCGCGAAGCGCACCTTACCGGCTGACAGTGAGCGTCGGATTACAGACTGCTCGGCGACAGCGGGCTCTGCGAGCCCGCGACGGAGGAGAGAATGAAGAGGTTGTCGATGGGCGCCGCCTGCGCGGCGCTTGCACTGCTGGCTGTCGGCTGCGGAAGCTCAAGCACCTCCGGCGGCTCCAAGACGTCCGCGGCGGGCGCCAAGAACTTCGGTGTCAATGCGAAGGGAACGGTGGTCTTCTACCAGCGGGCCGCCACGAATGCCCTGGCCCTCGCCCTGGTGCCCAAGTTCAACGCCACACACCCGGGCCTGAAGGTCCGCATCGTCCAGACCTCACCCAACAATGACACCTCGACCCTGGCCACGGCGATTCGTGCCGGTCACCCGCCCGATCTCGTCGGGCTGAACGATGTTGACGTGCCGGAGTTCACCAGTGAGCACACCCTGATGAACCTCACGCCGTACATCAAGGCCCTCCCGCAGCTCAAGGACCTGAGTCCCGGGCACCTGAGCCTCGGTGATTACCAGGGCCAGATGTACGCCGTTCCATACCTGGCCGACCTCTCGGTCCTCTGGTACAACAAGGCACTCTTCGCGAAGGCCCACCTGTCGGGCGCCCCGACCTCATTCGCCGCGATGGTGTCCGACGCGGATGCCATCCAGAAGCTCGGCCTCCCCGGTGTGCACGGCGTGTCCTTTGCCGGTGACTGTCAGGGCTGCCTCGGCTTCGTGATGGAGCCGGATCTGTGGGCGGACAAGAACTACATGATCACCGGTGACCTGCCCAAGCAGGGCGCCAACATCAAGGGCAACGCCGAGCTCACCGCGCTGATGACCGCGTACCACACGATGTGGAAGAACGGTGACGCACCGGCCAACGATCAGACCGACAGCGGCGCCACCTGGGGCGATGACTTCGCCAACGGCACGATCGGCCTCTATCCCGGGCCGTATGGGAAGTACCCCACATTCGTGAAGAGCGGCCACATCAAGGACTTCGGCATCGCGCCGCTGCCCGGCCAGAACGGTGGGGCCGGCTCCACGTTTGACGGAGGAGACGACTTCGTCATCCCGAGTGGCGCGAAGAACGCGTCTGGCGCTTGGGAGTTCGTGAAGTGGATGCTCGCTCAGCAGCAGCAGACGCAATACCCGAAGTACGGCTACACGCCGGTCGTCACCAGCACGCTGACCCCGAGCTTCATCAAGGCCAACCCGTACGACGCGGTCGCGCTGAAGGCGTTGAGCACGGGGTATGCGCCCACGACGCTGATCTACGACCAGGCGTACAACGAGCCCAACTCCCCCTGGTTCAAGCTCTTCACCGACGCCGTCTACAACGGCGACGTCACCGGTGGGGAAGCAGCGGCGCAGTCCGGGTTCGAGCAACTCCTGTCCTCGACCAGCTCAGGGCACTGAGGAGGCGGCCCTGATCCGACGTGGGCACCGTCGCTGACAAGCCGCACCTGGCCCTTCACAAGCGCCGCGGAGGGCCAGGCCGAGCGGCACGGAGCGCGCAGAGCAGACGCGCGTCGCGCACCGGGGCTCTCCTGGTGTCGCCCGCCGTCGCGCTCATCATCGTCTTCGTGCTGTTCCCGCTCGGCTACGCGGCCTACATCTCCCTCACCAACTGGCCGCTGCTCGGGCCCTACCACTTTGTGGGCCTGGCGAACTACAAGGAGCTGTTGCACGACAGCGGGTTCAAGCACTCGGTCATCTTCACCCTGACCTACACGGCGATCGTGACACCGCCGATCTTTCTCGTCGGCTATGGGCTGGCCGCGCTCCTGCGCACCAACCGCTTCGGCGCCAAGTACTTCCGGACGGTCTTCTTCCTGCCGTTCGTCGTCGGACTGAGCACCGTCAGCTTCATGTTCGAGATCGAGCTCCAGCCCAACTCGGGTGGCGTGGACTTCATTCTCTCCAAGCTCGGCATCGTCTCGGACAGCCACGCCTGGACCGTCAACCAGACCAGTGCGCTCATCGCCATCTCGGTGATCGTGGTGTGGTTCGCCTCAGGGCTCACGATGCTCATCCTCACAGGAGGGATGCAGAGCATCCCGGCGGAGCTCTACGAGGCCGCGGACGTCGACGGGGCGTCGTGGTGGGCCAAGGAGTGGAGGATCACCCTGCCGATGCTGCGGCGGTCGATCGCGCTCGCCCTGATCATCTCGATCATCGGGTCGTTCCTGGCCTTCAACCAGTTCTACATCCTGGCCCAGAACAACGTCGGGCTGGAGACCGTCGTCGAGTGGATCTACCAGACCGCGTTCACCCGCTTCCAGGTGGGGTACGCGACCGCGATGGCGATCTGTCTGGTCGTGGTGATCGCGCTGGTCACGACGGCTCAGTTCCTGATCCTGAGGGATGACACGGAGCTATGACCGAGGTGGCCACTTACTACGACGAGGCGGTGGAGCCGGCGGCGCCCGCGGCACGCCGTGGCCGGGGAGCGGGATTCTGGGTCTATCTGGGCGTCGCGATCTCGCTGGCCGTGGTCTTCATACTGCCGATCATCTGGGCGGTGCTGCGCTCCTTCCAGCCGGCCGCCCTCTCGAGCCAGGCGCCGCAATCCGCGGACTTCACCCACATGACGCTGGCGAACTATCGCGCGGTGTCACACGGCCAGTACGACGTGCTCCCCAACTTGGTCAACAGCATGATCGTGGGCTTGGGCACCGCGCTTCTCACTACGGTGGTCGCGACGCTGGCCGGCTACGGGTTGTCGAAGTTCCGCTTCAGAGGGTCGGGCATCGTCTTCGGGATCATCCTGCTGGCGCTGATGATCCCGTTCCAGGCCGTCCTCACGCCGCTGTACCTCGAGCTCAGCGACCTGCACCTCACCAACAACCTCCTCGGCCTCATCCTGGTGTACAGCACCTTCAACCTGCCATTCGGCGTGTTCGTGATGCGCAACACCTTCCACCAGGTGCCGCAGGAGCTCGTCGAGTCCGCGCGCGTGGACGGCGCCGGGTTCATGTTCACCTTGATGAGGGTGATGCGGCCGCTCATCCTGCCCGGTCTGGCCACCTGCGCCATGTACGCCTTCCTGTACGCGTGGACCGAGCTGCTGCAGGCGGTGACGTTCGTCCAGAGCCCCGACAAGCTGACCCTCCCCGCCAAGCTGTACGAGGTCACGACGTCGACCTACGGGTCGATCAACAACGCCTACCTCTCGGCCGGCGTGGTCTTCGCCATGGTGCCGTGCGTGGTGCTGTACCTCGCGCTCCAGCGCTACTACGTGCAGGGAATGATGTCCGGAGCGGTCAAGGGTTGATGCCCACAACATGCCACGCAGAACACGGAGGAGAGTGAGAGGATGGCGACGCTAGCGCTCGAGCAGGTCACCAAGGTGTTCGACAACGGCGTGGTGGCGGTCAAGAGCGTTGACCTGTCGATCAACGACGGCGAGTTCGTCGTGCTCGTGGGACCGTCGGGGTGTGGCAAGACGACCGTGCTGCGCATGGTCGCCGGGCTCGAGGACGTGACCAGCGGGACGATCCGGCTCAGCGGCGAGCCGGCCAACGACCTCTCGCCGGGCCGGCGTGACGTCGCGATGGTCTTTCAGAACTACGCGCTGTATCCGCACCTGAACGTCCATCACAACATCGGCTTCTCCCTAGCCGTGCGCAAGGTGTCAAAGGCCGTGCGCGACGAGAAGATCCGCGAGGCGGCCAAGCTGCTCGGCCTGTTCGAGGTGCTCGACGCCAAGCCGCGCCAGCTCTCGGGCGGCCAGCGCCAGCGCGTCGCCATGGGCCGGGCCCTCGTCCGGGAGCCGGCCATCTTCCTCATGGACGAGCCGCTGTCCAATCTGGACGCCAGCCTGCGCGTGCAGATGCGTACCGAGGTCATGCACATCCAGCGCCGGCTCGGGGCCGCCACGATGTACGTCACCCACGACCAGACCGAGGCGATGACGATGGGCGATCGCGTCGCGGTGATGCGGGCAGGCGTGCTCCAGCAGTTCGCCCCGCCCCAGGAGCTGTATGACCGTCCCGCGAACGTCTTCGTCGCATCGTTCATCGGCTCTCCCGCCATGAACCTGTTCGCCGCCTCCGTGGTGGCCGCCGGCGACCGCCTCGAGGTGGTCCTGGGTTCACAGCGCCTGCCGCTGGCCGCGAGCAAGCACCCGGAGCTCGAGTCAGTCGCGGGCCGCGACGTGGTGGTCGGCATTCGTCCCGAGGACCTCACGCCCGGGATCCGGCGGACCGAGGGCGAGGGCGACTGCGAGCTCGTCGCCGACGTCGATCTCGTCGAGGCGCTCGGCAACGAGCAGCTGGTGCATTTCGCGGTCGACGCCGAGAACGTCCGCGCCGGGCGAGCGACGCAGGTTGGCAGCGATGCCGGGGATGGCGTCGCGTCGCGCTTTGCGGCGACCGCGGCCGGAAAAGGGATCGCGCGGGTCGACCCGCGCGTCAGGGTGGCTGCGGGCGAACGGGTCACGCTCGCCCTCGAGAGCGGCCGGCTCCATTTCTTTGACCCGCTCACGGGCCTCGCACTCTCTCGTGAGAAGGCTGCACGCGTGGAGGTCCCGGCGCTGTAGCGGCGCGGCCCGACTCCCGGGCCTGAGCCGACACACGCGCATCGGGCGATGCACGCGGCGTGCACGCTCCACGGCACGGTGCAAACGACAACTCAGAACAACCAGAGCAGAAGACTGAGGGCATTACATGACTGGAGTGAACGCCGGTAGCGCAGTGCAATATCCCGCGAGCGTTCGCGGTGAGGATCGTGCCGGCCCGGTGCGGCCCACCGCGGGCGCGCGCACGGCGGTGCGCCCGGTGGGTTACGGAGACGCCGAGATCACCGGCGGCTTCTGGGGCGCGCGGCAGACGCGCAACCGGGAGATCTCCATACCGATCGGTAGCCGGCGCCTGCGCGACGCCGGCAACCTGGAGAACCTGCGCCTCGGCTCGCAGCCGGGCGATGCCCGCGCGTCCTACCAGGGCCCGGTGTTCATGGACTCCGACATCTACAAGTGGCTGGAGGCCGTGGCCTGGGAGCTCGGGCGCGACCACGACCCGCACCTGGCCGCCGAGCTGGCCGAGTGGACCGCGGCGCTGTCCGAGGCCCAGGAGGAGGACGGCTATCTCAACTCGTGGGTGCAGGCCGGCGGCGATTCCGCGCGCCGCTACTCAGACCAGGCGATGGGCCACGAGCTCTACTGCTACGGGCACCTCATCCAGGCGGCGGTCGCGGCCCACCGCGCCGCCGGGTACCAGGACCTGCTCATCGTCGCCCGCCGGGCCGCCGACCATCTCGTCGCCACCTTCGGACCCGGCCTGGACCACGGCCTGGACGGCCACCCGGTGATCGAGATGGCGCTGGTGGAGCTCTACCGGGAGACGGGCGAGCCGGCCTACCTCGACCTGGCCCGCCATTTCGTCCTTGCCCGCGGCCATGGCACCCTCTCCGGCCATGGTCGCGGGCCGATGTACTACTGCGACCGGGTCCCCGCCGAGGAGGCGACGCATATCGAGGGCCACGCGGTGCGCGCGCTGTATTTCGCCTCCGGCGTCGCTGACGTCGCCGTCGAGGTGCCGGAGCAGGAGGCCGTGCGCCTGGAGGAGGCCCAGCGCCGCGTCTGGCAGGACATGGTCGCCACCCGCCTCTACCTCACCGGTGGGGTCGGCTCGCGATGGGACGGGGAGGCCTTCGGCGACGCCTTCGAGCTGCCGCCGGACCGCGCCTACTGCGAGACGTGCGCGGCGGTCGCCGCCGTGCAGTGGAGCTGGCGGCTGCTCATGGCCACGGGCGAGTCGCGCTACGCGGACCTCATCGAACGCGTGCTGTTCAACGGGTTCGCGTCGGGCACCTCGCTGCAGGGGGACGAGTTCTTCTACGTCAACGCGCTGCGCGTCCGCGGCGGCGCGGTCCCCGATGACCACCGCAACCCGGCGGCCGGACGCCACGGCTGGTACACGTGCGCGTGCTGCCCGCCCAACGTCATGCGCACGGTCGCGCAGCTGAGCGGGTACCTGGCCACCCATGGCGAGGACTCCATCCAGTTGCAGCAGTACGCCGCGGGCTCGGTGCGCGCCGGGCTGGCGGCAGGCGGGGTGACGCTTGCCGTCGCCACCGACTACCCGTGGAGTGGCCACGTCGAGATCGAGGTCCTCGCCGCGCCCGGCGGGGAGTGGGCGCTGGACCTGCGCGTGCCCGGCTGGTGCGACGGGGCCGGCGCGACCGTACATCCCGCCGAACACTCCAACGGCACGGACCCCGAGCCGCCCGCTGCCGGGGCGCCGGGAACCTACCTGCGCCTCGCCCGATCGTGGACGGTCGGCGACCGCGTCGACCTCGAGCTTCCGATGCCGCCGCGCATCACCGTCGCCGACGAGCGGGTCGACGCGGTGCGGGGGTGCGCGGCCGTCGAGGTTGGGCCGCTCGTGTACTGCTTCGAGGATCACGACCAGCCCGACGGGGTGAGCGTCGACGACATCGTGCTCGACGGCGGGGATGCCATCGTGACCTGGCGCCCCGAGCTGCTCGGCGGAGTCGCCGTCGTGGACCTCGACGGAGGACGGCGCGGAGACGACGCCGCGCCCGCCGGTTATCGCCGTCGGGGCAAGGCCGCCGCGGTGACCCCGGCCAGGCTCACCGCGATCCCGTACCACGCGTGGGCCAACCGCGGTGTGCGGGCGATGCGCGTCTGGGTCCCGCTCTCGGGCGCGGGGCCGGACTGACCTGAGCAGGGCTCCTGGCTAGCCGCCGTGATGGCCGCCGTGCCCGCCCTGGTGGCCGTGGCCGTCGTCTCCGGGGGTCGGGCCGGGGCCGCCACCGTGGCCGTCGTCTCCGGGGGTCGGGCCGGGGCCGCCGGCGTGGCCGTCGGGTCCAGGGGGCGGGCCACCGATGGGACCGCCGTGATGATGTCCGCCGTGGTCGCCAGGCTCGCCGTCGCCATGGTCCCCGCCATGTCCGGCCGGGGCGTCGGACTGGGGTGTCGAGATCGGGTGGTGATGCCCGTCCGTCCCCGCGGTGCGCCGGCCGGCCGTGGTGCGGCCCCTTTCCGCCGCATCACGGTGCCGGGTGCCCGTGGACCGCTCTCCGTCCGACGGGTTCGGAGGGTTGGGAGTCGGGGCGCTGGCGACGACCGTGGGGGCGGTGGGAGCGGGGGGTGTGCTGACCGGTGTGACGGCCACGGGCGCGGGTGTGACCGGGCGCGAGGGGTGGCGACGACGCACACCGGTCGAGCGCTTGCGGGTAACGGCCCGATGGTGGGCGCTCGGCCGCCGATGGGCCCGCGTTGTCCTGACCACTACCGGGCGCCCCGCGACTGCATCGTGCCTGCCGCGGCTGGCCACGAGCGTCGTGCCGTGGCCCGCCGTCCGGCCTCGGCGATGCGCGGCGGCGCGCGTGTCGGGCCGGCGGCGTGCGTGACGGTGCTGAGCCGGTGCGTTGAGCGCTGTCGAGGCCGGTCCGCCCGTCGTCGAGGGCGGCGAGCCCAGAGGTCCGACGCCGATCGAGAGGGCGATGAGCCCGAGGAGCACGACGGCCGCAGCCCCGGCGAGGCTGAGACGAAAGGTGGAGGAGCGCAGCAGTCCGGCCAGCGGCCCCGCGGCTGCCGGGGCGGATGTCGGACTCGCTCCTGCGCCGGCCGCCGCCGGCTCCGTGGCCGGTGAGTGAGGATCCGGGGCGATTGCGGCCGGCTCGTCCGCGCGCGGCGAAGACTCCTCGGGCCCCGAGCGTGCGCTCCCGGCGCCGGATCCGATGGATGATTCCTCCCTCACGATGCGGCTCATCATAGGACCGGCCCCCGGGACAGGACGCGCCTGCAGGACGCCCGGCCCCCCGACTGGTGGATACGCTTGAAGACGATGATCAGCACCAATCAGCTCAAGAACGGCAATCACATCGAGGTTGACGGCGTCGTCTACAAGGTCCTCGAGTTTCAGCACGTCAACCCCGGCAAGGGCGCCGCATTCGTGCGCACCAAGCTCAAGCGCGCGACCGACGGCAACGTCATCGACAAGACGTTCCGCGCCGGCGAGAAATTCCGGTCCATCCGCACTGAGGTGCGCCGGATGCAGTTCCTCTACGGCGACGGCACCGACGCGCACTTCATGGACTCTGAGAGCTACGAGCAGATCACCGTGCCGCAGGCATCGCTGGAGGAGGAGCTGCGCTGGACCAAGCCCAACGACGAGGTCGAGCTGCTCGTCATCGACGGCCAGCCGGGCGGCCTCCAGCTGCCCACCGCGGTCGACCTCGAGGTGACCGAGACCGAGCCCGGCCTGCGCGGCGATACCGCCTCGGGCGGCGGCAACAAGCCCGCCACGTTGGAGACCGGCGCCACCATCCAGGTGCCGCTGTTCGTCAACATCGGCGACCGGGTGCGGGTGGATACGCGCTCGGCCAAGTACGTCTCGCGCGCGTAGACGGTTGGCCTGGCTCGCGCTAACAGCAGCCGATCCGTTCCAAAGTGGGCCGGCGGGCCGCAGATTGGAACGAGATGGTCGCTATACGTGCCTGAGCGGACAAACTGCGGCCCGAGCGATGCAGTTTGGAACGAATCGGTCGTCCGGCGGCTTGTCAGCCTGCTGAACGTCCCCGAAACACCTCGGCCAGCGCGACGGCGGTAGCCACGCCCGCGTTGAGGCTCTCCAGGCCGGCCTGACCGCCGGGGATGCGGACCAGCTCGTCACAGAGCTGCTTGGTGCGGTGGCGCAGGCCCTCGCCCTCGGCGCCGACGACAAGCGCGGTCTTGGCGTCAAACGCGGTCTGGGCCAGGGTGCGCTCGCCGCGCTCATCCAGCCCGTAGATCCAGAAGCCCACGCCCTTGAGGATCTCCAGGCTGCGGGCGAGGTTGGTGATGCGGAAGATCGGGACCAGCTCGGCGCCCCCGACCGCGACGCGCGCCACCAGCGGCGTCACCTCGGCAGCGCGGTTCTTCATGACCAGGAGGGCGTCGACGCCGAAGAAGGCGGCGCTGCGCAGGATCGTGCCGAGGTTCTGAGGGTCGGAGATCTGGTCCAGCGCCAGGACGACGCTCGCCGCGGCCAGACTGTCGAGGTCGGCCTCGGTGAGGATGGGGCGGCGCGTGGTCAGGGCGACGATCCCCTGATGCTTGTCGTCGTCGGTGACGCCACCCACCTGGCGGAACTCGGGCCAGGGCAGCATCTCAGGCTGGACCCCGGCGGCGCGCGCGAGCTCCATGAGATCGCGGTGGTAGGACTCCTTGCCGGCCATGACCAGCCGCGTCACCGTCTCCGGGCGCGAGAGCAGGACCGCTCGCACCGAGTGCTTGCCGAAGACCTTGTCCACGCCGTGGACGCTATCGCGGTGCGCTCGGCAGCCGTCGGGGGGCGGATCGCCTGGCACTCTTAACATGAGAGTGCCAATTTGGCCTTGAATCGCGCTCAACGCAAGCTATAGTCCATGACGCGCTGGCACTCTGTCCACGCGAGTGCCAGGCGCCGTAGTTCGCACACTTCTACCGGAGGTTCGAATCACATGAAGCTCAAGCCCCTCGGCGATCGTCTGATCGTACGGGCCATCGAGGAGGAGGAGACCACTGCGAGTGGGATCGTCCTGCCCGATACCGCCAAGGAGAAGCCCCAGAAGGGCAAGGTCCTGGCCGTAGGTGACGGCAAGGTCAACGAGGACACCGGCAAGCGCACGCCGCTTGACGTCGCCGAGGGCGACGAGGTGCTCTACAGCAAGTACGGCGGCACGGAGATCAAGGTGGACGGCGAAGAGCTGCTCGTCCTCCGTGAGTCCGACGTGCTGGCCAAGGTCCAGTAGTCAAAGCTTTCGCCAACCAGGAGAACCAGAGAACACATGGCTCATAAAGAACTGAAGTACGAGGCGGAGGCCCGCAAGGCGCTGGAGCAGGGCGTCGACGCGGTAGCCAACGCAGTCAAGGTGACGCTCGGCCCCAGGGGCCGCTACGTCGTCCTTGACAAGAAGTTCGGCGCCCCCACCATCACCAACGACGGCGTGACCATCGCCCGTGAGATCGAGGTGGAGGACGTCTTCCAGAACCAGGGCGCCCAGCTCGTCCGCGAGGTCGCCACGGCGACCAACGACGTGGCCGGCGACGGCACCACCACGGCGACCGTGCTCGCCCAGGCGATCGTCCGCCAGGGTCTGAAGAACGTGGCCGCCGGCGCCAACCCGCTCGCGCTCAAGCGCGGCATCGAGCGCGCCGTCGACCAGGTGGTCAAGAACATCGCGTCGCAGTCCAAGGAGATCTCCGGCAAGGATCAGATCGCCCGCGTGGCGACCATCTCCGCCGGCGACGAGGAGATCGGCGACGTCATCGCCGACGCGATCGACAAGGTCGGCAAGGACGGCGTGGTCAACGTCGAGGAGGGCCAGACGTTCGGCATGGACCTCGAGTTCACCGAGGGCATGCAGTTCGACAAGGGCTACATCTCGCCCTACATGGTCACCGACCAGGAGCGCATGGAGGCGACGCTGGAGGATCCCTACATCCTCATCGCCAACCAGAAGATCGGCTCGGTTCGCGACGTGCTGCCCGTGCTGGAGCAGACGATCCAGTCCGGCAAGCCGCTGCTGATCATCGCCGAGGACGTCGAGGGCGAGTCGCTGGCGACGCTGGTCGTCAACAAGCTGCGCGGCACGTTCACCGGCGTGGCGGTCAAGGCGCCGGGCTTCGGCGATCGCCGTAAGCGCATGCTGGAGGACATCGCGATCCTCACCGGTGGCGAGGTCATCACCGAGGAGATGGGTCTCAAGCTGGAGAACACCCAGCTCTCCCAGCTCGGCCGTGCCCGCCGCGTGGTCGTGGCCAAGGACACGACGACGATCGTGGACGGCAACGGTGACAGCGACGCCATCAAGGGCCGCATCAACCAGATCAAGTCCGAGATCGAGACCACTGACTCCGACTTTGACCGCGAGAAGCTCCAGGAGCGCCTGGCCAAGCTGTCGGGCGGTGTGGCCGTCGTCAAGGTTGGCGCTGCCACCGAGACGGAGATGAAGGAGAAGAAGCACCGCGTCGAGGACGCGCTGCAGGCCACCCGTGCCGCCCTCGAGGAGGGCATCGTGCCGGGCGGCGGTGTGGCGCTGCTGGTCGCCCAGAAGGCGCTCAACATCGACGTGATCGAGCTGCCCGACGAGCAGACCGGTGCGAAGATCGTGTTCCGTGCGCTCGAGGAGCCGCTGCGTCAGATCTCCGAGAACGCCGGCCTCGAAGGCTCGGTCGTCGTCAATGACGTGCGCAAGGCCAAGAAGGGCTACGGCCTCAACGCGGCCACCGGCGAGATCGTCGACCTGATCGCCGAGGGCATCATCGACCCGGCCATGGTCACGCGCTCCGCGCTGCAGAACGCCGCGTCGATCGCCAAGAACATCCTCACCACCGAGGCGATTGTCGCCGAGGTGCCCGAGAAGGATGGCGGCGGCGGTGGCGGCGGTGGCATGCCCGACATGTCGGGAATGATGTAATCCGCCGTAACAGGCGAGTGTTTGTCGAAGGGCCCGGCACGTGCCGGGCCCTTCGCCTTTAAGGCCGCGGCATGCCGGCCGCGATCAGGAACCGCTGACCGTCACGGCACGCGCCGCCGCGGCCCGCAGCTCGCGGCGGTAGACACCGAGCGTCTGGCGGGCCACCTCGGCCCAGTCAAAGCGCAGGACGTGCTCGCGCGCCTCGGCCACGAGCTGGGCGCGCTCGGCGTCGTCGGTGAGGACCCGTTCCACGATCTCCTGCAGCGCGGCGGAGTCCCGCGACGGGAAGCGCAGACCGACGGTGCCGTCGTCGGGAACCACCTCGCGCAGGCCGCCGGTGTCGGCGACGACGCACAGGCAGCCGGAGGCCATCGCCTCCAGCGCGACGATCCCGAAGGGCTCGTAGATCGACGGGACGATGCTCATGTCGGCGATGCGATACAGCGAGTGCAGCATGTCGTCGCCGACCCAGCCGAGGAACACCCCCTTGCGATGCAGCCCCAGGCGCCACGCCTGGCGCCGCAGCTCGGCCTCGGCCGTGCCGGTCCCGGCGACGACGAAGCGGACGTTGCCCAGCCGCTTGATCACCGGGGCCAGCGCGTCGAGCGCGAGGTGAAAGCCCTTCTCGTAGACGAGGCGGCCGACGAGGAGCACAAGCCGCTCGTCGGGCGCGGCGTACTGCGCGCGCAGCGCGTCGAGGTCCTCGGCGACGGGCTCGAGGTCGCGCGGGTCGATGCCGTTCTGCATCGCGGTGACCTTGGCCGGCCGGATCCCGAACACGTCGGCCACGTGGCTGCGCATGTAGCGGCTGCACGTGATGACCCGGTCGGCGCGGCGCACCATGTCGCGCTCGGCGGCGTGGATGTGGGACTGCGGGTACTTGTCCACCCAGCCCTGATGGCGCCCGTACTCGGTGGCGTGCACGGTCGCGATCCATGGCCGCGGCGCGCGCCGGGCGATGGCCTCGGCTGCCCCGGCCACCAGCCAGTCGTGAGAGTGGATGAGGTCGAAGCGCAGCTCGTCGTCGAGCTCGGCGCCCTCACGCGCCATGTGCTCGTTCAGCGAGGCCACCCAGCGGATGAACGCCTTGACGTCCCGGGGGAAACGGTCCCCACCGGCCCATCGCACACGGTGCACGATCACGCCGTGGCGCTCCTCGCGTGCGGCCAGGTGCTCCGAGCCGCGGGTGAGCACGTGCACTTCGACGCCCTCGCCGACGAGGTTCTCCGACAGCTTGCGCACGTGGCGCGCCAGACCGCCCTCGATCACGGGTGGGTATTCCCAGGAGAACGTCAGGGTGCGCATCGACGAGTGAGCGCGGGACTCTACCGGGGATCTTCGAACGCCCGAGCCAGGTGCTGATAGCCGGTGCGCATGTGGGCAAGCAGGTCCTCGTCGGGATGGCTGACCCACCGCACGAACGCCGACATCGACGCTCCCAGGGCCATGTGCCCGACGGTGAGCGGGATGAGGTCGTCGGAGCTCCTGCCCCAGCCGCTCGGCCACGAACTCGGCCACCACGTGGCGCCAGTCCGCGTAGCGCACCATCGAGTGGCCCTGGAGCGCGGGCACGCGGGTGATCAGCGTCATCCGCAGCCGCAGTTCCTCCAGCGCCTCGCCCTCGTAGGTGTTGGAGGCGACGACGGCGCGCCCCAGGGTCTCCATCATCGGCTCGCTGGGGTCGGCGGCGGCCAGCTCGGCGCGTAGCCGGTCGAGAACCCCGTCGAAGTTGCCCCACACCAGGTCGTTCTTGGAGGAGAAGTAGCGAAACAGCGTCCGGCGCCCGACGCCGACGGCGGCGGCGATGTCGTCCAGCGTGGTCTCCTCGAATCCGTCGCGCACGAACAGGGTGAGGGCCGTGCTGGCGAGCTGGTCGTGGCTCGTCCGCGGCGGCCGGCCGCGGGCTCGGTGCCGGGAGCGGCGTCTGTCGGCGGGAGAGCTGAGGTCGACATCCTGACCGATAATCTACTCAGGCCTTGATATCTGGCACCGAGTGCGATAAATCATCAGCGCACCGCAGCCAACCTCGAGGGAGCACTCAATGCCGCAATCTGACACGCAGATCGCCGACGCCCTGCCCCGTGCGGGCGCGCCTCCGGCACCGATCGACACCGCCACGGCACGGCCCGCCGAGCCACCGACGCGGCCCGCCGAGCCACCGAAGCGGCCCGCCGAGCCACCGAAGCCACCCGCCGACGACCTCGTCGAGGACGACCTGCTCGTGGAGGACGTGTCCATCGACGGCATGTGCGGCGTCTACTGAGCGGACCGGTGCCATGACCACCAATGCACCGGGGAGCTTTGACCTCGACCGTCCCTGGCGCCTGCACAGCCAGGTCGCGATCCGGCCCGAGCGCTTCGGCGCGCTCGCCTACCACTTCGGGACGCGCCGCCTCTCGTTCCTGAAGTCGCGCAAGCTGCTGGCGGTGGTGGAGGCGCTCGCCGAGCACCCCAGCGGGCGGGAGGCGTGCCGCGCGCCGGGGTGAGCGACGCGGAGCTCCCCGCCTACACGCGGGCGCTGCAGACGCTGGCCGAGTCCGGCATGGTCACCGAGCGGGGCGGCCGATGAGCGCGACGGCGGCGACCGGCCGGAGCCTCGTCGACCACTTCGAGACGGGCCTGGACGCGCCGATCTGCCTGACGTGGGAGCTGACCTACGCCTGCAACCTGGCGTGTGTGCACTGCCTGTCGAGCTCCGGCCGGCGCGACCCGCGCGAGCTGACGACGGACGAGTGCCGGCGGGTGGTGGACGAGCTCCAGCGCATGCAGGTCTTCTACGTCAACATCGGCGGCGGCGAGCCCACGGTGCGCCGCGACTTCTGGGAGCTGCTGGATTACGCCACCGCCCACGACGTCGGCGTCAAGTTCTCCACCAACGGCAGCCGGATCACGCCGCAGCGCGCGCGGACGCTGGCCGCCAACGACTACCTCGACGTGCAGATCTCGCTCGACGGCGCCTCGGCGGAGGTCAACGACGCCGTTCGCGGCGCGGGGTCCTACGCCACCGCCCTGCGCGCGATGGAGCACCTCGCCGACGCGCGGGCATGGAGGGCTTCAAGCTCTCGGTGGTCGTCACGCGCCACAACGTGGCACAGCTCGACGCGCTGGAGGCGATCGCCGAGCGCTACGGCGCGCAGCTCCGGCTCACGCGCCTGCGGCCGTCCGGGCGCGGCGCCGACGTGTGGGACGAGCTGCATCCCACCGCGGCGCAGCAGCGCCTGCTCTACGACTGGCTGATGGAGCGCGGCGAGCGCGTGCTCACCGGGGACTCGTTCTTTCACCTCGGCGGGTACGGCGACGCCCTCCCGGGGCTGAACCTGTGCGGCGCCGGGCGCGTCGTGTGCCTGATCGACCCCGTCGGCGACGTGTACGCCTGCCCGTTCGCCATCCACGACGCGTTCCTGGCCGGCAACGTGCGCGACCCCGGCGGCTTTGCCGGGGTGTGGCGGGAGTCCGAGCTTTTCCTCGAGCTGCGGAGCCCGCAGACCGGCGGGGCCTGCGCGTCGTGCGGGCTCTACGACGCCTGCCGCGGGCGGCTGCATGGCGGCCAAGTTCTTCACCGGCCTGCCCCTGGACGGCCCCGATCCGGAGTGCGTGCTCGGCCACGGGGAGGCGCTGCTGGCGCAGGCCGGGCGGGCGGTGCGGATTCCCGCGCCCGCCGCCGACCACTCGCGGCGCGCGCCGGCGCCCGCGCGCGTGCGACGACGATCCCCTCGCCGGCCTGGAGGTCATCCGCTGATGGCCGGCGAGTGGTTTGAATCCGTCGCCGAGGCGCAGCGGCGGGCCGAGCGGCGGCTGCCGGCCAGCGTCGCCAAGGCGATCTGGGCCGGCGCCGAGCGCGGGCTGACGCTGCGCGACAACGTCGCAGGCGTTCGGCGAGCTCGGGCTTCGCCCCCCACGTCGCGGGCCTGTCGGCGCAGCGCGACCTGTCGACCTCGGTGATGGGCCAGAAGCTGTCGCTCCCGGTGCTCATCTCCCCGACCGGCGTGCAGGCCGTCCATCCCGAGGGCGAGGTGGCCGTGGCGCGGGCGGCCGCGGCGCGCGGGACCGCGATGGGCCTGAGCTCGTTCGCCTCCCAGCCCGTGGAGGCGGTCACCGACGCCAACGCCCAGACGCTGTTCCAGGTCTACTGGGCCGGCAGCCGGGAGCAGATGCGCGCGCGCCTGGAGCGGGCCCGGCGCGCCGGCGTGACCGGGGTGATCGTCACGCTCGACTGGACGTTCTCGCACTCGCGCGACTGGGGCAGCCCGGCCATCCCCGACCAGCTGGACGTCAAGACGATGCTGCGGTTCGCGCCCGAGGTGCTCCGGCGACCGCGCTGGCTCTACGGCTGGGCGCGCACCGGGAGCCCGCCCGCGCTCACGCGTGCCCAACATGGCGCGGCCCGGCCAGGCCGCGCCGACGTTCTTCGGCGCCTACGGCGAGTGGATGATGACGCCGCCTCCGAGCTGGGACGACCTGCGCTGGCTGCGGCGCCAGTGGGACGGGCCGTTCATGGTCAAGGGCGTGATGCGCGTCGACGACGCCCGGCGCGCGCTGGACATCGGCGCCAGCGCCATCTCGGTCTCCAACCATGGCGGCAACAACCTCGACGGGACGCCCGCGACGATCCGCGCGCTGCCGGCGATCGCCGAGGCCGTCGGCGACCAGCTCGAGGTCGTCCTCGACGGGGGTATCCGCCGGGGCAGCGACGTGGTCAAGGCGCTGGCGCTCGGCGCCCGGGCGGTGATGATCGGCCGCGCGTACCTGTGGGGGCTGGCCGCCAACGGGCAGGCCGGCGTCGAGAACGTGCTCGACATCCTGCGCAGCGGGATCGACTCGGCGCTGCTGGGCCTGGGACGCGGGTCGATCGCCGAGCTGCGCCCAGACGACGTCCTCGTCCCCGCCGGCTTCGAGCGCCGGCTGGGCGAGCGGCGCCCGCCCACGGGCCTGGAGTCGCGCGCGCCCACCGGCCGTCACGCCGCGTGAGACTCGGATCCCGCACCTGGCCCGACCTCGACGGCGCCGCGCCGCGCCTGCTCATTCCGCTGGGCGCCACCGAGCAGCACGGCCCGCACCTCCCGCTGTCCACCGACACGGTGATCGCGTCCGCCGTGGCCGAGGCCGCGGCCCGCGACCGGCCCGAGGTGGCGGTGGCGCCGGCGCTGCCCTATGGCGCCAGCGGTGAGCACGCCGCCTTCCCGGGGACGCTCTCGCTCGGCTCGGAGGCCCTGGAGAGCGCGCTGGTGGAGCTGGTGCGCAGCGCCGACCATTTCGCCGACGTCGTGCTGGTCTCCTGGCATGGGGGCAACGCGGAGGCGGTGGCGCGGGCGGTGGCGCGCAGCCGGGCCGACGGCCGCGACGTGAGCTGGTGGGAGCCGCGGCTGTCCGGCGCCGGCACCGACGCCCACGCCGGGCGGATCGAGACGTCGCTGATGCTGGCGATCGCGCCGGAGATGGTCGGCGATCGAGCGCCCGGCGGGCCGCGCCGAGCCGCTGGTCGCGCTGCTGCCGGCGCTGCGCGAGCACGGCGTGCGAGAGGTGTCGCCCAACGGCGTGCTCGGCGACGCGCGCGGGGCATCGGCCGACGAGGGCCGGACGCTGCTGGCGAGCCTCGTGGCCGACCTGGCCGCCTACCTGGCCCGGACCCACCCGGTGGCGCTGCGCTCATGAGCTCGCCGGCCCCGGCACCGGCACCGGCCGATCTGCCGGTGGCGCTGCACCCCGCGGTCCGTGTCGGGGCGTCGGGGCGCCTGCTGGCCGGTGGCTCGCCACGGCGGCTCATCTCGCTCACCCCGAGCGGCGCGGGCGTGGTCGCGCGCTGGCGGAGCTCCGTCCCCCGTCGGGGATCGGTCCGGCGAGCGCCGTCTGGCCCGCCGCCTGCTCGACGCGGGGATCCTCACGCCGCATCCTTCGCCGGCGCCGTCGACGGCCGAGCTCACCGTGATCGTGCCCGTGCGCGACCGCGCTGCCCAGCTTGACGCGCTGCCTGGACGCGGTCGGCCCGCGGCTGCCCCGACTCCCCGATCATCGTCGTCGACGATGGCTCGCGCGATCCGGCGCCCCGTTGCAGGCGATCTGCGCCGCGCGAGGCGCGCACCTCATCCGCCACGAGCGCTCCCAGGGGCCGGGTGCCGCGCGCAACGCCGCCCTGGCCGTGTGCACGACGCCGTTCGTGGCCTTCGTCGACTCCGACGTCGTCCTGCCCGGCGACGCGGCCGCCCGGCTGCTCGGCCATCTCGGCGACCCGTCCGTGGGCGCGGTGGCGCCGCGGGTCCGTGGCCTGCCGCCGGCGCGGGGGTTGATCGGCGCCTACGAGGCGCGCCACTCGGCGCTGGACATGGGGCGCCACGGCGGCCTGGTGGCGCCCGGGCGGCCGGTCTCCTATGTGCCCAGCGCGGTGCTGTTCGCCCGCCGCGGCGCGATCGGCGACGGCTTTGACGCGGCGTTGCGCGTGGGCGAGGACGTCGATCTCGTGTGGCGGCTGTGCCGCGCCGGGTGGCGCGTGCGCTACGCGGCGGAGGTGGACATCTGGCACGAGCACCGCGTGCGCCTGCGCGACTTCACCGCCGACCGCCGGCGCTACGCGCGCTCGCTGGGGCCGCTGTCCCGGCGCCACCCCGGCGCCGCGCCGGCGATGCGGATGAGCCCCGGCCTCGCTCTGCCGTGGGCGCTCGCGCTGGCGGGACGGCCGCGTGGCGCGGCGGCTGCGGTCGCCTGGGCCACCCTGCGCTACCGGGCCAGGCTCAGTCAGGCGGCGGGCGGGCTCGTCGGGCCGGCCGGGCGGTCTCTCTGGCGGGCGCGGGTGTGGCGCGCGGGCTCGTCGCCACCGGGTCAGGGCCTGGGCTACGCCGTCCGCCGCGCCTGGGCCCCGCCGCTGCTGGCCGTGGCCTGGCGCCGGCCGCGCGCGCGGGCCATTGTGGCCGCGGCCTACGCGCGCGCCGGTCATCGAGGATGCCCTGGCCACCCGGGACCCGCGCGCGCTGCCCGCCGACGCGGCGCTGCGCGTGCTGGGCGAGCTGGTCGCGCTCGCCGGCACGTGGGAGGGCTGCGTGCGCGCGCGCACCATCCGGCCGCTGCTGCGCCACGCCGCGCGAGGCGACCGATGAGCCGCGTGGCCGTGGTCACCGGCGCCGCGCGCGGGATCGGCGCGGCCACCGTCACCGGGCTGGCGGCGGCGGGCTGGAGCGTCATGGCCGTCGACCGTTGCGCCGACGACCCGCGGCTGCCCTATGGCCTGGGCACCGCGGAGGAGCTCGCCGCGGTGGTGGCGCGGGCGCGGCGAGCTGGCCGGGGACGGCGGGCGCGTGCTGTCGCTGGCCGGCGACGCCGCGTCGCTCGAGGCGATGGCGGAGGCGGTGGCACGCGCCGAGCGGGAGTTCGGCGGTCTGGACGCGGTGATCGCGGTGGCCGGGGTCATCGCCGGCGGCGTCCCCGTGTGGGAGATGCCCGAGGCCGAGCAGGAGGCCGTGCTCGAGGTCGACCTGCACTCCGTGCTCGTCGCCGCCCGCGTCGGAATCCCGGCGCTGCTGCGGCGTCCGGAGCCGCGCGCGGGGCGGTTCGTGGCCGTCGCCTCCGCGGCGGCCACGCGCGGCCTGCCGATGCTCGCCGCCTACTGCGCGGCCAAGGCCGGCGTGACCGGCCTGGTCCGGGCGCTGGCCGCGGAGCTGCGCGGCACGGGGATCACCGCCAACGCCGTCAGCCCCGGCTCGACCGAGACGCCGATCCTCGACGAGAGCGCCCGTCTCTACGGGCTGGAGTCGGCCGAGGCGTTCTCCGCGCAGCAGCCGCTGGAGCGGCTCATCCGCCCCGAGGAGGTCGCCGAGGCCATCGTGTGGCTGGCCGGGCCCGGCGCCTCGGCGGTGACCGGCGCGGCGGTTGCGGTCGACGGCGGGCTGTCTCTCTGAGATGACCGCTAAAGCTCGATTTGCCGCTGCGCGACCGATTTTTGACACCCAGTGCGCTAGCGGTCAAGTCTGAGTGCGCGCACCATCAATTTCGCGCCCCAGTGCCATAAAGACGTGCCATGATCGGCGCCGGGTCACATCACGTTCACCACCGGGTTGCGCGAGCTCCCTGGGTGACGCGGGTCCCACCCGCCCCACCCGCTCGGCCCGCGCCGACGGTGCCAGTCGTCTGGGAGAGCGGAGGAGATATGGTCGCAACCACCGGAGAGAGCCCTCTGAGTCGACCGCGTGCGGGGCGTCGCCCCGCCCGGATGAGAGCGCGGCGCTGTGGCGCCAGTCTGCTCGCCGTCTGCGCCTGCGTGGCGGTGGCGGCGTGCGGCAGCTCCTCGAAGTCCAGCTCCACCCCCGCGGCGACCAGCTCGGTCGCCTCGAGCTCGGCCAGCGGCACGCGGCACGAGCTCCTCGGCCACGCCGAAGGCCGGCGGGTCGCTCACCGTGCTGGAGAGCGCCGGCTTCGCGGGCGATTGGCCGACCGGCCTGGATCCGGCGACCAACGTCAACGGCGCCGCCGACCAGAGCCAGATGGACGCCATCTTCGGCGAGCCGTTCGAGCTCCAGCCCGGCGGGAAGCTCACCCCCGATCTCGCCACCGGCTACAAGTTCTCAAACGGCGGCAAGACGGTCACGATCACGTGGCGCAAGGGCGTGAAGTTCTCCGACGGCACGCCTCTGAACGCTCAGGCCGTGGCGTTCAACTGGAACCGCGACCTCAAGTCGCCGTGCACGTGCAAGCCGACGATCCAGGTGTCCTCGATCACCGCGCCCGACGACGCGACGGTCAAGGTGGACCTGG
The DNA here is from genome assembly GCA_963790605.1 of uncultured Actinomycetota bacterium. Classification (GTDB taxonomy): domain Bacteria; phylum Actinomycetota; class Thermoleophilia; order Solirubrobacterales; family Solirubrobacteraceae; genus Palsa-465. The sequence continues at coordinate 102,594 of CAWBPG010000003.1, read as the reverse complement.
TCGTCCCCGACGGCGCCTTCATCGACCAGCTCCAGGACTCCAACTTCTCCTGGATCGCCTCGCCGGCGGCGCTCAAGAAGATGGGCGAGCAGCAGTTCAAGCTCAAGCCGGTCGGCGCCGGCCCGTTCACGGTGGTCTCAGACACCCTGAGCAACCAGCTGGTGCTCAAGAAGAACCCCGGCTACTGGGAGAGCGGGAAGCCCATGCTGAACGCGCTCACGTTCAAGACGACCGCCGGGGACGAGACGGCGCTGGAGGCGATGCAGTCCGGGCAGGCCCAGGCCTATGAGGACATGAACACGCCCAAGCTGGTGAGCTCGTTCAAGGGCAAGTTCACGATCACGCCCGAGCCGTCGACCTCGCCGTATGACATCCAGCTCAACACGGCGGTGCCGCCGTTCAACAACAAGAACGCGCGCCTGGCGATCTACTACGCCACCGACACCGCGCTTCTGAACCAGAAGCTGTTCGGCAACATCTATCCGAACACGCAGTCGTTCACGGCCCAGGCCGGTCTGTTCTACAACCCGACGGTTCCGGGCTACCCGGGCTATGACCTCAACAAGGCCAAGGCCCTGGTCAAGCAGCTCGGCGGGCTGAACGTCAACTTCTTCACCATCACCCAGCCGGCCACCCAGAACTTCATGGTGGCCCTGCAGCAGATGTGGAAGCAGGCGGGGATCAACGCCTCCATCCACTTCTACTCACTGGCCACCCTGATCCAGCAGTTCCAGGGCAAGTGGCAGGCGGCGCTGCAGACCGCGGGCGCCTGGGATCCGGGGGGCGGCGTCGGCGTGGCCTTCCGCTTCAACTCCAAGTCGCCGTTCTCCGGCGTCCATGATCCCAAGCTCGACGCCCTGCTCAACCAGGGACAGGGCGCGACGGACCCCGCCACCCGCAAGTCCTTCTACGACAAGGCGGCGGAGTACATCGCCCAGAACGCCTACGGCCCGTTCCTGTTCCCGGTCGCCACCTGGAACGTCGCGGCACACGGCGTGAGCGGGCCGGGCCTGACCAACGCCATCCCGTCGGTCGCGGTGAACCCGCAGATCCTCTGGGAGGACGTCGCCGCATCTTGAACCCGGCCGTTTACACGCGATGAGCAGCACGGCGTCGGCGCCCGTGTCCGCAGCCCCGCCTCGGGCGGGGACGGGAGCGCTGACCCGGGTGGCCCGGTCGCCGCTCCTGCGGTTCCTGGGTCGCCGGCTGCTCATCGCCATCCCGGTTCTGTGGGGCGTGACGTTCCTGACCTTCATCGTCCTCAACCACCTCCCCGGCAACGCCGCCCAGCAGCTGCTGGGGGTCAACGCCACGCCCCAGGAGGTCCATCAGCTCGCGGTCAAGCTCGGGGTGGACAAGCCCCTGCTCAGCCAATACGGCACCTGGCTGAGCCACCTGGTCACCGGGAACCTCGGCCACTCGCTGGCCAGCGGCCAGAGCGTCACCTCCATCCTCGGCGCCGACCTGCCCGTCACCTTCGAGCTGATCGCCTACGCGTTCGTGATCTCGCTGGGGCTCGCGGTGCCGATCGCGCTGCTGGCGGCGCGCCGGCCCAACGGCATCTTTGACCGCGTCAGCATGGTGCTGAGCATGGCGGGGCTGTCGATCGCCAACTACATCCTGGCCCTGATCCTCGTCTATTTCTTCGCCGTCAAGCTCAACTGGCTGCCGGCGCTGGGCTGGGTGCCGCCCGACAAGGGCCTCGGCACCAACATCAAGTACCTGACCATGCCGGCGGTGTCGGTGGCGCTGTCGCTGTTGTGCTTCTACACGCGCCAGCTCCGCGCCGACCTCGTCCAGCAGATACGGACCGAGGACTACGTCACCACCGCCCGCGCCAAGGGGGTGGGGCCGTGGCGGATCATCCTGCACCACGTCCTGCGCAACTCCGTGTTCGGGCTCATCACCTCGGTGGCGCTGAACCTGGGAACGCTGCTGGGCGTGACCGTGATCATCGAGCAGATCTTCGGCCTGCCCGGGATCGGTCACGAACTGCTGTCGGCGATCAACTCGCGCGACCTGCCGGTGGTGGAGGGGGCCGTGTTCGTCTTCGCCCTCATCGTGGTGCTGGCCAACCTGCTCGCCGACGTGCTGTACGCGGCGCTCGACCCGAGGGTGAAATATGGCAGCGCCGACTGAGGGCCTCGTCCCCGGCGTCCTGGAGCCGGCCGTCGTCGCCCCGCCGCCGGGCGAAGACGGCCGGCTCGGCCGCCTCCGCGCGCTGGGCGGGATCTGGCTGCCCGCGTTCCTGGTCGCGGCCATCTTCTTCCTCTGCTTCCTGTGGCCGCTGATCGGGCCGGTCCCGGACCCCACCGGCGGAAGCATCCTCAACTCCAACGACCCGTCGTTCTCGCCCGGCCATCTGTTCGGGACCGACGCCACCGGCAACGACGAGTGGTCACGCCTGCTCTACGGCGGACGCGCGTCGCTGGAGGTGTCGCTGGCCGTCACCGGCCTCGGCATGCTCATCGGCGGGATGCTCGGCGCGTTCGCCGGGCTATGTCGGCGGCTGGCGCGACGGGGTGATCATGCGGGTGCTCGACGTGCTCATCGCCTTCCCGGCGCTCGTGCTCGCGGTGGCCATCGCCGAGCGGCTCGGGCCGGGGGAGCTTCACGCCATCTGGGCGCTGTCGTTCTTCAGCGTGCCGGCGTTCGGGCGGCTGGCCCGGGCGGCCACGCTGCGGGTCCGCGAGCAGAACTTCATCGTCGCCGCGCGGCTGTCGGGGACGGGCCACCTGCGCACGCTGGTGCGCCACGTCGTGCCCAACATCCTCCCCGAGCTCGTCACCTTCGGCCTGCTCGGCATGGGGATCATCATCGTCCTGGAGGGAGCGCTGAGCTTCCTCGGGCTGGGCATCCCGCCGCCCGCGCCGAGCTGGGGCAACATGATCGCGTCGGGCGAGGGGATCCTCTCGGCCCAGCCGAAGTTCGTCCTGCTGCCGAGCGCGGCGCTCTTCATCACCGTGGTCAGCCTCAACCTGCTGGGCGAGAGCCTGCGGGCCCGGTGGACGGCCCGATGACGGCGCCACTGCTGGAGATCGACGACCTGCGCGTCGACTTCCGCCAGGGCGGGCGGGTGGTGCGCGCCGTCGACGGCCTGAGCTATGAGGCCGGCAAGGCGCGGACGCTCGCGCTCATCGGCGAGTCGGGCTCGGGCAAGACGGTGAGCGCCCGGGCGATCATGGGGCTGCTGCCCGAGACCGCCCGCGTCACCGGCTCGATCCGGTTCGAGGGCCAGGAGCTGCTCGGCCTCGCGCGAGCGGCGGATGCGCGCGCTGCGCGGCAGCCAGATCGCGATGGTCTTCCAGGACCCGGCGCGGTCGCTGAACCCGACGCTGCGGATCGGCGCGCAGATCACCGAGGCGATCCACATGCACCGCAAGGTGTCCAAGGCCGAGGCTCAGGACCGCGCCGTCGAGCTGATGGAGCTGGTCCGGCTGCCCGCGGCGCGCGAGCGCTTTCGCCAGTACCCCCACCAGCTCTCGGGCGGCATGCGCCAGCGGGTGATGATCGCCATCGCGCTGGCCGGGGACCCCCGGCTGCTCATCGCCGACGAGGCGACGACGGCGCTGGACGTCACCACCCAGGCCCAGATCATGGAGCTGCTGCGCGACCTCCAGCAGCGTCTGGGCATGGCGCTGATCATGATCAGCCACGACCTCGGCCTCGCCGCCAGCTACGCCGACGAGGTGCTGGTCATGTACGCCGGGCGCGCCGTCGAGCGCGCCGCCACCCGGACGCTGTTCGGGCAGGTGCGGATGCCCTACACGCGGGCGCTGCTGGGCGCGATCCCGCGGCTGGAGAACCCGCCGCACACGACGCTGACCGCGGTCCCGGGCCAGCCGCCCGACCTCGCCTCCCAGCCGCCGGGCTGCCCGTTCGCGCCGCGCTGCCCCGATGTGACCGACAGGTGCCGCGAGACCGCGCCGCCGCTGGCCGAGCAGGAGCCCGGCCACCTGTGGGCGTGCTGGCATCCCTGCGGCGCTGGAGGACGCAGCCGCCGTGGAGGTGTCAGCGTGAGCGAGCCGCTGCTGGAGGTCACCGACCTCGTCCAGGAGTTCACCGTGCGCGACCGCGGCGGGGCCAAGGCGGGCGTGGTGCACGCCGTCTCGGGCGTCTCGCTTCGCTGTCGCGCGGGCGAGAGCCTCGGGCTGGTCGGGGAGACCGGATCGGGCAAGTCGACCCTGGCGCGCGCGGTGCTGCAGGCGCCGGCGCCCAAGTCGGGCTCGGTCCGCCTGCGCGGCGTCGAGCTGGTGGGCCTGCGGGGCAGGCGGCTGCGTGGCAGGCGCGCCGCCACATGCAGATGGTCTTCCAGGACCCGTTCAGCTCGCTCGATCCGACGTGGAAGGTGACCCAGCTCGTGCAGGAGCCGCTGGTGGCGTTCAAGGTCGGGACGGCCGCCGAGCGCCGGCGCCGCGCCGACGAGCTGCTCGAGCTCGTCGGGCTCGATCCGAGCGCTACGGCGACCGGCGACCTCGCGAGCTCTCCGGCGGCCAGGCTCAGCGGGTGGCGATCGCCCGGGCGCTGGCGCTCGACCCGTCGCTGATCATCTGCGACGAGGCGGTCTCCTCGCTGGACGTCCTCATCCGCGCGCAGGTGCTCAACCTGCTCGAGCGGCTGCGCACCGAGCTGCACCTCGCCTACCTGTTCATCGCCCATGACCTGGCGCTGGTCAAGCAGGTCTCTGACCGCGTGGCCGTGATGTACCTCGGCAAGCTCGTCGAGCTCGGCCCGGCCGAATCGCTGTACCGCGAGCCGCTGCACCCCTACACGGTCGCGCTGCTGGCCTCGATCCCCAGCCCCGACCCCGACGGCGCCCCACGAGCCGGTGACCGGGACGATCCGGGGCGAGCCGCCGTCGCCGATCGACCCGCCGAGCGGGTGTCGCTTCCGCACCCGCTGCCCGCGGGCCCAGGACCTCTGCGCCACGCAGGAGCCGCCGATGCGCCAGCTCGCCGACGGCCACTACGCCGCCTGCCACTTCCCGGTCACCGTCGACGCTCCGGCGCCCGAGGCGACCGCAATGAGCCACTAAAGGAGGCACCGCATGGCCGTAGCGAATCCGAGAAGACCACGCTTGACATCGGGGCGCTGCTGCCCGCCGGCACGCACCTGATCGGCGGCGAATGGGTTGCCGCGCGCAGCGGCGAGACGATCGACGTCATCAACCCGGCCACCGGCGAGACGCTCGCCGCGGTCCCGCGCGGCTCCGACGACGACGTCGCCGACGCCGTGGCCGCCGCCGCCGACGCGTTCCCGGCGTGGCGTGACACGAGCCCGAGCGTGCGCGGCCAGCTCCTGCTGCGCTGGGCCGAGCTGTGCCGCGAGCACGCCGCCGAGCTCGACCTGCTCGAGCGCATGGAGGTCGGCCGCCCCGGCTGGGGCTCCGGGTCCCATGCCCGGCATCATCACCTTCATCGCCGGCCTGGCCGACAAGGCCACCGGCCAGACGCTGCCGGCGCATGTTCCCCGACGTCGTGGGCATGACCCTGCGCGAGCCCTACGGGGTGTGCGCCAGCATCATCCCGTGGAACGCGCCCGGGCCCGCTCACGGCCCAGGACACGGCGCCGGCGATCGCCATGGGCAACACGCTGGTGCTCAAGCCCGCCGAGGACGCGCCGCTCACGCCGCTGCTGATGGTCAAGCTCGCGCACGAGGCGGGCATCCCGGCCGGGGTGATCAACGTGGTCACCGGCTACGGCGGCGAGGCGGGCAGCGCCCTGTCGCACCACCCGGGGATCCGGCGGATGAGCTTCACCGGCTCGCCCGAGACCGGCACCGCGGATCATGCAGGCGTGCGCGGAGAACCTGGTCCCCGTGCACCTGGAGCTCGGCGGCAAGTCGCCGCAGGTCGTGCTGCGCGACGCGCCGCTGGAGAAGGCGATCCCGACGATCGTGCGCAGCATCACGCTCAACACGGGCCAGATCTGCGCCGCCGGCTCGCGCGTGGTGGTGGACCAGAGCGATCCGCGACCAGGTGGTGGAGGGGCTGGCCGCGGGCTTTGAGAAGGTCAAGGTCGGGCCCTGGTACGAGCAGGTGGACATGGGCCCGCTGATCAGCGCCAAGCAGGAGCAGCGCGTGCTCGGCTACCTGGAGGCCGGGCGCGAGGAGGGCGCCACGGTCGTCACCGGCGGCGCCAAGCTCAGCGGCCCGGAGTTCGACAACGGCTTCTTCGTGGCGCCGACGATCTTCGACGGCGTGGCTCCCGGAGATGCGGATCGCCCAGGAGGAGATCTTCGGGCCGGTGCTGTCGGTGCTCACCGCCGACGACGAGGAGCAGGCGCTGCAGATCGCCAACGGGACGCGCTACGGGCTCGTCTCCTCGGTGTGGACGCGCGACGTGGGCAAGGCGATCCGGCTGGCCCGCCGGATCGAGTCCGGCCAGGTGTCGATCAACACCCTGTGGTCCGGCGGCGTGATCGGCGCGCCGTTCGGCGGCTACAAGTCCAGCGGCTTCGGGCGGACGGTGAGCGCCGAGTCGATCCTGGACTACACCCAGGTCAAGACCGTGATCATCGACGGGCGGGCGTAGCCGGATGGGCGATGGAGGTCTCCCTGGACGGCAAGGTCGCGCTGGTCACCGGCGCCGGGCCCAACATCGGCTCGCGGGATCGCGCTGGCGCTGGCGCGCTACGGCGCCAAGGTGGCCTGCAACGACCTCTCCGAGGAGGCCGCCGCCGCATCGGTGCGCCGGATCGAGCGCCACGGCGGCGAGGCGATGGCCATCCCCGGCGACATCACCGACGAGGCGGTCGTCACCGGCTACGTCGGCGAGGTGCTCGACCGCTGGGGCCGGATCGACATCCTCGTCAACAACGCCGCCATCCTCGGCGGGCGGGGGGTGCTGGAGGAGAGCCTCGAGTTCTTCAACCGCGCGATCGAGGTCGCCGGCGCGGGGACGTTCCTCAACACCAAGCACGTGGCGATCTCGATGATCGAGCGCGACATCCGCGGCAGCATCGTCAACGTCCTCTCCTCCAACGCGTGGCAGGGCGCGCCCGGCGTGATCGCCTACGCCTTCCACAAGGGCGGCCTGGCCAACTTCACCCGGGCCGCCGCGATGGACCTCGCCCCCTACGGGATCCGCGTCAACTCCTACTCGCCCACCGCGCCGCGGCCCGACAACCCCGAGCTGCTGGCCGAGCTGCGCGGAGTCCGGCGGGCTGCGCCGCCACTTCAAGCCGCCCGGCGACCGCCCGGCGTGGTGGCGCGACGTCGGCACGATCGACGTGCGCGCCAACATGCCGATGGCGCCCTCGACGCCCACCGACATCGGCCACTGCGTCGCCTGGCTGTGCTCCGACTACGCGCGGCTGATCACCGGCTGTGACTTCGTGATCGACGGCGGCGCCCGGGCCAAGTACTGGGGCTACAACCCGCCCGCGGACAAGGCGGAGCCGGCGCCGCTCATCCCGCTCTACGACGACGAGACCGCTCCGGGAGGGTTCTGACCGATGGTCCCACTGACGATGGTCCGCGCCGCGGTCCAGACCGGCCCGCTGGCCTACGAGATCCGCGAGCTCCCGCGCCCGCGGATCGGCGACGACGACGGCCTGCTGCGCATCGAGGCGTGCGGGGTGTGCGGCTCCGACGTCGAGCAGTACCGCGGGCACCTCGTCCGTCCCGGGATGTTCCCGCTCATCCCCGGCCACGAGCCGCTGGGCGTGATCGAGGAGGTCGGGGACCGCGCGGCCGAGCGCTGGGGCGTGCAGCCCGGCGACCGGGTGGCGGTGGAGATCCTGCGCCCCTGCCGCGCCTGTGACTACTGCCTCACCGGGCGCTACATGTCCTGCCCGCACCGCGACGGCGCCTACGGGATGACGCCGCTCTCGCGTGAGCCGGGGCTGTGGGGCGGCTTCGGCGAGCTCATGTACCTGCACCCGTGGGCGATCCTGCACAAGGTCTCCAAGGACCTGCCGCCCCACATCGCGGTGATGTTCAACCCGCTCGGCGCCGGCGTGCGCTGGGCGGCGTTCCTGGGCGAGGTCGGGCTGGGCGAGACCGTGCTCATCCTCGGCCCGGGTCAGCGCGGCCTGGCCTCGGTGATCGCGGCGCGGGCCGCGGGGCGCCGGGACGATCATCGTCACCGGGCTGGGCAAGGACGCCGGCAAGCTGGCGCTGGCGCGCGAGCTCGGCGCCGACCACACGATCAACGTCGAGGAGGAGAACGTCGTCGCAGCGGGTGACCGAGATCACCGACGGAGCCATGGCCGACGTCGTGCTCGAGCTCACCCCGATGGCGGCCCAGCCGATCACCGACGCCATCGAGGCCGTGCGCCACTGCGGGCGGATCGTGCTGGCCGGGCTGAAGGGCAACAAGACGATCGAGCTCGTCACCGACCGCCTCATCAACAAGGGACTGACCGTCAAGGGCGCGTTCGGCGTCAACGCCGAGGCCTATATCGAGGCGATCCGGATCATCGAGTCCGGCCGCTTCCCGCTGGAGAAGCTGTCCTCGGGCACGTTCGAGCTGGCCGACACCGAGGCGGCGATCCAGTCGCTGGCCGACGGCGACGCGGTCCACGTCTGCGTCTGCCCCGACCCGGCCCGCGCGGCGTGTCGCCGCGGTCGGCGCGTCCGCCGCAGGAAAGGAGTGACCACTAGATGCTCGTCGACATGCACGCCCACGTCATCCCGGGCGCGCTGAGGCCGTGCGGAACGCGGGAGGGCCACCTCGGTCCGCGGGTCGGGCCGTGCGACGACCCGCACGCCCGGCTGCTGGAGTCAGACCGGATGCAGTTCAAGGCCTCGGATGCCTTCTACTCCGCCGAGCGCCGCCTGGAGGAGCAGGAGCGCTCCGGCGTCGACGCCGAGGTCGTCTCGCCGATGCCCCCGCTGCTGGACTACAGCCTGCCGGCCGACGAGGGCCTGGAGCTGTGCCGCCGGGTCAACGCCTTCATCGCCGAGCTGACGCGGACCGACCCCAACCGGCTGCTGGGCATGGGAATGGTGCCGATGCAGGCGCCCGGAGCTCGCCTGCGCCGAGCTCGCGCGCGTGCGGCGATGCCGGGCTGGTGGCGATCGAGATCACCTCCAACGTCCTGGGCCGCTCCCTGCACGAGGACGAGTTCGCCGAGTTCTGGGCCGAGGTCGAGCGCCAGCAGATGCCGGTGTTCGTCCACGGGATGCCCGGCGACCTGGGCGGGCGCGTGCCGGCGGGGCTGGTGGCCGTCGCCGGGTTCGCGGTCGGCGCCGACTGCGCGCTGGCGGCGACGTCGATCATCGCCGGCGGCGTGGCCGAGACGCCACCCCGGCCTGCGGCTGGCCTTCAGCCACGGCGCCGGCGGGTTTCCGTGCATGCTCCCGCGCGCCAACTTCTTCTGGGGCAAGACGTGGAACGAGGAGCCGTCGTCAGAGGGGGAGGGGATCTCGCCGGCGGAGCTGGCCAGGCGCTTCTACTACGACGGCCTGGTCATGGACCACCGGACGCTGCGCGCACCTCATCGAGATGATGGGCCACCGCCAGGTTCTCGTCGGGCTCCGACTTCCCGGCGATGGCGCGCGAGCAGCCGTGCGCGCGGACGCTGCGCTCGCTTGACCTGACACCGGACCAGCTCGAGGACATCACCTGGCACAACACGTTCCGGTTCCTTGATGTGAACGCCCCGCAGCTGGTGCGCGAGGGCGCCGTGACCGCAAATGAAGGGGTGACACAGTGAAGACACGTGCAGCAGTGGTCAGGGGCCCGGGCGAGCCCTGGGAGGTGACCGAGCTCGACCTCGACGAGCCCAAGGAGCACGAGGTGCTCGTCCGGGTGATGGTGTGTGGCCTGTGCCACTCCGACGAGCACGTCCGCGAGGGCGGCCCCTACCGCTATCCGATGATCGGCGGCCACGAGGGCGCGGGCATCGTGGAGAAGGTCGGGCCCAGCGTCACCCGGGTGCGCGAGGGCGACCACATCTGCACCTCGTGGATCCCCGTGTGCGGCCACTGCCGCTACTGCTCCACCGGCCGCCAGAACATGTGCAACGACGGGCTCAACGCCGGCACCGGGATGATGCTCGACGGCACCTTCCGCTTCCACGAGAACGGCACCGACATCGGTGGGATGTGCGTGCTCGGCACGTTCAGCCAGTGGATCGTCATCTCCGAGAACGCGTGCGTGCCCATCGACGAGGACATCCCGTTCGAGGTCGCCGCGCTCGTCGCCTGCGGCGTGACCACCGGCTGGGGCTCATCGGTCTACGCCGCCGGGACGCGCGCCGGCGAGACCGTCGTCATCTACGGGACCGGCGGCGTGGGCATGAACGCCGTCCAGGGCGCGGCCTATGCCGGCGCCAAGCACGTGGTCGCGGTGGACCCCAACCCCTACAAGCAGGAGATGGCGGGCAAGTTCGGCGCCACCTTCACCACCGGCGACCCCGCCGAGGCGCTGGAGTACGTGCGCGACGTCACCCGCGGAGAGGGGGCCGACCACGCCGTGATCACCATCGGCGTGATGGACGCCGAGGTGCTGCGCCACGCGGTCGAGGCCATCGGCAAGGGCGGCAGCGTCGTCGTCACCGCGGTCGGCGGCGGCCCGGACAACCACACGATCGCGATCAACGGCTCGCCGGTCACCGGCTGGCACAAGAACATCCAGGGCTCGCTGTTCGGCGGCGCCAACCCGCTGTATGACATGCCGCGCCTGCTCGGGCTGTGGCGGGCGGGCCAGCTCAAGCTCGAGGAGCTGATCACCAACCGCTACCGCCTGGACGAGATCAACCAGGGCTACGCAGGACATGCTGGAGGGACGCAACATCCGCGGCGTCCTCATCCACGAGCACTAGTGGCCGCTCACGAAGGAGGAATGACATGACCAGCGCGATCATGGATCCCACCGGCCGGGCCGAGGCGCAGGCCGCGGCGGGCCTGGCGCTCGCCCCGCGCCGCGCCGACCTCTCCGGCGCCACCGTCGGCCTGCTGGAGAACGGCAAGCAGAACGCGGCGCTGTTCCTGGAGGAGGTGGCCGGCGTCCTGCGCGAGCGCTACGGCGTCGGCGAGGCCACGCTGCGGCGCAAGGAGGTGTTCTCGGCGCCGGCGCCGCCCGAGCTCGTCGACGAGATGAGCCACGGAGTCCGACGTCGTGGTCATCGGCGTGGGCGACTGCGGCTCGTGCAGCGCCTCGGCGATCGCCGACGGCGTCCTCTTCGAGCGCCACGGCACGCCCGGCGGCGGTGATCTGCTCCGACGCCTTCATCGCCACCGCCGACGCGATGGCGCAGGTGCAGGAGGCCCCCGGCTACAGCTACGTCACCACGCCCCACCCGGTGGCCGGGCTGACCGCCGCCCAGGTGCACGAGCGCGCCGAGCAGGTCGCCGCCCAGGTGGCGCGAGCTGCTGGCCGCCGCCCAGGGCGCGCAAGCCGCCTGATGGCCGCCGAGCCCGACCCGGACGTCGCCCGGGACGCGATCGAGTACTGCTACGCGCACGACTGGACCGACGGGCTGCCCGTCGTGCCCGCCTCCCGGGCCCTGGTCGACCAGTTCCTGGCCCACACCAGCCGCTCGCCCGACGAGGTCCTGTGGCGGATGGACCACCTGGGGACCGAGTGCACGGTGCAGACGGCGGCGATCAACGCCGCCATGGCCGGCTGCCTGCCGGAGTACTTCCCGGTGGTGCTCGCCGCCTGGGACGCGGTGATGCGCGACCGGGCGGCCAAGGGCGGCGGCTGGCAGAGCACGAGCGGCCCGGCGCCGCTGATCGTCGTCAACGGGCCCGATCCGCCAGCGAGCTGGGCCTCAACTGCACCGGCGGCATCTTCGCGGCGGGCTTCCGTCCCAACGCGACCATCCCGCGGGCGCTGGGGCTGATGCTGCGCAACGCGTTCGGCGTCGTCCCGCACGTGTTCGACCAGACCACGCAGGGGATCCCCGGGCGCTTCGCGATCTGCTTCGGCGAGAACGAGGAGGAGAGCCCGTGGGAGCCGCTGGCCGATCGAGACCGGCCCCGCCCTCCCGCGCGGGGCCGACGCGGTGTCGGTGACGCTGACGCGGACCTACGAGTTCGTCGACAACCGCCACACCCAGGACGCCGAGCAGCTGCTGTGGGACTTCGCCGACACGATCTCGCGCACCGGGGTGATGATCTTCCGCTCCCAGTCGGCGGGGATCGTGTTCTGCCCCGAGCACGCCCAGATGCTGGCCGGCGCCGGCTTCTCCAAGACCGACGTCAAGGACTGGCTGATCGAGCACTGCGGGCGCGTCGAGGCCGACCTGCGGCGCGCCGGCAAGGACGGCGTCGCCGAGAGCGGCCACGGGGTCCGGTCGGCCGCCGAGGCCGAGCGCGTCCCCGGCGACACCTTCTCGCCGTTCCTCCCCGGCCGCGAGTCGGTCCCGATCGTGGTCGCCGGCGCGCGCAACGCGGCGATCTCGATGGTGTTCCGCGTGTTCGGCGAGTGGTCGAACAGCTCGGTGGCGATCGAGCCGTCGCCCGCGCGCGGTGGCCGCCGTCTCGGCCGCAGGAGGCGGCTGATGTTCTCCGCGGAGGGCCTGGCCGGCATGCGGGCGACGCTGGCCGCCGACGGGTACGCGCTGGACGCCCGCGAGGAGGACGAGCGCGTGGTGGTGACGATCACCGCCACGCCCGAGGCCTGCGAGGACTGCCTGGCGCCGCCCGACGTCATGCGGGCGATCCTGGGCAAGTCGCTGGCGGTCCCGGCCGAGGCGATCGACCTGCGCTATCCGCGGCGAGGCCTCGTGAGCTCTGAGCGATTCGCCGCCGACGACCTGCTGACGGCCGAATGGATGCCGGGCCGGACCGCCCTGGTCACCGGCGGCGGCGGCCGCGAGGGCGGACCCGGGACCGTGGGGTGGGCGGTGTCCCGGCTGCTGGCGCGCCACGGCGCGCGGGTGGCCGTGCTGGACCGCGATCCCGCGGCGGCCGCGCGCACGGTGGGCCAGATCGAGGACGCGGGGGGTTTTGCGGTGGCCGTCGTCGCCGATGTCACCCGCGACGAGGACTGCGCGCGCGCCGTCGCCGAGGCGCGCCACGCGCTGGGCTCTGCTCGACACGCTGGTCAACAACGTCGCCGCCTGGAGCGCCGCGGAGCTCTTCGACGTCGAGCCCGATCAGTTCGACGAGCTGGTCGATCTCAATCTCAAGACGGCGTGGCTGATGACGCCGCAACGCGATCCCGGTCATGCCCGAGGGCGGCGCGATCGTCAACATCGCCTCGGTGGCGGCGCGGCGCGCCGGCACGATCTACGGTCTGGCCAAGGCGGCCCTGGAGGCGATGACCGGCGGCGCGGCCTACCTGCTGGGCGAGCGGGGCATCCGCGCCAACGCCGTGGAGCTCGGCGCGCTGTGGACGGCGGGCGTGGCCGACAACCTGCCCGCGGAGGCGCGCGAGCCGCGGCGCCGGATGGTGGCGCTGCAGACCGAGGGCGACTGCTGGGACGCCGCCTGGGCGGTGCTGTTCCTGGCCAGCGACCGGGCGCGCTGGATCTCGGGGCAGGTCCTGACCGTGGACGGCGGCGGGCAGGCGCGACTGCCCTACCCGGGCGTCACGCGCCCCGTCGCGCACACCGCCGGAGCCCGCACGTGACGGGCGCGCGGGTTGCGCTCGTCACCGGCTGCGGCAAGCCCGACGGCGCCGGCCAGGCCATCGCCCGTGCGCTGGCCCGCGACGGCGTGACCGTGGTCGTCACCGACCGCCGGCCCACCGGGGTGCTCAACCGCCGCCAGGAGATCGTGGGCATCCGAGCAGCCGGAGTCCTGGAGCGGCTTGAAGACGCTGGTGTCCGAGATCGAGGCGGCCGGCGGGACGGCGACGGCGGCGCTCGGCGACATCGGCGCGGCCGACGACGCCGAGGCGATGGTGGGCGTCGCGCTGGAGCGCCACGGGCGCCTGGACATCCTCGTCAACAACGCCGCCGCGCCGCAGGGCCTGGACCGCGCCGTCATCGACGAGGTCCCGATCGACGCCTTCGACGAGGTGGTGCGGATCAACCTCCGCGGCACCTGGCTCATGTGCCGGGCCGCGGTGCCGGCGATGCGCCGCGGCCGCTGGGGGCGGATCATCAACGTGGCCTCGATGGCCGGCGCGGTCCCCGCGCCGTTCTCCACCCCGTACTCGGCGTCCAAGGCCGGCGTGATCGGGCTCACCCGGGCGCTGGCGATGGACGTCGCCGCCTGGGGGATCACCGTCAACTCGATCAGCCCCGGCGCCCTGGGGACGAGCCGCTCGGTGCTCAGCACCGACCCCGACCTCGACGTCGCCGCCGAGCTGGCCCGCCGCGGCAGCCGGCTGCCGGTGGGCCGGGTGGGCACGCCGGACGACGTCGCGGCCGCGGTGCGCTACCTCGCCTCCGACGACGCCGCGTACATGACCGGCCAGATGCTCGTCCTCGACGGCGGCGGGGCCGACGCCGTTCCCCCTGCCCCGACCCGAGTCTGACAAGGAGACCGCGTGAAGCTGCGTGTGCTGATGGAACCGCGCCACGGCGCCACCTACGACCGGATCCTGGCCATGGCGCAGGCCACGGAGAGGGCGGGCTTTGACGCCTTCTTTCGCTCCGACCACTACCTGGGGATCGACTCCGAAGACCCGGACTATCTGCCCACCGACTCGTGGACGACGCTCGGCGGGCTGGCGCGGGAGACGTCGCAGGTCAAGCTCGGCACGCTGATGACCGCGGGGACCTACCGCAACCCGGCGGTGCTGGCGATGGCCGTGGCCTCGGTGGACCAGATGTCGCGGCGGGCGGATCATCCTGGGGATCGGCACCGGCTGGTATGAGCGCGAGCACCAGGCCTTCGGCATTCCGTTCCCCGCGATGGGGGAGCGCTTTGATCGCCTCGAGGAGGCGATGCAGATCATCACGGGCCTGTGGACGACGCCGCCGGGCGAGACGTTCAGCTTCGACGGGCGCTTCTGGCAGCTGGACCAGTGCGCCAACTTCCCGGCGCTCGTGCAGCGCCCGCGCCCGGAGATCGTCATCGGCGGCACCGGCCCCCGGCGCACCCCGCTCGCCGCGGCGCGCTTCGCCGACGAGTTCAACAGCGGCGCCGGCCATGGCGTGGCCGAGCGCTTCGCCAACGTGCGCCGGGTCTGCGAGGAGATCGGGCGCGATCCCGCGACGCTGCGGATGTCGGCGACCCACCAGGTCATCTGCGGGGAGACGCGCGAGGAGGCCCAGCAGCGGCTCGCGCGCCTGGGTCCGCCCGGCGAGCGGATGCTGGCCAACGGGATCGTCGGCACCGCTGCAGACGTGGTCGACGGGCTCCAGGGCCTGGCCGAGGAGGGCTGCGAGATCGTCTACCTGCACGTCTTCGACATCGACGACCTGGACCACATCGCGCTCATCGGCGCCGAGGTGGTCCCGCAGTTGGCATGAGCGCAGGGACTTCGATACCCGACGACCGGAGGGAGGCTGAGAGATGGCGAGCATGACGACCCGCGCCGCGGTGCTGCACCAGCCCGGCACCGACTGGGAGATCACCGAGCTGGACCTGGACGAGCCCAAGGACTACGAGGTGCTCATCCGCTACAAGGCCGCCGGCCTGTGCCACTCCGACGAGCACATCCGCGCCGAGGGCGGCAGCCACATCCGCATGCCGCTGGTGGGCGGCCACGAGGGCGCGGGCATCGTCGAGGCCGTCGGCCCCGGCGTCACCCGCGTCACACCCGGCGACCACGTCGTCACCTCCTACATCCCCGCCTGCGGGAGGTGCCGTTACTGCTCCACCGGGCATCAGAACCTGTGTGACCGCGGGCTCTACGCGGGGGTGGGCTGCCTCCAGGACGAGACCTTCCGCTTCCATCGCGACGGCGAGGACTACGGCGGCTTCTGCGCGCTGGGCACGTTCTCGGACCACACCGTCGTCTCGGAGTACTCGTGCGTGCGCATCGACGACGACATCCCCTTCGAGGTGGCCTGCCTCGTCGGCTGCGGCGTGACGACCGGCTGGTGCTCGGCGGTGCGCGCCGGGGACACCCGGCCGGGCGAGACCGTGGTGATCATGGGCGTCGGCGGCGTCGGGATCAACGCGGTCCAGGGGGCCGCGTATGCCGGGGCGCAGGGACGTGGTGGTCATCGACCCCAACCCGTTCAAGCTCGACACGGCCAAGCGCCTGGGGGCGACCCATGCCTTCACCGAGTGTCGAGGAGGCCCGCGAGGAGCTCATCGGACTCACCCGCGGCCAGATGGCCGACCTGTGCGTGGTCACCGTCGGCGTGCTGGAGCCGGAGATCACCGCCGACGCGGTCAGCCTCATCGGCAAGGCCGGGCGGGTGATCCTCACCTCGGTAAGCCGCGCCGACGTGCACACCGTGAGCCTCACCGGCTCGCCGCTGGTGGGCTGGCACAAGCGCATCCAGGGCTCGCTGGCCGGCGGCGCCAACCCGATCTACGAGATGCCCAACCTGCTCGAGCCTCTACCGCTCAGGCCACCTCAAGCTCGACGAGATCATCACCGCGCGCTACAGCCTGGAGCAGGTCAACGAGGGCTACCACGACCTGCTGGCCGGCAAGAACATCCGCGGCGTGATCCTGCACGAGAGCTGACCGCTGGGCACCGGCTCGCGCTGGCCGGGGGGTGAGGTATCTGGTGGTTGCTGAGCAGCCCTAACTTGCACACCCCCCGTGCTCAGCCCGCCGGCAGGCGCACGACGCTCGGGCGCCAGGTGCGCCCGCCGTCGGTGGTGCGGCTGCGCTTGGGGGTCCACCACTCAGGAACTGTCCACCATGGACAGAACCATTACACCGGGCCGCGGGCAGCGCGGGTCAGGCGCGCTCGAGCACGGCGATCCCGTACTCGTCGAGCAGCTCGGCCAGCGCCACCGAGGAGCCGAGCACGCGCTCGTCGCCGTAGAGCACGTCGCGCCAGCGGCCCTCGGCGCCCTCCAGCGCGCCCTCAGGCGGACCCGGCCGCGTCGCCACCGCCACCAGCACCTCGCCGCCGCGCACAAACGCCACGGCCGTGTCCGGCGCGCCCAGCGGCTCGTAGGCGCCGGCGAACGCGTCGGGGCGCCGGATGCGCAGGCCGAGCAGCCGGGTGGTCAGCCACAGCTTGCGGATGGCCGGCTCAGGCTGAGCGCCCCCGGCCAGCCGGCCCAGCATCGTCTGGTTCCAATGCCAGTCGACGGGGCGGCGGTTGTCGGGGTCGACGAGCGCGTAGAGCGGCATCTCGTCGCCCTGGTAGATGTCGGGCACGCCGGGCACGGTGAGCTTGAGCGCCACCGTGCGCAGCGCGACGCAGTCCCCGGCGAACTCGAGCTCGCGCGCGAACCCGTCCAGCTCGCGGCGCAGCGTCGCCGTCGGCGTAGACGCCGGCGATGAAGTCCATCACCGCCTGCTCCCACTCGGCGTTCTGGTCGGTCCAGCTGGTGTTGCGCTTGGCCTCGCGCAGCGCCTTCTCCATGTACGCCCGCATCCGCTCGGCCTCGATCGGCCACGCGCCCACCAGCGTCTGGAAGAGGAAGTAGCGCTCGAGGTCGTCGGGGGCCCCGTGCGCGCCGCAGTGGCTCTGATCAGCTCCAGCCAGTGGCGCACCCGCTCCTCCCAGCGATCGGGCATCCACGTCAGCGCGGCCAGCCGCGCGCGCACGTCGGCCGAGCGCTTGGTGTCGTGGGTCATCGTCGTCAGCATCGCCTCCGGGAATCGCCGCGCGCGCTCGGCGTTGGCCTCGTGGAAGCGCTCGGCGCCGATGCCGAAGCGCCCCGGGTCGCCGCCGACGTCGCACAGCGCCAGCAGCCGGGCGTAGCGGTAGAAGGCGGTGTCCTCCACGCCCTTGGCCACCACCGGAGGCGTCGTCTGCTGAAAGCGCGTGACGAACTCGGGCGGAGCGGGACGCTCCAGCAGCAGCATCTCGGCGACCTCGGCGGCGATGCCGTCCGCGTGAGCCACCGCTTCACGGTCGGCGTCGTCGACGACGCCCGCCTCCGGCTCCACGTAGGTCCGGTAGACCGGGAAGGACGCCACCGCGCGGGCCAGCGCCTCGGCGCCGCCGGGGACGTCGGCCACGACCCGGGCCAGCCGCTCGATCTCTGGCGCGAACGCCCCCGTGGCCTGCTCGAGCTTGGCCTCCGCGGCGACCTCGGCAAACGGGCGCCGGTCGCCCGAGAGCTCCTGCCACAGCGCGGTGAAGGCCGGCTCCGCCGCCGGGTCCACGAACAGCGCGCACACGTCGTTGAGGAACTCGTAGCCGACGGTGCCGGTGACCGGCCAGTCGCGCAGGGGCTCGGAGGGCTCGAGGATCTTCTCGATCCACACCGTCGCGGCCCCGCCGTCGCGCAGCCGCTGGAAGTACTGCGCGGGGTCGGCGAGCCCGTCGGGATGGTCGATGCGCAGCGCGTCGACCACGCCGTCGCGGACCAGGCTCAGCGCCAGCGCGTGGGTGGCCTCGAAGACCTCGGGGTCCTCCTGGCGCACGCCGGCCAGGTCGTCGATGTCGAAGAAGCGCCGGTGGCGGCCGGTGGCCGGGTCGATGTCGAAGAACTGCTCGCGCAGCCGCGGGTCGGCCCAGAAGCGGTTGGCGTCGTCGGTGGCCATGTGGTTGGGCACGAGGTCGAGCACGATCCCCAGCCCGGCCGCGTGGGCGGCGTCGGCCAGCTCGCGGAACGCGGCCTCGCCCCCCAGATCGTCGGAGATCCGCGTGGGGTCGACGACGTCGTAGCCGTGGGTCGAGCCGGTCCGGGCCTGCAGCGACGGCGACAGGTAGAGGTGCGAGATCCCCAGGTCGCGCAGGTAGGGGATGCGCGCCCGCGCCGCCTCGAAGTCGAAGTCGGGCGTGAGCTGCAGGCGGTAGGTGGCGCGCAGCGGGACCGGTGCCACCGCTCACGCCACCCGCTTCAGGATCGTGATCGAGTGCGCGATGACGTTGATGAGCTCCTGGGCGCCGTAGGAGGCGCTGCCGGGCTCAGCCGTCGGGTCCGCGGTGCACAGCTCGAGCTCCCAGCGCGCGCCCATGCGGCGCCGCGGCAGCTTGAACTCGCCGGTCCTCGGCGTGGGCGTTGAACAGCAGCACGAACGAGTCGTCCTCGACCTCCTCGCCGTGCGGCCCGGGGCTGGCGATCGCCTGCCCGTTGAGGAACATGCCCAGCACCGCCTCGCCGTGCTCCCAGTCGCGGCTGGTCATCCGGCGGCCGTCGACGCGGAACCACCAGACGTCGGGCAGGGGCGAGTCGTTGACCGGCTGGCCGCGCAGGAACGTCTCGCGCCGGAACGTGCAGTGCTCGCGCCGCAGGCGGATGAGCCGCTGGGTGAACTTCCGCATCTGCTCGGCGTCGCCGTCGGTGTCCCAGCCGTACCAGCTGATGTCGTTGTCCTGGCACCAGGCGTTGTTGTTGCCGCCCTGGGTGCGGCTGAGCTCGTCGCCGCCCAGCAGCATCGGCGTCCCCTGGGAGACGAACAGGGTGGTGAGGAAGTTGCGCTGCTGGCGCCGGCGCAGCTCGTTGATGGCCGTCGTCGTCGGTCTCGCCCTCGGCGCCGCAGTTCCACGAGCGGTTGTCGTCGGTGCCGTCGCGGTTGTCCTCCTGGTTGTCCTCGTTGTGCTTGGCGTTGTAGGAGACGAGGTCGCGCAGGGTGAAGCCGTCGTGGGCGGTGATGAAGTTGATCGAGGCGAACGGGTCGCGGCCGTCTGACTCGTACAGGTCGGCGGAGCCCGAGAGGCGCTCGGCGAACTGTCCCACGCTGGCCGAGGCGCGCCAGAAGTCGCGCATGGTGTCGCGGTAGACGCCGTTCCACTCCGACCACAGGATGGGGAAGTTGCCCACCTGGTAGCCGCCGGGGCCGACGTCCCACGGCTCGGCGATGAGCTTGACCTGGGACAGGACCGGGTCCTGATGGATCGTGTCGAAGAACGCCGAGAGGCGGTCGACGTCGTAGAACTCGCGGGCCAGGGCCGAGGCCAGGTCGAAGCGGAAGCCGTCGACGTGGCACTCGATGACGAAGTAGCGCAGCGAGTCCATGATCATCCGCAGCACCGCGGGATGGACCGGATTGAGCGAGTTGCCCGTGCCGGTGAAGTCCATGTAGTGGCGCGGGTCGTCGGGCATCAGCCGGTAGTAGGTGGAGTTGTCGGCGCCCTTGAACGACAGCATCGGGCCCAGGTGGTTGCCCTCGGCGGTGTGGTTGTAGACGACGTCGAGGATCACCTCGATGCCGGCCTGGTGCAGCGCCTTGACCATGCCCTTGAACTCGCGCACCTGCTCCCCGCGCCGGCCGGTGGCGGCGTACTCGGAGTGGGGCGCCAGGTAGCCGATCGTGCTGTAGCCCCAGTAGTTGCGCAGGTCCGCGCTCGTACAGGAACGACTCGTCGCAGATGTGGTGGATGGGCAGCAGCTCCACCGCGGTCACCCCGAGGTCCTTGAGGTAGGCCAGCGCCGGCTCGGAGGCGAGCCCCGCGTAGGTCCCGCGCAGGTCCTCGCGCACGTCGGGGTGGGCCATCGTGAACCCCTTGACGTGGGTCTCGTAGATGATCGTGTCGGCGAACGGGGTCTGGGGCAGGCGGTCGCCCTGCCAGTCGAAGCTGTCGTCGATGACGACGGACTTGGGGACGGCCCCGGAGTCGTCCTCGTCGTCGAGCTCGAGGTCGGCGTCCTCGGCATTCTCGAGGCTGTCGGGCGGCACGTAGGGCAGGACGTTGGCGTCATGAGCCCAGTCCACGACGCCGTCGATCGCCTTGGCGTAGGGGTCGATGAGGAGCTTGTTGGGGTTGAAGCGGATGGCCCTGGAGCGGCGCATAGGGCCCGTGCACGCGGAACCCGTAGCGCTGGCCGGGCCCGACCCCGGGCAGGTAGCAGTGCCAGTTGTGGGCGCGGCGCCCCGTGACGTCGATCTGGGTCTCGTTGCCCTCGTCGTCGAACAGGCACAGGCAGACGCGCTCGGCGTGCTCGGAGAACAGGCTGAAGTTCGTCCCCTGCCCGTCCCAGACAGCGCCCGAGCGGGAAGGGCCGGCCCGGCCACACCTCGGTCACTGAACCAGCGCTCCCGCCATGGGGGGGAGTTTGAGGGAACCGCCGCTGAGATGCGCGTCGCCTCCGGCGCTCAGCTCGATCGTCTCGCCCTGGCAGGGGATGCTGACCGGGCCCGAGCCGAAGTTGCAGGCCAGCTCGAAGGGGCCGCGGCGCACGACCAGCCAGAGGAAGCGCTCGTCGTACTCGATCTCCCGCGGTGTGCCGCGGGGCAGCTTCTTGCGCGCCGCGATCAGCTCGCGGTACAGGCGGGCCAGGCCCTGGTCGGCCTGGCGGGTGAGCTTGGAGCGCTCGAACGTCCGCGGGTCCTCGGGGTCGGGCACCTCGGCGGCGAACTGGGCGAACGCGGAGAACTCGCTGCGCCGCCCCTCCCGCGTCGCCTGCGGCGATATCGGGGTCGATGTGGTTGGTGAAGTACTGAAACGGCGCCAGCTCGCCGTACTCCTCGCCCATGAACAGCATCGGGATGAACGGCGACAGCAGCGTGCAGAACGCCGCCAGTGGCCGGGCGGCGGCGGGCATGCGGTCCCCGTAGGCCCGGTTGCCGACCTGGTCGTGGTTCTGGGAGAAGACGACGAAGCGCTCGGGCGGGACGTCCTCGGCCGGCGCGCCGAAGCGCCGGCGGCGGAACGGCGAGTACTCGCCGTCGTCGACGTGGGGGCGATGAAAGGCCTTGGCCAGCTGGGCCACGGAGCCGAAGTCGGCGTAGTAGCCGTCGCGGTCCTCGGTGATGAGGGTGCGCAGCGCGTGGTGGAAGTCATCGGCCCAGGCGGCGTCGCAGTTCCAGCCGCCGCGCTCGGGCGGGCGCATGACGATCGGGTCGTTGAGCCCGGACTCGGCGATCACGTAGTGGCGCGGATTGACGGCGTGGACGCGCCGGGCCACGGCGGCGACGATGTGCTCGGGGCTCTGGTCGAAGATGGCGTGGATGGCGTCCAGCCGCAGCCCGTCGATCCCGAAGTCCCGCACCCAGCCCTCGGCGCTCTGGCATCACCCATTCGCGCACCGGGTCGCAGTCGGCGTCGTCGAAGTTCATCGCCTTGCCCCATGGCGTCTCGTACTTGGCGGTGAAGTACGGGCCCGAAGGCCTCCATCGCCGCCGCGCCCGACGCGCCGAGGTGGTTGTAGACGACGTCGAGGATCACCGCCAGCCCGTGGCGATGGGCCGCGGCGACGAACGCGGCCAGCTCCAGCGGGCCGCCGTAGGAGGACTGCGCGGCCGAGATGTAGACGCCGTCATAGCCCCAGCCCCGCTCGCCGGGGAACTCGGCCACGGGCATGATCTCCACCGCGGTGACGCCGAGCTCGGCCAGGCCGGCCAGGCGCTCGGCCGCGGCCGCGAACGTCCCCTCCGGCGTGAAGGTGCCGATGTGCAGCTCGTAGATGAGCAGGTCCTCGAGCGCCGGCGCCATGAAGCCGCCGCGGCGCGCCGGTGGCCAGGCGGCGGGTGTCCAGCACGCGCGAGGGCCCGCGCAGGCCCTCGCGGCTGCCAGCGCGAGGCCGGGTCGGGCAGGTCGTCGCCGTCGATCACGTAGACGTAGTCGCTGCCCGGCGCGGCGGGGACGATCGCCTCCCAGACCCCGAGGCCGACGTCGATCATGGCGTGGCGGGCGCCGTCGACCTTGACGACGGGGGCGGAGGCGCGCGGCGCCCAGACACGGAACTCGGCGCGCTCGTCGTCGATCTGACGCGCGCCGAGCGGGCGTTCCCAGGGGTACGGCTCGTCGGTCTCCGCGGCGCTACTCATCGACATGGGGCATGAGGCTAGCCAGCGCCGGCCGCGGCGCCGGCGGGGCCGAGAGTCCGGGTCACTCCTCGGGGACGAGCCAGAGGGCGGCCAGCGGGGGCAGCGTGACCTCCGCCGAGAACGCCTGGTCGTGCCACGGGATCGGCTCGGGCTGCACGCCGCCGAGGTTGCCGACGTCGCTGCCGCCGTAGAACGACGAGTCGGTGTTGAGCGCCTCGCGCCAGCGGCCCGAGCGGGGCAGGCCGAGCCGGTAGTTCTCGCGCGGGACCGGCGACAGGTTGGCGACGAACACCACCACCCGCTCGCCCTCGCGTGACTGGCGGGCGAAGGCCAGCACGTTGTTGTCGGCGTCGTTGGGCTCCAGCCACCAGAAGCCGGCCGGGTCGGAGTCCAGCTCGTAGAGCGCCGGCTCGGAGCGGTACAGGCGGTTGAGGTCGCGCACCAGCGACTGCATGCCGGCGTGCTCGGGCTGCTCGAGCAGGTGCCAGTCCAGCGAGCGCTCGTGGCTCCACTCCGCCTGCTGGGCGAGCTCGCAGCCCATGAACAGCAGCTTCTTGCCCGGGTGCGCCCACATGTAGGCGTACAGCGCGCGCAGGTTGGCCAGCTTCTGCCAGTGGTCGCCGCCGCCCATCTTGGAGTACAGCGAGCCCTTGCCGTGCACCACCTCGTCGTGGGACAGCGGCAGCACGAAGTTCTCGCTGAACGCGTACATGAGGCTGAAGGTCAGCTCGTGGTGGTGGTAGCGGCGGTAGATCGGATCCTGCTGGAAGTAGGCCAGCGTGTCGTGCATCCAGCCCATGTTCCACTTGAAGCCGAAGCCCAGGCCGCCCAGGTACGTCGGCCGTGACACTCCCGGCCACGCCGTCGACTCCTCGGCGGCCGAGATGATCCCCGGCTCGTGGCCGTACATGACCTCGTTGAGCTCCTTGAGGAACTCGACCGCCTCCAGGTCCTCGCGCCCGCCGAACTGGTTGGGGACCCACTCGCCCTCGCGCCGCGAGTAGTCCAGGTAGAGCATCGAGGCCACGGCGTCGACCCGGATGCCGTCGACGTGGTACTCGCGCAGCCAGAACAGGGCGTTGGAGATGAGGAAGTTGCGGACCTCGTAGCGCCCGAAGTTGAAGACCAGCGTGCCCCAGTCCGGATGCGAGCCGCGGCGCGGGTCGGCGTGCTCGTAGAGCGCGGTGCCGTCGAAGCGGGCCAGCGCGAACTCGTCGCGGGGGAAGTGCGCGGGGACCCAGTCCAGCAGCACGCCGATCCCCTTGGCGTGCATCTTGTCGATGAACGCGCGCAGGTCGTCGGGCGAGCCGTAGCGCGGGGTCGGGGCGTAGTAGCCGGTGACCTGGTAGCCCCACGAGCCGGTGAACGGATGGGCCATCACCGGGAGCAGCTCGACGTGGGTGAACCCCATGTCCTCGCAGTAGGCCGACAGCTCGTCGGCGAGCTCTGAGTAGGTGAGCGGGCGGTTGTCCTCCAGCGAGTTCAGCCGCCACGAGCCGAGATGGACCTCGTAGATCGACACGGGCTCTGCCAGCGGCTGGTCCTTGGCCCGCTCTGAGAGGAACTTGGCGTCCTTCTTGCTCCAGACGTGCCCGGGAGTGTGGATGACCGAGGCGGTCTTGGGCGGGACCTCGGTCTCCTGGGCGTAGGGGTCGGCCTTGAGCAGGACCTCGCCGTCCTGGGTGAGGATCTCGTACTTGTAGCGCTGGCCCGCCCCCACGTCGGGGAGGAACAGCTCCCAGATGCCGCTCGTGCCCATCGAGCGCATCGGATGCAGGCGGCCGTCCCAGGAGTTGAAGTCGCCGACGACGCTCACCGCGCGGGCCGCCGGGGCCCACACCGCGAAGGCGGTCCCCTGCGCGCCGTCGTGCTCGATGACGTGGGCGCCGAGGCGCTCGTAGAGCTCCTCGTGGCGGCCCTCGCCCATCAGGTGCAGGTCCAGCTCGCCGATCGTCGGCAGGAACGCGTAGGGGTCTGAGAGCGTGAACTTCCCGCCCGAGCCGTAGTCGACCTTGAGCTTGTACTTCAAAGGCAGCTCGGCGCCCTCGATCTCGGCCTCGAAGATGCCGCCCGGGTGGATCTCCGTCATCGGCACGCTCTTGCCGCCACTGGGCTTGACCGCAACCGACTCCGCCGACGGGCGCAACGCGCGCACGACGACGCCGCCCTCGGAGGCGTGGGCGCCGAGGATGGCGTGGGGCTCGGGGTGCTCGCGCCGGAGCAGAGCGTCGAGGTCGTTCTTGGCGATGGTGGTCATGCGGCCTCCAAGAGGCGGGCGATACCCGCCACGGGGATCGGCAACCAATCCGGTCGGTTGTCCAGCTCGTACTGGAGCTCGTAGATGGCCTTCTCGAGCTCGAAGATAGCCAGCATGTTTCCGATGGCCGCGTCACCGCCGGGCAGCAGGGCCGGGTCGATGGTGGCGAAGTAGTTCTGAGGAAGATGGTGCGCGCCTGCTCCTCGAACTGGCCGGGCGCCGGGACCCCGTGCATGATCTCGGCGGCCGACGTGGCGTAGGCGAGCGAGCGCAGCATCCCGGCCACGTCGCGCAGCGGGCTGCGCTTCTGACGGCGCTCGAACAGGGGCCGGGCCGGCTCGCCCTCGAAGTCGATGATCACCCAGCCCCCCGGCATGTGCAGAGTCTGGCCCAGGTGATAGTCGCCGTGGGTGCGGATGGCGCGGCCGCCGACCCCGCTCTGGGCCCGCATGGCGATCTGCTCGCGTACGTCCTGGCCGCGGCCGGCGATGGCGGCGACGCGCTCGTCGTCGGGCAGGCGCACGAACACCCGCTCGATGTCCTCGTCGATGGTCGCGGTGAGCAGCGACATCGACTCGGCGCTGGGCTCCTCCGGGCTGAAGGCGGGATCGCCGGCGTCCGAGGCCAGGGCGTTGTGCAGCTGCGCCGTGACGGCGCCGAGGCTGCCGAGCTCGGGGAGCAACGCCGCCGGACTGGTGGCGATCTGGTCCAGGGCCAGCTCCCAGCCGCCGACGGCGTCGGGGAAGAAGCGCTGGGCCACGCCGAGCGTCGCGCCGAAGGACTTGCCGTCGTACTCGTACCACCCCTGGAGGGGGGCGATGTTGGCGAACTCGCGGCGGGTGAGGAACTGGAGCACCTCGAGCTCGGGGTTGATGCCGGGCTCGAGCCGCCGGAAGACCTTGAGCACGGTCTCGTCGCCGAACACGATCGAGGAGTTGGACTGCTCGACGCCCATCGGGCGCACCGGCGCGTCCAGCGGCAGCATGCCGCTGAGCTCGACACGCCGGAAGCGGAAGGTGCCGCTGTCGCCCTCGAGCGTCCGCTCGGCATCGATCTGGCGCAGCAGCTCGCGTGCGAGCTCCGGGTCGGCGACCGCATCGACCGCCGTCCAGTCCTTGGTGGTGCAGACCACCGGGCGCTGGCCCACGTGCTCGGCGGCGAGCAGGGCGAAGGGGAGCTGATAGAGCTCGTGGCTGCCGGAGGCGAAGCGCGCCTGGACGAGGTTGAGGATCAGCGGCGGCGCGTCGGCGATGGCCACGCTCTCCTCCACCTGGAGGCCGGTGACGTGGCGGGACTTGGACGCGTACCAGCGCTGGCCCTCGAGCCACGCCGACACGGTGTCCGGATCCAGGCGCTCGATCTCAGCTCGTGCGGGGTTGCTGACGTCGGTCATCCGATCGCGTCCTCTCCCTCTCCGACGAGCTGGAACCAGTAGAAGCCGCGCGGGGCAAGCGTCAGTAAGTACTTCAGTTCGCCGATTCGGGGAAAGCGACTGCGACCGAACAGCTCGACCGGAAAGCGGCCCACGTGGGCCGAGAGGTCGAGCTCCACCGCCTGGGCCGAGCGCGCCAGGTTATGCACGCACAGCACCAGGTCATCTTCGAAGCGGCGCAGCACCGCGAAGATCCGCGGGTTGGTCGTCTCGATCGGCTCATACGTCCCCAGTCCGAACACCGGATGCTCCTTGCGCAGAGCGATGAACCGGTGCATCCAGCGCAGCAGCGACGTGGGCGTGCGCAGCTGCGCCTCCACGTTGACCGCCTGGAAGCCGTACACCGGGTCCATGAGCGGCGGGGCGTAGAGCTGCGCGAAGTCGGCGCGGCTGAACCCTCCGTTGCGGTCCACGGTCCACTGCATGGGCGTCCGAACGCCGTCACGGTCGCCGAGGAAGATGTTGTCCCCCATCGCGATCTCATCACCGTAGTAGAGAACCGGCGACCCCGGCAGGCTGAACAGGATCGCGGTCATGAGCTGGATCTCGTCGCGGCCGTTGTCCAGCAGCGGGGCCAGGCGCCGGCGGATGCCCAGGTTGATCTTCATCCGCGGATCCTTGGCGTACTCGGAGTACATGTAGTCGCGTTCCTCGTCGGTGACCATCTCCAGGGTCAGCTCGTCGTGGTTGCGCAGGAACAGGCCCCACTGGCAGTTGTCCGGGATGGCCGGGGTGCGCTCGAGGATCTCGTAGATCGGGGTTGGCCTCCTCGCGGCGGACCGCCATGAACATGCGCGGCATCACCGGGAAGTGGAAGCACATCTGACACTCGTCGCCGTCGCCGAAGTACTCCACGACGTCGGCCGGCCACTGGTTGGCCTCGGCGAGCAGGACGCGGTCGGGGTAGCTCGCCTCGATCTCCTTGCGCACCTTCTTCAGATAGGCGTGCGTCTCGGAGAGGTTCTCGCAGATCGTGCCTTCGCGCTCGTAGAGGTAGGGGACCGCGTCCAGGCGGAAGCCGTCGAGTCCCATGTCCAGCCAGAAGCGCAGCACGCCCGACATCGCCTCGTGGACCTCGGGGTTGTCGTAGTTGAGGTCGGGCTGATGGGAGAAGAAGCGGTGCCAGTAGTAGGCACCGGCCACCGGGTCATAGGTCCAGTTGGAGACCTCGGTGTCAGTGAAGATGATGCGCGCGTCCCGGTAGCGCTCGTCCGTGTCAGACCACACGTACCAGTCGCGCTTGGGTCCGTCAGGGCCGCCGGTACGGCTCTCCTGAAACCACGGGTGGTCACTGGAGGTGTGGTTCATGACCAGGTCGGCGATGACACGGATGCGCCGGGCGTGGGCGGCGTCGATCAGGTCCTGGACGTCGTCGACCGTCCCGTAGTCGGGGTGCACCCGCGTGAAGTCCGAGATGTCATAGCCGCCGTCGCGCAGCGGGGACTCATAGAACGGCAGCAGCCAGATGCAGTCGATACCCAGCCACTGGAGATACTCGAGCTTCTCGGTGAGCCCGCGGAAGTCCCCGGAGCCATCGCCGTTGCCGTCGAAGAAGCCGCGGATGTGGATCTCGTAGAAGATCGCGCGCTTGAACCACAGCGGCTCGGCCTCGAACCACTGGTGCGCCTGGGTGGGCCCGGAGGTCTGTGCCGCGGAGGTCCCGGTGGCGGTCGCGGGCCGGGACTCCCGCGCGAGCAGGTGCGTCAGTGTCGGGGGTCCTACGCTCATCGCTCGACGCGGAGCACGTGGGCCTGGCGGACGCCTGGGGCCAGCGCCACGTAGTTGTGCCCGATCCGCCACTGGTAGCGCTCGCCCGACAGCTCGTCGTGGACGGTGAACGTGGGCGGCAGCCCGAGGCTCGCCGGGATCACCGCCACCCCCTGCTGACCCTGGTGGGGGTCGAGGTTGACCACGCACACGATCGTGTCGCCGCGCGTCTGCTTGGCGTAGGCGATGAGCGCATCGTTGTGGGTGTCGAGGAAGGTGAGGTTCGACAGCTCCTGGAGCGGCGCGTTCTCGCGGCGGATCTGGTTGAGCCGGGCGATCATTCCCAGCAGCGGCCCGTTCGAGCGCGCGCTGCTTGATCTCGTACTTCTCGGAGTGCATGTACTCCTCAGAGCCCGGACGCACCGGCTCATTCTCGAAGTGCTCGTAGCCGGAGTAGAGGCCGTAGGTGGGGCTGAGCGTCGCCGCCAGCACCAGACGGGACTCGAACGCCGCCGGGCCGCCGTGCTGGAGGTACTCGTGCAGGATGTCCGGCGTGTTGGCGAAGAAGTTGGGGCGGAAGTACTCCTGCTCGCCGGACGTGGCCAGCTCGGTCATGTACTCCATCAGCTCCCAGCGGGCGTTCTTCCAGGTGAAGTACGTGTAGGACTGACTGAAGCCGAGCTTGCCCAGGTGGCGCATGACGGCGCGTTTGGTGAACGCCTCGGCCAGGAAGAGGATGTCGCGGTCGCGGGCGTGGACCTCGTCGATCAGCCACACCCAGAAGGCGAACGGCTTGGTGTGGGGGTTGTCGACGCGGAACACCTTGACGCCGAGGTCCACCCACTTGAGCATCGCGTCGAGCAGCGCCTGCCACAGGTTGCGCCAGTCCGGCGTCTCCCAGTTGACGTTGTAGATGTCCTGGTAGCGCTTGGGCGGGTTCTCGGCGTACTTCAGGGTGCCGTCGGGCCGGCGGTGAAACCACTCGGGATGCTCGGTCAGCCACGGGTGATCGGCGCTGCACTGCACCGCGAAGTCCAGCGCGATGTCGATGCCGAAGCCCGCCGCGGCCCTGGTGAGCGAGCGCAGATCGTCCTCGGTGCCGAGCTCGGCGTGGATGGCGTCGTGGCCGCCGGTGGCATCGCCGATCGCCCACGGGGAGCCCGGATCGCCGGGGGCGGCGGTGAGCGCGTTGTCGCGGCCCTTGCGGTTGGTGAGCCCGATCGGGTGGATCGGGGGCAGGTAGATGATGTCGAAGCCGAGCTCGGCCAGCTCGGGCAGCTGCGCCTCGACGCCCCGCAGGCCGCCCCACGAGCGGGGGAACATCTCATACCAGGCGCCGAAGCGGGCCCGGAGGCGGTCGACCTCGATCGTCAGCGGTTGATCGAGGGTGACGTTGCCGTGGCGCTCCTGCTCGTGCTCGATAGCGAGGGCGAGCTCCTCGCCGAGCGCGACGTCGTGCTGGGCGCTCTCGGGCACGCCGGGGTCTGAGAGCTGCCCGATTGCGTGCTCGATCAGCTTGCGCCCGGCGGGGTCCTGGGCGCGCTCGGCGGCGGCCTCGAGCAGCACGCGGCCCTCCGACAGCTCGCCGGAGAGGTCGTGCTGGTGGGCGTTGACCTTGCGCTGGAGCTCGTCGCGCCAGGTGCCGAAGACGTCGGTCCAGGCCTCGATCGTGTACTGCCAGGCGCCGGGGCGGTCCACGGTGAACTGGCCCGCCCAGCGCACACCGCCCAGATGGGCGTCGATCCGGCGCAGGCCGACCTCGTGCCAATGCTCCTCGCCGGGGCCGCGATAGCGGATGACGGCGCGGATGAGCTCGTGCCCGTCGCGGAAGATGTCGGCCTCGACGTCGACGACGTCCCCGACGCACCGTTTGGCGGGGTAGCGGCCGCCATCAACGGCCGGCTGGGGGAACTGGATGACGATCCGGCGCGGCGCCTGCTGCGCGGCGTCCGCCGCGGGCGACCGGCTCCCACCCGGCCTCGATGCCGGACGTGCCTCGGTGTCTGAAGTCCGGATGCTCACTGGTCTGGAAGGTATCCATCACACGCCATCGGGTAAACCTCGGCTCGTGAAACGCTCGTGAACCAGTGGCCGAGATCGAGCGGGGTCCAGCTCCACATCACCTCGCTTCCTCAGGGCCGGCTCGGCACCGACGCCTACCGGTTCGTGGACTGGCTGGCCGCCGCCGGGCCAGTCGTGGTGGCAGGTCCTGCCGCTGGGACCGCCCGACCGCTACCGATCTCCCGTACAAGTCGAGCAGCGCCTTCGCGGCCTGGCGGGGCCTGCTGGCCGACCCGCGGGCCGTGGTGTCGGCGTCCGAGGCTTCTGAGTTCCGCGAGCGGCACGCGTACTGGATCGGGGACTGGGAGCGGTTCGCCGGCCGCGGCGCGGTCGCTGACCAGGTGCGCTTCGATCGCGAGTGGGGGGCGCTGCGCGCCTATGCCGCCGAGCGCGGGGTGCGGATCCTCGGCGACGTCGCCATCTACGTCTCGCCCGGAGGCTGTGACCACCGGTTTCACCCCGAGCTGTTCCAGACCGGCCTGGTCGCCGGGGCCCCGCCCGACGCGTACACCCGTGACGGCCAGCTCTGGGGCAACCCCCTGTATGACTGGCCCGCGCTCCAGCGACGCGGCTACCGCTGGTGGGTGGAGCGCGTCCGGCGCACGCTGGACCTCTTCGACCTCGCGCGCATCGACCACTTCCGCGGGCTGGTGGCCTACTGGGCGGTCCCGGCCAGGGCGCGCACGGCGCGCGGGGGGTCGTGGAAGCGCGGGCCGGGGATCGCCCTGTTCCGGGCGCTCGAGCGCTCGTTGGCCTCGGGCAAGAGCGCGTCGCTGCCGCTGGTGGCCGAGGATCTCGGCGTCATCACCGAGCCCGTCGAGCGGCTGCGCCGGCAGGTGGGTCTGCCCGGGATGCTCGTCATCCAGTTCGGCATGGACCCCGACGCACCGCGCAGCATCCACCGCCTGGCCAACCACACCGCCGACCGGGTCGTCTACACCTCCACGCACGACCAGGACACCGCCCGCGGCTGGCTGGAGTCCCTGGGCGAGCGCCAGCGCGCGTTCGTGGACTCCGAGGTCGCGCGGCTGGGCTTCACGGACCGCCGCCGACCGTGGTGGGGCCTGATCCGCTACGTCTTCTCCTCCCCGGCCCAGATCGCGATGATCCAGGCCCAGGACGCGCTGGGCCTGGGTTCTGAGGCCCGCATGAATGCGCCGGGGAGCGCCGGAGGGAGCTGGCGCTGGCAGATGCGGCGCGGTGCCTTGACCAAGACGCTGGCACAGAGGTTGCGGGAGGCGACCGAGGAGTCGGAGCGGCTGCTCCCGCCGTGAGTCCTTGGGAGATCACCATCATGGCGTAACGGTTATCTCCCACGGCTCCCGGCAAACGCACCAAGGATCTGCCCACCGGGGTCGATGAGCTCACCGATGGGGACGCCGGCGCGGGCCGCTCTCTGACCGTCGTCGGGAGCGCAGATGAGGCGCACGGCGCGCAGGTCAAGCGCTCGGACAGCCTGGGCGAGCGCCTCGATGGCGCCGTCGGTCAGCGCCGTGGACGCGGCGGCCCCGACGGCGCAGCCGCAGGCCTCAAGACCCGCTCCGGAGTCGCGGTGATAGACGGCGGCCCCGTGGCCCTCGTGGCGCATGAGCGCCAGTGCGGCGTACAGTCGCGCGCGGCCCGCGCAGGCGGTGCTGCCCAGGGCATCGCCGAGCAGGCAGGGGGCGTGGGCGTAGACCAGCACGCCCCGCCGCCCCCGCGGATCCCCGGTGAGCACGGCGACGCTCGTCGTCTGCGCATCTTCGGAGAGGCTGAGCATCCGCAGCGGCCCGTCCCGGGAGGGAAGCGCCACCTCGGTGGGCTCGGGCACGACGGGCGCCGGCGGCGGCCCGCCGAGGCTCCGGTAGGCGCCGGCGTAGAACAGGAGAGGCTCGGCATCGGTCTCGGCTCCGTGCTCGAGCGCGACGACGTGCCCCACGACGACCGCGTGGTCACCGCCGTCGGCGACGTCGTGCAGGTCGCACTCGAGCGTCGCGATCGCGCCCTCGAGCACCGGAATGCCGTCGGTGGCCCGGTGCGCGACGGTGTCCCAGGTGTCGGTGGCGGGGCGCCGGGCGAAGCGGTCAGAGAGCGCGGACTGGGAGCTGTGGAGGACGTTGATGGCAAACCGGCGGCGCTTGAGCAGGGCCGCGAGCGTCTCTGACTCGCGGCGCAGGCAGGCGAGGACGAGTGGCGGGCGCAGCGACACCGAGCTCACCGCGTTGGCGGTGGTGCCGAAGGGCCGGCCGGTCTGGTCACGGGTGGTGATGACCGTGACGCCGGTCGCGAACTGGCCCATGGCGGCGCGCAGGCCGACGGGGTCCACGCCGCCGCCGGGGTCTGTCCGTTCTCGAGCGGAGGACCTGACCCAGGGCCCGCGGTCGCGGCGGGCCATCTCACGTAGGTCGAGGGGGTCATGGTTTTCAGAGAGTTCTAGCACAGAAAATCAATCAATTTAGTGCTGTTTACCGGCCGACCCGCGAGCGCCGAAGCCGGCGGCGCAGCGCCGCCGCGCGGGCGCGCAGCTTGAGGTCGCGGTAGACGTAGGTCATGTCACCCCGCAGGCGCCCGACCCGCGTCGTCTCATATGTGATCAACGATGAGGGGGCCGCCGCGGCCGGCAGGCCGTCGGCCTCGAGCACCGCCAGCGCCCGCTCGGCGATCGCGATCTGCCCGAACGCCGTCGGGTGGACGCGGTCGGCCATCACATGGTTGCGCGCCCCGAACGCGCTGAGGTCGACGACGAGGGCGCCGACCCGGCCGGCGGTCTCGCGCACGATCGCGTTGAGCTCGGCGACCTTGGGGCCGGCGGGCGGGAGTCCGAGCCCGAGCGGGGCGGTCAGCGTGAGGACCCGCTCACTGCGGTCGCAGACGAAGCGCAGGGCAGGTTCGAAGTCGGCGGCGAAGGCCCCGGCGTCCCAGTCGAGGCCACGCACGTCGTTGACGCCGATGTAGAGGCAGCCCACGTCATAGCGGGCGTCGGGATGGGCCGCGCGCGCCGCGAAGGCCGGGATCTGGCGGTGCAGCACGTCGCTCACGCGCGCCCCGTCGGTGGCGTAGCCGGTGTAGGCCAGCCCGAGCGCTCGCGCCGTCCATTGCGCCCAGGACTGCAGGGCCACGCCCCACTGGAGCTCGCCCCCGCCGTTGGTGATCGAGTCGCCGAAGGCCAGCACGCCGAGCCGCACCGGGCCCATCCTATTGCCGGCCGCGCCTGAGAAAGGTTTCGCGTCGCGATCCCGGGGTGATCTTGTGCACGGGTCCGTGTGCGCCCCCCGCCGGCGAGGCAGCGGGCCCTGATCGACGCCGATGACAGATAATCGCCTCTTGGATAACGCCACCACGCAATACGACGGCCAGGTCGACATCCTCGCCGCTGCCGAGGATCTGGCGGAGCGCATCCCGGACGCGCTCGCTCCGCTGGCCCGCGTCGCCTACAACTACCGCTGGTCGTGGTCGCCCGGGGGCCCGGAGCTGTTCCGCGGCGTCGACTCAGAGCGCTTTGACCTGTGTATGCGCAACCCCGTCCGGTTGCTGCAGGAATCGCCGGCGCGGGTGCTCAGGCGCGCCGCGAACGATCGCGACCTCGTGGCGCGGGCTGAGGCGCTGGAGGCGGAGATCGCCGCCGACCTGGAACGGCCCTACAGCGGGGCGCCGCTGGATCCCGCCCATCCCGTCGGATTCCTGTGCGCCGAGTACGGCGTGCACGTGTCGCTGCCCGTCTACTCGGGTGGGCTGGGGGCGCTGGCCGGCGACCTGCTCAAGGAGGCCTCCGACCAGGCGGTCCCGCTGGTCGCCGTCGGGCTGATGTACCGCAAGGGCTACTTCCGCCAGCGAATCGACGCCTCGGGCTGGCAGCACGAGTACTGGATCGACACCGATCCCGACCGCCTCCCCGCCGCCCTGGTCACCGGTCGCGACTCCTCTGCGGTCACGGTCACCGTCCCGATCGGCGACAACGACGTGGTGGCGCGCATCTGGCGGGTCGACGTCGGTCGGATCCCGCTGTTCCTGCTCGACACCGACTGCGCCGACAACGGGCCGATGGATCGGTGGATCACCGGCCGCCTTTACGACGGCGATCCCCAGACCCGGCTGGCCCAGTACTCACTGCTCGGCGTCGGCGGCGTCCGGGCGCTGCGCGCGCTCGGGCTATGAGCCCGGCGTCATCCACCTCAACGAGGGCCACGCCGCGCTGGCCCCGCTCGAGCTCGCCCGCGGCTACCGGGAGGCCGATGGACTCTCGCTGTCCGACGCCCTGGATCGTGCCCGCAGCCGGACGGTGTTCACCACCCACACGCCGGTGCCCGCGGGCAACGACTCCTACCCGGCGGGCGAGATCGAGGAGGCCGTCAGCCGCCTGGCGGGCGAGTTGGGGTTCTCCACCGAGGAGCTGCTCGCCCTCGGCCACGACGTCGGGGCCGACGCCCAGGCTCCGTTCGGCGTCACCCAGGCGGCGCTGCGGATGAGCCGCGGGGCCAACGCGGTCAGCCGCCGCCACGGCGAGGTGGCCCGCGAGATGTGGCAGTCGCTGTGGCCCGACCGCTCGCTGGAGGAGATCCCGATCGGCCACGTCACCAACGGGGTCCACGTCCCCAGCTGGATCGGCCGGCCCATGCGCGAGCTGCTGGACCGCCATCTGCCCAGCGACTGGTGCGAGCGCGCCGCCGAGCCCGAGGTGTGGGCGGGCGTGGACCAGATCCCCGCCGAGGAGCTGTGGCAGACGCGCAGCCGCCAGAAGACCGACCTCATCACCTTCGTGCGTGCGCGCAGCGTCGCCGATCGCCTCGTCCGCGGGGACCTGCGCGGCTACGTCGACGCCGCCGCCCGCGCCTTTGATCCTGAGGTGCTCACGATCGGCTTTGCCCGGCGCGTGGCCACCTACAAGCGTCTGGAGATCCTGACTCGCGACCCGGACTGGACGCTGCGGCTGCTCGACGGCGACCGGCCCGTCCAGGTCGTGCTCGCCGGCAAGGCCCACCCCCGCGATGAGGAGGCCAAGCGCACGCTGCAGGCCGTCTTCGGCCTCAAGGCCGCCAGGGTGGTGGGCGAGCGCGTCGTCTTCCTGGACGACTACGACCTCGCCTCAGGCCAGGCGCTGGTGCGCGGCTGCGACGTCTGGCTCAACCTGCCGCGTCCGCCCCTGGAGGCCAGCGGGACGAGCGGGATGAAGAACGTGTTCAACGGCGGCCTGCAGCTCAGCGTGCTCGACGGGTGGTGGGCCGAGGCCTATGACGGCGCCAACGGCTGGGCGATCTCCGGCGAGGTGGACCACGACCACCACGCCCAGGACGAGCGCGACGCCGCCGCCTTCCACCATTTGCTCGACGGTCAGGTGCTGCCGGCGTTCTACGACCGCGACGACTCCGGGCTCCCGAGCCGCTGGATCGAGCTGATGCGGGCGTCGCTGCGCACGCTGGGCCCGATGTTCTGCGCCAGCCGGATGCTGGCCCAGTACGTCGAGGGCCCGTACCGCGGCTGACGAGCACTCGGGCCAGGGGGCGCGCCCCCCGCTACGTCAGGTCCGACAGGGGGCGTGGGCCGTGGCCCACGTACTTCGAGGTCGGGCGGATGAGCCGGCCCTCGCGCTTCTGCTCCATGATGTGGGCCGACCATCCGGCGGTGCGGGCGCAGGTGAACATCGGGGTGAACAGCTCGGGCGGGACCTCGGCGAAGTCCAGCACGACCGCTGACCAGAACTCCACGTTGGTGGCGAGGACGCGGTCGGGCCGGCGGGCCTTGAGCTCGGCGAGCGCCGCCTTCTCCAGGGCCTCGGCGACCTCGACGCGCGGGGCGTTGATCTCGTGCGCGGTGCGGCGCAGCACGCGGGCGCGGGGGTCCTCGGCGCGGTAGACGCGGTGGCCGAAGCCCATGAGCCGCTCGCCGCGGTCGAGCACGTCCCTGACGTAGCGCTCGGCGTCGCCCATCTCGGCGACGTCGTCGAGCATCTTCAGCACGCGGGAGGGCGCGCCGCCATGCAGCGGTCCCGAGAGGGCGCCGACGGCCGCGCTCAACGCGGCCGCCACGTCGGCGCCGGTGGAGGCGACGACGCGCGCGGTGAAGGTCGAGGCGTTCATGCCGTGCTCGGCCGCCGAGTTCCAGTAGGCGTCGATCGCCTTGACGTGCCTGGGGTCGGCCTCGCCGCGCCAGCGGATGAGGAAGCGCTCGGGGATCGAGGTGGCCTTGTCGATCTCACGCTGGGAGACCGGAGGACGTCCGATGCCGCGCGCCGACTGGGCCACGAAGGACAGCGCCATCACCGAGGCGCGGGCCAGGTTGTCACGGGCCTCCTCGTCGGAGATGTCGATGAGCTGCTCGAAGCCCCACTGCGGTCCGAGCATCGCCAGCGCCGACTGGACGTCGACGCGCGGGTCGCCGGAGTGGACGCTGAGCGCGTTGGGCTCGGCGGGCGGCAGGCCCGGCAGCAGCGAATCGTCGACGAGCAGCCCCCACACCTGCTCGAACGGCACCGTGCCCACCAGCTCCTCGATGTCGACGCCTCGGTAGCGCAGCGCGCCACCCTCCCGGTCCGGTTCGGCGATCTCGGTGGCGAACGCGACGACGCCCTCGAGGCCTGACTGCACTTCCGCTGTTGCACTCATAAAAGGTGTAGCTCCTGGGGAGGGGGCTCAGGTCGGCTACAGGCTAGTCGCTTGGGGCGCTGCTCCGCCGCTGCCAGGGGCACGGTAGGGTGCCGCCCGTGTCGGAACTGCTCACGCGTCCCGCCATCGAGCTCGCCGCACTCATCCGGTCCGGTGAGCTGACCGCCATCGAGCTCGTCCAGGCGTCTCTTGACCGCATCGACGCGCTCCAGCCCACCGTCAACGCCTTCACCCACGTCGCCCACGAGTCGGCGCTCCAGACCGCGCGGGCGATCTCCGCTCACGACCCTCGGCCGTTCGCCGGGGTGCCGATCGCCATCAAGGACAACCGGGCCGTGGAGGGGATGCCGCTCACCATGTGCAGCGACCTCTTCGGCGATTACGTGGCTCGCGGCGACGCGTTCCTGGTGCGGCGACTGCGCGAGGCCGGGTTCGTGATCGTGGGCAAGACGACGCTGCCCGAGAACGGGATCCTCCCCACCACCGAGTCGCGCCGGTTCGGGCCAACGGCCAACCCGTGGGCGCTTGATCGCACGCCCGGCGGCTCGAGCGGCGGTTCGGCGGCGGCGGTGGCCGCGGGGATGGTCCCGATCGCCCACGGCAACGACGGGGGCGGGTCGATCCGGATCCCGGCGGCGTGCTGCGGGCTGGTCGGGCTCAAGCCGGCCCGCGGCCGAGTGTCGCTGGGGCCCGACGCCGGGCACGGCTTCCTCGTCACCGACGGCGTGCTGACCCGGACGGTGGCCGACACCGCGGCCGCGCTGGACGTGCTCGCGGGGTACGAGCCCGGCGACGCCACCTGGGCGGCGCCGCCGCCCGGCGCCCTACGCGCGAGCTGATGGCGCCGGAGCCCCGCCCGCCTACGGATCGGGCTCGTGCTCAACCCGCCGCTTGACGATGCCGAGCTCGATCCCGTCAACGAGGCCGCCGCGCGCGACGCCGCGACCCTGCTCGAGTCCCTGGGCCACCACGTGGAGGAGTACGAGGCGCCGTGGTCGGGACGCGGCCTGCTGGCCGACTTCACCCGCGCGTTCGGGCCGGCGACGGCGATGACCACGTTCGTCGGCGGGCGGATCGCCGGCCGCGAGCCCGCCGAGGACGACGTCGAGCCGCTCACCTGGAAGATCTGGGAGCACGCGCGCGGCCAGGACACGATCACCCTGCTCGCCGCTCAGGGCAAGCTCGAGCGGATCGCCCGAGGCCTGGTGGCCGAGCTGGCGCCGCTTTGACATCGTGCTCACGCCGGGGCTGGGACGACGGCCGGTGCCCACCGGCGAGATCCATGGCCGCGGGCCCGACCCGTGGGGCCACTACCGGCGCTCGGGCGCGTTCACGCCCTACACGGCGATCGTCAACGTGATGGGCCTGCCGGCGATCATGCTGCCCGCTCTACCACGGCGATGACGGCCTGCCCACCGGCGTCCAGCTCATCGGCCCTCCTGAGCGCGAGGAGCTGCTGCTGGCGCTGGG
This sequence comes from uncultured Actinomycetota bacterium, assembly GCA_963790605.1. GTDB lineage: Bacteria > Actinomycetota > Thermoleophilia > Solirubrobacterales > Solirubrobacteraceae > Palsa-465. The sequence continues at coordinate 64,443 of CAWBPG010000003.1, read as the reverse complement.
CGCTCAGCTCGAGCAGGCTATGCCGTGGGCGGATCGGTTCCCAGCACCGCCGTCATCGGGCGGGGCTTGACGCCGAGCGCCTCGGCGTCGGCGGTGCCCGCGCGCTGAGACCAGCGGGACCTCCAGCAGCTCGGCCTCGTCCCAGGTGGCGAAGGCCGTGGGGCCGGCCAATAGCTCCACCGTCTTCAGGACTCGGCGCGTCAGCCACAGCGGCACCCCCACGATCGGGCGCCGGCGATCGAACGCGCGCAGGGCCACGGCGACGATCTCACGATGGGTGAGCGTCTGCGGGCCGGCCAGCTCGTAGCGGGCGCTGACGGTGCCGTCGCTGCGCAGGGCCGCCATCACGCACGCCGCGACGTCGTCGGCGCAGATCGGCTGAAAGGCCGCCGCCCCGGCGCCCGGGATGAGCATCACCGGCAGGCGTGACATGCGCTGGAGCAGGCGGAGGTAGGGGTCGTGAGGGGCGTAGATGATCGAGGGGGCGAACACCGTGTGCTGGAGCGAGGACGCCGTGACGGCGCTCTCGGCCACCGCCTTGGCGCGCATCAGCCGCCCGCGGCTGCGCGTCGAGGCCCCTAGCGTCGAGAAGAAGACGAATCGCTTCACGCCGGCGCGCTCGGCTGCCTGCACGAGCCGCCACGTGGCCATACCGGACAGCTCCTCGATGGAGCCGTGGGGCTGGTCGCGGATGACCGACGCCAGGTGCACGACGGTGTCCACGCCCCGCAGGGCGTGGCGGAAGGAGAGATGGTCGCCGAGATCGCCGAGCGCGATCTGCACCCGCACGCGATCGGGCCCCAGCCGGCGCGGATCGCGCACCAGGCAGCGCACCGGAGTGCCCGCGTCGATGAGCGGCCGCAGTAGCGCGCGCCCGACGGTTCCGGTGGCACCGGTGAGCAGCAGCACGGCCGGGAGGCTACCGCCGCCCGCCAGGCGTGTCCCTAAAATGCGCACTCCCCGCTGCGATGATGGCGGCTGCGCACCTGCAACCGAGTAGAGGAATCCGACACACATGGCCTACGTAATCGCCGAGCCCTGCATTGGCACCAAGGACAATTCGTGCGTCGAGGTCTGCCCGGTCGACTGCATCCACCCCACGCCCGATGAGCCCGACTACGACAACGTCGAGATGCTCTACATCGATCCCGAGGAGTGCATCGACTGCGATGCCTGCGTGGAGGCCTGCCCCGTTGACGCGTGCTTCGCCGAGGACCAGCTCCCCGACGAGTGGCAGAAGTACATCAAGATCAACTCCGACTACTACAAGAACGGCGCCTGAAGGCAAGCGAGGCGGTGAAATCGCGTCAGCGATTTCACCGCGTCAGCGATTTCACGCCATCGGGAGCGACATACCGGCGGGCTTGGGGGCCGCGGCCGGCGCCGGCGCCTGCATGACCGGGAGCTCGATCGGTGAGAGCGCGATGAGCCCTCGGGCGCCGTGGCGCAGCGCCTGGGCGGCCGGGTCATCGGGGTTGGCCATGACCAGCGGCAGGCCGGAATCCGACTGCTCGCGCAGCGGCATCGTCAGCGGCACCTTGGCCAGCAGAGGCACGTCGAGCTCCTCGGCCAGGAGCTGACCGCCGCCCTCGCCGAAGATCTGGAAGCGCTCGCCGCTGGGGGTGACGAAACCGGACATGTTCTCGATCACCCCGCGATCTCGAGCTTGAGCTTGGCCGCCATCTCGGCCGACCGGGCCGCCACCTTCTGGGCCACCGGCTGCGGCGTGGTCACGATCAGGAACTTGGCCTGCGGCAGCAGCTGCGCCAGGGTCATCGAGACGTCGCCGGTGCCGGGCGGGAGGTCGATGAGCAGGTAGTCCAGCTCGCCCCACGCCACGTCCTCCAGGAACTGCTGCAGGGCCTTGTGGAGCATCGGGCCGCGCCACACGACGGCGGCGTCCTGCTCGACGAAGAAGCCGATCGACATCACGCAGATGCCGTCGTGAGCGGTGATGGGGATGAGCTTGCGCTCCTCGTTGACCTTCGGACGCTCAGCGCCGACGCCGAGCATGCGGGGCTGCGAGTAGCCCCAGACGTCGGCGTCGAGCACGCCCACCTTCTTGCCATCGGCGGCCAGGGCCGCGGCCAGGTTGGCGGTGACGCTGGACTTGCCGACCCCGCCCTTGCCCGAGCCGATGCAGATGACGTTCTTGACCTGGGCCAGCGCCCCCTCGGGCAGGCCGCCGCGGCCGAGCTTGCGGCCCAGCGCCGCCTTCTCGTCGCCGGACAGCACGTCGAAGCTGACGTTGACGCCGGTGACGCCGTCGAGCTCGCGAATCGCGGTGCCGACGCCGGTCTCGAAGTGGCTGCGGATGGGGCAGCCGGGGGTGGTCAGGGACACCATCACGTCCACCACTCCGTTGTCGTGGACGTCGATCGACCGCACCATCTCCAGCTCGACGATGTCGCGCCGCAGCTCGGGGTCGATGACGGTTCGGAGGGCTTCTGTGACTTGTTCTGAGGTGGGCATGCAGTTCATTCAAGCAGGTCCGATCGGCCCATCATCTGGGCCTGTTCGTCAGTCGACCGCGGGGGCCAGCTCCGCGATGAGGGCGAGCACGTCGAGGTCGTCGTGGAGCAGGTTCTGGCACATCACGCGGTGCACGCCGGCGTCGCGCAGCGCGGCCAGCTGCGCGCGCCGCGCGCTCCGTCGTCCCGACGATCCACGCCGCGGGCGGATCGTTGATCAGAGCGTCGGCGGTCGAGCCGATCCGCTCGCCCAGGCGGGCGGCGCGGTCGCGCAGCTCGGCCTCGTCGGCGCCGACGAGAAAGCCGGTCATGATGCTGAAGGGCAGCGGGTCGCGCCCGGCGGCCTCGCAGGCGCTCGCGACGGCCGTCTTGCGGGTGCGGACGTCCTCCAGCGTGGCAAACGGGGTGTTGTACTCGTCGGCGTAGCGGGCGGCCAGGGCGACGCTGCGCGGGCCGGCCGAGCCGCCCATGATCAGCGGCGGGTGCGGGCTCTGCACCGGCTTGGGCTGGGCGTCGAGGTCCTTGAGCGTGTAGTGGCTGCCGCTGAAGGAGAACGGGGCCTGGGTCCAGGTGCCGAGCACGATCTGCAGCTGCTCCTCCAGCACGTCGACGCGGGTCCGGGTCGTCGGCGAACGGGAAGCCGTAGGCCTCGTGCTCGCGCTCGTGCCAGCCGGCGCCGAGGCCAAGCTCGACGCGCCCGCCGGAGACGTGGTCGGCGGTGACCACGACCTTGGCCAGCTCGGAGGGGTGGCGGAAGGTGGCCGGGGAGACCATCGTCCCCAGCCGCACCGTGGTCGTCACCGCGGCGAGCGCGCATCAGCGTGGCCCACGCGTCCAGCGACCCGCGCTCGGGGTGCTGGCCGTCGAGGTTCATGTAGTGGTCGGAGCGAAACAGCGTGGGGATCCCGTGCTCCTCGCACGCCCTTGGCCAGCGCCACCCACTGCTCCCAGCTGACGCCCTCCTGGCCCTCGATCATCAGACACAGATCCATCGGCTCACCCCTCTCGCTGTCGGTTGGCGGATCGAGGCCTAGCCGCGCGCGCCGCGATTTAAAGACCGACGGGGCGCCACTTCCGTGACGCCCCGGCGGTTGAGGGAGGAGAGGGTGCTTCGTTCGCCGGCGAGGATATGAGGCCGGCGAACCTCTCCCGCCTGCGGCGCTCTCCTCGGCGCCCGGCGGGGGAAGGGTGTGTCTAGGAGATCGAGGTGAGGCGGTCCTGGGCCTCGGCGACGAGCTTCTCGACGCGAGCGCCCACGACGCCCGACTGCTTCTCCAGGTCGCGGCGGACCGAGCGCACCTCGCGCTCGACGCGGCGGCGGTTCTGCTTGACCGTCTTCTCGACGCGGTTACGGCGCTGGCGCAGCTCGCGCTCGAACTTGGTCCGGGTGCGGCGCACCTGGCGCTCGAACCGGTTGCGGGCGCTGGCGCCGCGGCGCTCGTAGCGCTTGAGCTCACGCTCGACCGAGGTGCGGGTGCCGTACTTGGTGGCCAGGCCCTTGACGGTGGAGACCAGGTTCTCGCTGGCCAGCAGGCTGGCGCCGACCGGCACGAGGACGGCGCGCTCGGCGATCTCCTGGACCTGGGTCGCCCGCAGCCGCGACTCGGCGGCGGTGGCGCTGGAGGCGCTGCCGGCCGTCGCCCGCGCGGTCGTTGGCCGTGCGGCGGGCGTTGCCCTTGGTGGCCGAGGAGGTGCGGCTCGCCGTCGTCTTGGCGCGTCGCGTGCGGCGCGCGTCGTCTGGCGCTCGGGCGTTGGCGCGCGTTGCGCGCGGGCCGCGACGTCGGCGTGTCGTTGCGCTTTCTGGTGGCTGCGGCCTTCTGACCGCTGGTGTTAGACGTGTCTGCCATTGGTTTCTGAGCTCTCTTTCTGTCGTGATGAAGATGGTAGCTGGTTCGCTTGCGGTGATCGAACACATGTTTGTAAACCACCATAGCCGCTCGGTTACATTTCCCAGCGAGGCGAGGCGACCTCGCCCCTCGCCCATTACGCGCACAGCGGTGACGCCCGCGTCGCCTGTCAGGTGATGGGGAACACCCGCGCCACGCCGCCACAACAGTAAACTTATGAGTTTACTTGTCGGAGGCTGACGGGCAGGCTGCGCTGGCGGCTAGGCGCTCGAGCGCTGCGGGAGCTGCTCCGGGAAGCCCACCCGCCGCAGCCAGCGGGCGGGCTCGGTGAGCTCAGCCAGCGTCGGCAGCGCCTCGGGCCCTGAGAACACCCGGGTCAGCGCCGCGGTGCCGGCGGCGCGGACGATCGCGTCGCAGAAGAACTTGCCCTGCTCGTACTGGCGCAGCTTGAGCTCCAGCCCCAGCAGCTTGGCCAGCAGGCGCGACAGGCCCGACTGCGACGTGCGCCGCCGGTCGAGGCCGGCGCGCAGCTTGGGCAGCGAGGGCAGCAGGTCGGGCGCGACGGCGTCCATCACGTGCTCGGCGTGGCCCTCGATCACCGCCATCACGGCCTGGACCTGGTTGAGCGTCTCGCGCTCCACGTCGCTGGTGAAGATCGAGATGAGGTCGCCCTGGCGCAGCGACTCGCACGTCCGCTTGATCTGCGCCAGGGTCGGCAGCCGCAGCTTGCGCTCGGCCTCCATGCGCAGCTCGGCGCTGCGCAGCAGCTCCCGGACGAGCCCGGCGACGTGGGCGTGCAGCCACGGGACGCCCGCGAACTGGACCGCGTGGGTGACCTCGTGCAGCGCCACCCAGGTCATGAACTCGTCCTCCTGGGCCTCGAAGGACCGCACCGCCTGGCCGAGGTTGGGCATCACGAACAGCAGCCGCGGCGGCGCCGTCGCCTCGGCCTCGTCGAGCAGGACCAGCTCGTACTGGCCGAGCACGCGCTGGGCCAGATAGCCCAGCACCACCCCGACCTCGGTGGTGACCACGACGCCGAGCGCCAGCTTGGCCGCCGGCTTGAGCGGGCCCAGCCCCTCCCCGGCGCGCTCCAGGACCGGGTCGAGCAGGCGTGCGCATCGCCTTGATGTTGGTCTGCACCCACTCGCGCCGGCCGATCCCCTCCGGGGGCGGCAGCGGGCGTGCCGGCGCCAGCCCGGTGTAGGCGGTGACGCGCCGCTCGGACTCCACGGCCAGCGCGGGGAGGTCGGCGCGCGGCGTGGCGGCGTCGCCGGTGCCCGGCCAGGTAGCCGGCGATCTTCTCGGCCAGGATCCAGTCGATCACGGTCATCGGCGGATCGCCTCGAGCTCGCGCAGCGTCTGCGCGGAGCGCGCGGCGACCAGGTGGGAGCTGGGGGTGGCGTCCAGCGGCGCGTCGAGCGGGTCGTCGAGGCTCGGGGAAGCTGACGAAGCCGCCGGCCTCGCGCACGATGAGCTGGCCGGCGGCGGCGTCGACGCCGCGGCAGCGCTGCAGCGTGACCATCCCGTCAAAGCGGGCCGCGGCGACCTGGCACAGCGTCGCGGCGATCGTGCCCAGCGCGCGCAACCGGCGGCGTGGCCGCCGTCAGCGGCTCGATCGCGGCCGCGCACCCACTGCGGGTCAGAGGACTCGATCCCGAGCAGCTCCAGCCGGCCGTCGCGCGAGCGGCGCTCGGGCAGGGTGGGGTCCAGCAGCGCCCCGTCGCGCCACGCGCCCTCACCGCGCCGGGCCCACCACTGCTCGCGGGCGCCGAAGTCGTGGACGAACGCGAAGGCCACGTCGGCCATCGTCGTCGCCGTCGGCGACCGCCACCGAGAGCGCGTAGTGGCAGGCGTCGCGCTTGGCGTTGAGCGAGCCGTCGATGGGGTCGATGATCACCCGCACGCCGCCGCCGCCGAAGTCGACCTCGCCGCGCTCCTCGCTGATCGCCGAGAAGCGGTGCCCCTGGTCATGGAGCGCCTGCAGTTGGGCGAAGACGACCGACTCGGCCGAGCTGTCGATCTCGAGCGTGCGGTCGCCGCCGCTGCCGCGCGTGCCCGTCTCGCGAGCGCGCTCGACGGTCGTCGGCGTGGCGGCCAGGAGCGCCGGCCAGGCCCTCGACCGAGCGCCGGCACAGCCCCAGCCAATCCGCGTCCAATGCCGTGTCGGTGGTGCCCATCCTGCAACCTATGCTGTCAGACGGTGAGCCTCGAGAACGCACGCGGCGGTCCGTTCGAGGGCTTGAACCTGCTCGCCGACGGCGCCGCGCTCCGACCGCCCGCTCGACGGACTGGCGCCCGCTCAGCGCGAGGCGGCCACCCATTCCGAAGCGCGTGTCGTCGTCCTCGGCGCCGGCCGGGACGGGCAAGACGCGCGTGCGTGCGAGGCACGGTTTCGCTGGCTGGTGGCGGAGGGGTGCGACCCCGAGCGCATCGGGGTGCTCGTCCCCACCGAGGCCCGCGCCGCGGCCGCTGCGCGCGCGGATCGAGACCCGGTTGCGCCGCGGCTATGACGAGCTCTACGTGCTCACGCCGGCCCAGCTCGCCGGGCTCGTCCTGCGGGCGGCCGGCGCCGGCGCCGATCCGTTTGAGTCGGTGCTCACCCCCGGCGACCGGCTGGCCATGCTGGTCGAGCGCATCGACGAGCTGTCGCTGCGCCACCACGACTTCGGCGGGCGCCCCAACACCCTGCTCGGCGGGTTCGTGCGCCGGATCGACCGGCTCAAGGCCGAGCTGGTCGGCGCCGACGCCTACGTCGCGTGGGCGCAGGCGCTTGCCGACGACGCCCCGGACGCGCGAGCTGGAGCGCGAGTTCGCCCAGATCTACTGCACCCACGAGCGGATGCTGGCCGAGGCGGGCGCCCGCGACGACGGCGACCTGATCGTCTCCGCCCTTGACCTGGCCCGCGCCCAGCCCAACCTCGCGCGGCGCTTTGACTATCTGCTGCTCGACGACGCCCAGGAGCTCGACCTGGCGCCGGCGACGCTGGCCATCGAGGTGTCGGCGCGCCGGGCGGTGACGATCGCGGGCGATCCCGACGCCGGGCCTGCGGCGCTACCGCGGCGCGGGCGCGGCCCGGATGCGCAGCTTCGCAGGGCAGCGGACACGCGCGTGGTGGTGCTCGGGCGCAGCCAGCGCTGCCCCGAGCCGCATCTGGCAGGCCGCGGCCTCGGTGCTCGCGCACGACGCCGCCCGGCTGAGCGACGCGTCTGCGCCCGGCCGCCGCGCCGGACGGGGAGTGTGAGCTGTGGCGCTGCGCCAACGAGCGCTCCCAGGCCCAGTCGGTGGCCGTCGACATCGAGCGGCTGCTGGCGCGCGACGCCGGTGAAACCAACCCCGCCCGACCCCGGGTGGCGGTGCTCGTCCCCGAGATCACCCACGAGGGCCAGGCGGTGAGCGTGGCGCTGGAGGAGCGCGCGATCCCGCACCGGCTCGTCGGCGAGGCGGCGTTCTTCCAGCGGGCCGAGATCCGCGATGTGCTGGCGTGGCTGCGCCTCCTGGCCGACCCCACCGACGCCGGCGCGGTCGTCCGCGCGCTGGCCCGGCCGCCGATCGAGCTGCGCTCGGTCGACATCGCCCGCTGCACGCAGATCGCGCGCCGGCGCAAGCTCGACATGGTCTCGGCGCTGGCGGCGGCGATCGAGGCGCCGCAGGTCCCGCCGGAGGCCCGCGAGCGCATCCGCGTGTTCCTCAAGCTCTACAAGGCCGGGATGAGCGCGATCGACACCAGCCGCCCGGACCTCTACGTCCACCGGCTGATCGAGCGGCTCGGGCTGCGCCGCCAGCAGCTGTTCGCCGCACAGTCAGACGTCGTGGAGCGCCTGCGCGCCCTGGCCAGCTTCGGCGAGCTGGCCGCCGCCTACGTGACGCGCACGCCGCAGGCCACGCCCCGCGAGTTCGCGCGCTCGATCGCCGCGGTCGCCGATTTCGGGCTGCGCGAGCAGGAGGAGCCCGAGCTGGGCGAGGGCGCGGCGGTGCAGGTGCTGACCCTCGGCGCCTCGGGCGGCCTGGAGGCCGACCACGTCTACGTGATCGGGCTGCACGCCGGCGTGGCCGTGGCCGCCCCCGAGCGGATCCCGGACTCGCTGCTCGTCCGAGGAGCTTCCGCCCGACACCGAGGAGACCCGCCGCGCGGCGCTGGCCCAGGAGCTCTACGTGGCGATGAGCCGTGCGCGGTCGCGCCTGGTGCTGTCGTCTCCCCGAGCCGACGACCGCGGGGCGCCGCTGGCTCCGCTCCCGGCGCTCGAGACAGCACGCGCCGCTCTCGGCGCCGTATGGCAGGAGCGCGAGGAGGAGCTGTTCGGCCCCGCCGAGACGCTGCACTCCACCTACCGGCTGCTGCGCGACGAGCTGCTGGAGGGGACCACGCGCGCCGGCGGGCGGCTGGGCGAGCTGCGCTTCGACACCGACCTCGACGTCTCGCATGCGGTCGTGCGCTACCTGGAGCTGCTCAAGCTGGCGGCGCTCATCGCTCGGGCTGGGTTGGACGAGTTTCCCAGCGTGGCCGAGTCCCTGCGCGACATCAACTCGCGCATTCTCCAGGCGGTCACCGCCGAGCAGCGCGAGATCTTCGAGTCCTCGGCCCTGGACGACTACCTGCTCGACGCCGAGCGCGACGCGCGCCGCCGCGCGCAGGCGATCGTCGCCCGCGACGAGCCCTCGCTGGAGCCGTTCCTGCCCCGCCGCGGTGACGGCGTGGTCCTCTCGGCGACCGACATCGACACCTACCGCACCTGCCCGCTCAAGTACAAGTTCGCCCGCGTGTTCCGGATCCCCCAGGAGCCGACGCTGCACCAGCGCTTCGGGATCCTCGTGCACCAGGTGCTCGAGCGCTACCACTCCGGCGGCCGTGACGCGAATACCGGCCCCGCCCGGCCCGGCCTGCCTGAGCTGCTCGGGCTGCTGGAGACCGGCTGGCGGCGCGGCGGCTTCGGCGACTCCGAGGAGGAGCGCCAGCTGCGCGGCAAGGCCGCCTCGGCGCTCACCCGCTATCACGAGCGCTTCCGCTCCGAGGAGGCCGAGCCGGTGTGGTTCGAGCGCCAATTCACGTTCAAGCTCGGGCCCCATCTGCTGCGGGGCCGCGTCGACCGCGTCGACCGGCTGCCCGACGGCGAGTACGAGCTCATCGACTACAAGACCGGCCGCCCCAAGACCGCGGCCCAGCTCTCCGAGGACGTCCAGCTCTCGCTCTACGCCGTGGGGGCGCGCGAGGCGTGGCGGCTGGAGGCGTCCCGGCAGGCCTACTACTACGTGCTCGACGACCAGAAGGTGGAGGTCCCCGCCGACAACGGCGACCGCGCCGAGTGGGTCCAGGAGGTGGCGATGGAGGTCGCCGAAGGCATCCTGTCGCAGGGATTTGAGCCGACGCCGTCGTTCGCGGCCTGCTCGATGTGCGACTACCGGCTGGTGTGCCCGGCCGCCGAGCGCTGAGCCCCGGCCGGTCAGCTCAGGACGGTGGGGTTTCGCCGCCACGCTGGCGCAGGAAGCGCTGGAGGTCCCGGGCGATCGTCTCGCCGGAGGGCAGGGCGCCGGGGGTCTCGTCGGGCTCGTCGCCGGCGGCCTGCTCCAAACGCTCGACGAACGCCTGCACATCGGGGTCTGACTGCACGGCGACGTTGACCTGGCGCTCATAGTCGGCCGAGGCGCTCTCGAGATCAGAGCCGTCGACGGCGACGCCGATCAGGCCCTCGAGCTTGCGCACGAGCGCGAGCGCCGCCTTGGGGTTGGGCGTGGCGGCGATGTAGTGGGGCACGGCGGCCCACAGGCTGGCGGAGGGCAGGCCCGCCTGCTGGCAGGCGGCGTGCAGGATCCCGACGATGCCGGTCGGGCCCTCGTACGAGGAGGGCGCCAGGCCGAGCCGGGCGACCAGCGCCGGGTCAGAGCTCAGGCCCGTGACCGATATCGGGCGCGTGTGCGGGACGTCGGCGAGCAGCGCGCCCAGCGTCACCACGAGCTGGGTGCCGAGCGCCTCGGCGAGCTCCACCACGATCTTGCAGAACGTGCGCCAGCGGAACGAGGGCTCCGAGCCCGTGAGCAGGATGAGGTCGCGGGGCGCGCGAGGGACGCGGGCCTCGAACAGCTCCACCGCCGGCCACACGATCTCGCGCGTCTGGCCCTCCACCATCGTGACCCGCGGCCGCGTCGCCTGGAAGTCGTAGAACTCCTCCGGGTCGATCGTGGCAAAGCGGCTGGCGCCCAGCGCGGTGCCGACGTAGCTGATCGCGCTCGACGCCGCGTCGGCGGCGTCGTTCCAGCCCTTGAAGGCGCAGATCAATGCCGGGGCGCGGAGCCCGTCGGGACGGTGCTCCCATTGCAGTGGCTGCATCCGAACCACCGTACATCATGCGCTGATGGCGCCTGACGGCAGCACGGCCCCCACAATCAGCGTTCTGCGCCCCGGTCAGGACGTCGACGGGGTGTTCGCGTGCACCCGCAAGGACCGCCTGACGACCCGCACCGGATCGCCGTATCTGGCCCTCGAGCTGCGCGACCGGACGGGGGCGCTCTCGGCCCGCGCGTTCCAGGGCGCCGACGCGCTGGCGGGGCGCTTTGAGCGCGGCGATCTCGTCCGCGTGCGCGGCCGGGTCGAGCGCTTCCGCGACGAGCTGAGCCTCGAGGTGGCGGACATCGCTCGGATCGCCGCCGAGGACGGCATCGACCCGGCGCGCTTTTTGCCCACCGCCTACCGCGACGTCGACGAGCTCGACGGCTTCCTCGAGCATCTGGCCGGGGAGGTGTATGACCGGGCGTACGCGGAGCTCCTGCGCCGGCTGCTGGACGACGCCGCGCTGCGAGCGCAGTGGCGGCGCGCGCCGTGCAGCCGGGCCGGCCACCACGCCTATCTGGGCGGGCTGCTCGAGCACACGGTGGCGGTGGCGACGCTGGCCCACGAGACCTGCCAGCTGCATCCGGGCCTGAACTCCGACCTGCTGATCTGCGCCGCGCTGGTCCACGATCTCGGCCGCACGCGGGAGTTCACCTACGGCGCCGAGATCGGGTTGACGGACGAGGGGCGGCTCCTGGGCCACCTGGTCATCGGGGAGCGGATGCTCTCCGAGCGCAGCGCGGAGGTGCTGGACGACCAGCGACGGCTGGCGCTGCTGCACTGCGTGCTCTGCCACCACGGCCCGGGCTCGGCGCCGGGCGGGCGCTTTGCCGGCACCGAGGCGCTGGCGCTCTACCGGCTGAATGCGGTGGACGCGGGGATCAAGGGCGCGCTGGAGCACGGGCTCGGCGCCGACTGAGCGGGCGGGTCGCCTCGCCGCGAGGGCGGTGCGTCTCTCGGGCGAAAATCCTGAAACGACGCGACACGCACCCCTGATCCCTGCGGCGTGTGTCGTGAATCGCGAATGATGTTGAGAGCACGCCGCCACACCCCCCGGCACGTGTCCGCGTGTGTCGTGTGGTTTCAGGAGTCAGCGGGGTGGCGGCCGCTCGCTAGAATCGGTTGCGCAGTCAAGCAACTGAGAGGAGCCCGCACCATGGAGGTCGAGATCTGGTCAGACGTCGCCTGCCCCTGGTGCTACGTGGGCAAGCGCCGCTTCGAGGCGGCGCTCGGACAGTTCGAGCACCGCGACGACGTCACGATCACGTGGCGCAGCTTCGAGCTCGACCCCGAGGCGCCGGCCGAGCGCGAGGGCGACCGGGCCGAGCATCTGGCCAGCAAGTACGGGATGAGCGTCGAGCAGGCCCAGCAAGCCGAGGCGCAGATGACCGAGACCGCCGCCGGCGAGGGGCTGGACTTCCGCTTTGACATCGCCCGGGCCGGCAACACGTTCGACGGCCACCGGCTGGTGCACCTGGCCAAGGCCCACGGCCTCCAGGACGCAATGAAGGAACGGCTGCTCCACGCCTACCTCAGCGAGGGCGAGCTCATCTCAGACCATGAGACGCTGGCCCGGCTGGCCCAGGAGGTCGGTCTGCCCGAGGACGAGGTGCGCGAGACGCTCGCGTGCTGACCGCTACGCCGCCGACGTCCGCGAGGACGAGCGCGCGGCCCAGAGCTTCGGCATCAGCCGCGGTGCCGACCTTCGTGGTCGACCGTCAGCTGGGCGCGTCGGGCGCCCACCCGCCCGAGCAGCTGCTCAGCCTGCTGCGCCAGGGCTGGGCCCAGCGCAAGCCGCCGGTCGGCGCGGTGCTCGGTCCGGACGGCGAGGCCTGCGGCGTCGACGGCTGCTGAAGGCCGCTGCGGGCGCGACTGAGGCTCAGCCTGCCCGCAGGCTCAGCCTGCCCGCAGCCCGCGACCGCGGCGCCGGTTGATCCGGCCGCGCTTGCCCGCGATCTGCCACGGACCGGGCGTGAAGTCCAGCGCCATGTTCACGATCCAGACGATCACGGTCGCCCACACCAGGGTCCAGAACCCGTGGATGAAGAACCCCGAGGCGATGTCGCGGGTGAGGACCAGCATGAGCATGGAGACGAAGAACCAGGCCACGCCGAAGGTCAGCAGCGCCGCGGGAGGGTGATCAGACGCAGAAGCGGCTTGAACAGCGTGTTGAGCACCCCGAACACCGCGGCGGCGAACAGCAGCGAGCCGCGCGCTGTTCGACGTGAACCCGCGAGCAGGACCGCTGCCACCACGCCCAGCACCAGCGCGTTGGTCAGCCAGGAGATGAGGAGCCGAATCGACAGAGGAGGCGGTGTGGCGGTCATGGGTCGCGTGCGGGCCGTGAGCGCGGTCCACCGTCAAGGCTACAGGTAGCGTTTCGCAGCTCATGGACGCCGCCTTCACGGCTCAGCACCGGGGCGGGGCGGGCGAGCCGCTCGTCCTCATCCACGGCTTCACCGACACGTGGCGGACGTGGGAGCTGGTGCTGCCCGCGCTCGAGGCCCGTCACGACGTGCTGGCGGTGACGCTGCCCGGCCACGCCGGCGGCCCGGAGATCGACGGCGACCCGCAGACGACACGCTGGCGGTCGGCGGTGGAGCGCGCCATGGACGACGCGGGCTTTGACACGGCGCACCTGGTGGGCAACTCGCTGGGCGGCTACACCGCGCTGCGGCTCGCGGCGCGGGGCCGCGCACGCACGGTGGTGGCGCTGGCGCCCGCGGGCGGATGGGCGCAGGGCGACGACTGCTACAAGGACACGCTCGCGCACTTCGTCACCACCCAGGACCTCGTCCAGGCGGCCGTGCCGCACGCGGACGCGATCGCCGCCTCGCTCCGAGGGGCGCCGGCGCGCCACCGAGTTCATCACCACCCACTACGAGCACATCCCGCCCGCGCTCATCGCCCATCAGATCCGCGGAGCGGCCGGCTGCGACGCCGCCCGCGCGCTGATCGAGTACGCCCTCGCGCACGGCTGGAGCCTGGACGCCGAGCGGGTCACGTGCCCGGTGCGCTTCGTCTGGGGCACGGCCGACCGGCTGCTGCTGTGGCCCCGGGCGGCGGTGGGCTACCGCGAGGCTGCTGCCCACCGCCGACTGGGTCCTCCTCGACGACGTCGGGCACTGCCCACAGCTCGACGTCCCGCTCGAGACCGCCCAGCTGATCCTGGGTTTCACCGCGGCCTGACGGCCCGTACCTGGTCACGGGCCGGATCCGCAGGAACGCCGGGCCGCCGGCGCGCCCGCACGCCGGGAACGGAAACGGGATCACCTTGGACGCCGTCTGGTTGGGCGGGAACACGCGCAGCCCGGCGGCCGTCGTGGGCGGGCATGTCGTGGGCGACAGGGCGCCGATGTCCACGATCCCCAGCACGGCGTGCGCGGTGTGGCCGTTGGTCAGCGTGACGGTCTTGACGGTCTGGCCCGATGTCGCGGACGGCGGCCCTGCCCAGCCTCCCGCCGCGCAGGTTGACGGCCGAGACCCCGGGAAAGCCGCGCAGCATGCACGGGTGGCCCGACAGGTTGGTGAAGTTCAGCGTGTAGAAGATCGTCCCGGCGGTCCCGTTGCCCTGCGTGTTGATCCACATGACGAGGCCGCCCGTCTGGCAGGCGGGGGCGGCAGCGCCGGAGGCGGAGTGGCGGCGCCGGCGGGACCACCCGCCAGCGACAGCGCAGCGACCGCGGCGGCCACGGCGCTCAGAGCGACGATGGCGCGGGTCGACCGCGGAGAGAGACCGGAGAGGCGGCGTACGGTCATGGGGACTCCTCGTATTCAGGCCGGCCGGCATGCCGGCTGTGCGCCGCGATTATCGCCGCGTGGCGATGTCACGTTCCCGGGCGCCGTAGCGTTCAATGGCACAGGATGGCCGTCGCTCCGCCCGCACCACCGAGGCGCCGGGACAACGTCCGCCGGCTGGCGCTGGCCGCCGCGCTGCTCACCGTCTGCCTGTGGGCATCGGCGTTTGTCGGCATCCGCTACGCCGGGCGGTGAGCTCGGTCCCGGGCCGCTGGCGCTGGCCCGGCTCCTCGTCGCCAGCGTCGCGCTGGGGGCGATGATGCTGATCAGGCGCCCGCCGATGGTCGCGCGGGCGGGCCTGCCGGGCGTGATCACGTGCGGCGTGCTGTGGTTCGGCGCCTACAACGTGGCCCTCAACGCGGCCGAGCGTCGCGTGGACGCGGGCACGGCGTCGTTGCTGGTCAACGTCGCTCCGCTGTTCATCGCCATCCTCGCCGGCCGCGCGCTCAAGGAGGGGATCGGCAGGCGCCTGCTCGTCGGCTGCGCGGTCTCGTTCACCGGCGTCGCGCTCATCGCGCTGGGCACCTCGCGCCACGGGCTCAGCGCGGGCTGGGGGGCGGCGCTGTGCATCATCGCCGCGGCGGTCTACGCCGTGGGGGTTGTCGCGCAGAAGCCGGCGCTGCGCTACGGCTCCCCGCTGGCGGTGACCTGGCTGGCGTGCGCGATCGGCGCCGCTCTGCTGCCTGCCCTACGCGCCGGCGCTGGTGCACCAGCTCGGCCACGTGCACGCCTCGGCCGCTGACCTGGACGGTGTACCTCGGGCTCGTGCCGACGGCGATCGGGTTCTCCACGT
Organism: uncultured Actinomycetota bacterium; assembly: GCA_963790605.1. Lineage (GTDB taxonomy): Bacteria > Actinomycetota > Thermoleophilia > Solirubrobacterales > Solirubrobacteraceae > Palsa-465. The sequence continues at coordinate 49,208 of CAWBPG010000003.1, read as the reverse complement.
GGGCGTACGCGCTGGCGCGGACCGACGCGGGCAAGCTGGGCTCGACGACGTACCTCGTGCCGCCGATCGCGGTGCTGCTGGGGTGGGTCATGCTCGGCGAGGTGCCGCCGCTGGTGGCCCTACCCGGCGGGATCCTGTGCCTGGCCGGGGTGGCGCTGGCCCGCTGGACCCCGCGGCGAGCCGCGGCAGCCGCGGGCTGCCGAGGCCGCCGCCGCAGTTGCCGCCCGCGCCCGCAGAATCAATCAGCTAGCCTCGCGGTTGATGGCACACCTCATCGAGCTTGACGGGATCCGTCCCACCATCGGCGAGGACGTCTTCCTGGCGCCGACCGCGGTCCTCATCGGCAACGTGCACGTCGGCGACCGCTCGAGCGTCTGGTTCGGAGCGGTGCTGCGCGGCGATCTGAGCCGGATCGAGATCGGGGAGCGCTGCTCGATCCAGGACACCGCGGTGATCCACTGCGCCATCGATCTGCCCACGATCATCGGCGACGGCGTGACCGTCGGCCACGGCGCCCTGCTCGAGGGCTGCACGATCGAAGACGGCGCCGTCATCGGGATGGGCGCCGCGGTGCTCCAGCATGCCCACGTGGGCGAGCGCACGATGATCGCCGCCGGCGGGGTCGTGCCCGAGCGCATGGCCGTCGCGGCCGGCGTGCTCGCCGCGGGTGTCCCGGTGACCGAGCGCAAGCCGCTCTCGGGCTCCGCGGCACGCTGGTCGGAGATGGCCGTTGAGGACTACCAGGAGCTGCGCCGCCGGTATCTGGCCCACGGCACCGAGTCCGTCGCCCCGCGATGAACCACGCCGCGATCGTGGGAGCCGGACCGTCCGGGTTCTACGCGGCCGACCAGCTGCTCAAGGCCGGCTTCGCCGTCGACCTCTACGACGCGCTGCCCACCCCGTACGGGCTGGTGCGCGCCGGCGTCGCGCCCGACCATCCCAAGATCAAGTCGGTCATCCGCGTCTACGCCAAGACCGCCATGCACGAGTCGTTTCGCTTCTTCGGCGGCGTGTCGCTGGGCATCGACATCTCACGCCAGGATCTCCTGGCCCGCTATCACGCGGTGATCTACGCGGTCGGGACCTCCACCGACAACCGCCTGGGGATCCCCGGCGAGGACCGTCCCGGGTCGCACCCCGCCACCGACTTCGTGGCCTGGTACAACGGCCACCCGCACTTCGCCGACCACATGTTCGACCTCAACGGCGGACGCGCGGTGGTGGTCGGCAACGGCAACGTCGCCATCGACGTGGCGCGGATGCTGGTGCTCGACCCCAAGGAGCTGGCGCCGACCGACACCGCCGATCATGCCCTGGAGGCGTTCGGCATGGCCGGCGTGACCGAGGTGGTCCTGCTGGGGCGCCGCGGGCCGGCCGAGGCGGCGTTCACCAACCCCGAGCTGCGCGAGCTGGGCGAGCTCGAGCGCGCCGACGTGATCGTCGACCCGGCCCAGCTCGAGGGCGTCGAGGTCCCCGAGGACGGCGACGCGACCAAGCGGCGCAACGTCGAGATCCTGCGCGACTACGCCCAGCGCACGCCGGCGGGCAAGTCGCACCGGCTCGAGCTGCGGTTCCTGCGCTCGCCGCTGGAGATCCTGGGCGAGGGCGAGGACGGGCCGGTCACCGGCGTGCGCGTGGCCATCAACCGGCTCGTCACCGGCGAGGACGGACGGGTGCGCGCCGAGCCGACCGGCGAGACCGAGGAGATCGAGTGCGGGCTGGTGCTGCGCTCGATCGGCTACCGCGGCACGCCGCTGGCCGGGATCCCGTTCGACGAGCGCCGCGGCCTGATCCGCAACGAGGAGGGCCGCGTGCGTCAACGACGAGGGCGTGTGCCGCGGCGAGTACGTGGTCGGGTGGATCAAGCGCGGGCCCACCGGCGTGATCGGCACCAACAAGAAGGACGCCGCCGACACCGTGGCCCGGATCCTCGAGGACGCCGAGTCCGGCGCGCTGGGCCGACCCGACCCGGCGCTGGCCGACGCCGACGGCGATCGCCGCCTGGCTGACCGAGCGCGTCCCCGGTCATGTCACCTGGGCGGGCTGGGAGATGATCGACGCCTACGAGTCGCGCGCTGGGCGAGCCGATGGGCCGCCCCCGGGTCAAGCTGGTGCGCCTGGCGGAGCTGCTGGAGGCCAGCCGGGGCCCGTCGCGCTGACGCTCGTCGCGCCAGCGGCCGGCGTCGAGACGCAGGACCGCGATCGGCTCGCCGGCGCGGCCGTGCTGTCGCACTCATGGACGCAGTCCGATCGCCCCGGCCACGGCCAGCGACGCCGGCGTTGGCGGGGGAGATGCGCGCCAGGATGCTGGGCGCGCCGACGCGCTCGAAGGCCTCGTCGCGCACGGCGGCGGCGCCCTCGCGAGCCAGGCCGCGGCCCCACGCGCTCGGGGCCAGCCACCAGCCGATCTCATACTCGTCGGCATCCACTCCGCCACCCTCGCCGGCGAAGTTGAGCGCGATGAAGCCGACCGCGCGCAGTCGTCGGACCGCGCCACCCGCCACCCGAAGCCGTGGCGGCGCCAGTGCTCTGAGATGTGCGCCCCGACGTCGGCGATGCGTGCGTCAGTCCAGGTGGTGCCGTCGCCGATGTAGCGCATCACCGCGGGCGTGCGGGCCAGGTCGCCGAGCAGCTCGATGTCTGTCTCCGTCCAGGGGTCGAGCGTCAGGCGGCCGGTGTGCAGCGGCGACGAGGTGGTCACCGCGGCCACATTAGAGACCCGCATATCGGGCCACTAGGCTCGGGACCGCGTGAGACGGATTGGCCCCGCCCTGGAGGTCCGCGATTTCCGGCTGTGGTGGCTGGCCCTGCTGCTCATGTGGCTCAGCCTCCAGATGCTCGAGGTGGCGATCGGCTGGGAGGTCTACGCCCAGCACGGCTCGGCGCTGGACCTGGGCTGGATCGGGCTGGCCGAGTTCGTGCCGATGTTCGTGCTCGCGCTGCCCGCCGGCCAGCTCGCCGACCGCGTGCCGCGCCGGCTGGTGTTCGCCGGCTCGCTGCTGGTCGGGGCGGGCGTGGGCGTCGGGCTGGCGCTGGTGAGCGGATCCGGGGACACGGCGGTCGCGCCGTACCTGGCGCTCGCCGCCGGCGCGGGCACCTCGATGGCGCTCGGGAACGCCGGCCGCCCGGGCGATGCCGCCGACGCTCGTGCCGCCCGAACTGCTCCAGAGCGCGATGACGCTGCGCTCGATCGCCACCCAGATCGGCCAGGTGTCCGGCCCGGCGCTGGGCGGGCTGCTCTACGGAGTCTCCCCGTCGCTCGTCTACCTGCTGGCCGCCGGCTGCCTGCGTGGTCGCCGCAGCGCTGCGTGATGGCGATGCACCCGGCGCAGGCGGCCGACGTCGCGGCGACTGATCGGCGACAGCGGCGCGCCCGCCCCGACCGGCCGACCTGCACAGCGTGCTCGAGGGCCTGCGCTTCGTGCGCCACACCCCGATCCTGCTCGGCGCGATCCTGCTCGACCTGCTGGCGGTGCTGTTCGGCGGGCGCGGTGGCGCTGCTGCCGATCTTCGCCAGCTCGATCCTCCACGTCGGCGCCACCGGCCTGGGCGTGCTGCGCGCGGCGCCGGCGGTGGGAGCGCTGGTCGGCGCCGCGGTGATCACGCGACGCCCGATCGCCGGGCGCGCCGGCCGGCTCCTGCTCACCGTCGTCTTCCTCTACGGCGCGTGCATCGTCGTGTTCGGCTTCTCGCGCTCCTACCCGCTGTCGCTGCGTCGCGCTGGGGGTCAGCGGCTTCGTCGACCTCTACAGCATGAACATCCGCTCCACCACCGTCGCCCTGGCCAGCGCCCGACCGCCTGCGCGGCCGCGTCAACGCGGTGGAGATGGTGTTCATCAGCGCCTCCAACCAGCTGGGCTACTTCGAGTCCGGCCTGGCGGCGGCCCTGGTGGGGACGATTCCGGCCGTCGTCGGCGGCGGGATCATGACGATGCTGATCGCGCTCAGCTGGCGGCGCCTGTTCCCCGCGCTGGCCGAGGTCGACCGGCTGGAGGCACTCAAGCCTCAGCCGGTCGAGGCAGCCGCCGTAGCTTGGCTGGCTGAACACGTACTCGGCCGCCGCGAACGTCTGCGGTGCGCTCCAGGTACTCGCGCATGTAGCCCGGCCAGTTGGCCACGATCCGCCCGTGGCGATCGCGGTACCAGGAGTCGCAGCCCGTCCATGCGGTGCCGGCAAACCGGGCCTGGAGCTCGCGGTCTGAGGCCGCCTCGACCTCGGGACGCACCTCGAGGCTGCGGTAGCCGCCGGCGCGCAGGTGCTCGAGCGCCTGGCGGATGTAGGCGGCCTGGGCCTCGAGGTAGAAGATGATCGAGCCGCCCGAGGTGTTGGTGTTGGGGCCGTACATCAAGAACATCGACGGGAAGCCGGGGACCGTCAGCCCCAGATGGGCGTGGGCGCCGTTGCTCCACACCTCGTCGAGCGTGCGCCCGTCGGCGCCGCGCCACCCGCATCGGCGCCACGAACTCGCGTGGCCGTAAAGCCGGTGCCCCAGATGATGCAGTCGACCTCGTGCAGGCGCCCGTCCGCGGTGCGCAGATCCGGTCTCGGTGACCTCGGCGATCGGCGTCGGTGACCAGCTCGACGTTGGGGCGGCCGAGGGTGGGCAGGTAGTGGGAGCTGAACAGGACGCGCTTGCACCCGAAGGTGTAGTCGGGCCAGGCGCGGCGGCGCAGCTCGGGGTCGGGGAGCTGGCGGCGCATGAACGCCGCCGAGCGCAGCCCGGCCAGTCGGCCGATGGTGCGCGGGTGGCGGATGGCCAGCGTGAGGCTCTCGCAGTAGCTGAAAGAGGAAGCTGCGGCGCAGCCGCTGAAGGCCGGGGACGTAGCGGATCGGCCGCTCGCACCAGCGGGCGAGTAGACGTGGTTGCGCCGCGGCAGCATCCAGTTGCCGGTCCGCTGGAACACGCTCAGGTGGCCGGCCTGCCGGGCCACCTCGGGCACGAACTGGACCGCGATGGCGCCGGTGCCCACGACCGCGACGCGCTTGCCGCGCAGGTCGTAGTCGTGGTCCCAGCGCGCCGAGTGGAAGCTGTGGCCGGCGAAGCGCTCCAGACCGGGCAGTCGCCGGGACCGACGGGCGGTTGAGCTGGCCGGTGGCGAGGATGAGCACGTCGGCGTCGTGGCTGTCGCCCGATTCGGTCTGTGATCGTCCAGCGCGCCGCTGTCCGGGTCGAAGGCGCAGTCGGCGACGCGCTGTGAGAAGCGGATCAGCGGCGTGACGCCGTGGTCGTCGGCCACGCCGCGCAGGTAGTCGAGGATCTCCTGCTGCGGGGAGCACAGGCGCGACCAGTCGCGCCGCTGCTCGTAGGAGAACGAGTACAGGTGGCTGGGAACGTCGCAGGCCGCCCCCGGATAGCTGTTGTAGAACCAGGTGCCGCCCAGGTCCGGCGCGCCCTCCAGGATCGTGATGTCCTCGAAGCCGTGGCGGCGCAGCTCGATGGCGGCGGCGATCGCCGCCGAAGCCGGCGCCGACGATGACGATCGTGGGGAGGACACGGGCTATCGGCTGCGGGGTTCGACGTGGCCATCTTCGCAGGAGCGGGCGCGCGAGCCCCGCCGCGTGCGATGCTCTGCCCCCATGGCCGCGGTGGACGGGTTTGCAACGGTGGGAATCGTGTCGGAGGGCGGCGCGCTGCGAGGCGCAGTTCGTGCCCGACGCCAACATGCTCTGCCATTCGCTCACCCACCGCGGGGTGCGAGCTGCTGCATCGCCGGGCGGGGCGTGCGAGGCCTACGCGAGCGCGGCAAGACGATGGGCATCCCGCTGCTGCACCCGTGGGCCAACCGGCTGGCGCGGGCCGGCTACGCCGCCGGCCGGCAAGGCAGGTGACGCTGCCCGCGCCCGACGGCCGCTACGGCGCTGGATCCGAACGGCCTGCCCATCCACGGGGCGCTGCCCGGGCTGCTGCGCTGGGAGCTCGCTCGAGACCGGAGCGCCGGACCGCGATCAGCGCCCGCCTGGACTGGAGCGCCCCGGAGCTGCTGGAGCTGTTCCCGTTCGCGCACGAGCTGCGCCTCGACGCCCTCGCCGGCGACGCGGGGCTGGAGCTGGTCACCACGCTGCGGGCCGACCGGCGACGACACGGTCCCGGTGTCGTTCGGCTATCACCCGTACCTGTGCCCGCCCGGCGACGCGCCGCGGGCAGACTGGCAGGTGTCGCTGGGCGCGTCGGAGCGGCTCGTGCTCGACGACCGGATGATCCCGACGGGCGCCAGCCGAGCCCCTTGAGCCCCGCCGCTTTGCGCTTGGACGACCAGAGCTGGGACGACGGCCTCGCCGGGCTGGCGTCGCCGCCGGAGTTCAGCGTGTCGCGCGGGCGCGCAGACGCGTGACGGTCACCTTCGACGACGGGTTTGCCTACGCCCAGGTGTTCGCCCCCGAGGGCCAGGACTTCATCTGCTTTGAGCCGATGACGGCGCCCACCAACGCGCTGGAGAACGGGAGCGCGCTGCCGCTGGTGGCGCCCGGCGAGGAGTACCGCACCGCGTTCAGCATCGCGGTGGCGGACAATTGAGACACAGACCGCTCATGTTTCATGGTGGCCATCTCGGCGGATGTCCACTGACTTGAGATGGAGAGCCCATGGACCTGACCTTCAACGAGCCCGAGCTGGCCTTTCGCGACGAGCTGCGCGCCTGGCTGGCCGACCACGACCCCGGCCGCGAGCCCGACGCCGAGGACGCCCACTACGCCTGGCGGCGTCGACTTCCAGCGCGACCTCGCGCGCGACGGGTGGGCCGCCGTCCACTGGCCGCCCGAGTACGGCGGCCGCGGCGCGACCCTGACCCAGTCAGCGATCTTCTTCGAGGAGCTGGGCCGCGCCGGGGCGCCGCTGCCGGCCAACGTGCTCGGGCTGCTGCTGGCCGGGCCGACGATCATGACGCTGGGGGACGCCCGAGCAGAAGGAGCGCTACCTCACGCCGATCCTCACCGCCGAGGAGATCTGGTGCCAGGGCTTCTCCGAGCCCGACGCCGGCTCTGACCTGGCCAGCCTCAAGACGCGCGCGGTCAAGGACGGCGACCACTGGGTGGTCACCGGGCAGAAGGTGTGGACGAGCGCCGCCCAGTACGCCAAGTGGTGCATGCTGGTCGCGCGCACCGACCCCGAGGCGCCCAAGCACAAGGGCCTCACCTACTTCCTGATGGACATGGAGCAGGAGGCGGTGCAGGTCCGGCCGCTGCGCCAGATCACCGGCGAGAGCGAGTTCAACGAGCTGTTCATCGACGGCGCGCGGATCCCCGACGAGAACGTGCTCGGCGGCGAGGGCAACGGCTGGAAGGTGGCGCTGACCACGCTCATGAACGAGCGCGCCGGCCTGGCCTTCTTCCTCCAGGTCCGCCTGCGCCAGATGCTCGACCGGCTCATCGCCGAGGCCGCCGCAGCGCGGCCTGCTCGACGATCCGGTGATCGCCGACCGGCTCGGCGAGCTGCACCTCAAGGCCGAGATCCTGCGGCTGACCGCCTATCGCGGGCTGACCGCGATCGAGAAGTACGGCCAGCCGGGCCCGGAGGGCTCGCTGACCAAGTGGATGTGGTCAGAGACCAACCAGCAGCTCACCCAGTTCGCCGCCGACCTGCTGGGACCCGCGGCGCTGCACCGCCGGCGGCCGCTGGTCCTACGAGCTGCTGCGCGCCCGCGGCAACTCGATCGAGGGCGGCACCACCGAGGTGCTCAAGAACATCGTCGCCGAGCGCGTGCTCGGCCTCCCCAAGGCCCGTTAGGAGGACTGACATGGATTTCGACCTGACCGAGGACCAGCGGGAGATCAAGAACGTCGCCCGGGAGCTGCTCGCCGCCCGCTCGCCGTTTGCCAAGGTGCGCGAGGCGGCCGAGGCCGCCGCCTACGACGACGCGCTGTGGCGCGAGATCGTCGAGCTGGGATGGCCCGGCATCGCCGTCGCCGAGGAGCACGGCGGCCAGGGCCTGGGCGCCGTGGAGCTGGCGGTGCTGCTCGAGGAGCTCGGCTACGCCTGCGCGGCGACCCCGTTTCTGGCCACCGCGGTGGCCGCGGCGGTCATCCAGGCCGCGCGGCACCGACGAGCAGCGCGGCGCTGGCTGCCCGGACTGGTCAGCGGCGAGCTGCGCGCGGGCCTGGGCGCCGCCGGAGCTCGTCGTCGACGGCGCACGGCGCGGACGTGGTGGTCCTGCTCGAGGACGACGGCGCGCGCCTGTTGGCCGGCGGGCGGCCGAGACCGAGCCGCTGGTGGCGATCGACCCCACGCGCCGCTTTGCCACGGTGCGCGGCGAGGGCGAGCCGCTGGCCGGCGATGTCGCCGACCGGGCCCGCGCGGCGATCGCCGCCGAGGTCGTCGGGCGTGTGCCAGCGCGCGCTGGAGATGACGCTCGACTACGTCAAGGAGCGCAAGCAGTTCGGCGTGCCGGTGGGGTCCTTCCAGGCGGTCTCGCACCGCTGCGCGCAGATGCTGCTGCACACCGAGAGCGCCCGCTCCACCGCCTACTACGCGGCGTGGGCGGCCGACGCCGAGCCCGCGCGGCTGGGCGAGGCGGCGGCGCTGGCCGCGGCCGCCGCGGCGACCGGCGGCGCGCGAGGTGGCGGCCTCGGCGATCCAGGCCCACGGCGGCATCGGCTTCACCTGGGAGGCCGACGTCCACTGGCTCTACAAGCGGGCCGAGGTGGACCGGGCGCTGCTGGGCGGCGCCAAGCGCCACCACGCCGCGCTGGCGCGCGCCGCGGCGCAGCGGCTGGCCGTGTCCGCGCGTCGTAGATCGCGCGAGTAGACTCGTAAGTTTACTCGCTAGCGGTCCGGGCCGCCGGCGCAAGATCCGTGGCGGCTGGCGCCGGTGTGACAGGGAAGTGCGCGGCGGCGCCGAACAGCCTCGTGATCGCCAGCCAAGGAGTCAGCTCATGAACAACTTCCATCGCCCGCACGGCGGGCTGCAGGAGGCAGACGCGCCGCGAGGACGCAGTCCGGTCCCCGTTCTCCGACCTCGCCGGCCGGTTCGCCAACTGGATGACGGGCGCCGACCGGCATGCTCGCTGGACGTGACGCGCGCCGGCGCGAGGAGCCGCGAGACGCGGCCACGGCGCACGAGCCGCCGGCCCCGGTCAGACGGCGACGGATTCCGACCGCGCTTCCCGCTGGCTCCGTTCGGCTACAACCGCGCCGCCGTCGATGAGCACCTCGCCGAGGCTGGAGCGCGAGCTCGAGCGAGCTGCGCGCCAAGCACGCGCCGATGGCGTCGATCACCGACGAGCTCGAGCGGATCGGCGAGCAGACCGCCTCGATCCTCGTCGTCGCCCACGACCAGGCCCACGAGACCACCCGCCTGGCCCAGGAGCAGGCCGAGCGCTGCGTCGCCGACGCGGCCGCCAACGCCGTCGCAGATCACCGCCGAGGCCAAGGCAGCAAGCTGCGCGAGCTCGACGCCGAGACCGACGCGGTCTGGCGCGAGCGCGAGCGACTGCTCGAGGACGTGCGCACCGTCTCGGCGGCGCTGGCCAACCTCGCCGACCAGGCCTCCGAGCGCTTCCCCGCCGCCGAGCCCGCGTCGGCGACGGGCTCGTTCCACGCCGGTGGCCGCGCCCGCGCACGGGATCTGGGAGGAGCCCGAGCGCGAGGAGGCGCAGGCGCCGAGCCCAGGCCACGAGCCGTTCAACGCGCTGGAGGCACGACGCCAGAGGCGACTGACGAGTCGCAGGACGATGACCCGGAGCGCAGGAACCGCGCCCGGCGACACCGGCAGCTGGCTCGCGGGCCTTGAGCCGCCCGACCTCCAGTCCGACCGCTGACCCGGAGCACTACGAGAGCGCGGCGCCCCGCCGCGCGATCTCGTCCGCTGACAGCACCTCGGTCACGCGGCTGAGCATCCACTGTGGCCGTAGGGGTCGCGGAGCCGGCCGCCGCGCTCGCCGTAGAAATGGTCTGCCAGCGGGTAGATCACCTCGGCCCCGGCGGCCAGGGCTCGCTCCCAGGCGCCGTCGACATCCTCCCAATAGGTGGCCATGATCACGCTGACCGGCCGGTCGGCCGCAGGCGCCTGAGTCGATGACGCGTCGCTGGTGTCCTGCGTGAGCATCACGATCGCGTTGCCGATGCGCAGCTCGGCGTGGATCAGAGACCCATCGGGCATCGTGTGGCGCTCGCCCACGGGCTCGGCCCCGAACGCCGCCACGTAGAAGTCGATCGCGGCGGCGCCGTCAGACACCACCAGACGCGGGGTGACGGTGGTCAGATGGGGCGGGATCGGGGAGACCTGAGCCATCGGCCAGCCATCATCGCAGCCGGCCGCTGTGGGTCAAATAACGCAGACATTTCCTTGCAAAATCCATATAAAACTCCCTTAAGCTCGCGTTGGGTTGCGCCGACAACTACTGAGCATGGAATGCACCGATGCATCGCAGGGGTCCCGAGGCGCAGTGGCGCGAGCGTCAGTTCGCCGACGCGCAGACCCTCGCCCACGTCGGCTCCTGGGAGCGATGGTTGCTCCGATGAGCGCGTGGTGTGGAGCGACGAGCTGTGCCGGATCCTCGGACAGCCCGTGGGCTTCTCGCCGAGCCGTCGACGAGTTCGCGGCGCTGATCCATCCCGAGGACCGCGATCGCGTGCTGCGCCGACCTCGGTCGCGCCGCATCGGGGAGGTGTGCGAGTCGAGCTTCCGGATCGTCCGGCCCAGACGGCGAGATCCGCCACGTCCACGGACGGGCCGGAGGGCGCGCTGACGCCGGCGGGGGCGTCGTCTGCGTGCTCGGAACCATGCAGGACATCACCGAGCGCCGCGAGGCCGAGGTCGCCCGCCGCGACGGCCCAGGACCTGTTCGAGACCGCCTTCTCCCAGGCGCCGATCGGGATGGCGCTGATCGCTCCCGACGGCCACTGGCTCAAGGTCAACCGCGCCCTGTGCCGTCATCACCGGCTGGCCGGAGAGCGAGCTGATCCAGCGGCCCTTCCAGGAGATCACCCACCCCGACGACGTCGGCGTCCGACCAGGAGCTGATCGCGCTGCTGCTGACCGGCGATATCCCCGGCTACCAGTTCGAGAAGCGCTACATCCGGCGCGATGGGACGGAGATCTGGGCCGAGCTGTCGGTCTCACTGGTGCGCGACGCCGCCGGCGCTCCCCGCCACTTCATCGTGCAGGTCGAGGACATCAGCGCGCGCAAGGAGGCCCAGCGCCGCCTCCAGGAGGCCGAGGCCGAGGCGCGTGCCGAGCGCGACCACGCGACGGCGATCATCAGCGCCATGGGCGAGGGCTACGCGCTCACCATGGACGGCGAGATCAAGGCCATCAACGAGGCCCTGTGCGTGCTCACCGGGTTCTCCGCCTCCGATCTGATCGGCGCCCGGCCCCCGTATCCGTTCTGGCCACCGGAGGAGCGCGACGCGATCGCCGCGATCCTGGCCGACGTCGTGGGCAACAACGGCGGCACCCACGAGCTCACGCATGATGCGGGCCAACGGCGAGCGGTTCGAGGCCGAGATCACCGCGAGGCCCGCCCGCGAGGAGGACGGCCGCGCCATCGGCTTCGTCAGCACGCTGCGCGACGTCAGCGTCCAGAAGCGCCAGCAGCGCGAGCTCGAGCGCCTGGCCCGCACCGACAGCCTCACCCAGCTGGCCAACCGCCACGTCCTCCAGGAGGCGCTCACGCGCGAGGCCGCGCGCCGCTCCGCCGACGGCCAGCAGCTCGCGCTCGTCCTGCTCGACCTCGACCTGTTCAAGCAGGTCAACGACCACTTCGGGCACCCCGCCGGAGACGCGGTGCTCGTCGAGGTGGCGCGCCGCCTCGAGCGACACGGTCCGGGCCGGAGAGGTGCTCGCCCGCGTCGGCGGCGAGGAGTTCGCCTGGCTGCTGCCCGCCTGCGACGCCGAGGAGGCCGTCGCGGCGGCCGACCGCGCGCGGGCGGCGATCGCCTCCGCGCCGTTCGGGCGCGCCGGCACAGCTGACGATGTCCGCCGGCGTCGGCCTCGTGTCGACCCCGTCAGACGGCGACGCGCTGTACCGCATGGCCGACCGGGCCCTCTACGAGGCCAAGCAGTCCGGGCGCAACCGGACCTGCTGCCACGGCGCCGGGGTCCTGCGCGCCGCCCAGCAGGCCTCGCGACCGGGCGCCGTCGGGCGCGCCTGACCGCCCGCAGCGTCGCTACGCTCGGGCGCCATGAGCACATCCACCCGGTCGCCGGGCGATCGACGCCGTGCTGGCCGACGCGGTCGCCTCCGGCGCCGTCCCCAACGTCGTGGCGGTCGCCGCCGACCGTGACGGCGTCATCTACGAGGGCGCGGCGGGGCCGCGGGCCCCGGGCGAGGACGCCACCGTCGACGCCGACACGCCCCTGCGGATCATGTCCATGACCAAGCCGGTGGTGACGGTCGGCCGCGCTCCAGCTCGCCGAGCAGCGCAAGCTCGACATCGACGCCCCGGTGGAGGAGTACTGCCCCGAGTTCGCCGCGATCGGCCTCCTGGAGCGCATCGAGGACGGCCGCCCGATCCTGCGCCCGCCCGCCCGCAAGGTCACGGTCAAGCAGCTCATCACCCACACCTCGGGCCTCGGGTACTGGTTCTGGAACGCCGACGTGCTGGCCTGGGAGCAGGCGGTCGAGCGCGCCCGAAGCCCATGACGGGGCGCCGCGCCGTGCTCGACGCCCCGCTGGTGGCCGAGCCCGGGACGCGCGTTCATGTACTCCAACGCCACCGATTGGCTGGGCCTGGTGGTGGAGGCGGTGTGCGGGCGCCCGCTCGACGAGGCCGATCACCGCGATCGTCACCGAGCCGCTGGGCATGACCCGGACCGGGTTCGCGCTCGACGAGCGCGCGCGAGCCGAGCTCGTGCCGGTGCACCTGAGGGCGCGCCGACGGGCGGCTGGGCGGCCAGTGAGATCGAGCTGCCCTCAGCGGCCCGAGTACGTCTCGGGCAGCCGGGGCCTCTACTCGACCCCGCGCGACTACCTGACCTTCCAGCGGATGCTGCTGGGGGCGGGCACGGCCCCCGACGGGACCACCGTGCTCTCGCCCGCGACCGTCGAGGCGATGTTCTCCAACCAGATCGGCGCGCTCGACTTCCCGGCCGAGATCCGCACCGCCGATCCGGAGTCGGCGTTCGGTCTGGCGCTGGGCCCCGGCTACAAATGGGGCCATGGGCTGCTCCTCAACACCGCGGATCAGCCGGGCCGGCGGCGGGCGGGGAGCGGCGGCTGGATGGGCCTGTTCAACACCTTCTTCTGGGTCGACCCGGCGGCCGGGGTGGCGGGCGCGCTCTACACCCAGGCCCTCCCGTTCCTCGCTCCCGAGGCGGTGCGGCTGGCCGAGGACTTCGAGACCGCGCTCTACGCGTCGCTGTGAGCTGAGCCTTGTGCGCCCATGACCGACTCCGCGCCCTCCCCGCGCTCGGTGCTGGTCCTACACGGCGGCGGGGCTGGCGGGCTCGGTGCTCGTGGCCTACGCGGCGCCGCGCGCGGTGGCCGACCACGTCGTCGGGTGGTGGTACATGCCGGGCGCCCCGTCGGGGCGCGGGCACAGCCTCGTGCTCGTCTACATCGGCATGGCGGTGCTGTGCGGGGCCTGGCTGGGGCTCGGGCGCGCGCTGCCGTCGCGGCGCGCGCTGCTGGCGATCGCCGCGGCCTGGATGGTGCCGCTGGCGCTGGCGCCCCCGCTGTTCAGCCGCGACGTCTACAGCTACCTGGCCCAGGGCCTGATCCTCCACCTCGGCCACAGTCCGTACCACACCGCTCCGGCCGCGCTGGCGGGCCTGGGGCATCAGCACGTGCTCGATGCCGTGTCCCCGTTCTGGCGCCACACCACCGCGCCCTACGGGCCCCTGTTCCTGGGGCTGGTCAGCGTCATCGCCGCCGTGGTGGGCAACCATCTCGTCGCGGGGGTCCTGCTCACCGCGGCTGCTCGAGGTCGTCGGCGCCGCGCTGCTGGCGGTCTACGTCCCGCGGCTGGCGCGGTCCATGGGCAGCGACGAGCGCCGGGCGCTATGGCTGACCCTGCTCAGCCCGCTGGTGACCCTCGAGCTGATCGTCGCCGGGCACAACGACCTGCTGATGGTGGGCATGCTGGCCGCCGGGATCGCCTATGCCCTCGACGGGCGGCCGATGCTCGGCGTGGCCATCTGCGCGCTGGCGGCGACGGTCAAGGTGCCGGCGCTCGCCGGGGCCGCGTTCATCGCGGTGGCGTGGGGGCGCGAGGAGCTCGGCCGCGGCGCGCAGGTCCGCTTCATGGCCGCCGCGGCGCTGCTGGCGCTCGCCGTGCTGGGCGTGGTGACGCTCGTGGCCGGCGTCGGCGTGGACTGGCTGTCGACGTCCCTGTTCTCGACCCCGGCGAAGGTCCGCCTGGCCATCACCCCCGCCACCGGCCTCGGCTACACGGTGGCCTCGCTGCTGTCCGACGTCGGGATCGCGGTCTCGCATCGCGGCCTGGAGGGCGTCTTCGGCGTCGTCGCCTTCGGGCTCACCGCGGTGACCGGCGCGGTGCTGCTGTACGCGCGTGCGGGTGGGGCGGCTGGTGCCGTGGCTGGGCGCGTTTCTGGTGATCGCCGCCGCGGGCGGCCCGGCCGCGTGGCCGTGGTACTTCCTCTGGGGCCTGGCGCTGCTCTGCGCGCTGCGGGCGCCGCAGCGCTCGCATGGGCCTGGCGCTCGCCATCGCGGTCTCGGTGTTCGTCGTCAAGCCCAACGGGATCCTGGCGCTCCCGCTGCAGTCGGCCCCGGCGGTGGTGGTCGTCTACGCGCTCGATCGGCGCCGCGGTGTGGCAGCTGGGGCCGCCGCCGGCGCCGTCAGCGCCCGAGTCCGGCTCCGGTCCGCGAGAGCAGCCCCTCGGCGCTGGCCGGAACCTAGTGGTCGAGGGGCCACCAGGCGCCACCCATGTCCGTCGGGGTGCCGGAGCGACCAGGTCTCGCGGCGCCGGCGCAGGCGGGCGGCCGTGACGTGCGCGGCTGGGGCGTGATCGCGGGGCCGGCGGTCCTGGCGGCGGTCCTCTCGCTCATCGGCCTCAGCGGGCGCAGCCTCGGCTTCGACGAGGGCGCCACGGTCTCGATCGCGTCGCAGCACGGCGCGGCGCTGTGGCGGGCGATCGCCCATGACGGCGGCAACATGTCGGCCTACTACCTGCTGATGCACGTGCTCATCGGCGTCTTCGGCAACGGGCTGGTGGTGCTGCGGCTGCCGTCGGTCATCGCCACCGTCGCGACGGTGGCGCTCATCGGGGTGATCGCCGAGCGGCTGTTCGCCGACCGGCGCGTCACCGCGGCGGCCGGCGTTCTGGCCGCCGTGAGCCTGCCGCTCATCTACTGGGGCCAGACGGCGCGCGGCTACGCGCTCGATGGTGGCGTTCGTGTGCGCGGCGATGCTCGCGTTCATCGCGCTCGTCGACCCGGCGCCGGCGACGCGCCGCGCGGGGACGCTCGGCGGGCGGGAGCGGCCGTGGCTGGGCCTTCGTGGCGGCGATGGCGCTGGCCATGTACTGCAGCTTCGTCGCCGCGCTGGTCATCCCGGCGCAGGTGGTGGCCGTGCTCGCCCGGCGCGGCGCGCGGCGCCGGTATGCCTCGGCGCTGGTGGCGCGTGGCGGTGCTGTGCGTGCCGCTCGCGGTCCTCGCGGTCCGGCGCGGCTCGGGCCAGCTGTTCTGGGTGCAGCCGCCGAGCCGGATGGTCGACACGCAGGTCCTGCAGTCCCTGACCTCAGCGGGCCTTCAGCCGGTGTTCCACCACAGCTTCACCACCAAGGCGCTGATGTGGGTCACGCTTGCGGCGGTGGTGGCCCTGGTGGCCGACACCGTGGCGCGGTGGCGGCGCGGCGAGCCGGTGTGGGGGATGGGGTTGGTGCTGTCGTGGTGCGTGCTGCCCGGAGCGCTCACGTTCCTGTACTCGGTGATCTCGCACCCCGTCGTTCGTGCCGCGCAACGTCCTGATGTCCACGCCCGGCGGTGGCGCTCGCCTTCGCCCCCGCGCTCGGCCGCCGGCGCTGGCCGCGCTACCTGGCCCCGGCGCTCCTCGTCGTGGTGCTGGCGGCGCGGACGCTCCCGGTCGTGCGCGCCTACGGCGTCTCGCCCGAGCCCTGGCAGGCGGTGACCGCGCACGTGCTGGCCCAGTCGCGGCCCGGCGACTGCGTGACCTTCTACCCGGCGGACGCCCGGATGGCGTTTCAGTACTACGTCGGGCACCGGCGCGGCGACCCGCCGGGCGCCGCGGTCGGTCCTGCCGGTGATCGCGTGGGGCGTGGTCCGCCCCTTCGTCGAGGACTACGCGGTGCCGTCGCCGGCGACGCTGGCGCGGCGCACCGCCGGCTGCCAGCGGATGTGGCTGCTGTCAAGCCACGAGGGTCAACCCAACGGCCCGCCGCAGGCGCGCGCCCACCGGGCCCGCTGGTTTGCGCCTGGCCGGCGAGCTCGAGCGGCGGTTCGGCTCCGGGCCGGTGGCCAAGTACGGCTACGCCAGCGTCATCCACGTCCAGCTCATGCCCGGACGGCGGGGTTCGTTGACGCCGGCCGCGGCGGTCCACCGCGCGGCGCCGCGCCGGGGTCAGGGCCGCAGCGTGAAGCCGTAGAAGGTCAGCATGCTGAGCCCGGCCAGCAGCACGCCGTTGCCCCACACGAGCACCCTGAACCAGCGGCCCTGGGCGTAGCGGGCGACCGCCATCAGCGCGGGGAAGGCGGTGATGAGCATCCGCGGCAGCGGGGGCACGTTGGACGAGGTGAAGGCGAGGAACGCGATGGCCAGCGTCCACAGGATCGCCTCGCGCGAGATCTCGCGCCGGGAGAGGTAGACGAGCACGAGCCACAGCAGCCAGCACCACCCCGCCGATCAGCCCGATCACGAGGTTGAGGTTGATCGTCGGCTGGTTGAAGTGGCTGAAGTCGATCTCGTCGGCGAGCTTCTCCGCCATGCGCCAGAGCGAGAGCGGGGTCGTCGTCTCACTCCAGCCGTGGTGCTGGGCGATGTAGGTGGCCAGCGGATTGCCCGTCCACGCCCACAGGAACGCCATGAACGCGCCCAGGCCGGTGACCGAGAGCAGCGGCGCCAGGAAGGCGCGGCGGGCCGGGCGCACCGACCAGCCCCACCGGCGCCACTCGCAGCAGCGCCGAGACCAGGCACACCGGCACCAGCGCCAGCGCCGACCGGCTGCACCGCCGTGCCGAACCCGGCCAGGATCCCGGCCAGCACCCAGCGCCGCCGCTCCAGCGCATAGATGCAGCCGGCCGCCAGCGGCAGCAGCAGACCCTCGGAGTACACCATCGAGAACACGACCGAGCCCGGGAAGACGATGAACAGGATCGTCGCCCGGCGGGCGGTCGTCGCGGTCCCACCAGCCCTCGGCGAGGCGGTGGACGAGGACGGTCGCGACCAGGCCGCCGACGCCGGAGATGAGCACCCCGGCGACGGTGGAGCACCAGATCGCGTTGTGGTTGGTGATGAGCAGCAGCGGCTGCTCGACCACGAAGATGGCCAGCGGGAACAGCGGGAAGAAGCCGAGGTTCGTCTGGGCGAAGGAGACGTGGGTCGGATAGCCGTGGTTGGCCAGCGACCGGTACCACAAGCCGTCCCAGTTGGCGAGCTCGTGCAGGAGGTTGTGGTGCCCGAACGTGCCGTTGAGATAGGCGACGAGCAGCAGCAGCCCGCGGGCGGCCAGGTAGAGCACCGTGATCCACAGCAGCTCCTGGCGGGCGGCCTCCGACAGGCGGGTCCGGGCGCGCCGGCGCGAGGCCACGCGCAGGCGCACGTGGCTCCTCGACGACCGTCGCCGCGCAGGCGTTCAGTTCGAGCTCGGAGATCCCGGGGATCGCCGACAGAGTCATCCCGGAAGGGCTCGGCTGACTCGGGAAGTGCTTCCACGGCGGGCCAGTCTATGTACCCGGAGGTAAGAACGGCGTATGGCGCCCGCCGAACAGCAGGCCCGCGGAGGCTCCCGTCACCGGCCCGGGACCGGTTGCAGGGACACCGTTCCCTGCCACTGAAATGCGTCGGTGCACACCGCCGCGTCGCCCTGGCACGGGCTGGCGGCAAAGCCCTGGGCCTGCTGGGCCGAGCTCGCGGGCCACGACACCTTGACCGGCGCGTAGGGCCGGGCCGGGAGCGTGCCGCCCAGCAGCGCGAGCGGACCGGCGATCGCGGTGGCGCCGCCGCTGTCCCACAGCGACGGCCCGAGCGTGAAGTCGTCCGGGTTGCAGGCGCCGCGCTGGCGCGCCGCCATCGGCACGCCCGCCTCGACGCCGGAGCCGGCCGGGAAGGAGAGCTGCCCGCCGGGGTCCGGGCCGCCCGCCACGAATGTCGTCGTGCAGGTGAACGTCGTGGCGTGCCGTTGCACCCGAAGTCCTGGACCGAGCGGCTGACGGCCTCGGTGGCGGTCACATGCGAGCCGGCGGCGTCGAAGCTGACCGCGGGCACGAGCGTCGTGCCCCTCGGGCCGTGCACCGCCGAGAGCAGATCGTCGAGATCCACCACGTAGCGCACGGTCCAGCGTCATCGGGCTCACCGTGTCGGTCTCGGTGTCGATGAACCCGCCATAGCCCGCGCAGACGCTGTCGTAGCGCTGCTGGTAGTTGATCGACTCGCGGCCCGAGCCGGCGTAGACGACCTCCACGCGGAAGTCCCGGGCGAGGTCGGTCTTCACCGCGCGCGGCGGCGGCGCCGGGTGGGCCCGGCCCCCGACCAGGTGGTAGTAGGTGCTGCGCAGCGTGGGCGTCGCGCCCGAGCGGGTCTGGCCGGAGGCCTGGGGAGTCACCGAGCGCACGACCGCCCACGACGCGCGTTCACGCTCGAGGTGCGGATGGAGACGATCGTCTGGCCGCGGTGCGGTCGCTGCGCGGAGAAGGCGCGGGCGATGGCCTGCTGCGTGCGGCCCCCGACGAGCCGTGCGGCCAGCCCCGCCGACGGGGCGGCGAGCGCCGCCGCGCACAACCCCACGACGATGGCCACCCCCCTCATGGCTGCCGGAC
Source organism: uncultured Actinomycetota bacterium (assembly GCA_963790605.1). Lineage (GTDB taxonomy): Bacteria > Actinomycetota > Thermoleophilia > Solirubrobacterales > Solirubrobacteraceae > Palsa-465. The sequence continues at coordinate 30,319 of CAWBPG010000003.1, read as the reverse complement.
AACGCGTTGGCATCCGATCCGAGATTAGTGCACGTCGTGCGTGGGTCAGCGGTTCAGCGCCGCCAGGATCGCCGCCGCCACCAGCCCCGGGTCGCGCTGGGGGAGGAGATGGCCCGCCACCGCGCTGTGCTCCAGGCGCGCTCCGGGGATCTGCCGGCTCAGCGCCAGGGTGGCGCGCGCCGGGACGACCCGGTCGTGCGTGCCGGCGATGATCGTCGTGGGGGCGCTGATCGCCTCCAGGCGGCGTTCGAGCTCGGGCAGGTCGCGCACGAGCGCCCGCTGCTCGGCGGCGTAGGCGCGCCACGCCGAGGGGCGGCGGATCGCGGTGCCGGCCGTGCGCAGGTAGGCCTCCTCCAGCCGCGCCGCGCGGGCGATGCGCCGTCGCACGGGCGCGACGGCCAGCGCCAGCCCCAGCCCGCCCAGGACCGCGGCCGCGGCCAGGTCGCCGGCGACGGGCGCGGCCAGCCAGCGGTCGAGCGGATACAGCGCGGCCAGGTTGGCCGCCGGGGCGGCGAGCACGAGCGCGGCCACCCGCTCGGGCTGCGTCGCCGCCAGCCACGCCGCGACGGCCGCGCCGAGGCTGTGCCCGACGATGACGGCGCGCTCCGACGCCGCGTTCGTTCGAGCGCGGCCAGCGCCGCGTCGGCGTTGCCGGCCAGGTCGCGCGCGCGGGTGACTCCGTCCCAGCCCGGCCGGTCGACGGCGAGCGACGTCGGCGCGCCCGTCCACGCCCGCGACGACCCCGTCCCAGTCCGCGGCGCCCCCGGGCTGGCCGTGCAGCAGCAGCACCGTGGGGCGCGCAGCCGGCGTCACAGCTCAGAGATGACCCGCCCGCCCGGCGCGGCTAGGCGCCGGGCGGCCCGCCGCGGGGGTTGTCGCCCACGGCCTGCCCGTCGCGCCCCACGTAGCCGTCCTTGCCGCCGGCCACGACCACGATCGCGTCGTCCTGGCCGACGTTGCGCATGCCGCGGTGGGTGGACGGGTCGACCCGCGCCATCCCGCCGGCGCCGACGAGGTGCGTGGAGCCGTCGCCGAAGCGGAACTCGACCTCGCCCTGGTGGACGAAGTACGTCTCCTCCTGCTCCTCGTGGAAGTGCAGCCCGGTCGCGTAGCCCGGCGGCAGCACGAGCGCGTTGATGCCGAAGGCGGTCACGCCGAGCTCGCGGCGGACCTTGCGAAACCCGAAGCCCTCGCCCATCGCGTCCAGGTGGGACACCGCGTAGCCGTCACGCGTGGGCGGGTCGGTTCCTCGTCACTCATCGGGCGCTGCATGCTATCTGCCAACGCCCGATTCGGCATGCCGGGACCGGCGCGAGGGGGCATACTAGGCCGGTGACCTCAGCGCTCCTATCAGAGGCGCTCGCTCCTCTGCGCCAGAACCCACAGCGCGCGGCGATCATGTTCGACATCGACGGGACGCTGGCGCCGATCGTCGACCACGCGTCCGACGCCCACGTCCCCGAATCCACCCGCCAGCTGCTGATCGTCGTGGCGCGCAGCTACGGCCTCGTCGCGTGCGTGAGCGGCCGGCGCGCCTCCGAGGCGCGCGCGATGGTCTCGATCGGCTCGATCAACTACGTCGGCTCCCACGGCGTGGAGCTGCTGCGGGCGGGGTGGACCGAGGCCGTGCTCGACGCCGGGGTCGCCGACTGGGTCCGCCGCATCCACGACTTCGGCCGCGAGAGCGACACCGCCGACACCCGCAAGCGCCGCGTCCGCCTCGAGGACAAGGGCCCGATCGTCGCCTTCCACTGGCGCGGCGCGCCGGACGAGGACGCCGCCAAGTCGACGGTCGACGCCATCGCGCAGCGCGCCCAGGCGGCCGGCCTGCGCACCCACTGGGGCCGCAAGGTGCTCGAGGTCCGGCCCCCGGTCAAGATCGACAAGGGGGCCGGGATCATCCGCCTGCTCAACGAGGTCGGCCCCGACATCGAGATGCGCTCTACGTCGGCGACGACACGACCGACCTCGACGCCTTCCGCGCCCTCGGCTCGCTGGTCGAGGAGGGCCGCCTGGAGCGGGCGGTGCGCGTCGGGGTCCAGTCCGACGAGGGCCCTTCGGAGATCCACGACGAGGCCGACTTCGTCGTCGACGGGCCCGAGGGCGTGCGCGAGCTGCTGACCCTGCTCAGCGGTCCGAGTGAGCGCCGGTGCGGTTCGCCGACTTCCTGCGCACCACCGTGCTGATCAGCGCCGCGGCGGCGAGCGCGCTGGCCGCGGTGACGCTGGCCGGCGCCGTCGGGCGGCGAGCATCCGCTCGGTGGTCCCGATCGCCGCCGGCTGGTGGGTGGCTGGCGGGCCTGATCGGCCTGTGGCTGGGCCGCCGCGCCGAGACCTCCCCGCCGATCGCCACGCTGCTGGCCAGCGCGCGCAGCCAGCCCTCGCTGCCCGAGGTCAACCCGCCGCGGGTCGTCCTCAACCGCCTGTGGCCGCTGCTGCTCTCGACGCTCGGCGCCGGCGCGCTCGGGGTCATCCTGCCGCAGGTCCCGGCGATCGCCGCCGGCTTCGCCATCATCTGGGCGCTGGCCTGGCGGCGCCAGTCATCGGCGGTGACGGCGATCGAGGAGCGCGACGGCGCGCGCTTCTACGTCGAGCGCACGTCGCCGCTGCGGCCCGATCCAGCTGGTGCGCACCCCGGGCTTTCGCACCAACCTGCTGGAGCTCAACGGCTCGTCCTCGTCGCCGCTCGGCCCGCCAGGTCTGACGTCGCCATGGCGGTCCCGGGCCCGGACGGGGCCATCGATGTCCTGATCGTCTCCGTCGGCGCCACCACCGGCTGGCGGGCGGCGGCGCGCGAGCTGGGGGCCGCGTTCGAGCGCGCCGGCGCGCGCACGGTGACCGTCGACGCCGGCCCGGTCCGCGAGGTGCGCACGTTCATGCTCACCGACCTGGTCCAGGCGCGGGCGGCGCGCCGGGCCGCCGCGCGCGGGATCGCCGAGCACCGCCCGCGGGCGGTCGTCTACTGCTCGATCACCGCCGCGCTGCTGTGGCCGCGGCCCGGGGCCATCTGGCTGGACGCGATCGCCGCCGAGAACCGCCCCGGGCGCCACGGGGTCTGGCAGCGCGTGGTCGAGCGCCGGCGGCTGGCCCAGGCGCCGCTGGTGCTGACGATGGCGCCGGACTCGCTGGCGCCGCTCGGCGCCGGCGCCCGGCGCCGACAGCGTCGTGGTGCCGGTGGCGGTCGCAGAGCTCGGGGCCGCCGGCGGACGCGCGCGACATCGACGTCCTCGCCTACGCCGCCGATCCGGTCAAGCGCCGGCTGGACTTCATCCTCGAGACCTGGCGGCGGGCCCGCCGGGGCGAGCGAGACGCTGGTGGTCGCCGGCATCGACGCGCGTCGTCCGACGCCCCGGGCGTGCGGTTCACCGGGCGCGCTGGCCCCCGACGAGTACCGCGCGCTGCTGCGCCGCGCCCGGGTGTTCGTCGCCGCCCCGCGGCGCGAGGACTTCGGGATCGCCCAGCTCGAGGCGCTGGCCGACGGCGCCATGCTCGTCACCACGCCGGCGCCGGGCCCGTACCCGGCGCTCGCGCTGGCCCGCGAGCTCGACCCGCGGCTGGTCGCCGAGGACCTGGCGCCCGCGCTGCGGGCCGCGCTCGACGATCCCGCGCCGGGCTACGCCGCCCGGGCGGCCGAGCTGGTGGCGCCGTTCAGCCGCGAGGCGGTGGCCGCAACGCTCAGCCAACACGTGCTGCCGCGTTTGCTGCCAGGATGGGGCGCGTGATCGCCCCCGGCGCCATCCCCAGCCCGTCGTCGAACGGCTTCAGCATCGGGCCGTTCTTCTTTCACGCCTACGGGATCGCCTACGTGTTCGCCGTCGCCGCGGCGATCTACATCTCCCGCCGGCGCTGGGGCCGCGGTCGGCGGCGACCCCGAGCTCTGCTACGAGATCGCGATGTGGGCGTTCCCGGCGGGGCTCGATCGGCGGGCGGATCTACTTCGACATCACCACCCCCAGCCAGATCCCCGACCACTGGTGGGGGGTGTTCGCCATCTGGGACGGCGGCCTGGGCATCTGGGGCGGCATCGCCGGCGGCGTCGCTGGTCGGGCTGTGGGTCGCGCACCGGCGGCTGGGCCGCGCCGACCTGCTGCGGCTTCATGGACGCGGCGGCGCCCGGGCCTGCTCGTGGCCCAGGCGATCGGGCGGATCGGCAACTACTTCAACCAGGAGCTGTTCGGGGCGCCCGTCCTCGCTGCCGTGGGCGCTGAAGATCTCGCCCGCCCACCGCCCGCCCGGCTACCTCGCACGTCCCCACGTTCGAGCCGACGTTCCTCTACGAGCTCATCTGGAACCTGCTGCTGGCCGCGTTCCTGGTCTGGCTGGGCGCGCGGCGCAAGATCCGCGCGCCGGGGCTGTTCGCCCTCTACGTGGCCGGCTACTCGGGCTTTCGCATCTTCGAGGAGACCCAGCGGATCGACTACTCCAACCACTTCCTCGGCCTGCGCGCTCAACTTCTTCGTCGCCTCGATCCTGTGCCTGATCGGGCTGCTGTGGTTCGTGGCGCGTGCAGCGCGGGTGGCGGGGCTGGGGGGTCGACGCCGGCCGAGGTCGTGCCCGGAGAGCGCGCGGGCGGCGGGGCCGACGCGGGGGCTGGGGTTCCCGCGCGCGGCGCCGCTGCCGCTGCGGGTGGCCGGGGTCGCGGGGCGTGCGGCGTCCGGGACGGGCGCGCGGCTCCGCACGGCGGCCGCCGCCGCCGCCCCGGAAGGGGTCGGGGCGTTCGCGGCGACACTGACGCACGTCAACTGCGGCTAGCGAGGAGGGGTCTGAGCGGCCTGGGGCGTCCGCGCGGCCTCGCGGCGAGGTCGTGGCGGATCTTGCAGCTATTTCGCTGCACTATCCGCCACAACCCCCGCCGCAGCCGTTCGTGCCCCCGTTCCCAAGCCCGCCGTTGACGTACGTCCGTACCCAGGGCAGACGTCGCAGGTCTAGCCGCGAGCCTGCGAGCGCGCCCGCGGCCGCAGCGCCGCCACCTCGTCCCACGGCCGCGTGTTGGCCACCGCGTCGGGCCCCAGCCACGCCCGGCGCGCCGTCGCCACCCCGTAGCGGGCCACCTCGAACCCGCCGACGCGGTGGGCGTCGCAGTTGATGACGATCGGGATCCCCGCCTCGGCCGCGGCGCGGGCGTGGACCTCGTTCATGTCGCGCCGGTCGGGGCTGGAGTTGATCTCCAGCATGCGTGCCGGTCTCGCGGCGCCGCCTCGACGATCGCCGGGAAGTCGAACTGGTAGGGCGGCCGGCGCTCGATCTTGCGCCCCGAGAGGTGGCCGATGACGTCGACCAGCGGGTTGGAGATGGCCCGCACGATCCGCGCGGTCATCGCCGCGGAGTCCATCTGGAACGACGAGTGGACCGAGGCCACGACCCAGTCGAGCTCGGCCAGGGTCTCGTCGTCGTAGTCCAGCGAGCCGTCGGGGAGGATGTTGACCTCCGAGCCGGCCAGCAGCGTGATGCCGCCGACGGCGTCGGTGCCCGACAGCTCGCGGATCCGGGCGATGTGCTCGGAGCAGCTGCGGCGGCCTCGATGCGCACCGCCACCGACGCCGAGTGGTCGGTGATCGCCAGGTACTCGTAGCCGGCGTCGCGGGCGGCCAGCGCCATCTCCTCGATCGAGGCGGTCCCGTCCGAGGCGGTGGTGTGGCAGTGCAGGTCGCCGCGCAGGTCCTCGACGGTGATCAGCGCCGGCAGCGTGCCCTTGGCCGCCGCCTCGAGCTCGCCGCGGTTCTCGCGCAGCTCGGGCTCGATGTACTCCAGGCCGAGCAGCGCGTAGACCTCCTCCTCGCGCTCGCAGCGATGGGTCTCGCCGGTGGCTGTCGTCGAGCACGCCGTACTCGGAGACGTGCAGCCCCTTGCGCACCGCCGCCTCGCGCAGCGCCATGTTGTGCTGCTTGGAGCCGGTGAAGTGCTGGAGCAGGTTGCCGAACTGGTCGGGCGCGACGATCCGCAGGTCGACCTTCAGCCCGGTGTGCGTGCGCAGCCGCACGCCGGACTCGCTCGGGATTCTGCGCCGCCTCCACGAGCTCCAGCTCGGCGGCCGCGCTGCGCCAGCGCCAGCGGGTCGGAGGCGGTGGCGATGATGTCGAGGTCCTTGACGCTGTCGGTCATCCGCCGGGCCGAGCCGGCCAGCTCGACCCGCTCGGCCGCCGGGTGGGCGCGCAGCGCGTCGAGCAGCTGCTCGCCGACGGCCAGCGCCCGGTTGAGCACGACGCGCCGGCCGCCGCCGTTGCCGGCGGCCTCCTCGGCGCGGCGCGCGGTGACGGCGGCCAGGATGCTCTCCTCGGCCTTGGGGCCGAAGCCCTTGAGCGCGCGGATCCGCTGCGCGGACGCGGCCGCCTCCAGCGCCTCGCAGCGAGTCGACGGAGAGCTCCTCGAACAGCCGCCGCGCCCGCTTGGGGCCCAGGCCGGGCAGGCGGGTGATCTCGAGCAGGCCGGCCGGGAACTTGGCGCGGAGCTTGACCGCGGCGGGGATCTCGCCGTCGTCGGCGAGGCGCCAGGACCTTCTCCTGGATGATCGCGCCGATGCCCGGCAGCTCGGTGGCGCGGCCCTCGCGGGCCAGCGCGGTCACCGACACCGACGCGTCGCGCACCGCCTTGGCGGCGTTGCGGTAGGCGACGATACGGTGGATGACCGCCCCGTCGAGCTCGTAGAGGTCGCCGAGCTCGTCCAGCGCGGCGGCGATCTCGGAGTTCGTGGGGTCGGCCATAGCCGCTACTAGCCTAGCTCCGAGCGGGCGCTATACTTTTTGAAGTAAACCGACAAGGAGACCGACATGGCAGGCGCCGTGACAGATGTAACCGACAACAACTTCCAGGCCGAGGTCGTCGAGTCCGACGTCCCCGTGCTCGTCGACTTCTGGGCGCCGTGGTGCGGTCCGTGCCGCCGGGTCTCTCCGGTCGTCGAGGAGATCGCCTCCGAGCGCGGCGACGCGCTGAAGGTCGTCAAGCTCAACATCGACGAGAACCAGCAGACCGCGGTCAAGTTCAACGTCATGTCGATCCCGACGCTGATGCTGTTCAAGCACGGCGAGGTGGCCAAGACGGTGATCGGCGCCTACCCCAAGCGCAAGATCGAAGAGGAGCTCGAGCCGGCGCTCGCCTAGCCGGCGTCGCCACTCGGCGACCGCGACGCCGATCTTCAGCGGCCGGTCGTCGATCATGACCGGCTCGCGCCGTCGAGCGACTCGTAGCTGACCTGCGTGGCCAGCGTCTCGCCGGCGATGTAGGCCTCGTGCGCCCGGGCGGCGCCGAGCAGCTCGGCGTCGCCGTCGAGCGTGAGCAGGATCCGGTCGGAGACCTCCAGGCCGGCGGCCTGGCGCGCGTTCTGCACGGCGCGGACGATGTCGCGCGCCCAGCCCTCGACGCGCAGCGACTCGTCGATCTCGATCTCCAGCGCGACCGCGTGCGAGCCCTCGCGCTCCACCTGGTAGCCCTCCAGCGGCTTCATGCTGATGAGCAGGTCGTCGGCGGCGAGCTCGTGCTCGGTGCCGCCGACGGTGATCGCCACGGTGCCGCCCTCGCGCAGCGCCGCCGCCACGTGCGCCGGGTCCAGGCCGGCGACCGCCGCCGCCACCATCGGCATCTGCTTGCCGAAGCGCGGGCCCAGCGTCCGGTAGTTGGGCTTGATCTCGACCTGCGCCGAGCTCGTCGGCCTCGGAGACGAAGCGCAGCTCGCGCACGTTGAGCTCGTCGCGCACGATGTCGGCCAGCCGCTCGATCGCCTCGCGCTCGCGGCCGGTGGCGACGACCACCGCCGCGCGCAGCGGCTGGCGGACCTTGATCTTGGCCTGCGCGCGCGCGGCCAGGCCCGAGCCGGACCGTCTCGCGCGCGACGTCCATCGCCTGCTCGAGCTCGGCGTCGCGCGCGCGCCGGCGACCGGGAAGTCGCACAGGTGCACGCTGGGCTCGGCGCCGTCGAGGTTGTCGTAGATCTCGTCGGCGATGAACGGGCAGAACGGCGCCAGCAGCTGGGCGACCGTGACCAGGCAGTCGCGCAGCGTGGCGAAGGCCGCCGGGTCGCCGTCCCAGAAGCGCCGGCGCGAGCGGCGCACGTACCAGTTGGAGAGCTCGTCGACGAACGCCTGGATGGCGCGGCCCGCCGGTGGTGGCGTCGAAGTCGTCGAGGCGCTCGCGGACGATCTCCACCGTCTCCTGCAGCCGCGACAGCGCCCAGCGGTCCAGGTCGCCGGTCGGACTCGGCGCCGGCGTCCGTCGGCGTCGACGTGCGTTGGCGTTGGCGTAGAGGACGTAGAAGCCGTAGGTGTTCCACAGCTGGAGCATGAACTGGCGCACCGCCTCGCCGATCGTCTCCAGCGAGAAGCGGTAGCCGTCCCACGGCTGCTTGGAGGTGAAGAAGTACCAGCGCAGCGCGTCGGCGCCGTAGCGGTCGATCACCTCCCACGGCTCGACCGTGTTGCCCAGCGACTTGGACATCTTGCGGCCGTCCTCGTCGAGGATCAGGCCGAGGCAGACGACGTTGCGAAACGACGAGCGTGTCGAACAGCAGCGTCGAGATGGCCAGCAGCGAGTAGAACCAGCCGCGCGTCTGGTCCAGCGCCTCGCAGATGAAGTCGGCGGGGAAGCGCTGCTCGAAGTGCTCGAGGTTGGCGTGGGGGGCGTGGAACTGGGCGAACGGCATCGACCCCGAGTCAAACCAGACGTCGATCACCTCGGGCACGCGGTGCATGTCCCCGCCGCAGTTGTCGCACGTGAGGACCACGTCGTCGACGAACGGGCGGTGGGGGTCGTCGAGCTTGACGCCCGACTCGCGCTCGAGCTCGGCCAGCGAGCCCATCACCTTCATGCAGCCGTGGGCGCAGCGCCACACCGGCAGCGGCGTGCCCCAGTAGCGCTCGCGCGACAGCGCCCAGTCGACGTTGCCCTCCAGCCAGTTGCCGAAGCGCCCGTGCTTGACGTGCTCCGGGTGCCAGTTGACGGCCTCGTTGGAGGCCAGCAGGCGGTCCTTGATCTGGCTGGTGGCGATGTACCAGGAGGGCTTGGCGTAGTAGAGCAGCGGCGTGTCGCAGCGCCAGCAGTGCGGATAGGAGTGCTCGTAGTCCTCGGCGCGCAGCAGCCGGCCGCGGCCGCGCAGGTCCTCGATGAGGTCGGGGTCGGCGTCCTTGACCCAGCGCCCGGCGTAGGGGCCGATGCGCTCGTCGTAGGTGCCGTCGAGCCGGACCGGGTTGACCACGGTCAGGCCCTCCTGCTCGCCGAGGCGGAAGTCGTCCTCGCCGAAGGCGATCGCGGTGTGGACCAGCCCGGTGCCGTCGTCGGCGGTGACGAAGTCGGCGGGCAGCACGGTGTGGCCCTTGGGGCCGTAGGCCTCGGCGGGGATGAACGCGAACGGCGGCTCGTAGGCGGTGCCGACGAGCTCGGCGCCGGGGAAGCTCTCGAGCACCTCGGCGTCCTCGCCCAGCACCTTCTCGCACCAGCGTCGGCGGCGAGGATCGCCGTGCGGCCGCCGTCATAGCGCGCGCGGACGTAGGTCAGCTCGGGGTGGACGGCCACGGCGGCGTTGGAGACCAGCGTCCACGGGGTCGTCGTCCACACCAGCAGCTCGTCGCCGGGCTGCGCGGGCCGCCGGGCCGGGTCGCGTGACCGGGAGGCGGACGTACACCGAGGGGTCGACGACGTCCTGGTAGGCGCCGGGCTGGCCGAGCTCGTGGCTGGAGAGCGTGACCTGGTCGCGCGGGCAGTAGGGGACGACCTTGAGCTTCTCGTAGAGCAGCCCCTTCTCGTGGATCGTCTTCAGCGCCCACCACACCGACTCCACGTAGCTGGGGTCAAGCGTGCGGTAGGCGTCGTCGAGGTCGACCCAGAAGCCGATCCGCTCGGTCAGCCGGTTCCACTCGGCGACGTGGCTGAGCACCTTCTCGCGGCACTTGGCGTTGAACTCGGCGATGCCGTAGCGCTCGATGTCGTCCTTGGAGGTGAAGCCGAGCTCGGCCTCGAGCGCCAGCTCCACGGGCAGGCCGTGGCAGTCCCAGCCGCCCTTGCGCTCGACGTAGTGCCCGGTCATCGTCCGGTAGCGCGGGAAGATGTCCTTGAACACCCGGCTGAGGACGTGGTGGGTGGCCGGGGGGCCGTTGGCGGTCGGCGGCCCCTCGTAGAAGCCCCACTGCGGGGCGCCGGCGCGCCGGCGCACCGACTCGGCGAACACGTCGCGCTCGCGCCAGCGCTCCAGCACCGCCTCCTCCAGCTCCGGGAAGGAGGCGTGCGGATCGACGGGGCGATGGGGGCTGCTCATGGGCGGAGGATTCTAGGAAGCCGCGGCCCGGAACTCGGCTCCCGCTCGCCCTCCGCCCGGCCCCGCGCCCGCCCGCTATGCGCCCGCGGGCGCGGAGGAACGCTGCGCCACCGCCGGCGCCGGGCGCGGCACGCTGCGCGGGCGTCACGCCGGCTCCAGGCGGGCGAGGAGCGCGTCGCGGGCCGCCACCGGCGTGTCGCCGAGGCGGAAGACCGTGCTGGCGCCGGTGTCCGGGACCGCGCCGCGGTAGTCGAACACCACGACCTCGCGCACGACCGAGCGCACGGCGTAGACCAGGCGGCCGATCGAGTCCAGCGAGACCCGCCGCCCGGTCAGGACCACCGCCGCCGGGTTGAGCGCCCGCAGGGCGCGGCCCAGCCGGGTGAGCTCGATCGACGGGGTGAGCGCCAGCGTGCGCAGGCCGGCGCGGCGCAGGACCACCTCGAGCGCCTGGGCGTGGACGGCGTCCAGGTCGCACGGGGAGGAGGCGTCGAAGATCATCACGCCGTCGCGGCGCGTGGCCGGCGGGGCGAGGCGGCGCTGCGCCGACAGCCACCCGACGGCGTGGCGCCAGGCGAACTCGTACTCGGCGCTGTTGGCCGCCGGGCTCGAACAGCGCCGTGACGGCGTCGAGCAGCACCTCCTCGATCGTCCGCTCGACCGAGCGCAACCCGAGGCTCTCCTCCAGCAGACGGTTGGCGCCGTCCTCGTCAAAGCGTGTGAACGCGCCCGTCAGCCGCGACGGGGTCGACGGGCCCTCGCCGCGCTCCCGGGCCAGCGAGATCGCCGAGGAGACGTTGTGGGTCTCCGCCAGGGTGAGGCGCAGGGCCTCGATCTCGGTCAGCGAGTACTGGCGGTGGCCCCCGGCCGAGCGTTGGGGCTTGGGGAAGCCGTAGCGGCGTTCCCAGCTGCGCAGCGTGTTCGGGCTGATCCCGAGCATGACCGCAGCCGCATTCGTCCGGATTCCGTTCATAGGGGAGTTATTTCGTCGTTGGGAGAGATAAGCAAGGTTCGCAACGTTGGCTGCACTTTGGCCGCTTTCGTGCGCCGCGAAGGAGTCCGCAGGGCGGCCGTCGTACGCGCGCCAGGGACACGCTCAGGGGTGCCCGCGGGCGGTCGCCGGTCGCCGCGAGGACAGATGGTGGAGAAATTGCAGCGCGAACGTGTCACGCTGCTGACAATCGCGACGACGCCCTGATCAGCGCTCGGAGGGGCGCCGGGTGGCCTGCGCGAGGACCGACGGGCGCTCAGGCGCTGGCGCGGCGGGCGGCGCGACGTGACTGCTTTTGCTGGGCGGAGCCACCACGGCGAGCAGCTCGCCCTCGATCAGCTCCAGGATCCGCCGCTGGGCCGCGCCGGCGCCGGGCGGCAGGTTGCGCGTGCCGGTGCTCCGCACGCGGACCGCGGTCCGAGCCGCGGCGGTAGACGGCCACCGGGACGGCGCCGCCGGCGAGCCGGATCGCGTACGCCCAGCGGGCCACGGCGTCGTCGTCGAGATGGGACCCGGCGACGACCACGAGGTTGGGACGGTGCACGGCGACCGCGTCGCCGATGCCCGCCACGCCACGCGCCGACAGGCTGAGCACGTCGATCCCGGCGCGGACGCAGAACAGCTCCAGCGCGCGCAGGTAGGGGGCGTCGGGGTCCAGCTCATCCCGCGTGGCGTCGCCGAACACGATCGATACCGGCCGCACCGGGCGGCGGCGACAGCCGCGTCGCCCGGCGCAGCCAGTCGGCGGCCCAGTGCGAGGCGAACGCCCACGCCGCCGACTCGCTCCCGTAGCGGCGCAGGATCTCGTCCAGGGTCGGCAGCAGCACCTCCTCGACCGAGCGCTCGACCGTCCGCAGCGCCAGCGCCGCCTCGATCGCGGCGTCGGCCCGCTCGCGCTCGTACGAGACCAGCGCGCCGACCAGGGAGTTCGCGTCGGCCGCCAGGCCCTCACGCGCGCGGGAAACAGCGGACGAGATCGACAGGCCCTCCTGGAGCGCATCGCGCAGCGCGGCGATCTCGCCGTGCGTGAACAGGCGGTGCTTGCCGGGCGAACGCTGCGGCTTGGGGAAGCCGAACCGGCGCTCCCACGCCCGCAGCGTGTTCGGGCTCACGTTTAGCAACGCGGCCGCTTCGCTGGTCTTCAGGTAGCGCACTTGATCAGAAAGGTGGCCCGGAACGTTGCGGAATACCCCCGGTACATTTAAAATTGCACGAGTTACCAACTAAAATTCTGTGCAAAGCGTATGGGAAGTTGCGTCCATTTTGACGCAATTTGGGAGCTATGCGCAAGTGCAGAACGCGACCGGAAGGACCGTCCAGAGCCTTGCACGCGTCGTCGCATCAGCTCGCCGCGCGGCTCGGGCTGGGTGCCTGCGCTGCCTCCGGTCGTCGAGCTCGTTGGAGGGAGGGAACATGGTCTTTCGCACACGGTCGCTGATCACGTATTCAACGCTGGTAGCTGCGTCGAATTTCACGCTACCGTCCATGAATGCTCCGCCGGCGCGCGGATGACGTGCCGCTCGGCGCTCGTGGCGCGACGTGCTGCGCCGTGGCTCGCGGTGCTGCAGCTTCGCCGTCGTGCGCGCGTCGTGATCGTGCTCAGCCGCGCCCGACCGCGTCAACGCGCTCAGCGTCATCCTCGGCGTCGCGGCCGTCGGCTGCCGGCGTGCTGGTCGGCGGGCGAGCGCGGACGGACTCGCGTGTCTCGGCCTCGTTCATCGTGATCGTGCTCGCGGCGGCGTTCCTCGGGCCCGGCGTCGGCGGCCGCCGCGGCGGTCATCGCCGAGTTGACCGCGACCGTCGATGATGCAGGACGCGCTGGCGGCTCGTCGTCTACAACAACCTGCCGGCCGCGGTCGTCGCCCGCGGTGGCCGCGGCGGTGATCATCCGAGCGCTGGCTCGCGGGCCCGTCCGACGCGCGTCGGCTTCTACCTCGCCGTGGCGCTGGCCGGCGCGGTCGTCGCTGCGTGCTCGAGCTTCGCGATGTTCGCGGCGCTGCGCCGGCTCGTGCTTCCCGTCGGCCGAGCAGTTCGGCTGGCAGACGCTCGCTCGAGTTCCTGCCGAGCGGCGGGCTCAGCATCCTGGTCGCGCGTGGCCGGCGTCGGCATCACGTTCAAGCTCGGCAACGCCGGGATCGCGTTCGCGCTCGCCGCGGTGTTCGCGTTCTCCTACATGGCCCATCTGCTCGACGCAGTCCCGCCAGCGGGCCCAGCAGTACGTCTCGCTCTCCTGGGGCGTGCTCGCCGGCCTGATGCGCTCGCTGGACATCCGCGACCAGCGCGCCGCGCGCCATTCGGCGGCGGTGGCCCGGTTCGCCCGGGACATCGCCAAGGCGGTGGGGATGAGCGAGGCCGAGTGCGAGCTGGCCCACACGGCGGGGCTGCTGCACGACATCGGGCGCTTCGCGCTGTCGGACCGCGTGGCCGAGCGCGGCCGCACGCTCACCGAGGAGGACTGGATGGCGATCCAGCGCCATCCCGAGCTCGGCGCCGACATGCTGCGCGACCTCGGGATGTACGGACCGGTGGCCGAGATCGTGCTCGCCCACCACGAGCGCATCGACGGCCGCGGGCTATCCCGCCGGGCTGGCCGAGGACGAGATCCCCGAGATCGCCAAGATCATCTCGGTGGCCGAGGTCTACGACACGCTCACGGCGTCGGACACCTACCGCACGCAGATGAGCTCGTTCGAGGCGCTCACCGAGCTGCGGCGGGTGGCCGGCACGCCAGGTGGACGCCCACTACGTGGAGGTGCTGGCCGGGCTGCTCAGCGGCGAGGGCGTCGAGTACCGCCACGCCGACATGGCCGACTTCGACGCCGAGCTCGACATGGAGCGCCGCATCAACCAGGCCGGCGCAGGCGGCTGAGCGCGCGGCCAGCCGGCGCGCGGGCTGACCGACGCCCGTCCCGGCCTCCGATTTCAGGACAGGGCGGTGCGCCGGTAGACCGGTGCGACCTGTCAGTGCCACACCGTGTGGCACGGCCGCCGGCAAACGGCCGCGCCATCGCGGCTGGTGTGGCTATAGGGGACGGGCCGCCAGGGCCGGTCGGTCCGCCCGGATTGTTCGGGAGGCCGGAGCCTCAGCCGACCTGACGGTCAAGCAGGGGATCGGAGCTCTGCTGCTCCAGCGAGCCGACGAACCTGTCGATCTGCTCCTGGCTGAAGCGCCGCTGTCCTCCCGGGGTGCGGTAGGACTGCAGATAGCCCATGTCCGACCAGCGTCGGATCGTTCCCAGCGAGACGCCAAGCGCCTGAGCCGCCTGTGATGTGGACAGGCCCAGCGGGCTTCCGTGGATTTGCCTCATGACTCCATTTCAGCGCTATTTGCGCAACGATAATCAGACAAGCACAGCAATTGCACAACCTTTTAACGGCAAATCATGTCGTTGTCGCCTCGATGATCCAAAAGTCGGTCATAAGGCGATGGGCGACACGTCTCACAAGGTACCCACCGATCCTCATTCCGGATCATCGCGTGGACGTCTGATCGAGCCCGCGGGTGGCGACGATCCACTCAGATGCGGCTGCGCCTCTACCACCACCAGGACGGCGCGCGCGTCGCCTACCGGGAGACCGGCACCGGGCCCGGCGCTCGTCCTGCTGCACTCGCTCGGCCTCTCGCACCGCGAGTGGGAGCCGGTCGTGGCGCCGCTGTCGACGCGCTTCCGCGTGATGCTGCCCGACCTGCCGCTGCACGGCGACTCCGAGGACCGCCCGCGCCATCCCTACTCGCCCGACTGGCTGGCCGACGTGATCGCCGGCTTCTGCCGCGAGGCGGGCGGCCCGCGATGCATCGTCGCCGGCCACGACCTCGGCGCCGAGCTCGCGCTGCTGGCGGTCAGCACCGGCCGGCTGGAGCCCAGCCGGCTGGTGCTGATGCCCAACCGGCTGCACCGCCGCGACGAGTTCGGCGCCAAGCGCGCGGCGTGGCGGATGTCCTGCCGGGTGGCCGCGCTGCCCGGGCCTGGACCGGGTGATGGCCCACGGCGCCAAGCTCGTGTTCCGCCCCGCGGTGGGCGAGCGGCTGTCGGTCCAGCGCAACCCGGCGGCGCGCGACCTCATCCGCCACGCCTTCGCCGACGTCGGCGGCAACGGCAACCGCGCCCGCTCGTGGGCGAAGTTCGCGCGGCGCTGGCCGGTGGAGGCCCAGCGCCAGCTGCTCGACGCCTACCCCGCAGATGCGCATGCCGGTGCTGCTGCTGTGGGCCGAGGAGGACCTGGCCCATCCTCTCGAGGCCGCCACCGAGGCGCTGGACCTGCTGCCCGACGCCCAGCTGCGCACGCTGCCGCAGACCGGCTTCCTCATCGCCTACGACGATCCGGTCGGCGGTGGCGCGCGAGCTGATCGCGTTCTGCGGCTGACGGGCCCTCGTCCGGCGTCGAGCGCACGGGCCCGCGACCGCACCCGAGCGCTAGCGTTCAGCGCATCGCGCGCGAACGAAATTGTGAAAGGACGTCATGAGCCTGCAGGAGAAAGAGCAGCTTTGGGGCGGCGAGACGACCAAGGCTGTCGCCAACTTCCCGGTCTCCGGCGAGACCGTCCCCGTCTCGGTCATCCGCTGGCTGGCCCAGATCAAGGG
This sequence comes from uncultured Actinomycetota bacterium, assembly GCA_963790605.1. Lineage (GTDB taxonomy): Bacteria > Actinomycetota > Thermoleophilia > Solirubrobacterales > Solirubrobacteraceae > Palsa-465. Next base: position 14,506 of record CAWBPG010000003.1, on the reverse strand, counting down.
CGCCGCCGCTCGGGTCAACGCCGAGCTCGACCTCCTCGACGCCCGACCTCGCCGAGCGGATCGCCGCCGCGGCCGACCGCGTCGCCGCCGGCGAGTTCGACGACCAGTTCCCGATCGACGTCTTCCAGACCGGCTCGGGCACGTCGACGAACATGAACGCCAACGAGGTCATCGCCACCCTCGCCGGGCGACGGCGCCCACCCCAACGATCACGTCAACATGGGCCAGTCCTCCAACGACGTGTTCCCGTCGGCGGTCCACCTCGCCGCGCTGGATCGGGCCGAGCACGACCTGCTGCCGGCGCTCGAGCAGCTCGAGGCCGCCTTCCAGGCCAAGGCCGAGGCGTTCCACGACATCGTCAAGGCCGGCCGCACCCACCTGATGGACGCGGTGCCGGTCACCCTCGGCCAGGAGTTCTCCGGCTACGCCGCCCAGATCCGGCTCGGCGCGCGGCGCGTGCGCAACGCGCTGCCCCAGGTCGCGCAGATCCCGCTCGGCGGCACCGCCACCGGCACCGGGCTCAACACCCACCAGGAGTTCGCCACGCGCGTGCGCGCGCGGCTGACCGAGGACGACCGGCCTGGAGATCCGCGCGCCCGAGGATCCGTTCGAGGCGCAGGGCAACCGCGACGCGCTGGTCGAGCTGTCGGGCGCGCTGAAGGTGATCGCCGTCTCGCTGACCAAGATCGCCAACGACCTGGCGCTGATGGGCTCCGGCCCGCGCGCCGGGATCGGCGAGCTGCTGCTCCCCGAGCTGCAGAAGGGCTCCTCGATCATGCCCGGCAAGGTCAACCCGGTCATCCCGGAGGTGGTCCTGCAGGTGTCCGCGCAGGTGATCGGCAACGACACCGCGATCACCATCGGCGGCCTGCAGGGCAACTTCGAGCTCAACGTCCGCGTGCCGCTGATCGCGCGCAACCTGCTGGAGTCGATCGGCCTGCTGGCCGCGACGGCGAAGATCTTCGCCGAGAAGTGCGTCGACGGCATCCAGGCCAACGAGGACGGCGCGCATCGCTCCGCCGAGTCGACGCTGGCCGCCGCCACGGCGCTGAACCCCTACATCGGCTACGACAAGGCGGCCGAGATCGTCAAGGAGGCCGCGACCTCGGGCCGGATGCTCCGCGAGGTCGCCTACGAGAAGGGCGTCGACGAGGAGACCTACAACAAGGCGATGGACCTGCGGGCGATGGCCCGCGGCAACACGTAGTCGTCATCGCAGGTTGACGAACTGCCGCAAATCGTCCGTGGCGCGGCGATCCGTTGCGAATCGGGGCGGTGGCGGCGCGTAGACGATGCGCATGAGATTGAATCCGCGCGCTTCGTCCGGTCAACCTGGGAGGTAAGGCTTTGCGCAGGAAAAGTCTGCTGGCGCTGGCAGCAGCGTCGGCGGTTCTGGCGTGCTCGGCGGCGGCGGCAAGCGCCACGCCGATGCACGAGCTGACATCCAAGACGTTCAAGCAGCCGCCGACCACGGCGCAGTGCGAGGCGAGCGCCGGCATCGCGTGCTACAGCCCGAACCAGCTCGAGCAGGCCTACAACATGAACCCGCTCTACAGGCTCGGGCTCAACGGCCGCGGCAAGACGATCGTCATCGTCGACTCGTTCGGGTCGCCGACGATCACCCAGGATCTCGCCACGTTCGACCAGTCCTTCGGGCTGCCGGCGCCTCCGTCGTTCAAGATCATCCAGCCGGTCGGCCCGGTCCCGCCATTCGATCCCACCAACGCGACGATGGCGAACTGGGGCATCGAGACCTCGCTCGACGTCGAGTACTCCCACGCGATGGCGCCGGGCGCCAACATCCTCCTCGTCGAGACCCCGGTGGCCGAGACCGAGGGCGTCACGGGCCTGCCCGAGATGATGGCGGCCGAGAACTTCGTGATCAACCACCATATGGGTGACGTGATCACGCAGAGCTTCGGCGCGACCGAGGAGACGTTCCCCGGCCCCCGCGCGATCCTGGGGCTGCGCAGTGCGTTTGAGAACGCGGCGGCGCACAACGTGACCGTGCTGGCGTCATCGGGTGACGCCGGTCCGACGGACGCCACCAGCGCCCCCGACGCGATGGACTTCTATCCGTTCCCGGTCAATTCGTGGCCGTCAGCGGACCCGCTGGTCACCTCGGTCGGTGGACTCCAGCTGCATCTGGACGCCAACGGCAACCGCACCGCTCCGGACCAGGTCTGGAACGACACCGCCACGCTTGAGGGCAATCAGCAGCCCGCCGCGGGCGGCGGCGGCCTGTCGTCGGTGTTCCGCCGGCCGTTCTACCAGGACTCGGTCGCCCGGGACGTCGGCAATCGCCGCGGCACCCCGGACGTCAGCCTGAGCGCGGCCATCGACGGCGGCGCCCTCGTGTTCTTCAGCTACGACGCGTCATCGCTGGGCTTCCCGCCCCCGCCGCCCGGTGGCGGGCTGTTCGGGATCATCGGCGGCACCAGCGAGGCCAGCCCGCTGTTCTCGGGGATCGTCGCGGTGGCCGACCAGGCCGCCCATCGCGATCTCGGACTGATCAATCCGACGCTCTACCGGCGCGGATCGGGGCCGTTCTCCGGCCTGACCGACGTCTCCGCCGGCAACACGACCGTGACGTTCGTCAATCCCGACGGGGACCCGTTCCCCGGCCAGCACACGGTGACTGGATTTGACTCCGTGCGCGGGTACGACCTCGCGACCGGGCTGGGGACCCCGGATGGGCCCAAGCTGGTCGCGGAGCTCGCTCTCTCCCGAAGCGGGTTCAGCAAGCGGCGCTGAGCGCCTGAGGTACGTCGCAACCCCTCAGGGCGGCTCGCCCGGCCCCACCGGCCGGGCGAGCCGTCGCCGTTAAGGGCCCTCGTGCTCGCTCACGGCGGCGCGGCAGGACAGCGCGTCAGGTGGCGACGGTCTCGGCGCCGAGCTCGCGCGAGATCGCCACGTCGACCGAGTAGTCGATCGGGACGACGATCACCGAGGGCACGTCGAGCGTGAGGGCGTGCCTCAGGCGCTGCGAGAACTCGTCGGCGCTCGCGCAGCGCCACGCGGGCGCGCCGAAGGCCTCGGCGAGCTTGACGAAGTCCGGGTTGCCGAAGTCCACGCCGAAGTGGCGGCCGAACTTCTTGTCCTGCTTCCACACGATCGAGCCGAACTGGCCGTTCTCCCAGATGACGTTGACCACCGGCGTCTTGAGGCGCACCGCGGTCTCGAGCTCCTGGCAGTTCATGAGGAAGCCCCCGTCGCCGGAGACGGTGACGACGTGGCGGTGGGGGTCGACGAGCTTGGCCGCGATCGCCGTCGGCAGCGCGAACCCCATCCCGGCCAGACCGTTGGCGATGAGCACCGTTCCCGGCTCGTGGGCGGGGAACATCCGGCCGATCCACAGCTTGTGCAGGCCGACGTCGGAGACCAGCAGGTCGCTGCGGCGCAGCGCCTGGCGGATGTCGGACAGCACGCGCGGCGGGCGCATCGGGAACTGCTCGTCCGTCGCTGGCGTCCCGCAGCGCGCCGAACACGAGCTCGGCGCAGCCGGTCGGACCCGTCCCCGCTCCGCCGATGCGTTCTTGCGGCTGCAGCCGGCCGCCAGCCGCGCCAGGACGTGGGCGATGTCGCCGATCAGCTCGACCTCGGGCATGAAGAACTCGTCGATCTCGGCGGCGACGGTGTCGATGACCACGATCTGCTTGTTGGCGTGCGGGTTCCAGTGCTCGGGCTTGTGCTCGACGAGGTCGTAGCCGACGGCGATGACCACGTCGGCGTCGTCGAACCCGGCCAGCTCGTAGTCGCGGGCCTGCAGCCCGACGGTGCCGAGGGCATGCGGATCCTCGTAGTCGAGCAGGCCCTTGGCCATGAACGTCTCGGCCACCGGGATCCCCGTCGTGTGCACGAACGCGCGCAGCGCGCGGCTGGCGTGGGTGCGGATGGCGCCGTTGCCGGCGAGGATGATCGGGTTCTCGGCGGCCATGATCACCTCGGTGGCCCGCTGGAGCTCCTTCATCCCCGGCTCGGGCTGGACGGGCGCGTGGCGGGGGAGGGGCGAGGCGTCCAGCGGGCGCATCATCACGTCCTCGGGCAGCTCCAGATGGGTGGAGCCGGGCTTCTCGGATTCGGCCACCTTGAACGCCTTGCGCACCACTTCGGGCACGATCTCGGGGCTCGAAACCCGTGCATTCCACTTCACGACCGGGCGCATGATCGCCGAGCAGGTCGATGTACTGGTGTGACTCCTTGTGCATCCGCTCCAGGTCGGACTGGCCGGTCAGCGCGACGAGCGGCGCACGATCCAGGAACGCGTCGGCGACCGCGGTCACCAGGTTGGTCGCACCCGGGCCCAGCGTGCCCAGGCACACCCCGGCGCGCCCGGTCAGCCGCCCATAGGCGTCGGCCATGTAGGCGCCGCCCTGCTCATGCCGGACGGGGACGAAGTCGATAGAGGAGTCAGCCAGCGATTCGTTGAGGTCCAGCGTCTCCTCACCTGGGATCCCGAACACGTACTTGACGCCCTCTGCCTCCAGGCACTCGACGAAGACCTCTGACGCCTTGCGCTCGCTCACGACCCCACCCTATCTATCCGCTCTGCTCAACCGCGCTAAACCCCGGCCGGGGCCGCGCGTGGGGCGTGGGCACGGTGCGCGCCGCTGCTCGCCGCGCTCGTCCTGCTGGCCGGTCGACCGCCGCGGCCCGCGCCGCGAGCACGTTCTACATCCGCGGCGGCGGCGACGGCCACGGCATCGGGATGAGCCAGTACGGCGCCTACGGCTACGCGCTGCACGGCGCCGACTACCGGACCATCCTGGCCCACTACTACCAGGGCACGGCGCTGTCGGCCACCAACCCGGGCCAGACCGTCCGGGTTCTGCTGAGCACCGGCCGGGCGTCGTTCAGCGGCGCCGCGAGCGTGTCCGGCTCAGCGACGCGCCTCACGCCCGCCACCACCTACACCGTCAAGGCCGCCGGGGCCAAGCTGACGATCACGACGCCCGCGGGCAAGCCCGTGGGCACCTTCGCCGCGCCGCTGACGGTCATGGCCCCTCAGACCGGGCCCCTGACCGTGCCCGGCCTGGGGACCTATCGCGGCTCGCTGCAGTTCTCGCCCGCCGCCGGCGGCGTGCAGACCGTCAACGCGGTCGGCCTCGACGACTACGTCCGCGGGGTCGTGGCCGCCGAGATGCCGTCGAGCTGGGCCACCGCGGCGCTCGAGGCCCAGGCCGTCGCCGCGCGGACCTACGCGATCACGACCACGGTGGGCGGCAACGGCTATGACCTGTACTCCGACACCCGCTCGCAGATGTACGGGGGCGTGAGGGCCGAGACCCCGCCACCAACGCCGCCGTCGCGGCCACCAGCGGCCAGATCGTCACCTACGACGGCAAGCCCGCGGTCACCTACTTCTTCGCCTCCTCAGGCGGCTACACCGAGAGCATCCAGAACGTGTGGGCCGGCGCGACGCCCGAGCCGTGGCTGCGCGGCGTCCCCGATCCCTACGACAACGCCGGCCAGAACCCGTACCACAGCTGGGGCTCGCAGATGAGCCTGGCGGCCGCGGCGCGCAAGCTCGGGCGCCTGGTCAAGGGCAGCCTCGTCGGCATCGCGGTCACGCGCCACGGCGTCTCGCCGCGGATCGTGCAGGCCCAGGTGGTCGGCACCCGCGGGACCAGCACCGTGAGCGGCACCCAGCTTCAGGCCATCTTCGGCCTCGACGACACCTGGGCCACCTTCACCACGATCACCACCACCGATCCGTCCGGCAGCTGAGCGGGACCGTGTTCCCGGCGCCCGCCGCGCGGCTCGGTGACGATCCAGTCTCAGACCGCCGGGTCCTGGCGGACCGTGGGCCAGGCGCCGGTGTCCGCCAGCGGCGCCTACAGCACGCAGGTGCCCTCGGGCCGCTACCGGCTGGTCGACGGCGGCTCGACGGGCCGGCCGTCACGGTCCCCTGAGCGGCCGGGCACGCGTCGCCCTGCAGCCGCGGACGGATAGCCTCCGGGGCGTGCCCGGACCGCTGCTCACGATCGACGGCCCGTTCGTCCTGTATCGCTCGTTCTTCGCGCTGCCGGACTCGATCACCGACGCCGACGGCCACGCCGTCAACGCGCTGCTGGGCGCCGTCAACCTGATCCTGCGGATCGCCGCCGACTGCCGCCCGCGGGCGATCGTCGTCTGCTTCGGCGCCGAGGCCGCCGCCTACCGGACCGAGCTGTATCCCGCCTACCACGCCGACCGCCCGCCGGTGCCCGACGCGCTGGACTGGCAGTTCCAGCACGCCCCGGAGCTGTTCGCCGCCTTCGGCTGGCTCACCGCGTCCACGGATGACCTGGAGGCCGACGACCTGCTCGGGCGCGTTCGCCGAGGCCGAGGTCGACGCCGGCGGCCGGGCGCTGATCATGACCGGCGACCGCGACATGTACCAGTGCGCGGCCGAGCAGGTCAGCGTCGTCTACCTCAAGCAGCGCTCGGCCGGCTTCGACGAGGTCGACCCCGAGGAGGTCCGCCGACCGCTACGGCATGGTGCCGAGCCTCGTGCCCGACTTCATCGCGCTGCGCGGCGACCCATCCGACGGGCTGCCCGGCGCGCCCGGGATCGGCCCCAAGACCGCCGCCGAGCTGCTGGACCGCTACGGCTCGCTGGAGGCGGTGATCGCCGCCGCCGACGACCAGCGCCCGCGGATCGCCGCGTCGCTGCGCGACAACGCCGACGAGCTGCTCGCCTTCCGCGACATCGCGACGCTGCGCTCCGCGGACGTGGCTCCGCCCGAGGACGCCGAGACCAACCTGGCCGGCGGGGCCCAGGCGGCGCGGGCGCTGGGGATGAACCGGCTGGCCGAGCGGCTGGAGAACGCCTCGTCGCTCGCCGACCTCGTAGTGCCCAGGGCGCCGAGGCTCAGGGCGTGAACTTGACCGTGATCACGTCCCCGTCGGCGACGACGTAGTCGCGGCCCTCGAGCCGCAGCGTGCCGCGGTCGCGTGCGCCCGCGTAGCCGCCGGCGTCGCGCAGGGCGTCCCAGGAGACCACCTCGGCGCGGACGAAGCCCTTCTGGATGTCGGAGTGGATGAGCCCGGCGGCGTGCCACACCGACAGGCCGCGGCGCAGGTGCCAGGACTGGGCCGGCTTGTCCTCGCCGGCGGTGAAGAAGGCGACGAGGTGCAGCAGCGAGAACGCGCCGCGCACGACGGTCTGCAGGCCGGACTCGGCCAGCCCGAGGTCCTCGCGCATCGCGGCGGCGTCCTCGTCGGAGAGCTCGCCCAGCTCGGCCTCCAGGCGGGCCGAGACGGCCACCGCCTCGGCGCCCTGGGCGGCGGCGTGGGCGGCGATCTCGGGCGGGACCTCGCCGGTGCCCTCCTCGACGTTGGCCACGAACAGGACCGGCTTGGCGGTGAGCGGCGAGAGGAGCGTCATCGCGTCGGTCGCGTGACCTGCCGCACGCGCGCGCGGCACCGTCCGGGCGGGCTGGCCGGCCTGCAGAGCCTCGATCACCCTCTCCAGCCAGTCGGCCTCGGCGATGGCGTGGCGGTCCCCGCCGCGCGCGGTCCGCACGACGCGCTCGCGCCGGCGCTCGGCCTGCTCGAGGTCGGCGTAGATCAGCTCGGTCTCGATCGTCTCGATGTCGGCCAGCGGGTCGACCCGGCCCTCGGGGTGCACCACGCTCTCGTCGGTGTGGGCGCGGACGACGTGCACGAGCGCGTCGGTCTCGCGGATGTTGGCCAGGAACTGGTTGCCCAGGCCCTCGCCGCGATGGGCGCCCGCCACCAGGCCGGCGATGTCGTGAAAGGCGATCGTGTCGGGCACGATCTTGGAGGCGCGCACGATGTCGGCGACGGTGTTCAGCCGCTCGTCGTCCACGGGCACGATGGCGACGTTGGGCTCGATCGTGGTGAACGGGTAGTTGGCCGCCTCCGCCGCGACCCCGGTCAGGGCGGTGAACAGCGAGGACTTGCCGGCGTTGGGCATGCCCACGATCCCCACCTTCATCGGCACTGAGCAGCACCTCCACTCCCAGCGCCACGTCCTGTGGCGACGCCAGCCGAGGACGGTGCCGAGCAGCGCTCCCGCGACCACGTCGCTGGGGTAGTGGACGCCCAGGTAGGGCCGGCTGAGCCCGAACGCCACCGCGGCGCCGTAGAGCACGCCGGGCGCCACGAGCCTCCGGTAGACCCGGGCCGCCGCGAACGAGGTGGTGGCATGGGCGCTGGGGAAGGACAGCGCGGAGACGACCGGCGACAACGCCGGCAGGCCGTCCAGCTCCGGGCGCGGGCGGCGCACGGCCAGCTTGACCGCGTAGTTGAGCGGCGTAGGCTCCGGCCACCACCCCGGCGCCACGCAACCACAGCGCCCGCCGTTCCGGGTCCAGGGCGGCTCCGGCCACCCCCAGGGCCAGCCAGCATGCCGCGTGCTCGCCCAGGCGCGAATAGACGAGGATCGCGCGCTCACGCCGCGGCCCATGACCGCGGGTGCGGGCCGCCACCAGGAGCCGCCGATCGAGCACATTAAGCATCAGCACGCGCCCTGACTCTACGAAGCAGCGGCCCCTGGCTGGTGGACGACCTCAACAGTCCGTAAATTCGCGTTATGCGGAGAATCCCCCGGCTGACCGTCCGGCTCGCGCTCGTGGTGGGGGCGGGGGCTCTGCTGGTAGCGCTCGGCGTCACCCTCCTGCTCGTCAACACGGTCAAGCTGCACCGGTCCGCGGACGCGACCGTGCGCTCCGATGACTACCTGGTGGCGGTGATCAACCTCGAGCGGCTCGTCGTCGACGCCGAGACCGGCCTGCGGGGCTACGTCATCACCGGGCGGACGTTGTTCCTGGAGCCGACGCACGACGCCCAGCAGGGCTACGCCAAGGCGAGGGCCGACCTGAGCCGCGCGGCGGCCGCGGACGGCACGTTCATGGGGGAGGTGAAGGCGCTGGAGAGCGCCGCGGACGCCTACATGACCGGCTACCTCCCCAAGACCCTGAGCCTGGCCGCTCGCGACCGCTCGGCATCGCGGGGGTACGCCCTCACGTTGGAGGGCAAGCAGATGGTCGACAGCGTCCGCGCCCGGACGGCCACGCTGCAGCGGCTGGTCTCAGCGCGCGAGCGCACGCCGGCAGGACACGGCCAAGACGCGAGGCCAGCCACTCCACCGTCGAGGCCCTCCTGGTGCTCGTGCTGCTCACGCTGGGCACGCTGCTGCTGGGGGTGTTCCTCGGCCATCTGGTGCTCTCGCGCGAGCGGGCGCGCCGGCGCAGCGAACGCACCGTCGAGGTGCTGCGCCAGAGCCTGCTGCCGACCTCGCTGCCGGCGATCCCCGGCTGTGAACTGGCCGTCCGCTTCCACCCGGCCCAGGCGGCCGAGCTCGTCGGCGGGGACTTCTATGACGCGTTCGCCGTGAGCGACGGCCGCTGGGCCATCATCGTCGGCGACGTCTGCGGCAAGGGGGCCGAGGCGGCGGCGGTCACGGCGATGGCGCGGTGGACGCTGCGCAGCCTCGCCTCGTGGTCGGTGGGTCCCGACGAGGCGCTGCGCTTCCTCAACCGGGCGATGCTCGGCGAGGATCTGGACGGGCGCTTCATCACGGTCGCCTACCTGCTGCTCACCATCGAGAACGGGACCGCCCGGGTGTCGCTGGCCTGCGCCGGACATCCACCTCCGATCCTCGTGCCCTCAGCGGGCGACCCCCGCCTGCTCCCGTCGCGGGGCACGCTGCTGGGCATCTGGCCCGACATCCGGCTCCAGACGACGGAGCTGGCCCTGGAGCACGGCGACACGATCCTCCTCTACACCGACGGCGTCTCGGACCCCGGTCCCGGACCCGAGCGCCAGCCCGCCGAGGCGTTCCGCGACCACGTGCGCGGGGCCGGCGCCGACCAGCTCGCCGACACGCTCGAGCGCTACGCCACCCAGCCGCGCGAGCCCCAGCGCGACGACATCGCGATCGTCGCCGTGCAGTTCACCGACCGCCGGTCGGCTCAGGTCCGGCCCGACCTGACGGAGGACCGCCGCGCCGGAGAATCGTCGTCGCACTCGGCGAGAATCCGCCCACCAACTGGAGCAGGTGATCGATGCCGTCGGCGGCGAACAGGATCTCCCGGTACGTGGTGATGTCGTAGTCGTCACAGACCGGCGGGGACCGCGTCCACGGCGGGGACGGCGTCCACGGCGGGTCCTCGGACAGCCTGTGAGCGTGGGCGGCCGGAACCCACGCCTCACGCGTCAGCGCCGTGAGCGACCCCAGATCGCTCACCCGGCACGGCGACTGAAGGTGGTGGAGCATCGATTCGTTGCCGGAGAGTCCCTCGAACCCCATCACCTACAGGTTCCCACGGAGATCCTGCTCGCGCGTCGAGTTCGCCGAACAGGACCGCGGAGCTCCCTCGCTGAATCGGCGCACGCCGGAGCGCTCGGTCAGCGTCTGGGAACCGCGGCATCTTCGCAGTCACCTATGCAATGATCCGGAGGTTGCAGCGGCATCTCAAGGCCGGTACGTTGTGTTGCCGCCCGTTTTTGACCCGACATGGACGCCACGGATCGAAGAATCGTTGCGCTGCTGCGCGAGAACGCCCGTCGTTCGTTCTCGGATATCGGAAACCACGTGCACCTGTCCGCGCCGGCGGTCAAGCGGCGCCTTGACCGGCTCGAGCGCGACGGCGTGGTGCTGGGCTATACCGCGGTCGTCGATCCCGTGGCGTTCGGGTGGACCGCCGAGGCGTTCGTCGACCTCTACTGCGAGGGCAGCATGCCCGGCTCGGCCATCAAGCAGGCCGTGCAGAGGGAGTCCGGCGTGGTGTCGGCCCACACGGTGGCCGGCGAGGCCAGTGCGCTGCTGCACGTGATGGCCGAGGACACCAAGAACCTGGAGCTGGCGCTCGAGCGCATCCGGGCCACCCAGGGCGTGACCCGCACGGTCACCGAGGTCGTCCTCTCCACGCTGTTCACGCGATGACGCGCCCCTACCCCGAGGGACGGCCGCCGTCCATCCGCGACTTCATGGCCTTCGAGGAGCACGTTCGCAACGCCCGCGCCCACCGGGGCCAGGAGGTCCCGCCGGCCTGGTACGAGATCCCCGTCTTCTACTTCACCAACCCCGGCGCGGTGTACGGCGACGGCGACGACATCCCCATGCCGGCCGACACCCAGATGCTCGACTACGAGCTGGAGCTGGCCTGTGTGATCGGCGCCGACGGGCGGCCCGAGGGCTTCACGATCATGAACGACTTCTCCGCCCGCGACCTCCAGCGCCTCGAGATGCAGGTGGGGCTGGGGCCGGCCAAGGGCAAGGACTTCGCCACCGCCATGGGCCCGGTCCTGGTCTCTCCAGATGAGCTGCCCGCGGACCTGGACATGCGCGCCATCGCCCGCGTCAACGGCGAGGCGCGCACCGACAGCCGCACCGGCGGCATCCACTACTCCTGGGACGCGCTGCTGCGGGCGGCGGCGCGCAACACCCCGGGGCTGATCGCCGGCGAGGTGATCGGCTCAGGGACGGTCGGCCGGGGCTGCATCCTCGAGCACGGCGACGGGCGCTGGCTTCAGCGCGGTGACGAGATCGAGCTGGAGATCGAAGGGATCGGGATCCTGCGCAACCGGATCGTCTAACCGCCGAAGCCGACCCGGTGGGCCTCGGTGTCCACCAGCACGTAGACGATCTTCCCGAGGTCGAGCGCGACCTCGCCGTCCTCGGCCTTCAGCGTGTGCCAGCCCGTGGTCCCGAGCGCCTCGCGCAGCGTCTCCAGGTGTTTGGGGGCGACGCGGGCTGATAGGACCGGGCCGCCCAGGAAGCCGATGTTGACCTTCTGGGGCTTGTCGTCGTCTGACACTAGTGGCGCTCCTCTGCTGGCTGCACGATCTCGGTGAGGACCCCGCCCGTTGAGGCGGGGTGAAGGAAGGCCACCCGCGAGCCGCGGATCCCGGTCCGCGGCGCCTCGTCGATGAGGCGCATGCCGGCGGCGGCGCACGCGTTCAGCGCGGCCTGTACCGACTCAACGCGGTAGGCGACGTGATGGAGCCCCGGCCCCCGGCGGCTCAGGAACTTCCCGACGGCGGTCTCGGGGCCGAGTGGCTGGAGCAGCTCGATGTGGCTGTCGCCGACGTCGAGCAGCGCCGCATCCACGCCCTGCTCCGAGACCGTCTCGCGGTGGACGAGTGGCATGCCGAGCTGGTCGCGGTAGAGCGCGAGCGCGTCGTCGATGCTCTCGACGGCGACGCCGACGTGGTCGATCGCAGACAGCATGGCGCCGCCGAGCATATCGGTCGGCTCCGGCGGGCCGGCGCGGCCGGCCCCGCGCGGGGCCGAGTAGGCGCTAGTGCACGTGTGCGGGTGCGTGTACTACTAGTGCTCGCTGGGCGCGGCGGGTTGGCCGGCGTCCACGGGCGACTCGGTGGACGCGGCGGCGAGGCCGAGGTGGATGCCGGCACGGCGGTCGGGCGCCGTGACCGTTGTCCCGGCCATGATCCGGTCGATCTGCTCGCGCTCGAGCACCTCGTCGGAGAGCAGCGCGCCGGCGAGCTTGTCGAGCTGGGGCCGGTGCGAGCGCAGGAGCTCCTGCGCGGCCCGGAAGGCCTCGTCGGCGAGCTCGCGGACCTCCTCGTCACGGACGCGGCGGGTGGACTCGGACAGCAGCTCGGAGTTGACGCGCAGGGAGGTGAAGCCGGTGCCCATCGCGTAGTCGTGGATCATCGAGTAGGCGATCTCGGCCACGCGGCGCAGGTCATCGGTGGCGCCGTTGGTGACCGACCCGAAGACCAGCGACTCGGCCGCGCGCCCGCCAAGGAGCATGGTCATCATGTCCACGAGCTCGGCGCGGGTGCGCAGGTAGCGATCCTCCACGGGCAGGTTGAGCGTGTAGCCCAGCGCCCGGCCGCGGGGGATGATCGAGATGCGGTGGACCGCGTCGACGGACGGCAGCAGCTCGGCGACGAGGGCGTGGCCGGCCTCGTGGTAGGCGACGACGCGCCGCTCGCGGTCGTTGAGGCGCCGGCGTGACTGCATGCCGGCGACGACGCGCTCGAGCGCCTGGTCGAAGTCGGTGGCGTCGATCGTGTCGTGGCTGCGCCGGGCGGCGTTGATGGCGGCCTCGTTGCAGATGTTGGCCAGGTCGGCGCCGGTGAGGCCGGCGGTCTGGCGGGCGAGGATCGCGAAGTCGACGCTCTCGCCGATGGGCTTCTGACGCGAGTGGACCTCGAGGATGCGCTCGCGCCCGACGACGTCAGGCGGCGAGACGAAGATGTGGCGGTCGAAGCGGCCGGGGCGCAGCAGCGCCGGGTCGAGCTTCTCCAGCAGGTTGGAGGCGGCGATGACGACGACGTCCTTCTTGCCGTCGAAGCCGTCCATCTCCACCAGGAGCTGGTTGAGCGTCTGGTCGTACTCGCGGTTGGCCGCGCCACCGGAGCGTGCGGTGCCGACGGCATCGAGCTCGTCGATGAAGATGATCGCGGGGGCGTGCTTGCGCGCCTCCTTGAACAGGCGGCGGATGCGGGCCGAGCCCAGGCCGGCGAACATCTCGACGAACGACGAGGCCGACTGGGAGAAGAACGTGGCGCCCGACTCGTGGGCGACGGCCTTGGCCAGCAGCGTCTTGCCGGTGCCGGGCGGTCCGTGGAGGAGGATCCCGGCGGGGAGGTGCGCGCCGAGGGTGCGGAAGCGCCTGGCGTCGCGCATGTAGTCGACGATCTCGCGCAGCTCGGCCTTGGCCTCCTCGGCCCCGGCGATGTCGTCCCAGGCGATCGGCGGGCGTCGTCTCGGGGCGGATCTCGGCGGGCTTGGTCCGCGGGACCAGCCGCATGCGTCATGAACACCAGGACCACGAGCAGCCCCATGAAGATCAACGGGACCCAGTCGTGGATCCAGGTGATGAAGTCGGGTTCGCCGAGAAACGTGCCGGTCAGGAGCATGCGCTTAATGATTATCGGCAGTCGGGGGTCCGGCGGTGAAGGGGGGTGCCTGGACGAGTTGGCGAGACGTGAGCGGCGGGCCGCCCAGCGACCTGGCAGGCGTGAACCTCCACACGACCGCGGAATCGTGGCACCAAACCATGCGGGGCCTGGAAGTACGCGCCGATCTTGTGCCGGCCAGGTGCACGCCTGGCGACCTTTCCAGGCGGCGGGGATCGGCCACGCCGCCAATCGACGACTTTTCGCCGAGAGCCCGTTGCGCCGTCGGCTCACCGGACGCGAGCTCGAGGCGCGGGTTGGGCGCGTAGGCCCGCCCGACCTTGGCGCACGGCTGGCCGTCCAGCAGCACGATGTCGGCGGTGAAGTCGTTCTGGCCGCGGATCAGGGATGACCCCACGCCGTAGGCGTCGACCGCCACGTCGGCGGCCTCGAACTCGCGGATCCGCGAGGCGGTGAAGCCGCCGCTGACGACGATCTTGACGTCCGGGAAGCCGGCGCCGTCCAACGCCCCGCGGACCTTCTCAACCAGCCGGGGGTTCACCCCGGTCGGCTTGAAGCCGCCCATCTCGCCCCACAGCGAGCGGTCGACGAGCAGCTCTGAGGTGTCCAGGCGGACGCCCCACAGCTTGCCCTGGAGCGCCTGGGCGACCTCCAGCGCGGTGGT
>CAWBPG010000002.1:0-214182 GCA_963790605.1 uncultured Actinomycetota bacterium | reverse complement strand
ACTTCGGCCTGCCGCTGACGACCTTTGCGATCGACCCCGAAGGACACGTATCAACGTCTCCGGCCCCGGGAAGCACGTCCTCGGCGTGAACAGCATCGTGCTCGCGCGCGGCGCTCGCGTCCGATCCGCGCGGGTTACGCAACACGCATGACGAACGCGGCCCTTGAGACGTACTCCGTTCTCGGTGACGTGTCCGGCGTCCTCGGCGGCCGCGCGATCGAGCTCGAAGAAGTCGACCATGCTTGCTGTCGCGCCCGCCCACGCGAAGCTGCCCAGGCCGTGGGTCGGCTGCCACACCGTCAGGACCAGCGCCCACCACCCGCCGAGCAAGCCACCCGCACGCTTTAGCATCCTCAGATCCGTCGTAGCAGAGGAGCAGCGGGCCGTCAGCACGGGCCATGGGAGGCCCTCGCGAGTGAGTGGTCATGAGCAGAGCAGGCGCCAGCCCTCGATCCGGCGCCGCAGGCCGTGCTCATCTGCTGATCCGTCATGGTTCTGTAGCGTCGCCTCGGCTGGCCCTCTTACGTGCCTCGACGATCGGTTTTCGCTGGCGATCCGTCGCTGGTGGATAAGGTCCGTGCATGCTCGGCTTGCCTGACGACGTGACAGCGTGCCTGTTCGATCTCGACGGCGTGCTTACGCAGACCGCGAAGGTCCACGCCGCGGCGTGGGAGGAGATGTTCGACGGCTATCTGCGCGAGCGGACGGCGCGGACGGGCGAGGAGTTCGTGGAGTTCGCCCCGGTCGGAGAGTGCGACGAGTAAGTCGACGGCAAGCCTCGCTATGAGGGCGTGCGCTCGTTCCTGTCTCGCGGGATCGACCCCCGTAGGGGGCGACCCGATCGACGTATCGGACGCTGAAACGATCGACGGGCTTGGCAACCGTAAGAATGAGATCATGCTGCGGATGATCCGAGATCAAGGCGTCCAGACCTATGAGGGGTCGGTGCGATACGTGCACGCTGCCCGCGACGCTGGCTTGGCCCGGGCGGTGGTTTCCTCCAGCACGGACTGCCGTGACGTGTTGGTCGCCGCGGGCATCGAGGACCCCTTTGAGCAGCGGATCGACGGCGTGGTCGCCGAGCGCGAACATCTGAACGGCAAGGCGGCGCCGGACACGTTCCTGGCCGGCGCGTGGGCGCTCGTGGCCGGGCAGGCGGCCGTGTTCGAGGATGCCCTGGCGGGCGTGGCGGCGGGGAGCGCGGGCGGCTTTGCGGGCGCGGTGGGGATCGATCGCGCGAGCCAAGCCGATGCGCTTCGCGAGCACGAGGTCCACGTCGTCGTATCGGATCTCGCCGAGCTGCTGGACTCGACGTGATCGGGCACCCCGCATTTTCAATCGAGCCGTGGGCGCTGCGCGAGACCGAGCTTGACCTAGACGTGCTCGACCAGGCGGGGTCGGTGTTCGCGCTGGGCAACGGGCACATCGGGCTGCGCGGAAACCTCGACGAGGGCGAGCCACCGGGCCTGCCGGGCACCTACCTGAACGGGTTCTACGAGCAACGCACGTTGCCCTACGCCGAGGCCGGCTACGGCTACCCCGAAGCGGGGCAGACGGTGGTCAACGTCACCAACGGCAAGATCATCCGCCTGCTGGTCGACGACGAGCCTTTCGACCTGCGCTTCGGCGAGCTGCAAAGGCACCAGCGGACGCTCGACTTCAGGGCCGGAGTGCTGCGGCGCCAAGCGGAGTGGCGCTCGCCGGTCGGCAAGCAGGTGCGCGTCTCGTCGGTGCGCCTCGTCTCGTTCCTCCAGCGAGCGGTCGCCGCCGTGCTTTATGAAGTTGAGCCGGTGGATGCGCCGGCGCGACTGGTGGTGCAATCAGAGCTGGTGGCCAACGAGCCGATGCCGCCCGGCGCGTTCGATCCCAGGGCGGCAGCGGAGCTGGGCGCGGCGTTGCGCTCTGAGCAGTTCAACGACCACGACGCCCGCGTCGTGCTCGTGCACATCACCAAGCGGAGCGCGCTGCGGATGGCGGCCGCCATGGATCACGTCGTCGACGGGCCACCGGGCACCGAGACCGCGACCGAGAGCTATGCGGACCTCGGGCGCGTGACGATCACCGCCGACATGGAGCCCGGTCAACGGTTGCGGGTGCTCAAGCTACTGGCCTATGGATGGTCGAGCCAGCGCTCGACGGCCGCGCTGCGCGATCAGGTCGCAGCCGCGCTCGCCGAAGCGCGCCACACCGGGTGGGACGGGCTGCTCGCCGGCCAGCGCGAATATCTCGATGACTTCTGGGATCGCGGCGACGTCGAGCTGGAGGGCGACGACGAGCTCCAGCAGGCCGTCCGATTCGCGCTCTTTCACACGCTGCAAGCAGGCGCGCGGGGTGAACGGCGCGCGATCGCCGCCAAGGGCCTGACCGGACCAGGATATGACGGGCACAGCTTCTGGGACACCGAGACCTTCGTCCTGCCCGTGCTCAGCTACACCGCTCCGCACGCTGCCCGCGACGCGCTGCGCTGGCGCCACGCGACACTCGACCTGGCCCGCGACCGGGCCAAGCTCCTCGGATTGAAGGGCGCGGCCTTTCCGTGGCGGACGATCGATGGGCAGGAATGCTCGGGGTACTGGCCGGCGGGCACAGCCGCCTTTCACATCAACGCGGACATCGCCGACGCGGTGGGGCGCTACCAGGCCGCGAGCGGCGATCAGACGTTCGAGCGCGAGGCCGGGCTCGAGCTGCTGGTCGAGACGGCGCGGCTGTGGCGCTCGCTGGGGCACCACGACGCAGCCCGCGAGCGCTTCTGCATCGACGGCGTGACCGGCCCCGACGAGTACAGCGCCGTGGCCGACAACAACGTCTACACCAACCTGATGGCGCAGCGCAACCTGCGTCTGGCGGCCGACGCCGTGCAGCGTCAGCCCGACCGGGCCGCCGAGCTCGGCGTCGAGTCAGACGAGGTGGCCGCCTGGCGTGAAGCCGCGGACGCGATGACAGTTCCGTACGACGAGCGGCTCGCCGTCCATTCGCAGGCCGAGGGGTTCACCGAGCACCAACTGTGGGACTTCGAGCACACCAAGCCCGATCAGTATCCGCTGATGTTGCACTTCCCCTACGTCGACCTGTACCGCAAGCAGGTCGTCAAGCAGGCCGACCTCGTGCTCGCGCTGCATCTGCGCGGCGACGCGTTCACGCCCGAGGAGAAGGACCGGAACTTCGCCTACTACGAGGGGCTGACCGTGCGTGACTCCTCGCTGTCGGCCTGCACGCAGGCGGTGATCGCAGCAGAGTTGGGATACCTCGAGCTGGCCTACGACTATTTCGCCGAGGCTGCGCTGATGGACCTCGACGACCGCGAGCACAACACCCGCGACGGTCTGCACATCGCCTCGCTGGCCGGCGCGTGGATCGTCGCGGTCGCCGGATTCGGCGGCATGCGCGACCACGACGGCAAGCTGAGCTTCGCCCCCCGCCTGCCAAAGCAGCTAACCCGCCTGGCCTTCGGCGTCTGCTTTCGCGACCGGCGCCTGCGCGTCGAGGTCACCCAAGCAGATGCGCGCTACTCGCTGCTGGAGGGCCCGCCCCTCCGGATCTCTCACCACGGCCAGACGGAGACCGTCGCCAACCCTGAATCGGTGAGCTGCCCGATCCCGGAGATCGTCGAGAACGAGGCTCCAACGCAACCCGCAGGACGCAGCCCAACAGCGCGAGGAGCATCGGGATGAGTCCACGCGCGGCCGAGAACGCGGCGCGGCGAGGGCTCGCTCTTCTCCGACGCGCCGTCGACCGCGGAGCATCGGCGACCGAGTAGGAGCGCGGTGGCCCCTGATGGTCACGCTCCTCCAGCAGCACGAGTTCGCCGGGAGGCGCTCGAACGGGTTGGCGAGAGGATGCAGCCACCGCTCGACGATCACGGGGTGAGGCGCTCGATGTCGGTCACTTCGTCGCGCGAGGCGATCGGCGGTGGGGCGTAGCCGCGACGTTTATCCGCGGCATCTTTCCTGCGCGGCTCTGGCGCTGGTCACGATCGCTTCCCGTTTTCGTTTGCGCCGCTGTAGGTGACGACGCGACCCCACAGGCTCTTGGTCCCCCAGATGCCGCGGCGCAGGCACTCGAGCTGCACGATCTGTGAGTGGTCGACGAACAGGTTGACCTCCGGTCCGTAGTTCTTTATGTACCAGCCGAACACCTCGGGGTCGGCGGCCTCGAACATCACCTTCTCCAGGCCGAGCTCGCGCGCGATCGTCGCGACCACATCGGTTCGCCAGGTCGTGACCTCCTCCGTGATTCCCTCTGACTCGATCATGATCATGTAGGCGCCGGCGTCAAGGCAGCGTCGCGCGAGGTCGATCGCGTAGCCGACGTCGCGCGTGCCCTCCTGCTCGAGCTCCTCGGGCGTGGTCGCGCCGCCGGCGCCGAACTGGATCCCGACCTCCGGCTTGGCCTTCAGGCCGGCGCGCTGGACGCGCTCCACCAGTCGCAGCATGTCGTCGGTGGGGATGCTGATGAAGCCGGCCGAGACCTCGAGGATGTCGAAGCCCACGCGCGCGACCTCGTCGATGTAGCGCTCGACCGCATCGGGACCCCGGGTGAGGACATACTCGATAAACCCGCCGGTCGAGACGAGCACGTCGTGCTCGTGGGCGATCTCGACGATCTCGCGCAGCACCCTCTCGGCCATCAGCGTGAACGAGCCGCCGGCGAACTTGAGCGCGTCGACGTGCTCGCCCATCGTGTCGAGCACATCCTTGAGGTAGCGCGGTCCCATCACGGAGTAGTAGGGGCCGCGGATCTCGGTCACGCCGCGCGTGCGTGGCTTGGGCGGGCGCTCGTTGGCCCGCAGGAACGAAAACGCGAGCGTTTCGGTGGATGCGAGCGTTTCGGATGTCATCGTCGTCTCCTTGTCGATGGAATGGCGAGCAGCTCAGTCAGGTCCTCGACTTGGAGCTCGTCGAGATCGCTCACTGTGCCTCGGATCCGCGCGCGCCGTCCGGACTCGACGTGGCGCTCGGCGAGCCGCTCGAACTTCGCCGCGACGGTGTCCCAGCCCATCGGCCGGCTGTGGAAGCCCTCGTAGTCGTGCTGCTCGCGCTCGAGCGTGCGTCCGTCGCGCAGGCGCAGCCGCACGCGGGCGCTGTGCTGTTGGGGAAAGCGTCGTGAGAGGTCGGGGTCGGGACGGACCTCGACGCGGCGCAGCAGCTCCTGCACGTCACCCGCGACGATTCGCTCGGGCAGGTACTGCTCGGGGAGCACCTGTCCGTCGAGCAGCGCGACCGCGAGCAGGTAGGGCAGCGAGTGGTCGGCCTCCTCCTTGGTAGCGCACCTGGCACTTGTCGCCCTCCTCGCCGCCGCCGATGATGTCGAATGCGACCTGGAAGGTGTCGAGCTCGATCCGCTCGACTTGGTCTGCGGTTAGACCGTGCTCCGCGCGCAGCTCGAGCATCGCCTCGATCGCCGATTGCGAGTGGATCTCGGCGTTGTACTTCTTCAGGATCGTGCCGGTGACCGACTCGAGGTCCTCGTCCTGCCAGTCGATCTCAAACGGGCCGGCGATGGCGTCGATGAAGCCCTTGTTGCCCTCGAACACCTCGCGCGGGCCGGTGATCCCCCGCATCGCCAGAAACGCCGCGTGGGTGGCGCCGAACGCGGTGGCAGGATACGCCAGGCCCTTCCAGTGCGAGAGCGCGCCGGTGCGCGTCACGCGCAGCGCGTTCAGCGACGTGCCGGCGATCGCGATCGCGTTGGCGGTCCGCTGCTGGTCGAGGCCGAGCGCGCGCGAGACGCCTGCGGCGACCGCGTAGGCGCCCTGCGTGGTGTGGTCAAACCCCTTGGCTCGCACGGGCGCGACTTCGGAGAGGCGGTACTGCACCTGGTAGGCGACCGCCAGCGCGGTCAGCAGCGTGCGGCCGTCGGCGCGCGCGTACTCGGCGGCGGCGAGCACCGGTGCGAGGTTGTCCCTGGGATGGCAGGTCTCGCCGGGGGCGAGGAAGGAGTCGTTGAAGTCCAGGTAGCGCACGAGCGCGCCGTTGTAGAGCGCCGCGCGGTCCGGCGCGCTCTTGCCCGCGCCGATCAGCGTCGCACAGCGGCGCGCCGCCGAACTCCCGCACCTGCGCTGCGACCATTCGCACCGGCTCGCCGTCGAGCGCCCCCAGCGCGCACCCGAGCGAGTCGAGCGCCCGCAGCTTGAGCTGCTCGCGCGCCGGCTCTGAGATGTCCTCGAACCGTGCTCGACAGATGAACTGCGCGAGCTGGTCGACCTGCGTGTGGTCGGGAGTGGGGCGGACATGCCGCTCGCCGCCGGCGGCCAAGTCGCACGGGGTTGCGGCCGGTGAGCTCGCCATCACGCTGCCCGCCCGGCCCGCACGTTGTCATTGATGTTCCCCGAGCTGAACCGGTGAACATCGAGCTGAAGATCTCGCATCAGACCACCATTGCCTTTCCAGTCGGGGCGCGGGGGACGCTCTCTCGACGCAAGCTGTCTCTACCTCTCCAGCGCTCGACTCGGTACGGGTTCTTACGCCCGGGCTGCCGCGACCGACCTCAGGCCGGGCGCCTGCTTGATGAGCAGGTCGTTCGCGACTGCGAGCAAGCGCTGGCTGAGCCTCTTCTCAGCCGTGCCGTGTGTGGCCCGCTGGGAAAGCATGTTCGTGGCGCGATCGACGAGCGTTGACCACGGCTCCGCGACCGAGCGGGCCTCGGCCGCCGACGCCCGTGCGAGTGCGTCGCGCGTGACCGGAACGCGGCGAGAGCGGCGATCGTGCTCGCCCAGCGCCCGGCGTGCCGCGGCAGTCCGCCGGCCACGCACGCCTGGGTCGTCGCCGGCCGGTCGCGGCCCAGGAGCAGACGGGGCTCGGGAGTCCATACCTCCCCGGCGTTGGTTTCGTCCTCACCCTTACATCGTCCTGTCCGCTTGCCATCGAGGTAAGAGGTCCCGGCGATTCGACGCGGGTGACACATGCACCGGACAGAGCTCTCGGATAGCGGCATGCCGGACCGTTTATGCCCGTGTCAGCCGAGGCGGGCGTGAGCTTGCGCCCCGTCCTTGCTCGTCCGGTGTCGGCACCGGCGCGCCGCAGCGGCTCGCCAGCGGCGGAGCGCTACTACGTGGGGCGGCGTTCAGCGCAGACCGAGGTGTACGTGGTGGACCAGTCCGAGGTGGAGCGGCTAGCGCATCTCAGCTACCGCACTGACGCGGCATTCGACTGGGGCGGCTTGACGGACGGCGCGCTCGAGCTCGCGTTCGCGATGCTCGCGCACGCGACGCAGAGCCGGCCGACGGACCTCGTCAGCCGCGCATTCTGCGCCGAGGTGGTCGCCCGGTTGGACCTCGCCGGCTTCGTGCTCAGCTATGGGGACATCGCGCTGTGGCTGCTGACCGCCTTCGGCGATGCATCCTCCAGTGAGCCGGGGCCCGGGCACCCGGGCGGGCTGCGTGCTCGCCTGGCCAACTGGATTCGGACGCGGATGAGGCGCGGATGACTCCAGCGACTCCGCAACCCACCGCCACCGATGTTTGCGCGTGTTACCGCGCCCGCGCGGGAGCTGGATCGTGGCGACCGAGCACGGGGTCATGTCCGAGCACCCGACCGCAACCGAGGCGGAGAACGCGGCCCTGGCGCGGCTGCGCGACGACGAGTTGCTCATCGTCGACCGCTATCACCCCTGCCATCGGCGCGCTCGACCACAGCCCAACCGCTCGTCGTCTCGCCCACAGTTCAGCTGCCAGGGCTGAACCGAATGCCAACACCGAGGCATCGGGCTCCGCAAGCTCGTAGCGGCGACGGGAAGGCCCTTGCTTTCGCTCGCGGGCGGTGGTAGATTATTCACAGTCAAACTGTGAAAAAGAGAAAAGATCCGCTGATGAGTGCAATCGCTTCACCGACACCCAGACGCTCGCGCAGCGACCATGTGGCTACGCCGCGCCCCGTCTCCGCCCGTGACGCGGCCGCGGCGCCAGCGCCCCTCCCCGACGCCAATCCTCACCGCCGCGGCGGGAAGGTGATGTTCCGGGTTCCGTTCAGAAGCGCGATGAGCGACGCGGACCTGGGCGTGCTCGCGCACGTGCTGGATCTCTCCACGCACATGTATCCGAAGATGCGCCCGGACCCCAACAGCCCGGGTGTCGCTCGGCTTGACCACTTCTCCGGACTGTTCCTCGAGCGCGGTGCCGACGAGGGGCAGTGGAGGCTGGAAGGTCGCACGTGGGGCAAGCCGGCACCCGAGACCGTTCACGAGTGGCGCCTGCTCGCCGCTCAGGCGGCGCGCCAACTCGACCGAGAGGTGACGCTGCCCGAGCCGATGCCCAACACGCACCCGAGGACGCCGGACCACCCGCTGGGACAGGCGGCAAACAAGGGCCTCGCGCGCCTTCGCCGCCGACTGGTTGGGCTGCCATGACCGCGCTCGCGGCAGACGCGGCGCGGATGCTCGATCCCGCTTCGCGCGAGTGGCTGGCGCAACTGCGACGCGAAGGCCCTGTACGCGAGGCCGCCGTCGGCCGGCTGCACGCGCTCCTGCTCAAGGAGGCTCGCCACGAGGTCCGTCGCCGCACCGCCGGGCTCCACCACCCTTCAGGACGCGACCTCGAGGACCTCGCCACGCAAGCCGCCGACGACGCGCTGGTGGCAATCCTCGCCAAGCTCGACCAGTTTCGCGGCGACGCGCTGTTCACCACCTGGGCGCGGCGATTCGCCACCCTCGAGGTGCCGGGGGAGATCCGCCGGCGGCTCGGTCACAGTCGGGAGGCGCCAACGGACTCGGAGCAATGGCTGTCTGAGAGGGTCGGTGGCGACGACCTCGAGCAACTCATCGAGGCACGTGAGCTGGTGCGCGCGGTCGGGCGCGTGATCGCGACCGACCTGACGCCCCACCAGCGCGAGGTTCTGCTTTCCCTGACGATCGAGGAAACCTCCGCCAAGACTCTCGCGGCCCGGCTGGATTCCACGCCCGGCGCGCTCTACAAGACACTCCACGACGCCCGCCGCAAGCTGCGAGCGGCGCTGGCGCCCCGACCAAGGGATCGGTGCGCGCCCTGAGCGACAGCCTCCTTGGAGGTGCCGACTTGGATAGCCCCGCGGGCCGATCCGATTGACTTGCGGCCGGCTTGCGCGGCGCGGCGCGCGGCGGCCCGGGCGACTGGGCCGTTGCCTGGATGGTGGGGGGAGCGCTGGGCGCGAGCGCGCAATCCGATCGCGCACAACCGCCGGCAGACGGCGGCGTCTGAGCGTCCCAGCAGCTCGGCGAGGCGGGCTGGGTTGAGCGCGTGATGCAGGCGCAGCAGCTCGTCCTCCTCCCGGCTCCACCGCCGAGCGTGGCGGGGGGCCGCCGTCGGCACGGGCCGTTTGACCCCGAGCCGCGATGCGCGCCTGCGGATCGCCTCCGGGGTCCGACCGAGCTGCTGGGACACGGCCTCGAGCGTGCTGCCGCGGGCTGTCAGCCGCATCAGGCGCTGGTCGTCGTATGTGCGCCAGCGCCGCGCGTAGCTGATCAGCCCGAGCTTCCGCGCCCGTGCCGCGACGCTCGCCGTGGTGCGCTGCGGCAGCTGGCGGGCGATCTCGGCACAGGGCAACGCGCTGCTGTACCCGTCGCGAACAACGGCGTCCTCCCACTCGGCCCAGCGAAGACGCGGCTGCGGGTAATGCAGGCCAAGGTGCTGAGCGTGCAGCCGCAGCGCATCGGGCGAGCGGCCCAAGCGGCACGCCAGGGCGATCAGATCGCCACCGTCGCGCAGGCAGAGGCGAATCGCCTCGTTCTCATGGGCCAGGTACGGGCGCCCGGCCGGTCTTCGCCCCAGCAGCACGCCGCGCCGCGCGCGAACCTGCCCGGCCGAGCGGCGGAGGAGCTGGCCGAGCACCGCGGCCGACAGACCGGCCGCGGTTCCGGCCCTGAGCAGCGCATCGTCCGCACGCGACCAGCGCCCCGCACGGCGCGAAGGGATGCCCAGACTCCGGCGGCGAGCTACCACGGCGTCGGCCGATCGCTCGAGCCGGCTGGAGATGTCCGCAATGGGCAGCTGCTCAGCGTAGAGCTGGCGGAGCAGCTGGTCCTCGGCCTTGCTCCAGCGCCGGGCCAGCGCTCACCTCGAGCAGGATGGGGAGCTCAGCCCTGGGCCCATTCTCAGGCAGCCTGGTTGCGGTAGTGGGCGGCGTTCAGCTCGATGTAGCGCTGCCATTCCACGGGGACCTGATCCTCGGCGAAGATCGCATCGACGGGACACGCCTCCACGCAGGCGTCGCAGTCGATGCACTCCTCGGGGTCGATGTAGAGCATCTCGGCCTGGTCATATCCCGGCTCGTCGGGCGTGGGGTGGATGCAATCGACCGGACAGACCTCCACGCACGAGTTGTCCTTGGTCCCGATGCACGGTTCAGCGATCACATATGTCACGGCGCGAACATCCTCTGAGGAGTTTTACGATCCAGGCTAGGAAAATACCATGGTCGGGACTTTAGAGAGGTGCTGCTGTGAGAAACTGCGGGCGTGGCTTCTGGTCGGTCCGACGGTCCGGGTGACGTGCTGGCCCAGCCGACGCGCGCGCGGCTGTTCGCCCACCTGGCACGCCTCGGCCACCCTACGGGGACCAACGAGCTCGCGGCGGAGCTGGGGCTTCACCCCAGCGGCGTGCGCGTCCATCTTGAGCGTCTGCACAGCGCCGGCCTGATCGCTCGCGAGCGCGTGCCTCAGCCGCTTGGGCGCCCGCGCGACAGCTGGTCGATCGCGCCCGATGCCCTACCGGGCGGCCAGCCACGGGATGCCTACCCCAGGCTCGCGGGCTGGCTGGCCCGCAGCATTCCGGCACGCCCGGGACGGCTCCGCGAGGTGGAGCGCGCCGGACGGGAGCTCGGACGCGAGCTCCAGCCGGCCGGGGGTGGCGGCGCGGCTGAGGAGTCGATGGGCCGGGCGCTCACCGCCCTGGGCTTCGCTCCGCAGCGTAAGCCGGCAAAGGGGGGACGAGTCGTCTTCAGGCTGGGCAACTGTCCCTATCGCGAGGCGGTTCACGAGAACCAGCCGGTGGTCTGCGCGCTGCACCGTGGGCTGACGCGCGGGCTGCTGGACCAGCTCGACCCGGCGGCGCGGCTGACGGACTTCGTTCCCAAGGACCCGGACCGGGCGGGATGCCTGATCGAGGTCGAGGGCTTCGAGCCGGCGTGAACGGTGCAGCCCAAAGCGATGACCCTACTTTTGCGAGGCGATCTGTGAAAAGCTGTCGGTGATGGGTAGCGAGCAGCCACCAGCCCGGAGCCGATCGTGAGGAGCTGGGACCTGAGGGCGGTCGACCTCCGACCCCACTCGCCGGAGATCCTCTCCAGCAGCGCCGAGGCTCGCGCGGTCGTGCTTGAGATCCCGGCGGGCGAGAGCCTGCAGGATCACCAGGTGCACGAGCGGGCGTGGGTCAGCGTGATCGACGGGGAGGTGGAGATCACCACCACGTGAGAGCACGGCGGTGGACGCCCTGGAGAGACGGTGGCGGGCGGGAGCGGCCTGATGGTCGAGTTCGCGCCGGCTGAGCGCCACGCCGTCCGCGCTCGGACAACCGCCCGGCTGTTGCTGCTGTTGACCCCGTGGCCGGGCGACGGCCATCCCGGGACGATGCCGCTCGGTGACAAGGCCACGGTCAGACAGCGCGCCGCCGCGCACCGAGCGAGCCGGTGACCACCGTCGCCGCGCCACGCTGCCCTGTTGGCCAAATACGGATGCCCAAGTGCTGCCGATTTAGGAGCGTGTAGATCCGTGGGCGCCAGCAAGCGAACCTCGCCGCAGCAGTCCGGGAGCTCGGATCAGCGCGCACGCAGCCCGCTGCTGGAGGCGCACCGGTTCCTGCGCCGCGGGCCGGTGAACGCGGAGGGGTGGAGCCAGCTGGTGGCCAAGGACCGCGACTGGGAGCGCTCCTACCGCGGCCGCTGGGCGCACGACAAGGTGGTGCGCTCGACCCACGGCGTGAACTGCACCGGCTCGTGCTCGTGGAACGTGTACGTCAAGGACGGGCTGATCACCTGGGAGTCCCAGGCGGTCGACTATCCCTCGACGGGCGCGGAGATGCCGGAGTACGAGCCGCGCGGATGCCCCCGGGGGCTTCGTTCTCCTGGTATCAGTACTCGCCGCTGCGGCTGAAGTACCCGTACGTGCGCGGCAGCCTGCTGGCGATGTTTCGCGAGGCGCGGGCGCGGCTGGGTGATCCGGTCGACGCGTGGGCGGAGATCGTCGACGACCCGGAGAAGGCGCGGCTGTACCGCCGCCAGCGGGGCAAGGGCGGGTTCGTGCGCGCCTCCTGGGACGAGGTCGTGGAGCTGATCGCCGCGGCGCACGTGCACACGATCAAACGCTACGGGCCGGATCGGTGCGTCGGCTTCACGCCGATCCCGGCGATGTCGATGGCCTCATACGCATCCGGCACGCCGGTTCCTGTCGTTGATCGGCGGGGTGATCCTGTCGTTCTACGACTGGTATGCGGACCTGCCGCCCGCCTCGCCGCAGGCGTTCGGCGACCAGACCGACGTGCCGGAGTCCGGCGACTGGTTCAACGCCGGCTACCTGCTGATCTGGGGGACGAACCTGCCGACGACGCGCACCCCGGACGCGCACTTCATGGTCGAGGCTCGCTATCGCGGCCAGAAGGTCGTGGTGGTGTCGCCGGACTACGCCGAGCACACGAAGTTCGCCGATCACTGGCTGGCGGCCGAGCCGGGCTCGGACGGGGCGCTGGCGATGGCGATGGGCCACGTGATCCTCAAGGAGTTCTACGTCGAGCGCCAGGTGCCGTACTTCCAGGACTACGCGCGGCGCTTCACCGACCTGCCGCTGCTGGTCACCCTGCGCGAGCGCGAGGACGGCGCGTATGTCCCGGACCGCCTGCTGCGCGCCTCAGACCTCGACGGCGCCGGCGGCGAGACCGAGCACGCCGACTGGAAGCCGGTGGTGATCGACGGCCGCAGCGGCGAGCCGGCGGTTCCGGGCGGCTCTGTCGGCCACCGCTACGGCGAGCCGGGGCGCTGGAACCTGCGCCTGGACGGGATCGAGCCGGTGCTGAGCCTGTACGACCGCGCGGAGCGAGCGGGTGGCGATCGACCTGCCGCGGTTCGATGTCGGCGAGGGCGAGGGCGGCTCGGCGGTCCGCCGGGGCGTGCCTGCGGTGCGCATCGGCGGCCAGCTGGTGACGACGGTCCTGGATCTGACGCTCGCCCACTACGGGGTGGCTCGCGAGGGGCTGCCGGGCGAGTGGCCGGCCGACTACGACGACCCGGAGCCGTGCACGCCGGCGTGGCAGGAGCAGATCACCGGCGTGGACCGCCACCTGGCGGCGCGCGTGGCCCGTGAGTTCGCCCGCAACGCGGAGGTCACCCGGGGTCGGTCGATGATCGCGATGGGCGCGGGGACCAACCACTGGTTCCATTCCGATCAGGTCTACCGGACGTTCCTGGCGCTGGTGATGCTGTGCGGCTGCGAGGGCGTCAACGGCGGTGGCTGGGCGCACTACGTCGGCCAGGAGAAGGTCAGGCCGCTGGCGGGCTGGCAGACGATCGCGTTCGCGCTCGACTGGGTGCGCCCGCCGCGCCATCAGTCGGGCACTCCGTTCTTCTACCTGGCCACCGACCAGTGGCGCTACGAGCGCTACCGGCCCTCTGACCTGGCCTCGCCATTGGGACGCGGCCTGCTCGACGGCCGCCATATCGTCGACGTCAACGCGCTCGGAGCCCGCCTGGGGTGGCTGCCGTCCTACCCCAGCTTTGATCGCTCGACGCTGGAGCTGGTCGATGAGGCCGAGCGGGCGGGGGTCGACCCGGCCGAGCACGTGGTGTCGGAGCTGCGGGCGGGGCGGCTGCGCTTCGCCTGCGAGGATCCGGACGCGCCCGAGAATCACCCCAAGGTGATGACGGTGTGGCGGTCGAACCTGCTCGGCTCCTCGGGCAAGGGCCACGAGTACTTCCTCAAGCACCTGCTGGGGACGACGGAGAACGCGGTGCGGGCCGAGGAGGCCCCGCCGGAGCTGCGCCCCCGGGAGGTGGTGTGGCGCGATCAGGCGCCGGAGGGCAAGCTCGATCTGCTTGACCACGATCGATTTCCGGATGACCTCCAACGCGCTGTTCTCCGACGTCGTGCTGCCGGCGGCCACCTGGTATGAGAAATACGATCTCTCATCGACGGACCTGCACCCGTTCGTGCACACGTTCAACCAGGCGGTCCCGCCACCGTGGGAGTCAAAGACCGACTGGGAGGCGTTCGGGCGGATCGCGCAGCGGTTCTCCGAGCTGGCCGAGCGCCATCTCGGCGAGCGGCGCGACCTGATCGCCGCGCCGCTGTTGCACGACACTCCGGATGAGATCGCCCAGCCGCTCGGCGAGGTGCGCGACTGGCGCGCCGGCGAGTGCGAGCCGGTGCCGGGTCAGACGATGCCGAAGCTGATCGTGGTGGCGCGCGACTACCCGCGCGTCGGCGAGCAGTGGCGGGCGTTGGGGCCGCTGGTCGAGCAGCTCGGGACGGCGGTCAAGGGCGCCAACTGGGTCGCCGACGAGGAGGTGGCCGAGCTGCGCGCAGCGAACGGCGCGGTCCGGGGCGGCGTTGCCGACGGCCGTCCGTCGCTGGAGCGGGTCGAGCAGGCGTGCGAGGCGATCCTGGCGCTGTCGGGCACGTGCAACGGGCGGCTGGCGGTGGAGGGCTTCCGCTCGCTCGAGCGCACGACGGGCGTGCCGCTGGCCGATCTCGCCGGCCCGCGGGCGGGCGACCGGATCACCTTCCAGGATGCCCAGGTGCAGCCGCGGACGGTGATCACCTCGCCGGAGTGGTCGGGGATCGAGGCGCACGGGCGCCGCTACGCGCCGTTCACCATGAACGTCGAGCGCGAGAAGCCGTGGCACACGCTGTCGGGGCGCCAGCACTTCTACCTGGATCACGCCTGGATGCTCGAGCTCGGGGAGGGGCTGCCGGTGTTCCGCCCGCCGCTGCATCACCGCGCGATCTTCGGCGACCAGGGCGCTCAGGACGGGTCGGGGCGCCCGGAGCTGACGCTGCGCTACCTGACGCCGCACTCGAAGTGGTCGATCCACTCCGAGTACCAGGACAACCTGCACATGCTGACCCTGTTCCGCGGCGGCGGGATGCTGTGGATCAGCCGCGAGGACGCGCGAGGCCCTGGAGCATCAAGGACAACGACTGGGTCGAGGCCTACAACCGCAACGGGGTGATCGCCTGCCGGGCGGCGGTCTCGCACCGGGTGCCCGAGGGGACCTGCCTGATGTACCACGCCAAGGACCGCCACCTCAACGTGCCGCTGACCGAGCTTCAGGGCAAGCGCGGCGGCACCGACAACTCGCTGACGCGGATCGTGATGAAGCCGACGCACTTCATCGGCGGCTACGCCCAGCTGTCGTTCGGCTTTAACTACTACGGGCCGACCGGCTCCCAGCGCGACGAGGTGACGGTGCTGCGCAAGCGCGAGGGGAAGGTGACCTTCGAATGAGGATCCGCGCGCAGGTCGGGATGGTGATGAACCTCGACAAGTGCATCGGCTGCCACACCTGCTCGGTGACCTGCAAGCAGGTGTGGACCAACCGCCCCGGCACCGAGTACGTGTGGTTCAACGACGTCGAGACCAAGCCCGGGCTCGGCTACCCCAGGCGCTGGGAGGACCAGGAGCACTGGCGCGGCGGCTGGGAGCTCGACAAGAAGGGCCGGCTGAGGCTCAAGGCCGGCGGCAGGGTCAAGAAGCTCCTCTCGATCTTCTCCAACCCCGACCTGCCGCAGATCGACGACTACTACGAGCCGTGGACCTACGACTACGAGAAGCTGATCACCGCGCCTCTGTCCAAGCACGACCCGGTGGCCCGCGCCCGCTCGCAGCTGACCGGCAAGGCGCTGCAGGAGATCCAGTGGGGCCCGAACTGGGACGACAACCTGGCCGGCACGGCCGAGCGGATCCACGAGGACCCGCTTACGCGGGGGATCGAGGAGCAGATCACTGCCAGCTACGAGCAGGCGTTCATGTTCTACCTGCCGCGGATCTGCGAGCACTGCCTGAACCCCTCCTGCGTGGCGTCGTGCCCGTCGGGGGCGATGTACAAGCGCGAGGAGGACGGGATCGTGCTGGTCGACCAGGCCAAGTGCCGCGGCTGGCGCTTCTGCGTCTCGGGGTGCCCGTACAAGAAGGTGTACTTCAACCACCAGACCGGCAAGGCGGAGAAGTGCACGCTGTGCTATCCGCGGATCGAGGCGGGGCTGCCGACGATCTGCTCGGAGACGTGCGTGGGGCGGATCCGCTACATCGGCCTGGTCCTGTATGACTCAGACCGCGTCGAGGCGGCGGCGTCGGTGCCCGACGAGCACGATCTCCTGGACTCCCAGCGCGACGTGTTCCTGGACCCCGAGGATCCGGCGGTGCGCGAGCAGGCCGCCCGCGACGGGATCCCCGATGACTGGATTCAGGCGGCGCGGCGCTCGCCGGTGTACGCGCTGGCGCACCGCTACCGGGTCGCGCTGCCGCTTGCATCCCGAGTACCGCACGCTGCCGATGGTGTGGTACGTGCCGCCGCTCTCGCCGATCGTCAACAGCCTCGAGACCGACGGCTACGAGGCCGACCCCGACCACGTGTTCCCGGCGCATCGAGCAGCTGCGGATCCCGGTCGACTACCTGGCCAACCTGCTGACGGCCGGCGACAGCGAGGTGATCCGCGACGTGCTCAGGCGCCTGGCGGCGATGCGCGGGCACATGCGAAAGCGCGAGGTCCTCGGCGAGCACGACGGCGCGATGCCGGCCGCCGTGGGAATGAGCGTGCAGGACGTCGAGGACATGTACCGGCTGCTCGCGATCGCCAAGTACGAGGACCGCTACGTGATCCCCCAGGCCCACGCCGAGCTCGGCCAGATGCTGATGCAGCAGCAGGGCACCTGCGGCCTCGACTTCGAGGGCGGCCCGGGCAACTGCGGCATGGTCGTGCCCGAGTCCGAGGCCGGCGCCGAGGGGTTCATGCTGACCGAGCAGCCAACCGAGCTGGACATCATCCAGATGCTCGGCGAGCAGCGCGAGAAGCGACGAGGCGGCGCAGTGATGACGCTGCGCGAACGAAAGCGAGCTGCCACCGCTACGACCCACAAGCTCTGTTCGCTGCTGCTGCAGTACCCCGACCAGGAGCTGCTCGACGCTCGCGTCGAGCTGAGCGCGCGCCGTGCAGGAGCTTCCCGCCACGCCCGCGCGGAAGGCGCTCCAGCGCTTCTGCGCGTGGTGGGGCGGAGAGGATCCACTCGCGCTCCAGCAGCACTACGTCAAGACGTTTGACCTCGACAAGCGCTGCGGGCTGTACCTGAGCTTCTATGGCGAGGGAGACCGGCGCGAGCGCGGGTCGGTGCTGCTGCGCCTGAAGCGCCTGTACCGCGCCGCCGGGCTGCCGCTGGAAGGCACGGAGCTGCCCGACTACCTGCCGGTGATGCTCGAGTTCGCTGCCGCCGCTCCGTCCGGTCAGGGGTCGATCGTGCTGCGCGAGCACCGCGCCGCGCTGGAGCTCGTGCGCGCCAGCCTGCGCGAGCGCCAGACCCCGTATGCCGACGTGCTCGAAGCCGTCTGCCTGAGCGTCGGCGAGATCTCGGCCGCCGATCGGGCGCGGGCGGTCAAGCTCGCCGCGAGCGGCCCGCCCCAGGAGCTCGTCGGCCTGGAGCCGTTCGCGCCCCCCGAGGTGATGCCGAGCTCGGAGGCGAGGCGATGAGCGCCGGCAAGATCCTGCTGTGGATCATCATCCCCTATGTCGCGATGGCGGTGTTCGTCGTCGGGCACTGGTGGCGCTACCGCCGCGACCAGTTCGACTGGACCAGCCGCTCGACGCAGCTGCTCGACCGCCGGATCCTGGGCTGGGCCAGCCCGATGTTCCACTACGGCGCGCTGGCCGCCGTCGGCGGACACCTGATCGGCCTGGTCATCCCGGCGTCGCTGACCAACGCGATCGGGATCACCGAGCACACCTACCGCTGGATCGCCGCGATCGCCGGCGGGATCGCCGGCGCCGTTACCCTGATCGGGTTCCTGGGGCTCGTCTATCGGCGGATGACCAGCGACCGCGTCCGGCGCAACACCACGCGAGTCGACTTCCTCACCTACCTGCTGCTGACCGTGCTGATCGGCCTGGGCTGCTGGATGACCTTCGCCCACAACCTCCTCACCCACGCCCCGTACAACTACCGCATCTCGATCGGCGTGTGGTGGCGCTCGCTGTTCTACCTCCAGCCCAACGTCGCGGCCGCCAGCCGCGCGCCGCTGGTCTACCAGCTGCACGCGATCATCGCCTGGCTGTTCTGGGCCTCCTACCCGTTCAGCCGCCTCGTGCACGCCTGGAGCATCCCCCTGCAGTACATCGGCCGTCCCTACATCCTCTACCGCCGCCGCTTCCAGACCGCGCGCTGATGCCGCGTCAGCAGGACCGGCCGGCAGCCCTCCGGGCCCGGATCCTCGACGCGATCCCGCCCGCCTCCGGCGCGGTGGTCATGGGCACGGGGATCGTCTCGATCGCGCTGCTGCTCGATCGCCGCAGCACCCTCTCAGACATCCTCTTGGTGCTCGATGCCGTGATCTGGGTCGCGCTCGCGGGCCTTCTGCCCGCCCGCGCCCTCGCCGATCGCGCCCGGTTCCGTGCCGACATCCGTCATCCCACCGCGCTGACCTCGATCGCCGGCACCGCGGTGCTCGGCACTCGGCTGACGCTGCTCGGCTGGGACTGGGCGGGCGCCGTCCTGCTCATCGATCGCGCTGGTGATATGGCTCGGCCTGGTGCCCGAGGTGCTCGGTCACTGGCAGGCGCCGACGATCGGCGCCTCGTTCATCCTCACCGTCGCCACCGAATCGCTGGCGCTGCTGGGGGCCTCACTGGCCTTCGGCGAGCGCGCCGGCTGGCTGCTGTACGCCTCCCTGGTGCCCTTCTGCCTCGGCCTCGGCTTCTACGCCTTCGTGCTCAGCCACTTTCAGTTCCGCCAGCTCAGCGTTGGGATCGGCGACCACTGGGTCACCGGTGGCGCACTGGCCATCTCCACCGTCACCGCCGGGCGGATCACCCTGGCCGCGCAGCGCACCGGCGCCCTCTCCGGAGCGCTTGGCGCGCTGAAGACCATCTCGCTGGTGCTGTGGTGCCTGACCATGGTGTGGCTGCCGGCGCTGGTGATCTACGAGGCGCTGCGCCCCCGGCTGCGATACAACGTGCGCCGCTGGTCGACCGTGTTCCCGGTCGGCATGTACGCCGCCTGCAGCTTCATCGTCGGCGCGGTCACGAGACACGGCCGCCATCACCGACTTCGCTCGCGTATGGGTGTGGGTCGCGCTCGCGGTGTGGCTGGTGGTGTTCGCCGCGATGCTCCGTCGGGGGCCGAGACTCGTTCACGGCGAGCCGTGATTCCTCGGAGAACCGCTCCTGGTTTTTACAAATCACAGTGGGTAAACTCGGGAGCGATGGATGCCCCGTTCGCCGTCGACCCAGACGACGTACTAGCCCAACCCACCAGGGCACGGCTGTTCGCGCTGCTCGGGGAGCTCAAGCGGCCGACCGGGACGGTCGAGCTCGCGGAGCGCTTGGAGCTGCATCCCAACGGCGTGCGGATCCACCTTGAGCGGATGGAGGAGGCTGGCCTGGTGGAGCGAGCGCGGGTCCGCGACCGGCGCGGACGGCCACCGGACGCGTGGACGATCTCCGCCGACGCCCGTCCCGGCGGGAGCGATCCGCGGGCCTATCAGGATCTGGGCCTGTGGCTGGCCCGAGCCCTCCGAGCGCGCTCGCGCGGACTGCGCGGCATCGAGGAGACCGGGCGCCAGATCGGTCGCGAGCTTGCCCCCGACGACGCGACCGCCGCCGGCGACGCCTTTAAGGCCTCGCTGACCGCGCTCGGGTTCCAGCCCGCCGCCGAGCCGCGCGAGGACGGCGTCACGTACTGCCTGCGCAACTGCCCCTACCGCGACGCAGTGCGCGAGAACCAGCCGGCCATCTGCGCGCTGCACAAGGGGATCACCCGCGGGCTGCTGGACGTGCTCGCCCCGAAGGCCAAGCTCTCAGGCTTCGTGCCCCACGACCCCGACCGCGCGGGCTGCCTGATCGAGTTGCGTGGCGTGAGCGCGCCGGCCAGGTAGACGCCCGCTCGCCGAGCCCGATCAAGCCCTGGAGCTCGTGGAAGGAATCGGCTCAATGCGGGGTCTTCCTGAGGACAGATGAGAACACGGATCAAGAACGTGCGCCTTGCGCTGCCCGCATTGGTGGCCGCCGCCGCCAGCTTCACCACATGACCCAGCGGCGTGACCGATAGCGAGGCAGTCCCGCTGCACGGCAAGGGAGCGACGACGGACGGCAGGCCCGCCTCGCCGCGGGGGCGCCGGGGCGGTGCACTCGCGCCCATTGCCCGTGGGCCGCTGCTCGCGATCGCCGGGGTGGCAATGCTGGCGCTGGCGCTGACCAGCGGCCGCTACGGCTATCACCGCGACGAGCTGTACTTCATCGCCGCCGGCGCTCATCCGGCGCTTCGGGTATCCCGACCAGCCGCTGCTCGCGCCGCTGCTGGCCCGCGCGATGGATCTGCTCGCACCCGGCTCGCTGCTCGTGCTGCGCGCACCGGCGATCCTCGCCTGTGGAGTGACGACCGTGACGACCGGTCTGCTGGCGCGCGAGCTCGGAGGTGACCGCCGTGCGCAGACGCTCGCCGGCGGCTGCTGGGCTGCCGGGGCGGTGTGTCTGGTCACCGGGCATTTCCTGACCACGACCACGTATGACGTGTGCGCGACGGCGGTGGTCTCGCTGCTGATCGCGCGCGTGCTGCGTACGGGAGACGATCGCTGGTGGCTGCCCGCCGGCGCGGTCCTCGGGATCGCGCTGCTGAACAAGTCCCTGATCGGGGCCGTGATCGCCGTCGTCCTCCTCGCGCTGGCGATCCTCGGCCCGCGCGGGCTGCTGCGCTCGCGCTGGCTCGTCGCCGGCGCGGCGCTGGCGATCCTCGGCGCGCTCCCGTACGGGCTCTGGCAGCTCGCCCACGGTCTGCCCCAGTCAGAGCTCGCGGCGTCGATCGCTCGCAGCGGCGCGGAGGGCGGCCGGGCGGGGTTCATCCCGTTCCAGCTGATCCTGATCGGGCCGCTGCTTGCCCCGATCTGGATCGTCGGGTTGCTCGAGCTGCTCCGAAACCGCGCGCTGCGTGCGCTGCGCTGCTTCGCCGCCGCCTACCTCGTCCTCATCCCCGTCTTCATCATCACCGGCGGCAAGGCGTACTACATGTCAGGGCTCTACCCGATCCTGCTCGCCGCCGGGGCGGTACGCGCCGAGGATGGCTCGGGCATCGCCGAGGCCGCGCGATCGCTGCTGACCGGCGGCGGTCGCGCTCACGGCCGCGACCAGCGCCGTGATCGGGCTGGACGTGCTGCCAGTCCGCGAGCTTCGTGGCAGCGTGGTGCTGAAGCTGAACCCGGACGCTGGCGAGACCGTCGGCTGGCCCCGCTTCAGCGACACGGTCGCCGCCGTGTATCGCTCGCTCCCGGCCAGCACGCGAGCGCGCACCGCGATCTTCACCCACAACTACGGCGAGGCCGGCGCGATCGCACACTACGGGCCCGCGCTCGGACTCCCCTACCCCTACAGCGGCCACAACGGATGGGCGCTCTGGGGGCCACCACCGAACAGCGACACCACCGCGCTGCTGGTCGGGATCGATCGTCAGCAGGCGGAACACGACTTCACCGGCTGCCGGCTCCGCGCCCGGATCAACAACGGCGAAGGCCTCGACAACCAGGAACAGAACGCTCCCGTGACTGGTCTGCACCGGTGAGCGCCGGCCCTGGTCACGACTCTGGCCGTCGCTGCGACACTACGACTGACGCCGACGTGCTCGTACTGGAGCATGCGATCAGCTCAGAGCCCCGCTCGACGGTCTTGATCGCGGAGGCGGCCGGGGCGACCCCGCTCGGCTTCATCTCGCTCGAGGTTCGCGAGGACGCCGCCGAGTCCGTTCGCCTAATCAAGCTGCGGGACTGAGCGGCCGAGGTGCCCCGGGAGCTACCCAGCGGTGAGGGCTTGACCCTGAGCAGCCGCGCGGCCCAGGCGGGGAGCCACCAGTTGTAGTCGCCGAAGAGGCTGACCAGGGCGGGGACGAGCAGGCAGCGGATCAGGGTGGCGTCGACGAGGATGCCGGCGCCCAGGCCGGTGGCGAGGATCTTGATGTCGGTCTCGGGTCCGGTGGACATGGCTAGGAACGAGAGCACGAGGATCAGGGCGGCGCTGGTGACCAGCCGGCCGGTGCGGCCGATGCCCTGCACGACGGCGGTGCGGGTGTCGCCGGTGGTGTCGTAGGTCTCGCGCATGCGGGCCAGGATGAACACCTCGTAGTCCATTGACAGCCCGAACAGGAAGGCGAAGACCATGACGGGGACCCACATGGTGATCGCGCCGGTGGCGGGGATGCCCCAGAGCAGGTGGCTGGCGTGGCCGTGTTGCCAGATCCAGAC
Source organism: uncultured Actinomycetota bacterium (assembly GCA_963790605.1). Taxonomy (GTDB): domain Bacteria; phylum Actinomycetota; class Thermoleophilia; order Solirubrobacterales; family Solirubrobacteraceae; genus Palsa-465. Next base: position 191,794 of record CAWBPG010000002.1, on the reverse strand, counting down.
CATCACGCCGTAGGCGGCGCCGAGCGAGGCGAGGTTCATCACGACCGCCTTGAGCGGCAGCAGCAGCGAGCGGAACGCGCGGGCCAGCAGCACGAACGTGGCCAGCGCGATCAGCGCGAGCATCAGCGGGAAGCTGCCGTAGACGTCGTGGGAGAAGTCGATCATCGACGGTCCCGAGCCGGCGATGCCGAGCACCGCGGGGTCGTGGGCCAGCGCGGCTCGGACCGTGCCCACGGTGGCCTGGCCGGCGGTGACGTTGGTCTCGGCGCTGGGCAGCGCGGTGACCAGCGCGGTGCCGGCGCGGCGGAAGTCCGGCGTGGCCGGGGCGACGGCGGCGTGGATGCCGGGCACCGACGCCAGCCGGTCCGCGACCGCGGGAGCGGCATCGGCGCGGGTGAGGACGTCGATCGGGGTCAGCGTCCCGGAGGGCACGCCGCCGGACTCGAGCGTGGCCAGGGCGTGGTGGGCGGGGCCGGTCTGGGCCAGCGCGGCGGTGCTGGGCTCGCCGACGTGCATCGAGAACGCCGGGATGATCAGCACGGCCAGGGTGGCGGTGCCGGCCAGGGCCGCCAGTCCGCGGTGGCGGGTCACCAGGCGCGCCCAGGCGCTCCAGCCGCGGCCGGCGGTGTGCTCGTTGCGCACGCGCGGCCAGTCCAGCCGGGGACCGACGCTGCCGAGCAGGACGGGCAGCAGCGTGAGCGCGACGGCGACCGAGATCAGCGGGATCAGCACGCCGCCGATGCCGGCGCTGCGCAGGAACGGGACCGGGAGCACCACCAGCGCCAGCAGGCCGATGGCGACGGTGAGCCCGGAGAACAGCACCGCCCGGCCGGCGGAGGCCATCGCGGCCTGCACGGCGTCGTCGCCGTGGCGGCCGTGGGCGCGCTCCTCGCGCCAGCGGGTGACGACCAGCAGCGTGTAGTCGATCGCCACGCCGAGGCCGATCAGGGCGATGAGGAACTCGACGATCTGGCTGACAGTGGTGATGTGGGTGAGCCCGTTGACCGCCAGGAAGGTGGTGAGAATCGAGATGCCGGCCATCACCAGCGGGACGAAGGCCAGGAAGCTGGCGAACACGAACGCCAGCACGACCAGCGCTCCCAGCGCGCCGAGCATCGCCTCGGCCATGCACGCCGGCGCCCTTGCCCGACGGCTGGCTGGTGGCGAGCGCCTGGATGCCGGTGACGCTGACATGCCAGGAGGCGGGAACGGCGGCGCCGACCGCCTGCTGGATGCGAGCGTCCAGGTTGCCGGGCGCCATCGGGTTGTCCTGCGGGGTGAACACCAGCGCATAGGTGCTGCGCCCGTCATGGGTGACGAACGCCGGGTCGCGCGTGGTGGCGTAGTCGACCACTCGCGCGGTCGGGATCGACCGTCCGGGCGGCGGCGAACGCCCCGTCCAGCCGCCGGGCGACGCCGGGGGCGTTGACGCTGGTGCCGGCCGGCAGGGTGATCACGGGGACGATCGGGTCCTCCGCTCCATTGTGGAGATAGTGAGCCTGGATCCGGGCGTCGGCGCGGAAGGCGGCGCCGGGCATGGCGAAGCTGTTGCTCAGGCGTGCGGTGGTGGCAGCTTGCGGTGATCGCGCCGGCGACCGCCAGGACCAGCCAGAATGCGAGGACAAGCAGCTTGTGCTTGAGGACGAAACGGGTGAATGTCGGCATGACGACCTCCTGGGCAGCGGGGCGGTGGTGACGACGACAAGCATCTCGGTCACCGCCCGGCGTGTCGTCGCCCCGCGGAAGGCAATTGCGCCTACGACCTCCGGCGCGCCCAGCCGACCGCCGTACTCAAGCTGGAGTAGGCAAGCGCCTGCGCGCGGATGACGACAGCGGCGGCGGCGGGGTCTACGCTCGCGGGCAATGACCACCGTCCCCTCCGCGGTCAAGCGCGCCCGCCGCCGGCTGGGGTGGTCGACGACGGGCGCTGCCGGAGCGGGCCGTGGCGCTCGCCACTGGCCTTCGACATCGCCTTCGCGGTGCGTCATGGGCGCTGCTCACGCTCGCCGGGTCGCTGGCCGAGAGCCACCCCGTCCGCGGCGACGTCCCCGCCGGTCACCACGTCCCGGTGGCGCCGCCGGCCGCCTACCTGCTGGTGCTCGCCAGCGCGCTCGTGCTGATCTGGCGCCGCCGTCGCCCCGTCTTGGTGCTGGTGGTCTCGCTCGCCGCCGCCCTGGCCTACACACTCCTGGGCTACTTCGATGGCGCGGCGCTGCTGAACCCCGTGGTCGCCGTGTATGCCGTCGCGGTGGCCGTGCCGACGATCCGGGCGGTGATCCTCTCCGCGGTCACGATGGTCGCGTTGATGGCCGCCAGCGCAGCGTTCGATCCGCTGGGGGCGACCGGCGGCGGCTTTGTCCTGATCCCCGGCGAGGTCGTGGCGGCGCTGCTGCTGGGCCTGTGGGTGGCCGGCCGCCGCGCCTACGCGCGCCGCGAGAGTGCCGAGCAGGCCCGCCGAGCCGTCGATGCCGAGCGGCTCCGTATCGCCCGGGAGCTGCATGACGTGGTGGCGCACACGATGGCCACGATCAACGTCCAGGCGGGTGTGGCCGGTCACGTCATCGCCGAGCAGCCCGAGCAGGCCGCCCAGGCGCTGGAGGCGATCAAGCGGGCGAGCAAGGAGGCGCTGCGTGAGCTGCGGGGAATTCTCAACGTCCTGCGCCAAGCTGACGAACAGGACGCCACCGCCCCCGCGCCCGGCCTGACCCAGCTCGCCGCCCTGATCGACGGCACCACCCGCGCAGGCCTGCCCGCCACGGTCACCGTCCACGGCGAGCCGCAGCCGTTGTCGCCGACGGTCGACCTGGCCGCCTACCGGATCGTGCAGGAGTCGCTGACCAACGCGCTGCGCTACGCCGGCCCGACCGCCGCGACCGTGTCGCTGGCCTACTCCGCGGACCAGCTGGAGATAGAGGTCCTCGACGGCGGTCGAGGAGAGTCCGCACTGGCGCCTCAGGGCGGTGGGCACGGCATCCCCGGAATGCGCGAACGCGCCGCGGCTGTCGGCGGCGACCTTCACGCCGGGCCGGCTCCTGCCGGGGGCTTCCGGGTTCACGCTCGCCTGCCCATCAGCGGGTCATGATCCGCGTCCTGCTCGCCGACGACCAGGCGCTGATCCGCGCCGGGTTTCGCATGCTGCTGGACTCCGCCCAGGACATGGAGGTCGTCGGCGAGGCCGACGACGGCGCCCAGGCGGTGGCCCTCGCCCGCCAGCGTCGCGCCGATGTGGTGCTGATGGACATTCGCATGCCCAACGTCGACGGCCTCGAGGCCACCCGGCGGATCGGCGCCGACGAGAGTCTTGCCGGCGTCAAGGTGCTGATCCTGACCACGTACGAGACCGACGAGTACGTCTACGAGGCGCTGCACGCCGGCGCCAGCGGCTTCGTGGTCAAGGACACCGAGCCGGCCGAGCTCCTGCACGCGATCCGGGTCATCGCCGGCGGCGACGCGCTCCTCTCGCCCGGAGTCACCCGCAGGCTGATCGCAGACATCGCCGCGCGGCGCCCTCGCCAAACAGCCCCGCACCCAGCGCTCGACGAGCTGACCAGCCGCGAGCGCGAGATCATGACCCTGGTCGCGCACGGCCTCTCAAACGATGAGATCGCCACACGCCTATTCCTCAGCCCGCTGACCGTCAAGACGCACGTCAGTCGCGCGATGCTCAAGCTCCACGCGCGCGACCGCGCCCAACTCGTCGTCATCGCCTACCAGAACGGACTCGTCACACCCGAGACCTGATCGCCGATGACCTCCTTTCGTCTCGTGACGCGCGCTGGGACAGGGGCGTTGCCCCAGCTGCGCGCCGACGCCGGAGCCCGGGTCAGGACTTGGGGATGATGCTGATGGTGCCTTCCTTTTCGAGGATGGCCCAGCGGATGTCGCCGAGCGTAGCGACCTGCTGTCGGCGTGCCTCTTCTTCGAGGTCGCCGTGGGTGAGCCGCTCGCGGCGCAGGTTGCGTTCGATGATGTCGCCGTCCTGGACGAGGATGATGGGCTCGCCCTCAGTGACCAGACGTACCTTCCCGGATCGAAACGACACCCAGCTGACTGCGACCGAGAGCAGGGTGATCGTGGAGATGACGATCAGGGTGCCGGTCACCGATTCGTCACTTTGCGTGATCCCCTGTTGTACGAGATCGCCGAGCACGACGAGCAGGATCAAGTCAAACGGTTCCAGCGCGCTGAGCTCTCGCCTGCCCGCCACGCGAGTGACGAGGAAGATGAAGAAGAAGACGACGGTGGCGCGGATGACGAGGTCCATGGGTTACGGGAAGATGGTGAGGGAGCGGTGCACGCGGGTGATCATGGTGGCGCCATCGTCGAGTTCGACGTCCTCGCGCCGTTTGCCCACGTTGGTCGGATTGACCTGGAAATAGAGCCAGACCAGCAGCCTGTGCCCGGCGGCGAGCTTGTTGTAGGAGAGGACGACGCGCCCGTCTTCGTTGGTCTGGCTGCTGGGGTTGGGCTCCATGGAGTTTTCGCTCATCGAGTCCCACCAGCCGGGGTCGAAGATCAGCTGGGGCTTGGCAATCTCCTGGTGGGCGGTCACCTGCACGCGGACCTGGAAGATCAAACCGCTGCGCAGTCGCGCCGGAGCGGTCACGGCGAGATCACCGGCAGTCGCATCCGCCGAGATCGTGCTCGGATGCTGACCGAAGACATTGAGGAGGGCGAGCACCGGCAGTACGGTGAGAAGCCCGAGCAGCGTCCGGCGGTACCACACGTGTTGCGAGCGTCCCTGCAGGTCTCGGTTGCGCTCGAGCGTCAGACCATCGGGAGCACGGTCGACCATCAGGTGCTGTATTCGCGTGACGCTACAGCGCTCCTGCTGTCAGTCAGAGGGTCCGATCATGCCGCTGGGAGCGAGGACGATGATGGTCGCGTCGTCGTCGAGCTGATCGGGGTTTTCAGCGCGTAGTTGGTCCTCGATGGCTCGTAGGGTGGCGGGCGCGGCGTTGTTGTCGGCTTTGGCGACTGCGCGCGTGATCGCGGGGAGTCCGAGGCCATCGGTGGGGTGGGTGAAGCTATCGGAGAGGAGGAGAAGTCGTTCGGCCCTGTCTAGGCGGGTTTGATGTGTGTGGAGTTGGTCTGGGAAGTCCTGGCTTCCCAGGGGTGGGTACAGGTCGCCCTCCAGTGGGGTGAGTTGACCGCTGGCGGTGATGCGAAGCGGTGGCTCGTCGCCGGCGGTGACCCAGCGAAATGTCGAGGCTGGAGCGTTCCAGTGCCCGATGGTGGCTGTGGAGATGGCTGCGCCGTCGCTGATTTCGAGCAGCACCTTGTGCATGGCCAGTAGGCTGTCGGCAGGATCGGTGGATTCGCGGCGGACGGAGCGAAACGCTCCGAGGGTGACGGCGCCGATGCCGGCGGCGGCGGCTCCGCTTCCGGCGGAGTCCGCGATGCCGATCCAGGTGCCGCGGGGGTTCTCGGTGTAGTCAAACCAGTCTCCGCCGATCTCATATCCGGGCAGGATGTTGCCGGCGAGGGTCGCTCCGCCGACACGTGCGATGCGAGGCGGCAGCAGGTTCTGTTGGATCTCGGCGGCGGGGCTGGTCGGCCGGGTGCGGCGGACGGTGTCGATGTAGTCGCTGTAGGGGGGCGCGAGGGCGAGCGCGATGGCGGCTTCGGAGGCGAGGTCGCGCAGCTCATCGCTGACCGTCCCGACGGCGAGCAGCAACCCGATCGCGCGGCCGCGCAACTGCAGGGGCGCGACGGTCGCGCCGGGCAGAAGCTCTTCGAAGACGGCCCGGATGGCGGCCACGCCCTCGCGGGGAACCTCCGGGCCGACCGCCAGCGGGGCGGTGACCTGAGCGGGGAATGTCGCGGCGCCGGCGAGACGCTGCATGCTGGCACCGTCGAGGTCGACGACGTAGAGGGCGGCGGAGGAGATTCCCGGCAGTCGCTGGGCTTCGGCGACGATCTGCTCTCCGAGTTGGTAGGGCGGGACCTTGTTGAGCACGTCGGCGACCGATAGCGGCGTGCTGCTGACGTGGGCGAGCTCGCCGGGCGGGCGCAGGTAGTCCTCCTCGTCGGAGTCGGCGTCGTCGCGCGCCTGGCGGCGGACTGCCTCCATGAGTGCCTCGCGCGTGGGGAAATGGCGGTGCACGGTGCCGCGTCCGACGCCCGCCTTCTCGGCGATCGCCCGGATGCTGGTGTCTTCGTGATCGGCCAGCGCTCTGCGGGCCGCGTCGAGGATCTTCGCCCGATTCAGCGCTGCGTCGCTGCGCAGACGACGTTCGGGAGCCTGCTCGCCGACGCGACCGGCGTGCTCGTCCTCATCGTGAAATGGAACACTTTGACTCATTTATCTGTCTGTGCCTGATAAATGCGGCTTTTCATTGAGTGTTGCTCCAAGTCATGGGTATAGTGCCATGCAGTGTTCGCTTACAGCGACCCTATCTAGAACAATCTGTCTCAGATAATGATAGTGGTTGGCGCGTCCGCCTCGCTCCGAGGCGACACAGATCGTGAGTATCACCGGATCGTCCCCGATGTGGAGCCATCGGGTGTCTCGCATCTTCGCTGCCGACGCCCGACGAAGCTGAGGCTGAGCCGCCCGCAGGCCGGTCGCTCGGTTGACGCCGATGTCGCGCGTCGGCGCAGCCGAAGTTCGCACGGGGCCAGCGGTGCGGCGGGCGGGAGGCGACCGAGAACGGGGCTGGTCCGCGGGCGGGCGCGCAGAGGACCGATTGACAACACATTACGGGAAAGGAGACCCATGACTGAGATGACTGACGCGTACCAGTGGCACGGCCGGACGATGATCGGCTCTGACGGCGAGAAGATCGGAAAGATCAGCGAGATCTATGAGGACCCGCAGACCGGCAAGCCGGAGTGGGCAACGGTGTCAAGCGGCCTGTTTGGCACGAAGTCCAACTTCGTGCCCGTTGGCCGGTGCCTCGCCCGAGGGCGAGGATGTCCGGGCGCAGGTGACCAAGGATCAGGTCAAGGACGCTCCCGGAGTCGAAGCGGATGGCGAGCTGTCTGAGCAGGAGGAGCGGCGGCTGTTTGAGTATTACAACGTGCCGTACACCACCGCGGGCTCGACCACCGCCCAGGGCGCCGCCCGACACCGGCGAGCGCGGCCAGACCGACCGGGGATCAGGGGGTCGGGACGTGAGCGGTCCGGAGACCGATGAGGCGATGACCCGCTCGGAGGAAGAGCTGCAAGTCGGCACACGGCAGCGCGAGGCGGGCCGCGCCCGACTACGGAAGTACGTGGTGACCGAGGCGGTCACCAAGACGGTCCCGGTGCAGCGCGAGGAAGTCCGCATCGAGCGTGAACCGATCACCGACGCCAATCGCGACGAGGCGTCGTCGGGAGCCGATATCTCCGAGGAAGAGCACGAGGTCGTCCTCCACGAGGAGGAGCCCGTCGTGGAGAAGCGCGTCGTTCCCAAGGAGCGCGTACGCCTGGACACGGACACCGTCAGGGAGGAGCGCGAGGTCTCAGAAGAGGTTCGCAAGGAGCAGATCGATACCGAGGGCGTCGAGCGGGGGCGCAGCCGCTGAGCCGGGCCGCCGAGGAGGGGGCTCTCGGTGTCGAGAGCCCCCTCAGGCGTATCGGACTCATGCAAGCCCGGACAAATGGTGCTTGACCTCCCCTCACCCGCTGCATGCCGCCTGCGGGCTCGTCGACGTCTGTGCGGGGGAGTCCTTGTGATCGCCCTGGTGCTGTCACTCGTGGGCGCCGGCTGCGGTAGCTCGGGTTCGTCTGGCGGGGGCGGCACCTCAACGCACGTGCATTTCGCCAAGACGAAATTCGTGCTGCACGCGGGCCTGGCCTTCGGTGCGTTTCATCGCTACATCTACAAGCCGTTTCGCAACGGCGGTTTCACTCCTCCGCTACAGCACAAGGCGGCGATCGTCAAGGCCGGCGTCGCGGCACTGTTCGCCTACCACGAGGTGAAGATCGCGTTGGTCGACGCACGGTCAAGCCCGCTGCTCTCCAAGCTGGTCACTCCCCTGACCGCATTACAGAGCAGGCTCACCGGGCTGCACCAGAGCCTGACCGCCGGGCATCTTGACTCAAGCGCCATCAACACCGTCAACAGCACGGTGTCGAGCATCGGATCTCAAAGCGCCCACAGCGGCGCGACCATCCGCGAGCTCGCAACCTCCAAGCTCGGCTGATGACCCCGCCATCAGAGGCGCGGCGGACAGCGCGCATATCCCACAACGAGCCGAGCCGAACCATCAAACAGACAAAGGAGCTGTGATGGCAACACAGACAGATCCGGGACACCGTCCCGAAGCCACAGGCGCGACCGGCGCTGCGGCCACTGACGCGCAGGCCAAGGCCCAGCAGGCCGCCGGCCAGGCACAGGAGAAGGCCCAGGCGGCCGCGGGACAGGCGCAGGCCAAGATGCGTGAGCAGCTCGATCAGCGCTCCTCGCAGCTGGCCGAGCAGGCGCATCAACAGGCGTCTGACCTGCGATCGGTCAGTGAGGCGCTGCGCGACCAGGGCAAGGATCGTCCCGCTCAGGCGGTCGATCGTCTGGCGGGATACGCCGAGCAGGCCGGTAGCTACCTGCGCGACTACAGACGCGGACTCGATGCTGAGCGACGCGGAGGATTTCGGGCGGCGAAAGCCGGGCGCGGTCGCCGCCGGGGCGCTCGCCGCTGGGGCTCGTCGCATCGCGCTTTCTGAAGGCATCGAGCAGCCGGCGCTACTCCGCCCGTCAGACCGAGCAACCCCGCGCGGGAACGACAGGCTCTGCGATGCCAGGCACGATGGAGCCCCTGCCGGTCACGTCGAGTCAGCCGCCCACGTCTCAGGGCCGGAATCTAGTCATGGCGACCGCTGAGACCCCGCCGCCGAGCAGCGGCCCACGACGCAGAGCGCAACCTGCGCGAGGAGTCGATGGGAGCGCTGTTCAAGCAGCTCTCAGACGAGCTGTCGACGCTGGTGCGTCAGGAGCTGCGATTGGCGCAAGCCGAGATGACCGAGAAGGGCAAGAAGGCCGGCGTGGGCATCGGCATGTTCGGTGGCGCGGGCGTCGTCACGTTCCTGGCGCTCCAGGCCCTCACCGCCTGTCTGATCGCGCTGCTGGCCACGGCGATGGACGTGTGGATCGCCGCGCTGATCATCACCGTCTGTCTACGCCGCCGGGGCGGCCGTTCTCGCCCTCACCGGCAAGCAGCAGGTATCAGGAGCGACACCCCCCGTACCCGAGCAAACCCTCGACACCCTCAAGGAGGACGTGCAATGGGCCAAGACCCAGCTGCCATCCGGCAAGAGATAGAACAGACCCGCGAACGGATGGGCGACACCGTCGACGCCCTCGGCTACAAGGCCGACGTTCCCTCCCGCGCCAAGGACTCCCTCGCCGACAAGGTGCAGGGCGTCAAGGCCAAGATCACCGGCGCGGGCTCGCAGGTGTCTGACGCGACCCCAGACCGCGACGACGTCAAGGCGGCCGGTCAGCGCGCCGTCGGTGTCGTGCAGGAGAACCCGCTGGGGCTCGCCATCGGGGCCGCCGCCGTCGGCTTCATCGCAGGTCTGTTGATCCCGTCGACCAAGGTCGAGGACCAGCGCCTCGGCCCCGTTGCCGATCAGGTCAAAGAGCAGGCCCGCCAGACCGGCCAGGAGGCGATCGAGCACGGCAAGCAGATCGCTCAGGACGCCGCCCAGACCGCGACCGACAAGGCCCAGGAAGTCGCCTCAGAGGTCAAAGACACCGCTCAAGAGTCCGCCCAGCAGCACGCCGAGGAGCTCAAGGCCAGCGCCCAGGACAGCGCCGAGACCGTCAAGCACAGCGTCCAGCACTAGCCGCCAGCACATGCCGAAGACCAAGAACAAGAACAGCGAGCCAACCAGGCCGACAAGCGTCAGCCGGCTGCTGGCGCGACAGAGCCCCACAGCCTCTCCGCGTCGCTGGCCGCCTCGGCCGAGCCCCGGTCATCCCGACCGTTTGGTCGCACGGGTCCAGGCCGCCCTTCCCGGCGGCGGGCGCAACAAGCAGACCGGGCTGCAGAAAGCTGTCGCGGCCCTGGGGAACACGACGGGCAGCGGCGGCGCTCGCACCCCATCGACGAGGGGCATGCTCGCTGTCCGAAAACGCATCAGCTCAGCCGTCACAAGCCAAAACAACCAGCCGCCAGACCGCGACCCATCAACGACCGCGGCTAACCCTACGCCAACCACAGGAGGCGACCATGGAGATCCCCAAGGACCAGATTCTGCAGCTGCTGCGTGACCGCGGCGACCACGATAAGGCCGACCAGGCTGACCAGCAGCTCCCCGACAAGGTCGATCCCGAACGCCACAGCGACGTGCTGGGAAAGCTCGGTCTCAACCCCAGCGAGCTGATGGGAGACATCGGAGGAAAGCTCGGCCTATGAACGCTGGACGCGCTGATCTTCACGTCGCGGGAGAACGTCGCCACGACTATCGGCCTGAGGGGACATCGCGAGGAACGTCGCCGTTTGCCACGCTCAAGCGGACCGTCACTGAGTTCAGCGAAGACAATCTCAGTGACTGGGCGGCCTCGCTGACCTACTACGGTCTGCTGGCGCTCTTCCCTGCCCTGATCGCCCTGGTGGGACTGATCGGCCTCGTCGGGGACCCTGCCTCGACCACCAAGACGATCACCCAGATCGTCACCAAGATCGGTCCCAGCTCGGCCGCGCAGACGTTCGCGGGCCCGATCAAGTCGATCACCGCGCACAAGAGCACGGCGGGGATCATGGGCATCGTCGGCATCGTCGCTGCGCTCTGGTCGGCCTCCAGCTACGTGGGCGCGTTCATGCGCGCCTCCAACGTGATCTATGAGACACCTGAGGGCCGGCCGATCTGGAAGCTGCGCCCGTTGCAGGTGCTGGTCACGCTCATCATGGTGGCGCTGCTCGCCCTGGTAGCGCTGGCACTGGTGCTCACCGGCCCGATTGTCACCGCGGTCGCTCAACCGCTGGGCGTCAGCTCAACCGCCGTCAGCATCTGGGACATTGCGAAGTGGCCGGTGCTGCTGATCGTGGTCATCACCATGATCGCGGTGCTGTTCTACGCCGCACCCAACGTCAAGCTCGCCGGTTTCAAATGGGTCTCGCCAGGAGCGCTGTTCGCGATCGTGGTTTGGCTGATCGCCTCCGCGCTGTTCGCGTTCTACGTCGCCAACTTCAGCTCCTATGACAAGACCTACGGCACACTCGGAGGAATCGTCATCTTCCTCGTATGGATGTGGCTGACCAACACGGCGCTCCTGCTCGGCATGGAACTCAACGCCGAACGGGAACGCACCCGCGAACTCAAGGCCGGCATCCCCCGCGCCGACCATGAGATCCAGCTGGACGCTCGCAGCAGCCCCAAGCGACAGAACACCACGTAGCAATCATCGGCTCTCGGGAGACCCCAACGCCCCCACAGGACCGGCGGGGCGCGGGTTCGCCGAGGCTAGCCACACGCGAACGGAGTCAGCGATGCCGCGGTCCCGCCGCGACTGAGGCACAATGGCCGCCGTGATCAAGCTCGCACAGTTGCGCAAGCGCGTGCCGATTCTCAACAACCTGTTTCGCGTCCTCGCCGCGCACCCAGTGGTCAGAGCGGCGGTGCGGTGGCCTACCGTCAGGGAACCGCTGCGCTTTGCCGCCGCCGAGCTGCTTGGCCCGAGGGGACGGCTCCAGGTTCATGAGATCGACGCCGGGCGCGTCGTGCTCCGTCACCGAACCCGTGACGTCGACGTCTTCGACGAGATCTTTGTGGGCAACCTCGGTTACGAGCCGCCGCGCGCGGTTGCCGCCCATTTTCGCGATCGTCCCCCCGCGAAGGTGCTGGACCTCGGCGGCAACGTGGGATTCTTCGGCGTCGACGCACTCGCTCGCTGGCCGGCTGCCACGATCACGTCGGTGGAGCCAGATCCCGAAAACCTGCCGCTCCTCGGTCGTTGTGTCGAAGTGAACGAGGCCGGCGCTCGCTGGGAAATCATCGCCGCCTGCGCGGCGAGCGGACCGGGGACCGTCGCGTTCTCCGGCGGTCGATTTGCCGATTCGTCCATCGCGTTGGACGGCGAGGACGTCACCGGCCATGTTGTTGCCGTCGATGCGCTCGAGCTCCTGCAAGACGCAGATTTCGCCAAGATCGATATCGAGGGCGGCGAATGGGATCTGTTGCTTGACCAGCGCTTTGCGGGCTCTGCGCCCGCTGTGCTCGTCATGGAGTGGCACCAGCGCGGCTGCCCGATGCAGGATGGATACCAGGCCGCGCTCGACATACTGCGCCGCGCCGGTTACGACGTTGAGGGAGAGCGACCGCCGGCCGGCCAGCACTACGGAACAATCTGGGCGTGGAAGCCGACCTAACGGCACGAAATGCGGTCGTAGGCTTCCACCCTGTATTTTTCCGACTGATGTATGGCGGCGCCGGGGCCGGCAGGAAAGCACGCGACCGCTTGAAGACCTTCACCATCATCCTCACCGTGCTGGCGCTCGTCACCGCAACGAGCGCAGCCACTACCGACGCGCGCGTGACGCCGTCCAATGGCCGGACCGGCAATGGCCCCACCGGCCTCGCGCAGGGCGGCGGGCGGATGGCGTTCGCCCAACGTGCTCCCACCGCGATCCTCGGGATCAATGACGCCTCACTGTCCCCCGCCCTGCTCTCCCTCGCCGCGTCGCGGGGCGTCAGCATCGTCCGACGGGACGTCGTCTGGTCCCAGGCCCAGCCCCACGCCGGGCAGCCGTACGACTGGAGGACGGCGGACGCAGCCCACCGGCAACTGGTGGCGGCAGGGATGCAGTGGCACGTGATCGTGGGCGGCGCGCCCGCATGGGCAGGCGCGCGAGGATCTGGCGCCGCCGGCGTGTTCCCCGACCCGCGGCACATCCCCCAGTACGTGGCTTTCGCCGTCGCGGTCGCCAAGCGCTACCACCCGCTGTATCTGGAGGTCGGCAACGAGCCTGATGGGTCCTACATGGTGTCCGGCTACCCGACTCCTGCCCAATACGAGGCGATCTTCCGCGCGGTCCACGCCGCGGTCAAGCGCGCGGTCCCGCAGACCAAGGTGCTGATGGCCGGGCTCGCCCAGCAGCCTTACGCCGATGCGTTCTACCGGCTCGCGGGATCGCAGATCTCCGACGGCGTCAACATCCACACGTATACCTGCCCGACCACCATCGCCGAGTGGGCCCAGGGGGTGTGGGTGGACACGGGGTATCCGGTCGTCGACAGTGAGTACGGCTGGACGGCTGACGGCTCGACCCCGGTATGCCCACGGCTCGTCGGCGCGTCCTTCTACGAGCCGGCCCAGGCGGCGCTACTGCAGATCCCGCACGTCGCGCTGGTCGAGCCCTACGTCTGGGCGGGGTCGCCCGATGCCCTCGCGCACGACATCCGCGTCCTCGGTCCGAGCGTGCGACGGACGTCTGTGCCGCTGCGCAACGCCGTTCTCCAGCGCCCATCGCCGCCTCTGTGCGCGTCGACGACGTGCGCGAGCGGATCCATGCCATTCGGTTGGCCGAGCGGTTGACGTCGGCATGGGATCCAGTATTTCCAGAGCATGGGGCCGGACGGCGTCGACGGACAGCCGCGCGCCCTCTGGCCAAGGCTGCATGCGCCCTCGAGCTCCGCGGTTATAGTCGCCGGTCATGCGCCCAAAGACCGTCGTACGACGCCTTGGAATCGCCGTTCTTGTGCTCACGCCGCTGTTGGCGTTGAGCGCGACCGGCTCCGCCGGCGCCTTCACGACCCAATACTGCGCCGGGGTACCGATCGTGCAGGGGATCCCGCCGTGGGGCTTTCACACCGGTCAGCCGATCAGCGGTGCCACGGGCAGCTACGCCCGCGGCCACGGCGACATCAACCTGAACGCCAACACCGTCTCGGGGGTCATGTGCCAGGTCGATCGCGTGCGCCACCAGCCTGACCGGCTGATCATCATGACCGTTCAGCACCACCTGATTTACCACTCGCACTTCGCGCAGATGTGGGGCTTCCCCGGCAACATCATGAAGATCACGATGCGCGTGAACAGCAGCACCGATCCTCGGTGCCAGGTGGGGACCATCGGACGCGCCACCCTATTTGCGAGTTACAACAATGTCCGTAGCGACAGCGTGCAGTTCTTCTTTCCGACGTCGTCGTGCTCGGGCCATGACCACCTGTACCACGGGACGCAGGTGAACAACCAGGTCCCGCCGCTCTAGGCACGTCAGCCTGGGTCGGCGCAGACCCCGAGATCGAGGTCGAGCCCGGCGATCGCGCCGGGAACGGTCATGGCGGGTTGTCGCGTTAGGTATCGCGCCTATTAGCACATATGCTAAATTGTTAAACCAGAATGTCGATCGCCAGCGCATACCGGGCCCTCGGGGACCCCACCCGCCGCGAGATCTTGCGGCTGCTGCGCGACGGCGATCTGCCCGCTGGGACGCTGGCCGGCCACTTCGAGATCTCGTGGCCGTCGGTGTCGCGCCACCTCAAGGTGCTCGAGGGGGCGGCCCTGGTCACCTCGGTGCGCCGTGGCGGCAACATCTTCTATTCGCTGCAGACCTCGGTGCTCGAGGACATCGCCACCGAGGTCGCCGATATGGCGCGGATCGGCCGGGCGGCCCGGACGGGCCCGGCGCAGGGCCGCGCGCGACCTCGGCGCCAGCCCCAACAAGTCTGAGAGGACACGATGCCGGAGAGAATCGAGCGGCCGATCCGCCAACTGGTCACGCAGTACAACCGCCTCTCGCCAACGGCCCGGGGCGCGGTCTGGGCACTGCTCGCCTTTGAGGTGGTGCTGATCGGCGTGGCCGAGCGCGACATCCAGCGGCGCCCCGCTGAGCGGATCCGAGGCCCGAAGCTGCTGTGGCGCGCAGTGGCGACGCAGAACGTGGTCGGGCCGGCCGCCTACTACGGCTTCGGCCGCCGCCGCGGACGATGAGCAGCACGGACGTCGCCGACCTGATCGTGATCGTGCTCGTCGCCGCGGCGGCGTTCTCCACCGGTTGGGTGGTGCGCGACGCCCGCGCCAGGGGCCTGCCGTGGCGCAAGGCGCTCACCTGGGCGGCTCTGCAGTGGATCGAGTTCCCGCTGTTCCTCTGGCTCTATCGCCGCATCCGGCCCAAGCCGCGACGCGACGCTCCGGACCTCCCCTCCTAGGACACCTGCCCTCGTCTCGCGGGGCGACCATGAGCGCGCCGGGGCTTGACTCGCAGCGCACGAATTTGTTCAGGCGCGCGGTGGAGCGCCGGGCACGCGACAGGTTCGCATTAGGGTGTGGACCATGGCGCTCGCCGATCTCCTGGCCTCCCAGACGTTCGTGGTCACCGCCGAGTTGGGCCCTCCGGCGGACCCCGACGCCGACCTCGTCCGGCGGTCGGCCGCGGCGCTCGCGCCGGTGGTACACGCAGCCAACGTGACCGACAACCAAGCGGCGAGCGTGAAGATGTCGCCGCTGGCGGCCGCGGTAGTGATGCTGGAGTGTGGCCTGGAGCCGATCATGCAGATGACCGGCCGCGACCGGAACGTGCTGGCGCTCCAGGCCGACCTGCTGGGCGCGTGGGCGCTGGGCGTGCGCACCGTCCTGGCCCTCGGCGGCGACCCCCTGAAGGTGGGCCCCTACGAGGGCCGGGCCACCCGCGTCGGAGACGTCGACTCCGTCGGTTTGGCGCAGCTGATCGCCTCGCTCAACGCGGGCGAGCTGCTGGCCGGCGAGCGCCTGTCCAGCCCCACCGGCTTTCTGGTGGCCGGCGCGGCCAACCCGCTGGTCGACTCGGTGGGGCGTCTTTCCGCCAAGGCCGACGCCGGCATCGGCCTGTTCCAGACCAACATCGTCTACGACGTCGATCGCTTCGCCGAGTGGTTTGCGCCCGTCGTCGAGGCCGGGCTGCCCCGGCGCGCTCCCGTCCTCGTCGGCGTGACGCCGCCGCGGAGCGTGAGGATGCTCGAGTACCTGCACGAGCGGATCCCCGGCGTCGAGGTCGACGATGCGACCTTCGGGCGCATGCGCGGCCTCGAGGGCGAGGCCGCCAAGGACGAAGGCGTGCGCATCGCGGCAGACGTGATCTCCCGGCTGCGTGAGATCGATGGGGTCGCCGGCGTGCACATCATGGCCCCGGGGTGGGAGGTCGAAGCCGTCCCGCGGGTGACCGAGGCGGCCGGCCTCGTCGCCCACTCCGCAGCGGGCTAGGGCGGGCTCGCGTAGCCTCTGGCCGGTGCTGATCGACGGCAAGTCCTATGCGCAGGAACTGAGCGCGACCCTGCGCGAGGAGCTCTCACGGCTGCCCGCCACCCCGGGCATCGGGACGCTGCTGGTCGGCGACGACCTGGCCGCTCAGGTATACCAGCGCCGGATCGACCGCCACGCCCGCGAGGCCGGCATCGTGTCGCGGCCGGAGCGGCTGCCCGCCGACGCGACCCTCGGCCACGTGATCGGCAAGATCGCCGAGATCGACGCCGACCCGGAGATCAGCGGGATCCTCGTACTGCGCCCGCTGCCCTCGCACCTGCCCGAGTCCCGCGTGTTTGCCGCGCTGCCGCCGCTCAAGGACGTCGAGGCCCTGCATCCGCTCAACGCCGGGCTGCTCTCGCTGGGGATGCCGCGGTTCGTGCCCTCGACGCCGGCCGCCGCCTTCCACATGCTCGACCGTTACACCGCCTCGGTGGGCCGCGACCCCAGCACGGCCTATGACGGTCTCAACCTGGTGTTGGTCGGGCGTTCGAACAACGTCGGCAAGCCGGCGGCGATCCTGGGTCTGCAGCGCAACGCCACCGTCATCTCCGCCCACCGGCACACGTTCGACGCCGGGCGGTTGGCCGAGCACACGCTCGGGGCCGACATCCTCATCGTCGCCGTCGGCGTGCCCGGGCTGATCGGCGCCGACCTCGTGCGCGAGGGCGCGATCGTCATCGACATCGGGATCAACGCCGTCGAGCAGGAGGACGGCTCCGTACGGCTCATCGGTGATGTCGACGCTGCTGCGGTGGAGCCGATCGCCGAGGCGGTCTCCCCGGTGCCGGGCGGCGTCGGGCCGATCACCGACATCTGGGTCCTGCGCAACACGGTCGCCGCGGCGTGGCTGCAGACCCAGCCGGCGGGCATGCTCGGCCGGCTGGACCTCACCACGATGCCGCCGCTGGCCGGCACGCACTGACCCGCCGACGCTTGGACGATTAGCGAGCCCAGCGGCGGGTAGCCCTTGATTAGTCCTGGAAAGGGGGACCTTGTGGCTACTACCAACAGCCCTCGCAAGCAGACAAGTCGGAAGACCGCCAGCAGCAAGCCGAGCAGCAGCCGCGGCGGCTCGCGTAAAGCGGCGGCGACGGCCCGCAATGGCGCGAGCAAGACGTCGAGCGGCGCGTCGCGGAGCTCTGGTGCGAGCAAGGGCCAGACGCCGGCGGCAGCTGCCTCCAGCGGCAAACGGGCCAGTCGGAGCACGGGCTCGACGGCAAAGAAGTCGACGCGTTCGCGCAGGCCGGCGACCTCGGCCAACGGCTCGTCGACCCACAGCTCGTCGTCCAACGGCTCATCGTCCAGCGAGTCGCTCGGCGTCAAGATCGTTCGCAGCGCAGTCGGCGCCGTCGTCGGCGGTGCAGCCGTCGGTGTGGCCGGGCGGCTGGCCAACCGCCGTTCCCATCCGAAGCTGTTGGGCATCCCGATCCCGGATGAGCTCAACCCGCAGCGTCTCGACGCCAAGAAGCTCGCGAACCAAATCGACGTCAAGGACATCATCCGCCAGATCGGCGACTTCGCCGCGCAGGTCGAAGCCCGCAGTGAGGATGTGCGCGCGCTGAGCGCTCAAGCAAGACGCCTCAGCCGCCGGATCACCTGACCCGCACGCTCGAAGGCGGTCGCCGCTCTCGGCGGGCGGAGCTCAGTGCGGCGTGTGGAGCCTGAGCGCGTCAGCCACGCTGGAGAGGTGCGTGCGCATGGCCACCTCGGCGCGGTCGCCGTCGCGGGTGGCCACAGCCGCGATGATCTCGGCGTGCTCGGCGAACGAGCGCTCGCTGCGGCCGGGCAGCAGGATGGTGCGGTACTGGAAGCGGACCATCTGCGAGTTCAGCGTGCCGATCAGGCGGGCCGCCGTCTCGTGACCTGAGATCTCGAGCAGCCGGCGGTGCAGCTGCGCGTTGAGGTCTGAGACGGCGAGGAGATCGTCGGCCTCGCGGAGGCGCTCCATGTCGGCGAGAATCTCCTTCAGTTCCTCGACGTCGTCGATGGTGGCGCGCTCGGCCGCCAGCCGCGCCGCCAGGCCCTCCAGCACGGATCGCGTCTCCAGGATCTCCACCGCTTCGCCCTCTGAGACGAGCCGGACCCGGGCGCCGCGATGGCGCTCGTGCTCGACCAGCCCCTCGTGCTCGAGCCGGACCAGCGCGGCGCGGATAAGCGTGCGGCTGACGCCCAGGCGGCGGGACAGATCGCTCTCGACGAGGCGCTCGTTGGGCTGGAGGCGGCCGGTGACGATCGCCTCGCGTAGGCGATCTTCGGCACGGAGTGGAGCGACCCCCAGGTTGTCGACCATCTCACTCACAGGCGCCGCAACCTACCACGGGGCCTGCGGCCCGGACAGACGTGCGAGCTGCGAACGATCGGCTTTGGGCGCTCCACGTCAAGTCGGCCTCGCCCGACGTGCGCGCCGTGGAGTCTGAGATTGCGTCCCACACCGTACGCAAGATTGCATACAATCTCAGCAACAATTACGATGGCGACCGCTCATCGAAGAGCACGTCGAAATCGAGGAGGAGATATGAGTCGCGGTGACCTGGAGCCGCGGGGCCGGTGGAGGCTTGCGCCGATATTGGTGGTCGCGCTGGTGGCCCTTGCAGGATGCGGGAGCAACAGCTCGAGTAGCAGCAGTGGCGGTGGGGGAGCGACGACTGCCGCCAGCAGCAGCGGCGGGGCGACAACCGCCGCCGCCGGCAGCACGAGTACGAGTGGCGGCGGGACGAGCACAAGCGGTGGCGCGGCCAGCGCGAACATCTCGTCGTGCGGTCCCAAGCCCGGCGTGAAGGCGACGGGCTCGCCGATCAACCTCGGCACGATCAACACCAAGCAGCCGGGGACCGACTTCACCGATCAGGCGTCGATGGCCCAGGCGTACTTCACCTGCGTCAACGACAACGGCGGCGTCAACGGGCATCCGGTCAAGCTGTTCGTGCAGACCGATCAGACCAAGCCGGCCCAGATCGCGGCCGCGGCCAACAAGCTGGTCCAGTCCGATCACGTGCTCGGAATCGTCGCCACGTCAGACATCATCGAGTGCTCCGTCGACCACGCCCTCTGGGCCAAGACGGGGATCTTCGAGCTGGGCGCCGGCATCGCGCCGGAGTGCTGGTCGACGGCCAACAGCGCCTCGGTCAACATGGGCCCACGCTACAGCTCGGACGGGGCCACGCAGTACGTGCTGAGCCTGCACCCGACCAAGATCGCCTTCGATCAGTCCAATGTGCCGGGCACCGGCTACATTGCCGCCGGCCCGACGGCAGTCGCCGCCGCCGCCCACGTGCCGATCAAGACCGAGACCGACAACGTCCCGATCAACGACGCCAGCACGGTGGCTCTGCGCCTGGTCAACGACGCCGGTCCCGGCGGTGCCGTGGTGCTCAACTTCACCCCGCCCGAGGCCCTGGTCATCCTCCAGGCCGCGCAGAAGCTGGGTCTGGAGAACCGGGTCAAGGCATGGGCGTGCTCGACGCCGTGCAACACGGACTTCCTGGCCAAGGCGCTGGGACCGAAGTGGAGCCACAAGCTGTTCATCAACGCCGAGCTGACCCCGCCCGACGATTTCCACGGGCCCGAGATGCAGCTCTACGAGGCGATTCTCAAGAAGTACGGACAGAACGTCACCGGCGGCATCGGGAGCTTCAGCCAGATGGGCTTCCTCGCCGCTGAGATGGCGACCAACGCCCTGGAGAAGGTCAAGGGCGCCTACACGCTCAAGAGCGTCAACGCGGCGATCAAGGGCATCACCAACTACAAGACGGAGATGCTCTGCAAGCCGTTCACGTACGGCAACTACTCCGAGCACATCCCCAACAACACCGACTACACGGTGACCCCCAGCACGACTGGCGGCACCATGGTCGTGGCCCAGGGGTGCACGGCGATCTCGTCGGCTGACCCGCAGATCGCGGCCTACCACAAGATCGCGGGCTCGTAGGTCCAAGCCCTCCTCAGGGGACGCATTGGTCCGTGGTGGTCGCACTCGCGGGTGCGACCGCCACGGCCGAGCGTTGCCCTGCGGAGGTCGCCGGCCCGACGTCGTGGTCGATCTTGCAGCTATGTCCTTCACAATCGACCACAACCTCCCGGGCAGCGGCGTGCATCACCGGGGGCATCGAGCTGTAGCCTGGGCGGCAGGCGGGACCAGCGTCACGCGAGTGGCGCCGGACCTCGTTCCGGTTGCGGGTGTGCCGGATTCGGGTAGATCGTCACCATGCTTCTTGAACTCGTGCAAAACAAGCCCAGCTGGGGCGACGCCCTAGCCACCGCTCTCCTCCTGCCGCCCGGCATGAAGGAGCGCCGGCATAGCGACGATCCGTGGTCACCCTCGACCGAGCGGCCGCGGCGCATCTCCGACGATCTGGCCTGGCTGCGCAACGCCGTCGACGAACCCGAGCTGTACGGGCTGCGGATGATCGAGGGCAGCGCTGCGGCCGGGGCCTGGGAGGTCACCGACAGCCAGCGCGTGGGCGATCATCTCGGCCGTCTCGAGGAACGGGGCGTGCTCGAGGCCGCGGGCTTCCTCGTCCACGACGACGACCCGATGATGTAACGCGCCCGCCCCGCCCCGCCCCTCTCGGCCCGGTAGGCGACGGGTGACGGGTGGGCGGGTCCCGTATCTTGGGCCCATGGTGGATTGGGATGCCGGGTGCTACGAGCGGACGGCGGCGGAGCTCGAGCCGGTGGCCCGGGCGGTGGTCGAGGCTGCACAGCCACAGCCGGGCGAGCGGGTGCTCGACCTCGCGTGCGGGACCGGCAACGCGGCGCTGCTCGCGGCCGCGCGCGGTAGTCAGGTGGTCGGCGTCGACGCGGCGCCGCGACTGCTCGAGGTGGCCCGCGGGCGCGCGCACTCGCTCAAGGTGAATGCCGAGTTCGTCCACGGAGACCTGGTAGAGCTCCCGGTCGCGGACGCAAGCGCGGATGTGGTCCTCTCCGTGTTCGGCCTCATCTTCGCGCCTGACCCGGCGCGAGCGCTGAAGGAGGCGGCGCGCGCGGCGGCCCCCGGCGCCCGCATGTTTCTCAGCGCGTGGATCCCGGCGGGGCCGATCAACGACATGCTCGCCGCGATGGGGCGCGTGGTGGCACGGGTGACCCAGGCTCCGCCGCCCCCGCGGTTTTCCTGGTCAGACACCGCCGCTGTGGAGGCGGTCGCGCGGGACGTGGCGCTGGTCCTGCAGGCCACGACGCGAGCCGAGCTTGCCATCCGTGACACCTCGCCGGAGGCGTACGTCACCGGTGGTCAGGAGCACCCCGTGGCGCTCGGGGTGCGACCGGTGCTCGAGCAGGCCGGCGTGGACGCCGAGGCCCGCGGGGCGATGATCGCCGTGCTGCGCGAGGCCAACGAGGACCCGGGAGGGTTTCTCGTGCACAGCCCGTACGTCGTGCACGAGCTGCGCGCTTAGGGTCGAGAGCGTCGTGGCCGGGCGATCTCCAGCGTGGTGGCGCCGACCTCCCGGTCCAGCCAGCCGGTGACCGGGGCCGCGGCCCTCCAGGTCGTGGTCACGAACTGGAGCCCGACCGTGCGGCTGATGGCGCGGCCGAACGTCAGCGTGTCGCCCAGCGCCAGGCTCTTGCGCCGCAGCAGCTCGATCCGCTTGTGGTCCCTGGCGTAGCCGCGCGGCGCCGTGGCCAGGCTCTCACCCCAGAGCTCCAGACCTGCCTTCTCGGCCTTGGCCACGAGCTTGCCCAGCTCGGGCCCGCGCGCGTCATCAGCGACGGCGTCGCGATAGCGGTCAAGCTGGTCGCGGGCCATCAGGTGGTAGCCGCTGCCGGCGACCAGGCCACGTGCCGAGATCGACGCGTACAAGCCCTGGGGGCCGAGCTCGGACCCGTAGACCACGCCGTAGGTGTTGGTCTTGTAGGGGGACTTGTCAGGCGAGAAGCGGACGTCACGGTTCTGGCGAAACAGCTTGACCCGACCGCCGAACGTCTTGCTGAGCTCGGTGAGCAGCGCCTCCATCTGATCGCGGACCGACGCTTCGAAGACGTCGCGGTGGGCGGCGAAGTACTCCCGGCTGTTGTCAGCCTCAAGGCCCTGAAACCAGCGTCGCACCTTGAGCCCGAAGCCGTCGAAGGTGGTCATGGCCGAATGGTAGAGAAGACGCGGTTGCCCCTGGCCCATTCGGCGGGCGGGCTAGTCTCCGCCCATGGCCCATCCCAACGATGAGCTCATCGAGCGCTTCTATGAGGCGTTCGCTCGGCGCGACGGCGATGCGATGGCACAGTGCTATGCCCCCTCGGCCCACTTCTCCGATCCGGTGTTCGTTGATCTGCACGGCGAGGAGCCGGGGGCGATGTGGCGCATGCTCACCGACCGCTCCAAGGATCTGGGGGTGACGCTGCAGGAGCATGAGGCCGACGACAACACCGGCCGCGCGCGCTGGCTGGCCGACTACACGTTCTCCAACGGCAACAAGGTGCACAACGACGTGCTGGCCCGGTTTCGCTTCGAGGACGGCCTCATCGTCGAGCACATCGACAGCTTCTCCTTCTACGCGTGGTCGCGCCAGTCGATGGGTCGCCTCGGGGTCACGCTGGGCTGGACTCCGCTCCTGCGCAACATGGTCCGCCGCAAGGCCGCCGCGGGGCTCGACGAGTTCCTCGGGCGACCGAGCGTTGAGCCCGCCCGGCGTCGGAAGGCCCTGAGCTAGTCATAATCTCATTGATGGGGATGGCCCGAGTGCGCCACGGAAGTCGTCGCTGGAGGGTGTTGCTCGCCGTCGCGGGCGTGCTGGCCGTCGGGCAGGCGGGCGGCGCGGCACGTGCCGACACCGGCCCCAGCGGCCTGTTCAATCCGTCCAACTCGCTTCAGGACATCTACTACGTCGGTGCCGACCACGGCATGTACCTGTGGGCATGGACGGGGCAGGCGTGGAGCAACGGCCACCTCGGCGCCGGCGCGCCGGCGGCCGCCGACAGCCGTCCCAGCGCCGTCTATAACCCGTCCAACGGGCTGCAGGACATCTACTACGTGGGCGCCGACGGGCAGATGAATCTGTGGGCGTGGACGGGGGGCACCTTCGTCGCGAACCCGCTGGGCTCCGGGGCTGCCGTCGCGGCCGATTCCTCGCCGAGCGCCGTCTATAACCCGTCCAACGGGCTCCAGGACATCTATTACGTGGGCACCAATGGCCAAATGCAGCTCTGGGCGTTCACGGGCAGCGGCTGGGCAAACGCGCCGCTGGGGTCAGGTGAAGCCGCGGCGCCGGGCACGAGCCCGAGCGCCGTGTACAACGGCTCGAACCAGCTGCAGGACATCTACTACGTGGGGGCAAACGGTCAGATCTACCTGTGGGCGTACACCGGCAGCGGGTGGGCGAACGCGCCGCTGGGGTCAGGTGAAGCTGCGGCGCCGGGCACGAGCCCAAGCGCGGTGTACAACCCCTCGAACCAGTTGCAGGACATCTATTACGTGGGGGCCAACGGTCAGCTCTACCTGTGGGCGTACACCGGGAGCGGATGGGCCAACAATCCCCTCGGGTCCGGGGAGGCGGCGGCACCGGGCACGAGCCCGAGCGCCGTGTACAACAGCTCCAACACGCTGCAGGACGTCTACTACGTCGGTGCCGATAATCAGATCCACGCGTGGGCGTGGACCGGCAGCACCTTCGTCAACGCGGCCCCGGGCACCTCCGAGCCGGCTGCCTCGGGGACCAGCCCCAGCGGCGTGTTCCTGTCCTCCAGCGGCGACTCGAGCGTGTACTACGTGGGCGCCAACGCCCAGATGTACAGCTGGTTCTCGGACGGCAAGACATGGACCGGGGGGTCCCTGGGTAACGGCGAGCCCGCCGATGCCGGCACCGTGCCCAGCTCCAGCCCGGGTTCGGCGC
This sequence comes from uncultured Actinomycetota bacterium, assembly GCA_963790605.1. GTDB lineage: Bacteria > Actinomycetota > Thermoleophilia > Solirubrobacterales > Solirubrobacteraceae > Palsa-465. Next base: position 167,823 of record CAWBPG010000002.1, on the reverse strand, counting down.
CGGCGGCCGGCAGTGGGCCCATCACCATTGCGCCCAAGCCGCGCAAGGGCCACCTGCACGTCCGGATCGTCATGACCTGGCGCTGGCTCAACGCCACCACCCGCCTCACCAAGCTGCGCTGGATCGGGCTGCCCAAGCGCGCCACCGTCACCGTCAGATGCCGCGGCCGCGGCTGTCCGGCGCGTACGTGGTCGGGCCGCCCTGGCAAGGGCAAGCGGCTGCGCCCGCTCACCGGCGCCCGCTTCCGTGTCGGCGACAAGATCACCATCACGATCAGCCAGCGTGGCCTGATCTCGGAGCGCGCCCAGGTGATCATCCGGCCCAACCGGATCCCCAAGACGAAGCTGCTGTAGGCCGGTGGCGGCGCTACGCGCGCACCGCGGCTGACGCCCGCAGGACCTCGCGCTCGCGCTCGGGCGCGAGGCCGGCGGGCATGGCGCCCGCGCGCAGAGGCGGCGGCGCGGGCAGCGCCGACAGCCAGCTCCAGGTGTCGCGCACGGTATCCCGCACCGGGCGGCAGTCAAGGCCGGCGGCATGGGCGCGCTCGACGTTGGCGTCGTGCATGGCGGCGTACTCGTGGTCGCAGGGCAGCCAGATCGGCAGCTCCGTCCACGGCTCGATCCCGGCCGCCGCGATCGCCTCGGGCGCGACCCAGGTGAGCGTCGTGTCGGCGGCGCCGGCGACCGACTGGCAGGCCTCGAGCAGCGAGCCCATGGTGGCGTGGCCGCGGCGTGAGACCACGTTGAACGGGCCCGAGTGCCCGGCGGCGGCGGCGTCGAGGACAAAGCCGGCGAGATCGCGGGCGTCGACGTACTGCAGGGGCAGGTCGGCCGGGCCGGGACACAGGACCTCGCCTCCGCGGGCCATCCGGGCCAGCCACCAGGTGAGCCTGCCCACATCTTCGTGGGGCCCGAGGATCGTCCCGGCGCGCGCCATCAGGGCGCGGTCCGCGAAGGCCTGCTCGACGGCGACCTCGCCCCCGCGCTTGTCCTCGGGGTAGGCGGTCGCCTCGGCGTCGGGGTCGCCGTCGACGGTGGGGGAGGCCTCGTCCGCGCCGCGGGTCGGGGGCGGCCGGTAGACCGACTCGCTGGAGATGTAGACGTAGCCACCGGCGTGATCGCTCAGCGCCCGGGCGCTGTCACGGACGGCGCGCGGGGCGCCCGACCACGTGTCGACCACCAGGTCCCAGTTGCGCTCGCGCAGCGGCGCGAGGCTCGCGGGATCGAGCCGGTCACCGCGGATCGCGTGCGCGTCTGGATGTCTCCAACCACCGGTGCCGCGATGAAACGTCGTGACCCTGAGGCCACGCGCCAGACCCTCGCGCACCACGGCGGGGCCGACGAATCCCGAGCCCCCGAGCACGAGCAGGGTGTCTGGCATTGCGCGCGAGCTTAGCGCAACTCTAGGGTTGCGCGTCTGCTCGCCGGGCTTCACCGACCCCCACGCCAGACCCCGCCGCTGCCGCCGCGGCCCCCCCGGCGCGGAGGGTGATTGCCCCTCCGCGCCAGGTCCCGCTTGTCGCCCCCGATTCATTTCGGTCGAGTGGCCCCCGTTCCACTGTCCATCGCCCCCTGTCGAACAAGTGCATAGTCGCGTCTCGCGCCCCGGGGCGCATCAGGGAAAACCCTGATGTTTTGACAGCGGCCTGCGGGGGCACTACGCGGCGCCGGGCATGGCCAGCCGGCGCGTCATCTCGCTGCGGGAGCGGACGCCGACCTTGCGGTAGATCTGGCGCAGGTGCGTCTCGATCGTGCGGGGGCTGACGAACAGCGCGCAGGCCGCCTCGTCGTAGGTGGCCCCCTCCAGGATGACCCGGGCCACGCGGGTCTCGGCCGCCGTCAGCTCGGCCCACGGCGACTGCTCGGCGGGCGACTGGCGGCTGTAGCCGGCGGCGGCGAGCTCGCGCTCGGCCCGCTCGGCCCAGATCTTGGCGCCGAGGGCATGGAAGGTCGCCGAGGCGCGAGCAAGCTGCTCGCGCGCGTCGACGCGCCGCCGCGCCCGGCGCAGCCGCTCGCCGTAGCACAGCTCGGTGCGGGCGCGGGCGAACGGCAGCGGCGCGCGGTCATGCCACTCCAGCGCGCGCTGGAAGTGCTCGTCGAGCTCGGCGGCGCTCGCCAGCAGGCCCCGGCAGCGGGCGGCGACGGCATGGGCCCAGGTGCGGCCGGTGCGCTGCGCCTTGGCCTCGAGGTCCGCGAGCTCGCGCTCGGCCTGAGCGGTGCGGCCGGCGCGCACGCTGGCCTCGATCATGACGTCGTCGAGGTGCTCCCAGCCGGGCTCGAGCACCCACTCGCGGATGTCGACCGTCGTCTGGGTCCACACGCTGACCGCGTCCTCGTGCTCGCCGAGGCTGAGGGCCAGCGACGCCAGCGCCAGCACCGGCTCGGGCTCGACCGCCCAGGCGTTGAGCTGCTTGCAGATGGCCAGGCTCTCCTCGGCGTGGGCGCGGGTGGCCTCGGGCCGGCCCATCGACGCCTCGACCTGGGCCAGCGCCGCCAGGCTCGAGGCCAGCATGGCCGGGCCCGCCATCTCCCGCGAGAGCTCGACCGCCTCCTCGGCGCCGGCCAGCGCCGCCGGCCAGCGCCCGAGCTCGAGGTCGACGAGCGCACGGCCGCTCAACGGATAGGGCAGCGCACGCACGCGCGCCCTGTTCGCGGGCGCTCGTGGTCATCGCGGTGAACAGCCGGTCAGCGGTGTCAAAGCGCTCGATCGAGGCGTGCAGGCAGGCGTACATCCCCGGCAGCTCCGGAGCCGAGTGCCACACCTCGGGCTTCTCGACGACCGCGCCGTAGCGCGCGAACAGCTCCAGCCCCGCGTCGGTCTCCGCCGAGAGCAGCAGGCCGCAGCCCAGCGCGACGGCGGCCATCGCCTCGACCTCGCCGCCGAGGCCCTGCGCCAGGGCGAACGCCCGCTCGGCCGTCTCGCGGTAGGCGGGCAACGGGCCGGTCACGGTCCGGGCCAGGACCGCCTCGGTCATGGCGGCGGCGGCCAGCGGACGGTCGATCTCGGCGATGCGTCCGGCGATGGCCACGAGCCGGTCATGGGCCGCGTGAGGGCTGCCGCGCAGCATCTCCACGCGCGCGCGGATGCGCTCCCCGTGCGCGCGCAGCGCGCGGATCGTCGCTGCGGCCGCGGGCGCCGTCGAGGAGCTCCAGGGCCTCGTCGAGCCGGCCCACGGCCAGCGCGAGCTCCGCCCCGGCGATCTCGCGGCGGGCCCGGTCGGCCTCGCCGGGGCTGAGCATCGCCGCCTGGGCGAAGGCGCGCAGCGCGGTGCTGGGCGCCCCGCGCCGAGCCGCCTCCACCGCCACCTGCTCGAGCTCGGCGGCCACCGCCTCGTCGGGCGCGGCCGCCGCCGCGGCGAGATGCCAGGCGCGGTGGTCGGGCAGGCGGGCCTCGCCTCCGGCGCGCGCCAGCGCGGCGTGCGCGGCCCGGCGGGCCGGAGCGCCGGCGGCGTGGTAGATGGCGGAGCGCACGAGCGGGTGGCGCCAGGTGAGCGCGCCGTGGGCGATGGAGATCAGATCCTCCTCCTCGGCGGCGTCCAGCGCGTTGGCCGGCAGCCCCAGCTCACCCAGGGCGGCGAGGATCGTGTCCGTGGCGCCGGTGTAGCTGGTGGCGGCGACCAGCAGCGCCTGCCGCGAGGCCTCGGGCAGCGCGGCGGCGCGCGCCGCGAACGAGTCCTCCAGGCGCTGGCCGACCGGCAGCGGCTCGTCGAGCGCGACCCGCCCGGAGCGCTGCTCGGCCGAGAGGTTGCGGGGGATCTCCACGAGCGCCAGCGGGTTGCCGGCGGTCTGCGCCCACAGCCGGCGGGCCACCGCGGGGGAGACCCCGCCGGCGGCGCGGGCCACGAGCCGGAGCGCCGGGCCCTCGGCCAGGCCCGAGAGGCGCAGCTCGGGCAGGCCGGTGTGCAGCGGCTCCTCGGTGTCGCCGTCGCGGATGGCCATCACGAAGGCCACGGCGTCGGAGGCCAGACGGCGGGCCGCGAACAGGATCGCGTCGCGCGAGGCCGCGTCGAACCACTGCAGGTCGTCGGCGACGACGAGCACCGGGCGCGCGCTCGCCGCGGCGGCCAGCAGGCTGACCACCGCGGCGTGACACGGCAGCTGCTCCACGTGCGCGGTGGAGGCCAGGCCCACCGCGGCCCGCAGCGAGTCCGCCTGGACGGCGGGCAGCTGGTCGATGCCGTCGAGCAGCGGGCGCAGCAGCGCCGAGAGCGCGCCGAAGGCCAGGTCGGACTCCGACTGCACCCCGGTCGCCGACAGCAGCGTGACATCGCCGGCGCCGTCCATCACCGTCGCCAGCAGCAGCGACTTGCCGACGCCCGGCTCGCCCCGCACCACCAGGGCGCCCCCGGTGCCCCGGCGGGCCTCGTCCAGCAGGGCGGCCAGCGCCGCCAGCTCGGCGTCACGGCCAAGTACCGGGACGGATGCGGTCATGCTCAGACCCCCGGAAGCCACTGCCGCTGAGCATAAATGACAATCAGCGGGTTCTCAGCGGCTCCACCCCGAGCTCGGTGGCGACCGCGGTCACGGTGGCTGTCAGCTGTGCTGCCCTCGCTCCCGGCGCGGCCGCCCGCGACTGGAGGGAGTCCAAGCCGGCGCGCCGAACGAGCGCCTTCTCGTTGAGCGTCCACTCGCGGCGGGCCGCCAGCCGCGCGTGCCCGGCGCACAGGACAGCAGCCGAGAGCATGCCCGAGCAGCACACGGCGTCCTCACGCCGCGCATGGCCGCGGGCGAACATGAGCGCCACGCTCGCGCGGCCACGCCAGCGGCTCTCCGCCGCCTGTGCGAGCGCCGCCGGAAAGACGGGACGCGGGACCTCACCTGACAGGGGACGGCACCGCGCCAGTTCGCCGACCGGCAGGTACGTCGGCGCGCCGACGATGTAGCCGGCCTGCATCAGCACGTCGAAGCGGCCCTCCTCCGCGTCGCGAGCCCAGCCCTCTATCACGTCGAGGTCGCGGTACAGGACGTCAACCGGCGCCCCACCGGCGGTGAGCCACGCGCCACCGTTGACAACGGGGCCCCACTCTCCCACCATCGAGACGTAGCCCTCGTGCCCGAGGGCGCGGATGTTGGATGGATCGAGGGCGCGCTGCGAGCCGCGGTAATAGATCCCGAGGTCCCAGTCGCTGTCGGGACGGTGGGTGCCGGCCGCGCGCGATCCCCCGAGCACCACCGCCGCCACCCCGGGCACGCCCGCCAGCTCCGTGGCCAGCACGCTGACCGCCTCGGGCAGTGCCAAGTCAGACACAGCGCCAGGGTAGGCCACCACGAGGATGGCGTAGGGTCACCTCGACATGAGTGAGGTCGTCGTCGTCGGCGCCGGAGTGGTGGGTCTGGCCGCGGCCCATGAACTGACGCGTGCCGGCCACCGGGTGACCGTGGTGAGCGCCCACGTGCCAGGCAGCCGGCAGTCGTGCGGGCTCACGCGGATCTTCCGGCTGGCGCACGCCGACGGGGAGCTCACCGACGCGGCGGCCGCATCGCTGAGCCGGTGGGAGGAGTGGGAGGCTCGCGCCGGGCGGCCACTGCTGGATCGGGTGGGGCTGCTCCTCACCGGGGAGATGGCCGACCGCGAGGCCCACCTGACCCGCCATGGAGGCGTGCAGCGCGGCAGCGGGCGTCGCCATCCGCTGGCGATCCCGCTGGACCAGTGGCTGTTCGAGCCCACGGGCGCCGCCATCCGCGCCGAGGACACGGTCCGCTTCCTGCAGGAGGGGCTGGAGCTGGCACTGGCCGAGGTCGTGAGCGTCGATGCGCGCGGGGCGACCCTCGCCGGCGGCGAGCGGTTACAGGCCGAGCGGGTGGTCGTGTGCGCCGGCCCTGAGACCTACGGTCTGCTCGGCGTCCCCGAGCCCCAGCGGATGCGGTCGGTCCGGCTCTCCTTGGCCCTGCGCGAGCCGGCCGCCGCGGCCGCGCCGTGCTGGATCAACCGCGACGAGCGGCTGTGCGAGCCGTTCTACGCGGTCATGGACGGGCCCGGCCACTACTCGATCGGCCTGAGCGGCGGCGAGCCGGCGGGGCTGGCCGAGGCCGAGCACGTGCGCCGCGCCTACCCGCGCATCATGAGCATCGCGCAGCGGGTGTTCCCGGGCCTGCACCCCGTCGCCGAGCGCATCGTCGCCTGCGAGTACCCGTTGCGCCTCAACGCGCCCGACCCGGCGCTGGCCCACGACGGCTGGGACCTGACCGAGCACGAGGGCGTCCTCGGCCTCACCGGCCCGGCGCTCTTCAAGTTCGCGCCCCTGCTGGGGCAACTGGCGGCGCACCGTCTGGACGCGGTGGCCGCCTGACAGGTGGGGCGCGACGCTACCGGCGCGCCCGCCTCGTCTGCACGAAATCTTTACACCCCGTCCCGGTTTCTGTACGTCGCCTGCACGGCTGCGGATCGATCATCTGGGATATGGACGAGCGCTCTCTCACAGCTGCGGATGAGGTGACCGGAACGTGATCGGATGGCTGATCCTGGCCGCGGTGATCATTCCCGCGCTGGCGCTGGGACGCTGGGCGGATCGCGAGCGACGCCGCGCGCCGGCGCAGCCCCACGGGCGTTCCGCCGCCCCGCGCCCAGGCACTCGCGCACCTACGCGGGACGCTGAGCGCGCTCGAGCCGCTTGGCGGCCGTCGCCTCGTGCGCGGGCATCAGGTCCGCGCGTGAGATCTCGACCACGTGGGGCGCGATGGCGCGCACGCCCTCGTCGGCGTCGATCCGCTGGTAGGTCAGCGTCTTGAGGAACTTGGCCACCGATAGGCCGCCGGTGTAGCGGGCGGCGCGGCCGGTGGGCAGGGTGTGGTTGGTGCCGATCGCCTTGTCTGAGAAGGCGACGGTGGCACGGCTGCCCAGGAAGATCGAGCCGTAGTTGCGCAGCCGCTGCAGGTACCAGTCGTCGTCGGAGGTGTGGACCTCGAGGTGCTCGGTGGCCACCTCGTCAGAGAGCGCGGCGGCGTGCTCGCGGTCGGCGGCCACCATCACCACGCCGTGATCGGTCCAGGCCCGTCGCGGCGTGTCGGCGGAGCCGTCACCACGGCGCGTCCAGCTCGTCGAGCTGGCGCGCGACCTCGTCGATCACGGCGCGCCCGAGCGACTCCGAGGTGGTGATGAGCACGGCCGGCGAGGTGGGCCCGTGCTCGGCCTGGCCGAGCAGGTCGGCGGCCACCAGCTCCGGGTCGGCGGTGTCGTCGGCGATCACCGCCACCTCGGAGGGGCCGGCGAGCAGGTCGATCCCGACGCGGCCGAACAGCTGGCGCTTGGCCTCGGCGACGAACGCGTTGCCGGGCCCGACGATCATGTCGACCGCGGATACCGGACCGACCTCCGCCGCGCCGTCGAGCAGCCCGAAGGCCATCGCGGCCAGCGCCTGCACCCCGCCCAGCGCGAAGATGCGGTCCGCGCCCGAGGTGGCGATCGAGTGCAGCGTCGGCGCGTGCAGCTCTCCGCCCCGCGGCGGCGAGCAGGCGATCACCGTCGGCACGCCCGCGACCTTGGGGACGAGCACGGTCATGAACGCGCAGGCGAGCATCGGCACCCGGCCGCTGGGGCAGTAGGCGCCGACCGAGCTGACCGGAACCTGGCGCTGGCCGAGGAACACGCCCGGGCAGCGTCTCGGCCTCGAAGTCGGTGAGCGTCGCCCGCTGGAGCTCGGCGAAGTTGCGGATCTGGGCCTGGGCGAAGGCGATGCTGTCCTTCAGCGGCTCGGGCAGCGAGCCGCTGGCGGCAGCGACCTGTGCGGAGGTGACCTCGAAGCTCGCCGGGTCCCAGTCGTCGAGCTCGCGGGAGTAGCGGCGGACGGCGTCGATGCCGTCCTGCTCGATCGTGCGCAGCATCTCCGAGACGCGCTCGCGCACGGCGGGGTCGGCTCCCGCCGCGGGCGCGGTCGCCGGGGGCTTGAGGTACACGGGCTCGTCCATGCGGCCAGCCTAAGGCGGCCGTGATGGAAAAACTACGCTTAGACCTCTTTCACCTCGTCAAAGCAGCGCCTTGACCCTCCAGCAGCTCCTCTACTTCCGCACGCCGCCCAGCTCGGCTCCTTCAACGCGGCGGCGCGCGCGCTGCACTGCACCCAGCCGGCGGTCTCCGACCAGGTTCGCCGGCTGGAATCAGAGCTCGGCGTGTCGCTGTTCGCCCGCGCCGGACGCGGCCTGACCCTGACCAGCGCGGGCCGCGTCTTCCTCAGTCACGCCGAGCGGGTCACCGAGGCCGCCGACGACGCGCTGGCATCGGTCGGTCGCCGCCACGCGGCCCAGCGAGCGGGTGGTCACGATGGGGACCTTCCGCAACGCCCCGTACTACGAGATCGCCGAGCTGGCCGCCCGCTACTGCGATCGCAATCCCGACGCGCGGCTGCGCATGCGCGGCCAGAACTCCTACGACGTCGCGCGCGCCGTCCAGGAGGGGAGCTCGAGGCGGGCCTTGTCGTCCTCCCGGTCGACGACTCGCTGCTCGAGGTCCGGGCGCTGTTTCGCGACGAGGTCATGTTCGTCAGCCCCGACCCCTCGCTCACCCGTGAGCCGGCGAGCGTCGCCGCCGCTCGCCGACCTCGCCGCTGATCCTCTACGACATCAGCCACGGCTTCAACGACCCGACCCGCCGCCAGCTCGCCGCGCGCGCCCAGGAGGCGGGGGTGCTGCTCGAGCCGCGCATCGAGGTCGAGCACGTCGAGACTGCGCTCCAGCTGGTGGGCCGGGGGCTGGGGAGCACGATCGCGGCGCGCGCGGTGCTCGCCCGCTCGACGGTCGCCAGACGGCGTCACCGCGTTGGTTTCGCCGAGCCCTTCTATGACTTCTTCGCCGTGGTCACCCGGCGCGGCGTCCGCGTCAGCCCGGCCACCAAGGCGCTCCTGGACCTCGTCGACGACTGGGCGCAGACGGTCGCCGCGCGGCTCTGACCGGACGCGCGGGCGCACATCAGCCCAACAGCCCGAAGAGCCTGTTTGACCTATGCGCGTTGCATGCGCGCCCACAGAGTTTTGAAATTCCCTGACCCGGTGCCTCCGGCCGAAGTACCGCGCAGTGCGGATGCGCACCGCGCGAGCGCCGACCCGAGGCCCCGTGTCCAGCGCTACGGCACCGCCCCGGCCGCGAGCCCGCGCCGCACGCGCCCCGCCAGCCCCGGCGCGGTGAGCACCACCGCCAAGCCGACGATGAGATAGACGACCTCGATGTAGGGGGTGTTGGCCAGCGCGCCGGTCTGCCCGATGAACACGTTGCGGTAGATCGTGTAACAGACGAAGGCCCCGCCGAGCAACGGGATGGCCAGCTGCCACATCGGCGCCTTGGCCTCACCCTTGAAGAACAGGAAGCGGATGGCGCCGATCGTGGCCACCACGTAGGCGACCAGGATGAGCACGGTGCCGACCTGGAGGGCGGAGAAGGTGGCGTTGAGGACGTCCTGGCCGACGAGCTGCTCGATGATCAGGTTGATGCCGATGATGAGCAGCGCCACCACCAGCGCCGCCGCGGGCTGGCCGTGCTTGGAGAGTCCGGCCAGGCCGGTCTTCTTGCCCGTGCCGTCACGCGCCTGGGCGTACATGATCCGCGCCGCCGCCGCTGGCCACGCCGAGCGAGATCGCGAACAGGCTGATCGTGGCCATGAGGTTGAGGATGTCGGCGTACCACTTGCCGATGTAGCCGGTGCCGAGATCGGTGAACGGGAGGCCGGCCGCGTAGGCCTGGGCGCCCTTGGCCGTCGCGCCGTAGCCGAGCGACTGGGTCGCGGCGGTGAGCAGGTAGAACGCGCCGACGACCACCACCGCGGTCTTGATGGCGCGCGGGATCTCGGTCTTGGGGCTCGAGGTCTCCTCGCCGAGCGCCGCCGCGCCCTCGAACCCGGCGAAGGCCAGGAAGCCGTAGACGGCGGCCTTGGCGATCGTGCTGATGCCGCTGCCGTGGGGGAGGGCCAGGAAGTTGAGGCTGAACGTCTGTCCGCTCGGCCCGTGGCTGAAGATCACCTTGACCAGGATCACGACGCTGAGGATCGTCACCAGGATCGCGCCGATCACCTCGGAGGTGAGCAGCGCGCGGGTGATGACCCGGATCTCCATGAACGCCACCGCCGCGACGCCTGCCAGCCCGATCATGCGCCAGCCACCACCACTGGGTGATGTGGGCGCCGAACGTGCCGTTGATGAAGTTGGCGGCGAACAGCCCGATCTCGATCGTCGAGCCGCAGCCGATGGCGATGTAGGCGCCCATCAGCGCCCAGCCGGCGAAGAAGCCGGCCTGCGGGCCCAGCGTCACCCCGCCAGCGCGTACACCGAACCGGTGTGGGAGATGTGCTGCGAGAGCTTGATGAAGCAGTAGGCGACGAGCGCGACGCCGACCACGGCGAACACGAACGACAGCGTCACCGCCCGCCCGATGATGAGCGCGGCGCCGGTGCCGAGCAGCCCGATCGCTCCCACGGGCCCGATGAGCCCGACCGAGAACGCCGCGGCGTCGACCAGGCTGAGTTCTTTGTGGAGGCCCTCGCTGGGCTGAGTGCTGGCGCTGGGCTGAGTGGTGGTGTCCATTGGGCGACGCTATCCCTGGGGCGGGTTCTTTGCCAGACCTTGATCTGCTTGACCGGTTCAAAGCATTGCTTGGATGCCGGACGGCGCCGTCTAGCCTACGGTGATGATGGCGGGCACCGTCGATGCGCAGTCGGCGCTATGGCGTGGCGTTCCTGGACTGGTTGGGCTGCGCGTGCGCCGGTCGGGAGGAGCGGGCCGCGGTTGCGATGAGCGGGTTGGGCGATGAGCTGCCCGCCCGGGTGGCGTTCGCCGGGACCGCCGGGCACGTGCTCGACTATGACGACACGCTCCCTGACGGCGTGGCGCACGTGAGCGCGCCGTGCGCGCCCGCCGCGCTCGTGCTCGCCGACGAGCTCGACCTGTCGGTGGGCGCGATGCTCGAGGCGTTCGCCGAGGGGTGGGAGGCGATGGCGGCGGTCGCCTCGGCGAGCCATCCGTCGCTGTATGACGGCGGCTGGCACCCGACCGCGGTGTGCGGGCCGATTGGAGCCGCGGTCGCGGTCGCGCGGCTTCTGGATCTCACGGCGCGACCAGCGGGCCAACGCCGTGACCCTTGCGGTGCTGCGCGCCGGCGGCACGCGCGGCGCCTTCGGCTCTGACGGCAAGGCGATCCAGGTGGGTCTGGCCGCCGCGGCGGGGGTGCAGGCGGCGCTGCTGGCGCGGGCCGGCGCGGTCGTCGATGAGCGGGCGGTCCGCGGGCCGGTCGGCTTTGAGGGCGTGCTGGGCGCGGTCGTGCCGCCGCAGGTGGGGAGGAGCGGCACGCAACGGAGCGCGCGCGATCGAGCACAACTGGATCAAGCTGCATCCCAGCTGCCTGGGCACGCACGCGCCCATCGACGCCGCTGCCCAGGCGCGCGATGGGGGCTACCGGCCAGACGGAGCGCCGCTCATCGTCGCCGTGCACCCGGTGGCTCGCCAGGCCGCGCACCTGGACGACGTTCAGGACGGCCTGGCCGCCAAGTTCTCGATCCCGTACTGCGTCTCGCACGCGCTGGTCCACGGGCCGCCGCGCGTCCAGGACTTCGCCGCGCTCGACGCTCAGACGCGGGAGCGAGCGGGGCGGGTGAGCGTGGTCGTCGACGAGTCACTGCCCGAGTTCGGCGCGGTGATCAGGGCCGGTGATCGCGAGCTGGTCCGCATCCAATGCCCGCGGGGCGCGCCGGAACGACCGGCGTCTCCGGCGGCCCTGGCGGCCAAGCTGTCGGACCTCGCCGGCGATCGCCTCGACGGCGTCCTCGACGATCTCGAGGCGCCCGCGGCGCGGGCCCTGGATGCCGCGGGCCTACGTCTGGCCGCGGTCAGGCGCCGCTAGGGAGCCAGCCGCTGCATCGCCCAGCCGCCCTCGGGACGGCGGCGGTAGAGCAGCCGGTCGTGGAGCCGGTCGTTGCGGTTCTGCCAGAACTCGAATGTGTGGGGAGTGAGGCGAAAGCCGCCCCATGCCTCGGGCAGGGGCAGCTCGGCATCGGCGTAGCGATCGGCCAGCTCGGCCACCCGCGCCTCGAGCACCAATCGGCTCTCGATCGGCCGGCTCTGGGGGGAGGAGAGCGCGCTCAGCTGGCTGGCCTGCGGCCGGCTGCGGATATAGGCCTCCGACTCCTCCGCGGTGGTGCGCTCGACGGCGCCCTCGATCCGTACCTGGCGGCCGAGGGGGTCCCAGTAGAAGAGCAATGCGGCGGAGGCGTTGACTGCCAGCTCGCCGCGCCTTGCGGCTCTCGTAGTTGGTATAGAAGACAAACCCCTTCTCGTCGGCCTGCTTGACCAACACCATGCGCACCGACGGCGCCCCGTCGTTGCCGGCGGTGGCCACGGCCGCCGCCTCGGGCATGCGCACCCCGGCCTCGGCCGCGGCAGCGAACCAGACGTGGAACTGCGCGACGGGGTCGGGGTCGACGTCCTCCTCCCGCAGGGGCTCGGCGAAATCGGTCATGTCCGGCCCATTATCAACGGCCTGCGCCGCAGGGGAGGGGAGGGGCCGTCGAGGTCGAAACAGAGACCAAGGTGACGGTCGCACACGACACACCGACTGACGGCGCTGCTGCGCCCTCGGCCGCGGCGCCCACGGCGAGGCCCTCGGCCACGCCGCCCGGAGCGAAGCCGCCCACCCCACCCTGGGTGGAGCTGGCTGACGACCACCACCTCCTCCTTCCACGCCTGGCTCATGCGCCCGCGCGTCCGCCTGACCTTGACCGGCGCGCTGCTCCTGCTTGTCGGCGGCCTGATCGCGACCAACACGGTCTGGACGCTCCCGCTGGTCATCGTCGGCGCGCTCATGGTGGCGGTGGCCTGGATCGGGCACCGGCTCGAAGGCCGGTTCGCCGTCGAGTGGGGGGAGACCGGCACGCAGCTGGCGTTCAAGGCGACGATCAAGGCGGCCCAGCCGACCTCCGACACGCCGGCCCTGGCCGCGGCGTCCCCGGCGGGACCGGCGGCCGCCGGCCTGGGCGAGCTCGCCCGCACGCCCGACGACGTGATCGAGGGCGAGGCGCACACGGTCGAGATCAATGTGCGCGAGCTCAAGGCGCTCATCGCCGCCGCTGAGGCCGCTGAGACCGCCGAGGCATCTGAGTCCAGGGAGGCTGGCGGAGCGCGCAGCCGCCGCGCCCAGAGGCCGCCGTGCGCGACATCCGGATCCGCCGCCTCGCCGACGAGGCCGACCGGACCACCCGGCCCGCCGGCTGAGCCCCGCCGTTGGGCCACGCGGCCCGCCCGGGCTTAGGCGCGGCAACTCGTGCGTGAACCCGACCGCTGCCCGGCCTCCATGGCCCGGACGGCGCGCAGGTGGCGACCCAGGGCGGCCGATCCCACGGGCCCGCCGGGAGCTCGACCACGAACGCGGTCGTCCCCGGCAGCAGGTGGTTTGACCACGCGCGGGGCGGTGCCCGGCAGGAAGCCCAGGCACGTGGCACGCAGGCCCGAGAGCTGGGCATAGCGGCGCGCTACCCCGCGGTCCCCGCCGGCCATGTCGACGAGGTCCATGTGCTGGTGGTACCAGATGGTTACCGCCGGCTTGATGCGGCGGATGAGCGCCATCGCCACGCGCGTCTCGGGCTCGGAGGCAGGGCGGGGCCCGGAGTCGTAGGTGGGGTCGGTGATCCGCTCCCATCGGTAGGGGAAGTTGCGGTTCAGATCGACTCCGCGCGCGTTCTGGCGCGTGTCGGCCGCGGTCCCGTCCGGGTTCATCTCGGGGACCAGCCACAGCTGGACGCCGGTCGGCACCCGGGCGCGGGCCACTGCCGAGAGGATCCGGATGCCCGCGCACTCGTTGCCGTGGATGCAGCCGACGAGCAGGAGCTTGCGCGGCGCGGAGTCGGAGCCCAGCACGTGGGCGACGATCGGGCGCCCGCGCACCGAGTGACCGATGAGCACCCGTCGCGCTGTCGTGACAGACGCCATCGGCGTCATCGACGCCGCGTGGGTCACGGCGTGGGACCGCGTCGCCGTCGGGAAGCCGCGCAGCAGCCGCGCGAAGATGCCCTTGAGCGTGGCCTTCCCGTAGGGGTGTGAGCCGTCGTACATCGTGAGCACCGCGAGCGAGACGCGCGCGCACCCACGGTCCAGGAGCACGACCTGGTGGTCCTCGAGGCCGGTGCCGTAGCCCCAACCGCCCTTGAAATACAGCTTCCAGCCCGGGAGTGGCAGCTCCCCGATCCCCCACCGGTCCGCCGGCGAGATGCTGCGCAGCAGGCGCATGGCATAGGACCGGTGGCGCGCCACCACGTAGCCGTCGATGTGCAGGAAGAAACGGGTCTGGTCGCGTGGGGTGACCAGCGTCTCGCCCCACACCGGATTGGTGGCGAAGTGGGTCATGCCCACCCGCTGAGCCAGGGCGCTCAGCCCTGCCTGCCCGACCGTGTCGAAGATGATCTGGGCGTCGTCGTTGTCCGAGATGCGAATCATCGGCCCGAGCACCGAGGTGTCACGCGCGGTGAGCGTCCGGTCGCGCACGGGCGCGCTGTCCAGGTAGGTGACGAGCAGCATCGCCTTCACCACGCTGGCCGACCATTCGTCATGGTCAGGCCGGTAGCCGTAGACGCGGTCCTGGGTCCGGACCGCGAAGGCGATGTCGCCCACCCGGGAGTGCGCGTAGGCGATCGCGGCCGACATGTCCGGGCGCCAGAGTTGGTCGATGGTCTTGCTGGTGCCGGGGACCACGCACCGGGCGGCGGGCCGCGCTGGGGCGGCGGGCCGCGCTGGGGCGGCGGGCCGCGCTGGGGCGGCGCCGGCGGCCGGGGTGACGCCCACGAGGACGGCCGCGATCACCGACGCGAGGACCCCCATCATCGCCGCAGCCCGCATCCACAAGGTGACCACCCTGCCCATGCCGGCATCGTCGCGGGTGGTCGGGCGATCGTCAACGCGCAACCGCCGGGTCAGAGCCGCGGGCGCTGGTAGATTGGGCCGCGCGATGAGCGCCGACCGCGGCACAAGAGCAGGAGGCTCGCCGTCCTAAGTCGTGTCGTGATTGATGGGCTGGCGGTGCTGCTGGGTCTGGCCGGGTTCGCCAAGGTGCGCCGTCCGGGTCCCTCCAGCATGATGCTCCGGGCCGCCGGGGTGCCGGGGGCGCCGCTGGCGGCGCGCGTGACCGCCATCGCCGAGATCGGCGTGCTCGTCGCGGCGCTGGCTTTGCCGGGTCGCCTCGCGGGGGGTGTGGTGGCCCTCGTGTTCGCGGGTCTGACCGTGGGCGCGGCCGTTGGCGCGCGGCGGGCGGGTGACCAGTCCTGCGGGTGCTTCGGCGACGAGGGCGCGCCCCTCGGGCCGCGCCACCTCGCGACCAACCTCGCGGCCGCGCTTGCCGCCGCGGGTGCCGCGATGCTGGCCCCGAGCAGCCTGCCGCGCGTGGCCTCGCATCGGCCCGGCCTCGCGCTCGTGGACCTGCTCCTCGCCGGGGTCCTGGCCGTCGTCCTGCGCCAGTGGCTGCGCGGCACCGCCGCCGGCGGTTGGCAGACCTCGGCGCTGGCGCTGGTCGACGGCTCGGCGCGCGTGCTCGAGGCGCGCCTCTCACGCCGGACGGCGCTGACGCGGATCGCGGTGGCCGGCTCGGCGCTCGCGGTCGCCCCCGTGCGCTACCTGCTCTACCCCGGGTACGGCGCTCGGCGTCGTCGTGCCCGGGAGCTGCAACGACGGCCTGTGCACCGACGGCTACACCGCGTTCTGCTGTGAGATCCACCAGGGCCTGAACACCTGCCCTGCCGGCACCTTCGTGGGCGGCTGGTGGATGTGCACCGACTACCGCGGCCACCAGCTGTGCCAGGGCTCCGGCGTCCGCTACTACATCGACTGCAACAACCTCCCCGGCAAGCCGTTCCCGGGCGGGTGCCGCTGTGCCAACGACGACTGCTCGCACCGCCGCCAGGCCTGCAACGTCTTTCGCTATGGGCAGTGCAACACGGAGATCAAGGGGACGACCACGGTCGTGTGCCGCGTGGTCACCTGCGAGAACCCGAGCCGGATCGGGTCGCTGAACTGCAACGCGACGCTGATGATCGACGACGCCGTCTGCGGCCATGAGGCGGGGTGCCTGGAGCCGATGGCGGTCCAGCTGCCCGGCAGCGGAGGGGCGTAGGCGCGATGGTGGTGGCCACGATCGTCATCGCGGTGCTCCTGGTGGTCGCCCTCGTCTACATCGTGGCCCTGCTGCGCAGCCACGCCGACATCCTGCGGCGGCTGGGTGCGCTCGAGGAGCATGCCGGCGGTGGCACGGCAGTGCCGGCGGCGACCACCGCCCCGCCGGTGGGTGGCGGCGAGGTCTCCACCGCGGGGCCGATCAGCGGGACCACGCTGCACGGCGACTCGGTGACGCTGTCGTTCGGGCCGGGCTCGCCGGTGACCTTGATCGCCTTTCTCACCAGCGGCTGCGCGAGCTGCGCGCCGCTGTGGGCCGGCCTGCACGACGCCCGCGATCCGGCCTCGCTGGCGCAGCGGGTAGCGGTGGTCACCCACGACGCCATGCGGGAGAGCCCCGCCCGTTTGGAGCGCCTGGCCCCCGCAGGGACCGACGTGATCATGTCCAGCGCGGCGTGGGCCGACTACGCGGTCCCCGGCTCGCCCCACTTCGTGCTCACCGACGGAGCGGGCGGGATCCTCGGCCGCGGTTCGGCGCTCAGCTGGTCACAGCTTCAGACGATGGTCGCCGATGCGCGCGCCGACGTACGCCGGGCGGCCGACGCGGCGCACACCACCGCCGAACGGGCGCAGCGCTCAGAGGGTGCGCTGGCCTCAGCGGGGATCGGGCCCGGGCACCCCAGCCTGTATCCGAGCGCATCGGGCCTGCCCGGCGAGCAGGACCGTTGAGCGCCGTGCTCCTGCCTGCCTTCGTCCTCGTGGCCGTCGCCGGCGCGATCCGCAGCGCCTGGTCTCCCTGAGGACAATCGATGCTGGCGAGCATCACTCCGCTCGGCGAGCGGAGCCGCGGATTCTCATGGGGTGTCACCGCGTCGGCGTTCGCCGCGGGCGCGGTGGGCGCGGGTGCCCTGGCCGGAGCGGCCGGGGGCGCGCTTGGGTCGCTGGCACCGAACGGGGACTGGCGCGACATCGCCGGCCTGGGTCTGGTCGTGCTGGCGCTTGCCGTCGACGCCTCAGCTCTGCGCCGCCGCTTGCCCACCACCCGTCGCCAGGTCAACGAGGACTGGCTGACCCGCTATCGCGGCTGGGTCTACGGAGTCGCCTTCGGAGCCCAGCTCGGGACCGGCGTGGTCACCATCGTGACCAGCGCTGCCGTGTACGCCGCGGCGCTCGGCGCCGTGCTGTGCGCGACCGTGCCCGCGGGCGCGGCGGTGGGAGCGGCGTTCGGCGCCACCCGCGCGCTCGTCGCTGCTTCCGGCACGCGGGGCGACCGATCCTGCCGGCCTTGTCCGCCTCCACGACCGGCTTGGGCGCGCCGAAGCGCCGGCACGGCGGGCGGCGCTGGCGGCCGAGGCGGCGGCAATCGCGCTGATCATCGCGGGGCTGCTGTGAGGACCGCCGCCCACGGCCTGTCGGTGGATGTGCCGGTGGGATGGGAGGCACGGATCGTGCGCCCGCCCGAGAGCGCTCCGTATCTGCACGTGGCCAGCTTCGCGCTCATCGCCGACTCCGGGCAGTTCGGAGCCGGGGTGACCGGCGGCCATGGGGCCCGACGGCGCGTTCGCGGCGCTCGTCGAGTACGTGGTGGACCGCCATGTCCAGCCCGGCAGCGGTCTGTTCGCCTCCCGCCGCTGGCAGCCGCGGCTGCGCCTGAGCGAGTTCGGCCACGACCGGCTCCAGGTGGCGCGCGCCAGGTCATCTCGGCGCCCAGCGCTTCTTCACCGCCGCCGGCCGCCCCTTCTGCCTCTACGCGGTGGTCGCGCCGGTGCGCCGGCGCCCGGCTCAGCTCGTCGGCGAGCTCAGCGCGGTGCTGGCGACGGTGCGGTTTCAGACCTGACCGCCGCCGATCGGCGGGCCGGCCCGCCCGGGGTGCTCGCCGTCGCTGACGCGGGCACCACTACCTGCGCGCAGTGGCCGGCCTCGCGCCCGTTGGCGTCGGTCACGATGAGGCAGACCTGATAGGTGCCGGGCGCGCTGAAGGCGTGCTGGGGGTTCTGGAGCCCCGACGTGTTGGCCGAGGACCCGGGGTCGCCGAAGCTCCAGATCCACCCGGCCACTGCGGCGCCGCCGATCCCCGGCTGCGACGTGTCCTGGAAGGCGAACGTCCGCGAAGTGCCGACGCGCGCCTCGGCGAACGCGGCCGTCGGTGGCCCTGGCGCCGTGACCGGCCGGGTCGCGGTGGCACTCAGGCCGTTGGCGTCGGTGACGGTGAGCGTCACCTGGTAGACGCCGGGCGCGGAGAACGTGTGACCGGCAGGGTTCGCGGTGGTGGTGTCGGCTCGCTCCCGAGCCCGGGTCCCCGAACCGCCACACCCGCGACACGATCGGTGCGCCGCCGGCGCCGGGCGCCGAGGTGTCGGTGAAGACGGCGCTGTCATCGGCCGGGTGCACGGCCACGAGAAATCCGGCCGCCGGCGGGGAGGGCAGAGGTGCGGCCACGCCGGCGTACCGAGCGGCGTCGTGGCTGGGCCCGATGGGGCACCGGGTGTGGTCGATACGCCGCCGGTTTGTGTAGACGGCGCTGAGGCGGCCGGCGAGCGCGATGCCCTCGATCAGGACCGCCTGGGTCACCTGCACCCTGATCGTGTATGGGACCACGAGACCGTGCGGGTATGTCCGGCCCCGGCAGCGCAGCGCCGACGAGAACCTGCCGCTGCCCGCGTAGCTGCCGACGCCGACGCGCGACAGCGTCAGGCGATCAAAGTGGTGAGCGCTGCGCTGACGAAGCAGGCCCAGCCGCCGGCACACGCTGCCCGAGCAGCCCACACCGGTGAACATCCACCGGCGCGTCACCGACTGGCCGCGATGCTCACCGCGGACGCGGACGGCGGTGACGATGCGCCCGTGCATGACATACGTCGTGCTGATCCGAGCGTCGGCGACTCCGGCGGCGTGCGCCGGACCGACGGCGGCCAGCAGCACGGTCGCGCCGACGAGCAGACCCAAGGCCCGGTGGCGGATCGGCGCGGTCATTCAGGCTGGCAGCGTAGCGTCGGGATGCGTAGCCGTCGGTGGCGGCTCGACCGGCGGTGGCACGACCGTAGAATCGACTCGTGCGCAAGCTGATCGCCGCCGCTGTCGGCGTGGCCGCGCTCGCGGTTCTTCCCGGACCGGGCGCGCGGGCCTTGACCACGCATTCGATCGGCCAGGCGTCACCTCCGGCGGGTGCCACGACCGCGGCGCTGGCGGCGAGCGCCCGGGCGGTCCGGCCCGGGACGGTGACCGAGATCCCGCTGGGCTCGAGCGCCCAGATCTACCTCTTCGGCCTCACCTCGGGGCCGGACGGCAACCTCTGGTTCGCCGACCAGGGCTGCATGGGGCTGGGCCACTGCGCGATCGGCCGCCTCAGCCCCCAGGGTCAGATCACCACGTTCGAGCGAGGTCTGAACCGCGGCAGCCTGCCCTTCACGATCGTCACCGGCGGGGACGGCAATCTGTGGTTCACCGACAACGGCCGCCGGCCCGCCATCGGGCGGATCACCCCCCAGGGCCACATCACCGAGTTCAGCCGGGGGCTGCGCCGCGGCAGCCAGCCCTTCGAGCTGACCACCACCCCGAGCGGCGATATCTGGTTCACCGACCAGGGCAAGCACCCCGCGATCGGCCGGATCACTCCGCACGGCCACATCACCGAGTTCAGCCACGGCCTGGCGCGGGGCAGCGTGCCGTTCGGGATCGCCACCGGCACGGACGCCCAGGTGTGGTTCACCGACCGAGGCTGCAGCGGCAGCGGCCACTGCGCGGTGGGGCGGATCACCTCGTCGGGCCAGATCGCCGAGCTTCGGCGTGGCCTGCGCCACGGCGGCCAGCCGCTCGGGATCGCCGCCGGCGACGGGCGGCGAGATCTGGTTCGCCGACTCCGCCGGTGCGATCGGCCAGGTCAGCCGCGGCGGGCAGATCACCGAACACACACGCGGACTTGGGGCCGGCAGCTCCCCGGTGGCGGTCGCCGCGGGCCCTGACGGGGACATGTGGTTCACCGACGAGGGCCAGACGCCCGCGGTCGGGCGGGTCACGTCCGGCGGCGTCATCCGCGAGTTCTCCGCCGGCGTCCCGACGGGGAGCGAGCCCGCGGCGATCGCGCCGGCTGCCGACGGCAGGCTCTGGTTCACCGACGAGGGCGGCGAGTCGGCGTTCGGGGTGGTCACGGTGGGGACCCCGGCGGCCCAGCGGGCGGCGCCCCGCCTCGCCGCGGTCCCCCGGCCCGGCGCACCCGCCACCTGCACCGCGGGGCGCTTTGCCACCTGGATGGGCCTCCAGCCCTCGGCCGCAGCCTTCCGCTTCGACGGCTTCCGCTGGCTGCGCAACGACACGCTGCTGGGCGGTCATCGTGGACAGCAGTTCACGCCCACGCGCCACGACGCCGCCGCCCGGCTGTCGTGTCGCGAGACCGCGACCTATCCGCCGCCGTTGAACGTCACCGTAGCCGCGACCAGCCCGCCGCGGGCGGTCAGGGGCGCCCCGGCGCCCACCCCGGCGACGTCGGTGCTGCGACTCGCCGCCTGACGCGCGCGTCCCACGCCGACGCGGGTTTGGTGCGTTGCCCGACAACCCGGGCGTATGAGGCGCCCGGATCGGGCATCCACAGCAGCAAAGGCGCAGCCGCCGGCCGACCAGCCCAGGCCAGGGCCAGCCGGCGCTGCCGCCGAGTGGTCAGGCCGCACGTCGCGCATCGGCCGCGGCTGGCCGTCACGCAGGGAAATTCGCTGTCAGTCAGGAGGCATCCAATGTCGCCGCATCCCACGGACATCCGCCGTCCCGCGATCTCCGGCACACTGCCCGGCCCGTCTCGCACGATCACTGTCGAGCCGATCCGGATCCCCGCCTCGCCTCGCGAGGTGCCGCGGATCGAGCCCCAGCACGAGCCCGAGCGGCGCGAGCCCAGTCCCAAGCGCGACCCCGTGCCGGCGCAATGAGCGACTTACCGGAGGTCACCGGTCCGGCTCCGGACCTCATCGACCCGATCATCGGCTACCGCCAGTGGCGACTGGTGGGCCGCGGCCTGACGTCCCTGTTCAACGACACGCGCTGGGAGCGTGCGCAGCTCAGCGCGCGCTGCGACAGCGGCGAGCATCACCCCGAGGTCGTCCCCGACCATGCGTGCAGCTGTGGGATCTACGCCTACTACGACCCGTGCCCGCGCACCGCGTCGGCGTTCACGCGGGACCTGGTGGGGGGCGCCGTGATCATGTGGGGCGGCGTGGAGTTGCACGGGACGGGTCTGCGCGCCGAGTACGCTCAGATCGTCGCCCTGGAGCTGCCTCTGTCGCTGGGAGCCAAACGCCGCAGCGTGCTGGAGATCGCCGACGGCCTCGGCGTCGTGGCCGTGCCGCACCGGCAGCTACGGTCGGTGGCCCGCGAGCAGGGGGTGCCCCTGGACCGGTCGCTGCGCCCACCCCGGGTCCGGGAGCCGGTCGTCCCCGGCCCGCGCTGGTCGCTTACCTCCTAGACCGTTAGCCGCGGCGCTGCGCGTGCCCACGCAGACCGGTCATGTCGTGGATGACCAGGCTCTGGCGCCCGGTGCTGATGCAGTGCAGTGATCGCAGCGCTGCCAGCGCCTTGACCGTCGCCTCACGCGAGGCTCCGCACCAGCTCGCCAGCTGCTCCTGTGAGAACGGCATGTCCACCGCAACACCGTCCTCGGTGGTCTGCCCAAAGCGCTCGGAGAGCTCGAGCAGCCTCTCCGCCACCCGGCCCAGCGTGTCGAGGGTGGCGAACTGCAGCCGCTTGCGATCGGCGTCGCGCAGGCGGGTGGCGAGCACGCCGATCAGCTCCCGGGCCGCGTCGGGACGCTCGAGGGCCTGGGTGAGCACCGTTCCGGAGGCGACGATCGCGTCGACCTCGGCGACGGCGAGCGCCGTGGCCGACCGGGCCTCGCCATCCAGCGTCGACAGCTCGCCGATGATGTCGCCGCTGCCGCGCAGGCCCAGGACGATCTCCCGGCCCTCGGCCGACATGCAGCTGATCATCACCCAGCCGCTGTCGATGAGGAACACCCGCTCGGCACGGTCGCCCTCGGTGAAGAGCGCCTGCCCGCGGCGGAAGCGCCGCACATGGCCCTCACGCCGTAGGGCTGCCGCTCAGGCCCTCGTGATTGGTCGTCGTCGCCTCCACGGCCATAGTGTGACTGTTCGCGCGCGGCAGTGTGTCGAAGGACGCAGACCGAGTGGGTCAAAGGACGCAGACGGTCCGTGCCCCCGAGACGCGGGTCGCCGGCCCGGGGTCGCCCATCGCGCTCGCTGCGTTAGCGGCGTGTTAGCGACGGTGATCCCATCGTGGGTTGCCGCCGATAACCAGCCCACAGCCGGCTCGTCGCGGCTCGCAGCGACATCGCAGCGGGTGGCGACGGCCGACGCGACAAGGAGAGCAGACATGGCAGTCACCGACACGCGCCCGGCGCCGATTCGCGCACCACTCCCGTGGGGAGCGCCGCCTGGACGTTCGCTCCGCGCGCGCGCGCCCGGCTGCGCGCCGATCACGCCGGCGCCGGGGTCAAGACCCTGTTCGGGGTGCTGACCCTGATCCTCGTCGCCTACGCAGGGTCGCTGGTCGTCCGCGGACCGGACGGCGCCTCACCCACGTGGCTGGACGGCTGGGGAGTCGCGGCATTCGAGCTGCTCGCCAGCGTCCTGGTGCTCATGCGCGCCTACGTGAGCCCTCGGGACCGCAAGTACGGGCTGTGGCTCGGGCTGGGCTGCGTGTCCTGGGCGGTGGGCGATTTCGCCATGACCTATGAGTCTCTCGGCGGGGCGACGCCGGCGACGATCTCACTGGCCAACTGGCTCTGGATCGGGTTCTTCCCGCTGGCCTACGTCGGCGTGATGGTGCTGATGGAGCGCGACGTGCGCAAGCTCACCGCCGCCAACTACCTCGACGGCGTCATCGCCGCGCTTGTCACCTCGGCCGCTCTCGTCGCCTTCGCCTTCCATGCGCTCGCCTCCGCGGCCGGCGGGGGCAACGAGTCGGTGGCGATCAACCTCGTCTACCCCGTCGGTGACCTGCTTCTGTTCGGGCTCACGGTGTTCGGGGTGCGACTGTTGCCGGCCGGGCAGCGCACACGCTGGTCGCTCATCGCCCTCGCGGGCCTTGCCAACGCCGCGGGTGACATCTCGGCGCTGTTCGGCGGGATCGGGGCCACCGACGTCGGGTGGTTCCTCAACGCGATGGCCTGGCCGGTCTCGCTGCTGCTGATCTCCGCCGCCGTCTGGCTTGCCCCCGGCGCCGCTGCGCCCGCGCAGGAGAACCGGTCCTCGGGCTTCGCGATCCCAACGGCCGCCTCGGCGCTCGCGCTGCTCATCCTGTTCGTCGGCTCGCTCAACCACGCGAGCCAGATCGCGATCGGCCTGGCCACGGCGACGCTGGTGGCGGCAGGCGTGCGCTTCGGCCTGGCGCTGCGGCGGATGACCGCATTGACCGAGGAGCGCCATCGTGAGCTGGAGCAGTCGGCGGAGACAGAGCGAGCGTCCAAGGAGACGCTGCAGGCGGCGGTCCGCGACTACACGGCATTCGCGGCTCGCGTGGCCGACGGCGACCTCACCGCGACCGTGAGCGCCAACGGCAGCCCGGAGCTCGGCGAGCTCGCCGACAGCCTCAACACGATGGTCTCCGGCCTGGCTGAGATCTCAGGGGAGATCCAGGCCGGCGTTCACGAGATCGGAGACTCCACCACCGAGATCCTGTCCGCCGTCAGCCGCCACACCAACAGCGCCGGCGAGCAGTCGGCCGCGATCAGCCAGACGTCGGCCACCGTCAACGAGCTTCGCGCCGCGGCCGATGACACCGCGCAGCGCGCCCGGCAGGTGGCCCAGCAGGCCAGCGACTCGGTCGTCGTCTCAAACGAGGGCGCCGAGGCCGTGACGGCGCTTGCGGAGGCGATGGAGGAGATCCGCGCCCGGGTCGACGCGATCGCCACAGGAGATTCTCACCCTGTCTGAGCGCACGCAGCAGATCGGCGCGATCACGGCGACCGTCAACGAGCTCGCCGATCAGTCCAACCTCCTGGCGCTCAACGCGAGCATCGAGGCGGCGCGCGCCGGCGAGCACGGCAGGGGTTTCGCGGTGGTCGCAGAGCAGGTGCGCCGGCTGTCCGAGCAGTCAAAGGCGGCTACTGCGCAGGTCGAAACGATCCTCACCGACGTCCGTGACGCGACGACGGCCGCCGTCACCGCCAGTGAGCAGGGCACGAGCGTCGTGGACCAGGGGCTGAGCCTCACCGGGCGTGCCGGGGAGGGGATTCGGAGCCTGGCCGACACGATCCGCGAGGCCTCGGCCGCAGCCGAGCAGATCGCCGCCTCCGCTCATCAGCAGAGTGTGGGGATGGACCAGATCGCCGAGGCGATGACCAACATCGACAACGGGACGGCTCAGTTCCTGGAGGGCGCCCACCAGTCCCAGAGGGTCGCCGGGGACCTGAGCGAGCTGTCGGACAAGCTCGCGGCGCTCACCGATCGCTACCGGGTCTGAGGTTCAGGACCCGCCGAACCCGCCCGTCACGATCCGGATGGCCTTCGTCCGGACCCTCACCCGGGTCAGCGTGAGCGTAAGGTAAGGCACGATGCGAACCCGATAGCCGTCGTCGATCACGGTCGAGCCACGGGTCAATGCGATCCGGGTGGTCCGCCGGTCAAATGACGGAAGTGGTGCCCGGTTGCTGGCGATGATTCCCGTTGTGAGGGTGGGGCCAGGACACCGCGTGCTGGTCCCCGGAGAGCCGATCACGCCGCCCGGGAACGTGGAGACCGCCCACCGTCCCCGACGCGTGAGGATGAGCAGGTCACCGGGTCCGAGCGGCGTCGCGTCGTGGCAGCGCTCGCGTCCCTGGCTGAGGTCGGAGATGACGCCTCCGCCCGCGTGCCAGTCCACCACGCCGCTCCCCGTCACGCCGCCGGGACCGCCTGGGCCCAGGCCGGCTGCGGCGAGCAGCTCCCGGCGGGGCGTGGTCGCCTTCGCGCTGACGGTCAGGGTGCCGGAGGTGGTTACGTGTGGACTGAGCGTGATCGTGCCCGTCAGGCCGCACGAGCCCACCGGGCCGCACTCCAGGGGATCTGCGATGCCGCGGATCTCCTCGACGACGCTTCCGTTGAGCGACGCCCGGTAGGTCACGTCGATCTGGCGTCCTGGCTGGGTCGTGACTGGTGACGCAGTGTTGTTCTCGGTCCGGGGCTGCCCCGGTGCTCCGAGGTGCAGCACGATCGTGGAGGTGATCAAGCCGACCAAGCCGTGGGCCTGGAGTAGGTGTGAGGCGGCCAGGGACAAGGTCGTGCCCCCGCGCTCCAGAGTCGCTACGGGGACGGTGGGAGTGGGGAGGCGCGGAAGCACGTCGGCGTCGCGGGGGCCGGCGCAACGCGTCACGAGCAGAGGTGATTCGCGTGCGAGTGAGAAGGTCACACGTCCGTGTCGCACCAGGAGCGACGCTCCCTGGCCGGCGCCAGTCGCATCGGCGCAGCGGTTGGCTGGTCCGGAGGACGGGCCGCCCGCCAGCGTGACGCTCGCGCTGGTCACGCCGCCCGCGACCTGGGGCCCGTTCGTCAGGGACGGGAACAGGAGGATCGCCAGCTGTGGGTGCCGTCCCAGCGTGTTTTGCACCTGGATCGAAGCGGTCGGTGGGGGCTGCCACGAGACCGTGCCGCTGTATCCGCACAGGCCCCAGCGCGCGCAGCCCGCGGCCGGATCGCCGTGGAACTGCACGGAAAGGAGTCCGGTAATGCGGACGGGAATAGAGGTCTGCTTGATCAACGGCCCGCCGGACGGGACGACGATGGGCTGAGCCAGCGCCGCCGTCGGGGCGATTGCCACCGCAGCGCACGCTGCGAGGATGCCGCGACGCCGGCTCAAGGGTTCAGCGGCTCCCCCGGAAACGCCCTGACGCGACGGGTGCCACCGGTGCTGCGCACCAGCGCGAGGGCGAGGACCACCGCACCGCTGCGGCGGCCGGCGTACGCCGGGCCGTGGAACGTGCCTGAGCGCTGGAAGGTGATCAAGAGGTGCCCGTCGCCCAACTGCCCGGCGGTGACCGTCGCCGTGGCCAGCGCCCCGCCGTTGGGACCGAGGATGTCGGGCGCCGAGGGCCCCGCACACGGGGTCCGGAATACATCGGGTGGGCCGTCGCCGAAGCCGTCGAGCGTGTCTGACAGCACCAGCTCGTCACTGCCGCGACGCGGCCTGCTCGCGAGCCCGCCGGCCAGCGAGATGGAGTCCGTGGCCCGGCACGACAGACCGCCGTTCTGCGCGCTCGTCTCGTCGACGGTTTCGTGCACGGCTTGCTCGGCAAACGTGTCCGACAGCGTCATGGTGCCGCGGCGCAGGTCTGCGAGGGCGCGGTCGCGTCCGACGTGTCGCCTCGCGATGCTCGCGCCCGTGAACTGCAGCGTTCCCCGGGCGGTGAACGACTGCACGAGGCGTCCTGTGGCGCCGCAGGCGCCCAGTGCATCGCATTCCGGCGGTGCCAATCCGGCGAAGTTGGTGGTCAGGGCGCCGGAGAAGCCGACGACGCGGTAGATGACGCTCGCGTGCTCCGCGAGCACGGAGTGCGCCTTGACCGGCGTGCTCGTGGTGCCGCCGATGACCTCCTCCGGGCCTCCCGCCGTTACCGCCGAACGTGAGGCGGGCCCGCACCCCGGAGACGACGGCAACGGCGAAGGGTCCGGTGGCGAACGAGGTCCGGCCGGAGAGGTCGTAGCCATGAGAGGTCCGGCGCACGGGGAGTGCGAGCGACAACAGGTCGGCGGCGGTGGGCCCGGCGCAGCGACCGGCGCTCGGAGCCTGGCCGCCGAGGCCGAGGGCACTCCCTCCCAGCCGGGCTCTGCCTCTGAGGAACGTGAGGTTCGCTTGGATCGGAACCAGGTCGACGCAGGTCGTCACCGAGCCGTCGGGCGCCGTGGTCTGGACGCGCGCGACCGCGTCGGCATCGCTGGCGATGAACTCCGGCGGCCCGCCGCTGCTCGACGCCCCGGAGCCACCGAAGTGCATCTGCAACGTGCCGCTGACTCCACACAGGCCCTCGGCCTGACAGCCCCCGGCCGGATCGCCGCTCCACGCGATGGTGAGCGGGCCCACCACCGCCGTGTTGGTCTGACGTGGCCGTCGCGGGCGGTGCGAGGCAGACCAGGCAGTGCCGGGCAGGCCGAACGCCGGCGCTCCGAGCACGACGCCGGCGGCGATGACCGCCGCTCCCCGTGACCCCCTCATCTTGATGCGGATCATCCTCTGATCGATGAGGCTCTGTCAACCGGTGTGATGAACCCCTCTCGACCATTCGTCCACGGCGGTCAACCTTTCGTCCAGAGTGACCGATGCGAACGCGTGAACGCGGTACGTGATCTGCGGTCGGCACTGCGCGCCCTCGCGCCCTTCAACGCGGCGGCCATCCTCGCGTGGACCATCGTCCTGGTGGGCTCGCGCGTGCACTGGGGCCAGTACGCGCTGGCCACCGTGCTCGCCCTGGTCGCCGGCGCGCTGGCCATCGGAGCCACGCGCGAGCGCGACGGATCGCGGCTCGGCCTCGTCCCGGCCGCGCTGCTCTTCCTCGCCGCCGTCGCGTTCCTGCGCAACTCCGTGGGAGGCACGAGCTCGGGCACGAGCGCGCTGGCGATGATCCCGGTGTTCTACACCGCGCTCTATAGCCGCTCACGCCGTCACCTCGGCGCGGTGGTCGCCGGCGTGGGGCTCTTCTACCTGCTTCCGATCCTGATCGTCGGGCCGCCGTCCTACCCCCACAGCCAGTACCGCTCCGCCGTGCTGTCGGTGGCCGTCTCGGCCATCATCGGCTTCGCCACCCAGCAGCTCGTCGCCAGCGTGCGCCGCCGGGCCAGCGAGGCCCGTGAGCGCGAAGGGATGCTCGAGCAGCTCGTCGACGTGGTCCACCGCCTGTTTGACAGCCCCCACCCGCGGATCGACGTGTGTCAGGCCGCCAAGTCGATCTCAAGCGCCACGATCGCGCTTCTCTACGAGCCCGTCATCGACGGCGAAGGCCTCGTCTGCACGGCGGTCACCCAGCGCGAGGGGGCGGCGCTGCGCAAGCGCGCTGACGCCGGGAGCGCCGTCGAGGAGGCATATGACACCCGCCGCCCCGTGCTCGTCACCGCCGACGTCCAGGCCCGGGTCGGTAACCGCGCCTCATGGATCGCCACCGGGCGCCCGCGCTCGGTGCTCTACCAGCCTCTGACCCGCCACGGCGTGGCCCAGGGCGTCCTGGTCGTGGGCTGGGCCGACGAGATCCAGGCCGGCGGGACGCACACCACGATCGCCTCGCTCCTGGCCCACGAGGCCGCGGCGGTCATCGCGCGTGCCGATGTGCTGGACAATCTCGCCGACGAGGCCCAGACCGATCCGCTCACCGGCCTGCCCAATCGCCGCGCCTGGGACGCCCAGGTCAAGCGCGTGCACAGTGAGGGCAACCGGCTTGTCATCGCCATGCTCGACTTCGACCACTTCAAGCAGTTCAACGACACCTACGGCCACCCGGCGGGCGACCGGCTGCTCAAGGAGACGGCCGCCGCCTGGCGCGACCAGCTGCGCACGGGCGACCTGCTGGCCCGGCTGGGCGGAGAGGAGTTCGGGCTGCTGCTGCGCGACTGCGACCCTGAGATCGCCACCGAGGTGACCGACCGACTGCGCCGCAGCGTCTCGGAGAACTGGACGTGCTCGGCGGGGATCGCCGTCGGCCAGCCCGGGGAGAGCGTCGAGGACATCATCGCCCGCTCCGATGTCGCGCTGTACGAGGCTAAGGCCGCGGGGCGCGACCGGACGCACTTCGCCTCCGTCGCCTGAGGCTCGCCCGCTCAGCCTCGTTTTCGGTGAGGGAGATCGCGGCGTCGTATTCCGCGGCCGCGCCGCGCTCGTCGCCGGTCCGGGCCAGCAGGTCGGCGCGGATGGCGTGGTAGAGGTGGTAGCCGTCGAGCTGAAGCTCGTCCAGCAGGGGCAGCGCGGCCGCGGGCCCCTGGACCTCCGCGACCGCGACCGCGCGGTTGAGCGCGACCACCGGCGTCGGCGCCACCGCCAGCAGCTGGTCATAGAGCGCCAGGATCTGACCCCAGTCGGTCTCCGCCGCCGTCGCCGCGTCGCCGTGGACCGCGTTGATGGCGGCCTGGATCTGGTAGGGACCGGGCTGGCGGCGGGCCAGGCACCGCCGCACGATCGCATGTCCCTCATCGATGAGCCCGCGATCCCAGAGGGCGCGGTCCTGGTCGGCCAAGCGCACGAGCTCTCCCGGCGCTGTCGGTGCGCGCCGGCCGCCGCGACTGGGTGAGCAGCATCAGCGCGAGCAGGCCGGCGGCCTCGGGCTCGTCGGGCATGAGCTCGACGATGAGGCGGCCGAGGCGGACCGCCTCGGCGCAGAGGTCGTCGCGCACGAGCTCGGGGCCGGCGCTGGCGGTGTAGCCCTCGTTGAAGATGAGGTAGACGACGCGCAGCACGCCGCCCAGGCGATCGGGCAGGTCCTCGTCGCGAGGCACGCGGTAGGGGATGCCGGCATCGCGGATCTTGCCCTTGGCGCGGACGAGCCGCTGCGCCATCGTGGACTCCGAGACCAGGAACGCACGGGCGATCTCGGGCGTGGTGAGGCCGCCGAGCAGGCGCAGGGTGAGCGCCATCTGCGCGGCGGCGGACAGCGCCGGGTGACAGCAGGTGAAGATCAGGCGCAGGCGGTCGTCGGGCACGGCACCCTCCTCGCTCTCATCCTCGGTCTCGGTTTCGTGCGGGCCAAGTGGGTCATCGCGGCCGTGCAGCCGCGCGGCCTGGGCGTGACGGTCGGCGCGGCCGGACTCGCGGCGCAGGCGATCGATCGCGCGGTTGCGCGCGGTGGTGATGATCCAACCGGCGGGGCTGGGCGGCAGGCCGTGCTCAGGCCAGCGGCGGACCGCCTCGGCGAAGGCGTCCTGGACCGCCTCCTCGGCGAGGTCGATGTCGCCGAAGCTGCGGACCAGGACGGCCACGGCGCGGCCGTGCTCCTGGCGAAACACACGCTCGATGGCCTCGGATCCCAGGGCCGGCATCGGGCTTTGCGTTAGCTGCTCGGCCGGGTCCTGGAACGGCCGGACCTCGATCGCGAGCGTCGTCGCCTGGGCCAGACGCCGGCCCCACTCCAGCGCGGCGTCCAGGTCCTCGGCGCGGACGATCGACAGGCCGCCGATCTGCTCCTTGCCTTCGGCGAACGGTCCGTCGGTCATGACGACGTCGTCGCGATCGGGGCGCAGGACCGTGGCCGTGCTGGGGGCGTGCAGGCCGGCGGAGAACACCCAGGCGCCGGCGGCGCGCATCTCGTCGTTGAGCGCGTTGAGGTCGCGCATGATCTTCTCAAGCTCCGCGGCGGGGGGCACGGGGCCCTCGGGCTGGACGACGCTGAGCAGGTAGGTCTTCATGCTGGGCTCCTTCCGGCGCCGGGTCTTGCGGCGCCATCGCGGGTGATTGTCACCCTCTACACGAACGGGATGGGCCCGAATCGACATCGGCTCCGAGTGAGTCGCTCCCGTAAGTACCCTCGCACCCAGAGCGGCCACTAGCATCGATGCCATGTCCCACGAGAACGACGCCCCCAGCCAGCAGGTCATCGACTTCGTGGCGGAGCGCGCTCCCGGAGCTCGACCCCGCCGAGGTCGGCCGCTTCATGGCCGAGCACGCCAAGCCCGCCGACGAGCCCGACATCCCACGTCGCCTGGGCGGTCCGCGTCCTGCGCGAGACGGGGGAGGGCGAGGTGGGCGAGCGGCCTTCCCGTCGACCGGTGGTCGCTCGCGACGAGATCCGCCGCCGCGGACCGCTAGGGGCGCCGGGCTACTTCTCCTTGGGCGGCAGCGACCGCGCGTAGGCCACGCCGCGGCCCACCCAGCGCTCCAACTGGCGCTTGGTCGCGACGCCATCGGGCTCGACGCGGAGCCAGCCGTCCATCGTCTTGCCGCGCATCTCGAAGGGAGCCGGCGTGCGGCTTGGCCAGCAGCGACTCCGTCTCCTCGGGCGGCACGCGGAGCAGGAGCCCGCCGCGGCCGCTGGCGCTCACTGACATGTGCCCACCGATGAGGAACGCCAGCCCGCCGAACATCTTCTTCTCCACGACGCCGGGCTCGCCGGCGATCAGCTCACGGATGCGGTTGGCGAGGTCCTCGTCGTACGCCATGGCCGCGGATTATCCGCCTCCGGGCCCGCCGCGCCACTTCACGCGTGAGATTTACGCGATCTTGGGTCGTTTTTCCCATGAGGGGCACATCGCGATTTTGCTGTCCCCGGCCGCCGGCGGCGCAATCCGGCACGGGTGCCGCACGAGTCAGGGCGGGGGCCGACAAGCTGCGCGTCCCGGTGGGGCAGGAACGCCCATCGGGACGACGCCATTCTCAGGGGCCTATTGCGGGGCCTCAGGGTGGGTAACGAGTGGAGAACGGACCCGAGAGATGGAGACACCGATGAGCCACGACGAGCCCGACGTCAAACCCAGCGAGCAGCGCGGGGGCGCAACCCCAGGAGATGACGAGGCGCGCGAGAAGGGCGAGTGGGCGACCACCGCCCAGGACGGCATCGTTCCCGCGGAGCTGGGCGGGTCAGACGCCTCCCCGGAGATGCTCGACGACGACCCCGAGCTCGGCAGCTCCGTGCTGGGAAAGACCACCGGATCGGACGAGCCCGCGACCGACACCGGGGTTGACACCTCGGGAGGTGAGCATGCCGACGCGGTGACCGACGGCGGCGCGCCGGCGCCGCCGGCTGGGGCCGAGCCCGATCTCAAGGACGCGACCGCCGGTCCACGCGAGTCCGACCGTGAGTCCGCCAACGAGTGAACTTCCTCCGGGCTGGGTATGTTGCGGCCCCCGTGGTCAGGCCCCCATGCATTCCTCGCGGCCTCCGGCTGCGCGTCTCGCTTGCGCTGGGCGCTGCCCTCACCCTCGGTGCGGCCGGGTGCGGCGGGTCCGCGCATAGCTCGACCACAGACACCACCACCGCGTCCTCGAGCCCAACCTCGCGCTCGACGACCACCGCGACGACCAGCACGCCGCCCGCTCGTCGTCGGCGCCCTCGGCCCCGCGGCGCGCCGGTGGGGGCGGCGCTGCGCGTCCACGCGGGCACCTCGACCTTGCTCGTCACCGTCTCCAAGGTGCTCGATCCCCTGACGGGCACCGGGTCGGCGCTGCTGCCCGGCCACCGCGCCACCGGGGTCCAGGTGGCGATCCGCGCCGTGGCGGGCGCGACCTACGACAGCACCGCGTCGGGAGACTGGTCGATCCTCAGCACCGCGGGCCTGGCGTCGCCGCTGTTCGTCAAGCAGGGCGTCTGTGAGACGCCGCTGGCCGACTTCGAGAGCCTGATCGGGGTGGGCGAGTCACGCGAGGGCTGCGTGGCCTTCAGCGTGCCCAGGCATGCCCGGATCCTGTCCGTGCGCTTCTCGCCCCATTCGCGGACGCGCGGGAGCGTGGCCTGGCGCTGAGGGCCGTCCCGCTCGGTCCGGCTGGCGCGTCAGGCCGTGCAGCGCGGGCTGACCGGGATGGTCTGTGACGGCACCGGCGGCTCGTCGCGCTTGCAGTAGGTGAGCTGGCGCGCGGGCACGTCGACGACGCCGACGAAGTCGTAGTTGACGTCGTTGGCGGTGGCCACGCAGCTGAAGCCGAGACTGCCCGCCCGGCCGCCGTGGCGCGTGCAGCGGACGCGCTGCAGGGGCCCGTCGATGACGCCCTTGTCAACGAGGCCCGACATGGTCGCGCGGACCGTGCGCACGAACCCCGCGCGCGGGCTCTCCGCGCGGGTCAGGGTGACGACCCGCGGCGCCTGATCGGTGGCGACGACGAGCGCGGCCTCCTTGTTGACCTTGGCCTGCTCGGACGGAGTCAGGGTCCGGTTGGAGTCCGTGTTGTTGTGGCTTACGAAGATGATCAGCGCCACCAGCAGGATCGCGCCGACGCCGAGCGACACCGCGAACTTCGCCCACATCGGGAACCGCTGGCGGAGAGGTGGCATCGCGGGCTCAGGCACGACGACCGGTGGCGCTCAGACGGCGTGGGCGGCGAGCACGTCGCGCAACACAGCCAGATCGTCCTCGGTCGGGGCCCAGCGGCCGGCGGCGGCGTTGGCACGCACCTGCTCGGGCTTGGTGGCGCCGGCGATGACCGAGGACACGACGTCGTGGGCCAGCAGGGCGCCGATGGCGACGTCGATCATCGGCACGCCGCGCTCGTCGGCGAACCCCTGGACCGCCTCGACCAGATCGAACTGCTCGGGGCTGGCGATCTCGTCGCGGCCGGACAGCCGGGTGCCCGACGGCGCCGGCTCGCCGCGGCGGTACTTGCCGGTGAGCAGGCCCGAGGCCAGCGGGAAGAAGGGGACGAAGCCGATCCCGAGCTCCTCGCAGGCGGGGAGCACGTCGCGCTCGGCGTCGCGCACGAGCAGGCTGTACTCGTTCTGGACGGCCGTGAACGGGGTGAGCCCGTGCTCCTCGGCGACGGCGGCCGCCTCCCGGAGCTGATCGGCGTCGAAGTTGGACGCGCCGATCGCCCGCACCTTCCCGGCTCCGACGAGCTCGTGCAGGACCTCGAGGGTCTCGAGGATCGGGGTGACCCCGTCAGGCTGGTGGTACCAGTAGTAGTCGATCGTGTCGGTGCGCAGGCGCTTGAGCGACGCGTCGATGCAGTGCAGGACGTAGTCGCGAGAGCCCCGGGGACCGCGCCCGTCGCCCATGTCCATCCCGAACTTGGTGGCCAGGACCACCTCGTCGCGCCGTCCCTGGAGCACCTCGCCGAGGTACTCCTCGCTCATGCCCCGCCCGTAGATGTCGGCGGTGTCAAAGAACGTGACGCCCTCTTCGAGGGCGGCGTCGACGACCGTTCGGGTCGCGGCGAGGTCGGCGCGGCGGCCGAAGTTGTTGCACCCCAGGCCGACGATGGACGTCTTGAGGCCGGAGGCGCCGAGGGGGCGGGTGGTGAGGGAGGGCATGGGGGTCAGCCTAGATGGTTGCATTGTGGGCTTCTCTGCGGTCAGCGGAGCCGGTGGTCGTCGCGGCGCAGCGCGTCGGTGAAGCGACGGGGCACGGCCGCGCCCTCGCCCTCCTCCCACAGCGTGGTCACCACCAGCTCGTTGCCCTCCGGCCGGCAGACGTAGACGAGATCGCGCCGCTCGAGATCGCGCACCAGCACGGCTCCGCGCTCCCCGGGTTCGGTGCGGCCCGCGGCGTGAGCCCGGGCCACCCGGCCCGCGATCTCCGTCTTCTCGTCCAGGGAGCCGCGCACGCGCTGGCGGAAGCGCTCGGCGGCGTGGTCGGTGACGGCGATGAGCATCGCGCTGGGGCGGCGGGCTCCCCCGCTACGAAGCGGTCTTCGACTTGGTGCGCACGTACAGCGTGCCACCCGGTCCGCGCGCGTTGATCCGCAGCTTCGGCGCGCCCGGCACCGGAGGCGCCGTGTGCGGCTGGATCACCTGGCTGGCGAACATGCCCCCGCCGCTCACGCTCACGTCCACGCTCTCGGGGACGATCACCGTCACGGTGCCGAACAGGTTGAAGATCTCCAGGTCTACCTCTGACCCCGGCAGCCGTGCCTGGGAGAGGTCGAGGGTGATCGTGCCGAAGATGGACCGGAACTCCGACCGCGCGGCCAGCTCCCACGGGCCCGAGCGCACGAGCCGGCTGCAGAAGGCCACGTGTTTTTGCTGGGGCGCGGCCAGTTCGGTCGAGGCGGCCGGTGGAGGCGCGGCCGGGAGGTCCTGGGTCAGCGTCGCCAGCTCCTCGCGGGTACGGGCCGCCTGCGCGCGCTCGACCCGGTCTGAGAACTCCTCAAGGGTGAGCCGCCCCTCCACCACGGCGTGGCTGAGCAGCTGCGTGCTGTGCTCGCGCTCCGCGTCGCCCGCCAGGACCGCCGGTGGCTGTGGGTTGGGCTCGTCCATCGATCTCAAAGGTACCGGGCCGGCGGTCCCTCGGCCGGGCGAGGGTGCATTTGGTGCCAAAGTGCGATCACGCTCCGAGGTTTGTCACCAAATGGCTGCTATACGCGCGTTTCGTGCCAAACCTCCGGTGCGGTTCGTGGTTTGTCACGAAATGGTCGTTGGAGGGCGGTCAGCCGGGCACTGCCGACGGCAGCGCCCGAGCGCGCCGGGCGATCCCCTTCCACTGATCGCCCTCGCTGCGCAGCCGGTCCGCGGCGGTGGCGACCGTCCACTTGTCCGGCGCCAGCGCGTCGTCGGACAGCTCGTCCCAGGCGATCGGCATGGCCACCGGGCCTCCGGGACGCGGCCTGACCCCGTATGGGGCCACCGCGTGCTGGGCGTAGTTGATCCGGTTGACGTCGACGTAGATCCGCGCGCCGCGCTCCTCGCGGTGCCACTCGAGCGTCAGGTGGTCCGGGTTGTCGGCGACCATCGCCTCGGCCAGCGCTCGGGCGAACGTGTGGACCTCGCCGAACGACGGGCCACGGCGCAGCGGGGAGACGACGTGGATCCCGCGCGAGCCCGTGACCATCGCGAAGGTGGCCAGTCCGGCGTCGCGCAGCCGCGCTCCCGCGTCACGCGCGGCGGCGCGCACGTCGGCGAAGCTCACCCCGGGGGAGGGGTCGAAGTCGATGATGAGCCGGTCGGGCTGGCGCGGCTCGTCGGCGCGCGAGAGCCAGATGTGGGGGGTGATCACGTTCTGACCGACCAGGTACGCCAAGCGTCGCCGCGTCGCCGGCCACGACCTGGGTGAGCGTCCCGCCCTTCTTGGGGACCGTCGACGGTCGCGATCCAGTCCGGGAAGTGGCGCGGGACGGACTTCAGGAAGAACCCGTCCTCAGACGATCCCCTTGGGGAATGCCTGCAGCGCCAGCGGGCGGTCGCGGAGGTGGGGGAGCATCGCCTCGGCGACGTTCTCGTAGTGCTCGGCCAGCGCGCGCTTGGTGATCTCCGGGTCGGTGAAGAGCGCCTTGTCGGGATGGCTGAACGGCACCTGGCGACGCCCGACGGTGATCGTGTCGGTCATCGCTCGCGCACCACCTCGGTCGCCGCCTTGTCGTCGCGCAGCCCGAGGAAGCGCGGATGACGCAGGCGCCCCGCGGTGGTCCACTCGGTGAAGCCGACCTGCGCCACCAGCTTCGGTGTCACCCACGTGACTCCCCGCTCGCGGATCGCCGACGGGTTGGCGAACGGGGAGCTGTCGCGGCTCAG
Organism: uncultured Actinomycetota bacterium; assembly: GCA_963790605.1. GTDB lineage: Bacteria > Actinomycetota > Thermoleophilia > Solirubrobacterales > Solirubrobacteraceae > Palsa-465. The sequence continues at coordinate 131,656 of CAWBPG010000002.1, read as the reverse complement.
GGCGCGCAGCTGCCCTCCCAGCGAGCCGAGCGTCTCCTGGTCAAAGCCGGTGCCGACCTTGCCGGCGTACTGGAGCTCGCCGTCGCGGAAGTAGCCCAGCAGCAGCGCGCCGAAGTCCGTGCGCGAGCCCTGGGGCGCGGTGAACCCCCCGATGACCAGCTCCTGGCCGGCCTCGCACTTGAGCTTGAGCCAGTCCCGGGAGCGCTTGGCCTGGTAGGGGCTGTCGGCGCGCTTGGCGACCACGCCCTCCCAGCCCTTGCGGCACGCCTCGCTGAACATCGCCTCGCCCTCGCGGTTGCGGTGCGAGGTCCAGCGCAGCGGGTCATGGAACTCCAGCGCGGCGCGCAGCAGGCGCTTGCGCGTGCGCAGGCCCAGCGCGCGGACGTCGTGGCCGTCGACCCAGAGCAGGTCGAAGATGTAGAAGAAGACCGGGACAGGGACATGACCGCGCTGGGCCAGCCGGGCGAAGCTCGTCTGCTGGCCGTCGAAGGCGACGATCTCGCCGTCGACGGCGAACCGCCGGTGCTCCTGCGCGGCCACCGCGTCGCGGACCTCCGGGTAGCGGCCGCTCAGGTCGAGGTCGTTGCGTGACAGCATTCGTACCTCGTCATGCTCGCGAACGGCCAGACAACGGATGCCATCGAGCTTGCGCTCGAAGATCCACGCGGGGTCGCTGAAGGTCTCGCGTTCCAGGACCGCCTTCATCAGCTCGGCGTGCCGCGGCGCACGCGCCTCCACCGCGAGCGCGCGTTCCTCGGCGCTCACGCCGTCGAGCTGAGTCTCGGCCATGCCCAGAGCTATACCTCACCGAGCGCTCCGGCGTCGCCTACGGCTCAAGTCGCGCCCTGTCCGCGTCGACTACACATGAACTGATGCCAGGCCAGCTCAAGGTCCTCATCGCCGACGACCACCCGCTGATCATCGCCGGCATCCGCCGGACGATCGAGCACGTGGAGGACATGCACGTCGTCGGTGAGGCTCAGTCCGGCGCCGAGATCGTCCAGCTCGTCGAGCGGCGCCGTCCCGACATCGTGCTCATGGACCTGCGCATGCCCGGCGTGACCGGGACCGAGATGATCGAGCTCATCCACAAGCGCTGGCCCGAGACCAAGACCGTGGTGCTGTCGGCCTGCGACGACGCGCCGGTGATTCAGGCGGCACTCCAGGCGGGGGCCAGCGCCTACGTGCTGAAGACCGCGGGCTCCCTGGACATCACCTCGATCCTGCGCCAGGCCGCCAACGGTGAGGTGCTGCCGGCCCCGGTGATCATCCCGGCGCGTCCCGCCGCGCCCAATGAGACCGACGCCCCGGCGCTGACCGAGCGCGAGCGCGACATCCTGTCGCGGGTAGCCGCCGGCATGACGACCGCGGCGATCAGCCGGGAGCTCTGGGTCTCAGAGCACACGATCAAGTTCCACCTCACCAACATCTATCGCAAGCTCGGCGTGCCCAACCGCGCCGGTGCGGTGCGCTACGCCCTGGACCACGGGCTGGTCTAAGCGTCCTCCTCGCCGCCCCACCGCGGCAGGACGGCCGAGACCACCGTCGGGCCTCCGGGCTTGGAGTCGATCTGGGTCTGCCCGCCGAGCATCCGCACGCGCTCGTGCATCCCCACCAGGCCCAGGCGCCCGGCGCGCGCGGCGCGGGCCACCGTCGTCTCGGGGTCGAATCCGCGGCCGTCGTCTGACACCTGCGCCCTGATCCCGTCGGGGTCCGGCGTGATCGAGATCCGCACCGCCGAGGCGTCACCGTGCTTGCGGACGTTTGAGAGCGCCTCCTGGACGAGCGCCAGCAGCGCGATTTCCTGTGACTCTGAGAGCTGCGTCAGGTCGGCGCTGAACTCGGTCTCCGGGAGGATCCCCGTCCGCTTGGCGAAGGCGTCGGCGACGCGCTGCAGCGACTCGAGCAGGGACCCGGGCGACACAAATGGCGACTGCACCGAGGTCGACAGGAGGCGCAGGTCGCCGTCCAGCGCCAGCAGCTGCGCTTCCAGGTCGTCGAGCCGCCCCAGGGCGCGCGCCTGATCGGGATCCCCGTCGAGCAGCGGCCGCAGCTGCTCGCGAAACAGCCGCACGTCCTGTGCCAGCAGGATGACGTCCTGCTGGGGGCCGTCGTGCAGATCGAAGCGCAGACGCGCCAGCCGCCGCTCCACGGCGCCGGCGACCAGCTCGCGCCAGTGTTCGCGGTCAAGCAGCGTCTCGCGTTCCAGCAGCCCCGCGATCCCGGGCGACGCGGCGGCGAGCAGGGGGCCGAGCTCAGGGGCGTGAGGGTCCACGCCGTGAACGAGCAGGGCACCGGTGACGGGCCCGGCGGTGATGCGCAGGCTCAGCGTCTCCTCATCCGCTGCCGAGGCGGCGTCGAGCTCGCCAACGTGCGCGACGCGCCGCGGATCGGCATCGGTCTGCTCGGCCCATAGCGCCACGGCCCGGGCGCCGCTCAGGGCGCGCAGCAGGGCGAGCTGGGCGTGCAGGGCGTCTGAGACGGGGAGCTCGGGCGGCCGCGCGCGCAGCAGCTCGCGCCCCAGGGCCACACGAGGCACGCCGGCGCGCGTCTGGAGCGCATCCGCGAGCCGATGGATCTCAGCGGGGTCGGCGGTCGGCTCGCCGGCGAGGAGACCGACCAGCTCGGCGGCGTAGGCCACCACCGCGACCGCGATGCCGTCCGCAGCACCGCCATAGGCATCCAGCAAGGCCTGGGCGTGCTCCTGCGCTCGGTGGCGGGCCTCGCCGGGCACGCCGACCCCCAGGGCGTCCAGGACCGCGGCCACGGGCTGCAGCGCGCCGGCAAGCGATCGCCTGTCTTCGGGTGCGATTGGCACCCGCTCATTCTGCCCCTCGGGGCGGAGGACCGCTACGCGCTCGGGAAGGAGCCCAGCGTCGAGAGCTGCATCGACACCGGGATGTCCAGCGTCGAGGACACGCGCTTGCGCTTGGGAATGTTGAGCGGCGTGTAGTTCTCGCCCGGTGCGAACGAATTGACGCCGAGGTTGGGCACGTGGGCGACGCTGAACCTGGCGAGGTAGTCCGCCGGTAGCTTGTCCACGTCAAACCAGCCGGCGCCGCCCCCGGGACGGGCGAAGCCGCTGGTCCCGAAGTAGCGGTTGCCGATCCGCATGAACGTGTGCCACGAGTTGTAGAAGATGGTGACCTTGCCCGGGCCCGCGGGGAACTTCCACATCGGGATGTCGCCCGACACCGTGGTGGGCACCTTGTACCCGGCCTGCTGCATGACGTAGGAGACCGAGCCCGAGCAGTCAAACGGGGCGAACACCGACGGCTGCTCGTGGCCGCCGCCATACACGTAGGGGAAGTTGGCGGCGCTGACCATGTTGGCGGCCGCAATGAGGCGGTCGAAGTGCGAGAGCGTCCCGCTGGTGTAGCGGACGATGGGGGTCTTCTTGATGCCGGTGGCGAAGTCCACCGAGAAGGTCCCGTGCTTGACGGACATGCGCTGGTACTGGGCGTGGGTGGCGATGGCGTGAGCCCGCGACATCACCTCGTCCACGTACCAGCTCGCGTGGTTGTAGGCGTAGACGGCCTTGGCGACGTCTTGCTCAGCGCCGGCGGCCGCGAGATACTTGGCGGCGGCGAAGATGGCGTCACGCGGGTCATAGGGGTTGGGCTCGCTGTGGCCGTCGACGGCGACTCCGTACCTGGCCCACGTGGAGGGCTCGAACTGCATCCAACCGACGGCGCCGGCGCTCGAGGTGTTGAGGTTCTGGCCGTAGTCGGTCTCGATGGCGTTGATCGCGGCCAGGACCTCCCACGGCACGCCGTACTTGTGACCGGCCTCCATGTAGATGGGGATGAGGAATGACGGCGGCCGGTTGCCGTTGGAGAGCAGCCCGGAGAGGTTGTTGACCGCGCCCGTGAGCGTCGGGTCGGCGTTGACGGTGCCGGTCCAGCCCTTGGGCACCGACAGGCCCGGGGCGGTGGGGGAGAGGGTGGTCACCGGGTGGGTCGTGGGGGTCGGCTGGGGCGCCGGGGTCGGCTGGACGACCGGCGCGCCGCCGCTGACGTGGGAGTGCGTGGCGCGGTGACGCTTGGTGTGGGTCTTGGTCGGGTGCGCCTTGGACGGGTGGGCCTTGGTCGGGTGCGCCTTGGTCGGGTGGGTCTTGGTCGAGGTGCCGCTCGGCGGCGTGCTCCCGAACGTGAGCGTGCCGGAGGTCGGCGTGCGGCTCGTGCTCTTCGGCGCGACGCCCACCGACATGGTCCCGCCCTTGGGGCCGGTTCCCTTGTCAGGGGTGGCCGAGTGCGTCGCGATCGACTTGTGGCCGGCGCCCACGGGGCAGTGCAGCCGCGACGCGGTCTTGTCGGCCGCGTAGGCGATCGCGCCGTGGCCGGTCGGGGTGGCGCACGACGCGGTCGTGGCCTTGCCGTGGGCGCCCTGTGACCGAGTGGAGAAGAGGTGGGTGAGCTTGAATGGATGGGGCACGGCGCGGGAGGTCGCCGCGACCGTCACCGAACCGGTGGGGGTGGCGGGAGCGGTGGCGACACCGGGATGGGCGGGGGCGCTGGTGGGCGTCGTGGTGCTGAGCGAGCCGCCGGCCCCGCCCGTGGCAAGCGCGACCGCGGGAGTCGCCGAGCCGGCGGTGACGGCGACGGCGGTGGCCAGGGCCACTGCCTTCTGACGGGCGCGGGCGGTCGTGGTGGGGCGGACCTGCGGCGCGCGCAGCGCAAGCTGGGCGCGCGCGGCGAGCTGGTCGAGGGTGAGCTGCAGGCCCGGGGTGGGGAGCGCCAGCGAGAAGCCGTCCACGGCGACGACTCCGAACAGCGCGTCAGGGAACTCGATGACCTCGATCGGAAGCGCGAACACGGCCCGCCACAGCAGCTGGCTCGAGTGCATGCGCGTGTGGGTCAGCAGCCGGCGCTCCAGGGAGGACATGCGCGCGGGTGCGTAGTAGACGTCGAGGCTGCCGGGGCCGGGCTCCACCATCAGGTGCGCGCCAGCCGGGGCAAAGTGGGTCCCGGCATCGCCGAGGCTGGCCAGCAGGCGCAGCACGCCCCACTCGGCGCTCACGCGCGAGTAGTGGAAGGACTCGGCAGATGGACCCATACTGGTGTAGTCGTCCGGTCAGCCGTGCGTCAAGACTCGACGAAGGTCTAGGTCCCGTCGGCGCGGATGCGGGTACCGCGCGCGCCGAGACCGACAGGTGTCGAGGAGAGCTGGCGACGCCTCTACTTGATGGCGTCGTAGACGTGGAACATCGGCAGGTACATCGCCAGGATCATGAACCCGACGATGCTGCCGACCACGCAGATCATGAGCGGCTCGAGGATCGAGGTGAGCGACTTGACCGCCGCCTCGACCTGCTCCTCGTAGAAGTCGGCGACCTTGCCCAGCGTCGCGTCCAGGGCGCCGGTCTCCTCGCCGACGCGCACCATGTTGGTGACCAGCGACGGGAAGATCGACTCGCTCGCCAGCGCGCGAGGCGATCGTTCCGCCGCCCTGGACCGAGTCGTGCACCGCGGCCATCGCCCTCTCGACGACGGTGTTGCCGGCGGTGCGGCCGGTGACGTCGATCGCCTCGAGCATCGGCACGCCGGCGGCGGTCAGCGACGACAGCGTGCGCGCCCAGCGCGCCAGCGCGATCTTCTGGACGATGGTCCCGATCTTCGCGGGGGCCTTGAGGCGGAAGCGATCCCAGACCGGCCGGCCCGTCGTGGAGTTCTTCCACTTGCGAAAGCCGAACACGATGCCGAGCGAGCCGAAGAGGAACGAAGTACCACTGGTGGCGCAGCGCGTTGGACACCGCGATGGTGTGCACGGTCAGCGACGGCATCTTGCCGTCGAACTGCTTGAACACGCCCGCGAACACGGGAATGATGAAGACGAGCATCGCCACGACGACGCAGATCGCGATGCTGCTCACGACGGCCGGGTAGACCATCGCCGACTTGACCTGGCGCCGCAGCTTGTGCTGCGCCTCGAGCTGGTCGGCGACGCGCAGCAGCGCGTCCTCCAGGAAGCCGCCGGTCTCGCCGGCGCGGATCATCGCCACGTACAGCTCGGAGAAGATCTTCGGGTGCTTGGCGAGCGCGCCCGACAGGGAGGCGCCGCTCTCGATGTCCTGGCGGATGGTGACCACGGTCGCGCTTCAGCCGCTTGTTCTGGGTCTGGGACTCCAGCACCGTGAGCGCGCGCATCAGCGACAGCCCGGAGGAGATCATCGTCGACGAGCTGGCGCGTCATCAGCGCCAGGTCCTCGAGCTTCACCCGGGTGAACCGGTCGAAGGACAGCTCCATCGACTTGGTCTTGGCCTTGACCTCCAGGGCGATCAGGCCCCGGCCCTTGCAGCAGCTCGCGTGACGCCGTCCGCGGAGTCGGCCTCGACCTCGCCCTTGATCTTGACGCCGAGGGCGTCGACGGCGCGAAAGACGTAGCTCTGCGCTCATTGCAGGTAGCCGTTCCCGCCGGCGGCTGGCAGCGACGGCGCCGCCGCCGAGCAGGCGAGCCAGCTCGGCCGGGCACCGAGGCCCGGCGCTGGGCGACGTCGCGGGTGATCCGGCCGGCGCGCACGAGCTCGGCGAGCGCGGCGTCCATCGTCTGCATGCCGTACTCGGCGCCGGTCTGGATGGCGGAGTAGATCTGGTGGGTCTTGCCCTCGCGGATGAGGTTGCGCACCGCGGGAGTCGGGATGAGGATCTCGACGGCGGGCGACGCGGCCGGAGCCGTCGGCGGTCGGCAGCAGCTGCTGGGCGACGACGCCCTGCAGCGCGACGGACAGCATCACGCGCACGTGCTGCTGCTGGTGGGGCGGGAAGACGTCGATGATGCGGTCGATCGTCTGCGGGGCGTCCTGGGTGTGCAGGGTCGCCAGCACGAGGTGGCCGGTCTCGGCCGCGGTCAGCGCCGTGGAGATCGTCTCCAGGTCGCGCATCTCGCCGACGAGGATCACGTCGGGGTCCTCGCGCAGCGCGGCGCGCAGGCCCTCGGCGAAGCTGCGTGGCGTCGCTGCCCAGCTCGCGCTGGTTGACGAGGCAGCGCTTGTGGCTGTGCAGGAACTCGATCGGGTCCTCGATGGTGAGGATGTGGTCCTCGCGGGTGTTGTTGATCTCGTCGATGACCGCGGCCAGCGTGGTCGACTTGCCGGAGCCGGTGGGGCCGGTGACGAGCACGATCCCGCGCGGCAGGGTCGGCCATCTCGCGCACGACCGCGCGGCATGCCGAGCGCGCTCCAGCGACTGGATCGTCGCTGGGGATGACGCGGAGCGCCGCGCTGACCGCGCCGCGCTGCAGATAGGCGTTGACGCGCATACGGGCGGTGCGCGGGACCGAATAGCTGAAGTCGACCTGGCGCGCGTTCTCGAACTGCTGGCGCTGGGTGTCGCTCATGATCGAGTAGACGATCTCGCGCGTGTCCGAGACGCCCAGGACGGGGAAGCCCTCGAGCGGCGAACAGGCGGCCGCGGACCCGGATGCTCGGGCGCAGCGCCGGCGGTGAGGTGGATGTCGGAAGCGCGGCGCTCGAGCGCCGCGAGGACGATGTCCGCGAAGTCGACGACTGACATATCGGACCATCTCGGCAGCGAGCGGCGCTGACTTGAGCCCGGCGCCCTATGCGCCTAGTACGCGCAGCACTTCGTCGATGGCCGTGACGCCCTGGCTTGACCTTCTCGAAGGCATCCTCGCGCAGCGTGCGCATCCCCTCCGCCCGCGCGGTGTCCATGATCCGGTCGGCCGAGGCGCTGTGCAGCGCGAGCTCGCGGATCTCGTCGGTGACGGGCATGATCTCGTAGATGCCGATCCGGCCGCGGTAGCCGCTGCCGCTGCAGCGCGGGCAGCCGACCGCCTCGAAGCCTCGATGTCGTGGCTCGACGTGGAAGCCCGAGCGAGCCAGCAGGTCGGCCTCGAGCGTGCACCGGTCGCTTGCAGCCGGTGCACAGCACGCGCGCCAGCCGCTGGGCGACGACGCAGCGCACCGACGAGGCGACCAGGAACGGCTCGATGCCCATCTCGACGAGACGGGTGATCGAGCTCGGCGCGTCGTTGGTGTGCAGCGTGGAGAGCAGGAGATGGCCGGTGAGCGCCGCCTCGATGCTGATCTGGGCCGTCTCGCGGTCGCGGATCTCCCCGACCATGATGATGTCGGGGTCCGCGCGCATCATCGCCCGCAGCCCCGCGGCGAAGGTCAGGCCCGAGCGCGCGTTGACGGCGACCTGGGTGACGCCGTCCAGCTGATACTCGACGGGATCCTCGATCGTGACGATGTTCTTGTCGGGCGTGTTGAGCGAGTTGAGCACCGCGTAGAGCGTGGTCGACTTCCCGGATCCGGTCGGGCCGGTGACGAGCACGGAGCCGTGGGCGTGGCCGGTCGCCGCCTCCAGGCGTCCCAGCGAGATACTCGTCGAGCCCCAGCTTGGGGATCTCGATGAGCACGTTGGAGCGGTCCAGGATCCGCATCACCACCGACTCGCCGTGGACCGTCGGCAGCGTCACGACGCGGATGTCGATCTGCTTGCCGTCGACGTTGAGCCCGACGCGACCGTCCTGGGGCAGCCGCCGCTCGGAGATGTCGAGCTCGCACATGATCTTGATGCGCGAGACGACGCCGGGAACCATCCGCCCCGGGATCCTGCGCGATCTCCTCCAGGACGCCGTCGACCCGGATGCGGACCCGCATCTCGCGCGCCTCGGCCTCGAAGTGGACGTCGGAGGCGCCGTGGGTCGACCGCCTGGGAGAGCAGCGCGTTGACGAGCTTGACGATCGGCGTCTCGGTGGCCGCGTCATGGACGTCGAACATCTCGACCTCCGCGTGCGAGCTCCTCCTCGACGACCTCGGTCACCGCAGCTGTCCAGGCGGGTCATGTTGGCGATGACGGCGAGGATGTCCTCGCGCGTGGCCACCGCCACCTGGACGCTCATGCCGGTCTGGATCTCGACGTCGTCGATGGCGACGACGTTCGCCGGGTCGGCCATCGCGACGACCAGCGTGTCCTCGCCCTCGCGCGCGACCGGCACGAGCTCGCAGCGTCGCGCCACGTCGGCGGGCAGGAGGTTGACCGCCGCCATGTCCAGGCGGTACTGGCGTGAGGTCCAGGAAGTCGAGGCCGAGCCGCTCGGCGATCGCGCGCGCCCGCTGCTCGGCGGTGATCACCCCCTGGTCCACGAGCAGCTGCTCGGGCGTCGTGCCGGCGTCGCGCGCGGCCAGCATCGCCGCCTCGACGCGCTCGCGCGGGGCAAAGCCCAGATCGACGATGACCTGGGTCAGGAAGCGCATCGACGCCGCCGCCGCCGTTGCCCGGTGGCGGGCGTCACGGCAGCCGCCACGCGGCCTCCGGAGGTCGGGCATGACGGCAGGGGCGACGACAGGCGCGGTCGCGGCGAACTCTTCGCGCATGTCTCTCGTTATCGGCGGTTTGCGGCGCAGGATCAAGCCCCGCGCGATGGGCTCTTCAAAGAAGCTCTAACGCGCACCCGCCATATGGCCCCGCGCAGGCGCGGTACGGCCGGCTAAGCGTCCACGCGGCATGGACAGCGCTCAAGCCGCTCGTCTCAGATGCCGATGACCGGTGCGGAACGACGCACGACGAAGCTTGGAATCACTGACCGGAGTGTGGGTTCCGAAACGCAATATCCATCTACACAAGGAGTGACATTAGATGCTTACGCGTCTTCGTCATCGCGCCCACGGTCAGGAGGGCTTCACCCTCATCGAGCTGTTGGTCGTGATTCTCATCATCGGCATCCTGGCTGCGGTCGCCATCCCGGCGTTCCTCAACCAGAAGGGCAAGGCCCAGGACGCCAACGTCAAGTCGGACGTCAACACCGCGCAGACCGCGAGGAGACCTACTCGACCAATAACGCGGACGTACGGCGCGTACACGCAGCGACCTCGACCGCCATCGACCGGCGATCGAGCCGACCGCGTCAAGCCGGCGCTCGCTGACGAGCACCTCGCGGTCAGCTAGCCCCGAGCGGCCTCGACCTCCGGGCGACCCGCCGACGGCCCACTGCCGCGTCGAGCACGCGAGTCGTACTCGATCACGGCGACCTCGCCGTCCGGCGTCACTGTTCACCCTGACGAAGTACGCCGACGGTGCGCGTCAGCCGTACGTGCACGTCCCGGCCGGCACGAACCCGGCCGGCTGCAACCCCAACCCGTGCACCGCAGCCACGGCTAACGGCACCTGGTAGTCGAGCTAGTCCACGCAGCGTCCTGACAGCATTGCGGCAACGGCCGCTGGGCGCGACATCGTCATCGTCGCTCACGGCGGCCCGCACCTCGCCTCACCATCTTCACCTGATCCCTTCCTCATGTCCCCCCTCGCCTTCGACATCGCTCTCGCCGCCGTCGGCGGCCTGTGCCTCGGCTCGTTTCTCAACGTCGTGGCCTACCGCCTGCCGGCGGGCATGTCGCTGGTCACCCCAGCGGTCGGCGTGCCCCGGCTGCGGCGCCGCGATCCGGCCTTACGACAACGTGCCGGTGGTCTCGTGGCTGCTCCTGGGCGGGCATTGCCGCGCGTGTGACACCTCGATCTCGCCGCGCTACCCGCTCACCGAGGCGTCTGACCGGCGCGCTGTTCGCCGCCGTGGTCATCGCGCAGGGCACGAGCCGGACGATCTGGCTCGACCTCATCTTCGTCGCCGCGCTCGTGGCGATCACGCGGATCGACCTCGAGCACCGCATCATCCCCAACCGCATCGTCGCGCCGCTCGCGCTGGCCGCCATCGTGCTCACCGCCATCTTCGAGCCCCACCAGCTGCCCGAGCACCTGATCGCCGGCGCCGCGGCCGGCGGGTTCCTCCTCGTCGCCGTTCTCGCCTACCCCGCCGGCATGGGGATGGGTGACGTCAAGCTCGCCGCCGTCATGGGGCTCGTCCTCGGCCGCGCCGTCGCACCGGCGATGCTCATCGCGCTGCATCGCGGGCACCGTCGTCGGCGTCGCTCGTGATGGCTACGGCAAGGGCGTGCGCGAGGGCCGCAAGACCAGGATCCCCTTCGGCCCGTTCCTGGCGCTCGGCAGCGTCGTCGCCCTGTTTGCCGGTGACGCCCTCGTCAACGTCTACCTGCACGGGGTCGGGCTGTGAGCGTCCTGAACAAGCAGATCTCGATGCCGCAGCTCGTAGCCCGGATCCGTCTGCGCGCTGCGCAAGCCGTCGCGTCCGGCGCGCCGCCCCGCGCACGGTCACCGGGCTGGAGATCGGCGCCACCCAGGCGATCGCCGCGCAGGCGCGTCTCCAGGGCGGCCAGATCGTCGCCGAGCGCGTCGCCGCCCGCGCGCTCCCGCCGGGCCTGATGCGCGACGGGCTGGTCACCGATCCCGACCGCCTCGCCAGCGAGCTCAAGAGCCTCTTCGCCGAGCACAAGTTCTCCAAGCGCGTGCGGGTCGGCCTGGCCACGCCGCGCACGGTGCTGCGCGTCATCGACCTGCCGCCGCTCGAGGACAAGGACATCCGCGACCGCCCTGATCATGCAGGCGCAGGAGCGCATCCCGATGCCGCTGGACCGCGCCGTCATGGACTTCCACAAGGTCGGGCTCGTCGACACCCCCGAGGGCCAGCGCCTGCGCGTGATCGTGGTCGTCACCGAGCGCGAAGGCGTCGATCGTCCTGCTCGACACGCTGCGCCGCGCCGGCCTCAAGCCCGAGGGCATCGACCTGTCGGTCTTCTCCGTCATCCGCGCCTCAACCACCTCGATGCGCAACCGAGGGCCCGGTCCTGTACGCGCAGCTCGGCGATCTCGTCAACATCGCGATCGCCGAAGCAGGCGTGTGCCGGTTCACTCGGCAGGCGCCGCAGGGCCTGGCGATGGTGCTCGGGCGGCTGGCCGAGAACCGCGGGATCCCAGTCGAGAGGCCCACGCGCTCCTGCACGACGGCGACGGCGCCGGCCGAGCCGCGCGACGGCGACGATCTGCCGTGGCCGACCTGCTCAAGCGGACCGCGATGGAGCTCGGCTCCGAGCTGCGCGCCGCGGCCGAGTTCTACTCGACCCAGTTCGGGTCAGACGTCGTCACCGACGGTGTGGTCGCCGGCCCGCTGGCCCCGCTTCCCGGGTTCGTCGAGGCGCTGTCGGCAGCGTCGGGGCTGGAGCTCATCTGCGGCGAGGTCATCGCCGGCCGGCGCCGACGCTCTCGGCGACGTCGATCCCCGCTCGCGCCCGTCGCCACCGGGCCTGGCGGTGGGAGCGCTGGACGTCATGAACGCCGTCAACCTCATTCCCGGCGATGCGCCGCAAGCGCAACGGCAGCGTCTCGGCCAGCCCGCTGACGCTCGGGGTGATCGGCGGCCTGGTCGTCGTCCTCGTCGCCGCCGTCCTCTACGTGTTCGCCGCCAACGACGTCACGGCCGCGCACAGAGCGAGCTGGCCCGGTCACCGCCAACGCGCCAGCTGGCAGGCCGCCGCCAACAGCTACGCGTCCGTACGTCACCGGCCGCCCAGCAGCAGCAGCAGCAGGACTCGCTGACGTCCGCAGCTCGTCACGGGCCGCTTCCCGTGGTCGCTGCTGCTCAGCCAGATCGGCGGAGTGATGCCCGCCGACGCCGCGCTGAGCTCGCTGCAGGCGACCACGCCCTCGACGGCCCCGCGGTCCCCGCGCAGTCAGCGCCGGCCGACGCCCCGACGACCATCGCCGTCCAGATCTCGGCTGTGCCGCGAGCGAGTCGACGGTTGCCGCCGACCATGGTGCAGCTGCGCCGGGTGCACGGCGTCAGCCGCGGTCGCAGCCTGAGCACCTCGAGCGACAGCGCCACGGCGACTGCCTCGCAGCAGCTCCTCGGCCTCAGGCGCCGCGGGTGGCTGCCCGTTCCCGGTGAGCTTCTCGCTGTCTCTGCTGACCTTCGCCGCCGTCGAGCACATCGTCGCCGACCGCGTCCGCGTCCACCAGCGGCGTCGACGACCACGACGCCCGCCGCCACGACGACCGCCGGCGGTCTCGACCGCGACCACTCCAGCCACTGGAGGCGCCCAATGACCCTCCGTCCTCGTGACCGCATCGCCCTCGGCCGTGGTGCTGGTCCTGGCGCCTGTTCGGCGCGTACTACATGCTCACCCTCAAGCCCGAGCGCCAGAAGGCCGAGCGCGCTGCAGACACAGATCGCCACCCAGCGACCAGACGCTCAGCCAGGCACAGCAGAGCTACGCCACGGGCCGCGCGGCCCAGACCGCGCTGAAGTCCGACGGGGCGCAGTGGACTGCGCTCAAGCTCGCCGTGCCGACGCAGTCCGACATCCCCGCGCTGCTGCGGACGCTGCAGAGCGCACTGCGGCCGCGGCGCACGTGAAGCTCGCATACCATCGCGCTCACCGGCGCAGCCACCACATCGGCCGCGACGTCACAGCACCACGTCGCGGCGACGCGCAGCCACCGGCCGTGCCCCTGCAGCTCAGCTTCTCCGGCGGCTACACGGCGCTCAACAAGCTCGTCGCGGCTGACCGGTCTCGTCGACGGTGTCCGGCGGCAAGGTGCACGCCACCGGCCCGCTGCTGAGCATCAGCAGCGTGACCCTGAGCGGCACGGAAGCTGACCGTGCAGCTCAGCGCCACGATCTACCAGCTGTCTGCCGCGACCGCCGCGGCCGGCACCGACCACCGGAGGACAAGGATGAGCTCACTTCGCCGAGATCTGATGGAGCGCAAGCTCTGGATGGTGGTGGCGCTGCTCGTCGTGGCCGTCGTCGCCGTCCCGCGTGCTCCTGCTCAAGGGCGCGTCCGCGGGCGACACGGCACGCCGCCGGCGCCTCCGGCCGCGACAGCGCCGTCACGTCGACCACGACAGCCACGACGCAGGCGCCGTCAGCCGAGCCGGTGAAGGTCGTGCTCGCCCGCATCGCGCGTGACCCGTTCGCCAGCGGCGTGCCCAAGCTGAGCTCCAAGCCTGCTCGAGCAAGTCGACCGTCGTCGTCCTCGACCGCCGTCGGCCGCGCTCATCGCGTCGACGACCTCGACCTCGACCGTCGTGTCGATGGTCTCGCCCTCACCCGCCACCAGCGGCTCGTCCTCGTCGTCGAGCGATTCGTCATCCTCCGGCGCGTCGTCGAGTGGCTCTACGACCTCGTCGAGCACACCGACGTCTCGAGCACGCACTCCGACCTCGACGATCGCCTCGGCGACGCCCGAGCACCCAGGCCGATCACGCCGCCGAGGTCCAGTCGTGGACGATCTACTCGGTCGTCAGTGCGCTTCGGCAAGGACCTCGCCGTGCCCGTCAAGACCAACATCGCGCGGCTCACGCCGCTGCCCAACGTCATGGCAGCCCGCAGGTGATGTTCATGGGCGTCATGGCGGATGGCCAGTCGGCGGTGTTCGCCCTGCACGCAGGGCGTCGGGCACACCGGGCCCGGGCTCTGCCGCCCGGACCACGTGCGGTGCTCGGCGATCGTGCTCAAGGCCGGCCAGACCGAGCACCTGACGATCCCGACGCACAACGGCGGCCACCAGCAGGTCGTCCTGCGGGTGACAAGATCGCCAGCAGCATCACCCACTCGCGCAAGGTGGCGCTCGACGCCTATCACCGTGTCAACGCCGCGGGCCAGTGCGAGCTGGATCTGGCAAACCCGGTGTCGTACGACCCGGTGACGGGCACGATCTCCAGCGTCGCCAAGACGCCTGCGAGAACCACCCCAACGCCGTCCCGTTCGCCTACCTGGTCACGGCGCCGTGAGCTTCGCGCTCCAGCAGGCCCTCCAGTACCTCTGCGACCAGGAGGGCTCCGACCTCCACATCAAGGCGGGCTCGCCGCCGATGGTCCGCATCTCCGGCGAGCTGACGCCGCTGCCGATGGCGGATCCCCTGACTCCCGACGACACCGCGCAGGCGATGCGCGAGATGCTGCGCGACCCCGCCCGGCCCAGGAGATGGAGACCGAGGGCGAGGCCGACTTCGCCTACGCGGTGCCCGGGCTGGCCCGCTTCCGTGTCAACGCCTTCCGCCAGCGCGGCTCGATCTCGATCGTCTGCCGGCGGATCCCGTACGGCGTGACGACGATCGGCGAGCTCGGGCTGCCCGACGCCGTGCGCGAGATGGCCGAGGAGCCGCGCGGCATCGTCCTCGTCACCGGCACCACCGGTTCGGGTAAGTCGACGACGCTCGCCGCCATGGTCGACCACGTCAACACGCACCGCGGCGCGCCACATCGTCACCATCGAGGACCCGATCGAGTTCCTGCACGCCGACAAGCGCTCGGTCATCAACCAGCGCGAGATCGGCTCCGACACCGGTTCGTTCGGCCGCGCGCTGCGCCGCGTCCTGCGCCAGGACCCGGACATCATCCTGATCGGCGAGATGCGCGACGAGGAGACGGTGCGCACCGCCCTCTCCGCCGCCGAGACCGGCCACCTGGTGCTCTCGACGCTGCATACCGCCGACGCGCCGGAGACGATCAATCGCGTCATCGACTTCTTCCCGCCCCACCAGCACCGCCAGGTCCGCGCGATGCTCTCCGCCACGCTGCGCGGGGTCATCTCGCAGCGGCTCGTCCCGTCGATGGACGGCGGCCGCGTTGCCGCGCTGGAGATCCTGCGCACCACCGGTCGCGTCCGCGACGCGATCATGAACCCGGAGGAGACGGCGCAGCTGCCGAGCATCATCGCCGAGGGCGCCTTCTACGGGATGCAGACGTTCGACCAGGCGCTGTTCGCGCACGTGCAGGCGGGCCGCATCTCGCGCGAGAACGCGCTTGCCGCCGCGAGCAGTCCCCAGGACTTCAAGCTGCTGCTGGCCGCCGAGGGACGCGTGGGCACGTCGATGGACGACGTGCTGCCCGCCACCGCGGGTCCCGTCACTCCCGCGACTCCGGCGACGGGGTTCGCGACGGACCGCGGCGCGGCGGGCGCCCAGTACACGTCTGTCGCCGGCGACTGACGCTCGGTCTCGCGACCTGAGCGACCGGGACCGTTCGAGATGGTCAAGCGGTGCGGTGCCCGTGCCGATAACCACATGTGAGGCGCGCCCGTCCGAGGGCCGCCCTCTCCCACCCATGACTGAGTTCGCCCACATGCGCTTGCTGCTCGTCCACAGTCCCGGCGAGGGACGCGAGATGGTCGAAGGTATCCTGGCGCACGCAGGCTACGGCGACGTGGTCACCACCCCGGACCCAGCCCGCACAGTCGAGCTCTGCGTCACCGAGCGTCCGGACCTGGTGCTGCTCGACCTCGACGTTCCCGGCGCCTCACATCTGGCCCTTGATGCGATCCGCCACCTCATCGAGGGCGCCGACAGCCTGCCGGTCCTTGTCCTCAGCGCCGACGCATCGCCCGAGGTCCGCCGCTGGGCGCTGTCGGCCGGCGTTCGCGACTTCGTGCGCAAGCCGGTCGAGGACATCGAACTCGCTCGCACGCGTTCAGAACGCCCTTCAAGTACGCCGCCTCCAGCTGGAGCTGCGTGACCGCAACGCCGTGCTGCGCGAGGCGGTGCGAGAGCGCACCGGCGAGTTCGACACCGCGCGCGAGAGCCTCTCCATCCTGGCGGCAATTGCCGACTTCCACGACGACGACTCCTACCAGCATGCCCGCCGGGTCGGTGTCGGCGCCGCGCTCATCGGGCAGGCCCTGGACCTCGACGAGCAGTTCGTCGCCACCATCCGCGACGCCGCGCCGCTGCACGACATCGGCAAGGTCGGCATCTCGCGGCGGATCCTGCTCAAGCCCGACAAGCTGACCCCAGCCGAGTGGATGCACATGATGCGCCATGTCGAGATCGGCGCGCGCATCCTGGCGCCGGCCCGCTCACCCGTGTTGCGACTCGCCTCCGAGATCGCCGGAACCCATCACGAGCGTTGGGACGGCAACGGCTACGTTGCCGGCCTCGTCGGCGCAGAGATCCCCCTTGCTGGACGGATCACCGCGCTCGCCGACGTCTGGGACACGCTGACCCACGAGCGTCCCTATAAGCCGGCCTGGGACGAGGATCGCGCTCTGGCCGAGATCGACGCGCAGGCGGGCGCCCACTTCGACCCGCGCATCGTCGAGGCCTTCCATGCGATCGACCGGCGACTGCTCGACGAGCCGCTCGGCGACGATCTCGCGCTGCGCGTCGCCTGACCGCGCCTAACCACAGCACGTGCAACAAGGGTCCACAGGAGGCGCGTTGCCTCAAGCCTGTGCGCCTGATGCCGACTAGATCTGGTGATTCACACGGTTAAGCCGATGCCGACCCCTTCTTCTCCACGAGCCGTGCCCAGCGACGGAACGCGCCGTCGGCGGTTGTTCGCGTCGTCGGATGCGGGCTTCACCATCATCGAGGTACTGGTCAGCGCGTTGATCCTGGCAATCCTCGCCACGGCAGCTGCCACCCAGTTCATCGGAAGCACCCACGCTGCTGCGACTGCGAAGGCGCGGTCAGACGCGCAGGCGCTGGCCCAGCAGAACCAGGCCACACTCCGCGGCCTCACCGTCGATCAGCTGTCGAACCTCAATCAGACGCTGCCCGCCGTGACTCTAAACGGCCGTCAGTTCACCGTGACCGAGTCGGCCGATTACGTGACCGACTCTACCGGCACCCCGTCGTGCACAAACCCCTCCGCCGACTACATCCAGACCACCTCTACCGTGACGTGGGCCAACATGGGCGGTCAGCCGCCTGTCACCGTGACCAGCGTCCTGACGCCTCCGATCGGCTCGATCGATCCGACCAACGGGAGCCTGGCCGTCTCGGTGCAGAACGCTGCCGGCGCCGGTGCGGCGGGGATGAACATCGGCATCACCGGCCCTTCATCGGCGAGCGAGACCACCGCTACCGGGGGGTGTGCCCTATTCGGCGACCTCCCCGCCGGTACCTACGGCGTCAGCGTCACACCCTCGGTTGGAACCTACGTGGACGGCCAGACCGGCCAGACCGTCACCCCGACCTCTCCTGACGTCGCGTCGCCGCCACCGACCGTCGTCGCCGGGACGAAGGCGCTCTCGCCGACCCCGTTCCAGCTCGACACGGGGGGCACGATCAACTTCACCTTCACCAACGCTTACCCGAGCGGAGTTAATCCGAGCCCGGCAAAAGCGGCGAACGCGCCGGCCGTCGTCGTCTTCAACACGAGCATGCGCAGCCCTAGCTACCGGCTGTGCGCGGGCGGCGACACGACATGCCCGCAGGTCGGCAACCCGGACACTGTATTCCAATCGACGGCATGGACCATGGCGAAGACGGCCACCCCGCTCTTTCCCTACACCTACTCGACGTACGCCGGCATGTGCCTGAGCGACAAGCCGAGCCTGTTCGGGGGCACCGACCCGTCGGCGAACGTCGCCGCGGGAGGAACGACCAACGCCACGCTCACACTGCCATCGATGGTCGTCCGGCTCTACAAGGGCACGACGACATCCTCGGGTGAGGAGACGCTCCCCAGCGGCGCGCACCTCACGGTCACCGATACGGGATGCGGCGTGAAGTACATCGGGTACACCGCGACCGCGCCGACCGTCGCGGCCGGTCAGTCTGTCCTGCCCCTGACGACGACGCTCGGCACCGGCGTCAATGACACCGGCCTCCTCACCTACCCAGGGATGCCATACGGCAACTACACGGTCTGCTACGACACGGGTCTCAGCAGGAAGCTGGCCACGCCCGTCTCCGTGACCAACCAAGGCAGCGGTGAGATCCTCAACGTCTTCGCCGGCAACGCCACGGCTTCGGGGAGCTGCTGATCGTGCGTACGCTTCGCACCCGCCTCCGTCGCGAGCAGGGCTTCACGCTGCCTGAGCTGCTCGTGGCGATGGCCGCGGGTAGCGTCATCCTGATCGCCGCCGGCGTCGCTGCTGATCGTCTCGCTTCACCTCACCTCGCGCGTTTCTGATCGTGTCCAGGCCGCCCAGCAGGCGCGCGTCGCAATGGAGCAGCTTATCCAGGAGCTCAACTCCGGCTGCCTCACCAATGACGTCTCGCCGGTTCAGGCTACGACGACTACGGGCATCACCCCGGCCGTCAGCACCGACGCGAGCGACCTGGTGTTCGTCAGCGGCGTTGGCGACAGCGCGACCGCGACGCCGACCTTGCACGTCGTCTCGGTGCAGAGCGGAGCGTTGGTCGACACCTCCTACGCCAACACGGGAGGCTCGCCTCCGGCGCTGAACGTCGCCTCCACGTGGACGTTCAGCACCACGCCGTCGCGGACCCGGACGCTGCTCCCACACGTGTCGCAGATCGATGCCGCCACCCCGTACTTCCAGTACCTCGCCTATCCGACGTCCAGCGCGGCCATCAGCTCGACGCCGCTCTCGCCGCTGCCGCTTACCGCCTCGGCCGCCGCCTCGGTCGCTGAGATCGACATCGCATGGCTGGCCAGTCCCAGCGACGGCCTGACCGACTCCAGCCGCGCGATCGCGATGCGCGATTCCGCCGTTTTCCGCTTCACCCCTGCCAACGCGACCGGAACCAACCTCCCATGCGACTGATCTCCCGCCGCCTCGCCCGCGTCCGCCTCGCTGCCGAGGATGGCTTCACCATGCTTGTCGCGCTCGCGACGCTCATCGTCGTGCTGGGCTTGACCGTCGGCGCGTACGCGGCCGTCAACGATGACCTCCCGCTGACATCGAACGATTCGTTTCAAAAGGACGCATACTCCGCTGCCCAAGCCGGGATCCAGCGCTACCAGTTCGCCCTGGATCAGAACAGCGAGTTCTGGACCCAGTGCGCAACCGGCTCGACCTGGGTCAACCAGGCCGGCGCGTCTCCCCTGAAGACGGCCGCCGTGCCGGGTTCGTCGACCGAGAAATACGCCGTCGAGCTCGTTGCCCGCTGCCGGGCAGTCGACGTACACCCAGTGCAGCACGACCGCTCCGGTGGCCTCGATGATCCAGGCGACCGGCAGCGGGGCAGGCACCATCCGGATTCGCGTCACGGGCTACGCCGGCAACGTCAAGCGCACGATCGTCGCCAACCTTCGCGAGCAGAGCTTCCTGGACTACGAGTACTTCACCAACTTCGAGACGTCGGATCCCTACCTCCAAGTCGAGGAGAACTACCAGAACTACGGCGACACGACCATCGAGCCGCCGGACCTGTGTGGATCCAACCCGCCGACCGGCTGCGGGAGCAACTACAGCGCCGCGCTGGCCGGCGCGCAGACGCAATGCGCCCAGTACAGCTACGCCGGTCGCTACTCCCAGAACTTCTACTCGGACTCGTTCACGCGGTCCTCGTCATACACGAACCAAACCCATACCACCGGGTATCCGTGCGACACGATCGACTTCATCTCCGCTGACGCCATCAACGGGCCGTTTCACACCAACGACCAGGCGATGGTGTGCGGTAACCCGACGTTCGGCCGGAGCCCGGCTGACAACATCGAGTTCGGCTCCACCGCGGGTTGGGCCGAGGACTCGGGTTGCGCCGGCGCGCCGATAATCAAGGGGACTAGGCCATCGACGATCAGCATCCTGCCGCCGCCCCCGTCCAACTCGTCGCTGAAATCGGTCGCCGGACTCTCGTTCACGGGGACGACGTGTATCACCCTGTCGGCCACCTCGATCACCGTCGCCCAGCCAGACAGCGGCCACCCGTCCTGCTTCAGCCCCGGCATTTCGACGCAGTCGTACTCATATCCGACCAGCGGCGTCCTGTATGCCAGCAACGGGACGTGCTCGCTCACCTATGACGTGGATAACCCCAGCTACACCGGCAATACCGGCTGCGGGACCGTGTACGTAAGTGGCACCGACGGCCCGCCGCTCACGATCGCCGCCGAGAACGACATCGTCATCGACGGCAATCTGCTCTACAACGACTCGACCTCGATGCTCGGGCTGATCGCCAACAACTTCATCCGGATCTACCACCCGGTGGGCAACCAGCCGCTCGGGACCAACACCGGCGGGTGCTCAGGGAGCACGTCGAACGCCTCCGGCGCTCTCTCCAACCCCACGATCAACGCCATGCTCCTGTCGCTGGCGCACTCGTTCGTGGTTGACCAGTACGACTGCGGCCGCACGCTCGGCACGCTCACCGTCAACGGTGGCATCGCCCAGGACTTCCGCGGTGTCGTGGGTACCCACAATGGGAGCACCGTGACCTCCGGCTACGCGAAGGCCTATACGTACGACGACCGGCTTCGCTACGAGGAGCCTCCGCACTTTATCGACCCGGTTCAGGGCTCATGGCGCATCCAGCGCCAGACGGAGTGCGACACACCGAGCCTGTGTTAGTGCGGCTGGCGCTCGGCGAGCCGCTCGGCCACCCGTCCGTAGCGCCGTGACGTGTCCGGCGTCCGGGCAGCCCTGGCGACGACCTCGCGGCTGCCGACGATCACTGTGGCCAGGCGCGCCCGCGTGATCGCGGTGTAGAGCATCTCGCGGCGCAGGAAGAAGGCCCCGGCGGCGGGGTGGGCGACGATGACCGAGACCGGGAGCTCGATGCCCTGGCCGCGGTGCACGGAGCAGGCGTAGGCCAGCTGGAGCCGGTCGGCGTCCTCGTGGGCGAGGCGGAAGACCGCGTCCTCGGCGCCGAGGATGAGCGCCGGGTCCTCGTCGTCGTCTGAGCCGATGCGGGAGTCGACCTCGTCGAGCAGGCGGAGCACGGTGCCATTCATGAGGCCGAGCTCGTGGAGGTTGCGGCCGGTCATCATGAGCTTGTCGCCGATGCGCAGGCGCCCGCCGCGCACTGGCTGACCGTCAGGATTGAGCGCGGCGCGCAGGGCTCGGTTGAGCGCGTCGATGCCGAGGTCGCCGCGATAGACGGGGGCGAACACCTGGATGTCGCGGACCGGATCCACCTCGTAGTGGCCGGGCAGGCGCTCGGCGACCAGCGAGACGATCTCCTCGAGCGCCGCCTGCGGCGACGGGCGCTCGATGAGGAAGAGGTCGCGCCGCATGCCCTCGCCGGCGCTGAACGAGGGCGCGCGGCCGCTGCGGATGGCGTGCGCCCCCTGGACGATCATGCTGTCGGCGGCCTGGCGGAAGATGTGGGTCAGCCGCGCCACCGGCACTCCGTCTGAGGCCACGAGCTCGGCGAACGGCTTGCCCGCGCCCACCGGGGCGAGCTGGTCGGCGTCGCCCACCAGCACCACGTTGGTGCCGCTCCCAACGGCGCGCAGGAGCGTCACCAGCAGCTCGAGATTGGCCATCGAGGTCTCGTCGACGATGAGCAGGTCACAGCTCAGCGGGTCCTGCTCGTCGTGGGTGGGCCCCTCGCCGGGGATCCAGCCCAGCGCCGAGTGCACGGTCCGGGCGCGCAGGCCGCTGGCCTCGGTCATGCGGACCGCGGCGCGGCCGGTGGGGGCCACCAGCATCACGCGAGCACCGCGCTCGGTCGCCTGGGCGGCGATCGTCTTGATCGAGGCGGTCTTGCCGGTGCCGGGGCCGCCGGTGATGACCGAGAGCCGGTGCGCGAACGCCGCCTCCAGAGCCGCCTGCTGCTCGGCGGTGAGCTCGTTGGGCGCGTCGGAGTCGCTTCGTGGTGGCCGGCGGCGCCCGTCGCCCAATCGCGCGCTGGGCGTCCCGCGGAGGAGCTCGTCGACGCGAGCGGCGAGCTCGGCCTCGAGCTCGGCGGTGGCCCGCCGGTAGACCCACTGCTCCTCGCGGACCGCGTGGCCCTCGGCGACAAGCGCGTCGATCCTGGCCGGCGGGACCTCGCCGCTCAGCAACTCGGCGGCCTCCGAGAGCAGCACCGGGGCCGGCAGACACGTCGAGCCGCCGCGCTCGGCCTCGGCCAGTACGTGCATGATCGCGGCCCGCTCGCGCTTGGCCGGGTCTGGGGGTGTGCCCGACGCGCGGGCGATCCGGTCGGCGATGGCGAAGCCGACCCCGAAGACGCTGGTCAGCCGGTAGGGGTCGTCGATGAGGATCTGGTGGGCGGCGCTGCCGTAGTGCTCGTGGATCCGAGGCGCGAGGTAGGCCAGGCCGTGGGGGGCGAGCAGCAGGTGCAGGCGCCGCGTCACCCGCAGCTTCTGCCAGGACTCGGCGGCCTCCTGGACCCGGCCCGCGGGCAGCCCGACCTGAGCGAAGGCATGCTCGGGGTCTGGAGTCGATGACGTCGAGCACCTGCTCGGGACCGAAGCGGGCGACGAGCTCCTCGGCGCGGCGCGGCCCCGACGTGCTTGATGCGGCGTAGGTAGCCGGCAAGCGCCGCAGGGTCCTGGGGCGGCAGCGGCCGGGCCTGCGACACCTTGACCTGACGCCCGTAGCGGCTGTCGTTGACCCAGTCGCCGACGACGCGGACCCGCTCACCCTCCTCGAGATGGACGAGCGGCCCGACAAGCGCCACCGGGGCGCCGTCGGGGCCGGCGGCGTCGAGCACGGCCCAGCCGGTCTGCTCGTTGGCAAAACGGACGTAGCGGACCGTGACCTCGTCGTCGAAGCTCACGCCCCCACGTTAGACGCGCGGGCGGGCGTGAGGTGCGGGTGTGCCCGTCTTGGCACACCCGCACCTGCGAGATCTCTCAGGTGCCGCTGCTGGTGACCGTGCCGCTTCCCTGGACCTGGTTGGAGCCGCCGGTGCTGGTCACGGTTGCTCCGCCGGTGGGCGGCTGACCGCCCGCGGTGTTCATCATCGACATCGACCCCGCCGTCGGACCCTTGCCCTCGCCCCCGAACCCCGCGGACGCGCAGGCCGCGTCCTTGGGCGTGATCGCGAAGGCGGGAGGCTGCGGGCAGTGCCCGACCGGCTGGGTATCGAAGTGCTCGGTGGTCGTGCCGGACGCTGTCGTCACCTGCGCCGAGGTGACCTGAGCCGAGCTCGGCCACCAGGCCACCAACCACCCGTTCTGGATCGTGGTCTGCACCTGCGAGCCATCGCTCAGGATGAGCGTCGCCGCGGTCACCCCGGCACCGGCGTGGCCCTCGACGAAGGAGTAGGCGTCGGCGCCGTGTGCGGTGTGGGCCTCGAAGGAACCGACAATCTTGCCGGCGGGGGGTCCGGCGGCCCCCCCGAGCGCGTCGACATGGAGGTGAAGCTTGGACCCGAGATGCACGTCCCGTTGGCGCCGTGTGGCCCGCTATAGATCACGAAGGTGAACGGGCCGCGGGTGTCGGTGAGCACCGGCGTCATTTCGCCGATCGCGGGCAGGCCCTTGATCCCGGTTGCCTTCATCGCTTTGCCCGCGTTGGTGGAGAAGTTGCCCAGCTGCGACTGACAGGCGTCTTTGGCCCCGGCCACCTGCGCGGTGGAGGCGCGGGTGGGAGTGGCCGACCAGCCGGCGAACGCCGATGACGCCTGCGGCCCGAGATCGATCAGCAGCACGGCGGCGGCCGCCGCGGCCGCGGTGGTGAGCACGCCGGCGGCCACCGGCGGGCGCAGGTCACGGGTGCGCGGCCGGTACTCGTGGGCCCGGACGCGGGCCCGCGCGCCCGCGGGCAGTTGGTCGGCGCGGGCTCTCAGCGCCGAGCGCAGCTCTGATTCCAGTGGCTCGATCATCGAGTGTGCTCCTTTGTGCTCAGGGAGATGTCGGGTGTCAGGGTGGCCTGAAGGCGGGCGAGGGCGCGGGAGGCGGTGCTCTTGACCGTTCCCACCGAACACCCGAGAAGCTCGGCGACCTGGCCCTCGCTCAGATCCTCGAAGTAGCGCAGGACCAGCACCGCCCGCTGCCGGGGCGGGAGCGTGGCCAGGGCCTCGATCAGCTCGGCGCGTACCCCGACGGCGTGCAGGCGGCGCGCCGAGGACTCATCGGGTACCGCGGCCAGCGTTGCCGCGTCGTCGCCGACCAGCTCCTGGCGGTGGCGCGTGCGGCGCTTGGCGCCGTCGAGCGCCAGGTTGATGAGCACGCGGCGGGCGTAGGCGTGCGGGTGGTCCATCCGGCGCACGCGAGGCCACCGGCGCGCCACCGCCAGCAGGCACTCCTGGACCAGATCCTCGGCTTCGACCGGGTCCCACACCACCAGGTAGGCGGTTCGCAGCAGGGCGCCGCTGGAGGCGGTGACGAACTGATCGAAGTCGGCCCTGGCGCGTTGGGATGGGCGGGGCCGATTGGGTACCGGTCTGATCCTCACATCTGCCTCAACCCCCTGCCCTGGGGAAAAGGTTGAGTCAGAGTGTGGCGGGTGGCCCCACGCGGCTCGCTAACCGCGCTCGGCCCGGCGCACCGCGGCGTTGATCCCGTCGGAGCCGACGAGATTCTGAAAGGCGCGCACGACCGGGCGAACGGCGGCGACGCCGAGGCGACCCTGGGCGCCGATCGGCTCCACCCGCGCCTCGGCGGCCAGGGCCGAGCCGCCACCGGGACGCGCGACCGCCCAGTTGGCGATGACCACCCGGGCCGTCCCGCCCTTGCGCCAGCCCATGAACTCCTGCGCTGAGCCGAGCGTCGGGTAGTCGCGGCGCAGCGTCCAGATCCGGCCCACCAGTCCGGAGACGAGCGCGTGCTCGTCCTCCTCCAACACCGTGAACGGGGGCTGGCGGAAGAGGTCGTCATAGCCCAGGTTGCCGGCCAGTCCGGGGATCCGCCAGCGCACCAGACGTCCCAGCACCGCCGGTCTCAGACAGGCGCGTCTCGCGCGCCGCCTGCCACAGCTCCGCGGCCGGCACCGAGCTCTCGCGCCGGTGGGTCACGCGCAGCGCCGGATCGGGCATCCACTTGTCCAGGTCGGGGGCAGCGCTCAACGCCGACTCGTTTCTAGCGCACTTTGAGCGATGATCGGTGGGTGTTTCGCTACGTACTGGCACCGGTCAATGCAGACGCCGCGCGGGCCCTTTCCCTTCCGCGCACGCTCGCCGGCACCGCCGGAGTGGCGCTGACCTTCGACGATGGGCCGCATCCGGAGGGAACCCCGGCGGTGTTGGAGGTGCTCGCCGCCGCGGGCGCCCACGCCACCTTCTTCGTGATCGGCGAGCAGGTGCAGCGCCGACCCGAGCTCGTCAGGCGCATCCTCGCCGAGGGCCACGCCGTCGCGCTGCACGGCTACCGGCACCGCCTCCAGCTGCGCCTCACGCCGCCTGCGGTGTCCGACGACATCCGGCGGGGCGCGGCCGTGCTGCAGGACGCCACCGGACTGGCGCCCGGGTGGCACCGGCCCCCGTTCGGGATCTACAGCCCGGCGGGTCTGCGCGCGGTGCGCGAGGCAGGGTTGTCGCCCCTGCTGTGGTCACGCTGGGGCAAGGACTGGCGCAAGTTCACCACCGCGAGACGGATCGTCCGGCGGACCACCCATGCGGTCATCGGCGGCGACGTGATCCTCCTGCACGACGCGGATTTCTACAGTGCCCGGGACTCCTTCCGGAGGACCGTAACGGCCCTCGGACCCCTCCTCTCTGAGCTGAATCGGCGCAAACTCGATACCGTCCTGCCTGTCTGACAGGCTTTCGGCCCGTCGACAGGTCGGTTTTCAATGCGCACAGGCCGGCGCGCCCCAGCGGGCGCCCCCGCTCGACCCGGCGCGCACGGCGCGCTCACACAATGACTACTGCTCCAGCTTCCGCCTCCCATCAGGACGCCCCTGACTATGCGCGTTTCGCGATCGGCTTCGACCATCGCGACCGCGCCCGTCTGCACGCGCTGATCGACGAGGTCCTGGACTCCAACCGGTGGTCAGAGGCCGATCTCACCGCTCGCTTCGAGGCCGCCTGGGAGGCCTACCACGGGGCGTCAGCGGTGGCCCTGTCGAGCTGGGCCGGCGGTGCCCTGGCGGCGCTTCACTTCGCCGGCGTCCAGGGCGAGACGGTCCTCTGCCCGTCAAACACCTTCATGGCCACCCCACTGGCGGCGATCCGCGCCGGCGCCGAGGTGCAATTCGTCGATTGCAACCGCGACGACCTGTGCATGTCCTTCGCCGACTTTCAGCGCGCGGCCGAGCAGCACAAGCCCAGGGCCGCGTTCCTGGTCCACATCGGGGGCCACATCGCCTTCGAGGTCGAGGAGATCGCCCGCTACTGCGCGGAGAACGGCATCTTCCTCATCGAGGACTGCGCTCATGCCCACGGCGCGGCCTGGCACGATCGCCGCGCCGGGACGTGGGGGGACGCCGGGGTCTACTCGCTGTATGCGACCAAGACGATCTCCACCGGTGAGGGGGGCGTGCTCGTCTCGCGCCGGCCCGAGGTCGTCGCCCACGCGCGCGATTTCCGCAACTACGGCAAGCCCTCCTACGAGGTCCCCGGGCTCAACTTCCGCATGAGCGAGTTCACGGCGGCGTTGGGGCTGGTGCAGATCGAGCGCCTGCCCGAAATCGTCGCCTGGAAGAACGACACCGCCCGGCAGTGGCTTGACCCGCAGTACGCGGGCCGCCTGGAGCTGCCCGAGGGGATGGTCTCCGGCTTCTACAAGTACATCGTCTTCGACTGGCTCGAGCGATCCACCGGCCGCGTCTACGATGAACCCTGCCACCGGATCATGGGCCACGACGTGCAGCTGCCCAATTCCGACTGGGTGGCGCGAAACCACTCCTGCGTCCCGCTGTATTACAGACCGGTTGAGTGAACTTCGATGCGAGTAAGCGAACTTTCATGAGAGTGCTGGTCACAGGCGGGTCGGGCTTCATCGGCTCGCACGTGGTGGACCAGCTGCGCGCGCGCGGTCATACGCCGGTGATCTACGACCTGCGACCCTCGCCGTGGCACCGGGACCCCGACGAGCCCGTCGAGACCGTCCTGGGGTCCATCACCGACCGCGAGGCGCTCGAACGGGCCCTGCACTCATGCGACGCGGTCGCGCACCTCGCCGCGGTGGCCGACGTCAACGACGTCCACGCCTCGCCCGAGGACGCCGAGCGGGTCAACGCCCGCGGCACGGTCACCGTCCTGGAGGCGGCGCGCCGGGCCGGGGTCAAGCGCATCGTCTATGCCTCGACGATCTGGGTCTACTCCGACTGCGAGCCCGAGGACGTCGACGAGGAGACCCTGCTTCCGCCGCCGAGTCACCTCTACACCTCCACCAAGCTCGCCGGCGAGCTCTACTGCAAGGCCTACCAGGAGCTCTACGGGATCGACTACACGATCCTGCGCTTCGGCATCCCATACGGACCGCGCGCCCGTGAGGCGGCGGTCATCCCGGCGTTCGTCAACAAGGCGCTGGCCGGCGACCCGCTGACGCTCGCCGGCGACGGCATGCAGAGCCGCAAGTTCGTCTACGTCGAGGACCTCGCCGACGGCGTCGCCCGGGGCCTGGACGACGTCGCCGTCAACCGGGTCTACAACCTGGCCAGCGACGAGACGGTGACGATCAAGCAGATCGCCGAGACCGTCCGCGACCTGATGGGCGACGTGGAGATCACCTACACCCCCGCCCGGCCCGGGGACTTCGGCGGCAAGATCGTCTCCTCCGAGCGGGCCCGCAAGGAGCTGGGCTGGACGGCGGCGACGCCGTTCGCCGACGGCGTGCACAAGTACATCGACTGGCGCCTGGCCCAGGTAGGGGCCGCTAAGGAGAAGGAAACGGCCGTCATCCCCGCCGGCGAGCCGGATGCCGAGGCCAAGCCGCGCCAGGTGCTGATCATCTCCGCTGACATCGGCGAGGGCCACGATCTCCCCGCGCGCGCGGTCGCGCGTGAATTCAAGGATGAGGACCCCGACGCCCAGGTGTCGATCGTCAACGGCCTGCCCGCCATGGGTCCGATCCTGACCAAGGTCCTGCGCGAGAACTCAGCCTTCATGTTCACGTTCGTGCCGTGGCTGTTCGACTTCCAGTACCGGTTGTTCATGCAGTTCGGGCCGACGCGCTGGCTGTCGCGCAAGCTGCTGACCTTCTTCGGCCGCCGCGGCCTCATGCGCCTCATCCGCGCCCACGATCCCGACGTGGTCGTCTCCACGTATCCGGGGGTCACCGCGGTGCTGGGCGAGCTGCGCCGAAAACGGCGGCTCGACGTCCCCTGCTACTCGTCGATCACCGACCTGGCCGGCCTGCAGTTCTGGGCCCACCCCGGGATCGACCTGCACTTCATCACCCACCCGGAGTCCAGCGAGGAGGTCGAGCGGATCGCCGGGCCCGGCAGCGTGCGCTGGGCCAAGCCGCCGACCTCGCCGGCCTTCCTGGCCGCGCGCTCCCGTGAGGAGGCCCGCAAGGCGCTGGGCCTGCCCGCCAGCGGGAGGGTGATCGCGGTCTCCGGCGGTGGCTGGGGGGTCGGCGATCTCGCCGGCGCCACGGGCGCGGCACTCGAGTTCGAGGACGCCACCGTGCTGTGCTTGTGCGGTCGCAACGACGCCCTGCGCGCCAAGGTGGTTGGCCGGTTCGGCGACGAGCCGCGACTGCGCGTGATGGGTTTCACCGACCGCATGGGCGACGTGCTCGCCGCCGCCGACACGCTGGTGCACTCCAGCGCCGGGCTCACCGTGCTGGAGGCGATCATCCGCGGTTGTCCCGTGGTCTCCTACGGCTTCGGCTATGGCCACGTGCGCGCGTCCAACGCGGCGCTTCAGCGCTTCAAGCTGGCCCAGGTGGCCCACCGCGAGTCCGATCTGGTGCCGGCGATCACGCGCGCGCTCGAGCACCGGTCAGAGCCCGACCCTCGCTTTGCCCGCCGTCCGTCGACCGCGTCGCTGATCCTCTCCGACGAGCGGCGTACGGTGCCGCTGCCGCGCTGGCGGGTGCGGACGGTCCGCGCGGCCACCGGCCTCACCGCCATGCTGGCGTTCGCCGGCTTTGCCCTGACCACCGGCGTCTCCTACACGGTCGCTTCGCACATCACCCACATCCGGCCGGTCACCGTCGTCACCACCGACCAGCCCGAGGTCGGCGTGCTCATCGACGCGCCGTCCTCCCAGGTCCCGGCCGTGGCTCGCACCCTCTCCACCTACGGCCTGCACGCGTCGTTCGCCGTCGCCAAGCCATCGTGGCCGGTGGTGACCAGCGTGTCGAGCAACCACGACCAGGCCATGCCCCGGCTACCCACCGGCGGCCTGGTGCGGTGGCTGGGCGCCCGCGGTCAGCTGCACAAGCTGCTGGAGCTGATGGGCTACCAGCGCCACTTCCTCTATGCCTCCAGCGGGCCGAGCATCGGCCAGTGGCTGGTCGCCAATGGCGCCGGCGGGAAGCTGGTGGAAGGCGCGGTGCGCCTCAAGGACGCCGACGACTCGCTGGGCTCATTGCGGCCCGGAGAGGTCGTGGAGTTCAACGTGGCCAACGCCCACGCGCTCCAGCCCCTGCTGGCCAAGCTGCGCGAGGGGTTGAACGAGGAGCACCTGACGGCGGTCCCGGTCGGCCGGCTGATGCGGGATGCCGGTAAGACCAGCAAGGCCGCCTGATCCCGACTGACCTCGCCATCGCGGTCGACGACGTCCAGCGCGCCGCGGAGCGGCTCGCCGGCGTCGCGCACCGGACCCCGGTCCTCACGTCCTCCACGCTGGACGGGCGCGTGGGCGCGCACGTGTTCCTCAAGAGCGAGACCTTCCAGCGCATGGGCGCGTTCAAGTTCCGCGGCGCCTATAACGCCGTCTCCTCGCTGTCGGCGGATGAGCTCGAGCGGGGGGTCTGCGCAGTGTCCTCGGGCAATCACGCGCAGGCGGTGACGCTGGCCGCGCGCCTGTGCGGTACCCGCGCGGTCGTCCTGATGCCCGACGACGCCCCGGCGCTCAAGCGCGCCGCCACCGAGGGCTACGGCGCCGAGGTGGTGGAGTACGAGCGCTATGGCGAGGATCGCGAGGAGCTCGTGCACCAGCTCGCCGCCGAGCGCGGCATGATGCTCGTGCATCCGTTCGACAATCCGCTCGTGATGGCCGGCCAGGGCACGGTTGCGCTCGAGCTACTCAGGGACGCCGACAGGCTCGACGTCCTTCTGGTGCCGGTGGGCGGCGGGGGGCTCATCTCGGGCTGTGCCACCGTGTGCGCCGCGCTGTCGCCTCGGACCCGGGTGATCGGCGTCGAACCCGAGGCCGGCGACGACGTGGCCCGCTCGCTGGCCAGCGGCGAGCGCGTGCGCATCCAGGTCGGTGCGACGATCGCCGACGGCCAGCAGGCCGCCACCCCCGGCGAGCTCACCTGGCCCATCATCAAGGCCCTCGCCGCGGAGGTCGTGACGGTGACCGACGCTCAGATCGTCGCGGCGATGCGGTTTCTCTTCGAGCGCTTGAAGCTGGTGGTCGAGCCCAGCGGCGCCTCCGCCTTCGCCGCGCTGCTGGCCGGCAGGCTTGACGTGCAGGGCCAACGCGTCGGCGTGGTGCTGTCCGGAGGCAACATCGGCGCCGACGCGTTTGGCGCGCTGCTCGCGAGCTAGTAGCCTAGGCGGCGAAGGCGATCTCCGTCGGACCGTCGCCGAGGCCGATCTCGATCGACTGGAGCACCGTGTTGGTGGACGGGTTGATCACGACGAGCGAGCTCGACACGTTGCACGCCACCCAGATGTGACCCTCGGGGCTGAGCGCGAGGCCCGTCGGGATGTGGTTGATCTGCCCGTTGCTGCCCGAGCCCAGTGCGATCGTCTTGGTGACGCGGCCGGTCGCGGTGTCGATCGCCGAGACCGTGTTGTCGTTGGCGTTGGAGACATACGCGCCGGCGCCGTCGGCCGTGAAGGCCGTGTTCCAGGGCGAGCGCCCGACGCCGGTCCGGCGGACCGTGCGCAGCGAGGAGGTGCTGAGGACCAGCACCTGGTCGCGCTCGGTGTCGGTCACGTAGGCGTGCTTGCCGTCGGGCGTGACCGCGACCCCATGCGGATTGTGCAGCGGCTCCGGGACCTTGCGGGCATGACCGCCCGCGGCCGCGATGACATAGACGCCGTCGGCGCACGTCACCCACACCTGGGAGCCGTCGGGGGAGATGTCGACCACCTGGGGCGCCTCGCCGACGTTGATCGTCCCGGTCTGGCTCAGGCTCTTCACGTCGACGACCGAGACGGTCTGCGAGCCGCCGGGCCCCGTGTTGGGCCCGGTGTTGGCCACGTACGCGGTGGTGCCGTCGGGGGTGATGGCGATCCCGTGCGGGTAGACGCCGACGACCACCGTGCTGGTGATCTGGTTGGTCGCGGTGGGGATGACCGAGACCGTGTTCGTGCCCGACTCGGTCACCCATACCTGGGAGCCGTCGGGCGTGGCGGCGATCCCGTAGGGGTTGGTGGTCGAGCCCTTGACCGCCGAGGCCAGCGTCATCGCCGAGCCCGAGAAGATGGCCACGCTCCCCCCGACGATGCCAGGCACGTAGGCCATCGACTCGCTGCTGGAGGGCACCACGTGCCTGCCCTCGACGGCCGAGATCTTGGACAGGTAGACCCGGTCGGTGTCGCCGTGCGCGAAGTCCGCCCTATGCGTGGTGCGGTTCTCCTCAAAGCGGCTCTTGGTGGCCGGCATCGCCCGGTGCGAGCGGCGTTCCCGGCGATCGCGGGGCTGCGGGATCCAGGGCAGGCGCCGCCGGTGCTTCTCCTGCACCGGCGGGGTCTGCGCGGCGCCGGGGACGGTCGGCGCCGGCAGCGTCGCGACCTCCTGCTCGGCCTCCCAGAACTCGCCGATCGTCGGGGGCAGGTGCGGCGGCGAGGACGAGCGGCGCCCGTCCGAGAAGCCCAGCGCGGAGGTCATGTCGCCGAACACCTCGCGTCGCCACGCCGAGATGTTGGGCTCCTGCACGCCGGTCAGCTTCTCCAGGAACTGGAGCACGGAGGTGTGGTCGAACTGCTCGGTGGCCACGAAGCCGCCGATGCTCCACGGCGAGACGACGAAGGCGGGGACGCGGACGCCGCCGCCGATCGGCAGGCCGTTGACGAACTCGGCCGGGGTGCCGGCCGGGGGCAGGGGCGGGACGACGTGATCGAAGAGGCCGTCGTTCTCGTCGTAGTTGATGATGAAGACGGTCTTTGACCACAGGTCGCGGTTCTCGGCCACGGCATTGAGCTTGGAGGCCAGGAAGTTGGCGCCCGCGGCGGGCAGGTAGGACGGGTGCTCTGACTGGCCGGAGGTGGGGAGGATCCAGGAGACCGTGGGCAGCCGGCCGTGCCTGGCGTCCCACTCAAAGCGGTCGGCGGAGTGGATGGTCAGCCCGTTCTCATACAGCACCGATCCCGGCGTGGCGCTCTGGAAGGCCTGGAACCACTCCAGCGGGTTGGTCCCGTAGTCGTCCTCCTCTTGGTACACACGCCAGCTGATGCCGGCCTGGGTGAGTCGCTCGGGGTAGGTCGTCCAGGTGTAGGGCTGGTGCGTAGTGGGGCTGGGGACGACGTTGGAGATAAACGGTCCCCCGCCCGTTCCATCGGGGTCGATCATGCCCGTCATCAGGTACATGCGGTTGGGCCAGGTGGGCCCCAGCAGTGAGCAGTGGTAGGCGTCGCACACGGTGAAGGTCTCGGCCAGGGCGAAGTGGAACGGGACGTCCTGGCGCTCGTAGTAGCTCATCGTGTACGGGCCGTGGGCGGCGCCGTCGGCGGCGATGTGGGCCGGCAGCCAGTTGTCGTTGGTCGCGGTGGTCGGCCGGCCCGGGGTGGCGGAGACGTTGATGTTGAGCGCGGCGTGCTGGACCGTCCAGGCGTGCGAAGTCGAGGGGATGGCCTGCGAGCTCGTGGTCTTGGTGTCCAGATGCCAGGGGAGCAGGTAGCCGTCGGGGTTCTGGGGGTCGGGCTGATAGAAGATCGACTTGCCGTTTGACTGGACCAGCGCGTTGGGGTCGCCGAATCCGCGCACGCCCGCCGAGCGTCCCGAAGTAGTGATCGAACGAGCGGTTCTCCTGCATGTGGACGACGACGTGCTTGACGTCGCGCAGCGACCCCTTGCGCCGCCCTTCCGCGGCGGCGCGCGCGAGCGCGGGCGGCAGAAACGCGGAGGCGAGGACGCCGCCGGCACCGGTGGCGGCGGAGGTCAGCAGGCGACGACGGGTTACCTCGGGCATGGCACGAGCCCCTTTCGGTGATGGGCGTCGAAACAGTCTCTCGTCGCTCCGCGCGGACCTGGATTCCGCCGGAGCGCGAGCACTCCAGGATTGCACCGAAGCCTATGCAGCGCCACCCGAGTGGGTGTGACCGAACTGCGGCGGAGCTGTGACCGAGGAGTGAGCGCAGTCTTAGCCTTGCGTGTGCGGCCGGCGCGTGGCCTGTCCGAGCCGCCCTCGCGCCGCTACCAGTGCACGCCGCGGGTGGCCTGCGCGAACGCGCGCTGCTCGGTCTCGGTGCGCCGGTCGATCGGCTTGCCGTCCTCGGGGAACAGCTGGTACGCGCGGTTGACCACCATGTCCTGCGCTCCGGGGGCGATCGCGTAGGTGAGCTGCCCGAGGTTGCCCAGCGTGGTGGCGATCTTCTTCGGGCGCTTGCGGATCGCCTCACAGATCATGCCGGCGGCCTGCTCGGGGTTGAGGGTGGGGAGGCGGTCATAGATCTTGGTGGGCGCGATCATCGGGGTGCGGACCAGCGGCATGTAGACGGTGGTGATGTGCACGCCGTCGCCGATGACCTCGGGGCCGATGGAGCGGCTGAAGGCGTCGAGCGCCGCCTTGGAGGCCAGGTAGGCGGCGAACCGCGGCGTGTTGATCTGCAGCCCGATCGTGGAGATGTTGATGATGTGGCCGTTGCCGCGCTCGCGCATCACCGGGAGCAGGTCGAGCATCAGCTTGACCGGCGCGAAGTAGTTGAGCGCCATCGTGCGCTGGTAGTCGTGGAACCGGTCATAGGAGCGGTCCACCGAGCGCCGGATCGACTTGCCGGCGTTGTTGACCAGGATGTCGACGTGGCCATGCTGGGCCAGGACCTCCCGGGCCATCCGCTCGACGTCGTCGGAGTCCGACAGGTCGCACGTGTGGACGAACCCGGTGCCGCCGACGTCCTGCACCGCTTCGGCCACCTCGTCGAGCTTCTCCTTGGTGCGGGCGACGAGCAGCAGCTTGCCGCCCGCCTTGCCGATCTGCAGCGACGCCGCTTCGCCGATCCCCGACGACGCGCCGGTGATCATGATCGTCTTGCCCTTGACGGCGTCGTGCAGCGAATCGGCGAGGATGCCGCCGCCGAACGGGATGCGCTGCGTCAGTTCCCGCAGGGTCCGGATGCTGCCGACGGCCAGATCTGTGAGGTCGGGAGCCACGACTACCGGTCCGCCAGCACCTGGCTGGCCATGTTCTGCTCGCCCGCCTTGTTGGGGTGCAGCGGGAAGGCCGCCGAGGTCGGGACGATCCCGTTGACCCAGGCGGTACCCGAGGGCTTGCAGGCGTCGTGGCCGATGCTGGAGGTGAAGGTGTCCACGTACTTGGCGCCGTTGGCGTTGGCGGCGTTGCGCAACACCGTATTCAGCGACGTCTCCAGGGAGTTGACGTACGTGATGTCGCCGGCCGAGATCGGCACGAGCGGCCAGCAGTCAGATCCGTTGGTGGGCAGGCCGTCGGGATAGCCGACGACCATCACCTCGGCCTGCGGCGCGCGAGTGTGGATGCCCTGGATGACCGCCGCCACCTTCGGGCCGGTGGCGTTGATCGCCGCCACGTTGGGATCGTTCCCGCCCGAGGTGTAGTGGTTCTTGCACGCGGTCCCGAACGGCCGGATGATGTCGAGCTTGGCGCACTCCTCGGCGACCCCGAGCAGACCGGCGTCGTTGCCGCCGATGCCGACGGAGACCAGCGCGTCGTTTGACTTGAGCGCGTTGAACTGGGGCGGGGCGGTCTGCAGCCCGCCCTCCAGGCTCTGGGACTGGGTCATGTCGACGGTGGTGGCGCTCGAGCAGCTGGCGTCGGTGAAGCTCGTGGGCGACAGCGCGCGGGACACGTCGGAGGGGTAGTTGTTGGTCGAGCGTCCGCACAGGATCGGGTTGCCGGTGGGGTTGGGCACCAGCGGCGCCGCGGTGTAGGAGTCCCCCAGCGACACGTAGGGGCCGATCGCGGCTTGGGCTGCCCCGGCGCCGAGCGCGGTGATGACAAGAGCTGCGGCGGACGCGAGAGCGCCGCGGCGGACGACGAAACGGAAGGACTCTGACACTGGTTCTCTCCTCTTGAGCGGCGGACCCCGCGGCGAGCTTATAGCGCCTCGCCTGGCGCCTCAATTCCAATCCGCTTGTACCCGGAGGGCCGCGGTTGCATGCCCCGCCATGGGCGCGGGCCCGGGAGGGGAGGCTGGGGGTGCGCCGCGCGGCGGACTCAGCGGCGCCGCGTGAGCTTGCCCACCAGGAGCTCCACCGATCGCTCCAGCTCGGCCAGCGTCGCGTCCTCGACGCTGGTGATGCCGACCTTGCGGTTCAACCATGCGTTGATCTCGCGGTGGCTGGACCCGTCGCGGCGGCGGACCTCGGACACCAAGCGGTGGCGCTCGTCGCGCAGCTGGGCCCGCCGCTCGAACGCCGGGATCTCGCGAGGTGCGCTCGACGTCGCCGGTGCCGGCCGGCTCGACGTGTGCCATCGCGCCGGCCCACCGCGCCGCCGCGGCGGACGGCGGGGGCGCGGCCGCGGGCGCGCCGAACAGCGTCATCTGCGGCGCGACGTCGGCACTGAGCGGGACGAACTCAGGCGTGTCGGAGCGCTCGGTCTGGCGGCGCTCGTCGCGCTCGTCGAGCGCGAACGGGTCCTCCTCACCGGGCCGGCGCAGCGACCCGCGCAGCTCCTGCTCGATGGTGGCCGCGTGGTCGCGCAGGACCGGGTCGGCGGGGACGTAGAGCCAGCTGGGCTCTACGGGGCGGCGTGGGAGCGTGCGCACGAACCGACCGACGATCTGGCGGAAGATGAGCGGCGTCTTGGCCGCCGTCGCGTACACGCCCACGCGCAGGCGGGGGATGTCCACCCCCTCGGAGACCATGTTGACGGCCACGATCCACGGATCCGTGGAGCTGGTGAACGCGGCGAGCTTGGCGGCGGCGCGCGCCTCGGCGTGCAGCACCACCACCGGCACGCGCCCGGTCGCCTCCCGCAGCAGCTTGGCGATCCGCCGCGCGTGCTCGGAGTCGGCGGCGACGACCAGGCCGGCCGCGTCACGGTGGCCAGCCTGGCGGATGCCCTTGAGCTTGGCGTCGGCCTCCTTGAGGATCCGCGGCAGCCCGTCGGGCAGGTCGGTGGAGATCGCCGTGCGATAGCGGCGGCTCGCCTCCCGGGTGGACAGCACCGTCTCGAAGCTGGACTCGATGACGTCGTCGCCGCTGCGCCAGGACAGCGAGCCGTCGTAGGCGACGAAGCAGACCGGGCGGCACACCGCGTCGGCGACCGCCTCGGCATAGCTGTAGGAGACGTCGGGCTCGGCCATCCCGTCGGCGTCATAGCTGACGCCCGGGATCGGCGTGGCGTCCGAGCGAAAGGGGGTGCCGGACAGAAGCAGCCACCGAGGGCTTTGCTGGAAGGCCTTGGCAAATGCACACGCCCCAGGTCAGATCCTCCCCCAGATGGTGCGCCTCGTCGGCGATGACCAGCGTCCGGCGCGGGAGGGTGCGGGCCCAGCGCGCGGGCGCCTTGGCCACGCGCGCGTAGGTGACCGAGACGCCGTGAAAGCCGGACGGCGGCTTGGGCGAATCGGCGTCGGGGGCGAGGTCGATGCCCAGGTCGTGGGCGGCCCGGGCCCACTGCCGCGTGAGCGGCGCGGTGGGGCAGGCGACGACGACCGCACCGATGGTGCCGGCGTTCAACTGCGCGCGGGCGAACTCCAGCGCCGGGCGGGTCTTGCCCGCACCTGGCGCCGCCGAGATCAGAAAGGGACCGTCCTCCCAGGCCGCCATCCTGGTGAGCGCGCGGGTCTGCCAGACACGGAGCGAGGTGCGATTCGACTTCGGGCGGGGGGAGGGCACGGGTCGGCCATCGTGAAGGACGCGCCGGACGAAACCCGTCCACCTCACCCCGTCACGCCGTCCGGCATGTGTGCGAACATATGTTCGGATGATCGTCTGTGTCCTGATCCCCCGCTTTGCCCTCACCACCGCCCTCGGTGACCGGGCCGAGCTGTTGCAGAGCCCGGTCGCGCTGGCGCCGGAGCCGGGCGGGACGCAGCAGGTGGGCGAGGTCTCGCTGGCCGCGGAGGCGTTCGGCGTCCACCCCGGGATGCGACTGGGGGAGGCGCTGGCCCGCTGTCCGCGGCTGACGCTCGTTCCCCCGGATCCCGCGGGCGTCGCCGACCTCTGGGAGCGGCTGCTCGTGCGCCTGGAGTCCGTGGGCGCCGCCGTCGAGCCCGAGCGCCCGGGGCTGGTGTGCTTCGACGCGCGCGGACTGCTGCGGCTGCACGGAGGGACGGAGGGAGTGCTGCGGGCGGCGCGCACCGCGTTGCGCATGCCGGCGCGCTTCGGGGTCGCCCCGTCGCGGTTCGCGGCGGTGGCGGCGGCGACCCGGGCGCGGACCCGTCGCCCGGAGATCGTGGGCGGGCGCGTGGCGGCCGGCGGGCGTGACGGGGCCGGCGGGAGCGGCGGGGCTGGCGGGAGCGGCGCCGCCGGAGGGCATGACGGGTCAGGTGGCCTGGGAGGGTCGGAGGCCCGGGAGCTGGCACGGGCCTACCTCGCGCCGTTGCCCGTCACGCTGCTGCGCGCCCGCCCGGCGCTCGCCGACCTCCCCGAGGCGCTCGAGCGGCTGGGGATCGGGACACTGGGTGAGCTGGCGGACGTGCCCGCCGCCGCGCTGGCCGATCGCTTCGGCAAGCGAGGGCTGCTCGCCTATGAGCTCGCGCGGGGCGGTGACAGCGCGCTCAGTCCCCGCCCGGCGGGCGAGTTCCTGCGCGAGGCGCTCGAACTGCCCGAGGCCGCGTCCGGGATCCAGTTGGAGCGAGGGCTCGGCCTCCTGATCGATCGCCTGCTGGCCCGCCGGGAGCGGCGCGGACGGACGCTGCGGTCGGTCGTCATCTCCGCCAAGCTGGTCGAGCGGGGCGGGACCTGGCGTGAGCAGGTGGTGTTCCGCGAGGCGCTGGCCGATCCGGTGCGCATGCGGCTGGCGCTGGTGCCGCATCTGGCGCAGATGCCGGCGCCGGCGGAGGAGCTGAGGCTGTCGGTCGAGCGTTTCGGGCCGCTGGCCTCAGACCAGCGGCCGCTGCTGGAGGATCCCGCTGCCGCGCGGGCGGCTCGCCTGCGTGAGGCGATCCGTCAGGCCCGGGCGGCCGCCGGGCCCGAGGCCGCGCTGCGAATCCTGGAGGTCGATCCGGACTCGCGGTTCCCCGAGCGCCGGGTGGTGCTGGCGCCCTTCGAGAGCTGAGGGAGTCCGGATGAATTACACAGATTATGTGTATGAATTACACGATGATTGTGTAATCACGTCAGAGCAGCGGATCGAGGCTGCGCAGAGCGGATCTGCTCCACCGATTGCTCCATCCTCGGCACAGCTATTACACGGATTATGTGTAATGACTACACAGAAAGTGTGTAATCGCTGATGGCTGGTCCGCGCCGTCTCGCTGTGCCGCGGCGCGTCGCGGTGAATGCCGGGCCGGACGGCCGCCCGCTGCTGGTCGACCAGCGGGAGGTGGACGCGGTGCGGGAGTCGTGGCTGATCGAGGACCGCTGGTGGACCGAGAAGCCGCTGCGGCGGCGCTACTGGGAGGTGGTCACCACCTGCGGTCGAGACGAGGTCGTGTTCCACGACCTGATCAGTGGGAGGTGGTGGCGCCAGCGCTAGCGATCACAAGGCAGCCGGCCGGCCGCGGCGCGGCCAGACGCTCGCGAGGCTGCCACCGAATTTTTCGGACACGACATAGACTGCGGGCATGGGCCCCCACCCCTCTCATGTCGACCCCGGACGCGTCGCGATCGGCACGTGGAGCGGTGGGCGGTTCATGCACTTCGGCGAGGCCGTGGACGACGAGCGGTTCATCGCGCTGGTGACGCCCGACGAGCAGATCACCACCGTGATCACCGCCGACGTCTACGGGGCCGGCGACGCCGACCGGATGCTCGGCCGGGCCATCGAGGGCCGCCCGCGGGAGTCGATGTGCGTCGTGGGGGCCGTCGGGCACGACTTCTATGAGGGCGAGCGCAACGGGCCCAAGGGCTTTCCGCGGTTCACCGACCCGGCGCTGCGCGGGCCCGGTGAGTACGGCGACTATCTGAAGATGGCCACCGAGCGCAGCCTGGAGCGCTGCGGGGTGGACCGCTTCGATCTGCTGCTGCTGCACAACCCCGACCGGATCGGCTACACGAGCGAGCGCGTCTGGGAGGGGATGGCGGCGCTGCGCGACGCCGGGCTCACGCGGCTCATCGGGGTCGCGCCCGGGCCCGCCAACGGCTTCACGCTTGACCTCATCGACTGCCTGGAGCGCTTCGGCGCCCTCATCGACTGGGCGATGATCATCCTCAACCCGCTGGAGCCGTGGCCCGGCGAGCTCTGCCTCGACGCCGCCGCCGCGGCCGACGTCAAGGTCATCACCCGCGTCGTCGACTACGGCGGGCTGTTCTTCGACGACCTGCGCCCCGGCCAGGAGCTGGCGCGCGGCGACCACCGCGGGTTCAGGCCGGCGGGCTGGCTCGAGGCGGGTCTGGAGCGCGCGGACGGGATGCGCCCGATCGCCGAGCGCGCCGGCCTGACCATGATCCAGCTCGCCTGCCAGTGGAACCTCGCCCACCGGCCGGTGCAGACCGTCGCGCCCACGCTCATCCAGGAGGTCGGACCGGAGGCCAAGAGCGTCGAGGACAAGCGCGCCGAGCTGGCCGCCCTGCCCGCGCAGCAGCGGCTGACCCACGGCGACGTGGACACGATCCGCACGCTGGGCGACAACACCGGCCGCATGGCGCTCAAGGGCGCCTCCCCCCAGCACACCGGCGAGGAGCAGCCGGATCGCTGGACGCTGGACGACCACCTGATCACCGTCGCGGAGCGCTGGCGGATCGACCCCGAGCGCGACCTCGTCATGGCGGGAGCGGCATGAGCGAGGGCGACCTGAGCCTGCCCATCACCGGCGGCTGTAACTGCGGCGCGGTGCGCTTCGAGGTCACCGAGCCCTTCGAGGCCTCGATGTACTGCCAC
Organism: uncultured Actinomycetota bacterium; assembly: GCA_963790605.1. Taxonomy (GTDB): domain Bacteria; phylum Actinomycetota; class Thermoleophilia; order Solirubrobacterales; family Solirubrobacteraceae; genus Palsa-465. The sequence goes on along the minus strand of CAWBPG010000002.1, from coordinate 91,057 downwards.
TGCACGCGCTGCCAGCGCCGCACCGGCACGGCCGCCTCAGTCAACGGCCGCATCACGCCCGACGCGTTTCGCATCGTCAAGGGCGAGGACCGGATCCGCGCCTGGGATCCGCCGGACGCCGGCGCCGCCAAGTACTTCTGCGGCGACTGCGGCTCGGCGCTGTTCAGCCGCTCGCCGAACTCGATCGGGGTTCGCCTCGGCGCTGTCGACGGTGACCCGGGGATCCGGCCGTCCTACCGCCAGTACGTGGCCTACGCCGCCGCCTGGGAGCCGATCCCCGACGACGGCCTGCCGCGCCACCCCGAGGCACGCCCGTCCACCGCCGGCCGGTGCAGGCCCGTCAGCGCCGCGTCGTTCGTCGGCGGCCACCTCGGCGCGCATCCACTCACAGCCGACCGACAGGTCCTCGACGCCCATGGCGGCGGCCACGTTGAGCCACATGCCGTAGCGGAAGAAGTCGTCGAGCGCCTCCTGGTCGGCGCCCGACAGGCGCTCGACGTGAGCCACGAGCTCGGCGTAGCAGTGGCGGACGTGGTCCCGGATCACCTCGTCGTCGCAGGCGGCGTAGGCCTGGTGCTGGATCATCAGGTTGTCGCGGTCGGTGTCGAGCATCTCCATGTAGGCGTTGCCCATCGCCGTCAGGACGGTGGCGTCGGGCAGCGCGACCGCCGGGTCGAACGCTTCGGCCGCGCGCGTGAACAGCTCGGCGACGTGCTCGAAGCTGCGCTCGACGGCGGCCAGGAACAGCTCCTTCTTGTTGCCGAACAGGCTGAACACGTACGGCTGGGCGACGCCGACGGACCGCGCGATCTTGTCGACCGGGGTGCCGTGCAGCCCGCCGTGGGCGAACTCGTGGACGGCCGCGTCGATCAGCGCGTCCCGGCGCTCGGCGGCCGGGACGCGCTGACGGGTGGTCTTGGATTCACTGGCGGAGGTGGCCATGTCTAGCGCCCTGGCGATCCTACGCCACGCTCAGGCCGCCTCGGGCCAGGGCCGGAGCCCCCGCCTGGGCGACCTGGGCGTGCTCGGCGGCCTCCAGGCTGGCCTGCGCCTCGGCGCTGGCCCGCGTGTTGAACGGCACCAGGAGCGGGATCAGGGCGCCGATGGCCAGAACCGCGGTGCCGACCCACATCGCCGGCGCCAGACCGTTGACGAACGCCGCCGCTGACTCGTAGCCGCCGTGGCTGGTGAACACCGTGGCCAGGACCGCGATGCCCAGCACGCCGCCCAACTCGCGGATCGCGTTGGTGGCGCCCGAGGCCTTGCCGGCCTGGTCGGAGCGCACCGAGGCCAGCACCGCGTTGGCCGACGGAGCGAACACCAGCGCCATGCCCGAGCCGCCGAGCACGAACGGGCCGATCATGCTGGCGTAGCTCATGTCCACGCTGGTCTCCAGGGCCAGCCAGCCCAGCGCGATCGCCTGCAGGCCCAGGCCGGCGGCCATGAACAGGCGGCCGCCGTAGCGCTCGGAGAAGTACCCCGAGAGCGGCGCGACGATCATCGTCGAGCCGGTCCACACCAGCAGCTTGACGCCGGCCTGCAGCGGGCTGTTGCCGAGCACGTTCTGCAGGAACTGGCTGAGGAAGAACACCGAGCCGAACATCCCGAAGTACATCGACAGCGACACCACGTTGGTGACCGAGAAGCCGCGGCGGGCGAAGAACTCCATCGGCAGCATCGGCGTCTCGCGTCCGGCGCTCCTGGACGACGAAGCCGACCAGCAGGGCCGCGCCGGCGGCAAGGGAGACGATCACCTCGGTGGTCGTCCAGCCCAGCGACTGGCTGCGGATGAGCCCGAAGACGAGCCCGAACAGGCCGGATGAGCCGAGCACCAGCCCGGGCAGGTCAAGGTCACCCGACGGGCCGAAGCTCTCGGCCAGCCGCGCGCCGGCCAGCGGGACGAGCACCGCTCCGATGGGGACGTTGAGCCAGAAGATCCAGTGCCACGACGCGGCCTGGACCATGGCGCCGCCGACGAGCGGCCCGAGGGCGACGGCGATGCCGCTGATGCCCGACCAGACGCCGATGGCGAAGCCGCGGCGGTCCGGCGGATAGGCGTCGGCCAGCAGGGTCAGCGTCAGCGGCGTGGCGATGGCCGCGCCGGCGCCCTGGGTGGCCCGGGCGACGATGAGCAGGCCGATGCTCGGGGCGAGCGCCGCCGCCGCCGAGGAGACGGTGAAGAGCGCGATGCCGGCCATGAACATCCGCTTGCGCCCGAAGCGGTCACCGAGCGCGGCTCCGGTGAGCAGCAGCACGGCGTAGGAGAGGGTGTAGGCGTTGACCGTCCACTCCAGCGACTGGATCGACGCGCCCAGGTCGCGGTGGATGCTCGGCAGGGCGACGCTCACGACGAGGTTGTCGAGCACCACCATGAACAGACCGACGGAAACGATTGCCAGGGTCCAGCCCCTGCGACGGGTGGCGCTCATGGCCATCCCTCCTTCCAGAATTCTCTTAGTGAGCACTAACTACAGGTAACTTAGCAGCCACTAATAACTTGTCAAGGGGAAAGCGCTCCCGTGTGATGCAGGCCGCACCGTCGGAGCGCGTGCTCGACAGCGTGCTGCGCGCGAGATGGACCGTCCAGGACCACGTCAAGGCTGTCTACGCCAAGACGGGCGTGAGCCGCGCCGACCTCGGCGCTACTCACGAATTTGCGACTCAGGACTCTGGCCGTCGATCACAAGCTGAGCGGCGGCCAGGGCGTCGGGCTCGCCGCCCTCGGTGCGGATGAGCACCGCCGGAATGCCGAGCGCCTCGGCTCCGGCGACGTCGGCGACCGGGTTGTCGCCCACCATCCAGCGCTCGGCCGGGTCTCCGCACGTGCGCAGCGCGTGGCGAAACGCCTCGGGATGGGGCTTGTCGTAGCCGATGAGCGCGGAGCTGAACACAGCCTCGACGAGATCTGAGAGCCCGAGGGCGCCCACCAGCGCTTCCAGCTCGGGGACGTGATTGGACAGGATCACGTTGCGCCAGCCGGCATCCGCGGTGGCCCGGAGGGCCGGGCGGGTGTCATCGAAGACCTCCCAGCCCACGCTGCCGTCGACGAAGCGGGCGCGGAGGGCACGGGCCAGGTCGACGTGTCGGCCCGCATCCACCCCGGCGAGACTGAACGTTCGGACCAGCAAGGGGTCCAGCGCCGCCCACCAGGCATCGGGCTCGCACAGCTCCAGGTGAGGCGCATCGGCGCGGTGCCACGGAAAGCCGTCCCGCAGCGCGGCCCGCAGCTCCGTCGCGGGAGGCGCCGTGCCCAGGAGCGTGCTCGTTCGAGGACCTCCAGCACGCAGGTGCTCCATAGGCCAGGTCGCGTGGCCAGGGTGCCATCGAAGTCCCACATCACGACGCCGCTGCTCATGGCGGCGCAGTATCGCTTGTGCAGGGCCGCTGCCGTCCTCCGCCAGATGCGAACATACGTTCGATGTACGCGGAGCTGCACTGCCATTCGGCGTTCTCGTTCCTGGATGGGGCTTCGCTGCCCGACGAGCTCGTGCCCACGGCGCTCGCGCTGGGCTATGAGACGCTCGCGCTGACCGATCACAACTCGGTCTCGGGCTCGATGGAGTTCGCCGTCTCGGCCCGGGCGCTGGGCCTGCGGCCGATCCACGGCGCCGAGGTCGATCTCGACGACGGCCGCCACCTCACCCTGCTGGTCGCAGACGCGCGGGGATGGTCCAACCTCTGCCGCATCCTCACGCGCGCGCACGCGCACACGCGCGATGGACGGCCCGGCGCGCCGCCGTGGGCGGGACCAATCCGTCGGTCCCGCTGCAGACGGTGCTCGACCATGCCGAGGGCCTCGTCTGCCTGAGCGGCTGCGCCCTGCGCGGCGTCCACGACGAGCCGACCCTGCGGCGGCTGCGCGAGGCGTTCGGGCCCGAGCGGCTGCGCGTCGAGCTGCAGCGGCCCTTCCTGCGCGACGACCGGGCCCGCAACCGCCGCCTGACAGAGCTGGCGCCGCCGGCTGGAGGTGGCGTGCGTGGCCACCGGCAACGTGCACGCGCACGCCCGCCACCGGGGGCCGCTGCAGGACGCGTTCGTGGCGGTGCGGCTGCACACCACGCTGGATGCCTCCGAGCCGCAGCGGCGGGGGAACTTCAGCCACGTGCTGGCCGCCCCCGAGGCGATGGCGGCGCGCTTTGCCGAGTATCCGGAGGCGGTGGCCGAGACGGTCCGGCTGGCCGACGAGCTGCGCTTCGACCTGGGCAGCGATCTCGGCTACCGGTATCCCGGGGCCGAGGATGACGACGCCATGCGCACGCTGGCCGAGCTGTGCGACGCCCGCCTGCACGAGCGCTACGACACGTCGCCGGCGGACATCCGGGAGCGGGCGAGCGTCCGCCTGGGGGAGGAGATGCGGATCATCGACTCGCTGGGCCTGCCCGGCTTCTTCCTGCTGCACCACGACATGCTGGAGCTGGCGCGCGAGGTGGCGGTGGAGGTGCGCGGCACCGAGAGCGCCCGCGCGCTGCTGCCGCCCGGGCGGGGCCGCGGCTCGAGCGTGTCGTCGATCGTCTGCTTTCTCACCGGGCTCTCGCACGTGGACCCGATCGCCAACGAGCTGCTGATCGGGCGCTTTCTCAACGAGGAGCTGACCTCGCTGCCCGACATCGACCTCGACTTCCCGCGCGACATCCGCGAGAAGCTGATCCCGCGCGTGCACGAGCGCTACGGCCACGAGCGCTCGGCGCTGGTCGCCGCCTTCCCCACCTACCGGGCCCGGGGCGCGATCCGCGAGCTGGGCAAGGCGCTGGGGCTGCCGCCGGGGGAGATCGAGCGGGTGGCCCGCGGCAGCGAGGGGTGGGACGCGCGCGAGGTGGGCCGCGACATCACCAACACGGGTCGCCAAGGCCTGAGCGGTCGCTGGGCGTGGCTGGCCCGGCTGGCGGCCGAGGCCCACGGCCTGCCGCGCCATCTCTCCCAGCACTCGGGCGGCATGATCATCGCCACCCGGCCGCTGATCGACTGCTGCCCGATCGTCCCGGCGGCGATGGAGGGCCGCCAGATCGTCCAGTGGGACAAGGACTCGTGCGCCGATGCCGGCTTTCTCAAGATCGACGTGCTGGGGCTGGGGATGCTGTCGGCGGTGGAGCGGACGGTGGAGCTCATCGCCCGGACGCGGGGCGAGCGCATCGACCTCTCCCGGATCCCCTACGACGACCCCGCCACCTACGAGTGCATCCAGGAGGCCGACACGACCGGCGTGTTCCAGATCGAGAGCCGGGCGCAGATGGCCTCGCTGCGGCGCACCCGGCCGGAGAACCTCCGGGACATCACGATCCAGGTGGCGATCGTCCGCCCCGGCCCGATCCAGGGCGGCGCCGTCAACCCCTACATCGCGCGCCGCCAGCGCCTGCGGGTCGACCCGGACTTCGAGGTCCCCTACGACCATCCGTCGCTGGAGCCGGTGCTGGAGGAGACGCTGGGCACGATCATCTTCCAGGACCAGGTGCTGGAGGTGTCGATCGCGTTCGCCGGCTTCGGGGTGGGGGAGGCCGAGGGGCTGCGCCGGGCGATGAGCCGCAAGCGCTCGGAGGCGGCGATCGAGGCCTACCACGCGCGGTTCGTCGAGGGGGCCAAGCGCAAGCACGGCGTCGAGGACGAGACCGCCGAGCGCGTGTGGGAGATGGTCAAGGGCTTCTCCGGGTTCGGCTTCCCCAAGGCCCACGGCGCCGCGTTCGGCCTGCTCGCCTACCAGTCGACGTGGCTGCGCGTCCACTACACCCAGGAGTTCCTGTGCGCGCTGCTCAACGAGCAGCCGATGGGCTTCTATCCGCCCGACGCGCTCGTGCACGAGGCGCAGCGGCGGGGGATCGAGGTCCACCCGCCCGACGTCAACGAGAGCGGCGTGGAATGTGAGATCGAGCCGGGCAGCACGCTCGGAGACCTCGAGGTGCGGATCGGCCTGGGCTATGTCCGCGGGGTGCGCGCGCAGGACGCCGAGGACCTCGTCGCCGCGCGGACGAGGGGCGGGCGCTTCCGCGGGCTGTCGGACCTCGCCTCGCGGGCGGGCTGCGGGGCCGCCGCGCTCGAGCTGCTGGCCTGGTCAGGGGCGTGCGACACGCTCGCCGGTGCGGGCGGGGTGGGCGGTGCAGGCAGGTGGACGGGGTGGGTGGGGCCGTCTCCCGGCCCCTGCGCCCGGGCTTCGCCCGCCGGGTGGCGCTGTGGCAGCTGGGCGTGATGGCGCCCGGCCGCACCGTCCCCGGCGGCACCCAGCTGGCGCTCCCGCTCGACCTGCCGGCGCCGCCCTCGCTGCGCGACCTCACCGAGTGGGAGGCGATGCTCGCCGACTACGGCACCACCGGCCTCACCACCGGCGCCCATCCCCTGGCCCTGCTGCGCGAGCGGATGGCGCCCGACACCGTCACCAGCCGGGACCTGGAGGAGCTCGAGCACGGCCGGCGCGTGCGCATCGGCGGGCTGGTGGTCGCCCGCCAGCGGCCGGGGACGGCCAGCGGCATCGTCTTCCTGCTGCTGGAGGACGAGTACGGCACGATCAACCTCGTCGTCCCGCCCCAGATCTACGAGCGCCACCGGCTGGTGGTGAGGACCGAGCCGCTCATGCTGGTGTCGGGCAAGCTGGAGAAGCTGGCCGCGGCCGGCGGGGCGATCAACGTGCTGGTCGACTGGGTGGGCTCGATCGACGCGCCCGACCAGATCGTCGCCGAGATCAAGGACTTCTCCATGCTCGACGAGCAGGTGCGCCGCGGCCTGGCCGAGCAGAAGGCCGCCGCGGCGGGGCGGGCGGGCCGGTGCCGGGCGCGGGGGTGCCGGGGGCGCCGCTGCCGGCGGCGAGGCCGAGGACTTCCGCGCGGTCGCGCCCCCGATCATGAGCTTCGCCTCGGGACGCAGGCGGTGAGCCACGGCTCATCCGAGCGGTCCGCGCGATAAGGTCTCGCGCGTGCTTGCGGTCGCCGCATTCGTCGCCCTCTGGGTCGTCGTCGCCCTCGGCCTGGTCGTCCTGGCCACGCGTGGCACCGGAACGGTGCAGCACGCCAGGCGGGACCCGGGCCGGCGGGGCAGCAGCATCACGATCACCGATGTTCGTCGTCACGGCTGTCGGTCTTCGGGGTCGGGCTGCCGCTGCTGATGCTCACCGGCAACCACCACAACGCCAACGCCCAGGTGGGCGGGATCAAGCTCACCGCCGACGAGAAGAGCGGGCGCGAGCTGTTCGGCGAGCACTGCGGCGTCTGCCACACCCTGGCCGGCGCCAACGCGGCGGGCAAGGTCGGGCCCAACCTGGACGTGCTCAAGCCGGCGCAGTCGATCGTGCTCCACACGATCAACAACGGCTGCCTGCCCAACCCGCCCAAAGGCTCCACTCAGGGATGCCTGGGCCAGGGCGTCATGCCGGCGGCCGTCGTCCAGGGCCAGGACGCCCAGAACGTGGCCGCTTTCGTGGCCAAAGTGGCCGGCAACGAGTAGCACTCGCGCGCGCCTGCGGATATAACCCCGCACTTTGCGCAAACCTGCGGATTTCTATCCGCCGGGAGCGTTGGTAGGATCGCCGCTTCGTACAGCTGAATTCCAATCCGCTCCACGCCGCCGGTAGGGAATGGAAGCGGGGGACCCAAGTTGTTGGGGCTAATCGCGCCTTGCGCGTAGCGCCGCTCTTTCGGCGCGAGCCCGTCAGCTAACCCCGCAAGCAAAGAAAGAGGACGATGAATGCCGCAATCAGGCGTAGCTGAGTTCCGGGAGGACCGCAGCCCGCACGACGAGCGCGTTGCTGCGCGCAATGCCGCCCGCGCCGCGCTCCTCGAGTGGGATGCCCGTGAGCGCGAGTTGGAGGCCCGCGACCGCGAGCGGCTGCCGTCCGCGGTGCGCGCGCTCGACGACTGGTCCACCTCAGAGCACGAGGCGATGGAGTGGTCCGCCGAGGACCCGCCCGCGCCCGTGAACCAGGCCACGCCCGAGCGTGACGAGGTCGCGCCGGCCGATGGTCACCTTCACGCGGGGTCCCGGGCCGCCGGACGGTCACCATCCGCGGCCAGGTGGCCGACCGCTATGCCACGCCACGGCCCAGCTCACGCCGGCGCCCGGAGCGGCGCTATGAGCGCACCGGCTTCCGCCCTGACCGCGCCGCACTGTGGGCGGTGCTGTCTGGGCGTGATGCTCATTCTGGCGGCGGTCACCAGCGCGCACGCCGCCACGCTGCACACGCTGGCGCACCTCCACTAGCAACGAGCGCCAGAGGTCGGCCACAGCCGGTCCGGCGACAATCCGGGACGCGCCTCCCGCCGTCGCGGGTGTTCGCGTTGATCAGATCCTCGAGGCCCAGCATGTCATGGACTCGGGGGAGGCCGGCGGGAGCTCGTCGTCACGGTTGAGGGGCCCGCGACGTCTTAGGGGTAGAGGGACCGGTCGCGGGCGCTACACCCCCGCGGCCGGCTCGCCCCTTACACAACCATTACCCAGGCGGTGATCCCCTGTTTATGGCGGTGCGTAAAAGGAGAAAGGGCGCCCCTATTTCCCTTGCCAGGTGGGGCACCCGGAGGTACACTTATGTTCCGTAAGCAGATGTTGAAAGTAAAGGGCAGCGTTCCCTCGAACTCTTGCCTCCCCTCCCTTTACGACCTCGGTGGTCAGCGATGAAGACAACGATGAGCAGATTCCAGATCCACGACGACCTGACGGCCCCGGAGGGCTCAGTGGCGGTCCTGCGCGGCGCGCTGTCCTCGGGTGGGCAGCTGCCGAACTTCCTGGGGGTGCTGGCCGGTTCTCCGGCGGCGCTTCGTGCCTACGCGCGCTTTCGCTCCGAGTTGCGACACGGGACGCTGACGCTGCCCACGCTGGAGCGGATCGCGCTGGCGGTCGCCGAGCACTACCACTCCGAGCCGGGCATCGCGATGCATTCGCGGGCGGCCCGCGCGGCCGGGCTGGCGCTTGACGAGGTCGCGGCGGCTCGCCAGTTCAGCTCCAAGGACCCGCACGAGGCGGCGCTGCTGCGCTACCTCCAGGCGCTCCTGGAGGAGGGCCGGCCCGCGATGCACCTGCACGAGGAGGCGCGCGAGGCCGGCTGGGACGACGAGCAGATCCTGGAGGCGATCGCGGCGGTGTCGCTGGAGGGCTTCACGGCGATGGTCAACGTCGCCGGAGACGTCCCCGTAGATGGGTCGACGGAGGCATCCCGGCAACTCGAGGCCGCCTAGGCCGTTAAGCTAAGCGTTCCTGATGGCCGCGAACCACCATTCCTCGACCGAGGATCGGGCCCGCGGCAGCACCGAGGACGCGGCCCGCAGCAACTGCTGCCCCCTCTATCACGAGGCGGTGGAGCTGGTCGGCCGACGCTGGACCGGCGCGATCCTTCGCGTGCTGATGGACGGGCCGCTGCGCTTCTCGGAGATCGCGCAGGCGATCCCCGAGCTCTCGGACCGGCTCCTCTCGGAGCGGATGAAGGAGCTGGAGGCGCGGGGGATGGTGCAGCGCACCGTCATCCCCGGGCCTCCGCTGCGCGTGCAGTACGAGCTCAGCGTGATGGGCTCAGAGCTCGAGCCCGCGCTGGCCGAGCTCCAGAGCTGGGCCCGGCGCTGGCTGGGCGACCGCGCGGCTGCCGGCCGGACGTCGGCCCCCACAAACGGCTCCTGAACGCCCCGGCGCCACCCGCACACGCGGGGTTTTGAGACAACCTCTAAGGTTCCCGCGCGATGGCCCAGACCCCGCAGACCGCCGGGCTGACGTGCGACGACGTCCTCGCCATGGTGCAGGAGGACGGCATCCGCTTCATCCGGCTGTGGTTCACCGACATCCTCGGGCAGCTCAAGGCGTTCTCGATCAACGTCACCGAGCTGGAGGACGCGTTCGAGGGCGGCATGGGCTTCGACGGCTCCTCGATCACCGGCTTCAACGCCATCGAGGAGTCCGACATGATCGCCCAGCCCGATCCCAGCACCTTCATCGCGCTGCCGTGGCGCCCCGACGAGGCCGGGGTAGCCCGGATGTTCTGCGACATCCTCACCCCGGAGCGGACGCCGTATGAGGGGGATCCGCGCCACGTGCTCAAGCGCGCACTCGCCCGCGCAGAGAGCATGGGCTTTGACCACTTCTACGTCGGCCCCGAGCTCGAGTACTTCTACTTCCGCGACGCCAAGTCCACCGAGGTGCTCGACGAGGGCGGCTACTTCGATCTGACCACGCTCGACGCCGGGTCCGACCTGCGGCGCGAGACCGTGCTGGCGCTCGAGCAGCTCGGCATCCACACCGAGTACACCCACCACGAGGTGGGCCCCAGCCAGCACGAGATCGACATGCGCTACGCCGACGCGCTGAAGATGGCCGACGACTGCATGACCTACCGGATCACGGTCAAGGAATACGCGATGAAGTACGGGCTGCACGCCACCTTCATGCCCAAGCCGCTGTTCGGCAAGAACGGCTCGGGCATGCACACCCACCAGTCGCTGTTCCAGGGCGAGCGCAACGCCTTCTACGACGGCGACGATCCGTACTTCCTGTCGGATGTGGGCAAGGCGTTCATCGCGGGGCAGCTGCGCCACGCGCGGGAGATCTGCTCGATCTTCGCCCAGTGGGTCAACTCCTACAAGCGACTGGTTCCCGGCTACGAGGCGCCCGTCTACGTCGCCTGGTCGCGCCGCAACCGCTCGGCGCTCGTCCGGGTCCCGCTCTATCACCCGGGCAAGGAGAGGGCGACCCGGATGGAGCTGCGCTGCCCGGACCCCGCCTGCAACCCCTACCTCACCTTCGCCGTCCTGCTTCAGGCGGGCCTGGAGGGCATCGAGCACGGCTACGAGCTGCCCGACCCGATGGAGAAGAACCTCTACCACCTCTCGCCCGATGAGCGCCGCCGCCTGGGCATCGACCAGCTGCCCGAGACGCTGGGCGAGGCCATCGAGCTCACCTCCCAGTCAGAGCTCGTGCTGCGCACCCTCGGCGAGCACATGTTCAACCGCTACATCGAGATCAAGCGCCAGGAGTGGGACGACTACCGCGTCCAGGTCACTCCCTGGGAGCTGGAGCGCTACCTGCCGGTCCTGTAGCTCGCCGCGCCCGTCTCCGTGGCGGACGGGGCCGGGTCGTTCGTCGCCCGCTCGCGCCGGTCTCAGAGGGGCGGGCTGCGTTGGTCCCGGATAGCGGGACAGATGTACGCCACGCCCGATCGACATGCCGAGCGAGCGACGGTTGTCCCGCTTCGCGTCCGCCTCGCGCGTGGCGAAGCCGGATCGCGCCGGCGCCCGGCTCAGAGCGCCGCCGCGAGCGTCTCGGGGTCGGTCACCGGGGCCTGGCACGCGAAGTGCTCGCAGACGTAGGCGGCCGCCCGTCCGTCGACCGGGGAGCGGCCCTCGAGCAGAGGGACGTCGCCGCCGGGGCCGCCGGCCACCACCACATGGGGCCGGTACTCGCCGCGCACAACCTGCGCCAGCGCCGCCACGCCCGCGTCGTCCTCGTCGGCCCCGACGATCGCCACCTCGCGCACCGGCGCCAGATAGAAGTCCAGCGCCTGCAGGACGTGGCCGAAGCCGTGGGGGTGCTCGCCCACGATCGGCGCCCGCACCCGCAGCACGTCCAGCGCGTGACGCTCGTACTCGAACTCGCCGGTGAGGCGCGCCAGGCGCAGCAGGCCGAAGGCGGCCGAGGCGCCGCCCGAGGGCGTCGGGGAGTCGTCGAGGTCCTTCTGGCGGGCAAAGCCCTGGCGATGGTTCGCCGCGGTGGTGAAGAAGCCGCCGCGCTCCTCGTCGGCGAAGCGCTCGATCATCGTGTCGGCCATCGCGCGCGCCTCCGCGTACCAGCGGGGATCGAACGTCGCCTCATACAGGGTGAGCAGCGCCTCGAGCAGGTAGGCGTGGTCCTCCAGGTAGGCGTCGATGTGGGCGCGGTCGTCCTTCCATGTCCGCAGCAGGCGGCCGTCAGGGTCGCGCATGTCGCGCAGCAGGAACTCGGCGCAGGCGACCGCCGCGGCCACGTAATCGGCGCGCTCCAGCGCCGCGCCGGACTGGGCCAGCGCCGAGACCATCAGCGCGTTCCACGACGTCAGGCGCTTGTCGTCCAGCCCGGGGCGCACGCGCTCGCTGCGCGTCTGCCAGGAGCGCCGCCCGGATCTCGGCCAGGCGCGCGGGCACCGGGCCGCGGCCCTCGAGCACGTTGGCGCCCTCGAAGTTGCCGGTCTCGCTCGCCCCGAAGAACGCCACCGCCTCGCTCACACAGCTCCTCGTCGTCCGAGCGCCGCGCGCAGCTCGTCCAGGGTCCAGACGTAGAACTTGCCCTCCACGCCCTCGGAGTCGGCGTCCAGCGCCGAGCAGAAGCCGCCCTCGGGCCCGCGCATCTCACGCAGCGCCCAGTCCAGGGTCTCCTCGCAGACGCGGCGCAGCAGCGGGTCGCCGGACACCTGCCAGCCGTGCAGATAGGCACGGGCCAGCAGCGCATTGTCGTAGAGCATCTTCTCGAAGTGGGGCACGGTCCAGGTGGCGTCGACGGCGTAGCGGGCAAAGCCGCCCCCGACCTGGTCATAGATCCCGCCGACGGCCATTGCGCGCAGCGTGGCGAGCGCCATGTCGCGTTCGCCGCGGGCCAGCAGGAACTCGATCAGCGATGCCTGCGGGAACTTGGGAGCGCGCCCGAAGCCGCCGTTGACGGGGTCATACAGGCGCCGCAGGGTCTCCATCGCCTGGGTGGGCACCGCGTCGGTGATCGGCTCGTCAGAGGCGGGCAGGCGTGACGCGCCGCCGAGCGAGCGCAGCACCTCGGCGCCCTGCTCGCGGACCCGGTCGGCCCGCTGCTCCCAGGCCTCGGAGACCGCGTCGATCACCGGCGCGCCACGGCGGCATCCCGTGGCGCGGCTCGGGCGGGAAGTAGGTGCCGACGTAGAACGGCGCCTGCTCGGGGGTGAGGAAGGCGTTCAGCGGCCAGCCGCCCTGGCCGGTCATCGCCTGGCACGCCTCCATGCACACGGCGTCGATGTCCGGGCGCTCCTCGCGGTCGACCTTGATGCAGACGAGCTTCTCGTTCATCAGCGCCGCTACGGCGGGATCCTCGAAGGACTCGCGCTCCATCACGTGGCACCAGTGGCACGCCGAATAGCCGATCGAGACGAGCAGAGGCCGGTCCAGCTCACGGGCGCGCTGCAGCGCCTCCTCGCCCCACGGATACCAGTCCACGGGGTTGTGGGCGTGCTGGAGCAGGTACGGAGAGGTCTCCTCGGCCAGGCGGTTGGGCATCCCGAGGGAGGCTACCTGGGCGCCAGAGGCGCAATACGCTAGGGGTTCAGGAGTCGTTCGAGACCCAAGGAGAAGATTTGCCTGCCAACAGGGAACCGGTCACCGCCCCGGGCGCACCGGAGGCGATTGGCCCATACGTACATGCCGTGGCCGCGAGCGGCCTGCTGTTCTGCTCCGGGCAGATCCCGCTGGACCCCCGCACCGGGGACCTCGTGGGGGCCACCGCCGCCGATCAGGCCGGACGGTGCCTCGAGAACCTGGCGGCGGTGTGCCAGGCGGCCGGGGACAAGCCTCGGCGACGCCGTCAAGGTGACGATCTACATGACCGACATGTCCGCGTTCGCCTCGGTCAACGAGGTCTATGGGTCGTTCTTCGAGTCAAGCCCGCCCGCGCGGGTCGCCATCGGCGTGGCAGGCCCTGCCGCGCGGAGCGCAGGTCGAGATGGACGCGGTGGTGGCGCTTGGAGGCTGAGCCGGCGTCGATTCACCGGCCGACCCAGCCGTCGGCCGACGACATCCGCCGCGCCGCGCAGGCCGGCGCCGGGGTGATCCGGGAGACCCCGCTGCTGAGCACACGGACGCTGACCGAGCGGGCGGGGATGACAGTTGCGCTGAAGGCCGAGAACCTCCAGCGGACGGGCTCGTTCAAGATCCGCGGCGCGCTGGCCAAGATCGCCTCCCTGGGCAGCGCCTGCGAGGACGGCGTCGTGTGCGCCAGCGCCGGCAACCACGCCCAGGCGGTCGCCTACGCGGCCCGCGAGCGAGGAGTGCCCTGTCACGTGTTCATGCCCGAGGCGGCGCCCATCGCCAAGGCCGAGGCCACGGCCGGCGCTGGGGGCGCAGGTGCGGCTCGTCGGCGAGACCGTCGACGAGTCGCTGACCGCGGCCCAGGAGTTTGCGCCCGCCGGCGGTCATGCGTTCGTGCACCCGTTCGACGATCCGGTCGTCGTCGCCGGTCAGGGCAGCGTCGGCCTCGAGCTGCTGGCGCAGGCGCCGGATCTGCGCCGGGTGGTGGTGCCCGTCGGCGGGGGTGGCCTGATCAGCGGGGTCGCGCATCGCGCTGAAGTCCCAGCGTCCCGAGGTGGAGGTGATCGGGGTGCAGGTCGAGGCGTGCGCGCCGTTTCCCGACCTCGCTGGCGGCCGGGGAGCCGGTGGCCGTCACCTCCGCGCTGACCATCGCCGACGGCATCGCGGTCAAGCGTCCGGGCACGCTCACGCTCGGGCTCATCCGCGAGTGGGTGGACGGGCTGGTGGTCGTCTCCGAGGAGGAGGTGGCCGAGGCGATGGTCTTCCTGCTGGAGCGGGCCAAGCTCGTGGTCGAGGGCGCCGGCGCCGTCGGGGTGGCGGCGCTGCTCGCCGGACGGGCGGGCGAGGCCGTCACCGACGGCATCACCGCAGTCATCCTGTCCGGGGGCAACGTCGATCCGGGGCTGCTGGGGCAGATCGTCGCGCCGCCACGAGAGCCAGGCGGGCCGCCGCTACGTGCTGCTGGCCCGGCTGCCCGATCGCCCGGGGTCGCTGGCGCTGCTGCTCTCGTTGGTGGGCGAGCTCGGGGCCAACCTGCTCGACGTGGAGCACATCCGCGAGGGCTTCGACCTGCACGTGCGCGAGTCGGCGGTGCAGCTCGTGCTCGAGACGCGGGGACCCGTGCACGCCGCCGAGGTCCAGCGCGCGGTCCGCAACGCCGGCTACGACGAGCCGATCGCGGTTCGCTGACAGTCCGGGTCCGCTCACCGGACCCCCGGCGCGTCAGGCGACCCCGGCGCCTCAGGCGACCGCGGCGCGCGCGTCGCGATACTGCGCGGCCGCCTGCACCAGCGCGCCGATCACGCCGCTGCGCTCGTCGGCCTCCGGGTGCCACTGGACGCCCAGCACGAAACGCCGCTCGGGCAGCTCGATCGCCTCGACGAGCTCGTCCATCGCCGACGTGCCGGTGACGACCAGGCCCTCGCCCATCTCGTCGACGCCCTGGTGGTGGTGGGACTTGGTGGTGTGCAGGAGCTCGCCCGCGGCGGCGGCCGCCAGCGACTCCGGGACGAGGCGGACGTCGTGGTCGGCCTCGTCGAAGTTGCCGGGCACGCGGCGATGGTCCTCGTGGCCGAAGGTCTCGGGCAGATGCTGGATGAGCGTGCCGCCGAAGGCGACGTTGAGCACCTGCATGCCGCGGCAGATCCCCAGCACCGGCATGTCCAGCTCCGACGGCCCGGCGGACGAGCGCGATCTCGAAGGCATCGCGGTCAGGCGTGCAGCCCTTGGTCTCCGGATGGGGCTCGGCACCGTAGGACGCCGGGTCCACGTCGACGCCGCCGGAGACGATGAGGCCGTCGAGGCGCTGCAGGAGCTCGTCGGGGTCGGACACCAGCTCGGGCTCGGGCGCCACCATCAGCGCCAGGCCGCCGGCGCGGCGCACCTCGGTCACGTAGCCCGCGGGCAGGACCGCGGAGTGCTGATCCCAGACGCCGTAGCTGGCCTGGGTGACGGGAGTGGTGATGCCGATGGCGGGGCGGTATCCGTCCATTGCGCCTCAGCCTAGTACGAGCTCTGGAGCCGCCCGGTCAGGCCCCGCGCAGCAGCGCGCGCTGCACCTTGCCGCTGGCCGTCTTGGGCAGCTCGGCGGCGAAGTCGACGATGCGCGGGTACTTGTAGGGGGCCGTCTCGTGCTTGACGTGGTCCTGGAGCTCGGTGACGAGCTTGTCGGAGGGGCTGAAGCCCTCGCGCAGCACGACGACGGCGCGCACGACCGCGCCGCGCTCGTCATCGGGGGCGGCGACCACGGCGGCCTCGGCGACGGCGCCGTGGGAGACGAGCGCCGACTCGACCTCGAAGGGGCCGATGCGGTACCCGGCGGAGATGATCACGTCGTCGGTGCGGCCCTCGAAGTAGAGGTAGCCGTCCTCGTCGGCGGTGACGCGATCCCCGGTCCGCCAGGGCCGATCCTCGGGCGAGGGCGGACCGCCGAGCGTGGCCACGAAGAACGTGGGATCGGTGCGCGGGTCGGCGAGCACCAGCTCGCCGTCGTCGACCTCAAGCGCCACCCCCGGCAGCGGCCGGCCCATCGAGCCCGGGCGGACCGCGCCGCCGGCGGGCACGCCGGTGAGCTGGCCGGTCTCGGTCTGGCCGTAGCCGTCGCGGATCTCGAGGCCCGTTGCCTCCTTGAAGGCGCGCAGCACCTCGGGGTTGAGCGCCTCGCCGGCCGCCACCAGCCCGTGCAGCGACGGCACCGGGGTGAGCTGCACCCGCTTGGCGATGACCCGGTACTCGGTCGGGGCCATGCACAGCACGTTGACCTGCTCGGCGGCGAGGATCTCCAGCCGCTGCGCCGGGTCAAAGCGGGCGTCGTGCAGCAGCGCGGCCGCGCCGGTGAGCCAGGGCGCGATGAAGACGTTGCGGGCGGACTTGGACCACCCGCTGGCCGCTGTGCACCACACCAGGTCGCCCCGGCGCCCGCCGAGCCAGTGGGTCGCCTGCAGCCGCTGGCCGGGCAGGTAGCGCTGCCCGTGGACGATCCCCTTGGCCTCACCGGTGGTCCCGCTGGTGAAGGTGATCAGACACGGGTCGCTGGGGTCAAGCTCGACCGCGGGCGCCGCCTCGGCGGCGAGCACGCCGTCATCCGGGATGAGGATCACGTCCGCGCCGGGCGGCACCCCCGCCCCCTTCAGCTCGGCGGCGTTGCGCGCGTCAGCGACGATCAGCCTCGGCTGCGCGGCGTCCAGGCGCTGGCGCAGGTCCTTGGCGCGCAGCTGCTCGTTGCAGGGCAGCGCCACCGCCCCGATGCGAAAGCAGGCGACCATCGTCAGCACCCACTCGGGACGGTTGCCGATCAGGGTCATGACCACGTCGCCGCGCGCGACACCGCGGGCGACCAGCGTCCCCGCCAGGCGCGCCGAGGCGTCGGCGACCTCCGCCGAACGTCCACTCCCGGCGGTCGCCCTCGCGGGTGATCTCCACCAGCGCCCGGTCGCCAGCGGGGGCGGCATCGACGACGTCGCGGGCGAAGTTCATCGGCGGCAGTCTGCCAGGCGCGCCGAGGCGACCTCCCAACGGGCCGGCACCGGCGCCCGGGCGGGCCCGCACGCCCGCCCTGGTACCGTGGACGGCATGGGATGGATGACCGGCACCGGCCCGCTCAGCAAGACGCCCGCGGGGCAGTTCAACTTCGAGCCGCCGCCCCCTGGCCGCACGATCTACCTTGAGCACACGCCCAAGCGCATCCGCGTCGAGGTGGGCGGCGAGGTGATCGCCGACAGCCGCCACGCGTTCATCCTGCACGAGTCCGGGCTGCAGCCGATGTACTACTTCCCGCCCGAGGACGTCCGGACCGACGTCATGACGCCGACGGACCGCCACACGCACTGCCCCAAGAAGGGCGACGCCTCCTACTACACGATCACCGCCGGCGGCGAGACCGTGGAGAACGGCGCCTGGTACTACCCCGACCCACTCCCTGACGCCCCGTTCATCAAGGATCTGGTGGCCTTCTACTTCGACCGGATGGGCCGGTGGCTGGAGGAGGGCGAGGAGATCGTGGTGCACCCCCGCGATCCGTATCACCGCGTCGACGTGGTCAGCACCGACCGCCACATCCGGGTCCTGCTGGAGGGCGAGCTGCTGGCCGAGACTGACCGCGCGCTGGCGCTGTTTGAGTCAAACCTGCCGCCGCGCTGGTACATCCCGCGCGAGGACGTGCGCGCCGAGCTCGTGCCCTCTGACACCGTCACCCGCTGCCCCTACAAGGGGACCGCGAGCTACTACTCGGTCAAGCGCGCCGACGGTGGCGACGGCACCGACCTCATCTGGTACTACGAGGCGCCGCTGGCCGAGGTGGGGAGGGTCGCCGGTCTGCTCTGCTTCTTCAACGAGAAGGTCGACATCGAGCTCGACGGTGAGCTGCAGGAGCGCCCCGAGTCGCCGTGGAGCCGCCGCGTGCGCTCCGAGGCTCCCGCGCAGGCCGCGGCCGATTAGCCCGTGGGCCACGAACTAAACCAATAAGTTTACTTGGGCACCCGGGTCCGCGAGCGATGGCGATGCCGGGGCGGAGCGAGGACCGTGAACGGCACCCGCCGGATGCGACTGACGTTGTTGTAGAGGTCCGTCGCCTGCAGGAAGGCCACGTAGCGACCCGGCGAGGGCCGGAAATGCCGGGCCGGGGCGCCGAAGGGCAGGTAGTTGAAGCCGATGTGGGCGCGCCAGCGCTGCCATCCGGCGTAGGTGGAGCGGTGCCCATGGGACACATGCCAGATCTCGGCGTCGACGAGCGAGGGGTCGTCGAGCGCCAGGTTGAGCGTCGTGCCGGCGGTGCGGAACCGGTGGCTGGCCAGGAACACGCCGGTGAGCGTGGGGCGGAGGAGCAGCACGTTGAGCTTGGGGACCGGGTCGGGGTCGTCCAGCGGGTTGCCGGGCGTGCCGGAGACGACCACCTCGCCGCGCACCACCGGGTGCAGCTTGCACTGGAACTCGTAGACCCCCGGCGCTGTGAAGGTGAGGCGGAAGCTCGAGCCCGAGCTTGTGATCGGGCTGACTGTCGTTGGGATCTGAGTCCTCGCCGGCGTCGTTGGCCGAGATCCCGGTCACCGAGTGCATCGTGTCGGGCCCGACCCAGTACCAGGTGACGCGCTGGCCGAGGTCGACGTGGACGACGGCCTGGGACCACTTGTAGTGGCCGATGGCCACCTTGGCGTCGGCCGCGCGCGCCGTAGCGCAGGTCAAGTAGCAGCCGCGCGCGGTCGCCACGCGATGGCGGCGACCGCACCGCGCCAGTCGGCTCAGGGCGATGACGACGTACCAACCGTTCATCCCCATGTGCAGGTGGGAGAACACGTGGCAGTGGTAGAACCAGCGACCGGGGTTGTCCTCCACGATGGAAAACGACGTGACGTCGGCCGGCCCCAGCGTGTGGTTGTCGATGACCACGCCGGCCTCGTCGGTCCAGCGGTGGCCGTGCAGGTGGAAGGCGTGGAAGTCGTTGTCGATGGCGAACACGTGCCAGTTGACGGTGTCTCCCACCTTGGCGCGCAGCGTGGGGGTGTTGCCCGCGTAGGCCCGCCCGTTGATGCAGGAGAACTGCTGGTCCAGGCCCGTGGCCAGGGGCGCGAAGGAGTGCAGGAAGACGAAGAACTCCTCGTTGGGGACGGGATCGGTCGGCTTGCGGATGATCAGCCCGCCGAACATGCCCTTGAACACCGGGAGCGGGTCCATCGGCCCGTGGTCGTGGTAGAGCCACGCGCCCTCGGTGCCGGCGCGCGCCTCCCACACGTACTGGAAGCGTGCGCCCATTCTCCACGAACCCGCCCGGCTCGGTGTACTTGCCCTTGTAGGCGCCGTCCATGTCGTGGGTGTAGAAGATCCCGTGCGGATGCATGGTCACCGGCACGCCGGTCTGGTTACGGAAGTTGACGACGATCGTGTCGCCGGTCTGTGCCTCCAGCAGCGGCCCGGGGATCTGCGGCGGGCCCAGCGGCTTGGCGAAGCCCGGCGCCCAGCGGCTGGTAGGCCAGCGCGGTGAACGTCGTCTTGCCCGGCACCTTGCGGTCCATCATCCCGTCGTGGTGGGTCGGAACGATGTTCCACTTCGTCTTGACCGCCTTGATCCAGTACGTGCGGACCGCGGCGCCGGCCGCCGCCTTGGGCGTGGTCTCCGAGACGAACTGCGGCTCGATCTGAGCCTGCGTCTCGGCGCGCGCCTGAGCCTCGTAGTAGGCGGCCACCCGGGGCGGCACCGGAACGCCGCCCGCGAGCTGGTCGATGTTGACGTGCGAGTCGCTGGTCAGCTTGTGCCCCGCCAGCGTGCAGAACAGCGTCCCGCCCGCGCTGGCGACGAACTGCCGCCGCCCGATAGGTGCGCTCACGATGGGCCCCCTTCGCTCGTCCTACTTCTTCACGGTCACCGTCATGTTCATCTCGAGCGGGTGCAGCTGGCACTCGAAGTGATACGTCCCCGCCTTGGTGAAGGTCAGCTTGAAGTGGACCCCGGCGCTGGCCTGGAATGGAGCTGAACTTCTTCTTGTTGACGCCCTTGGGACCCTTGATCAGGGTCACCGTGTGGGTGTTGAAGTTCTGCTTGCTCCAGATCCAGTTGACCTGCTGTCCCTTCTTGATCGTGACCTTCGTCGGTGAGTAGAAGTTGTCCTTGACCTGGACGTTCTTGACCACCGGCTTCGTCTTGGTCGTGCCGAGCGCGGTCGGGACCCCGACCGCGCCGACGGCGACACATGCGATGAGCGTTGTCAGCCCCTTGTGCCTCATCTGTGAATGACCCCCTTAGCCTTCAAACGGCTTGACGCCCGGCCGTGCCGGGTGTGTGTGCACATGCCAGAACGACTCCTGCGCTGTCGGCGGTTTAGCCAGGACGACCGCCGCCAGCTTGCCGAACTGATCCGAGTTGCCCGCCGTGGTGCCGGTGCCGTTGGCGTTCGGGCACGTCGGGTACAGCTCCGACGCCACTGCGCTCCCCTCAACGTCCTGGGTCACGTTGCGCCCCGTTGTCCTGGAAGCAGGTTCCCTTGCCGGACCCGTCGTTGAAGAAGTCGAACCCGTTGGCGTCGTTGAACGCGGCTCCCATCTTGTTGTCCATGATGTGGTTGCCGGTGTTCAGCGCCTTGCCGGTGGAGTTGGTCGGGTCCGAGAAGGCCGCGACGCCCCACAGGAAGTTGCCGAAGATGGAGTTGTCCTTGACCGTCCAGTTGGTCGTGCCGAACAGGATCACGCCCGCGCCGATGGGGTAGTTGGCCTGATCGGTGCCGACGCCGCCGGACACCGTCTTGACCGGCGAGCTCGGGCGGTAGTAGTCGAAGTTGTTCCAGAAGATGAGGTTGTTCTCGATGATCCCGGTGTCGGCCGGCTGATCGGGCTCGGAGACCAGGGTGTTCGGGACCACGCCCGCGCCGTTGTTGTAGAACTGACGAATTCGCGGATCGTCACGTACTTGGAGTTCGTGCCCGAGTAGCCCGAGGACGTTCTCGATAGCCGGTGTCGTGATCAACGGTGGACCACACCGGGTGCTTCTGGAACGGGGTGCCGCCGATGTAGAACGCCGAGTCGCCGTTGCCGTAGCCGACCGACTGGGTCATCCGCCCGCCGATGCAGCGGAAGGCGAACAGCCCGTAGGAGTGCTCGAAGCCGGCCGACCAGGTTCTTCATTTCAGTAGCCCTGGCAGTGGTTGACGTAGAAGCCGTTGGCGGCGAAGTGCTCGGCCTTCATGTTCTCCAGCACGAGGTTGTTGACGCCGTCGCCCTCGATCCCGTTCTGGGCGGCGCCGCCGGGGCCCTTGGCGTTCTTGCCCTCGATGAGGACCTTGGCCGGGTTCTTGGTCATCGCCGATGATGTGCAGGCCGTCGTGCTTGTGGCCCGAGATGATCACGCCCTCGACGTACTTGCCGGGCTTGACGCTGATCGTCGCGTTCTTGCCGGAGGCGTTGACCGCCCCCTGGATGGTCGAGTAGCGGCAGCCGTGCTTGCAGACCGTGAGGGTCTTGGGCTTGGCCTTGGCCTGGGCGCCGATGGCCAGGACCAGGCAGGCGGCAACGGCGATCGCTCCGGCTCCCGCCAGACGACGAATGCAACGACGAATCATCTACTCCTCCTTGATACACGCGGACTTACGCCCACCCGGCCGCGGGGGCTCCGGCCCGTTCACAACTCGCTCACAGCGTCCGGCGACGGTATCAAGGCCGCTACCCGCGGGTATTCTCGGCGGACCGACTCGAGACCTGAGGAGCCCCGACACCCCATGGCAGCGACCAGCCCAGCCAGCGATCTGACCGACGAGCAGAAGGCCATCTGCGAGATGGTCCACCAGTTCGCCGACGAGCAGATCCTCCCCAACGCCGAGCACTACGACCACGAGGACGCGTTTCCCGAGCCGATCGTGGAGCAGATGAAGGAGCTGGGTCTCTTCGGGGTCACGATCCCCGAGGAATACGGGGGGATGGGGCTGGATCTGACCACCTACGCGATGATCGTGGAGGAGCTCTCGCGCGGCTGGATCAGCATCTCGGGCATCGTCAACACGCACTTCATCGGCTCCTACCTGCTGATGAAGTTCGGGACCGAGGAGCAGAAGCAGACCTACCTGCCCAAGATGGCCACCGGCGAGATCCGCGCCGCCTTCAGCCTGTCTGAGCCCGAGCTGGGCTCCGACGTGGCCGCGATCAAGACCGCGGCCAAGAGAGCCGACGACGGCAGCTATGAGATCAACGGCACCAAGATGTGGGTCACCAACGGCCTGCGCTCGGGCGTGGTGTTCGTGCTGGTGCGGACCGATCCGACCGCCGAGCCCAAGCATCGCGGCCTGACCTGCTTCATCGCCGACAAGGAGCCCGGCGCCGCCGAGAACACCGGCGACTACAAGGGCCTCAACGTCCCGCCCCAGATCAAGAAGATGGGCTACAAGGGCGTGGAGTCGACCGAGCTGGTCTTCGACGGCTACAAGCGGTCGGCGGACGACATCCTCGGCGGCGAGGAGGCCGGGCTGAACAAGGGCTTTGCGCAGATGATGGACGCGCTGGAGCTGGGGCGCGTCAACGTCGCCGCCCGCGGCGTGGGGCTCGCCCAGCGGGCGCTCGAGCTGGCGCTGCAAGTACGCCCAGGAGCGCCGGGCCTTCGGCAAGCCGATCGCCGAGCACCAGGCGATCCAGTTCAAGCTCGCCGACATGGCCACCCAGGTGGAGGCGGCGCGGCTGCTGACCCGCCAGGCGGCGCGGATGAAGGACGCCGGCCAGCGCTCCGACATCGAGGCGGGCATGGCCAAGCTGTTCGCCTCAGAGACCGGGCGGATGTGCGCCGAGGAGTGCCTGCGCATCCACGGCGGCTACGGCTACTCCAAGGAGTACGAGATCGAGCGCATCTACCGCGACGCGCCGCTGCTGCTGATCGGCGAGGGCACCTCAGAGATCCAGCGCATGGTCATCGGCCGCAAGCTGCTGCAGCGCCACAAGATCTAGACCCAAAACCTGCCCGGGCCTCGTCAAGCCGCGCTACATAAACCTCCACGGCCGCCCCCAGGCGCGCTACGGTTGATAGACGGAAAGCTAGGCAGGGAGCAGGACACCATGCCCGCACTCACCGCAACCCCAGTCATCATCTTCCGCCGCCGGCTGGTCGCTCTGCTGGCCGTCGTGGCGCTCGGCGTGGCCTTCGGGCTCGCCCCCGGAGCGTCGTCGCGCCAGACGCTGGTGCACGCGTTCCTGGCCAAGGATGGGACCACCATCGTCTCCGGCTATGACGGCGGCGCCGCGCTGCAAGCCAAGCCGTAAGGCGCGCGGGCAGGGATAGACTGTCGCGCCCTGTCCTCGCCGTCTGACACCAAGAGCCTCATCGAGACCGCGGTCACGCGGTTCCTCGAGGACGTGCCGGCGCTGCAGCCGCTCAAGCTCGTCGCCGGCCTGGAGCTGCGCGGCGGGCGCGACATCCAGATGTACCGCGTCGAGCTGCCGGGGCCGAAGGTGACCAAGGACATCGCCACCGACGCCAAGCTCCGCCTCGAGATCCCGCGGGCGAAGTTCAACGACCTGGCCACCAAGGGCCACATCAAGGACTGGCGCGCCGCCTTCGAGCACGGCGACGCCAAGGTCACCGGGATCGAGCAGGTGATCAAGCTGATCGCCAACGTGGTCGAGCGCCAGGAGGAGCGCTCGCGCACGCGGCGCGCCAAGACGCACTGACGCCCGGCCTCGCGGCGGCGGTCAGCGCCTCAGCGCTTGAGCGCCAGCTCCTCGGCGTCGCGCAGCTGCTGCTCGACCAGAGCCAGGCCCGCGTCCCAGAACCCCGGGATCGGCGAGGTCGATGCCGACCATCGCGCCCAGCTCCTCGGGCGTGCGCGAGCCGCCGGCGGCCAGCAGCTTGAGGTAGTCCGGGGCGAAGGACGGCCCCTCCTGCAGGTAGCGGCCGTACACCGACAGCGCCAGCAGCTGCCCGTAGGCGTAGGCGTAGACGTAGCCCGGCGTGTTGATGAAGTGCGGCACGTAGGACCACCACATGCGGTAGCCGTCGGTGATCTGCACCGAGTCGCCGAACAGCTCGGACTGGCTCTCCACCCAGGACTCGCAGATCCGCTCGCACCGACAGCTCGCCCTCGGTGCGCCGGCGGGTGTGGATGAGGTGCTCGAAGCGGTTCATCGCCATCTGGCGGAACACGGTGGCGATGGCGCCGTCGATGCGCTCGGCCAGCAGGCTGAGGCGGGCGTCGTCGTCGGGCGCGGCCTCGAGCATGCGCCCGAACACCAGCGCCTCGCCGAACACCGAGGCGGTCTCGGCGAGCGTCAGCGGCGTGGACTGGTGAAACACGCCCTGGGGCTGGGCCAGCGCGGCGTGCAGCCCGTGGCCGAGCTCGTGGGCCATGGTGAGGACGTCGCGCCGGCGCGCGGTGAAGTTGAGCAGCACGTAGGGGTGCACGCTGGGCACGGTGTAGGCGCAGAAGGCGCCGCCGCGCTTGTGGGGCCGCACCGGCGCGTCGACCCACTGCTCGTCGAAGAAGCGCCGCACCACCCGCCCGGCGTCGGGGGAGAAGGCCTCGTAGGTGTCGAGCACCAGCTCGCGCGACTCGGCGTAGGAGAAGGTGACGTCCTCGGGCAGCACCGGGGCGCTGCGGTCATAGTCGGCCAGCCGGTCGATGCCCAGCAGCTTGGCCTTGAGCGTGTACCAGCGCTGCGGGATGTCAAAGCGCCCGCGCACCGCCTCGATCAGCGCCATGACCGACTCGTCGGAGGCCTCGTTGGCGAGGTTGCGCGAGGCCAGCCAGTGCGGGTAGGAGCGCAGCCGGTCATCGACGGACTTGTCGTGGACGAGCGTGTTGTAGATGAACGCGCGCGTGCGCAGCCCGGGCTCCAGCGCCGCCGACACCGCCTCGGCCACCGTGCGCCGGGTGTCGCGGTTTGAGTCCTGCAGCCGGCTGAGGGCGACGTCGAGCGGGACCTCCTGCTCGTCGACGGGCACCCGCAGCGCGGCCACCAGCTCGCCGAACAGCCGCGCCCAGGCGCTCTCGGCCGAGATCGTCTTCTCGGCCAGGATCGTCTCCTCGGGCTCGGAGAGCAGGTGCGGGCGGTAGCGGCGGGCGCTGCGCAGGTAGTGCGCGCAGAAGCCCAGCGCCTCGTCCGGCGAGCAGCTGCTCCGCCCGCTCGTCGTCCAGCGCCGCCCACTCCAGCTCGAAGAACAGCAGCTTGGTCTCGATCTCGGTGGCGCGCTCCTGCACGAGCTGGAGCAGGGCCCCGCGCGCGGAGTCGGCGGTGTCGGTGGCGAAGCGCAGCGACGCGAACGAGCCCGCCTTGCCGACCAGCTCGTTGATCTCGGCCAGCTCCTGCATGGCGCCGGCCAGCCCGCGCGCGTCGAGCTCGGCGAGCTTGCCCGCGTGGGCGCCCGCGAACGCCGCCGCCCGCTCCAGCGCCTGGTCGAGCTGGCGGGTGACGCCGTTGTCCTCGTCGCCGTCGACCAGCGCGCTCGAGGTCCCAGGCGGCCTCGAGCAGCTCGGGATCGGCGAGGTTGTCTGCGGTGGTCGACATTTTGGTGGATGGCAGCTTAGCTACGCGCTCCGAACCTCGCCAATCCTCATGGTCGGCCGGGGCTGACTGCCGTCGTGACGCATGTATGCACCGGAGGACTATGTTCTGCGCGGATGTCCACGTCCACGCCCGTCGACACCCCGCAGGCCCGGCCGGTGCGCCTGCTGGCCGCCGGGGGCACGATCTCCATGCAGGGCGAGCACGCCGTGCCCACGCTCGACGCCGCCGGGCTGGTCGCCGCCATCCCGGAGCTCGAGCGCTTCCCCGCGCTGGAGGCCGAGAACGTGCTCGGGCTGCCCGGGCCGCAGATCTCGCTGGATCAGGGGCTCGGGCTGGTGCGCCAGGCGGTCGCGGCGGCCTCGCGCGGCGACGGCGTGGTCATCACCACCGGCACCGACACGCTCGAGGAGCTGGCGATGCTGTGCGCGATGACCTACGACGGCGAGGCGCCGATCGTGCTCACCGGCGCCAACCGCCCGGCCAGCGCCGCCGGGCGCCGACGGGCCCGCCAACCTGCTCGACGCCGTGGCTCTCGCCGCCGCGCCCGACGCCGCCGGGCTGGGCGCGGTGGTGGTGTTCGGCGGCGAGATCCTGGCGGCGACGAGCGCCCGCAAGGTCGAGAGCACCGGCCCCAGCGCGTTTGCCTCGCCCGTGGCCGGGCCCGCTGGGCCGCGTCGTCGAGGGCCGGATCTGGCTTCATGCGCGGCCGCTGCGCCGGCCCGCGCTCGATCCCGCGCACGATCAGTCACGCCGTCCCCATCCTGAGCGCGGCGCTGGGGGAGGACGGGTGCGCTGCTGCGGGCGGCGGGGCAGACCGCGGACGGAGTGGTGGTCGAGGCGTTCGGCGCCGGGCACCTGACCCCGGGCATGCTGCACGCGCTGCGCGAGGTGGTGGCGCGGGTGCCCGTCGTGATCACCGTGGCGCCCGAGCGCGGGTCGATGATGCACGCCACCTACGGCTTTGAGGGCTCAGAGCGCGACGTGCGCGCCAGCGGTGCGGTGTGCGCCCCGTTCCTGTCGGCGCGGGCGGCCCGGATCGCGCTGCTGTGCTGCCTGGGGGCGGGTCTGGGACGCGACGGGATCGCAGCGGCGCTCGCGCCCTGGGACGCCTGATTACATTCGGCCTTCACGACATGCCGGCGACGACGTCATCGCGCAAGCTGCTGTTCTGGGCGCTGGCCGGCGCCGGCGTGATCGTCGCCGCCATCGTCGCCGTCGCGGTGGTGATCGTCGCCACCGGTCGGGGCGGCACCCCGCGGGCGATCGGCCTGAAGAACATCCCGCTGGTCGCCGGGACCCGGGTGCTGACCCAGGTGCGCAGCTGCGACCGCGGAGCCAACCCGTACTGCGCGCTGCAGGTGGTGATCGTCGGCGACCGCTACCCGCACCTCGCAGGCGCTGCGCATCGCCTACGCCGACGCAGCTGCTCAAGCTGGGCTGGACCACCACCAAGGGCCCCGACGGCAACGGAGACGGCCGCCGATTCCCCGGGCCACGAGCTGCGCCTCACCTTCGCCACCGCCTACGAGGACCTGCTGGCGATCGACCTCGGCTGGATCCAGCGCACGGCGCCGATCTCGCACTCGCTCTCCGCCACACATGTTCGACCGCGCGCCGGCGCTGTCGATCATGCTGGTGCAGCGGGCTCTTCGTAAGCACCAGGCGCCGGTCGGGGCCGACCGACACCGCGCTGCGCCCGGCCAGCAGGTCAGACAGGTCGTCGCCGACCAGCTCGCGGCGCCAGCCGCTCAGCGTGCGCACGTCGGGCTCGGGCTCGCCACGGCGGGCGGCGCCGACGATGAGCTCGAGCTCGGCGCGCGACGCGATCAGCTCGTAGGCCAGGCCGGCCTCCAGCGCGCGGGCGCGCAGCAGCGCCTCGGCCAGCGCGATCAGCGGCGCGTCGCCGGGCTCGGAGCGGGCGCGGGCCTCGTCGCGGGGGATCGGCGCGGCCTCGCGCCCGCGCTCGATGGCCTCGAGGATCGCCTCGCCCCGGCGCTTGATCGTCGGCGGATGCAGCCCGCGGATCTGCTCCAGCCCGGACGTGGTGGACGGCCGGCGCTTGGCCAGCTCCACCAGCGCGGGGTCGGCGACGATCGAGCCGACGGGCCGGTCCAGGTCCGAGGCGGTGCGCTCGCGCCAGGCGGCCAGCGTCTGGGCCACGGCGCGCGAGCGGGGATCGAGCTGGCCGACGCGCGGCAGGCGCTCCCAGGCGGTCTCGGGGTCGCGCTCGTCGGTGGCCGACTCCAGCCGCCGGCACTCCTCGCGCGCCCACTCCACGCGGCCGCTGCTGGCTCAGCCGCCGCTGGATCTCGTCGGCGAGCTGGAGCAGGTGGGCGACGTCCTCGGCGGCGTAGCCGAGCTGCTCGGCGGTGAGCGGCCGCGCGTCCCAGCGGGTGTAGCTGGCGGTCTTGCCCACCCGCTGGCCGAGCACCGAGCCGAGCAGGTTGCCGTAGCCCGCCTGGGCGCTGGCCCCGGTGAAGCCGGCGGCGATCTGGGTGTCGAAGATGTTGTTGAGCTCGGTGCGCCAGGCGCGGCGCAGGATGGCGACGTCCTGGCGGCCGGCGTGGAGCACGACCTCGATCTCGGGGTCGCCCAGCAGCACGGCCAGCGGCTCGACGTCCACGTCGGCGAGCGCGTCGATGAGGAAGATGCAGCGGGCTCGCCCTCGCCGTCGGGATTGTCGACCGCCACCTGCACCAGGCACAGCAGCGCGCGGTAGCGGCCCTCCGACATGAACTCGGTGTCGATCCCGAGCCGCCCCGCCCGTCGGGCCGCGGCGGCCGCCTCGGCGATGTCGCCGGCGCTCGAAAGCTGGCTCGACGGGACGGTTTCCATGTTCGGACCCTACACGGCGCGGCGATCGGGCTGAGACAGCGCCTCGCGTCCAGCCGGTCACCCGGTAGCGCAGACGACCTAGGTCGGCGGATCCTAAACCGACCCCCCTGGTAGGATTTAGCCCACGCGATGATCTTCTCCTCCAAAGCCGAGTACGGCGTGCGGCTGATGATCGAGCTGGGGCGCCAGGTGCCCGAGCACCCCACCAGCCTCAAGGCGATCGCCGATGCCGAGGGCCTGCCGCTGGCCTATCTGGAGCAGGTGGTGGCGCGACTGCGCCGCGCCGGCCTGGTCATGAGCGCCCGCGGCGCCCACGGCGGCTACTGGCTCAGCCGACCCGCCGAGGAGATCAACATGGATGAGGTCGTGCAGGCGCTGGAGGGCTCGATCGCCCCGATGGAGTGCTTCGTGCACGACCACACCGAGCGCGTGCTCTGCTCCCACCAGCCCGACGCCGGCCGGGGGTGCGCCACCAAGCTGCTGTGGACCCGCGTGCAGGGCGGCATCATCCGCTCGCTCCAGAACACGACGCTGGCCGAGCTGGTCGAGTTCTCGGGTCGCCACGAGCTCGAGCCCGTCGCCACGGCCGCGGTCGCCGGCGGGACGCCCGCCGCCTGACAACGACACACCGGAAACGAGACATGCCCGACCTAGAGATTCGCAACCTTCACGTCCGCGCCGGGGAGAAGGAGATCCTGCGCGGCCTGGAGCTGACCGTGGGCAAGGGCGAGATTCACGCCCTGATGGGCCCCAACGGCTCCGGCAAGTCCACCCTCGCCAACGTGATCATGGGTCACCCCAACCTGGAGGTGACCGAGGGCCAGATCATCTGGGACGGCGAGGACATCACCGAGGCCGCCACCGACGAGCGCGCCCGCATGGGCCTGTTCATGGCCTTCCAGTACCCGGTGTCGGTGCCCGGCGTGACCGTCACCAAGTACCTGCGCACGGTCATGAACGCCCACCGCGACGCCCGCGGCGAGGACGCGGTCCCGCTCAAGGAGTTCCGTCAGAGCGTGGAGGCGGCCATGGAGCTGACCAAGGTGCCGTCGGAGTTCAGCCGCCGCTACCTCAACGAGGGCTTCTCCGGCGGTGAGAAGAAGCGCATGGAGATCCTCCAGCTGGCGCTCCAGCGCCCCGAGCTGGCCATCCTCGACGAGACCGACTCGGGCCTGGACATCGACGCCCTGCGCGTCGTCGCCGACGGCGTCAACTCGGTGGCCGGCCCCGACATGGGCGTGCTCATCATCACCCACTACCAGCGCATCCTGCACCTCGTGCAGCCCAGCCATGTGCACGTCATGTACCGCGGGCGCATCGTCAAGGAGGGCGGTCCCGACCTCGTCACCGAGCTCGAGGCCAAGGGCTACGGCTGGATCACCGACGAGCTCGAGGAGGCCGTCGCCTGACGGCGGCCGCTCCGCGCCTGAGCTGATGTCGACGATCGAGGCCATCCGCGACCTGACCGCCGAGTTCCCCACCCTGCGGCGCGAGTTCGACGGGCGCCCGGTGGCCTACCTGGACTCCGCGGCGACCTCGCAGACGCCGCAGCTCGGTCATCGACGCGATGACGCGCTACTACACCGAGACGCGCGCGTCGGTGCACCGCGGCGTCTATCCGCTGGCGGTCGAGGCCACCGACCAGTTCGAGGGCGCGCGCCAGGCCATCGCCGCCTGGCTGGGCTCCACCGCCGAGGAGACGATCTTCACCGCCAACGCCACCGCCGCGCTCAACCTGGTCGCCTACACGTGGGGCCGCCAGAACGTCGGGCAGGGCGACCTGGTGGTGCTCACGCAGATGGAGCACCACTCCAACATCGTCCCCTGGCAGCTGCTGTGCTCCGAGAAGGGCGCCGAGCTGGCCTACGTGCCCGTGCTCGACGACGGCCAGCTCGACCTCGACGCCCTCGACGCGCTGCTGGCGCGCTCACCCAAGCTGGTCGCGGTCGCCCACGTCTCCAACGTGGTGGGCACGATCAACCCGATCGAGGAGATCGCGCGCCGCGCCCACGCGGCCGGCGCGGTCGTCGTGGTCGACGGCTCCCAGGCCGTGCCGCAGATCCCGGTCGACCTGCGCGCGCTCGACGCCGACTTCTACGCCTGGACCGGGCACAAGGCCTACGGCCCCACCGGCATCGGCGTGCTGCACGGCCGCCGCGAGCTGCTGGAGCGCATGCCGCC
This sequence comes from uncultured Actinomycetota bacterium, assembly GCA_963790605.1. Lineage (GTDB taxonomy): Bacteria > Actinomycetota > Thermoleophilia > Solirubrobacterales > Solirubrobacteraceae > Palsa-465. Next base: position 60,380 of record CAWBPG010000002.1, on the reverse strand, counting down.
GTTCATCGCCGGCGGCCACATGATCAAGATGGTCGGCGACACGGAGTCCACCTGGGCCGACCTGCCGTGGAAGTTCGAGGCCGGCACCTCGCAGATCGCCGAGGCCATCGGCCTGGGCGTCGCCGTGGACTGGATCCAGTCGATCGGCATCGAGCGCATCCGCGCCCACGAGCGCGCGCTCGTCGCCGACGCGATCGCGCGCCTGGCCGAGGTGCCGGGCCTGACGCTGCACGGGCCGCCCGACGCCGCCGACCGCGGCGCGCTGGTGTCGTTCGTGATCGAGGGCGCCCACCCCCACGACGTCGGCGAGATCCTCGGCCGCGAGGGCGTGTGCGTGCGCACCGGCCACCACTGCGCCCAGCCGCTCATGCGCTGCCTCGGGGCCACCGCCACCACGCGCGCGTCCTACGCGGTCCACAACACCGTCGCGGACACCGACCGGCTGATCGACGGGCTGGGCACGGTCGCCCGCGTCCTGCAGCTCTGACCTCGCCCGCCCGCGGCTAGCCTGAGAAGTCAGCCATGGACGACCTGTACCGCGAGAACATCCTGGAGCACTACAAGCGGCCCCACAACTGGAGCCCGCCGGAGCCCGAGCTCGAGCGCGTCGACCTCCAGTTCCACGATCTCAACCCGCTGTGCGGCGACGAGCTCACGGTCAAGCTCGCCGTCGACGACGACCAGCGGATCGAGGGGATCCGCTTCGAGGGCCACGGCTGCGCGATCTCCCAGGCGGCGGCCTCGATGGCCTCCGACGAGATCAAGGGCATGACGGTCTCCGAGGTCCTCGCGCTGGACCGCTCGTTCGTGCTCGACCTGCTGGGCATCGACATCTCGGCGCAGCGGATGAAGTGCGCGCTGCTGTCGCTCAAGGTGCTCAAGAGCGCGTCGCTCGGCCAGCCCGCGGGCTGGGAGCCGGAGACGCCGGCCTCCAGCGCCGAGCACGCAGACGCCGCCTGATCTCCGCAGCGCTCGCGCCCGTGGTCTCGCTCCGACCGCAACGCATCGCCCGCGGCGTCGCTCTGCGCGCCGAGATGGCGCGTCATCGCGGCGACGCCGTCCACTGCCCGCTCTGCGAGCGGAGCTTCGACTGCGTTCAAGGACGCGCCGGACGTGGCGCTGGGGCTGTGCTGGCGCTGTGGCTCGCACGCGACGCCATCGCGCGCAGTGGCTGTTCTTTGAGTCGCGCCCGGAGCTGCTGCGCGACATCGGCTCGCTTCTGCACCTCGCGCCGGAGTGGACGCTGCGCCGCCGGCTGAGCGGCCTGGGCCACCTGCGCTATGTCACCGCCGACCTCGACCAGCCGGACGTCGACCTCCACCTCGACCTCACCGCCGCCGACCTCCCCGACGCGAGCTTTGAGGGCGTCATCTGCTCCCACGTCCTGGAGCACATTCCCGACGACGCGCGCGGCGATGCGCGAGCTGCACCGCATCACCGCGCCCGGCGGCTGGTGCCTGGTCATGGTGCCGCTGGACCTGGCCCGCGCGCACACCTACGAGGACCCATCGATCACCACCCCGGAGGCCCGCCACCGCGCCTTCGCGCGCCCGGATCACGTCCGCATGTACGCGCCCGATATCGAGCAGCGTTTGCAGGCCGCCGGCTTCGCGGTGCGAGCGGATCCAGCCCTATCCCGCGTTCGGCGAGGAGCGCTGCCGGCGCTGCGCCATCGCGCCCGCCGAGGAGCTGTGGCTCTGCCGCCCGCAGCGAGACGGCGCGGCGGCGATCGGCCGCTAAACTACTCATGGAAATCCGATCCCCGCGCTAGGTTTTATTTCACATGCCCCAGATCATCGACGTGTGCCCCCTCTCCGAGCTTGGTCCCGGCGAGAAGCGCCTGGTCGAATGGGAGGACCTGGAGATCGGCGTGTTCAACTGCGCCGGCACCGTGTACGCGATCGAGGATCGGTGCACCCATGACGACGGACCGCTCGTGGAGGGCGTGTTCGACCCGGAGGCGTGCACGGTCGAATGCCCCCGGCACGGCTCGCTGTTCGACCTCACGACCGGCAAGCCCAAGACTCTGCCCGCCTATGTTCCGGTCGACACCTTCCCGGTGATCATCGAGGACGACACGATCAAGCTGGAGGTGGAGTAATGGCTACTCCCGACACGATCGCAACCAACCCGCCGGTGCTGACCGAGAACGAGCAGCTGCGCGGGATCAACGCCGACTACACCGAGCGCTACGGCTTCCACGACGCCGAGAACTACCTGTACAAGGCGCCCAAGGGCCTGACCGCGGAGCTGGTGGCCAAGATCTCGGAGTTCAAGTCAGAGCCCCAGTGGATGCGCGACTTCCGCCTCAAGGCGCTCGAGCACTTCCTGGCCCGCCCGATGCCCACCTGGGGCTCGCCGATGCTGGCCGAGGTCGACTTCGACGACATCCACTACTTCGTGCGCGCCTCCGAGCGCGCCGAGCGCTCCTGGGACGACGTGCCCGAGGACGTCAAGAAGACGTTCGACCGCCTGGGCATTCCCGAGGCCGAGCGCAAGTTCCTCTCCGGCGTCGGCGCCCAGTACGAGTCCGAGGTCGTCTACCACCAGGTCAACGCCGAGCTCGAGAAGCAGGGCGTGATCTTCCTCGACATGGACTCCGCGCTGCGCGATCACGAGGAGCTGGTGCGCGAGTACTTCGCCACGATCATCCCGCCCAACGACAACAAGCTGGCCGCGCTCAACAGCGCGGTGTGGTCCGGAGGCTCGTTCGTCTACGTCCCGCCGGGCGTGCACGTCGAGATGCCGCTGCAGGCCTACTTCCGCATCAACACCGAGTCGATGGGCCAGTTCGAGCGCACGCTGATCATCGCCGACGAGGGCTCCTACGTGCACTACGTCGAGGGCTGCACGGCGCCGACCTACTCGAGCTCGAGCGCTGCACTCCGCGGTGGTCGAGCTGATCGCCAAGCCGGGCGCGCGGATCCGCTACACGACGGTGCAGAACTGGTCGACCAACGTGTTCAACCTGGTGACCAAGCGCGCGGTCGCCGAGACCGACGCCACCGTCGAGTGGGTCGACTGCAACCTCGGCTCCAAGCTGACGATGAAGTACCCGAGCGTCTACCTGATGGGCGAGCGCGCCCACGGGGAGATCCTGTCGATCGCCTTCGCCGGCAAGGGCCAGCACCAGGACGCCGGCGGCAAGATCATCCACGCCGCGCCCAACACCACGTCGAACATCTTCGCCAAGTCGATCTCCAAGGACGGCGGCCGCGGCTCCTACCGCGGGCTGCTGGAGATCGCCAAGGGCGCCCACGGCGCCCGCTCCAAGGTGGTCTGCGACGCGCTGCTGCTCGACGAGGAGTCCCGCTCGGACACCTACCCGACGATCCGCATCTCCGAGGACGACGTCAACGTCGGCCACGAGGCCACGGTGTCCAAGGTCGGCGAGGACCAGCTCTTCTACCTGATGAGCCACGGCATCCCCGAGGAGGAGGCGTCCAAGCTGATCGTCAACGGCTTCATCGAGCCGATCACCAAGGAGCTCCCGATGGAGTACGCGGTGGAGATGAACCGGCTGATCGAGCTGCAGATGGAGGGCTCCATTGGCTAGCGCGGCCGACGGTCGAGCTCCCGCAGTTCAAGGGCCGGCCGGGCTGGGAGTTCACCGACCTCTCGGACCTCGACCTCGAGGCCTACGCGCCGGCCGCGGTCGCGCGTGACGGCGGTGTCGGCGAGCTGTGGTCGCTTGACGACGCCGACCTGCCGGCGGGCGTGTCGGTTCGACGGTCGACGCTGACGTCACCACCGTCACGGTCGGTCGCAACGTCGTGCTCGAGCAGCCGATCTCGCTACGGCCGTGCAGCCCGAGAGCGGAACGCTCGTCAACCAGCAGCGACGCGCATCGTGCTCGAGGAGGGCGCGCAGGCCGAGGTCTGGGAGCAGTTCCTCTCCGGCGGCCGAGGACCTCGACGGCATCTTCAACATCACCACCGAGCTCGTGGTCGGCGACAACGCCCACCTGCGCTACGTCTGCGGTCAGGACTTGTCGGAGCGCAGCTGGGTCTTCGGCGCGCAGCGCGGCACGGTCGGCCGCGACGGGCGCCTCGACTGGGTCGCGCTCGGCTTCGGCTCGCGCTCTGGGCACGTGCTGATGGAGACCCGCCTGGCCGGCGAGGGCGCCGACGCCCGCGTCACCGGCGCCTACGCCACCCACGGCCGCCAGCACATCGACTTCGACACCACCCAGGAGCACGCCGCGCCCAACACCACCTCGGACCTCGCCTTCCGCGGGGTGCTGCAGGGCCGCTCGAGCGCGGTGTGGAAGGGCAACATCATCGTCGACCCCGGCGCGCAGAAGACCGACGCCTTCCAGGAGTCGCGCAACCTGCTCCTCTCCAAGCGCGCCCACGCCGACGCCATCCCCGGCCTGGAGATCCAGGCCAACGACGTGCGCTGCACCCACGCCGCCGCCGTCGCCCAGGTCGATCCCGAGCAGCTCTTCTACCTGCGCTCCCACGGCCTGCCCGAGGACGACGGCCAAGCGGCTGGTCATCGAGGGCTTCCTGGCCGCGCTCGTCGAGCGCTTCCCGGAGGGCCCGGTGCGCGAGATGCTGGCCGACGACGCTCGAGCGCCGGCTCGAGCTCATCCTCGCCCGCTGAGCGCGCGCTTGAGGCGCCCGGCCGGGGCGTAGGATCCGCCGGTCATGGCTCGTCTTGCCCCGATGGTCGCGCTCGGCTACGGCAAGTTCGTGCGCGCGGACCGCATCTACGCGCTGGTCCCCATCGAGCCGCCCGAGCGCGGCGACGGCAAGCGCACGCTCGTCCACGTCGAGGGGATCGCGGAGCCGCTGGTCGCCTCGCGCTCGGAGGGCGCCATCGCCCATGACCTCGCGGTCGCCCTGGGCCAGGAGACGCCGCGCGGGCGCCACGGCTCGGGCAGCAGCGAGATCCCCGGCCAGGACCCGCTCTTCTACTGAGCCGGCGGCTACTCGTAGGCGAGCGCCTGCAGCGGGTTGAGCTTGGCCGCGCGGCGCGCGGGGAAGATCGCCGCCACCAGGCCGACGAGCCACGACGCGATCAGGAACACGATCAGCCGTCCCACCGGGATCACGAACGCGATCGAGGAGCTGTCGCGGGCGGCCAGCAGCGCGCCGAAGGCGATGCCGAGCACGATCCCCAGGACCGAGCCGATGAGCGCGGTGATCACGCTCTCGTGGCGGATCATCCGCCGGACCTGGCGGCGGCTGGTGCCCACCGCGCGCAGCATGCCGATCTCACGCGTGCGCTCGAACACCGACAGCACCAGCGTGTTGACGATCCCGAACAGGCTGACGATGATCGACAGCGCCAGCAGCACGTAGAGGATGTTGAGCACGCTGGAGAGGCCCGAGATCTGGTTGTTGATGAACTGCTGCGCGGGTCTGCACCTTGGCGTTGGGGAACGGCGCCATGACGCGGTTGAGCGCCCGCTGAGTTGGCGGCGGTCTCGCCGCCGGTCGTCTTGACCAGCGTGTAGAGGTTCTGGGGCTGCGGGTAGGCGCGGTCCCACGTCGCCGCCGACATCGTCACCGGCCCGAACGGGCGAGCCGCCGTTGGGTGGCTTGAAGATGCCCTTGACGACGAGCGGCATGCGCCCCCCGGTCGGCGTCGTCACCGACCAGCGGCGAGCCGACCGACAGGTGGTGCTTGGACGCGTAGCCGTTGTCGACGAACGCGCCCGTCGGCGCCCAGCGACGCCAGCACCGCCTGCGAGCCGTGCGTCCAGTTGAGGTGCACGACCTGGCCGACGGTGGGGTTGACCGCGGTGAGCTGCTCGTTGGAGCCGAACACGCGCCCCTCCCCGGCGCGCACGTCCCCGACGGCGACCACGCCCGGGGCGCGGGCCGCCGCCTCGCCGGCCGGCGATCGGGATCGGGGAGAAGTTGTTCTGGGCGGTGATGGCGTAGTCGCCGGTGAACACGTCGTTCACCGCGCCCTTGAAGTTGGCGATGATCCCGGCCGACAGCACGGTCACGAAGGTGACCAGCGCCAGCCCGATCATCAGCGCCGACGCGGTCGACGCGGTGCGCTGCGGGTTGCGGATCGTGTTGTCGCGCGCCAGCTCGCCGATCGGCGCCGGCGATCCGGGTGGCCGGCCAGCCCAGCCACGTCGCCAGCCGCGGGACGATCCGCGCCGACAGCAGCGCCACGCCGATGAAGATGAGCACCGCGCCCGAGGCCCATGAGGATGAGCACCGCCGCCGGTGCCGCTGGCCACGAACAGGCCGAGCAGCAGCGCGACGAGCGCCGAGGATCGCGGTGGCGCCGCGCATCACCGTGCGGTACCTGGCCAGCCGGCCCTCGGGGATCGTCGCGCCCTCGCGCACCGCCGCGATCGGCTCGACGCGCGTGGCGCGGATCGCCGGGCGCAGGCTGGCCAGCACGGTGACGATGACGCCGACGAGGATGGCCACGATGATCGTCCGCGGCTTGACCACCGTGCCGGTGTTGGGCAGCGTCACCCCGACCGCGTTGAACAGCGCGAACAGGCCCTGGGCGAGGGCGAGGCCGACGAGCAGCCCGACCACCGAGGCGATCGTGCCGATCACCAGCGACTCGACGAGGATCGAGCGGCGGACCTGCTTGCGCGAGGCGCCGAGCGTCCGCAGCGTGGCGAACTCCCGCGTGCGCTGGGCGATGGTGATCGACAGCGAGTTGGCGATCACGAAGCTCCCGACGAACAGCGCCACGCCGGCGAACACGAGCAGGAACGTCTTGAGGAAGGACAGGAAGCTGGTGATCGAGGACGAGTCCTGCTGAGCCTGCTGCGCGCCGGTGCGCACCTGGGTGTCCTTGGGCAGGATCGGGCGGATCTGGGCGACGAGCTGCTTGGGGCTGACCCCGGACTTGGCGCTGGCGCGGATCTCGTCGAGCTTGCCCACGCGGCCGAGCAGCCGCTGCGCCGTGGGCAGCTGGAGCCCGGCCAGGGTCGCGCCGCCCAGCGAGGACGCCGACCCGAACTTCACCAGCCCGGAGATCCTCAGCTGCACGACCGGGCCGACGCCCTGCACGCCGACGGTCTCGCCGGCGTGGAGGTTCTTCTTGCTGGCGGTGGTGGTGTCGATCGACCACCCCGGTGGGCCCGGGCCAGGCCCCGCTCACGAGCTTGAGCGAGCTGAACTGGGGCTTGGCCGGATCGACGCTGAAGCCGAGGTTGGGCGCGCCGCCGGAGGTGATCGCCTTGCCGTTGACGACGAGCTGCAGGCTGCCCGAGACGTCGCCGATGGCGTCCTTGACGCCGGGCAGCGCCTGGACGCGGGCCAGCAGCGACTGCGAGAACGGGCGGCACGTCGCCGTTGGCCGCCCGCGCCGCCAGTGGCCTTGGAGTCGATGACGTTGCGCCCGGTGACGGTCGCGTCGGTGCCCTGGTAGATCGTGGAGAAGATCGAGTTGAAGGCGCCCGTGATCGAGTCGGTGAGGACGAAGGTCCCGGCCACCAGCGCGACGCCGAGCACGATCGCCACCGCGGTGAGGGCGGCGCGCAGGCGGCGCGTGGCCAGCCCTCTGAGCGCCACGCGCGTCACGTGCTACAGGCCCTTCATCGCGTCGACGATCTGATCCTCGTCGGCGCCGGCGAGGTCCTTGACGATCTGCCCGTCGGAGAGGAACAGGAGCCGGTCGGCGATCGCCGCCGCCTTGGGGTCGTGGGTGACCATCACCACCGTCTGGCCCACGGAGTCCACCGAGCGGCGCAGCAGGGCGAGGATCTCGTCAGAGGAGTTGGAGTCCAGGTTGCCCGTGGGCTCGTCGGCGAACAGCACGGTGGGCCGGCTGAGCAGCGCGCGGGCGATCGCGACCCGCTGCTGCTGGCCGCCCGGAGAGCTCGGACGGGCGGTGGGTCAGGCGGTCGCGCAGCCCGGTCTCGTCGATGACCGTGTCGAGCCAGTCGGCATCGGGCTCGCGGCCGGCGATCGCCATCGGCAGGAGCATGTTCTCCTTGGCGGTGAGCATCGGCAGCAGGTTGAAGAACTGGAAGACGAAGCCGATGTTGTCGCGGCGCAGCCGGGTCAGCGCGTCGTCGCCGAGGCGGGTGATCTCCGTGCCGTCCACGGTCACCGAGCCCTCGGTCGGCTTGTCCAGCCCGGCCAGGATGTGCATGAGCGTCGACTTGCCCGAGCCCGACGGGCCCATGACCGCGGTGAGCTTGCCGCGGTCGATCTCCACCGAGACGCCGCGCAGCGCGGTGACCGCGGTGTCACCCTCGCCGTACCGCCGGCTGACGGCGGATGCCGTCACGACCGGCCCACGTCGGTCGTTGTCTGCAGCTGCGCCTGCTGCATAGGCCAGCACCTTACCGCGCGCGGCGCCATCGTGACGTGTCGACCTGCAGCGTCGCTGCGGCGATGCGGCGTGGCATGGCGCCGTCCCGTGCCCGTGGCGCGCCCGCCTGGCGTCGGCGGCCGCCATAGACTCCCGGCGGTGCGGCAGGTGATCATGCTGCGGGGGATCAACCTCGGGCCCACCCGCCGGGTGCCGATGGCCGACCTGCGCGCCCTGTTCGCCGAGGCGGGCTACGAGGACGTGCGGACCTACGTGCAGAGCGGCAACGTCGTGCTCGAGAGCACGGCCAAGCCCGCCGAGCTCGAGCGCGAGGCGGCCGCAGCTCATCTCAGAGCGCTTCGGCTTCGACGTGCCCGGTGGTCGTGCGCACCGGCGCGCCAGCTCGCGGCGGTGGTCAAGCTCAACCCGCTGGGCGACGTCGCCGACAACCCCAAGCGCTACCAGGTGAGCTTCCTGTCCGCCAAGCCGGGGCCGGACGTGGTCGCGCGCGCTGAAGGAGGGCGCGGTCGAGCCCGAGCGTGTCGCCTTCCACGGCCGCGAGATCTACGCCTGGCACCCCGACGGCGTGGCCCGCTCCAAGCTGTGGAACGCCCTGGCGGGCAAGGGCCTGGGGGTCACGGCCACGGCGCGCAACTGGACCACGGTGACGACGCTGCTGGAGATGGCCGAGGGCTGAGTTTGGCCTGGGACGTTTCGCTTGGTATCGGCGAACGTCAACGGCGGGCTGGGGAAGAGCGGGCTGGAACGGCTGCGGCGACCCGACGCGCGCGCTTTTCGTGGCTATGTCGGCAATATCGCGCACGTCGCCTGAGTCAGCCCCGTCGCGCGAACCCGTCTCGCCTTCCCAAGTCCGCTGTTGACGTGCGCCGATACCAAGCGAAACGACGGACGGACTACGAGGCGGTCTCGGCCCCCAGGCCCGCTGCACCGGCTCGGCCACCTCATCGGTCCGCCGCGGCGCCCGCACCCACAGCACCGCCGCCACCAGCGCCACCACCACGCACCCCGCCCCGATCCGGAAGGCCAGCCGGTAGCCGCTCAGCAGCGCGTGGTCAAGGCCGCCGCCGTGGGCCAGCAGCGAGCGCGTGTGGTCGGTGGAGACCGTGCCCAGCACGGCGACGCCGATCGCCGCCGAGACCTGCAGCGAGGTGTTGACGATGCCGCTGGCCAGCCCGGCGTCGGCGGGCGGGACCTCGGCCATGGCGATCGTCAGCAGCGGCATGAACGACATCCCGGCGCCGAGGCCGACGAGCAGGAACGAGGCCACCAGCGTCGGCACGTAGTTGGTGTGCGCCCCCACGGTGGAGAGCAGCACCAGGCCCGCTGCGGCGAAGCCAGGCCGATGATGAGCGGCCGCCGCGGTCCGAAGCGCGTCACCAGCCAGGCGACCGGCCCCAGCGACAGCGCGGCCAGCAGCAGCGTCTGGGGCAGGAAGGCCAGGCCGGTGGTGAGCGCGCCGTAGCCGCGGATCCGCTCCAGGTACAGCACGCCGATGAAGAAGGTCGCGAACATGCCGGTGATGAGCAGGCCGCGGATGACGCTCGAGCTCGGCAGCCCGGGGATGGCGAACACCCGCAGCGGCATGATCGGGTTGCGCAGCCGCGCCTCCAGCACGACGAACGCGCCAACAGCGCCACCGACGCCGCGCCCGAACCCAGCGTGTGCGCCGAGCCCCAGCCATACGAGGCCGCGGTGACGATCGCGTAGGCGCCGAGGATGAGCGCCGCGGTGATGAGCACCGACCCGAGCACGTCGATGTCACGGCCGATGCCGAGGCCGTCGTTCTCCGGGATCCACACGCGGCCGAGCAGCACGGTGGCGATCCCGATCGGCACGTTGACGAAGAAGATCCAGTGCCAGTTGAGCGCCTCGGTGATCATGCCGCCGGCGATCAGGCCCAGCGATGCGCCGCCGGAGATGACCAGCGTGTAGATGCTCATCGCCTTGGCCCGCTCGCGCGGGGAGGGGAACTCGGCGGTGATGATGGCCACGATCGCCGACACCGCGCCCGCGCCGCCCAGGCCCTGGATGAAGCGGGCGACGATGAGCACGCCCTGGGATGCGGCCAGGCCGCACGCCGCCGAGGCCAGCGTGAAGCCGGTCACCCCGACAGGAAGATCCGCCGCCGGCCGATGAGATCGCCGAGCCGCCCGGCCAGCAGGAGGAAGCTGCCGAAGGTGATGAGGTAGCCGTTGAGCACCCAGGTGAGGTTGGACTGGGTGAAGTGCAGGTCGCGCTGGATCCCATCCGGCCCCCCAGCGCGACGTTGACGATCGTGCCGTCGACGATGCTCATCAGCTGGCCGAGGCACACGACGACCAGTGCGATCCAGCGGGCCTGGGGCGAGTGCAGGCGAGAACGTCGGTCACGAGAACATCATTGCACAGGTGATCATCATCTGTTGGCTGATGCTCCTTGGCGCTGATACGCTCGCTCACCGTGGCGGTCACCAGCGCACGCGGCACGATCACCCTGCTCTCCCGGCTCTCGAAGTCGGCGTTCCGCAAGACCCCGGAGTCGCTGCTGGGCATGAGCCTGCGCCATTACCTGGCGCTCTCCTACGTCGCCGACCCCGGCGGCATCTCCCAGCAGCAGCTGTCGGAGATCCTCTGCATCGACGCCAACAACACCGTGCTGCTGCTCAACGAGATGGAGGGCCAGGGGCTCATCCGCCGGGTGCGCGACCCCGCCGATCGCCGCCGCCACCTCGTCGAGGTCACCGAGCACGGCGAGGAGCTCTTCCACCGCGCCCAGCGGGCCCGGGAGACCGTCGAGGACGAGGTCCTGGGCGCGCTCAAGCGCGCACGAGCGGGCGACGCTGCATCGGCTGCTGGCCAAGGCGCTGGGGGACTAGCCGCGGTGCGCGCGCTACGTCGTCGCCGACGTCTTCACCGACGCCCCGCTGGAGGGCAACCCGGTGGCGGTGTTCGACCGACGCGCAGGGGCTGAGCGCCGACGCTCATGCAGCGCGCCGCCCGTGAGCTCAACCTGTCAGAGACGGTGTTCGTGCTCCGGCCAGCGGCGCGACGAGGCCGACGCCCACATCCGGATCTTCACCCCGTCGCTGGAGCTGCCCTTCGCCGGGCATCCGGTGCTGGGCACCGCGTTCGTGCTCGGCGAGCGCCTCGGGCTCGACACGGTGCGCCTGCGCGACCGGCGCCGGGGTCGTCGCCGTCGCGCTGCACGCGCGCGCGACGGGCGCGTCGTGTTCGGCGAGATGAGCCAGCCGATGCCGACCTGGACCGCCGTTCGACCGCGCCGACGAGCTGCTCGCGGCGCTCGGCGTGCGAGCGCTCCGAGCTGCCGGTGGAGGTCTACGACAACGGGTCCGCGCCACACCTACGTGCGGCTGCCGACGAGGCGGCGGTGGCGGCGCTGGCGCCCGACATCGGCGCCCTGGGGCGGTTGGGCGCCGTCGGGGTCAGCTGCTTTGCCGCCGACCGGACGCGCAGGTCAAGACGCGGATGTTCGGGCCCGGGCTCGGCGTCGCCGAGGATCCGGCCACCGGATCGGCGGCCGGCCCGCTGGCGTCCATCTCGCGCGCCACGGCCGTGGTCGGCTTCGGCGAGCGCGTCGAGATCCGCCAGGGCGCCGAGATCGGCCGGCCGTCGATGCTCTACGCCGAGGCCGAGGGCGTCGCCCGAGCGGCTCGACGCGGGTGCTCGTGGGCGGCGCCGCGGTCGTGGTCGCCCGCGGCGAGTACCGGCTTGACTGACGCGCCTTCGCGGCCAGGCGGTGTGACCCGCGCGTCTCTGGGATAGGCTGCGCCGAAGATGAAGCTCGCCACCTTCGAAGCCCCCGGTCACTCCGGGCCGCTGTCGGGGATTCGTGCAGGACGACGCGGGTCGACCGCCTTCGGCGGACCCGACGGGGTCAAGGAGGCGCTGGCCGCCGGGCCGCGTGCCCGGCCCCTCGGGCGGCGACCTGGCCGCTGGCCGACGTCAGGCTGCTCGCGCCCATCCCCGAGCCGGGCACGATCTACGCCATCGGCCTCAACTACGCCGACCACATCGCCGAGATGGGCGACACGCCGCCCGAGCAGCCGGTGGTGTTCGTCAAGGTGCGCGGGTCGCGTGGCGCCGCCCGGCGGCCCGATCGTCTGCCCCGAGGCCGTGCGCCGCCTGGACTACGAGGGCGAGATGGTCATCGTGATGGGCGCCGCGCGGGGAGATCGGCGGCTTCTGCATCGCCGACGACGTCTCCGCCCGCGACCTGCAGAAGCGCGAGCCGCAGTGGACGCGGGCCAAGGGCGCGGACACGTTCTGCCCGTTCGGGCCGTGGATCACCACCGCCGACGAGGTCCCCGACCCCGGGAACCTGGCGCCTGCGCACCTGGGTCAACGACGAGCTGCGCCAGGACAGCAACACCTCCAACCTGATCTTCGGCTGCGCCGAGCTCGTCGAGTTCATCTCGCAGACGTGCACGCTGCGCCCCGGCGATCTCATCCTCACCGGCACCCCCAGCGGGGTCGGCCAGGCGCAGGATCCGCCGAAGTTTCTGCAGTCCGGCGACCGGGTACGGATCGCCATTGACGGGCTCGGCGAGATCGAGCACTCCGTCGCAATAACCAGCCGGCCTCCCGTTCCCGGGCGGCCGCGACCGTCCAGCAGGGGAGGCGGAAATGCTGAGGCTCCATCCGAGCGTCGATCGATTATGTGATCCTGGGGATCTACTTCGTCGTCGTGCTGGGGATCGGGTTCGTCGCCCGGCTGGCGATCAAGACCGATCTGGACTTCTTCCTCTCCGGGCCGCTCGCTGCCGGCGTGGATCACCGGCCTGGCGTTCATCGCCGCCAACCTCGGCGCGCTGGAGATCCTGGGGCAGGCCGCCAACGGCGCCCAGTACGGCGTGCCGGCCGTCCACTACTACTGGATCGGCGCCGTGCCCGGCGATGATCTTCCTGGGCCTGTTCATGATGCCGTTCTACTACGGGGCCAAGGTGCGGTCGGTCCCGGAGTACCTGCGACTGCGCTTCAACGAGGCCACCCACGCCTTCAACGCGGTGACGTTCGCGCTCGCCACGGTGCTCATCTCCGGGCGTCAACCTGTTCGCGCTGGCGCTGATCATCAACCTGATGCTGGGGGTCTCGATCATCATCGCGATCCTCGCCGCGGCGGCGCCTGGTGCTCGTCTACATCACCCTCGGGCGGCCTGACCTCGGCGATCTACAACGAGGTGCTCCAGTTCTTCGTGATCGTCGCCGCGCTGCTGCCGCTGACGCTGGTGGCCCTGCACGCGTCGGCGGCATCTCCGGCGTCGAGCACAGGGTCAAGGCGTTTCAAGCCGCTCGGCGAGCCCGGGCTGCACGCCTGGCGCGGGCTGGCCATCCACCACGTGACCAACCCGCTGGCGTCTGACTGGGTCGGCGTCATCTTCGGCCTGGGCTTCGTGCTCAGCTTCGGCTACTGGACGACGAACTTCGCCGAGGTCCAGCGCGCCCTGTCGGCGCGCAACATGTCGGCGTCGCGGCGCACCCCGCTGATCGGCGCCTTCCCCAAGATCTTCCTGCCGGCGATCATCATCCTCCCCGGGCCTGATCGCGGTGCTCACCGTCCACGGACTCGGCGTCGGCAAGAGCCTGGCGCTGCAGTACAACACCGCGATCCCCCACCTGATCGGCAACTACCTGCCCGAGGGGATGCTGGGCATCGCGATCACCGGACTGGTGGCGGCGTTCATGGCGGGCGTGGCGGCCAACGTGACGGCGTTCAACACGGTGGTCACCTACGACCTGATCCAGCCCTACTTCGCCAAGGACCGCGACAGCGCGTTCTACCTGCGCGCCGGGCGCCTGGTGACGATCGGCGGGATCCTCGTCTCGATCGTCACGGCGCTGATCGCCAAGGGCTACTCGAACATCATGAACTACATCCAGACGTTGTTCTCGATCTTCAACGCCCCGCTGTTCGCCACGTTCATCATCGCCATGTTCTGGAAGCGCGCCACCGCGTGGGGCGGCTTCTTCAGCCTGGTCGTCCGGCACCGCCGCCGCCTACGCCGTCAACCGCCTCAACGCCTACCACACGATCTTCCACTTCGGCTCGGCGCTGAGCGCCAGCTTCTGGCAGGCGATCATCGCCTTCATCACCGGCGGCGTGGTGCTGGTCGTCGTCTCGCTGGTCACCAAGCCCAAGCCGGACGAGGACCTGCGCGGGCTGGTCTGGGGGCTGACGCGCCGCCGAGGAGGAGGAGGAGAACGCGGACCCGCGTGACAAGCTGTGGTGGCGCTCGCCCTGGCTGCTCGGCGGCGTCGCCCTCGGCATGCTCGTCGTCCTGAACATCATCTTCGCCTAGGAGGCAGTCATGGCCGAACAGATCGCCTTCTCGACGCAGCCCGAGCCGATGGCGTCCACCGGCGCCACCGACGAGGACGAGATCAAGGCGCGCGCGCGCCGCCAACCGCTTTGACATCCGCCGCATCATCGGCGGCCTGTTCATCCTCTACAGCCTGATCCTGATCGCGCTGGGGCTCTTCGGCTCCCACCACGTCAAGAACAAGGCGGCCGGGATCAACGTCGACCTGTGGACCGGGCTGGCGATGCTCGTCTTCGGCGCGCTGATGATCTTCTGGGCGCTGACCCGCCCGACCGTGCCCGAGCCGCCCGAGACGCGCGGCGAGGGCTCGGGACGGATCCGGCGGGCCCCGGCGACGTAGAGGGTGGGTGTGTCGGGCCGCGCATGCGCGCGCCCGCGGCGGGCCGCATGCGGCCGGCCGGGCCGGGTCGCATGCGACCCGGCCTTCCATATCTGTCTAGTGGTGCTCGATGACCCGGTCGATGAGCCCGTACTCGACGGCCTCGTCGGCCTTGAAGAAGCGGTCGCGCTCCATGTCCGCGTGGACCTGCTCCACGGTCTGCCCGGTGTGGTGGGCGTAGATCTCGTCGGTCCGCTTGCGGATGTTGAGGATCTCCCGCGCGTGGATCTCGATGTCGGTGGACTGGCCCTCGAAGCCGGCCGACGGCTGGTGGATGAGGATCCGGCTGTTGGGCAGCGAGAAGCGCTTGCCCTTGGCCCCGCCGGTCAGCAGCAGCGAGCCCATCGACATCGCGATCCCGACGCAGATCGTCGCGATGTCGGGCTTGATGAACTGCATCGTGTCGTAGATCGCCAGGCCCGAGTAGATCGAGCCGCCGGGCGAGTTGATGTAGATGGAGATGTCCTTGTCGGGGTCCTGGGACTCCAGGTGCAGCAGCTGGGCGACGACAGGTTGGCGATCGGTGTCGTCGATCGGGCTGCCGATGAAGACGATGCGCTCGTTGAGCAGCCGGCTGTAGATGTCGAACTCGCGCTCGCCGCGCGCCGTTCGCTCGATGACCATGGGACTAGGGGCATGGCTCCTAGACTTAGCGGGCGGTCTACGGCACCAGCACGGCGGTGCCCTCGAACGCGCCGGCGCGCAGGTCGGCCAGCGCCTGCTCGGCCTGGGCCAGGGGGTACGTGGTGATCGTCGTGCGCACCGGGACCTCGGGGGCGAGCGCGAGGAACTCGTGGCCGTCCTCGCGGGTGAGGTTGGCCACCGAGCGGATCGAGCGCTCGTGCCACAGGTCCTCGTAGGGAAACGACGGGATGTCGGACATGTGGATGCCGGCGCAGACGACGGTCCCGCCGGGGGCCAGCTGCTTGAGCGCCGCGGGGACGAGCGGGCCGGCCGAGGCGAAGATGATGGCGGCGTCCACTCGGCTCGGGCGGCGGCTCGTCGCTGCCGCCCGGCCCAGGCGGCGCCCAGCGACCGTGGCGAACGCCTGGGTGCGCGCATCGCCCGGGCGGGTGAAGGCGTACACGGTGCGGCCCTGGTGCACGGCCACCTGGCAGATCTGGTGCGCCGCCGAGCCGAAGCCGTACAGGCCGAGGCGCGCGGCGTCGCCGGCCATGCGCAGCGCGCGGTAGCCGATCAGCCCGCCGCACAGCAGCGGCGCCAGCTGCTCGTCGGGCAGCTCGTCGGGCAGCGGCAGGCAGAAGCGCTCGTCGGCGACGGTCAGCTCGGCGTAGCCGCCGTCGATGTCGCGGCCGGTGAAGCGGGCGTTGACGCACAGGTTCTCGCGGCCGGTCTGGCAGTAGTGGCACGTGCCGTCGGTGTAGCCCAGCCAGGGCACCCCGTAGCGCCGGCCGTCCTGCGCGCGCCCGACGATCTGGTGGCCGAGCACGACGGGGAGCTTGGGCGCGTCGATCTCGCCGTCGCGCAGGTGCAGGTCGGTGCGGCACACCGCGCAGGCGGCGACCTCGAGCAGCAGCTGCCCGGGGCCGGGCGTCGGGTCCGGGAGCGTCGCGGGCTCGCAGTCGCTCGCCCGGACGCTCGAGGACCATCGCGTGCATGTGCCGTCTAGGGGGCGGCGGCCAGCCAGGCCTGCAGGCTGGTGTGGATCGGGCGGCCGTCTCCCCGGTGCGCAGCTCCTCGCGGATCTCGCGCATCGTGCCGGTGCGCTCGGCGACGACGTTGTGCTGGTGGATGGTCTCGAGGTTGACCTGGCGCGCGAGCACGAACGCGTCGTCGTCGAGGGCCGGGAACTGGTCGATCAGCCCGGCGACCATCTCGCGGACGCAGTCCTCGACGAACCGCGGGCGGCGGTGGGCCTTCTCCACGACGTGCCCCTCGTCAGAGCGCTTCATCAGCTCATAGATCTCCGAGGACATCGACTGCTCGACGATCGCCACCAGCGTGGCGGCGTCGATCTCCTCCTCGCAGTTCTCCGGGCAGCCGATGTAGAGCGTGCCCAGCCCGCGCTGGTTGTGGGTGGCGACGGGCACCGCCTCGAGGATCCGCTCGATCTCATCGGGGTCGAAGCCCGTCGGCCTCGAGCCGCTCGCGTGCGCTGGCCGCGACCAGCTCCTGGGCGCACGGGCAGGCGGTCATGCCCTGGGCGGTGACGCCGGTCAGCCGGCGGGTGCCCAGCTCGGTGGCCACCGCGACGCCGTGCAGCGTGTAGAGCTCCTGGGTGAGGATGTGCGACACCGGCGCGGGCTTGTGCTCGGGGAAGCGCGCCTCGACGGTCACCTCGGCGCGGCGGGCGCCCTGGCGCTCGCGCACCAGCTGGGCGATGTGCTCGGCCAGCGTCTCGGCGCGGAAGGTCTGCTCGCCGAGGACCACCTCGCCGATGGCCTCGTTGACGACCTCCTCAAAGCGCGACATGTGCGCGCCCTTCTGGTTGGAGCCCAGCTCGATCACGCACTCGAAGCGCGCCGAGAACAGCTGCTCGGTGCCGTTCTGGCCCAGCCGGATCACCTTCTCGACGCTGTTGACGCCGACTCGGGAGAGGCTGAGGGCCAGCGTGGGCGATTGGGATTGGACGTCGAGCATTTCGGTGGCTGTGCTGCGTTGTATGGTCATCGCCCGCTCAAAGGGTAGAGCGGTCGGCCGTTGAGGCCTGAACGCCGGTTTCGGAAATCGGCAGTTGTGTGGTATCAATCGGCCGGTCGTAAGGGAGTATTGGAGAGGGAGATCGCCTCGCTATCGGGGGCGGCTCGAGGCAATAGAAGAGGAGCTCAGGGGCTGTGAGCGTTGACGAGATCGTTCTTTTGAGCGACGAGACTCCGATCGTGGAGCTCGACGAACTGCGGCCGCTGATCGCCGCCGGCCAGGACCGGGGATTTCTGACCTTCGCCGAGATCGAGACCTGCCTCGAGGAGGTCGAGGTCACCAAGGAGCAGGTCCAGGAGCTGCACGCCTACCTGGACGAGCAGGGCATCGTGGTCGTCGGCGCCGACGGGCGCCTGGCCAAGTCCGAGGGCGAGACGGTGGAGGCGGGCGCCCGAGCGCGGGTCCGACGGCGAGCAGCGAGCCGCGCAAGAAGGTCGAGGTCGATCTGACGGTTGAGCCGTCGCTCGATTCGCTGCGGCTGTACCTGCGCGCGATCGGGCGTGTGAGCCTGCTCACGGCCGAGCAGGAGGTCATGCTGGCGCGGCGCATCGAGCGCGGCGACATGCTCGCCAAGCAGCAGATGATCGAGGCCAACCTGCGCTTGGTCGTCTCGATCGCCAAGTCCTACCTGGGTCGCGGGCTGACCTTCCTGGACCTCATCCAGGAGGGCTCGATGGGCCTGATCCGCGCGGTGGAGAAGTTCGACTACCGCCGCGGCTACAAGTTCTCCACCTACGCGACGTGGTGGATCCGCCAGGCGGTGACGCGCGCGATCGCCGACAAGGGCCGGACGATCCGCATCCCCGTGCACATGGTGGAGAAGCTCAACAAGGTGGTCCACGTCGAGCGCCAGCTCATCCAGCAGCTGGGCCGCGAGCCCACGCCCGAGGAGATCGCCGCCGAGCTCGAGACGACCGTGCGCGAGGTGCGCGACGTGCTGCGCATGGCCCAGCAGCCGATCTCGCTGGAGAAGCCGGTGGGGGAGGAGGACGACTCCGCCCTCGGCGACTTCGTCGAGGACCAGACCGCCGAGTCGCCGTTCGAGCTGGCCGCCGAGCGCCTGCGCCGCGAGAACCTGCGCCGCGCGCTGGCCGCGCTGCCCGAGCGCGAGCGCGAGGTGATCGAGATGCGCTTCGGCCTGACCGGCGAGCGGCCCTACACGCTGGAGGAGGTCGGGCGGGCGTTCAACGTGACGCGCGAGCGGATCCGCCAGATCGAGAACCACACGCTCAAGAAGCTCGAGGCGCTGCCCGAGGCGCAGCGGCTGCGCGACGCGTCGTGAGGGGTGGGCCGCGCGGGGGGAGCGCGGTCGTGAAAGTGTGACGGAAAAGTCACATTTTGCAGGGTTTTCCGTCCGGTGCCAGGCGTAGTCTTCGTGCATGGAAACAGCTATACGAAGAGACCCAAGCGGGCAGGGCGACCAGGGTGAGCGCTCGGCGATCTCTTGGTTGCTCGAGCGCGGCCTGCCCGTGTTCATGCCGATCGGCCACAGTCCGGACTTCGACCTCATCGCCGCTCATCGACTCCAGGTCGTGCGGGTTCAGGTCAAGACGTCGACGGTCTTCAGGAAGAATCGCTGGGACGTGACCGTCTGCACCCGCGGCGGCAACCAGAGCTGGAACCGGATCGTCAAGTATCTCGATCCGTCCCGATACGACCACCTGTTTGCTCTGGTGGGTGACGGGCGACGCTGGTTCATTCCGTCCTCTGAAGCCGAAGGTACGTGCGGACTCCGCCTCGGCGGGCCTAAGTACGACGCTTCGAGATCGAGCCGGGTCTGCCGCTTCGTCCGCCCTCCCCTCGCTAGACTCAGCGCCCTCTCGGCGGGATACCCGAGCGGTCAAAGGGACGAGACTGTAAATCTCGCGGCTCAGCCTTCGCAGGTTCGAATCCTGCTCCCGCCACTCCGGGCCTTTCGGCCGGTGTTTGCTCATGGAATCCGACGAACTCGAGACTCCTGAGGCGTCCCACGAGAACGGTTCGGACCCCGATCTCGACGCGTCGTCCGGCGCGTCGGAACGCACCCGGCGACTGCGCCGGTTCGCGGTCCAGGTCGACTCACACTCCTCGCTGCTGAACGCCACGCGCCGGCTGCGCCGCCAGCTGCCCGGTGACGAGCAGTTCGGAGATCCGCTGTCCACCGCGGGCGCGCAGCCCGTCGAGGTGATCGGGCGCACGGTGTCGGCGCTGCAGCCCGAGCGCAAGAGCGTGCTCCAGGAGCTGGGGTTCGCCGGGCTGCAGGTGTGGCAGTCGCTGTCGGAGGCCGCGGGCCGCGGGCGCGGCACCCAGGAGATGGCGGTGATGTTCACCGACCTGGCCGGCTTCTCGTCCTGGGCGCTCAAGGCCGGTGACGAGCCGGCGCTCGCGCTCCTGCGTGAGGTGGGCACGCGGGTGGAGACGGCGGTCGTGCGCCACGAGGGCCGGATCGTCAAGCGGCTGGGCGACGGGGTGATGGCCACGTTCCTCTCGCCGCAGGCGGCCCTCGAGGCCGCGCTCGACGCGCAGGACGAGGTGGGGGAGATCGAGATCGACGGCTACCGGCCGCAGCATGCGCGTCGGGGTGCACTGGGGCTCCCCGCGCAAGCTCGGCGGCGACTATCTGGGCGTCGACGTCAACATCGCCGCGCGCGTGGGCGACGCCGCCAAGCCCGGCCAGGTGCTCGTCTCAGACGCGCTGCTCTCGCGGGTCGACGCCGCCGGCCTGCACACCGGTCGCTCCAAGCGCCTGCGCGCCGACGGGCACCCCGCGCGACCTGCACGTCGTGCGCGTCAGCCGCGACTGACACCACCGCCGGGCCCCCGCTCGTCTGCAGCTTTTCGTGCATGCCAGGCCATCGTCATGCCCAGCGCGTGGGCGGGTGTTACGTTCGTCGCCCGCCGGCTGACAGACCCGGCAGAAGCGGCGCTCAATCCGCACCGATGCGGCACTCACACAGATCACGACGACGCGGGGAGCTCATGTCTCTGCGCGCCGTCGTGTGGGCGGCCGCTGGCGCGCTCGCTCTGGTCACGGTCTGGCTGACGGTCTCGGGCGCCCCCTTCGCGCACGCCGCGGGCAGTGGCCAGCTCAAGCAGCAGCTGTCGGACACCCGCGCGCGCGTGAACAACCTCGCCGGCGATGTCGCCGCCGCCAACGGTCGGGTCAACCAGCTCAATGCCGGCATCGCCTCGCTGTCAAGCCGGCTGGCGGGCATGCAGAGCGACCTCGATGCCAAGCGCAACGAGCTGCTGCGCGTGCGCAGCCAGCTGAGCTTCGGCGCAGGCCAAGCTCGCTGCGGCTGGAGGGGGTCGATGCCGCCGACCAGCGGGTCCTGGCCCAGCAGCTCGTCGGCAGCTATGAGGGGGCACGGCCCGACATCGTCGACGTCGTGCTGGAGGCGACCGGCTTCAACGACCTGCTCGAACGCCTGGCCTTCGCCCAGCGGATCGGCCGGCAGAACGCGCGGATCGTCGGCAACGTCAAGGCGGCACGGCGGGCCGTGTCGGCGCGAGGCGATCCGGCTCGGAGCGCTGTCGGCGCGCCAGAACCAGCTGGCCGAGCAGGCGCTGACCGACCGCAACCAGGTCGCCACGCTGCGGGTCCGCCTGGTGTCCCAGCGCCTCGCCGCCGCCAGGACCGCGTCGGCGAAGGCCGGCCAGCTGGCCAGCGCCAAGGCAGCAGGTGGCCTCGCTCACCAACCAGCTGGCCAAGCTCCAGGCCGCTCAGCGCGCCGGCCGTCGCCGTCCGCGCCTGGCTCGGCCGTCGTCGCCTGGCTCCGTCGCCGGGCGGCTCGGGCTCGGCCGGCCTCGGCCGCGGGCCCGGCGGCGCGCCGCACGGCCCCGTCTCGCACGGCTTCGAGTTCCCCATGCCCAAGGGCCGACGTGTCACCGCCCGCGACGTGGTCGCTGGATGACGGCGTCGACATCGCCGCGCCCGGCGGCACGCCCGAGCTGGCGGTGTGCAGCGGCACGATCGTGCTGCACGGCATCGGCGGCTTCGGCCCCTCGGCGCCGGTACTGCACTGCGACAGCCCGCTGGCGGGATATGACTACGTCTACTACGGCCACGCCGGTCCCGGCAACTGGACGCCGATCGGCACCCACGTCAGCCAGGGCCAGGTCATCTCCCAGGTCGGCTACGGGATCGTCGGCATCTCCTCGGGTCCGCATCTGGAGATCGGGTTCGCCGACTCCAGCGGCTCGCCGATCGGGCCCTCGAGCGCGCCGGCGATGATGTCGCTGCTGCGCTCCGCCTACGGCGCCTGATCCGCGCCGCGGCGCCGGCTCAGGCGGCCGCGGCGAGCCGCGCGACCATGACCGCGCGGCATCGACGAGCTCGGGCGGGCTGAGCACCTCCATCGGCGCGTCCATCAGCGCCATCCACACCAGGAACTCTCGCGACCAGGACCCGCGCGTGCTCACGATGCAGGCGCTCGTCGCCGTCGGGCTCGACGGTCGCGTAGCGCGACGGGATCCGCTGGCCCGCCGCCTGCGGCGACAGCTCGAGCCGCACGCGGCCGGGTACCGCATCCTCGGCCCACGCCGCGCCCGCGCAGCTGCTGCTGCACGTAGGCTGCGGGGTCACCGCCCGGGACGGTGCGCCGCCGGCCGCGGCCGGCCTCGCGGACGCGGCCCTTGATCCGGTCAAGGCGGAAGGTGCGCCAGTCGTCGCGATCGAGGTCGAAGGCGACCAGGTACCAGCGGTGGCCGCTGTAGACGACGGCGGCGGGCTCGATGTGGCGCCGGCTGGACTTCTCGTCGCGCGCGACGTAGGCGAACTGCAGGCGGCTGCCGTCACGGCAGGCGGCGGCGAGCGTCGCCAGGACGTCGGCGTCGATCCGGGGCCCCTCGATGGCGAACGCCGAGGTGGCGTTGCTCAGCGCGCTCACGCGGCGGCGCAGACGTGACGGGAGGACCTGCTCGAGCTTGGCCAGCGCCCGCACCGAGGTCTCCTCGATCCCGGCGATGGTGCCCGAGGCGGCGGTCCGCAGCCCCACGGCCACGGCGACCGCCTCGGCGTCGTCGAGCAGCAGGGGAGGGAGCTCGCCCCCGGCGCTGAGGCGGTAGCCGCCGGCGACGCCCGGCGCGGCCTCCACGGGATAGCCGAGCGAGCGCAGCTTGTCGACGTCGCGACGGATCGTGCGCGGCGTCACCTCGAGGCGATTGGCCAGCTCCTGGCCGGTCCATTCGCGCCGGACCTGCAGCAGGGAGAGGAGCGCGAGAAGGCGCGCGGATGTCTGAACCATGATGCGGCGAAGCCTCCCACCAATTGCGGACCGAAGTTGTCCGCAAGGACATTTCTCACGGCCAATCGAGGACCGGAATAGTCCGCAATTATCGAGAGCATTTCGCCCATGTCAACCACCACCATCTCCACTCATTCCCCGGTCGCGGCTCACACGCGGCCCCGTCTCAGCGCCGCGTGGCTGGGCTTTCTCGTCGTGCTCGCCTCGGCAGTGATGGACCTGCTGGATTCGACCATCGCGCAGACCGCCGCGCCGGCGATCCAGCGCGATCTCGGCGGCTCCTACGCCGCGCTGGAATGGATCACCGCCGCCTACACGCTCGCCATGTCCGCGACGCTGCTGCTCGGCAGTCGCCTCGGTGACGCGCTCGGCCGCCGCCGGGTGCTGCTCGTCGGGATGGGCGGCTTCATCGGCGCCTCGATGCTGTGCGCGCTGGCGCCGACCTCGACGGCGCTGATCGTGGGCCGGGCGCGTGCAGGGCGCGCTGGCGGCGATCATGGTGCCGCAGGGCTTCGGGCTCATCCGCGAGCTGTTCGGCGACGAGGGCCAGCAGAAGGCGTTCGGCGTGTTCGGTCCCGTCATGGGCCTGGCCGCGGTCGCCGGCCCGCTCCTGGGCGGCGGCCTGGTCAACCTCGATGTGCTGGGCACCGGCTGGCGGGCGATCTTCCTCGTCAACGTGCCCATCGGCCTGGTGGCGATCGCCGCCGGCCGCCGGTATCTGCCGCGCGTGGCGCCGGCGGCGCCGGGCCTGCGGCTGGACGCGGCCAGCGTGCTGATGGCGATGGTCGGCAGCGTCGCGCTCGTCTACCCGCTGATCGAGGGCCGGTCGCTGGGCTGGCCGGCGTGGTCGTTCGCGCTGCTCGCCGCCGGCGCGGTGACGCTGGGGGCGTTCGGCGCGCTGCAGCACCGCCGCTCGCGCCAGGGCCGTACGCCGCTGGTGGAGCCGTCGATCCTGCGCCGCCGTCCCTACGTCGCCGGCCTGGCTGTCGTCGTCGGGTTCATCGGGGCGATGGGCGGGATGATGATCGCGCTCAACGTGATGTTCCAGGTCGGGCTGGGCTTCTCGCCGCTGGCCTGCGGCGTGGCCACGGTGGCGATCCCGGTCGCGGCGATCGGCGGCTCGATCACCTCGTCGGCGCTGCTGGCCCGGATCGGCCGGGGCACGATGCAGATCGGGATCGTGACCATGGCGCTGGGCCTCGTCGTCGTCGACGCTGGTGATGCGCTCGTCGGGCGGCGGTCTCACCGCCTGGGAGCTGGCCGGCCCGCTGGCGATCGCCGGCTTCGGGATGGGCATGGTGTTCGTCCCGATGTTCGACGTCATCCTCGCCGGCGTCGCCCCGCACCAGGTCGGCTCGGCCTCCGGGCTGCTCGAGTCAGTCCAGCAGCTCTCGATGTCGCTCGGCATCGCGCTGGTCGGGCACCGTCCTGTTCGACGCGCGTCGGCACCGGCCACGGTGCGGCCGCCTTCGTCGGCGCCGCCGACCACGCGCTGCTCATTGCGGTCGCGTTCCTGGTGGCGGCGTGCGCGGCGGTCTTCTGGCTGCCCAAGCACGCACGCCGGGCCGCCTAGATCACGCGCGGTTCCAGTTCGGATCTCGTCTCCGCGAAGCGGCGGGCGCACCTCGCCCGCCGCTTTGTGGCGACCCGCTCACCGGAAGCGTGATCTCAGCTCAGCACGGACCGTCGCGAGCTCGTCGGCGAGCGACTCGCGCAGCACCGGATGCCTAGGTAGCCGAGTAGGTCACGGTCAGGGTGACGAAGGCAAAGCGCGGGACGATGCAGCGGTGGACCTTCTTGGTGCCGACTACTTTGCGGCGTCCGTTCTTCTCCTTCTTGAGGATCGCCTGGCGCAACGTCCCGCAGAATTGGTTGGGACCGAAGGGACCGACGAACTGGCCCGGCCCGTAGAACACGGTGTTCTGGGCGTCTGACACCGACTGCACAGGCCCTAGGGTCAGGCCCACGCCTTTCGCGTAGGCCAGCGCGTACCTGTGCGCGTCCTTAAGCGCTCCGCCGATCGCCGCTTGGCGGGCGGCGTCATACGCCGAGGCGATTGAGGTGTTGTTGTGGCGGTTCTTCGGATGCACCGCGCTTTGACCGGTACCGGTCGCCGTCACGGTGTCAGGCGCCGCGGCCGCGGCCGGTGCGGCCGCCAGCATCGAGCATCCAGCGACCAGCGCCGCCCACGTCCTCAGGCCCATGACTCCTCCTCGCAATTGCTCCCCGCACGTCGATTAGTGAGCGGCCATCATCTCAAAGCACCGCTGCGTTCACGCGAATGGTTAAGCGGCCACTAACACCTCGGAGGCCGACCTCGGACAAGAGGAGTCCGCTCCCACGAGCCGGCGTGAGGTCATCGGCGAGCGTAGGTCCTGCCCGGCGAGCCGTACACGCATGAGCTACGCTTGCCTGCAGCAGCGGCCGACCGAGAATTTGCAGCTCCACGGGCTCCGGAGGAACGGGGTGGGGGCGCAGATACCAAGGAAGTCCCTGCAAACGCCCTCTTAGCTCAGCTGGTAGAGCACTTCCATGGTAAGGAAGGGGTCGTCGGTTCGAGTCCGACAGAGGGCTCTGAGAATCGCCTGTGAGTACGGGGTTTCTGGGGCAGGACAGCCGGATCGAGGTCGTGAGATCGGCTCTATGGAAGCTTTGTGGAAGCCTCCGCGGAACCAGCCCCCCGATTTGGTGGCGTTCGCCGTCGCCAGGGGTGGGGCCGAAGACGCGTGTTGGTCGTCGTCCGTCGTGGTGAGCGTCAGCCCGGTCGGTGGCGCCGCTGTCCAGAAGGGTTCTTGATAGTGGGTGAGCTGCCCTTGGTCCCGAGCTTCATCCACTCCCGGTTTGGCGACGGGCTCGGATGCCCGTCGTCAAACCGGGAGTACCGCGACAGGAACTGACGGTTGCTCAGAGCGCGTGGACGCCTCGCTGCGCGTTCAGGGTGCCGGCCCCACTCGCTGGACGAGAAGCTCCGCGCGCGTGGGGTTTGGCGTGCCCACCGGCGGCACGCCGTCGCTGACGAGCGACGTCGCATAGCGCCCAGCCTCACGGTCGGTCTCGCGACCGATGCGGCACCCGCCGGGCGCGAACGGGTCGGCCAGGCAGACAAGCTGGCGATTGGATCCGTGGCCAAGCAGTCGCCCGCTCGGACGTCGCTGAACTGGCGAAAGCGATCGCGCGGGCCAGAGACGCGCAGACGCGCTAGTCGCCGGAACCAGGGCTCACGCTGATGCATACGGAACCGGCCAGCTGCATAAGCAGAGTCGGTCCAGACGCCCCGGCGCCGCGGCCGAGCTGAGGGCTCCCGGAACCGGATCGCTGGCCATCGGAACGTCGCCAAAGGACTCGTGAGCCTCGGTCGAGTCGGCAGGGAAACGCGATCGTGCCGCTCGACGGGTCGGCGGCCCGGCGAGTCCGGATCTCCGCGGCCGCCTTTGCGACGCGCGGATTCGCGCGACAGAACGCGCGTCGGCGCGCGGTTATGGGCGCGGTCTTGTTGAGGGCATTGGCGACGCCGAAGCGCCGGAGGAGTCGACGGGGCACCAGGGCGCTCGCCGCGGGCCTTCTGGCCCGCGCAGGTCGGGTCGTGGCTGCGTCCGGACGTTAGAGGTCGGCGGTCGAGAGCCGCAGCGACAGGCGTTAGAGGGGGCGGCGCGGCTGGCTGGCGGAGTCAGCGGCGCCTGTCGGATCGTCGAGCGCGCCCCTGAGCTTTGCGACTAGGGCCTCGCATAGTGGATAGACGCCGGGCCCGTAGGCCTCGTGGAGCGCGGGTTGCCACATCTGCCACCGCTCGATCAGAGTGCGTCCTATCAGCAGCTTGATCAGCTCCAGGTCGAAGGCGCCTTGGCTCTCGAGCGCGGCGAGCTGCTCGAAGTAGTCAAGCTCGCGGTAGAGCACGTAGGCCTCGGGAGCATCGGCCGCGACGTAGGCGACGAACGCGTCACGCAGATCGTCGGCTGAGTTGAAGCGCCCGACGAGTTGACGCGTCTCCACGAGGGCATCCTCGTTCCACCGTCTGAAGAACTCGGCCGCCATTTGCGCTTCGCGGCTCCTGCGAGCCTCTCTGACCTGTTGTGCCGCGAAGAGGGCGGCGATGAAGCCCCCGACCAGGCCAAGGGCCAGGACGGAGGTCGCGATCGCGGTGACCTCCGCCCAGTTTGCAGCCGTGATTAGCAAGTCTCTATTCCCGGGCGCGTCCGCACCATACCGAACACGATAGGGAGTTCACGGTGCACTGCGGAGACGGCGCGGGGCCACGCCGCTCATCGACACTTCGCTTCCCAACCGGGTGGCTTGACGTGGTGGGGTTGGGGCCACCAGGGTGTCGGTCACGCGGAGCTCTGTCCACTGGCGAGCTGGGCCACGGCTGCCGGCTCCTCCATGGGCCTGGGACGTGTAGCGCGGTGAGACGCGAACGCGGCGAACGCCGCGGCGATTGCGAACGCAGCTGCGACGGTCCGCTCGTCCGCCGCGCCTTCCTCGTCGCCGCAAGCGGGGCTCCGTGGCGAGGTCCCCTTTGCCGCCCGGTGCATATGTAGTAGTCCCCGGGATGGTCAGCGACGAGAGCGTTGGCGAGTCGCCGCGCAGCGCGCCTTCGCGGTGGCGTGGCCGAGGCAGACGTATCGTCGCTGCGCCCAAGGGTTGGAGGCGACAGCCAGGAGTGAGCATTGTTGTCCGCGACCAGTGCCGATGCTCGGTTCACGCGTGGCCGGTGCGCCCTGCCGCTGACCACCGCGCCCCTTTGCGCGCCAGGTGGCTAGGGTTTGCCGGATGTCCCTGCGTGAGGTCTATCACCGCCATTGCCATAGCGCGAGGCAGGAACGCGCGCTGCTCAGCGCGTTTGGATTCACGTCCACGTTCGCCATCGCGAGGCTGATCACACACTCGATCCGTGCCGGAATCGGCCCGTTTCACAACATCTCGAAGGGCGGCCGCCACATCCATCACAGCACCTTCGGGATCTTGGGTCTGCTCGGGATCGGCTACCTCTGGACCTACCGGTTCGGGATCGGAGACAAGATGCCAGCGTGGACGTCGCGGCTGACGGCGGGCGGCTATGGGGTCGCGGCCGCGCTGACCCTGGATGAGTTCGCGCTGTGGCTCGACCTCCACGACGACTACTGGGACCAGCAAGGACGCAAATCGATCGACGCGGTCGCGCTGTTCGGGGGGCTGCTCACCATCGGGGTCGCCGGCCGCGGCATGCTCAACGAGCTCGGCCTGTTCCCCAAGCGCATCAGCGAGCTGGTCGAACGTGACCAGGCCCGCCGCAAGACGCTGAGTCAAACACGGTAGGCCGCCGGGCGCTTGCGGCGGGGTGCATGGATCCCTGCTGGAGCCTGGGCGCGTCACTCGGCCCAACCTCGTATGACCGCGAGACGTTCGCCTCATCGCCGAAAGGAGGGACGCTCCCGAACACCGCCAGATCCCCGTCTGTGCATATGCACCGCCGGGTTCGGCAAGCGCCAGTGCCGGGCCGCGCCGCGGCGCTTCTGGTCTCGGCGACAAGCGGCAGTTAGATCGAGAGCGCCCCAACGGCGACAAGGGGGAAGCGGCGCCTTCGGTCGCAGACGGCTTTGGCGACCGGAAGGCGATCACGCCGATCGGCGACTCCGTGATCTCCCTCCGGCAGACGAATGCCGTGCGCGCCGGGGTCGTGGTCGGGTCGTGGTTCGGCTCAGCCACTTGATCGGGATCGGCGCGCGAGACCACCGGGGCTTGGCCCGTCGCGGCGGCGAAGGGGAGGTGCGGATGCGCGGATCGGACTACCATTCCGTGGCGCGAGATCGATACCAATCGGCGTGCTGGCACGCCCGTCTCAGGAGTCTGAGTTGATGATCAGTCGTTTTTCTGGCTGTCGCATGCGCGTGCTCACGGCGGGCTCGGTCGCGGTCGCCGCGCTGGCGGCGTCGGTCGCGCTCGCCACCCCCGCCACGGCGGCGCCGGCGTCGTGTAACGGCATCAGCTTCACGGTGCTGCACAACGATCAGTCAGGCGGCGTGATCCTGCCCGGCGGCAGCTACACCGTCTCGAGTCCGAACCTCGGCTGCCAGACGGCATCGAACTACTTCACGACGTTCTTGAACAAGTACAACTTGGCGATCCCCGGCTGGAAGGGCGTGGAGACCGCCAAGGGCTGGGGAACCTACCTCAAGAATGGCAGCAGCACGCAATTTACTGTCAAGTGGAGCAAAGCGAGGCGGGGCACGACCGGCGTTTGCGCGACCTCGGCGCTGAAGGTGTCGCTCGGTCCGGCGAACGGCACCGCGGGTACGGTGTTCTACCCCCTGACGTTCGTGAACACGGGCAAGCTCGGCTGCACGCTCGGTGGTTATCCGGGCGTGTCTGCGGTGACGGGTAGCGGCAAGCAGATCGGTAGCCCGGCGTCGCGGATCCCGTCGAGCTTCAAGACGGTCACGCTCCTGTCCGGCAAGAGCGCGAGCGCGCTGGTCGGGATCGTCGAGACGGGCAACTTCTCCCCGTCACAGTGCGCACCGGTCACGGCCGCCGGACTGAAGGTGTTCCCTCCCACTCAGAGCAAGGCGGTGACGATCAAGAAGACGTTCTCGACCTGCTCTAGCACGACCGTGATCTCGTTGACGGTTAGGCCGGTCAGCTAGCAGGCGCGTCCGGGTGTGCGCGACTGAGCGGTCGCGCACACCCAGCGCCCACGGGGTCTGAGTCGGGATCGGGCGCCGCCAGGCGCGGCTCGAGGATCAACGCACCGTCAAACCGGCGTGGCCCTCGGCGACGGGCGAGGCGCCCAGGGCGCTGGTCACCGGGTATGTGCTTGGCCAGCGCGAACGCGATGGTCAGCTCCTGGGCTTAGCAGACATCGGCCGCGAGGAATCTAGTTGGGTGACCCGAATCACATACCTCTTGCATCGCCGCACGCGATGTGAGCGGCCACCGACGCCCGAGCATGTGCGCCAGTGGCGCTCACGGTTGCATCTACACAAGGCGATGATCGATGAGCGCGCCCAGTGGCTGCTGAGGATCCGCCCGCTGCCAGGCGTTGATGACCCAGGTCGGGGACCTGATCGCCTTGACCTTCGTCGCCGAGCTCGGGGACGCCAGCCGGATGAGCACCCGCGTAAGGCGGTGCGCTTCGCAGGGCTAGACATCGGGGTGCACCGCTCCGATCAGACCAGTCGCGTCGGCAAGCTGACCCGTCAAAGCTCATCACCATTGCGCTGTATGAGGCCCTGCAGTCAGCGCCACGGCGCCAGAGTCCCGACTATGCCCACTATCACGCGCTGCGGGCCAGCGGCATGACCCACACCCGCGCGTCGCTGACGATCGCGCGCAAGATCGCGCGGCGCAGCTATCACCTGCGCAACAACCTCGGGCCCGACGCGATGGCGCCCGCAACCGCCTGACAGCACCAGTCGCTCCAGCTTCGCGCCGCTCCTTCACCGATGCGGAACCTTCCGGCCAGCTCCCACAGCTTCCGTGGCACCCACAATCGTGGCGTCGGTCCTGACAAAGACCGAGCGGCCGGACACACCCACGGGATGACCGATCAACCATCACGTCCCGAGCACCACATCGTCGATGCTCGAGGACCCAGATAAGTCCGGGCACCCATGGAGCCTCAACCCGAACCGAGGCCTTGACCACAAAGACGTTCAGATAAGCGGCAGCGGCAATCTGCTGGCTGAGATCGCTTCCTGGCTGGAGCGGCGATCGGCTCGTCCGGCGCGGGAGGTGTCGTTAGATCCAGGGGTGTTTGGCTGCCGCCGAGGTTGAGCCCTGGCGGCAGCCGGGTGGCTAGCGGGCGAGGGTTTCGTCGAGCCAGTCGTAGATCCGTTGCGCGAGCAGGGACCGTCCCATTGGTTCGCAGTGCAGGCCGGCGCCTTCGGCGTTGGTGAAGGCGACGAGCACCTTGGTTCCCGGCAGCGCGTCGTAGAGCTGCTGTGATTGTCCGGGCCAGAACTGTTCTCCGTCAGGGTGGGTGATCATGATCGGGGCCGTGATGTTCTTGACGAGGTCGCCGAGTCGGTACTGCTCGGCGGTCTTAAACGTGGCGTAGACCGATGGCTGGTCGCCGTAGGGCTTGGCGCGCCACGCGAACTCTTGCTGCATCGCCGGCGACATCTCCTCGGTCACCGACTCGATCGCGTCGTTGAATGCGGTTTCGTCGTCGGCGTCGAGCAGCTCGACCATCTCAGCGGGGAGGTGATCCTTCCACGAGGTCGAGACGTCGACCACGCCCGGGTCGGCGATGAGTGCCGCTAGGCGGTGCTCAAACGCCGCCGCTCGCGGAGCCCAATATCCCCCTTGGCTGGCCCCGTAGAGCACGATCCTGGACGCGTCCACTTCAGGACGATCGCTGAGGAAGTCCACCAACGGCGTGATCACGTGCTCCCAGTCAGGTCGGAACGGCACCCCGCGCTCAAACAGCATGCTCTGCTGACCGGGGCCGTCGAAGATCACAGTGTTGTAGCCGCGATCCACACCGGGCTGACCCAATTCTGGCCACAAAAACGTCATCGCCCCGTCGCTGCCGTTGTTGAGAATCACGGTCGGACGCGCGACACCGTCAGCGGCGGGGACGAACAGGTAGCCGGGCAGGTCGCTGTCCTCATACGGGACCGCGAGCGGGACCGCCGGCGGGTCGAGCAGGCCAACATGCTGGTCAAAGCAGCGGCGGTGCGCGGCGAACAATTCGGTCAGTTGCGCGTCGGGGTTCTCGGTTCCGTCTACGAACACGAACGCGGCGGCGTAGTACACCGCGGCGCGCAGGTATGCGCCACGCGCACTCACCCGGTGCCCGGCCTGCAGGCAGGCATCGCCGATCGCCTGGATACGTTCAGCAAGCGCCCGCCATTCCTTGACCCAGCTCGTAGCGTCACCATCGCTGATGTTGGCCACGGCGGTCAGCATCTCCCCCACGTCCCCGGCTCCGTAGTGGACGCCTCCCACCAGTGTTCGCGTCTCGAAGTCAAACGACGGGTCTGTGAAGAACTTCTCAAACATGTTGCTCCTTTGGTCTTGGTCACACTGATGGTGCAGCGAGCTCCTAACCTGACGCCAGGAGCAGTCCTTCCGAGCGACGGCCACTCATGCGGCCGTCAGTTGAGGTGCTTGGTCCAGCACCGCCAGCGTCGGCGCCGCGTTCGCGCCGGGAGCGTTCGGACCGTCGTCGGGGACGGGGTGGCGACGATGCAGCGCGGCGGTCGCGGTCGCGATCGCGACCATCACGCCGGCGGCGACGAGGTACCCGTCGGCGGTGCCGGTCGTAGTTGCCAAGCGTGCCGCTGTTGCGCCCGGGCCCGCGTGGGTGCCCGCGATGATCGCAGCGAGGGTGGCCAGTCCGATCGATCCGCCGAGCTGCCGGGTCATCTGCGTCAGCCCCGATGCGTGGCCCCGCTCGTATGGAGCAGCTGTGTTGAGCGCGTCGGTCGTGGCGGGGGAGATCGTCAGTCCGAGCGCCAATCCGATCCCGACGTAGCCCGGGATCAGCAGTGGATAGCTCTGCTCGTGCATCACCAAACCCAGCCACGCCAGCGAGGCGCCCATCAGCAGCGTCCCTGCGGTCAGCAGCACCCGGGCGCCATGACGGTCATAGAGCCGGCCGGCGCGCGGCGCGCAGAGCAGCAGCGTGACGGTCAGCGGCAACAACGACAACCCAGCGAGGATCGGACCGAAGCCGAGCACCGTCTGCACCCAGATCGCGCCGAACACCGACACGCCAACCAGCGCGAACTGGATCGCCGCCAGCACGACGTTGTCGATCGCGAAGTTCCCCTTGCCAAGCAGTATCGGTGAGATCAACGGCTCATCGACTCGGCGCTCCCACCACACCAGGACCGAACCGGCAGCCGCCGCCGCTGCGAACAGCATCAGTGTCTGACCCGAGGTCCAACCCCAGCTCTGGCCCTGCATCATTCCCAGCACTAGGCAGCCCAGCGAGACGATCACCGCGCCCGCCCCCAGCCAATCAAACGATCCGTCCCTCGCGCGGGCAGCGGCCGAGCGCGAGATCGTGATGTGCGCCAGCGCCAGCGTCAACGCGCCGATCGGCAGGTTGATGAAGAACACCGCCCGCCAGGACAGCGCCTGGGTCAGCACGCCGCCGACAAGCGGTCCGATCGCCAAGAACACCATCGAGCTGCCGGCGTAGATCCCCATAGCACGGCCGCGCTCACGCGGCGCAAACGTGTTGGTCAAGATCGCGCCCGTAGCCGGGACCATCATCGCGGCGCCGGCGCTCTGCAGTCCTCGAGCGGCGATGATCCAGATCTCGCTCTGCGCCAGCCCACAGGCCGCCGACGCGGCGACGAACATGCCCACCCCGAGCCGGAACAGCCGCTCGGGCCCGAACATGTCCCCGAGCTTGCCGCCGACCACGACCAGCATCGCCAACACCAGCATGTACACATTGACGACCCACTGTGCGCCCGTCGAGGACAGCTGCAGATCGCGGTGCATGGTCGGCAGCGCGACGCTGACCACGGTCTGGTCGATCATGATCATCGACAGCGACCCCGCCATCGTCCCCAGCACCCACCAGCGGCGGTTGGATTCAGTGATGCCCGGTACCCTCATGGCTGCCCTCCCGCTCGGTTGATCCATCGTTGCCCGGGCAGTCTCACCGCCGACCGACGATCGGTCATCAGTAACCGACTACTGGGATCCGGTCAGGGCCATTACCGAGCGTGGCGAAGCCATCGCCCAGCGGCATCGGCGCGGGACCGCCGAGGTTGACTCCAATCGCCCATCGGAGCCCGCAGTCGACCGTCTGGGACCTATCACGCGCATGCGGCCGACATCTTGAACGCGCGAGTTGTCTGGGTCTGCCCGACGGCGGCTGCGCTGCGACCTCGCGGTAGCAGTGCGCAGCTGACCGCGACGAATCTCGGTCCGCCTCGGAGCAATTGCCTCGCCGGCTTGATCACCGGAGCGGCAGCGAGGACGAGCTAGAGGTCCTGGCGGTTGGAGATCCCGAGCTTCTGCATAGCGTGGTAGAGGTGGGACTCGACGGTCCGGACCGAGAGGACGAGACGGTCGGCTATCTCGGCGTTGGTGAGCCCGCGGGAGGCGAGGTCGACGAGTTGGCGCTCGCGGGAGGTGAGTGAGGTGGCCGCGTCATCGAGGCCCGCGATGGCGGGCAGCGCCCCGCCCTGCCCCCGGGCGTGCAGCTCGCGGCATCGAGTGGCCGCGCGGCGCGCCGAGTCCTGATAGCCGGCTCGGTGAAACGCGCCGGCGGCGTCGGCGGCGACCTCGGTCGCGTAGCGCAGTGCCCCGATGGCCTCCATCGCATCGACGACGGCCACCAGGGCGTCGCCGTCGTCGGCGACGCGGGCCGTGGCGTGGGCCGCGTAGGCGGCGGTGAGCGGAGCGTCGCAGCGCCGGGCGAGCGCCTCCAGATCACGCGCCACCCGGCGAGGCGGCGTGCCTGCGCGCAGGCCCTCGTAGGTGAGGCGCGCCGCGTACAGCGGCCTCTCTCGGAGCCGTCCCGCGGCCTCGAGGAACAACTGCTGCGCGCGAGGCGGGTCGCCCGCGGCGAGCACCGCCCAGGCCTCGGCGCGGGCGAAGTAGGGGAGCTGGTTGGACAGGGGCACGTGGTCCCCCACCGCCGCGCGGCAGCGGGCGAGCGCCGGGCCGACCGCCTCGTGGTCGCCGGTGAAGCAGGCGACGCCGACCTGCATTGAGTTGGTGATGGCGAGCAGGCCGCCGGCGTCGTGCTGCTCGAGCTGGAGCTCGGCCTCGGCCAGCCACCGACCCGCCTCGATGAACCGACCTTGCGAGAATCTGAGGCCACCGAGGGCGAGGGCGCCGCGTCCGGCCGCGGCGCGAGACCCGAGCCTGACCCCGTCGGTGAGGGCCGCGGTCGCCCAAGTCTCGAGCTCGGTCCAGCCCAGACCGCTCTCGATGGCGATCGCGCTCCAGAGCACGAACGCGATCTCATCGGTGAGGTCGCGAAGCGGCGGGCTCGGGCGGATCCGTCGGGCCAGCTCGAAGGCATCGCGCACGCTTCCGCTGTTGAGGAGGTTGGCGGCGTGCAGCG
The DNA here is from genome assembly GCA_963790605.1 of uncultured Actinomycetota bacterium. GTDB lineage: Bacteria > Actinomycetota > Thermoleophilia > Solirubrobacterales > Solirubrobacteraceae > Palsa-465. The sequence continues at coordinate 25,523 of CAWBPG010000002.1, read as the reverse complement.
GGGCGACCCGGCGGCGTACCTCGGGATCCACGCTCTCATCGGCGAGGATCTCGGCCGACGCGGCGGCCGCGAGGTTCGGCGCCGTGGCCTCGTCGCCCACGAGACGCAGGGGGCTCAAACGGTCCTGCCATTCCGGGGAGTCAAACCACGCGTGGGCGCGATCCAGGAGCCGGTGCAGCTCCTCGGAGCGCCGGAGCCCGAAGTGGAGAACCGCCGTCTGCTGCTCGAGATAGTCGACCGCTTCGGCCTCATTCTCGATGTCGGGCTCGGCGGCAGCCAGAACCTCGGCCGCCTGCTCGTACTCGCTCTGGATCGTGTGCGCCCGCGCGAGGAGGAGCGAGGCCCGAAGCCCGGCGCCCGCGTCCACGGCTCTGCGCGCCAGGCGGACGCCGAGCTGCGGGTCGCCCGCCAGGTTGGCCGCGGCGGCGGCCTCGAGCAGGGTCGAGGTGGGAATCGGCTCGCCCGCTTCGAGGAGCCAGCGCGCGACGCGCAGCGAGTCGCCGGTCTCGGGATCGCCACGCCCCGCGACGGTGTCGGCGAGGGACAGCCGGGTCCGACGCGCGGCAAACGCCGGCAGCGCGGCCCGAATCGTCTCCCCGTAGAGAGGATGGGCCAGCGTTGCCGGCGCGCTCAGCGACCCGTCGCCGAGGTTCACGAGCCCGCGCGCCTCGATTGCAGCCACCGGCTCGGCGCCGGTGAGCGAGATCAGCTCGCAGACGCGCAGGGGCTCGCCGAGGGCCAGCAGCTCGAGCGCCCGCTGCTCGGCGTCGGACAACCCGCTCATGCGAACGGCGATCAACTCGGCGAGCGAGGCGCTCACCGGTGGGTGCGCGGGCATGCGCCATAGCCCGTGCACGTCGGTGAGCGCGCCGCCCGCGAGCGCGCCGAGGGTGAGCTCGCGCACGTACAGCGGGTTGCCAAGGCTCGTCGCGTAGATCCACCGCAGCGCCGACTCCTCCATCGGTCCTCCGACAATGGCCTCGGCCAACGCGTCGGTCTCCCGAGCGCCGAGCGTCTCCAGCTCGAGACGCTCGGCGCCCGCGTCCTTCCACACCGAGACGATCGCGTCGGGGACCGGCTCGCCGACCCGAACGGTGATGACGACGAACGCGGACTCGGTGAGTGTGAGCTCGAGCACGAGCGCGGCCGAGCTGTCGTCGAGCAGCTGAGCGTCATCGATCCCGAGCACGAGCCGCCGGGCGCCGCCGAGCTCACGCAGAGCCGACGCGCTCCCTCGCAGGAGCTCGAGCGGATCTTCCGAGCGAGCCCCATCGGGGATGACGCCGGCGAACGCTCCGAGGGGAACGCTCGCCGCGCTGCGGGTCGCCTGCACCCACCGCGTCACCAGGCCCCCCTCCTCGGCTCGGCGCAGCGCCTCGCGCGCCAGCCGCGACTTCCCCACGCCCGCCGGACCCAGGAGCACGACGCCGCTCGCCGCGGTCCGCGCCCGCTCGATGAACGCGAGCTCCTCGCCCCGACCGACGATCGGCCAATTCAATGCCGTACCCGAAGCCAGCTTGCACCACCTCGCTCGCGCTGCCGCGCACGCCAACTATAGGCGGCTCAGCACCCCCCCGGACTGCGACTTCAGTACCCCGGTACTGAAGACACCAAGTACCCCCGGCGCGAGGCTGTCCTGCGACATCGAAGATCGCCGCGCCGCCGCCAGGCGGCCGGCCTGACAAAGGACAGAGGATGCTCTCAGCCACACAGAACGCCGGCGACGCGACCGTCGAAAAGGACGGCCGTCGTTTCGGGATCTACATCGCCTTCATCCCGTGGGTGCTGTTCACCCTGATCACCCAGCACGACACGCTGAAGGCAGCGGCCGTGGTCGCGCTCCTCGGGGCGGTGGCGATCGCGCTGCCGGGCTTGCTGGCCGGACGACCCAAGCTCCTCGAGCTCGGCGCCGTCGCGGCCTTCGCCGGATTCACCGTCGTCGCCTTTGTCGCCGACGCGTCGACCGCCGCGTGGCTGGCTCGCTATGTGCGGGCGATCGCCGCCGGGCTGCTCGCGCTCATCGCCTTCGCCTCACTGCTGTTCACGCCGTTCACCGAGCAGTACGCCCGGGAGTCGGTCCCGCGCCGGCTGTGGTCCTCGCCGCGGTTCGTGGCCATCAACCGACAGCTGACGCTGATGTGGGCCTGCGTGTTCGCGGCCATGATCCCCGCGCACATCATCGCCGGCGCCATCGACACCCGGCGGGCGAACACCATCTTCAACTGGGTCATCCCGATCGTCCTCGTCATGTGGGCCGCCAAGCGGACGGCCGCCGTGTGCGACGGCGAGCAGGTCGAGGTGGCGCGATGACCGCCCACTTCGACAACGACGACTTCCAATTCGGCCTGGAGAACGCGCTCGGCTGCGCCTACCGCCAAGCGTCCGACGTCGGTGAGGTGCTCGCCACCGCCGAGCGCATCAAGGACGGAGACGACGACGCCTGGGTCCGCGAGTGGACGGCCACGGCCGGCGCCTGCTGGGCGAGCGCCCAGGAGGCGGAGGCGGCCAAGCACCAGGTCACCGCCACAGCCTTCTACCGCCGAGCGGCGACGTACTACGCGACTGCGCTGTACCGGATCGCCGGTTCCGCCGACGGCAACGGCCGCGGCAGCGCCACCGGCTCGCGCCAGCTCGACCTATGGCGACGTCAGCGGGCGTGCTGGGACAAGGTGGTTGATCTGCAGCCGGTCCCGGGCGAGCGCATGGCCATCCCCTACGAGGACACGACCCTGCCGGCGTACTTCTTCCGGGCGCCCGACGCCGAGCCCGGAGAAATCCGTCCGCTCGTCATCATCAACAACGGGTCTGATGGTGCGACCTCCGAGATGCTCGTGGACGGCGGGGCGGGCGCGGCAGAGCGCGGCTACCACTGGATGACCTTCGACGGGCCCGGCCAGCAGGCCGCGCTCTTTGAGCAGGGAATCCTCTTCCGCCCCGACTGGGAGGCCGTCCTCACCCCGGTCCTTGACGCGATGCTCGCGCGCCCCGATGTGGACCCGGATCGCGTCGCCGCGGTCGGGGTCAGCCAGGGCGGGTTCTGGGTGCCGCGCGCCCTGGCGTTTGAGCACCGCTTTGCCGCCGCGGTCGCGGACCCCGGGGTCGTCGACGTCTCGACCTCGTGGACGGACTCGCTGCCGCACGTGATGCGCAAGCAGTTGCAGGACGGCAAGCAGACGGCGTTTGACCGCGAGATGCATCTCGCTGAGCTCTTGCAGCACGACGCCAAGACGACGCTCGCCTTCCGCGGCCACCCCTACGGCCTCGAGACCGGCTCGCGGTTCGAGCTGTTTCAGACCGTGACCCAGTACCGCCTCGGCGATGAGGTCGCCCAGATCACGACGCCGCTGCTGATCACCAGCCCCGAGGACGAGCAGTTCTGGCCCGGCCAGGCCCAGGAGCTCTACGACCGCCTCCCCGGGGTCAAGGAGCTCATGACGTTCACCGCTGCCGAGGGCGCCAACCGCCACTGCGAGCCGATGGCGAGATCGCTGCGCGACGGCCGTATCTACGACTGGCTGGAGGGGCATCTGCGATGAACCACGCCCAACTTCAAACCACCAAAAGCAAGACGAAAGGCAGGGCAGGAAAATGACCATCACATCTGACACCTGGAGCCCAACCAGAGACGGACGCCGCGGGCGCAAGCGGCTGCGCGCAATCCTGCTCGCCGGCCTGACGGCTGCGGGGTTGAGCGCTGTGGCGATCCTTCCCGCGGCCGCGAGCGCCAGCACCGACGGGTTTCACGTATACGACTACAGCCGGTGGCCCATACAGCTCACCGGGATGTCCGGTGACTTCTCTGGAGGCCATCCGCAGGTCGGCCAAGTCATCACGCCGGGTAACGGCTACCACGACTTCGAGCTGACCTACAACTTCGGTAAGAGCACTTTCGGCAATGCGTTGTACGCGCCCCTCAACGGGCAGGCTGGCCAGGACATCGACACCTACTTCGAAATCGGGGGAAGCAACACCGTCAACGCCGGTTGCGAGCTCATCAGTGCTCCAGGCGTTTGCACTCCGAGCCAGTCGACGAAGGGGCAGAGCAATGTCTATTACGAGGACCCCCCGGGCACGGTGATCAATGTCCCGGCTTCCGACGCTCAAGCGCAGGCCAACGTACTGGCGCAACAGTGCGTGAACGGCAACGCGTCAAACTGCCAGTTCACCGTCACAGGGGAGACGAACTTTGACTCTCCGCTGCATCAGGTCGGCCTAGCGCTGGACAACAACACCTCCGAGCCACAGAACACCACGATCTCTCGGAGTGACACGGTCACCTCGAGCAACAGCGTCGAGGTCGGTACCGAGGTCGGCGGCAAGATCGCCGATCTCGTCTCGGTCAAGGTCTCGGCCCAGTACTCGCACGCCTGGGAGCAGTCGCACACGTTCGAGCAGTCGGTGTCGGTCAACTGCGCGGCGTATTCAAGGTGCTGGGTGTCGGCCGTCCAGCCGATGTTCCGCGACACCGGGAACTTCACGCTCACGCTGGGCAACACCACCTGGAACCTCCCCGGCGTCTATTTCGACTCGCCCGACCCGAACGGAAACGGAACCTACAGGGTCGACGAAAAGCCGCTGACGGCGAGCGAGAAAGCGACGCTCCCGAAGGGGCTGACCTCGCCGCTGGGCGCGGGCACAGGCGAGTTCCGGATGCCGGCTCGCGGCTCGATCGTGAAGCCGAAGCTGCACCTCGCGCTCTCCGGTCCCAAAACGGTGAGCGCGGGCTCGCAGGTCATCTTCCGGGTGCGACTGACCCGCAGCCGGCCTGGACGACAGGCCAGCTACACCGTGCAGCACGTCAAGCTCCACAACACCCGGGGCACGACGATCGGCAGCTGGCATGTCCGGTCCCTGACTTCCGGCCGCACCCGCACGCTCCGTCTCCGCCTCCGGATACCGAGTACGGCGCATGGCCAGGTCTGCTTCGCGATCAGCGCGCACGCGACGCACACTCGCGGCGCGACCGCAGGGCGCTGCGTGCGCGTCGCGGCGCTTTAGGGCCGCGGGTGATGGCCTGACCCGGGCGGAGCGAGCCGAGCCGCTCCACCCGGACAGGCCAGCACCGTCCAGTGACGCGACATGAACACTCGAGAAGGGGATGGAGTCGGCAGCTGCCGACTCCATCCCCTTTTCATGCCGCCAGCCGGTCGACCATGCTCAGGTTGGCCAGACAAATCGGTCTCGGCCGTCCGCCGCGCCGTGTCGTCCTCGCGGAGCGCGCGGTAGAGCGCGAAACGCCCGAGACAGTGCGCTTCCGCCTTGGCGCGCCAAAGCAGGAACACCAACACGGCTGCCGCTTCGGTCTACGACCGCCAGCGAACGCCCAGAGTACGTTGACCACGGGCGGTGCTAGCTGGCAGCTCTCGAGCGGGCCCGTCAGCAAGCGGCTCCGCGTTTCGGAAGCAGAAGTGCCTGCGGAGGATGGCGATGTCGCCTCAGAGTTGTGCAATCGCCCAGTAGGAGTCGTCGTCGCGGCCGGGATCGCGCGAGTGCTTTGCCACGATCTGGATCGTCAGGGCCAGCCCAGCCGCGCGATCCCTTCGCCCGATCCGAGCGCCCTCACGAGGGCCGCGTCAGCCGGCAGACGGCGGCAGCGCTGCATAGGTAGCGCGCCCTTTCCGCAGGCGTTCTCGTGCTCCCCGCTATCGGCGATAAGCGCGCCTACGAATCGCGGGCCGTGCGATCGCGTTCGTGTGCTCGCCGAGGCCCGAGCGGACGAGCGCTTGGCCACGGATCCAATCGCCAGCTTGTCTGCCTGGCCGACCCGTTCGCGCCCGGCGGGTGCCGCATCGGTCGCGAGACCGACCGTGAGGCTGGGCGCTATGCGACGTCGCTCGTCAGCGACGGCGTGCCGCCGGTGGGCACGCCAAACCCCACGCGCGCGGAGCTTCTCGTCCAGCGAGTGGGGCCGGCACCCTGAACGCGCAGCGAGGCGTCCACGCGCTCTGAGCAACCGTCAGTTCCTGTCGCGGTACTCCCGGTTTGACGACGGGCATCCGAGCCCGTCGCCAAACCGGGAGTGGATGAAGCTCGGGACCAAGGGTGACTCACTCATAATCAAGAACCCTCCCAGAACGGCGGGGCCGGATCAGCTGAGGCCTCACCGCGACGGACGACGACCAACACGAGCGCGGCCGGGGCAGCGGTCGTTTCGTGCCACGCGCGTTCTCTGGTCTGAGCCAGAGCATCGGCCGACCCTACGGCGAACGTTGACCATCGGCGGGGGGTGTCGGGTAGCGCGTCTGGTACCGGTTGACGGCACTGGCGGGGGCGAGGCTGAGGACCTCGGAGATGTCATCAGTGTCGGTTAGGTCGCCGACCCCGACCGGCAGGAACAGCCCCGGGCGCCTAACTGACACCACGGTTGGCAAACGTCAGTTCCGTCCGACCAAAAGGCTAGGATTTGCAGGTAAATACAAAGCGGCCCCGGCGGTGTTGGAGCACCCCGGGGCCCGGCCGAGACCTAAAGGGAGGTCACGACGATGCAAGCCTACGCTTCTGCGGAGACGGCGCCGGTGGTGCCGCATCGCGCCCTCGAATCTTCTCCCGCAGCCGGTGGTCCCGGCGGGGTCTTCGACGATCTGCTTGCCCAGCTTGCGGATCTGGTCGCAGACCGCATCGCAGCGCGGCTCGCCGGCCCGAGAGTTTCTCAGAAGGATGAGTGGCTCGATACGCGCCGCGCCGCCGAGTACCTGGGGATCCACCGAGACAGCCTCCGCCGACTGGCCGCCGAGCGCGCGATCCCGACCGAGCAGGCCGGTGCCGGTTGCAAGCTCTACTTCAAGCGGTCCGATCTCGATGCCTGGCGTTGTGATGGTCCTGCCTTGCTGACGGCGGTCAACGGTGGACGCAATGGCTGAGTCGTCCGAGGCTCCGCGACGAGTCCGCGTCGAACGCGGGATCTATCGCCGGGCGACCGGCGTCCTGGAGGTCGGTTTCAAGGACGAGGTCGGCCGCCAGCGGTGGCGGACCGTTGACGGCGGGATCCTCGCAGCGCGCAAGCTCCGGGACGACCTATCCGCTCGTCGGGCCCGCGGCGAGAGTGTCGCGCCGAAGCCAAAGCTCAAGTTCGGGGAGGCGGCGGACAGTTGGCTGGATGGGCCGGTCCTCGACCCTCGCGAGACCACGCAGGTCAAGTACCGGACCATCGTCAACGAGCATCTGCGTACACGGTTCGGCGCGCGACGACGCGATGCCGTCGTGGCCGATGACCTCGCGCGACGTGTCCGCGAGATGCGGACCGAAGGCAAGAGTGAGGCCACGATTGCGGTGGTCCTCGGTGTCGTCGGCCAGATCTACAAGTTCGCTACTCGACGGCTCGGATGGAAGGGGACGATTCCGACGACGCTGATGCTGCGGTCCGAGCGGCCGAGGGTCACGCTGGCAAAGCGCCGGCCGATTTTCACCGGCGAGCAGCTTGAGCAGACGATCGCGGCAGCCCGTAAGCCGTTCCGGACCCTCTTCGCGGTGGCGGCGTTGACGGGCGCCCGGATCTCTGAGCTGTGCGGGCTGACCTGGGCGGACGTGCGCGTCGACGAACCAGATGAGGCCGAGATCGAGTTCGGCTGGCAGGTGGATCGGCACGGCAATCGGCGACCGACCAAGACGGACGGCTCGGCGAGAACGGTGCCTATCCCGCAGGAGTTGGCGACCGTCCTGATGCGACACAGAGACGGCGCAGGGGAGACGAAGACTGACGGCCTCGTGTCGCAACGGGGACCGGCCGGCCGCTGCAGCAGCGGAACGTGGCCCGGGCTCTGCGCGAGGCGCAGAAGCGCCGTCGATGGGGACGGACGACCGGCGTATCCGATCCTGCATGAGCGAGACGACGAAGGGGAGCTGGGTCCCGTTCCTCGCGGTGTTCTGCCGTCGATGCATTCGTTCCGTCACACCGTCGCCTTGCGCGCTCTCCTAGCCGGCGAGAGCGTCGATGAGGTCGCGTTCCTGCTCGGGCATCGGGACGGCACGGTGACCCGCACGGTCTACGTGCGCGAGGTTGCGGACGCTCGCCGACGCGCGATGCGTCGGTCGCGGATGGCGGAGGAGTTCTCCGGCGCCTTGCGCGCAGCTCTGGACTCGCGGACGGACTGATCGGCTGGGGCCGCTCGGCCTCAGCCGTTCTCCAGCTCGGCCACGAGCGTCTCCACCGTCCAGATGGCGACGCCGCAGCCGAGGAAGTCGGCGTCCGCGGTCAGGATCGAGGCGTCGAGCGCCAGTGCCGCGGCAACGGTAGGCCAGTCGCGCTCATCGCGAGGAACGCGGCGGATGGCGACATTGCGCAAGTGCTCGTAGTGCTCGCGAGCGACGATGGTGACCGTGCCTTCGTCGAGGAGCGTCCGCACGTTGTCCTCGAGCTCGCGCCTGCGGTCGTCGCTGACGCCTCTGGACACGAGCACGCCCAGTCGACGCTCCAACTCGTGCTCTGCCTCTTCCCACTGCTGCTCAGCGACGAGGACCGTCACCTCAGGTTGCCGGAAGAGAGCGGGTCCCCGCTCGCGCAGCAGCTCGCCGACAAGCACGCTCGCGTCAACAATGACGACGATCACTCAGGCAGCGGGCGGCTCAGATCGAAGAACTCGGCGAACTCTTCTTCGGTCATGCCCGCCTCCTCGCGAATCTCGCGCACAGTTTCCCCAAGCCTGTCGAGCGCGCGGTTGACACGCGCCATGTCGCGTTTCACCGGGAGGTAGAACCCGATCACGTGACCGTGCTTGCTGACTGCCAGGGGCTCGCCGCCCGAGAGGTACGTCGTGGCATGGTCGCGAAACTCCTTGACTCCAACTTCCTTCATCGCTCGTCCAATCTAATGGCCACCTGGTGGTCACAAGTCTAGACGTCCGACCTGGGTGGTCAAGTGGATCAGCGGACGCGGCGATGCGGCTGCCGCGCCGAGGGCGATCTATGGAAACTTTTTGGAAGCCCCAGCCCTCATGGAAGCCCTCCCAGAGGCCTGCAGCGGAAATCCAGAAAGCGGCGATTTGCAGGGTAAAACGTGCAAACGCCGAACGGCCGAAATCGCCCGCAGGGTGATGGTAAGGAAGGGGTCGACGTTCGAGTCCGACCGAGGGCTCTGAAGAATCGCCTGCAGTTGCCAGTGAGGATTTTGCCCGGTTCGGCGTCCCCTTCCTCGGGTCTCCTTAAGGGACTGGCGTTAGTTCCTAGCGGGTTCATAGGTGGCGATGATCGCGCCCGTGCTCGTGGTCATGCTGTCGGTGAGCCGCAGCGCGGCGTGGACGCCTTCGGGGAACATTCGCCTGCCGATGCCGAGCACGAGCGGGGCGATCATCAGCAGGTACTCGTCGATTAGGTCGGTAGCAATCAGCGAGCCGATCAGCACGGCGCTGCCCATGATCACGAGGTTCGTGTGAGCGCTCTGCTTGAGGTCGGCCACGGCCGCCGGGACGTCATCGTGCAGCAGCGTCGAGTTGGGCCAGTCGAGTCTCGCCTCGGGGTTGCTCGAGGCGACGTACTTGCGGATGTTGTTGAGCGGGTCCTTGAACGGGCCGCTCTCGGAGTTCCAGTAGGTCAGCATCTCCTCGTAGCTGTACCGCCCGAACAGCCATGCGAAATTCCCGTCCGTCAGCTCGGCCAACCGCTCGCCCACCTTGGCGACCGCCGCCTCATCGCTGTATGGGACCGCCCAGCCGCCGTACGTAAAGCCGTCCCGAGTGTCCTCCTCCGCGCGGCCAGGGGACTGCATCACGCCGTCGAGCGTCACCCAGTTCATCACGATGATCTTCCCCATCTCCTGTCCTTTCGGTCTCGACGGCGCCAGCCAGATGCGCCGCCATGGGATCTCCGCGACCGGAGAGCTTCCGGCCACTCATCCCATACACGAACGCGGACAGCCGAATTCGACATCGCCACCAAATCGCGGCGGGCGCTGCTCGACGGAACGCGAGACCGACCGGCGCTGGGCGGGCAGTCTAGGTCAGAGCTCGCGAGCAGTGAAGTGGAACGGCCGACAGTGTCCGTGCCTTGCGGTGAGCGTTCCGCGCGACCGCGTCGCCGAGGTGAACGTAATGGAAAGTGTGATCGCAACCGTGGCGTGCGAAACGCCGCTGTCACTTGTTTGAAGCCGCGCTCTTCCCGAATAGGAAACGCGCCCCTTGCGAATCGGCAACGTCGTCCTGCCGATCTCGCCCAGCGCGCCCCAGTAAACGCCGTTATCAACGCGGACTTTGTCGATCGGGCCCTGAGCCAGATGCGTACCCAGGCACGACTCGACGATCCCGAAGCTGTCGAGCGTGTTGTGCGCACCGACGAACAACGTCACCGGGCTTGGACCGAAGTCGCCGCCACATGTCCCCCAGCAACCGACGTGCGGCGTCACAGGACCGCTCGCGTCCGCCGGCGCAGCGACGACGGCGGCAAACCCGCCGCCTACGGCCGCGACCGACGTCGCCAACGTCACTCCGATGCGTACGAGCGCCCCCCGCATACAGCCATCTTCCTACCACGCGCTGTCAGTCAGGTCAAGACGCGATGCCGCAGCCTGAGGGGGCTCGCTCGGCTCCTGGCTCCCCGGCGGCGTTGACGCGCTGCGACGCTCTCGCGGCACGAACACCGATCCCTTGAGGATCCCCGTCGGGGCCTCGAGGGGATCAGCGAACCGCTAGTCGAGCAACGCGGTGAGCTTTTTCGGCGCGAGGATCCGGTAGCTCTCGGTCACGAGCTCACGGATCTCCTCCCAGTCGGTGTCGTCGGTGAGCAGGACCCTGATGCGATCCCGGCCGGCTCGTGAGCGGTAGAACGGGTGGCCGACGGACAGCAGCGCGTGGCGTTGGCCTGGATCGGCACGTAACACGAGTTGCGGGGCCGATTCGCCGTTCGCGTCCTCGAGTGCGATGAGGAGGCAGAACGACCTCCGGCGGATGTCGAACGAGTGCGCCGTCGATCTCGCTGTCACGCGGGAGGCGTCGACCCGCACCGTCACCTCGGGCAGGGCCAGGCAGAGCGCCCTGATCCGCTCAAAGATGTCTGTCGGGATCTCCACGGGCGCGCTCTCGCGGGAGTGAGACGCCCGGCGCGTTGCCGAGGAATCGTCCTGGTTCGTTTGTCTCACCGATGGCCTACCGGCGGAAGGCGGCTCGGGTGGCGGCCGCGGTCTCGCTGAAGTACTCGGGTGGACGGATAAAGCCCCACTCGTGGAACTTCGTGCCGTCGTTGACGGCACGTCGGTAGCCGAAGCAGACGAGGTAGAGCGTCCGGATGTACATGACCGCCTCCAGCCGTTCGAGTTCGTCGTCGGTCGGCTCGATGTGTTGGCGGTAGGCGTTGACGGCAGCGTCGATGCGTGCCTGGTGGGGGCGACGTGGGTTCCACGCGCCCGTGCCCCAGATCAGGTAGGCGAGTTCGGCGAGGCGCGGTCCGCGCCCGGACGCCTTCCAGTTGATCGCGACGGGCCCTTGCTCGGTCAGGACGGCGTGATCGGGGGCGTGAAGGAGATTTCCGTGCAGCCAGCCTTCCGGAAGCCCGTCACCATCGTCGGCCGCGCGCACCTTGTTCCTGAGCCAATCGAACCGCTCGCGCTCGCCGGTCGCGACCTTCGTGTCCACGGCGTCGAGGAACGCGAGGGCGGCGAGCAGGTCCTGACGCGGCGTGCCCTCGCGGCGGGGGTCCTCACCACTCGCTCCACCCGGACGGCCGACGGAATCGTCGTAGGGCAGCGCGTGCAGCCGTCCGAGCAGCTCACCCATCATGGCGAACTTCCCGGGGCCGTCGGGGAGCCCGACGCCTTCGACGAACCGCGTCACCAGAACCGCGCTGCCACCGAAATCAGACACCGGATCATCGACCGCGAGGCGCTCGGCGGGATAGTCCTGGTGCTCCAGGAAGCGCAGGATCGCGGCGTCGCCCTCAACACCGGCACGCGGCCGAGCGGGCGGAAAGGCTCGGGCGACCCACGGCTCGCCGTCCTTTCTGTCGATGCGAAAGACGTAGGTCTTGTGCACGCTGAGCTTCGTCGCTGCGACGGCATCGATGCCGTAGCGATCCCGCAGGTGGGCGAGCAGCTGCTCGGCAACCGGCTCGTGGCTCATTCGCGCACCAAGGCCCTCGAGATCTGTCAGCGCTTCGGTATAGCGCTGCCCGGTCTCCTCGGCGTGGCGGCGGACAACCTTCTTGAAGCTGGCGTCCTTCGTCATGGGCGAGACCTCTCCTTCACACCCTCGTCCCCCAGTGACGCGGCGTTGGAAGAAGATGGCCTGTGACATCGACGACCGAGAGGGCGAATCCCCTTCGCCAACGGAACCCCGACTGGGGCGGACGTTCCCCGGCTCGGCGACCGGTCGCCGCCGTGAGCCCAGTGTTACCAAGGCGCTCGAGTCTCGTCAAGCCGATCGACGAGCGCGCAGAAGGCCCGGGTGGAGGCCGGCTTGTCCGCGAACGGCGCCGGGTCACATCGCGCATCGGCGGTTCAGCGGTGCGCGCTCGAGCGTGGCCGAGCTGGAGTCAAGCGGCTCGTCGAGGTAGTAGACGCTGGTGGCGTCCGCCGTCAGGAACGTCGAGTTGCCCACCAGGAGCGGGAGGCGGGCGCGGAGGCGTCCCGTGACGGGGTCCGCGCAGTAGGTGAGGGTGTTCCCGCCGACCGGGTCGGTGACCCACAAGATGCCGCTGATGACTTGGGCAGAGCTTCGCTGGGCGGGGATCGCCAGCGCCTGTACGGGTGTTGGTCTCAGCGTGTGGAGCGCGATCCGCCAGCTCCCGCCTGCCATGCCACCCGAGTTGTAGATCCAGGCGCCCCCATCGACGATGCCGTTGATCGATGGCTGATCGATGCTCCACGAGACCGTGGCGCGCGCTTCGACGGCGCCCGTATGCGGGCTGAGCCGGGCGATGTATGTCGGATGCTCGTAGCCGAGGACGGCGAGCAGCACCCGCCCGGTCGGGTCGGCCGCGACCTGGACCGCGCCGGGGTAGGCCAGCTTCACGACGCGATCGACACGCCCGCTGGCGAGCGACACCCGGTTGAGCGTGTCGGTGCCGACCCACAGCTGGCCGTCCGCGACAGCCAGCGACCCGGTCAGCCCGTCGGGGCGACCGGCGCCCGGCAGGATGATCCGAGAACGCACGCCGAGCGAGCGGGGATCGAGCCGCCATAACGACGTGCTCTGGCGGGCCGCGGTGGTCACCCACAGCGACCCGTTGACCAGAAGCGCCTTTGCGAACGCGCTGTCGAGCGAGCGGACGGCCAGCACGCGGCCGGTCGTCGGGTCCAGGCGCATCAGCTCGTCAATCAGCTCCGTGTGGGCCTCCGCCGACGGCGTCACGTGCTTCGTCAGATAAAGCGACCCACTAGCCGCCATACCCCAAGAGAAGGGCTGCAGTCCCTTGAGCAAAACGCGATGAGCGCTCGACAGGAATGACGCCCGCTGTGCGGCGAGCGAGCCTGTCCCGCGCGGGTGCGGTGACGATGCACAGCCCGCCAGCGCGAGCGCCGACAGGACCACCGCCCAACTGAATCGATTTGCATGGCCCATCGCTCTGTCATTGCACCACCCTGAGGTCCCGTGACCGAGGCCGCGCGTCAACGCCGCATCGCGATCGACTGGGCCCCTGCAGCTATCCGACCTGCGGGATCCAGACTTCGGCGTGGACCTCGTTATTCCACCTCACAAGGAGCACGCATGCCTGCACAGCGACGAACCGCCGCCGAGGCTCCGGTCGGCGAGCCCCTCGCGAGTTCGCGACGTCACGTCGGGAGCGAGACTGGCTTCGGCGCCGGCTGATGCTTGCACCCGAGCGTTAGCCCTGAGTCAGCAAGCACCTGATGCACGTTTCTGGCGAAGGGGAGGGAAGTCCTGTAGGGCTCTGGCCGTCCCGCTTTCCCGATGTTGCGTGCAGGCTGGCTCGCTGCCGCGTCCGGTCGCGAGGAGCAGCTGGCTCGAGAGTGGCGGAATGGCGACTCACCAGCAGTCCAGTACGACCTCGCGACACTGCCAGGCCGAGGCCGAGCGGCTATCGACCCAGCGGGACGAGCTGTGTGTAACCGGCGAGCCGCGGCAGCCTGCCGACTTGGAGCTGGGTGCTGCCGGGACGCCAGAGACCGATCGTGGTGTGGCGGAGGCCCTCGGCGGCCACGACGAGACGGCCGTCCGAGGCCCACGCAAGCCCGGAGAACTTGAGGGCCTCGAAGATCGGGAACCCGGGCACGTGCGTGAGCTTGCCGGTACGCGGGTCCAGGATCCATACATCGCTGACCTGCCTGCTGGACATGTCGTACGCGGGGTCGCCGAAGTCGAGCGCGACCAGCGGCCCGTGAGGCTCGGGAATCACCGAGTAGCCGGATTGGGAGTGGAGGACGCTGGGCCACCGCAGGTGAGTGCGGGCGCCGGTGGACAGGTTCACGAGCGTCAGGCTGTTGGGCAGGGGCAACGGGTCGTCCATGCCGGTTGTGGTGCCGATCAGCGCCAGGTTGTGAGAGAGGACATCGAACTGACCGCGAACCGCGAGCCGCTCGCGGACGCGGCCTGTGCGCGGGTCGAGGAGACTCACCTCGCGGCCCCGCGTGATCACCAGCCCCGCGGGCGTATCGAGACCGAGCGTCCCGCACGGGGCGGCGACCGCCGGGCTTGAGCCAGGCTCGCGCCGCAGACTGCAGCGGCCAGACCGCGGCGATGTCAGCACCCAGCTCGCGACCGCCGACCCGAGCGCGTACGTGCTCTGCTGATCGCGCGCGAGCGTCAGGGTCGACGTGCGACGCACCGAGTCGCCGGCGCCGATCAGGAAGTTGGTCTTGGTGGCGACGCAGCGCCCGCACGCCTGTCGGGTGACGACAGCGAGCGTGCCACCGGGCGCCGGGATCAAGGGATAGAGCATCGGACCCCACAGCCGGTACTTCCGTGGCACGCCCAAGCCACGCACGGCCTGAACCCGGCCGCTGTCGACGTCGACGATCGAGGCCGGGCCGGTGTTCTCTGAGACGACGAGACGCAGATGCGCCGACGCGCTCAGCGGCGGTCCGGTCAGCGGCCTCGGCACCATCGACTTGTGCACCGGAGATACCTGGCGCGCCGTTCCCTGGCTGAGCGCAACAACCAAGGCGACTGCGCCAGCCGACAACGCGGCGGCGGCCGCCAGGAACATCCGCTCGCGCCGCCGGCGCCGGCGTGCCTCCTCGATCACCCCAGCGTCGGGCTCCTCGACCTCGAGCGCCTCCACTGGCTTGCCATGCGGGGTCTCAACAATCAACTTAATGCGCTAGTATGACTGGCACAATGTACTCGGTCAAGGTGGACCGCGACGCCCCAGCGCTCCTCCACCAGCAGGTCGCCGCACAGATCCGCCAGGCGATTGCCGACGGCGAAGCCAGGCCCGGCGACCGGCTCCCACCAGCGCGCCACCTCGCGGCGGTCACCGGTGTCAACACCAACACCGTCCTGCGCGCGCTTCGGCTCCTCCGAGACGAGGGTCTACTCGAGCTACGCCAAGGCCACGGCGTCCGCGTCGTTGGAACCCCCGAGCGCAGCGCCGTGCTCGTCAAGGTCGCCGAACTCGTGCAACTCGGGCAACGAAACGGCTATACCCGCATGCAACTGGCGCGAATGATCGAACGGCTTCCGGAGCAAGGCTGGCGCGCGACGCGTGCTCCAACTCCGTGAGCGCTTCTACGAGCGCGCTACAAACCGGACGTCGCCGGTCGCTGAGTCGCCCGTGCCGCGCCCAACGGTCGGTCGTCGGCCGGGCCAAGATGTCTGTGGCGGGCGCGAAGCAGGACTTTCGGCGCAGGACGGCGCCGGGTGCTCGTGTGGATGCTTGTTGTGTTGGGATCGGGTCGCGTCACCGTGTCGGCGGTGAGCGACGGGCTCTGGCGGGGAGGTGTGGGTGTTGGCGATGCGCGGGTGGGCGACGGTTAGCTGGCGGCGCGCAGCGCCCGCCGTCGACGGAGCGCGGGGACGGCGCGCCAGAGTCGGCCGGCGATCATCGTTGCGATGATCAGCAGCGCCCACGCGAGCGGTGACATCGCGCCGCCGGTGTAGCTGCCGTGGCCGTTGACGAATGTGTAAGTCACCCGGGTCTGTAGGAGTGAGACGCCGTCCCACGCGAACGTCCCGGTGGCGTGCGGGTCGGCGGCGGTGATGCCGTGGCCGAACCCGAGCGCGGCCTCGCCGAGTAGGGCGATCAGTACGAGCGGGAGGCCCGCGAGGACCACGCAGGCGGAAATCCACGAGTGCCGCGGCCCCTCGCCGTACTCGGCGGTCAGGTACTCGGACGCGAGCGCGGCGGTGCCGCCGAGCTGCTTGAGCGCTGCGGAGGCGCCGATGTCGCACGCGGCGGTGATGAGGTTCTGGCGGACCTCGCGCCGGGTGGCGATGCGCGATGCACGCGGCAGATCGTAGAGCCGCTGGTCGAGCGCCCAGACGACACGCTCGATCCGCGCGCGGCCACGCCAGGTCAGGGGGTGGGGCATGTCATGCTCCTCGCGTTGGCTGGTGTGGGACGGGGCGGCCGAGCTGCCCATCGACGATGGTGACGAGTGACCGCCAGCTGGCGGCGCCGTCGCGCAGCGCCTGGTAGCCGGCGGCCGTGGGGCGGTAGTACTTGCGCGCGGGCCCGGCATGCGAGGCGACGAGGCGGGCGGACACCCGGCGCTCGCGCTCGAGGCGCGAGAGTGCTGGGTAGACGGTGCCTTCCGCCACGGCGACCAGGCCGGCGGCATGCAGGCGCTGGACCACCTCGTAGCCATAGGACTCCTGTTCGGCCAGTAGCTGCAACAGCAGCAGTGACAGGATCCCCTTCAGCAGCTGGGGGTCGTGGGGTGCCATGGTTTGATGCTACGCCTAGTTCATGACTTAGTCAAGTACTGGGCATGATGATGAGCTGACCGACTCGAGACTGATCGCGTGCTCGCTACGGCGGCGCCACGGCAGGACCAGCTCCTTGGTCAGAGCCCGGCGTCATCGGGTGCTGTCGGGCCGGCGGACTCCGGTGGATTAGGGGCCGCGCCGGTTGACGATGAGCTTCGAAGGCGTCAGCGACGTGCCATTCGTCGGACAGCATCACCGGGTCACCTTGTGGCCGGCCCATTCGAGCACGACGTACAGCGAATTGCCGAGCAGGTGGTGTCGGTGGCGCCAGCCAGGGTCTCTGGGATCCGGTCGCGGAGCGTGGTCCGCGGTGGCGACGGGTGTCACGGGCGGGCCTGGCCGGGGCGCCGGAGCCGGTCGCGTGGCGTCGGTCAGGGCGGCGTGGCGGCGCGAGCGTGATCGCGGTCACGGGCGGGCACTGTACCCCGCCGCATCGAGCTGGCTGCCGCACGACGATGGAAAGCCGGGCCTATGCGGGCTTGGCGGCCGCGTCGATCTCTTCGCCGCGCTTGACCAGGAAAGCGCCGAACGCCCCGGCGAGCGAGGCGATGACGGTAATCGCATAGATCTCCATCACGACGTCGAGGACCCTCCCGGAGAACGAGATCGGGTTCTGGATGCTGGAGGAGACCGTCAGCAACTGGGTGGTGGTCCAGAACAATGCGCTGCCGAGGCTCTTGATCTGGGTCTGCGTCTGATGGTGCTCAAACAGGAACGCCAGGACGGCGCAGATCACGTCGAACCCGATCGTCGCCACCGCGACGGCGACGAGTCGGTCGCGCAGCCGGCTGTGGGTCGGCGTGTCGGCGCGGACGACGTCGCGCACCTCGGCGGCCGCCCCTCTCCACACGCGCACCAAGTACATCGTCCGCTATTCGGTGGCCAGCCCCAACGTCCTGTGCTGCGTCGCGCCGGTGCAACCGGCGCGGCCCGGTCGGTCAGCGCCCCGGCGCCAGCGGGGAACGGCGCGCAGGGCGCCGCTCCCCGTCCAGGGCGCTAGTGACCGAGTCCTTGCCCGAACGTCGGGCAACGGTTGAACCGGTCTCCGCTGTTGAAGTCCGAGATCGGCCGGCTGGTCGTGAAACCGGGCTCCGCGAAGAGGACGCGCAGCAGCCCTCCGTACTCGGCGGTCGAGCTTCCTCCGAAGTGGTTGATCGTCCCGGGGATGAAGTTTCCGCCCTCTTGCCACACGCATCCGTGCTCGCTGAACGCAGTGGTGTAGAACGGATAGAACTGGGCACCCATCGGTGGGTTCGACGCAGTTGGCGCCGGTGTCCGGGTCACAGAACGGCGGGTTGAACTGCGCGTCTTCGGTCTCAATGGCCGGCAGGTCGGTCTCGAATGCCATCGTCGAGTAGTTGATCCTGCCGCTGTCGGTGGTCGGACTGGTGAACCGTACCGGTGTCGGGTGCAACAGTCGGTCGATGAATCGGGTTGCGGTTGGTCCCGGGCCAGTCCAGCCGATAGGACTGACCATCCCAGTCCTCGTCGTCGAAGAAGCATCCGTCGATCATCACGAGCGTCGAATCGGTGCCGGGGACACAGAAGTTGTTTCCGTCGTCCTCGTCGAGGCCGCCCGCGTCCTGGCTGCCGGGAACTCGTGCAGTTGTTTTCGGCGTTGATCGCCAGGCAGTTTTCGAAATGCCCGATCTCGTCGGACATCGCGACGTTATAGGTGTGAATCGACCACGTGTTCCCGCGCGGGTTGGCGGTCGAGTACTCCGGGTGGAACGCGTACGGGGCCTCGTTGCACGTGGCGGAGGTCGGCTGATACAGGATATGGCCGAACCCGTTGGCGATCGAAGCCGTCATCGAGCCGCTCTGGCCGGTGGTCAGATCGAACATGTCGACACGGAAACCTGCCGGGGTGTCGTGCATGTGGATGCGGATCCGGTCGCCCGGGCTCATCAGCAGATCCTTCTGCAGGTCGGGATCCACCGCGGTGAAGTTCGGGTCTTCCAGCCTTCCGGTGAACAGCGGGTTGGCCGGTGCCTGAGACTGTCCGCTCTTGGTGATGTACGCCCAGTTGATCGGCTCCTCGCCGCCCAACACGAAGTCGTTGCAGTCCGCGTTGTTCGGTGTGCCGTCGCTGCCCGCAGGGCCGTGGTTCGGATCGAGCGACAGGCTGTCGATCGTCATCGCCGCGCAGTACTGGTGAGCGGTGCAGCCAAAGCCCTCGAACTGCGGGACGTAGCCGGGCCCGTAGAACTGCAGCTCCATGAACGCGTTACCGGGGTGCTTGCCGATGTAGTTGGGCGAATTCGGGTTCGGGCTGACCAGATTGTTGGCGTCCGTGTCGGGGTTGCAGGTCTTCGTGAACTCGGGTGCGGACTCCGTATCACACAGCGTCAGGCCAAACCAGAAGGTCGGCCGAAGCTGGAAGTTCCACGTCGTGCCGGTCGCGCCGCTGGCGGTCGGGAACTGCTTGGGGTCCCGGGGCAGCGTGACCGTGTAGGTCATGTCGTTTCCCGAACCGGGAACGCCGGACTTGAACAACACCGACGGCTCGTCGTGGCCGACGTAGTCCTCCTCGCCAAACGTGCCAGGTGGCGCATCCGCGCACAGCGACAGCTGCGTCTGGCACAGCGGCCCGGCGAGCTTGCCGACGGCGGCCTGCGCCGCGGCCGCTGACAACAGGGACGCCGCTAAGGCAAGAACGCTCGCGATTGTGAGCTTCAACTGGACGAAATCGCTGCATAGGTCGGTCCTTTCGTTGACCGACGAAACGCCCCTACGTGAGCCACCACCGAGGCGCTCGTCGACTCCCCCGATTGCCTAGCGACAGGCGAATGAGAACGCGCGATCTCCCGCCACCAGGCCTGTCTCTGCCCAAGGTTCAGCCGTTGCTGTGCCCGTCCTCCTCAGCTCAGGATTCGGCGGCGATCGTATCGGCTCGTGCCGCTGAGTGGGAGAAATCTTCCGGCGTTCCGCGATCGTCCCCGACACCGTGGGGACGCACCGATGAGAACTCTCTTTTCCACGGTTTGCAGGATATCTTTGGGCCCTAAGATGGCCGCGTGGCCAATGTGGTGCTGATCGAAGACGAGCCTGGGATCGTCGATTTCGTGGCCCGCGGTCTCACCCTTGCCGGCTATCGCGTCGCGTCGGCGCTCGACGGGGAGGAGGGGCTCGAGCTTGCGCTGGGCGACGGGGTCGACCTTGTCGTTCTCGACCTGATGCTGCCGCGGATGAGCGGCACCGACGTGCTCCAGCGGCTTTCCGACCAACGGCCTGGGCTGCCGGTGATCGTCGTCACCGCGCGTGGCGGGCTCGAGGATCGCGTGGGCGGACTGAAGGCGGGCGCGGTCGACTATCTCGTCAAGCCGTTTGCCATGGACGAGCTCGAGGCCCGTATTGACGCCCAACTGCGCGCCTCGCGCCAGGTGCCGGAGACGACGCTCCGGGGGCCGGTCTGAGCATCGAGCTGATCACCCGGCGGGTGACCCACGACGGCCACGAGGTCCGCCTCAGCGCTACCGAGTTTGAGCTGCTCACGTACTTCCTGCACAACATCGGGCGGGTGCTCACCCGCGAGCAGATCCTGCGCGCGGTCTGGGGGTATGGCCACGATCCGGGGACCAACATCGTCGATGTCTACGTCGGCTATCTGCGCCGCAAGCTGTCGGGTCCCGATCGTCGTCCAGTCACCATCACCGCGCTGCGCCTGCGCGGTTACCGCCTCGAGGACACCGCGTGATCCGCCGCGCCAGCCTGCGCTGGCGGCTGGTGGCGTGGGTTGTGGCGGTCATGCTCGTCGGCTTCACCATCGTGTTCGTCGTCGTCTACGAGCAGACCGGCAGCCAGCTGCGCGCGCGCATCGAGGACGACGCCCGGGCTGATCTCGCGCAGCTCAGCCAGACCGTGCGGGCGCTGCATCCCACCTCGTCGAGACAGCTGCTCGCCGACCTGCGCCGCTACCTCAGCGCCCAGCCATACAACGGGCGGGCGTCGCTCATGTTCGCCGTGGTTGCCGGCGCCGGCACCGCGAGCAACCACCCGGAGCTGTTCGGCGCCATCGCCCCCGACGGCGGCGAGACCGCCGGTCAGCAGGAGCGCGAAGACGCCCTGGGTGACGACGTCCTCACGGGCCCGCTGGGTTTGCGGACCGCCGGGGTGCCCGACGTTGGCCGGGTCCGCCTTGACGAGCGCCTGGTCACCGCTGCGGGACAGCGAGTGCGACTGGGCGCGGGCGAGGCGCTGGCAGGAGTCACCGGCGCACAGCACGCGATCGCGCGCTCGTTCCTTGTGGCGGGAGCGCTGGCCGTGGCGCTCATCCTCCTTCTCTCCTATCTCGCGGGTCTGTCGGTCTCCCGGCCCCTGCGGCGCATGGCCCGGGTCGCCGAGCGCGTCGATGGCGGCGACCTGCATCCGCGCATGAAGGCCGACCCGGCCAGCCGCGAGATCTGGGTCCTGGCCCACGCGTTCAATCACATGCTCGATCGGCTGGCCGCGGCCTTTAGCCAGCAGCGCGATTTCGTCGCCGACGCCTCCCACGAGCTGCGCACCCCGCTGGCCGTCATCTCCGGTCAGCTTGATGTCCTCGCCCGCTACCAGAACCCATCCGTCGAGGACGTTCAGCACGTGCAGCGAATCGTCGCCGGCGAGGTCGCCCGCACCACGCGGCTGGTCGAGGACATGCTGCTACTGGCGCGCTCTGAGCAGCGCGAGCTCACCGATCGGCGCGAGATCGATCTGCCGCAGTTCATCGAGGAGCTGTGGACGACATCGACCATCGGGGTCGAGCGCCGGCTGGAGCTCGGACCCGTTCCCGAGGGGCAGCTCGACGCCGACCCTGATCGCCTCGCGCAGGCATTGCGCAACCTGATCGACAACGCGATCGCCCACACGGCCCCGCCGAACGGATACGTCGGCCTCCACGTCGCGGCCCTGCCGGGAGGCCGGGTGCGGTTCACCGTCACCGATGACGGCCCGGGGATCCCCGAGAAGGAGCGCGCTCGCATCTTCGAGAGGTTCCACCGCACGGACGTCGCTCGCACACGCACGACCGGCGGCGCCGGGCTCGGTCTGGCCATCGTGCGGGCCATCGCCGAGGGTCACGACGGTCAGGTCCGAGCGGTCGAGCCCGACGGTGCCGGTGCCCGCATCGAGCTGGAGATCTATCGTTTCGTTGCCTGGTCCGGACCTCGGCCGTCGGTGGTGCGGGCAGACCACGACCCGCGCCGGCGGCCGTCCGGTGCAGGTTCAGGGCGTCAGGCCTGAGCGGTCGGAGCTGTCAGAACGTGGCGGATTGCTGCGGGCATCGACGGCAGTGAACGCACTCTCACCCTTGTCTTAGAGCTTCATTACACGATGCGCAGACGATCAGAGTCCGATACGCGGACCGACAGCCCCCTACCGCCCGCCCGCGGGGCCGGGCGCGTCGTTGACGCGGTGCACGCGCGCGACGCCGGGCTGCGGCTGGCCACACGTGCGCAGCGCTGGATCGCGGCGTTGGCGGTGAGCGCGGCGGGCGGCCTTGCTGCCCTCTCACCGCCCACGTCTACCACGCCCACGCGGCGCCTGTGACCAGCGCCGCGCCGGCTCAGCGAGCCCGAGACGCTTGACGTCCACGTCAGCTGGTTGGCGCGGAGCTGGGGGACGATCCACTTGCTCCCCGTTACATCCACACCGTCGACACCCTGGGCGCCGGGTCGGACGCCTTGTCGCTGTGGCTGCGGTGCGTCGTACTCTTGCCGGTGGCACCGAGCGTCTACCTCCTCACCGTCCGCACGCTCGCACATCGCGATCACGGCGCGGCTACAAGGAGCGCCAGGCCCCGCTGGTCGGCGGCGGCACGCATCCGGTCCACGCCGTCTCGTGCTCCCTTCAGGTAGCGGTCCATGAACGCGATGGTGACACCCTCGACGATCCTGAGCTGTGGCTGCTGGACGGTGTACGGGGGGAGGTGCGGCGCGCCGATCAGCCGCAGGAGGTACTTGGGACGGTGGGCGATGCCGAAGAACACGTAGGTGTTGCGCGGGTCGTTGACGGTGTCCGCCGTCCCCTGCGTCGCGAGCAGCGGGGGTCCCGGCAGCAGTGAGCCGCCGCCGGGCATCTGGGCGCCTGAGAGGATGACCGCCGCGCGGACACGAGGGTCGCGGTAGAACCGGTCGTAGGCCACGGCCAGTGCTGTCTCGCCGCCGTCGGATTGCCCACTGACCGCGATGCGCTGCGGGGCGATCATGCCGCGCAGGAGCGTGTGCGCCGCGCTGTTGGCCGCCAGCATGCCCGAGATGACGACCTTCATGTCGCGCGGTTGGTTGACGAGGTCGGATTCGTCGGGCCCGCCGGGAGCATGGGCGTTCCCCAAGGGGAATACGGGCGCAGCGACGACGTAGCCGGCTTGGGCCCAGGCTCGGAGTAGCCGAAAATACGTCGCGGGGGTGACCGCGAAGCCGTGACCGAAGATGACGAGCGGAAACGGTCCGGCGGCGCGATCGGGCGCGGCATCGGGCATGTCGACCCGGCCGACGGGGCCCTGAGCCGGGTAGCGGATGATCGTGGTCAGCGTCCGGGGCCGCGGCGGCTGCCCCGGCACGGAGATGGTGCGCGTGCGATCGACGAAGGTCAACTGCTCCTTGCCGACTGCGAAGGGTGGTCCGGGTGGCGGCGGCCGGGGCCCGGCTCGCGATCCTCCGCTCAGTCCGGCCGCACCCAGGCCGGTGAGCGCGCAGATCGTCGCAATCGCAACGGCGGCGCGGCTCACCTCAGGTAGACGGCGAAGAAGTCCCGGTCGTCCGGCGTCAGGTACCGCTGCGGCGAGCGGTCCATACCGGGCAACAGGTTGGCCGCTCCGACAGCGCCGGGCGCACGGTAGGTGATGAAGCTCGGCCAGTAGGTGTTGATGTCCAGCTCCATCGCGCGGATCGCTCCGGCGTGCTGCAGGATCGAGGCCAGCGAACCGACGGTCTGGTCATTGGCGACCGCGTAGATGAGGTTGCCGTGGGCGTCCACCCCGACTCCCGATCGCCACACGCGCACGGCGTTGCCGAGGGTGGCGCCCCATTCCGGCCCGTCGCTGAGGTTCGGGTTCGGCTGCCCGCCTGCGACGATCAGCGGGAGGTTCTGGCGGGCGTAGGCGACGTTCGGGCCGGCGGATGGTCCTCCGGTCCACGCGACGATGTCGACTCGGCCGTCGCGGTAGCGGACGATCGTCGCCGTCCCATTGCGCATGGGTGCATAGGTGTGGCCGCCGCTGGCGAAACCGCCCCCCGAATCGCTCAGCTTAAAGGCGCTGTTGAACGTCGCCACCAAGCGACTACGCGTGCTCGCCGGAACCTCCATCGGGCCCCGCGACGGCATCGACACCGCCGGCTCCGCGCGACCGGGATAGAGCTGTGTGCTCGTCACCGTGCTGTCGATCCACGCCAGGCCGGCGACCATCTGCGGATAGTTCGGGTCGGGGCGGTAGCTGGTGACCAGCACTGGCGGCCGGGTCGCGCTGCCCGAGAAGGTCGCGCGCCACACACCCTCTCCCGGCAGCGCAGGCGTGGTGACCGGCACGACCGACGGAGGCCGATAGACGGCGGCCGCCCCGGCATGCGCCCGCGCCGTCGCGGCCGTTGTGTCCGCCCCAGGCTGGCGGGGTAGGGAACGCAGTGCCGGGCCACCGGTGGACGGCGCATTGAGCGAGTAATAGGTCGACTCGAGCTTGTTGACGAGCCCGCGGGCCCCGTTGTCGCGCAACCACTCGACGCTCCGGATGGCGAGGCTGGTGTCCGACGGCTGCAACACCATCAGGAGATAGGACACGACCGCGGGGAGTACCGACAGCAGCGCGGCCAGGGCAACGACGCGCCGGATCCGGCGCGGGCGGCCCCGTCGCCGGCGTGAGCCTGTCGACGGTGTGGCGACGCTCACCGGCGTGCGCCGCGGCCCAGCGCTCGTCTTCACTGACACCCGCGCATCATGTCAGGCACGGGAGCGTGACTGGTTAAAAGGTGGCTGAGAACATACTCATGCGCAGGCGAGCAGGTGAGTGGCAGCCACCGGTGAACAGGTTACGAAGTCGTCACGGTAATAGTGAGACCGTTCTCACCTGCTGTGCCCTGAGCTGAGAGCCTACTCATTTCACCGTCAGCTTGAATTGAGCTACCGAACGCATCATGTCGCTCATGCAGCCCGCCGAGCCCGGGCCGGCACGCGCGCGCCGGCTGTCTGAACGCGCGCACCCGGCCCCGGCCACCGCGCTGGCGCGTAGCTCCGGTGCTCACCCCGACGTCACGCCGGCGCTCAGGCGGCGCGGCCGCGGGCAGGCGCTGATGGCACTGGCTCGCCCTCGCCAGTGGGTCAAGAACGCCCTCGTCATCGGCGCGCCCGGCGCCGCAGGCGCGCTCGGCTACGACGATGTACCCGCGCGCGTTCTTGTCACCTGTGTCGCGTTCTGCCTGCTCTCCGCCGGGATTTACGCCCTCAACGACGTCCGGGATCGCCATGAGGATCGCTGCCATCCGCGCAAATGGCGCCGCCCCGTCGCCGCCAGAGAGCTGGCGCCCAGGGAGGCGGTCGCGCACGGGCTGGGGTGGATCGCGTGCGGGCTGATCCTGGGAGCGGCGGTGGCGCCGGTGGTTGCGCTCGTCGGTCTCGGCTACATCGCCCTCACCGTCAGCTATAGCTGGGTGTGGCGACACATCCCGATCCTGGACCTCGTCGCCCTGGCCGGCGGGTTCGTCCTGCGCGCGGTCGCCGGCGGGGTGGCGGCACCGGTCGGCCTGT
>CAWBPG010000001.1:0-1187270 GCA_963790605.1 uncultured Actinomycetota bacterium | reverse complement strand
TCCGTCGTCTCCCTCGCCTGAGTTGGGATACTGGAAGCAGAACGGTTCCTAGAGCCACTCGAACCTGGAGAGCGGGCAGCGACACCGTAAGATTAAGAAGCACCGCGGGCCCAGTGCGCCTCGCAGCTCGGTCGAGGTCGAGCCGCGACGCGTCACGTGGCCTGCCGAGTGCGCCCGCGGGGCTACGACCAGAACTCGTCCCACGCGTACAGGTCCTCAAAGTGCTCCCGACCGTCAGTCATCCGACCGTCCTTGAGCTCAAAGACGATGCAGTCGGCAACATCGAGGTGCTTCCCGCCTCGGTTCGCGGTGCTCCGCTGGATGCCGACCACGCGGTCTTCACCATCTGCAGCCAAGTGCTGCAGCTCAGCCCGGAAGGTCCCTCCCGTCTTCTGCGCCAGCTGGCCGAAGTACGCCAAGGTCGCATCGCGACCCTGGTAATCGTCGGCCATCGAACTGCGACCCGGCAAGTGCCACACAGCGCTCTTGTCCATGAGCTGGGTGAGCGTGTTGATGTCGCCCGTGTTGAACGCCTCGTAGGCGCGTCGCATGATCGCTACGTTCTCATCAGCTGCCATTGTTCTCTCCTTGTCGCCGTAATCGGTACAGGTAGTCTGGTACTAACCACTCGCCTTTACGTGCAGAGCCCCTGACGCCCGCCGGTGTCGGTGAGTGCGGGGATCGTTCTGCCAAAGGTCAGAGCGCGCGCAGCCTCAGACACGCTTGAGACATGATTGTCTCCTTCTGTCGGGCTCAGAAGCGCCCTCGCACTGTCGCGAAAGAAAGCACCCGTCGACCAGTTCCCTAAACGCCAAGACGGGAGCGCGCCCACAAACCGATGGGTAAGAAGGCCACCGTAACACCTCTTCACTGCGTTCGAAAGATGTTCCTCGCGCTCATTGACGAAGCGTATCGAGCGCGCCGCTTGGAGCCCGGATGGGCGAGCTCGAGCTGTCTCTGGCAAGCGACGAAACGGCGCCATGAGCCGACACGGCCTCCAAGTGGCTCATAACGGCACGACTCGCCCAGTCGGGGAGCCATGGCGACGTGGTACTACCCTGCGCCCTCGGCGGGCAGCGCTAGTTGCCCTAATGCCGGGTGCCATCCCGGGCACGCTGAAGCGGGCGCCGGTGCGGCGAGTCAGACGGTCAGCGGCGGCTCAACCTGGTTGCAGAGTCGCTCGAGGTTGGCGAGTGCCGGTTCCAAGTTGGCGGTGTAGCGACCGAGCGAGGCCAGCATCCGGGGATCGTCGACGTGTTCTCTGATACCGCGGGCGAGGTTGAGGCGAGACCGCTCCATCCACGCCCCGATCTCGGGATCGCTTTGCCACGTGACCTGCGACCGCTGTGTCACGTAAAGCGCTCGGACCCAGTCGACGGCCTCGCCAAGCGGCGGGCTTGGTGGACAGAGCTGGTTCTTATCGGCGTCGCTGTCCCGCGTCGTTTCGACGAACCCGATGAGCGCCGCGCTGAAGGGTAGGACGCCCCACTGCAGCCACTGCAGCGTCACTCGGTCCGGCTCGAAGACGGGGCGTACTGGTGCCCGATTGAGCCCGGCAGCAGTGCAGTCCACGTGGACCTGGCCGGCATCGGTGGCGATCGACCCCTCTTCCAGCACGATCTCGTCGGTTGCGAGGCGAACAACTCGGCCATGGCGGACCACGTTGTCGATCTCACGTAGACGTTCACGTTCGGTCTCGCTGAGGATGGCGCCACGGAACGTTGCAGGTTGAAACTCTGGGTCCAACCGTATGAACTGTCCACAGTTCTCGAGGCGTCCGAACAGATCCGTGGCGTCCGCGGCCTCGGCTGCCGCTTCGAGCTGGCGCGAGACGCCCTCGATAAGCCAGGGCAGCAATGACTGCGGCTGCCAGAACAACCGTTCGAGCGTCCAGGCGTCTCGTGGTCTGATCCAGCGGATGGCGTCAGGGGGCACGCCATTGTCGAGCAACCAGTTGCAGGTGTCCATGGACGTCTTGCCCGCGCCGATGACGGTGTATCCCGAGGCCGGCCTGGTCAAGCCAACGAGCTCATTGGGCGTGACCAGCCGCGCGTTGGGCTCGACATCGAAAGAAGGAGTATGTGTCGCTGGCAGTGACGTCTCCAGGTACGTCGCGTCGACGAGTTTGCGCCGTACCCGCACGTTGGTCACTTCGCCGGTAAGGCGGTTCACCACCTGGTGTTCGGCCGACCTGCGGCCTACGTAGTCGTGCATCCCGAAGAACCGGACTTGACCTGAAGCCAGCAGGTGCTCGTCGAGCACTCGCTGGTAGTAGTCGCAAACCTCTGCCCCGGTCGCCCGCTCGTAGAACCCAGTGTTTGGACCGACCTCGTCGATCGAATCGCGCCCCAATGGCCTCGAGTTGACCCCGTAATACGCGGACGGCTGGTGGAGACGCACGAATGGATACCCGTCGTTCCAGTGGCCTCCCGGTCGGTGCCGCCGCTCCACCATCAGAACATCTGCGCCCGATTCGGTCACCAGCGTGTCCGCAAACGCCATTCCAGACGCGCCAGCACCAACGACCAGGTAGTCAACGTCGAGCACCCGCACAGGCAACCCCCCTGCCCCGATGAATGACCTGCCACGTTAAGCTACCACCGGCCTCGATCGAGGGGAGAGCGCCCACCCGGCGGGACGGGATCTCGGACATAGCCATCCGTCTCGCGCCTGGATTGACCCTTTCAGTGTCAGGCGCGCTCGCACGCTCGGCTGGATCGAACCCACGGCAAAACGCCAGCTCCCCGAGAGGGCTCAAGTCGAGCCAGCGGCAAGTTGGCGAGCGACCTCGTACAGCTTCTTCGTGAGATCAGCAACCCGTTGGTCGTTGTCGTCGTAGAAGCCCCGCCCGCTCTTGACACCGAGGCGACCATCTGCGATGTGCTGCTCAACGGTTCTTGACGCTGTTCGATCAGCGGCGAGTTCCGGATAGAGCGCGTTGGATATGTCGCGCAGGGTGTCGTGGCCGATGAGGTCGGTCATCTGGAGCGGCCCGAACAGCGGAACGAAGGCACGTAGCGTGGTTTGGACCAATGAGTCGAGCTCGAGGGGATCAACAGCTCCGATGTCCACCAGGTGCAGCATCTCTCGCAACATTGCGAACCAGACCCGGTTCCACAGGAACCCGGGAATCTCCTTGTGCACGCGGACCGCTCGGAGGCCAACGTCGTCACAGAAGCGCATCGTGTTCGTGACGGTCGCGTCAGTTGTCTTCTCCCCGGCGACCACTTCGACGAAGATGATCAGCTGCGTCTGCACCGGATGGAGAACAATGGCCCGTTCTGGGTGGGCCATGCCCGCGGCCAGCCGGGACATCGGGAAGTTGGACGTCGAGCTCCAGACGAGCGCATCGGTACCAACCGCCGCCTCCAGCTCCTGATAGCAGGCCGACTTCGCCTGGGCGTCCTCGACAATCGACTCCATGACGGCGACGCAGGGTGCCACCGCGCTGCCTAGGTCGTCGTATATAGATACCCTGCTCAGGACCTTATCGGCGGCGGATGCGTCGACGGCACCGATCCCGGCCAGCATGGACACGCTCTCCCGCAATCGATCGTGCAACGTATGTACCGACGTGGTAGGTGACCACGCTCGTACGTCATAGCCAGCGAGGGCGAACTGTTGTGCGAACAGGTGGCCGATATAGCCGGCGCCGACGATACCGACCGGGCCGTTCAGAGCTCGTGTCTTGGTCACGAACCGTGAAACTATCGTCGGAACGCCGGGCATGGCGGCGGATCCACCTCGTGTTGACCACCGCTATTCGGCCGGATCTTGGGAGCTGGGGCTACCCCCGCCATCAACCTGTGGGTGCTTCTCATCGAACGTGTGCGTACGTGCAGTCAGTGGAGTTTCATGATCATCCCACGATGGGATGTGCCCGCCAAAGGGACGCCTGGTCATCCCGAAACCGCTCCTTGCAGGCCGCGGCGAGGCTGTTTGTTCGTCTGTCACCCCGAGACGTGCCGACCGCCGCCCTTCGGGCCTCCGATTTCGCGCCTTGCATGCTCCCCTGCCGACGGGTTCGCCGGGGGTCCGCACCATCCCCGCGTCCTGCCCCGTCCCCGAGTGACAAGATCGCCGAGACCGATGAACTCGCGGCTTGGAACTCGTCGGACCTCACGAACCGATCTAGGAGAGCACGGGTGAGTGAGATCGCATATCGCTACCGGAGGGTCGCTGCCCGCTTCGGCCAGCGGGTCCGCGAGGTGCCTGACGCCGCATGGGACAACCCGGCGCCGTGCGAGGGGTGGGTGGCGCGAGACGTCGTGCGTCACCTGGTCGAATGGATGCCGGCCTTCCTAACCGACGCGGGCGGTCCGCAGCTCCGCACCGGGCCGTCGCCGGACAGTGACCCCGTTGGCGCTTGGATGACACTCGACAGGGAGCTCGACTCGCTCCTCGACGACCCGGTCGCGTGCGCGACGGAGATCACCCATCCGGTCGCGGGCGCACACCGCCTCGACAACGCCGTCGCCACCTTCTTCATCGGCGACATCGTCGTACACACGTGGGATCTTGCCCGAGCCAGCGGTCTCGACGAGACACTCGACCCCGAGGAGGTGCACGAACTGCTCGTCGCGATGAAGCCGCTCGACGAGATCCTCCGCGCCAGCGGCCAGTACGGCCCGAGAGTCGATGTCCCGGCGGGCGCCGACGAGCAGACCCAGCTCATCGCGTTCACCGGGCGGACGCCGTAGCCCTTGCGGCCCCGAGATTCGTCCCCGCATCGCCAAACAGGCGGTTCGACCGGTTTGGAGCCTCGAGCACTGGACAGGGCCGAAGGCACACGACGTGACCGGAGCGATAGGTAAAGTCGGCCAGGGCGTCGATCGATTCCCAAACGGTGAGATTGATGATTTCCAGTTCGTCTCCGAAGGGTCCGCGGTATGGGACGGCCGAGTTCTTCGGCTACCGTCAGTCGATCTGAGGACCGCATGCGGCGCCGCATGACCGGCTTCCACCGAGACGACGAGGGCGACTGGGTGGCCGAGCTCGACTGCCTGCACACTCAGCACGTCCGCCACCGCCCGCCGTTCCAGGAACGGCCCTGGGTGAGCACCGAGGCTGGCCGCGCCGAGCGCCTCGGGGCCGAGCTGGACTGCCCGCTCTGCGAGCGCGCCGAGCTACCCGAGGGACTCGTCGTCGTCCGGACCGCTGGGCCCTTCGACGATACAACGGTGCCCGCCGGTCTGCGACGGTCCCACCGCGTGCCCGCGGGCACCTGGGGATGCCTCCGGGTGCACGATGGTTCGATCGGATTCTGGATGGACACGGCGCCGCCCATCGAACGTCAGCTCGTCGATGGGGACACCCAACCCATCCCGCCGGATGTCAATCACAAGGTTCGCGTCGATGAACCTGTCCGAATGCAAGTCGACTTCCTGACCCGGGAATGACGCCTCGAAAGGTGGGCGACTGCGCGAGTGCGGAGCAGTTGCGGACGTGGACAACCGAGCTGCGCCGTCCCACTGCTCGCCCAAGACTGACGCCTAACCGCCTCGCGCTCAGGCGGCGATGTCCCTCGCCGCCACGATTCTCTCAGGGCGGACCCTGACCAGTAGCTCCTCTGGGGTCGCGTTGCGTCGCCCGTACTCCTCGGCCCGAGCCGCGCCCATGTAGCGTCCTCCGAGCTTCGTCGCCCATCGCAACAGATCATTCGGATCCCTGCTGAGCGTGGCTCGACCTTCGATCACCACGAACGTGAACGGCGGACGCTCGTCGTCCACCGACAGCGCCACTCGGGGGTCACGCCGCAGCGCACGCCCTTTGACGCTCGCCTCACCGGTCGTGAAGACGAGGGAGCCGTCATCGTCCATGTCGAACCAGACCGGTGCGACGTGGGGTCGTCCGTCTGCTCTGGTCGTCGCCAGCTTGGCAGTATGTGGGGGCATCGCTCGCAGGAACGCCTCCACCTCGCTGTCGCTCATCCCGTGGTCGGTCATATCAGGGTCAACCGGTAGCGGGCGCGACTCCTTCCCCCGTGACTCGGCATGGTCGGTCGCCTCCA
Source organism: uncultured Actinomycetota bacterium (assembly GCA_963790605.1). Taxonomy (GTDB): domain Bacteria; phylum Actinomycetota; class Thermoleophilia; order Solirubrobacterales; family Solirubrobacteraceae; genus Palsa-465. Next base: position 1,181,260 of record CAWBPG010000001.1, on the reverse strand, counting down.
CCCAGCGCTCGGCGTCGATGGCCGCCATGCAGCCCGTCCCGGGACATGCTGACGTCGGCCTCTAGCGGTGGCCGGTATTGCCTGACACGATCCAGTGCGAATGGGCAGACGAACGTGCCAACCCAGCTCATGGGTCTGAGCTCTCCCCCACGGCGGGCTCAGCGTCGTCTAGGCGAGCCACGACCCTCGCGATGAGTTCGCGGCGACCCCGGCGTCAGTAGGTACATGCCGTACGCAGATGTCAACGGGTTGCACCTGTACTACGAGGAGCACGGCGAGGGCCCGCCGCTGGTGCTCCTCCACGGCGGTCTGATGACCATCGACCTGAACTTCGCCATCGCCTTGCCGGCGCTCGCCCACCGCCATCAGGTGATCGCGGTCGAGCTCCAGGGTCACGGTCACACTGCCGACATCGACCGTCCCCCGACCTTTCCCGACTTCGCGGCCGACGTGGTCGCCCTGCTCGACCACCTGGGGATCGAGCGGGCCGATGTGGTCGGCTTCAGTATTGGCGGGCTCACGGGCTACGAGCTGGTGATCTCGCACGCGGACCGCGTGCGGCGGGCCGTCCTGGCCTCGGCCGACCACCGCAACGATCGACCCGGCGAAGCCGACCCGACCCGGCTGCCGACGCAGGACGACTTCCAGTCGATGCGTGACGCCTACCTCGCGACGGCACCCGAACCCGGCGCATTTGACGCCGTCGCCAAGAGGACAAGCGGACTGGTGGCCTCCTTCACGGGCTGGACCGACGACCAGCTACGAGGTGTCGAGCTCCCGGTGTTGATCCTGGTGGGCGACACAGACTTCATCCACGTCGAGAACGCCGCCGAGGCGGTGCGACTCCTACCGCAGGGCCAGCTCGCCGTGCTGCCCGGCACCACGCACATGGAGATCACCCGCAGCACTCTGCTGGCGCCCGTCATCGAGGCATTCCTCGCTTGACACCTGCCGGACGCATGATGGTGAGCCGATTCTCCGACTTCGACGACACCACCCTCGCTGTGTCGACACCTACAGCACCGGGAGGGCGATGCCCGAAACGGGCGGCAGAGTTGTTCGACATCGACGAGTGGGGCTCGGACTCCGGCTTCGTCGAGAAGGCGTGGAGGAGTCACAGCGAGCCGGAGCCAGCCTTCATCTCGATCGCGGCGAGCCACTGGCAGATCGTGCTCACGACGAAGCGCAACCTCACGCAGGTCACTGTCCGGGGTCCCGAGACCAGGGCGACGCTCACTGCAATCCCCGCGTGGAGGTCGGCCATCCTCGCCCACCTTCGCTAGCAAGGCGTGCGGGAGTCGGACGAGGTGACCCGCGCCATATGGCCCCGTGGTCGTCGACATGGCACCGCCGGACTTGTGAGCGGTAAGTTGGACTTTGATGCTGCTCGTAGGCACGAAGCGGGGCCTTCTTGACCTGGACACGGGCCGCACCCTTGTCGAGGGGCACACCGTGACCGCCTTGGCGCCCGGCCCCGAGGGATGGCACGCACTCCTGGACCGCCAGGTCGTCATCCGCCTCGACGATGGAGAGGTCATGACCGTCGGCGAGTTACCTGCCGACGACGGCCAGAGCTTGGCTGTCCTGGCCGACGGAACTGTGGTCGTGGGCCGAACGAGTGCCCGTCTTGCCATGGTCGGCGCCCAGGTGGAAGACGTCAGTGCCTTCGAGCAGGTGCCGGATCGAGACCATTGGAAGAACCCTGCCGATCCGACGCCCGATACCCGGTCCATGGCGAGCAGCGGCGGAGATCTCTGGGTGAACGTCCACGTCGGCGGCCTGTGGCACTCGGGCGACCGAGGGAAGAGCTGGCACGGGGTCGTCGAACCCGACGCCGACATCCACGAGGTGCGGGCGGAGAACGGAGCGGTCGCCGTGGCCGCGGCGGTTGGGTTCGGCTGGAGCGAAGACGGCGGGAAGTCGTGGTCGTGGAACACCGAGGGACTCCACGACAGCTATCTGCGGGCGGTGTGCATCGACGGCGGGACTGCCTACGTTTCGGCGTCAGATGGGCCGTCCACGAAATGTGGCGCCGTCTACCGGGCACGACTCGGGTCGGCGTTCGTCCGTTGTGAAGAGGGTCTGCCCGAATGGTTCAAGGGCAACGTCGACACCGGGCACCTTGATGCCGTGGACGGTCGCGTGGTCATCGGTTTCGGGCAGGAGGTCCACCTCTCTGAAGACGATGGTGAGTCGTGGCACACCGACAAGGTTCCGCGATGTGATCACCGCGATCCGCCTGGGGAACAGCTGATAGAGGTCATTCCGGCCGAGCGAACGACCAGAACTGCTCCGCATCCGCCTGATCCCAGATGAACACCCAAGTCTCCGTCACTCTGCCGTCGCTCCCGGCCTTCGGGTGCGGTCAGCCGGCTCGACCAAAGTCGTCTTCAAGCCGCTCGATGTCGTCCTCACCGAAGTAGTCCCCGTGCTGGACTTCGATGAACACCAGGTCTTCCTCACTGAGGTTCGCGATCCGGTGGGCTGCCTTCCTGGGGATGTCGATGGCATCGCCCCGGTCGAGGCGAGAGGGAGCGTCGTCGAGGATTACCTCGGCGGTACCAGCGACAATGAACCAGTGCTCGGCCCGTCTAGCATGGCGCTGGTAGCTCAGTCGGCACCCGGGTCGGACCTCAATCCGCTTCAGCTTGTGAGTTGGGGCGTCCTCGAGGACCGTGAAGGATCCCCACGGACGGTCGTTGCGATCGCGAGTCACACCCTAGTTTGGCCCATGGGGCCGGACCCTACGAGTGCCGCTTTGCCTCGGGGCAGTCGGGAAGCTCAGGGCGCTCGATTCCGATGGAGTGGGCCGATGATTTCCCGGCTCTTGCAGCGTCAGATGGGCAGGAGGGGATGGGCACTGACACGCGAGTTGGATATGACCACCAGGAGGCCGATTCCTGTGACAACAACCGAACCTGTGCCCGAATTGGATACCCGCTTCAGCGCGCCCGGGGCATCGCCGACCACATGGTCAGACGTCCGTCGGACGATTCAAGAGGCCGAGCTGTTCTGGATTTCCACGGTCCGCCCGGACGGTCGGCCCCACGTCACGCCGCTTCCTGCCGTATGGCAGGACGACGCGCTCTACTTCTGCACCGGTGCCGCCGAGCAGAAGGGCGTCAACCTGGCGAGGAACTCGCACTGCGCGCTCACCACTGGCAACAACGAATGGAAGTCAGGGCTCGATGTTGTGATCGAAGGGGACACCAAGCGGGTGACCGATGGAGAGCTCCTGCGCCAGCTCGCGAGGGCATGGGAAGCCAAATACAAGGGGGACTGGCACTTCGAGGTGGCAAATGGCGCCTTCCACCATCAAGGCGGCGAAGCGTTCGTGTTCGAAGTCGTCCTCGGAAAGGTCCTCGCGTTCGCAAAGGGCGACTTCGCTCAGACCCGCTTCCGTTTGCCATCCGGATCGACATAGCGGCGTGAGAAGGAGCCCCGTGTGAGCACCGTTCCGAAGCTTTTCCGTGTGACCGTCGAGGTCGCTGATCTCGACATCGCCGTAGCGCTGTACAGCGATCTGCTCCAGATCGAAGGCGATCGCCACCCAGGTGCGCGCCACTACTTCGACTGCGACGGGGTGATCCTCGCCGTGATAGACGTCTCGCAAGGCGGGCTCATGCCAACCCCAGGGCCGAAATCGCTCTACTTCGCGGTCGACGACGTCGATGCCGTCCACGCCCGAGCTGCCCGTCTGGGCGTACTCGCGCCCTACCAGGTTCACGGCGAGCCCGCCGGCGAGCTCGTCGAGCGACCGTGGGGCGAGCGCTCCTTCTACGTCGTGGACCCCTGGGGCAACGACCTGTGCTTCTGCGCACGCGGAACGCTCTACACCTAGAACCCCCTCTTGACTCCGAGCAAATGACAGTGATGTAATTCCTGGGTTGGGCAAGTGGCCCAGCGGCGGAACGAGGACGACTCGATGAGCCAGACGGTGAGCAAGGCCCTGGTCTTCACGATCCTCCGTCACGCCGAGGACTTCCCCTGGAGGATGCAGGACATCGGGTTGATGGGGCTGCGACTGGACGACCGGCGGGAGTACCGCCTTCACGTCTGGGGCCCGAGCGACACTGAGGGGGACCCCCCGATCCACGACCACCCGTACGACTTCAGCTCGAAGATCATCGCCGGCGAGCTGACAAACACCCGGTACGTGGAGGAGCTGGCAGGCGACGAGTACGTCCGCTTCCGCTACTCCTTGCCCGCCGAGGACCAGCGGCAGTCGGACACGGTGAGGCTGTCCGCAGCGCCGGAAATCCTTGCCGAGGGTGGCGAGTACGGCCAGCTCGCCCACGAGCTCCACGCGAGCTCACAACAGCCCGGGACGGTGACGGTAATTCGCTGCTCGTGGGCTGAGCCACGCGAACTGACCGTCTGCTTTCGAGACGAAGGATCGTGGCGCTCGGGACAAGCGCGAGACGCCACGCGCGAGGAGATCAAGGCGTTCACCGCCAAGGCTCTGGACTGGTTCTAAGGGGTCGTCTGTGACCAGACGGTGCGGCGGGCGGAAACGCCAAGCTGCCGTCCGGCCCGGAAGCACCTCGACCGCGATGAGTTCCCGGCCTGGCGAGCGTCAGATGTGGTAACAGACTCGCTCATCAGGAGACAGCACATGGCCGATGAACGTCTCAGCGCCACGGCGACCATCCATGCACCCGCGGAGGTCATCTTCGCCGTCCTTGCCGACGCAACCAAGCACGCGGCGATCGACGGAACAGGCTGGGTCCGCGAAGCCCTCGAGAACAAGCCGTTGACCGCGGCCGGGCAGGTCTTCCGGATCGCCATGTACCACCCAAACCATCCGGACGGGAACTACCAGATGGCCAACCGGGTCCAGGTGTTCGACCCGCCGAACGTCATCTCATGGGAGCCGGGCCAGGACACTGACGACGGCAGCCTGACCTTCGGCGGCTGGGTGTGGCGCTACGACCTGACGCCGGCTGGACCGTCCGAGACCAAGGTCACCCTCACCTACGACTGGTCTGCGGTCCCAGATGTCCTGCGGCAACACATCGGCTTCCCCCCGTTCCCTGCGGACCACCTGAGCAACTCGCTCGCCCATCTCGCCGCACTCGCCACCGTGTGACCCGCCACCGCCACCCCTGCCTTTGGCCTGTGCGTTCCTCGGGAACTCGCTTGCTCCGGCACCAGGCGATGGCAATGCTCTGCCCATGGCCGAGACCCACTTCGACGAGTGGATCGCCCGTCGTTACCGGACGTTGTGGCCCGAGATCTTCGAGCCGTCGCTCCTCGACGCGGCCGTCGACTTCCTCGCCGACTTGACCCAGGGCGAGCCGGCGCTGGAGCTCGGGATCGGCACCGGCCGTGTCGCGTTGCCACTCAGCCGTCGAGGCGTTCCTGTACACGGCATCGAGCTGTCGCCCGCAATGGAGGCGGAGCTCCGGGAAGAGGCACCTGACTCCGGTGTCGATGTCACCATCGGGGACTTCGCCACCACGGAGGTGGATGCGACCTTTCGTGTCGTCTACCTGCTACGCAACACGATCACCAACCTCACCACGCAGGACGAACAGGTCGAGTGCTTCCGCAACGCAGCGCGCCATCTGGAACCAGGCGGCTTCTTCATCGTCGAGAACTACGTTCCCGAGCTGCGCCGGCTCCCGCCCGGCGAGACCTCGCAGGTCTTCACAGCCACGCCCAGGCACATCGGGATCGGCGAATACGACGTCGCGAGCCAGATCGAGGTCTCGCGGCACTGGTGGGTGATCGATGGGAACCTCGAGGCGTTCTCGTCGCGCCACCGCTATGTGTGGCCCTCGGAGTTGGACCTCATGGCCTGCATCGCAGGCATGACGCTGCGAGAGCGGTGGAGCGACTGGTACCGAGCGCCATTCACGAGCGAGAGCCGGAGTCACATCTCGGTCTGGCAGGCGAGCGCATAGCCGGCGATAGGGTCACCCAGCCGACCGCTATCTGCCGATGCGCTCGCGGTGCTTGCACCCTGGCCAGCAGCAGGGCCGACGCTGGCCTTCCTCAAGCTCCTCCTGCGTCCGGCGGATGCGGCGTGCTCGGGTCATGTCCTGCTTGGCATCCTCGACCCAGCAGATGAACTCGTTGCGGGCCAGAGGCGTGATGTCCTTCCAGGCATCGAGTGCCGTGGGGTTGGCGATCAACGCCTCACGCAGGTCTCGCGGAAGGTCGTGCACCTTCCCACCGGGCACTTGCGAGCGGCTCACAAGGCCCACGGTAGCGGGACAGGGCGACCCAACACCATCGAAGCGGCCCCGGAGCGCGCCAGGAGGCTGTCAGGATTCAGCGACGCGCTTGAGGCTGGCGAGCGTGTCACGGATCCCGTCCCGCGCCATCTCCGCCATGCCTTCGATACGGGCTTTGACGTCGACGTCGGGGTTACCGGCGCTGACAAAGTCGGGATAGGCGGGCAACAGCTGCCAGGACTCGGTCACCTTCGACCCGTCGCGTTCAGACTCGAAGGCGTAGCCCCATTTGACGAGCTCGACGTCGCCACTCGGCCCGTAGTTGATGAAGGTGAACTCGCGACCCGGCTCGGCAGCGAGGACCTTGCAGTGGGTATCCCAGGTGAACTCCCCGATGACGTTGTGGCCGGTGAACCAGGCGCCCTCCTTGCCGGCTTGGACAGGGTCATCCCACGAGCCGTGCTTGCACACCGGGCTGAGCTCGCCAATGCGGGTCAGGTCGCTGACGATTGCGTACACGTCGGCGGGCGGCCGGTCGATGCTGATGGAATCCGAGTGGTGGTAGCTGGATACGTCCATGATCCGAAGGTTATGGTGGCGGCCGGTCGCGTGCCAGACAGTGGTGCTCGCCATCGGCAAGCGCTGATGTGCTCCAGGAGCTCCCGGTTTGGCAGGATGGGACCGTCAAGTCCCGACGAGCTCGAGGAGGCATATGAAGGAGCAGCGCCGCGGCCGTAAGATCGCCATGACCACCGAGGAGCTTGACTCCTTCCTCAGCTCGGAGCGCACTTGCCGGGTCGCGACGGTGAGCGGGACTGGTGCGCCGCATGTGACACCGCTGTGGTACGTCTGGGACGGTATGTCGCTGTGGCTGACTTCCATGGTAAACAGCCAGCGATGGGCGGACCTGGAGCATGACAACCGCGTGAGCGTTGTGGTCGATGCAGGCGAGGATTTCATGGAGCTACGGGGGGTAGAGCTTCGAGGTGTCGCTGGGTCCGTCGGCGAGAAACCGCGGACCGGAGAGCCTTGTCCCGAGCTCGAGATTCCCGAGCGGCTTTTTGCCGACAAGTACGCAGGTGGTCGCATCCATCACGATCGCCGACACGCCTGGCTGCGCATCACACCCGAGAAGATTGTCAGCTGGGACTTTCGCAAGATTGGCGGCTGAGCCACCTGCCTGTTCGTCTTGCCCGGAACGGGTAGCGTCGCTGACCGTGCCGACATATCGACCGTTGCTCGAAGCCGCAGACGACGATCCCAAGAGCACCATCGTGGAATCCAGGTGATGTGATCATGCGGCGCCTGGACGGCAGAGCTGCCATCGTGACCGGCGGGGCCGGGGGAATCGGTGGGGCGACGGCGCGAGCCTTGGCGAGGGAAGGTGCGTCGGTCGTTGTCGTCGATATCGACGGCGCTCGAGCGGAACTGGTCGCGGAGGCGATCACCGCATCGAACGGCACCGCTTTCAGCGTGCGGGCTGACCTTTCGGAGGAGGCCGAGGCGGTCGCAGCGATCAAGGCAGCCGTCGCCCGCTGTGGGCGCCTCGACGTCCTCCACAACAACGCCGCAATGACAGAGTCCGACTTCCTCTCGCGCGACACCCAGGTAACCGATCTGTCGTTCGAGGTCTGGGAGAGGACCATGGCCGTCAATCTGCGTAGCCAGATGTTGATGTGCAAGCACGCCGTTCCTGAGATGGTTCGCGCTGGCGGTGGCTCCATCATCAACATGTCCTCGGGCGCATCGCTCAAAGGCGACCGCACTCGGACCGCCTACGGTGTCTCCAAGGCCGGTGTCAACACCTTGACGATGTACGTGGCGACATCCCACGGCAAGGAGGGCATCCGCGCCAACACGGTCGTACCGGGTCTCATCATCACCGACGCCGTCCGTGCTCATTTGTCCGACCACATGCTGGCCGGGCTCGGGCGGGCAACGCTCACCCCGTACGTCGGTGATCCGGTAGACGTCGCCAATCTCGTCGTCTTCCTTGCATCGGACGAATCGCGCTACATCACCGGGCAGATGATTGCTATCGACGGTGGAATGTCCGCCCATGTGGGCTCCATCGGGCAGGATGACAGATGAGTGAGCCGTCGGCGCCTCAGGGCGGCCCGAGGATGTAGGAGCTGTCCTCGGGATGGTGGTACCAGCCGCACGCGGCCTGGGTCCCTCCGTCGACGTGGATGACCTGGCCTGTGACGTAGCTCGACAACGAGCCGGCGAGGAAGACGGCGGCGCCGCCCATCTCGTCGACGTGACCCGGGCGGCCCATCGGGATGGTGTGGCCAAAACGGGCCTCAGCTCCGGGCGGCGCCACCGATACCATGCCCTCGGTCAGGGTGATGTCGGGGGCCAATGCGTTCACGCGGATGCCGTACGGGGCGAGCTCCAGAGCGGCGGTCTTCGTGAAGTTGATGACCCCAGCCTTCGCCGCTGCGTAGGCCGCGTATCCCGGGGCCGCCCGGACTCCCTCGATCGAGGTAACGCTGATGATGCTGCCCTTCGTTTCGCTCTCCACCATCGTCCGGGCCACACGTTGGGTACACAGCATCACGTGCTTCAGATTGGCCCGGTGAAGCGCGTCCCAGCCCTTCTCCGACGTCTCCAGGAGCGGGGAGGAGAAGACACCGCCGGCGTTGTTCACCAGTATGCCGACAGGTCCGAGCTCCGCAATGGTGCGGCCGAGTGCCGTATCGACCTCGGCTGACTCGCGGACGTCGGTAGTGAGCCCGAGCCCACCGATCTCCTTGGCCGCCGACGCCGCCGTCTCGGCATCGCGCTCCCAAACCGCCACCCTGGCACCGAAGGCGGCGAGAGCACGGGCGACGCCCCGGCCGATCCCTCCTCCACCGCCGGTCACGACAGCCACCTGGTCGGTGAGCAGCACAGACGAAGGCACCATGGACACGACATCACCTGCCTTGTAGCTTCGAGACGACAGCGCCAAAAGATCCGCTGTACGGCCGGAGAGTAGGTACGCAGATGCCCAGAATAGAGCCCATCCCGCTGGACAAGCTCGCCGACGAACCACGACGGATCATCGAAGAAGGGGTCGCCGACGGCACCTATGCCACGGCGGTCCCGCTTCAGATCTTCGCCTACAAGACGGCACAGCTTCTCATGATCAACGCGGCGCGTGGCGTCATGGGCAAACAGAGCCTTCTCGGTGCGCGGATCGTCGAGCTGATCCGGATACGCAGCGCCCAATTGGGTGAGTGTCAGCCCTGCATGCAGTCCCGGAAGCACGAGTCGATCACCGACGAGGACGTCGCCTGCCTGGTCGCTCCGGGCGGCTCGCAGCTGACGGACCAGGAGCGCCTGGCCGTCGAGTTCCTGGATCTACTCTCGGCCGACCACCATGCGATCGACGACGACGTGTACCGACGACTCGGTGAAGTCTTCACCACGGCCCAGATCGTCGAGCTCGGCTTCACCTGTGCCAACACCATGGGTCTCCATCGCTTCATCCATACCCTCGACGTGTTCGGAGCGAGCGCTCCCGCCATCCCGTTCGATCCCGCGCAGGTCGATGCTGCCTACTCTGAGACCCCGCAGCAGACAACAGCATGAGTGAGACCATCTTCGTCACGGGCGCTACTGGCCTCGCCGGTGCCAACATCTGCAAACACCTGGTCGAGCGCGGCGACACCGTCCGCGCCCTGGCTCGTGCGACGGCGGACACCGCACCGCTTGCGGCCTTGGGGGTCGAGGTCGTCAGTGGCGACATCACCGATCCCGACGACGTGCGTCGCGCCGCCACCGGTTCCGACGCCGCAATTCACTGTGCCGCTCTGTTGGGTGGGGCGAGCCAACACCTGCCGGACTTCGAGGCGGTGAACGTTCAAGGGACGAAGCACGTCCTCGACGTCGCCGAGGCACTCGGCATGCGCCGGGTCGTCGCTGTCAGCACCGGTACGTTCTTCGACACGGCTGGAGGTCTCGAGCGCGAGGACGCTCCCGTGACGAAGGAACCGAGCTCGGATCCGTACACGATCACCAAGATGGCGGCGTTCCAAGACGCCATGGCCCGAGCAGCTGCGGGCCGAGATGTCGTCTCCACGCACCCTGGCGCCATCTTCGGTCCGTCCCCTGTGGCGAGCAACGCCCTCGGTAGGACGAGCTTCAACCGGGTGCTGCTATCGGCACTCCGTCAACGGGTGACGCGGTATCTGACCTTTCCGGTGAGCTGGGTCTTCGCCGACGACATCGCACGCGGGTGCATCCTGGCCCTCGATCGCGGCGTCTCGGGTGAGCGCTACATGCTCGACGGCCGTCCCGAGGACGTGGTGAGCACCGCCGAGGCCTGCAACCGGATCTGCGCTCTGGCCGGCATCGACCATCGGGTCGAGGACGTCGCACCGTCGGACGACCCCGAATTGCTGGCGGTCTTCGGACCGACGCTGATGGCGATCGCATCCAAGCTGGCGTCGGTCAGGACACCTCGCCGCGACCTGACCGAGTCGAAGACATACAAGAGGCTCGGGTACGACCCCATCAGCCTCGACGAGGGCCTCCGCCGCACCGCCCAGTGGCTAGGCGAGATGGGCAAGTTCGGCCCGAACGATCATTGACGACTCGTCGCCGCTGCCCTGCCAGGCATCTCCGGGACCGAGCAAGGCCGTCCCGTCAGGAAGCGGCACCTTCGAGCGAGGAGCCGTGATGGACCGGGTAAGGCTCGGCGTTGTGGGCGTCGGCAACATCGCACCACTGAACCTGGCCGGATACCTCGAGCACGAGCGGTGCGATGTGGTGGCGCTGTGCGATCCCCGCTCCGAGGTGGCTGAGCGGCGGGCTCGTGAGTGGAATGTGCCCAGTGTCTACACGAACCTGGATGACCTACTGGCCGACGAGGACGTGGATGCTGTCGAGATCCTGTCGCCGACACACCTTCACAAGGAGCATGTCATCGCGGCGGCTCGTGCCGGTAAGCACGTCAGTTGCCAGAAGCCGATGGCCAACAGCGTCGCCGACTGCCGGGCGATGCTCGCCGCCGCCGAGGCGGCCGGGATCGTGTTCCGCATCTCGGAGTGCTTCTACCACTATCCGCCCCTGGTCGAGGCCAAACGGCTGATCGCCGAAGGCGCCGTCGGGACGCCCACGATGCTGCGAATCCGCACCGTCGTCGGCGATACCGACTCATCGTTCCAGGCGGGGCTCGATCCGGCCGGGTACGAGTGGCGCTTCGACAACAGGAGTCCGGGAGGCCACCTCTTCGATGACGTGGTGCACAAGTACGCAGTGGCCCTGTGGCTGTTCCCGGAACGTATCCGAAGCGTCCAGGCCGTGGTGCGCCCGGGCGCGCTGTTCTTCGAAGCTCCCACTGCGGCGATATTCGAGTACCAACGCGACGATCTGCTAGGGACCATGGAGGTCACCCATGCCCCCCGCATGCGGATACGAACGCGCTACTACGGTGCCGATGAGGTCTTCGAGGTGCAGGGCACCGACGGTTTCGTGTGGGTCACTCGGGCGACCGGCGAGATGCTCGACCTCCCTCCTCTGCTCTGGCAGCGCTCGGACGGCACGGCTGTCGCCTTCTCGAACGTCGATGCCGACTGGGGCACGGGCTTTCGGCTGGCGTCCCGAGCCTTCGTGGACGGCCTGATCGAGGGAACCCAGCCGGAGATGTCAGGCCAGCGGGCAATCGAGGTGCTGCAGCTCTGCTTCGCCGTCTACCTGGCGTCGTCGACTCGCTCGCCGGTCGATCCCGGCTCGATCGAGGGGGCGGCGTCGCCACCGTGGTGGCCCAAGTCGCAGCGGGAGCTGCTGGCAGATGCCGATCGCCTCGGGCTCGTACCCGACGACGTCGACGTGGCGGCCCTGGCCGAGCAGCTCGGCCTCGAGTAGGGGGCACTATCGCGGCAGCCCACCGGTCGTCTGAGTGAGTCACGCCGCCCCGGTCGCCTTACCGCCGGTGACGAAGTCCGCCCACCCTGTCGTCTAGGCGGATCCCTGCCACGGGCCGTCGTCGCTCAGGCATGCCTGTCCGAGTGCGACAAGTCCTTGCGGTGCAACCTTGCTGGCGCGCGAGATCATCACGAGCTCGAGGGCGACGAGTCGATCGATCTGGATGTGCCGTATGGCTCTGGGGTCACCCGCTCCGGCTCGGATCGTATCCCGGGCCAGGATTCCGACCGCCTCCCGCCAACCACGGCACCTGGTGGGCTCGTCCGGTGCCCAGGCAGCCAACTGCTCCAGCCGGGTGGGCTCGGCGTGTGCGACCTTGTTGATGTAGGCCCAGCCTGGAATGTCTCTCCCCCGTGTGAAGAACCACTCCTGGGAGGAACCGGCCAGAAACGCTTCCACCTCCCGCACGAGACGTCTCGCCGCCCTTGCCTGCCTCCCCGAAGCGACCTGGCGATCGCCCCTGGCCTTGCTCCACCTCCGCGGTGACCACATCGACGCCCCCCCTCCGCTACATCTGAGGGTGCCATCAATCGCCGAGACGGAACAAGGCCCGGCGGCGCGTTTCATCATGGTCAGCGTTCCGAACCATGGGCATACCCTGGCGATCGGGATGAATCGGGCGCTGACCCTTGCCAGCGGACGGTCTGGTAGCGGCCGAAGTTATGACGGCCCGGCAGCGGGGCGGACCTGGCCAGCGTCACCGACGCCGACCTCGCTGACGCCCACCGGCTCGGGGAGCGGCAGAGCTGCCTCCTCCTCGAAGTCATCAGGCGTCGTCGCGTCCGCACCCTTGGGGACCCTCAGCAGCATGAAGACAAGGGTCAGGACAAGGACGACGGCGACGTTGATGCAAAGCGCGACGAAGCCTGGGTACGCCTTGAAGTGCCCCAAGAAGTGCCAGTTGTACACCGACCCACCAAAGTGGGCTTGGTGCTTGGCCACGTTGGGCGTTGCATACGCCATCCACGTACCGGTGACCATGCCGGCGAGCCAGCCACTGAGGAGTGCCCACCGGTGAAAGAAGCGGGTGTAAAGACCGAACACGATCGCCGGGAAGGTCTGCAGAATCCACACGCCGCCCAGGAGCTGAAGGTTGACCGAGAATTGGGGGCTGAGGACGACGATGAAGGCGACCGCGCCCGCCTTGACCGCCAGGGACGCGACCTTGGCGACGGCGGCCTCCCGCGCTGGCGTCGCGTTGCGATCCAGGAACGGCACCCAGATGTTGCGGGTGAACAAGTTGGCTGACGCGATGGCCATGATCGCGGCCGGCACCAGCGCGCCGATCGCTATAGCCGAGAAGGCGATCCCGGTGAACCAGGATGGGAACATCCGCTGGAACAGCTCGGGCACGGCGAGATTCGTGTTGGTGACGTTGACTCCTGCAGCGATGGCCATGTAGCCGAGCAGGGCGATGAGCCCCAGGAGGAAGGTGTAGGCCGGCAGTATGGCCGCGTTGCGCCGGATGACATTCCGGCCCTTCGCCGCCAGCACACCGGTGATTGCGTGCGGGTACATGAACAGCGCGAATGCGGAGCCCAACGCCAGCGTCCAGTAGGCAGCCTGACTGCCCGGTGGGATGATGAACGACGCCTGAGCCGACTTGGGCTTGGCGGCCAGGTGGCTGTGGGCAGCGCTGAAGATATGGCCATAGCCTCCGAGTCGTAGCGGAATGTAGATGACTGCGACTATGACCACCATGTAGATGAGGGCGTCTTTGACGAAGGCGATGAGCGCTGGCGCCCTCAGGCCAGAGGAGTAGGTGTAGGCGGCGAGAATGGCGAAGGCCAGAATGAGAGGCAGGTCCTTCTGCCATCCGGTGCCCGCCAGGCCCATGCTCTGCAACACCGACTGAATGCCGACGAGCTGCAGCGCGATGTAGGGCATCGTGGCGACGATCCCGGTCACCGCCACGGCAAGGGCGAGCGTGCCCGAGCCGTGCCGCACCCGGACGAAATCACTTGGCGTGACAGCCCCATGCCTGCGACAGACAGACCACAGCCTGGGCATTATCAGGAAGACAAGCGGATAGATGACGATCGTGTAGGGGACCGCATAGAAGCCCAGAGCGCCCACACCGTAGACCAGGGCGGGGATAGCGATGAAGGTGTACGCGGTGTACACGTCGCCACCGAGCAGGAACCACGTGACGAACGTGCCGAAGGCGCGCCCACCCAGTCCCCACTCGTCGAGGTTCGCGAGGTTCTGGGCGCGACGCCAGCGGACTGCTGCGAAGCCCAGACCGGCGACGACAGTGAAGAGAGCGGCGAAGATGGCGAGCTCTACCGGGACGATACCGCGATGAGGCATCAGGAGCTCACCTCCGCCGTCACCCGCTCGGTGGATGGCGAGGGCTCACCGCGCTCTCGAGTGAACAGATAGACGATCAGCGTGAGCAGCGCCGAAATGATCACCCACAGGAGCTGGTACCAGTAGAAGAACGGGATGCCCCACACCATGGGTGTCTCCCGGGCGTAGAAGCTCGGCACGAGAACAGCCGGGAACTGGACCACGAGCAGCACGTACCAAAGGCGGCGGAGCGGGGAAAGGCGGCGCCGACCACCTGTGTCCGTCCCCGCTGCGCCCCCAGAACGGACAGGCCCCTCAGCCACAACAGACCCCCTCCGTTGTTCGTCAGACCCGCCCCCTGCGGCGGAGCCGACACACCTCAGCGGCTAGGTACCCCCCTCGGGCCCGAGCCCAAACCTGCCGCCGAGATCGCCTCGGCGCCCGGTCGAGCTCGGATCGCCTTCACCGTTGGCTGACCGGGTGCGAGCTCGTCGCCGCCGCTCGCCACAGCTCGTCGCCATATTCCAGAACGAGCCCCGACGACACGTCGGTACAGGAGCTCGAAGTCGTAATCTCCCGAACGATACCTCCAGCGGTCGGCCGCCAGACGCGTGTAGCGCTGGTCATTGGCAACGACGTCGAGCTCCGGAACCCTGATCCAGGCAGCGATGATGGTCACGCTCTCTCCTACTTCCGGATCCAGACGCCGGATCGGCACGGTGTTCGTTCCTGGCGTCCAGCCCAGGTCCAGATCGGTGCAGCCCGAGAGGTGCGGCGCCGCCTGACCACCGAGTGTCCACCGGCCGCTTCCATCGGACGTGAGACTGATCCTTCGGACGTCCCCTGGAGTGGAAACCCTCGCGTCCGCCGACACTGCGGACCAGCCAAGGTCCACGGCAACCTCGTACTCGATGAGGCAAGGTACGCCCTCGAGCGGAAACACAGCGGTGCCCCGTAGCTCATAACCGTCCTGGTGCGGAATGAGCGACGCGTACTCGCTGCTCTCCAGGGTCGCGCAGTGCCAGACGATGTAATGCCCGAGTCTGTCTTCAACCGCCACGACCCGCATTGTTCCATGGCGACGCCGGACGGTGGGGACCCCGTCGGCGCGATCCGGAGGTCAGCGACCGGGGGGGCAGGCCGTTGCCGCCTCGTGCCGGAGTCTGGTGACTCGCTCAGCGACCCCGGCCGTCGAGCGCCCCCGCGACCACCCTCAGATCATCCTCGAAACGTGAGAGCTCGGCTTGGCGCGTCCCTTCGTCGGGAGCTCTGAGAATCGAAGACGGGTGCACCGTTGCGGTCACGCGCGGCTCGTAGGGCCAGTCGACGAAGCGACCCCGCTCCTTCGTCACCCGGAAGCTGGGACCCAGCAGGGCCTGGGCGGCCGTCGCACCCAGGCACACGACGATCTCGGGGCTGACCACGGACAGCTCTTCCTCCAGCCATGGCCGACAGGCGGCAATCTCGACCGCGCTCGGCTTCTTGTGCAGCCGCACCTTTCCTCGGCGGGTGAACTTGAAGTGCTTCACGGCGTTGGTGATGTATGTCCGCCCCCGGTCAATGCCCGCCTCGGCCAGGGCCTGATCGAGCAGCTTGCCTGCCGGCCCTACGAAGGGCTCGCCAGCGAGGTCCTCCTTGTCCCCCGGCTGCTCACCCACCAGCATCACCTCGGCATCCCGGGCGCCAGAGCCGAAGACCGTTTGAGTGGCGTCCTTGTACAACTCGCAAGCGGTGCAACCGGCCGCCGCCCGGCGCAACGCGGCCAGGTTGGCATCGGCGGGGACCAGGTCCCGCGCTGACGGAGGCGTCATCACTCCTATCTACCCGGTGCTGCCGGAACGACAACTCCCCGGTGCACCTGCCCGATGGGCAGAGGCCACCTGCTCGTCCCAGTCCGGGCCCCGACCATCGGCGTCGTGGCCGCCGGGCGCCCGCCCGACAGCCCGAACCCTCCATAGAGCGAACGAGCTCCAGATATACATTGGAGAACGCTTCGAGGAAGGGACGCATGACGGGGCCTGATTCACCCAGACCATCGGCCTCGCCGGCCGATCCCCATGATCTCTCGGCGACGAGTGACGAACGATGGCAGTTGGGAAAGTCGGCGCGGCAGCGGGCGCCGCGGGCCACCATGGGGTGCTGGGAGGAGGACCAGCGTGGGCACGATCCCCTGAAGACGATCCTCGCCCAGAACGAGATCCGCGTCCCAGAGCTCGTTCCCCTCCGGCACCGGCGTATGGCGGCATCTCCTTGGAACTACTACCGGGGCGCGGCCGCCGTCATGGCGGCCGACCTTGCCTCTCGACCCGACAGCGGGCTGGTGGTGCAGCTGTGCGGTGATGCCCACCTGCTGAACTTCGGGCTCTGGGCCACACCCGAGCGGAACCTGATGTTCGATCTGCGCGACTTCGACGAGACCCAGCCCGGTCCGTTCGAGTGGGACGTCAAGCGCTTCGCCGCCAGCGTCGTCGTCGCCGCACGGCAGAACGGGGTAAAGCCAAGCACGGCCGATACGGCAGTCGCCGCTGGCATCGAGGCCTATCACAAGCGTATGCGTCGCTACACGACGATGCCCGAGCTGGACATCTGGTACGACGGTATGCACGTGGACAGCTGGATCGGCTACTTCGAGCCGGCAGATCGTGGACGGGTGTCGATCCACATCGACAAGCAGCGCAGCCGGCGCACGAGTCGTGGAGCATTCGAAAAGCTGACCACGATGGCTCACGGGCGTCCGCGTATTACCGAGGATCCCCCGATCCGCGTCGCCATCGGCGACGATGAGCAGGACGACCTGGTCGACCACCTCCTTGCCGAGTACCGACTGACACTGCAGGAGGACCGACGCAGCCTGTTCGATCGATTCACCGCGGTCGACGTCGTTCGCCAAGTCGTGGGGGTCGGCAGCGTTGGAATGAAGGTCTACCTGGTGCTCTTCGAGGGTCGTACCGGGGCCGACCCACTGTTCCTGCAGGTCAAGCAGGCTGGTCCGTCGGTCTATGCGGCACACGGCCACCCGAGCGTGCACGAGCATCACGGGGCGCGGGTGATCACCGGTAAGCGGCTCGTCCAGAGCGCCACCGACATCTTCGTCGGATGGGGCTCGCTCCACGGCAGGGACTACTACGTGCGCCAGTTCCGCGACATGAAGATCATTCCGACCACCGAGCTGATCGCACCCCGGCTCGCAGAGTTCGCGACGGCGTGCGGCGAGACGTTGGCACGGGCCCACGCTCGAACTGGTGACCCGGTGGCGATCGATGGCTACATCGGAAAGGGTCCCAAATTCGCCGCCGCCATCCGTCAGTTCGCACACGCGTACGCGGATCAGAACGAGCGAGACCATGCTCAACTCGTTCGCGCCATCGACGCCGGCGCTGTCGCGGCGCTGCCAGGTTGACCGGTTCCGCTCCCAGGTCATCGGCGTGACCATCGAGGAAGCTGGACGGGTCCGGTGGTGGCGCGGGCGACCATGGTGCCCGTTCGCCGCGCCCCGGCTCAGCGAAGACGTCTCCTGCCGAGCGCGTATCGCCAGGCCGACGAGCCGAAGGTCGAGGCCCGCAGCGTCGCGTACAGGCGATTGAGGGGCTTCGCGAGCGGTCCGGGCCGTCGGACCCAGGCCAGCGTCGTCACCCGGCTGCCACCGGGACTCGGCGTGACGGCCGTGCCACGCACCAATCCCGCCCGGATGCCCAGCTGGTAACCGGGACCCGTCTCGTCAACGGGCTCGATCTCCCATCCCCCGTCGCCCCCACCCGGCAGCTCGACGCTCTCGAGCGATGCCCCGGGCAGCGCCGCGGCGAGCACTGCGATACGACGTTCTGGAGACAGGTCGACGCTGGGCCAGCCGGGGGCGAAGACCCGACGGCGCCGCGCCTCGAGCGCCAAGCGGGCTGCCCGCACGGCGCTGTTGACCGCCACCTCCGACAGCAGGCCGGGAGCGGCGACGGCATCTCCGGCCACGAACCGGTCGTCACCCTGGTCGATGCCCGGTCGGTCGCGCCACGTCGTGCCAGGTGGATCGACCGCGCCGGTCGAGTCGACGAGAAGGTGGCCTCGCCGCCACACGACCCGTTCCCTCCACCCGTCTACGGCCCGGTCGAGGGCGTCCTCGATCCGGGCGACGGCAGGGTCGAGTCCGATGCCGGGACCGATGCCCAGGTGGGCCTGGAAGAGCTCGTGGCCCTCCTTCCCGAGCAGTCCCGGTTCGACCGCCGTCTCCCGCTCGATCATGCAGCACGTCGCCAGATCGGCCCGAACGTCCGCCACGATGCTGGGCCAGTTCCCTCCCGAGGAGGTCACGACGTCGAGCAGGGCGGTCCGGCTGCCCGGCCACTCCAGTCGCCGCTCGAGCAGGCGGGCTGCGGCGGACAGCTTGGTGGCGACGATGGTCGGTCCCTCGGGCAAGGTACCCGGTGTGAGCCGATCGTCCAGCTCGATTCGCGCCCCCCGGGCGAGGGCGCGTTCGATCAGGGCGTCGACGAGCGTGGACCAGCCTCCGGCGACCCAACGGACACGATCGGCACCTAGGAACGTCCTGCGGAACCGGTCCCAGACGAAGCGGGCTGACAGCGCGCCAGGGTCGTCGTGGAAGGTGAAGAGGCCCGCGAGCCGACACATGAGGGCGGCCCTCGTGGAGCCGAAGACCTCGTCTGCCCACGCTCGGAAGCTGTCGTCGACGGGCGCGCGCCGCGGAGGGAGCGTGGCGGCCAGCCGCGCGGACTCCACCAGTGGCAGGTGACTGCCGCCGTCATCGAGGACGCGGACCCCTCGAACGACCGGTCCGCGAAGGCCCACGTCGATGTGGTGGCTGCGAAGCCAGCGGACCAGGGCCCCGTCGGTGAAGACGACGTGAGGCCCGAGGTTCACGCCTGCTCGCTCGGTGCCGCCGAGGGCGCGCCCGCCGGCGCGCCCGGAGGCCTCGTGCACCACGACGGGAGCTCCGGCTTCGGCAGCGGTGATGGCGGCTACCAGGCCAGCGATCCCGCCTCCGACGACATGTATCGGCCGATCCATCACCCCTCCTCCCACCTCTGGCGGAAGCTTTCCCGGGCCCGGTGCAAGCCGGACTTCACCGTGCCTTCGGGCACGTCCAGGGCCTCGGCCGCCTCCTGCTCGGAGAGGTCCTCGAGGTCCCGCAGCACGAGCACGGCCCGCTGTGACGGCGACAGTCGCGTCAGCGTCTCGCGCACATCCATGGCAGTGTCCAGGTCCTGGAGGACGGGCACCTCCGGGGGATCGGGGACGGACACCACCCGGGCGTCGCCAGTCATCCGCAGTGACTGGCGGACGGCGATGCGGCGCACCCAGGCCCGCAGCGCCGCAGGCTCGCGGAGAGTCGGCAGGTTGCGAAGGACCAGGATGAGGGTTTCCTGCATAGCGTCCTCTCCTCGACTGAGAGCGATGGCGGAGCACAGGCGCCCGACCCATGGCGCCAGCTCGGTCAGCAGGGCGTCCATCGCCAGCGGATCTCCGCGCTGGGCGGCGGTCACCTGATCCTCCACGGCAAGAAGAGTCGCGTGGAACCCCGAAAGGTTCCACCGCGCTCTTCCAATGCATGCGCACACAACTCACCATCGTCGGCGGGGGCCTCGGCGGCCTCGTCACCGCCATCTCGGCGCGGGAGGCTGGCCTCGAGGTGACCCTCTACGAAGCACGAAAGGAGCTGGGAGGGCGGGCCCGCACCACCCGGGGCCCACACCGAGCCAACTGGGGCCCTCACGTCATCTACAGCGACGGCCCGCTGTGGGCGTGGCTCGACCAGCGTGGCCTGGCCCGCCCGGCACGGCGGGCGCCGACCATCGCCCGGATCGTCTTCCGGGTCGACGGGCGAGGGCGCACTCTCCCTCCTCGAAGGGTGCTCACCGGCATCCTGCGACTACGCAACGCCGAGGCACCGGTCGACCGGTCGTTCCGCACCTGGGCCACTGAACGTCTCGGTGACGCCGTTACAGCCGGCCGCATCTCCAACTTCGTCGGTGTCGCCACCTTCGACCCTGACCCCGGCAGGCTGTCGGCGGCGTTCGTCAACGAGCGCCTCCGGCGGGCCACCCAGTATCCGCCGGCGGTGCGCTACATGCCGGGGGGCTGGGGCACGCTGGTCGACCGCCTGGCCGCTCACGCCCGGCACCTCGGCGCTCGCCTCGAGACGAACAGCCCCGTCGATCACCTGCCGACACCGCCGGTCGTCCTCGCCCTCCCCATGGCCCGCGCCGCTCAACTGACCGGCGATCGGTCACTCAGGTCGACAGGCACGCGTACCGCGTTGCTCGACGTGGCGATCGCCAGGCGGAGGCTGGACCCCTTCGTCGTCTCGGATCTCGACGGCTCGGGCTGGATCGAGACCTTCAGCATCCCGGACCCGTCTGTGGCTCCCAGCGGGGAGCACCTGACGCAGTCGCAGGTCGGGCTGTATCCGGACGAGACCCTCGAACAGGGAGTCGCCCGCATCGAAGCGCTCCTCGACTGCGGCTACAGGGGTTGGCGCGATCGCGAGACGTGGCGGCGCCGCCTGACGGTCACGGCCGAGAGTGGGGCGCTCGACCCTCCCGGCACGACCTGGCGCGACCGACCGAGCGGCGACCGGGGTGACGACGTGCACGTCGTCGGTGACATGGTGGCGGCTCCAGGCCTCCTGAGCGAGGTAACTCACCAGTCCGCTGTCGACGCGGTCACCAGACTGGCGGCGAAGCGACCGAGCTCCGTTGTCGCCTCGGCCTAGTGTCCGCGGCGGTGCAACGCGTAGCCGAGCGCCGAGATGGCGGGGATGAGCGCGGCCGGCACGAGGTTCAGAGGCACCCCGGCGACACGGGGAAGGTGCCCAGGCTCGTCCTCGACCGCCGTGCCGGGCGTGGCGAGAGCGGGAAAAAACGGTAGCCACGCGATCGTCGGGAGCAACGCCGCCGTCTTCACGGCCAGGTCGCGCTCGGTCCACCGCTGGCCCGGTCGCCATAGCAGCCAAAGCGTGAGCACCTGTAGCCCGGCAACGGTGGCCCATCCGGCGGCGCCGTGAAATCGTGCGTGAGGCGGCCACGCCGCGTTGAAGACGTGCGTGCGGTTGAGGTCGGCGCGGCCGGTGCCGATCATCGTGCCGACCGCCGCGCCGCTGAGCACCAGGCGACTGATCCTCGGGGGCCTCGTGGCGTCGATCACGGGCGATCCCTTCTTGTTGGTCGCCACAGCGTGCACCTCCCTGCGCTGACCCTCCTCACCGCGTCGGTTTGCAGCGCCCACCCCGCGGGTGCTCACGTACCCTACTGCCGTGTTCGGTCAGCGGTAACCCGATATCAGCGAGTACCACGGCTGCTACCGTAGGACCTCGAGTAATCTTGAGGTCAAGTCCATGTCCCAGGTCCACGTCGAGACGCGGGAGCTCACCGTTGGTCAACTGTCCGCCCGCAGCGGCGTGGCGGTCTCCGCCCTCCATTTCTACGAGGCCGAGGGTCTGATCTGTGCCCGCCGCACCGCCGGCAACCAGCGGCGCTACCAGCGGGAGATGTTGCGGCGCGTAGCCTTCATCCGTGCCTCGCAGCGTGTCGGCATCCCGCTGTCCGGCATCAGGGCCGCGCTCGACACGCTCCCCGCCAACCGGACCCCGACGCCTCGGGACTGGGCCCGGCTCTCCGCAGCGTGGCGGGACGACCTCGACACCCGGATTCGCCAGCTCCAGCACCTCCGTGACCGGCTGACCGGCTGCATCGGCTGTGGGTGCCTGTCCCTCACGACCTGCCAGCTGGCGAACCCTGACGACATTCTCGGCAACGAGGGTCCCGGAGCACGCAACCTCTGATCGACGGCGGGCTGATCGACGAGCGGCCGGTCGATGAGTTCCCACCAGCCTGGTCGTCGGCAATAGACGGCTGGACCCCATGCTGAGCCGGCCTCCGCGCCACACACGAACAGAGGAGGAGCCCATGTCGAACACCGACGTCGTCCGCGCATCGTTCGACGCCTACCGCCGTCAGGACAGGCAGGCGGCCGAACGGCTCATCGCGCCAGATTTCGTCTTCACCAGCCCGCAGGATGACCACATCGACCGGACCGCCTTCTTCGAACGGTGTTTTCCGACGGCGGACCGGTTCACGACCCAGGAGATACTGGAGCTCGTCGGCGCCGGCGAGGACGGCGTCTTCATCCTGTACGAGTACGAACTGGAGACGGGGGAACGCCATCGCAACGCCGAGTTCATCACTATCCGCGACGGCCGGCTGGTCGAGACCCAGGTGTTCTTCGGAGGACCCGTCCGCCGGTGAGGGCGACACGTCGTGCCCTCGGCGGCCGTCGAGGCGCCGACATACTGCTCCTCGTCGGGATCACGTGCGCCTCCCGTCGAGCCGGATCGTCCACGGGTCGATGGCCCCAACCCGCAGGTGCGTGCCACTCCAGGGATCACGCGCCAGCGTCGCCCGAATGGCCTCCTCCGACTCCGCCTCGACGACGTGCACCACGCGCTGCTCGTCACCGAGCGGCCCGCCGAGGACGATGAACCCCGTCTCGACGAGCCCGTCCATGAACGAGGCGTGCGCCGCCCAGTCGGTCTGCTCCTCCATCGGGCGCGACGGGTCCCACTCGGGGCCGTCACGGTGGAGAACGAGGTGGAAGACCGCCATACGCCGACACTCCTCCCCTGGCCATCACGGAGTCAAGACGCCCGTGGCGGACGATCACCGAGGCGGAAGCTGCTGCACGGACCAGCCATTGCCATCAGGGTCCTGGAAGAACACGAACGATCCCCATGGGAAGTGCTGGATGTCGCTGACGTCGACGCCCCGGTCGAGGAGCTCCGCCCGCGCCGGCGCCGACCTCGGCCACCACCATCTGGAGTCCCTGCACGGCGCCCGGTGGCATGTCCGTGAGCCCGGTCCCGATGGCGATCGAGCACGCCGACCCTGGAGGTGTCAGCTGCACGAAACGAAGGTCGTCGTTGACCTGGACGTCGTTGTCAGCCGTGAAGCCGGCCTTGGCGGTGTAGAAGGCCTTTGCCCGGTCGACATCCGACACCGGCACCTGCACGAGCTCGAGCTTCCAATCCATGGGTGATCCTCTCCGTCTCACGGTGGTCGGACGCAGCATGAGGCCTGAAACCGGTCAGTTCCTGGCCGGTTTGTTTGAGAAGATGGACTCGTGCGCGCCGACCGTCTGGTTGCCATCCTCCTCCTGCTGCAGGCGCGGGGCCAGGTGACGGCCGCCGACGTCGCCGAGGAGCTCGAGATATCGGAGCGCACGGCCCGCCGCGACCTGGAGGCCCTCGGCATAGCCGGCCTGCCGATCTATTCGCAACAAGGTCGCAACGGTGGCTGGCGGCTGGCCGGCGGTGGCCGCACCGACCTGAGTGGGCTCACCGCCGGCGAAGCCCGCGCCCTGTTCCTCATCGCAGGGCCTTCGTCGGCCACCGCCACCCCCCAGGTGAAGGCGGCCCTGCGCAAGCTGGTGCGCGCCCTCCCTGAGCCTCTGCGCTCCGGCGCCCAGGCCGCCTCGGCGGCCATGGTGGTCGACCCTGGCGGATGGGACGACCACGTCCGTCCTCGACAGACGCCGCCGCTGCTCGACGCCGTGCAACGCGCCGTCGTCGAGGGCGAGCAGGTCACCCTGGGCTACGTCGCTCGCAATCGGGACCCGAGCACGCGCGTCGTGCACCCGCTCGGTCTGGCCGCCAAGGGCTCCGACGTGGTACCTGGTGGCCGACACGGAGGCCGGCCTGCGAACGTTCCGCGTCGACCGGATGACGTCGGTCGAGCCGACCGGTGAGCCGGTCGTGCGTCCCGCCGGCTTCGAGCTCACCGAGGCGTGGAAGCTCATCGCCGACGAGATCGAGCAACGGCGGGCGCCGGTGCGCGCCCGGGCCCTCGTCAGTCCCGGTGCGGTCGACCTCTGCCGATGGATCCTCGGCAACCGCGTCCGCATCGGAGCGGCGGCTGCTGACGGTCGGGTCGAGATCGAGCTCCGAGGCCACCACGTCGAATCCCTCGCCGGTGAGATCGCCGGGCTCGGCAGCGCCATCGAGGTCCTCGACCCACCCCAGCTGCGCGATCGCCTCGCTCGCCTCGGCGCCGAGCTCAGCGCCACCTACGGGTCGGGCTGACAGGGCTGACGCGGGGCTGGGCACAGGGCCATCCAGCCGCGGGCGGTGGGCGATGAGTCTCACCGGGCATCGCCGTCTGACCACGAGACGTCCGCCCTTCTGGGAGTCGGCGGCCGGGGAGGTGACCGATGACACAGCTGAATCGGAAAGACCGCCAAGAAATCGGTCATCAGATGGCCGGTTTCGGCGCGGAAGCTACAGCCATGACCACCTTGACCCTTGACGACGCCTTCATCGGCAACGAGCCCCATGATCCAAGGAGACGCCGCATGCCAGCGATCACCGACGGAGCGCCTGGTCCGCACCTTCGACGGTGTCACGGCCGTCGACGGGCTCGACCTCGACATCCGCCAGGGCGAGATCTACGGCTTCCTCGGACCCAACGGCGCCGGCAAATCGACCACCGTCCGGGTGCTCTGCACCCTGCTGGCGCCGACGGCGGGCGGGCGACCGTGGCCGGCTACGACGTCGCCACCGAGCCCGGGCAGGTCCGGCTGCGGATCGGCGTCGCCCTCCAGGAGGCGGCCCTCGACCCCAAGCAGACGGGTGTGGAGCTGCTGCGCCTCCAGGGCCGGCTCTACGGCCTGTCGCGCCGCGAGATCGAGCAACGGCTCGGAGAGCTCACCGAGCTGGTCGACATCGGCGACGCCCTGCGGCCGCCCGATCAGCACCTACTCGGGCGGGATGCGCCGGCGGCTCGACCTGGCGGCCGCCCTGGTGCACAACCCCGAGGTCCTCTTCCTCGACGAGCCGACCACCGGGCTCGACCCGGTGAGCCGGGCCCGCATGTGGGAGGAGGTCCGGCGGCTCAACGCCGAGCTCGGGATGACGATCTTCCTCACGACGCAGTACCTCGAGGAGGCCGACGAGCTGGCCGACCGGGTCGGCATCCTCAACGCCGGCCGCCTGGTCGCCGAGGGCACGCCGGCCGACCTGAAGCGCAGCGTCGGCAACGACGTGATCGTCGTCCGCGTCGACGGCGACGCCGGCGTGGCCCTGGCGCTCGTTGGCCGACGTCGCCGGTGTCCAAGCCGTCGACGCCAGCGGCTGCGAGGTCGTCGTCACCGCCACGAACGGCGCCAGCACGATCGGCCCCGTCGCCGTCGCCCTCGCCAACGGGGGCATCGCCGTGCGGGACCTGACGCTGCGCACTCCGACGCTCGACGACGTGTTCCTCGAGCTGACCGGTACCCACATCCGCCCGGACGAGAGCATCGACGAGGAGATCGAGGAGGTCACCCAATGACAGCGACCGTGGTCACCACCAGCCGGCGGGCCGACCTCCGGCCGAGCGCGATCCGCGCCTCGCCAGGCCGGTTTCGCCCGCGACGTCATCGTCCATCGCCGGACGGGCGCTGCGCGCCATTCCCCGGGACATGACTGCGGTCATCCCGCCCGTGTTCATCGCCCTGTTCTTCTTCGTCGTCAACATCGGGACGCTGCAGCGCCTGACGGAGCGCAGCATCGGCGGCTTCGACTTCAAGGCCTTCATGATGGCGACCGCCATCCTCCTCGGGGTCACCGGTATCTCCCGGGCGCCGGCGCTGGTGCTCGATGTCCAGAACGGCTACTTCGACCGGCTGCTGCTGACGCCGGTCCGGCGCCTGGCGATCCTGCTCGGGCACATGGTCGCCGACGTGGCCGTGGCCTGCGCCCTGACCGTGCCGATCGTCATCCTCGGCTTCGCTCTCGGCATCCACTTCGAGGCCGGGCCGGTCGGCGTGCTGGTCTTCGTTCTGCTCGCCGCCCTCTGGAGCCTGGCCTTCGCCGGTTTCGGCTACGCCATCGCCCTCAAGACCGGCAACCCGGCCGCGGTGAACAGCGCCTTCCTGCTGTTCTTCCCGTTCCTGTTCCTGACCTCGTCGTACGTGCCCCGCTCGCAGCTCACCGGCTGGCTGGACACCGTGGCGGCGTGGAACCCCGTCACCTACGTGCTCGGCGGCCTGCGGTCGCTGACCATGCAGGGCTGGCAGTGGACCGAGCTGGGGCAGGCCCTCGCCGCCATCGCCGTGGTCGCCGTGGTCAGCATGGCGCTGTGCTTCGGCGCCCTTCGGGGCCGGCTGAAGCGGACCTGACCGGCCTGGCTGCCCGGTCGGCCACCGCAGCGGCGTCACATCACCTCGCCCGGTAGCCCAGGGGATCGCCGTCATCCCCTCGGGCTACCGGCTTGGCGCGTCCCGAGGTGATCGACTGGAGGGGCGGCCCGATCGAAGATTTCTGCCCCGAGCGTCGATTCGGGCTGGGCGACTTCGTTGTGGCAGTGACGGGCGGGCGCGACGCCGGCCCCGATGAGAGGAGGAGAGACATGAAGCAGTACCTCTTGTCCGTCCATATGGTCGAGGGCCAGGAGCCTCCGCCCCCCGACGAGATGCAGCAGGCGTTCAAGGACGTCAACGCCCTCAACAACGAGCTGCAGAACGCCGGCGCATGGGTCTTCGCCGGCGGCCTCCACCCGCCGGCGACGGCGACCGTCGTGCAGATCAAGGACGGCGACGTCCTCACCACCGACGGGCCCTTCGCCGAGACGAAAGAGCAGCTCGGCGGGTTCTGGGTCATCACGGCCGAGAACCTCGATGCTGCGCTCGCCTGGGCCGCCAAGGCGACGAAGGCGTGCCGCGGGCCGGTCGAGGTCCGCCCGTTCCAAGAGGAACCCGAGAGCTAGAGGGTGCCCGTGTCGTTCGACGTCACGGACATCGAGCACCACTTCCGGCTCGAGTACGGCCGGACGGTAGCCATCCTGGTCCGCTCCTTCGGTGACATCGACGTCGCCGAAGAAGCGGTTCAGGAGGCGTTCGTCGCCGCGATCGACCGCTGGCCAGTGACGGGTATCCCCCCGAACCCCGGCGCCTGGATCACGACCACGTCCCGGAACCGCGCCATCGACCGGTTGCGGAGGGAGGCGTCCCGTCATGACCACCACGCCCAAGCTGCCCTCGTGCACGAGCGCCGCGAGCCATCCCAGCCGGTGGGTCCGGTGAAGGACGACCGTTTGCGGCTGATCTTCACCTGCTGCCACCCGGCGCTGTCCCGGAGCGCCCAGGTGGCGCTGACGTTGCGACTGCTCGGTGGTCTCCAGACCCCGGAGATCGCCCGGGCCTTCCTGGTCCCGGAGGCCACGATGGCCCAGCGTCTCGTGCGGGCCAAGGCGAAGATCAGGGCCGCCGGCATCCCCTATCGCATCCCCGACGACGTCGAGCTGCCCGACCGGTTGCGGTCCGTCCTGGCCGTCGTCTACCTCGTCTTCAACGAGGGCTATGCGGCCTCCGGCGGGGACACGCTCGTACGTGAAGACTTGTGCGTCGAGGCGATCCGCCTGTCCCGCCTACTGGTGGAGTTGATGCCCGACGAGCCCGAGGTGCTCGGCCTGCTGGCGCTGCTGCTGCTCGATCCATGCCCGCCGAGCCGCCCGCACGACCTCGGACCTGTCGCTCGTGCTCCTCCCCGACCAGGATCGGTCGCTGTGGGATCGGGGCCTCGTCGAGGAAGGTCAGGCGCTGGTGCGGACGTGCCTCCGGCGGAACATGCCCGGTCCCTACCAGATCCAGGCCGCGATCAATGCCGTGCACGGCGATGCGGCGACGGCCCGGGAGACGGACTGGCGACAGATCCTCGCTCTCTACGACCAGTTGATGGTCCACACGCCGACGCCCGTCGTCGCCCTCAACCGAGCGGTCGCCGTGGCCGAGGTCGAAGGTCCCGAGGCCGGCCTGGCCGAGGTCGAGGACCTCGAGCTCGACAACTTCCATCTGTTCCATGCCACACGAGCCGATCTGCTCCAGCGCACCGGCCGGCTCGACGAGGCGGCCGAGGCCTACGACTCGGCGCTCGCCAAGGCGACCAATGCCGCCGAGCAGAGATTTCTCCAGCAACGCCGGCAGGAGCTTGCCCGTCGCTGATCCTTGGGTGGCCTGAAACGATCGCTACGGTGGCCAGATCGCGGCGAGGAGGACAACCGTGGGGCTGCTCGAGGGACATATGGCGATCGTCACCGGCGGAGCGTCGGGCATCGGCCGGGCGACCTGCCGGCGCCTGGCCGACGAGGGCGCGACCGTGGCCGTCCTCGACCTCGACGGAGAGGCCGCCGAGTCAGTGGCCAACGACATCGACGGCCGCGCCTACGAGGTCGACGTGGCCGACCCCGACCAGATGCACCGCACGGTCGAGGGACGCGGCGCGGGCGATGGGGGGCCTGTCGATCCTGTTCAACAACGCAGGCATCGGCGCCTTCTCGCCCATCGACGGCTACTCGCCCGAGGAATGGGACAGGGTGGTGCGGGTGAACCTGCACGGGGTCTTCCACGGCATCCGGGCGGCGGCATCCCGCATGCTCGAGCATGGTGACGGGCGCATCGTCAACACCGCCTCGATCAGCGGCGTCCGTCCTGCCGCCGGGGAGGCGCCCTACTCGGCCGCCAAGGCCGGGATCGCGGCCCTGACCGCCAGCGCCGCCCTCGAGTACGGGCCGCACATCCGGGTCAACGCGGTCTCGCCCGGCCTCATCCACACGGGCCTCACCGAGCCGATGCTCCAGCTCCTCGGCGACCACGTCGATCACGTCGTCGGCCAGACTCCCGTGGGACGCATGGGCGAGCCCGAGGACGTCGCCGACGTCGTCGTCTTCCTCTGCTCGGACCTGTCCCGGTTCCTCACCGGCCAGAACCTCGTCGTGGACGGGGGCCTGACCCTTCACACCTCTGGCGTCGACGGCATCTTCCAGCGGCTGCAACCCTTGTCCGGCGGCCCCTAAGTCGTGTTCGCCCAGGGTTCCTGAGGTGCCTCGCCTGCCCTGGCTCTGATCAAATCGGCGTATGACCGTGATCAAGATCAACGCCATCACCGTGCCGGAGGATGCCGGCGACGAGCTCGCCCGACGGTTCGCGTCCCGCGCCCACGCCGTCGACGATCAGGATGGCTTCGAGGGCTTCCAGCTGCTCCGGCCGACGGACGGTCGGCGTCAGTGGCTGGTCGTCACGACGTGGCGAGACGAAGAGGCCTTCCGAGCCTGGGTGGAGTCACCGGCGTTCTCCCACGGACATGCCGGCGCAGACCGGCCGTCGCCTCATGGCGGTCCGGTCTCGGTGTCCTCCGAGCTGTGGTCGTACGAGGTCGCCGGCGGTTCGCCCGGAGGGTGATCAGCGACAACATCCCGGCCGCGGTCGAGAGGCTCGAGCGCGAGACAGCCGGCGACGTCCTCGTCCAACGGCAGCGTGCAGCTCGTGCAGACTCTCACCGACCACGGCCTCGTCGACGAGTACCGCCTCATGGTGTTCCCCACGGTGCTCGGGGCCGGCAAGCGGCTCTTCGCCGACACGCCGGCTCCGGTGTCTCTGAGGTTGGTCGACGCCAAGGCGGCGGGCGAGACGTTCATCCTCACCTACCAGCCGTCGTCATCCTGACTGCGTAGCCGAAGGCGGCGTCCGGGGTATCCCCCTGGTTCGTCCCTTGCCTCCGGCGGTTGATAGGGTCCGGCCGGCTGGACTGGCACGCACAGCCGGAGCTTGCTTGGAAGCCGGAGCTGCCGGAAGAACGGAGACGATGCCCACTCCCGCCGCCGGCCAACACGATCAGGCCGGCCCCGAGCCCACCGCACCGATGCCATCCGCCGTCCGAGGCCGGGTGGCCGCGTTGGTGCCGGGAGGTGCGCGACGGTTCCTCGCTGTGCTCCTGCTCATCGTGGTCGTCGGCTTCGGGGTTCGCACCGCCTTCGTGCTCGGCGTCTCCCGCTACGACAAGCACTTCTACGACGCCGTCTACTACCAGCTGGAGGCCAAGCAGGTCGCGACCGGACACGGTTTCACCGACCCGTTCCTCGCCCTCGCGCAGCCCCACGCGCCAGCCGTGCCGACGGCGTTCCATCCGCCGCTCACCGTCTTGGTCCTGACACCTGTCGCCTGGGCCACGAGTGGCAGCGGCCTCCCCATGAGGTTCACGATGGTCGTGCTCGGGTCGGTGACGGTGCTGCTCGTCGGCCTGCTCGGCCGAGACATCGCGGGAAACCGAGCGGGGCTGGTCGCCGCCGGCATCGCCGCCGTCTACCCGAACCTCTGGGTGAACGACGGCCTCATCATGTCCGAGACGCTGACCGCCCTCGCTGTCGTCACCGCCGTGCTGCTCGCGTACCGCCTGGCACGACGCCCTCGTCTGGTGACTGCCGTCGGGCTGGGCGTCGCGTGCGGGTTCGCGGTGCTCGCCCGGGCGGAGCTGGCCTTGCTGGCACCACTCCTCGTTGTGTGGCTCGTCCTTCCGAAGCAACGGGCACCACTCGGGAGCCGCTTGGCACACGGCGGCGCCGTGCTCGTCGCCACCGGCCTCGTGCTGACGCCTTGGCTCGCCTACAACCTGACCCGGTTCCAAACGGCCACGTTCATCTCGACCAACGTCGGCTCCACGTTGCTCTCCTCGAACTGCGATGCCGCATACCACGGCTACGGTCTCGGGCTCGTGGTCAACGCTCCAGGGGTCTGCCTTCCTCGCACCGCCCCGCCAGGTGACGAGTCGACGGTCTCGAGGGTCTACCGCGCCGAGGGCATCCACTACGCGAAGGGCCACCTGGGGCGCCTGGTCGTCGTCGAGGCGGCCCGTATCGGGCGCGACTGGAGCCTGTTCCGCCCGCTCGACATGTTGAGCTGGAACCAGAACGAGGGTCGTCCGCAGTGGGTGACGGGCCTGGGGCTCGCCTTCTTCTACCCGCTTCTCGCCCTCTCGATCGGGGGCGTGGTGGTCCTGTGGCGTCGCCGCTTCGCCGTCTGGCCGCTGCTCGCCCCCGCCGTCGTGGTGACCGCCAGCACGCTCGCCTCCTACGGTCAGACGCGCTTCAGGGTGGAGGCCGAGCCGTCGTTGGTGGTGCTGGCGTCGGTCGCCCTCCTCGCCGCCTCCGCCAGCTGGCGGTCGAGAGCCCGCCCGCCGACGACCGTCCAGACGAGCTCGGTGCAGTCTTCCTCGGCGGAGCGATGAGTTTCCCGTCCGGGCGACGTCATAGCTCCTGACGCACGAAGGTGGAGTGAGGACTGAGCAGTGACCATGCCGGCGCGGCCCGCACCCGTCACCAATAGCGAGATTCGGTCCGAGGATCTCGAGCGGTACCGCCGCCAGCTCACCGGCTACTGCTACCGCATGCTGGGGTCGGGGTTCGAGGCGGAGGACGCCGTGCAGGAGACGATGGTGCGGGCCTGGCGGGGCATCGACGGGTTCGAGCGCCGCTCAGCGATGCGGTCCTGGCTGTACCGCATCGCCACCAACGTCTGCCTCGACATGCTGCGTGGACGCCAGCGCCGGGCGCGACCCATGGATCTCGGCCCCTCCTCGATCGCCGACTCGACCAGGGTCGGACCGATGCTCCCGGAGGCGACATGGGTCCTGCCGATCCCCGAGGACCGCGTGATGGCCGCTGACGGCGATCCGGCGGAGCTGGCGGCATCGAGGGAGACCATCCGCCTCGCCTTCGTCACGGCGCTCCAGCACCTTCCCCCGCGCCAGCGAGCAGTGCTGATCCTGCGCGAGGTGCTGCGATGGCGGGCGCTCGAGGTGGCCGAGCTGCTCGACACCAGCGTGGCATCGGTCAACAGCGCGCTCCAGCGCGCCCGCTCGACGCTGGCAAGCCGCGACCTCGACACCCCGCCGCCTCACGCCGGGGACGCCGAGCAGCAGGCCCTGCTCGCCCGCTACGTGGACGCCTTCGAGCGCTTCGACGTGTCTCGCCTGGTGATGCTCCTCCACGACGACGCCGTCCAGTCGATGCCGCCCTTTGCCATGTGGCTGCGCGGACCGGTCGAGATCGGCCGGTGGCTCCGGGGGCCGGGAAGCGGATGCCGCGGCTCACGCCTGGTGCCTACCGCGGCTAACGGGACCGCGGCGTTCGGGCAGTATCGCTCCGACGGCCGGGGCGGTCATCGACCCTGGGCGCTCCAGGTCGTCGAGATCTCGGGCGACCGGATCTCCGGCCTGCACAACTTCCTCGTCCCCGAGCCGGCCTCCCGGGCCGGCGGCGTCCCCGAGCCGGCCTCCCGGGCCGGCGGTGTCACGGAGCCGGCCTCCCGGGCCGGCCGTTTCGCCGAGCCGGCCTCGCAGGCCGGCCGTGCGAACGACCTATTCGCAGCCTTCGGGCTCCCTGCCCGCCTCGGGCCCTAGTCGGGCGTCCCCGAGCAACACGTCGCTCAGGCCCACGAGCTCGAGCAGGTCGGACAGCTCGACACACACATCTCGCAGCCGGATCGAGCAACCCAGGCTCCGGGCGACGAGCTGCAGTCGCGCCAGCTCGTCCACGGCTCCGAGGGTCGGACGGCCGCACCACCACAGGGGCCACGTCGCCAGCTCCTCGTCGTCGCGGGCGAGCACCACTATCGCGTCGCTGACTCGCCGCGGCACACTGCTACGACGACGCCCGGCACCCGGACTCATCGCCCCGGTGGAAGGCGGGAGGTTCGGGCAACGGACGAAAATGGCAGTATGCGGACATGAGGACCTACGTCGTCCTCCTGCGTGGCATCAACCTGGCAGGACGCAACCGGGTCGGGATGGGGCCACTCCGTGAGCTGCTCAGCTCGGGCGGCTACGGCGACGTCCGGACCTACGTGCAGAGCGGCAACGTCGTCCTGCGCAGCCGGTCGGGGGAACGGGCGCTCGCCTCCGCCGTCCACAGGCGACTGAGCGACGCATTCGGGTTCGACATCGGCATCTTCGTTCGCACCGCAGCCCAACTGGCCGACGTCGCCGCCAACAACCCCTTCCTCCGGCCGGGCGCCGACCACGGGCGACAGCTGCACGTCGCCTTCCTCGAGAAGGTTCCCGCTCCACAGGTGCTCGCGGGGCTCGATCCTCACCGCGCCCCGCCCGACGAGCTCCATCCCCGGGGCCGGGAGGTGTACATCTGGGCCCCGAATGGCATAGGCCCGAGCAAGGTGCTCCAGGGGCTCGACCGGATCCTCCGGACCCCGATGACGGTGAGGAACTGGCGTACCGTGACGGCGCTGCTCGACATGGCCGGCGAGCCGCCGTGAGCAGGGCCGGAATTCCCGGGGCCTCCGAGCGGTTGGTGGAGCCATGACCCAGGGCCACCGCATCACGGTCACCCCGGCCGACCTCCACGTCGAGGTCACGGTCGACGGCGAGAAGGTCGCCGAGTCGGACCATCCGGTCCTCCTGGAGGAGACCGGGCTCCCGACCCGCTACTACCTGCCGCACCGAGACGTGCGTACTGAGCTGCTCCGCCCCACCAGCAGCGAGACGACCTGCCCGTTCAAGGGCCAGGCCTCGTACTGGTCGGTCGAGGTCGGCGGCAAGGTGCACGACGATCTCGTGTGGAGCTACGAGTCCCCGATCCCCCAGGCGGAGGGGGTCGCCGGCCTGCTGTGCTTCTACAACGAGCGCGTCGATCTCACCGTCGACGGCGAGCGCCAGCCGACGCCCGAGACACCCTTCTCCCGCTAGGACGGCAGGTCCCCCACATGCCTCTGCAAGGAACGTACGAGCCGAGTGCCTGGCAGCCGGTCGCTGACCAGGTGCAGACCTACGAGCAGACCGACGGTCGGGAGGGTGCCGAGCTGGAGGGCAAGCCGTGCGTGATCCTGTGGACACGCGGTCGCCAGAGCGGCGCCGTCCGCAAGAACCCGCTCATGCGGGTCCGGCACGGGCAACAGTACGCAGTCGTGGCGTCGATGGGCGGCGCGCCCAAGCACCCGGTCTGGTACCTCAACCTCGTCGCCGACCCCGCTGTCAGCCTCCAGGACGGCGCCGAGCTCAAGGACTACACCGCCCACACGGCGACGCCGGCGGAGAAGGCCGAGTGGTGGCCGTGGGCCACCGCGGTCTGGCCCGACTACGACGCCTACCAGCGGAGCACCGATCGCGAGATCCCGCTCGTCGTGCTCGATCCGGTCGCCCGCTGACGCTCCCGTCCGCCGGGCTGCGTAAGGTTGCCACCTGATGCGACTCGTGTGGGGTCAGGCCGCTCCCGGCGAGGTGACCGCCCGGCGCGTGGCGATCACCGGGTTGGGGATCGTCTCCTGCTGCGGCCTGGGGAAGGACGCCTTCTGGGACGGCCTCTGCGGCCCGGCTCCCATCGGTGAGCGGAGGGTCGCCGACTTCGACCCGTCGCAGTGGTTCGGGCCGAAGGAGGTCCGGCGGGTCGACCGGTTCGGCCAGCTGACGGTGGCGGCCGCGGCGATGGCGCTCGAGGACGCCGGTCGCGTCGACGTCGACCCCGAGCGGGCCGGAGTGATCATGGGCACCGGCGCCGGGGGGATCGAGACGCTCGAGACCCAGTTCATCGTCGAGCGGGACCGCGGATCGGGCCGGGTCTCGCCCTTCCTCGTGCCGATGATGATGCTCAACGCCGGGGCGGCGCTTGTCTCGATGCGCGCCGGATGGCGGGGGCCGTGCGAGACGGTCTCCACCGCCTGCGCGACGGGAACCCACGCCGTCGGCAACGCGGCGCGCCTCGTCGCCAGCGGTCGCTGTGAGGTCATGCTGGCAGGAGGCTCCGAGGGGGCGATGATCGAGCCCGCCGTCGCCGCACTGCAGAACACGACGGCGCTCTCCCAGACCGGTATCTCCCGCCCCTTCGACGCCCGGCGCGACGGGTTCCTGATGGCCGAGGGCTCCGCCGCGGTGGTCCTCGAGGACCTCGAGCGAGCGAGGGCTCGCGGTGCGCGTGTCTACGGCGAGGTCACCGGGGCTGCGAGCACCGCCGACGCCCACCACATCACCATTCCCGCTCCTGGGGGCTCGGGTGCGGCCGCATGCATGGAGCTCGCCCTCGCCGACGCCGGCCTGGTACCCGACCAGATCGGGCACATCAACGCCCACGGCACGTCCACCCCGCTGAACGACGCCGCCGAAGCCGAGGCGATCGCCAAGGTCTTCGGCCCGCCCGGTCCCCCGCTCACCTCCATCAAGGGTGTCACCGGGCACGCCATGGGAGCAGCCGGCGCCATCGAAGCCGTCTCGGTCGCGCTCACGATCGAGCGTGGGCTCATCCCGCCCACGGCGGGCTACGAGATCGCCGATCCCGAGATCCACCTCGACGTCGTCGCCGGAGCGCCCCGCCCCTGGACTCCTGGCCCCGTGCTGTCCAACTCGTTCGGCTTCGGCGGCCACAACGGGTGCCTGGTCGTCGCCCCCGTCGGCGACTGAGCCCACGATCCAGCACCTCCGTGAGCCGGACGGCGCCGGTCATCGCCCATGCCTGTTCCGCCTGGCGCCCGTCTCGCTATCATTCGGGCGGCGGGGTCGTCGGGACCACCACGAGGCCCGGGGGAGCGTCCGGCAGAGGAGCCATGGAGAAAGCTGTCGATACCCCGTACGAGGTCTTCACCCGCGATGACGCCTACCAGGCGGGCATCGATCACCTGATCACCTTCGCCGGGATACCCCCCGGTCAGGTGGTGATGGACCTGGGCGGAGGCACCGGCGCCATGTCCGTGGCGGTGCTCGAGCGCTGTCAGCCCGCCGAGCTGATCGTCGTCGACCCTGACGAGACCGGCCTCGCCGCCGCCCGGGCGGCCCTCGGCGACCGGGCCCGCTACCTGCTGGCGACGGCCGAGTGCCTGGACGAGCACGTCCCCCCGGGCTCGGTCGATCACGTCGTCGTGGCCAACGCCATCCACCTGTTCGAGGACCTCCCTCGCGCCGCCAGCAACGTCTTCTCCGTGCTGCGACCGGGAGGCACGTTGTCGATCAGCACCGCCTTCCACCGGGACGCCAGCGGCGAGGACGAGCACCGGCTGGCCAAGGCGACGCTCCTCCGTGCCCTCCGCGAGCTGCGATCCACACCGAAGCGCGAAGCACGGGAAGAACGGCACTACAAGGAGCGCCAGGAGCTCTCGCGAGACAGCCTCGTGGCCGCACTGAGCCAGGCGGGCTTCGGCGGCGTCGCCACCGAGTCGGTCCCGATCGCCATCACGCCCGACTTCCTCGCCGCCTTTCTCCAGACCGACATCTTCGCTCTTGCCGTGTTGCCCGACTACGACCCGGCCGTGTCGTGCCCGGTGCTCGGCAAGGCGGTCATGGAGGCGGCCGCCAACGACAAGACGGGCGGGCTCTACCTGCGCAACTGGCTGTTTGCCAAGGCGATCAAGCCGGCAAGCTGACCGGTAGACGACCAGGTCAGCCGGGCTCGGACGCCGGTGACCCGCCCAGGTGGCCGAGGATGCGCCGTAGCTGCTCGGGGAACCTGGCCCTGAACTCCTCGGAGTCCGCTCCGACCCCGCACAGCCGCTGGACCATGTGGGGCATCGTCACGGGCGTGGTGAGGATGCCCATGAGCGCCAGCATCAGGTAGCCAGCGTCGACGTCGTCGGCGACCTCTCCCGACGCCTGCCGGCGGCGGAGGTCGGCGACCTCGTCGGGCCCCTCGCTGTCGGTGGGCGGAGGCGCCCCGTCGGACGACCGCCCCGCAGTGGACCGCCCGCCGTGGGTCAGGCCCTCCCAGATGAACATGCGCATCAGCTCTGGCTGGTCGAGCGTCGCCTTGAGGTAGGCGGCGTTGACGTCGGCGAACGAGAGGCCGGCCTGGTCGATGCCCGTCTCCCAGGAGTGCCAGCGCTGGACGAGCTCCCGGTAGAGGCCCTCCTTGCCGCCGAAGTAGTACGAGATCAGCTGGGCGTTGACGCCCGCCCGCTCGGCGATCTGGCGGACCCTCGCCCCGGCGTAGCCCTTGTCGGCGAACTCCGCCAGGGCGGCGTCGAGGATGCGCTCCCTGGTCCGCTCAGCGTCCCGCAGGCGCTCGCTCGGGTCGGGCGTGCGGCGCGAGCGACCCCGACGCCGAGGTGGCCTCCGATCGGCGGCCTGCGGTGCGGTATCGCTCACACCCCGAAGGGTACCCGCGACCCACAGGACCGGTCAATCAACTGGATGAAACTGTCATTCCAGGGGTTGACATCAATCATCTGAGTGATTGATACTACCGGAACTGCTCACCACTGAACGCCGAGAGGAGCGTCGCCATGGAGCACATCGTCGAGGCCCGGGGCCTCACCAAGAGCTACGGCACCGTGCGAGCCCTGGCCGGGCTCGACCTGGTCGCCCGGCGCGGCCGGGTCGCCGCCGTGCTGGGGCCCAACGGCGCCGGCAAGACGACCTTCGTGCGCGCGGTCGCCACCCTGGTGCAGCCCGACGGGGGCTCGCTGCGGGTCGCCGGGTTCGACGTCGTCCGCCAGCCCGCTCAGGTGCGGCGGGTGATCGGCCTGGCCGGGCAGTCGGCGGCGGTCGAGGACGCCATGACCGGCCGCGAGAACCTCGAGATGGTCGGCCGCCTCTTCGGTCTCGACCGGGCCGCGGCTCGCGCCGCCGCCACGGCCGTGCTGGACCAGCTCCAACTGGGTGCCGACGCCGACCGGCTCGTGCGCACGTACTCGGGGGGAATGCGCCGCCGCCTCGACCTGGGGGCCAGCCTCGTCGGGTCACCGCGCCTCCTCCTGCTCGACGAGCCGACGACCGGGCTCGACCCCCGCAGCCGGATCGAGCTCTGGGACGCCATCCGGGCCATGGTCGCCGGTGGCACCGACGTGCTGCTGACGACGCAGTACCTCGAGGAAGCCGACCAGCTGGCCGCCGACATCGTGATCATCGACCAGGGCAGGGTCATCGCCGAGGGCACCCCGAGCGAGCTCAAGAGCCGCGCCGGACGCGACGTGATCGAGGTGCACGCCCGAGACCGCGCCGCGCTTCCCCTCGTGGCCGAGGCCCTTCGCCGGCTCGACGGCGAGCCCCGCGTCGAGATCGCCACCCGTCGGGTCGCCATCACCGTCGACACCGGCACCGACCGCCTCATGGACGCCGTGCGGGCCCTCGACAGCCGAGGCGTCGACATCGAGGACATCGCCCTCCGCCGTCCGACGCTCGACGAGGTGTTCCTCACCCTCACCGGCCAGCCCATCGACACCGCCGAGCCCCGAGACCGTCGGCGCCACCCCGCCGCCTGACCCGAAAGGACTCCCATGACCGCCACCACCACTGTCGCCACCCGACCCGGCGCCGGCCTCGCACCCAGCGCCGCCGCCGTCGCCCTCCGCACGATCCGCAAGTTCGTGCGCACACCCCAGCTCATCGTGGTCGGCACCATCCAGGGTGCCCTCTTCCTGCTGATCTTCCGCTACGTGTTCGGAGGTTCGATCGGCGTCGGCGGGCTGCCGTATGTCGACTTCCTGGTGCCCGGCTTCGTCACCACCACGATCCTGTTCGCGGGCACCGGCGCCGCTGCGGGCGTGGCCGAGGACGTCGAGCACGGCTTCTTCGACCGCCTGCGCTCGCTGCCCATTCCCCGCCTCTCGGTGATGGCCGGACGGTCGCTCGCCGATACCGCACTGCTGGGCTTCACGCTGGCGGTGACCACGGCCATCGGCTTCGCCGTGGGGTTCCGCGTCCACACCGATCTCGCCTCGTCACTCGCCGCCTTCGGCCTGTGCGTCGTGTACGGCTTCGCCTTCGAGTGGGTGTTCATCACCATGGGTCTGGTGGCCAGGAACGCCCAGGCCGCCCAGGGCCTGTCGATGATCGTCTTCCCGCTCACGTTCGTGTCCAGCGCCTACGTGCCGGTAGCCACCATGCCGTCGTGGATGCGGCCCTTCGCCGAGAACCAGCCCATCACCATCATGGTCGACGCCGTCCGCTGCCTGACCCAGGGCTCCCGGGTCGAGGCGCTGCTGCCGCACCACACGGCCTACTACGTGGGGATGTCGTTGCTGTGGACGGTGGCCCTGATCGCCGCCTTCGCTCCCATCGCCATCGCCCGCTTCTCTCGCCGGTGACGGCACCGGGCGGGGGCGGGCGGCCCCGCCCTATCGCCCGTACGGATCCCGGTAGGTGTCGCGGTACGGGTCGCGCTGCGGTCCCGCTGCTGATCCCGGTACGGGTCGCGCTGCGGGTCCCGATAGGGATCCCGGTACGGCGCCTGCGGCTGGCCCGCAGCGGGCCCGGACGGTTGCTGGTGCACGACGCTCTGCCCGAAGCCGGAGATGAGCCCGATGACCGTGACCCCGACGGCGAGGTTGATGGCCGCGATCGTGACCTGGGACTGCAGGGTCGCCGTCGCCGTGAAGGGTAGGAGGACGGCGAGCGCCGTGACGATCCCCATGATGGCCGTGAAGAGCAGCTCCGGCCGGGGCGCGCTGAGGAGGAGCAGGTACATGAGACCGGTCGCGACCAGGGTCGCCACCGCCGCCACGATGGCGTACCAGCCCGTGTTCACGTCGATGAGCGCGCCGCCACCGGTGTTGATGAGGACGTGGACGTTGAGCACCCGTGCGACCAGCAGGCCCACGATGACGATGCCGGCGGCGACGAAGGCGGCGGCGACGCCGCCCGCCCAGAGCCGGATGGCGTCGACCCGGGGCCCCGGCCCCCGACCGCCCCCGTACGAATCGTAACGTCGGCTCATCTGGTGTCCCCCTGGCGGCCCCATGCTACCCCGCCGGTGGAGGCCCGGCCCCCGTTCGTGTCAGCCGCCCGAACCGGTACCGGTACTAGCTGCCTGCGGGAACCGACTCGGCGGCCGCCTTGATGCGAGCCAGCGTCTGCTCCATCCCCGCCCGGTTGTGCTCGTCGACGTCCTTCACCCCTCGGGCCATCGGCCCCATCGCCTTGAAGAACGGTCCCCGGCGGTCGCGGAACGTCTCGACCACCGTGCACGCCTGACCCCCCGACTGCGGCTCGATGCGGTAGCACCAGTGGGCGACGGCGAACCCGACCAGGCCGACGTCCCAGGCGATCTCCCGCCCGGGCTCGTACCCGACGATCGTGCCGGTCGTCGTCCAGCTTCGCCAGCCAAGGCGGTTGTGCCCTCTGAACCGGGCTCGCACGGCGGGCGCGGTCGCGCCGCCGACCCACTCGACCCGTCGACACTCGGGCGACCACTCGCCCATGCGGGTGGGGTCCCCGACCAGCTCCCAGACCCGGTCGGGTGACGCCTCGATGCGGGTGCTGACCTCGACGTCCGACATGGCCGAAAGCTAGCAAGATCGGGCGTCGGCGTGGTACCGCGCCGGCTAGGCGTCCGCGTCCGAGTCCGGCACGTGGTCATCCTGGAACCTGGAACTGTACGTGCGCGCGTCGAGCCACTTGAGGAACGACGCGTGGGGCACCTCGAGGGTGAACAGGAGGACGGCGGCGGTGATCACTCCCAGCACCGTGTGCCCGTAGCCCACGACGATCCCGATGGCGGCCGCGCCGAAGATGGCGGCCGCGCTCGTGAGCCCTCGGACGAGCCCACCGGCGCCGTGAAAGACCACCCCTCCCCCGATGAAGCCGATGCCGGTGACAACGCCGGCCACGGTCTGAGGCGACGAGGGAGCCGCCACCGCGGTGATCGCCGTCGATGCCGCTCCGACCAGCGCGAAAGTCCGATCGCCCGCCGGCGATCCTCGTAGCTGGCGCTCGAAACCGAAGGCGTAGGCCAACGCGAATCCCAACAGGATTCGGCCCAGCAAGCCGAGGTCACCGTGCAGCATCGGTTCAAGTATCCCAGTCGCTTCCGCGCCCTCCGCGGACATCCGGTCCTCGCTCCGGTCGCGCCCCGCGAAGGCTCCCTGACCAGGTCGTCCTGTATGCTGCTCGAATCGCCGAACCACCAGGGAGGTCACGACGGGGGGAGCCAGGTGGACCAGGTTTCGAGACCCACGAGCCCCCTCAGGCCGCAGGCGGAGTGAGACGGCGGAGACGCCCAGTTGCAGACCCTGAACGACACCGACACGACGCCATCGTGTGACGCGGCGCCGCAAGACCCGCGAGGCGACCCGTCGCCGGCGGCGGTTCAAGCGGACGGTCCTGATCGTCGGCATCGTCCTGTTCGTTCTGCTCGCGTCGCTCTTCGGCTACCTCTGGTTCCTCAACAGCGAGATACACCGGGTGAAGGTCAAGGGTCTCGGAGCCTCACCGACGGCGGGGATCACCAAGAACACCGAGAACATCCTGCTCGTGGGCTCCACCGACCGGTGCGCGCTCAAGCAGCAGAACCCCGCCTTCGGCCTGTGCTCCCAGGGTGTCAACGGGATCAACAGCGACGTGGTGATGATCCTCCACCTCGACCCAGGCGCCCACCGCGCGTCCATCCTCTCGATCCCGCGCGACACCTTCGTTCCCAACGCCAGGACCACGGGCGCCAACAAGATCGACACCGCCCTGTACCAAGGCCCGAGCCAGCTGGTGAGCGCCATCCAGACCGACTTCGGGATCCCGATCAACCACTACGTCGAGCTCAACTTCGACACCTTCGCCGGGGTGGTCGACGCTCTGGGCGGCATCCGCATGTACTTCCCGATGCCGCTGTACGACGGGCTCGCCAGCCTCAACGTTCCGACCGCGGGGTGCCAGACACTGAACGGCTTCCAGGCCCTCGCCGTGGTCAGGGCCCGCCATCTGCAGTACAAGCCCCCCGGCGTCACCAGCACCGATCCGCGCACCTGGCCGCAGGACCCCGAGAGCGACCTGAGCCGGATCCGCCGTGACCACGAGTTCATCCGGGTGCTCGCCAGCGCCGTGTCCAAGCGGGGCCTCGGCAACCCGTTCACCGACCGCGCCCTGGTGGCTGCCGTCGCCCCGAACCTCCAGGTCGACACCAGCATGTCGGTTGGCGACATGGTGAACCTCGTGCTGCGGTACCACTCGATCGACGCGCTCACGGCGCCGCAGTTGACGATCCCGGTCACCGTCAACAACAGCCTGTCGTACGTGTACCAGGGCAGCGACTTCGGCAGCGTCGAGTTCCCCTCGCAGCCGGCCGATCAGCAGGTGATCGACCAGTTCCTCGGTCAGAAGGAATACACCGACGCCATGACCGGCAAACCCCTGCCGCCCCCGGAGTCGGTCAACGTGGCTGTCCTGTCCGGGACCGGATCCCCGAGCCAGGCGACGACGACGGCGTCGCAGCTCGAGGCGCTCGGCTTCCACATCTCGAGCGCCGGTACGGGCACCTACCAGGGTCCGCTGTCGGAGACCATCGTGACCTACGCCAACCCGGCCAAGGAGGCCCAGGCGCAGGCCGTCGCCCATCGGTTGTCGGGCGCCGTGGTGCTGGCGCAGGGCCCGACCCCACCGGGCGCCGATGTCAGCGTGACGACGGGCTCGAACTTCAGCGTGAACCCGCCTCCGCCCCCCAGCCCGCCTCCCGGGATCGCGCCGTCGTCGACCAGCCCCCCGCAGACGACGACCCCGGCGCCGGCGGCCACGTCCTCCGCGAGCAACCAGCTGGGTGCCCCGACGCCGCCGACCACCCCGCTGGCCCCGTTCGACCCACGCTCGTGCACCCCCTCCGGTGGACCGGGCCCCTAGTTCTGACCAGCTATCCTCTCGGCCCGATGGCGATGGGAACGGCAATGGACGGATGCCGGCTGGAGCAGTGCGGGGCCAGAGACGTGGTTCTCGCAGCCAGCCAGGTCGAGGGTTGGCTCACCGACGAGCAGGCGCACCAGCTGTGGCACTCGGCGGCGCCCCTCGAGCCGAAGCAGCGGATCGTGGAGATCGGGAGCTTTCGCGGCCGATCCACGATCGCCCTGGCGCTGGCGGCGCCCGAGGGCGTGGAGATACTGGCGATCGATCCCCACAGCGGGGTGGACCGGGCGCCACAGGAGAGCAAGCTCAACCTCGAGGTGGGAGCCGAGGACGCCGAGGTCTTCGCCAGCAACCTGAAGCGCTACGGGGTGACCGACAAGGTCAGCCACATCCAGAAGCAGTCGTCGCACGCCCTGAGCGACGTGCCCCGGCCGGTCGACGTGCTCTTCATCGACGGCGCCCACGGGCTGAGATCCGCCCGTCAGGACATCCTCTTCTACGGTGACCTCGTGCCCGACGGCGGCACGATGCTGATCCACGACTCGTTCTCGTCGGCGGGTGTCACCCTGGCCCTGATCTCGACGCTGTTCTCGAGCGGACGCTTCCGCTACGTCGGGCGCACCGGCTCCCTCGCCGTCTACGAGCGGGCCGACCTGACCCCGGCCGAGCGCGTGCGCAACTTCGGGCTCCAGCTGGCCCAGCTGCCCTGGTTCTTCCGCAACGTCGTCATCAAGGGTCTCGTCGTTGCCCACCAGGACCGTCTGGTCAAGGCCCTGGGCCACACGACGGGACCCTGGCCGTACTGAGCGCTCGCCACACCGCCTCGACGGCCCCGGCCCCGGGACGAGCCCCGTTTCTACCCCCGCACAGGGGGGTAGACAGAGGGCGCTGATCTCAGCGCGGGATCATGACATCAAGGAGGATGGCCATGGCTCCTCCCACGCGAGCACGCTGGGGGCTCCTCGTGCCTGCCGCCGTGGTGGCCCTCGTGGCTGCGGCGTGTGGCTCGAGCTCCACCACCAGCTCGGGGACAAGCGGTAGTGGTCCGGTGAAGATCGGGTTCTTCGGCGCGCTCACCGGCAACAACTCCCCCCAGCTCGGCATCAACATCAACAACGGCGTCAAGCTCGCCGTCCAGCAGTACAACGCCAAGGGCGGGGGACCGAAGGTGACGCTGACCGAGTACGACAGCCAGGGTGACCCGGCCCAGGCGCCCCAGCTGGCCCAGAAGGTGATCAGCGACCACACCGTCGCCGTGGTCGGGCCGGCCTTCTCTGGCGAGTCGAAGGTCGCCGATCCCATCTTCCAGCAGGGCCAGATCGTCAACGTGACACCGTCGGCCACCAACCCCAGCCTGGCGACTCACGGGTGGACCTACTGGCACCGCGCCGTCGGCAACGACAATCACAGGGCCCGG
This sequence comes from uncultured Actinomycetota bacterium, assembly GCA_963790605.1. Classification (GTDB taxonomy): domain Bacteria; phylum Actinomycetota; class Thermoleophilia; order Solirubrobacterales; family Solirubrobacteraceae; genus Palsa-465. The sequence continues at coordinate 1,137,120 of CAWBPG010000001.1, read as the reverse complement.
CTGCCGCCACGTACATCGCCAACAAGCTCAACGACAAGAGGGTCGCCGTCATCGACGACAACAGCGAGTACGGCAAGGGGATCGCCGACATCGTGGCCTCGACCCTGCCCAAGAGCGGTGCGACCGTTCCCGTTCGGGACCACATCGACCCCAAGGCCACCGACTATTCGGCGACGGTCAACGCCATCAACGCCGGCAACGTCAACGCCGTCTTCTACGGAGGCTACTACCAGCAGGCGGGCCCACTGGTGAAGCAGCTGCGCGACGCCGGCAACAAGGCTGTCTTCGTCTCTGACGACGGCACCAACGATCCTGGCTTCGTGGCGGCCGGTGGTCCGGCCACAACGGGTTCGTACGTGACGTGCCCGTGCGTTCCGACGCCGTCGACTACCGCGGGGCAGGCCTTCGCCACCGCATACCAGTCCGCCAACAACGCCGCTCCCGGCACGTACTCGGCCCAGGGCTACGACTCGGCGAACTTCATCCTCGCCGCTATCCGAGCCGGCAACACAACAGGCAAGCGCACCCAATCAGGACGCCCAGGCCGACGTGCTGCGCCGCGCCTACAAGGACGCCGGCATCGACCCGCGCAACGTCGACTACGTCGAGGCGCACGGCACCGGCACCGTGCTCGGTGACCCGATCGAGGCCGAGGCGCTGGGCCGCGTGGTCGGCAGGGGGCGTCCCGCTGACCGGCCCGCCCTGCTGGGCGCGGTCAAGACCAACATCGGGCACCTGGAGTCGGCCGCCGGCGCGGCCAGCATGGCCAAGGTGGTGCTGGCGTTGCAGCACGACAAGCTGCCGCCGTCGATCAACTTCGCTGGTCCCAGCCCGTACATCGATTGGGACAACATGCATCTGAAGGTGGTCGACACGGCCACCGACTGGCCGCGCTACGGCGGTTACGCGCTGGCCGGGGTGTCCAGCTTCGGCTTCGGCGGTGCCAATGCGCACGTGGTGGTGCGCGAGGTGCTGCCCCGCGACGTGGTCGAGCGCGAGCCCGAGCCTGAACCGCAGCCCGCCGAAGCGGCCCAGCCGGCAATGCCCGAAGCGGATCCGGCGGCAGCCTACGCCGGGGTGCGGTTCGACGAGTACGGCGAATTCATCGAAGCCGGGGACGGCGGATATCTGGCGGCGGCGCAGCACGACGTCGAGCCCGAGCTGCCGGGCGTCACCGACGAGGCGCTGCGGCTCAAAGAGATTGCGCTGGAGGAGCTCGCGGCGGAAGAGGTCGCCCCGCCCCTGATCCCGCTCGCGGTGTCGTCGTTCATGACGTCGCGCAAGAAAGCCGCGGCCGCCGAGCTGGCCGACTGGCTGGAAGGCCCAGAGGGGCAGGCATCGTCGCTGGAATCGGTCGGCCGGGCGCTGTCGCGACGCAACCACGGCCGCTCCCGCGCGGTGGTGCTGGCGCACGACCACGCCGAGGCCGTCAAGGGCCTGCGGGCGGTGGCCGAGGGCAAGCAGCGGCCGAACGCGTTCAGCGTCGACGGGCCGGTCACCAACGGCCCGGTGTGGGCGATGGCCGGCTTCGGCGCCCAGCACCGCAAGATGGGCAAAAACCTCTACCTGCGCAACGAGGTCTTCGCTGAGTGGATCGAAAAGGTCGACGCGCTGATTCAGGACGAGCGCGGCTACTCGGTGCTCGAGCTGATCCTCGACGATTCGCACGAGTACGGCATCGAGACCAGCAACGTCGTCATCTTCGCCATTCAGATCGCGCTGGGTGAGCTGCTCAAGCATCACGGCGCCAAACCCGCCGCGGTGATCGGCCAGTCGCTGGGTGAACCCGCATCGGCCTACTTCGCCGGGGGGCTGTCGCTGGCCGACGCCACCCGGGTGATCTGCTCGCGCTCCCATCTGATGGGTGAGGGCGAAGCGATGCTGTTCGGTGAATACATCCGGTTCATGGCGCTCGTCGAGTACTCCGCCGACGAGCTGAAGACAGTCTTCGCCGACTTCCCCGGCCTCGAGGTGTGCGTCTACGCCGCACCCAGCCAGACCGTCATCGGCGGGCCGCCCGAGCAGATCGACGCGATCGTCGCCCGCGCTGAAGCGGAAGGGCGCTTCGCCCGCAAACTGCAGACCAAGGGTGCCGGCCACACCTCGCAGATGGATCCTCTGCTCGGGGAGTTCGCCGCGGAGCTGCAAGGCATCCAGCCGAAGAGCCCCCGCGTCGGCATCTTCTCCACCGTGCACGAGGGCAGCTACGTCAAGCCTGGCTCGGAGCCGATTCACGACGTCGACTACTGGAAGAAGGGGATGCGCCACAGCGTCTACTTCACCCACGGGGTGCGCAACGCCGTGGACAGTGGCCACACCACCTTCCTGGAACTGGCGCCCAACCCGGTCGCGCTGATGCAGATCGGGCTGACCACCGCGTCGGCCGGACTGCACGACGCGCAGCTGATCGCGACGCTGGCCCGCAAGCAGGACGATGTCGAGTCGATGATCTCGGCGATGGCCCAGCTCTTCGTCTACGGACACGATCTGGACATCCGAACACTGTTCAACCGGGCCTCGGGGCCGCAACGGCCCGAAGACTTTGCGAAGGTCCCGCCGACCCGGTTCAAGCGCAAAGAACACTGGCTGAACGTCAGCTTCTCCACCGGAAGCAGTGTGGTGGTGATGCCGGGGGCACACGTCGGGTTGCCCGACGGCCGGCACGTTTTCGAATATTTGCCGCGCGGGCTGACCGACCTCGCCACTCTGGTGAAATCCGCTCTGGCCGAGGTGATTCCGGATGCACAGCTGACGGCTGCCGAGCAGCGCGCGATGCCGGGCGAAGGGTCGCATCTGGTCACCACGATCACCCGCCACCCCGGTGGCGCCTCGGTGCAGGTGTACGCACGGATCGACGAGTCCTTCACGCTGGTTTACGACGCGTTGGCGACCCGCGCCGGCCACAGCGGGATTCTTCCCTCGGCAGTCGGCGCCGGTTCGGCGATGACAGCGCCGCCGGTGATCGCGGCCGGATCCGTGGCACCCAACGGAGCACCGCCGCAAACGCAGGCGACGCCGGAGACGGACACGCTGACCGACAGCCTGACCAACCGCTACTTCTCGGCCACCATGGGCAAATGGTCGCCGGACTCCGACGAGACCATCGCCGATCGGTTGGGCCTGATCGTCGGGTCGGCTATGGGTTACGAACCCGAGGACCTGCCCTGGGAGGTGCCCCTGATCGAGATGGGGCTCGACTCGCTGATGGCGGTGCGGATCAAGAACCGCGTCGAATACGACTTCGACCTGCCGCCCATCCAGCTGACGGCGGTGCGCGACGCTAACCTCTACAACGTCGAAAAGCTGATCGAGTACGCGATCGAGCACCGCGACGAGGTCGAGCAGCTCCACGAGTTCCAGAAGACCCAGACCGCCGAGGAGATCGCGCGCGCCCAAGCCGAGGTGATCAGCGGCGCCAACACGGCATCGCTGGTCGCGCCGACGCCCGACCCACAGGCCGAGCCGTCGACGCAATCCGATCAGCCGGCGGCCCCACCGGCCGGGTTGGAGGCGCCGCTCCCGCCGCCGCCCAGTGACCCTTCAGGTCCGCAGAGTCCACCGATTCCGCCGCCGCCGACCGATCCAGCCGGACCGTCCGCCCAGCCCGAGGTGGCCGGGGCGGCCAACCAGCAGGCGGTGGCAAAATCCCTGAATTCCGACGTGCCGCCGCGCGATGCCGCCGAGCGCGTCACGTACGCGACCTGGGCGATCGTCACCGGGAAGTCACCGGGCGGCATCTTCAACCCGCTGCCCGAGCTGGGGGAGGAAGCCGCGGCCAAGATGGCTCAACGGCTTTCCGAACGCGCCGACGGCCCGATCAGCGTCGACGACATCAAAACCGCCAAGACGATCGAGGCGCTGGCCAGCACGGTGCGCGAGTATTTGGAAGCCGGTCAACTCGACGGGTTCGTCCGCACGCTGCGGGCGCGCCCGGAAGGGTCGAGCAAGGTGCCGGTGTTCGTGTTCCATCCGGCGGGCGGGTCGACCGTGGTCTACGAGCCGCTGCTCAACCGGCTGCCGGCGGACACCCCGATGTACGGGCTGGAACGTGTCGAAGGGACCATCGAAGAGCGCGCCGCCCAATACGTACCTAAATTGGTGGAACTCTGCGGTGACGGGCCCTACATCTTGGCCGGCTGGTCGCTGGGCGGGGTGCTGGCCTACGCCTGCGCGATTGGACTCAAGCGGTTGGGCAAGGACGTACGGTGGGTCGGCCTGATCGACGCGGTGCGCCCCGGCGAAGAGGTTCCGCAGACCAAAGAGGAGATCCGCAAGCGCTGGGAACGCTACGCACGGTTCGCCGAGAAGACGTTCAACGTCGAGATCCCGGAGATCCCGTACGAACACCTCGAGCAGCTCGACGACGAGGGTCAGGTCAAGTTCGTCCTGGAGGCGGTGCAGCAGAGCGGTGTGCAGATTCCCGGCGGGATCGTCGAACACCAGCGCACCTCCTACCTGGACAACCGGGCCATCGATACCGCCGAGATCCAGCCGTACGACGGTCACGTCACCCTGTACATGGCCGACCGGTACCACGACGATGCGATCATGTTCGAGCCGCGGTATGCCGTCCGCCAACCCGACGGCGGGTGGGGCCAGTACGTCTCCGACCTGGAAGTGGTGCACATCGGCGGTGAGCACATCCAGGCCATCGACGAGCCGATCATCGCCAAGGTGGGGGCCCACATGACCGAAGCGATCAACGCGATCGCGACGCCTCTCAAACAGGAGCTGAAGGCAGGTAGATGAGCACCAAGACCACCGCCGAACTGCTGGCTGAACTCCGCGAAAAGCTGGAGCTGGCCAAGGAGCCCGGCGGGGAGAAGGCCGTCGCCAAACGCGAGAAGAAGGGCATTCCAAGTGCCCGCGCGCGGGTGTATTCCCTGGTCGACCCGGGCTCGTTCCTGGAAATCGGTGCACTGGCCCGCACGCCCAACGACCCCAACGCTTTGTTCGGCGACGGTGTCGTGACTGGGCACGCCACCATCGACGGCCGCCCGGTCGGGGTGTTCTCCCACGACCAGACGGTGTTCCAGGGCACTGTTGGGGAGATGTTCGGCCGCAAGGTGGCCCGGCTGATGGAGTGGTGCTCGATGGTCGGTTGCCCGATCGTCGGCATCCAGGACTCCGGCGGCGCCCGCATCCAGGACGCGGTCACCTCGCTGGCGTGGTACGCCGAGTTGGGGAAGCGTCACGAAGCGTTGTCCGGTCTTGTTCCGCAGATCTCGCTGATCTTCGGCAAATGCGCGGGCGGCGCGGTGTATTCACCGATCCAGGACGATCTGCTGGTCGCGGTGCGCGACCAGGGCTACTTCTTCGTCACCGGGCCCGACGTCATCCAGGAAGTCACCGGTGAGGAAGTCAGCCTCGACGAACTAGGCGGCGCGGACGCGCAGGCCCGCTACGGGAACTTGCATCAGGTTGTGGAGTCCGAGGCCGCCGCGTTCCAGTACGTCCGCGACTTCCTGTCGTTTCTGCCGTCGAACTGCTTCGACAAGCCGCCGGTCGTCAATCCCGGGCTGGAGCCGGAGGTCACCCCGACCGACCTCGAACTGGACGCGATTGTGCCGGATTCGGACAACACCGCCTACGACATGCACGAGATCCTGCTGCGGATCTTCGACGACGGTGATTTCCTCGACGTCGCCGCGCATGCCGGGCCGGCAATCATCACCGGCTATGCCCGTGTCGACGGACGCCCGGTCGGCGTCATCGCCAACCAGCCGATGTACATGTCCGGCTCGATCGACACCGAGGCCTCCGATAAGGCGGCACGGTTCATCCGGTTCTGTGACGCCTTCGAAATACCGCTGGTGTTCGTCGTGGACACCCCCGGCTTCCTGCCGGGTGTGGAGCAGGAGAAGGACGGGATCATCAAACGCGGCGGACGGTTCCTGTACTCGGTGGTGGAAGCCGATGTGCCGAAGGTGACGATCACGATCCGCAAGTCCTACGGCGGCGCCTACGCCGTCATGGGCTCCCGGCAGCTGACCGCAGACTTCAACTTCGCCTGGCCCACCGCCCGCATCGCGGTGATCGGTGCCGAAGGCGCCGCGCAGCTGCTGATGAAGCGGTTCCCCGATCCCACCACGCCGGAAGCGCAGGCGATCAAGAAGGATTTCATTGAGGGCTACAACCTGAACATGGCGATCCCGTGGATCGCCGCCGAACGCGGGTTCATCGACGCGGTCATCGAACCGCACGACACCCGACTGCTGTTGCGCAAGTCGCTGCACCTGCTGCGTGACAAGCAGATGTACACCCGGGTCGGCCGCAAGCACGGCCTGCTCCCGGTCTAACGCCCCCATATCGCGCCCCAGCGTGCGTGTTTGCGCATAGGCACGCCGAGAAATGCGCACAACTGCGCACGCTCGCGCAGCGGGTCAGCGGTGGTCTTCGAGGTAAGCGGCCAGCCCGTTGCCAATCGCGGTGGCGCCTCGTGCGTTGGGGTGCAACGGCTCTGCGGGGTTCGCGACGTTGAAGCCTTCGACATAGCGCTGATCGGGCGCAGCGCACATGTCGTGGCCCCTCGACAGCGGCCTGGTGTCGAAGAAGCCGACTTTCTTGTCGGCGGCCAACTGCTGCTCGTGGTCGTCGAGTTCGTCGACTTTCGACTGGAAGTAGTCGCCGTCCTGGGGCAGGATCGGCTGCTGGGCAAAACACCCGCCGGGCCGGATGAACATCGGGTAGCCCACCAGAACGATCCGTGCCCGCGGTGCTTTGGTCCGCAGGTCGTCGATCATCTGCGCCCACACCGGCGGCTGCGCGTCGATCGCCGCGGAAATGGTGTCCACACCGTTGGTGACGAACTTGTCGACGCACGGCGGAGAGTCGAGCGAGGCGGCCCGGCATTGAGCTGCGTCAGCGGCCAACCTGACGTCGTTGCCGCCGATGGTGACCGTGATCAACGTGGTGTCCGGTTGCACGGCGTCGATCTGCGGCGGGACCGCGCCGTCCGCTGTCAGCTGCGTCCGGCTGGTGATATCCGCCGAGGTGGCGCCGCTGCAGGTGACGTCGGTGACTGTTACCGGTCGCAGGCGTCGGGCCAGCACGGACGGGTAGTTGTTGGTCGACTTCTGGCAGCCTGGCGGCGGCGCGGGATCCGGCACGCCGGGTTCGGCGGCCACCGAGTCACCCAGCGCGACATACTGCAGCGGTTGAATGTCCGCCGCCGGAGTCGTGCCGCAGGCCACCGCGACAGCGCACAACAGCGACGCGCCGCCGACCCTCGACAAGCTGGTGCAACCCAAATCAGGGTCCGATCCGGATCTTGCCCGGCGACCACCAGCCGCTGCGGCTGGTGGAGCCCAACTGCAACTGCGCGGGCGGGGCGACCACGATGGTGTCGAATTTGCGCAGCGACCCCCAGTCGCGACCCCAGTCGCGGGACAGGTAGGTCGCCATCACATGCGCTCGGAGCAGCAGGTCGGTGATGCCCAGCAGGCCGCCGTTGACGCCGTCCTCCCAGGTGTCGGTGTCTTGCTTCTTGGCGTTGTAGTCCGGCGTGATGCGGAACTTCGGTATCTCGGTGACGCCGTCGGCGTGCAACAAGGGCTGCTGGCAGGGGAACGCCAGCCCCACGGCCCAGTCCAAGAGCACCGGCTGCGACGAGCCGACATACTCTTGCAGCGATCGCAACTCCGGGACCCGCGGCGGGGTCACGGCGATCCAGTCCTCCGGGGTCAGCGACAGATCATCGGCGACCACGCGGACGGCGGTGGCGTTCGCGGGCATCTGGGAACGGGCGAACCGGAGATTGCGCCACACCTTCGGCTGTTCGCCGTACAGGTCGTAGGGCACCAGCCGCCCAGCCGGCACGATGCCGCGTTGGGAGCCGCCACCCGGACCTGGTGTGCCGTACTCCAATACGACGGTCTGTCCGAAGGTGTGTCCGTGTAGAACGCTGTTACCCGCGATCTTGCCCGCGGCGGTCACCACGACCAGCGGGTGCCCGTCGTCGGGCTTGGGCAGCTGGTACCACGCCGACGTCAGCCTGCTTTGCTGTTGTGGCCCGGTGGTGTAGCTGCCGGCCAGCGGGACCCGCGCCGGGTCGAGGCCGTAGGGCAACGGCATGGTGGATCCGTTGACGCCGGGGGCGGACAGCTTGGTCGGCCCGTACCAGTCGTAGTCGGTGCCGGGCTGCGGCACCGCCGTCTCCCGGACCGCCTCGGCCAGGGTGCGCTCCGGTACACCGTCGGGGGTGAAACCTTCCGGGTTGACGCCACCCAAGGGGCCCAACGGGCCCCAAGAACCCGAGTTGTCCGGTACCGCCGACATGAAGCCGGCGTTGCTGTCCGGCTCGACCAGCACATCGTCGGCCAATGCGCAGCCACCGGCGAATTCGCGCAAGTTGGCCCAGCCATTGGAATAGGTGGGGTACTGGCGCACGATGCCGGCCACCATCGACGCGACGAAAACCAGCACCATGAACCCTGCCGCGAGCGGCACCGGGGCGGCCGTCAACGCGCGCGCCAACCGGCCCTCGCCGCGGTCCCTGGACGCGAAATGCAGCCAGATCGTGTAGCCGACAGCGATCACGAATAGCACCAGGAATCCCGTGCTGACCGTGAATCCTGCGAGCCTCGGCATGGCGCTGTTGAACGGCACGCCGTAGCTGGAGACATACCACCAGCCGTTGAAGGTGGCGAAACACAATGCCAGCAAGAACAACACCGCCGCCAGGAACGCCATGCGGTTGCGCGACCAGCGCAGCACCTCATGTGAGATCAGAACCGTGGTCAGCGCGGCCATCGCCGCGCCCACCGCGGCGAACAAGCCGAAGTGGTGCACCCACTTCGTCGGGGTGAACATCAGAAAGAACATCGTGCCGAAGATGACACCCATCAACCGCCAAGCCGGTCCGCGGGCCACGCCCGGAATCCGTTTGCGCCGCAACATGATGAACACAGCAGCGAACAGGCACAGCGCGGTGATCAGGAAGCCGAATCGGCGCGACAGTGAACCGTCGACGGTCGGCAGGATCAGATAGTAGTAGCGCAGATTCTCGGTGTACCAGGCCTGACTGGGACCGATCGAGGTGCGAATCCGGGTGGCTTCCAGAACCGTTGACAGTGTCTGGTCGACGAACACCACGGTGAGGATGACCGACCCGGCGGCCAGCAACGGAGCCACCAGTGGCCAGGTACCTACCAGGCGGTGTCTGCGCACCAAGATTCGCAGGATCGGCCGTCCGCCGGCCACCAGGGCCGCTACGGCGATCAAGCCGGTGGGTTGCACCCCCAGCGTGAAGGCCGCCGCGACCACCGCCAATGCCGCGGGCGTCAGCCGAGAGGCGCTCATGGAGCGCTCGATCAGTACGTAGGTGATCAGCGAACCCAGGGCGATGATCGGCTCGGGCCGAAGGCCGTTGTTGAACGGCATCCACGCGGTGAGCAGGACCAAGCCGGCCGCCCAGTTAGCGGCCGTGCTGCGTGTCACCGCTGGGCCCAGCCGTGGCAATACCTCACGCGACAGCAGCAGCCAGCAGACCAGCCCGGCGACGAGATCGGGCAGCCGCATCCACAGGCTGCCGTCGCTGACGTGGGTCATCAGCGCCAGCAGGTTGTAATACCAGCCGAACGGGTCTTCCGGGCTGCCGAACCAGCGGAAGTAGTTCGACATGTAGCCGGCGCGGTCGGCGACCCGCGCCATGCCGAGGATGTAGCCGTCGTCGGAGGAATTTGCGCCGATCAGATGCCAGAGCAGGAAGCCGAAGATCACCGCCGCGTCGACCAGCGTGAACTTGCGCCAGCGGGTCGGGATCAACCGGTGCATGCGGCGACCGTCCAGCTGGTCCAGGCGCCACAGCGCGACCAGCGCGACGATGGTCGACACGATTGCGCCCACCATCGCGAGCAGTTTCAGCGTGGTCGGCGTGCTGGAGAACCGGGTGTCGATGGTCGCTGAGAGCCGCAAGCCGGGTGGTGCCGGGCCGGTCAGATCGGTGAACACCCCGACGATCTGCGGTCGCAGGTTGGGATCGGGGAAGCCGTCGCGCACTGGCTTGCCCGCGGGATCGGTCAGCCCGACGAAGGTGGCGAATGTTCCGGCGTGGGTGGAGGTGATCTCGATGCGCTGACAGTTGGGAGAAGCCGCTTGGTCGCGCGGCACGCTCGCGATCACCACGTTGCGGTCGGTGACGCTGATGCGCTGGCGGCTGACGACTACGAAGAGCGCGTTGAGCGCAGCGTCCTTGCCGTTCTTGGGAGCTGTGCTCAGCACGACCCCGCCGTCGGGTGGCAGGGCGCGTACCACAGAGCACGGCACGGTTGCTGTCACGTCGACCGGTGTCAGTGAGATCAGCGGAGCCGTCACGCTGCCCAGTTGTCCGTGCCCATTCTCGATGTGAGGCCAGTTCAGCATCGCGGTGGTTTGCACGACCGGCAATAGCGGTGTGGCGACCGACAGGACGAAGCCGAGCAGCCCTGCGATCGTCGCGACCCAGCGCGTCACCCGCACGTCTGGACGGACGTCGGGCCGCTGCGCGGTGGGCGCTTGCTGTTCGTGATTGATGACGCTCATGGCAGGGCCCGAATCGGTCCTTGCCGGCTCCAGCCGGGCACTGTGATCACACCCTGTTCGATAGCGGCGTCCGGCGCTTGGTCAGCCGGCACCAATCGGTAGTACTGCTCGACGGATCCCCAGTCGCGATACCAGTCGCCACGAAGGTACGTCGAGATGGTTGAGGTGCGCAGCAACGCCTGAGTGATCAGGAACGGCCCGCCGGTGTCGCGGGCCTCCCACCCGTTGGACGACGCCGCCGTCTGTTTGTGTTCGGGCAGGATGCGGTATTGCGGAAGTTCGGCGACGCCGAGGTGTTCGGAGAACGGCCGCTGGCAGGGGAAGTTTGCGGCGGTGGCGATGTCCATCAGCACCGGTGTGTGTGACCCGATCAGGTGCTGCAGTGTTTGCAGCACCGGCACCCGGGGCGGGGTGAATGCGAACCACTGATCGGAACTCAGATTTGGGTCGTAGGCGACGATCCGGGCCACGTTGGCCTCCGGCGGCGCCCAGGCGAGCGGGAACCGCAGATTGCGCCACGCCGGCTCGGGCCCGATGTCGATCGGCTGTACCTGTCCGAGCGGCTGGGTGGTGCCGTCGGGGCGCGCGACACCCCACTGCAGTTTGAGCGACTGCCCGTAGGTGAAGGTGCCGTCTTCCTTGTACGACCAGATGGCACCGGCGGCGGAGACCACCACGAGCGGCCGGTCCGGGGTACGTGGCGGCAGTTGGTACCAGGCCGACGTGGCGGTGGCCGCCAGCGAATTCTCGCCGTAGCTACCCATCACCGGGGTGCTGGCCGGATCCAGGCCGAACGGCAGTGCCGCGTGCGACCCGTTCGAACCCGCCTGAGCCCCCTTTGGGATCGAGCCGCCGGCCGTGCCCGCGGAGTCACTCATGGTTGCGTTGGGCTTGTTGGGTGACGCGTCGGAGTTCACCACTCCCGGTTTGGTGACCACCGGGTAGGACCTCAGGTCATCACCGACCCCGTCGGGTTTGAAGCCGACGGGGTCGTTTCCGCCGAGCGGGCCCCCGGCTCCGAATTGCTGGCCGGGCGCCGGAATCAGCAGACCGGCGTTGGGGTCTGGCTCGGTCAGCACGTCATCGCCCATCGCGCAGCTGGTCTTTGACAGCCCGGATTCGATCGTGGCCGCGTTGGCTTTGGCGGTGGTGTACAGCGGGTAGCGGAAGACGGCACCTTTGGCCAGCGAGCCGACTTCGCCGAGGACCATGATCGTCGCTACGACCAGCAGCGGCGTGGAGGCCAGCACCCGGTTGCGCCGGTTGTCTCTGACCTCGGTGTGCCCGGCGTAGTCCATCCGGAAGTGGTACCAGGCTGCCAGCAGCCCGGTCAGGATCGACAGCGCCAGGAACATTGACGTCACCGGATGGCTGGCGATGACGGGCGGGATGTCGTACCACGGCACCCCGTAGCTGTTGACGTCGAACCAGCCGTTGACGCCCGAGGTCGCCCAGGCCAGTACGAAGAGCAGCGCGGTGACGTACAGCGTCAGGTTGCGGCGGCTGTGCAGACCGATGCGGGCGAAGATGAAGGCGGTGACCGCGCCGAGGGCGCCGGCCAGTCCGGCGAACGCGCCGAACTGCACGGCCCACTTCGTCGGCGTGAACGTCAACAACAGCAGGCCGATCGCGGTAGTGCCGATCAACCGCCACGTCGGGCCGCTGGCCAGGCCGGGGACCCGGCCGCGGCGCAGCAGCACCACCAGCACCCCGAACAGGCAGAGCAGCAGCACCAGCACAGCGAAGCGCCGCGTCATCGACCCTTCGGCGTTCTTCTCGACTGTCAGAAAGTAGTACCGCAGGAAGTCCTGGTACCAAGCGATCGTCGGCCCGACCTTGTATTTGATGCGCGCCGACTCGGCGACCGTGGCTAACGTTTCATTACGGAACACCACCACGGTGATCAGCGACAGCGCCGCCGCCAGTACCGCCAACGGCGCCAACAACCCGTCGGTGGCCGTCCGGCGACGGATTATCTGGGCGATGGCCCGGGCCCCGGTCAGCAGCGCGGCCAAGCCGATCAGCCCCTGCGGGGCCAGCGTTGCCGTGAACGTCGCGACGACCAGCGCGACCGCCGCCGGCGCCAGTTGCCGCCCGGCGATCGCCCGCTCGACGAGAGCCCAGGTCAGCAGCACCCCGAAGGCGATCAGCGGCTCGGGCCGCAGCCCGTTGTTGAACGGCAGCCAAGCGGCCAGGAGCACCGCGCCCGTCGTCAACACCGCGATCGGGTTAGCGGCCAGACCGTTTCGCCCCGGACCCAGCCGTCGCAGCACGAACCGGCTCAGGATCAGCCAGCAGCCGATCCCGGCGGCGGTGGCTGGTAGCCGCATCCACACCCCGGCGGTGCTGATCGCGGCGAAGTGGGCCAGCACCGCGGGATACCAGTCGAAGGGGGCCTCGGTGGTGCCGAAGTAGCGGTAGTAGTTCGCCAGATATCCGGCTTGGTGCGACACCCGGGCAATAGTCAGGTTGTAGCCGTCGTCGGATGAGGTGGCGCCGATGACATGCCACACCGCCAGCGTGGTGATCACCAACGCGTCGGCGAGCCAGGTGGCTCCGCTGACCTGCCACCAGCGCCGAGTGCTGCGCTGCGGGCGGTGGCCGGTTCGGCGATCCAAGACGGCCAGGGCGGCGATCGCCGTCAACACCGCCAGCACACCGGCGGCCATCACCATCTTCTTCAGCAGGGTCGGCGCGGTGATGAACCGGGTGTCGACGGCGATGCGGGCCGACAACCCCGGTTGGGCCGCCACCTTGAGGTCGGTGAAGATCCCGCCCACTTGAGGCTTTTTCTCGGTCACCAAGGTGGAGTTGGCCCCGGGTATGCCGACGAAGTCCGCCCCGGCGCCGCCGGCGTTGGCCCACAGATGCAGCACGCTGCAGGCTCCGGCGGCGACCGCCGGCCGGGGAGCCACCGCCGCCACCGAGTCCCGGAACGCAACGACGACCGTGTCCTTGTTGGCTCGCACGAATAACCCGCTCTTGCCGGTCGCGAATCCTTCGGCCGGCAGCGTCGACAGCACCAGCCCGCCGGCCGCCGGAATGCCGGCGATAGCTGAGCACGGAATCGAGATGTCGAGGTCCTGCGGGGCGCCGGACACCAGCGGCGCGGTGATGCCGGTGACGTGGCCGTCGGGTGTGGTGCCTTGCGGCCACAGGATCGTCGCGGTGGTTTGCTTGACCGGAAGCAGCGGGACCACGCCGCACAGCAGCAGCCCCGCGATTCCTGCGACGACGGCGATCAGCCGCGCGAGATGCGGCGTCGATCGCTCACTTTCGTCCTGGGGCACGAGGCTCGATCGTATGCGATCGGGCTAGGTGTCTTGCTGTGGCAGGGCCGTGGCCGGCCGACGCGGCTACCGATCCCTCGATCGAATCTGCGGTGAGCGCGCCATTAGGCGGGATATGGCGATCTCGGCGCAGTCTCGGCGCCGTCACCACAGTCTCACCACCGGAAAGATCAGTGCCGAAGCGGCGCGGGACTCCACAGCCCGCTGCGCGTCACCGAACCGAGATCCAGCCGCGCCGGCGCCGCGTCCTGGTAGTACGGCGTCAGCTGCTGCAGCGCGCCCCAATCTCGGAACCAATCGTCTTTCAAATAGCTCGAGACGGTGGTAGCCCGCTCGAGCAATTCGGTGACGCCCAAGGGGCCGCCGCCGTTGTTGTCCATCACCGGAGAGTTGGCCTCGGCACCGAACCGGTCCGGCAGGATCCGCCACCTCGGCGCTTCGATGACACCGTTGCGGTGGTCGAACGGCCGCTGGCACGGAAACGCCAGCCCGACCAGCCAGTCCAGCAGCACCGGCTCTCTGGTGCCCACCACGTCCTGCAGCGTGCGCAGGTGTGGTATCCGCGGCGGGGTGACCGCGATCCAGTGTTGTGGCGCCAAGTCTTCGTCACTGACGACGACCCGGACCTGGGTGGCGCTGCGCGGCACCGCGGACAACGGCGCCCGCAGGTTGCGCCAAGCCGGTTGCGCCCCGACATCGCCGAAGCTGACCGTTCCGCCGGGTTTGCCGTCAGCCGCTTCTTGATCAGTGGCCCACTGCACCTGCACTTCACGCGGATCGAACCGGCCCGCCGCCGACACCACGAGCAGCGGCCCGGAGTCATCGCTTTCGGCCCTGGGCGGCAGCCGATACCAGGCCGAGCGCAGTCGGGCCGGGACCTGCACACCAGAGCGCCAACTGCCCAGGACGGGTGTGCGAGCCGGGTCGATGTTGTAGGGCAACCGGGCGCGGGACCCGTTGATACCGGGAGCGGCGGTGGTGCCGCCCTCGGTGCCGGCTTCGCTGCTCGTGGTCAGCCCGTCGTTGTCGGCGAAGCTGCGATCACCCGGGCGCTCCATCACCGGGTCGGCGGAAACGTCGGCGGGAATGCCGTTGGGGTCGAAGCCTTCGGCGAAGCCCGCGCCCAACGCGTCTCCTACCGGCACCCCGACCGGGCTGAGCATGCCGTCGTTGGGATCCAGCTCCACGAGCACGTCGTCGGCCAGCCCGCACGTCTTGCCGGTGACCGCCTGCAGATTCGAACGGCCCACCGACCACGCCGGATACTGGTCAGTCATCGCCAGGGTCAGCGACAGCACCTCGAAGAACACCAGCACCCAGGCAGCGATCGCCAGCGGGGAGTGCAGAGCCCGGGTGAGCGCCCAATCCCGTCCCGGCTTGCCGGGCAGGAAGCCGTCGCCGACGAAATGCAACCAGGCCGCCACCAGCAATACGAGCACCGTGAGCCCCAGCAGCACGGTGGTGAAGCCGAACTGCCACTGCGGGAACGAGTTCGACCACGGCACGCCGAAGTTCGACACGTACCACCAGCCGTTGACGCTGGCGAACGACAACGCCGTCACGAACAGCACCAGCGCCGCGAACATGGTGCGGTTGCGCCGCGAGCGCATCGCGGCGGCCGTCACCGCGACGGCGGCCAACGCACCCAGTGATCCGGCGACACCGGCGAACACACCGAAGTGGTGCGTCCATTTGGTCGGGGTGAACATGATCGCGATGAACGAGATGATCGTGATGCCGATGATGCGCCGGGTGGGGCCGGCCGCGGTGCCCGGGATGCGCCCCTTGCGCAGCGACATCGCCACCGACACGGCGAGCGCGACCAGCAGCGCCAGCACGGCGAAGCGGCGGGCCACCGACCCGTCCGGACTGGCCATGAACAGACGCTCGTAGCGGATGTGCTCGTCGAACCAGCTCAGGCTCGGGCCGACGGCCCGTTTGACCAGGCTGGCCTGGGCTTCACCGGCGAACGTCTGGTCGCGGAAGATCAGGATGGCGGTGACCGTGGCCGCCGCGAGGATGGGGGCGAGCAGCGGCAGCACGCCGAACTGGCGGGACCGGCGGCGGATGATCGTCTGCAGCGGCCCGATGGCCACCAGCAGGGCACCGATGGACGCGATGCCGGTCGGCCCGGAGAACAACGTCAATGCACCGACGATGCAGGCGATGGCGACGGGCAACAGCCTGCTGGTCGCCACGGCCCGTTCCACCGAGCACCAGGTCAATAAGATGCCCAGCGCGATGATCGGTTCGGGCCGCAGTCCGTTGTTCAGCGGCAACCAGAACGCCAGGAACACACCGGCCGCCGTCCACGCCGCGGCCCGGGAATGCTTGACCGCGTCGCCGAGCCGGGGGATCACCTCCCGGCTGAGCACCCACCAGCACGTCAGCGCGATCACCAGGGTGGGCAGCCGCATCCAGATGCTGGTGGTGCTGACGTGCGCCCACAGCGCCAGCAGGTCGTAATACCAGCCGAACGGTGCTTCCGGGGTGCCGAACCAGCGGTAATAGTTGGCCATGTAGCCGGCGTGCTCGGAGACCCGGGCCATGGTCAGGATGTAGCCGTCGTCGGCGGTGTTCGCCCCGACGAAATGCCACCACACCAGCACCGCGGTGACCAGCACGTCCAGCCCGCTGATCGACCACCAGCGGGGCGGCAGAAAGCGGCGGTGCCGCGTCCCGTCCGCGCGGTCCATCAAGTGCAGCGCGATCAACGCGACGACGGTCAGCGCCACGCCGAGCGCCATCGCCGCCGATTTCAGCCAGGTCGGCGCGCTGCTGTAGCGGGTGTCGACGGTGGCCGTGAAGCTCAGGCCCGGGGGCGCCGGGCCGGACAGGTCGGTGAAGACGCCGACGATCTGCGGCCGGAAGTCGTAGCCGCTGCGCTCACCGCGCAGCGGAGCGCCCGGGTGCTCGGCGTTGGGTCCCTGGGTCAGTCCGACGAATTCGGCGGTCACCTTGTCGGCGTGCGCGATGAACGTCAACTGCCGGCACACGGGGCTGAGCACCTGGCTCAACGGTGCCACCACCACCGGGACGTTGCGCACGACGACCACCAGGTCGTCGTTGGCCCGTTCGATCAGCAGGCCGCGGTCGACGGCTTTCGGCGCCTGCTTGGGCACCGTTGACAGCAGCACGGTGCGGGCGGCGCTGGGGGGTCCGGACAGCCCGGCAGCGGCCTGGCAGGGCACGCTGATGCGCAGGTCGGTCGCGACGTAACCGATCAGCGGCGCCTGCACGCTGGCGAACACACCGTTCTGCGGCCAGTTCAATTCGGCGGTGGTCTGTTTGACCGGCAGCAGCGGGGTGGCGAGCGCCAGGGCCGCGCCGAGCAGCCCGGCGACGACCGCGACGAGCCGGGCGACCCGATACTCGCGGTCGGGTCGGTCGGTCACCGCTGCGGGGTCGGCTGAGACGGTCTGGGCGTTCGCCTCGGCGGTGGTCAAAGTGCGCCGCTCTTCCCCCGCAAGCGGGAGGTGCTCCTGCCCCATCGCTCGGGCTGGATTGTCGCTGGCGCGGCTCACGCTGGTAGATGGTAATTGCCCGCCATCTGCAGTTTCCGTCGCCATCAGTCCGGTGCCGCCGGTATGCGGATTGCCAGGACGAACGGCCCGATGGTCTGCACGGTGAACCGTGGGTCGGCGAACAGCGCCGCCTTGAGGTCGACGGTGTAGCGGCGGACGTTGGGCTGATTGGGATACACGTCTTCGGCCAGTCGCAGGGTGTAGGAGTCGTTCGCGCCGCGGCGCATCAGAAACACCGTCGGCGGCGGCCAGGGCAGCGTGTCCAGGGCGTGGACGAACTGATCGGCGGTCTTGAGCTTGGCCCAGCTTCGGATCTGCGCCGCCCGCAGGTCGAACTGCGCCAGCGGGTTGGCGTAATGCGACGTCAGCCCTTGGAAGCCGAAGTAGGGATAGAAGGACAGGAAACTGTAATCGGCGGTGAGCACTATCGTCTGGTCGCGCGGCCTGCCGGTCACCTGGGTGATGACGGTGTCGACAGCGGGGTAGTACCTCTCCGAGCCAGGCGGACGACGGTCACCCCGGTGGCCGTGGCCGTCGGTGTCGGTGTAAGCGATAGTGATGTCCGGCCGCAACACCTCGGGGATGTCCTGGCTGAATCCGATCGCTCCGACCAGCCCGAGCGCGGCGGCGACCGGCAGCACGCCGCGGCGCCAGGCCCGACCCCGGTCGCTGCCGCGCATAAGTGCCGCCAGAGCTTGGGCGAGCTCGACGAAGCCGAACGCCCCCGCAGCCGCCAAGAGCACCGTCAAGGTGGATTGCAGCCGGAAGGACAGCAGCGTGGTGCGGGCCAGCGTCGTAAGCATGGAAAGCAGCGACCACAGGTACACCGACAGCACGCCGATAGCCAGCGCTGACGCCCGCACCGACGAGCGGGCCCGCACGACCAGCCACACCGCGCCGATCATGCACAGCGCACCGAGCAGGGTGAACTGCAGCATCGGGAAGGTCAGTTCGGCGCCGTCGGCGGGCAGATAGTGCCAGGCGCTACCGGTGTTGCTGACCGGAGCGTGCCGGGCCCGCAACAGGAAGGGCAGCCAGGTGGTGGCGGCGATGGCGGCGGCGATGACGGCGATGACGAGCAGTCGGGCCAGCGGATCCAGCGCCGCGCGAACTCCGTGCTGCCGCCAACGGGAGGCGGCCAGCAGCAGCGCCATCAGCGCCAGGGTGAACGCGGTGTAGACGAAGAGCAGGGTGTAGAAGGTGGCGGTGCAGCCGAGGAAGATTCCGGTGCCTGAGACTGCGGCCCAGCCGGCTGTCCAGCCGGCATGCCCGAGCGTGCTGCCAGGCGCACCTTCGACCTCGAGTGTGCGGACAGCCGCGCGTTGGCCGGCTCGCATACCTGACCATGCCAGCACCAGCACCGGCGGCAGCAGCACCGCGATCATGGCCGCGTACGGTTCCGGCGAACTGTAGGCCAGCGTCACCGCGGTGGTGGCGGTGGTGACGATCAGCGCGAACTCGAATCGGACCATGCGCGACCACAACACCAGGGCCAGCGCGGTCGCGATCGTGATCGAAGTGATGGCCCAGGGCTGGTAGATCGCCCATCCGGGGTTCTTGGTGAGCGCCGCCAGCCGCCCGCCGATCCAGAACCAGCCCGGCGGGTAGAACGCCGGCAACCCCGCATAGGTCATGTCGCGCAGCGCCGGAGCGTCGGTCAACCGGGTCAGGTATTCGGTGCGGAACTGCTGATCCACCGAAACGCCGAACAGGTACAGCTTCGTCGCGCCCAGCGGCATGGCCAGCGTCACCACCGAGAACGCCGACAGTAAGACCAGCGCGCCCAGCTGCGCCAGCAGCCGGCTGGCTTTGCGGCCGCGGCGCCACAGCCAGCCGACACCGACCAGACCGAGGATGCAGGCCACCTGCCCGACGGTGGTCAAAGCGTGCAACTGGTTCGACGACGGGTACGCCGGCCACTGCACACTTTGGATGGCAGCCAGGGAGATCACCGACACCCCGACGGCCACCACTACCGCGACGGCCAGCTGGCCGACGGTTCCCAACGCGTTGCGCATCTAAATGGGCAGCCTGCGAAAGATCGGCCGCGGAATATGCCGTAGCACCATCATCACGTAGCGGAAAGCGCCGGGTGCCCACACCAGTTCTTTACCTTTGGCCGCAGAGGTCACCGCCAGGTTCGCGACGTATTCCTTATCGACGGTCAACGGCGCCTCCTTGATGTGGGCGCTCATCCGGGTCCGCACTTGTCCCGGACGGATGACCAGGACGTGCACACCGCTGGGCCGCAACGCCTCGCCCAGGCCGAGGTAGAAACCATCAAGACCGGCCTTGGTGGAGCCGTACACGAAGTTGGAGCGGCGTATCCGTTCACCGGCCACCGTGCTCATCGCGATGATCTGACCGTAACCCTGCGCGCGCATCTTCTCGCCGAGCAGCACACCCACCGATACCGCTGCGGTGTAGTTGATCTCGGCGATCTGAACCGCTTTACGCTGGTTCTGCCACAGCTCTTCGGCGTCACCGAGCAGGCCGAACGCGACGATCGCGACGTCGATATCTCTTCTGCCACCGCCATCGCTGAACGCGGTGTCAATCACCGAAGGATGGCTGGCGGTATCCACCGCGTCGAAGTCGATGAGCTGCACCGTTTTCGCCCCGGCCGCCTTCATCTGCGCGACGGCGGCGTCCCGGCCCGGATCGTCGGGAAGCGCGGCGAGCACGATGCGGGCATGCGCATTCTGCAGGTAGCGCTCGCAGATCGCCAGCCCGATCTCTGAGGTGCCGCCCAGCAGCAGGATGGTCTGCGGGTTCCCCACCGCGTCTAGAACCATGGGCGCACCATCTAGAGCAACTCCAAACGTCGGGCCATGTCCGAGGCGAACACTCCGGTCGGATCGACTTTGCGGCGCAACGCGATCCACTCGTCGATGCGCGGGTACATGGCGTGGAAGACGTCCGCGGTGGTGCGGTTGTCTTTGCCGGTGTAGAGCCGGCCGCCGAATTCCAGTACGCGCCGGTCGAGTTCGTTGAGGAACTCGTTGAGCCCGGGTTTGATCGGGAAGTCGACGCACACGTTCCAGCCCGGAATCGGGAAGCTGAGCGGTGCCCGGTTGCCGGGCCCGAACAGCTTGAATACGTTGAGGAATGAGTAATGGCCGGATCCCTGAATGTCTTTCATGATGCTTTTGAACTCGTCGACCGCTTCGGTGGGCACCACGAACTGATACTGGCCGAAACCCGCTGAGCCGTAGGCCCGGTTCCACTCGCCGAACATATCCAGCGGGTGGTAAAACTGCGTCAGGTTCTGAACCTTCCCGCGATAGCTGCCGGATTTGCGGTACCACAATTCGCCGATCGGCACGAAGGTGAGCTTGTTCGCCAGTCCGTTGGGGAAGAGGTCGGGGAAGGTAAACAGTTGCGGCGCATCAAATTTTAGGGGATCACGCTGCAACTTCTTCGGCAGTTGGTCCAGCGTGGCCAATGATCCTCGCGAGATCGCGGCCCGGCCCAGCTTCGGTGGCGCACTGATCGCGTCGAACCACGCGCTGGAATAGGTGTAGTGCGCCTCGCTGCCGTCGCTGTGGAAAGCGATGGTCTCGTCCAAGCCGTGAGTGACGTCGCCGTCGGCGATGAAGTACGCCGTCTCGGTCGGTGTCATCTCGATGGTGGCGCGCAGCACGATGCCGGTCAGCCCGTTGCCGCCGACGGTGGCCCAGAACAGGTCTGATGCTGCTTTATCCGCGCCGTCCGGGGTGAGGTGGCGGATCTGCCCGTCGGCGGTCAGCAACTCCATCGACCGCACATGATTGCCGAAGCTGCCTGCGCTGTGGTGGTTCTTGCCGTGGATGTCCGAGCCGATCGCGCCGCCGACGGTGACCTGCCGGGTGCCCGGCAGCACCGGGACCCACAATCCGAACGGCAGCGCAGCCTTCATCAACTGGTCCAGGCTCACACCGGCATCGACGTCGGCCAGTCCGGTGTCGGCGCTGATCGAGTGAATGCAATTCAGCGGGGTCATGTCGATGACCAGTCCACCGCCGTTCTGCGCGTTGTCGCCGTAGGAGCGGCCCAGCCCGCGCGCGATGACCCCTCGCCCGCCGGCGTCGGCCACCCGTGCGACCGCCTTCGCGATCACTTCGGGGTCCGGGGTGGACAGCAGTTGGGCCACCGACGGCGCGGTCCGGCTCCATCCGTGCAGCCGGACGGTGGTGGTCGTCAAATCGCTGCTCAACATCGTCACAGAGGGTACCGCCTGCGGAGATGACCTCAGCGCAAGCGGAAGATCACCGAGCGTTGCACGATGAAGTTGATCACCGACGCGGTGGCCTGCGCGATGACGAACGCCACCGCCTTCGCCCACGCGTGCTGGTGATAGTGAAAGGCGTGCAAGCAGACGTGGTTGATGCCGACCTGAGTGATGAAGGTGACCGCATAGAGCACCATCACGGCGAAGAAGCGCGCTGTGCTGGGCGCGGCCTGGAACGTCCATCGCCGGTTGATGAGGTACGCGACGATGGTGCCGGCCACGAAGCTGGTCGCTTTGGCGGCGTCGATTTGCAGGTGCGCCACCAGGTCGAGCACCTGGTACAGCCCGAAGTCGACGATCGCGGACAGCGCACCGGTGACGACGAATCGCCACACCTGCGTCGTAAGGCTCAAGGGCGCGGGTGCCGGGGCGATCGGGGCCATCGCCGAGAAGCTTACGTGCTCGGGGCGCTCAACTCGTCGATCACCGACGTGTGCTGCGTCGGCCTTGGCACGTTCCGGCCGAGCAGCTGCCGACCAGGATGTGGCTCAACGACTATCGGGCGGGGCCGACTTCCGCTGATCGGCGAGCAGTCAGAACTGTCGGCGACGTCGACCGCGATTGCGGCCTCGGCCACCTAGCGCGTCTTTGACTTTTTCGCCGGCGTCTTTGAGGTCTGATTTGACCTGGTCGCCCATGCCGCGACTTTCCAGATCGCGGTTCCCACTGGCGCGGCCAAAGTCTTCTTTCGCTCTCCCACCGAGCTTCTGAAGCTTGTTTCTAACCTTGTCGATCGCACCCATAGCGAGTCCTCCTTTGCCAGTGACTCGCGTACCCGTCCTGGGCGGTGGTCAATCGGCGGCTCATCGAAGCTGGTGGCAAACCGCCTCCGCCGGCGTCGACCCATCAGCGCAGCGCTATACCCAGTACGGCACCCGGGCGCGGTACTGGCGCATCGCCCACGCGGCGCACAGCCAGCCGACGGCTGTCAGCACCAGCACCACCAGCCAGTGCCGCAGCTCCTGATGGGCGCCCAGCAACGGCGCACGCACGATGTCCAGATAGTGCAACAGGGGATTGAGCTCGACAATCTTCGCCCAGCTTCCCGCGCCCTGCTGCCGCAACGTCTCGTCGTTCCAGATGATCGGCGTCATGAAGAACAGCAGCTGGACCACGGAGAACAGCAGCGGCCCGATGTCGCGGTAGCGGGTCGCAAGGATGCCGAAGCACAGCGACACCCACACGCAGTTCAGCACGATCAGCACCAGCGCCGCCGGCCCCGGCGGGCGGTGCCCCGCTCATTGCGCCGAGAAGGTGCCGTCGACGAGCACGAGGTCGCTGGCGGCGAACCGGTTGAGCACGTCGTCGTCCAGCCGCGCCAGGCCCGGCGCGTAGGTGACGACGCCGGCACCCGCCCAGTCTGAGAAGACCAGCCCGCTCGCCCCGAGCTCCGCGCCCGAGCCGTCGAGGTAGCGGGGGCATCACCGCCGACGTTGAACGCCTCGACGGTAAGACTCGACCCATCGAGCGGGATCGTCCGGCCCGCTTCCAGCGACGTCCACTGCGCCCCGGAATAGCGCTCCAGTATCGAGAGCACCGGATACCCATCTCTGAGCGCGTGCTCGAGTCCCGCGTCCCCGTAGATGCGCACGGGCATCGTCGACTCGCGCAGGAGGAGCAGTCCGGCCGTGTGATCGATCTCGGCGTCGGTCAGCAGGACGCCGGCGATCGGCGGCGCGCGGACGCCTTCGACGGCGGCGTCGAGGGCCTCGAGCTGCTGGCGCGCGTCGGGGGAGGCGTTGACGAGAAACCACGGGCCACCGCGTCCCCGAATGGCTACAGACGATTGGCTCCGGGGTCTCGCCCGGCCGGACCGAGCCGCCTCGCACGTCGGACACCGGCAATTCCACTGCGGAAATCCCCCGCCTGCGGCCGAGCCGAGAATGCGAACGCGCACGGGGAGTGAAGCGAGACGTGGCCCCAGGCAGTCGAAGCGAGACGCAGCCTCGGCCGGTCGCCAGAGGCCACGCCGGCTTCAGCGCCCTACCTGTGATAGAGGTAGGACGTAACCTCCGAGCACATCTCGATGAACTCAAACTTCGGCTTGATCCAGTCCATAGGATGCCTCCCTTTTCAGAGTTCAGCGTGCAGTGTCATCTTAGCGAGGTGTCAAGTTTGACCGAATCACAGCGCCCCACGATGCGCGTTGAAGTCACTCCCGGCGACCCCGACACGGTGGACGCCGACCTGGTCGCCATCGCGGCGGGAGCACCGGCGATGCAGCTCGGCGCCCCGGAGCGCGCGGTGGCCGACGCGGATCCCGTGGCGCTGGTCTACCGCGACGGAGCCCCGCTGGCGGTGGTCGCGCTCGAGCCCGACGTCGAGGGACTGCGGACGGCTGCCGCGCGCGCGGTGCGCGCCTGCCGAGGGGGCGGGACGGTGGCGTGGGCGTTCGACGCGTCCCTCCCCATCCCCGCGGCGGAGCACGTGCGCGCGCTGGCCGAAGGCGCGGTCATCGGCGGCTACGACGGCCACCGCTGGGGGAGCGCCCCGGCCCCCCGAGGCGTGGAGCGCTTCGTGATCTGCGGGGGCGACGAGGCGCTCGCGCCGGCTGCGCATCGCGCGGCGCTGGTCGGGCGTTGGACGAACACCGCGCGGGAGCTCGTCGACGCGCCACCCAACGTGCTCTCGCCGGCGGAGCTCGCGGCGCGTGCGGCGGCGTTTCCCGGCCTTGCCGCGGAGACGGTCGACCCCGACGAGGCCGGGCTGGCCGCGCTCGCCGCTGTCGGCGGCAGCGGCCCGGCACGGCCGTTGCTGCTCGTCCTGCGCCACGAGCCGGTCGGTGCGCCGGCGCGTCCACGGCTGGCCCTCGTCGGCAAAGCGGTCACCTTCGACACGGGCGGCTACTTCCTCAAGCCGCAGTCAGACATCGTCCGTCAGAAAGCGGACATGGGGGGTGGCGCGGCCGTCGTCGCGGCGCTGGGCGCCATCGCCGAGCTCGGGCTGCCGCTGTCGGTCATCGGAGTCGTCCCGGCGTGCGAGAACATGTTGAGCGGCACCGCGATCCGTCCCACCGATGTCATCGGCACCGCCGCGGGGATCACGGTCGAGGTCACCAACCCCGACGCCGAGGGACGCCTGATCCTGGCCGATGCGCTGTGGTACGCGCGCCGCGACGGGGCGACGCACGTCGTCGACCTGGCCACGCTGACCGGCGCGATGCGCGCCGGCATGGGTGATCTCTACGCCGGCGTGTTCGCCCCCGACGAAGTCGTGGCGGGATGAGGTCGTGCGGGCGGGCAACGCCAGCGGCGACCTCGCCTGGCCGTGGCCGCTTCACCCGCGCTACCGGCCCCTGATCGACTCGACCGTGGCCGACCTGCGCAACACGGCCGGAAAGGGGTTCGGGTATCCGATCGTGGCGGCGACGTTCTTGGCGCAGTTTGCCGGCGACGGGCCGTGGGCGCACGTCGACATGCTCGGCCCGGCGTTGCTCGACGAGGATCGCGGCGACGCGTTCGGTCGCGGCGCCTCGGGTTACGGAGTCCGCATGCTCGTGGAGCTCGCGACGCGCCTGAGTGCCGCGGCGGTCTCGTGAGCGCGCGTCCGCGCGTTACGCTGGCGCGATGACCCTCGGGGATGCCGATCGGCGAGCGGCCCGCCACACCTGGGCGCGTCGTCGACCCCTCGAAGTTCGATCTCGCCGCTGCCGAACGAGCCGCGCGGGACCTGCTGCGTGCGATCGGGGCCGACCTCGACGCGCCCGGGCTGCGGCAGACGCCGCGCCGCGTCGCCGCCTCCTTCGCCGAGCTGGTGACGCCCGCTGACTTCGGCGCGACTCTGTTCCCCAACGAGGGCTATGACGAGCTCGTGCTGGTCCGCGGGATCTCGTTCCAGTCGCTGTGCATGCACCACCTGCTGCCGTTCGAAGGCGAGGCCCATGTCGCCTATCTGCCCGACGAGATGATCATCGGGATCTCGAAGCTCGCGCGCGTGGTCGAGGCCTTCTCCCGCGACCTGCAGCTGCAGGAGCGCATGACGGTGCAGATCGCCGACTGGCTCGAGCGCGAGCTCGCGCCGCGGGGCGTCGCGGTGGTGCTCAGCGCGGAGCACACGTGCATGACGATCCGCGGCGTCCGCAAGCCGGGCGCGCGAACGGTCACCTCGGCCGCTGCGGGGCGCGCTGCGCGAGGACCCGCGCACGCGCCAGGAGCTCCTCAGCCTTGTCGGCTGATCGGGTCGAGTGAGCAGTCGCCGCTGATCGAGACCGTGGTGACCACGACCGGGAGCGATGGTGTGGTGAACTGCGCGGCGATGGGAGTGCGCTGGGGGGAGGAGGAGCTCGTGTTCTGGCCGTTCCACTCCACTCGCACGCTGCGCAACCTGCGCCGTCACGGCGAGGCGGTGGTCCATCTCACCGACGACGTGCTCCTGTTCGTGGAAGCGGCGCTGGGCCATCCCCGCCCGGCGCTGCGTCCCGCCAGCGCGATCGACGGCTCGGTGATCGAGGAGGCGAACGAGTGGCGGGAGGTCGTCGTGACCGAGATCGCTCCCCGCGAGGGCGAGCTGCCCCGCTCGCGGGTGCGGGCCCGGGTGGTCGCCGCGGGCAGCGGCGCGCGGCAGCCACTGGGCCTGTGCCGCGCCCGGCACGCGGCCGTCGAGGCCTCGATCCTGGCGTCGCGGCTGAGGTGGCTCGGCGCGACCCACGTGTGGACCGAGCTCGCCCGCCTTCAGGAGCTCGTGGACAAGACCGCCGGGCCTCGCGAGCGGGCGGCGATGGACTACGTGCGACGCTACGTCAGCCGAGCGAGCGTGACCGAGCTCGTGGTCACCGCACCGGCGCGGCTGCACTTCGGCATGCTCGATCCGGCGGGGCTCGGCGTGCGGCATTTCGGAGGATGCGGCGTGGGCATTGAGTCGCCGCGAGTGGTGGTTGGGGTCAGATCCCGGTCCGGCGAGGAGGTCATCGTGCAGGGCGCGCAGGCCGAGCGCGCGGCCGCGTTCGCGCGGCGAGCCCGTGACGCCTTCGGTCACCGCGGAGGCCTCGAGGTCGACGTGCGCGAGGCGATCCCGCCTCATGCCGGGCTCGGATCGGGCACCAAGCTGGGCCTGGCGATCGCCTGCGGAGTGGCCGAGCTGGCGGGCGTCCCCGCGGGGCCCGAGGCGTTGGCGGAGGCCAGCGGCCGAGGCGGCGCGCTCGAGCGTGGGCTCCTGGACGTTCGCGGCGCCGGGCCTCGTGGTCGAGGCCGGGGTGACCGACGACGGCTCGATCAGCCCGCTCGTGACACGCCACCTCGTGCCCGAGGCGTGGCGGTGCGTGCTGGCCCTGCCCCACGACGGAGAGGGGCTTTCCGGCGACGCGGAGGAGCGCTTCTTCAGCCAGCTGCACGAGCGGGCAACCGGCGAGCCGCGCGTCGCGCGGCTGCTGCTGACCGGCGCTGCTCCCGGGGCTGATGGCCGGGAACATCGACGAGTTCGGCGCCGCGCTCACCGAGATCCAGCGGGAGATCGGGTCGATCTTCGCCGCGCGGCAGGGCGGCGTGTTCCATCCGCGCGCGGCGCCCGTCGTGCAGGCGCTGGAGGCGCTGGGGGTCGGAGCGGTGGGACAGAGCTCGTGGGGCCCGACGGTGTACGGGATCGTCGGCGGCGCGCAGCGCGCCGCCGAGGTCGCCGACGGGCTCCGCGCTGCGACCGACGCCGCCACCGACGTCCGCGTGGTCGACTTCGATCGCCGTGGCGCGTGGGTGACGCGCGACGCCACCAAGCGGGCGGCGGCATGAGGCTCCTCGTGAGCGTCGTCTCCGGCGAGGAGGCGCAGCGCGCGCTGGCCGGGGGAGCCGACATCGTCGACGTCAAGGATCCGAGTGAAGGGGCGCTCGGCGCGCCCGCGCCGGGCGTCCTGTCCGAGGTCGTGGCGGTCGTCGGGACGAGCGCGCCGGTGAGCGTGGCGCTGGGTGACCTGCCGGATCTCCCCCACACCGCGGCGCTCGCCGCGCGCGGCGCCGCGCTGAGCGGCGCCGGCTACGTCAAGGTCGGACTGCGCGGGGTGCGCGAGCTCGAGCGCGCGGTGGCAGTGATGAGCGCCGTCGCCGACGCGGTGGCGGAGGGCAGCGGGCGAGTCGCGGTGATCGCCGCCGCGTACGCGGATGCCGCGGCGCTTGACCCGCCGGCGCTGGCGCCCGCGTGCCTGCCCGCGCTGGTGGAGCGGACGGGCATCGCCGGCGCGCTCGTGGACACCTTTGTCAAGGACGGGCGCGGCCTGTACAGCTGGTTGTCGGAGTCCGAGCTGACTGACCTGATCGAGCGCACGCGCCGGGCGGGCGCCATCTTCGGCGTGGCCGGGCAGCTGCGGCTGGGAGAGCTGCGCCGCGTGGACGCCGACGTCATCGGCGTGCGGTCGGCCGTGTGCCGTGGCGGCGAACGGACATCTGGGCTGCGTGCCGAACTCGTGGCGGCGGCGGTGGCCGAGCTGCGCGGCGGCGGGCCGGCTCAGCCAGGAACGATCCGCGTGCCGGCCGAGGACGAGGCCGCGGGTTCCCGGACCACGACGGCCACCCCGGTGCGGCGCACCGCCTCGGGCATGTAGGCATCGACGGCCCGCCCGCCGCCGGCGTCCTGCAGCGCCTGGAGCTCGTGGGCGGTCAGCCGCGCAAGCGGAGGGTCGTCCGACGGCCACTGCGCCATCACCCCACCCACCGGCTTGAGCAGGATCGCCTCCTCAGCCCCGATGGCGCCTGCCGCCAACACGGCCAGTGAGTCGCTGGTGACCGCCCAGGACTCGGGTATCCCCGGACGGCCGGCGAACGCCGGCGCCACCCTGAGCATGCCCAGCGCGCGGGGCGCGACCAGCCGGCGCAGCGGCTCGGCGGCCGGCAGCAACGGCGCCAGCAGCACGCCGAGCTGATCCATTGCCCGCAGCGACAGCCCATGCGCGACCCCGTCGGCCAGGCCCACCTGGGCATCGACGGCGCGGACGGCGTCGGCGAACGGGCCGCCTCCGGGAACGACCAGCACCGGACGCCGTCGGGCCAGCTCGACGACGTCCGCGCAGGCGCGGCGTAGGCCGTCGAGGCCTCTCGTCCCGCAGCAGCCCGCCGCCGATCTTGACGACCAGCGGGCCGAGCTCATTCACGGCCCAGGACCGACAGGGCGACCGCGGCGGCGACCTCTCCGCCCTGCCCGGCCAGAGGGAAGCCACCGTCGCTCGGGATGGACGGCCAGGCCGCAGCGCACCGCCGCCTCTCGGGCCAGGAAGGCGCCGACGCCGACCGCGACCACCGGAACGCCCGGGCGCCAGGCGAGCCGCGACCCGGCGAAGCGCCACCATGATCGAGGCGAGCTGCGCGTCCTCGACGGCGCCGGCGATCGCCTCCAGGTCACCGTCGGCGAGCTGCTCGGGGTCCGCGCACACCACGCGCGCCAGGCGCGAGCGGACCTCGCCCGGCGAGGTCCCGCGAGCGTCCGGGAAACGAGCACGTGCACTGCTCGGGAGACAGGCTCCCTTGCAGCAGATAGGCGTCGGCGGTGATCGCGAACAGCTCGGAGGACACCGGGCACGGGCCGGCCACCGATCGGAACGTGCGACAGCACCGCGGCGATGTTGGTCCGCAGCGCGCCGGTGTAGACCAGCTCGCCCGCGAGCAACCGCTCGACGTCGGTGCGGCCCGCGGCGATGACCGCGCCCCCAGCGATGGGAATCAGGTCGGTGGTGGTGCCACCGCAGTCCACCAGGATCGCGTCGGGCAGCGAGCGCGCGACCACGAGCGCCGTCGCCAGCCAGTTGGCGGCCGCGCAGGCCAGGGGCTCGGCTCGGGCCGCGCCCAGGCTCACCAGCTCGCCGCCGGTGGTCATCACGCGCAGCCGGCGCTCCGGCAGCGCCTGGCAGGCGGCGTCCAGCACATGGAGCACCCCCTCTCGCTTGCTGGCGAACACGTCGACGAGCTCCGCCGTGGTCGTCAGGGCCACTGGCGCGTCCTCGAGCCCCAGCCGCCCGACGACGTCGGCGATGACGTCCGACATTGAGTCGAGGTCCTGCCAGACCTCGTAGGGCTCGGACACGATCCGGACCTCCAGGTCATCCTCCACCACGGCCGCCTTGGTGTTGGCGCCGCCGACGTCGAGCCCGATCACGGGAGCCATTTCGGGCATCATGCGCGGACGATGCAGATCGTTCCGGTCCTCGACCTCAAGGGCGGCGTCGTCGTGCACGCCCGCCGCGGCCAGCGCGCCGACTACGCGCCGCTGAGCAGTCCCCTGGTTGAGGGGTGCGAGCCGGTGTCGGTGGCGCGCGCCCTCTGCGCCGCGTGCCGGTGCAGCCGCCTGTACGTCGCCGACCTCGACGCGCTCGCAGGCGAGCCGGTCGACGAGGCGACCCTGACCGGCCTGGCATCGGTGGCGGAGACATGGATCGACGCGGCCGCGACCACGCCGTCGCGGGCGGCGGCACTGGCGCGGGCCGGCGCGGCGCGCAACGTGGTGGGCACCGAGTCCCTGGGCCGCGCGGCGGCGACGGCGGACGCGCTCCCCTCCCCACCGTTGCTCGTGCTCAGCATCGATCTGCGCGGCGGGCGGCTGATCTCGCGGGACCCCGAGCTTGACGGTCGTGATCCGGCGGACGCCGCGCCCCTGGTGCGAGCGCTCGCCGTCACCGAGCTCTTGGTGATCGACCTCGCCCGCGTGGGCAGCGGCTCCGGGCCGCCGTTGGACTGCGGTGGCCGAGCTTGCGGCGGCGCTGCCCGAGATCGCGATCTACGCCGGCGGCGGGGTGCGCCACGACGAGGATCTGCGCGCGCTCGAGTCGGCCGGGGCCGCCGGCGCGCTGGTGGCCACGGCACTGCACGAGGGCCGCATCACGCTGTGAGCAGCGCCTCGCAGGCGTCGACCACGCGGGCGGTGAGATCCTCCTCGCACACCGACTGCAGCGCCTGCCAGCCCGGGATCCCGTTGACCTCCAGCACCACCGCCTCCCCGTCTGGGGCCACGATCAGATCCACGCCGGCCACGTCGGTCTCCAGGGCGCCGGCCGCCGCGAGCGCGAGGCTACGCTCCGTCTCGCCCAGGGCGACCGCGCGCGGGATTGCGCCGCGGGCGATGTTGGCGCGCCACGAGTCGGTCACTCGCTCCATCGCGCCGACCACTTCGCCGGCGACGACCAGGACGCGCAGATCCCGGCGGCCGGCGAGGCGCGACGGTGCGCTGCACGTAGTAGACGGCCCGCTCGAGCTCGAGCGCACGGAACACGCGGTGGGCCACGTCGTGGTCCTCGACGCGCACGATCCCGTGGCCCATCGCGCCGAACAGCGGCTTGATGACCACGTCGCCGCCGAGCTGCGCGAACGCCCTCATGGCGTCGTCATAGCGCTCGCACACGATCGTGGGGGAGTGGGGATCCCGCACATGGCGAGCACCGCACCGGCCCACGACTTGTCGATGGTCTTCTCGATTGCGCGCGGGCCGTTGACGCACCGGACGCCCTGCTCGGACAGGACGTGCAGCGCGTCCATCCGGAAGATCACCTGCTCCAGCGAGCCTCGCGGGAGCCCCCGGACGATGAGCAGATCGAGCCCGTCCAGTCGCGCGTCCTCCGGGCCGAGGACGCGGACCCGTCCATCGGGCCCGACCTCCGAACGCAGCCGCGTGGCGGGGATCGTCAGCACCTCGTGCCCGCGGGCGGCCAGCGCGCCGGTCAGGCCGCGGGTGTGCCAGGAGCCGGTCGCGCCGAGCACCCCGACGCGCAGTCGCGCCCTCACCGGGTAAACGAGCGCTCGACCACCTCGGGCGCGAGCCCGCCACCATGATGCGCGCGACCGGACTCGGTGCTGGTCAGGGTGACGTCCGCGGGACTGAACAGCATCGGATCGATGTCGTAGAAGTTCCAGTCTGCCGCGGCCAGCAGTTCCCCAAACGGCGTGCCGAACGCCTCCGAGGCGGCCGACGGCAGGCGCTGGGCCAGATCGGCCGCCTCGTCGTCGCCGGCCTCGATCCACAGGTGGACCGTCCCGCCGTAGAGCACGGCGTCGTTGGTGCGCCCGATCGCGGCCGGATCGTCGGCGGCCACCGGGGCGATCGGGCAGCATCCCCAGCCGTGGCGCACGCGATCTGGGTCGACCCCGAGCTCGTGCAGCTTGTGCAGCGCGGTCTCGACCACCCGGGCGGAGATCTGCACCGAGCCGCACACCGAGGCGGTGGGCGCGATGAGGAAGGTGACCGCCGACCCCGGCACGCCACAGCGCTGCGCCACCTTCTCGACGATCGCCGCCGGTGGGTCCTGCCGGGTCTCGAGGCAGAGCACCGCCCGTTCGGCGTGCTCTTGCCAGGCCAGCTCTCCAAACAGCTCCTCGGCACGTGCCAGCGCGCGGCCCGGACCGCTGGCCATGGCAAAGAAATCGTCATGCTCGAGCTTCCATCCGGCGTACTGGGCGGCCAGGCACGCGGCGGCGGGCTGATCGGTGGCGACCCCCACGCCCGGCCACGTTCGCTGACCCACGCAGACCGGCACGGAATCGATCTGGCCCAGGCCGCCCATGCACACCTTCGCAAAACCCACGCCCGCCCTCAGCCCACCGCGCGCCTGAGCGCCGCAATCCACGAGCCGGGCGCCGGACTCAAGCGTCCGGACCTCGATCCCGAGCGCCTCGGCGTCGGCGACCAACGCGTCCACGAGCGCCACCGCCCGTGTGTTCATGGACAGGGTCATTGGCCCTCCTCCTCGTCAAAGATCAAGATCTCCCCGCGGCTCAGCTCGGTGCGGTCGCCAGACCATCTCGCCCAGGTCCCATGCAGCAGCGCGTCGTCGACCTCCAGTCCCAGCTGACGGGCCCGCCGAAGCTGCAAACGCAGCGCCGGCGGCCTGAAGCGGGTGGCGAAGGCATAGCTGGGCAGCGGCGCCAGCGCCTCGCCGGACACCAGGCTCCCGCGCTTGTTGCCGATCCCGGCCTCCGCGCCGATACCGCGCAGCGCCATCACCGTGCCGGCCAGCATCCGCAGGCCGGCGCCGTTCCCGGTCCGGCCCCCAACGGCCACCAGGCCGCGCCGCATGCCCGCGCCGGCTTCCTGCCCGGCATCGCCCGACACGATGATCTCACCGCCGGTCATGCCCACACGCGCGCCGGGGTAGGCGGCTCCCACCCGGGCGCCGGCATCGCCGGAGATCCGGAGCACGCCGCCGGCCAACTCGGCGCCCGCCCAGTCACCGGCGCTCCCATACACGTCGATGTCCCCGCCGCTCATCCGTGCGCCCAGGTGATTGCCGCACGCCCCCTCCACGACCATTCGGCCGCCCGCCATCGACACGCCGATCCCGTCCACCCGCTGCAAATCGCCACGCAGAACGACTTGCTCATCGGCGGTGCCCGACACCTCGAACACCTCGCCCACGGGCAGCGGTTCGCGGCCGCAGCGGATCGTCAGCGCGGCTACCTCGGCGGCGCGGAGGCCCTGCAGGCGCCCGGGGACCAGGACGGGCGCCCACACTCTCGCCGGGGGTGCTGACCGGAGGGTGAGGGTGAGCGTCACGACGGGTCGCGCAGCTCTGAGAGCGGAAAATGGAACTCGCCGAGCTTGCCGCCGAAGTTGGCGGCCGTCACGTGGGTGGCGCCCGCGTCGGCGGCAGCGTGCAGCCCGCGGCGCATCGCCTCGCGCACGGACTCCTCGGAGACGCCGTCGAGGACGATCTCGAACATCGCGCGCACCCCGTCGGGCACCAACGTGTCGCGAACCTGCGCGCGCAGCGTCGGAGCCATTTGATGATTGGTGGAGGCGGGCATCGACTTCGAGGTGAGCGCCCCGACCTTGCTGCCGCTGCGCACGATGCCGCCCGGAAACGGCAGCACGATCCCCTCGCCGCGCATCGCGCCGGCCGCCGCCTGTGCGGCGGCGAGCGCGACTTCGTCCTCGCCGGCGCCGATCACCAGGTTCCCTCCGCCGACGCCCCGGCCGACCCCGACCGACTCCGAGACCAGGAACTCCCCGTCCATCACCGGAATGCGCCAGAAGCGCCGACCGGCGATCACCTTGCTGGCCTGGAAGCCGTCTCCGAAGTAACGCAGGCTGCTGCCGAGCGCCACCGTTCTCTCCGCTCCGGGAAGCCCGTCGAAGCACGCGGTGGTCGGGCAGGTCATAACGCTCTGACCGACGCGCTCGAGGATCCGCTTGCCGACCCCCTCCCGGTCCATGGCAAACAGCAGCACGGCGACCCCCGGCCGGCCGTCGGGCGTGTCCCCGGCGCCGAGCCGGCGTTCGATCGCCGCCTCGCACTTGCACCCGATCACCGAGGTGGCAAAGCCGGTCATCGAGCGGGCTGCCTCATCCGCCCATCCGTCGGTGGCGGCGGTGATCAGCACGCGCGCAAAGCGCATTCCGAACGCCTCGGCAAAGGTGTCGGCGACCTCGGTTTGACCCACCACGTAGCCGCTCACGTGCCCGCCTCCACGATCCGCGCCGGCTC
Source organism: uncultured Actinomycetota bacterium (assembly GCA_963790605.1). Taxonomy (GTDB): domain Bacteria; phylum Actinomycetota; class Thermoleophilia; order Solirubrobacterales; family Solirubrobacteraceae; genus Palsa-465. Next base: position 1,103,130 of record CAWBPG010000001.1, on the reverse strand, counting down.
GCGCAGCGCCGGGTCACGAACCGGATAGTGCTCGAACGCCACCGTGTAGCGATGAGCGAACAGAGGCTCCAGGACGCGGCTGACCTCGGGATCGAACGGGGCGCGGCTCGAGAGCACGAGTCCGTCATCGGAGCGGCGCAGCTCCCCTTCCTCGACGGCGAGCTCACCGCCCTTGATCACGTAGCGAGGAGTGGCGAACATCTCCTCACGGTCGGCGCGGTCGTGGTAGATCGTCACATCCGCGTCGGCGCCGATCCCGAGGTGTCCCTTGTCACGCAGACCGAGCCGGCGGGCAGGCGCGGCCCGGGTGATGATGGCGATCTCGTTGAGCGTGTACTCGCGGTCGAGCCCGTCGAGCAACGCGGTGCGCCGGATCGCTCGCTGGTTGGCGCGGCCCATCTGATCCTCCCGGAAGGCCCGGTCCATCAGCAGGCGGATCAGCTTCGGATAGGACAGGAACGAGCCGCCGTTGGGGTGGTCGGTGGACAGCATCAGCTGCCACGGGTCCTTGCCCAGCAGGAACAACTCCAGACCGATGCCCCACTGCAGCGCGTGAACGTAGCTGCCCGCGCGATACCGGTAGGGGACGATCCCGCACCCGGTCTCGACCTCGGTGTCGTGGTTGAGCCACTTGCCGCCATCGAGGTCGCGCAGGACCGCCGACACGGGAGCGTCGGCCGTCATCGTCACCGCCGGCCCGAACATCACCTGGCCGACGTCCGCCGTGATCTCCGGATGCGAGCTCAGGTAGTCGACGAGCTCGGGCGCTCTGGACCGAGCCTGGGAAACGGACCCACCCAGGCGGCCGCCGTAGCAGTGAAACTGCAGGTGGGCGAAGTGCGCCTGGCGTCCGGACACCGCACGCATCGTCTCGAGCGTGGTGTCGGCGTTGCCCGCCACCCCGAGGTTGTTGGCATGGATATGGACGGGATGGGGCAGCCGGAGCTCGTCCACCGCCCCGCCGATCGCCTCCAGGATCTGGCGCGGGGTCACCGCGAAGCCCGCGACCTCGTCGTCGAGGGAGTGGACGTTGCCGTTGTCCTGCTTGAAGGCCTCCACGCCGCCGGGGTTGACGAGCTTCACCCCGTAGCCGCCGGTGGCGTCCAGCCACCACGCCACCGCGTCGCGCAGCTGCGACGAGACCGCTCCGCCGGACTCGCGAATCAGTTCGAACAGCACCTGGTTGTTGCCCATCAGGATGAGGAATGCCTTGTCGATCATCGGCGTGTCGCGCAGCTCGGAGAGCACCTGGCGCGCGGCCAGCGGCGGGGCGGCCGCCTCGACGACGGTCGTGTAGCCCAGCAGCGAGTAGCGGTAACCGGTGGCGAACGTGGAGGGCACCAGGCCACCGGTGCCCGACCGCAGGAGCTCGGTCCGCTCAACCGGGTCGTCGCGGCGCTCGTCCGGCGTGAGCTTGCGCGCGGCGTTGACCTTGGGGCCGGCGATGTGGGCGTGGATGTCGACGCCGCCCGGCATCACCACCATCCCGCGCGCGTCGATCCGCCGGGCCTCGGGACCGACCTCGGCCACGACCTTGCCGCCCTCGATGCACACGTCGCGGATCTCACCGTCGACCGCGTTTGCCGGGTCGTGGAGGCGGCCACCGGTGATCCGGATCGCCGTCACCGCGCCACCTCGGCCAGCAGCCTGGTCAGGAGCTCGGCGGCGGTCGGCGCATCGCCGGTCAGCGGTGCCTGCAGCGTCAGCGGCACGCCGTCCAGGCGGTGCGCGGTACCTGCCGCGTTCACCCCGGCCGCCGCGATCCCGATCGACACATGCGGGTCGGCCCCCGGCCCGCGCGTCGAGTGGCTGCACAGCGCGATCTCGGCCACACCGGAGGCCAGTCTCGCCGGGGCGCCGTCGACGCGCAGGGCGACGTCGATGCCCTCGGCCTCCGCGAGCGGCTGTGTGGCACCGACGAGCTCCGGATGGCCCCCCGCGAAATCGACGTTGCCGGCGTAGCCGGTCTGCCAGGCCAGCGCGTCCTGCGCACCCGTCGACCCAGCGGCACGGGTCAGCGCCAGCGTCACCACGTGGCGCTCATGGCTGAGCGCCCGCGTGAGCTCGTGCAAGGCGAGCGCGCGCCGCTGCCCGCCGTCGCCACCGGTGAGTGCGGGCCCGTGCACGAAGGCGACGTGGGGCACGTCCGCGATGCGCTCCAGCAGGCCGCCCAGCCGCGCGTCGAGGTCGCCCTGGGCCGGCGCCAGCTTGCGCGCCAACGCGTGCAGGGTGACCAGTGCCTCGAGGTCGCGTTCCCGCGGCCACTGCAGCCGTAGGTCGGCGCGTTGCGCGGTGGCGCTGTCACGGTCGTCGATCACGACCAGCGTGCGCTGCGCGCCGGACGCCGCACGCGCGTCGCCGCCGAAGCCGAGCCGCTCGAGGAGCCGCGGGTGGGTGGCCTCCGGGTCCTCGCCCCAGATGACCACAAGCCGCGACCGATCGCGGATCTCGCCCAGGGTGGCGGTGGTCGTGCCGCGCAGAGGGAGCGCCGGGGCGCCCGGCCACGCGCCGGTCATGTTCTCGGTCATGACGAGAGCGCCCAGCCGGTCGGCGAGCGCGAAGGCGGCCCGGGCGTCCTCCACGGTGGAGGCGTCGAAGCCGTAGACCAGCGGGCGACGCGCGCCGCGCAGCAGCTCGGCGGCGCGCATGATCGCGGCCTCGACGGCGGCCGGCTCGCCGTCGATCGTCGCGCGCGGCGCCCCGGGCGGCCGCCGAAGGCGCTCGGCGAACCACGTGGCGCCGAGGTGACACACGGGCCGCAGGCACACAGCCTCGTCGGAGAGATCCAGCATCACGTCATCGCACAGCAGGCCGCAGCCCGCGCAGGTGACCGGCCCGATCTCAGCCTGCTCAGCCACCGATCGCCACCGCATCGGGCAGCGCCGCCAACAGGCGGGCCCCGCGCTGGGCCAGCTCGGGCACGTCAGGGCTCGCCGAGACCAGGGTGCACACGGGCGCGCCGCGCTTGATCGTCTCACCGGCATGGGGAATGTCGCGCACGAGGCCCGCCGGCCACCAGCCGGGCTCGGGAGCGCAGAGGGTGCGCTCGGCGAAGAGCACCAGCTTGACCGCCGCGCAGCTTCGTGCCGGCGGGGCGCCGCCGGCGGGAAGGCCCCGCCCGCGGGCGGCTTGGACGTGAGCCTCGAAGCTGCCTGGGCCGAACAGTTCGAGCGAGGCCGTGGGTCGCGGGTTGACCTCGAGCACCCATGCGTGGCGGCCGTCCCAGACCGCGTCGACCCCGAATGCCCCACGGACGCCGAAGGTCACCGCGACCTTGGCGCACACCGCGCGCAGCTCGCCCGCGAGCTCGGCGCGCTCTGACTCAGGGAGGCGCGGAGGGGTCACGTTCCCGGTCCACTTGAAGCTCCGTGGGAGATGGAGCTGCTCGGTGAGTCCGAGCACGACAGCGCTGCGGCCGTCGGCAATCGCGACCGCCGAGCAGGACAGCCCGTCAATGCGGCGCTGCACTACCTCCGTCGGGCGCAACATGCCGCCCGTCCATCCGCGCACCCCGTGGCCGCCGCCACCGCGCCGCGGCTTGCGTACCCACGCCCCGCGCCCGCCGCGACCGGTCGCCTCGGGGGCCTCGCCGGGCGCTCGCGTCTCCGGGGCGCGGGCTCCGGCTCCGCGTGCGGTAGCCCCGACCGCCCAGGGGTCGCGCACGGCCCCCAGCAGCTCGGCCGGTGTCCCCAAAAGCTCACGTCCGTCGGCGAGCTCTCGCACCAGATCCGGCCGATTCTCGAAGCCCGCGCCGTAGACGACTGCGCTGGCCTGGATGTCTGCGGCGAGCGCGGCGAGCCCATCGTTGGTCGGCGCGGTCGCTCCGGGGCCCAGCGCGCGAAGGTCCGCGTCGCCGAACCGGTCCAGCGCGATCACCTCGTGCCCGTCGGCGACCGCCAACTCGGCGAGCATCCGCGCGCTGACCGCTGCGATGAGGACCCTCACGGCAATCGCAGCCCGGTCAGGAGCCCGGCCAGCAGCGTCGCCGCGACCAGATCAGCGGTCGTCCCGGGGTTCAGCCGGCCGTCCTCGCGGCGCAGCGAGTGGTCGAAGTCCTCCAACGCGCGCGTGCCGTCGCGCACCTCACGAGCCGCCTCCGTGACCGCTCGCGCCGCCGCCTCGCCCGCCTTGCGTGCGATCAGGCTGTCAGGGTGCGAGGCCAGCAGGCCGACATGGAGCGACACGATCGCTTCGAGCGTAGACAAGCCGGCGCCCAACGCGTCTCCAAGCAGCGGCAGGCCGGTGTCGAACACGATCGTGTAGCCGCTCGCATATTCGGAGGCGATGCTGTCGCGGTGCGCGGCGGCCGCCATCGCCTCGCGCAGGGACACGCGCGCCGGAGCGCGCACGTCATGCTCGGGCGCCTCACCCAGACCGCCTGGGTTAGCGCGCGCGATCGCCGCAAATGCCGCGGCGGCATCGGCGACATCAAGCCGGGCGAGCGTGCTTTCGATCGCCGGTCGCAGCGGCTCGTCGTCCCGGCGTGTCACCGCCGCCCGCACCATCGGGGCGAACAGCAGCACGATCCCGAGGTTGGTGTTGGCCGAGGCGACCCGCTGCGTCGCCGCCACCCCGTCCGCGATCAGCTCCCCGACGCTCCGGCGCAGGGACGCGTCGCGCGCGAACACCGGGCCCAGCGCGAGCGCCGACCGGATCATGTCCACGTAGGTCGTGTCGGGGACGGCGTGGGCGGGGGTGATGTTGCCCGGCTTGGCCGCTGACACCTCCAGGATGCACGCGAGCTGCACCTGATGCTCGAGCAGGTCCCCGCCCAGCCCTGAGTGAGCTAGGGTTGCGTCCACCCGCGTCACAATACGAGAGGGAGGTAACCGCAATGGCCATCACGCTGGCGACCGGGGAAGCCCTAACCGGAGACGGTAACGAGCTGGCGCACATCGACCTGTTGCTCGGCTCGAAGAGCGGTCCGATGGGCGAAGCGTTTGCCAATGCCTTCGTCAACGAGAAGGAGGGCCACACCAACCTGCTGGCGGTGGTCACGCCCAATCTCCTGGCCAAGCCCGACACCGTGATCACCAACAAGGTCACAATCAAGGGTGAGAAGCAGGCAGTGCAGTTGTTCGGCCCTGCTCAGGCCGCCGTAGCCCGCGCCGTCGTGGATTCGGTCAAGGACGGCGTGATCCCCAAGGACCAGGTCGACGATCTCTGCATCATCGTCAGCGTCTTCATCCACTGGGAGGCCGCTGACGACAAGAAGATCTACGACTACAACTACGAGGCCGTCAAGATGTCGATCGCGCGTGCGATGAACGGTGAGCCGAGCATCGACCAGGTGCTGGCCGACACGCCCGCCGCGCGGCATCCGTTCGCCGGCGGCGCCGAGGGGTAGCGGCGGCCGGCCCCGAGCCACTGAACGCGCAGACCGGAGAGCTCTCGCTCGATGGTCTGCGCGCCGTCGTCACCGGAGGGGCGTCCGGGATCGGGAGTGCGATCGCTGTCGCGTTCGCCGCCGCCGGCGCGCGCGTCGGCATCGGCTTCTGGCGCTCGTCGGACGCCGCCCACGCCCTGACCGACGGCCTCGGCCCCGGCCATCCGCTGCTCCAGGCGGATCTGAGCACCCTGGCCGGGTGCGCCACGATGGTCGACAAGGCGTTTGCGGCGCTGGAGACCGTCGACGTCTGGGTCAACAACGCGGGGGCCGACGTGCTCACCGGTGACGCCGCGGGGTGGCCGGCGGAGCGCAAGCTCGACGCGCTCCTGGACGTCGATCTCAAGAGCACGATCCGCTGCTCGCGGCTGGTCGCCGCGCGGATGGCGCCCGGCGGCTGCATTCTCAACATCGGCTGGGACCACGCCGCGATGGACGGGATGGCGGGTGACGATCCGGAGCTGTTCGCCGCGGTCAAGGCAGGCGTGCTCGGATTCTCGAAGTCCTTCGCCAGGTCGGTGGCTCCGGATGTCCGCGTGAACGTCCTGTGCCCGGGCTGGATCGAGACGGCGTTCGGGGCGGGCGTGGACCGCGCCTTCTACGACGAGGTCGCGGCGGGCACGCCACTGGGGCGTTGGGGCCGGCCCGAGGACGTCGCGGGCGCGGCGGTATGGCTGGCATCGCCGGCCGCTGCCTTCATCACGGGTCAGGCCGTCAACGTCAACGGCGGCACCGTTGGCTGACACCCTGTTCGTCACCGGCCGCCTGGCCGAGCCGGCCCTGCGCAGCGTCGTCTCCGGGCTGGACATCGGCCACGAGATCGCCGTGATGAACATCAGCGTCGCCGCGTTGATGACGACGCGCTGGATCGCTCGACGGCTGAAGGTGCCACCGGGGGTGGACAACATCGTGATTCCGGGCCTGTGCGAGGGCGATGTGGACACGCTGGAGCAGGCCACCGGCCTGCCGGTGCGCAAGGGCCCGGCGGATGTCCGGTCGCTGCCGGAGTGGTATGGACGCGCCGCGGTGCGGGCGGAGCTCGGACCCCGTGATGTGCGCGTGTTCGCCGAGATCAACGACGTCCAGACGCTCTCGCGTCAACAGGTGATTCACCGGGCGGAGGCGTATCGCGCGGAGGGTGCCGACGTGATTGACCTCGGTCTGTCGCTCGATCGCTCGTGGCTGGCCGAGGGGCCACCGACGATTGCGGCGCTGCGCGAGCGCGGGCTGGCGGTGAGCATCGACACCCTGGACCCCGAGCACATCCGGATGGCGGATGCCGCCGGCGTTGACTACGTGCTCAGCCTCACCCCCGCGACGATCGACATGGTCGCCGATCTGCGCGCGACCCCGGTACTGATCACCGACGATCCCGAGGACCTCGACGGCCTGGACCGGATGGCCGCTCGCATGGAGCAACTGGAGCGCCCCTACCTCCTCGACTCCATCCTGGCTCCCATCAACTCGGGCTTCGCCGCGTCGCTGGCCCGCTACGTCGAGGTCCGTCGTCGCCATCCCGACGCCGGCATGCTGATGGGAATCGGCAACCTCACGGAGCTGACGGAGGCCGACTCGACCGGGGTCACAGCGCTGCTGATCGGCTTCTGCCAGGAGGTGGGCATCACTTCCGTGCTGACCACCGAGGTGATCGGGTGGGCCCGCGGGGCGGTCCGCCAGACTGTGCTGGCGGCGCAGATCATGCACGTGGCCCAGCGCGAGGCGCGACCCCCCAAGCACATCGACTCCGGCCTGGTCACGACCAGGGACGAGTCGATGCGTGCGCCATCGGAGGATGAGCTGCGGGCGATGCAGGCGCAGATCTCGGACGCCAACTATCGCCTGTTCGCCGATGCCGACTGGCTCTACGCGTTCAACGGCGAACGGTTCATCCGCGAGGCCAACATGTACGCGGTGTTCGAGCAGCTCGGTGTCAGCGACCCCGCGCATGCCTTCTACCTCGGCAAGGAGCTGATGAAGGCGACGATCGCCCGCGGCCTGCGTAAGAGCTATCGCCAGGAGGGTCCGCTGGACTGGGGCCTGCTGAGCTTTCCCGAACCTCGACGGGAGGACATCCGATGAAGAAGATCCTGATCCAGCTCGACACCGATCCGCACCCGAGCGCGTTTGACGCGATCGCGGCGTACGACGCCGATGTGGACGTCGTCGTCGGCTATGGGGACATCACGACCGAGAACCTGGCCGGTGTCGTCCAGGGCGCGATCTTCCCGCGCGGTCCTGACGGGCTGGCCAACACGGCGTTCTGGATCGGCGGATCGAAGGTGCGCGACGGCGAGGCGGTGTTCGCGGCGGCCCAAGAGCTGTTCTTCGAGCCCTTCAAGCCGTCGATCATGCTCGACTCAGACGGCTCGAATACGACCGCGGCTGCCGCCGTGGCCCGCGTTCGGGGTGCGGTGACGCTTCAGGGCAGTCCTACCGCGGTCATTGGGGTGGGGCCGGTCGGACTGCGCACGGCCGAGCTCTTGCGTCGCGAGGACGCCGAGGTGACCGTCCTGACGTTCCCGCCCGACGTGATGAAGGGCGGCCATCGCCGGGCCTCGGGCATCGCCGTGGCGGAGGAGGCGGGTTTTAAGGTCAGCGAGCCCGCGTCCAGCGACGATCTCGATGCGACACTGTCCGGGCAGGTGGCGATCTTCGCCGCCGGGCCGGCGGGCATACAGATCCTGCGGCGAGGCGGCTGGGCGCAGCGCGACGTGCGGGTGGTGATCGACTACTCGGCGGCCGAGCCGGTGGGCGTCGAGGGCGTCGACCGGGGCGATGACCTGACCGAGGAGGACGGTGTCCTCAAGCTCGGCGCGCTGGCGGTGGGCGGTCCGAAGATGAAGCTCCAGAAGCGCTGCGTGCAGCGGATGTTCGAGACCAAGGGGACGGTGCTCGACCTCGGCGGCGTCTACGACGTCGCCCTGGAGGCGCTCTGAGCGTGGGTCAGGCGCCGGTGCCCAACCGCGACTTCGAGAACACGAACTTGCCCATCGGCCCGCCCAGCGGGCTGTCAGCCTCGGGCCGCCACAGCACGGTGTCCTCGATCTTGCGAGCCAGGGTGAAGTCCTTGTCGGTGATCCCGCCGGCCGAGTGCGTGGCCAGCTTGACCCAGAGCTTGCCCCAGGTGACGTTGAGGTCGGCGTGATGGCCGGCGGCCTCGCACAGGTAGCCGACGGCGTTGACGGCCATCAGGGTCGTGGGCCAACCGTCGGTGTTGTACTTGCGCCGGATCCAGTCGCCCTCGTAGTACCACTCGTCCAGGCCCAGCTCGGACAGCTGGGCGGGGATCTCAGCCTCGGTGTAGGTTCGCTCTTCGCTCATGGTTCCATGATATGCCCCGGGTAGCGGGCGTCGACCCCGGTACGGTCTCGTTCGACCTGTGCGTGCTCCAGGACGGCGAGCCGGTCGTCGAGCAGGTATTCCAGGCCGGCATGCTCAGCGCAGACAGCCTGCCGCTGCTGGAGGCGCTCACCCTGCATGGCCCCTATGACCTCGTCTACGGTCCGAGCGGCTACGGGCTGCCGCTCGTTGCCGCAGCCGACGTCGGGGAGCGCGAGCTGGCCATGATGGTGCTGGTGCGCCCCGACGAGGCCCATGCCGACGCCGGGGTCGGCGGGCTGCGCTCGCTGCTGCGCACCCTCGTCGACAGCGGCCTGCCCGTCATCTTCGGTCCCGGCGTCATCCACCTGGCCTCGGTCCCGCCGCACCGGAAGTACAACCGGATCGACATGGGGACCGCGGACAAGGTGTGTGCTGCGGCCTACGCGATCGCCGACCAATCGTCGCGACTGGGGATCGACCCTCGTCAGAGCTCGATGGTCCTCGTCGAGCTCGGGGGCGCCTTCACCGCTGCGCTGGCGATCGACGAGGGACAGATCGTCGACGGCATGGGCGGATCATCAGGACCTCTCGGCGTACGTGCCGTGGGCGCAATGGACGGCGAGGTGGCCTACCTGCTCGCGGCTGTGCTGCGCAAGGACACGCTGTACAGCGGCGGGGCCGTGGATCCAGCGGGGGACCTCGACATGGCCGACCTGAACGCGCTGTGGACCTCGGCGCACCTGGCCGAAGGCTGGAGGGCGCTGCTGGAGGCCGCCGCCAAGGCGGTGCGGGCCCTGCTGGTCAGCGTGCCGGCCCCGCGCGAGATCGTCGTCTCGGGCCGGCTGGCCCGCCTGCCCGCCCTCGTCGAGGCGCTCGGCGGTTCGTTGGCCGATGTCGCCCCGCTGCTCGCGCTCGTTCCCGGCCGGGCGAGCGCGGCCGCGCACGGTGGCGCGCTCCTCGCCGACGCGCTGGTGGGTGGCCGCCACGCGGGCCTGGCGGAGGCGCTGAGGCTCCGCGAGTCCCGCGGGACCGCGCTTGACCATCTGCGGGTCACCGGCGCCACGACGATCACGCTGGGGTGACACTGGTTTTCAGGTGATCATGGTGTTCGACCGGTCGGTCACTGTGAGTGACTGACCGGCCAGTGTCAGTACCTACCCGATCGGACAGGTTCAGACCCTGACCGATCGGTCTTCTCTGTGTCGCTCAGTTGTGACATCGTCGTGCCCCTGTTAGGTTCGTTCCGCCCATTTTCCGGATGGAAGGAGCGAGTGTCGTGACCGCCACAGTCGACGAGAGCGTTATGGAGGGGCTGGCAAAGCAGAATGGCGTGACACTCGGGCGGGTGCTCGGTCGCGGAAACGTCGGGATGGCCGAGGAGGGATCCGACGGCAAGATGCACGCCACCGTCCGGATCCCGCTGGACGAGCTGGTCTTCGATCCCGGTGTCCTGGTGCTCCCGCATGCGGGCGAGCTTCAGCTCGAGATCATCAACGACGACAACAACTCGCACTGCGCGGTCCTGCCGAGCAACGGCGACTCCAAGTTCATCTGGCTGGTCAACTTCTCGAAGGGGAGGGCGACCCTCTCGCTCGACGGTCCGGGCTACTACTGGTATGGCTCCCGCACCGGAAACGACGAGGGTCGGGGCCTGACCGGCACGATCGTCGTCAGTGGTGAAGTCCCCGACGAAGCCAAGCTCGACCGCCCGCCCCAGCCGCGGCCGTAGAAAGGAGCAGTTGATGGCAACTGAGACTGATTACGTCGATGCCGGCGAGGCTGTCGACTTCCGGAATCTGAGCCCCGGCTACGTCGGCACGGCGCCGGACGTGGCGAAAGGCGTCAACTACGACCGAATCCTCAAGGCCCGGGAAGCGGAGCCCCACAACTGGCTCACCTACTACGGGGCCTACGACGGGCAGCGCTACAGCCTGCTCGACCAGATCAATACCTCGAACGTGAAGGAGCTGAGGCCCGCCTGGGTGTTCCAGTGCGGCTCGGTCGGCATGCACTCGGGTGCCTCGACCTACTCGTTCGAGGCGTCTCCGCTCGTCGTCGACGGCATCATGTACGTGACCGGCTGGGACGGCTGGATGTGGGCGCTTGACGCCAAGACCGGAGCGGAGCTGTGGCGCTATCACCGCGCGTCCCCGTATGACGTTTCGCTGTGCTGCGGCAACGTCAACCGCGGCTGCGCCGTGGCCGACGGGAAGGTCTTCATGGCCACCCTCAACGCCCACGTGACCGCCCTTGACGCCAAGACCGGTCAGCTCGTCTGGGATCAGCCGTTCGGGGACGTGCGGGCCGGCGAGAGCGCGACCGTCGCCCCACTGATCGTCAAGGACATGGTCATCGTCGGAAGCTCCGGGGGAGAATTTGGCGTGCGTGGTCACGCCGACGCGTTCAAGCTCGAGACCGGAGAGCGGGTGTGGCGGTGCTACATGGTCCCGGCTCCCGGGGAGCCGGGGTCAGAGACCTGGCCGTCCGAGGGCGAGGCCTGGGCCCGCGGCGGCGCGAACTGCTGGACCACGGCGACGTTCGACCAGGAGCTCAACCTCCTGTACTTCAACACGGGCAACCCATGCCCCGACTTCGACGGGGAGGTGCGCGAGGGCGACAACCTCTACACGGACTCCGTCGTGGCGGTCGATCCCGACAGCGGCCAGATCAAGGCGCATTATCAGTACACCCCGCACGACCTGTGGGACTACGACTCGACGATGGAAAACATCCTGTTCGAGATGGACGGACGGAAGTGCTCGGGACACTTCGACAAGAACGGGTACTTCTTCATCCTGGATCGCACCGACTGCAGCCTGATCCGGGTCGTGCCCTTCGTCGACCGCATCACCTGGGGCGAGATCGACTCCAACGGCAAGGTGACGCCGAGGCTGTATCCCGAGAAGGAGGGGGAGCCGGTCCACTTCTGGCCCGGGCCGGCCGGCGCCAAGGAATGGACGCACGCCGCCTACAGCCAGAAGACAGGCCTCTTCTACTGCCCGGTGCAGGATGTCGGTGCGACCGCCACACGGCGGCGCCGGGAGTTCAAGGAGAGCATCCCGTACTGGGGCGCGGGCGTCGCCGTGGACACGGAGGACGTGTCCGGCTACGTCTCGGCGTTCGATCCGGCCACCGGCCAGGAGAAATGGCGCTTCACCCAGGAGCACCCGATGACCGCGTCGGTGCTGGCCACGGCCGGCGGCCTCGTGTTCGCGGGTGGGCCCGCGGGCAAGTACTGGGCGCTCAACGACACCAGCGGTGAGCTCCTCTGGGAGTTCACGTGCGGCAGCGGCCACCACTCAAGCCCGAGCACCTACAGCGTCGACGGGCGGCAGTACATCGCGGTGCCGGTTGGATACGGCGCCTGGACCGAAGGGTTCTACCCCGGCGCGCTCGCGCAGGCGGGCGGCGCCGCGCTCTTCGCGTTCGCGCTGCCGGAGTAGGAGCGCATCCCTGATCATCGGCCACGCCCGCAACCGGGCGTGGCCGGTCAGGGGGCACTTCGTGGCGGCGCGACACGCACCAGCCGTCGCGGCCCCCTGACGGCGGCCCATCGACCACATGCTCGGCAGTCTCATCATCGTCGGCTTCGCCCTCAGCCTGGACAACTTCAGGACCGCGGTCGTGCTCGGGGTCGGCCGGTTCAGCTGGAAGCGTGCCGCGCAGATCTCCCTCACGTTCGGGTTCTGGGATGGCGTAGCGCCCCTCGTGGGCATCCTGATCGGTGATTACCTGGGCGAGAAGATCGGCTCGACGGCCGACTACATCGGGGCGGGCACGTTGGCCGCATATGGCCTGTACCTCATCGTCGAGGCCCTTCGGACTCCCGCGCCGGAGGAAGGGCTGGACTACAAGTTTGCTCTGTTCGGCTTGCCGCTGCCGCTGAGCGTGGACAACGTCGTCGCCGGCACAAGCCTCGGTCTGCTCGGGTACTCACCGTGGCTCGCGCCGCCGCTGTTCGGCTTCACTACGGCGGTCGTGTCTCTGGCGGGGCTGCAGCTCGGACGGGTCATCGGTCACTTGATCCGGATCCGCCCCGACCTGCTGACCGGCGTGGCGCTCCTGGTGATGGGCACCATGGTGGGATTGGGCGTTTTCGGCTAGGGCCACTGGTTCGTCCACGGAGAGTCAGATGACGGCGGGCGCTCCGGAGACGACGGCCGCGCGCCGCGGCTGTAGGTGGCGCGCGCCGAGGATCGCGACCAGCGCCGCCAGGCCGCCGGCCACCCCGGCGAACGCGAACACCGCGTCCGGACCCGCGCCCTGGGCCAGGACCCCGGCGATGGCCGCGCCGGCGGCCGCGCCCGTCGAGGATGAGGTGAACAGCCAGGAGAAGGCCTCGGTCTGGGTGCCGGCGGGGGCGAACTGGTCGACCATGGCGTAGATGCCGGCTCCGGTTGGGGCGATGGTGGCGCCCGCCAGGAGGATGATCGCGCCCATCACCGGCAGGCTCCCCGTGCCGGCCAGCAGCGCTCCGTGCGTGACGGCGAGGGCTCCGAGGAGCGCGGGCAGGTGCCGCGCGCTCTCAAAGCGCGCGCCCAGCCGAGTGACGACGAACCCGCCAATCAAGGATCCGGCACCCCACAGGCCCAGCAGCGGGGCGGCCGCGGAGGCGCCGGCGATGTGCGTGGCGCTGGCGGTGACTCCGACCTCGGTGGCCCCGAACACCACGCCGGTGCCCAGGTCCATGACCACCAGCACCCGGATCGCAGCGGCATGCAGCGACCCCGCCCGGGAACGACGCGCTGCGGCGTCCGGGCGCCATGCCCGCGACACGCGATGGGTCGCGAAGGCGATAGTGCCGGCGATCATGATCAGGCCGCATACGATCAAGGCGGCGCCCGTGGACCAGACCGCGCCGATCCCGAGGGCCAGCGGGGGACCGAGCACGAAGGTCACCTCCAGCAGCGTGGACTCGAGTGCGAACAGCGCCGGCAGCTCGGACGGGCCGGCGACGATCGCCGGTAGCAGGGTCCGCACACACGCCTCCAGCGGAGGCGTGGCCAGTCCGGCGGTCCCGGCCAGGGCGATCAGCAGCGCGGGCGGGCTGTCAGCCGGCAACAGGCCGGTGACGATGAGGGTCAGGGCACTGAGCGTTGCGCCGGCGAGCAGCACGTGGGTCTGCCCCCGGCGATCGATCAGCCGTCCGAGCGCCGGCGAGCCCAGCGCACCGCAGATCGCGTAGGCGCTGCAGGCGAGTCCGGCGACCGCGAAGGACCCGGTCAGCTGCTGGACATGGACGAGGATCGCGATGCTGAGCATCGCCAACGGCAGACGAGCCAGGATGGAGATGGCAAGGAGCGCCCGCCCGTCGGGGCCGGCGAGGAGGGGGGACGTTCGTCGCGTGGTCATGGGCAGCAACCTACGCCCATATTGGACCGGCGATAAGATCCATTCCAACGTTGATTGAGTGGTCCAATTTTGTCGCCCGAGCCACGGCACGATGATGGTGGGCCCCGACGCCGGGCGCCCAACGCGCGATCCTATGACGCCATGACCGTTGACCTCACGGCCGCCCAGGCCTTCGTCGACACCCACGCCCGGCTGCTGGACCGGCGCCGACATGCCCTCCTGAATCGCGACGACGATGGCGACCGGCCCGCGGTCCTCGCCGCCCTGGAGGCCTACCGCAACCCGGACGGCGGCTACGGCTGGGGCCTGGAGCCCGACCTGCGCAGCCACGGCAGCCAGCCCGCGGCCGCCGGGCACGCCTTCGAGGTCTTTGCGGAGGCCGGTCCGGTGCCCAGCTCGCACGCCGCCGCCCTGTGCGGCTGGCTCGAGTCGATCACCCTGGCCGATGGAGGCCTCCCCTTCGTACTGCCGATGAGCAGCAGTGCCGGCGTCGCCCCGTGGTTCGCCGGCGGCGACCCGACGGTCTCCTCGCTGCAGATCACGGCGTTCGTCGTCGCCGCCGCACACCGCGTCGCCGCCCACGACCCAGCCGTGGCCGGCCACCGGTGGCTGCAGCGCGCCACCGCCCACTGCCTCGATGCGGTCGCCGCGCTGGACGGGGACCCGTTCGCCTATGTGCTCGCCTTCTGTCTCCGGCTCCTCGATGCGCTGCACGACCGGGGGCCGGAGGCGACCGCACTGATGGACGCGCTGGCCGCCCACGTTCCCGCCGACGGCCGGGTGCCGGTCGCGGGCGGGGCCGAGGGGGAGACCCTGCGCCCGCTCGACATCGCCCCGGATCCGGGCGGGCCCTCCCGCGCGCTTCTCGATCCCGGGGCAGTCGTCGCCGACCTGCGTCGCCTCGCCGAAGGCCAGCAGGATGACGGCGGCTGGACCGTGGACTATCTGCCGATCTCCCCCGCGGGGTCGCTGGACTGGCGGGGGTACGCCACCGTCAAGGCGATCACGACGCTCCGGCGCAACGACGCGTTGAGGTGACCGCGTCAGCGGGGCTCGATGTGGGTGACCTCGAACCCGAAGCGCTCGGCCAGGCGGGCGGCGACGAGCGAGCGGTGACAGGCCTGAGCCGTGGCCTCGACGCACAGCAGCGCGCCGACGCCGTGGACGGGTAGCTGCCGGATGAGCGGTTTCAGGGGGACGAGGTCGAGGATCTCCTCGGTGTACTCGCGGACGTACTCGGGGGCGAGCCGGACCCGCGAGCGCTTGCCCACACCCTGGCGGTCGTCATCGCGGTACTGGAGGTGGCGCAACTCCGTGTCCGGCGCGAGCTCTGGGTGGTACTCGTAGCCGATCCGCGCCTCGGCCAGCAGCTTCTGCAGCCGCTGGGCGTTGGCCCACGCGTACTGGGCGCCGCGGACGCCGCGACGCTGGCGGACGTCGAAGATCTTGGTGACGCCGGACTCGTCGAGGGCGGCCACGAAGCTCGAGGCATCGAATTCGTAGACGCCGATGGTGGCGATCCGGGGCATCGGGCGGGAGTCGTTTTACTCCCCGGCGAGGGCCAGGCGGGCCAGCTGCTCGATCCCCTGGTGCGAGGATGCCACCACCAGAAACCGCTTGGCGTGGCAGAAGAGCGCGTCGGGCACGCCCGTGACGGCCACGAGATCGTGCCCCTCCAGCCCGCCCCAGGCGGCTGGGAGGTCGCGGCGGTTCTCGAAGGAGCCCAGCTCGCGCGGCACCGCCTCCAGGCCGAAGCCCTGGCGCTTGGGGTAGACGATGTACAGGGCCTCGGGCGCCGCCGGGACCAGGACCTGCTTCCACGGGGCGTTGACGGGCAGCTCGACGAGGCGGGGATCGGTGGCCGCGGCGATGGCCTCCGCGACGATGCGGGCGGACCGCCGGCCCGAGGCGGCGGAGAGCACCTCGCGAGCAAGGATCCCGCGCGCGAGGTCGACGGCCTCGTCGAAGCGCAGCCGCTCCTGCTCAGGCGTGAGGGTCTCATCCCAGCGCGCGTTGAAACCGCCGACGACCCCGTTGACGGTCAGCGGGTACACGCCCTCGACCAGCGACTCGGTCACCTGCTGGCCGGTGTCGTTGGCATCGACCCCCTGGACGAGGCTGGCGTCCACGGCGTCGGCGACCTCCCGGTCGCCCTCGCATACCCCGACGCCGAACTGCCGCCAGATGAGGCCGAACGATGCGAAGCGGATCCCGTTGGGCCGGGCGTCGTCGAACTCGCGCTGGTGGTGGTCGAAGTCTCCGGTTGACGGGTCATGACGAAAGCCGACGTCGACGCGCACATCGGCGCGGGCCAGGACGTCCCGGTCGCGCGTGCGCAGCACCTCGATGGGCTCGCCGAGCAGCCCGAGCGCCGCGATGGCGAACACCTCGTCGGCATGAAAGGAACCGTCATGGGTGGCGATGAGCATGGGCCGAGACTCTAGTGTCGTGAATCGCCCGTTCAGCGGCGCGCCTCGCGGCGTCCGGACGCGCGTGTCGGGCGCCGGCGTGGAGGCGATTGTCCGCCGGGTCGGCGAAACTTCGGGGCGCTGGAGCTGTTGTGTGC
This sequence comes from uncultured Actinomycetota bacterium, assembly GCA_963790605.1. Taxonomy (GTDB): domain Bacteria; phylum Actinomycetota; class Thermoleophilia; order Solirubrobacterales; family Solirubrobacteraceae; genus Palsa-465. The sequence goes on along the minus strand of CAWBPG010000001.1, from coordinate 1,086,505 downwards.
AGTTGCCGAGTCCGTGAGCAGCCGCGCTCAGGGAGCGGGGAACCCAATGTGTTTGGGGCGAATCCGGCGGTGATCCGCTGGTAGCGCTTGGTTTCAGCAAGCGCGAGTCCGTCAGCTAACCCCGTAGGCATCAGGCAAGTCAGCTGAATGTCGATCACTGCGGGGTTGCGCGTGTCTCGAATCCAGAATCTGCTCTGTCGTTGCCGTCGTCGGGAGGGACAGAGCCCGGTCGACAGGCGTTGTGTGGGCCCTCGCTGCCCTGGTGGCGCTGACCGTCGGGCTCACCCCGGCGGTAGCTCAGGCCCACGCCGCGCCGACGCCGTTTCACCGGGTCCTGCGCACGGGCGATCACGGCGGCGACGTGCGCACGCTGCAGACCTGGCTGACCAAGGTGGGGATCGCCACGTCCACCGACGGCCAGTTCGGCCCCGGGACCAAGGCGTCGGTCCAGCGCTTCCAGGTCGCCGCGAACCTGAGGCCGCCGAGCGGCACCGTCGGGATCCACACGGCGCAGACTCTGCAGACGTGGGTGAGCAACGGCACGAGCGCGGCCGCCAGAGCGGCGTCAGCTCCGGCCGAGACCACCCCCGGCGGCAAGGCGACGCTCGTCAACGGCCTCGCCGTTGCGCCCGCCGACGCGCCCGACGCGGTCAAGCAGGTGATCGCCGCGGCCAACTCGATCGCCACGACGCCCTATCAGTACGCGGGCGGCCACGGCAGCTGGAACTCCTCGGGCTATGACTGCTCGGGGTCGGTGGGGTTCGCGCTGCACGGCGGAGGGCTGCTCTCCCAGACCGAGGATTCCGGCCAGATGGAGAGCTACGGCGCCGCGGGTTCCGGCCAGTGGATCACGCTGTATGCCAACGCCGGCCACGTCTACGCCAAGATCGCCGGGCTCTGGTTTGACACCGCGGCGCAGAGCTCGTCTAACGGCGAGGATCGCTGGTCCACGCGGCGGGTGTCGGGCGCCGGCGGATTCGTCGCGCGTCACCCCCGCGGCTACTGAGCCGGCCGGCCGGGAGGCGCAGGGTCAGGCGGCGGCGGGCTCGAGTTCTCGCGCCAGACGCGTGACGGCGGCCTGAAGGCCCCCGCCGGCGAGCAGCGCATCGGTGGCCTGGGCCAGAAGACGGCCGAGCAGCCCGCGCCCGGAGACGGCGACGCGAGCGTGCACGGTGCTCCCATCCGGGATCTGCGCGGCGACGTACTCCACGTCGATCTCGATGGGACCGCGGGCGGTGAGCGCCAAGCGGTCATCGGAGGCGTCGAACACGTCGACGGTGAACTCCAGCGTGCGTCCGACCAGTCCACCGCGCACCCGCGCGGTGTCGCCGGTGAGGAGCCGATCGCCGTCGAAGTCGATGACCTCGAACGGGATCGGCGCCCAGCGCCTGATCGCGGCCGGGTCGGTGAGAAGGTCCATCACGTCCTCCGGTCGCCCTGCCGTCTGGGTCTCTGTCGTCCACGTCCCCATGTCAGTCTCCTGTGTCTGCGTTGCCCTCTCTTGCTCCCGACACCGTCCCAGTCAGACCGGGTCTTGTCGTCGCCCGCGCTGAGGATTTCCGCCTCCCCCCGGGGGAGGGGTCGCTCTCGTCCTCTGGGGTGAGCCACCTCAGCGATCAGACTGATGTCAGCGCCCCGACGCAGCGATCGCCCGTGCGCGGATGACCCGGTTGGGCTGCCTCTCGATGCTCGTCACCCGCGGGCACGCCAGAATCGGGACAGCATGCTGTCCATCGCCGACATGCCGATCCCCGTGCGCAACCTCGGGCTGGCGCTGCGCCCCGAGCGAGACCTCGACCCGGTCCTGCAGCAGATCCACGCGTGGGCGGGGGCGCACGGCGTGGCCCTCACGGGCGTGGAGGGCGACGCCCGGCTGCCCGACGGGGTCGCTCACCGCCCCGAGGCGTCTCTCGCCGAGGGCTGCGACGTCGTCCTGGCGCTCGGCGGGGACGGCACCATGCTCGGCGCCCTCCGCCTCGCCGGTCCCCATGGGGTCCCGGTGCTGGGGGTCAACCTGGGAACGCTGGGCTACCTCACCGAGATCGACGGCGGCCACCTCGAGGGTGCCCTCGCCGCGCTGGAGCGCGGGAGCTACACCATCGAGCGTCGCAGCGGGCTCGCCCTCGCCGCCCGGGAGGGCATCGAGGCCCAGATCGCCTACAACGACGTCGTGCTCACCCGTGTCCCGGGCCGCGGTCAGGCGGCGCTGGCGCTGCACATCGACGGTGAGCTGCTGGTGCGCTACGCCAGCGACGGGGTGATCGCGGCCACGCCGCAGGGATCGACGGCGTACGCCTTCGCCGCGGGAGGGCCGCTCGTCTCCCCCCGCGCCCACGGCATGATTGTGATGCCCGACGCTCCGGCTGGACTCTTCAACCGCGCGGTCGTGCTCGCCGAGGGGGAGAGCCTCGGGATCGAGATCCTCCGCATGAGCGCGCCGGTGTCCATCGAACGCGACGGCCAGCTGCTGGGACACGCCGAGCCGGGCGCGCGCGTGGAGATTCTGGCCCGGCCCGACGCCGCCCGGGTCGTCCGCGTGCACCCCGGAGGGTTCGCCGAGCGCGCGCGGCGCAAGCTGGGCATCACCGATCCGGCCGGGCTCGCCGACTTCGACCTCGCCGGGCACGAACGCTAGGTGCGCGCGCTCAGGCCACCGCCCTCAGGCCACCGCCCTCAGGCCGCGACGAGCTCCGGGATCTCGAGGTCCAGGCGCTCGCGCAGCCCCCGGCGGCCGGCGTCGGTCAACGTGACGGCTCTGCCGTTGGGCAGCCGTTCGATCCACCCGCGCTCGACCATCTGCTCGGCGAGCGCCGCGCCCAGCGCGCCGGCGAGGTGGTGCTCCTGCTCGGTCCAGTCGGTGCAATAGCGGATGAGCGGACGGCGCCGCGCGCGCATCGCGTCGAGGTCGACGCCAAAGCCGTCCATCCAGGTCTCGCCGGCCGGAGTCAGGCCGTAGTCGAGATCGTGGCCGGCCGCTGAGAGACGGTCGGTGACGGCGCGGGTACGGTCGAAGTGCCCGTCGCCCCCGGTCAGCACCCCGCGGTCCAGCAGCGAGCGCATGATCCTGACGCCGAGCCGTCCGGCGAGGTGGTCATAGCAGTAGCGGCCGCTGCGCAGCGCGTTGGCCCGGGTGCCCTGCCGCAGCGAGGTGACCGGTGAGGCCGGGGAGAGCTCGGCGAGGCTCTCGAGCAGCCGGGCCACCGGGGGGCCGGCGAGGCGGTAGTAGCGGTGCCGGCCGTGGGACTCGACGCTGAGCAGCCCCGCGTCCAGCAGCTTGGCCAGGTGGCCGCTGACCGTCGAAGCCGAGACGCCGGCCTCGTGGGCCAGCACGCTGGCGGCCAGCGCACGCCCGTCGCCGAGCGCCAGCAGCACGCGGGCGCGGGTCCGGTCGCCGATGAGCCCGGCGACGGCGGCGATGTCAGCGTCGCCCTTCATGGTCGCTGACCGTAGCGCCGCAACGCTTCGGCCGGCGCCGAAGCGATCGTGCGCAACATTAGGCGTCGTGTCTGTCCGTGCTGACCGCCGCCGCGCCGCTCCCTCGCGTGGGGCGGTGCTGCTGGTCATGTGCGTCGGCTACTTCCTGGTCCTGCTCGACGTGACGATCGTCAACGTGGCGCTCCCGACGATCGGCCGCCGCCTGCACACCGGGGTCAGCGGGCTGCAATGGGTCGTCGACGGCTACGCCCTCGCGCTGGCCGGTCTCATGCTCACCGGAGGGACCGTCGGTGACCTGCACGGCCACAAGCGCGTCGTGCTCTCCGGCCTCACCGTGTTCGGCATCGCCTCGCTGGGCTGTGGCGCGGCGGGTTCGGCGGCGATGCTGATCACGTGCCGGGTCATTCAAGGGCTCGGCGCCGCCCTCATGCTCCCCGGGACGCTCGCGGTCATCGCCAACGCCTACCCGGACGAGCGCGAGCGCGCTCGGGCCATCGGGGTGTGGGCCGGCGTCGGCAGCTGCGCGCTGCCCGCCGGGCCGCTGCTCGGCGGGCTGCTGGTCCAGAGCGCCGGGTGGCGCTGGGTGTTCCTCCTCAACGTGCCGATCGTCGCGGTCGCGTCGCTGGCCACTGCGCGCGTCGTGACCGAGAGCCGCACTTCCGCGGCGCGAAGGCTCGATCTTCCAGGCGCGGCTCTGGGGGCGCTGGCGCTGGTCGGCGTGACCTTTGCCTTCATTGCGGCCGGGCACGGCGGCTCGGCCGTGCCCGTCATCATCGCGGCCGGGTGCGCATTGGCCGCCGCCGCCGGGTTCGTCGTCGCCGAGCGCCGCTCGAGTGACCCGCTGCTTCCCCTGGCCCTGCTGCGCCGTCCCGCGTTCGTCGCCGCTAACGGCGTGGCCGGTGCGATGAACCTCGCCACCCTGGGCCTGCTGTTCGTCGTCACCCTCTATCTCCAGGACGTCCGCCACGATCGCGCGCTGCTGGCGGGCGTCGTGCTGCTGCCGCTGTTCGCCCCGCTGAGCGTCCTGGCGCCGCGTGGGCGGACGCATCGTCGCTCGCACCGGGCCACGGCTCCCGATGCTGGGTGGGCTGCTCGCGGCCGCCGTCGGCGCGGGACTGCTCACCCTGTCAGGCGCGCACACGGGTTACCTGATCCTGCTTCCTGCCGTGCTGCTGTGGGGGGTGGGCCTGGCGTTCCTCACTCCCGCCGTCGTCTCGGCGGCGGTCTCCGCGGTCCCAGAGGGGCGCGCCGGGCTGGGGTCGGCGGTCAACAACACCACGCGTCAGGCGGCCGGGGCGATCGGGATCGCCGCGTTCGGCGCGATCGCCTCCGCACCGGACAGTCCCGGCTTCGTTCACGGCTTTCACACCGTCGCGGTCATCGCCGCCGCGCTGTTCCTCGCCGCCGCGGCGGCGACGCTGACGCTGCCGGCCGGTGGCGCCGAGGGGCCGCGGTAGAAGGAGCCCGGCCCGGCGCTGGGCTACCGTTGGCCGACTACGAGCGAAGCGGAGGGATGCCATGACCGAGAAGATCAACCTGGCGGCCAAGCTCGCGTTGCTCGACGCACCGTATGAGCCGGGCATCGTCGGCCATCTCAACGACTACAAGCTGCAGATCGTCAAGGTCAAGGGGCCGTTCGTGTGGCACAAGCACGACGAGACCGACGACTTCTTCCAGGTCCTCAGCGGGCGGTTGACCATCCACCTGCGCGACCGCGACGTCGAGCTCGACCCCGGCGAGATCTTCGTGGTGCCGCGCGGCGTGGAGCACTGCCCCGACTCCGCCGAAGGCGCCGAGGTGCTGCTCATCGAGCCCGATCAGACCGTCAACACCGGCGACGCCGGGGGCGAGATGACCGCCGAGCCGCGCGTGCTCTAACCGGGGCGGCGCAAACATGTACCGCCAGTTCGATGTGCGTTCCCGCGCGCAGCTCGTCAGCTGGCCGCCGCCGCCGCCATATCCTCCATGGACGATGGCAGCTCCGCTTCAGGACATCACGACCCGTGACGACTGTGAGCGGCTCGTCCGCGCCTTCTACGGACAGGCGCTCACCGACCCGGTAATCGGCTTCATCTTCGTCGACGTGGCCAAGCTCGACCTGGAGGCGCATGTCCCACGGATCGCCTCGTTCTGGGAGACGATCCTGCTCGGCGCCCAGTCCTACGGCGGTGGCGCCTTCCGCCCGCACGCGCTCATCAACGCGCAGGTCCCCCTGCGGGCCGGGCACTTTGAACGGTGGCTGTGGCTGTGGCGCAGGACCGTCGACGAGCTGTTCGCCGGCGAGCGGGCCGAGCTGGCCAAGACCCACGCCGACCGGGTCGCGCGGGCCTTCCACGCGCGGCTGCGCATGCTCGATGCGGCGCCGGTGGGCGAGGAGCTGCCGGCGCTCACGATCACCCGCCACGGCCCCTCTTGAACCTCGGCGCCGGCCCTCGGCCTCGGCGCCGGCCCTGCGGGCCCCGCCTCTCCATAATCCGGAGCTTGTGCGTTTTGTTGCAGGTCTTCCAGGAGACCGTGTGCAGATTCACCACAATCATGCCTTTCGACCTGCCATCCATTAATTTGGCTAGGCCGCCGGACCCCCCAAACCCATGATGTGAGGTGTCACGGATGAGTCTTGACGCTGTGGACCGAACCCTGCCCGGAGCCATGCCGGAGACGGAGGTCATACATCGCCGCTGGTTGCTCTCCAAGCGCGCCGACGACGGGCGACCGCTGCTCGTCCGGGAGGACAAGGTCGTCTATCCGAGCGGCTTCGCGTCGCGGGCGCGACCCGCGAACGCCACGCCGACTGCCGACACCACGAGCGGCACCCCGGCGCTCACCTGAGGCTGGCTGCCGGCCACCGTTCTTCCTCGCCACCGCGTTCCAGCCCCAGGCGTAGCATGCGAGAGGCGCCCCGAGGGCGCCTCCGGTCCGCGGAAAGGGACTCTCCCACCTCCACATGGACGACGTGACCAGCCGAGCAGACGATCTGCGGGCGGCCCGGTCAGCGGACGCCGAGCCTGCCGGAGGAGGATCGTCATGAATCTCGAGCATTGCCGAAAGGACGCCAAGCGACTGCTGCGCGCCGTCAGCGTCGGGGAGGCCGACGCGCTGGCGCGCGCCCGTGCCGTCCTGGGGGAGCGCGTGCAGCAGCGCTTCATCCTCAGCGACGCCCAGCACGTGGTGGCCAACGAACGGGGCTATCGGTCCTGGCCCGCGCTTGCGCGGGCGACGGCCGACCCCGCCCGGGCCGAGTCGATCGTCGTCACGGGCCTTCAGTACGGGTCCGGAGATCCCGTCCAGGTCTGGGTCGTGCACCGCGAGCGCCGGGTGTCGGTCTCAGATCACGGCGCGGCGTTCCGCAAGGCCGGCGCGCCGCCGGGCTGGGCGCGGGCATGCGCCCGGGTGCACGCGGAGCTGGACGTCAATATCACCCGGGGCGGGGTCGTGTGGCTGCCCGTCGTCGCCGTCGGCCCCAGTGAGCGCGACGTGGCGCGGCGGATCGGGCGCGCCTCGCTCATCTTCTTCCAGGAGCTCCTGGAGCTCGAGCCGATGTGATCGCCGTCTCACTGAGCGCTGGTCCGCACGTAGCGCGAACGTCTGCGCCGATGCCGTCCGTTGCTCCACTACAGTTGTCTGATCTTGGGACAGGACGTCTCGGAAAGAGAGGGGCCATGAGCCTGGAACTGATTGGAGCCCGGGAGACCGCGGACGGCATCGCCGTGACGTTCCTCACCGAGCGCGGCATCGAGCCGCTGGAAGGCAGCTGCGATGAGATCGCTCGCCTGGCCACCGTGATGCAGCAGGTGAGTGCGCTGGCAGCGCTCAACGAGAACGAGCGCGTGTGGATCGACGAGGTCGCCGTCGGCGACGCGATCGTCAAGCTGGGCCTCAACCCGGGCCGGCAGGGCCGGGTCAAGATCATCCGCCGTTAGCGGCCCGTCCCGTCGCGCGTTGGCGTCCGGCGCTACACGCGCGTGGCCTCCCACGTCGCCGGCAGCCCGAAGGCCTCGAACAGGCTGCTGCCGAACGTCGTGATCTGGGCGACCAGTCCATCGCGGATGTCGAAGACGTCGATCTTGAAGGCGTGGAACACGGTGTCCTCCCAGTCCCGCAGATAACTGGCGGTGGCGGGCTGGCGGTTGGCGGCGGTGGGCACGAGCCGCCACTCGCCGGGGCCGTTGTAGCCCGTCCCGAATTCGAACAGCTCAAGGACGGCCTCGCGGCCCTCGTACAGCCACGGGTTGGGCGGCATCGTGACGCGGACGTCCTCGGCGAGCAGCTCGGCGGCGCGCGTGGCGTCGGCGCCCTCGTGGATGTCGATGAGCGCCTGCACCAGCTCGCGCTCGCGCGCGTCCAGGTCTTCGGCCGCGGTCGTGACGCTCCCCGTGGCGCGGCCCGCGGCGGGGCGCCGGTCGGCGAGCGTCGCCCGCGCTCGCTGCAGCGCGCTGTTGGTGGCGGGCAGGCTCGTCTCGAGGAGCTCGGCGGTTTCCCGCGCCGACCAGCCCATCACGTCACACAGCAGCACCGCCGCCCGCTGGCGCGGCGGTAGCTCCTGCACGATGGCGATGAACGCCAGCTCGATCGTCTCGCGGGCCACCGCGACGACGTCGGGCTCGTCGCCGGGCGCGGCGGGGATCTCGTCCAGCAGGCGGTCCGGGTACGGCTGAAGCCACGGGATCTCGGCAAAGGAGCCCACGGTCTGCGGGCGGCGCTTGCGCCGGCGCAGCACGTCGAGGCAGTAGTTGGTGGCGATCCGGTACAGCCACGGCCGGAAGCCGGCGTCCAGGTTCACCTGGGACCGCCCCCGCCAGGCCCGTAGCAGCGTCTCCTGGACCGCGTCCTCGGCCTCCTCGAAGGACCCCAGCATCCGGTAGCAATGGACGTGCAGCTCGCGGCGATGGCGTTGCGCCCGGGTCTCGAAATCGCCGGTCATGTCAGGGGCCGGGGACGAGGCCGCAGGTCACGTTGAGCGTCGTCGCGGTGATCGCGCGCGGCGCGATCGGAGGCCAGAAACGCGATCGCCTGCGCCACCTGATCCAGGCGCGGTGCGCGCCCCAGCATCGTCCGCGGACCCAACATGGCTTCGATCTGCTCGCCGTTGAGGCCCAGGGCGCGGCGGGTCGCGTTGGTGTCGTGCTCGAGATCGAAGGTCTCGGGCACGCCGGCGGTCCACAGCCCCAGCACGCGGACGCCCTGGGGGCCGGTCTCGGCGGCGAGGTAGCGCAGCATCGACTCGACGGCGGCATCCGCGGGCCCGGTGCCGCCCATCAGCGGCTGCGCCGCGTGGCTTGAGCCGCTGGTGACGGTGAGGATCACCCCCGAGCCCCGGCGCATCATCCGTCGCGCCGCGGCGCGCGCGGTGAGGAAGTTGGTGCGCAGCCCGGCCTCGACGGGGGCCATCAGGTCCTCGGGCGACATCTCGATCAGCGGGGTCCCCTGGACGTCGCCACGGGAGATGACGTTGATCGAGACGTCGATGCCTCCGGCGGCCGCCACGACGCTGTCGGCATGGCCTTCGACGGCGTTCTCATCCAGCGCGTCGACGACGGCGACCTCGGCGCCGGCCCCGAGCGCGGCCACCTGATCGGCGATGCGCTGCAGCGGCTCCCGGGTGCGCCCGGCCAGGAACAGCCGCGCCCCCTGTCGGGCGAACTCGCGGGCGACGCCGGACCCGATCCCGCCCCCGGCGCCATAGATGATCGTGGTCTTGTTGTGAAGGAGTGGTTCGTTCATACGCGCTGTAACGATCCCACGTCGCGAGATCATCGGTGGCTTGTGCCTAGACTCGAGCGGGTGCCCTCCAGGTTCTTGAATATGACTCTTGGCAAGGCGTCAGAGCGGGTGCCGGGGCTCCGGCGTATCCCCATCGTCAGGCTGCTCGCCGCGGCCGAGCTGGCCCTGCTGGCCCGTGACCACCTCACCCGGCTGAGCCCGCGCGAGCGACGTAGGCTCGTCGTCCTCGTGCGCGTGGGGCGCGGTCGGCGCAGCCGCCTGACCGACGCCGAGCGCGACGAGCTCGAGGGCATCCTGGCCAAGCTCCAGCCGCGGCTGCTCATGGGTGAGGCGATCCACCGCCTGTCCCCCGTACCGCTCCCGCGTCGGCTGGTCTTCGGTCCCAAGAATCGTTCATAACCTCTAAATTCCGGCCGGGCTGGGCCACTCAATCATGCAAGAAATGCGTGGTTGTACATGAGAACCTTGATTTCACGTGACCAAGGTCGAGCGAACAGCCAATCTCGCCGGAGTGGTGGTCCCGTTCGTCGGGACGCTTGCGGCGATCGTGATGCTGTGGAACCGCGCAGTCGACCTCACCGACCTCATCGTGCTCGTGGTGATGTACATGCTCACGGCGGTCGGGATCACCGTCGGCTTTCATCGGCTGCTCACCCACCGCGCGTTCGCCAGCTACCCGTGGGTGGAGCGGACGTTCGCCGTGCTGGGCTCGCTGTCGGTCCAGGGCTCGGTCATGGATTGGGTGGCCGATCACCGCAAGCACCACGCCCACACCGACCGGGAGGGCGATCCCCACAGCCCGCACGTCGGTCACGGCAGCGGCCTGTCCGGGCTCTGGCACGCCCACGTCGGCTGGCTGCTGGAGACCCAGGGCCAGGCCGACTGGAAGAAGTACGCCGCCGAGCTCTACGAGGACCCGGCGATGCGAATGATCGGCCGCCGCTTCCCGCAGCTCGCGGTGCTGTCGCTGCTCATCCCCACGGTCGCCGACTGGGCGCTGCACGACTTCACGCGCGGCGGGGGCCCTGCGCGGCCTGGTGTGGGGCGGCCTGGTCCGGATCTTCTTCGTGCACCACGTGACGTGGTCGGTGAACTCGGTCTGCCACTTCTTCGGCAGCCGCCGCTTCGATCTCGAGGACCACTCGACCAACGTGGGCTGGCTGGCGGTGCTGTCGCTGGGAGAGTCCTGGCACCACAACCATCACGCCTTCCCGCGCTCGGCCTACCACGGCCTGCGCTGGTGGGAGGTCGATCCCTCGGGCCTGATCATCGCCGGGATGCAGAGGGTGGGGCTGGCCTGGAACGTGGTGCGGATCAGCCCGGAGCGCCAGCGCGCCCGGGTCGTCACCGCGTCCTGAGCGCTCCGGCGCGGCCGCTGGGTCCTGAGCGTCAAGCCGCGGCCGCGCACTCCGGCGCACAGCCCGGAGATGACCACCTCCACGGCCTGCGCGCTGAAGCCGGCCCGCGCCGAGGCCCGCTCGAGCACGGCGGTGTCCAGCTCGCCGTCGAGATCGTCCACGCGCCCGCACCGCCGGCACACGGTGTGCTGGTGGGGCTCGGCGCGCGCGTCGTAGAGGGCGGCGCCCGCGCCGGCGTCGATCCGGCGCACCAGCCCCAGATCGACCAGCAGCTCGAGCGCGGCGTAGACCGTCGGCGTCGAGGTCCCGGGCAGCTCGTGGCGGACCGCGCCGCGGACCTCGTCGGCGGTGGCGTGGCGGCCGCGCCGGCGCAGCTCGCGCAGGATCACCAGCCGCTGCGGGGTGGCGCGCTGGCCGCGCTCGTGCAGCAGCTCGACGAGGTCGGTCGGAGCGCAGCGGGGGTGTCGGATTGGTCGGGCACGCGGTCGGGTCGTGCTTTAAGGGAGACCTAATTCTAACACAGTTGTTATAGTCTGTGCGAGTGGTTGAGAGCCTGAGCCAGTTGCGCAGCATCGACGAGCGCACCCTCGTGCTGCGCTACGTGCAGCCGGGGCTGGTGGGCCTGATCGACGGCACGCTCTCGACGCTGGCGCCGATCTTCGCCGCCGCGCTGCTCTCGGGCTCGCACGCGGCGCTGTTCGTCGGGCTGGCCACGGCGCTCGGCGCCGGCATCAGCATGGGCTTCTCCGAGGCGCTGTCCGACGACGGCAGCGACACCGGCCGCGGCCCCGCGGTCGTCCGCGGGGTGGTGACCGGGATCGATGACCGCGTTCGGCGGCGTGTTCCACTCGCTGCCGTTCCTCATCAGCGAGGTGCATACCGCGCTTGGTCGTCGCCGGCATCGTGGTGGCCATCGAGCTCGTCACGATCTCGCTCATCCGCAAGCGGTTCCTCGCGGTCTCGCTGCGGACCAGCCTGCTGCAGGTCGCGCTCGGCGGCGCGCTGATCGTCGCCGCCGGGGTGGCGCTGGGCAGCGCCTAGGCGCAGGCGCCGTGAGCGGCGCCACCCGGGTCGTCCGGGGTGGCAGGCGCGAAACGCATAGGCTCTCCGGCGTGGAGCTGGCCGGCAAGCATGTCGTCGTCACCGGAGCCGGCAGCGGCATCGGTCGCGCCTGCGCCGCGCGCTTCGCGGCCGAGGGCGCCCGCGTGGTCGCCGCCGACCGCGACCAGGCGCGCCTGCACGCGGTCGCCGAGGAGATCGGCGCGCTCAGCGTCGTCGCCGACGTCAGCCGCGAATCGGACATCACGGCGCTCATCGCCACCGCGCAGGACCACCACGGCCCGATCGACCTCTTCTTCTCCAACGCGGGCGTGGCCGGCCCCGGCGGCGGCCCGGAGGCGCCCGACGACGAGCTCCAGCCCACGTGGGAGATCAACGTCATGGCCCACGTCTGGGCGGCCCGGGCGCTTCTGCCCGGCTGGCTGGAGCGCGGCGACGGCTACCTGCTCAGCACCGCGTCGGCGGCGGGGCTGCTCACCCAGGTCTCCGCGCTGGCCTACTCGATCACCAAGCACGCCGCCGTCGCCCTCGCCGAGTGGCTGTCGATCACCTACGGCGACGCCGGCATCAAGGTCTCCTGCCTGTGCCCGCAGGGCGTCCGCACGCCGATGCTCGACATCGCGCTCGAGGACCCGGTGGGCGCGGCGCCGCTGCTGGCCGGCGGCCTGATGGAGCCCGAGGACGTGGCCGCCGTGGTGGTAGAGGGGCTGCGCGACGAGCGCTTCCTCATCCTGCCCCACGCGGAGGTCGCCAACTACATGGCGCTCAAGGGGGCCCAGCCCGAGCGGTGGCTGGAGGGGATGCGGCGGCTCGTGCGTCAGGCCCGGGAGGGCTCGGAGTCCTAGAGGCCGTCGAGTGGGGGCCGCCGACTGCTGGGAGGCCGTCGAGGGGGGACGCACTGCTGGGAGGCCGTCGAGGGGGGACGTGAGGTGGGGGCGAGGTGGGGCGAGCCCCCCGGCGAGGGCGAGGCTCCCGGCGGGGTGAGGGCCCCGGCGAGGGCGAGCAACTGTTTCGTGCCAAACCTCTCCTGCGCCACGGGGTTTGGCACGAAACGGCTGCTATACGACAGTTTTGTGGAAAACCTCGGGCGGCCTCTGCGGTTTGGCACCAAAATGCACCCTCGAGGGACACCGCGAGGTCGATGCCGCCCGCGCGACTCGACAGTCCGCACTTGACGTTCGCCGATACCTGACAGGAAAATCCCGCGGAGCACGGTCCCCGGAGCGCTAGTCGCGAGCCTCGGCCGCCTGCTTGAGCTCGCGCCGCAGCCGCGGCCACGCCCGGTGTAGGCGGGCGCGTGCCACTGCGGCCTCGTCGGTCTGTCCGCTGCGGGCGCACATCTCCAGCTGCTTGAGCACCCGGAGCACGGGCTGGGCGTCGATCATCAGCGCGCTGTTGCGCGCCGCATGCGCGGCCGCCGCCACCGCTCCGAGATCGCCGCACGCCAGGCCGTCGTCGATTCGGGCGACCGCGGTGGTCAGCTCGGTCACGAGCGTCCCCACGATCGCCTCGCGGTCGGCGCCCAGCAGCTCCTCCAGCTGCGTGATCCGGCTGACGTCGAGCGCTGATCTTGCGGCGGACACCGGCGCTCAGTCCCGCGCCGGTCGGTGGTCGCTGAGCCCGATCGGGGCGCCGAGCCCCTCGTCGGGGATGCCGAAGGCCTCGACCAGCGCGCCGGCGCAGACGTCGGCGTAGCGCCCATCGAGCAGCCGCAGCAGGCCGGCGGGGTCGAACGTCCTGTTCTCCGAGGTCACCGCTGCCACCGCAGGAGAATATGCCTCGTCACGGGCGCCGCGAAACCACCCGCGCCCGAGGTGCGTGGCTCACTGGTGCAGGTGCAGGGCCTTGCGCAGCTTGCGGGAGAACGTGCCGAAGTCGTTGTGGTGGGAGCTGGCCAAACCGGTGACGCCGAGGAGGGTGACGATGATTCCCGCCGCCAGCGCGAGGACCGCTAAAACGACCGGCCACCGCGCCTCCAGCCACTCCCGGCCCCGTGTGAGCATCAGCTGCGCGTTGGGCCCGGCGAACGTCAGGGTGGCGAGAATCCCCAGCAGGGGCAGGATGAAGCAGACGTTGAAGATGACGAGCAGGAAGACGATGCGGACGATGTCGAGGTCCTGCCCCACGAGCGCGGCGATCGCGGCGAAATAGGGGAACGCCGTGGGCAGCTCCACGGCGGTGATGGTGGCGCCGAGGATGGCGCTCGAGCGCCCCCGGGGGTTGATCTCCGGAGGATCGGCCTGCGACAGCCGGGCCCGATATCCCCACAGGACCGCGGCGGCGGCGAGCATGGCTCCGCCGGCCACGATCTCCAGCACGTAGCCGAGGTGGCGTCCGGGACGGGGGACGACCGCCAGCAGCAGCTCGCCCGGTCCCAGAGCGATGGCCAGGCCACCGAGAAGGTAGACGCCGAAGACCGCGGCCGTGAACTCCGCGACCTGTCGCCGCGCCCGGTCCCCGGCGGCGAGATAGAGGGCAGGGGCGATCGTCGTCGGGTTCAGCGAGTCGGCGATCCCGATCGAGACGACGAGGCCGATCAGCCGGATCATGCGCCGGCGGCGATCGGTATGAGCATCCGCGCATTGTTCCTGAACGGTGCAACCCTGCCTGCTGAGGTGCGCTTCGCCCGGTAGCGGGCGCTACACTCCGCACGGCGCCGGGCGGCGTTTCTTCTCACGCCCGCGGCGGCTCATCCCTTCCAGCAAAGAAGCGCAAAATGGCCCGTGGAGACGTCCGGATCGCCGCAACCCTCGCGTGCGAGGAGTGCAAGCGCCGGAACTATCAGACCAACAAGAGCAAGCGGAACAATCCGGAGCGACTGCAGCTGCGCAAGTATTGCCGCTGGTGCAGGCGCCACACCGCGCATCGCGAAACGCGCTGATAGCGCGCCGGACTGCCAGTGGCTCGCAACCGTAAACGCCGTAGCGCAGGCCGGGAGCGCCGGCCCGGCCCCGCCTCGCAGCCAGGCGTGGCCACGGCCCGTGGCAACCGGCCCGAGGATGCCCCGGATCCGATCGAGCACGCCACTCAGCCGGATGATTCGCCGCCCGAGCTTTCAGGCGAGGCCGGAAGCCGAGCGCTCGAGAGCGGCGAAGTGGAGCTCGCGGAGGCCCAGTTGGCGATCGGCCGCCCCGAGTACGCCGACGCGGACATGGCCGCGGAGCCCGAGGGCGAGGCATCACCCGACGACGAGGCTCCTGGCGAGGAGCCGGACGCGGCCGGACGCGGCGACGATGCGCTGGCCGGCGATGGCGGCGGGGGTGACTACGATGAGGACGACGACGATCTCGGTCCGGAGGACAGCGGGTCCGGCGGCGGGCGTCGCCGGGCATCGACGGCAGTCTCGGCGCCACGCGAGCACCCCGGCAGCCGCCTTGTCCACTTCCTTCAGGGAAGCTGGCGCGAACTCCAGCGAGTACAGTGGCCTGACCGCCGGCAGGTGATGCAGGCAACCGGAGTTGTGATCGGGTTCGTCATCGTCGCCGGTGCGTTCCTGGGCGTTGCCGACTTCGTCGCGACGAAGGTCGTCAAGCTCATCCTCCCCTAATCGCTTAGTCACTCTGAGAGAAACATGTTCCGCTGGTACGTCGTCAACACCTATTCCGGCCACGAAAACAAGGTCAAGCACAACCTTGAGCACCGCGTCGTCTCGCTCAACCAGCAGCGCGCCGTGCGCCAGATCATCGTCCCCACCGAGTCCGTCTCGGAGATGAAGGACAACCAGAAGGTGACGGTGGAGAAGCGCACGATGCCCGGGTACGTGCTCGTCCAGATGGACCTCAACGAGGACTCGTGGTCACTGGTCAAGGGCACCCCGGGGGTCACCGGATTCGTCGGCGCGTCCAACGAGCCGGTGCCGCTGACCCAGGCTGAGGTGGACCGTCTCCTGCACATGGAGGGGCCGGCCGAGCGCCCGCGCAGCCGGGCCCAGTTCTCGATCGGCGAGTCCGTCAAGGTCGTGTCCGGCCCGCTGTCGGACTTCAGCGGCGAGATCTCAGAGGTCAACGAGGACGCTCAGAAGCTCAAGGTCCTGGTGTCTATCTTCGGTCGGGAGACGCCGGTCGAGGTCGGCTTCGACCAGGTCAAGAAGATCTAGCGGTTTAGCGAGAGAGAAGCGAGAATCCGGCAATGGCCAAGAAGGTCCTAACTCAGATCAAGCTGCAGGCCGTGGGCGGCCAGGCCAGCCCGGCCCCGCCGGTCGGCCCCGCGCTCGGTCAGCACGGCGTCAACATCATGGAGTTCGTCAAAGCGTTCAACGCCCAGACGCAGTCCGATGTCGGCACCGTGATCCCGGTCGTGATCACCGTGTACGAGGACCGCTCGTTCACGTTCGTGACCAAGAGCCCGCCCGCGGCGGTGCTGATCAAGCAGGCTCTGTCGCTGGAGAAGGGCTCGGCCGAGCCCCATCGCGACAAGGTGGCGAGGATCACCCAGGCCCAGCTGAGGGCAATCGCCGAGAAGAAGATGTCCGACCTCAACGCCAACGACATCGACGCGGCGGCGAAGATCATCGCCGGCACGGCCCGGTCGATGGGCGTCGACGTCGTCTGACCCAGGAGACACAGATGGCCAAGCACGGAAAGGCATATCTCGACGCCAAGCAGCGCTTCGACCGCGGCCGCGAGTACAGCCCATCGGAGGCGATCGCGCTGGTCAAGCAGCTCAGCACCGCGAAGTTCGACGAGTCCGTGGAGGTGCACGTCCGCACCGGACTGAACGTCCGCCACGCCGACGAGCAGCTGCGCGGGACGATCGCTCTGCCCAATGGCCTGGGCAAGGAGCTCAAGATCGCCGTCTTCGCTCAGGGCGACAAGGCACGCGAGGCCGAGGAGGCCGGCGCCGACATCGTCGGCGGCGAGGATCTGGCCAAGCAGATCCAGGAGGGCTTCGACGACTTCGACGTCGCTATCGCCACGCCGGACATGATGCCGATCGTCGGCCGCCTGGGGCGGATCCTCGGACCCGCCGGCAAGATGCCCAATCCCAAGGTGGGCACGGTCACGGTGGACGTGGCCAAGGCAGTGGGCGAGTCCAAGGCCGGCAAGGTGGAGTACCGCACCGACCGCACCGCGATCGTGCACCTCGTCATCGGCAAGAAGGACTTCGAGGAGCGGCTGCTGCTGGAGAACTATGCGGCGGTCATCGACGAGCTCATCCGGGCCAAGCCCGCGGCGGCCAAGGGCCGCTATATCCGCTCGGTCACCTTCGCCAGCACGATGGGCCCGGGCGTTAAGGTCGACCCGTCGCGGACCCGCGACATCGTGGAGGAGCCGGTCGCCGCCTGATCGCGACGGGTCGGATGAGTGTCCTAAACTGAGATCCAGCAACCCCACGAGACGAAAGCCTCAGACCTCCGGCCGCCAGTGCGCGTAAGCCCGGGGTAGGCGGAGTCATTCGAAGCCGGCTGGTGCTCTGCGCCACGCCCTCCGACGACGCCCGCCGACCAGCGGGCGTTTCGTTTTGAGAGAGAGCGAAGGTATGAACAGAGACCAGAAAACAGCGGTGATCGACGAGATCGCCGGTCAGATCCAGGACGCGGACGCGATCTTCGCGGTCGACTATCGCGGGATCTCGGTGGATCAGGTCGCGGAGCTGCGGACCAAGCTGCGCGCCGCTGACGCTCGGTTCCGGGTGGTCAAGAACTCGCTCTCTGAACGGGCCGCCGACCAGGCGGGGATGGACACGCTCAAGCCGATGCTGGTCGGTCCTACGGCGCTGGCGTTCGTCAAGGGTGACGCGGCCCTTGCGGCCAAGGCGCTCAACGACACCGCCCGTCAGATCAACCTGCTCGACTTCAAGGGCGGCGTGCTCAACGGGTCCGCGCTGTCGGCCGACGACGTGCGCTCGATCGCTCGCCTGCCCGCCCGCGAGGTGCTCTACGCCCAGTTGGTCGGTACCGTCGCCGCGCCGCTGACCGGTCTGGCGCGTGGGCTCAACGCGCTGATCGCGGGGGTCGCCATCCAGCTTCAGGCCATCGCCGATCAAGGACTTGTGAGTGGCGAGGCGCCCGCGCCGGCCGCTGCTGCCGAGCCCGAGGCTGCTGCGGAGCCCGAGCCCGCTGCGGAGCCGGAGCCCGAGGCTGCCGCGCGAGCCCGAGGCTGCCGCGGAGCCCGAGCCGAGCCCGAGCCTGCCGCGGAGCCCGAGGCACCGGCCGAGCCCGAAGCATCTGAAGACACTGAAACCGAAGCCGCGTCGGACGCGGCGCCGTCCGACGACTAAGGAGGAATCATGGCCACGACAGAGGAATGGATCGACGAGCTCAAGTCGATCTCCGTGCTGGAGCTCTCTGAGCGCATCAAGGCGCTCGAGGACGCGTTCGGCGTTTCCGCCACCGCGGTCGCCGCAGCGGCGCCGGCGGCCGCGGGCGGCGGTGACGCAGCCGAGGAAGCCGAGGAGCAGTCGACGTTCGACGTCATCCTCACCGCTGCCGGCGACAAGAAGATCCAGGTGATCAAGGTCGTCCGCGCCGCCACCGGCCTGGGCCTCAAGGAGGCCAAGGCGCTGGTCGACGAGGCCCCCAAGCCCGTCAAGGAAGGCATCGACAAGGCCGAGGCCGAGAAGCTCAAGTCGGATCTCGAGGAGGCCGGCGGCTCCGTCGACCTCAAGTAATTGGCCGATCCGCTGGGGCGGATCGGCTGGCGAGTTCGCCTGGCGGCGAACTCGGGGAACGCGGCCGATCCGCTGGGGCGGATCGGCTGGCAGCGCCTGGCGGCGAACTCCGGGGACGTGGCCGATCCGCTGGGGCGGATCGGCCAGGCGTATTTCGGATGTGTAAGAGCGCTTCGGAAGTTCTTCGGCGACTCTGACCTTGATGTTCGCTGGCCATGGTGACCTGTGGCCATGACCATTCAAGCCCAGCTCCCTGACCGGGCTCTCCATGACTCAGCCCGGCACGATCCCCCCACCGACGGGATGGACTCCACCCTCCCGTTCGTCGTTGACCCGTACACCCTCCTGGACAATCGCACCCGCGAGCGCCTGATCCCCGAGGCCGGGGCTCCGGCTGGCCGCTATCTGTCGCTCGAGCACGACGGCGAGACCAAGCTGATCGCGCTCGAACGTCCGATCACCCACATCGGGCGCGGCCTCGTCGCCGACGTGCGGCTGGAGGACTCGCAGGTCTCGCGCCGCCACGCCATCCTCGCGATCCGCGGTGACGGAGCGCGCATCCTCGACGACCGCAGCTACAACGGCACGTTCGTCAACGGACGGCGCATCACCGTCCAGTACCTGACCGACGGTGACGTGGTGCGCTTCGGCCGCGCCGTGTTCCGCTTCGCCGAGATCAGCCCGCGACATCGGGCCGAGCCACTGCGCCGCATCCCCTTGGCCCGCCGCGCGCGCCACCCCGAGCCGCCCGCTCCGGCGGCCGCCTAAAAGGGAGCCTCCCGGAGGGACGGCCACTAAAGGAGACGGTCCAATGGACTCATCATCGTGGACATAGGTCTCACGCACCGCTGAAGCGCCGGCCATCGTGCCGGCGCTTCGGGTATGCCGATGATCGCCAAACACCGGTGCTTGCCGCTTTTGCGATTACCCCCTACACTGCGCCGGTCAGCCAATAGTCGTAGCCGCCCGATTACGCGGCGCCGCGCCACATACGCGGCAGCCGAAGGCGGGGTCCGTGAGAGCTGAGCGGTCCTTCACAGGGCACTGATGCCGTGTGCTATCTTTGCTGGTCGCGCTTTCTTGAGCCCACAAGGCTCACGTTGCGTCCAGTCTCTCCCTCTCGACCGCCCGAGGAGTCGCCGTCTTGGCAACCGCTCACGCCCCCCGGACGCGCCGTAGCTTCGCGCGTCTGACCAAGGTCCTTGAAGTCCCCAACCTCATCGACATTCAGCGCAAGTCCTTTGAGTGGCTGACCGACCCCGAGAACGGCGGCCTGCGCGAGACGATCGATGACATCTCGCCCATCGAGGACTACACCGGCAACCTTGCCGTGCAGTTCGGTGAGTTCACGTTCGACGAGCCCGTCGCCAGCCTGGAGCAGTGCCGTGAGAAGGACCTCACGTACGCACGCCCGCTGACGGTCACCGTCGCCTTCATCAACCGGGAGACCGGTGAGATCCGCGAGCAGTCGGTGTTCATGGGCGACTTCCCGTGGATGACCGAGCGCGGCACGTTCATCATCAACGGCACCGAGCGCGTCGTGGTCACGCAGCTGGTCCGTTCGCCGGGCGCCTACGTCATGGAGCCCAAGGACCGCGAGAAGCAGGTCTTCATCGCCAACCTGATGCCGGCGCGCGGCTCCTGGCTGGAGCTCGAGATCGACAAGAAGGGGCGCGTCTACGTCCGCATCGACCGCAAGCGCAAGCTGCCGGTCACCGTCCTGCTGCGCGCCATGGGCTACGCCTCAGACGAGGAGATCCTCAACCTCTTCGACAACTCCCTCTACATCCGCAACACGGTCGAGGCGGATCCCGAGGTGACCCGGACCGAGGAGGGCGCGCTGATCGAGCTGTTCAAGAAGCAGCGCCCGGGCGAGCCGCCGTCGATCGACGCCGCGCGGTCACTGCTCAACCAGCTGTTCTTTGATCCCAAGCGGTACGACCTGACAAGGGTCGGAAGGTACAAGCTCAACTCGCGCCTGGGCCTGGACATCGACCTGGACAGCCGGACCCTGACCCATGACGACATCATCGCCCTGGTCAAGGAACTGGTCTCCCTCCCGCGCATCCTCGGCATGCCCGAGGAGCCGGGCGACGTCGCCAAGCTCGACTACGCCGCCGAGGCGGCGTCGATGCCCCGTGAGCCCATCCAGGACCACCTCGACG
The DNA here is from genome assembly GCA_963790605.1 of uncultured Actinomycetota bacterium. Taxonomy (GTDB): domain Bacteria; phylum Actinomycetota; class Thermoleophilia; order Solirubrobacterales; family Solirubrobacteraceae; genus Palsa-465. The sequence continues at coordinate 1,066,158 of CAWBPG010000001.1, read as the reverse complement.
AGTACGAGCACTTCGGTAACCGCCGTCTGCGCACCGTCGGCGAGCTGATCCAGGAGGCGTTCCGGATCGGTCTGTACCGCATGGAGCGCGTGGTGCGTGAGCGCCTCACCACCGAGGACGCGGACACGATCACCCCGCAGACGATTGTCAACATCCGCCCGGTCGTGGCGGCGTTGAAGGAGTTCTTTGGCTCCAGCCAGCTGTCGCAGTTCATGGACCAGACCAACTCGCTGTCGGGCCTGACCCACCGCCGCCGCCTGAGCGCGCTGGGCGCGGGCGGCCTGACCCGGGAGCGCGCCCCCATCGAGGTGCGCGACGTCCATCCCACCCACTACGGCCGTATGTGCCCGATCGAGACGCCGGAAGGCCCGAACATCGGCCTCATCGGCTCGCTGTCCTCCTACGCGGAGATCTCCGAGCACGGGTTCGTCACCACCCCCTACCGGGTGGTCAAGGGCGGCAAGGTCACCGACGACATCGTTCGCATCGACGCCACCCAGGAGGAGGAGCAGATCATCGCCCAGGCCAACACGCCGGTCGATGACAAGGGCCACCTCAAGGGTGATGAGATCCTGTGCCGCACCCAGGCGGGCCAGTACGTGACGGTCACCCCGGAAGAGGTCGACCTGATCGATGTCTCTCCCGAGCAGATCTGGTCGGTCGCGACGGCCATGATCCCGTTTCTGGAGCACGACGACGCCAACCGGGCGCTCATGGGCTCCAACATGCAGCGCCAGGCGGTGCCGCTGCTGGTCACCGACGCTCCGCTCGTCGGCACCGGCATGGAGCGCCGCGCGGCCATCGACACCGGCGACGTCGCCGTGTCCCGCGCGGCCGGAACCGTCGCCTACGTTGACGCCGAGCAGATCGTCGTTGACGGCAAGGACGGCGGCAAGGAGGAGTACGAGCTCCAGAAGTTCATGCGCTCCAACCAGGGCACGCTCATCCACCAGAAGCCGATCGTGGATGTCGGCGCGCCGGTCACGGAGGGCGATGTGCTCGCCGACGGGTCGGCGTCCGACATGGGTGAGATGGCCCTGGGCAAGAACCTGCTCGTGGCCTTCATGTCCTGGGAGGGCTACAACTTCGAGGACGCGATCATCCTGTCCAAGCGCCTGGTCGCCGACGACGAGCTCACCTCGATCCACATCGAGGAGTACGAGATCGACGCGCGCACGACCAAGCTTGGCGATGAGGAGATCACCCGTGACATCCCCAACCGCTCCGAGGAGTCGCTGCGCAACCTCGACGACCGCGGCATCGTCCGCATCGGCGCCGAGGTGCAGTCCGGCGACCTGCTCGTCGGCAAGGTCACGCCCAAGGGCGAGACCGAGCTGACCGCCGAGGAGAAGCTGATCCGCGCCATCTTCAAGGAGAAGGCGCGAGAGGTCCGCGACACCTCGCTCAAGGTGCCCCACGGTGAGGGCGGCGTCGTCATTGACGTCAAGACGTTCAGCCGCGACGACGGCGACGACCTGCCGCCGGGCGTCAACGACCTCGTCCGTGTGTTCGTGGCCAAGAAGCGCAAGATCGCCGAGGGCGACAAGCTCGCCGGCCGTCACGGCAACAAGGGCGTCATCTCCAAGATCGTCGACGTGCAGGACATGCCGTTCCTGGAGGACGGCACCCCGGTCGACGTGATCCTCAACCCGCTCGGCGTGCCGAGCCGAATGAACCTGGGTCAGATCCTGGAGACCCACCTCGGGTGGGTCGCGGCCAACGGCTGGTACGAGGACGGCTCCGACGCGCGCAAGCACGCCACCAACGGCGGCTCGCGGCCCGACGGGCGGCCCGGCAAGGTCTACGTCGCCACGCCGGTCTTCGACGGCGCCACGGTCGCCGACGTCGACGAGGCGCTCGTCCGCTGGCAGGACGAGCACCAGGCCAGCGACGGCCTGATCCGGATGGACGTCGACAAGCGCCGGCGTGAGGGTGAGCAGGCCTCGGGCAAGACCACGCTCTTCAACGGCCGCACCGGCGAGCCGTTCGAGGAGCAGGTCACGGTCGGGTACATGTACATCCTCAAGCTGCTGCACCTGGTCGACGACAAGATCCACGCCCGGTCCACCGGCCCCTACTCGCTCGTCACCCAGCAGCCGCTGGGCGGCAAGGCGCAGTTCGGCGGCCAGCGATTCGGCGAGATGGAGGTGTGGGCGCTCGAGGCCTACGGCGCGGCGTACACCCTCCAGGAGATGCTGACCATCAAGTCCGACGACACGGTCGGGCGCGTGAAGGCCTACGAGGCGATCGTCAAGGGCGAGAACATCGCCGAGCCGTCGATCCCCGAGTCCTTCAAGGTCCTGCTCAAGGAGATGCAGTCGCTGGCGCTTGACGTCAACGTCGTCTCCGAGGAGGGCGAGCGTGCCGAGATGCGCGAGGAGGACGACGACTTGCTGAGGGCGGCCGAGGAGCTCGGCATCGACCTGAGCGGCGTGCGGGCCACCGACGGCGCGTCCTCGGACGAGTCGACCGAGCATGAGGGAGAGACCGCCGAGGCCTCCGCGGAGGAGACCGAGGACGAGGATCCCGATCTGGAGTCCGGCGAGAGCCTCGAGGACGAGGACTTCAGCTCGGCCGAGGATCCGATGGTCGACGCTGACGTTCCCGCCGGCGACGCCGAGGGAGTTCTGGAGGAAGACGAGGCGTAATGACGCGGAGCGCCATTACGCGCGCTCCGCACCGCCGCCACCCCGCCACTCGAGATTTCAACCGTTTAAGGATTCACTTTGATCGACATCAATAATTTCGACGCAATCGAGATCGGCCTCGCCTCCAGCAAGCAGATTCGTTCCTGGAGCTCGGGTGAGGTCACAAAGCCGGAGACGATCAACTACCGGACGCTGAAGCCGGAGAAGGACGGGCTGTTCTGCGAGCGCATCTTCGGTCCGACTAAGGACTGGGAGTGCTACTGCGGTAAGTACAAGCGCGTCCGTTACAAGGGCATCGTCTGCGAGCGCTGCGGCGTTGAGGTGACCCGCTCCAAGGTGCGTCGTGAGCGCATGGGTCACATCGACCTCGCCGCCCCCGTCTCGCACATCTGGTTCTTCAAGGGCGTCCCCAGCCGCATCGGCTACCTGCTCGACATGGCTCCCAAGGAGCTGGAGAAGGTCCTGTACTTCGCCGCGTCCATGGTGACGTGGGTCGACGACGAGGCCCGCGCCAAGGACACTGAGTCCCTGGAGGGCGAGGTCAACAAGGTGCTTGACTCCTACGCCGCCGAGAAGGAAGAGCGCGTCCTGGAGCTCAAGGAGTCCCTGGCCCGCCGCGAGGAGCACCTCAACTCGGCCAAGACCGGCCGCGACTTCTCCGACGACGACCACCTGTGGGCCGAGACACTGGACGTCAATGTCGCCAAGCTGTCCGACGACGAGCGCGAGAAGATGCTCAAGGACCTGCGCAAGTCCTTCGGTGCCGACATCGACGACACCGAGGCCTACATCGAGGACGCCGCCGAGCGGATGCGCCAGGTGTGGGAGCTGTTCAAGTCGATGAAGCCCAAGGACGTCATCAACGACGAGACGACGTTCCGCGAGCTGCGCGACCGGTTCGGCTCTCCCTACGGCTTCGGCGAGTATTTCCGGGGCGGCATGGGCGCCGAGGCGGTCCGCGATCTCCTGCAGCAGGTCGACCTGGACGCCGAGTCCGCCGATCTCCAGGAGCAGGTCAAGACCGCCAAGGGCCAGAAGCAGGCCCGCGCCGTCAAGCGCCTGAAGGTCGTCTCCGCGTTCCTGTCCTCCGGCAACAAGCCGGAGATGATGGTGCTCGAGGCCGTGCCGGTCATCCCGCCCGAGCTGCGCCCGATGGTCCAGCTCGACGGTGGCCGCTTTGCCACGTCGGACCTCAACGACCTTTACCGCCGCGTCATCAACCGCAATAACCGGCTCAAGCGCCTGCTGGACCTCGGCGCCCCGGAGATCATCGTCAACAACGAGAAGCGCATGCTTCAGGAGTCCGTCGACGCGCTGTTTGACAACGGCCGCCGCGGGCGTCCCGTCACCGGCCCGGGCAACCGGCCGCTGAAGTCGCTGTCGGACATGCTCAAGGGCAAGCAGGGGCGCTTCCGCCAGAACCTGCTGGGCAAGCGCGTGGACTACTCGGGCCGATCGGTGATCGTGTCGGGCCCGTCGCTGCGTCTGCACCAGTGCGGTCTGCCCAAGCTGATGGCCCTGGAGCTGTTCAAGCCGTTCATCATGGCCCGCCTGGTCGAGCGCAAGTCCGCGCAGAACATCAAGGCGGCCAAGAAGATGGTCGACTCCATGATCCCCGAGGTGTGGGACGTCCTGGAGGAGGTCATCCACGAGCACCCGGTGCTGCTCAACCGCGCGCCGACGCTCCACCGCCTGGGCATCCAGGCCTTCGAGCCGGTGCTGGTGGAGGGCAAGGCCATCCAGGTCCACCCGCTCGTCTGCCACGCCTTCAACGCCGACTTCGACGGCGACCAGATGGCGGTGCACCTGCCGCTCTCGGCAGAGGCACAGGCCGAGGCGCGGATCCTGATGCTGTCGGCCAACAACATCCTGTCCCCGGCGCACGGCGCGCCGCTGGCGACCCCTTCGCAGGACATGGTGCTGGGCGCCTACTACCTCACCTATGGCCCGGACGCCAGCGAGCTGGCGAAGATGAACCCGGCGGAGATCACCCCCCGTCCGCATCCGTTCCGCACCGCCCAGGAGGCGGAGTGGTCCTACGAGCACGGCGTGGTCAAGCTCCACGACCTGGCCGAGTACCGGCCGATCGGCCGCAACGAGGGCCACATCCTGACCACTGTCGGGCGGGTCATCTACAACGAGAAGATCGAGCGTGCGCTCCAGGTGGCGCTGGGCGAGCAGTTCGACCCCGACACCTACGAGTTCATCAACCGCTCGATGCGCAAGAAGGACACGACCCAGATGATCGACGACCTCGTGCAGCTCTACGGGGCCCCGACGATCTCCCAGGTCCTGGATGCCTTCAAGGACGTCGGGTTCCAGTACGCGACCCGCGCCGGCGTGACGTTCTCCAAGAACGACGTGCAGACCCCTCCGTCCAAGGAGGAGATCCTGAAGCGTTACGAGAACGAGCTGATCATCATCGAGGCCCAGTACGAGGACGGCGAGATCACCCAGGAGGAGCGCCACGAGGCGGTCACCGGCCTGTGGGATCGCGCCACCAACGAGGTCGGCGAGGCGCTCACCGCGCACCTGGAGCCGATGAACCCGATCGCCATGATGGCCAACTCGGGCGCCCGTGGCTCGTTCTCGCAGATTCGCCAGCTGGCCGGCATGCGCGGCCTCATGGCCAACCCGAAGGGCGAGATCATCGAGCGTCCGATCAAGGCCAACTTCATGGAGGGCCTGACCGTGCTCGAGTACTTCATCTCGACGCACGGCGCGCGTAAGGGTCTGGCCGATACGGCGCTCCGCACCGCCGACTCGGGCTACCTGACCCGGCGTCTGGTCGACGTGTCCCAGGACGTGATCATCCGCCAGGAGGACTGCGGTACCCAGGAGTACATCGAGAGCCCGGTGTCTCAGCTGGAGATCGATCCCGAGACGCGGCGGCTGCGGCCCACCGGCGAGACCAACACCGACCTCATCGGGCGGATCGCCGCGCGGGACATCACCACCAAGCGCGGACGCGTCATCGTGGAGCAGGGCAAGGAGATCGACCGCGCCGAGCTGGCCGACCTGGCCGAGGCCTACCAGGACGACACCGACAAGGGCGAGGTCATCACGGTCCCGGTCCGCTCAGTGCTCAAGTGCGAGGCTCCGACCGGTGTGTGCCAGGCGTGCTACGGCCGCTCGATGGCGAGCGGCAAGCTGGCCCAGATCGGCGACGCGGTGGGCATCATCGCCGCCCAGTCGATCGGCGAGCCCGGCACTCAGCTGACGATGCGTACGTTCCACACCGGCGGCGTCGCCGGCGCCGACATCACGCACGGTCTGCCGCGCGTGGTGGAGCTGTTCGAGGCCCGCAAGCCCAAGGGCCTGGCGAAGATCTCCGAGGTCGGCGGCAAGGTCTCGATCGAGGACTCAGACAAGGCGATCACGGTCGTGGTCACCGACGACGGCGGCGAGGAGCACCGCAATACGTTCCCGCGGCGCACCCTGCTGTACGTCGAGTCGGGTCAGAAGATCGAACCCGGCACGCAGCTCAACGAGGGCTCCCTGTACCCGCATGAGCTGCTCGCCGTCCGCGGCCGCACCGAGACCGAGCTGTACCTGGTCCGCGAGGTCCAGGAGGTCTACAAGTCCCAGGGCGTGGACATCAACGACAAGCACATCGAGCTGATCGTGCGCCAGATGATGAAGAAGGTGCGGGTCGACCAGAAGGGCGACACCGACCTGCTGCCCGGCCAGTTCGTTGACCGCTACGAGTACGCCAAGATCAACAATGGCGTCATCGACTCCGGCGGCGAGGCGGCCCAGGCCGAGGAGATCATCCTGGGCATCACCAAGGCGTCGCTCAACACCGACTCGTTCCTGTCGGCCGCCTCCTTCCAGGAGACGACCAAGGTGCTCACCGATGCGGCGCTCGAGGGCAAGATCGACCGGCTCAACGGCCTCAAGGAGAACGTGATCATCGGCAAGCTGATCCCGGCCGCCACGGGGCTCAAGCGCTACCGGCGGATCGAGATCGAGCCGTCCGAGCCGCTCCCGCGCGGGATCGACGAGGTCGGCCTGCTCGATCACGATGACCTCGCGGCCGAGCTCGGCCTCACCGACGGCGAGTCGCTCAGCGGCTTCGGCGGCGGGATCGAGCCCGATCTCTCGGATCTCGAGAACATCGGCAACGGCGGCTCGGCGCTCGGCTTCGCCGAGGAGCTGGCCGACCTCGACATCCCCGCCGACGACGGAGACTCGTCGGACGACTGATCCTGCGTCATGCGGCGCGCGTCGTGCGCGTGTCCAGTGCTACGAGCATGAGCTCGGCGACTGGATGCGGGCGCGCCGCGCGCCGGATGGGTCGCCGCTCTCAGAGCTGACCGGCGCATGCTTGTGCAACCCGCACGACTACCCATGACGTGATGACCCGCCGCACCCGCCTCCTTCGCTACGGCGCCTCGATCGCGGTGGCGCTCGTGGGCGTCGTCTGCGGGGTGGTCATCCCGGGCAGCGCCGGCGGCACGGCGGCGACGGTCCTCGTGGGGATCGGGCTCGTCGGCGTGGTCAGCCTCATCTTCTACGAGGTCGGACTCACCGAGGACCGGGAGCGTGCCGCGGAGCGGGGGACGGGGGTGGGGACTGAGCTGCCGCCACGCGACGCGGGCGAGGAGACCAAGCTCCCGCCACGCGATCCCGGCGGTCCGGGCGAGCACCAAGGCGGGCGCGTACGTCCCCTGGATCGTCGGCGGGGCCAGCGCCGCCGGCTGCGCTGATCTCCAGGCGGGCGGGAGGCGGCGCCGCGTGCGCCGATGCCGGCTCCAGGCCACGCCCCCCGCTACATACCCCTGCCGAGGCCCTCGCGGTGATCTCGTCGAGGCGCTCCGGTGATCATCCCGTGATAATCGCGGCGCGTTGTACCGCATTTCTTCCAACTTAGTCCCCAACTTGGTAAGGTTTGTTGAGGTTGGTTCGACGGGGAAACGAACCCACTTCTGCACACAACCGAATATTCCTTTGAGCATCTCCGGGGGTTCACTGAGTGACTCGAATTGCGGTGGGACGCGTGGGCGCGGGGGCGCGCTCATATAGCGTCCAACGGCCAAGGCTGGCCATGTGGGTCGTCGCTGCTGCGTGCGCGGTCGCGACGGTGGTCTTTGTGGGATATGGGGCCGAACAGCTTTGGCAACTTCACGCCACGGATGCGGCTCTGCGCTCTGCGATCGAGACCGGCATCACGCTATCTGCCCTGGTCAGCGCGGTGCTGCTGCTGGCCCACTTCCGCCAGACGCGGCTGTTGCGCGACCTGCTGCTCCTGGCGGCGCTCGCGACCGTCGCCCTGACGGACTTCATCTTCAACGCGCTGCCCGCCTACCACTACCAGACGGGCATCTACGGCGCCGGCGCCCGGATGGCGCTGACGATCCTCATCGCCGGCATCTTCCTCGCGGTGGCGTTCGCGCCGAGCGACCGCGAGGTGCAGGCGGGCCGGCGCCTGGCTGCGATCGCCGTCCCGGCCGCGTTCTACTGGGTCGCGCTGGGCGAGCTGGTCGATCTCATCGCCGGGCCCGTGCGCGAGCAGTGGCCCATCGGGCGCCTACGGCCCATTGGCCACATCGGTGTCGGTGACGTGCTGCGTCGTCCTGCTCGTCTCCGCATTCGGTTTCGCCATGCGCCAGCGTGACGGGGACCGCGCCGCCGGTCTCCTGGCCGCCGCCGCCGTGTGCATCGCCGGCGCGCAGTTGGGCAAGCTCGGCCTCGGCGTCGCCCCTCCGGACTGGGTCACGCCGTCAGACGCCCTGCGTGTCGCCGGCTATGGCCTGCTGTTGGCCACCGCGGTCGGGATGTACCGCCGGTCACAGGACCAGGTCGCGCGTGACGCGGTGAGCGCGGAGCGCCTGCGGATCGCCCGTGACCTGCACGACGGGCTCGCCCAGGACCTCGCCTTCATCGCGGCGCACTCCGAGCGGCTGGCGCGCGAGTTCGGCGCCGATCATCCGTTGGCGATCGCCGCGACGCGCGCGCTGGCGGCCTCCCGCGGCCAGATCGTGGACCTGGAGGCCTCGCACGCGTCGAGCACCGAGGCCGCGCTGCGCGAGGTGGCCGGGGAGTTGTCGTCGCATTACAACGTCGACGTGAAGGTTGTGGTGGATGACGCCGTCAACACCGAGCGCGGCGAGAACGAGCGCACCGAACTGGTCCGCATCGCCCGCGAGGCGATCGCCAATGCTGTCCGCCACGGCGGCGCGCGCAACGTGACCGTGCGGCTCGGATCGCACCGCGACGATCTGCTCCTGCGGGTGTCCGACGACGGATGCGGCTTCGCCGGCGCCGGCAAGGACACCGCCGGCACCGGGCTGGGGATGCGCACCATGCGCGCTCGCGCCAAGTCCGTCGGTGGGCGCCTGGTCACCCGCACGCACGAGTCCGGCGGAGCGGAGATCGAGGTCATCTCCAAGCAGTAGGCCGCCAGACGTATCCCACGTGTTGCCGTGGTGAACGCGTCGCCGGTCCATCTGGCTCATTGTGAATGTCCGGCGAGTGGGCGACGATGACCCCGCCCCATGTCGGACCACCTTGGCCACTCTCGAACCGACGAGCTAGGCGTGCTTCAGAGCATGTCGACCCGCATCCGCGCGGCCCAGCGGATGGACGTCCAGGAGATCGAGCGCGCTCTCGAGGCGGGGTTCGCTGCCCTCATCGGACTAGAGTCGGAGCTGTCACGCGCGCTGGTCCGCGCCCGGGCCGGCTCGGAGACCGATGCCGCCGCGGCCACCAGGCTCAGCGCTCGGATCCACTTGCTCCGAGAGGCGCTGACTGATCTGCGCACTCTCTCGGTGCCGCCGGGCGAGGCCCGCATTGGATACGGGTTCGTGCTGCCCGACCACGGCCGGGCGCACGCACACCGCAATTGAGCGAAGAGCCGCGCTCCGTTTACGCGGTCGCCACGACAGCCGGCTCGGGCTCGGACTGCTGGAGCTTGCGGGTGATCCCGCGCAGATCCACGAGCACGTTGGACTGCTCGAGCACAGCGGCATAATCGATGCCTGGATGCGCCGTCACGAGCACGACGGCGTCATAACCGGCGATGTTGTCCAGTGAGACGCTGCGCAGACCGAGGTCGCGAAGCTCGGACACGTAAGGGTCGTTGTAGGAGATGACTGCGCCCCGGTCGCCCAGGACCTCCATGATGCGCAGCGCCGGCGACTCACGGATGTCGCCGACGCCGCCCTTGTAGCTGGCGCCGAGGATGAGGATCCGTGACCCGTTGACGGACTTGCGAGCGTCGTTGAGCGCGTGCTCCACCCGTTCGGCGCAGTAGTAGGGCATCTGCTGGTTGATCTTGCCGGCGAGCTCGATGAACTCCGTGGACATGTGGAACTCGCGCGCGCGCCAGGTCAGGTAGAACGGGTCGACCGGGAGGCAGTGGCCGCCCATTCCGGGCCCCGGCTCGAAACGCATGAAGCCGTAGGGCTTGGTCGAGGCCGCGTCCACGACCTCCCAGATGTCGAGGCCCATACGGTCAGAGAGCATCGAGAGCTCGTTGACGAGCGCGATGTTGACCGAGCGGAAGATGTTCTCCAGCAACTTGGTCATCTCGGCGACCTCGGGGCTGGACACCGGAACGATGCGATCGCAGATCCGCGAGTACATCTCGACGGCCCGCTGCGTGCACTCCTCGGTGATCCCGCCCACGACCTTGGGCGTGTTGCGCATGGTGAAGTCGGTGCGTCCGGGATCGACGCGCTCGGGCGAGAAGGCGACGTTGAGGCCGTCGCCGGCCTTCAGGCCGCGGCGCTCGAGCAGCGGCAGCAGGCGCTCGCGGGTGGTCCCCGGGTAGGTTGTGGACTCCAGCACCACGAGCTGGCCGCGCTGGACGACGTGGCCCAGGGCCCGGCCCGCCGAGATGAGCGGCTCCAGGTCGGGCTCGCGATTGGGCGTCAGCGGCGTGGGCACGCAGATGAAGACCGCGTCGGCGCGGGCCAGCGGCGCGAAGTGCGTCCACGCCTCGATCTTGGGCAGCACCGCCTGAAGGCGCTCGGACGAGATGTCCTCGATGTAGGACGTGCCGGCCTCGATGGCTGCGATCTTGCGCTCGTCCAAGTCAACGGCAACGACATCCTCGCCGGCCTCAGCGAACTCCACGGCCAGCGGTAGCCCGACATAGCCGAGGCCTATGACTCCGATCGTCATGGCGCGAATCCCTTTCTTTCGTCATTCATCTCTACCTGACCAACGGGAGCGAGGCCCCAGGACTGATGCGCCTGCTTCGGGCACTCGCGCAACGGATGAAGCTCTGGCTACGAGCGTCGCGAGTGCAGAGCGTCCACCACCGTTGTTTTCGGTATGCAACTTCGGGGTGTGGTGGTCGTCGAGGACGCCGTGGGCGCGCGCGGTGAGGTCCTGCCCGTGCCCGCGACCCACCACGTCGCCAACCAGCCCATCGCTCATCACGTGCTCGATGCCCTTGAGGCCGCCGGGGTCAAGGAGGTCGTCGTGGCCTCGTCGGAGCGGTCGGCCGGCGCGGTGCGCGAATGCCTGTCCGCCCGAGAGCCGCGTAGGGCCACGGAGCTCGCGTTCGTGCATCAGCCAGGGCCCGTGGATTTCGCCGCCGCGCTGAGCCTCGCGTCGCCTCTCGTCGACGAGGCGCCGTGCATCGTGCACGCTGCGGGTGGCCTGCTCGCCGAGCCGCTGGCGCCTCTGGCGCGGTGCCTTGAGGGGGGCGGTCCCGACGCCGTGCTGATGGTTCATCATGCACCCGCGCCCGACCAGCGGCTCAGCGCCGCGGCTCAGAGCCTTTTGCACCTGGCCGAGCTCGATCCGTCTCGTTCCGCTCTCGGAGTGGCCGGCGTTTGGGCGTTCGGTCCGGGCGGCGTTCGCAGCGTGGCGGGGGAAGGCGCCGCGGTCCCAGGGGCGGTCAGCAGCGATGTCGACCTCACCGTGGTCGCCCAGCGCATCACCTCCGCCGGCGGCATCGTGCACGTCCGCCTCGTGGACGTGTGGCGCGCCTACCGAGGCGAGGCTGTCGACCTGCTCGAACTCAACCGCATCACCCTTGACCAGATCTCCACCGACGTGCCCCAGGGGGCTCGTGACGGCAATCGCATCGAGGGTCGCGTCCGTATCCACGAGAGCGCCTCGGTGACCGGGAGCGTCCTCGTCGGCCCGGTGGTCATCGGCCCCGACGCCAACGTCGCGGACGCCTACATCGGGCCGTACACGGCGATCGGCGCTGGTGCCAAGATCGAGGGCGCGGAGATCGAGCGCTCGATCATTTCAGCGAACGCCTGCGTCATGCACGTGGGCACACGTCTCACCGCCAGCGTCGTCGGCCAGAACGCACGGCTGTTCCGTGACTTCTCGCTGCCCCGCGCCCTCCGTCTCCGGATCGGAGACGGGGCGGTCGTCGGCCTCTGCTGAGCGGCCGTCGTCGGCTCTGCTGAGCGGCCGTCGTCGGCTCTGCCTGAGCGGCCGGGCCGTCCTTCGTCCTTTGTTGGACGGCCGCCGGAACATCGTCGGACGGGTAGCCACAACAAAAACAGCCGGCGGGGCAGGTCCCGCCGGCTGTTGCGAGCCCCCGTGAAAGGGGGGTTGCAAGGCGTAGGGTCAGGCAGCCAGCGGCATTGCGTGCGCCGACACCCGGTCCACGACGTAGTCCTGCTCGGCCTCGGAGAGGCCGGGGTACAGGGGCAGCATGACCGTGTCAGCCGTGGCAGCCTCGGTGTGCGGGAGAGGCTGGGTCGCCTGTTCCTCGTAGGCGCGCTCTTGGTGGATGGCCATCACACCGCGGCGCGTCGGGATGCCATCGGCCAACAGACGCCGCATGAGCTCTGTGCGATCCATGCTCAAGGGCGCTCCGACACGGATGCAGTACGACTGCCAGGTCCGCTGGATATGCGGCGGGTCAGATGGGGTCTCGATCCCGGGGATTCCGCTCAGCAGCGAGTTGTAACGCTCGGCCAAGGCGCGCCGGCGCGTCAGGATGTCGTCGAGGACCTCCATCTGGCACAGCCCCAGGGCCGCCTGCATGTCGGTCATGCGAACGTTGAACCCGCGCTCCGGGTAGGACTCCACCACGATGTCGGTGGCGCTGTGGCGCGCGAGGTCGGAGACGTCCATCGCGTGCTGACGCAGCTGACGGATGCGGGCCGCCAGGGCGCTGTCGTGCAGGGTGATCATCCCGCCCTCGCCGGTGGTGATCACCTTGCGGGGGTGCAGGGAGAAGCACGCCATCGACCCGTGGGCGCCGATCGGCCGGCCCTTGTAGACGGCCCCGATCGCGCAGGCGGCATCCTCCACGAGGGTGAGCCCGTAGCGGTCGGCGAGCTCTTGGAAGGCGTCCAGCTCGGCGGGCAGCCCAAGCTGGTGCACCGGCATGATCGCCCTGGTGCGGTCGGTGATCGCCCGCTCGGCGGCCGCCGGGTCCAGGTTGTAGGTGTCGGGGTCGATGTCGGCGAACACCGGGGTGGCGCCGCACTGCCAGACCGAGTTGGCCGTGGCGATGAACGACATCGACGGGACGATGACCTCGTCGCCGGCGGTGACGCCGGCGGCGTAGAGCGCCAGGTGCAGCGCGGTGGTGCAGCTGGTGGTGGCGATGGCCTCCGGGGCGCCCACGCGGTCCGCGAACGCGCGCTCGAACGCCTGCACGCGGGGACCCTGGGACACCCATCCGGAGGCGATGACCTCGGCGAGGGCCTCGGCCTCACCGCCTCCCATGAAGGGACGCGCGAACTGAACCTTCATCAGGTTGCCGCGGCCAGGGCCGTCGTCGGAGCCGGCTCGCGCTCGGCGCGCCACCACTGCACGAGGCGCCGCAGCCCCTCGTCGATGTCGACCTCGGCCTCAAAGCCGATCGCGGTCACGCGCGCCAAGTGTGTCGGCCAGGCGGCGCGGTACCTTGTTGACCGCGCGCTCCGGGCCGAACTCGATATCCAAGTCGGCGTCCATGACCGCCAGCAGCTTCTGCGCCAGCTCTAGGAGACTCGTCTCGGTGCCGCTGGCGACGTTGAACACCTCGTCGGTGACGTCCGCCTGGGCAGCCAGGATGTTGGCGCGGGCGATGTCCTCGGTGTAGATGAAGTCCATCGTCTGCTCGCCGGTGCCGTTGATCAGCGGCGGCGTGCCGGACGCGATCCGCTCCATCCAGCGCACCAGAACCTCGGTGTAGACGCCGTGGATGTCCATCCGCGGGCCGTACACGTTGAAGTAGCGCAGCGCCACATAGTCGAGGTCATACATCGCTTTGAAGCTGCGCAGCAGCCCCTCATTGAACGTCTTGCTTGCGCCATAGAGGGTGTCGTTGGCGTAGGGGTGGTGCTTCTCGGTGGTCGGGAAGATCTCGGCCAGGCCGTAGACCGAGGCCGAGGAGGCCGCGACGACCTTGCGGACGTTCTCCGCGACGGCGGCCTCGAGGACGTTGTACGTGCCGTCGACCATGACCTCGAGCGCCAGACGCGGCTCCTCCGCGCACTGGGTGATGCGGATGGCCGCCTGGTGAAAGACGGTGTCGACGCCCTTCGTCAGCTTTCGGACGAGCTCACGATCGCGGATGTCCCCGTCGACGATCCGGACGATGCCGCTCGGGATGGCCAGGGCCAGGTTCTCACGCCGGCCGCGGACGAAGTTGTCGAGTACGGTGATCTGCTCGGCGCCCGCCTCGACCAATTGATCGACCAGGTGCGAGCCAATGGTGCCTGCGCCCCCCGTAACCAGGATGCGCTCGCCGGCTAGTGAACTGGATTTCATACTGATTGAACGCGCGTCGGCGCGCCGATCTTTCACGCGGCGAGGCGCCCCAGGGCCACCGAGGCGAACGCACGGGCAACCGAGCATGGGGCGACGACGTTGAGCACCTGACCGTTGGCCAGCGGGACGAACAGCATCTGGGTGCCGAGCTTGCCGCAATAGGCGGGGTGGTCCTTGATGCTGAAGTGCGCCTTCCCCGATAGCCTCCGAGTGACCTGCGCCAGCTTCATCGTCTCGACCGTCATCGTGATGTTCGGGCTCTTGGCCTTGGTCGAGTGATAGATGCATGTCGGCCCCAGCGGTGCTTCGGTGATCCCGGCGATTCCGCCGGCTGTGATCGATCGAGCCTCAGGAGCGGTCACGAGCCGGCAGGGATTAACTCCCACGGTGCTCGTCCTGCTCTGATCGTCGTTGGACGACGCGGTTGACTTCGCCCGCTGGACGTGATGGCCGCGGGTCACGCGGTCAGTCGCGTGAGAGGTCGAGGACAACCCGGTGCCCGAGGCGGACGACGATCCGACGCCCGAGGCGGACGACGATCCGACTCCCACGGTGCTCGAGGCGGACCGGTGAGCGGCCGCCTTCTTGTCGGCCTTGATCTGAGTCGGGCTGTTGCCGACGTCGGCGTTGCTGGCCACCGGGGTCGGAACCGCTTTCGCGGTCGTGCGCGACGCTGAGGACACCGCGGTCGAATGCGGGGCGGGGGACGACCCCCCACAGCCTGCTAGGGCCGAAGCGGCCAGGGTCAGTCCGGCAAGGCCCGCCAATGCCCTCATCGGGGTACGGCTGGTGATCTGTGACGCTGACATTGCTGTACCTCTCAGGAGCCGGCGGCGAACAGGACGTCCACCCAGTAGTTCGTTGAGTTGAAGGTGTTGGACGGGAATGTGCTCGTGGTGCTCACGGCGTACACGCCGTTACCGCTAACGCTGTTGGCCACCGCCTGCAGCGGCGGGTTGCTGAACGCCGAGGTGAACGCCGACCCTGTCGCGGCATAGTGCCCGTTGGGGTCGAAGTAGCTCGCGACGTAGGGGGAGTTGGCGACGATCGCCACCGGAGTGGAGAACGTCGCGTACTGCCAGCCCGACGCGGTCTCGTTGGTCACGGTGGCCGTCGCCAGCTTGTTGCCCGACATATCCCACAGGTTCACGGTGTGGACACCGGTATTGGCGGTCGACTTGTAGAACCGGATGCCGGTGACCGACCCCGCGGTGGAGCTCATGAACTTCACGCCCACCTCGACCGAGGTGCCGTCTCCGGCGTCTGGAGTGGCCGGCGTGGTGAAGTCGAAGATCGTGTTCTCCGGGGTCACCGCGCCGGAGGCCGTCGAGGCGGCGCTGGTCCCGACCGCGTTGGTCGCCGACACCGTGAAGGTGTACGCGGTCCCGTTGGTCAGGCCGGTGACCGTCGCCGAGGTCGCGGATCCGTTGCTGACCGGCACCGGGGTCTGGGCCGTCGTCCCGATGAACGGCGTGATGGTGTAGCCGGTGATCGCGCTACCGTTGGCGTTGGGCGCCGTCCAGCTGACCTGGGCCTGGCTGGTGGCCGGGCCCGCCGAGATCCCGGTGGGTGCCGCCGGTGCGGTCGCGCCGGTCGGCGTGACCGAGTTGGATTGCGCGGACACCGGGCCGTTGCCGCTGGCGTTGACCGCCTGGACGGTGAACGTGTAGGCCGAGCCCGACGTGAGCCCGGTGATGGTGGTGCTCGTGGCCGGGGGCGAGCCCGTGACCGTGGTCGTCGTCTGGGCCGTGGATCCGATGTACGGGGTCACGATGTAGCTCGTGGCTCCGCCGCCGGAGGGAGCGGTCCAGTTGACCGTTGCCGACGCGTTCCCCGCGGTCGCGGTCACGCTGGTGACCTGCCCGGGAGGCGTCGGTCCGAACAGCACGTCCACCCAGTAGTTGCTTGCGCCGAAGCTGTTGGTGGGGAATGTGCTCGCGCTCGAGTAGGCGTACACGCCGTTCGCGCTGGTCGAGTTGGCCAGGGCCGTCAGCGGCGAGTTGGTGAACGCCGAGTTGAAGCCCGCGGAGGTCGCCGAGTAATGCCCGCTGGGGTCGAAGTAGCCGGCGACGTACGTCGTGCCGGCGGTGACCGACACCGGGCTCGAGAACGTCACGGACTGCCAGCCGGAGGCGGTCTCGTTCGTGAACGTGGCCGATGCCAGCAGCGTGCCGCTCGAGCTCCACAGGCTCCCGATGTGGGTGCCGGTGTTGGCAGCCGCCTTGTAGAACCGGACGCCGGTCACCTGTCCGGACACCGACGCCGTGAACTTGACCCCGACCTCGAGCGACGACGGGTCTCCGGCATCAGCCACCGCGGGGGCGGTGAAGTCGAAGAGCGTGTCGTTCGGGGTCACCGCGCTGGATGCCGTGGAGGCGGCGCTGGTCCCGACCGCGTTGGTCGCCGTCACCGTGAAGGTGTAGGCGGTCCCGTTGGTCAGGCCGGTGACGTTAGCCGAGGCGGCCGAGCCATTGTTGACCTGCACCGGCGTCTGGGCCGTCGTCCCGATGAACGGCGTGATGGTGTAGCCGGTGATCGCACTCCCGTTGGCGTTGGGCGCCGTCCAGCTCACCTGGGCCTGACTCGTGGCCGGGTTGGCCGTCACCCCCGTCGGCGCCGAGGGCGCGATGGGGGCGGTCGGCGTCACGGAGTTGGATTGCGCCGAGACCGGGCCGTTGCCGTTGCTGTTGGTGGCCTGGACGGTGAACGTGTAGGCCGTACCGGAGGTGAGGCCGTTGATGGTCACGCTGGTCGCCGGCGGAGCGCCGGTCACGGTCGTCGCCGTCTGAGCCGTGGATCCGATGTACGGGGTCACGATGTAGCTCGTGGCTCCGCCGCCCGAGGGGGCGGTCCAGCTCACCGTAGCCGCCCCGTGGCCAGCCGTGGCGGTGACGCCGGTGACCTGGCCGGGAGGCGTCGGGATGAACATCACGTCAACCCAGTAGTTGCTCGAGTTGTAGCTGTTGCTCGGGAACGTGCTCACGCCGGAGTAGGCGTAGACGCCGTTGACGCTGGTGGCGTTGGACAGGGCATGCAGCGGCGGATTGTCCACCGACTGGTTGAACTGGAAGGAGTTGAACGAGTAGTGGCCTTGCGGCGCGAGGTAGCCCGCGACGTAGGTGGTGCCCGCCGAGACCGCCACCGGGCTGGAGAACGTCACGTACTGCCAGCCGGAGGATGTCTCGTTGGTGAACGTGGCCGACGCCAGCAGGCTGCCGGTGGAGGTCCACAGGCTCCCGACGTGCGTCCCGGCGTTGGCCGAGGCCTTGTAGAAACGCAGTCCGGTCACCATGCCGCTGCTGTCCGCGGTCCACTTGACCCCGAGCTCCACCGACGTGGTGTCGCCCGAGTCGACCGTCTGCGGGGTGCCGAAGTCCAGGATCGTGTCCGCGGGCGTCACCGCGCTCGACGGCGCGGAGGCCGGACCGGTCCCGATGTTGTTGGTGGCCGTCACGGTGAACGTGTAGACCGTCCCGACCTTCAGCCCGGTCACGGTCGCCGAGGTGGCGGTGCCGCTGAGCACCTGTACCGGGGTCTGCGCGGTCGAGCTGATGAACGGGGTGATGGTGTAGCCGGTGATCGCGCTGCCGTTGTTGTTGGGCGCGGTCCAGCTCACCTGGGCCTGTCCGCTGGCCGGGTTGGCCGACACGCTGGTCGGCGCGGCCGGAGCCTGCGGGCCCGTCGGCGTCACGGAGTTCGACGCGGCCGACACGGGGCCGTTGCCCGCCGGGTTGACCGCCTGCACCTTGAAGGTGTACGCGGTGCCCTGCACGAGGTTCGAGATCGTCGCGTTGGTCACCGGCGGCGTGCCGTTGACGGTGGTGGGCGTCTGGGCGGTGGATCCGATGTACGGGGTCACGATGTAGCTGCTCGGGGTCCCGCCGGTGCTCGGCGCAGACCACGTCACGTTGGCCGAGTTGAAGCCGGCCGTGGCCGAGACGTTCGTCACCTGGCCGGGTGCGGGCGTCGCCATGAAGTCGACGTCGACCCAGTAGTTGCTCGCCTGGAACGTGCTCGTCGGGAACACCGAGGAGTTCGTGTAGGCATAGAGCCCGTTGACGCTCGTGTTGTTCGGCACAGCCGAGAGCGGCGGGCTGTTGTAGCTGCCGCCACCGGTCGGCGGAGGCGATGGTGCCGGATAGAACCAGCCGGAGTCCCCGGAATAGTGGCCGTTGGGCGCGAGGTAGCCGACCACGTAGGTGGTGTTGGGCATGACCGTCACGGCGCTCGCAAAGGTCGCGTTCTGCCAGCCCGAAGCCGTCTCGTTTGTGAACGTGACCTGCGTCAGCAGATTGCCGTTGGCATCCCACAGGCTCCCGACATGGGTGCCGGTGTTCCCGGCGGCCTTGTAGAAGCGGATACCGGTGATCTGGCCGTAGGTCGACGACTGGAACTTCATGCCGACCTCGACCGAGCTAGGATCGCCGTCATCGGGCGTGAGCGGCGTCTGGTTGCCGAAGATCGAGCACGGGCAGCTGACGTTGAGCGTCACGCCGGCGCCGGGCGTCTCGATGTTGCCGCTGTCGTCGGTGGCGCGCGACATGATCTGGGTGCTGGGCGAGCCGTCGGCGATCCAGCTGTAGGTCCAGTTGACGGTCGTCGACGCCGGACCGGTCATGTCGGCGAAGTGCCAGCTGTGGCCGCCGTCGGTCGACACCTCGACGCCGGCCACCACGCCGCCGCCGCTGTCGGTCGCAGAGCCGGAGATGGTCACGGTGTTGCCGTCCTGGGCGGTGGAGCCGTTGGCTGGGCGAGGTGATCGTCGAGTGCGGCGGCGGTGGTGTCCGTCGAGGTGGTCGCCGCCGTCAGCCCTGAGATCAGGGTGGCGGGCTGCACGCCCATGTCGGCGAACAGGTTCACGGTCGCCTGCTCGATGTTGGGGTCAGGCGGGTTGCCGCTGGGATCGGTGAAGTAGTTCTCCCACGCGTTGGTGTTGTCCAGTCCCCAGGACCACTGCACGGTCCCGGCGCCGAACACCAGCGCGCCGCTGGGTGCCCGGTAGAGCGTGAGGTGATGCGTCTCGGTCTTGCCGGTGGAGCCGGGGCCGACCACGGTACTCCCGTAGTCGGTGAACACCTGTTCGCCGCTCGACGGTGGTCGAGGACAGCTGGAACTCGCCGGGCGGCCGGAAGCCGTTGTCGGCGTCGATGTCCCACTCGTAGCCGAGGGTTCCGGCGCCCGGCGAGAGGGTCAGCGTCTGACCCGAGGTCAGCTTGGCGACGCCGGTGTTCCGCCAGAAGCGCAGCGCGTGTACTGGTAGGGGACGGTGATGTCGGCGGTGCCCTCGTTGACGACGAACTGCTGGCCGGTGAGAGCGTTGGCGGGGATTCCGCCGTCGGCGGGCGGGCTGAAACGTGGGTCGCCCCATGAGCCCGTCCACGTCGGCGGATCCTGAGGATCGGTCGGGGCGTTGAAGTGGGTCTCCTTGTAGGTGATGAGCGTGCGGTAGGCGGCGCTGGAGCCGTCCGCGGCCCACACGGGTCTTCCAGAACATCTCGTTGCCGCTGAAATAGGCCTCGTTGACCCCGGCGGCGAGCGCCGCCTTGAGGTTCTGGCGCTCGCCCCCGGACCAGTACTCGTCGTGCCCGCTGGAGATGAAGACCTTGTGGTTCTGCATCAGGCCGCCGGCGCCGTCCAGCGTGAGTCGCTGGTGTAGCTGACGTCATAGCCGTTCTCCTCCAGCCAGCGCACCATCTGGTATTCGGCGTAGTAGAAGTCCGAGGCGCCACCGTCCGTGTCGAGCGCGCCGTCGAACGGCCGGTTGTAGGACACAGCGTAGGCGGCTTTGTAACCCAGCGGGTTGCCCGGCGGGCATGCCACCGTGCAGCTGTAGAGGCTGTTGCCTCCGTAGTCGTTGTACGCCTCCCAGGTCGCGTCCGAGGTCGGCACGAGGACGCCGGAATGGCTGGCGTCGTTGCGGACCACGAACATGATCTGGCTGTCGCCGCCGGTGTCCTGGCTGTCATCGCGCACCAGATGCGCGATGTAGACGCCGGACACCGCCGTGCTCGGGACGGTCCAGGACGCTGACACGCTCCAGTTGCCGCAGTCGATCAGGCCGGTGGTGGCGTCGGTGTTGCAGGCGGGCTGGGTCTGAGGCAACGTCGCGGTCGGCTGCATGTCGGAGACGATCTGCGCGCGCCGTCGCCGCCGTAGTAGCCGAGCCGGAGGATGTCGATGTGGTACTTCGTCGACGGGGTCTTGATCTTGAAGGTCTCCGTCTGGCCGGCGTTGACGCTCATCGACGTCGCGAAGCCCTGGATCGTGGAGTCGCCGGCGCCGCTGGTCTGCCAGTCGGATGGAGCGTCACCCGGGAGCTGGTTCTCGCACACGATCGGATTGGACGTGCATGCGGCCAGGGCGGACTGGGCGCGCAGGCCGCCGACGGCCAGCAGGGCGAGCGTCAGCCCGATCGCGAGGGTCACGAGCCGCAGTCTCGAACTCGCCGACTCCGGCGTTGATGAAAGTCGCATTTCCGGCATCAGGCCCCTAGCTCCGGTTCGTGTTGAGCATCGGCAGGTCGCCCCTTCGTCAGAGCAACGCGACCCTTGTGGAAGAACTTTCATAAAAGTTCCAGAGACCTCGCTCTGCCCGGGAGGATCACAGCGCGAGCAGGGGCTTGACCCGGGCTGCCACTCGCTTTCGTGCCAGCTCGACCCCGCGCATCGCGTGCCAAGCCGGGGCCTGGGTCAGAGATGTCGCGGGGAGCCTGAACGCGAGTGGACGGGCTCGCCGCGCGGCCAGCGCCGCGCAGATCCCATCCTCGGAAGCGCTGCCGGCCACCTCGACGACCATCGCGAGCGGGAAGAACTGCCGCGCGGTGTGGAAGTCCAGCGACACGAACGGGCGACAGCCCGGGCGGCGCGCCAGCACGAGGCGGCCGCCGGCGCGGTTGGGCGCGTAGCCGTCGTACTTGCGGTTCCAGATCTCGATCGCCGGTGAGTAGCCGAGCCAGTCCGCGTCGATCCAGGCCGCCACGCGTCGCGCCGCCCCGGGATGGGCGAGCACGGCGACGCCGCCCGGCCGCGCGGGCGGCGCGCAGCAGGTCCGGCGGTCCCGGCCGCCTCGCCGAGGAACGGGACGTCGCCCCACACCGGGACGTGGACGGTGTTGTGGGGTCGCTGTACTCGATGCCGGGCACGAGCAGGGCGCCCGGGCCGGCGTTGCCGCCGCGCACGCGGCCCGCTAGCTCGCGCCCACCGCGCCTGCGTCGAAGCCGCGGTCGTGCTCGGCCAGCAGCACCGCGTCGTACCCCGCGGCGCCGAACGCGTCGGCGAGGCGGGTCGAGCGGCCAGCTGCCGTCGTAGGACCACTCCGAGTGGACGTGGGCGGCGACCCGGATCCGCGGTCATCGACCGCGCTCCGCGCGGCGTGGGCCGCGACGGTGCGGCAGCGTGTCCTCCACGAACAGCGCCGTCCGCCGCGGCGCCAGTTGTACCAGCGCTCGCGCCGGCGCCGGATGCGCACCGACCTCGCGCAGCGTCCCGCGCGCGCGACGGGCCACCGCGGCCGGGCCGCCGCGACTTGGGGCCGCGCAGCACCATCGCAGGTGGACCAGTTCGCGGCCGAGGTGGCGGCACACGTGGCCGCGCCGGGCGGCGTGCCGGGCACGAACGCCGGGTCGTCGAGGCGGCGCGACCGCCCACGCCGGGTACTCGCAGCCCGACGCGGCGGGCCAGCGCCATGCTGCCCCACGGTGCGGCCGTTGAGCTCCATGAACCAGGCCGTGCCCGTCGGCGTCGCGCAGGAACTCGAGCATGAACATCCCGTGCCAGCCCGCCGTCGGCGAGCATCCGCTCGACGCCGCGGCGGCCAGCTCCGGGTCGACGGGTCGATCGAGAGCGCACGCGCTCGAGCCCGAGCCCTCGCGGGTTGATCATCCGGATGCGGCGGTGCGCGCTCAGCGCGGTACAGCGCCGTCGGGCCGGCCAGTGCCGAACAGGCCCTCGCCGACGCCGCCGATAAATGGCTGGGCCAGCATCGGCTCGGTGCCGTTCCATGCTCGGCCGGCGGCAGCGAGTTCCTGCGCGTTGGCGCACACGTAGGCGCGGCCCGCGCGCCAGCCGGCCGTTGTGCTCGCGCATCGCCAGCGACGGCTTGAGCACGAGCGGGAACCCGTTCAGCGCTTCCATGTCGTCGGCGGCGCCGATGTGGCGAGTGCGGGGCACGGCCAGGCCCGCCCGCTGAGCGGCCGCGATCTGGAGCGACTTGTCCAGCGCGAGCTCGGCGGCCGTGCCGGTTGGCCCGACGACAGGGACGGGCAGCCCGCCGGCGGCGGCTGCGTCACACAGCCACAACGAGGTGTCGTCCAGCGGCATGAGGGCGCCGAAGCGCTCGTCGGCCAGGACCGCGCGCAGGTCCGCGACGGCGGCGCGCGCGTCCTTCTCGGGCGCGGTGATCTCGATGATCTCGACCCCGCGGGAGCGACGCAGAGCGCACCGCGCGTTTCGGCGCACGAACGCGACCACCTGGGTGCCGGACTCGAGCAGACTCCAGGCTGCCTCGGGTGCGGCGAGTGCGTTGGCGAACCCCATCAGCACCGTGCTGCCGGTGATTGCGCCCCGTCGCGCGGAGCGGTCCGGGGCTGGGGCCGTCACCGCCATCGCTTGGCCAGGGACTTGGCCTGGACGCGGAGGGAGGTGAGTGCCGGGGTGGCGGCGCCGAGCATCCGCTCGACGTCCATCGCGGTGTCGTCCTTGCCGAGACTGGTCCGGGCCTGCAGCCAGCGGTCTGGCCGGGCGCGACCGCCGTCACTGGTGAACACGCGCTCGTAGTCGTGGCTGCGCAGCGCGCCCAGCACGCGGCGGTCGTAGGCGCCGAACGGGATGCCGGCGTGGGTCACAGGCCCGCCCACCACGTCCTGCAGCCGGCGCCTCGCCTCGCCGAGCTCCTGGTCGAGGTCGTGATCGCCGAGGTCGCGCCACGAGCGGTGGCGCATGCCGTGCGAGCCGATCGTCATGCCGTGGCCGGCGAGGAGGCGGACGTCGTCCTCGCCGAGGAAGTGGGGTTCGCCGAGCCGGCCGGCGACGACGAAGAAGGTGGCGTGCAGCCCGCGCTCGAGCAGCGCGGGCAGGGCCTCACTCACGTCGGAGGCGTTGCCGTCGTCGAACATGATGGCGACGTCGTCGTGCTGAGCGATCGTGTCCAGGATTGACGCGAACGCCGCCGAGCTCATCCAGACGCGGTCCTCTCCCGCCTCGACCGCTCGCGGCTGGGGGCCGACGCCATGGAAGGTGATGTTGAAGCGGGTGCGCTCGCGCGTCGCGGTGGTCACGGGCGGTTCTGCTCCGGCGACGACAGCGAGGTCTGGGGCGGACGGCGAAACGGGGCGTCTTCGCGGCCGGTCAACGTCCGCAGAGCCAGGCGGGCGGCGGCGTTCTCCTCGGGACGCTGGGTGCCGTGGTGCAGCGCGAGCCGCAGAAGGTGCTTGGCGCCCGACTGCCACGAGGTAGCCGGTGCGCCGCGGAGGCGAGAAGTGCTTGTCGGCGTACTGGCGGCGAGTGAACGCGTCCTGTGCGGTCATCTTGGGGCGGGTCCCGCCTTTGCCCGAGTGATGGAGGATCGTCATCGTGGGAGATGGCGGACGCCCCAGCCGGCGCGCTTCATACGCAAACACAGGTCGGGCTCCTCGGAGTAGAGGAAGAAGCGCTCGTCGAACAGCCCGGCGCTGAGCACGGCCTCGCGGCGCGCCAGCATGAACGAGCCCGAGACCCAGTCGCAATCGGTCTCCCGCTCGTAGAGCGCCATGTTGAGCTCGCGCTCACCCGCCCAGTTCGGGCGCCGCGGCAACGCTCGAAGCCCAGCGCGTCGCCCAAGCGCGCGCGCGAAGCCCGGGAAGTAGCGCATCGTCGGCCACAGCGTCCCGTCGGCGGTGACCTGGCGCACGCCGACCAGGCCGACGTCGGGGCGAGCGTCCATGGCGGCGACGAGGTCGGCCAGCGAGCCCTCCAGCAGCTCGGTGTCAGGGTTGAGGAAGAGCACGTAGCGCCCGATGCCGCTCATCACCCCGCGGTTGTTGGCATGGGCGAAGCCGCGGTTCTCGGCCTGCAGCACGCGCACGCCCGGGAAGCGCTGATGCCACCAGCTCGTGGGCGCCGTCGGTCCCGTTGTCCACCACGACGACGTCCAGGTCGATGGTCCCGGCTCGCGCCTCGATCGAGGTGAGGCAGTCGTCCAACCAGTGGCCGTCGTTATAGGAAACGATGACGATCGTGAGGTCGGCGTCCGATATGAGCGGGGAGGCGGTGATCGCGGCGCCTGTCTCCAGGGTGGGCTCAGCCACGGCGCTCATCTCAGGACCCCGCCCATGCCGTCCGCGGTGAGCGCAGCTTCGCCGTCGCCCGGCCGCGCAGCTCACCGCGTAGATGGGCCCGGTAGCCGTCCTCGTCGAACTTCGGCACGCGCTTGAGCGCCGCCTCGGCGTAGCCCGCCACGTAGGCGAAGCCCGACAGCACTCGAGGCTCGGCCGCGCCCACCTTGACGGCCCGCGCCAACACCCAGTACGCGGGATAGCCCTGGATGTATTGGCAGCGGCCCCAGCGCAGATGGCCTTTGAGCGCGCCCTGGGCGGTCCCGGTCCGACGGTGGTGGCGAGCGACCAGGTCGGTGAAGGATCGGGTGCGGTAGCCGTTCTTGTGCGCGAGGACGATGTCAATTCCGTCCCAACCCAGAACCTCGCGGACCCCCCCGACGGCAGCCAGGCACTCGGCCGAGTAGAGCCGCAGCGCGCCGCGGACGTGGGCCAGGTGTGAGGCTCCGTGCACCTGCCATTCGCCGCCGTGCTGCTCCACCACGACGCCGCCGGCGATCCCCAGGCGCGGGTCGGCGCCGAACTCGCTCAGCAGCCGCTCGAAGTAGTCCGGCGGCAACTCGACGTCGCCGTCGAGCTTGCCGACATAGGCGCAGGGACCGGCCATCGACAGCCCATAGTTGAAGACGCGTGGCGCCGCGGCGTGGGAGAGCCGGTCGGCGCCCTCGGGCATAGGGAACTCCGGCGCGCTGATCACGCGCAGGAAGGGCATCGTGGGCGCGGCACGGTCGAGGATCTCGCGGGTCCCGTCGGTGGAGCCGTCATCGACGACGATCCACTGGTCGGGCGGCCGCGTCTGGGCAGCCATCGCGCGGATGACCAGCTCCAGGTGCTTCGCCTCGTTGCGCATCGGCGACACAATCACGACCCGGTCAGCGCCGGGTGCTGGGGTATGCGATCCGGTCGTCATCGGGCTGCCTCCTCGAACCGATGGCAGGTGATCTGCCGCTAGCTCTTCCAGGCCCAGAGCAGGCCGTTGTCCTCGACGCTCATCGCCAGGTGCGTGGTGAAGCCGGCGCGCTCGAACTGCCGGTGCACCAGCGAGATGATGTCTGGGTCGGGATTGCGCATCCGGTGGTATTCGACGATCCACACCGCTGCGTTCTCACTGAGCCGCGGGTCGTCGAGGATCTCCCACTCGCTGCCCTCGATATTCATCTTCACCAGGTCGGCTTCGTCCACGATCGGGAAGACGTCCAGCGCGGGGATTTCGAGGTCGCCCTCGCTGTCGATCCGCGAGAAGTTGTGGCCGCCGGTGCGGAAGCGCACCGTGCCCTCCTCGTTGGAGGCGCAGGCGCGGATGATCTGCCAGCCGGCGTCGTTGAGGTCGCGAACGTGCTCCAGCACCCCCGAGTTGGAGGGGTCGGGCTCGAAGCAGGTCACCTCGCCGATCGGGAGCTGCCCGCGGGCGTGGATCTGGAAGAAGCCGATGTTGGCACCGAGGTCGACGACCTTCAGCGGCCGGTCCAGCGCGCGCAGCTTCGCCATGACGGCGGCGGGCCACTCGTAGTACTTGTAGCCATAGAACTTGCGGAAGATGTCGATGTCACCGCTCCGATGACGGACCGTGAAGCGCGTGCCCTTGCGGCGCAGCGTGTAGTCGGCGGTGGCCGGGCGCAACAGCTCGTGATAGGCGTACCGCAGCGGGGTGGTGACGAGCCGGGCCTCGAACGTCGTCCACGCCAGCTTCTTGGTGGCTGTGCGCAGGGTGGCGAGCGGCTTCGGGAGCGCAGCTGAAGTGAGACGGCGTCCCACCTCGACGGGGAGTGCCGCGCGCGGACGCTCGGCCAGGTGTTGAGCGGTTTCGGTCATTGTCAGTACAACGGATGCGTGCCGGAATTCCTTGCGTCAGGCGGTGTGGGCGAGGCGGGCGCTCACGTCGGCGTCGGTCAGTTCGCGCACCACCCGTGCGGGGTTGCCCACGGCGATCACGCCGGCGGGGATCGAGGAGGTCACCACGCTGCCCGCGCCCACCACGGAGTCGGCTCCGATGGTGACGCCCTTGAGGATCATCACCCGGTCTCCGATGAACACGTTCTCGCCGAGCTCCACGCGCCCCATCGCGGGCGTGCCGCCGCGGCGCCGGCGCGGATCGAGCTCATGGAAGTCACTGTCGTAGATGACGATGCGTGACCCCAGCAGGGCGTGGGCGCCGATGGAGATGCCCGGGCCCTCGCTCTTGACGAAGACGTTGTTGTTGATCTCCGCGTAGTCCCCGATCTCGACCGAGGCCCCTGGTGTGCTGGCCTCGACGTGGCAGTAGCCGGTGTGGAAGTCCTGTGAGGTCTCCCAGCCGAATTGGACGCGCTCGCCGATGGCGATCCGTCCCGGGCCCAGGAGCAGCAGGGGCTGGCGCCGGATCGGCGCGCCGGTGGCTCGATTGCAGTTGGACAGCACCTGGTACTTCCAGATGCGCGGCTTGGTGGCGTAGGTTCTCAGGCGGCCCATCGCGGCATTTCCTGTTCGTCGGCGCTGATATCCCGGACACCGGCGCCGCGGGCACCGCTGCCGGTCTGAGCGATCGCGCGGTCACGGATCTCCGTCGCCACGCGGCGCAGCTTGGGCCACGGTCGCCACGCCGGCCGCGGGACGAGCCCCGGCTCCACGTCGGCGGTACCGTGCAAGCTGATCTGGAGGCGGCGGGCTGACCCGGCAGCGAGCGGGACCTCGTCGCCGAAGGCCGCGAGGCGCTCGGGCGCGGACGGGCTTGAGAGATCGCGCACCGCGAAGCGGGTGAGCGCCGACCCGTCGATCGAGTCCTGGGGGGCCTGCACACGGAGGACCGAGGTATCGCGGTCCACGCTGATCAACACCCGCCGGGCGAGTGGGCGGACCTCGAGGCGGTCACCGCGGCGCCGGGACTCGGTGTTGGAGGTCACGATCTCGCCCACCGAGGTCCAGCGGACATCGCCCAGGCGGTTGATGGTTGCCGCGGCCTCGGCCAGGGACTCGAGCCCGCCGGCCACGTCCTCGTGGTGCCCGTAGACGATCAGCGGGTGATCCAGGAAGGCCCGCAGGCCGATGTCAGCCGGGGAGGAGCCGAGCGGGATGCGCGGCACCACCGGGCATCCGCCGACGAAGTCGGCCGCCCGCCAACCGGCTAGCAGCGGGTCGGCCGGGGGAGCCTCGGTCCATGGCAGGGGATGGATCGCGGTCAGCGCGTCGAAGCCCACCGCCCCCAGCGCCCGGGTCATCGGCTGGGAGCACAGGCCGTGAGGCGGCGCCATGACGCGGTCCACCGACACGCCGGCGCGCTGCTCGAAGCGCTGGATTCGCCGGACGGCCTGCGCCGCGATCGTGCGCGCCGAGGCGTCGCTGCCGGTGGCCAACAGCTCGCCCTTGGTGTGGTCGTTGCCGTGGACGATGAGCGATAGGCGGTCCGAGCGGCGTCTGAAGAGCTCCGCGGTTGGGGTGTGCGGGCGTCCGGCGTCCAGCGGGATCATCGCCATGGCCGCGTGGTAGCCGTGTTCGTCGGCGTGGCGCACGAGGCGTCCGTAGTCGATGTAGCCATAGCTGCGCCAGCGCAGGTTGGGATCGTCAAAGAGGAAGGCGGCGCGCAGCGGCGCGGGTTCCCAGCGCGCGGGCGCGGTCAGCTCGCGCAGAAACTGCACCAGGGCCACGGCGGTGAGCTGGCGCTTGCCCAGGAGCCCGTAGAGCACCTGCCCGGACTCCAGCTCTGGGAGCTCCGAGCGGAGACGGTGCAGTGGCGCGGGACGGCGCGACACCGTCCAGACCGGCTCCGACTCGCTCGTCGCCAGCGTGTCGGAAGCTCCGGCGGGGTCATCGAACGGCGGGGCGGCAAAGCGATCGGTGAGCGTGATCCCGTGCAGGCGCCGGTCGACCCCGGCCGCCGCTGCGATTGTGAACGCGCGGGGGGTGGCCGCGAGGACCGGTGAGCCGGCCAGCGCCAGGGTCGCCATGTTCTCGGGCAGCACATCCGCCGGCGGCAGCGCTCCGGCGGGGCCGACGGCGATGAGTCCGGCGCCGTCGCGCCGGCCGGGCGTCCACGCATCGAAGCGGACGGGGAAGGCCTCGCCCAGCGCCGCGAACAGGCGCGGACGCGCGGACAGCACCGTCGCCGGCGATACGAAGACGGTTGCGCGGGGGTCCTCGGTCATCACTTCCCGAGTGCTCGCAGCTTCAGCTGCGCCACGTGCCCGTGCAGGCGGTGCGCGACCCCCGTGACGACGAACGGCGGAAACCAGCGGGACCGGCCGGAACCCAGCATCCGCCGCACGGTCAGGCCGTGCCACTCGCGCAAACGCCGGCTCTGGGGGTAGGTCTCGACGGCGAAGCCGACGAGGTCCTCCAAGGTATCGGGAGAGGTGGTGAGCTCTCGGTCGATGGTGCGGCTGGCCCGCCACAGTGCCTGGCGCGCCAGCGCGCGGTCGGCCATCCGCCGGAGCCGGGGGGCGTCGCGGAGCGCGGGGGCAACGCGGGCGAGCGCCCTGTGGAAGGCGACACGCCGCTCGCGGAGGCTGAGCACCACTGACGGGTCGCTGCGGCTCATGCTGTCGGAGTGGACCCGGTAGATCGCCTGCGCCACCCCGCGGAGGTGGGCGATGTCGGAGATGGCGGCGATCCGCAGCCACATGTTGAGATCGCTGGCATGCGTGCACGCCGGGTCGTAGTGGCCGGCGGCGGTCTGAACCGAGGTGCGCACCACCACCTCCGCCGAGGAGATGCAGTTGAACCCGGTCTGGCAGCGCAGGCGGATCCACTCGCTGCCGGCCCACGTCTTGGTGGAGAGCCAGCGCCCATGGCGGCGCGGCAGCGGCCGCCCGCTGTGCGCGTACAGGGCCCAGCCGTAGACCATGCCGACGTCGGCGTTGGCCTCCATCACCCTCGTAGCACGCTCGAGGCAGCCGGGGACGAGCTGGTCGTCGGCCGAGAGCAGGACGGTGTAGTCGCCCCGACCCGCGGCCCAGTCCAGGCCCTCGTTGGCGGTGGCGATCAGCCCCTGGTTGACCTCGTGGCGGCGGTACTCCACGCGGCCGTCTCGCTGCACGAGGCGCTGCGCTACTGCCGGCGTGTCGTCGGGGGAGAGGTCGTCGATGATGAGCACCCGCACGTGGACGCCGCGCTGGCCCAGAACGCTGTTCACGCACCCCTCGAGGACGTCGGCATAGCGGTAGCAGGGCACGATCACCGCAACGGTCGGCAGACCGGTTCGCGGGGCAGGGGGGGCGGTCGCCGCCTCGGCGGGGGACCGGTCCAGGATGTTGGTGCTCGTCATGCGTCGTCCTCGAAATCGTTCAGGGCATCCAACGCGTGTCGCCCGACCGCGCTTCCGGGACCGGCGGCTGGCGCCGTGTCGCAAGGATCGTGTGCGGCGAGCCGTTGCTCGGGCGATGGACAACTGCGCGAGCGAGGCAGCGGCGACGACGGTCGACGACGCAGGCACCCCGATCGCGGATGCGGGCACCTCCCGCGAGGAGCTGCGCGACGCCGCCGTGCACGGCCTGCGCTGGATCTCCACCGGGCGCACGGTTGTGGAGCTGATGATGATGGCCTCCCTGGTCGTGCTGGCGCGCCTCATCCCGCCGGCGGCCTTCGGACCCTACGCGGTCGCAATCATCGTCCAGGAGCTGGCCATCGGGATCCAAGGCCAAGGCGTGGGCTCGGCGCTGGTCCAGCGGGCCACCGCGGGCCGAGAGCATCTCCAGGCCGGGCAGGCCATGGGCCTCACCGTGGGCGTGATCATGACCGCGGCGACCTATGTGCTGGCCGGCGTCGTCATCAAGCCGGTGTTCGGGGGGCCGACGGCCTCGCTGGTGGCGCTCTCCTCGCCGCTGTTCCTCATCTACGCCATCGGGACCGTCCCGTTCGCGATGCTGCGCCGCAGCTTCGCCTTCCGCCGTCTCAGCATCCTCGACATCCTCAACACCACGGTGCGCCTGTCGGTCTCCATCGGATTGGCGATCGCCGGCCTGGGGGCGAGGTCGCTCGTCATCGCCGCCCTGGCCGGGGGCCTGGTGTTCAGCCTCGGCGCCTGGGTGAGCTCGCCCCCGCCCATGCCCCGCCTGCGTCTCGGCCCGATTCGTGACCTCCTGAGCTATGGGACCAACGCCTCGCTCGCCGCGGTCAGCTGGGTGGGCTTTCGCAACTGCGACTACGCCATCATCGCCGCCCGTGTGGGCTCGCTGCAGTCGGGCCTGTACTTCCGCGCCTACACCCTGGCGGTGGAGTACCAGCGCAAGATCAGCGACGTGATGACGACCGTCGCCTTTCCGGTGCTCTCGCGCACCACCAGCCTGGAGGAGCTGCAGGCGCTGCGCAGCCAAATGATCAGGATCCTCACCGCGGTGCTGTTCCCCCTGCTGGCACTGCTCGCCATCACCGCGCCGGTGCTCGTGCCATGGCTCCTGGGCCCCGACTGGGCGCCGGTGGTCGTCCCTACCCAGATCCTCGCCCTCGGCGGAGCCTCCACTCTGGTGATCGATTCGACCGGCGTGGTCCTGATGGCGTCCGGGCGCTCGCGCGCGATCCTGCTCCTGGGCGGGGCGCATTTCGCCACCTACGCCGTGGTCGTGTGGTTCGTCGCCCCCAGCGGCATCACGGACGTGGCCATCGTGGCGGCCGTGGTCCACACGGCGTTCGTCTTTGTGAGCTACGCGCTGATGGTCAACGGCTCGGCGACCCGCTCGCTGCCACACGTCTGGCGCGACGTGGCGCCGGCCATCGTGTCCTCGCTGGCGATGAGCGCGGTTGCCGTCCCGGCGAGCCTCCTGCTCTCCGCGGCGCACACGCCGGCATTCGTCCAGCTCGCGATCGTGACGATCGTCGCCGGGGTGGCATACGTGATCGCGCTGCGGCTGCTCTTTGGCGGGACCTGGCGCGATCTGCTGGCGCTCATGGCCCGGGTGCTGCCGTTGCACCGTCTGCCCCGGCTGCCTCGGCTGCGGGCCCTTGCGGGCGCGCGGCCGGTCGGCTGATTGAACGACCAACGCCCGCCGGGGCACCCTTGCGGGTGCCCGGGCGGGCGAAGGTACGAACGTGCGTGCGATTTTACGCCGGGCCGCCCGGGGTCACCGGACCGGAGCCATAGGCGCCCATGTCGGTGCCGTCGTCGGCGGCGTTGCTGCCGACCGAGCTGGACGTGAGCAGGTAGTTGGACCAGCTGTCCGAGCAGAATGGGGACTGGCTGCTCGAGAGGCTGGCGCAACCGCCGCCCGCGTACGTCGGGGTGCCGTGGACATCACGGGTGCCGCTCGGGCCGCTGCTCACCCACATGTTGTGGTTCTCGCTGTAGCTCGCGGTCACGCCACCGGAATCGGTCGTCAGACACGTACTGATGTTGTCGGTGAGGACCGTGCCGGAGCTCTTCCCGCTCTTGGCTCCGAGCGTGATGCAGCCGCCGGCGTTGCTGTACGCGTCCTTGTACCCGACCACGGTGTTGTGCTTGATGATCGAGCCGATGTCGCCGAGGATGTCCAGATCGTTGGGGCTGGCCCCGTTGCTCTGGCTGCCGTCGTTGACGCAGATGTTGTCTTCGACGTCGGCGTGGTTGGTCCCGTCGTAGGAGACGAAGCAGTCGGGCACGTTGTACATGAAGTTGCCCTTGACCAGTTCGTAGGCTCCGCCGTAGTCCTGGATGCCGTCGGTGTGGGCACTGTTCTGGTAGTGGAAGTCATGGAACCAGTTGCTGAGCACCTGGACTCCATAGCCGCCGATCTGGATGCCATCGCACTGCGAGGTGGCTCCGCCTATGTTGTTGTTCTCGATGAGGACGCCGTCGGGGGTGGAGCTGTGATTCGAGTCATGCGGCCAGATCCGACCCTCCGGACCATCGATGCAGTCCGCCTTGTCGCCGGGGAACATGTTGTAGTTCACGACGATGTTGGCGTTGTTCATCGACGTGTCGTCGATGATCAGGTGCTGGTGAAACAGAGAGTCGTGCAGCGTGATGTCGTGCGTGTTGCCCGACATCGAGACATCGCCGGTGAAGGTGATGCCGTCCATCGTGGTGTTCGCCGCAGGAGAGAAGTCCGCGCCGCTGAACGTCACGTTGCCGTTGACGTCGCCGGTGGCGTTGCCGGTCGGCGCGGTCGCCCCCGCCGAGGTGTCCGGCGTGATCACGACCATCGACGACTTGCTGCTCGCGGTGAAGTTGCCGTAGCTTCCCGGCGCGAGGCAGAGCACCGCGCCCGCTCCGGCGCTGGAGTACGCCGAGGCAAACGTGCTGGTGGTCACGTGCTGCGTGCAGGTGTAGGTGCTACCAGCACCGCCGCCGCCGCCACCACCGCCCGACGCGGCCACGGTCGAGCTCGCGCTCGAGGACGCTGGGGCTGAACCGGCGGAGTTCGACGCGGTCACGACGGAGCGGACCGTGTCGCCGACGTCACTGGCCTGAAGCGTGTAGCTGCTGCTGGTGGCGCCGCTGATGTTCGCGCAGCCCGCGCCGGAGGTGTTGCAGTTCTGCCACTGGTAGGCGTACGACGTCGGGCTGCCCGACCACGAGCCGTTGCTCGTCGTCAGGGTGGAGCCCTGGGTGTCGGTCCCCGTGATGGTCGGGACCACGGTGTTCGAGGGCGCGGTGACCGAGGAGGCCACGGCGGACGTCTGCGCGGAGGTGGCTGACGTCGATCCAGCCGAGTTGGTCGCCGCGACGACCGAGCGGATCGTGTGGCTGACGTCGCCGGAGCCGAGCGTGTAGCTGCTGCCGGTGGCGCCGGCGATGTTGGTGCAGCTGGCGCCGGAGCTGTTGCAGTCCTGCCACTGGTAGACGTAGGAGCTGGGACCGTCCAGCCACGTGCCGTCTGAGGTGGTGAGCGTCTGGCCATCGACGGCATTGCCGCTCACCGACGGGGCGAGCGCGTTCACCGGCGGCAGCAGCGTCGGCAGCGTCGTCGTGGTCGTCGGTGCGGTCGTCGTCGTGGTGGTCGTGGTGGTCCTGCCACCGGAACCGGATCCGCCCGTGCTGGCCATTGTCGCGCTGGGCGTCCCGAGGACGGTCGCGGAGAGAGGGCAGCTGGACCAGGTCGGGCCGCCGGTCGGCCACGTCGCGCTCAGCGAGGTGGCGGACATCTGCGAGGAGTTCTCGCTCGTGCACGGACCGTTCGAGCGGTCGTTGAAGTACAGGACACCGCCACGGCCGAGCAGCGCGACCCAGTACTTACCGGATTTCAGCGCGGTCGAGGTCACGGTGACCGTGTTCCACGCGCCGGCCTTGGGGGAGGCCAGCGTGCCCGAGGTGAGCAGTGAGCCGGGGTCGCCGTTGTTATTGGAGTAGATCCCGGCAATCAGGGACGTCGCCTTGTTTGCCGAGGCGACGTAGACCGAGATCGAGGAGACCTTGCCAGCCGTCTGGCTGGCGATGGGGAACGCCTCGGCCCAGCCGGCGGCGTTGGAGTCCAGGCCGGCCTCAACGGCGGAGTTCCCGAAGAGAGTGCTGGTAGCGCCTGAGCCGGCGGTCGACGGCTTCGCCGTCGTGGTGGTCAGCTTCGTGGCGGTCTGCTTCTTGGAGTGCTTCTTGGCCTTCTTGTGAGGCTTGGATGTGCGAGTGCTCCGCGGGCGGACGGTGGAGCTACCGGGTGATGAGGACGAATGGGCGCGCGCTTGGGCGAGCGCACCGAACAGCGAAAGGCATAGGACAGCGCACAGGGCTATACGCCGCATTAAGAAGGTCCCTCCTGCCTAGGAATTTGTTGCGGCTGCGCATCGTCTGGGGGGAGACGCGGTCGAGGGATCCCCTATCGCTTCCCCAGCTAAACGCCGCCGGAAATCGGGGCTTCAGCCAGGGTGTGTCGTCACATGACCTCGACCTACGTCCACCCTGAGATCGGCGGACGTGATGAAACCTTTAGCCCTACTCTCAATATCTGGCCGGGGGGCTGGGTTAACCTCGGCCGAGCAGGGCTGTCCGGCGTGTCGGGAGGCTCGTGGTGGCCGGGGCAAGGTCCCGTCCATCGGGCTCCGAGGAGTTACTACCCGTTACACCGAAAATAGGTTACATGTCACAATTTCCCGACGTCTGTTGGAGGAGCCCAATGCAAGCTGCTCAGTGCAGGGGACGTTGAGTGATCGATGAGCCGTAACGATGCATCTCGCTCGGCAAGGGACCTGAGGAGTCCGGGGCTCACGGAGCGGGTTCGGCAGGCAGGGAGGCTGTTGCGGTCCGAGGGCTACGACGGTGTCGCCGCCCGACTCGGCGAGCGCGTCTCGAACTGGCTCACGCCGCCCGGGAGCGGGCGGGTACGCCTGACGATCGAGGACCTGGAGCGCGCCGCCGAGGTCGCGGCCGGCGGTTGGGTCCTGCCGCCACCCCTGCCGGTCGAGGCTGGCAGGCCGTTGCGGATCGCCTGGGTGTCCACTCCGCCCGGGCCCGGCTCGGGCGGCCACACGACGATGTTCCGACTGATCTCCGCGCTCGAGCGGGCTGGCCACCAGTGCACGCTGTACGTGCGAGACCGTCACGGCTGGGCGCTCGAGCAGCACGAGCGCCGCATCCGCGCCTGGTGGCCCTGGGTCGACGCCGAGGTGCGTGACGTCGCCGATGGCATCGAGGACTCGCACGCCATCTTCGCGACGGCATGGGAGACCGCCTATGTCATCCTGGGGTCACGGGCGCGTGGCCGCCGCTTCTATCTGGTCCAGGACTTCGAGCCCTCGTTCTATCCGGCCGGCAGCGAGTCCCTCCTGGCCGAGGCCACCTATCGCTTCGGCTTTCACGGCATCACCGCCGGGCGTTGGCTGGCGCCCATGCTCGAACGCGACTACGGCATGCCGGCCGACCCTTTCGACTTCGGGCGTGATCTGACCTACCACCTCGACGACGCGATCGCGTCCTCCGAGCGTACGGGGATCTGCTTCTACTCGCGGCCGGGGACGCCGCGCAGAGCGCACGAGCTGGCGCTGCTGGCGCTCGAGCTGTTCGCCAAGCAGCATCCGGAGGTCCCGATCCATCTCTTCGGGTTCAAGGCCAAGCGCCTGCCGTTCACCGCCGTCGACCATGGGCTTCAGACGCCGGAGCAGCTCAACGGCCTCTACAACCGCTGCATCGGCGGCCTCGCGCTGTCGGCGACCAATGTCTCACTGGTCCCGCACGAGATGCTCGCCGCCGGATGCATTCCGGTGGTCAACGACGCGGAGCACAACCGCGTCGTCCTGGACAACGATCACATCGCCTACGCCGCCGCGACGCCGTTTGACCTGGCCCGACGGCTCTCCGAGCTCGTCGAGCGCTCGCCCGAGGCGCGCCTCGCGGCCGCCCGGGCCGGGGCCGAGAGCGTGCAGAGCACCACATGGGAAGAGGCGGGCGCCACGGTGGTCCGGATCGTCGAGACCGTCGTCGCGGGCGACCAGACCCCAGCCGGCGCCGAGTAGATCGCGGGCGCGCTGGGCGCTGCGCGCTGGTTAGGCGCGCGCAGCGTCGCCGGCGAGCGCCGGGCGATCCGGCCCCGCCCGCGAGCGGTCCATCGCGCGTTGCTGATAGAGCACCGCGGCGAACCCTGATGAGGTGAGGAAGATGTACGGCACGTGCGGGAAGGACATGTCGTCGAAGATGATCGACACGGTGAGGAACACGATTGCGGCCACCGCGGTGGCCAGCGCGTCGCGAGAGCTCTCCTCCCGGCGGGCGCGGATCAGGGGCAGCACGGTGGCCACGACGACGATCGGCATCAGCACGTAGACCACCTCCCCGACGACCCCGGTGTTGATGAGATTGTCGAGCATCTGGTTGTCCAGGATGCGGTTCAAGACCCCGTTGTAGCTCCCGTAGCCCATCCCGAGAACCGGATAGCCCCACACCAGCGGCCGGATCGCGTCGTACCCGGCCTCGCGGTGCTGTGTGGTCCCCACGGCGCCCAGACGGCTGCCGCCGAACTGCTCGGTTACCGATCCGATCGCTCCAGGGGCGAGCGCATGGGCGGCGATGATCATCACCACGGCGAGCGGCAGCAGCCGGGTCGCGACGCGGGGGCGGAAGGCGACGACGGCGACGATGCCGATGAGCGGCGCCACCAACGAGGTCTTCTCATCGGTGGACAGGCCGGCCGCGAGGATGACGCAGGCCGACAGGCCATACATGATCCGGCCGCGCCGCGACTTGGCGTGCAGCAGGCCCACGATCGCGAGCGGGATGGCCATCGCCAGCATCGAGGCGACCTCCAGACCGACCTCGCCCGGGCCGAGGATGACGGTGCGGCCGATCTCGTCGACCAGGCCGCTGGAGGCGGCTGGCGCCACTTTGAACAACGCCGACGGGAAGATGTGCCCCGACAGCTCGTAGAACGGGTTGTAGTGAAAGCGGAACTCGATGAGCGTGCCGATCGCGCAGAGCACGGCCAGTCCCAGCGTGTAGTTGAGAAACGCACGCACCTCGCCGGCTCGCACCGTGGTGGTGATGACCAGGAAGAAGGCGACGTAGGAGCAGAGCAGCAGCAGCTGCTTGATCGTGTCCTTGATGAGGAGGGACTGAGTGAGCGCGGCGCCGTTGAAGAGCACGCTGAGGAACGCGACGAGCACGAATGCGCCGATCACGGCGTGGATCGGCGTGAGCTGGAAGTGGATCGCCCCGCGGCGCTTGCCGGCGAACACCAGGCCCCAGCCGAGGAGGATGAACGGGAGGATGATCCGGTCCAGGTGAAGGTCGAACGGCAGGGAGACCGTGAGCTGGATCGTGTCGAAGGGGATCAGCCACAGCATCGCGATGAAGGCAGCGATCATCCACGGCAGGGCGCGACCGGTGTGCGGCCAGTTGTCCGCGGGCGGCACCGTCGTCGGCGGCGTTGCGAGCCGACGGAGGTGGTCGGAGGCCGGGCCCCGGCCCCGCGAGGGCTGCGGTCGTCCGGACGGCCGCTGGATGGTGCCGGTGGAACTCACCGCTCGATCCGCGCGTTCAGGCCGGCCAGGCCCCAGCCCGTCTTGAATCGGGCGGCGAGCCGGAACCCGAACAGCGTGGCGGCGAACCCGGTGATGAAGGCCAGCAGCGCCAGCTCCTTCGCCGCGCTGTGGTTGACCACGCCGCCGCGGACGGCGCCGAGTTGGGTCAGCACGGTCTGGTCGTTGAGCGAGACCGACTCGCTGGTGTTCAGCTTCGAGAGGTAGGCCCGCAGCCCCGTGACCGACGCGTTGGCAAGCCGGATGGCCTCGTCGGCGGTGGGCGCCTGCGTGTAGACGTGCATGATCGGCATGTTCGGCTCGACCTGGACCTGAAGCTTGTAGTGATCGGGCGCCTGGATCAGCGCCGTGGCATTGGCGCCGCTGTCGGGCTCGATCTCGGTCCGCGGCACGTCGGACGTCACGGGTGCCGTGGCCTGGATATCAAGCGGGTTGATGCCGGCAATCCGCCCGATCTCGTCCAGCACCGGGTCGGTGACCATGACCTCGCCGATAAGATTGGTCTGGACGGAGAGCGCCAACATCGCGTCGTTACGGAGGCCCAGATCAGTCGAGACCGCGTGCTTGGTGTCCACCATCAGGGTCGTGGACGCGGCGGCGACGTTGAGGGCGCGAGCATGGAGGCTCGGCGGTGTCAGTGTCACCTTGAAGAGGATGAGGATGGCCAGCAGGAGACCGACCCCGACCGCAACAAGGACGCGCGAGCGGCGTTGCAGACGCGCTCTGAGCTTCGTCGCGATAGTCATGGACTCCCAATACAACGAGCGGGGATCTGCCATGCTTCTGTCGCGTGCCACGAGCTCTTTTCCAGGAGGGTTCGGCGACGGGATCGAGCCCTGCCTGCCGTGCCTGCGTATTGCTCCGGGTTCTGGGTGTGGCAGGCCTCCTCGTGCTGGCGGGCTGTGGCCGGGCCACGCCCGTCACCTCCTCGACGGCGCACGCACCGGCGCGGAAGCCGAGCGTCGCGCGCAAGCTGCCTACGGGCGCCCCGGCTCCCCGGTCGCGCCATGACTGCTTCCCCAAGCCGAGTGTCTGCGGCTATCCGGACCCCTCCAACACGGGGGTGCCGCCGGGGACTCCGCTCAACTCCTACGAGGGGGACCTCCGCGTGACGACGCCCGGCACGGTGATCTCCAACGTCTCGGTGCGGGGGACGGTCGAGATCCTCGCCAGCAACGTGACGATCCGCAACAGCGAGGTCACCACCGCGGATGGGACCGACGGCCACAACATCTGGATCAGCCCCGGCGCCGGCAACGTCGTGATCGAGAACACGACGCTGCGCGGCCAGGACTCGCATGCCAACGCCGTGCAGTACTCCGTCCAGAACTCGGGAGAAACGACCAACAAGGGCATCGATCTGCAGATGTACAACTGCACGGAGTGCTGGGCCGGTCCGGGCACCCTCGAGGACTCCTATGCCATCTCCGACGGTCTCGTGCCCGGCGCCCACTACGAGGACATCTACTACGGCGGCGGGGGCGGCTCGCTGATCGCTGATCACGACACGCTCCTCAACCCCCATGACCAGACGGCGAACGTCTTCACCAAGACCGAC
The DNA here is from genome assembly GCA_963790605.1 of uncultured Actinomycetota bacterium. Lineage (GTDB taxonomy): Bacteria > Actinomycetota > Thermoleophilia > Solirubrobacterales > Solirubrobacteraceae > Palsa-465. Next base: position 1,027,118 of record CAWBPG010000001.1, on the reverse strand, counting down.
TTCGGGGACGTGCGCATCGTGACCGTGAGCAACAGCCTGCTCGGGGGCGGCGGCTACATGATCTACGGCGGCGAGGGGGGTACCGGCAACGTCGTAGGCCCGGTGACGATCACCGGCAACCGGATGGCCCGCTGCCAGACCACGGCGGTGGCCGACCAGGGCGGCGGCCACTACTGCACCGGTGGCGCCGATGCGCAGGGATACTGGCCGGAGGGAGGTCACTACGGCGTCGGTGGCGACTTCAACGAGCCGGCCACGGTCTGGAAGGACAACTACTGGGACGACAGCGGCGAGTTGGCCGCTAACCCCGGCTGAACCGGCGGAACAGCGCCTCGCCCGGCGTGCTGCGCGTGCCGTGGTGGTGGACGGCCGGACGCGGCGAACGTGAGTCCTCGGCCCAGGATCCTTCGGCATGCGTGCCGTCCATCAGCGCGGGCGACTCGTCCGCAGTCGGGGCTCTGTCGGCCGGGGCAGGGGCGCGCCCGAGGTCGTCACCGACTATGAGGAGTCCGGCGCTCGCGTCGAACTGTCTGAGTTCCTCGAAGGTCAGTTCGTCAGCTGTGGACGGGCTGTCAGCCGCGCCGCGGCGGCCGGTCACGGTCGGTGCGCCGGCGGGGGGGCTCTCGCCGGCGGCGATCGGGATCGCATTCTCGTACTCCATCGCCCGCAGCGCCTTGAGCTCGCGGACGCGAGCCTTGCCGCCTGTGACCACCAGGATCACGTAGCAGGAGAGGCCGAAAAGCAGGATGATCGCCACTGCGCTGTACAACTTGGAGGGCCCGTTGGTGGAAGGCAGGCCGACCGCGGAGCCCAGCGAGGTGATCACCGGCCGGCGCGACGTCGGGATGCCCTCCTCGGCCGCCACAGTCTGGATGTAGGACTGCAGGACGGTCACCGAGCCGTTGGCCAGCGCCGCCGCCTGCTTGGGCGTCGGGGCGGTGGCGCTGATCGTGATCAATGGCAGCAGCGGGTCGGCGTTGACGCTCACCGAGGAGGCGCCGACCGGCGCCGGCGCGGTCACTGCGAGCGGGGTCTGGACGGTGCCGCCCACGGCCAGCGGCTGAATGGTGAGGTCGGACGGCGCCAGTCCCGCGCTCTTCGCGATCGCATTGTGGACAGGGTCGCTGGAGAGCAGATTGCCGAGCAGCTGGGCATGGGTGGAGAGCGAAGCGCCTCCGGCCGGGTTGAGGTCGGCGACGATCGAGCTCGGCGTGTTGATCAGCACACGCGTCGACGCCACTCCGATCTGGTGCGCCCGCGGCGTCAGCTTCGGCGGCAGCCCCGGGCTGATCTTGAAGGCCACCATCAGGCCGAGCAGCACGGAGACGACGAGGGCGATCGCGACGACGATGCGCCGCCGCCAGAGTTCATTGAGGATTGCGTAGAGTTGCATCAGAGTTCCTTGGGGGCGCTCAACCGGATCAACGCGCTCGATGCGGGCCGACTTGCACGCTCGCTCATCGCAACCCAGACGGCGCGGTGGACCCGCCAGGTCTGCAGTGAGCGGCGTAGGAACATGCCGACGAATGCGAACAGCACGAAGTAGAGGAGGGCGTGCTCGATGGCGCCCTTGATGGGCGAGGGGCTCCCGGCGTCAACTGCATGTCCGTGACCCATCTGCGTGATCTGCAGCTGGAACGTCCCGGTCGAGCCAGGGCCATAGAGATAGTCATGAAGCCCGGTATAGGCGGCGTTGACCAGCCGGGTCGCCATCGCCTGGGTGGGGGCGGTCGCATACACGTCCACCATGGGTACCGACGGGTCAGACACCGCGGAGATCGTGTAGGGCGGCGTACCGGGCCTGGGCAAGCCGTCTGGGATCGGCAGGAAATAGCTCTGCGGGTCATTGAAGGTGATGTCGGTGATCGGCACGCCCGCTGCCTGCGCGATGTAGTCGTCGCCGGGATCGCTGGTCAAGATGTTGCCCAGGAGCAGCGCGCCGTTGTTGAGCCAGTCGTAGTTGGTGATCCCGGTGCCGGTGGAGAGGATGCCCGGCTTGGGCTCGTTGACGAGGATCTGCGTGTGCGCTCCGTAGATCCGGTGCGTGTCGACGGCGGTGAGCGCGAGCAGGACAGCCGCAATGACCGACGGGATCCATACCACGCGCGCCCGGCTGAGCTCGCGCAGATACTTTCCTAGTCGGACCATAATCAAGAGGGACGCCCGGGCTGAGGCGTCATCCAAGCAACGGGTCGTCTCGCCCGGGACTTGCGTTCCCAGCGGTCTTCACGCGGCGCCAACATCCAGGCCCCGGGCAGCCGCGTGGCGGTGAGAGCCGCCCATGAGAGTTCTGGAGTCCGCGCTGCGTTCATGGCCCAGAAGCTGTGATGCTCGACTCGCCCTCAGACGCCACCGGGACCACTGATGCGCCGTCGGCCGCCGCGTCTCGCCGCGAGCGGATCACCATGCTGCTCGAGAACAATCCGTATCCGCAGGATGTGCGGGTGCGCTCCGAGGCCGAATCGCTGGCTCGCGCCGGCCACGCCGTCACCGTGATCGCGCCCCGCGGCCCCGGGCAGCCCCGGCGCGAGCAGCGTCCGGGGCGTACAGGTCGCCCGTTTCAGGCTCGTGGATGGAAGCGCGCGGGGGGCGGCGGGCTTCGCACTCGAGTACGCGATGGCGGCGGTCGCGCTTCACCTCGGAGCGGTGCGCCAGCTGCTGTGTGGCGCGTCCGTCCTGCACCTGCACAACCCGCCCGACATCCTCTTTCCTGCGGGCGCCCTGTACCGGCTGGCCGGCCGCAAGGTCGTCTTCGATCACCACGACCTCTTTCCCGAAACAGTCGAGGTCAAGTTGAGGTCGAATGTTGGCGCGCGGATGGCCCGCGTCTGCCAGCGTCTGACCTTTGCGGTGGCCAACCACGTCGTCTCGACCAACGCCTCCTATGCCGCGGTGGCGCGTCGCGAGGGCGCGAAGGCGGACGCTGAGGTGACGATCGTTCGCAACGGTCCTCCCGCGGCCTGGACGCGGCTGCCCAGCCACAACCGCGACGGGGTGCTCGACGACGTCAAGATCGCCTACCTCGGCGCCATCTCATCGCAGGATGGCGTCGACGGTCTCGTGCCGGTGCTGCGGCGGTTGGCGGACGGCGCAGAGCCCCTGCGTGCCCACCTGACCGTGATCGGCGACGGCGATGCGCGTGCCCCGCTGGAGAGGGAGCTGACCGAGGCAGGCCTGGCGGACCGCGTGACCTTCACCGGCCGCGTCGCGCCGAGCTGCGTGCCTGAGCTGCTCCAGGATGCCGATATCTGCGTCGACCCGGCGCCCGCCACCGACGTCAACGAGCGCTCCACGATGACCAAGATCGCTGAGTACCTCGCCGTGGGCAAGCCGGTGGTCGCCTACGACCTGCACGAGACCGCCAACACCGCCGGCGACGCCGCGCTGCTGGTCAGGCGGGGCGACGCCGATGCCTTCGCGGGCGCCATCACGCTGCTCGCCCGGGACCCCGAGCTACGTGCGAAACTGGCGCAGCGTGCGCACGCGCGCGCCGCCCACCTCACCTGGGAGCACTCCGAGCGCGAGCTTCTGCGGGTCTACAGCGCACTGCGCTGACGTTGCCGGCGCGTTAGGATGGCCGCGCGTTGGGCCGTGGATCGACCCCACATAGGCCGTTTGCATGGAGCGCACGGCGTACGGCGACCGTCGTCGCGGTCGTGGCCGGCCTGTCGGCTGCACTCGTCGCGATGCTGGCCCAGGGACAGACGCGGGCGGAGCCCGTCCGCGCTGCTCGTGCCGCCGCGGCCGAGGTGTCGTTGCTGGGCCAGAGCAGTGTCATGCACGTCGCCCAGCGCACGGGAGCGGGGCGCCTTTTCGCTTTCCGCTTTGTCGCGTCGGCCTCGGGCATGGCGCGCACTGCGCATGTGTACGTGGCACGGGCGAGCCGGGCCCGGGCGGTGATCGTGGCGCTGTACGCCAACCGCTCCGGGCGTCCCGGGCGGCTCCTGGCCTCCGCGCGGATCACCCACCCGCGCGCGGGCTGGCGGCGCGTCGGCCTGCGCGGACGGGCCATCAGAAAAGGGGCCGCGTACTGGCTCGGCCTGCTGGGATCCGGCGGGGCGCTGGTCGACCGCGTCCGCACGGGACCGCGCTGCCACAGCCTCACCGCGGCCCACACAGGGCTGCGGCGGGCCCCGCGCACGTGGCGAGGCGGCGCCACCCGACACGGCTGCTCCGTCTCCGCGTTCATCACCGGGACGCGGCCGAGCACGCCCGCGCCGACGGGCGGCAGCGGCAGTACAACGGGCACCGGCACAGGCACAGGCACAAGCACCGCAACGGGCACGACGCCGACGATCCCGGCCAACGGTTGCTTCCCCAGCCCCGGCGCATGCGGCCTGCCCGACCCGAGCGCGCACAACGTGGGTGCGACATCGGCCTGCTCGAGCTTACCCTCATCAGGGTCCGTGACCGCGAGCAAATCGGGCCAAACGGTCTCAAACCTCAACATCAACGGAAGGTTGATGGTCTCGGCGCCAAACGTCACCGTCAGCAATGTGTGCGTGACCTACAACGGCGGCGGCCAGTTGAACACGAGCGCGCTTTCCATCCAGGGCAGCGCGAGCAACACGGTGCTGCAGGACGTCACCGTGGGGGGCACCAACGACTCCACCCAGTCCACCGAGCAGGCCATCACCAACTCCAGCAACGGCCCCGCGACCGCGACTGCTGTGTACGCCTACAACTGCGGGGAGTGCGTGTGGGGTGGGCCGTGGACCGTCAATGACAGCTACGTGATCACCAACGGGATGCAGGGCACCGACGACCACCTCGAGGACGTCTACTACTCCGACGAGAGCATCTCGATGAATCACGACACGCTCCTCAACCCCGCCGATCAGAATTCGGTGACCTTCGGGGACACGAAGTTCGGAAGCGGCGGGCCGTGCGACAACCACATCACGATCACCAACAGCCTCCTGGCCGGCGGCGGCTTCGTGATCTACACGTGTGGTAACGCCTCAGGAGTTGGCTCGAGCACGATGAACGTCTCCAACAACCGCTTTGCCCGGTGCACGACGCCGCCATTCAGATACGACTCCGGCTCGGGCGGGACCGCCTGCCAGAACGCCACTGGTTCGTCCATCGGATCGGGAGCTGACGCCCACGGGTACTGGCCCAAGGGCGGCTACTACGGGACCCTCCTCTACAGCTACTGCCCGCCGACAAGCGGCCAGGCCTGGTCAGGCAACGTCTACGACGACAACGGCGCGACGGTCCCCTGCCACCTCGGCTCGCCGTAGCGCGGGCGTGGTCGAGACCGACGCGCCCCGCTTACCCGCCGGGCAGACCGGGTAAGCTGCCGCCCGCGAGGACAGGATGACGAATCGGCCGGCGCACCCGCGTTGACATGCAGTTGGCCCGCTCACGGAGGATCACGATGCCCGGACGCACGGCAAGACGACGTCTCGCGACGTCGACGGCAAGACTGGCGGGACCACGAGGCACACACGGAACGAGGATGCTCCTGGGGCTTGGAGTGCTGGCTGTGCTCGCCGGCGGTGCCGGCGTGGCCGCCGGAGCACCCGCCCGCGCGGCCGCCCGATCGGTGACCATGCTCGGCTCGCGGTCGGTCGCACACGCGATCGTCCACCAGCCGGCCGGTCGTGGCGAGGCCTTCTCCTATAGCGCCGGCGCCACGGGGACGGCGAGGGCGATCGGGCTTTACGTCGGCTCACGCGCCCGCGGCGCCCGCCTGCGGGTCGCCCTGTACTCCAACTTCCGCGGTCGCCCCGGCGTGCGGCTGGCCACCGGTTCGCGCAAGCGCCCACGGGCGCGGGCCTGGAACACGATGGCGATTCACTCGACGCGCCTGGTGTCCAAGCGCCGCTACTGGCTGGTGGTGCTCGCATCGCGCGGGGAGGTCTCGCTGCGCTATCGGCGCGCCCGGGCGTGCGCCAGCGCCGACCGCCACCGCGTCAAGCTGTCGAGCTTCCCGCGGCGCTGGGGCTCCCGCGGCGCCGCGTCCGGGTGCCAGGTCTCGGCCTACGTGAGCGGCTCGGGGTCCGGAGGCCGCTCCACCGGGCCTGCGCCGGGTGGCGGGAGCACGCCCCCGTCGCCCCCGTCGCCCCCGTCGCCTCCGTCACCCCCGTCGCCACCGGCGTCCGCTCCGACCAAGGGCTGCTTCTCAAAGCCCAGCGCGTGCGGTTACCCGGACCTGACCAACACGGGCGCGCCCGCGGGGACCGCGACGACGGTGAAGAACGGTGATCAGCAGATCAATTCCGCCGGCACGTACACGGGATGGACCGTCCAGAACGGCTCAGTCCGCATCAACGCCAGCAACGTCACGATCAAGGACTTCGTCGTCACCAACAGCGGCGACAGTTCGAACGCCATTCTCATCCCGGCGGGGGTCAACAATGTCACCATCGAAGACACGACGCTGAGCGGCGCCGCCAGCGCCACCCCCATCCAGTACGCGGTCCAGAACGTGTCGGACGGCGCCGTCACCGGCCTGCGCCTGCGCATGGTCAACTGCACCGAGTGCTGGTCGGGCGCGGGCACCCTGCAGGACTCCTACGCCCTCACCGTCCCCGGCGGCCACGTGGAGGATGTCTACTTTGGGGGCGGCGGCGGAACGCTCACGCTCACCCACAACACCCTCTATAACCCGGAGGACCAGACCGCGGCAATCTTCACCAAGACGGACTTCGGCGACCTCAACACGGTGACGATCACCAACAACCTCGTGGCCGGCGGTGGCTACACCATCTACGGGGGCTTGGGCGGCAGCGGGAACGTCAACGGGCCGGTGACCGTCACGGGCAACCGGTTCGCGCGCTCGCTGTCGCACTCCGCCGACGCCAACGGCTACTTTCCCAACGGCGGGTCCTACGCCGCTGTGGCCGACTTTGAGAGCTCGGTGACGAAGTGGTCGGGCAACTACTGGGACGACAACCTAGCCACCGTCTCGGAAAATTGATCCCGATCGGAGCCGCCCTCACCTTGTGAGGTGGGGCGGCTCCGCCGGGGCGCACACCCCCGTGGGGCGCGTGCCTCAGCTCATCGGGAACGACGGGAGGCGGCTGATCCAGCCATGCAGCGCCGACAGCAGCGCGTACCCTCCGGAGATCTGCTGCGCGCTGAGCGCCGTGGTCCATACGGTCGGCTCGTCGAGCGAGCCCTGGAAGTCGAGCTGCGAGCAGCCCTCGTAGTGGCCGAGCCACAGGTCGTTGTTGGTGGGCAGGCCATAGCCGATGGCTCCCCCCGCCGGGGTGCCGCTGCCGACTTGCTTGCCGTCGACGTAGAGCCGGACGTTGCTGCCGTCGTACGTGCCGACGACGAAGTGCCAGTTCCCGTCCCAGACGCCAATCCCGGCGTCCGGAGACACCGAGTACGTCAAGCCGCCGTTCTTGGAGACGTAAAACTGCAAGCCCCCGTTGGCGCCCGTGTAGAGGGCGTAGGACGACGCGATGCACCCACTGGACCCCTTGGAGACGATGTATTTGAAGTCTCCGGGCGCGGTCGCCTTGACGTAGGCTCCCACGCTCACCGCGTTCTTCGGCTCCAGCGCGGCGCTGTCGGGCACGTCAACCCGTCCCGTGCTCCCATCGAAGCTCAGCGCCGAACCGAAGTACCCGCTCGTCCAGTTGGCATTTCCCGACAGCGTCCCATTGTCTCGGTTGCCCGAGGTGTCATGGGCGGTCGTCCCTGACCCTTCATACAACGGCCACCAGCCAGCCAGCGGCGAAGAGGCATACGCGGGTGCCGATATGGCCAGAGCGGCCATCGCCACCACCAAGATCACTGCTCGCCTCACGATCATCCTTTCCTTGCAGTTATCGCTGACGCGCCCAGCCGACGCCTCACCTATGAGGCGCCCTTGAGGCTGAGCACGGCGGGGACGGTTCGCAGCAGGATCCACACATTGAGGAGCAGCGACCGCCGCCGCACGTACTCGAGGTCGAGCTCGATCATCTGGTCGAGTGTCAGCTCGCACCGGCCGCTCACCTGCCAGAGGCCGGTGAGCCCCGGCTTGACCTGGAAGCGCGCGAACCAGTGCGCCGGGTAGCGCTCGACCTCGTATGAGATCGGCGGCCGCGGCCCCACGAGTGACATATCTCCCGCGGAGCACGTTCCAGAGCTGGGGCAGCTCATCCAGGCTCGTCTTGCGCAGGAATCGGCCCACGCGGGTGATGCGAGGGTCCGATGCCATCTTGAACCGGGGCCGTCCCTCGACCCCCGGCGGTGCCTCGCCGGCGATCAGGCCCTGCACGAACTTGCGGTGGATCGTCATGACTGGCGCCCTGCCGCATCGTGCGGAACTTGTTGACTGTGAACGGTTTGACTCCCCGCCCGAGACGCCGCTGCCGGAACACGGCGGGACCGGACGACTCCAGCCGGATGGTGATCGCGAGGATCAGCAGGATCGGAGAGAGGACGACGAGCGCGACCGCCGCGACCACAATGTCCAGCGCTCGGCAGCCAAAATCGACGGCGGAAGCGGAACGAACGCGTTCCGCGGACGCCGCCGGCTCACGTGGCTCGAGTGTCCCAGTTCCCACTGTCAGCCTCTCCTCCCTGATCAACGGCCGCTGTGCCAGCATGTTTTTGCCCCCCGTCGGCCTTGACGGTTGTCATGTGCTCGCCGTTAGGCCGCGGCGAGCTGTCGCGTATGCCGGGTGAACGGCGTCGAGTCCAGACGCTGCAGCTCGCGCTGCAGCGCGCGACGGCCGCGATGATGCAGACCGTGGATCGAGCCCTCGCTGCGGCCCATCTGATCGGCGATCTCGCCCGGGGTGAGGCCGACGACGTGGCGCAGGATCACGACCTGGCGCTGCTCGTCGGGCAGCGTGGCCAGCGCCGTGCGAACGGTCTCCGCGCGGTCGAGGTCAGTGCCGGAGCTCAGATCGGGATCGATGACGTTCTCCGTCGGCGTGAGCCGGTTGGACCGCAGCTGGTCGATGGCGACGTTGCGCGCCAGGCGCAGCAGCCACGCGAAGAACGGGACACCCCGGTCGTCGTACTTGACGATCGCCGTGATCAGCTTGGCGAACACGTGCTGGGTGACGTCCTCGGCCTCGTGATCATCGCGGACGATCGAGCGGACGTACCCGAAGATGTTGTGGACGTAGACGACGTAGAGGAAGCGGACCGCCTCCTGGTCGCCCTCCTTGGCTCGTGCCACCGCGAGCCTCACCTTCCGAAGGGTCTCGGGAGACTCGTCCAGCGTCGTCCTGCTGCGAAACCCGGAAACCGTCGATGCAACCGTGAGCGCGCCGCCCCTGGTGCTCTGCCTCATGCTGTGCCTCGTCATCTCATTGCCCCGGAGCCGGTCGTGGCTCCCTTGTGCTTGCGAGTATGGATCGGGCCCATGAACTGCTCAATGACCGGCCGGCTCATTGCCCGTTCAGCGTCATGAACGCTCTGGTGGGCCGCACGGCCCGGAGGGGCAGCACCCGTTCTACGCGCCACCGGATGATCGGACCGCGTGAGAACCGCGCTCCGTGCGCCGTTGATCGTGCATGTTGCGACCTGCAAACCGGCTGGACTGGGAGGCGCGCTCGGCAGTGGTGAGCACCGCCACGGTGGTCAAGCTCGACGGCATTCGGGTCGAGAAGAACATTGACCGCACCATGAGACTGCTCATCGTCGACAACGCTCCCACGCGCGCGGGTATCCGCATGGCGCTTGGGCGACGACGTGCTCGTGTGCGCGGAGGAGACCGAGCCCGATCAGGCCATCCGCGCCGCTAAGCGCGAGCAGCCGGATATCGCGTTCATCGGCCGCGAGGTCGCCGGAGACTGGAGAGCGCTCGTCCGCGGCGTCTGCCGGGCGGCGCCGCTGTGCGCCGTCGTCGTGCTCGCACAGGCCGGCGACGCGGACGACATGCTGGAGTCCGTGCGGGCCGGCGCCGTCGGATATGTGCCCGGCGTCGCTGGACGGCGATCGGATCCGGCGCGTGTTCGGCGCGCTCCAGGGCAGCGAGGCGGTCGTCCCCCGGTCGATGGTCAACGAGCTTCTCTCAGAGCTGCGCGGCACCCACAACGCCGAGAACGGCCTCACCGGCCGGGAGGCCCAGGTCCTGGGCATGCTGCGGCGCGGCCACTCGACCGCATGGATCGCCGAGCGACTCCAGATCGCCCCGGTCACGGTGCGCCGCCACATCTCCGAGCTCGTCCACAAGCTCGGCGTCGAGAACCGCTCGGACCTCGTCGAGCGCGGCGCGATCTAGCTCAGCGTCAGCTGACGCCTTGGCGGACCGCGTAGACGGCGGCCTGCACGCGGCTGGGCAGACCCAGCTTGGCCAGGATGTTGGAGACGTGGTTCTTGGCCGTCCGCGGGCTGATGTTCAGCGCATCCGCGATCTCCGCGTTCTCCATCCCAGTGGCGATGAGGCGCAGCACGTCGATCTCGCGCTCCGAGAGCTGCTGAAGCGGCTTGGAGTCGGGCGCCGGCGCCGGTGCGACGGTGCGGATCCGGCCCAGCACCACCTCGGCTGCCCGCGGTGAGAGCCACGCCGCGCCGCTGGCGGCGGCGTTGACTGCAACCACCAGGCTGTCGATCGGCGTGTCCTTGGCCAGGAAGCCGACCGCGCCGGCCTGCAGGACGGCGGAGACGTCGGAGTCGTCGGAGGACACCGTGAGGGCCACCACCTTGATCTCGGGCGCGCGCCCGAGGATGAGGCGGGTCGCCTCGGGCCCGCCGAGGTCGGGCATGCGCACGTCCATGAGCACCACGTCGGGACGGAGCTCGGTGGCCAGGCGGACGCCCATCTTGCCACCCGACGCCTGGCCGACGACCTCGATCCCGTCCTCGGCCGAAAGCAGCGAGGCCAGCCCTGCTCGGAAGAGGTCGTGGTCGTCGACCACGAGCAGTCTCACCATCGTGTCCCCCGGTCCACCTGTTGGCCTTCAGTCCAAGACGCTTCGCTCATCCCGAGCCTTTGCCACCCCGGGAGCAGGACGCTCCCTGGGGCCAGCATAGCGCCGGGAGAGTAGGCCGCGAACAGGTCAGCCGGGACCTACACGAAAGTCCAGGGGATCCCCGGACGTTCCCTGGTGTGGGTTGGGTCGGGCTGGTGTGGAGCCGTTCAACTGGATGAACGTCTCATGGGCACCGCGTCCTATTCCCGCATGACCCGCGGCATGACATAAACAGGATCGAGCAACGGAATAACTCAGGGGCAATCTTGACCGCAACAACTACAGCAGTGGCCAGCGAGCGCGAGACCGTGCGCTTCGCCGCTCTCGACCTCCAGCACGCTCCCATCAAGGAGCGCCTGCACGACGCGTTCGCACGCGTGCTCGACTCGAGCGCGTACATCCTGGGCGCCGAGGTCGAGGCGTTTGAACACGAATTCGCCGAGTACTGCGGCGTCAAGCAATGCGTGGGCGTCTCCTCCGGGACCGCGGCGCTGACGCTGATGCTGCGGGCCTACAACATCGGCCCGGGTGATGAGGTCATCGTCCCGGCGCACACTTTCATCGCGTCGGCGCTCGCCGTCGCGCATGTCGGCGCCACGCCGGTGCTGTGCGAGGTCCTGGAGGGCACGGGCCTGATCGATCCCGAAGCCGCGCGCGCCGCCGTCGGGCCGCGCACCGTCGGCATCCTCGCCGTCCATCTCTACGGCCAGGCCTGCGACATGGACGCGCTGCACGCCGTCGCCAAGCCCCACGGGCTCCTCGTCCTGGAGGACGCGGCGCAGGCCGCCGGCGCCCGCCATCGCGGCCGGATGGTCGGCGCGCTCGGGGCGGCTGCAGGCTTTTCGTTCTATCCGGGGAAGAACCTCGGCGCGCTGGGGGACGGAGGAGCGGTCTGCACAGACGACGCATTGCTGGCCAGCCGGCTGCGTCGTCTGCGCAACCTTGGCCAGCGCGTCAAGGGCGAGCACGTGGAGCTCGGCTTCAATGAGCGGCTCGACGGCCTTCAGGCCGCGCTGCTGCGCGTCAAGCTCGAGTACCTCGACGACTGGAACGAGGCCCGGCGCGCGCGTGCCGCGGACTATCGGGAGCTGCTTCCCGAGAGCACCGTGGTCATGGAGGAGCGCCCGGAGACCCCATGCATCTATCACCTGTTCCCGACTCGCTTCGAGGATCGCAGCTGGATCGCGGACCGTCTGCGCGAGGCGGGGATCGAGACCGGGGTGCACTACGACCGCGCGGTCCACGAGCACGCCGCCTGGGCGGACCATGCCCTCCGCCATGGCGATCTTCCGATCGCCGAGGCCTGGGCCGCACACGAGCTGTCACTACCCATGCACTCAGACCTGACTCGGATGGAGGTCGAGCGCGTGGCGCACGCAATCGAAAGAGCACAAATCGGGAGGACGGGGCAAAAGTGAGCGCAACTGCGACAGTCAGGAGCGAAGACGTTCCCATGGTGGAGCCGACCGGCGTCGCCGTCATCGGGCTGGGGTACTGGGGCCCGAACCTTCTGCGTGTCCTCGCCGACAAGCCTGAGGCGCAGGTGCGGTGGATCTGCGATCTGGACCGCGAGCGGCTCAGCCGCTTTCGGCGACGCTACCCGTCGGTGCGGATCACGTCGCACGTTGAGCGGGTCCTCGCCGACCCAGCCGTGGAGACGGTGATCATCGCCACGCCGGTCCACACCCACTACGACTTGGCGGCGCAGGCCCTGCAGGCCGGCAAGCACGTCTTCGTCGAGAAGCCGCTGGCCCCGTCAGCCGCCCTCGCCGACGACCTGGCGCAGATGGCCGAGGAGCGGGGACTGCTGCTGATGTGCGGGCACACCTTCGTCTACAGCCCGCCCGTGCGCGCGATCAAGCGGATGCTCGAGGCTGGCACCCTGGGGGACATCTACTTCATCTCCTCCAGCCGGGTGAACCTCGGCCTGCACCAGCGCGACGTCAGCGTCATCTGGGATCTCGGTCCGCACGATTTCTCGATCCTGCTCTACTGGCTGTCGGAGATGCCGACGAGTGTGCGCGCCGTGGGGCGCGACTCGATCGTGCCCGGTATCGCCGACGTCGCCTTCGTCACCCTGACGTTCGCCTCCGGCATCGTCGCCAACGTCGAGCTGAGCTGGCTCGCGCCCTCCAAACTGCGCCGGACGGTGCTGGTGGGCTCCGAGCGCATGGTCACCTACGACGACGGCGCCACGGAGCCGGTGCGGGTGTTTGACTCGGGCGTCGTCTACAAGGACCCGGAGACGTTTGGTGAATACCACCTGTCCTACCGGTCCGGTGACATCGTCTCTCCCAAGATCGAATCGCATGAGCCGCTCGGCCTCGAGCTCGGAGACTTCCTCCGCGCCATCAGGACCGGCGAGTCCATGCAGTTCCATACTGCGCTGGCCCGCAGCGTCGTGCGGATCGTTGAAGCGGCCGATCGGTCCCTGAAACAGGGCGGTCGCGAGGTTTCGCTGGAGTCTGGCGAGATCAACGATCAGCTGAGCGCACGGCCCGCGCTGGCGCTCGCCTGACCCCGTTCGGCGAGCGACCCGCCGCGCCCCTGGGGTCGCGCGCGCGCTTGCTCCTACTGGGAGGTGAGCGTGCGCGTGGCCCGGGCGGGGTTGCCCACCACCACGGTGTGGGGCGCGACGTCCTTGGTGACGACCGCGCCCGCGCCCACCATGGCGCCTTCGCCCACGGTCACTCCGGGAAGGATGACGGCGCCGGCGCCGATGCTCGCGCCGCGGCGCAAGGTGGTGGAGCGCAGCTCGAAGGGCTGGCGGCTCCGGGGCATGATGTCGTTGGTGAAGGTGGCCTGGGGGCCGATGAAGACGTCGTCCTCGACGCGCAGGCCGTCCCAGAGGAACACGCCTGACTTGAGGGTGACGCGATCGCCAATGATCACGTCGCCCTCGACGTAGGTGTGATCGCAGACGTTGCAGTCGGCGCCGATCTGAGCGCCGGGCATCACGTGCGCGAAGGCCCAGATGCGAGTCCCGGGCCCGATGCTGTCCGACTCGCAGATCGCGCGCTCGTGGATGAAGGGTGGACTGTCCATGGGCAGGCATTGTGGCGTGCCGGGTGAATGGGCGGCGGTAACATCGTGAACCGCGATTCACATCGACCCCGAGACAAGGAGTGCAGCGTGGACCTGAACGACACCCCGGAACAGGCTGAGTACCGCGCCCAGGCGAGGGCCTGGCTGCAGGCCAACCGGGACCAGGCCCCACCGCGCTCCGGATCCTCCGAGGACTCGGCCTACATCGATTCCCGCCGCGCCTGGCAGCGCAAGCTGGCCGAGGCCGGACTGGCCGCGGTGACGTGGCCCGAGGAGTTCGGCGGCCGGGGCCTGGGTCCGATCGAGCAGGTCACCGTCAACCAGGAGATCTCGCGGGCCGGGGTTCCCGGCATCCTTGACGTGATCGGCATCGGGATGCTGGGCCCGTGCCTGATCGCCCACGGCTCCGAGGAGCACAAGAGCCGGCACCTGGGCCCCATGCTCCACGGCGACGAGGTGTGGTGTCAGATGTTCTCCGAGCCCAGCGCAGGCTCTGACCTGGCCGCGGTGCAGACCCGCGCGCGCCAGGGCGACGACGGCAGCTGGACCCTCAACGGCCAGAAGGTGTGGACGACCAACGCCCAGTTCGCGTCCTTCGGGCTCCTGCTGGCCCGGACCGACGCCGACGTCCCCAAGCACAAGGGCCTGACCATGTTCATCGTGCCGATGGACTCGCCCGGGGTCACCGTCCGGGGTCTGCGCCAGATCTCGGGCGAGGCCGAGTTCAACGAGGTCTTCTTCGACGACGTCCAGCTCGATGCCGACGCCGTGGTCGGCGGTGTCGGCAACGGATGGGGCACCGCCCTGACCGTGCTCATGTATGAGCGGCTGACGATCGGCTTCGGGTCCGAAGGGTTTGGCTCGCCCACGCGCCTGGCCCAGACGCTGGCCGCCGACCAGGCCGCCCGCCACGACGCCGACGCCCGGCGCCGCCTCGGCGAGGTCATCACCGAGCTGCTGGCCGTGCGCTACAACGGCTACCGCGCCCTGACGGCGCTCGCCCGGGGCCAGATCCCCGGTCCCGAGGCGGGCCTGGCCAAGGTGACGATGGTCAATGCCGCGATCGCCGCCACCGACCTCGGCGCCGACGTGGTCGGCCCCGATGCGCTCGACACCGAGAGCGAGTGGAGCTACCTGATCTCGTTCCTGCCCGGTCTGAAGTCGGCCGGGGGCACCGAACAGGTGCTACGCAACACGATCGGGGAGCGGGTCCTCGGGCTCCCACCCGAACCGAGATTGGACAAGGGCGTGCCCTTCAGCGAGCTGCGCGCCATGGAGAAGCAGGCGGTGACGTCATGAACTTCGCCCTCACCGACGAGCAGATGCTGCTGCGCGAAGCCGCGCGCGGATCGCTGGCCCGCGTCAAGACGATCGAGGCCGCGCGCACCGCCCTGGAGGACCCGGCCTCGCTGCCTGACCTGTGGCCGATGGCCGTGGAGGCCGGGTGGCCCGGCGTGCTCATCGACGAGGCGCACGGCGGCGCGGGCCTGGGCGGCTTCGACGCGCTGCTGGTGGCCGAGGAGTGCGGCCGCGTGCTCGCCGCCGTGCCGCTGCTGGGGGTGCTGCCGGCCACGGCGATCCTCAATGCCGCCGGTGACTCCACGCTGCAGGGCGTCGCCGCCGGCGAGCTGCGCCCTGTCTACGTGCCGGCGCGGCCCCCCGGAGAGCTCGAGGAGGCCTGGACGGTCGAGGCCGAGGCCGGATTCGCGCGGGCGGCCGCGCCCTCGGTGAGCGGCGCCGGCGACGAGGTCACGCTCGACGGCCGGGTGGCGTGGGTGCCCGACGCCCCGGGCGCGGACCTGCTGGTGGCGGTCGGCGTGGACGGTGACGGGCAGCCCGTGGCGGTGGCCGTCGAGGCCGGCGCCGACGGGGTCGCGGTGGAGACGGTGATGCGCTATGACGCTACGCGCTCGTTGGGGCATGTGACCTTTACGGGCGCGCGCGGGCGTCGGCTGGAGCGTCGACGCCGGCGTGCTGGCCGACGCCTGGTACCTCGCGCACGCGCTCATCGCCGCCGAGTCGATCGGCGCCGTGCAGACGTGCCTGGACGTGAGCGTCGCCTACGCCAAGGAACGGTTCACCTTCGGCCGGGCGATCGGGTCCTACCAGGCGATCAAGCACGAGCTCACCGAGGTCCTGCGCCGGCTGGAGAACGCCCGTGGCCTGGAGTACTACGCGGGCTGGGCCCGCGCGGCCAGGCCGGAGGAGTTCGCGCTGGCCGCCAGCGCCGCCCGCAGCGCCGCCGGCGGCGCCTTGGACTTCGCCGCACGGACGATGATCAACGTCCACGGAGGCATCGGGGCGACCTGGGAGCACGATGCGCCGCTGTTCTTCCGCCGCGCCCAGCTGTCGCGGCGCCTGCTGGCCGGGACTCACGACGCCACCGATCGGGTGGCCGAGTGCACCATGGTCAACGCCGCGGCCGCCGCATAGGAGCCTTCGGCGTGGGTCGCGGCGGCGTTCGGGTGATCGCGGCCGTCGCGGCCTGCCTGTGCGCGACGGTGTCCGGGGTCGGGGTCGGGGTCGCGGCGGCCCACGCCCGGTGGAGGCCGCCGGCTCACCTCAGCTGGTACTGGCAGCTCCAGGGCCAGGTGCGCATCGAGAATGTCGCGGCCTCCGATATCGACGCCTTCGACAACGGCTCCGCCGAGGTGGCGCGGCTGCACGCCCGCGGCCAGCACGTCATCTGTTACGTCGATGTGGGCACGTGGGAGCGGTGGCGGCCCGACGCCGGGCGCTTCCCGCGCGGGGTGCTCGGTCGCGGCAACGGCTGGCCGGGGGAGAAGTGGCTGGACGTCCGGCGCCTGTCGGCGCTCGAGCCGATCATGCGCGCCCGCTTTGCCATCTGCGCCCGCAAGGGCTTTGACGCGGTGGAGCCCGACAACATGGACGGCTTCGAGAACCCGACCGGCTTTCACATCAGCGCCCGCCAGCAGCTCACCTACGACCGATGGGTGGCCCGGGCAGTCCACCGGCTCGGCATGGCGGTGTTTGAGAAGAACGACCCCGAGCAGGCGGCCAAGCTCGAGCCGTCGTTCGACGGCGCGCTCGACGAGCAGTGCAACCAGTACCACGAGTGCGGCGCCTTCCGGCCCTATCTGCGGGCGGGCAAGCCCGTCCTCAACGCGGAGTATCAGCGCTCCCTGTACCCGGGGTTCTGCGCCAACGACGAGCGCCTGGGCATCTCGGGAGCGCTCTATGCGCTCGAGCTCAATGGGACTGTGTTCGAGCCTTGCGGTGTGAATCAGGATTCACTACGCTTGTGAATCACGATTCACGTTGAGATCCGGAGCAAGGGAGATCACATGGCCACGATCGAGATCACCGACCCGGCGCGTGAGGTGCTCAATCAGGCACCGCCCCTGGAGCCGGCCAACCTGTTTGAGCTGGACGTCGCGCTCGGAGAGGCGCTTGAGCGAGAGGGCGGGGGCTGGGGCGCCGATCGTGCCCGCGAGGCCGGCGCCGTTGCCGGGGGCGTCGAGGCCCGCGAGCACTCCCACCGCGCCGAGCGCAACGAGCCGCGGCTGACCACCCACGACCGCTACGGCAACCGGATCGACGCGGTGGAGCTCGATCCCTCATGGCACTGGCTGCTGGAGGGCGCCGTGGCGCGCAGCATCCACAGCCTGCCCTGGCGCGATCCTCAGCCCGGCGCCCACGTCGTGCGCGCGGCGCTGTTCACGCTGTGGAGCAACGCCAACGACGGCGTCATGTGCCCGGTGTCGATGACCTACGCCGCCGTGCCGGCGCTGCGCGACGGCGCTCCGGAGCTGGCCGCCGAGTGGGAGCCGCGCCTCACCCTGCCCGACTACGAGCGCGGGGCGCTGTCGGGGATGGCGATGACCGAGCGCCAGGGCGGATCAGACGTGCGCGCCAACATCACTCGCGCCGAGCCGGCGGGCGACGGGAGCTATGAGCTTCACGGCCACAAGTGGTTCTGCTCCTATCCGCCGTGCGACGTGTTCCTCGTGCTGGCCCAGGCGCCTGGGGGGCTCTCCTGCTTCCTGGTGGAGCGCGGCCCGGGGATGGAGTTCCAGCGGCTCAAGGACAAGCTCGGCACGCGCTCGCTGCCCTCCTCCGAGGTGGAGTTCCGCGGCGCGTTGGGACGGCTCGTGGGGGAGGAGGGACGGGGCGTGCCCGCGATCATCCGCATGGTCAACCACACGCGGCTGGACTGCCTGCTGGGCTCCACGACGGGCCTGCGCCGCGGCACCCTCGAGGCCATCCACCACGCCCGCCACCGCTCCGCGTTCGGCGCGCGCCTGGTCGACCAGCCCGCCATGCGCAACGTGCTGGCCGACCTGGCCATCGAGTCCGAGGCGGCCACGGCGACCGCCATGCGGGTCGCGCGCGCCTACGACGAGCCCGCGGAGGCGGCGTTTCGCCGGTTCGCCACCGCCGTCTGCAAGTACTGGGTGTCCAAGCGCGCGGCCGGCCACGCCGCCGAGGCGCTCGAGTGCCTGGGAGGCAACGGCTTCGTCGAGGACTCGGGGATGCCGCTGCTCTACCGCGACGCCCCGCTGAACTCGATCTGGGAGGGCTCGGGCAACGTCGCCGCGCTTGACGTGCTGCGCGCGATCGTCAAGGAGCCCGAGGGGCTGCCGGCGTTCCTGGCCGAGTGCGAGCTGGCCGCCGGAGCCGAGCCGCGCCTCGACGCCCACCTCGCGCGCGTGCGCGCGCGCGTAGAGGAGACCTTCGCCGGCGGCGACGGCGACAGCGCGGAGGAGCGGCTCTATGCCGGCCAGTTCGCCGCCCGCCGGCTGGTGGAGGATCTCGCGCTGGCGCTGCAGGCCTCGCTGCTGGTCCGTCACGCCCCGCCCGCGGTGGCCGACGCGTTCTGCGCGGGGCGCCTGGAGGGCGATCGCGGCCGCGTCTACGGAACGCTGCCGGCGGGGGTCGACGCCAAGGCGATCATCGAGCGCGCCGTGCCGGCATGAGCGTCGTGCAGTACGCCGTGGACGGCCCGGTGGCGCGGATCACCCGGGTCGGCGACCGCGGCCCCTCGACGTTCAAGGGGTGAGGCACGTGGGCACCGTCGCCACCGGCACGCGCGAGCGCCTGCTCGTCGCCGCGCGCGAGCTCATCGAGGAGGGCGGCTACGGCGGCGCCTCGGTGCTGGCGATCGCCGAGCGCGCGGGGGTGGCCGCGGGGACGCTGTATCGCCACTTCGCCTCCAAGGAGGAGCTGTTCGTCGAGGTCTTCCGGTCCGTGTGCGAGCGCGAGGAGCGCGCGATGCGCGCCGCGGCGGCCCGGCTGCCCGAGAGCGCCACCGCTCAGGAGCACCTGGAGACCGTGCTGGCCACGTTCGCCCGGCGCGCGCTGCGCAACCCGCGGCTCGCCTGGGCGCTCATCGCCGAGCCGGTCGACCCTCGCGTCGACGCCGAGCGGATCGCCTACCGGGCCCGGTACGCCGAGCTGATCGCGGCCGGGCTGGCCGCCGGGATCGCGGCGGGTGAGCTGCCCGAGCAGAACGTCGACCTCACCGCGGCGGCGCTCGTCGGCGGCTGTGGCGAGGCGCTGGTCGGGCCGCTGTCCCCGCTGGCCGCCGGTGGCCCCGACCCGGACGAGATCGTGGCAGCGCTGCGCACGTTCGTGCGGGCGCGCGGTGGGGGCGCCGTGAGCGGCACGGTGCAGCGGTGCGCGTCTCGCGCGACGGGCCCGGTCACCACGGTCATCCTGTCGCGCCCGGAGCGCCGCAACGCCGTCGACGGCCCCACCGCCGAGGCTCTGGCCGACGCGTTCCGGGCGTTCGACGCCGATGGGGACGCGGCCGTCGCGGTGCTCGCCGGCGAGGGCGGCGTGTTCTGCGCCGGCGCCGACCTCAAGGCGGTCGGCACCGAGTCCGGCAACCGGGTGCGCGACGACGGCGACGGGCCGATGGGCCCCACGCGGATGCGGCTGTCCAAGCCCGTCATCGCCGCCATCGCCGGGCATGCCGTGGCCGGGGGGCTGGAGCTGGCGCTGTGGTGCGACCTGCGCGTCGCCGAGGAGGATGCCGTGCTGGGCGTGTTCTGCCGGCGCTGGGGGGTCCCGCTGATCGACGGCGGGACCGTCCGGCTCCCGCGGCTCATCGGCGCGAGCCGGGCGATGGACATGATCCTCACCGGCCGCGCCCGTAGGGGCCGAGGAGGCCGAGCGCATCGGGCCTGGTCAACCGGGTCGTGCCGACGGGCGCGAGCGTCGCCGCCGCCCAGGAGCTGGCCGCCGCGCTGGCCCGGTTTCCGCAGACGTGCCTGCGCCAGGACCGGCTGTCGGCGCTCGAGCAGGAGGGGCTCGGTGAGGCCGAGGCGCTGGCCAACGAGCTGGCCCACGGCCGCCGGTCGCTGCTGGAGGTCCAAGCGGGCCTCGAGCGGTTTCGCTCAGGCGCCGGACGCCACGGCGCGTGTCTGACGGAACGCCCAGCTCAGCGCCTGAACTGCGCCCATGCGCGCACGCGCGCGACGTGCTCGGCGGTGAGTCCCACCGCCGGGTCGGTGGCCACGAGCTCGGTGGGTGCCCTCCGGGCAGTGGCCCAGTGATGGCAGGTCAGGTCGAACTGGTCGTCGATCCAGGCGAGGGGGCGGTCGGAGCCCGCGTAGCGCTCGATCGCGGGCAATTTCCAGTGGCGCTCGGGGTCATCGGCGGCAGCGCCGGCGAAGGTTAGGTGCCCCAGCCCGGCGGGTAGCCCCAACGCGAACGGGAGGTGCTCGTCGGCCTTTTCCTCCCAGCCACTGCACCAGACGAGCTCGAAATCGCTCATGGAGGCCGGCGAGGAGCTCGGCAGCGCCGGCGGACAGGTAGTGCGGGATGCCGTCCACCAACGCAAACCGCCCCGGAGGGGGTTGCGCCGCATCGAACCCGAACAGCGAGATCACGCCATCGATGTCAATCAGCAGCAGCGGTCGCGTCCATAGGGGCCATATACCGGAGCTTAATCTGGCTTCGACAGGGTGTTGGCGAGCGCGCCCAGCCAAGCGCTCATACGTCCAGTTTGCAGCGGACCTGCGGATTGAGGCTCAAGCCCCCCCGCCGAATGCCGAAAGAGATGCGTGAGGCGCCGTAGCGCCTCACCTCCCACTCTTTCGATCCAGGCCTCCCATTCACTCCATGACCCAAGTCCTCGGCATCCTGCTCGCGCTCGCCTGCGCCCTTACGACGAACGTCGGCTTCCTGTTCAAGCATCGGGGAGCGTGCGCGGCCCCCGCCGTGGACATCCGCCATCCGCTCCGGTCGGCCAAGGCGCTGTTCGCCTCCAAGCTGTTCGCGATCGGGATGCTGATCGCCTCGGCCGCCTGGATCTTCCACGTGGCCGCCATGGCGGTGGCCCCGCTGTCGCTCGTCCAGGCCGTCCTCGCCGGCGGCGTGGTGCTGCTGGCCGTGATGGCCGAGCGCACCTTCGGCCTCTGCATCTCCCGCAAGCAGTGGATCGGGATCGTCCTGACCGCCGTCGGCCTCCTGATGCTGGGCTTCAGCCTCCCCGCCACGCACGGCGCGCACTCGCACTACTCGGTGCCGGCCATGATCGGCTTCGAGGGCTTCCTGCTCGCCACCGGCACCCTGCTCATCATGGGCCCGCGCATCGGCGCCCCCGAGGAGCACCACGGCTTCATGCTCGGCGCCGCCGCCGGAATCCTGTTCGGCGTCTCCGATGTCTCCATCAAGGCCATCTCCGGCCTCGTCGCCGCCCACGGCGCCCTGGGCCTGCTGAGCCCCTGGACCGTCGTCACCATCTTCGCCTCCGTGGCCGCCTTCTACGCCTCGGCCAAGGGCCTGCAGGACGGCGACGCCGTCCCGGTCATCGCCGTTACCGGCACCGCCGCCAACGTCTCGGGCATCGTCGGCGGGATCCTCGTCTTCGGTGATCCGCTCTCGACCCACCCGCTGATGTTCGGCGCCGAGATGTTCGCCTTCGCCCTGGTCCTGTTCGCCGCTTGGCTGACCCCGGCCCCGGTGCGGGCCGCCGGGCCGGCGTGCACGCCGCTCCGGCTGTCGCGATCGCCTAGCTGTAGGACCCGAGGAGGTTGTTCAGCTCGTTGAGGCGGGCTAAGGGTGGCTTGTGGCTGAGGGCGCCGTGTGGTCGGCGGCGATTGTAGGGGCATGAAACTGCGTCCTGGAGCCCGTCGTGTCCGGGGCCCGTCGTAGGTTGGCGGTGTTCCGGGACGGGGGTTCCGGGAGAACGTTGGTTGGGCAGGCCGTTAGTTCTATGGGCTGAGAGCCCGCAATTTGTAGTTGGCCGCCCCCGCGACTTGCCCGGGTGTGCTTCGAGCACGGATCCGTAGTTGTCGTTTTGCCCGCCGCGTCTCCGCTCTCGGTTCTTCGAGCTGGAGGAGGTGGTGGTGAGGTTCATCGGAGTTGATGTTCATCGTGACTTCTGCGAGATCGCGGTCGTGGAGGACGGCAGGTTGCGCTTCGCCGGGCAGGTGGCGAGCACCCCGTCAGAGCTTGAGGTGTTCGCGTGCAGCCTGGCGCCGGACGATGTGGTGGCGATGGAGGCCACGGCGAACGCGCTGGCGATCGCTCGGATCGTCGAGCCGCACGTCGCGCGTGTGGTGCTGGCTGACCCCAAGGCGGTCAAGAGAATCACCGGCCTGCGGGCCAAGACCGACAAGATCGACGCGGCGTTGTTGGCTCGTCTGCTGGCGGCGGGCTTTCTGGCGGAGGTGTGGACGCCTGATGAGCCCACGCGGGTCCGCCGGCGGCTGATCTCGCGGCGGATGCATCTGGTCCGTCAGCGGGTGCGTGAGAAGAATCAGGTGCACGCGGTTCTGCAGCGTCAGCTCAAGCAGCCGGCCACCGATGACCGACGTGTTCGGGGTCAAGGGCCGGGTCTGGCTGCGCTGATCAGTGCCGGCTGCTGCCCGTCGATGAGCGGCAGACGGTCGATGCGTGCCTGCGCCAGATCGATTTCCTGGCCGCAGAGATCGAGCTCGTTGACATCGAGATCGCCAAGCAGGTGCTCGGCCAGCGAGGACATCCGCCGGCTGATGACCCTCCCGGGAGTCAGCGGCGTGACCGCGACCGCGCTGCTGGCCGCGATCGGAGATGTGCGCCGGTTCCCGACCGCCGATCACCTGGTCGGCTATCTCGGGCTGAGCCCGCGGGTGAGTCAATCCGGTAACGAGCCTGCCAAGCACGGCCGGATCAGCAAACAAGGCCCCGGGCCGGTTCGGGGGCTGCTGGTCGAGGCGGCGTGGCACGCCGCCCGGACAACCGGCCCGCTGCGCGCGTTCCACCAGCGGGTGGCCGCCCGCCGCGGCGCGAACATCGCCACCGTCGCGGTCGCGCGCAAGCTCGTGGTGATCGCGTTTCACATGCTGCGCCGCGGCGAGGGATACGCGTTTGGCCGACCCTCCCTGCACCGCGAGAAGCTGCGGCGCTATGAGCTGATGCTCGGCGCGCCACGCCAACAAGGAAAACGCCTCGCCAGCGCGGGACGCACGTTCGCCAGCGTCGACCAGCGTCGCCTCGAGAAAGAACTCGCTGGCCAGGCCGAGACGGCCTATCGCCGGCTCGTCGCCGACTGGACAGCGACCAAGGGTGGTGCGGGCGCGACACCGGGGCGCGCATTAGAAAGGCCCTCGAAGGGCATAGCCGCGCGGCAGGCCACAAGCCCCTGATACCTGCGCTTCGCTTCGTCAGTCACCCGCACCACCCGAAAGGATCCCACCAACAGATCACTGCCGCCACTTGACTTTCATCCGTAGAAGTCCAGCCAGCCGGCGAGAGCGGCGTTGCGTTCTGCGCTGTCGCGGTAGATCGCGCCGTAGGCCCAGCCGCCGAGCATGGTGCGGATGAACCGTTCGGCTTTGCCGTTGGTCTGGGGGCGGTAAGGGCGGGTTCGGAGGTGGCGGATCCCGAGGGTGCGACACGCGATCGCGTGCACGGTTGAGCGGTAGGCGGAGCCGTTGTCAGTGAGCAGCCGCTCGACGGTGATGCCGTACGTGGCGTAGTGCGCCACGGCGCGGCGAAAAAACCCGATCGCCGTGCTGGCCTTCTCGTCGGTGAGCACCTCGACGTAGGCCAGGCGGGTGGCGTCGTCGATACAGACGTGCACGAACTCCCACCCCGCAGTGCCGAGCAGCCGTCCCGCGTTGCCGACACGGGTCCGACGAGCCCGCTGGGCCCGGTTGCCGGTCACGGCATGCCCGACGACCTGGATGCGACCGAGCTTCTTGACGTCGATATGGATCAGCTCACCCGGTCGAGCTCGCTCGTAGCGCTGCGCGGGCTCCAGGCCGAGGCGGCCGAGCTTGCCCATCCCGATCCGGGTCAGGATCCCGGACACGGTCGAGAGCGCCATCTCGAGGCATCTCGGCGATCTCCGCGGCGGTCATCCGCAGCCGTCTGAGCGCGGCGATCACCTCGACCCGGCGTTCCTCGGTCCGGTTCGCGACGACCACCGGTGCGGAGGACCGATCCACCAACCCGTCCGCGCCTTCGACCCGGTACCGGGCGATCCACTTGCGCGCGGTGCGGTCGCTGATCCCGGCCGCCTCGGCGGCCGACATCAACGACCACCCCGCGTTCTGGACGCGATCGACGAGCAGCTCACGGCCCTTCAGACTGAGCCGAGCGTTAGCGTGCATCTTCATCCGGTGTCCTCCTTGGGACTGACTGGCTTGAGCACCTGTCAGCCTCCAAGGAGCACCGGATGGCTTACCCCTCAGACCGGAACAACGTGATCAGGAACTACACCTAGCGCTCGGCGCCACGGAAGATCTCCCACAGACCCCGCCTCACGGGTGGTACAACCTGGCCCCATGGCCTCCCCACTCGTCTCGGTCGAAGACCTTGCGGACCGCCCCGGCCTGACGATCCTCGACGTCCGCTGGCAGCTGACCACCGGCTCCCAGCCCAACCTCTATGCCAGCGGGCACATTCCCGGGGCGGTGTTCATGGACCTGGACCGCGATCTCGCCGCGCCGCCGGGGCGGGAGGGCCGCCACCCGCTCCCCGCCACCGAGGACTTCGAGCGGGCAATGCGCACCGCCGGCGTGAGCAACGACGGCCCCGTGGTCGTCTACGACGACGCCAACGGCCTGCCCGCCGCCCGTGCGTGGTGGCTGCTGAGATACTTCGGCCACCCGGAGGTGGCGCTGCTCGACGGTGGCCTCGCGGCGTGGCTCGCCGCCGGCCGGCCGCTCGCCGAGGGCGACGAGACCCCCGAGCACCCAGGGAACTTCGCGGCCCGCCCGGGCAAGATGCCGGTGCTCGATGCCGACCAGGCGGCCGAGCTCGCGGCCACCGGCGTCCTCATCGATGCCCGGGCCCCCGAGCGCTATCGCGGCGAGAGCGAGCCGATGGACCCTGTAGCGGGCCACATTCCGGGTGCGCGCAATCACCCGATGGCACGCACCCTCGACTCCGAGGGGCGCTTTCTCCCTGCCGACGACCTCGCGGAGGCCTTCGCGGATATGGCCGGCGCCGAGGTCGGCGCCTATTGCGGCTCCGGGATCACCGCCGCGCACACGGTGCTGGCTCTCGAGCTGGCCGGCGTCGCCGGAGCGGGACTGTATCCCGGCTCATGGAGCGAGTGGATCACCGATCCCACGCGGCCGGTCGCCACCGGCGACGAGCCCGCGAAAGACTAGGCCGGGGCCGTCCGCGGCATCGCCGCGCCCTCCAGCAGCACCTGCGCCACCTGCTCAGGATCGTCCCAGGTGGGCACGTGTCCGCACCCATCGAGGAGCAGTACACGCGCGCGCGGGATCGCGTGCGCGGCGCGCCGGGCCTGGCGCGGAAGCAGGAGTCGGTCCTTGGCGCCCCAGGCGATGGTCACCGGCACGCCGATGCTGCGGTCGTCTGGGAACTCGAAGGCGCGCAGCGCCGGCAGCGTGGCGTCAAACCACGGCGCTCCCGCCAGCGCACGGGTGTTCTCGGCGGCCTCGGCGCCGGTCAGCCGCTCGGGCCGGGCGACGAACAGGCTCAGTCCCAGCTTGCGGCCGAACGCCGTGGCGAACAGCGTCTCGGAGTAGCGGGCGGTCCGCCGCGCCAGGCGGACGCTCAGCCACAGCGAGACGCGCGCCGTAGGTCATCTCGGTACGGCTGGCGAAGCCGGCGGGGGAGAGGGCGGTGGCTGATGAGACCAACCCGCGGGCCGCCATCTCCAGCGCGAGCAGCCCTCCCATCGAATTGCCCGCGACGTGGGGGCGGTCCACGCCCAGCTGCGCGAGGAACTCGGACACGAGCGTGATCTGCGAGTCGATCCCGGCCGGCGTTCCCGGCGGGGGCATCGGCGATGCCCCGAACCCGGCGAGGTCGACGGCGATGACGTCGTGGTGCTCGGCCAGACGTCCCATGACCGGCTCCCACATCTGCCAGCGGCTCCCGATCCCGTGCATGAGCACCAGCGGCTCGCCGCTGCCACGACGACGATGATTGAGCTGCATCGGCCCAAGCTACCCGATATCCCCGGACCGGAGATCCTGTGACGGCGATGTCCGTAATGGATAAGGCTCACCGTGTGGTCCCGCCGAGTCGTCCAATTGATCGGAACCCAGCCGCCCACTACCGTTGTACGAAACGGCCAAGCCCATTTCGGAGGAGATCTATGGCAAGCACCCAGGCAACCGGCACGGAGCGCGGCACGCTCCAGGAACTCGCCCGCCGTCACCTGTGGATGCACTTCACGCGGATGTCGGCCTACGACGACCACGAGATCCCGATCATCGTCCGCGGCGAGGGCTGCTACGTCTACGACGAGCACGGCAAACGCTACCTCGACGGCCTGTCGGCGCTGTTCTGCGTCAACATCGGCCATGGGCGTGCCGATGTCGTCCAGGCCGGGGCCGACCAGGCCAAGGAGCTGGGCTTCTACACCAACTGGTCCTATGCGCACCCGCGCGCCATCGAGCTGGCCGCCCGCATCGCCGAGCTCGCCCCGGGCGATCTGAACCGCGTCTTCTTCACCAGCGGCGGCTCCGAGGCCGTCGAGTCGGCGATCAAGCTGTCGCGCCAGTACCACAAGGTCACGGGCAACCCGCTCAAGACCAAGTTCATCGCGCGCGACATCGCCTACCACGGCACGAGCCTCGGCGCCCTGAGCGCCACCGGGATCACCAGCCTGCGCTCGCCCTTTGAGCCGCTCACCCCAGGCGGCGTGCACGTCCCCAACACCAACACGTTCCGGATGCCCCACGGCTACAGCGAGACGGAGCTCGCCGATGCGGTAGCCGAGAAGATCGAGTTCGAGGGCCCAGAGACCGTCGCCGCCGTGATCATGGAGCCCGTCCAGAACGCCGGAGGCTGCTTCGTCCCGCCCGAGGGCTACTGGCAGCGCATACGCGAGATCTGCGACGAGTACAACGTCCTGCTCATCTCCGACGAGGTCATCTGCGCCTGGGGCCGCCTCGGTGAGTGGTTCGGCGCCCAGCGCTTCGACTACGAGCCCGACCTCATCACCACGGCCAAGGGCCTGACCAGCGCGTATGCGCCGATGGGCGCCGTGATCGCCTCCGACAAGGTGGCCGAGCCGTTCATGGAGGGGCACAACAGTTTCACCCACGGCTTCACCTTTGCCGGGCACCCGGTCTGCGCCGCGATCGCGCTGGCCAACCTCGACGTCATGGAGAACGAGGGGATCATCGAGAACGTCCGCGACAATCAGGGCGCCTTCCGGGAGATGCTGGACTCGCTGCGCGACATCCCGATCGTCGGCGACGTGCGCGGCACCGGCTACTTCCACGCCATCGAGCTGGTCAAGGACCAGGACTCCGATGCCCAGTGGACCGACGAGGAGTCCGAGACGCTGCTGCGCGGGTACCTGTCGGGCGAGCTGTACGAGCGGGGTCTCATCTGCCGCGCCGATGACCGCGGCGACCCCGTCATCCAGCTCTCGCCCCCGCTCATCGCCGGGCAGAGCCAGTTCGACGAGATCGAGTCGATCCTGCGGCCGGTGCTGACCGAGGCCGGTGAGCGGATGCGGAAGGTGTCGGGTCACGCCGCTGCGGCGGCACGACCGGGCGCCTAAAGCGGCTGGATAGGAATCCCGGGCCCGCGCACCGGATGCTGACCGTTCGCGAACTGCTGCGCGGGCTCGACGTCCGCCTGGTCTCAGGCGAGGAGGCGATCGACGCCCCCGTCCGCTGGGTGCACATCTCAGAGCTCCAGGACCCCACGACCTGGCTGTCAGGCGGGGAGGTCCTGCTCACCACCGGGATGGCGCTCAAGACGCCCGAACAGCAGCGTGAGTTCGTCGGGCGGCTGGCCGATCATCAGCTGGCTGCGCTGGGCTTCGGGGTCGGCTTCGGCCACGACGAGGTCCCGACGGCGCTCGTCCAGGCGGCGGCCGAGCGCGAGTTCCCGGTGTTCGCCGTCCCCTACGAGGTCCCGTTCATCGCGGTCACCGAGGCCGCCTTCACCCAGCTGGTCAACGAGCAGTACGCGGTCCTGCGCCGGGCGCTGGCCGCGCACGAGCGCCTGGAGCGCGTGGTGCTCTCCGAGCGCGGGCTCGATGCTCTCGCCGGCACGCTGGCGACCCTGATCGGCGCCGCGGTTCTCGTGTTCGACGCGCGCGGCGAGCCGCTAGTGCAGCGCGCGTTCCGGCGCACGCTCGAGCCCGACGAGGTTTCGGCCCTGCAGGCCGAGCTGTGCGAGCGCCGGAGACGACCCCACCCATCCCGCGCGTTCCTGCCCGTCGCCCCCGGGACTCGCCGACCGGTCACTGGCGCTGCCGGTGGCCGCCGACGGGGCTCCGGGCAACGGCGGCGACCAGCGCGGCGAGCGGGTGCCCCAGGCATGGCTGGTGGCGATCAAGGACGGCGGCGGCCCGCTGTCTGACTTCGACCGCCTGACGCTGCACCAGGCGGTCACGATCGTGGCCCTGGAGATGCTGCGCGGGCGGGTGGCCGGCGACACCGAGCGCCGCCTGGCCGGAGACGTGCTGGCGGCGATGGTCGGCGGCGAGCTCACCGGAGCGGAATTGGCGCGGCGCCTGGAGCCCTTCGGGCTGTCCGAGCGCGCGGCGGCGATCGTCGTCCCGCGGCCGAACGGCGGCCGGGGGCCGTCGGCCCCGGTCGAGGATGCCCTCGCGCAGGCACTGCGTGACGAGGCGGCGCCGGGCCTGGTGGCGTCCACCGGTGCCCTGACCTGCGGTCTGGTGCCCGGCGCGGACGAGGACGAGCTGTTCTCCCTGGCGGGCCGGATCGCCGATCGTCTGAAGACGTCCACGGGCGCTCCGCTCAACATCGGGGTCGGTCGCCCCGTCCCCGGCGGCGACGCCCGCCGCACCTTCCACGAGGCTCGTTGCGCCGTCGAGGCGCTGGCGATGGGCTCTGATGTATCGACACACAACGGGACGCCTCGCAACGGCGCCCGCCAGGCCACCGCACCCAGGGTGGCGACCTACAAGGACCTCGGCTCTTTCCAGCTGCTGCTCTCGCTGCAGGAGGATGAGGCGCTGCGGTTGTTCTGTGACTCAATCCTCGGCCCGATCGAGGCCAGCGAGGGACACTACGGAGGTGAACTGATGCGATCGCTTGAAGCGTTCATTGAGGAGAACGGCCAGTGGGAGCGAGCTGCGCGGCGGCTGTACTGCCACCGGCATACGCTGCGCTACCGGATCCGGCGCGTGGAGGAGCTGACGGGACGCAACCTGTCATCCGCCCGTGATCGGATCGAGTTCTGGCTGGCTCTGCGGGGCCGGGAGCTGGTGGCATGAAGGTCGGGGTCCCCTCAGAGATCAAGACCGACGAGTACCGGGTCGCGCTGACCCCCGCGGGCGTCCGCGAGCTCACAGACGCAGGGCACCAGGTGTTCGTGCAGAGCGGCGCGGGCGAGGGCTCGGCCATCTCCGACGACGCCTACGCGGCCCAGGGCGCCACGATCCTGCCCGACGCCGACGCGGTGTTCGCCGAGGCGACGATGATCGTCAAGGTCAAGGAGCCCCAGCCGGTCGAGGTCGAGCGTCTCAAGCCCCATCACACGCTCTTCACCTATCTGCATCTCGCCGCCGACGAGGCGCTGACCCGCGGTCTGATGGAGTCGGGGGCCACCTGCATCGCCTATGAGACCGTCGAGGACGCGCAGGGGCCGGCTGCCACTGCTGGCGCCGATGTCCGAGGTCGCGGGCAAGATCGCCACCCAGGCCGGGGCGTTCATGCTGGAGAAGCCGCTCGGCGGCCGCGGCATCCTGCTCGGCGGCGTTCCCGGGCGTGGCCGCGGCCAACGTGATCGTCATCGGCGGCGGAGTCGTCGGCATGAACGCGGCGTTCATCGCGCTGGGCATGGAGGCGACGGTCTACGTCTATGACCGCAACATCGACCGCCTGCGCGAGCTCGACATCGCCTTCGGCGGGCGCGCCGACACCTGCTTTGCCACCACCCTCTCGATCGAGGAGCGCCTGCCCGACGCCGACCTGGTCATCGGGGCGGTGCTGGTCCACGGCGCCAAGGCGCCGCACGTGATCACGCGCGCCCAGCTGGGCCTGATGAAGCGCCACGCGGTGCTCGTCGACGTCTCCATCGACCAGGGCGGCTGCTTTGAGACCTCCCATGCGACGACGCACTCGGATCCGACCTACGAGGTCGACGGGATCACCCACTACTGCGTGGCCAACATGCCGGGCGCGGTCCCCGTCACCTCCACCTACGCGCTGACCAACGCGACCATGCCCTACGTGCTCCACCTCGCCAACGCGGGCGTGCATCAGGCGGTGGCCGAGAACCCCGGCCTCAAGCTCGGCGTCAACGTCGCCAACGGCGACGTGACCTACGCGCCGGTGGCCGAGGCGGTGGGCGCGCAGCACGTCAATGTCGACGTCGCCCTGGCGGGGGTGCCGGCCTAGTGACGGCGGGTGGGCGGGTCTGTATCTCAGGCGCGCGCCTGCTAGCCTCCGTCGCCGCATGCCGACCACAAGCCAGTTGATCCGAAAGGGGCGCCAAGCGCCCAAGAAGAAGCTCGCCACGCCGGGCCTGAAGTCCGGCAAGGGCCGCAAGAAGAAGGTCGCCGCCCCGCAACGGCGCGGCGTGTGCACGCGCGTGTACACGACGACGCCCAAGAAGCCGAACTCGGCGCTGCGCAAGGTGGCCCGCGTCCGGCTCACCAACGGCATGGAGGTCGGGGCCTATATCCCGGGCGAGGGCCACAACCTGCAGGAGCACTCCGTGGTGCTCGTGCGCGGTGGCCGCGTCAAGGACCTGCCTGGCTTCCGCTACAAGGTCATCCGCGGCACGCTCGACGCCGCCGGCGTCTGTGATCGCAAGAAGGCCCGTTCCCAGTACGGCGTGAAGGCCAAGTAAGAGATGCCCCGTCGCGCTGCCGCCGCAGTCCGGCCCATCGACGCCGACCCGGTCTACCGCAACCGCCTCGTCCAGCAGGTCATCAACAAGGTGATGCTGGACGGCAAGAAGTCCGTCGCCGAGAAGATCGTCTACGACGCCATGGCGATCCTCGGGGAGCGCAGTGGCAAGCCCGCCATCGAGCAGCTCGAGGCGGGCATCAAGGCGCTCACCCCGGTCCTGGAGGTCCGCCCCCGCCGCGTCGGAGGCGCCACCTACCAGGTGCCCGTCGAGGTGCCCTCGCGCCGCGCCCGGACGCTCGCCGTCCGCTGGCTGGTCCAGTACGCCCGCCAGCGCCGTGAGCGCGACATGGCCCATCAGCTCGCCCATGAGCTGCTGGACGCCATTCAGCAGCAGGGCAACGCGTTCAAGCGCAAGGACGACATCTACCGCATGGCGCAGGCCAACAAGGCCTTCGCGCACTACCGCTGGTAGACGCACCCGGCGCCACGGCGCCGCTACTGCTTATTCGACCGCGATCCTGACCCGCTGCGGTCGGCGCGCTTGGCGGTGAGTTTCCCCACCGACACCGAGCTCGACGAGCTCGTACAGCGACATGGTGCCGGCGCACGCCTCGGGGCGCTCCAGGCAGAGCTTCCTCAGCGCCGCCGGGCTGGGCGGCGTGAAGGACTTGAGCACCTTGCCGTCGTCGCCGCGCCACACGACCGTCGGTTCCGCGCTCACCGTGGGCGCCACGCCCGCCGGCGGGCGCGCCACGAACAGGTTGTCGCGCACGACGCCTGTGACGGAGATCGCGGCGTGCGACGCCGTGGCGGGGAATCTCAGGGTCACCCAGCCAACGCCGTCCGGCACCACGCCGCTGTAGGCGCCCCCGTCGTCGGTAGGGATGATCGGGCGCCGGATCGCTGAGAGGGGCTCCCCACAGTCGGTCGAGCTGGCGCGCCCGAAGCTGGCGAGGACGCAGACCCCGTCCTGGGCGGGGGCGGCGGACAGGCGGCGGTTGTAGTCGATGAACGCCGCCTGGAGGGCGAGCGTCGGCGTTCGCAGCTTGGCAGCGATCGTGGGCAGCGCCTGCCTGAGCGCTTGTTGCTCGAGGGTGAAGCAGCGGGCCGAGGGATATGCGCCGGAGGCGGCCACATGGATGGGGAGGATGTAGTAGGTCCTACCCGCGGTGATGAGCGCGCGCCGGGCAGCGTTGGGGTAGATGGTCATTCCCGGACCGCCCAGCCCGAAGCGCCCAGGGTCGACCCGGTCCGCCGGCGTCGCGGGCCGGCGGAGCACCCCAAGCGTCGAGAGCAGCGCCTGCGCCGGCGCTCCCGTGGCGATCCTGGGCTGATTCAACGGCTTCGTTCGGCACGCCGGCAGGCGCTCGACCTTGTTGCTCGCGGCGCTGATGAGAGCGAACTCGCGCTTGAGCTGAGCCTTGGGGGTTTTCTGGACGAGCGCGGAGAATGCGCTGTCGGGGCCACCGGAGGCCGGCGGCGCCGGGGGCTGACCCCCGCGATGGCCCAGCAGGACCAAGGCTCCGAGCACGACGGCCAGGGTCACAGCGACAGCCATCGCCACCGGCACCAGCCGCGCCCCGCCGGCCAGCCAACGCCAGCGGCGCCCGCGTCGCGGCGCCGTCTCGGGCGACGGTGCGCCGACACCGGACGTGCGCTCGCGCGCGGCGGCTCTCAGCTGGTCTTCGAGGTCATGGAAGAAGGATGTCATCGGGGCTCCTGGATGTGGGTGCGCAGCGCACGCAAGCCCCGGCTGACGCGCTGGCGCACCAGCAGCTCAGAGCACTGCATCTCTTGGGCGATCTCGGCGTAGGGCCGCTCATCGACGATGCGGGCCAGGACGGCGTCGCGCTGGGCCGCGGGCAGCGTCAGCACCGCCGCCTCGGCGGCGCCGGGGTCCGCCATCTCCTGGACCCGGGCCAGCTCCTCGTCGTCGATCGTGAGCGGCTCGAAGGCGAGGCGACGGCGCGCCTCGTCCTCGACCCGGCCCCGGCGGCGGCTGTCGGCCAGCTTGTGGGCCGCGATCCCGTACAACCACGCCAGCGCCGGGCGCTCACCCGGCCGGTAGCGCTCGGCCGCCAGCAGCGCGGCGGCGAACACCTCGGCCGTGAGGTCGGCGGTCAGCTCGGGATTGCCGCTCCGGCGCAGGAAGAAACCGAGCACCGCGGGGAGATGGCGCTGGTAGAACGCCACGAAGGCCTCCGCGTCGCCGGCCGCAAACCGCGCCAGCAGGTCGTCGTCGTGCACCATCACCCCGTCTCTCGCGCCAGCCTGTGCGAGTGTGACAGCCGCGGCGCGGCGGCCGGGCCGGCTGGTTGTCCGTATCGCGCTCGGCAGGGCACCAGCGCACGTCAACTGCGGCGTAGGACGAGGGGATGGGCTGCCCCGGCGGTCCGCGGGACGCGGGTTGAGCGGGATTTTGCAGCTATTTCATGTAAAGGTCCGCACGACCCTGACGCCCCTCGCAGAGGGACCACCCGGCCGGCACGTCCACCTTCGAAAGCCGTCGTTCGTCGACCAGTCGGCTTCGAGCCCCAGGGTTGCTGACCCCGGCGACGCCACACCCCAGGGCAACCTCGAAGCGATGGCGACACGCCCGCACACCAGCGACGCAAACCTACCCCTTAAAGAGAAACGCGAGGGCTGCCTACCGCACGGGACCGGGGGCTGCGGTAGGACAACCCTCGCGTTCTGTAAATGTAACCAGCCTGATGTTGGTAAACCGTTGGGATTGTCAGGAAGTCAGGAAGCGGACCGTCTACGAGACGAAATGGTCTGAACTCGGCCATCTGTCCGCGGGGTGGGGGGGAACAGGAGCACGCCTCCGACGCTCGAGATAAGCAGCACGACGGCCCCTGCGGTCTCCAGGTAGAGCCCGGCGCGGGGGCTCGCGGCGGCGGTGACGTAGGTGCCGCCGGAGCGTTCGATGCCGTTGGACTGCGCATCGGGGAGGTCGCGACCTAGCGCGATCACCAGGGCGGCGACGCCAAGCACCGCCATCGCAAGGGCGGCGAGGCGGGTGGGCGATCGCCGCCACGCCAGCGCCAGCCCCCCGGCCAGGAGCGCGATGGGCAGGAGCGCGTAGGCGTGATGCGAGCCGGACTGCACGGTGGTGACCACGCTGTTGCGCGCGCTGGTGCGCACCTCGAACAGCGGCAGGAACTCGGCGACGAGCAAGAGCACAGCGGCCACCAGAGCCCCGGCGAGGACGGGGACACGGATCCCACCCCGCCCACCGCCCAGGCCGCCGGCGGACGGCCGCTCACTCCCGTCTGAGGCCACGGGTGCTCTGCTATATTCGGTGTCCGCCTCGGGTTCGGACACGTTCATCTGTGCTCGCACCCGGGCGCGGAGGATCCACTCAATGGAGACGCCGACCGACTAGTCACACGCCCGTAGCCGACAAGCGCATCGTGAACGGGCCCTCTGGGCCCTTTTTTGTGAACGCGACCGGCCATACGGACTCCCTCCTACCCCAAAGACTCATGGCACGCACGTTCACGCTCGAGAACACTCGCAACATCGGAATCATGGCGCACATCGACGCCGGTAAGACGACGACGACCGAGCGCATCCTCTATTACACCGGCCGGACCTACAAGCTCGGCGAGGTTCACGAGGGCGCGGCCGTGATGGACTGGATGGAGCAGGAGCAGGAGCGCGGGATCACGATCACGTCGGCGGCCACCACTTGTGAGTGGAAGGGCCATCGGATCAACATCATCGACACGCCGGGCCACGTCGACTTCACCGTCGAGGTGGAGCGTTCGCTGCGCGTGCTCGACGGCGCCATAGCGCTGTTTGACTCCGTCGCCGGCGTCGAGCCCCAGTCCGAGACCGTCTGGCGTCAGGCCGACAAGTACAACGTCCCGCGCATCGCCTACATCAACAAGATGGACCGCATCGGGGCCAACTTCACCCAGGGCGTGCAAACGATGATCGATCGCCTCGGCGCGCACCCGGTGCCGATCCAGTTGCCGATCGGAGCCGAGGCCGAGTTCCGGGGGATCATCGATCTCGTGGAGGACCACGCGATCGTCTACACGGACGAGCTGGGCAAGGACCAGGAGATCATCGAGATCCCCGCCGACCAGGTCGAGCGCGCCGCGGAGGCCCGCGAGCACCTGCTCGAGGAGCTCTCGCACTATGACGACGAGCTGCTGGAGATGATCCTGGAGGACGAGGAGGTCCCGGTCGAACGCATCAAGAACGCCATCCGCAAGGCCACGCTCGAGATCAAGCTCACGCCGGTGCTGTGCGGCTCGAGCTTCAAGAACAAGGGCGTGCAGCCGCTGCTCGATGCCGTGCTGGACTATCTGCCCAGCCCGCTCGAGGTGCCGCCAGTGGAGGGCCTCGAGCCCGTGCGCGGTTCGGACAACGGCGGAAATCCCGCGCATCGCGAGGCTTCAGACGACGAGCCGTTCGCGGCGCTCGCCTTCAAGATCATGGCCGACCCGTACGTCGGCAAGCTCACTTACTTCCGCGTGTACTCGGGCAAGCTGGCCGCCGGATCGCGCGTGCTCAATGTCTCGACCGGTCGCACCGAGCGCATCGGCCGCCTGCTCATGATGCACGCCAACGAGCGCGAGGAGCTTCAGGAGGTCTACGCCGGCGACATCGCCGCGGGAGTCGGCATCAAGCAGGTCGTCACCGGTGACACGCTCGCCGCGCCTGATCGCCCGATCAAGCTCGAGACGATCACGTTCCCCGAGCCGGTCATCAAGGTCGCCATCGAGCCCAAGACCAAGGCCGACCAGGAGAAGATGTCGGTCGCCCTCGGCCGTCTCGCCGAGGAGGACCCGACCTTCCAGGTCACCACCAACGAGGAGACCGGCCAGACCGAGATCTCCGGGATGGGCGAGCTGCACCTCGAGATCCTGGTGGACCGGATGATGCGCGAGTTCAAGGTCGATGCCAACGTCGGCCGGCCCCAAGTGTCCTACCGCGAGACGATCCGCGGCACCGCTGACAAGGTGGAGGGGCGATTCGTACGCCAGACCGGTGGGTCGGGCCAGTACGGGATCGTCTACATCAACGTCGAGCCGGCGCCCGGCGAGGGCTTTGACTTCATCAACAAGGTCAGGGGTGGGTCGGTCCCCACCGAGTTCATCCCAGCCGTCGAGAAGGGGGTGGAGGACGCGATGGACAACGGTCCGCGCGCGGGCTTCCCCCTGGTCGACGTCCGCGTGACCCTCACCGACGGCAAATACCACGACACCGACTCCTCGGAGATCGCCTTCCGTATCGCCGGTTCGCTGGCGCTCAAGGCGGCGGTCGCCCGGGCCAAGCCGGTCCTGCTGGAGCCCGTGTTCTCGGTCGAGGTCGTGACGCCCGAGGAGTTCATGGGCGACGTGATCGGCGATCTGAGCCGCCGCCGGGGCCAGATCAATGGCATGGAGCAGCGTGGCAACGCCCAGGTCATCTCTGCCCATGTGCCGCTCGCGGAGATGTTCGGGTACGCCACGGATATGCGGTCCGCGACCCAGGGCCGGGCCACCTACACGATGCAGTTCGACCGCTACGAGGAAGTACCCCCTAACATCGCCGAGGACATTGGCGGGGGGGAGAAGGAAGCCGCCTAGCGGAGTCCCGGAAAGACGCTGTTTGCGCGTAGCAGCGGCGTCGGACGGAAAACTTATATCCTGATTAGGTTCGTCCTCCGGACGAGCAAACCCCAAGAGAGAAGAAGGAGCAACACCAAAGTGGCGAAGGCCAAGTTTGAGCGCGACAAGCCCCATGTCAACGTCGGGACCATCGGTCACATCGACCACGGCAAGACGACGCTGACCGCGGCCATCACCAAGGTGCTCCACGACAAGTTCGGCGATGGCACCGAGGTGCGGTCGTTCGACTCCATCGACAACGCTCCCGAGGAGAAGGCCCGCGGCATCACGATCGCGACCTCGCACGTCGAGTACGAGACCGCCAACCGGCACTACGCCCACGTGGACTGCCCCGGTCACGCCGACTACGTGAAGAACATGATCACCGGCGCTGCGCAGATGGACGGGGCCATCCTGGTCGTGTCTGCCGCCGACGGTGCGATGCCCCAGACCCGCGAGCACATCCTGCTCGCCCGTCAGGTCGGCGTCCCCTACATCGTGGTCTTTCTCAACAAGGCTGACATGGTCGATGACCCCGAGCTCCTCGAGCTCGTCGAGGTCGAGATCCGCGATCTGTTGTCGGAGTACGAGTTCCCCGGCGACGACATCCCGTTCGTCGTCGGCTCCGCGCTGAAGGCGCTGGAGGGCGACTCGGAGTACGAGGGCAAGATCCTCGAGCTCGCCGAGGCGCTGGACACCTACATTCCCGAGCCCACCCGCGACCTCGACAAGCCGTTTTTGATGCCGGTGGAGGACGTCTTCTCCATCACCGGCCGCGGAACGGTGGCGACCGGCCGTATCGAGAGCGGGATCATCAAGACCGGTGAGACCGTGGAGATCGTCGGCATCCGCCCGACCACCTCGACCGTCGTCACGGGCGTGGAGATGTTCAAGAAGAACCTCGACGAGGGCCGCGCGGGCGACAACGCCGGCTGCCTGCTGCGGGGGACCAAGCGTGAGGACATCGAGCGCGGTCAGGTGCTGTGCAAGCCCGGTTCGATCACTCCGCACACCAAGTTCAAGGCCGAGGTCTACGTCCTCAAGAAGGAGGAGGGCGGGCGTCACACGCCGTTCTTCACCGGTTATCGGCCGCAGTTCTACTTCCGTACGACCGACGTCACCGGCGTGGCCAACCTGCCCGAGGGCACCGAGATGGTCATGCCCGGCGACAACGTCCAGATGGAGATCGAGCTCATCCAGCCGATCGCCATGGACCAGGGTCTGCGGTTCGCGATCCGGGAAGGCGGCCGTACGGTCGGCTCCGGGGTCGTCACCGAAGTCATTCAGTAGTTGCAGTGGGCGGCGGGCCCGATCTTCGGGTCCGCCGCTTTCTTTTGCCAAGTCCGATACGACAGACATCGGCCGCCCGGGTGGTCCGGGTACGGCCGCGTCAATGAGAGAACGAAAGCCCTAGAAGAAGTCCGTGGCAACAATCGCTCAAAACAAGATCCGCATTCGCCTGAAGTCCTATGACCACACGGCGATCGAGGCGGCGGCCAAGGAGATCGTCGAGACGGCGACGCGCACCGGCGCGACCGTCTCCGGCCCGGTGCCGCTGCCGACGGAAAAGAACGTGTACTGCGTGATCCGGTCGCCATTCAAGGACAAGGACTCCCGTGAACACTTCGAGATCCGGACCCACAAGCGTCTGATCGACATCCATCAGCCGACGCCCAAGACGGTCGACTCGCTCCAGCGGCTGGACCATCTCCCCGCGGGTGTGGATATCGAGATCCGCCTCGCCTCCTGACGATGACCGCGATCCTCGCCAAGAAGCTCGGCATGACCCAGCGGTTCCTGGACGACGGCAAGGTCGAGCGCGTCACCGTGCTCGAAGCCGGGCCCTGTCCGGTCACCGCCATCCGCACGGTCGAGCGCGACGGCTACGAGGCCGTCCAGCTCGCCTTCGGCGCCTGCAAGGAGAAGGCCATCACCAGGCCTGAGCTCGGCCACCTCAAGAAGGCCGACGCCTCCGCGCACCGCCACGTCGTGGAGTTCCGCAACCACGCCGGCGAGCTGCTGGTGGGCGAGACCGTGACCGTCTCCGCCTTCGAGGTCGGGCAGAAGGTCAAGATCTCCGGGAAGTCCAAGGGCAAGGGCTTCGCCGGCACGATCAAGCGCCACAACTTCGCCTCCGGGCCCAAGTCTCACGGCTCCCACAACGTCCGCGCCCCGGGATCGATCGGCGCCTCGGCCACGCCTTCGCGCGTGCACAAGGGCATCCGCGGGCCCGGCCGGATGGGCGGCGGCCGTATCACCCAGCGTGGCCTGACGATCGTCGAGATCATGGCCAACCGCAACCTGATGCTGGTGCGCGGCGCGGTGCCCGGGCCGACCGGCTCCACCGTGGAGGTGCGCACCGATGCCTAGGACCGCACCCAAGCTCGGCGGCGGCTCCGCCACGCTCGACGCGACCGCGTTCGAGGCCAACTTCAACATGCCCCTGGTGCACGAGGCCGTGCGCGCCGAGCTCAACGCGCGCCGGCAGGGCACCCACGCGACCAAGACCCGTGGAGAGGTGTCGGGTGGCGGCGCCAAGCCGTGGCGCCAGAAGGGCACCGGCCGCGCCCGCGCCGGGTCCTCGCGTTCGCCGGTGTGGACCGGCGGCGGCACCGTCTTCGGGCCCCATCCGCGCCACTACACCGTCAAGGTCAACCGCAAGGCGCGCCGCGCTGCGCTGCGCTCGGCGCTGTCGGTGCATGCCGAGCGCGAGTCGCTGGCGGTGTTCGACGCAAGCGCGTTCGACACCCCGTCCACCAAGCGCGCCGTCGAGATGCTCGATGACTGGCTCTCGGCCGATGGCACTGTTCCCACCCGCCCCACGACCCTGGTCCTGCTCTCCGAGGACGAGGCCAACGCCGGGCTGTCGTTTCGCAATGTGCGCGCCGTCGATGTGATGCCGGTCGCCGACGCCGGCGTCGCGGATGTCATCCGCGCTGCGACCTTGCTCGTGTCCGAGGCGGCGCTCAACGAACTCGTCGCGCGCGCAGCCAGCAGCGGCACCGACTCTGACTCCGGCGACAAGGAGAAGGCGTAATGGATGCCAGCCAGGTCATCATCCGCCCGGTCGTGTCCGAGAAGTCCTTCGTGCTCGCCGAGGCCGGCAAGTACACCTTCCGTGTCCACGACCGTGCCCACAAGACGCAGATCCGCCAGGCCGTCGAGCAGCTGTGGGACGTCAAGGTGGTCGAGGTGCGCACCGCCTCGGTGAAGTCCAAGCCCAAGCGCCGTGGCCAGACCGCCGGTCGCACGCGGCAGTGGAAGAAGGCCATGGTCCAGCTGCGCGAGGGCGACTCGATCCCGATCTTCCAAGCCTTTGAGGCTCCCGAATGATGAGTGATTCACACACCTCCAGGCCTCAAAGGCCGCGTTCAGAGGCGCCCGAGTAATGCCGATCCGTAAGCCAAAGCCGACATCGCCCGGACTGCGCTTCGTCTCCTATCCCGACTTCGCGGAGGTCACGCGGACCAGCCCGGAGAAGTCGCTCACCGAGGGACTGAAGAAGTCCGGCGGGCGCAACTCCAATGGACGCAAGACCGCGCGTCACCGCGGCGGCGGCGCCAAACGCCTGTATCGCCGGATCGACTTCAAGCGGCGAAAGGACGGGATCCCGGCCAAGGTGGCCGAGATCGAGTACGACCCCAACCGGTCGTCCTATATCGCGCTGCTGCACTACGCCGACGGCGAGAAGAGCTACATCCTGGCCCCCAACCGGCTGCGCGTCGGAGCGAGCGTGATGTCGGGCCCGGCCGCCGACATCCGCGTCGGCAACGCGCTGCCGCTGGCCAACATGCCCCCCGGCACGATCGTTCACAACGTGGAGCTGACCCCCGGACGCGGTGGCCAGATGGCCCGCTCGGCAGGCACCGGCGTGCAGCTCCTGGCCAAGGAAGGCGACTACGCCACCCTCCGACTGCCGTCGGGGGAGATGCGGATGGTCCGGAACGAGTGCCGCGCCACGGTTGGCACGATCGGTAACTCCGACCACCAGAACGTCAAGATCGGCAAGGCGGGGCGCAAGCGTCACATGGGCGTGCGCCCGCAGACCCGCGGAACCGCGATGAACCCGGTCGACCACCCGCACGGCGGTGGCGAGGGCTCGACGACCCCGGGTCGCCATCCGGTGACCCCGTGGGGCGTGCCCACGTTGGGGTACCGCACCCGCAAGAAGAACAAGCGATCCGACCAGTACATCGTGCGCGGCCGGAGACGAGGGAAGAAGCGATGAGCCGTTCGAGCAAGAAGGGGCCGTTCGTGCAGGAGCGGCTGATTACGCGCATCGAGGCCATGAACGCCTCCGGTGAGAAGCGCATGATCCGGACCTGGTCGCGCTCGTCGACCATCTTCCCCGAGATGGTCGGTCACACGATCGCCGTCCACGACGGGCGCAAGCACGTGCCGGTGTTCGTCTCAGAGTCGATGGTGGGCCACAAGCTCGGCGAGTTCGCGCCGACGCGCCTGTACCGCGGCCACGCTGGAACCGGTAAGCGGCGATGAGCACCGACGAGCCAGAGAAGACCGAGGACGTCGAGGAGACCGCCGAGGAGACGGAGGCCGTAGCCGCCGACGCCGCGGCGGCCGGCGCCGACGCGCCCGAGGCCGAGGCGACCGAGGCCGAGGCAGCCGAAAAGGCGCCCAAGCCGCGCCGCCGGCGCCGCAAGGCCGCCGAGCCCGTGGCGGAGGAGCCTGCCGAGGAGCCCGAGGCCGCCGAGGAGGAGACCGAGGCCGAGGTTGACGAGGAGCCCGGTAGCGGAGCCGCTGCCGAGGTGCCCGAGGTCGAGGCCGCTGCCGAGGTGGAGCCCGAGCCCGAGCCCGCCAAGCCGGCTCGCACTGCACCCTCGCGCCGCCGCGCCCGTCGGGACCCCAGCCTCCCGGCGCCGGTCGTCCGCGCGCAGGCCAAATACGTGCGCTCGTCGGCACGCAAGGCCCGCCTGGTGTGCGACCACATCCGCGGGAAGTCAGTGGAGGAGGCGCGAGCTATCCTCGCTCTCACGCCACGTGCGATCGCACAGGATTGGAGCAAGTTGCTCGAATCCGCGGTTGCCAACGCCGAGCACAATCACGAGCTCGTGGGCGAGGACCTGTACGTCAAGGCGGTGCACGCCGACGAAGGTCCGACGATCAAGCGGTTCCGGCCGCGCGCGATGGGGCGCGCGACGCGAATCCGCAAGCGAACCAGCCACCTCACGATCTTGCTCACGCCAAAGGACTAGACAGACACATGGGTCAGAAAGTTCACCCCGAATCGATCCGCGTGGGCTACATCCACGACTGGAAGTCCAACTGGTTCAACGAGAAGAACTTCTCGGATTTCCTGCACGAGGACACGCAGATCCGCGAGCACATCATCGGCCGGCTGTCACACGCCGGCCTGTCTGACATCACGATCCGCAAGAACGCCACCGAGGTGGAGATCAACATCCACACGGCTCGCCCGGGCATCGTGATCGGCAAGTCCGGCTCCGAGGTCGACCAGCTGCGCCGTGATCTGCACCGGATCACCGGCAAGCAGGTCAAGGTCAACATCCTGGAGATCAAGCGGCCTGAGCTCGACGCGCGCCTGGTCGCGCAGTCGATCGCCGAGCAGCTCCAGAACCGCGTCGCCTTCCGGCGTGCCATGAAGCGCGCGCTCACCAGCGCCATGCGCTCCGGGGCCAAGGGCGTCAAGGTCCAGGTGTCCGGTCGCCTCGGCGGCGCCGAGATGGCCCGCACCGAGGGCTACTCCGATGGCCGCGTGCCCCTGCACACGCTGCGCGCCGACATCGACTACGGCTTCCACGAGGCCCGCACGACCTTCGGCCGGATCGGCGTCAAGTGCTGGATCAACAAGGGCGAGATCATGCCCGAGGGCTACACCGGCGCCGACCTGACGATCATGGACGAGCCCGCGCCCCAGAGCCCCGAACGGGGTGGACGCGACGGTCGCGGTGGACGTGACGGTCGCGAGGGCGGCGGACGCGGCCGCGGTGGTCGCGGCGGCGGTCCGGGCGGTCGCGGCGGTCCCGGCGGCCGTGGGCCCGGTGGTCCTGGTGGACCCGGCGGATCAGGTGGACCCGGTGGTCGCGGTCGTGGTGGCGGTCCGGGCGGTCCCGGCGGCGGCGGCGGCGGTGGTCGCGGCCGTGGCGGCGGTCCGGGCGGGGCGGGTGGGCCCGGAGGCGGCGGTGGTGGACGTGGTCGTGGCGGTAGCGGTGGAGGTCCCGGCGGCGGCGGTGGATATCGCGGCGGTGGCGGTGGCGGCGGAGCCGGTGGCGGCGGTGGATATCGCGGCGGTGGCGGTGGCGGTGGAGCCGGCGGCGGCGGTGGATATCGCGGCGGAGGCGGCGGCGGTGGCCGCGGCCCGCGCCAGGGCGGTGGCTCCGGTGGCGGCGGCGGCCGGTGGCGTCGGGCTCTGGCGGAACCGGTGGTGGCGGCGGACAGGGCGGCGCTCGCTGATGCTGTCCCCCAAGCGCGTCAAGCACCGCAAGCAGCATCGCGGCCGGCGAGCCGGCCTGAGCCGTGGCCAGGTCAAGGTCCAGTTCGGCGAGTACGGCCTGAAGGCGTTGGACGCCGGCTGGCTGACCAACCGCCAGATCGAGGCCGCTCGTATCGCCATGACCCGCAAGATCCGCCGTGGCGGAAAGGTCTGGATCAACGTGTATCCGGACAAGCCCTTCACCAAGAAGCCTGCCGAGACCCGCATGGGCTCCGGCAAGGGCTCGCCCGAGGGCTGGGTCGCCGTGGTCAAGCCCGGACGGGTCATGTTCGAGCTGGCCGGCGTGCCCGAGGACCTCGCTCGCGAGGCCATGCGGCTGGCCGGGCACAAGCTTCCGGTGCGGACCAAGTTCGTGATGCGAGAGGACGGCTGATGCGGCCCGCCGACGTGCGCGACCTCTCCGCCAACGAGTTGGCCGAGCACATCGCCACCGCGCGGCGTGAGCTGTTCGGCCTGCGCTTCCAGCACGCCACCGGCGAGCTGGACAACACCGCAGGGCTGCGACGCGCCAAGCGCGAGGTGGCCCGCGCGCTCACGGTCGCGCGTCAACGAGAAATCGACGTCCAGAGTCAGACAGGAAATGGCTGAAGACCAGACACCCGAGAACGCTGAAGAGACGGCCGAGGCGCCCGAGACGGCGGAGGCCGAGGCTCCCGCGGCTGAGGCCGAGGCTCCCGCGGCGAGGCGGCCCCCCAGACGGCGAGCGCCCCTGCGGCCGCGCCGCAGGAGGTGCTCGCTCCCAAGGAGCGCCGCCAGCGCAACCGCGCCGCCAAGGCGGCCAAGACCAAGCCCCGCCCGCCGCGCACCCCCGAGGAGCGTCACGCCGACCGCATCACCGAGCGCGGCAAGAAGGCGCGAGCTGCGCCGCACCGCGCGTGCCAAGGCGACCGCCAAGCACAAGGCAGAGGCCCACAGCCGCACCGCCACGCCCGCCCGCGAGCACGTCGTCGGGCAGCAGAAGGTGCGCCAGGGCATCGTCGTCTCCGACAAGGCCGACAAGACCATCACGGTGCGGATCGACACCGCTCGGCGCCACCGGCGCTACGAGAAGATCGTGCGCACCTCGCAGACCCTGCACGCCCACGACGAATCAAACGACGCCCACATCGGCGACACGGTGATCGTCCGCGAGGCTCGCCCGCTGTCGCGCACCAAGCGCTGGCGGCTCGTGCAGGTCATCGAGAGGGCCAAATAGCGATGATCCAGAACGAGACCCGGCTGCGCGTCGCCGACAACTCCGGTGCCCGTGAGATCCTCGTCATCCGCGTCCGCGGCGGCTCGCGCCGGCGCTACGCGGGTGTGGGCGACACGATCACCGCCACCGTCAAGACCGCCAGCCCTCAGGGCTCGGTCAAGAAGGGCGAGGTCGTGACCGCCGTGGTCGTCCGCACCAAGAAGTCCTACGGGCGCGAGGACGGGACCTACATCGCCTTTGACGAGAACGCGGCCGTGCTCATCGACGCGGCGAACAA
Organism: uncultured Actinomycetota bacterium; assembly: GCA_963790605.1. GTDB lineage: Bacteria > Actinomycetota > Thermoleophilia > Solirubrobacterales > Solirubrobacteraceae > Palsa-465. The sequence goes on along the minus strand of CAWBPG010000001.1, from coordinate 982,439 downwards.
TCCGCGCGGGACGCGCATCTTCGGCCCCGTGGCCCGCGAGCTGCGCGAGCGCAACTTCATGAAGATCGTCTCCCTCGCGCCGGAGGTGCTCTAGTGCCCGCGCGCATCCGGAAGGGCGATCAGGTGATGATCATCAGCGGCAAGGACCGCGGCAAGACCGGCACGGTGCTGGCCGTGATGCCCAAGAAGGAGCGGGTCACCGTCGAGGGCCTGAACATGATCAAGCGCCACCAGCGCCCCACCCAGACGGCCGCGGGCCAGCGGGGCGGCGGCGTGATCGAGCGCGAGGGCCCGATCCACGTGTCTAATGTGATGCTGGTCGACCCCAAGGACGGCAAGCCGACGCGTGTCGGCATCGAGATCGAGGACGGCAGGCGCCTGCGCGTGTCCAAGCGCAGCGGCGCCCGACTGGATTAGGACGGACACCCATGGCGACAGCTTCCCCCACCACCGCACGACTCAAGACCCGTTACAACGACGAGATCCGCCCGGCGCTCGTAAAGCGCTTCGGATACTCGACGGTCATGCAGGCCCCGCGGATCGTCAAGGTCACGGTCAACATGGGCTGCGGCGACGCCAAGCAGGACTCCAAGGTCCTGGACGCCGCCTCAGAGCAGCTCGGCACGATCACCGGCCAGAAGCCCAACATCCGCCGCGCCCGCAAGTCGATCGCCCAGTTCAAGGTCCGCGAGGGCATGCCGGTGGGCGTCGCGGTCACCCTGCGCAGCGAGCGCGCCTACGAGTTCCTGGACCGGCTGATGTCGATCGCGATCCCGCGGATCCGAGACTTCCGCGGGCTCAACCCGCGCGCCTTCGACGGCCGCGGCAACTACTCGATGGGCGTGCGCGAGCAGATCATCTTTCCCGAGATCGACTACGACGAGATCGATCAGGTGCGCGGGCTGGACATCACGATCACGACGACCGCAGCCAGCGACGAGGAGGCCTTCGCGCTGCTCGAGGCGTTCGGGATGCCGTTTTCGAAGGAGGGCCGGGCTCCTGCCGCGCGAGCGGTGGACGAGCCGGCCGCAACCCAGGCTTAGAAGGAGTTACGTGGCGAAGCTTTCACAGCGCGTCCGCCAGCAGCGGACACCGAAATACAAGACCCGGGGCTACACCCGGTGCCGTCGTTGCGGCCGTGCGCGCGCGGTCTACCGCAAGTTCGGCGTGTGCCGGATCTGCCTGCGCGAGCTGGCGCACAACGGCTACATCCCTGGCATGACGAAGAGCAGCTGGTAGCGCTATGTCGATGACCGACCCCGTCGCCGACTTCCTGACGCGGCTGCGCAACGCCGCCAAGGCCCAGCACCACGATGTGGCGATCCCCTCGTCCAAGCTCAAGCGCGAGCTGGCGCGGATCCTCAAGGAGCAGGGCTACATCGACGCCTACCAGGTCGAGCCCCCGGCGCCGGGACCGGCCCAACGAGCAGATCACCGTCACGCTCAAGTACACCGAGGACCGCAAGCCGGTGATCTCCGGCATCCAGCGCGTCTCGCGCCCGGGTCAGCGCACCTACGTCGACCACGCGCACATCCCCCGCATCCAGGGCGGCATGGGCACAGCGATCATCTCGACGTCCAAGGGCGTCATGACCGGCCACGAGGCCCGCCAGCAGGGCGTCGGCGGCGAGGTCGTGGCGCGGGTCTGGTAAGCAGCTTCAGACGATGTCCAGAATCGGCAGACAACCCATTTCGGTCCCCGCGGGTGTGACGCATCGCGATCGAGCCCGAGCGCGTGACCGTCAACGGCCCCAAGGGCGAGCTTTCCGAGCGCGTCGCGCGCGACATCGGCGTGGAGCAGGTCGGCGAGGAGGTGCTGGTCACGCGGCCCACCGACCGCGGCGAGCACCGCGCGCTGCACGGCCTCACCCGCACCCTGGTGGCCAACATGGTCAAGGGCGTCACCGACGGCTTCGAGAAGCGCCTGGAGATCCAGGGCGTCGGCTACCGCGCGGCGCTGCGCGGCCGCGACCTGGAGCTCGCGCTCGGCTACTCGCACCCGGTGTCGGTCAAGGCCCCGGACGGGATCGAGTTCGAGGTCCCGCTGCCGACCCGCATCGTCGTGCGCGGCGCGTCCAAGCAGCAGGTCGGCGAGATCGCCGCCTACATCCGCAAGCAGCGCAAGCCCGAGCCCTACAAGGGCAAGGGGATCCGTTACGAGGGCGAATACGTCGCCCGGAAGGTCGGTAAGCGAGCATGACCGTTCAGACCAAGCCCCAGGCACGCCTGCGCCGCCGCCGCCGCGTCCGCGCCAAGGTCAGCGGCACGTCCGAGCGGCCGCGGATCTCGGTGTTCCGCTCCAATCGCGGGATCTTCGCCCAGCTCATCGACGACGAGGCCGGGCGCACGCTGGCCGCCGTCAACTGGACGGAGGCCGACTGCGGTCGCTGAGCGGCGCCGAGCAGGCCAAGCGCGCCGGCGAGGTGCTGGCGCAGCGGGCCAAGGCAGCGGGCGTGGAGACGGCCGTGTTCGATCGCGGCGGCTACCAGTACCACGGTCGTGTCAAGGCGCTGGCGGAGGGCGCGCGGGAGGGCGGCCTGCGGCTCTAGGCCCAGGCCAAGCCGCTACTCTCAGACCAAGCCATGGCACACGATCGCATCAGTTTCAGCCGCGGGTCTCGACCTGCAGGAGCGCGTGGTGGAGATCAACCGCGTCGCCAAGGTCGTCAAGGGCGGCCGCCGCTTCTCGTTCACCGCGCTGGTCGTGGTGGGCGACGAGCGCGATGTCGTCGGGATCGGCTACGGGAAGGCCAACGAGGTCCCCGTCGCCATCCAGAAGGGCGTCGAGCGCGCCAAGAAGAACCTCTATCGCGTGCCCAAGCACGGCAACACGATCACGCACTCGACGACCGGCATCTTCGGGGCCGGCCGGGTGTTCCTCAAGCCGGCTGCGCCCGGTACCGGGGTCATCGCCGGCGGCGGCGTGCGCGCGGTGCTCGAGCTCGCCGGGATCCACGACATCCTCTCCAAGAGCCTCGGCTCCCAGAACCCGATCAACCTCGTCAAGGCGACGATGGCGGGCCTGGAGTCGCTGCGCACTCCCGACGAGGTCGCCGAGCTGCGCGGCCTCTCGATCAACCAGGTGCTGGGGCTCACCAGCGAGAGCGCCGACGGTGCCGCCGACACTCCGGCGGCAAACGGCAACGGCAACGGCAGCGGGCGGAGCCGCCGCTGAGGCCGAGGCCGAGACCGAGGCCGGAGGCGCCGGCGTGAGTACGGTCAAGCTCACCCAGCGCAAGAGCCGCAACGGCGCTGACCAGCGCCAGCTGGACACGCTGCGCTCGCTCGGGCCTGCGCCGCATCGGCCACAGCGTCGAGGTCAACGACACGCCGCAGATCCGCGGGATGATCGCCAAGGTCGCCCACCTCGTGGAGGTCCAGGACGTCATGAGCGCCACAGCGAGCGACCGAGGAGCGGATCGGGCTGCACAACCTCAAGCCCGCCCCCGGCTCGCGGCGCCCGCGCAAGCGGGTCGGTCGTGGCGAGGGGTCGGGGACCGGCAAGACCGCCGGCCGCGGCCAGAAGGGCTACGGCTCGCGCTCGGGCGCCAAGCAGCGCGCCCGCTTCGAGGGCGGCCAGATGCCGATCCACATGCGGATGCGCAAGCTGCGCGGCCCGCACATGAAGAAGTCGATGCCCTTCGAGCCGTTCCGGACCCACACCCAGCCGGTCAACCTGCTCGACCTCGAGGCCCGTTTCGCCGCCGGCGACGCGGTCACGCTGGAGGCGATGCACGGCAAGGGCCTGGCCACGCGCAAGGGCGTGCCGGTCAAGATCCTCGCCAAGGGCGAGATCACGATCGCGCTCACGGTCCACGCGCACGGCTTCTCCAAGACCGCCCGCGAGCGCATCGAAGCCGCCGGCGGCACCTGCCAGGTCGTCGAGAGCTGAGGGGCCTTCGATGATCGCCACGATCCTCGGAGGGCTCAGGGTCGCGGAGATCCGCAAGAAGATCCTGTTCACCGCGGGGATCCTGGCGCTCTACCGCCTCGGCGCCCACATCCCCGCCCCGGGCATCAACTCCAGCGCCGTCAACGCGCTCCAGCAGAACCTCAGCGGCAACAGCATCCTGGGCCTGCTCAACCTGTTCAGCGGCGGTGGCCTGGGCCGCATCGCGCTCTTCGCGCTCGGGATCATGCCCTACATCACGGCCTCGATCATCCTGCAGTTGCTGCAGGTGGTCGTCCCCTCGCTGGAGAAGCTCTCCAAAGAGGGCGAGGTCGGACAGGCGCGGATCACGCAGTACACGCGCTACCTGACGGTCGGCCTGGCCTTCGCCCAGTCGATCGGCTACGTCTTCCTGTTCCGCAGCTTCGAGAAGAGCGCGAACGTCTCGCTCATCCCCAACTTCACGCTGTTCAAGGTGTTCCTCATCGTGCTCTCGCTGACCGCGGGCACGGTGCTGCTGATGTGGATGGGCGAGCTCATCACCCAGCGAGGGATCGGCAACGGCATCTCGCTGCTCATCTTCGCCTCGATCGTGTCGCGCATCCCCTCGGGGATCAGCGCGTGGTGGAACAACCCCGACCAGGTGTTCCGCGTGATCATGCCCTTCATCGCCATCGGCGTCGTGGCGGCGGTCGTGTTCGTCCAGGAGGGCCAGCGGCGCATTCCCGTCCAGTACGCCAAGCGCGTGGTTGGGCGGCGCATGACCCAGGGCGGCCAGACCTACCTGCCGCTCAAGGTCAACATGGCCGGCGTCATCCCGGTCATCTTCGCCGCCAGCGTGATGGCGATCCCGCCGACCATCGGCCAGCTCATCGGCCAGAACCGCATCCGGCTTCGGCACCGACCTCTACAACTTCTTCGCCCCCGGAGGCTGGCACTACGTCCTGGGCGAGTGCGTGCTGATCGTGCTCTTCACCTACTTCTACACGGCGGTCACGTTCAACCCCGTGGACCAGGCCGACAACCTGCGCAAGTACGGGGGGTTCATTCCGGGCGTGAGACCCGGCCGGCCAACGGCCGAGTTCCTGGATCGCATCCTCGCCCGGCTGACCTTCCCCGGGGCCCTCTTCCTGGCGGCGATCGCGGCTCTGCCGACGATCCTCATCAACCAGACGAGCGCCAACTTCGCGTTCGGCGGCACGTCGATCCTCATCGTGATCGGGGTGGCTCTGGACACGATGAAGCAGCTCGAGGCCCAGATGATGATGCGAAACTACGAAGGCTTCTTGAAGTGACCCTGGGCGTTTCGGGTCGTAGTCCTCGGCGTGTGACTTTTCGCCTGCGCCGGCGCGTTGGATCACCCTGCCGGTCCTTTAGGGCGGCCTACCGATAGAGTGCGCGCGTGGCTCAGCAGCTCAATCTCATTCTTTTTGGTCCCCCCGGCGCGGGCAAGGGCACGCAGGCCGAGCGCCTGCGCAAGGACTTCGAGCTGCCCTACATCGCCACCGGCGACATGCTGCGCTCGAACGTCAAGGACCAGACCGAGCTGGGCAAGCAGGCCAAGGCCTACATGGACGCCGGCGACCTCGTTCCCGACGAGCTCATCCTCGCCATGGCCGCCGATCGCCTCGCCGAGGACGACGCCCAGGACGGTTTCATCCTGGACGGCTTTCCCCGCACCCTCGAGCAGGCCCAGGCGCTGGAGAAGCAGCTCTCGGGCATGGGACGGAGGGTCACGGCGGCGCTGCTCATCGACGTGCCCGACGAGGAGGTCATCCGCCGCCTGTCGGGACGGAGGATGTGCGTGAAGTCCGGTCACAGCTACCACGTCGAGTTCGACCCGCCCAAGCACGACGGGGTCTGCGACCAGGACGGCTCGCGTCTGGTCCAGCGCGATGACGACAAGCCCGACGTGATCGAGAACCGGCTGCGCGTCTACCACGACAAGACCAAGCCGCTCGTCGACTACTACGACAAGCTCGGGCTCATGCGCCGTATCGACGGCACGCGCGAGCCGGCTGACGTCCATGGCCACATCCGCGCGGTGATCGCGACGCTGCGCCTCGAGGAGGACGTCTGATGGTCGTGGAATCGGCCCGCTAAGGCCGGAGGTCGCCGCAATCGCGTTAGCTAGGATCGAATGCGGAGCCCTGGAGTCCCTTAGATGATCATCAAGAAGACCCCCGAGGAGATCGACCGCATGGCCGCCGCCGGCGCCGTCCTGGTGCGGACGATGAACCTCCTGGCCGGCAAGATCCGCCCCGGCGTCACCACCAAGGAGCTCGACCAGGCCGCGGAGCGCTTCATCCGCTCTCAAGGCGCCACGCCCGCGTTCAAGGGCTATCGGGGCTTTCCCGGGTCGATCTGCGCGTCGCCCAACTCGATGATCGTGCATGGCATCCCGGGGCCCTACAAGCTGGCCAAGGGCGACATCCTGTCCGTGGACATCGGCGTCGTGCTCGACGGCTGGGTCGCCGACGCGGCCCGCACCTTCCCGGTGGGCCCGATCAACCCGGTGGCGCAGAAGCTGCTGGAGGTCACCGAGGAGTCGCTGATGGTGGCCGTGCCGGTGTGCGTGGCCGGCAACCGGCTGGGCGACATCGGCCATGCGGTGCAGGAGCATGTCGAGGCCGCGGGACTGTCGGTGGTGCGCTCGCTGGTGGGCCATGGGATCGGCCGCGACATGCACGAGGAGCCCCAGATCCCCAACTACGGGCAGCCTGGCACCGGGATCGCTGCTGGAGGAGGGGATGGTCCTGGCGGTCGAGCCGATGGTGACCGCGGGGCGCCACGCCGTCAGGGTGGCCGACGACCACTGGTCGATCTTCTCCCAGGACGGCTCGCTGGCCGCCCACTTCGAGTTCACGATCGCGATCACGTCCAACGGGCCCGCGGGTGCTTACCCCCTGGCACGAGGCCTCGGCGAGCGCGCCGTCGCCGGGCTGCGGGCCTAGCACACGGCCCGGCGGGAGGCCGAGTACCCCTGCTAATATTTCCCCGGTGCGCCCGCAGCGCGACCGTTTGACGCTGCGTGGCGCCTCTTCGACGCGGTAGCGGCGACTGCAACGGTCGCCAGAGCCGGGTCGAGGGTCCAAAAGGAAACTTTGTCCGCGAATTCTGAGAGCGAATCAGCGTGAAGGTACGACCGTCGGTCAAGCCAATGTGTGAGAAGTGCAAGATCGTCCGCCGTCACGGACGTGTGCTGGTGATCTGCCCCAATCCCCGGCACAAGCAGCGGCAGGGCTAACCCACGCTCAGGTAAGGAAGCTCCCCATGGCGCGAATTTCAGGGGTGAACATCCCCCTCAACAAGCGGGTCGAGATCGGCCTGACATATATCTACGGGATCGGCCGCTCGACCTCCAACGAGCTGCTGACCAAGGTCGGCGTCGAGCCCGACCGCAAGGTCCGCGACCTCACCGAGGAAGAGGTCGTGCAGCTGCGCGATCTCATCGACAACTCGCTGACCGTCGAGGGAGACCTGCGTCGCGAGCGCTCCCAGAACATCAAGCGGCTGCAGGAGATCGGCAGCTACCGAGGCCTGCGCCATCGCCGCGGCCTGCCCGTCCGCGGCCAGAACACCAAGACCAACGCCCGCACGCGCAAGGGTCCCAAGCGCATGCAGGTGGCCGGCAAGAAGAAAGCCGGTAAGAAGTGAGCCCAGCCCCCCGGAGACCTCAGCGCGGCCGTCGCCGCGTGCGCAAGAACATCCCGGTTGGGCAGGCGCACATCAAGACTTCCTTCAACAACACGATCGTCTCGCTCACCGACCGCGAAGGGAACGTCATTGCGTGGGAGTCCGCCGGCGGCGCCGGGTTCAAGGGCAGCCGCAAGTCGACCCCGTTCGCGGCGCAGGTGACCGCCGACGCCGCCGCACGCAAGGGGATCGAGCATGGCCTCCAGAAGGTCGAGGTGTTCGTCAAGGGCCCCGGCTCCGGGCGCGAGACGGCGATTCGATCGCTGCAGGCCGCGGGCCTCGAGGTGACCGGCGTCAAGGACGTCACACCGCAGGCGCACAACGGCTGCCGACCCCGAAAGCGTAGGCGCGTCTGATGGCTCGAGACACAGGTCCACAGTGCAAGCAGTGCCGCCGGGAGGGGCAGAAGCTCTTCCTCAAGGGCGAGCGCTGCCTCACCGACAAGTGCGGCGTTGAGCGTCGCTCCTACCCCCCGGGCGAGCACGGCCGCGGCCGCCAGAAGCAGAGCGAGTACCGCGTCCAGCTGCGCGAGAAGCAGAAGGCCAAGCGGTACTACGGCGTGCTCGAGAAGCAGTTTGCGATCTATTACAACAAGGCCAGCCGCCAGACCGGCGTCACCGGCGAGAACCTCCTGCGGATGCTGGAGTGCCGGTTTGACAACGTCCTGGTCCGGCTCGGCTTTGCGGCATCGCGGCGTCAGGCGCGGCAGCTGATCCTCCACGGCCACTGGACCGTGAACGGTCGCCGGGTGAATATCCCGAGCTACCAGCTGCGCGACAACGACGTGATCGCGATCCATCAGAAGTCGACGGCATCCCAGGTGATCCGCGATGCGACCGAGCTGACCGGGCAGGTCCCGGCGTGGCTGCAGGCGGACCACGATTCGCTGACGGCCAAGGTCCTGCGTAAGCCGGAGCGGCGAGAGATCGCGGCCCCGGTGGCAGAGCAGCTCATCGTCGAGCTGTACTCGAAGTAGACGAACTTTTGAACGCCGCCGCGGGCCGGAGGCCACGGGTCGGCGCTGAACGCCGCCGCCCAGGCGGTCAGAACCCACGAAGTTAGGACTGTGATGCTTGATTTCCAAGTGCCCCGAATCTCCAGCGAGTCGGTCGATGACACCCGCGGCTCGTTCACGATCGAGCCTCTGGATCGGGGTTTCGGCTACACATTTGGCAATTCGCTGCGACGCGTGCTGCTGTCGTCGCTCGCCGGCGCCGCGGTCACCAGCGTCCGGATCGAGGGCGTGGCGCACGAGTTCTCGACGATTCGCGGCGTCAAGGAGGACGTCACCGACATCGTCCTGAACCTCAAGGGCATCGTCTGCCGCATGCACTCCGACGCGACCGAGATCGAGGCTCCGCTGGTCGTCACCGGCCCCGGTGAGATCACCGCCAAGGACATTGACCTGCCCTCCGGCGTTGAGATCCTCAACCCGGATGCGCACATCGCGACGCTGGAGAAGAAGACCAAGCTCGAGGTCTACCTCACCATCGGCCGCGGCCGTGGCTACCGTCCGGCGGAGGAGAACAAGTCGCCCGATCAGCCGATCGGCGTGATTCCCATCGACTCCATCTTCTCGCCGGTGCGGCGCGTCGCCTACAACGTCGAGCAGGCCCGCGTCGGCCAGAAGACCGACTTCGACAAGCTCACGCTGGACATCGAGACCGACGGCTCGATCGACCCGCACGCCGCGCTGCGCGAGGCGGCGGAGATCCTCATCTCTCAGCTGGCGATCTTCACCGACGCCGATCGCGTGGTGGAGCTGCGTGACGTCAACGCCCCCGGCGCGCTCGACCCCGGACTGGTCGGCGGCGGCCAGGTCGGCGCGGCCTCGCGTCCGCCCAATGCCATGGACGACATCCTCATCGAGGAGCTCGAACTGGGCGTGCGCTCGTACAACTGCCTCAAGCGGGCGGGCATCCAGACGGTCGGCGACCTCGTCTCCAAGACCGAGGGTGAGCTCAACGCCATCCCCAACTTCGGCAAGAAGTCGATCGACGAGGTGATCGAGACCTTGCACGCGCGCGGCCTGGCACTTCGCAACGACTAACATCGCTAGCTCGCCATGAGACACCAGCGTCAGCGATACCAGCTCAGCCGCAGCGCCTCGCACCGCAAGGCGCTGCTCATGAACCTCTCCAAAGAGGTGATCGAGCACGAGCGCATCCAGACCACGCAGGCCAAGGCCAAGGCGGTCAAGCCAGAGGTGGAGAAGCTGATCACGCTCGCCAAGCGCGGCGATCTGCACGCCCGTCGTCAGGCGCTGTCGGCGCTCGGCCAGGACAAGTTCACCGTCTACAAGCTGTTTGAGGAGATCGCCCCGCGCTATACCGAGCGTCCGGGCGGCTACACGCGGATCCTCAAGCTGGGCCCGCGGCGGTCGGATTCGACCGAGATGGTGTTACTGGAACTCGTCTAATCCGCCGGGGGCGGATTAGATTGAGAGTTCGCTGGCGTGAACTCTCGGCCGCTGGAGATCCTTGCCTGTGGTCCCCCCAGTTTCACGGCTGATCATCGAGTACGACGGGACGGAGTTCTCGGGCTGGGCCCGCCAGCCGGGCCTGCGCACCGTCCAGGGCGAGCTGGAGCGGGCGCTGTGCGTCGTGCTGCGGCGCGACCGCGTGCCGTTGACCGTTGCCGGGCGAACCGACGCCGGCGTCCATGCGGTCGGCCAGGTGGCCAGCTACGCGGGCGAGCCGGCCCGGGCCGACTCGGTCAACGCGCTACTGCCCTATGACGTGGCGGTGATCGACTGCGCGGCCGCGCCGCCGGGCTTCGACGCCCGGCACGACGCCACCAGCCGCGCCTACGCCTACCGCGTGCTGACGCGGCGCTCGCGCAGCGCCTTTGCGCGCCGGCGAGCGCTGCACTGGCCCTACCCGCTCGACGCCGGTGCGCTGCGGGCGTGTGCCGAGCTGCTGGCCGGCGAGCACGACTTCACCGCCTTCACTCCGACCGAGACCGACCACGTGCGCTTCGAGCGCATCGTCTTCGGCGCGTCGTGGGGCGAGATGGAGCCGTCTGTCCTGGAGTTCCGGATCGAGGCCGATGCGTTCATGCGCAACATGATCCGGGTGCTGGTGGGGACGATGCTCGAGGTGGGGGTGGCCGGCGCTCGGTGGAGACGTTTGGCGACCTGCTGCGCGGGCGCCCGCGCGTCGAGGCTGGGGTCACGGCGCCGCCGCACGGACTGCACTTCCTGGGCGCCGGCTACGGCGGAGAGCGCGTCCTGTGAGGGCGTTGCGGGCCCCCACGGTGCGGGCAGCGCGCTTTCGCGGCGCGAGCGACGTTCCCTCCCGTCCAGGCGGAGTCCAAATCTCAATTGGACGGATGTTCGATATCACTTTTTCTTGCTAAACCTTACTATTCCCACACAACGAGGGGCGCAGGCGTTTTGGGGGTGGCCGCGGCCCGAGAGGTGATGTGGGTTTTTCACCGCTCGGGCCGCGGCCCAGCGCTTGCCGAGTCTCGGCCTGAGCGCGCGCCGCGTTCCGGCCTGTGCGCGCCATAGCATTGTGGGGCGTGCGCGTTCTTCTCACCAATGATGATGGGATCGAGGCCGACGGCCTGCAGGCGCTGCGCCGCGCCCTGGTGACGATCCCGTCGGTGGAGCTGGCGGTGATCGCCCCGGATGGCAACCGTTCCGCGATGGCGCGCTCCATTACCACGCGGCGCCCCGTGTGGGTCCAGGAGGTCGACTTCCAGGACGGGACGATCGGCTATGCCACCGACGGCACGCCGGTCGACTGCGTGCGGCTGGCCCACCTGGGCCTGATCGAGGGCTTCCAGGCCGAGCTGGTGGTCGCGGGGATCAACCACGGCTCCAACCTGGGCGACGACATCACGTACTCGGGCACCGTGGCGGCCGCCCTGGAGGCGATCGTGCTCGGCCTGCCGGGCATCGCGGTCTCCCAGCAGTCCACCAGCCGCGAGCTGGACTTCCGCATGGGGTCGCGATTCGACTTCAGCGTGGCGGCGAGTTTCACCGCCCGCCTCGTCGCCGAGCTCCAGAACGTGCCACTGCCCGACGGCACACTGCTCAACATCAACGTGCCCGGCGCCACGCCCTCGGGCGTGTCGGTGGCTCGGCTGGGCAAGCGGGTCTACCGCGACGAGCTGTCGCTCATCGAGGAGGATCCCAGTCAGCCCCAGGGCCGGCGGCTGTATCGCATCTACGGCGATGCGACCTACCTGCGCGACGAGACGGGCACGGACCTCGCCGCCGTCGCCGCCGGCAAGATCGCCGTGACGCCTATCCACTTCGACCTCACCGATCGTGACGGGCTGGATGCGCTGCAGCGCTACGACCTTGCGCGCCTCATCGCCCCTGCGGCCGACGAGGTGGCCGAGCGGTGACCCTGGCGGGCGACGAGGTGGCGCGGCCGTGACGCCGGCGAACAAGGCCGCCGCCGGCGCGGACCCGGCGGCGCGCGCGGAGGAGCTGCGCAAGCTGCTCGAGTACCACGGGCATCGCTACTACGTCCTCGACGACCCGGAGATCGGCGACGACGCCTACGACGCGCTGCTCGACGAGCTGCGCCGGATCGAGGCCGACCATCCCGAGCTGCTCAACGTGGGCGGGGTCCTATCCCCCACCCAGCGCGTGGGGGGCGAGCCGGTGTCTGACCTGGTCAAGGTCCGCCATCCCGAGCCCATGCTCTCACTCGCCAACGCCCGGTCGGCCGAGGAGCTCCAGGCGTGGATCCAGCGGATGCGCAACCACCTCGCCCGAGAGGGCATCGAGGACCCTGACTTCGAGTTCATCGCCGAGCCGAAGATCGACGGGCTCGCGATCTCCCTCATCTACCGCGACGGTGTCTTCGAGCGCGGCGCCACGCGCGGCAACGGCGAGGTGGGGGAGGACGTCACTCACAATCTGCGCACGATCGGCTCCATCCCGCTGCGCCTGGAGATGGACGGCGAGGCCCCGCCCGCGCTGCTGGAGGTCCGCGGCGAGGTCTACATGTCGCTTCCCGACTTCGCGGCGCTCAACGAGCGGCGGGCCGAGGCGGGGCTCTCGACGTTCATGAACCCGCGCAACTCCGCGGCGGGCACGATCCGCCAGCTCGACCCCAAACTAGCCGCCGACCGGCCGCTGTCGCTGTGGTGTTACGCCATCGGCGTCACCGAGGGCCTGTCGTTCGACGCCCACTGGGATGCGCTCGAGTGGCTGCGCGCGCGCCGCTTCCCGGTCAACCCGGACGTGCGCAAGCTCACCGATGAGCAGGAACTGGTCGCTCAGTGTGAGTCGTGGGAGCGCCGGCGCGGCTCGCTGGAGTTCGAGATCGACGGCGTCGTGGTCAAGGTCAATCAATTCGCCCTCCAGCGGCGGCTAGGCGTCGTCGGCCGCGACCCCCGGTGGGCGATCGCCTGGAAGTTCCCGCCGACCACCGCGGTCACCCGGCTGCTCGAGATCCGCTGGAACCCCGGCAAGTTCGGCGATCTGCACCCCTACGCGGTGGTCGAGCCCGTCCACGTCTCCGGCGTGACGATCAAGCAGGCCACGCTGCACAACGAGGAGGACATCGGGCGTAAGGACATCCGTCCCGGAGAGGACGTGATCGTGTTGCGCGCCGGCGACGTCATCCCCCAGGTGCTCTCGCCCGCACCCCATGTCGCCGAGCACGAGGATCGCCCGGCGCCGCCCCGACCGCCCGAACGCTGCCCGGTGTGCGACACCCCCACGGTCAAGCCCGAGGATTCGGTGTTCACGCGCTGCCCCAACCGGGACTGCGCGGGACGGCGCTGGCAGCTGCTCACGTTCTTCGAGACCGTCCTGGACATCGACGGCCTGGGGGAGAAGCAGGTGTCGCTGTTCATGGAGCTCGGCTGGGTCCGGACCGCCGCGGACTTCTACGACCTGACCGCCGAGCAGATCGCCGAGCAGCCCGGATTCGGGCAGGTGTCGGCCGAGAAGCTCGTGTCCGCGATCGCCAAGTCCAGGGAGATGCCGTTCGGCCGGGTGCTCGTGGCCCTCGGGATCGAGGAAGTGGGTGGCGTGACGGGCCGCAACCTCGCCGCCCAGTTCCGCTCGATCGACGCTCTGCTCGCCGCCGACCCCGAGGCGATCGAGGCGACCCCCGGCGTGGGCCCGAAGATGGCGGCCACCATCCACGACCAGCTCCACGACCCGATCATGGAGAAGCTGATCTCCGACCTGCGCGAGCGCGGCCTGCAGTTCGAGCAGGAGGGGCCGCCGCCCGGCGAGGGGCCCTTGGCCGGCAAGACGCTGGTCCTCACCGGGACCCTCCCCGAGCTCACCCGTGAGCAGGCGACCGAGCGGATCCTGGCCGCCGGCGGCCGGGTCACCGGGTCCGTGTCGCGAAAGACCGACTGGGTGGTGGCCGGCGAGAGCGCGGGCTCGAAGCTCGCCCAGGCCGAGAAGCTCGGGGTGGCCGTCCTTGACGAGCCCGGGCTGCTGGAGCTCCTGGGCGGCTGAGACCGGCCCCGCGACCTGGAAAACGTGGGAACTGCGTAGGTCAGCCGCTGTACTTGGCCAGCGCCACCTGCATCCGGTCCTGGATGGGGTGGGCATAGTCGGGCACGATGCCGTTCATCATCAGGGCGTACGCGAGCGTGTGCCCATCCTTGGCCCGGCAATAGCCCACGACGTTGGAGACGTCGTGCAGCGTCCCGGTCTTACCGCGGCAGCGGCCCTGCGCGTAGGTGCCGCGCATCTCATCCTGGAGCGTGCCCGTCTCGCCGGCGACGGCCAGCGACGCGGTGAATTGGCTATTGGAGGCCATACCGCGCAGCAGGGTGACGACCTGCAGGGGGGTCGTGAGGTCCGAGCGCGAGAGTCCCGAGCCGTCGTTGAGCCGGGGGTGGATACCGAAGCTCTGCGCCATCTGGGCCCGGACGACGGCGGCGCCGGCCGCGGTGGTCCCGCCGGAGCCGAAGCGGGCCCCGAGGTCCTTGTCGAGCGTCTCGGCGAAGAAGTTGTCCGACGGAGTGTTGGTGAGCGAGACGAGCGTCGCCATCGGCGGCGATTGGACGCCGGCTAGGGTCGTGGCGTTGCTCGGGGTGCGGCCGGCCGTGACCTTGACATGACGCGGCACGCGGATGCCGGCCGCCTTGAGCGCGGCGACGAGCTGCTGGCCCGCCTGCACGGCGGGATGCTTGAAGTAGGCCGAGCCGGTGGAGTTGGCCCAGCCACGGTTGAAGGCCAGGGCGCTGAGCTCGCCCTCGGTGTCGATCGAGGGCTGGTTGCCCGTGGCCGGGGTCCCGCGGTCTGAGTCGAACATCGTCTCGTCGGCCACCACGTTGCCATTGAGCGCGGTGATCCCGGCCGCGGTCTGCAGCGTCGACACCAGCTGCTGGATGGTCGCGCCTGTGCCGTAGTTCGCGGAGTCAAACGATGAGGAGCCGAACGTCGGGTCGCCGCCGCCGCGGAGGTAGAGCGTGCCGGTGAACGTGCCTCCCGATTGGGTGCCGCTGCCGAGCACGGAGGTGGTCAGCGTGGCGTTAGGCCCGAACCGCTTCAGAACGGCGGTCGTGGTGTAGAGCTTCTCCACCGATGCCGGCAGTCGGTTCGTGCTGGCGTTCTTGGAGTACAGAGTCCGGTTGGCGCTGAGGTCGACGACGTAGGCGCCGCTGAAGCGGCCGGCCTGGCGGACGCCGAGGTTGAAGCTGCCGTCCAGCGACCGGTTGGCCTTGTTCGTGGCGCTGCTCGGCGGGCTGGGCGTCGTGCCGGTGGTGGTGGTGGTCGTCGTGGTGTCGGTCGTGGTGCCTGTGCCGCCGCCGAGGCCCGCGCCGCCGCCGCCAGGGCCCCCGGCGCCGGATGCGATCGAGGCGGCGCCCAGCCCGATGACCAGGGCCGCGGCGAGCGAGGGGAAAAGAGGCCGCATTGCACATGTGTAACCCATCGCGCGGCGCAAAGCTTCGCTTCACCGCGCTCGGGCCGGCAGAGCCCATGGCCGGCCGCCGCCCACACCACAGGGCCTGCCAGACGGGTGCACTAGAATCCGGCGGCGCATGGGCAAGGTTGTCAAGCTGGACGCGACGGATCGCGCAGCCGGGGCCTCTCGAGCCGGCAAGCCCGCGCGGCGGCGGCGGTCCAAGACCGCGCTCGTCCTCGGCGGAGGCGGCTTCACCGGCGGGGTGTATGAGATCGGAGCGCTGCGGGCCCTCGACCTGCTCTCGGTCAACAGGACCGTCAATCAGTTCGACGTCTACGTCGGCACGAGCGCGGGCTCGTTCGTCGCGGCGGCCGTCGCCAACGGGGTCACGCCCGAGGAGATGATGCGGGTCATCGGCCAGCAGGTCCCGACCCCGTTTCCCGATGCCCGGGTCGGCGCGCTGTTGAGGCCCAACTACCGGGAGTTCGTGACCAGGGGCGTCATGTTCCCGCTGCGCCTGGCCAACCTGCTGCGCTCGCTGGGCCGTGACCTGCGCCAGGTCTCGGCGGTCGACATCGTGCTGGCGCTGGCCGAGGCGCTCCCCACCGGGCTGTACTCGGGCGAGGGGATCGAGCGCTACGTGCGGCGGATCCTGTCTGACCCGGATCGGACCAACGACTTTCGCCAACTGGCATGCGAGCTGTATCTGGCCGCTACCGATCTGGACACGTGCGAGCGGGTCGTGTTCGGGTCAGAGGGCTGGGACGAGGTGCCGATCTCCCAGGCGGTCAGTGCTTCGAGCGCCCTGCCGATGGTGTACCGGCCGGTCAGGATCGGGGACCGGGAGTACGTCGACGGCGGGATCATCTCCACCACCAACCTCGACATCGCTGTCGAGGCCGGGGCGAAGCTGATCGTCGTCGTCAACCCGCTGGTGCCCTACGCCAACGACTTCGAGACCCGAGTCCCGACGATCAAGGGCTTGCGGCCGCGCCGCGTGTCGGATATGGGCTTTCCCCACATCGGCTACCAGGCGTTCAAGCTGCTGGCCCACCAGCGTCTGCATGAGCTGGCCCGCCGGTGGGAAGACCGCTACCCCGGCGTCGACATCATCCTCATCGAGCCCGACTCCAGCGACGAGCTGATGTTCCAGACGAGCGTCATGAACTACACGTCGCGGGTTGACATCGCCCGCCACGGCTTCCAGTCCGTGACGCTGAAGCTCGCCAATGACTACACGCGTTTCAAGCGCATCTGTGCCCAGCACGGCATCGAGATCTCGGCCACCCGCGTGCGCAAGGTGGTCAAGCACTTCGAGGCCGATCGCGAATCGACGCGCGCGTGGCGCAAGATCCTGGAGCAGACGACATCGACGCTCCTGCGTCAGTCTGCTCAGTAGCTGGGCTGAAACCAGCGAAAACCGCCCCTCCGGGTGGATCGCGACGGGAGCAGCGTCAGGCCGTGCGACTCTCAGCCCCCGGCCGGCGTGCGGATGGGAAGAGAGCTACGCGCTAGCGGCTTGGATCTGCGACTGTGTGGACACCGTCATCTCGCGCAGACTAGAGAGGAAAAGAGTCTTATCGATCCGACCGTTGAAGATCGGGACGCCCAACTCGCAGCATTTGGCGATGACATCGCGCCGGTCCAACCCGGCTTCACGCGCCAGCTCGGTGGGCGTCAGGTGATTGGCCATCGGTCTTCTCCTTTTTGCCGTTCACTACATGGCCACAAGTATGCAGCGTCATCCGGACACTGACAATGCCCATGGACGAAAATACGTACGCTTGGCCCGAGAATTTCCCCCGCAATTGCGGGGGTTTATGAAGTTTTACTTTGGGGCACCATAGGAATACGCCACCAGGGACGCGCTTGAATGAACGTGGCAGTTCAGTCAAGCTTCGAAGCTGGGGTTCCCGTCCTGTCCCAATAGCCGGCAAGGTTGCCATGCCGCTCACGCTCACCAAGAGTCCCAGATCCCCCGCTTCCAGCGAGCAGGCGCTTGTGGCCGCGGTCCGCGCGGGCGATGACCGCGCCTTCGAGGAGCTATACGCCCGCTACCGCGAACGGATCTTCGCCTTCATCCTCAGCAGGGTCCACGATCACGGCCGCGCCGAGGACATCGCCCAGGAGGCGTTCATGTCGGCGCTGCGCCGCATGCGCGCGTCAGACCAGGCGATCGCCTTCAAGCCGTGGATCTACGAGATCGCCAAGAACGCGTGCATCGACGAGTTCCGTCGCGGCAGCCGCGCCCGTGAGGTGCCGCTGGAGTCCGACGGCGAGTTCGTCGTCGACCGCCAGCAGTCGGCGCTCGGAGCTGTGCCGACTCCCGCGGCAGCGGTCGAGAGCAAGCAGCGGCTCAACGACCTCCGCGGGGCCTTCGGCGGCCTCTCCACCACCCACCATCAGCTGCTGGTCATGCGCGAGTTCGAGGGCCTGTCCTACGACGACATCGGCGAGCGCCTCGGCATGACCCGCCAGATGGTCGAGAGCAGCCTGTTCCGCGCCCGCCGCAAGCTCGGCGAGGAGTACCAGGAGCTGGCCAGCGGCCAGCGCTGCGAGCAGATCCAGACGGCGATCGACGCCGGACGCCTGCGCGCGGTGAGCGCGCTCGGGATCCGTGACCGCCGCCGCTTCGCGCGTCACCTCGCCCACTGCCAGCCCTGTCGGCACGTCGCCCTGATGGCCGGCGTCGACGAGACCCTGCTCAAGCCGCGCAGCATCGCGGCGAAGATCGCCGCGCTGCTTCCCTTCCCGCTGTGGCGGCTGCCTTGGCGCTCCAAGGGCGCCAAGGTGGGCTCCACGGGCGGCTCCCGCCATCTCGCCGGAGCGGGCTCCGCGGGACTCGTCCCATCTGCCGGTTCGGTGCTCACGTTCGGCCAGGCGGCGGCCACTGTCGCGGTGATCGTCGCCGGGGCCGGTGGCGGGCTGGCGGTCCACGGGCTCTCGTCGGGCGGCCACGGCCACGGCCACGACGCCGTCGCCTCGAAGTCCGCACGGCGTCAGGCGTCTTCGACCTCGGGGAGCTCCGGGGCGTCCTCGTCTGCCGCGGCCGCCAAGGTGGCGTACGGACCCGCCTTGCTGACCAGCGCCCCGGTGGCGCTCAGGTTCAGCGGATCGCAGCACGCGTCCACGCAGCGGCCGCTCGGAAAGGGCCCTGGCCGGCGCGGCTCCGCCCCCGGCGCGCCGGGCTCGGGGACGGCGGGCGGCGGCTCCGGCTCGTCGACATCGGCACCCAAGCAGGGGACCGCGGGATCGCGTCCGACGGCGTCGGGCACCGCGACCAAGGTCGTCAACCGCGTCACCAAGACGGTGGACGGGCTCGGGAAGACCGTCGCCGGCGCCGGCAAGACGGTTGACGGCGTGGCCAACGGCGCGACCAATGGCGTGAACAAGACCGTCCACAACGTGACCGGTGGAGTGAACAAAACCGTCAACACGGTCACCAAGACGGTCGGCAACGTGGCCAGCAGCGTGGGCAACACCGTGAGCACCGCCACAGGTGGCGCCGTCGATCCCAGCCAGGCCGTCGGGACCGTGAACAAGGTCGTCAGCAGCGTCGGCAACGGGGTCGCCAACGCCGGGTCAAAGCTCGTCAACGGCGTGACCGATGGGGCGACCGGCACGGTTCAGAAGGTGGCCGGCGGCCTCACCGGCACCTCCACCTCGGCGCCCCCGAGCTCCGCGGGGTCGGCGGCCTCCTCGGGGTCCACGCCGGCCGCGCCGGCGGCGTCGGGCGCTGCGGGAGCGGTCAACAGCGTGACCCAGCCGCTGAAGTCCGGGCTCCAGCAGGCCGGCGGCCTGCTCGGCAAGTAAGCTCGAACGACCCACCACTCCCGCTGGCTGCGGCGGACCGCGTCCGCCCGCCGAGTCGTGCCTGTGGGATACTGGAGAGGTCTTCGGGGCGTGGCGCAGCCTGGTAGCGCGCACCGTTCGGGTCGGTGAGGTCCCCGGTTCAAATCCGGGCGCCCCGATTGCTGGAAAGCCCTGCTAATGCGGGGCTTTCTGCGTTCTAGCGTCGGGTCCGTTTGGTCGCTGCGGGGGTCGACTGGGCCGTTTTGTGCCCAATGTGTGCCCAATCGTGGCCGTCGACCAGTGCCTTGAGCCGCTCGCGCTCGCGGACCCATCGACGTCCGCTGGTCGGGCGATCACGGACGCTTCGTGGCGCCTCGCGGAACGTCAGGCACGGTCGCCGTCTGGTGAGCGCGCGGCACTTCTCGGTTGTCCTTGCCGGCGACGTAGTCGCAGGTTTTGGGGCTGGCGCGCTCATCGCCCCTTTGCTCGGCGGCGCGCTCGCGGACCATCTCGGCCGTCGCGTCACGCTCCTCGCCAGCACCATGACGACCTCGCTAATCATGATCACGCTGGCCTACGCTCGTCCAGCCGCCGTCATCATCGCCCTGATCGTGCTCCTGGGAGTGACGCTCGAAGCGCCACGGCCGGTGACGCAGGCGCTCGTGGCGGACCTGGTGGCAGGCGAAGATCGAGTACGTGCCTACTCGCTGCTCTTCTGGCTGGCTAATCTCGGGTTTGCGGTCGCGATGACAAGCGCCGGGTTCCTAGCCCAAACTGGGTTCACGCCTCTGTTCTGGATCGATGGCGTGACAGGTTCTGTGTTTGGCCTTCTCGTCTGGCGCTTCGTGAACGACGATCGCTGTCGCCACGACGACAGGACCGGCGGCGGTGCCCGCGGCTACCGGCAGGTTCTGCGCGATCGCTCGATGGCCGCTTTCACCCTGGCGGTCATGCTGTACTACTTCGTCTACCTGCAGTCGGACTCGACGTTGCCGCTTGCGGTGCATAGGTCAGGACTTTCTCCGCACGTGTTCGGGCTGTGCATGGGCCTCAACGGTGCGCTCATCTGCGTTGTCCAGCCCCTTCTCACCTCGCGCCTAGCACGACTCGACCCGGGCCGGGTTTGGGCTTCAGGAGTTGCGCTGGTCGGCATCGGATTTGGCCTGACCGCTGCGGTGTCAACCGCCGCGGGATACCTGCTGTCGGTCGCCATCTGGACAGTCGGCGAGATCCTGCCGGCCACCGTCAGCGGAGCGATCGTGGCTTGTCTCGCGCCGGAGCAGCTTCGCGGGCGCTACGCGGGACTTTACGGGTTTGCCTTGGCGTCGGGGTGGCTGACCTCATCGATAGGCGGGACCAGGCTGATGTCACTGAGCCCGACACTCCTCTGGGCAACCTGCGGCGCGCTGAGCATCGCGAGCGCATGCGGTGTGCTCCGCCTCGCACCGCATCTGCGATCCGTGCAGAGCCTGGACGGTGGATAGCTTGGAGATCGGCGAGCCGCGCCCCGATGGGCGCACCATCGCGCTCAGCTCTTGGAGCAGGCGCTCTTCGTCGAGCGACACACTTTCCTCTCACGATGAGCGCGGGCATCAGGCCGCTGTCTTTGATGCGTCGCGCTCCGAGGCGTCGCTGTGGGACCCTGGTCACGTCGATCACACGCTTGCCGCGAACGCGTCCTGTGGCGATACGTTCCTGCGCTGCAGCGACGAATCGGCGTCAGCGAGCGGCACGGCGGACGCGATCGCCACGACGGCTTCTGTTCCCACATTCGCGCTTGTGGGGCCGTTAGCCGAGCCGGCCGACAACTGCTGATCTCGACGTCGCGGCCGAGCACAGTGTCGAGGATCGTCCATTCGCGAGCCGGGTCAGCTACCGCGCCCGCTCCCGCCTGCCATGACCCAGCGGTCGGCGCGCGGTCGTGTGTCGGTCATTGGTTTTGAGATCCGGGCGCTAGGCCGTGGCGGTATGCGTACGCGACGGCTTGCCCTCGGTCTCGCGCGCCGGTCTTGCCGTAGAGGTGGTTGATATGGCTCTTGACGGTGGTTTCGGTGACGGTAAGCCGCTCGGCGATCTCGGGATTGGAGAGGCCTTCGGCGATGAGGGCGAGGACGGCCGCTTCGCGGGGCGTGAGACCGTCGGGCAGCTGGGTCTGGTCGGGTGGGATCCACTGGAGGGGTGCGGTGCGGGCGATGGCTTTGACGAGGTGGTGCTGGACGGCGGGGTCGATCGCGGACCGGCCGCGTTTCGCGGCTTCGAGCGCGGCTGCGATCTCGGGGCTGGCTGCGTCTTTGGTGAGAAAGCCGCTGGCTCCGGCGCGCAGTGCCTGGATGACGCTGTGGTCGTCGGCGTAGGTGGTGAGCACGACGACTTTGGTCGTGGTGCCGTCCTGGGTGAGACGGCGGGTGGCTTCGACGCCGTCGCAGCGGGGCATGCGTAGGTCCATGAGCACGACGTCGGGGTGCAGCTGTTCGACGAGCGCGACCGCTTCCTCCCCGTCGCGGGCGCTGCCGACGATCTCGACACCCGGCATCAGGCCGAGAACCATGCTCAGTCCTTCGCGCACGACGCGCTGGTCGTCGGCGATCAGCACGGTGGTCCGTTCGCCGGTCATGCCGGGATCCACAGTTCGACGCGGAAGCCGTCCGGCGTGTGGCCTGCGCGGAGCGAGCCGCCGAGCAGCTCGGCGCGTTCGCGCATGCCGGTCAGTCCGTATCCGCCTCCATCGTCTCGGCTGGGGAGGTTGGCTAGGGCCTGTGTCCGGGCATGGTCGCGGACGGTCAGGCGGGTGCCGTCGGGGTGGTAACTGAGGGACATCTCGACCCGTTCGGGGGTGGCGTGCTTGCGGATGTTGGTGAGGGCTTCTTGGGCGACGCGGTAAATGGTCAGCGAGTTTGGCTGTCGAGCTTGCGTGCCGTGCCGCTGATCTGAAGCGAGGTGTGGACGTTCGAGTCGTGTTCGAAGCCCGTGGTCAGCTGCTGGAGCCTGTCGGGGCCGGGTAGGTCGTCATCGCGCAGTGCTGCGATTGCTCGCCGGGCCTCGTCCAGGCCGGCGCGGGCGAGGTGGTGGGCGCGGTCGAGAGCGGGCGGCAGCTGTCCGTTTGCGTCAGGCTGCGCGGCGAGCATCCGCGCCCCCTCGAGTTGCAGCATCAGCCCCGATAGTGAGTGCGCGAGCACGTCGTGCATGTCGCGCGCGAGCCGGCTGCGCTCACGGAGCATCGCCGCGTCGGCTTCTGCGTTGCGGCTCGCCTGAAGCTCGAGCAGCAGCCGCCGGGTCTGTTCATGCGCCTCGGCGGCGCTGCGTCCGAAGCGAGCGACGAGGTAGAACGCGACGATTCCCAGCTCGGTGCCGGCGATCAGGCCGGCGGAGCGGTGTGCGTGCACGGCTGGAATTGCGGCCGCGGCAGCGGCCAACGCGAGCGCGATGATCGACAGCGTGGCGGGTAGCCGGATGCCGGCGAGCGCGACCGCTACGAAGAGGCCAGCATCCCCCGCGGCGTTCGGCTGGAGCCAGGCGAGAGACGCCGACGCAGCGATCAGCCCCGTCAGGGCAATCACGGTGATCGTCGCCTCCAGGCGCCGGACGAGCGTGGCGGTGGCGGCGACGAGCACGACCAGCGAGGACGACACCGCCAGCCCGGAGCCGGTCAACGACGGCCCTGGATCATCGGTGAGCGAGAGCGCGATGACGACCGCGATGACGGCGACGACGACTCCCCGCATCCGGCGCAGCGCCGGGAGCGAGTCGTCAATCGGACCGGGGTGGGCGGCGGACGCGTCGTTCATGCGTAAAGGGTAGGTCTGTGAACGCATGGTGTCATCGGCGCGGGGGTGGAGATATTGGCCCGCTCATGTCTCCACCCCCCGGGTGGAGACGGCTCGGCCCGTAGCAGGACGCCAGCTGGCGGTGAAGGATCGATCGCGGCGCCGATGACAGCGCGGCGGGCCAGACCTAGCTTGTCGGCCATGCTCAGAACACCGATTGACCGGACGACGAGCCTCGTACGGGGGGCCAACTCGAGTGCTACACGAGGCATGGCGCTTTCGGTCCGCGGGCTCCGGCGGAGCTACGGGGACTTCGAGGCGGTCTGCGGCATCGACCTGCAGATCAGGCACGGTGAGATCTTCGCGCTGCTTGGCCCCAATGGGGCTGGGAAGACGACGACCCTGGAGATCCTCGAGGGCTTGCGAAAGCGCTCGGACGGGGAGGTCGAGGTGCTCGGCGTCGATCCCGAGCATGGTGACCGCGCGTGGCGGGAGCGGATCGGCATGGTGTTGCAGGACAGCTTCCCCGAGCCCGAGCTGACCGTCCGTGAGTGCCTGTCGCTCTACGGCGGGTATTACGCGGCGCCGCGCGGCGTGGACGACACGCTGGCGCAGCTCGGGCTGGCCGAGCTGGGGTCGTGGCGGTGCGAGCAGCTGTCCGGCGGTCAGCGCCGCCGGCTCGACGTGGCGCTCGCGCTCATCGGCGACCCGGAGCTGCTGTTCCTCGACGAGCCAACGACCGGCTTTGATCCCGCCGCGCGGCGGGCGATGTGGGACCTGGTTGAGAGCCTGAGGGATGGGGGGAAGACGATCGTGCTGACGACCCATTTCATGGACGAGGCCGAGCGCCTCGCGGACCGGATCGCGGTGATGGCGCACGGGGAGATCGTTGCGACCGGCACCCCCGGCTCGCTCGGGAGTCGACGACAACTCGCGAGCGCGATCAGCTTCACGCTCCCTGGCGGGGTCAGCCTGCGCGAACTGCCGGTCGGCATCGGCGCCGCGGACTGTGACCACGGCGGCAAGGTCCGCGTCCAGACCGACGATCCGGTCTCCGCGCTGTTCTCGCTCAGCCTCTGGGCGCTGAGGCACGACCACGCACTGCCTGACCTCGAGCTGCGTCGCCCGACGCTTGAGGACGTCTACCTGCACCTGACCGCCACCGTCACCGACGAGGAGGCGCACCCATGATCCGCCTCGTTTTGCACCAGACCCGTTATGACGTGCTGGCGGTGGCTCGCAACCGCCAGGCGCGGTTCTTCACCGTGCTTCTGCCCATGACCCTCCTGGTGATCCTCGTCGGCATATTCGGCGACCGGGGGGTGGGCGGTGAGCACATCAAGGCGTCGACCTACTACGTACCCGGGGTCGCCGCGCTCGCCGTGTTCGCCGCGTCGTTCTCAAACCTTCTGATCACGATCACCAGCCAACGCGAGCTCGGCATCCTCAAGCGCCGCCTGGCCACCCCGGCACCCGCGGGCGTCGTCATCGCTGGCCGCGCGATCACCTCGCTCGTCATCTCACTCGCGGTCACGACGATCGTGATCGCGATCGGCGCGATCGTATACGGCGTTCCCGTGACCGCGGGAGCGGTCGCAGCGCTCGCCCTGAGCATCCCGGTTGGATCGCTGGCCCTCGCGTGCGTCGGCTATGCCGTCGCGACCGTGATCGGGTCGGCTGACGCTGCGCAGCCCGTGACGCTCGCGATCACGCTGCCGCTGGCGTTCATCTCCGGCGTCTACATCCCTTCGCCTCAAGTCCCGACAGCGCTCCGACATGTCGGGCAGGCGTTTCCGCTCCAGCACCTCGTCGCCGCGCTCAGCCACGGCTTCCTGCCCGGCCGTACCGGTGTCGACTGGGGCGACCTCGCGGTCCTCGCCGCCTGGGGGGTGGGCGGGCTCGTGGTTGCGCTCAGGCGCTTCCGCTGGACTCCAGTTGCACGCAAGGCCTGACTCACACAACCAACCAGAGGAGACAAACATGGCAACGACCAACCCGCCGCAGCGCCCGCCCGCTCCGTGGATCGCGCCCACGCGTTCAAGCGCGCGCTCGATGCCGCGCTCCAGCCGGGCCTTTCGACTGGTGGGAGCGGTCGTGTGGCGGGCGGGGCACTGGGAGATAGCACCCCGCCGAGGAGCAATCCGCGGCCCCAACGATCCACCGTCGCGCCGATCACCTGCACTCACGGCCGGGCTCAACCCGGCGTGAGTCGGTGCGAGCCGCACTTAACTGCACACGCAAGGAGAACCAGATAATGGCAATGATCGAAAATGAGACTCGCACCCTCCAGGGAACCTGCCCCGAGCACGGGCAGGTGCGGGCCGTAAAGGAAGTCCCGAAGATCAAGTTCCCGTTCGTGATCACCGGGCCGGCCCGCGGCTTGTCTGCGCTGCGACCGTACCGATGCCCGGCATGCGGAGCGAGGGTGTCATGAGACGGCTGGCAACCTTCCTGCACTCCAACGGCCGCCGCGTCCTGGCGATCGCGGTGATCGGAGCCGTGATCGCTGGCGTATTCGGCGTCGGCGTCTCGAACAGCCTGTGGCCGTACAGCGCGCGAGACCCGGCGAGCCAGAGCGTGAAAGCCGGGGCCCGCTTCCAAACGAGCACCGGAAGTCAGATCGACGCCGGCGTCGTTGCGCTGGTGCGTTCGGGGAACGTCGGCACGCCGGCCGCGCGGCAGCGCATCAACCAGGTCGCGGCGGACCTGCGCGGGCAACCCGACGTTGCCCGGGTGCAGTCGTTCTACACCACCCATAACCCCGCCATGGTCTCGCGCGACCGGCAGTCGGCGTACGTGCTCGCCTACTTCAAGCCGCTGTCGGACAAGGCGCTGAAGAACGTCGCGCAGCAGATCGAGAACCGGTTCGCGGGCCAGAGCGACGTGAAGCTCGGCGGCGACGCGGTCGCGAACGCCCAGGCGAACACCAAGGTCGGCAACGACCTGGCGCGCGCGGAACTGCTCGCGTTCCCGCTCATCTTCCTGCTCTCGCTGCTGTTCTTCCGCTCGCTCGTGGCCTCACTGCTCCCCCCGCTGCTCGGCGGCCTCGCGATCGTGATCACCTTCTTCGTGCTGCGAGTTGTCGCCTCGTTTGTGGATGTGTCGGTGTTCGCGCTCAACTTCACGACCGGCTTGGCCCTGGGCCTCGCGATCGACTACAGCCTGTTTATGGTCTCGCGCTATCGCGAGGAATCGGCACACCACGGGTACGGCGCCGAGGCGCTGACGCGCACGCTCCAGACGGCCGGGCGCACCGTCTTGTTCAGCTCGCTGACGATCGCGGCCGCGGTCGCCTCGCTGATGGTCTTCCCGCAAAGCTTCCTGTACTCGATGGGGATCGCCGGCGCGATCGTCGCGGTCACGGCGGCGACGCTCGCGCTCACCGTGCTGCCCGCGATCCTGACCGTGCTCGGGCCGCGCGTCAACGCGCTCGCCCCCCAGCGGCTCCAACGCGCAGCCGAGCGCGAGGCCCGGCCCGCCGAACGCGGGTTCTGGTACCGGCTCTCGCACCTCGTGATGCGCCGCCCGGCTCAGGTCGCGGTCGCGAGCGCGGCGCTGCTGATCGCGCTCGGCATCCCGTTCACGCACATCACGTTCATCCAAGCCGACGCGCGCGTGCTGCCCGCCACGGCCAGCGCCCGCCAGGTCGACACCGCGCTGAACCGGCAGTTCCCGCCCAACCGGACCTCGCCGCTCGAGGTCGTCGTCGGCGCGCCCGCGAGCTCCCCGCAGGTCACACAGCTCGCCGCGCGGATCGACAGCCTGCCCGACGTCGCCGCCGACGCGACACAGCCCGCCGGAGCACAGAACGCGCTGATCGACGTCGCGCCGGTCCATGGCCCGCTGACCTCCCGAACCGAGGAGCTCGTCCGCAACGTCCGCGCGATCAAAGCTCCGGTCTACGTCGGCGTCGCGGGCGAGACCGCCTCCTTCGTCGACCTCGAGCACAGCCTCGCCGTGCACCTCCCGGTCGTGCTCGCCATCGTGATCGGGTCGACGCTACTCGTCCTGTTCGTGTTCACCGGCTCGGTCCTGTTGCCGGTCAAGGCGGTGGTCATGAACTTCCTCACCCTGAGCGCCATGTACGGAATCCTCGTGTTCATCTTCCAGGACGGGCACCTGCAAGGCCTGCTCTCCTTCCACAGCGAGGGGGCGCTGGACGCCACCCAGCCGATCTTCCTGTTCGCCGTCGCCTTCGGGCTCGCGACCGACTACGGGGTGTTCCTCCTCTCCCGGATCAAAGAAGCCCGCGACGCCGGCGCCCCGAACGCCGAAGCGGTCGCGGTCGGACTCGAACGCACCGGCCGGATCGTCACCGCCGCGGCGCTGCTGTTCGCGGTGGCGATCGGCGCGTTCGCAACCTCCCAGATCGTCTTCATCAAGGAGCTCGGCATCGGCGCCGCACTCGCCGTGCTGATCGACGCGACGATCATCCGCGCGCTTCTCGTCCCGTCCCTGATGCGCCTGCTCGGCTCAGCCAACTGGTGGGCGCCCAGACCGCTGCGGCGACTGCACAACCGGATCGAGCTACACGAGCGTGCACCGAGCCCTGCGCCCCCGCCCTCGCGCGCCTAAACGATCCGGGTTCGAATCACGAGATCCACGGCTACCGAACGCAGGAGATAGAAACATGAGCACCCAATCCACCGATGGGTCGGCGGAGCGTCAGCCGAACCGGTTTGAGGTCACCGGGCGCGACCAGCCAGAGGCGGGCAACATCGAGACGGCACTCGCGCGCAACCGCGCCTTCGCGGCCGCCGGCGGCCACAATGACGCCGTCGTCTTCCCCAACCTCACCCTGTTCGTGATCACCTGTCTCGACCCCCGGGTCGACCCCGCGCACTTTCTCGGCCTCGAACTGGGTGACGCGATCGTGGTGCGCAACGTCGGCGGTAGGGTCACCCCGGAGGTGAGCAACGACATCGCCTTCATCAGCCAGATCGCCGAGACCGTCCTCCCCGAAGGCCCGTTGTTCGAGATAGCGATCATCCACCACACCCAGTGCGGAGCCGGCGTCCTCGCCGACGACAGCTTCCGCCACCACTACGCCGAGCGGATCGGCGCCGAGGAATCGGCTCTGCGCGAGCGCGCCGTGCTCGATCCGGCGCGCACAGTCACACACGACGTCAAGCGCCTACGGTCCAGCTCCGCGATCTCCCCACGCGTCACCGTGTCCGGGCATGTTTACGACGTCGTCACCGGCCTGGTGCAAACCATCGTCCCGGCCGGTTCTCAACCTCCAGACATTGAACAACCCCCACCACCCCAAGGCGACCAAACACGATGACATCCCCCGTTGCACCGCAACTCGAATCAGACCAGGGAAGTGAGCAGCAGGGTGACACGGCGGGCGTGATCGCCCCACCGCCGCTGATCTATCTGGGCGCGCTCGGGATCGGCTTTGGCCTCGACGCAGTCATCGGGAACGGCTCGCTGCCGTCCAGCGTCGCGAGACCCGTCGGAGCCGCATCCATCATCACCGGCGTGGGGCTGATGGGGTCATTCGTGCGGGCCTTCCGACGCGCCCGGACACCCGTCGACCCATACACGCCGTCAGAGGCGATCGTCACCGACGGCCCGTACCGACTGACCCGCAACCCCGCCTACCTCGGGATGGCGCTCACCTATGCCGGGATCGCCATCGTGTCAAATGCCCCGTGGGCGCTCGTTCCGCTGCCGGTCGCGGTCGCCGTCATCGACCGCGGCGTGATCGCGCGCGAGGAACGCTACCTGGAGCGGAAGTTCGGGACGCCGTACGTGGACTACAAGCGCCATGTCCGGCGATGGATGTGACCTGGCTGCTACCTCACAAGTAATCGACACGCCCCAACATCGGCTGGATTCTTTCTGCACGGTTCCTAATCACCAACAGGAGGACTCAATGCAGGACGTACAGACACTGGACGTGCAGACGCTAGTGACGCGGTACATCGAGCCGTTCAACGAGACCAACCCCGATCGGCGGCGAGAGCTTCTCGAGGCGCTCTACACAGCTGACTGCGCCTATACCGATCCCCACGTGGCCCTGCGGGGCATTGAGCAGGTCAACGACTTCATCGAGCAGACGCAGGAGCGTTTCCCCGGGTTCACGTTCACCCTCGGCAGCCCGATCGACGCGCACCACAACCAGGCCAGGTTTCAGTGGCATGCTGGCCCTGCCGACCGGCCGGACACCTACGTCGGCTTTGACGTGATCGTCACCGACGATGGTCGGATCCGCAACGTCTACGGATTTACGGACGTTGCGCCCGCCGCCTGAGTCGCCCGCCATGCGCGAGCACTACGGAGTTTCCTCACCTGCCCGGCGAGCAGCCGGCGTACGACGCCGGCGATGGGGCCCTTGATCGTCACCACGCCCCGAAGCTCGATCTCCGCTCCGACTCGCTTCATGTGCCGGTGCTCGTCGACGCCGGGTTCGCGTCGTTAGGGTTTGTAGATCAGCGAGGGATGGGAGACCAGCGGCAGCGCTCCGATTACGGAGGCGAGCCGCTGGCGCACGATTTGATGGCCCCCATCCGCACTGGACCCCGGTCCGGCGATCATCTACGGCGCCTCCAACGGGGTCTACGCCACGGCCGAGGCACCGGACCTTGGTGTTCGCGGTGATCGCTGTCATTTCCGACACCTCAGCCACGAGCCTGCGATTAGGTCAGTCCTACGCCCGCCCGAGGCACACGGGCGAACCACGAGCGTAATACTCCCGCCGCGAGCGCCCAGAGACCAGATGGATCACCTTGGGCATGTCCGGCGGCTGCATGAGCCGTTCAACCGCCCGGAGACCGATAGCGTGCGCGTGATGACGATTGAGGAGGTCGACTCGCCGGCGCCCGGAAGGATCGGCGCCTCGTCGGCCGTGAGCTGCAAACGCTGCCATCCGGGCGCGATCAGGCGGCGCTGGACGCGGGAGCTGGTGATCTCGGCGATGCGGGAGTGGCGCGAGCGCTACGGCCAGCTGCCGTCGTCGTACGATTGGTCGCGGACGTACGCGCGACGGCGTGGCGGAGAGGCATCCGAGCGACTGACTGGTGGGGATTGGCCGCCGCAAGCGTCGTCAGCAAGCTGGTCGGAACGTGGACTGCCGCGCGTGCGGCGGAGTCGTTGGGCGAGGACCGGGAGGTCCCGGAGCGGCCGGCGCAGAGCCGGTCGGCTTATTGGGGGCGTTTTGTTAGGCGGGTCCGGGCCGGGGTGGGGCGGCGAATGGGCAGCGAGGCTGGATCCGAGGCTCTGGGCGGGCCGTACCACCGGGCCGGACGCGGCTCGTTTACAGGGCTTTTGCGAGCCGGAGGCCTCACCGGCCGAGCGTGACCACGCGAGTGCAGTCATCGATCAGTTCGGGGTCGCTGCTGGCGATGATCACGATCGCGCCGGCGCGCGCGGCGTCGAGGAGGTGATCGATGACAGCTGTGCGGGACCCCAGGTCGAGACCGGCGGCAGGCTCGTCGGCGAGGATCAGCTCGGGATCTCCGGCCAGTGCCCTGGCGACCGCCACGCGCTGGCGCTGTCCGCCGGAGAGCTCCCAGATCAACTGATGGGCCTGATCTGCCAAGCCCAAGGCGGCGAGCGTACTGTCGCTGCGCTCGGCGACCTCCGAGCGGCCCATGCCACGGGCCTGCAACGGCAGGCCAACGGCCTCGTGGGCGGTCAGCATCCCTGGAAGATGATGGTGCTGGAGGATCAGCCCCAGAGCGGCGCCGCCGGACGGCGCCACCGGACGGTCGGCGTGGAGCACGCGACCGGAGTGCGGCGCGGCCAGACCCGCGAGGACATGGATCAGGCTGGACTTGCCCGTGCCGGACGGGCCGGTGATGCCAAGCACTTCGCCGCGCCCGATGCTGACCGAAAGGTCGCTGACAAGCACGGTGTCGGCGTTGTATACGGTCACGTCCTCGATGACGAAGCGGGACGTTTCAAGCATCGCCGGCCTCCTCTGGGCTGTCGTGTCGGGCTCGCAGGACGATCCCGCCCGGGTCGAGATGGACGGTCAGAAGCGTTCCGCTCGGGTATCTGGCGACGATCTCAGGGGGCAGTTGGATCGTTCCGGAGCCGCTGACGACCGCGTAGCGCTCCGCGCCCCGGCCTTCAGCGCCGATGGCCCCGTTCTCGATGGCCAGGGAGCGCGGAAGCGCCTCGGAGACGGCCGGGTCATGGGTGACCACGATGACCGTGCTGCCGCTCAGCTCGCGCGCGTCGTGCAGCGCTGTGATCACCATGTCTCGGCTGTGGGGATCGAGTTGGCCCGTCGGCTCGTCGGCCAGCAGCACGCGCGGAGATGTCGCCAGCGCACCGGCGATCGCCGCGCGATTCTGCTGTCCGCCCGAGAGTCGGTACACGGGCCGGTCGGCGAGCTTGGCCAGGCCCATCCGCTCCACGAGCTCCTCGGTGGACCAGCGCAGCGGCCAGCCGCGCCGACGGGCGCCGCGCGCGGCGAAGCTGATGTTTTGGCTGACCGTGGCGTAGGGCAGCAGGTTGCGCAACGGGTCCTGGAGCAGCAGCGAGAGCTCGGTGGCGCGCAGTCGGCTGAGGCTGGCCGCGTCGAGCTGGGTGATGTCCTGGCCGCCGATCAACACCGAGCCCGCGGTCGGCTGGAGCAGGCCGGCGAGCAGCATCATCAGAGTGGTCTTGCCCGATCCGGAGGGACCGACGATGGCCAGCATCTCTCCGGCCTTGACCACGAGGTCGGCGTTGCGCAGGGCGGCCACCGGCCCGTGCTCGCTCGGATAGACGTGCACCAGTCCGGCGCACACCACGTCGGCGCCAGCCGATGTCCGGGTCTCAATCGACGTCATCGGCCGCGGCACGCAGGAGGGATGGAGACATACTCGTCAGGATGCCGCGCGCCGCCAGTGCGGTGGCAGCCATGACCACCAGCACCGCTCCCAGCGCCACGGCCAGGATCAGCCAAACCGGCAGCGCATAGGACAGAGGCGTGTCGGTGGGCGCGGCGAGCTGAGGCAGCGACGGCAGGACGATGGCGGCGGTGCCCGCGCCGGCTGCCACCCCGAACAGCGCGGTCAGCGCGAGGATCGCAGCCTCGATCGCCAGCGAGCGCGCGAGAATCGAACGCCGCACCCCGGTGACCTCCAGCGCCATCATCTCAGTGGCGCGTTGACGGCCCCCTGCGGCAAGCACGCTGAAGGTGCCGACCGCCGCGACGAGCAGGGCGACGAGCGTGGCCAGCAGCATGAAGTCATAGGCCAGAGCCGGACCGGTATGCCCCGCCTGGCTGATCAGCGCGGACGAGCGCTGGACAGCGTCGATGTGCAGCCCGGCCGCCCGTAGGCGGCTGACGGCGTCCGCCGGCGCGCCTGGCCCGAGCCACACCTGCTCGGTCGCCTGGGCGAACGTCGGGCGGACCTGGGATCGCTCGAGCGTGCCCAGATCGACGAACACCCCGCTGGAGCCGAGCCGCGGCAGCGCTGTCGCGATGATCACCGGACGCACGGTGATCGTGTTGCCGTCCAGGCCCTGTTCGGCCAGCGTGTCCTCGCCGACCTCCTCGGTTTGACTCCCCGCGACGGCGGGGAGGACCGAGGGTGGCGCGACCAGGGAGGCCGCAGCGCTGTCTGCGTAGGGGCCGACATCACCGGCCACCGCGGCCATCGGAATGTCGAAACCCACCCCCGATGTGTTCGCGATGACACGGACGCCGGCCAGGGTTGAGCGCCAGGCCGTCGGCGTCAGCTCGGCCCGGGCGCTGCGCGGCGCACCCGCCCCGGTGCGGTAGCTCAGCGCCTCCAGACCGAGGTGGATCTGACCCGAGCGCGGAACCCGCTTGGTGCTGGGGAGCACCCCGATGCCGGTCAGGCTGCACGGGCAGCCCGTTTGCGGGACGCCCCGGTAGGTGAACCTGCCGGCGCGCAATCTCCCGAGGTCGACGATGCGCGAGCCATGGACCGGGTCAAACAGCCAGGCCTCCAGGTCGAGGTGGGCCAGATCGCGGCTCGCGGCCCCCGAGGCCGAGACATCAGCCGAAATCGCGACGGCGCCGTTGGGCAGGATGACCTCGACGACGGTCTTGGGGGTCAATGCGCGACTGACCGCGGCGACGCTCGCGCGAGTCGTCCCACCGGGCCAGGCCGCGACGGCCGGCAGCCGCGTGGCATCGACCCCCATGAGCAACGTGCTCAAGCTATTGATCTCGACCGCGGCCATCGCGAAGCGTCCGCGCGGATCGGCCGCGTGGACCGCCTGATCGAGCTGCAGATCACCTGCGGTCACGGTCACGACCGTCCGCGCGCCGATCGAGAACCTCGCGTCGGTGAGCCGGTTGGCCCGCGCGACCGACCACGCACAGACCGCGAAACACGCCAGCCCGACCGCGATCACCAGCGTCCGCCCCTCGCGCAGCACCGTCGGCCGCCGCCCGATCCGCCGAACCGCCAGGAAGCTGCCCACGGCGGAGGAATCGTGCGTCGCGATGCTCAGCCGGCGACACAAGTATTCGACGATGCGGATCGCGATCACCGAGATCCCCAGAGCCACCACCGCAGGAGCTGCGGCCGCCACCGGATTGCTGTGAGAGCTGAGCGCCCCGCTCGTGGCCGCGCCGACCAGCGCGACAACGGAGACGGCAAGGATCGACACGTCGATCACAACTCGTGAACGGGTGCTCGCGGACTGCGGAGACGACATGACAAGCCCGGAGCTCCGCAGCAACCGGATCGCGCTGATACCCAGAACGGCGCCGATCGTCACCAGCACCGCTCCGAAGCCGACGAACGTCCACGCGTCAGGCCTCACGACGGTCCCGTCCGTGAACAGGATCGACGCCGCGGCACGCACCACGACCCACGCACCGCCGATCCCCAGCACGACCCCGACCGCGCAGAGCGCTGCCGGCTCGGCGATCGACACCGCGACCAGCGTGGGCGGCGGGAACCCGCGCAGGCGCGCGACCCGCAGCTCCGCACGCCGCAAGTCGGCACTGCGCATGAGCACCGAGGTCAGCACCCAGATCGCCAGCAGGACGAGCTGAGCGGCGGCGACGACGACGACCGTGCCCATCAGCTTCCGCTGATGCAGGGGGCCCGAGAGCAGCGCCGGGAGACCAGTCTCGACCTCGAACCCGGCCGCCGCGGCGCGCTGCTGCAGGGCGAGCATCTCCCGCCTGACCGCCGACGCATTCGCGATGCCCAGCACGCCGGGCCGCAACGCGCTCTGGATGGTGAGCGAGCGCCGGTAGGCGGACGGGAGGGCGAAAGCGGCCGGGCTGGCCACGAACAGATCGTCAGTCTGCGGGAGAAACAACGGCCTGCCGGTGTTCTCCCCGAAGGAGAAGTGGCTCGCTCCGGCGCCGAACCAGTAGGCGCTCTGCAGGTTCGGAAGGTGAAACACGCCGGTGATGCGGATGCGGGCCGGGGTCCCGTGGTTGAGGTCGTCGACGGTGATTGCCGACCCGACGGCGATCCCAAATCTCTTGGCCATGCGGTCGCTGACGACCGCATCCCCGGGACGCGTCACACACCCACCGGCGCTGAAGTGCAGAACCGAGCAGATGCCCGTGCGGTAGGTCAGCGCCCCCAGATAGGGCTGATGGGTGGAGACCCTGGTCACCAGGAGGGGGGCGACCATCGTCCGCACCACGGGGTCTCCGTACAGCCCGCTCAGGTGCTCGCTTCGGAGTAGCGACTGCCGCTCGGCCGCGAGCCCATCGAACGTCGACGGATGAGTCGCGGAGTCGAGCTCGAAGCTGGTGTGAGACACCGTGGCGCCTGCCACAGCCTGCCGGACCAGGGAATCACCGCCGGCTCGCAGGAAGAGCGGGCCGACAACCGCCGCCCCGACCGCGATCGCGGCGGTGATCACGACGAGCACCGAGCCCATCAGGCGCCAGCGGATACCGCGGGCCAGCACGGACCTCGCACGGGCTCTCACGCCTCTATCGACCCTGTCTTACTCGTGGATACCTTCCGGAGAATGCCTCGACTCCGACCGGCAGCCGATCACCCCCCGAGTACAGACACGCGTCACTCCTCGGCAACTCGCGGGCGACAGCGAGTTCCTCAATCTCGCCGGGCACGGCCAACGGATCGAAGAGCAGCAGACGCTCGTCGTCGTCGACCGCGTAGCCGAGACCAGCCCGCGCGCCGGCTCGGTTAGCGTCCCACACATCGCCTCAAGGCGCTGACGGAGCGCCGGGTTCCCGGGTCCCGTCCAGTCCGGATGCGCCGTTGCTCAGATGCCACACCCCCGGTTACCCCCTCGCGCATGAGGCGATGCTACAGACGGGCACTGGGCGAGGGCCGCGGCAGGCGCGAAGGTGATCACCCAGACATCCTGTTTGCCCTGGACTCGCTTGACTCTGGTGGAATCCAGCGAGTAGGCGAGATCGAGATCCTCACCGGCGACAAGCCGGGGCCACACGGTCAAGCGCTCGCCCAGTCAATGGGGCAGCCAGCGCCGATCCCACCGCGAACCCTCCGGCGGCCAGACCTCCGGCGGAGTAGGAGTGAGTCCCGGAGCGCACGAGCACGATGATCGCGACGCCCGCGAAGCTGTCGGGAAAATCCTTCCGATCAAGACGAACAGCACCGGCCTGGCGACACCTTCGCCGCGCAGGATGTTGACGTAACGCGAGCCCGGCAGCATCAAGGTCCGGCGACCGCCTCATGAAACAGGGCATCGATCGTGGCGCTCACACAGCGTTTCATCACAGAGCCGGCAGATCCGTGGTGCGCTCTGGCGATCAGAAGCAAGTGCCGCCAGCAGCCGAGCGACAACACCTTCCAGCGCGGTCACATCCTGCTTGTCGAGCCCGTTCAGTGCCTGCTCGATGACCGCCTGGCGGCGAGCCAGCATGCTAACGGCGGCGTTTTCTCCCTGCCCGGTCAGCCGCAGCGCCAAGGTGCGGCCAGGTCCGCCTGGCTCGCGCAGGATCAGCGCAGAGGCCTGCAGGCGGTCCACAAGACGCACCGCACCCGAATGCGCCAGGCCCAGCGTGTGAGACAACGACTCGATCGACTGACCCGGATGATTGCTCAGCACTACCAGCGCGGCCGCCTGGTTGCGATCAAGCCCGCCCTGGCCCCCGGCCTCGACTAGACGCTCAGGGACCGCCAGAGACAGGGCGCCGACCAGGTTCGCCGTTCTCGAACGTGACTCGCTCATATTCGAGGGGTAGCCAATATGCGCGAGTCATAAATAAGCTGAGCGTGTCGTCACTCACCTCTGTGGCGAATCCGCCGCTGCCGTCCCTCTCGCGGCGCGTTGGCGAGTCGGGGTTTGCCCCGCTCCTTCGGGGTCGCTTGACGCTCCTCCTCGTAGCTCGCGTGTCCGGCGGCGGTGACCGCAAGGTCGATGGGGCATTCTCCCGCCGCGTCGCAGGCGGCGTGATCGCATAGCCGGCAGAGGTGCCGGGCCGCCGTCCGGTCCTGAGGTAGGGCTGGCAGGACTGTCTCGAGGAGAGCGGTTAGCTGCCGGCGCTCGCTGTCCGAGAGGGGCGCGAGGATGTGGGCGACTGCCTGGCGGCGCGCGCGGGTGATGCGTTGAGTCGCGCGACGTCCGCTGGAGGTCAGGGCGAGCGCTAGCGTCCGGCCGTCC
The DNA here is from genome assembly GCA_963790605.1 of uncultured Actinomycetota bacterium. Classification (GTDB taxonomy): domain Bacteria; phylum Actinomycetota; class Thermoleophilia; order Solirubrobacterales; family Solirubrobacteraceae; genus Palsa-465. Next base: position 945,922 of record CAWBPG010000001.1, on the reverse strand, counting down.
GGTCCCGGTTGGCGTTGCACGAGCCCGGCCGCCGCGAGCCGTTCGAATAGGCGGACGGTGCCCGAGCCGGTGAGTCCCAGAATCGGCGCGAAGAAGGTCACGGACTCATGCGGATATTTCGCCACCGCGATCAGGGCGGCCGGTGCGGCGGCGACATGGTCCAGGTCCTGTTCGCCCGCTGAGCGCTGAGCATCGGCCACGGCCAGTGCGAACGCCCCGATCAGGTTCAGCTCGCGATCAAAGACTGACTCACTCATCTATGCGGTAGCGTATCGCTCAGTTCCGTCGGAGTGAGAGGAGCAATCGTGGATGCAGAGGCGTTTGGCGGCTTCGATGGGCGGGTCTGGCTCAATGCCGCCCATCAGGGTCCGCTGCCGATAGGCGCGGCAGCCGCCGCTCATCAGATGGTCGCGGACAAGCTCTCACCGGCCCGGATCAGCGATGAAGCGTTCTTCGCGCTTCCCCGTGAGCTCAAGCACGCGCTGGGGCGCCTGCTGGGCGTCCCGGCAGCCGAGCTCGTGTTGGGCAACAGCACCACCTACGGCCTACACCTGCTGACGCATGGGCTGCCGTGGCAGGCCGGCGACGAGGTGCTGCTCGTCGACGGGGACTTTCCGGCCACCGTGATCCCGTGGGTGGCACTCCGGCGCCAGGGCGTCCGCGTGCGGATGCTCAAGCCCAGCCGGCGCCCGCTCAGCGCGGCGGAACTCGAGCGTGAACTCACCCCCGCGACGCGAGTGTTCTGTTCGAGCTGGGTGTTCTCCTTCACGGGCGAAGCGATCGACATTCACGCCATCGGCGCGCTCTGCCGCGAACGCGGGGTGCGCTTCGTGCTCAACGGCTCCCAGGCGATCGGGGCCCGCCCGATCGACCTGCGCACCGCGCCGGTCGATGCCCTGGTGAGCTGCGGTTTCAAGTGGCTGTGTGGGCCGTACGGCACCGGCTTCTGCTGGATCGAGCCGGGCCTGGTCGAACGCCTGGAGTACGAGCAGCCGTACTGGTTGACGCAGATGCACGACGGCGATCTCCGCCACGAGGCGGAATATGAGCTGCGGACAGACCTTGGCGCCGCCCGCTACGACGTCTTCTGCACCGCCAACTTCCTGAACTTCGCGCCCTGGCGCGCCTCAATCGAGCTGCTGCTCGAGGTCGGCATCGAAACCATCGCCGCCCACGACCAGATGCTCGTCGGGCGCCTGATCGATGGACTCGCGGACACCGACTGGGAGCTGGTGAGCCCGTGCCGGGAGGCCGAGCGCTCGACCCTGGTGGTGGTCCGTCACGCCAACCCAGCCCGGACCGCCGCTGCAAGTGCCGTGCTCGCCGACGCTGGGATCGACATCGCTGAGCGCGCGGGCAGTCTGCGCTTCTCGCCGCACCTCTACAACACGACCACCCACGTCGACCGCGCTCTCGCCGTCCTTCGTCGACGAGGTGATAACTAGTTGCTGCTCGAGGAGGAGTACCGGCGGGCGGTCCTGCATGCCGAGTTGTCATGGCTTGGAGGAGTGATCGATGACCTTCGCGAGGGACGGCTGAGCGGGAGCGGGGAGCAGCGGCGCCACACGTTTGAAGCGTTGCACCCACCAGACGACGACGAGGACCGATGGAAGACGGCGATGATCGAGGCGGCGGCCCTCCACAAGCGATACGGCAAGACCACAGCACTCGACGGGGTTGACCTGGTGCGATCGGAGAACCGGCCGGTAGCCTCGAGGTCGTGACCGACGACCCGTTTCGTCGCCCATCGCAGCCCTGCTGTTCACCGCCTACGGAATGCTTGGTCGCGCGGTCCCGGGCGCAGTTAGGATCGGCCCCCTGCGATTGGACGATCGGACTGGAGCGTCAGGACGGCCCACTTCGGCGACAGCGTTGGCTCGCGACAACCCCAGGAGCCCAATGACAACACCTGCCAACGACATCGACGACAGCGCTTCGGCCTCGATGCTGCTGGACTTCGACACCCACGCCGCCGGCTTCTCAAAGGCGCTCGCGCATCTCGATCACGCCGCGGTCGGCGAAAGCGACGAGTGGCTCGCTGCGCTGGCGGTCTGGGTGCGATCCTCCGAGGAGGAGCTCGCGGCGCTCGTCGGTCTGATCTCCGTGATCAACGCCTGGAACGCGATCGGGGTGTCAACCGCGCGTGGCGTCCCGGCACCTACCAGCCCTGACACACCCGAACAGGACAGATCCGTATGTCGATGACACCTGAGCAGGTCGCCGACGCCTACTTCGACGCCTGGCGCGCCAACGAGGTCGAGCACGTCCGGCCGCTTCTCTCAGACGACATCGACTTCGTCGGCGCGCTCGGCGCCGCGCAGGGTATCGAGCAGGCGCTCGCCGGTCTGCGCGGGATGTTCGCGATGACCCGCGTGGTCGAGGTGGTGCGGCGATGGGTCGACGGCGAGGACGTGATCACCTGGTTTGAGCTGACCACCGCTGACGCCGGGCCGATCGCGATCGTCAACTGGAGCCACGTCCGTGACGGGCGGATCGAGCGGATCCGGGTCACGTTCGACCCCCGGCCGCTGCTCGGTGGGTGAGGTGATGTCGGAGCTGCGTATCGAGGTTGCCGGGATCCCGGCGCTGATCGTCGAGCCCGAGGTCGCGCCGTCGCGACTGATCGTCTGGCTCAGTCATCTCGGCGGATCCAAGGGGCGGGCGCTCCCCCAGTTGCACGCGCTCGCTGACCCTGGGGTGCGTGCGGTGAGCTTCGACCCGGTAGACCACGGCGAGCGCGCTACCGCGGGGGACCCGCGCGCGTATGCGAACGCGGTGCTCGAGGAGTTTCGGCTGCGGATGTGGCCGGTCCTCGGGCAGACCACGCTGGAGGCCCTGCGCGTGATCGACGCCGTGAGCGACGAGGGGGTCGTCTCGATGGGCGCGGGTGGGATCTCGATGGGCGGCGACGTCGCGATCGCGCTGGCCGGGATCGACCCGCGGATCGACCGCGTCGCCGGGGTCGGCTCCACGCCTGACTGGACGCGACCCGGCATGACTCGCCTCGACGATCCGGGCACGGTGGTCGAGCAGGGCCGTCCGGACAGCTACGGCGAGTGGCTGCGCGCGCAGCTCGACCCGATGGTTCACCTCGACCGCTACCGACGCGCGGTGCAGATGCGACTGCACTGCGGGGGAGATGACCACCATGTGCCGGAGGCCGACGCTCGCGCGTTCGCCGCTGCCCTGGGCGATGGTGCGCCGCTCGAGATCATCGCGCACCCGGGGCTCGATCACTTCGGCGTCTGCAGTGATGCGAGCGCTGTTGATGACTGCCTGGCATTCCTTGCCGGCAACTGACGCGACGCGGGCGGCCGCGGCGAGTTCAGTCCCGGGCCGCCGCGGCAGTGCTCGGGCGCGACCTGCTCGGCGAGCGCGTCGAACATGCCGAGGATCCCCTCGTGCGCGGAGACGAGCTCGGGCCGCGCCGCGTCGGTCAGACGGCCGGCACCCGTCGGCCCCGCTCGCTGTCACGCATTGCGTTACAATGTATGACGTGTCTGCTGCGCGCCAGTTTTCCGCACGGTTGGATGCCCGCGTCGTCGATCGGCTGGAGCGGCGCGGCGCGCGCACCGGCCTCAACAAGTCGCGGCTCGCGGAGCGTTACATCGATGAGGGGGTGCGGATGGACGATCATCCCGGGATCGTGTTCCGGGACGGACCGACCGGCAGGCGCGCCGGGCTGGCCGCCGGGCCAGACGTGTGGGAGGTGATCGGCGCGCTGCGCTCGACCGGTCTGGAGGGCGAGGAGGCGATCCAGGCAGCCGCCGAGTGGGCGGCGCTGACGGTCCGACAGGTACGCGACGCGGTCGGCTACTACAGCGAGTATCCGGCCGAGATCGACGAGCGGATTCGCCTGAACGAGGGGGAGGCGGACGCGGCCGAGCGGCGCTGGCGTGAGCAGAGCCTCACGCGGTGAAGCTGCTCCTCGACGAGATGATCGCGACCGTCGTCGCCGAGCAGCTGCGTGGCCGCGAGCGTGATGTTGAAGCAGTCAGCGAGCGACGTGAGCTGCGGGGGCTGACCGATCGGGACCTGTTCGAGTATGCGCAGAACGCCGAGCGTTCGCTTGTGACGTACAACCGGGACGACTTCCTTCAGCTGGATCGTCTCTACCGCGGTGAAAACCGGCCGCACTGTGGAATCGTGATTCTCAATCCGCGGCGGTTCCCTCAGGGCCCCGCTTCGATCGGCCCGTTGGTGAGTTCGCTGGAGTGGCTGATCGACGCCGGCGCCCCGTACGAGAGCTTCATCCATTGGCTCGGGGCGCCGTTCCGATCCCCGTGAGGTTGCGGGCCAGCCGATATGGCCAGCACTTCAGCGTAATTGGCTGTTCGGTGGACCGGGGCGTTACATGGTGGAGTGTCGGCGTGCATAGTGGCGTGCGGCCCGGTCGCGGTTTCCGCAGTCGGTGGAGCTGCACCAGCGGCGGCTGCGGTTGCGGCTGCGGTCGAGGAAGACCCACGCGCAGGACTGATTTGAGCAACGGCCGATTCGGTGCACGGCATCAGATTCCAGCAGCCGCACGGCGCCAAGCGCGAGCACGTCTGCGAGCGCCGCCGGTGAGCTGAGCGACACTTCCCAGATCAGCGGCAACGAGTTGGGGGACGCCCTCTGTAGTGCCTCAACGAAACGGGCCTTGATCCGAAGCAGGCACGCTGCTGGGTAGGCAAGCCCGTCGATATGTGCGTCGATGATCGAGTAGAGATCTTCGCGGAGGCCACGAACCGCCTCGGCCCACGCGTCGGCGGCGATGGGGTCGATCGCGGCGGCGCGCGTGAGCTCGCCGGCCGCTGGTGCTGACAGGACTCCGGCGCGTGTGGACCACTGCACGAGCGAGTCGAAGTCAGGGATGCGCTCGATGCGCCGCGCGGGATCGCCGCGCCAGGAGACGGTGTTGACGAGATCGAGCGCGGCGTCGCCGCCGACGAGCTGAAACGAACTCGGCCGTGACGTCATGCGGACCAGTCTAACAACCTAAACGGATCAAGCCTGTTATAAACGCACGCGATGGAGGAGTCGTCGGTCAAACAGAGCGGGCTGATCGCGGGCGTGAAAGCGGGTCTGCCGTTTGTGTTGCCCACGCTCGCGCTCGGCGTTTCGTTCGGGGTGCAGGCCAGGCCCGCGATGGGGGTGCTCGCGCCGATCGTGATGTCGGTGGCGATCTTCTCTGGAGGAGCGCAGATCGCCGCACTGAGCGTGATGACCGCGGGCGGCGGGGTGCTCGCTGCCGCCGGTGCGGGGCTGCTGGTCAACGCTCGCTGGATGGCGATGGGATTCGCGGTTGCGCCCAGTCTCTCTGATCGGCTGGCGGCGCGGGTCGGCCAGGCGCAGGCGATCGTCGACGCTTCGTTTGTGATCGCGAGCCGCGGAGATGGGAGCTTTGACCGCGGCCTGCTGATGGGTGCGACCATCCCACAGGCGTCGGCGTGGATCCTTGGAACGGTCATCGGGGTCATCGTCGGGCCTGTATTTGGAGATCCGAAGACGTTCGGTCTCGATGCTGTATTCGTCGGCTTCTACCTTGCCCTGCTCTGGAACGAAGTCGAGCACCGAGACGCGCTCGCTGCTGCGGCGGCGGGCGGGGTCATCACCGCCGCCCTGCTTCCGTTTGCACCCGTTGGGCTGCCCGTCATCGCGGCCGCGGGGGCAGCCGTCATCGGGCTGCGCCGCGCATGAGCAGGACCTGGCTGATCATTGCGCTGCTGTTGATCGGCACGATCGCCCTCAAGGCAGCAGGGCCGATGGCACTTGGGCGTCGCGAAATGTCATCTCGCCGAGCCGGCGTCACCGGCCTGCTGGCGCCCGCTTTGCTCGCCGGACTGGTCGTCTATGAGACGCTCGGTTCCTCACACGGTCCGGGCCTCGTGCTTGACGCCCGTCTCGGCGGGTTGGTCGCGGGAGTCATCGCGCTGGCGCTGCGACTCCCACTCCTGGCAGTCGTCGCCGCTGCCGCGCTTGCGACCGCACTGCTGCGTGCGCTCGCGTGAATCTCCATCCAGAGGCGGGCCCCCCCAGCAATGACCCGCGACGGGACGGACGTCACGTGGTCGCCCAGGCCGAGCTCGAGCGTGACCGATGCTTTATGTCCCCCACCATCACGAAAGGGCCCGAACCCGTACGGATCGAGCCGTTATAGCGCGGCGTGCCGTGAGGTGGGACGGGCCGTGGGTCCCAGCAGACGGTCGGACGCGGCGAGCGCGATCAGAACCACGCCGGCGCTGCCGCCGAGCGCGATCGCCGAGACATGCGAGGCGAGGAGTCCGAGCAGTCCTAACACGACGATTGCGGCCAACCGCGTCGCAGGAAGCGCCTGCCAGACGACGGCCTTGAACGCGGCATGACCGGCCACGAACAGGGCGCTGCCGCCGAGGATCATCAAGGCCGTGGCGGTGCCCGGAGTACCAGTCGGGTGCGTGAGCACCCTCTCATCGGCGGCCGCGGTGACGACGATCCCGGCGATCATGACCGGGTGCAGCAGGTGGTAGGCCGAGCGTCCCAGGCGCCCAGGGTCATCTGAGTCGGCGATCACCTGCGCGGCCTCCTCGGCGCTGCGATCGAAATAGATCCACCACAACGCGGCGGCCCCGGCGAATGCGGCCAGGAACGCGACGATCTCCGCGCCGTTCACTGCCCGCAGTCCGGAGAGCGTTGCGCCGATCACGACCACCGACTCGCCCAGCGCGATCAGCAGGAACGCCTGGCAGCGTTCGGCGAAGTGGTTGCCCTCGATGGTCCACTCGGTGGTGCTCGAACGTCCCAGTCCCGGCGTGTAGAAGCCCACCAGGCCGCCTGTGACGTCGACTGCGACGGCGAGCAGCCACAGCAGCTCGCGCGCGGCGCCATGAACGATCCCGCCGGTGACAGCGAGCGCGCCGCTGAGCAGGCACCAGGCGAGAATCCGCTCGAAGTTTCGCTGCAGGCGCTCACCACGCAGGGCGAGCACCGCAAATACGCTGCGTCCGATCTGCATGCCCGCATACGCGCAACCGACCGCCAACCCGTGCGCGCCGAAAGCTTCGGGCAGCGCCGCCGACAACACCAGGCTGGCCACCATCAGCGCCAACAGCAGCGAGCGGACCGGCAGGCGCTCCGGATCGAGCCAGTTGGTCACCCAGGTCGTGTACGCCCACGCCAGCCACACCATCCCGAACAGCAACAACGTCTGCAACGCCCCGCTGACCGTCGCGTCGTGGAGCAGATGATGCGACAGCTGGGTCACGGCAAATACGTAGACGAGATCAAAGAACAACTCGATATTCGTCGCGCGTTGAGCCCCCGCGTGGGCACGCAACATCGTGTTGGACTTCACCGGCTCAGCGTTGCTCGCCCGTAGTTCCTCGAGCCCCATTTCTCCAGTTTGACGCGCCCAGGACCTCGCCGTCCTCCAGCTGCTCGGCCCCAGGAAGCCTCCGGATACGGGGCGTGCGCGACCTCGCCGCAGCGCGCAGTCACGTTCGCCGGCGGCGCGGGGTCATACAGGTGACGGCCCACTCACCAGGAGGTCATATTCATGGCAACCGACGCACCCCTCACCAGGCAATCAGGCAACCACGCGCCGGTGGCCGAGGCGTCCTCGTTCCTTGCCCCGGTCGAGAAGCCCAAGGGCCTGATCCTCAGGATCATGTACTGGTACGCGCGGCGGCAATGGGGAAAGGTTCCCCGCCCGTTCAGCGTGTTCGTCGCCCGGATGCCATTGGCGTTTGGCAACTTCGTCGGGAAGGTCTCAAAGCTCGACAAGAAGCTCGCACTGCCGTCTGAGACCGCGACGCTGGTCCGCGCGCGCGTCGCCAGCCTCAACATGTGCATGTGGTGCATCGACGGCCAGCGCTGGTTCGTGACCCATAAGACGCCACAGCACCTGCCAAAGCTCGACGCGCTGCACGACTACCGGAGCTGCCCGCTGTTCGACGACAAGCAGCGCGCGGCGCTTGACTTCACGACCGAGCTGACCGAGCACAAGCACGTCAGCGCGGACACGTTCGCGCAGCTCTCACGCCACTACTCAGAGCGCGAGATCTGCGAGATCGTCTGGCTCGTCTCAAGCGAGCACCTCTACAACCTCAATAACCTCGGCCTCAACATCGGCTCCGACGGGCTATGCCAGATCAGCGACCGGCCCCGGTCGGCCGCCGCATGATCACCTCACGGCCGCCGCGAGAACCTGGAGTCCAGGCCGCGGCCAGTCGGGCCGTACTTGGCGGTGAGGAGCGCCCGCCGCGTCGATCACTCATCTGCACGTCTGTTCATGCAATAATGTGCTCATGGGACACGGCGTGGAGCCAGAGCTCGCGTTCCTCTCGGCAGAAACCGCGAGGTCGGTCGCTGAGACGATGCAGGCGCTTGCTACGCCCAGTCGGGTGCGGATTCTCAGCCGGCTCGGAACAGGGCCGTGCTCGGTCGGCGAGCTCGCGGGGGACGTGGCAATGGAACAGTCGGCCGTCTCTCAGCAGTTGCGGGTGCTGCGCCATCTGGGGCTGGTCGTCGGGGAGCGCGACGGGCGTCAGGTGATCTACGCGCTGCATGACGATCACGTGCGCGCGCTGCTCACCGAGGCCGTGTCGCACACAGAGCACCTGCGTCTCGGGCTCGCGGCGAGGCCCACGACGGTCGCGCTTCCCGCATGAGCTCAAACACGCCCGCTCTGCTCGCGGCCGCGGCCGGCGTCGGCTTTGGGCACGCGATCCTGCCCGATCACTGGGTTCCGCTCGCGGTGCTCGGGCGGGCGCGCCGCTACCCGCTTTCCAAGGTGGCGCGGCTGTCGGGTCTCGCCGGTGTCGCGCACGTCCTGCTCTCGCTCATCCTCGGCGCGATAATCATCGCCATCGGGCTCCAATTCCGCTCGACGGTGCAGAGTGCGCAGGACACCATTATCGGCCTGCTGCTGATCGGCACCGGCGTCGGGTTCATCGTGCTCGAGCTGACTGGACGAGGCCACAGCCACGAGCACGACGGCCACGACCACGGCCACGGCCACGGCCACGACGAGCATGAGCATGAGCATGAGGACCAGCACGAGCATCGTGGTGCCCGCGGTCTGGCGGCGATCATGGTCCCGTTCGGCGCTGCCGCCTCACCGGATCTGACGATCCTGCCCGTGTTCCTGGCCGCCACGACCGCTGGGGTCGCGACGGCGATCGGCTCGCTGATGATCTTTGCCGCGGTCACGATCGGGACGATCGTTGGGCTCACGCTGACCGCCACGCGCGGCGGCTATCAAATCCGGGGCGAGTGGCTTGACCGATGGGGCAACGCGGTCACCGCGATCGTACTGCTTGTGATCGGCGTGCTTGTCCTCACCGGCGCGATCTGAGGGTGCGATCGCCCCCGTGCCTGCCGGCTGAGATCATTACGGTGTGAGTACACAGGCGCCCGGGCTGTCGGTCATCGCGCCCGCCCTCGACGGTCGCTTGCGGCTCGTGCGCCGCGCAAGGAAGCTGTCGCTGCTGAGCATCGCCTGGATGAGCGTCGAGGCGGGCGTCGCGATCCTCGCGGCGGTCCTGGCGGGTTCGGTCGCGTTGCTCGCATTCGGGCTTGACTCGCTGATCGAGCTGGCCTCCGCGGGCGCGATCCTGTGGCTTTACACGGGCAGCCGCCCCGGCTCTGCGACGGCCGAGCGCCGGGCGCAGCGGCTGGTCGCGACCTGTTTCGCCGCGCTCGCCGTGTACGTCACAGGCGACGCGGTCGCGACGCTCGCGGGCGGCTCGCACCCGGACGCGAGCTGGCCGGGAGTCGTGGTGGCCGCCGGGGCGATCGTGTTCATGCCGCTGCTGGCCCGGGCGAAGGGGCGCGTCGCGGCGCAGCTTGGCTCCGTGGCGACCACCGGGGATGCGGCGCAGTCGTGGCTGTGCGCGATCAGCGCCGCGGCGGTGCTCGTGAGCCTCCTCGCCAACGCCGCGCTCGGTTGGTGGTGGCTGGATCCGGTCGCGGGCTTGGGGATCGCCGGCGTGGCGGTGCGCGAGGCCCGGGAGGCGTGGGCCGGTGAGGTCTGCGGCGACTGCGCACCGGTCGGCTTTCATGCCGAGACGGGCTGCCAAGAGGAGGACTGCTGCTAGAGAGCGCGCAGACGGCCGAGGATCCCCGGCACTAGGCGTCGCCCGCCGCGACGGTTCAGGCGCCGACACCTCGGCGCGAGGTGAGTTCCGCGGTTAGTCCGGGTACTCGTCCTTGCGCCATGCGCGGGGATCGGCCGGCGGGGCCTTGGGCGTGCGGTCGAGCAGGAAGTTGTGGTACGGCGCGACGAACGGGTCGGGCGCCATCACCGTGTAGGTGTGATAGACGGTCCCGTTCTCGCGCGCGAACGCGATCCAGCCCGGCCCCTCGCGCAGGCCGTCCTTGAGCTCGGCCCCGATCTGGCGCGACCACTCCTGCAGCCACTCTGGCGGGTGCTCGATCATCGCCTTCACCTCGGGGACCTCCTGCGCCTGCTCGGGGGTGAGCGCGAGTCCGAAGTCGAACGGGAAGTCGGTGTCGTAGGTCGAGACGTAGGGGAACTGCCAGCCCATCCGCTCCTTGTAGGCGGTGAGGCGGTCGATCGGCGCGCGCGAGAAGCAGATCAGCGTTACGTCGCGGTGGTTCAGATGGACGAGCCCGCCATCGAGTCCGTCCCCCAAGCTCGTACAGCCGGGGCAGGCGCCGAGCTCGTAGTCGGGGCCGAACATGATGTTGTAGGCCAGCAGCTGCGAGCGGCCGTCGAACAGCTCGGCGAGCGTCTTGCGCCCGTCCTCGGTGTCGAACTCGTACTCCTTCTCCACCGCAACCCAGGGAAGCTGTCGGCGTTGTTCGGTCACCTTCTGGCCCAGCTCAGCTTGCTTGACCTCGAGCTTGGCAAGCTCAGCACGGGCGGCCTGCCACTCCTCGCGGGTACCGGTTTGGGGGTCAGACATCGTTACCTCCTCGGGGTTCGTCACGCCAGCGTCGGATGAGGGCCGCGGGATCGAACTGCTAGCTCGTACGTTAGACCGACGGGGCGGGCCGAACTCATCGCCGCCGTCGGGCGAGGAACGTGTCGGCTGGCTGCGCCGGGGATCAGCCGCGGCGCAGCAGGCGTCCGACGGCGGCCATCATCTCGGCGGTGCGGGCGTCTTGCTCGCCGGGGTCTGCTCCGATCACGCAGGTGTGGGCGTGGCCGTCGAGCAGCCCGAGCGCGACCTTGTCAAGCGCGGCCTGAATCGCGGAGATCTGGGTGAGCACGTCGATGCAGTAGCGGTCCTCCTGCACCATCCGCTCGATGCCGCGGACCTGCCCCTCGATCCGCGCGAGCCTCGCGAGCAGCTGGTCCTTGGTCGCGGTGTATCCGCGCGTGGGGGAGGTGGCTGTTGGTGTCATACCCGTTACTCTACCACTACCAGTACCCCCTATGGGTATGCTACGGTCGTCGTCGTGACGATCGAGGAAGTGGCGCGATGACCGACGTTCTGGACGTGATCTGGCATGGGCTGAAGGACTCGTTCCTGATGGCCTGGGAGGTGTGGTGGGCGCTCGTGCTCGGCTTCGCGATCTCGGGGATCGTGCAGGCGTGGGTCCCGCGCGAGCGGATCGAGCGCTCGCTCTCTGGCTCCGGTCCCAAGCCGGTCGCCCTGGCCACCGGCCTGGGCGCCGCGTCGAGCTCGTGCTCCTACGCGGCGATCGCGATCGCCAAGTCCCTGTTCCAGAAGGGCGCCTCGGCGATGACGGCGCTCGCGTTCCAGTTCGCCTCGACCAACCTGGTGTGGGAGCTCGGGCTGGTGCTGTGGGTGCTGATCGGCTGGCAGTTCACTGTGGCCGAGTACCTCGGCGGGATCGTGATGATCGTCCTGATGGCCGTTCTGTTGCGGGTGTTCGTCTCACCGCGCCTGGAAGGGCAGGCGCGCGAGCACGCCCAGGAGGCCGACACCGGCCATCAACACCACATGGCCAGCGAGCGGCTCACCTGGCGCGAGCGGCTGACCTCGGTCTCGGCTTGGTCGGATGTCGCGCACAACTTCCGTGGCGACTGGAAGATGCTCTACAAGGAGATCACGGTCGGGTTCCTGCTCGCCGGGTTCATCGCCCAGCTCGGCAACGGGTTCTTCAACGGCCTGTTCCTACGCCACACCGGTGGGGTGCTGAGCGCGGTCGAGAACGTGATCGTCGGCCCGATCATCGCCGTGCTCTCGTTCGTGTGCTCGGTCGGGAACGTGCCGCTCGCGGCCGTCTTGTGGTCGGGGGGGATCAGCTTCGCCGGCGTGCTGGCGTTCCTGTTCGCTGACCTGATCGTGCTGCCGATCATCGCGATCTACCGCAAGTATTACGGCGGGCGGTTCGCGCTGCGGATCGTCGCGTTGATGTTCGTGACAATGGTGATCGCGGCGCTGATCGTCGACGGTATCTTCAGCGCGCTCGGTCTGATCCCCACCGGTCCGCGACCCTCGCGCGGAGACATCTTCGGCACGATCACGGTCAACTACAAGCTGTTCCTCAACGTCTTCGGCGTGGCGATCTTCGCGGTGCTGTTCTGGCTGACCGCCCGTCGCGGCGCCGCCGATCCGGTGTGCGGGATGAAAGTCGATCGCGCCAAGGCCATGACCAAGGAGTTCGGCGGCGAGACGTTCTACTTCTGCTCTGAGCATTGTCTGCACGCGTTCGAGATCAACCCTCAGGGCGGGGATCGCACCGGCGCCGTCGGCTCCGGGTCTCACAAGTAGACGACCGGTCGATGCAACGACAGGAGACATGTCAATGAGCGAACGTGGCGCGCGACTAAAGCAAACTGCCGACGGTCAGCTCACCGAGATGATCAGTCTCCTCTCGGCAGGAGGCAAAGCTGCGTTGCGCCTGCCGTGCCCCGGTCGCGAGAAGATGGGCGACGGCACGCTCGCCGCGTGCGCTGCGCGGCAAGTGGGCGCTCGCCGACGTTCGGGACATGCTCCCGGCCGGCCCTCATGGCCCGAGCCTAGACGCCTGTCTTCTCAGCGACCAGAGCGATCTTGCGGACCCGGCCGTCGCGCAGCCACTCGCTCCACAGCCGGTGAGCCGCCAGCAGCTCCTCCAGGGCCCGGGGGCCGATCTCCGCCGCGATGTCCGCAGCATCCGCCGCAAACGCGTTGGCCAGCGAATCTGCCGTGGCGCCGTGGGAGCGACTGACGTCATCCTGCCAGCCCACGACCAGCCCGGCCCGCTCCAGGCACGTGAGCATCTCCGCCAGCGGGACGAGCCACACCGTCTCGGCGTCGGGCATCCGCTCGCGCTCGGAGTCGGTGAGCGCCGGACCCTCCTCCATGGTGAAGGCGAACCGGCCGCCGGTGGTCAGCGCCTGAGCGACCTCCTGCACCACGGCCTCCTTGTCCTCGAAGGCAAGGATCGTCTCGAGCAGGAGAACCACGTCGAACGGCCCCCGGGGGATCGGGGGGATCTGCGCAACCTCGAAACGACAGGGCAGATCGCGGGTGCGCTCCCGGGCGATGTTGATGGCGCTGGGGCTGTAGTCAACTCCGAGATAGGCGCAGCCCAGCTCCTGGGTGATGAGCCGTCCCGGTCCGGCGACCCCGCAGCACAGGTCGAGCACAAAGACCCCCGGCGCGATGCCGGCCCGGCGAGCCAGGCCCAGGATCTCCCCGGCACTCATGAAACTCTCCTGCTCGACGAACTCGCCGGAGGGGTAGGCCGAGACGCGGGCTCGCGCAAGCGCCCGGTGAAACGGCGCGCGCTCGTCCTGCCTCACCACTGCTGCTCCTGCGCATCGCTCACTTCGTTGAGGATGTCAGCCCGGGCTCGGGAAGGCTTTGCCCGGCGTCGGCGTCATGGATCCCATGAGGCCCAAGCATCTCGCCGCCGATGCGTTCGGCACCGCCACCACCGTCGCGGTCCCCGTCTCCCGTGACCGCGCCGTCCGGCTGGGTCCGGCGGACTGGGTGACCCTCGCCCGGGCCATTCTGGCCCTCGGCGTCGCCGCGCTGGTCGCGGACTCATTCAGCCAAGCTGTGCCGGTGAGGCTGCTGGTCTCCCTCGCCTCCGTCGCGCTCGCACTCGACGCGGTCGACGGATGGGTGGCGCGCCGCACCCGGACGACGGCAACGGGTGCGCGCGTCGACGGGGAGGTCGATGCGTTCCTGATCCTCGTCCTCAGCGTGTACATCGCGTCTAGGCTGGGCGCATGGGTGCTCGCGATCGGCGCGGCACGGTACGTGTTCCTCGCCGCCGGATGGCCGCTGCCGTGGCTGCGCGCGGAACTGCCGGCGCGCTTCTGGCGCAAGACGGTCGCCGCGGCGCAGAGTGTCTTCCTGACCGTCGCGGCATCGCAGCTCCTGTCGCGGACGGCGACCCAGACGCTCGTCCTCGTCGCCCTCGCTCTGCTCGCTGAGTCGTTCGGCCGCGACGTGTGGTGGCTGCGGCGCCACCGGGGCGGCACGCTCGTGGCCGCGGTGACCGATGCGGGCCCCGCCGTGACCGTGCCCGACATGTCCGACGGGTCACAGGTGACACCTGCCCCAGACGCGCCGGACGCCCCACCGCGACGACGTACCGTACGTCACGGGATCTCCCTGGCGCTCACGGTCCTCGCCGTCGTGGTCGTGTGGGCCGCGCTCGTCTCCCCTGACCAACCGAGCGATCTCAGCGTGAGCGGCTTTGCGAGGATCCCGCTCGAAGGGCTCGTCGTCGTCGCCCTGGCCAGCGTGCTGCCCGTCACCCCCAGGCGGATCCTGGCCGCGATCATCGGTCCGCTGCTCACCCTGGTGGTCATCTTCAAGGCCCTCGACATCGGGTTCCTCGACACGTTCAACCGGCGCTTTGACCTCCTCAGCGACAAGAGCTACGCCGGAACGGGCATCGAGACGCTGCGCGCCTCGCTCGGCCGCACGGAGACGAACCTGGTGGTCGTCGGCGTCGTCGTCGGCGTCGTCGCGCTGTTCATCGTCACCACCTTCTCGGCGTTCCGGTTGACCGGGGTCGCCGCCGCCAATCGCGGGTGGACGCTCCGGATCGTCGCGGGGCTCGGCGCCGTCTGGGCGCTGTTCTGGGCGTTCGGTGCGCAGTTGATCTCCCAGACGCCCATCGCCTCCACGCTGTCGGCCAGCGTCGTCCTCGACGAGGTCAGCGCGGTGCGGGCCGACATCCACGACCAGGCGGTCTTCGCCAACGAGATCAAGCATGACGCGTTCCGCACCACCCCCGCCACCCAGCTCCTGACAGGACTGCGCGGCAAGGACGTCCTGCTCGTGTTCGTGGAGGCCTACGGCCAGCAGGCGGTGGAGGGGCGTCAGTTCTCGCCGCAGGTCGACGCCGTGCTGAGCAAGGGCGACCAGCAACTGGCGTCGGCCGGCTTCTCGGCGCGCAGCGGTTTCCTGGACTCGGCCACGTATGGCGGCATCAGCTGGCTGGCCCATGCCACTCTGCAGTCGGGGGTCTGGGCCAACAGCCAACGCCGCTACAACGACCTCATGACCACCAACCGGTTCACCCTCAGCGACGCGTTCAAGGAAGCCGGCTGGAGGACCGTCGATGACGTGCCGTCAAACGACTACTACTGGCCACAGGGGACGTCGTTCTATCACTACGACAAGCTGTACGACCGGCGTAACGTCGGCTACAAGGGCCCGACGTTCACCTACGCGTCGATGCCCGATCAGTACACCTATGCGGCGCTCCAGCGGCTCGAGCTCTCCAAGCCGCACCGCCGGCCGTTGTTCGCGGAGGTCGACACGGTGTCCAGCCACATGCCGTGGAACCGCATTCCCGAGCAGATCCCGTGGTCCGAGGTCGGCAACGGATCGATCTACAACCGGGTTCCGATGGACCACGAGACGGGCGCGTTCTGGAGCAACCCCGCACGCGTGCAGGCGGCCTACGGCCGATCGATCGTGTACTCGCTGAGCACCTTGATCTCGTTCGTGAAGCACGACGACGACAGGAACCTCGTCATGATCGTCCTCGGCGACCACCAGCCGCTGCCGATCGTCAGCGGGCACCACTCCAACCATGACGTGCCGATCTCGATCATCGCCCACGACCCGAAGGTCCTGGAGCAGATCGGAAGCTGGGGCTGGAACGCGGGCCTGCAGCCCAACGCCGACGCGCCGGTGTGGCCGATGAGCGCCTTCCGCAACCAGTTCCTCGGCGCGTTCGACTCGCACACGGCGACCAGGTAGGACAGTGGCGGCTCCGGATGCCCCTACAGCCGCCGCCCCTCGGCGGCAGCGGCTGGGCGGCTTGGACGGCATCCGCGGTCTGGCGGCGCTGTACGTGGTGGTCAACCACGTCTTCCTGCGCGCGTTCCCGGGCTACCCTGCCGATCACGCGCCGTTCTGGGCCGCCTGGTTGATCTACGGTCGCTTCGCCGTCGTCGTGTTCATCGTGCTGTCTGGCTTCTCGCTGGCCCTGGCCCCGGCCCGCGACGGGTGGCGGCTGGACGGGGTCGCTCGGTTCGCGCAGCGACGAGCCTGGCGCATCCTGCCGCCCTACTGGGCCGCCCTCGCCTTCAGCCTTGCCGTGGCGTGGCTGATCGTCCCGCAACCCGGGCACGGGATCCCCGACGCGAAGTCGGTGCTGGTCAACGGTCTTCTCGTGCAGAACATCGTCGCCGCGCACAGCCCCAACGCGGCATTCTGGTCGATGGCCGTTGAGGCTCAGCTGTACCTCCTGCTCCCACTCCTGCTGCTGGTGGTGCGCCGGCGGGGGGTCATGGCGATGGTCGCCACCGTCACCCTCGTCGTCGCGGCGGTTGGGATCTTCGGCCCGCACATCCCGCGCCTGGACACGTTCGTGATCCAGTCTCCGCCTGACCTGGCCGCACTGTTCGCGGTCGGCATCCTGACCGCCGGCATCGTGAGCGCGACCCAGGCGCGCCGCTCATGGCCGTGGGCCTGGCTCGCGCTCGCCGCCCTGACGCCCGTTCTCGTGACGGTGTGGCTCCAGGGGTCGGTATGGACGCTCGACCACCTGTTCTGGGTCGACCTCGCGCTCGGTCCCGCCATCGCGTGCCTGCTGGCCGCTCTGGCCACCGGCCGTCCGGGTGGGCGGGCCCCTCGTCTCCGCGTGCTCGACGCGCGGCCGATGCGCAGCCTCGGCTCCTTCTCCTACAGCCTCTACCTGACGCACGCTCCGATCGTCGCCATCGTCTGTGAGCGGATCGTCGGCCGGCGGGTCCCCTCGGGCGTCCCGGCGTTCCTCCTCTCGCTCGCTCTGGCGCTGCCCCTGACGATCCTGTTCGCGCGGGGGTTCTCCGCGCTCTTCGAGGCCCCGTTCCGGCGGCCCCGCGCTTGGCCCGGGGCCGCCCGGCGTCGCCACTCTCGAGCAGAGGTGGTGCCGGGATGAGCCGGACCCTGTGGGCCTGGGGCCGCGTGGTCGGGCCCGTCCTGACGCTGGCCATCCTGGTCTGGCGCCTCGGTACTGGCCCGTTCGTCGACGGCATCCGCATGATCGACGGCCGGGCGCTGGCGGCAGCGGCGGCGATCGCGGTGCTGACCACGGTGTGCGCTGCCTGGCGGTGGAAGATCGTCGCCCAGGGTCTGGGCGTTCCCCTGTCGCTTTCCACTGCGGTGGCGGCTTACTACCGGTCGATCTTCCTCAACGTCACGCTGCCCGGCGGGATCGTGGGCGACGTGCACCGCGGGATCAGCCATGGCCGGGACGTGCGCGATGTCAGCCGCGCCCTGCGGGCCGTCGCGTGGGAACGATCGGCCGGCCAGGTCGTGCAGGTCGTCCTCACCGTGAGCGTGCTCGTGGTGCTGCCGTCTCCCGTGCACTCGTGGATGGCGCCGGTGGCGACCGCGGCCGTCGTGGTGGCGCTCGGCGTCGTGCTCCTGGTCAGGGCGAGACCCGCCGGCGGCCGGTCCGCGTTGGCGCGGCTGCGCGGCGCAGCGGCCCGCGATATCCGCGACGCGCTTCTCGCCAGGCGGGCATGGCCGGCCATCGCGCTTGCGTCCGCGCTGGTCGTCTCCGGCCATGCGCTCACCTTCCTCATCGCCGCGCGGACCGCGGGCGCCCACGCGTCGCCGTTACGGATGCTGCCGCTCGCGCTGCTCGTGATGATGGCCATGGTGCTGCCCAGCATCGGCGGCTGGGGGCCGCGCGAGGGCGTGACGGCATGGGCGTTCGGCGCGGCCGGCCTGGGCGTGCAACGAGGCGTCTCCACCGCCGTCGTCTACGGTGTCATGGTGCTCGTTGCCAGCCTGCCTGGCGCCGCCGTCGTCTTGGCGGCATGGCTCCATGGAGCCCGGCCCCCACGGCGTGCCGCACGGCGAGCCGCACGGCAGCTCCGAGAGGGAGCCGTGCATGCCTGACCGCCCGTACATCCTGCTGAGCTGCGGCATGTCGATCGACGGCTATCTCGGCAGCGCGGCGCCGCGGCGCCTGGAGCTGTCCAACAGCGCCGATTTCGACCGCGTCGACGCCGTGCGCGCCTCCTGTGACGCGATCCTGGTAGGGGCAAACACCGTCCGCACCGACAACCCGCGGCTGCTCGTCCGCTCTCAGGATCGCCGCGACGAGCGGACCGCTCGCGGACTCCCGCCTTCTCCGATCAAGGTCACGGTGACCGAACGGGTAAAGCTCGATCCGGGCGCCGACTTCTTCACCACCGGCGATGCCGAGAAGCTCGTGTACTGCGCGAGCCCGGGCGCCGGCGACGCACGCTCACGACTGGGCCGGGTGGCCACCGTGGTCGAATGTGGCCGGCGGGTCCAGATGCGGCGGCTCAGCGAAGATCTGGGGGCCCGTGGCGTCCAGCGCCTGATGGTCGAGGGCGGTGGCACGGTGCACACCCAGTTCTTGACCGACGACCTCGCCGACGAGCTTCAGCTGGTGGTCGCTCCC
This sequence comes from uncultured Actinomycetota bacterium, assembly GCA_963790605.1. Lineage (GTDB taxonomy): Bacteria > Actinomycetota > Thermoleophilia > Solirubrobacterales > Solirubrobacteraceae > Palsa-465. Next base: position 927,151 of record CAWBPG010000001.1, on the reverse strand, counting down.
TTCTTCGTGGGCGACTCCCGGGCGACCCGGTTCGTGGGGGACGGCCGTTTCCCCTGGAACCCCGCCCGCCGCGCGACGCTCGCCGGCGTGCGCCAGATCGGCGACGTGGTCCTCCTGCGCTACGCGCTCTCCCCGCGCTTTGAAACCGACTGAGCCCCACGCCCATGCCCCCGCCACCGCCCGCCGCGACGATCCGCACCCAGGTGTCGGTGCCCCTGCAGTTCGCCGACAGGTATGCCACGGCCGCCCGGCTGTTCAGCTTCAACGGGCTGGTCGACGGCCAGGAGCACCTTGCCTTCGGGCTGGGCGACCGGGCCGCCGGCGTCACGTCGGCTGACAGCGATGCGGTGCCGCTGGTCCGCCCGCACAGCGAGTGCCTCACCGGAGACGTGTTCGGCAGTCAGCGGTGTGACTGCGGGGCGCAGCTGCGCGAAGCCGTGCAGCGCATCGCCGACTCCGGTGGCTACCTGTTGTACCTGCGCCAAGAGGGGCGCGGCATCGGCCTGTACGCCAAGCTCGAGGCCTACGCGCTTCAGGACGGTGGGCTTGACACCTACGAGGCGAACCTCGCGCTGGGCCACCGCGAGGACGAGCGCAGCTACCTGGTCGCGGCGCAGATGTTGCGGGCGCTGGGCGTGACGAGGGTCGCCCTGCTCAGCAACAACCCGGACAAGGCCCGGCAACTGCGCGAGTTCGGGGTGACGGTGACCGCGCGCGTGCCGACGGGCGTGCACCTGTCGGCGGCGAATGCACGCTACCTGGCGACGAAGGCGCGCCGGGGCGCGCACGCTCTGGATGTCTGAGCTGTCAGCGGGATGAGGCCGCCCCGCGAGGCGGCAGGACCAACAGGTCGGCGTGGTCGACGATGACCGACAGCCGTCCGTCGTCGCCTGCACCAGACGTCGCTCCGTGTAGCCGTCGAGCTCGGCGGCGAGTTCGGGCTGCTGCTCGCGCGCGGCGCGCACCCAGCCGCTGAACCACTCCGCGGTCAGGCCGGGGTGCGAGGCGCCGAGTCGCCAGGGGCTGGGCCGGACGAGCACCTCGGCGCCCCGTCGTCCGAACTGGTCGGCGGCCCGCGCGACGGCGTCCGGTCCCAGCAGCCGTCCCCGCTCGGTCTCGCGGCGCTGATGGGCGTTGAAGGCAGCGGCGACACGGTCATCCAGTGGGTCCGCGGGGGACATGACGACGCGACCGACGACGGACAGCGTGATCAGGATCGGGCATCCCGGGCCGGCGCAGACGCTGACCAGCTCGGCCAGCTCATGCTCGGTGAGCATGTCGAGTAGCGCCGAGGCCGTGACCAGGGTCGCGCCGGCGAGATCGCCGGGGTCCAGCCGGATGATGTCCGCGCGCTTGACCTCGACCGTGATCTCGGTGCCGTCGGCGGCACGGCCCGGAGGGTTCGTCGCGGCGAGCCTCAGCAGGTCAGCGTCGCGGTCGTAGAGGATCCAATGCTGGCGCCTGGGCAGCAGCGGCGCGAGCCAGCGGCCCATGGAGCCGCTGCCGGCGCCGAGGTCGTGGACCACCAGGCGGCCGGTCGCCGGGAGCTCTCGCCCCAGGCGTTGCACGAGGTCGCCCGCCCGGGCGGCGGCGTCGGCGGGCTCACGCAGGACAAGCCAGTCGCTGCTGACGCGGGCGACCTCATCGGTCATCGCGACGCCCGGGCCAGCACACCCGCGACCACCGATGCCGTGGCCGGCCAGCCCGGCAACGACGCGCGCCGCTCACGCGCGGCCCGGCGTAGCCGGCGCCTCAGCTCGGCGCTGTCGAGCCATGCGCGCAACGCGGTCGCCAGCGCGGTGGGGTCGTCGGGGACAACCAGCAGCCCCGGCGGGATCTGACCGGCGCCGTGACCGAGTGCCTCCGTCACCCCGCCGACCTCGGTGGCGAGCACCGGCACCCCGCGGGCCAGCGCCTCGGCGATGACCATGCCGTAGGTCTCTGAGCGAGACGGCAGCACCATCAGGTCCGCGCCGGCGTAGCTGCGGTCCAGCGCGCTCCCGGTCCGCGGTCCCGGAAAGTGCACGCGGTCGCTGAGCCCGTCGTCGGGCAGGCGGCGGCGCAGACCCTCCACGAACGCCCGATCGCGGTCCAGCCTCCCCACGCACACGCAGTTCCAGGGCAGATCCCGGATGGACACCAGCGCATCGAGCAGCACGTCGTGACCCTTGTCGTAGGTGACCGCCGCGACGCAGAGCAGCGCCTCGCCGTCCGGCGTCCCGGTGGCGAGGCCGGCCGCGTCGACGCCGGGCGTGGCGACGTGCATCCGGTCGGCGGGCAGCGGATAGAGCTCCAGCAGTCGTCGCCGGGTCCACTCGCTCGTCGTGATGACGTCAGCCGCGGCCGAGAGGACCGCGCCCTCCCGCCTGCGGGCGTCGCCGGCCTCGCCATCTGCGGGGCGATGACCCAGCGGCATGTGTACGAGCACGACAAGGCGCAACCGACGCGCCTGGGGCACGAGCACCCCGGGCGCCGTGGACGCGATCAGCCCGTCGAGCAGCACGACGGCGCCGTCGGGAATGCGCTGGACGACGCCGGCCAGGGTGGCGAAGGACGTCAGGTCCGGCCGGTCCCAGAAGCCGGGCACCGCGTGCTCATGCACCGACCAGCCCAGCGAGGCCAGCCCGCGGCACACATGACGGTCATAGACATTGCCTCCGCTGGGCTGGGCCGGGTCGTCGATGCCGTCGGGCAGGACGGCATGCACCGTCTTCACAATGGCCGCTCGTAGCTCGCCCAGGCGACGTGGGACTCGTGCAGGGTGACGACGAGTCCCTCCAGCCCGCGGGCGGCATCGCCCAGCGCGCCGGCGTGCACCCGCTCGGCGAGCCGGTCTGCCACCACCTGGGCGAGCGCCTCGGTCGAGGTGTTCGTGCCGGTGAAGGCGGCCTCGTCGTCGAGATTGCGGTAGCTGAGCTCGGCCAGCACGGCGTGCAGCTCCTGCGACGCCGCACCGATGTCGACCACGATGTTGTCCTCGTCCAGCGCGGCGCGCCGGAAGGTGGCGTCGACGACGTAGGTCGCGCCGTGCAGCCGCTGCGCGGGCCCGAACACCTCGCCGCGGAAGCTGTGGGCGATCATCATGTGATCGCGGACGGTCACGCTGAACACGATGGACCCCCGTCATAGGTGATGGTGTGGCAGAGCGCCGGCAGGCTCCCCGCGGCCAGCTGGGCCATCACGTCGGGCAGCTCGCAGAAGCGCGAGTGCCCGGTGACCAGCGCGTCGAAGGCAGGGTCGCGCAGGAGCTCGAGCGCGAGGGCCAGCCGGTCGGCCGCCGTCCGGCGCCCGCTGCGAGCCGGGGAGACGGTGCCGACCTGGCTGGCGCGGATGCTGAGCCGACCGGAGTGAAAGGTGCCGCCCAGCGACAGCCGGACCTCACTGTCGCCGTACCAGCTGAGGTCGATGACGATGCCCTCGGGCGCCAGCAGGTCGAGTGACCGCTGCAGCCCGGCGGACGTCGCACTGGCATGCACGACGAGGTCGTGACCGTCGGCGGCGTCGGCCGGCAGCGCGAAGTCGACGCCGAGAGCGGCGGCGACCCCGGCCCGGGCGGGGTCGACGTCGACGAGCGTGACCTGCACCGCCGGGAACCTGCTCAGCAGCCGGGCGGCGCAGCAGCCGACCATGCCGGCGCCGACAACGGCGACCCGGTCGCCGACGAGTGGCGCCGCGTCCCACAAGGCGTTGACGGCGGTCTCGACCGTTCCCGCGAGAACGGCGCGAGCGGGCGGCACGTCCTCGGGGACGACGGTCACCGCGCCGGCCGGCACCACGTAGGCGGTCTGGTGGGGGTACAGGCAGAACACCGTGCGCCCGCGCAGGTCCGGCGGTCCCTGCTCCACGGTGCCGACGTTGAGGTAGCCGTACTTGACCGGACCCGGGAAGTCCCCCTCCTGGAACGGCGCCCGCATGGCGGAGTACTGCGCCGGTGGCACGCCGCCGCGGAACACCAGCGTCTCGGTGCCCCGGCTGATGCCGGACCGCAGGGTGCGCACCGTCACGTCGTCGCGTCCCGGCTCGGGCAGCGTGACCGGTCGGATCTCCCCGACGCCGGGCACGCGCAGCCAGAATGCGTGCGCCTCCGCGTGCATCGGCTTCATGCCGAAATCCTATTTGGCAGAAGGCCCCGGTAGACGCGGCGGGACTACCTGCCGCTGACCACGGGCCCGCAGGCCGTGGGCGCGCCCACGGTGTCGCTCAGGCCGACGTTGGTCACATGACCGTGGACCGAACGCGTCCGGAGCGTGAGGCCGCCGAGCTCCTGCTGCAGCGCCCCGAAGCACGCGCGCAGACCGTCAGTCTCCTGGCGCGTCGCGTTCGTGCTGCCCTGCAGACCGCGCACGGTGCGGCCCAGCCCGGTCATGTGACGGCTGAGGAGGCCGATGCTCCCGGTCAGCCGCGATCCCTGCCGGGCGCTACGCACCGCCATCTTCTGGAGGGCGGCGAGCTGACTCTCAGTGGCTCCCAGGCGCTCACTCAGAGAGGCGATTTTGCCCTGCATGCGGCTCGCCGTCGGCTCGATGGCGAGGACGAGAATGGCCATCACGCAGCCCACGAGGGCCAGCACGGCCAGGATCGAGGCGACGATCCGGTGCGCATCGCTCCGCCGGCGCCGAGACGTCAGGCGATAGCCGCCGTCAGCGGCCCGCGTGGTCGGCAGGCGCGTCCCCGCCGACGCCACTCCCGACTCAAGCCCGGAGCCGAACCCCTCCAATGTGATCTCTGCTGGCACGCCTCGTCGAATCCTTTCGAACAAACCCGCCGGTCCCACCAGATCAACGGGTGCACGCGGCAGAGATTGACGCGGATGGGGCGAGGCCGTGCGTCGGGCGCCGGGCGCCGGGCGCCGGGCGCCGCGGGTCTACTCGGCGTCCAGGCGGGCCGCGATGAGCATCGCGGCGCGCTCGTGCGCGGCGTAGGTGGCGCGCAGCGCGTCCACCACGTCGGGCTCATCGGCGGAGACCGGAGGCGGGTTGGCCACCAGTAGCTGCCGGATCGTCTCGCCCAGTGGCTCTCCGCCCACCGCGTCGGCCAGCGCGGTCAACGCGTCGGCACGCACGCGCGCCCCCTCCACGAACGAGCCGATCACCGTCTCACGGGCCAGCGGGGCGGCCCCGAACACGCGGGCGTGCAGCACGGCCGGGTTGACCGCGTGCGGGCGGACGAGGGCCCGGCGCTCGTCCGCGGACAGGCCGGCGGCCGTGGCGAGGTGGTCGATGGCCTGGGTGACGCCTTGGGCGTCGACGGGCAGCGACCCCGCGATCTCAGCCGGCAGTTGCGCCGTCAGGCTGGCGTGCTCGGCCGCGGCATCGGCCAGGAGAGTCTCGACTCGCTGTCGGTGGGTGACATCCATCCCCGCCAAACGGTAGTCGGCGGAGTGCACCGAATGCCGGCCGGCGCGTGCGCTAGAGCTCGGCCGAAGCGAGCTTCGCGCCTTCGACGAGCGACTCCAGCTTGAGCCAGGCGACGTCGGGATCGACGAGTGAGAAGCGGATGAAGGTGTCAAACCCGCAGTCGGTCCCGGCCAGCAACCGATCCTTGCCGATGATCTTGCCCAACCGGATCAGGCGATCGGCGATGACGAGCGGGTGCTCGATGTGGTTGGACTTCACGTCCACGACACCGAGGATGACCGAGGTGTCGTCGGGCAGCTTGGTGTCCTGGAAGACGCGCCACTCGTGCTCATGGCGGGGGTTGCCGCCCTCGACATAGATCGTGCCTGCGTTGACGTTGAGGACGTCGCTGATGATGTCGGCGAGGGGGACGTCCTTGTGGTGGGGTCCGGCGTAGTTGCCCCAGCACACGTGCAGGCGCACCTGGTCGCGCGGGATCCCGTCCAGGGCGGCGTTGAGAGCCTCGACCGCCAGCGGCAGATGGGTATGCCAGTCGCCGACGCTTGAGCCCACTGAGCGGCAGTGGGCCGCCATCGCCATGTCCGGCGAGTCGATCTGCAGCATGAACCCGGCGTCGGCGATTGCCTTGTACTCATAGGAGAGTGCGTCGGCGAGCGCGGCGAGATAGGTCTCGTGCGAGCCGTAGTGCTGGTCGGGATAGTTGAAGGCGATCTGGCCGGGGCTGATCGTCCCCATAAACACGGACTTGGGGTCGGCGTCGCCGATTGCCTTCTTCAGCCGCGCGATGTCCTGGTGCACGGCATCCTTGTCGGTGAGCTCCACCGGGCCCACGCAGTTGGAGAAGACGATGTGGGCCATCGACGGGGTGTTGAAGAGGCGCATGGCCAGCTCGGGGAAGTCCGCGACGTCGTCGGCCTGGAACTCCGAGCGGCCGTCGAAGCCGGAGAAGCGCTCGTTGACGTAGGTGCTGAAGCCGGTCTTGCTCATCTCACCGTCGCTGATGACGTCAAGCCCGACGGCGTTCTGCTTGCTCACGACATCGGCCACGGCGGCATCGATCCGCTCCTCGAGCGCCCGGGAGTCAACCTCCTTGCCCTCCAGCTGACCCCAGATCATGTCGACGACGTCGTTGGGGCGCGGGAGACTGCCCGCGTGCGTCGTACGGATCGCTTCGCCTGCCATCTCTGTCCACCTCCGGGTTCGCGTCGCGCGGCTCTGCGCCGTGCGCACGCAGCGTTCTACACCAAACGACCGCCCGAGGTCGAGGCTTCAGTGCACGGAGATATATGCATACTTGTTCATACAAGAATGTGTGCATGGGACACGGGCCCCGCACCCGATCTGACAACTCTCACCGCGAGCGGAGCCTCCGGTCAGGCGAAGCGTGCCGGCGTGCGGGCGTGGACGATCGCCGCTTCCAGCTCACCGGCGAGCGTGGGGAGCAGGCCCCCGTCGGCCATCCAGCGCTCGAGGCGGCGCGTGACCGCCTTGCGCGAGACCTCGTCGCCACGCAGGAGGTCTGACAAGCCGAGGCTGCGCCAGGTGGTCCGGCGCGCGCAGCGGTGGCGGACAGACTCGTAGCCGTCGCCGAGCGCGCGGGTCCACGCCTCCTCGCTCTCGGCCAGCTCGCGGCAGAGCAGCTCGGCGAAGCGCGGCGCGGCGACCGCGCGCAGGCCGGCCTGGAACCGGATTGGGTCCATCCGCAGTGCCGGCGCGCAGGCACAGGCGAACACCATCCGCGCGGCGTCGCGCTCGGCGGGCGTCCAGGAGGGCGCGGTGGAGCGCAGGCCCAGGACACCCCAGACGCCGGCGGTGCCCGCGCAGACGACGCGCTCGGCCTCGCCCGCGGCGGCGGACAGGAATTCACCGAACTCCGGCAACGTGTCCGCCAGCCGGCGCAGCTGCTCCAGCTCGGGTCGGCCGTCGACCGATCTCACCATCGTCCCAACGACCACGCCCGCGGCTCCAAACGCCCCCGAGAGCTCGGCCGGCGCACCGGTGGTGCGGTAGCGCGCGAGGGCGGCCCGCAGCTGTTGGAGGTGCGGGAGGGCCTCGGGCGGGACTGCCACGGGCAGCGGCGACACCGGCTGCCCGCTGGTGGCCATGGGCACGCCACCCGCGGCCGGGGCATCCTCATACGGCTGTGTCTGATCGTCGGAAACCAGCATTCGTTACGCGTCCGTGGTAAGGAATAACGCCGAGCAGGGGTGGGCGGGTCCGGAGACCGGAGCCGCGGCAAGGATAGGGCCGCCCCTGGGCCGCGGTCAATGGCCGCGGACGGATGGGCGACGGCGGGCGGTTGATGCGTCCAGCGGGGGTGGACGCAGCCGCCGTCGGTTCCGCGCCGTCAATCGCCGGCGTGCCCCCGGCGCTCCATACGGCGCCGGCGCCGGACCTCCCGCGGGGGCCGCAGCGTGATCGGCTCGTGGCGGGTCCGGCGCAGGATGATGAATGCGACCGTCCCCCACATGGCCGGGATCCACAGGGCGATCGCGTGGTAGACGATGGTGGCCGCGGTGGCGATCGTCGCCGAGGTCCCGTAGATGACGAACATCCCCACCAGACTGCCATCGAGCACCCCGATGTTGCCGGGGATCGGGATGAGATTGGACAGGTAGCCGATCTGGTAGGCGAGCACGATGGTCGCCAGGGGCGGGACGAGCCCCGCGGCGGCGAAGCAGGCCGCCAGCACGGCGATGTCGCACCACAGAAACGCGATGGCTCCGATGATCCGCCAGTCCGGTGTGGTCAGCAGCCGGCGGGTGGCACGGATGCTTAAGGAGAACTCCGTAAGCAGCGTTCGCACGCGCCCCGGGGCCCGCTTGGCGGCGAACCGGTCGGTGATCGCCGGGAGTGCAAGGAACACGACGAGCACCGAGGTCCCGACCGCCGCCGGTACGACGCTGAGCAGCGGGTTGCTCGGGCCCGGCAGCACTCCGATCCACAGCCCGAGTCCGGCCAGCGCGAGCGTGAAGACGTTGATGGCGCTCGTCAGCAGAAACAGCACCGCCGAGCGCTCGGCGATGCGCGCCGGGTTGCCGCCGCGGTCGACGAGCAGCCAGGCACCGACGGCGATGCTGCCCGCGCCACCGAGCGATACGGCCGCACCGAAGGCGAGCTCGCTCAGTGCGACGCGCGCGCCGAAGCGCAGCGGCGCGCGGTCGAATACCTGCAGGAACGCGATGACGTAGCCGACGCAGGACAGGATCTCCAGCACCACGGCCACGAGCAGCCAGCCGACGCGCATGTCCGCGACCTCGTCGCCGACGCCGTGCAGGCCTGGCACCGCGAGCAGCAGCGAGCCGACCAGCGCCACGAGGATGACCAGCGAGATGAGCCCACGCCACAGGCTGCGCCCCGGGTCCTCGTCATCGCGCCCGCGACCGGCGTCGGCGGGGACGACAGGTCCCTCGGGATCATCCCCGAGAGCATGAGGCTCGTCGGCGCCCGCCGCCATGCTGGACAATTCAAGCAGTGACACGACTGGAGGTCCCCGGGCACGAGATCGTCGGGTTGCGGGCTGACAACCCGGGGCCGTTCACGCTGTCGGGCACGAACACCTGGATCGTCGGCTCAGACCCGGCGTGGCTGGTCGATCCCGGCCCCGATCTTCGCGAGCACACAGCCGCCGTTCTCGCCGAGGTGGGGCGGCGGGGCGGGCTCGGCGGCGTCGCCCTCACCCACGATCACGGCGACCACGCCGGCGCGCTGCCCGCGGTCCGCCAGCGTTTCCCGCACGCGCCCGTGGCGGCGGCGCGCGGCGACGTCGATCGGCTGCTGCGCGGCGGCAGCGGGTTCGGGCCCCTGGAAGCGGTGAGCACGCCGGGGCACGCCCCCGATCACCTGGCCTTCGTCGTGGGCAGCGCCGCCCTCACCGGAGATGCCGTGTTGGGCCAGGGCAGCGTGTTCATCGCCCCTGATCCCGGGGCCCTGACCCGGTACCTGGAGGCTCTGGGCGAGCTGCGCCGCCGCGACCTGTCCGTGCTCCTGCCCGGGCACGGGCCGCCCGTCAGCGATCCGGCGGCCAAACTCGACGAATACGTGGCGCACCGGCTCGAGCGTGAGCGCCGCCTCGTGGAGGGCCTGGACGCGGGCGCGCGTTCTGTGGGCGAGATGCTGGACACCGCGTGGGACGACGTGCCCGAGCAGCTGCGGCCGGCCGCGACGATCACGCTCGCGGCGCACCTGGACAAGCTGCAGGCCGAGGGCCGTCTCCCGGCCGGGGTCGAGCGGCCCGGGCCCGAGGTCCGCAGCGCGTCCGAGCCGCGCTGACCTCCGTCGTCCGGCGGCGGGAGCGGGGCTATCCCATCGCCGAGCCGTTGGCGGCGGCGGCATCCAGCCGCCGGCGCGCCAGCTCCAGCGCCGCCGCCAGGGGCGTCTGCCCGGTTTCTTCGGAGCGATCGAAGATCATCCCGATCGTCGTGCCGATGCCTCGGACGCGATGGCGCGCGGCGGCGGGGTGGTAGCCCCCGGTCTCCTCGGCGATGTTGATGATGCCCCCGGCGTTGGCCACGAAATCCGGCGCCCACAGGATGCCGTGCTCCTGCAGGAGCCCCGCGATCCGGTCGTCGGCGAGCTGGTTGTTGGCCGCGCCGGCGATCGTGCGGCAGCGCAGGCGCGGCACCGTCTCGTCGTCGAACAGCCCGCCCAGGGCGCAGGGCACCAGCACGTCGACCTCGGCGCGCCACGCCTCGGCGGGCGTTGACCAGCTGGCGCCGAGCTGCTGGGCCAGTACCTGCTTGCGCGGGTCGACGTCGGCGAGGATGAGCCGCGCCCCGGCCCGCGCGCAGCGTTTGGCCACCCGCGAGCCGACATGGCCAAGCCCGAGCACACAGACGCTGCGGTCGCGCAGCGAGCTGTCGGCGAAGGCCCGCTGGCAGGTGGCCCGTATGGCCGCCTCCACTCCGAGCGCCGTGAACGGGCTGGGGTCACCCGACCCGCCGCGGCTCCGTGCCAGGCCGGCGACGTGTCGGGTCTGCTGCGCGATCACCGCCATGTCGCGGCTCGAGGTCCCGACGTCCTCGGCGGTGATGTAGCGGCCCTGCGCCGACTCGACGAGGTCGCCGAAGTCCAGCAACGCGGCGTGCCGCCGGCGCGCGGTGAGGGGTGCATCGGTGGGAGCCATGATCACGCCCTTGCCGCCGCCCAGCGGGAGGTCGGCCACCGCCGCCTTGAACGTCATCGCCCGCGACAGCCGCAGCACGTCGCGCACGGCGAGGCGGGCGTCGCCGTAGCCCCACATACGGCAGCCGCCGAGCGAGGGACCGCGCACCGTCGAGTGGATCGCGATGAGCGTGTAGAGCCCCGAGCGCGGACCACGGCGCACGAGCAGTTGCTCGTGCTCGAGCGTCTCCAGGTAGGCGCTGGTCAGTTGCCCGTCATCGTGAACACGGCGATCGTACCGTGCCCATGAGGCCGTGATGCTGCCGGGACCTTGGACGGGTCGATCGAGCCCGTCGAGGCGGCCGGGGTCACCTTGGTGGTGCTGCTGCTGCCGCTCGAGCCCGTGCCGGTGGAGGGGCCCGTGCTCGACGAGCCGGTCTGAGCGCTGCTCGTCCCTGAGGTGCCGGTCGTCCCGCCGGTGGCAGTTCCCGGGCCGGCCCCGGTCGTGCCTGTGGAGGCCGTCCCGGTGGTGCTCCCCGGCGTGGTGCCGACCGGCGTCGACGACGAGGTGCCGGCGGGCGAGGCCGGAGTGCTCGGATCGGTGGGCGCCGCCGACGAGGTGCCACTCGCGGTCGGGGTGGAGGCGGGAGCCGTCGTCACCGGCGTGGCCGCGGGATTGGCCGGGTCGACCAAGCTGGGCGGGGTTCCGGGCCCGTACAGGGTGGTCAGCTGATCGGGATCGAGGGTCTCGGTGAGCGGAGGTGCGAGCGGGGCGCCCTTGGCGCCGGACCGCGAGCGACGATGGCCGGTGCCCGTTGAAGACACGTTGGAGGCCAACGGGTTCGCGACCGCGCTGGGGGAGGCCGGCGCGGTTGAGTTCGTGACGGGGGCCGAGGATGTCTGGCTGACGCTCGAGCTCTGACCCGACGAACCGGCTGCGCTGGCGGTGGCGGCATGTGAGGCCCGCGACGGCGCGCGCGTCGCGGCGTGATGATGGTGGACGCGCTGGGGGGCCGGCGGTGCGATGTGCTGGAGCTCGAGGGCGCCCCCGGCGGTGACCACCGCGGCGGCCAAGAGCGTGACGACGTGGCCACTGCCGGCGATCGCGCCGAGCCCCACGACTCCGCCCGCGCCCGCTAGGCCGCCCGCAGCCGTGGTGGCCGCGGCTGTAGCGGTGGCGCCGCCGCTGGCGATGGCGCCGGTGCCGGCAGCTGCGCCTCCTCCGCCTCCGATCCCGAGGACCTTGGCGATGACGCCGATCGGGCCCAGAGCGGGGACGAACCCCGCCAGCTGACGGCTGACGCCGCGCACCTCGCTGCGGAACTGACGGCAGTGGGGGCAGTCGCGCAGGTGCCGGCGCGCCAGTCCGCTGGCGCGGACGCCACGGTCGTGGGAGACGATCAGGTCCTCGCGGATGCGGGCGCAGGCGGTGTCGCGGGCCTCGCTGGCCTGGGCCAGTCCCACGCGTGCGCGCACGAGGAGCGATTTGACCGCTGGGATCGAGACCCCGAGCGCGCCGGCGACGTCGGCGTAGGTCATGCCCGCGAGCTCGCGCATGAGCAGAGCCGATCGCTGCTGGTCGGGCAGGCGCTGCACGTCGGCGATCAGGCGCTTGAGCGCGTCGCGCTGCTCTAGCCGAACCACGGGGTCGCTCCCCGCGAAGGGGACCGTCGCGGGGATGGTTTCGGTCGCGACGGACTGCGGGCGGCGCAGCTCGTCGATACAGCGGTTGTGGGCGATCCGGTACAGCCAGGCGCGCAGGGCCAGCTCGCGATCGCTGGAGCGCAGGCCCGAGTACGCGCGCACGAAGATCTCCTGAACGGCGTCCTCGGCATCCACCGCCGAGCCCGACAGCATCTGCCGCGTGTAGGCGAACATGCGCTGCCGGTAGCGATCGTGGATGGCCCGGAACGCCTCCTCGCTCCCGCCGCGGAACAGCGATACGAGTTGCTCGTCGGGCCGAAGCCGAAGCAGCGGGGCGCCGAGCGCCAGCCGCGTCCGTGCCAGTGATACCGAAGGTGGGAGTGCGGAAGCTTCCACGTTAACCCTGCCCCATGCTAACGGGTGACCCGGGTGAAAGTTTCAGAATTAGTCATCCGATGAACAGAATTTCACCAAACACCGGCGGGGCCCTGACCAGCCCGCGGTGGACGAGCGTGACCGGAAGTGGGCCTCCGGCTCCTGCGCTGGCCTCATCTCCCGCTCAACGAGCAACGAGTACCCTCGGACCGACATGGTCGACGCAGCGTCAGGAATCGGACTTCCGGTCGCATTCGGCGCGGGCCTCATCTCCTTCCTCTCGCCATGCGTCCTGCCACTCGTGCCCGGCTACATCTCCGCGGTCGCCGGCGGCCAGCCGGGGGAGGTCCACAGGGGCAAGGTGCTTGGTCCCAGCCTGGCCTTCGTGGCCAGCTTCTCGTTCATCTTCATCGGCTTGGGTCTGCTCGGGCAGCGGGCGCTGCACTTCGCGCTGATCGGCCCGACGGCGCTGAAGATCTCCGGCGGGGTGATCATCGTCATGGGCCTGCTGTTCATGCTGGCGCCGTTCATCCCCGCACTCTCGCGCGAGTGGCACGTCGCCGGACTGATGCAGCGCGCCGGGCGCGGGGGCCCGGTGCTGGCCGGTGCGGCCTTCGCCCTGGCCTGGACGCCGTGCACCGGCCCGACACTGGGGGCGATCTTGACCGTCGCCGGCACCTCGAGCTCGGCCTCACACGGCGCGATCCTGCTCGCGGTCTACTGCGCCGGGCTCGGCGTCCCGTTCCTCATCACCGGCCTGGCCTTCGGCACCGCCACCGCGGCGTTCGCGGTGATCAAGCGCCACTACCCGGTGATCATCGGCGTCGGGGGGGCGGTGCTCATCGCCATGGGAGTACTCATCTGGACCGGCGAGTTCACCACGCTCAACGTGACCGTCAGCAACTGGCTGCAGTCGCTGGGGCTCCCGAATCTCAACGGGGACACGTAGACGGGTTCGGGCTTGTCGCGTCTGCCCCGGGCACGGGCGAACGGGGTTATCTCCCAAGGCCCCCTGGGAAGGCCGTGATTTACCGGATCAGCCGCTCGGACCGCGCCGTGCGCACCATCTCCTGCAGCGTCTCGCGCGCGTCGTGGTGCGGCGCCCATCCGAGCACCGTGCGGGCCCGGGTGGTGTCCATGATCACCGCCCGGCGCGCGCTCTCGATCCACTGGGCCTCGTCGGGGATGAAGGGCAGGCGCGCGACGAGCTCGGCGGCGGCGCCGACGGCCAGCTCGGGCACGGGGATGCTGTACCAGCCCAGGGCGTCGGCGAGGTCGGCGAAGGTGAGCGTCCCGTCGCCGGCGAGGTTGTAGACGCCTGGCTCGCCGCGACCCAGGACGGCCGCCTCGAGCGCGGTGGCGACATCGTCGTGGTGGACGAGCTGGAAGGGGACGCCGGGGTCCGGGATGACGGGCCGGAGCGCCGGCATGAACTGCAGCGCGCGGAGGATCGGCGCCGGCATCTTGTCCGAGAGCTGGACGTAGGGGATGCTCTCCACGAGCGTCAGCGCGTCGGGCCCGGCGACGATGCACGGGCGAAAGACGTAGGCGGCGACGTCGGAGCCGGCCAGCAGCTCGCGGAGCGCGAGCTCCAGCTCGGCCTTCTGGGCCGAGTAATAGTGGCGCTGGGTGCCGCGGGGCTCGAGGTCCTCGGTGAGCACGGGCGGGTTGTCGGCGGCGAAGCCGTAGGCGGCCACCGACGAGGCGTAGACCAGACGCGCCACCCCGGCGTCGATCGCGGCGTTGAACACGTTGCGCGAGCCGGTCAGGTTGATCTCGGTCGTGTCCTGCGCGCCGCCCATGATCATGAACGCGAGATGGACGACCACGTCCGCGCCGGCGATCAGCTCGCGCACGGCGTCGGCGTCGAGCACGTCCGCACGGTGGTATTCCACCTTGCGCAAGCCCTCGGCGGAGGGATCAAACGGCCGGCGCGCCATCGCGGACACCCGTCCCACCCCCGGGTTGCGCTCCAGGACCCGGAGCAGCGAGCGGCCGATGTCCCCGGTCGGGCCGGTGACCGCGACGGTCAGCGGCGCCGACGCATCCTCGCTGCTCTCAGGCTCAGTCGTCATAGCCGGGCTCGCCGGGGAGGACGATCCTGGCCGTCTCGCCGGTGCCGATGACCCGCGGCTGGACGGGCTTGACGGTGCGCGTGTGCGCGTGATCGACCAGTGCCTGCGCCGACGTGAACCCCGACAGCTGCTCCAGGTGCTTGATCGTCGGGAACACCAGCATGATCTCTCCGGCGCGAGCGGCCCGTAGCGCGTCCTGGGGCTGAAACCAGCGCGCATCGACCATCTCGGAGCCGTCGACCCGGGGCTGCGCGCCGTCGGGAGCGACGGCGAGGTAGAACCAGGTGTCGTAGCGGATCTTGACCACCGCCGGGGTGATCCAACGCGAGAAGGCCAGGAGCGCGTCCGGGTCCGGCAGGCCGACGCCGACCTCCTCACTCAGCTCGCGGATGGCCGCGGCCTTGCGACCCGGCTCGCCGTCGCCGTCCTCGGTGTTCACCGCTCCGCCCGGGAAGACCCACGCGCCCCCCATGAACCGCGCTTTCGGATTGCGCTGGGCCAGCAGGACCTCCAGGGCGTCGACGCCGCCGCGCAACAGGATGACCGTGGCGGCCAGGCGCGGGACCGTCTGCGGGCCGGGGTTGATCTCCTCGCCTGGTGCGGGCCGCGGCGTGTCCACGACGCCGACCCTACCCCAACCCGGCGCCGGTCCGGCGCGCGCCCGGGCGGGGCGCACGCGGCGCGGGCGGCGACACGGCGGGTGTCCGCGGCCTGACGCTACGCTTGCCCGCGATGAGATACATGTGCGAGTCCTGCGGGTTCATCTACGACCCGGCCGAGGGCGACCCGGATGGGGGCATCCCTCCGGGAACCCAGTTCGAGGACATCCCTGACACCTGGTTCTGTCCCGTGTGCGGCGCGCGCAAGCGGGACTTCACGCCCTACGAGGATTGACCCTCGCCCCCGTCGGGGAGCCCAGACCGCACACGGCCGGGCTCGCGTCGGCCGGATGTGCCCGCTAACGGAGGGCGTCGGCCAGCCAGCGCTCGAGCGGAAGCTCGGCCCCGGCGGTGCCCAGGAGCTGAGGGTCGGCGCGGGGGAGCGGGGGCAGGGTCGCCACCTCCACCTGCCCGCGGCGCGCGATCGTGTCGCGGTTGGAGCGCTCCATCACGCTCGGGTCCCGCGGCCAGGGGGTCAGCACGACGCCGGCGACCGTCAGCCTCGCCGACCGGGCCGCCTCGAGCGTGAGCAGGGTGTGGCTGATCGTGCCCAGGCCGGGCCGGGCGGCGATCACGAGCGGGAGCCCGAGGACGGCGGCCAGATCGCGGACGTCGGCCACGGGGCCCAGCGGGACGAGCAGCCCGCCCACGCCCTCCACCACGGTGATAGACCCGACCCCGCCGACCCGGGCGATGCCGCGCACGCCGTCGGCCAGCCACGCGAGCGTCGGCGGGTCTGCCCCCGCGAGCTCGATCGCCAGATGGGGGGACACGGCGGGACCGAAGCCGGCGAGGATGACCTGCTCGGGCTCGCAGCCGGCCACCTGGGCGAGCAGCGCGTGGTCAGGCGGCCAGTCGGGATCGGGCGGTTCCTCCAGGCCGGTGATCAGCGGCTTGATCGCGCGGACCTCGGCGCCGAGTCTGCGCAGGCGCGCGACGATGGCCGCTGCCACCACGGTCTTGCCGACCCCGGTGTCGGTGCCGGTGACAAAGCATCCACGCAGCTCGGCGGTCATCGGACGGCTGAAGGCGCGACGGACTACGCGGCGCGGCGAACCGGCTCTGGCGCCTCGAAGTCAAACACGCCGCGTGCCGGAGCCGGTCTGGGCGGCGGCTCGGGCGACGACGGCTCAGCGCCCCAGTCCTCACCGCCGACGGAAGACAGAGCGGGCTCCGGTTCCACCACCGGCGCCGCCATGTGGCGCGGCGCGATCCCGAGCGAGCGCGCGACCGCGCCGAGCGTGCTGGTTGCCTCGGCGAGCTCCTCCTCGCGGTGGGTGGCCATGACCGCGAGTCGCAGCCGGGCGGTCATCGCCGGCACCGTGGGCGGGCGGAGGGCCTCGGTGAACACCCCGCGCGCCAGTGCGGCCTCGCACATCCGCACGGCGAGCTCGGCGTCGCCGACGATGAGCGGGACGATCTGGGTGGTGGAGTCACCGACGTCGAAGCCCTGGCGGATCAGCCCGGCGCGCAGCGCGGCGGCGTTGGCGGCAAGCTTGTCGACCCGGCGCGGCTTCTGCACCAGCAGGTCCAGCGCGGCCAGGGCGCCGGCCACGGCGGGCGGCGGGAGCGCGGTGGAGAAGATGAAGGTACGTGCGGCGTTGAGAAGGTAGCGCGTCATCTGGTGATCGCAGGCGACGAAGGCGCCGTAGGAGCCGAGCGCCTTGCCCAGCGTCCCGACGATCACATCGACCTGATCCTCGAGGCCCGCCTCGGCGAGGGCGCCGCGCCCGCCCGGTCCCAGCGCGCCCGTGCCGTGGGCGTCGTCGATGAGCGTCCGCAGGCCGTGGCGCTGTGCGAGCTCCACGATCTCCTCGAGCGGGGCGACGTCGCCGTCCATCGAGAACACGCTGTCGGTGACGATCAGGGTGCCTCGGCCCTCGGCGTCGCGGATCCCCCACTCGAGGTGCTCCGCGTCGCCGTGGTCATAGACGAACATCTCGGCGCGCGAGAGCCGGCAGCCGTCCACGAGCGAGGCGTGGTTGAGCTCATCGGAGAAGACGACGTCGCCCGGCCGGGTCAGCGCGGCGATCGTGCCGGCGTTGGCGAGGTACCCGGAACCGAACAGCAGCGCGCTCTGGCGGCCCGTGAAGGCGGCCAGGCGATCCTCCAGCCGGCGGTGGATGGTCATCGTGCCCGAGACCAGCCGCGACGCCCCTGCTCCGACGCCCCAGCGCATGGCGGCATCGGCGGCGGCCTCCCGAACACGTGGGTGATCGGCGAGCCCGAGGTAGTTGTTAGAGCACAGCAGCAGGACGGGCTTGCCGTCAAGCAGGACGTGCGGGCCCTGGGGTCCGGAAACGAGCCGGGTGCGGCGATGCAACCCGAGGGCTTTCAGCTCATCAAGCCGGGCCTCGATCTCGATCACGGGTACGCAACATAAGACACGACCCGGACGGCAGGCTCGCGGGGTGTGGGGGAGGCCGGTCGCGCCCGCTCAGGCGACGTTGGCGCGGCGCGCGGCCGCTTCCCGCGTCTCGCGCCCCTGCCCGCTGTTGGGAGCGCCGTCTGGTCGCGGCGGCACGGCCCGCTTGGCCGCGAACCGCAACTGGGTGGTGGGATCCCACATCCGCACCGTCAGCGTCGGCGGCTCGGCCGGATCCGGCGAGTCCAGCGTGGCGGAGACGAGGTCGGGAGTCTCGCCCTCCAGCCAGCCCGTGCGGTTATCGGGCCGCGGGTTCGCGCCGTTGTCGCCATGAGCGGTGACGTTGAGGCCGAGCTCGGTGAACATCGCCTTGTCCTCGTCGGGCGTGTTGCCGAGCGTGGTGAGGAAGTTGCCCATCATCACCCCGTTGAGGCCGGCCTTGACCGCCGTGGCCTGAAGCTCGCCGAGGTTCTCCACGCGCCCGCCGCACAGGCGGAACAGCGCGTCGGGGAGGATGAGACGGAAGATCGCGATCCACTTGACCACGTCCCAGGGGTCCATCAGCTCGCGATCCCCGAACTTGGTGCCGGGACGGGGGTTGAGCAGGTTGATGGGAACGCTGGTGGGGTTGATCTCGGCCAGCTGGAAGGCCATCTCGACCCGCTGCTCGCGCGTCTCGCCGAGATTGAGGATCCCGCCGACGCAGGTCTCCAGCCCCGCCTCGCGCACCGCCTCGATCGTCCGCAGGCGTCCCTGGTAGCGAACCGTGCTGGACACCTCCGGGTAATAGGACTCGGCCGTCTCAACGTTGTGGTGCACGCGTTGGATGCCGGCCTCCTTGAGCGACTTGGCCCGCTGCGCCGACATGTGGCCGATCGAGACGCAGCGCTTGAGGTTGGTGTGCTCGGCGACCAGCCGCGCGCCGGTCAGCACCTTCTCGAAGTCGCGCTGGGACAGCCCCTGGCCCTGCGTGACCATGCAGAAGCGGTGGGCGCCCGCCGCCTCAGCGGCGCGCGCGTGCTCCAGGATCTGCTCGGGCTCCATCATCGCGTGCAGCGGCGTCTCGGCCTCGGCGTACTTGGACTGCGCGCAGAAGCCGCAGTCCTCGGCGCAGCCGCCGGACTTGGCGTTGACCAGCGAGCACATGTCGGTGGAATCGCCGAAGCGCTCCCGGCGGGCCTGCCAGGCGCGCTCGACGAGCGCCCCGATCTCGGCGTGGTCCTGCAGCTCGCCGAGGCGCAGCGCCTCGGCCGGCATGATCAGCGGCGGCATCCGAGCGTGCAGCCTAGAGATCTGCGCGGATGCGCGCGGCGCGGCCGGGCTCGCGGATTGTCGGCCTCCACAAGGCGACACGCTGCCTCCCCTAAGATCGCCTCACCATGCCCGACCGCCTCTACTTCACCGACTCCGACGAGTCCAACGCGCTCATCGCCTCCGATCCGATGGCGCTGCTCATCGGCTTCGCGCTCGACCAGCAGGTCCAGGTCCAGAAGGCGTTCTCCGGTCCGCTGGCCCTCAAGGAGCGCCTGGGCACGATCGACGCCGCCGCCCTCGCCGACGCCGACCTGGAGCCCGTCTTCCGCGAGCGGCCCGCCATCCACCGCTTCCCCGGCTCGATGGCCCAGCGCGTCCACGACCTCGCCCTCCACATCCGCGACGAGTACGGCGGCGACGCCGCGCGGGTGTGGACCCACGCCGCCGACACCGAGGCACTGCGCGCCAACCTGGCCGGGCTGCCCGGGTTCGGCGAGATGAAGGTGAAGGCCCTGGGCTCGGTGCTGGCCAAGCGCTTCGGCGTGGCTGCCGCCGAGGGCCTCGTCCCGTGGCACCCGACTCTCGGCGACGTCGATTCGCCGCAGGCGCTGGCCGACTACCAGGCGGCCAAGCGGGAGCACAAAAAGGCGTGGAGCGGAAGCGACGCCCGCGCGATCGCGGGGAAGCCGCCGGCGTAGCTGGCGTCAGGAGTAACGGTGCTGGGAGCGTCCGGGCGCTTCCCTGGAGCGGACGCCATACCTTCACCATCAACGCAGAGCCCGTACTGGCTCATGCGTTACCTGAGGCGCACGGTTCGAGTGACAGTCCGGTGGTGCTCGGCCCCGTCCACGGCCGCGAGCCGGATGACCAGCGTGACGGCTGACGTGCCCTGCAGCCGGCGTGTCGGTATGTGCATGACGATTCGGCTGTGCGGCTGGGAAATCTGAGACTCGGTTTCGTACGCAGAGGCAATCCGCTGCAGCGCGTGGCCCTGCCGTCGCCAGATGGTCACGGTGACGTCGACGGCCCGTGAGGCGTGGACTGCCACGGTGAGCCCCGTCCGCCTCACCGACTTCAGCGAAGCTGCGAGCGGGCGAGCGTCGAAGCTGAGCTGCGGCCCACTCAGGCGGGCGACTGAAGCGGAGCGGGCGACACGCGCCGTGGCGACGCTGGCGGACGCCGTCCCTGAGCCATGGCAAGCCGTCGTACCGCTGTCCTTGATCTGGCCGCTCGTGTTGACGAACTTCCAGTCATAGCTCGTCGCGTGAAGCGTCAGCACGAGCACGCCGTACTCCCTGTCATTCGCCTGCAGGGTTGCGGGGGGAGTGCTCCCGTACAGCCCGTTCAGGCTCTCGCCGCCGGTTCCCACCACGAACTCGCGAATGCCGGCCGTGGACGCGGTACCGGACGGATCCTGTTGCGCGTAGCGTTCGTAGAGATGGTCGTGTCCGTTCAGTACGACGTCCGCGTGGGCGTCGTAGAGCGCGGTCCACAGCGGCGCCACGCTCGGGGCGCCGAGCGTCCAGCCATAGGAGAACAACGGGTGATGCCACATCGCGAGCAGGCACGCACTCGGGTTCGCCGCCAGATCGGACTGCAGCCAGGACATCTCGGCCGAGGTCGTGCCGCCGGCGAGAGCGTCCGAGCACCCCTTCTGGTCGGAGCAGTTGGAGTTGAGGGAGACGATGTGCCAGGTGCCGAGGTTCACCGAGTAATAGCCGGCCGGCGCATTGGTCGTGACGCCGTGGTCCCCGAAGTACTGAAAGTAGCCAGCCGCTCCGGACGTGAGGTACTCGTGGTTCCCCAGAACGGGATGCACGATCGAGTTGAAATCGCGCCCCCATGTGAGGTCGTACGAGCCCGTGTACTCGCTATCCGAGCCCGAGTCGTACTGGTTGTCTCCGAGCACGAAGACGGAGGCGGGGTTGAAGGTCTGTGTGAGCGACGCAGTCGCCGACTGCTCGCACGGGTTGCAGCCAGGCGGCCGCGCGATATCCCCCACGGCCACGACGACCGGGTCGCCGCTGGACCCGCCGCTGGAGGCCACAGTCCCCGTAGGGGCCGAGGTCGCCGACCCCGAGCCTGAGGCGTTGCTGGCGGTCACGAAGACGCGCACGGTCGACCCGACGTCACTGCTGGCGAGGACATATGTTGACGTGGGCCCGCCGACGTTCTGACAGGCACCCGTGTTGCAGCTCTGCCACTGGTAGCCGTAGCTCGTCGGCGTGTTCGTCCAGGTGCCGGTCGAGGCACTCAGCGTGCTGCCCTCGTCGCGCTGCCGCTGATCGTGGGTGGCGCGGTGTTCACCGGAGGGGTCGGTGGCGGCGGCGGGCCGATCGGTCCGCTGACGGTCCCGGTGCGAGCCGACGTCGCCGACGCCGAGCCTGCGGCGTTGCGGGCGGTGACGGAGACGCGGACGGTCGAGCCAACGTCGGCAGCGCCGAGGAGATAGGTCGCATCCGTTGCGCCTCCAATGTTCTGACAGCCACCCGTGTTACACCGCTGCCACCGGTAGGCGTAGCTCGTCGGCGTGTTCGTCCACGTGCCGGTCGAGGCCGTCAGCGTGCTGCCCTGGGTCGCGCTTCCGCTGATCGTGGGCGGCGCGGTGTTCACCGGGGGGCGCGATCGCGCCGGCGACGCCGGAGTCCCTGGGGACGTGGGCGAGCTGCCCGACGGCGATGAGGAGGACGACGGAGACGAGGAGGACGACGGAGACGAGGAAGACGACGGAGACGAGGAAGACGGCTTTGGCGTTGCCTTGGCCGTCTTGACGCATAGCCAGACCCGCACGTAGACGATCCGCCCACGGCGGCGAACGATCCGCCCTTGGAAGCGCTGGACGACGCGAACGTGACGGCGGACATCGCCCGCTTTGCACTTCAACGGGTGATGCTTGGACTTGGCCTGGGCCCCGGTTGCGAAGGCAAGCCCGGTCCCCAACACCAGCGCGATAACGGCGATACGCCTCATACCCATACCCCTTGGATTCGAGTCGAGATAGAGCGGGAAGGCCCGCACCAACGTCGGGCCGCGTAAGAGGTTCAGTCCGCATCCGTGACGTCTTCGCCCACGCCGGCAGGCTCGCTTCACCGCCGATTCCCCACGACGGAAGTGTGGTGGTTGTTGAGCGGACCGCCAAGGGCCGTGGTCTCCCGTCCTGCGTTCACGGATGAACGATGAGGGCCTGGGCAGCCGGGGGCATCAGCCTCACGCGCCGCGCTCTGATCAGCCCCCGGCCAGTGCGGCCAGGCGGTCGCTGAGGATCGGCCACCCCCGGCCGCCGGGGTCGATCACCTCGTAGTGCCCGCCGCCCGGCAGTTCGTGCAGCTCGCAGTCGTCGCCTGCCGCGTGCGCGGCTGTCTCAAACCGCCGGCTCTGGCTGATGGGAACGTCCTCGTCGGCGTCGCCGTGGATGAGCAGCACCGGCGAGCGCAGCGGGAGCCGGGCGATCGGGCTGGCGGCGGCATACAGGCCGCTGTCGGGGGCCGCTCCCAGAAGCTCCAGCACCGCGCCGTTGCCGATGCCGGTGAGGACGCCCTCCTCCAGGTCGCAGACCCCGGCCAGCGACACGACGGCGGCCACCGGATGCTCGTGGGCCGCCCACAGGGCAAGATGCCCGCCCGCCGAGTGGCCGACGACCACGACCGGCCGCCCCGCGGCGGCCTCCATGGCGGCCCCGAGCGCCTCGCGCACCGCCAGCGCAGTCCCCGGCCAGCCGCCGCCGGGCATCCCCACCCGCGGGTACTCGAGGTTCCACACCCACGGGTGGGGCTCCGCCGCCGCGCACGCCCGCGCCAGCGGGGCAATGGTGTCAGCGGCCCATCGGGCGCGCCAGAAGCCACCGTGGACGAACACCGCGACCATCGGGCCATCCCCATCACCGAAACGCTCGGCGCTCCACAGCGCCTCGGGCTCGCCCTCACCGACCACCGGTACGATCGCGGCGAGCGAGCGGCGCCATCCATGCCCCAGCCACTCGCCGGATTCCACGACTAACCCCGTCACGAGCCCTTCCACTCCGGCAGGCGCTTCTCGGCGAACGCGCGCACGCCTTCGCGGAAGTCCTCGGACGAGAAGCAGGCGTGGCGCAGCGCCAGCAGCTCTCGCTCCACCTCGGGCGCGAGCGTGGCCTCCGCGTCGAGCACAGCGCGAATGACGCGCTTGTTGCCCTGCTGGGCCAGGGGCGCGTTGGCCGCGATCTCACGGGCCAGTGCCACGGCCGCGTCGGCCAGCTCGTCGACGCCGAGCACGTCGTTGACCAGTCCCCACAGATGGGCCTTGGACGCGTTGATGCGCCCGCCTACCAGGAACAGCTCTCGGGTGCGGGCGGCCCCGATCACGTCGATGAACTTGCGGATTCCGGTGTGGGAGTACACGAGCCCGAGCTTGGCGGGCGGCATCCCCAGCTTGATCGGATGGGCGGCCAGGCGCAGATCACACGACAGCGCCAGCTCCAGCCCGCCGCCGATGGCGTGGCCGTTGAGCGCCGCGATCGTGGGGTACGGGTAGCCGTCGACAGCGTCGATGGCGGCGGTGAATGGATGGGCCACGAGCCTCTCGGCCTCGTCGGCGAACCGCCCACCACCCCCACCACGCAGGTCGCCGATGTCATAGCCGGCCGAGAACGTCCGGCCCTGCCCGGTGATGATCACGCAACGGGCGTTGAGCCGGGGCAGCATTTCGGCGAAGCTGTCGAGGATCGCGTGATCCAGCGCTCCCCGCTTCTCCGGATTGGAGATCGTCAGCCGGGCGACGTGCGGGGCCGGCTCGTCGACCAGCAGCTGCCCGGCGGAGGGCGACGGACTACTCGAGGACAACGAGCGTGTCGCCCTCGGAGACCGATTGCCCCTCCGCGCACAGGATCTCGGTGACGACACCGGGGTCCTCGGCCTCGACAGGCATCTCCATCTTCATCGACTCCAGGATGACGACCGCGTCACCCTCCTCGACGGTATCGCCGACCTCGACCTCGATCTTCCACACGGTGCCGGTGATGTGGGCCTCGATGTCGGTCAACTGGGGTGTCCTCCTGTCCGGGCGTGGGCGGCGCTCCGGAACGATATAGCGCGGCGTCGACGGCGAAAAAGCCCTCACATTCCGGGATCTGTCCGTTGCCACCGGTTGACTACCGTTGTCCGCAGAGCTTGCATCCGACGACGGAGGACCGCAGGTCACGCCGATGCCCGAGTCCCGACTCTTCATGAGCTCGCTGTCACGTCGTGAGCTCGCTCGCCGCCGCCCGGGCCGGGCGCACATGTGGCGCATCCGCCTTCTGGGGGTGCTGCTCGCCGCGATCATCGCCGTCGCGTTCCTCATCGAACACGGAGGCGTGTAGACGGGCGGTCGTCCCTCATCGGGACGGCCGCGAACCAAGGGGCTGCCGCCGCGCCTATGGATGGCGCGGCGGCAGCTGGGTCCCCCTGAGGAGGTGGTCTACGACACGCCGACGCTGACGCCGGCCTCGCGTACGGCGTCGGGCCCGAGGGTCGCGGTTGCGTGGACGGTGGCGTTGGTGGCCGGCGTGTACTTCGGCGGCGTGACCTGGAAGGCGGTGCTCGGCGCCGCCGACGGAGCCAAGCGCTTGAACGTCGAACGGCCGAGCGCGCTGACCTTCCATCCCTGCGGCAACTGCAACGCGAGCGTGACGCGGTGCAGCGTCGCGTTGCCCGACCGGGTCAGGGTGACGGTGACGATTGACGGCTTCCCGGCCTGCATCGTCGCCGGCGCCTGGATCTGGACCTGACGGGCCGCAGGCGAGGCACCGAGGTCGAAGCCCGACTGCAGCGGCAGTTCAGACTGCGCTGAGGAGTCGCCCACGAACACGCCGTAGTGGCCGGTGCTCTGGTTCCAGCCGTTGGCCGCCTCGTCCCACCACCAGGTGTCACGCGGGGTGACGGTGAACTGCACCGGGGCCGACTGGCCGGGCCTGAGGTTCACACGCTGGAAGCCGACGAGCTGCCGCGGGGGCTCCCCGGCGGCCGACGGGTCGCCGAGGTACAGCTGCGCGACGTCTGCCCCGGCCCGCTGGCCGACGTTGGTCACCGTCGCCGACACCTGCATGTCGCTGACGCCGTTGCGCGGCTCGCCACTCACCCTCAGATGGCTGAAGGAGAACTTCGTGTAGGAGAGCCCGTACCCGAACGGGAACAGCGGCGTCAGGTTCTGGGCGTCATACCAGCGGTAGCCCACGTCCAGCCCCTCGGAGTACTGGACCTTGCCGCCCACGCCCGGGAACTGCGCCGGGCTGGAGGCGGGCACCTGCGACAGGCTCGCGGGGAAGGTCACCGGCAGGTGGCCACTCGGATCGGCGCGCCCGAACAGGACGCGCGCCAGCGAGGTGCCGCTCACCTCGCCCGGGTACCAGTCGTCGAGCACCGCGGAGACCTGCGAGAGCCACGGCATCGCCACCGGCGCACCGGCGTTGACGACGACCACGGTGTGTGGGTTGACGGCCGCGACCGCGGAGATGAGTTCGTCCTGCGCCGAGGGCAGGTTGAGCGACAGGCGGTCGGTGGCCTCGGACTCGGTGTCGTCGGAGACGACCACGACCGCCGAGTCAGCGCTCTTGGCCGCCGCCACGGCGTCGTCGATCCCGGGCTGGAGCGCCGAGGGCGTGCCCCACAGGAGCTCGTCTGAGTCACCGCTGATGCTCAACGTGTACGTCTTACCCTGCACCAGGTTGACCGCCACCGAGTACACGTGTACCGGCGGCGTGCTCGGATCGTCGAGGATCTGCTGCCCGTTGAGTGACAGGTAGGTCGGCGTGTAGCACCCGCACGGGTTGTCGATGGCCAGCACGTAGGTGCCGGTCTCCGGCGCGGTCAGGGTGCCGCTGTAGCTCCCGCCAAACGGGGTGGGGGCGTAGGCAGGCGACAGCGCCGATGACGGAATCGCCGGCAGCGAGGCGTCGGTGGGCAGGCCCTGCTGGTAGAGCAGGTGGGTGCCACGCCCGGCGGCGGCCTCGAGGCCCTGAAGCGGCGTCACCGTCTGGGACGGGATCACGTATGCGCTGCCGCCACCCCCGTAGGTGGGCGACGTCGACGCCGACGGTCCGATCACCGCCACGGTTCCGCCGTGGGCGGCCGACAGTGGCAGCGTCTGGCTGTCGTTCTTGAGCAGCGTGGCCGACTGGTCGGCGACGCTGGTGGCGACGGCGACGTGCGCCGGGGACGTCACCGGGTCAGAGGGCGTGCCGGCGGGCGGGTGATCGATGATCCCGAAGCGGAACATCTCGGTGAGCATCCGCGACACCATCGTGTTGAGCACCGCGCGCGGGATGGTGCCGTTCTGGACGTCCTGCTCGAGCGTCGCGCCGAAGGAGTCGGCGAAGGGCTGCTCCTGGTCGGTGCCGTCCACCGCGCCCGAGACATCATGGAGCGCCGCGTAGTCGGAGGTGACGAATCCCTGGAAGTCCCACAGCTGCTTGAGCGTGGTGTTGAGCAGGGTGTTGTTCTGGCAGGCGTAGTTGCCGTTGATCGTTGAGTACGAGCACATCACTGAAGCGACGTTGGCGTTCTCCACGGCCGCCTGGAACGCCGGCTCGTAGATTTCGCGCAGCACGCGCGTGGACACGATCACGTCGTCCTGGGGCGTGTTGCGGTTGGTCTCCTGGTTGTAGGCGGCGAAGTGCTTGACCTGTGACATCTCGCCGGTGCTCTGCACTCCCTTGATCTCGGACACGGCGAGGGCGGTGTTGAGGAACGGGTCCTCGGTGAAGGTCTCAAACGAGCGTCCCCAGCGGGGATCACGGTCGATGTTGATCGTCGGCCCGAGGTTGACGGCTGCGCCCTTGCCGAGCTCCTCGTTGCCGATCACCTGGCCGTACTGGCGGGCGAGCGACGGGTTGAAGGTGGCGGCGAGGCCGACGCCCGCAGGCAGCTGGGTGACGCCGGTGAGCTGGTCGGCGACGCCGGCCGGGCCGTCCTCCTCGCCCAGTTGCGGAATGCAGAGGTCGGGGATGCCCGGCATGTAGAACACGTACGGGTTGGGGGGCGCCGTCCCGTGCCCCTCGACCATCGTGATCTCGTCGCCGAGGCTCATGTGGTCGATCACGTCGGCGACCTTCTCGGAGGTCGGGGCCTGCGAGTTGACCCAGGGGCACGCCGTCGAGGACGCGCTCGCATGGGGGTGGGCTCGCTTGGCGGCGGCGCTCGCCGCCGGCGGCCCGGCCAGCGCCAGGGCGACGGCCAGCGCAAAGGCCAGCGCCGCGCCCGGCAGGACAAGAGAAAGCCTCGGTGTCGGCGACGGCCGCGAGGTGCGTGCGTGGAACATCCCTACCCTCCCTGCCTCGGAGCGGTCGCCTGCCGGCCGCTGCATCCGCGCGGGTACCCACGCCGTGCGCGGACAAACGCCGACTTTTTATGGACTAGGTAAAGAGTCCGCTGCCGACGAAGTCGGTGCCGCCACGCGCCCCCGGCGGCGCGAAGAAGTAGCCGCCGCCGATGGGGGTGATGTAGTCCGTCATCGGCTCGCCGTTGAGGCGGTTCTGGATAGACAGCGAACTGACGGCTCGGGCTGCGGTTGTAGGCCACGAACAGCAGGCCCTGGTCGAGCTGACCCGCCTCGTCGAAGCCCCGGTGGTAGCTGAAGCCGCGGCGGAGGATCCGCTGGTGGGCGGTCGCCGCGATGCGCGGGTTGGCCAGGCGGATGTGGGCGTCCAGCGGGATGCGTTCGCCCTTCGGGGTCCAGGTCGTAGCGCGGGTCCTCGTACTCGCTCGGTGCCGCCCAGCGGCGCGCCGCTGTCGCGCGTCGCGGCCGATCATGTTGCTCCTGCTCGTGAGAGCCCGACGCGATCCCAGAACTCGACGTGCATCCGGATCGATGCGCACCACCTGGTAGGTGCCGCCGACGGCCCAGGCCGGCTCGCCCGCCCCGGCCCACACGAGCTCGTCCATCAGCTTCGGCGTCGGTCGTCGCCGGGTTGCCGGTCCCGTCGCGGAAGGCGAACAGGTTGCGCGGGCTGTTCTTGCGGCTGGGCCGCGCGGTTGGCGCTCGGAGAAGCCGTCCATGGTCCAGCGCTGCTGCAAGCGAGCCGCGCACGGTGCGCACCAGCTCGCGCACCGTGTGCACCACCGTGTCGCGGTGCTGGGCACAGATCTGCACCAGCACGTCGCCGTGGCTGATCTTCGCCGGGTCGAGCTCGTCGACCGGGAAGGTCGGCATCTGGATCAGCTCTCGCGGGCGCTGTGGGGCCAGCCCGTAGCGTCCGTCGAACAGCGAGGCGCCGAAGGAGATCGTCACCGTGAGGGCGTCGGGCGCGTTGTCGGGGCCCAGGGTGCCCGAGTCCGCCGGAGGCGCGTCGGCCTCCAGCAGCGGTACGGGGCCGCCCGCGCTGAGCTCGCGGGCGCGTGTGCTGAGCACCTGGAGTGCCTGGCCGAGGGTGCGCGCATCGGGCGCCATGCTGTCGAAGGCCACGAGCGTGGCGTGAGCCGGGGCGGGGTTGAGGATCCCCGACTGGCGGACTCCGGTGAACGGCAGCACCGCCGAGAGGTCTGTTCCCGCGACGGCCCCGCCCGGGGTGGTGGGGGCGCTGCTCGGCGTGTCCGGGAGATCGGCCGCGCGGGCGCCTGTGGCCAGGGCGGCGCCGGCGGCCCCCGTGAGCACGGCCCCGCGGGCCAGGAAGGATCGGCGGTCCAGCGGCTTCACGGGTCGATCTTGATGTCGGCCGCGGGAATCGTGGGAACGACGGGCGTGGGGGTGGTCTCAAGGGCTCCCGGCACCTGGGCAAGGCCCTCCAGCGCCTGCCCGAGGGAGGCCGCGAGTTGCTCTGACTGGTCCTGGGTGAGCTGCGAGGTGGTGGGGATACTGCCGCCGTGGGCGCGCTCGATCGCCGCCAACGTTGCGCGTAGGGATCCCATGTCAGCGTCGACGGTCGGCAGCACGTCTTCGCGGTTCGTCAGGACCGGGGACAGGGTCTTGATGACCTCGGTGGTCGCCACGATGCCGGCGGCGGTCCCGAGCACCCCAGCCCCGCTCCAGGGCGCGTCGGTACCGCTCAGTTGGTCGCGCACGGCGTCCTCGAGAATCTCGTGGGCGCGGGTGGCGTAGTCGAGTGGATCGATGGCCACCCGTGGTAGCAGCGTGGTGAGCCTGACGACGTCGGCGTCGAGCTTGCGTGCCCACACCTGGAGCGATGCCAGCGGAGCGCCGGTCCACAGCCCGCGCTCGAGTCGGTGCAGGCCGCTGAACTGGGGTGAGCTCACGCCACCAGGAAGGCCTCCGGGCGTTCCGTCGATAGCGTCGTTGAGGTCGGAGAGCGGTCCCTCCAGGTACACCGCGCCGAGATTGACGTAGTCGGCATAGGCAGCGCGCCACGCGTTCTCTGCGGCGCCACGGTCACCGGCGGTCAGCGCTGCCTGGAGATTGGCGATCTGCCCGCGCATGAGATGCAGTCGCTGGACGGAGTAGGCGCGATAGGCTGCCACGGGCCCGTTGAGCGCCGCCGGGGATACGGGCAGAAGCTCGTCGGGAGGGGTGGTCGGTGCGCCCTGAACCTGTCCCTGCACGCTGTAGACGCTCAGCGAACTGGAGACGTGTGGTGCCGCCTCTCGGTATCGGGCCAGGGGCCGCGGCCCGTATGCCGGTCCGGCCGCCTGGGTCGCGGTCGGACTGATGGAGGCGGCCGACGTCTGGGTCGGCCTGCTCGGCCCAGAGCTCAGGACGACGACCAGGACAGCGATCAAGGCCAGCGCCGCCGCGAGAACCAGTGCGGCCCTGGCCTTGAGTCCCAGTCTAAGCATGTGCTTACTCAACGGCCGGGGGCCTACCGCACTTGCACGGCGGGGGCGCCGCCGGGGTACCGGGAGGCGTAGGCTGGGGCTGCGCGATGGCCACCGACGACGCCGGACAGACCGACCTTGACATCGACCTGGTCACCGCTTCGCTGCGGGCCGACACCAGCGACCTCAGGGCGTTCGTCGAGGCGCTGGCGGCGAAGCTCGAGGACGCGGTGCCGGGTGCGGTGAGCGTCGAACGTCGCCGCGACGGGATGTTCGGGCCCAAGCAGGTGCGCCGCATCGCCGTGGAGGCCTCCGGTCAGCGGCTCGAGCTACAGGCCGCCGGCGCCTCGATCCAGACGCGCTGCGCGCGGCTCTCGGGCGGAATCGTCCTGAAGTCCGAGGAGCTGCCCACCGACGAGTGGCTGCGCGCCCTGAGCGAGGCGCTCGCCGATCAGGCCCGCATCAGCCAGACTACGCGGCAGGCCCTCGAGCGCCTGCTCAACGAATAGGAGACACGATGGGGTTCCTCAGACGCGACGATGACGATGCCCAGAACGCCCCGCCGGTGGCCCAGGACGTCGCCACGGCCGACGCGCCCCACGCCGCGCAGTACGAGTCGGGATCGCTGGCCGGCATCCCCGCGTCCGGGCGAGAGCGCATCCAGCGGATGAAGCAGGAGGTCGAGCGTGGCTTCTTCACGTCCGACCTCTCCGTCAACGAGTTCCTGCTCGTCAAGGAGTCGGGCTTTGAGCCGCTGGGCCTGGTGCTGGGCAGTTCGATCTACCACATCGGCTTCCAGCAGGCCTCCTGGAACCAGAACCAGGAGATGGGCGTCCTCACTCAGGCCATGTATCACGCGCGCGAGCTGGCCATGACGCGGATGGAGGAGGAGGCCGACCAGCTCGGGGCCGACGGAATCGTCGGGGTCCGGCTCGACATCGGCCGGTACGAGTGGGGCGCCGACCTCGCCGAGTTCATCGCCGTCGGCACGGCGGTCAAGCACCGTGGGGAGGAGCTGCACCGCGCGCCCAACGGGCGGCCGTTCACCTCAGACATGAGTGGCCAGGACTTCGCCACACTGCTGCGCGCCGGGTACCGTCCCGCCGGCCTGGTGATGGGCAACTGCGTCTATCACGTCGCGCGTCAGGGCATGCTCGCCTCGCTCAAGCAGGTGGGGCGCAACGTCGAGATGCCCAACTTCACCCAGGCGCTCTACGAGGCACGAGAGATGGCCATGGAGCGGATGCAGACCGAGGCCGACGAGCTCCAGTCAGAGGGCATTGTGGGCGCGCGGATCATCGAGCGCAGCCACGGTTGGGGTTCGCATGTGATCGAGTTCTTCGCCATCGGCACCGCCGTGGTCTCGACCAGTCCCGATCATCAGATCGAGAAGCCGACGCTGGTGCTCCCGCTGCAGGGGTGAGGGTCTCAGCCACAGGCCGGACAGCCGATCGGCTACGTGTGCGCTGCCCGCCCGATTGAGTCGCAGCGGATCAGTGCCACCCCCGAGAGCCCATGGACGTCGTCGCGGCCGAACGCCGGGAGATCGATGTCGAAGCATCTTCTCCACGAGGTGTCGACGATGCGTGCCAGCCAGTGGTCGGGCCTTGGGCTACCTAGCACCTTGTAGGTGCACTGGGCCCGCAGCCAAGCGCAAGCAGCAGCACCTTAACGTCGGTGTTGGCGGCTGTCCGTGCGGCGGCAGCCAACGCGACGGGTCGCGGTCACGGAGGTAGATCCCCGTCACCAGCGCGGCGCTCGCTGCGAGCAGCGAGAGCGTGAGGGCGAGCCACTCTCATCCGCGCAGCACCTTGAAAGCCTGCACCTCGCGCTGACCGTCGCGAGCTCGGAGCAGCGGGCCGACTGCGACGAGGCGGGTGCCGGGCGCTGGTGTCGGGGCGTGGTCCGGCAGCCGCACGATGGTCAGGTGGAATGCCCCGACCACGGCCACATGGGCTTCACCCGCCCCCGGGCCGTGGGTGGAGGTCAGCACGAGGCCGTCGACCCGGGCGCAGAACGCGAGCCTGCGGCGATCCTCGCGCACATCGCCCGGCGCCGCACCATCGCTCCCACGACGTCTCGCGGGTCCGGGCCGCCGACGTCGGCGCGTGCTGGATCACCTCGATCGAGCCCTGGGCCGCGCCCGATAAGACCGCGCACAGCAGAAGCGCGCAAGGACGGCGGTGACCCGCCAGACGCGAGGGCGGTCCACGGCGACGACGGAGGCGTGCGATGACATTGCCCGTTTCCGTTTCCATCTCACCTCGATCGTGCCTTGACGAGTACGAAACAACGGCGCTGTCCCACCCGCTCTTCCGGCTTTGCTCGGTGGCGTTGACGTGCTTGAGGGTAAGTCTATACTTACGGTAAGTGCCAGCTTACACACCCACGTCGCCGGTTCAACGCGCCGCCGCGCCGGCTCTCATTGCCCTGGGCGATCCCACGCGGAGGGTCATCTTCGAGCGCGTGGCCGCCCACCCCCAGTCGGTCTCCGAGCTGGCTCGGGCGCTTCCGGTCAGCCGTCCCGCGGTGTCCCAGCACCTGCGCGTGCTCAAGGACGCCGGCCTGGTCTCGGCGCGGGCCGACGGCAACCGGCGCATCTACCGGATGGACCCGCGCGGGATCGAGCACCTGCGCGCGTATCTGGACTCCTTCTGGAACCAGGCCCTGGCGGCGTTCAAGACGGCCGCCGAACAACCACCCAAGGAGGAACGATGAGCACCCAGTCAACCGCCGCCCCGGTCCGCACTTCGATCGTGGTGGAGGCCCCGGTGAAGCGGGCCTTCACGGTGTTCACCCAGGAGATGAAGAGCTGGTGGCCCGAGGACCACCACCTGATCGACGGAGAGATCGGGGAGATGATCTTCGAGCAGCGGCCCGGCGGGCGCATCTATGACCTCACCGCCGACGGCCGCGAGTGCACCTGGGCCCGCGTGGTGGCCTACGAGCCGCCCGATCGGGTCGTGTTCACCTGGGACATCAGCCCCGCGTGGAAGATCGAGACCGACCTGGAGCGCACCAGCGAGGTGGAGGTGCGCTTTGTCGCCGAGTCGGACTCGCGCACGCGGGTCGAGCTCGAGCACCGCCATCTCGACCGCCATGGCGATGGGTGGGAGGGCATGCACGGCGCGGTCTCCTCGCCCGGCGGGTGGCCCAAGACGCTCGCGGCGTATGCCGCCAGCGTGGCCGGCTGACGCAGCTGATCCCCCCGTCCGGCACGCTGCACGCTGCCCGGTGCCCTGCCGGGTATCGTCGGCAGCGATGCCGGACGTCGAGATCAAGCCGCAGCAGTACAGGGACGCGCGACCGCCCGAGCACTTCGAGCCGTTTCACGCGCGCGTGCGCTCGGGCGAGCCCGAGGCCCACGTCTACGAGATCGTCCGGATAGTCACCGTGCTGCACGCGCTGATCACGTTCCGCGCCCGTGGGATCGGGTCCGAGAACGTGCCCATCGGCCCGGTCATCCTCGCGCCCAACCACGCCTCGTTCATGGATCACTTCTTCACCGGTGCGTTCGTGCGCCGGCGGATCCAGTTCATGGCCAAGTCCCAGCTGTTCAGCTCGCCGATCCCGACCTACATCTTCAGCCACGGCGGCGTGTTCCCCGTCCGCCGCGGCGCCCACGACGCCGAGGCGTTCATCAGCGCCTTCAAGATCCTGGAGCGCGGCGGCGCCATCGGGATGTACTGCGAGGGCGGCCGCTCGCGCAGTGGGGAGGTCGGCGCCGAGGCCCGACCGGGCACCGGCCGCCTCGCGCTCGAGTCGGGAGCGCCGGTGGTGCCGGTGGCGATCCTGGGCTCCCACCAGGTGCGCAACTGGAAGCGGCTGAAGTTCCCCCAGGTGACAGTGAGCTACGGGACCCCGCTGCGCTTTGCGGCGATCGAGTCGCCGACGCGCGAGCAGCAGCAGGAGGCCGCCAACCTCATCCTCGATCGCATCCGCACCCAGCATGCCGAGCTCGTCCGCCGCGGACACCAGGGCGCGCGGCGGGCCGCGCGGTCCCACGCGGTGGCGTGACGTTCGCCGCGGGCCTGCTCGACGACCGCCGAGTGGCGCTCGCCGGTGGCGGCGGGGCCACCCGGAACACGCGGGCGCGGCTGCGCGCCCTCGGCGCACACGTGGACGAGGTGCCCGGCGACGTCCTCTCCGACGAGGACGGGGCCGTCGGCTGGGCGCGCGACCGGGCGCCGCTGCACGCGCTCGTGTTCGACGCGGGCGCGGGGTTCGGCGCGGGCGGAGCCGACGCGCTGCGCGGCACGATGGAGCAGGCCTGGCGCGCGGTGCGCGCGGTCGCCACGGGGGCGCTCATCGACGCGCCCGATCCGGGTCGCCTGCTGCTGTTCGCGCCGCGGCCCGACGCCGGCGCGCATGCGCCGGCGGCGCGCGCCGCGCTGGAGAACCTGGCGCGGACGCTGTCGGTGGAGTGGGCACGGTACGGGATCACGGCGGTGGCGCTGTGGCCAGGCCCGGACAGCACCGACGCCGAGCTGGCGGAGCTTGCCTGCTTTCTCATCTCGCCCGCCGGCGGGTACTTCACCGGCTGCCGCTTCGAGCTCGGCAGCGTCGCGGTGGCGTAGCGCTCATACGCACTTCTTACGGCTCTCACACCCCCTTTCTACGTGGCGGCCCGATTCTGCGCCCATGACCAAGGAAGACGGAATCAAGCTGAGGGAGGCACGCCGGGCGCGCGTGCGCAGGATCCGCGCTCGGGTGATCGGCGGGTCGGTCGCGCTGTTCCTGGCAGTGTGGATGCTCATCACCGTCGTGCTCGTCACTGGCCACGACCCGGCGCTGGCCCGCAAGACCCAGACCCAGTCGGCGAGCGCCGTCACCACCACTTCGGGCTCCACGAGCGCCATCGGGGCCTCGAGCTCGACGGGCTCCTCGAGCGGCTCGTCCGCCTCGACCGGATCGTCTGACTCCACCGGCTCCACCAGCTCAGGCGCCACCAGCAGCTCCACTGGATCGGGCTCGAGCGGCGTGAGCTCGGCGACCTCCAGCCAGTCATGAGCGTCCGGGCCTTCCCGCGCACCGCCACTCCCCGGCGTCCGGAGCACCGGCACACGTTCGCGTGCTTCGGCGGTGAGTGCACGGTGATCGTCGCTGACGCGGCGCGGCCCGCGGATGCCGCCGTCGCGGCGGGGATGGCCAGACGGGCGCTGCTCGCCTGGCATCAGCGCTTCTCGCGCTTCACCGAGGACAGCGAGCTGAGCCGCCTCAACCGCGAACCGGCCGCCACCGTCGCCATCACCCCGCTGATGCGGCGCGTGATCGAGGCGGCGCTCACGGCGGCGCGCGACACCGGCGGCCTGGTCGACTTCACGCTGGCCGACGAAATCGAGCTTGCCGGCTACGAGGGCCACTTCGACGGAGAGGGCATCGACCTGCGGGCGGCGCTGGCCCTGGCTCCGCCTCGGGCCCCCGCCGCTCCCCATCCCGACGAGCGCTGGCGCCAGATCACGGTCGACCCGCGCGCCGGCACCGTTCACCGTCCGCCGGGCCTGCGCCTCGACGTCGGGGGGATCGCCAAGGGCGTGTTCGCCGACGAGCTGGCCTCGCTGCTGGAGGGCTTTGACGCCTACGTCCTGGACTGTGCCGGGGATGTCCGCGTGGGCGGGCGCGCGGGGCTGGTACGCCCGGTGCACATCGCCGCGCCCTTCGGCGCCAGCCGGCTGCTCACGTTCGCGCTGACCAGCGGCGCCGTCGCCACCAGCGGCATCTCACGGCGCAGCTGGATCGGCGGCGACCGCCGTCCTGCCCACCACCTCCTGGATCCGCGCACCGGGATGCCGGCGTTCACCGGCATCGTCCAGGCCAGCGCCGTGGCGCCGACCGCCGCGCAGGCCGAGGTGCTGGCCAAGGCCGCGGTCCTCGGCGGCTCGGAGCGCGCCGCCGAATGGCTGTCTGACGGCGGCGTGATCGTCTGTGACGACGGCAGCTACGTACGGATGGATCCGGCCGCGGCCGGGGCGCCCACTCGGGCGCCCAGCCAGCCCACGACGTCCTCGAGCACCGTCTCGCGCTCGGGCTCGTTGAAGATCTCGTGGAACAGGCCCTCGTAGGCGGTGACCGTCTTGTCTGCGGCGCCGATGCGCTCGCCGAGCATGATGCTGCCCGCCGGGGGGCACAGCCTGTCGGCGGTGCCGTAGAGGATGAGCGTCGGCACGGTGATCGCGCCCACGGTCGCGGGGAGGCTCTCGACGGCGTCGGCGAGCTGGACCGCCGTGCGCGCCGGCACCTTGCCGTGATGCACCAGCGGGTCTGCGCGGTAGTGGGAGACCACGGCCGGGTCGCGGCTGATCAGATCGGAGTCGATGGCGATCACCGGCGCCCGCGGCGCAATCACCGACAGCGTCCGGGCGACGAGCTCCAGCGGCTTGGGCACCGGCTCGAGCTGGGCCAGAGATGCCGAGAGGATCAGGCCGGCCAGCCGCTCCTGGTGGGCCAGGGCGTAGCGCAGGGCGATGAGGCCGCCCATGCTGTGACCCAGCATGAACACCGGTACGCCCGGCTGGACCGCCACCGCCCGGTCGACGAGCGTGTCGACGTCGGCCACGACGTTGTCCATGTCCTCGATGAAGGCGCGGGGACCATCGGAGCGGCCGTGGCCGCGATGGTCGGCGGTGTGAACGGCGTAGCCCTCGCCGACCAGCCGCGCCACGAGGTGGTCATAGCGTCCGCTGTGCTCGCCCAGACCATGGACGAGCACGATCACGGCGCGCGCCGGTGCATCATCAGGGGACCAGGAGCGCCAGAAGATCCGGCGGTCAAGGACGCCGCCGAAGGAGCCGGCGGCCTCGGTCACGCCTGCTCCTCGGCCCACGGCACGACCACGGCATCCTCGTGGGGGGAGTCGCGGGCCACGACGTACTCGGCGGGATCGGAGTCAGAGACGTTCTCCACCACGTGGGTGACGCGCGGCGGCACGTAGAGCATGTCGCCGGGCTCGACCTCGAGCTGCTGCTCCAGGTGGTCGCCCCAGAGGATGCGCACACCTCCGCTGAGCATGTAGAGCGTGCTCTCGCAGTTCTCGTGGTAGTGCGGGCGCGACCGTGCCGCGGCGGGCACCCGGAAGCGCCCCATGTAGATGTTGTGCGCGCCCGCGGTGACCTGTGAGATCTCGGCGCCGCCGACGATGCCGCGCGGCGTCTCGTGATCGGGTCCGGGCTTGATCAGCCTCATTGCGGCCGAGTGTAGGACTCCGTCGCTGGCTCTGCATGCGGAGCCACTTCGATCTGCAGCGGCGGCTGGGGCGCGGCATCGTGGTCGACCTGGAGGGTGGTGTGGCTGATGTCGAAGCGTTCGGCGACCACCTGCTGCAGGAGGCGCCGCAGCTCGTGGCAGTCATCGCCGGCGCGCACCACCACGTGCGCTGAGAGCGCCGGGAAGCCCGAGGTCACCTCCCACACGTGCAGGTCGTGAACCTCGACGACGCCCGGGTGGGCGGCCAGCGTGCGGCCGATGTCGTCCGGGTCGATGCCCGGCGGCGCGGCCTCCAGGAACACGCGCCCGGACTCCTTGAGCAGCCCGTAGGCGGCGTGGAGCAGCAGCCCGGCGATGAGCAGCGATGCGATCGGGTCGGCGCGGTCAAAGCCGGTGGCGAGGATGATCCCGGCCGCGACGGCGGTGGCGATGAACCCGTAGAGGTCGGTGAGGATGTGGCGGTAGGAGCCCTCGACGTTGAGGCTGCGGCGCGCGCCCGACCCGCGCGCGAGGATGGACGCCGCCGCGAGGTTGACCACCACGCCGACAAGGGCGACGATGAGTACCGGCAGGCCGTCGACGTGCAGGGGGCTGACGAGGCGGCGTAGGGCGTCGGCCACGATGACCACCGACAGGATGAGCAGCGTGACCCCGTTGGCCTGGGCGGAGAGGATCTCGACGCGGCCCAGCCCATAGGTCATCGCGCCGCCAGCCGGGCGGGCGGCCAGCCGCGCCGCCACCAGCGACAGCCCCAGTGCGGCGGCGTCGGTGAGCATGTGCGCCGCGTCGGAGAGCAGGGCCAGCGAGGAGGACAGCACGCCGGCGGTGACCTCGGCCAGCATGAAGGCGACGATCAGCGCCAGCGCGGCCCTGAGCGCGCCGCGCTCGGTCTCGCGTGA
Source organism: uncultured Actinomycetota bacterium (assembly GCA_963790605.1). Lineage (GTDB taxonomy): Bacteria > Actinomycetota > Thermoleophilia > Solirubrobacterales > Solirubrobacteraceae > Palsa-465. The sequence goes on along the minus strand of CAWBPG010000001.1, from coordinate 889,499 downwards.
CGGCCCGTGGTGGTGATGGTGGTGGGAGTGGTCGTGCGCCATAAGCCCGACGGTTCCCTCTAGTTGACGGATGGGTCGGGGGGCATGCGCGCCACCAACGCGTAGCTGCCCCCCTTGCGCGTCAGCACCGAGGACCACAGGTCCAGCGGGGTGCCGGTGAAGGCATCGTCGCGCGCAGCCGGCTCGGTGATCCAGTCGCCGCGCTCGACCTCGTCGTCGAGCTGCCCGGGGCCCCAGCCGGCATGGCCCACGAAGGCCCGGCCGCGGCGGACGCTCAGCGACGGATCCTGCTGGGCGCCGTTGGCCAGCACGCCGACGTCCTCGAAGGCGATGAGCGCCGCCTCGGCGGGCTGGTCGAACTCCGCCAGCACGATCAATGCCGACGGCTGGACGGGGCCGCCGACGTACAGCGGGTCGTCGAGGTCGAGCAGCTCCTCGAGCTCGGACACGGCCTCGCCGACGGTCGTCTCCGAGGGCCGGTTGAGGACCAAGCCCAGCGCGCCCTCGTCGGAGTGCTCGACGATCAGGACGACCGTCCGCCAGAAGTTGGGGTCCAACAGTCCCGGGCCCGCTATCAGCAGCTGACCTCGTGCCGAGTCCATCAGTGTGCCCTGATTGCCGGACGGCGCACTAGGTCTCAGGCTAGACGATTGCGTCGGGGCATCAGAGACCCAGCGAGCGACCCAGGATCTCCTTCATGATCTCGTCGGTCCCACCGCCAATCGGTCCCAGGCGCGCGTCGCGCCGCGCCCGCTCGAGCTCCGCCGGGGCGTCGAGCCCGTGGATCTGCACGCAGGCGTCTTGGGGCCGTGGACGAGGTAGCGCTCCTGCTTGCTCATCGCCGTGAACGGCGGCACCGGCGCCCGTTCATTCACAAGCCGTAAGACCGTCCGATGACGTCGAGCATGATCTCGTCGGTGCCCGCGCCGATCCGGTTCAGGCGCATGTCGCGCCACACCCGCTCGATCCCGTACTCGACCATATAGCCGGCGCCGCCGTGGATCTGGATGCACTCGTCGGCCACCTCGACGGCGATCCGGGCGGCATACAGCTTGGCCATCGAGATCTCGCGCACGGGGTACTCGCCGTTCTGGAAGCGCCACGCCGTCGTGTAGACGAGCTGGCGGGCGGTCTCGATCTTCGTTGCCATCTCGGCGAACTTGTGGCGGATGACCTGGAAGCGGCCGATCTCGCGGCCGAACGCCTTGCGCTCCTTGGCGTACTGCAGCGTGCGGTCGAACACGTGCTGCGCGCCCGCCACGCAGCCGGCCGCGCCGATCAGCCGCTCGCCCTGAAGCTCCCACATGATGTGGTAGAAGCCCTTGCCGATCTTCCCGAGCACCGCGGACTCAGGGACGTGGACGTCCTGGAAGGCCAGCAGCGCGGTATCGGAGGCGTGCATGCCGAGCTTCCGCAGGCGCTTCTCACGGATGACGCCCTCGGCGTCCATCGGGACCAGGAACAGCGTGAAGCCGTCGTGGGTGGGTGGGGTTGGATCTGTTTCCGTCTTGGTGACGAGCACGATCACGTCGGCGCGGTGGCCGTTGGTGATGTAGGTCTTGGAGCCGTTGATCACGTAGCCGTCGCCCTCGCGCTTGGCCACCGTCTTGATCCCGGCGACGTCGGAGCCTGCGTCGGGCTCGGTGATGCCCAGGCAGAGGATCTTGCGGCCCGCGATCGCGGGGACCACCCACTCCTGCTTCTGCGCCTCGGTGCCGAAGGCCAGGATCGGCGGCATCGCCATGTCGGTGTGGACGGCGAGGCCCATCGCCAGACCGCCGCTGTGCGCGTGGACGATCTCCTCGGCCAGCACCAGGCTGGTGTAGTAGTCGCCGCCCTGTCCGCCGTAGGCCTCGGGCTTGTCCAGGCCGAGGAAGCCCAGCTCACCCATCCGTTCGAACACCCAGTTGGGGAAGGTCTCCTCCTCCCACTCCTCCGCGTGGGGCTGGAGCTCCTTGATGACGAAGCGCCGGATCGAGTCGCGCAGCTGCTCGTGCTCGTCGGTGAAGATGAAATGCTTGCGCTGGGAGGCGTGGTCGGGCTTGAGGACGTCGGCGGTGGCCATGCGGGACTGGACCTTTCAATTGATGGGGCGCCGGGCAGGACGCTAGTCGCGCTACGCCGAAAAGTAAACAGTAGAGCTTCCTACTTTCTGCTTGCGCGCCCATCCCAGCCGGTCTCGCAAGCGCGCTGGCATCAGACGCCAGTTCCGAGATCGCCCACTACGCTTCCGCGATGGCCTACGAAAAGATCACGTTCTCGGCCACGCCTTCGGGCGTCGCCACGATCGCTCTGGACGAGCCCGACACCCGCAACGCGCTGTCCGACGATCTGCTGGCGGAGCTCATCCGAGCGCTCGAGGCATGCCGCGACGACGACGCCGTGCGCTGCGTCGTGCTCACGTCCACCCATCACAGCGTCTTCTCCAGTGGCGGCAACCTGGGCGGGTTCGCCGCCGACGTGCCGTTGGTGCACAAGCACTTCGCCACATCGCTGTTTCCGGAGGTGTTCGCGCTTCTCGGTGAGCTCGGCAAGCCGTCGATCTGCGCCGCCAACGGTCACGTGCTGGCCGGCGCGCTCGGCCTGGCGCTCGCCTGCGACCTGGTGATCGCCTCCGACGCCGCGCGCTTCGGCACGCCGGAGATCAACATCGGGCTGTTTCCGTTCATGATCATGGCGCTCATCTACCGTAACGTCGGTCGTAAGAAGACCGCCGAGCTGATGCTCATGGGCGAGCAGATCTCGGCCGTCGAGGCCGAGCGGATCGGCCTCGTCAACCGGGTCGTCCCAGCCGACCGGTTCGAGGCCGCGGTGACCGACTGGGCGGAGAAGCTGGCGCGCAAGTCTCCTGTCCTGATGAAGCTGGGCAAGGACGCGATGTTCCGCCAGCAGGACATGGCCTACGCCGACGCCATCGACTTCCTGCGCTCCCAGCTCACGATCGCGTTCTCCACCGAGGACATCCAGGAGGGTGTACGCGCGTTCTTCGAGAAGCGCGATCCGGAGTGGCAGGGCCGCTGAGGCCTAGCTCGAGCTGCTGTTGCAGCCGAGCTTGACGTTCTGCATCGACGCCGACAGGAGAGGGGTGAGGTCGAACGCCTGCGAGGACGGGGGCAGCTGGGTGGTCGGCTGAGGACCGTAGTCGTAGAGGTCCATCGTCATGCTCATGTTCAGCTTCTGGTTGTTGACGCACTCGGGCATGTCAAAGCTCATGCGCCGCACCAGCTTGCCGGCGTCGATCCACACGTCCATCGCCATCGTGTGGCCCCCCAGCACGCTCTCCATCGTCGAGATCGCGTGCTTGGCCGTCGCCCGCTGGGAGGCGGGGACGATGTTGGGGTACTTGCGCAGATCGACGATGGCGTGATACCGGGTGGTCGCCACCCCGCGCACGGTGTCGGTGCCCACCTTCTCGGTACTGTCGCTCACTGCGCGCAGGTAGTCGACGAACTGGCTGGGGTCCGTGCTGCTCGTCGAGAGCGATCCGAGGCCCATCGAACCGAAGGCGCGGCTCATGTCCATCTTCAGCCACTTCTTGCCGTGGGTGAGCTGGTTGGCGCCCGGGATGCCCGAGGCGTCCATGTAGATCGTCAGCCCGGACATCCGCTCGTTCATCGTGAACGCATGTCCGGCGACGCTCTCGGTGCTGGTCATCTCACCGGTGCGCGTCGCGCGGTCCATGACCCCGGACATCGTCGTCTTCACGACGCCCGCCGTGGTGTTGATCGACACCACCGCCGACATCCTGTAGCCCGGGACCTTGCTCGTCACCTCGGCGGCCTTGGCCACCGGGTCAACGGCCTGCTTGACCGTGTTGGCCGCGCCGCATCCGCTGATCACGACAGCCGCCACGGCGGCGATCGCTGCCACCGACGCCCTCACACATGTGCTCCGCACGCCTCTCAATGTACCCGTCCTCGGTCGCCCGACACGCGGATTGGACGATTGTTCTGGCCAGGTCCCTAGAGCGCGGCGTACCACCCCGCGGCCAGGCCCAGCGCGCCCCGCAGCGACCGCCCGTTCCAATGGCAGAGCAGGTTGGTGGAGAGATGTTGGAGAAGGGCCTCGTAGATCCAGTGGCGCCGGTCGCGCTTCGCGACCGCCGCGGCGTGCCTCAGCGAAGCACAGGCACGTCGGCTCGCCGCCATCACACTGCCGCAGCGCACGGACTTGATCGCGGCGTGTCGTCGGATCGCGGGCTCGGCGGCCTCGGCGTTGCTCGAGCCGCCTGGGGACGACGACAGGGCCACGGTGAGCGTGCTGGGCCCGGCGGTCTTGGGCGCACGCATGACCTGCGCGGTCTGGCCCGTCGTGGCTGTCTTCAGGACCACCGTCGACATCAGCCAAAACGTGCTCGCCCCGGTGGTGACCGACGCGTTGGGCGTGGCGCCGGCCCCGACGATCTGGTCCTCGGCCAGCAGCTCCATATCGCCCACCTTGGAGATGTTGACCCGCGAGGTCCACCCGCTGGCGCCCGATAGGGCGTCGCCGAAGCCGGAGTCGGCGTAGAAGCCGAGGGCCAGCTCATTGGCGCCGGTCGTCGCGGCCGTCGCGCCTGACGCCACCGAGGGCGTGCCGCTGCCGGTCTTGCCCACCGCGTGGCCGACTGGTCGAGCACCGCGGCGCCCGCTGCGGTCGAGAGACCGGAGTACTCCAGGACGGCCGCGCCGATGTCGGCCTTTCCCGTAGGCGTCACCGTGATCGTCGACGGGGTGCTGGAGCCGGTGGCGATCGGGGCGGTCCACACGCTCTCCTCTGTGTCGTCCCCTGCGGTGAAGTGCGTGAGCTCGGTGAACGCGTCGCCCGCCGTGTCGGTCACGCTCTTGACGGTCGCCGACCCGAGCTCCACACCCCGGTCTCGACGACGAACCGGTCGCCGGTCAGCGTGCTGGACTTCAACGACACCGAGAGGCTGCTGGCGTCCCCGAGTGGCCCGACGTCTGCTGCACGAACCCCGGCGTGGGCGCCGAGTTGGGCGTGACCGCGTTGGACGGCGCGGACGCGGGACTTGTCCCGACGGCGTTCGTCGCCGTCACCGTGAACGTGTAGGTGGTCCCGTTCGTGAGCCCCTGATCATCGTCCCGGTCGGCGCCGGCGATCCGCTGACCACTGTCGCGGACTGCGGCGTCGAGCCGATGTACGGGGTGACGGTGTACGAGGTGATCGGACTCCCGCCGTTGCTCGGCGCCGTCCACGTGACGGCGGCACTGCCGTCCAACGGCGATGCGGTCGCGCCCGTGGGCGCGGACGGAGCCGTCGGCGGTGGGGTCACCGCGATGATCGGCGCGATCGCCGGGACGCCGTTGCCGTTGAGGATGAACAGCATGTAGTGCCCGGGCGGCGCGTAGGTGCCGCCGCTCGGCGCCTTGATGGTCAGCGCATTGCCGCTCTGGGTGAAGGTGAGCGGCACGAAGTGCTGGTCCATGTCGCTCTGGTGCGTGTCGGAGCCCGACGACACCAGGTTGACCGCGCTCACCGTGCTCGCGTCACCCATGGTGACCTTGAAGCTCGACCCGTAGCTGATGGAACTCGGGGCCGCGGAGATCGTCGGCCGCGAACCCTTGGCCAGGTACGCGGGCGAGTAGACCTGCGAGGAGAACTGGGCGGCGTAACCGGGGTTGGCGTGCCCGCTGCCGCCCACCAGCACGGTGCCATCGGGCATGAGCAGAGCCGTCGAGTGGTAGCCCCGTGTCGTGCCGGTCGCCGCCGCCGGGGACCACGTCTGGGTGCTCGGATTCCAGATCTCCGAAGGCAGCACACCTCCGGACACTTCGCTCTGGCCGGTCTGGCCGGCAGTGGGCTCGCCGCCCACGGCGAGCACGGTGCCGTCGGCCAGCATCGTGAGCGTGTGATAGATGCGGGCGTGGGCCATCGGCGCCGTCTGCTGCCACTGCGGGTTCGCCGAGGTCAGGTCGATCGTCGCCGTCGTGGCGGCTGCCGGCGTGCTGGAGTTGAGGTTGGCCGCGCCGCCGCTGTAGAGGATCTTGCCGGGCAGGTACATCACCGAGGAGCCGTTGACCACTCCGCTCGAGCCGCCCGCCTGGGTCCACGTCTTGGCGTTGACGTTGAGCTCGAATGACTTGTCCTCTGAGGGGCCGATCGTGAACACATTGCCGTTCGGGATGAGATAGGAAAACGGATACTCCTCTTCGTGGACCTGCGAGGTCGAGACGCCGGTGAGCACGGTCCACTGGCCCGTGGTGGGATCGAACACCTCGGGGGTATCGGCCCAATGGTTGCGTCGCTGTCGTTACCGCTGATGGCGACGAAGCGGCCGTCGGAGAGTTCGGTGAGGTCCGGATACCAGCGCGCGTAGTGCATGTCCGCCACGCGGGTCCAGGTGTTCGTCGTCGGGTCGAAGATGTTGGTGTCGACGATCCCGAGGTTGCCGGTACTGAGTCCGCCGTAGCCGCCGATCACCAGCACACGCCCGTCGGGGAGCTCGGCCATGCCGGAGCAGAACACGCTGTCAGGCGCGGTCTGGGTCGCGAACGTCTGCGTGGCGGGGTCATAGACCTCAGTGGGCTCGGGCTGCTGCCACCCGTCGAACTGCAGCACCTTCCCGTTGTCCATCAGGATCGAGTGGATGGCGACCATCGGCCAGGTCATCAGCGTTCCCCACGAACCGCCCCCCGACGAGGTCGGGGTGACGATGTTGGAGGGTGCCGAGGCAGCGCCGGTGCCCACGCTGTTGGTCGCGCTTACCGTGAAGCTGTAGGCCGTCCCGTTGGTCAGGCCCGTAACCGTCGCATTGGTCACCGGAGGCGTGCCGTTGACGACTGTCGCCGTCTGAGCCGTCGATCCGATATACGGGGTCACGGTGTAGCTCGTGATCGGCGCACCTCCGTTGGAGGGGGCCGTCCAGCTCACGGTCGCGCTCCCGTCGCCGCTGGTCGCGCTGAGGCCGGTGGGCGCTCCCGGGACCGTGGCGTTGCTGGACTGGTTGGCGCCGGCGAATACGACGGTGGACATCAGCCACACGGTGTTGGCGCCGGTGCTCACGGAGGCGTTGGGCGTCGCGCCCGCGGTGGGCAGCGCCTGGTCCTCGGAGAGCAGCTCCATGTCGCCGGTGGGGGAGACGTTGGTCCGCTGCGTGAACCCGTGCCGGCCTTGAGCGTGTCACCGAAGCCCGAGTCCGCGTACGTGCCGATGGCCAGCTCGTTGGAGCCGCTGGTGGCGGCCGTCGCGCCCGATGAGACCGTCGCCGCGCTCTGGTCGTGCCGCTGTTGGAGGCGGTTCTGGTCGACGGCGGCCGGTCCCCGCGGCCGTCGACAGGCCCGAGTACTCCGACGCGATGGCGCCCACGTCGGCTTTGGACGTCGGGGTGACGGTGATCGCCGGCTTGGTGCCGCCGCCGGCCGTGATCGGCGCGGTCCAGACGCTCTGCTCGGTGTTGTCCGAGGCCTTGAAGTGCAGGACCTCGGTGTAGCTGTTCCCGGCCGAGTCCGTGACGCTCTTCGCGGTCGCGGCGCTCGAGTTCCAGATGCCGACCACCACGACGATCCGGTTGCCGGCGGTGATCGCCGAGGTCGGCGTCAGCTTGACGCTCGCGACGCTCGAGGAGTGCACCGACACCTGCTGCACGAAGGCGGGCGGCCCGCCATCGGCGGATGCGCCGGCCGCGGTCAACACGGCCGTCAGCAGCAGGCCGGCAGCCAACGACGTCAACACGGTGATGGTGAGCTTGCTCCGCATAGCTGTTCTTGTCCCCTCGTCCTCGCAGCGTGTCTTTCCGGCACGTCAAATCGGTCGTTATGCCCATCTACGTGGGGAAAGCGCTAACCGCGCGTTCATGGCCATGAACTACGCGTTCAGGTGCCTGAACACCGCCGCGAGCCTTGACGGCCCGGCGGCCCGCCTGGCAAAGTGATAAGTAGTACGTCTCACTTTCTGCCTTGGGCGCTGCCCGGGCGATCGCCTTCTCGTGACCACCGACGTCCCCACCACCAGCCTGCTCCGCCCGCTCGCCGAGGATCTGCGCGTGCGGCGCGAGCAGATCATGCTCGGCGGCGGGGAGACCAAGATCGCGGCCCAGCATGCCCAGGACAAGCTGACCGCGCGGGAGCGGCTGGCGCTGCTGATCGACGAGGGCACGTTCGTGGAGCTCGGCATCCACGGCCGCCCCCACTTCTCCCAGCGCGCCATGGACGGGCGCGAGGCGCCCGCCGACGGGGTGATCACCGGCTATGGCAAGGTCAACGGCCGCCTCACCGCCGTCGTCGCCTACGACTTCACCGTGATGGCCGGATCCATGGGCATGACCGGGGAGCTGAAGGTCACCCGCCTGCGCGAGCTGGCGTTGAGCAAGCGGATCCCGCTGGTGTGGCTGCTGGACTCGGCGGGCGCGCGGATCCAAGAGGCCGTCGGGTCGCTCTTCGCCGGCTCCGGCCACCTGTTCCGCGAGGAGGTCGTCATGAGCGGGGTCATCCCGCAGGTGGCGGCGCTCATGGGCCCGTGCGCGGCGGGGACCGCCTACATCCCGGGCCTCGCCGACTTCGTCCCCATGGTCAGGGGCCGCGGCTCGATGGCCCTGGCCGGGCCCCACCTGGTCCGTGCCGCGGTGGGGGAGGACGTCACGCAGGAGGAGCTCGGCGGCTCGCGCGTGCACTGCCGCAGGTCCGGGGTGGGCGACCTGGAGGTGGCCGACGACCCCGACTGCATCGAGCAGATCAAGCGCTACCTGGGCTTCTTCCCGCAGAACTGCGAGGAGCCGCCCCCGTTGACTCCGCGTGGGCCGGGTTCCGATCCGGTGGACCGCGCCGACGAGGAGCTCCTCGACGTGCTGCCGGAATCCAACCGCAAGCCGTATGACATGTACGAGGTGATCCGGCGCATCGTCGACGACGGCGACTGGTTCGACCTCAAGCCCCAGTTCGCCAAGACGATCATCACCTGCCTGGCTCGCTTCGGCGGCCGGCCGGCCGGGATCGTGGCCAACCAGCCCAAGCAGCTCGGCGGCATCCTCGACAACGACTCGGCCGACAAGGCCGCCCGGTTCATCAACCTCTGTAACGCCTACGGGGTCCCGCTGGTGTACCTGATGGACGTCCCCGGCTTCATGGTGGGGACCAAGGTCGAGGAGGCCGGGATCATCCGCCACGGCGCCAAGATGCTCTATGCGACCGCCAACGCGACCGTGCCGAAGATCACCGTGGTCCTGCGCAAGGCCTACGGCGCCGGGTACTACGTGATGTGTGGCCGCGCGTACGAGCCCGACCTGATCGTGGCCTGGCCGTCGGCGGAGATCAGCGTCATGGGCGCCGAGGGGGCGGTGGAGATCGTGTTCCGCAAGCAGGTCCAGGAGGCCGAGGACCCCGCGGCCAAGCGCCAGGAGCTGATCGAGGCCTACCGCAAGATCATCGACGTCTACGTGGCTGCCGGCAACGACATGATCGACGACGTCATCGACCCGCGCGAGACCCGCGCCACGATCTGCCGGGCGCTGGAGATGTCTGAGGGCAAGAAGGTCGAGCGGCCCTGGAAGCGATCCGGCGTGGTCCCCGTGTGATCGGCTACGCCGATCACATTGCGAGTTCGCTTCGCGAACTCGCGGGAGCAAGGGCCTGATGGGGGTCGAGGATCCGGCAATCATCACCTGCGCCATCTCCGGCGCGATCGCCAACCGCGAACAGTGCCCGGCGATCCCCTACACGCCGCAGGAGTATGGGGCCGAGGCCAGGCGGATCGTCGACGAGGGCGGCGTCCACATCCACATTCACGCGCGCACGCCCGACGGCGCGCCCAGCTACGAGGTCGAGGACTTCGCGGCCATCCGTGACGCCATCCGCGCGGAAGTCGGCGACGCCGCCATCATCAACTTCTCCACCGGGACCGTCGGCGTGCCCGTGGAGAAGCGCATCGCCTATCTGGAGGCCTGCCGGCCCGAGGTGGCGGCGCTCAACATGGGCTCGATGAACTACGCCAAGTACTCGCGCTCGCGCCGGGACTTCGTCTTCAAGTTCGTCTTCACCAACCCGTTCGACGAGATCATCGAGCTGCTCGAGGCGATGCGCCGCCTTCACATCAAGCCCGAGCACGAGTGCTTCGACCTCGGCCATGTCGGGTCGCTGGCCCCGCTGGTGGACATGGGGCTGCTTGAGGCGCCGCTGCACGCGGACTTCGTCATGGGGGTGGTGGGCGGGGTCCCCGCGACGGCCCGCAACCTGTCGGCGATGGCGGGGATGGCCGACGAACCTCGGTTCGCCCGGCCTCGGAACCTGGACGGCCCGGGCAACACCATTGGGCCGTCATCGGCATCGGCCGCGACCAGTGGCGGATGGTCGCGGCGGCGCTCACTCTCGGCGGGTCGATCCGCGTCGGGCTGGAGGACAACTTCTACCTGCCCGACGGTGAGATGGCCCGCTCCAACGGTGACCTCGTCGCCAAGGCCAGGCAGCTGACGCAGGACTGCGGGCGCCGGCCGGCCACCGTCGCCGAGGCCCGCCAGATGCTGGGGATCGCGGAATCGGCTGGCGCCGATTCCGTCGGGAGTTCCGCTGGCGCGGAACTCCCAGGGGCGCAGCGGTGAGCCTGCCGCTTGACGGCCTCACCGTCCTGGACCTCAGCCGGCTGCTGCCCGGCGGGTTCTGCTCGCTGCTGCTCGCCGACTTCGGCGCCGACGTCATCAAGGTGGAGGACACCGGGATCGGCGACTACATCCGCTGGTCGCCGCCGTACTACGAGGGCGCTGCCGACACCGCCAAGGGCGCCCTGTTTCTCTCGCTCAACCGCGGCAAGCGCTCGATCCGTCTCAATCTCAAGTCAGACGGTGGACGCGACGCCCTGCTGCGCCTGGTTCGCGACGCCGACGTGCTGCTGGAGTCCTTCCGGCCGGGGGTCCTGGACCGCCTCGGGGTGGGCTATGAGCGTCTGCGCCGCCAGAACCCCGGCCTCGTGTACTGCGCCATCACGGGCTATGGGCAGGACGGTCCCAACCGCAACCGCTCGGGCCACGATATGAACTACCTCGGCCTCAACGGGCTGCTGGGGCTGACGGGCGAGGCCGGCGGGCCGCCGGTCCAGGCCGCCGGCCAGATCGCCGACCTCGGCGGCGGTGCGCTGATGGCCGCGGTGGGGATCCTCATCGCGCTGCGCGAGCGCGAGCGGTCGGGCGAGGGCCAGCTGGTGGACTGCTCGATGTTCGACGGCTCGCTCGCGTGGCTGGCGATGCTCGCGGCCGAGGCCTTTGCCACCGGGCGCGCGCCGCGGCGCGGCGACCTCGGCCTGGCCGGCCGCTACAACTGCTACCGGCCGTATGAGTGCGCGGACGGCTACGTGACGCTCGGCGCGCTGGAGCCCAAGTTCTGGCAGGCGTTCTGCGAGGGCGTGGGCCGGCCGGATCTCTCAGATCACGCGTTTGACCCGCCGGACTCCGAGTCCCACGCGCAGGTCGCCGCCATCTTCCGCGAGCGCACGCGGGACCAGTGGCGCACGTTCGCCTCCGAGCACGACTGCTGCTTGGAGCCGGTCCTGGGACTCGACGAGGCGCTGCAGTCAGACCTGGTGGCCGCGCGGCAGATGGTGGTGGAGCTCGCCCAGCCGGGAGCTGGGCGCGCGGTCAAGCTGCTGGGGGTCCCGGTCAAGCTCAGCCGGACACCAGGTGACGCGGCCCGGGCGCCGGGGCCCGAGCTGGGCCAGCACACCGACGAGATCCTGGCGGCGGCCGGGTACGCGCCCGACGAGCTGGCCGCGCTGCACGCCTCCGGCGACATCGCCGGCGCCGGCGAGACGGTGCGCGGCTCGTTCATCTCCTCGTAGGGTCTGCGATGGCGACCACCGACGGCATGTTGAAGATGTCCGAGCTGGCCGAGCGCTCAGGGGTGAGCGCGGGCACGATCAAGCACTACCTGCGCGAGGGGCTGCTCGGGTCAGAGTCAGAGGTCCTGCGCACGAGCCGCAACATGGCCTACTACCCCGCGGAGTTCGTTGAGCGGGTGCGGCTCATCAAGCGCCTGCAGGAGGAGCGGTTCATGCCGCTGCGGGTGATCCGCGAAGTGATGACCGACGACCCCGAGCGGGCGGCGCGCGTGGTCGAGCTCGAGGACCGGATCCTCGAGCGCGCGGTCGAGGTGGGGGAGAGCGGCCGGGTCTCGCGCGCGAGCGTGCGTGACACGTACGACCTCCCGCGCAACGTGCTGGAACGGCTCGAAGAGCTGGAGGTCCTCACCCCCGGCCCGCGTGGCTATGACGCCGACGACGTGGCGATCATCGAGGCGATCTCGCGCTTTCGCGCGGGCGGCTACGAGGAGGCGCTGGGCTTCACGGTCTACGACACCCTGCGCTACCGCGAGGCGCTCGGGCCGCTCGTGGCCGAGGAGGTTCGCGTGCTGCTGGATCGCCTCGCCGGGGAGGTGGACACCGACCGCGCCGTCGAGATCATCGCCTCCGGCACTCAGCCGCTGCGCGAGCTGATCGGCGCGATGCACTCCAAGATGCTGCTCGCCGAGCTGCGTCGCGAGCGCGCCCGCAGCCGGGACTGACGCCGTCTCACCACCAGACGTCGTGGTCCTCCATGACGCCGAAGCCCTCCTGTAGGCGGGTGCCGTCGGGCAGCGCGCCCGAGAACGTCCCGAACGGCTGGCGGTAGCGGCTGCGCACCACGACCAGGTTCTGGCGGTGCTCGCGGCTGGCCTCTGCGTGAAAGCGCAGGTCGCCGACCGCGTCCAGGCCGGGGGCGAAGGCCACCGGCTCGACCTCGACCGGGACGCCGTCCACCCATATCGTCCGTTCGCTGGCGGTGGGCGGATCGTTGACCCCCTCGACGAGGTTCCAGGCCAGGGCGCGCCCGCCCGCCTCGGTCCCCACGCCGGCACACCACCGCCAGTTCGTGTGCCTCTGGTAGTAGGCGGAGGTGTCGTCGATGACCGCCCGCGCGTGCACCGCGCGCGGCGCGCTGCCGGCGAGCGCGACGGTGCCGCTCACCGCGATCCCGCCCTGCTTGCGCGTCCAGCCGTAGCCGTCGCCGCTGCGGCAGACGGTCTCCACGCCGTCGCTCTCGACAAACGCCAGCGACAGCGAGGCGGGCCCGTCGCTGACCCGTACGCTGCCGGGGGCCAGCCGCACGCCCCCGGCGCTGAGCCACGTCGTCTCGTGCAGGCGGCCGGCGCCGCGGTCCCAGACAGCCCAGAACGACTGCCGGGCAGGGCCGATGCGCACCGCGGCGACGCAGATCATCAGTTCGGGGCCGAACACCCCGATGTAGCGCCACGCCTTGAGTGGGCGCATGCCCAGCCGCGCTGGCATGGGGCCGGGCGGCAGCGGGAGGGCGCTCAGCGCGGGCGGGCGCGGAGCTCCGAACGTCCCCCGGTAGGGAAGCCCGGAGAAGCGATCCGTGCGATCGTTCCGACCGGCCCGTTTGCGGGTATCTTGTACCACTGACTGATCAGTCAATCAGTCCCGTCCATCCGGAGGGATCGACATGCGCGCAGCCGCCGTCCAACTCAACGCCACCGAGGACACCGATCGTAACCTGGAACGGGCCGACCGGCTCGTCCGCGACGCCGCCGCGCGCGGCGCCAAGCTCGTCGTTCTGCCGGAGAAGTGGACCGTGCTCGGCACCCGCGAGCACATGGCCGCCGGGGCCCAGACCCTGGACGGAGAGGCCGTCTCGTGGGCGCGCAGCGTCGCTGCGCAGCTCGGCATTGACCTCATCGCCGGCTCGCTGTTCGAGCACGTGCAGGACGCCGAGAAGGGCTTCAACACCAGCGTGCACGTCGGCCCTGACGGGGAGATCCAGTCCGTCTACCGCAAGATCCACCTGTTCGACGTCGAGGTCGACGGCGCGGTCTACGCCGAGTCGTCCACCGAGGATCCCGGGGACGAGATCGTGGTCACCGAACTGGCCAACGGCGTGAAGCTGGGCATGAGCGTCTGCTACGACCTGCGCTTCCCCGAGCTCTACCGGATCCTGGCCCTGCGCGACGCCGAGCTGCTCACGGTGCCCGCCGCCTTCACGCTGCCGACCACGCGCGATCACTGGGAGGTGCTGGTGCGCGCGCGGGCGATCGAGAACCAGTGCTTCGTCGTCGCCGCCAACCAGATTGGCGACCACCCCGGCGGCCTGCGCTCCGGTGGGCGTTCGCTGATCGTGGACCCGTGGGGCCTCATCCTGGCCACCGCCCCGGACGCCGAATGCGCGATCGTCGCCGACCTGGATTTCGACAACCTGCATGACATCCGCCGCCGCCTGCCCTCCGTGGCCCGCCGCCGTCCCGAGGCCTACGCCTGGGAGCAGCCCGTATGACGACGGCGGCGACCGAGAAGCGGCGCGTGATTCTCGACGCCGCGGTCCGCGTCTTCGCTCGCCAGGGCTTTCACACCTGCCGCGTCTCGGACATCGCCGACGAGGCCGGCGTCGCCTATGGGCTCGTCTACCACTACTTCTCCTCCAAGGAGCAGATCCTCGACACGCTGTTCCTGGAGCGCTGGGACGTGATGCTCGTCGCGATCGCCGAGGCCGACGGGTCAGAGCGCGCCCCGGAGGACAAGCTGCGCACGATCGCGGGGTTCATCATCGACTCCTACCGCCACGACCCAGAGCTCATGAAGGTCATCATCGTCGAGGTCACCCGCGCGGCTAACACCTTCGGCCTCACCCACCTGGAGAAGATCCGCGACGCTTACGCCGGCATCGCCGGGATCGTGGCCAAGGCCCAAGCCGCCGGTCTGTTTCGCTCCGAGATCACGCCCGAGTTCGCGGCCCAGGCGTTCTACGGCTCGGTGGAACAGGTGCTCACCGGCTGGATCTTCGACAGTGCCGCCGTGGAGGACGCGGAGCTCGAACGCGCCAAGTCGATGATCGTCGACACGATCTGCCGCGGACTCGCCGCCACGCGCGAGTCTGCTTGAATGGCTCCACATGTTGGAGAGCCCTTTGGTCAAGCGCCTGTTGTGGTCGGGCATGCTCGCCGGGTTCGGCGCACTCGCAACACTCGCGTCGACGCGCGTGGCAGCCATGATCTGGATGCGCGTGTTCGGCGAAGAGCCACCTGAGTGACCGACCAGCCGCCTAGCCAGCAGCCAGCGGAGGAGCCGGAGGGGGATGAGCCCGCTGCGCTCGAGCCGCCCGCCGCGCCCGAGCCGCCCGCCGCGCCCGAGCCGCCCGCCGCGTTCGCTCCGGCCGACGCCCCGGCGCCGACCCCGCCTCCTCTCCCGCCCGTCGCGGAGCCCGCGCCCGCGGGCGAGCTGCCCTCGACTGAGGGCGGCCTCGCCGCCGCCTTCCCGCCCGACCGTCCCGAGCGGGCGGTAGGGGCCGCGTTCGCCGGCGGCCTTGTCCTGGCCCTGATCCTCAAGCGCCTTGCCCGCTGAGCCCGAACGGTCCGACAGCCTCGCGGCTGCCGTCACGGAGGTCTCCGAGAGGCTCACCGTCCTCGTCCGCGAGGAGGTCGAGCTCGCCAAGGCCGAGGTGTCCGAGAAGGTCTCGGGCCTCGCCCGCGGTGCGGCGGCGGTCGCCGTGGGGGCGGTGTTCGGCGTTTTCGCCCTCGTCTTCGTGCTCCTCACCATTGCGTGGGGGCTCAACGTCATCATCGGCTCGTTCTGGTGGGGCTTCGCCATCGTGATGGTCCTTCTGGTGGCGCTCACGATCGGAGCGTTCCTGTTTGCCTGGCGCAAGCTGAAGGTCGGCGCGCCGACGCCGAAGATGGCCATCGAGGAGGCCAAGAAGATCAGCGCCACCGTGAAATCCGGAGGCGAGAGCTGATGCCCGCGCGCAGTCCCCGGAGGAGATCCGGAGCTCGATGGAGCGCAACCGCAAGGAGCTCGGCACCGCGGTCGAGCACCTGCGGGTGGAGGTCGTCAAGCTCACCGACTGGCGCTCGCAGCTGCGCCAGTACGAGCCGCAGGTGCTGATCGGCGCCGGCGTGGCCGGCTTCGTGCTCGGCGGCGGGATCGCGGCGATCGGCGCGCTGACCTTCGGGCGCCGCAAGCGCAAGCAGCAGAAGCTGCTCGGCCGGTAGCCGACGGGCTACGCCAGGTAGGAGCTCGGCAGCCCGCCGACGCCGAGCAGGCCGGGCCCGACGTGGGTGCCGATCACCGGCCCGATCTCGCCCACCACTCGCGGCGGGACCCCGAAGACCTCGGTGCCGCGCTTGGCCAGCTCCTCGGCCTGGCGGGGCGCCTGGATGTGCTGGACCATCCACGCGTCGGCGCCCGCGTCGGCGCGCTCTTTGAGGAGGTCCACCATCCGCTCGAACGCGCGGCGGGAGGTGCGCACCCGCTCCACCGGGATGATCTCGGACTCGACGGTGAGGATCGGCTTGATCTTCAGCGCCGAGCCCAGCCACGCCTGCGCGCCGGCGATGCGGCCGCCGCGGCGCAGGTACTCCAGCGTGTCGATGGAGAACCACATCTTCAGCCCAGCCCTCGCCTCCCGCGTACGTTCGGCGACCGCGGCGCCGTCGGCACCCGCGCGGGCCGCGGCGACGGCGGCGAGCACGACCAGGCCCTCGCCTCCGCAGGCGCTGGCGGAGTCGATCACGTGGACGCGTGAGGCCCGGTGGCCCAGCTGGTCGCGGGCCTGCTCGGCAGCGCGCACGGTCCCCGACATGCCTCCGGCCAGGTGGACGGACACGATCTCGTCGCCGCGCTCCAGCAGGGGCTCGTACACGGCCAGGAAGTCCCCGATCGACGGCTGCGAGGTCGTCGGCAGCGCCCCGCCGGAGCCGAGCCGGCGGTAGTACTGGTCATAGTCGGCGATGTCTGACTCGCGCTGGGCCCCTTCGGGCCAGTGCACGTACAGGCTCACCTGATGAATTCCCTGCTCCTGGGCCAGTTCGGCGGGCAGGTAGTGGCAGGTGTCAGAGACGATGGCGACGGGCATGAGCGCGGCACCCTAGCAGCGGCTCCCGCCGTTCTACACTCGGCCCGCGACCATGGGGCGAACGCTCGTCACCGGAGCGACTGGGTTCATCGGCGCGCACGTGGCGCGTCTGCTGGTCACGCGCGGAGACGAGGTGGTCGTCACGGTGCGCCCGGACTCCCCGGCGGACGCGCTGGAAGGGCTCGACATCCGGCGTGTCCGCGCCGACATCCTGGATCGCCGGGCCGTCCGGCGGGCCATGAAAGACGTGGAGCGGGTCTTCCACATCGCGGGCACCACCAACCTGCGCGCGGCGCGCGCGCAGGTGGAGCGGGCCGTCTACACGTCCTCGGCGGGGACGGTGGGCCCGGCTCGCGCAGGCCGCGACGCCGAGGAGACCACGGCGTGGGGGGCGGCCCGCTATGCCATCCCGTACCTCGACGCCCTGCACGAGGCCGAGACCGTCGCGCTGCGGATGGTCCAGAGGGCCCTCCCGCTGGTCATCGTCAACCCCGGGCACGCGCTCGGCGCGGGGGATCCGGGCCGTTCGTCGCGTCGGGCTGTGACGCACCCGTATCGTGCAGACGCGCCATGGCGACGCTGTATCGCTGCAACACCCCCACTGACTGGCTGTGCCCGTGCGGCCGGGTGGCGCGCGCCCTGCGTCGGGAGGGGATCGCCGTCGACGCCGTGGTCGTCGGTCAGCGCCGGTCGCGCCGGGAGGAGGTCGAGGCGCTCAGCGGCCAGCAGCGGGTGCCGGTGCTGGTGCTCGACGGCGAGGTGATCTGCGACTCACGCCGGATCGTCGAGCACCTCGAGTACCGGCGCTCAGCCGCCAAGAAGCCCTAACACCGACGCGCGCGTCGGCGGTGCCACGACGCCCCGCTCGGTCACCAACGCGGTGACGAGCTCCGCCGGGGTGACATCGAACGCGGGGTTGCGACACCGCGTGCCGGCCACCGTCAGCCACAGCGGCTCATCGCGCCACAGCCCGGCGGAGCGGACCTCGGCGCCGTCGCGCTCCTCGATCACGACGTCGGCTCCGCTCGGGCAGGCCGTGTCGATGGTGGTGCACGGCCCCGCCACCACGAAGGGGACTCCGGCTGCGGCCGCGGCGAGCGCGTGGGCGTAGGTGCCGACCTTGTTGGCGACGTCGCCGTTGGCGGCGACCCGGTCACACCCGACGATCACCGCGTCGACCTCACCCGCCGCGATCAGTCCGGCGGCGGCGCCGTCGACGACGAGGGCGTGCTCGATCCCCATCCGCCCGAGCTCGTAGACGGTGAGCCGCGCCCCCTGGAGCAGCGGCCGCGATTCCGCGGCCAGGACCAGCTCCAGCTCGCCCCGATCGGCCAGCTCGGCGATCACCGCCAGCGCCGTGCCGCGGCCCGGGGCGGCCAGCGCGCCGGTGTTGCAATGGGTGAGGATCCGCCGCCGCCCCGCCAGAAGATCGGCACCGTGGCGCGCGATGGCGTCGCTGGCGGCCTCCTCCTCGGCGTGAAGGGCCCGGGCCTCGGACAGGGCCACCGCCGCTGCGCCGGTGTCGCCCGCGGCGCCCGCGACCAGGACGGCGGCGCGCACGCGATCCACGGCGTGGGCGAGGTTGACGGCGGTGGGCCGTGCCCCCGCCAGCGCCACGCAGGCGCGCTCGAGGGCGTCGGCGTCGCGGGCCAGCTCCAGCGCGACCCCGTAGGCGGCGGCGACGCCGATGAGCGGCGCCCCCCGGATGCTCAGGCGGCGGATCGCGCCGACGACATCGTCGGCGGATCGCAGCTCAAGCTCGATCTCACGCCAGGGCAGCTGCGTCTGATCGATCGCCCGCAGCGCGCCGTCGGCGTAGTGCAGCGCGACGACCGGCGCGGCCGTCGCCACCGCTTACAGCCGGTTCTCGATCGTCAGCGGGGGCTGGTCGGACCCGGCCGGCTGGGCGGCCTCGGTCTCGGCCTCCGGAGCCTCGACGCCAAGCGTCCCGGCCAGCTCGCCGGACTGGTACATCTCGGAGACGATGTCGCAGCCGCCGACCAGCTCGCCG
Organism: uncultured Actinomycetota bacterium; assembly: GCA_963790605.1. Taxonomy (GTDB): domain Bacteria; phylum Actinomycetota; class Thermoleophilia; order Solirubrobacterales; family Solirubrobacteraceae; genus Palsa-465. The sequence goes on along the minus strand of CAWBPG010000001.1, from coordinate 870,672 downwards.
TCGACGAACAGCTGTGGGATCGTCGGCCAGTCCGAGATCGCCGAGAGCTCCTGGCGGATCCGGGGGTCGGGCAGGATGTCGACGGCAGCGAAGCGAGCGCCGAGCGACTGCAGGATGGCGACGGTGCGCGCGGAGAAGCCGCACGCCGGCGCCTCGGGACTGCCCTTCATGAACAGGATCACCGGGTTCTCGTCGATCGCCTCCTGGATGGCGTCGCGAAGCGGGTTGGCGGTTTGATCGCTCATCGGGTCTCCTCATTTGTGTGAATGGAGAGGGCGTGGATGCGGTCGCCCACCTCGGCGCCGAACACGTCGTAGACGAGCCGGTGCTGGGCAATCCGCGTCAGACCGTTGAACGCGGCGGCGCTCACCACGGCGTTGAAGTGATGCCCGTCCCCGGTCACCTCGGCGACGGCGCCGGGAATCCCGGTCTCGATGCGTTCCTTGAGCTCCTCGGGGGTGGCGGACATCGTCTTAGCGTAGCGAGGGCGGGTCGCTACACTGAATGAAGCATGATCACTCTTACCGACAAAGGCGCCGAGAAGGTGCGAGAGTTTCTCGCCGGCCAGAGCGCGGTCGCGGAGACCGCCGGGCTGCGGGTCGGGGTCCGGGGCGGCGGCTGCTCGGGCTTCCAGTACGCGCTCGCGTTCGACGAGCAGCGGCAGGGCGATTCCGTATTCGAGGACAAGGGAATCCGCCTGCTGGTCGACACCCCGAGCCTGCCCTACGTGGAGGGCTCGACCATCGACTTCGTCGATGGCCTCCAGGGCGCCGGCTTCAAGGTTGCCAACCCCAACGTGATCGCCGCCTGTGGCTGTGGCTCCTCCTTCCGCGTCGCGGAGGAGGAGGAAGTCTCCGCGGTTTAACCCGCGGGAGCCGCGCGCCTCAGATGGGAACGGCGCTCAGCGAGCGCCACAGGAAGAGGCAGGCCACCGTGCGATGGGGACGCCACGGCCGCGCGATGCGCTCCATCTCGGACGCTTCCGGGAGTTCAGGCAGCCCGTAGACGGCTTGGAACGACTTGCGGATCCCCAGGTCGCCTACCGGCAGTACGTCGGGGCGCTGAAGATGGAACATCAAGAAGATGTGGGCGCTCCAGAGTCCGATGCCGGTGATCGCGGTGAGTTCGGCGATCACCTCGTCGTCGGAGAGCCGGTCGAGCTTGCCGAGGTCGAGCGAGCCGTCGAGCACATGCCCGGCCAGTGACCGCAGATAGCGCACCTTGGCGTGTGACAGGCCGACGGTCGTGCGCAGCTCCTCGAGGTCATCGGCCAGGATCTCCTCGGGGGTCGGGGCCCGGCCTCCGAAGCGCTGGGTGAGTCGCTCGTAGATGGCGCGAGCAGCCTTGGTCGAGAGCTGCTGACCCACGATCGTCCTCACCAGGGCCCCGTAATGGTCGCGGGGGCGGCCGACGCGCCGGTCGCCCAGGCTGCCGGGCCCGATCTCGTCGATCAGCCCGCGCAGCATCGGATCGGCGGCCCGCAGGTGGGCGATCGCCTGACTCAGATCCGTGCCAGCGGCCACCCTAGGGTGCGGTGACCGACAGCGCCGCGCCGTCCAGCGCGCCCAGCGCGCGCTCGACCGAGCAGGCGATGCACGTGAACGTCGGCGTATCGCGCAGCGTGTAGGAGCTGGACTCGGTGGTGCGCAGACGCTGCACCAGGTCCAAGAAGTCCGCCGGGTGGTCGGTCTCGAAGGCGACGACGAACTCCTGATCGTCGAGCCCGAACGAGTAGCTGGTGTTGAGGTCGACGGACGGGTACTCGCGGCCCACCTTGATGTGGTCCTGCATGATCCGCCAGCGCTCGTCGGCCGGTAGGGCGTACCAGGCGCGGGTCTTGACGAACGGATAGACGAACAGGTACTTGCCGTAGCCGGGTCGAACTTCCAGACGAGACTCGTCGGAGTACTCCGACGGCTTGGTCATCGCCAGCAGGGAATACGGAACCGTGCACCACTTCATCAGCCCGCTCTGGGCCAGCACCACATGGAACTCGTGGATCCGCTCCAGGTTCTGAGCCTGGCTGAGCAACATCAGGTCCGCGTCGCCGCGGGTGCCGACCAGCGAGAACGTCCGGAGCAGGTGCCCGTCGGCGAAATCCGCGCACGCGGCCATGAACTCCCGCTTGTCGGCGGCGCGCTGCTCGTCGTCGAGACGCCGCCAGGCCGGGTCGACCTGCAAAAAGGTGTATTTGACGAAGTGCCGGGTCGGCATGAGAGTCTGATCATACGCCGCGCAACCCTCAACCCGGACCGGGGTAGTCGGTAGCATGGGGATGATGCGGATCGCGTTGGTTTCGCCCTATTCCTGGACGTATCCGGGGGGCGTCACGAGGCACATAGAAGCGCTGGCCGAGTGCTTCATCGAGCAGGGCCACGACGTGCGCGTCCTCGCGCCGTATGACCCTGTGGATCTCTCCTCGCGGATCCTGCACCGCGGGGCGACGCCGCAGGCGCTGCCCGCGCCCGACTATCTGGTGCCGTTGGGCCGAACACTCGGCTTCAAGGCCAACGGAGCCGTCTCCAACCTTTCGATCACCCCGTACGGGGTTGCCACGGCACAGACCGAACTGCGCACGGGCGGCTACGACGTCGTCCACATCCACGAGCCGGTGGCCCCGCTTGGCGGCTGGATCACGACGCAGCTGACCGATCTGCCGCTCGTCGGCACCTTCCACTCCTTCTCCGACGGCCGCGTCCCCAACGGCCTGGCCAACCTGATGGGCGCCCGGCGGGTGCTCAACCGCTTGCATGTGCGCATCGCCGTCTCCGAGGCCGCGGCCTGGACCGGGCGGCGCTTCTTCGGCGGCCATTACCAGGTGATCCCCAACGGCGTCCACGTCGACCCCGAGGTACTCGCCCGCGCCGGCCACAAGCCGCCGTCGGAGCGCCTGCGGATCGTGTTCGTCGGGCAGGCCGTCGAGCGCAAGGGGCTTCCGCTCCTGCTGCGCTCCTTCGAGGCTCTGCGGGAGCACATCCCCACCGAGCTGACCGTGATCGGCCCCACCGCCGAGGAGCTGTCGCCGCTGATGCTCGACGACCGCGACGTCCGGGTGCTCGGCAAGGTCGATGACGCACGCAAGCGCGAGGAGCTCGAGCGCGCCGACGTGCTGTGCGCGCCGTCGCTGCGCGGGGAGAGCTTCGGCATGGTGCTGACCGAGGCCTTTGCCGCCGGGACGCCAGTGTTCGCCTCCGACATCGCGGGCTACCGCGACGTGGTGCGCGACGGCGTCGACGGCGTGCTCGTGCCACCGGGCGACCCGCAGGCCCTCGCCGAGTCCCTGCGCGACTTCTACGACGAGCCCGAGCGGCGCGTGCAGATGTCGCGCGCCGCCGCTGCCGACGTGGAGCGGTTCGCCTGGCCCGTCGTGGCTGACCAGGTCATGGAGGCCTACCAGGAGGCCGTGGCCGTCCCTGCCGCTGCCCGGCCGGTGCATCGCGCCGCGATCGCCGCCGGCGTCCGGTCGGCCGATCTCAAGCCCCACGTGCCTGCCCGCAAGCTGCCCAGCCTCGAGCCAGCCCCCACGAATCGCCGCAACCCGGTCACGACCGTGGCCCGTCGCGGCGCCATGGCCATCGTCTCGCTGGGCGCGGTGCTGCTCGCCTACAAGGCGCTGAGCACGATCGGCCTGGGCAATATCGCCCAGGCGCTGCTGGCCTCCAGCCCGTCTTTCGTGATCCTCGCCCTCGGCGTGATGTGCGGCGCGATGGCCCTGCGCGCCGTGTCCTGGCACGCCATTTTGCGCGCCGCACTGCCCAAGGCGCGGGTCCGGCTCTCGGACGCGATGCAGGGCACGTTCATCGGCGTCCTGATGTCCTCGACGTTACCCGCGCGACTGGGCGAGCCGTCGCGGGCCTTGGTCGTAGCGCGCCGAACGGGACGGCCGCGCGAGCACCTGCCGGTGGTGCTGGGCACGGTCGTCTCCCAGACGCTGCTCAACATCGTGGCCCTGATCGTGCTGGGCGCGGTGATGTTCTCGTCCGTGGATCTCTTCAACGGCCACCAGAACGCGCTCGTGGTGGCGGCGGTGGCTCCGCTGGCCCTGCTGGCGATCGTGCTGCTGGCTCCGCTGGTCCTGCGCCATGGCGGTGGGCGGTTCGGCCGTCTGCAGGCCCTGGTGGCCCAGGCCCGCCGGAGCATGACCCGGGTGCGCGCCGGCCTGACCGTCTTCCGCCGTCCCAAGCTCGGGGCGATCGCCGCCGTCGCGCAGCTGGGGGCGTGGGCGTTTCAGTGGGCGTCCTGCTACATCCTGCTCGTCGCCCTCGGCCTCAACCACCAGGCCGGGTGGGCTGCGGCCGCGGCGGTCCTATTCGCCGTCAACATCACCGCCGTGCTGCCGGCGACGCCCGCCAACCTGGGCGTCTTCCAGGCCGCCTGCGCCGCGGTCCTGCACACCGGCTGGCATGTCGGCCTGGGCACCGGCGTGGCCTACGGCGTGATTCTCCAGGCCGTCGAGGTGTCGACCGCCATCCTCATGGGCGCCCCCGCGCTGCTCAAGGAGGGGATGTCCTGGCGCGAAGTGCGCCTGCGCGCGATGCACGCCGCCCCGGTCAAGTTGCCCGCGCGGTCCCATCGCGCCTCCTCGCGCCGCCCGGGCGCGCTGGACACCAACAGCTAGCTTCGGGCGCGAGCCGTCGCGCCACCGCGTAGCGCGGCACTCGGCGAGCCCTCCTGGAGGCGCTCGATCTGCGACGTGGTCAGAGACGGGCCGCCCGCCGCCTGGAAGACCTCGATCGAAGCGATGAGGTCCCCGCGGAGCCGGACCACCCACATGATGCTGCCCAGAACCCGCTCGCCGGGACGCCGTCCCTCCACTCGCCCGAAGCCGATCACCGAGTCATGGGCGCGGCGGAACGTCAGGGGGGTGAGGGTCAGCTCCTCCCAGATGGTCGCGACGTCGCGCAGATAGGCGTGCACGCCCTCGTGGCCGCGATAGGGGGCGGTGCGCTCCGCCAGCTGCGCGGTCGCGAAGGACCGCAGCACGAAGTCCGGATGACACCGCTCGAGCATCGCCGGCAGGTCGCGGCGGGCGAACGCGTCGAACGCGGCAGTGACGATCTCGACCGGATCGTTGTCGGAGGCGGGCGCCAGTCCGGGGCATTTGGCCGGGACGCGACCGGCGCCCCGCGCGCCCGACGCCATCGGCGCCGGGCGTCCGAAGAGGTAGCCCTGGGCCAGGTCGACGCCCATCTCGCGGAGCAGGATCAGCGTCTCCTCGTCCTCCACGCCCTCGGCGATCGTCGTCTGATTGAACTCGCGGGCCAGGCCGACGATCCCGCGCACGACACGGGCGTCGGTCTCGCTGGAGGTCAGCTCGCGCACGAAGTCGATGTCGATCTTCAGGTGGTCGGCCGGGAGATGCTTGAGGTAGCTGAGGCTGGAGAAGCCGGTCCCGAAGTCGTCGAGGGCCAGGCGGCAGCCGAGCTCTCGCACGCGCTCGGCGAAGGCCCGACCGGCCTCGGTCTGGCCGACGAAGGCGGTCTCGGTCACCTCCACCACCAACAGCGACGGGTCGACGCCGGACTCCTCGATAGCCGTGGCCAACTCGCGCACGATGTCCGGGTCCCCGATCGAGCGGCCCGAGAGATTGAACTCGGTGGGCACGCCCTCGGAGGCGATCTGCACGGCCTGGCGGATGACCCAGCGGTCGATCTCGGAGATGAGCCCGTAGCGCTCGGCGGCCGGGAGGAACTCGCCGGGCGCGATGATCTCCCCGTTGTCTGAGCGCATCCGCAGCAGGAGCTCGTGTTGGACCGTCTGGCCGGTGATCAGATCGACGATCGGCTGGGCGTAGAGGACGAAGCGGTCCTCGTCCAGGGCGTCGCGGATCCGGCCCAGCCACACTGCGTCGCCCACGTCGTGCTGGAGCTGGGACTCGCGCTCCTTGCGGTCGGTGATGTCCACCAGCTGGGAGTGAAAGGCCTCGACCGAGCCGTCCGCGCGGCGTACCGGAGCCCAGTGCAGGAGGCCCCAAGCCTCGCTGCCGTCACTCTGGAGGTAGCGCATCTCGGCGGTGAAGGCGTCGCAGTCGCCGCGCAACATGTCCTCCCGCGCGCGACGGAGCATCGCCTGGTTCTCGTCGATGGCCAAGCCGACGAGCGAACCGCCGATGACCTCCTCCCGCGAGCGTCCCAGCTGACGGCACATGGCATCGTTGATGCGGACGCAGCGGCCCTCCACCGGGTCGGTGAGCGCCATGCCGATCGGCGACGCGTCGAATCCTTGGCGGAACAGGTACTCGGCGGCGAGGCGACGCTGGTCGGCCTCACGCTCGGCGGTGACGTCGAGGACGGCGCCGCGGAGGTGCTCGCGGCGGCCGTCGGGCAGGGTGATCGCCTCCGCGTGCAGCGACAGGATGCGCGTCCTACCGCTGGGCAGGACCACTCGGTACTCGCAGCTCGTCGACCCATGGCGTACGCACTGCTCGCCGAGCCCGGCCACCAGCTCACGGTCGGCGGGGTGGATCAGCTCCAGGTGGTCGACCTTGTCCAGCGGCTGGTCCTCCTCGAGCTCCAGCAGCCGGGCCAGGCCGGCCGAGTAGGTGATCTCGCCGGTGGCGACGACCAGCTCCCAGCTCCCCACGCCGACCATGCGCTCGGCCTCGCGCAGGCGGTCCTCGCTGCGCGCGAGCTCCGAGGTCATCTTCACGCGGTCGGTGATGTCCTGCATGATCGCCACCACGGTGCCGATCGCGCCCTCGGCGCCGGGAACCGGCACGAGCTGCACGGAGTACTGGCGCGTGCCGTCGTGAGTGCGGTACTCGAACGCCTGCGGCTCCCCGCCGAGCGCCGCCTCGTAGCGCGGCAGCAGGATCGACACCGCTTCCGGGGGCAGCACCCGCTCGATCGTCTGGCCGATCCAGCTCTCGGTGCGCAGTCCGTGGGCGTCGAGGGCGCCCCCCTCGACGTGCGTGATCCGCCGCGCGCAGTCCGTGATCAGGACAGCCGCAGGGGCGACCGGGGTCCCGGCCTCCGCAGCCAACGCCGCCGGCGCCGGACCGTATAGCCGTCCCTCCGCCGTCTGTGGGGGTGATGCATCAAGAACGCGCGACCTCACCCGGCGTGGTATCGGCGGGGTTGATCAAATGCTTATCCCCACTTTGGGGGTTTCTGGACGGCTGCCCGAGGCGGGGCGGCGAAAACGCCCGGATCGCCTGTGGATTGCCGGGATACGCCGGTGGCTAGATGGTCGTGGAATCAACCATCAGGCCTCGGCCAGCGCGGGCTCGTCCTCGGTGGCCCCGGCCGGGTCCGAGTCGGGCAGCGAGGCCATGAGGGTCGGGTCCTTCTCGGTCCCGGCGATGAGCTCGTCGGCGGCCTGCTTGGCGGTCTTGGGCAGCATCCCGGACTTCATGCCGAAGTACACGGCCTGGGGATGGTGGGCGACGATGGCCAGCGTCGACTGCTCGGGCTCGACGGCGAAGCCGCCGGAGAGGCGCAGGCCGATCGACGGCGCGTCGAGCAGGTCGAAGACCTTGGTCAGCTCCGACTGCTCGGGGCAGGACGGATAGCCCCACGAGTAGCGCCGGCCCTGGGTGGGGGTGGCCCCCAGCTCGCAGCGCGCCCGGGCGTGCACCCACTCGGCCATCCCCTCGGCGGTCTGGACGCCGAGGCCGTGGACGAACAGCTGCTCGGCGAACTCGCCTTCGGCCTCCAGCGAGGCCATCAGCTCGGTGACCTCCTCGCCGGCGGTCACCGCCTGGAGGGCGACGACATCCGGTTCCCCGGAGTTCAGGGGGCGGTAGAAGTCGGCGAGGCAGATGCGGTCATGGCGGGGCTGGCGCGGGAACACCAGGCGGTGCAGCTCCCGCGGGTGGGCGGGGTCGAAGTCCTCGGGGTCCCACACGATGAGCTCGTTGCCGTCGGAGTTGCACGGGAAGTAGCCGAGCAGCGCGCGGGGGCGCAGGTAGGTCTGCTCGCGCCACATCCGCTCCAGGCGAGGCTGGAAATCGTCACGCAGCAGCTGCGTCCACGCCTCGCCCTTGACGCCGCGCCCGCCCCAGTGCAGCTTGAACAGCACGTGGGTGTCGAGGTGGCGGTAGACCTCGTCCATCGGCACCTCAAGCTCGCGCACGCCCCAGTAGGGCGGCTCGGGCACCGGCGTGTCGGTGGCGGCGGCGCTCCGCACCGAGGCATCGGTGACGTCGGGCGCGTCCTCATCGACGACCACCGGGGTATCGCGGAGCTTCTGCGCCGCCGTCCGCGTCGTCTCCACCAGCTCCCGGCGGCGCTCGGGATCGATGAACTGATCCATCTTGGCCAGGCCCTCGAACGCGTCCTTGCAGTAGAACACGCCGGGCTCATAGACGTCGTCGGACTCGGTGCCGTGGGGGTAGAGGATCCGCAGGCCGAAGTTGCGGTTGATGGCCGCGCCGCCGATCAGCACCGGGAAATCGAGCTTGCGCTGATGCAGCTCCTGGACGGCGGCCGGCATCTGCTTGGAGGTCGAGACCAGCAACGCCGACAGGCCGATGGCCGTGGCCTTGTGCTCGACGGCGGCCTCGAGGATGGTGGAGATGGGCACCTGCTTGCCCAGGTCCACCACCGAGTAGCCGTTGTTGGTGAGGATCGTGTTGACCAGCGACTTGCCGATGTCGTGCACGTCGCCGAACACGGTGGCCAGCACCACGGTGCCCTTGGTGTAGCCCTCGAGCTTGTCGAGATACTGCTCCAGCTGGGCCACGGCGCGCTTCATGACCTCGGCGGACTGGAGCACGAAGGGAAGGATCAGCTCGCCGGCGCCGAACTTGTCCCCGACCTCCTTCATCGCGGGCAGGAGCACGGTGTTGAGCGTGGGAACCGCGCCGATCTTCTCGACGCTCGCGTCGATCCAGTCCTCCACGCCCTCCTTCTTGCGGCGCAGGATGTGGAAGTGCAGCGCCTCCTCGGGCTCCATGCCCTCGGTGGGGTCGGCCTTATTCGCGCTTTCGTCCTCGGCGGGGCCCTTGGCCTCGAAGTGGGCGATGTAGCGCTCCAACGCGTCGTCGCGGCGATCGAAGACGAGATCGTCAGCCAGCTCGCGCTCGTTGCCGGAAATCTCGGAGTACGGCGTGATGTGGTTGGGGTTGACCATGGCCAGGTCCAACCCCGCCTCCACGCAGTGGTGCAGGAACACGCTGTTGAGCACAGAGCGCGCGGGCAGGCCCACGCCGAAGGAGACGTTGGAGACGCCCAGCGACGTCTGGACGCCGGGGATCTCGGTCTTGATGGCGCGGATGCCCTCGATCGTGGCCACGGCGCTGGGCCGCCACTCCGGGTCGCCGGTGGTCAGGGTGAAGGTCAGGCAGTCGAAGATGAGCGCGTCGGGGTCCAGGCCGTGCTCCTCACAGCACAGCTGCGTGATCCGCCGGGCGATCTCCAGCTTGCGCTCGGCGGTCTTGGCCATCCCGACCTCGTCGATGGTCAGCGCGATCACCGCCGCGCCGTGCTCCTTGGCCAGAGGAACGACCTTGTCGAGCTTGTCGCGGCCGGCCTCGAGGTTGATCGAGTTGACGATCGCGCGCCCGGGGATCTGCTGCAACGCGGTCTCGATCACGTCGGGCTCGGTCGAGTCGATCTGGATCGGCGCGGGCTGACTCAGTGAGATGCGCTTGACCACCTCGCGCATCTGGTCGGCCTCGTCCTGACGCTCGGTGAGGGCCACGCAGACGTCCAGCACGTGGGCGCCGCCGGTGACCTGGTCCTCGGCGACGACGAGCAGGCCGTCGTAGTCGTTGGCCAGCAGCATCTCCTTGGCCTTGCGTGAGCCCTGGGAGTTCACGCGCTCGCCAACGATCGTGGGCCGGGGGGACTGGACCAAGGGGGTGGCCGCGATCATCGAGCTCACGTGCGCCGGGCGCCGCTCTGGGCGTTCGCCAGGGGTGCGGCCCTTGACCCGCTCCGCCATGGCCTCGATGTGCGCCGGCGTGGTGCCGCAGCAGCCGCCGACGATCGACACGCCGTAGCGCTCGACGAACTCGCCGAGGGTCGCGGCCAGCGGGCCGGGCTCCTCGGGGAAGATCGTCTCGCCGTTGGGGCCCTGAAGCGGGAGACCGGCGTTGGGGATGCAGTGCACGGGCACCGAGCTGAACTCGCCCAGGAAGCGGACCGCGTCGCGCATGTCCTCGGGACCGGTGGAGCAGTTGAGGCCGATCACGTCGACCTTCAGCGCCTCGAGCGTGGCCAGCACCGCGCTGATGTCGGTGCCCAGGAGCATCTTGCCGCCCTGGGGCAGGAGGGAGACGCTGCACTGGATCGGGACCGCGCGGCCGAGCTGGTTGGCGGCCCGCCGCACGCCGAACACGGCGGCCTTGAGCTCCAGGATGTCCTGGGTGGTCTCGATGATGATGAGGTCCACGCCGCCCTCGATGAGGCCGGTGGCCTGCTCGGTGAAGACCGTCTGCAGTTCCGGGAAAGTGATCTGGCCCAGCGTCGGGTCGTCTGACGCGGGCAGGAAACCGGTGGGGCCGATGGCGCCGGCCACGAAGCGATGCTCGCCGGCCGCCTTGCGGGCGATCTGCGCCGCCTTGAGATTGATCTCGTGCGTGTCGTCCTCCAGGCCCCACTCGCCGAGCTTCAGCCGGCTGGCCTGGAACGTGTCGGTCTCGAGCACCTCGGCGCCCGCATCGAGCATCGACGCGTGCACGCCCTCGATCACGTCGGGCCGGTTGAGCACCAGCGCCTCGTGGCAGCGGCCGGGCAGCCGGTAGTCCTTCTCCAGGCTCAGGTCGAACTGCTCGAGCGTCGCGCCCATGCCCCCGTCAAAGACGACGACACGCTCGCGGGTGGCGGCTAGGAAGTCTCGCATCGACATCAGGCTAGCGACCTTGACACAACTATGTCAACGTTGGTGAGGGGCTGGGCTTCCGCGGGGAGTCTGCCCTGAGCGTGTGGCGCACGTCAACGGCGGGCTGTCGAGTGGGGACGCCAGGTTGGCGGCCAGCCATCAGGCCGCGCGAGGGTGCATTTGGTTCCAAACCGGGTTCGCGCCCCGCGGTTTGGCACGAAGTGGCTGCTATACGCGCTTTTCGTGCCAAACCTCAGGTGCGTTTCGAGGTTTGGCACGGAATGGTCGTTCCAGAGACACCGCCGACGTCGATGGCCCCGGCTCCCCGGTCCCAAGCGCCGTTGACGTTCGCCGATACCCCGCTCGAACGCCCACGGGCGCCCCGCGCGCTATACCGCGACCGGGGCCACCTACCGCGCGGTCCAGCCCATGTCCATCGTCACCGGCACCCCGGTGAACGACCGCCCGCCCGGCCCCGCCAGGAACGCCACCACGTCGGCTACCTCGGAGGGCTCGATGAGCTCCTTGACGGCGTGTGGGGCGAGGATGACCTCCTCGAGCGCCCGCTCCTCAGAGATCCCATGCGCGCGCGCCTGGTCGGGGATCTGGGCCTCCACCAGGGGGGTGCGGACGTAGCCCGGGCAGACGGCGGTGGCGGCGATCCCGCGCTCGGCGCCCTCCAGGGCCAGCGTCTTGACCAGGCCCAGCAGTCCGTGCTTGGCCGAGACGTACGCGGCCTTGTACGGGGAAGCGACCAGTCCGTGGGCCGAGGCGATGGCGATGAAGCGGCCGGAGCCCGACCCCGACAGCGCCTCCCAGCCGTGGCGGGCGAGCAGGAAGGGGCTGGTCAACATGAGCGCGATGATCGTCTCCCAACGCTCGACGGGGAACTCCTGAATGGGCGCGACGTGCTGGATTCCGGCGCCGGCCACGACCACGTCCAGGCCGCCGAAGCGGTCGACCGCTGCGGCCACTGCGGCCGCGTTGGCCTCGGCGCTGGTCAGGTCGGCTTCGTAGGGCGTGCCGGGCCCGTCGGGGTCGGGGCGGAGGTCGACGGCGAGCACCTCGAAACCATCGCGGACCATCCGCGCGGCCACCGCGCGGCCGATCCCACTGGCGGCCCCGGTGATCAAGGCGACGTGAGAGCGCGACATCCGTTGTCAGCCCCGATGGTCAGCAGGCTCGGGCATCAGCCCATCGTACGCGGTGCAACGTGGTTGTCGCCCGTGCAAGTGGGGTGCTTGATCTGCGTCGCGTCCGGGTACAAGATCGCGTATGCACAGTGTCGTGCGAAATCTCAACGAGACCTACGAGGCTTCACCACGTTCGGTCGCCGACGGGCGCACGAAGCTGGCGGAGTTCGCCGCGAAGGCGGGTGCGACGCCCAGCCAGATCGACGCCGTGCGGTTGGCGGCGTCGGAGGCGATGACCAACGCTGTGCTGCACGCCTACCGCGGCGGCCCCGGCCTCATCTACGTCAACGCCGCGGTTGCCTCGGGGGAGCTCTGGATCCTCATCTCCGATGACGGCTGCGGCCTACGGCCGCGGGCCGATCGTCCCGGGCTGGGACTGGGACTGGGACTGATCTCCGAGGTGAGCGACGACTTCGCGATCGTGTCTCGCGCCACGGGCGGGACCGAGGCGCGGATTCGCTTCAACCTCGTGACCGCGACGCTCCCGCCCAGGCACCGGCACGCGCTGCGCGCGTCGCCAGCGGCAACGGGCGCCGCGGCGGCTTCTCGCCTTCGATGTCCGTCGCCTGACGGCGACCGGAGCCGCGCGCCAGCCCAGGGACCCGGCGGCCGCCGTCAGCGCGGCGGGGCGACGGGTGCGCCGCCTGAGTCCGCCGAGGCGTAGAGCGCCTCGATCGCGCGCGCCTGCCCTTCGGCGTCGGCGCGGCCCAGCAGGGGGGCGGCCTCACCGCGGATGGCCGCGGCCAGGTTGTCGGCCTCCAGCCCGTAGGGGTTGCCCGGTCGCGACGTCGATGACCTCGGCGGTGTGCGCATGGCGCAGCTCGATCCGCGGCGTCACGCAGTGCCACGGGTCGGCCAGGAACAGGCTGGCCTCCTCACCGACGACCTCCAGGTCGAAGCGATCGTCGAGGATCAACCCGCTGTCGAAGTGGGCGATCACGTCGCCGCCGAACCGCATCCAGCCGCTGAAGGTGACGTCGACGCCGTCGCCGCCGACCACCTCTGTGCCGCACACGAGCTCCGGCTCCCCGGCCAGCAGCCGGGCGGCGCTCACGCAATAGCAGCCGACATCCATGAGCGCGCCCCCGTCCAGATCGGCGCTCAGGCGCACGTCGGCGGGATCGTCGACGTGGAAGCTGAAGGCGGCGCGGATGAGCCGCAGGCGCCCGATGGCGCCGGCCTCCACCAGCTCCACCACGCGCGCCGTCTGGGGGTGATGGCGATACATGAACGCCTCCATGAGCAGACGGTCGTGGCGCTCGGCCAGGTCGAACGCGGCCCGCACGTCGGCCTCGCGGCGGCTCAGCGGCTTCTCGCAGAGCACGTGCTTGCCCGCCTCGAGCGCCCGCCTCGTCCACTCCAGGTGCAGCGAATTGGGCAGCGAGATGTAGACGGCGTCGATGTCGGGATCGCCCAGCAGCGCGTCGTAGCTGTCGTACGCGCGCTCGATCCCCCGCTTTGAGGCGTACCGGTCGGCACGCCCGCGGTCACGGCTGGCGACGGCCAGCACCTCAGACCGGCCCGACTGCGCCACCCCCTGAATGAACTTATCGTTGATCTGCGCCGTGGAAAGAAGGCCCCACTGCGCGATCATGGGCGGGTGGGCGAGACCGGATCGGTCAGACCTTGCGGTCCGCCGCCGCGGCCGGCACGTCGGCCTCCGCGGTCCCCAGCAGCTCCTCCCGGCTGGGCTTGACGTCGTCGATGGCGCTCTTCATGTCGTGGATTCCCCGGCCGATGGCGCGCCCCACTTCGGGGAGTCGCTTGGGTCCCAGCACAAGCAGCGCGACGGCCAGAACGACAAGCAGGTGCGTGGGCTGGAGAATGTTGTCGATGAATGGCACCCGCGGGAGACTACAGAGTGGCTGACCGGGCGACCGCATTCGCGCCCGGGCGCGTGAACCTGATCGGCGAGCACACGGACTACAACGAAGGTCTGGCGCTGCCCTTCGCCATCAGCGACGGGGTCACCGTCCGCGCCACGCGCACCGACGAGGATCGCTTTCAGGTCGTCGCCTCCGACCTCGACGCGCACGACACGTTCGCGCTGGACGCGGTGTCCCCGGTCGCCGGCTGGAGGGCCTTCGCCCGTGGCGCGGTCGGCGAGCTGACCGCCGCCGGCTGCCCACTCGTCGCCGCGCGGCTGGAGATCACCGGCTCGGTGCCTCGCGGCTCGGGGCTGTCCTCCTCGGCCGCCCTGGAGGTGGCGCTGTGCCTGGCTCTGCTCGCCGTCGCGGACATCGCGCCGCCCGAGCGTCTCGACCTCGCGCGCCTGTGCTCGCGCGTGGAGAACAAATGGGTGGGGGCGCAGACCGGCCTGCTGGACCAGATCGCGTCGCTGTTCGGGGAGCCCGAGAGCGCGATGCGGATCGACTTCCGGTCCCTGGAGGTCACCCCGGTGGCGCTCGAGCTCGACGGCTACCGGCTGGTCACGCTGGACTCCGGCGAGCGCCACGCCAACGCCGGCGGCGACGACGCCACCGCTGACGGCTACAACCAGCGCCGCGCCGAGTGCGTCCGCGCCGCCGAGCTGCTCGGCGTGGAGAGCCTGCGCGACGCGACGCTCGATCGGGTCGAGGAGCTGCCCGAGCCGCTGCGAGCCCGTGCCCACCACGTCGTCACTGAGAACGCGCGCGTGCAGGACACCGTCACGGCGCTGTCGAACGGGGATCTCGAGCGCGTCGGCGCGTTGCTCAACGCCTCCCACGCCAGCCTCCGCGACTGCTTTGCCATCTCGACCCCAACCGTGGAACAGACCGTGCAGACGCTGGTGGACGCCGGCGCCGTCGGGGCGCGGATCGTGGGGGGCGGCTTCGGCGGACACGTGCTCGGACTGATGCCGCCCGACACCCAGCCGCCACGGGGCGCGCTGGAGGTCGAGCCCGGCCCGGGAGCGCGGATCGTCCGTTAGCGCTAACATCGCGGCGTGCTCCGGGTGGGTGGAGCGTTGGAGAGGAGCGAAGAGATGGACGTCGAGGACGGCGAGAAAGCCCCGTCGCGGCCGCGACGGGCGGCGATCATGTCGGACGTCGGGCGACTGGCGGGAGTCTCGCACCAGACGGTGTCGCGCGTCATCAACGGCAGCCGGCATGTCAGTCCGCAGACACGCGAGCGGGTCCTGGCCGCCATGAGCGAGCTCGGTTATCGCCCCAACTCGATCGCGCGCGCCCTGGCCACCGGCCGGACCCGCACGCTGGGCGTCGTCAGCTTCGACACGACGCTCTACGGGCCGGCGTCGACCCTGTTCGGCATCGAGCGGGCCGCCCACGAGGCGGGCTACTTCATCATGGTCGCCAGCCTCAAGGCACTCGACCGCGCGTCCGTGGTCCAGGCGATCGAACGGCTGCGGGTGCAGGGCGTCGACGGGATCCTCGTCATCGTCTCCGAGGAGGAGTCCGCCGAGGCGCTGCTGCATGCTCCGCTCGACGTGCCGCTGGTGGCCGTGGAGGCCGGGCCGGACCGCGGAATCCCTGTCGTTGCGGTCGATCAGGCCGAAGGCGCGACTCTGGCTACGCGCCACCTGCTCGAGCTTGGACACACGACCGTCCACCACATCACCGGCCCGCTCAGCTCCATCGAGTCCCAGCTGCGGGCGAGCGGCTGGCGAGCAACGCTCGAGGCCGCGGGCGCGCCCCGCCCCGAGCCGCTCATCGGCGACTGGAGCGCTCGGGCCGGCTACCACCTGGGCCGCCGGCTGACTCGGGACCGCTCGCTGACCGCCGTGTTCGTCTCCAACGACCAGATGGCGCTGGGGTTGCTGCGGGCCATGCACGAAGCGGGGCGGCGCATCCCGGAGGAGATCAGCGTGGTGGGCTTTGACGACATCCCGGAGTCGCCGTACTTCACGCCGCCGCTGACCACCGTAAGACAGGATTTCGGCGAAGTGGGAAGCCGCAGCCTGCGGGTGCTGGTGCGGACGATCGAGAGCGTCCAGGCAGGTGAGCGGCCTCCCACAGGCTCGCTCGTGCCGCCCGAGCTGGTTGTCCGCGCCAGCACCGCGGTGCCGCCACGGAGCGATTGACAGGGATTTGATGTGATCGCTAACATGCGCGCGGCTGCACCGGAGAAGAGAGACCCACAACCGCCGCAACTGAACGCCGCCATGCAGGTGGTTGCGCAAGAGGTTTAGCCTCGGTTAATGTGATTGGACAACCAACCCCGCGTCTGAGACGGTTGCGGGGTCGGAGGTCCCGGAGAGGAGGAGCACCAGGTGTCTAGAGAAGAAGACGTTGTCCACGACGCACTCGAACGGCTGGAATGGGACGAGCGCAAGGAGGAGGCCACTCCCTTCAAGAAGATGCGGCAGATCACCCGCCGCACTGCGCTCACCGGTAGCGCCGCCGGCATCGGCGCACTGATCCTGCAGGCGTGCGGAGGCTCCGAGCTCCAGCAGCTCCGAGCTCGGGCAGCTCCAGCGCCACCAGCGTCACCGCCACGCGCCTCGGCGGCGACCGGGGGGCAGCGCGGCCGCGGGCATCTTCGGCGCGAGCAAGGCCTACAAGTTCACGCTCGTCAACCACGTCACCACCAACCCGTTCTTCACCCCGACGCAGAACGGCGCGGCCGACGCCTGCAAGCTGCTCGGGCTGCTCCTACCAGTGGACCGGCTCGGAGAACAGCAACGTCGGTCGAGATGGTCAGCGCGTTCAACAGCGCCGTCAGCGCCGGCGTCGACGGCATCGGCATCGCGCTGATCGAGCCTGCACCGCGTTCAACGCCCGCGACCAAGGCGCTGGCCGCCAAGATCCCGGTCGTCGCCTACAACGCCGACGCCGCCGGCAACGCGCGGCTGGCCTACATCGGCCAGGACCTGTTCGTGTCCGGTCAGGAGATGGGGCAGCACATCGCGCAGCTCGTCCCGTCCGGTGACGTCGCGCTGTTCATCGCCACGCCGGGCTCGCTGAACATCCAGCCGCGGATCGACGGCGCTCAGGCGACGCTGAAGTCGCACCCGAGCATCAAGCCCCACGTCGTCGCGACCGGCGCGGCCCTCACCGCAGGAGCTGTCGACGATCGACGCCTACATCACCGGGCACCCCAGCTACAAGGGTTTCTTCGCCGTCGACGGCGGCAGCACCCAGAGCGTCGGCCAGACGATCCAGAAGCACAACCTGATCGGCAAGGTCAAGGGCGGCGGCTATGACCTCACCCCGATCACCCAGCAGACTGCTGGCGTCGGGCGCGATGCAGTTCACGATCGACCAGCAGCCCTACCTGCAGGGCTTCCTGCCGATCCTGCAGCTCTACATGTACCAGGTGTCGCAGACCCTGACCGGCATCGCCGACGTCAACACCGGTCTGAAGTTCCTGGACAAGACGACGGTCGCGCCCGTACAACAGCACCAAGAGCCGGTACGAGGGCACCAGCACGGCGCCGGCGTCCAGAAGTCGTAGGCTTCTAGCTCGTCACATGGCCACCGCCTCGGACAAGACGGTCGCGACAGCGCCTCCGCCGAAGGGCCCAGCCAGCGGCTGGGCCCGGCGCGGGGGGGCGCTGAGCCTCGGCCAGCGCTTCCTCACGCTGCGCGAGGGCAGCATCATCGTGGTCACGGTGATCGCGTTCGTCTACTTCGCGACGACGCACCACCACTTCCTGACCACGCTCCAGCCTCAAGGCGCTGCTCCCGTACTTCGCGCCGTTCGCGATCCTGGCGGCGGGCGAGGTGTTCGTGATGATCAACGGCGAGATCGACCTGTCGGTCGGCGCCGTGTACCTGTTCACGCCGTTCATCTTCTACAAGCTGAACGCGAGCGTCGGGCTGCCGCTGATCCCGGCGATGATCGGCGGCGCTGATCGTGGCGAGCTGGTCGGCCTGTTCAACGGGCTCGTGCCATCGCCTCATCGGGATCTCCTCGTTCGTGACCACGCTGGGCACGTTGTTCACGCTCGACGGCCTGACGCTGATCATCTCCCACGCGACCCAGGTCACGACCCCGGGGACGTCGGTGGTCAAGGTGGGAACGTTCGCGCAGATCTTCGGCGGCGGCACCTACTCGGAGCTGTTCTGGGCGATCGGGATCGCGATCGTCCTCCAGATCGTGCTGTCGTTCACGCGATGGGGGATCTACACGGTCGCGGTCGGCGGGAACCGGCTGGGCGCGGCCGAGGCGGGCGTCCGGACCAGGCGGGTGCTCACGCGCAACTTCGTCATGTGCGCGCGTGCTCGCCGGATTCGTCGGGATCCTCGAGGCCGTCCGTGCCTCGACGACCACGCCCGGATCCTTCCGGCTCCAACGCGATCCTGTTCCAGGCGATCTCGGCCGCGGTGATCGGGGGCACCCTGCTGCAGGGCGGGTCGGGCACCGTGATCGGAGCGTTCATCGGCGCCATCTTCCTCGGGCATCCTGCAGGATGGCCTGAACATCAAGGGCGTCAGCGCGAACTACTTCTACTTCTACCTCGGTCTCGCGATCCTGATCGCGATGGCGTTCAACACCGTACGTATCCCGGGTGCGGACGGGATCGGGCCGTGGCGGATACCACCATCGCCGTCACGAGCAGATCGTCGGGCCCGGCGACGGCCGACGACGACGTGCTGCGCGTCGAGCACGTCACCAAGCGCTTCGGACCCACCATCGCGCTGCGCGACATCAACCTGCACCTGCGCAAGGGCGAGGTGCTGGGGCTGCTCGGAGACAACGGCGCCGGCAAGTCGACGCTGATCAAGATCCTCTGCGGGTTCCAGAAGCCGGACTCGGGGACGATGTGGCTGCAAGGGCGACAGCCTACGCGCCCAAGAGCGTGCGACGACGCCCGCAAGCGCGGCATCGACACCGTGTTCCAGGACCTGGCGCTGATCAACGAGCTCACCGTCTACCACAACCTGTTCCTGCGCCGCGAGAGGATCACACGCGCCGATCCCGTTCCTGGCCAACGCGCTCATGAAGCGCGAGGCGCGCAAGGCGCTGGACAGATCGGGATCAACATCCCCCGCATCGATGTGCCGGTGGCGCGCCTGTCCGGCGGCCAGCGCCAGGCGATCGCGGTGGCGCGGACGATCTCCGGCGACGCCGACGTCATCCTGCTCGACGAGCCCCTGGCGGCGATGGGCGCCAAGGAAGGGGCGCATGATCCTCGACCTGATCGAGCGCCTCAAGAACGAGGGCAAGGTCTCGATCATCATGATCCTGCACAACTACGTGCATGTGCTTCACGGCCTGCGACCGCGTCAACCTCATCCAGGACGGCGTCATCTCACTCGACAAGCCGACGGCGCGAGACCTCGGTCGAGGAGCTGACCGAGATCGTGGTGGAGGAGTACCGGCGGGCCCGGCAGGAGGCCATGACGTCGGCAACGGCGCGGACGCCACCGCGGCGCCCCAGCACCCCGAGACGTGACCGGCCGGCCGATGAGCGGCCGCGAGTGCAGCATCGGGGTGGACTTCGGGACCGAGTCCGGCCGGGTGCTGGTGCTCGACGCGCGCAGCTGGCGAGGAGCTCGGCGTCAGCGTCGTGCCCTACCCCAGCGCCGTCATCGATCGCGAGCTGCCCTCCACGGGTGAGCGGCTGCCGCCCGACTGGGCGCTGCAGGACCCCGACGACTGGGTCAAGGTCCTGGAGGACGGCATCCCGGCGGCGGTCGCCGACGCCGGCGTCGCGGCCGATGAGGTGGTCGGCCTGGGCATCGACTTCACCTCCTGCACGGTGCTGCCGGTCACCGAGGACGGCACGCCGCTGTGCACGCTCTCAGGACTTCCGCGAGCGGCGCCACGCCTGGCCCAAGCTGTGGAAGCACCACGCCGCCCAGCCGGTGGCCGACCGCCTCAACGAGGTGGCGCTGGAGCGCGACGAGCCGTTCCTGGAACGCTACGGCGGGCGGATCTCCTCGGAGTGGTACTTCCCCAAGCTCATCGAGGTGTGGTCCGAGGACCGCGAGGTCTACGACAGCTGCGCGGCCTTCATCGAGGCCACGGACTGGATCATCTGGCACCTCACCGGGACCGGAGTGCCGCCAGAGCGCCACCGCCGGCTACAAGGCGATGTGGTCACCGGAGGAGGGCCTGCCGCCGACCGAGTACTTCGAGGCGGCCTACCCGGGATTCTCGGATCCGGAGGAGAAGCTCGGGACCGAGTTCGTGCCGCTGGGGACCAAGGCGGGCACGCTCACCGCCGAGCGCGCCGAGCAGCTGGGTCTCACCGATGAGGTCGCGGTCGCCGTCGGCAACGTCGACGCCTGGGTGTCGGTGCCCGGCGCCGGCGTCACCAGCCCGGCGACGTTCGTGACCGTGATCGGGACCTCGACGTGCTCGATGATCGTCAGCCCCGATGAGGTGCGGCTGCCGGGGATCACCGGCGTGGTGCGCGACGGCATCCTGCCCGGCCTGTATGGCTACGAGGCCGGCCAGGCGGCGGTGGGGGACATGCTCGCGTGGTTTGTCCGCACGCTGGACGGCGACCGCGACACCTACGCGCAGCTCGAAGGGCGAGGCGGCCGGCGCTGGCCCCGGAGAGACCGGCCTGGTGGCACTCGACTGGTTCAACGGCAATCGCTCGATCCTCGCCGACGCCGATCTCTCCGGTGCCGATCTTCGGGCTCACCTTGCACAGCTCCCCGGCGGAGATCTACCGCGCGCTGCTGGAGTCGATCGCCTTCGGCAACCGCCGGATCATCGACAACTTCACCGAGCACGGGCTGGAGCTCTCGGAGATCGTCGCCGTCGGCGGGATCGCCGAGCGCAGCCCGCTGACGATGCAGCTCATCGCCGACACCAGCGGGCTGACCGTCCATGTGCCCTCCTGGCGGGAGATCCCGGCCCGTGGCGCAGCGTTGTTCGGAGCGGTGGCCGCGGATGTCTATGACGACATCGACGCCGCCATCGAGGCCACCCGGCCCTCGAGCTCTCGCACCTACACCCCCGAGCCGGCGGCCAAGGACGTCTATGACCGCGTCTACGGCATCTACCGCACGCTGTATGAGACGCTCGGGCGCTCCGAGGTCGAGCTGCTGCACGGCCTCAAGAAGATCCGCGCCGAGAGCGCCTAGCGTCGATGGCGGACCTCGGGCAGCTGCGCGCGGAGGTGCTCGACGCCAACCTGGCCCTGCCGGCTCATGGCCTGGTCAAGCTGACCTGGGGCAACGTGTCGGGGGTGGACCGCGACCGCGGGCTGATGGCGATCAAGGCCAGCGGCGTGGACTACGAGCACATGACGACCGACGACGTGGTGCTGGTCGATCTGGAGACCGGCGAGGTGGTTGGATCGCCGCCCACCCGAGCGCAAGCCCTCGACCGACACCCCGACGCATCGGGCGCTCTACAACGCGTTTGACGCCATCGGCGGGATCGTGCACACGCACTCCACGTGGGCGACGGCGTGGGCCCAGGCCGAGCAGGAGATCCCGCTGCTCGGGCACCACCCACGCCGACCTGATGGCCGAGTCGGTCCCGCTCACGCGCCAGCTCACCGCCGAGGAGGTGGAGCGCGACTACGAGGGCGAGACCGGCACGGTCCTCATCGAGCTCATCGGCGACCGGGCCGACGAGCTGCCGGCCGCGCTGGTGCGCGGGCATGCGCCGTTCTGCTGGGCCGCGAACCCCGCCAAGGCGGTCGAGGTCGCCGTCACGGTGGAGGAGGTGGCGCGGCTGGCCCTGCTGACGCGCGTGCTCAGCCCCGACGGCGGACCGCTGGCCGAGGTCCTGCGCGACAAGCACCACCAGCGCAAGCACGGGCCCAACGCGTACTACGGCCAGCGCTGAGCGCCGGCGCTACCAGCGGTCGTGGACGTGCTCTCGGATCAGCCGGTCATAGACATCGCGCACGCCGTCGAGCTGCGCGGCGCGCAGCGGTGACAGGCCGGCCGCGGCCACGTTCTGGGAGACCTGCTCGGGGTTGCGTGCCCCCGGGATGACGGTGCTCACGCCGGGTTGGTCGATGACCCAGCGCAGGGCGAACTGGGCGAGCGTCGTGGGGTGGGCGGGGTCTGTGTCCACGAGCGCCGAGAGCTCCCGTGCGGCCTTGACGCCGACCTCGAAGGGCACGCCGGAGAACGTCTCGCCGACGTCGAAGGCCTCGCCGCCACGGTTGTAGTTGCGGTGATCGGAGGCCTCGAACGTGGTGGTCTCGTCGTAGCGGCCCGAGAGCAGCCCGGAGGCCAGCGGCACCCGCGCGATGATCCCGACCCCGGCCTTGCGCGCTGCCGGCAGGACCTCCTCCAGCGGCTTGAGTCGGAAACAGTTGAGGATGATCTGGACGGTCGCGACATTCGGGCGGGCGATTGCCGCCAGCGCCTGCGCGACCGTCTCGACCGAGACGCCGTACGCGGCGATCCGGCCGTCGCTGACCATCTCATCGAGCGCATCGAACACCTCGTCGTGCTTGTACACCCCGTCGGGCGGGCAGTGCAGCTGGACGAGGTCGAGAGTCTCCATGCCCAGGTTCTCGCGCGAGCGGCTATTCCACGCCAGGAAGTTGTCGCGGTTGTAGTTGATCGTCTCCTGGGCGACGCGCCGGCCCATCTTGGTGGCGACGAACACGTCGGGGTGGCGCTCGTGCAGGCGCCCGCAGAACGTCTCAGAGCGGCCGTCGCCGTAGACGTCGGCGGTGTCGAAGAAGGTCACGCCCGCGTCGACCGCGGTCTCAAGCACGCTGTCGGCCGCGTCCTCGCTCACGTCGCCCCAGTCGGCGCCGAGCTGCCAGGTGCCCAGGCCGACGACGCTGACGCTGCGCCCCAGGCGCTGGATGTCCCGTGACTCCACGCACGCATCCTTTCATGTCGGCGCTGGCCATCACTTTGTGGGCACAATGCAGGCCATGAGCGAAGCGGGGATGCGCGCGGCCGTCGAGAAGATGCGCGCCGCCGGAGCCCACCCGGAGGCGATCCGCGCCTTTGAGAGCGCCTATGAGCGGCTCGAGTCGGGCGAGACGGCGATGCTGCCCAGCGCCGAGCTGGAGCCGGCGGGCGACGTGCCCGCGCTCGAGGACCTGCCCGAGGCCGACGCGCCGCGCGCGCTGGCGCAGGTGGTGGTGATCAAGCTCAACGGCGGGCTGGCCACGACGATGGGGCTCCAGCAGCCCAAGTCGCTCATGGAGGCTCGCGACGGCCATTCGTTCCTGGAGATCATCGTCGGGCAGACGCTCGCCCTGCGCCGGCGCCACGGCGTCGAGCTCCCGCTCGTGCTGATGGACTCCGACAGCACCCGCGAGCCGACCCTGGCCGAGCTGGCCCGCCACCCCGAGCTGCCCTGCGACGGGATCGAGCCCGACTTCATGCAGAGCGTCGTGCCCAAGCTCGACGCCGAGACGCTCGAGCCGGTGAGCTGGCCCCACGCGCCGGCGCTGGAATGGAACCCGCCCGGCCACGGCGACGTCTACGGGGCGCTGCGTCGCTCGGGCATGCTCGACGCTCTGCTCGAGCGCGGGTTCCGCTACGCGATGATCTCCAACGCCGACAACCTCGGCTCCAGCGTCGACGCGCGGATCGCCGCCCACGTGGCCGGCAACGAGATCCCCTTCCTGATGGAGGTGGTCCAGGGCACCGAGGCCGATCGCAAGGGCGGCCACGTCGCCCGGCGCATCGCTGACGGCCAGCTGGTCCTGCGCGAGACCGCGCAGACCCCGGATGAGGACGAGGAGTCCTTCCGCGATTTCCGGCGCTGGCGCTGGTACAACACCAACACGCTGTGGGTGGACCTGCAGGTGCTGGCCGAGCGGCTGGAGCAGTCCGACGGGGTGCTCGAGCTGCCGCTGATCATCAACCGCAAGACCGTCGACCCGCGCGACGCGGACTCGACGCCGGTGATCCAGCTCGAGAGCGCGATGGGCGCGGCCATCGGCAGCTTCCCGGGCGCCGGCGCTGCTGCACGTGCCGCGCACCCGGTTCGCGCCCGGTCAAGACCACCGACGACCTGCTCGTCCTGCGCTCCGACGTCTACGAGGTCGGCGACGACCTCGAGGTCGAGCCGGTCCCCGAACGCGCCGACAACCTGCCCTTCGTCGAGCTCGACAAGCGCTACTACAAGCTCATCGACGCCTTCGAGCAGCGGTTTCCCGACGGCGCCCCCTCGCTGCGCGAGGCCGAGCGGCTGGTCGTGCACGGCGACGTCACCTTCGGCGCCGGGGTCCGCGTGCGCGGCGCGGTGGAGCTGGACGCCGACGCGCCCACCACCATCGACCCCGGCACCGTCCTGGAGCCGTGAGCCCGCTCGCGCCCGACGGCTCGGCCACGACCGAGAGCGGCAGCGCGGAGCCGCCTCCGGCCGGGACCGATCACGATCGTCCTCGCCGACGATCACGAGGTCGTCCGCGCGGGCCTGCGCATGCTGCTCGATGCCGAGCCCGGCTTCGAGGTGGTCGCCGAGGCCGGCGACGTGGCGCTGACCGAGCGCCGCGTCGCGGCCTATCGCCCCCGGGTCCTCGTCCTCGACGTCAACATGCCCGACGGGTCGAGCCTGCCCGCGATCCCCCGCCTTCGCGCCGCCTCTCCTGCAACCGAGCATCGTCGATGCTGACCATGCAGAACGATCCCGAGCTCGCGCGCGACGCGCTCCGCGCCGGGGCCACCGGGTTCGTGCTCAAGGAGGCCGCCGAGGAGGAGCTCATCCAGGCGGTCCGTCTCGCCGCCGAGGGCCGCACCTACCTCAACCCCGAGCTCGGCGCCCGGCTCGCCACCGAGGCGCCCCCGCCGGCAGGCGCGCCCGACGACCTCAGCGCCCGCGAGATCGAGGTGCTGCGCCTGATCGCCCTCGGCCACACCAACGCCGAGATCGCCTCACAGCTGTTTCTCTCAGCGTGCGCACCGTCGAGTCCCACCGCGCGCACATCCAGCAGAAGACCCAGAAGGGCTCGCGCGCCGAGCTTGTGGCCTACGCGCGCGAGCACGGGCTGCTCTAAGGGCGGGTGGGGTGCGCGCTCAGGGGCGGCCGCGACCGCCGGCGCCCGCGATCTCGTCGCGCTTGGCGGGCAGCGAGGCCGATGCCGGGACGGGCACCACGAGCGTGGTGGGGGTGGCCCGCCGGCCGCGGTGATGGCGGCGGAGGTGACGGTCGCCGTGTCGTGGCGCTTGGCGACGCTCCAGCTGACGCGCGCGATGCGGTAGCGCAGCAGCGCCGCCCAGGTGGCGGGGCCGATGATGCCGTCGGCGGTGAGCCCGTGGGCGGTCTGGAAGGCCTGCGACGTCGAGCAGGGTGTGGTAGCCGAAGTCGCCGGAGACCCCGATCGGGTAGCCGGCGGAGATGAGGTGCTCCTGGGCCCAGACGACGAGGTCACCCTGGACGCGTTCGGGCTCGATGTCGGCCATCGTCTTGTAGGGGACGTAGCCGGGCAGGGCCCCGGCGGGCCGCGACAGGGCGGTCCAGCTCGACGCGCTCGCCTCCTGCCAGTCCCACCAGCTCACGCCGGCGGCGCCGTAGACGCGGGCGAGCTCGCGGAAGCGCACGACCTGGTGGGCGGGCGGGCGGCCGTAGACCTGGCCCAGCGGGTAGATCGGGCGCTGGTAGATGAGGTTGTAGGCGTAGGTGTGGCCGAAGACGGCGTCGGTGGTGGTGCCGATGTCGCGCCAGTACATCTGCGGGGCGTTGTACTGCGCGCCGCCGGGGCCCAGGAACACCGAGTAGGGGAAGGCGGGGTGGTAGTCGACGTAGGGGAAGCCGGCCAGGACGAGCGGGTAGCTGTAGCCGATGAGCGCGCGCAGGCGCTGGATGTAGGCCTGGGCGGAGACGTACTTGCCCTCGTACTCGGACTCGGCGTCGATGATCAGGCAGTCGGCGCCGTCGTGGACCGCGGCGGCCCCGTTGTAGGCCTCGGTGACCGGATGGTTGCCGTACACGTACTGCCAGGCGCACACCTTGATGCCCTGTCGGCGTGCAGCGCCGAGACCAGCGGCGGGTTGAACTGCGACCACAGGTCGGTGCCGTCGCTGGACTTGATGATGAGCGTGCGACAGCCCGTAGCGGTGCGCGTCGGCGATGATCGACGACGAGGTTGCCGCCGTCTGATGTGGGCAGCTCCCAGATCCACATCGCCCGGCCGTTGAGCGGGTTGCCGCGGCTCGCGGCGGACGTGCGTGCACGGTCGATCTGTGCCGGCGGCGCTCGAGCCGCCGCCGCCGAGCGCCGGCGCGCAGCTGCCGCCGAGCACGGCAAGCGCCGGCGCCGTCAGGAGCGCCGGAGCAGGACCAGCAGCAGGAGTGACGACGCCGCAGCACGCCGGCGCGAACTGGGCAGACCCCCACGACGGCCGCGCGCCACGCGGACTTCCAGCATACGGCGAGCCACCGTAGCGGAGAACCCGGCGTAGCGCTCGCAAGTTGCGGTGCGTACGCCGGGGTTCTGCCGCTCCGGGCGCCGCGCGCCTGAGCGATGCCCGGCGCTACTTGACGAACAGGATCTCGGAGTACTTCGGCAGCGGCCACAGGTCGTCGGCCACGACCTTCTCGAGCTTGTCCGCCGCGCCTCGCGCACGGCCTCCATCGCCGGGACGGTGGTGTCGCGCATGTACTCGGCGTGCTTGAGCAGTGTCGTCGTGGGGCTGGTTCTCCTCCAGGTTGGCGCTCTCCAGCTCCCTGATCGCGTCCACGAAGCTCGGAGACCAGCGCCTCGGCCTCGCGAGGCCAGCTCCGGCCATCTGGGCGCTGAGCAGCAGCGCGAGTGGCGGGCCGCGGCCGGCAGCAGCATCGTCCTGGCGATCGCCGCCGCCGTCTCGGCCTCGATGTTGAGCTTGGTGACGTACTGCTCCAGGAACACCTCGTAGCGGCTCTCCAGCTCGCGCTGGGAGAGCACGCCGTAGTTGGAGAACAGCGTCACCGTGTCGTCGGCGATCGAGGTACGGCAGCGCGTCCGGGCGTGGCGCGGAGGTTGAGCAGCCCGCGCTGCTCGGCCTCGGCATGCCACTCCTCGGAGTAGTTGTCGCCGCCGAACACGATCTGCTTGTTGGCCGCGTAGCTGCGCTGCAGGATCGGCCGCAGCGCCGCCTCGAGCTCGGTCGCCGGCCTCCAGCGCGTCCTCGAGCTCCTCGGCCAGGTAGTCGATCGCCTCGGCGACGATCGTGTTGAGCACGGTGTTGGGCAGCGACAGCGACATGCTCGAGCCCAGCGCCCGGAACTCGAACTTGTTGCCGGTGAAGGCGAACGGGCTCGTCCGGTTGCGGTCGCCGCCGTGCATCGGCAGCGGCGGCAGCACCGGCGTGCCCAGGCCCAGGAACGACTCCGGGGTGGACTCGCCGACCTCGCCGTGCTCGATGGCGTTGAACACCTTCTCGAGCTCGGTGCCGAGGAAGATCGAGATGATCGCCGGCGGCGCCTCGTTGGCGCCCAGGCGGTGATCCTGGCCGGGCGAGGCGATCGAGGCCCGCAGCAGGCCCTGGTGCTTGTTGACCGCCTGGATGACGGCGGCGCAGAAGAACAGGAACTGGAGGTTCTCGTGCGGGGTGTCGCCCGGCTCGAGCAGGTTCTCACCGTCGTCGGTGCCCATCGACCAGTTGTTGTGCTTGCCCGAGCCGTTGACGCCGGCGAACGGCTTCTCGTGCAGCAGGCAGATGAGGCCGTAGCGGCGGGCCACGTTCTGCATGATCTGCATCGTCAGCTGCTGGTGGTCGGCGCCGACGTTGGAGTTCTCGAAGATCGGCGCCAGCTCGTACTGGTTGGGCGCCACCTCGTTGTGGCGGGTCTTGACCGGGACGCCGAGCTTCTGCAGCTCGCGCTCGGTGTCGAGCATGTAGGCGAGGATGCGCTCGGGGATCGAGCCGAAGTAGTGGTCGTCGAGCTCGTGGCCCTTGGGCGGCTTGGCGCCGAACAGCGTGCGGCCGGTGGTGATGAGGTCAGGACGCTCGAAGAAGTACTGCTCGTCGATCAGGAAGTACTCCTGCTCGGGCCCGACCGTGGTGAACACCCGCGCCGCCGTCGCTGTTGCCGAACAGCTTCAGCGCGCGCATCGCCGACTTCGACAGCGCGTCCATCGAGCGCAGCAGCGGGATCTTGTGGTCCAGCGCCTCGCCGGTCCACGACGCGAACGCGGTGGGGATGCACAGCAGCGCGCCGTTGGGGTTCTCCAGGATGAACGCCGGGCTGGTCGGGTCCCAGGCGGTGTAGCCGCGGGCCTCGAACGTGGCCCGGATGCCGCCGGTGGGGAACGAGGAGGCGTCGGGCTCGCCCTGGATGAGCTCCTTGCCGGAGAACTCGGCCAGCGCCGTGCCCTCGCCGGTGGGGGCGTAGAAGCTGTCGTGCTTCTCGGCGGTCAGCCCGGTCAGCGGCTGGAAGACGTGCGTGTAGTGGGTGGCGCCCTTCTCCAGCGCCCACTCCTTCATGGCCAGGGCGACGGCGTCGGCGAGGCTGGTGTCCAGCGCCTCCCCGCGGGCCAGGGTCTTGGACAGCTTCTTGTAGACGTCCTTGGGCAGCCGGGTGCGCTGGACGGCGGAGCTGAAGACGTTCGCTCCGAAGACCTGGTTGTCGGAGGCGGTGAGGTCCGGGGCCCCGATCCCGTGCCCGTTGGGACTCCACCGGGCGGCGTGGACGTTCTGCTGGCGGATAGGCATTCTCTTTGGTTGTTCCTTCCTGGTCCGGGGTGGGCGGCGGACCGGTTCCAGGCGCGCGTCACTGGACTGTCTCGTGAAGACGAGTGCCAAGCGTAGGCGACGTTTGCGTCAGGGGTCACTATCCCAATGGCCAAACCGCGCCGCCCGGAGTCGGCCGGACGGCGAACAAATGCCGCTATTTGGGGCCTTGACCCCGGACGACCCGAACCGACTCCACCTGAGAGAATCACGGACGTGCCGATCGACGCCGAGATCGGCCCGGCCTCCGTCTACGCCCCGGACCCGGGCCGCTACGAGAAGCGTCGACTACCGCCGCTGCGGGCGCAGCGGCCTGAAGCTGCCGCCCGATCTCGCTGGGCCTGTGGCAGAACTTCGGCGACGACCGCCCGCTGGGCATCTCCCGCGCGATCCTGCGCCGCGCCTTCGACCTCGGGATCACCCACTTCGACCTGGCCAACAACTACGGGCCGCCCTACGGATCTGCGGAGATCAACTTCGGCCGGATCCTCGCCGAGGACTTCCGCCACCTGCGCGACGAGCTGGTCATCTCCACCAAGGCGGGCTATGACATGTGGCCGGGCCCCTACGGCGACCTGGGGTCGCGCAAGTACCTGCTGGCCAGCCTGGACCAGAGCCTGCAGCGCATGGGCCTGGACTACGTCGACATCTTCTACTCGCACCGGGCCGATCCCGAGACGCCGCTGGAGGAGACGATGGGCGCGCTCGACACCGCGGTGCGCCAGGGCAAGGCCCTGTACGTGGGGATCTCCTCCTACAGCCCGCGCCGGACCGAGGAGGCGATCGAGATCCTGCGCCACCTGGGAACGCCGCTGCTCATCCACCAGCCGTCCTACTCGATGTTCAACCGCTGGATCGAGCCCGAGCTGCTCGACGTGCTCGAGCGCGAGGGCGTCGGCTGCATCGCCTTCTCGCCGCTGGCCCAGGGGCTGCTCACCAACAAGTACCTCGACGGCGTGCCCGAGGACTCGCGCGTGCGCCGGGGCCTGCACTTCTCCGAGGACCTCATCACGCCCGAGAACCTCGCCCGGGTGCGGGCGCTCAACGAGATCGCCCAGCGGCGCGGCCAGAGCCTGGCCCAGCTGGCCATCGCCTGGATGCTGCGCGACCCGCGTGTCACCTCGGCGCTCGTCGGCGCCTCGAGCGTGGCCCAGCTCGAGGACACCGTCGCGGCGCTGGACAACTCCGACTTCGACGACGCCGAGCTGGCCGAGATCGACGAGTACGCCGTCGACGGCGCGCTCAACATCTGGCGCAGTCCTCGGAGCACTCGCGACGCTGAGCTCGCACGGTCGCACGCCCCGGCGCGCTACTGCTTGGTGACGATCTGGCCGTTGTTGTTGACGTAGGACTGCGCCGGCGCTGGTCCCGACGTTCACGGCGAAGGTCCCGTGCGGCGCCGAGCCGTCGGACAGCACCGCCTTGGCCTTGCCGTTGAGGCCCGGCGGCCACCTGCCAGGCGACGCACGTGCTTGCCGGGCTGCACGGCGGTCACCGCCCAGTCGAAGCGCGCGGTCTTGCCCGGGGCCAGCCGCCCCAGCGCCCAGGTGTTGGAGTAGGCGGTCACCGCCGCGCCCTGGCCGCCGTTCTGGCAGCTGTAGCCGCACGTGCCCGGGGCCGCGGTCGACGACCCACAGCGGCCGCGACGGGTTGGCCAGGTAGTGTCTGGTTGATGTCGGCGGCGAACGCCTGCGAGCTCGAGCCCTCGCCCTTGGGCGCGGGATAGGCGCAGGTGACGTTGCAGATCGTCACCGCCACGTCGGGGATCGCCCTGTGGCCGGCGTTGCGCACCGCGATCACCAGGTGCGTGTGCTGGGAGAGCCTCTGGGAGGCGGGGAAGCTGGCGGCGCTCGACGGTGACCGTGAAGTTCCCGCTGGGCTCCGACGCGGCCTGGTTCTGGCCACCGCCGCAGGCCGAGAGCGCCAGGGCCATTCCGACGCCGGCGACCATCCCGCAGCTCCTCATTCTCCAGGCGCTCAACGCGGGCGGAACATACCACCAAGGCCGCCCGCCCAAACCCGGTCTGGACGGGCGTGAGGCCGGGGAGCGTGGATGGCGGCCAGTTGCACCGAGTTTGGTTCCCTGTTGGGATCCACCCCCTTTGTGGGTAGGCTTGTGCCAGCCCTGCAGCCGTCGCGGGCAGGCTTCCAGCCCCTGGGAGGAAGCAGAACCCGTTGATCAGAGCCGTCGCCGACCGAGCGTTCCTGCCGACCAAATCCGTGCTGGAGGAGGTCGGGAACATGATGATCCTCACCGGCCGGACGCTGGTCTCCGCGGTGCGGCCGCCGTACCCGTACGGCAGCGAGTTCGTCGGCCAGTTCCTGTTCGCGATGCGGCTGTGCTGGTTCCCGCTGCTCATCTCGACGATCGCGTTCGGCTACGAGGCGCCCGGGCTGCAGGCCGCCAACTTCCTCGTCCTGTTCGGCGCGCTGGACCGCCTCGGCGGCTTCTTCGTGCTGGCCTCGATCCGCGAGTTCGCGCCGTTCGTCGACGCGATCGTGCTCGCCGGCGTCGCCGGGACGGCGATCACCGCCGACCTCGGCGCCCGCAAGATCCGCGAGGAGCTCGACGCCCTGCAGGTCCTCGGCGTCGACCCGATCAAGAACCTCGTCGTCCCGCGCTTCCTGGCGCTGATGCTGGTCACCGGGCTGTTCGACATCTACGCGCTGATCTTCGGCGTGTTCGGCGGGATCCTCGCCACCGTCGTCAACCACGCCCCGCTCGGGCCGTTCTTCGCCACCTTCTTCAACAACGCCGAGACCACCGACCTGTGGGGCTCGGTGGTCAAGACGACCCTGTTCGGCGCGATCATCGCGATCGTCTGCTGTTACAAGGGGATGACTGCGTCCGGGGGCGCCGAGGGGGTGGGGCGCGCCGTCAACCAGGCGGTCGTCATCGCCTTCCTGGGCGTGTTCGCGTTCAACTACGCGTTCACCCAGACGCTGCTGGCCACCCACCCCGAGATCACCACGATCATCAAGTAGGGTGGGTGGCGTGCTGACATGAACGACCTCATCGCCACACCCAAGGGCTGGGTCGAGTCCTTCGGCGAGATCGTCAAGTTCGGCGCCCAGATGGTCCGCGACGTGGCGACGCTGCGCGTGCTGCGCTTCTTCGGCGAGGCGCTGCGCCAGGCCGGCATCCTCATCGTCTCCTCGACGCTCGTCATCTGGGGCCTGGTCTTCATCATCGGCCTGGAGTGCGGGATCGAGGGCGCGTACTTCACCTACGGCGAGGGCACGCCCGCCTACTCCGGCGTGTTCGCGGCGTGGTGTGACCTGCGCGAGCTCGTGCCGCTGGTGTTCGGCTACATGATGGCCGCCAAGGTCGGCACCGGGATCGTCGCCGAGCTCGGCTCGATGCGGATCTCCGACGAGATCGACGCCCTTGAGGTCATGGGCATCAGCGGCATGCGCTTCCTGTGCGCCACCCGTCTGCTGGCGGCGATGCTGGTGCTGCCGTTCGTCTACCTGTGCTCGATCGGCGCCGGCTTCTTCGCCAGCTACCTGGCGGTGGTGCAGCAGATCGGCTACGTCTCGTCGGGCGGCTTCTTCTTGATCTTCTGGCAGTTCCAGAACCCGCCGGACCTCTTATACAGCTTGATAAAGGCCATGGCGATGGCGATCGTCATCGTCATCGTCGGCTGCTATTACGGGTACAACGCCAGCGGAGGCCCCGTGGGCGTCGGCACCGCGACAGCGAAGTCGATGGTCCTCAACCTCGTCTCGGTGCACCTCATCGGGATGCTCGGAACCCAGCTCTTCTGGGGCGCCAACCCCAGAGCACCAATCGGAGGCTAGGACACATGGACAACGCGAGCACGACCCGCGCAACATCTCGGATCAGAGCGAGGAGCACAACGCCGAGGCGCGCGGCGCCCAGGTGGAGCTCACGCCCGAGGAGCGCCAGGAGCAGGTCAAGAGCGCGGCGCCCGACGGCGGCGAGATCCAGGACTCCCGACGGCCGGCGCCGAGCAGCGCGCGAGCGGCGCGAGGCGACGGCTCGAGGACAGTCCGGGTCGCGCGTCTCGGTCGTGGACGAGTCCCCGCCGCGCCCGGCGCCGCCCGACGGAGTCGACGACGACGAGTACAAGTGGCACACCTACAAGGTGTATCCGTCGGGCCGCCCCGACGCGGTCGAGTTCATCGACACCTACAAGTCGTTCGGGCGCTCGCACATCCTGCGCGGCCTGAACATGGGCCTGCCCGAGGGCATGGTCTCGATGATCCTGGGGCCGTCGGGAACCGGCAAGTCGGTCTGCATCAAGCACATGGTCGGCCTGCTGTACCCCGACCGGGCGACATCCTCGTCCACGGGCAGTCGGTGCCCGACATGCGCCGACGACGACCTGTTCGACATGCGCAAGAAGTTCGGCCTGCTGTTCCAGGACGGCGCGCTGTTCGGCTCGATGGACCTCTACAACAACGTCGCCTTCCCGCTGCGCCAGCACACCGAGAAGGGCGAGGACGAGATCGAGGACATCGTCATGCGCCGGCTCAACGAGGTCGGCCTCGGCCACAGCCGCGGACGAAGATGCCCAACGAGCTCTCGGGCGGGATGCGCAAGCGCGCCGGGTTCGCCCGGGCGCTCGTGCTCGAGCCCGACATCGTCCTGTTCGACGAGCCCGACTCCGGCCTGGATCCGGTCCGCACCGCGCTGCTGGGCGAGCTCATCCTCGAGATCCACCGCGACATGATGGATGAGGCCAAGGAGAACCAGAAGGAGCACCTCCCGACGTTCTGCGTCATCACCCACGACATCATGAGCGCGCGCCGTGTCGCGGACTACATCAATGTCCTGTGGAAGGGCCGGATCGTGGAGGCCGGCCCCGCCGAGGACATGCTCAACTCGGACAACCCCTTCATCCGCCAGTTCCTCTCCGGGGAGTCGCAGGGCCCCCTGACGATGGACTAGCGATGGACTAGCGTCCGCAAAGGGGAGTCCGGGTAGCCTCGGGCGCAATGAGGGCCAGGACGTTTGAGAGGCTGTGCAGCGCGGCCGCGCGGCGCCCGATCCTGACGGTGGGGATCGTGCTCGCGCTGGCGCTCGGCGGCGGGCTGCTGGCGCTGGGGCTGCGGCCCTCGGCCGGCATCGACACGTTCGTCGGCTCCTCCTCGGCCAGCTACAAGGCCACCGCCGACGACGAGCGCCACTTCGGCGACGACGCCGTCGTCATCCTCATCCGCGAGTCGCTGCCCAACCTGGTGGAGACCAAGGACCTGGGCACCCTCACCCAGCTCGAGGCCTGCCTGGCCGGCCAGTACGTCGTCGCGAACTCGACGCTGCACGCCTTCACGCCGGTCAAGGCGGGAACCCACGCGGCCTACGGCGGTCCGGACAGCCCGTGCGGGCACCTGATGAAGTCACATGCCACCCAGGTCGTCTATGGCCCGGGCACGTTCCTCAACCGCGCCGTGTCGGCGGTCAACACGGGGATCCGCGCGCAGGTGGCCGGCCGCCACCCGGGCCACCCAGGCCGCCGAGGCCAAGGCCTACCAGCTCGCCATCGGCGAGGGGATGACCAAGCAGAAGGCGCTCGCAGGAGGCGACCTCGGCCGGGCAGCTCGAGTACTCCTCGCAGCTGCAGTCCCTCGAGCAGCTGGCGGTCAGCTCGGGGACTCAACAGCGTCCCGTCGATCGACGATCCGAACTTCATCCCGCAGATCGTGTTCGACCAGACCCGCGGGGTCAACCAGCCCAAGGCGCGGTTCTCCTACCTGTTCCCGACCAAGAACTCGGCGCTGATCCAGGTCCGCCTGCGCGCCTCGCTGTCTGACCGCCAGCAGGCCCAGGCCATCTCGTGGATCCGCCAGGCGATCAAGATGCCGATGTTCCGCTCGGCCTACGGCGGGAGATACACGATCACCGGCGTCCCGGTCGTGATCAACGATCTCGCCAGCCAGATCACCGGCTCCATCGCCGGGCTGCTCATCGCGGCGCTGCTGGTGATGGCGGCGACGCTGCTAGTTGTCTTCCGCAACCGCTTCCGGCTGCTGCCTCTGGCGGTCGCGCTGGCCGCTACCGGCATCACCTTCGGCCTGCTGGCCGTGCTCGGCGCCACCCTGACGATGGCCTCGATCGCCGTGCTGCCGATCCTCATCGGCCTGGGCGTCGACTACGGGATCCAGTTCCAGGCCCGCGCGCAGGAGGCGCGATTGAACGCCGAGCTCATGGGCGAGGGGCCGATGTCGGCCGGCCGGGCGGTGGCCCAGGCGGCCGCGCGCTCGGCCCCGGCGATCGCCACCGCGGCGCTGGCGACGGGCACCGGCTTCCTCGTGCTGCTCCTCTCGCCCGTGCCGATGGTGCGCGGCTTTGGCCTGCTGCTGGTGGCGGGCATCGCCGTGGCCTTCCTGTGTGCGCTGACCGCGGGCTCCGCGGTCCTGATCCTGGGTGAGCGCGACGGTGGCTGGTTGGGCGCGTCGTGGCGCGGCGCCGGGGAGCTCCTCGGTCCGGTTGGGCGCGGCGTGGCCGGCGTCGGCCGGCGGCTCGTGCCCGCGGCGCCGCCCGAACGCGACGGCGCCGGGACGCCGGGGCGGATCGTCAGCGGGCTGGTGGCGCGCCCCGGGCGGCTCCTGGCACTGGCGGCGGTGCTCGCGGTCATCGGCTGGGTTGCCGACACGCAGACCGGGGTGCAGTCCGACGTGACCAAGCTCGTGCCCACGAGCATGCCGGCGCTGCACAACCTCAACACGCTGGAGAAGGTGACCGGGGTCAGCGGCGAGATCGATGTCACCGTGCGCTCGGAGAATGTCGCTACCCCGTCGACGGTGCAGTGGATGATCTCCTACGAGCGCCAACTGCTCACCCACTTCGGCTACCTGGAGGAGAAGGGATGCGGCGCCGCCACGCTGTGCCCGGCCCTGTCGCTGCCCGACCTGTTCTCCAGCGCCAGCCAGTCGGCCTCGAGTTCAGGGCCGAGCCTGACCCAGGCGCAGATCACCGCGTTCCTGGCCGCGGTGCCGTCCTACTTCTCCCAGGCGGTGATCACGCCCGACCACCGCGAGGCGACCCTGGCGTTCGGGATCCGGCTGATGCCACTGTCGCGCCAGGAGCGGGTGATCGATTACATGCGCGCGCACTCAAAGCCGCCGGCGGGGACGACCGCCGCACTCGCGGGGCTGCCGGTCCTGGCCGCCGAGGCCAACGCCGCGCTCTCGTCGACCTGGCGTCGCTTCCTCACGCTGGTCGCGGGCCTGTTCGCCGTGGCGCTCGTCCTGCTGGCCGTCCTGCGCAACCGTGACCGCGCGCTCGTGCCGCTGGCCCCGATCGTCATGGCCACCGGCTGGTCGGCGCTCATCCTGTTCCTCATCGGGATCCCGCTCAACCCGATGTCGGCCACGCTGGGGACGCTGGTCATCGCCATCTCCACCGAGTTCAGCGTCCTGCTCTCCGAGCGCTACCGCCAGGAACGTGCGGCCGGACACGACCTGCACGCGGCGCTCGGACGGACCTACCGATCCACCGGCGCGGCGGTCCTGGCCTCCGGGGTGACCGCCATCGTCGGCTTCGGCGTGCTCGTCTTCTCAGACATCACCATGCTGCGCGACTTCGGGTTCGTGACGCTCATCGACCTGTCGGTGTCACTGCTCGGCGTGCTGCTCGTCCTGCCCGCGGTGCTGGCACTGTCCGAGCGCCGGGCGCTGGCCCGCCAGGATGATCCGCTGCGCGCGGCGAGGTCCGCGCGGCTGCGGCTCAGGCGCCGGCCGCGAGTGGCGTGACCGATCAGACCGGGGGCGAGGGAGAGGGCCGGGCCCCCGACGAGCCCCGCCCGTCGCTGCAACGTCTGGACCCCGACCTGGCGGCCGGCACTCGCGCCCCGGCGGCCGGGGCTCCCGCGCGTGAGGCGCCCGACGCCCCTGCAGGACCACCCCTGGCGCCGACGGTCATCGATACGCGCCCCTACCGGTGGATGGTCGGGATCATCGGCCTCGTGATCGTGATCGGCATCTCCGTCTACCAGTTCGCCAGCCACGGGGCCGGCACCACCGGGGTCACGGCCGGCCATGGCCTGCGCTTCTTCGCCGCACCGCTGGCCGACACCAACCTCAACGGCGACGCCAACGCTCATCCCACCTGCTCGGTCGCCCGTCACGACCCCCGGGCGCTGAACGTGTGCCTGATGGCCGGGCGCGGCCCGCTCGTGCTGTCGTTCTTCGTCACCGGAGCCGGTCAGTGCGTGCGCCAGGTGAGCGCGCTGCAGACCCTGGCCGGCCGCTTCCCGTCGGTCCAGTTCGCCGCGGTCGCGATCAACGGCTCGCACAAGGCGACGGCGGCGCTCGTACGCCGCCACCGCTGGACGATCCCCGTGGCCTATGACCCCGACGGCCGCGTGGGCGCGCTCTACGGCGTGGCCGTCTGCCCCATGGTCGAGCTCGCCCAGCGCGGCGGGCTCGTCCGCGACCGCCTCATCGGCGATCGCTGGCAGACCGCGACGGCACTGGCGCCCAAGGTGCAGGAGCTGCTCGGCGGTGGGTCCCCCGCGGGCTGAGGCGATGGCCTGGGCACCGCCGCAGCAGGGGTTCGTTGACCCGCTCATCGCGGCGGAGTTCCCGGGCCTGCGCCTGCGCTGGGTCACGGTCCCGGGCCGCCCCGGGCCCAGCCCGCCCGCCTTGCGCACCCAGCTGCGCGACCTCTCCAACCGCTACCGGGGCGCAGGCGTGGTGACGATGCGCACCAAGCCCATCCCGCAGGCGTTCCGTGCCTTCTTTCGCCAGATCGGTCTGGATCCCGACGTGCGCCGTATCCCCTCCGAGGAGGTAGCGGTGGCGCGGCTGGTCCAGGGCGGCTTGCACTCCGTCGATCTCGTGACGGACGCCTGCCTCGTGGCCCTCATCGAGACCGGGGTCCCGGTGTGGGCCCTGGATGCCGACCGCATCGACGACGCCGGCCTGGGCATCCGGGTCGCCGCCGAGGGCGGCCTGACCGTCGGTGACGGCGCCACGACATGCTGCGCCCTGTTCGAGGGCCCGCTGCCCGAGTGCGCCGTCGTGGCGCGCACCCGGCGCGTGACGCTGTTCGCCGTGGCCGTCGACGGCGTCCCCGAGATCCACGTCGAGGAGGCGCTGTGGTGCGCGGTGGAGCTCCTCGCACCTCCCGCTGCCCCACTGGAGCGATCGATCTAGCGAGCCCGATCGGCAGGGCGCCTGGGCCCAAACGGCAGGGCGCCCGGGCCCGGACAGCAGGGGCGCCCACACCACCCCGCCCCCAACAGCCATTTCGTGACAAACCGCGATCTGCGCTCCGAGTTTGGAACGAAGTGGTCGCTATGTGACCTCCAGCGGGCAAACTCGCCGGGCGAACGCCGGTTTGGCACGAAATGGCTGCTCCGTCGGCCCAAGTCCGCCCGTGCCTCGGCGGCCCGACCACCCCGGGTTTTCATTGCGAAGCCGCCCCGACCACCCCCGGGTTTCAGTCCCGCAGCCGCGCCCCGACGCACGGTTTCCGGGTGCTAAGGTCCGGTTAGCCATGGGAGGAACGGTGCTTCCCTCGCAGGTGCAGAACACGGGCGCCGCCGGCGCAGTGCTCGACCCGGGCGTCGTCACCGATGAGCGGGCGGCCCGCCGCACCCTGCGCGAGCAGATCGCGCGGCTGGAGCGCGAGCTCGCCGAGGCATTCGTCACTGCGTTTCCGATGGGCGGGCTGCCCCGGCCCGCGCTGCTGACGCCCACGCGCTCCCATGCCCGTCTGCTGGACCTCGGCGAGCTGGAGGTGGTGCGCGACGAGCTGGCCGAGCGGCTGGGCGAGGCTCGCACGACGATCAGCGCGCGCGCCGATGAGATCGCCGAGAAGCGGTTGCTGCTGGAGCGGATGCTGCTGCGCCCGGCCGACTACAAGTTCGCGCGCATCTCGTGCCGCGAGCTCGGCGAGCCCGGGTGCGGCGTGTGGCAGGTGCGCCCACGGATGGGCGTGATCGGCATGCTGATGGGGTGGTGGCAGGTCAAGCTGTCCTCCGGCTGTCCGTTACCCCGGGGCCACGGCGCCCGCTGACGCGGACCGTGGCCCAGACGGAGACGATGTGCGGCCGTTGCTGAGATCCGGGACCGGGGCGCTCCTGGTGTTGGCGATCATGTTCATCGGCAGCCTGGGGCTCTGGGTGGGCACGCCGCTGCTATGGCTGTGGGTGGGCTCGCAGATCCAGGGTGCGACCCAGTCGCTGGGCACGGCGCTGGCCGCGGCGTTCTTCGGCGTGGTGCTCACCGTCGGCGTGGTGGCGTCGCTGCTGTCGAGGCTGAGCGACATCTACCGGTCCAACTGCCTGTCCCGGGGCCTCAACGACCCGGGGCACGTCGTGCTGGAGGGCGTGCTCGTCGTCAGCGCCGGCCTGACCGTCGCGGCCTTCGTGATCTGGTTCCTATTCCTGGCCGGCACCAGCCCCGTGCCGATCGGGATTCACGTTTGACCGGGCCGGACGCGGCTCGCGACCCCAGTCGCCAGCCACGTCCGGCACGGCCTCGCGCTCGTCTACGTGCCGACGAGCTCCATCTCCCTGGTCTCAGACGTATCCAACGAACTCGCCAGCATGCGGCGCTGGCGGTCAGTCAGGGTCCCTACCGGCTTCGTCTCGATGATGTGGCTTCGGGAGAGGAACTTCCGGCACCTCGTACTGCCCCAGCGCCGCTGGCTCATCAGGAGATCCCCGATCGGCCAGCTGGACGCAGCGTCAGGACACTGGAGGATGACTTCCGCGGCGGAGACCTCTCCGAGCGCTATGCGTCGCTTCAGCGCCGCGCGCGCGAGCCGGATCTCGTTGGCTCGCTCCAGCGCACGCAGGCGCTGTGGCTCGGGGGTCTTCAGTGCGGTCGACGCCATGTAGTGCTCTCACTTCCCAACGTTCGGGTCCGCCGCAGCGGACGTTGACCAGTAACGGCAGCCGCCAGACATCAGGCGTCAGAAAGCTGCCGGCCCTGCAGTTCATTCGGAGCCGAGCCTCGGCTCTGATGTATCGGTGATGGCCTCTCCGGAAGTGGATTTCTCCCGCCGCCGGCCCTCCTCGCCGCACGGCTGACCATCACCTTGCGACGCTTAAGAAGCTAGAACAAACGGCTCGGTCACAGCAATGTCACATGGCGATGACATGCGCTTAGAGCGCCTTTTTTCTCTTGCCCGGTGTCTTGTGCAGGAACGGACAAGAGAGCGCCGGCTCATTCGCCGCCGGGGAGCGTCCCATGCTCGGACTCGAACTCGCGCTTGACCTTGGCGAAGGTCTCGAGCGCGCGGTCGAGGGTCTCCCGGTCATGGGTCGCCATCACGCTCGTGCGCAACAGCGCACCCGAAAGCGGCACGGCCGGATGGATCATCACGTTGACGAACACGCCGGCCTCATACAGGGCCTTCCACAAAAAGACGGCTTTCCAGTCGTCGCCCACCAGGACCGGGACCACGGGCGTGATCACCTCGGTGCCATCGGGAAGGCGCGTGGGCGCGACGACGTGGAAGCCCAGCTCGGTGAGCCCCCGGTGCAGATAGGCGGCGTTGTCCAGAACCCGGGCGAACAGCGCCGGGCCCTCCTCCGAGCGGCAGATGCGCACGGCGGCCAGCGCGGCCCCCACCGCCGCCGGGACCGCCGAGGCGGTGAAGATGAACGACCGCGCCTGGATGCGCAGGAACTCGACGACGTCCGCCGGCCCGGCGATGACGCCGCCGCAGGAAGCCAGCGACTTGGAGAAGGTGGCCATCCGCAGGTCCACCCGGTCCTCGACGCCCAGCAGCTCGCACGTGCCCGCGCCGCGCGCGCCCAAGACACCGAGGGCATGTGCCTCGTCGACCATCAGTCGGGCGCCGTAGCGCGCGCACAGGTCGCAGATCTCGGGCAGCGGCGCCACGTCGCCCTCGGTGGAGAAGACCCCGTCGACGACGACGAGGATCCCGCCCCCGTCCTCCACGGCGCGCTCGAGCCGGCGCTCGAGCTGGTCGAGCCGGTTGTGGCGGAACGCGCGGAGCTTGGCTTTTGAGATCGCCACCCCGTCGAGGATCGACGCATGGTCGCCCGAGTCCGCGACCACCGTGTCGCCGGGGCCGAGGATCGTGCCCAGCGCCCCGACATTGGCCTGATGGCCGGTGGTGAAGACCAGCGCCGCGTCGGTACCCAGCCACTGGGCCAGCTCGTGCTCGAGCTCGAGGTGGAGGTCGAGCGTGCCGTTGAGGAACCGCGATCCGGTGATGCCGGTCCCGTAGCGATTGAGCGCGTCCAGCGCGCCCTGCTTGACGCGCTCGTCGCCGGTCAGCCCCAGGTAGTTGTTGGAGCCGAGCATGATCCGGCTCCGGCCCTCCATCTCCACCACGGGGAGGGTGGGGCCCTCGAGCGTGTGGAAATAGGGGAGGGCGTCGAGGTCGCGGGCCGCCTTGAGCTGAGCGATGCGCTCGTGCTCACGCGCCTTGGCGAAGACGTCTATCGATGTCGACATCTGAGCAAAGGTAATCGTAACGGCCGGTCAACGCCCGCTTGTCGCGGCTTTGAACCTGACCGCGTACGCTGTCACCATATGCCGCCGATGTCTCGCCACCAGTCCACTGACGCCGGGGCTGCGCCGATCGTCGACGCCGACGTCGTGGACGACCTGGACGGCCCGGTCGCCGCCGAGGAGACGGTGCAGGGCGTGCCCGTCCTGGCCGAGGTGCGCACCATCCAGCCGCACTCCCCGGCGTCGCTGCCCGCCGTGCAGGCCGCTGCCGTGGCCGCCACGGGGTTCGTCGCCGGCGCGGCAACCCTGGCGCTGGTCCGCCGCCACACCGCGCGCAAGCTCGCCCGCAGCCGTGGGTCCCGTCGGGCGCTCGAAGCGCTGCCGATCATCGGGTCGCGCAGCTTCCTGGTCGACGTCCACCTCATCGCCAAGCCGGGGGAGTGACCAGCCCGGCCGGCGGGCACGCCGCCCGCGGGTACGCCCTGGAGGTGCGCCACGAGGTGCGCCCGCGCTGGACCTTCCGGCTCTCGCGCCGCGTGGGCCTGGACCGCGTCGCGCGGGTCCGCGGCCGGGTCCTGCACCGACTCCTGCACTGCGGCGAGCACCCGGTCGTCATCCGCGTCGCGCAGATCAGCGCCGACCGCGTCCTCTTCGGCGCCCAAGCCGACTCTCGGGATGTGGCCGAGTGGGGGATCGAACGGATGCGCGTCGCCCTGGGGATCGACCTCGACCTCCGGCCCTTCTACGAGCGCTTCCGCTTCGATCCGCTCATCGGCGCCGCCGTCCGCGCCAACCCCGGCCTGCGGCCCCACGGCCGGCCTGATCCGTTCGAGGCGCTGGCATGGACGGTGTGCGAGCAGCTCATCGAGTACGAGCGCGCCGCGGCGATCCAGCGCCGGCTCGTGGGGCGGCTGGGCCGACGCTGCCCCGCCACCGGGCTCGCCGACTCGCCTGCGGCGGCAGTGCTCGCGGCCCAGTCACCGGCGCTGCTCGAGTCCTTCGGACTCACCGAGACTCGCGCGATGGCGCTGGTCAAGGTCGCGCGCGAGGTCGCCTCTCGGCGGGTCGACCTGTCAGACCCCGACCACGAGCGCGGGTGGCGGCGGCTGCGCACGATCCGCGGCGTGGGAAGCTGGACGCTCGAGACGCTCGCGCTCACCGGCCAGGGCCGGCTCGATCAGCTGCCCGCCGGCGACCTGGCCTACATCAAGCTGGTGGGGCGGTTGCAGTCGCCCGATCCGCGGGCTCGTGCCACCGAGGAGGACGTCCGGGAGCTGTTTGCCCCCTACGCGCCGTGGGCGGGCCTGGCGGGGCTGCACGCCCTGCGCGGCGCCGGCAGCGCGGCGGCGCTGCGCCTCGCCGCCTGACCGGCGGGGCTACTCGTGGACCGGGGAGACGACCAGCTGGTTGCCGCAGGGGGCGATCCGCGGCCCCGCGCGCAGGGACAGCCGCTGCCAGTGTGACCGCGATCCCGGCGCCGAGAGCATCGCCGCCGTCGCCGTTCGGCAGATCCGCGCGCCCTTGTACTCGTTGTTGGTCACGAGGCTGATCCCGAAGTGGGCGCTCGCTCCGGGCTTGAGCGTCTACCGCCCGGGGCTTTGCGTCGGTGTCGGGGAAGAACCCGTCGCGCCGGCCCACGCGCAGCGGCAGGGGCCGGCCCGCGCCGTTGAGCAGCCGGGCGCCGGGATAACCACGCAGCAGGCACGCGGTCTGGGAGCTGTTGCGCACCGCCACGTGCAGCTCAAGATGTCCGGTGGCCCCCTCGGTCCCCGAGTAGGCCAGGGTGAGCTGTGATCCCGAGCAACCTGCGGTGTGCGCGCGGGGCGCCCGCGCTGTGCGGCGGCCGCGCTTCGATGGGGTCGGGACTCGTCGAGGAGCGCGACTGCGAGCTGCCGCAGCCCGCCAGCGCCAGGGTCAGCAGCGCCGCGGCTCCGGCGATCCGTCTCTGCATCCGCCACATCGTAGGCGCCCTCAGAGGGCTTCGCGCAACTCTGCGCCCGGGACCAGGGTGAACTCCACGGTCTCCCAGGGGGCACGGCCCAGGCCGCCGGCCAGCGCCGCCGAGTCAGGAAAGCCCTCCGTCAGGCGCCGTCCCTCGCAGTGCACGCGCACCTCCGGCGCGCCGAACGGCCAGGGATCCAGCGCATGAACCAGATCCCGCCCACCCACGCCCGGCACCGCGTCGAGCGTGATGTCCACGGCGCCGCCGCCGGCGGTCGGCACCGCCTCCAGCGTCCGCGGCGCCCAGTCCAGGAGCAGCGCCAGCGAGATGAGTTCCCACGTCCACACGAGCTGGCTGTTGCGGGCCACCCGCTCGGGGGTCGCGTGCGCCGCGGCGACGGGGTCGGCGCGCAGCGCCTGCAGCAGCGAGCCCTCGACCTCCGCGGCGTGGCGCCGGAAGGCGGTCACCGCCTCGGTGTCGGCGGCGCCCGCGCCGTCGATGTCGAACCCCTCGTAGAGCCGGCGGCCGTGCATGATGGCCAACAGCGCCGCGTACCGGCTCTGGGTGACCAGGCGCTCCGGGCCGCGCGACCACAGCCCCGCGTTGACCTGCGCGCCCATCTCCATGAACGACTTGGGCAGACCGGTGTCGGGGTGGCGCGCGGGCTTCAGGTCCCAGCGCGCCATGCCGACGT
The DNA here is from genome assembly GCA_963790605.1 of uncultured Actinomycetota bacterium. Lineage (GTDB taxonomy): Bacteria > Actinomycetota > Thermoleophilia > Solirubrobacterales > Solirubrobacteraceae > Palsa-465. Next base: position 827,194 of record CAWBPG010000001.1, on the reverse strand, counting down.
CGTGCTGCTCGGCGCCCAGTGCCACCTCGTCCAGCGGCTCCACGGCGCCGAAGCGCTCGTTGCCCCACGCCCGGGCGAGCTGGCCGCACAGCCACGCGTGGGAGGCCTGGCCGACCGCCAGCACCCCGGCGTCGTCCCGGCGCAGGACCATCGTCTACGGCCCCTGCCCGGCCAGCAGCTGGTTGGTGGAGGCGTCGGTGATCGTCGGGGCGCTCTTGATCAGGTGCTGCGCGAGCATCCACTTGCCGAACGCGGTCCACCGGCTCTGGTCCTGCCACCCCCACGGCAGGCTCGCGTTGGCGGGGAAGAACGATGACAGCGTGGCATTGACGCTGGCCGACTGGAGCTTGCGGTCAAGGGTCGGGTTGGCGCGGACGAGGGCGTCGACGCCGGCGGTGGGGTCGGCGCGCACCGCCTGGTAGCCGCGGCCCAGCGCCTGCACGAAGCGGCGCAGCTCGTTGGCCTGGTTGGCGATCTCGTTCTCGCGCACCACGACCACCAGTTCGTCGTAGGTGGGAACGCCGGCGTCATCGACGCGGATGACGTCGGGGCGCTTGCCGGCCTGGCGCAGCTGGATGGCCTCGTAATTCCAGTAGGCGCCCAGGGTCGCGTCGACCCGCCCGGAGAGCATCGCCGGAACCAGGTTGGCGCCGACGTTGATGTCCTTGACCGAGCCCGCGGGCACGCCCGCGTGGGCCAGGATCGTCTTGAGGTAGGCCTGCTGGTAGGGGATGCCGGCGTCGCCGATCTTCTTGCCGCGCAGGTCCTGCGGCGAGGAGATGTGCTTGGAGTGCAGCGACACGATCGAGGTGAGCGGGCGCTGGACGATCGCGGCGATCGCCACCAGCGGTTCCCCCGCGTCGCGAGCCAGCATGAGCTGGGGCTCATAGGAGATGGCAGCGTCGACCTTGCCCGCCGCCAGGAGCTGCAGTGGCGTGGCCGGATCGGTGGGGATCTGGACGTGGACGGCCAGTCCGGCCTTGGCGAAGTCGCCGTTGGCCAGCGCCTGGTAGATCCCGACGTGATCGGCGTTGGGCAGCCAGTCGAGCATCAGGTTCAGCGGCTGCGTCTGGGCGGCGGTCGGCCCCAGGGTGTCCTTCTTCTCGCCGCAGGCGGCGAGGGCCAGCGCGGCCAGGAGGGCGCCGGTGATCAGCGCGCTACGTCGTCTCATCGGGAGGGGTCTCCAATCGGTTGATAGGCCCACGGCACCGTCAGGCGCTCGGCCACGGTCAGCAGCGCGAACAACGCGATCGCGAACAGCGACAGCACGACGACGGCCGCGTACGCGCGCGCCGTCAGCAGCTGCGGGATCGACTGCACGAACAGATAACCCAGTCCCGAATTGGCCCCCGCCTGCTCGGCGAACACCGCGCCGATCACCGCCACGATGACGGCGATCTTGGCCCCGGTGAACATGCCCGGCAGCGCGGAGGGGAGCTCCACGCTGAGGAACACGCGACGCCGGGGCATGTCGAATGTCCGCATCAATTTGATCAAATCTGGGTCGACGGCGGCAAAGCCGGCCAAGGTGGTGACGACGATCGAGAAGAACGACACGAGCGCGATCACCACCAGCTTGGGCAGGATGCCGAACCCCAGCCACAGGACGAGGACCGGCGCCAGCATGGGGATCGGGATCGTCTGCGAGGCGATCAACAGCGGATACAGCGCCCGCCGCAGCGTGAGGAAGAAGTGCATGACGCTGGCCAGCGCCAGTGCCGCGACCGCGGCGACGAGGATCCCCAGTACCACCTCCTCGGCCGTGACCAGGAAGTTGGACCACAGCAGTCCCCGGTCGTCAAACAACGACTGGGCGACGGCGTGGGGGGAGGGGAGGATGAGCTTGTCCGCGCCGCCCAGGTCGACGTAGAGCTCCCACACGCCGAGCAGCACCAGCACGAGCACCAGCGCGCCCCATAGCGACACCGACCGCCAGGCGAGCATCGGCCGCATCATGCGGGCATCCCCAGCGCCTCGAGCACCCGCTCGCGCAGCGCCACCACATCGGCGTCGGTGCGCCGCCGCGGCCGCGCCAGCGGCACCGCCACCTCGCTGACCACTCGGCCCGGGCGCGCGGACATGACCAGCACGCGGTCCCCCAGCACCACGGCCTCCTCGACGTCGTGGGTGACGAGCACGACGGTGCGCGGCTCCGAGGCCAGGACCTGGGCCAGCCAGCCCTGCATCTCGGCGCGGGTGATGGCATCGAGCGCGGCGAAGGGCTCGTCGAGCGCCAGCACGGGCTTGCCGGCCAGGAGCGAGCGCAAAAACGAGACGCGCTGGCGCATCCCGCCGGAGAGTCGCGCGGGGCGGGTCTGCTCAAAGCCCGCCAGGCCGAAGCGCTCCAGCCACGGCGCGGCCGCGGCGCGCGCCTCGTCACGGCCCATGCCGCGTGCGCGCAGGGCCAGCGCGGCGTTGTCGACGGCGCTGAGCCACGGGAGGAGCAGGTCGCGCTGGGGCATGAGAGCGGCGGGGGCGCTGACCACCGTTCCCTCGTCGGGCGCCTGCAGGCCGCAGATGAGCTCGAGCAAGGTCGTCTTGCCACAGCCGCTGGGACCGACGACGGTCACGATCTCGCCGGGCACGGCCCGCAGCGAGACGCCGGCCAGGGCGTGCACGTCGCCTTTCCTGGAGGCGAACGTCCTGCTCACCCGCTCCACGCGCACTCCGCCGGTGTCGTGACGCTCCCCGGCCTGGAGAGCTGGAGCCTCGATCAATCGCTCGCTCCTCCCTTCGCGGGCATTACCCCACAGGTTCTAAGGGTCAGCGCCGGGCCGCGTGACGTGCGGAAGGCGCTATCTCAGCCGGCGTGCCCGCCAGCCCCCCTGGTTGTCAGGTCTGCCGGGGGGATGCTACCGGCGCGTGCGATAGGGTGCCCGGCGATGCGTGCTGGGAGGGTCGATCGCCGGACCATCGTGGCGGCTGCGCTGATGGTCGTGGCGGTGCTGGCGCTGACCGCCGGCTCGGCCTCGGCCGCGCGCCGGTCGGGCGCGGCGACGCCGCGGCCCGCGTTCAAGCCCCGGGTCCGCTTTGCCATGGGGCTGCTGCCGATCCACGGCGCCCAGGAGGTTGCCACCAGCCCCAGCATCCCTGTCCTGTATCACGGCGGCGGGGTCATGCGCAACGTCACCATCCACACCATCTTCTGGGCGCCGGCCGGCTACCGGTACGACGGCTCGCCCGGCGCCGGGGCGCTCGGCTACGTCCCGCTCATCCAGCAGTTCCTCACCGACGTGGCCCACGACTCGGGCTCCACCACCAACATCTTCTCGCTGCTCAACCAGTTCGGCGATCAATCCGGCGACGGCAGCTACCAGATCCACTACGACCCGGCCGTCGACTCGATCGCCGACACCGATCCCTACCCGACGGCCACCAACCAGTGCCCCTCCCCGTCCGGCGTCGCCACCTGTGTCACCGACCTTCAGGTCCAGCGCGAGGTGGACCGGGTGATCGGCACCAGCGACCCGGCGTCACGCGGACTCACCAACATCTACTTCGTCCTGCTGCCGCCCGACGTCGATGAGTGCATCACCATCGGCAGCTGCGGCACCTCGGCGTTCGCCGGCTATCACTCGGCCTTCTCGCTCGGCCACGGACTGACGGTGTACTCGGCGATCCCCGATCCGCAGCTCGAGTTCACGCCTGCGCCGGGGTCAGACCCGGAGGGCAATCCCGAGGCCGAGTCGACGATCGACACCGTCGCCCACGAGGCGGTCGAGGCCATCACGGATCCGGTCGGCACCGGGTGGATGGACCCCAACGGGTTCGAGACCGCCGACAAGTGCGAGAACGGGCCTCAGCAGGGCACGCCGCTGGGCTACGCCTCTGACGGCTCGCCTTACAACCAGCTCATCGACGGCCACCAGTACCTCCTCCAGGACATCTGGTCCAACGCGCGCAGCGGCTGCGTCCAGAGCTCGACCACCGTCGCGTCCATCCCTCCGCTGCACACGCTCAACCTGCGCCAGTTCAGCTCCCAGGTGACCGGGAGCGTCGGGGCGCGCCGCCGCCTGCCGGTGGTGCTCATCGTGTCGCGTGCCGGAGTCCCGGTGGCCATCGCCCAGGGCGAGAGCCGCGCCGACGGGAGGTGGGGTCCGCTGACGCTGCGCGGGCGCAACGGCGATCCGCACGCGGTCGGCGACGACCGCGACGTCATCGAGGTCTTCTACGGCTTGGGCCCACAGAGCCCGTCGCCGGATCTCATCGAGACCGGCGACGGCGGCAACCCCTTCACCGAGTCCGGCTTCACCGGCTGGTTCGACCTCGATCACGGGTACGCCGTCTCCTCCGGCGTGGCACGCACCATCTACCTGATCGGACCGTGCGGGCAGACCGGCGTGCTCAGCCTGCGGATCGGCGCCTCGCTGGCGCCGTCGCCCACCGACCAGTGCGAGACCGAAACCGACTTCGCGCCCGTCATCGTGCACCACGTGGGTCCCGGCACCCCGGTGACGATGACCAGCCAGGACAACCGCGGCGGCAGCGCGCTGGAGCCCAACGGCGCGCTGGTCGGGCTGACGATCGGGCTCGGCGAGCCGGAGAGCCTCAGCGCGGTCCCCAACGACAAGCTCCTCATCGCTCCCAGCGGCTTCCCGACGTGCACCGCCTTCCTGCGGATCCGGACGGTCCGCTGCTCGGGGCTCGTCCCGCGCGCGCGCTACCGCCTGCTCAGCGGCGGCCGGGCGCTCGGCCACGGGCGGGCGGGCAACCTGGGCGCGGTCACGATCGGCGCAGTGGCGCTGCACCGGGGCGAGGTCGTCACCCTCGCCAACGCGGCGGGGCGGCGGCTGACCTCGCTGCACGTCGCCCACCTCCGCGTCGACCTCATCGGCAACGAGACCGCGGTGGCGTCGGGCAGTTGCCAGGCCGGCGACTACTGGGGCGGGCCCGTGTCCAAGCCACCGGTCAGCGCGGCGATCGGACAGGGCATCGGCGGCACCGGGAAAATCTGCCCGCCCAGCGGCCACGCCAAGGGCCTGTCGGCCGCCGACATCGCCCAGACCGACGACTTCTCCGGTGGGCAGACCGTGACTCAGGTCCCGGAGATCGAGTCGACCGCCCCCATCCAGGACGAGACCCTGTACGGGTCCTTTTTGGCCTCCGCGCAGTCGGGACTGCCCGGGCCCCATGGCTCGATCTCGGCGATGGGTGTGCCGGTGGCGCTCACCATCACCCCCGCCGGCTCCGGACACCGGGTCTTCCACTCCGCCAATGTCGACACGCCCCGCGGGGTCGACGTCCCCGCGCTGGCCCCCGGGCCGTATGTCGCGACCTGGGTGCTCCACGACGCCTCCGGCGACACGCGGACGGTCACCACCCGCTTCGTCGACGAGGCGTGATCGTCAGCTGTCGAGCCGCTCGAGCTTGTGCAGGAAGGCCACACCGGCGGTGGTCGCGGCCGCTGAAGGTCCGCTGAAGCCGTAGCCCGAGACCGTCAGGCGCGTGCCGAGGAACGCGTCGAACAGGGTGTCGGGGCTGGGTGCGGACCGCGCCGCCCCGGCGCTCAGCCCCGCCAGCAGCTCGATCCCCGGATGCGACCGGGCCGCCTGGCGCGAGGCCGAGGCGACAAACGAGGCGTACATGGATGAGTCGTCCTGAGTCGCCTGCGCGGGGGCCACGAAGGCGTCGGCCTGATGAGCTGTGTCACGCGCAAGGCCCAGGCGCAGGAACTCCGCGTCACGGGCGTCGGCGGGGGTCGCAGGCGCCAGCGTCTTGACCAGGCTCGTCTGGGGCGAGGCGATGAACAGCAGCCCGTGGGCGTGAGCGACGTGGGCGGCGAGAGCGTAGTAGTGGGCCGGGTTGCGCTGCTGGGTGAGCGGCGTGGCGCGCGTGGCGCCGGCCGCGTAGACGATCGCGGCGGTCCCGGGCTGGAGGAGACCGCTGGTGACCGCGGCGGCCAGCTTGCCCTCGTCGGAGAAGCTCGTCGTGGGCACCGCCGAGCCCATCCCCAGCAGCGCGAGCGACGACGAGCCGGCGCCGGTCACGAACGTCCGGGGCGTGTTGAAGAAGTGCGTGGCCGTGGCATGGGCGACGAGCTGCAGGCGGGAGAGCAGGCTCGCGCTGACGATCCACGCGGGGGTCGGGTCGGGCTGGGTGCCGTCGCCGGCCTGGGCCTCGGCCGCGAAGTCCCCGAACAGGATCTGGCCCGGGCCGGCGCCCGGCGCGCCGCAGGCAAACCCCGCGTAGCTGGTGGGGGTGAAGGTGGAATCGACAACGATCGTGCCCGGCAGGTCAAAGGCGAACCCCACCACCCCGACGTGCTTGCTGGCCAGGTAGTCGAGCAGGACCTGAGCCGTGGCCGGGGCATGAGGCACGCATCCCGTGACCGAGTTCGCGTCCCATTCGGTGACGATCACGGGGATCGACGCGCTGGCGGTGCCGAACGTCTTGTCCCAGAAGGTGATCCCGCGGGTCAGCGAGGGATAGTGGATGCCGTAGGCGAGCTGGGGATCGGAGCGGTGCGCCGGATCGATGAGCCGCATCCGCCCGGCCAGCGACTGCTCGCCGTTGAGGCTGGGAACGATGACGATGTTCTGCGGCGCCCGGGCGCGGATGTCGTTGACCAGCGTCTGCATACCCACCGCCTGGCAGGAGCCGCCGGGGTAGATGATCTCGCCGCCCACCCGCCACTGGATCCAGCCCGCCGGCGTGGCCGAGACCCCGGGCTCGTTGTAGAGCTCGAACATCACGTCGCCGTCGCCCGCGAACATCGCCGACAGCGACTCCCATGCTCGCTGCGCCCCGGCGTCGGGCAGCGGGCAGCGCGTGGGCTCGCCGGCGGGCGGCTGGGCCTGGAGGGAGAGGATCACCGCCAGCCCCAGCCCGCGCGCGGTCTGGACGGCGTTGGTCACCGCGTCGACGTAGGCCGCGGAGTACAGCGGGCCCTGTGGGTCGAGGCCGAACTGGCTGACCTGGAAGCGCACGAGGTCGGCATGGGCGGCGACCGCCGCCTGGAGCTCGGCGTAGCCGAACTGCTGATGAGCGGCGACGTACTTGCCGCTCAGCGCGCCGTCGGGCGCCACCAGCCCGACGATCTGCACCCCGCGGGGCACCCAGGGCAGGCCGTTGCGCAAGAGTTGGTTGTGGGCGACGGTGATCACCGAGGTGGCGGCACCGGCCGGCGCGGCCGGCACGGCCGCAGCCGCGACGGCCAGCACCATGATGATCAGGATCCGGACGCGCCCCACGACAGCCAAACACCTGCAACCCGACGCAAGTTGCGCGCGCGTCAGATCACCTGCATGGGTTGGGTCAGCGCCTTGACGAAATCCTCGAGCTGATCGGTGCGCCAGCACTCAAACGCGGTGCAGTGCTCGGCGTAGGCGGCGATCACCGAGTCGCCGTAGTTCCAGTAGAGCTTGGGCTCGGGATTGAGCCAGAAGGTCCGCCCGGCCTTGGCGGTGATGGCCGCGAACACGTCGTCGCGCGGAGGCCGGCCGTTGGTGCGGGCGTCGCCGAGGACGATCACCGTCGCCCGCGGATGCAGCTCGTCCTCGATCTCGGCCAGGAACTCCGTCCACACGCGCCCGTAGTCGGTGTAGCCGGAGATGTCGGCCACCCCGGCGTCGCGGGACACGGCCTCTGAGGCGGCGCGGAAGTCGCGCTCGCGCTCGAACACCTCGGTCACCTCCGAGATCCGCTCGATGAACACGAACGAGCGGAGCTTGCGGAACGAGTCGTGCAACGCGTGGAGCACGCTGAGGAAGAACGTGCTGGCGCTGGTGACACTGGTCGAGACGTCGCACAGCACGAAGATCTCGGGCCGGCGCGGCCGGCGCGGCCGGTACTTGAGCTCGACGGGGACGCCGCCAGTCTGCAGCGACGCCCGCATCGTCCGCCGCACGTCGACGTGGGCGTGGCGTTTGCGGCCCTTGAGCTCATGGCCCTGGGAGGCAAGGCGGCGCTTGAGCTGGGCCACCACGCGGTGCACGGCGGCGAGGTCCTGGATGGGGCCGGTGGGGAGCGCGCGGTCCAGGTCGGTCAGCGGCCGCTTGGGGGGCAAGCTCGCCGTGCGCTCGATCAGCGCCCGCTCGAGCTCGCGCCGCAGGTGCTGCTCAAAGCGCCGCAGCTGGTCGCGGGGGACCCCGTCGCGACGGGGATCGTCGGGCGGCAGGTCGGGTTGGGGCTCTGTGCGCAACCCCAACGCTCGGCGGATGCGCTGGACGTCGACGCCGAGCACGCCCGAGCCCTCGCCCCGCCCGAAGGCCGCGATGGCCAGCCGCGCCAGGTCGCGCATGGCCGCGTCCGAGCCGTCGCGCAGGGCCGCGGCGATCTGCTGGCGCAGCGCGTCGAGGTCCAGTTCGAGGGACTGGCCGCTCTGTCCGGCGGCCGCCTCGGAGATCTCCCACCGGGCCGCCTCGGCCTCGGCGGCGCGGAAGAAGAAGCGGTCGAAGACCAGCTCGAAGGTGTGGCGGTCGTCGGGGGACTTGGCCAGCGTCGCCGCCAGCGCCTCCTTGAAGTCCTCCTGGACGGTCCAGCTGATCTCGGTCAGCGCGGCGAAGGCGTCGAGCAGCTCGGAGGTGCCGACCGCCATCCCCTCCTCGCGCAGCTCCTCGGCGAAGGCCAGAAGCTGGCCGTCGAAGCCGCCGGGCCCCTGGTCCGGGATCTTGGCGTACAGCTTTCCCTGCGGGCGGGGTGGCGGCGCGGGCATCGGCGAGCCGGCGGGCGGCCCTTAGGCCGCGGGGCGCGCGTCGGCGGCCGGGTCGAGCTTGACCCCGACCCGCTCGGCCACGGTGTCCAGATCGGTGCGGTGCTTGACGATCACGCTCATCGTCTGGCGGAACATGTCGGCGTCGATGTCGTTGGCGCCGAGGAGCAGCAGGGCGCGCGCCCAGTCGATCGACTCGGCGATGCTCGGCGGCTTCTTGAGGTCCAGCTCGCGGACCTGGTTGACGATCTCCACCAGCCGGCGGGCCACCTGGGCATCGAGCTCGGGGGAGTGCAGGCGGACGATCTCCAGCTCGTGCTCGATGTCGGGGTAGTCGAGCCACAGGTACAGGCAGCGGCGCTTGAGCGCCTCGGTCAGCTCGCGCGTGTTGTTGGAGGTGAGCAGCACCACAGGCTGTGTGCGCGCCTCGATCCGCCCCAGCTCCGGGATCGAGATCTGGAAGTCGGAGAGGAGCTCGAGCAGCATGGCCTCGAACTCCTGGTCGGTCTTGTCGATCTCGTCGATGAGGAGGACCACCGGGTCCGGAGAGGCGATCGCGGTCATCAGCGGCCGGGGGAGCAGGAACTCCTCGCCGAAGATGTCGTCTTGGACGGCCTGCCACCCGGCGTCCCCGGCCTCGGTCTGGATGCGCAGCAGCTGCTTGCGGTAGTTCCACTCGTACAGCGCCTTGGCCTCGTCCAGACCCTCGTAGCACTGCAGGCGCACCAGCGTCCGCTCCAGGTAGCGCGACAGCGCCTTGGCCAGCTCGGTCTTGCCCACGCCCGCCGGGCCCTCCACGAGCACCGGCTTGCCCAGCTTGGTGGCCAGGAAGGACACGAGCGCCGTGGACTCACCGGGCAGGTAGCCGGCGGCGCGCAGGCCGGCGGCGACGTCGGAGACGGACTCGGGCAGGGGGGCGGTTTCGGGCATGGGCTCTACGGGGCAGACATTCAGCGCGCCCCGCCGGGCGACCCTCAGCACGGCGCGTCCCTCAAATATAGGGTTCTGTCGCCGTGGTCCTCCTCATCGCCTCCCAGCAGGCCACCTTCCACGCCCTCATCGCCGTGCTCATCTTCGGACTGGTCATCGGCGTCTTCGGCCACATCATCAGCTCCAAGACGCTCATCCTCACGGCCATCCTCATCATCGGGGGCGTCAGCGCGTACTTCGCGTTCGGCTTCAGCCACGTGACCTGACCGGGCGCCCCGTGCGCTGCGGGGTGTTTTGGCGCGCGGTCTCCGCCCGCCCCCACCTCGAAAGCCGTCGTTCGTCCACCTCGCCCTCACGCACCCCGGTCGCTGGTTACCCCGCGTATTGACCATGTCGAATATGCGGGATGTGACCCAAGAAGTGGTTTAGGACAGTAACCCGGAGGGAAACGGAGAGGTCACAGCTTGTTAGCGCTCACAAGAGCGTGACGTACAGAACGAGGAGAGAGGGAGATGCGGGATTACACCCCCGAGTTTCGGGTGCCCATTTGCGTGCGCGCATGGGCACGGAGAGCCGCGCGCACAGGGCTGTGCGCGACCGCAGCCGCCGCCGTGACGGCGGGCCTGGTCGCCTGCGGCGGGTCCAGCGGCGGGACCAGCGGCGGGGGTGGTGCGAGCCACACGACGACGGCGAGCACGACGGCGGTGGCCAACACCACCAAGTCCTGTTCTCCGGGCGCCACCCGGGTCCAGTTCTGGGCGTGGGTCCCCGGGATCTCCCGCGCGGTGACGGCATTCAACGCCAGCCACCCGAAGATCTGCGTCCAGCTCTCCGACGTCGGGGCCGGTGACCCCGAGTACGTGAAGCTCACCCAGGCGCTGAAGGCCGGCAGCGGCGCGCCCGACGTGGCCGAGGTCGAGTACGACGAGCTCCCGTCGTTCGAGATCACGCACAACGTGCTCAACCTCGTCCCCTACGGCGCCCAGAGCGTGCAGCACGACTTCGTGCCGTGGGTGTGGAGCGAGGTGAGCCAGGGATCCGCCGTGTACGCCATCCCCGGCGACACCGGCCCGATGGCGCTCTACTACAACGCCAAGCTGTTCGCCAAGTACCACGTGCCAGTGCCCAAGACGTGGGCGGACTACGCGGCGGACGCGGCCAAGCTGAAGAGCGCTGACCCGTCGGCGTACATCACCAACTTCTCGACCACCGATCTGCAGTGGGTCCTGGCCCTCATGGCCCAGGACGGGGCCTTCCCGTTTCAGTACACCGGCGGCGACAAGGTGACGATCGACTTCACCGGCGCCAAGCAGCAGCAGTTCGCCGCCTACTGGCAGAAGCTGATGAGCGCCCACCAGGTCAACGGCCTCACCGACGTCGCCGCGCCGGCGTTCGCCGACATGGACAACGGCACCGATGCCACGTGGCTGAGCTCGGCCTGGGGCCCGTCGTACTTCGCTCCGGACGCCACCAAGACCAAGGGTGACTGGCGCGCTGCACCGATGCCCCAATGGACCGCCGGCGCCGACGATCAGACCAACTGGGGCGGTTCGTCCTATCCCGTGTTCAAGGGCTCCAAGCACCCGGCTCAGGCCGCCCAGTTCGCCATGTGGCTGAACTCCAGCCCGGCGGCGTGGAAGATCACGATCACGCCGGCGTCCTCGCTGTTCCCGTCCTATGAGCCGACGCTCAACAGCACCTCGTTCGACTCCACGCTGGAGGCGCCGTCGGGGGCGACGCACCCGTTCAAGGTGTTCTCCACCGCGGGCAAGAAGACCGGCGCGGTCCAGTGGCCCCCGTTCATGACCGAGGCGCTGAACGACGCCACCACCGACCTTGCGCCGGCGATGGCGGGCAAGCAGACGCTGGCCCAGGGGTTCGCCACGCTCCAGTCTCACCTGGTCACCTACGCCAAGCAGCAGGGCTTCACGGTGTCGACGTCGTGACCACCGGCCACGTGACACCCCTGCGCCACGGGGCCGCCGCCGCCCGTGTCTGAGGCCACCGCACAGCCGGCGGGCGGCGTGCTGGGCTCACCGGCGCGCCGCCGGGGCCGGCGGACGAGCTGGATCAACCGGCGTGACCGAAAGGGCCGGTACTTCGTCGCCCCGTTCATCGTGCTGTTCGTGGCGATGATGATCGCCCCGCTCATCTACGCGATCCGGGAGAGCCTCTACACCACGCGGCTCATCGGCGGCACCCACTTCACCGGACTTGACAACTACAAGCAGGTGCTGTCCTCGGGTGACTTCTGGTCGGGCGTGGTCCACGTGGTCATCTTCGGTGCGATCCAGATCCCGTTCATGCTGGTCGTGGCCTTCTTCTTCGCCACCATCTTCGACCTGGGCGTCGCGCGGTTCGGGCGGGTGTTCCGTGCGATCTTCTTCATCCCCTACGCGGTGCCGGCCGTCGTCGGGGCGGTCATGTGGAACTTCCTGTTCTGGCCCGGGCAGGGACCGTTCGTGCACGCGGCCAACACGCTGGGGTTCCACAACACCGACTTCTTCTCCTCGGGCATGATCTGGCCGACGATCTTCGTGATCGTCATCTGGGAGTGGACGGGCTACAACATGATCGTCCTCTACACGGCGCTGAAGTCGGTGCCGCGGGAGCTGGTGGAGGCGGCGGTGCTCGACGGCGCGCCGCTGCGCAAGGTCATCCTCCGGGTCAAGCTGCCGATGGTGCGGCCGGCGATCACGATGCTGGTGTTCCTCAACATGATCGGGGCGCTCCAGATGTTCGTGGAGCCTCAGATCATCACCGCGTTTCAGCCTCAGGCGATCTCCAACCACTTCACGCCGACCATCTTCATCTACAACACCGGCGTCGCCGGTCAGGAGTATGGGCAGGCGGCCGCGGCGGCGGTGGTGTTGGGCCTGGTGACCATCGCCATCTCGGTGACGGTCCTGCTCCTGCGCCGGCGCCGCGGGGAGGTGACGGCATGAGCGCCGTGAGCCGGGGGTCTGAGCGCCGCGCGCGCCGCCGGGCACGGCGGGCGGAGGAGCAGGAGGAGCTCGTGCCGCTGAGGCTGTTCGGCCTGCGGCCGTGGACGGTGCCGCTGCTCACATTGGTGTGCCTCGTCTTCGCCCTGTTCACGCTCGTGCCCATCGTGTGGGTGGCGTTCGGCTCCACCAAGAGCCAGGGCAGCCTGCTGACCACGTTCGGCTTCTGGTTCGCCGGCCCGTTCCAGTTCTTCCACAACTTCTCGTCGCTGTTCCAGAACGTCGACGGCGACGGCGTGTACTTCCAGTGGTTCGTGAACACCCTCGTGTACGCCGTGGTCGGTGGCGTCGGCGCCACCATCCTGTCGACGCTCGCCGGCTATGGCTTTGCCCGCTTCTCCTTCCGGGGCGCGCACTCGATGTTCCTGTTCGTCCTCTCGGCACTCCTGGTCCCGGTGACGGCGATCACCTATCCGCTGTATCTCGTCTACGCCCACGTCGGGCTGATCAACTCGATCTGGGGGATGATCCTGCCCAGCCTGGTGGCGCCGGTCGGCGTCTACCTGATGAAGACGTTCATCGAGGCCGCCGTGCCCCAGGAGCTGATCGACGCCGCGCGGGTCGACGGGGCGGGCGAGTTCCGCATCTTCCGCCGGCTGGCGCTTCCGCTGATGGCGCCCGGGTTCATGACGGTGCTGCTCATCAACGTGGTGGCGGTGTGGAACAACTACTTCCTTCCGTTCATCATCTTCTCCCGCAACGACAAGTTCCCGCTGACTGTGGGCATGGGGGTGTGGGCCAACCGGGCCCAGGCGTCGGGCGACACGCGGGTGTTCCCGCTGATCGTGATCGGCGGCCTGGTGACGATCGTGCCGCTGGTGGCGCTCTTCTGGCTCATCCAGAAGCGCTGGCGTGGAGGCCTGCTCGTCGGCGGCCTCGCCAACTGACTGAACGAAAGGACGTCGTGGCCAAGCTCTCACTCGAACACCTGAGCAAGACCTACGCCAACGGGGTCCAGGCGCTGCGCGACTTCGATCTGGAGGTCGCCGACGGGGAGTTCGTGGTGCTCGTCGGCCCTTCGGGCTGCGGCAAGACGACGGCCCTGCGCATGGTCGCCGGCTTGGAGGAGATCACCGACGGGACGCTGCGGATCGGCGACCGGGTCGTCAACGAGATCTCGCCGCTGGAGCGCGACGTGGCCATGGTGTTCCAGAACTACGCGCTGTATCCGCACCTCACCGTGGCCGAGAACATCGGCTTCTCACTGGAGATGCGCGGGGTGCCCAAGCGCGACCGCGCCGATCAGATCCGCGAGGCGGCATCGATCCTGGGGCTCGACCAGGTGCTGGCGCGCAAGCCGCGGCATCTCTCGGGGGGACAGCGCCAGCGCGTCGCGATGGGCCGGGCCATCGTCCGCCGCCCGGCCGTGTTCCTCATGGACGAGCCGCTGTCCAATCTCGATGCCAAGCTGCGCGTGCAGATGCGCGCCGAGGTGCTGCGCGTCCAGCGCCGGCTCGGTGTGGCCACGCTGTATGTCACCCACGACCAGACCGAGGCGATGACGATGGGCGATCGCGTGGCGGTGATGCGCGACGGGGTGCTGCAGCAGTGCGGCGAGCCCCAGGACCTCTACGACCGCCCAGCCAACATGTTCGTGGCGGCGTTCATCGGCTCCCCGGCGATGAACCTCTATGAGACGACGCTCGCCGCCACAGGCGACGCACTGGAGATGCGGCTGGGCTCGCAGACCGTCCCGCTGCCCCCGGCGCTCACGCAGCGCCTGCCCCGGCTCGCCGAGCACCGCGACGAGCCGCTCATCGTCGGCATCCGGCCCGAGCACCTGCTCCTCGCCGCCGACCGCTCCGCCGAACCCCCGGAGGGACCGCCCCTGGACGCCGACGTCCAGCTCGTGGAGGCGCTGGGCAACGAGCTGTTCGTCCACTTCACGATCGACGCCCCTCGCGCCGCCGAGCAGGAGCGCGTGCTCAGCGTCGGTGACACCGCCGCCGGCGACGTGCCCGAGGACGCCGGGGTGGCGCGGGTTGGGCCCCGGGCGCCGGTGCGCGGCGGCGAGCGGACGCGGTTCGCGCTTGACGCCGCCTGGCTGCAGTTCTTTCACCCCGCGACCGGTGCCGCCGTCGGCCGCCCCGACGAGCCCTCCGCCCCCGAGGGCGCCGGCCCGGCGCTGCGCTCCGATCCACCTCCCGACCCTCACGCTCTGAATGCTCACTGAGACCACACGCGCGCGCCTGGTGATCGACCCGTCGTTCACCGTCGCCGCCGTCGATGACCGGATGTACGGCTCGTTCGTCGAGCACATGGGCCGCGCCATCTACGGCGGTATGTATGAGCCCTCCCATCCCAGCGCCGACGAGGACGGGTTTCGCGGCGATGTCATCGACCTCGTGAGCGAGCTCGGCGTGACCACGGTCCGCTACCCCGGGGGCAATTTCGTCTCCGGCTATGACTGGGAGGACGGCGTGGGCCCGCGCGAGCTGCGCAACGCCCGGCTGGACCTGGCCTGGCGATCGATCGAGCCCAACCTCATCGGCACCGACGAGTTCATCGCCTGGGCGCGCAAGGTCGGGTCCACGCCCATGCTGGCCGTCAATCTCGGCACCCGGAGCATCAACGCCGCCCGGTCGCTGGTCGAATACTGCAACGCCCCCGGTGGTAGCTACTGGGCCGATCGCCGCATCTCCAACGGCCACGCCGAGCCCCACGGTGTCCCGCTGTGGTGCCTGGGCAACGAGATGGACGGGCCGTGGCAGATCGGCCACAAGGACGCCGTCGCCTACGGCAAGCTGGCCAACGAGGCCGGGAAGGCGATGCGCTCGGTCGACCCCTCGATCGAGCTCGTCGTCTGCGGCAGCTCCAACTCCGACATGCCGACGTTCGGGGCGTGGGAGGACACGGTGCTCGACCTCACCTGGGAGGTGGCGGACTACATTTCGCTGCACTCCTACTACGACCCCGCGCGCTACCCGGACCTCGACGCCTATCTGGCGTGTTCACTGGACCTCGGGCGGATGATCGACAGCGTGGCCTCGATCGCCGACGCGGTGGCGGCGCGCCGGCGCAGCCGCAAGCGGGTGGCCCTGAGCGTCGATGAATGGAATGTCTGGTACCAGCGCGGCAACCCGGACTTCGCCCGCCACACCGGTCCGTTCGAGCACGCCCCGGCCATCGCCCAGGACGTGCACAACGTCGCCGACGCACTCGTGGTGGGCTGCCTGCTCATCACCATGCTGCGCCGCGCCGACCGCGTACAGATCGCCTGCCTGGCCCAGTTGCTCAACACGATCGCCCCGATCCAGACCCGCGACGGCGGACCGGCCTGGCGCCAGACCACCTACTACCCGTTCCTGCACGCGTCGCGTTACGGGCGCGGCACCGTCCTGCGCGTCGAACCCGATGCCGGCACCTACGAGGTGGACGGAGAGGGGGCGGTCGGCGTCCTGGAGGCGACAGCCGTCCACGATGCCGCGGCGGACACCGTCACGCTGTTCGCGGTCAACCGCGGCGCCGGCGCGCTCGAGCTCGAGACGGTCCTGCGCGAGCTGCCGGGACTCGCCGTGGCTGAGCACATCGTGCTGCACGACGACGACCTAAAGGCGGCCAACACGCGCGGCGCGGTCGACAGGGTGGTGCCCGGCGCCCTGCCGGTCATACTGCCCGATCGGGTGACGCTCCCGCCGCGGTCCTGGAATGTGGTGCGCCTGACATCGGAGGGACGGCCGGAGGCGCGGGGATGACCGCCGCCGGTCTGGATCCCGATGGCCGGCTGACCTCGGAGCGCGGCCACTCGGGTGAGGCGCTCAGTTGGGCCGGTTCAGCCGGATCGTGAGCTGATCGTCGTTGGGGTCTGGCGGCCGGTGGCCCGTGCGCTGCTGCTGGGTCTCGGCCTCGGTGGGGTCAGGCTGATCGGCGGGCGCGGCGGACTCGGCGGGCGCGGCGGACGCGGGTTCTCCGGGGCCCTGCGGCGCGGCGGGCTCGGAGCGGCCCAGCCGCGCGGTCGGCGGCTCGGCGATGTCGAGCTCCTGGATCTCGCGCCGGTCAAGTGGCCGGGTCCGACGTGCCGAGACAGAGCCGCTCGGATCCGGGCTGTCCCGGATGCTCCGCGGGCGCGATCGCTGGGTCGGTGCCTCGGAGACGCCGGGGTGCGTGGGCGCCTCGGAGGCGTCGGGCGATGTGGGCGCCTCGGGCGGCGGGGGCGGCGGCGCGGCGCGGTGGGCGCGCACCTCCTGGGTCCAGTCATCGTCGGCGCCCATGTCAGGCCCCGGGTAGGCCCTGCGCGGCGGAGTGCGGCGGCGCGCGTCGTCAGCGCCCTTGCGCAGCCAGCCGCGCCGGCGCTTGCGCCCGCCGGACCGTTCCGGCGCAGGCTCCCCGGGCAGTGGCGGCTCTGGCTCGTGGGCGAGCCGGATCTGGGATCCGGCATAGGTGAGCACCGCGGCCACGCCGAGGGCGACGAAGATGCCCCACTCGATCCCGGAGGTGTAGGCGATCTGGTCGTGCCGGCTGGTCCCCTCCTTGTCGAAGATCCGCCAGATGATGAGCACGCAGGTCCAGAACCCGGCGGCGGTGATGACGCCCCCGTCCCCGCCGGGAACATGGAAGGCCTGGCCCTCGGCGCGCACGAACAGCAGGATGAGCACCGCCGCCGCCACCAGGAGCACGGCCGCCTCCACGAAGGAAAACGCGCCCCACCCGGTCAGCGAGCTGCTCGCCGAGCGCAGGCTGGTCACGCCGTTGGCGAACACCGTCTCCTGGTACCAGGGCAAGAAGAGCGTAAAGAAGAGCCCGACCGAGGCCAGCACGGCCAGCCGCCGCTCCTGGGGCAGTTCGCGCCAGGCGCGCAGCATGCGGGTGGGCGGGGAGCCGGTGCGGTGCGCGCCGCTGGCGCTGCGGCCCGAGCTCATACCCTGAGGATCCAGCTGCGGGGCACCGCTCGATTGTACGGGGCGAGCCGGGCGCCTTGAGCCCTCCCGGCGGCCGGGCGGGCACACCTAGAGGATCGGGATGTCCTGGACCTCGGCCGGGCCCGACCGGGCACGTTCGGTGCGCTCCAGATACCAATCGATCAGGGCTCGCAGGGCGAGCAGCACCTCGCGGATCGCCTCGGCGAGCCGCTGCTGAAGCTCGGGCGGGATTCGGTCGCGCACCGCCCCGAACAGCCCCATCAGGAGGTCGGCGTCGGCCAGCAATGGCGACGCAGATCGCGCTCGGCTTCGGGTTGCTGCCAGCCCGCCGGCGGCGGTTTGGCGGCGCTCTGTCCGTCCGGCGGCGTGGCGGCGCCCCGTCCCGCGGTCACCCGTTCCGCGGCGTCGGCCAGCAGCCGCTCGGCGGCCTGCGACGCGCGGTCCAGCCGCTCCTCCAGCCGCCCCAGCGCATCCTCGACCGGCTCGCCCGAGGGCCCAGCGCGTCGGTCGTGGGCTTCATTGCCGGCCATCGAACCTGATCTCCAGGGCGCCGCCCTCGAAGGTGGCGGCGGCGGGCCGCATGGCGGCCATGGCGGGGGGCAGCATGATAGTGCGGCGCTGCCCGTCGACGCCGACGATCAGCTCCAGGCCGATCTGCTTGAGCGAGATGTCGCCCTTCTCGGCGAAGGGCAGGTCCAGGCGCAGCCGAGCGCCGTCGTCGATGACCTCGAGCTCCTGGGTCAGCACATCGTGGAGCACGGCGCCGGGGTCGCGCTCGCCGAACAGCTCCGCGTGCAAACGGTCGAGCATCTCGGGCCCCACCACCTCCTGCTCGAAGTATGGCGCGCACAGCACCGGCACCGGCGCGAACGCCGAGTGCACGAGCTCCAGGTGCTCCTCCTGGACCCGCCGCCAGGACGCGAAGTACTCGCCCACACCCTCGGGGAACAGGCGGTTGACGACCACCGCGTCGGTGAGATACCCGTAGAGGTTGAGATAGGTGAACGTGCGCATCGCCTCGCCGATCACCATCTTGTCCGGATTCATCACCAGCCGGATCGTCGAGCGGGTGCCGTCGCGAAGGATCTCGTTCATCGCGATGAGGTTCTGGGACAGCCGCTCGATGTCGGCGAACACGGCCCGGCTGGGCAGCGAGATGTCCAGCAGCGAGCGGGCGATGGGCCGCGCAGCGGCGAGGAGCTGTCGCTCGAACGGGAACACCTTGTCGATCCACCACCGGGCGACGTCCGGGAACGACAGCAGCCGCAGCGTCTCGCCGGTGGGCGCGCAGTCGACGATGACCACGTCCCACTCGCCCGACTCGTGGTGCGACTGCAGCGCCAACAGCGCGAACAGCTCGTCGCCGCCGGGCGGGACGGTCAGCTCCTCGGCCGAGATTCGGTCCACGCCGCGCTCGATGAGCAGCTCACCCAGCCACTCCTGCACGCCGGACCAGTGGCGCTCCATCTCCTCCTGGGCCTTGACCTCCTGCCCCCAGAGCCCGTCGCCCGCTTGGACGGGGTCGGCGCCGAGCTCGGCTCCCAGCGACTCGGACAGGCTGTGCGCCGGGTCGGTGGAGATGACCAGCGTGCGCCGGCCGGCGGCGGCGCAGCCGCGGGCCGTGGAGGCGGCCACCGAGGTCTTGCCGACGCCGCCCTTGCCGGTGTAGAGGATCGTTCGAGGGCGCCCCATCGGCGCGAGTCTAGGGGCTCCGGGCCCCGCGTCTCAGCGCGTGATCTGCAGGTCCCCGGTGGTCCGCGCGAAGTTGCCGGCGAGATCGGTGGCGGTGAGCACCAGGCCGTAGCTCCCGGCCTTCTTGATCCGCGGGATGGTGACGCTGCGCACCCCGTAGCCGAAGGTGGCGCTCGTGGCGAACACCGTCCCGTCGGCAGCGTTGGTCACCGTGACCCCCACCCGCGAGATCTTCGACAGCCGGAAGCGCAACGCGAACGCACCGCGGTTGCGTGCCTTCAGCGTCAGTTGGGTCAGCGCCGGCGGGGTTGTGAGGTAGGCCTGGAAGTGCTGGGCGGTGGTGCAGTACACGGGCGCCTGGGTGCGGGTGCAGAGCTGCTGCAGGAAGCCGGTGACGAGCTCGTGGTAGCTCAGGGGGTCCTCGATGCCCGGCTGATAGAGGGACCACGCGCCGGTGTCAAAGGCGGGCAGCTCGGCCTGTGCCTGGGCGTTGCCCGCGGCGAACAGGGCGGCCGCCGTCGCGTTCTGGCTCACGTGCGCGAAGTCGTAGAGGCCGATCAGCGTCTGCAGGAAGGCGTTGATGATGTCGGTGGTGGGGGCGAAGGTGTACTGGAGGAACCGCGTCCCGGCCGGCGCGCTGACGTTGACTCCCACCGGCGGCTTGACGCTGAAGATCGGGAGGGCCTGGGTGCCGGTGGTGAGGTAGGCGGCGTTGTCCGTCGCCAGGTAGGCGCGGCTGAGCGCCTCCAGCCCCGTTGCCTGCGACATGGCGCTGGTCCACGGCGGAGTGCCTCCGTCGAAGTGGAAGTAGTACTCCCAGGTCAGCCCGCCGCCCCGCTGGGCCGCCAGCGGGATCATCTCGGCGAGCAGCTGCTCCATCGCCGCGTACTGCGCGGCGCCCGCGGTGTAGAGGCCGTCGGCCTTGCCGAACGTGCCCAGGACCTGGAGCTGGATGCCCTGCCCCGGGTAGTACTCCCACACCAGCTGCGAGCCCGAGAACTCCACCCGCTGCCCGCTAAAGAGCAGCGGTCCCGTCGTCCACCACTGCTGGTTGGCGGCCAGCGTGGCCATCATCGCCGGCAGCCGCGACGCGGTCAACTGGTGCGACGCCGCGATGTCGTGCATGGCCACCGTCACCGCGGTGAGCTCGGTCCTCCGCGTTCCGCGCAGCTTGCGCTCCGTGGCCAGCGCATGGTTGTAGGCGTTGACGTCGGCCTGGTAGGACGCGGTCGGCAGTGCGCCGCTCCTGTGCAGCCGGGCGAGCTCTGAGAGGAAGGTGATCTCCGGCTTTGGGGGCTTGCGCTTCTTCCTCTTGGCCGGCTTGGATGATGTGCCCGGCGCGCCGGGCGCTGCCCCTCCGGTCACTCCGGTGGCGCGCGCGGCACGCTCGGAGGTCGAGAGCGCGGGGACCGTCGCCGACGCGGGAACGGGCGTCAGGGCCGGTCCGGTGACGTACGGGTCGTTGCGCAGCATCGCGTGCCCGTTGTGGCCGAGGACAAGGACGGGCGCGGCGGCGGCGCTCGCGGGGAAGAGCAGCACCACGAGCAGGACGAACAGGCTCCTGCGCACCGAGCCGATGCTACATTCGCGCCCAGGTCTGAGCCACGACTGAGGAGGATGTTGCATGCATACCCGGAACACGTCCCGATCGCCGTGGTTGCGGCGGGGACTGCTCCTCTGCGCGGTCGTGGCCGCCCTGGGACTGGCTGCCTGCGGCTCCAGCTCGGGAGGCTCGGGTGGCTCGGGCTCCTCCGGCAACGCGCAGACCCTCCTCAAGCAGACCTTCGCCAGCGGCAAGCCCGTCAAGAGCGGGGTCCTGGCCATCAGCTTCACACTCGACCCCTCGGGCTCGAGCACGTTCACCACGCCGATCAGCTTCAGCATCAACGGGCCCTTCCAGAGCCGCGGCACGGGCCAGCTGCCTCAGTCGAACTTCACCATCGCGATCTCGGCGCTCGGCCGCAAGGGCCAGCTCGGGATCGTCTCCACGGGCACCAGCGGATACGTCACCCTCCAGGGCGCCGCCTACCAGCTGCCCTCCGCTGACTTCCAGCGCCTGGAGTCGGGCTTCTCCTCGGTCGGCGGATCCAGCCAGGGCGGCGGCGGTCTGTCGGCGCTGGGGATCAACCCTCAGCACTGGCTCACCAACGCGTCGGTCGTCGGCCCGGACACCATCGGCGGCGCCGACACCACGCACATTCGCGCCGGCGTCAACGTCTCCGCTCTGCTCCAGGACATCAACACGCTGCTGGGCAAGGCGTCGAGCTCCACTGGCACCAAGCTCCCCAGCTCCATTCCCCCGGCGACCCAGCAGAAGATCGCGGCGGCGATCAAGAACGCCACCGTCGACGTCTGGACGGGCAAGAGCGACAAGGTCCTGCGCAAGCTGTCGCTTAACCTCAACGTCCCCGTGACGGGGCGGCTCTCCACTCTGGCCGGCGGCATGACCTCGGCCGGGATCGGGTTCACGCTCCAGTACTCCGACGTCAATCAGCCCCAGACGATCGCGGCGCCCTCCAACGTGCACCCCTACAGCGAGTTCACGACCAAGCTGCGCTCGGTATTGACGGGCATCGAGGGGTCGGTGGGCGGCGGCGCACTCGGCGCGGCCGGCTCCACAGGCTCCACGGGCTCTTCCGGCTCCGCGGCCACCACCGACAAGATCAAGAAGTACAGCCAGTGCATCCAGTCCGCGGGACAGGACGTCCTGAAGATGCAGAAGTGCGCCTCGGTGCTCAACGGGAAGTAATCGCCACCCGCGCCGTCACCACGACGGCGCAGATCACCGTCAGGTCGTGACGCCCGGAGGCGTCACGACGGCTACTCCCGCCCGGCCTCCTGGTCGTCTTCCTCGAGCTCGTCGGAGGAGTCCCCGCCGTCGTCCTCCTCCTCGGCCGAGCCGGCGTGGAGGTGGACCTGGAAGCTTCGAGCAGCTCGTCGCGGCGATGCTCGTCCACGGGGAGCTCGTCGGAGATCTGCACCCAGTCGGCCCCCTCGAACTCCTCCATGTTGAAGATCTCGGTGTCGAGCTCGGGCGAGTCGTCGACGACGATCAGGACCTCGGTCTGCGGGTTGAAGTACGTGCCGGGGCGATTGACCAGATCGTCCAGCTCAACGCGGCGTGGGTCGACCATGGCGCGCAGCCTAGCGCCTGAGGGGTGGCGGCGTGTCAACGGGCGGCTCAGAGTCCGCTGAGAGCGGCGATCTGGCGCTCGATCTCGGCCTCGACGTCAAGGGGCGGCTTACCCTGCCGGGCCCGGCGATGGTTGCGGGCGATGACGAGGTCCCGGATCTCCGCGCGCAGCTCGTCGTCGACCGCGGGGGCGGTGAGGCGGCTCAGCTCGGCATCGATGTCGAGCTCGGTCTCACCGCGCCGGCGCCGCCGCGCGTTGCGGGCCTCGAGCATCTGCCGGATCTCCTCGTCGCGCTCTGCGAGGGCACCCGCGGCGCCGCCGGGCGCCGCCGGGCTGCGCTCCATCAGCAGATGGTTGCGGCCGTAGTCCTCCCACGTGCGGCGCCCGAGGAGCAGCGCCACCACCGCGCCGGCGACCCCGACGCCGCAGACGACCAGCACTACCGTGCCGAACGCGCCTTGCACGCCCTAAGTGTGGCAGGGGACGCCCGCGTGCGGCCAACCACACGGCAGGACGCACGCTCACACCGGAAGTTAGACGTTCGTCGCGTTGCGGCGTCAGGGATTGGGGGTATCCTCCCTGGTAGAGCGGATTGACTGACTAGTCAATCGAGGCCTGTAAAAGGAGAAACACGGTGGTTGATTTCACGCTCACCGACGAGCAGAAGAGCATGCGCGAGATGGCGCACGACTTCGCCGAGAAGGAGATCCGACCGGTCGCCTGGGACTACGACAAGGACGGGACATGGCCCGGCGAGGTGCTGGAGAAGGCGTGGGAGCTGGGGCTGATGAACAACCACCTGCCGTCCGAGTACGGCGGGCCCGGCCTCGGCGTCCTGGACGGCGTGATCATCGAGGAGGAGCTGGCGTGGGGCTGCTCGGGGATCGCCACCTCGCTCACCTGCAATGGCCTGGCCACGGCGCCGGTCATCCTGGCCGCCTCCGAGGAGCTCAAGAAGGAGTACCTGGGCCGCCTGTCCGAGGCGCCCTTGTACGCCTCCTTCTGCCTCACCGAGCCCAGCGCCGGCTCCGACGTGTCCGGGATGAAGACCACCGCCACCCGTAAGGGCGACAAGTGGGTCATCAACGGCTCCAAGTGCTTCATCACCAACGGCGAGTACGCCAACTGGTACACGGTCTACGCCAAGACCGACAAGGACGCCGGCCACCGCGGCATCTCCTGCTTCATCGTGCCCCGGGACGCCGGGGTGGTCGTCGACAAGCACGAGGACAAGATGGGCCAGCGGGCGTCCAACACCGCCACCATCACCTTCCCCGAGGTCGAGATCGGACTCGACCATCTCGTGGGCGAGGAGAACAAGGGCTTCAAGATCGCGATGATGACCCTGGACCGGACCCGCCCGGGCGTGGCGGCGATGGGCGTCGGCGTCGCGCGCGCGGCCATGGAGATGGCCATCGCGTACTCCAAGGAGCGCCAGCAGTTCGGCGTGCCGATCGCCATGCACCAGGCGATCCAGTTCATGATCGCCGACATGGCGACCAAGGTGCACCTGGCCCGCCTGGCCACGTGGAACTCCGCCGTCCTGCTCGACCAGGGCAAGCGCAACACGCTGGAGTCCTCGCACGCCAAGCGCTTTGCCGCGGACGCGGCCATGGAGGTCACCACCGACGCCGTTCAGGTCTTCGGCGGCTACGGCTTCATCAAGGAGTACAAGGTGGAGAAGCTCATGCGCGACGCCAAGATCCTCCAGCTCTACGAGGGCACGGCGCAGATCCAGCGCCTGGTCATCGCCCGCGAGACGTTGCTGCCGCGCCGCGTGGAGGAGCCGGCCCCCGCGGCCGCGTAGCGGTCTCAGGATTGGATGGGGGGCTCAGCCTGACGGCTGGCCCCCCTTTTTTCGGCCGCGGCGACCCCGGCCGTTCCGTCGGGGCACCGTGGTTGACTGACGTCCATGCCACGTTGGGTACTGGTACCGGCAGTGGTGGCAGGGATGTCCTCGTTCGCGGGCGGAGCGCTCGTCGGCGCCCACTCCCACGCTGATGCCACCGCGCCGGCCCCGGAGCGAAGCGTCATGCGGGCGTGTGACCGTCGGGCAGAGGCGCGTAGCGTTCCCCACGCCGGCGCGCGTCACCGTGCGCCGGTCGGCCCCCGCTGCGGATAGCCACCCACACGCCCGCCGCCGACACCACCATCCCGGCCAGGGTGGCCGGGTGCAGCGGCTCCCCCAGCGCCGGGAGCGACGCGATCGCGGTGACCGCGGGGACGAGCAGGAGCAAGGCGCTGACCCGGCTGGCGTGCAAGCGGGCCAGCAGGTTGACGAGCACCAGCAGGGTGCCCATGCCCATGCCGATGCCCAGCCAGCTCAGCGAGAGCACGAGCTGGAGGCCCGGGTCATAGCGGCCACCGGCGACCAGCAGCACCGGGGTCACCACCGCCGCGCCGGTCACCGACTGGGTCGCCGCCGAGACCATCGGGTCCACGCCGGCGCCCCAGCGCTTCTGGAGCACGCTGCCGCCCGCCAGGCCCAGCATGCCCACCGCGGTGAGGATGAGGCCGGCGCCGAGCCGCGCCCGTCCCAGCTCCGGCGTGAGGCCGATGACCACGCCGGCGATCCCGAGCATCAGCCCACCCCAGACCCTCCGGTCGCTTGACTCCTGTCCCGTGGCGATGGCCAGGCCGGTCGTCACCAACGGCGAGAGCCCCAGCATGACCAGCGCCGAGAGCCCGGCAGGGACGCCGAGGGCAAAGCCCCCGTAGATGCCGCCGAACTGCGTCACCTGGAAGAGCAGGCCGATGACGGCGAGCCGGCCCAGGGGCGCGCCCGCGACGCGGCGGGTCCGCAGCGCCAACGGCACGGTCACCAGCGAGGCCAGGACGAAGCGCGTGGCCAGCAGCGGCACGGGCCCCGACACCTGGCTGGCCAGCGCCCCCACCACGTAGCCCGAGCTCCACAGGAGCACGAAGATCGGTTGCAGGACGCCATCGGACATGGACCGATGGTCCCGCGCGCCCGGCGCGCGAGCAATCACACTCGAGATGCGATCGATGCTGATCTGTGATCGATCGCTTGCCACCCGTGGTGCGCGGCGCCATCATGTCGGGATCGACCTCGATCCGGCCCATATCCGTTCGTTTCTGGCGATCGTGCGCTACGGCGGCTATCACCGGGCGGCCGACGCGCTGCACCTCACCCAGCCCGCGATCAGCCGCCACATGCGCCGCCTCGAGGAGCAGCTCGGCGAGCCGCTGTTCGTGCGGCGGGGCCGGGGCGTCGAGCTCACCGCCTTCGGGGAGCGCGCCGCCGGCGAGCTGGCCGACGTGCTCGCCGCCCACGACCAGGCGCTCGTGCGGCTGTCGCGCGAGGGCGCCGTCGACAAACCGTTCGTGCTGGGGACCGTCGAGCACATTGTCGATCCGGTGCTCCCCGGGCTGCTCTCGATCGTCCGCGAGCACGTCGGCGAGCGTCCCTTGCAGCTGCGCGTGGACCGCTCGCTGTCGTTGGCGGCGGCGTTTGCCCAGGGCGAGGTGGACGCGGCCATCGTGCTCGACTCCGGCGAGGTGACCGGGGCCCTTGACTTCGGCCCGCTGACGCTGCGCTGGTACACGGGGGTGGGGGTTGCCCACGCCGACGAGCTGCCCGACCCACTGCCGATGGTCGCCTACGACGAGCCCTGCCACATGCGCGAGCTGGCCATGGCCCGCGTCCGCGAGCTCGGCCTTGGGTCCGCCGTCACCGCGCAGAGCCCGCACCTGAGCGGCATCCAGTCCGCGGTGCGCAGCGGCTTGGGTTACACGCTGCTCGCCGACGGCGGCGACGGGCTGCGCGCCGTGCCCCGCGGGCCCCTGGCGGAGCCCATCCAGGCCCGGCTGTGGTTGCTGCTGCGGCCCGCTGACCAGATGCTGGCCCCGGCGCTGCGCGCCGCGATGTGGCGCGCCACCGCCGCGCGCCACCAGGTCGCCGCGTGACGGCAGCCTGGATCCAGGCTACATCCAACCCTTGCGGCGGAAGTAGATCCCGAAGCCGACCACCGAGACGACCAGGAGCCCGAGTCCGAAGACGTAGAAGGTCCAGTCCGAGCTGATCCAGCTGACGAGCGCCGCGAAGTTCTGCCCGAAGAAGCCGGTGAGGAAGGTCAGCGGCAGGAAGATCGTGGCGATGATCGTCAGCTGCTTGTTGATCTCGCCCTGGCGGTTGGCCACCGTCGAGAGGTACATGTCGGTGGCGCCGCTGAGCAGATCGCGGTAGGAGTCGACCAGCTCGGACACGCGGATCAGGGTGTCGTAGAGGTCCCGGAAGTACAGCCGGTCGTCGGTCTCCAGCCCCGGCAGATCGGCGATCCGGTCGGCGTTGCGGGCGAACATGTCACGCATCGGCGACACCACACGGCGCATCGCCACGAGGTCGCGCTTGAGGGCGAAGATGCGTTGCAGCTGCTCGGGCGTCGGATCGTCGATCACCTCCTGCTCGACGTCATCGATGTCGTCGTCGGTCCGCCCCAGGACCGGCACGAACGTCGAGACGACCGCATCCAGGACCTTGTAGACGAGGAATTGCTCGGAGCGGATCGGTTGGTCGTCGTAGCGTCGGCGCAGATCCGCCAGGGGCGCGAAGGGCCCGCGGTGGATCGTGACCACGTAGTCACCGGAGATGACCAAATGAACCTCGCGCAGCAGCGGACCGCCGGAGGCGGTGCCCTCGTCCACGCCAAAGACGACCATGAACATGTAGCCCTCGTACTCCTCGATCTTCGGCCGCTGCTGAAAGGTGCGCGCGTCATCGAGGGTGAGCGGATGCAGCGAGATCTTCTCACTCAGCTTCCCCAGGTCGTCATCGCTGGGATCCTCCAGGTCGATCCAGACGAACCCCTGCTTCTGGAGCCGGGCGTCGAGCTGGTCGTGCGGAGGGTTGTGCAGACAGGGAACGCGCAGCGCCGTTCGACGCTGCCCGGGCGGGTCGCCTGAGCTCACCGGGGCTACGCTACCAGCCGCCTGGGACGTCAGGACTGCGTCCTGGGACGTCAGGACTGCGTCGTGGGACGTCAGGACTTGGCGGTCATCGCGTGGATCCCCGGCGGTCCGTCCTCAATGTGAACGTCGGCCAGTTCCCGGCGGCCGGCGCAGGGCGCTATTCGGTGGCGCTGAACTCCACGATCGCGATCCCCAGCATCACGAGGCCCAGTGCGACCACGACGCCGGCCTCGAGCAGGGTCGGGACGCGCCAGCCCCACCAGCTCACGCCGGGATCGAGCGCGCGGCGGGCGGCGGGGGAGATGCTGAGGTGGCTGAAGACGATCCGACGCATCGGATCGACCGCGTAGGTGAGCGGATCGATGCGGTTGAGCACCGTCAGCCACCCGGGCAGGCCCGACGCGGGGAACAGGGCCCCGGAGATGAAGAACATCGGCGTGATGATCATCTGCATCACGCCCATGAAGGACTGCATCTGCTTGATGCGGGCGGCCACCATGATGCCGAAGGCGGTGATCGAGAAGGCCAGCAGCAGCTGCAGGACGAAGACCTCCATAATCAGCAGCGGGTTGTAGGGGACGTGGACCACCCCGGCCAGGCAGAGGACGATGATGCCCTGGATGCACGCCACCGACGCGCCGCCCAGGCACTTGCCGATGACGATCGAGCTGCGGCGGATCGGGGCCACCATCATCTCGCGCAGGAAGCCGAACTCGCGGTCCCACACGATCGACGCCGCCGAGAACATCGCCGTGAACATGACGGCGATGCAGAGGATGCCGGGGTAGATGAACGTCTTGAGGTCGACGCCGTGGGTGCCGGCCTTGGACAGCGTCTGCAGCCCCGCGCCCAGCACGAAGAGGAACAGCAACGGCTGGACCAGCGTGGTGATCATCCGCATCCGGTCTGACCGGTAGCGGATCAGCTCGCGGCGCCACACGACCTTGATCGCGCGTAGTTCCGAGCGCAGGCTGCGCTGTGGCACCGAGACACGGACGATCGGGGTGGTCGAGCCGGCGGCGGTCTCGGTCTCGGTGCGGTTGTCAGTGGTGGTGCTCATCGCCGGCCTCCGGTCATCATTTGCATCATCACCCGGTTGCGATGCTTGGACTGGTCCTCCTCGGCATCGCGGATCGTCGTGCCGGTGTAGGACATGAACACGTCGTCGAGGGTCGGGCGCGACACGCTCACCGAGCGGATCGGCATGTCGAACTGCGCGAACAGCCGGGGCACGAATGCCTCGCCGGCGGGGACGCCGAACGCGACCGCCCCCTCGCTCACCTTCGCCTCGATCTCGAACTGGCGCTGCAGCGCCTCGATGGCCGCGTCGTTGTCGTCGGTGTGGATCGTGACCCGGTCGGTCCCGACCCCGGCCTTGAGCGCGTCCGGTGAGTCCAGCGCGACGATCTCGCCGTGGTCCATGATCGCGATCCGGTCACACCACTCGGCCTCGTCCATGTAGTGGGTGGTCATGAAGATCGTGATCTCCTCGCGCTCCTTGAGCTCGCGGATATAGGTCCAGATCGACCGGCGCGTCTGGGGATCGAGGCCGATGGTGGGCTCGTCCAGGAAAAGCACGCGCGGTGAGTGCATGAGCCCGCGCGCTATCTCCAGGCGCCGGCGCATGCCGCCGGAGAAGGTGCCCACAACCGAGTCCTTGCGGTCCCACAGGCCCACCATCTCCATCACCTGGCGCATGCGCGCGTTCACCAGGTCTGACTGGACCCCGTAGAGCTCTGCGTGCAGCTGGAGGTTCTGGGCCGCGGTCAGGTAGCCGTCCAGCGTCGGGTCCTGGAAGACCAGGCCGATGTTGCGGCGCACATCGTCGCGCTCGGTGACGACGTCGTGGCCGGCCACCGACGCGCCGCCCGAGGTCGGCTTGGCCAGCGTGCACAGCATGTTGATGGTGGTCGTCTTGCCGGCCCCGTTGGGGCCCAGGAAGCCGAACACCTCGCCCATGGCGACCTCGAAGTTGACGCCCCTCACCGCCCGGACCTCGCCGAAGCTCTTGACGAGGTCACGGACGGAGATGGCGGGAGCCGACGCTCCGTTGGTGGCGGGTGACGTCATCGCGTCTCTACGTTAGCCCGCTGGATGGCGGATTTCACGACCTCCGTGTCATCCACCATCTACGCCTTGGATTCGCCGGAGGCGTTGGTGTCGTCGTCGGCCTCATCGCCCTCGGGAGCGTCCTCGGCGAGGATCCGGTACAGAGCCCGGCGTGTCTCGGCCAGCACCTCGATGGCGCGGGCGCGCTGTGCCTCATCGCCGACCGTGGCGACCTGCCATGCGGCCTTGCCAATTTGGATCACCAGCGGGGCCAGCTCGGTGATGGCGTTCTCGCCCTCCTCGTCGGCGGGCTTCCAGGGCTCGGGCTCGCCGGCCCGTGTCTCCAGGTGTTCCCGCCCGGCGTCCGTGATCTCAAACCGGCGCGACCCCTCGGCCTCGACCGACTTGATCAGCCCCTCGTCCTCGAGCTGAGCCAGCGTGGGGTAGACCGATCCGGGGCTCGGGCGCCACCGGCCGCCGCTGCGCTCCTCGATGGTCTGCATGAGCTGATAGCCGTTGGCGGGCTGCTCGGCGAGCAGGCGCAGGAGCGCCAGCCGCACGTCGCCCCGCCGCGCCCGACCGCGGCCACCCGGTCCCCGACCGCCCCCACGGCCGAACGGGCCGCCGGGACCGCCGAACGGTCCGCCGCCCATGCGGCGCCAGGCGATCATCTGCTCGAGCTCCTCGGGGGTCGGCCGCATGCCGTGCCGCCCGCCGCCGCGAGAGAACAGCCAGTTGGCCGCGTCGCGGTGGTGATGACGATGGCCCTTGCGGCCGCGGCCCTCGCCGCGCCGGCCGCGCTCGGCCTCGTCCCGTTGGTCGCGGTCTCCCGCGCCTCGTTCGTTTCGCGGTCTCCCGCGCCTCGTGGTTCGCGCTCGCTCCACTCTGCGGCGAAGCCGGCGCCTCGTGGTGCCCAGGTTCCTCGCCCGGGCCAGTTCTGTGCGTATGCACCAGTCATATGTGGGTCCTCCACTCGTTGCATTTGTTTCTTTGACTGTCGTCGGTGTATCGACGATACGTAACGATATATCGGTTACTGTCGTTTGTCAAGGGGTCGCGTCTGGTGCGGCAGCGGGACGCGGCGCCGAGGGAGGGCCCCGACGTTTACGGCTTTGGCTGGGGGGAAGGGCTGGGCTTTGGCTGGAGAAGGCTGGGCCGTGGCGCGGAGAGGGTGCAGAACGTGAAAAACCTCGATGCCGCGTCGAGGTTTTTCACAGGAGTGCCCTCCAGCGCGCATTTCGTGAAAATCCCGCGGATGCGAGCCGGGTTTTTCACGCTGTGCACCCTCCGGCTGCTGGCGGCAGCCGGCAACCGCTCGTCCCGCTTCGAAAGCCGCCTTTGACGTTCGCCCCGTGCCCCGAGGCACGTGGCAAGGACTACTCGCCGTTGTCCGGGCCGCCCGAGCCCGAGCCCGAGGAGCCGGACCCGCCACCGCCGCCGCGATTGCGCAGCCAGTCGGCCACCTGCTGGCTCACGTCGCCCACCTGGGACCCCAGGTTGGTCACGTTGTCGCCGAGCTCCCGGAACAGGGCCCGGAAGCGCTCGGCGTAGTACTCCATGGCGTCGGAGGCCTCGGCGCGGACGTCCGTGTCGTCGCCGCGCTTGCGGTACTCGCCGCGGATGATCCGGTCGTACTCGCCGCTCTGGACCCACTGCATGACCTCGGAAACGCGCCGGACCGCGTAGGAGTGGGTGGCGTTGATCTCGTTGAAGAACCGGCGGATGCGATCGTGGCTGTCCTCCCAGTTCTCGTACTCCATCGCCTGGGCCATGAAGGCGTCGAGGTCGAGCTGGTCGGCGGGCAGGCCGGCGGCCACCACCATCAGCGCGCGGCACACCACCTGCGGGTCGCGGACGGCCAGGACCGCGGCGCGGTCGCAGCTCAGCTCGGCGGCCCGTTGCCACTCGAGGAGCACCGCGCGCACGGCGCGGACCGGCAGGCCGATGAGCGGCACGCCTCCGGTGGCGCGCAGGAGGATGCTGAGCGCGGTGGTGTAGAGGACGTGGTCGGAGAGGATGTGTCCCAGCTCGTGGGCGACGATCACGCGCTGCTCGCCGGGACCGAGCTGCTGCAGCAGATTGGAGCCGACGACGATGATCGGCTTGCTGGACCCGATCGCCAGGGCGTTCCAGTGCAGCGACGAGGTGACGTACAGGTCGTAGTCATCGGGCATGTCCAGGATGTGCTTGACGCCCTGGTAGGAGGTCCACAGCTGCGGGAGCTGGCGCTCGGACACCTTGATCGAGTTGCCGAGGAACATCTGGCGCAGCGCGCGCTCGTAGCTGAACTCCACCAGCTTGCGCACGACCGTGTCGAGCATCGGGATGGACTTGAGCGCCGCCGTCGCCGCGCGATCGGCCGGGTGCTCGTAGGCCTTGGACGAGATGTCCGGGTACGGTTCGATTGCTTCGGGCAGGATCCCCATCGCTGACCCGAGCCTACACGGGCCGGGTCACCTCCCACAAGCGAGAATGAGAGGTATGCGACCGGTTCTCGCGGTGCAGACCTTCCCGGCCTCTGCTCCCGAGGCCGAGTGCTGCTGGTATGACGCGAGCCGGTGGGAGAGTTGGGTGGACGGCCTGGACCGCGTGGTGCAGATCGACGAGCCCTGGCCGCTGGTGGGCGGGAGCGTCGTCTGGGAGTCGGGCCCGGCGGGCCGCGGCCGGGTGACCGAGACGGTCGTGGCCTACGCGCCCGCTGCCGGTCAGACGGTCGAGGTCACCGACGCCACGATGACGGGCCGCCAGGCGGTCGCCTTCGCCGCGGTGGGAGATGGGGTGGAGGTCACGTTGCGGCTGGAGTACCGCCTCCGGCGCCGCTCACTCGTCACGCCCGTGGTGGACGCGCTGTTCATCCGGCGCGAGATGTCACTGTCGCTGTCCCGCTCGCTGGCCCGTTTCGGGGCGCGGTTGCGCGCGAACGGCTCACGCCGCTAGGCGACGAAGAGGGTTCGGCCGGCCGGCCTGCCCATGGGGAGGAAGCCGGCCGGCCTGCCCGCACCGAGAAGCCGGCCGGCCTCCCCGCACGGAGAAGCCGGCCGGCCGAAAGCCGTGGCTCAGCGGACCCGGTATTCGTACGGGATCGTCGCCACCTCGTCCCCGCTGTCGGTGAACTCATCGAACGTATCGACGCCGATGAACCCATCCACCCTGTGGTCGCGACGCCCGCTGGGCGTGAACGTGACCGTGATCGTCCCCGACTGACCCGGATTGAGGGTCAGCGGCGTGTAGGGCGGCGCGCTGGGGTTGACGCTCTGCTCCCAGATGTCGCCCGTGCTGGTCGTCACGTTGGAGTCGAACGGGTACGTGTTGGCCAGCGCGGCCAGGTTGGCCGAGGAGCCCGCGGGCAGGCCGTCGGCTCCATCGGGGTTGGTCGCGGACGGGCTGGCGAAGAACAGCCCCGGAGCGATCTCCGGCGCGAACTCCCGGTTGATCACGGCGTTGCCGAATGACGGCCCGGAGAAGTCCGGATCACCGAAGATAAAACCGGTGTCCATGGTGATCGGGAGGGTCGCCTGGGCCACCGTGGCCAGCCCGTTGGTGCCCGGCGGCACCAGCCAGTTGGGCGTCACCGACAGCGGTAGTGCGACGTTGTTGGTATTGGCCCCGGCCAGCAACTGGGGCACGCGCCGATCCAGCCGCACATCGGCCAGGTAATCCTTGGGGATGTTCCCGTTGTTGGTCACGTTGATCGTCGCGGTCACCGGCTGCCCGGGCCGCAGACGGATGTGCCGTGAGTTGGGGATGCCGCTGCTCGACACCGGAGGCGGGTTGAACGAGATCGCGCCGGTGTAGGGCTCGCTGAACGTCCCGCCGTTCACCGGTGCCACGACGGTGAGGACGACGGTCCACAGGCCCCCCTGAGGATGCCCGCGGAAGAACTGCATCGTGGGCCCGGAGAAGAACTCCTCCGGGTTGACGCCCGCAGGGGTGACGCGCTGCGTCGTGTCCTGGACATCCACGGGCTGCCCGTTGGGATCGACCAGCCATCCCTGGACGCCGTAGTTGACATCGGCCAACTGGACCGCGAGGTTCAGCGATGGCCGACCCCACGGCACCGGGAACTGATAGGTGAACGTCTGGCCGCTCAATCCGCTGTCGGCGCCGCCGCTGAGGTTGCCCGAGAACGTGCCACCCTGCCGTGAGATCGGCACCAGGGAACGGACGATGATCGGAATGCTTCCGTCCGAGCTCGAGCCCGTGCCAAGGTGGAGCCGGAAGCTCTCATCCCCGGCCTGTCCGGCCGGGACGCTCACGCGGAAATTCGCCGACTCCCCGGGTCGGAGCGTCCGCGAGGCCGGGAACACCGAGCCCGGATTGTGGAACTGCTGGGTCGCGTAGTCGAACGACACCGGCCCGCTGTACACCGTGGCGGGGGTGTCGATGGTGAAGATCACCGCGGTCCACGTCCCGGCCGTCGGCTGGCGGACCTCGACGTGCCCGAAGCCGCTCTGGTTGGTTCCCAGCAGCGAGTAGGCCGCCACCTGCCCCTGCGGATTGAACAGGGTCTCGTACACCGCTCCGCCGGTGGCCAGGGCGGTCCAGGTGATGTCGCCGGTCAGATAATCCGCGCCGGCCGGCACCGTGAAGGTGTGCTCCTGGTAGGAATCGGTGTTGCCCTCGCCGTCGACGAAGGTCGGCGACGCCGAGCTGAGAGCGACGCTTCCGGTGTCATCGCTGGCCTGCGTGGGGGCGCCGATGATCGCCGGCGTGACCGTCTGCGGGCTCGTGCCCGCGTTGGTGACGTTGACATCGAAGCGAGGCGTCTGGCCGGCGGTGACCGTGGCGCTCAGGGAGGACTGGCGCACGAACAGCGAGTCGCCCTGCGGCTGGCTGCCGCCGTTGATCGTCTCGGCCAGCTGCACGGCTTTGAGCGTGTCGACCAGCCCGGCGCCCTGCCGGTCGGCCGGGGCGCCCAGGTCCTGGGCGCTGCTGACGATGATCTGCTTGACCAGCTCCGGAGACGGCGCGTTGCCGCCGTGGGTCTTCTCGTAGGCGTTGATGACCAGGGCCGCCGTTCCGGAGGTCTCGGGCGCCGACGCGCTGGTGCCGCCCGCCGCCCAGATCGGCGGCGGGGCCGCGCCCTTGTCGATGTCGACACAGCCCTGGAAGTGAGTCGTGTCGCGGCTGCACAGCGACCATCCGCGGTCGCCCGGAGCCACGACGCTGACCGTACTCGGGTTGAACTGCGTGAACCCGTCGGAGCTGAGCGCCGTGATGTTGCTGTCCTCCCAGCCTGCCGCCGGGTTGCTCAGCTGCGTTCCATACCGAGTCGTCTGGCGGTAGACCCGGTAGGTCGTGGTCCCGCCGACGTCGATGACGCCGGGGGTCGTTGCCGGCGAGCCGATGTTGTTGAACGGCCCGGAGTCGCCGCTGGACGCGACCACCGTGACCCCGGCGGCGACGGCGGCCTGGTCGGCCAGGGCCACCGGATCGTTCTCGGTGTTGGGGATCGGGTTGCCGCCGATGGACTCGTTGAGGATGTTGACGTGGTCCTGCTCGACGGCCCACTGGATGGCTGCCAGGATCGTCGCGTCGGAGAACCCGGCGCCGGACCCC
This sequence comes from uncultured Actinomycetota bacterium, assembly GCA_963790605.1. Lineage (GTDB taxonomy): Bacteria > Actinomycetota > Thermoleophilia > Solirubrobacterales > Solirubrobacteraceae > Palsa-465. The sequence goes on along the minus strand of CAWBPG010000001.1, from coordinate 792,390 downwards.
TGCAGGTTCATGACCGCCAGGCTCGCGCCCGGGGCGATGCCGTCGATCTTGATGTTGCAGCCCGCCGGCAGCGGGTGTGCCGGGTTGACGAACCCGGACAGGTCGTAGGTCTCATTGCCCTGGGAGGCGATCGTGCCGGCGTCCAGGAAGGCCTCGCGGCCGTCGGTCGGGGCGTTGGTCCCGAACCCACTGAAGTCCTCGTAGTCGAAGATGACGTGCTGGCCATCGGGCCGGATGAGGTCCTGGTTGTTGGGGTCGATGCCGTCGGCGAGGATGCCGACCTTGACGCCGCTGCCGTCGGCCAACTGCTCGGCCGCGGAGACGTTCATCACCTCGCGCGCCTCGGGCTCGATCATCGGCTTGCTCGGGTCGGTCGGGCAGATCTGCTGCGGACCCGTGGACGCCGCGTGCGAGCTCACCCCCGCCATCGCGCCCAGCGCCGGGCCGGGGCCGCTGCCCAGCGACGCGAAGTGCCGCATCGCATCGGGGACCACCGCCTGGACGGCGGGGTTGGCCTGCAGCTGGGTGACCTCGGCGGCGGACACCGTCGCCGACATGGCGTTGATGAGCGAGAAGCTCCGGACGTTGGAGGCATGCAGCTGGGTCAGCTCCGCGCGGACCCCGGCCTGGGCCGCGATCGCGGCGCTGACGCGCGCGCGGGTGTTTGACCGGGTGGCCGGCAGGCGCCCCAGCTGGTTCTTGAAGATGATGATCGACGGCTTGTCGGCCTTGGCCGATAGGCGCTTGACCTGCGCGGCGCTCAGCCGCGGCCGCGTGCCATGGAACGTCCGATGGTGCGCCCGATGACGCTGGGCGCGTCCGTGCGTGACGTGGGCCGCCAGCGCGATACCTCCGGCGGTCAGCGGAACCAACACGGCGGTCGTCAGCAGTGCGACCAACCGAAACCGAGAGCGAGAGCTCATGCGTCCAATCCCTCCCTAGAGAAGACAAATGCGGCTGGCGGCGCTCCCTGCGCGGATCCAGTCTGTTCGGCAGTCTGTGACATGCAATGCGGGATTGTCAAGGCTCGTTGACGGATTTCGCAGCGGGTGATGAACAAACCTCTGCTTTTGTGGCCTGGCGCGGCGATCCGGTACGGTCCGCGCGCATGTTCGTCTTCACGGGCGCTGTCGTCGGAGCCGGGACGATGGGGGCCGAGATCGCGCGCGAGGAGATCCCCGCCGCGTTGCTGGGACAGCGCGCTCCGCACTGGAAGGGAGCGTGAGCGCGGCCCGCGTCGCCGAGCTGATCCGCGAGGCCGGCTCGGTGGTGGCGCTGACCGGCGCGGGCATCTCGGTCCCGTCGGGGATCCCGGACTTCCGATCGCCGGGCACCGGGTTGTGGACGGGCGTCGACCCCATGGAGGTGGCGCACATCGACGTGTTCCGTCGAGACCCCGAGCGCTTCTGGCACTTCTACGGCAACCGCTTCCAGACGCTCGAGGACAAGGAGCCCAACGGCGCGCACCGGGCGCTGGCCCGGCTCCAGCGCGCGGGCCTGGTGCGCGCGGTGATCACCCAGAACATCGACCGCCTGCACGCCAAGGCCGGCAGCGTGGACCTCGTCGAGGTCCACGGCTCGATCGACCACTCGTCCTGCCAGCACTGCCGCGCCGAGTACCCGCTGGCCGAGGTGCGCTCGCGCCAGGCCGCCGACGACGCGGGGGTCCCCCGGTGTGACTGCGGCTCGCCGCTCAAGCCCGATGTCGTGCTCTTCGGCGAATACCTGCCGGTGGCCGCGCTGACCCGCGCCGAGCACCTGGCCGCAAGCGCCGACCTCATGCTGTGCATCGGTTCCTCGCTCGAGGTCTATCCGGTGGCCCAGCTGCCCCAGACCACGCTGGACGCCGGCGGCCAGATCGCGGTCATCACCCAGGGGACCACGCCTTACGACAGCCGCGCGGCTGCCCGCTGTGGCGGTGACGTGGTTCAGGAGCTGGCGGCGATCACGGAGGCGCTCGGCCTCGGCGGGCCGGCGCCTTAGCGGCGCGCCGCGGCCCGCGCCCGCAACGCGGCCTCGACGCGCTCCAGCGCGAGGACCACGGCCGAGACGTCGGCCGGGGTGAGCGGGCCCGACAGGGCCGCCTGGGCGGCGGCGGCGACCGGCTCGCGCTGGTGACGCAGCGCGTCGAGGCGCCCGGCCAGCTCGGCGGCATGGGGATCGACGGCGAGCTCGGCCAGGGCCGCATCCAGCGCCACCAGCAGCTGCAACGCCGCCTCCCGCGGCCGGCCCTGCTCGATGTCGGACCGCGCGCGCAGCGTCAGCTCCTCGCAGGCCAGGACCGCCTCGCGAGAGCCCAGCAGTGCCGCCAGACGGGCCTGGGGCGCCAGGATGCGTGAGCGGCGCCGCCGGCCTTCGGGGACGGCGAGCTCCTTCGCGGCCGTCCATCGGCCCTCGGCCACCTCCTCGCCGGCACCGAAGCCGATGCGGGCGACAATCGCCTGCCGGCGGCCGATCGGCTGCAGATACGGGTCCGCGGTGATGACCCGGAAGCAGTGAAGCGCCCGGTTGAGCACGGCCAGGCCGGCCTCGAGGGCGTCCTCGCCTGCGCCGGCCAGCCACGCCCGCGCCTGCGCCTCGTGCAAGGGCGTGCCCACGTCGATGACCGTCGCCCGGCCGGTGGCGACTGCGGTCGGGGCCGGCTCAGGCTCGGCGTCGCGTTGCCGGCGCCGGCCGGCCCGGTGCCGGCGCTCGGGAGCCCCGAGGGTGGCGAACACCAGCACATGGGTGGGCGGCGCTTCATCCGTGTGGGTGGACGGGTGGGTGGGGATAGGTTCGCGCGCGCGGACCAGGTACCGGCCATCGGGCGGGCCGAGCACCCAGGGCAGCTCGACCTGCGCGAAGCGAAAGAGACCGGATGACGCGCTCACCGGCGCGGCATATCACGTGGGCGTGAGCCGGTGCCCGCCGGTCAGCGGTTCTTGGCCTGGATCGCGTACTTGCTGGGCGCGATCGGGACGACCGGCTCGGGGATCTGGCTGATGCGGTTGATCAGCTGGATCCACTGGCCCGGCTGGAGGATGCTCTTGATCTGTTTGGTGAGCTTGTTGTTGGTCCCGAAATCCGGCGTGTACGTGATCTGGATCCGGTTCTTGTGGTCGGGCAGCGCCAGAGTGCTGGGCTGGCCCTTGTAGGAGATGTCCGAGACGATCTGGTTGGGCGCCATTGAGCCCTGGAGCGTCAGCAGCCGCCGGATCGTCATGTCGGTGACGGAGCCGGGCTGCTGGTGCCCGCGGATGGGGATCCCGTTGATCTTGGTGATGTCGACGCTGGCTCCGGAGGCGCCCGCGGCATCGGTGCCGGTCGCGCCGGTCGCGCTGTGACCGCACTCGAGGCCCGAGACGTCGGGGTCGAGCCCGGACGCCGACAGGAACTCGATGACGGCCAGGATGCGGCGGTCGATCAGCCCGGCCTCGATGTCACGCCGGCCGCAGGCGTAGATCTGGACGTGCGGGTCGGCCAGCGCGCGGGTGGTGAGCTGCTGCTTGGACATGAGCAGCACCTGGCCGACGCGTGGGGTTCTTGGCGCCGGGGCCAAAGAACGGATCGACGCCGGCGGCGCGGTAGACCGCGGTGGCCTCGAGCAGCTTCCAGCCGTCGAGGATCGGCTTGGGGTCGATGTACGGCGCGTTCTTGCCGGCCGGCTGGATCATGAAGTACAGGTGCGAGGAGACGCCCTGCGAGGGCCCGCCGACGCGGCCGAGGACCGTGCCGGCGATGACGATCGCGCCCTTCTTCAGCGACTGGAGCGTGTACTGGTTCTTGGCCAGGTGCAGCGTGTCGGAGAAGTAGTTGCGGAAGTTGGTGATCTGCTGCGCGGAGTTCTTGAGCTGCAGGTTGCCGCCGGCGGCGTAGGAGGCCGGACGGTTGGGGTTGGCAAACAGCCGCTCCTTGACCATCGGGGCCGTCACGGTGGCGGTGTCGCTCTGCGCTCCCGAGGCGGCGCTGCCCGACGAGGCGGCCTTGGAGGCGGCGCCGGCGGCCGCGGCCGACGTCGCGGCGCTCCGTGACTTCACCGCCTGGCCGGTGGTCTGGGTGCCGGCTGAGGCCGGGCCGCTGATCGACGGTGTCGAGGTCGAGGGTTTGATCGCGGCCTTGCTCACCGTGGTCGCGACCTTGGGTAGGACCTGCGCTCCGGCGGAGGCCGCCGACGTGGGCGCCTTGGCCGCGGGGACCGAGAACTGCTTGAGGATCTGCTTGGCGGAGAACTTGACGGGCTTGGGCACGGGGTAGCGCTTGGAGACGCTCCCCAGGTGCGCGTAGGTGTAGATGTTGCCGGTGGCGTCCTGGAGCTTGACGTAGTTGCCCAGCTGCTTTGAGCTGCCGACGCCGACGATCTTGCCGTCGTTGACGGCGATCACGGGCGATCCCTTCTTGGCGTAGATCGAGGTGCCCTTGGAGCTCGGGTTGGAGTCGATCGCGATGGCCGCATTGGAGCCCTTGACCTTGTTCTTGGCCAGCTTGACCACGGACGAGTCCGCGTACTTGGCCGGGGCGGCGACCGGGAAGTGGCCCTGGACGAGGCCGGTGAGGGCGCCGATGAGCTGGGACGGGATGCCGCCGATCAGCTTGGCGCGCAGCAGCACCGACTCGACATACCAACCCGCGTGGTTGTAGGCGAGGATGGCCCTGGACAGGTTGGTGGAGGCGCCCGCGGCGTGCAGGTAGCGGGCGGCGGCGAAGATGGCGTCCACCGGGTTGTAGGGATCGGCCACGCCGTCGCCGTTGGCGTCGACGCCCCATTGCTTCCACGTGGAGGGCAGGAACTGCATCCAGCCGACAGCGCCGGCCGAGGACACGGACAGGTTGCGGCCGTAGTCGGTCTCGATCTCGTTGATCCCCGCCAGGACCTGCCACGGCACTTGGTACTCGATGCCGGCGGCCTGGTAGATCGGGATCAGGAACGGCGGGATCCGGAAGGAGTCGATGAAGAAGTTCGGCACCCCGATCGGCGCCGGACCGGGCAGCGAGAGCGAGAACGTGGGATTGCTCGGCCGCCGGCACGCCCTTGCCGGTGGGGAGGTCCTTGGCGGGCGTGGTCGCAGTCGGAGCGCTCTTCTTGTGCTTCTTCTTGGCCTTCGGCTGGCCGGCGTGGGAGGAGGGCCCCTCGCCCTGGCTGGCGCCGCTCGGGACCGGGGTCGTGCTCGACGTGCTCGACGTGGTGCTCGACGTGGTGCTCGACGTGGTGCTCGAGGATGAGGCGGCACCCTTGTGTGAGGGTGAAGTTGAGGTTGAGGTTGAGGTTGTGAAGCCCGAGCCCGACGAGGTCGACGAGCTCGTCGGGGTGCTCGAGCTGGTCGTCGGGGTGCTGGTCGTCGTCGTGGTCGTCGTCACCGACGCCGCCGGCGCCGTGGAGGTCGCCGGCGCGCACTGCTTGCTCTCAGAGGCGACCGGGCCGGTGATCGGCAGGCCCATCGCGGAGATCGGCGTTCCAGGCGCGACGTTGACGTGGAAGACCAGGGTCTGGCCACTGACGAGGGTCACTGTGACGGTGCAGTCGTCGGCGGATGCGGTGGGGATGGCGGCCAGGGCCATGGCGACGAACATCGCCCCGGCCATGGCGAGCACGGCGAGCAGCTTCCTGCGACCGATCACGGCCGCGCCTCTCCGACCATCACGTTGGTGCGCACCTCAATGAAATAACGGGAAAAACCGACGTCGACTGTCATGGACGCTACTGACTGGTCCGGACCATTGCAATCGCCAACCAGGCCCCGCCGCAATCTAGCTTTTTGGTCGCGCGGGATGTGAAGAACTTCCGAAGACGGCTGGCGCGTTCTATTCGGGTGCCGCGCGCGTAAAACGGCGGATCTAAAATCAACCTCTACCTCATCTTGAGGGTCTACCCTCGAGTACAACGGGGTCGGGTGGGAACCCTTTTCAATGCCCCCGGGTCTACCCCAGCAAGCTACAGTCCAAGCCCATGAGCGATGAGAACAGCCTCAAGGGACGGGTCACCCGTCAGGGCGAGGAGGCGATCGGCCGATTCGCCCAGGAGCTCCTGGAGAACCCGATGGTCGCCGGGGCGCTGTCTCGGGCGTTCGAGACGCGCGAGCGCGCGATGCGCGCGCAAGAGGTGGCGATGGGCGCGCTGAACCTCCCGTCGGCCAGTGACCTGGAGCGGCTCACCCGGCGGGTCCGTAGCGTCTCCCAGCGCTTGGAGGGAATCGAGGATGCGCTCGACCGCCTCGACGAGCGCCTCGGCCGTGCCGACGGCAGCCAGGCGCTGCAGGAGCGGCTGTCCCGAATCGAGGCCACGCTCGAGCGGCTCGAGAAGGCGGGCGCCCGCCCGGCATCCCGGGCCAAGCCCGCGGCCCGCCAAGCCCGCGGCCGCCAAGTCCGCGCCCGCCAAGTCCGCGGCCGCCAAGTCCGCGCCCGCCAAGTCCGCGGCTGCCAAGCGGGCCGCCGCGAAGCCCGCCGCCCCCTAGTCACTCAGGGCGGCCATGGCCAGGTCCCCGAGCCGCCGCTCGGCGTCGTGCAGCGCCTCGGTGTCGATCCGCCGCCGCGTCGGCAGCACGGTGTCGGACACGATCAGCGCGCACCCGGCCCGCAGCCCGCGCCGTGCCGCCAGCGCAAACAGCGTCGCGGTCTCCATCTCGACGGCCATCGCGCCCTGCGCGCGCCAGTCCTCCTCGGCGCCCTCGGGCCCGTCGTAGAAGAGGTCGCTGGTGACGATCGGCCCGTGGGCCCCGTCCGGGCCCGCCGCGTCGAGGAGCCGTCCGAGCAGCTCCGCGTCGGCGGCGACACGATCACCGGCGCCCAGCGCCCGGCTGGTCCCGTCGGCGGCGAGGGCCTCGCTGGCGACCAGCAGGTCGCCGAGCGCCAGCGACGCGTCCAGGGCGCCGCAGGTCCCGACCCGCAGCAGCGTCCCCGCCCCCAGGTCGGCCAGCTCCGCGATGACGATCGCGGCGCTGGGGCCGCCCATGCCGGTGCTCTGGATCGTGAGCGGCCGCCCGTCGCGCGCGTCGCGCCCGTGTAACCCCATAGTCCCCGGTTGTGGTTGAACATCTTGGGTTCGGCGAGCAGCGACTGGGCCAGCAAGCAGCGCGCGGCCCGGGTCACCGGGGAGCAGGACGCGCTCGGCCAGCGGCGCCGTCGGGAGCAGGTGGATGGTGGACACGGCCGGGCAGCTTACGGGCGGCGGGACGGCGGCGGGGGCCGGGTCATAGACTCCGCCGCGGTGGCGGAGTTCAGCTCATCCAAGGAGTTCCGGGACGTCATGGACCGCACCTTCGCGCTCATGAGCGACGACCCCGACATGGGCCCCAAGCTCCGCGACGCCGATACGCCCCAGCGCTTCGAGTTCACCGACCTGGACCTCGTGGTCAACATCCGCGCCGGCGGGGCCGACGAGCCCAACCTGGCCTGGGAGTGGTCTGACGAGATCAACTGGGAGCCCAAGGTGCGCATGGCGATGAGCTCGGAGACTGCCAACCGCTACTTCCAGGGCAAGGAGAACGTGGCGGTCGCGATCGCCCGGCGGCGCATCAAGGCCGGCGGGGACGTGAAGGCGGCGCTCGCGCTCATCCCCATCACCAAGCCCCTCTACGAGCGCTACCGGGAGATGGTCGCCGCCGACTACCCGCATCTGAAGCTCTGAGCGGAGCAGGTGGACGCCGGGCGTCGCAAAGCTCCGCTTTGCTGACGGCAGGTGTGCATTTTCCGGGCTCGGCAATTGACAGACGAAGCGATGGCGAGTAGACCTAAGACACGACGCAAGGCAACAGGCCGGAACGTGATCGCCGCCTTCGGCGTGATCGCGAGGCGCCGCCGGAAACGTGACGAGCGCCAACGGCCGACGCAGCGGGCCGTGATGCCCGCGGGCGACGGGGCCTGGCACTCACCGAGACCCCGTCGCCGACTTGCGTTGAGGGGGAGACTGGCCTTCGGCTTCCTGGACGAGCTCCTCGGCACCGAGCCCCAGCGCTACTCGCTCATTGAGTCCACCGAGGTGTTCGTGGCGCGCCAGCGCCTCCAGGAGGCCGAGTGAACGACATGGAGGCCGCGGTCCGGGCGCAGGGCCTGCTCGCGCAGGGCCGCCCCGTGGTCGTCATGTACTCGGGCGGGCGCGACTCCACCTGCCTGCTGGATCTCGCCGCGCGGATCGCCGGTCCGCCCGCGGTGAGCGCACTGCACGTCAACTACGGGCTGCGCGCCACCGCCGACGCCGACGAACGCCATTGCGCCGGCGTGTGCGGGGCCCTGGGGATCGGACTCGACGTCCGCCGCCCGGTGAGGCCCGCCGACGGCGGTGGCAACCTCCAGGCGTGGGCCCGCGATGAGCGCTACCGTGCGGCCGCCGACCTGGCCGTCGCGCGCAGCGCGGACGTCGCCGTCGGCCACACGCGCTCTGACCAGGTGGAGACGATCCTCTACCGGCTCGCGTCCTCGCCCAGCCGGCGCGCGGTCCTCGGGATGGTGGGTCGCGACGGTGCGCTGGTCCGCCCGCTGCTCACGTTCACGCGTGAGGAAACGGGCGCGTACTGCACCACGCACGGGTTGCGCTGGCGCGAGGACGAGACCAACGACTCGGCGGCCTACGCCCGCAATCGCATCCGCCGGGAGCTCGTCCCGGCGCTTCAGCGCGTCCACCCGGCCGCCCAGGAGAACGTCCTGGCGCTGGCCGAGATCCTGCGCGCCGAGGCCGAGGTACTCGACGAGCTCGTCACGGCGACGCTCGACGGCCGCGCCGAGATCCCGCTTGACCGCCTGCGCGAGCTTCCGCCGGCGCTGCGGCGTCTCGTGGTGCAGCGCCTGGCCGACGACGCCGCCGGCGGCCCGGCCGCGGGAGTGGCCCGGCGGGCCGACGAGGTGGCGGCGATGCCGGCGCACGGCACCTCGGCCCTGGACCTGCCCTCCGGTGTGCGTGCCACCGTCCGAAACGGGGTGATCACGTTCGGGCGCACGCCCAAGGGCGGGCGCGAGCGCGGCCGGTCTCACGGCGACGAAAAAACAAGGGGCGAAGCCCCCACCTAATATCCCCCGCGTGAGCGACGATCCAGCGATCGGGGAGATCCTCGTACCGGCCGAGGATCTCAGCCGGAGGGTGCGCGAGCTGGGCGAAGAGGTCTCGCGAGACTACGCGGGGAAGAATCTGCTCCTCATCGGCGTTCTCAAGGGTGCGGTGTTCTTCCTCTCGGACCTCATGCGCCACCTCGACATCCCCGTCGAGGTCGACTTCATGGCGGTGGCGTCCTACGGCTCGGCCACCAAGACCTCGGGCGTCGTGCGGATCCTCAAGGACCTCGACGCCGCCATCGAGGGCCGCGAGGTGCTGATCGTGGAGGACATCGTGGACTCCGGGCTCACGCTCCAGTACCTGCTGCGCAACCTGGCGGGCCGCAACCCCGCATCGCTCGAGGTGTGCGCGCTGCTGACCAAGCCCGCGCGGCGCAAAGTGGATCTGAGCACGCGCTACGTCGGCTTCGAGATCCCCGACCGGTTCGCCATCGGCTACGGCCTCGATCACGCCGAGCGCTACCGCAACCTTCCCTACGTTGCCGCGTTGAACGTATGAGACCCGGGATTGCAGGCCATTTTTCGGGGCCGGAAGGCGGTTTGGATGCCAAACACAGGTGCTAGGCTTGCTGATCCACGGTATCCGCGCCAGAACGGGTAGTACCGGGGCAACGCAGGGATTTCACTGATGAGCCGGTTTTTCAAGAGCGCCGCGTTTCCGATCCTGATCGTCGTCGTCCTGGCGTTCTTCGCCCAGAAGCTGATCGGCGAGCTCGAACCACGGTCCGAATTACACGTTCGGCAACCTCTTGACGCAGCTGAACAACAAGCAGGTCAAGAACCTGTCGCTGGACCAGAAGTCCAACAGCGCCGACGTGACCGCGGTCGTCAACGGCCAGACGGTGAAGTACTCGGTCGGCTATCCCGACTTCTACGCGCCCACGCTGATCAACGAGGCGGCCAAGGACGTCCCCCAGCAGGGCTTCAACGTGCAGAGCAAGTCGAGCAACGGCTGGCTGTCGCTGCTGACCTACATCCTGCCGTTCGTCATCTTCATCGGGTTCTGGATCTTCCTCATGAATCAGGTCCAGGGCGGTGGCTCCAAGGTCATGTCGTTCGGCAAATCGCGCGCGAAGCGCATGTCGGTCGATTCCCCCAAGATCACGTTCAGGGACGTCGCGGGGGTCGACGAAGCCGTTGAGGAGCTCCATGAGATCAAGGAGTTCCTGGAGAACCCCAAGAAATTCCAGGCGCTCGGCGCGCGCATCCCCAAGGGCGTGCTCCTGTACGGCCCCCCGGGCACCGGCAAGACCCTCCTGGCCCGCGCCGTGGCCGGCGAGGCGGGGGTCCCGTTCTTCTCGATCTCGGGCTCTGACTTCGTCGAGATGTTCGTCGGCGTGGGCGCCTCGCGCGTGCGTGACCTGTTCGAGCAGGCCAAGCAGAACTCCCCCTGCATCATCTTCATGGACGAGATCGACGCGGTCGGGCGCCACCGCGGCGCCGGCCTGGGCGGCGGTCACGACGAGCGCGAGCAGACTTTGAATCAGCTGCTCGTCGAGATGGACGGCTTCGAGATGAAGGACAACATCATCCTCATCGCCGCCACCAACCGTCCCGACATCCTGGATCCGGCACTGCTGCGCCCGGGTCGGTTTGACCGCCAGATCGTGGTCGACCGTCCGGACCGCCTGGGCCGCAAGAAGATCCTCGAGGTCCACACGCGCGGCAAGCCGCTGGCGCGGGAGATCGACGTCGACGCGCTGGCCGGGCAGACCCCCGGGTTCACCGGCGCCGACTTGTCGAATCTGGTCAACGAGGCCGCCCTGCTGGCCGCCCGCAACGGCAAGCGCGAGATCACCCAGGTCGAGCTGGAAGAGGGGATCATGCGCGTGATCGCCGGCCCGGAGAAGAAGACCCGGGTGATGAGCAACAAGGAGCGGCGGATCACCGCCTACCACGAGATGGGCCACGCCATCGTCGGCCACTTCCTGCCCAACTCGGATCCGATCCACAAGATCTCCGTCATCTCCCGCGGCCAGGCGCTGGGCTACACGATCTCGCTGCCGGGCGAGGACAAGTTCCTCACCACGCGCGCGGAACTGCAGGACCAGATGGCGATGACCCTGGGCGGCCGCGCCGCGGAGGAGATCTGCTTCGACGAGATCACCACCGGCGCGTCCAACGACATCGAGAAGGTCACCGCCACGGCCAAGCAGATGGTGATGCGCTTCGGCATGTCCGAGAAGCTGGGCCCGCGGGTGTTCGGCCACGATCACGGTCAGCCGTTCCTGGGCCGCGAGTTCTCATCCGAGCCCGACTATTCCGACGAGATCGCCCGCGAGATCGACGATGAGATCCGCCGCATCGTCGAGATGGCCCACGTGCAGGCCAAGAACATCCTCACCGAGAGGCGCGCCGAGCTCGCGAAGCTCTCAGAGATCCTCATCAAGCGCGAGACGATCGAGAAGGCTCAGTTCGAGTCGCTGCTCGAGGGCGAGTCCGAGGAGGCCGTCTTCGGTTCCGAGGCCCCGGTGCCGCCCGAGATCCCGTCGGTGACCGGCACTTCCGCCGAGCGGGCACGCCCCGACGTTCCGCGCCCTCTGCCGCGGCCTGGGCTGGCCGGCGGCGCCGCCGAGTAAATCTTCCGTCACACCTCGCCCACGCGTGGGCTGTCGCCTGCAACTGTGGGCGGATGCCCGACTCTGATGACAAAGTGGGCGGTAGTGAGCCAGATTGTCATCCGAGTGAGCCGGAACTGGCCCGAATCGCCGCTCGCCAGCACGGAGTGGTCACGCGGAGGCAGCTCTACGAGCTCGGTTTCAGCTACTCGCAGATCAAACGGCGGCTCGGCCTGGGGCGCCTGCACCGCATGCACCACAACGTCTATGCCGTCGGGCACCGAAGCCTCACCAGCCACGCCCTCCTCGTGGCTGCCTCTCTGAGCGTCGGCCCACGCTCGTTCCTCAGCCACCGGACTGCGGCGGCCGTCTGGGGTCTGCGCGCCGTGAACGTCCGTGACATCGAGCTGACCCTGCCGGGAACCGGAGGGCGGCGGCACACGGGCCTGACAGTCCACCGGACGGGCACCGAGCCCCACCGTGACGAGATCCGCATGCACGGCGACCTCCGCGTGAGCTCGGTGCCGCGCATGCTTGTCGAGCTCGCCGTCCGCGAAAAGCCGGCTGAGTTGGCACGCCTCGTGACCATGGCCGTCCAGAAGCGGCTGCTGGCGCTCGACCGCCGGGACGGTCGAGCCGCCCTGGAGGCCGTCCTGGCGCGACACGAGCGCCGCCCGGGGATGGCCGAGCTGGCCGGCGTCCTGGCAACCTACCGGCGCACCAGGAGCCGCAAGTCAGACCTGGAGCGGGCCTTCGACCGGCTTCTCGCCCAGTATCCGGAGATCCCCGAGCCACAGTGCAACATCCACATCGGCCACTGGGAGATCGATTGCTTCTGGCCCGAGCACAACCTCGCCGTCGAACTGGACGGCCGCCCGTACCACATCGCGGTCAAAGACATGGAGCGCGATCGCATCAAGGACGCCTCCCTGCTGCGCCGGGGCATCACCCCGCTGCGCTTCAGCGACTTCCGCGTCGAGCACGACGTCCGCGGGATCATGGGCGACCTCCACCACTTCCTGGGGATCGCCTGAGCCGGAATGAGGAGCGACCCAGGCGAGCGCGGCGAGGCGACTCGCTACGGCAAGGGCGGGTTGAGCCCGGCGGCGTGACACTCGGCCAGCCCATGGGCCAGCGCAGGGGCTGCCGCCAGCTTCGGGGGCTTGGCGAACGCAGGCGCGGTGAAGTCGAAGTAATCGGTCATCGGGTGTGCGTTGGCGTCGCGGAACGTCATCGCCGGCAGGTTCCACTTGTGCTCGATGAACGCCGTGATCGACGTGTGGTCCTGGACCACGTTGGAGACGTAGTTGGCGCGGGCCCACGGTGAGACGACGACGGTCGGCACACGGAAGCCGTAGCGGTCAAAGCCGCCTGGGACCAGCGGGGCCTGGCCCGGCACCGGGATCGGCGCGATGTTGTCGGGCTTGATCGCGCGCGGCGGGGGGACGTGGTCGTAGTAGCCGCCGTGCTCGTCGTAGGTGATCAACAGCGCGGTGTTCTTCCAGGCTGGAGAGTGCAGGATCGCCTTGACCACCTTGGCCAGAAACCGCTCGCCTACCTGGACGTCCTGGGGGTTCTCCTCCGAGGTCGTGTCGTAGTTGGGGTCCAGGAACGTGAAGGCGGGCAGCTTGCCGGCCGACGCGTCGGCGAAGAAGCGGTCGATCTTCTTCAGGCGTTTCTTGCGCGCGGGCGTGAAGAAGCCGGGGACGATCAGCACGCTGGAGACTTCCTGGTAGTAGTTGGCCCACTCGATGTGATGGGCGTCCAGGCGGTCGAAGATCGTGCCGTTGGCGGCGTGGGTGGTGAACGTCTGGCCGTTGGTGGCGACCAAGCCCGACGAGGTCCCGCAGAACAAAAAGCGGCGGTTGGGGTATGTCTGGGCCAGCACCGAGCAGAAGTACCGGTTGCCCACCGGGAAGTGCTTGACCAGCGAGTAGGTGAACGGCAGGTCGTGGTTGTCCCAGAAGCTCATCGCCACCGGCCCTGACGCCTTGACGAAGCCGTCGTTGCGCCCGCCGTCCCACGAGAGATGCGATGCGTTCCAGTCCTGCCCGGGGTGGCCGACGAGCTGGCACGGCGAGGACATCGGCCGCGCGAACACCTGGGTGCCGTCGGTGTTCAGGTTGACCTCCAGGGGCTGCCCGTGCTTGAGGGTGAAGCCGTCGACGCGCTTGCGGCCCGGCACGCGGAACGGCACCATGCCGAGCAGGTTGTCGAAAGAGTGGTTCTCCATCATCAGCACGACGACGTGCTTGATCTCCGTCATGCTCTCGGTCCCCGCACGGAGGTGGGGGAAGGGCAGGCTGTCGGGGCGGCGGACGCCCGCGGCCTGAGCGACCGGCTTGGCCCACGCGGGCAGGCTCCCGTAGGCCATCGCGGCGGCGCCTCCGGCGGCTGCGCCCAGCAGCGAGCGGCGGGTGATGGTGGACGGGCGAGGTGAGGGCTGTGAATGTTCTGGCGGCATCGCGCTGAGATGTATATCGCTCGCCGCGGCGCGCCGCGTCATTGGGTGTCGCGCGTTCACGCCTCGGTCACGACGGGCGGCCCCTCGGGTCGGCGCGCGGGAGGGGTAACGTGGCGGGCATGACCGACGATCACAGCCCGCAATCCGGCCGCTTCTGGCTGTCGGCCACGCGCGTGTGGCTCCCGCTGGCCATCGTGCTGGCCGGTGTCGTGCTCATCGTCATCGGTCACGGCAGCTACTCGAACCTGGCGAACGCCCACTCGCTGGAGTCGGCGGCCGGCGTCTCGCTGCTGCTGGTGGCGCTGATCGTGTGGATGCTCAACTGGATGTACCGCCTGAGCATCCGCTCCAACGAGGAGCGTGAGGACGAGGAGCGGGCCCGCGAGCATTTCGACCGCACCGGCCGCTGGCCCGACGAGGAGTAACGCGCGCGTGTCGTCCCAGACCGACTTCACCGTCATGGGCGTGGTCAACGTCACCCCGGACTCGTTCTCGGACGGCGGGCTCTACGTCGACGCCGGCGCCGCCATCGCGCACGGGCTTGTGCTCGAGGCCGAGGGCGCGGCGATTCTCGACATCGGGGGCGAGTCCACCCGCCCCGGCGCCGAGCCCGTCGACGCCCCCGCCGAGCGCCACCGCGTGCTGCCGGTGATCGAGGGCCTGCGCGCCCGCGGCGTGGGAGCCCAGATCTCGATCGACACCTCCAAGGCGGTCGTGGCCGCCGCCGCGCTGGATGCCGGGGCGACGCTGGTCAACGATGTGACCGCGCTGCGCGGCGACCCGGAGATGGCCGAGCTGCTGGCCACGCGTGGAGTGCAGTGCTGCCTCATGCACATGCTCGGCGAGCCTCGCACGATGCAGGACGACCCGCGCTACGGCGACGTCGTCTCCGACGTCAAGGCCTTCCTGGAGGAGCGGATGGCCTTCGCCGTGGCCTGCGGGGTGGCCGAGGAGAGGATCCTGCTCGACCCCGGGATCGGCTTCGGCAAGACCGCCGAGCACAACCTCGAGCTCCTGGCGCGCGTGGACGAGCTGGTGGCGCTCGGTCGCCCGGTGGTGATCGGCACCAGCCGCAAGTCGTTCCTGGGGCGGATCACCGGCCGCGCCGTCGATGACCGGCTGGCCGCGACGATCGCCACCAACGTCCTGGCCTACGAGCGCGGCGCGCGCGTGTTCCGCGTCCACGACGTCGCGCCCGTGCGTGACGCCCTGGTGATCGCGGGTGCTACGGTGCGACGCCGATGGCCGACGACGCCGACGACCAGTACGACGAGGACGCTGACGACGTAGACGACGATGACGAGGGCTCAGAGCCCGAAGTCACGATCGAGATCGCCGGCCTGTCGCTGTTCACCCATGTCGGGGTGACCGCGGCCGAGCGCGAGGTGGGGCAGCGCCTGTTGCTCGACATCCGGCTGGACGTGGGGGAGTGCGACGCCACCCTCACCGATCGCATCGAGGACACCGTCGACTACGCGCAGGTGTGCGATATGGCCAACCTCGTCGCTCAGCAGCGCTCCTACAAGACGCTGGAGCGCCTCTGCGCCGCCATCGCCGACCGGCTCCTGGAGCAGTACGAGGCACATGCCGTCTGGGTCAAGGCGGCCAAGCCGGAGCCGCCGCTGGCGCTGCCCGTGACCGAGGTGTCGGTTGAGGTGTGGCGCGAGACCCAGGGTTGAGCCGACACCCACCCACCCAGCCACCCACGCGTCCGGCGCGGTGACGGCCACCGGCTATCTGGGGCTCGGCTCCAACATCGGCGACACCCGCGCGCACCTGGCGGCGGCCATCGCAGTCCTGCCGGAGCACCGCGTGGGCGTGCTGGCCTGCTCATCGCTGTATGAGACCGAGCCGGTCGGCCTCGTTCTCGATCAGCCGGACTTCCTCAACGCCTGCGTGCGGATCGAGACCGACCTCGGTCCCGAGGACCTGCTCGACGCCTGCAAGGCGGTGGAGCGCGAGGTGGGGCGGGCCGCCGGAGGGCCACGGCACGGCCCGCGCGTCATCGACGTGGACGTGCTGCTGCTCGCCGACATTCAATACCGCTCAAAGCGCTTGACCCTCCCGCACGCCCAGACGGGCTCCCGGCGCTTCGTGCTCGTGCCCCTGCTGGAGCTCGATCCGGAGCTCACCCTGCCCACGGGTCAGCGGCTGGCCGACACGCTCGCCGCGTTGCCGGAGGGCCAGTCAGTCAGCCGCGTCGCGCCGCCGCTGATGTAATTGGGCGAATGCTTCTCGTCGTCGACGTCGGCAACACCCAGACGCACTTCGGCGTCTACCGCGACGGCGAGGACGTCGTCGCCGAGGACTGGCGCTTTGCCACCGTGCGCGATTCCACCAGGGACGAGCTCGGCGCCCGGCTGTCCAACCTGCTCGAGCTCCGCGGCCTGGGCCTCGGTGACATCGATCGCTCCATCGTGTCCTCCACCGTGCCTCAGCTCTCTCAGGAGTGGACGGCGATGTCGGGCCGTTACCTCGGTCACGAGATGCTCAACGTGGGGCCGTCGATTCGCACCGGGATGCCGATCCGGATTGACAACCCGCGCGAGGTCGGCGCCGACCGGCTCGTCAACGCGATCGCCGCCTACGCCCGATTTGGCCGCGCCTGCGTCGTCGTCGACTTCGGCACCGCCATCACCTACGACGCGGTCTCCGACCTGGGCGAGTACCTCGGTGGGATCATCACGCCCGGGGCGGAGATCTCGCTCGACGCGCTGTATGAACGCGCGGCCAAGCTGCCCAAGGTCGAGCTGCTGGAGCCGCGGGCGCTCATCGGGAAGTCGACCGTGGAAGCCATCCGCAGCGGGATCGCCTTCGGATTCGCCGGCCAGGTCGAGGGAATCGTCGGCCGGCTCCGGCACGAGCTCGGGGAGGACACCCCGGTCATCGCCACCGGGGGCCTGGCCCAGGTGGTCGTCCCGTTCGCCCGCGCCACGATCGACGAAGTTGACGACCTGCTGACGCTGACCGGTCTGCGCCTCATCTGGGAGCTCAACGCCGAGCCGGCGGCGGCGTAGCGCGGGACGCTAGACCGGCGGGACGGGTACGTCGGGCGTGCGCGCCACGTTCGCGGCCAGAATGAGGAAGGCGAGGCGGCGGCGGTTGTCGGGCTCGGCCGCCGTCAGTTCGTCAAAGTGGTCCAGCAGCGAGCGGACCGCGGCGAACACGGGCGCGTCGTCGATGCCGTCGGGCACGTCACAGGCCATCCGCGCCAGCGCCAGCATCTCCGGGCCACCGTCGTTGCCGCGCATGGTGGCGATGGCGCCCAGCATCACGTACTCGGCCACGCGGTCCAGCAGGACGTGCGAGGCACGATCGCGCTCGCCGATCGCCGCCCCGGCAGGCACGAGCGGCTCACCGGCGGCGATCCGCAGCGACTGCTCTGAGGCGATGGAGCGGATCTGCTCGGCCGACAGCCCCACCTGCACCGCCGAGCGCAGCTGGAAGACCGCCGACATCAGCGTGTGCCCGTAGGGCGCGTCGGAGGCGAAGAGGATCTGGCCGGGGGGCACGAGCGCGAACAGCGCCTGCAGGTCGGCGGGCATCCACCATGCCGTGTCGAACATGAGGTTGGGGTGGTCGGCGGCGACGCGCCAGATCCACGACAGGTCGCACACGCCGGCGTGGGCCAGGATGAACCGGGTGCCGGGGAACGCGCTGGCCAGCTCGACCGCGTGGATGCCGAGCGCGGGGATCCCGCGGCCCGCGTGGATGAGGATCGGCAGCTCGCGCTCGTTGGCGAGGGCGGCGAGCTCCCGCACGGCGGGATGGTCGAGGGTGAACTGCTCAGCGCGCGGGTGCAGCTTGATGCCCTTGGCGCCCGCCTTGAGCGCCCGCTCGGCCTCGCCCCGGGCGTCGCCGTTGTTGGGGCTGACCCGGCAGAACGGGGTCAGCAACCCGTCGGCCGCCGCCGCCGCCTCGATGACCATGTCGTTGGCCTCGGGGTAGCCGTCGGGCTCGTGCATGGGGAACACGAAGGCGCCCCGCGCCCGCGCTGTGTCGAGGGTGTCCAGCAGCTCGGACGGGGTCTGCTTCATCCCGTCGGGATCGTTCTGGCCGAGGTGCGTGTGGGCGTCGAAGAGCTCGACGCCCGGCACCTGCTCGAGCATCAGCTCGGCCCACGGGCGGATGAGCGAAGTGATGTCCATAGCCCGCATTCGTACCATGAGTTGGTCGTGACCCCGCTTCTGGACAGCCCGACCCGCTCCGCGCAGGCCTCGCTCACCGATTGCTGGACCCTGGGTCCGATCCCCATCGCCAACCGCGTGGTGCTGGCTCCACTGGCGGGCATCGGCAACTGGTTCGTGCGGTTGCAGGCCAAACGCCACGGCGCCGGGCTGGTGGTGTCAGAGATGGTCTCCAGTCACGCGGTGCACTACCGCAACGAGCGCACGTGCACCGAGCTGCTGCGCATCCACCCCGATGAGCACCCCGTATCGATGCAGCTGTTCGGCTCCGATCCCGACGTGATGGAGTCAGCCGCCGAGCGCGTCGCCGCCGCCGGCGCGGACCTCATCGACCTCAACATGGGCTGCCCCGTGCCCAAGGTGTGCAAGACCGGCGCCGGCGCGGCGCTGCTCCAGGATCCGGCGCGCGCGGTGGCCGTGGCGCGTGCTGCGGGTCGCGGCAGCGGGCTCCCGGTGACGGTCAAGCTGCGCTCCGGCACGCGCCCGGGCGATCTCAGCGGCGTCGAGGTGGCTCGGCGGCTGGCCGAGGAGGGTGTCGTGGCCGGCCTGTGCATCCACCCGCGCCACGCCTCCCAGCGCCACTCCGGCAAGCCCGACTACGAGCTCGCCCGCCGGCTGGTGGAGGAGCTGCCGGTCCCGGTGGTCATCTCGGGCGGCCTGCGCACCCCGGAGCTGGCCCGCGAGGCGTTCGAGCGCACCGGCGCCGCCGCCGTCGCGCTGGCCCGGGGCTCGCTGGGCAACCCGTGGCTGTTCGCGCAGCTGCTGGGTGAGCGCGAGTCCGAGCCGACCCGAGCCGAGATCCTCGACGAGCTGGAATGGGTCATGCAGCGCGCCGGCGAGCACCTCGGCACCGAGCGCGCCGCCCGCTACCTGCGCAAGTTCTACCCGTGGTACGTCGAACGCCTCGGCGGCGACAAGGCGCTGCAAGACGCTCTGCAGCGCGCCGAGTCGATCGACGCCGCCCGCGAGCTGCTCGCGCTCGCCTGACGCTCCGGGGCGGCGTGTGGGGCCGCGGGCGAAACTGGGAATAAGGGGTCCGCAACGAGCTGCAGTCGCAAGCGGGTCGTGCAGGTTCTCGGCCGATGGCGACCCCATGTCCGGCTACATCGTCTGGCTGACCGATCCCACCAACGGGCCCGGCTGGGCGGTCGCCGGCGGGACGAGCGCCTCCGCGCCGCTGTGGGCGGCCTTCACCGCGCTGGCCGACGCCTCTCCCCGCTGCCGTGGCTTGACCCTCGGGTTCGAGAACCCGGCGCTCTATGCCATCGCGGGGATGGCCTACGCGGCCAACTTCCATGACGTGACGGCTCCGAGCCCGTTCACGGGCGCGGCCGGCGACGCGCAGGACCCGGGCACCAACGACACGTGGTCGGGCTCGCCCGACAACCCGGCCAACCCGGCCGATCTCTACCCCGTGCTTCCCGGCTACGACATGACCACCGGCCTGGGCTCTCCGATCGCCAACGTGCTGGGCAACTCGCTGTGCGCCATGCGCGCCCCGGCGTACGCCGTGAGCGTCGCGCGCCCGGCCGACCAGCTGGTGGTCAAGGGCCACGCGGTGAGGCTGGCGGTCCACGCCACCGACTCCGGCAACTCCGCGCTCACCTACAGCGCCACCGGCCTGCCGGCGGGGCTGAGCATCAACGCCACCACGGGCGTCATCTCCGGCACGGCGACGACGCGGCAGACGTCGAGGGTCACCGTCAGCGCCGGGGACGTGTTCGCCAACGCCGGCTCGACGTCGTTCACGTGGGCCGTGGTCGTGCCGGGCAACTCGCAGCTGAGCAGCGCGCGCCGCCTCAGCGGTCTGGGCAGAGGTAGGCCGAAGCTGACCTTCTCGGTCGTCGCCGGCGCGTTTGCCCCGGCGCTGAAGTCGGTGACGATCAGATTGCCGGGCGGACTCAAGGTCCGCGCACACCAGGTCAAGACGCTCACGTTCTCGCTGAAGGCGACCGACGCGTCTCACAAGACGGCGAGCCTGCGCCTCACCTTCCTCAAGCCCTCCTAGCGGCAACGGCTCGCTCGCGCGCCTGCCAGGTGCAGGTACCTGCGTAGATTGCGTTTGCCGGTGGACACGCGGGGAAGCTGAGGGCCTGAGAAGTCTGACCGGACAGTCGGAAAACGCTGTCTATACTCATGCGCCCACTGCGGGCCCACCGCGCTGGATTCCCGCCCCATCCGGCGGGTTTTCTCGTCTGACGATTGCAAACACAGGTCTGATCGCTATGCCCAAAGACGTCATCCTCACCCAGGAAGGCCTCGCCAACCTCAAGGCGGAGCTTGACCATCTGTCCACCACCCGCCGCCGCGAAATTGCGGCGCGGATCAAGGAGGCCCGCGAGTTCGGAGACATCTCCGAGAACGCCGAGTACGACGACGCCAAGAACGAGCAGGCGATGCTGGAGGCGCGGATCGCGTCGCTGGAGGACAAGCTGCGCTCGGCCACGGTGGTCGACGCATCAGACCTCGGCACCGACGTCGTCCGCGTCGGCTCCGTCGTCCACGTCAAGGACGAGGCCGGGAAGTCCAACAAGTACACGATCGTGGGGTCCGCCGAGGCCAAGCCGGCCGAGGCCAGGCTGTCCAACGAGTCGCCGGTGGGCAGGGCACTCATCGGACGCAAGCGCGGCGACGAGGTGTCCATCGTCACCCCGCGCGGAGAGCGCAAGCTCAAGATCACCAAGATCGACGTCGGCGTCTAGCCGCTCGCGGGTGATCGCCCGTGGGTGAGCAACCCGACGAGGGTGGGCGGGACGGTTTCTCCGACGTCCTCGCCGATCGCCGGCGCAAGCTCGAGGCCCTGCGTGCGGCCGGCGTGCAGCCGTTCCCGCACGATTTCGACGGCGTCCAGCCGATCGCGGGCGTCCGCGCGGCCCACGAGGGCCTGGAGGCAGGTGCGGAGACCGAGGTCTCGCATCGCGTCGCCGGCCGTCTGGCGGCACGGCGAGGGCAGGGCAAGATGGCGTTCCTGGACCTCGAGGACCGCTCCGGGCGCATCCAGCTCCAGGCGAGGGTCGACGTTCTGGGCTCCGAGGAGATGGAGCGGCTGCTGTCACTGGATCTGGGCGACCTCATCGGGGTCGATGGCACCGCGTTCGTGTCGCGCCGCGGCGAGCTGACCCTGCGTGTAGACGATTTTGCGCTGCTGGCCAAGTCGCTGCGCCCGCCCCCCGACAAGCACCACGGCCTCACCGACGTCGAGACCCGCCATCGCCACCGCGAGCTGGACCTGATGGCCAACCCCGAGACGCGGGCGCGGTTCATGACGCGCGCGCGTGTGATCGCCACGATCCGCCGCTTCCTCGATGACCAGGGCTTCATCGAGGTGGAGACGCCCGTGCTCCAGCCGCTCTACGGCGGCGCGATGGCGCGGCCCTTCACCACCCATCACAACGCCCTGGACCGCGACCTCTACCTGCGGATCGCCACCGAGCTCTACCTCAAGCGGCTGATCGTCGGCGGGCTGGAGCGCGTGTATGAGATCGGCAAGAACTTCCGCAACGAGGGCGTCGACACGACGCACAACCCGGAGTTCACCGTGCTGGAGTGGTATGAGGCCTACGCCGACTACCTCGACGTCGCCGAGCGGTGCGAGCGCCTGGTGCACGCCGTGGCGCAGGCGGTGGGCTACGACGGCGAGTTCGACTTCACGCCGCCGTGGAAGCGCGAGACGCTGGCCGGCGCCGTCCTGGACCGCACGGGTATTGACATCCTGGCGCTGCGCGACCGCGACGCGCTGGCTGCCGCGATGCGCGAGCGGGGGCTCGATGCGCCGTCTGACCGGACCTGGCCCCAGCTCGTCGATGACCTCGTGTCCGACCACGTCGAGCCGACGCTCCAGCAGCCGACCTTCCTGCTCGACTTCCCAATCGAGATCTCGCCTCTGGCCAAGGAGCACCGGGACACGCCCGGGCTCGTGGAGCGCTTCGAGGCGTTCGTGGGCGGGATGGAGATCGCCAACGCCTTCACGGAGCTCAACGACCCCGACGAGCAGCGCCGCCGGTTTGAGAGCCAGCGACGGTTCGCCGCCGCAGGCGACGATGAGGCCCAGCCCTATGACGAGGCGTTCGTCCAGGCGCTGGAGCAGGGGATGCCGCCGACCGGCGGGATCGGGATCGGCATCGACCGGCTGGTCATGGCGATGACCGGCACCCGGTCGATCCGCGATGTGGTGCTCTTTCCCGCGTTGAGGTCATGACCCGGCGCGCCTGGTGGGCGTTTGCCGTGATGTCGGTGACGTGGGGCGCGTCGTACCTGCTCATCAAGATCGGGATCGACGGCGGCATGCCCGCGCCCGACGTCGCCTGGCTGCGGGTGGCGTTGGCCGCGGTCATCCTGGTCGTGCTGGCGTGGCGGGCCGGCACGATGGGCACGCTGGCCGGCCGCTGGCGGTGGGTGGTCGCCTACGCCGTGGCCGAGATCTCGATCCCGTTCCCGCTGATCGCCGCCGGCGAGGTCCACATCGCCTCGTCGCTGGCGGCCATCATCATCGCCTCGGTCCCGCTGATCGTGACCGTGCTCTCGCTGCGGTTTGACCCGTCCGAGCGCCCGACGCCGGTGCGGGCGTTCGGACTTGGCGCATCGGCTTTGCCGGCGTGATCGCGCTCGTCGGCATCGACGTTGCCGGCAGCAGCGCGGAGGTGGTGGGCGCGCTGGCGGTGCTCGTGGGGGCGGTCGGCTACGCGATCGGCCCGATGCTGGTCAAGCTCGGCATGGACGGGATGGATCTCGCGCGCGGCGATGGGCGCCTCCCTGGTCATCGCGACGGTCATCCTGGCGCCGTTCGCCGCGCTCGACCTGCCGCGCCGGACGCCCACCGTGGGCGCGCTGGCCGCGGTCGCCGCGCTTGGCGTGTTCTGCACCGCGATGGCGTTCGTCGTCTACACGGTGCTGGTCCGCGAGGCCGGCACCGGCCGGGCGACGATCATCACCTACGTCAACCCGCTGGTCGCGGTCGTGCTCGGCGTGACCCTGCTCGGCGAGCGCCCGGGTCCCGGCGCGCTGGCGGGACTGGTGACTGATCCTGGCCGGATCGTGGCTCTCGACTGGGGGCCGGTTCCCGCCCCGAGGTCCGCTCTGCGACCGCGACGGGCGCGGCGCGCGGCGCGCGGACCGCGATCTCCGACGCGCCCGATGAAGCTTCGACGACCGCGCACAGCGCGGCTGATCAGCGGTGTACGCCGGGGCGCGGACCGGGAAAAGTACGGCAGACCGGCTGTTAGACTGACCTATGGCCCAAAGAAAACACCGTGGCGCTCATATATTCGGCCAGAACTGCCGAATATATTGGTGAAGCGGATTCTTCGGCGTCCCCGCAAGCGTTTGTGAACCAGAATCGGGGCAGCGCCGTAGAGCCAAGTACCAGGACCACACCCCGACCAACTTCCTCAGTCGTAAGCCACAACCACACTTAGGAAGCCCATGTTTGAGCGATTTACAGAGCGAGCCCGCCAAGTGGTCGTCTTGGCGCAGGAAGAGGCTCGGACTCTTAAGCACAACTACATCGGCACCGAGCACATCCTTCTCGGCCTGCTGCGCGAAGAGGAGGGACTCGCCGCTCGGGTGCTCGAGTCGCTCGACATCACCGTAGAGCGCGTGCGTGCCCAGGTCGTGCGCATCGTCGGCTCCGGCGAGGAGGTCACCTCCGGCCAGATTCCCTTCACGCCGCGCGCCAAGAAGGTGCTTGAGCTCGCGCTGCGCGAGGCCCTGAGCCTGGGCCACAACTACATCGGCACCGAGCACATCCTGCTCGGTCTGGTCCGCGAGAACGAGGGCGTCGCCGCGCGCATCCTGCTCGACTTCGATGCTGACTCGGAGAAGATCCGCAACGAGGTGATCCGGATGCTGTCCGGGCCCGGCAGCCGCCAGCGCGGCTCGAGCGCCGGCAGCGCGGGCGCGGCGGGCACCGGCGAGGGCAAGAAGTCCTCCAAGCTGCTGGATCAGTTCGGCCGTAACCTCACCAAGCTCGCCTCCGAGGGCAAGCTGGACCCGGTCGTGGGCCGCGAGACCGAGATCGAGCGGATCATGCAGATCCTGTCGCGCCGGACCAAGAACAACCCGGTCCTCGTGGGCGAGCCCGGCGTCGGCAAGACCGCCGTCGTCGAGGGCCTGGCCCAGCGCATCACCAACGCCGACGTCCCCGAGCTGCTGAAGGGCAAGCAGATCTACACGCTGGATCTCGCCGCCCTGGTCGCGGGCTCCAAGTACCGCGGCGAGTTCGAGGAGCGCCTCAAGAAGGTGATGAAGGAGATCACCCAGCGCGGCGACATCATCCTGTTCATCGACGAGCTGCACAACCTCGTCGGCGCGGGTGCGGCCGAGGGCGCCATCGATGCCGCGTCGATCCTCAAGCCGGCCCTGGCCCGCGGCGAGCTGCAGACCGTCGGCGCCACCACGCTGGAGGAGTACCGCAAGTACCTCGAGCGCGACTCCGCGCTGGAGCGGCGCTTCCAGAAGATCACGGTCGACCAGCCGTCGACTGAGGAGACGGTGCAGATCCTCAAGGGCCTGCGCGACCGCTACGAGCAGCACCACAAGGTCAACATCACCGATGAGGCCCTCGAGGCCGCCGCGGACCTGGCCGATCGATACATCTCTGACCGCTTCCTGCCCGACAAGGCGATCGACCTGATCGATGAGGCGGCGTCGCGGATGCGGATCAAGTCGATGACCTCCCCGCCCGTGTACCGGGAGCTGGAGGACGAGATCGAGGAGACCCGCCGCGCCAAGGAAGAGGCGATCGAGTCCCAGGAGTTCGAGAAGGCCGCCAACCTCCGTGACAAGGAGCGCCGGCTGACCCAGCGCAAGCGCGAGCTCGCCGATCAGTGGGAGGCGGGCGAGTCGACCGAGCGGCCGTCGATCGGCGAGGAGGAGATCGCCGACATCGTCTCGATGTGGACCGGCATCCCCGTCTTCAAGCTCACCGAGGCCGAGACCCAGAAGCTGATGCGCATGGAGGAAGAGCTCCACAAGCGCGTCATCGGACAGCACCCGGCGATCGAGGTGGTCTCCAAGGCCATCCGGCGCTCCCGCGCGGGCCTCAAGGATCCCAAGCGGCCGACCGGCTCGTTCATCTTCCTGGGCCCCTCGGGCGTGGGCAAGACGGAGTTGGCGCGCACGCTGGCCGAGTTCCTGTTCGGCGACGAGGACACGATGATCCGCATCGACATGTCCGAGTACATGGAGAAGCACGCGGTGTCGCGTCTGGTCGGGTCGCCTCCGGGCTACATCGGCTACGACGAGGGCGGTCAGCTCACCGAGGCGGTGCGCCGTAAGCCCTACAGCGTGCTCCTGCTCGACGAGATCGAGAAGGCCCACCCGGACGTGTTCAACATCCTGCTCCAGATCCTGGAGGACGGGCGGCTGACCGACGCCCAGGGGCGCACGGTGGATTTCCGCCACTGCATCGTGATCATGACCTCCAACATCGGAGCGTCGGAGATCGCGCGCAACACGCCGCTCGGGCTTCGCCGTCTCCGACGATGAGACCGGCATCACCTATGACGACATGAAGAACCGGATCATGGGCGAGCTCAAGAAGGTCTTCCGGCCTGAGTTCCTCAACCGGATCGACGACGTCATCGTGTTCCACAAGCTCACCAAGGACGAGATCAAGGAGATCGTGGACCTGCTGCTCCTGCGCATCCGCGAGTCGATGGCCGAGCGCGAGCTCCAGCTGGAGCTGTCGGAGTCGGCCAAGGACCTGCTGGTGGACAAGGGCTGGGATCCGGCGATGGGGGCACGGCCCCTGCGCCGCGCGATCCAGCGCTACATCGAGGATCCGCTGGCGGACTTCGTGCTGCGCGCCCAGGTGCCGTCGGGGTCGACCGTCATGGTCGAGCCGGGCGAACCGGACACCGACGACGAGGACGTCAAGCTGTCGGTCATCGAGCCCGCCCCCACGCCCACGCCGGTCGGCGTCGGAGCCGAGGGCGGGGCCGAGGGCGAGCCCGCGCGCGACGCCGCGCCCGAGGGCGAGGCCTCCGAGCCTCCGGCCGAGTCCGAGTAGCTCTCAGTCGCGACACCGGTTTCACACCGGCCCGGGCCCTTGGCTCGGGCCGGTCTCGTTGTGTGCCAATCGCGTGACACACCGGGCTTGGCGTCGGGGCTCACCCGTACGCTGCATGGACTCACACCATGCCCAAGCCCACCTCCGTCCACGTCTGCTCGGCCTGCGGCCACGAGACCGCCCGCTGGGCCGGCCGCTGCCCCGGCTGCGGGGAGTGGAACACGCTCGTCGAGCAGGTCCGTCCGGCCGTCGCCCAAGGGCGGTGGGGGTGGGGGTGGTCTTGACGCGAGATCACGGGCGGCGCCGGTCAAGCCGGTGGCGCTCGCCGACGTCGAGGCCGTCGACCATGACCGCCTGAGCACCGGGATCGGCGAGCTCGACAACGTCCTGGGCGGCGGGATCGTGCCCGGATCGCTGGTGCTCATCGGCGGCGCGCCCGGGCATCGGCAAGTCGACGCTGACGACGATGGCTCTGGCCAACCTGTGCGGCGCCGGTCGCCGCACGCTGTACGTCTCCGCCGAGGAGTCGGCGGCCCAGATCCGCCTGCGCGCGCAGCGCCTGGGCGGCGGGGAGGCGCTCGCCGTCCCCGTGATCGCCGAGACCGACCTGCATGCCGTGCTGGCCACGCTGGAGCAGGAGCGCCCCGAGGTGTGCGTGATCGACTCGGTGCAGACGCTGCATTCGACTGACCTGTCCTCGGCCGCCGGCTCGGTCGCCCAGGTTCGCGAGGTCGCCGGCGAGATCATGCGCGTGGCCAAGCACCGGCAGATCGCGGTCATGCTCGTCGGCCACGTGACCAAGGAGGGCGCGCTGGCGGGGCCGCGTGTGCTCGAGCACCTCGTGGACTGCGTGCTGCAGTTCGAGGGCGAGCGCGAGCGGACCTACCGCACCGTGCGCGCGATCAAGAATCGCTTCGGATCCACCAACGAGGCCGGCGTGTTCGAGATGCGCGATGACGGCCTGGTCGAGGTGCTGGACGCCTCGGCCCGGTTCGTGGCCGAGGCCACGCGCTCGCCTGGCAGCGTGGTGCTGTGCGCGATGGAGGGTTCCCGGCCCCTGCTGGTCGAGGTCCAGGCGCTGGTCAGCTCCTCCGAGCTTGTTCCGCCCCGGCGGGTCGTCGCCGGCCTGGACCGCAACCGTGTCGCGCTCGTGCTGGCGGTGCTGGGGCGCCACGGCGGGATCGGGCTGGGCAACGCCGACGTGTTCGTCAACGTCGTCGGCGGCGTGCGGGTCGATGAGCCGGGCGCCGATCTGGCCGTTGCGCTGGCGGTGGCCTCCGCGGCCAAGCGGGTCGCGCTCACCGGAACCGGATCCAGCCACCACCCACCCCAGCGGCCGCTGGCCTGCTTCGGCGAGCTCGGCCTCACCGGCGAGCTGCGCACGGTGGGACATGGTGACCGGCGGCTGGCCGAGGCCGAGCGCTTCGGGCTGACGCCCGTCGTGGCAGCCGGAGGCCCACAAGACGCTGCGCGCAGCGCTCTCCGCCGCCTTGGGCAGCGCCGCGGCGAGCGCGAAGGAGGTGGTGAGGGCCGCCTGAGTTGGCCGGCGGTGCCGCAATCGGTTGCACACACGGCGCACCAAAACCGTGCGGCACGCGCGCGTCTGTGCGCATTCCGGCAAGGATCGCGACGCGGAAAGGACTAAAAGGACCGAACCTGAGCTAAAATACTGTTCTGATGCCGCCGCGTTCCGGGGAAGAGCTCAAAGACGAGCTCGAGTCTCGACAAGAGTCCCGGATCATGAGGGCGCTGGAGATGGTGGCGCCCGGAACATCGCTTCGTGAGGGGATCGACAACATCGTCGACGCCCGCACCGGGGCGCTCATCGTCATCGGGGACGCCGACGAGCTCAGCTTCATGTTCTCCGGCGGGATCAAGCTCGACGTCGACTACTCGCCGACGTTCCTCTACGAGCTGGCCAAGATGGACGGGGCGATCGCGCTCAGCTCCAACGCCACCAAGATCGTCCAGGTCAACGTGCAGCTGACGCCGGATCCGACGATCCTCACGATGGAGACCGGCACCCGCCATCGCACGGCCGAGCGCGTCTCCAAGCAGACCGACGCGATGGTCGTGGCCGTCTCCGAGCGTCGCGAGGTCGTCTCGCTCTACATCGACGGGATCAAGTACATCCTGGAGGACATCCCGGTCGTGCTGGCCAAGGCCAACCAGGCGCTGGCGACGCTCGACAAGTACCGCAGCCGCCTGGACCAGGTGTCCACGCGTCTCACCGCGCTCGAGTTCGAGGGCGGCGTGACGCTCCACGACGTCCTCACGGTGCTCCAGCGCGTCGAGCTGGTGACGCGCATGGCGGTCGAGATCGAGCGCTACATCGTCGAGCTCGGCACCGAGGGCCGCCTCATCGAGATGCAGCTCGACGAGACGATGGTGGGCGTCGCCGCCGACAAGGCCGCCCTCGTCCACGACTACCTGGTCGAGGACACCGATGACAGCTTTGCCGCTCGTGCTGGACCAGCTGGCCCGCCTCGCGCACCAGGATCTGCTCGATTTCGGGCGTCTGGCGGAGCTTTTGGGCTATGACCGCAAGCTCAACACACTTGACTACCCCGTCTCTCCCCGCGGATTTCGCATATTGGGGCGAATACCGAGGCTCCCCCGCCTCGTTGTTCAGAGGATCGTTACGGAATTCGGAGGATTGGAGGAGTTGCTCGCCGCGTCGGATGGCGAGCTGGAGACCGTCGACGGAGTCGGCGAGATCCGGGCGAAGGACATCAGGGAGGGCCTTCGCCGACAGCAGGAGATCAACCTGGTTGATCGATACCTGCAGACGTAGGAAACCGCGAGCGGGATCCTGCCCGCGCCGCCTTGACAGAGGAGGACACCATCACAGAGCTAATGGAAGAGCACCTGGATGATCTTGAGTCGATCGAGCCGCCGCCGCACATCGAGTTCGAGATCGGCGACAGTGTCGTCTATCCGCATCACGGTGCGGGAAAGGTGCTTCGCAAGGAGGTCAAGGAAGTCCTCGGCGAGAGCCGTGAGTACCTGACGATCAAGATCCTCCACAACGACATGACGGTCATGGTGCCAACCGAGAACGCGGCGCTTGCCGGCCTACGCCGCGTCATCGACGAAGAGACCGTCAAGAAGGTGTGCGCGGTGCTCCAGGACGAGTGTTCGGAGATGCCCAAGAACTGGAACCGGCGCTTCAAGCACAACCGGGACAAGATCAAGACGGGCGACATCTACGAGCTCGCCGAAGTCGTACGCAACCTCGCCATCCGCGAGTCCGAGAAGGGGCTCTCGACCGGCGAGAAGCAGATGTTCACCCGCGCCAAGAAGATCCTGGCGTCAGAGCTGATGTACGCGCTTGGGCATGGACGAGCAGGAGGTCGAGGAGCACCTCTACGGGTTGCTGCTCGACACGCATGCCAACGGCACCAGTACCAGCAACGGAAACGGGAAGGTGGCCGTCGCCGCGAAGTAGGCGCCGGGCCGGCGGGATCGATACCGATGGCGGTCGCGCTGATCGTGGCCGCAGGACGAGGCGAGCGCCTTGGGTCCGGCCGGCCCAAGGCGCTCGTCCCGCTTTGCGGGCGCCCGATGCTCGAGTGGAGCGTCGCGGCCCTGCGGGCGGTGCCGGCGGTCACGCAGATCGTGGTCGCCCTGCCCGCCGACGAGCTCGACGCCGCCCCGGAGGGCACCATCGCCGTCTCCGGCGGGCTCCAGCGCTCGCACTCGGTGCGCAACGCGCTGGCCGCATGCGCCGGCGGCGACCCGGTGATCGTCCATGACGCCGCCCGGCCGCTGGCCACGGCGCGGCTGTTCGAGCAGGCGCTGGAGGAGCTCGAGCGCCACCCGGAGGCGGCGGCGCGTGATCGCCGCGGCGCCCGTGGCCGACACCATCAAGGAGGTCTCGGGCGACGGGGCCACCGTCGCGCGCACGCTGGACCGATCGCACGCTGTGGGCGGTGCAGACGCCGCAGGTGTTCCGCCGCGCCGCGCTGGAGCGCGCACTGGTCTCGGCCTCCGACGAGGAGCTGGGCCGCGCCACCGACGACGCCTGGCTGGTCGAGCGCTCCGGCGGCGTCGTCCGGATCCTCGGCTCAGATCCCGGCAACATGAAGATCACCACGCCCGAGGACCTGCGCGTGGCCGAGCTGCTGCTGGCGGAGCTCCGGACGTGAGACGCGGCGCATCTGCGGAGCGGTGAGCACCGGCATCGGCTACGACTGCCACCGCCTCGTCGCCGGCCGCCGGCTCGTACTCGGCGGCGTCGAGCTCGAGCACGAGCTCGGCCTGGAGGGCCACTCCGACGCCGACGTCCTCACCCACGCCATCATCGACGCGATGCTCGGCGCCTGCGCGCTGGGCGACATCGGCCAGCACTTCCCGGACACCGACCCCCGCTACCGCGGCGCCGACTCGATCGAGCTGCTGCGCGCCACGGTGGCGCTGTTGCGCGCACGCGGGTTTCGTCGGTCGCCCACGTCGATGCCACCGTCGTGATCGAGCGGCCCAAGCTGGCTCCGGTTCGCGACGAGATGCGCGCCCGCCTGGCCGCGGCCCTGGGGCTGGACCTCGGCCACGTCAGCGTCAAGGCGACGCGGGGGGAGGGGATGGGGTTCGTCGGGCGCGAGGAGGGCGTGGCGGCCCTCGCGATCGCGACGGTGCGGCCGCTCTAGCGCGACGGTTCGCCCGCTCGAGCGCTGCGGTTGCAGCGGTCAGCTGCGGGCGCGCTGCCGGCCGAGCGCCGTGCGGCCGCCTGGTCGCGCATCCGCTCGTGCTCCACGAGCCGCGTGAGCTGGGACACCGTGGTGCGCAGGTGCGAGCTGACGATCGGCTGGGCGAGCCGCTCCGCGATCCAGCCCGGCACCCCGGACCCCGGCACGCCGGCAGCGAGCCGGAGCTCGGCCGTGGTGCGCCCGGCGGCCACCGAGCGCAGCCGCCAGCGGCCCGCGCTGGTCCACTCCGGTGATCGAGGTCCAGGCCAGCTCCTTGGGCGGATCCCACTCGACGATCTCGATCAGCCCGCCCACCTCCGCCGAGCCCACCCGCAGCAGCATCCGGTAGCGGGCGCCGAGCCCGACGCGCTCGCTCGCCCTCGACCTCCCACCGGGTCACGCCCGACATGAAGCTCAGCGCCCGCTCCGGGTCAGACACCACTCCCCACACGGTCTCGATGGGGGCGGAGATCGTCGTGGCGGCGGTGGATCTCATCCGATCACCGGCAGCCGTCGCTCTTCGGCCAGGGCGTCGAGGGTGTCCTGCATGAGCCGGATGAGGTGATCGTAGATCTCGTCGACGTCGGGATCGGGCCCGAACTCCGCCTTGAGGTCGATCGGCGGCAGGGTCTCGATCGTGATCTTGGCCGGCAGCGGGATGTGGCCCAGCATGTCGCCGATGTTCAGGCCCCACGGCAGCGGCGAGCGAGATGGGGAGCACCTTGAGGCGAAACAGCCGGTCGAGCGCCAGCAGCCGGGCCAGGCCCTCGCCCCGGGTGAGGAACAGCGCCGTCTCCTGGCCGCCGATCGACACCACCGGGCACGATCGGCGACGTTCTCCTGGAGCGCGAGGCGGATGAACCCCTTGCGGCCGTCGAAGTCGACCCGGTTGCGCTGCCAGAACGGCCGGTGGACCTCGTAGTCGCCGCCGGGATAGACGAGCAGGGCCGCGCCCGCCTGCAGCGCCTTGCGGGCATTGGCCGGCGATGCCGCCACCGTGCCGAAGCGCCGCAGCGAGCCCAGGC
The DNA here is from genome assembly GCA_963790605.1 of uncultured Actinomycetota bacterium. Lineage (GTDB taxonomy): Bacteria > Actinomycetota > Thermoleophilia > Solirubrobacterales > Solirubrobacteraceae > Palsa-465. The sequence goes on along the minus strand of CAWBPG010000001.1, from coordinate 760,445 downwards.
CGGGCATCGACAGGACCAGGTTGTGCGCCAGCTGGTAGAAGGACGCGCTCCACGCCGAAGTAGGTGTTGAAGGCGAGCGTGAAGACGACGGTGTCCGGGGTCATGTTGCCGCCGGAGTGGTTGCCGACCATCAGCACCGCGCCGTCGTCGGGGATGTTGCCCAGCCCGCGCACCTCGCCCCGGTACCACAGGCTGGCCGCCAGCCACATGAGTGGCAGCCGCTCGCGGATGAAGTCGGGATCGCGCTCGTCGAAGTCCGCGCGCGGGATCCGGCTCTGCACCTGGCGCGCGACCCCGCGGATCGCGCGGCCCATCAGCGAGGGCTCGGAGCTCGAGCCGCCGTCGGCGGGCCCCTCGTCGGAGCCCACGTGGCCGTTGGTGTCGGCCGTCTGCGCGACGCCGCTGCTCGCCATCAGCGCCGGGACCTCACGCCGCCTGGCGGCCGGCGCTGTCGCCGCCGCTCCGCGGCGCGACGTCACCGTCGGCCGCGCGACCGAGATCTCGTTGCGGGCGATGAAGCGCATCAGAAGCTCGTTGGTCTGCTCGGGCCGCTCCACCTGGGGGACGTGGCCGCAGTCCTCGATCGTCACCTGCTCGGCGCTGGGCAGCCACTTGCGCACGTGGCGCCCGAAGGCCGCCGGCACCAGGCCGTCGTGGGTGCCCCACACGAACAGCGCGGGCGGCTGGAGCTCGGCGAGCCGCGGGTAGAAGCCATGGCGGCCGTAGGGAGCCTCCAGGTAGATGTTGCGCGCCGAGGCCAGGAAGGCCAGTCGGGCTCCCGCCGAGTGGTAGATGCGCCGGAACTCGTCGACCATGAGCTCGCCGACCTCGGGGTCGATGAGGTCGCGGTCATAGAACAGGCTCCAGAACTGGGAGGCGACCGTGTTGCGGGTGAAGCCGTGGGGCAGCAGCCCGAACTCGGGCCGCAGCAGCCGCACCAGTGGGTGAAAGCCGCGCTTGACCCAGGCCACCGCCGGGCACAGCAGGCCGAGCGAGCGGATCCGCTCGGGCTCCGTCAGCCCCATCTCGATGGCGATCCGGCCGCCCATCGAGTTGCCGACGACGTGGGCGTGGGAGATGTCCTGGGCGTCCATGAAGCCCAGCATCGTCTCCGCGTACCAGCGGGCGTTGTAGGGCGCCCGGGCCGGCTTGGAGGAGGAGCCGAACCCGGGCAGGTCCGGCGCATGCACGCGGTAGCGCTGGCCCAGTGCGGCGGCGGTGGCGAACAGCGAGGCGCGCGTCCCGCCCAGTCCGTGCAGCAGCAGGACGTCGGGGCCGTGGCCCATCGTCAGCGTGGAGACGTGATGGCGGCCGACCGGTACGTCGTGGATCTGCAGAAGCGGCGGGCGGCCGCCGGGAAGGCGGAACATCCCCTCGAAGCCGACGGCGTAGTCGAGGTTGCCGGTGACGCTCAGACGGCGACGTTCGAAGGCGTCGATGCCGGACATCTCGCCCTGGCGCAGAGCCAGCCATGTCTCGGCGTCGGTGGAGATGGTCACGTCGGGGGCCCGGCGGCTGGCGCCCTTGCGCACCCGGGCCCCGTGGGTGGTGCAGCGCACCTCCCACGTGTGCCCGAGGTCGCAGAGCCTGATGCTGTAGGTCGCGTCGAACCCTGGATCGGCCCCCAGGTAGCGCTCGGGCAGGGTCCGGAACGCGGTCTCGACGTCCGCCAGCCGGCGTGATCGGTCTGGGGTGATGGGCATCGCCATCGACTTAACGGTGACGCCTCGCCCGGATGCCGCCGCGGAGCGGCGCGGTGCACGTATCGCGCGGCACGCGTGCGGCACTAGGGTTCGGCCACGTTGCGCACCGTGACGCTCCACGACACTCGGACCGGGCAGATCCGGGAGCTCGTCCCCGAGACCGCGGGGCGGGTGCGGATCTACGCCTGCGGCCCCACGGTCTACGGCCGCGTGCACGTCGGCAATGCCCGCCCGTTCGTGGTGTTCTCCCTGCTCAAGCGGTTCCTGGCCCACGAGGGCTACGACGTCGAGTTCGTGGCAAACGTCACGGACATCAACGACAAGATCTATGTCGCGGCCCGCCAGGCCGGGATCCCCAGCGAGCTCCTCGCCGAGCAGATGACCGCCGCCTACAAGGCCGATACCGACGCTCTTCGGCCTGGGACGCCCCGACCAGGAGCCACTGGCGAGCGAGACGATCGCCGAGATCACGAGGTTGATCGAGGAATTGGTGGAGACGGGCCATGCCTACGCAGCGGACGGGGACGTCTACTTTTCGGTTCGGTCCTACCCCCAATATGGCGAACTATCGCATCGTCAGGTCGACCAGATGGACCAGGGCGAGGAGGTCGAGGGGACCGAGCGCAAGCGCGATCCGCTGGACTTCGCTCTGTGGAAGGGCCATAAGGAGGCCGAGGACACCTCTTGGGAGTCGCCCTGGGGCCCGGGACGGCCCGGCTGGCACATCGAGTGCTCGGCGATGGCCGAGAAGCTGCTCGGCGTGGGGTTCGAGATCCACGGCGGCGGCTCGGACCTCATCTTCCCCCACCATGAGAACGAGGCGGCCCAGACCCGGGCGGCGCGCGACGAGGACCTGACGCGGCTGTGGGTCCACGTCGGGATGGTCCGCCTGGACAGCGAGAAGATGTCCAAGTCGATCGGCAACGTCTTCATGCTCGGCGAGGCGCTGGAGCGCCATGGCCCCGAGACGCTGCTCATGTACTTCGCCGGCGCCCACTACCACCAGCCGATGGAGTACGACGAGGACCGCCTCGAGGAGGCGCGCGCCCGGGCGGCCGGCATCCGCAACACGGCGCGCGGGCTGGTCGACGGTCCCAGCCCGGAGTGGTCGGCGCCGCTCAAGGAGCGCTTCTTCGATGCGCTGGCCAACGACTTCAACACCCCGAAGGCCCTGGCGGCGGTCGCCGATTGGGAGCGGGAGGCCAACCGCGGCGACCGCGGCACCGTCGGCGGCGACGATCTGCGCGAGATGCTGGACATCCTGGGCCTGGCCAGCCTCATGGAATCGGGCGCGCCGCCCATCTCCGACGAGGTCGCGGCGCTTCGCGACGCCCGCGAGCGGGCGCGCCGGGAGCGCGACTGGGCGCGAGGCCGACCGGTTGCGCGACGAGCTGCGGGCCATGGGCTGGGAGGTCCGCGACGGCCCCGACGGCCCCGAGCTCATGCCGGTCGCCTGAGCGGCCGCCGACCCGAGCTGAGCGGCCGCGTGACGCGGCCACGCCGGTCCTCGCGCGCAAGCGGCTTTGCATAACACCGCATTTCACTTGACACGGGTGCGGTGCTATGTCAAGCTCGCGCCGGTTAGTAACGATCAACTACAGCTTTAGGCTGGGTTGGACGGGGAGTAGGACGTCTCTGACGCCCGCTTTCTGGGAAAAGCTCTATACGGTGCGGCGCCAGGGGAGGTAGCGCGCCACGACAAGCCGGCTTCCGCGTATGCGGGCAGTCGGGAAAGGCTGGTTTCGTGGCTCGACTGTCTGCAAACACTCAGGCTCAACCTCGGGTTGAGGATGGCTACCTGATCGCCCTGGCTAAGCAGGGTCATCCGGATGCCTATGACCGCATCGTGCGCCGTTATTACGGCTTCGTGCGGCTCAAGGCCTCGTCGTACTTCCTCGCCGGCGGAGACGCCGACGATCTCATCCAGGAGGGGCTCGTCGGCCTCTACAAGGCCGTCCGCGACTACCGCACCGATCGGGAGTCGAGCTTCCGCAACTTTGCCGAGCTGTGCATCACGCGCCAGATCATCACCGCGGTCAAAACCGCGACGCGCAACAAGCACACGCCGCTCAACCAGTACGTCTCCTTCTCCAGCTCGCCCGCCGGCGGCACCGGCGACAACGAGCCGACCCTGGACGAGGTCATCCCGGGCTCCACCGTGCACGACCCGGTCAATCAGGTCATCTCCAGCGAGGAGCTGCGGGCGCTCGTGGCCTGCATCTCCACGGCGCTGTCCGAGCTCGAGTCCCGCGTGCTGGCCCTCTACCTCGACGGCCACTCCTACGAGGAGGTCGGCCGCCGGCTCGGCTGCGATTGCAAGACCGTGGACAACGCCCTGCAGCGCGTCAAGCGCAAGGTTGGCGCGCACCTCATGCAGCGCGCGGTCCCGGCGTAGCCCGAGCCTCGGCCCGCCACCGGGGACTCCAGGCGTCGCGCCGCGCTTCTTCAATCGGCGGTGGGGATGCGGATCTGAAACTCGGCCCCGCCGCCGGGCCGTCGCGCCGCGGTCACCTCGCCGCCCATCGCGGCGGTGAGCTCCTTGACGATGGCCAGGCCAAGCCCGGAGCCCACCGCGCGCTCTGAGCGGTAGCGGTCGTGCAGGTAGAAGCGCTCGAAGGCTCTCGGCAGGTCCTCGGCGGCCAGCCCCGGGCCGGTATCGCGCACGGCGATCGTCCCCGCGCCGGGTGCGCACCTCCACGGAACCGCCCGCCGGCGTCAGGCGCAGCGCGTTCTCGATGAGGTTGGATGTCGCCTGGAGCAGGCGCCCCTCGTCGCCGATGCCCCAGGCGTCGTTGTCGTCGGGTCTGGTGCTGGTGAGTGTGACGCCGAGCTCCTGGGCCCGCGGCAGGTGGCGCTGGACGGCGGTCGCGCCGATCGCGCCGAGGTCGATGGGCCGGTGCTCCACGGCGAACCCGGCGCGCCCGAGGCGAGCCAGGTCCAGCAGGTCGAAGACGAGCCGTTCCAGTCGGTCGGCCTCGGCGGCCACGACGCGCGCCGCCCTCCGCGGGTGACACCGCGCCCTCCTGCAGCGCCTCCGCGTACCCCCGGATCGAGGTCAGCGGCGTCTTGAGCTCATGGCTGACGGACTCCAGGAAGCTGCGCTGTGCCTCCCGGGCATGCGCCAGCTCCGAGGCCATGGTGTTGAACGAGTGCCCGAGCTCCGCCAGCTCGTCCTCGCCCTCGACCGGCACCGCGACGTCGGGCTCGCCCGCGGCGAGGCGCCGGGTGGCGGCGGCGAGCTGGTCGATGGGGCGCAGCAGCCGCCGCGCCAGCAGGAAGGACAGGACCGCCGCCAGCGCGGCTCCGCCCAGCCCGGCGATGACGAGGCTGGCCAGGAACGGCCGCCACTCGGCGAACGCCAGACGAGCGCTGCGGATGAGCACCACCCGTCCCCGTGGGGTGGTCCGGGCCACGTAGAGCAGCCCGCGCCCGGCCACCGTGATGGTTCCCTCGGAGTCGCCGGCTGTCCCGATCGCGTCCGACCACGGCTCGACCGATGGCCGGCCGCACGCGCCGGGGCTTGCCCGACCCGACCCGGTAAACGTGGTCGCCCGCGGTCAGCGCTCCCGGCGCCCCGCCCACCACTGAGAGGACGTTGGCCTGCGTCTCGAGGGCGGTGACCCGCTGGTCGGCGATCTTGTGGCGCACGAGCACGACCGCCACAGCGGTCGTCAGCGCGCACGAGGCGATCGCCGCCAGCGCGACGTAGGCGAGCACTCGTCGCCGCAAGCTCACGCTGATCGCCTCCGCTCGGGATCCGGACCCGCCCACCCCGCCCGACCCCCCGCCCACCCCGCCCACCCCGCCCGTAGGTCGGCGGCCACAGTCATCGGGCCGCTGTGGCCTTGTAGCCGAGCCCCCGGACCGTGCGGATGAGCTCGGCGTGGCCGAGCTTCTTGCGCAGCTGCGCCACGTGGACCTCGACCGTCCGCGTCTCTCCGGGCGAGCGAAAGCCCCACACCGACTCCAGCAGCTGATCGCGCGAGACGACCTGGCCGGCGTGGCGCAGCAGGTACTCCAGAAGATCGAACTCGCGTTGGGTGAGCTCCACCTCGGCGCCGTCGACCCTCACCTCGCGGGCGCCGCGCGCCAGCACCACGGGGCCGAGCTCGAGCACGTCCTGGGCGTCGGCCGGTGACCATCGCGCTGCCCGCGCGGCGCAGGACGGCCTTGACGCGTGCGGTCAGCTCGCGCGGCGAGAACGGCTTGGCGACGTAGTCGTCGGCGCCGACCTCCAGGCCGGCGACTCGGTCGGCCTCCTCATCGCGCGCGGTGAGCATGATCACCGGGACCTCGCCCGCGATGCGCCGGCACACCTCAAAGCCGTCGATCCCCGGGCAGGCCGATGTCCAGGATCACGAGCCGGACGGGGTGGCGGCGCAACTCGGCCAGCGCCTCCTCGCCCGAGCGCACCCAGAGGGCGTGGTAGCCGGCTCGCTCCAGGTACGTGCGCACCAGCGCCCCGATATTGGGCTCGTCCTCCACGACCATGACCGTCGTCGGCATGGCGCAATCGTAGGTGGGGCCGGCACTGCGGCATACCGCTTTTTACACGCAGCTGACCTTTGGCTGACGAGTCGCCTTTCATCGCAGCGCCACAGTGACCGCAGCAGTTCGAGATCACACCGACAAGCGAGGTCAGAACTCATGTCATCAATCCGCAGGCATTCCCGTCTGCTGCTCGTGGCGGTCTGCTGCGTCGCGGCGGGTGCCGGCATCAGCGCCATCGCCACCGCGGGGGCGGCGACGAGCAGCTCGTCATCCCACGCCGCCACCAAGGCCACCAAGGCCAGGCCAAGGCCCGCAAGGGCCTGCGCCGCCTCATGCATGGCGTCCAGGGCTCGGCTGTCGTGCGCACGGCGGACGGCTTTGCCAACGTGACGTTCGAGCGCGGCAAGGTCGATTCGGTGAGCGGACAGCAGTTGACGATCACCGAGGGCACGCCCAAGGCCACCTACAAGACGGTGAGCGTGACGGTCCCGGCAGGCGCCGTGATCCGTGACAACCGCCAGAAGGCGACGCTGTCAGACGTCAAGGCCGGGCAGCGGGTGCTCGTTCTCACCGCGCCCAAGCGCACCTACGTGATCGCCCGGACGCCCAAAGCGGGCTGATCGACCGCGGCCACTCGCCGGGTGAAGGCCGCCGAGGTCGTCCGGCCACGATCGCGGCGGCCCTCAGCCGGCGAGTGGCCCGAGCACGGGTCCAAGCCCGTAGGTCGAGAACGCGCGGAAGCGCGAGAACGTGTGGTGCTCGGGACCGTGGAAGTCCGAGGAGCCGGTCGTCAGCAGCCCCAGCTTGGAGGCGTGATCGACGAGCAGGCGGGTCTGCTCCTCGGTGTGGGTGGCATAGAAGGCCTCGACGCCGTCGAGGCCGGCCCCGCGGAAGCGGTCCACGGCGTCGATCACCGTGCTCGGGTTCATCGATGTCCCAGAAGGGATGCGCCCAGATGGCGACGCCGCCGGCGCCGTGGATGAGCTCGATCGCCTCCTGCACGCTGGGCGCGGCGCGGGGACGAACGCCGGGCGGCCTTCGATGAGGTACTCCACCAGGAACGCGGTCGGATCCAGCAGGCTGGCCTCGGCCAGGCGCTGCCGGTTCTCGGGCCGGCTGACCACGGCCTGGGCGAGATGGGGGCGTCCGATCGATTGGCCCTGGGCGGCGCGTCGCGCCAGCATCTCCTCGTCGACGGCGAATCCCAGCCCGGTGAGCGCGTCGATCATGGCCCGGGCGCGGTGCTCGCGATCGCCGCGTGACTCGCGCCAGCGCCGCCACCAGAGTGGGGTCGTCGGGGTCGATGTCATAGCCCAGGACGTGGAGGTCCTGGCGACCGTCGAACAGCGCCGTGATCTCGGTGGCCGTCACCAGCCGGATCCCGGCCTGGTCGGCGGCCGCGCACGGCCTCGGCGACACCCTCGGTGGTGTCATGGTCTGAGAGCGCGAACAGCGTCACCCCGGCGGCGGCCGCTCCCGCGACGACCTCGGCGGGGACGAGCGCGCCGTCGGAGTGCACCGAATGGCTCTGCAGATCGAAGGTGGGGGCGGCGTGGTCGGCCAAGCGGGGGAGCCTAGCCCGACCTGGGCCCCCGACGTCCTAGGCGCGGTGGTAGGTGAAGATCACCGTGCCGGTCTTGAGCGGCGTGACGTCCACCAGGTTGAGCGTGACGGCGTCGCTGATGCCGTCGAACAAGCGCTTGCCCTCGCCCAGCGCGATCGGGAACGTCATCAGCCGGTACTCGTCCACCAGCCCCAGGTCGGTCAGGCCGCGCACCAGGCTCGCGCTCCCCGCGACGAGGATGTCCCCGCCCTCCTGCTCCTTGAGCGCGGTGACCTCCTCGTCGAGGTCGCCGCTGAGGATGGTCGAGTTGTTCCAGTCGGCCTGCGTGAGCGTCTTTGAGACGACGTATTTGGGCATGCTGTTCATCTTGTCCGCGAAGCCGACGTCGTCGGTCCGACCCGGCCACGCCTGGGCGAAGCCCTCGTAGGTGACCCGCCCGAGCAGCATGGCGTCGTGGTCCATGGTCTCGTCGAGCTTGTACTTCATCCCGTCGGGATCGCTGAACTTGAACGACCAGCCGCCGTGCCGGAAGCCCTCGGCTCCGCCGGGATCCTCGATGACGCCGTCCAACGAGATGAATTCGGTGACCACGATGCGCCGCATTGCTCTGCTCCTTGGTTGAGAGGCTCGTACGTTCAGGCGTCGAACGACGCCGCTCGGAATCGACAGTGAATCTCAGGAGCGGCGGTTAGGCGCGTACGACCGCGGGGGCGGCGGTCGCCGGCGTGACGGCGAGCCGCCGGAGGGCGAGCGCGCCGCCGAATGCGACCAGGAGCGCCACCGCGGCGCCGAGTCCGAGCCCGGCGCGCGGGCCGATCGCGGCCATCGTCACCCCGACGAGCGGTCCGCCGATCGGCGTCGAGCCCTGGAAGGCGACGAACCACAGGGACATGACGCGCCCGCGCATCTCCGGGGCCGAGTTGAGCTGAAGGGTGGAGTTGCCCATCGACATGAAGGCGATGCTGCCGGCCCCCGCGGCGCCGAGCGCGAGCAGCTCGAGCGCCAGGTTGGGGGCGATCGTGGCGAACGCCAGAGCGGTCCCGAACCCCAGCGCTGACAGGACCAGCGGCCTCAGGCCGGTCTTGCCGCGGGCGGCGACGAACAGGCCGCCGACCACCGCGCCGGCTCCCATCGCCGCCGTCATGAACCCGAAGCCGGTGGCGCCGCCCCGCAGGGCGCGGTCGGCCATGACGGGGAGTGAGACCTGGAACTCGTAGGTGAGGCAGCCGGTGATCGCCATCATCACCAGCGGGACGGCGAGCGTGGGAGTGGAGCGGATGTAGCGCAGTCCCTCGCGCAGCTGTCCGCGGGCGCGGGGGGTGGGCGTGACCGTGGCGAGCTTGGTGGTGTCCATCGACGTCAGCGTGAACACCACGGGGATGAAGCTCGCCGCGTTGGCCAGGAAGCACTCGCCCTCCCCGATGGTGGCGATGAGGATGCCGGCCACGGCAGGCCCGATCGCGCGGGCCCCGTTGACCAACACCGAGTTGAGGCTCACCGCGTTGCGCAGATGCTCGGCGCCGACGAGCTCCATCATGAACGACTGCCGCGACGGGTTCTCGAACGCGTTGTTGAAGCCGAGCATGGCTGCCAGGATCCCGATCTCCCACACCTGGACCACTCCGGTCACGGTGAGCAGTCCGAGGATCAGCGCCTGGACGCCCATCACGCTCTGCAGGGCGATCATCATCCGGCGCTTGTCGACGCGGTCGGCCACGACGCCGCCGTAGGGGCCGAGGACCAGCACCGGCAGCGTCTGCAGCGCGACGATGACGCCGAGCATCGTCCCCGAGTGCGTCAGGGTGAAGACCAGCCACGACTGGGCGGTCATCTGCATCCACGTGCCGATCGAGCGAGATCGACTGGCCCGCGTAGTAGCGGCGGTAGTTGGGGATGGAGAGAGCGGCGAAGGTGACGCGGCCGGCGCGCATGACGCGCGTCATCGGCGGCGGTCCTTGAGCCGCTCGGCGAGCTGCTCCAGCGCGGGCAGCGCCTGCTCGACGAGGCGGCGGTCGGCGGGGGCCAGCCCCTCCATGGCCTTGTTGACGGCGTCGGTCCGCTCACGGCGCATCCGCTCCGCCAGACGGCGGCCATCGTCGGTGGCCTCCACCCACGCGGCGCGGCGATCACCCACATCGCTGGTCCGGGCCACCAGGCCCGCGTCGCCGAGATCGGCGATGACGCGGGAGAGCATGGTGGGATTCAGGCTCTCGGACTCTGCGAGGACGGAGACGCGGATGGGCCCCTCCCGGACGACGGTGAGGAGCACCGAGATCCGCGTCGGGGTGAGCCCGGCGGCCGACCCCGCGGCGGTGGCCCGCAAGCGCCGCGACAGCCGGCCAATGGCGACACGCAGCCGGGACGCGGTGTCGATGTCTGGAGCGGTTGCGGTGGAGGGCATCGTGCCTTTCGAAATACTTGCTTGCTGGCAAGCACTATGTTAGCAGCGCGCACGGGCTTTCCCGGCCGCTCATCAACGGCGGCTCGGACCGCCGGGCGCACGCCGGCCTGAGCGCGGGCGCACGCCGGCCTGAGCGCGGGCGCACGCCGGCCTGAGCGCCGGAGCCTTGGCTCGGCGCCCGGTGATGGGGCGGCTCTAGTGCTGGTCGCCGGTGGCGACGATCAGCACGTTGCAGCGGGCGTGGTGGGAGACCTTGTTGGGCACGTTGCCCAGCGCCAGGCGGCGCGCGCCGTGCATCCCCTTGCTGCCCACGACGATCATCGATGCGCCGACCTCGTCGGCGACCGCGAGCAAGGCGTCGGCGGGGTCCTTGCGCACGGCATGCGAGGTGGCCTCCAGTCCCGCCAGCCGGACACCGGTGACGGCATCGGTGAGGATCCGCTCCACCTCGTCGTCGGGGAGCGGCTGCCACACCTTGGCGGCGCCCTCCGGCGCGCCGCTCACCCTGGCGTGGGTCGGCTGATAGGCCGACACCACGTGTATCGGTGCCGACAGGGCCTTGGCCAGCCGCACCGCTTCGGATACCGCCTGTTTCGCGGTCTCCGAACCATCTGTGCCCACCACGATCGAATCGCCCATCTCACCTACCCCTCTCTGCGCCTCAGGTTTGGGGAGAACCTACCGACTTGCGCGCCGTCAAGTTTGTGTGAATGCGCACAGTCAGCGTCCGCACGATCTCGGCCAGGACGAGCATGGGCTTGCGAGTGAGCTGGGGCCAGGTGAACCTGAGCACCACATAGCCGGCGCCAACCAGCTTGTTGGCCTTGGCGCGATCGCGGTGGAAGGCCTGGTAGTGGCCATGGACGTCGTAGCCGTCGACCTCGATCACCACCCTCTCGGCCGCCCACAGCGCGTCGACTTCCACACCCATCACCATCGTGTTGAACACCGGGCGCGCCAGCTCGGCCTCCCTGACGATGCGCTTGAGGATCCGTTCGGCCTCCGAGCGCGTGAACCCCGAATCCTTTTCAGCAGCCAGCAACGCCCGCAGCGGACCGGTGCCCTTGCGGCCCGGGCAGCGATCCATCGCCGCATAGATCTCCGAGTCCTTGACCAGCTTCAGCGCTCGCGCCTCGTTGAGCAACCGGTCGATGTTGCGGTTGCCGGCGGCGCAGTCGATCAAGGTGCGTGCCGGCGAGGTGACTGGAAGGCCGTGGCGCAGTCGGATGTCGCGTATGTCGAGCGCGGGCACTCGGTGGACCCTCAGGCCTGGCCGTCCTCGGACGCGGCCGCCGATCATCGTGGTGGCCACGAAGGCGGGGGCTGAGGTCAGCCCCCAGAGGGCGGCGGCGCTCTCATGGCTGAGGACCGTGTTGTCTCCCGCGTGCAACAACGCGGCGGTTTCCGCGCCCAGGGGCGGCAGCACGGGGCTGCCCACCGCGAACACGGATGGCAGCACCACGTGCAGAGCCTTCTTGGCGACACGATGGCGAATCGCGCCTGCACCAATTCCGAGGTCAAGGAGCTGCGACCGGCCCACGAGGCTCCGCTGCGCGCCCGCGACGTCCGCCAGACCACGATCACCGCGCCCCCGGACAACCAATCCGTTCCAAACCCGGCCGGGCAGCTCCACTTTGTCCGCTGGAGTGCGCTCAGCTACAGATGCGTTCCAAACCTGCAACAGCAATCCCGCTTTGGAACCAAACTGCTGCTCTCCGACCTCCATATAGATAAGAGCCTCCAGGGCGCCCCCATCCACCCCCCTCCCCAGCCAGTCGTCAACGATCGCGGCTCAAGCCGTGCGCCGCCCAAACAGCACCCCGGCCGCGACCACCGACACCACCACGATCCCCACGCTCCACGCCACGGCGGTCACCGCTTCAGAGCCCGGCGCGTGTCCGGCCAGCAGCGCGCGCAGCGAGTCGATCACCGCCGTCACCGGCTGGTGGCGCGCAAACCCCTGAAGCCAGGACGGCATCGTGTGGATGGGGACGAAGGCGCTGGAGGGATAGGGCAGGAACGAGATCAGGAAGGTGATGCCCTGGGCGCCCTCGGGCGACCGCACCAGTACCCCGATCGCGGCGGCCAGCCACGACAACGCCAGGATGTACAGGGCCAAGAGCCCGATGGCGGCCAGCCAGTACCCGAGGCCCGCGTCAGGTGAGAACCCGATGGCGAACGCCACCCCGACGGCGAGCGCGGCCGACGCCAGGTTGCGCACGACGCTGGCCACCACGTGACCGGCCAGCAGCGACCGCGGCCGCACGTCCAGGGACCGGAAGCGGTCGACGATGCCCCCGGCCAGGTCGGCGGATACGGTGACCGCTGTGGTCCCGGCGCCGAAGCCCGCGCACACCATCAGCACGCCGGGCACGACGTAATCGATGTACCGCCCCCCGACGTGGATGGCGCCGCCGAAGAAGTACACGAACATGACCATGAGCATCACCGGCAAGGCCAGCGCGGTGATCAACCCGTCCACGTTGCGCAGCGACAGCCGCAGCGCCCGGACGATCATCGTCGACAGCTCCGTCAGCCCGGACCGGCCGATAGCGCGGTCGGCTTCGTCGACCGCAACGTCAGCAGCAAGGGGATAGGTCAGCTCAGTCATTGGTGCTCTCGCTTTCCACGGTCGCGGTGTGTCCGGTCAGGGTCAGGAAGACGTCGTCGAGGCTGGCGGTGCGCACGGAGAAGTCCGCGATCCGGCTGCGCTCCGGATCGAGCTCGTCGAGCAGCGCGCGGACCGCCGCCCCCTCGCCCTCGCAGGCGACATCCAGCGTCAGCAGCCCGGGGTCGCGCTCCATCACCCGCGTGCCCGCGGCGTGCGCGACCGCCGCGAACGCGCCGCTGTTCACAGCGCGCACCACGAGCCGGCGACCGGCCACTGCCGCCTTGAGCTCCGCCGCGCTGCCCTCGGCCACGATCCGTCCGCGGTCAAGGACGGCGATCCGGTCAGCGAGCGCGTCGGCCTCGTCGAGGTACTGAGTGGTCAGAAACACGGTGACGCCGTCTGACACCAGCGATCCCACCAGGCTCCACAGCCCGCGCCGGCTGCGCGGATCCAGGCCGGAGGTGGGCTCGTCCAGAAACAGCACGCGCGGCCGGCGAATCAAGGACGCCGCCAGGTCCAGGCGCCGTCGCATCCCGCCCGAGTAGGTGGCGACGCGGCGTCCGCCGGCCTCCACCAGGTCGAAGCGCTCGAGCAGCTCCGACGCGCGTGCGCGCGTGGCGGTCCTCGAGAGGCCCTGGAGGCGGCCGATCATCCGCAGGTTCTCGGCGCCGGTCTGCAGCCCGTCGACGGCGGCGTACTGGCCGGTGAGGCTGATCCGCCGCCGGACCTCGGCGCGCTGGGTCACCACGTCGCGGCCCGCGACGGACGCGACCCCGCCGTCAGGCGCGGTCAGCGTCGCGAGCATGCGCACGGTGGTCGTCTTGCCGGCGCCGTTGGGGCCCAGCAGCGCAAAAACGGTTGCCCGGGGCACCCGGAGCGAGATCCCCGAGACGACCGGGGTCGAGTGGTAAGACTTCTCGAGGCCGGCGGCCTCGATGGTCAGTTCACTGGTCATGTGTCATCCTTTGAAGGCGAAATTGCGTATGTCGTACGCGATAGTGCGTAGGCTATACGCAGTTTCTGCGCGCGTCAAGACCCACCCGCGAAAAAATGGCCTCACCCAAGCCCCCCGACGACCTGCGGCTTCCCCCGAGCATCGAGCTGCTCTGGGGGCTGCGTGAAGCCGGCTCCCGTGGCCCGCGTCGCGGGCTGACGCTCGTCGGCATCGTCGACGCCGGGATCCGCGTCGCCCAGACGGAGGGCGTCGGCGCCCTGTCGATGGCGCGCATCGCCAAGGAGCTCGGCGTGGGGACGATGTCGCTCTACCGCTATGTCGCGTCCAAGGACGAGCTGCTGACGGCGATGGTCGACACGGCCCTGGGCCCGCCTCCGCCGGCCGCCGCCGGCGAGGACTGGCGCGCCGGGCTGACACGCTGGGCGGTGGGCGTGCGCACCGTCTACCACGGCCAACCGTGGTCGCTGCGCGTGCCGATCTCAGGGCCCCCGCTGGGCCCCAACAATGTGGCCTGGCTGGACAACGCGCTGGCCGCGATGGCCGAGACGCCGCTCACCGAGCAGGAGAAGCTGTCCAGCGTGCTGCTCGTGAGCGGGTTCGTGCGCAACGACGTGACGCTCGCCCTCGATTTCGCCGAGGCCTCCGGCGGCGCGCCGCAGATGCCGGGGTACGGCCAGCTGCTGGCGCGGCTCACCACCGCCGAGGAGCTGCCGTCCCTGCATCGGGCCATCGCCTCGGGCTCGCTGGATGACCCCGATGATCCCAACGCCGAGTTCAACTTCGGCCTTGCGCGGATCCTCGACGGCATCGCGGTGCTGATGGCGAGCAAGGACACGAGCTAGCCGGACCCGTATCGTGACGGCCATGCCCGCTCTGCTCCTGTACGGCGACACCGAACGCTCACCGGCGATGCGCCACGAGCTCCCGATCGCGATCGGCGACGGCCTGCTCTTCGCCGAGGTCGACGGCCGCGCGACCATCCTCACCTCATGGCTGGAGCGCGACCGGATCGCGGCCGTGCTCCCGGATGCCGAACTCCTGGACTTCGTCGACCTCGGGATGCGCGCGCTGGTGGAGGACGGCATGACCCGACTGGACGCCGAGCGCGAGGTCGTGCTGCGCGCCGTCAAGCGGCTGGGGATCGGCGAGGCGGTGATCCCGGGCGACTTCCCCGTGGCGATCGCCGACAGGCTGCGCGCCGACGGGATCACGCTCACGATCGACGACGGCGTGGTGGCCGCGCGGCGCCGCGTCAAGGCCGGCGCAGAGCTCGAGGGCATCCGCGCGGCGCAACGAGCCGCGCACGCCGCCACCGCGCGCGCGGCAGAGCTGCTGGCGCGCGCCGAGATCGGGCCGGACGGCAACCTGCGCGGCGAGGACGGCGGGCCGCTGCTGGCCGAGGCGGTGCGCGACGAGCTGCGCCGCGCCTGCGCTCAGCACGGCGCCACCTGCCCGGCGGACATGATCGTGGCCTCGATCCACAACGGTGGCGGGGGCCACGAGCCCGGGACGGGACCGCTGCCGTCGGGACTGCCGATCCAGGTCGACATCTTCCCGCGCCACGAGGCCAGCGCCTGCTGGGCCGACATGACCCGGACGTTCGTTGTCGGCGAGCCCACCGCCGAGCACGCCGAGCTCATCTCCGAGCAGGAGCGCCTGGTCCGCGCGGCGCTGGATCAGGCCCGTGCCGCGGTCCGTCCGGGCGTCACCGGCCGGGAGCTGCACGAGGCCACCTGCGACCTGTTCGAGGCGGCCGGCTGGGCCACCCAGCGCAGCGGCGGCGGGGAGGAGGGTTTTCAGTTCGGGCTCGGCCACGGCGTCGGGCTCGAGGTCCATGAGCCGCCTGGGCTGGGCTTCTCCGGACGCGAGCCGTTCGTGGCCGGGGACGTCGTCGCCATCGAACCCGGGCTGTGGGACACGCGCATCGGCGGAGTTCGCCTCGAGGATCTGCTGCTGGTCACGCCTGACGGCTGCGAGACGCTGACCGACTATCCCTACGACCTGACCCCTCGCGCCTGAGGCGGATCCCCGGTCGGTACCCTCACCACAGGACCATGGGACTGCTCCTCTACCTGATCCTCCTCGCGGTGCTGGGGTTGTTCGTCGGTGCCCTGGCCCGCCTGTCGCTGCCGGGCGCCGATCCGATGACGATCCCCCAGACGATCATGCTCGGGTTGGCGGGTAACTTCATCGCCGGCGTGATCGTGTGGCTGGTATGGGGCCATGGGGTGCCCGGGCTGATCATCTCCGTCGCGTGCTCGTCGCTGATCCTGTACTTCATCCGGCGCCGCCGGGGCGGTGGACTGACTCGGCCCTCCGGTCCACCACGCTAGCGGCGCCGAGTGGTGCCGAGCGGCGCCGAGTGCTGCTGCAGACCGCGGCACGCGCGTCCACAGCTCCCCATTCCTATCCTTAATGAAGCCGCCACCGCCCACGTCGACGAGCGGTCCCGCACAATAGGGCAAAATGTCGACCGCATTTACCGACAATAGGAGGGAAACACCACATGACGCTCCAGATTGGGGCCACCGCTCCTGACTTCGAGGCCGAGACCACCGAGGGCCCGATCCACTTCCATGACTGGATCGGCGACTCGTGGACCGTCCTCTTCTCGCACCCTAAGAGCTTTACGCCCGTCTGCACGACGGAGCTGGGCTACATGGCGTCCATCAAGCCCGAGTTCGACCGCCGCAACGTGAAGATCCTTGGCCTCTCGGTCGACTCGGTCGATGACAACGTCCGCTGGTCGAAGGACATCGAGGAGACCCAGGGCACCGCGCCCAACTACCCGATCATCAGCGACGGCGACTTCAAGGTCGCCAAGCTCTACGACATGCTGCCCGCCGACACCAGCGGCGACGCGGCGAGCCGCACGCCGGCGGACAACCAGACCGTCCGCAACGTGTTCGTCATCGGGCCGGACAAGAAGATCAAGCTGATCCTGGTCTATCCGATGACCACGGGCCGCAACTTCGACGAGGTGCTGCGCGTCGTCGACTCGCTGCAGCTCACCGCCGACCACAAGGTGTCCACGCCCGCGCAGTGGAAGCAGGGCGACAAGGTGATCATCGCCGGCTCGGTCTCCAACGACCAGGCCAAGGAGATCTTCGGCGACTACGAGTCGCCCAAGCCCTACATCCGCATCGTCCCGCAGCCCGAGGAGTCGCGCCGCTAACCGGCGCCCCGCCTGCCGCCGCCCGGAGCCGATCCGCTCCGGGCGGTGCGCGCGCCGACACGACGCGCGCCGACACGACGCGCGCCTACACGACGCTGCGCACGAGCTGGATGGCCACCACGACCGCCGCGATGCCCGCGGCCAGCGCGATCAACGCCATCGTCAGCCGCAGTGTGACCCGACCCGAGCCGGTCATCCTTCGGCCTCATCGAGGATCGTGGCGGTGAACGGCTGTCCGCCCGGAGGCGTCACCTGGAAGCCCAGGCTCCAGTTGCCGACCATGATCAGCGCGGGAGCCGACCGGGCGTAGACCCCGGGTTGGGTCTCGGTGAGCTGGTACTGCTGTTGGGGCATCTCCATCTCCGTGTGATTGAACGTCAAGGTGACGTTGGCGTGCCGGACCGGCTGACCGTGCTTGGTGAGCTTCAGCGCAAAGGAGTCGGGCGCCGCGGCCTTATTGGGTGACACCAGGACCGAGAGCCGGTAGCCGGCCCGGGTGACGGTATGGGCCACGGGGCCGGGGCCGACCTGCGCCAGCGCCGTGTTCTGCAACGCGAAGGCCGGAGGTGGCGGGGCCAGGCTCGAGAGCAGCGCGGCGACGAACACCGCGCCGCCGACGAGGATCACCTCACCCGAGGCCAGGCCGCGCAGCAGCCCCGATGCCCCCGCGGCCCGTCGCGGATCCTCGCCGGCAGCGGCCAGCGCGGGCGCGGTCCTCAGCAGGTTGCCGGAGGCGACGGCCATCGCCGCCAGCAGGATCCCGACCTTGACCAGGATGGCCACGCCATACCCCGTCTTCCACAGGGCGTCGAGCGCGGGCATGTGGTCGATGGCCTCGATCGTGCCGGTGATGACCAGGAACGCCACCGAGCCCAAGGCCACGTTGGAGAACCGCGGCACGACCACCGACAGCGCCGAGACCCGCCGGACGGCCGGCATCGCGAACCACAGCACGAGCAGGCCGACGAGGCCGCCCAGCCACACCGAGCCGGCGACGAGGTGCACCCAATCGGCTGACAGCGTCAGTCCGGCGGGTGAGGTCTGAGCCGCGTGCCCGGCGGTTCCGGGGATCAGCAGGACCGCGACCGCGGCCAGCAGGGCGCCGGCTTGGGCCGCCACCTCGGCCACCGAGCGCTGCGCGCGCTCGGCATGATCGAGGTACAGCGCGGTCCAGCCGGCGACGCAGAACAGCGCGAAGCACAGCAGCATGTCGACGTAGCCACGCCCGAACGCGGTGACGCGAAACAGCGGCACGAGCGCGCCCACGTCGAACACCGAGCGCAGCGAGTCGGTGGCGATTGACGCATCCAGGTACGCCGCGATGGCCAGCAGCCCCACCACCGAGGCCACCACGTAGGCGACCGACAGGGCGCGCAACCCCGTCCCGTCGGTGCGCCGCCCCAGCACCCGGGCCACGAGAAAGCGCAGGACGAAGAGCCCGATGGCGATCATCACCGCCAGGAACATCACCGTCCGCGTGATCAGCGGCTGGGGCGAGGTCGCGCTGCCGGCAATGCTGGGGACGGCAAACCGCGGCGCCGGCCCGGGGTTGGGTCCCACGGCGTACGTGAACGCGCCCTGCACCGGGTGGCCGTCGACCGAGATCGCCCGCCAATAGATGAGATACCAGCCCTCGGCGAGGTTGGGGCGCAACGGGACGACGAGCGTGTCGGGATTGGCGGCCGACCGGCGCACGGGCCCCGTGGTCTCCTGCGTGCCCGCGGCGCTGGTCACCGAGATGATCGCGAAGCGCGGCTCGACCGCCTCGTCGTAGGTGAGGGCCACGGTTGCGGGCGGCGAGTCGAGCACGCCGCTGGCTGCCGGCACCGTCTTGATCAGATACGCGTGCGCCGACGCGACGCCGGGCGCCGCCAGCGCGACGCCGCCGGCGGCCGCGACGACGGCGATCCAGCCTCTCAGCCTCATGCCAGGGCCCGTCCGCTCCCGCCCTCGCCTCCACCGCCGCGGCCGCCGGCCAGGGCAAAGCCGCCGGCGGCCAGTCCCAGCACCGCCACGATGAGCGCGACGATGGTGAGCACCGAGGTGCCGCCGCCGCCTCCGCTCAACGACGACGCGGCCTGGATCGTGGGAGCCGGTGACTCGGAGGACTCAGGCCCCGTCCAGTCGACGATCGACCCGTCGGAGTAGGTCTGCTGAACCTGGAAGGTGTAGGTCCCCGGCTTGGACGGCTGGGCGAGGAACTGGAACACCGAGTCCTCTCCCGTCGGCGTCTTGCCTCCCGTCCACGTCACCTGCTGGACGACAGCATCCTCGCCGGAGCCCGTCGATTTGACGCGCTGGGTCCAGCCCGCGGGCGGGGGTACGAAGGAGTCGATCCCGAAGCCGCTGGGAACCGTGAGCACGATCTTGGTCGTGGCCGCATTCGACTTCTCGGTGGGCACGGCGAGGCTGTAGAGCTGAAGCTCCCCGGAGAGCGAGACCGCCGGGCTGACGCGCGCATGGGCGATCGCCACGGCCGGGACGCCGAGGACGATGAGCAGGGCAACGACCAGGATTCGCCTCACCGGTCCCACCGCGAGCTGTGCTGTCACTGTGGTGTTCCTCCTTGCCGGCCTCCGGCAGCCCGGCTGCGTGTGGTGTCACGCAGCAGGCACGGCGTCGGCCATCGATGGTCTCTGACATACCAACTGCCGGGACCCGAGACGGGTGGGCGGGTCCCCGGGGTCGTCAGGCCGGAGGTCCGCGGCCGCACCACCCCAACGCCAGCGGCGCGAGGCGGGGCAGGGAGATGTCGGCCGGGCGCGGCAGCGCGAGGCCCGGGAACGTGGGTGCCGGCGCGGTGCGGGCGTGGCGGGCGGCGACCTCGCGCAGCACCCAGCGGGCGCCGTGCAGGAGTGCGGCCACGACCAGTCCGACACAGAGGGCGGCGGGGATCGCCCACCAGCCGCCGTAGCCGAAGATCCCCACCAGGCCAGCGGGGTGGCCGGTGGCCAGCAGGCCCTCGAGGAACTCCTGGCCGCTGTAGATCGTCACCAGGCTCGCCGCGCAGATGAGCCACAGCGCCAGCAGTGACAGCCCGTACCGCGGCGCCGAGGTGTGGCCGTTCATGGCCCGCCCGAGCGCTGAGAGGAACGCTCCCACGGCCCAGGCCAGCGCGACCACGATCCAGGGCGCGACCGAGTGCAGATACGAGTGCCCCTGTCGCTGCAGCTCCACGCCGGCGCTTGAGCCGAAGGCGAGCCAATAGCGCAACTGGTGCACGGCGATGGCCGCGGCAGGGACGACCGCGGCGCGCGCCAGCCCACATGCAGCGGACCTCCGATCAGCCCCGGCGATCATCGTGACCGCAGACAATACCGGCGCGATGGGGTGGGGTGTGGCGCCTGGATCGGGCGATGATCTGCGCCCATGATCGAGACTGCGGAAGCAGTGTCCGCGGCGCCGAGCGCCCGCTGAGGCGTAGAGTCGGCGGTGGCCGTGCCCGATCCCAGAGCCAGCGAATTCACGAAGCTGATCGAGCGGCTCCGCGTGCCGCCCGGAGCCAAGGTCGATCTGGCGCGTGACCACGACCCCGGCTACAAGGCCGGCTGGGCTCGCAAGCGCGACGGCAAGAGCCAGCTGGAGCTCAGCGTGGCAATGCTGGCCGAGTACCAGGAGCGGCTTGCCGCCGACGGCACGCGGGCACTGCTCGTCATCCTCCAGGGCATCGACGCCGCCGGCAAGGACGGGACGATCCGCCACGTGATGAGCGGGGTCAACCCGCAGGGGGTCACGGTGCGCAGCTTCAAGGTACCTACCGGCGAGGAGTTGCGCCACGACTTCCTGTGGCGCTATCAATGCGCGCTGCCGGGTCGCGGACAGATTGGGCTCTTCAACCGCTCCCATTACGAGGACGTGCTCGTGGTGCGCGTCCACCCGGACCTGCTCGAGCATCGCGGGTTGCGCCACGCCGGGCGGCCCGACGAGCTGTGGGCGCGGCGCTACGAGGACATCAACGCCTGGGAGCGCCACCTGAGCGACAACGGCTACACGCTGGTCAAGCTCTTCCTCAACCTCTCAAAGGAGGAGCAGCGCACCCGGTTCCTCAAGCGCATCGACCTGGCGGAGAAGAACTGGAAGCTCTCGCCCGCCGACGTGCGCGAGCGCGAGCACTGGGACGACTACCAGCACGCGTTCTCCCAGATGCTCAGCCACACGAGCACCGAGTGGGCCCCCTGGCACGTGATCCCCGCCGACCGCAAGTGGTTTGCCCGGATCGCGGTCGGGGCCGTCATCGTCCAGGCGCTGGTCGAGCTGGACCCGGAGTACCCGTCAGTGTCCGACGAGGCTCGCCAAGCGCTGCAGGACGCGCGGGCCGCGCTCGTCGCCGAGGCGCCGCCCGGCGCGCCGGCCGATCCTTTCCAGGCGGCCGAGGCCAGCGATTAGACGCGGCGCGCGAGGCAGACGTAGGTGGTGAGCGGCAGCTCCAAGCGGCCGCCGCTGCCCTCGATGCAGCGCTCGATCGCGCCCATCAGCGCCGCCCGGTCCTCGTCGCCGAGCAGGATGTGGTCCTGGTGGGTCCCCAGCAGGGCGGTATACGCCTCGCCGGTGAAGCTCTCAGACCACCGGAAACGGCGGACCTCGGCTGCGCCGAAACCACTGCCGTCAGCGATCTCGGCCTCCCAGTCGCCCGCCAGGCGGGTAGGCTCGCTGTCTGGGTGCATGGGGAACGCCGCCTGCAGCTGCGCCGGCGCGCTCCGATAGGCCCGGCTCAGCGCGTCGCGCTCCGGACATCGCTCCCAGTCCGGGAATGACCACACCGCGGCGAGCATGGCGCCGGACGCGAGCGCCTGGTGCGCCCGGACGTAGCGGACCGCGGGGTCGACCCAGTGCCAGGCCTGGACGCTCACCACGGCGTCGAAGCGCTCGCCTGGCTCCCACGCCTCGAACCCGCTCTCGACGATCGTCACGCCGGGCCATTGGACGAGCTTGACCCGGGCCACGGCGGCCATCTCCGCGCTGGGCTCGATGGCCGTCACGTCAAGGCCGTGTGCCGCCAGCAGCTCGGTGGCCTTGCCGGTGCCCGCTCCGACGTCCACGATCCGGGACCCCGGCGCCAGCCCGCCGTACTCCAGCAGTGCATCGATCGCCGCCGACGGGTAGGAAGGGCGGGCGCGATCGTAGAGCTCGGCGACGCGGCCGAAGGCCAGCCGCTGCTCGTCTGTGAAGTGCGGCTGCGCTCCGTCGCTCATCGGCTACCGGAGTGCCGAGAACTCCTGCAGGAGAGCCCGTGCGGCGGCGATGCCGAGCGGGATGTAGTCCACCAGCATCCGCTCGTTGGGCGAGTGGATGTTCGCATCGGGCAGTGAGAACCCGCTGATGATCGTGGGGATGTCGCGCTTGCTCAGTGCCGGGACGATGGGGAGCGTCCCGCCCGAGCGAATGAGCGCTGGGCGTGCGCCCACCACACGCTCGAAGGCGGTCAGGGCGAGCTGCACCGCGGGGGAGTCAGGCGGCACGAGGCCCGGCGAGGCGGAGGACAGGAGCTGAAGCTCGACGTCGGCCTCGGGCGGCGCGGCGTCGCGCAGCAGCCGCTCGAAGTTGCCCGCGATCTCCTCAGGATCCTGGCCGGGAGCCAGGCGGATCGACACGTTGGCCGCGGCCTGGACCGGCAACACCGTCTTCTGGAGTTGCGGTGACCCGCTCTCTACGCCGTTGACGTCGAGCGCCGGCTCGGCGAACGTCCGCAGGTAGAACTCCTCGGCCGCGTTGGCGTCCTTGGGACGGGCGCCCTGGACGGCGAGCTCGTGCGCGCCGGCGGGCAGCGCCTGCCAGCCCTCGAGCTCCTCCGAGGTCGGCGCCGCCAGCCCTTGGCGCAGCGGCTCGGCGAGGCGGCCGTTCCCGGCCATGACCCCGGCCAGGGTCTGGACCAGCGCGTGGGCGGCGTTGAGCGCGGCACCGCCGAACACACCTGAGTGCAGGTCGCGCTCGCCGGTCCGGAGGGTGAGGTGGAAGTAGACGAGCCCGCGGGTGGCGATGTTGAACGCGGGCACGCCCTGGGCGATCATCCCGCTGTCGAAGATGACCGCGGCGTCGGCGCCGCGCCGGTCCTCCTCCAGGAACTCGATGATCGAGTGGCCGCCGGTCTCCTCCTCGCCGTCGCAGGTGAAGCGCACGTTGACCGGCAGCTCGCCGGCGACGGCCAGCTCGCGGGCCGCGGCCAGGAGCATGTAGAGCTGGCCCTTGTCGTCGGCGACCCCGCGGCCGTACACGTACTCGTCGCGGATCTCGGGCTCGAAGGGGGCGGAGTCCCAGAGGTCGAGCGGGTCCTCGGGCTGGACGTCGAAATGCCCGTAACAGAGCACCGTGGGCGCCGCCTCGGCGTCGCGCGAGGCGCGCAGCTCGCCGATGGCCAGCGGCTGGCCGTGCCAGTCGATCAGCTCCGCCGCGCCGCCCGCGGCGCGCAGAAGCCGGCACACCCACTCGCCGGCGTCGCGGACGTCACCCGCTCGGGCGGGGTCAGCGCTGACGGAGCGGATGCGCAGCCACTCGGCCAGCTCGTCGAACCACTCGGACACGGCGACGAGCGTACTTGAGAGCGGGCCACGACCTCCCCGCCGTCACCTTCGGGGCGGGAGCACCTCCGGGGTTGTCCAGACGCGCCCGCCATCGTGGGTCACGGTCACGTAGGCGGTGTCTGCGTCGTCACGGCACACTTGACCACGTGGGCTCGATGCGCAGAGTCGCGGTCATCGCCAGCGCGAGTGGCAACGGAAAGACGACGATGGGGCGCGAGCTCGCCGAGCGCATGGGGGTGCCGTTCGTCGAGCTCGACGCGCTCGTCCACGGACCGAACTGGACCGAGACGCCCGACGACGTGCTGGCGGCCCGGCTCGCGCCGGTCCTCGCCTCAGACGGCTGGGTGATCGACGGCACCTATCGGCGCAAGCTCGGTGACCGCGTGTTGGAGGCGGCCGACGTGGTGATCTGGCTGGATCTGCCGATCCGCGTCTGGCTGCCGCGCCTGGTGCGAAGGACCGGCCGGCGCCTCATCGGCCGCGAGCAGATCTGGAACGGCAACCGGGAGTCGCTGCGCGCAGCGGTGTGGGGCCGCGACTCGCTGCTGGGCTACGCCCTGCACTCCCACTTCGCCCGCCGGCGCGACTGGCCGGCCGAGCTGCGCGCCTTCCCGGTGGTGCGGCTGCGCACCGCCGCCGGGGTGCAGGGCTTCCTCACCGGAGCATCCCGGCGGGAGGCGGCCGACACATGAGCGCACCGCTGACCGAGCGGCGGACGGCACGGCTGCGCCTGCGGCGCGTGACCCATGGTGACGTCGCCACCGTGGTGTCGCTCAGCACCGACCCGCGTACCCACCGCCACAGTCCGACCGGCACGCCGACGCACGAGGAGGCCGAGGCATTCGCACGGCGCTTCGTCGAGGACTGGGACACCCACGGCCTCGGCTACTGGATCGTCGAGCACCAGGGCCGCGACGTCGGCGTCGCCGGGGTCAAGCAGGCCACGTTCGGGGAGCGTCCGTGCTGGAACCTGTACTACCGCTTCACACCCGCGGTCCACGGGCGAGGACTGGCCGCCGAGGCCACGCGCGAGGCGATCGCCGCCGCACGCGAGCACACACCGGATTGGCCGGTAGTGGTGAGAACGCGGCCGGGGAACGAGCCGGCGGCCCGGCTGGCGGTGGCGATCGGCCTGGTCCGGCGTCCCGACCTCGATGCCGACGGCTTCATCACGTTTGCGGGCTGAGGGCCGTGAACACGCGCTCCTCCCACTCGGCGATGCGGCGGTAGCCGACGTCGGCGTAGATCTTGTTGGACGTCGGGTTGGCGAGGTCGGTGTAGAGCATGCAGGTGTGCGCGCCTGTGCTCAGGGCTTCGCGGCTGACCTCGGCGACTGCGGAGCTGGCGTAACCGCGCCGGCGTGCCTCAGGCGGCGTGTACACCGGGCCGATGCGCACGGCGCCGGCCACCGCGGGGTTGGTCGACACCATCGACACGGGCTGCTCCTCGTCGTGCCAGAGAAACAGGTGACCCCGCGAGATGCGGAAGTCGACGGTCTCCGCCCGGGCCTCCGGGCCGGCGTCGATCACGTCGCTCTCGGCGACGAACTGGTCCCACCACCTCAGGGCCAGGTCGCGGTCGGCCTCGGTCGCGGTCACCATCTGCCCCGGTCCGGGCCGCGGCGCGTCCACGACTGTGGTGAGCGAGTGCATCGCCATCGCAGTCCGGCAGTGCTCGGACCCCCCGCTACGCCGGGCCCAGGCGCCGGCGACCGAGCGCGCGGTCGCCAACAGTGCGTTGATCCCGGGTAGCTCGGGATCGCGCTCCAGCCACAGCTCGACGAGGGCCTCGGCGTCGTCGGGGTCGACCGGGGTGCAGAGCATCGGCCACGGCGCGGTGCGCAGCGCTGCGGCCGCGACGCCGCCGCCGCTGTCCACGCCCACCGCGAGGACCGGCGGCGACATTCGGAACTGACCTTGGACCGTCCCGGCGAGGACCGTCGCCACGACGTTGTTCTCGATGTGGGCCTCGAGCAATGGCCGCACCCGCGCATCGAAGGCGCCGAGGTCGGGTTCGAGCTCCCATCGCACCGCGTCGATCATCGCAGGGCGCTACGGACAAGATCCCTTAACTGGTGAGATCATCCATGCATGCTCGGCGTCTTCAGCCAGCAAGCGCATAATCTGGTTCTGCTTGCGGAGGACGAGGCGCGGATGCTGGGCCGGTCCGAGGTCATCCCCGAGCATCTCCTCCTCGCTTTAGCCCGGCGCGGAAACGTCAAACAGCTGTTGCGATCGTGCGGGGTCAGCGCGCGCGACATCTACGCCACTGTCGTCGATGCCGATGGGCGCGGCGACGATCTGGTGGTGGGCCGCGTCCCTTGGTCGGCGGCGACGACCGACGTGCTGAAGGGGGCGGTGTCAGCGGCCGCGCGTCGCGGCGAGTTGGGCCCAAGCAGTGAGCACGTGCTCCTGGCGCTCGGCGAGGACGTCGGCGCCAGGGCGGTGCTGCGCGAGGTGGGGGTCTCTGACGTCGCCGGGCTCGTCGACGTGGCCTACCCGCCGCGTGGTGCGCCGCTCTCGGGTGAGCAGGTCAGCCGCTACCTGTTGCGAGTGCACGGCTCCGAGCCGCCGCGGCCCGGACCGATCCCGCCCGTCTTCGAGCGCTACAGCGACGAGGCACGCCGCGCGGTGAGGGCGGCGTCGGAGGCCGCAGGCCTGCTGCAGCACAGCGAGATCGAGCCGTTTCACCTGCTCCTCGGCTGCGTGCACGTGCCCGACAGCCTGGCCGCGCGCGTGCTCGAGCCGAGCCTCGGCTCCGGCGAGCTGACCATGGTCGTCGAGGCGATGGAGCGCGCACGCCAGTACGGGCCGAACCCGGCTCGTCAGGCCACCGGGATCTACGCCGACACGACCCGCCGTCTCGTCGCCGAGGACGCTCTCGCACACGCCTACCGCCGCGGTCACGGGGCGATCACCACGGGGCATCTCGTGCTGGCGGTCCTCGACTCGCGGGACCGGACCGCGCGAGCCATCCTTGGCCGCGGTCCCGATCCGGAACGGATCGCTCGCAGCATCGAGCGTGCGTTGCCCGGCGACGAGCATGCGACCAGGGATGTCGATCCCCGCTGGATGAACTTCGATCTGCTGCTGCGGACGTTGGCGATGTGGTTTCAGCAGATCGTGCCCCAGGGCTGGACGGTGAGCGCCTCGGGGCGCAGCGGCGGCATCTGGGCCCGCCCGCCGCCGCCGCGGTCGGAGGCGGACTATCGGGTGTTCCTGGACTGGATCGTCGAGCGCGACGAGCCGGCCCACGATCGGCTCGTCGCGGTGGCGCAGCGCGCCCTTCACGACCTCCAGGCCGCGGTGGCCGGGCACATCGGGGCTCCGTGGCCGGCTGGTGCCGGATCAGACGGGCACGAGCGCCCGGTCGCGCACGCCTCGGTCGTCGGCGATGACGTGAACCCGCGGCTACGCCTGTTCTACGGCGACCCGGCCGCACCGGCGCTCGAGATGCCCCACCCGGCGCTCATCAACATGCTCGTCGACGGCTGGGGTTGAACGCGCGGTGAGAGCGCTCAGCGCGGCGCGGTCACCTGGTCAAGCTGGGGTTTGACCTCGGTGACGAAGAGATCGAGGGTGCGTCTCGCCTCGTAGAGGCTCATGTCGCCGGTGGGCAGCATGAAGCAGATGTAGTCGCTCAGGCCGTCCTGAAGCACGGCCGCCAGCCGCTCCGCGATCTGCCCGGTGGTGCCCGCGCCGAAGCTGATCGCGGGCTCCATGCTGGCGATGATCGCTCGCAGCGGGCCCTGCGCGGCGTCGCACTCCTCCTCTGAGATCACCAGGCGGTCGAACCGGTGGGCGTTGCGGGTGCGGCGGACCAGGCCCTCCATGCCGCGTCGCGCGATCTCCTGGGCCTCATCCTCGGTGGGAGCAATCGCGAGCACGACGTTGTAGGCGACCCGCGGCTCGGAGTCCGGCCCGTCGAGGCGCAGCTCGTCGTCCTTGTGGCGGTGCCAGGCCTCGACGTACTGGTCGTAGGCGGCCTGCTCGATCTTGCCCGGCCACATCAGGCTGAGGCCGTACTGACCCGCCGCCACAGGGTTGCCCGGGTACCAGAACGGGATCTGCTCCTGGAAGGGCCTGGTGGACATCGGCATCGTCGGGAAGTCGTAGAACACGCTGCCCTGGCTGGAGATCTCGCCGGTGGTCAGCGCGCGCTTGATGATTCCCAGCACGTCGACGAAGCGCTCGCGCGACTGCGGCCACGAGTCACCGAACCAGTAGTGCTCGACAGGGACCGCGCCGCGCCCGACCCCGTAGTCCAGACGGCCCTCGAGCAGCTGGTCGAGCACGCACAGGTCCTCGATGAGCTGCACCGGCGGGTGCATCGGCAGCAGTTTGACCATCGGGCCCAGGCGGATCTGGCTGGTCACCTGGGACGCCGCGGCGATGAACAGCTCCTGGCTGGGGGTCATGCACAGGTCGCTGCCGTGATGCTCGGCGAAGTAGTAGCCGGCGAACCCCGCCTCGTCGGCCGTCCTGACCAGGGCGAGCCGGTCCCTGAGCAGCTGGCTCGTCGGTGTTCCCGGGATGTCCTCGATGTGGTCGAAGATGCCAAAGCTCGGTGCGGTCACGGCAAGTCCTTTCGCTGGATCCTCGTCAGATCCTGACACCCCGGCCCCACCTGTGCGCTCGCCCTCGCACGCATAGCCAACGCCCCCCGCACCGATCGGCACGGAGGGCGTCCCGACACAGCGGTCAGCCGAAGCGCACGTTGAACGGCAGCGAGGCTGCTCTCACGACTTTCCCACTCACGGCACCAGCTGCTCGTTGTTCTTACGGAGTTGTGCGATTTCGCCGCATGTCCCGTTCACCAACGCGGGGCATCCTCGGATCATCAGCAAAGGAGCCTGACCATGACCACGATCCTCGTCATCAACGCCATCTCTTCCCTCCTCGCCGCCGCAGGCATCGGCGGCCTGGCCGTGCGCCGCGGCCGTCGCGCCGCCCACGTGCAGCCGGTGTACGTCACCAGCGGGGCCCGCCGTCGTCGGGCGCGCTGAGCGCTCAGGCCTCGGTCTAGGAGGCCGCGACCGTCGCGTCGGTCTGCGCCGGCGCGGCCGCGGCGGCCGACACGTTCGGCGCCACCAGGGTGTTGGCCGCCTGATTGGACGTGGGCGGCGGCGTCTGGTCGACGGCAGTGCTGGACTGAGCGGCGGCCGCACTGCTCCCCGGCGCGGAGGCTCCGGCGGTGCCCGACGACGACGACGAGCTGCCGGTGCCTGCCGCCGCCCCGCCGCCGGCCCCCGAGTCCGTCGCGGTGGCCGACGGAGCCGAGCCGGCGGTGCTCGCTGCGTCGGTCGAGCCGGCCGGTGGCGTGGAGGTGCCGGAGCTCGGGTCCGCGGGGGCCGCGTTGGCGGGGGCCGACGAGGCGGGTGGCGTCGAGGCAGGTGGCGTGGAGGTCGCGGTCCCGGTGGGATCAGCGGCAGGCGTCGTGGGCGCCGCGCTCGGCCCGCCCGTCGTGCCGCTCGGCGACGAGGTCCCGGTCGACGGGGTGCTCGCGCCCGGGTCGGTCGGGGCAGACGAGGCCGGCGCGCCGGTTCCACCGTTCGGCGTGGAGCTGACCGGGGGCGTCAACCCGCCGTTGGCCCCCGAGCCGGGGCTCACCGTCGTCGCCGTCGAGGTCGCTCCACCGGACGTTGGCGGCGTGCTCGAGGCTGGTGCCTGCGGGGTACCGACCGGTGTGGAGCTCACCGTTCCGGGCGACGGAACCGCTGCGCCTGGCACGTGGACGAACGGGGCGGCAGCTCGCGGGGATTGCCGCGCGGGCACGGAGGCCAGCAGTCTCTCGCGCGCGGTGGGGGGCGCCGCCGCCCGGTGAACGAACGGCCGGTCGCTGTGGCCGCTGCCGGCGGCGACGGTGGCAATGGCCGCCGCCGTCAGGATCTTCGCCATCACGCCCGATGCGCTCAGACTGCCGACGCCGACGGACTCGCCGATGGCCGTCAGACCCGTCGCTGCCGCTAGCACCGGCGCGCTTGTCGCCACAGCGCCGGCGCCGGCGCTCGCGATTCCGCCCGCCGTTGCGGCGGAGACCGCGGTGACGCCGCCTCCAATGCCGCTGACCGCGGTGGCGCCGCCGATGGCCGACACGCCACCCACCGCCGTTGCTCCGCCGACGACAGCGCTGCTGCCACACGTGCTCGCAGCGACGGCACCGCCACCGCCGCCCACCGCCACCGCGCTGCCACCGCCGCCCGCCGCCACGGCGCTGCCGCCGCCGCAGGCGGCCGCGACCGCGCCACCGCCGTGCAGCGCGGAGCTCAGGATCGACGCCTTGAGACCGCCCGCGAGTGCCACTGGCAGGATCAGCGCCAGGGAGGCTCGTTGGTGGCGGACCTCATGCTCGAAGGACTGGCAGCCCGGACAGCGGTCGATGTGTGCGCGTAGGACGCTGCGCGCCGGAACCCGGCCTTCCATCATGGCCAGCTGCTCGCGGATGTCGCCGCACGGGTGCTGCCGGGCCTGACGGCCCCGGACGAGCGCCTCACGGGCCTGGAAGACGAGCGCCTTGACCTTCTCCGTGCGGACGCCCAGGACGGTGGCGATGTCCTTCTGCGGGTGATCACCGAGCTCGAAGAGGACCAGGGCGGCGCGCTGGTCGGCCGGTAGTCGCTGCATGTCGTCCAGCATCTCGCGCAGGTCTTCACGCCGCTGGACCTGGTCGGCGAGACCCTCGAAAACCGGATGGTCGGTGGCGAGCTCATCGACGCCGACGGCATCGCGGCGGGCCCGCAACTCCGACAGGCAGCGGTTGCGCGCGATCGTGTACAGCCACGGCCGCAGCGCGATGCTGTTCTCCCCGTTACGCAGGGCTCTGTAGGCCGAGACGAAGGTCAGCTGGAGGGCGTCCTCGCCAGCCTCACGACTGCCGAGCATGTGCGCGCAGAACGCCAGGATGCCGCGCGCATAACGGTCATAGATCTCCTCGAACGCGGTCGCCTCGCCGCTACGGACACCGGCGATGAGCTCCTCGTCGGATTGATCCACGACCGAGCCGCGGTCCGCCCATTGGCGCAACCCCAGGACCGTTGCCGTCTCCCCCATGGGCACAGTGTGCGCCACGCGCGCGTCAGAGTCCAGTCCGGATTTTGTCTGGCGTTCGCCTGAAGACCTTTGGAGTGCGCGAAATCGCACCGCCCCCGGGCCGTCCAACGGGTAGGACTGCGTCCCGGGGCGCATTCCTTGGCCCCCGGGACGCGGTGCCCCCACAACCATCACACGCGGCTCGGGTTTCCCCCGACCGCAAACCTTTGGCCAAGCTCCGACAGCCTGGCTTCATGTAGTTCAACGTGCGGCGTCGCGGAAGGTTGGCCGAAGAACTTCATTTTCGGCTCTCAGCTTTGGCATAATGAGATTTGAGCAAGCTTGGGACGAAAGTCATTTTCGTCCCGCGGGTCGGGCGAGTGTGCCCCCACTTCCCTGACTCTCCGGGGGGTCGAGACGGATCTGGGCCCCCCGGGCCTATTTGCGCTGACGTGGACCGATGGGGGGCCAGAGGTCCCCGTCGGCGTGCCCGCACGGGCACTTCCTCGGGGCCCGGCGCCCGACCATCACCGGCTCGATTCTGCGCTAGCGCCAGCCGCAGTCAGGAACCCATGCCTGCCCGTCTGGTCACGATCCCGATCAGCCACTTCTGCGAGAAGGCACGCTGGGCGCGACGCAACGGCGCTTAGCTCAGTCGCCGGCGGAGCCGTCCGGCAATGCGGGCGGGGGACCCGGTTGCGGGGCGCCGAACGTCGCGTAGTGGTCGCGGGCGGACGTCTCCTCGTCGGGGACGCCCGCGCCGTGGCGCACCGCCGCCGGCTCGAAGGGATAACGCGCGCTGCCGCGTTCCCTGCGGGCGCCGACGGCGAGGATGAGGGCGGGCTCGGCGCCGGCGGCGATGATCGTGTGCGCGGTGCCCGGCGGGCAATGGACGAAGTCGAAGGCGCGCAGCGTCCGCTCCTCCCCCTCGATGACGAGGATGGCCTGGCCGCGCAGGACGAGGAAGTCCTCCTGCCCGGCCTCGTGGTGGTATAGCGTCATGGGCCTGCCCGGCTCGATCCAGTACAGGCCGATGCCGAGGTGGTCGAAATGCGCGGGCCCCTCGCCGCCGAATTTGCAGACCATGCGCATGTCGTTGTGCATCCAGCGCGCGTCGCTCGCGTTGATCACAAACCAGCCTGCGGTGGTCGGAACGCCGTTCTCGATCGTCGCTTCGTCCACCTCGTCAACTCCCGTCTGTCGCGACCATAGATAATGGTGCAACTTACCCGCAGCGGTTGCGGTCGGCGGTCAGCGGGCGGGGCAAGTCAACAATATCGTCTGGAGGGACCGGAACCATGGCGAGCGACGCATCACAGGCGCTTGGCGCGACCGAGGTGGCAGGCACGCTGGTCAGCCCGCGCGGGCTGACCAAGAAGATGACAATGAGGACAGCGGGTGGTCAGGTCGGAGGCCTGGTCGGATCTCTCGCCGCGACGGCGGCCGGCGGCAAGGCGGCTAAGGCGACGCCGGAGATGCCCAGTTTCGGACGCAGCGGCTATCTCGCCGCTTCCGACGCGGAGTTGGTGCTGACCAAGACCTCGCAGATGGGGTGGAAGCCACATCCCAAGGGCGACGCCCTGGTGCGGGTGCCGCGCAGCGACGTGCAGTCCGTCGAGCTCGCGCAGGGCAAGGTGCTCTCGCACCTCAAGCTCACCTTCGCCGACGGCCTTGTCTGGGAGTTCGAGATCCCGCGCGCCAATCGCAAAGGGGCCAAGGAGTTCACCACCGTGCTCGGGGGCACCGTGACCTGACGGTCAGGCGGGGCAGCCGAGCCGATCGTCGTCCAGGTGCGGTGCACTGAGCGCGCCGGGCGCCGGGAACCGCTGGCGGAAGGTGAAGGCGTGGGCCGTGGGGCCGTGGGCGCGCAGGTGCTCGAGCCGCTCCTCGGCCTCGCTCACCGTCGGTAGCAGGCCCGCGGGCACCCACCACAGTGCCATGAACACCTTGACGCGTTCGAACCACTCGCGCCGGCGCCGCATGACCGCGACGTGGCCGCTGCGGTACACGAAGTCGGCGAGCTGGTCAATCGACTCCCAGAGCGACATGTTGACGATCAGCCGGTCGTCGCCCAGGACCGGAATCGACGTCGCGTTGCCCTCCTCGGTCTGCAGGCGCCAGACGAAGCCGGGCGCCTGATCGGCGATCGCGTTGACCGGGTCGAGCAGCGCCATGAAATCGGCGAGCGCGGGGGTGTCGACGGGCGCGACCGGAAGGCCGACGTTGACCTGAGCGAGATGGAAATCCCCGGCGATGGGCGCCAGCCTATCGCTGCGCCAGGCGTCGGCGGGCCTCAGCGCGTGGTGTGGGGCAGATGGATCGTCGCCGCGTCGAGGTCGGCGCGCGTCCTGGCCTTCTGCGCCGCGCTGACCCGCTCCTCGAACTCCTCGGGGGTCAGGCGCCCGGCCATCAGGTGCCCGCGGAGCTCATCGACGGTGAGATCGCGGTCGGCATCGGCGATGAGCTCGTCGGACGGGTGAACCGGCGGGATCAGCTCGGCGGCCTTACCCGCGACGATCGTCGCTGCTGAGGCCGCCGCCGAGCCCTGGATCGTCCCCAGCAGCTCGCGGTGCCTGAGCGCCTCGACCTTGCGTTTTCGCGCGCTTCGTCGTATCAGCCGATAGGGGATGAGCCACAGGCCCCAGATCAGGTACCACGCCGTCACCATCAGCCAGGCGAACACGATGAGCACCAGTGCCGCCGTCGTGAACGCGACCAGACTCCCGCCGCTCTCGGCCCGGCGCCGCAGACGCATGATCCGCTGCGCCGAACCTGCGTAGCTCATCGGCGCGCTGATGATGACGTCCTCGCTGGCGAGGCGAGCAGGATGGTTAGCGGACGTGCTCATGCCATGTGCTCCATGGAGATCAACGAAAGGTTCGCGCGACGACTTACGGCTTGTCGCCGCGTACGAGGTGGGGCAGCGAGTGCGTTAGTCGAGTGCTCGTCAACTGACTCAAGTGAGCCGCAATGGACGTCAATTCACAGCATGACATGCGAACCCTGGAGCTGGCGCAAGCGGCGACGCTGTGTGACCGCCGGCGTACCGCCGAGGCGATCGCCGTGCTGCGCAGGCTGCTCGCCGAGGATCCCCGCGACCTCGACGCTCTCGGCCTTCTCGGGGAGGCCCAACTCGCCGATCACGATCCGGATGGCGCGCTGGCCACCGCGACCACCGCGATCGAATTGGCTCCCGAGCGCGACCTGCCTCACCGCCAGGCGAGCATCGCGGCCAGTCGCCGGGGGCTGCACCGCGACGCGATCGCCCACGCCGAGGAGGCGATCCGCCTCGCCCCCGACGACCAGGGTGGGTTCGTCGCGCTCGCGCGGGCGCTGTTGCGCGCCAAGCGCGACCTCGAGCGGGCGCGGCACGCGGCCGTCCGGGCCATCGTGATCGCCCCCGACGAGGCCGAGCCGCACCGCGTGTTCGGCATGGTGTCAAGGGCCGAAGGAGAGCACGCGGCGGCCGAGGCGGCATTCCGCCGAGTGCTGCAGCTCGACCCGGGTGACATGGCCGCTCACACCGAGCTGGCTTGCCTGAGGGTCACACGCGCCAGGCCGGGCCTTCGGGCCAGGCCCGCCGAGAGCACGACCGGCTCGGCGGCGGTGGGAAGCACCGGCGTCCAAGCCGCCCTTTCCGGCAGGATGGTCGACCGGGCGGCGCGCATCCTGCTCTCGCGCGTGTCGCGGAGTCGGGCTACCGCCTAAAGCCCGGCCCGTTAGCGCTAACATCCCGCCCACGAGAGAGGGCGCGGTATTCGCGCCAGCCAAGGCTTTAGTCGGGAGGGAAGGTATGCGCAGGGCGTACCGTTCGTTTGCCGTCGTCTGCGGGACGACGGCCGTGCTGGCGTGTGGTCTGTTGAGCGGCGCCGGGGCCAAGGTCGTCCCGGCTCGAGGCGCACCCGGCGTGCACTCCACCTCCAGCGCTCGCGCCGCGCGGCGCGCGCCCTTCGGGCCGCGGACGCCCCAGACGCACACCATCACCTACGACCAGGACTCGCTCATGATCGATGGCCGACGCACGGTCATCTGGTCCGGGGAGTTCGAGTACTGGCGGCTGCCGAGCCCCAGCCTGTGGCTGGACATCCTCCAGAAGATGAAGGCCGAGGGCTACAACGCGGTCACGATCTACTTCGACTGGGCCTACCACTCGCCCAAGCCCGGTGTCTACGACTTCTCCGGCGTCCGCGACGTCAACAAGCTCCTGGACATGGCGGCCAGGACGGGCCTGTACGTCATCGCTCGGCCTGGTCCGTACATCAACGCCGAGACGAGCGCCGGCGGGCTGCCCGGATGGCTCACCACGCAGGCGGGAAAGGCCCGCACCGACGCGCCCGACTACGAGGCCGCGGCCGACGACTGGCTCCATCACATCGACTCCATCCTGCGCAACCACCAGCTCACCAACGGCACCGGGACGGTGATCCTCTACCAGATCGAGAACGAGCTGGCCAGCACCGGCAGCGGTGAGTTGCACTACATGCAGAACCTCTACGACACGGTGCGCGGCGACGGCATCACCGTTCCCATCTTCCACAATGACAAGGGTCGCAACGGCATCTGGGTGCCCGCGAGCTCCGGCGTTCCGGGCACCGTCACCGGTCCCAACGACCTCTACGCGTTCGACGGCTATCCCGGCGGCACCTGCAGCACCGACGCCACGCCCGGCTCGCCGTCCACGGCGCCTGACTGGGGGATCTGGGGCCCCGGCGGGGCCACCGGCGGATCGAGCGCCTCGCCCCACACGCCGGGGTTCGCGGCCGAGTTCGGTGGCGGCTGGTTCGACTACTGGGGCAGCCAGGGCACCTATGACTGCACGGCGCAGCGGGAGGGTCCGGGCTATGAGCGCGTGTTCTACGAGACGAACATCGCCAACCGCCTCACCATCCAGAACTTCTACATGACCTTCGGCGGGACCTCGTGGGGGTGGGAGCCGGCGCCGGTCGTCTACACCTCCTACGACTACGGCGCGGCGATCAACGAGGCACGCCAGCTGCGGCCCAAGGCCGCGACGATGAAGGAGATCGGACTGTTCCTGCAGAGCACCGCTCCGGTCGTGTCCACGGTGCAGAAGGGGGACGCGGTGACGCCGTCATCGCCCGCCGTGAAGGTCTATGACGACGTCAGCCCGGCGACGGGCACGCACCTCTACATCGCCATGCACAACCCGTCCAACGCGACGACGGATGACAGCTTCACCTTTCCGATCACCACCTCGGACGGCACCTACACCGTGCCCCAGCAGGGGACGCTGGCCATCAACGGCCAGGACGCCAAGATGCTGCTCGCCGACTACGACATGGACGGTCAGCATCTCGTCTACTCCACCTCGGAGCTGATGACCCATCTCGTGCTCGGCTCCCAGGACGTCGCGCTGCTCTATGGGCGCGACGGCGAGGATGGCGAGACGGTTCTTCGCTATGCGAGCCGTCCTGAGGTGAAGGTCGTCTCCGGCAACGTCACCACCACGTTTGACCCGTCCACCGGCGATCTGCGCCTGGACTACACCCACACCGGGCTGGCGCAGGTCCGGATCAGCGGCGGAGGCCGGCCCGGCCTCACGTTGCTGCTCGCCGACACCACCACCGCCGACGGCTTCTGGCGCCAGGAGACCACCGCCGGGCCAGTGCTGGAGCACGGCCCCGAGCTGGTGCGGACGGCGGTGGTGAGCGGCGCGACGCTCGCGCTCACCGGGGACACGAGCGTCGCCACCACGATGACGGTCTGGGCCCCGCCGCGCGTGCGCGCCATCACCTGGAACGGCGCGTCGGTGTCGCGCTCGGCCCACCTTGACCCGGCCCAGGGCGGCGCGGTCGCCACCGTGCACCTGCCCGGGCCGGTCCCGATCCGGTTGCCCGATCTGTCGAGTGCGCGGTGGCGCTACGCGCCCGAATCGCCGGAGTCCCAGCCGTCGTTTGACGACTCCAGCTGGCAGATCGCCGACAAGACGACGACCAACAGCACCACCAAGCCGCCGGCGGGCCAGCCGGTCCTCACCGCCGATGACTACGGTTTCCATCAGGGCGACGTGTGGTATCGCGCCTCCTACTCGGGGGCGGCCGCGGCGAGCACGCTGTCGATGAACTACGGCGGCGGCGGCGCCGGGATGCTCCAGGCGTGGCTGGACGGGGTCTACCTCGGCCAGAACGTCCTCGCCAGCGGCCAGTCGTCACCGCCGACGACGGGCACGGCCACCTTCACCATCCCGACCGCACTGCGCACCGACGGTCCGCACACGCTGGCCGTCATGGTCCGCAACGACGGCCACAACGAGGACGGCGGCGTCAACGACGCCCAGAAGGAGGGTCGCGGCCTCATCGCGGTCAAGATGACCGACGCCAACCAGGCGGCCGTCACTCCCCAGATCAGCTGGAGGATCCAGGGCGACCTCGGCGGCGAGGACCTCGCCGACCCGGTCCGCGGCCCGGAGAACAACGGTGGCCTGTACGGCGAGCGCCACGGCTGGTATCTCCCCGGCTATCCCGACGGCGACTGGACGCACGCCACCGTGCCGGCGAGCACGGCGATGTCCGGTACCGCCTGGTACCGGACCACGTTCAGCCTCAACGTCCCGCGGTCTGACGACGCGTCGCTCGGCCTCACCATCGGGGACCCGTCGTCGCCCCGCTCGGCGGCCGACTACCGCGCGCTGATCTTCGTCAACGGATGGAACATGGGCCAGTACATCGCCGACGTCGGGCCCCAGCACACCTTCGTGATCCCCAACGGCGTCCTCAACCCCGACGGGCAGAACACGCTCGCCCTCGCCGTGACCAGCGACGGCGGCCCCGGCAACGGGCTGGAGAAGGTCGCGCTGACCAACCTCGGCACCGTCCGCGGCGGCGTGCCCGTCCGGATGGACCACTCACCGGGCTGGAACGCCCACACGTGGGGCTCGCCCGCCATGCCCAGCGAGGTGGCGATGGAGGGCTTGCGCGGCACCGCGGCCAGCCCGGCGCGCGGCGGTGACACGTTCACCGTCACCGGGACCGTGGCCAACCTCAGCGGGCCGCCGGCCCACGGCGTCAGCGTCGCCCTCAGCCTGCCAGACGGGTGGACGGCGACGCCGTTAAGCCCCACCGCGATCGGAACGCTCGGGCGTGGGGCGTCGCAGACGGAGAGCTGGAACGTCACGATCCCGGACGACGCGACCCAGGGCAGCTATGCCGTGGCGGCAATCGTCAGCTATCAGCAGGGCCAGCGCACCCAGACCACCGGCGGCTCCTACGGCCTGAGCGTCATCCCCAAGGGCCTGGTCTACATCTCAGACCTGCCCTTCGTCTCGGCCACCAACGGCTTCGGCCCGGTGGAACGCGACCAGAACGTGGGCGGCTCCGGGGCTGATGACGGCGGCCCGTTGAGCATCGACGGCGTCGGCTACGCCAAGGGCCTGGGCACGAACGCGATCTCGAGCGTCGTCATCAACGTGCCCGCGGGCTGCGCCCAGTTCTCCAGCGAGGTCGGCGTCGACGACTCCGCCGCCGGGAAGGGCAGCGTCACCTTCAGCGTGCTCGCCGATGGGGTTCAGGTCGCGTCCACAGGCGTGATGCGCGGCGGCCAGCCCGCCCAGCATCTCAGCGCCGACGTCACCGGCGTCTCGCAGTTGACGCTCAACGTGGGCGACGCCGGAGACGGCATCGGCCACGACAACGGCGACTGGGGTGATGCCGAGCTGATGTGCTCGGGCTGACGGAGGTCTGACGCCGCGCGGCTGCTAGCGTTCGCTCTGACCCTTCCGGGTCACTGTATGCGTGTCGCCGACTGACATCCGCCTCGACTGACTTCCCGGTCTCACACCGGGGAGCTCGCGGATGGAGTTCTGGTGAACGCTTGACCCGGAAGGAGGGCTCGCATGCCTGCGACCCTGCTGGATGCGCGGAAGGTCAGTCGCCGATACGGCGCTCGCACCGTGCTCAATGACGTCGATGTACGCGTGGACAGCGCCAGCCGGATCGGCCTGGTCGGCCCCAATGGCTCTGGCAAATCCACCCTGTTGCGGATCATGGCTGGGCGGGAGTCTCCCGACAGCGGCACCGTGCGCCGGTTTGGCAGCGTCGGCTACCTGCCACAGATGGCCGACGAGGACGGCCGGGCGCTGACCGTGCGCGACACGATCCTTAAGCGCGTTGGGCTTGCCGCCGCCGACGCACGAGCTCGAGCGCTGGGCGTCGGCGCTGGGGGCCGGGGACCTCACAGCCGTCGAGCCCCACGCGGCGGCTCTGGATCGCTGGCTGGCCCTGGGCGGCGCCGACGTCGCCGCCCGGCTGGAGGCGGCCGTCGACGACCTGGGCCTGGGCCGCGCCTGCCTGGATCGGCCGTCTCGGTGCGCTGTCCGGGGGACAGGCCTCACGCGCCGGGTTGGCGGCGCTGGCGGTGGCCCGGTTCGACGTCGTGCTGCTGGACGAGCCCACCAACCACCTGGATGCCGACGGTCTGGCGCGGCTCGCTGCGCTGCTCACCGGCCGCACCGGCGGGATCGTGCTCGTCTCCCATGACCGCGCGCTCCTGGCCGAGACAGCGGAGGAGATCGTCGCCCTCGATCGCCACACCGGGGAGGGGAGTCACTGGCAGGGCGGCTGGGAGGCCTATGAACGAGAACGAAGCACGGCGCGGGAGCGGGTCCGAGGTGAGCGCGAGCGTGCGCTCCAGCGCCGCGCCAAGCTCATCGCCGCGGAGGAGGAGACGCGCCGCCGCGCAGCGGCCAGCGTCAGGCGGACCCACACGCACGCCCGCGACAACGACAAGCACCTGCGGGAGTGGGT
The DNA here is from genome assembly GCA_963790605.1 of uncultured Actinomycetota bacterium. Taxonomy (GTDB): domain Bacteria; phylum Actinomycetota; class Thermoleophilia; order Solirubrobacterales; family Solirubrobacteraceae; genus Palsa-465. The sequence goes on along the minus strand of CAWBPG010000001.1, from coordinate 721,237 downwards.
GAGGATGCGTGCTGACGGCATGACCGCCCGGGCGCGCAAGGTCGGCGGTCGCGCCGACCGCATCAAGGTGCCCGACGCCCCATGGGAGAACCCGGCGCTGCGCCTCGCGCTCACCCCCGCCGAGCGCCGCCAGACATGGGTGGTGGCGCTGTCGGGCGCGGTCATGCGACGCGGCCGCTGGTCGCTGGGGCCGATCGACCTCGCCGTCGCCCACGGCGAGCGCGTCCGGTTGAGCGGCCCCAACGGAAGCGGGAAGTCCACGCTGCTGGCGGCGCTTCTCGGCGATCTCAGCCTCGCTGACGGTCACCGCCACGTCGCCGCCGGCGCGGTCATCACCCAGCTCGGTCAGGTGCGTGACGCGCTCACCGGCCCGGAGCCGATCTCCCACCAGGTGCGCGAGTTGACCGGCCTTGACGAGGCGTCGGCGCGCACGGCCCTGGCGTGGTTTGGGCTCTCCGCCGATCCGGCCCGCCGCAGCGGCGAGACGCTCTCACCCGGCGAGCGCACCCGAGCCGAGCTCACGGTGGTTGCCCACCGGCGCGCCACGTGCCTGCTGCTGGACGAGCCCACCAACCACCTCGACGTCGAATCGCTCGAGGTCCTGCAGGCCGCGCTGGCTGGCTGGCCCGGGGCCCTCGTCATCGCCACCCATGACCGCCGCCTCGCCGAGGGCCTGCGTTTGGACCGGGAGGTTTGCGCTATGACCGGGCGTCAGATCAGGTAGTCGGCGATGGCGCGCGAGATCTCGGCCACCAGGTCGTGCTCGCTGACTTCCCGGGCCGACTCGAACTGCCCGCCGTGGGTCAGGCGGCGGGCGATCGTGCAGTACATCATGCGGAAGGCGACGTCGATGGCGAGCTCGGGGTCGGGGTGCGACACGTCCTCGGGGTGCTCGAGCACGGCGCGCCGGAAGACCTCGGCGGTCGCCTGGGACTTCTCGGCGCCCCGCTCCCAGATCTCGGGGTTGACCGCCGCCTGGCGCATGAACACCCGGAGGTCTGAACCGTGCGTGAGCATCTGGCCCGCCAGCTCTGAGACGAGCATCTCAATGCGCTCGCGCGCCGGCAGGCCCACCCGCGCCGAGCTGGGGGAGATCTGGTCCTCCTCGGTCCAGGCCATCACCCGCTCGTAGATGGCCATGATCAGCGCCTCGCGGCTGGGGACGCGCGCGTAGATCGAGCCGATCGAGACCCCGGCGCGCTTGCTGACGGCCTGGAGGGTGAAGCCCTCGAAGCCCTCCTCCTTGAGCAGCTCGAACCCGGCGTGCAGAACGCGTTCGAGCGACTCCTGGCTGCGGCGCTGGAGCGGCGGGCGAATCAGCGGTTCCGGCGTCGACACGGGGCCAAAGAGTACGAGCAGGGACCGCCGCCTGTCTAGACACGAATTCAGATTCTTGTTTTACTTGCCCCACGAGCAGGCCCCCGCGAGGCGCTCGAGGCCTTCACCCGCCGGCGCTACGAGCGCGGCAAGGTGATCGTCGAGGGCTCAGAGGCGATCGGGCGCTGGGAGCAGGACCATTCGCTGCCGCTGGACCCGACGCAGGTTCGCCAGGAGGTCATGATGGCGGCGATGGCGCCGCTGTGATCGCCTCCACGAGCCGCGGCACGAGCGCGGCCGCGTTGGCGAACTCCACCGCCGAGCGCCCGTCTGCCCCGAGCACGTCGAGGTCGGGCGCGGGGTCCCCGCTCTCGGGAAGCGCCGCGTAGGGCCAATCGGTGCCGAACACGATGTGATCGGGAGACGTCACCTCACGGGTGGCCGCGAGCGCCGGGGCGTTGTTGGTGAGCCCGGTGTCGTAGTAGAGCCGCTCCAGATAGGCGAGCGCCCCCGCCGGGGCCTGCTCGGTGCGCTCGGGCTCGCGATCGGCCAGCGACGCGATGCGGTGGGCCAGGAACGGCGCAGCGCCGCCGAGATGGGCGAGCTGGAAGCGGATCGAAGGGTGGCGCTCGAGGGTGCCGCTGTAGATGAGGTTGGCCACGGCGCGCACGGTCTCGAACGGGAACTCATACATCCAGACCGGGTGGGGGAGGGGGAGCGGGTGCGGCGGCAGCCCGGGATGCACGAACACATAGGCGCCGCGCTCGTTCAGCGCGGCGAACAGCGGATCCCACGCGGGATCGCCGAGATAGGTGCCGGCGAGGTTGGTGAGGAGCAGGACGCCGTCGAGTGAGAGCTCGTCATAGACGCGGTCGAGCTCTCCGAGCGCGGCGTCGACGTCGGGCAGGGGCAGAGTGGCCACCGCGGCGAAGCGGCGGGGCTGGGCACGGACGATCTCGGCCAGCCCGTCGTTGGCGCGCCGCGCCAGGTCGCGCGCGTCGGCGCCGGGGCCCAGGAACGCCCCGGGCGGCCCGGTGGAGATGACCGCGGCGTCGATTTCATGGCGCTCCATCGCCTCCTGCAGCCCCCCAAGACTCATCGGCGGCAACGGCGCGTCTCCGAGGGCCTCCCGGTAGGCCGGGGGGTGGACGTGGGCGTGGGTGTCGATCCGCATGTGCGCCGAGACTACTTCGCCACGAACGGGCCCGTGGACCGAGAGCCCCGGCCGCGCCGCTTGACACGTATTTAGAATGGTTCTTCCAATTCTCATGAAGATCATCGACCTTTCCCACACCATCGAGTCCTCCCCCCAGGACCTCCCCGATTTCCTGCGGGTGGATGTCACCTACACCGACCATCGGGACGGCGCTCGCGAGTTCGAGGAGGTGTTCGGCATCCCGGCACGGCTGTTTCGCAACGGCGAGGGTCCGGCTGCCGAGCGCGTCTCGATCGGGAGCCATGCCGGCACGCACCTGGACGCCCCGTATCACTACAACTCTGTCATCCAGGGCAGGCCGTCGCCCACGATCGACGAGCTGCCACTCGAGTGGTTCTTCGGCCCGGGCGTCGTCGTCGACGCCCACGAGAAGGCCGACGGCGACGCGGTCACTGCCGACGAGATGGATCGCGGCATCCAGGCCGCCGGCCACGAGCTCGCTCCCGGCGACATCGTCCTCGTCCGCACCGGGCGCGACGCGTTCTACGGCGAGCGTGACTACATGCTGCGCGGCTGCGGCGTCACCGCCGAGGCCACGCGCTGGCTGTATGAGCGCGGCGTCCGGGTCATGGGCATCGACGCCTGGGGCTGGGACGCGCCGCTGGACGGCCAGGCCAAGGAGGCGCTGGAGCGCGACCAGCAGGGCATCTTCTGGGCCGCTCACCAGGTCGATCTGCCCTACTCGCAGATCGAGCGGCTGACCAATCTGGGGGCGCTGCCGCCCACCGGGTTCACCGTCGCCTGCTTCCCGCTCAAGATCAAAGGCGCGAGCGCCGGACTGGCACGCGTCGTGGCGATCCTCGAGGGGGCGACGCCTGGCTCGACGCCCAGCTGACGTGAGACGATTGCTCCGTGACGGCATCTGACTCCGAGCGGGGACTACGCGAGCTGGTGGCGCTCGGCTGCCGCATCCTGGGCGCCAACGGTCACGACGACTACGTCTGGGGCCACGTGTCCGCCCGCGACCCCGACGGCCGCGGCATCTGGATGAAGGCGTCGACGTTCGGCTTTGACGAGATCACCGCCGAGCACGTGGTCCTCGTCTCCTTCGACGGGGATGTGCTGGTCGGCGACCATCCGCGCCACATCGAGTGGCCGATCCACACCGAGGTCATGCGCGCGCGCGGCGACGTGTCAAGCGTGGTCCACTCGCATCCGCCGCACTCGATCGCGCTTGGAGCGAGCGGTCAGCCGCTGCTGGCCCTGTCGCACGCGGCGACGATGTTCGTGCCCGGAGAGGTGCCCCGATTCACGCGCACCGCCGAGCTGATCGTGTCCGCGGAGATGGGGCAGGAGGTGGCGGCGACGATCGCGCAGCGGCCCGCCTGCCTGCTCGTCAACCACGGGATCGTCACCGCCGGCGAGGATGTGCGGGAGGCAGTCATCCGTGCCGTGCTGCTGGAGAACGCCGCCCACCAGCAGATGCTGACCCGCGCCTTCGGGTCCGTGGAGCGCTCCTCGCCCGACGACGAGGCGCTGCGCAAGCGCGCCACGGTGTGGTCTGAGGCCCAGGTCAGTGCCATGTGGGCCTACCTGGAGCGCCGGCTCGCCGCCGGTTCGCGCGGATAGACCCGTCAGACGCCGATCACGCGGCGCAGCAGGCGCAGGAGCGTTTGGCGCTCGCGCTGAGTGAGCGGGGCCAGCAGCGCCTCGCCGACCGCGTCGACCGCGGGGGTGTGGCGCTCGAGGACCGCCTGGCCGCCGGCGGTGAGATACAGCCGGTAGCGCCGGGCGTCGAGCTCTGAGCGCTCGCGGTCGATCAGCCCCCGGGAGGCCAGCCGCAGGCACACCTCGGCCAGCGTCGAGGTGTCGATCGAGAGTGCGGCGGCCAGCGTGTTCTGGTCGGTGCCGGGGTCGGTGGCGAGCTTGGCCAGCACCGCGAACTGGACGGAGGTGAGCTCTGACCCAACGAGCGCGCCCCACCGGGCCTGATGCTGCTGCTGTGCGCGCCGGATCAGGTGACCGGGCGCGGCGAGCAGGTCGAAGGCAGGGGCGCTCACGTGATCCATGGGCCCCGCGTCCAGCCGTCGAGGTCATAGTCCGCCAGGCAGCTGTCGACCAGCTCACGCTGGCGGTCCGTGATCCCGCGGACGTGGGAGAAGCGCAGCATGTCCAGCCGCATCTGCTCCTGGTTGCCCGAGTAGTTGACCTCATACCAGGCGTGGCGACCGGCGAACTCGCTGCCCATCGCATCCCAGATGAGCTTGAACAGCTTGATGCGCTCCTGGGCGTCGCCCGACGAGCCGCGGTAGTAGCGGTCGAGCACCGGGCGCAGCTCGGGGCTCTGGAGGTCCTCGGTGCTCGAGGGGATGACCAGCGGGGCTCCGCCGAGTTGCTCGGTGAAGATCTGGCGCGCCCGCCCGAAGGCCTGGGTCCCGAACTGGCGGATGAGCACCGCGTATTCGATGGCCGGGACCACGCTGGTGCCGGGGCCCGGCTGCGTGTCGTGACACAGCGACGAGGTCAGCGCCCACATGAGGTTGCGCCAGCCCATCAACTCGCCCATCGCGGCCTGCACGCCGCGGAACCCGTCGGTGCCGTTGGTCTGCAGCCCGGCCGCCAGCAGTCCGCACAGGAAGTCGAGCTTGACCGCCAGGCGGGTTCCCGACTGCAGCGTATAGCGCGGCATGAACCCCGACTGGGCGTAGAAGGCCGTGGCGCGCTTGACGTCGCGGTAGACGAGCACGTCCTCCCATGGGATGAGCACGTCGTCGAACACCACCACCGCGTCGTTCTCATCAAAGCGGCTGGACAGCGGCGCGTCGAACGGCGAGCGCGCGCTCAGCTCATAGGAGGCGCGGGAGACGAGCTTGACCCCGGGCGTCGACATCGGCGCGATGAAGCACAGCGCGTAGTCCTCGGCCTTGCCCTCCTGGAGCTCGACCGCGCTGTTCTGGGCCACGAACGTCGCGTGCGTGAGCGCGGAGCCGGTGGCGAGCATCTTGGCGCCGCGGACGACCATCCCGTCGTCGCGCTCCTGCACCACGTGTACGTAGACGTCCTCCACCTCGTGGACCGCCTTGCCGCGGTCGATGGGCGGATTGACCAGCACGTGGTTGAGGAACAGCGCCTGCGTGGCGTAGGTCCGGTACCACGTCCGCGCGCTGTCGCCGAACGGCGCATACCAGTCCGGGTCCGCGCCCAGGCTGGCCATGAACGACGCCTTGTAGTCGGGCGTGCGCCCCATGTACCCGTACGACATCCGCGACCACGTCGCAATCGCCTCGCGCGAGGCCAGCAGGTCCTCGGAGGTGTAGGAGGGCCGGAAGAACCGGTGCGTAGTGAGCCCCTCGGCGTCCTGGGAGACCAGCACGTCGCGCAGCTCGGGGTCGTGCATGGCGCCATAGAGCGCGGCCACCGATCGCGCCGCGTTGCGAAACGCCGGGTGAGCGGTGACGTCGTTCACGCGCTCGCCGTCGATCCACACCTCGCGTCCGTCGCGCAGGGACTCCAGGTACGCATCCCCGGTCAGCAGGCTGTCCGCTGTCTCGGTTGTCACTCTCGCTCCTTCGTCCGTATACGGATGATCCGTGTACGCACAGTACCGGACGGCGCGGGGCCCGGGTGCCCCGAGTCAGCGGAGCGGCAATCGAGCGTTGAAGATCATCGCGGCCTGGCGGGGGCTCAGATGACGGTTGACCACGAGCTGGGCCAAGACGTGACGCTCGCGGTCGCGCGCCAGCGCGTAATGCGTGAGTGGGTCATAGTCGCTCGGCGCCTGCAGGAGCCCTCCGAGCATCGCCGCCTCCGCCCAGGTGAGGTGCGCGGGCGTGGCGCCGAAGTAGCCCTTGGCCGCCTCGCTCACGCCCCAGAGACCGTGGCCGTAGTAGCCGACGTTGAGGTACATCCGCATGATCTGCGGTTTGCCGTAGCTGAGCGCGAGCTTGACGCCCAGGCCGATGTCCTGAAGCGTCGAGCCCCCGGGGTACAGCTGCCGGGCGAGCTGCTGCTCGATGGTGCTCCCGCCCGGATCCCCGCCGCCTTCGACCGCGGCCAGTCCGGCGCGGCCAACGCCGCTGAGCACGTTGACCGCGACGTTGTCGTTGAAGTGCTCGTCCTCGACCGAGACGACGGCGGCGACGAGCCTGGCGGGCGCCGGGATCCCGGCCGGCTCGTGGTGGGCCGCCATGATCGCGCTCACCCGCTGCTGGGCGTCGCCGACGCCGCGCAGGCCGCTGAGGTAGACAAAGCCGCCGATCGCGGCGATCAGCAACAGGCCGAGGACCGCGATCGCCAGCCGCCGGGCGACCGTCCGGGCCCGCAGCCGGGCACGGGGCTGCCGGGTGGCGAAGCCGACCTGGGATGGTGCCGCGCCGCTGCTCACCTCTCCAAGTGTGGCGCGGTCGCAAGCAGTTTCACAATCTCAGGGTCGTCGGCATACCGGGCACGTCAGCAGGCGATCTCCACCGTGACCCCGGCGGTCTCGATCTCCGCCACCACCGCCGGATCGGCGGTGTTGTCGGTGACCACGGTATGGACCTCGTTGAGGTCGCAGACCTTGGCCAGCTCCACCTCGCCCAGCTTGGAGCCGTCAGCCACGATCACGCGACGCCGCGCGGCCAGCAGCATGGCCCGTTTGATCTCGGCCTCGGGCAGGTTGATGTTCGTGATGCCGCCGGTGACGTCGACGCCGTTGCAGCCGATGAAGCCGATCGACGCGTGCAGCCGCGCGAGCAGGACGGTGGCGAGTGGGTTGACGAGGGAGTGCTGGAGCGGGCGCACGGTCCCGCCGGTGACGACCACGGTGATCCGGGGGTAGGCCTCCTCGAGCTCGAGCGCGACGTTGAGCGCCGTCGTGAACACGGTCACGTCGTTGAGCTCGGTGCGGGCGATGAGCGCGCGGGCGACCGCCGTGGTCGTGGAGCCCACGTCGAGCAGGACGGTCTCGCCGCTGGCCACCTTGGCGGCGGCGTAGGTGCCGATGTGGGCCTTCTCGGTGGCGGAGGTCAGCTCCGAGGTCTCGAATGGCAGCTCGCCCACCATGACGCTGGCCGGCACCGCCCCGCCGCGGATGCGCCGGAGCTGGCCGCGCGCCTCGAGCGCTTGGAGGTCGCTGCGGATCGTGACCGTCGAGACCTGGAAGCGGGTGGCGAGGTCCACCACCCGCACGAAGCCGCGCTCAGCAACCAGCCCGGCGATTCGCTGCTGGCGCAGCTCGGCGGGGACGTCTGCGTCCACCAGCTGACCCCGTTCCGGCGCCATGACCGAGACTACCGGCCGCTGTGGCGGGGTCCGGGGGGTCGTGGCGGCGGCATGTCAGCTCGCCACGGTGACCGCGAAGATGTGCATCGCGGCGTTGTATCCGGCCACGTCGCCCAGCGGCGGCAGGGCCACCGCTTCGACGGTCTTGCTCGGGTCGATCGCCACGGACTGCTCGAACACATACACGGTGTGGCCCGAGGAGCCCGTCGGGTAGTTGGCGTAGTTGACCGCTGCCACCTGGACGTTGGACGGGTTGCCGTCTTGGCCCGAGGGGTACCAGAAGTTGCCGACGTTGAGCTGGAAGGTCGAGCTGGTCCCGTCCGTGTAGTACACGGTGCCGCTCCCCGACAGCGCCGAGTTATTGGCCGAGGTCAGGAACCCGAGCCTGGACCCCGAGCCGCTGACGTCGAAGATCTGCCCCTCGGCCATCGTGTTGTCGGGCTGCGCTGACGGCACGTTGGGCCAGGTGAAGCCGAGGCCGTCGGCGGTGACGGCCGCGCCCGCCTGGAGGCCGGCGGCCGCCAGGCCCTGCGCGGAGAACGTCGTGCCCTGGCCGTCGAAGCCCTCGAAGCTGGGGCTCGGGTTGCGATTGGTGTCGTCGGTGATGCCGGTGTTGTCATAGCTGGCGGCGAGGGAGGCGTAGGGGACCTCGACGGTGAGGCCGGACTGGAGTGTGTGCGTGGCGCCACCGTTCGGCGTGTCATAGGTCGCCTTGGCCACGAGCGGGACCGGCCCGGCCGTCAGCCCGGACGCGGGGGCAGTGACGGTGAACACCGCCTTGGCTGCGTTGCCGGCGTCGACCCTACCCAGCGAGGCACGGGCGGGTGACACCGTCCAGTCCGCCGGCGCGCTGACGGTCACCGCTGCGTCTCGCAGCGCCGCGTTGGCCTGGTCAGACAGTGTGGTGGTGACCTTGAACGACTGTCCCGGCTGGGCGAGCTCGCTGGAGGAAGTCGCCGCGAGCGTCGGCTGCCCCGCGGTCGGCTGCCCGTACACCGCGGCTGAGTAGGGTGGGCTGGCGACAGGCGCGATCGGCACGCCGCCGGCCTGGTTGCCGAGCGACACCAGTTTCACGGCGCCCAGGCCGCCGCCGCTGGGTGACAGCGCCCACTCGGCGATTGCGATCGTGTTGCCACCCCGGTCGTTCAGGATGCCGGCAGGGAGGTAGAACTGGTGCTGGGGTCCCTGTTGGTTGTCGTATTGGCCGACAAGCCAGCCGTTGAGGAAGATGAACGCCCGGGAGTTGGCGTTGGAGGCGTTCGGCAGACTGTCGAGCTGCACCGCGACGGGGCTGTAGCCCCCCTGGGGGAGCGACAGCCGGAAGGTGGTCCGGTACCAGCCGATCCCCTCGGGCACGCCGCGGCTGTTCCAGTCATCGGGCAGCGACACGCCGGCCCAGTCGTGGTCGGGGTAGCCCGGCAGATCCCAGCCGTGGTTGGTGCCGTAGAGACCGGTGGCGTTGAGCGGCCCGCGCGTCGGATCCTGAAGCCGCTCACCGCCTGCGTTGCCCTCCAGACGCCAGGTCACGGTCTCGGGCCCGCCATCAAGCGTCGCCCCCATCAGGCCGCGCGGGCTTTTCTGGGAGTCGCTGGGCGGGTTGCCGTACACGCCGTCCTCGTCGTGGCTCGAGCTCTGGACCAGCACTGCCACGACGTTGTCCGTCCCCGCCCGCAGCGCCGCGGATGGGAAGCGCACCGTCTTGGTCTGTTGGTTGCCGGAGCTGTCAGAGCCGATGAACGCGCCGTTGAGCCAGACGCTGAAGGCGCCATGCTGCCCGCCGTTGGCCGTCAGCGTGATCCCCGTCTCGGCGCCGGTGGCGGTGAAGTGGCCGCGGTACCAGATGAACCCGTGGTGGAAGCCGTAGTCGTCGGCGTAGAGCACGGGCGTGGTCGCCGGCGGCGTCGGATTGGTCGTGGTGGAATGGTCGGCCAGCCTCCACGTGCTGTCGTTGTAGAAGGGCTGTGCCTCGGGGGTTTCAAACCGGAAATGCCACCCGGCGAGGGCAGGCAGGTGCACGGCCGTCGCACCCGGCAGCGAGCCCGCGAGCGCACCATCCGCCTGTCGCGTCGTGCGCACGCGCCGGCCGTTGAAGGTCACGGTGCGAATGTGCGCGGAAGCCCATGCGGTGATCGGGCCCGAGCTGCTGGTGTCGCCGGTCAGCGCCAGAACGCCGTCGCGACTGGACGCGCTCCGCACCAGGTAGGCGCCGTGCACCAGCACCGGGCCGGCACCTGTCGCCTCGGGCCAGAAGTCCTCGGCGATGTCCTTCTCAGCGATGAGGAGCTCGAGCGCGGGCCGGCCGCCCCCGCTGATCTGCACCTCGGCGAGGCCGGCGTGGGTGTAGTCGAGGCGCAGATCGCCGCGCCCGGCGTCCCACGTGCTCTGGACGCTGCCGTGCAGGACCTTGACCGTGGGTTGGCTGGTGTAGCGCAGCACGGTCTCGCCGTCGGTGCCCGACGGGCCATAGAGCAATGCCAGGGCGCTTGGGCCGAGGTCGGCGTGGGTCATCAGCTCGGAGGTCGAGTACTGGAGCTGCTGGCCATCGAAGGCGTAGTCGGTCAGCAGCAGACGCGCGTCGCGGCCCTGGAGGGTGATCGCGGTGCCAGGCTGCTGGGGCACGGTGGGGTAGTAGTCAGACTGCTCCGCCGCCGTGGGGACGTTGATGGCGTCGACCGAGACGTAGGTGCCGCCCGAGGACGGATTCTTCTGTCCGGTGACGACGATCTTCAGCGTGTGCGTCGTGTCGGCCAGTCCGCTCGCCGAGTACAACACCTGCTGGAAGTTCGTGCCCGACGAGTACCCGTCCACCGTGGCCACCGGGGCGCCGTCGAGGTAGATGTCGGCGATCCCGTGGTTGGAGGCGGTGGGCGCAACGTACTGGACGGCGGTGCCGCTGAAGGTGACTGATATCGAGTCGCCGGTGACGTTGCTGAAGCTCTCCGTGGTCTTGTAGTCGCCACCGGTGTAGGTCTGATTGGAGACGTGTGACCAGCTGCCGGTGTAGTCCAGTGCCGGATCGGTGTCGTCGTAGGTGTAGCCAAAGCTCGGCTGCGTGTTCAGTGCCAGGTGGGTACTGGCCTCTGACGTCGCGGACGCGTCGCGCTGGCGCAGATAGATCAGCTGGGTGTTGGTGTCCGGGTTGCCGCGCGCCTGGGCGGTGACCGCCGTGTTGGTGGATGTCGGCGCGGCCACGCCGTCGGTCTTGGTCAACGGCGCCACGGACTGCAAAAAGTCGCCGAGCAGCTTGTTCTCGCCGTACTTGGAGCCGGCGATGTTGTTCTCGTTGGCCGGAGTGCCGATCTCCCCGGACTCGCGGATCGCCGAGCCGTAGTCGTAGGACGTATACATGAACGGCGCCGGCAGCCAGCCCCAGTTGGTGCCGCCGACGGTCATGTAGTTGCTCTGGATCGTCACCCCCTGGGCGAAGTTGCTCTTGTAGAAGACGTTCTCGAAGTCCGCGTTGGTCATCTCGTAGCAGTTGTCATAGCCCGAGCCGCCCCAGCTGTCGTAGGACCCTCCCTGGAACTCGGGCAGCATCAGCGGCTCTCCGGCGAACGGCGAGAAGCCGCCCGGGCTTCCGAACGAGTCCGGGTTGGCGCAGTCAAAGCCCTGCGGGTAGGAGTCGTACCCGTCGATCTGGACCGCGCCGGGCGTGCCGTTGAAGGTTCCGCTGTGGTTTCCGGTCAACGGGACATTGATCCCGTCGGCGTGAACTTTGGCGATCAGGTCGGCCATGTAGTTGACCGTGGCTGGTTCGTTGTAGAAGAGCTCGTTCTCGACTTGGTAGAGGATCACGTCGCCACCGCGGGTGATCTGGTGTGCGGCGATGATCGGGTCGATCTCCGACAGCCACTGCTTGGCCGCGGCCACGTAGTCGGGCGCGTCGGTGCGGGCCTTGCCCTGCTGGGTGACCAGCCACCCCGGGAAGCCGCCGGCGTCGGTCTCGGCGTTGATGTATGGGCCGGGCCGGGCGATCACGTACAGGCCGGCCTTCTGGGCGTCATTGAGGAACGTGTTCATGTCCCGGACGCCGGTGAAGTCGTAGCGGCCCGGTGCGGGGGAGGAGTAGTCCCAGTCGAAGTAGGGCGTGACGGCGTTGAAACCGTCGGCCTTCATCTTCTCCAGCAGATCGAGCCACAGCGACGGCGACGGCGTGCGCCATGGATCGAACTCGCCCGAGTAGATCATCGTCCGCCTTCCATCGATCATCAGCGAGTACCGGTCGTAGGTGACCGTCTGCGGCCCGCCGCGGACCACGTCGCGCGGCGGTGCGATCGGGGCCGGGGTGACTGCGTTGGAAGCGGATGACGACGCTCCGTCGGCAGCGGGCGAGTGGGCGCGCACCGTGAAGGAGTAGGAGGTGCCGTTGCTCAGCCCGTCGACGATCGCCCAGTTGTCTGGCACCGGCGCCGTCGTCGTCTGGCCGCTCGGGGATGTGACCGTGTAGGAGGTGACGCTCCCCTGACCGGCGGCCGGTGGGCACCAGGTGACCGTGACGGACCCGTTGCCGGCGATCGCGTGCACATGGGTCGGCACGCCCGGGGTCGGCTCGCCGGCCTGCGCGGCCATCTCCGAGGGGCAGCCCGAGGGCCGATCGGGCGCGGCACCCGAAGCGCTGGCCATGCCCGACGTGCGCGGGGTCCACCCCCGCGCGGAGATGGCGCGCGACGGCGCCCTGACGGCGGCGCGGCTGTGTGAGGCCTCGGCGAGCGCCACGCCCGCCAGGGTCAGGGCCGTGGCCATGATCAGGGTCACGGTGATGACACGACGACAGCGCATGCTCTCCTCCTCGCAGACCAGAGGCGATGGCAACCCTTGCCTTGAGTTTTCGAAAGGGCGTCTCCCGCGAGACAGTCCGATCTCTCCCGCGTGGAGTTATATCCGCTTGCGCGCAGTTGTCAACGATCCACGGTTAAGGCCGGATTGCTTTCGATATCGAAAGTCGGGCATCGGACGGCCGCGCCCACACCCGGGCGCGCTCCAGAGCCCGGAGTGCGATGGACGCGGGCACCCGCCGGCGCGCCGCGGTTCTCACCACCGATAGCATCCAGACCGGTGAGGTGGCATCCTGATCGATTTGATCCACGCCGCCCCGTCGCGCGTCAGTCGGCGTGGCGCGCTCGGGCCGCGACGTGCGCGTGTGTGGCCGCCGTGACAGCGCTGGTCTCCGGGTGCGGCGACGCGCCCAATCCCCCGGTCGCGATCGTCCAGAACTACCTGAACGCGCTCGGCGGCGGCGAGTACGCCAGTGCCTGCGACATGCTCGACGGCCAGGCCCTGCAGGCCCTCACGCGCAAGAAGCACGTCAGCATGAGCTGCGTCAAGCTGCTCAGCCGCTGCCTCCCGAACCGGTCGCTCGTCCTCAAGCGCGATCAGACCCAGCTGCTCTACGCGAACATCAACGTGAGTCTCAGCGACAACGGCACCGTGGCCAACGCCGACACCAGCGCCACCCCGGTCGCGACCGAGCTCAAGCACGTGACCCTCAAGCACGAGCACGGCGTCTGGAAGTTCACCGGGTTCGGGCAGGCGATCGAGGCGTGCCGGCCGGCCGCGCACCAGCACAAGCACGAGTCACGGCACCAGTCCCGCCACAAGCGCTGACGTCAGCCGGGGGCGTCACGCGTGAGGGTCACCCCGGTATAGGTGACCTGGCACCCTCGCCTACACGGCGACGACGGCACTGCGCCCGAGGACGCGGCCGTGGGCGTCCAGCGCGGTCAGGGCGACGTAGCCCTCGCTCGTGCCGAGATTGATCGCGGTCTCGAACCCGCGTCGAGGCGTGACCCCGACCCTGCGCAGGTCGCTGCGTCGCGGGCCGGCGTGAACCCACCAGTGAGCGACCTCGGTGGCGCCGTTCCAGCTGACGTACGCGGTGGCGCGGCCACTGGACCGGTTGCGCGAGACCGCGACGGCGGGGTCGCTGGCCGGGCGTCCGGACCAGGCCTGGCGGAAGCTGCGATAGGACTTCTGGTCTGAGCTGGTCCCGATCCGCAGGTCGACCCGAACGGCGCCGCTGGCGTCGAACTCGGTCACGTACGGCGCCGAGCCCCAGCCGACGGCCATGTGGCCGTCACCGAGCCGGCGGGCGGAGCCCATCGCGGTTGCGGTGACCGGCCGGGGGCGCAGGTAGGCGCGTGACAGCATGACGCGCCGGGCGCGCTGGTCGACGCTCAGTGCCAGCGCGCGGGTCCGATGAATCGCGGTCCGGCCGTCGTCGCCGTTGTCGAAGACGGTGACGGTCCGCGCATTGGGCATCCGGACGTCGTGCTGCCAGGCGAACTGGGCATCGCCGCCGATGGCGAACTGGGTCCGCTTTCCCCCCAGACGCCACATCACCGCGCCGCTCGCGCGATCGAGCTTGTACAGCGCCCAGGTATGGCGACCGGAGATGAGTAGGTTGTCGTCGGGGGTGACGTCGATCGAGTTCAGGTGCAGGTAGTCGAACTCGTGCGTCGGAGCACGGTAGGACTCCGTCGGGTCGACGTGACCCAGGCTGCGCCATTCCTGTACAAGCCGGCCGGTGGCGATGTCGACCTCCTGGAAGATGGACTCTCGCACCGACGCGGTGGGCGAGCCGCCGATGGCGCTCAGGTCACGCGGCGTCGTGACCGGCGGGCAGGTGAACAGGGCCGTCCCGCGATCGGTCAGCGTCAGCTCGTGGAGATCGACGTGGTGTCCGTTGGCGGCCTTCACGCGAGCGATCTCGCGATAGGAGCGGTCGAGAATCACCGCCTCGCCGAAGCCGTAGCCAGTCAGGACCTTGCCCTCCCACCAGACCAGGACCGGCTCGCCGCGGTAGCTGTGGACGGCGAAGTTCGTCGGCCAGGGCGCGTGCCGAAACCAGATCGGCTCGCCCGCGTTGTCGACGATCATGGGGCCGGACTGGGCGCCGCCCACGCCGGCGGGACCCATGAACAGGTGGTGCCCGGCGGGCGGCGCGGCGTCGCTCGCGAGCGAGTACGTCGTCGGGGGCTCGAGCTCGGGCGCGGAGTGAAAGCGCCGCACGGTCCCGTGGGTGCCCTCGGTCACACGCCACGACGCCAGAAACGACAGGCCGCCACCGAGGAGCTGGGACACGCCGTAGGCCCCGCCTCCGAGGACCGCGGCTCCGCCGGCGGTCAGTCCGGCCCGGAGCAGGCGTCGCCGCGTCATCAGCGGCCCGGCTGCGGTCGACGGCGTCATCCGGCGGCCAGTTCAGCACACAGCCGCCGGGCGAGGGCGATGGCCGGCTAAGAATTGCCACCCGCGCTTATGCGAGCCCTACGCGTCCGCGTGACCGCGGTCTCAGTCAGAGCCCGCCGGGGGACTTGAACCCCCAACCCCTTGATTACACAGTGGCGGTTTGCAGGCAATTTGCCGTCTTGTAGGGTATCTGAGGTCGTGTGAGTTCTCTGAGTTCGCCTCAGAATTGCCGAGTTCGGGACATGGTTCGGGACAGGTCAACCTTGGACGCGAGCTCTGAACTGAGAAGACCCCTCGCGACGCGGTCGTGATGGGTCTGGGAAACCGGGTTAGCGGGAGGGCGTTCGCGAAAGCCCCGGGGGCGCCTGACGCGAGTTGGCGACCAAACCGCCCGACAGTGGGGCGAAGCGACCGTCGTGATGGTGGCAGAGGACTCGTCCGCTCTGACGGGGGCGGCAGACGGATGTGGCGAGATCGGGTCGCAGGCGGGCTCGTCGCTGATCTCAAAGCTGGCGCCCGCGGCCAATCGAGCGCGGCGCCTCTGCGAGCGTGGCAGGGACCGCGCCGGGTCACGGTGACTGCAGTGGCAACTCGAACGAAGGCGATCGTCCACCGCGGTGATCACCACGCGCGACCCCGGGCGATCCAGATGTCGCCTAAGCGCTCGCATGTGCTCGGGACTGTCACCGCGATCGAAGGGATCATCCGCCAGCACGACCGGAGTCCGTCCAATGGAGCCACGGGAGGCGGCCACCGTTGCTGCTGCCTGACGCCTCTTGCAGTCACGAGGGCACGATTGCCGTTTCGCTTCGAGCGGTCACCTCGATGGTCGGGATCGCGTTGGACTGTTGCGATCGAAAATGTTGCGACCGGGCCGTGCGGCCAGCTGTGCTGCCGGTCTGGTTGGATGCCGAACGTCGCTCAACTCGCCCCCGAAGTATTCGCCCTGACATGTAACGAAATCCGCCTGCCTCCGTCCCTGGGCCAAGATGAACCCAGAAAGGACGGTGCGGGGATGAGGCTGTCATGGCGGTGAACGCGCTCGCCGATGGGCGTCCGATACGGGACCGGGTGGTCGATCTGGACGCCGAGCTCGTTGCGGCGGCACGCGCGCAGCCGCGTGAGTTCCTGGCTCTGTATGACCGCTACTTCGATCGGGTGCTCGGCTACGTGCGCGTGCGGGTCAGGGACCCGGCCACATGCGAGGACGTAACGAGCCAGGTGTTCACGACCGCGCTTGAGCAGCTCGGCCGCTTCCGCGGCGACGGCAGCTTCGCCGGCTGGCTGTTTCAAATCGCCCGTAACGCCGTGTTCGACGTGCAGCGGCGGCGGGTCGCGGAGCCGTTCGTGATCGAGCGAGCGGCGACCGAGCCGACCCCGGAGGAGCTCGTGCTGGAGAAGGAGCGGGCCGATGAGCTGCGCGCGGTGGTCCGGATCCTGCGACCGGAGCAGCAGGACCTGCTGGCGTTGCGCTACGGCGCCGGGCTGACCTTCGACGAGATCGGCGCGATCCTCGACAGCGCGCCCGCGACCGTACGCGTCCGCATGCACCGGACTCTTGAAGAAATGCGACGGAGGTATCCCCATGACAATTCATGACGACCCGGACCTGGAGCTGCTCGAGCGCGATCTGAGGCGGCTCGCCGAACCGCGGGAGGACGACGAGCAAATCCGGCTCGCCATTCGCGCGCAACTCGACGGGCGGCTGCGCCCACGCCCACCCCGACGCCGGCGCGTGTCGAGGCGAATGGCGTTCAGAGCGAGCGCGGTCAGCGCCGCGGCCGCGGCCGTGGCCGCAGCCGTGCTCGTGCTGGTCGTCGGCACGAACGGATCAGGCGGGCCGACCGCGGCCGACGCGGCGATCATCCACCACGCGCTCACCGCGGTCACACCGCCCGCCGGCGACATCCTGCACGCGGAGATGACCGGCGTGCACAGCGGCGTGACGTTTGTGAACGAGATCTGGCGGCAGACCGCCCCACCGTACGTCGGCCGGGCCATCAAGGATCACGAGGAGTTCTCGATCAGCGGTACGACCGAATCCGACTACGACCCTGCAACGAACACGATCTACGAGCACCCAAACCCGGCACCCCAGAGGCCGTTTGCCGACCCGGTCGCAAAGATTCGCCAGGAGCTCGCGAGCGGGCAGGCGCACGTCAACGGCACGGTCGTCATCGACGGCGCTTCGCTCTACGAGGTCGACATGCCAGACCGCACGGTCGGCTACTTCGACACGCGCACCTACGCGCTGCGCTACGTCGATGCCCCACAGGTCGGGCGCCTTCGGGTCGTCATTTACGAATACCTGCCAATGACGTCGGCGAATCAGAAGCTGCTGAGCGTCATCGCGCAGCATCCGAGCGCTCGTATCGACACCAACCCCAGCGACGCGCCCCAGCCCGGGGGCTACTAGGGATGGTCGGGGCGCGGCGGTAACAGTGCCGCGCCCCGGTCGGCGTCCGCCGGTGCGGGCCCATTGCGGGGGCCGCGCTTTCACTCCTCCGCATCGACTGACGCTCAGACGAGAGACTTGCCATGTTCGCTTACGCATCGCTCAACTTCAGGTTCTCGAGAATGTTCGCGGGGTTGCTGGTGGCTGGGTTGCTGGCCGCAGCGACGGTCGGGACCTGGTTGGCCGCGAGCAGGCCTGCTCCAAGGGCGACGGGCCCTGCCCCTTCGACACGTGCGGGCGCCGCGCTGCCCGCAGCGCGGACGATGTCATTGCAGACACCGCCTCTAACCGGTCGGTTTCCGGTCGGCACGATCTCGCTGCGCCTCGTCGATCGCTCGAGGCGGGACCCGTCGTCGCCGTCGGGCGCGCGAGAGCTGACGGTTCAGTTCTGGTACCCGGCTCAGTCGACTCGGGGGCAGGCGGTTGCTCCGTACATGCCCGTGCAAGTCGCACAGCTGCTCGACCGCTACTACCGGATCCCACACCATCTCATCGAGCGGTTGCGGACCCGTGCGTACGCCGACGTTCCGATCGCCCCGGGGCATCACCCCGTGCTCGTGTACTCGCCTGGACTCGGTGATATGCGCTCGGATGACACGGCGCTGGAGGAGAACCTTGCAAGCGACGGGTTCGTGGTGGTCGCGATCGACCACACTCACGAGGCACAGTGGGTGCAATTCCCGGATGGGCGGATCGTTCCGTGGAGCGTGCCGTACACGTCGAGCAGTCCGTACGGGTTCACCTCGGCGCTGGGGCTTCGCCGGGTCGAGGATTTGCAGTTCGTCGTCGCCGCACTGTCAAAGCTGGATCACGGAAATCCGGCGCTGCACGGCGCGCTCGATCTCGCGCGGGTCGGGGCGTTCGGGTTCTCGCTGGGCGGCTCGACCGCGGCTAACGCGATGAAGACGGACCCCAAGATTCGTGCTGGCGCCGACCTCGACGGGGCGATCCACGACCCAGTGCTCGGCAGTGGACTCTCGCGACCGTTCATGATCATGCTCGACCCCGGCGCGTTTGCGTACTTCCGGCCCTTCGTGCGTCGATTGACGGGGGCGTATCTCGTGCTCCAGCTCGACGGGAGCCGACACGATGCGTTCACCGACGGCGTCGGGCTATCGGTTCTCGTGCGGCAGGTCGCGCCGAGATTGGCCGCCGGGCTCGGGCCGGGCTCGGTGAACGCGGCGACAGCGGTCGGCGCCGAAAGCGCATACCTCGACGCTTTCTTCGAAACCTATCTCGATGGGCGGCCATCAAGCCTGCTCACCGGGCAGTCGAAAACGCATCCGGTGGTCAAGGTCCTCGCCCGCCGCGGGTGAAGGCCTAGGCCCAATCGACCTGCCCAAGGTAGCGGCCGACCGCTACCCGACCATCGCGCTCGGATCGGGCGCTCCCGGCATCCTCGCCCCGGTCCGCGATGCCGACCGTCGCGCTGACCATGACGGGAGGCGCGGGCGCGGCCCTGCTCCTGCTCGTCCGTGCATATCTCGGCGGGTTGGCAACTGCCCCGCAACGCGCGGAGACCTCGCACGCGGCCCCCGCTGCGGCCACTACCGACGCATGCGCGAGCAGTCACCGACGCAGGCGTCGAGATCGCCGCGCTCGCTGCTGCTCCCCCACAATCTCGGCAGCGCCGCACCCTCGCCCACCATGGCCCCTCTGCTCTGAGAGCGGTCGCCGGGCGGCGGTAGCGGCGTCGGCGGCGGCGGCAGCCCACACCGGAAGCGAGCGCAGCGTCGGCGTCGAGGCACAGTTGGCCAGGACGCGGAATGTCGCCAATGCGCTCGCGCGAACCACTGCCGTCTCAGACGCAAAAGCGATCGCCAGGAATGATGCTTGCCATCCGCGTGAGGTCAAGCCCGCGCTGCGATGTCGAGATGGTGTAGCAGAGCAAATGCAGGTCCAGCGGAGGAATGATCAGACCAAACGGCCGTCGACCGCGTGAGCCGCGATGGTCGAGGCGGGCGGGGCGGGAGACTCTCGGCGATCTGATTGCCATTTGCTAAACCGGACCGGAGCTGACCTAAATCGCAGTTAGGGTCCGCGGCACCGCCAACGATTAGGGGAGAGCGCAGGATGTCGGAACGCGACAAGTACATTCCCGGCGTGCCGTGCTGGGTCGATGCGAGCTACAAGGACCCAGAGAGCGTTTTGCCGTTCTACCGTGGGCTGTTCGGCTGGGAGTTCACCCCGGCTATAGAGACTTCGGGTGAGCGGTTCTTCATCGCAACGATCCGCGGTGGCAGCGCCGCCGGGGTCGGTGAGCTACCCGCCGATCACCAGCCGGTGCCGGCCTGGAACACCTATGTCGCCGTTACGAGCGCGGATGAAGTGGTCGCCAAGGTGCAGGCTGCGGGGGGCGAGGTGCTCGCATCGGCGTTCGACGTCGTTGACGCCGGCCGGATGGCGATCCTCAAGGACCCGCAGGGCGCGGTGTTCTGCGTCTGGCAGGCCGGCCGCACCAAGGGTGCGAAGGTCGTCAATGAGCACGGCGCTGTCAACTTCAACACGCTCCATACCTCTGACCTGACAGCGGCCAAGAGGTTCTACGGAGAGGTGTTCGGCTGGGCCACGTTGTCGCTGGGGGGTGCGGAGTTCTGGACGCTCCCGGGCTACGGCGACTATCTTGAGACGATCGTTCCGGGGATGCGCGAGGGTGCCGCTGAGATGGGAGCGGCCGGGTTCGAGGACGTCGTCGCGGTGCTCGATCCGCTCAAGGATGGTGAGCAGCCGCACTGGCATGTGACATTCGCGGTCAACGATGCCGACGCGGCCGCCGCGGAGGCGCCCAAGCTCGGCGGCAAAGTGCTCGTTCCACCGCTCGACGCCCCGTACGTTCGTCTGACCGTGCTGGCGGATCCCGAAGGTACGCCGTTTACGGCCAGCCAGTTCGTGGCTGAGAACCGGTAGCTTCCTCGCCGGACAGCCCTGGAGCGTCCTCTGCAGCCTGCAACCTGGTGGGCGCGCTGAAGTCGGGGAGCTTGGGAGAATCTCGCTGTGCGTTCTCCGCAGACACTGAGCCAAGCCGAACGACGAATCGTTGCTGTGTGGGCGGCTGACTGCGCGGAACGAACGCTTGGGCTGTTCGAGGCTGAAGCTCCAGGCGATAGCCGGCCACGCGACGCCATCGTCCGGGCGCGGGCTTTTGGCCGCGGCGAGCTCGACGTCGCAGAAGAGATTCGCCGCCGGTTCGTTGGAGGTGGCGCCGCACGTGATGTGAGCCCTGCAGCGGCCGCTGCCGCCCGAGCGGCCGGGCAGGCCTCTGCGGTCCCTCACATGGGTGCGCACGCTTTGGGCGCGGCCGCGTACGCGGCCAAGGCCGCGGGATTGGCCGCCACGAACCGTCCGGAGGCCGTCACTGAGGAGATCAACTGGCAACTAGGCAACCTGTCCGCCGAAGCCAGGGTCGCCCTACTACAGCTTCCGCTACTCGGTGAGGATCGGTCCGGTCCGATGGGGCGAGGCCTTCTCGCATCGGGCGTCCTTGGCACGATCATCCGCGATCTCCAAGCTGGCGTCGCGTGCACCTGACGATTTCCCCTCGCGCCTAGCCGGCATCCGGCGGCCGCCCCAGACGCGCGTTGGTCGACGAACAGGCGATGCTGAGGATGCACGAGCTGGGGGTGAGCGCCATTCGTCAGTGGAACGAGCCGGAAGGCGGCACGGCCGGCCAGCTGTTCTTGACCATCAGCGCGGGCGTGTCCTCAGACCCGGACCAGCTAAACGAGATCGTTCTGGAGCGGGCCGAGGCGAAGGTGAAGAAGCTGCGCGAGACCGAGGCTAACGAGCGCCATCTGATCGTGTGGATGGACAGCTCGCACGCAGAGGCCGAACTAGCCTTCGCGACGCTCCCACCGCCCACAGCGCCGACCCTCCCCGAGGGCATCGATGTGTTGTGGTTGGCCGAGCCAACCGGATGGCCCAACCACGTCAAGATGTGGCGGCTACGGGCAGGTGGCGAGTGGGAAGTGATCGAGCCACCAGAGGGGTTCGTGCTGACGCTCTGACCGCAGAAGCACGCACTGACTCGATCGCTATGGTCAGCCGATTCCGCGAGAACTTGACGAGCGCTTAGGCGACAACGCGCGCTGACCGAGGTCGCCCTGATCGCGGCAGGAGCGCAGCTACCGCGCGGCTGGGTGCTCACGCGCCCAGCGCACGATGCGAGTCGAATCCGAGATCACGCTTCCGTCGTCGAGGACGAGGATCGGCACCTCGGGGTACCACTCAGGCGGGTGATCTCGGCGCGATCAGCCTTCCGTGTCAGGCGATGCCACGGGACGCCGCGGTACCCCTTCACGGTCCGGATCTCGTATTCGTGTCCGGCCTCATCAAGCGCCACGGCTGCCCGGCCGCAGAAGTGACCGGCCTTCCCCAATGCGTTCTTCTGGCCGCACGTGTAGAGGATCACTCCGGTGAGCTTATCCGCCCGGACCATGCGAAGGCCCCTGATCCGGCGGACCTGGGACGTTAGCTTTCCACGTTCTGCCTTGGCCAGGGCCGCTTCTGCTTCGGCGACATCTGGATCGCCCGGCCCGTGCCCGTGATCGCCTCGCGGACGATCGGATTCGCCCACCGAGCGCGCTGCGGTCGTGATGTCGCGCCGGGAGCGACTGGCACGCCTGTCTACTAGGTGCGAAGCGGGCTCTGTCGGGCGTAGTGCAGGTCCTACACCACGACTGGGCGCGATGCGGGCGCCGGAAAAAGGAGCCCGGGTTTGTTCGGGAGCGGCAACCCGACCGCCGGCGGCGCGGCTACCGCTTTGGTGCTTCCAACATCCTGGCACCTGGCTAGCGCCGAGCGCATCGAGTCGGCCGTAGAGCCCGCGGCTGAGTGCGCCCTTTCCGCGCAATCCGAGGTTCGGGACGCGTCGTTGCCGATGCTCGTCGTCGAACGAAAGCAGGCCCCGCGGCTGACGAGGTCTCGGGTCTGTCGCTGCCGGATCTCACGGGGAGCAGCAGCGTGGCGACGAGGCTGGGGAGTCATCGAGAGTGCCGGGCGCTCGTGAAAAGTTGCGGTCTGTGCGAGTGGGTCGCTCGCGTAAATCGGAGCCGCGGTGCGGTCGAGAGAGCGGAGTTGGTTCGCGAGTCGCGAGATCTCGCGGTCTCTGCGAGGAGCGTCCGTGGTTCTGCCCGGCCGCCGGCGCTACGTTTGAGAGGTGCCGGGCCGGAGAGGCCGGCTCACCCGTCACAAGGGAGGCGTCGTATGAAGATCATCGCGTTGGAGGAGCACGTTGTGACGCGCGGGGGTGCTGGAGGCGTGGGCCCGGGTGCCGACGGCGAAGGAGGATGGCGTCGATCACGCCAGCGAGGGTCCGCTCGGCCAGAAGCTGGCTGATATCGGCGAGCAGCGACTGCGGGATATGGATGATGCCGGCGTCGACGTCCAGGTCCTGTCGGTGACCACGCCGGGGGTTCAGAACCTCGCCGCGGCGGATGCCCCGGGGGTGGCGCGGGAGGCCAACGACGCGATCGCCGCCGCGGTGTCTGAGCAGCCGGACCGCTTCGAGGGCTTTGCCACGCTGCCGACGCCGGACCCCGCGGCGGCCGCCGACGAACTGCGCCGCGCGGTTGGCGAGCTGGGAATGAAGGGCGCGATGTTGTGCGGGCGCACCGGCGAGCACAACATGGACCAGCCGGAGTTCGCGGAGCTCTACCGCACTGCCGCCGAGTTGCGCGCACCGCTCTACATCCACCCGCAGTCGCCGGTGGTGCCCGTGCGCGAGGCCATCTACTCCGGCTTCGGTGAGCCGATCGACACGCTGTTTGCCCGGTTCGGGATCGGCTGGCACTACGAGACCGGCGTGCAGCTGCTGCGCCTCATCTTCTCGGGCACCTTTGACCGGTACCCCGACCTGCAGGTCATCGTCGGTCACTGGGGCGAGGTGGTGCTGTTCTACATCGAACGGATCGCCGCGATGCAGCAGATGGGCCTCAAGCTCGATCGGCCGCTGGAGGATTACTTTCGTGACAACGTCTTCTACACCGGCAGCGGGATCCTCAGCCAGCGGTATCTACGCTGGACGCTCGAGGTCGTCGGCGTCGACCGCGTCATGTACTCCGTCGACTATCCCTACATTCCGCTGTCCGGCGGAGCCGCCCGCCGCTTCCTCGAGGACGCCGACCTCGACCCGGCCGACCGGGAGAAGATCGCCCACGGCAACTGGGAGCGGCTTACCGCTCGCTAAATCCAATCGATCTCGTTGACCGAGTTGAGGACAACATTGTGAGTGCCGAAAAGAACCCGACCACGCGAGCGAGCGGTAAGACCTCTCTGACCCACGTCCGCGTATTCGATGGCCAGCGGCTGTGTGAGCCCGGCACGGTGGTGATCGACGGCGAGGTGATTGCCACCGATCCGGCGGGCGCTCGGGTGATCGACTGCGATGGTGGCCGTGCTGCTGCCCGGGCTGATTGACGCCCACGTCCACCTGTACGGACGGGAGGACCTGGAGGCAGCTCAGCCGCCTTCGGAGTCACGACCGCGCTGGACATGGGCACCCCATGGGCAGTCGTCAACGAGCTGCGCGGTCTACATGGACTGACCGACATCCGTAGCCCCGGCAAGGCGGCGGTCGCGCTCGGGCAGCGATCACGCTCGGATGCTCCACGCTCCTGCCGAATCGCAGTTGCCGGCCCTGACCAGGCCCCCGATTTCGTCACCAACTGGATCTCCGAGGGAGCGGACTACATCAAGATCATCACTCGACTCAGGATGGGTTTGATCAGCCGACGCTGAACGCGATCGTCGCCGCCGCCCACGAACGCGGCAAACTGACCATCGCCCACGCTGCCACTTTCGCTGACATCGCCATGGCCCAGGAGGCGCAGGTCGACGTGGTCACCCACGCCCCTCTCGATCAGGCCCTCGACGAGGCCGCGGTGGTGCGGATGGTCAACGAGAACCGCATTTCGGTGCCCACCCTGACGATGATGGAAGGCATCATCGAGCAGGCCCATCCCCCGGGGTCTACCTACGCCCCGGCGCAGGCGACCGTCACCGCTTTCTATGAGGCGGGCGTGCCGATCCTGGCCGGCACCGACGCCAATCACGCTAACGGGGCTCCTGCGGTGATCCGCCACGGCGAGAGTCTGCACCACGAACTGGAGCTGCTCGTGGACGCCGGCCTGTCCACCGTCGACGCCCTACGGGCCGCCACCTCACTGCCCGCCCTGCACTTCGGCCTCACCGACCGCGGCATCATCGAACCAGGCCGCCGAGCCGACCTAGTGCTGATCGACGGCGACCCCATCAACGACATCAGCGCCACACGCCAGATCAAGCGCATCTGGTGCGCGGCACCGAACGGCCCCCCGCCTGACACCCCAGGGCTCGTGTCCGCGGCCGCACACGGTTAACGCCGACTTCAACGTTCTCGCCGCCGCAGTCAACCTCGCGCGCCTCGCCGCCCTCGGAATCACCGCCACAACGGGATCGGCCAGGATCACCGCCTGACACGGCCTCACTACCCCTGAAGCCGCGTCTCGATGCGGCACTCTGGGGGGCTGCTGCTCTCCACGAGCCCCGGCCACCAGCCAGCATCGAGCTCGCGGCACAACAGATATGCGCCCCACGCAGCAGAGGCCGGCGCCAGCGCACACCACAGGTTCCACGACAGCATCGGACCCGCTGTGAGCGTGACTGGCGCGGCGAGTAGCGCCAAGCCGGGCACGGTGGTGGTCCACAGCGTCGAGACGCCCGCTGGCGGCCACACCAGCCGGCTGAGAAACGGGTCGACCCCGTGCAGCAGCGCGTAGGGCCACCACCGCAGGCCCCACACGAACGTCTGAACGTCGGGCCCTGAACCGATCGTCCCGCCGGCCGGGTGACCGAGCGCGGCGCGGCACAGCAGCGCGATCGCGAGCAGCAGGTAGAGAGCGAGCGCGACCGCCCCCTGCGCGCAGGGGTGATCACGCCGCCCCCCGATGGGGGCGCAACGCACCACGGGTACGGGCCGCGATCAGCGCGTGCGCGGCCGGCGAACGATCGCGCCGATCAACGACGTGAATCCGGGTCGATCGCGAAGCGTCCGACGGTGAGCGAGCGTGTGGGTGAGACGTCCGGCTCGGTCTTTCCGCTCGGCATCACGTAGCTCACCCAGCCATGGACCGGTCCCGAACAGTCGGCCGGCACCAGCGTCTGCATCAGCAAGCGCTGTCCCTTGCGGACATCGCGATCGATCGGCGTTCCCCCACCCTGGCTGAAGCACGTCGGGCTGTGCGAATAGACCACGTCGAGCACGTACGTCGATGCAGGCGTCCGCACCGCCTGCCGCGCGATCGTGCGGACGTTGAGGAGCACGACGCCCGGGCGCAAGTCAGGAATCCGGCTAAACCCGCGTGGGACGCGATGCGCGCATGCAATGAACAGCGCGCCATCCGGGGACTGGCAGTAAGCGCGGGCGTGGATCGCTTGCACGTGAACGGGCGCGCGAACGTCACGCGCGGTGAGCTCCGGGGCGCCCGGCGCCCGCTCGCCGATCGCGCCGCAGTTCACGGTCGGTGCCGGGCGGCAGACCCGCCCGCCGCGTAGGCCGACCTTCACGATCGGGCCCGTCATTCCCGTCAGTTCGCCGCTGATCGTCACCCCCTTGGGTCCGTGGCGATACGGAAGGACCAGCAGGTAGGCCCCATCCGGTCCGGTCGTCGGCTCGCTGCGGACGGCACCCGATGGGGTGCGGTAGCTGATGCTCACCGCGTCGGGTCCGAGCAGCCCGTAATACAGGTCGCGCAACCGCGAGCTCGCGCAGTCACCGCGCAGGCCCTGCAATGAAGCCCGACAGCCGCCCGCGTGCGCGACGAGATAAAAACCGGTCGCGGCGGCGGGATAGCCGGTTGCGGCCTGGGACAGGAACGCGTGCCCGTCCGCGTCCGGGACCGCGCACAGCTGCGCGTCAAACAGACCTGCGGTGAACGGGTGCAGCAAGTCGTCATCGCCAAACGCCCCGTCGATCCCGAGCGCTCCCAGCCGGCCGTCCACGACCCGGCCCACTGTCAGGCACACCGCGCCGCGGGTGGTGCGCGTGGTCCGCATGCCCCACCGCGGTCCGCCATCGGGGTCAGCCGTCCGGACCGCGAGCAGGCGAACCGAGCCCGGAACCGCGACGCCGCTCCCAGCGTGCGGCTGGACAGAGGCCCCGAACCTGGCCGGCCCGCCCAGGGACAGCACGCCCGTGGCGGCCAGCGCGACCGTCGTCACCGACAGCGCCCCAAGCATCGCCAGGATCCCCGCGGGGACGCGCGTTGGTCGCCATCTACGAATCGCGCGCCGCCACCCCCCGCGCAGGACACCTGCGCGCCGAAGGCCGGCGGCCTGCTCGGCTTGGCGCGCGGCGGCGGCAACCAACGCCGTGCGGAGCTCAGGAAACTCGCTCACGACACCTCCCCCAGCGCCCTGCGCAACGCCTGCAACCCGCGGCTGACCCGCTGGCGCACCACGCTCTCAGAACACTGCAGCGCCTCCGCCAGCTCCCGGTACTCACGCTCCTCCACGACCCGACCCCGAACCGCATGACGCTGATCCTCAGGCAGATCGTCAAGCAGCCGAAGCGCAAGCTCGCCACTCCCAAGCTCCTCGACTCGCTCAAGCAACTCATCCGCCAGCACCAACGGCTCGACCCCCAGCCGCCGGCGCGCGCGATCCTCCACGCGACCGCGCTCCCACGCGTCAGCCAACTCATGCCGCGCGATCCCGAACAGCCAACCCCTCGCGCTCCCTGACTCCGGGCTGAACCGCGACACGCCGATCAAAGCCGCCGCGAACACCTCCGCCGTGAGATCCGCCGCCACATCAGCCCGGCCCGTGGCCCGCGACAAGAACGCCAGCATCCCTCGCTCGTGCCGGTCATAAAAGACCCCGAACGCCTCCGGCTCCCGCACCGCCCGCGCCAACAACTCCTCATCACTCGCGTCCACCAGACGAATCCGCACCATCAACTACATATTCCGGCAACCCCCAAGCCTTGTGACAGACCAGGGCAACCACCGAAGCCAGGCACCCACGTTATGGCGACTCCGAGACCGGCGCTCCTGCTCCGTCGCCATCCCAGCAGCCCGACCCTGACTGCTGCCTTGGGGTACAAGCGGCAGCAAGCCGCCAGAACGCATGCCGCTCCGAGACCGCCGCTCGCGCCTGAAAGGAGAACTCGCGTAGCCGTAACCGCTTCAGGCGTGATCCAGCGGTGCCGTCGGGATGCTTTGACAGCGCGTGAGCCGTCGTGCGAGCCGTCCGCTGCTTGGGTCCAAGCATCTGGCTTGTCGCGACAGCTTCTCTTCTTGGGCGCGGCACGCAGGCGGCGCGCCTCCGTGCCCGCGACCCTTGGGTATGTGGGCTGTGCCCTGCTACCAGACGACGTGGATTATCGGGTGAACGCAGTGCCGCGACGGGCTCGGAGGCGGACTGACTGCTTCCGTTCGATGAGCGCCTCCTCCTCGAGAAGGCCCAGAGCCCGCCGGGGGACTTGAACCCCCAACCCCTTGATTACACAGTGGCGGTTTGCAGGCAATTTGCCGTCTTGTAGGGTATCGGAGGTCGTGTGAGTTCTCTGAGTTCGCCTCAGAATTGCCGAGTTCGGGACATGGTTCGGGACAGGTCAACCTTGGACGCGAGCTCTGAACTGAGAAGACCCCTCGCGACGCGGTCGTGATGGGTCTGGGAAGCCGGGTGAGCGGGAGGGTGCTCGCGAAAGCCCCGGGGGCGCCTGACGCGAGTTGGCGACCAAACCGCCCGACAGTGGGGCGAAGCGACCGTCGTGATGGTGGCAGAGGACTCGTCCGCTCTGACGGGGGCGGCAGACGGATGTGGCGAGATCGGGTCGCAGGCGGGCTCGTCGCTGATCTCAAAGCTGGCGCCCGCGGCCAATCGAGCGCGGCGCCTTTGCGAGCGTGGCAGGGACCGGCGCCGGGTCACGGTGACTGCAGTGGCAACTCGAACGAAGGCGATCGTCCACCGCGGTGATCACCACGCGCGACCCCGGGCGATCCAGATGTCGCAGGCTTCGCGAACTTGGCATGGCGGTCGGCGTGACGATCGCCTCGGCGGTGTCGACCGTCGCGGCGCTGTTAGACCGCGACGGCGGCGAGTTGGTGGCGGTGGAGCTTGGTGAGGTTGTGGGTCGCCATCAGCAGCCGCCATTCGGTCCTGACCGCGATCCTGCCTCTTCGGTGAAATCGGGTGATCAGCCGGTTGTGCTTGGTGTGCGCGAACACGGGCTCGATCATCTGGATTCGCTTGCGGTAGAGCTGTTTGCCGTGCTCTGAGCCCAGCACGGCTCGCATCCACGCGTAGCGGCCGCCGGTCCACCCGGGTCGGGGTTCGCTGCGGCCGCCTCGATCGGGCGGGATCAGCACCTGGATGTGCTTGTTGACGATCACCTCATCGAAGTGCTGCTCGTTCCAGTAGCCGGCGTCCGCGAGCGCACCTGCGGGCGGTCGTGACACCGACCCGCTCGAGCTCGCCAAGCGCGGTGTGATCATCGGGTCTAGGGCGGAGAAGTCGCCCGGGGTATTCGTGATCTCCGCGGCGATCACGATCTGTCCCTCATCGACAACGGTCTGCGCGTTGTAGCCCTGCACGTAGCCGAGGTTGCTTTCATCCGCTGGCTGTCAGGATCGCTCACGCTGACCACACCGTCGGGCACCTCTGGGCCGTCCATGGGTTCGGGCGCTTGCCAAGCCTGCGGCCGTCGTGGCACGACCATTCGTCCGGTAGTCCTCATAGGCACGGTTGGCCGCGAGCTTGGCGTCACGCTGTTCCTCAAGTCGCTGGGCGGCACAACAGCCGATCCTCGCGGCCCCGCGGGATCGGTTGCACTTGTTCCCAGCGGCGCTGCTCAAGCTGACGGCGACCCTCCCGTGTCCAACCCTCGCGTCCCTGATGGCGAGCCACGATCCGCTGCACATCAATGCAACGCGTCGGGCTCTCAGCTGGCTCGGCAGCAGCTCCGGCTCCTCAGCGCCTGTCGCTGCCTGCTGCTCGCGACGCGGCGAAGAACTCAGCCCGCCCCTCCCGGCGCAGCTCCCGCAGCTCATCACCACGCTGCTCGCCATAGAGCTCATCCTCGGCCTCATCGGTCGCGATCGCCTCAGCGATGATCTCCCTGGCGATCTGCCCAAAGTCACGCGTCGACTCCCGGCTGGCGTTCCCGGCCATCTTCGTCCCGTCGATCGCGACCACCCCCGGCCGACAGCCCCGCCTGCGCGCACAATCCAGCACCTGCCAAGAGATCCGCAGCGTCGCCTCGTGCCGCTCCACAACCGAGCGATCGTGCGTGATCCGTGTCTCCAGCATCGCGATCTCTTGAACGCCACGTCCTCCCACATGCCGCTCGATCGCCCGCGCCGACCGACCCCGCGCGATACCCATAGAGCAACAGCGCGACCATCATCGCCGGGTCATAAGCCCGCCGCCCGACACCTCAGCGCGATAGAGCCATAGAACCCGGACAGGTCCATCCCCGCCACCGCGTCCAAAACGAACCACGCGAGGTGTCCCTCCGGCAGCCAATCCCTCACATCCGGCGGCAACAAAACGACTGATCACGGTCACAACCAATGAAGTTCTGAGCCATCCCGACAATGGTCTTAACCCGCCGGACAACACGGTAATTACGCGACACCTCTCGCCGAAGCGCTCGCATGTGCTCGGGCCTGCCTTGCGCAAAAGCGATCGCTCCGATTCGCAGGTCTCCTCGCGGTCGTGCTCGCGACCCGCTTCGCGCTTGTCCTCATCCTAATAGGCGGTCGCCTTATGCTCCAGCACGCGATGTCCGTGCCGAGTCGCAGATGCAACAGACGTAAAATGCGCTGCGGAGCTTTTTACGTTTAACGGGCGGCGCGGGGTCGATAAACGTTACAAGTCCGCCCGAGCTCTTCAAACTTTATTCCATGAGCGCTACCGCGGCAGACAGCACATGGGGGACCTTTATCCCCGGGGTAGCGGAGCCCGACCCCTCGGCCTACGGCGGCCGCGCCGCGCGCAAGGGTGGCCGTTATGACGCCTTCGTCCCGCCCAACATCGCCGTCTATCCATTTGCGCTGACCAACGCCACAGCGCGCGACGTCGAGGTGGGCACGGCCGCACTCAAGCAGCTCCAGGGCCTCGACTTAGCACCAGGTGTCCATTCTCTCGCCGAGACGCTGCTGCGCTCCGAGAGCGTCGCCTCTTCGCGCATCGAAGGCCTCGACATGACTCATGCCCGCCTTGCTCGCGCCCGCTACGGCGACGGCCGTGAGGACAAGAACGCTCGCGAGGTGATTGCCAACATCGACGCGATGCGCAAGGCCGTCGAGCTCGGCGCGAGCACTGACGTCCTTGGCGTCAACGCTATCTGCGACATCCACCGAGCCTTGATCCGTGGCGAGACGTTGCGCGGAAAGCCCTACGCCGGCGTGATCCGCGACGAGCAAAACTGGATTGGTGGCAACGATCGCAACCCAGTCGGCGCGATGTTCGTCCCGCCGCCCAAGGAGTACGTGCGCCCACTGCTCGATGACCTTGAGCAGTTCATCGCTCGCGACGATCTCGATCCGCTGTCCCAGGCCGCGATCGCGCATGGCCAGTTCGAGACGATCCACCCGTTCTTTGACGGCAACGGTCGTGTGGGCAGAGCCCTCGTCTACGCAATCCTCCGCCGCCGGGGGCTGCTCGGCGATTACATTCCCCCGATCTCGCTCGTGCTCAACGCGGCGCCCCGAAACTACACAAGCTCTCTGGCCGCTTACCAGCGCCGCGGCCGAGCCTCGCAGCATCCTGCCGATCTGATCGTCCAGACGTTCTCACAGGCAGCCGACATTGCGTCGAGCGAGGCGGCGGTGTTGCGCGACGACGTCGACGCACTGCAAGGTCGGTGGCGCGAAGCCCTTCAAGGCCTCCGCTCTGATGCCGCTGCCTGGAAGCTAGTCAATGAACTGCCCGGACGCCCAGTGCTGACAGCGACAAGCGTCCGTGAACTCCTTGGGGTCTCAGCGCCGGCGGCAGGCCGAGCACTGGATCAGCTCGAGGAGCGCGGCATCATCAAACGGCTCAACGAGAGGAAGTGGGGCAGGGCCTGGGAGGCATCGGAACTACTGACGCTCGTCGAGGCCTTCGAGCGGCGCGTCGGTGGCGGCCGAGCGTCCCGCGGCTAGGCGCACTCCGGTACACCCGATCGACCCCGCTCCATTCTCGCGCTCCACGAGTTGTGGCCGGAAGACTCGTCTCCGTCAACGGTGAAAGCAACTACGAGACCGGGCCCCGATCCCCGGGGAGGCTCATCGTCGTGTCGGCGAGCGAATTCAAGCGCGAGTTACCGGCGAGCACTCTTCGCCAACCGGCGTATGGCCTCAGCGAGTTCATCATCGAAGTCTTGGTAGTCACCGTCCGTCACTCGGGCGGCCTGAAGTACGGCACCACGAAGCGGGGCGTATCCAGCCTCCCAGCTTGCGGCGTCATCTCGAGCCCGCGCCCCGCGTTCTCAGCGCGATGTGCGGAGAGTGTGTCGCTGCTGGGTTTGGGTTGAAGGTCAGCTGCGGTTGGCGACGCGAGACGTCAGCCGATCGACGCCTTCAGGTCGTCGTCGAACTCGCCGTCGACCAGAACGAACACCATCCTCGCCGACTCGTCGCCGCGGTTCTCCCAGGCGTGATCGGTGCCGCGCTGGATGACGACGTCGCCGGGGTGGAGCGCGGTCTCGCTGTCGTCGAGCACGAGATACACCTCGCCCTCGAGCACGATCCCGTAGTCGATCGTCTCCGTGCGGTGCATCGGCGAGCGGCGACCGGGCGGGAAGGTGGTGACGCGGACGATCGTGCCGTTGTCCCTCGGGAAAATCACCACCTCGCGGGCGGTCGGCTCGGAGGGCTCGAGGGCGGAGATCGGCGCCGGCATCGCATTCGTGTTCCAGAGCTCGAAGAACGCCGCCTCGCCACGCCGGTTGACCGTCGGCGTGGGCCCGTCGGAGACGACCACCGAGCGGCCGTCCTCGTCATGGCCGGTGACGACCCGTCTGGGGATGTTCAACTCGCTCACGCGAGCGAGCGGGCTGCGGTGGGCGCGAGCTCGCGATCGAGCCAGGCGACCATCGTCGGCATTGTCGGTCCCTGGCCCATGTGGCCTCCGTCGAAGACCCTCACGGCCTTGGGGTCACCGTGGTCGAGGCTGAGATAGAGATCGCCGATCGAGTTCTGCAGGTCGTCACGCCCGTTGAGCAGCAGCAGCGAGGCCGAGGGCTGGTCGAGCCAGCCCTGGTCGAGCAGCGACAGCTCCGGGCAGCGCGCGACGTAGTCATCGAAGGTGGTACCGCCGAAGATGCGCGCCCGGGCGGCCATCAGGTCCATCAGGTAGGAGGACGCGTTTCGCGACCTCTCCTGCCACTCGGGAGTGAACGTGATGTGGACGCCGCCTCCCCAGTTGACTGCCGCTCGGATGCGGTCGCGGTGCGTGTAGGCGAGCTTCATCGCCCAGTAGCCGCCGAACGAGCCGCCGAGGACCGCCCGCCGGTGAGGGTCGAGCTCCGGCTGCTGGTCGAGCCAGTCGAAGACCGGCGTGTACTGCCGTTCTGCGTCGGTGGAGGCGAGCACCGGCGACTGGCCGGTGCCCGGCATGTCGACGAGCACGACCGCGAAGCCACGGGCGCGGAGCAGGTCCCTGAGCCCCCCCATCTCCTCCTTCCAGGTGTCGATCCCGGCCCAGACGAGCGCGACGGGTGAGGGCTCGTCGGACGGTGCCGGCCGCGCGAGGTAGAAGTGGACGGTATCCCCCTCACCCGGACGGCCGTCGAAGGGAACCGAGTGACACTCGATCGGTGGGTCCTCGAGCGCCGCGGCTCGGCGGAAGTACTCCCGGGCGCGGTCGTAGGAGGCCATCTTCGCCGGGTGGTTCGGCGTCGGGTAGCGACCCATGAACGACATCCGGTACGCCTGCAACCAGGCGTGCTTCTCGGCCACGGGGTCGGTCGCGGCCTCCGCCTCGGCGACGGACCGGTCGGCGGCGGCCTTCCACGCGGCCGCCCACCGCTCGGGATCGAGGCCCTCGAGGCCCATGATCACCTCGCGCGCGGCGGCGGGATCGATCTCGCGGAATGGATGGGTCTGCCGGTCAAGCCGATCGAGCAACCAGGCCCGTCCGTCCTCCAGCGTCCGCGTCTCGGTCATGGTGGGCCTCCAGTAGCTGTCGCGAGAGTCATGGTCAGGCTGGTCCGCGCCACGCCTCAAACCGGCGAGCCGGCGGTCATCATCACGGTGCGCCGACGCTCGAGGGGGTCGATCGGCAGCGTGCTGTCCTGCTCCCAGGCGCCGATCGCCTCCGATCCCTCGACGATCACCTTGCAGCGTTCGAACCGGCGGTCGGTGAACGCCTGGAGAGCGTTCTCCAGCGGGCGATCGGTGGCCAGCTCCTCGGCGAGCACGATGGCGTCCTCGACGGCCTGCGCGGCGCCCTGACCGCAGTGCGGCGTCATCGCGTGCGCGGCATCTCCGATCAACACCACCCGTCCCCGGTGCCACGGCGCGGGCACGAGCACGTTCTCGAGCGGCCGGACGACGACCGCGTCGTCGTCGACGACCATCTCCCGGTGCTCGGCCACGATCCCGCCGTATTGGGCCAGGCGCTCGCGGTAGCGAGCGGCGAGACCCTCCCGCGGCAGGTGGATCGGCGAGCCCGGCGGCGGCGAATCCGTCGTCAGCATGTACATGAGGTCCTCGCCGATCGGCACGAAGCCCGCGGACCCGTTCGTGCCGCGGAACATCCAGATGCCGTCGAGACCGTCGATGCGGGGGAGGTTGTAGCGCCAGCACAGCTGGCCGGTGTACTTCGGCTCTGGAGCGTCGTCGAAGACCATGGCCCGGACCTGGGAGTACAGGCCGTCGGCCCCGACGATCAGGTCATAGTCCCGCGTCTCGCCGTCGGTGAAGTCGACCTCGACGCCGTCGCCCCGGTCGCTCAGCTCGGTGAGGGTGACTCCGGTCCTCACGTCGGCGCCGCTGTCGATCGTGTGCTGCTGGAGGATCTTGTGCAACCTGGGCCGGGTGATCCCGTTTCCCGACGGCAGACCCTCGACGGCCGGTGGCGGCGTCGGGTTCTGGACGACCATCGTCTCCCCATCGGCCAGGTACAGCCTGCCGCCGTTGATCGGGGAGCCCTGCTCGACCGCCTCACGTGCGAGCCCGATCTGGTGCAGCGCCCGCAGCGCGTTGCCCGGCTGGATGATGCCGACCCCGTACACGTCCCAGGCGGGATTCTTCTCCACCACATCGACATCGAAGCCGGCCTGCCTCAGCGCGATCGTGGCGGATAGCCCACCGATACCGCCGCCGACCACCAGAATCCTCGTGACGGCACTCACACGTCCCTCCTCATCGAAAGGTCATGACAGGCCCATGGACAAAGATAGAAACAGGTCACTGGATGACTCGCAGTGACACCATTCCGCATGCTCTCACCGGTGAACGCGATCACTGGCGAGCGACGGCCGGGGCGGTGAGATAGGTCGCCTGGATCTCGTCGATGCTCCCGCGGGCGTCCGCCGCGGTCCCGGCGAAGCGGACTCGGCCCTGCTGCAGCAGGTAGACACGGTCGGCGACCTCGAGCACGCGGTGAACGTGCTGCTCGACGAGCAGCGCGCCGATCCCCCGATCCGCGGCCTCCCGGACCGCGCGCAGCAGGCGGCCGACGGTCTTGGGGGCAAGGCCGAGGGAGAGCTCGTCGGCGAGCAGCAGGGAGGGCGCCCGCGCGAGCGCCCGGCTGAGGGTGAGCATCTGTGCCTCCCCGCCCGAGAGCAACGAGCTGCGTCGTGACATCAACGGGACGAGCTCGGGGAACAGCGCGGTGGCCTGATCGACATCGGCGCGGGCGACCGCCAGGTTCTGCCGAGTCGTGAGCTTCGGGAAGATCGACCGCTCCTCGGTGACGAACGCCATCCCCTTGCGGGCCCGCCGATGCAGCGGAGCAGTCGTCCGCTCGCCGTCCATGAGGACCTCGCCGCCCAGCGGCGCCAGCTCGCCGGCGAGCGTGAGCAGCGTCGTCGTCTTGCCCGCGCCGTTGGCGCCCAGTAGCGCGACCACCTCGCCCGCGTGGACCTCGAGCGAGAGGTCGCGGACGATCTCGACTCCGCCGTAGCCCGCCGAGATCTGCCGGGCCTCGATGAGCGCGGTCACCGGGTCACCGGCGGCGCGTTCACCGACGCCACGCTCGGGGCCGCGGTCTCCTCGCCGAGGTAGACGGCGATCGCGGCGGGATCGCCGCGGACCTCCTCGGGCGCCCCGTCGCACACCGGCCGTCCGAAGTCGATCACGGTGATCCGGTCGCAGATGCTCATGACGAAGTTGAGGTCATGCTCGATCACGAGCACCGCCATGCCCCACACGTCGGCGAGCCGCCGCACGAGGCGGGCGAACTCGACGGACTCATGCTCGCTGAGCCCCGCCACCGGCTCGTCGAGCAGCAGCACCGAGGGCTCGGCGGCGACGGCGCGGGCGATCGCGACGAGGCGCCGCTGGCCGTAGGAGATCTCATCGGGGAGCTTGTCGAGCACCGACTCCAGGCCGAACTCCCGGACCGCCGCCACCGTCACCGGCGGCAGCGTGGTACGGACGGGGCGGACGAGCTCGCCGGCCGTCCCCCATCCCCCGATCCGGTCGTGGGGCACCTGGAGGTTCTCGAGGACCGTCAGCTCCGAGAAGAGCTCAAGGCCCTGGAAGGAGCGGACGAGTCCTGCGACCGACCGGCGGTGGCTCGGCCAGCGATCGATCGGCTCATCGTCGAGCAGCACCCGACCCGAGTAGCGGGCGAAGCCCGAGACCGCGTCCATGAGCGAGGTCTTGCCGGCGCCGTTGGGGCCGATCAGGCCGACGATCTCCCCGGGTCCGGCTTCCAGGTTCACCCCGTCGACGGCGACGACGCCGCCGTAGCGGACGGTGAGACCCTCGATCCGCAGCCGCCTGGGCGGCACGCGGACGGGGTCGACGGCGGCCGGCAGCTCGAGGTCGCCGGGTGCGTGGCCGCGGCGGCGCGGCGCGAACCTCGCCATCAGCCGGGCGACGTCCCGCACCTGCTGATGGGCAATGCCGTTGGCGTTGAAACGGACGGCGGCGAGGGCGCCGACGGCGCCGATGATCGGCAGCCAGGTGGTGAAGCCCTCCCAGTGCAGCCCGATGAGCGACAGCAGGGCGCCGGGGGCGACGATCGCGCCGTTGAACGTGCCGAACACGAAGCCGATGCCCCCGATCACGATCCAGGCGAGGGCGAGCAGCGAGAACGAGGGGTCGAACGAGGTGAAGACGGCGCTCTGGTACTCGAAGCTGAAGAGGATGCCGGCGAGCCCGGCGAGCGCCCCGGAGAGCGCGAAGGCGATCATCTTGGTCCGGAACACGCCGATGCCGGATGCCGACGCGGCCCGTTCGTTGGAGCGGACGGCGATCATCCGGCGGCCGAGCCGGCCCCGGCGCAGATTGGCGACGAGCGCGGCGCAGATGACGAACACGACGAACGTCAGCGCGGCGTATCGATCCGGGTGGTCTGCCCCGCTCACGTCGAGCCCGAACAGCGAGGCGCTGCCGACGTTGATCCCGACGTCGGCGCCGCCGACGCTCGGGTTGGTGAAGATCATGTCCTGCGCCGCCCACGCGAGGCCGAGGGTGATGATCGCGAGGCTGACGCCGCGGGTGCGGAGCGCCGGGATCGCCAGCAGCAGACCCATGAGCATCGCTCCGACCATCCCGGAGAGGAGCGCGGGCAGGAACGCGAAACCGGCATGTGCGGCGAGCTCGGCACCGATCACCCCACCGATCCCGGCGAGCGCGTACTGCGCGAGCGAGATCTGTCCGGCGTACCCGGTGAGCACGACGATCGACAGCAGCAGGGTGCTGACGCTGAAGGTCACCGCGAGCGCCGCGAGCACGTTCTGGGAGAAGACGGCGAAGATGAGCACGAGGACGACCGCGACCACAGGGAGCACGACCGGCCAGCGGATGCGTCCGATGCCGATCGCCGGGAGACGATCGGAGATCTCCCCACGCAGCGGCAGCGAGGAGCCGCGCACGATCATCACGGCGACGATCACGAACAGTGGCAGCGCGTCGGACATCGAGGTCACCTTCAGGTGCTGCTGGAAGAAGCTGTTGTAGTTGAGCAGCACCGCCTGGGCGATGCCGACCGCCACGCCGCTGGCGAGCGTCGCCGGGAATGACGAGAAGCCCCCGAGCAGCACCGCGGCGAGCGCCGGGATGACGAGCAGGCTGACGCCGGCCGGCGAGACCTGGGTGATCGGGGTGAAGAGGATGCCGGCGACGCCGGCGAGGGCGGACCCCGCCACCCACGTCGCCGAGGAGACGAACTCCGGCGAGATCCCGACCGCCGCGGCCCCGCGCTGGTTGTCGGAGACGGCGGAGGTGACCCAGCCGATCCTGGTGAAGTGCCACAACGCGGTGAGGATCGCGGTGAACACGACCGCGATCAGCAGCAGCCAGACGTATCCGGAGGGGACCGTGATCGAGCCGCCGAGCTTCCAGACCCGCGAGGGCAGGATCTGCGCGACGAACGGCGGGCTGTTGCCCCAGATCTTGACCGCGATCGACTGCAGGAGGAGCAGGACGCCGACCGTCGCGATCAGCCGCGCAAGCGGCGAGGCCTGGCGCATCCGCCGCAACAGCAGCTGATCGGTGGCCAGTCCGAGCCCGGCGGCCGCGGCGACCGCGACCAGGAACGACGGCACGACGGGCCAGCCGGTCTGAGTGGAGAAACTGCCGAAGCCGAAGTCGCCAGGCGCGTGCAGCTGCAGGTACAGGTACGCCGCGATCATCGCGTACGCGCCCTGGGCGAGGTTGAGCACCCCGGAGCCGCGGTAGATCAGCACGATCCCCTGACCGAGCAGGGCATAGATCGCACCGGCGCCGAGGCCGAGCAGTCCGTACTGGATGACCGCGCTCATGATGCGTTCACCGATCCCGCAGCCGCCGGACCGGATGGCCCGACGGCTGCCAGTTGACTCGGCGAGGGACCGCTACGGAATGAGCGTGTCGCCATTTTCGGTGGTGGGTGTCGCCCTGACGAACGACTTCGTGGCCACCTCCCACTTCTTCAGGAACAGGGAGGTGTTGAACAACCGCGAGTACTGCTTGATCGAGTTCGGCTTGGCAAAGTCGATCGGCGGCAGGATCGCCCCCTTCCCGGATCCGAACGTCACCGTCGCCTGGTTGATCGCCTTGTAGAACTTCGCGCGGGTGATCGTGCCCGTGATGTGAGAGGCGACCTGCGGCACCGTATAGGCGGCGACCCAGCCCTCCAGGGTGAGCAGCGGATCGTTGCCCGGCTCGAGGCTCGCGGACTTGTCACCGCTCGCGAGCTCGGCCGCCGCGTCGGAGCGGAACGTGCTCAGGAGCGGGTAGCCCTTCCAGGCCGGGTCGGGCAGGAACGCGGTGACGTACGTGTTCGCCGCGGCCTGACCGAGGCCCGCCAGTGCCTGATAGACGACGAGCCCGTCCTGCGCGCATACCGGCCCGCTCGCCCCGATCTGCGCCGCCGCGGCCTGATACGCGCCCGACAGCTCCGGATCGAGCAGGAGGACGGTCATCTGCGGATGGCCCGCGGCCAACTGGTGCACGTACGGGGAGACGTTGGTGGTGGTGAGCGGTATGGAGACCTGTCCGGTCACCGTGAAACCGGCCTTCTTGGCCGCCGCCTCCGCGATCTTCATCTCATCGAGCGAGATCGGCAGCGTGAGCGACGCGAACGCGATCTTCTTCACGTGCGCCGCGCGCGGGGCCAGCACCGCGCATCCCGCCGAGGTGAAGTTCGGGGCGAACAGCGGGAAGTTGATCTTGTTGACGAAATCCGCCGGGGACTGAAGGAACGGATTGATCGACGCGAGGCCGGCCTTCCCGAAGGCCGCCTCCGCGGGCGCCGTGGCGACGACGATCAGATCTCCGAGGGTGGCGATCGCCTTCGGATCGTGGGCGGCCTGCATGGCGCACTGGACCTCGCCGTTGGGGCTGCCCTGGGTGTTGCAGACCTTGACATCGACCGGCTGGTGATCGGGACCGATCCCGCCGTGGCTGTTGACGTAGCGGAACTCGGCGTTGACTCCGGCCGGGATCTGCGGGGCCGACTGGTTGGGTGCCCCGACCGGGACGATGTTCCAGACGTCGACCGCAGGGCCGGTGGCCTTTGCGGTCGGGGTCGAGCTCGAGAAGCTCGTGGGGGCGGCAGCCGACGAGCTCGTCGATGCCGACGAGCTCTTGGAACTTCCGCACGCCGCGAGCAGAATCGCTGCGAAGAGGGCGACGACCATCGTCGCGCCGGTGCGTCGCTTATTTGACAACTGTTCTCCTCCTTGCGCCAGCGACTCTCGCCGCTGGTTGGACTTGGCGGCGACTCTACGGATTGGCGATGATGCAAGCCAATGCCTTTGGCGTGACCAGCTGATAACCCCGTGCTATGGGCGGAATCTCGCGCGTGTGCGCGTGGACGATTGCCGGTGCGGGCAGGACCGGGCCGCCGGAGCGAGCACGTGATACCCGGGAGTTATCGACGGGGGGCGCGAAAGGCATTTGCCGCGCGCGGGCGCGGTCAACTAGCCTGCCGCGCCAGCAGCTGTCGTCCCGGCTTCGCGCCGGCAATCCGCATGGATCGGAGTGGTCGATGATCGTCGATGTCCACGGGCACATGAGCGCGCCCGAGCGCCTGTACGCGTACAAGGCCAACCTGCTCGCACACCGCGGCTCCCACGGCCGGGGCGGGGTGCGGGTGACCGACGACGAGCTCCGGGCCGCGATCACCGAGGAGGTCGGATCGTTCGGCATTCCCCACCTGGAGCACCTCGACACCGCCGGCATCGACTTGCAGCTCATCTCGCCGCGGCCCTACCAGATGATGCACAGCGAGGAGCCGACCCGGATCGTCGAGTGGTTCACCGAGGAGACCAACAACATGATCGCTCGCAGCTGCGAGCTCTTCCCCGATCGCTTCGCCGGGATGGCGGGACTGCCCCAGAGCCCGTCGACCCAGCCGAGCGACTGGACCCGGGAGATGCGGCGCGCGGTTGAGGAGCTCGGGTGCGTCGGCGTGCTGCTCAACCCGGACCCGATGGAGGGTCAGGGCCCGCCGCTGCCCCCGCTCGGCGATCGCTACTGGTATCCGGTCTACGAGGCGCTCTGCGGGCTCGGCGTCCCGGCGCTCGTCCACTCGGCCGGCTGCCGCCCCCCCGCACGCGAGAACTACAGCCTTCACTTCATCCTCGAGGAGACGATCGCGGTCACGAGCCTGCTCGCCTCCGATGTGGCCACGGACTTCCCGGACCTGCAGCTGATCATCTCCCACGCCGGCGGCGCGGTCCCCTACCAGGTCGGTCGGTTCATGGCGGGCGCCGCGCGCAACCCGAGCGGCGAGACCTACATCGACCGCATGCGCACCCTGTGGTTCGACACGTGCCTGTACACGAAGGATGCGATCGAGCTGCTGTTCAAGACCGTCGGGATCGATCGCTGCCTGTTCGGGTCGGAGAAGCCCGGCACCGGTTCGGTGCGAAACCCCGCCAACGGCCGTTGGTTCGATGACATCAAGATCCTCATCGAGGAGATCGACTGGCTCACCGACGCCGACCGCGACGCGATCTACGAGCAGAACGCCAGGTCGCTGTTCAAGCTCCCCGCCGGCCGCTCGGAGGCGGTCGGCGGCCATAGCCCGCAGTGATCATCCACCGGACCAGAAGGCATTGGCACTCTCACACGACGCTGACTAGGGTGACCGAGTTACTGGTTGAGGAAAGAGCTCGCCTTCGAGCTCGAGGCGCGGGAGAACGGAGCACACACGTTGGCTGAATTGGTGATGGGCATTGCAATGTCGCACGGTCCGATGGTCGTGTCGGAGGTGCCGACGTGGTTGAAGATCGCGGAGATGGACCAGTACTCCACCCTCCTGGTCGACACCTCCGGCACGCCGGTGACCTTCGAGGAGCTGCAGAAGGCCAGCGGAGAGCGCTACGCGGAGTACGCGACCGAGGAGCGGTTCCGCACTCAGCGGGAGCTCGTCACCTCCTCGATCGAGCGGCTGCGCGATGAGGTCAAGCAGGCGGAGATCGACCTGATCGTCGTCATCGGCGACGACCAGTGGGAGCTCTTCGGCGACGACTACGTGCCCACGCTCGCCGTCTACACCGGCGAGATGCTGGAGTTCACGACTGCGGGCAAGCGCGGTCGCTACGGGGCCCGGGTCGGCGGCCTCGACGACGTCCACGCCGGCTACGGGATGGACGCCCGCAACCGCTGGCCCGGACACCAGGCGTTCGCGCTGCACGCGATCGGCGGGCTGATCGAGCGCGGCTTCGATCCGGCGACGATCAATGAGCCGACCGCGCCGTCCGGTCTCGGCCACGCGTTCGGGGTGGTCGAGTGCCAGCTCATGCAAATGCCCGGCGCGCTCCCGCTCGTCCCGATCGTGGTCAACACCTACTGGCCGCCGAACCAGATGCCGCCCGCCCGCTGCTGGGACCTCGGCACGGCGCTGCGCGAGGTGATCGACAGCTTCCCGGAGGATCTCAAGGTCGCGATGGTGGCCTCCGGGGGCCTCAGCCACTTCGTCACCGACGAGAAGCTCGACATGCAGACGCTCGAGCCGCTGCGCGCCGGCAACCCGAGGGGCCTGCTCGACCTGCCGGTCCATCTCCTCAACTCGGGCAACTCGGAGATCCGCAACTGGATCTCGCTCGCGGCCTGCTGCGAGGACCTGTCGTTCGCCTGGGATGAGTACACGCCCGTGTACCGGACGGCGAGCGGGACCGGGTGCGGGATGGCGTTCGCCCGCTGGGGCGACGTCCCTCAGGCCGCCTGACGACGGGGAACCGGTGCGACCGGAGTCGTCACTGCATGGGCTGGATGCGGCGACCGTCCATGAGGCCTACGGTCGCCGCGGAGCGCTGCCCTCGGAGATCAAGCCGGTCGACGCGGGCTTCACCGTCTGCGCGCCCGCGTTCACGGTCGACTGCCCTGCCGGCGACAACCTGTGGATCCATCACGCGGTGTACGCCGCGCAG
Source organism: uncultured Actinomycetota bacterium (assembly GCA_963790605.1). GTDB lineage: Bacteria > Actinomycetota > Thermoleophilia > Solirubrobacterales > Solirubrobacteraceae > Palsa-465. The sequence goes on along the minus strand of CAWBPG010000001.1, from coordinate 678,865 downwards.
CCGTACGACGTCCTCGTCGTCCACACCCGGGGCGAGCGCGAGGCGGGGTACTGGGGCGAGATCCTCAGCCGCGCCGCGATCGCCCGGGAGCTCTCCGGCCTCGTCATCGACGGCGGCGTGCGCGACGTCGACCGACTGGTCGAGATGGGACTCCCGGTGTTCGCCGCGAACGTCTGCATCGGCGGGACCGCGAAGGACCCCGCTGCCGGCGGTCGCCTCGGCGAGGCGATCGTCCTCGGGGGGACGGTGGTGCGGACCGGCGACATCGTCGTCGGGGATCGTGACGGGGTCGTGGTGATCGCCGCCGACGAGGTCGAGCGGGTCGCCGCCGCCGCGCACGAGCGGGTCCAGAAGGAACAGGAGATCCTCACCCGCCTCGAGCGCGGCGAGACGACGCTCGACATCTACGACCTTCCCGCGCTCGCCTGATGAGCTCCAGCCCGCTCGACCGGCTCCGGGCGCTCGACGCCTGCGCGGTGTCGGACGCCCTGGAGCGCAGCGGCCATCCGCAGGCGGTCGTCGGCCTGCACCCGGTGACCGCGCCCCGCGTGATCATCGGTCGAGCGGTGACGGTGAGGCTCGGGCCGGCCGAGGGCACCCAACCCACGCGCCATCTGTGCACCGCCGCGGTCGACGCCTCGGGGCCGGGCGACGTCATCGTCATCGCCAACGACGGGCGAGTCGACTGCGCGAGTTGGGGCGGGCTGCTCTCGAAGGCGGCGTCGCTGCGGGGCGTCGAGGGGGTCGTCATCGACGGCGCGTGCCGGGACGTGCCCGAGGCGGTCGAGCTCGAGCTCGCGGTGTACGGACGGGCGGCGGTCGCGGTGACCGCGCGCGGCCGCGTGGTCGAGCGCGCGTGGAACGAGCCGGTGCAGATCGCCGGGACGACGGTGGCACCGGGCGACCTGGTGATCGCGGACGGAAGCGGCGTCGCGTTCGTGCCGCAGGCGGCGCAGGACGAGGTGCTCGCCGCGGCCGAGCAGATCGCCGCGCGTGAGGTGGCGATGGCCCAGGCGCTCACGCGGGGCGCGCCGATCTCCGAGGTGATGGGCGCCGACTACGAGACCCTGCTCTCCCGTGGCTGACGAGCAGCTCTCGCAGCTCGCGGCCCTCACCACGCCGGGGGTGAGCGACGCTCTCGACAAGTGCGGGATTCCCGGCCAGTGCGAGGGGATCATGGGACTTGATCGCTCGTTCCGGCTCGTCGGTCGTGCGTGGACGCTCCGCTACGGAACGGTCGGCGAGGACCCCGGCACCGTCGGCGACTACATCGACGACCTCGGTTCGGGGCAGGTCGTCGTGCTCGACAACCAGGGACGCCGCGACGCGACCGTCTGGGGTGATCTGCTGACCACCGTGGCGGCGGGCCGCGGCGTCGCCGGGACGGTCATCGACGGGGTCTGCCGCGACGTCGATCGCAGCATCGAGCTCGGCTACCCGATCTTCAGCCGCGGCAACTGGATGCGGACCGGCAAGGACCGCGTCCGGGTGGAGGAGATCGGCGGCCCTGTCTCGATCGGCGGCATCCGCGTCGAGCCCGGCGACCTGCTGCTCGGCGACGGCGACGGGATCGTCGTCATCCCGGCCGCGCGCGCGGAGGTGGTCATCGCCGCGGCGGTCGAGATCGAGGACGCCGAACGCGTGATCCGAGACGCGATCACCGGCGGAGCCAGCCTGCGCGGCGCGCGGGAGGCGGTCGGTTATCACCTCCTGCAGCGCCGGCCCCCCGCGCCCGCGACGCCGAAGCACGAGGAGCTGCAGTCGTGACGCGCTCCGTCAATTACATAGCGCCAGACACATAGGAAAGAGTGAATCGACCATGGCCTACAAGCTGATCTCACAGCTGCACCACGTCGAGCTGTTCAGCGCCAAGCCGGAGGAGAGTGTCACGTTCTTCAAGGACGTCCTCGGGCTGCAGGAGAGCGCCCGCGACGGCAACTCCGTCTACCTGCGGGCGTGGGGCGAGTTCTTCCATCACAGCCTGAAGATCACCGAGGGCCCCGGCCCGGGCCTCGGGCACGCGGCCTGGCGGACCGACGGCCCGGCCGAGCTCGACGACGCCGCCATGGCGCTCGAGAAGGCGGGAATCGAGGGTCGCTGGATCGACGGCGATGTCGGCCATGGTCGCGCCTACCAGTTCTGGACTCCCGGCGGCCACCTCGCCGAGCTCGTCTGGGAGTCCGAGCGCTACGTCGCCCCGCCGGAGCTGAAGAGCAGCTTCCCGAACCGGCCGCAGCGACAGGTGACGCACGGCGCTCCGGTCCGCAGGATCGACCACGTGACGACGGTGTCGACGAAGCTGATGGAGGATGTGTCGACGTTCCGGGACGTCCTCGGGTTCAGGTTCATGGAGGGAACGATGGGTCCCCGCGACAGCGTCTTCTTCGCGACCCTCTCCTCCGGGCCCCAGAACCACGATCTGGCGATCGCCGCCGAGCGCCCCGGGGACCCGAGCGTGAAGCCCGGCCGGATGAACCACCTCTGTTACTACTACGACACACGAGAGGACCTGCTGCGCGCGCTCGACATCCTCTCCGAGTACGGGTACAAGCTTGAGGCCGGGCCGCTGAAGCACGGGATCGGCGAGCTCTTCTTCGCCTACGTGTTCGAGCCGGGCGGCACCGTCATCGAGCTGCAGACCGGGGGCTACTGGAACTTCATCCCGGACTGGGAGACGGTGTACTGGCCGAACGGGGGCATCGCCGGAGCGAACACCGCGTGGAACGTGAACCAGTTCGCCGTGTTCGGGATGTCGCCGCCGCCGGAGGGCATCGAGCGTCTGCCCGAATCCTCGGCGCCGACCCAGCAGTTCACGGCCCAGGACCGCGAGGCCCAGCTCGTCAGCTGAGACGGTTACGTCTCGCCCGGCAGTTCAACTATCGAGGAGGTTGCTCACGTGGTGGACTCCATCGCATCCGCGCTCAAGCCGATGTACCGCATGCCGGTCTCGTTCGGGCCGAGCGCGGGGCCACGGAACGTCCCGTCGGATGCCTCATACAAGGCCGGCGCGCTGCGGACGGCGTCGATCTCCGTCTCTGCGCTCTCGGACGCGGACGCGCTGTCGGCACTGCTCCCACATGGCTGCGAGCTTGACGGCGAGCCGGTGCTGACGGCGGGGATCACCCGGATGTACGACATCGGCTGGCTCGCCGGCCGCTCGTACAACATCGTCCGGGTCACGCTCCCGGTGCGTTTCCGCGACCAGGGCGAGCTCCTGCGCGGCAGCTTCATGCCGGTTCTGTGGGAGAGCCTCGCCGATCCGATCGTCACTGGTCGTGACGAGCTTGGGCATCCGAAGCTGTGGGCCGAGATCCCCGATCCGGTCGTGAGCGCCGGCGGCGAGGCCGTCTCGGGGAGCTCATCGTGGCTGGGCTTCCCGTTCTTCGAGATCGAGGCGACGGGCCTGCAGGACGCCCCCCGCCTGCGGCGGGCGGTCCGGGACACGTGCTCACCGCCAAGTACGTGCCCCGCACCGGGGCGTGGGGAGAGCCCGACGTCGACTACCTCACCTACGGAACGGTGCGGCCACCGGACGAGATCGTCGAGCGCCGGCAGGGTGAGGGCCGCTTCGCGTTTCACCCGGCACGGTGGGAGGACATGCCGACGCAGTACACCGTGGTGAGCGCACTCGCCGCGCTGCCCCTGTACGAGTTCCGTTCGGCGAGCTGGGTGATGACGGCGACCGTCGGCGAGCCGATCGGCCTCAATCACAAGATCGTCAGCTGACGAGCGCGCCGTTCTCAGGGCTCGGGCCGGCCGCGCCCGGACGAGGCGGGGTCGTGACCGAACGTCGTCTCGTAGTCGCGCTGCTGGTCGGCCGGGATGAACCGCTCTTCGAGCGCGCGCAGGCCCGGGGTGCCGACGAGCTCGGCGGATGGGGCGCGGCCCCACGGACTCGCACGGGTGCGCGCTGACCACGCCTCGAGCGCGCCGTCGCCGTTGGCCTGCAGGTCGTGGAGCAGATCCCACGCGGCCTGGGCGCCCGCGCTCGCGGCGACGGTCGGGAAGAGGACGGCGCGGGCCCCCGCTTTGGCGAACTCCTCAAGCGGCGGTCGGGGAGCGGACCCGCCCCAGATCGTGATCACCGGCACGCGGAGCGCCGCGCACGCGGTCCGCAGCTGATCGATCGACTCGACCGAGTTGAGCCAGACGAGGTCGGCGCCGCCCTCCTCGGAGTAGGCGACGCACCGCTCGAGAGCGTCCTCGAAGCCGGTGCCCTCGGCGCCGATCGCGTCGCTGCGCGCGCACACGACGAAGCTCGGGTCGAGCTCATCGCGCGCCGCCACCGCGGCGCGGATCTTGCCGGTGGCCTCCGCGAGTGAGATGCAGCGACGGCCGGCGTTGGTGCCCGACTTCTTCGGCGCCTCCTGGTCCTCGATCGAGATCCCGGCGACCCCGGAGCGGACGAACTCCTGGACCGCGTAGGTGACGTTGACTGCGTTGCCGTAGCCCGTGTCCGCGTCGACGAGCACCGGGATGTCCGCGCGGGCCGCCAGGTGACGGGCGTGGTCGACGACGTCCCGCAGGCCGACGATCCCGCAGTCGGGCACCCCGTAGAGGAACCAGGAGAGCTGCGACCCGGCGAGGAAGAAGAGCTCGAATCCGGCCCGCTGCGCCATCATCGCCCACAGCGGCGTGCACCCGCCGGGCACGGTCATGAGCTCCTCGCGGTCGAGCCGCTCACGCAGCCGCGCGCGCAGGGCGCTTGCGTCGAGGGTCGCCGTCATCGTTGGGGCCCGTCAGCGGACGAGCGCGTCGGCAGCGGTGTGGATGCCGTCGAGCAGCGAGCCGCGTTGCTCGGCGGAGAGATGGGCGCACCCGTCGAGTAGAGCCTCCACCGCCGTCGCGAGGGCCTCGGCGCGGTCGGTGGGGTCAGCGCGCCAGGCGACGTGCCGGTCGGGACGGACGAGCACGCCGCCGCCCTTGACGCCGCGGATCGCCGCCCATTCCCCATCGGGGTCGGCGAGCTCACCGCCGATCGCCACGACGGCGAGCGGACACCCGGAGGCGGCCGCGGCCGCCTCCGCGGCGCCCCGCCACTCCGCCTCGGCCGCCTGGTCGACGAACAGGGTGAAGCCGTCGGGGGCGACGAGGTCGACGGTGGAGACGCGCTGCCCGTCACGCTGAAGCCACACGTGCGGCACGTGGTGCCCCGGCCGCGCGGTCGGCTCGAAATCGATCGTCGACTCCTCGGGCCCGATCGGCGCGGGGGTGCCGTCGGGGATGACCGCGCCGAACGGATAGGCGACGCCGGCCTCGACGTTCAGCTGGCTGAAGTCCTCGGCGTTGGACGCGACGGCTCGGTCGGTCGCCTCGCGCCGGCGCTCGCCCTCGGGGGTGTCGGACAACCACTGCTCGACCTCGCGCCACCCCTCATCCTCCGACATCCCCGGCTCGATACCCATCGCGGCCGCGATCGGCTGGTGCTTGGCGGCGTTGCGCAGCGAGTGGGCGACGTTGAAGGCGGCGACCGGACGGCGCTCAGCCTCGTAGGTGTCGAGCAGCGTGTCGCGGGCGTAGCCGCGGATGACCGCCGCGAGCTTCCAGCAGAGGTTGAAGACGTCCTGGACGCCGGTGTTGAGGCCGAGTCCGCCCGTTGGCGGGTGACGGTGGGCGGCGTCGCCGACGAGGAAGACCCGGCCGACCCGGAACCGCTCGGCGACGATGCCCTCGTACTGCCAGTGGCTGATCGCCTTGATGTTGGCCTCGAGATCGGCGATCCCGAGCCGGCGGCGCAGCATCGGCACGATCTCGTCCGCCGGCGTGTCGCGATTCATTCCCATGACCCCGACCAGCCACTCCTCGGACTCGTTGGCCCAGTGATCGGGGCCGAGCGCCTGGAGCGCGCACTGGCCGGACGGCGAGAGGATGTAGGTGAGGAGCGCCCGCTCGTCGGCGTAGTCGCTGAGGTCGGCCTCGAGGTACAGGCTTGTGATCTCCCGAATCGCCCGTGCGCCCTCCATCCCGACACCGAGCTTGGAGGAGCAGACGCGACCACCGTCGGCGGCCACCACGTACCGCGCGCGGACGGTGTAGGTCTCGCCGCTGTCGCGGTCGGTCGCGGTGACGGTGACGCCGTCGTCGTCGGGCGCGAGGTCGACGACCTCCTGGCGCGCCCGGATCCGGCCCGGGCTGCGCGCGTCGGCGTGCTGCCAGAGCAGCGTGTCGAGCCGCACCTGCGGCAGGTTGGCGAACGGGCGCGGGCTCGCGAGGGCGTAGCGCTCGCGGTCGGCGCCTCCGCCCCACGCCGACAGCTGGCCGATCTTGGTGCGACGGCCGACGCCCTCCCCGCCGAGCGAGGTGTACCAGGCGACCCGGTGCCAGCGCTCCTCGGGAGGGGACCGGCGGTAGATGTCCTCGGCGACGCCGACGTCGTGAAAGATCTCCATCGTGCGCACGTTCAGCAGGTGTGCGCGCGGGAAGTGGGCGGAGAAGTCCCGGCGCTCGAGCAGGAGGAAGTCGACCCCGGCCTTCTCGAGCAGGAGCGCGGCCGTCAGACCCGACGGTCCGCCGCCGACGATGAGAACGGTGGTCCGCTCCTTGACGTCGCCCTGCGGCTTGGCTGACTCCCTTGTGTCCACCACCGCGATCGACTGTAGAGGCCCGTGATCCCCGTGACCAATGCCTTCTGATCACGCTGTGGATCACCGCGCGTTATCACCCGGAGGAGCCGACGAGCGGGCGCTCGAACCGCTCCCCTGCAACGGGGAGGAGCGTCTGCAGGGTCTCCCGGAACGAGCGCAGGGCGACCGACTCGTTGGTCGTGCGGTACGCGAACGCGAGCTCGACCTCGACGTCCCTACGGGTGAGCGGACGGAACGCCACCCCCTGCCACGGGTACCGGATGCTCGACTCGGGGACGATCGTCACCCCGACGCCGGCGGAGACCATCCCGAACCTCGCCGCCGGGGTGGTCCCCTCCTCGATCACCTGCGGGGTGAAACCGTAGCTCTGGCAGACGGCGAGCCCCTGATCGAAGGAGATCGGAGCGGCGGTGCGAGAGACGAGGACGAACGTCTCATCGGCGCAGTCCGCGAGGTCGACGACGCTCTCGGCGGCGAGCGGATGGTCCTCGGCGAGGCCGACGACGTACGCTTCGCGGGAGACCGTGATGAAGCGGATGAGCTCGTCATGGCCGGAGGGGCGGACGAAGCCGGCGTCGAGCCGGCCCTGCTGGAGCTCCCCCAGCTGGATCGCGCTCGGGAGCTCCTGGAGGACGAAGCGGACGTCGGGGTAGCGGCGGCGGTACTCCCGCAGGACGGGCGGCAGGAAGCTGAACATCGCCTGCCCGATGAAGCCGATGTCGAGGCTGCCGATGGCGCCGCTCGCGGTCATCTTCGCCGTGCGTGCGGCGTGATCGACCCGCTGCAGGATGTCCCGCGCCTCGGCGAAGAACGCCTTGCCGGCCGGCGTGAATTCGATCCGGTGCTTGGTGCGGGTGAACAGCTCCACGCCGAGCTCCCGCTCGAGGGCGGCGATCTGCTTGCTGAGAGCCGGCTGCACGATGTGCAGTTGCTGCGCGGCTCGGCCGAAATGCATGTTCTCGGCCACCGCGACGAAATACCGAAGGTGGCGAAGCTCCACTACGGACCCTTCCCTTCTCACGAGGCGGGGATCGCGGCCGCGGGACGCGGTGTCGCGAAATCCCTACGCCGAGGCAGTCTAACTCCGGTGGCTTGGCGAGGAGCCGGGTGCCCGCTCCGGCGGGCGCCCGGCCCGGGGTCACGGGTACCGGGGGATCTCGTTGTTGACGGTCACCCACTGGGTGTCGGTGAACGCCTCGATGTTCCAGTCGCCGCCGAACCGCGAGCCGCTGCCCGAGGAGCCGACGCCGCCGAACGGCGCGACGGGGTCGTCGCCGATCGTCTGGTCGTTGATGTGGACCATGCCGCTCGGGATGCGGTTGGCGAGCTCGAGGCCGGCCATCACGTCCCGGGTGAGGATGCCGAGCGACAGCCCGTACTCGGTGTCGCCGGCGAGCGCCGCCGCCTCGTCGAGGCTCGAGAAGCGGATCACCGGTGCGACCGGGCCGAACACCTCCGAGGCGTAGACCGGGCTGTCGGGGCCGACGCGGTCGAGCACCGTCGGGCGGTAGAAGAGCCGGTCGTACTCACCGCCGGTGGCGAGCGTCGCTCCGGCGTCGACGCTCGCGGTCACCAGGCCGTGGACGCGGTCGCGCTGGCCCTCGTCGATCATCGGGCCGAGCTCGACGCGGTCGGTATTGGGGTTGCCGACCGACAGGCCGGCGGCCTTCTCGGCGAGGCGGCCGACGAACTCGTCGGCGATCTCCGAGGCGACGATGTGCCGACCGACGGTCATGCAGATCTGGCCCTGGTGGCGGAAAGCGCCGAACGCGGCCGCGTTGACCGAGCGCTCGAGGTCGGCGTCGCCGAGCACGACGAGCGCGTTGTTGCCGCCGAGCTCGAGGTGGGCGCGCTTGAAGTGGCGAGCGGCCGCCTCACCGACCTTGCGGCCGGCCTCGGTCGAGCCGGTGAACGAGATGACTCGCACTTGGGCGGCGGCGATCAGCGCCTGCCCGACATCGGCGCCCCCCGGCAGGACGTGGAGCAGCCCCTCCGGCAGGCCAGCCTCCTCGAACACGTGGGCGAAGAGCACGCCGCCGGTCACCGCCGTGCGCAGGTCCGGCTTGAGCAGGACAGCGTTGCCGAGAGCGAGCGCCGGTGCGACCGAGCGGATGCCGAGGCCGAGCGGGAAGTTGAACGGGGTGATGACGGCCACGACGCCGACGGGCAGACGGCGCGCCATGCTGAGGCCCGCGCGCGAGCTCGGCAGCAGCGAACCGTACGGCCGGGAGGAGAGCGCCGCCGACTCCAGGCACTCGTGGCTCGCCATCGTCGTCTCGGCCCGCGCCTTGAGCGGCACCCCGCCGGTTTCGCGGACGATGATCGACTCGAACTCCGAGGCATGCTGCGCCCACAGATCGGCGGCCCGGCGCAGCACCGCGGCACGCTCCTCGTGGCCGGTCGCCGCCCACTCGCGCTGCGCCGCGGCGGCGCGCTCGGCGGAGCGGCGCACGTCGTCCGGCGTCGCGAGCCCGACCCGGGCAAGCTCCTCGCCCGTCGCCGGCTCACGGACCGCGATGTCGCCACCCGCCGCCCGACGCCACGCGCCGTCGAAGATCGCGCCATACCAGTCCGTCGAATCCATCAGACGGTCACCGTCCGTCTCGACCACGCTCATCGGTTCCTCCTCATGCACGGCTCCCGCGTCACGCGCGAGCTCCAGGGTTGTCAGGTCTCGAACACCAAGCTCATTCTCCCGCGGGGCCCGCGAGCGACGGCGCCATCGACCCGGTGGCGCGCGCGAGGACCGCGGCGGCGTCATCGGGGACCGCATCGGCGGCCCAGGCGACGTACTGGTCGGGCCGGACGAGGATCAGCCGGGCCTCGTAGGCGGCGCGAACGTCCGCCGCCGAATCGGACACGACCGTGAGGGGCACTCGCAGCGAGCGCGCCGCGTCCTCGAACGCCTTGACGGCGGCCGCCTCGGCATCGAGGGCGATCAGAGTGACGCCGGTGCCGAGGCGGGTGAACACGTCCTCACCGCCCGACAGCGCGCAGGGCGAGAGGTGCTCCCCCGCGCGCGCCGCGGGCGAGGCCGGCACGAGGGAGCCGCTGCGGGCCTCCGGCGCCCCGCACACGACAGGGGAGCCCGCGTAGGTCGGCTCACGGTGCAGCCGGAACGGGCTGTCCTTCTCCGGCAGCGCGCTCCACGCCCGCTCGAAGTCGTCGCGGTCGCGCTCGGGCTGGTGGCGCTCGAGGAACTCCCGGTCGATCTCGATCCCCGCGGCGATGAGATCGGCGACATCGGAGAACACCGGACGGCGCTCGGCCTCGTAGGAGTCGAGCAGCGGCTCCCCGCCCCACCCCTGGAGCGCCGCCGCCAGCTTCCACCCGAGGTTGACGGCGTCCTCGAGCCCGGTGTTGAGGCCGTAGGCTCCGTACGGCGGGTGCTGGTGGGCGGCGTCGCCGGCGATGAAGATGCGGTCGTGGCGGTAGGCGGAGGCGACCATGATGCGGCCCTCCCAGAAGCGAACCTGGTCGACCGAGGCCTCGAACGGGAAGCCCGTCGCCTCCTGCATCACGGCGCGGACGTCGACGGTGTCCCGGTCAGCGTTCGAGGGCACCGGGGCGTGGAAGAAGAATCGCCCGCCGAGGTCGACGCGGCCGAAGAACTGCCACCAGCCCTCGAGCCGGCGCTGCAGCACGCGGTAGGTGGTGGCAGCGGGAAGCTCCTCGAGTCGCTCGTGCAGCTCGGTGGAGCGGAACACGACCAGCATCATCGTCTTGCCGTAGTCCCGACCCGCGCGCTCGATGCCGGCGCTCTCGCGCACCAGCGACCGCCCTCCGTCACAGCCGACGACGTAGTCGGCGTAGAGCACCCGCGCCTCCTCCCCGTTCGGCGCCGCCTCATCCTCGGCGCTCTCCCAGCTGTGGACCCGCCGGGTCCCCCGCGGCGTCGGCGCCACGGTGATCCGGACGCCGGCGTCCTCCTGCTCGACTTCGGTGGCGGTCATTCCGTACAGCGCGGTCGCCGTCGGCAGCTGCGCGAGGCGCTCGCGCAGCACGCCCTCGGTCTGGTACTGCGGCAGACGCTCACCCGTCTGGAAGAAGAGCTCCGGCGCGGCGGCCGCCGCCACCGAGCCGTGGTAGCTGTAGCCGCTCAACAGGTTCCCGTACGCGGTGATCGTCCCGATCCGGTGCCCGGCGGGCAGGACGCGCGCGGCGCGCAGCTGCTCGAGGCAGTTCCAGAAGTGGAAGTGCTCGACCGTGCGGCCGGTGAGCAGCTGCCCCTTGGGGATGTCCTGCAGCTCGGTGCCGCGCTCGACGAGCGCGCACGACACGCCACGCTGCGCCATCTCGATCATGAGCGCCACGCCGACCGGCCCGCCGCCGACTACGACGACCTGAAAATGTTCCTCCACGCGTCCTCCACCTCCCGATGGTGCCGTACTGGCCGAGCGCGTTCACCGTAGCACCAGGCCGAACGAAGTGCGGTCAGCCGAATCCAGGTTCGGCGATCACCCGAGCTGTCGGGCGGCTTCGCCGGTCAGCTGCCGGAGCGCCCGGACGAGCTCCGGCAGCCGAGCACCGGTGAGCCGGCTCTCCGGCGCGGAGACGGCCACCGCCGCCGGGGTCTCCCCGCTCGCCGTGCGCTGCACCATCGCCACGGCCGCGATCCCCGGGGTGCTCTCCCCGTGGCTGACGGCGTAGCCGTCGCGTCGGATCTGCTCGAGCTCGGCGAACAGGTCGTCTCGACGGGACACCGTCCGATCGGTGAGGCCGGGGAGCTCGCGCATCGGGTAGAGACCTCGCAGCTCGCGCTCGTCGAGCTCGGCGAGCAGCGCCTTGCCGCCCGACGTCGTGTGCGCCGGGTACATGACTCCGATCCGACCGGTCACCCGCAGCGACCGCTGGCACTCGACGCTGTCCACGAACCTGCAGTCGCTCCCCTCCAGGACGATCAGATGGACCGTTTCGTCGGCGATCTCGCTCAGTCGTTCCAGGAACGGGTGCATGACGCCGAGCATGTCCGTGGCGCGGGCCACCGACAGCCCGAGCTCGACCAGCCGCGGACCGGGCCCGTAGGCGCGGGAGACACGGTCCTGGCCGACGAACCCGTAGGAGAGCAGCAGCGTCAACAGACGATGCGCGGTCGAACGCGCCACCCCGAGATCCGCGGCCGCCTCGCTGACCCGGATCGAGTCCCGGTCCCGGAACATCAACAGCAGCCGCAACGCGTTCTCGACCGAGCCGACGGGCTTCTGCGACTTCGTGCGCTCGCCTTCCTCGGTCACGTGCTGAGTGTGGTGGCGGGGTCGGTCGGTTGGAATTGCTCGCGCTCGTCCCGACTGCCCATCGGCAGCCGGAAGATCAGCAGAAACGCGGCGGCGAGCGGCGCCAGGCAGCCCATAGCGGTGATCTGAAGCGCGTTGGTCGGGAGGTGGTGGGCGAAGGCGGAAGAGAAGATCGCGCCGAGCACGGCGAGGTCGAGCGAGGTCGGTAGCTGCCGGATCGTCTCGAAGACGCCGGAGGCAGATCCGACCTCGTCCGTGGTGACGCTGCGAGGTCCAGCGAGCAACTCGGGCCGCTCCCTAGACTCCGCTCAGTAGCTGCTTCTGCTCCTTGGACGACATAATATTGATTGTTGGGCGGCCCAAGAACACGGTCGCAGCAACCGCGTGCGCCTCCAGCTCTCTTCCGAGTGACCGCGATGAGGTGCGTTTGCTGCCAGTTCCTATGCGGTTCGCAGCGCTGGCTGACCCGCGGCGAGCTTGGCCGGTTGGAGGCATTGGCACAGCCACGGAAGTCCTCGGCGCCGACACCCTTGCCGGCGCGGATGCGGGTCTCGCGCTGAGGCGAGGGGTGCCTGCTTCCGTTCGATGAGCGCCTCCTCGAGAAGCCCCAAAAGCCCGCCGGGGGACTTGAACCCCCAACCCCTTGATTACAAATCAAGTGCTCTACCAATTGAGCTAGGCGGGCGCGGCTGACCGAAGTCTGCCAGGCGCCCGCGTGATGGCGCGGAGCGCGCCCGGAACGGCGCGCAACGCTCAGGCGGCGCTGCGCGCCTGCTCGCGCTCCCACCACTCGATCGTGTCGGCCATCGTCTGGCGCAGGGGGATCTTGGGTTCCCAGCCGGTCAACGCCCGCAGCCGGGCCGGGTCGCCGCGGAGGTCCATGACCTCGCTGGCGCGGACGCGCGTCGGGTCGACGGTGTGCTCGACCTCGATCGGCGCGAGGAGCTCGGCCAGCAGCGCGACCTGCTCTCCCGCGGAGACCGAGCGGCCGGTGCTCACGTTGAAGACGCCCCCGGCCGCGCCCGCTTTGCCCGAGATCAGCGCCTGAGCCAGCAGCCGATAGGCGCGGACGACGTCGCGCACGTCGGTGAAGTCCCGGCGCGTTTCCGGATTCCCGGTGACGATTTCGAGCTTGGAGACCCGGGCGGCGCGACCACCGGCGGCCTGCGAGGCCAGCGAGGAGAGCAGGAAGATCGGGAGCTGTCCGGGGCCCGAATGGCTGAACGGCCGGGCGCGGACGATCTCCAGGCCGTAGGCGTCGGCGTAGAGCTCGGCGAGCATCTCGCCCGACACCTTGGAGACGGCGTAGGGGTTGGCCGGGCGCGGCGCCAGATTCTCGGTCGCGGGCAGCACGTCGGGGTTGCCGTAGATCTCGCACGAGCTGACCCATACCACCGGCGCCCCGCCGGCGACGTGGCGCAGCGCCTCGAGCATCCCGACGGTGATGGCGTCGTTGTCGCCGAGGGTCTGCGCCGGGGACTCCCAGGAGCGGCCCACCGAGGTGAGCGACGCCAGGTGGTAGACGAGTTCCGGGGCCGCCGCGCGCACAGCCTCTGTCACCGCGTCGGTGTCGCGCATGTCGACAGCCATGCCCTGGCCGCACCCGTCGGGCACCAGCCCACGCCGCGACAGGGCCACCACCTCGTCGCCGGCCTCGGCGCACTGCCGGCACAGCCACGTGCCGGCAAAGCCGGACGCGCCGGTGATCAGGACGCGCATGGCACGCCGGTGACCGCCGCCGTCAGGGGGAGTCGTGCACGGACACGGCGTGCTCGAGCGAGCCGTGGCCGTTTGAGGAATAGTGGGTCTCGGGCTCGGGCGGCTCGGCCTCGGGCTCGGCGTTGATCCGCCGTTCCAGCTCGCCCAGGACCGTCCCGAAGAGAAGGTGCCGCCAGGCCGCCTGCAGGAAGGCCACCCGGTTGCCCCGCAGCTTGGGCAGCTCGTGGCGGGCGGGGTGCAGACGATCGGTCAGGGCCACGAGCGGCCACAGCGCGACGTGCTCGGCCAGCGCCGCCACCGGTCCGCGCAGCTTCGGCGATACCGGGATCGCGGGCGCCACATTGGCGTAGACCGCGCCGAACAGGGCCCCGTCGACCATGTGGATCCCAAGGCCGATGGGAAGCCATCCGGCGTCCCGGGTGAACGCCTTGCCCAGCAGCTCGACATCGTCATAGCGGCTGGAGAACACCAGCTTGTCCAGCGGTTGCTCGAGCGCCCACACCGCCGCGGCCACCGCGCCGCTGACGGCGCCACGGAGGGTGCGTGTCGGGTCCAAGCCAGGGCTCACTGGGTCTCAACTGTAACGGGCGGAGGCCCGGCGGGTACCGCATTGTGCGATGGAGCACGACCGTTATTACCGGAGAGCGCGCGAGAAACGCGCCAACCTGCTCATCTACGGATTCGTCCGCGTGACGTTCCAGGCGTTCTTTCTCGTCTACTTCCGCTTCAAGCGAATCGGGCGCGAGCACATCCCCAAGCACGGGCCGGTGATCATCGCGTCCAACCACCGGAGCTTCCTGGATCCGTTCGTGATCGCGTGCATGGCCCGGCGCCCGATGTACTACGTGGCCAAGAAGGAGATCTTCCTCTACAGCCGCCTGCTGGCCTGGGTGCTGGCAGCGCTCGGGGCCTTCCCGGTCGATCGCGGCGCCGGCGACTCGGACTTCATCGACACCGCCAAGGCGATCCTCGCCCGCGGCGACATCGTGCTCATCTTCCCCGAGGGGACGCGCACCCGCCCCGGCTCGCTGGGCCAGCCCAAGCGCGGCGTCGGGCGCCTGGCGCTGGAGACCGGCGTCCCGGTCGTGCCCGTCGCCGTGCTCGGCACCGAGGCGATCCGCAAGGGCTGGCGCATCCGTCCCCACAAGGTCAAGATCCGCGCCGGGCGGGCGCTGCGCTTCCCGCAGGTGGACAACCCGTCGGTCGAGCTGGCCGGCGCGGTCACCAACCGCATCTGGCCGTGCGTGATGCTTCAGTGGGAGTGGCTCGGCGGCCTGCCGCCGGTGCGCCGCGTCGCCATCATCGGCGCCGGGGGCTGGGGCACCACCCTGGCCGTCTGCCTGGCCCGCGCGGGACTCGAGGTCGACCTCGGCTGCCGTACGCAGGAGCAGGCCGCAGCGGCTCCAGGCGTCGCGTGAGAACGAGCGCTACCTGCCCGGCGTCCCGCTGCCCGACGCGGTGCGCGTGCTGCGCGCCTCAGACCTCAGCCTGGAGGGCTCAGACATCGTCTGCCTCGCGGTCCCGGCCAAGGCGTTGCCGTCGCGTGATGGCCGCCCATGGCGGGCGGATCACGAGCCGCGCCGGCGTGATCGTCGTCTCCAAGGGCGTGGTCCCGCCCCTGGGCACGCTGCCCTCCGCGTTCGCGGCCGAGCGCTGCAAGGCGCGCGCCGTCGCCGTGCTCGGCGGGCCGGCCAACGCGACCGAGATGCTCGAGCGCGGCGGGTCCGTGGTCGTGGCCTCGCTCGATCGCGGCTTCAGCCGCCAGCTCAAGGACATCCTGTCCGCCGCCAAGCTCGACGTGCTCGTCTCGGGCGACGTGACCGGCGTGGAGCTGGCCGGCGCCGCCAAGAACGTCGCCGCCCTGGCCGCGGCAGCTGCCGCGTCGCAGGCGGGGGCCAACGTCGCCGGAGCGGCGGCCGGCAAGGTGTTCGCCGAGATCGATGCCCTCGCCCGCGCCCGCGGCGGACGGCCCGAGACATTCGCGGGCGTCGCCGGGGCCGGCGCGCTGGTCGCCAGCGTCGTCGACAGCGGCTCGCGCAACCACCGTGCCGGGGAGCTGCTGGCCCAGGGGATGCCGGCCTCGGAGATCGGTCACGCGCTCGGCCAGGGCACCGAGGCGGTCGACTCGGTCCCGCTGCTGGCCAGCGCCGCCCGGGCCGCTCAGCTTGACACCCCGGCGCTTGACGGCCTGGCTGCGCTGGTCGAGGGGCGGATCGATCCCCACCAGTGGGCGGCGACGGTCACTGAGCCGCCGCGGCCGAAACGATCCCGGCCGGTGCGCGCCGCGTGACTCCGATCCCCGCCCACCCCCCGGCACCGACCGAGCGGAGGTAGGCTCCGCGTGAATTGGCACTCGACGCCCCCGATTCCAAAGCTGAACTCGACGCTCGCTTCACCGAGCTGTATCGCCGGCATCTGCGCGACGTCTACACCTACAGCTACTACCGCATCGGCAACCACCACGACGCCGAGGACATCACCGAGCAGACGTTCCTGCAGGCCTATCGCCACTTCGAGCGGGCGCTGCGCGAGTCCAACGGCCGGCCGCTGCGTCCGTGGCTCATCCGGATCGCCCACAACCTGGCGGCCAACTTCTATCGGGACCGCTCGCGCAAGCCGGAGTCGGCCATCGAGGACGCCGGCTTGATCTCCGCGCCCCACACCACCGAGGCCCTCGTGGAGGGCCGCGAGGAGCTCAAGAGCATCCTGGAGGGCGTCTCCCAGCTTGCCCGACGATCGCCGCAACGCGCTGATCATGCGCTTTGCCCTGGGGATGGACAACCGTGAGATCGCCCGGGCGCTCGATCGCACCGACGGCGCCACCAAGGTCCTCCTGCACCGCGCCATCCGCCAGCTCGAGGAGATGGTGAGCGAGTCCGAGCACCACCCCGGGCGAGGACGCGTGAGCAGCGGCGCCACCGACTTCGAGGCCCTGCTGCGCGAGGCGCTCAGCCCCGTCGATCCGCCCGAGGACCTGACCGCGCGCATGGAGATGACGCTGGTCAGCCTCACCGAGCTCGCCCAGGACGAGCTCGAGGCGTGGGAGCTCAAGACCATGCGCGACCCGCGCAACTGGGCGCGCCCCGCCGCGGCGGTGCTCATCGGCGCGGGCGCCGGCACGGCGCTGGTGGTGCTGCGGGTGCGCACCCGCCACCGCGCGCGCCGGCAGCAGTCGGGCAACCTGCGTGAGCTCGCCGCGCGCACCCTCCAGGATTTCGCCGAGGAAGCGCGGCGGGTCCTCCCGGACCGCTGATCCCCGCGGGGTCGGGCGGGCATCACCACGCCGAGGCCCGGCGGGCCACGCCAGGCCCGCTGATACCGTCAGCGCACCATGGCCACCTGCTACCGACACCCATCCCGAGAGACCGGGGTCTCGTGTTCCTCCTGCGGGCGGCCCATCTGCCCGGACTGCATGACGCCGACCTCCGTGGGCATGCGCTGTCCCGAGTGCGCGCGCGAGCGCACCAAGGTCAAGACGGTGCGCAGCCGCCCGTCGGCCCCCGTCATGACGCAGATCCTGATCGCGATCAACGTCGCGGTGTTCATCGGGGAGACCGCCAGCGGGACGCCTCTGGGCGGGGTGAACGCCAGCGGCTTCGGCACGCTGTACGTCAAGGGCGCGCTCTATGGACCCAACATCGTCCACCTGCACCGAGTACTACCGCCTGGTCACGGCCGGCTTCCTGCACGACGGCCTCCTGCACATCGCCTTCAACATGCTGTTCCTGTTCTTCATGGGGCCGATGCTCGAGCCCGCCATCGGCCGGCTGAACTTCTGCGTCGTCTACTTCGTCTCGCTGCTGGCCGGGTCGTTCGGGGCGCTGCTGTTCTCGCCCCAGGTCCCGACCGTGGGCGCGTCGGGCGCCTGCTTCGGCATCCTCGGCGCGCTGATCGTCGTCGCCCACTACCGGGGCATCTCGATCTGGCAGAGCGGGCTCGGGCTCACGCTGGTGATCAACATCGTGTTCTCGCTCAGCGTGAGCGGCATCTCGATCGGCGGCCATCTGGGCGGCGTCGTCGGCGGAGCCATCTGCGGCTGGCTGATCGTCCAGCTGGGTGAGCGCCGGCAGATGCAGGCCGCGCGATCGCCGGATGCGTGGTGGTGGCCGTGATCAGCGTGATCGCCGCCATCGCCGTGGCCGGAAGCGTCGGCCTGGCGCCCAATGGCCTGACGATCTGACCGCGTCATCGAGCGAGTGCATCTCGCCGTAGGCGCCGCTCGAGGAGTGCCGGAAGGACCTGCGCCCGGGCAACCGGCCCCGCGCTCGGACCGATCTAGAGCTCGACGGTGAGAGCCCGGGCGGGCGGGGCGGGTTCGGGCACCAGCTCCGGGTGCAGGATGTGCGCCAGCAGCTCCAGTCCGTCGATGATGCGCGGGCCGGGCCGCGAGAAGTAGGCGGCGGCGTCGACGGCAACGATCTCACCGGCTCCGATGGCCGCCAGCTCGTCACGGTGCATCTCGGCCTCGCGATGGGCGATCTCGGCGTCATAGCCGCACGGCATCACGACCACGATGTCCGGGCTCGAGCGGCTGCCACCTCCTCCCACGAGCACTGCTGGGAGTTCTCGCCCGGCGAAGCCCAGCATGTCCTCGCCGCCGGCGAGCTCGATGAGCTGCGGCGTCCAGTGGCCGGCGGCGAACGGCGGATCGAGCCACTCCAGGGCCACCACCCGAGGCCGCCGCGCGGGCGTTGCGGGTGAGCACGCGGATGCGATCGATCCGCGCCGAGGCCTCGCGCACGAGGTCGACGGCGGCGTCCTTGGTGTCGGTGGCCTGGGCGAGCGTGCGGAAATCGCCCAGCACCTCGCCCACGGTGTGTGGATCGAGCGAGACCACCATCGGCTGGGTGTCGATCTCCTCGGCGATCGCTCGGACGTCGTCGTAGGAGACGGCGCACACCGCGCACAGCGCCTGGGTGACGATGAGGTTGGGCGCCAGCTCGTGCAGTGCGTCGGCGTCGAGCTCGTAGATCGACTCGCCGGCCAGCGTGCGCTCCTTGACGGCGGCGTCGATCTCCGCGGCGCTGAGTCCCGTGGGCAGGACGTCGCGCGTGACCTTCGGCAGCCCCTGGACCTCGGCCGGATAATCGCACTCGTGCGTGACCCCGACGACATCGTCGCCGAGCCCGAGCGCGAACAGCATCTCGGTGGCCGATGGGACGAGGCTGACGATGCGCATGCTCAGGTTTGCGGGCCGCGCGCCCGTGGGAGCTTGAACGGAACCGAGATAAGGAGAAGACATGGCCGAGGTGCTCAACGAGGAAGAAGTCGCGTCAAGGCTACGGCGTTTGCCCTGGGAGCGCGAGGGCGACGAGATCGTCCGGGAATGGCGGTTCGAGGACTTCAACGAGGCGGTGGCGTTCGTCAACCGGGTCGCGGAGGTCGCCGAGGACGCCAACCACCATCCGGACATCCTGCTGCACGGATGGAACAAGGTGAAGCTGTCGCTGACCAACCACTCGGCGGGCGGTCTCACCGAGGTGGACTTCACGATGGCCGAGCGCTTCGACGCGCCTGGACGGGTAGCCGTCTCCGGCTCGTTCACCAATTGATCACGAGTCTCACACCACGCCGGATACCTCCACCACTCAGAGGGTGCATAGTTTGGGGCCGCACCACTGCACCAACTCAAGGAGGGAGTCCGTGCCAGGTTCACGCTTTCATGTTCACGCGTTCCGCGTGGCGTTCGTTGCCGTTGCGCTGATTGGGCTGGCGCTGTTGCGCACCGCGCCCGCAAGCGCCGCCACCGCCTGCCGTCTGGGAGACGGCGCCATCAAGCACGTGATCATCATGCAGTTCGACAACGTGCATCTGCAGCGGGACAACCCCAATGTCCCGTCTGACATCGAGCAGATGCCGGCCCTGTATGACTTCATGAAGGACAACGGGTCGCTGCTGTCCAACGACCACACGGTGCTGATCTCACACACCGCCGACGGCATCCTCAGCACCGAGACCGGCATGTATCCCGACGACTTCGGCGGCGGGGTCGCCAACAGCTATCCGTACCTCGACCCCAACCAGCACGCCACGCGCGCGTCCTCCAGTGTCGTGCCGGGGACGAACTCGAGCTCGCTGTTCAAGTACTGGAGCGATCCGACCAGCACCGACGACCCGCTGTTCACTCTCATCCACCAGCCGGCGAGCGCCGCCAGCCCGGAAGGCGTCAACACTCCCGCGCCGTGGGTGGGCTTCACCCGTGCCGGATGTGACTTCGCCGGTATCGGCGCCGCCGACATGGAGCTGGAGAACGACACCACCGACCTGCAGACCGTGTTCGGAGCCGACTCCCCGCAGGCCCAGTTCGGGAACTGGTCGTTCAACACCGCGTTTGACCAGCACTTCACGGCCGGCTCGGACATCGGCACCACCGATTACGACGGCCTGGCCATCCACTGCTCGCGTGCTGACAGCGCCGGCCACGGCATCTGCGCGCCTGCCAACGGCGGCTCTCCGGACACGCTGCCGTCGGAGCCCGGCGGCTACACGGGCTTCAACGCCCAGTTCGGGGCGCTCGGGGTCGATCCTGTCCTCACCGGCAGGCCCGACGGTCCTCTGGCGGCGAACTTCACGCCCGTCGGGGACACCCCGCCGCCCGTCTCGGGCAATTTCGCCGCGCCGCCGGTCTATGACGTGTTCGCCCCCAATGCCAATGACACCGGCCGCCACGCGGTCCCGCAGCACAACGTCGACGCCACGGTGACACCGCCACCCAGCACCTTCCAGCGGGGTGCGACGCCGACGACGCAGATCCTCGACGAGGCGGGCGACGCGGGCTTTCCCGGCTTTGACGGGATGGAGGCCAACAACGCCCTCGGCTACACCGCTGCGGCGCAGGAGGCTGGGATCCCCGTCACCTACACCTACCTCTCAGACGTCCACGACGACCAGTACGACCTCAACCACGGCAACGCCTTCGGGCCCGGCGAGGTCGGCATGGAGGCGCAGCTGCACGAGTACAACGCGGCGTTCACGGCGTTCTTTGACCGCCTGGCGCGCGATGGCATCACCCAGCGCAACACCGTGTTCTTGGTGACCGTGGATGAGGGCGACCACTACGCCGGCGGCCCGCCGCGCAATCCCGGCTGCAACGGAGTGACGGTGGCCTGTCAGTACGACACCGCCGAACAGGGCGGGGCGGCGTTCGGGACCGCGGGCTTCGCGCGCAATGTGGGCGAGGTCGACACCAACCTGCCGGCGCTGGTCAAGGGCCTCTCCGGCGATGCCACGACGTTCGGCTTCGACAACGACGACGCCCCGGCGATCATCGTCCCCAACCAGTCCAGCTCTGCTGGTCCACGTCCCGGTCAGGACGATCCCGGGGTGCGCGCGCTCGAGCGGGATATCTCGGGAGCGAGCGAGCCCGACCCGATCACCGGCCAGACCACTCCGATCACGGTCAACATGGCCGACCAGGCTGAGGAGTCGATCCTCCACATGGTCAACGCAGACCCCAACCGGACGCCGACGTTCACGCTGTTCGGCAACGACGACTTCTTCTTCCAGAGCGTCTGCTCGAACGTCGGTCCCGCGCAAGGAGCCTCCCCGGCTCCGGTGACCAACCAGGGCCCGGGCTGCCCGGCGCAGGGCAACGGCTTTGCCTGGAACCACGGCGACATCCAGCCCCAGATCGCCACCACCTGGCAGGGCTGGGTCGGACCCGGGATCGCCAACCTGGGCCAGACCTCGCGGATCTGGACCGATCACACCGACGCCCGGCCGACGCTGATGACGCTGCTCGGCCTGAGCGACGACTACACGTGGGACGGCCGCGCCATCGAGCAGATCCTGGATGCCGGCCCCGTCCACCCCCGCTCGTCGCGCCACGACCGCGGAGGGAGCGTGAACCGCATCCTGCTCGACGTGCTGGGGGCGGCCTACAAGCAGCTCGACGCGCCGTTCGGAAGCTTCGGGCTCGACACTCTGGACGCGGACACGTCGGCCCTGGCCGGCACCTCGCCGGGCGACGCCGACTACCTGGCCACCGACGGCCAGCTCCAGGCATGCGAGAGCGCCCGCAGCGCGCTGGTGCCGCGCATCCAGGCGGCGCTGCTACGGGCCGAGACGGGACGGCGGCCGCTGGACGTGTTCCAGGCGGTCTCGCTGATCGGTCAGGCCCACCGGCTGATCGCCGACGCCCACCGCCTGGAGAGCTCCGCGACCCCGCCGGCGCGAACGCTCTGCAGCTGATCGTGGATGCAGGCGGGCCCGGCCGCGATGGCCGGGCCCGCCGGGCGGGCGGGCGGGCGGGCGGGCGGGCGGGCGCCCGTTTCAGTCACGCGGGGCCTGCTGCTACCGTTCGCCCGGTCGCTGAATGAACGACGACGAACGACCACGAAGTAGCAGCGCGCTGACGCAGGGCGCCATCCGGACGGTGAGCCGGACGACGCGCGGGGCTCTGTGAAAGCGCTCTTCATCATCCTGACCGGGGTGCTGATCCTGGTCAACGCGTTCTTCGTGATCGCCGAGTACTCGCTCGTCCGCTCGCGCAAAGCCCGTCTGCAGCAGATGGCCGAGGACGGCAAGCGCGGCGCGAAGCTGGCGCTGTCCCAGATGGCGGACATCGGCGACTACATCGCCGCCTGCCAGGTCGGCATCACGATGGCGTCGATCGGCATCGGCGCGCTCGGCGAGCCCGCGATCGCGCACCTCTTCGAGCCCGTGCTCGGCGGTCCGCTTGGCCGTTCGCGCCGCCGTGGTCGTCTCGGTGATCATCGCCTACCTGCTGATCACCATCGCGCAGAGCATCGTCGGCGAGATCGCGCCCAAGCTCTACACGATCCAGCACGCCGAGGACCTGGCGCGGCGGGTCGCGCGGCCGCTGCGGATGAGCCGGGTCCTGTTCTCGCCGTTCATCTACGTGCTCAACGCGGCGTCCAACTCACTGCTGCGCGCCACCGGCACCGACCCCGACGCCGAGCCCGAGGGCGGCACCCCGGACGAGATCAAGCGGATCATCGCCGAGTCCAGCAGCGGCGGCAGCCTGGACATCGGCGAGGCCAACATGCTCACCGGCGTCTTTCATCTGCACGAGCAGGAGGCCCGCCAGGTGATGACGCCGATTCCCGCCGTGGTCACCGTCGACCTGTCGGAGACCGTCCAGGACGCGCTGCGCCGCTGCGTCTCGACCGGGCACTCGCGCCTGGTCGTCACCGAGGACGAGAACCAGGACCGCGTCAAGGGGATCGTCCACGTCAACCAGCTCGTCAAGCTGATGATGAACGAGGGCTATGAGGCCCATTTCGACAAGCTGGTGCGCGCGGCGCCGATCGTGCCCGAGACCAAGCCGCTGGACGACCTCCTGGCCGATCTTGCAGCGCGAGCGCACCGAGCTGGCCATCGTCGTCGACGAGTACGGACGCACCACCGGCATCGTCACCACCGAGGACATCATCGAGGAGGTCGTGGGCGAGATCGCCGACGAGACCGATCCCGCCGGTGGCGCGGTGCGCCGGCTGGCCAGCGGCGAGTGGTTCGTGCGCGGCCACGTCCCGGTCTCCGACCTCGAGGACTACGGGCTGCACCTCCCGGTGGACACCGACGCCTACAACTCGGTCGGCGGGTTCGTGTTCGCCGAGCTCGGCCGGCTGCCCAAACGCGGTGACCAGGTCACCGCCGACGGCTACTCGATCCGGGTCGAGTCCGTGCGCGAGAACCGCATCGAGGCGGTCCGGATCCGCCACCGCAAGGCCGCGGCCGAGCCGAGTACGCCGGCCTCGTAGCGCGCGCGCACGCCCGGTCGCTGGCGCATGGATAACGCCAGCAATCGCGCCGTCGACGTTTGCCTCGAGGCTACGGCCGGTGCGCGCGGACCACATCTGGTGATGCGCGAGCTCGCGGCATTCGTTACATTGCCCGGTAACGGGCCGTCCGGTTGCTTTCCGGCGGTTGAGAGGAGAGATGAAGCCGGCCCTCAGGGGCCGGCTTCGCCCGCTATCTCAGGTCGCACGTCGAGGCCGGTGTGCGCCAAAAAGAAACCGGCCCGCTGGGGACGGGCCGGTCTCGTGCTTCTGGGGAGGAGGTGCTGCTATGAGGTACGTCGCGCCATGAATATTGGGCGTCGGACCTGAACGCAGCCTTAATAATTAGTCGTAGTCGTAGAAACCACGACGGGTCTTGCGGCCGAGGGCTCCGGCCTCGACCAGCTCCGCCAGACGGGCCGGGACGGCGGCGCCGATCTCCTCGCCGATCGCCTTGGAGACGTCCAGCCCGACGAAGTCCAGCAGCGCGATCGGGCCCATCGGCATCCCGGCGCCCAGCGTCATGCACTGGTCCACGTCGGCCGGCTCCATGCCGTTCTGGACCATGAAGTCCACGGCGCTGAACAGGTAGGGGAAGAGCAGCCGGTTGACGACGAAGCCCGGGGTGTCGGGGACCTCCACCGGGGTCTTGCCGAGGTCCTGGCACAGCGCCCGCGCGCGCTCGCGCACGTCGTCGCGGGTCTGGGGCCCGAAGGCCAGCTCGATCGAGCTCCATCCGCGGCACGGGGTTGAACACGTGGAGACCCGACGAAACGGTCCGGCTGCCCGCTGGCCACCGCCAGGTCCGCGATCGACAGCGACGAGGTGGTGGTGGCCAGGATCTCGTCGGGTCCGGTGTGCGAGGCCAGCTCGGCCAGCAGCGGGCCCTTGTGATCCGGATCCTCGACCACCGCCTCGACGAGGAAGGTCGCCTGCGCCAGCTCGTCCAGATCGCCGACGACACGTACCCGATCGGCGCAGCCGTTGAGCTCGGGCAGCTTGTCGCAGTGCTTGGCTACGGCGCCCCGCACGCGGTCCGCGGAGGCGGTGGAGCGGGCCCACAGCAGGACCTCTCCGTGGGCGGCGGCGACGGCGGCGAGTCCTGCCGCGATCGTGCCGGAGCCGGCGATGGCGAGTCGTTCTTGCAAGGGATCTCCTGGTTCGAGGGGCGCCCAGGACCGTGCCGGTCTCATGGCGCCTCAAGAGTACGGGACTGTTCAGTGGAACGTAGCTACCCGCTCCGCTGTCCGTTGTATACCCCTCTAACGCTCGGACTGCTCGTGGCTTCTGACGCCCCAGGCCCGGGTCTAACGCTCCTGCTCGGTCGGCCGGATCAGCATCTCGTTGACCGCCATCCGCCATGGCCGGGTCACGATGTAGGCGATCGCGTCGGCGATGTCCTCGGGCGCCATGGGCTCGAAATCGTTGCCCGCGGCCATCGCCTCGCGGATCTCGGGCCGGTTGTGGGTGACCAGCTCGGTGGCCACGGCGCCGGGCTCGACCAGCGAGACGCGGACGTGGCGGCGCGTGACCTCTTGGCGCAGCGACTCGCTGAACGCCCCGACGCCCCACTTGGTCGCGTTGTAGACACCGCTGCCGCTGCGGGCGACGCGCCCCGCGACCGAGCTGATGTTGACCATGTCGGCGACCTCGCGCGGGCTGTCCTCGCGCAGCCGCGATCAGGTGCGGGAGAGCGGCATGGGCGCAGTAGAGCAGTCCCTTGACGTTGAGGTCGATCATCCGCTCCCACTCCTCCAGCGGCGCGTCGACGATCGGGCCCAGCAGCATCACCCCGGCGTTGTTGATCAGCGTGTCCAGCCGGCCGAGCTCGGCCACGGTCTTCTCCACCAATGCCTCAGCCTGCTCCTGAGCGGTCACGTCGGATTCGATCGCCAGGGCGCGACCGCCTCCGTCGGTGATCCGTGCTCGCGAGCGCAGTCGATACGGTCCTTGCGCCGCGCCGCGATCGCCACGGTGGCGCCCTGCTCGGCCAGCGCGACCGCGGCGGCCTCGCCGATTCCACTGGAGGCGCCCGTCACCAGCGCCACGGTTCCGTTCAGTTTCTGAGCATTGGTCATGCAGCCGAGCCTAGTGAGCGGCCGCCGGGGCCATCTGTGGTAGAACGGCGGGCCGGAAATGGCATCTGGCCCTGACACCGTCCGCGCCGCCCGGCTCGTCGAGCTCGGGCAGCCGTTGCAGATCCAGGAGGTGGAGCTCCCCGAGCCCGCCGAGGACGAGGTCCGCGTGGAGCTGCACTACGGCGGCGTGAACCCGATCGACCGCTACAACGCCGAAGGCCGGTCAATCCCGACGGCCGGCGTCCGCGCACGCTTGGCGGCGAGGCCGCCGGCGAGAGCTCGACGGCCGGCCCGTGCTGGTGGCCGGCGAGGGTCTCGGCTCCGCGCGGGACGGGGTGTGGGCCCAGGCCGCGGTCGTCCCGCGACGCGGCGGTCGTTCGACCTGCCCGAGGGCGTCGAGCCGCTGAGCAGCGGCCGCGATGGGCATCGCCGGGCTGACCGCGCTCAACTGCGTGCGCGACGTCGCGCGCAGTGACCGCCGAGGATCGCGTCGTCGTGCTCGGGGCCTCCGGCGGTGTCGGCAGCATGATCGTGTCGCTGGCGCGCGCCGCCGGCGCCACCGTCTGGGGCCAGACCGGCTCGGCGGCCAAGGTGGCCAGGCATCACCGGCGGACGGCGCCCACCGCGTGCTCGTCGGTGGGCCGGAGGAGATCGCCGACGAACTGGCGCGAGTTCGAGCCGACGGTCGCGTTCGATCCGCTCGGCGACGGCTTCGTGGCGCCGCTGGTGCGAGGCGATGGCCCCGCGCGGGCGGATCGTCTCCTTCGGCGTCTCGGCGGGCGCCGACGTCACCTTCAACATGCAGCTGCTGTACCGCAAGATGCTATCGCTGCTGGGCTACGGCGGGATCGATCCTCACGCGCGACGAGCGCGGCCCGGGCCTCCGGGCCGCGCTGGAGGCGGTACGCGCCGGCGAGCTGAAGGTGCGCGTCGACTCCGTTCTGCAGCTCGAGGACGTCAACGAGGCGTTCCAGCGCCTCGTGGACCGCCAGGTCCAGGGCAAGCTCCTGCTCGACCTCAGCTGACCCAGCGAAACCCCACGGCGTCGGCGGCCACCGGCAGCGGGCTGGATGGCAGCCCCGGCGGCGGATCGTTCTGGTTGAAGCCCACCGGCGCCAGGTCGTTGGGTGTGTCGGGGTGAAACAGCGAGGCCAGGTACTGGGCCTGGCCTCGCCCGGGTCCCAGCTCGAACTGGCCGCCCCCGTAGGCCCCGATTTCGTGCGCGGCGCAGTAGTCATAGGTGTCGCAGAGCCTGCGCAGACCACCGATGCGCGACGGCTTGAGGTTGACCATGCGCGGGGCGAACGGGAGCGCCTCGATGTCGGCGATCGAGTGGATCGGGGCGTCCCAGGTGATCCGGCCATGCTCGCCGGCCAGCGCCGCGGCGGTGTCGTCGGTGACGACGTCCGGGTCCTCCAGCCAGGCGGTCGGGGAAGGCGGCGACGACGCGCTCATAGAGCACCGGGTCGGGCTCCTGGTCGACGATCGTCCCGTGGTAGAGCGCCTTGAAGTCGATCGAGTCCACGGCGCCGGTCTGGGCCAGCTCCGCGATCAGCTCCGGCGACCACGACGAGGTCGCGTCGAGCTTGAAGCGCAGCGTCGGGTAGTTGGCAAGCCGGCTGGTGATCGGCGCCAGCGTGGGGGCTCGCCCAGATCGCAACGAGACGACGAACGTCAACGGCTGCGCGTCGCGCCCCAGCGCCGCCTGCAATGACGTGCCCGCCTGGCGCAGCGCCAGATCCAGGGCAGCGCTGTGAAACGTCCAGCGGCGATACAGCCGGGACACCTCGCCCCGCTGGGGCTCGACCGCGAACAGGTCCAGACCGTCGATGAGCTCGCAGAACTCGCCCAGCGAGTAGCGCCCTGCCAGGTCGAGTACCGGCCCCGCCTCCTGGAGCGCGACCTGGTCCTCGGCGTCGTAGACGACGTCCTCGCCCACTCCCTCGGCGCCGGAGCCGGTGAGGTGCACGACGGTGGACAGGCGCTCGAAGCCGCTGGACACCTGAGCGCGGAGCCCCTCCAGGGTGTAGCCGTCCACCTCCAAGGGCAGGGAGGCAAGCTTGTCGAAGGTGCTCATCGGCCGGCGGGCGCGGCGGGCGGAGTCGGGTTCAGGCGCGCCACGAGCTCCTCCAGGCGCAGCTCCTCGAGTCCCTGGCTCACGGCGTCCAGCTCGCCCGCGCAGTACTCGACCAGCTCGCGGCCCTCGCGCACCAGGTCCAGCGTCTCGCGCAGCCCGGCCTCCCCGGAATCGAGGCGGCGGATGATCTCCTCGACCCGGCCCACGGCCGACTCGTAGGTGCGTGTCTGATTCATTCGGTCTCCTTCTCGCCGGCGATTTCGGCCGCGACGGCGCCGTCGTGGAAGCGCAGCGTCAGCTCTCGCGCGTTGCGGGCCGCCGCCGCGGAGCCCAGCGGCACTCCCGCGCGATCCTGCACGAGCGCGTAGCCGCGGGCCATGGTGCGCTGAGGGTCGTGGGCCGCCAGGGCCAGGGCCAGGCGCTCGAGCTCCCGTGCCCGGCGCGCGCGGTCGCCCTCGGCGGCGCGCGCGGCGGTTCGCTCCAGCGTCGCGGCATGGCGGGTCACGCCAAGCCGCCCGCCATCGGTCTGCCGGCGGGCGGAGGCGCGCAGCTCACGCAGCAGCTGGTGCAGGCGCTCGCGGTGGCGCTCCACGTGCTGCGCCGGGGCGCGGGAGAGCTGGGCCAGCGCGCCCGCCCGGACCAGGATGGCGCGGCGGCTGTGGTCGCGCAGCCGCGCGGCGGCGCCGGCCAGTGCCCGGCGCGCGGCGGCGCAATCGACGGGAACCGCGGCCTCGGCGGCATGGGTGGGCGTCGAGCAGGACACGGCGGCGACGTCGTCGATCAGCGTGCGGTCGGTGTGGTGGCCGACCGAGGAGATCACCGGCACGCGCAACAGCGCCACCGTCCGGCACAGCGCCTCGTCGCAGAAGGCATAGAGATCGGCTAGCGAGCCGCCGCCGCGGGCGACGATCACCACCTCCACCTCCGGGGTGGCCGCCAGCTCGCGCAGCGCGGCGGCGATCCGCGGCGCGGCGTGGCGGTCCTGGACCGGGACGAAGGCCCAGATGAGCCGACCGCTCCAGCCGCGGCGGCGCAGGCCCGCCAGCACGTCGTCGCGGGCCTTCCCGCTCTCGCCGGTGACGACCCCGATCGTCCTGCGGCAGCGCGGCCAGCGGCAGGCGCTTCTGCGGGCGCAAACAGGCCCTCGGCGTCCAGCCGCCGGCGCAGCCGCTCGAGCGCGACGAGCAGGTCGCCCTCGCCGGCCAGGCGCAGCTCGGTCACGGCGAAGCTGAACGTGGGGGAGGAGGCGGCGCTGCCCGGGTAGTAGTCGCAGCCGCCGCCGACCACGACGCGCATCCCGTCGGCGAGGGTCACGGCGAGGCGCTCGAAGTCGTCGCGCCACATCGAGCACGGCAGCGCGCCGCGGGCGTCGCGCAGCTCGAAGTACACCCGGACACGACTGAGGCGAAAGCCCCACACCTCGCCCACGAGCTGGACCCGGGCGAACTCCTGGAGGCGCCGGCGCAGCTGCGCGGCGTAGGAGCCGACCTCGAACGGGCCCGGGAACCGGCTGTCGGCGATGGCCTCGGCGGCGAGCGCGGCGGCGGCCGCTGGGGGCCGGTGGTGGCGGAGCCGGGGCAGAGCTGGAGGCGGAGTCCATCCCGGTGCCGAGGCTACACGCCGCCTGACACGGAACCCGCGGGCGCCCGGATCCCGCCGCGCCAGCCCCACCTGGCGTCCCAGGGGCACGAAGCCCAGGCCCGCGTACATGACCTGCGGCCAGTCGTCGGCGTCGGCGGGGACCACGATCATCTCGGCGCCCCAGTCGCCCGGCGTGGGCAACGGCCGCCAGGATGACGGCGCGAGCCAGTCCGCGGCGGCGATGGGCCACCAGCGTCCCCACCTCCTCGACCGTGGCCACCCGGCGCCCGCCGACGTCGTCGTCGAGGAACAGCGCGCACATCGAGGCCAGCTCACCCGCGGCGTCGCCGGCGCCGAAGCAGCGCGACGGCGTCGTGTCGCGCAGGCGCCTCTGTGTGGCCACCAGCCGCGCCACCAGCCCGCTGCGCGCGTCGACCTCGGGCGCCTCCTCGCGCAGCGCGGCGAGCTGCAGCGCCTCCATCTCGTCGTTGGAGATGAGCCGTGCTCGCGCGTCGCCGGACGACGTCGGCCGGGTCGCCGCGCGAAGACCATGAACACGATCCGGCTGCGCTCCCAGCCCGAGCCGGCGAGCTCTACCGCCGCCTGCTCTCCCGCGGTGGCGTCGTCGAAGACGACGTGGCGGTAACCGCGGTCGGCCTGCCACCGCTCGGCCAGCCCCGCCGCCCGGGGCCCGTCGAGCTGCGACGAGGCCGGCGGGGTCCGGTCCAGCAGGACGGCGTTGAGGTAGTGGACGTCGTCGAGTCCGGCGTGCCTGAGCACGACGCCCTCGGCCACCGGGATCACCTCCGCGGCGGCGCGCCGCCGGAGCGCCCGGTCGGCGGCCAGAGCGTCGCGCTGGAAGCCCAGCGCCGCCTCCCGCGGGATCGCGGTCACGGCGCGGTGGCCGGCGCGCTCTGCTCCCGCAGCCATGCCACCGTTGCGGCCAGGCCGTCGCGCAGGTCGATGCGGGACTCCCAGCCCAGGAGCCGGCGGGCCTTCTCCACCGACGGCCAGCGGCGCTGGACGTCGACCTCGAAGCTCGGCAGGTGCTCGAAGGTGAGCTGCGCGGGATCCTCGCCGCAGGCCTCCCAGATGAGGGCGGCGATCTCGGCGACCGTGTGCTCCTCGGAGGCCGAGATGTTGAAGTCCTCGTTCTCCCCGGCGGGTGAGGCCATCGCGGTGACGATCCCGTCGGCGATGTCGTCGACGTGGGTGAGCGTCCGGGTCTGCTCGCCGGAGCCGAAGATCTGCAGCGGCCGCTGCCCGGCGAGCACCTTGGCGATGAGGTCGGGGACGGCGTGGGCGATGCCCGGCTCGTCGCGGTCGGGCAGCTCGCCGGGGCCGTAGGCGTTGAAGGGGCGGCAGATCGTGAAGCGCAGGCCGTGCTGGTCGTGGGCGGCGCGGGCGTAGACCTCGCCCGAGAGCTTGGAGAACCCGTAGGCCGAGCGCGGCGGGGCGCATGTGTCGAGGTGGGTCTCGGCCGTGGGGAACTCGGTGGCGCGCTCGAACACCATCGAGGAGGACACGTAGACCAGCCGCGTCACGTCCTGCTCCACCGCGGCGTGCACGATCGCGCCGGTGAGCGCGTTGTTGACCTCGGTGAGGGTGAAGGGGAGCTTGTGGAAGTTGGCGATCCCCCCGACGATCGCGGCGAGGTGGATGACGTGCGAGCAGCCGGCGAGCGCCTCGCGCGCGACGTCGAGGTCGCGCAGGTCGCCCTCGTGCAGCTCGCAGCCCTCGCGCATCCACGTCGGGCGCCGGGCGGTGGTCGGCGATCCGCACCTCGAAGTCGGGGTCGCGCAGCAGCCGCCGCACGACGGCCGCTCCGATCGTGCCGGCCCCGCCCGTGACCAGCACCCGGGCCATCAGTGGGCGGCGTCCGGAGAGGCGTCCACGCCCGCCGAATCCCCGAGCAGCGCAGCCGTCTCGGCGGCGAACACGAACACCTGGCCGGTCCCGAGGCTGTCCCACGGGTCGGCCAGCAGGCAGTCGTCGGAGGCGAGCGCGCGGATCTCGCGCAGCGTCTCGGGGTGCTCGAACTGGGAGTGGTTGGTGGCGACGATGACCACGTCGGCGTCGCGCACCGCGTCGGCCAGTGACTGGGTCGGGGTGGCGGCGTGCGGATCGCAGACGGCGACATCGGCCAGCTCGCGTTCGAGCAGGCGGATGAGCTTGGGCGAGAGCGAGTCGCGCTCGTCGTCGGTGTCGCGCTTGAAGGTGAGGCCCAGCACCGCCACCTTGCGCGAGGAGAGGCTGCCGATGCGGCGCTTGATCCCCTCCACCAGGAACAGGGGCACGCCCTCGTTGACGCGCGAGACGGCCAGCAGCATGCCGGGCGCGTGGGAGCGCTCCTCGGAGAAGGCGAAGTCCTTGCGCAGGCAGGTGCCGGCGGTCATGCCGGGCATGCGCGATGCCGCCGCGCGGGATAATCGTGGTTGATCAGGTCGATGACCTCGAACACGTTGGCCCCGTAGCTCTCGCAGTCCATCATCAGCAGGTTGGGGAGCGCGAAGGTGGCGTAGCGCAGGATGTTGGTCCAGATCTTGGCCAGCTCGGCCTGGACCGGCGAGGTCTTGACGATCGGCGCGCCGAAGACGCTGAAGAGGTTGGCGGTGTGCTCGGTGGAGGTCTCCCCGACGCCGCCGATGATGCACGGCAGCGAGGTGATCTCCTGCAGGAACTTGCCGGCGGCGATCCGCTCGGGCGCGTGGGCGACGAACACGTCCTCGCCGACGCGCAGTCCGCGGCGCTTCTCCAGGTAGCCGGCGACGAACTCGGTGGTGCCCGGGGCGATCGTCGAGCGCAGGATCAGCGCGTGGCCGGGACGCAGCAGCGGCAGCAGGTCGTCGACGGCGGCGCGGACCTGGCGCAGGTCTGACTCCACGTGCGAGAACGACGGCGTCCCGATGGTGATGACGATGTCATCGGCGCGGGCGGCGTCGGCGGCGCGATCGGACAGCTCCAGCCGCCCGCTCAGCCGCACCCGGTCCAGGAGCTCCTGGGTGCCCGCCTCCATGAACGGCATCCGGCCCGAGCGCAGGGAGTCCAGGATCGTCTGATCGTGGTCGACGCCGAGCACGCGCAGGCCCCGATCGGCGAAGCACAGCGCCAGCGGCAGGCCGACGCGACCGAGACCGATGACCGATACGGACCGTTGTTCACTCATCTCTCTCTGGGGTTAACGGTAGCCGCGCGTCCGGGGTGCGGTAATCAGGTTCGACGTCGCGCCGCCCCCGCCTGCCGCGAGCGCGAGGCGACTCAGGGGCCGTCGCCGGGGCCGTGACCGACGCTGCGCAGCGGCGTCAGGCCGGGTTCGGCGGCGTGCCCGCGCGTCTCACCGGAGAACGCGATGGTGTCGAGGCGGGCGATCTCGCGCTCGCCCTCGATGCGCGCGGGATGACCCTCCGGAAGGCCGCGGATGAGGTTGCGGATCCGCTCGCGCAGCTGCAGGGCGAAGTGCGGCGTGGAGGCGCCCATGAGCTGGCGCACGTCCTCGACGGTGGTGCTCGTGCTCGGCCGCCAGGCGGTCGGGATGCTCGGCCTGGCTCACGACTACTGACCCTGCCCGTTCTGGGAGACGGCTTGCAGCTCGAGCAGCCGGTCGATCTCGGCCTGGACCGAGACGGAGATCGCGCTGTGGTCCCCGATCATCCACGCGTGGTTGTAGACCGCCGTGGTCGGGCCCTCCTGGGTGAAGCCAGGGGTCGCGTAGTTGAGGAAGTAGTTGAGCACGGCCTTGGGAAGGGTAGAGGCATTCTCCACCAGCAGGTCGGGACCGTAGTCGCCGCTGCCCGACAGGGCAGCGGCGGCGGCGGCGTCCAGCGGACGCGAGGCGTTGAGCAGCACGTAGCCGTGACCGGGGCTGCGCAGCGCCCAGCCGAAGCTGTTGGGCACGTGGGCGCAAGGCTGGCCGAACGGGCAGGCGGGATCCCGGTAGACGGTGAAGGCCACGGAGTTGGCGGCTGGGTCGGCGCCGCTGACGCGCTTCACCGTGCCGTACTTGCCCAGCTGGGTCATGGTCGCGTCGGGGATCACGTTCGGTGGTCCCAGCACGTAGATGTGGGGCTTGGCGTGGGCTCAGCAGGGCCTGGCGGGTGGCCGCGGGAATGCCGGAGGCGCCGACGAACAGGATCGGGTTGCCGCTCTCGGCCGCCCATCCCGCCGCGGGCATCGCGTACGCGGGACTCGTGGCCGACGCGATCACCACGTCCTTGCTCGGCTGCCCGGCGACGGCTGAGACGAAGCGGTCGATCCCGGCCGCCAGCGTGTACGGATCGCTGCCGTTGATCGCGGCGGAGCGCATGCCCTTGACGGTCGGCACCGCGCCGACGCGGATGACCTGGGCGCCGTTCGCGGGCCCGGACCCGGTGGGGGCGAGCGTCGTCAGCGCGTCGGCGGTCGCCGCGGGCAGCGAGGTGCTGCCCGAGAGCAGCACCGGCGCATGGATGGGCGGCGCCATCAGCACCGACGCCGCGATTGCGGCCTGCCAGTCGACGGTGGGGGCGAGCGTGACCGCGGTGGGATGGGTCCCCGGGGCGGCCGACGGGAAGACGGCCTGCGCCACGCCGGCGGCATCGGCGACCGGGTCGGCGCCGTTCACCCGGGTCGTGTTCTTGGTGGCGAGGAGGGGGAAGCCCGAGCTTCTGCGCCGCCTGCGGAGTCGTCGCCCCGATCCCGCCGTCCGCGCTCTGACTGACGGTGGTGGTGCTGTGCAGCAGCTTGGTGGCACCGCCGCAGGCGCTCAGCGCGAGGGCCACGAGCGCGACGATCGCCGGCATCGCGCCCCTCTGGGCGACACGGGATACGCGGGCTGGCATGCGGGCGGGACGTTAGCGAGGGTGTGCGGGAGCGCGCGAGTCGAGCATCGGGTGCTCGCGGGGCCCGAACGTGGTTATGACTCCTCGCCGGACGAATCGGTATATTGCCGCTCGCCTAATCCGCGGGCCCAGTCACATCCGCGGAGCGGGGGACCCACAGTGTTCCCTTGGGGCTAATCCCGCGGTGAACCCGCGGGAGGCGCAGGCTCTTTTAGCGCCAGCCCGACAGCTAACCCCGCCGGCCCACGAAAGAGAGAGATTTGCCGCTACCACGACTGCTCATCCCTGCCCTGGCGCTGTTCGCGCTCACCGGCGCGTCTTCGGCCTCGGCGGCCGGGGGGCCCGGCGGAGCCGGCGTACCGACGTCCCAGACTCAGTCCACCGTCAAGCCCGCGGCCACCGGCGGCGCCGGCCTGGCCCCGCTGCCCGCGCCGCCGAGCACGCCGCAGCACCCGACGGTCTCCGGCAGCGTCGCCAAGATCATCAAGGGCGTCGCCTACGCCCCGGCCTACGCCCCGATGCAGGTCAAGAAGGCGATCTGGGCTGGAAACCAGATCCGCCTGAAGCCCTACGCGGTGGGTGGCGGCCACGGCAAGTGGAAGGACTCCGCCTACGACTGTTCGGGCTCTGTCTCCTACGTCCTGCACGCCGCGGGCCTGCTCAGGGTCTCCGAGGACTCCGGCGAGATGGAGAGCTGGGGGTCGAAGGGCATCGGGCAGTGGATCACGGTCTACACAAACCCGGGGCACGCCTTCGTCGAGATTGCCGGGATTCGCCTGGACACATCGCGCGAGGGTGATCCGCACCCCGCGCCCGGGACGGGCCCCCGCTGGCGCCCGGTCATGGACACCACCGCGGGCTACATCGCTCGTCACCCGTCGGACCTCTGAGCAGCCGCCGACTC
The DNA here is from genome assembly GCA_963790605.1 of uncultured Actinomycetota bacterium. GTDB lineage: Bacteria > Actinomycetota > Thermoleophilia > Solirubrobacterales > Solirubrobacteraceae > Palsa-465. The sequence goes on along the minus strand of CAWBPG010000001.1, from coordinate 644,131 downwards.
AGAGGACAGCGCCGGTGCCACCAGGCCGGCTGACCTGCTCTGACGGTCAGCCGGCCGGCGCTGCGCGCTCAGGGTGCGTCGTCCCGGGCGTCGCGGCGGGCCTCCTGGGCGCGACGGGCGACGATCTCCTCGCGCTCGGCCAGCCGGTTGGCGCGCCGCAGCTCGGCCTCGCGCATCCGGCGGGTCTCGGTCGGCGTGACCGCCAGCAGGGGCGGGATCGACGCGGGGTCGCCGCCGTCGTCCAGTGCCACCATCGTCAGGTACGCGGTGTTGGTGTGACGGCGGCTCCCGGTCATCGGGTTCTCGGCCTCGACGCGCACGCCGACCTCCATCGAGGTTCGCCAGGCCGCGTTGACCGTGGCCCGGAAGGTGACGAGCTCGCCGACGTAGATCGGCACCAGGAAGTCCATGCGGTCCATGCCGACCGTGACCACGCGCTGGCGTGAGTGCTTGATCGCCGCGATGGCGGCGGCCTCGTCGGCGAGCTTCATGATCGTCCCGCCGTGGATGTTGCCCCGGTTGTTGGCGTCGGTGACCCCCATCAGGTGGGTGATCTCCGCGCGCGAGTCTGCTGCAGCCTTTGCGTCCATCGCGTGATCCTAGTGCCGGGGGAGGGCGGCTCGGCCCGCCCCTCGCGCGTGACCGCAAGGACCGGAGGGCCTCCAGCGGCTACGCTTCGCACTGCCAGTAAAGAACTCGCCAAGGAGGATGCGATGCCGGGCCTTTCCGGGCGCATGTCCACCGTTATCAAAGCCAAGATCTCGAAGCTGCTGGACCGGGCCGAGGATCCGTCCGAGACTCTGGAGTACAGCTACCAGAAACAGATCGAGCTGCTTCAGAACGTCAAGAAGGGGATCGCCGACGTCGTCACCTCCAAGAAGCGACTCCAGCTCCAGGAGGAGAAGTACCAGGCGCAGGTGGTCAAGCTCGACACGCAGGCACGTCAGGCCCTGGCCGCCGGCAACGAGGAGCTCGCACGCACCGCGCTGGAGCGCAAGAGCGCTCTGCAGACCGAACTGCAGTCGCTGGACTCCCAGATCGCGCAGCTCGAGCAGCAGCAGGAGCAGATGACCGCGTCGGAGCAGAAGCTGCGCTCCAAGATCGAGCAGTTCCGCTCCAAGAAGGAGGTCATCAAGGCCCAGTACTCGGCGGCCGAGGCCCAGGTCCGCATCTCCGAGGCCGCGACGGGCGTCGGCGAGGAGATGGCCGACGTCGGCCTGGCCATGCAGCGGGCGCTGGACAAGACGGAGGGCATGCGGGCGCGGGCCAGCGCCGTCCAGGAGCTCGAGGCGGCCGGCACGTTCGAGGATCTCACCCAGATCGGCCCCGGCGAGGACGACATCGACCGCCAGCTCAAGCAGCTCTCCAGCACCAGCGCGGTCGACTCCGAGCTGGCCAAGATGAAGGCCGAGCTCGGTGGCGGCAGCGCTGCCAAGGGCGAGCTGGGCGCCGGCGCGCAAACGGCCGGGGGTGAGAGCGCCAGCGCGGGCCAGGAGCAGGCTCAATGATCGTCCGCATCTCCAACGAGGGCCAGTACGACGTGTCTGACGAGGACACCGCCGGTCTGAACGAGCTCGACAACGAGGCCGTGGCCAGTTGCGAGGCCAGTGACGAGCAGACGTTTCGCGAGGTGTTCGGGCGCCTGCTTCAGTACGTCCGCACCAAGGGACGCCCCGTCCCCGACGACGAGCTCTACGGGTCGGACATCATCCTCCCGCCGTTCGACATCTCCCTGGAGGAGGCCAAGCGGGAGTTCCAGGGCGAGGGCCTGATCCCGGGCTAGTGCTAGTTCATCCCGGCGAGCTGTGACAGGAGCGCGTCGACACTCGTCGCGGTCCGGTCCCAACTGAACTGGGCGGCGCGCCGCAGCCCGGCGGCGCGCAGCGCGTCGCGGGCGGCCGCGTCGCCGGCAGCGATCAGCACCGCCTGGGTCAGTGCCTTGCCGTCGTCGGGATCCACCAGCAGCGCCGCGCCGCCACACGTCTCCGGTAGGGCCGCCCGGTCGCCGGCGACGACCGGAGTGCCGCAGGCCATCGCCTCCAGGCAGGTCAGCCCGAAGCCCTCATAGCGCGAGGGCAGCACGAACGCCCGCGCGCCGGCGTAGAGCCCCGGAAGCTCGGCGTCCTCGACGTAGCCCAGCCTGCGCACGCCGGCGCCCGCGGCCGCGGTGGCGAAGTACGGCCGCCGGTCACCGGCCCACACGAGCTCGATCCCCTCCTCGGCGAGCGCGCTGGCCACCGGCGCGAGCTTCTCGATGTTCTTGCGATGGTCGTCGGTGGCGATCGTCAGCACGTAAGGCCGGGTCAGGCCCAGCCGCTGCACCGCCCGCGCCGGGTTCGCGCCGGGCGCGAAGCGCGCGTCCACGCCTCCGGGGATCACCGATAGCCGTGACGGGTCAAGCCCGGCCAGATCGATCAGCTCGCGGCGGCTGAACTCCGAGACCGTGACGACGCCGAGTGCGCGCCGCGCGGCCGCCAGCCCGGCGGTGGCGTGCCAGGCACGGTAGGCGCGCGAATAGGCCTGGGGCTCGCGCAGCACCGCGGCGTCGTGCATGACCAGCACGTTGCGCGGCCACGCCAGCGGCGCCAGGTTGGCCGGCGAGAACACCAGCGCCGCCCGCAGCGCGGACGCCCGGGCCGGCAGGGCGAGCTGCTCCCAGGCCTGGCCCAGCAGCCGGCGCTGCGCACGCGGCCGCGGCTGGGCCACGACATAGCGGTCGGGAGCCAGCGCCGCCAGTCGGCCGATGACCTCGTGGGTCCACCGTTCGACGCCGGTGATCGTCGGCCGCGTGGCGGCGCGGCGGTTGAGGACGATCAGCGGCTGTCGCGTGTCTGGCGTGCGGCGGCTATGCGTTGGCCGTCGCCGCCGGAACGGTCTCGGTGCGGCGCTGGATCCACTTGGAGCTGCACGGGATCTTGGTCCGGTCACAGCGGTCCGCGTACCGGCGGGCGATCTCGGTCACCTCGGTGAGCAGATCGTCCTGCAGGCGGATCGGGTCCAGACCGAGCTCGAGCAGGTGATCGTTGGCCACGAACAGCTCGTTCTCGGCCGCCTCCTTGCGCGGGTTGTCGACGTAGTCGATCTCCGCGCCGGTGAGGCTGGAGACGAGCTTGGCCAGGTCGCGCACGCGATGGCATTCGGTCATCTGGTTGAAGACCCGGACGCGCTCGCCCTGATCGGGAGCGTTCTCGATCGCCAGCTGAATGCACCGGACGGTGTCCTGGATGTGGATGAAGGCGCGGGTCTGGCCGCCGGTGCCGTGCACGGTGAGCGGGTAGCCGACCGCGGCCTGCATGAGGAAGCGGTTGAGCACCGTGCCGTAGTCGCCGTCGTAGTCAAAGCGGTTGGTCAGCCGCCCGTCCAAGCGCGTCTCGGCGGTCTGGGTGCCCCACACGATGCCCTGGTGCAGGTCAGTGACCCGGGTGCCGTCGTTCTTGTTGTAGAACGCGAACAGGAGCTGGTCCTGGGTCTTGGTCATGTGGTAGACGCTGCCGGGGTTGACCGGGTAGAGGATCTCCTGCTCGACCTCGGTGCCCTCGTCGGTGTCGATGCGCACGCGCAGGTAACCCTCGGGGATCTTCACGCCGGCGGTCCCGTAGCCGTACACGCCCATCGTCCCGAGATGGACGACGTGGGCATCGAGCTCGGCCTCGACCAGCGCGCACAGCAGGTTGTGCGTGGCGTTGACGTTGTTGTTGACCGTGTAGCGCTTGTGCCACGGGCTCTTCATCGAGTACGGCGCGGCGCGCTGCTCGGCGAAGTGCACGACCGCATCGGGCTGCCACTCCATGAGCAGGTCGAGCATCACCCGGTAGTTCTCGGCGACGTTGAAGCGGTGGAAGGGGATCTCGCGGCCGGTCAGCTCGCGCCAGGTCTCCAGACGGGTGCCGATCGGCGTGATCGGGGTCAGCGAGTCGGCCTCGAGCTCTACGTCGGCCTTGCGCCGAGCGAGGTTGTCCACGATGGCGACGTCGTGTCCAGAGGCCGAGAGGTGCAGGGACGTCGGCCAACCACAGAAGCCGTCTCCACCGAGAATCAAGATGCGCAAGGTGTCTCCTTGTCCGTTCCGAATGGCACGCGCGCGCCCCAGGCGGCGCTGCAAGAAGGGTTAGGCTCTGCTTAAGGCGCAGTCAGCCAGGACGCGGAGCGTAGCGCACCGGAAGGCGGCAGCGGCGCCGTCGGCCGTCATCCCGACGGAGACCTTATGCGGGTCAGACGGGGATTCCCCACAAGGGGAACCAGCGGCTGAGCTCGGGCTCGATGGGAAGCTCGTTGCCCGCCTGCGCCTTGAGGACGAGCTCGCGCTCGTTGTCGCGCTGCTGCGCGCCGGACGGGACGAAGGGGTAGAAGAAGCCCCGCTTGTAGTTGTAGATCCAATACAGCGCTCGGGGGTGGGCGGGGTCCGATTCATCCTGGAAGGCGAAGACCGAGCACAGCAGCCGGTCGCCGTAGCCGCCGGCCTCCAGCGCTCCCGACACCGCGTTGATGCCGACGACGAGGCTGTCGAAGTCGCTGCCGCGCAGGACCAGCCAGCTGAAGCCGTAGCTGTCGGTCGAGTTCTCTACCGTCGTAGCGCTGTCAGACGCGGTCGCGCGCACGATCTCCTCGGTCTCGCGCACGATCGAGGTGAAGTCCGCGGTGGCCAGCGACTGGAAGACGATGGCGGCGCTGCCGCGCGTGGTGATCTCCAGCCCCGTCTCGAAGGTGACGTAGGCGGTGCTGATGGCGAACAGCCGGTCCTCGGCCGGCTGGGCGAGCTTGCGCCTGCCCGTGAGGATGTCCAGGAAGCCCATGCCGGGTCGTCAGCCAGGGAGCGCTTAGTGGGCGGTGCCCTGGAGCTGGGACTCGTACCGAGCCAGGGCCTCAAGGCGGGCCTCGAGCGGCGGGTGGGTGGAGAACAGCGTGGCCACCGTCGACTTGACCTTCGGCGGGAAGATGTAGAAGGCGGCGAGCTCGCCCGAGGCGGCCCGCAGGTCGCGCTGCGGGATCTGATCCATCTGGTTTGAGATCTTCAGCAATGCCGAGGACAGCGCGCTCGGGCGGCCGGTGATGATCGCCGAGCCGCGGTCCGCGGCGAACTCGCGATAGCGCGAGAGCGCCTGCAGGAGCAGATAGGAGACGACATAGACGACCCCGGAGACCAGGACCACCACCAGGAACCCGCCGTTGTTGTTGTTGTCGCGGTTGTTGCCGCCGCCGAAGCCCCCGCCGAACAGGAAGCCGAACTGGACGATGAAGGCCGCGATCGAGGCGAAGAAGCTGGCGATCGTCATGTACATGACGTCGTGGTTGGCGACGTGCGTCAGTTCGTGGCCCAGGACGCCCTCCAGCTCGGCCTGGTCGAGCAGGCCCAGGAGACCCGTCGTGGCGCAGACGGTCGCGGTGCTGGGTGAGCGGCCGACGGCGAACGCGTTGGGCATCGGCGTGTCGGCGATCGCCACCTTGGGCATCGGCAGGTTGGCCTGGATGCAGAGACGCTCGATCGTCCCGTGCAGCTCGGGGGCCTCTTCGGCGGTGACCTCGTGCGCGCCCATCGACGCCAACGCCAGCTTGTCGGCGCTGAAGTACTGCACCAGAAACAGCGCGCCGGCGATGATGGCCACCGTGACCGCGCCGGCGCCCGCCGCGATGAGAACGGCGATCAGGACGACGTAGACGAGGCCCAGCAGGAACGATGTCGCCAACATCCGGGTCTGGAGACCTCGGTCGCGACCGAATGTCTTAGGAGCGGCCATGGTGTCCTGGAATGTTGGCAGATGGGCTAAGCCGTCCCTGAACGCGAGCGATGAATTCCCGGTAGCTGCGGCTTTGCCACGATGGACCGGCAAACGGAGCAGCAACGGACCGGGACCCGCCTCGGTAGGCTCGATTAAAGGTGGCGCGTCAGCGGCCGATTAAGAACAGGTGCGAGCAACTCGTGCATACCTCGCCGGCCTGGGAACTGCGGGAACTCTGGTTCTCGCTGCCTCGATCCTGTTTGTGCTCGGCAGCGCCATCGTCACCTACAACGGGTGGCCCAAGCTCGGCGGCATCGGTTCGCCGGCCACGCAGACGCTGACCGCGCACCCCAGGCCCGGCTCCCACGCTTCTCACGGGCTCGCCGCCGTTACCGTGATCAAGCCGGCGCCGGGCCGCGCCGCCGGCGTTCCCGCCGCGGTCGCCAGCAAGCGCAGCTCCCTGCTCGCGCAGGTTGGTCCCGGCACGACGAGCCATCCCTCGGTGCACCACTCCACCTCCGGAACGATCTCGCGGCCGGTCGCCGGCCGGCAGCCGACGCACACGTCGGCGCCCACCAAGAGCGGCTCGGGTAGCACCGGCACCGGCTCGGGCAGCACCGGCACCGGCACCGGCAGCACCGGAACCGGCACCGGCAGCACCGGAACCGGCAGCGGCACCACTCCCACGACGCCCGTGGTCACCACGCCCACCCCGATCGCGAGCACGCCCACCGCCCCGGTGTCCACCGGCTCCGGCGGCGGCTCCGGCTCCGGCTCGGGCAGCGGCGGCGGCTCCGGCTCGGGCTCCGGCTCCGGCTCGGGCAGCGGCTCCGGCTCCGGCTCGGGCGGCGGCTCCGGCTCGGGCAGCGGCTCCGGCTCGGGCACCCCGGCCGGCACCGTCACCACCGTCGTCGTCAGGACCGGGAGCGGCAGCGTCATCCCGCCGCCGCTGGTCGGGACCCACCCGTCCGGGACCCCGGTGGCCCGGGTGGTCACATCCGGATCGTCGGGCGAGTCGTCCAACGCCAGCAGCACTCCCTCGAGCCCCAGCCCGAGCACCAGCACCACGTCGAGCCCCACGAGCCCCACGACCACCACGAGCACCCGTGTGACGGTCAGCGGCACCTCGCCCGTGTCTCGCACCGGCGGTCTTCTCAGCGGCACGCCTCAGGTGCGCTGAGCCCCCGCGTCAGCGCGCCAGACCCAGCGACCGCTGGATGAACCGCAGGCTCACGGCCTGCAGCTCTTGGTCGTGCTGGATGGAGCGGTGATGCCCGCCCGGCACCGCGATCAGCCGGCTGCCCGGGACCGTCAGCGCGTCGGCCAGCTCGCGCGAGTGGGCGATCGGCACCCGTTCGTCGCCCTCGGCATGCAGGATCAGCAGCGGCTGGGTGAGCTGGGCCGCCGCCTCACGCAGATCGTGCGTGGAGAGAAACGTCTCGAGCGCGGGTGCGTCGACGGCGAACGCGAAGCGGCCCTCGTGCAATCCGCGGATGAGCAGCTCGCCGCTCGCCGGGCAGATCGCGACCACGGCGTGGGTCCGGACGCGGCGGGCCGCCCCTTCGGCGGCGGCGAGGATGGCCAAGTAGCCGCCCATGCTCGAGCCGCGCAGCGCGATCGGCGCCCCGCGGTCGCCCAGTACGCACGCGAGGTGCACGACGAACATGAGGATGTCGTCGATGGCGCCACCATCCAGGCGCCCGCCGGTCTCGCCGTGGCCGCGCTGGTCGAAGCAGATCACCCCCAGGCCGAGCGCCACCGCCGCCCGGGCGAAGTCGTGATGGCTCTCCTTGCACGAATCGGCCCCGTGGATGACGACCACGCCACCGCGCGCGGGCGGAGCGGGCGGACGCGGCAGCCACAGGGTGTAGGCGGCGCCGCGTAGCTTGCCGGTCTCGGCGGGAAGCAGCGGGGTGACGGTGCGCAGGCCGAAGACCATATCTTTCAGGGCGTGACTGCCACCCGGAGCGAGCTTTCACATGTCTATCCCCTGGGAAGCAGGGTCAACGAGCGCGGCCATCTGGAGCTGGGTGGCTGCGACGCCGTCGAGCTCGCCCGCGAGTACGGGACGCCGGCCTACGTCGTGGTGGAGGACGACCTGCGCGCCCGCGCCCGCGCCTTTGTCGACGCCCTCGCCGCGCGCCACGGCGACTACGACGTCCTGTTCGCCTCCAAGGCGTTCCCGTGCACCGCCGTCTACCGCATCCTCGCCGACGAGGGGCTGGCCTGCGACGTCGCCTCCGGGGGCGAGCTGGCCCTGGCGCTGAGCGCGGGCTTCGATGCCCAGCGCACCTACATGCACGGCAACGCCAAGTCCGAGGACGAGCTGCGGGAGGCGCTGGCCGCTGGGGTCGGTCACATCGTGCTCGACTCCCGTCACGAAATCGACCGCCTGGCCGCGATCGCCATGAACGCCGCGATCCGCCAGGACGTGCTCATCCGCGTCACCCCCGGCGTCGCCGGGGACACCCATCGCGCGATCTCCACCGGCCAGGCCGACTCCAAGTTCGGCTTCTCGCTCGAGCAGGCCCGCGAGGCGATCGCCGCGCTGGACGGGCACCGCTGGCTCAACCTCCAGGGGCTGCACTTCCACATCGGGTCACAGCTGTTCGAGCTCGAGCCCTTTCGGGCCGCGGTGCGGGCCATTGCGTCGCTCGGCGACTTCCCGGTCTACAACCTCGGCGGGGGACTGGCCGCGGCCTACACCCCTGACCAGCAGCCGCCCGGCGCCGAGCGGTGGGTCGAGGCGATCGTCGACGCGGTCCACGCCGAGCTCGGGCCCGGCAAGCGCCTGCTGCTCGAGCCCGGCCGTGCCCTGGTGGCCAACTCCACGGTCACCCTCTACACGGTGCAGACGATCAAGCGCAACGTCTCCACCTGGGTCGCCGTCGACGGAGGCATGTCGGACAATCTGCGCCCGATGATGTACGGCGCCCGCTACGACGCGGTCATCGCCGACCGGCCCCTGACGCCGGGCGACACCGTCTGCCACGTGGCCGGCAAGCACTGCGAGTCCGGCGACGTCATCGTCCGCGACGCCACCCTGCCCCACCCCGCCCCCGGCGACGTGGTGGTGACGCCGGCGACCGGAGCCTATGGCTACGCGATGGCCAACAACTACAACGGCGTGCCGCGCCCGCCGGTGGTGTTCGCCCGCAACGGCGAGGCCCGCGTCGTCGTGCGCCGCGAGACCTACGCCGACCTCATGAGCCGGGACGTGGACTGAGCGATGGCCGCCGCCACGCACGACCGCTTCCGCGTCGGGCTCCTGGGCCACGGGACCGTCGGCGCCGCCTTCGCCGAGCTGCTGCCCCGCCAGGCTGACCGGATCGCCCGCATCACCGGGCTCCGGCCCGAGCTCTCGGCGGTGTTGACGCGCAGCCGCGGCTCCTTCCAGGACATCCTCGACGGCTCCGATCTCATCGTGGAGCTGATCGGCGGTTTGGAGCCGGCGCGCGAGTACCTGCTGGCGGCGATGCGGGCCGGCAAGCACGTCGTCACCGCCAACAAGCAGCTGTTGTCGCACCACGGCGAGGAGCTGTGGGAGGAGGCGCGAATTCAGGGTGTGCAGCTGCGCTTCGAGGGCGCCGTGGCCGGCGTCGTCCCCGTCATCCGCGTGCTCCAGGAGTCGCTGGCCGGCGCCACGATCGACCGGGTCCACGGGATCGTCAACGGCACCACCAACTTCATCCTCACCGAGATGGGGCGGACGGGGGAGACCTTCGCGTCAGCGCTGGCCGACGCGCAGCGCCTGGGCTACGCCGAGGCCGACCCCACCGAGGACGTCAACGGCAAGGACGCGGCGGCCAAGATGGCGATCATCGCGCGCCTGGCCTTCGAGACCCCGGTGCACATCGACCAGGTCCGCTACGAGGGCATCGAGCACATCCAGCCCGACGACCTGGAGTACGCCCGCGACCTGGGCCTGGGCCTCAAGCTCATCGGCACCGCCGAACGGGTGGGCTCCGACGGGCTCTCGGTCACCGTCTACCCGGCCTTCCTCTATCCCGGGCACCCGCTGGCGTCGGTCAACGGCCCCTTCAACGCCGTCACCGTCGAGTCCGAGGCGATCACCGAGATCACCATGTCCGGCCCCGGCGCCGGTGGGCCCCAGACCGCAAGTGCCGTCCTAGGTGACGTCATCAGCGCGATGATCCCGCCCGCCTCGACGCCACCGGCCATCGAATCCCTGCGGATCGTCACCGACGTCACGTCGTCGTTCTACCTGTACCTGGAGGTGGCCGACGAGCCCGGTGTGCTGGCTCGCGTCGCCCACGTCCTGGCCGAGCAGGACGTGTCGGTGAAGTCGGTGGTCCAGAAGGGCCTGGAAGACCAGGCGCGCCTGGTGATGGTGGTCCACCCCGTCCTGGAGTCCAAGTTCTTCGCGGCGACGGCGGAGATCGCGGCGCTGTCGGCGATGCGGGCGCCCCCGCGGGCGATCAGGGTCATCGAAGAAGAGTTCGTGTGAGAGGATCCTCCGCGTCCATGCGCGCCGTCCAGATCACCGACCTGTCGGGCCCCGCCACCGCGCTCGCCATCAACGAGATTCCCGAGCCGTCCCGCGAGCACCCCATGACCCCGGGCAGCGGCGTCATCGTCGACGTCAAGGCCGCCGGGGTCTCGTTCCCCGAACTGCTCCAGACCCGCGGCGAGTACCAGATGAGGCCCGACCTCCCGTTCGTCCCCGGCTCCGAGGTCGGCGGCATCGTCCGCGAGGTCCACGGCGAGTCCCACCTTGCGCCCGGCGACCGCGTCGCGGCCTTCTGCATGCTGGGCGCCTGGGCGCAGGCCGCCGTCGCTCCGACGCACTTCACCTTCAAGATCCCCGACGACTGGGACTACGCCCAGGGCGCCGCCCTCGTCCTCAACTACCACACCGCCTACTTCGCGCTGGTCGGGCGCGGGCGGCTGGCGGAGGGCGAGACGGTTGTGGTCCACGGCGCGGCCGGCGGGGTCGGCACGGCCTCGCTCCAGGTCGCCAAGGCGCAGGGGGCCAGGACCATCGGCGTGGTCTCCAGCGACGCCAAGGAGGCGGTGGCGCGCAGGGCCGGGGCCGACCAGGTGGTGCGCTCCGACGGCCCCTGGAAGGATGAGGTCCGCGAGCTCACCGACGGCGGCGCCGACCTGGTGCTGGACCCGGTGGGCGGCGACCGCTTCACCGACAGCCTGCGCTGCCTGCGCGAGTTCGGCCGCGTGGTCGTGGTCGGCTTCACCGGCGGGTCGATCCCGGAGGTCCGCGTCAACCGGCTGCTGCTCAACAACACCGAGGTGATCGGCGCGGGTTGGGGGGCGTCGGTGATCGGCTGGCCCGAGCGGACCGAGCGGATCGGCCGGGAGATCGAGGGCATGATCGAGGCCGGGGACATCAAGCCGGTCATCGGAGCGCGATTCGCGCTGGAAAACGCCGCCGACGCGCTCATCCTGCTCGACGAGCGCGGCGCCACCGGCAAGGTCGTCCTCGACGTCGAGTAACGGCTAACCGTCCCGGCTTCTGGCATCCTCGGCCGCGATGCACGGACTGATCGAGCGCTACCGCGAGCGCCTGCCGTTTCAGACCGACGACCCCGTCGTCTCCCTGGGCGAGGGCAACACGCCGCTGATCCTGGCCCCGCGGCTGTCCGAGCGGGTCGGGGCCGAAGTGTGGTGCAAGCTCGAGGGCCTGAACCCCACCGGATCCTTCAAGGACCGCGGGATGACCTGCGCGGTGTCGGCGGCCGTCCGGGAGGGGGCGGAGGCGATCGTGTGCGCGTCCACCGGCAACACCGCCGCGAGCGCCGCCGCCTACGCCGCCCGGGCCGGGCTGAAGTGCGCGGTGATCGTGCCCGACGGCAAGATCGCCACCGGCAAGCTGGCCCAGGCGCTCATGCACGGCGCGCGGGTCATCGCGCTGGACGGCAACTTCGACGTGGCGCTCACGCTCGTGCGCCAGCTCTCCGCCACCCACCCGATCTCGCTCGTCAACTCGGTCAACGAGTTCCGCATGGAGGGCCAGAAGACCGCCGCCTACGAGATCGCCGAGGAGCTCGACTCCGAGCTCGACGCGCTCTGCATCCCCGTCGGCAACGCCGGCAACATCACCGCCTACTGGCGCGGCTTCTCGGACACCGACTGCCGGCCGCGGATGCTGGGCTTCCAGGCCGCGGGCGCGGCCCCGCTCGTCCACGGCGCCCCCGTCGAGCACCCCGAGACGGTGGCCTCAGCGATCCGGATCGGCAACCCCGCCCGCTGGGAGGACGCCATGAACGCCATGACGGCGTCCGGCGGCGCGGTCAACGCCGTCACCGACGAGCAGATCCTGTCGGCCTACCGCATGCTCGCCTCCGACGAGGGCATCTTCTGCGAGCCCGCGTCGGCGGCCAGCGTCGCCGGCCTGCTCGCCCACGGCGCCGGCGACGCGCGGCGGGTGGCCTGCGTGCTCACCGGCAACGGGCTCAAGGATCCCCAGACCGCGATGGCGCAGGTCGGCGCCGTCGTCCCCTGCGCTCCGGAGTTCACCGCGCTGCGAGCGCGCGGTGTTCGACCCGAGCCCGCCCATGACGCTCGGCCGGCGCCGGGTGGTGCGCGTGCCCGCGTCCACCGCCAACCTCGGCCCCGGCTTTGACGTGATGGCCGCGGCGCTCGCGCTGCACCTGGAGCTCGAGGTGCGCGAGACGGGCGCCTTCGCCGTCCACACCGACCTCGACGTCCCGCGCGATCGCTCCAACCTCATCGTCCGCGCCTTCGAGCGCCTGCACCCGGCCGACGCCTTCGAGTTCCACATCGCCTCCCGGATTCCGCTCACCGGCGGCCTGGGCTCCAGCGCCGCGGCCATCGTCGCGGGACTGGTCGCCGCCGACCACCTGTTCGAGCTCGACGCCGACGTCCGCGCCCTCGCCACCGAGATCGAGGGCCACCCCGACAACGTCTCGGCGGCCATCGACGGCGGCTTCGTCATCTGCGCTCAGGACGGCGCGCACCGCTTCGAGCCGCCGATGGGGCTGGAGGCGGTCCTCGTCATCCCGCACACCCCCGTCCGCACCGCGCAGGCGCGAGCGGCTCTCCCAGCAGAGCGTTCCGATCGCCGACGCGGTCTTCAACGTCGCCGCCGCCGCGACGCTGACGCTCGGCCTGGCCACCGGAAGCTGGGACCTGATCGCTGCCGGGCTGAGCGACCGGCTGCACCAGCCCCACCGGGCCCATCTCTACCCCCGCTCCGCCGAGCTGCTGGAGCACGCCACCGAGTACGGGGCGCTGGGGGCCACGCATCTCCGGCGCGGGCCCCACCGTCCTGGTGTGGTGCACCTACGAGCAGACCGGCGCGGTGATCGAGCGCCTCAAGCGCGCCGCCGACGGCTGGGCCGACGTCCTGCGCGCGCCCTTCGAGTCCCAGGGCGCCGACGTCCGCGAGCTCTAACCGCCCCCGCTCAGCTCACCGCCGCCACCCCACCACCGCCGCCGGGACCGAACAGGCTCCCGACCCCACCGCCGCCACCCGGAGCCGCCGCCAAACCCGCCTCCGCTGTGGATCCGGCCCTGCCACACCGCCTTGGCGCCCAGGTCGCCGGTGTGGAAGACGAAGTACAGGCAGAGCACCGCCAGCACCGCCATCGCCACCCGCGCGAGTACCAGCACCGCCGCCATCGAGCGCAGGCGCGCCACCAGCCCGTCCACGAACCCGATCCCGGTCACCGGTGCGCCGCCGTCCTCGCGAAACAGCGCCAGCGACACGATCAGCACCGCGGTGAACAGGATCATGAAGATCCGCAGCAGGTCGGCGGCGTGCTCGTGGCGGGCGATGAGGGACCCCGGTGAAGCGATCCCGCCCGCCCCGCCGAAGCCGGCGATGGGGACCCCGAGGTCCGCGCGCAGCGCCTTGCCGGCGCCCATCGTGAAGTTCAGCGCGCCCAGCGCCACCACCGCCACGCAGGTCACCCACACGCCGTGCCGCACCCACCACGATGGGCGCGCCGCCAGCGCGAGCGCCGCCAGCCCCGCCACCGGGATGAGGATGACCGGCACGTGCAGGAACAGGGGGTGGGCGGGCAGCCCGCTGTAGATCGTGTTGATCCTGATCGGGATCAGCGCGAACGTGAGCACGCCCAGGATGCCCAGCACGAGCACGGGGGAGGGGCGGAGGCGATGGGTCCGATCCGGTCGCCGCCGCAGCAGGCTCAGTCGTCACGCCGCCAGTCTCCCCGCCAAGTGTGAGATGAACGTTAAGAGCCGCGCTAGGGCTCTAGGCGCGGGCGCGGGCCTCGGCGGCCGCCTCGGGGGCCAGCTCCCGCCGCAGCTTGCCCAGCGGCTTGCGCGCGTCGTCGCGGCCCAGGCGCTTGAGCAGCTCGTCGGCCACGTCGAGGTAGTCCACGCCCAGGTCGGGCCGGTAGTCCAGGATCGACACTGCGCGCTCGGCCGACTCGGCGTAGGCGATCGAGGAGCGGATCGTCGTCTCGATGAGCTTGTCGCCGAAGTGCTGGCGCAGCGAGGCGAAGGCCTCGCGCGAGTGCCGCGTGCGCATGTCGGCGATGTTGAGCACCACCCCGAGCCACTCGAGGTCGGGGTTGAGGCTGTCGCGCGCGAGCTCGATCACCTCGAGCGCCTGCTCGACCCCCTGCAGCGCGAAGTACTGCGCCTCGGCCGAGAGCAGCGCGTAGCGGGAGGCCACCAGCGCGTTGACGGTGAGCAGGCCCAGCGCCGGCGGGCAGTCGATGAGGACGATGTCGTAGTCGCCGGCCACCTCGCGCAGCGCCTTCTTGAGCGTGAGCTCGCGGCCCATCTTGCCGCCGAGGGCCAGCTCGGACTCGGCCAGCCCCAGGTTGGCGGGGATGATCCCGCCGTGCACGGCCTCGCGAGCCTTGGCCCGGCCCGAGAGCACGTCGCCGATCGTCGGCGAGGCGTCGGGATCGACGTCGAGGTAGTCCGACAGGTTGCCCTGCGGATCGAGGTCCACCGCGAGGACCGACAGCCCCACGCGGCGGAACACGTCGGTCAGCGTCCGGACCGTGGTGGTCTTGCCGGTCCCACCCTTCTGGGAGAGGACGGCGATGGTGACGGGCGGCATCCGGCCGCGACTATACGGCAGCGCGGGTCAGCCGGTCTGCGCCCCGGTGCCGCTCTCCGAGCTGCGCCCGAAGCGCATCCCGGACACGACCGGAACGTCGATGAAATGGAGGTGATGGCGGCCGATGACGACCTCGTCGCCGTCGGCCAGCGTGCTCCACTCCACCCGCTCGCCGTTGACGAACACGCCGTTGAGGCTGCGGTCGTCGAGCACCCGCAGCCCGTCGGGCTGGCGCACGATCAGCGCGTGCCGGCGGCTGACCGTGGGGTCGTCGAAGCGGATGTCGGCGGCGAGGCTGCGGCCGATGCGCGTCCACTCGCGGGTGAGCGCGTAGGCCACGACGTCGTCGCCGGACCGGTAGGCGATGTACTGGCCGGGGTCCTCGAGGCCGGAGCGGATCTCCTCCAGCCAGGCGTGGTCCTCGACCTCGGGACCGAGGTCGACGATGGCCTGCTGGGAGGTGGTGAACAGCGAGGCGCGGACGAACTCGGTCCCGCCGCAGTTGGGGCAGGGCGGCAGCTCGTCGGCCGCGTCGAGCGATACTGGAAAGTCACAGTCCGTGCACCGGAACGTCCCCGTTCCGGCGACACTGCCAGTCATCCAAGCTTTCATCGCCGTCTCCTCGCTACGGGCTCCGGCAGCGCCGCGATTGGGGGGATCTCAAGGCTGCGTGAAGCTCCTCTGAGCTTACGGCCATTCTAGCCTGCCCGCCTAAGCACTCCTGAAACCGGTAATCGGCTTTTCGTCCATCAGACCGCCGGTATTTCGGGAAAACCTGCCGTAGGCCTTGAGGGCGAGCGCTCACATTTTTTCACCGGCAGGAACGGGGCGTGACGGGCCGAACTCCACGCCATGCCCACGCTGCGCGACATGCTCGATCTGGAGCTCGCGCTGCTGCGCCGCGGGCTCGATGAGCGCCTCGCCGGCTCCGAGCGCTGCACCTGCTGTCACCGCACCCCGCTGGTCGGCGAGCGCGTCTACGTCTACGGGTCGGGCACCATCGCCTGCGAGCTGTGCCGCGGGCGCCAGCGCGAGGACCCGCTGGAGAGCCGCATCGTCCACGGGCCGGAGTTCGGCCACACGATGCGGATCACCGACCAGCGCGCCGCCGCCTGACCGGCGCTCACGCCGCCGCCTGACCGGCTCTCACCTAAAATCCGGCGCGTGGAGCCCTTCACCGTCACGACGACGATCGCCAAGCCGCGTGAGCAGGTCTACGAGTACCTCGCCGACATCGCCAATCACGCCGAGTTCACCGATCACTACCTCGTCGACTGGCACCTGCTCCGCGTCGACCCCTACGGCCCCGGGGCCGGCGCCCGCTTCCGCATCAAGGCGCCGCTCCAGCGCTTCTCCTGGGCCGACGTGACCTTCGCCGAGATGCAGCCCCCGTTCCGGATCGTGGAGCGCGGCCGCGGCGGCAAGTACAACCGGATCCGGATGCTCGGCACCTACACGCTGTCGCCGGGGCCCGGCGGCACCACCAAGGTCCAGTACACCTACGAGACCGAGCCCTCGCAGATCTCCGACAAGCTGATGGAGAACTTCGGCGGCCGCTCCTGGAGCCGCCGCAAGGCGGCCAAGGCCATGCGCCGGCTGCGCTCGATCCTCGAGGAGGGGCGCGACCGCGGGCAGCGCGCCTCGGTGGAGAGCGACTGATCGCCATCGCGTCGTGAGGGTTAGACTCCGGGCCGCCGTGACGCTGCGCCGCTCTCTCATCGCCCTGTGCGGGCTCCTGCTCGTCGTCGGGCTCGCCGCCTGCGGCCACGCAGTCACCGCACCAGAACTTCGCCGACGCCAACAACGACGGCGACTACGTCTCGGCCGGGCTACATCACCTACCAGCTCCAGATCTCGCGCGAGCTCAACCAGTACGGCGACCGAGGACTCGTCCTACATCAAGGGCCTGCCCTCCGGCGTCTCGGCCAGCATCGGCCCCGACCCAGCTGTGGTACGGCGTCTTTCTGTGGGCCAAGAACCAGAGCGGGCACCCGGCCACCACCTCAGACAACTTCGAGATCGACCGACACCCAGGGCGACGTGTACCGGCCGGTCAAGCTCAACCCGGAGGTCAACCCGTTCGCCTGGACCTCGCATGACGCTGGCGAACCTGGACACCGAGCCGGGGCCCAACACGGTGGCCAGCGAGGGCCCGACCCAGGGCGGCCTGCTGCTGTTCAAGGTCAACACCTCCGTGTACTCCAACCGGCCGCTGACGCTCTACATCCTCGGCCCCGGCAACCGCCGGCTCGGCGGAATCTCGCTGAACCTTTGACCGGCGCCGTACGGCCGGCACGACGGTTATTGGGGTGGGGTCTCGCCGTGGCGGTGCTGGCGCTGCTGCCATTGGCCGGACTGCCGGCGGTGGCGCAGGCGAAGTGGGGCACGCCGTTTCAGTTCGCCAAGCCGGGGACGCTCGACGTCGTCGCCCCGGTGCTGGCCGTCTCGGGATCCGGCGCCGGCCGCTGCCGCCTTCGGCATCCAGGACGTCGACACGCCCGGCGTCTCGGAGGGCTATGTCACCCTGCGCCCGGCGCACGGCGGCATGCGCCGGCAATCCGGTCGCGGTTCTCGGGCTCCGCGCAGATCCTGGCCGCCGCCTATGACGGCGGCTCGCTGGAGCTGCTCACCGGGGCCGCGCCGGCCTGACCAGACGTGCTGCAGCAGTGCCCAGGCAGTGCAGGTGAGCGCGGGCGGCGCTGTGGCGCGTGCCCGAACGCTCGTCGGCGGCCTTGCCGGGGCGACGCAGGGCCGGCTGCTCACGCTCAAGAACGGCGCGATGCTCGCCGCCGTCGCCACCGAGCGCGGCGTGTGGGTGGTCCAGTCCTCGAAGTCCAATCGCTTCGGCGCCCAGCACCTGCTCACCCACGGCGGCCAGATGCCCGAGGCCCTGGACGCCGCGTGGCTGGGCGCCGAGAGCACGATCGTGGCCTGGACGGCGGCGACCGGGGTGGCCGGTCAGGCGGCCCCGCGCAGCATCTCCTACGCGCTGGGCTCGAAGACGCCGCGCGCCCCCGCGGCGTCAAGACCGCCGTCACCGTGCCCGCCGGCCATCGGATCGACGAGCTGGCCGTCGCCCGCGCGCCAGGGCGGCGCCACCGCCGCGTGGGTGGAGAGCTGGTTTGACAAGGCCAGCGCGTACCACTCGATCGTGCGGGCGATGGACATCGCGCCCCACGCCATGGTGCGCGACCTCTCGCCGGCCAACCGCCTGGCCTCGGGGCTGAGCTTCGCCGGGGACGTCGCCGGCGACCAGGCGCTGGCGTGGGCGTCGTGCAGCGCCCAGGCCTCCTGTCAGGCCCAGGTCGACGGGCGCGGCGCGCACGGGTCGTTCGGACCGGCCCGTACGCTGGGATCGATCGACGCCTCGCAGGAGCCGGCGGCGGCGGTCGGGCCCCACGGGCAGGTCCTCGTCGGCTGGGTCCGCGGCGGCGACGCCGGTGGCCGCCACCGCATCATCGGCCGGCGGCCGTTTCGGCGGCCCGGTGACCCTCTCGTCCACGACCTTCGCGCTCGACCTCACCGTCGCCTTCGGCGCCGGCGGCGCCGGGCTGGCGGCGTGGACGCAGGGCACGCTCAACCCGAGCGTCGTCGGCGCCGCCTACTCCGGCTGAGCCCGGGCCCGGCCCGGGCGGTCAGTGGCCGGAGAGGGCCGTCTCGAGCACCTGGCGCACCGGCGGGGCGGCCGTGCCCCCGCCCGCCCCCTGGTTGGGGAACAGCGCGCCGGCCACGAACCGCGGGTGGCCGACGGGCGCGTAGCCGACGAACCACGCATCGGTGTTCTTGGGGTTGGAGGCCTCGGTCTGGGTGGTGCCGGTGCCGGTCTGGCCCGGCGGGGGCGCGGTGTTCTTGAGCTCGGCGGTGCCGGTCTTGCCGGCCACCTGGACGCCGGAGATCTGCGCCGAGGTGCCGGTGCCGTACTCCACCACCGCCACCATCATCTGCTGGACCTCGTGGGCGACCTTGGCGCTGGTGACGCGCACGAAGCGGGGGCGCTGATGGGCCAGCAGGGTGGGGATGGGACGGCGGCCGCCCATGGCGATCGTCGCCGCCACGTCGGTCATCTCCAGGGGCGTGGTCTGCACCAGGCCCTGCCCGATCGCCGAGGAGCCGACCGCCAGGTCGTCCCCGATCGAGTTCGCCGACGGGATCGTGCTCTCGGCCGCGCCGGGGATCGAGCTGGGACTGTTGAAGCCGAAGCGCTCGGCCATCGCCACCAGCCGCTTGGCGCCGAGCTTGGCCCCGAGCGGCGCGAACACCGAGTTGCACGACACCGCGAACGAGTTGATGAGGGTGCCGCCGCAGTCCTCGCCGTTGGCGTTCTGCAGCGTGTAGCCGTCGATCGTCGCTGAGGTGGCGTAGGAGAAGACGGTGCCCAGCGTGGCGATGTGCGCCTGCAGCGCGCCGGTGGCGGTGATGATCTTCATCGTCGAGCCCGGCGGCTGGAGCGCCGAGTAGGCGATCCCGGCCAGGGCCAGCAGCGCCCCGGTGCGCGGGTTCATCACCACCATCCCGCCGTACTGGCCGCCGAGCGCGGCCACGGCCGCGCGCTCCATCGCCGGGGAGATCGTGGTCCTCACCGGCTTGGCCGGCACCGGCGCCGCGCTGGCCAGGACGCGGCGTCCGCCCAGGAGCCGGCCGCCCGCGGTGCCGGCGAGGCGGTCCTGGAAGATCGAACTCGAGCCCGTCCAGGCCGACGCTGGGCGTTGGCGGGATAGCCGCGCGCGGCGTAGGTGGCCTTCAGATCGGCCGGGATCGCGCCGACCGTGCCCACGATCTGGCCGGCCACGTCGGGGATGGGCGAGCTGCGCTCGGGCCCCTGCGCCAGCGCGCGTGCCGTCGCTGGCCAGCAGCGTGCCCCGCGGCGGCAGCGAGATGATGCGATGCAGCTTCTCGCCGGGGCGCAGCCCGGGGAACAGCAGCGTGTCGGAGAAATGGACGCGGGCGCCGGAGCCCGATCCGGTGAGCGGCACCTGAAGCGTCTCGTGCAGCGGGCCCCACAGCTTGGTCTGGACGACCATCGACACGGCGATGTCGTTGCCGCTGCGGCCCGCGACGTGCACCGCGCGCATCGACTGCGCGGTCGCGGTGTCGGCGGCGCTCTCGACCGCCCGGGCAAACCGGCTCTCGCTCATCCGACCCTTGGAGACGCGGTCGAGCAGGGTGTACATCTGGACGAAATCCCGCGTGGTGCCAGGCGGTCACGTACCGCGTCGACCATCTGACGCTCCTCGTGGCCCGGGCGCATCGACCACACCGCTCCGCCGGCGAACGCGGCGACGGCGAGCACGGCGACGGGCAGGGCCCGGGTGAGCAGGCGCTGGCGCCTGCGCCGCCGTCCCCTCGGCCGCGGTCTACGCTGCCACGATTACCCCGCTCTCTGCCACCTTCGTGACAAACGGTAGACAATGCGTGGCGACGATTGACCGGTCTGGTCGCCGCTTTGCACGAGTTCACGCGGAATTGACGCGTCGCTGACCATTACCCTGATCCCGTGAGCGCGCTCGACTGGGTCATCGTCGGCTTCACCGTGCTGCTGGCGTTCTACGGCTACGTCCAGGGGTTCATCGTCGGCGCGCTGTCACTGGTGGGGTTCGCCGTCGGCGCGTTCCTCGGCACCCGCGCTGGCCCCGCTGCTGCTCAGCCACGGGGATCGCTCGCGCTATGCGCCGCTGTTCGGCCTGCTCGGAGCGCTCCTGGCCGGCGGCGTGTTCGCCAGCGGTCTCGAGGGGCTGGGCGCCCGCGTGCGCTCGGCGCTGCGGATCCCGGGACTGCGCACCGTGGACGGGCTGCTCGGGGCGGCGCTGACGGCGTGCGTCGGCCTGGGCATCGCCTGGATCATCGGCGCCGTGGCCCTGCGATGCGTCGGCGTCGCGGCCGCTGCGCACCGACATCCAGAACTCCACCATCCTGCGCGCGCTGGACGAGATCCTGCCCCCGTCGGGCCCGATCCTCAACGTGCTCGCGCGGTTTGACCCGCATCCCGTCGGTCCGCGGGCCCGCCCCCGATGTGCCCGCGCCCACCCGCCGCATCCTGGCCAGCCCGGGGGTGCGGGCCGCGCGCCACAGCGTGGTGCGCGTCTTCGGCACCGCCTGCGGACTGGGCGTGGAGGGCAGCGGCTGGGTGATCGCGCCCGGCCTCGTGGTCACCAACGCCCACGTCGTCGCCGGCGAGGCCGACACCGAGATCCAGATCGACGGCGTCGGACCGGGCCACGCGGCCAGCGCGCTCGTCTTCGATCCCCGCAACGACATCGCCATCCTGCGCGTGCCCGGGCTCACCCTGCGGCCGCTCCCGGTCGCGGCCAAGCCCGCGTCCGGGACCTCCGCGGCGATCCTCGGCTACCCGCTGGACGGCGCCTTCGACGCCGAGCCGGGACGGCTGGGCCAGACCGAGACCGTCGACACCCAGAACGCCTACGGCCAGGGCCACGTGCTGCGCACGATCACCGCGCTGCGCGGCGAGGTCCGGCCCGGCAACTCGGGTGGGCCGATGGTCAACGGGCGCGGCCAGGTCGTGGCCACCGTGTTCGCGGCGCTCACCGGCACGGCGCGGGCGGGCGGGTTCGCGATCCCCAACTCGCTGGTGCGCGCGGCCCTCAGGCGCGCCGAGGCGGCGACGGCGACGGTGACGACCGGGCAGTGCGCCAACTGAGCTCGCCTGGGCTTGTTGTCCGTCGGCGTCTCCGCGGGGTATCGGCGAACGTCAACTGCGGCTTAGGAAAGGGAAACGGGTGGTGGGCGGCGACCCATCGGCGGGCGAGGGTGCATTTGGTGCCAAACCGCAATCGCGCGACGAGGTTTGTCACCAAATGGCTGCTATACGCGCGTTTCGTGCCAAACCTCGGTGAGGCTGGAGGTTTGTCACCAAATGGTCGTTGGAGTGACGTCGGGAGCGTCGATGCCACCCCCGCTCCCCACTCGATAGCCCGCCGTTGACGTTCGCCCATACCGCCGTGACCTGTCCTGCGTAAGCGCCTGGCGGGCGGCGGTCTGCGTCGCCGCCCGCCTCAGGCGTTGATTGCCCCCGGACGTTCCTCGGCCATCTGCGCCACTACGTCGAGCCCAACCGCCCCCAAGAGCTCTGGATGGTGATGAGCGAGGTGAGCCTGCGCCGCGTCGAAGAGCTCTTGCTCGGAGTCGCCCTGCAGTTGCGCCCCACACTCGCAGTAGGCGATCCGGCTGTGCTCTCTGTTGACTGGGGTCATTCCTCGGTCCGCGGCCCGGGCTCTCGGCGCACCGAAACGGAGCGCCGCTCGTTACTGGTGGCCGTGGCCCCCGGTGGCCACGGTGATAAAAACGTTCCCAGGCAGGCCGTTGGCGATACGTTTCCACAACGTTGCCGGAACTTGTTCCCGTGGGTGAGAGGACCAGGATCCAGCTGTGTGGGCGCCTTTCGGTGGAGCTGGATGGCGTCGAGCTGGTCCAGTCTCTGCGGGGCAAGCAGGTCCCGCTCCTGCTCGCCTACCTGGTCCTCAACCGCGATCGGCCGGTCGGGCGCGAGGAGCTGATCGGGGCGCTGTGGCCCGAAACCGCCCCCCGCTCGCAGGATGCGGCGATGCGCACGCTGCTCTCACGTCTGCGCTCGGCGCTGGGCCGCGACATCGTCGCCGGCCGCGACGAGCTCGGCCTGGCCCTGCCCGAGCCCGCCTGGGTCGACGTCGAGGCGGCGGCGAGCGAGGTATGGCGCGCCCAGCGCGCCCTGGACTCCGGCGACGCGCGGGCGGCGTGGGCGCTGGCGCAGGTGCCGCTGAACATCGCCAGCCGCGGGCTGCTGCCCGGGACGCAGGCGTCCTGGCTCGAGCCCCGGCGCCAGGAGCTCGCCGACATGCGCCTCCAGGCCCTGGAGGTCATCGGTCGCGCCGGGCTGAACCTCGGCGGGACGCAGCTGGGTTCGGTGGAGCGGGCGGCGCGCACCCTCATCGAGTCCGAGCCCTACCGCGAATCGGGCTACGTCCTGCTCATGGCGGCGCTCGAGGCCCAGGGCAACGCCGCCGAGGGGCTGCGCGTGTTCGAGCAGCTGCGTGCGCTGCTGCGCGACGAGCTCGGGATCGCGCCCTCGCCCGAGGCCATCCAGGCCCACGAGCGGCTGCTCAATCCACCGGCCGCGCGCGAGAGCCTCACCACCGCCGCCACCGCCGCCGAGATCGAGGTGCCCGCCGAGCTGGCCGCGGCCGCCGCGGGCCCCCTGGTCGGCCGCCACGTGGAGATGGCTCAGCTCGAGGACGTGGTGGCAGGGCGGGCGGGAGTCCCGATCCGCGCGGGTGATGCTGCTGGCGGGAGACCCGGGCATCGGCAAGACGCGGCTGCTGGCCGAGACCGCCGTGCGCGCCTTCGCCTCCGGGGCGATCGTGCTCGCCGGCCGTGCGCCGGAGGAGACCCTGGTGCCCTACCAGCCGTTCCTGGAGGCGCTGGGCCATTACGTGTTTCGCGCGCCGCTGGAGGAGCTGCCGCGTCGTCGCCCGGGAGTACGGCGCCGAGCTGGGCCGGCTGATCCCGGAGCTGCGCCGGCGGGTGCCCGAGCTGCCCCCGCCCGATCCCGGCGATCCCGAGACCGACCGCTACCGGCTGTTCGAGGCGGTGGCCGGGCTGCTGGCCGAGATCTCGGCGGCGGTGCCGGTGCTCATCGTGCTCGACGACCTCCAGTGGGCCGACCGCCCGACGCTGCTGCTGCTGCGCCATCTCGCGCGCTCCCCGCACAACACCCGCGTGTCGATCATGGGCGCCTACCGCGACGTCGACCAGTGGAGCGAGGGCTTTGACGCCGCGTTGGCCGGGCTGCGCCGGGAGCGGCTCATGATCCAGCTCGACGTCGGCGGCCTGCCCGAGGCCGAGGCGATGGAGCTCGTGCGCCTGCGCGCCGGGGGCACGCCGTCGCTGGCCTTCGTCCAGGCGCTGTATCGCGAGACCGAGGGCAATCCGTTCTTCATCGAGGAGATCGTCCGCCACCTCACCGACGCCGGGGTGCGCTCCGCAGGACGCCGGCGCGCGCGACCTCGAGCGCGTGGGGCTGCCCGAGGACGTCCGCGACGTCATCAGCCGCCGCCTGGACCGCCTGGCCCCGGGCTCGATCGAATGGCTGCGGGTGGCGGCGGTGATCGGCCGCGACTTCGATGCCGGCCTGCTCGAGCGCGTGCTGGGCTTTGACGAGGATCGGTTCCTGGCCGCGCTGGAGGACGCGCTGGACGCCGGCCTGGTGGCCGAGGCGCCGGGCGACCCAGGGCGCTACTCGTTCGCCCACGCCCTCATCCGCGAGACGTTGTATGAGGGCATGTCCTCGGCGCGCCGCGCGCGGGTCCACCGCCGAGTCGGCGTGGCGCTCGAGGAATCGGACCCCGCTCTCCCGGAGAGCCAGATCGGCGCGCTCGCCCTGCACTTCACGCGCGCCGCCGACCCCGAGGACGCCGAGCGGGCGATCCGCTACGGCCTGCAGGCCGGCGAGCAGGCGACCGCGATGCTGGCCAACGAGGAGGCGGCCGCCCACTACTCGCGCGCGCTGGAGGTGCTCGACCGATCGGACCCGGAAGCGCTGCGCCGGCGCTGTGACCTGCTGCTGGAGCTGGGGGAGGCCCAGGTGCGCAGCGGCGAGCGCCCGCTGGCGTGGGCGACGTTCCGCGAGGCGGCGGCGCTGGCGCGCCGAGCTGGGCGACAAGGGCTCGCTGGCCCGGGCGGCGATCGGCGCCTCCCGGCGCTATGTGCAGCCGCCGGGCGTCGTCGACGAGGAGCTGATCGCGCTGCTGGAGCAGGCCGCCGAGATGACCGCCGACGAGCGCACCGTCACCCGGGTGCGGCTGCTGGCGCGGCTGTGCGGCGCGTTGTACTTCTCTGACCGGCGCGACCGGATGACGGCCCTCAGCGCCGAGGCCACCGCGATCGCCGCTGAGCTCGAGGATCCCCGGGCGATCGCGCTGGCCGCCGCCGCCCGGCGCCGGGCCTACTGGGGCCCGGGGGAGCTCGAGCGCCGCCTGGCCGACTCCACGCTGCTGCTGCGCGCCGCACGCGAGGCGTCGGACACCGAGCTCACCCTCCAGGGCCACGCGTGGCTCGTCGTCGACCTGCTGGAGCGCGGTGACCGCACCGGGGTGGAGGTCCAGATCGACGCCTTCACCGCCGGCGCCGACCAGCTGCGCCAGCCCCTGTACCTGTGGAACGCCGCCGTCTGGCAGGCGATGCGGGCGCTGCTCGACGGGCGGCTGGACGAGGCCGAGCCGCTGGCGGCCGCCGCGGTGTCGTCGGGCATCCGCTCAGAGGGTGTCACCGCCCCCCAGTACTACGCCGTCCAGGTGCTCTACCTGCGCCGCGAGCAGGCCCGCATGGGCGAGCTCGAGGACCCCGTGCGCGAAGCGCTCTCGACCAACCCCGACCGCGCCGCCTGGCGCGCGGGGCTGGCGCTGATGCTGCACGAGACCGGGCGCACCGAGGAGGCGCGCGCCGAGTTCGACCTGCTCGCGCGCGACGGGTTTCGGCCGGATCCCCCGCGACGGTGACTGGATGGTGGTCACGGCGCTGGCCGCCGACCTGGCCCACGCGTTGGACGACGTCGAGCGCGCGGCGATCCTCTACGACCTGCTGCGGCCGTATGCCGACACCAACGTCGTCATCGGGCTGGGGGCGGTGTGCCTGGGCTCCACCAGCCGCTATCTGGGCCGCCTCGCCCTCACCCTGGGACGCCCGGAGCAGGCGCGTGGCCCACCTGCGCCGCGCGGTGGCCGCCAACGCGTCGCTGCAGGCCGTGGTGGAGCTCGCGCACTCCCGGGTGGACCTGGCGTGGGCGCTGGGCTCCGGGGGCCGAGGCGATCGAGCTGCTCGCAGCAGGCGGAGGCGGTCGCCACCGAGCGCCGGCTGCCGGCGGTGGCGCGGCGCGCCGCCCTGCTGCGCGAACGTTTCATCTAGCGAATCTCTTCGCGCAGTTGCGCGTGCACGGCTCAGACCCGCTTGCCGGGGGCGCTACCCTCCGCGGCCTATGCCCAAGACTCTCGTCATCGCCGAGAAGCCGTCGGTCGGCCGCGACCTCGTGCGCGTGCTCCCGGGCGCCTTTGACAAGAAGGGCGGCAAGGGGGAGGAGTTCCTGGAGGGACCCGACCACGTCGTCACCTGGGCCGTCGGCCACCTCGTCCAGCTCGCCGACCCCGACGAGTACGACGAGAAGTACAAGAAGTGGCGCATGGCGGACCTGCCGATCGTGCCGGACCGGTTCAAGCTGGTGGTCCGCGACGAGCGCTCCAAGAAGCAGATGAACGTCGTCAAGCGCCTGCTCGGGCGCGAGGACGTCGATCAGGTCGTCAACGCCTGCGACGCCGGGCGCGAGGGCGAGCTCATCTTCGCCTACCTCTACGAGAAGGCCGGCTCGCGCAAGCCGGTGCGGCGGCTGTGGCTGAACTCGATGACCAAGTCGGCGATCGAGGCGGCCTTCGCGGAGCTGCGGCCGAGCGACGAGTACGCCTCGCTGGAGGCCGCGGCGCGCTCGCGTTCGGAGGCTGACTGGATCGTGGGCATGAACTCCACCCGCGCGGCCACCATCCGGCTGCGCTCCTCGTTTGACGGCGCGGTCTCGCTCGGCCGCGTGCAGACGCCGACGCTGGCGATCCTGGCCAGGCGCGAGGAGGAGATCCGCGCCTTCGTCCCCGAGCCCTACTGGGTCGTCGACGCCTCGTTCCGCGCGGTGGCCGAGCCCGCCGGGCCGCGCCTATGAGGGCCGCTACCACGCCGGCGCCAATCCCCGCCTGGCAAGACCGCCGAGGAGGCCCGCGCGGTCGTCGCCGCCTGCCGCGACCAGGTGGGCACGATCACCAAGCTCGAGAAGTCCGAGCGCAAGGAGCGCGCGCCGCTCCTGTACGACCTCACCCAGCTCCAGCGCGACGCCAACGGCCGCTACGGCTTCACCGCCCGGCGGACCCTGGCCGCCGCCCAGCGGCTCTATGAGGAGCACAAGGCGCTCACCTATCCCCGCACCAACTCGCGCTACATCACCGGCGACATGGTCGCCGAGATCAAGCCGATCGCCAAGCTGGTCGGCGGGATGCCCGAGTACGCCGCCGCCGGCGCAGTACGTGCTGGGCCTCGACGTGCTGCCGCTGGGCCGGGTGGTCAACGACGCCAAGGTCACCGACCACCACGCGATCATCCCCACCAACGCCGAGCGCCACCCCGTCGACAAGATGAACGAGGACGACCGCCGGGTCTATGACCTCGTGGTGCGCCGCTTCCTCGCCGTCTTCCATCCCGAGGCGGTGTCGGAGAACACCCGCGTGGAGACCACGGTGGCCTGGCGCACATCTTCCGCACCCGCGGCAAGCTCCTGCTCGTCCCCGGCTGGCGCGGCGTCTACGGCGAGACCGCCGACCTCGACGACGCCGCCGCCGAGAACGAGGACGAGGGCTCGCGAGCAGCGGCTGCCCCGCCTCAACAAGGACGAGGAGGCCGCCGTCACCAAGGTCGCCGACGAGGCCAAGGAGACCAAGCCCCCGCGCCGGCACACCGAGCGCTCGCTGCTGGACATGATGGAGACCGCCGGCAAGCTCGTGGAGGAGGAGGAGCTGCGCGAGGCCATGAAGGACTCGGGCATCGGCACCCCCGCCACGCGGGCGGCGATCATCGAGCGCCTGCTCCAGGTCGGCTACATCGAGCGCGATGGCCGCGCCCTGGTCGTCACCGAGAAGGGGCTCAACGTCATCCGCCTGCTCGGCGAGCACCCGCTCACCAGCCCCGGCCTCACCGGCGACTGGGAGCACCGGCTGTCCAACATCGAGATCGGCCGCGACTCCCGCGAGAAGTTCATGGGCGACATCGTCAAGTTCACCGAGTCGACCGTCGGCGAGCTGGACGCCAAGCTCAAGGACGTGCGCATCCCGCGGGCCAACCTCGGTCCCTGCCCGGTGTGCGGCCGCGACATCAACGAGAACCGCAAGGGCTACTCCTGCTGGGGCCGCGAGGACCCGGGCTGTGGCTTTGTCATCTGGAAGGCCAAGGCGGGCAAGCAGCTGCCGTTGGCGGTGGCGCGCGAGCTGATCAAGACCGGCCGCACCGAGAAGGCCGTCACCGGCTTCAAGGGCCGCTCGGGCAAGAGCTTCCGGGCCCGGCTGGCCCTGATGCAGAACGAAGAGGGCAAGTGGCGGGTCGAGTTCGACGAGCCCTGGGCCAAGGAGGGCGCCAAGCCGCCCGAGGCCGAGGAGGCCGCCGCCGACGGCGCCGCCGAGGGCGCCGAGGCTCCGCGCCGAGCAGTCCGCGGCCGCCTGAGCGCCGGGCCGCGCCGGTGAGCCGTCGGGACCGCGCGCCAGTATTGGGCGCATGGCGCTCACGCTCGTCCTCGGCCCGGCCAACTCCGCGAAGGCGGGGGTGGTGCTGGGCGCCTACGCCGACGCCGCCCGCCGCGGCGCGCTGCTGGTGGTGCCCACGGCCATCGATGCGCGCCACTACGCCCGCGAGCTGGCCGGCGACGGGGTGGTGCTCGGCTCGGTGCTCACCTTCAGCGGCCTGGCCTACGAGATCGCCCGCCGGGCGCAGTACGCCGGCCGCCGCGTCTCCGAGCTCCAGCGCGAGCGGATCCTCGAGCGCGTCGTGGCCGGCTCCCGGCTTGACGTGCTGCGGGCCTCCGCGTCGGGCGCCGGCTTCGCCGCCGCCGCGGGCGAGCTGATCGCCGAGCTGCAGCGCTCGCTCGTGGACGCCGGGCCGGTTCATCACCGGCCTGCGCGGCTGGGCGGCGCAGGACGTGCGCCGGGCGCCCTACGCGCACGAGGTGGGGCGCATCTACGGCGACTACGTGCGCGAGCTCGACCGGCTGGGCCGCGTCGACCGCGAGCTCCACGCGTGGCGGGCGCTGGACGCCCTGCGGGCCGCCCCGCATCGCTGGGGCGCGGAGCCCGTCTTCTTCTACGGCTTTGACGACCTCACCGCGCTGGAGCGCGACGCGGTGGAGACGCTGGCCCGCGTCGTCGGCGCCGAGGTCACGGTGTCGCTCACCTACGAGCCGGGCCGCGAGGCGCTCGTCGCCCGCGCCGAGACGATGGAGGAGCTGCGGCCGCTGGCCGAGCGGGTGGTCGAGCTGCCCGCCCAGGACGAGCACTACGCGCCGGGCTCGCGGGCGGTGCTGCACCACCTCGAGCGCTCGCTGTTCGCGGCGACACCGTCGCGCCCGCCCGGGCGCGTCGGACCCGGGCGACGCGGTGACGCTGCTGGAGGCCGGCGGCGAGCGCGCCGAGGCCGAGCTCGTCGCCGAGCAGGTGCTCGAGCTGCGGCGTGCCGGCGTGCCCGCCGCCGAGATCGTCGTCGTCTACCGCTCGCGCCCGCAGGCCGCGCCTCTGCTGGGGCACGTCTTCGCCCAGTACGGGATCCCGCTGGACACCGGCCACGCGCCGCTGCTGGCGCACACCCCGCTCGGGCGCGGCCTGCTCGGCGCCGCGCGGTGCGCCCTGCTGGGCGAGCGGGAGGCGCGCGCCGGCGGATCTGCTGGCCTACCTGCGCACGCCCGGGCGTCTGCGAGACGCCGGAGATCGCCGACGGCCTGGACGCCGACGTGCGCCGGGAGGGCCTGCGCACCGCGGCGCAGGCGCGCGAGCGGCTGGGGTGGGAGCTGCCCGAGCTCGACGACCTGGCCCAGGCCGCCGATCCCGCGCGGGCGCTGTGCCGGCTGGCTCGGTGGCTGTTCGCGGCGCCCCACCGCGGCGCCGCGCCGGCCCTGACCGACGCGGAGGCGCTCGACGCCCGCGCGCTGCGGGCGCTCGTGCGTCGCCGTCGACGAGCTCGCCCAGCTCGGCCTGACCCCCGCCGGCGCGGAGCTGGTGGAGCTGCTCGAGGGCCTGTCGGTGCCGGCGCCCGCTCCCGGCCCCGGAACCGGCGCCGTGCTGCTCGCCGAGCCGCTGGACGTCCGCGCCCGGCGCTTTCGCGCCGTGTTCGTGTGCGGCCTGCAGGAGGGCGAGTTCCCCCGCGCGGCCAGTCCCGAGCCGTTCCTGTCCGACGAGCGCCGCTTCGAGCTGGCCTCCGCGGGCGGCCCGCGGCTACGCCCTCGCGAGGATGCACTGGCCGCTGAGCGCTACCTCTTCTACGCCGCCGTGTCGCGCGCCACCGAGCGCGTGTTCCTCGCCTACCGCAGCTCCGACGAGGAGGGCAACCTCGCGCTGCCCTCGCCGTTCATCGCCGACGTGGCCGAGCTGCTGGCGCCCGACTGGGCCGCCCGACGGCGACGGCGCCTGCTCGCCGACGTCGTCTGGGCGCCGCAACGGGCCCCGACCGATCGCGAGCGCGCTCGCGCGGCGGCGGACTGCGGCGCGGCGGCCGGGCGGCGAGCCGCCCGCGCGCCGGCGCGTGCTCGGCGCCGAGGCGCTGGGCCGCATGCGCCACACCGAGATCCTGTCGGCCGGGGCGCTTGAGGCCTACTCGGACTGCCCGGTGCGCTGGCTCATCGAGCGTGAGCTTCAGCCCCAGCCGCTCCTGCCCCAACCGGAGGCGATGACTCGCGGCAGCCTCATGCACGACGTGCTCGAGCGCCTGCTCGGCGAGCTGGACGGGCCGGTGACCCCGCAGACGCTCGCGAGCGCCCAGGCGATCCTCGACCGGCTGCTCGCCGAGGTGGCGACCGACGGTGCTCCTGCGCTGGGCGTGGGCAGCCCCGACGTCGTGCGGGCGGGGGCGCTGCGCGCGATCGAGGCCGACCTGCGGCGGTATCTGGAGCACGAGGCGCGCACGGCAGGGGAGTGGCGGCCGCTGGGGCTCGAGCTGCGCTTCGGCTTTGAGGGCGAGGAGGGATCGCTGCCGGCGCTCGAGCTCGGCGACGGCCCCGAGCGCGTGCGCGTGCGGGGCGTGGTCGACCGCGTCGACGTCGACGGCGCCGGGCACGCCGTCGTGCGCGATTACAAGTCCGGCGCCCGGCGCCAGGCGTGGTCGGCGGCCCGCTGGAGCGAGGACCGCCAGCTCCAGGTCGCCCTCTACATGCTGGTCGTCCGCGGAGCTCACCGAGGCCGAGCCCGTCGCGGGCTTCTATCAGCCGCTGCGCGGCGAGGACCTGCGCGCCCGCGGCGTCTTCGTCAAGGGGACGCCCGTCGGCTGCGGCGTGGTGAGCACCGACGCGCCGGGCCGGCGAGGAGCTCGACGGCATGCTCGCCGACGCCGCGCAGCGCGCCGTGGCGGTGGCGGCCTCGCTGCGCGCCGGCGAGCTCGAGCCGTGCCCCCAGAACTGCTCGCGCGACGGCTGCAAGTACCCGGCCATCTGCCGCAGCCAGTGAGCGTGTCCCCGCCAATCGATCCACCCGTCGCGGCTCCCGGGGACGAGCCGCGGGCCGAGCCCCCGGCCCGGGGCGAGCGCGCGCGTGGACGCCCGAGCAGCAGCGAGCCATCGAGCGCCGCACCGGGGACCTGCTGCTCGACGCCGGCGCCGGCAGCGGCAAGACCTCGGTGCTCGTGGAGCGCTTCGTCCAGTCGGTGCTCAAGGACGGCATCGACGTCTCGGCGATGCTCACGATCACCTTCACCGAGAAGGCGGCGGCCGAGCTGCGCGACCGGATCCGGGCGCGGCTGCGCGCGCTGGGCGCGCCCGGAGGCGGCACGGCGGACCGAGAGCGCCTTCATCTCGACCATCCACGGCTTCTGCGCCCGGATCCTGCGCGTCAACGCGCTGGCCGCCGGGCTCGACCCGCAGTTCGCGGTGCTCGACCGCTACCAATCAGAGCCCCTGTCGGCGGCGGCCTTCGAGGCCGCGCTGGAGGAGCTGGCGCACGGGGCGGGTGGCGGCCTTGTCGCCGACCTCATCGCCGACTACACCCAGTGGTCGCTGCGCGCCGCCGTGCTGGCGGTCTACGCGCAGCTGCGCTCGGCCGGTCAGCTGCACCCGCGCCTGCCGGAGATCTCGCTGCCGGACGCCGGCCCCGCCCACCTCGTTGACGGCGGGGCGTCCGAGCTTGAGGCGGCGGCCCGGTCGCTTGCCGCTGAGCTGGGCGCCATCGCCGAGCCGAGCCCCCGGGTGTGTGAGGCGATCGACCGGGTCGCTGCCTGCCTGGAGCTGGTCGCGGGCCGGGGAGGTGTGGCCCGTCGACCTGGAGCGGGGGCGGCTGCCGCGCAACGGCGCGGCGCTGAGCACCGACGCGTGCGCGCGCTACACCGCAGGCGCTCGGACGCTTCCGCGTCCACTGCGCCACCGTGGCGGCGCGGCCGGTGCGTGATCTGCTGCGACCGGCTGCTCGACGCCTACGGCCGCCACTACGAGGAGCGCAAGCGCGCCGTCTCGGGCCTGGACTTCGAGGACCTGGAGCTGATGACGCGGCGGCTGCTGGGTCGAGAACAGCGAGCTGCGCCAGCGCTACGCCGCCCGGTTTGCGCGCATCATGGTGGACGAGCTCCAGGACACCAACCGGGTGCAGCTGGAGCTCATCGAGTCGATCTCCCGCGAGAACCTGTTCACCGTCGGCGACGCCCAGCAGTCGATCTACGGCTTTCGCCACGCCGAGGTGGAGCTGTTCGAGCGTCGCGGCGAGCGGCTTGAGGCAGTGGGGGCGCGCGAGACGCTGCAGACCAACTTCCGCAGCCGGCCCGAGATCCTGGATGCGGTCAACCTGGCGTTCGCGGAGGCGCTGGGCGAGCGGTTCCGGCCGCTGCTGCCCGGGCGCCCTGCCGCCAGCGCCTCGCCGGACCCCGCCGTCGAGCTCGTCCTCGTCGACAAGGCGGCCGACTGGGAGAACGAGGGGGTGGCCTCGCCCTGGCGCGTGGCCGAGGCGCGGACCCTCGCCGATCGCGTGGCCGAGCTGGTGGCCGCCGGTCACGCGCCGGGCGAGATCGTGGTGCTCATGCGCGCCACCACCGACATGCGCGCCTACGAGCGGGCGCTGGAGCGTCGCGGCCTGCCGACCTACGTCATCGGCGGGCGCGGCTACTGGTCGCACCCGCAGGTGGTGGACCTGGTCGCCTACCTGCGGGCGCTGGCCAACCCGCGCGACGAGGAGTCGCTCTACGGGGTGCTGGCCTCGCCGCTGGTGGGGGTCTCGCTCGACGCGCTCGTCGTGCTGGCGGCGGCGACCCGGGAGTCCGAGCGGGACCCGTGGTGGCTGCTGCGCGAGCCGCGTGGCAGCTGGCCGGGCTCGACGAGGCCGATCGGGCGCGCCTGGAGGCGTTCACGGGATGGTTTGCCGGCGAGCGCGAGCGGGCCCGGCGGTGCGGGATGGAGGAGCTGATCGACTCGGCGCTGGTCGCCAGCGGCTATGACCTGGCCATGCTGGCGATGCCCGGCGGCCGCCGGCGGCTGGCCAACGTCCGCAAGCTCATGCGCCTGGCGCGCGAGCACGAGGACGCCCACGGTCCTGACCTGCACGGCTTCCTGGACCTCATCTCAGACCGTGAGGCGGGTCGTGCGTCGGAGTCGCGCGAGAGCGAGGCTCCGATGGAGGGTGAGGGCCTTGACGCCATCCGCCTGATGACGATCCACCGGGCCAAGGGCCTGGAGTTCCCGGTCGTGGTGGTCGCCGACCTCGGACGGGCCGTGCGCCCGCCGTCGGAGATCGTCCGCGTCACCCCCGACGGCCGTCTGGGGCTCCGCCTGTCGCGGGCGGGCGCCGCCGGCCGCGAGAACGCGCTGGACTACCGGGCCATCGGCGACGAGCGGCGCCAGGCCCAGGAGGCCGAGGAGCGCAGGCTGTTCTACGTCGCGGTGACCCGCGCGCAGGAGCGCCTGGTCCTGAGCGGCGCGCTGAAGTTCGACGGCTTCACGGGCGAGGGCGGCGCCACCGGCGGTGGGCCGGCGGCGTGGCTGGCCCCGGCGTTCGTCCCCGACCTGGGTGAGGTGATGGAGCGCGGGGGAGGAGAGGTGCACCGCGACGGGGGAGGCGGCGTTGCGTATCGCGGTGCGGATCGGGCGGCCCGAGGATGTCGCTCGCGTGCCCGAGCCGCGCCCCGGCGGCGCCGGCCCCTCCCGACGTCGGCGCCCGCCCCGGCGGCGCCGGTGCTCGGCCAGCACCGGCCTCAGGCCGGGCCGGGCTCCCCGGTCGGCGCCCTCAGCTACTCCTCGCTGGGCGAATACGCGCGCTGCGGCTACCGCTTCTACGCCGAGCGCGTGCTCGGGCTGCCGCCGGTCCCCGAGCCCCGCGGGGTCGCCGAGGCCGCCGAGGGCCCGCGCAGCGCCGCCGACCGCGGCGTGCTCCTCCATGCCCTGCTCGAGGGTCTGGACTTCCGCCGCCCCGCGGTCCCCGGCGCGGAGGTCGTGTCGGCTGCGGCGGCGCAGGCGGGCCTTGACCCGCCGCCGGGGCCGGCCGAGGCCGACGAGCTGGCCGCGCTCGTGCGGCGCTTCGCCGACAGCGAGCTGTGCGCGCGGCTGGGCCGCGCGACCCACACCCGCCGCGAGGAGCGCTTCGCCTTCCCGCTGGGCTCAGACCCGTCCCAGCCGCTCGTGGTGGGCGCGATCGACGTCCTCGCCCGCGAGCTCTCCGGGCGGATGCTCGTCGTGGACTACAAGAGCGACCGGCTGGACGGCGCCGACCCGGCCGCCATCGTCGCCCGCCAGTACGCGACCCAGCGGCTGGTCTACGCGCTGGCCGCGCTGCACGCGGGCGCCGAGGCGGTGGAGATCGCCCACTGCTTCCTCGAGCGTCCCGACCAGCCGGTCTCGGTCACGTTCGACGCGCGCGCAGATGGAGGAGCTGGAGGCGCGGCTGGTCGCGCTGGGCCAGGGGGTGCTGGAGCGTCGGTTCGAGGTCGCCGCCGCGCCCTACCGCGGGCTGTGCGCGGGCTGCCCCGCACAGGGCGGCCTGTGCTCGTGGCCGCTGGAGATGACCCGGCGCGAGTCGCCGGACACCCTGTTCTAACTGGGCGGTCTGTCGGGCGTTTCGACAGATGGTGGGCGCTCGGGCGTTCCGGCCGGGGGCGGGCTGCCGAACTCGACGTCGATGTGCTGGTGGTCTGAGCGCTCCTCCACCTTGGCCAGCGCGCGGAGGGTCCGCTTGTCCGCGGGCTCGTCCGGCGGACCGAAGAAACTGCGCGGCCACAGCCGCCGGCTGACGACGACGTTGACCTCGGCGCAGTACAGGAACACCTGAGTGCCAAGCCGCAGCCAGATGAGCAGCGGGATCACGATCGCGAAGACGCCGTAGCCGTGGCCGCCGGCGTGCTTGAGGTACAGGCCACCGACCGACTGGAGGATCGTCCACAGCACCGCGGCCACCGCTGAGCCCCAGCGCAGATCCCGGCTCGGGATGTTGCCGACGCTCATGAGGCGGTACACGGCGAAGAAGAGCACGAAGTTGACGGCCAGCGAGAGGACGTAGCCGGCGAGCTTGGCCAAAGCGCCGCCGAAGCCCGCGCTGACCGCTCCGGAGGCGATCGTCGAGGCGATGAACAGCACGCCCAGAAGGACCAGCAGGCCGAGGCCGCGCAGACGGGACTTGACGAAATTCGGCCGGTTCTTGTAGGGCACCGCCCACACGGTGTCGAGCGCCGTCTGCGAGACGGTCGTCACGCCGAGGCCGGCCCACAGCGACGTGAGCACGCCGACCACGAGCGCGAACACCGAGCCGGAGATCGACTTCAGCGGTAGCGAGCTGCCGATCGCCGGGAACTGGCTCTGCACGGAGTGCTCCACCGACGCGCGCGTGCTCGGGTCTGCCGGCGAGCACGTACCCGAGGATCGTGGCGAACACGAGCAGGAGGGGGAACAGCGAGAAGAACCCATACCAGGCAACAAGGGAGGCGAGGTTGCCGCCCTGGTCGTCGCCGAACTTCTTGATCACCGCCACCGGCAGAGCTAGCCACTTGCGCTTCTGCTGGTATTCGTCGAACCGGTGGGCCGGCCCCATGAAGTCCATATACGGGACGCTACCCCGCCTCAGACGTTCGCAACTTCCGCAGATTTTCCGGTGGATTGGGGCGGCGGGTTATGCGGCGTCGGCCACCGCGGCCGGCGCGGGCACCGCCACGGGGGCGCGCCGGCGCAGGACGACCGTCGTCCCACCCGCGGGGCTGAAGGTGATGCTGCGCCGCCGGGTCGTCTCGGCACGGTCCGAGGCCGCCCTGATCTCATAGCGGCGCAGCGCGGCGCGCAGGACCACCTTCATCTCCTGCACGGCGAAGCTCGCGCCCAGGCAGCGCCGCCGCCCGCCGCCGAACGGGATCCAGGTGTAGGTCCCGGGCGAGGTCCCCAGAAACCGCTCCGGCCGAAATGCGTGCGGCTCGGGGTAGATCTCGGGATCATGGTGGATGAGGTAGGCGCTGGCCATGAGCACCACGCCCGGGGGATAGCGATAGCCGCCGATCTCCACCTCGCGCTTGGTGAGCCGCGGCTCGGCGTTGGGGAGCACCGGACGCAGGCGCAGGATCTCGGTGATCGTGGCGCTCAGGTACTCGTCGGACTCGCCGGCGTCGATCTCCTGTGTCAGGCGCGCGCGGGCGGCGGGCTCGCGAGCCAGGCGCTCGAGCGCCCACGCCAGCTGTGACGCGGTCGTCTCGTGGCCGGCGACGAGCGCTGTCATCAGCTCGTCGCGCAGCTCCTGCTCGGACATGGCCGATCCATCCTGATGGCGCGCCGCCAGCAGCATCGACAGGATGTCGTCGCGCTCGGTCCCGCCGCCGGCCGCGATCTCGGCGCGGCGCTGCTCGATGAGGGAGAAGATGAGCGCGTCGGTGTCGCGCAGCTGGGCGTTGAAGCGCCGCAGCCTCGGCATCCAGCCCAGCGCCCGCATCATCGGCGGGAGCACCGACAGCGGGCTCTCGGTGAAGGCGAGCACGTTGGTGAGCAGGTCACGGAGGCGGTCGAGCTCGGGACCCTCCTCGAGGCCGAACACCACCCGCAGGATGATCTCGAGCGTCACGCGCTGGAGCCGCGGGTGCAGCGCGACGGGCGCCTCGGTGGGCCATGAGGCCACCTCGCGCTCGGCCAGCTCGGTCATCAGCCCGGTGAGCCGCTGCATCCGCTGGCCATGGAAGGCGGGCAGCAGCAGGCGCCGCTGCTCCAGGTGCTCGTCCTCGTCGAGCAGGATCACCGAGTTGCGCCCGATCAACGGCTCGAGGATGCCCGCCCCCTCGCCCGGGTGCAGCACGTCGGGAGGGGCCGTGAAGACCTGCTTGATGTCGGCCGCGTCCCACAGCATCACGAACGCCGGCTGGAACGGCAGCCGCACCGTGATCCGCTTGCCGTAGGGCCGCAGGCGCTCCAGCGACGCGGCCGGCCGCGTCCACGTGGCCACCATTTGCACCACCCTGGGCACTGACGGGCCCGGGGGCAACTGGGCTGTCTCGCTCCGTCTCATCCGTGCCTCCTCGCTCGACGTCGGCACAGCCTCTCAGACGGCGGGACGGCAAGTGTGAGATCCGTCACTCAGACGGGCGACCCTCGATCGTCAGCAGCACGCGCTTGCGCGCCAGCCCTCCCGTGTAGCCGCCCAGCCCTCCGCCGCTGTGCAGCACGCGGTGGCAGGGGAGCACGATCGGGAGCGGGTTGGAGCCCAGCGCGTTGCCCGCGGCACGGAAGCCGCGGGGGCTGCCGGCGGCCGCGGCCACGTCCTTGTAGGTGGCGACCTCGCCGTAGGGGATGTCGGCGGTGGCGTTGAGCACCCGCCGCGTGAAGTCAGACAGCAGCCGCAGGTCGAGCGGCAGGTCAAACGCGCGCCGGCGCCCGGCGAAGTACTCGTCCAGCTCGCGGCGGGGCTCATCGAGCCGGCCCGGCGCCGACAGGATCCGTGGCGAGAGCCGGGCGGCGATGTCCTCCATGACCGCCTCCTCCTGGCCCTCGTCGACGTAGGCCAGCCGGGCCAGTCCCCGCGGCGTGCAGGCCAGCACCAGCGGCCCCACCGGGGAGTCCAGGCGGGCGTAGGCGACGTCCAGCAGGCCGGCGGCCGCCGCGGCGTCGACGATCGACGGCGGCTGGACGGGCTCAGACCCGCTCTGAAGCCCGGCGCGCAGCGTCCGCTCCATCTCCTCGTCGCCGCGATCGGTGTGGTGATTGACGTTCATCTCGCTCATCTGGTGCGTTCCTCTCTGAGGCGCTTGAGTCCCTCGTGGACGTTGCGCCGTGCGGCGGCTTGCGAAATCTCCATCGCGGTTGCGATCTCCGCGTACGCCGAGTCGGCGATGAAGCGCAGAGCGACCGCGGCACGTTGCTTGTCGGGCAGCGCGGCCACCGCGGCCCACAGACCCTCGTCGGCCATCGCCGCGACCCCCGCCGTGACGGGAGCCTCCGGGAGGTCGGCGGGCTCGGACACCGGGGTCGCCCGCCGCGCCCGGGCGCGGACATGATCGATCGCCTTGCGGTGAGCGATGGTGAACAGCCAGCCCTTGAGGTTGGCGGCGTCGGTGAGCTCCGGATAGGCGCGCAGGGCCGCCAGCCACGTCTCCTGGTAGACGTCGTCGGCCTCGACCGGGCCGACGGTGGCGATCAGGAAGCGGTGCACGCCGCACGCATGCGCGTCGAGCAGGTTCTGAAACGGTGGCAGTCGCACTGTGTGATCAAACGCCGCAGCGACGAGAGCTGTGAGATCAAGGCTAAGCTGCGGCGCCATGGATCAGCGCACGCTCGGCAGCCAGGGCCTCACCGTCTCCGCCCAGGGGCTCGGATGCATGGGGATGTCGGAGTTCTACGGGACCACCGACGAGGCCGAGGCGATCGCCACCATCCATCGGGCGCTCGAGCTCGGCGTCACGCTGGTGGACACCGCGGACATCTACGGCCCGCACACCAACGAGCAGCTCGTCGGCGCGGCCATCGCCGACCGGCGCGACGAGGTCGTCCTGGCCACCAAGTTCGGAATCGTCCGCGACCCCGAGAATCCCGCCGCCCGCGGCGTCAACGGCCGTCCCGACTACGTGATGCGGTCCTGCGACGCCTCGCTGCGACGGCTCCAGGCAGACCACATCGACCTCTACTACCAGCACCGTGTCGACCCCGACGTCCCCATCGAGGAGACGGTGGGGGCCATGGCCGAGCTCGTCGACGCCGGCAAGGTCCGCT
The DNA here is from genome assembly GCA_963790605.1 of uncultured Actinomycetota bacterium. Classification (GTDB taxonomy): domain Bacteria; phylum Actinomycetota; class Thermoleophilia; order Solirubrobacterales; family Solirubrobacteraceae; genus Palsa-465. The sequence goes on along the minus strand of CAWBPG010000001.1, from coordinate 605,466 downwards.
TCCTGGGTCTGTCTGAAGCGGGGCCCGAGACGATCCGCCGCGCCCATGGCGTGCATCCGATCAGCGCGGTGCAGACCGAGTACTCGCTGTGGAGCCGCGAGGTGGAGGACGAGGTCCTGCCGACGCTGCGCGAGCTGGGGATCGGCCTGGTGGCCTACAGCCCGCTGGGCCGGGGCTTTCTCACCGGCCAGATCACCTCTCCGGAGGATCTCGCCGCCGACGACTTCCGCCGCCACAGCCCCCGCTTCATGGGCGAGAACTTCACGCGGAACCTCGAGTTGGTGGAGCGGATCAAGGAGATCGCCTCCGAGCAGGACTGCACGCCCGCGCAGCTGGCGCTGGCCTGGGTCATGAGCCAGTCGCGCCCACCCGGCGACGTCGTCCCCATCCCCGGGACCAAGCGCCGCCGGTACCTGGAGGAGAACATCGAGGCCACCGAGATCACGCTGAGCCAGGAGGACCTGGCCCGGATCGACGAGCTCGCTCCGGTCGGAGTGGCGGCCGGCGACCGCTACGCCGACATGTCGCCGATCGGGCGCTGAGCGGCAAGACGGCGCTCAGGGCTTGCCCACGTCCGCCCTTCGCTATACAAAGTAGTCAATGCCACGTGCAATCTGGAGCGGCGCCATCAGCTTTGGACTGGTCAACGTGCCGGTCAAGCTCTACAGCGCCACGTCACCCAAGTCGGTGAGGTTTCATCAGCTCTCGCGTGAGACCGGTTCGCGCATCCGCCAGAAGCGGGTCGATCCCTCGACCGGCGACGAGGTCCCGTTCGAGGACATCGTCAAGGGCTACGAGGTGACGCCGGATCGCTACGTGATCGTCGAGCCCGAGGAGCTGGACGCGCTCGACCCCAAGGCGACGAAGACAATCGACATCGAGGAGTTCGTCGACCTCGCCGAGATCGATCCCATCTACTACGACCACTCCTACTACCTGGCTCCGGCCACCGGCGGGGCCAAGGCCTACCGGCTGCTGCTGGACGCCATGCGGGAGGCCGGCAAGGTGGCGATCGGCAAGATCGTGATCCGCTCCAAGCAGCAGCTGTGCGCACTGCGCCCCACCGGCGAGGCGATGGCTCTGTCCACGATGCTGTTCGGCGATGAGGTGCTGGCCCCGGATCGCATCGACGAGCTCGATGCGCTGGAGGAGGCCGAGGCGACCAAGCGTGAGCTGACGATGGCCCAGCAGCTCATCGACTCGCTGTCGGCGGAGTTCGACCCCGAGAAGTTCAAGGACGAGTACCGCGAGCGCGTGCTCGACCTCATCGAGCGCAAGGCGGCCGGCGAGGAGATCGCCGTCCAGCCCGAGGCCGAGGAGGCCTTGCCGGCGCCGGATCTGATGGCGGCACTTGAGGCCAGCCTCGCCGAGGTGCGCAGCGACAGCTCGGACGAGGTCGCTCCTAAATCCGGTAAGTCATCGGGCAAGTCAACCAAGCGCTCAAGCTCATCGAAGTCGTCGGGTTCCAACGGGTCCAAGGCGTCCAGCGCCAAGGGATCCAGCCGGGCCAAGGCAAAGTCCTAGCCGACTCTCAGGCTTCGCGCCCCGGCTGCTGAACTTCGGTCCGGTACGATTTCCGGGCTGGCCGCAGTGCCTTCCTGCCCACCCTCTCGCTCAGGCACCGCTCTATGCACCGACTTCGCGGACGGGCCCCGCCCGCCCACTCACCTCTACGACCCCATCAATGAGCATGATGCCTGCGGCATCGCCCTCGTCGCCAAGCTGTGGGGCGAGGCCAGCCACGCCGTGGTGGAGAAGGCCCTGGAGGCGCTGGAGAACATGGAGCACCGCGGCGCCGAGGGCGCCGACCCCAACACCGGCGACGGCGCGGGGATCCTGCTCCAGATTCCCGACGCGTTCATCCGGGGCGCCGTCTCGGGCGTCGACCTGCCGCCTCCGGGCCGCTACGGCATCGGCGTCTGCTACCTGCCCAGCGATCCCGAGCGCCGGCGGGCGTTCGAGCAGCTGATCGACCAGACGGTCGCCGCCGAGGGCCAGAAGGTGCTGTGGTGGCGCGACGTGCCCGTCGACGACCGCTACGTCGGCGAGACTGCGCGGCTCTCGGCCCCGGTCATCCGCCAGGTCATCGTCGCAGGCCGACGACGACATCGAGGATCAGGGCGCGTTCGAGCGCAAGCTCTACGTGATCCGCCGCGTGGTCGAGCGGGCCGCCGGCACCGAGATCGCGCTGCCCAGCTTCTCCAGCCGCACGATCGTCTACAAGGGGATGCTCACCGCGCCCCAGCTGCCCCGGTACTTCCCGGACCTGCGCGATCCCCGCGTCGCGTCGCGCCTGGCACTGGTGCACTCGCGCTTCTCCACCAACACCTTCCCCAGCTGGGAGCTGGCGCACCCGTACCGCATGATCGCCCACAACGGCGAGGTCAACACGCTGCGCGGCAACGTCAACTGGATGCGCGCCCGGGAGTCCCAGCTCGCCTCAGAGCTCTTCGGCGAGGACCTCAAGAAGGTGCTGCCGGTGGTGCGCCGCGGTGGCTCTGACTCGGCCACGCTGGACAACGTCCTGGAGCTGCTGGTGCTCAGCGGGCGCTCCATCCCGCACGCGATGATGATGATGATCCCCGAGGCCTATCGCACGCGGACCGACATCGACCCCGACGTCAAGGGCTTCTACGACTTCCACTCCTGCCTGATGGAGCCGTGGGACGGCCCGGCGGCGGTGGCCTTCACCGACGGCCGCATGGCCGGGGCGGTGCTCGATCGCAACGGCCTGCGTCCCGGGCGCTGGGTCCAGGACACCGAGGGCTACGTCGTGCTCGCCTCCGAGACCGGGGTCATCACCGTCGCGCCCGAGCACGTGCAGCGCAAGGGCCGCCTCGCCCCCGGCAAGCTGTTCCTGCTCGACCTCGAGGAGGGCCGCATCGTCGAGGACGAGGAGGTCAAACGCCGCGTCGCCCGCCGCAAGCCCTACGGCGAGTGGTACGAGCGCTCGGTGGTGGCGATCGACGATCTGCCCGAGCGCGACCCGCGCGCGCCGCGGGTCGAGCCGCTGCGCTCCAAGCAGCTGGCCTTCGGCTACTCGCAGGAGGATCTGCGGATGGTCATCGCGCCGATGGCCTCCATGGGCGAGGAGCCCACGGCCAGCATGGGCAACGACGCCGCCCTCGCGGTGATGTCCGACCGCCAGCCGCCGCTGTTCTCCTACTTCAAGCAGCTGTTCGCGCAGGTGACCAACCCGCCGGTGGACCCGCTGCGCGAGAAGGTGGTCATGAGCCTCCAGACCGGCGTCGGGGCCGAGGTCAACCTTCTCGCCGAGACTCCCGAACAGGCCCACCAGCTGGTCATGACCCAGCCGATCCTGCGCAACGCGCAGCTCGAGAAGCTGCGCCAGGTCTCACACGAGATCTTTGACGCCGCCACGCTGGATATCACCTGGCCGATCGAGGACGGCCCCGACGGGATGGAGCGCCGGCTCGACGCGCTGTGCGCCGAGGCCTCCGATCAGGTCGACCACGGCGCCAACATCCTCATCCTGTCAGACCGCAACCTCGGGCCCGAGCGGGTGGCGATGCCGTCGCTGCTGGCCGTCGGCGCGGTGCACCACCACCTCGTCCGCGCCGGCACGCGGTTGCGCACGGGCCTGGTGATCGAGTCCGGCGAGCCCCGCGACATCCACCACATGGCGACGCTGATCGGCTACGGCGCGTCCGGCATCAACCCCTATCTGATGTTCGAGTCCCTCGACGAGCTGGCCGACCGCTCGCTGCTGCCCGAGGACCTCGAGCGCGAGGAGGCCGAGCAGCGGATCGTCATGGCCATCGGCAAGGGCCTGCTCAAGACGATCTCCAAGATGGGCATCTCCACCATCCAGTCCTACTGCGGCGCGCAGATCTTCGAGGCCGTGGGACTCGAGCCCGAGCTCATCGAGACGTACTTCACCGGCACCGCCAGCCGGATCGGCGGGGTGGGGCTGGAGGTCCTCGCCGCCGAGGCGCTGGGCCGTCACTTCCGCGCCTACCCGCGCACCGAGCGCGAGGTGCTGCCCGTCGGCGGGGTCCTGCAATGGCGGCGCGACGGCGAGCGCCACATCTGGAATCCCGACACGATCGCCACCCTGCAGCACGCGGTGCGGGCCAAGGCCGCCAACGGCAAGGGCAACGGCGACGGCAAGGGCGGGGCGGGCGGGACGGATATCGCGCGCGACCCCCAGGAGGCCTACGACCTGTTCGCCCAGCAGGCCAACGACGAGTCCACGCGGGCCGCAGCCCTGCGCGGCCTCATGAAATTCCGCTTCGCGGGGGAACCGATCCCGCTGGAGGAGGTCGAGCCCGCCAGCGACATCATCAAGCGGTTCAGCACCGGCGCGATGAGCCTCGGCTCGCTCTCGCGCGAGGCCCACGAGACGCTGGCCATCGCCATGAACCGCATCGGCGCGAAGTCCAACACCGGCGAAGGGGGAGAGGACCCCGCGCGCTTCACCCGCGATGAGAACGGCGACCTGCGGCGCTCAGCGATCAAGCAGGTCGCCTCCGGCCGCTTCGGGGTCACCATCGACTACCTGGTCAACGCCGATCAGCTCCAGATCAAGATGGCCCAGGGCGCCAAGCCCGGCGAGGGCGGCCAGCTGCCCGGCCACAAGGTCGACCAGTACATCGCCAAGATCCGCTACTCCACGCCCGGAGTGGGCCTCATCTCACCGCCCCCGCACCACGACATCTACTCGATCGAGGACCTCAAGCAGCTCATCTACGACCTCCGTTGCGCCAACCCGACGAGCTCGGTGTCGGTCAAGCTCGTCTCCGAGGTGGGCGTGGGGACGGTGGCCGCCGGCGTGGCCAAGGCCAACGCCGACCACGTCACCATCTCCGGCCATGACGGAGGCACCGGCGCGTCGCCCCAGTCCTCGATCCAGTCCGCCGGCGTGCCGTGGGAGATCGGCCTGGCCGAGACCCAGCAGACCCTGCTGCTCAACGACCTGCGCAGCCGGATCACGGTCGAGGTCGACGGTCAGATGAAGACCGGGCGCGACGTTGTCATCGGCGCGCTGCTCGGCGCCGATGAGTTCGGCTTCTCCACCGCGCCGCTGATCGCCATGGGCTGCATCATGATGCGCGTCTGCCACCTCAACACCTGCCCGGTCGGCATCGCCACCCAGAACCCGGAGCTGCGGGCCCGCTTCGAGGGCACCCCGGAGCATGTCGTCGCCTATCTCATGTTCGTGGCCGAGGAGGTCCGGGGGCTGATGGCCCGGCTGGGCGTGCGGCGCTTCGCGGATCTGATCGGCCGCGCCGAGCTGCTGGAGACCGACGACGCGGTGGAGCACTGGAAGTCGCGCGGCGTGGACCTGACCATGGTCCTGGGCACCATCGACCTCCCGCCCGAGGTGCCGCGCTCGCGCACCCGCAAGCAGGTGCCGGTGCTCGACGATGCGCTGGACTGGGAGCTCGTCCAGCTGTGCGCGCCCGCCATCGAGCGCGCCGAGAGGCTCCGCCAGGGACCGATCCCGGTGCGCAACGTCAACCGCACGGTCGGTGGCATCCTCTCGGGCGAGATCGCCCGGCGCCGGGGGGCGCCCGGGCTGCCCGAGGGCACCATCGATATCTCGTTCTCGGGCTCGGCGGGGCAGAGCTTCGCCGCCTGGCTGGCCCCCGGCGTCACCTTCTCGCTGCGCGGTGAGACCAACGACTACACCGGCAAGGGCCTGTCGGGGGGCGTGGTCTCGGTGCGCCCGCCCGAATCGGCGCTGTTCCGCGCCGAGGAGAACACGATCGTTGGCAACACCGTGCTCTACGGCGCCACCGCGGGACGCGCCTTCATCCGCGGCCTGGCCGGGGAGCGCTTCGCGGTGCGCAATTCCGGGGCGCACGCGGTGGTTGAAGGCGTCGGCGATCACGGCTGCGAGTACATGACGGGTGGGCGAGTGGTCGTGCTGGGGACGACGGGCCGGAACTTCGCCGCCGGGATGAGCGGCGGGATCGCCTACGTCTATGACCGCGACAACCGCTTCAAGGGCCGCTGCAACCTCGAGCTCGTCGACCTGGACGAGCTCGACGACGCGGGAGCCGCCGAGGTCAAGACGCTCATCTCCGAGCACGCCCAGCGGACCGGCTCGCTGCGAGCGCGCAACATCCTGGCCTCCTGGGAGCGCGAGCGCCAGCGTTTCGTCAAGGTCATGCCGCGCGACTACAAGCGGGTGCTGCAGGAGCGCGCATCCGAGCACGAGGAGGGAGAACGAGTAGGGGCCTGACCAGGGCTCGGCTACTCTCGATCGCTCCATGGGCGAGCTCGGCGCATTTCTCAAAATCCACCGGGTCGGCTTTGACAAGCGCGACCCCAGCCGCCGCGTGGGCGACTACAAGCAGTACTTCGGGCTCCAGCCTGAGCCCGAGCTGCGCCGCCAGGGCGCGCGGTGCATGGACTGCGGCGTGCCGTTCTGCCACGAGGGGTGCCCGCTGGGCAATCTCATCCCCGACTGGAACGACCTCGTCTACCGCAACAAGTGGCGCGACGCCATCGAGCAGCTGCACGCCACCAACAACTTCCCCGAGTTCACCGGGCTGATCTGCCCGGCGCCGTGCGAGTCGGCCTGCGTGCTGGCCATCAACGACGATCCGGTGACGATCGAGCAGATCGAGCTGGCCATCATCGAGCGCGCCTACAGCGAAGGCTGGGTGGTGCCCCACCCGCCCGACCGCCGCTCCGGGCGGACGGTGGCGGTGGTGGGATCAGGTCCGTCGGGGCTGGCGGTCGCCGCCGAGCTCAACCAGTGCGGCCACTCGGTCACCGTCTTTGAGCGCGACGAGGGCCCGGGCGGCCTGCTGCGCTTCGGCGTCCCCGATGCCAAGCTGGAGAAGTGGATCATCGACCGGCGGGTGGCCGTCCTCGAAGAGGAGGGCATCAAGTTCGTCTACAACACCGACATCGGCTCAGACGTCACCGCCGAGGAGCTCGACCAGCGCTTTGATGCCGTCGTCATCGCCATCGGCAGCCGGGTGTCGCGCGACCTTGACGTCCCTGGGCGGGAGCTGGCCTCGATCCACCCGGCGATGGACTACCTCTACCAGCGCAACCGGTGGGTCGCAGCCCAGGAGGGCCGTCCCTCTCGGCCGCCCGAGGGCGGCTGGGACTCCGACGCCACGATCACCGCGGCCGGCAAGAAGGTGATCGTGATCGGCGGCGGCGACACCGGGATGGACTGCATCTCCAACTCCCACCGCGAGGGCGCGCGCAGCGTGGTCATGCTCGACGTCTACGCCAAGCTCGGTGACGGCGACGCGCGATCCCCGCGCGCCGTGGCCACTGCCCCCCAAGCGCACCACGAGCACCTACGCGCTGGACGAGGGCGGCAAGCGGCGCTGGGGGACCGAGGTCACCGGCTTCGGCGGCAAGGACGGTCAGGTCAGCCACGTCTACGCGCGCCAGGTGACGGGCAGCTCCTCGCGTGACCTGACACCCGTCCCGGGCAGCGAGTTCGTGCTGGAGGCCGACCTCGTGCTCATCGCCATCGGCTTCGAGCACCCCGAGCATGAGGGCCTGCTCCAGCAGGCCGGCGCCGAGCTCGACCACCGCGGCAACATCGCCACGCAGATGACTTACCGCACCAACCTCGGCCGGGTGTACGCGTGCGGGGACGCGCGCCTCGGGCAGTCGCTGGTGGTCACCGCCATCGCCGAGGGGCGCAAGTGCGCCCGTGTCGTCAACGCCGATCTGGGAGGCAGTCCGATGGACGCCGACCGCGAGCGGCTGGCCGTCGGCGCATGGAGCGGCGACCCCGATCAGACCCTGCGCCACCAAGCCGAAGCCGCCGGAACGGTCCGCCCGGGAGAGGAGTTCTTCACCGGGCCGGCGACTCGTGATCGGTGATCGGATTCTTATCCACGGACGCGTTCGAAGCTGATACGTTAAGCCCCGGTGGTGCGGCCCTACGCTGTGCCTAGCCAAAATTGTTCGGGGCATTGAGGTTTACTCAAGGCTTGGGACGGGGAAACTCGCCCCTGTCGGTCAGGGAACTGCGCCCCCACTTCCCTGACTCTCCGGGGGGCCCAGATGGATCTGGGCCCCCCGGTCCTTTACGGCATGGCCGCCGCGTCGATTCGGGTGCCGGCGTCCGCCGCGCCCGCCGACTGCCGCGTGTGCGACCGTGTGTGCATGGGATCCTCTGTGCTCGCCCCGGGCGTGGCTGCGGCGGTCGGCGGCGGGCACGTCGCCCATCACGGCAGCTCGATCGGCGACACGATCAACAGCCTGCTCTCGTCGGCGGGGACGTTCTTCTCGCAGCTGGCGAGCCTCAGCTGGCTGTCGCTGCTGCTCGGGCTAGCGCTCTACAGCGTCTACCTGCTGCTGCGCTCGCGGGCGCTGTTCAACGCGATTTGCAGCCGCCTATCCGGGCGAGCCCATCCGCTGGCGCGACGTGTGGGGCGGCTACATGGTCGGCTACGCGGTCAACAACGTGTTCCCCCTGGGCGGCGGGAACGTGGCCCAGCTCTTCCTCACGCGGATCTCGATCCCGCCCTCCAGCTACCCGACGCTGGCCAGCGCGCTCTCCACCGGCGTCCTCTTCGACTGGTTCATGGGCCTGCTGATCATGTGCTTCGCCTTCACGCAGGGCGTGTTCCCCAAGCCGCCGGACTTCTCGAAGCTGCCGGCTTTCGACATCAGCTTCTTCGCGTCGCACATGCGCTTCACCCTGTTCTTCCTGACGGTGCTGGGGATCACCTTCGTGGCCGGGTTCGCGCTGCTGTCGGCGAAGGTCCGCGCCTTCTGGCAGCGCATCCGCCAGGGCCTGTCGATCCTGTCGGACCGCCGCCGCTACCAGCGCGAGATGTGCCGGTGGCAGTTCGCGAGCTGGATCGCGCGCTTCGCCGCCTACTGGGCGCTGCTCGACGCGTTCCACATCGGCGGCTCGGTTCGCAACGCCCTGCTGGTGCTGGCCGTGCAGGTGGTGGCCTCGGTGTTTCCGTTCACGCCCGGGGGCGCCGGGGTCCAGCAGGCGCTGCTGCTGCAGATCTTCGCCCACAACCCCTACGTGGCGGCGTTCTCGGTCGGCCAGCAGATCGCCACGGCGGCGCTCAGCTCCGGCCTGGGGTTCGGCGCCCTGGTGTTCATCTTCCGTCTGCGGAGCTTCAAGGAGGTGATGGCGCGGGCGCGGGCGCACCGCCGCGCCGAGGGTCTGGTCGCCCCGGAACCGCCCGAGCCGAGCCCGCCTGAGCCCGAGCGGCTGAGCCGGACCGTCTGACCCGGACCGTCTGACCCGCGCCGCCGCGGCTCAGCCGCCGCTGTGGTGGGCCGTCACCTGCAGCGGGCCGCCCTTGCAGCCGCCGGCCGACAGCGTGCCCTTCGCGGCCCCGTTGGAGAAGCGCAGCTTCAGCGTCACGCCCGACTGCGTGATCGCCGTTTTGCCCGTGGTCGCCGATGAACACGTCGAGCGTTCCCTGCAGCCCGTTGCACGCGGCGATCGAGTCCGGCAGCCGGATCCCGGTGGCCAGCCGCCCGCCCGCCTGCACGCGGAAGGTCGAGTGCCCGCCGCTCGAGTAGCGCAGCGCCCAGGTGCCGTTGGCGACGGTCCGCCGCACCGCCGGGTGCATGTGCCAGCTGAGCATGCCGTGGCAGGAGGGGAGGGAGTAGTGGCCCTGCAGCATGGCGGAGCGCTTGCCGGTGAACGCGCCCTCCAGGCCGAACCGCGACAGGCCCAGCGAGCCGTGGTCACCGAGCACCGACGGCAGCAGTCCTCCCACGATCGACTCTCCGTAGTGGGAGGGTTCGGGCGGGCAGGCGAACGGCCGGAGCATGACGAGGTCCTGGATCCCGTACTGGGGGACCCCTGCGCGCTGCTGTTTGACCGCGTCCAGCACGAGGTTGAAGCTGGCAGCAAAGCCGTTGGCGGTGCCCTCCCAGTCGCCCTGGACGGGGATGAAGGGGCGGCCGTGCGGAGGCTGGATCGCGGGTGGCGTGGGCTGGGCGGGTTGTGTCGCCGGGGCCGGAGACGCTGCCGGCGCCCGCAACGGCTGCGCGGACGTCGTACTCGCCATGACCGCCGCGAGCACGGCCACGACCAGGCTGATCGCAGCCGCCGACGGCATCCGGTGTCTGGGTCAGTGGAGCGAGCATGGGTCCCCCTTCGCGCCGGCGTGTTCACGTTGCGCCAAAACCTGGCCAATCCTACCCATCCTTCCCGCTGGTCCGCCACGCCGGGGGGCGGACCTATAGTGGACACGGCCCCCGCCCACCCGATGCCGACCTTCTGCCGCCACAACCGCCTCGTCCAGAACTGCCCGATCTGCTCCAAGGAGCAGGACGTGGAGATGCGGCCCGTGGTGTCCCCCGGCGGCCACACCGTGCGCGCCGTTCGGCACGGCGGATCACCGGGCGCCGGGACGACGCGGTCAGGCTCCGCGCGGGCGTCCGGCGGCGTCACCGTGCGCCGGCTCTCCCGCGCCGCCGAGGATGGCTTTCGCTCCTCGCTCGTGCCCGGGCTGCGCTCCGGCGCCGACGCCCTGCGGCTGGCCGAGGAGCTGGCCTTCGCCGCGACCCGGCTCGAGCGCTTGGCGGCCGACCCTCCCGGGCTCTACGCCGAGGTCGCCGATGCGTCGCGACCGGTCGAGGAGCGCAGCTGGCTGGCCTTCCTGATCGCCTACCTGGGCCCAACCGACGACGAGCAGCCGTTTGCCGGCATCGCCCACGCGCGGACGTCGTGGAGCTCGGGCGACCCGCCCCACCTCGACGATGTCGCTCACCGGACCGCGGACCTCCCACGAGCCGGGGCGGGGGCAGCGGACGACCGACGCCTATCGCGCGTGGGCGCGGCGAACCGGGTCCCAGGAGGCCGCGTTCACCGGTGACGCTGCGTGGACGCCCGAGCGCCGCTTCGCCCGCGTCTTCGAACGGCTGGCCCTGCCTGGCCTGCACCGCGGCGCACGTTTTGACGTGCTCGTGACGCTCGGGCGCCTGGGCGTGTATGAACTCAGCGGCGGCGCCCTGGGCCTCGGCGGCAACGACCCGGTGACCCTCGCCGCCAAGCGGGTGCTGGGCATCGGCGACGTGATGCTGCTCGAGCGCCGGTCGGCGGACCTCGCGGCGGCCTGCGCGCTGCCTCTGGAGGCGCTCGACCTCGGCTTCTACAACTGGGAGCAGGGCACGCGGACCGGCCTGGGGATCGACCCCTCCACCGAGCCGGACCCGGCGCTCCTCGACGCGGCGCAGGCCGCGCTGGGACTCTGACGCACCCGCCCCGCTGAGGGGTCTAGCCTTAGCACGCACATGTTCGCCCTCCTGCTCCTCATTCTCTGGCCGATCGCGGAGCTGTTCGTCGCGATCAAGGTCGCCGAGGCCATCGGCGTCCTGCTCACGGTGATCCTGCTCCTGGCCGGCTGGCCGGTCGGGATGTGGTTGGCCAAGGCGGAGGGCCGCGCCGCCTGGCGGCGCCTGAGCGCCGCGGTCGCCGCCGGACGCCCGCCGGGGCGGGAGGTGATCGACGGCGCGCTCGTGCTCGGCGGCGGGATCCTGCTCATCGTCCCGGGCTTCATCACCGACGTCTTCGGGCTCCTGCTGCTCCTCGCGCCCACCCGCTCGGTCGCGCGCGGAGCGATCACCCGCAACTTCCAGAGCCGCCTGGTGGTCGCCGCCACGCGCTTCTCCCGCGCGCCGCGCTCCGAGTACGACGTCGACTCGACCGCCACCGACCTCGACCGCCCGCAGCTGCACGGATGAGCCTCAGCGCCGCCAACCATCTCCGTACCCTGGCCTTTGGCGACGTCCAGGGCGGGTTCTGGGGCGCGGCGCTGCACGCCGCCCACCCGGTCCTCGTGTTCGGGGACTCCAGCGGCGCCACGTGGTCGGCTGCCCTGTCCTCCGAGGGCTGGAACGCCGAGGGGGTGGGCTGGAGGCTGACCGGCGAGGGCGTGGACCTGCACGTCGCGCCGGGCGGCGAGGCCGAGGAGATGGAATCTGACGAGGGCCGAGGACTCCGGCGCCGACCTGCGCGGATGCGACGAGCTCTGCCACGTCCGTGGCACCGTGGCCGTCGGCGGGACCGACCGCGCCGTCGACTGCATCGGCACCCGCTGCGTGATCGACGGGGTCGACGCCGGCTCGCTGGGATCGGCGCGGATGGTCTCGGGATGGTTTGACCAGGACGAGGCGTTCATGCTGCTCGCGCTGCGCGCGGCCGAGGCGGTCGGCCACGAGTCCGACCTCGTCGCCGCGACCCTGTTCGATCCCGAGGGCTGGGTGCCGGTGGACGACCCGCGGCTGTCGACGACCTACGCCGAGTCGGGCCTGCCGTCGCGCACCAACCTCGAGCTGTGGATCGGCGAGGGCGACAACGAGTTTCCGCGCCGCGTCGCGGGCGAGGCAGCCGGCGACGGCGCCGTCCTCACCACCGAGGAGACACAGCTGCGGGTCATCCCGCTGCGATGTCACAGCCGTGGGCGCGAGGGAACCGGCGTGTACGTGCTCGCCACGTTCTAGATGGTGGGCGGCACCGCCGAGTCGCACCCCGGGGGGCGGGTGGGGGCGATCATCAGCGACTTCGGCGGCGTCCTCACGTCGCCGCTGCTCGGCGCCTTCGAGGCCTTCCAGGACACCTCGGGCGTCCCGCTGGCGGAGCTCGGCAGGGCGATGGCCGCGATCGGCGCGCGCCTGGGCGTCAACCCGTTGTTCGAGCTGGAGACCGGCCGGCTGAGCGAGGCCGACTTCCTCGCCCAGATCGGCGTGCAGCTCTCAGCGCAGCTGGGGCGCACGATCGACATGGAGGGCTTCGGCGAGCGCTACTTCGCCCACCTGGAGCCCAACGAGCCCATGATCGGCTACATGCGCGAGCTGCGCGAGCGCGGCTACAAGCTGGCGATCTGCACCAACAACGTCCGCGAGTGGGAGCAACGCTGGCGGGCGATGCTGCCGGTGGAGGAGATCTTCGACGTCGTCGTGGACTCGGCGTTCGTGGGCACCCGCAAGCCTGAGCCGCGGATCTACGAGCTCACCCTTGAGGCGCTCGGGGTGGACGCCGGCTCGGCGCTGCTCATCGACGACATCGAGGCCAACTGCGCCGGCGCTCGCGAGCTGGGCATCCGCGCCGTCTGGTTTCAGAGCTCCGAGCAGGCGATCGCCGACACCGAGGCGGCGCTCGCGGAGGCGGAGCTAGTTGGGCCGGCGCGCGACATGGGCGGCCGGCGGCGGCGCGGCGCTCCTGTGCGCTGGCGCCATCGTCGCCGCGGTCCTGCTCAGCTCCACCTCGGTGCAGCACACGCGCGACCCGCGCGCCGCGCGGGAGGCCAGCACGGTGGGCCCGACCGTGCCCGCCGATCCGCCCCGTCCCGGCGATCCGAAGGTGACCGTCTCGGTGTCTGATCGCGCGGTCGGCTCGCCGATCGCGGCGGGCTTTCTGGGCTTCTCGTTCGAGTTCCAGGCGGTGCGCGCCTACACCGGGTCAGACCCCGCCCACATCAACCCGGTCCTCGTCCAGCTCATCCGGAACCTCACGCCGGGACAGGCGCCGGTGCTGCGGATCGGCGGCAACAGCACCGACATCTCATACGTGGTCGGGCCCGGGGTCAAGCCGCTGCCGTATCAGGGCTATGAGCTGACCCCGAGCTGGATGGCGACCACCGGCGCGCTGGCCAAGGCGCTTGGCGCGCGCATGATCATGGGGCTCAACCTGGCCGCCAACGACCCCGCGCTCGACGCCGCCGAGCTGCGGGACTACGTCTCCGCGCTGCCCGAGAACTCGATCGAGGCGGTGGAGATCGGCAACGAGCCCAACGTCTACAACAAGATCACCGTCTACCGCACCGCCGCCGGCCAGGTCTTCCACGCCCGCCCTCGGAGCTTCGGCTATCCCGCGTTCCGCCGGCAGTTTCAGAGGATCGCCCACCAGACGCTTCCCCTGAGGCTGGCGGCCCCGGCGCTGGCCGCGGGGCCCTCGCCGGGGAGGGGCTCGTGGGTGAACACCGTCGCCGACCTGCTGCGGCGCACGCCGCGCATCTCGACGATGACCGTCCACCGCTACCCCCTGCGCAACTGCTACGTGCCGCCGAGCTCACCGCAGTATCCAACGTCTCGCACCTGCTCTCCAGCTACGCGACGGTCACGCTGGCCGACAGCCTCAGGCGCTGGATCGACATCGCCCACGCCCAGCATCGCCGGCTGCGCGTCGACGAGCTCAACTCCGTCGCCTGCCGCGGCAAGGCCGGCGTCTCGGACACCTTCGCCAGCGCGCTCTGGGCCACCGACGCGCTGTTCTCGCTGGCCCGCGCCGGTGTCGACGGGGTCGACATGCACACGCTGCCCGACGCCGCCTACGAGCTGTTCGCCTTCAGCCGCCGCGACGGCCGCTGGCAGGCCCAGGTCCGGCCCGTCTACTACGGGCTTCAGCTGTTCGCCCAGGCCGCCCCCGCCGGCGCGCGGCTGCTGGCGGTGTCCCGCCACGGCGCCGACGGCGGGCTCAGCGTGTGGGCGACCCGGGCCCCGGACCACCGCCTCCGCGTCGTCGTCATCAACAAGAGCCAGACCAAGCGCAAGACGGTGTCACTGCGGCTGCCGGCCGGCTCGGGCGCGACCGCCACCGTGGAGCGCATGCTGGCGCCCAGCGCGCACGCCAAGCGCGGCGTGACGCTCGGCGGGCGCACCTACGGCGCCGCTACCCCAACCGGGCGAACTCGGCACTCCCGCCGTGGCGCGGGTCCGCACCAGCGGTGGGCGGGTCACGCTGTCGATGCCGCGCGCGAGCGCGGCGCTGGTCACGGTCGGCTGATCGCGCATCGTGGGCGACGCCGGTGAAGCGGCGCCACGGCGCCGCGGGCGTCAGTTCTCGGCGCCGAGCCGGTCCCAGCAGTACAGCTCCAGGCACTCGGCGGCGAGCGACCGGCAGCGCTCGTCTGACAGCCACGGCAGCACGGTGTCGAACGCCTGCTCCTCGCCGACGCCGGCCTCGAACGCCTCCTCGCCCCGGAACCCGGCGGCGATCTTCAGCGCCTCGCGCCGGTTCTCGCCCAGCGACGGGAAGACGTTGACCAGGAACTCCTTGCTGGGCAGCGGGTGCCCCACCTCCAGCGAGACGTGCCAGGCCGCCAGCAGCGAGAGGTCGTGCTCGTCCAGGTCGGCCACCGCCTTGGCGTAGTGTGACTCCAGCTCGCTCTCCGGGATCTCGTCGACCCACGCCCGGACCACCTCGCCCAGGATCTGACGGCGCGCCTCGCGCCCGACAGAGTCGGCAATCACGCGGATGGCGTTCTGCGGTTCTATGAAGCAGAGGGTCATTGCAGCTCCGACTAGGGGATGCGAATGCCGCGAAAGCTAGGGATGGGCCCGGACGGAGCCGTGTGCGCGTTAGCGCAGCCCTCGGACGTGTCGCGCGGAGGCGACGGAGAGCCTGGCGGCGCGGCTTACGAGATCAGGGCGGGGGCCGGGCCCTCGAGGTCCAGCTTGACGCCCGGGAGCTTGTGCAGGCCGACCAGCTCGATCAGCGTCCGGATCTGCGGCTGGGCGCCGCACAGCCGTACGTGGCACCCATGGGCGCGCAGCCGGCGCGCCAGCATCACCAGGTCGAGCATCAGCGAGGCGTCGGCGAACACGAGCTCGGACAGGTCGACGCGCACATCCTTCTGGGCTCGGATGGCCCTGATCAGTGCCCGGCGGCGGCGGCCCTGCGTCGTGCGGTCCTCATCGCCGGCGCAGCGCAGTACGGGCGGTGTGTCATCAAAGACGACGATCTCGGAAACCTACTCAAATCCCCCGGTCCTTGTCCAGCGGATCGATCAAATGTCATGTGAGCGGGCACATCTCCATGACAAAACGGGTTTTCGGGGCGCCCGCGCGATCGCTCTAGACTGATGCGCATGGCAACAGTGGATGAAGTGACCGACGCCCTGCGCGAGGTGATCGACCCCGAACTGGGCCTGGATTTCGTCGAGCTCGGCCTCATCTATGAGGTCGCCGTGAACGACGGCTCGGTCCAGGTCACCTACACGCTCACCAGCCCGGGCTGCCCGATCGGCCCCCAGGTGTCCGAGCAGATCGAGGAGTTCGTGAGTGAGCTTGACGGGGTGAAGGACGTCCAGTCGACGATGACCTTCACGCCGCCGTGGACGCCCGAGCTCATGAGCGAGGACGCCAAGTTCGCCCTCGGCTTCTGACGGGGCGGGCGGGATCTACTCCCGGGTGCGCAGCTCGCGGTTGAGGTCGATGGCGCGGATGTCGTGCTCGCCCGGGAGCTTGGCCAGCACCGCGAGCACGACGCCACGCACGTCGTGCTCCTCGTGCCCGAGGTCGTCGACCAGCGACTTCAGCGCGGTGTGGACGATCTTGAGCTGAGCGGCCGTCAGTTCCAGGTGGAAGGCGATCTCCCCCGGTTTGATCAGAACGTCGTCTTCCAACGCGACTCCTTTGGGCTCTATTCCTGAGAACGCTTGCGGGCGGGACGGGAGCCTCGCTCGCGCTTGGCGCGCATATCGGCGGCCGGTCCGTGCTTGGTGCGGCGGCCGTGGTCGGCCGGCACGATGGGGGCGGGCCCGCCCTTCTCTACGGCGGGCACGTCGCTCGCCGGCGTTCCCTTGCCGCGGGGCGCGGCGATGACCGGACCCCGCCCACTCCGCCCGCGCGCGGCGGCCAGTAGCTCGGCCAGCGACGCCTCGATCCCGTCGGCGACGATGTCGATGTCGGGCATGGTGTCGAAGTCACCCAGCAGGCCGTAGTCCAGACCGCCGTTGTAGGACATGATCGCGACCGCCAGGGCGTGGTCCTCGGGCAGGAACGCGACCGGAAACAGGTCCTGGAGCTGGCGACCCAAAAGGTAGAGGGGCAGCTGCGGGCCCGGGATGTTGGTGACCAGGAGGTTGAACAGCCGGGTGGAGAAGTTCAGGCGGCTCGCCTGGGCCAGGATCGTCGGCGGCGCCAGGTTGTTGACGGCGGCCAGCGTCGCCGCGCCCACCGCCTGCTTTGACTCCTTCAGCCCGTCCATCGCGGCGCGGATGAAGCGCAGCCGCGACACCGGGTCGTCGATGTAGACGGGCAGCGGCCCGCGCATCACGGTGAGCTGGTTGCCCAAGCTGCCGCGCTGGTCCTTGGTCCGGACCGACACCGGCACCAGCGCCCTCATCTCAAGGCCCTCGGTGCGCACGCCGCGCGAGCGCAGCCACTGGCCCAGCGCGCCCGAGACCACGGTGAGCACGACGTCGTTGACGGTGCCGCCCAGCGCGTCCTTGATCTCCTTGTAGTCGGCCAGTTGCTGGCGTACCACCGCGAAGCGGCGATGGGGCCCGATCTCGACGTTGAGCGGCGTCTCGGGGGCGGGGTTCAGTCCGGCCCACACCAGCTCGCCCAGTCCCTCCAGCACGTCGCGTGCCAGCTGCAGCGACGTGGCCGGCCGTGTGGCTGCGACGAGCGTGCGCGTCAGCAGCGAGGCCGTGGTGGTGACCGCCCCGCGCGCGCCGGCCAGGACCAGCTCGGCGGGGGAGGGCTCGGGCTCGGGGCGCCACGGCTCCAGGTCGGTGACCCCGTCCCGCCCACCCGCCTCGGGCTCGCGCTCGGCGTCGAACAGCACCGAGGCGAGATCCACTCCGGCGACGCCGTCGACGAGCGCGTGGTGGGTCTTGGAGATGAGCGCGAACCGGTCGCCGTCGAGCCCCTCGACCAGCCAGTTCTCCCACAGCGGCTTTGTGCGGTCCAGCTGCTGGGAGGCGATCCGCGAGGCGAGCAGGAAGAGCTGCTCCTCGGACCCCGGCGGCGGCAGCGCGGTGTGGCGGACGTGGTACTCGAGGTTGAAGTCCGGGTCGTCGACCCACAGCGGCCGGCCCGTCTCCAGCGGCGGGGTGGCCAACTTCTGGCGGTAGCGAGGGACGAGGTGCAGCCGGCCGCGGACGTGGTCGGCGAAATCCTCGAACGCCGGCGCTGGGCCGTCGAAGATGAGCACGCCGCCGATGTGCATGTGCGACGCCCGCCCCTCCTGGTGCAGGAACGAAGCGTCGATCGAGGTGAGGCGGTCGAGGTGCTGCTGGGGCAAGATCCCTGCTCGTGAGAATTGACAGCTCCGAGCCTCAAGCCTACTCGAAGGTAGCTCGGTGCAGTAGCGTGTGAGGGGACCCGCCGATGCCCTGGGATTTCTCGACAGAGCCCGAGTTCGAGGCCAAGCTGGAGTGGATGCGCGGCTTCGTGCGCGAGCAGGTGTGGCCGCTCGAGACGCTCATGGACGAGCTGGGCTGGGAGGGACTGCGCCGAGCCGGCAAACCGCTGCAGGATCAGGTCTCAGAGCAGGGCCTGTGGGCCGCGCACCTGGACCCCGAGCTGGGCGGCCAGGGCTTCGGGCAGGTGAAGCTCGGCCTCATGCACGAGATCCTCGGCTCCAGCCCGATCGCGCCCCTGATGTTCGGCAACGCGGCGCCCGACTCGGGCAACTCCGAGGTCCTCGCCATGGCCGGCAGCGCCGGAGCAGAAGGACCGCTACCTGCACCCGCTGCTGGCCGGCGACCTGAAGTCCGGCTTCTCCATGACCGAGCCCGACAGCGCCGGCTCTGACCCGACGCTGCTCAAGACCCGAGCGGTGCGCGACGGCGACGACTGGGTGATCAACGGCCACAAGTGGTTCACCTCCAACGGCTCGATCGCCGACTTCCTCATCGTGATGGCGGTCACCGACCCCGAGGCGCGCCCGCACAACCGGGCCTCGATGTTCGTCGTGGACACCGACACCCCGGGCGTGAACATCATCCGCGACGTCGCCACCATGGAGCACCCCTACGAGAGCTTCGGGCGCTACGGCAACCACGCCGAGATCCGCTACGAGGACGTGCGCATCCCCGGCTCGGCGCTGCTCGGGGCCGAGGGCGCCGGCTTCCTCATCGCCCAGCAGCGCCTCTACCCCGGCCGAATCCACCACTGCATGCGCTGGCTGGGCGTGGCCCGCCGCGCGTTCGACATGCTGTGCGAGCGCTCGCTGTACCGCTACGCCCACGGTTCGACCCTCTCCAAGCACGGCACCATCCAGAACTGGATCGCCGACTCGGAAGCCGAGATGACGGCGGCCCGGCTGATGACCCTTCACGCCGCCTGGAAGATGGACGCCCAGGGCGTGATGGCGGCCCGCAAGGACATCGCGCTGATCAAGTTCTACGGCGCCAAGGTCCTGCACGACGTGGTGGACCGCGCGCTGCAGGCCCACGGGGGCCTCGGCTACTCCACCGACCTGCCGCTGGAGGCGATGTACCGCTACGCCCGGGCCGCGCGGATCTACGACGGACCCGACGAAGTCCACCGCGCCTCGGTGGCACGCCAGGTGCTGCGCGGCTACGAGGCGCCCGCCGACGAGATCCCGTCGGAGTTCATCCCGGCTCGCCGCGAGGCGGCCCGGCGGCAGTTCGCCGACCTGCTCGAAGCGGTCACCGCGAACGACTGACCGAGCCTCTCGGGCGCGCCTGGGGAAGGCCCAATCGGACCTTCTAGACTCCGGTCCGTGGGACACGTCCCAGACACGTTGCTGCTCGCGGCGCCGCGCGGGTACTGCGCCGGCGTCGACCGCGCCGTGCAGACGGTCGAGCGCGCCCTCGAGCTCTACGGGGCGCCGGTCTACGTGCGCAAGGAGATCGTCCACAACAAGCACGTGGTCGAGCAGCTCCGCGATCGCGGGGCGGTGTTCGTCGACGCCGAGACCGAGGTGCCCGAGGGCGCGACGGTCGTGTTCTCGGCCCACGGCGTCGCGCCCAGCGTCCACGCCAACGCCCAGGCGCGCCGCCTGCACACCATCGACGCCACCTGCCCGCTGGTCACCAAGGTCCACCGCGAGGCCCTGAAGTTCGCCGCCGAGGGGTACACGATCGTGCTCATCGGCCACGCCGGCCACGAAGAGGTGGAGGGCACGATGGGGGAGGCGCCCGAGCACATCGTCCTCATCGAGGACGAGGCCGGCGTCGACGCGCTCGAGGTCCGCGACCCCGACAAGGTCGCCTACATCTCCCAGACCACCCTCTCGGTCGACGAGACCCGCGCCATCATCAATCGCCTGCGCGAGCGGTTCCCGGCCATCGTCGGCCCGCGCACCGATGACATCTGTTACGCCACCACCAACCGCCAGGCGGCCGTCAAGCAGCTGGCCCAGCAGGCGGACCTGGTGCTCGTGATCGGCTCGGGCAACTCCTCCAACTCCAACCGGCTGGTCGAGGTGGCCCGCGAGCTGGGCGCCGACAGCTACCTCATCGACAACGAGAGCCAGGTGCGCGAGGAGTGGCTTCGAGGACAAGCGCGTCGTCGGGATCACCTCCGGCGCCAGCGCGCCCGAGGAGCTCGTGCAGCGCCTGGTCCAGTTCTTCCGCGACCGGGGCACGGTTGACGTGCGCGAGCTCGAGGTGGTCCGCGAGGACGTGCGCTTCATGCTGCCCAAGAAGATCCGCCAGGCCCCGCCGGCCGCCGCGGCGTAGGCGATCAGCTCGTCCGGGGGACGGGGCCGCTGCGCACGCTGGTCGTCTCCGATCTGCATTTCGGCACGCACTCGGGCACCGACGTGCTGCGCGACCGCCGTCGGCGCGCCCCGCTGCTGGCGGCGTTGGCCGGCTGCGACCGCCTCGTCCTGCTCGGCGACATCCTCGAGCTGCGCCACGGCCCGCTGCACGAGGCGCTGGCCGCGGCCCGCGAGCCGCTGGCCGAGATGGGCGCGGCGCTCGGGCCCGACGCCGAGGTCGTCCTGCTCGCGGGCAACCACGACCACTACCTGGTGCATCCCGTGGAGCCAGCGGCGCGCCGCCTCCGGCCCGCCGCCCCCGCTCGGATCTGAGAGCGCCGTGGACTGGATTGCCGGTGACCCGCTGGAGGCGCTCGCCGGCCTGCTCGCGCCCGCGCGCGTGCGGGCCGCCTATCCCGGGGTGTGGCTGCGACCGGACGTGTGGGCCACCCACGGGCACTACCTCGACGTCCACATGACGGTGCCGAGCATCGAGCGCCTGGGCGCGGGCGTCATGCGGCGGATCGTCACCGCGCCGGGCAGCGCTCCCGCGGCCGCCGAGGACTACGAGGCGATCCTCTCGCCGATCTACGCCTGGCTTCACGCGGTGGCCCAGGGGGCGCTGCCCGGGCGCGGGAGCGGACTGCAGGGCGGGTCGGTCCGGGGCTGGCGGGCGCTGACCGGGCCGGCGGGACGCCGCGGCCTCCGCGGACGGGCGATCGCGGCGGCCTGGCCGCTGCTGGTCGCGGCGCTCAACCGCGCCGGCCTCGGGCCCCTGCGGGCCGAGATCTCGGGTCCGGCGCTGCGACGCTCGGGGCTGCGGGGGATGGACGAGGTCTGCGCCCGGCTGGGCGTGACCGCCGACTACGTCATCTTCGGCCACACCCACCGCGCCGGCCCGCTGCCCGACGACGAGGCGGCCGAGTGGGTCACCTCGGCGCGGCAGCCGGCTCATCAACAGCGGCTGCTGGGTCCACGAGGCCGCCTTCATGGGCGCCGAGGCGTCGCGGAGCCCCTACCGGACGGGCTTCGGCGTCGTCGTCGAGGACGACGGCCCGCCCCGCCTGCTCAATCTCTTAGATCCAGATCCGCCAGACCTGGGGTGAAGCAGACGGCGTGGCAGGTGACGCCGTGGCCGACCGCGAGTCCAGCTCGCCCGCCGTGCTCACCGGGTGGGCGATGAGCTCGTAGGCGCCGGGGTGATCCACGGCGATCGCGCGCCCGTTGGCGGTGACGGCGCCCTCGCCCTCCAGGACCGCCCACACCCCGCCGGCCTCATACGGCCCGCTGTAGGGCCCCTCGACGTCCTCGCTCTGGGGCATGAGCATCGCTCCGGGAGCGTCCTCGGGCCGTAGCGGCTCCAAGGGCGGGCGCTCCACGCCGAGCAGCTCCTGGATGGCGGCCTCGGTCTCGTCGTAGCCGCCCTCGCCGTAGTGAAAGTCAAACAGCCGGCCCTCCTGGTTGAACAGGTAGCGCGCCGGCCAGCCGAGGTTCCCGTACTCCTGCCAGATCTCAAGGCCGGTGTCGACCACGACCGGATAGGGGACCTCGAGCCGGGCCACGGCCGCCTCGACGGCCTCGGGCTCGCGCCGACGGGAGGAAACCCGGAGGAGTGCACGCCGATCACGCGCAGCCCCTCGGGCTCATAGCGCTCGTGCCAGCCGCGGACGTAGGGGAGCGTGCGCATCGAGTTGGGGCGGCAGAAGTCCCAGAACTCCACCAGCACCGGCCGGCCGCGCTGCTGGTCCATGCGCAGCGGGGCGACGTTGATCCACGGCAGGCGTGGGGGGAAGGCCGGGGCCTCGATGTGGTCGACCGGGGGGCGCATGGTGGCGGGCACGATCGCTAGACGCGCGCGCGGCTGCGCGATTTTGCTCACATAGTTGACAACGATCGCGCACATTACCGATCAGTTATATTACTGCTATGGCATCTACATGGAGCGTCATCGCCGAGCCTCAGCGCCGCACGATCCTGGAGCTGCTGCGCGCAGCGCCCGCGCACGGTCAACGAGCTCACCGAGCGATCTCGGGCTGACCCAGCCCGGAACCTCGAAGCACCTGCAGGTGCTCCGCCACGCCGGCCTGGTGCGCGTTCGCGTCGACGGCCAGCGCCGGGTCTACGCACTGGACCCCGCCCCGCTCGCGGAGCTCGACGGCTGGCTGGAGCCCTACCGGCGCTTCTGGGACCGCCACCTGGATGCCCTGGGCGCCCATCTCGACGACGACCGCCACCGCCACCGCCACCGACTCCAAAGAGAGGACTGACACACACATGCCCACCGCCACCGGCACCTACGAGCAGATCGACGGCAGCCCCGTCGTCCGCTTCGAGCGGACCTTCCCGCACACCCCGACCCAGGTCTGGGACGCGATCACCGACCCGGTTCGCCTCGCCAAGTGGTTTCCCACGACGGTCGAGTTCGACGAGCTGCGCGCCGGCGCGCCGATCACGTTCCGCTTCACCGACCACCCGATCGCGCCGATGAGCGGGTCCTTTCGCGAGGTCACCCCGCCCCGGCGGCTGACCTTCACCTGGGGCGATGACGTGCTCACCTTCGAGCTCGAGGAGCGCGACGGCGCCGCCGCGTGCCGCCTCTCCTTCAGCGTGATGCTCGACAGCGCCGACAAGGCCGCCCGGGACTCCGCCGGGTGGGACGATTGCCTGGACCTGCTGGATCGGGTGGTCGCGGGGGAGACCCCGGCGCGGCCGTGGAAGTCCGGAGAGCTGGCGCGCTCGTTACGATGAGTACAAGCGCCAGGGATTCCCTGCTAGCGGCGCCGATTCCCGACTAGCTCAGACGCCCGGACGGGCGGCTCCCATGGCGCTATACTCCGTGAAGTATTGGAATCCATATCGCCTTTGAGGAGTTTCCCACGATGAGTCCGTCCGGAGCCGAAGTCCTCCGCCAGATCAAGAGCAGGATCGAAGAGGTCGATCCGGCGGCCGTCCGTGAGCAGTCCTCCAACGGCGCGCTGATCATCGATGTGCGTGAGCCCGAGGAGTGGGGCACCGGCCACATCCCCGGCGCCAAGCACGTGCCCAAGTCCTACCTGGAGTCACGGATCGAGGGCGCCGCGCCCGACCGCTCGCAGCACATCGTTCTCTACTGCCAGTCGGGCAACCGCTCCGCGTGGGCGGCGCGAACCCTGCTCGACGACCTCGGCTATGAGAACGTCGAGTCGATGACCGGCGGCTTCACCCTGTGGAAGGACCGCGGCTACGACGTCGAGACCCCGCGCACGCTCACCGCCGAGCAGCGCGACCGCTACAGCCGTCACCTCCTGCTCCCCGAGGTCGGCGCCGAGGGCCAGCAGAAGCTGCTGGACGCCAAGGTGCTCCTGCTCGGCGCGGGCGGCCTGGGCTCCCCGACGGGCCTGTACCTGGCCGCCGCCGGCGTCGGCACGCTGGGCATCGTCGACGACGACACCGTCGACCTCTCCAACCTCCAGCGCCAGGTGATCCACAACTCCAACCGGGTCGGCGTCCCCAAGGTCGACTCCGCCGAGGAGACGATCACCGCGCTCAATCCCGACGTCAAGGTCAACAAGTACGCGGTCCGGCTGGGCCCCGACAACATCATGGACATCCTGCCCGGCTACGACATCGTCGTCGACGGGCTGGACAACTTCCCCACGCGGTACCTGCTCAACGACGCCACCGTGCGCCTGCAGATCCCGGTCGTGTCGGCGGCCATCCTCGGCTTCGAGGGCCAGCTTTCGGTGTTCAAGCCCTACGACGGCCCGTGCTACCGCTGCCTGTTCCCGACCCCGCCGCCGGCCGACATGGCCCCCTCGTGCGGCGCCAACGGCGTGCTGGGCGTGCTGCCGGGAACGATGGGCCTGCTCCAGGCGACCGAGGTCATCAAGCTCATCCTCGGCGAGGGCGACCCGGCGATCGGCCGGCTGCTGCTCTACGACGCGCTGGCGGCGACGCTCAACGAGGTCAAGATCCGGCGCGACCCGCAGTGCCCGATCTGCTCGCGTCATCCCGAGGCGATCTCCGACGAGGAGATGGGCGTGTTCCCCGACTACGAGGCGTTCTGCGCCGGCGCGCACTAGGGCCCCGAACCGGACGCCAGCTACGCCCACGCCCATGGCCACCATTCGCATTCCACCCGTGCTCCGCCCCGCCGTCGGTGGGGAGAAGGAGCTGAGCGCGGACGGCTCCTCGGTTGGGGAGATCCTGCGCTCCGTCGCCGACGAGCACCCCGAGACCCAGACCCAGCTGTTCGCCGCCGACGGCGGGCTCAACCGCTACGTCAACGTCTACCTCAACGACGAGGACGTGCGCGTGCTCGACGGCCTGGAGACGGCGGTCGGCGACAGCGACACGCTGGTCATCCTGCCGGCCATGGCCGGCGGGGCCACCTGACCGCGGGAAGGGTTCACTGAGCCCGGCGTCCTTGAGTGGACAGGCAGTCCCACTCAAGCATCGGAGCCTGAGCATGAGAATCCGCTGGAGCAGGAGTCGTGACCTCATGGCCGTCGTCGGGGCTGCTGGCCCTGGCCGCGTTCGCCGTCGCCAAGGTCGGCCACGGTGGGCGTCGGCACGCGCCGAGGTCAAGGGCCACAAGGAGTCCGTCGCCGTCAACTCCCGTGGCGTGACCGTGTACGAGCTGGCTCCCGAGAGCGACCAGGCACCTGGTGTGCACGTCGTCCGGCTGCCTCAGCGGCCTGGCCGCCGGTCAAGGCCACGGGCGCAGCTGACCAAGGCGACCGGGCGTCACGGGCAAGCTCGGCACGGTCAAGCGCAAGGGCTTCACGCAGGTGACCCTCAACGGCCATCCGGTGTACACGTTCGTCGAGGACGGCGGCCGGCGCGGCGAAGGCCGAGGGCGACGGCATCAACAACTTCGGCGGCGTCTGGCACGTCGTCAAGGAGGGGTAGACGCCGGGCAGGGAGGGCGGGCCTGGCACTGTTCAACACCGGGCCCGCGCCACTCCCATCCCTCGCTACACTTCGTGAAGCAATGGCCGCCGAGAGCTTGCAGAACAAGCCCTGCGGGGGACGCTACGGCGACATCGTCCAGTCGATCGGGCACACGCCCCTGATCGAGCTCAAGCGCCTCAGCCCCAAGCCGGGCGTGAGGATCTGGGCCAAGCTGGAGAGCCGCAACCCCACGGGCTCGGTCAAGGACCGCGTGGCGCGGGCGCTGATCGAGGACGCCGAGGACAAGGGCCTCATCCGCCCCGGCCAGACGATCCTCGAGCCGACCTCGGGCAACACCGGCATCTCGCTGGCGATGATCTGCGGGCGCAAGGGCTACAACCTGAAGGTCGTCATGCCCGAGAACGTCACTCCGGAGCGCACCCAGCTGCTGCAGATGTACGGCGCCGAGATCGTCTACTCCGAGGGCTCCAAGGGCTCCAACGGGGCGGTCGAGAAGGCGCTGGACATGGCCGCAAGGACGCCTCGTACTACATGCCCTACCAGTACGGCAACGCGGCCAACCCCGACGCGCACTACAACGGCACGGCGCTGGAGATCCTCGAGGAGCTCGACGAGGTGGCCGCGTTCGTGGCCGGCCTGGGCACCGGCGGGACGCTGATGGGCAACGGCCGGCGCCTCAAGGAGGAGCTCGGCGACAGCGTCAAGATCGTCGCCGCCGAGCCCATGCAGGGCGAGCCGGTCCAGGGCCTGCGCTCGCTGGACGACGGCTTCATCCCGCCGATCATCGACCTCTCGCTGCTGGATCGCAAGATCTTCGTCACCAACCACGACGCGATCGTCTGGACGCGCAAGCTGCTCGACGAGGAGCGGCTCTTCGCCGGGGTCTCCTCGGGCGCCATCGCCCGCGTCGCGGTCCGGATCGCGGGCGAGCTGGACGAGGGCAACGTCGTGTTCATCGTGTGTGACGACGGCTGGAAGTACCTGTCGTCGGGGATCTACACGCGCCCGGTGCAAGAGATCGAGAACCTGGACTCCACCGTCTGGTGGTGAGCGCAGGACGGCCGCGCGTCCCGGCGCGCGCTCCTGTCGGGCACCGGCACGGCGCTCGCCGGCGGGGCGCTGGCGCTGGCCGGATGCGGCTCGGTGGACACCGGCAAGCAGGCGGTCAAGAAGACCTCTCAGCCGGTCCGCCACCGGGACATCGAGATCCTGGGACGCGCGCTCGAGCTCGAGCGGCGCACCGTGCCGCCTACATCGCCTGCATCCCGCTGCTGACCCGGCGCCAGCGCAAGGCCGCCCGGCAGTTCCTCAACGAGGAGCTCGAGCACACCGGAGAGCTCATCTCGCTGATCAAGGCCGCCGGGGGCAAGGCCGCGCCCCGCGCCGACAGCTACCCGATCGGGCATGCCGAGCGACGGGCCGAGCGCGTTCGCCGTGCTGCACTCACTCGAGGCGCTGCAGATCTCGAGCTACCTGGCAGTGGATCCCGCAGCTCTCGCCCGGACCGGTGCGCGCCGCGGTGGCCTCGATGCTCACGGTGGACGCCGAGCATCTGGCCATGGTCCGCGTGCATGCAGGGCCAGGACCCCGTCCCCGGCCCGTTTGTGACGGGCACGGCGTGAGCCGCCGCGCCCGGCCCACCCGACGCGAGCTGCTCGGGCGCGCGGCCGGCGCGCGGGCGCGGCCGGCCTGCTGGCGCTTGCCCCCGGCGGCGGCCGCGGACACGTCGACCACCAGCGAGCCCCCGTTCTCCGAGACCGACCGGCTCCAGCGGCTCATCCGCCTCGAGCTGCTGTTGCTCTACTGCTACCGCCACGTGCTCGGCTCCTCGATCCTTGGGCCGCGAGCGCATCGCACGCTGGCGCCGTTCGTGGCCCACGAAGCAGGCCCACATCGACGCGCTCGAGAGCGCGTCTGAAGGCGCGCGGCGGGACCATCCCGGCCGGCCCCGACAGCGTCAAGACCGCCAACCGCTACCTGGCGCACCGCAGCATCGGCGGGCGGCTGGGCCAGCTCAAAGGCGCCCACCGACGCGCTCTACCTGCTGCTCACACTCGAGCAGGTGACGATCGGCGCGTACTTCGTCGCGCTGACCAAGCTCGCCGACACCGAGCTCATCACCCTGGTATGCCAGATCATGGCCAACGAGGCCCAACACGACGCGATGATCGGGCTCTCGCTGCCCAAGGCCACGCCGGGCGCCGCCGTCCCGTATGGACTGGTCCAGGGGACTACAGTGAGCGCCATGCGCATCCCCCGGGCACTCGTGGACGACATGGTGGCCCACGCCCTGGCCGACGACCCGAATGAGTGCTGCGGGCTGGTCTCCAGCCGCAACGGGGACGCGGTCAAGGTCTACCGGACGACCAACACCGAGGCCAGCAAGTTCCGCTTCGTCATCGATCCGCAGGAGCAGCTGCGCATCTACAACGAGATCGAGGGCGCGGGACTGGACCTCGGCGCGATCTATCACTCCCACACGCGCAGCGAGCCGTATCCGTCGCAGACCGACATCAACTTCGCCAAGGACTGGCCGGGCGTGCTGTGGATCATCATCGGGCTGGCCAACGGCGAGCCCGAGGTCAAGAGCTACGAGATCCGCGACGGCCAGGTGGCCGAGGCGACGTTAGCGGTGAGCTGACGGCGATGTCCGGGCGGGTGCACGAGCCGACGCTCGTCTGCCCGCGTTGCGCGTCGCAGTTCGCCGGCGAGCTGCGCTTCTGCCCGGAGTGCAAGCTGCCGCTGGTGCTGCAGGCCACCGGCGAGGAGCCCGACTACGAGTCCGACCGCCACCAGCGCGCGCGCAAGGTCAAGCCCCAGCTCTCCGAGGGCGAGCTGGTCAAGGTGGCGTGGGCGCGCAACGAGGCCGAGGGCGAGTTCATCCAGGGCCTGCTGCTCGAGGAGGGGGTCCCCAGCATGCTGCGCCGCAGCGCCGGCTTCGACGTCCCCGACTTCCTCGCCGCCGGCCCGCGTGACGTGATGGTCCCGGTCTCAGGGGCGCAGACCGCGCGCGAGGTCCTGCTCCAGGCCGACGTCGTCAGCCCGGACCCGGCGAGCCGGCCCGTGGACCCCCGGCGGCTGCTCATCGGGTTGCTGGCGGCGCTGGCGATCGGCGCGCTGCTCGTGTGGCTGCTGACGCTGGCGATTCACTGAGCCCCGGCCAGCCGCGACAGGTGCGAGCGCCACGCGCCCTCGGTATGAGCCAGCGAGCGCCCGCCGAACGCCTGAGACAGCGCGGCCCGCGGGCCCTGCGGGTGCAGGCGGCAGGCAAACTGCGCGGCGGCCTGCGCCCCCTGCTCGCGGGCCAGGAGGTCGATCACGGTGCCGCCGAGCAGCGCCGCGTCCCGGGGACCCGGCGGGAAGCTCGGCGGGCCGCCCTCGCGTAGGCGCCGCGCGATGGCCGGCCGGGCGTGAGTGGTCTGGCCGCCGAACCAGCGCGCCGCGCCCTCCAGCAGCCACGCCCAGCGCAGCTCCCGGCGCAACCGCAGCGCCGGCATGACGCGCGCGAGATCCTTGTTGGAGGCGATGACCACGCGCCGTGCGTACAGGCACGCGGCGCCGTGCTCGAGCATCTCCGCCGATCCCGCGCACGTTGGACGCGCGCCCGCGCAGCACCCGGGCTCGAGCATGTGCATCACGCTGCGCCCGGCCCAGCCGACGACGTAGCGCCGCGACGCCGGGGCGGTGCCCAGCCACAGGAACGGCATCAGGGGATTGGAGGCGATCAGCCCGGCTTGGCCGCCATGCAGGACGAGCGTGAGCTCGCCCGGGGTGCGGGGAAAGTAGCCCGCCAGATACTCGCGCGTGCGCTCCAGGGACTGGAGGACGTGGCGGGCGTCATCGGTCGCCGACGCGTCGTGGCGCGCCGTGAACGAGGCCGAGGCCGACTCGACCCACGTCATCGCGTCGGCTGGATAGATCGCTCTATCTGGTCGGCGGGCACGGATCCGCCGGGCCCGTGCAGCGCGCGGACCCGGCGACTCCGGAAAGGAAACGACGTCAGACGAGGACCGGCTGGCGGTCGGAGGCGATCGAGGCGATCTCCTCAGACGCGCGGTCGAACTCCTCGTCGGAGAGCACGGGGGTGCCCTCGAACGGGAGGTCGCGGGTCAGCTCCAGCCAGGAGCGACAGCCACCGTACTCCTCGCGCACCTTCACGGTCACCGGACGAGGGATCCGGTAGGTCCGCAGCAGGATCACGTGGAGCGGGTGCCGGCGCTTCCAGGCCAACCGCTTCTCGGCGTAGTCGGGCGTCCACACGTAGAACGGGGACAGGGCGTCGACGGCACGGCGATCGGTGATCGTGAAGTGTGCCGCGACCTCAGCCCAGGCGCGGATGCGGACCCGGTCGGGCTGGTTGAGCGGCTCTCCGCGGTGCAGCACCTGCGGATGCGGCTCGCCGTCGGACCACACGCCCTCCTCGAGCGCTCGTGACAGCTCGGGGCGGTGGGATTCGCGCACCAGGTCGGAGCGCTGATGGTCAAACGTCGGGTAGAGAAAGAAGCGTTCGTAGTCCAGCTTGAAATGTTTTTCTGGCTCACGGATGCCGCCCTTGCGAAGCGTCAGAAGCTGCTCGCCCTCGGCGAGTGCCCGCACGGTGACGGCCCATTCTTTGAAAGCAATCGGCATAGGAAAATAAAGGGGGAGACGGTTTGGGTTTGACAGAGTCCTGCGCGCGCAGCCTTTACGTTGCAACGGCAGCGTCAGGACGCAGGGGATTGTATGCGAGATCCCCGGAATCGCAAAACCTACCTGCAAAATCCCGGGTTTCATCCCTCCGCACAGCGGGCTGAACCTACGCCTCTGTATCTCTCCCTCGCGTGGGCCGGAGCGAGTCCCTGGCCCCCCAGCTGCGGTGGCTACAGCTTGGTTGAAGGAAATGGTACGGCACCGGGGCGCATCCTCCTTGCCCGGTGCGCGCCGGTCAGTCGGGCGCTCCGAAGCCGCCGCCCCCCGGAGTCTCGATCCGCAGCCGCTGGCCCGCGGCCAGCTCCCCGATCGACTTGGGGGGCAGCTCCTCGCCATCGAGCAGATTGCGCCCGCACGCCCCGGGCTCCCCGCCATCGGCGCCCGGCGGCGCGTGGCGGCGACGCTCGGTGATGAGCGAGTAGTGCAGCGGCGCCAGGGCCTCGATCTCACGCACCACGCCGTCGCCGCCGTGAAAGCGCCCGGCGCCGCCGGACCCACGGCGCAGCGAGTACTCGACCATGCGCATCGGGAACTCGAGCTCCAGCGCCTCGATCGGGGTGTTGAGCGTGTTGCTCATGGCCACGTGCACCCCGCTGGGACCATCGGCGTCGGCGCAGGCGCCCTGCCCGCCTCCGATCGTCTCGTAGTAGGTGACCTCGTCGTCGCCGAGGGTCACGTTGTTCATCGTCCCCTGGCCCAGCGCCCGCCCGAACGCGCCCAGCACGACGTCTGCCACCCGCGACGAGGTCTCGACGTTGCCCCCGACGACGGCCGCCGGGGAGCGCGCGTTGAGCAGGCAGCCCTCGGGCGCGATCACGCGGATCGGGCGGTAGGCGCCGGCGTTGGCCGGGATGTCGGGGTCGGAGAGGACCCGGACGGCGAAGTAGCACGCGGAGCGGGTGACGGCCTCGGGGCAGTTGAGGTTGCCCTCGTGCTGGTCGTCGGTGCCGGTGAAGTCCAGCGTGAGCTCATCGCCGGAGATGGTGGCGCGCAGTGCGATCCGCAGGTCGCCCTCGCGCGCCTCCAGCACGTCCTCGGCGCGGCGCTCGCCGTCGTCGAGCTCGGCCAGGCACGCCCGGGTGCGTCGCTCGGCGTAGTCGAGCACCTCGGCATAGGCCTCCCGCAGCGCGTCCACCCCGACCCGATCAGCGAGCTGGGCCACGCGCAGGGCGCCCACCCGGCCCGCGGCCAGCTGGGCGCGCAGATCGGCGCGGCGCTGGTCGGGGCGGCGCATCTGCCCCGCCAGCTCGACGATCGCGGCCTCGTCGAGCACGCGCGGCTCGATGATCACGCCCTCGTCTGACAGCGTGCGGCTGTCGGCCGGCATCGAGCCCGGCGTGGGCCCGCCGACGTCGGCGTGGTGCGCGCGGCTCGCCGCAAAGGCGACGAGCTGATCCTCCGCGAACACGGGCGTGATGACCGTGATATCGGGCAGGTGGGTGCCGCCCCGGTAGGGGTCGTTGAGGATCCACGAGCGCTCGGGGGCATGCTCCTCGTCCAGCACCGAGGCCACCGCCGCCGGCATCGCCCCGAGATGGACGGGGATGTGCTCGGCCTGCATGACCATCTCGCCCTCGGGCGTGAATAGGGCGGTCGAGGCGTCGCGCCGCTCCTTGATGTTGGCCGAGTGGGCCGAGCGGATGAGCACCGCGCCCATCTCCTCGCAGATCGAGTGCAGCGCGCCGGTCAAGACCTGGAGCTCAACCGGATCCATCATCGCCCCCGGAGAATCGCCCTCTGGGCGATTCTCCAATGGAATCGGCGTTACCCGATTTCACGTGGATCGTTCCCGTGTCGTCGACGTCGCCCGCCCAGCCGGCGGGGACGAGCAGCGTGGACTCGGGCAGCTCGACCACCGCGGGGCCCTCGATCGAGGTTCCCGGGGGCGGCGTGCCGCGCAGCACCGTCAACTCGATCTCCTCGCCGTCCAGGGTGGCCGTGCGCCGGCCGCGCTCCAGCCCATCGTCGCCGGAGAATCGCCCTCCAGGCGATTCTCCACCGGAATTGGCGTCAGCCGATTTCGCGGAATCGGCGCCATCCGATCCCACCGAGACGTCGGCGCCGGGCAGCGTCGCCGAGACCCGCAGCGTCACCAGCTCGAGCTCCTGATCGGCGTCGCGGTAGCCGTAGCGCTCCTCGTGCAGCGCCTCGAAGGCCTCGCGCAGCTCGGCCGGGTCGGGCTCCAGCGCGCCCGGCACCGCCAGCTCGAACGCCTGGCCGCGGTAGCGCAGCTCATAGACGGCGCGCAGATCGGCCTCGGGCTCGTGCAGCTGCTCGCGGGCCGCCGACCCGAGCTCGGCGACGACCTCGGCCACCGCCTCGGCGGTGAGCGCCTCGCCGCCCAGGAACACGCTGCGCTGGACATCGCGCCGCCGCGGGGAGACGACCAGGCCGAGTGCCGCCAGCACGCCCGAGGCGCGCGGGCACACGATCTGCGTGATGCCGAGCTCCGACGCGATCGCGGCGGCATGCAACGGCCCGGCCCCGCCGAAGGCCAGCAGCGCGTAGCGGCGGGGGTCGATCCCGCGCTGCACCGTCACCACCCGCAGCGCGCGGAGCATCTCGGCGTTGGCCACGCGCACGATCCCCTCCGCGCAGGCCAGCGGCTCGAGCTCCAGCTCGCTGCGCCAGTTCGCCGACCGCGCGCTCCGCGGCCTCGCGGTCAAGCGCGACGCCCCCGGCCAGCGGGGCGTCGCCGGCCAGATAGCCGAGCATCAGGTTGGCGTCGGTGACCGTGGGCTCGGTGCCGCCGCGTCCGTAGCACGCCGGACCGGGGTCCGCCCCCGCCGAGCGCGGCCCCACGCGCAGCGCGCCGCCCGGGTCGCGCCAGGCGATCGAGCCGCCGCCGGCGCCAACGGTGTGGACGGCGACCATCGGCAGCGCCAGCGGGCGCCGCGCGATCGTCCCCGCGCTCTCCTCCTGAACCGTGCCGTCGTCAACGACGCACACGTCGCACGAGGTCCCGCCCATGTCGAAGCACACCGCGTCGGGCACGCCGCTGGCCCGGGCGATGTAGGCCGCGCCGGCGGCGCCGCCCGCCGGACCCGAGAGCACCGTCCAGGCGGCGTGGCTGGCGGCCGCCTCCAGGTCGATGAGGCCGCCGCTTGACTGCATGATCGCGGGCTCGGGCAGCCCGGCCTCGTCGCAGCGCGCCACCAGCTGGCGCAGGTAGCCGCCGAACAGGGGGGAGAGGGCGGCGTCGACCTCGGTGGTGCTGGCGCGCTCGAACTCGCGGAAGGTCCCCACGACCTCGTGTGACAGCGAGACGTGCACGTCTGGCATCGCCTCGGCCAGGGCCTCGCCGATCGCCGCCTCGTGCTCGGGGTGGCGGTAGGCGTGCAGCAGGGTCACGGCCACGGACTCGAACCCGCCCGGGGCGGGCGGGACTGAGTCGGCCACCTGGCGTGCCAGCCCGGCGGCGGCCTCGGCGCTCAGCTCGCGCAGGGGGCCGTCGGGGGTCATCCGCTCGGGCGCGCCGAAGCGCGCATCGGGTCGGGTGAGCGGCTCCGGGCGGCCCGCGCACAGCCGGTAGAGCTCGGGCCGGTCCTGGCGCCCGAGGGCGACGATGTCGGTGAACCCCTCGGTGGCGATGAACGCCGTGCGCGCGCCGCGGCCCTCCAGCAGCGCGTTGGTGGCCACGGTCATCCCGTGGGAGAACTCCGCAACGGCGCTCGCGTCGGCCCCCGCGCGCTCGAGTACGGCGCGCACGGCGGCGAGGACCCCTTCGGACTGGTCCTCGGGGGTGGTCGGCGCCTTGGCGGTGATCAGGCGCCCGTCAACGGCGAGCACCGCATCGGTGAAGGTGCCGCCGACGTCCACGCCCAGGAGCATCACCGCACCCTACCGAGCGCACGGCGACGCAATCCGAGGGCTCGCGCAAGCGAGCCCAACTATTCAACCTGCTTACGCGGCGATCGCCGCCGCGATCTCCTCCGTCTCGGCCAGATGCTGATGGGATGGGCAGTAGCCGTTGTGGGGCAGCGGCATCCGCTGGCACGGCGTGCCCTTGCGGGTGCTGGCGCGGCACTGCAGCGGGTTGCCGTACAGGTCGAACCCGTTATGAGGTTGCGAGCGCAGGAACTCGTCGGCGAACCTCAGGTACTGCTCGATCACGTGCAGGATGCGGGATTGCGCGCTCATCGGGAAGTACGCGCGTATGTCGGTGAACAGCGTTCGCGCCGGGCGCGCGAAGTAGTGCCGATCGGTTGCCATCCGCTCCACGGTGGCTTCACACGCCCGCAGCACGCGCTCATGATTCGCGTGCGGACAGCCGGCGTGTGGATCCTCAATGATCTCGTTCGCAATCTCCCGGTAGATCGCGCGACTGAACCGGTACATAGGGGGCTTCTCCACTCCTTTCGGCTCCCTGCCGGCCAGCTGGAGCCAGACTTACCTACTGGCGAGTATCCCGTCGCCGTGTGAAGCTCGCCCCGCCGCGTTTATTAATTCCACGTTAAGCGGAGTCTTGGCGGTTCGGGGAGCGCGCGGCCCTATGACCAGGTCTCGAGCGTCGGCTCTGACCCAGCCGTGATGGTGACATGCCGGCCGTCGAGAAGCGCCGATCGCTCCGGGAAGTCAAGGCGCTGGTGGGCCCCGCGGCTCTCCTGGCGGGCGAGCGCCCCGGCGGCGATCAGCCGCACCAGCGGATGCGGGTCACCGGCGAGGGCGAGCAGCCCCTCGCCGTCGCGCTCCAGACCGGCGTAGCGCCACAGGGCCGTGCGGGAGTCGGCCCCCATCGACCCGCTGGCAGCCACGGGCGGGTCGTCATCGGTGGGCGCGTCGGGCGCGTCGGAGGCCATGCCGGGCTCCTGCAGCGCCGCCCTCGCGGCGCGGGCGCCGAACACGAAGCACTCGCTCAGCGAGTTGGAGGCCAGCCGGTTGGCGCCGTGCAGGCCGGTGCAGGAGCACTCGCCCACGGCGTAGAGCCCCGGCAAGGAGGCCCGCCCGTTGAGGTCCGTGGCCACCCCGCCCATCATGTAGTGGGCGGCGGGGGAGACCGGGACGAGCTCGCGCTCGGGGTCGATCCCCGCCTCGCGCAGCGCGCTGACGACATTGGGGAACAGCGCCGGGTCGACCTCGCGCATGTCCAGGCGCACCGGCACGCCGCTGCTGTCGATCTGGCGCTGGACGGCGCGCGCCACCTCGTCGCGGGGGGCGAGCTCGTTGACGAAGCGCTCGCCGGCGGCGTCGAGCAGCCGCGCGCCCTCGCCGCGGATCGCCTCGGTGACCATGAAGCCGTCGATGGGTGGGTGGGATCCGTTTCCCGCGCTGACCACGGTGGGGTGAAACTGCATGAGCTCGAGGTCGGCGAGCTGGGCGCCGGCGGCGTGGGCCAGCAGGAGCCCTGCTCCGATCGCGCCCGGCGGGTTGGTGGTGCGCATCCACAGGGCGGCGGCGCCGCCGGTGGCGAGCACGATCGCGGGCGCGGCGATCACGACGCCGTCGTCGAGCGCGACGGCCACGGCGCGTCCGCCGGCGGTGAGGATGCGCGCGGCGCGGCGGCCTTCGAGGACGGCGATCCGCTCGTGCTCGGCGGCCAGAGCGGAGAGCTGGCGGATGATCCGGCGCCCGGTGGCGGCCCCGCCGGCGTGGACGATCCGGCGCGCCGAGTGGCCGCCCTCGAGCCCGAGGGCGAGGCGGCCGGTGCGATCGGCGTCGAAGGTGACGCCGAGCTCGGTGAGGTCCTGCACCGCGGCGGGGGCCTCGTCGCACAGGACGCGGGCCGCGGACTCGCGCACGGAGCCGCGGCCGGCGGCGAGGGTGTCGGCGAGGTGGCGGTCGGGGCTGTCGTCGTCGGCCAGCGCGGCGGCGAGCCCGCCCTGGGCCCAGTAGCTGGAGGCGCCGGCCAGCGGCCCCGCCGAGATGAGCGTGACCGCGGCGCCCGCGCGCGCCGCACACAACGCCGTGTAGAGGCCGGCGGCGCCTGCGCCGACGACGGCGACTTCGGTCTGGTGCGGGGTCACGTGCAGGTACGGTACTCGGCGATGTCTGGCGCCCCACCCGTGCTCCTGCAGCACCCCTCCTCACTGGACCACGACACCGGACCGCACCCCGAGCAACCGGCGCGCATGATGGCGATCGAGCGCGAGCTGGCGGCCCGCGACTACCTCGGCTATGAGCGCGTCAGCTCACCGGCGGTGGAGCGCTCGGTGCTCGAGGCGGTGCACCCGGCCCGCCATGTGGAGCTGATCGAGCGCCTGGCCGCGCGCGGCGGCGCACGCATCGACGCCGACACCGTCGTCTCGGCGGGCTCGTTCACGGCCGCGATGCACGCGTGCGGCGGCGCGGTGTCGCTGGTGGACCGGCTGATGGACGGCCGCGCGCCCACGGGGTTCTCGATCCACCGCCCGCCCGGGCACCACGCCGAGGCCGAGCGGGCGATGGGCTTCTGCCTGTTCAACAGCGTCGCCGTCGCGGCCCGGCACGCCCTGGACGCGCACGGCCTGGAGCGGGTGATGATCGTCGACTGGGACGTGCACCACGGCAACGGGACCAACGACATCTTCCACGCCGAGCCCCGGGTGCTGTTCTGCTCGATCCACCAGTCCCCGCTGTACCCGGGCACCGGCCCGGCGTCAGACGCGGGCTCCGGTCCCGGACGGGGGTTCACCGTCAACCTGCCGGTGGCGCCGGGGTCGGGGGACCGCGAGTTCCGCTCCCTGATCGACCACGTGGTGGTGCCGCTGGCGCGATCGTATGCGCCTCAGTTGCTGCTGGTGTCGGCGGGGTTCGACGCCCATGCCGAGGACCCGCTGGCCGAGTGCCGGGTGACCGACGAGGGTTACGCGGCGATGGCGCGGTCGCTGCGCGGCAGTGGCGACCGAGCTCGGCGTGCCGGTGGGGGCGGTGCTGGAGGGCGGGTACGCCCTCGATGCCCTGGCGCCGGTCGGTGGCCGTCACGATGGAGGTCCTGGGCGGGGTTCGCCGGCGAGGGGTCGTGGGGGTGGCCGAGGTCTCCGGGCAGGCGCTGGAGCGGCTGCGAGTTCTGGCCTGGCTGGCGTAGCGAGCGTGGCTGCGGGCGTCCCGGTGAGGCGGGGACGTCAACGGCGGCTGGGGAGGAGTGGCTCCGGCCATCCGGGGACTTGGCGATAGTGGCGGAATGTGCTAAGCGCGCAACGCGCTTCAGAGCACGTCGCAACTCCCCGGGCCCGTCTCAAAGCCGCAGTTCGCACCGCCGCAAACGCCACCCCAGTCGTTGCTTACCCCAGCAACCCCCGCCACGCCTGGATGACCCGCGCCGCCATCCGGTCCGTGGACCACGTCTCGGCGCGCGCCCGGCCCTCCACCCGCGGGTCGGCGGCCTCCACGTGGGGCGCCAGCGCGGCGCCCCAGACCTCGGCGTCAAAGGGCGCGCACAGCGTCCCGGCGACGCCGTCCAGCGCCTGCGGGTGCACGCCGACCGGCGTCGCCAGCACCGGCACGTTGCAGGCCAGCGCCTCGAGCACCGCCAGCCCGAACCCCTCGCGCTCGGACGGCACCAGCACCGCGTTGGCCGCGTTGACCCACAGCGGGACCTGATCGGGGGACACGTTGCCCAGGGCCAGCAGCGGGACGTCGCCGGCGACGGCCAGCGCCCGGTCATAGCGCTTCTCGTGCCGGGCGGGATCGGCGGCGAACAGCAGGTAGGGCTGGTCGGTCGCCCAGGCCCAGCCGGCGCCGCGCCTCGGCGCCGGTCGATCGGATAGAAGCGGTCCAGGTCGACGCCCGCGGGCAGGACCGCGGGAGGTCTGCGGGTGGCCCAGCGCGGGACCGCCGCCGCCAGCGGCTCGGACACGACGGCGACGAGGTCATTGAGGCGCAGGCCGGCCAGCGTGACCGGGCGCGAGCGCGGGTGGGCGAGATCGGTGCCGTGCAGGGTCACGGCCCGCGCCCGGGCGCGGGCGGCCAGCGCGGGCCACTGGGTCAGCCCGAAGTGGGCATGGACGATGTCGAAGCGGTGGCGGCGGTGGCGCGCCCACAACGCCCGCGCCGCGGCCACGTAGTCGCCGGGGGCGAAGGCGAACACCTCGACCTCGGCCTCGCCGGTGCGCTGGAGCGCCGCTGCCTGGTCGGCGACGAAGCTGCCCAGCGCCGGGCGGCCGGGCGACGGGTACATGTTGGTGACGATCAGGGCGCGCACGGGTGGCCGCGAGACTAGTCCCAGCCGCCGCCTTTGGCACCATGGTCACCGTGTCCGGACCCGCGGAGCTCCCCGTGGCCGTCTTCGACTCCGGCGTCGGCGGCCTCACCGTGTTGCACGAGCTGCTCGTGTCGCTGCCCAGCGAGGACTACGTCTACCTCGGCGACACCGCGCGCTTTCCCTACGGCGAGCGCAGCCAGACCGAGCTCCAGGCGTTCGCGGTCGAGATCGCCGACCACCTCCTCGAGCTCGGCGCCAAGCTCCTGGTGGTGGCGTGCAACGCCGCCAGCTCGGCGGCGCTGGAGACGCTGGAGCGCCACCTGGAGCACACCGGCCGCGACATCGACGTGATCGGCGTCGTGGCGCCGGCCACCCAGCTCGCCGTCGCGCACAGCCACAACGGCCGGATCGGACTGCTGGCCACGCCGGCGACCGTGGCCAGCGGCTCCTACGAGCGCGCCGTGTTGTCGGCCGATCGCCACGTCCACGTCGAGGCGGTGGCCTGCCCGGACCTGGCCCCGATCATCCAGGGCGGCCTGCTCTTCGACGAGGAGATCGTCGAGACGGTCCGCGGCTACTGCGCGCCGCTGCGCGCGGCCGAGGTGGACACGGTGATCCTCGGCTGCACGCACTATCCGCTGGTGGCGCCGATGCTCCAGCGCATCCTTGGGCGCCACGTGGCACTCATCACCTCCGGCGCCGGCGTGGCGCGCAGCGTCGAGCGCGCGCTGGCCGCCCGCGAGCTGCTCAACCCGCGCGCTGGGCGAGGGCAGCTACCGCTTCCGCTGCACCGGCGATGTCGCCGCCTTCCAGGCGCTGGGGACGCGCTTTCTGCAGATGCCGCTGGGCGAGGTCGGCGGGGTGGAGCTCGGCGCGGAGGTGGCCGCCGTCGGACGACTCACCGAGTCCCCGTCATGGTGAGCCCGGATGGCGAACAGGGGCTGGGATGAGCGGCGAGCGCAGCTACGGCCGCACGCCGTCTGGACTGCGGCCCGCCACGATCGAGCCCGGGTTCGTGCGCACGGCCGCCGGCTCGGCGCTCATCTCCATGGGAGAGACCCGCGTCATCTGCACCGCCTCGGTGCAGGAGGGCGTGCCGCGCTGGATGATGGGCGGCGGCCGCGGCTGGGTCACCGCCGAGTACGGGATGCTTCCGGCGTCGACCGGGGAGCGCAAGCAGCGCGACGTGACCAAGGGGCGCCCGGACGGGCGCACGGTGGAGATCCAGCGGCTGATCGGCCGCTCGCTGCGCGGCGTGGTGGACTTCGAGGCGCTGGGCGAGCGCACGATCTACGTCGACTGCGACGTGCTGCAGGCCGACGGCGGCACCCGCTGCGCCTCGATCACCGGCGGCATGGTGGCGCTGCGCCTGGCCTGTGAGCGCCTGGTGGAGCGCGGGACGCTGGCCAAGCTGCCGCTGACGGGCACGGTGGCGGCGGTCTCGTGCGGGATCGTCGGCGGCGTGGCGCTGCTCGACCTCGACTACTCCGAGGACTCGACCGCCGAGGTTGACGCCAACGTCGTGATGACCGGGGACGGCGGCCTGGTCGAGGTGCAGGCGACGGCGGAGCGCACGCCGCTCTCCCGCGCGCACCTGGATGACCTGCTCGCCCTCGCCGCGGGCGGCATCGACGAGCTCCGGGCCCTCCAGAGCGCCGCGTAGTGGCTGCCGACTCGAGCGAACCACTAATGGCCGCGCCTGAGGCGCTGGTCCTCTCGACCCGCAACGCCCACAAGGTGCGGGAGTTCCAGCGGCTGCTGGCGCCCGCCCAGATCGCCGTCGCTCTGCTGCCCGACGAGGTCACGCTGCCCCCCGAGGACGGCGACACCTTCCCCGACAACGCCCTGCCCAAGGCGCGCGCCGCCGCTCGGGCCACGGGCCGGATCGCGATCGCCGATGACTCGGGGATCGAGGCGGCGGCGCTCGGGGGCCGTCCAGGAGTGCGCTCGGCCCGCTACGCCGGCCCCGGGGCCACCGACGAGGAGAACCTGGCCAAGCTGATGAGCGAGGCCCCCGCGGGCAGCGCCCTGCGCTACGTGTGCGCGCTGGCCTACGTCAATCCCGCGGCCGGCACCGAGCGCATGTTCTTCGGCTACTGCACGGGGCGGCTGGCCGATGAGGCCCGCGGCTTGCGCGGGTTCGGCTATGACCCCGCGTTCCTGCCCGACGACGACCACGAGCGGGCGCACGATGGCGCAGCTGACCGACGAGGAGAAGGACGCCATCAGCCATCGCGCCGGGGCGGTCGCCGCGCTGCTGGCCTGGCTGGCCGCTACAGCAGGTTGATGCCGGCCGAGATGGCGACGGCGAGCGTCACGCCAGCGTAGCCGTAATAGCCGTCCAGGATGAGGACGAGGACGGCCACGAGGCAGGCGACCACGGTCACCAGCCAGGCGGCGCGACCAAGGTTCACGCTGGTTTCTTCAACATCCACGGGGTTATTGTGGCGCCCGGCGAGGACGGCTGCGCCACCGCTACCTCCTGCTTTTGGGCGAACGATTCTCGCAAATTGCGGAAAAAGAGTGCCGCGGCGTGGTTTTCCGCCGGAAGGGCGGCAAGAATGGGGCCGCGCACGCTTCCGGAAGGACATTCGCTGTCCGCACACCGTGTTAGCGTCGCTGTTTCCTACCCAAGTAGAAGGAGGAGCAAGTGACCAAATCTGAATTCGTTGACCAGGTTGCCGACAGGGCTGGACTCAGCAAGAAGGACGCGGGCGACGCTGTCGACGCGATGCTCGAGACGATCGAGGGTGCGTTGAAGCGCGGCAGCGATGTCGTGTTCTCCGGATTTGGCAAGTTCAGCGTCTCCGACCGCAGCGCACGCGAAGGCCGCAACCCGGCCACCGGCGAGAAGATCCAGATCGCAGCCTCGCGGGTCCCGAAGTTCACCGCCGGCGCGGCGCTGAAGAAGGCCGTCAACTAAGTGGCGTTCACCCGCCGCTAGCGCGGAGGCGCGTGGCCGAAGGACCGCAGACCGCCGCGGCGGCGGCACCCCCGGAGGGGGACAGGCGTTCTCCGGCCACACTGAACGGACCGGGTTCGGCGATACGCTCGCCGGGTGCGTCCAGCGCAGGCGATCGCAGATCGTCCTGGGGCTGGATCCCGATCCCGCTCGGCTCTGGCCTGAGGCGCTGGAGCTGGTGGGTGCAGTCGGATCTCAGCCACCCCAGCTACGCCACCGACCCCGCCCGCTCGGCGCCGCCGAGCGGGCCGCCCGCGCGGTCGCGACCCACTGCCGGCTGGTGCTGGACGCCGCCGCCGAGCAGTGCGTGGCGGTCAAGCCCCAGGTGGCGTGCTTCGAACGCCTGGGCGCTCCGGGGTGGGCGGCGCTGCGCGAGGTGATGCACGACGCTCGGCAGCGCGGCCTGGTGGTGATCGCCGACGCCAAGCGCGGTGACATCGACATCTCGGCGGGCGCCTACGCGCAGGCGTTCTTCGGGGCCACCGCGACACCCTTTGGCGAGGTCGAGGGGCTGGGCGCCGATGCGCTCACGGTGAGCCCGCTCCTCGGCCGCGACTCGCTGGCCCCCCTCATCGAGGCAGCGCGCGAGCGCGGCGCCGGCCTGTTTGCGCTGGTGCGCACCTCCAACCCCGGAGCGGCCGACCTCCAGGACCGCGAGCTCGCCGCCGGCGGCACGGTCAGCGAGGCGCTGGCCCGGATGATTCACGAGCTGGGAGAGCCCGGCGTGGGCGCGTCCGGCCTGTCCGACGTCGGGGCCGTCACCGGGGCCACCGCGCCCGAGCGGCTGGAGGCTCTGCGCGCGCTGATGCCACACGCCGTCTGGCTCCTGCCCGGGATCGGCCCCCAGGGCGGGAGCGGCCGCGACCTTGCGCCGGCCTTCGCCCCCGGTCCCGCGGGCGGCCTGGTCTCGGCCTCGCGCGC
This sequence comes from uncultured Actinomycetota bacterium, assembly GCA_963790605.1. Lineage (GTDB taxonomy): Bacteria > Actinomycetota > Thermoleophilia > Solirubrobacterales > Solirubrobacteraceae > Palsa-465. The sequence continues at coordinate 563,502 of CAWBPG010000001.1, read as the reverse complement.
CATCGTCTACGCCTTCGAGCGAGTCGGCAACGGGGGTGCTCCAGCGGCCTGCGCGCGTGATGAGGCGGCGCGGTTGCGCGAGCTCATCTGGGGCCTGTATTCATAAGAACGCGCCCCGCGACGCCCACGGGAAGGCGTCGGGGCCACCAGTATGATCGCCCTGGGATGGTGGCTAAAATCGCGCGCTTCTTGGCGCCGATCGCACTCGCTGCGGTAGGAGTCGGGGTTTATCTGATCGTGCACTCAACGGTGGTGCACACCACGACAGCCACACAGTCGAGCAGTACGACGATCGCCAATGGGCCGCAGCACAAATCGCGCAAGCACCGCCGCCTCCCGAAGTTCTACATCGTGAAATCCGGGGACACCCTCAGCCAGATCTCCTCGCGCACAGGGGTCTCGGTGGCTCGGCTGACGGACCTGAACCGGACTTTGGCTTCGTCCCCCAACAGCCTGCAGACGGGGCAGCGGCTGAGGCTAAGGCGTTGAACCGTCGCATCGCTGCGCGAGTGATCGCGACGGCGGCGTGCGGCGTGGGCCTCCTGGGCGTGGCGCCGGTCGTCGCCGTAGCGCAACCGCCTCCGACGCTGTCGGTGAGCGCGGGGGCCCTGTACGCGCCCGCCACCCACCAGCTGCTCTACGGCGTCAACGCGCGCAAGCGCGTGGCGATCGCCTCGACCACCAAGCTGATGACGGCGCTCATCGTCTTGGAGCATGTCCACAAGCTCTCCACGATGTTCACCCAGAACGACTACACCTCGGCCGCGGTCGACTCCCAGATCGGCCTGGAGCCGGGGGAGCGCATGAGCGTGCACGACCTGCTGCTGGCGCTGATGCTGCCCTCCGCCGACGATGCCGCCGAGGACCTGGCCGTCAACGTCGGCCACGGCTCGGTCGCGCGGTTCGTTTCAATGATGAACGCGGAGGCCCGCACGCTGGGGCTGCGCAACACCCACTACACGACGCCGATCGGGCTCGACACCCCGGGCAACTACTCCACGGCGGCGGACCTGGTCAAGCTCGCCGACTACGACATGACCCACAGCGCCTACTTCGCGCGCATCGTGGCTCTGCCACGAGCGACCCTGTACTCGGGCAGCCACGTGCGTACGGTGACCAACCGCAACGACCTCGTCGGCCGTTACCCGTGGATCGACGGCGTCAAGACCGGCCACACGCTGGATGCCGGTTACGTCCTGGTCGCGTCCGGGCACAGAGGGGGAATGGCGCTGATCAGTGCCGTCCTCGGGACCGAATCAGAGACATCGCGGGACGCCAACACGCTGGCGCTGCTCGACTACGGGGCCGATTTCCGGGTCTGGACGCCGGTGCGCAAGGGCCAGCTCATGGCCCAGCCCAGCGTCAAGGAGCAGCCCGGCCTGCACCCGATGATCACCGCGGCCGCCGGGTACACGCACATCCTTCCGCGCTCGGCGCCCGTGCGCGTCCACGTCACCGCCCCGCATCAGCTGGTCGGGCCGTTGCCGGCTCAGTCGGTGGTGGGGACCGCTACCGTCACCGACGGCCGTCGCGTCCTGGCGCGCATCCCGCTCGTGCTGACCCACCGGCTGCCGGCGGTGAGCGGGCTCACGCGGGCCGCGAGATTCGTCGGCCGGCCGCTGACGCTGGCGGTCATCGCCGCTGCGGCCGGCGCCGCCGCGCTGGTCCTGCGTAACGTACGTCGGCGCCGTCGCATCGGTCGACAGGGGAGGGAACTGGAGGCGACATGATCATCACCGTCACGCTCAACGCCGCGATGGACAAGACGCTCGAGGTTCCCAGCTTCACCCCCGGGCGCCGCCACCGCACGGTCGATCAGACGACGATGCCGGGCGGCAAGGGCGTCAACATCGCCCGCGCGATCAAGCGCCTGGGCCAGCCGGTGATCGCCACCGGCTTCGCCGGCGGGCCGACCGGCAATCGCATCGTCGAGGCGCTCAACGACGAGTCGATCCTCAACGACTTCGTCCGGATCGGTGACGAGTCGCGGACCAACACCGCGGTGCTCGACCCGACCACGGGGCTGCAGACCGAGATCAACGAGCGCGGCCCGGCGGTCTCGGCCCAGGAGCTCGAGCTGTTCCGCGAGAAGCTCCTGTACCTGGCGCAGGGTGCGAGCATCTGCGTGTTCGCCGGCAGCCTGCCCCGGGGGATCGAGACCGACATCTACTTCTCGCTGATCCGCGAGGTCCGCCGCCTGGGCGTCACCACCATGATCGACACCGACGGTGAGCCGCTGCGGCTGTCGATGCGGGCCGAGCCCGACATCGTCTCGCCCAACGAGCTGGAGGCCGAGGAGCTCGTCGGCCACGAGTTCAACGACGCCGCCGACCGGGCTCAGGCGGTGGTCGAGATGACCCGGCTGGGCGCGCACGAGGCGATCATGACCGTCTCGGACGGGTGCTATGCCCGCATCTTTCGAGTCAGGGTCACCGGCGCTGTACCGGGTGCGTATCGCCGAGCAGGAGGCACGCTCGGCGGTCGGCTCGGGCGACGCGTTCCTGGCCGGCTATGTGTGCGCGCGCTATTGCGACCGCGATCCGGCCGAGTGCCTGCGCTTCGGGGTCGCCTGTGGGGCCGAGTCGACGCTGCACTTCGGCGCCGGCATCCTCGACGCCGCGCGCGTGGACCGGCTGCTGGGCGAGGTGGAGTCAGAGCGCGTCGAGATCGGTGCCGAGATCGGCTGACACGCCGGTCTGAAGCGACTCCGCAACCTCCGCTTTAATCGCTCCCGGGCCCCGTCTGGAGGGCGATTTCCCACTGCTAGGATCGCCCTTGAGAGGGCAGCCTCCACCGCCTCGCTGAATCGTCCGCCGCGAGTTCTAGGATGCGTGAATGGAAGTAGAGATCGGTCGCGGAAAGAAGGCTCGCCGCGCATACGGGTTCGACGACATCGCCATCGTCCCTTCACGCCGCACGCGTGACCCTGACGACGTCGACATCTCATGGACCTTGGGGCCGTATCGGTTCGACTTGCCGCTGCTGGCGGCTGCGCTGGACGGCGTCGTCTCGCCGGACACCGCGGGTCTGATCGGCAAGCTCGGCGGCCTGGCCGTCCTCAACCTCGAGGGCATCTTCTGTCGCTACGAGGATGCGGAGGCCCAGCTCGAGCGGATCGCGACGTTCTCGCCCGACATCGCCACCCGGGAGATGCAGGACATCTACCGCGAGCCGGTCAAGCCCGAGCTGATCGCCCGTCGTATTGAGGAGATCAAGGCCCACGGCGTGGTCGCCGCGGCGTCGCTGACTCCGCAGAAGGTGCGTACGCACTACGAGACGGCGCTGGAGGCAGGACTCGACATCCTCGTCATCCAGGGCACGGTGGTCTCCGCCGAGCACGTCTCGCGTGACGAGAGCCGCCCGCCGCTGAACCTCAAGGAGTTCATCCGCGAGCTGGCGCCGACGCCGGTCGTCGTCGGTGGCTGCGCCTCCTACCACACGGGCCTTCACCTCATGCGCACCGGCGCGGCGGGCGTGCTCGTCGGGGTCGGTCCGGGCGCGATCTGCACCACCCGCGGGGTGCTGGGGATCGGCGTCCCGCAGGCCACGGCCATCGCCGACGTGGCCGCCGCGCGTTCCCAGCACATGCTGGAGACCGGTGACTACGTCAAGGTCATCGCCGACGGCGGGATGCGCAACGGCGGTGACATCGCCAAGGCAATCGCCTGCGGCGCCGACGCGGTGATGCTCGGCTCAGCTCTGGCCCGGGCCTACGAGGCGCCGGGGCGGGGCTACAACTGGGGCATGGCCACGTTCCACCCGACGCTGCCGCGCGGCACCCGCCTCGCCACCAAGCAGAACGGGACGATCGAGGAGATCATCACGGGCCCGGCCCGTGAGAACGACGGCACCTTCAACCTGATGGGCGGCCTGAGCACCTCGATGGCCACCTGCGGATACCGGGATATCGCCGAGTTCAACCGTGCCGAGCTGATGGTCGCTCCCGCGCTGCAGACGGAGGGCAAGCAGCTCCAGCGTGAGCAGGGTGTCGGCATGGGCGCCGGCAGCCGGGGCGCCGCCGTGGGAGTCGCTGATTAGCTCCACCGGGATCTCCGAGGTCCCGGCGCCCGCCGGCGAAGACTTGCAGCCGCCGGACGCCGTGGCGCTCAACACCCTCGAAAGGTCGAGCGAGGTCCGCGGGGCGCCGGCCGACGACGGCCTGGAGGATGTGCGCGCCGCCACCGACGAGGTGGTGGTGCTGGACTACGGTGGCCAGTACTCGCAGCTGATCGCGCGCCGCGTGCGCGAGTGCGGGGTGTTCTCGGAGCTGTTGCCCCACCACGTGGGCGCCGCCGAGGTGGCCCGCCGCCGGCCCAAGGGCGTGATCCTGTCCGGCGGCCCGGCGTCGGTGTACGCCGACGGCGCGCCGCCGCTCGAGGCCGCGCTGCTGGAGCTCGGGGTGCCCGTGCTCGGCATCTGTTACGGGATGCAGCTCATCGCCCTGGAGCTGGGCGGGCGGGTTCAGGGCGCCGAGGTCGGGGAGTTCGGGCGCTCGCAGCTCACGGTGTCTGAGCCCGGGCGGCTGCTGTCCGGAACGCCCGCCGAGCAGACCTGCTGGATGTCTCACCGCGACACGGTGTTCGCGCCGCCGCCGGGCTTTGAGGCGCTGGCGGCGTCCACGGCGTCGCCGGTGGCCGCCTTCGAGTCGGCCGAGCGCGGCATCTACGGGATCCAGTTTCACCCCGAGGTCGTCCACACCCCGTACGGCCAGCAGGTCCTCACCAACTTCCTCACCGACATCTGCGGCTGTGACCAGGGCTGGAGCGCCGCCTCGGTCATCGAGGACCAGATCGCGCGCATCCGGGCGCAGGTGGGCGACGGCCGGGCCATCTGCGGGCTCTCGGGCGGCGTCGACTCCTCCGTGGCGGCGTTGCTCGTGCACAGGGCGATCGGGGACCGGCTCACCTGCGTCTTCGTCGATCACGGCCTCATGCGCAAGCACGAGGGCGCCCAGGTGGTGGCGGCGTTCCGCGACAACTTCAAGGTCCCGCTGGTGGCCGTCGATGCCGAGGACCGCTTTTTGGAGAAGCTCAAGGGCGTCAGCGATCCCGAGCGCAAGCGCAAGATCATCGGCGCCGAGTTCATCCGCGTATTCGAGGAGGAGGCCGCCACGCTCGACGACGTGGCCTTCCTGGTTCAGGGCACGCTCTACTCCGACGTGATCGAGTCCGGCGGGGGCACGGGCGCGGCCACGATCAAGTCCCACCACAACGTCGGCGGCCTGCCCGAGGACCTCCAGTTCGATCTGGTTGAGCCGCTGCGCGCCCTGTTCAAGGACGAGGTGCGCGCGGTCGGGGCCGAGCTGGGCCTGCCCGAGCGCCTGGTGTGGCGCCAACCGTTCCCGGGCCCGGGCCTGGCCATTCGCGTGGTCGGCGGTGAGGCCACCAAGGAGCGCCTCGACATCCTGCGCGAGGCCGACGCGATCCTCCAGGAGGAGATCCGCCGGGCCGGGCTGTACCGCGACCTCTGGCAGTCCTTCTGCGTCCTGCCCGACATCCGCACCGTCGGTGTGCAGGGCGACGAGCGCACCTACGGCCACGTCATCGCCATCCGCGCCGTCACCAGCGACGACGCGATGACCGCCGACTGGGCGCGGCTGCCCTACGACCTGCTGGAGCAGATCGCCAGCCGCATGATCAACGAGATCCGCCCGGTGGGGCGGGTCGTGCTGGACATCACGTCCAAGCCCCCCGGCACGATCGAGTGGGAGTAGGGGCTCAGGGGGTGGGAGTAGGGGCTCGGGGGTCGATCGCGGGGGCGCGAGCGATCACCGAGCCGACGTAGGGCGCGAGGTCCTCGGGCAGCGCGTTGCGCGCGAACCAATCCACCACCGCCAGCTCGCCGCGGTCGATCGTCAGCGACGGCTCGCACATCTCGGCGCGAAAGCAGTGGATCGTGTCGCGCCGGTGATTGACGTTGCCGCGGATCTCGCCGATGTCGATCCACTCGACGCCGCTGAGCCCCAGCTCCTCGCCCATCTCGCGGCGGGCGGCGGCCGGCGGCGGCTCACCGCGCTTGATCGCTCCCCCGGGAATGTCCCAGGCACGGTTGCCGTAGGTGTGGCGCACGAGGAGGACCCGGTCACGACAGGTGACCAGGCACTTGACGCCCTGCTTGGGCGGCCGCGCGACGAACCAGAACACCTGCAGGACCCGGTAGGCGATGCGGTAACCGAGGCGACGAAGCGTCAGCGTGACGGGCACGCCTTACAGGGTAGGCAGGCTCCGGGTCACGCGGGCCGGCCGGCGCGCCCGGTGCCGTGCTTGACGTCGTACATGGCCGGGTCGGCGGCCGCCAGCGCCTCTGCCGCGCAAATTGTGAGCTTGCTCTCCCGTTTACAGCGGATCGGCGCGGCAGTTTCACCGTCAGCCCGCCCGCAACCCTGAGGTCTGGCTATCATCGTCGGCCTGTTGCGCGAGCGACCGCGCGACCGACCTGTGCCATGAAGACCTACGTAGCCAAACCCACCGACCGCGAGCGCAACTGGCTGATCGTCGACGCCGAGGGGCAGATCCTCGGGCGGCTGGCGACCCAGATCGCCGACGCGCTGCGCGGCAAGCGCAAGCCGACGTACACCCCGCACATCGATACCGGCGACTTCGTGATCGTGGTCAACGCCGAGAAGATCGCAGTGACGGGCAACAAGCGCGCGGCCAAGCTGTACTACCGCCACTCGGGCTACCCGGGCGGACTGAAGTCCCGGACGCTCAACGACATGCTCGAGCGCCGGCCCGAGGAGGTCATCCGACTCGCCGTCAAGGGCATGCTCCCGCGCAACCGGCTGGCGCGAAGGCAGATCACGAAACTCAAGGTCTACGCCGGTCCCGATCATCCGCACGCCGCCCAGCAGCCGCAACCGATGGAGATTTCGCAGTGAGCGACGCAGAGCATCCCGAGGACGAGCAGCGCCCCGACGACCAGGAGGCTGCCGCCGAGGAGGTTCCGGCCGAGACCGCCGAGGAGGTTCCGGCTGAGACCGCCGAGGAGGTTCCGGCTGAGACCGCCGAGGAGGTCCGGCTGAGACCGCCGAGGAGGTTCCGGCTGAGACTGCGGAGGCCGCGCCGAGCCCGAGCCCGCCGCTGAGCCGGTGGCTGAGGCCGAGGAGCCCGAGCCGGCCGCCGAAGAGCCCGAGCCGGCCGCGAGCGGAGCCTGAGCCGGCCGCGGAGCCCGTCGCGGAGGCCGAGACGCCCCGAGGCTGAGCCCGCCGCGGAGCCGCAGGCCGCGGGCCGACGATGACGACGGGGACGAGGTCACCCCGCGCCAGCGACCCGAGATCCCCGGCGCGGACCTCATCCCCGACATCGTCTCCGAGAGCGATGATTTCCTCGACGCCGAGGCGCGCGCCGCCGCCGAAGCCGCGGCCGAAGAGGCCGCCGCCCTCGAGCAGGAGCAGGACTCCGACCAGGAGTCCCAGCCGATCGCCGACGCCGCGATCGACCTCGCCGCCGGGGCTCGGTACGCCGCCACCGGCAAGCGCAAGAGCGCGGTCGCCCGCGTCATCCTCAAGCCGGGCAGTGGCACCTACGCCATCAACGGCAAGGAGCTCAACGCCTACTTCCCGCGCGAGACGCTGCAGCGGATCATTCGCCAGCCGCTGGAGGCGGTCGGCTACGAGTCGCGCATGGACGTCGTGGCCAGGATGCACGGCGGCGGTGTCGCTGCGCAGGCGGGCGCCCTGCGGCACGGGATCTCTCGCGCGCTGCTGGAGGCCGACCCGAACCTGCGTGGCGAGCTCAAGCGCCGCGGGTTCCTCACGCGCGACCCGCGGGTCAAGGAGCGCAAGAAGGCCGGCCTGAAGAAGGCGCGCAAGCGGCCGCAGTTCTCCAAGCGCTGACCCACGGGTCCCAACGCGATGGCGCGCCAGCTGTTTGGCACCGATGGTGTGCGGGGCCGTGCCGGTGAGTTCCTGACCGCCGAGTTGGCGCTCAAGCTGGCGCGGGCCGCCGTGGCCCGCTGCGAGCCCCCGGTGGGCTCCGGACGGGGCGGGCGGGCTCAGGTCGTGATCGTCCGGGACACGCGCGAGTCGGGCGCGATGCTGGAGTCCGCGATCGCGGCCGGGGTGACCGCCGCCGGCGGCGATGCCCTGCTGGCGGGGGTGCTGCCCACTCCCGCGGCACCGCTGTTGGTGCGTCGCCACGAGCTGGCGCTGGCCGCCGTCATCTCGGCCTCACATAACCCCTTCGAGGACAACGGGATCAAACTGTTTGCCGCCGACGGCTTCAAGCTCGACGACGAGACCGAGCACGAGATCGAGGCCGCGCTGGAGCAGCCACCTGCGGTCCCGGCCCAGATCGGCCGCGTGCGCCGTCTCAACGGGGCGCTGGAGGACTACCTGCGGTCGCTGCACGAGCGGTTTGCCGGCCTTGACCTCAGCGGCCGGCGCGTCCTCCTGGACTGCGCCAACGGCGCGACGTTCCGCGCCGCCCCGGAGATCTTCCGTCGCCTTGGCGCCGACGTGGAGACGATGGCCGACGAGCCCGACGGGCGCAACATCAACGACGGGTGCGGCTCCACCCACCTGGATGCCGTCATCGAGCGCACTCGCGCCGGCGGGTTCGAAGTGGCGTTCGCCTTCGACGGCGACGGCGACCGCGTCCTGGCCGTCGACGGCGCCGGGGAGGTCGTCGACGGAGACGAGCTGGTGGCGCTGGCCGCGCTGCATCTGCACTCCCGCGATCGGCTGCCCGGCGGGGGCGTGGCGGTGACCGTGATGACCAACTACGGCTTCCACACCGCGATGCGCGAGGCCGGGGTGGACGTGGCGGTGACCGCCGTCGGCGACCGCTATGTCCTGGACGAGCTGCGCCGCCGCGGCTGGGCGCTGGGCGGGGAGCAATCGGGCCACATCATCGAGCTGGGGTTCGGTCCCTCCGGCGACGGCATCGCCAGCGCGCTGCTCACCCTGGAGGCGCTGGACGGCCGCGATCTGCGCGACCGCGGGGCCATGGAGAAGCTCCCCCAACGGCTGGTCAACATCCGGGCCTCAGACCGCCGGTCGCTCACCTCGGCGATGGAGGCTCCTGCCCTGGGGGACGCGATCGATCGCGAGCAGTCGGCGCTCTCGGGCCGAGGCCGTGTCCTGGTCCGCGCCTCGGGCACCGAGCCGCTCATCCGCGTCATGGTCGAGGCGCCCTCCGAGCGCGAGATCGATGATGTCTGCGGGCGGCTGTCGGCGATCGTCAAGACGATCCTGGCGGCCGAGTAGTTAGTCGCCGCGGCACTCGCAGGGACCCCCGCTGCGGGGTCGTTAACATCGACGGTCCCTCTCTGACCGCAAGACCGAGCGGATGAATGAGCAGGCGACCGGCCTGGGTCTCGGGCAGCTACCCCTGGAGGAATCGCAAGATGTGCGGAATCGTCGGCTACGTCGGTCCCAGAAAGGTCCGGCCCCTGCTGATGGAGGGGCTTCAGAAACTCGAATATCGCGGCTACGACAGTGCCGGCATCAGCGTGCTGGACGGAGACCGGGTGGACGCCGTGCGCGCAGTGGGCAACCTGTCCGCCCTGCGCAGCGCCATCGCCCGGCACGAGGCAGCCGCCGGCGCCGACGAGCGGGCCGCGGTGGCCGTCGCCGAGCGGCCGAGGGTGGGTGGGATCCATACCGGAATCGCCCACACCCGCTGGGCCACCCACGGCCGCGTGACCGAGGAGAACGCCCACCCGCACTACGACACCACCGACAGCGTCCACATCGTCGTCAATGGGATCGTCGAGAACTACATCGCGCTGAAGGCCCGGCTGATGACCGAGGCCGACCCACCCGCCGTGTTCACCTCCGAGACCGACGCCGAGGTCATCGCGCACCTCGTCGCCCACCACTACGACGGCGATCTGCTGGAGGCCGTGCGCGCCGCCTACGCCGAACTGCGCGGCCACTACGCCTTCGTTGCCCTCACCGCGCGGGAGCCGGGCGTGCTCGTCGGCGCTCGCAAGGAGTGCCCGCTGATCGTCGGTCGCGGCGACGGCGAGACGTTCATCGCCTCCGCGATCCCGGCGTTCCTGCGCGAGACCCGCCGGGTCCAGTACATCGGCGACGACGAGCTCGTCGTGCTGCGCCCGGAGGGCACCGAGTTCTACACCGCGGCCGGCGAGCCGGTCGAGCACGAGGTCGTGGAGATCGACTGGGATACCGACACGGCCGAGAAGCAGGGCTACGAGACGTTCATGCTCAAGGAGATCCACGAGCAGGCCGACGCCGTGGCCGAGACGATCGGCGAGCGCGCCGCCCGGGGCTGGGGGATCGACTTGGGCGATATGTCCCTCCCCGCCCGGACGGATGGGGGCATATCCACCCCGATCAACGACGATCTCCTCAAGCGCATCCGCCGGGTGGTCATCGTCGCCTGCGGCACCGCCTACCACGCCGGCCTCATCGGGCGCTACGCGATCGAGCAGTGGGCGCGCGTCCCGGTCGAGGTCGACATCGCCTCCGAGTACCGGTATCGCGATCCGGTCGTCGGCCCCGACGACCTGGTCATCGGGATCTCCCAGTCCGGCGAGACCGCCGACACCCTCGCCGCCATGCGGACCGCGCGCGCCAAGGGGGCGACGGTGCTGGCGGTCACCAACGTGATGGGCGCCCAGGCCACCCGCGAGGCCGATGGCGTCCTCTACACCCGCGCCGGCCTCGAGATCGGCGTCGCCGCAACCAAGACGTTCGTGAGCCAGATCACGGTGATGTACCTGCTGGCGCTGCGGCTCGCGGAGGTTCGCGAGGTGATGGACCGCGCCCAGCTCAAGCCCCCGATCTCGGACCTCAAGCGGCTGCCGCACATGATCGCTGAACTCCTGGAGCATGACGTCAACGGCGTCGAGACGATCGCCAAGGCCCACTTTCGGTCTGAGTTCTTCCTGTACCTGGGGCGCCACGTCGGGCTCCCGGTGGCGCTCGAGGGGGCTCTGAAGCTCAAGGAGATCTCCTACATCGCCACCGACGCCTACGCGGCGGGCGAGATGAAGCACGGCCCGATCGCGCTGCTGGACGAGAACACGCCGGTGGTGGTCGTGGCCACCGAGTCTCCGGTGCTGGAGAAGGTGATCTCCAACATCCAGGAGGTCCGGGCCCGCGGGCGCGCGAGTCATCGCCGTGGCCACCGAGGGCGATGAGACGATCGCCGAGCACGCCGACGAGGTGATCCGGGTACCCCGCACCGATTGGATGCTGGCTCCCCTGCTCGCGGTGATCCCGCTCCAGCTGCTGGCCTACCACATCGCCCGGTTGCGCGGGCTCAACGTCGACCAGCCGCGCAACCTGGCCAAGACCGTCACGGTCGAGTGACGGGGGTGGGCGGGACCGGAGCGTCGGTCGGGATCGACCTGCTGGAGATCGAGCGCCTCGAGCGAGCGCTGGAGCGGCGCCCGCGCCTGGCCCAGCGACTGTTCACCGACGCCGAACGTGACTACGCCGCGTCGCGGGCGCGTCCCGGTCAGCACCTGGCCGCCCGCTTCTGCGCCAAGGAGGCCGTCGCCAAGGCCCTGGGGCTCGAGGTATGGAGCTTCCGCGACGTCGAAGTCACCTCGGCCGGCGGCCCGCCTGAGGTGACCCTCCACGGGGCAGTCGCACGGCGCGGCCGCAGGCGCTCGGCGTCACCGTGCGGATCTCACTGACCCACACGCGCACCGACGCGGGCGCCGTGGCGATCGCGGCAGCCCATGACTGACCGCGGCTGCCGCACCGGGCGCGCTGCCCGAGTGGCTCGAGCCTCTGCCCGACGCCGCGCAGCAGCGCGATACGGACGCCTGGGCGATCGGTGAGCGGGGCATCCCGTCGCTGGAGCTGATGGAGCGCGCCGGGGTCGGCATGGCCGACGCGATCCGCCAGCGCGTGCCCGAGGGCCGCGTCGTGGTCGTCGTGGGCAAGGGCAACAACGGAGGCGATGGCCTGGTGGTGGCGCGCCTGCTGCGGGAGACCGGCAGGGAGGTCGATGTCCTCCTGCTGGCGCCCGGCGAGGAGCTGACTGGCGATGCCCGGGTCAATTTCGACCGCCTCCCGGGGCCGGCTCCCATCCACCCGCGGCCGTTTGACGCTGGCGCGCTGAGCGGGGCGGCAGCCGTCATCGACGCGATCCTCGGCACCGGGTTTGATGGCGAGCCTCGCGACCCGGCCCGGTCGGCGATCGCCGCGATCAACGAGCTTCGCGGCGACGCCGTGGTGATCGCCTGCGACGTGCCCAGCGGCGTCGACGCATCGACCGGCGAAGTCGCGGGCGACGCCGTCCGCGCCGACGCGACCGTCACCTTCCACGCTCCCAAGCCGGGGCTGTGGATCTCCCCGGGCAAGACGCACGCCGGCGAGGTCACCGTCATCGACATCGGCATCCCGGAGGGGCCGCCGGTGACGCCCTCGGTGGGGCTCATCTCGCCCTCCGTGCTCGACGGCGTGCCCCATCGCGCCCATGATGCGACCAAATTCGCCGCCGGAGCCCTGCTCGTGTGCGGAGGGTCAACGGGGCTCACCGGGGCCCCGAGCATGGCCGCCGAGGCAGCCATGCGGGCCGGCGCCGGCTACGTCACTGCGCTCGTCCCCGGGTCCCTGAACATGGTCTTCGAGCAGCGGTTGCTCGAGGTCATGTCGGTGCCGCTCCCCGACAAGGACGGCACGCTGACCCAGCCCGCGCTGGAGGTCGCGCTGGAGCGCACCGAGCGCGCCGACGCGCTGGTGCTCGGGCCGGGGCTCGGCCGCAAGCCGGGGACGTTCAAGCTGGTGCGCAAGCTCGCCGCCGCCGTCACCATCCCCCTGCTGCTCGATGCTGACGGCCTCAACGCCCACGAGGGTCGCTTGGAGGCGCTGGCCGAGCGGGAAGCGGCCACGGTCCTCACCCCTCACGCCGGCGAGCTGGCGCGGCTTTTGGAGACCGACAGCAGCGAGATCGCGGCGCATCGCCTGCGCTGCGTGCGCGACGCGGCCGCGCGCGCTGACGCTGTGGTCCTGCTCAAGGGCGACGACACGATCGTCGCGACGCCCGACGGCCGCGCCGCCGTCAGCCGCGGAGGCGCCCCTGCTCTGGCCACGGCGGGCACCGGCGACGTGCTCTCCGGCGTCATCGGCGCCTATCTGAGCAAGGGGATGGACCCGTTTCACGCCGCGTGCGCCGGAGTGTTCGTGCACGCCCGCGCCGGCCGGCTGGCCGCACGGACGATCGGCACCGAGGGCGTGATCGCCGGCGACGTCATCGCGCTGCTGCCCCGGGCTCGGGCCGGCGAGGACGCGTGAGCGGACACCGCCCGGCCGCCCTCTCCGACAAGATCTGACGATGGCACTGCGCGCATTGGCTCGCGTCAATCTGGCCGCGATCGAGCGCAACGTGGTCGCCCTCCGGGGCCGCCTCGATGCGGGCGCAGAGCTGTGCGCCGTCGTCAAGGCCGATGCCTCGGGCCACGGCGCGGTGCCGGTCGCCCGGGCGGCGCTCGCCGGAGGGGCGACGATGCTGGCGGTGGCGACGGCCGGCGAGGCGGCGGAGCTGCGTGGCGCCGGGCTGACCGCCCCGATCCTGATCATGGGAGCGGTGAGCGCCGAGGAGCTTGTGCTCGCGCTGGGCGCCGGGGCCGAGGTGGTCGCCTGGACCGAGCGGTTCGTGCAGGAGCTGGCGGCCGCCGCGTCCGCGGCGGGCGGGCGGGGGCCCGTCAACGTCCACATCAAGCTCGACAGCGGCATGGGCCGGCTGGGCACACGCGACAGGGGCGAGGCCTTTGCCGTCGCCGAGTCCGTCCACCGCGCGACGCCGGGGCTCAGGCTGGCCGGCGCCATGACGCACCTGGCGACAGCCGACGGGGACCTCGCGTTCGCCGCCGCCCAGCTCGAGGTGTTTGCTCCGTTTGCCGCCGAGCTCCAGCGCCGCTACGGACGGCTGCGCGTTCACGCCGCGAACAGCGCGGGCACGCTGCGCGTCCCCGGCAGCCATTTCGACATGGTGCGCTGCGGCATCGCCCTCTACGGTTGTGATCCGATGAATGAGGACCCCGACTTGACCGGGCTCGAGCAGGCGATGGAGCTGAGCAGCTACGTAGCGGCGGTCAAGCACGCCGAGGCCGGTGACAGCGTCGGTTACAGCCGCCGGTTCATCGCCCGGCAGCCGACGTGGATCGCCACTATGCCAATCGGCTACGCCGACGGCGTGCGGCGCGGGCTCACCAACAACTGCGACGTGCTGATCGACGGCCGCCGCTACCCGCTCGTCGGCACCGTCAGCATGGACAACATCACCGCCGATCTCGGCCCCGCCGACCCAGACGTCCGGGTCGGGGCACGCGCGATCCTCATCGGCCGCTCCGGCGAGGAGCGCCAGACCGTGGAGGACATCGCCCACCGGCTGGACACCATCAACCACGAGGTGCTGTGCGGGATCTCGGCCCGGGTGCCGCGCCAGTACCACCGCGACGGGGTGGGGATGCCATGAACGATCCCGTCGCCGAGCTGGCCCAGATCGTCCCTGACGGATGGCTGGTCGGAGGCACCGTTCGCGACCGTGTGCTGGGTCGCGAGACCGCTGACTTCGACGTCGCCACGGCCGGGTCGGCGGCTGAGGTCGCCCGAGCGCTCGGCCGGGCCGCGGGCGGCTTCGCCTTCGAGCTCTCCGAGGCGTTCGGAGCGTGGCGGATCGTCGCGCATGACCGCACCTGGCAGGTCGACATCCTGCCGCTCAACGGCGCCACGATCGAGGAGGACCTGAGCCGCCGCGACCTGACCATCAACGCGATCGCCGCGCCGCTGGGCTCCGTGGGCTACGTCAATCCCTTCGGCGGGCTGGAGGACCTCGGGGCCCGCCGGTTGCGCGCCGTCTCACCCGGGGCCTTTGAGCGCGACCCTCTGCGCACGCTGCGCCTCGCGCGGCTGGCCTGCGAGCTGGGCTTCGACGTGGAGGCCGCGACGCAGGGACTGGCCCGGGCGGCCGCGCCCAGACTGGCCGAGGTCGCGCCCGAGCGGGTGTTTGCCGAGCTGCGGCGCGTGGTGTGCGCCCCCGCCGCGCTGGCGGGTCTCGAGCTGATGGACGCGATCGGTGTCACCGACGTGGTCGCTGCCCGAGCTGGCGGCGCTGCGCGGGGTCGAGCAGAGCCGCTTTCACCACCTCGACGTGTCCGATCACACCCGCTCGGTGCTCGCGGAGGTGATCGCGCTCGAACGCGATCCCCGAGCGGCTGGCCGGCGACGCACGCACCGGCGCTCATGCGCTTCCTCGGCGAGCCGCTGGCCAACGACCTGACCCGGAGCCAGGCCCTGCGCTTCGGCGCCCTGCTGCACGACATCGCCAAGCCGCAGACACGCGCCGTGACGCCGCAGGGCCGGGTCACCTTCATGGGACACGATGAACTCGGGGCCCGGCTGGCCACCGAGATCCTGGGCCGCCTGCGGACCTCCGAGCGGCTGCGCGACCACGTGGCCGCGCTCACCCGTCATCACCTGCGGCTGGGCTTCCTCGTGCACGAGATGCCGCTGAGCCGCCGCGCCGTCTATGACTACCTGCGCGCCACGGCACCGGTGGCCGTTGACGTCACCGTGTTGAGCGTCGCCGACCGGCTGGCCACCCGCGGCGACAACGCCGAGCGAGCCATCGCCAGCCATCTGGAGCTGGCGCGCCAGATGCTGGCCGAGGGGCTGGCGTGGATCGCCGATCCGCCCCGTCCGCCGGTGCGCGGCGACGAGTTGGCCCACGCGCTCGGCATCAAGCCGGGCCCCATGGTGGGGGACCTGCTGGCCGAGCTGGAGGCCGCCAGCTTCAGCGGCGAGGTGGCCACGCGCGAGGAGGCGATCGCGCGCGCCCGCGAGCTGATCGCCTCGGGCCCAGGAAGTGAGCTGGGCGGCCGAGGGCGAGCCGGACGGGTGCTCCAGGCTAAGCTGGCGGCCATGAGCGACCGAGATCCCGACTGCCTGTTCTGCAAGATCGTCGCTGGCGAGATCCCGTCCGAGCGCGTGGACGAGGACGAGCGGACAGTGGCCTTCATGGACATCAACCCCGCCACGCGCGGCCACGCCCTCGTCATCCCCCGCCGGCACGCGGCCAACCTGCTGGAGATCGATGCCGAGGACCTCGCGGCCACCGTGGCCGCGGCCCAGCGGCTGGCGCGGACCGCCTCAGAGCGCCTCGGCGCCGACGGCGTCAACCTGCTCAACTCGTGCGGCCCGGCCGCCTGGCAGACGGTCTTTCACTTCCACGTCCACGTGATCCCCCGCTATGAGGGCGATCCCCTGCGCCTGCCGTGGACGCCGTCGCCGGGCGATCCCGACGAGATCGCGGCCGCCGCGCAGCAGCTGCGATGAGCAGCGCGGAAGCGGCGCGGGGCGGGTGGCGTGTCAGTCACCCGCGAGGACGGGCTGGCCATCGTCACCTTCGACGCACCGCCGCTCAACCTGTTCGACGCGGCGATGTCCGACGGCCTGGACGCCGCCGTCGCCGACCTGGAGGCCGACCGTCCCCGGGCGGTGCTGTTCCGCGCCGAGGGCGCGTCGTCAGCGGCGGGGTCGATGTGTCGCTGTTCGCCGCGCTCTCGGGGCCGCACGAGGCCGAGGGGGTGTTCGCCGGGCTGGTCGCGGTGGCTCGCCGAGTGGACCGCCTTGCCGTGCCCCACCGTGTTTGCCGCGCACGCCCTCTGCCTGACCTGGGCGTTCGAGCTGGCCCTGGCCTGCGACCTCATCCTCGCCGCCGAGTCCGCGAGCTTCGGCCTGGTGGAGAAGGTGATCGGCCTGACCCCAGCGATGGGCGGCACGCAACGGCTGGCCGAGCGGGCGGGCACCGGGCGGGCGCGGGAGTTCGTGATGGCGGGGCGCCCGTTCGGCGCGGCAGAGCTGGAGCGCTGGAACGTCGTGAACCGGGTCCTGCCAGACGATGGCTTCGACGCCGCCGCCCGCAAGTACGCCCGCGAGCTGGCGCAGGGGCCGACGCTGGCGCACGCCGCGACCAAGCAGGTGCTCCGCGACTACCTGGAGGGCGGCGTCGAGCTCGCCAACGAGCGGGTCCCGGAGGTGGCCGGAGCCCTGTTCGCCTCCGAGGATCTCCAGGCCGCGGTGCGCTCATTTCTGGACCAAGGCCCGGGGCGCGCGACCTTCCATGGCCGCTGAGCACAGAAAATACCTACCGTTGCTTGACCGACCCTGGTACGTTTTCCGCGATCTGGTCGGCCTTTGGCCTGCACTACGGGGAAAACGAAGGGATCATCAAATGGCATCGGGTACCGTCAAATGGTTCAGCGACGACAAGGGCTTCGGGTTCATCACGCCCGATGACGGGGGTCGTGACCTGTTCGTGCATTTCACGGGCGTCAATGGCGACGGATACCGCTCGCTGCGCCGAGGGATCCAAGGTCTCCTATGAGGAGGAGGCCGGGCCCAAAGGCCCCAAAGCGGTGAACGTCACCAAGATCTAGCGCTTCCACGCCGGCATACGTCGGCCTTTTGGGGGCCCTTTTTCGCGGCCGGAGGCCGTGGCGGCCTTTGCAGGCTTCCGGTCAAGGCGCAACTGATACCCGCTGTTGGTGTTCACTGAGGAACATGAAACGCTTCTCGCTCGCAATCGCAGCCGGCCTGAGTGCGCTCGGCCTCATCGCGCCCGGCGTCGCATCCGCCCAGATCGTCGAGCTCGGCCAGACGTCAAGCTCCCCGGTCGTCGGCGCCGCCTGCCCGCCCGGGCGTGTCGCTGACAACTGCGTCATCGTCCTGCACGCGCACCACCGCCGTGCAGACCGAGACCAACGGCGTGCTCAATCCGACCAAGGTCACCAAGGACGGGTGGATCGTCGCCTTCACCGTCGGCCTGTCCAAGCTCACGTCGGACGCCAAGACCGAGCTGAACCTCCTCAAGGACCTCGACGCGCAGTGGGGCGGGCCGCCGCAGCTCGTGCTCACCGTGCTCAAGCCCGGGCCCAAGAACAAGCTACACCGTGGTCGCCCAGAGCGCCACCTTCCACGTGCTGCCGTTCCTGGGGTCGGTGCTCCAAGAGCCCCTGTCGTCGCCGCCCACCTTCACCACGATGACCGCCCTGCCGGTCAAGAAGGGCGAGGTCATCGGGCTGACGGTGCTCACGTGGGCGCCGGTGCTGACCTACAACCTCACGGCCAACAAGTACTCCTACCGCCAGAGCCGCCGGGCCAACTGCACCCACGCCGCCGCCACCCAGACCGCCCAGACGACCGTCGGCGCGAGCCAGCAGTACCTCTGCAACTACACCGGGACGCGGGTCCAGTACTCGGCGACTGAGGTCGTCAACCAGCCCTATCCGAAGACCTACGTCGGCGGGCCGACGCTCGACCAAGAAGTCCAAGCCCGTAGCGGTTCGGTAGCGCGGCGGCTCAGCAGGTCGCGGGGTTCTGCAGGCAGAACGACGAATCGAGGCCGGCCCCGCCTGAGGTGCCGGTCCCGCCGCCGCCAGTCCCGCCGCCGGTGGCGCCGCCGCCGCCCGACGGGGCTGGTGCCTGACGGGGGCGCTGCCGCCAGACGGGGTCGTGCTCGCGGGCGTGGTGGCGCCGCTGGACGGGGACGTCGCGCCGCTCGACGGCGATGTCGACCCGCCGGCCGTCGTGCCGGTCGCCGCTGGTGGAGGAGCTGCTGGAGGTCGTCGTGGTGGTGGTGGCCGCGACCGCGGGCGGGGTGGTCGGCACGCTGAACGCGCGGCGCGCCGGAGGTGTCGGCGGTCCCCGTGCCCCCGCCGCCGCAGGCGGCGAGCCCCAGCCCCATGACGACCGCGAGCACGATCGCGGGGCGGGACCTGGAGCTGCGTGGGCCGGGCCGGCCTCATGACCCGAGGGCCCGTGCCGCGGTCATGTGCGGCTCCTGCCACGGGCTCGGGTTCCGCCACGAACCCCCTCAGGAGCCGAGGGGCTCCATGCGCCTGCCGCACACCGGGCAGTCGTTGAGATCCTTCTGGGCCAGCTGGTCACACCAGTTGCAGAACCGCAGGTTGTCGACGGTCCAGGGAGCTCGGAGGGGGTGGGGGCGAGCGGCAGGAGCTGCGCGATCACCTCCAGTTCCTCGCCGGTCTCGCGGTCGCGATAGATCTGGTCCGGCTCGGCCTGGATGATCACTTCGCGGCCCGTTGAGGGCGCCCGCATCCGATATCTCTGGTGCAACCTCATGCCGGGCTGATCCTACCAGCGGGTCGGGCGGCACCGGGCGCTCGTGGGGGCGCCAGCGCGCCGCTTGAATGGATAGAGTGCCGCCTGGGAGATGCTGCGCTGCCCACTACAGCTCCGTCACACCGCGATCCGGCTCATCGCCGCGGTCGGTGTGATGCTGGCCGTCGGCGGCTGCGCGATCAAGCACCCCACGACCAACCTCGTCAGCGGCAAGGTGATGTTCCAGAAGACGTGCGGGGGATGCCACACGCTGTCGCACGCCAGCACCAGCGGCACCACCGGTCCCAACCTCGACGATGCGTTCCGTCAGGACAAGTCCGACGGCGTCAAGGACACCTCGATCCAGGGCCTGGTTGACTCCTGGATCCGCTATCCGGACACCCAGGGCGTCATGCCCGGGGCCTGCTCAAGGGCCAGGACGCCCAGGACGTGGCCGCCTATGTGGCCGCCGTGGCGGCCCGGCCGGGTCAGGACACCGGCGCGCTGGCCGCCGCCGGAGGCGTCCAGGGCACGACGCCCGCCGCCGGCAAGCAGGTCTTCACCGGCGTCGGTGGCTGCGGCAGCTGCCACACGCTGGCCGCCGCCGGATCCACCGGCACGGTCGGGCCCAACCTCGATCAGGATCTCAAGACCAACTGCGCCACCGCGCAGTCCAAGCAGATCCGCGGCGCGACGCTGGCCAAGTGCATCCGCACCGCCATCATCAAGCCCTACGCCTACCTCCCGTCGGGCTACAAGGCGGGCGTGATGCCGTCGAACTTCGCGCAGACGCTCAAGCCCAACGAGATCACCGCGCTCGTCAACTTCCTGTCGACGGCGGCGAAGTAGGCGCCGTGCCCGCGGCGGCGCGTGCGCGCAGCCGCTCCCAGAGCTCATCGCCGCGTCCCGCGGCCACCGCTCGCCCGGCGCGCTGGCTGTCGAGCTCGAGCCCGTGCTCGCCGGCGAAGTCCAGCAGCGCCTGACGTTCCTCGTTCTCGCGCGCCACGCGCAGGAACAGCCAGCAGAACAGTCCGATCGTGAGGAAGCTCTCCTCCACCATCATCAGGCCGCCGGCCGCCACCTGATCGGCGGTGGAGCTGATGTGCCACAGGGCGTCCCCGGAGCGATAGATGGGGTAGAAGACGGTGCCGCCGAAGACCAGGACGTTGGCCAGCACCGTGCCGGCCAGGCGCACCGCGACGATGAACACCAGGCGTGCCGCGTTGTTGAACCAGGCCGGCTTGGGCAGCGGCCCGAGCAGCGCCATGTACACCGCCATCCCGAAGGCCAGGAAGGTGGCGTGCTCGAGGGCGTGAAGGGCGTCGTGGCGCAGCGCCGCCTGGTACAGGTACGGCGTGTGCCAGACGTAGAAGTTGACGGCCCAGACCACGATCGCCACCACCGGATGGGTGAGCACGCGCAGGCGGGCGATGACCGGGTTGCGCAGCAGCGGCGCGATCAGCGGCCCCGTCATGCCCAGCACGAGCAGCAGCGCGGCGATGTCGCCGATGAGCAGGTGCTCGGCCATGTGGGCGACGAGCAGCTGGTCTGACAGCGTGTCGACCGGCGGGCTGACGGCGATCTCGAGCACGAGCAGGCCGGCGACGTAGCACCAGTAGCGCCAGCGGGGCACCGGCCGTCCGTGCGCGGCCAGCGTCCGCGAGCGCAGGTGGTAGGGGACCCACGCCAGCACGATCAGCACGGGGAAGCCGATCGTCTGGACCGGGGCGTCGGCGAGGGGCAGGGACGGGACGAGCACCGCCACCTATCGTGCCACGCCGCCCGCTGCCCGGGTCAGACTCCGGGTGCTACAGCGCCTGGATGACGAGCACGATCACGACGATCGCCGCCACCACGCACACGAACCACACCAGAAAGCCGAACGCGTCGGCCTCCGAACGCAGCGGGTTGGGCGGGGTGAGCCGGGGCTTCATCGCGACGCGGCGGACGGTCTCGGCAGCCGCCCGGCCGCGACAGCGAGCCCGGGCACGGCTAGATCACGTAGACCGTCGTGTAGACGACCACCCACATGATGTCGACGAAGTGCCAGTAGATCCCCGGCACCTCCATGCCCTGGTGTCGCTCGGCGGAGTAGTGGCCGCGGAACGAGCGCACCGTGACCATCAGCAGCAGGCACAGACCGATGAACACGTGGGCGCCGTGCAGGCCGGTGAGGGCGTAGAAGATCGTCCCCTGGGCGGCGTCGTGAGGGCGCGAACCCGATGTGGACGTACTCGTTGATCTGGACGCACAGGAACGTGAGACCGAGCAGGAAGGTCGGAGACCATCCCGGCCCTGAGACCGAACCGGTTGCCGCGCTTGATCGAGGTGAGCGCCCAGTGGATCGTCAGCGAGGACGACAGCAGGATCGCCGTGTTGATCCCGGCGACCGCCTCGGGGAGCTTGGTGCCGTGGGCCGGCCACGGGTCATGACTCACGATCCGGATGAAGAAGTAGGCCGTGAAGAACGCCCCGAAGATCATCACCTCGGAGATGATGAACAGCAGCATCCCCAGCGTCGGGGCGTGAACGCGGGAGGACTGGTGGGCCGGGGGCGGGCCGTGGTGCTCTGCGTGGGCGATCGAAGCGGCTTCCATCAGATCCTCTTACCTCTGGTGAGAGCCACCACTCAGGCGGCGCGGACGGGGTCTTGGGCGACGACATGCTGAACGTCCTTGCCGGTGGCGTTGCGCACGCGCTCGATGAGATCGGCGCGCAGCCATCCCGACTTGGTCTCCGGCAACGTCGAAATGACGATGTCGTCGACGCGGAAGTACTGCAGAGCGTTGGTGATCGCCGTGTACGGGTCGGGGTCGCCGACCATGCCGGCCGCCGTCATCCCCGCATCGCGTATCCGGGTCAGAACCAGCGACAGCCGGGTCCGCGCGCGCCGCGCCGACGCGCCGCCGCCGCCCTCCTGAGGCACCAGCACGATGAACAGGCGCTCGTGGCTGTCGGGCTCCGCCGCCGCCTTGGCCTTCAGCGCCTCGAGCAGGTCGTCGCCGGACGCCGAGCGGTTGGCGACAGCCAGGGTGACATGGAACTCCAGGCCCTCGGAATCGATGTCGGCGACGATGTGCTCGACGGGCAGGCCCGTGGCCTGGCGCATGCGCTCGGGCAGGTCGCGGCGCAGCCACCCGGAGCGCGACTCCGGGTAGGTGGAGATGATGATCGCGTCGGGGTTGTACTCCCGCACAGCGTCCATGGTGGCCGCGTACGGGTCCGGATCGCCGACCTCGCCGACGGCCTCGATCCCCTCGGAGCGGACAAAGCCCACGGCCAGATCCACGCGCGTCTGGGCGGCGTCGAAGACCGAGTCGTCGTAGACGACGTAGCCCGCCCGGGGCTGGGTCTGAGGCACGCACAGCACGAACCGCGACTCCTCCTCCGCGGCATAGCGGCGCACCGCGTCGATGAGCGGCTTGCCCCCGATCGTCTCGTTGGCGATGACCAGGACGGTTCGCATCAGTGATGCTCCCTCGCCGCCGGCCGCCGCCGCCGCTGCTGCGACCGCCGGCCGTCGCGCCGGCGCCGGCGCCGGCCGTGACCGGCCGGGCCTCGGCGGGCGGCTTGAAGATGCCGTGCACCGCGCCGGGAACGCCATACTCGTACGGGCCGCCGACCACCGTCGGCACCGCGTCGAAGTTGAAGATCGGCGGCGGCGAGGACACCTGCCACTCGAGCGTCATGGCGCGCCACGGGTTGGCGGCTGCGCGCGGGCCCCAACGCCAGCTGGCGACGATGTTGTAGAGGAAGATGAGCGTGCTGGCGCCGAGCACGAACGACGACAGCGAGATGAACAGGTTCCAGGCGGCGAACTTCGCCGCGTACTCGGCCACCCGTCGCGGCATGCCCTGAATGCCGATGAGGTGCATGGGGCCGAAGGTCAGGTTGAAGAAGATGAACGTCATCCAGAAGTGCCACTTGCCCAGGCGCTCGTCGAACATCCGGCCGGTCATCTTCGGGAACCAGTAGTAGACGCCGGCGAAGATCGTGAACAGCGAGCCGCCGAACAGCACGTAGTGGATGTGGGCGACGATGAAGTACGTCTGGCTGACGTGGATGTCGAACGGGATCATGGCCAGCATCACGCCGCTGATCCCGCCCAGCGTGAACATCGTCAGGAAGCCGAGCGCGAACAGCATCGGCGTGTCGAGATGCAGCACGCCGCGCCACAGGGTGGCCAGCCAGGAGAAGATCTTGATCCCCGTCGGAACGGCGATGATGGCGGTGGTGATCATCATCGGGATCCGGATCCACGGGGCCATGCCGCTGACGAACATGTGGTGCGCCCACACGGTGAAGCCGAGCACCACGATCGCCAACAGCGAGAAGGCCATCATCCGGTAGCCGAAGATCGGCTTGCGCGCCTTGACCGCGATGACCTCCGAGATGATGCCGAAGCCCGGCAGCATCATGATGTAGACCGCGGGGTGCGAGTAGAACCAGAAGACGTGCTGGTACATGATCACGTTGCCGTTCTTGCCCGCTCCGACGAAGGCGTCGAAGAAGTGGAAGTGCAGCGACACGTCCAGCAGCACGAAGAACTGCGACGCGGCGATGAACGGGGTGGCGATGACGACCAGCAGGGAGGTCGAGAAGTTCGCCCACACCAGCAGCGGCATCCGGAAGAAGCTCATGCCGGGGGCCCGCATGGTGATGATCGTGACCAGGAAGTTCAGGGCCGTGGCGATTGATGAGGCGCCGGCGAGCTGCACCGCGATCGAGAAGAACAGCTGCCCGAGGGGCATCGTCGTCGACAGCGGGGCATACGCCGTCCAGCCCGCCGCGAATGAGCCACCGGGGGCCAGGAAGCTCATCAACATCATGATCCCGGCCAGTGGCAGCAGCCAGTAGGAGAGGGCGTTCAGCCGCGGGAAGGCCATGTCCGGCGCGCCGATCATCAGCGGCAGCACGAAGTTCGCCAGGCCGGCGAAGACCGGGATGACGAACAGGAAGATGAGGATCGTGGCGTGCACGGAGAACACGCCGTTGTACTGCTCGGGGGTGAGGAACTGCATGCCCGGCTTGGCCAGTTGGGCCCTGATGAGCATGGCGAGCAGCCCGCCCACGAGCAGGAAGAAGAACGACGTGACCGTGTACTGGATCCCGATGACCTTGTGGTCGGTGTTGATCCGGAAGTAGTCCCGCCAGCTGTGGGCGCCGTGGGAGGAGTGGTCCTCAGGGCGCGTCGGGCGCCCGGAGATCCAGTAGAACCAGTAGTCGGCGGCGCCCAAGCCCGACCAGGAAGAAGAGCGGAACGGCGATGAGCGCGACGATCGTGATGGCGTTGCCGTCGATGATCGGGTGCTCGTGCATCAGCCACCGTATGAGCACGGTGAGACCGAAGGCAAATGCGAATCCGATGACGTCATAAAGCGCGGCTCGATACCAGCCGGGCGCGCGGAGCTTTGCCGGAAAGGCCATCAGCTCTCCCTCCTTAAGGTGCTCTCGGTCCTACTCATCCTCATCCCCCGTTGGATCCGCTGGATCCGCTGGTTCCGCTGGCGTACCCGGGCTCTCCGGAGTTCAGCGCCGCCGGCGGGGTCGACCCCGATGGGCGGTGGCCCGTGGGCTTCTGCTTGCCCAGCCACGTCTTGAAGGCCGTCGGGGTGACCACGTGCACGGGGGCGCGCATGAGCGAATGCCCGGCGCCGCACAGCTCCGTGCACTCGGCCGGATAGTTGCCCAGCCGCGTCGGCGTCACCCGCAGCGTGGTGGTGATGCCCGGCACGGCGTCGAGCTTGACGGAGAACTCCGGCACGAAGAAGCTGTGGATGACGTCCAGCGAGCGCAGGTGGAAGACCACCGGCCGTCCCTTGGGCACGTACAGCTCGGGCGACAGGATCTGCTTGCCGCCGGCGGCCGGATACGCGAACTCGAAGGCGAACTGGCGCTCGGTGACGGTGACCACCATGGCCCCGGGATGCGTCTTCTCGTTGGAGCGCAGCACGGAGTAGGCGTAGCCGCAGAGGCTGACGAGCAGGATGGCCGGGATCGCGGTCCAGACCACCTCCAGCCGCGTGTTGCCGTGGATCGGCGGGCCGTCCTTCTCCTCCTCGCCCGGCTTCATCCGGAACTTCCACACCGAGTACAGGACGACGGTCTCGACGAGCACGAAGATCGGCACCGACACGATCAGCAGGACGTCGTAGAGCGTGTGGATGTTGTGGGCCTGCGTCGACCCGCCGGCGGGGAACCACGGGATCGACAGCGCCACCGGGATGCCGATGACGATGGCGATGCCGCCGATCAGCCCCATTTGAAGCAGAGGCTTGTTACGCACGTCTCCCGCCTTGTGTCCTCATCTCCACCCTGCATCCTATGGGTTCTGAGCGACGGACGGCACCAGCCATGGACGGCCGTGAGCGACTGCGCCTATGATTGAGGCAATCGTTGCAAACGCCGAGCGGAGGCGCACAATGCTCGTCTCAGAGGGAATGTCTGAAGTCGTGCTGACGATCGGTCCCGGCCACTCCCTGCGGGAGGCCGCGGCGGCGATGTGGGGACGCCAAGTAGGGGCCGCGGTGGTCCACGATCCAGAGGCCCAGGCGCCGGGCGTGATCACCGAGCGCGACATCCTGCAGGCGGTGGCTCAGGGCATGGATCCCGACGCCGAGCCCGTCGCTGATCACCTCACCGCCAACCTCACGTTCGCGCGGCGCGACTGGTCGCTGGAGCACGCCGCCGCCACCATGGTCTCGGGCGGCTTCCGTCACCTCGTCGTCGTCGACGGCTCAGACGTGGTCGGGGTCCTGTCGATGCGCGACATCGTCAGGGTGTGGTGCGGCGCTGGGAGCGGACTGCGACGTGCCCGCGGCCCGCTAGTCCCCGCGGCCGCTGATGACGCTAGTGGAGGTGCTCCTCCGGGAGCTCTGAGATGTCGTGGCGCGTGTCGCGGATCCACATCGCGGTGGTCACGACGAACAGGATCAGGCCGACGATCGAGATCAACCAGTTGATGGTCGTCCCGATCACCATCAGCGTGATCCCCGCCGCGCAGGCGACGGGCAGGAACGTCGGGCCGGGGAGGTGGATCTCCTCCCCGACGGGCGGCGTGTCGTGCTCAGCCTCGCTCACGAGTGAACGTAGATGGCGGCGGCGACGAAGGTGATGCCGAACATGAACAGGCACGCCGCGGCCGCCAGCAGGCCGGAGCGCAGGTTCTTTCGGGCGAGCTTTCGATCCATTGCGGTCCTAGATCGTAGTGGTTGCGGGGGTCTGAGTGATCCTCCCGTGTGGCGAGGAGCCACCACTAGAGCTTCACGTCGAGCACCATGGCCGCGAACAGCAGCGCCAGGTACACCATCGAGAACAGGTACAGCCGCAGCGCCGTGCGCCGGTCAGCGCGCCGATAGAGCAAGCGCGGCGCCTGCGATGAACGCGAGGCCCAGGACCATCGACGCCGCCAGGTAGAAGCCGCCGAACACCCCGACGCAGAACGGCAGCTGGCTGACGGCATAGAGCAGCGCCGAGTACAGGACGATGTGCAGGCGGGTGGTGTCCTCGCCGCGCACCACCGGGAGCATCGGCACGCCCACCTCCGCGTACTCGTCCTTCATGAGCAGGCTGAGCGCCCAGAAATGGGGCGGGGTCCAGTAGAAGACGATCGCGAACAGGTAGACGGCGGTCCACGAGAGCGATCCGCGGGTGGCCGCCCAGGCGACGAGCGGCGGCATCGCCCCGGCGGCGCCGCCGATGACGATGTTCTGGGGCGTACGGCGCTTGAGCCACATGGTGTAGACGCCGACGTAGCCGACGAAGCCGCCCAGGGCGAGCGCCGCGGAGAGCACGTTGACCGTGAGCGAGAGCAGGAGGAAGGAGGCGACCTGGAGCGCGATGCCGAAGCGCACCGCCGCCGCGGGGCTGACGCGGCCCGAGGGGATGGGCCGGTCGGCGGTCCGGCGCATGCGCGCGTCGATGTCGCGGTCCCAGTAGTGGTTGATGGCGCCCGCGCCCCCGGCGGAGAGGTAGCCGCCGGCGCAGGTCAGCGCCACGCGCGAGACCGAGGGGTCGCCGGCGACCTCCATCGTCATCACGGTCGTGAACAGCAGCAGCGACTGGACCTTGGGCTTGGTCAGGTCGACGTAGTCGGCGACGAGCTGACGGGTGCGCAGGGCCCGCGGCGGGGACTGCGGCGGCGGGGACGGTGGTCACGGACGGGGCCATCGACGCGCTCCTATGCCGGCTCGCCCGTCGCGGGCGCCCGGCGACCGTCATACGGCTCATCCGCCGGCGCGGGCGAACTGCTCGCTGCCGCCGGTCTTCTGCGTCACGCCGGTGGCGCGCTCCACCTGGCGCCGGATGTCGCGCATCGGCTCCACCGAGCGCACGCGCGGGATCTCGTCGAAGTTGTTGACCGGCGGTGGGGAGGATGTGAACCACTCCAGCGTGTTGCCCTTCCAGGGATCGGGGCCGGCGATCCGCCCGACGTGCAGGCTCCGGGCGGCGTTGATGATCGTCACCAGGACCCCGAGACCGAGGATGAAGGATCCGATGGTCGAGATCAAGTTGTAGGTGGACCACCCCAGGCCCGGCTGGTAGGTGAAGACGCGGCGCGGCATGCCCGAGAGGCCGAGGGCGTGCTGGACGAAGAACGTCATGTTGAAGCCGATGAACATCAGCCAGAACGAAAGCTTGCCCGTGCGCTCGTCCATCATCCGCCCGGTGATCTTGGGGAACCAGTAGTAGAGGCCGGCGAACACCGTGAAGACGGCGCCGCCCATCAGCACGTAGTGGAAATGCGCGACGACGAAGTAGGTGTCGTTGAGCTGCCAGTCCACCGGGAACACGGCCAGGAAGATCCCGGTGATCCCGCCGATGAGGAAGATGGCGATGAAGCCGACGGCGAAGTACAGCGACGTCGTCATCACGATCGAGCCGCGCCACAGGGTGGCGATCCAGTTGAAGATCTTCACGCCCGTCGGCACCCCGATGAGGAACGAGCTCAGCATGAAGAAGCCCGAGCACGACGATCGGCACCGGCGAGGCGAACATGTGGTGGGCCCACACCAGCGTGGCCAGGAAGGCGATCACCGCCGTCGACGCCGCGATCGCCTTGTAGCCGAAGATCGGCTTGCGAGTGAACACGGGGATGACCTCGGAGATGATCCCGAACCCGGGCAGGATCATGATGTAGACCTCGGGGTGGCCGAAGAACCAGAACAGGTGCTGCCACAGGATCGGCGACCCGTGGGCGGTGGGGTCGAAGAAGTGGGTGCCGAAGTGGCGGTCGGTCAGCAGCATCGTCACCGCCGCGGCGACGACCGGCAGCGCGATGATGAGCAGGATCGCGTAGACCAGGACGCTCCACACGAACAGCGGCAGGCGGTTCCAGGTCATGCCCGGCGCCCGCATGTTCACGATCGTCGCGTAGAAGTTGATGGCGCCGACCAGCGAGGAGATGCCGGTGATGTGGATGAGGAAGATCCACGCGTCCTGGCCCCCGCTGGGCGAGTACAGCGATTCCGACAGCGGCGGATAGCTCCACCACCCGGCGCTGGGCGGATGGAAGAACAGGGTGGCGTAGAAGACGATCCCGCCGAACAGCAGCAGCCAGAACGAGAGCGCGTTGAGCCGCGGGAAGGCCATGTCCCGGGCGCCGATCATGAGCGGCAGGAAGTAGTTGGCAAAGCCCGCCATGACCGGGACGACGAACAGGAAGACCATCGTCGTCCCGTGCATCGTCAGCAGCTGCGTTGTAGTGCTCGGAGGTCACCAGCGTGTTGGCTGGGGACCGCGAGCTGCAGCCGCATCATCAGCGCCTCGACCCCGCCCAGGCAGAAGAAGACGAAGGTGAGGACCAGGTACATGATCCCGATCTTCTTGTGGTCGGTCGTCGTGACCCAGTCGACCCACCGCTTGGTCTCGCGTGGGCGGGTCACCTCGTGGGCGATGACCTGGGGGACCGGTTTCAGGACGTCTTCGCTGGTGATGGTCGCCATATGTCTTTTAGTTTCCTAGCTGATTTGAGGCGGTGAGGACCGAGCGCAGCTGGCCGACCTGGGAGTTCTGGGCGGCGATGAGCTGCTTCTGGCGCGCCAGCCAAGCGGTGTACTGCGCCGGCGTGACCACCTTGACGTAGGCGATCATCGCCGCGTGGTTGGTCCCGCACAGCTGGGCGCACTGCCCGCGGAAGGTCCCGGTGTGCAGCGCCTTGAACCACGTGTAGGTCGTGTAGCCGGGGACCGCGTCGACCTTGCCGCCCAGCGAGGGCACCCACCAGGAGTGGATGACGTCGGTGGACTGGATGTCGAGCACGACCGTGGTGTGCTCGGGCACGACCATCGTCGTGTAGGAGTAGGCGGCGAGCTTCGGGTTGAAGGGATCCTTGAGGCAGCGTGTTGCTGTAGACGAAGCGCCAGATGAACTGCCGGCCCTGGATGCAGACCGTGAGCTTCTTGCCGTTCGGGGGCGTCGGCGCGTTGACCGAGGCCGACAGCACCAGCCCGTTGGCGTCGGAGTTGGGCGGGTTGACGATGCTCGGCAGCTTGATGAACGTCACCACCGTGAGCACCACCAGGATCAGCGCGGCGGCGACGGTCCAGCCGATCTCCAGGCGGGTGTTGCCGTGGATCTGGGCCGCGACCGGGCTCTTCTTGGCGCGGAAGCGCCAGACCGAGTAGAACAGCGCCCCCTCGACGAGCACGGCCACGATGGCGGCGACGTAGAGCACGACGTCGTAGAGCGAATGGATCTGATTGGCGTTGGGCGAGCCACCGGACTTGGGGGTGATGAAGTTGGCCAGCGCGTCGGGCGCGATGACCAGGGAGCCGACCAGCACCAGCGCGAGCATCGGGATCGCGCTGCGGAGGCGGGGCCGCCGGCCTGGATCGGGATGCTCGCGGCGCCGGCGGCGGGACTTGGCGTCGTTGACGTCGGGTCGCAAGGCGCGCGGGATTCTATAAGTCCGGGCCGCTGCTTCGCGCCCCGCCGTCGGGGCCGCCACGACGGCGGACGTCGCTCAGCGGGCTTTCGCGTCGGTCGCGAAACGATCCGGGAGCGGCGTTTTCGCGGGGCGTTTCTCGATGCTTTCTTATACTGGCGCGCGTTGCGAGCGTCACGGGCCATCAGAGCGGGAGCCTGGGCCGTGGTCGCCGTGGGGGTGGCGGCGCCCGTCCTGCGCCGCCGGGTCAAGCTGCCTCCGGCGGCGGTGATGGGGGCCGCGGGGCTGGCCGTCCCGGCGCTGGTGGTGGCGACTCCGCGCAGCCGCCTGCGCGACGCGGGCCTCGTGGGGCTGAACATGTGGGCCTACCTGGCCGCCTACGAGCTGCCCAACGACTGATCCCGAGGCCCTCGCGGCGCGCGTGAAGATCGACTATCCGATCGCGATCGACCGGATCCTTGGGCTGGGCGTGCCGCCCACGGCCCGCCTCCAGACCGACTTCTCGGACCCGGCGCAGATCAACCACTTCGAGCGCCTGCTCGTGTGGTGTCACTGGATCTGGTTCGCCGTCCCCCACGGCAGCGTGGCCTACGTGGCGTTGCGCGCGCCGGAGCGCTTCCCCGCGGCGGCGGCGCGGATGTACGCGGTCTTCGATCTCGGCGCGGTCTTCTACTGGGCGATCCCGACGGCTCCGCCCTGGTACGCGGCCCGCCACGGGCGGCTTCAGGACGCCCGCATGCGCGCGGTGCGCCGGATGATGATCGAGTACGGCGAGCAGTTCTGGGGTGACCGCTGGACGGGCCTTTACGATGTCCTTGGAGGCAATCCCCTTGCTGCCATGCCGTCGCTGCATTTCGCCACCTCGCTGATGGCCGCTCACCTCCTGGGGGAGGTGGGCCCGGTCGCGGGCGCCGTCGGCTGGTCCTATGCGCTGCTGCTGGGGCTCGCGCTCGTCTATCTGGGTGAGCACTACGCCGCCGACCTCGCCGGTGGCGCGCTGCTCGCCGAGGCGGTGCGGACCCAGTCCCATCGCGCTCTTCCGGGCGTCCGGGCGTTGTCACGGCGCCTTCAGGCGCTGCAGCGATGCGCAGCGGCCGAGCACTAGGCGCTTACGGGTGAGAGGGGGAGCTCCCATCGACCACGGGCGCCCAGGCGCGGCCGGAGCTGGTGACGAGGTTCCCGACGATCAGGTCGTCGCGGCCCACGACGGAGCGCCCGAGGGAAGCTCGGGCCATACGGAGGAGATGCCGAGGATCCGCCTCACCCGGCGGAGCCTCGTGGCATCGATCATCTTCGTCGTCTCGGTCGTCGGGTTCCTGTACTTCGTGCTGCCCAAGCTGCTGGGCCTACGCGACACGTGGAACCGGCTGCAGCACGGCAACGCGTGGTGGCTGGCGCTGGGCGCCGTGCTCGAGGGCGTTTCGTTTCTGGGCTATGTGCTCCTGTTCCGCGGCGTGTTCGTCCGCGGCAAGAGCCGTATCGGCTGGCGCGCCAGCTACGAGATCACCATGGCCGGCCTGGCGGCGACGCGACTGTTCGCCTCGGCGGGCGCCGGCGGCATCGCGTTGACGGCGTGGGCGCTACGGCGCTCGGGCATGGAGCCGCGCATCGTCGCCTGCCGGATGATCGCGTTCATGGCCGTGCTCTACGCGGTGTTCATGGGGACGCTGGTGGTCGGGGGACTGGGCCTGTACTTCGGCGTGTTCCCGGGGCAGCGTTCGTTCGCGCTGACGATCGTCCCGGCCATCTTCGGTGCGCGGGGTCATCGCCCTGTTCCTGGCCGTGTCGCTGCTTCCGGGCGACTTCGACCGTCTGGTGGCGCGCTGGACCCACGGCGGGCCGGTCGGGCGGCTGATCGCCAAGGGCGCCGCCCTTCCGGCCGCAGCCGCCAGCGGGGTGCGGACCGCCATCCACCTCGTGCGGGAGCGGGATCTCTCGCTGCTGGGCGGCGTCGCCTGGTGGGGGTTTGACATCGCCGTCCTGTGGTCCTGCTTCCACGCCTTCGGCGGCGCCCCGCCCACCGCCGTGGTCGTCATGTCCTACTTCGTCGGGCAACTGGGCAACGTGCTGCCGCTGCCGGGCGGGATCGGCGGCGTGGACGGCGCGATGATCGGCGCGTTCTCGGCCTTCGGTGTCTCGCCGCCGCTGGCGGTGGTGTCGGTGCTGGCCTATCGGGCCTTCGCCTTCTGGCTGCCCACGCTGCCGGGCGCGGTGGCCTATCTTCAGCTCCGACGCACGGTCCAGCACTGGCGCAGCAGGCCGGAGACCCCTAGCTATACTTAATGAAGTGACCGAGGCAGATCAGAAAATCGAGAACGCGATCGTCGTCGGCAGCGGCCCTGCCGGCTATACGGCGGGGCTGTACATGGCGCGCGCCGAGTTGCACCCGCTGGTCATCGAAGGCTTCGCCTGGGGCGGGCTGCTACAGCAGACGACCGACGTGGAGAACTATCCGGGCTTCCCGCCGGGAATCATGGGCCCCGACCTCATGCAGCACTTCCGTGACCAGGCCGAGCGCTTCGGCGCACGCCTGGAGACCGACGACGTGACCGCGCTCGAGCTCTCGCGCGATGGGTCAGAGCCCCACAAGGTGTGGGTCGGCGACGACCTGTATCTGACCCGGGCGGTGGTGCTGGCCATGGGCGCCCAGCACCGCAAGCTCGAGGTGCCCGGCGAGCAGGAGCTCTCCGGCCGGGGGGTCAGCTACTGCGCCACCTGTGACGCCGCCTTCTTCAAGCAGGCCCCGACGCTGATCGTGGGTGGCGGGGACTCCGCCATGGAGGAGGCCATGTTCCTGGCCAAGTTCGCCTCCAAGGTGGCGATCGTCCACCGCCGCGATGAGTTCCGCGCCTCCAAGATCATGCTGGAGCGCGCCCGCGCGGTGCCCAACATCGAGTGGCTCACCCCCTACGTCGTGGAGGAGTTCCACGCCGAGGGGGGCAGCAAGTCACTGACGAAGGCCCGCCTGCGCAACACCGTCGACGGGTCCGAGAAGGATCTGGAGATCACCGGCGCCTTCATCGCCGTCGGCCACGACCCGCAGTCCCAGCTGGTCCAGGGCCAGGTCGACACCGACGACGGCGGCTACGTCATCACCCAGGGCAAGTCGACGCTCACCAACATTCCGGGCGTGTTCGCCGCCGGCGACCTCGTGGACCACACCTACCGCCAGGCCATCACCGCCGCGGGCTCCGGCTGCCAGGCGGCGCTTGACGCCGAGTGGTACCTGCGTGACACCGCGCCTTTTGACAGCGCCGCGCGGGTCGCGGCGAGCTAAGCCGGCCTCAGGCCGTCGTGCGCTGGCGGGGCGGTGCGTCGGAGGGCGTCTGCCCTGGGCGTCAGCGTACGTCAACGGCGGACTGGGGGAAGGTGGGTTGAGCGCGAATAGTGGGCTTTGCAGGGGCGCTCGGGAGATAACCGTTACCAGCTAACGGTGATCTCCCAAGGTCCACCCTGCCAAGGTCCACGCTCCCAAGGTCCACCCTCCCCAGGTCCACCCCGGGGGATCGGCCGCGGCGGTCCGTGCCACCTTCGAAAGCCCGTCATCGTCGTTCGCCGCTACCTTGCCCCAGGCACCAGGGACAGAGAAAACGACGAACTACCGGCGCGAGCGGCCTAGGTGTAGGGGCAACCCTCGGCCGGGCCCCAGTTGCCCGACGCGGCGTGCTGGCCCATGAGCAGGCCGAAGTCCTGCGTCCAGGTGCCCGCCAGGGTGCTGTAGCCGTTGATGGAGTTGTCCGAGACCCCGGTGCCGACGTAGCGGTACATGGGGTTGAGGATGTTCTGGCAGTGGCCCTTGCTGGCCATCCACGCCTTGACGACCGCGACCGGGGTCGCGTAGCCGGTGGCGATGTTCTCGCCGACGTTGGACCAGTCGAAGCCGACGGCGCTGATGCGCGCGGCGAAGTCGGCGCCGTGGCTGAAGTCGCGGTGGGTGACCATGACGTCGGTCCAGCCCTGGGCGGAGCGGTTCAGGCGAGAGTTCTGGCGCAGGCCCGGCAGGCCGCGGCTGTGGCGCTGCTGGTTGACGAGGCAGACCACGGCGCGCTGGAGCTGAGCGCGGGACGCGTGGGCGATCGTGGTGTGCGCGGCAGAGCAGCCTTGGGCGTCGGCGGCGGCCACGGAGAACCAAGGACGTCGAGACGAACAGCATCGCGACGAGCGTCGCGATACGCCGAGCGGCAGTCCAGGCGCGTGCCTCCTCGAGGCACAGCACGCTGTGTCTGAGTCACTCATCGTGGACTTCCCTGTTATCGGCAGCACTCTGGCGGCTTTGAGTGATTACCGAAGCCGATCGAACAAATGTCCAGATCGGGCAGACCGGCCACCCTACACGAACCCGCCGTCGGCTGTTTTCTTCCGGGTCCTTCCCGGGCCTACCGTCCCGGTTCGGCCCGGTCCTACCCTTGCGGCAGCAGAATCACACCCGCCTCAGCGAAAATTGCTGAGGAGGTTTCACAAGCGCAGCACATCTGTGGAGAGAACTTGTGCGCCTTTTGGAGTTCTGCACGGTCTCTCCCGGACTGTCCAGACACGTGAATACCCCGGAAATCGGGCCGCTAACACCGGGCACCTACCTACGGGCGCAAGACGATTTTCAGCGCCTCGCGCCGGTCATAGATCGCATAGCCCTCGGGGGCGTCGTCCAGGGACATGTGGTGGGTGACCAGCGGGGTGGGGTCAAGCGTCCCGGCCGCCAGCATGCCGAGCACCCGGTCGACGTGGCCGATGACGTTGGCCTGGCCCGTGCGCAGTGTCAGGCCCTTGATCCAGACGACGCCCATGTGCACCTGGCACGGCTCGGCGTAGACGCCGATGGCGACCACGGTGCCCGCGTTGCGCGCCAGCCGGATGGCGAGGTCGAGCGCATCGGGATGGCCGACGGCGTCGATCGCGGCGGCGACACCGCGACCCTCGGTCAGCTTCCTGACCACGTCGCGCGGGTTCTCCTCGGTGAGATGCACCGGCACCGCCCCGAAGCCGCGAGCGACCTCGAGGCGCGCGTCGACGCTGTCGATGGCCAGCACCGGGCCGGCGCCCGCGGCGACGGCGATCTGGACCGCGCACAGCCCGACCGGCCCCAGGCCCAGGACGGCCACGCTGTCTCCCGGCGCCACGCCGCTGGACTCGACGGCGTGATAGGCGGTGCCCATCACGTCGCCGGCGAACAGAGCCACGTCGTCGCCCACGCCGTCGGGCACCGGGCGCAGTGTGAGGTTGGCCATCGGCACGAGCGCCTGCTCGGCCTGGGTGCCCGGGCAGCGCAGCCCAGGGCCTCGCCGTGGCCGAACACCCGGACCCGATCGCACTTCTGGTAGACGCCGCGCATGCAGTAGAAGCACGTGCCGCATGCGGTGTGAAAGCAGCCGCACACGCGGTCACCCACGGCGACGCGGGTGACGGCGTCTCCGGCCGCCACCACCCGGCCGACGAACTCGTGGCCGATGGTGAAGCCCGGCTCCATCTTGACCCGGCCGTGGTAGATGTGCAGGTCCGAGCCGCAGATCCCGCTGGCCTCGATGGCGACGATGGCGTCGTCGCGGCTCTCCAACTGCGGCTCCGGCCGCTCGTCCACGCGGACCTCCATCGGCGCCTGGAAGGTGACCGCTCTCATGACGCCCTCGTAGGTGAAGAAGCCCTCGCCGGTGGCGCGGCCCAGCCGCCCCGACCAGCCCAGTCGCCGCAGCAACGGCGCCATGCGGTAGCGCTCCTCGCCGCGCTCGAGCCCGAGCGCGTCGAGCACGACGAGCACGTGATCGAGGCCGATCTCATCGGCCCAGGCCAGGATCCCGCGCGGATAGTTCAGGCCGTGGATCATGCCCGTGTCGATGTCCTCGGCGCTGCCGACGCCCTCGCCCAGGGCGAACGCGGCCTCGTTGATGACCTGGCAGACGATGCGGCCGAGCACCAGCCCCGGGGCGTCGCCGACCCACTCGGTGTGCTTGCCCAGCGTGGCGAAGAACCGCTCGGCCGCCGCGGCCGCCGAGGCCGCGGTGTCAGGGCCGCGCGTGAGCTCGACCAGCGCGCTCGCGTCCAGCGGCGGCAGCGCGTGAAAGCCGACGGCCGAGCCGCCCGGGTCAAGCGCCGCCAGTGAGCCGGCGGCGCAGCAGACGGCGCGCGGACCGCCCTGCAGAGGCGCCTCGGGCTCCTCGCCGTCGAGGCCCACCTCCAGGATGAGGAAGGGGACGGGCCCGTCGACGGCCTCGGCCGGCGTGGCCACCTCCCAGCCGGCCTGGACCGCGGCCTCCTCGAGCGCGAGCGCCAGTGTGGACTCGCCGGAGATCACCACCAGGCCGTCGCCGCCGCCGCGCGGCGGGGGGTC
This sequence comes from uncultured Actinomycetota bacterium, assembly GCA_963790605.1. Classification (GTDB taxonomy): domain Bacteria; phylum Actinomycetota; class Thermoleophilia; order Solirubrobacterales; family Solirubrobacteraceae; genus Palsa-465. The sequence goes on along the minus strand of CAWBPG010000001.1, from coordinate 527,253 downwards.
GGGGTCAGGGTCGCGGTAGCGGGCCGGACTCCGGGTAATCATAGAAGCCGCGGCCGGACTTTCGGCCGGTGCGCCCGGCGGCGACCGTCTTGACCGTGATCTGCGATGGCTGCCACCGCGGCTCGCCGAAGCTCTGCTCGTAGAAGGAGCGGGCGATGTCGAGGCCCACGTCGACGCCGACGAGGTCCATCAGCTCGAACGGGCCCATCCGAAAGCCGCCGCCCAGCCGGCAGATGCGGTCGATCTGCTCCACGGTGGCGACCCGCTCGGACAGGAGCTTGAGCGACTCCAGCCCCCATGGCCGGTTGCAGCGGTTGACCAGGAAGCCCGGTCCGTCGGCCGCCTCGATCACCCGCTTGCCCATGGCCTCGCCGCAGGCACGCGCGACGGCGAGGGCGCGCTCGGAGGACTCGGCTCCGGCGACCACCTCCAGCAGCGCCATCAGCGGCGGCGGGTTGAAGAAGTGCATGCCGACCACCCGCTCGGGATGCTGTGGCGGCGGGCGCGAGTGCGGTCACCAGCAGCGACGAGGTGTTGCTGGCCAGCACGCAGTCGGCGGAGACGATCTCCGACAGGCGGGCGAACAGCTGATGCTTGAGCTCCACGCGCTCGGGGGCGGCCTCGATGACGATCTCGCAGTCGGCGAAGTCCTCGAGCGTGGGCGCGGGCCGCAGCCGCTCCTTGGCCCGCTCCGCGTCCTGCGCAGCCATCCGCCCCTTGCTCACCTCGCGCTCCAGCTGGCGCAGGATCCGCGTCATGCCGCGCTCCAGCGCGTCCGGGTCGGGGTCGTGCAGGAGCGTCTGCATGCCGGCGACGCAGCCGAGCTGCGCGATCCCGGACCCCATCGTCCCGGCCCCGGCGACGCCGAGGACCGCGGGCGCGTCGTCGCCCGGGCTCACGACGGGACGAGCGCGTTGATGCCGGTGAGCGCGCGCCCGATGATGAGCTTCTGGATCTGCGAGGTGCCCTCGTAGAGGGTGGTGACGCGCACGTCGCGAAAGTAGCGCTCGACCGGGTGATCGTCGACGTATCCCGAGCCGCCGAGCACCTGGATGGCGGTGGTGGCGCACCGGTTGGCGGCCTCGGTGGCATAGAGCTTGGCGATCGAGGTCTCGGTCGAGTTGGGCTGGCCGGTGTCCTTGAGGTAGGCGGCGCGGTAGACGAGCATGCGCGCCGCGTCGGTCTCCACCTTCATGTCGGCGAGCATGGCCTGGACGAGCTGGAAGCTCGCGATCGGCCGGCCGAACTGCTGGCGCTCCTTGGCGTAGTCGACGCAGTAGTCGACGCAGCCCTGGCAGATGCCGACGCAGCCCGCGGCGACGCTGTAGCGCCCGGACTCCAGCGAGGTCATGGCGATCTTGAAGCCGTCGCCGATCTCCCCGAGCATCGCGTCTCGCCGACACCGCGCAGTCGCTGAGCGAGATGGCGGCGGTGTCGGAGCCGTGCAGGCCGAGCTTGCCGTGGATCTCCTGGGGCTGGTAGCCGTCGTTGCCCTCGGTCTCGACCAGGAAGCAGGCCAGGCCCTTGTGGGCCTTCTCCGGATCGGTCTGGGCGAAGATCAGCGCCAGCTTGGCGACGTTGCCCATCGAGATCCACATCTTGGCGCCGTTGATGACCCAGCCCGAGTCCGTCTTGCGGGCCCGCGTGCGCTGGTTGGCCGCGTCCGATCCCGTGTCGGGCTCGGTGAGGCCGAAGCACCCCAGCCACTCGCCCGAGCACAGCTTGGGCAGGTAGCGCTGCTTCTGCTCCTCGGTGCCCCAGCGCACGATCGCCGAGCACACCAGCGAGGTCTGCACCGAGACGACGGTCCGCATCGACGAGTCCCCGCGCCCGATCTCCTCCACGATCAGCCCGTAGCTGAGGTAGTCCAGCCCCGCGCCGCCGTACTCGACGGGCACGATCGCGCCGAGATAGCCCTGCTCGGCCAGCTTGGCCACCAGCTCGGTGTCGAAGTGCGCGTTGCGATCGTTGTCGCGTGCCCGCGGGACGATCTCCTTGTCGGTGAAGGCCCGGGCGGTCTCCTTGATCAGGCGCTGCTCGTCGGTCAGTGCGAAGTCCATGCGCCGGGACGCTACACGAGTGAGGCGTCTGGCGCGCCCGTGTCTCAAAAGGCGGCGGCGGCGCACGCAGACCGGCCCCCGCCGCGTCCTGCGACGGGGGCCGGACCGCCAACCCTCCCGGGTTGGCGCTGAGCGCGTTTCAGCTGGTCGGCAGCGTCGACAGCGGCGGCTGCGACACGACGATCGTGACCGGCGCCGAGGCGCCACCGACGTTGGCCGGGCCACCGGTGATCCGGGCACGGAACTCCTTGGTGCCCGCGGTGCCGAACGTCCAGCCGAACTGGAACGTCGAGGCGCTGTTGACGAAGCGGACCTCGACGGTGTGCCAGTCGCCGTCCTTGCCGAGCTTCTGCAGGTAGATCGAGTGACCGGCCTTGTCAGGTGACACGCTGCCGGTGAACACGACATGCCCATCGACGGTCGAGGTCGAGGAGCTCGACGGACATGGTCACCACGTCCTGCACGCCTTCGAACAGCACCGCCGGTGTGACGGCGCGGAGCGAAGGTGGTACGCACCAGGTACAGCTCGTTGGTGCTCGATGCCACGTTGGCGAAGCTGTAGCTGCCGTCGGTGGCGGTCGTCGTGGTGGTCAGCTCACGGTAGGGGCCGCCGCTGCCCGGCACCTTGGCGAACAGGCTCACGCTCGTGTTCGGCTCACCGGTCGTCGAGCCCGGCGAGTCCAGCACGCCGGAGATGGTGACGGCCTGACCGTTCTGCACGATCGGGTCAGAGGTGTTGATGCGTGAATCCCGGCACCTCGGTCTGCTCGATCACGACGGTCGTGATGTCCGAGACGGCCGGGGTGTTGCGGGCGTCGCCGCGGAACTTCACGCGGACGTCGTAGGCGCCCGGAACGCGCCAGGCGTGGGAGATCGTGTAGTTGGAGCCAGGCCCGATGCGGGCGGTCTTGATCGTCGTCCAGTCATCGCTGGAGCCCTTCTGCTCCTGCAGCGCGACGACCCCGCCGCGTGTGGTCAGGGGTGACATGGCCGCTGAACACGATCGGGTGACGCGTCAGCCCGCTCGGCGGAGCTGGCCGCCAGGCTCACCAGCGCGTCCACGCGCTCGTGCACGGTGCGGCTGTGGGTCGTTGCCCGGACCGCGCACGAACCACTCGCGGTTGGTGTCGACGATGCCCTCCTGGCGGGTGAACTCGTACTGGCCGTTGGCATTGGTCTTGGTGACGCCGATGACGGTGAACCCGGGGTTCGGGTTGATCCGGTGATACAGCGTGATCACCTGGTTGGCGTGGTCGGGACCCTTCAGTTGGCCGAAGATGAGAACGGCCTCGCCGGCGATGATGTGCTGCGGGTACGGCGTGGATGGTCAGCCCGCGGTTGTGCACCGGTGCCGCGCCGGCCAAGCTCGGAGCAGCTGCGCTCGCCAACGCGGACAGCGCGCAAGCGAGCACGGTGATGCGAAGACGCATGAAGCCTCCTTGACCCTGCATGTGTAGAGATAGGCCTCCGCCGATTGCCGGCCCGCCCGTTCGGAGGCGATGACGTCCTGCATAAACACGACGTCAAGTTGCGAAGTTGCGCACGGACTGCGCGGTGCGACGCGGCGCTGCGGGTTAGACTCGCCGCCGGTGGACCCGTTCGCACTCGTGCTCTCGCCGGCCTGGCCATCCTGGTGCTGTGGGTGTGGTTGCTCGGCCGGGCCAACCAGGGACGGGGCATGGAAGCAGTTCGGGTTGCGGTCGGCTCGCCAGATCACCGAGGACCGCGAGGAGCTGGAGGCCGAGGACCTGGCCCAGATGCTCGAGGCCCACAACGCGCGCCGCCGCCGCCGCGGCGAGGCCGACGTGACCGTCGCCGATCTGGAGCGCCGCGTGATGGACGACTTCAACGAGCAGCGGCGCCGGCGCGAGGCCTACCTCGCCGACCGTGAGCTCGACGAGCTGCTCGAGGCCACCAACGCGCGCCGCCGTGCCCGGGGCCTGCCCGAGCGCACGCGCGAGGAGGTCCAGCGCGAGTTCGGATCCGGCGCCGCCGGCGGCGGCTGAGCCGACGTGGCGCGCTGCCTGATCGTCGGGTGCGGTTGCCGCGGCCTGGCGCTGACCCGCGGCGCTGCGGTGCCGCGGGCCACGCCGTCCGCGGCACGACCCGGGACCCGGCTCGCGCGCGCGGAGATCGAGGCGCGCCGGGCGCCGAGCCGTTCGTCGGCGATCCCGAACCGCGTCGGCACGCTGGCGCCCGCGCTGGCCCACGTCGGCGTCGCCTGCATCCTGCTCGGCTCGGCGACCGGGACCGAGGAGCAGCTGGCGGCCCTGCACGGCACGCGGCTGGACATGCTGCTGGAGCGGATGCTCGACACGACCGTGCGCGGCGTCGTCTACCAGGCCGCCGGCAGCGTGGACCCGGCGCTGCTGGACGCCGGCGCCGACCGCGTGCGCTACGCCTGCGAGCGCTCGCTCATCCCGTATGAGCTGCTCGACCGCCGACCCGGCCGACCGACGCCGGGTGGGTGTCACAGGCCGTCGACGCGGTGGAGCGCGCGCTGCTCGGCCGCGATCAGTACGCCCGCTAGACCGGGGCGCTGAGCGCGCCGGCAGCGGGCCGATCCGCTCGAACAGGTCGGCGAGGATCCGCGCCGTCGCGCCCCAGATGAGATCGTCGCCGACGACGTAGGTGTCGGTGCGGATCGGCAGGCCGCGGCGCAGCAGCCGCCGGCGCCCGTAGCCGGCCTGCAGGTCGTCGAGGGCGAGCTCCAGGACCTCGGCGACCTCGCGGGCGCGACAGGGTCCACGCCATGCCCGGCTCGATCAGGCCGACGAACGGATAGATCGCGTAGCCGGTGGCGATCGTCGGCGTGGGCTGCAGCGCGCCCAGCACCTGCACCGCCGACGGGCGCCAGCCCGATCTCCTCCTCGGCCTCGCGCAGCGCGGTGGCCAGGAGGTCCGCGTCGGTGTCGTCGTGGCGGCCGCCGGGGAACGAGATCTCGCCGGGGTGGCGGCGCAGGTCGTCGCGGCGGCGGGTGAACACCGCGTGCAGCCGGCCGCCGTCGACGTAGAGGGCGACGAGCACGCCGGCGTCGGTGCGGCCGCGGACGTCCAGCGCGCTCGCCGCTGCCGGCTCCAGGAGGACCGCCGAGAGCTGCTCCGCCAGCGCCGTGGGCATCGGCGTGCGCTCAGGCCAGCGGGTTGAACAGCAGGCCGGTGGGGACCTTGGGGAAGAAGTAGGTCGACTTCGGCGGCATGCTCTCGCCGGCGGCGGCCACCTCGTGGACGCGCTCCACCGGCGTCGGGGCCATGAAGAAGGCGGCGTCGTACTCGGCGCTCTGGACCAGCTCGAGCGCCTGGTCGAAGTCGCGGGCATAGCCGAGGCCGTCGAGGTGATCGATGTCGTCGTCGGTCATGCCGCAGCGCGCCCTTGAGGATGAGCGCCTCGAGCACCGCGGTGTCGAGCCGCCGGTAGGGCTCGGCCCGGTCCGGGAGCGCCGCGTCGGCGATCGCGGGGTCGCGCAGGGTCAGCATGAAGGGCCGCTTGAAGTGCGCGTCGATGTAGCCGATCCGGACGGTGTCCGAGGATGCGGGCGCCAGCGCGGCGGTGTCGTCAAGGCGCTCGATCTCGAAGTCGCGCCGCAGCGCGTTGGCGAGCGTCTCGTGCTGATCGGGGCGCAGCCCGCGGACGAGCCGATGGGTGGGGAACACGGTCAGGCCCGGGTCCTGGAGGGCGACCAGGCACATGAGCACGTAGCGGTGGGGCCCCTCACCGCCGATCTCCTCGGCGTAGACGCGGGCCGTCTCGTAGCGGTGGTGGCCGTCGGCGATCAGCAGCTCGGTGTCAGCCAGCACCTCCTGCACCGCGGTGATCGCCGCCGCGTCCTGCACGCGGCCGAGGCGGTTGACGGTGCCGTCGTCGTCGGTGGTCTGCGCCCACAGCTCGTCGCCGCCGGCGCGGCTCAGCGCCGTCGGCGACGGCGCCTGACGGATCGGAGAACAGCGAGAAGATGGGGGAGAGGTTGGCCTTGGTGGCCCGCGTCAGGCGCAGCCGGTCCTCGCGCGGGCCGGGATGGGTGCGCTCGTGAGGGCGGATGCGGCCGGGCCCGTACTCCTCCACGCGCACCCGCGCGAAGAAGCCGCTGCGCGTGCGCCGCTGTCCGTCGGGTCCGGTGTAGTCCTGGGAGAGCGTCCACAGCGCGGGCGGCGTCGTCGAGCACGACCGCGCCGTCCGCGCGCCAGTCGCGAGAGCAGTGCCGCCGCGCGGTCGTAGCGGTCCTCGCCGCCCTGGGGCAGGTCGATGCGCACGACGTTGTACGGCGAGCGCGCCTCCAGCGCGGCGCGCTGGGCGTCGTCGATGACGTCGTAGGGCGGGGCGACGACGTCCTGCAGGCCGCCGGTGCGGTCGAGGTCGTAGCGCAGCGCGCGGATCGGCTGGATCTCTGCCATCGGCGGCGCCCGAGGCTAACAGGAAGGTCACGGGGGCCGGCCCGGCCGTTGATTACACTCGGCCGACCACGGGGCGTGGCGCAGCCTGGTAGCGCGCCTGCTTTGGGAGCAGGAGGTCCCCGGTTCAAATCCGGGCGCCCCGATGACGATCTATGCCGGCATGCGCAGGACGGGCTTGATGACCTCCCCGCGCGCCGATGCCTGCGTGGCGTCGCTGACCTGTTCCAGGTCGAAGTACTCGACCAGCCGATCAAACGGGAATCGGCCCAGCCGCTGTGATCGATGAGAGTGGCGATGAGCTCCTCGCTCTGACCCTCGCCGCCGAGGATGTCGCGCACGGTGCGTTGAAGACCGCGCCCGCCCCCGGTCGACCGGCCGCGGGCGAGTGGCCCGAGCCGTAACGCACGGTCCCGTCGGGACGAGCGGCGAAGGTCACCATCGGCGGCATCTGCCCGCAGGAGCGCTCTCGAGGCTCTGCACCCGCAGCGGCTGGTGATGCTGCTCCAGCGGCGGCGGTGATCTCCTCGTGTCAGCTCCCCCGCCACGCAACTCGCTCGCGTGGGCCGGGGAACTGTCTCACGCGCGCGAGGGCTATCGGCGCTTGGAGCCCTTGGGACGCTCGGGGCGCGGCGGGTACTTGCGGCGCTCCTCCTCGGTCATCTTTCTGATGACCAGGGATCCGTCCTCGACCTGCTCCTGCACCTGGGCCAGCTTGGCCTGACGCTTCTCTTCGGCCTTCTCACGGCCGGTCTTCATTCGGTCACTCCCGCGTGATCGTTGTCTGGTTGCGGCGCACTCAGGGCTTGGCCTACCCGCGCCGGACGCCTCGTACTCGTCGGCCCGTGAGTCGGGCCGGTCAAACCCTCATCAATCCGGCTGATCGATGCCTCCGAAAATGGGGTCTGAACCTTGCCGATCAACGGTAGGACCCGGCCATGCCGGTACGCCCACGGATGCCGGCAGTGCGGACCATGCAAGCGGCGTTGCTTGCGGCTGCGCCGCTCGTGCTGCTCGCGCTCGCACCGGCGGCCGCCTCGGCAGCGTATGCGCCACCCGACCGCCCCGGACCTTCTACACCGACATCTACACCAACACCGACGAGGTGGTCGCCCCCAACTTCGGGCCCGCGGCGTCCTCCTCGCCGAGCGGCGGAGGCGGCGCGATCACCAACGTCGCCATCCAGTCCGGTGGACCCGGCAGACCTCACCGAGCATCTCGGGATCGGCATCTATGACAACACCGCCTATCAGCTCGCCCTTGACGCGCTGTCATCGCGGCCCGGCCGATCCGTCCCGCGTCGCCGCGACGACCTGCCGGAGCCCTCTCATGCCCGGAATCGATCCGAGCACCTTCGCCGCCGACTATGCCAACACGGTCGCCTCGGTCGCGAGCACCGTCGCCGCGTCTCCGCGCACCACGGCCGAGCCCCCGCTCGCGTGCTATGTCAGCGCCACGTGCCCCACCGGACGCACCGCGGCCGAGCAGCGCTCCAGCCGAGCGGTGGGCACGCGCGCAGCCCCTTCGCCGGCCACTCGGGCCGCCGTCTGGCCCCGGCGCCGGACTCGCAAGTGTTGGCGCCGTCCGGTGCACCTGACCCCGACGGCCTACGCCGCGGGCGTCCGCTGGACCCCTGGGTCCACGCGCGCCGTTACCCTCATCGCCGGGCCCCCGTAGCTCAGTGGACAGAGCGACGGACTTCTAATCCGTTGGCCGCAGGTTCGAATCCTGCCGGGGGCGTGAGAAAAGTCCTGCAAAGGCGGACTTTTGGTGGTGGCCGCGGGAGAGGCCTACGAGCCGCGTCCGAACATCCTCGCCGCAGCGCGCGGCCATGATGGCGTCCTCGGCCGCGATTCGCGGGGCGTCGCGGAGCTCGTCGATCACATGGCCGTAGGTCTTCATCGTCAGGGCGGCGCCGTGGCCGAGCTGGCGCGCGACATAGATGACCGAGCGCCCGGTGCGCGGCTGGGGACGGTGGCGCAGCGTCTTCGTGGACGACCAGCGTGCGCTCCTGCACGTGGCCCTAGCACAGCCCGCGCATCTCCTGCGAGCGCAGTCCGGCGTAGGCGAGCAAGGAGACCATGACGGCGTCGCGATCGCGCCGCGCCAGCACGTCGTGCCTCGTCGACGCGCCACCGCGACCCGCTCCAGCGAGGAGCGCGCGGCGGATCCGCTCTACGGTGATGGTGATGCGCTCGGTCTGAATGACCAGCCGTATCGCCACTGTCGGTGACGCTCGACGCCATTGCTTGTCCGAAGGGTTCGTCAGCAATTTCAGAGGCAAGCTGCCTCAGAACTTGAACGCTTGCGCGCCCGTTTCCTGCTTGGGCACCTGCCCGCCGGCGTCGACGACCGCGGTCCGCAGCTGGGCGGGGTCATAGGCGGGCTCGAGCAGCTCGATGACCTCCAGCCCGGTACGGGCGAGATGGCCGGCCAGCAGCGCGGCGCTGCGCTCGCGGTCGCCGGCCTTGCAGGCGTCGAGGATCTCGCGATGGCCTGCGGTCGCCCAGGCGCTCGGACCGTAGCCGATGTGCAATCGCCGATAGCGCTCGGAGTGGTCGAACAGCTGACCGAGCAGGTATGTTGGTGCGAGGACCCGCTGGACCGGTCAGCGCGCGATGAAAATCGCGGTGGGGAACGACCCATCGCCGGTAGTCCTTGACCTGCGCGAAGTGGGCCATCTCCGCCGTAACGCCCTTCCAGGCGCGCCGAGATCCTCAGGCGCCGAGCAGCGGCACCGAGAGGCGCAGGGCCTCCGCTTCCAGCGTAACCCGCATGACGCACAGCTCCTCCATGTCCGACGCCGTCATCGGCGCGACCCGCACGCGGCGGTTGGGCTCGGCCTCGATCAAGCCCTCGCCCTGGAGCAGACGAAGCGCCTCGCGCAGCGGCGTGCGGCTGATGCCGAGCTCCTCGGCCAGCGCCACCTGCGACATGACCGTGCCGGCGGCCAGCTCCCCGTCGAGGATCGCGTTACGAACCCGCTCGTAGACGTCCTCGGTGTTCTGGCCGGTTTCGGTCATGCGCCCAGCATGCTGTAGCCGCCGTCGGCGATCATGTAGGAGCCGGTGACGTGGTGGGCGTCAGCGGAGGCGAGAAACAGCGCCGCGCCGGTCATGTCCTCGGGACCGGGGATCTTGCCGGCGGGCGTGGCGCCGAGGATCTGCTCGCGCCGTCCGGTCTTCCACTCGGGCCGCGCCAGGACCGCCTCGGTCTCCATGAAACCGGGCGCGAACGTGTTGACCCGGACCGTCGGCGCCAGCGCCTTGGCGTAGGACTTGGTGATGCCGAGTAGGCCGTACTTGCCGGCGGCGTACTGCGGGGCGCGGGGGCTGCCGCGCACGATGACGGTCGAGCCGACGTTGACGATCGCGCCTCCGCCGGCGGCCACCATGCGCTGTCCGAACTCGTGCACCATCAACATTGTCCCCTTGATGTCGACGGCCAGGACATGATCGATCGCCTCCTCGGTGACCTCCGTCCACGACGCCTGCCCCGAGGCCATGTCGCCGACGTTGTTGACGAGCACGTCCACCCCGCCCTGCTCGTCGAACGCCCGCTGCGCCATCCGCTTGATATCCGCCCAGGAGGTGATGTCCCCCTGCACGATCTCGGCCTGCGCGCCGGCCTCGGCCACCCGCCGCGCCGTTTGCCGGGCCCCGTCGGCGGAGCTGCGGTAGTGCACGAGCACCCGGCCTGGCCCCCTCCTGCGCCGCTCGGAGCGACAGCGCCGCTCCGAATCCGGTCCCTGCGCCCGTGACCATGAACGTCTGACCCTCGAACCGCCTTTGCATCGCTGCGCCTTTCATATGATCGTCCGACCGCCGTCGATGTAGAGGACCTGACCGGTGATGAAGCCGGCGTGCTCGGAGCAGAGGAACAGGACCGGCCCCACCACCTCCTCCAGCCGCCCGAAGCGAGCCGCGGGAATCAGCTTGACCAGCTCGTCGCGCTTGTCGGGGTTGGCCGCGAGGTAATCGCGGGTGAGCGCGGTGTCCATGTAGCCCGGCGCCACCGCGTTGGCGGTCACTCCGTGTTCGGCGTACTCGTGCGCGATCACCCGCATCAGCTGGTTGATCGCCCCCTTGGTGGCCGCGTAGGGCCCGTGGTACTTGTGGCCACTGCGGCCGGCGACGGACGAGAAGAACACGATCCGCCCGTAGCCCGCGGCGCGCATGCCGACGGCCGCCTCGGCCGCCGTGTGAAAGGCGCTCGTGAGGTTGACGGCGAGGATCCGATCCCAGTCCTGCAGGCGCGTACTCCTCGATCGGACGACGGTCGTTGATGCCCACGCAGTGGACGAACACGTCAAGGCCGCCGAGCCGCTCACGGGCGCGGCCGACGGCGGCTCGGGCCTCGTCGGCGAGCGACAGGTCGGCCGCCTCGCGAACCGCGACCGCGGCCGGGAGCTCGGCCATCGACGCGTCGTCGCGGTCGATCGCCGCCACCTCGGCCCCCTGGGCGAGCAGGCCGCCGATCACGGCCGAGCCGAGCGTTCCGCCGCCACCGGCGACGAGCGCGCGGCGACCGGCCAGGCCCAGCCAGTCAGACACGAGGGGGCGCGTCGCGATGGGTGAACACGTTGAGGCTGACGACCGGTTCGTCGCCGACCTTCGCCGAATGCGGAGTGCCACCGGGAAGCAGTGCCAGCTGCCCCGCGGTCAGCGTGACCGGCCGGCCGTCGACGACGAGAAGTCGATCGTGCCGCTGACGATCGTCGTGACCTGGTCCTGCGGATGCTGATGCTCCTCCCAGCTGGAGTGAGCGCCGTACCGGTAGAGCGTGGCCGTCAGCTGGGGGGTGTGCACGGTGGCGCCGAAGATGCCCGGGCGGACCTCCTCGAACGGCTGCTCTGACCAATCTATCGTGCGCGGATCAGTGTCCATTGACCTTCTCCCAGTCTTGCATACAGATCGGATAGGCGTGCAGAGATCCAGGTATGCGTCGCGGTCATCTAAACGGGGGCGACCTTACAGTCTGCTCGCAGACAACTTGAGTTGCATACAGAACTCGAACTCTGTGTAAGATCGTTGCGGACGTCCGGAAGACTGGCTGCGAGATAAAGAGATTCGATGAGATTGATCACCTTTGATGATGATCGTGTTGGCAAGGTCGTTGGCGAGAACGTGATCGAGCTCGACGTTGTCGACATGCGCACTTACTTCGAGCTCGGCGGCGCCGTGGGACCCACCGGGCAGGAGCGGCCCTTGGACGAGGTCATTCTGCGGGCACCGATCATCCCGAAGAAGTTCTTTCACACCGCCGGCAACTTCCGCGAGCATCACGAGGAGTCAACGCGAGTCAACTGGTCGCACCCGGTGCTGCCGTGGATCGTCTTCTTTCAGAACGTCGACGCGATCATCGGTCCCGACGAGCCGATCGTCTATCCGGAGACGATGACCAACGAGCTCGACTACGAGCTGGAGCTGGCCGTCGTGATCGGCAAGGCCGGGAAGTTCTTCTCGCCACGGGAGGCGGCTGAGTACATCGCCGGCTACATCGTGTTCAACGACATCACCGCCCGTGACATCCAGCGCGAGGAGATGAAGTCCGGCGTCTTCTGCCTGTCCAAGAGCATTGACACGTTCGTGCCGATCGGCCCGTGGATCGTCACCGCCGACGAAATCCCCGACGCCCAGGATCTGGCGATGGAGCTGCGCGTCAACGGTCAGTCGCGTCAGGTCTCGCACACGAGCCGCATGTCGGTCACGATCCCGGAGATCATCAGCCACTACTCGGCGATGGGCTACAGCCCCGGCGACGTCATCTCGACCGGCACGGTCGCCGGTGTGGCCGGGTTCAGCGAGGACCCGGCGTCGCTGTATCTCAAGCCCGGCGACGTCGTCGAGGCCGAGATCGAGAATATCGGCGTGCTGCGCAATCCCGTCATCGCCTGGGACAACGGCAATCGGGAGCCAGAGAGACCACGCGGGGAAGGAGCCGTCCGTGACTGATGCCCCCGCACGTGTCGCGATCATTACCGGTGCTGCCGGTGGCCTCGGACGAGTCTACGCCCGAACAGAAGGCGGCCCGGCCCGGACCAGCACAAGACGGCTGGGGCGCGCTCGGACGCATCGGAGCAGCCGCACGCGAGGCGCAGGAGGCGGCGGCGGCGGCGTTGGCTTGCAAACGCAGGCTTCCTGATCGTCGGCCTCCGATGCAGCCCAACCCTCCTGTGAGCGACCGATCAGACGCGGCGGTGCGAGAGTCCGCTGTCCAGCTGCTCTCGGTTCGTGACCTGGAGGTCCGCTACAACGAAGTGCAGGCGACCGACGCGTTGAGTTTCGACGTCCACCAGGGCGAGTTCGTCTCGCTCATTGGCCCCTCGGGATGCGGAAAGAGCTCCGCGCTGCGGGCGATCGCGGGCCTCCTCACGCCGTCTCAGGGCGCCGTCCATGTCAACGGCGAGGCGGTCACCGAGCCGCGCCCCTCCGATATTGCCTATGTCTTTCAGGACCTCGCGCTCTTCCCGTGGCGGAGCGCGCTGCGCAATGTCGAGATCGCACTCGAGCTCGCGGGCGTCGAAAGGCGGGAGCGCCGCCAGCGCGCGATGGACTCGCTTCGTGTGGTGGGCCTGAGCGATGTAAGTGGCCGGTTCCCGGCCCAGCTCTCCGGCGGGATGCGCCAGCGGGTCGCTCTAGCTCGCGCACTGGTCTCCGATGCTCCTCTCCTGTTGTTTGACGAGCCGTTCGCCGCCCTGGACGAGTTGAGCCGAATGCAGATGGGGATTGAGGTGCTCCGGTTGATCGAAGAGCACGGAAAGACCGTGCTCTTCGTCACTCACAGCCTCACCGAAGCGACCTACTTGTCAGACCGCGTCATCGTCATGACGCCACGGCCGGCCTCGGTACGCCAAAGCGTCGAGATCGAGCTCGAGCGCCCCCGACAGCCCGAACTCATGCGGACCCGACAGTTCCATGAGCTCTCCGACCAGCTCTTCTCGCTCCTCTTTGAACAGGGGCCCGCCGAGTGAGCCACCGCACCCAACGCATCCTGGTCTACGTGCTCGTTGGGGTGGCGGTGGTCGTGCTCTGGTGGCTCATCAGCGCCACGGGATCGGTCAAGCGACTGGTGCTCCCAACGCCGACGGATGTCTGGCACGCCCTGCGACACCTGCTCGATCAGCCCTCGACGGTGTCCTCGGCCGTCTGGGAAACGCTACGGCTGCTGCTCATCGCCTTCGCGATCTCGGCGCCATGCGGGCTGCTCCTCGGCGTCGTCGTCGGTCGGTCTCGGCTGCTCACCGACGCCTACGAACCCCTCCTGGCCAACCTGAACACGATCCCGGTCATCGTGCTCTACCCCCTGCTCGCCGGTTTGCTGGGGCTCGGTGGACTGCCGCAGGTCGTGCTTGGCGCCATCGTCTGTTTCTTTCCGGTCGCCATCAGCTCGATGTGGGCTGCGCGCGATGTCGACGCCACGCTGCTGCTCGCCGCCCGCGCCATGGGCGCACGCGGACCCAGACTCATCCGAGCGGTCTCGCTGCCCGCGGCGATGCCCGGGATCTTCACCGGCCTGCGGACAGGTCTCGGCCTGGCCTTCGTGACGATCATCGCGGCCGAGTTCATCTCGAGCACCGCCGGGCTCGGCTACGAGCTGGCCCAGATGAGCCAGGCATTCCGGACGCCCGAACTGTTCGCCTGGCTGCTGATCACCCTGGTGGTCAGCGCGCTAATCAACGCCGGGTGGTCCACAGGCCAAAACGTCATCGAACGGAGAGTGCAGCGATGAGCAAGATGAAGCGGACTGCCGCGGCGATCGCCCCGGTCGCCGTAATGCTGACCCTCGCCTCGTGCGGGAACGGCAGCGCGACGTCCACCGCCGGCGGATCGGCGGCTACAGGCTCCGGAGGCAACACGCACGCGACCATCACCGTCGGTTTCGACAATCCGCTGGCGTTTGCCAACAACATCGGCGTGCTCGTCGCCAGCGACAAGGGGTTCTTTCAACAGCACGGACTGCAAGTCAAGACGATCGCCTTCAACGGCGGATCAGATGTAACCAAGGCACTCATCGGCGGCTCGGTCCAAGTGCAGGCCGGCGTCGGATTCGACGCCGTCGCGGCGCAGGCGAAATCAGTCGACGCAAAGATCTTCTATGGAGTCGCTCAGCAATCGGACTTTGCGTTCTTCGCCAACCCGACGACGGGCGTGACCTCGCTCAAGCAGCTCAAGGGGAAGAAGGTCGCGATCTCCTCCTTCGGCTCCTACACCGACTTTTTGACCAAGAGGATCGCGGCGGCGCAAGGGCTGCCTGCCGACTCGGTCACCGAGGTTCCGCTCGGCCCGAACCCAGCCATCGTCTCCTCAGTCACCAGTGGCTCGACCGTCGGCACATGGCAACCAGCCGAGCTCGAGGCGTTGTTCAAAGGCAAGGCCCACAGCATCGGGACCGTTGCCAACCTCGATATCCCGTCCCAGTACTCCTCGCTGATCGCCAGTGGGAGCTACATCACCTCCCATCACCAGGCCCTCTCGCAGTTCGCCGCGGCGATGAAACAGGCCACCGCGTGGATCAAGACACATCGCACCCAGACGATCGCACTGGCGGTCAAGGACATGAAGCTGCCCCCGCCGATCGCGGCGGCATCCTATAAGGCCGACGCATCATTGCTCACCCCTGATGGGGCGGTGAACGTCGCCGGCCTCAAGGCGATGGCTGAAGCCGTTCCCGCCCTCACTCTGGGCCCGAAGGCACCCGCGGTTAGCTCCACCTACACCACGTCGGTGACGGGAGGTTCATGAGTCTCACCGTCGGATCTGCCGAAGCGAGCCCGGCGGAGCTCGGCCGCGGCGGGGCGGCGGGGCGTGCCAACGCCAGCGGGCGCGGCCGGGGTCGCGTTCTGCGTTACACGACCATTCTTGGGCTGCTCGTCGTCTGGCAGCTGGTCGTCGCCGTGGGCTTTTCGCATAACGGCTACATCGCCACGCCATGGGCGACCGCGACGGACGGGTTCCACACCCTGACCGAGAGCAGCACCCTGTCCGCGCTCCGCGTGACGGCCGAGCGCTACATCGTGGCGTTTGCCATCGCGGCCGTCTTCGGCGTCCTAGTCGGAATCATCCTGAGCCGCGTGGGACGCTTCACCGCGCCTGCGCGCGACGTCCTGTATCTGCTGTACACGCTGCCGCTCGTGCCGTTCTACCCGCTGTTCGTCCTGTGGTTCGGGCTCGGGTTTCGATCGGAGGTGGCGTTCGGAGTCGCCCACGGAATCATTCCGATCATCTTCGGCACCATGAGTGCCGCGGCGACGGTAGACCAAACGCTGCTTGACAGCGCGGGTGCCATGGGAGCGGGACGGCTGGCTCGCGTCCGGGTGGTGATCCTGCCGTCGATCGTCCCCGGGGTCGTCGGTGCTCTGCGGATCGGCGCGAGCTTGTGCCTTCTCGGCGTCGTGATCGCGGAGCTTCTCATCTCAGTCGACGGTATCGGCGGTGTCATCGGCCAGTTGTCGGGCACGCTGCAGGCAGCGTCGGTGGACGCCGTCATTCTCGCGGTGTGCCTAGCCGCTGTGCTTGTCAACAGTGGCATCAGAACGATCGAGAGGAGACTGTCGCGATGGCGATATGCATGAATGGTGACCACGCTGAACTTGTTGGCTCATTGCTGCGACCGGAGGCACTCAAGCATGCTCGGACCAAGCTCGAGGCCGGTGAGCTGTCGCCTCAGGAGTTCAAACGTGTCGAGGACAGAGCCGTCGATGCGGCCATCGCCCTTCAGGAGGCCGCCGGGTTTAAGGTCATCACCGACGGAGAGCTGCGGCGGGAGGTATTCATCGACTCGATCGCGGACGCTGTCGACGGCGTAGGACGCACGCCGAGCGCCGGACAGAAGGTCACCTGGCACGGAGGCGATCAGCTGAGCGACGGCACCGAGAGCGTTGTGGACTGGACGTTGGGGGTCACCGGCCCGGTCAGGTTCCGGCGATCAATAGTCAGCGAGGAGTTCACCTATGCGCGAGCGCGAGCGCGATCCGCGGTCAAGGTGACGCTGCCGAGCCCGATGACGTTGACGCTGCTCTGGCACCCCGAATTCACTCCGCAGGTGTATCCCGACACCTTCGACCTGTATGCCGACCTGGCTGCTGTCCTGCGCGCCGAGGTCGAGGCGCTTGTCGCGTTGGGCTGCACCTATGTGCAGATCGACGCGCCCGACCTGGCCAAGCTCGTCGACGAGGAGGGCCGCCGGTTCTTCTCTGACGCGGGAGCGGACCCCGACCGCGTCCTCACCGACGGCGTCGATCTGCTCAACGAGATCCCGAAGGGGTTCGATGATGTGACGTTCGCGATGCATCTCTGCCGAGGCAACAGCCGTGGCCGCTGGCGCAGCGCCGGCGGCTATGAGGCGATCTCCCAGCAGGTCTTCAAGCGCGCGACCGCCTACGACCTGTTTCTGCTCGAGTACGACGACGACCGCTCCGGCTCCTTCGAGCCGCTGCGTGACCTGCCCGACGACAAAGTCGCCGTGCTCGGTCTAGTTACGACCAAGCGCGGGGCACTCGAAGAGCCCGACGCGCTCATCGGGCGGATCGGCGCCGCCGCGGAGTGCTTCCCGAAGGAGCAACTCGCCCTCTCCCCGCAATGCGGCTTTGCGTCCGAGGTCGCCGGCAACCCCCTCTCCACCGACGAGCAGGAGGCCAAGCTCCTGCGCGTCATCGAAGTCGCAGAACGCGTCTGGGGTGGATGACGGACTGCGCCGCAGCCGCTAGCCGTACTGCCCGGTACCCATGCCGCCGGTCAGGGCGACGCTGCCAAGCCGCGCAGGTCGGGAACTGGCCCCGCGGGTGTCTGCCGGCGACCGCGGGTACTTGAACCCAGATGTGGGCGACCCCCCGGTCGCGGTGCGAGGACATCTCGGCCGCCGCGGTCGGAGTCGATTCCGCCGATCCAGACGGCGCTGACGTGGCGGGTCGGCGCACCGCGTGCGGAGCGCAAGCGGGTGCACGGGCTTGCACAGAATCGTGTACGCTCCGTTGCGTAGCGGATGCGGTGTGCGAGCTCCGGCGAGTCATTCTTGAGGTCACGCCAGGATATTTTCGACGTCATTGTCGTCGGTGGGGGTCCCGTCGGGATGACGCTCGCGATGGCCATCGCCCAGCGCGGGGGTGAGGTGCTCGTGCTCGAGCGCCGCGCGGCCGGGGAGCCGCCGACAGTCAAGACCAACCACATCTCGGCACGGTCGATGGAGGTGTTCCGCCGCCTCGGACTGGCCGACGAGTTGCGCCGCCACGGGCTTCCGCCTGACCATCCGCACGACTGCGCGTACCGCGTCTCGGTGACCGGACGGGAGCTGGCGCGGACCAAGCTGGGCTCCACCGCCGCGCGAATGGCCGGCACCGATGACGGAGCCGACAGCTGGTGGCCGACCGCTGAGCCGCCGCACCGTATCAACCAGACCTTCGTCGAACCCGTCTTGAACGCTGCGGCGCGCGCGACCGATGGCCTCGAGCTGCGCCATCAGCACGAGGTCTCCGACGTACGCCAGCGATCTGACAAGGCCGTCGTGCTGGCCCGGGACCTGACCACCGGGTATCGCCACGAGTTTGAAGCAAGGTATGTCGTTGGCTGTGATGGCCCACGGTCGGCGGTGCGACGCCGCCTTGGGGTCGAGCTTGAAGGCCCGCCGGCGGTCGGCCGGGTGCAATCCACTTTGATCCGCGCTCCGGAGCTGCTGGAGCGCGTGCCCCACCGGCGCGCTTGGGCGGTGGTGACCTTTGATCCAGCCCAGCAGGGGGCGATGTTCTCCATCGACGGCCGCGAGCGGTTCTTGATTCACAACGCGCTACACGCCGATCAGGACTACCTGGAGGTCGACCGCGAGGCGGTCATCCGCCGCGTCATCGGCGATGACGACATCGAGTTTGAGATCCTCAGCATCGAGGACTACACCGGCCGGGGCTTGGTGGCCGGCGCCTTCCGCGACCGACGGGTGTTCTTGGCCGGTGACGCCGCGCACCTGTGGATGCCGTTTGCCGGTTACGGCATGAATGCCGGGATCGCTGACGCGGTTGACCTGGCGTGGCTGCTTGTTGGTCGCCTGGAGGACTGGCTGTCTGACGCCGCGTTGGACGCCTATGAGGCCGAACGACGCCCGGTCACCACGCAGGTCATGCGCTATGCCATGGGTTTCCTGCCCGACCTTTTCGCCCTAAACGCGCAGGTGCCCCCCGAAATCGACGACGCCACGTCTGCCGGCGAGCACGCGCGGGCTGAGTACGGCGCCAAGATCAAGGCGCTCAACGAAGCTCAGTACGCGGCCGGCGGCCTCAACTTCGGATACTTCTACGACGCCTCGCCGCTGATCGCCTACGACGGCGAGCAACCGCCGGCCTACGACATGGCGTCATTCACCCCGTCAACGGTGCCGGGTTGCCGCGCGCCGCACGCCTGGCTGAGCAAGGAGCGCTCACTCTGGGACGAGCTTGGCCCCGGCTACACGCTGGTGCGCACCGATCGATCGCTCAACAGCGACGCGTTGCACAAGGCAATGGCTGGCGCCGGCATCCCATTTGTCACTATCGACCTGGATGGCGATGCGGCGACGGCGTATGACCGGCCGCTTGTTGTTATCCGCCCTGACCAACACGTGGCATGGCGCGGCTACGAAATGCCGGAGGACCCCGTGAGGCTTACTGCGCTGCTGACCGGTCTGACAGCGCCTATCTCCTGAATCCCGCGCGGGGCTGGGGCATCGCAGCCTTCGCTACCTACTGGACGTCAGGGCGGCACATCCTCCGCCGACGCAGAGGATGGGCCGCGCGAGCCGCGGGCGATCGCGCGCTACCGCGAGCTGGGCAGGCACGCCCCACCGGTGAGCGTCTCGTGGGTGAAGACGCGAGGCATTCTCCCACCTCCGCGGATCGCAGCGCGGGCGCCATGATGCGACACCTCGCGCTCTTTGACACGTCGGCGCGTTACCCTCGCCGATGGTTTGATACTACCCGCTACGTAGCGTCGCGATAAGCACTGCTGTTGCGAAAGGGAGCACGGGATGCAGGTACGTGCGGGCCGGCTGGGCAGAAGACCCCGGACTTCATCTCCTCGCACTGGATGTCGCGCGCGGTGATGTCGTTGAAGACGATGTAGCCGGCGATGTACTCGGCCGCCTCCTAGGGCGAGAGAACTTGCCCGCCTTGCCGATGATCGCATCGACGTTCTGGAAGAAGACGATCCAGGGCAGCACGGGATGCGACCAGTTGACGCGGGTCGATTCCTCGTGGTGCTCGCGGAAGTTGCCGGCGGTGGGGAAGAACTTCTTGGGGATGATCGGAGCGCGCGGCGTGACGTCCGCCAGCGCCGTGTCCGAACGCCTAGGTCCCTTCCTCTCCTCATTCACGATCGGAAGTCTCCGGCATGACTGAGGCTTGGTTGACAAGGACGCACCAGCACGTACAGCCCGTGCTGGGGCCCCAGCGATCTGAGGCCCCAGCACGCGTTTGCTGCCTACCGCACCGTCACCGTGACGCGCGCGTAGTGAGTCATCGACGGTGTCGCCACTGTGGTTGCCGAAAGGATCAGGACAATCGTCTGCCCTGGCTGTGCGTTCGACGGCACGGTGACGCTCGCGCCGGTGGCGGAGTCAGCGTTATTGACCGTCACGGTGCCGGGGTAGGTCCCGACGTCCTGGTACTGCGACCACTGGGTGGTCATCTGCTGGTCGGTCAGACTGAAGACGAGAGCTCTCAGGCCGACTGTCTGCCCCGGACGGGCCGTGATGTGGGTGCGCCCAAGGATGATCGGCTCGCTCACCTTGTCGACGCGGGCGGACTGAACGCCCCACAGCATGCGTGCGGCGAAGTCGTTCTGCGCGTCGGGGAACCACCGGTCCCAGTCGTAGGCGTTCTTGACGGCCCCGTTGTAGATATCGCCGGGCACGTCGGTCCACTGGTTGCTGAATCCTGGAACCAGCTGGAATCGGCCTCCCCAACCACCGACGGTCGGGTCGGGGCTCTGAAGGCCGGTGTTGATCAGGTCCAGGAAGGCGACATTGTCGCCCTCGGACACGAACGAGTACTTGGGCTGCGACGTGTCGTCCCACTGCGTATATCCGGGGTCGCCGTCCGAGTGGCCGTCGCCATACGTGTATTCGTCGGCGCCCAGCGGGCCGCGAGCGACGATGTTCGGCCCAATCCAGGCGCCGCTGTAGTACAGCTGCGAGGCCGGCACGTTGTTCTGACCGTGGGGATAGCCCCACGCGTCGTAGCCGTTCTCTCCGTCAATGACTCGCAGGTTCGGCCAGTTGGGCTCGATGTACGAGAGATTGAGGTTGTTCGCCGCGCCCGAGCAGTTGAAGGGGCTATTTGCGATGCAGTCCTGGAATCCGCTGGCCTCGATAACGACCTTGTGCGAGACCTTGGCTTGGATCGCCGGCCACTCACGCGTGTTCTGGAACTTGTTCTGGATGTTCACCAGCGCCCGGACGATCGTGTTCAGACCGCCCCATGCCTGGAGGTAGAGTGGGCCCGGGGTGTCGTCCAGGATGTCGTGCTTGATGAGGTCCGAACCTGCTGTGTCGTGCGTGATCTCACCGGGGAAGTCGGTGTTGCCATCTCTCACGATGCTCAGCAGCTGCTGAGGGCTCGGATAGTTCGGATCGTGGGTCCTGAGGTTGGGGTATTCCGTGGCGTAATCCCCGATCATGCTCTGGATCCACGTGAGTCCGGTGCAGCGATCCGAGGTCGAGCGCCCGGAGCCTCCGAACATGCTGAACCCGTCGAAGAGGGTGCCCTTGCCGTCTCCACACCAGTGCCACTGCGATGACGTGTAGACGAGCCCGACGGTGTTGAAGTCGTCGGAATACATCAGGTAGCGGATGAACGACGCCATGTCGTCCTGCTCGCCATCGGTCGTAACGATGGTCCGCGGGCGAGCGTTGCGCACACCTGACCATGGTGAGTGGCTGTCCCAGCCCCGTCCAGCTTGACTGGGCCCCTGGGCGAGTGCGGGGGCTGCGTAGGCGCCGAGTACGACGAAGGCGGCGAGCGAAGCAGCAACTGCGAACGTGGATCGCAGCGGGCTGCGGGGCGCCGTGGGCCGCCGACGCGGCAAATCGCTGTCCGTATCAGCGCGCGAGACGGTACTCATGGAGGTGTTCTCCTGACTGGTAGTGATGGACTGCCTTCGGGTCAGCGCCGCCAGCGACGGCTGTGGGAGCTCTCGGTCGCGGCTGGGAGCTGAGCGGACCGGTGCGCGAGCGGCCAACGCGCTGGCGCTTTCCATGCGACTGTGGTGGTCCCGTCGTCGTCGCTCCTTCCTTCGTCGTGCGCCTGACACGGCCACGCACGCTCACGCCCGTCGCGGTGTTTACGCGGTGATCTCCGTCCGCTCCCCGGGAGCCGGGCCACCTGTCTGCCGTGGGTGCCCCGGCGGGGGTGGACGTGCCCGGGCGGTTCTCCGACACCGCGCGCAGCGTGCTGGCGATCCGGCTCGACAACGCCGCAGAGCTCGAGCCGTCGAACGCTCGCCGTACGCCAGCGCGTCGGCGGCGTCCGCCGCCGAGCTCGATTGTCGAGAGGGGTGACGGCGCCATGCCGTTCGGCCTGCAGCCCGACACCAAGGCGACGACGTGCTCGCAGGGCTACCACGCGATTCTCAAAGAAGTTCTCAGGGCTGGCGCATATCGCCTTTTGGCGTGCTTGCCCCGTCTTGCATAACGACCACTCCCTTGTGAATAATTATGCGATAGCGAATGAGTATCGCATCGCGGCAACATAGCGCCCTGACCTTGGGTCGTCAACTGGCTGGCATGCTGGACCTCCGCCCTTACTTTCGCTCGGCGCTCCGGGCCGGCGGGCGTGGCGTGGGCGCTCGTTGATGGCGGCGCATCGATTTCTTCTTGCAATCGAAATGAACGTCGTGTTACTGTCCCGCCTAGATTCGCGTGACCGAATATATATGCACACCCCAGAGGTTCTCGGCAGGCGTCTGGATGTTCGGGCGCTTCGTCGATCGCTACGCCACCGACGGTTACGGCCCGGCGGTGCCCCTCACGGAGGCCATTCGCACAGCCGCCACTGTCGAGGGACTGGGGTCGCTGGACCTCAACTGGCCGTTCTGGGGAGATGCGACCCTGGCCGACGTCCGCGCGGCACTTGATGACACCGGGCTGACCACGCTGGCGATAACCCCCGAGATCTACACGCAGGAGTTCCGCGCTGGCGCCTTTACCAACCCCGATCCCACCGTTCGGCGTCGCGCTCTGGATCTCATGGCGGCCGCGACCGAGGTGGCCCACGAGCTGGGCGCGGCCTACATGAAGATCTGGCCCGGCCAGGACGGGTTTGACTATCCGCTCCAGTCTGACCCGCGGCAGCTGTGGGAGCTCTCGATCGCCGGGATGCGGGACATCGCCGCCCCGCATCCCGAGATGCCATTCGCGATCGAGTACAAGCCCAAGGAGCCGCGCACGCACATGTTGTTCTCCGACGCCGCACGCACGCTGCTGGCGATCGAGGACATCGGCCTAGACAACGTGGGCGTGCTGCTGGACTTCGGCCATTCCCTGTACGCGGGCGAATCGCCAGCGGCCGCCGCGGAGCTATGCCTCTCGCGAGGCCGGCTCATCGACATCGATCTCAACGACAACTTCCGCTCGTGGGACGACGACATGACCGTCGGCTCGGTGCACTTCGCCGAGACGCTCGAGTTCCTGCACACGCTGCGCCGAGCGGGCTGGGACAAGCCTTGGAAGCTCGACCAGTTCCCCTTCCGCGAGGACCCCGCTGCGGCAGCGACGGCCAGTATCCGCATGATCCGCGGTCTCCTGCGCCTGCTTGACCGAATCGACACCGACGCGCTCGAGGCCGCGCGGACGCGCCAGGACGCGTTGGCGTCCCAGCGACTCATCCACGACCTCCTACTGGGCGAGGTGCCCGCCGAATGACCACCGTCCGCGAGCTCACCCTGCCGTCCGCGATCTCACGCGACCTGCCGCGCGACGAGCTGCTGCGCCAGCTTGCCGAGGCGGCGCGGCTCATCCGCAGGCGCGGTCTGCTCGATGATCCAGTCGGCCGGATTGGGCCACGTCGGCGGGGATCTGTCGGGGGCGGACATCGTCACCGTCCTCTACCTCGCGGTGTTGCGGCTCGACCCTACCAATCCCCGGCTGCCCGACCGCGACCGCTTCGTGATGAGCAAGGGGCACGCGTCGGGCCTTCTCTACACCGCGCTGGCCAGCGCCGGGTTCTTCGACCCCGACCTGCTCAATGACTACATGCGCCCGCTGTCTGTGCTCAATGGACACCCTGACCGCAAGAAGGTGCCGGGCGTGGAAGCCAACACCGGCCCGCTCGGCCACGGCCTCCCGGTGTCGGTCGGCATGGCGATCGCCGCAGCGCTCGACGGATCGCGGCGGCGGACGTTCTGCCTGGTCGGAGACGGCGAGCTGCAGGAAGGGTCCAACTGGGAGGCGCTGATGTCCGGCGGCCATCGCGGGCTCGAGAATCTGACGGTCATCGTCGATCGCAACGGCCTCCAGCAGGGGGCGCCTACGGAGGAGACGAGCGGTCTCGAGCCGCTGGCCGACAAGGCCCGCGCCTTCCGGTGGGGCGTCACGGAGGTCGACGGCCACGACCACGGCGCTCTCCTGGACCTGTTCGACAGCCTGCCCGTCGAGGCGGGGCGGCCGAGCTTCGTCATCGCCCACACCCACAAGGGCTACCCGATCTCGTTCATGCGCGACGGAGTCAAATGGCACAACAGCCTCCCCTCCGACGAGGAGATCGCCGCCGCGCTCGAGGAGCTCGCGTGACCGCCCAGAGCAAGGAGGCGACCCTCTATGACTGCCGCGATGCGTTCGCCACGACGGTCGAATCGCTCGCCGAGGACGACGAGAGCGTCGTGGTGGTCTGCAACGACTCGGTGTCGTCGAGCAAACTCGGCGGCTTTCAGCGCCGGTTCGCCGACCGGCTCGTCAACGTAGGCATCGCCGAGCAGGTCATGGTCGGCGTCGCCGCCGGCCTCGCCAACGGGCTCAAGCGCCCGTTCGTCGCCGGCGCCAGCTGCTTTCTTACAGCACGAGCGCTGGAGCAGATCAAGGTGGACCTGGCCTATACCAACGCCAACGTCACCCTGTGCGCGATGAGCCCCGGCGTCGCCTACGGCGAGTTCGGGCCCACCCACCACTCGCTCGAGGACGTCGCATGGCTGCGGGCGATCGACAACATAGTCGTCATCGTCCCCTGTGATCCGCTCGAGACCGAGCTGGCGCTCCGGGCCGCCGCCGAGCACGACGGACCGGTGTTCGTCCGCGTCAGCCGCATGGGCGTGCCGTCGATCAACCCCTCCGACTACCGGTTCCGCATCGGCCGCGCAACACGGCTGACCGAGGGCCGCGACCTAACCATCGTGGCCAACGGGACGATGGTCTCACGGGCCGTCGACGCCGCCGGGCTGCTCGCCGAGGACGGCGTCTCGGCACGCGTGCTGTCGATGCCGACCGTGACTCCGCTCGACGCCCAAGAGGTCGCGGCGGCGGTCGACGAGACGGGCGCGATCCTCACCGTTGAAGAGCATTCCGTTCGCGGCGGTCTAGGGAGCGCGGTGGCCGAATGGGTAGTAGCCCACCAACCAGCCCCCATGCGTCTGCTCGGTTTCCCCGGATTCGCTCCTACCGGCTCGGCCCCATGGCTGCTGGATCACTTCGGTCTCAACGCCGGCGGTATCCGCGATGGCGCGCTCGGACTGATCGAGCGCAAGCGAACATGACGACGGTCCTCGCCATCGACCAGGGAACGACCAGCACCAAGGCGCTGCTGGTCGGAGCGTCGGGCGAGAGGCTCGGCTCCGGCAGCGCTCCGGTGACGCGCAGGTACCCGCGCCCCGGTCGGGTCGAGCAGGACCCCGAGGAGTTATGGCAGAGCGTCGTGGACGCCGTCGCGCAGCTCCCTGACACCACGCCCGGCTGCGTGGCGCTCTCGAGCCAGCGCGAGTCAGTGCTCCTCTGGGACCGCACCACCGGCCGGCCGCTCACCCCGTGCGTCAGCTGGCAGGACACCCGAGGGGCGCAACTGTGCGAGCGACTGCGCGCCGACGGTGCCGAGGGTGTGATCCGCGATCTGACCGGACTTCCGCTGGACCCGATGTTCTCCGCCTCTAAGCTGCGCCACCTGCTCGATGGCGACCCGGTGCTGCGCGCCACGGCGCAGTCAGGCGCCGCGTGCGCCGGCACCGTCGACAGCTGGTTGCTCTTCAAGCTGAGCGGCGGGGCAGTTCATGTCACCGATGCCGGCAACGCCGCCCGGACACAGCTGTTCGACATCCATCATCTTCAGTGGAGCGACGATCTCCTCGCGCTCTTTGAGATTCCGGTGGCGTGCCTACCCCAGGTGCGGGCGTCGAGCGGCGCGATCGCCGAGACCGTGGCCCTTCACGCCCTCCGCGGCGTGCCGATCACCGCCAGCGTGGCGGACTCTCACGCCGCCGCGTTCGGGCTCGGGTGTGTGGACCCGGGGAGCGTGAAGGCCACGTACGGCACCGGCACATCGCTGCTGGCCCCGACCGCGGACGCCCCCGTCATGTCGCGCGCCGGACTGGCCACCACCATCGCGTGGACACGCGACGACGTCACGTACGCGTTGGAAGGCAACGTGTTCTCAAGCGGCGCGACCGTCGAATGGTTGGCCGGCGTCCTCGGCCTGGGCGATGCGGTGGCGGTTCAGGAGCTGGCGGCGACCGCTGCGGACGGAAGTGGCGTCCACCTCGTGCCGGCGTTCGCGGGACTGGGCGCCCCGTACTGGCAGCCGCACGCCCGTGGAACCATCACCGGGCTGACCTTTGCCGCCGGGGCTGCCGAACTGGCCCGGGCGGCGGTCGAGTCGATCGCCTTCCAGGTCGCCGACCTGGTCGCAGCGCTGGAGCGTGACCTCGAGCGGCCGATCGTCGAGCTACGCACCGATGGCGGCGCGAGTCGTAACGATGCGCTGATGCAATTTCAGGCCGATCTTCTTGGATGCCCGGTGGAGCGCAGCGACTCGCCCGATGCCGCCGCCATCGGCGCTGCGCTCATGGGAGGCATTGCCGCGGGCATCTTCGCAAGCTCACAGAACACTGCGACGCCGTGTGACCGGGGGGACCGGTTTGAGCCCAACATCACCGTCGATCGGCGCCGCGAGCTGGTGGCCGCATGGCATGCGGCGGTCAACGAGGCAGTCGAGCGGAAGGAGGCGACGATCGCATGACTTCAGTTGAGCGCCTGCGCCTGATGACCAAGGTGGCCCGGCTCTACCACGAACGAGGCCTCCGCCAGTCAGTGATCGCCAGCAAGCTGGCGCTGTCGCAGGCGATGGTCTCCCGGCTGCTGGCCGCGGCCGAGAAGGAGGGCATCGTACGCACCACGGTGATGACGCCGATGGGCGTCTATCCCGATCTTGAGGAGCAGCTCGAGCGCCGATACGAGCTCACCGACGCGGTCGTCGCCGACTGTGCGGACGATGGTGACGAGTACGTCCTGCGCGAGATCGGCAGTGCCGCCGCCACCTACTTGGAGACCACGTTGGCAACCGACGAGGTCATCGGCATCTCGTCGTGGAGCGGCACGCTGCTGCGGATGGTGGGCTCGTTGCAGCCGCTGCGCCGCACGCCGGGCAGCCACGTCGTGCAGATTCTCGGTGGCATCGGCAACCCGACTGCCGAGGCCCACGCCACCCGCCTCACCGAGCAGCTCGCCTCGCTGGTCACAGCCGAGCCGCACTTCCTTCCCGCGCCCGGGGTCACCGGCTCGGCCGCCGCCACCGCTGCGTACCTGGCCGACCCGCAGCTGCACCGGACAGCGGCGTATTTCGAAAAGCTGACGCTCGCACTCGTCGGCATCGGCGCGCTGCATCCGTCGCGCCTGCTGGGCGAGAGCGGCAACGTGTTCGCCGAGGACGAGCTCTCAGAACTCGAGGCGCTCGGCGCCGTGGGCGACATCTGTCTGCGTTTCTTCGACCACTCCGGCCTGCCCGTGGCCAGCCCGTTCAACGAGCGAGTGATCGGCATGAGCCTGGACCAGATCCGTCAGGTGCCGCGGTCGGTCGGCATCGCGGGAGGTGCATCAAAGCTGGGGGCGATCCACGCTGCGCTCGAGGGCCGACTGGTCAACGTCCTGATCACAGATCGCTTCACCGCCGAGCGCCTCGTCGCCCGCGCCCTCTCTGACGCAGACGACACCGGCGTGTGGGAGGTGCCGACGTGAGCCGGCTGGCCGGAGCACTCCCGGGCCTGCCACTCGCGGGCGGCCCTCAGGCGCGCAAGCGCCAAGGCATCGCCGCCGTGATCGTGGCGGTGGTCGTCGTGTTCTTCATCGTCGACCCGCAGTGGGTCGTGCAGGACATCACCAAGGGGGGACCTGGATCCACAGTCGCCTCCAGCACCAACCTGAATCCCACTGACTACGTCAGCAAATACTGGACCACGAAGATTCTCCCCGCCGTCCACCAGTCGGCGGTCGACCTGCCCACCCTGCTGGCCAAGCTCAAGAAGGACGAGGCCGGGACCGCCAAGCGCTACGGCCACGTCGCCACGCTCGGCGGGCAGCCGACCTTCCTGGTCAAGGGCGACGCGCACGTCGTCTCGGTCAACACCTCGGGGATCCCAGCGCAAGCCGGCTTGGCCATCGGGCACGCCGAGGCGCCAATCGCCTTCTTGCAGCTCGGTCCCATCCTCACCGGCACCGACGTCCGCGACGCGATGAAGTTCATCAGCTTCAACCAGTTCGCCGACCAGGTCACCTACAGCGAGGTCGCGACTGCCATCAACAAGCGGATCGTGACCGGCACGCTCAACAAGCTCGACAACAGCAGGCTCAAGGGCAAGTCAGTGCAGTTCACCGGCGCGTTCACGCTCAATCCGGGCAAGCCGGTCATCACGCCGATCACCGTCGAGGTCAAGCCATGACCGCAGACGCCGATGTCGTCCTGCGCGCCGAGGACATCAGGAAGGTGTTCGGGCGCACCGTCGCGCTCGACGGCGTGGATTTCAACGTGTACCGCGGCAAGGTCAACGCGCTCGTCGGCGAGAACGGAGCGGGCAAGTCGACTTTGATGGGGATCCTCGCGGGCGTTCATCGGCCGGTGAGCGGGCGGATCCTCCTGGACGGCACTCCCGTCGAGCTGCACTCACCGCGCGCCGCCGGCGAGCTGAGCATCCGGCTCATCCACCAGGAGATCCAGCTGTTCCCCGACCTGAGCGTCGCCGAGAACATCTTCGCCGGCCAGGAGCTCCGGTCCGCCGCCGGCGTCCGGCTGCGCGACCAGGAGCGCGGCGCCCGCGAGCTGCTGCGCCGCCTGGGTCAGACGGTGAGCCCGCGCGCGACGATGGGCGAGCTCCCCGTCGGTGTTCAGCAGATCGTCGTCATCTGCCGCGCACTGGCTCAGGACGTGCGCGTCCTCATCATGGACGAGCCGACGTCGGCGCTGTCCAGCAAGGAGGTGGAGACGCTTCTGCGGGTCATCCGCGGGCTCGCCGAGTCGGGCGTGGCCATCGTCTATATCTCCCACCGCCTCGAGGAGATCACCGAGATCGGCGACCACGTCACCGTCCTGCGTGACGGCCATCTCGTCGCCGAGGCCGCCGTTGACGAGATCGACGTGCACTGGATCGTGGAGCAGATGATCGGCCACGACCCCGACACGCTGTACCCATACGAGGCGCGCGACGTGGGGACCGCAGCGCTCGCGGTGACCGATCTCACCGCGCCGCGGCCCAACGGGTCCTTGATGCTCGACCGCGTGTCGTTCTCGCTGGATGCCGGTGAGATCGTGGGGCTCTACGGGCTGATGGGGGCCGGTCGCACCGAGCTTCTCGAGACGCTCATCGGCCTGCGCCACGCGGCCGCGGGTGAGGTCACCGTCGCGGGAGCGCGGGTGGAGACGCTCAGCGTCGGCGCCCGAATCACACGCGGCATGTTCCTCATCCCCGAGGACCGCCAGCGCCAAGGACTGGTGCAGACGATGTCGGTGCGCGAAAACGTCTCGCTCGCCAGCCTCGGGGCGCTGCGTTCGCCGACCGGCCTGTCTTCGCGCCAGGAAACCGAGGCGGTCCGCAAGGTCGTCCAGCAGACCGGCGTCAAGGTGGCCGACATCGAGCAGCCGGTGACCGCGCTGTCGGGCGGCAACCAGCAGAAGGTCGTCGTTGCGCGCGCGCTCATGACCGCGCCCAAGGTCCTGCTCATGGACGATCCGATGCGGGGCATCGACGTCGGCGCCAAGACCGAGCTCTACCGCGTCATGCAGTCGCTGGCCAACGACGGCCTGGCGATCCTCTTCACCTCATCTGACCTGCTCGAGGTGCTCGGAATGGCCGACCGGATCCTCGTGCTGGCCAAGGGGCGCCTGGTGAGCGAGTTCACGCGCGATGACGCGACGGCCCAGGCGCTGGTCGCCGCCTCCAACGCGCAGACCCCCCGGGAGGTGGCCGTATGAGCGCTCTCGGAGGCCTGGCCGAGCAGCTCGGGATCGACCGGGGGAGCGAGCTCGTGGCCGACCTGCGCAGCTGGCGCGGGTGGTGGCGGGTGATCCTCAAGCTGCGCGCCTTCGTCGCGTTCCTGACCATCGTGATCGTCTTCTCGGTGATCTCCTCGGACTACTTCACCGGGTCCAACCTGCTGACCATGACCGAGCATGTGGCCGTCACCGGCCCGATGGCGATCGGCGAGACGTTCGTCATCCTCACCGCGGGCATCGACCTGTCGGTGGGGTCGATCGCCGGTCTGATCGGGATGGTCGCGGGCGCATTGCTCAACAACGGCCTCATCCTCCATCCGCTGGGCATCGTCATCTGGTTCAGCGTGCCGATGGTCGTGCTCATCGGTCTCGGGCTCGGGGCCGGCATCGGCGCGATCAACGCGACGGTGATCACCCGCCTGAACGTCGCTCCGTTCATCGCGACGCTCGGGATGCTCTCGGTCGCGCGCGGCCTGGCGGATCTGAGCGACGGGGGCAACACCTTCGCCAACCTCGGCGGGACGGCGCAGCTTCACAACACGGGGTTCTCCTTCCTGGCTACCGGCAGCCTGTTCGGCATCCCGTTCGAGATCATCCTCTTCGCGTTCGTGATCGCCGTGGCCGTGTACGTGGCCAAGCGCACCGCATTCGGCCGGCGTGTCTACGCGGTCGGCGGAAACGAGCGCGCCGCGGAGCTGGCGGGCATCCGCGTCAACCGCGTCAAGCTCGGGGTCTACGTCATCTCCGGTATCTGCGCCGCGCTCACCGGTCTGCTCATCACCTCAGAGCTCGGCTCGGCCTTCCCCGATACGGCGACGTCCTATGAACTCAACGCGATCGCTGCCGTCGTGCTGGGCGGCACCTCGCTGTTCGGCGGACGCGGACGCATCGGCGGCACCGTGCTCGGCGCGTTCGTCATCGGATTTCTCAACGACGGGCTGGTGCTCGTGGGCGTCTCCAGCTTCTGGCAGCAGGTGGCCCAGGGCATGGTGATCGTGACGGCGGTGGCCGTCGACGAGGCGCAGCGTCGCCGCCAGGCGGCGAAGGCCACGGAGGACGCCGCGGCGGCTGTCGAGGAGGTGGTTGAGAGCGAAGAGACCGCCGTAAAGGCGTAGTTCGCAGGCAAACCCCAATGTGAAACCCGCGACTGGAAGGTCGCGGAGGGAGAGGAACAATGAACCGTAAGAGGACGGCGCGGTCGCTTGTGCGACTGGCCATAATGGTGTGCGCCCTGAGCATGGCTGCTCTCGGCTGCGGCTCTAGCGGCAGCTCGCAGTCCACATCGAGCTCCAGCGCACCCGCGAGCGGCGCGACATCCAGCGCCGCCGCGACGTCGTCGGCGAGCAGCTCCGCCGCGCCGGCATCGAGCGGCGGCGGCAAGAAGCTGATGGTCATCGATGTGCCCCCGTTGAGCAACCCCTTCTTCGCCGCTGAGGCCACGCTGGCCAAGCAAGAAGCGCAGAAGCTCGGATATCGCACGCTGGTGCTCAACAACAACTCAGACCCCAACCTCCAGGCGACGCAGATCGACGAGGCGATCTCCGATCACGCCGCGGCGATCATCCTGGACAACGCGAGCGCGACGGCGAGCATCGCCGCCATCCAGAAGGCCAAGAATGCCGGCGTTCCGACGTTCCTGATCGATCGTGAGATCAACAAGACCGGGGTCGCCGTTGCCCAGCTGGTGTCCAACAACTACACCGGTGCCCAGCTCGGTGGTGCCGAGTTCGCAAAGCTGATGCACGACAACGGGGAATATGCCGAGCTTCTCGGACTGTCCACCGACACCAACGCGGCCACGCGGTCACAGGGGTACCACTCGGTGCTCAATCAGGTCAAGGGGCTGCACATGGTGGCCCAACAATCGGCCAACTGGGACCAGACCAAGGCGTTCCAGGTCACCGAGACCATCCTGCAGGCCCATCCCAACATCAAGGGGATCATCTCGGGCAACGACACGATGGCGCTGGGTGCGCTGGCGGCGCTGAAGGCGACGCACCACACCAACGTGATCGTCACGGGTCTGGACGGCAGCCAGCAGGTGGTCAATTCGATCAAGGCGGGTGGGATCAAGGCCACGGTCCTCCAGCCGCTTGCGGTGTTCTCCAAGGAGGCGGTCGAGGAGGCCAACACCTACATCAAGACCGGCAAGAAGCCGGCGCAGGAGAAGCAGCTGCTGCCCTGCTACCTGATCACCCCGGCCAACGCCAGCAAGGTCAACAACTTTGTCTACTCAGGCGCGACCTGATCGACGAAGGCGGCCGACGCTCCTCTCGGCCGGACGCCGCCGCGCACAGGAGCCGGGGTCTGACACGCCCCGGCTCCTCTGGCGGCGGCTCGGCTGATAACGACGGATGGCAGACACAGACGACTACAGAGCAGGCGCGCCAGTTCGCCAGGCTCGCGCTCGACTATGCCCAGCCAAGCGCTCCATTACACAGCCCCATCCACGCGTGTACGGAACACATCATGACCATCGGGAGGGTCACATGATCAATCGCAGGAACCTGCTCAAGAACGTTGGTCTCATGGCCGCCGGAGGCGCCGCCGCAACAGCCTCCACCGCACCGGCGTCCGCGGCGCCAGGTCGTCGCCCCGCCGCCCACCCGCGCGGCGGGTGGGGCGGGGGCGCATTCCAGGATCCCAAGGGCCCGCGGGCCAGAGTGTTCGACCTCAACGACGCCAGCGGCGACCCCGACGGCCTGTTCGCGACCGTCCACGCGCTGCTCAGCACCGCGACGATCGTCACCGGGCTGGTGACGACGCTCAACAGTGACGATCCGTCCTCGACTCCGGCCACCGATGGCGTCCCCATCGCCCGCGAGATGCTGCGCCTTATGGGGCTCTCGCGCTCGGTCCCGGTGTACGCGGGCTCCAACGCCAAGCTCACGGATCGCACCACGCCCCAACCCTCCGACGGCGCGCGGGCGCTGATCGCCGAGGCGACGCGGACCGACACGACACTGCCGCTCTATGTCACCGTGGGCGGCAACCTCACCGACGTGGCCAGCGCGTATCTCATGCGGCCGGACATCGCCTCGAAGTTCACGCTGGTGTGGATCGGCGGCGCGCCGTACCCGGCCGGCGGACGCGAGTACAACCTGTCCCAGGACCCGATCGCGGCTCAGGTGGTCTTCAACGACTCGCCGATCGAGATCT
This sequence comes from uncultured Actinomycetota bacterium, assembly GCA_963790605.1. Lineage (GTDB taxonomy): Bacteria > Actinomycetota > Thermoleophilia > Solirubrobacterales > Solirubrobacteraceae > Palsa-465. The sequence continues at coordinate 494,226 of CAWBPG010000001.1, read as the reverse complement.
GGCAGGTGCCGTCCAACGCCTACGCCCAGAACGCTGTCGGACTGACCGAACTCCAGGACCATGTCAAGCCGCACGGCCGCATCGGCGCGTGGCTCTACGCGCAGCTACTCAACCGTCTCAACAATCCGCCGCAGGGCTTTCCCAACCTGGGCGAGCAATACGTGCTCGGCGACAGCCCGCTCGTGCTGCTCACCGCGTTGACCAACGCGTATGACCCGACGGGGAGCGGGGGAGTGGGCAGCGCGCACTACGACACCATGTACGCGCCGAACATCAACCCCGACGGCACCTACCAGGCTCGCTCCTCGGGCCGCCAGATCCGTGTGTACAACTCGGTGGACTCGCGGCTCATCCTTGGTGACTTCTTCTCCAAGCTGAAGATGAACTACGGATAGCCGGGCGCGCCGAAACGGGAGTCGGCGGCGGCGCGAGGCGGAGTCGCGAGAAAGGGTGATGCCGTGAGGCTTAGCTTGAGCTCCGGTGTCGCGACGCGCGCGCCTCGCTTCACCAGACGACGTCAAGCGCCTGAAGGCCGCGGAACACCCAGCCGACCTGCCGCGGGGTAAACCGTTCCGCGAGCCGCAGGCCGGGAAAGCGGGCCAACAGTCGGGGGAGGGCGCTGCGGCCGATCTGCTGCCGGGCGACGAACGCTCCCAGACACACGTGAGGCCTCCGCGAGAACGCGACGTGGCGCTGGGTGGCGCGACGCAGGTCGAACCGGTGGGGGTCATCGGCCACCAGGCTGTGCAAGACGGTCCCTGGCTCGGCCCGCGCCCACCACCGCTCGATGGCGGCATCGATCCCGGCGCCGGCGGAGTCGCAGCCCCGCCAGACCTCCGGATCGTTGGCGTAGTTGCCGATCCCGTCGATCAGCGCCTGAGACCAAGTCTCCATGTCGGCAGTGGCGACGTCGTCGAGACCGAGCAGACGCTTGAGCGTCGCTGCCGCGTACGGGCCGGCGAAGGCGCTGACCAGTTCGGCACCTCCGTCGCCCTCGATTCCGTCGAGCAGATCGTCGGCCACCTCATCGAGCATTCCCGCCCAACGGGAGCGGAACTCGATGGCTCGCAGCCCGCGGTGAGCGGGGGCTCGCTGGCGTTGGTGGGTCTCGCCGTCGGTACGGAGCATGCTCAGCCCCATGGCGCGCGTCATCAGCGAGTTGGGCTCGCCCGCGATCAACGCTGGGTTCTCGTCGAGCGCGAACACCTCGTCCCAGCGCGTGACCACGTAGCGGTTTGCCGGGCTCAGCCACCCGCACGGGCCGGCGTCGCGGAGGCGTTGTTAGACCGGGTATGGGTCGTCGAGGAGCTCGGCGACCGTGACCTCGGGCGGGGAGAGTGGTGTCTGCCGTCGTGTCATGGGTCCTCCGCTCCGGCAGTCGGATAACGCGTGCGGTCCTACGGGGTATGATACGAGCCGTTTCGTATTTAATAGCCGCGGAGGAGTGATCATGCCTGCCAGGGTTAGCAGTGAGTTGTTGCTCGTGGGGAGCCTGCCCGCGTCCTCGACCGAGGAGGCGCTGCGCGCCGGCGGCGAGCTGTTCGGAGATCTTGTGTTCGCGCTGCCCGATGGGGAAACGGGGCCACGGGCGCTGTGGGTTGCCTATGACCATCTCAGCCTGCTCGACCCTCACCCGCAGATCGACGTGCTGCAGCCCAGCGCGCGGCCGCCCAGGCACGTGCGGCAGACGACCGTCCTGGGTCTGCCCGAGGGGGTGGACGAGCTCAGGTTCGAGACATGGCCGCGGATCGACGACGCGATCGAGTCGTATCAAACGTTCAAGGGGCTGCGAGACGAGGGAGTCATTCCCGCCAACGTGCGCTTCCAGGTGAGCCTGCCGTTCCGGACGAGCACGCTGATCGGCTTCAAGGCCCACTTCGGGCACGACTTCCCAATCGTGGCCGCGGCGTGGGAGGACCTTGTGGGGCGGGAGATGGCGCGACTGACGAATGCGATACCGGCCTCGGACCTGGCCATCCAGTGGGACGTCTGCTGGGAGGTGCTTGACCTCGAGGGCGTCGTGGACTGGACCGAGGACGACGCATGGGAGCGGTTTGCCGGTCCGGTGTCCCGGGTCACCCGGGTCATTCCTGAGGACACATTCGTCGGCTATCACCTGTGCTACGGCACCTTCCCGTCGTGGCCGATGTACGAGGCGCGCGACATGGAGCTCCTGGTCAAGATGGCCAACTACGCCGTGGAGAACTCCGGTCGCCCGGTGGATTGGCTGCACCTCGCCGGGCCGAAGGACCTGCGCAGCGCGGACAGCCGATTCTTCGCGCCGCTCACCGGCCTGAAGACCCCCGACACGCGCGTGTACCTCGGGATCGTCCTTCCCATCGACGGGACCGACGGACTTCGGCGCCGCCACGCCACCGCGTCGAAGTACCTGGACGACTTCGGAGTGGCGATGTACTGCGGGTTCGGCCGCCAGCCGGGAGCCGACGGAATGGAGACGATGCGCGAGCACCGTCAGGTCGTCGAGGCGGTCGTCGGCGCCCAGGCTGCCTCCACCGGGTGAGCGACATCCTCGGCCCGGTCGAGGCCACCGTGCCGAGACCGAAGGCGCGCATGCCTTTGTCGAGCATGTGCACGGCGACGGCCGGACCCGGCAGGTGCTCCTCACGGTGGGTGATGGTCTGCTCGTCATCTGGGCGCGCGGATCGAGCGCCTGAGCGCCGCCTACAGGAGGGCTTCGATGCCGAACTCCTCCTCGGCGATCATGGTGAAGCCGCTCATGTGAAAGCCCAGGGCGCTCCCGTCGCGGTAGTCGTAGTCCGTGACCTCGCCGACGAACAGGGTGTGGTCACCCCCGTCATATTCGCGCCATGGCCGGCATTTGAGTTGCGCCAGCACGCCAGCCAGACACGGGGCAGCGGTGCCCTGCACCCATTGGACCGGCGCGTCTCTGCCGGATCCAGCGAACCGTCGTGCCACTGCCTCCTGTTCAGCGCCCAGGACGTTGACGCAGAAGGACCGCCCGCGCAGCAGGTCGTGGGCGCGGGCGCGCCGCGCAACGCTGACGAGCACGAGCGGTGGTTCGATGGAGACCGATGTGAAGGAGTTGATGGTGATCCCGCGCCGGCCGTCGGGACTGTCAAAGGTGACAACCGCGACTCCGGTGGCGAAGCGCCCCAGGCACGACCGCAGCGACCGGGTGACGAGCACGCCCGTGACCCTCAGGCTGACGGCCACCAGGGGGATGGCCAGGCCGGCGAGCAGCGTCGCGGGCGACGGGGCCCCGTCGGGGAGCAGACCCAGTTCGCGGCGCATGTCAAAGAGCAGTTCGAGCCCCTCCGGCGAGGGCGCCAGTGTCGTCGGAGCGACGGCCAGGAGGTCCTCCGCGCCGCGGCCTTCGAATCCCGCGGCGGCCAGGCGCGCAAGTGCCTCCTCGTGCGAAGCCGAGGCCAGCCAGCTGATTGCGCGGCTCAGTGCCGCGAGGTAGCGCGTGAGCGGGGCATCAAGTTCTTCGAGGCGGGCCTGACGCACGGCGACGCCGATTCCGGGCAGGGCCGGAAGCGCCTCGTGCACACCGGCGAGCTTGACCAGTCCAGCCTCCAGCGCCTGGTAGCTCCACGGGGGCCCGAGCAGCCCCGCCGCGGCGCGCCCCTCGACCAGTGCCGCGAACCGCTGGGCGATGCCGCCTTCGCTGCTCAGCCGGTAATCACCGTCAGAGAGGCCCTGGTCGGCGAGGACCTTTCGCAACACGATGGCGAAGCCGTTGTCGGGCGCGTCGACGGCGAGTGCCTGTCCCCGCAACTGGGCGATCGAGTGGATCTCGGGGGCGGCGATCAGATCGAGCACCGTGGTCCGCTCGACCTGGGCGACGAGTCGCAGGTCGTCGCCGTCGGCGTCCCAGGCGATGAGGTTGTCGATCGCGGTGAGCGCGACGTCGCAGTCATCGGACATGACACGCTCGCGCTGCTCGGTGGAGGAGCGGGTCCGCACGAACTCAACGCTCTCGTCCAGGTAGCCGAGGTCAGCGGCGAGTGCCTGCACCGCCGCCGGGACGAACTCGATGACACGCATGCGCTCGGACATTCGATACGCAGCGTATCAGATGTCGGCGGCGCCAACTCCCGGCTGATGCTCCAGGGGGGCTACTAGACCGTGACGGCGGCGGCCAGTCCCTGGAAGGCGAGGGTGACGGCCTGGTCGGCGTACTTCTCGCTCAGCGGTCGGTGGCCGAAGAGCAGTCGCAGGTACACGGGCGAGTAGATCATCTCCGTGACCAGCTCCGCGTCGACGTCATCGCGGATCTCGCCCGACTCGATGCCGCGTTTGACCAGCGCCGTGACCGCCTCGCGCCGGCCGTCCCAGAACCGGGTGCGGAAGTCGTCGAGCGTCTGTGCGTCGTATTGGCTCTCGGCGATGATCTGGGCGACGAGCCGCCCGGTCGGGCCGCGGTACTGGCGGATCAGCGACCGCAGGTGAGTGACGAGCGCGTCGCGCACCGGCACGTCCTGCGGGATCGGCGTCTTGACCAGATGGTGCTCCATGAAGGCGTCGATGACGACTGCCGCCTTGCTCGGCCACCAGCGGTAGATCGTGGTCTTGCCGACCCCGGCCTCTTTGGCGATGGCTTCGATCGAGAGCCTCTGCACGGTCGTGTCCTGCAGAAGCTTGATCGTGGCCTGAAGGATCGCCGATCGGCTGGTTTCACTCCGAGATGCCATGAGTCACACGATACGCAACGGTGCGGCGCCTGCGCAACTAATTCGATACGATACGATGCGTCACACATCGAGGGGAGAGCGGATGAAGCTGGGACGGATATTGATGACAGGCCCCGACGGCCCGGTGGTGCGACTCGTCGCGGTCCATCCTGAGAGGTCGCTGGTCGTCGATCTGGCCCGCGCCGAGCAGATCAGGCGCATGCGCTCGGGGGCCACCCCTGAGGCCGCCCGCCGCCTGGCCGCAGCGATCTTCCCTTCGAGCATGTCGCAGGCCATTGCCCTGGGACCGGCGTTTCCCGAGCTCGCAGCCGAGGCGCAGAACGGCGAGCACGCCGACGAGGCCTCGCTGCCCGATCGAGGATGTCCGCTGGGTCGCGGCGCTGGACCCGCCTGTCATCCGCGACTCGCTGACCTTCCCGCTGCACATGAAGCAGTACGGAGAGCGGCTGGGGGTCGGCGCGCCCAACCCCCAGCTGTTCAAGACCCCGGGCTACTTCAAGGGCTCGACCGGGGTGGTCTACGGACACGACGAGGAGATCCCCTTCCCGGCCTTCGCCAACCAGATCGACTACGAGCTCGAGCTCGGGTTCGTCGTCGGCGGTCAGGGTCGCAACCTTACCCCCGAGGGGGCACAGGAGCTGCTGTTCGGGTTGACGATCTTCAACGACTTCTCGGCCCGGGATATCCAGGCGCGCGAGATGGGCGTCGGCATGGGCCCGCAGAAGTGCAAGGACTTCGCCTACGGCATCGGACCGTGGATCACCACGATCGACGACGCGGACCTGCCCGCCGCTCGATCGGCTCACCATGCGCGTCTCGGTCAACGGTGAGGAGTGGGCCACCGGGGTGAGCGAGGGAATGATCTACAGCGCCGCCGAGCTCATCGCCTACGTCTCGATCGGCGATGTCGTCCAGCCGGGCGACATCATCGGCTCGGGCACGGTCGGCAACGGCTCGGCGCTCGAGCTCGGCAAGCACCTCTCGCCCGGCGACGTGGTTGAGCTCGAGGTCGACGGCGTGGGGGTGCTGCGCAACCGCTTCAGCAGCGAGCCCGACGCGTATCCCTGGTGGCCCGAGCCCCGGGTCAACCCGTTCGAGGTGGAGGCGGCTGCGTGATGGCCGACGAGGAGGCAAACGGCAACCGCTTGGCCCGGTCCGGCACCGCCGACGCGCAGTTGGGTCCGGTGCGCCGCGTGGTCACCGGACACGACGAGCAGGGGCGATCGGTGATCATCAGCGATGGTCCCTCGCCGCACAGCAACGCGCCGTCGGTGATGCCCGAGTTGGTCGCGCGGGTCCTCTGGACCACCGACGCCACGCCCGCCTCCAACGACGGCAACGAGGACCCGGTGCGCCCGGGCTGGGTGCCGCCGATCCATCCGCCTGCCGGCGGGACCATCCTGCGCGTCGCCGACTTCCCTCCCGACAGCCGGTACGAGGATGTCGACATCGCGCAGATGTTCGAGGAGATCGGGGGCGCGGGCGCTCACGCCGCCGGACAGGCGGCGGGCGACCCTCGCCATTTCTGGTTTCACAAGACCGAGACCCTGGACTACGCGATCGTCCTGGAGGGGGAGATCTGGGCCCTGATGGACGAAGGCGAGTGCTGCCTGGGGCCGGGCGACGTTCTCATCCAGCGCGGCACCAACCATGCCTGGGCCAACCGCAGCGACCGGGCCTGTCGTGTCGCGTTCGTGCTCATCGATGCGTCGCCCAATGGCGGCTGAGCACCACCCCATCATCACCTGCGCCCTGACCGGCGGTTACCACAGCAAGGCCGCCACCCCGGCGCTGCCCGAGCAGCCGGACGAGATCGTGGCGCAGGGCATCGCTGCCTGGCGCGCCGGGGCCGCCGTGCTGCATATCCACGCGCGCGATCCCGATGGCCGCAACACCACCGATCCAGAGATCTACCGCAACATCCACGCGCGCCTGTGCGAGCACACCGACGCGATCGTCCAGCTGACCACGGGCGCGGGTCTGACCCAGACCTATGAGCAGCGCCTGAGCACCGCGCTGCTCAATCCCGAGATGTGCTCGCTGAACATGGGGTTCGTCCTGTTCTTCACCCCGGACGGCCGCGCGCTCATGCTCGACAACCCCCGAGGCCAGATCGAATGGTTTGCCAAGGAGATGCTCGATCGCGGCGTCAAGCCCGAGCTCGAGGTCTACAACCCGACCATGCTCGAGGAGGTCGAGCGGCTGATCGCCGGTGGACTGCTGACCCCGCCGGTCAACATCGGGCTGGTCCTCGGCGCCCACGGCCAGGGCGGCGCTGCCGGCACGTGGCAGAACCTGGCCCATGCCGTCGAGCGCATCCCCGAGGGGGCCAACGTCAACGTGATCGCCATCGGCCGGGCCCAGCTGCCGCTGACCACGATGGGCTTGGCGATGGGCCTCAACATCCGCGTCGGCCTCGAGGACAACGTGCGCTACAGCCGCACCGAGATGGCGCGCGACAACGCGCAGCTGGTGGAGCGGGCGGTACGCATGGCCCGCGAGCTGCAGCTGGAGCCGGCCAGCCCGGCGCAGGCCCGCGAGGCTCTCGGCACGCGCGGGCGCTCGGCTGGGTTGGTGCCGGTACCGGTGATCGCCGAGGAGGTGCCGGTCAACCTCGCACCCGCGGCGGCGCGCGGAGGAGACGAGTTCTCGGGCTGACCAACCTGTCGCGATCGGCAACCGGCGGATCTCACCGTCCGCCAGAGGAGAGAATCGAACATGGCATCCGTGCAGGACAACGCTGTCGTCGGCGCGCACCTCTGTGGCAGCGTGCCGCTTCCGAGCACCGATGATGTCTTTCGCGTTGTCGGTGAGGAGTTGGGTGGGCATCTGCGCCGCATCCCCGACGGGGAGACCGGCGACCGCTTCATGTGGATCGGCTGGTACGCCCAGATCTTCTGGCAGATCGATGGGTTGGTCGAGCGCATCCCTTCTATGAGGAGTACTCCCCGCGCGTGATCGGCGTCGCCGACGGCCGCTCGCCGGCAGGACATCCACTATCCGTCCCTCGGCTACGCCGACGCCGCCCTGGCCTCGTACCAGACGTTCAAGCGCTACAAGCAGGAGGGCAAGCTGCCCGCCGACGTGCGCTTCCAGGTGAGCATGGGCACGCCGATCGCCACGGTGTCGGCCGCCGTCGCCCCCTCGGAGCTGGCCGCGCTCGAGCCCGGCTATGAGGCGGCACAGATGCGCGAGCTGCAACGGATCCTCGAAGGGATCCCCCACGACGAGCTTGCCATCCAGTGGGATGTCTGCGTGGAGGTCTGGTTCGTCGAGGGCTGGATCATGTGTCCGTTCTCACCGGTCGCCGAAGGGATCACCGAGCGCCTGGCACGCTACGCCGCGGCCGTGCCCGACGACGTCGAACTCGGCTTTCACCTGTGCTACGGCGACTACAAGAACGAGCACCTCATCCAGCCCGAGGACTGCCGGACGTGCGTGGCGATCTTCAACCCATGCGCCGAGGCGATTGAGCGCCGCATCGACTGGGTGCACATCCCGGTGCCGATCGAGCGCGATGACGATGCCTACTTCGCACCTCTCGACGAGCTGCGTCTCCCGGCCGAGACCGAGCTCTACCTAGGGCTGGTGCACTATCGCGACGGCAGCGAGGGGACCGAGCGACGCATCGCCACCGCCAAGCGCCACGCCGTGGCCTTCGGCGTAGCCACTGAGTGCGGCATGGGACGCCGTCCGCCCGAGCGAGGCGGCGCCGAGGACACCCTGCGTCCGCTGCTGCGCACCCACGCCGAAGTGGCCGCCGCGGTCCGCTGAGGAGGCGTGCTCATGATCCGCGCCGAGCACATCGGAAGCCTCCAGCGCCCGCAGGCGCTCCTCGATGAGGTGCACCGCATCTACGAGGCCGGTCACACGAGCCTGCTCGCCGAGGAGCGCGCCAAGGACCGCGAGCAGTTGCACGCCCTCGAGGACGAGGCGATACGACGGGTGGTTGCCAAGCAGGAGGAGCTCGGCTTGCCCGTGGTGACCGACGGCGAGTTTCGCCGGCTCATGTACTTCAACTCGTTCTTCGACGCCGTTGAGGGAACCCGGCCAAGTCAGACCAAGCTCCAGTTCCGCGACGACGACGGCAGCGTGGTCGAGCACGAGGGGTCGGTGGCCATCGTCGAGCGGCTGCGCAAGATCGATAGCCCCGCCGCGCGGGAGGCCGCATTCGTGTCCGGGCTGACCGACCGCGCGATCAAGGTCACCTTCCCGACCGCATCGTTTCTGGTGGGACAGTGCGTGCTGGGGCCGGCGATCACCACGGGCGCCTACGGGTCCGCGGAGGAGGCAGCCGATGAGCTCGTCGGCCTGCTGCGCGAGCTCGTCGACGACGCCATCGCGGCGGGCGCGACCTACGTGCAGTTCGACGTGTCCGGGTACATGATGCTCTCGGCATCGCCGCTGGGCGCGCTCGTGACCGCGAAGGGCCTGGATCTCGACGATCTGCTGGAGCGGATGCTCGACGCCGATCGCCGCGTGGTCGACGGTCTGCCCGGCCACGTGACGACCTGCCTGCACCAGTGCCGTGGTAACTACGCGTCGCGCTACCTGGCGCATCACGACGGCCTGGGCGAGCTGGGGGAGACGTTCTTCTCGCTGCCATATGACCGCTTCACGCTGGAGTGGGACGGCCACGTCGAGCGCAGCGACGCCGACTACGCGGCGCTCGAGCGGGTGCCGCGCGGCGGGCCGGTGGTGGTGCTCGGCGTCGTCAGCACGCGGCATCCGGCCCTCGAGACCGCTGATCAGATCAAGGCCACCGTGGAGCGGGCGGCGCAGTACATCCCGCTCGAGCAGCTGGCCCTATCACCCCAGTGCGGATTTGCCTCAGCGCTCACCACCGGTGACGACGGCCGCCCCGACGGCAACCTCATCGACGAGGACGCGCAGTGGCGCAAGCTGGAGCTCCTGGTCTCGACCGCGCAGCAGATCTGGGGCTGACGGTCATCCCGGGCGAGCTGCCCGGCTACCTGCGGCGGCTCGGCGTCGTGCCCGACGGCGCCGGGGTGACGGTCACCGCCCTCGGCGGCGGGGTCTCGGCCACGGTGCTCATGGCTCGATGGGCCGGTGGCGGAGTTGTGGTCAAGCAGCCCCTGGCCGACCTCGCCGTCGCGGACGACTGGCCGTTTGACCAGGCGCGGGCGTTCATTGAGTGCGACTGCCTGCGCCTGTTGGCGGAGCGCATGCCATACAGCGCGCCGGAGGTCGTCTTCGTCGACGAGGATCGGTTCACGTTCGGCATGACGATCGCGCCGACCGGCGGCGTGATCTGGCGCGACGAGCACGATGCCGGCGTCGCCGACCCGCGTCGGACCGTGCACGCCGCACGGCTGCTGGCGCGGCTGCACACCACCACCAGCCGGTGACGCCGGGGTCCAGGGCCGCTTCGCTGCGCAGTGGCCTCTGCTCCAAGGGCGGGTCGAGCCCTACCATCGCGCGACCGCCTGCCGGCACCCAGACCTCGCGGCGCGGATCGAGGACGAGGTGACGCGGCTGCTGCACACCCGCAGGTGCCTGGTGCACGGCGACTACTCGCCCAAGAACCTGATCGCCTACACCGGATCGGATGCTAACCCTCGATCTCGAGGTGGCGCACTGGGGAGACCCCGCGTTCGACGTCGCCTTCCTGCTGGCGCTCGTGGTGCTCGACGGGATCCGCCACCGCAACCGCGCCTTCATCGCGGAGGCCCGAAGGTTCTGGCGAATCTACGCGCGCGAGAGTGGGTCGGCCGCCGCGGATCCAGCCGCGGTGATCGCCGAGCTCGGCTGCGTCGTGCTCGCGCGGGTCGACGGCAAATCCCGCCTGGCTCACCTCGAGGGGCGCCCCGCGCGATCTTGGCCGGCGCTACGCGCGCGCACTACTGCTCGACCTGTGCGATGCCGGGGTCGACGAGGCACTTGCCGCATGCCCCTGATCGTCGGCCTACACGCCCGCGAGATCCTGGACTCGCGCGGCCGGCCGACGATCGAGGCGGAGCTGGCCCTGGGCGATGGCCACATCGTGACGGCGAGCGTTCCGTCAGGAGCCTCGACCGGAAGCCATGAGGCGATCGAGCGGCGCGACCACGACACGAGCCGCTTTGGCGGGTACGGCGTCCTCGGTGCGGTGGCGGCGATCAACGGCGAGATCGCCGCCGCGATATGCGGGCTGGAGCCCGACCAGGTGGCCGTGGATGATCGTCTGCTCGAGCTCGACGGCACCGAGAACAAGGCTCGCCTCGGCGCCAACGCGCTGCTTGCGGTCTCCCTGGCCACGGCGCGTGCCGTCGCACGCGTCCAGGGGGTGCCGCTGTGGCGCAGCCTGGCGCGTGAAGGTCCAGTGTCCCTGCCCATGCCGATGGTGAACATCCTCTCGGGTGGTCTGCACGCGGGCCGGCAGCTGGACTTCCAGGACTTTCTCGGCCATTCCCGCGGGCGCCCGGAGCTACTCCGCAGGCGCTCGCATGGGCCGTGGCCATGCACCGGGCGATGGGGAGATCCTCACCACACGTGGGCTGAGCACACTCAAGGCAGACGAGGGGGGCTACGGGCCGCCGCTGCAGGACCACCGGGCAGCGCTGCGCCTGATGGACCAGGCGGTGATCGCCGCCGGCCTGCGCCCCGGTGAGGACATCGTCTACGCCCTCGACGTCGCGGCGACCCATTTCTTCGACCCGGCCTCTGACACCTACCGCCTGGCCTCGGAGAACCGCACGCTCGACCGCCACCGAGCTCACGACGTACCTTTGCGAGCTGGCCGATGAGCATCCGATCGTGTCGGTGGAGGATCCGCTGGGCGAAGACGACTGGGCCGCCTGGAGCGCGTTCACGGCGGTTGTTGGCGGCCGCGCTGCAGGTGCTCGGCGACGATCTGTTCACCACCCATCTCGGTCGCCTCGAGCGTGGGATCGCGGTGCGCTCGGCCAACGCGGTGCTGGTGAAGATGAACCAGATCGGCACCATCTCCGAGACGCTCGCCGTGGTGCGGCGGGCCAAAGAGGCCGGGTTGCGCACGGTGATCTCGGCACGCTCGGGGGAGACCGAGGACCCGGCGCTCGCTGACCTGGCGGTCGGGACCGATGGCGGCCAGATCAAGATTGGCTCGGTGACGCAGTCAGAGCGCCTGGCCAAGTACAACCAGCTGCTGCGCATCGAGGAGCAACTGGGCACGGACGCCGAGTTCTGCGCGTGGGGGCGTCATGGCTGATTACCGCGTCCTCGTCACCGATTACACCTGGGCCGACACGCGGATCGAGGCCGAGGTCCTCGCCCGCGTCGGCGCGGAGCTCGTCCACGCGCGCAGCGGGCAGGAGGCGGAGCTCATCGAGCTCGTGCGCGACTGCGACGCCATCCTCACCTGCTTCAGGCGCGTCACGCCCGCGGTGGTGCGAGCGGGCGCGCGGCTGCGCGTGATCGGGCGCTACGGCATCGGGACCGACAACATCGCCGTGGACGTCGCCACCGAGCGCGGCATCCCGGTCACCAACGTCCCCAGCTACTGCGCCGATGAGGTGGCCGAGCATGTCATCGCCCTCATCTTCGCGCTCGTGCGGGGCCTGCATCGGTACGACCGGACAGTCCGCGACGGTGACTGGTCACTGTCCTCTGGCCTGCCGACGCGGCGGATCGCCGGCAGCACGCTTGGCATCATCGGGCATGGTGAGATCGGGCAGGCCGTGCAAAAGCGCGCGTCGGGCTGGGGCTGAGCGTCCTCGTGCATACCCGCAGGGCGGCACGCCTCTGCCCGAGCTTCTCGCCGTTTCCGATTACGTATCGCTGCACGTACCGGCCACCCCTCAGACCACGGGTCTCGTCGACGGCGCGTTCCTGGCCGCAATGAAGCCCAGCGCCTATCTCATCAACTGCGCGCGAGGTGCGGTCGTCGACCACGACGCGCTCGTACCGGCCCTGCGCGACGGGACGATCGCGGGGGCGGGGCTCGATGTCTTCCTGCCCTGAACCGGTGCCCCAAGACGACCCGTTGCTGTCCCTCGAAAACGTCATCGTCACCCCACACACCGCCTTCTACTCCGAGCAGTCGATGGCTCAACTGGCGCGCTGCGCCGCCGCCAACGTGGCCGCGGTGCTCAGTGGCGGACGCCCAGCATCGGTGGTCAACCCGGCCATCTTCGAGGACGCCGGAGCGTAGGCTCAAACCTGATACGCTACGATCCGTTTCGCTACGTGACCGTTCCCTGAGGAGAGGATGCCGTGGCTCGTTCCCTGCTTGTCGGAAGTCTCAACCTCGAATCCGCTGACGCCGTCTTCGAAGCCGTCGGCGAGATCCTCGCCGGCGACGTCACCCGGGTGCCCGACGGGGAGACCGGAGATCGGCTGGGATGGATCGCCGCGCTGGAGCCGAAGATCGCGGCCACCGATGGCCTGGAGCGCACGCCGCAGACCTGGGGCGAGACCGAGACCCGGCACAGCTTCTCGCTGTTCGGCCCCGCACCCGGCGTCCGCGCGGACGACATCACCTTCGCCAACCTCGGCTATGCCGACGACGCGATCGCCTCATATGCCCGCTTCGCCGCCGCAGTGGAGCGCGGCATCCTGGCCGATGACATGCGCTTTCAGGTCAGCCTCCCCACCGCGTACATGGCGCTCATGGCCTACATCGAGCTCGAGCATCGCGACGCGCTGACGCCGGCATACGAACGGGCCCTGGGCCACGAGGTATCCCGGATCGTCGACGGCATCCCGGCGCATCGGCTGGCGATCCAGTGGGACTGCCCGTGCGAGGTGGGGATCACCGAGCAGGTCGGACCGCCCAACACGTGGACTCTCGACGACGTTGCGGCGGAGCTCGGCCGGATGGCGGCGCTGCTGCCCGCCGAGGTCGAGCTGGGCTATCACCTTGCTATGGCGATCCGCCCGACGAAGCCAGCGGGCATGGCAAGCACTGGATGGAGCCCAACGATGCGAGCGCGATGGTCCGCCTCACCAATGCCATGCTCGACCACATCACGCGACCCGTCGGCTGGGTGCACATGCCGGTGCCGATCGAGCGCGCCGACGATGCCTACTTCGAGCCGCTCGCCGACCTGTCGTCTGCCCGAAGACACCGAGCTCTATCTCGGTCTCGTCCACTTCGAGGACGGTGTGGCCGGAACGCAGCACCGGATCGAGACGGCCTCTCGCTACGCGCCCAGCTTCGGGGTCGCGGCGGAGTGCGGTCTGGGCCGCGTGCCGCGCGCGGAGGTGGTGCCCACCTTGCAGATCCACCACGATGTCGACGTGCCCATCCGGCGCTGACGCCGACCACCACGGGAGAAGCGATGCCTCACCGACCACTGTCCGTCCTCTCGCACGTCGAGCTTCTCACGCCCAAGCTCGAGGAGTCCGTCGCCTTCGCCCGCGACATGCTGGGACTCTTCGTCGTCGCCGAGCAAGGGGATTCGGTGTACCTGCGCTGCTGGGGTGACTACTACGCCTACAGCCTGATCCTCACCGAGGCTCCGGAGCCCGGCCTCGGGCACGGCGCCTGGCGGACCTGGAACGCCGAGCAGCTCGACATCGCGGTCGCCTCCGTGGAGGCGACGGGCATCACCGGACACTGGATCGAGTCATCGCTCGGCCACGGACGGGCCTACCGCTTCACCGGCCCCGGCGGACATCCGACGGAGCTGTTCTGGGACGTCGACCGTGCCGTGGCGCCTGCCGGCGAGGAGTCGCCTTACCCCGAGCGGCCGCAACGCAGCGGCTCGCACGGCATCCACGTGCGGCTGCTCGACCACATGACCGTCACGACGCCGGATGTCAAGCAGACGATGTACTGGCATCGCGACGCGCTGGACTTCCGTCTCATGGCCGCGGTCGAAGGGGAGCCGGGATCGCCCTGGTTCTTCGGCATCGCCACCAACAATGAGAAGTCCCACGACTATGGCTTCATCATGGACCCAGACGGCATCCCGGGGCGGCTGCATCACGTGGCCTTCTGGGTCGAGACCGAGCACGAGCTGAGCGAGGGTGCGCGCTTCCTCATCGAGCACGGCCACAGCCTCGACTACGGGCCCGGGGCAGCACGGGATCGGCGAGCAGAACTTCCTCTACTTCCGCGATCCGGCCGGTCTGCGATACGAGCTGAACTCCGGCGGCTATCGCAACTACGTTCCCGATTGGGAGCCTGTGATCTGGCGCTTCGAGGACGGCCCCAACAACACCTTCCGCACCGAGGTCGGGATGCCCGCCGTGCACATGGTCGCCATCCCGCCCGGACTCGTCGGCGCCGGCGAGGGGATGCTCGAGGGCCGCATTGCCCGGGGCTGAGCACGCGCCGTGACGGCGTCACCACCGCCTGCCGACGCCGCCGCGCAGCTGCGCTGGCTGGTCGACCGCGCGCAGATTGCCGACCTGCTGGTGGAGATGGCTCGCGCGCTCGATGCTCGCGACGGAGCCGCCTATGCCGCACTGTTCACCGAGGACGGGGTCGCTGACGCTGCTGGGCGCCCCTCAGCAGGGCCGAGCTGAGCGCGAAGCTGGCGGGCACGAGACCCTGAGCGCGTACGGAGCCGTGTGGCATCTGAGCGCCAACCACGCCATCGAGATCACCGGGACGGATGGCGGTTCGCAGTACGCTGACGGCCCACTGGCGTGTGGACCAGCGGCAGCGCACGCGCTGCCTCACGCCTGACGCCCCGACGTCAACGCGATGGTGCGTATCGATTCGTCTCGCCCATATGATACGATCCGTGTCGTATAGAGAGAGGGAGCAGTACCTGCTCTGCGCTCGCAGGGCAGGCGACTGAGAGCCGGGGCTCGGAGAGCCCAGGGAGAGGAGCTGAAGATGTTCCGGAGAGACCGTGCCGCGATGCGCGGCGCATCGGGGTTGCTCGCCGCGGTGCGCGAGCGTGGTGTTGCTGGCAGCCTGCGGAAGCTCAGGGTCGGCCTCGTCGACGGGCTCCGGTGGCGGGGCGTCGTCGGCGGCGGCCGCCGCACCCACGACCTCGGCTGCGACGACGTCCGCCGCATCCACGCAGGCCGCCACGTCGGCGTCTGGCGGCTGCGGCACGCTGCCGGCCGGAAAGGTCAACGACCCCACGGGCGCGATCGCGTCATTGGGCAGCAGCTACGCCAGTGACTACGCAGGATTCAGCGACTACCCCGTGACCAAGTCGGCATGGGCCAACTGGAAGCCCGCCAAGAAGTCCGGGTGGAACGTGCAGATCGTGTGGACGCCTCTCACCAACCCGTTCACCAACACGACCCTGGCCGCGCTCAAGCAGCGCCTGAAGGCCAGCGGCAAGGTGTCGACGATCCAGGTGCAGGCCCCGGCTGCCTACACCGACGTTCCTCAGCAACTTCAGGAGATCGGCACCGCGATCCAGCGCAAGCCCGACCTGTTGATCGTCTTTGCCCTGGCTCCGGCGCCCGCGGTGCCGCTCATCGCCAAGGCAGCGGCGGCGGGGATCCCGACGGTGTCGCCCTGGACGCTGACCCCGAGCAAGTACGCGGTCAGCCTCGATCTCAACCCGTATCTCAACGAGGGCCAGACCGCCGCCGGCGCGCTCAAGGCGATGGGTGGCAAGGGCAGCGTCCTGGAGGTGCAGGGGATCCCCGGCACCTCGACCGACGCCGAGGCCGCCGCCGCGTGGAAGGCCGCGCTGGCGCAGTGCCCCAACGTCAAGGTTGCCGGGACCGTCAACGGCCAGTTCGTGGGACCGGTGGCCAAGGGCCTCGTCCAGCAGTTCCTGGCCACTCACCCGTCCGGAGTGCAGGGTGTCTTCCACGCCGGCACGATGGGCGTCGGGGTGCTCGGCGCCTTCCAGCAGACGGGACACACGCCACCTCCGATGGCCGACCCGGGCACGTCGCAGGGCGTGATCGCTTACTGGCACAGTCATCCGAGCTACCAGGCGACCTCGACGGCAACCCCTGACCCGCAGATCGGCGCCGCTGCCGGCAGTGTCGCCCTGCGGATGCTCGAAGGTCAGGGACCGAAGGTCAACACGATCCTGGCCAAGCCGTATGTGATCACCAGCTCGAACGTCGGCACGGTGTACAAGCCCTCGTTTGCCCAGAACAGCCTCCTGGATGCCTACGGCCCGGACGGGACGTTCATGCCCGACTCATACCTGAACGGGTTCTTCAACCACGGGGCCACGCCCTAGGCGCGAGGTGGCTGCGCGCTCCTCCTGCCTCTGGCAGCGTCAATGACTGACACCGCCAGCGCCACGGGTTCTGAACCGAGGCCGCCCTCGGGAGAACCCACGGCGCTGGCGGTCAGCCATCTGCGCAAGGCGTTCGGCGCCACCCGGGCGCTGACCGACTGCTCGTTTGACCTGCGCCGCGGCGAGGTTCACGCCATCGTGGGGGAGAACGGCTCGGGCAAGAGCACCCTGGTCAAGATCCTCAGCGGCGTGCACCGGCCCGACGCCGGGGCGCTGCGCATCGGCGGCGAGGAGCTGACGGGGCTCGACTCCCCACGCGCCGCGCACCAGCGCGGGATCGCCACGGTGTTCCAGGAGGTCCTCACCATCGGGCCTCTGTCCGCGGTGGACAACGTGTGGCTCGGACTGGAAGACCTGACCACCCGGCCCACCGCCGGCACCGAACGGCGCGAGCAGGTTCGGGGCGTCCTTCGCGACCTCGTCGACGAGGACCTCGACCCGGACCGGCCGGTGGAGGAGCTGAGCCTCACCCTCCGTCAGGCCTGCTGCATTGCGCGTGCTCTGATTCGCGACCCGCACGTGCTCATCCTGGACGAGGCGACGTCGGCGCTCGACGTCGAGACCCGGGACCGTCTGTTTGCCGTCGTTCGCCGCCGCGCGTCGGCGGGGATGAGCGCCGTCTTCATCTCGCATCGCATGGACGAGGTGGCACAGATCGCCGACCGGGTGACCGTGATGCGCTCGGGGGCCACCGTGGCGGCGGGGCTGGAACGCGAGGCGGCCTCGACCCAGGAGCTGGTTCGCCTCATGACGGGCGCTGACCGGCTCGTCTCATTGGCGCCCGGGGCTCTGGAGCGGACCAGGCGCGCCGACGTGGTGCTGCGCACTCGCGGAGTGGTACTGCACCCCGAGGCCGAGCCGATCGACCTGGAGCTCCACGCCGGCGAGCTGGTCGGACTGGCCGGCCTGGAGGGCCACGGCCAGGAGGCGTTTCTCCATGCGCTGGCCGGGGCGCCCGGGACCGGGGCGGTCGCGGCGGTGCATGACGGCGAGGAGACGATCGTGAACTCAGCGTGGGGGGCGGCTGACCAGGGAATCCGCTACCTGCCCCGCGAGCGGCGAGCCGAGGCGCTGTTTGCCGGCATGACCGTACGTGAGAACTTCGCTCTGCCGACGATGGCGCCAGGACACGGCGTGGGGCCTCCTGCAGCCAGCGCGGTCAGCGCGCCGGTTGCGCGACTACGCCCGGCGGCTCGGCATCGTCTTCGGCCACCCCGGTCAGACGATCGAAACCCTCTCGGGCGGCAACCAGCAGAAGGTCATCATCTCCAGGTTGCTTGCGGCCGACCCGCGCGTGCTGCTGCTCAACGACCCCACCCGCGGGATCGATCTGGGTGCCAAGCGCGATCTCTACGCGCTCCTCGCCGACCTGGTCGGCGCCGGCATGGCCGTCGTCATGCTCTCCAGCGAGGTCGACGAGCACGTCGAGCTGATGGACCGCGTGCTCGTCTTCCGCGAGCACCAGGTCTTCTGCCAGCTCGATCGCGCCCACCTCGACCGCCAGCGACTCATCGCCGCCTTTTTCGGGGGTTCCGTTGCCTGACAGCCTGCGTAGGTTCCTCAGTCAGAAGACGTTCGCGTTCGCCCTCACCCTTGCCGTCGCGCTGCTCATCGCCGAGGCGATCGAGCAGCCGTCGTTCTTTGATCCGGGCAACGCCGCCCAGGAACTCGCGACGTTGGCCCCGTTCGCCATCCTGGCGATGGCCAGCACCCCCGCGGTGCTGTCCGGTGGTGGCGGGCTGGACCTCTCCATCGGCCCGCTGGCCACGCTCATCAACTGCATCTTCGTCACCTGGCTGCTTCCGCACGGCCTCGGCGGCGCGGTGTCAATACCCATCGTTCTCGCCATCGGCGCCGGGATCGGCGCCATCAATGGCCTACTCGTGGCGGTCCTGCGCTACCAGCCGGTGATCGCGACGCTCTGCGTGTTCTTCATCCTCGCTGGCCTCGCTGACAAGATCGCCCCCAACCCGACTCCCGTGCCGGGCAACTGGACGGCTCACCTGGGCGCAGACGTCGGGCCTATTCCGGGCGCGCTGCTCACCATCGTCTTTCCGCTTCTCGTCTGGGCGTTGCTGCGGCGCACCGCGTTTCACCGGCTCCTCATGGCCGTCGGCGGCGACGACGCGGCGGCGTTCTCCGCCGGAGTCGACGTCGTCCGGGTCCGCATCGTCGCCTACGCGCTGGGCGGTCTGTTCGCCGCAGCCGGCGGTATGGCGCTGACCGCGCTCCTGCAGACCTCGTCGGCGGCGCTGAGCACCGAGTACGCGCTCATCGCCCTGGCCGGCGTCGCCTTGGGCGGGACGCCGATCGGTGGCGGCCGCGGCGGCATGATCGGGTCGCTGCTGGGAGCCGTGTGCATCTTCATGCTCCAGCAGTTCCTGTCGTCGGCCGGGGTGTCCAGCGACTACCTGCAGCTCGTCTACGGCGTGATGCTCGTCGTCGGGATCGTGCTCAGCACGCGCTACCGCAGCATCGGCAGGCGGGTAGCCGCGTGATCATGCCGGACTCCACGGCCACCGAGCCGGTGCCGATCGCGCAGGAGCCTGCGGCCGAGGCGTCCGCGAGCTCGGGGACCGCGCTGCAGCGCGCGCGCCAACTGGCAGTCGCGCTACCCGGTCGTGCAGGTGCTGGCGCTCGTCGTCATCTTCCTCTGGGGCGCGCTCAGCATCGATGGCTACGACAGCAGCGCGTCGCTGAAGTCGATGCTGGTTCTGGCCGCCCTCCTGGGCCTGTCCGCGTTGCCCCAGACGCTGGTCGTGCTCGTCGGCGGCCTTGACCTCTCCATCCCCGGTTTCATCTCCGCCGGCGGGGTCATGACGGTTGAGCTGGCGGGCGCCCATCACTGGTCCATGGTCACGATCGTGGTCGCCATCATCATCGTCTGCGGGTTGCTCGGGGCCCTCAACGGATTCCTGTGCCAGCGTTTTGGCGCCAACCCGTTGATCATCACGCTGGGCATGTACGCCGTGGTCCAGGGCGCCATCCTCGTCTGGACCAAGGGCAACATCTCGGCCACCCCGCCGGCGTCGTTGACCAACCTGTCCTCGGCGATCGGGACCACCCTCGGCGTCAGCATTCCACCGGTGGTGGTGATCTGGGGCGTCGTTGCGGTCGTGGCTGGCGTCGTGCTCGCCCGGACCACAGCCGGCCGCGCCTGCTGACGCCACCGGGACCAACGTGCGGCGGACCAAGGCCGGCCGGCACCTGTACGCCACCGGGACCAACGTCCGGGCTGCTCGGGTCGCGCTCGTACGCACGGCGCGCGTCTGGACGATGGTGTTCGCGATCTCCGCGGTGCTCTCGGGACTGACCGGGATCCTGCTCGCGGGCTACTCGAGCGGCGCCTCACCGGCCATGGGCGATCCGTACCTCTTCCAGGGCCTCGCGGCGGTCATCGTCGGCGGCACTGTGCTGGGCAGCGCTCACGGGGATTACTGGCGCACCGTCCTGGGCGCGCTCATCCTGACCGCGCTCACCACGATCCTGGTGGGCAAGGGCTTTGACAGCGCGGACACGCAGATGCTGTTCGGGTTCATCATCCTGGTCGTCGTCGCCGGCTACGGCCGCAGTCAGCGTTTGCGCGATCGTGTGTAGCCGCGTCATCTCTCAGAACTGATACGCTACGCCGCGTAGCGAATGCCCAAGCCAACCGGTGGCTCCGGCTGGAGGAGAGAGAGGTGACCCCGAGGATGGAAACCGACTTCGACGTGGCGATCGTCGGCTGTGGGCCGGTCGGTGCGACCCTCGCCATCGCGCTGGGCCAGCAGGGCGTCCGCGTCCTCGCCATCGAACGCGAGACCTCCATCTACCACTTGCCGCGAGCGGTCTGCTTTGACGGCGAGATCCTGCGCATGTACCAGACCCTCGGCCTCGCCGACGGGATCGCCGAGGTCTCGGCTCCGATGCATGGGTTCCGGTATGAGAACGAGCTTGGCCAGGCGCTCATCGACTGGCCCCTTCCCTACGACCGGACGGGCAGCCAGGGCTGGGGTGCCACCTACATGTTCCATCAGCCCGACGTGGAGCGGCTCATGCGCGACACGATGGCCGCGCTGCCGACTGTCGAGCTGTGGGATGGGCACGAGGTGGCGTCGCTGGATCAGGATGAGCACCACGTAACCCTCACAGTCAGGAACCTGGGCGACGAGTCGCAACGCTCGGTGACCGCCGCCTTCGCCGTCGGCTGTGATGGAGGCCCGTCGTTCACGCGCCATGCCATCGACTCGACCTTCGAGACCCTCGGACCCACTCAGGACTGGGTGGTCGTGGATGCCGTCAAGCTGCGCGAGCTCGACCTCCCGGACATCATGATCGGCTACTGCTGGCCGAGCCGCCCGCACCTCTACGTCCCGATGCGCGAGCCTCGTCTGCGGTGGGAGATCATGGTGCTTGCAGACGACGACCGCGAGCGCATCGGCACGCCGGACGGTGCGTATGACCTGATCACGCGCTTTGCCACGCGCGATGACGTGCGCATCGACCGCGCTGCCGTCTACAAGTTCCGGTCCTCATTGGCCGAGCGCTGGCGGTCAGGCCGCGTGTTCCTGGCCGGGGATGCCGCGCACCTGCAGCCGCCGCTACGCGCCCAGGGGTTGTGCTCGGGGGTCCGCGACGCGATCAACCTCTCCTGGAAGCTCGCCGCCGTCATCTCCGGCGGCGCCGACGACTCGCTGCTCGACACGTATGAGAGCGAGCGCCGGGAGCATGCGCGCGCCTGGATCAACATCGCCACCGAGCTGTCGAACGTCATCAACACCACCGATCCACAGGTCGCTGCCGGCCGCGACGCCCACATGCTGGCGCACCCGATCCCCTACACCGATGAGACGCCACCGCTGGGGCCCGGGCTCCACGGTGACGCGCCACCGCCGGCGGGCGTGCTCTCCGAGCAGGGGATGCTCGAAGACGGGGGGCGCCTGGACGACGAGACCGGCTGGCGGTTCCTGGTCGCGATGTCGCCGGCGCTGGCGGCGTCGCTGTCCGATGAGTCCCGCCGCACGCTGGCCGACGAGCGGTGGTTTCACGTCCTGGACCCGCACTCGAGGGTCGGCGGCGAGCTGCGGGCCCGGTACGGCGACGTCGAGGCCCTGGTCGTGCGCCCGGACCGCTACATCCTGGGCGTCGCCGGCGATGCCGGCGAGCTCGATGCGCTCATCGGGCGTTGGACCGCGCACCTGCGTCCCGCGGTCGCCCGGTGAGCGGTGCTCCGTTTGCGCTCGCCCGCCTGAGCGACGGCGCGCGGCCATTCCTGGCCGTGGTGCAGGCCGGGAAGGTCTACCGGCTCGGCGCACTCGTCGCGGGGATCGACGAAGGCGGTGACCTGGCGCAGCTGTTCGCCGACTGGGAGGGTCATGTCGAGGCGATCTCGTCCGCGCTGAGCGCCGGGGCTGACGCCGACGCCCCCGCGGAGAACGGGCTCAAGCGGCTCGCGCCGGTCCAGCCTCGGCAGATGTTCCTGGCCGGCATGAACTACCGCAGCCACGTCATCCAACTGATGGTCGACCAGGGCACCGGGTCGCGGCCGGACATGACCGAGGACGAGATCCGCGAGGAGGCGGCGGCGATGATGGACGCGCGGGCCGCGTCCGGGGTTCCCTTTGTCTTCAGCGGCCTGCTGTCGTCGATCTGCGGACCCGACGATGAGATCCGCCTGCGCCGGGACAGCCAGCAGAGCGATTGGGAGCTCGAGCTGGCGGCGGTCATCGGCCGTCACGCCCGCAACGTGTCACGCGAACAGGCGCTCGATCACGTCGCCGGGTGGACGATCGTCAACGATCTCACGTGTCGCGACCTCATCCGCCGGACCGACTCGGGTCCCATGGGCGTCGATTTCCTGCGCGCGAAGATGTCGCCGACGTACAAGCCGGTGGGACCGTATGTCGTGCCCGCTGCATTCGTCGAGGACCCGCAGGATCTCCAGATCACACTGCGACTGAACGGCGAGACGTTCCAGAACGAGTCCACGCGCGACATGGTCTTCGACGTGGCCAGCCTCATCGCCTATGCCTCCGAGCAGGCCGAGCTGTTGCCCGGCGACCTTCTCCTGACCGGCTCGCCGGCCGGCAACGGAACCCACTACGGGCGCTTCCTGCGCGATGGCGATCAGATCGAGGCGGAGATCACCGGCCTCGGAACGCAGCGCAATCGGTGCGTCGCCGCCTGATGGCGCACGCGGCGGCCTGGATGAGCCGGCGGTGAAGCCGCTGCGCGAGGGGATGAGCGCGGAGCTGAACGTGATCGTCTCGCCCGAGATGACGGTCCACTTCGACGAACTGGGGCCGGGGCATCCGGTCTACGCGACGTACTGGCTGGCCAGGCACATGGAGGAGGCAAGCCGCAAGCTGCTGCTGCCGCACCTGGAGGTGGGCGAGGAGGGGATCGGCCACCTCGTCGAGACCAGGCACCTGAGCTCTGCGCTCGTGGGGATGCGTGTGACCGTGTCATCGACGTATGACCCTGAAGGCAGCGACGGCCGGCGCGTGGCCGCGCGCTGTGTGGCGCGCAACGAGCTCGGGGACGTTATCGGCGAAGGCCGGACCGAGCAGTTCGTCCTGCCGCGACGGGCCATCGAGGATCGCTTCGCCGCGCTCGAGGCCCGTTGGCTCGCACCCCATAAGGTCCGGCGAGCATGACCCCCCCGCCGTTCTTCGTCTCCTCGGAGGTCGTGTCGCGCGTGTTCTCGTGGGATGAGGCGATCCAGGCCATCGCCGCGGCCTACGCGGCCGAGCCGGCGCCAGCGGCGATCCCTCCGCGTACCGTCGCCCACGACGACGGCGCGTGGCTGCGCTCGCTGCCGGCGCTGCCGAGCTGCGGTCGCTATTTCGGCGCCAAGCTCATGGCGATGGCGTCGTCCGCGCCTAACCCGGGCGTGGAGTACGTGATCGTCCTCTGGGACCGGGAGACGAGCAGCATCGCGGCGTTCGTCGACGGCCATGAGGTCACCGCCTTCCGGACGGCGGCGACCTCGGCCGCCGCTCTGGACCGGCTGGCCGCGGCCGGGCCGCTGCGGCTCGGGGTCCTCGGCAGCGGCCTGGAGGCAACCCAGCATGTGCGCGCCTTTGCCGCCGTGCGCCCGATCGAGCGCCTGTCGGTCTTCAGCCCGACGCTCGAGCGCCGCGAGGCGTTTGCGGACGCGGCCGCCGCAGACCTGGGCTGCGCGGCGGTCGCGGTCGACGCCGCCGAAGCCGCGGTCGCCGATGCCTCGGTGGTCCTGGCCGCCGCCCGCTCGCGAGGCGAGGTGCCGATCCTCTATGGCCAGTGGCTGGACCCGACGGCCACCGTCGTCTCGATCGGGTCAACGGTGCCCTTCCAGCGGGAGATCGACGTCAGCGTCGTCGAGGCGTGCGACATGATCGTGTGCGACACGGTCGATGAGGTCGTCGAGCAGACCGGCGACATGCTGGAAGCGGCTCGGGCGGGGCTCGCGTTCTCCGAACGGACATTCTCCTTGCACGAGCTGCTCAGCGGCGAGCTCGACGAAGGCCTGCCGAGCACTCGCCGGCGGCTGTTCAAATCCGTGGGCAGCGGCCTGCAGGACGTCGTCGTGGCCGAGGTCATCGTGCGGCGCGCGCTCGACCGCGGGCCTGACCGTCCCTCTTCCCATCGCCTTTGACACCAAGCACTAGGAGCACCAGGAGCGTCATGGCCGACTACACCAAGCCAGAAGCCCGCGGGTGGGCGCAGGAGAACCTCGCCGGTTGCTCGGCGGTGACCATCCCCACCTTCACCGCCGACCTCAAACGCCTCAACGAGGACGCCATCCGCCACGACATCGAACGCGTGATCGAACACGGCTTCACCTACACCCTGCTCATGACGGAGACCGCGATCACGCCCGCGGAGGCCGGACGGTTCACCGCGATCGCACGAGAGACTGCGGCCGGGCGCCTGCGGCTGTTCGCGCACGCGGCGTTCGGGACACTTCAGGACAACGTCGAGGCGCTGCGGCTCGCGCAGCGCGAGGGCGCCGACCTCGTGCTGCTGGCCTACCCGCCGCAGTTCTGGCCGACGACGATGGATGAGATCTACGACTGGACCCGAACGGTGTGCGAGGCCACCGACCTGGGCGTGATGCTGTTCGGTCTGCCCGCCTGGGGCTTTGAGCGCGTGCACCCGGCCGGCATGCCTGTGCCCTTCGTGCGCCACGTGCTCGACACCCTGCCCAACATCGTCGCCATCAAGGCCGAACAGGGGTTCCCGCTCGTCGCCGGGGTCTGCGAGATGTACCACTATTTCCGCGACGAGGTCGTCATCAGCTGTCCGATCGAGGCCGACGCGATCCCGCTGATGAGCGTCATGGACCTTCAGTTCTCGGGAACGAGCAACACCCAGTGGATGAGCGACTGGTACCCCAAGACGTTTGACCTGGCGCGGACGGGACGCTGGGAGGAGGCGATGGAGCGCTTCTGGTCAGTCCAGCCGGCCCGTCAGGCCGCCGGCGCGGCGACCCAGGCCTACATCGGTGGCACGACGGTGCTGAACCGCACGATGTGGAAGTACCAGGACTGGCTGGCCGGCTACAACGGAGGGCCGCTGCGCGCGCCCGCGATGCGGATCCCGGACCGGTTCATGCGCTCGCTGCGCGCCGGCCTGCAGGCAGCGGCCTGCCGGTCACCGACGACCCCGACAGCGAGTTCATGATCGGTCGTCACCCGGCCTAATTCCCGCCGCGGCCGCAAGGCCAAGGCTCAGACGGGACTTTGGCTGCGCTTCGCCGAGCCAAAACAGTGTGGCCTCCGGTGTGAAGCGGACGCCCTCCCACGGAGCTTCGCGCCCTCGTTCCTGCAACTCTACGGGCGCGACCATCCCTGGGGCCCAGCGAGCGCTCGCCCGCTGGCTGGGCGACGACCAAGCGCAGCTCGTGCTCGACGGGATCTCGAAGCTTCCGCGCGCCGAGCCCCTCCTCGGACACGCTCACGGCGCAGCACAACGGAGGTGTCACCGCGGGACAACGTCGCGCGTCCAATGCGGCACCTTTGGCGCTGGCCGCGGGTGGATGCGCTCGAGGCGCATCTCGCGGTGGCGCCGAGAGGGGCTGTCCGAACAATCTCCGAACATCAGGTTCGTCGGGGCGGGAGATCGTTAGCCCGCCACTTACGAGAAATATCGGCAAATCGGGCGATTCGGCACGGTTGACGCACGTTGCTGACGGCTCAGGATTGCCTTCTAATCCGTTGGCCGCAGGTTCGAATCCTGCCGAGGGCGTGGGGCTCCCCGCGATCCGCTGGTAGATTCAGCTGTCCCACGGTGGGCGTAGCTCAGTTGGTAGAGCTCCTGGTTGTGGTCCAGGCGGTCGGGGGTTCGAGTCCCCTCGCTCACCCCTTAGAAGTCCCTGCAAAAGCGAGGTTTCGGTTCTTTGCGGCTCGCGCGCGGCGCGCATGATTGCGGGACAACACGCTTTGCTTGGTCGGGTTTTCAGTTCTTCTGGGTCTGATCGGAGTGCGCCATTTGCGGGGCTTTTGCAGCCAGGTGCCCGAGTCTTGTCAAGGTATGACCGCCTGGGTCGGCAGATGGCGTCGAACACGGCCGAGGGGGGTCGGAGCGCTCGGACGTCGCCGCATTGGAGCTGCGGTGGTCAGCCATGACGCTTGCCGACGAGTGGTGCGTATAAACGATTTGACGATTAGTCGATAACTCGGCTAATCTGATGCAGATGCTGTACACGACTCCGAAACTGACTCGCGCGCTCGACGCCCAGTTGCGCGAACTCGACGAGTTGCGTCGCCAACTGGGGGAGGGGACTCATGGCCCCGAGCCGTGGCTCGGCCAGCTGCGCCGTCAGGTCCGCGCAAGCTCGGTCGAGAGCTCGGTCTCGATCGAGGGATTTACCGTCCCAGCCGGCGAAGCGGCCGCGCTGGTCGCCGGCGACGAGCAACCACCCGGCGACGACGAGAACCGGCTCGCGGTCGCCTCCTATGGCCGAGCGATGGACCACGTCGGGATCATGTCGATCGACCCGGGCTTCAGCTGGAGCGAACGGGCCATCCTCGACCTGCACTTTGACGCCTGTTACTTCCAGCGCGACGAGCTCCCAGGCTTATTCCGCACAGGCCCGATTTATGTCAGCAGCCCGGGTGAAGGGCCGCCGGCCTACGACGGGCCGCCCGCCGAGAAGGTCCCCGCACTTATGGCCGAGGTTGTGGACTGGCTCCAGAACGGTGACCTCGATACGCACGTCGTGGTCCGAGCCGCGATGGCACACCTGCACGTCGCATCGGTCCATCCGTTTCGTGATGGCAACGGGCGGATCTCGCGGATTGTGCAGTCGCTCGTCCTTGCCCGCGAAGGATTGATCTCGCCGGAGTTCAGCTCGATCGAGGAGTATCTCGGGTACCACACTCAGCAGTACTACGCGGTGCTGCGCCAGGTGCAGGCCGGCTCCTATCAGCCCGAGCGCGACGCTGCACCGTGGGTGCGGTTCTGCGTCACGGCGCACATCGAGCAGGCGCGCCAGCGGCTGGCGCAGATCGGCCAGGCCGCGACCAGGTGGGTGACACTCGAGCGACTCGTGGAGGCTCGCGGTTGGCCTGACCGGCTCGTGATCGCGCTTGAGCAGAGTCTCTTTGACGGCGCTGAACGGGCCTCCTACGCGGCCGAGGCCGACATCTCCCTCGCGACAGCAACGTCTGACCTGCGGCGGCTGGTTGACGCGGGCCTCGTGACACAGCTGGGGCGAACACGCAGCACGCGCTATGTCACGTCCGACGAGCTACGGCGCGCCACATCAAGCGCCGCTGGCTGATCCAGCGAACCGACGTTTAAGGGCCACCCGCCGGCATGCAGGCCGTCTAACTGGTGAGTGGGGCACGGGAATCCTTGGCATCGCAGCGATCTCGTGATCGCCGGGCCGAGCAGGCCTGGTTTCGCTCGTGGGTCTGCGGCCCTGCGATCATGCCGGCGCCGCGCCTTGCCACGAACGGCAGCCGCGAAGAAGCGGGCCCAGTCCCGAGCGCAACCGCGGTCCGCGCGTCACAGACCGCCGGCTGGCGCCGGCTCGCGCTAGCGACCTCGCTGACGCTCGGTCAGGTTACGCGGCGACCAGGGTGCCCCAGTCCGCCCCCGCACGTGGCAACGCGATCGCAAGCGCAGCGGCAGTGGAACGATTCCTCTGCTGTTGAGGGCTGGTCCCTGATGAAGTTCCCAATCCCGATTTGCCGCGGCGTCTTCAGCACCGGGGCATGGAGGTCTTGACTCATGATCACTGCCGAGGACAGCGCCTTTCTGCGGCGCGCCATCGAGATCGCCGCCGCGGCGATCACCAGCGGCGACGCTCCGTACGGGTCACTGCTGGTCGACGCCCAGGGAGCTGTCCTGATGCAGGCGCATAACACCGTTCAGCGCGACCGCGACATCAGTGCCCACCCGGAGTTGAAGCTGGCTCGCTGGGCGGCCCGCGAACTCTCGCCCGAGACCGCCGCGGCCACCACGATGTACACCAGCTGCCAGCCGTGCGGCATGTGCACCGGCGCGATCGTCCGGTCGGGCCTGGGCCGTGTCGTCTACGCGTTATCCACCGAACAGATGATCGAGCTCAACCCCGGCTCTGACTGGCCGACTGTGCCGCAGGACGGGCCAGCCTTGTTCGACGAGGCGCGCGTGCCGATCGACCGCTACTACCAAACCGGCGGCGATCCGTGAGGACAAGGGCCTCGAACGGTGGCTACCTCCCTCCGGCCACCGCGAAGTTCACGGGGTCCCCGAGGAGCGTCGTGCGCGCCGGGGTCGTCTCGGCGATTACGCGGCCGCGGCGTATGACGTAACGGCGGGTCGCACGCAGGCTGATGACGTCGATCGGAGTCGTTGCGTCGAAGATGACGCAGTCGGCGGGCTTTCCCTCCTCGATTCCGTACTCATCCTCGACCCCAAGCGTCCGCGCGCCACGTTCGGTCGCGAGCCGGAGCATCTCGGTGATCTCCTCGCGGCCGCTCATGTAGGTGAAATGCAGCGCGAGATGGGCGGCGTCGATCAGGTCGGCCCTGCCCATCGGGTACCACGGATCGATGATCACGTCGTTGCCCAGCGACACGTTGACACCCTCGGCAAGCAGCTCCTTCAACTGCGCGAAGCCGCGGCGCTTCGGGTAGGGGTCGAGGCGGCCCTGGATTAACGAGTTGGCGTAGGGGTTGACGACGATGTTGATGCCCGCGCGGCGCAGGAACCCGCGCAGCTTCGAGGAGTAGTAAGGCTCATAGGAGCCCATCGCCGTACAATGACTCGCGGTCACACGGCCGGCGAGGCCGCGCTTGACTGTGTTGTCGGCCATCACCTCGAGATACCGCGAGCTGGGATCATCGGTCTCGTCGCAGTGGATGTCGATCCGGCGGTTGTGCGCCTTGGCGAGCTCGAAGACACGGTGCACCTCGCGAAGGCCAAGCTCCGCTGTCGGTTCGTAGTGGGGGATGCCGCCGAGGCAGTCGACGCCGAGGCCGATCGCCTTCTCGAGTCGCTGCGCGTCGCCTTCGTGCGCGTAGAGCCCGTCCTGCGGGAAAGCCGTCACCTGGATCGTGCAGAGGTCAGCAAGCTCGTCGCGCACGCGCAGGAGCCCGCGGAGCATCGCGTCGTTCTCACCCGAGATGTCGGCGTGCGCGCGGATCCAGAGCGTCCCTTGGGCGGCGGACCAGCGGACGATTTCGCTCGCCCGGTCGAAGACGTCCTGCTCGGTCAGAGTCGGCTTCAACTCGTCCCACACGTGGATCCCCTCGATCAGCGTCCCGCTCTCGTTGAACCGCGGACGCCCGGCAGTGAGTGACGCATCGAGGTGCAGGTGGCAGTCGACGAGGGGCGCCGTCACCAGCCGGCCCTCGGCCTCGATCACGCTCGCTGCGTCGAGATCGAGCGCCGGCGAGATCCGCGCGAAGCGGGTGTCCTGTACCGCTATGTCGAGAAGCCGCCCGTCGAGCAGCCGGGCATTGCGAACGATCAGATCCATCTGAACGGGCTATCGGTCACAAAAGCTGTCGGTCTGCGCTTCGTGACACGTGGGCTGACGTGCCTCCGCCTCAGGTGCCTTCGTCGGGGATCACCAGCACTTGCTCGCGCCTGTCGTGGGTGAACGAGAAGAAGACGGCGTAGAGCAGCGCACTCAGCACGAACCCAACCTCGAACGTCAAGTCGCCGATCCCTGGGTGTGCCTTGGCGACCAACCCTACGTACTCGGTCTGGTTAGAGAACAACCAGATCGAGATGCCCATGCCAATCAGCATCGCCACCGCTCCGGCCCACGGGTTGTGCTTGCGGTCAAAGAGGAACCCGTCGACACGCTGGCCACGACGCAGCACCCAGTCGGTGAAGAACACGCCGAGCCACGGACCGATCCAATACGAGATCACGAGCAGGAAGTTCTCGTAATCGGAGCCCGCGTTGTGCAGCCCCGTCACGGCCACGACGAAGCCGATCGATCCGAAGCCCAGCGCGACGATCGCGCGGCGCATCTTCAATGGCAGGCGAATGCCTGTTGACAGGAAGGACATGACGCCCGAGTAGACGTTCAGCGCGTTAGCCGAGATCGCTCCCAGCGCGATGGCGACCAGCGTAATGTCGGCGACCACGGTCGACATGTGAGAAGTGAACAGCGCGGTGGGGTTCGAATTCGACCCAGGGATCGTCGCCGACGCTGCGCCGACGATCTCAAGCGCGATGCACGACACCAGTACGCCTGCTCCCGACCACAGCCCGGCGCTGCGGCTCGTCCCGGGCTTGAAATAGCGGGTGTAATCGGAGGCGAAGGGGTTCCAGCCGGCGGCGTATCCAAAGGAAGCGCCGACGCTGAGAAGGAAGCCTCCCACCCCCTGGGTCGTGTGCACCGCTCCGGGGCGGCTCTTGGAGAGGATCACGACCGAGGCGAGCACGAACGCGGCACCGAGGAAGGGCAGCATCCACCGCTCGAACACCTGAATGAGGTTGTGACCGTAGAAGGCGAGCATCGTCTGCACGATCCCGACGAACACGAGGCACACCCAGCCCGTGACCCCCGTGAGGGCATTCAGCGCGAGCGCGCCGCTGACGCTGTTGACGGCGAACCAGCCGATCCCGGCCGTGACCGAATTCAGCCCAGCCGGCAGGAGGTTGCCGACCCAACCGAACGAGATCCGGCTCTGGACCATCTGAGGGACACCGAACGCTGGGCCACGGCTGCTCAGGAAGCCATGAGCAAGCGAGCCGAGCACCGTTCCAACGATGATCGCCAGCACCGCGTCCCAGAACGACTGGCCGAAGAACGAGACGGCGATGACCCCGACGAACACCGTCGCGAACTCGAGGTTCGGAGATGTCCAGGTCCCGAACAGGGTGCGGGTGACGCCGTGCCGCTCCGAGAGCGGAATGAACTCCGCGCCCCCTGGCTCCACCGCTCCGACAGCGTCGCCGTAGACGCCGTCTCGAACATCGGCCACCACCCCAGAACTCTGAATCGAGAACCGCCATGACCTCACCCTCCATGTTGAAACGCGGGGTGAAGCTATCACGGCCGTGCTCGGCTGTTCGAAGCGAAAGCAACCAAATTCGGACATGACTTGACACGCCAGCAGGGCGTGCCGAGGCCGAGGAGTTGCCGTGTACTCATCCGGGAGCGAAGACGATGTCCTGGGCACCCTGCCAGAGGGTCATCTCGCCCAACGGTCGGAGGTTCTCGTGGCCCTCGAACACGGTCAGGAAATGGTTGCCCGCGAGCTGGCCGACGATGCTCGAGAACATGCAGCCGCCGTAGGGCAGGAGGATCTCGGTCTCGCTGAAGCCGCCCGGGTAGAGGAGGATCTCGCCGGGCGCCGGGTGACTGGTGTGGTTCTCGAAGCCAACGCCGACGTCGAAATCACCCAGCGGGATCCACGTCGACTCGCCGCTCCAGCGCACATGGATGACCTTCTGCTCGAAGGGCAGCAGTTTCGAGAACGCCTCACACGTCTTGGGCGCGCGCTCCTCCTCCATACGGGCGCGGAAGCTATACGGGCCGGCGGTGATCGACAGCGTGGTCACGGGCTCTCCTTTTCGATCGTTGCAGTCAGCAGGCGCCCCGCAGCCCGACCGACGATGCGGCCGTCCGCGAAGACCGTCCGGCCGCGCACGAGCGTGCGCGTGATGCGGGCGCCGAGCGTCCGGCCGACGAAAGGGCTATGGCGATGGCGGTACTGCAGGTCTGCGGCCGAAAGCTCTTCCGAGACGGTCAGGTCCACGAGCACGAGGTCGGCATCGGCGCCCGGCGCGAGGCGGCCCTTGCCGGGGAGGCGAAACCGGCGGGCGACGTAGCCCGAGGTCGCCTCGGCGATCAACTCGAGCGGCAGACCTCGAGCGCCCCCGCCCTCGCCGAGCAGGAGCGCCAGCATCGTCTGGCAGCCGGAGATGCCGCCCCAGGCAGCGAACGCGTCGTCGGTGCTCTTCAGCGCCCAAGGGGCCGGCGAGTGGTCCGATGCGACCATGGGCAGCGTGCCGTCGCCAAGCGCGCGCCAGAGCGCGTCGTTCTCCTCGCGCGGGCGCAACGGCGGTGCGCACTTCGCGACGTGGCCGAGGGCCTCGGCGTCCTGCTCGGTCAGCGTCAGGTAGTGCGGGCAGGTCTCACAGCTGACGTCGATGCCGCGGGAGCGTGCGGCAGCGATCTCGGCGACGCCGCGGCCGGTCGACACGTGGACCACATGCAGCGCGCAGCCACTCTCCTGCGCGAGCACGATCGCACGGGCGATCGCCTGAAGCTCGGCGACGGCCGGGCGCGACGCGACGAAGTCGCGCATGGCGGTGCGTCCCGCGGCACGCGCGCGCCGCGCGAGGCCGGCGGTGATCGCCTCGCTCTCCGCGTGCACGGCGACGGGCAGCCCGAGCGACGCCGCCCGGCACATCCCCTCGTACAGGGTGAGGTCGTCAGAGCCGGGAAAGTCGTCGATCCCGCTCGAGCACATGAATGCCTTGAAGCCGACGACGCCGCGGGCGGCGAGCTCGTCCATCGCGTCGACGCTGCCCGGGATGAGGCCGCCCCATATGGCCATGTCGACGAATGCGCTCCGTTCCAGGCACCGGCACTTCTCGTCAAACGCGGCGGCGGTCACGGTCGGCGGGTGGGCGTTGAGCGGCATGTCGATCGCCGCCGACGCCCCACCGGCCGCGAGCGCCCGCGTGCCCGTGGCAAAGCCCTCCCAATCGGCACGACCGGGCTCGTTCATGTGGACATGCGCGTCAACCACCCCCGGCAACAGATGCAGGCCGGCGGCGTCGATCTCCTGGGTGGAGGGACCCTCCAGCTCAGGACCGAGCGCAGCGATCACGCCGTCGGCGACGCCGACGTCGAGTCGGCGCTCTCCCCCGGCGCCGACCACCCTGGCCCCGCGGATGATGATGTCGAAGCTCACCCGACGAGCTCCAGGAACCTCGTCGTCGCGTCCAGCGCCGCCGCGACGTCCTCGACGGTGACGGACTCGGCCGGGTTGTGGCTGACGCCGCCGGCGCACCGGACGAACAGCATCGCGACGGGGGCGATCGTCGAGAGCATGACGGCGTCGTGGCCGGCGCCGCTCGCCAGGCGGACCAGAGAATGGCCGGACGCTGTGACCGCCTCGGCAACCAGCTGCGTCAGCGCCGTCGAGCAGGCGACTGCGGGGGTGTCCTGCAGGACCTCCCAGTCGAGCAGCAACCCGCGGGCATCGGCGATCGCACCCGCGCGCCCGTGCAGCTGCGCGCCGACCGATTCGCGCACCGAGTCCTCGGCGTGGCGGAAATCGAGGCTGAGGGCGACTTGGCCCGGGATCACGTTGCTCGCCGCGTTCCCCAGCTCGAGCTCGCCAACCGTGGCAACGACGCCGTCCCGGTCGCGGGCGACCGCCTCGACCGCGCTGACAAATTCGGCCGCCGCGCAGAGAGCGTCGCGTCGCAGCGTCATCGGGACCGTGCCCGCATGACCCGCTTCGCCGGTGAAGGTGATGCGGACCCGGCTCTGGCCCGCGATCGCGTCGACGGCGCCGAGCGGGACCCCGCCGGCCTCGAGCACCGGACCCTGCTCGATGTGAACCTCGTAGTAGGCGATCAGATCGGCCGGATCGCGCCGGGCGCTGGCCAGTCGGTCGGGGTCGCCGCCACACGCGCGCAGCGCGTCGGCCATGGTCACTCCGTCGGCGTCGCGCCGCCGCAGATCGGCGGCGTCGAAGCGACCGGCGATGACGCTGCTCCCGAGGTAACCGGTGCCGTAGCGGACGCCCTCCTCATCGGCGAACGCCAGCACCTCGACCGCGTACGGCAGCGACCGCCCCGCATCGCGCAGTCGCTCGACACACCCGATCGCGACGAGCACCCCGAGCATGCCGTCGTAGCGGCCAGCGTCGCGGACCGTGTCGAGGTGAGATCCGATCAGCAACGTCCGGCGGTCGGCAGCGCCGAGACGGCCGCGGACGTTGCCGATCGCGTCGCGGTGCACGGTCATCCCCGCACCCTCCATCCACCCCCGCACCGTCTCGCCGGCCTCCCAGAGCGCGGGGGTCGCGAAGCGCCGCGTCACCCGGCCGTCCTCCTCGCTGAAGGCGGCCAGTTCGTCGCAACGGCGAAGCACGGTCGCCGCGTAGGTCATCGAGTCGATCATCAGGCGATGGCGTGGAGTTTGGACGCGCGGCGAAAGGATGCCAACATGAACGTGATGGATGGGGAGCGAGGGTCATGACGACATCGGGCGCCTAGCACCGTGGAGGTTCTGCAAACGGATAGCTGGCCGGAGGCCCTCGAGCTCAAGGCCGCGCACCCCGAGGCGGTCCCGATCGCCGGAGGTACCGACCTGATGGTGCAGCTCAACTTCGACCGGATCCGCCCGGCGACGATCCTCGACCTGACGCGGATCCCCGAGCTGTCGCAGTGGGGAACCGAGGACGGTCACCTGCGCGTCGGGGCCGGCGTCACGTATGCGAGGCTGATCGCCGAGCTCGGGGACCGTTTGCCCGGGCTGGCGATCGCGTCGCGCACGGTGGGGTCGCCCCAGATCCGCAACCGCGGCACCGTCGGCGGCAACCTCGGTACGTCATCGCCGGCCGGCGACGCGCTCCCGCCGCTGTTCGCGTCCGACGCCGAGGTGGAGCTGGCGTCGCGGAGCGGCACCCGGCGCCTCGGAGTCCGCGAGTTCGTGACCGGACCCAAACAGAACTGCCTCGCCGATGACGAGCTGATCGCCGCCTTCCGTATCGCCCCGGCCGATGGCCCCCAGCAGTTCGCCAAGGTCGGAACCCGCAACGCGATGGTCATCGCGGTCTGCTCGCTCGCGCTGTCGCTCTGGCCGGGGCCGCGAGCTGTGTCGGCGTGCCTCGGCTCAGCCGGGCCGACGCCGATCCGGGCCGACGAGGCGGAGCGGTTCATCGGCGGGGTGCTCGACGAGCGCGACCTGTGGTCGACCCGCGCGCCGATTCCACCCGCGGCGTTGGACAGGTTCGGAGTGCTCGTTGAGCGCGCCGCGCGGCCGATCGACGACGTGCGCGGGACCGCCCGCTACCGACACCACGCGGTCGGCGTCCTCGCACGGCGGACGCTCACCTGGGCCTGGGAGGCATACCGGTGCGTGTGACGCTGACCGTCAACAGCGAGCACCGGGAGATGGACGGCGTGTGGGAGGGCGAGAGCCTGCTGTACGCGTTGCGAGAGCGTCTCGATCTCCCCGGATCGAAGAACGCCTGCGAGCAGGGGGAGTGTGGATCGTGCTCGATCTACCTCGACGGCGAGGTCGTGTGTGCGTGCCTCGTGCTCGCCGCGCAGGCGGAGGGACGCGACGTGGTGACCGTCGAGGGGATCGCGCAGGGCGGCGGCGATGGCGATGGGCTGCACGAGGTTCAGCGCGCCTTCGTCGAGGCGGGCGCCGTGCAGTGCGGTTTTTGCACCCCCGGGCTGATCGTGATCAGCCACGACCTGCTCCGTCGCAACCCGCGCCCGAGCGACCCCGAGATCCGCGAGGCGCTGGCGGGCAACCTGTGCCGGTGCACGGGCTACGAAAAGATCCTCGACGCCGTCCGGCTGGCCGGCGAGCGCATCGCCGAGGCTCGGCAACGATGATGCGCACCGTTATCGAGGGCTGCGCGATCGCGACCGTCGACGCGGGCGGGACCGAGTATCGGGACGGCCACATCGTGGTCGAGGGCGACCGGATCGTCGCCGTCGGTGACGGGCCCGCGCCGGACGGGCCGGAAGGTCACCGGATCGACGGCCGCGGCCGCTTGGCGACACCCGGCCTCGTCAACTGTCACCACCACCTGTACCAGTGGGCCACCCGCGGACTCGCTCAGCAGGCGACGCTGTTCGAGTGGCTGGTCGAGCTCTACCCCGTGTGGGCGCTGATCGACGACGAGATCTGCTCGGCGGCGGCGCGCGCCGGGCTGGCGGCGCTCGCGCTCTCCGGGTGCTCGGCGTCGACCGACCACCACTACGTCTTCCCGCGTGACGCCGGCGACCTCCTCGAGGTGGAGATCAACGCCGCCGCGTCAGTCGGCTTGCGCTTCCACCCCTGCCGCGGCTCGATGGATCTCGGGCACTCGGACGGCGGGCTCCCCCCCGACGAGGTCGTGGAGGACCGCGATGCGATCCTGGCGGCGAGTGAGGCCGCGATCAGCCGCTTCCACGACCCTGCGCCGGGCGCGATGGTGCGGATTGCGCTGGCGCCCTGCTCGCCGTTCTCGGTGACCCGCGGGCTGATGACCGATACCGCCGAGCTCGCGCGCCGCCGCGGGGTGCGGCTGCATACGCATCTCGCCGAGACGCTCGACGAGGAGCAGTTCTGTCAGGAGCAGTTCGGCATGCGCCCGGTCGACTACCTCGACGAGCTGGGCTGGCTGGGCGACGACGTCTGGCTCGCGCACTGTGTGCACCTCAACGACGCCGAGATCGGCCGCTTCGGCGCCACCGGCACAGGGGTCGCTCACTGTCCGAACTCGAACGCGCGGCTCGGCTCGGGGATCGCACCGGTGGCGAGCTTGACAAGCGTCGGGGTCCCCGTCGGCCTCGGCGTCGACGGCCCCGCCTCAAACGAGGACGGCGGGCTAGCGTCCGAGATGCGCGCCGCGCTGCAGTTCGCCCGCTTGGCCGCCGGTCCGCGGGCGATGACGGCGCGCCAGGCGCTTGCCCGCGCCACGATTGACGGCGCGCGCTGCCTCGGGCGCGACGACGAGCTCGGCTCGCTCGAGGTCGGAAAGCTCGCCGATGTCGCGCTCTGGCGCCTCGACGAGCTCGCAGGCGCGGGCATAGCTGATCCGGTCGCGGCGCTCGTCCTCGGCTCGACGCAAGCAGTGGAGCTGCTGCTCGTCGGCGGGCGCCCGATCGTCGTGGGAGCCCAGCTGCGCACCGCAGACGAGGCGGAGGTGGCCGCCGAGATCGCGGGGGCCAGCCGCCGGCTCGCGGCCAGGGCGGAGGCTCGGAGATGAGTGCCGTTCCCGGTGCGCCGACGCGGGAGCGGAACGTCCCCGATATTCAGCGTCCGGGCGTCATCGGCACGACGACGGTACGGGCGGACGGCATCCCCAAGGTCAAGGGTGAGTTTGAGTACTCCTCGGACATGCGGATGCAGGGAATGCTGTGGGGCGCAACCCTGCGTAGCGCGCACCCACGCGCGGACATCTGGTCGCTTGACACCTCGCGCGCGCTTGCAATCCCGGGCGTGCACGCCGTGCTCACCCACGAGGACGTTCCCGGTCGCAAGGTGTATGGGATGGAGCGCGCCGACCAACCGGTGCTCGCCTGGCAGCACGTTCGCTACCACGGCGAGCCGGTGGCGATCGTCGCCGCTGAGAACCCGGAGACGGCCCGTCGCGCCATCGCCGCGATCGACGTCGATTACGACGTGTTGGAGCCGCTGACCGATCCAGAACAAGCGATGGACGCGGATAGCCCGCAGCTCCACCTCTCAGGGAATGTTCTGCGCCACGTGCGGATCATCCACGGCGATCCTGACGCGGACGCCGACGTCGTCGTCAGGGGCGAGTACGAGGTCGGCATGCAGGACCAGGCCTTCCTCGGCCCCGAGTCTGGCCTCGCGGTCCCGGACGGCGAGGGCGGCGTCGATCTCTACATCGCCACGCAGTGGCTGCACGTCGACCGCGACCAGCTCGCGCTCAGTCTGGACCTCCCGCCCGAGAAGGTGCGCCTGACGATGAGCGGCGTCGGCGGGGCGTTCGGCGGCCGCGAGGACCTGTCGATGCAAATTCATGCCTGCATGCTCGCCCTGCACTCCGGTCGCCCCGTCCGGATGG
This sequence comes from uncultured Actinomycetota bacterium, assembly GCA_963790605.1. Taxonomy (GTDB): domain Bacteria; phylum Actinomycetota; class Thermoleophilia; order Solirubrobacterales; family Solirubrobacteraceae; genus Palsa-465. The sequence goes on along the minus strand of CAWBPG010000001.1, from coordinate 456,210 downwards.
TCTACAACCGCGAGGAGTCGTTCTTCGGCCACGTCCACCGCCATCCCTGCACGATGCGCTACGAGCACGGCGCGACCATCGACGGGCGGCTCGTGTACGTCCGTGCGCGGATCGTTCTTGACGGTGGCGCCTATGCCTCGAGCTCAACCGCCGTGTGCTCGAACGCGGCGTGCTTCGCCGCCGGGCCGTACGACGTCCCCAACGCGCGGATCGACTCGTACGTGACCTACACGAACAACCCGCCGTGCGGGGCGATGCGCGGGTTCGGCGCGGTCCAGGTTGCGGTCGCACACGAGGCACAGATGGACAAGCTGGCGGCGAGCCTCAGCATCGACCCGATGGAGCTGAGGATCGCCAACGCGATGCGGCCCGGCTCACGACTGCCGACCGGTCAGGTCGTCCGCGAGCCGGCGCCGGTCGCCGAGTTGCTGGAGCGAGTGCATGCAATGCCGCTCCCGCTGGGACCGCCCGATGGCCGCCGTGATCCGCGCGAGCTCCCCGGCGGCGTCTCCAATACCACCCACGGCGAGGGCGTCCGTCGCGGCGTCGGCTACGCGGTCGGTATCAAGAACGTCGGCTTCTCCGAGGGATTCGACGACTACTCCACGGCCCGCGTCCGCCTCACTATGGACGGCGGACAGCCGCTGGTAGAGGTTCACACGGCGGCCGTGGAGGTCGGCCAGGGGCTCGTCACCGTGCAGGCGCAGATCGCGCGGACCGAGCTGGGCGTCGAGCGCGTCGCCGTGCTCACCGCCGACACCCGGGTGGGTTCGGCGGGGTCAAGCTCCGCCTCGCGTCAGACATACGTCACCGGCGGCGCGGTTAAGGCCGCGTGCGAGGCGATCCGCGAGCGGCTCGGCGCCGATCCGCGGAACCTGACGGCAGACGAGCTCGCCGAGATGCTTGACGACGACGGCATCGACGAGACCGTCGAGTGGCATCACCGCGAGACCTATCCCCTCGACGAGAACGGCCAGGGCGACGCTCACCTCCAGCTCGCGTTCTCCGCCCATAGGGCTGTCGTGGACGTCGATCTCGAGCTCGGTCTCGTCAAAGTCGTCGAGCTCGCGACGGCGCAGGAGGTGGGCAGAGCGATGAACCCCCAGGCGCTCGAGGGTCAGATCCAGGGCGGCACCGCCCAGGGCCTCGGCCTGGCGTTGTTCGAGGAGATCCAGATCAAGGACGGCAGGGTGCTGAACGCGTCGTTCACCGACTACCTGCTTCCCACCATCCTCGACGTGCCGCCGATGCGAATCGCGATCCTCGAGTACGCGGACGCGGAGGCACCGTATGGGCTCAAGGGCGTGGGGGAGCCACCGCACATCTCAACCCCGCCCGCGGTCGCCGCCGCGCTGCGCGCCGCCACCGGTCGTCCGCTGACGCGGATCCCGGTCCGTCCGGAGCACATCGTCGGCCTGGAAAACGGGACACAGGACTGAAGTGTCAACCTCGTCGCTCTCCCTGGCCGAGCTCGGTGGTCTCGACGAGCGACGGTTCGTAGCTGCTCTGGGCCCGCTGTTCGAGCACTCCCCGTGGGTCGCGGAGGGGGCCTGGCGACGGCGGCCGTTCGGCAGCGTCGCCGACCTGCACGCCGCGCTCGAGGCAGCGATGCGCGAGGCGCCCCGCGAGCGCCAGCTCGAGTTGATCAGGGTTCATCCCGAGCTCGCCGGCCGAGAGGCCGACGAGCGCGCGCTCACGCCTGAGTCCTCGCACGAACAGGCCACGGCCGGGCTCGATCGCCTCGCTGCAGACGAGCTCGACGTCCTCCGGCGCGTGAATCGCTCCTACCGGGAACGATTCGGGTTCCCGCTGATCGTGTGTGTGCGCGAGCACACGAAGGATTCGATCATCGCGTGGGGGGCCGCGCGACTCCAGCACTCGCGCGAGCAGGAGATCGACATTGCGCTCGGCGAGATCACGAAGATTGCGCAGCTGCGCTTGGGCGACCTGCTCGAGGAGTCGTGAGCGGAATCACGACGCACGTGCTCGACACCTCGCGGGGGTGTCCGGCGGTGGGCGTGCCCGTCGTGCTCGAGCGTGCGGTGGACTCGGGCTGGCAGCCGGCCGGTCGTGGCACGACGGACGCCGATGGGCGTGCGAGCGACCTGCTGTCATCGGCGCCCGAGGATGGGTGCTACCGGCTGACCTTTGACACCGGCACCTATTTTCGTGCGGTCGGCAAGGTGGGGTTCTACCCCGAAGTGTCGGTGACCTTCGTCGTCGGCCACGGAGCGGAGCACTACCACGTGCCGCTGCTGCTCAGCCCGTTTGGATACAGCACATATCGAGGGAGCTGACGGATGTCGATCGTTCTGAGTCGAGCCAGATACGGAAAGTCGGAGGTTCGCCTCGTCAAGGTCTCGCGCCGGGCGGGTGGGCATGAGATCCACGACCTGCACGACCTCACGGTAGGCGTCGGGCTCGAGGGCGACTTCGACGCCGCGTACGTCGAGGGAGACAACGCCGGCCTGCTCGCCACCGACACCATTCGCAACACGGTCTATGCGATGGCTAAGGAGCACTCGATCGACGACATCGAGTCGTTTGGACGGCGGCTCGTCGAGCACTTCCTCGCGGCCGGGCCGAGGGTGACGAGCGCGCGCGTGCATATCGTGGAGCACCCGTGGGCGAGACTCGAGGTCGGCGGGGCACCCCACGAGCACGCCTTCCAGCGGGGAAGCGGCGGCAACCGAGTAGCGACCGTGGTCGGCGACGGCGGCGAGCCGGTGGTCGAGGCCGGGATCGACGACCTGCTTGTACTGAAGACCACCGGCTCGGGCTGGGAGGGATTCCTGCGCGATCGCTACACCTCACTCCCGGAGACGTCCGACAGGATCCTGTCGACGATCATCACCGCGCGGTGGTCATACCGCGCAGGCGACATCGATTTCGGAGCTGCCTGGCGCGAGGTGCGCCAGACGATCCTCGAGGCCTTCTGCGATCACTACAGCCCATCGGTCCAGTTCACACTCCACCACATGGGCAAGGCCGTTCTCGACGCACGCCCCGACATCGAGCGGATCAGCTTTTCCCTGCCCAACAAGCACCACCTCCTCTACGACCTGGGGCGCTTCGGGCTCGAGAACGAGAATGAGATCTTCCATGCCACCAATGAGCCTTACGGGCTGATTGAAGGCACGGTCGAGCGACACGAACCCGCTGGTTAGCGCGCAAACGGGCTGAGGCAGCGGATGTCTAGCAAAACCCGGCGTGCGCCGAGGCTGCTGCCTGGTCCGGGGCATAGCGCTCGTCCGGGCACCTACGGGCCTGGCGCTTGGAGCCGTGGCGATGCGATGGCCCGGGCCGTGAGCCGCGGCGTGAGTGCGTCGTCGCCAAGGGATTCGTGCGGATCGGAGTCTCCGCGACGATCGAGGCGATGGTCTGGGCGGTCTGCGGGTCGCTGGGCGGCGCCCGTCCGGATTGTGCAGGACGCACAATCCGGGCGTGGGGAAGGCATCGTCAGCCCGCAGACTGGCCAGGTTCCATCAGACCGCCGCGGCGACGATCAACCACGACCACTCCGCAGCAGCGGTCCGGCCCCCACCATCCTCCGGGGGTCGGACCGCCAAACGGGCCATCGTCGACGCCCGCGCCGGGCGAGCACCAGCGGCCGTCACCAGCTCAACCGGCGCCCTCTTGCTCAAGCCCTGAGCACCGCCCTATTGCTCGAGCCCTGAGCCGGTGTGACCCGTGCTGCTGGACAGGTTGCCCGCATTACCCGCGCCCCGTGCCGAGTTGACCCGTGTGGTTGTAGAGGCTGCAGCCGGCGACGTGCCACGTGCCCGCGCCCGTGTTGCCCGAGCCGATGACCACCGTGTTGTCCGTGCCCACGATCGCCTTCACCGGCGGCCCCGGCATGCTCGCCCCCGGCGGGGTCGGCACACAGTTGACCGGGCCACTGACGGGTGCCGCCCCGCGCGCCATCTGGATCATGATCTGCTCGTGGGTCCCCATTGCGGTGAGCTTGCGGTTCGCGCCGATGAGCCCCGACGGGGTGGCGAGCTGCACGGTCACCGAGCCATCGCCGCTCTTCGTGACGGCGTACGCCGGCGGAGTCGCTGACGTGCCGAGGGCGAGCAGGAGCGCTACGCCGACGCCCGCCAGCCCGAGCGTGCTGCCCGCGAGAACTCGCGGACGCAGGCGACGGGCGCGACCCGGCCTGGGTCGATCGGCGCGCGCGAGGTCATCGCCGTGCCGATCAACGACCGCTCCCCACAAATTGTCTTCAAACTGACTCATGAGCGCACTGCTCCTTTCGTAGTTGTGCTTCTGAGTCGTGCCCGAGCCCGCGACAACCGCATGCGCAGCACGCCGCGGGACACCCCAAGCGCCGCCGCGGCCTCCTTCGGGCTCAGCTCCATGAGGTCGACCAGCTCGATCGCCTCTCGCTCGCCGTCGCTCAGCCTTGAGCAGCGCTCTAACAGCTCTCGCCCCGTCCGCTGCGCGTCGATCCTCGCCGCCAGCTCCTCGAACTCATCGACCTCAAGCGGTCGCCGGCCGGCCAGCCTGAGCGCCGCGTCACGGCCACCGGCCAGTCCACCGCAATGGCGGGCGTACACATGCGCGGCGATCCCGAACAGCCACGGACGCGCCGTCCCGCGACGCCGATCAAAGCCGCCGAACGAGCCGGCCGCCTCAAGCATCGTCTCTGAGGTGAGATCCGCAACGTCCTGCGGCTCAGAGCAACGGCGAGCGAAGTACGCCGTCACTGCACCGACATTTGCGCGATACACCCGCTCGAACTCCACAAGCCCCCGACCACCCGGCTCTCGCCGCATGATCGCGTCCTCCGCGTTGATTGTCTGGATGCCCATATCCCCTACTTGGCGAGATCGCTGAGATCTGTCACATCGCGCGATCCACACCACATCGACGCCGCGACCAGCGAGCCTAAAGCCCGCGCCGCAGACTCATCTGCCCGCGAGGTGCCGGGGTGCCCGCGAGGGAACCACCAGCAAGAACCGACCCCCGAATATCTCTGGCGGGCATCAGCCCTGCACACGCCCGTTTGGCGCCCCGGCCACAGCCTCAGATTGCGCGGGTTGCGAGGCCGCGTCGACACAGAGCTCGAGGTCGTCGCCCACGGTCGGAGTGTGCGCTTCGCACAACGCAGGGCAGGCTGACCGGCAAGAGAGAGGCTGCCGGTGACGACCGCTTGCGCGCGTTTCGGCGCCAGTGAGCGCGCGATCGAGGTGGCGACCAGACGCTCGCGAGCGCTCGCGCCGGCGGGGACGACTGCGTTTCGCGCATTGCGATGGCCAGCATGGCCGACCTTTGAGGCGGATCTCGAGCGCGCATGCTTATGCACCGCAGCTGTTGCGGCGGCGGACCAAGCCCGCGGGACCTCCTGGTTCGGCCTCGTCACCGCACATGTACGAACAGCGGCAGCATCGGCCTGGTGATCGTCGCCGCTCGGAGCACGCACGGCTGGACCGGCGGCCGTCGTCGATTCAGCGGCGTTTCCGACGTGGTCCGGTCGCCTCGCAGTCGCCCTCGATTGCTTGCCGAATTACGGCGTGTCGGTGATCCGGTAGCCGATTCCGGGGATGGTGTGGATGGCTTCGGGCGGGCCGAGTTTGCGCCTGAGTCGGGCGATGGTGACCTTGACGGTATTGGTGAACGGATCGATGTTCTCGTCCCACACCTGCTCGAGGAGCTTCTCGGCGCTGAGTCCGCGGGGGCTGGCCACAAGTAGCGTTTCGAGCAGGGCGCGCTCCTTCGGGGTGAGGTCGATCGTTCGCCCGTCCCGAGTGACTGCGCCGGTGAGCGGGTCCAGCTCGATGCCGGCGGCGTGCAGCGCTCGCGGTTGGGTGGTCGGTTTGCGGCGCGCGAGCGCGCGGATACGCAGGACGAGCTCGGGGAAGTGGAACGGCTTGGGTAGGTAGTCGTCGGCGCCGAGCGCGAGGCCGGACACGCGATCATCAGGGGCGCCGGCGGCGGTCAGCATCAGGATCATCGCCGCGTTCTCGCTGCGGGTGATGATTTGACAGAGTTCATCGCCGTGGATGCGAGGCAGGTCGCGGTCGAGCACCACGACGTCGTAGGAGTTGACATGCAGTTTGGTGGCGGCCTCGTGGCCGTCGTAGGCGACGTCGACAGCCATCCGGTGGTTGCGTAAGCCTTGCGCGACGGTGTTGGCGAACTTCGGCATGTCGTCGACCACGAGAACCCTCATGGGCTGACTCCGGTGGGTTGTGCAGTGGTTGCGCGGGGTAGGGAGATCTGGACTCGCAGTCCGCCTTGAGGCCGCGGATTGAGCGACAGCATGCCGCCATGTGCGGCGGCAACCGCAGCTACGATCGAGAGTCCGAGCCCGTGACCGGTTTGTGGGTAGGTGCGCTCTTGACCGACGCGGCGGAATGGCTGGGCGAGTAGGGCGACGCGGCGCTCGTCAAGGAGCGGCCCGTCGCTTTCGACCATCAACCGCGCCTGCCCCCGAGAGAGCTCGAGCGCGATCTCGATGAAGCCATGTGCCGGGGTGTGGCGTACGGCGTTCTCGATCACGTTCTCGATCATCCTGGTCAAAAGCGTCTCGCTCCCGACCGCGCGAACCGGGCTGAGCGTGGTGTGCACATCGAGCTGCTTGGCTGCAATCTCGTGCGCGCGAGCCTCGAGCGCCGCGGTGATGAGCTGCTCGAGCGCCACCTGGTGCTGTTCGCCAAGCTCTCCGTGTTGCGCGCGGGCCAGCACAAGGAAGCTTTCCAAGAGTCGGTCAGCGTGATCCAGGTCCTCGCGTAGATTGGTGTCGAGGGCTTCGACTTGTGGCACTACGCCCTCGGGCGCGGTGAGCGCGACGTCGAGCGTGGTGCGCATCATCGCCAATGGGGTGCGCAGCTCGTGCGAGGCGTTTGCGACGAACCGACGCTGCGCGTCAAAGGCGACCTCCAAGCGTTCTAACAGCCGGTCGATCGTGTCGGCCAACAGGCGCAGCTCATCCCGTGGTCCGGGCAGCGCGAGTCGCTCGTGCAGATTGGTGTCAGAGATCCGGTCGGCGGTGGCGGTGATCGTCCGCAACGGTGCCAGCACCCTGCCGGCCACCAGCCATCCGAGCACGATCGCCACGATCGCCATGATCGCCAGCGCGAGCGCCGAGTAGAGCTGCAGCCGGTGCAGGCCATTGGAGCGCACGACCGACATCGCGCCCTGGAGTCGCACCATCGTTGGATTGAACGGCTCCTTAGGTACTTGGTAGGCGAAGTTGGCGAATAGCCAGTATGTGATCGCCAGCAGCGCCACGCCGCACATCAAAAACAGGCCGCTGTAAAGCAACGTCAGCCGCCAGCGGACGGTCGGGTGGGGACGGAGCACGCGCAAGAAGGGGCGATCCAGGGCTTGGCCGAGGTTCACAGCCATGACGATGCCGCAACGCGGATAACAGCGCGATAACACGGTAACTGGCCGGTAACCCGGCATGGCGCACGCTGCCGGCAGTCCTTCCCCGGAGTCACCGTGGCCTTCCCGCTCTCGACTGACAGGACCCGAACCTCATGCGCGTCCGCACACTCATCCCCACCCCCCTCGCCGCGGTTGCCGCCGTCTCGCTGCTCGCGGCCGGCTGCGGCGGTGGCTCGTCCAAGACAGCCGCCACGAGGCCAGCGACGCGGAACGGAGCGCTTGCCTACGCCCGCTGCATGCGCTCGCACGGGGTGCCGAACTTCCCCGACCCGCCAGGCAACGGAGGAGACCATAAGCGAGCCATTGTCGACGCCCTACAACAGGTCGGCAACTCCCAGTCCCAGGCGGCGCAAACGGCCTGCATGCACGTGAACGGCGGCAGCCCAGGCAGTGGCGAGAGTTCGACGCAGAGACAAGCTCGTGCTGGGGTCATGCTGGCGTTCGCCAGGTGCGTGCGCGCCCGCGGGTTTCCGAACTTCCCAGACCCCCGCAAGGACGGCCAGCTGACCCCGGACATGGTCACCGCAGCAGGCGTCGATCTGCACCAGCCAGCGCTGCTGAGGGCCGGCCTGGCTTGCCTGCCTGTGACCCACGGCCTGCTCACCCGGGCGGCGATCGAACGAGCGGTAAATGGCGGCTGAACCACGCCGCCGATGACAACACGCGCCCGTCAGCGCGGAAGGCGCGACGCAGACGATGGGCACTCGTCGTCTGCCGCGGTTAGGCAGAACGCGTACTGCGCGCCGCGTCCCCCGCATACCTCCTTTCGCGTGGAAACGCTCGCTGACCGACTCCGCTCGCGCTTCCTCGGCCGTGTCGTGCTTTCGCCGTAACGGCCCAGCCCTGACCCACGGCACCGGGGGAACGCCTGCGGGTAATGCGTCAACGAGTTGCCGCCCGGTATAGGAGGTCCACCCAATAACGGCGTCGACAGGCGCCCCGTACTCAACGTCGGGCGCGACGAGCACTTGTCTGTAGCCCAGGACCTCGCGAGTGTCCAGGCTGAAAATGAGTTCTTCGCGGTAATTCCGCTCAACGCGGGCGACGCCGAAGCCTGGGCGACCGAGCTGATCCGCTGCGTCGCCGAGGATCCAGGCATCCGGGAGCTCGGCAGCCAGATCAACAAAGACCTGTCTCAGCCCAGTGGGGACGAGCGCTTCCCCGCAGAGTTGATGGATGCCGTTGAGAGTGAGCTGACGGCGGGCTCGGAGATACTCCTCCAGCTCACCGCGGCCGGTCGGTAGGCGCGAGAGTTCCCTTCGCGGGCCGTGAAAGCAGCCCGCGGCAAAGAGATCGAGCGACGGTTCCGTGGCTTCACGTGCTGAGCGATTCGGCCTGCTCTCCCAGCGAAGTCGCTGCTCATCGGTAAAGAACAACGAACGAATGCGCTGCGACCTGATCAGGCCCGACCCGTCGTCACCAAACCACACCTCGCGTCGCGACTCGGCCAAGCGATCGAAGACGTTGTTCCCGATCTCGGCGTAGCACGCGAGGGAATCGATGTACTCATAGTCAACGGCCCCCGCGTCATCTTCCCGGTGTGCCTGGCCCGGCACAAGCACGACCTGCCTGTCTGACTCACGGCGTCACGAAGACGCGCACGGATCGTCGCCGCAGCGCTGGTAGCCGCGACCTCGGGCGCGTGACGGATGCGATCGTCGGGTCCTGATGACCACCGGCACGTGAATGGAGCAGCGCAGGCGCGTCGATGGCACCCCATTGCAGCGCGGTGAGTGCGGCCACACCGTGTTCGTGAGCCGTTTGCCAAGCAGGGCGACTAAGACGCGACGGCCAAGCATAGAATGCCGGGGATGCGGCTCTCCCAAGATCAGGCTCGCAGGATCGTCAACGCAGCGCAGCGTCATGCGCGATCGCTCGAGATCGCGGTGACCGTTGCGGTGGTCGACGAGGGTGGTCTGGCGAAGGCAGTTGACCGGATGGACGGCGCGCCGCCGTTGAGCGCTCAGATCGCTGAAGCCAAGGCCCAGGGAGCCGCGGTGTGGCATCGGGACGGGCACGTCCTGGCCGAGGTCGCGCAGGAACGCGCAGCGTTCGTCGCGGCCGTCAGCCAGATGACCCGGCTTCCGCTGATCGCGGGCGGCGGTTCCATCGTGATCAGAGACGGCGACGGGAATGTGCTCGGCGCCGTCGGCGTCAGCGGCGGCATGCCCGAGCAGGATCGGGAGTGCTGCGACGCCGGGATCGCCGCGATGGACGGCTGAGCGCTCCGGCCCGCCAAGCGCCGGCTTCCAACTGCCGCCGAGGGTGCCTCGGCTGCCCGGGACCGGACTCTTCACGGTCAGCTTCACTCAGCGCGCGCAACGTGTGCCGTTAGCACGTATCCGCCGCGAGGGCTCATCCGCTCATGTGTCGCGTTGGAGAGGCTCACAGGACGACGATGTGACCGACGGCATCGGCGAGTACCGCGGTCCTGTCGGTGAAATCCTCGCGAGGTGGAGGAAGCATCATCTGCGCCATCGCTACGTCGCCAAGGGAATCGTCCGTTTTTCTCGGTCGTGATGCGGAAGCAGCCGTGTCGCACCCTCCCCGACTCGGCTCGCGCGTGGGACGTGCCGGGAGTGCGCGGCGTCGGGCGGCCGCTGAGCCTTTGCTCGGCGCTCGTATGGCGGGGGTCTAGCGCCGTGACCACGGGGTGACGGGGCGCTCCAGGCGCGTCCCGTCGACGACGAGGTCGACCCGCTCATTGAAGAAGGCGATGCGGTCGGTCACTTCGGCGGCTTCGCGCAGAGGCTCTGGATAGCTCCAGGCGATGTCGTCCTCACCCTCCAGCGACCAGTACGTGGCCTGCCCCTTGTAGGCGCAGAGTGTCCGGGCGGAGCTGGGCCGCAGGACTCCCTCGCTGACGTCCTCGGGCGGTAGGTAGTAGCGGACGGGCAGCGGAGCCTCCAGGAGTAGGTACGGTCGCGTGGATGCCGCCAGTAGCTCTCCGTCGCGCTCAACCCGCACCGACCGCGAGCTGTGGACGATCTCAATGCGGTGAAACGGGTCGCGGGGGTGCCCGACGTTGCGCTCGTCCTCTTCAAACCATTCGTCACAGGCATCGAAGTCCACGATGACGAAGTGGCTCAGTGCATCGTCTGCAGGTCGAAAGGCGGCGCCTGGCCGCTCGGCGCCGGCAACCGTCAGGTCGAGCACGGCTCCCTCGGCGGTGTGCACGGCAAACGGAACGCTGGGGTCATACACGGGGCGGTCACCGAGGTTTGGGACGGCCCCTTCGGATGAAGCCGGCTCGTCGGCCGCGGGCTCTGAGGCAAGGCTTGTGAGGCCCTCGAGCTCCTCAGCCGGGACGGCGTAGCTGGGCACGACCCGCTTGGGCTCCCACACCAGTAGCGCACGATCCGTGTCGATGGCCACCTGACCGGCGATCACGCCGCGAATCCGCTTGTCGACCGTCTCGTAGCGCAGCTGCCCAAGACTGCCCATCAGGATGTCCCGAACCCTCGTCCCCACGACAACCAGAATCGCACACGTCGCGCGACCCGACAAGGGCGGCCGGTACCGAAGCGGCGAGCACCCGGTCGACGATGTCGGCACTGCGCCTGAAGGCGCGACGGTCCCGGTGTTCGGCAACGACGTCTCCGGAATGTTCCTGTACGCGTTGAGTCGCGATGAGCGTCTGTCGACCTACGCCGGGAAGCTGCGGATCGCCTGGGGACCCGGGACACGTTCATGGCGGCAGGCGGCAGCCAATCAGGACAAGCGTGTGACCGAGATCCGCAGCGAAACCGACCCGGCGTTCCCCGGCTTCGCGTCCTTTGCGTGCGATATCGAAGACGTCGAGCGGCTGCCCGCATCTTGGCTCGACACCCTGCGAAACGTCAAGGGCGTCTACCTACTCGTCGACCGCGAGTCGGGAGCGCGGTACGTCGGGTCGGCCCTCGGCCGCGACAGCCTGTGGGGCAGATGGTGCGATTACGCCAGGGACGGGCACGGAGGCGACAAAGAACTGCGCAGACTCGGCCGCCGACCGTATCGGGTGACCATCCTGCAGGCGGTTCCGATGATCTCACCCGACGATGACGTGTTGGCGACAGAGTCGCTCTGGAAAGAGAAACTCATGACGCGGACGTTCGGTCTCAACGCGAACTGACTAGCTCGCCCAAGCCACCACACCATCGAGGTGACTAGACGCCTCGTGCACGCACTCATCCAGCGCAGGCGCCGTGTCCGACTGCCTGGTGGGCTGCCCACTTGCGAGCCGGCGACGTGTCCGGCGTTGCCAGCACACCTGGGCTACCGGAATGTCGCCGAAGCGCTCGCCGGCCGGAAGCTTGCCGAGCGGTGAAAGCGATCGCTGGCCGTGACGACTGTTTGTGCCTGCTTACGGGGGCCCGAGCCCCGCTCCCTTTTGCGTGGAGTTGTTCTCCCTTGCTCGCCGCGGCAGGGGTGCTCCCGTCCGGAGCGGACTGCGGGCAACCCGCCGCCGACCAGGTCAGCGATCCCTCGTTCGGACCGGAGTGATCACGTTCCTGGTCCTGCGATGTCCTGTTTGGTGGTGTCGGATGCGCCTGGCGGGGTGACCGTGCGCGCGTTCTGTTGCGCCGAGATGCCCCACGAGACGATCCGCTCGGGGTGGATGCGGATCAGAGCCTGCTGCTGGGTTATCGCTTCGGCGTGGCCGCGTACCTCGATCGCGCGTGGCCGGAAGGGGTTGATGCTGGCGAGGTCGTCGATAACGACAGCGGCGCGACCGCTGCGCGCAGCATCGCGGAACTTTTTGGTCCGGTGCAGCTCATGGCCGGTGACGTCGATTGTGTCGTGCTCGACGTTGTGGGTCCAGCCGACCGGGACGACGTGCGGCGTGCCGTCCTTGCCGACCGTGGCGATGCGAGCCAGCCGGCGCTCGCCGTGTAGGTAGGCCAGCTCGTCCGCGGTAAAGACGCTTGCTGGCTGCTCCTTAAGGGTCATCGCAGCTCTTTCCGCTTGCATGATGATGTCACGTATTTACATGACCGTAGCACGCATCTACGTGATGATGTCACGCTCTCTTGCTATCCTGACGCTGATGCAGAAACGACCATCGACGCCGGAAGTAGGGACCGTCCCACAGGCGTTGGGCCGGCTGCGAGTCGCGATGGACGACACATACACCCAAGTCAGCCGGGAAGTCGGGCTGACGGCCCAGCAGGCCGAGCTCCTATGCGCTGCGATGCGACCGGCCGCGATCGGCGAGCTAGCCGACGTGCTGCGCTGCGATCGCTCCAACGTCAGCCGGCTGGTTGACCGAGCCGCCAGACGCGGCCTCCTACACCGACGCGGCGAGAAGACCGACGGCCGGGTGACGGTCATCGAGCTAACCGCCGACGGACAGCGTCTCGCCGACCGCTTCATCAAGACGCTCGAGTCCCGACTCCAACCGCTTCTAGCCGGCTGGTCGAGTAACCGCCAACGCGCCGCGACCCAGACCCTTACGGTGCTCGCGGACGCGCTCGAAGGGACAACACCCACACCGGCCCCAGCGCAGACAACGCGCCGGCACGCCACAAGAGCACGCGCGCCCGCCAACTCCTGACGCAGGCAGATCACGACGATTCGAGAGCGTGGACCGGATCGCCAGCGCCCCCACTCCATTGCCAACTCGGGCATCTCGATGCCGCCCGGTCGCGGCCCCCAATGCCCGGAAACCGCGCATCCTCCGGACGATCGCATTCGCCTCTCCAGTCCGCCAGGCGCGCAATCCCATCGGCGACGTTTCGTGTGCCCGGTTCCCGCGAGTTCGCTAACGACCTGGACGATCGCATCCGTCTCGCTGGCGCGGCGCGGGTCCCGATCGCGAGCGGCGACGGCCGCATGGGAGCTGAGGCTGAGCGGTCGCAGCAAGTCTGCTGGCTCTGTGTGCGCCGGCTGGTAGCCGGCGCGCTGCTGGCTGGGTTTGTCCGGTTCCGGCGGCGCGGAGCCGACCGGCTGACATCGACGTCCTGATCGCCTCGATCAGCGAGCGGCACCCGGGCCGGTGGCGAGCTCGCTATCGAGGGCGTGGCACACGAGTAGTCGCTCCAAGCGTCCAGCCACGCGAGTGCTGCGCGACCAGAGCGCGCGTCGGAAGGGCGGGGCCAACCCGTCCGCGACTCCCTTCCCGGCCGGGCAGTGCCGGGTGCCGACAGGCATCAACCCCCGAGCGTGACCACGACGCCGGTGTCCGCGTAGGGAAAGGGGCCTTTGCCCAGATGCCGCAAGCTGTCCACCAGCCGGATGATTGGCACCATCAGTCCGTACTTAGCCTTCACTTTGGACGTGATCGCCTCGAAGTCCGGACCGGAGGTCACCAGCTCAACAGCGCCGGTCAGCGGTGTCGTGTCGGCTTTGACGCGGCCTCGGACATCGCTTGGTTGCAGTGTCACGGTCGGGTTGCTGCGTAGTCGCTTGGCTTTGCCGGAGGCCGAGGAGGTCAATAGGCCGACGCGGCTGCCATTGAGCGGGACGATCCATGTCGTGGTCGCGACCGCCACCCCGGTCTTGCGAAAGCTGGTTACGGACACGTACCTCTCCTGCGAGATCGTCGGTCTGGTCTTGCTGGCAGTCATCTGTTCTCCTATCGAATGAGATCTGCGAGATCGGGACCTGTGTTACAGAGGAGACGAACGGCAAAGGCCGCAAGGGACACCACAGTCCGGATTTTTCAGGCGCCACGCGCGGCGCTTCCAGCACCCGGCCTGAGGCGGCGACACCTAGAAAGGTTGTCGGCCGTCACGTCTACCAGCCACGACTGCTGCCAGCACACCGAGTCAGAGGATGTCGAAACCACGCGCAATCGTAATCTGCGAGACGACTCGCCCGACCAGGACAAGGTTGTGGGTGCTTGGCCATGCTCTCGATCGCGAGCTCGCCGCCGGGCCGGGTGCCGGTCGCTGATCGAACCGTCACGACGTGGGCGTGCCGAAATAGGCGTCAAGCAGCAGCGCGTCGGAGAGCTGCCACGTCCTGGCCAGCGACCCGCGGTCCACGACGCCGGCGATTGCTTCGACCGTGGCGATATCGCGGAGCGCACGAGCGCAACGGCGACATAGGACTCCTCAGGCGGCGCCGACGCTGGCCACTGCTTTGCCACGTTAGGGATGGCCCCGCTCGGGCGCCAGCGGAGCGCGAGCCCATCGCTATGGGCCGGCCTTGCGCCGGCACCGTTGCCGCCGCACGCGCGGTTTGCCTTGGCGTCGGACTGTTGGGGGCGGACTGGGCACCGTGGTCGCCGCGTGACGCTGACCGAGCGTCAGCGAGGTCGCTAGCGCGAGCCGGCGCCAGCCGGCGGTCTGTGACACGCGGACCGCGGTTGCGCTCGGGACTGGGCCTGCGTCTTCGCGGCTGTCGTTCGTGGCAAGGCGCGGCGCCGGCGTGATCGCAGGGCCGCAGACCCACGAGCGAAACCAGGCCTGCTCGGCCCGGCGATCACGCGCTGACGGCGCCCCGACGGACGCTTGGTTCCGCGAGGAACGTCCGACCGGCGGACCAGGGGGCGAGCGCGTCATTTGGAATGTGGGACGTCCCACACAACACCCCGAATCCATCCACAACGCTGGGAAGTCCATCGATGCCTCGGAGTGGTCCAAGGCCAGCTGAACCCCCGGATACATTGAAGATCCGGGTGCTCAGCGTCCGCTCGATCCGGCGTTTGTGGTCCAGGCGGTCGGGGGTTCGAGTCCCCTCGCTCACCCTTAGGAAGGGCCCGTAAATCGGCGAACGTGCGAGCGACGCTCGATCTTGGATTGGATCCGTTCGCACGCGGGTGCGTTGGCTCTTTCGCGCTCCGGCGCGCGGGGAGGCCCCTCTACGCCCTGGGCGTCGTCGCCGGCTGGCACCTAGCGATCGGTCTCATCCGAACCCCGGGTGAAGCCCAACGGTTTCGCTCCGCGTGGCGGCGCGTCCGTTGGGGAAGAATGCGGTCACGCGGACCCGCGGGTAAACCTGCGGGCTGCCGGACCACAGATGCTCGGCGCCCGGGAGGCCCACTTTCAACGGTCCGCGCCTCAGACCCGCGTTAAACAGGTAGCCGAGCCAGAGGTCGTCTGGCGGATCCAGTGGTGGGCTGAGCGTCACGAGCCGACCGGCGACCTGGACTGTCACAAGCGTTGCCGCGCGGCGCAGGTGCACGCCGATCCCGACACGGTCGCACGCGATCGAGTTGGGAACCGGACAGGAGACACCGAGGAACGGCGATGCCGCCGCACCCAGCGCCTGCATCGGCCCCTCCTCCGGACAGCCGCGCAGCGTGTTGCCGACGGGGATCAGCATCGGGAGCCCCGGAACTCCAGGTTGCTCGACGTGCAGTCGTGCACATCCGCTGCCCTCGAACAGCACTGCACCACCGAAGCGGTGCAAGCGCCCAGAGCACGCGGGGAAGCGCACGGCGCCCCGGCCGTCAGACAAAACCGGGGACGGATGGCCCCGGCCGAAGGGTGTGAACTGCAGCGAGAAGCGACCCCGCGACGCGCCGTCGACGCTGAGCACCGTGGGCCGACTGCCGGCCAGCACCGCGATCGCCTCGCTGCCCGACGTCCGATGGCCGGCCCATTCCCCGGGGTGCTGCGCCAAGTCGTCGCCCACGGCCAGGATCAGCGAGCCGGCACGGTACACGCCGACCTCCTGGGGAAGCGGGGCGAGTGCGAGCGGCTCGGCGACGCAACCGGCGGTCGGGATCGACCCGCTAGCGCGTCCGGGCAATCGACGCCCGCCGCCGCACCCCACCACCGAAGCAACCACCAGCGCGCACCCGAGTGTGGCGCGAAGCGCACGCTCAGGAACACGCCTGACATCGGTAAAGCCCACAGATGCGCTACGTGTTGGGGCTGCCCTCAGGTCCGTGCGATGCGAGCGGACCGCACGGCTCCTGACCGTAACGCCCCCCGCGCGGCGGCGCTCCCGTTGACCGAGCGCGCGCGTTCGGATGTCGATCGTTTGTGAGACGCGGCTCGTCCGATGTCTGGGCACCGGCTCTGCATTGCCAGCTGAAATGCTTGTGGTGCGGCCGGACATCTCTCAGGCATGAACGACCACACTGATCAGCGCGGCGGTGCTGGCGCGCGTCGTGAACGGTTCGAGCGGCTGTATGCCGAGAATCACGCTTGTGTGCTGGGGTACGTACTCCGGCGCGCCGGTTCCGATGAGGCGGCGGACATTGTCGCCGAGACGTTCCTGGTGGCCTGGCGGCGACTCGACGACGCACCGATGCCCGAGATGCATCTCTGGTTGTACGGCGTGGCTCGCCGGGTGCTCGCCAACCATCGCCGCGGTGAGCGGCGGCGCATCTATCTGGCCGACCGGCTGCGCCGTGAATGGGCCGCGCAGGATCCGATTTCTCACCCGCGGGAGAGCCATCCGCAGCTCGCGTCTGCGTTTGGATCACTGCCCGAAGCGGATCGCGAGATCTTGGCGCTCGAGGCGTGGGAGCAACTCAACCCAGGCGAGATCGCCGCCGTACTCGGCTGCTCGCGCAATGCCGCCCGGATCCGGCTTCACAGAGCTCGTCGGCGACTGCGCGCGGCGTTGGAGTCACCTGGCCTCGCGGACCAGCGGCCCGCGCCGATCGCGCCTGAGCCAATCCTCCCCAAAGGAGAAATCGCATGACCCGCACCCGCCACGAGAACCCCGTCGCCCGGCTGAACCCGATCACTGATCGTGAGGCCGCCGGCACGGTCTCCGAGCAAGCCCTGACCGCGCTGCTTAATGCGGTCATGGAGATTTCCGCCCCGGTAGCCCGTCACCCCCACCGCGCGCGCTCTCGGACGCCGCGCAGGACGCGGCGGCTGGTGCTCGCCGCCGGCGTGTCCGCCGCCGTCGTGTTGGGTGCGACCGGCGCGATTTCCGGTCGCGGTCCGACCGTCGCCCAGCCCGCGGACGCCGAGATCTTGCACGGAGTCGCCGCCGCGCTTCATCCCACCGGGTCCATCGTGCTTGAGTCGTTCACACGAGTGACCTCGTGCACCGGCGCTCACTGCGGGCCGGTCCGGGAAGGCGACGGACGCTACACCTCCGTCGAGGAGACGGCACGAGGCACGCTCGCACGCGAGCTCGTCGTGGCTGAACCAGGCATCCGCTCGGGAGCCGAAGTGGCGATCGCCCAGAATGGCGACGAGCTCTACGACCCAGTGAGCAACACGGTCTACCGGTTCAGCTCCTACGGCCACGACCTCACACCCGGTCCCACCCCCGGCACGTACGTCTATCACCTCCCCACGCAGCAGATTCTCCTGCGGGATGAGGCGGTACCGGGGACGCAGACGCCGGTCCCGCCGGACAACGCGATGGTCCCCGCGCTGAGCCTGACGGTCACCGCCGGTCAGGCAGACGACCTGCGCAGCGGCCGCGCGCGGATAGACATGTTCACAACTCCCTCCGGGCATTACGCCCTGCGCGTCGCGCCCGTATTTACCACCCCGCACGTCAGTCCCGCCGAGACGGCTCGCCTGCTCATGGGACAGCTGCGGGTGCTCGGCCCGACCACCGTCGACGGTCAGCGCGCGATCAGGCTCGTGCCAATCCACGGCCATGGCGAGCTGGACGTGCACCCAGACACGTACTACCCAATCAAAGAGATCCTCGGCCGCGACACCACTTACACCTGGCACCAGTACCAGGTGCGCCCAGCGACTCAGCCGATCGTGTCGCTGTTCAGCCCCACCGCCCGCCATCCGAGCGCCCGCCTCGATGACACCAACGCCGGCTTCCTGGCCGCCTGGCACCGCCTGACACACGGCGACTGATCCAGTCCCGCGCCCGCCTGCTCGCCGCTCGCCGAGCAGGCGGCGATTGTTCATAGAACGTTCCCTACCGGACGCTGGAGGTGGAGGCGATGTGTCCCCTCGTACGAGCCGTTGCTGCCCGCGCGGTCTCAGATTTGAGGCGGGGACGGGCGGCGTAGGGACCTGTGAGGCGGCGATCGCAATGGACGAGCAGTATCGCGCCGCCACACCCACAACGGCGCTCCGACGCGTCCCGAGGTTTACCCCGGCCGGGTCCGGGCTCAGTTGGGACCTGCTCGGTCTCTTCTGCACCGTCTGCCGCGACGAGTGCTTTGCGTCCTCGTCGCCCTGACGAAACCGCAGGCGTCCGGTCGTGTTCCGCTGGCTCGGACCGCCTGCCGTGGTGCCCCCGGGCCGCGCGCCCGCGGGGGCTGACCGGCGGTCATGGGGGTTGTTTGCGGGTAGCCTGAGCGTTGTGAAGGGGCAGCTCCGCCAGTTGGCTTCGGTCGTGGTTGTCATTAGTGCCCTGGTCGGCGTCTTGAGGTCGGCGCCGGCCGCTCGGGCGTCCTATTCGGGAGCCGCCGGCACGCTGGCGGTTCAGCACAGCTCCGCGTACACCATCGAGAACGACAACGGAGTCTTCTCGCAGAACTTCTCGCTCGTCGTCCAAGCGCCGGCGGGCGGCCCGTTCTCGATGCCGGTGTCCTGCGCGGCGCTCGACGGCAACTGGGCCACCCAAGGTGACCAGGTCTGCCCGGAGTCGGCTCCCAGCTTCGCCCCGGACGGGCGCAGCCTGGTGTTCTCGGGGGTCATGTACCAAGGTGACGCCCCAGCGCTGCCCAGCCAGTCGGGCTGCGTAAACGGCGACCCATGCCGCCAGACGATCATCGTGGCTGCGGCTGACGGGAGCGCGCGGCGCCCGCTCCTGCTGGCGCTGGCCGACGCTGAGCAACCGGCGTTCCTGCCCGATGGTCAGCAGCTCATCTTCGCGGGGGCGCCCGCCGACGGGGTGCCCCACGACCTTTACGAGGTCAACCTCGACGGCACCGGCCTGCAGCGGCTGACCGCGAGCGGCGCGAGCGAGCCGGCGCCCTGTCTCGACGGGTCGATCGCCTATGTCCATCGCGGCGACATCTACCTGCGCGGCGCTGGCGGGGGCACGCGACGGCTCACCCGCCGCGGCGGGACGTGGCCCGACTGCTCGCATGACAGCCGCACGCTGGTCTTTGACCGTGGCGCGGCGCTTTACACCATCGGTGTCGACGGTAAGCGACTGCGCCACCTCACCGCGCCCAACACGCCGCGCTCAGGGTGCCCGAAACCGTCCTCGCGCGCGGTGCTGTGCGTGGAGGGTCGCGCCGCTCTGTCGCCCGCCGGGGGACAGGTGGCGCTCACCGCGGTGAGCGTCTGCACGTCGCAGTGCGGGGGGCCGAGCTTCCCGCCGCAGTGCATCAACCTCACCGAGCGCGTCGTAGTGATCGACCTACGCGGCCGCGTCCAGCGCAGCGCTCGTTTCGCTACCAACGGATGCCAGCCCGACTTCGGTCTCGCTGACGACGTCCTCGCCGGCATCGGCTGGCAGCCACTGCCTGGGGGCGCCTGAGCGCACTGGGGTCGAGCGATGCATCCGCCTGCCGGATGCTGGACCTCGGGACGGCCGGGCTGCGCTGACGCACGACGAGCGTCGTCCCCGCACGGCTGGGCGGCCACGCAGCAATTACGGTCGCCGCCGTCGCTGTAGCGACAACCACTGCAGGCGGGGACACCACCGCGAGCACGAAACCGACCGCCGCCCGGCCCGGCGGAGTGTCCGCTGACCGATGGCGGTAGTGGGTCGGGCGCCTTATGAGGCGCACTTCGACGATCCGGCGTCGGGGGGAACGGCGGTGCCGGTGTGCTGTGGGCCTGTGGGGCTCATCCACGTGATCGACGTGGGCAGCGGTCCGATGCGTCGGGCGTAGATCGCGATCATGCCGTTCGTTACCGTCACAGCTTGAGTGGACCCGTTGGAGTAGTGGGCCGTGGTGTCTGAGGCGTCCGGCGGCATCAACCCAGCGACTTCAAGCTCGGTTGTTGGGAGGTTGGGAGCGCATATCGTCGCGCCGATATCTGCCGGGGTGGTGGCCGTGTAGGGGAACGGTTCACATCCCCCCGCGACGTTGTCTGAGCTCGTGACACAGAGCGACTGGTGTGCCGGCACGATGTACAGCGATTCCCCGCGTGCAGTGACGAAGGCTCGTCGGGCGTTGACGACCAGGCCACCTTGGCTGACCACGTAGGGATCGTTCGCGCCGCGGGGTGGGATGTCGGTGGGCTGCTGGCGGCGGCCCAGCACCGGGTAGGCCTTGGCCATCGCGGCCAGCTGCGAGATGGTCGGGGGCGATCTGAGCGACAAACCGGCCGGGATGAGATGCTCGGAGGGAAACAGATGGCCGAGTGTCTGGGTCAGCCAGCGATCGTCGACCGCCCCCGCCCTTACGGCGGCCATCCGGCCGCGACGATCGATGATGAACGTCTCGGGGACCCCGGTGAGAGGCAACGAGCGTCCGAACCGGCCGCTGGCGTCGCGCAGTACCGGGTAGGTGATGTGCGTGGCGCGTACGAACGCCTCAGCCGCAGCCGACTTGTCTTCGTAGGTCACGCCCACCACCGTCGCTCCCTGACCAGCGATGACGGCCTGCGCCTGCTCCAGCACCGCGGTTTGCGCCTTGCATGGCCCACACCACGACGCAAACACGTTGAGCACGACCACCTTCCCACGGAAGCTCTCCATGCTCCGGGTGGCTGACGATCCGAGGACGGGCAGCGCCACCTTCGCGTCGGGTACGGGCGGGCGAACCCCGCGCGCCAACGCAGCGTCGATCGAAGACGCCGCACCGGCGCGGGAAGAGTGAGCGGGCGCGGGCTTGGGGTGAGCCGGTCGCATCGGGGATGCGGGCTGGTTGTGCCCGAGCAGGACGACCGCCAGTACGGCGACAAGCACCGGGACCGCGACGGCAAGCCCCAGTCCCAGGCGTCCTAGCCCCCGGCTGTGAGGCGCGCCTGGCCGCGGCTGCGCCGCACCGAACGCGCCGTCCAGTAGCTGCTCGCGGATCTCCGGTAGCAACGTCATGATGTCTTCTTCACCTCCTGGCGCAGTCGCGCTAACCCGCGACTGACCCGTTTGCGCACAACCAGCGACGAGGTCTCCAGCTCCGCGGCGATCTGGTCATATGACTTGTCTTCCAGGACCCGAGCGCGGACGGCCTCCTGCTGATCGGCCGGCAGACGTCGCAGCATGTCTGACACCCACGCGTCACCGGTGACGGCCTGTTCAAGCCGAGCAGCGCTCCGTTCGTTGAGCTCGACCGCGGCGCGGACGCCGATCTCTCGCCGCGCCGCCTCCTCGACACGGCCGCGCCGGATGCTTGAGGCGAGCGTGTTCTGAGCGATCGTGAACAGCCATGGCGCGGCGGTCTTGGCGTCGGGGCGATACCGATCGGCGGCGACGAACGCCGCCGCGAACACTTCGGCCGTGAGATCGGCCGCCAACCCCGGATCCCTCGTGCGGCGCATGAAGTAGCCGGCGATGGCCCGCTCGTAGCGGTCATAGAAGGCAGCGAATGCGCGCCGGCTCGTCCGCGCCCTCGACAGCAGCTCCGCATCTGAGACCCTCGTCAACGTCATCGGTAACCAGATAAACGCACGAATCCCCTCGCGTGTGACCGATCGATACCACGAACCCTCGAACCCCCTGCGCCCCAAGCAGACCGGATCGACCTTTCAGAGGTCGCCGATCCTACGATCGCTAACGGATCAGTTCGACCCGGATCGGCAGGTCGATCGCCGCCCACGCCCGCTCGGCGGTGAGCACCTCGGCCGGATCGCTGCGCACGGCCAACGCGATGCAGCAGCGATCCCCAAGCGAGAGGTCGTGCCCGCCGTCGATGGAGCGCATCGCTCCGGCGAGCTCAGCATCCTCAGCGAGCAGCGGCTCGATCGTGACGCCCGCCGCGCTGAGCAGCGCACGAACGTCGCTCGCATCGACATTCGCATCCACCAGCTTTCCGACCACCTCGGCGAGGTTGACCGTCCCGAGGACCCCGTCGGCAAGCGCCAGGGCGACTTGGTCAGCGCCTGGCTCGTTGTGGATCAGTGCGAGGACCGCCGAGGCGTCCAGGACGCTCACTCGTGAGCCGCCGCGGCGCGGCGCTCGGCGAGCAATTCCTGGACGAGCGATCTCTCCGGCGGGACGGCTGAGGCGAGCTGTCGCAGCTCGTTGACCGCATCCTGTGGTCGTTCGATCACGAGACGTGTGCCCGCGAGGCGTAGGTGCAGCTGATCGCCGGCAGCGAGACCGAGCTGCTCGCGGATCTCGGCCGGAATCACAACGCGCCCCTGTTTGCCCAGGACGATCGTGGCATTCATGTGAATAGTGTGCCACGCAACGCTAGGCAATGCCACACAGGTCACGCGCTGAGGCCCTGGCGAGCGGACGCGGGCGGCACGTGCGATGGTGGCGAGGACCAGCGGAGTCGGCTGCAGCTGCGGATCCGCGCTGGCTGTGGTCTGGCGCTCCGGAGTGGTTACTGGTGCAGCCTGAGGCCGATGGTGGGCACGAACAGTGACGCGATGTATTGGGGCCAGAGGATCGCGCCGTTGCAGCGGAAGCTGATGTTCGCGCCGTCTGTCGCGTCGAAGTTCCTGGCGGGGCTTGAGTAGCGGCCGGCCTTGACCTGGAGCGTGTGTGGCCCGGGTTCCACCTGAAGTTCGACGGTCCGGTGGCGCTCGATTGATCCGGCAGGCTTGCCGTCCAGGATGATCTCGAAAGGACTGCGGCGAAGCTCCATGGCGCCGGTGGCGGCTCGTTCCAGCGTGACGGTGGATGACATGCCCGGTTTCCTTGTTTTGTTGGATCGAAGCTGCTTAGAGGATCAGCCTGAGGTGTCTCGAGGATCAGCCTGAGTGTCTCGAGGATGACGGCGGGCGGTTAGGTGCGCGCGCTCGTGATGAGTCGTTCGCGGTCGAACATCGCCGCCACAGCGCGCCAGGCGAGCAGGTCCACGGCCAGCAGGGCGGCGGCGAGGCCGATCGCGAGGCCGGTCGACACGGCGATGACGTTCAGCGACATCAGCGCGAGGATGGCCACTAGCGGGAGGGTGCCGAGCACGCTGAGCTGCTGGGCGACGCGCACGTCTCTGGAGCGGGCGGAGACGGCGATCCCCACCCAGACTCCCCAGCCGGCGAGCAACGGTGTGAACAGCAGTTGGATGAGCACGTGGGTGCCTGCGTAGATCGCCGAGGCGATCGCAGGATGAGCGAAGAGAGCCGCTGCGGCAAGGAAGATGCCGAAGACCACGTATGCGATGACGAGGGTCGGAAGGAAGGCGGCGAGAGCCTTGCCGATGAGGAACTCCTCGCGGCGGATCGGGGTGATCAGGACAGGCTCCAGCGTGCCCTGCTCGCGTTCGCCGACGACTGAGTAGGCCGACAGGGTGGAGGGCAGGAACGCCGGGATCACGAGCATGTACAGCATCGAGAAGCCGACCTGGAGGTTGAGGTTGGTGCTGTCCACGTGCGCGTGGGAACTGAACAAATGGATCAACGGCAGGATGATGAACAGCAGCGGCAACACCGTCATCGTGCCGACCACGAAGCGGTTGCGGCGATAGTCGCGCAGCTCCTTGACGACGATCGCCCTGACGCGCGTCCTGCTGAAGCTCATCGACTCTTGGCCTCCACGTCCTCGTTGATCAGCTCGAGGTAGACGTCCTCCAGCGAGTGACGAGATTCGGCGATCGACAGGATGTCGGCGCCGGCGCCGACCAGCGCGCGCGCTACCTGCGGGCGCGGCGACCTCTGGGTCTGAGACGGCGAGCGTGTAGCCGGATGGCGCCTGCTCCCAGCCTTCGACCCCGGGCAGACCGCCGAGCACGGCGTTCGGGTTCTCCAGCGGCACACGGATGCGCACGTCCAGAGATCGGCTGAACAGTTGCTCGCGCAGCTCGTCGGGCCGGCCGATCATTCGCAACGTCGTGTTCAGGATCGCCACCCGATGGCACAGCCGCTCCGCCTCCTCCAACCGGTGCGTGGTGAGAAAGATCGTCACGCCCCGCTCGCGAAGCGAACCGATCAGCCCGTGGACCTCGCGGCTCGCCATGGGGTCAAGGCCAGATGTCGGCTCGTCGAGAAACAACACGGCCGGGTCGTTGAGCAGCGCTCGCGCCAGCGCGACGCGCTGACGCAGGCCCTTCGACAGCGCACCGCACTGATCGCCCGCACGGTCGATCAGGTTGACCGCCCGCAGCGCCCGTTCGATGCGCCCGCGGACGTCGTCGAGCTCGTAGAGCCCGGCGAAGCACTGCAGGTTCTCCATCACCGTCAGACGCAGGTACAACCCGGGGGACTCCGGCATGATCGAGATCCGCGACCGGATCGCAGGACCGTTCTCCGCGCTCAACGGAATCCCGGCCACGGTCGCGGAGCCGGAGCTCGGAGAGATCAGCGTTCCAAGCGTCCGCACGGTCGTGGTCTTGCCCGCCCCGTTGGGGCCGAGAAAGCCGAACACCTCGCCGTAGCCGACCTCAAACGAAACGTCCTCAAACGCGACGCGCTCGCCGAAGCGCTTGCTCAGATGCTCAACCGTAAGCGCGTGCTCGCCCCGTGCCGGCGAAACCGAGCCGGCCGCCGAGCGGGACCGCTTCGCTTGCGTCCCTGTCGTGGCGGCTGCAGAATCCATTTCACCAACCTAACAACGGCTTGGCCACCCGTCCAGCAAACCTCGGTCGCGTGCTAATTTTTGACCATGCGGTCAAATCACACTGGCGACCGCACGTTCGTGACCGAGGCTCGGCGGGCGCAGATCGTCGAGGCTGCGATCGACACGGTCGCCGAAGTTGGCTACGCGAACGCCTCGCTCGCGCGTATCGCTGTACGGCTCGGCATCAGCAAGGGCGTGATCAGCTACCACTTCGCCGGCAAAGACGACCTGATCGCCGAGATCGTCACCCAGGTGCTCCAGCAGGCGCGGGCGTACATGCAGCCTCGCATCGAAGCGCAAACAACCGGCCCGGAGATGCTGCGCGCCTACATCGAGTCCAACCTCGAATTCATCCGCGACAACCCCAATCAACTCAGAGCCATCGTTGAAATCGTGCGCGCGACGTTCGCCGGCGCCAACAGCCCCTTCAGCGGGAACCGCGACGGGGCCGTCCACATCCTCGCCGAGCTGCTCGCCCGTTTCCAGGCCGCCGGCGATTTCCGAGCCCGACTTCGATCCCAGCGCGATGGCGATGGCGATCCGGGCGGTCATCGACGTCGCACCGAGCCGGCTGACCGACCCAGAGTTCGACATCGACAAATACGCCCACGAAGCAGTCACGGTATTCCACCTCGCGACGCGCGCACCGGAAGGCTGAACGCTCGCCGCAGTACTTGTCGCTACCCGCGGGCGCACGGGGATCCACGACGATGGGATCTGCCGACGCTGGGCCGCACATCGGCGTGCCGCGCGGCCACTCGCCTCCAGCGCGTAGATTGCAGCCCATGAAAGAGCTGCGAGGAGCCGCGGCGACGCTCGTGCCGGCGCCGCTGGCACAGTGCCTTGCTCTGGTCGAGGCCGTTGACGGATACCCGGCCTGGTATCCGGAGGTCGTTCGCAGGGTCGACGTGGTCGAGCGCAACGCGCGCGGCCTGCCCAACCGGGCACAGACCAAGTTGCACCTGTCGGTTGGGCCGCTGACGAAGGACTTTGACCTGCTGATGGCAGTCACTGCCGAGCCACCGGCCACTGTCAAGCTCGCCAAGGTCGGCGGAACCGCGAAGTTCGACGTCATCTGGCGATTGAACGAAGGGGAGAACGGGGGGAACACGCGCATCGAGCTCGAACTCGACGCGAGCCTCGACGTCCCCCGCTTCCTTCCGCTCGGCGACGTTGGAAACTCGGTGGCGCAGGGCTTCATCGCGGCGGCGAGCGCGGAGCTCGCACGCCGGGCACCCTAGCTGTGTGGCCTCTCAGTCAAGGCCGTGCTCGCGCCGGTGGCGCTCCTCGGCTTCGCGGCCGAAGTCAGTCGTTCCGATCTCTCGCCGGGGCATACCCCTGGATCTGAGGGACGGAAAGCTGGAGCCCAGCATCGTTGCCCAGGCCACGATCGCGGCGGTCAGGCCGAAATACACGCCGCGGCTCGGAGCGACGATAGCCAGGACCGCGAAGACGAGCAACGCCACACCGAGGATCCAGCCCAGTGGCGTCAGACGCCAGTGAGAACGTTCCGGCTGGGAATCGCCACTCATCCATCCAGTGTAGGAAAGGAATGATCGACGGGGCTGGTTGACCTCAGTGTGGCTGTGTGATTTAGAACGGGACGGGGAGGTTGGCGTTCCAGTAGTCAGCCGGGGTGTGGTCGACGTGGGCGGTCGGTGGCACAGTGACCTTCAGTAGGTGCTGGTGACCGGCGAGCGGGAGCGTTTCATAGGTCGTATAGCGCACGCGAGTGACGTCGTTGGGACTGTCAGCGCCGAAGATGTCGAGCTCGATTGGCGCGTAGGTCTGGGGGTTGACGTAGTAGTTGGTCTGCGGCCCGCTCTGCGGGTTCACCGAAGCGATCTCGATCGCCGGTTGTCCGTCGGCGACGGTGGTGCGGGCGACGCGAGCGTGGCCGGAGTCCAGCAGCTCGCGCAGCTCGGGTGCGAAGTTCGAAGACCCGGGATTGGGCTGTTGGGCCTGGATCTGTGAGAGCTGCTGGCCGGATGGCCCGACCAGCGGCTCGACCCGCTGGGTGTGTCCGTCCCACGAGACCGACCATTGCACCTCGTCGGTTCCGGCGCGCAGCGCGTGGGCGGTGCCGGCGTCGAGGATCTGGGTGGACGTGCCCCCGTGAGGGAGCGGGACGCTGAGGCGATAGCTGCCCGCGTGTCCGGTGGGGGCCAGCGTGTATTGCGGTGTGCCGTTGGGGAGCTGCGGCGCGGGATACAGCGCGTCGCTGGTCTGGTTGTAGATGTCGCCCGAGCTGCTGCGCTCCAGCACAGGCCCTCCGGGGACGTTCGCGATCGAGCGTTCGCTCCATGGGGAGCCTTGTTGGATCCAGGCCTCCTCACTGACTGTCGAGACGGCCGTGGCTGAGGCGCGCTGCGCGAGGGGGCTCAGGGTTTCGGTGGCCGCGACGTGCAGGATCGTGGTCGCCGACGACGGCGGTATCACGACTGCAGCCGCGCGCTGGATCGTCTGCTTCGCCCACGCCGACTCGCCCGCGGACTGATGGAGAACGACGGCAGCGGTGGCGGCCGCGGCGAGCACGACCGCGCCGGCCGTGGTCACCTTGCGCGCGGTCGGGTGGATGCGTCTGACGCGCCCCCGGGGGGCGGGCCGGTTGAGCTCATGGGCCGCCGCGATGAGCTGGCGGCCGATGTGATCGAGGTGGGCGGGGAGGGACTCGTGAGAGGTCATCGGAAGACTCCTGGTAGTCGCAGCGAGAGGGCTTTGAGTGCGCGCGACACGCGGATGCGAGCGTTCTGCTCGCTGGTGCCCATCAGGGCGGCTGCTTCGCTGTAGTCCAGTTCATCGACTACACGCAGCTGCAAGGCTTGTCGTTGGGCGTCGGGCAGGGTGTCAAGGGCGTGGGTCAGCTCACCGGCCGCCGCGGCGGCCTCCAGCTGGGAGTCGATCTGCGCCAGCTCGTCGGGATCGTGGTCGAGTTGGATCCCGAGCTTGCGGCAGGCCGCCAGCTCAACTCGGCCGCGGCGGTAGTGGCGGCGGACGAGATTGCGGGCGATACCGAACAGCCAGCCGCGCGCCGCCTCGTCGCTGGTCCCGTGAAATCGCCTCAGGCTCACAAGCGCCTGGGCGAAGGTCTCGGCCGTGAGGTCTGCTGCGGTGGCCATGTCCGGGGTCTGAGTGCGGATCCAGCGCTCGACCGCAACCGCATGGCGACGGTAGAACTCGCCGAAGGCGTCAGCATCGGTGCGAGCGCCGCGAAGCAAGTCGAGGTCGCTCACGGGCCTGGGATCGCGCATCACAGATGAAAGTGCCGCCTGGCCAGAAAGCGTGACAGCCGTCCCACGCCCGGGTCAAAGCGCCGACAACCCACCCGGTGCGGATCCCAGCCGCGACGTCTCCGAGTGACATCAGACCGCGCGGCGATGCGTGGGTCCCGCGCGGTTACCGGCCGGTCACCAGATAGGCTGGTGGCGTGCCGACGGCGACCGACGCGCTGACCTCGCTGAGTCACGGCGCGGGCTGCGGGTGCAAGTTGCCCGCCGCCGCCCTGCTCCCGATCACGCGCGAGCTGGGGATCACCGCCGACGCACGGCTGCTGGTCGGCGCGGCCACCGCCGACGACGCGGCGGTGTTCCGGCTCAGCGACGAGCTGGCGCTGGTGCAGACGATCGATTTCTTCACCCCCATCGTCGACGATCCCTATGACTTCGGCCGGATCGCCGCCGCCAACGCGCTGTCGGATGTGTACGCGATGGGGGGGACGCCGCTGCTCGCGCTCAATGTCGTCGCTTTCCCTCTGAAGCGGCTCGGCGCGGAGGTGCTGCGCGAGATCCTCCGCGGCGGGCGCGATGTGGTGATGGCGGCGGGTGCGACGGTGGGCGGGGGCCACTCGATCGACGATCCCGAGCCGAAGTACGGGCTGGCGGTGACGGGCATCGTCCACCCCGACGAGGTGTTCACCAACGCGCGCGCCGCCCCGGGCGACGTCCTGGTCCTGACCAAGCCGCTGGGTGTGGGCGCCATCGTGACCGCGCGCAAGCGCGGCCTGGCCGGCGACGAACAGCTGCTTGACCGCGCGGTGCAGGTGATGGCTGCCCTCAACGCATCCGCCGCGAGCGCCGCGCGGGACGCGGGCGCAGGCGCCGTGACCGACGTGACCGGCTTCGGCCTGCTCGGCCACCTGCACAATCTCTGCGCCGCCAGCGGAGTCGCCGCCGTGATCGACGGCGACCGGGTGCCGGCGATTGACGGCGTCCTGGAGCTCCTCGACGACCCCGAGGAGCGGGCGGTGTCCGGCGGGAGCCGTCGCAACCGCGACCACGCCGGCACGTTCACGACGTTCGGCGACACGGTTCACCCGGCCAGGGCCCGTCTGGTCTGCGACGCCACCACCTCGGGCGGGTTGCTGGTCGCGCTCGCCGAGGACCGTGCCGCCCAGGTGCCCGGCCCGGTCGTCGGCCGGGTCCTGGCGGGCGAGCCCGGCACAATCCTCGTGCAGTGAACGAGTGCGTGGAGCGGCCGGGGCCCGGTGGCCCACCCGGTCTTCAAAACCGGGGGGAGCGCGGCCGTCCGCGCTGGAAGGTTCGACTCCTTCGCCGCTCCGTATGAGCGACGAGGCGATCCTCGCGCGGGTGCGGGCGCTGCCCTCGGTGGACCGGCTGGCCATCGCCGTGGCGCGCGCCGAGCTCGAGGCCCGGCGGGCCGAGCTGCTCGCCGGGGCCACCGACGACGTCGACCTCGTCGGACGGGCGTGCGCGCGGCTGAGCCCGCGGCTGCGCCGAGTGCTGAACGCCACCGGCGTCGTCGTCCACACCAATCTGGGGCGGGCTCCGCTCGCACTGCAGGCGCAGGCGGCGGTCGCCCGGACGGCCGCTGGCTCGTGCAACCTGGAGCTCGACCTGGCCACCGGGCGGCGCGGCTCGCGTCACGACCATGTCGAGAGCCTGCTCACCGAGTTGACCGGCGCGGAAGCCGGGATCGCCGTGAACAACTGCGCCGCGGCGGTGCTGCTGGCGGTGGCGGCACTGGGGGCGGGCCGCGAGACGATCGTCTCCCGCGGCCAGCTGATCGAGATCGGCGGCGGGTTTCGCATCCCCGAACTGCTGGCACAGGCGGGCACGACGCTGGTGGAGGTGGGCACGACGAATCGCACGCGTGTCCGCGATTACCAGGGAGCGATCGGCGAGCGAACCGGCGCCATCCTGCGGGCCCACCCCTCCAACTTCCGCATGGTCGGATTCGTCGAGGAGGTGACGATTGAAGCGCTGTGCGGCCTCGGCCCGCCCGTGATCGACGACGTCGGCTCCGGGGTGCTCGCCGACGACGTCGCTCTGCTGGCTGACGAGCCGCCGGTCCGCCGGTCGGTCGCCGCCGGGGCGGCGGCGGTGGCGTTCAGCGGCGACAAGCTCCTGGGCGGGCCCCAGGCGGGAGTGCTCGTCGGCAGGCGCGACGCGATCGACGCGTGCCGCAGCCATCCCCTCGCGCGGGCGGTGCGGATGGACAAGCTCTCGCTCGCCGCGCTGGAGGCGACGCTGGGCCTGTACCGCGACCCGGCGGCGGCCCGACGCGCTCTGCCCGTGCTCGCCATGCTCGAGGCCGGCGACGGCGAGCTGGCGGCCCGCGCCCGGCGGCTGGCCGAGGAGACCGGAGGTCGGGTGATCGAGGCCACCGCACGCGTGGGCGGGGGCGCTCTGCCGCTTCTGGAGCTGTCGGGCCCCGCGGTGGCGCTCGACCCCGGGCCGGCCGGCGCCGACGCCTTTGCCACCGCGTTGCGCGCCGGCGACCCTGCCGTGGTGGGGCGGGTCCATGCGGGCGAGCTGGTGCTGGACCCGCGGACGCTCACCGACGAGGAGGCCCGATGGGCGGCCCAGCTGGTGGTGGCCGCTCGGGCGTGAGCGCCACCGCTGCTCCTCTCACGCTCGGCACCGCCGGGCACATCGACCACGGCAAGACTGCGCTCGTCACCGCACTCACCGGCGTCGACACCGACCGGCTGCCCGCCGAACGCGCGCGCGGGATGACGATCGAGCTCGGCTACGCCCCGCTCGAGCTGCCCGGTGGACGGCGCCTGTCGATCATCGACGTCCCCGGCCACGAGCGCTTCGTTCGGACTATGGTCGCCGGCGCGACCGGGATCGACCTCTACCTGATGGCGATCGCCGCCGACGACGGCGTCATGCCGCAGACGCGCGAGCACGCGGCCGTGCTGGGCGCTCTGGGCGTTGCGCACGGAGTGGTGGCGATCACCAAATGCGACGTGCGCGACCCGACGGCCGCCGCCACCGCAGCCCGCCGGCTGCTTCCCGACGCGGAGGTGGTGATCTGCTCGGCCCGTACCGGGCAGGGCCTCGCCAACGTCGTTGCCGCGCTCGCACGCGCTGCCGTGCAAGTGGGGGCCCGGGCGTCGGTCGCCGCACCCGTCGTGCTGCACGCCGACCGCGTGTTGAGCATCCACGGCGCGGGCACCGTGCTCACCGGGACGCTGTGGAGCGGGACGATCGGTCGCGGGGACAGCGTCTGGTTGTTGCCCGCAGGCCGCGAGGTCAGGGTGCGCGGCGTGCAGGTCCACGGCGAGGCTGCCGGCCGGGCCGTCGCCGGCCAACGGGTTGCAGTCAACCTCGCCGGCGTGGCCGCTACCTCGGTCGCACGCGGCGACGCGCTGGTCGGTCGCGACTCTTCCGTGCGCGCCACCCGCGTCCTCGACGCTGCGCTTGCGCTGCCCGAGACGGCCGCCCCGCTCGCCCGGCGCGTCCAGGTCCACCACGGCACGCGCGACGTGGCTGGGCGCCTCGTCGCGCTCACCGGCCGCTACTGGCAGCTCCGGCTCGAGCAGCCCCTGCTCGTCGCCGACGGCGACCGGCTCGTCATCCGGCGGATCTCCCCTCCCGACACGGTCGGCGGCGGGATCGTGCTCGACGCGTCAGCGAGGCGCCACGGTCCCCGGGCCGACGTGCTCCAGCGACTGGTCCGCATCGAGCGAGGCGAGGACCGCGACCCCGAGCCGCGCGCCCCCGCGGTCACAGCGGCTGGCGCGCGACACGCGATGACGCCGCCGCTTGACTCCGGCGCCGTCGCGCTCGCCGGGCGTCTGCTCGCCGCCGGTCACGAGCCCCCGAGCCGCGCTCAGCTCGGCGATGACGCCCGACACCTCGAAGCGTTGCGCGCTGCCGGGCTCGCGGTCCGGGTCGGGCGTGACATGTACGCCCACGTCGACGCCATCGGCGAGGTACGCGAGCGTGTCAGCGCCATCATCCGCGCGGAGGGAGCGATCACGCTGGCCCGCCTGCGCGACGATCTCCACACCTCGCGCAAGTTCGCCCACGCGCTGCTCGAGCACCTCGATGCCGATCGCCTCACGCGACGGCGCCCGGACGACAGCCGCGTCCTGCGCCGTGGGCAGCGCGGTTGACTGCGGTCAGTCGATCACGCGGTTGCGGCT
Source organism: uncultured Actinomycetota bacterium (assembly GCA_963790605.1). GTDB lineage: Bacteria > Actinomycetota > Thermoleophilia > Solirubrobacterales > Solirubrobacteraceae > Palsa-465. The sequence goes on along the minus strand of CAWBPG010000001.1, from coordinate 423,989 downwards.
GGTGATGCGAGCTGTCCACCATCCCCCGGCACGCGCACCGGTCGCTCCGGCCCGCGTTCGCCCATGCGCCACACCACGACCGGCTGGGCGACGCCGCGCAGCCCCACTTCGCCGCGGCAGCACAGGACACTCCGGGCGTCGTCGTCGGCGATCGCCTGGGTGGCCTCGCTGACGACAGCCTCGTTGGGCTCGGCCAGGTCCGCCAGGCGGGCCGCCACATTGACCGCACTGCCGTACCAGTCGCCGTCGCGCATGACGGCGGGGCCGGTGTGGGCTCCGACGCGGACGGGGAGGAGGTCGGGGCGCATCCCGACCTCGCTGATCGTGCGCTCCGCGAGCCTGACCGCCGACCCGGCGTCCGGGACCCAGATCATCGCGCCGTCTCCCATCGACTTCACATGGCAGGCGCCGTGCTCACGGCTGAGGAGCGACATGGTCCTGCGGAACTCGCGGGCCACGTCGGCCGCGGCCTGGTCACCTGCCTGCTCGGTCAGCGACATGTAGCCCACGAGGTCTGCGAACACGAACGTCGGCGAGGGGTGGCGAGCCATCCGGTGCCGGCGCTGGGCGAGGCTCAGGCGGTGGGCACGCGCGATGAGCGCGCCGGCCACGGATCCGGCGATCACCTCGATCCCGATGGCCTCGAGCGCGAGCATGCGCTCAGCTCCCCATCGGGTCGCCCGCTCCGCCGGTTCTCCCACAGCGCGGGCGCGGTGAGCCCCGTCCCGGAGCAGCACGGCTCCCGCCCGTGCGTGCGATTTCTTCCCGTACATTTTGGAACGTTCCGATCTAGGTAAGAGTGGTGTGGCTTGATGGGAGGCAGGTAGTGCTGACATGACCGGTCTGGTGCTGGGGTAGCGCCCGCGGCCCCTCGCGGTTCGCGGTCAGTGCGTCATGCGCCGTCCAGCCGCTGCTTGGCCTGGCGGTGGGCGGCGGCGGCGGCCTCGACGCCGGCCTCGGCGTCCTGCACCGCGGCCTGCGCCTGGCCCAGCGCCTCGGCGGCGCGCGCCTCGCGCTCCTGCGCACTGCGCAGCGCGCGCCCGGCCCGGTCGACCTCCCGAGCGGCGTCGCGCTCGACGGTGCGCGCCTGCTTGCGGGCCTTCTCGCGCTCGCGTCGCTGCGCCGCCTCGGCCTTGCGCTCCTTGGCGCTCTCGCGCTCTGCCCCCGCGCGAGCGTCGGACTTCTGCCCACGCCCGCTGCCTTGGGCCGGCTTGGCGGGACGGTTGGCGTCGGCCCGGGCGCGCCGGGCCGACGGCGCCGCGACCGCGCCCCCGAGCCCCGCGCCGAGGCCGGCATGGCGCAGCTCGCGCACGAGCCGGCCTTCTCTGACCTGGCCGCGGGCCTCGTCGTCGAGGGCCGCCGCGTGCAGCGTCTCGGCCACCCGCTCGATGGTGGTGGCGCTGAGCTCGTGGCCACCAGAGCTGAGCAGCCCTCCAGCGATCTGGACCAGGGCATCGACCGCGGCGCGCTCGTGCTCGGCGGCCGACCGCAGGTCGCGGGCGTCGGCGCTGCCGCCCAGCACCCCGGCCTGGACATCGCGCAGGGCGTCGCCGGCGCTGAACAGCGCGTCGATCTCGCGCCGTTGGGTGCGGGTCAGCTGGTTGACCGCCCACGCGGCGACCGACGGCTTGCGCACCGCCGCGATGACCGCCGCCTGCTCGCGCTCCCCGCCTGACCGCAGCTCCCGCACGAGCGACGCTCGCTCATCGACGAAGCGGTCAAGCGGCAGCCCGTAGAGGTCGTCGACGTCCACGCCCACCATTGTTGACGACCCCACCGTCGGCACCGATGCTCGCAGGGAGCTGGCCTCAGGCCAGCCGCACGCGCGGCAGGCGAATCCGGCGGCGCCGACGCGGCGACGCGTGCGACAGATGGCGCGCCCGCATCCGCAGCAGCGTTACGGCGTGGGCGGTCGGGACGAACGGGTTGGCGATGACGCGTTCGTCGTCGAGGGCGATTGCCGCCACAGGCCGGCCGCCGACGACGGCCAGGAGGACCGAGCCCTCGAGCGGGCGGGCGTCGTCGAGCGCGGCCAGCTCGCGGACGGCGGCGTCGTCATCGGCGCGCGCCGGCCGCAGCTCTACGGCCGGACCCGCGCGCCACAGCGGCCCGCTCGGGACCTCGTTGTAATGAGCCGCTGCCCGAGTGAGATCGGACACGTGCTCTTTGGCCAATACTGCGGTGAGGGGGGCGTTCATCAGGGGCTCCTTCGAAGATTTGACGTGATGTCATGATGCGCCTAAGAGCGCACCCGTACATCGGGCAAATGCAGCCGGTTTGAGGCCTTACTCCCTTAGCTGGGAGGAGGGAGGGCCTTACCTGACAGGCGCCTGAGACGGCTCGCTCCCGCATGATCTGCGGGGTGATATGACACGGGACATGCCGAGACATCTCGCGCCGCTGCCAAAGTCCGCGCCGGTGGTGATCGTCGGCGGTGGGGTGATGGGGACCAGCGCTGCCTTTCATCTCGCCGAGGCGGGCGTCGATGTGGTCCTCCTCGAGCGCGCCGAGCTCGGCAGCGGCTCCACCTCTCGCGCGGCGGGCGGCGTGCGGGCGCAGTTCTCCGACGCTCTGAACATCCAGATCGCGCAGCGCAGCCTGGAGGCGTTCGGGCGCTTCGCCACCCGGCCGGGCTGGGAGATCGACTTCAAGCGCAGCGGCTACCTGTTCGTGCTCAGTCGCGAGGCGGACGTCGCCGAGTTCGAAGCCAGCGTCGCGCTGCAGAACCGGCACGGCGTGCCGTCGCGGATGCTCAGCGCCGACGAGGCCCGGGCGTTGTGCCCGCTGCTCGCCGGGGACGACATCCTGGCCGCGTCGTTCTCGGCCGCTGACGGCCACGTGACGCCGGAGGCCGTCGTGCAGGGCTACGCCTTCGCCGCGCGGGCTCTCGGCGCCCACGTCCGCGTGGGGTGCGAGGTCACGGGCATCGCGACCGACGGTGACCAGATCACCGGCGTGCAGACCAGCCACGGGCCGATCGCCACCAACGTGGTCATCTGCGCCGCCGGCGCCTGGTCGCGGGCCTGCGGGGAGATGGTGGGGGAGGTGCTCCCGGTGACCCCGCTGCGCCGCCAGATCCTCTTCACCGAGCCGATGGACGGCCTGCCGCCGGATCTGCCCTTCACGATCGACTTCGCGTCGAGCTTCTACTTCCACCGCGAGGGGCCGGGGCTGCTCATGGGGATGTCCCACGCCCAGGAGCAGCCGGGGTTCTCCCTGGAGACGACCGACGACTGGGTCCCGGACCTGCTCGACGTCGCCTCCCGCCGCGCGCCCCGCATCGCCGAGGCCGGCATCAAGGGCGGCTGGGCCGGGCTGTATGAGGTCACGCCCGACCACAACGCGATCATCGGCGAGTCCGAGCGCGTCAGCCGCTTCCTCTACGCCACCGGCTTCTCGGGCCACGGGTTCCTGCAGGGCCCCGCGGTGGGGGAGATCCTGTGCGACCTCGTCCTCGGGACGCTCCCCGTTCGTCGACATCGGGCCGCTCAGCGTCAACCGCTTCAGCGATGCCATGCTGCGTCCGGAGTACAACATTGTCTAGCGCCGACCCCCCCACCGACGCGGCCCCCGCCTCCGAGACCGCCCACGCGTCCGAGAGCACCGAGCCGCCACCGCGGCGGTCCGCGTCGTGCAGGCGCTCGAGCGCCTCGGCGTGTCGGTCGCCTTCGGGCTTCCCGGCGTCCACAACCTGGCGATCTGGAAGGCGCTCTCGGAGTCCCCGATCCGGCTGGTCGGCGTCCGCCACGAGCAGGCGGCCGTGTACGCCGCCGACGGGTACGCGCGGGCCACGGGCCGCCTCGGCGTGGCCGTCGTCACCACCGGCCCGGGTGCGGCCAACACCCTGGGCGCCACCGGCGAGGCGATGGCCTCCGGCTCGCCCGTGCTGGTGATCGCCACCGACATCCCCGCCGCCATCCGCCGTGCCGGCACCTACCGCGGCAGCCTGCACGAGACCCGTGACCAGACCGCGATGTTCGCGCCGGTGACCAAGGCGGCGACGCTCGTCGAGACCGCCGCCCAGGTCGCAGACGCGGTCGTGGCGGGCGCCCACACGGCGCTGGCGGCGCCGAGCGGGCCCGTGTACCTCGGCGTCCCCACCGACCTGCTGCGCCGCCCGGCGCCCGAGCTTCCCGGCGCAGCTATCCGCCGTCCCGCGCCCCCGCGCGTTTGACGGCGAGGGCCTGGACGAGGCAGTGCGCCTCATCGCCGCCGCCCAGCGCCCGCTCATCTGGGCCGGCGGCGGCGCGCTGCGCGCCGATGCCGGGGAGGCGGTCCGCGCGCTGGCGCACAAGCTGTGCGCGCCCGTCATCACCACCTACATGAGCCGGGGCCTGGTGTCGCCCGATGACCCGTGGGCCGTGGCAGGCCCCGTCCATGCCCCGGAGGTCGGCGTGCTGTGGGATGAGTCCGACCTGGTGATCGGGATCGGGACCGACTTCGACGGCGTGATGACCCAGAACTGGCTCATGCCCCAACCGCCGCGACTGGTCTGCATCAACATCGACCCCGCCGACGCGACCAAGAACTACGCCGCGGACGTGACGCTCGCCGGCGACGCGCGGGAGGTCACCCAGAGGCTCGCCGCCGCGGTCGGCGCGCGCGACGACGCCGAGGTCATGCTGGCTCGCCTCGAGCAGGTACGGGCCGGGCGTGGCGGCGGCGGTGCTGGCCGACGACGCCGACGCCGCCGGCTTCCTGGCGGTCATGGACCGAGCGCTCCCGCCCGACGCGGTGGTGGTCGCCGACATGTGCATCCCCGGCTACTGGCTCGCGGGCTACCGCCGGGTGCCCCGGCCCCGCGCGTTCGCGTATCCGATGGGGTGGGGGACCCTGGGGTTCGCCTTCCCGGCGTCGCTGGGCGCCGCCCTCGCCGACGCCGGGCCCGCGGTGTGCGTCTGCGGCGACGGTGGCTTCCTCTTCGCCTGCGGCGAGCTGGCGACCGTCGCGGAGGCCGAGCTCCCGCTCACGGTGGTCCTCGTCGACGACGGCGGCTACGGGATGCTGCGCTTCGACCAGGAGCTGGCCGGCGACGCGCCGTTCGGCGTCGACCTCGTCGGCCCGGATTTCGCCGCGCTCGCGCGCTCGTTCGGGATCGGGGCGAGCACCGTGCGAGGGGTTCGGCGCCGACTTCGAGGCCACCCTGCGCCATAGCGTGACCACGCCGGCGCCGTCGATGATCGTCGTCAAGGCGCGCCTGCGGCCTCCACCGACCACCTCGCCGCGGTGGTATCGCCGGCGCCCCGGCGGCGTGACGGCGGCTACCGGCGCGTGTGTGCCCGGCGCGACGACGAAGCGCACGCTCACCGTCTTGCCGACCTTGCCCTGCGCCCGCGGGGTCACGTCGAGTCGGTAGGTGCCCGGGCTCAGATGGCGACGCAGCAACTGGTTGAGATGCACGGTGAGGCGGCCCGCCCGGTCTGTGTGCATGACGCTCGAGATCACGACGAAACGCGTGCAGCTGCGAGCGCGGCGATGGCCTGAGGGTGCGACGCAGCGCTGGCCCCGCCGTACGCCCTTCTCGGAGCGCAGCAGTGTCACCGTCAGGCTGGCGGCCTCCGACTCGGTGTAGGTGAGCGACAGTCCGGACGAGCCCTGCGAGATCACGTGACCGTGCGTGTCGACCGTGACGATCGGGTCCGACAGCTTCACGCCATGGATCGAGGGCCCTGGGTCGGTGGGCCTGTTCGTCGTTGCGGTCCCGCCGCCGTTGCCGCCGGTGATCGTCGTGCCACCGCCTGCCCTGAGTTCCGCCGCCGCCCGACGGCGACGTGGGCTGGCTCGGCGGGGTGTCCCCGGACGGAAGGAGGCCGTCGATCTCAGCGGCGCCGAGCGTCCGGTTCCAGACCATCACGTCGTCGATGGCGCCCAGGAACTCATGGTCGGCGCATCCCGGGTAGTTGCCGATGTAGAAGTCGTTGGAGTTGGGGAGCAGGTATTCCAGCGAGCCCGGCCACGGCGTCCCGGTGCCGACCTCGACCCCGTCGACGTAGAGGCGGATCGTGCTGCCGTCGTAGGTTCCGACGGCGAGATGCCAGTTGCCGTCCCACACGCGCTGGCCGGCGTCCGGAGAGCGCGCGTAGACGGAGCCATGCCCCTGAGAGACGTAGAACTCGAGGCCGCCATCGGATCCGGAGTACAGGCCATACGACGCCGCGATGCAGCCGTTGGCGCCCTTGGCGACGACGTAGGAGAAGTCGCCGGGGCTGCCGGCATGCTTGATCCATGCGCTCACCGTCACCGTGGAGGCAGGCTCCAAGACGGTGTTGTCGGCGATCTTGACCTCCCCGCTCGAGCCGTCGAAGCTGAGCGCGCTGCCAGAGACGCCCGGAACCCATGACACCCCGCCCGACAGGACGCCGTTGTTGCCGTTGCCCGAGCTGTCGGCCGCGGTGCGTCCCGCTGCCCTCGTCGAGCTTCCACACGCCGACGGGTCCGCGGGCGGCGAGCGCAGGGGAGGTGGCGAAGGCCGCGGTGACGAGCACGGCAGCGAAGAAGCAGATTCGATTCAACATTTGCGGCAGTGTTACCTGGAGGAACATTTGATCAACGCGCCTCCCAGGCGACGGCTTCTGCCCTGGACGAACGTCGGAGCCGACACCGCTTTATCGTCAGTCAGATGGTTCTCACCGGCCCTGATTCCATGCTCTCTGAGCACGCTTCGCACAACGCGATGGACGAGCTCGGCGACGTGGCCCGGTTCTATGATCGCTGCAGCGACCTCATGCGCCAGCTGCTCTGCGAGCTGGCCCGCACACCGGATGTCGCGCGGCCGTTCCCAGAGATCGAGGACGCCCTCGGGTGGCCCCATCGCCGGATCGCGTCGGTGCTGGGCGGCGCCGGGCGCCTGCGCCAGATCGAGTTCGCCGGCCGCCGTCCCTACCGGTTCCAGGACACCCGCCAGAGTGCATCCGGGCGCTGGGAGATGTGGATGGACGCCGCCCAGGCGCGCGCCCTGCACGCCGCCCGGCGCGAGGAGGCCGGCGTGAGCGGATGACGACGGTCTCTCCCGCCCCTGAAATGGCCACGGGTCGCTGTCTGTGCGGCGCGGTCGCGTATGAGGTTCGCGGGCCGCTGCGCGACGTCCTCATCTGCCACTGCGAGGAATGCCGGCGATGGCACGGGTACGTCTCGGCCTGCACGGCGGCGCGGCGCGAGGACCTCGTGCTGACCGAGCAGCGTGGGCTGCGCTGGGCGCAGAGCCCGCACAGCGACGCCGAGGCGCGGCGTGGATTCTGCGGCGAGTGCGGCTCGAGCCTGTTCTGGGACCCGCCGCGCCGCGAGACGATCAGCATCGCGGCGGGCACGCTTGATCAACCGACAGGGCTGCGGGTGGCCGCGCACTGGTTCGTGTCGCACGCGGCCGACTACGACGTGCTGCCCGACGATGGCCTGCCGCGCCACGAGCGCAGCGCCGAGCAGGAGCGTGGCGGCTCACCCTCTGACGCGTCCGACGCGGGCGACGCCCCAGGAGGCTAGAGCGGCGGGCCCGGCGGCTCTGGCCACCGCCGGCCGGCGACCTCGAGCTCGCCGACCTTGAGCGTCCCGATCTCCACCTCGCCGGCCTGGAGCGTGCGGATCACGGCGCGACCGATCGCGACCCTCCCGATGGCGACCGCGCCGACCGCCATCACGGCGATCGCCAGCGGGCCCATGCTCGTCGGGCCCATGAGCCGCGCCCCGGTCACGTGAGCGCCGACGGCGCGAACGCCCGTCGTCTCAGTGTTGGCGTGCCTGCGGGCGAGCATGGGCCGAGGCTACCGCGTCGAGTCGGGAATGTGGGCGAACTGGTCGGGGTGGGGGCCCGTGCGCCCGTCCTCGCCCTTGTCGAGCGCCGTGATCGCCTCCACGTCGGAGTCCGCGAGCTCGAAGCCGAACAGGTCGTAGTTCTCCTCGATCCGTGACGGGGTCGTGGACTTGGGGAAGACGATGCTGCCGCGCTGCAGGTGCCAGCGGAGCACCACCTGCGCCGCCGTACGCTCGAGCCGGCCGGCGATCTCCGTGATCACGGGGTCATCGAGCACGCCGCCCTGGGCGATCGGGGACCAGGCCTCGGTGAGGATGCCGTGGTCCTCTCCGTAGCGGCGGACCTCGTCGTTGAGTAGGTACGGGTGGAGCTCGATCTGGTTGACGGCAGGGGTGACCTCGGTCTCGGCCGCCAGCCGCTCCAGATGCGCCACCCCGAAGTTGGAGACGCCGATCGAGCGCGCCCGGCCCTGCGCCTTGAACTCCTCCATCACCTTCCAGGTCGAGACGAAGTCGCCGTCGTAGAGCGTGGGGAGCGGCCAGTGGATGAGGAAGAGGTCCACGTACTCAGAGCCCAGCGCGGCGAGCGTGTGCTCGAAGGCCTTGCGCGCGTCATCCGGGTGGTGGCAGGCGTTGGAGAGCTTGCTGGTGATGAACACCTCGTCGCGGCTCAGGTCCGAGGCGCGGATCGCCTCGCCGACGCCGGCCTCGTTGCGGTACATCTCGGCGGTGTCGATGTGGCGGTAGCCGATATCGAGGGCCGTGCCCACGGCTTCGGCGGTGTCCGGGGGCGGGATCTGAAAGACCCCGAAGCCGAGCTGTGGGATCTCGTTGCCATCGTTGAGCGTGAGGGTGGGAACGGTGGAGACGGTGCTCACGGTGTCGGTCCTCCTGGTGCATTCGGGGGCGGAGATCTCAGTCTGACCGGCGTCGGCCATAACATCAAATGATGATTTACCCTGTTCGATAGTCTGAGGCTATGGATCCGCGTCGCGTCCTCACCTTTCGTGCCGTGGCTCACGAGCGCTCGTTCTCGCGCGCGGCGCGCCGGCTCGCGTTGTCGCAGCCATCGGTGTCCAACCAGGTGGCGGCGCTGGAGCGTGAAGTGGGCGTGCAGCTGCTCGAGCGCCGTCCGGGCGGCCTGCGCCTCACCCCCGAGGGCGAGATCCTGCTCGAGCACGCCGATGCCATCGCCGACCGCTTCGGCCTGGCCGAGACCCAGCTGTCGGGCGCCGCCGACCGCCAGCGCACCCGGCTGCGGATCGGCGCCCTGCCCAGCGCCCTGGCCGGGTTCGTGCCGGCCGCGATCGCACGGGTGCGCGACCAGCATCCCGACACGCAGGTGACCTTCGACGAGGGGACCAGCGAGGAGCTGGCGAGCGCGCCTGGCCTCCGGCGAGCTCGACCTCGCCATCGCCTACCAGGACACGACATGGCCGCGCGCTGAGCCCCCGGGGGTCAAGCGCCACCACCTCCTGCACGAGGAGTTCATGGTCGCCATGGCTCCCGACCACCCCCGGGCCGCCCAGCGCGAGGTCAACCTCGCTGACCTGCGCGACGACGACTGGACCGCGGCCCTCACCGACGGCGTCATCGTCCGCGCCTGCCGGGCCGCCGGGTTCGAGCCCCGGCTGGTCTCCATCACCCACGACCAGCTCGCGATCCGCGGTCTGGTCATCCGCGGGCTGGCGGTGACCCTCGTCGCCGAGCTGCTCGCCGATCCGTTCAAGGACCTGGCCCTGCGGCCCATCGCCGGAATGACCGTCGCGCGCGACGTCTACGCGCTGCTGCCGCCGGGGCGCCGCCACCCGCTGCTCGCGCCCACGTTGGAGGCGCTGGACGAGGTGGCGGTGGGGATGCGGCGGGTGACGTCGGAGTCGGTCCGGCTGGGGTGGCCGGGGCCGGGCCAGGGCGCGAGGCAGAGCAGCAGCCGTGAGTCGGTGATCGCCTCCACCTCATGGCGTTCGGCCGGCTTGAAGTGGACCAGTCCCTGAGCGCCAAGCCGCTGCTCCTCGGCCCCCGGCACGGATCGCCACCTCGCCGTCGAGCACGAGGGCGAGGGCGTGCTCGTGGACCTGGTGCTCCGAGAGCCGCTCGCCCGCCGGAAGCGCGAGCAGGATCACGCGGGTGGCCTCGTCGTCGGAGTGCAGAATGCGCGGCGCGCGCGGCTGCACCTGCTCCGCGTCCAGCCGCCAGAAGTCCACGGCGTGATCATACGGCGGCATGTGCAAGGCTGTCGGAATGGGCCTCGGCACCTTCGGCGTGTGGACCGCGTACGGCGCGATCGGCGAGGAGAACGCCGGCGAGGCGGCCTCGCTGGTGGCGGAGCTGGGCTTCGGGACCTTCTGGCTGGGCGGATCGCCACGCCTGTCGAGCGTGCGCCCGCTGCTCGAGGCCGATGAGACGCTGACCGTGGCCACGGGGATCGTCAACGTCTGGGCCTACGAGCCCGCGGAGCTCGCGCGGGAATATGCGGAGCTCAGCCCGCAGTTCGGCGATCGTCTCCTGGTGGGGATCGGGATCGGGCATCCGGAGGCCACCAGCGACTACGCGCGCCCGCTGGCCTCGATGCGCGCGTTCCTGGACGGAATCGATGCCGCGCCGGGCGGGCGGATCGAATCCCGCCCGATCGCCGCGCGCTCGCTGCCCTCGGCCCCAAGATGCTCGACCTCTGCCGCGAGCGCTCGCGGGGCACGCTCACCTACTTCGTGCCGCCCGCGCACACGAGCGCGGCGCGGGCCCGGCTCGGCCGCGAGCCGCTGATCGCCGCCGAGCTCGCCTGCGTGCTGGACACCGATCCGGAGTCCGCGCGCGCCACCGCTCGCCGCTACGCCAAGCTCTACCTCGGGCTACGCAACTACACCGGCAACCTGCGTCCGCTACGGCTTCACCGAGGACGACGTCTCAGGCGGCGGCTCGGACCGCCTGATCGACACGATCGTGCCCCATGGGACCGCCGAGGAGATCGCCGCCGCCGCCCGTGCGCACCTCGACGCCGGCGCCGACCATGTATGCCTTCAGCCGGTCGGGGTGAGCGGCGTCCCGCGGGCCGAGTGGACCGCGCTGGCGTCGGCGCTGGACCTCGGCTGACCGCCGGGCTATCGCGCGCCGGCGCGGCTACTGGCGCTGCTGCTCTTCGACGGTCAGCTCGGCCGTCGGGCGGGCCTCGAGCCGGCCGTCGGGGATCGGCTCTCCGCTGAGCACCGACAGCCCGTAGGTCCCGTCCTTCAGGCGGGCCTCGGCGCGCTCCACCGCCGCCAGGTCCGCCTGCAGGTCGGCGCGGCGGCCGGCGTCCATCTCGTCCTGGTAGAGGTCCTCGGAGTCCTCATCGCCGGGCTCGACGTTCTCGTCTGACTCCAGCGAGCCGCCACTGTGGAGGCCGAGCGCCTGCTCGATGCGGTCGCGCTCTCGCGCAAGAAGCTCACGGGCTCGTTCGGGGTCCATGGGCGGAGCCTACCCGTTCACCGCGCCCGTCGCAGGCCGGGCGGGCGGGCTCCGGGTCCTCGGGCGCGGAGGCTGGCGGTCCAGGCCAGGACGATGAGGACCGCGCCGGCGGCGAGCGCCAGCCATGAGCCGAGGTCGACCGAGCCCAGCGCCGAGCCCGACCCCGGCGACGCCACCGCCGCGCGGGGGCGTGAGGCGGTGCCCGGCGGCCGCCGCCGATCGCCTGGACCACGCTGATGGTCGTGCCGATCAACGGCCCGGGGCGGGTGGCCACCCCCACCCGCCCGGCCCTCTGGTGCCCCGCCCACGCTGGCGATGCCAAAGCCCGCCGGCATCGCGACAACGAGCGTGCCGCGGTAGACCTGCCCGAGCTCCTGGCCCAGGAACCGCGCGTAGTTCTGCGGCTGGCGCCACAGCTCGGTGACCGAGCCCAGATCGGCCTGGGTGGCGATCAGCGCCACCCGGATCGGGCACGCCGGCGCGCTGGGCCTCGGCCAGCAGCGCGCTGAGCTGCGCGGTCTGGGACGGCGCGAAGCCGCCGTCGCCGGGCACGTACAGCGTCTGGGAGGCGAGCACGTCGCTGGCCGGGTCGCCGTCGGCGAGCGCTGCGCCGGGCGCCAGCAGAGCCGCCGACGTCGCCATCGCCGCGCACAGCCACGCCGCCAGCCTCACCCCGGAGGGGTCGGCGGCGGGAGTGAGGACGGCGCGTAGAGTCTGGCAACGGATATGAGCGTGTGGCGTCAGCGCGGGCGATGGGCGGGGGCGCTCCTGGTGATTGTGGCGGTTCTGGGCCTGCCGGCCACTGCTGCTGCCCACGGCCCCGTGGACCCAGCGGCATCGAGCTACCTGGCCCGGGTCACCCAGGTCCCCGCCGGGGTGAGCGTCAAGGTCGTCGACGGCGACCAGCGCCTATGGATGCGCGTCGATCCACGCACGACCGTTGTCGTCCTGGACTATCAGGGGGCTCCCTACCTGCGCTTCTCCCGCGGCCGGCGTCGACGTCAACCAGGCCTCGGCGATGTACTACCTCAACCAGGTTCCGGCCCAGACCCCGCCGCTGCGCACCGGGCCCGGCGTGCCGCCGCGCTGGTTCAAGGTCAGCGCCGGCCACTCCTACGGCTGGCACGACGGCCGCCTGCACGCGCTGGCCACGGCCGCGCTCGCCTCCCGGCGCCAGATACCTCGGTCGCTGGACCGTACGGCTGCGCGTCGACGGCGTCGCCGGCGGCGATCGCCGGCGGGCTCTACTACGCGGCCAGCCCCTCGATCGTCTGGTTCTGGCCGATCCTGGTGGCGCTGGCGTGCGTGCTGGCGGCGCGGCGCCTGCGCCGGCCCGAGCTCGACGACACGCGTCGCCCGCGGGCTTGCGGCCACCGCGCTGGCGGGGTTCGCCGTCGCGGTGACCGGCCAGCAGCTGCACGGCCGGCCCGTCGGTCTCGGTGGGGCAGGAGATCATGCTGGCGGTCGCGCTGGCCTTTGCCGCGTGGGGCGCGTGGCGCCTGGTCCGCCGGCGCCACGGGTGGTTCACCTTCTTCATCATCGCCGCGGTCGCGATCTGGGAGGGGGCCTCGCTCATCGCGGTGCTGCTCGACGGCTACGTGCTGCTCGCCCTGCCGCCGGCGCTGGCGCGGGTGGCCGTCGTGGCCTGCCTGAGCGCCGGCGTGGCGCTGCTGCCGGTGGTGTTCGCGCTGGCCGAGCGCCCGCGCCGCCTTGCCGCGACCGCGGTGGCCAGCGCGCTGGCCGCCCTCGCGCTGGGCGGCTGCGGAGCGTCGGCGACGGTCGCCGCCCGCGGAGCAGGCCATCCCGGCCGCCCTCATCGCCCAGGCGCGTCCCATCGGCCGCGGCGCGGCCTTTCACCCGCCCGCGCGGGCGTGGGTGGGCACGGGTTCCGGGGCCTGCCGGGCGCCGCTGGGCCGGCGCGACGGCGTGCACGTCGAGCTCTTTGCCGCCAACCGCGTCGTGCTCGTCGCCGCCGGGATCGGCGTCCGCGGCCCGGTGACGCGCTCAGGCGGCCGGATCACCGGGGCGCGCTGCTACGGCGACCTCGTCACCCTGGAGCCGACCGGCGTGGTCCTGACCCGGCCGGGCGCGCGGCTGACGCTGGCCGACCTCTTCCGCGCCTGGGGCCGGCCGCTGTCCGCGGCGCCGGTTGCTCTCGTTCACGGGCCGGGTCACCGTGTTCGTGGGCGGCCGCACGCGCCTGGGCCCGCCGGGCAGCGTGCCGCTCACCCGCCATGCCGAGATCGTCCTGGAGGTGGGCCCGCACGTCCCGCCGCACCCCGCCTACCACTTCCCGCCGGGCGTCTAGGGGTCGATTCACGCCCGGGTCAGCCGAGTGGACCCGCGCTGTGCCCGCTGGGATCGGCGGATTCCACGCGGTTGCGGCCCTGCGCCTTGGCCATGTACAGCGCGCGGTCGGCCTTGCGCACGAGCTCGTCGGGGTCCACGGCGTCCTCGGGCAGGCCCGCAACGCCGAAGCTGGCGGTGATCGGGCCGGTCTGGACCAGCTCCGTGCGCTCGATCTGCTTGCGGATCTTCTCGGCCAGCTCGATCGAGCCCCGTCGGTCGGTCTCGGGGAGCAGGAGCAGGAACTCCTCGCCGCCGAACCGGGCGGCGAAGTCGCTGGCACGGATCGTGGCCGACAGCAGCCGCGCGACGGCGGACAGCGCCTTGTCGCCGTGGCTATGGCCGTGCAGGTCGTTGAGCACGCGGAAGCGGTCGAGGTCGAGCAGCACCACGCCCAGGGGGCTCAGCGAGCGCCCCGCCTGGGCCACCATTCGCCGGATCGTCTCCTGTGCGGCTCGGCGGTTGGGCAGCCCGGTGAGCGCGTCGGTGACCGACCGCTCCTCGGCGCGCGCCAGTTCCCGCTGGCCGGCCAGGATCGGCGCGGCGCGGCGCGCCGAGTCACGCAGGGCGGCGTGCTCGCGATCGGTGATGCGCCCGGCATGGGCGACGAGCAGCGTGCCGATGATCTCGCTTCCGGACACCAGCGGCTCGCAGGCCACGTCGGCGTCGATTGCCCCGCACACGCCGCAGGGCGCGAGCGGACTGCTGTCCTTCCTGCGCTCGTGGCTGCGGCCCAGGCGCATGGCCAAGCAGGAGCGGGCGCCCAGCCCGTCGGTGCGGATACCGTGCAGCGGGGTGTGATCCACCGCGGTGCCGAGCGTCGGCGCCAGGCGCCCGCCACCGTCGGCGACGAGCAGGACGCCGCAGCCGGCGGTCGGGAGGACCCGCTCCGCGTTGTCGATGAGCAGCCGCTGGGACTCCTCGGCCGAGCTCGATGACTGCAGCAGCTCGTCCAGCTCGCGCCCGGCGTCGTCCAGGGCGCGCTCGCGACGCACCAGGCCGCGCGCGGCGGCCACAGCGACGGCCGCAAATAGCGCGCCCAGCAGGCCGACGAGGCCCACGACCAGCCACGGGACCACACCGCCGTGGCGGGTGTCAAGGCCCGCGGCGAACGCGTCGCCGGTGAGCAGCGCCGCCGCGATCGCGGCGGGCACGGCGACGCGGCGAGCGGTGGGGGCGGGTGGGGACCGGATCCTCTCCAGATCGGCAGGTCTTGTGGATTGCTTGAGGACGAGGGGTAGGCTTGGACCGTGGCCAGCCTGGAAGTGGAATCCGGGGACCTGATCGTCCGGCTCAGCGGGGTAGAGCGGGCCGCGGCGATGCGCCGCGAGGTACGTGTTCCGCTCGCGAGCGTGACCAGCGTGTGCGCCGAGCCCGACCCCTGGGGCGCGTTGCGCGGGATCCGTGCCCCCGGCACCGGGATCCCCGGCGTCGCCGCCTACGGGGTGAGGCGCATCACCGGCGGGGCGCCGGACTTCGCCGCCGTCCACGGCTGCGGGCCCGCGGTACGGGTCGATCTCGCGCCGGGCGCGCCGTTCGGCCGGATCGTGGTCACGGTGGACGACGCGCAGCGGACGGTCGACGCTGTTCGCGCGCTGACGCACACGTGATCCGTCAAGGCGAGTACGTTGTGACGGCGTTGTGACGACGTAGCCGCAAGCGTGTGAGGAGAGGTGCAGATGGCCGTCAAGGCGGGTGATCTCGAACATGACCTGATCGAATCGCTGGGCCAGACGGTGGGCCGGCAGCTGGCCGACGCGCCCCCGGAGTCCTACCAGGAGTTCGTGCGCCAGTACTACCACTGGGTCCCGGCCAAGGACCTCGCCGACCGAGATCAGGCCGACCTGTGCGGCGCCGTCGTCGCCCATTGGCGCACCGCGCGCCGCCGGGCGCGGGGTGAGGCCAAGGTCAACGTCTACAACCCCGAGCGCGAGCGCGACGGCTGGACCTCGCCGTACACGGTCGTCGAGGTCGTCTCCGACGACATGCCGTTCATCGTCGACTCGGTGACGATGGAGCTGAGCCGGCAGGGCGCCAACATCGAGCTGATCGTCCATCCGGTGATGCGCGTCGTCCGCGACGGCGAGGGGGAGCTCACCCAGGTGCTCGAGCCGGGTGGCGTGGCCTTCGGCTTCGTCACGGAGTCGGTGATCCACGCCGAGGTCGCCCATGAGTCCGATCCCGAGCGCCTGTCGGTGCTGCGCGCCGGGGTCGAGCTCGTCCTCGAGGAGGTGCGTGCCGCCGTCGAGGACTGGGCCGAGATGCGCGCCAAGACCACCGCCCTGGCCACCGAGCTGCGCCGCCAGGCGCCACCCGCCGGGCCGCACGAGCTCGCCGAGGCCCAGGCCTTCCTGGCGTGGCTGGCCGACGAGAACTTCACCTTCCTCGGCTACCGCGAGTACGTGCTGAGCCCCGGGGAGGACTCGGCCGAGCTCAGCGTCGTCGACGGGTCGGGCCTGGGCATCCTGCGCGGAGCGTCCCGGACCCCGTCACAGCCCCTCACCGGCAAGGCCCTGGCGCTGGCCCGCTCGCCGCATCCGCTCGTGCTCACCAAGGCCAACTCGCGCGCCACCGTGCACCGGCCGTCCTACCTGGACTACGTCGGGCGTCAAGCAGTTCGCGCCCGACGGCACCGTGCTGGGCGAGCGCCGCTTCCTCGGCCTGTACACCACGACCGCCTACAAGACCAGCCCGCGCGACATCCCGCTCCTGCGCGACAAGGTCGAGCGCGTGCTCAGCCATGCCGCCTTCCCGCCTGACAGCCACGACGCCAAGGGCCTCATCGACATCCTGGAGTCCCTGCCGCGCGACCTGCTCGTGCAGATCGACGCCGACGACCTGTTCGAGATCGCGATCGGGATCCTCGGGCTGGGCGAGCGCCAGCGGGTGCGCCTGTTCGTTACCGCCGACCAGCTGGACCGGTTCGTCGCCTGCACGCTGTGCCTGCCGCGCGACCGCTTCAACACCGAGAACCGCCAGCGGGCCGGGCGGATCCTGGCCGACGCCTTCGGCGGCGACCACGTCGACTGGCGCCTGCAGCTCTCGGAGTCGCTGATCGTCCGCGTCGACTACGTCGTGCGCACCCCAGGCGGGGTCCCCGACACCTACGACGTCGCCGAGATCGAGGCGCGGATCGCCGAGTCCACCCGCGCCTGGACCGATCAGCTGCGCGCCGTGCTCGTCGCCGCTCACGGCGAGCAGCACGGGGGCGAGCTCTTCGCCCGCTACGGGCAGGCCTTCCCGCCGGCCTACCGCGCCGACCGCAGCGCCGAGACCGCGCTCCTGGACATCGACCGCATCGAGGAGCTGACGACGGTCGGGCACCCGATCATCGACATCTACCGCCGGCCCGCCGAGAGCGAGAACATGATCCGCTGCCAGCTGCTCAGCGCCAAGCGCGTGTCGCTGTCAGACGTGGTCCCGACGTTCGAGCACATGGGGGCGAAGGTCGTCGACGAGCGCCCCTACGAGGTCAGCCCGTCGGGTACTCAGCCCGGTGTGGATCTACGACTTCGGCCTGACCTGCGACCCGCAGGGCCTGGCTCGCGCCGGGACGTCGTTCGCCGACGTGATCCTCGCCGTCTGGTCGGGCCGGCTGGAGGACGACCGGCTCAACGGCCTGGTCATGGGCGCCGGGCTGACCGGGCGGCGAGATCACGATCATCCGCGCCGTCCTGCGCTACCTGCGCCAGGCGACGGTCGCCTTCTCGGACGCGTACATGACCGCAGACGCTGCTGCGCCACCCCACCATCGCGGTGGCGCTCGTGCGGCTGTTCGAGGCGCGCTTTGATCCCGACGCGCGCGGACGCGGCGCGCAGCGAGGCGCTCACCGCTGAGATCGAGGCCGAGATCGACGAGGTCCAGAGCCTCGACGAGGACCGGATCCTGCGCAGCTTCCTGGCCGTGGTGCTGGCGATGCTGCGCACCAACTACTTCCGCCTCGACCCGGACACCCAGCCACCCGACCCGCCCAAGCCGCTCAGCTACCTGTCGTTCAAGCTCGACCCGTCCCGGCTGGACATGCTGCCGCGGCCCCGGCCGCGCTTTGAGATCTTCGTCTACTCGCCGCGGGTCGAGGGCATCCACCTGCGCGGCGGCAAGGTCGCGCGCGGCGGCATGCGCTGGTCTGACCGCCGCGAGGACTTCCGCACCGAGGTGCTGGGGCTGATGAAGGCGCAGATGGTCAAGAACGCGCTGATCGTCCCCGTCGGCTCCAAGGGCGGGTTCGTGGTCAAGCGGCCGCCGGCTGGGGGAGGGTCCGACGCCCTGCGCGAGGAGGGCATCGCCTGCTACCGCACGTTCCTGTCGGGACTGCTGGACCTGACCGACAACTACGCCGGCTCAGATGTCGTCCCGCCCGAGCGCGTCGTGCGCTACGACGACGACGATCCCTACCTGGTGGTCGCCGCCGACAAGGGCACGGCGACGTTCTCGGACATCGCCAACGAGGTCTCGGCCCAGTACGGGTTCTGGCTCGGCGACGCCTTCGCCTCCGGCGGCTCGCACGGCTATGACCACAAGGCGATGGGCATCACCGCCCGCGGCGCGTGGGAGTCGGTCAAGCGCCATTTCCGCGAGCTCGGCACCGACGTGCAGAGCGAGGAGTTCACGGTGGTGGCGATCGGGGACATGTCGGGCGACGTGTTCGGCAACGGGATGCTGTGCTCGGAGCACATCCGGCTGCTGGCGGCGTTCAACCACGCCCACGTGTTCCTGGACCCCGATCCGGACCCGGCCGCCAGCTTCGCCGAGCGCCGGCGGCTGTTCGCGCTCGGGCGGTCGTCCTGGAGCGACTACGACCCGGCGGTGATCTCCGCCGGCGGCGGCGTCCACGCCCGCAGCCTGAAGTCGATCCCGATCACCCCGGAGGTCAAGGAGGCGCTCGGGATCGACGCCGACCGGCTGTCGCCCACCGAGCTCATCCGCGAGCTCCTGCGGGCGCCGGTGGACCTGCTCTTCAACGGCGGGATCGGCACCTACGTCAAGGCGGCCGACGAGACCCACTCCGAGGTCGGGGACCGCGCCAACGACGCGGTGCGCATCGACGGCGGGCAGCTGCGCTGCCGCGTGGTCGGCGAGGGCGGCAACCTCGGCTTCACCCAGCGCGGGCGCATCGAGTACGCCCTCAGCGGCGGACCGGACGGCGCCGGCGGCCGGATCAACACCGACGCCATCGACAACGTGGCCGGCGTCAACTGCTCAGACCACGAGGTCAACATCAAGATCCTCCTCGGCGAGGTCATCGCCGAGGCCGAGATGACCGACGACGAGCGCAACGCGCTGCTCGTCCAGATGACCGACGCGGTGGGCGCGCAGGTCCTCTACGGCAGCTACACCCAGACCCAGGCGCTGAGCCTGGCCGCGGCCCAGGCGGTGTCGATGGTGGACGTCCACGCTCGCCTGCTCCGCCGCCTCGAGCAGGTCGTCGGCCTGGACCGCGAGATCGAGTTCCTGCCCTCCGAGAAGACGATCGCCGCGCGCCGCAACGATCGCCGCGGGCTCGTCTCGCCCGAGCTGGCGACGCTGATGGCCTACGGCAAGATCTTCCTCTACTCCGAGCTGGTCGAGTCCGACCTCCCCGACGATCCGTACCTCGTCCGCGACCTCGAGCGCTACTTCCCGGCACCCCTGCCGCGAGCGCTTCGCCGAGCACATCGGCCACCACCGCCTGCGCCGCGAGCTGATCGCCACCATCGTGGCCAACCAGCTCGTCGACCGCGCCGGGATGACCTTCGCCTTCCGCCTGGCCGAGGAGACGGGGGCCGGGGCGCCCGAGCTGGCCCGCGCCTACGCGGTCGCCCGCGAGGTGTTCGAGATGCGCAGCTTCTGGGACGCGGTGGAGGCGCTGGACAACCAGATCGAGGCGGGCACCCAGCTCGCGATGCTCATCGAGGGCCGCCGCCTGGTCGAGCGCGCCGCGCGCTGGGTGGTGCGCGCGGGTCCCCGCGCCGGGCATCGACGTGACCGCGATGACCGAGCGCTTCGCGCCCGGCGGCACAGATGCTGGCCGCGGCCCTGCCCGAGGTCCTGCGCGGTCTGGACCGCGAGCAGTTCACCGAGCGGCGCGCCGACCTGGAGGCCGGCGGGGTGCCCGCCGAGCTCGCCCACCGGGTGGCCAGCATGCAGTCGCTGCTCTCGGTGTTCGACATCGTCGTCGACGCCGGGCTGACCGGGTCAGAGCAGCCGGTGGTCACCGACGCCTACTTCGGGATCGGCTCGCGGCTGGGGCTGGACTGGCTGCGCGACCGCATCCTCGAGCTGCCGCGCACCGACCGCTGGCAGTCGCTGGCCCGCGCCGCGCTGCGCGACGACCTCTACCGGCTGCACCGCTCGCTCACGCGGGAGATCCTGCTCTCCGCCGTCGAGTTCGAGGCCGCGAGCTGCCGCTCGAGGACTGGCTGGAGCGCAACGCGACGGCGGTCGAGCGCGCCGACGCGGTGCTGGCCGACGTCAAGGCCTCCCGGGAGTACGACACCACCACGCTGCCGGTGGTGCTGCGCGAGCTGCGCAGCCTCGTCGCCGACGCCGGTCAGCTCAACTGAGGTACGCCTGGGCGTTCCGGCCCTCGCCGGGACGTGACTCGCGGTCTTGGCGAACATCAATGACGGCTGTCGAGGGGGTGAGTATGGGCGTGGATGTGCAACCCCTGAGTTTCTGAACGCTCAGAGCACACGGTCCGGTTGTGACCGGTGTGTGCCCTGTGACGTCAGCCCGCTGTACCTACAGAGCACACGCTGTCGACAACGGCGGTGTGTGCTCTGTGCGTTCAGGATTTCACCAGCGACGCCCACCGGCCGCCCGGCCGCCCGGCCGCCGGCCGCCAGCCGCCCGGCCGCCGGCCGCCGGCGCCCAGCCGCCCGGCCGCCCAGCCGCGCGCCGCGCTCGCCGCCGCTCCGCTGACCGCGGCGGTCCGGCTGTGGAACGGCTGGCCGCTGGGCGGCCGTCCAGGGCCCGGTCGGGCTTGGAGCCCCGCTTTCATCCGCGGCCCGAGCTGTGCAGGCGTGCCCGTGCCGAGGACGCCGCGTAGACCAGCACGTCGATGACGCCGCCCACCAGGAAGGCCACGGGGCCGGTGACGACGCGCGCTGCAATCCGTCCAAGCACGGTTGCAAGCTATCGTCTGCGCGACCATGGCCACCCTGAAGACAAGCGTCACCGAGCTGCCCGAGTCACGCGTGCGCGTGGACGCCGAGGTCCCCGCCGAGGAGGTCGAGCGCAGACTGCAGCAGGCCGCGCGCAAGCTCGGCGGCCAACTTCGCATCCCCGGCTTCCGCAAGGGCAAGGTGCCGCCGCCCGTCGTCATCCGCCGCCTCGGTCGCGACGCGGTCTTCGACGAGGCGCTGCGCTCGTCGCTGGGCGAGTGGTACGTCGACGCCATCGACACCGCCGGCATCGCGCCCATCGGCGAGCCGGACATCAACTTCGCCGAGGAGGTCCCCGGCCAGGGCGAGCCGCTGGCCTTCTCGATCGAGATCGGCGTGCGCCCCACCGCCGAGCTCGGCGCGTACAAGGGCCTGGAGGTCGGCCGGCGCGAGCCCACGGTGGCCGACGCCGACGTCGACGCGGAGGTCGAGCGCCTGCGCGACCGGCTGGCCACGCTCGACACCGTCGAGCGCCCGGCCGAGACGGGCGACCATCGTCGTGCTCGACTACCTGGGCAAGGTCGACGGCGAGCCGTTCCCCGGCGGCGAGGGGCGCGACCAGCTCATCGAGCTCGGCTCGGGCCGGCTCATCGAGGGCTTCGAGGAGCAGCTCATCGGCGCCTCGGCGGGCGACGAGCGCGCCGTCAACGTCACCTTCCCCGAGGACTACTCCCCGAGCTCGCCGGCAAGGAGGCGACCTTCGACGTCAAGGTCTCCGAGGTCAAGGCCAAGCGCCTGCCCGAGCTCGACGACGACTTCGCCTCCGAGGCCTCGGAGTTCGACACGCTGGCCGAGCTGCGCGAGGACATCGCGGCCAAGCTGCGCCACGCCGACGAGCACGCCGTCGAGCGCGAGTTCGAGCAGGCGGTGCTGGAGGCCGCGGCCAACGAGGCCGACGTCGAGCTGCCCGAGAGCCTGATCCACGCGCGCGCCCACGAGATGCTCGAGCAGACCTTCTCGGCGCTGGCGCGCCAGGGGATCGGCAAGGACACCTACCTGAAGATCGCCGGCAAGGACGAGGAGGAGCTCGCCCACGAGGCCGAGCCCGACGCCGCCGCCGCGCTGCGGCGCGAGGCGGTGCTCGCCGCGGTCGTCGCCGCCGAGCAGATCGAGCCCTCCGACGAGGAGCTGCTCGAGGCGCTCACGCCGGCCGCCGAGCGCGACGGCTCGGACCCCGCCGAGCTCATGGAGCGCCTGCGCAAGGCCGGGCGCCTGGAGGAGCTGCGCGAGGACGTGGCCACGACCAGGCGGTCGAGCTGCTCGTGCGCGAGGCCACCCCGATCACCGTCGAGCAGGCCAAGGCGCGCGAGAAGCTGTGGACGCCGGGCAAGGACGACGCGGGCAGGACGACCCCGCGCAGGCCTCGGCTCCCCGCCTCAAGCCAGCTCTGGACCCCGGGCAGCTGACGCTCGCAACGTTGTCCGCGGCGGCCAAGTCGGCCGCTCGTCAGCATGTCCACGATGGCTGCGCTGAGGGGTAACCGGCGATTGCTACAGTCGGCAGGATTCCGGCGCACGACGCGAAAGCTGTGTGCCGTTCCGAAACTTGAAACGAGGACGATGAGCCCACTCGTACCGATGGTCGTCGAGCAGACCTCCCGCGGGGAGCGCGCGTTCGACATCTACAGCCGTCTGCTCAATGAGCGGATCATCTTCCTCGGCACGCCCGTCGACGACCAGATCGCGAACCTGATCGTCGCCCAGCTGCTGCATCTGGAGTCCGAGGATCCCGACAAGGACATCTCGATCTACGTCAACTCGCCCGGGCGGCTCGGTCTACGCCGGGCTGGCGATCTACGACACGATGCAGTTCATCAAGCCCGACGTGTCGACGATCTGCGTCGGCATCGCGATGTCGATGGGCGCGCTGCTGCTGGCCGGCGGCGCCGAGGGCAAGCGGATGGCGCTGCCCAACGCGAAGATCCTGATCCACCAGGTGTCCTCAAGTTTCCAGGGCCAGGCGACCGATATCGAGATTCATGCCCGCGAGATCATCGACGTCCGGCGCCGGCTGGATGAGATCATCGCCAAGCACACGGGTAAGGACCTTGAGAAAGTTCGGCGTGACACCGAACGTGATTACTTCATGAGCTCAGAGGAGGCCAAGGAGTACGGAATCATCGATCGCGTGATCTCGCAGCACTAGTGCATTAGGCTCTAGGGCTGGAGAACGCCGACCGAGTCGCCGCTCCGGGAGGGGATCCATGGCACGTCCGACCGACTCCAACGAACAGCTTCTCTGCAGCTTCTGCGGAAAGTCACAGCGGCAGGTCAAGAAGCTGATCGCCGGCCCGGGCGTCTACATCTGCGACGAGTGCATCGATCTCTGCAACGAGATCATCGATGAGGAGCTCACCGCTCCGCCGAGCTTCGACATCGAGAACCTCCCCAAGCCGCGGGAGATCTACGACGTCCTCAACGAGTACGTGGTGGGCCAGGAGCAGGCCAAGCGCTCGCTGTCGGTGGCGGTCTACAACCACTACAAGCGCGTCCAGATGATGCAGTCCGATGAGCACGACATCGAGCTGCAGAAGTCCAACATCCTGCTGCTCGGGCCGACCGGGTGCGGCAAGACGCTGCTGGCCCAGACCCTGGCCAAGATCCTCAACGTCCCGTTCGCGATCGCCGACGCCACCGCGCTCACCGAGGCCGGCTACGTCGGCGAGGACGTCGAGAACATCCTGCTCAAGCTCATCCAGGCCGCCGACTACGACGTCAAGAAGGCCGAGACCGGGATCATCTACATCGACGAGGTCGACAAGATCGCCCGCAAGGCCGACAACCCGTCGATCACCCGCGACGTCTCCGGCGAGGGCGTCCAGCAGGCGCTGCTGAAGATCCTCGAGGGCACCACCGCCAGCGTGCCGCCCCAGGGCGGCCGCAAGCACCCCCACCAGGAGTTCCTCTCGATCGACACGACCAACGTCCTGTTCATCTGCGGCGGGGCGTTCGCCAACCTCGACCGCGTGATCGAGCGCCGCATCGGCCACCAGGGCGTGGGCTTCGGCGCCGCCATCCAGTCCAAGGAGCAGCGCGACACCGGCGAGATCTTCGAGCACTGCCTGCCCGAGGACCTCATCCAGTACGGCCTCATCCCCGAGTTCATCGGCCGCCTGCCGGTCATGTCGGCGATCCACCAGCTCGACCGCGACGAGCTGATGCAGATCCTCACCGAGCCGCGCAACGCGCTCGTCAAGCAGTTCCAGCGCTTCTTCCAGTTCGACGGCATCGAGCTCGTCTTCGCCGACGAGGCGCTGTCCTCGGTCGCCGACAAGGCGCTCGAGCGTGAGACCGGCGCCCGCGGCCTGCGCTCGATCATCGAGGAGGTCCTGCTCGAGGTCCAGTTCGAGCTGCCCTCGCGCCGCGACGTGCAGAAGTGCGTCGTCACCCGGGAGACGATCGAGAAGGGCGTCTCGCCGACGCTCGTCACGGTCGCCGCGCCCGACGAGGACGAAGCCGCCGCCTAGGATCCGGCTCGCAGCCTGCCGGCGTGAGCGCGGCGGATCACCTCGATCTCCTCCACGTCGATGGAGGTCGCGCGGGCGGCCGGCGGCGCGCTTCATGGCCTCCAGGTCGTCCAGCGACGCGATCGAGGATCGCGATGCCATCGAACGTGATCGCGCGTCGCGCGCGATGGCGCAGCTCAGCGTACGGCTGGGGCGCCCGCCGGCGCCGGCGAGCAGGTCGATCCAGCCCGTCGGTCGGTGTCGAGCGTGAGGATCGTGGTCTGCCGCAGCGTCCGTCGCATCGGGAACGAACGGAACGGTCCTCGGACACGCCGCGCAGCCTGGCGCTCCGAGCGTCCACGCATCGCCGTCTCCGAGCGCCTCCAGGTTGGCCTGGTCCGTCGGCGTAGCAGATGTCGAGGTCGCGCGTCGATGCGCGCCGATCCGTGCGCGATCATCGCGATCCCGCCGACGATGACGAAGTCGACGCCGTGCGCGACGAGCGCGCCGCAGCAGCGACTCGCCAGGCGGAGCTCAGGCCAGCTCGCCATCGGGCCGAGCGCCGCGGCGAGCGCGAACTCGCGCACGTTGGCGTAGCTCGGCTGCGAACGCTCCGAGCCGCTCGCTCGGGCGTGACAGCTGCAGCGTGCTCGACGCACCAGCGTCTCGTCGATGCTCGGACTGTCGGCTCGCGGGCGGCTCAGCGGACAGCTCCTGCCCACAGCGCCCGCAGCGCCCGCTCGACCGTCGCCACGCGCGGGCTGCGAGCGATCGGACTCCAGGCCGGCGACCGCCGACTGCGTGGTGCCCAGGCGCGAGGCCGAGTGCCTGCTGGGTGAGGCCCGGCGGACGCGCCGGGCCTCGCGTCATGAGCTGTCCGCGGGGACATCGCAAATAGACGATATCATGCATCTCAGCGGTAACAATAGACGCATGACCGCCAGTTGCGATCTACACTCGCCACGCCATGCCCGACCTCGAATCCACGACCCGCTACGACCCCGCCGAGGTGGAGCCGCGGATCGTGGAGAAATGGCTGGAATCGGGGCTGTTCCATCCCGCGCCCGGAGGGCACCGCGGAGGAGAACTACTCGATCGCGATCCCGCCGCCGAACGTCACCGGCGTGCTGCACATGGGCCATGCGCTCAACAACTCGATCCAGGACTGCCTGGCCCGCTATCACCGCATGCGCGGGCGGCGGACGAAGTGGATCCTGGGCACCGACCACGCCGGCATCGCCACCCAGACCCAGGTCGAGCGCGCGCTCATCGCCGAGGGGACGCAGCCGGCGCGAGCTCGGACGCGAGCGCGTTCGTCGAGCGCGTGTGGGAGTGGCGCGCGCAGTACGGCGGCACGATCATCGAGCAGCTCAAGCGCCTCGGCGCCTCGGCGGACTACGAGACCGAGCGCTTCACGCTCGACGACGCCTACGCGCAGGCGGTGCTCAAGGTGTTCGTGGCGCTGTACGAGAAGGGCTACATCTACCGCGACCGCTACATGGTCAACTGGGATCCGGGCACGCGGCTCGGCGATCTCCGACCTCGAGGTCGAGCAGCGCGAGGTCACGGACACCCTCTACTACATCGACTACCCGCTGGCCTCCGGCTCGGGCGCGATCACCGTGGCCACCGTGCGGCCCGAGACGATGCTGGCCGACACCGCGATCGCCGTGCACCCCGAGGACGAGCGCTACCGCCGGCTGATCGGCGAGAAGGCGATCCTGCCCCTGGTCGGGCGCAAGCTGCGGATCATCGCCGACGAGTACGTCAGGCCCGAGTTCGGGACCGGCGCGCTGAAGATCACGCCCGCCCACGACCCCAACGACTTCGAGATCGGCCGCCGCCACGGCCTCGCCCAGCCGTCGGTGATCGGCGAGGACGGCCGGATCACCGCCGAGGCCCCCGAGCGCTTCCGCGGCATGACCGCCGCCGAGGCCCAGCAGGCGGTCGTCGCCGAGCTCAGCCGAGCAGGGGCTGATCGCCCGCACCGAGCCCTACGAGCACACGGTGCCGTTCTCGCACCGCTCCGGCGAGCGGATCGAGCCGCTGATCTCGCTGCAGTGGTTCATGGCCATGGACGAGCTGGCCAAGCCCGCGATCGAGGCCGTGACCAGCGGCCGGGTGCGCTTCCACCCCGCCAACCACGCCAAGGTCTACCTCGACTGGATGGAGAACATCCGCCCCTGGTGCATCTCGCGCCAGCTGTGGTGGGGCCACCGGCTGCCCGGTCTGGTACCGCGACCTGGAGACCTACGTCGGCACCGAGCCGCCGCGGGGCGAGGGCTGGAAGCGCGATCCCGACGTGCTCGACACGTGGTTCTCCAGCGCGCTGTGGCCGTTCGCCACGCTCGGCTGGCCCGCAGGACACCCCCGAGCTGCGCGCCTTCTATCCCACCGACGCGCTGGTCACCGGCCGCGACATCATCTTCCTGTGGGTGGCGCGGATGATCATGATGGGGCTCGAGTTCACCGGCCCCGAGCCGTTCTCCGACGTCCACATCACCTCGATCATCCAGGCCCCCGACGGCCGGCGGATGTCCAAGTCGCTGGGCACCGGGATCGACCCGCTCGACCTGATCGAGGGCGGCCCGCGGCCGCCGGTGTTCGCCGCAGGGCGCGAGCCCCCGGGCGACTTCCCGGCCTACGGCGCCGACGCCGTGCGCTGGGGCCTGCTGGCGATGTCCTCGCGGCCAGGACGTGCGCTTCTCCGAGGACAAGGTCGCCCAGGGCCAGCAGCTGACCAACAAGCTCTGGAACGCCGCCCGGCTGATCCTGCTCGGCGTCGGACGGCGGGGACGGCGCGGCACGCGCGGCGGCCGATGCCCACGGCCGTCGAGGACCGCTGGATCCTGTCGCGGCTGGAGCGCGCCCGCGCCGAGGTGTCGGAGCGCATCGAGCGCTTTGACTTCTCCCACGCCGCGCTGGCGCCTCTACGACTTCGTCTACGGCGAGCTGTGCGACTGGTACCTGGAGCTGGTCAAGCCGCGGCTGCGCGCCGGCGAGCCCGAGCTGGCGGCGACGCTGCTGCACGTGCTGACCGAGACGGTCGCGCTCGCCCACCCGCTGATCCCGTTCGAGACCGAGGAGATCTACTCCCACATCCCCGGCGCCGAGGGGCTGCTGGCGCGCCCGCGTCGTCCGACGGGCACGGCGACCGGCGGTCGACGACGTCGGCCGAGGCCGCCGTGCAGCGTGCGATCGCCGCCGTCCAGGCGCTGCGGCGCTGGCGCGACCTGGCGCGGGTCAAGGCCGGCGCGATGCTCGCCGCCCGGCTCGAGGCGCGCCGGCTACGAGCAGACACGCTCGAGCACCTCGGCCGGCTGGCGCGGCTGGACCCTCAACGGCGCCGGCAACGGCGCGGAGCCGGTCGCCACGGTGCCGATCCCCGGCGGCCGGTGGAGATCCTCGCCGGCGCCGAGCTCGACCTCGAGGCCGCGCGAGCGCGCCGGCCGAGCGCAGCGCGCCAAGCTCGAGGCCGAGATCGAGCGCGCCGAGCGCAAGCTCGCCAACGCAGGGTTCGTGGCCAAGGCGCCGCCGGCGGTCGTCGCAGGCCGAGCGCGACAAGCTCGAGCGGCTCCGAGACGGCGGAGCTGGAGGCGCTGTGACGCGCGCGCAGCCCTGGACCGGCTCAGCCGGTCGACGACCGGAGGAGGCCGAGCGCTACCTGCTCTCGCTGGAGCTGTTCGGCATGCGCTTCGGGCTGGACCGCATGCGCCGGCTGATGACCGCGCTCGGCCACCCCGAGCGCGCCTTTCAGTCCATCCACGTCGTCGGCACCAACGGCAAGTCCTCGACGACGCGGATGATCGCCGCCATCCTCGCCCGCCACGGGCTGCGCACCGGCGCCTACCTGTCGCCGCACCTGGTCTCCTTCGGCGAGCGGATCCGGATCGACGACCGCGACCTGAACGCCGAGCCGACTTCGGCGCCGCCGTCGCCCGCGCCGCGCGCGCCGCCGAGCTCGTCGACCGCGCCGCTGGACGCCGACGACCGCGTGACCCAGTTCGAGGCGCTGACCGCCGCCGCCTACTCCGAGCTGGCGCGGCAGGGGGTGGAGGTGGCGGTGATCGAGGCCGGCCTCGGCGGCCGCTACGACGCCACCAACGTGATCCCCTCCACGGTCCAGGTGCTGACCAGCGTCGGCCTCGAGCACACGCGCTGGCTGGGCCCGACGCTCGACCGACATCGCCGGCGAGAAGCTCGACGTGGTGCAGCCGGCGGGGACGCTCGTGCTCGGCGCCGGGCTGGCGCCCGAGGTGGTGGCGGTCGCCGAGCGCGTGTGCGCCGAGCGCGGGCGCCCGGATCGTCCACGCCGGCACCGATCCGGGCGTGCCGTGGTCGGCGCGCCGGGCGCCTACCAGCGGCGCAACTTCGCGCTGGCGCGGGCCGCCGCCGAGGCCTTCCTGGGCGAGCTCGGCGCTGGATCGCGGTGGCCTGGCCGCGGCCGCGGCGGAGGTGCGGGTCCCCGGCCGCCTGCAGCAGATCGGCTCCGATCCGCTGACCCTGCTCGACGGCGCCCACAACCCCGACGGGATGCGCGCGCTGGCCGAGTCGCTGCCGAGCTCGTCGCGCGGGCGGCGCACCGGTGGTCGCCGTCGTCTCGATCCTCGACGACAAGGACGCGGCCGGGATGCTCGCCGAGCTGCTGCCGGCGTGCGATGCGCTGGTCCTCACCAGCAGTCAGAATCCGCGGGCGCTGCCCCCGCCGACGCTTCAGTCACTGGCCGCGCCAGCTCGACGGGCCGCCGGTCGGAGGTCGTCGGCGACCCGTGGCGGGCGCTGGCGCGGGCCCGGGAGCTGGCCGGGCCCGACGGGCGTGGTGATCGCCACCGGGCTCCCTGTACCTGATCGCCGACCTGCTCGCCGGCGGACCGCCGCGAGCGCGCCTCCAGCCTGTGATCCCGTGGCATGGATGAAACGACGATGAACGACGACGATCAGCCGCAGCTTCCTGACCATGATCGGCCTCGTGGCGCTGATCGTCGCGGTCGTCATCCTGGTCTTCTTCGGGATCGGCTATCTGTTCGGGCGGGCGTTTCTGTAGCGATTCGGCTACGACCGGCAGAGGAACCGGGCAGTTGACGGCGTATTGATATGACGCCGCACAATCCCGGCGCCCACTACACTCGCCCCCTCAATGCTGCCCTTCGCAATCTTCGGCATCCACAACAGCGCGCTCAACCTCGCCGTCGAGCTGGTGATCCTGTTCCTGGTCGTCATCTGGCTGGCGCTCGATCTACTGGACGTACGCCGATGCCCGCCGGCGGATCGCCGATCCGCTGCTGATCGGCTGCGCCACCGCTCGCCTCGCTGTTCCCGTTCGTGGGCACGATCGTCTACATGATCGTGCGCCCGCCCGAGTACCTCGACGACGTGCGCGAGCGCGAGCTCGAGATGCAGGCCGCCGAGGCGCGGCTGGCCGAGCTCGGCTACCACCTGTGCCCGCACTGCGACTACGAGGTGGAGAAGGACTTCCTGCGCTGCCCCAACTGCATGCGCAAGCTCAAGGACCCGTGCCACTCGTGCGGCCGGCCGCTGGACCCGACGTGGAAGGTCTGCCCCTTCTGCGAGGCCGAGATCGGCGTGCCCGCGCCCACGCCGCGGCGGCAGCGCCGACGCTCGCCGAAGCGCCGCCGGGCCGAGAGCTGCGCCGAGCAGCCGCGCCGCCGAGCAGCCGTCGACCACCTGAGCCCGACTCGGACCCTCGAAGGAGGCCCGCCGCCGTGGAGCGCACGCTCATCCTCGTCAAGCCCGACGCCTTTGCCCGCAACCTGACCGGGGAGATCATCGCCCGCTTCGAGCGCAAGGGCCTGCGCCTGGTGGCGCTGCAGCTGATGACCATGAGCCGCGAGCTCGCCGCCCAGCACTACGCCGAGCACGAGGGCAAGCCCTTCTACGAGGAGCTCGTGAACTTCATCACCTCGGGGCCGCTGGTGGCGATGGTGCTGGAGGGCGAGTCGGCGATCGCGCGCCGCCCGCCAGGTGATCGGCGCCACCAACCCGCTGGAGGCGACCACCGGCTCGATCCGCGGCGACTACGCGATCGCGGTCGGCCAGAACATGGTCCACGGCTCCGACGCGCCGGAGTCGGCGGCGCGCGAGGTCGGCGCTGTTCTTCGCGAGATCTGGCCTGAGCCGTGCGGGTGCCGCGCGCGCGAGCGCGCTGATCCTCGCCTCGGCGCTCACCGCAGCGGCGGGCGATCCTCGAGCAGATCGGCGTCGCGTTCGAGGTCCGCGTCTCCGGCGTCGACGAGCTGACCGGCGGGGCCCGCCGCCGAGGTGGCGCTGGAGAACGCCTACCGCAAGGCGGCCGCGGTCGCGCCGCGGGCCCGCCGCACGCGGCCGGTGCTCGGCGTCGACACCGTCGTCAGCCTGGGCGCGCAGATCTTCGGCAAGCCCGGCGACGCCGACGCACGCCGCGCGAGATGCTGCGCGGCGCTCGCCGGGCGCGCCACGTCGTCGTCAGCGGCGTCTGCCTGATCGAAGGCGAGCGGGTGCGCACCGCGGCGGCGCAGACCGTCGGTGGAGTTCCGGGCGCTGGACCGCGCGGCGATCGACGCCTACGTGCGCACGGGCGAGTGGCGCGGCCGCGCCGGCGCGTACGCCATCCAGGGTCGCGGCGCCGCTCGTGGCAGCGCGATCGAGGGCGACTATCTCAACGTCGTGGGGCTGCCGGTGGCCGACGCTGGTCGACCTCGCCCCGGAGTTGATCGCTGACTGATCTGGTGGTACGTCGCGCCGCCCTTTGCATCGGTCCCGGACCATTCAGGAGGAGGGGATGTGTCTGAAGCGAGCAGTCCCGCCATCCGCGGCCGCGGCCAGCACCACGCCGAAGCTGTTCGTCCGGCAGTCGTCGGGGCTGGTCCGCAACGTCAGCGTCACCAACGCGCTGTTCTTCAACGTCGCGGCGTTCGTCGGCGTCGGCCTGACGCTGTATCCGATCTTCTACTCGCTGCCGCTCGTGCCGATGTGGAAGGTCGGCCCGTTCTCGGCCTACGGCTGGGCGGCGATCATCGCCGGCCTGTTCTGCATCCTGCTGGCGCTGATCTTCTCGTCGCTGACCTCGGTGATGCCGCGCTCGGGCGGTGACTACGTGTTCACCAGCCGCATCCTCCACCCGTTCCTGGGCTGGATGGAGTCCTGGACGCTGGTGATCGCCTCGGTGCTGATCATCGCCTTCGAGGTGCCGCTGGTGCTGCGCAACCTGCAGATCACCGCGCGGATCATCGGCATCGGCGCCGGCGGCTTCTTCACGGCGCCAACAGCTGGTTCACCGACGCCACCGGCGCGATCACCGGCATGCCCGGGCTTCATCGCCTCGCATGGTCGTGCTGCTCGGATCGGCGCGATCTGCCTGCTGCCGACGCGCTCGCTTCCACCGGGTCGTGACGGCTGCTGGCCGGCTTCGGCGTCGCCTGCTTCGTCGCGATGTTCGTCTTCGGCCTGCTGTTCACGCACAAGGCCAGCTTCAACGCCAACCTGCCGCACTACGACGGCGGCGTCAGCGCCGCGCAGCTCGCCGCCGCCGGCAAGGCCGGCGGGCTGCTCGGCGCGCCACCGCAGGCTTCTTCAGCCGGATCTTCGAGACCGGCGCCTTCCCGCTCGTGCTCTCGGTGCTGCTGTTCCAGTACATCGGCTTCCAGTACTCGGCCTACATCGCCGGCGAGGTGCGCGGCAACGTGCGCCGCGGGGTCCTGATCGCGCTGCTCGGCGCGCTGCTCATCGGCGTGCTGGCCAACTCGGTCTACGCCGACGTGATCTCCAGCCACTTCGGCTTCGGCACGAACGTCACCTGGGGCGCCAACTACTGGGGCTTCGCCGCACCGATCCGCCGCTGCCGCTCGGCCAGCCGAACTCGATGCCGCTGATGGCGGTCGTCGCCAACAACAGCCTGTGGCCGCTGTGGGCGCTGATCAGCCTCGGCGGCACGGTCTTCCCGTTCCTGCTGTGCCCGGTCTACATCAACTTCCTCAGCCGCATGCAGCTGGCCTGGAGCCTCGACCGTCAGGTGCCGGAGTGGTTCGGCCAGGTCAACGAGCGCATGCGCGCGCCGCTCAACGCGATCCTCGCGACGCTCGGCGCTGACCGCCCTGTTCCTGTTCTTCCAGAGCTTCAAGGATCTGCCGACGTTCCTGGCCACCAGCGATCACAAGCTCAACCTGGCCAGCACCGCGTTCTTCTCGATCGCGATGGCGCTGCTCAGCTGGATGCCTGCCGGGGGTCAACGCGATGCTGGTGCGCTGGCGGCGGCCCGACCTGGTGCGCAACGCGCCGTTCAGCGGGCGCTGCCGTGGCTCGGCCTGGCCTGGATCGTGTTCCCGGTGTGGATCTACATCTTCGCCGTGATCAAGCCGATCGTGAACGGGCTCAAGGGCGGCAGCGCGCTGACCTACCTGGAGACCAACGGGATCATCGACGCGCGCCTGTTCTACCTGCTCGGGCTCGTCATCTACTTCGTCATGCGCTACCGCGCCCGCGCGGCCGGCGTCGACGAGAAGATGCTGTTCACCGAGCTGCCGCCGGACTGAGCTGCGCCAACGCCCATGGCCACACGCCTCTACATCGCCTGCGACCTCCACGCCGCCGAGAAGGCCTGGCGCAAGTTCGTCAACGCGATCAAGGCCAACGTCTACAAGGCCGACGTCGCGCTGCTGGCCGGCGACCTGACCGGCAAGGCGATCGTCCCCATCGTCCGAGCGCGACGGCCGCTACGAGACCGAGCTGTTCGGCGTCCACCGCACGCGCCCGCGGCGAGGAGGAGCTCGCCCAGCTGCAGCGCGACATCGCCGACCTCGGCTACTACTCGTTCGTCACCACCGCGCAGGAGGCCGAGCGGCTGGCCGGCGACGAGCACGGCCGCGACGAGCTGCTCGAGCGGCTGATGACGAGCGCGTGCAGGAGTGGCTGGCGCTCGCCACCGAGCGCCTGGCCGACTGCCCGATGCCGCTCTACCTGATCCCCGGCAACGACGACGAGTTCGCGATCGACGACGTCCTGGACGCGCCCGGCTACGGCCCGTCAACGCCGACGGCAAGGTGCTCGACATCCCCGGCGACCTGCAGCTGCTCGCCAGCGGCTGGTCCAACCACACGCCGTGGCAGACGCCCGCGCGAGGAGACCGAGGACCAGCTGTTCGCGCGGCTGGACGCGCTCGCCCAGCAGGTCCGCGATCCCGCGCCGCGCGTCTTCATGATCCACGTGCCGCCGCACGACTCGGGGCTCGACAAGGCGCCGCTGCTCGACGAGAACCTCCGGCCCGACGATCTCCGCCGGCGACGTGCTGCGCGGACCGGTCGGCTCGACCGCGGTGCGCCGGATCATCGAGGACTACCAGCCGGTGCTGGCCGATCCACGGCCACATCCACGAGTCCGGCGGCGAGCGCAAGATCGGCAAGACGCTGTGCATCAACCCGGGCAGCGAGGCCAACCACGGGATCCTGCGGGGCTACCTGGTCGACATCGGCAGAAGGGCGTGGAGCTCGCCCAGCGGGTGGAGGGGTAGCTCGCGGGCGGTACGGCGTTGCGGAGTGCTACGCGAGGGCCGTGGAGATCTGCCTCGATGGCGGGCAATAGCGTCCAGACGTCCGTGCAGACAGCCGATCGCCCGCTGCGCCGCTCCGCCCGCCTCGAGCCGGCGTTGCCGTGCGCCGACACCCTGCCAACGTCGACGGCCAGCCGCCCAGCACCCGGCGCTCGAGGCCACCCCGCAGAAGCGCATCGCCGCCACCGCCAGCGCCTGGGCGCACGACCAGCCCGTCGACCGGGACGTACTCGTCGATCATGTGAGCGACGCGTGGCCCGTCGGGGTCGAAGCCCGGGGGCCCGTAGCCGATCGAGGGGATCCCGGCCAGCATGCGTGAGGTGGCGCCGTCGTACCAGGAGTCCAGGCCGCCGAGCTCGCGGCGCGGCCGAGGTCGGCGCTGGCGCTCCAGCATCGCCGCCACGATCGGCGTCGGACTCGGGGATCTCCATCGGCATCACCCCGTTCGGCCACCACTCGAACGTCGGCGGGTGCTCGGCCAGCCAGTCGTCGCGGGCGGCGCACTCGCGCGACGATCCAGTCCTCGACCTCCCGCGCACGCCGAGCCCCAGCCGTCGCGTCGGCCTGGGCCGGCGACGTACATGACGGCGATCGTCAGCTCGCACGAGGACGGGTAGGTGACCGGCCACTCGCCGCCGCGGACCACCGTCGGCAGCAGGCTCGGCGCCGACAGCATGCGGATGGCCGTACTCTCGTCGGCCGGCCCACCGCTCGCGCAGCGACGCGATCGCCTCCAGCACCACGCCGGCCTTCTCGATCGCGTTGACCGCCCCGCCGGCGCGCCAGTCGGGCTGGCGCACCTCGGCGTGCCCGGGCCGGCCCGGGACGCGTGATCACGCCGTACTCGGAGCCGCGGCAGGCGACCCAGGTGCGGAAGTCGGTGGGCTCGGTGACGATCCCGGCGTCGGCGCGCAGGCCGCGCGCGCACCAGCGCGCTGCCGCCCGCGCCGGAGGACTCCTCGTCGGTGTTGGTGGCGACGATCAGGTCGCCGCGCCAGGCGCGATGCCGAGCGCCGCCAGCGCCTCGGCGGCGAGGCCATCGCGGCGATCCCGCCCTTCATGTCGCAGGCGCCGCGCCCGTAGAGCCGGCCGTCGCGGACCTCGGCGGCGAACGGGTCGCTCGTCCACTCGGCCGTGCGGCTCGGCCGAGACCACGTCGATGTGGCCGTTGAAGAGCAGGCTGAGCGGCCGCCGCCGCGGCCGCGCAGGGTCGCGATGAGCTGCGGGCGCCCGGCGAAGTCCAGGCCTCGGGCACCAGCGGCGCGCCCGCCATCGCCGCGGCGTCGGGCTCGAACAGGTCGATCTCGGCGCCGGGCGCCGCAGGCGCTCGGCGAGGTACGCCTGCAGCGCCGCCTCCTGGCGCGGCGGGTCGCCGACCTCGCGGGCGGTGGTGTCGAAGGCGATCAGCGCCGAGGCCAGCTCGACGAGCTCGTCGCGGCCGTCTGGATCGCGTCGCAGACGCTGCGTTCGAGGTCGGACAGCGGCACGGTGGCGGCACCCTAACAACCCGAGGATCGGCCGTCGTTTACCGTACGCGGGAGATGACCGAGACCTCCGCCGAGACCGAGCTGGCGAGCGAGGCCCGCCGCCTGATCGACCTGGCCGGCGATCGCG
Source organism: uncultured Actinomycetota bacterium (assembly GCA_963790605.1). Classification (GTDB taxonomy): domain Bacteria; phylum Actinomycetota; class Thermoleophilia; order Solirubrobacterales; family Solirubrobacteraceae; genus Palsa-465. Next base: position 388,710 of record CAWBPG010000001.1, on the reverse strand, counting down.
GCATCGTGCTGCGCCTCCTCGGCGGCCTGGCGATCCAGATGCTCACGCCCGAGCTGCCGCCGCGCACCCGGGCCGGCCAGGACCTGGACTTCGGCTCGGTCCGCTCCAGCCGCAAGGCGCTCATCGAGTTCCTCGCCGAGGAGGGCTACGTCGGCGACCGCAACTTCAACGCCCTCTACGGCGACAAGCAGCTCTACTTCACCCACGCCGACAGCGGCCTGGCCATCGACGTGATGATCGACCGGCTGCACATGTGCCACACGGTCGAGTTCGCCGAACGGGCGACGGTCATGCCCGTACACGCTGTCGCCCACCGACCTGCTGCTCTCCAAGCTCCAGATCGTCGAGCTCAACGCCAAGGACCTCGATGACTGCCTGCGCCTGCTCGTCACCTTCGAGCTGCGCGACGCCGACGATGCCGGACGTCATCGACCTGCGCGTCATCCGCGCGCTCGTCGGCGACGACTGGGGCTGGTGGAAGACGATCTCGCTCAATCTGGAACGGATCCGCGCCGCGCTGCGGCGACGGCTCGGCGGCCGTGCGCCGACGGCGGCCGCCTCGACCCCGCCCCGGCCGTCCAGAGCCTGTCGAGACCCTCGAACGAGGCGCCCAAGAGCCGGCGCTGGAAGCTGCGCGACCGCATCGGCGAGCGCAAGCGCTGGTACGAGCTGCCCGAGGAAACGCCACACCACTGAAAAACGGCCTCTCGCGGAGCCCGCTGGCGGAGGCCGTGACTGCAGGTTTCCGCCCAGAGTCTGCCGCACCGGCTGGCGAACTGAATTTCCAGGGTTTTTTCTGCAGTTCGGGACGCCGGGAGCCTCGTCGAGCGGCGGCTCTTCGATACACTCGACCGCGGACGAAGCAGGCAATTCGGTGAGGGACCGTCTGCAACTCGCCGCTTCGCCCATCGCTCCCCGCTACCTCCAACAATGGGCTTCTTTACGTATCTGACCGGTTTCGGCGGCCGTGACATGGCAGTCGATCTCGGCACCGCCAACACGCTCGTCTACGTGCGCGGCCGCGGCATCGTGCTCTCGGAGCCCAGCGTGGTCGCGGTCGACTCGCGCACCGGCGAGGTCCACGCCGTCGGCATCGAGGCCAAGCGCATGCTGGGCCGCACGCCGGGCACGATCTCGGCCATCCGGCCGCTGAAGGACGGCGTGATCGCCGACTTCGAGGTCACCGAGGAGATGCTGCGCCACTTCATCCAGAAGGTCCACCAGAACCGCTGGGCCCACCCGCGGGTCGTCGTCTGCGTCCCCTCCGGCGTGACCGGCGTCGAGAAGCGCGCGGTCGAGGAGGCCTGCCTCAGCGCCGGCGCCCGCCAGGCCTACCTGATCGAGGAGCCGATGGCGGCGGCGATCGGCGCCGGCCTGCCCGTCGGCGAGCCGACCGGCTCGATGGTCGTCGACATCGGCGGCGGCACCAGCGAGGTGGCGGTCATCTCGCTGGGCGGGATCGTCGTGTCGCAGTCGATCCGCGTCGGCGGCGACGAGCTCGACGAGGCGATCATCAACTACGTCAAGCGCGAGTACAAGCTGCTGATCGGCCAGCAGACGGCCGAGGAGGTCAAGCTGGAGATCGGCTCGGCGCACACGATGCCCGAGGAGGTCCAGGCCGAGATCCGGGGCCGCGACATGGTCTCCGGGCTGCCCAAGACGGTCATCCTCACCAGCGAGGAGATCCGGGGCGCGCTGGAGGAGCCGGTGTCGCAGATCATCGACGCCGTCAAGCAGACGCTTGGACCGGACGCCGCCCGAGCTGGCCTCCGACATCATGGATCGTGGCATCATGCTGGCCGGAGGGGGTTCGCTGCTCCAGGGTATCGAGGAGCGCCTGCGCCACGAGACGCAGATGCCCGCGCACCTGGCGGAGTCCCCGCTGACGTGCGTCGCGGTCGGCTCGGGACGGTCGCTGGAGGAGTTCGAAGCGATCCACCGGTCAAGCAAGAATTCGCGTAACCGGCGCCGTCGGTATTAGCTTTCTGAGGCCCGGCGCGTGCGCAGGCAAAACTTTGGAGACACGGACACCGTGCATGACAAACAGGTTCGACGGCGCAGAGCGGTGCTCGGGCTGCTTGTCGCCGTCTCCCTGATCCTGCTCACCGCCTATTTCGGCGAGTCGCCGCACAGCCCGCTGCACAGCGTGCAGCGGGGCATCGTCCAGGTCTTCTCGCCGGTCCAGGCCGGCGCCAGCAAGGTCCTGTCCCCGGTGCGCGACGTCGCCAACTGGGTCTCGGACACGCTGCGGGCCAAGTCCAAGCGTCGACCAGCTGCGCCAGCAGGTCAACCAGCTCGACCGCCGCAGCTGGCCACGCTCAAGACCGAGCAGCTGCAGAACGAGCAGCTGACCGCCGAGGTCGGGCTCGACCAGACGATCGGCGTCGCGCAACTACCACCCGGTCGGCGCCAACGTCATCGGGCGCGATCCCAGCCTCTGGTATCAGCAGGTCGAGGTCGACGCCGGCTCTGACGAGGGCGTCGACGCAGGACGACCCGGTGCTGGCCGACGGCGCCCTGGTCGGCGACGTGACCACCGTCGACGCCTCGGTGTCGATCGTGACCCTGATCACCGACCACAGCTACGCGGTCGCCGCCCAGGTCATCGACAGCGCCGGGGACGAGGGGATCCTGGCGCCCTCGGTGGGCAACCCCAACCAGCTCCTGCTCCAGGATCTGCCCGGCCACGCCCAGATCGCCGTCGGGTCAGCAGGTGGTCACGTCCGGCTTCAAGTCCGCCGGCTCGCTGACGTCGCTGTACCCGCCCGGGCTCCCGATCGGCACCGTCTCCAGCGTCAACCCGAACCAGCTGTTCAACAACAACGAGGTGCCGGTCTCGCCCGACGGCCGACCTGCGCCACTTCGACTCGGTCCAGATCCTGACCCGGCCGCACGCCGGCAACGTCCGGGCCCAGGTGCCGTGAGCATACCCGTCGCCGCGACTCGTCCTCCGCCTGGTGCTGCTGGCCCTGGGCACGGTGGTCATCCAGGAGGCGGCGGTGTCCCAGATCTCGATCTTCGGGGTCAGCGCCGACCTCACGCCGCTGATGGTGATGTCGGTGGGGCTGCTGGCGGGCTCGCATGACCGGCGCGGTGATGGGCTTCGCCACCGGGCTGCTCGTCGACACCGTGCTGGTCCAGACGCTCGGGATCACCTCGCTGCTGTACATCGCCATCGGCTACTGGGCCGGGCGGCTGCGCGAGCTGCGCGACCCCGCCCACGGGCTCGTCCCGCTGGCGGCGGGCGCGGCCGCGACCGCGGTGGCCGGGATCGGGATGACGCTCATCCAGTTCCTGCTCGGCGTCGACGCGCCGGTCAGCCTGCTGCTGTTCCAGCAGATCTTCATCACGATCCTCGTCAACACCCTGATCTCGCTGCCCGTCTACGCGGTGGTGCGCCGGATCATCCACCCGGCGCTGCCCGATGATCCGCGCCGCCGCCGGCGCCGCGCCTACACCACCGGCGGGCTCAGCCCGCTCCAGAGCCCGTCGCAGCGGCTGGGCCAGCTCAACCGAGGTGGCCGCGATGATCCGCCCCGCCCGAGGACCGTCGGCCCGCCGATGACGCCCGCAGCTGGCGCTGCGCGTCGCCGATCGTCGGCAGCTTCGCGCTGGGGCTGTTCGCGATCATCTTCTTTCGCCTGTGGTTCCTGCAGGTGCTCTCGGGCGACCAGTACGTCAAGGCGGCCACGATCAACCGGGTGCGCAAGATCGACGATCGCGGCGCCGCGCGGGGAGATGCTCGACGCCAGCGGGACGGCGCTCGTCGACAGCATCAAGACGCTGGCGGTTCAGATCTCGCCCGAGGATCTCCCGGTCCCGGTGACGCTGGACAAGCTCCAGACCCTCGAGCATCCGCCCAAGGCCGACGCGATCGTCTACAACCGCCTCGCCCACGTGCTGGGCATGTCGACCAAGCGGACCCGCTGCCGGCTGCACATGCCCTCGCCCAACGTGCTTCCGGCTCTCGCCGGTCGCCTGCGCGGTCGGCCAGCAGGTGACGCTGCAGTCCTACGCCGACGTCACGGTGCGCTCGGGCTCGGTGGTGACCCGCGTCATGCAGTTCTACCTGGCCGAGAACCAGCGGCGAGTTCCCCGGCGTCCAGGTCCAGAAGGTCTACGTCACCCACTATCCCGTACAAGTACGCTGGCCGCCCAGGTGCTGGGCACGGTCGGGCCGATCAACCGCCGCGAGCTCACGGCCAAGTCCTATCCCGGCGCGGCCGCGCACCGACATCGTCGGCCAGAGCGGGCTGGAGGCCGAGTACGACAGCTTCCTGCGCGGCAAGGACGGCTACCAGCGGGTCCAGGTCAACGCGCTCGACCAGCCCACCGGGGATCTGGGGACCGTGGCGCCCGTCGCCGGCCACAACCTCAAGCTGTCGCTCAACGCCCAGCTGCAGCGGGTGGGCGAGCAGGCGCTGGCGCAGTCGATGAGCCTCAACGACTCGCCCGGCGGCTCCTTCGTGGCCATGAACCCCGACACCGGCGCGGTCTACGCCATGGGGTCGCTGCCCACCTTTGACCCGTCGATCTTCACCGGCAACCTCAGCCAGGCCAAGTACGACCAGCTCACCAACCCCAACGGCGGCGACGCCGCTGCTCAACCGCGCGACCCAGAGCGCCGGGCCGACCGGCTCGACGTTCAAGCCGATCACCGGCGACCGCCGCGCTGTCGAGCGGGCGAGTGGACGACCGGCGACGTCTTCGACGACACCGGCCAGTTCTGCGTCGGCACCGGCGCCGCCCAGCAGTGCCGCCACAACGCCGGCCACGCCGTCGACGGCTCGCTCAACCTCGCCGACGCCCTGCGCGTCTCCTCCGATGACTTCTTCTACAACCTGGGCGCCCGGCTCAACGTCGACCCCAGCAAGGCGCCCAACGGGCGGCCCGCTGGACACCTGGGCCTACAAGTTCGGGATCGGCCGCGCACACCGACGTCGATCTGCCCAACGAGGCGATCGGGACGCTGCCCACCCCGGCCTGGCGCGCAGAGCCGCAACAAGCTCGAGGCCGAGTGCGACACCGCCACCGGCCCGTTCAAGTGGACCAACGGGCACGTGACCAGCTCCCATCACCACAAGGGCTGGTACCGGACCAAGAAGCACGCTCCGGGCGGGTGCGGGATCGCCGACGGCACCAACCGGCCGTGGTCGATCGGCGACAACGAGAGCCTGGCCGTCGGCCAGGGCGACGTCCAGGTGACGCCGCTGCAGCTCGCGGTGGCCTACTCGGCGCTGGCCAACGGCGGCACGATCGTGCGCCCCCACTTCGGCGTCGACGTCCAGGACCAGGACGGGACGGTGCTGCAGACGATCAACCCGCCGCCGTCGCGCCACATCGCGATCAACCCGTTCTACCGGCAGACCGATCCTGCGACGGCCTGCACCAGGCCGCTCAGACGGCCGGCGGCACCTCCGACGACGTGATGGGCAACTTCCCGATGACGGTCTACGGCAAGACCGGCACCGCGCAGTACATCGCCAAGCCCAGCCCGACTACGCCTGGTATGCCTGCTTCGTGACGACAGCACCAACTAAGCCGATCGTCGTGGTCGTCCACGTCGAGAAGGGCGGCTTCGGCGACGTCGCCGCCGCTCCGGTGGCCCGTCAGATCCTGTCGCAGTGGTTCCTCGGCAAGCCCGGCAAGTACGTCGCGGGGACGAACTCCTCCCTATGAGCGCCACCCCGATCACGCCCGCCGACGAGACGGTCGTCCCCCGCACGCGGACGCTGCCGCTGATCGACCCGATGCTGCTGCTGGCGGCGATCGGGCTCATGGCTCTGCTCGCTGGAGACGCTCAAGGGCGCCACCTCGCACGCGGTGCCCGGCCATCCCGCTGTTCTACGTCCAGCGCCAGGCGCTGTTCGGCGGCATCGGGCTTCTCCTCGCGCTCGTGCTCAGCCGGATCGACTACTCCCGGCTGCGGGAGTTCAAGTACGCGCTGTTCGGGATCATGGTCGCGCTCAACCTCGTCGTCTACGCCATGCCGCCGATCCAGAACGCCCGGCGCTGGATCCCGCTGCCGTTCCTGCAGTTCCAGTCCTCGGAGTTCGGCAAGGTGCTGGTCGATCGTGGCCCTGGCCGGCTTCGCCGTCGACCGCTCCCGGCGCGCGCACGAGTGGCGCACCACCGCGCGGATCATGCTGCTGGCGATCCTCGCGGCGCTGCTTCGTCATCCCCCAGCCCGACCTGGGCACCGGGATGGTCTACGTGGCGGTCGGCTTCAGCATCCTGTTCTTCGCCGGCACCTCGTTCAAGCAGCTGGCCGCGCTTGTGACGATGTTCGTCGCCTCGATCGCGATCGTGCTCGCCGGGGCGCCCGCGGTCGGGGTGCATGTGCTCAAGCCCTACCAGGTCCAGCGGTTGACGGCCTTCCTGCACCCCAATGGATGTGCCAGCGCGACCCCTGGCGTCCCCGACCCGTGCTATCAGCTACAGCAGTCGCAGATCGCCATCGGCTCGGGACAGAAGACCGGTCGCGGAAACAATGCGACCCAGACCAAATTGAACTTCCTCCCCGCCAACGACACCGACTTCGTCTTCGCGGCCGTGGGAGAGACCTACGGATTCGTCGGAGCGGTCGTCGTGCTGTCGCTGTACGCACTGCTGATCTGGCGTGCTCTGCGGATCCTCACGATGAGCAAGAACCTCTTCGGCACCCTCATCGCTGCGGGCATCCTGGCGATGCTGATGTTCCAGATCTTCGTGAACGTGGGTATGACCATAGGGATCATGCCTATCACCGGCGTCCCGCTGCCCCTCCTCAGCTATGGAGGGTCCTCGGTCATCGTGACCTTCATCGCCGTCGGGCTCCTGCAATCGATCTACGTGCAGGCCCGAATGGCAGCCAGTGGGAAAGCCCGCACCCTGATTTCGTAACGCCGCGCGACCAGATCCGCAGCGGCCTTAGTTAGCAAAGGACTGAAAACAATTGAAGAAGCAAGTATTGGTCAGCGTTGACCGCGGGGAGACCCGTGTGGCGCTGCTGGAGGCGGCCGGAACGGTGTCGGCTCGCAAGCCGGCCTCAACCACCACCGCGCGGCGCCGGCGCAAGCCGACCGCATCAAGCGAGTACAAGGTCGCCGAGCTCTATCTGGAGCGACGGGGCAGCCGCTCGATCGTCGGCAACATCTACAAGGGCCGCGTCGACAACGTGCTGGCCGGCCTGGAGGCCGCCTTCGTCGACATCGGGCTGGAGAAGAACGGCTTCCTGCACGTCGACGAGATCGTGCTCCCGGGCGTCGAGGCGCCGCGGCGCGGCCGGGGCGCGGGCCGCGACGGCCGCAACATCACCGACATGCTCAAGCCCGGTCAGGAGATCGTGGTCCAGGTGGTCAAGGACCCGCTCAAGACCAAGGGCGCGCGCCTGTCCATGGATCTGACGATCGCCGGGCGCTACATGGTCTACGCGCCCTACGGCGAGGGCGTCGGCGTGTCGCGCCGGCTCGACGACAAGGAGCGCGAGCGGCTGCGCAAGGAGGCGGCCAAGCTCGATCTCAAGGGCGCCGGGCGCGATCATCCGCACCGCCGCCCAGGGCGCCAAGCGCGCCGACCTGGAGCGCGAGCTCGTCTACCTGTTCAAGCTCGGCGAGGTGCTCCAGAAGCGCGTCGCCGAGACCCAGGCGCCCGCGCTGGTCTTCCAGGAGGCCGATCTCTCGGTCCGCGTCGTGCGCGACATCTTCTCCGCCGACTTCGAGCGCGCCGTCGTCGACGATCCCAAGCAGCATCACCGGCTCGTGTCCTTCTTCAGCCGGACGGCGCCCGAGCTGGTGGAGCAGGTCGAGCTGTGGGAGGACGACACGCCGCTGTTCGAGGCCTACGGGGTCGAGCAGGTGCTGGACTCGACGCTCTCGCGGCGTGTGGACCTGCCCAGCGGCGGCTACCTGATGATCGACTACGCCGAGGCGCTGACGGTGATCGACGTGAACTCCGGCTCGTTCATCGGGCGCGGCAAGGGCGCGCGCCTGGAGGACACGATCACCAAGACCAACCTCGAGGCCGCCGACGAGGTCGTGCGCCAGCTGCGGCTGCGCGACATCGGCGGGATCATCGTCATCGACTTCATCGACATGGCGCGGGCGCGCAACCGCGACGCCGTCCTCAAGTCGCTGCGCAAGGCGCTGGACGAGGACCGCACCAAGACCTTCGTGGTCGAGATCTCGCCGCTCGGGCTGGTCGAGATGACGCGCCAGAACGTCACCGACGGCGTCCGCGAGATCATGACCCGGCCGTGCCCCACCTGTGACGGCGAGGGCGTGATCAAGTCCGAGGAGACGATCGCGATCGAGTTCGAGCGCCGGATGCGCGACCTGGCCAAGGAGACCGACGCCGAGGCGATCCTCCTCCAGATGAACCCCCGCGTGAGCGCCGAGTTCACCGGCAACGAGGCCCGCGTGCTGCACGCCGTCGAGGAGGAGACCGGCAAGTGGTTTCACTTCGAGGGCTCCGAGGGCCTGCCGCTCGACCACTTCCGGGTGCTGCTGGAGGGCGACCGCGAGCAGGTGCTCGAGCGCGCGCTGCCCTTCCGCGAGGGCGAGGAGGTCCACGTCGAGATCGTCGAGCCCCACATGTACAGCCCCGGCGACGCCGTGGCCAAGATCGACGGCTACATCATCTCGATCACCGGCGGGACCAGGTACGTGGGCGAGAAGCACCTGGTGCGCATCGACGAGGTGGGGCGGACCGCCGCGGTGGCCTCGCTGCTCGACGTCCCGGCCGGTGAAAACGGTGCTCCTGACGATGATCTAGAATCGAAGCCTCGGCGTCGTGGCCGCAGAGGCGGGCGACGCCGTTCGGGCGCCAAGGCCGCTTCGGCCGCGAGCTCATCCGATTCGGAGTGACCATGTACGCGATCATCAAGACAGGCGGCAAGCAATACCGCGTCCAGGAGGGCGAGTCCCTGCTCGTCGAGCGCCTGCCCGTGGACGACGGGGCCACCATCACGCTTGATCCGCTGCTCTACGTCGACGGCGACAAGGTGGTGGACGGCGAGGACCTGGCCAAGGTCACCGTCGAGGCCAAGGTGCTTGCCCACGAGCGCGGCCCCAAGCTGCGGGTGGTCAAGTTCAAGCCCAAGCGCGGCTACAAGCGCCGCAACGGCCACCGCCAGGACCTCACCCGGATCGAGATCACCTCGCTGAAGCTGGGATCGGGACGGAGCCGGTCCAAGGCCAAGGCGGCGCCCGCATCGTCCGCATCGTCCGCTGGGCCAGAGACCGTGGAGGCAACCGATGGCGCATAAGAAAGGTCTGGGATCCAGCCGCAATGGCCGCGACTCCAACCCCAAGCGGCTCGGCGTCAAGGTGTTCGCCGGGCAGGCGGTCACCGGCGGCGAGATCATCGTCCGTCAGCGCGGAACGCGCTTCAAGCCCGGCGAGGGCGTCGGAATCGGCAGGGACGACACGATCTACGCCCGCTCGGCGGGGACCGTGCAGTTCACCGCTGGCCGCCGCGGCCGGGTGATCTCGGTCACCCAGGCCGAGGGCTCCGCCGAGTAGCTTTCGTTCAGGCGGTCGCTTCGGCGATCTCAGAGGTGCAGAACGGGCAGCGCCGCGCGGCGAGCGGGATCGCGCTCGTGCACTCCGGGCACGGCTTGGTGCTCGAGTCCTCCTGGTGACGGCGGGCGATCAGCGCGTTGATCGGCGCGACGACGAAGAAGAACACGACCGCGGCCACCGACAGGAACGTGAACAGGTTGTTGAGCAGGTCGCCGTAGGAAAAGGTGCTGTGGTTGATCGTGAAGGTGAGACCCCGAAGTTCGGCTTGCCGACGATCGCGGCGATGATCGGCGTCAGGATGTCGGTGACCAGCGCCTTGACCACCGCAGTGAAGGCCGTGCCGATCACGATCGCGACCGCCAGGTCCACGACGTTGCCGCGAAAGAGGAACTTCTTGAAGTCCTGCAACAGGGTCCGCATGGCGTCAGTGTTTGACCCCGCGGCTGTCATCCCTCCTGCGAGGTGGCCCGGATGAGGATCTCGTTGACGTCGACCGACGGCGGCTGGGAGACCGCGTACATGATCGCCCGGGCCACGTCGTCGGCGACCAGCGCCGTCTTGGGCTGGTTGTCGAAGAACGGGGTGTCGACGGCGCCGGGCTCGATCAGCGTCACCCGCACGCCGGTGCCGTTGAGCTCCTGGCGCGCGCCCTCGCCCATCGCCGTCACCGCCCACTTGGTGGCGGAGTACAGGGATCCGGCCAGGGCCCTGCGGCCCGCGACCGACCCGGTGAGCAGCAGGTGGCCCTTGGACGCCGTGAGCGCCTCCACGGTCGCCCGGATGGTGAGCGCCGCCCCGTAGACGTTGGTGAGCACCATCGAGCGCCAGAACTCCGGCGTCTCACTGAGAAAGCCCCGCTTGGCGCCGAAGCCGGCGTTGGCGAAGGCGACGTCGAGCCGCCCGAAGCGCTCAAGCACCTGGGCCACCATCGCCTCCTGATCGGCCCACTCGGTCACGTCGCAGCTGATCGCCAGCGCGCGCTCCTCGCCGCCCAGCTCGGCGGCCAGCTTCCTGCAGCTTGTCCACTGAGCGTGCCGCCAGGGCCAGGCGGTAGCCGGCGTCGGCCGCGGCGCGGGCGGTGGCGGCGCCGATGCCCGATGAGGCGCCGGTGATGAGGAACACGCGATCGGCCATATCCTCACCACAGAATGCACGATCGCGCGCGAATCCACGTCCAGGCCGGCGCCGGCGGCGACGGCTCCCTCAGCTTCCGCCGCGAGGCCCACGTCCCCAAGGGCGGCCCCGACGGCGGCGACGGCGGCCGCGGCGGCGACGTGGTGCTCGTGTGCTAAGACTCGCTGCGCGACCTGGAGTCGTTCCGGCGCCGCTCGCACTTCAAGGCCGGCCGCGGCGGCCACGGCGAGGGCTCGCTGCGCCACGGCGCCGACGGCGCGACGCTGGAGCTGGCTGTCCCGCCGGGCACCGAGGTGCTGGTCGAGGCCGACGGCACGCGCTATGACCTGGTTCGCGCCGGCCAGCGCGCCGTCGTGGCCCGCGGCGGATCGGGCGGCCGGGGCAACAAGCGCTTCGCCGGCCCCACCCACCAGACCCCGCGCTTTGCCGAGCGCGGACTGCCCGGCGAGGAGACGTGGCTGGAGCTGCCGCTCAAGCTGCTGGCCGACGTCGGACTGATCGGGCTGCCCAACGCCGGCAAGTCCTCGCTGCTGGCCCGGCTCACCCGCGCCCATCCCAAGGTCGCCGACTATCCGTTCACGACGCTCTCGCCCGTCCTGGGGACGCTGCAGACCGACGACCCGCCAGCTCGTGCTCGCCGACATCCCGGGGCTGATCGAGGGCGCCAGCGACGGCGCCGGCCTCGGCCACGAGTTCCTCGCCCACGTCGAGCGCACCCGCCTGCTCGTGCACGTGCTCGACCTCAACCCGCTCGACGGCTCTGACCCGGTGGCCAACCACGCGACGGTGGAGCACGAGCTGGCCAGCCACGACCCCCGCCTGGCCGCGCTGCCCCGGATCCTCGCCCTCTCCAAGGCCGACCTGGTCGACGCCGAGACCGCCGCGGCCGCGCGCGCCGCGTGGGCGCGACGGCTGGGGGCGGAGGTGCCGGTGCTCGTCACCTCGTCGGTGACCGGGGCGGGGCTGCACGAGCTCGCCGCCGAGCTCGTGCGGCGGGTGCCCGAGACGGCGGTGGCGGCCGACCGGGCTCGGAGAGCCCGAGCTCGCGGCCGACCTCGCCGAGCACCGGGTGTTCCGCCCGGCGGCGCCGCGGGCCTACGAGGTGCGGCGCACGGGGGAGGGGCAGCTTCAGCGTCAGCGGCGCCGGGGTCGAGCGGCTGCTCGCCCGCTACGACCTCGACAACGAGGAGGCGCTGGCCCACCTGGAGCGGCGCCTGCGCGGGATCGGGGTGCTGAGCGCGCTGCGAGGCCGAGGGGTTCGAGGCCGGCGACGAGGTGGAGATCGCCGGGGTGGCGTTCGACCTCGATCCCGACGCCTGAACGCTCACAGACCGCTCACAGCCGCCGACCGCTCACACCAACCGATGCTCAGGTGAAGGCGGTGTGTAGGATCCGCGGCCGTCGGGACCGGTCGTCGCTGTGAAGGAGAGGTACGCCATGCGTCGTGTCGTCGTCGCTGCTGTTCTGGGTGCTTGTCTCGCGCTGGCCGCCGCGGCCGGAGCGAAGGTGCTGCGGGTCGGGTCCTTCCACGCGGTCAAGGGGCAGTTCACCTCGATCCAGGCGGCGGTGAAGGTCGCCAAGCCAGGGGACTGGATCCTCGTCGGGCCCGGCGACTACAAGACGTCGCGCGTGTCCACGCCCAAGGGCGCGCCACAGTTCCCGGCCGCCGTGCTCATCACCACGCCGGACCTCCACATCCGCGGCATGAACCGCAACACGGTGATCTTCGACGGGACCAAGCGCGGCTCGGCGGTGTGCAGCAACAAGGGCTCGGCCCAGAACTTCGGCCTGGCCGGGTCAGCGTCGTCGAGCGCGAACCCGTATGCCGCCACGGCCGCCGCCGGCGCCTCGGGCGTCAACGGGCTGATGGTGTTCAAGGCCGCCAACGTCTCGATCGAGAACCTCACCGCCTGCAACTTCCTCGGCGGCTCGCGCGAGGCCGGCAACGAGATCTGGTGGAACGGCGGCGCCGACAGCGGCAAGGTCGGCGGCCACGGCTTCACCGGCCAGTACCTCACCGCGACCAGCACCTACCTGAAGAACCAGTCCGCGGCGGGCGAGTTCAGCGCCGCCCAGTACGGCGTCTTCTCCAGCAACTGGAGCGGGGGGACGTGGAATCAGATCTACGCCTCCAACTTCAACGACTCGGGCTTCTACATCGGCGCCTGCCGGCAGGTCTGCGACCAGACCGTCAACCACGCCTGGGCCGAGTTCAACGCGCTGGGCTACTCGGGCTCCAACTCCGGCGGGCGGATGCTCATCGAGAACTCGCAGTTCGACAACAACGAGGACGGCTTCGACACCAACAGCCAGAACGGCGACAACCCGGCGCCCCAGAACGGCGCCTGCCCCGCCGGCGTCTCACCGCCGATGAAGGGCGCCCACTCCTGCTGGGTGTTCATCCATAACAACGTCCACGACAACAACAACCCCAACGTCCCGGCGGCGGGCTCGGCGGCGGCCGGCCCGGTCGGCACCGGCATGTCGGTGTCCGGCGGGCGCAACGACACGGTCATGGACAACACGTTCTCTGACAACGACGCCTGGGGCGTCATCTTCGTCCCGTACCTGGACAGCGGCAAGCCGTGCGACGGCGGCGTGTTCGGCGGCGCGCTCGGCGCCCAGAGCTGCCTGTGGGACGACTACGGCGATGCCCTGGTCGGCAACACCTTCTCCCACAACGGCTCCTACGGCCACCCCACCAACGGCGACTTCGCCGAGGTGAACTTCCTCAGCGACCCAGGCTCTGACTGCTACAGCGGCAACCACGAGGCCGGCGGTGGCGCCGTCCAGCCCGCCAGCGCCGCCGCGATGCAGAGCGCCATGCCGAAGTGCGCCACGACCACGACCCAGTCGGGCAGCAGCGACAGCCGGTTCCTGGGCGAGGTCCTCTGCGACTCCCAGGTGCAGATCGTCCCCGGCACCCCGGCCAGTTGCCCGAGCGGGCAGCTACCCGCGCGTGACCAAGTCGTCATGCACCCGCTGCCCAAGAGCCTGAAGTCCATGCCCAACCCGTGTGCCGGGGTGCCGTCGAACCCGTGGTGCAAGGTGGGGCACGGGGGCGGCTGACCGCTCCGCGTCGCCGGTGACGCGGAGGGAACATCAACTGCGGCTTGGGAAGGAGAACTAGGCTGGCCGCCCAAGCCCGCCGTTGACGCTCGCCGGTGCCCGCCCGAACGCTGGGGTTCACGCCGACGTACCCTTGCCACACATCCATGGGACCCCTGGTCGTCAAGCTCGGCTCCAGCATCGTCGCCGACGACACGGGCGAGGTGCGCGCCGACGTCCTGGGCCGGATCTGCGACGAGGTCGCGCAGCTGCACCACGCCGGCCGCGCGGTGATCATCGTCACCAGCGGGGCGATCGCCCGGGGGATGGGGGTGATGGAGCTGCCGGTGCGCCCGCGCACGATCGACGAGCTCCAGGCGGCCAGCGCCGTGGGCCAGGGCAAGCTCTACCAGGTCTACGACGAGCTGCTGCGCGCGCGGGGGGTGCCGACGGCGCAGGTGCTGCTGACGTTCTTTGACATGAGCGCGCGCACCCACTACCTCAACGCGCGCCAGACGCTGCGCAAGCTGCTGGAGTGGCGGGTCGTCCCGGTGATCAACGAGAACGACACGACCACCACCGACGAGATCTCGTTCGGCAACAACGACTTCCTCGCCGCGCAGGTGGCGATCCTGCTCGGCGCCGAGCAGCTGCTCCTGCTCACCGACGCCGGCGGCGTGTTCACCGCCGACCCGCATCGCGATCCCGGCGGCGCAGCTGGTCACCGAGGTCACCGACTTCAGCGCGCTGGACCCGCTGGACATCGGCCACACCGCCTCGCCGCTGGGCTCGGGCGGGATGCGCTCCAAGGTGGTGGCCGCCGAGATGGCCACCGCGGCCGGGATCCCGACGGTGATCGCCAGCGGCCTGGAGCCCGGCACGATCGCCGCGGCGGCCACCGGCGCCGCGACCGGCACCGGCTTCCCGGCGCGGGAGGGCCGCTACTCGAGCTTCAAGCTGTGGCTCAAGTACGCCAAGCCGGTGCGCGGGCGGGTGCTCGTCGACGCCGGGGCCGCCCGGGCGCTGCGCGGCGGCGGCGCCAGCCTGCTGCCGGTGGGCGTCGTCGAGGTGACCGGCATGTTCGAGGCCGGCGACGCGGTCGAGATCGCCCACGAGGAGGCGACCGTCGGCAAGGGGATCAGCAACTACTCGGCGGCCGAGCTGCGCCAGGTGCGGGGCCTGCAGTCCGGCGCGGTGCGCGCGCTCCTGCCCCGCGCCAGCGAGGAGGCCATCCACCGCGACTACTTCGTCCTGGCCTGATACGCCGACGCGCCTCGGTAACCTTCAACCCCATGGCCAGCACCGCGCTGTCGATCGCCGAGATCTGCCAGCCGCCAAGCGCGCCTCGCGCGCGCTGGCCACGCTCGGCTCCGGGGTCAAGGACGAGGCGCTGGAGGCGATCGCCGCCGCGCTGGAGCAGTCGACCGAGCAGATCCTGGAGGCCAACGCGCGCGACCTCGAGGCCGGGGAGGAGAACGGCCTGTCCGCGGCGCTGCTGGACCGCCTGGCCCTCGATCCGGGCCGCATCGCCGGCATGGCGGCGGGCGTGCGCAAGATCGCCGCCCTGCCCGACCCGGTCGGCGAGGTCATCGACGGCTCGACGCTGCCCAACGGCCTGCAGATGCGGCGCGTGCGCGTCCCGCTGGGCGTGATCGCGGTCGTCTACGAGGCGCGCCCCAACGTCACCATCGACGCCGCCGCGCTGTGCCTGAAGTCCGGCAACGCGGTGGTGCTGCGCGGCTCGAGCTCGGCCGCTCACTCCAACGCGGTGCTCGCCGCCGTCGCCTCGGACGCCGCCACCGCCGCGGGGCTGCCGCCCGGCGCGATGTCGCTGATCGCCGGCGGCGGCCGCGACGAGCTGGCCGAGCTGGCCACCCAGACCGGCGTCGTGGACCTCATCATCCCCCGCGGCGGCGAGGGCCTGAAGGCGGCGCTCAAGGGCGTGGCCACCGTCCCGGTGATCTACGCCGCCTCGGGCAACAACCACGTCTACGTCGACGCCGGCGCCGATCTCGACGCCGCGCGCGCGATCGTGCTCAACGCCAAGCTCCAGCGTCCCGGGACCTGCAACGCGGCCGAGAAGCTGCTCGTCCACGCCGGCGAGGCCGGCCAGTTCCTGCCCGACGTCCTCAGCGCGCTCGACGAGGCGGGAGTGATCCTGCACGGCGACGAGCGCGCGCGCCATGCCGCGCCCAGTCTGCCCGTCGACGCCGCCACCGACGAGGACTGGGACACCGAGTACCTGGCGCTGGAGATGGCGGTCGCCGTCGTCGATTCGGTCGACGGAGGCCATCGCCCATGTCAACGCCCACGGCAGCGGCCACTCCGAGGCGATCGTCACGCCGTCGACGGCCGCCGCCCGCGCCTTCCAGCTCGGCGTCGACGCCGCCTGCGTGTACGTCAACGCGTCCACGCGCTTCACCGACGGCGGCGAGTTCGGGATGGGCGCGGAGATCGGCAACTCCACGCAGAAGCTGCACGCGCGCGGGCCGATCGGGCTGCGCGAGCTGTGCACGTTCAAGTACCTGGTCGAGGGCGCCGGGCACGTCCGCGCCTGATCTGGCCCGTCCCGCCGGTCGCCGCCACCATCGACGATGCGCATAGGGATCCTCGGCGGGACCTTCAATCCGCCACATCTCGGTCACCTCGTCGCCGCCCAGGAGGCGTACCGTGAGCTCGACCTGGACCAGGTGATGCTCATCCCCGCCGGCATCCCGCCGCACAAGCCCGTCGAGGACGAGCCCGGGCCCGAGCACCGGCTCGAGCTCTGCCGGCTGGCCGTCGGCGACGACGAGCGCTTCACGGTGTCCGACCTGGAGCTGCGCCGCGACGGCCCGTCCTTCACGGTCGATACCCTGGAGATACTGAGATCGCAATCGCCCTCAGACGACCTGTTCCTCATCCTCGGCGGCGACATCGCCGCCGGGCTCCCGAAATGGCACGAGCCCGAGCGGGTGCTGGAGCTGGCGACGGTGGCGATCGCCAAGCGCCGCGGGACGGCGAAGGCGGCGGTCGAGGATGCGCTCTGGCCCAGCTCGAGGGCGGCGACCGGGCGCGGTTCTTCCAGATGCCCCGGATCGGGATCTCCTCGACGATGGTCCGCCGCCGGGTCCGCGCCGGGCAGCCGATCCGCTACTTCGTCCCCGACGGCGTGATGCACTACATCGCAGAGACACGGCCTCTACGGCCCACCAGGAGGGAAATGACCCAAGCCAACCCCACGCACGACGCCTCCCGTCAGCTCAACCCAGAGGAGATGGTGGCCGCCGTCGCGGACCTTGCCGCCGATCGCAAGGCGCTGGACATCGTCCAGCTCGACCTGCGGGGCATGATCGGCTACGCGGACTACTTCCTGATCTGCACCGGCCGGACCGACCGCCAGACGCGGGCGATCCACGACGCCATCCACGTGGGCATGAAGGCGCGCGGGATCCTGCCCCGGCGCGTGGAGGGGGTCACCGAGGCGCGCTGGATCCTGATGGACTACCTCGACGTCGTCGTGCACGTGTTCACGCCGGACACGCGCGAGTACTACCGGCTCGAGCAGCTGTGGGGCGAGGCGCCGTCGCTGGCCGTCGCCGCCGCGTAGCCAGTCGCCGCCCGGCCTACAGCGCCGTCATCAGCTTCGGCGCCACTTCCTTCTTGCGGCTCATCACGCCGGGCAGCTCGATGACGCTGTCGGACGGCTCGACGCCGAAGCTGCGCGCCACCGCGGCGACGTCGCCGGCGACCAGCATCTCGGTGCCCTTGTCCATCACGTCGGTGACCATCAGCGCGTAGAGGGCCAGCTCGCGGTCCTCGCGCTCGCGCCGCAGCGCCTCGAGCAGCTCGTCGTTGCGCTCCATGCAGCGCGTCGCCGACCACCTCGACCTGGGCGATGCAGATCTCCTGCCCGCCGCGCACCTGGTAGCGCTTGGCGTCACGGGTGACGATCTCCTCGGCGCTCAGGCCAGAGACGTCGGAGGTCGCCTCGAACATCTCCCGGCCCAGCGCGGCGGCGTCGACGGCCAGCACCCGCTCCAGGTACTCGACCACGGCGTGGTCGCGCCGGGTCGTGGTGGCCGAGTTGAGGATGACCGTGTCCGAGAGCACGGCGCCGAGCAGCATCATCGCCGTCGGCCGGCTGGGCTCCATGCCGGCGTGGCGGAAGCGCTCGACGACGAGCGTGGCCGTCGAGCCGACCGGGTCGAAGGTGGCGGTCACCGGGATCCGCGTCTCGATCGAGCCGATGTGGTGGTGGTCGAGGATCTCCAGGATCTCGGCCTCGTCGATGCCCGACCGCGCTCTGCGCCTGCTCGGCGTGATCGACCAGCACCACGCGCCGGCGCGCCGGAGCCACGAGGTCTGAGCGGGTGACCAGGCCCACCGGCCGGTTGTCGGCGTCCACCGCGACCGCCGCGCCGTAGTGGCTCTCCTTGATCTGCTCGGAGATGTCGTCGACGAGGAAGTCGGTGTTGACCGTGAGCGGGTCTGACTCCATCAGCGCGCTGCACGGCGCGGCGAGCGTGATCATGCGCCCGGCCACGTAGCTGTCCAGCGGCGAGACGACGATCGCGGTGCCCCGCTCGCGTGCGGCCGACAGCGCCTCGGGCGCGGGCTGGGCCGAGTTGGAGAGCACGACGAGGGCGGCGCCGAGCTCGATGACGCGCGACTGCGCGTCGGGACGGTTGCCCACGACGACGATGTCGCCGTCGGAGATGCCGCTCCGCGACGCCGGGTCCATCGCGTACACCCACACCCGTCCGGACAGCTGGCGCTCCTCGCCGCAGACGAGCTCGCCCTCCAGCACCGAGACCACGGCGCTCAGGTACGTCGGGGCCTCCTCCAGCGTGGAGGTGCGCAGCGAGTCGCGGACGTAGCGGCGGGCCAGCGCGCGCTCGGTGAGCACGCCGGTCAGCGCACCGTTCTCGTCGACGATCGGCACCAGCTCCAGGTCGGCCTTGGCCATCGCCCGTCCGGCCTCGCGCACCGGCTCGTCCTGAGCGGCTGATGGGGAAGTTCTCCTGCATCACGTCGGCGGCGCGCAGCATCACGTGGGGGAGGTAGCGCGGCTCGGGGGCGCCGCTGCGCGCAAGCAGCCACCGCGTCTGTGAGTTGAGGTCGCCCAGCCGCACCGCGACGTACTCGTTGTTGGGATCCAGTCGGCCTTGAGCTCCGCGTAGCCGATCGCCGAGGCGATCGAGTCGGTGTCGGGGTTGCGGTGGCCGGTGATGTAGATGGGTCGCACACAGCGATTATCGCGGGCGCGATACCGTCCCGTCCGAACCCGGGGCGCATTGCGGCGCCTGCCCGACCCCCAGCCGTCATCTAACCAGGAGAGGCGATGCCGACCGCACCAACCATCCTTCCCACCCAGATCACCCAGGGGAGCGCTCCGGGCCTGAACTATCGCCTCGAGGGCGAGCTGGTCCCGGTGCTGCACATGGCGCTGGACGGCCAGGTGCCGGTCTACTTCGAGCACCACGTGCTGCTGTGGAAGTACCCGAACCTCCAGATCGGCCTGCATCCCCTCAAGAAGGGCCTCAAGCGCCGGGTGTTCGGCGGGATGCCGCTGCTGCTGCTCGAGGCCCAGTCCGCCGGCGAGCTCGCCTTCAGCCGCGACGCCCCCGGGCACATCGCCGCGCTGCACCTCCAGCCCGGCCACGGCATCGTCGTGCGCGAGCACCAGTTCCTGGCCGCCACCGGCAACGTCCAGTACGACTACAGCCGGATCAAGGGCTTTGCCAACATGCTCTACGGCGGCGGCTTCTTCGTCGACGAGTTCTTCGCCGCCGACCAGGAGGGCGTGGTCTGGGTGCACGGCTACGGCAACGTGTTCGAGAAGCAGCTCGAGCCCGGTGAGACGATCGACATCGAGCCTGGCGGCTGGGTCTACCGCGACCACTCGGTCTCGATGTCCCAGGAGGTCTACGGGTTCAAGACCGGCCTCCTCTCAGGCGGAGGCGGCAACCTCGTCTTCAACCGCTTCACCGGGCCGGGCCGAGTCGGCCTGCAGAGCGCCTACTTCCACCCGCCGGTGACCGAGGGCGCGGGCGGCAACGCGCAGCGCGAGGGCGGCGGCGGGCTGCTCGGCGGGATCGTCGGCGGCCTCCTGGACAACTGAGGCCGCGCATGCCCCACGAGCCAGGCCACCTCCAGGCCCACCCCCTGCCGCCCGGGATCATCGGGGCGCTGGGCATCGGCGGCTACCAGCTGCTCGCCGACGTCGCCGGGGTAGGAGCGGGCCGGATCGGGTCACACGTATTTCTCCTGGTCGCCCCCGACCCCGAGCCCTCGCTGGGGCAGGGCGGGATCGATTGGGCACCCAGATCGCGCTGCACCACTCCAGGCTCAAGGACGAGGCCGACGTGGCGGCGTTCACCCAGCTCGCCGCCCAGCTCGGCTACCTGCGCCTGTCGGGGTATCGCCTGACGCTCGAGCGCCACGGGCTGCGCAGCCAGGTCGGGGTGCTCAACCCGGCCACGGGCGCGATCGTCGCCACGATCCCGGACAAGCATCCCGGCGGACTGTTCGGGGGTTGCCAACCACGCCGGCCGGCTCCTGGCCGGCGTGCGCTCGCTGCCGCCCGCGGGGGCGCCGCCGGACCTCCAGAACCCGGAGCTGCTGCGCCAGGTGCTGCTGGCGCTGGCGCTGCGCGACGAGAATGTCTCGGGCGCCGAGGCGGCCGAGCTCGCCGACCGCGCTCTGGAGCTGACCCGCGGCGACGCTGCGCTGGACCCGCCGGCCGCTCTGCAAGCGGCGAAAAACCTATAAGCATTTCGCCGAACGACCTAAAGGTGACCGGATTTCGGCCGATAGTGGCGGCATGATGATCGATGTCGTCACCGCCCCCGGCTGCGCCGCTGTCCTGATGTGAGGAGCCTCGGTGCCCGGCACGCATTTCGATAGCGAGCAGCGCCTCTCCCTGATCCTGGAGACCCAGCAGGCGATCGCCGCCGCGGGGGATGACCTGGAGAGCGTGATGCAGATCGTCGCCGAGCGCTCGACGGCGATCATCGGCGCCGACGGGGCGATGGTGAACCTCGTCGAGGGCGACATGCTCCACACCCGCGCGGCCAGCGGCACCGCCACCGAGGTCCACGACGTGCGGCGCCCGATCGCGACGTCGATCGCGCGCTACGCGATCCAGAGCGGCGAGCCATTGCTGGTCGAGGACACCCGCACCGACCATCGCATCAACCAGGAGCTGCGCAGCAAGGTCGGCGACACCTCGCTGATCTGCGTCCCGCTGTTCTGCGGGCTCGGACGTCATCGGGACGCTCAACGTCATGAGCAACTCGGAGACCGAGCGCCTCAACGAGGAGGACCGGCAGACGCTCGAGATGCTGTCCGTCGTCCTGTCGGCCGGTGTGAGCCGCGTCGCCGAGTTCGACGCCCGCCGCGCCCAGGCCCAGGCCATCGCCCGCTTCCGCACCCTCTTCGAGGGCGCGTCGCTGGGCATCCTGCGGCTCGACGCCGACGGCGTGGCCGTCGAGGTCAACCCCGCGCTCGAGCAGATGCTGGGCGCCGGCGCCGACGAGCTGATCGGGTCGCGCTTCAGCGCCCACCTGATCGCCGAGCACCGCCAGACCGTCGACGAGCTGCTGGCCGAGACGGTGGCCGCCAAGCGCGAGTCCTTCACCCTGGAGGCCCGCTGCACCACCAAGACGGGCGGCTCGCTGTGGGCCCACGTGCGGGCGGTCGCCGAGCACCGCGACGGGGACGCCCCGCTGCGGGTGGTGGCCATGATCGAGAACATCACCGAGCGCAAGCGCGCCGAGCAGGAGCTCATCCGCCAGTCCCAGCTCAACGAGCACCAGGCGCTGCACGACCCGCTCACCGGGCTGCCCAACCGGCTCCTGTTCGGCGAGCGCATCGGCCAGGCGATCCGCCACGCCGAGCGCAACCACACCAAGCTCGCCGTCGTCCTGATGGACCTCGACCGCTTCAAGGAGGTCAACGACTCGCTCGGGCACTCCGCCGGCGACCACCTGCTGACCAAGGTCGGCGAGCGCATGCGCGATGCCGTCCGCGGCTCGGACACCGTCGCCCGGCTCGGTGGCGACGAGTTCGGGCTGCTGCTGCCGGAGCTCAACGACGGCGAGGGCGCGGTGCCGGTCATCAGCGCGCATCCGGACCGCGCTGGAGCGCCCCGTCTACGTCCACTCGCTGCCGCTGGCCGTCGAGGCCTCGATCGGGATCGCCATCTATCCCGACCACGGCACCGACGCTCAGTCGCTCATCCAGAAGGCCGACGTCGCCATGTACGACTCCAAGCGCGACAACGCCTCACACACCTTCTATGACGAGGGATCCCACGAATACGACGTGACCCGCCTGACCCTGGTCGCCGAGCTGCGCCGCGCCATCGCCGGCCGCGAGCTGATCCTCCACTACCAGCCCAAGGCGGCGCTGGAGAGCGGCGCGGTTCGCTCGGTGGAGGCGCTGCTGCGCTGGGTGCACCCCGAGCGCGGCATGGTCTTCCCGGACTCGTTCATCCCGATCGCCCAGGAGACCGGGCTCATCGGGCCGCTCACCCTCTACGTGATCGAGGCGGCGCTGCGCCAGGGCCGCGAGTGGCGCGACGCGGGGCTTGACCTGTCGATCTCGGTCAACCTCTCGACGCGCAACCTGCTCGACCGCGACTTCCCCAACCAGGTGGCCGGGCTGCTCAAGCGGTGGGGGATGGGTCCCGAGTGGCTGGAGCTGGAGGTCACCGAGTCCTCGATGCTCGCCAACCCGACCCGCGCCAAGGCGGTGCTCTAGAGCTCTCCGAGCTCGGTCTGCGCCTCTCGATCGACGACTTCGGCACCGGCTACTCGTCGCTGAGCTATCTGCGCCAGCTCCCGGTGGACGAGATCAAGATCGACCGCTCGTTCGTGATGGGGATGGGGGAAGAGGCCGGCGACGCGGTGATCGTGCGCTCCACCGTCGACCTGGGCCGCAACCTCGGCCTCGAGGTCGTCGCCGAGGGCGTCGAGACGCTGGAGCTGTGGAACACGCTGCGCGAGCTGGGCTGCAACACCGCTCAGGGCTACTTCCTGTCCAAGCCGGTCGCGGCGGAGGAGCTCACCTCCTGGCTGAAGGCCCGCCCGGCGGCGCAGCCCGAGGCCGAAGCGGCCTAGCGACGCCGAACGCCGCCTCGAAAGGCGGCGTCCTTGAAGTCCTACCTATGGAGCTAGTCGGGCTCGAACCGACGACCTCTTGCATGCCATGCAAGCGCTCTCCCAGCTGAGCTATAGCCCCGTTGGGTCCGTCCGAGAGGTTAGTACATGGGTACCGCGTCCGCTGGCAGCGCGCGCCCGCGCGCGCGAAGTAACCTCCGGCCCATGGCCGAGCGCCGCTACACCCCCGCAGAGATCGAGGCCAAGTGGCAGGAGCTGTGGGCGCGCGAGCACACGTGGGAGGTCGCCAACGACCCCGACGACGTCGCCGAGCACTCCTACGTGCTGGAGATGCTGCCGTATCCCAGCGGCGAGCCCCACGTCGGCCATCTCAAGAACTACGCCCTGGGCGACGCGATCGCCCACTACAGCCGTCGCACGGGCCACCGGGTCCTGCACCCGATGGGCTACGACGCCTTCGGCCTCCCGGCGGAGAACAACGCCATCAAGACCGGCGTTCACCCCCGGGTGGCCACCGACAAGTCGATTGCCGCCTACCGCCACTGGTTTCACCGCTGGGGCATCTCGATCGACTGGTCCCGGGAGCTCGGCACTCACGAGCCCAGCTACTACCGCTGGACCCAGTGGATCTTCCTCAAGCTCTATGAGCGCGGTCTGGCCTACCGCAAGGAGTCAGCGGTCAAGTGGTGCCCGTTTGACCAGACGGTGCTCGCCAACGAGCAGGTGATCGACGGCCGCTGCGAGCGCTGCGGCCACGAGGTGGAGCTGCGCCAGCTCGAGCAGTGGTTCTTCCGGATCACCGACTACGCCGACCGTCTGCTCGACGACCTGGACACGATCGACTGGCCCGAGCACGTCAAGGCGATGCAGCGCAACTGGATCGGCCGCTCCGAGGGCGCGGAGGTCACCTTCCACTGCGATGCGCTGGACGTCGACTACACCGTCTTCACCACGCGGCCCGACACGCTGTTCGGCGCCACCTTCTTCGTCATGGCGCCGGAGCACCCCGACGTGCTCAGGCTCGTCGCCGGCACCGGGCAGGAGGCGGCCGTCCACGAGTACGTCAACCGCGCGCTGAACGAGTCGGCCGAGACGCGCGGCGACGCCGACAAGCCCAAGACCGGCGTGGCGCTGGACCGGACGGTCACCAACCCCGTCAACGGCGAGCAGATCCCGATGTTCGTCGCCGACTACGTCCTGATGGAGTACGGGACGGGCGCCGTGATGGGCGTTCCCGCTCACGACCAGCGCGACTACGAGTTCGCCACCGCCTTCGACCTGCCGATCCGCCCGGTGGTGGCGCCGGCCGACGTCGAGGACCCCGACATCTCCGAGCAGGCGTTCACCGCCCACACCGCGGACGAGCGGCTGATCAACTCCGGCGAGTTCAGCGGCATGGACGCGGTGGCGGGGCGCGACGCGATCGTGGCCCGGCTGCAGAATGAGGGCAAGGGCCATGCCTCGGTCAACTACCGCCTGCGCGACTGGCTCATCTCCCGCCAGCGCTACTGGGGCTGCCCGATCCCGATCGTCTACTGCGAGGACTGCGGCTTGGTGCCCGTCCCCGAGTCCGACCTGCCGGTGAAGCTGCCCGAGATCGAGGACTACCAGCCGCGGGGCAAGTCCCCGCTGGCCGCGGCCGAGGACTGGGTGAACACCACCTGCCCGAGCTGCGGCGGGTCCGGCGCGCCGGGAGACCGACACGATGGACACGTTCGTCGACTCCAGCTGGTACTACCTGCGCTACTGCGACGCACGCAACGACACGGCGCCGTGGGACCGCCGCGTGCTGGCGTCGTGGATGCCGGTCGACAACTACATCGGCGGGGTCGAGCACGCGATCCTGCACCTGCTCTACAGCCGCTTCTTCGTCAAGGCGCTGGCCGACATGGATCTGCTCGACGTCCAGGAGCCGTTCGAGGCGCTGTTCACCCAGGGCATGATCCTCGGCTCCGACGGCAACAAGATGTCGAGCTCCAAGGGCAACGTGGTGGCGCCCAGCCTGATCGTCGAGCGCTTCGGCGCCGACGCCGCGCGCTGCTACGTCCTGTTCATGGGTCCGCTGGAGCAGGACGCCGCCTGGTCGGACACCGGCGTCGAGGGCGTCTACAAGTTCCTGTCCCGGCTGTGGCGCCTCGGTGACGACCTCGCCCACAGACGGCGAACCCCGCCCCGTCGCGCAGCCCGGTGGGTGCGGTCCGGGTCTCGAGGGCGACGCACTCGACGCTCGTGCGCAAGGCCAACTGGGCGATCGCCAAGGTCACCCGCGACATCGGCGGGCGCTACTCCTTCAACACCGCCATCTCGGCGGTGATGGAGCTGGTCAACGAGATCTACCTCCACCTCGACGCCGACCTCGAGGCGCGCCGCTTCGCGGTGGCCACCGCCGCCTCGCTGGTGTTCCCGTTCGCGCCTCACCTGGGCTCCGAGGTCTACGAGATGCTCACCGGCGCGCGCGTGTGGGAGGAGCCCTGGCCGACCGCGGACCCGGACATGCTGGTGGCGGCCGACCTTCATGCTCGTCTGCCAGGTCAACGGCAAGGTCCGCGACCGGGTCGAGGCGCCCGACCGGCGCGCCGCGCGAGGAGCTCGAGCAGCTGGCGATGGCCGCCCGCGGCGTGCAGGCGCACCTCAACGGCCATCAGGTGGTCAAGGTGATCGTCGTGCCCGACAAGCTCGTCAACATCGTCGTCACGGCCTGAGGTCCGGCCGGCCGTGGCCGCCGGCCCCTACATCGCGGTCATCGGCGCCTCGCAGCCCTCGCCCGAGCAGGAGCAGGCCGCCGAGGACGTCGGCCGCGGGCTCGGCGCCGCCGGCTGCGTCGTCATCACCGGCGGGCGTGGCGGGGTGATGGCGGCCGCCAGCCGCGGCGCGCAGCGAGGCGGGCGCCACCGTCATCGGGCTGCTCCCGGGCACGGATCGCCGCGAGGCCAACGAGTGGGTGAGCCTCGCGCTCCCCACCGGCCTCGGCGACGTGCGCAACGCCCTCGTCGTGCGCGACTGCCGATGCGGTCATCGCCGTCGGCGGCGCCTACGGGACGCTGTCGGAGATCGCGCTGGCGCTCAACGCCGGCATCGGCGTGGTCGGCTACGACACGTGGCCGATCGAGGGCGTCGAGCTCGCCGACACCCCCGCCGCCGCGGTGGCGCGCGCCCTGGAGCTCGCCGCCGACGCCGAGGCCGCGTGAGCCGCCTCGACCCGCGCGTAGACTCGCCGCCATGGCGCCGTCGTTCAAGCCCGCGTACCTGATCCACGGCGATGACCACGGCCGGATCGCCGAGCGCCGCGCGCGCCTGCGCGAGCTGGCCGAGTCGATCAGCGGCGCCGAGGGCGTCGAGCTGCTGGAGGGCGACGAGGCGACGGCCGAGCGCGCCGCGGCCGCGCTGGACGCGATGACGCTGACCCTGAGCCGGCGGTTCATCATCGTCGACGGCGTCGAGCGCTGGAAGGACAAGGAGCTCGACGCGCTGGTCGCGTCGCTGGGCGCGATGCCGCCGGAGACGACGATCGCGTTCTTCGCCCGCGAGGAGAGCCGCAACAAGGCGCCCGACCGTCTCGCAAGCCGCGGTCCGCGACGCCGGTGGCGACGATCAGCGCCGAGATCAGCGTCAAGCCCTGGGAGCTGCCCAAGTGGGCGATCGCGCGCGCTCGGGAGCTGGGGATGGAGCTCGAGCCCGACGGCGCCCGCGCGCTCGTCCGCCACGTCGGCGACCGCCAGCAGCGGCTCCTGCGCGAGCTCGAGAAGCTCGCGCTCGGCGCCGAGGACGACGCGCCCGCCGAGCCGCTCGACGCCGACGCGGTGGAGCGGCTGACCGCCTCCTCGGCGGAGCGGCGCGCGTGGACGGTGGCCGACGCGTCGTCGCCGGAGAGGCCCGGACGGCCGTCGCCGCCTACCTCGGAGCTGCGCCAGCAGGGCGAGCGCCTGCCCGGCCTGCTCTACTGGATCTCGCAGCGCGTCCGCACCGCGCACGAGGTCGCCGTCGCGCTGGACGCCGGCGAGCCGCCGGCGCAGGTCAAGCGACGGCTGCGGATGCCCTCCCGGGCCGCCGACCGGCTCATCGCCGACGCCCAGCGGACCGGCGCGGACCGTCTGGCCGAGGCCGTCTGCGAGATCGCGGACCTGGAGCTCGCCTCCCGCGGCGGGGCTGCCGGCGGAGCCGGCGAGGACACCGCGGCCCTCATCGCCCTCGGCCGGCTGACCGGCTGACCGAAGCGGACGGGTCGTCAATGCAGCACGGTCGAGTGCAGCACGATCCAGACCGCAGCGATCACGCCGCAGAGGACGAGCAGGGCCAGCAGCCGGCCGAACCACCACGTCCGGTGGCGCAGCGACGGATTGACGGGGCGCAGCCGCTCGGCCACCGGCGGGTTCCACGCCGGGGTGTCGGGAGTCTGATGTCCGCTGCGGCGCGGCGCATGGCGCGACGGCGCCGCCGCCGACTCGGTCTCGAGCTCGTCGTGAAGGCCCAGCACATCCAAGCGCTGGGTCTCGGTGGGGTCCGGTTCCCGGCGCTGGGCCGCCGCACGCGAGCCCGACCGGCGCGACCCGCGAGGCTCAGCGGCGCGCGGCTCGGCCGGACGCCGCTGACGCCTCGGATCCCACGGACACCGCGGATGTCTGCGCCGGACGGGCGGCCCCTGCGGCGGCTGGGGTGGCGCCGCGCGGCCGGTTCTCCTGGAGCTGGGCGAGCCGGTTGCGCAGCCGCCCGCCTCGGCACGCTCGGCCGCCAGCGCCTCGCGCGTGGACTCCAGGGCCCCGGCGTGCTGCTGCAGCTCGTCCTGGAGAGCGGCGTGGGCCTGGGTGATCTGCTCGCGGTCGCTGGTGAGCGCCTGCGGTGGCCTCGTCGTGGCGGTCGGGTGAGGGCCTCGGTCGTCGGCCTCGTGCCGGCGCTGAGCCTCGCGCAGCTGCCGGCGGGCGTCCTGCAGCTCGGCCTCCATGGCGGCGGCTTCGGCCCGGAGCAGTCGCGGCGACCTCGAGCTCGGACCGCGCCTGGCCCAGCTCGGTGCGCAGCTGCCGGCTGGTCGTGCGCTCCTCCTCGAGCGTCTTGGCGAGCGCGGCGCGACGCTCGCGCTCCTGCTCGAGCGCCTGGTTGGCCGCCGCCAGGCGGGCGCCGAGGCGCTCGAGCTCGGCGGAGGACGACGGACGGCGGCGCGGCGTGGGAGGCGGCTCCGGCGGGCGGCTCGCACGGCCGATGGCGCAGCCCTTCTCGGGCTGATCTGGCACCGCCGCGATCCCGCTCGTTCTTGAACCGCGGCGCGCGGGCTGCCGCCCCGCGGCCAGCGTGTCACCGGGCCGCGCCAGCTTCCTGCCCTTGCGTGCGCAGCTCGACGATGATGTCGGGCGCCACCGACAGCTCGATCTCCCGCGCGCCGTCCAGGCCCTCGTCCACGCTGAAGGCGGCCATCCAGACCTCGCCGTCCTCGGCCGCCCACGGCTTGTGCTCGAGGTCGGCGAGGGCGCGGACCTCGGCGCCCTTGTGGCTGAAGGTCAGCGTCGGCCGGACGAACCGGCGGCCGCGCACGCCGAACCAGCGACCGGCGACCTCGACGCGTCCTTCAGCGGAGGCGTCGATGCGCTCCACTTCAAAGCTGATTCGTTCGGGTTGGGCAGACAGAAGCGCGGGGGTCTCGGTGACGCCCGCCGGCTATGCGCCGCGGCGCAGTCGAGCTGCGCGAGACTTCTTCCGGGCGCCGTTGTTGCGGTGGAGCGCCCCTCGCTTGACGGCCTTGTCGATCGTCCTGACCAGCACGCGGTGCTCGGCCTCGGCGACATCGTCCTGGCCGTCGGCGACGGCGACTTCCAGCCGGCGGAAGTAGGTCTTGATCGTCGACGTGTAGCGGCGGTTCTCCAGCCGCTCACGCTCCGCGCGCAGGATCCGCTTCTTCTGTGAGTGGATGTTGGCCATGACAAAAAGCGCGCGGATGACCGCAGCGACGGCGCGTACTATAGCGCGCTCGTGACCGTCGACAGCTCACCGATCGCCCGCGGGGCCGCCGCCGCCGCCGCCGCGCGCCCCCGACGTCGCCGGCGTCGCCGCCTGGCCCTGAACACCGCCATCTTCGCCGCTGGCGACGGCGCTCTCGCGGATCGCCGGGCTCGGCCGCGAGGTCGTGCAGGCGAGCTACTTCGACACCAGCGGCGCCGGGGTCGGCGTTCACGATCGCCTCCCAGATCCCGAACCTGTTCTCCAACCTGTTCTCGCAGGCGGCGCTCGGCGGCGGCCTTCGTGCCGATCTTCACCGAGCTGCTGCAGGCCGGCAAGCAAACGCGAGGCGTTCCGGCTGGCCTCGTCGCTGTTCTGGCTGATCCTCGCTCGCCCTCGGCGCGCTCACGTTCGTCTACATGGCGATCGCCGGCGTGATCATGCCGCTGTTCACCGGCACGCTGAGCGCGTCGCGACACGGCGCTGACCGCCGGCCTGTCGCGCGTGCTGTTCCCGGTCGTGCTGCTGCTCAGCCTCACCGGCCTGCTCGTGGGAATCCTGCAGTCCTACGACGAGTTCTCGATCCCGGCGCTCGCGCCGGCGGTGTGGAACGTCGTGATCGTCGTCCTGATGGTGATCCTGCACGGGCACTTCCACGGTGCAGAACGCCGTCTACTCCTACGCGATCGCCTGGCTGGTGGCGACGGTCGTCCAGTTCCTGCTGATCGCCTGGGCGCTGCGCAGGATCGACTTCCGTCTCGCCTTCGCCTTCGACTGGCGCGACCCCCGCGATTCGCCAGGTGCTGATCCTGTTTCTCCCGGTGACGCTGAGCATCGGGATCATCAACCTCGACATCTTCATCAACGCCGGCCTGGGCGCGCTCGTCTCCAAGCACGCGCCGATCGCGATCAACGACGCGTTCCGGATCTACATGCTGCCCCAGGGGATCTTCAGCGTCGCCGTCGCCACCGTCCTGTTCCCGACGCTCAGCCGGATGGCGAGCGCCCGGAACGCCGCGGGCATGCGACGCACGCTGGGCAACGGCATCCGGCAGATCAACCTGCTGCTCATCCCGTCGGCGGCGCTGATCGCGGTGCTGGCGGTGCCGATCACCCGGCTCGTCTACCAGCACGGCGACGTTTCACGCCGCCTCGACTGCACCTGGTGGCCAAAGCGCTGTTCTGGTTTGCCTTCAGCCTGCCCTTCGCCGGGGTCAACCTCCTGCTCAGCCGGACGTTCTTCGCGCTCCAGCGGCCCTGGATCCCGACCAAGCTGGCGGCGATCAACGTCGTGGTCGACATCATCGTCTCGGTGGCGCTGTACAAGCCGCTGGGCATCGCGGGTCCGGTGATCGGCACGGTGGTGGCCAACGTGGTCATGACCGGGCTTCAGCTCCGGCGCCTGCGGATCGGCTTCAACGGCCGGCTGGAGGGGGCTCAGACGACGATGATCACCGCTCCGCATCCTCGTCGCGACCGCGATCATCACGCCCGTGGCGTACTTCGTGTGGAAGGGACTGGACAGCGTGCTCGGGCTGTCGCTGATCGCCCAGATCATCTCGGTGGGCCTGGCCTTGACATCGCCGGGGTCGCGTACGGATGGCTGGTGCTGCGGATGCGGGTGCCCGAGGCCCGCCAGATCGAGCAGCTCGTCGTGAGCCGGCTGCCCGGGCGCTAGCGGGCTCGCGCTCGCCACCACCCCAGCGCTTCGTACCCTTCATTGCGGCAATGGCAGATCAGGCCCACATCCGCAACTTCTCGATCATCGCCCACATCGACCATGGGAAGTCGACGCTGGCCGACCGCATCCTGGAGCTGACCCACACCGTCGACTCCTCGCTCGATGCGCGCCCAGCTGCTGGACTCGATGGATCTCGAGCGCGAGCGCGGGATCACGATCAAGGCCCAGGCCGTGCGCGTGTTCTACGAGTCGCCCCATGACGGGCAGACCTACCAGCTGCAGCTCATCGACACCCCCGGCCATGTCGACTTCACCTACGAGGTGTCGCGGTCCCTGGCGGCGTGCGAGGGGGCGCTGCTGGTCGTCGACGCCTCCCAGGGGGTCGAGGCGCAGACGGTGGCCAACACCTACCTCGCCGTGGAGTCCGGGCTGGAGCTCATCCCGTGCCTGAACAAGGTCGACCTCCCCGGCGCCGAGCCCGAGCGCGTGGCCGAGGAGGTCGCCGACCTGCTGGGCGAGCCCGCCGACCAGGTGCGGCGGATCAGCGCCAAGACGGGGGAGGGCATCACCGATGTCCTCGACGAGCTCATCGCCCGGGTCCCGCCGCCCGACGGCGATCCCGACGCGCCGCCGCGCGCGCTCATCTTCGACTCGGAGTTCGACCAGTACCGCGGCGTGATCGCCTACATCCGCGTCGTCGACGGCACCTTCACCAAGGGCGAGGCGATCCGGGCCATGCAGGCCGGGACCGAGGCCGAGATCGACGACATCGGCTTCTTCACGCCGCAGATGACGCCGGCCAAGGCGCTGCACGCGGGCGAGGTGGGCTTCCTCATCACGGGCATCAAGGACGTGAGCGCGCTGCGCGTCGGCGACACGCTGACGAC
The DNA here is from genome assembly GCA_963790605.1 of uncultured Actinomycetota bacterium. Lineage (GTDB taxonomy): Bacteria > Actinomycetota > Thermoleophilia > Solirubrobacterales > Solirubrobacteraceae > Palsa-465. Next base: position 357,431 of record CAWBPG010000001.1, on the reverse strand, counting down.
CAAGCGCGATGCCGCCACCGAGCCGCTGCCCGGCTACCGGGAGGTCAAGCCGATGGTGTTCTGCGGCCTGTTCCCGATCGACTCCGACGCCTACCCGGACCTGCGCGACGCGCTGGAGAAGCTGACCCTCAACGACGCCGCTCTGAGCTGGGAGCCCGAGACCTCCGAGGCGCTGGGGTTCGGCTTCCGCTGCGGCTTCCTCGGGCTGCTGCACATGGACATCGTGCGCGAGCGCCTGGAGCGCGAGTACGACCTGGAGCTGCTGACGACGATGCCGAGCGTGGAGTACGAGGTCACCCTCACCGACGGCAGCGTGCTCCCCATCCACAGCCCCAACGACTTCCCGGATCCGGCGCGCGTGGCCGAGGTCCGTGAGCCGTTCATCCGCGCCTCGATCCTCAGCCCCAAGGAGTTCGTGGGACAGATCATGGAGCTCTGCCAGGAGCGTCGCGGCGAGCACGCCGGCATGCACTACCTCTCGGCCGAGCGCGTGCAGCTCACCTATGACCTGCCGCTGGCCGAGATCGTGCTGGACTTCTTCGATCAGCTCAAGTCGCGGACCCGGGGCTACGCGTCGCTCGACTATGACCTCATCGGGCTGCGCGAGTCCGACCTGGTCAAGCTCGACATCCTGCTCGCCGGCGACCCGATCGACGCGCTCTCGATGCTGGTGCACCGCTCCAAGGCCCAGAGCGCCGGGCGGACTCTCACCGAGAAGCTGCGCGAGAAGATCCCCCGCCAGCAGTACGACGTTCCCATCCAGGCGGCGATCGGCAGCCGCATCGTTGCCCGCGAGACGATCAAGGCCTACCGCAAGGACGTGATCGCCAAGTGCTATGGCGGCGACATCAGCCGCAAGCGCAAGCTGCTGGAGGCCCAGAAGAAGGGCAAGCAGCGGATGAAGCAGGTCGGCCGCATCGAGGTGCCCCAGGAGGCGTTCCTGGCGGTGCTCGAGCTGGGAGATAAGGGGTGATCGCCCTTCGGGCGATCACCTTAAGATTCGCCCAAGGGGCGAATCTCTCGGCCGAGAATGGCGCGATGAGTCCGCGGCCGGGCTTCACCGCCGAGCTCGCCGAGCAGGCCGACCCGGACATCGGGCAGCGAGGTGATCCGGGTCCGCCACGACGACGGCCGCACCGAGGAGCTGCGCCTGCACGACTACGAGCGGCTCTACGCCCTGCCCGGGGTCTACGAGCAGATCGTCCAGGATCGCCTCGGCTGCCGCTCGCCGGCGGAGCTGGCCGGCATGCTCGCCCACGCCGCCGATGCCCTGGACTGGGAGCGCGATGCCGTGCGGGTGCTCGACATCGCCGCCGGCAACGGCGTCTCGGGCGAGGCGCTGGCCGCGGCCGGGCTGCGGCCGGTGCTCGGCACCGACATCGTGCCCTCGGCGCGGCGAGGCGGCGCTCCGCGACCGTCCCGGCCTCTATGACCAGTACCTGACCCTGGACCTGCTGGCCCTGGCCGACGATGAACGCAGTGCTGGTCAGGGCGCTGCGCGCCAATGCCCTGAGCTGCGTCGCGCCCGTGGGCGCGCACGGCTCCGAGCTGCCCCCCGAGGCGCTCGCGGCCGCCGCGGGCCTGCTCGCGCCCGATGCGCTTGTCGTCTACATGCACGACCCGCATCGTGGCCTTCCGGACGCGATGACGGCGGAGGTGTGGGCCGCCGGCCTGGGGCGGGCGGGGGCCGATTTCCAGGCGCAGGAGCTCTCGCGCCGGCGCTACGTGCACCGCCACACGGTCAACGGGGCGCCGTTTGAGATGGACGGCGTCGTGTGGCGGCTACGCCGCGGCGAGCTGAGCGGCGCTCAGGCCCAGTAGCTGCGCGGCGCTCAGGCCCAGTAGCTGCGCGGCCCGCCCCGGCAGGCGGGCCGAAGCCGCGTCCGCGGCGCGTGTACATCCAGGGGCCGCGCGGTCCATTGGCCCGCGGCGGCCTCCGCCGAGCACCATGACGACGACCATCAGCACCATCCAGATGATCGCCGCCGCCAGCATCATGGCCAGCGTGACCGCCACCACTGGGATGGCGAACAGGATCAGCATGGGGTTCGCGCGGACCGCCGCCACCGCCCAGCCGACGGGGGTGCGGCGCGCGGGCGGGCGCCGTGAGCGGGGGCGCGGGCCGGGCAGGTCGGAGACCGTCGTCTCCAGATCCCCGTAGGTCTGCGCCTTCAGCGCGTGGGCCACGCGCTGCTCGAGCTCCTCGGCCGCGATCCGTCCCTCGGTCGCCGCCTTGTGCAGGCGCGACACGACGTGATCGCGATCCGCGTCCGATGCCCTCAGATTTGCACGCTTTTCCACGTATTGGAGGGTACAGGGCGCACACGTCGGCCGCAATGGACTCGACGGATGTATCTGGGCGTACATCCCGGGATGTAGACGCCCGTCCAGCGAGCCGGGAGCGGAGGCGCGTCAGGACACCGCTGCGGCCCGTCAGCGATGCGGTCGCTCAGTGCGGCCGGCGCACGCCGACCTCGTCGAGGTGAGCCAGCAGGTCGGCGGGATCCTCGAAGACCCGGTAGGCGCCGGAGTAGAACAGCTCCTCGCGGCCGTAGCCACCTGACAGCAGCCCGATCCCGAGCGCCCGCGCGCGCTGGGCCGCCAGCAGGTCCCACACGCTGTCGCCGACCACGTTGCTCTGGCGGATATCCACGCCGATCTGCCGCGCCGCGGTGAGGAACAGGTCAGGGTCGGGCTTGGCGTAGCGCACCTGGTCGCGGGTGATCATCGGCGTGTCGGCGGGGAGCGCGAGCAGCTCCCGGGCCAGCCCCGCGTAGCGCTCGGGGCCGCTGGTGGCGATCGCCCACGGCACCTCGTGCTCAGACAGCGTGGTCAGCAGCTCGCGCGCGCCGGGCAGCGCCTGGACCGAGTCGTAGCGGCGGATGAACGCCTCGGCGTGCAGCCCCGGCAGCGCGGCCAGGGTGTCGGCGTCCAGCGGCGTCTCGAGCTCGCGCGCCAGCGCGTTGACGAAGAGCCCACCGCTCATCCCGATCCGGCGGTGGATCTTCCACACGGCCAGGCTCACCCCGACGCTCTGCAGGGCCTCGCGCCAGGCCAGCACGTGCTGATAGACGCTGTCGATCAGCGTCCCGTCGAGATCGAACAGGAACGCGGTGTGGCCGGGGCTGTCGGGGAGGCTCTCCATGAGGGCCGCGGCCGCGTCAGCCCGTCCCGGCCGACGGGGGCGTTGAGCTCGTCGGGGTCCTCGGCCAGCGCCCGCGGGACGATCGCGGCGAACCCGATGATCATGAACCCGAACAGAGCGAACACGCCGATCAGGTGCGCCCACCCGGCGTCCGCGGCGTTGAGGAACCCGACCCCCGCGATGAGGAGCGCCACCGCGACGCGGGCCTGGAGCGGGGTGGAGCGGGGTGGACGCCAGCGCGCTCACGCCTCCGCCCGCCGCCCCGGTGCCCGCCACGCCGCCGCCCGCCACGTCCGCGTCCGCGCCGTGGCCGCCGTGGCTGCCCAGCCGCCCGCGCAGCAGCAGCCCGAACAGCAACCCCAGCGACGGGAACAGGATGGCGCCGCCGGCCAGCACCGCGATCACCACCGCGACCAGCGTGTCGTGCGGGGCGGCCGCCTGGCCCACGGTCAGCCCGGGCAGCAGCACCGGGTAGCGGGCAAACGCCCACCCGGCGACGACGGCCGCCACCGCCAGCGCCGCCACGTACCGGGCGGGCTCGAACCGCCGCGCGGCGACCAGCCCCAGCGCGGCCGTGCCGGCGAGCAGGGACACGATCAGTACCGCCAGCGCCGCGCCGTGCACCAGCCCGGTGTAGAGCGAGTGCGCGTCGGCGTGCACGACGATGAGCCCCACGATCGCCAGCGCCCCCGCCGCCACGCCGGCGCCCAGGGCGCGCGTCCGGTAGGCCTCTTCGAGCTCGGGGTCGCCGTGGCGGGCGGCGTCGGCGGCCAGGTACACCGCGGCCAGGTAGGCCGAGAAGACCGCGGCCAGCACGCCGATGAGGATCGGGACCGCTCCCGTCCAGCTGGAGAACAGGCCCCCGGCGGCGTTGCCCACGGGCACGCGCTCGGCGGCGATCGCGCCCGCCATCGTCCCGAGCGCGAACGGGGTGACGAGCGAGGCCACCGCGAAGGCGCTGTCCACCATCCGGGACTCGCGGCTGCTGCCGGCGGCCGAGCGCAGCGCGTAGCTGGCCCCGCGCAGGATGATCCCCAGCGCGGCGATGAAGAAGGGCGCCGCCAGCGTCGAGGCCACCGAGCCGAGGAACGTGGGGTAGGCCGTCCACGCCACCGTGATGACGAAGATGAGCCACACGTGGTTGGCCTCCCACACCGGTCCCATCGAGTGGTGGGCGTGGTCGCGGATGCGCTCGCCGCGCTCGCCGGGGCCGGCCAGCAGACGCCACATGCCCGCCCCGAAGTCGGCGCCGGCCAGCACCGTGTAGAGCACCAGGCCGGCGAGCACGAACACGAGCGGGCAGGGTCTTGAGGAACATCAGGCCGGCTGCGCAGTCGAATGGGGCGGGGCGTCGGCGCCGGGGAGATCGAGCGGGGTGCGCGCCAGCCGCCGCAGGATCCACACCACGGCGCCGGCCACCGCGATGTAGGTGATCACCAGCGCCGCGTAGCCCACCGGGATGCCGCCGGCGCCGGTCACCGATTGCGCGGTCGTCATCACGCGGTAGACCACCCACGGCTGGCGGCCGACCTCGGCGGTCACCCACCCGGCGATGAGCGCGACCGTGGCCGCCGGGCCGGAGACGACGAGCGCCCAGTAGAACCACCGCCACGTCGGCAGCGAGCGGTCGCGGATGCGCACGAACAGATAGACGACGCCCAGCAGCGCCAGCAGCGTCCCGATCCCGACCATGGTCTGAAACGACAGGCGGGTGACGTTGATCGGCGGCTGGTCGGCCGGCGGAACCGTGTCCAGGCCGATGACCTTCGCGTTCCAGCTGTGGAAGGCCAGCAGCGAGAGCAGGTGAGGGATGCCGATCCCGAACTTGATCTGCCCGTTGGTGTACCAGCCCAGGACGTGCTCGGAGGCCCCGCGCGTCGTCTTGGCCAGGCCCTCGATGGCGGCCAGCTTGATCGGCTGCTGGACGGCGATCACCCGCGCGATCCAGTCGCCGACGAGGACCTGCACCGGCGCCGCCAGGCAGCCGATGGTCAGCGGGATCGTCATCGCCACCCGCTCGTAGCGGGTCCAGCGGCCGCGCAGCCGGCACACGGCGTAGACGCCGGCCATGCAGAAGCCCGTGACCATGTAGCCGGCGATGTACATGTGGACGAGCTCTGACCACAGCATCGAGTTGCCGAACAGCGCCGACCACGGGTTGACGTCGACCACCTTGCCACCGGCGAGCGCGAAAGCCGCCGGGGTGGTTCATCCAGGCGTTGACCGCGATGACCGTGAGCGACCCGGTGAACCCAGTGATGACGATCGGGATGCCGCTGAGGAAGTGCAATCGCGGGGACAGGCGATCCCAGCCGTAGGCGTAGATCCCGATGAAGATCGCCTCCATGAAGAACGAGAACCCCTCGATCGCGAACCCCAGCCCGAACACGCTGCCGAAGGTGGCGGTGAAGTTGGGCCACAGCAGCGCCCATCTCGAAGCTGAGGATCGTGCCGGTGATGACACCGACGGCGAACAGCGCGAGCACGATGCGGCTCCAGCGCCGCGCCACCGTGCGATAGACCGGGTCGCCGGTGCGCATCCCCATCCACTCGGCGAACAGGACCATGGCCGGGAAGGCGATCCCGAAGCACACCAGCGGGATGTGCACTGCGAAGGACAGCGCCTGCATCTGCCGGGCCTCCAGCAGATACTGCTGATGCACCGGAGACAGGGCCGCCGCCAGGGTGTTCATGGCAGCTCCCCACGGTACCCGGCCGCGCGCCGCGAGACCAAGACGAATTCACCTACCGACTCATCACGGCCGCGACTGGAACAATCTGGGCCCCCGATGGACCTCGGCCTCACAGACCGCGCCTGCATCGTCACCGGCGGCTCGCGCGGAATCGGCCTGCAGGTGGCGCGCCAGCTCGTCGCCGAGGGCGCTCGCGTCCTGCTTGTCGGCCGCGGCGAACAGGCGCTCAAGGCGGCCGCCGAGCATTGCCAGGGCGACGCGCGCACCGTCTCGTGGCTGGCGCTCGACGTCACCGAGCCCGACGCCGGCGAGCGCGCGTGGCCGCCTGCCGCGAGCGCTTCGAGGCCGTCGACGTGCTCGTCAACAGCGCCGGCATGAGCCAGGTGCGCTCGATCGAGGCCCTCACCGACGAGGAGTGGCAGGCGATGTGGGAGATCCACGTCATGGCCCCGATGCGGCTCATGCGCGCCGCGATCCCGGAGATGGCCGAGCGGGGGTGGGGGCGGATCGTCAACGTCTCCTCGTCGTCGGGCAAGCGGCCGGGCCAGCGCAACGTCGCCTACTCGGTGACCAAGGCCGCCGAGCTGTCGCTGTCGCGCGCCTACGCCGACGCCTACGCGCAGCTTGGCGTGCTCATCAACGCCGTCACCCCCGGCCCGGTGGCCAGCGAGCTGTGGCTGGAGCCGGGCGGGCTGGTCGACCAGACCGTCGCCGCGCGCGGCGGCACGCGCAAGGAGGTGCTCGACGCCGCGGCGGCCGGCTTGCCCATCCGCCGCCTGGCCGGTCCCGAGGAGATCGCGGCGGTGATCGTGTTCCTGTGCTCGGAGCAGGCCTCCGACGTCGCCGGCGCCGCCTGGTCGGTCGACGGCGGCGCCGTCCCGGTCATCATCTGACCTTGGGGGCCGCCCACCCGGCTGATCTGGCCCGGCAGTGCATCCCATACAGCTATTTCATGTACGAGATGCCACGCTGCCGGCGGTCGACGTTCGCGGGAGTGGCCCCATACGACCCTGGCCGGCCCCATAGACTCCGTCCGCTATGGCCGTCAACACCGACGCCATCGGCAAGACCTACCCCTCGACGCTGTACGCGGTCGGCCGGGAGAAGATCAGGGAGTACGCGTTCGCGGTCGGCGAGCACAACCCCATCCACCTCGATCACGAGGCCGCGCGGGCCGCCGGCTATCGCCGACGTTGTGGCGCCCCCGATGTTCGCCGTCGTCTACTCACACGCGGCGATCCTGCCCGGCCTGTTCGACCCCGAGGTGGGCATCGACTTCGCCCACATGGTCCACGGCTCCCAGGAGTTCCGCTGGGGCCCGCTCGTCGTCGCCGGCGACGAGATCACCACCACCGGGACGGTCACGGACGTCTCCGAGCGAGGCGGGATGGGCTTCTACGTGTTCGAGACCGACAGCCGCAACCAGAACGGCGAGACCGTGTGCATCGGCACCTGGACCAACATCGTGCGCACGGGGTGAGCATCATGGACGCCGGCGACACCTTCGAGCTCAAGGTCACCCCCGACCGTTACCTCACCGTCCGCTACGCGGGCGCCTCGGGCGACTTCAACCCGATCCACATCGACGAGGAGTTCGCCCAGCAGGTCGGCCTGCCCGGCCGCATCCTCCACGGCCTGTGGACCATGGCCCAGGTGGCCCGTGCCCACACCGAGGCGCTCGGCGGCCCCGACAAGCTCGAGCGGCTCTCGGTCCAGTTCCGGGGCATGGGCGTGATGGAGGAGGAGGTCGTGGTCACGCGGCACCGTGCGCGAGGTGGACGGCGACCGCGCCATCGTCGCATCGGAGGCCACGCAGAACGGCAAGCGGATCATCCGCAACGGCGAGGCCACGATCCGCGTCGTAGCGCTCGGGGCCGCTCAGGAAACCTGCGCGGCCCTACCTACAATCTTCAAGGATGCTGACCGAACGCCAAGAGCTCGTCCTGCGCCGCCTGGTCCAGGAATACCTCGACGCCGGCGCCCCCGTGGGCTCCAAGGCGCTGAGCGCCGCGTTCGAGTGGGGACCGTCGACGATCCGCCACGAGCTGGCCAACCTCGAGGAGCTGGGGCTGCTGGCGCACCCGCACACGTCTGCCGGCCGCGTTCCCACCGAGGCCGGGCTACCGCTACTTCGTCGACCGCCTGCTCCCCGAGGCGCCGTCGGGGCCGTCGCTGTCGCTGTCGCTGGTGCGCCGCGAGCTCGACGAGGCGATGCGCGTCACCACCGAGACGCTGTCGCAGGTCACCAACCTGCTGGCGATCGTCACCGCGCCGCCGATCGAGACCTCCACGATCCGCCACGTCGAGGTGCTGGCCCTCCAGCCCCAGGTGCTGATGGTGGTGGTGATCACCTCCACCGGCGGCGTGACCAAGCGGATGTTCACCTTCCAGCGCCCGGTCGACACCGGCCTGGCCGACTGGGCCGCCAGCTACCTCAACGAGCGGCTGGTCGGCCTCGGCCTCGGCGCGCGGATGCTGCACCAGCGCCTGCACGACCCCGAGCTCTCGGCCACCGAGGCGGCGTTCCTCGATGCGCTCGCGCCGGTGTTCACCGACCTCGAGGAGTCCGCCCAGGCAACGCTGTACGTCGAGGGGACGGGCAAGCTGCTGACGATGGGCCGCGGTGGGCGACGTGTCCGAGCTCAACCTGCTCATGGAGATGCTCGAGCGCCGCGTCGACCCTGCTCGGCATCCTGCGCTCGGCGCTGTCGGCGGGTCACCCCGTGGCCGTGCGGATCGGCGCCGAGAACGAGGTGCCGGCGCTGCGCTCGCTGGCCCTGGTCGCCGCCAGCTACGGCCTGCCCCAGCGCACGCTCGGCGCGGTGTCGGTGATCGGGCCGCTGCGCATGGACTACGGCCACGCCATCCGCACCGTCCGTGAGGCCGCCGCCCAGCTCTCGAGCTTCGTCGCCGACGTCTACGACGAGCGATGATGCGTCAATTGTCTAACGACAATTCGCTTGGGAGAATCGCCCGGAGGGCGATTCCGGAGGGGCGATGCTATGAGTGCATCTCAGATGCCACGCGACTACTACGAGGTCCTCGGCGTCGCCCGGGGCGCCGACGACGCCGAGATCAAGAAGGCGTTTCGCCGGCTGGCCCGCGAGCTGCACCCCGACGTCAACACAGAGCCCGACGCCGAGGAGCGCTTCAAGGAGGCCGCCGAGGCCTACGAGGTGCTCTCGGACGCCGACCGCCGCGCCACCTATGACCGCTACGGCCACGAGGGCCTGCGCAGGGCGGCTACGCCCCCAACTTCGAGGGCTTCGGCTCGGTGGCCGACATCTTCGAGGCGTTCTTCGGCGGCGGCGGCTTCGGCGGTGGCGCGTTCGGCAGCGGGATGTTCGGCGGCGGCCGGGCCGGCGGCGCGGTCCAGGGCGGCGACGTCGCCGTCGGCGCCGAGATCACGCTCGTGCAGGCCGCCCACGGGGCGCCGGTCGAGGTCTCCTACGACGCCGTTTCGACGTGCGAGCACTGCCGCGGCAACGGCGCCGAGCCCGGCACCCCGATCGAGACCTGCGCCAACTGCGACGGCACGGGCCAGCTGCGCGTCATCTCGCGCACGCCCGTTCGGCCAGGTCGTCCGCGCCGCCGCGTGCGACGTCTGCCACGGCGAGGGCAAGGTGCCCCAGACCCCGTGCCACGAGTGCGGCGGGCGCGGGCGCAAGGTCGAGCGGGTCAAGGTGTCGGTCGACGTGCCCGCCGGGATCGACGACGGCCAGCGGATCCGGATCACCGGCCGCGGCCACGCCGGCGAGCACGGCGGTCCGCCCGGCGACCTCTACGTCCAGATCCGCGTCAAGGAGGACCCGCGCTTCGTCCGCCACGAGGACGAGCTGGTCACCGTGGTCGACGTCGCGGCGCCGCTGGCGGCGCTGGGCACGACCGTCGAGGTGCCGACGCTCGACGGCACCACCGAGCTCGAGATCCCCGCCGGCATCCAGCCCAACGAGTCGCTCACCATCCGCGGCCAGGGCATGCCCGCGCTGCGCGGCCGCCGCCGCGGCGACCTGCGGGTGGTCGTCAACGTCGTCATCCCGCGCCATCTCAAGAGGGAGCAGAAGGAGCTGCTCGAGCAGCTGGCCGACAGCCTCACCGAGCACAACCTGCGCACCGACGAGGGCGTGCTCGGCAAGCTCAAGCGCGCCTTCGGCGGCTGAGCGCGCGCGGGGTGGGTGGGCGTCGGTCTGGTTCGCCTCGCCGTCCGCGTCCACCGCCGCCAGGCCGAGCTGGTGCTGGCCGAGCTGCTGGAGCTCGCGCCCAGCGGGGTGGAGGAGGTGGAGATCTCGCGCCGACGTCATCGAGTACGCCGTCTACGGCGCGCCCGGCGAGCTGCCCGCCCTGCCGGACCTGCGCGCCGCCGCCGGGGGCGCCTACGTGGACGTCTCCACCCAGGAGATCGCCGACGACTGGGCCGAGCGCTGGCGCAGCTTCCACCGCCCGCTGGTCATCGGGGACCGGCTGACCGTCCGCCCGCCGTGGGAGCCGCCCGGCGACACCGCGCTCGACGTCGTCATCGATCCCGGGCAGGCGTTCGGGACCGGGGCCCACGCCACCACCCGGCTGTGCCTGGAGCTGATGCTCGAGGTGGACGACGCACGGCTCGTTCGTCGATGTCGGGCTGCGGCTCGGGCGTGCTGGCGATCGTCGCCGCCAAGCTCGGCTTCGCACCGGTGATCGCGCTCGACTACGACCGCGCCGCCACCACCGCCACGCGCGAGAACGCGGCGCGCAACGGCGTCGACCTCGACGTGCGCGACTTCGACCTGCGCGACGAGCAGGCCCCAGCGTGCGATTTTGGGGCGGCAAACGTGCTCGCCGGGCCACTGGTCACCTGGGCCGCGTCCCAGCGTGAGCTGCCGCCGGTCCTGATCCTCAGCGGCCTGCTGGCCACCGAGGCCGACCGCGTCGCCGCGGCGTACGCGGGGCGAGGCCACGCCGAGCGCGAGCGACGGGTCGCGGGTGACTGGGCGGCGCTGCTGCTGACGCGCGCCTGAAGGACATCTGCGACGCCCGGATGGACAACCGCCGCGCCGCGAATCTTGTCCACGCGGCCCATGCCGGTCGCACGTCTCTCCCGCATCCTTCGCAGCGTCGCTTGTGATCCTGAAACAGACTCGAAGGAGGTGAACAGTTGCCAAACCCACTCGCGATCGGAGTGACTCTCGGTGGCCTGCTCCTCGACGTCGTCGCGCCACGGCCCAAGCCTCGGGCTGGATTTTCGCAAGAGCCCTCTCTCCTCTCGAAGCGTGCCGTCTCGAGGACACCTCGGCATGACATCGCCGTCGAGGAGTACGAAGGTCCTCCGGTCGCGAGCGGCTATCGCAGCTGAATCGCTGCACCGAATTGCGAGTCGGAGCTCGGACGGAATGGCCAGCCGTCCGCTACCTTCTCCGGCGCGTGGCCTCGTTCGCGGTCAAGTTCCTCGGTTGCAAGGTCTCCCAGGCGGATGCGATGCTCGCCCGCCGGCTCTGCTCGCCGCCGGTCACACCGAGGCGCCGGAGCCCGACGCGCGAGCTGCACGTCATCAACACGTGCTGCATCACCGCCGAGGCCGAGGCCAAGTCCCGCCAGTCGGTCCGCCGGTCGCTGCGCGAGCGCCCAGCAGGTCTACGTCGCCGGCTGCGCGGTCAACCTGAACCCGGCCCAGTTCGGCGACATCGATCAGCGGGTGACGCCGTTCGTCGGCACCGCCGACGACGTCGCCGCGCGCCATGGGCGCCCAGGACGCCCCGAGCTGCGTCGACCTCGAGCACGACGTCCTGGCCCGCGAGCGGCACGCGCCGCGACGGCGCCCCGGCCGCGCGCACGCGTGGCTTCGTCAAGGTCCAGGACGGCTGCGACTGCCACTGCGCCTACTGCATCATCCCCACGGTCCGCGGCTCCGCGCGCTCGCGCCCGGCGAGCGCGATCCTGCCGAGGTCGCCGAGCGCGTGCGCAGCGGCCAGCCCGAGATGGTGATGACCGGGATCAGCGTCGGCGACTACCGCGACCCCGAGCAGGGGCTCGAGCTGGGCGAGCTGATGATGGCGGTGGCCCGCGTGCCCGGCGTGCAGCGGGTCCGGCTCTCCAGCGTCGAGGTGATCCACGTCAAGGACACGCTGCTGAGGCGCTGGCCACCGAGCCCAAGGTCTGCCCGCACCTCCACGTCCCGATGCAGTCCGGCGACGACGACGTGCTGGCGCGATGGGCCGCCACTACAGCTGCCGCGGAGTACCTGGAGCACATCGCGCCGCGTGCGCGCCGCGGCGGCGCGGCGGGGCAGTCAACGTCACCACCGACGTGATCGTCGGCTTCCCCACCGAGGACGAGGCCGCGTTCGAGCGCACCCTGGACGCCGTCGACGCCGCCGGGATCACCCGCGTGCACGTCTTCCCGTACTCGCCGCGGCCCGGCACCGTCGCCGCCGACCTGGGCGACCGGGTCGCCCCGGCCGAGAAGAAGCGCCGCTCACAGGTGCTGCGCGGCCGCTCCGAGCTGCGCTCGCGGCTGCATCGCTCGGCGCGACTGGGCGGCCGGAGCGGGTCCTCATCGACAAGGTCGCCGACGACCCAGTGCTCGGGCTACACCGCCGACTACACCCGCTGCTACCTGCCGGCCGGCGCCGGGCCGCGCGGAGCGCTGGTCGACGTGGACTGCCTCGACCTGCAGGCGACGGGATTGCGCTGCCGGGTCCGGGGGCACTGAGGGCTATCCTCATAGGTGGACATATGACCGTCACCGAACAGCTTCGCAGCGACATGACCAGCGCCATGAAGGCGGGCGAGAAGGAGCGCGTCGGCGCGCTGCGTCTGGTGCTGTCCGAGCTGCAGAAGGCCGACAAGGACGGCGGCGACGACGAGCTGGCCGTGCTGCGCCGCGAGCGCAAGCGCCGCCTCGACGCCGCCGCGCAGTTCCGCGACGGCGGCCGTCCCGAGCTCGCCGACCAGGAGGAGTCCGAGGCCAAGCTGATCGCCGGCTACCTGCCCGCCGAGCTGCCGACGATGAGCTCGACCGGATGATCGCCGCGGCGATCGCCGAGACCGGCGCCGCCAGCCCCAGGGACATGGGCCAGGTGATGAAGGCGGTGATGGCCGCGTCCGGTGGTCGCGCCGACGGCAAGCGGACCTCCGCGCGGGTGCGCGAGGCGCTTGGGGGCCTAGTGAGCGCCCTGGCCATAGTGCGTCGCACGATCGAGCTCGACAACGCCGTCGCCGCCGAGCTGGCCGGCAGCCAGGACGCCGTGCTGCGCACGCTCGAGAGCCACCTCGATGCCGACGTGTTCCTGCGCGGCAACGTGCTCACGCTCGAGGGCGACGAGGCCGCCGTCGACGCCGGCGCCGCCGTCGTGCGCGAGCTCTCAGACCTGATCGCCCAGGGCCACGAGATCGCCCCGGGCACGGTCGAGGCGGTCGCGCGCGCGCTGGACGAGCACGAGTCCCCGTCGGAGATCCTGGAGGACGTCGTCTGGCGCCACCGCGCGACCAAGGTCGCGCCCAAGACCGTCAACCAGAAGCGCTACGTCGACTCGATCCGCGCCAACACGATCACCTTCGGGATCGGCCCGGCCGGCACCGGCAAGACGTTCCTCGCCGTCGCGCTGGCCGCGGCCGCCCTCAGCCGCCGCGAGGTCAACCGGATCATCCTCACCCGGCCCGCGGTCGAGGCCGGCGAGCGCCTCGGCTTCCTGCCCGGCGACCTGATGGCCAAGGTCGACCCCTACCTGCGCCCGCTGTTCGACGCCCTGCACGACATGCTCGACCCCGAGCGCGTCTCCCAGCATCTGGAGCGCGGCGTGATCGAGGTGGCGCCCCTGGCGTTCATGCGGGGACGGACGCTCAACGACAGTTTCATCATCCTCGACGAGGCCCAGAACACCACGCCCGAGCAGATGAAGATGTTCCTCACGCGGCTGGGCTTCAACTCCAAGATGGTCGTCACCGGCGACATCACCCAGGTCGACCTGCCGCGCGAGCAGGACTCGGGCCTGATCGTCGTCTCCGACATCCTGCGAGTCGTCGAGGGGATCGAGTTCGTCCGCTTCGGCGACGAGGACGTCGTGCGCCACAAGCTGGTGCGGCGGATCGTCGCCGCCTACAACGAGCACTCCCAGCGGGCGGCGCCGGAGCTGCGCCCGCGCAAGCGAGCGTAGGGCGTCGATGCTCGACGTCGAGGTGATCGGGATCGAGGCCGTCGAACCCGATCCGGAGAGCCCCGCCACGCACCCGCCGACGGCGGTCGAGCTCGAGGAGCTGTGCGCGCTGGCGCTGTCCTCGGCCGGGATCGACGAGGGCCACGTGGCGATCGAGTTCGTCGACGAGGACCGCAGCCGCGAGCTCAACCGCGAGCTACCGGCAGATCGACGCGCCCACCGACGTGCTCTCCTTCGGCGTCGACGAGGACGGCGCCAGCGCCGGCCCGCGCGAGCTCGGGCGACATCGTCATCTGCCCGCCGCAGACCGAGGACCTGCGCGAGGCCGTCGTCCACGGCGCGCTGCATCTCAGCGGCATGGACCACGAGACCGACGACGGCGAGATGCTGGCCCTCCAGGCGGAGCTGATGCGGTGGGTGAGCTGACGCCCTCCGAGCTGACCCGGGCGACGGCGACCCGCTCGGGCTTCGTGGCGCTCGCCGGGCGCCCCAACGTCGGCAAGTCGACGCTGGCCAACGCCATCGTCGGCGCCAAGGTGGCGATCGTCTCCGACAAGCCCCAGACCACCCGGCGCGCCATCCGCGGCGTCGCCACCGGCCCCGACTGGCAGCTCATCCTCGTCGACCTGCCCGGCGTCCAGCGCCCGCGCGACGCGCTCACCGAGCGGATGCAGCACCGCGTCGAGCACGAGCTCGCCGACGCCGACGGCTGCCTGCTCGTCGTCAACGCCCAGCAGGGCCTCGGCCCCGGCGATCGCTTCATCGCGGCGCTGCTCAAGAGCGCCAAGGTCCCGGTGACCATCGCCGTCAACAAGGTCGATCGCGCCGAGAAGGCGCGCGTGGCCGCGACCCTGCACGACGCCGAGGCGCTCGACATCGCCACCGAGATCTTCCCCGTCAGCGCGCGCACCGGGGCGGGCGTCCCCGCGCTGGTCGACCACCTCGTCGGCCTGCTCCCGGAGGGGCCGCTGTACTTCTCGGCCGCCCAGCGCTCGGACCAGTCGCCCTCGGTGCTCCTCGCCGAGCTGGTGCGCGAGCAGGTCCTGGCGCGCACCCGGGAGGAGATCCCGCACGCGGTCGAGGTCGAGGTGGAGGAGATCTCGCACCCGCGGCCCGACCTGGTGCGGATCGAGGCCGTGGTCCTGACGGAGACCGAGTCCCAGAAGGGCATCCTCATCGGCGCCGGCGGGCGCATGATCAAGGCGATCGGCATCGCGGCGCGGCGCGCCATCGAGCGCGAGCTCGGCAGCCATGTGCACCTGGAGCTGTCGGTGCGGGTGCGCCGCCACTGGCGTGCCGACGAGCGCGTGCTCGACCGCCTCGGCATCGAGTAGCTGAGCCCCCGCCCCGGACCGCGCGCCCGTCGCGCCTAGAATCCGCGGCGTGGACGACGCCGAGGTGGCATTCGACGAGCGCGGGCTCGTGCCGTGCATCGTGCAGGACTGGCGCACCGGCGAGGTCCTGACGCTGGCCTACATGAACGCCGAGTCGCTGGCGCTCACGCGGCAGACGGGCGAGATCCACTTCTTCAGCCGCAGCCGCCAGGAGCTGTGGCACAAGGGCGCCACCTCGGGCAACACGATGGCGGTCCGCGCGATCCGCTACGACTGCGACGGCGACGCCCTGCTGGCGCTGGTCGAGCCCGCCGGGCCGGCCTGCCACACCGGGCGAGCGCACCTGCTTTCACCGCGGCGACCTCGAGCCCCAGGCGCCCGGCGAGGTGCTGGGCACGCTTGAGCGCACGATCGACCACCGCGCCCGCACCCGCCCCGAGGGCTCCTACACCGTGACCCTCCTCGACGACCCGGCGCTCGCCGGCGCCAAGGTCCAGGAGGAGGCCGAGGAGGTCGTCCGCGCCGTGCGCGAGGAGTCCGACGAGCGCGTCGCCGAGGAGGCCGCCGACGTGCTCTACCACCTGGCGGTGCTCCTGCGCGGCGCGCAACCTGAGCCTCGCCGACGCCGAGCGGGTCCTCGATGGCCGTCGCCAGCGCTGAGGCCAACGCCACCGGCGGCCCGGCCGTCCCTCGCTGGCGCAGGTGCGCGAGCTGGCGCGCGACCACAACCTCATCCCGCTGCACCAGACGTTCATCGACGACTGCCAGACGCCGGTCTCGGCGTTCCTGAAGCTGCGCGATCCCACGCACCCCTCGTTCCTGCTGGAGTCCGCCGAGCAGGGCCGCGTCGGGCGCTACTCGTTCATCGGCTTCCGGCCGCGCAAGGTGCTGCGCTGGTCGCTGGGCGACCCCGGCGACCCCTACGCGCTGGCCGCCGAGGAGCTGCGCCGCTTCCGCGTCGCGCCGCTCCCCGACCTGCCGCCGTTCGCCGGCGGTGCCGTCGGCATGTTCGCCTACGACCTCGTGCGCACGGTCGAGCCGCTGGGCGAGCCCAACCCCGACCCGTCGGGGTGCCCGACCTGGCGCTGATGCTGACCGACGCGGTCGTCGTCTTCGACCACCTCAAGCGCACCACCACGGTCGTCGCCAACGTCTACGCCGACGACGACCTCGAGGGCTCCTACCGCCAGGCCGTCGGAGACGATCGCCGAGGTCCGCTGGCGCCTGGCGCGCCCGCTGCCGATGCCGCTCCACGCCCGACGCGCGGGCCGCCCCGCGGTTTCACCTCCAACATGCCGCGCGAGCGCTTCGAGGCCATGGTGGCGCGGATCATCGAGTACATCTACGCCGGCGACGCCTTCCAGGTCGTCCCCTCCCAGCGCTGGTCGGCGCCGGTGCCGGTGGAGGCGTTCTCGATCTACCGGGGACTGCGCGCCGTCAACCCCAGCCCGTACATGTACTTCCTGGACTTCGGCGACTTCGAGATCGCCGGGGCCAGCCCCGAGCCGCTGATCACGGTCACCGGCCGCCGGGTGTCGACCCGGCCGATCGCCGGCACCCGCCCGCGCCAGGGCTCGCCGCGAGGACGACGCCGCCATGGCCGAGGACCTGCTGGCCGACGAGAAGGAGCGGGCCGAGCACGTGATGCTCGTCGACCTCGGCCGCAACGACCTGGGGCGGGTGTGCGAGTACGGCTCGGTGCAGGTCGAGAGCTTCATGGCCGTCGAGAACTACAGCCACGTCATGCACATCGTCTCCAGCGTCGTCGGCACGCTGCGCCCCGGCGTCGACGCGCTGGCCGCGCTGCGCTCGGTGCTGCCCGCGGGCACGCTGTCGGGCGCGCCCAAGGTCCGGGCGATGCAGATCATCGACGAGCTCGAGCCGGTCAAGCGCGGCGGCTACGGCGGGGCGATCGGCTGGGCCAGCTACACCGGCGAGCTCGACACCTGCATCCACATCCGCACCGTGGTGGTCAAGGACGGCGTCGCCCACGTCCAGGCCGGCGGCGGCACGGTCGCCGACGCCAAGCCCGACTACGAGTTCCGCGAGTCCGAGGCCAAGTCGCGCGCGGTGCTCGAGGCCATCGAGCTGGCCGTGGCCCAGCCCGAGTGGCCGTAGCCCGGCGCGCGAACGCCACTGAGGTACGGTTGCCGCGAGTGCGGGTCCTCGTCGTCGACAACTACGACAGCTTCACCTACAACCTCGTCCAGTACGTCGGGATGACGTCCCACCCCGCCCCCGAGATCGAGGTCGTGCGCAACGACCGCGCCACCGTCGACGATCTGCTCATCCGCGGCTATGACCGGGTGATCGTCTCGCCCGGCCCGTGCACCCCCGACGAGGCCGGCATCTCGCTGGAGGCGGTGCGGCGCTTCCCCGAGGCCGGGATCGCCGACGCTCGGCGTGTGCCTCGGCCACCAGGCGCTCGTCCAGGCGTGGGGCGGGAGGGTGATCACCCACCACCCGGTTCACGGCAAGACCGCGCGGATCGAGCATGACGGCCGGACGATCTTCCGCGGCCTGCCGTCGCCGCTGGAGGTCGGCCGCTACCACTCGCTCATCGCCGAGCCGGCGCTGCCCGCCGCGCTGGAGCAGAGCGCCAGCGCCGACGGCGTGGTGATGGCGGTGCGCCACCGCGAGCTGCCCGCCGAGGGCGTCCAGTTCCATCCCGAGTCGGTCCTCACCGAGCAGGGGCGCGAGCTCCTGGCCAACTTCCTGGCCCAGCAGGCGCCGGCCGCCGGCGCCGCCGCCGCAGCCATGGCCCGACCTCGAGCCTGCGGACCCCACGCCTGCCATGGTGAATGACCTCCGACCTGCTGACGCGCTCGATCGACGAGCTGGCCAACGGCCGCGACCTGAGCGCCGAGCAGACCGCCGAGGTGCTGGCGGAGATCATGTCCGGCAACGCCTCCGAGTCCAGATCGCCGCCTTCCTGATCGCGCTGCGCACCAAGGGCGAGACGGTCGAGGAGCTGGCCGGGCTGGCCCGGACGATGCGCGCGGTTCGCCGCCACGGTGACCGTGCCGCGCGACGCGACCTGCTCGACACCGCCGGCACCGGCGGCGGGCGGCGGACGTTCAACGTCTCGACCACCGCGGCGCTGATCGCCGCCGGCGCGGGCTGCACGGTGGCCAAGCACGGCAACCGCTCGGCCACCGGCCTGTCGGGCTCGGCCGACGTGCTCGAGGCGCTGGGGGCGCGCATCGACCTGACGCCGGCCGGCGGTGGCCCGGTGCATCGAGGAGGTCGGCTTCGGCTTCATGTTCGCGCCCGCCCACCACCAGGCCACGCGCTACGTCATCCCGGTCCGGCGCGAGCTGGCGGTCCGCACGATCTTCAACTTCCTCGGCCCGCTCACCAACCCGGCGGGCGCCACGCGGCAGCTGATCGGCGTCTCGGACGCCGCCTACCTGGAGAAGATGGCGGGCGCGCTGGCGCTGCTGGGCACCGAGCACGCGCTGCTGGTCTCCAGCCACGACGGCCTGGACGAGCTGAGCATCTCGGCGCCCACCCGCGTCGTCGAGGTCGTCGACGGCGAGATCTCGAGCTACGACGTGGCGCCCGAGGACGTCGGGCTGGCGGTGCGCCGCCCGCGGAGTCGGTCCCCGGTGGCGATCCGGGGCAGAACGCCGACACCGCCCGGCGCATCTTCGCCGGGGAGCCCGGCCCGCCCGGCGCGCGACCTGGCCGTGCTCAACGCCGGCGCGGCGATCTACGCCGGCGGCGGGGCGGCGACCCTCGCCGAGGGGGTCGGCGGCGGCGCAGCAGGCGGTCGACTCGGGCGCGGCCGCGGCCGCGCTGGAGCGCTTCGTCGCCGCCACCCAGCGGCTGGCCCCGCCCGAGCGCGCCGGCGTGAACGCGCTGACCCCGATCATCGAGCGCACGCGCCGGGACGTGGCGGCGCGCCGTGCAGGCCACGCCGCTCGACGGAGGTGCGCCGCGCCGCCGAGGAGCGCGTGCGCCGCCGACCCACCGCGCGGGTTCGCCGCCGCGCTGCGCGCCCCGGGGGTCTCGGTCATCGCCGAGCACAAGCGCAGCTCGCCCTCGGCCGGGGTGATCCGCGACGATCTCGCCCTGGAGGACGTCGTCGAGCGCCTACGAGCGCGGCGGAGCGGCGGCGCTCTCGGTCCTCACCGAGGAGCACAGCTTCGGCGGCAGCCTCGACGACCTGGCGGCGGCCCGCGCGGCGGCCGGGCTGCCGATCCTGCGCAAGGACTTCATCGTCGACCCTACCAGGTGGTGGAGTCGCTGGCCGCGGGCGCCGACGCGATCCTGCTGATCGTCGCCGCGCTGACCCCCGCGGACGCTCGAGCGGCTGCACGCCGACGCGGTGTCCGCCGGCCTCGACGTGCTCGTCGAGGTCCACGACGACGCCGAGCTCGAGGTGGCGCGTCGGGATCGGGGCCGCCGTCATCGGGATCAACAACCGGGATCTGACCACGCTGCGTGGTCGACACCGAGCGGACCTTCGAGCTGCTGGACGCGGATGCCGCAGCGGCGCCGTGGTCGTCTCGGAGTCGGGCTGGCGCACGCGCGCCGAGCTCGAGCGGCTCGCCGGGCGCGGGCGTCGACGCGGTGCTCGTCGGCGAGGCGCTGATGCGCGCCGCCGAATGTCGAGGCCGCCTGCCGCGACGCTGGCCCGACCGGCGCCCGGCCGGCCGCGTTTAGCTGCCGTTAGGCGGTGGCGCGACACTCGTGGGCATGGGTCGCCTGCTGAAGTCGCACTTCGTCTCGGCGGTCCTCGGCGGGCTCGTCGTCGGCGGCGCGCTGCTGGTGTCGGGCGTGGCCGGCCGCAGCCACACCGAGACGATCTTCGACCAGGCGCCCCTGGTGGCCCAGAAGACGGCCGACCCGGCCTCAGCGGCCGGACCGCCCTTACGAGATCTACGACGCGCTACGCGCCCGGCGTGGTGTTCGTCCGCGCCAAGCTGCTCGAGCAGGTCGACAGCCCGTTCAACCTGTTCCACGCCCGCGAGAGCGAGACCTCGACCGGCTCCGGCTTCCTCGTCGACCGCCGCGGGGACATCCTCACCAACTACCACGTCATCGACGGCGCCGACCGCTCCAAGGGGATCACGCGTCGAGTTCGAGAACGCGCTCGATCCGCAACGCCAGCGTCGTCGCCGTGGACCCGAGCAACGACCTGGCCGTGCTGCGCTTCGACATGCACGGCGTGCCCCGCATCGTCCCCCTGACGCGCGGGGACTCGACGTCGGTCCGGGTCGGCGACCCGACGCTGACGATCGGCAACCCGTTCGGCGTCGACCGCACGCTCACCAGCGGCATCGTCTCCGCGCTCCAGCACCAGATCGAGGCCGCGGACGGCAGCAGCATCAACAACGTCATCCAGACCGACCAGCCGTCGGACGCCGGCAACTCCGGGGCGCCGCTGCTCGACGCCGACGGCCACGTCATCGGGATCAACTCGCAGATGGTCACCGGCGGCGGCGGGGTCGCCCAGCGCCTCGCCTTCGCCATCCCGATCGACACCGCGGACGCGATCCTCTCCAAGGTCAACGGCGCCAGGAGACGCCGAAGGTCGCCTACCTGGGGATCGCCGCGCCCACCAAGCGCAAGCGCCGTCCGGACGCGGCGCGCGGGCGCGGTCGTCGGCGTCGTCACCAAGGACAGTCCGGCCCAGCAGGCCGGGCTCCGGGACGGCGACACGATCGTCAGGGTCGACGCGATGCCGGTTCACTCCGTCGCCGACGTCCTGGCCATCGTCTCCACCCGCAGCCCGGGGCAGAGCCGTGACCGTGCAGTTCCGGCGCGCTCACCGCCTGCA
This sequence comes from uncultured Actinomycetota bacterium, assembly GCA_963790605.1. Lineage (GTDB taxonomy): Bacteria > Actinomycetota > Thermoleophilia > Solirubrobacterales > Solirubrobacteraceae > Palsa-465. The sequence continues at coordinate 336,343 of CAWBPG010000001.1, read as the reverse complement.
CACCGTCGCGGTGACGCTGGGCAGCCGGACCGTGCCGCCGCCCTCCGGCGAAGTAGCGTCCCCGCCGTTCGTACGATGTGGGGTGTGGATCCCCATGCCCCAAGATCAAGTTCTGCGGCCTCACCGACCCCGCCGACGCCGAGGCGGCGATCGCGGCCGGCGCCTGGGCGCTGGGCGTGATCCTGTGGCCGGGCTCGCCGCGCCGCTGCCGGCCCGAGGTCGCCGCCGAGATCGCCGCCGCCCACCGGCGCCATGCCCAGATCGTCGGCGTGTTCGTCAACGCCACCCTGGACGAGGTGGCCCGGGCCGCCGACGAGATCGGGCTGACCATGCTCCAGCTCCACGGCGACGAGGGGCCCGGTGTTCTGCGCCGAGGCCGCGCGGCGCACCGGCTGCCGGGTGATCAAGGCCGCCCGCGTGCGCAGCGGCGCCGACATCCAGGCGCTGAGCGCCTTCCACACCGACTTCCACCTGCTCGACAGCTACCGCAAGGGCGTCCCGGGCGGCACGGGCGAGACGTTCGCCTGGGAGCTGGCGCGGGCACACCCCACGAACGTGCCGGTGATCCTGTCCGGGGGCCTGACCCCCGACAACGTCGGCGACGCGATCGCCGCCGTGCGGCCCTACGCGGTCGATGTCGCCAGCGGCGTCGAGAGCAGCCCGCCCGGCCGCAAGGACCACGACAAGCTGCGGGCGTTCGCCGCCGCGGTGCGCCGCCGCCGACCGCGACCGTGGCCGCGCTTCGGCATGAGCGTCGTCGAGCACCGCTTCGGCCCCTACGGCGGCCAGTACGTGCCCGAGACGCTGATGCCGGCGCTGGCCGAGCTCGAGCTCGCCTGGGTGGCGGCGCGCGAGGACCCGTCCTTCGGCGAGGAGCTCGACGGGCTGCTGCGCGACTACGTCGGGCGGCCCTCGCCGCTGTACCTGCGCGCGCCGCCTCTCCGAGGTCGCCGGCCACCCGATCTACCTCAAGCGCGAGGACCTCAACCACACCGGCGCCCACAAGATCAACAACGCCCTCGGCCAGGCGCTGCTGGCCAGGCGGATGGGCAAGCGGCGGATCATCGCCGAGACCGGCGCCGGCCAGCACGGCGTCGCCACCGCCACCGCCTGCGCGCTGCTCGACCTCGAGTGCATCGTCTACATGGGCACCGAGGACATGCGCCGCCAGAAGCCCAACGTGGAGCGGATGGGCCTGCTCGGCGCGCGCGTGGAGCCGGTCGAGGACGGCGCCCGCACGCTCAAGGAGGCGGTCTCGGCGGCGATCCGCGACTGGGTCACCAACGTCGAGACCACGCACTACATCATCGGCTCGTGCGTCGGCCCGGCGCCGTACCCGGCGATGGTGCGCGACCTGCAGCGCGTGATCGGCGACGAGGCCCGCGCCCAGATCCTCCAGGCCGCGGGACGGCTGCCCGACCGCGTGATCGCCTGCGTCGGCGGCGGCTCGAACTCGATCGGCATCTTCATCCCGTTCGTCGCCGACGCGGACGTGCGCCTGATCGGCGTCGAGGCGGCGGGGGAGGGGATCGAGACCGGCCGCCACGGCGCGCCGCTCACCGCCGCCGGGCCGGGCGGGCCGGGCGCTCCTGCACGGCGCCTTCTCGGCGATCATGCAGGACGAGGACGGCCAGATCCTCGAGGCCCACTCGATCTCGGCCGGGCTCGACTACCCCGGCTCCGGGCCCGAGCACGCCTGGCTGCGCGACCAGGGCCGCGCCCGCTACGATGGCGATCACCGACGAGCAGGCGCTGCGACGCCTTCGCGCGCACGGCGCGCCTGGAGGGGATCATCCCCGCGCTGGAGAGCTCCCACGCGATCGCCTGGGCGCTGGCCAACCCGGACTCCGAGCTCGACCTCATCTGCCTGTCGGGCCGCGGCGACAAGGACCTGGCCGAGGCGCTCAGGCGCTGCGGGTGCGCTCGATGACGCGCGTGGGCGAGGTGCTCGCGATGACCGTGATGGGGGCGCCCACCGGGATCGAGACGATCGCCGAGGCGTTCGCTCGGGCCCGCGCCAACGGCCGCCGCGCGGCGCTGATGCCCTATCTGATGGGCGGCTACCCGGATCTCGAGACCTCGCGGGCGATCGGGCTGGCCTACGCCGAGGCCGGCGCCGACCTCGTCGAGCTGGGGGTGCCGTTCTCTGACCCGCTGGCCGACGGGCCGGTGATCCACGCCGCCGGCACGGCGGCGCTGCGCGCCGGAGCCACGCTGCCCGCGGTGCTCGAGGTGGCGCGCGACATCGCCGCCCACGTCCCGGTGGTGCTCATGTGCTACGCCAACCCGATCCTCTCCCAGGGACTCGAGCGGTTCCTCGACGCGCTCGTCGGCGCCCGCGTCAGCGGCCTGATCGTCCCCGACCTGCCGCTCGAGGAGGCCACCGAGGTGCGCCCGGCCTGCCGGCGAGCGCGGCCTGGCCTTCGTCCCGCTGGTCGCGCCGACCACCCCGGCCGAGCGGCTGGAGCGGATCGGCGCCGGCGCCAGCGGCTTCCTCTACACGGTCTCGCTGACCGGGACCACCGGCGAGCGCACGCGAGGTGGCCGGCGGGCTGGCCACCGTGATCTCGCGCGCCGCCGCCCACACCAACGTGCCCGTGGCCGTCGGATTCGGCATCTCCACCCCGGAGCAGGCGGCGGCCGCGGCCGACGCCGGCGCCGACGGCGTGATCGTCGGCAGCCGGCTCGTCCGGGCCGCCGGCGAGGCCGCAGACCCCGCCGCCGCGGTCCGCGAGCTGGTCGGCGAGCTTCTCGGCAGCGCTGTCTGGGACCGCCGCTCGGTTAGCATCTGCGATCCCATGGGCCTGATCCTCACCGCCACCGCCGGGCTCTGCATCTGGATCGTCATCTGGGCGCTCAACGTCAGCGGCCTCGACGCGATCATGATCGCCATCGTGATGGTGCTGATCGCCATCGGCGTCCGCAACCTGCTCCCGTACCTGCCCGGCCGGCGGGACTAAGCCCGGGCGCCGATGCTGGGCGCGTCGCTCGTCCGGCCGCGTGCGGCGACCGCATGCGGGCTGCTGTCCGCGCTGGCGCTGGCCGGCTGCGCCACGCAGACCAACTCCGCCGTCACCGTCTCGGGCACGACGCTGACGATCTACGCCAGCCAGCCGCCGGGCGGCGGCCGGCGGGCCAGACCGCCGCCGACGTGCTCGACGCCGAGCAGCTCGCGCTGCACGCAGGCGGGCACCACGGTCGGCAAGTTCACCGTCAAGCTCGTCACCCTCCACGGCAAGGAGATCTCCGACAACGCCCGCAGCGCGGTCCAGAACTCCACCGCGATCGCCTACCTGGGCGAGATCGAGCCCGGGACCTCGCAGGACTCGGTCCAGATCACCAACGAGCTCGGCCTGCTCCAGGTCAGCCCCACCGACACCGCGGCCTACCTGACCCAGCACGTGCCGGAGGTCAGCGGCTCGCCGACCACGTTCTATCCCTCGCGCTCGACCTACCACGAGACGTTCGCCCGCGTGGTGCCCGACCACCGCCCAGGAGGCCAAGGCGATCGCGGCCGAGATGCACTCGCTGGGCCTGACCAAGCTCTACGTCGCCGACGACGGCACGCCCTACGGCGCCACGATCGCCGCCGAGGTCCGCGCCGCCGCCGCCAAGCAGGGCCTGAGCGTCGCCGCCGGCGCCGCGAGCGCCGATGCCGTCTTCTACGGGGGCAACACCGCCGCGCGCGGCCACCAGGGCGCTCGACCAGGCCGCCGCCGCCAGCAGCGCGGCCAAGCTGTTCGCTCCCTCCGCGCTCTACGACGACGCCTTCGTGGCCGGCCTGAGCGCGGCCGCCCAGAAGAACCTGTACGTGTCCTCGCCCGGCTTCACCTCGGCACGCTCAGCCCGGCCGGCCAGCAGTTCGTCACGGCCTTCCGCAGCGCCTACGGCCACGCGCCGGTGCCGCAGGCGATCTTCGGCTACGAGGCCATGTCCGCCGTGCTCGCCGTGCTCAAGCAGGCCGGCGCGGAGCCGGCAGCCGCGCCGACCGTCGTCAGCGACTTCCGCTCGCTGCACAACCGCCAGTCGGCGCTGGGGACCTACTCGATCTCCGCGGGCGACACCAGCCTCGCGCCGTTCGTCTTCGGCCGTCCGCGCGAGCGGGCAGCTCGCTGCCGGGCGCGCCGAGCTGACGTGAGCGATGAGCGACGGCGTGTTGCGCCGCTCGCGGCGAGGGGTTTAGTTTCTGTTAGGAGGGGCAGCGCGCGGTCGCTAAACAGCGATCTCGAGGTTGTTGGGATCCGGACGCGCGACTACTCTCCCGCAATCGAGGGCACTGACAGCCCGGTCGACCATGAGGAGGACGACTTTTTATGAGTGTTCGCGCAAAGGCGATCAGCGTATGCCTGATCGTGGGTTCGCTGCTCCTGCTCGCCGCGTGCGGCAGCAGCAACAGCTCGAGCAGTAGCAGCAGCGCCCCCGCCGGCGCCCCGGCCAGCAGCAGCTCGTCGGCGTCCGGCGGAGGCGGTGGCAACACCATCGACATCTACTCCAGCCTGCCGCTGCAGGGCGCCTCGACCGCCCAGACCGACCCGATGGTCAACGGCATCAAGCTCGCGCTCTCGCAGGCGGGCAACAAGGCGGGCAGCTTCACCGTCAACTACCAGTCGCTCGACGACTCGACGGCCGCGGCCGGCAAGTGGGATCCGGGCCAGACGGCGGCCAACGCCCGCAAGGTGGCGGCCGACCCGAAGGCCGTGTACTACATCGGCGAGTTCAACTCGGGCGCGTCCGAGGTCTCGATCCCGATCCTCAACCAGGCCGGGGTCCCGATGGTCAGCCCCGCCAACACCTACGTCGGCCTGACCACCAACCTGCCCGGCAGGGCTCCCGGCGAGCCGCAGAAGTACTACCCGACCGGCAAGCGCAACTACCTGCGCATCGTGCCGATCGACTCGATCCAGGCGGCCGCCGACCTGATCGCGATGAAGCAGGCCGGCTGCACCAAGGTGGCCGTGGCCAACGACAAGGAGGCCTACGGCCAGGGCCTGGCCACGCTGCTGGGCCTGGAGAAGGGCTTCTACGGCGTGACCATCACCTCCGACACCGGCATCGACCCGACGTCGCCGAACTTCCGCTCCTACGCCTCGACCATCCAGGGCCAGGGCGCGGACTGCTTCTTCTTCTCGGGCATCGTCTCCAACGGCGCGGTGCAGATCACCAAGGACGTCCACTGCGGCGCTGCCCAAGGCCAAGATCTTCGGCCCCGACGGCGTCTGCACCGGACTCCTACACGGCACAGAAGAAGGGCGGCGTGCCGGCGGCCATCGACCCGCTGATGGAGTGCACCGTGGCCACCCAGGACCTCGCCGCCTACCCGGGCGGCAAGGACTTCCTGGCCGCCTACAAGGCCAAGTACGGGACGGCCAACCCGGACCCGTACGCCATCTACGGCTATGAGGCGATGAAGCTCGGGCTGGACACGATCGCCAAGCTCGGCGCCAAGGGCAACGACAAGGCGGCCGTGCTCAGCCGCGCTGTTCGCGACGACCAGCCGCAGCTCGGTGCTGGGCAACTACGGGTTCGACAAGAACGGCGACACGACGCTGAAGTCCTACGGCCTCTACAAGGTCGGCCCGAACGGCGAGCCGGTGTTCTACAAGACGCTCACGCCGACCAAGACGGTCAGCTGCAAGTAGCCGACGCATCGGTGAGAGAGGGCGCCTCCGGCGCCCTCTCTCCATATTCTTCGCACCCACACGTGGAAGCTCACTCGTTCACGCCCAGCCTGCCGGCGCCCGCGGCGCGCCCGCTGGCCGCGATCCGGCGGGCTTCGCGGGCCGGTGGGGCCTGATCATCGCGCTGCTGGCGCTGCCGATCTACTACGGCATCCGCGACCTCGTCGCACGGCTACCAGGCCGGGCTGATCGCCGGCCACCCGGTCATCCACCACGACCTCTCCCGGCTGGGCTTCAACTTCGCCCAGGGCCTGTCCAACGGCGCGATCTGGGCCCTGATCGCGATCGGCTACACGCTCGTCTACGGGATCATCGAGCTGATCAACTTCGCCCACGGCGACGTGTTCATGATCGGCTCGATGACCGCCGTCGGGCTCTGGGGCACGCTCGGCCTCGGCCTGGCCACCGGACCGCTGGGGCTGATCCTCGGGCTCCTGGTGACGCTCATCGTGTCGATGCTCGTGTGCGGCTCGCTCAACGTGCTCATCGAGCGCGTCGCCTACCGGCCGCTGCGCGGCGCGCCGAAGCTAGCGCCGCTGATCACCGCCGTCGGGCTTCTCGTTCATCCTGCAGAACGTCGGGCTGCTGTGGAACGGCGGGCTCGCCGTTCGGCGTCAACGACCTGATCCACCAGGGCCAGACCGTGTTCAGCATCTCCGGCGTCCCGATCGTGCGCGGCTACCTGCTGGCGCTGGCGGTGATGGTCCCGCTCGTGTTCGGGCTGGCGTGGTTCATCGGCAACACCCGGGCCGGGCCGCGCCATGCGGGCCACCGCCCAGGACCCGGAGGCGGCGCGGCTGATGGGCATCAACGTCAACCAGACGATCTCGCTGACGTTCCTGCTCGGCGGCATGCTGGCCGGCGCCGCCGGCCTCGTCTACGCGCTGTATGAGACCAACGTCTGGTACTTCCAGGGCTTCAAGGCCGGGCTCATCGCGTTCACCGCGGCGGTCATGGGCGGCATCGGCAACGTCCGCGGCGCGGTCCTCGGCGGGCTGATCATCGGCGTGATCCAGGCGCTCTCGGACGCCCGCATGGGCCCGCAGTGGACGGAGGCGGTCGTGTTCGGCTACCTCATCGTGATCATGATCCTGCGGCCGCGCGGCCTGCTCGGCGAGGAGACGAGGGAGGCCGGATGAGCACGCCGGAGACCCCCATGTCGCCCCCACCGACCCAGAGGGACGGCTTCGGCGAGCTGCGCGCGCAGCTGGGCGAGTGGCGCGCCGGGATCGAACGGCGGCTGCCGCCGTGGTGGACGCGCGGGCTGGCCGGGGCGCTGCTCGTCATCGGGATCGTCCTGCCGTTCCTCTTCACCAACAACAGCGGCTTCATGAACGCGACGATCATCGCCCTCGCCTTCGCGGTGATGTCGCTGGGGCTCAACGTCGTCGTCGGCTTCGCCGGGCTGCTCGACCTCGGCTATGTGGCCTTCTATGCGATCGGCGCCTATTCGCTGGGCTGGTTCGGCTCGGACTTCTTCTTCAAGGCCAAGGTCCACGTGGGCGTCCACGGCGTCGCCGCCACCGAGCAGGGCATCCACCTGAACTTCATCCTCATCCTCATCGCCGCGGCGCTCATCTGCGCGTGTCGCGGGCATGCATCATCGGCCTGCCGACCCTGCGCCTGCGCGGTGACTACATCGCCATCGTGACGCTCGCCTTCGGGGAGATCATCGGCGTGGTCGCCGTCAACGGACAGAGCGTCAACCTCGGCGGCGGCATGACGCTGACCGCCGGCAACCTCGGCATCAGCGCCGTCGACGCGCCCTACTTCCCGGGGATCGGCCAGTTCAACCTGCTCAACCTCAGACCGTGGTACTGGCTCATCTTCGCGATCCTGCTCATCGTGGTGGCGGTCAACGTGCGCCTGCGCGACTCCCGCCTCGGCCGCGCCTGGGTGGCCCTGCGCGAGGACGAGGTGGCGGCGGTCTCGATGGGGATCCCGTCGGTGCGCACCAAGCTCTCGGCCTACGCCATCGGCGCCATGTTCGGCGGCATGTCCGGCGCGTTCCTGGGCACCTACTACACGACCGTCAACGCGGGGCAGTTCCAGTTCGGCTTCTCGATCTTCATCCTGGCCATGGTCATCATCGGCGGGCTGGGTTCGATCTGGGGCGCGCTGCTCGGCGGGATGCTGCTGGGCTACATCAACAACTGGCTCATCCCCGACGTGCTCAACGACCTGCCCCAGAAGCTGGGGCTCAACTTCTCCATGACCGAGATCGAGTACGGCATCTTCGGCTTCCTGCTCGTCCTGGTCATGCTGCTGCGGCCGCAGGGCCTCGATCCCGGAGCGCCGGCGCAAGCTCGAGATGACCTCCGAGATCGCCGCCGAGGACGCTCAGCTCGTGGAGAGCGCGGCGCCGTGAGCGCCACCACGACCAGCCCGCCACCGGCGGTGGCCGCGGCTCTCAGCGTCGATCGCGTCACCAAGGTGTTCGGCGGCCTCGTCGCCGTCAACGACGTGTCGCTGGACGTCCCCCTGCGCGTCGATCGTGTCGCTCATCGGCCCCAACGGGGCCGGCAAGACGACGCTGTTCAACATGCTCACCGGGCCTCTACAAGCCCACCGCGGGGCGGATCCTCCTGGGCGACCGCGACATCACCCGCACGCGGCCTGACCGCATCACCGGCCTGGGCGTCGCCCGCACGTTCCAGAACATCCGCCTGTTCGGCGCCATGACCGCGGTGGAGAACGTGATGATCGGGCGCCACGCGCGCATGCGCGCCGGGCTGGTCGGCTCGATCCTCCGCCCGCCGCGGGTGCGCCGCGAGGAGCGCGAGGCCCGCGACCGCGCCCACGAGCTGCTCGAGTACGTCGGGCTGCGCAAGAACGCCATGGAGCAGCTCTCCGCCCAGCTCTCCTACGGGGACCAGCGGCGCGTCGAGATCGCCCGGGCGCTGGCCTCCGAGCCGACCCTGCTGCTGCTCGATGAGCCGACCGCGGGCATGAACCCGCAGGAGTCGGCCCAGCTCACCGAGTTCATGCGCAAGCTCCGCGACGACCTCCAGCTGACGATCCTGCTCATCGAGCACGACATGAAGGTCGTGATGGGCGTGTCCGAGCGCGTCTGGGTCCTGGACCACGGCGAGAAGATCGCCGAGGGCGAGCCGGCCGAGGTGCGCGCGGACCCGCGGGTGATCGAGGCCTACCTCGGGAAATGACCCCGCCCACCCACCCCCACACCACCCGCCCCCACAGCACCTGAACAGGCTCATGCCGCTGCTCGAGGTCTCCGACATCCGCACCCACTACGGCTCGATCGAGGCGCTCAAGGGCGTCTCGCTGAACGTCGAGGAGGGCGAGGTCGTCACCCTGATCGGCTCCAACGGCGCCGGCAAGTCCACCACGCTGCGCTCGATCTCCGGGCTGACCCCGGCCAGCTCGGGTCGCGTCACCTTCGGCGGCCAGGACATCACGCGCGTGCCCGCGCACGAGATCGTCAGCTACGGCATCGCGCTCGCCCCCGAGGGCCGCCATTGCTTCCCGCGCATGACCGTCCGCGAGAACCTCGACCTCGGCGCCTACCACCGCCGCGGGTCGGAGGTCGCCGCCGACCTGGACCGGGTCTTCGCGCTGTTCCCCCGCCTGCATGAGCGCGAGAAGCAGAAGGCCGGCACGATGTCGGGCGGCGAGCAGCAGATGCTGGCCATCGGCCGGGCGCTGATGGCGCGCCCCAAGCTGCTCATGCTCGACGAGCCCTCGATGGGCATCGCGCCGATCCTCGTCCAGCGCATCTACGAGACGATCGGCGAGATCAACAAGGCCGGCGTGACGATCCTGCTGGTGGAGCAGAACGCCAACTACGCGCTGGACGTCTCCAAGCGCGGCTACGTGCTGGAGACCGGCCGCGTCGTGCTGGCCAACGACTCCGACCTGTTGCGCGACGACCCCGAGGTCCAGCGCGCCTACCTGGGAACCTGATGTTCGTCCTCGCCACCATCGGCGCGGCCGCGCTCTACCTGCTCTTCGTCTGGCTGGTGTCGGCCGCCGCGGCCGCCTGGCTGGCGGATCGCAAGGGCTACACCGAGCGGGTGGGCCTCATGTTCGGCCTCGTCCTCTCGGCGGTCGGATTCCTGATCGTCCTGCTGCTGCCGGCACGGCCGGGTTCGACCTGGAAGGTGGAGGGCCCGCTGCCCAACCCGGGCGCGCGCCGCCCCCTGGGCATTCCGGCCCTCGGTCCCCCGGCCGCCCCACCGGATGCGGCCGCCGCCCTCGGACCCGCGCTGAGCGACCCCCCGCCCGCGGCCGAGGACACGCCTCAGGCCGGGGACGACGCGCCGTCCGCCGGCTGAACTTCCCGCGCCAGATCCGCCACCAAGGCGTACCGCTCATCTGGCGCTCGAGGACCGCTGCCAACCGCTTGCGGCCGTGATGTCCGCCAGCACGGCTCACTACGTCCGCGACATGGGCGGCCTTGAGAACGCGGTCCACGATCCGCGGTCGAAGGCGAGCTCAAGCTGGCGACGGCTGACCTCCGCCGCGATGTCCAGGAGGGCGCGGGCGGGGGAGACCACCGGCGGAGCGGAATTGGCCGATGCGGGCGAGGTTTGTCCCGGATCACGCGCCACGACGACTGAGTGTGGGCCAGACCGCCCCCGACCTTGTCCTCGGCCCGCCTTTTTACGCTTTTGGCACACCGCGCCCGAAAGGCGTCACAAAGCCGCGCCGACTATCGCCCCTGCAGCAACTCCTCGGTCGCCGCGAACGCGTGCTCGGCGTGCGTGTCGGCCAGCCCGCTGTCGCGCGCCTCGTCGGCCACGGCGGCGGCCACCGCCGGCGCCACCTCGCGGTTGAACACCGAGGGGATGATGTAGTCCTCGCGCAGCTCGTCGCTGGAGACGATGTCGGCGATCGCCCGGGCGGCGGCGGTCTTCATCGTCTCGGTGATGTGCGCGGCGCGAACGTCCAGCGCGCCCCGGAAGATGCCGGGGAAGCAGAGCACGTTGTTGATCTGGTTGGGGTAGTCCGAGCGGCCGGTGGCCAGGATCCGCACGTGGGGCAGCGCCTCCTCGGGCGAGACCTCGGGATCCGGGTTGGCCATCGCGAACACGATCGGGTCGCGGGTTCATCTTGGCCAGCGCCGAGGCGGGCAGGACGCGCCCGCCGCTCAGCCCGATGAACAGGTCGGCGCCCTCGATCACCTCCGCCGGCCCGCCGGATCGCCGTTCCAGGTTGGTGCGCTGGGCCAGCTCGCGCTTGACCGGGCCCATGGTGCCGTCCAGGTAGTCCGCGCGCTCGGTGTGGACGGCCCCCCGGGAGTCGCAGCCGATCAGGTGGCGGACGCCCGCGGCCATCAGGATGTCGGACACCGCGATCGCCGGCGGCGCCGAGCCCGACGACCACGACCCGGATGTCGCCGATCCGCTGGCCGGTGAGCGTCAGCGCGTTGAGCAGCGCCGCCAGGACGACGACCGCGGTCCCGTGCTGGTCGTCGTGGAACACCGGGATGTCGAGCTCGGCCTGCAGCCGGGACTCGATCTCGAAGCACCGCGGCGCCGAGATGTCCTCCAGGTTGATGCCGCCGAAGCCGGGCGCGATCGCCTTGACCACGGCGACGATCTCGTCCACGTCCGTGGTGTCCAGGCAGATCGGGAAGGCGTCGACGCCGGCGAACTCCTTGAACAGCATCGCCTTGCCCTCCATCACCGGCATCGCCGCCCGCGGGCCGATGTCGCCCAGGCCCAGCACGGCCGTGCCGTCGGAGACGACCGCCACCGAGTTGCGCTTGATCGTGTACTGGAAGGCCTTGTCGGGGTCGTCGCGGATCGCCGAGCACACGCGCGCCACGCCCGGGGTGTAGGCCATCGAGAGGTCGTCGCGGGTCTTGAGCGGGTGCTTGTTGGCCACCTCGATCTTGCCGCCGATGTGCATCATGAAGGTGCGGTCGGTGGTGTCCAGAACCCGGGCGCCGGGGACCGCGTTGACGGCGTCGGTCAGCCGGGGCCAGTCGGCGGCGTCGCCGGTCTCGACGGTGATGTCGCGGATCGTGTGCGGTCCCTCGACGGCGACGAGGTCGACGGCGCCGATCGTCCCCCCGGCGTCGCCGATCGCCGAGGCGACCTTGCCGAGCATCCCGGGCAGGTGATCGATCTCGACGCGGAGGGTCAGGCTGTACTGGGCGCTGGGGCTGGAGGCCGAGAGCTCGTCGCCGGGGGACGCCATGGTCGCCGCATCTTATGCCTCGGCGCCGCGGCACCGGGCGATGCGCGATCGCGCGACCGCGCCGCCGACCGGCGAGATAGCCTCAGGATTGATGGCCGACGAGCTCTTCCTGATCGACGGCAACAGCCTCGCCTACCGGGCGTTCTTCGCCCTGCCCGAGTCGATCGCCACCTCCACCGGCGTGCCCACCAACGCCATCTTCGGCTTCGCCTCGATGCTGGTGAAGATCCTCACCGACTACGGCCCCAAGGCGACCGTCGTCGTCTGGGACGCGGGCTCCAGCGGGCGCAAGGAGGTCTACTCCGAGTACAAGGCCCAGCGCTCGAGCCGGCCCGATCTGCTCAAGGAGCAGTGGCCGCACCTCGAGCCGCTGGTCGACGCCTTCGGGTACCGCAACCTCAAGGTCGACGGCTACGAGGCCGACGACGTCATCGCCTCGATCGCCGAGCTGGCCAAGACGCCAGGACCCGCCGATCGAGGTCATGGTCGTCACCGGCGACCGCGACGCCTACCAGCTCGTCGACGAGCAGGTCCGGATCATGACCACCTCGCGCGGCATCACCGACACCCGGGTCTATGACCGCCAGGGCGTGATCGACCGCTACGGGATCCCGCCGGAGCTCGTGCCCGACTTCATCGGCCTCAAGGGCGACACCTCGGACAACATCCCCGGCGTTCCCGGCATCGGCGACAAGACCGCCGCCGACCTGCTCCAGCGCTTCGGCTCGCTGGAGAGCGTGCTCGACAGCATCGACGAGATCAGCGGCGCCAAGCGCAAGGAGAACCTCACCGAGCACGCCGACGACGCCCGCGTCTCCAAGCACCTGGCCACCGCCAAGCGCGACATCCCGCTCGACGGGCTCGACGTCGCCGAGTTCGTCTCCCAGACCGCCCGACCGCTCGCGGCTGCGCGAGGTCTTCCGCGAGTTCGAGCTGCGCGAGCCGCTGCGCCGGCTCGAGGAGGCGCTGGGCTCCGCCGACGCCGCCGCGCCCGCCCCGGCCGCCGAGCACACGCATCGGCGCCCGGCTGCGCAAGGGCACGCTGCGCGACGTTCGAGCGCCTTGCCGCAGGCCGAGGTCGCCGTCGCCGTCCGGCCCCCGATCGTCCCCGAGGGCGCCCTGTTCGCCGAGAACGAGAACGAATGGCGCTTCGGCGTCTACGTCGCCGAGACCAAGGACGGTCCTCGTCGGCACGGTCGCCCGACCCGAGGACCTCGTCGCCGCGCTCGGCGGCCGGCCCGGTCATCGCCCACGACGCCAAGTCGCTGGGCGAGGTGCCGGAGAACCTCGCCCACGACACCGAGGTCGCCGCCTACCTGCTGGAGCCGGCGCGCGCGCGCCTACCCGTTCCGCGAGCTGTGCGAGGAGCGCGGGCTGGCCGCCGAGGTCGACGACGAGGCCGGCGCCGACGCCGTCCTGTGCCAGGCGCTGGCCGCGTGGCAGCGCGAGGAGATCCGCGGCCGCGGCCTCACCGACCTGCTCAACGACGTCGAGCTGCCGATCGTGCGGATCCTGCGCGACATGGAGCAGGTCGGGGTCAAGCTCGACACCGCGCGGCTCAAGGAGATCTCCGAGCGCGTCAAGGCCGAGGCCGACGACGCTGGAGTCCGAGATCTTCGAGCTCGCGGGGGAGGAGTTCACGCTCGGCTCGCCCAAGCAGCTGGAGGAGATCCTGTTCGGCAAGCTCGGCCTGTCGCGCAAGCGCCGCGGCAAGACCGGCTACTCCACCGACGCCCGCGTGCTCCAGGCGATCCGCGCCGAGCACGAGATCATCCCCAAGATCGAGCGCTGGCGGGAGCTGACCAAGCTCGCCCAGACCTACCTCGACGCCCTGCCGCTGCTCGTCGACGCGCAGCAGCCGCCTGCACACGACGTTCAACCAGACCGCCGCCACCACCGGCCGGCTGTCCTCCAACAACCCCAACCTCCAGAACATCCCGATCCGCACCCCGCTGGGGCGCGAGATCCGGGCCTGCTTCGTCGCCGACGACGGGCAACCTGCTCGTCTCGGCCGACTACTCGCAGGTCGAGCTGCGCCTGCTCGCCCACATCGCCGGCGAGGACGTGCTCAAGGAGATCTTCCGCCGCGGCGAGGACGTCCACACCGCCACCGCCTGCCGCGTGTTCAGCGTCACCCCCGACCAGATCGACCCCGGGATGCGCTCCAAGTCCAAGATGATCAACTACGGGATCGTCTACGGCCTGTCGGCCTACGGGATGGCCGACCGGCTCGACATCCCCCAGGAGGAGGCCGACGAGTTCATCGAGCGCTACCTGGCCGGGTTCCCCGCCGTCGAGCGCTTCATCGAGGAGACGATCGAGCAGGGGACCGAGCACGGCTACGTCTCGACGCTGTTCGGCCGCCGCCGCCAGGTGCCCGAGCTGCGCGCGCGCCGCTGGGAGCTGCGCAAGCAGGGCGAGCGCTTCGCGGTCAACATGGTCATCCAGGGGACCGCCGCCGACATCATGAAGATGGCCATGGTCCGCTGCGACCAGGCGCTCGCCGAGGCCGGGCTGCGAGTCAAAGCTCGTCCTGCAGATCCACGACGAGCTGCTGTTCGAGGGCCCGGCCGACGAGGCCGAGCGCGTCGAGGCGATCGCCGTGCGCGAGATGGCCGACGCCTACGAGCTCGACCCGCCGCTCGCCGTCGAGGCCGGCATCGGCGCCGACTGGCTGTCGGCCAAGTAGCGCTGGCCGTGGCGCCGCGGCCCGATCGGCGCGCGACGCGCGCAGGCGCGGAGCACCGCGCCTGGCGCTGCTAGCTCAGCTGGAAGATGAAGTCGTACTCCTTGCCGCCGTTGCGCGACTTGAGCTCCATCTGCCCGCGCGCGCCCTCGTAGGCGCCGGTCCCGCCGGTGATCGACAGCACGCTGTTGCGGGTGTCGTAGTACGGGCCCTGGACGGTGATCTGGCCGCCCTTGAGGAACGTCGTCCACAGGCACTCCCAGATCCCCAGCTTGGGCTGCAGGCGCGTGCAGAAGCCCTCGTCGTGGCCGACCTGCTTCGTGTTGGCGGTGTTGAACACCGGGTTGTTGAAGGTCAGGATGTTGCCCTTGACGTCCTTGCCGCCGACGCCCGGGACCTCGGTGTCGGTGATCGCGTGCTCGACCACGTGCACGGTCTTGCCCGACGCATGCGCCGACTTGGCGTAGCTCGGTGCGGCGGCCACGAGCGCGATCAGCGCCAGGGCGGCGATGGCGGCGGCGACCATCGCGCTCAGCCGGATGTGTGCCGTCGGTTGCGGCATGGTGGAACCCTCCTCTTGGGGTGAGAAGCGGCCGATCCTACGCCCGCCCCGACGCCCCGTCCATGTCCGGGACGGCGGATGCTCCGCTCAGGCGGCTGCCGCCCCGGAGCGCGTCACGCTCACGCGGCGGCCAGCGCGGCGCGTGCGGCCGCCGCGCCGGTGCGCCGCCCGTGGCGGCGAACGACGGGTGGGCGATGTTCAGGTAGTGGCCGAAGGACCAGTCGACGAAGCGCTTGGCGCCCATCGCCTGCAGCGCCGGCGCCAGCAGCCGCGGCGCGACCCGCGGCACCAGCCGCTGCACGCGCAGCATCCAGCGAAACGGCATCGCGTGGCCGGCCGAGAACTGGTGGTAGCGGGCCAGCGCCTGCTCGCGGGTCTGCTCGCCGCGCACCACCCGGCCAGCTCGCGCCCGCAGGCCAGCCCGAAGTACAGCGCGGTGCGGATTCCCTCGGCGGTCAGCGGCAGGCAGTGGCCGGCCGAGTCGCCGACGAAGAACACCCCGTCCTCGGTGGCCGGGCGCAGCGCGTGGGGGATCCAGTTGCCCTGGTAGCGG
Organism: uncultured Actinomycetota bacterium; assembly: GCA_963790605.1. Classification (GTDB taxonomy): domain Bacteria; phylum Actinomycetota; class Thermoleophilia; order Solirubrobacterales; family Solirubrobacteraceae; genus Palsa-465. The sequence goes on along the minus strand of CAWBPG010000001.1, from coordinate 320,699 downwards.
ACGGTGTCGGCGCTTGCAGGTCCTCGGCCAGCCGGACGGTCGGCTCGCGCACGTGGAAGCGGGGATCGAACGAGCCGACGCCGATCCGCACCTCGTCGCCGGCGGGAAAGCTCCAGCCGTAGCCGGCCGGGACGTAGCCGCGGTCGATCCAGACCTCCAGGTCCGCGCCGCCGCCGAACGGGTGGACCTCCAGCCCGCGCGAGAGCAGCGCGTCGGGCGGCTGGACGTTGGCGCCCGAGCCCAGCACCCGCCGCCAGCCCAGCGCGTCGACGATCAGCGGCGCCCGGATCGTCGCCGCGGTCGGTGACCACGCGTGTCGCCCTCGCGGCGCTCCACCTTGGCGGTCTCGAACGTGAACGTGCCCTGCGCGGCCAGCAGCGCCGCACAGCGTGCGGTAGTCGAAGGTCGAGAACGTCCACGGCAGGTCGTAGCGGACCGTCGTGTGCGGCGTGTGGATGACGAGCTCGCCGAACGTCTGCTGCAGCGCGTCCTGCGAGGCCCAGGGCGGTCAGCCAGGTCGTCGGGATGCCGCATGCCGAGGTCTGGCGCTCGCCGATCTCGTAGCGATCGATCGACCATGCACGTCGGCTCCGCGTGCCGGCCAGCTCCCGCGCCACCGCCAGCCCGGCGAAGCTGGCCCCGCAGATCAGGACGTCGCAGTCGCGGTCCAGCGGGGTCCGCTCGGCGCCGCGCTTGGTGGCTCGCGTGGGCATGGCCGCGCCGATGATAGATGCGCGGGCCGCTCACCTAGAGGCCGCACATGGGGCTCAAGGCGGCTATCCTCCGAGAACCCATGTCTTCAACTTCAACCTTGACGCCTCCCACCGATCCGATCAACCCTCGCCAACGCGAAGGTCGTCGAAGGCTCCGACGGCCTTCTGCTCGAGATCGACGGTCAGATCGTCCCCAACTATGACGCCACGCTGCACCCCTTCGCCGAGGGTGACGTCGTCACCGGCCACGTCGTCCGGATCGACAACGACGAAGTCCTGGTCGACATCGGCTACAAGTCCGAGGGGGTCATCCCCGCCGGCGAGCTGTCGATCCGCAAGTCGGTCGACCCCGTCGACGAGGTCTCGCTCGGCGAGGAGGTCGACGCGCTCGTCCTCACCAAGGAGGACCAGGACGGCCGCCTGATCCTGTCCAAGAAGCGCGCCCGCTTCGAGAAGGCCTGGCGGCGCATCGAGGCCGCGGCCGAGTCCGGCGAGCCGGTCGAGGGCGCGCGTGATCGAGGTCGTCAAGGGCGGCCTGATCATCGACCTCGGCGTGCGCGGCTTCCTGCCCGCGTCGCTGGTCGACATCCGGCGCGTGCCCAACCTCGACGAGTACATGGGCCAGACGATCGAGTGCAAGGTGATCGAGCTCAACCGCAGCCGCAACAACGTCGTGCTGTCGCGGCGCGCCGTGCTCGAGGAGCAGCGCAAGGAGGACCGCGAGCGGATCCTCGACCGGCTGCAGCCCGGCCAGGTCGTCGAGGGCACGATCTCCAACATCGTCGACTTCGGCGCCTTCGTCGACCTCGACGGGATCGACGGCCTGATCCACATCTCCGAGCTGTCGTGGTCGCACGTCAACCACCCGTCGGAGATCCTCAGCATCGGCGACACCGTCAGCGTCAAGGTGCTCGACATCGACCGCCAGCGCCAGCGGATCTCGCTGGGTCTCAAGCAGACCCAGGAGGATCCGTGGCAGCGCGTGGTCGACACCTACAACATCGGCGACGAGCTCGAGGGCAACGTCACCAAGGTCGTCACGTTCGGCGCCTTCGTCGAGATCCTCGACGGCGTCGAGGGCCTGGTCCACATCTCCGAGCTGGCCCAGCACCACGTCGACAACCCGCGGGAGATCATCCAGCCGGGCGACCCGGTGCGCGTCAAGATCCTGGAGATCGACTCCGAGCGCCGGCGCCTGTCGCTGTCGATCAAGCGCGTCGAGGGCCAGGTGCTGCCGGTGCGGCCGATCGAGCCGCCCACCGACGGGCGACAGCTACGACGACGTGCCCGAGCTGGGCCTGTCCGAGGACGTGTTCGCCTCCAGCGAGGACCCGGGCCCGCCGGCCGAGCGCCGAGGTGCTCGATCCCACCGAGATCGCCGAGGGCGAGGTCGCGGTCGACCCCGACGCCGACGTGGCGGATGCTCCTGCGCCGGAGGCCGAGGCACCGGCCGCCGAAGCGGCTGAGGCACCGGCCGCGGACGAGGCCGAGGCACCGGCCGCGAGGCCGAGGCCGAGGCGCCGGCGGCCGAGGCTGACCGCGCCGAGGCCGAGGCGCCGCCGAGGCCGAGGCACCCGAGGCCGAGGCACGCCGAGGCCGAGGCGCCGACGAGGCCGAGGCACCCGAGGCCGAGGCTCCGGAGGCCGGCGGCCGACGACGCCCGCGGCCGACGACGCCTCCGATAGCTGACAGCGGAGCTCCCGACCCGACGTCGTGATCCCCTTCATCGGGCTCACGGGCGGGATCGGCGCCGGCAAGTCGACTGCGCTCGCAGGCGCTGGAGCGGCTGGGCGCGGTCGTGCCTGTCCACCGACCAGGTCGTCCACGAGCTCTACGAGTCGCCGGAGGTCCGCGACGCCGTCGCTCGAGCGCTTCGGCCCGGAGGTGATCGCGCGACGGGCGGGTCGATCGCCCGGCCCTGGCCCGCGCCGCGTTCGCCACCGACGAGGCCGCGGCTGGCTCGAGCAGCTGCTGTGGCCGCGGGTGGGGGAGCGGATGGCGGCCTTTCGGCGCGAGGCCGATGCGGCGCGAGCCGCCGCCCGCGCGCCGCCGTGGTCGAGGTGCCGCTGCTGTTCGAGTCCGGGCTCGACCACGGCTTCGACGCCACGATCGCGGTGATCGCCGACGAGGCGATCCGCGCGAGCGGCGCGCGGCGGCCCGCGGCCACGAGGCGCTGTCCGAGCGCGCCGCCCGGCAGCTCACGCCAGCAGGAAAAGTCGCAGCGTGCGACGTACACGGTCGTCAACGACGGCACCGAGCGCGAGCTGCAGGACGAGCTGTCGGCGATCCTTGACATGCTGCCCGTCGGCCCCCTCGTCAGCCGCCGTGACCGTGACCGCATCCGCACGCCGCCGGACCTCGCGCCGCCAGCGCCGCTGCCCGGCGGCGCGCGACGGCGCGGCGCCGGCGTCGCATGGCGCGTCGGCGTCGCGCTGGTGACGGCGGCCGTCGTCGCGCTGCTCCTGGCGCTGCCGCTGGCCAAGCGGGCGGTCAACGACCTCGGCCTGCCGCTGCAGTACCCGGCGGTCATCCGCCAGCAGGCGGCCGCAGAAGCACCTGGATCCGGCGCTGGTGGCCGCCGTCATCTACGCCGAGACGAAGTTCGACCCCCGCACCTCCTCGGCCGGGGCGGTCGGGCCTGATGCAGCTCATGCCCGAGACCGCGACGTTCCTGGCCCACCGCTCGGGCGCGACGACCTTCACCACCGCCGACCTCGACGCCGAGGTCAACATCGCCTACGGCAGCTACTACCTGCGCTACCTGCTCGACGAGTACCACGGCAACACCGTCGCTGGCGCTGGCCGCCTACAACGGCGGAGAGACCAACGTCGACAGCTGGGTCGCGGTCGGCCCACGCGCGACGGGCGGCGCTTCCGCGTCGGCGACATCCCGTTCCCCGAGACCCGCGCCTACGTGCAGCGGGTGCTCCAGGCGCGCGCGGAGTACCGCCACACCTACGCCGCGCCAGCTCGGCTACGGCTGAGCCGCGGCTCGGACCGCGGCCGCGTCCGGCCGCAGCGCGTCGACCCGGTGCTGGCCGCTAGACGCTAGACAGTCGATGCCCAAGTTCGAGCTCGACAGCGCCTTCTCGCCCACCGCCGACCAGCCGGCGGCGATCGACGTCGCTGGCGCGCGGGATCGAGGCCGGCGAGCGCTTCCAGACGCTGCTCGGCGCCACCGGCACCGGCAAGACGATGACGATGGCGGCCACCATCGAGGCCGTCCAGCGCCCGTCGCTGGTCATCGCCCACAACAAGACGCTCGCCGCCCAGCTCTGCAACGAGTTCCGGACCTACTTCCCCCGCAACGCGGTCGAGTACTTCGTCTCCTACTACGACTACTACCAGCCCGAGGCCTACGTCCCCTCCAAGGACCTCTACATCGAGAAGGACTCGGCGATCAACCAGGAGATCGACCGCCTGCGCCACGCCGCCACCGCCGGCCTGTTCGCGCGGCGCGACGTGGTCATCGTCGCCAGCGTGTCGTGCATCTTCGGCCTGGGCTCGCCGCGAGGCCTACGACGAGAACCTCCAGACGCTCAACAAGGGCGAGATGATCGACCGCGACAAGCTGCTGCGCAAGCTCGTCTCGATCCAGTACACCCGCAACGACACCGCGCTGTCGCGCGGGACGTTCCGCGTCCGCGGCGAGACGCTCGAGATCTTCCCCGCCTACGCCGAGACCGCCTACCGGATCGTGCTGTTCGGCGACGAGGTCGAGCACCTGCAGCACTTCGATCCGGTCACCGGCGAGCTCATCGAGGACGACCTCGAGCACGTCGCGATCTGGCCGGCCTCGCACTACAACGTCCGCGAGGGGATGATCGAGGACGCGGTGGCCGAGATCGGCCGAGAGCTCAACGCCCGCTGCGCCGAGCTCGAGCAGCAGGGCAAGCTGCTGGAGTCCCACCGCCTGCGCCAGCGCACCCAGTACGACATGGAGATGCTGCGCGAGCTCGGGCTTCTGCTCGGGCATCGAGAACTACTCGCGGATCCTCGACGGCCGCAACCCGGGCGACCGGCCGTACTGCCTGCTGGACTACTTCCCCGACGACTTCGTCTGCTTCATCGACGAGTCCCACCAGACCGTGCCGCAGATCGGCGGCATGTACGAGGGCGACCGCTCGCGCAAGCAGACGCTCGTCGACTACGGCTTCCGGCTGCCCAGCGCGCTGGACAACCGCCCGCAGACGTTCGCAGGAGTTCCTCTCGATCACGCCGCAGATGGTGTTCGTGTCGGCCACGCCCGGGCGAGTACGAGCGCATCGCACTCGCCGCGGATCGTCGAGCAGATCGTGCGGCCGACGGGGATCATCGATCCCGAGGTCGAGGTGCGCGAGACCCGCAACCAGATCGACGACCTGATGAACGAGATCCGCGTCCGCGTCGATCGCGACGAGCGCACGCTGGTGACCACCCTGACCAAGAAGATGTCCGAGGACCTGACCGACTACCTGCTGGAGATGGGCTTCAAGGTCCGCTACCTGCACTCCGAGATCGACACGCTGGAGCGGATCCAGATCATCCGCGAGCTGCGCCTGGGCGAGTACGACGTGCTCGTCGGCGTCAACCTGCTGCGCGAGGGCCTCGACCTGCCCGAGGTCTCGCTGGTGGCGATCCTCGACGCCGACAAGGAGGGCTTCCTGCGCGGCGAGACCTCGCTCATCCAGACGATCGGCCGCGCGGCGCGCAACGTCGAGGGCAAGGTGCTCATGTACGCCGACAAGGAGACCGCGGCGATGCGGGCGGCGATCGGCGAGACCGACCGCCGGCGGGCGATCCAGCGGGCCTACAACGAGGAGCACGGGATCACCCCGGAGACGATCGTCAAGGGCATCTCCGACATCGCCGAGTTCCTGCATGTCGGACTCCAAGGTGCCCAAGTCGCGGCGCCGCCGCCAGCGCGCCGCCGGCGTCGATGCCGCCCGCTGAGATCGAGCGGACGATCGTCGAGCTGGAGGAGGAGATGCTCGCCGCCGCCGAGGATCTGCGCTTCGAGTACGCGGCCAAGCTGCGCGACGAGATCCGCGACCTCAAGCGCGAGCTCGATCAGGCGGTCGCCGCCGGCTGACTCGCGCCATCCGGCTCGGCGACGCTGGATGCCGAGCGGATGACAGCGCGAGGCAGACGTGCTCCGGTTTCCTGAGCTTAGCCGTTCAAGAGTGCGCCCGGTAGCCGCGTCCGCTACGCTCGCCTGCTCCTTCACTCATCGTCGTGATCCCTCGGAGGTACTAGGCGTGGCGCTGGACAGGCAGAGCATCGAGAAGAAGGACTTCCCGGTCGGGCGCCGGGGCTACGACCCGGAGGCGGTCGACGCCCATCTCTCCGCGCTCGCCGACGAGATCGCCGACGTTCAAGGCGCAGGCCCGGCGCCGCAGCGACACCGCTCGCCTCGTCGGCCATCGGACCAGGTGCGCGCGATCGTCGAGGCGGCCGAGACCAGCGCCGCCGAGATCCAGCGCGAGGCCGAGGACGAGGCGCGCGAGATCCGCGAGGAGGCCACCACGAGGCTCAGGCCACGCGCGAGCAGGCCAGCCGAGCAGGCCCGCGAGTACGTCGGCAAGGTCTCGGAGTCGACCAACGCGATGCTCGAGCGCCTCGACGCGATGGAGCAGGAGCTGACGCGCTGATCGAGTCGCTGCGCACCGGCTCCAACCGCCTCAACGCCGACCTGCAGCTGCTCGAGAGCAGCCTGAGCGACGTCTCCGAGCGCGATCGCCCCGCGGCCCGAGTTCGAGCCCGACGAGCCCGCCGCCGACGCTCGCGGCGCCCGCGGCCGCCTGCACGAGCCGGCGCCGGCGCCGGCGCGCCGAGCGGCCGAGCCGCCGAGCCGACGAGCTGCAGGAGCCGCAGTTCGCCGAGCGCTCCAGCCCGCGAGCCGTGGCCGAGGAGCCGGCCGCCGAGCGGCGCCGAGCCGAGGCCGCCGAGCTCCGCAGCGTGGCCGGCGACAGCGGCCACAGCAACGGGTTCGACCAGCCCCAGCCCGTGCAGCAGGGCGACGACGCCGAGGGCGCGCGGCTGATCGCGCTCAACATGGCGCTCAACGGCACCCCGCGCGAGGAGACCGCTCGCTACCTGAGCGAGAACTTCCAGCTCGCCGACGCCGGCGGGCTGCTCGACGAGGTCTACGCCAGCGTCGAGGGCTGAGGCGTCGAGCGTCAGGCAGCCGGCGCCGGCGCTCGGCCGCGCCGGTCGCGGCGCGCGTCACGTGACGCTGGCGCTGCTCGCGGCGGGCGTCCAGCTGCGCCTCCACGGCGTCGAGGTCCGGCGCGGGGCCGTACAGCGCCCAGCCGTTGCGGACGACGCTGAGCACGAACACGATCAGCACCCACACCGGCCAGAACTGGCCGTGGGCGCCTGACGCCGCCCAGATCACCGTGCAGACGACGAACAGCGCCCGAGCGAGCCGCCGGTCTCCTGGACCATCCGCCGGGTGAGCTGCGAGCGCCGCTCGCGCGTGCTGGAGGGCCACCTGCCGGCTGGTGCACGGGCAGGTCGCGGCGCAGCGCGTCGAGCTCGCCGGTGGTGCGCGCCGCGTAGGCCGCCTGGACGCGGCTGCTCGAGCTCGTCGGTGTCCAGCCGGCCGGCGACCGTGTGCTCGTTGAGCTCGGCGATCGAGCTGCTCGCGGTCCGCGTCGGACGCGCGCACGCCGCGAGACGGCCGTCCGCCGGGCCGGGCGAAATTTCTTCCTCGCTCATAGCGCGAACTGTAGGCGAGACCGGGCGCGCGGCGCGATCGGCGATGGGAACGTCTGTTCGGTCAACTAGACTCGGATCGAGCATGGATCAGACTCGTCGTCTCGGGCGCCCGGGAGCACAATCTCAAGGACGTGACGGTCGCGATCCCGCGGGACTCGCTGACCGTCATCACCGGCCTGTCGGGGTCGGGGAAGTCCTCGCTGGCGTTCGACACGATCTACGCCGAGGGCCAGCGGCGCTACGTCGAATCGCTGTCGGCCTACGCCCGCCAGTTCCTGGGCCAGATGGACAAGCCCGACGTCGACTCGATCGAGGGGCTGTCGCCGGCGATCTCGATCGACCAGAAGACGACGTCGCGCAACCCGCGCTCGACGGTCGGCACGGTCACCGAGATCTACGACTACCTGCGCCTGCTGTGGGCGCGGATCGGCCACCCCCACTGCCACGTCTGCGGCCGCCCGATCAGCGGGCAGTCGGCCGAGCAGATCATCGACCAGGTGATGGAGCTGCCGCGAGGGGACCCGCTTCATGGTGCTGGCGCCGATCGTGCGCGGGCGCAAGGGCGAGTACGGCAAGCAGTTCGAGGAGCTGCGGGCCGAGGGCTTCGGCCGGGTCAAGGTCAACGGCGAGCTGCGCCGGCTCGACGAGGAGATCGTGCTCGACAAGAAGTACAAGCACGACATCGCCGTCGTCGTCGACCGGCTGGTGATGAAGACCGACCTGCGCAAGCGGCTGGCGGACTCGATCGAGACGGCGGTGGCGCTCGCCGACGGGCTGGTCGAGATCGAGCTGGTCGACGAACCGGATCCCAGCCGCCCCGGCCCCAGCCGCCGGGTGCTCACCTTCTCGGAGAAGTTCGCCTGCCCGGTCCACGGGCCCAGCCTGGTCGAGCTCGAGCCGCGGATCTTCTCGTTCAACGCTCCCCACGGCGCCTGCCCGCGCTGCACCGGGCTGGGCTCGCAGATGGAGATCGACCCCGAGCTCGTCGTCCCCGACCCGACGCTGTCGATCGGCGAGGGCGCGATCGCCCCGTGGGCGGTGAGCGCCTCCAACTACTACGACCAGCTCACCCAGGCGATCGCCGAGCGCTACGACGTCGACCTCGACACGCCGTGGCAGGACCTGCCCGCCGGACTCGCAGGAGTTCTTCCTGTACGGCACCAACGGCGAGCGCATCCAGGTCTCCTACCGCAACCGCTTCGGGCGCCGGCGCTCCTACGCGACCCAGTTCGAGGGGATCGTCCCCAGCCTCGAGCGGCGCTACCGGGAGACCGATTCGGACTTCTCGCGGGAGAAGATCGAGGAGTACATGACGCTGCGGCCGTGCCCGGACTGCAAGGGCGCGCGGCTGCGCCCCGAGTCGCGGGCGGTGCTGGTCGACGGGACGGCGATCCACGAGTTCACCGCGCTGCCGGCGCGGCGGGCGCTGGAGTGGATCCGCGAGCGCGAGTTCTCCGAGCACGACCGGCGGATCGCCCGGCTGGTGCTGCGCGAGATCGAGGAGCGCCTGCAGTTCCTGGAGAACGTCGGCATCGGCTACCTGTCGATGGACCGGGCCTCGGCCACGCTGTCGGGCGGCGAGGCCCAGCGGATCCGGCTGGCCACGCAGATCGGCTCCTCGCTGGTCGGGGTGCTCTACATCCTCGACGAGCCGTCGATCGGCCTGCACCAGCGCGACAACGACAAGCTGATCGCCACCCTGGAGCGGCTGCGCAACCTCGGCAACACGGTGCTCGTGGTCGAGCACGACGAGGGCACGATGCGCGCCGCCGACCACATCGTCGACATGGGCCCGGGCGCCGGGGAGCACGGCGGCCACGTGGTCGCCGAGGGCACCGCCGACGAGGTCGGGCAGGTCGCGGATTCGCTCACCGGCCAGTTCCTGGCCGGCACGCGGCGCGATCGAGGTCCCGGCGCGGCGGCGCAAGCCGTCGGGCTACATCGGCGATCGAGGGCGCCGCCGAGAACAACCTGCGGAAGATCGACGTCAAGTTCCCGCTCGGGGTGCTGTGCAGCGTCACCGGCGTGTCGGGCTCGGGCAAGTCGACGCTCGTCAACGAGGTGCTGCTCAAGGCGGTCTCCAACCACCTGCACCGCAGCCGCCAGCGCGCGGGCACGCACAAGCGGATCACCGGCCTCGACCAGCTGGACAAGATCATCTCGGTCGACCAGTCGCCGATCGGGCGCACGCCGCGGTCCAACCCGGCGACCTACATCGGCCTGTTCGACCAGATCCGGGAGCTGTTCTCCAAGACCCAGGAGGCGCGGGCGCGCGGCTACAAGCCGGGCCGGTTCTCGTTCAACGTCAAGGGCGGCCGCTGCGAGGTGTGCCGCGGCGACGGCCAGATCAAGATCGAGATGCACTTCCTGCCCGACGTCTACGTGCCGTGCGAGCAGTGCCACGGCAAGCGCTACAACCGCGAGACGCTCGAGGTCCGCTTCAAGGGCAAGACGATCGCCGACGTGCTGGAGATGCCGATCGAGGAGGCGCTGGAGTTCTTCGCCCACATCCCCAAGATCCGCCGCCGGGTGCGAGGCGCTGGTCGACGTCGGGCTCGGGCTACATGCGGCTCGGCCAGCCGGCGACGACGCTGTCGGGCGGCGAGGCGCAGCGGGTCAAGCTCGCCGCCGAGCTGAGCAAGGTGGCGACCGGGCGCACGATGTACATCCTGGACGAGCCGACCACCGGCCTGCACTTCGCCGACATCCAGCGGCTGCTCGAGGTGCTCGAGCGGCTGGTGGAGGCCGGCAACTCGGTGGTGGTGATCGAGCACAACCTCGACGTCATCAAGGTCTCGGACCGGCTGATCGACCTCGGGCCCGAGGGCGGCGACGAGGGCGGGCAGGTGATCGTCACCGGGCACGCCCGAGGAGGTGGCGGCCGAGCCCGGCTCCTACACCGGCCAGTTCCTGGCCGCAGCTGCTCGAGGTCAAGGCCAAGCGCGGGCGCAAGCCCGCGGGCGCGGAGCGACGCGGGCCAACGGATCAACGGCGCGCGCAAGGGCGCGGCGAACGGATCGACGACCGCCAAGGCGCGGCGAACGGCGACGGCCGCCGAGGCGCAACGGCGGACCGAGGACGGGAAGGCGCCGGCCAACGGCTCCGGCAACGGATCGGGCACGCGGCGCCGCGCGAGCGCGGGCAAACGCTGAGCGTGGCGCCCGAGCCCGCCGCCGCGGGTCCCGTCCCGGGCCGAGCTGAAGCTGTGGGCGCAGAAGTGGCGCTGGTATGAGCGCAACTCGCTGCCGTGGAACCGGGCGCGGATCCACTGGGAGATGCATGCGCCGGGGCGCGTTCGCCCGCTGGCCGGTGCACGGCAACGTGCTCGAGGCGCTGCGGGAGGGCCGGCTGGAGATCGGGGCCGACACGCTGCTCGAGCCCGGCGTGTGGATCACCGCGCCCGCGCCCGGCGCGGATCCGCATCGGCTCGGGGACGTTCCTCAACCTCGGGGTGATGGTGGCGGCGCTGGAGCTGGTGGAGATCGGCGACCACTGCATGTTCGCCAACGGCTGCTTCGTCACCGACGCCGACCACCGCTTCGACGACCCGGACCGGCCGGTCACCTGGCAGGGCTTTCACCAGCAAGGGCCCGACGCGCGATCGGCGACAACGTGTGGTGCGGGGCCAACGTCGTCATCACCAGCGGGGTGACGATCGGCGAGCGCTGCGTGATCGGCGCCAACTCGGTCGTCACCAGCGACCTGCCGCCGTTCTCGATCGCCGTCGGGGCGCCCGGCCGAGGTCCTGCGCACGATTCAGTACGGCTGACCGGCGAGGCCCGGACCAGGCATGCCCAGGAGCCGGCGAGGCTCGCCGAATCAGACTACGAGTTCTTGATGACGATGCCCTCGATGATGTTGGCCGCGCGCTCGGCGGCGTCGATCGCGGCCTCGAGGCGCTCGAAGATGTCCTTCCAGCGGATCACGACCATCGGGTCGATGCCGCCGTCGAACAGCGAGGCCACCGCCTCGCGGGTGATCCGGTCGCCCTCGTTCTCCAGCCGGTTGACCTCGACGGTGTAGCGGCGAGATGTCGCGGAAGCCGCGCAGGTGGGGGATGCGCCTCGGCGATCTGGCGCGAGGCCTCCTTGAGCACGCGGGCCAGCCAGATCGCCTGATCCATCGGCGCCTCGATCTTGTACAGGCCCGAGGTAGTCGGCGACCTCCTCGGTGTAGTCGACGATGTCGTCGAGCGCCGAGGCCAGCGCGAGGATGTCCTCGCGGTCGATCGGGGTCACGAACGTGTGGTTGAGCCGATCGATGATGTCGTGGGTGATCCGGTCGCCCTCGTGCTCGAGGTCGAGGATCTCGCCGGCCAGCTGCTTGTTGTCCGGGTAGTCGGCCAGCAGCTCGTAGAGCAGCGTGGAGGCCCGCAGCATGTTCTGCCCCGCCTCCTCGAACAGCTCGAAGTAGACGCGATCCCGCGGGGCGAACACCTGGGCGAAGCGTGCCATGCGCCCGGATCCTACTCGGATCGCCAGGACCGCTCGTCAGCGTCAGACCGGCGCGGAAGCGCGCCAGCTGCTCGTCGTCGATCGAGTAGCAGTGCTCGGGCGCCGGGAAATGCCCGGCTGCGCACCTCGGCGGCGTACTCGGCCACGCCCGCCACCATGTGAGCGCGCACGTCGGCAAAGCGCTTGGCGAAGCGGGCGACGTGGCCGTCGTAGATGCCCAGCAGGTCGTGGAAGACCAGCACCTGCCCGTCGGTCGCCGGGCCGGCGCCGATCCCGATCACCGGGATCTCCAGCGCGGGCCATGATCTCCTCGGCGACGGCGGCGGGGATCGCCTCCAGCACGATCGAGAAGCAGCCGGCCTCCTCCAGCGCGATCGCGTCACGGGCGACGGCGATCGCCTGCTCGGCGGTCCGGCCCTGGGCGCGGTAGCCGCCCAGCGCGGTCGCGGTCTGGGGCGTCAGCCCGACGTGGCCCATGACCGGGATGCCGGCGGCGACGATCGCCCGCGCGCGCTGCGACGCTCGTGCCGCCGCGCTCGAGCTTGACCGCGTCGCAGCCCGCCTCCTTGACGAAGCGCTGGGCGGTGGCGATCGCCTGCTCGTCGGAGGCCTCGTAGGAGCCGAACGGCAGGTCGCCGACCAGCAGCGGCGTGCGCAGCCCGCGCCGCACGGCGGAGGCCAGCATCAGCATCTCGTCGGTCGAGACCGGGATCGTCGACGGGTAGCCGAGCACGGTCATCGCGCCCGAGTCGCCGACGAGCACGACGTCGACGCCGGCCTCCTGGGCCACCTGGGCCGAGGGGTAGTCGTAGGCGGTGACCATCACGATCGGCTCGCCGAGGCGCTTCTTCTCGGCCAGGCGCGGGCAGCGTCATCGGCAGCGGCCCGTCGAGGCTCTGGGGAACGGGGGTGTGGGGGGTTGCGGACATGGCTTGCGCCTCCTTAGGTGGTTGGCGCCCCGTGCGGGGTCGCCACCGTGGTGTCGGTGTCGGTACTGCTCAGGGCTGACTCCATGACGGTTATCGGCACGTTGTCGATCAGGCGGACACTGCCGACCCGGGCGGCGACCACGACCAGGACGTCGCCGTCGATGGGTCGCGACCGGCTCCATCGTCTCGGCCGCCACGATCGCCAGGTACTCGGGCTCGACGCCGGCGGCGGCCAGCTCGGCGTGGCCGGCGGCCGTGGCCGCGTCCGGGTCGCGCTCGCCGGCGGCCACGGCGGCCTGGACGGCGCGCAGCGCGCGGTGCAGCGCGGTCGCCCGCGCGCGCTCGGCGGCGGACAGCAGCACGTTGCGGCTCGACAGCGCCAGGCCGTCGTCGGCGCGGACGGTGGGGCAGACCTCGATCCGCACCGGGAAGTTGAGGTCGCGGACCAGCCGCCGGATGACCGCCGCCTGCTGGGCGTCCTTCTGGCCGAAGTAGGCGACGTCCGGCCCCACCATGTTCAGCAGCTTGGTCACGACCGTGGTCACGCCGTCGAAGTGCCCGTGGCCGCGATGCGCGCCCTCCAGCCCGTCGGTGAGCCCGCGCGACCGCCACCGTGGTGGCGAAGCCGTCGGGTAGACCTCGGCCACCGTCGGGGGCGAACAGGTAGTCGACGCCCTGGCCTCGCGGCCAGCCCGGCGTCGCGCTCCTCGTCGCGCGGATAGACGTCGAGATCGCCGGCGTCGTTGAACTGCGCGGGATTGACGAACAGCGAGACGACGACGACGTCGCAGGCTTCGCGCGCACGGCGCATCAGCGACAGGTGGCCGTCGTGGAAGGCGCCCATCGTCGGGACGAGCCCGATCGTGCGCCCGGCGCGCCGGGCATCGGCGCAGATGCGCCGCGCAGCTCGGCGACGGTGCGGACGGTCCTCATCGCACGCAGCGCTCCGGCGGCGGCCAGCGCGCGCGTGGCGTCCACCAGGGTGTCGAACAGCGCGAGCAGCTCCGGGGCGCGCTCGGCGATCGCCTGGCGCTGGGCGGCCACGGTCCGCTCGTCGCCGCGGGCGACGGGTCCGGTCAGCGCGCGCTCGGCGCCCAGCCGCGCCCAGTTCTCGACCGTCGCGCGGACCAGCGGCAGCAGGTCCTCGCGTTCCACGCCCACGGTGGCGGCCAGCCGCTCGGCGGCGGCCTCCAGCGTGACGAGGAAGTTCGAGGCGATCGAGGCGGCGGCGTGGTAGGCGGCGCGGTCGCCGGGGCGATCTCGATCGGCCGCATCCCCAGCCGCTGCGCCAGCGCCCGGGCCAGCTCCAGCATCGCCGGGCGTGCTCCCGGCCACCGCGGCGCCGGCGCCGGCGAACGCCGTCGGCCCGCGACTCGGCGGTGACCGTCATGAGCGGATGCAGCGAGAACGCCGTCGTGCGGGCCGAGCACGTCCAGCCCGGTCGCGCCCGAGCAGTGGCCGACGCGCGAGCCCGGCCGGCGACCGCGCCGGCGGCGGCGCCGATCTCGCCGTCGGGAACGCACAGCAGCACGGCGTCGGCCTCGCCCGGGGTCGCGCCGCGCCCCAGCGGGCCGCTCACCTGCACGCCGGCGGCGCGCAGCGCGCCGGCGAGGGCGTTGCCCAGACGGCCGTTGCCGACGATCGCCACCCGCTCAGGAGCGGTCAGGGCAGGTGCAGACGAGGGCTGAGGAAGCCGGTCCAGTTCCCGCATGTGAGATACCGGTCGGAGATTGGGAGAAAAACGTCGTTGTCATTCGGGTCCGGCCCTTGTCGGTGCCGGCCACGTGGACTCAGGATACCCCGTCTGATGGCCGCTCTAGCATCGAGCTCCGTGACAAGCGCCACAGAGCGGCGGGAGCAGCTCAAGGCGGTCTACGAGCAGGCGCAGAGCTGCACGCGCTGCCCGCTGCACCAGACCCGGACGACCGTCGTGTTCGGCTCCGGCAACGCCGACGCGGACCTCATGTTCGTCGGCGAGGCCCCCGGCGCCAACGAGGACAAGCAGGGCCTGCCGTTCGTCGGGCAGGCGGGCAAGCTGCTGACCAAGCTCCTCGACGAGATCGGCCTGGACCGCGGCGAGGTGTTCATCTGCAACACCGTCAAATGCCGGCCGCCCAACAACCGCGACCCGCATCCCAACGAGATCGAGTCCTGCAACGAGTACCTGCGCCGCCAGGTCGAGCTCATCCAGCCCACGGTGATCTGCACGCTGGGCAACTTCTCCACCAAGCTGCTGCGCGGCGACACCACCGGCATCTCCCGGCTGCACGGCCAGGCCGAGGTGCGCACGATCGGCGCCCGCGCCATCCGCCTGTACCCGCTCTATCACCCGGCGGCGGCGCTCTACACGCCGTCGACGCTCGAGATGCTGCGGGCCGATTTCCACCGGATCCCGGACCTGCTGGCCCACGGAGCGCCCGAGCAGCCCGCGCTCGCCGACGAGGACGATCCCGCGAGCCCGCCGACGAGGACGTTCCGCGAGCCGCCGACGAGGACGTCTGACCGCAGCCCGCCGACGAGGCAGAGCTGCCGCAGCCGCCGAGAGGTGACCGGCAGGCCGACGCACGGTCATCAGAGCAGGCCGAGGCGGTCGCCCGAGCACCGCCCAGCTGGGCCTCTTCTAGCCGCATCGACCCGTTTTGGCCCCACGAGGGGGCGGGCGTCCAGGGATTCTGGACGCATGCCGCACAGGCCGATTAAGGCTCAAGCGCGGGGGATTCGAGGGTCGATACCACGGCGATGAGCCTTCGCCGCCATCCCACAGCTCGTCGTCGCCGTGGTCTTCGCCATGGCGACGCTGGCATCCGCTGGGCCCGCATCTGCTGATGCTGGGCTACACCGTGGCGGGCGCCAAGCCGCCGGCGGCGCTGCTGCTCATCTGCCCGCTGCACCGCCTCGACAGCGGCCATGCGCACACCGTTCGTGCTGAAAGCGAAGCCGCTGACATGACCGCCGCGCGGGACGCGCCGGATCCGATGCGACGCCCCGCGGGCAGCGCCGGGTCTTCGGCGCGCCTGCGCGCCGTGCTGCCCCACGGCGGCTCCCTACCCGAGGAGGACTGGCGCGGGCGTCACCGCTGATCGGGGTCCTGCTGGGCGTGATGATCGTCGTCGTCGCGGTCTACGCGGTCGCCGAGCACGGCAGCGCAGCCGTCCGGCTACATCCCCGAGATGGCTGGCGATGCTCGCCTTCGCGTCGCTCGCCGGCTGGAGCCGCGCCTCGCGCAAGTGGCGCTCGGTGTCGGCGTCGATGGGCCTGCTCACCGGCTCGGCCGCGCTCGTCGACATCTCCGGCGGGCTCACCGAGATGCACTTCAGCTTCTTCGTCGTGATCGTCGTGCTCACCCTCTACGAGGACTGGGTCCCGTTCCTGGTCGCGGTGGCCTTCGTGCTCATCCATCACGGGGTCATGGGCACGCTCGACCCGCGCGCGGTGTTCGACGACGCGCGCGGCGCGGGAGCACCCGTGGGCCTGGGCCGGCCTGCACGCTCTGTTCGTGGCGCTGGCCGGCGTCGCCGGCGTGACCGCCTGGGGCCTCAACGAGCGCGTCCGCGACCGCATGCGCGAGGCCCAGCGCCAGCTCGAGCACCTCGGCCTCACCGACGCGCTCACCGGCCTGGGCAATCGCCGCCAGCTCATGGGCGACCTGCGAGCGGGTGCTCGACGAGGGCCGGCCGGCGGCGCTGGCGATCTTCGACCTCGACGGCTTCAAGGAGTACAACGACCGCTTCGGCCACCCCGCCGGCGACGCGCTGCTCGTCCGTCTCACGTCGGCGTTGGCGGAGTCCGTGGCGGAGACCGGGAGCGCCTACCGCCTCGGCGGCGACGAGTTCTGCGTCCTCGCCGACGGGGTGCGCCGGCAGCGCGCTGGACCTGCGCCTGGCGGAGTGGACCGGCTGCTTCAGCGAGCAGGGCGAGGGCTTCTCCATCACCGCCTCCAGCGGTGTGGCGCTGATCCCGGAGGAGGCCGCCGATCCGTCGGAGGCCCTGCGGCTCTGCGACCGGCGCATGTACGCCCGCAAGCACAGCCGCCGCGCCACCGCCGCGGCCCAGACGCGCGACGTGCTGGTGGCCACGCTCGCCGCCCTGCCAGGACGACCTGGACGAGCACGCCGGCGGCCTCGCGGCCGCGGCGGAGCGCGTGGGCGCGCAGCTGGGGCTCGCCGGCGTGTGGCTCCAGGAGCTCGGCCACGCCGCCGACCTGCACGACATCGGCAAGGTCGCGGTCCCGGCGTCGATCCTCGCCAAGCCCGGCCCTCTCACCGCCGAGGAGTGGGAGTTCGTCGAGCGCCACCCCGTGATCGGCGAGCGGATCCTGGCGGCCGCCCCGGCGCTGGCCGGCGCCGCGCGCATCGTCCGCTCCACCCATGAGCGCTTCGACGGCACCGGCTATCCCGATCGGCTCGCGGGCGAGGCAGATCCCGCTCGAGGCCCGGATCATCTCGGTCTGCGACGCCTACCACGCGATGACGAGCGAGCGCCCGTACCGCCGCGCCCTCGGCCACGCTCGAGGCCCTGGACGAGCTGCGGCGCTGCGCGGGCGGCCAGTTCGACCCCGCGGTCGTCGAGGCCTTCGTGCGGACGTTCGCGGTCGCAGGCGCCGGCTCGACGGTCGCTCGAGGCGCGCCGCCGAGCCGCGGCTGCTCGTCGATCAGACGCGGCTCGGGCACGCGTCTCGACGGCTCGGGCACCCGTCGCGGTCGGACCGCTGGCGGCCGGCGGCGCCGGCGTGCGATCCGGTCGCAGCGCGAAGGCGAAGGCCACGAGCGCCCCGACGACCTGGATCGCCAGCACGACCGCGGCAAAGCTCTTGGGCCGGTGCGAGGCGTTGAGCAGCAGGATCGGCTCGGCCACCGCCACGGCGGCGAGCAGCACCAGGAACCACGTCCGCCGCAGCGCCAGCATGTACTGGATCGCCAGGTAGGTGCAGGCCAGCACGGTGAAGGCCAGGCCGAGGACGAGCAGCGAGCCGGACGCGCGACGTCTTGGAGGCGCCGAACGCCGACTTGATGAGCAGGTGGGACGGCGAAGGCGAAGATCAGCAGGACCGGGACGGCGCACACCGCGACGATCCCCAGCGCCCGGGCCAGGATCGGCCGCGGGTCCTTGCCGTCGGCGCGACGGCGCGAGACCTCGGGCACGAGGTAGAAGCCGGCGCCCATCGCCACCCAGATGAGGACCTTGGCGGCGACCGCGACCGCGCTGTAGGAGCTGGCGACGCCGCGTGCTGAACCGGTGCTTGGCGGCGATGATGTCGATGTTCTGCAGGACGGCGATGACGATCAGCCCGGCGATCGGCGCCCAGGCCCGCCTGACGTGGTCCCACAGGCTGAGCGCCGCCGGCGGGGCCGTGGATACGGCGGCCAGCGGCTCGCCTTCGATCGCGCCAACGTGCCGGCGCAGCCGATACCAGCAGTAGACGCCCATGGCGATGAAGGACAGCGGCGTGCCCAGGTAGGCCCCGGTCACGCCCAGGCCGGCGGCGGCCAGGATCGCGCCGGTGACGAGCCGCGCGCCCTGCTCGCCGATGAGGCTGAGGCCGACGCCCTTGTAGTCGCCGACGCCCTGGAGCACGCCGCGCAGCATCGACAGCTCGAGCCACAGCCCGGCGGCCGGCAGGCCGAGCGCCGCCGCCCACTGGTCGTGCTTGACGTTCAGCGGCCCTGGCGATCGGGTCGCGCAGCAGCACCGAGACGACGGTGAGCGCCAGCGTGAAGAGCAGCAGGCTGCGCGTCCAGCGCCGGACGGTGGCCATGAGGCCGGCGCCGACGCCGAGGTGGCCGAGCACGCCCTCGCGGGCGGTCGCCACCTGCATGCGCCTGGCCGACGACCGACAGGATGAGGAAGTAGCTGACCAGCGCGGCCAGCGAGCCGTAGCCGCCGCCCTGGTTGTCCTTGAGCAGGCGGCTGAACACGACCGTCGAGCCCAGCGCGATGATGTTGTTGCCGATCATCGCGGCGGCGAGGCCCACCGCCTTGGCCGTCTCTGAGCCGCGCAGCTCGGCCAGCGACGTCGGAACCTCGGCGCGATCCCCGACGACGCGCTGCACGAGCAGCGCGATGCGCCCCGGGGAGCTGGACGACCCGTCGGCCATGATGCCCTGACGGTAGCGGAAGCCGACGGTCCGCTCTACAGTCTCGGCCTGTGCAGGGCCGGTTTCAGTCACATGACGCGGCCGAGACCGAGGCGCTCGGAGGCCGGCTGGCGGCCGAGCTGGCCGCCGGCGACGTCGTGCTCGTCGAGGGCGAGCTGGGCGCCGGCAAGACCACGTTCGTGCGCGGCGCCGCCCGGGCTCTCGGCGTGACCGTCCCCGTGACGAGCCCCACGTTCACGATCGGCCAGCGCTATCGCGCCGCAGGGACGGGCGGCCGTGGCCCATGTCGACCTCTACCGGCTGGCCTCGCTGGCCGGCGAGGATCCCGATCTGCTCGCTGACTACCTGGGCCCCGACACGATCGCGTTCGTCGAGTGGCCGCGCCGCCGGGGAGCAGGAGCTGGCGCAGCTCGGACACGTGGCCGCGCGCGTCCGGCTCGAGCACGCCGGCGGCGATGAGCGCCAGGTTGCGATTCGGTGAAGATTCTGGCGTTTGACACGGCGACCCGCGCCACCACGGTGGCGCTGCTCGACACCGACAACGACGCGGCCGTTGAGCGCCGCGATGATCCGCCGCCCGGCGCCCGCCCGCGCCACACCACGCGGCTGATGGCGCTCGTCGTGGACGTGCTGGGCGACGCGGGCATCGGTTGGGCCGAGCTCGACCGGATCGCGGTCGGCGTGGGCCCGGGCACCTTCACCGGGCTGCGGATCGGCGTCGCCACCGCGCATGCGCTCGCGCGGGCGCGCGAGATCGACCTCGTCGGCGTCTCGACGCTGCACTCGCTCGCGCGCGGGGCGATCGCCGCCGGGGCCGGCGGGGCTGGTTCCGGCGAGGCCGTGATGGCGGTCATCGACGCTCGGCGCGGAGAGGTGTTCGCCGCCGGCTGGGCCGCCGCCGACGTGGCCCGGGCCGACGCCGCGCCGCTGCTGAGCCCCCGTGCGCTGGCCCCGGAGGCGCTCGCCGAGGCCATGCGCTCGGACGGCCGCGCGTGGTTGGCCGTGGGTGACGGGGCGGTAGAATTCAGGGAGGCTCTCGAGCGTGCGGGAGCGCGGATTCCCGAGCCGGACTCAGAGCTGCAACCGGGTCAGCGCCGTCGAGCATTGCCGGCTGGCTCTGGGCTCTGCGGCCTGAGCCTCCGGAGGGCATCCAGCCGGAGTATCTGCGTCTGCCGGACGCCGAGATCAGCCTCCGCACCGCCCGGCAGCCATGACTACCAGACAGCGTCACGATCCGGCCTCTCGGCTATTCCGACCTTCCCCAGGTCATCGCCATCGAGCGCCGCGCGTTCACGACGCCGTGGTCGCTGGCGATGTTCGTGCTCGAGCTGTCCAAGCCGTCGGGCCTGTGCCTGGCCGCCGTCGATGACCACGGACACGCTGCTCGGCTACCTCATCTGCGCGCGCTACGACACCGTCTGGCATCTGATGAACATCGCGGTCGAGCCGGCGCTGCGGCGGCGCGGGATCGCCCGGGCGCTGCTCGAGCAGATGATCGAGCGGGCCGGGCGCCGACCGCGAGTACACGCTGGAGGTGCGGACCTCCAACGCGCCGGCGATCGCCCTCTACGAGCGGTTCGGGTTCCGCTCGGCGGGCACGCGGCCTCGCTACTACCGCGACAACGGCGAGGACGCGGTGATCATGTGGCGCACCGCTGGAGACGACCTCCCCGTCGGGCGCGGCGGGGTGATCCTCGCGCTCGAGACCTCCTGCGACGACACCTGCGCGGCGGTCGTCACCGGCGCTGGCGCAGATCCTCTCCAACGTCATCTCCTCCCAGGGCATCCACGACCGCTACGGCGGCGTCGTCCCGGAGATCGCCTGCCGCCACCACCTGGAGCTGGTCGGCGCGGCGGTGCAGGACGCGCTGCACCAGGCCGGCGCCGAGCTGGCCGACATCGAGCTGGTGGCCGTCACGCGCGGGCCGGGCCTCGTCGCCGCGCTGCTCGTCGGGCTGGCGACGGCCAAGGCGATGGCCGCCGCCCACGAGCTGCCGCTGGCGCGCGGTCGACCACCTCCACGGCCACATCGCCGCCGGCTTCCTGGAGCCGTCGCCGCTCGAGCCGCCGTTCCTCAGCCTCATCGCCAGCGGCGGCCACACCTTCCTGGCTCGGGTCGACCGACCACGGCCCCGGCTACGAGGTGCTCGGCCAGACGCTCGACGACGCCGCCGGCGAGGCGTTCGACAAGGGCGCGCGGCTGCTGGGGCTCGGCTATCCCGGCGGCGCGGCGCTGGAGCGGCTGGCGCGCGACGGCGACCCGGAGGCCTTCGCCTTTCCCGACCGGCGCGCGGATGCCGGGGCTGGACTTCTCCTTCGCCGGGCTGAAGACCGCGCTGCTGTACCGCGTGCGCGAGCTGGGGCGAGGCCGAGACGCGAGCGCCGGCGCGCCGATCTCGCCGCCTCCTACCAGCGCGCGATCGTCGAGGCGCTGGCGCTGCGCGTCGAGCGCGCGCTGGCGCAGACCGGGGCCGAGCAGCTGGCGGTCGGGGGCGGGGTGGCCGCCAACGGCCCGCTGCGCGACCGGCTGTGCGGCGCTCGGGGTCCCGATCGACATCCCGCCGCGCGAGCTCTGCACCGACAACGCCGCGATGATCGCCAGCGCGGCGCGCTACGTGCCGGCCCAGCCGTTCCCGGAGTACCTCGACCTCGACGTGTACGCCACCGGCGAGCGGGCGCTGGTCGCATGAGCTACAGCCGAGGTCGTCCTCTACGGCCGCGAGCGGCTGCTGCCTGTGCGACGACGCCCGCGAGGTCCTGCAGCGGGTCCGTGCCCGCGCATCCGTTCGCGCTCGCCGAGCGCGACATCGACGCCGACGACGCCTGCTGCGCGCCTACCTGGAGCGCATCCCGGTCGTTACGATCGACGGGGTCGAGGCGTTCGAGCTGTTCGTCGACGAGTCCGAGCTGGATACGGCGCCTGACCGGCCTCCTGGCGAACCGACTAGAGTGGACAAACGGATGAGCTACACGGTCGGCCGCGGTACCGAACCGGCGGGCCCGGGCCTCGACAAACCGGGCGAGAAGCTGTCGCTCGGCGTTGCGGCGCGCCTGTCGCGGTACCTGCAGGTGCTCACGCAGGCGCGAAAGATCGGCAAGGAGACGATCTCCTCCCAGGAGCTCGCCGACTACACGCACGTCAACTCGACCCAGATCCGGCGCGATCTGTCCGGGTTCGGCAAGTTCGGCAAGCGCGGCGTCGGCTACAACGTCGAGTCGCTGGTCAGCCAGATCCGCAAGATCCTGCGCACGGCCGGCCAGCACAACATCGCGCTGTTCGGCGCCGGCCACCTCGGCACCGCGATCGCCACGTCGGACATCTTCGCCGACCACGGCTTCCGCGTCGTGGCGATCTTCGACATCGACCACGAGCGCGTCGGGAACCCGGATCGGGCCGCTGACCGTCCGCCACAACTCCGAGCTGCGGACGGTGGTCGACGAGCAGGACATCGTCGTGGCGGTGCTGGCGGTCCCGTCCTCGGCCGCCCAGAGCATCGCCGACGAGCTGGTCGACGCCGGCGTGAAGATCATCTTCAACTACTCCGAGGCCCTGCTCCAGGTCCCGCCCGAGGTCACCGTCCACACCTCGAGCCCCGCCGTCGATCTGCTCTACGCGCTGTACTTCTATCTGACCTAGTGCTCGCTGGTCTGTACTGCGTTGCCGTGGAGCTTGACATCGACACCGCGCGTGCCGCCTTTGACGCATCCACCGACTTCACCGTCGGCCTGGAGGAGGAGTTCGCGGTGCTCGATCCCGACAGCCTCGAGCTCGCCGGCCGCTTCGAGCAGCTGCGCGACGCCGCCGCCGACGACCCGCTGCTCGCCGACGCCATCGCCGGGGAGCTGATCTCCTCGGAGATCGAGATCCGCTCCGGCCGCGGCGAGGACCTCGGCTGCCGCCCGGTCCGCCCAGCGCGAGCTGCGCCGCCGGCTGTTCGCGCTGGCGGCCGCCCAGGACATGGAGCTCGGCGCCACCGGGACCCATCCGTGGTCTGACTACCGCCGGCAGCACATCATCGACACCGACGCACTACCACCGCGTCGAGGACGGCCTGAAGTACGTGGCCTGGCGCAACAACACGTTCTCGCTGCACGTCCACGTCGGGGTCCGCGGCGCCGACCGCGCGGTGCGGGTGTGCGACCGCCTGCGCCCGGTGCTGCCCGTGCTGCTGGCGATCTCGGCCAACTCGCCGTTCCTCGACGGCTCGGACTCCGGCCTGCACAGCGCCCGGACCCAGACTTCACCAAGAGCTTCCCGCGCTGCGGGGTTCCCGACGCGTTCGGCGACTGGGCGGCGTTCGCCGACTACATCGACTTCCTCGTCCAGACCCGCTCGATCGTCGAGTACACGCAGGTGTGGTGGTCGATCCGGCCCGCACTTCGCCTTCGGGACGGTCGAGGTCCGCATCTGCGACGCCCAGGCGACCGCCGCCGAGTCCGACGGGCTGGCGGCGCTGATCGTGGCCTGCGTGGCCCAGGCGGCGCGCGACATCGACGAGGGCGTCCCGTTCACCGACCTGCCCAACCGGCTGATCGAGGAGAACATGTGGCGCGCGCTGCGCTACGGCCTGGACGGCGATCTCCTCGACCTCGAGCGGCGCGAGCCCTACCCCGCCGCCGGCGCCCTGGACCGGCTGCTGGAGTGGACCGCTCCGGTCCGGGCCGAGCTGGGCCTCGAGGTGAGCCTGCCGGCGGTCAACGGCGCGCAGCGCCAGCGCCGGATGCTGGAATCGGGGATGAGCCTGGCCGAGGTCTACGCCGCCGTGCAGGCCGAGACCCGGGAGACATACTCCGGCGTGTTGGAGCCCCACTGCCGGTGAGCAGCCACATCCGAAGGGGAGCAGAGCGCATGAGCACCAGCGACCAGCCAACCGAAGAAGAGCTTCGCGCCGCCTACGAGGCCGAGATCAAGAAGATCCGGGTCGAGCAGATCCTGCTCGACCAGGTCGTCTCGCTCATCAACCTGGGCATGCGGCGCACCGGGCTGTCCCCGGGCACCGAGGACGAGCGCGATCTGGGCCAGGTCCGGCTGTCGATCGAGGCCGTGCGCGCGCTGCTGCCGCTCATCGAGCAGGCGGCGCCGCCGCAGGCGGCCCCGATCCGCGACGCGCTGTCCCAGCTGCAGCTGGCCTTCGTGCGGCTGGGGGGCGCCGGTCAGCCCGGCGGCGCTCCGGGGCGGCGATCCGGGCGCCGGGGGCCAGGCGGTCCGGGTGGTCCCGGCGCCGGAGGCCCCGGCGGTCCCGGCCCCGGCGGCCCCGGCGGTCCCGGCACGGCGGCCCCGGCGGTCCGGGCGCGGCGGTCCGGGCCCGGGCGGTCCGGGCGGTCCGGGCGCTCCCGGAGGGCCAGGCGGTCCCGGAGGCCAGGCCCCGCCCACGCGGCGGAGCCGAGGCTCCAAAGCCCGGGGAGCCGGGTCCCGCCCAGCGCAGCGGCCGGCTCTGGGTGCCCGGTCAGTAGGCCCCGCGACGCCTTGCGACGTGTTCTCCCAGCGCCCGCGCCGTTTCGGCCGACGTTCCGTCCGGCGTGCACGCTAGACTCGCGCCGGGCTTATGCCGGGGTCTCCGCACAGTCTGAGCGCGGAGGCCCTTTTTGACGTTGTGCCGCGCGATCTGTCGCGCTTCCCGAATTAAGAGCTTCCCCGGAGGACCTTCTTGTCTAGCTTTCTGACGCACCATGGCGTCGTGGTCGCGCTTGTGTGCGCGGCGTGCGCCATCGTCTACGGCGCTGTCACCTCACGGTCGCTGCTGGCGCTGTCACCCGGCAACGAGCGCATGCGCGCGATCTCGGCGGCGGTCCAGGAGGGCGCCTCCGCCTACCTGAACCGCCAGTACACGATCATCGCCGCCGTCGGCGTGGTCGTGTTCATCCTGCTGATCCCGCTCCAGAACATCCGCGTGGCGATCGGCTTCCTGATCGGCGCGGCGCTGTCGGCCAGTGCCGGGTTCGTCGGCATGAACGTCTCCGTGCGCGCCAACGCCCGCGTCGCCGAGGCCGCGCGCGGCGGCGTCTCCGCCGGCGCTCAACGTCGCCTTCCGCGGCGGCGCGGTCACCGGCATGCTGGTCGTCGGCCTCGCCCTGATCGGCGTGGCCGGCTACTACGGGATCCTCACCTGGATCGCCGGCGAGACCACCCGCCAGGCGGTCGATGCCCTCATCGGCCTGAGCTTCGGCGGCTCGCTGATCTCGGTGTTCGCCCGTCTGGGCGGCGGCATCTTCACCAAGGGCGCCGACGTCGGCGCCGACCTCGTGGGCAAGATCGAGGCCGGCATCCCCGAGGACGACCCCCGCAACCCGGCCGTGATCGCCGACAACGTGGGCGACAACGTCGGCGACTGCGCCGGCATGGCGGCCGACCTGTTCGAGACCTACGCGGTCACCGCCGTCGCCGTGATGCTGCTCGGCGTCCTGACCTTCAGCCAGGTCACCGCGGTCGCGATGTACCCGCTGGTCCTCGGCGGCGTCTCGATCATCGCCTCGATCATCGGCACCTTCGCCGTGAAGTCGCGCTCGGGCAACGTCGAGCGCGCGCTCTATCAGGGCCTGATCCTCTCCGGCGGCCTCGCCGCGCTGGCCTTCATCCCGGTCACCTACTGGCTGATGCACGGGCTGACCACCAGCTCGGCGGCGCCGCGCCCAAGTGGTGGCACTTCTACCTGTGCGCGCTCATCGGCCTCGTCATCACCGCCGCCCTGTTCGTGATCACCGACTACTACACCTCGACGCGCTTCTCGCCGGTCAAGAGCACCGCGCGCGCGTCGCAGACCGGCCACGCCACCAACATCATCCAGGGCCTCGCCCAGGGCTATCAGGCCACCGCGCTGCCGGCGATCGTGATCGCGCTGGGCATCTTCGGCGCCTGGAAGCTGCGGCCACGGCATCTACGGCATCGGCGTCGCCGTGATGGCGCAGCTGTCGCTGACCGGCCTGATCGTCGCGCTCGACGCCTTCGGCCCGATCACCGACAACGCCGGCGGCATCGCCGAGATGGCCGAGCTGCCCGAGGAGGTCCGCAACGTCACCGACCCGCTCGACGCGGTCGGCAACACCACCAAGGCCGTGACCAAGGGATACGCCATCGGCTCCGCCGCGCTGGCCGCGCTGGTGCTGTTCGACGCCTTCAAGCAGGAGCTCGGGCAGCGCCACGTCGAGCTTCGACCTCTCCAACCCGCCGGTGCTCATCGGCCTGCTCATCGGCGGCATGATGGTCTACCTGTTCGCCGCGCTCTCGATGGAGGCCGTGGGCCGCGCCGGCGGCGCCGTCGTGGAGGAGGTGCGCCGCCAGTTCCGGGAGAAGCCCGGGATCATGGACGGGACCGAGCAGCCCGAGTACGGCCAGTGCGTGAGCATCGTCACCGCGGCCGCGCAGCGGGAGATGATCCTGCCGGCGCTGATCCCGATCGTGATCCCGGTGATCGTCGGCATCATCTCGGTCCAGGCGCTCGGCGGCCTGCTCATCGGCGTGATCGTCGTCGGCCTCTTCATGGCCGTCTCGATGACCGCCGGCGGTGGCGCGTGGGACAACGCCAAGAAGCTCATCGAGGACGGCGCCTTCGGCGGCAAGGGCTCCGAGGCCCACGCCGCCGCGGTGACCGGCGACACGGTCGGCGACCCCTACAAGGACACCGCCGGTCCGGCCATCAACCCGATGATCAAGGTCGCCAACATCGTGGCGCTGCTGATCATCCCGCTGATCACCTGATCCGAATGACACGTCGCGGCGCGGATCCGCGCCCGCCACCCGCGCCGCCGGATGGAACCAATCATCTAGCCTCTGCCACGGCGATGTCCGCGTCCGTTGACATCGGGCTGGTTCTGGCCCTGCTCACCGCGTTCGGGTCGGTGGCCGGGTTCCTCTACAAGTTCCGCGGCGCCCGCGAGGCGCCGTCGGTCGAGCTGACGCACCCCTGGCGCAGCACGGTCGAGCTGTTTCGCTCCCCGCTGTACTCGCTCGGGATCGCCATCGCCCTGGGCTCCTGGGGCTTTCACGTCGGCGCGCTGGCGCTGGCCCCGATCTCGCTGGTGCAGTCGGTCATCGCCGGCGGCCTGGTGCTGCTGACCGTGGTCGCCGACCAGCTGTTCGGGATCGAGGTCACCCGCCGCGAGTGGGTGGGCGTGGGGCTGACCGCGGCCGGGCCTGGCCTTCCTGGCCGCCACGCTCGACGGAGACGCGGCGAGCGCGCACTCGCGCTATGACCCCGGGACGCTGGCCGTCTTCCTGTGCGCCACCGGAGCCGTCGGCCTGCTGCTGGCGCTGCGCCCGCGCCGGCCGGCGATGCTCGCGGTCTCCGCCGGCCTGCTGTGGGCGACATCGGACACCTCGATCAAGGCGCTCAGCTCGCATCTGCACGCCCTGGGCCTGGGTGTCCTGATCCATCCGCTGGCCCTGGTCATCCTCGTCGCCTCGCTGGTCGGGCTGCTCATCTCGGCGCGCAGCCTCCAGCTCGGCGATGCCGTGCCGATGATCGCCCTCACCAGCGCCGCCGCCAACCTGACGACGATCGCCGCCGGGCCGATCGTGTTCGGGGAGCCGATGCCGTCCAGCCATCTGGGGGTGGTCGTCCGGGTGCTGGCCTTCGCGCTCGTGATCGTCGCCGCGGCGCTCACCCCGCCGCCGCGGGCGGACGCGCGTCGAACGGCGTGTGAGCACCGCCGCTTGGGCGACGCCCCTGCGGCGGGTATTGGTCTCGATGTGACGCCATTTATCGCGGCGAGGACCTAGAGTGCCGCCCATGTTCATTCTGATCGTCGGTGCCGGCCGCGTTGGGTCGGCGGTAGCCAAGCGCGCGCTGGACGCCGGACACGACGTTTCCGTGCTCGACAGCGACCCGCTGTCGCACGAGCGGCTGGACAAGGACCAGTCGATCAGCTGGGAGGACGCCGGCGGGCGGTTCACCGTCGGCGCGGCACTGGAGGTCGACGGCCTCGTCGAGGCCGGGATCGAGCAGGCGGACGTGTTCATGGCGGCCACGCGCGGCGACAACACCAACCTGGTGATCGCCCAGCTCGCCCAGCGGCGCTTCAACGTGCCCCGCGTGGTCGTGCGCGTGGCCGATCCGGCCCGGGCCGCCTGGTACGGCGAGCAGGGGCTGCTCACGATCTGCCCCACGCAGCACGCCATCGACCAAGCCGAGCACGTCGTTCTCGAGGCCTGAAGGGAAGGGAGCCAGTGGCCACATGTACGTGATCATTGCGGGAGCGGGCAAGGTGGGGTGGAACCTCGCCCGGGAGCTGATCGCCAAGGACCGGGAGGTCACCCTCATCGAGTCCGACCACCGCCGCTTCCGCGTGGTGGAGGAGGAGCTCGAGCACGCCGTCCAGTACGGCGACGCCACCGAGCTGTGGGTGCTCGAGCGCGCCGGCATCCAGCGCGCCGACCTCGTCATCGCGGTCACCGGCGACGACGAGGACAACATCCTCATCTGCCAGGTGGCCAAGGAGAAGTACGGCGTCGAGCGGATCGTCGCCCGCGTCAACAACCCGCGCAACCTGATCCACTTCAAGACGCTCGGCGTCCAGCCGGCCGTCTCGGCGACCGACCTCATCCTGCGCCTGATCGAGCACGAGGTCCCCGAGTACGGCCTCGTCCAGCTCCTGGCGCTCGAGGAGGAGCACCTGGAGATCATCGAGCTCGAGGTGGGGGAGGGCTCGACGGCCGCCGGGCTGCCGCGTCCAGGAGGTGCCTCTGCCCGAGGGCTCGCTCATCATCTCGGTCCTGCGCGACGGGGCCGGCTTCGTCCCCAAGGCCGACTCGGTCATCCAGGCCGGCGACCAGGTGCTGCTCATCCTCGACCCGGGTCTGGAGGGCGAGATCACGCCGCGCTTCGCGCCCGAGGGCTCAGAGCTCTCGGCCCGCTAGTACCGGACGACCCGCGATGGCCGACCGCGACGTCGACTTCCTGCTGATCGGCGGCGGCCTGGCCGCGGGCAACTGCGCCCGCTGGCTGCGCCGCTCCGGCGCCGACGGCTCGATCCTGCTCGTCGGGCGCGAGCCCGACCTGCCCTACGACCGCCCGCCGCTGTCCAAGGGCTACCTGCAGGGCACCGGACTCGCGCGACGACGCGCTGTTCCAGACCGCCGACTGGTACGCCGAGCAGCAGATCGAGGTGCTGACCCGCACCTCGGCGATGAAGCTCGACCTCTCCGAGCGCACGGTCAAGCTCTCCAACAAGGAGGAGGTCGGCTTCGGCCAGGCGCTGGTCGCCACCGGGGCCAACGTCCGGCGGCTCAACGTCCCCGGGTCCGAGCTCGAGGGCATCCACTACCTGCGCACGTTCGGCAACAGCGACGCCATCCGCGAGGACGCCGCCGGCAAGCGCGTGGTCCTCATCGGCGGCTCCTACATCGCCTCCGAGGTCGCGGCCACCCTCACCGAGCTCGGCAGCCGGTGCACGATGGTGATGCTCGAGGAGCGCGCCCTCATCCGCTCCTTCGGCCGCGAGGCCGCCACCTACTTCCATGACCTGCTGGCCGGCCACGGCATCACCCTGCACGGCGAGGACGAGCTTGAGCGCTTCGAGGGCGCCGACGGGCGCGTGACCAAGGTGGTGACCAAGACCGGCCGCGAGATCCCCGCCGACGCGGTCATCATCGGCGCCGGCGTCAACCCCGACGTCATGCTCGCCCGCAGCGCCGGGCTGGAGCTGGGCGAGAGCGGCGGCGTGCGCGTCGACTCCCGCCTGGAGTCCGGCACCCCGGGGATCTACGCCGCCGGCGACGTCGCCGAGTACGAGAGCGTCGTCCACGGCGGCCGCCGCATCCGCGTCGAGCACTGGGACGTCGCCTTCAACCACGGCAAGACCGTGGCGCTCAACATGCTCGGCAAGGACGTCGCCCACGACGTCGTCCCCTACTTCTTCTCCGACCTCTCGGACTGGGCGGCGATCGAGTACGTCGGCCCCGCCTACGACTGGGACCGCGAGGTCATCCGCGGCTCGGTCGACGATGGCGCCTTCTCGGTCTTCTACCTCACGACGGCCGCGTCGCCGGCGCGCTGTCGGTCGGCCGCTCCGAGGACCTCCAGCACGCCCGCCGCTTCATCGCCGAGCACACCGAGATCGGCGACCGCGCCGACGTCGCTCGGCGACCTCTCCGACGGACCTCGAGACGCTCTAGCGCGTTCCCGGCGCGGCGAGACCACAATTTCGCAGCTGCGGGGCAAGGACTCGAACCTTGATAACCAGCTCCAGAGGCTGGCGTCTTGCCATTAGACGACCCCGCACTGGGGCAGAGCATAGCCAAATGCCCCCGATCCCATCCGCTCACGACACGAACATACGTTCGTTTCGGCGGACGAGAACGCGACAGCTACGCGGCGGCCAGCGCGGCGTGGCGGATCTCGGACGGCGTGGCCCCGAACTCGCGCTTGAACACGCGGGAGAAGTGGGCGGCGTCGCAGAAGCCCCAGCGGAAGGCGATCTCGGTGACCGAACCGCCGTTGGGCTGCTGGAGGTCCTCCAGGCAGCGGGCCAGGCGCTCGCGGCGCACCAGCCCGGCCACCGAAGCGTCGACGTCCTCGAACAGCGCGTGCAGCGTGCGCACGGACATCGCGTAGGCGCGGGCGATCGAGGCCGGCCCGAGCTGGGGGTCCTGGAGGTGGGTGCGCACGTAGCGGGCGATCTCGGCCCGCATCGCCGCCCGGGTGGCCGCGCGGTCGCTGGGCAGCGCGGGCTCCACCGCCGCGCGCAGCAGCTCGAGCGCGGCGTTGGCCGCGGCCGCGCCGGCCGCGGCGTCCAGCGCGGGCATCTCCACGGCCAGGGCGTTCATGAAGCGCACGAGCAGGCGCGCGGAGGCGCTGCCCTCCAGCGACGGCAGCGCGTCGAGGGCGCCCAGCCGCGGGCAGACGGCCAGGACCCGGTCGCGCGGGAAGAGCAGGGTGCGCTTGTAGAAGGCCTCGGCGATCTCGATCTCGGTCGGCTGCAGGCCGTCCCAGAGCACCATGTCGCCGGGCTGGAGCGCGAGCTGGCGGTCGCCCTCGCGCACCAGCTCCATGCCCTTGAAGACGAACTGGAAGCCGAGGACGTTCTCGTGGCCCGCGTCGGCGTCGGAGCCGATCACGGCAACGTCCCGCTGGCCCAGGAAGGGCGAGGCGGCGCAGTCGACCAGCATCAGGTCGCCGATGGTGCGCCGCGTGACCGCGGCCTGGAAGCGGGCGGGGGTGCGCCAGGTGGGCTTGACCTCGAAGGCGAGATGGGTGGCGGCGAGGATGTCTGACCAGGAGCGCAGCCGGCTGCCGG
The DNA here is from genome assembly GCA_963790605.1 of uncultured Actinomycetota bacterium. GTDB lineage: Bacteria > Actinomycetota > Thermoleophilia > Solirubrobacterales > Solirubrobacteraceae > Palsa-465. Next base: position 289,578 of record CAWBPG010000001.1, on the reverse strand, counting down.
ATCGGTCCCGCGCGGGCGCCACTTCTCCAGCGGCGGCTCGTGCGGCGGCGCCTGCACTAACGCCATCTCGTCACGTCCTGTCTCTCTCCCTGGCGATGACCGTCAGCCTCTCTCGTCCGCTCATTTTAATGGAGCTTGAGCGGTTCGCCGCGCAGCCAGCGCCACGAACGCGTCCAGCGCCCCGGGATCGGCCAGCGCGTCGCGGCTGGCGACCTTCTCGGCGGCCTCGCCGCGCAGGATGCGCTTGACCGGCGCCTCGAGCTTCTTGCCCGTCAGCGTCCGCGGGATCCCGCTCACGACGACGATGTCGTCGGGCACGTGGCGTGGCGAGAGCTCGCCGCGCAGCGCCGCGCGGACCCGGCCCAGCAGCGCGTCGTCCACCGTCGCCCCCGGGGAGGGCACCACGAACAGCAGCAGCTCGCCCATCCCGCCCTCGTCGTCCTCCAGGTGGACCACGAGCGCGTCGGCGAGCTCGGGGAACTCCTCCACCACCGAGTAGAACTCGCCGGTGCCCAGGCGGACCCCGCCGCGGTTGAGCGTCGCGTCCGAGCGCCCGGTGAGCACGCAGCTGCCGCGCGGGGTGAACCTGATCCAGTCCCCCTGGCGCCACACGCCCGGGTAGCGGTCGAAATAGGAGGCGCGGTAGCGCTCGCCGTCCTCGTCGCCCCACAGGGCCACCGGCATCGACGGCATCGGCGAGGTGATGACCAGCTCGCCGAGCTCGCCGACCACCTGGTTGCCGTCCTCGTCAAAGGCCTTGGCGTCGACGGCCAGGGAGGCGCAGGAGATCTCGCCCTCGTAGACCGGCGCGCCCGGGCAGCCCGACACGATGCCGGTGCACACGTCGGTGCCGCCCGAGCCGTTGACCAGGCAGACGTCGGGCCCGAGCTGCTCGTACACCCACCGGTAGCCCTCGGCCGGCAGCGGCGAGCCCGCGGTGCACAGGACCTCGATCGAGCTCGAGGTCGAAGTCCTCGCGCAGGTTGAGCCCGGCCTTGCGGCAGGCCATCAGATAGGGCGGGGAGACGCCCATGACCGTCGGTCGGTTGCGCTCGGCCAGCCGCCACTGCTCGGCCAGGTCCGGCCACGCCGGGTCGCCGTCGAGCATCACGATCGAGGTCGCGCAGCAGCAGCGCGCAGACCAGCGCGTTCCACATCATCCACGCGGTGGTGGAGAACCACTGCAGGCGCTTGCCGGGCCCGAGGTCCCAGCCCAGGCCCTGGTTCTTGTGGTGCTCCACGAGCTGGCCGCCGTGGCCGTGGACGATCGCCTTGGGCAGCCCGGTGGTCCCCGAGGAGAACAGCACGTAGAGCGGGTGGTCGAACGCCACCGGCTCGAACTCGCAGCGGCGCCGCCTCGCCGAGCAGGTCAGACCACGCCACCGCGTCGGGCACCGCGGCCTCGCCGTAGGGCACCGCGACCACGTGCTCCAGGCTCGTGCAGGCGCCCGCGGATGGCCTCGACCTCGGCCAGCCGGCTCGACGTAGCGGTCGCGGAAGCCGTAGCCGCCGACGGCCAGCATCACCTTGGGCTCGATCTGGGCGAAGCGGTCGATGACGCTGCGCGCCCCGAACTCCGGCGCGCAGGCGGCCCAGATGGCTCCCAGCGACGCGGTGGCGATGAACGCCACGAGCGTCTCGGGGATGTTCGGCATGTAGGCGACGACGCGGTCGCCGGGGCCGACCCCGAGCCGCTGCAGGCCGGCGCGGGCGCGCGCCACCTGCTCGCGCAGCTCGCCGAAGGTCACCTCGAACTCCGGCCGGGTCTGGGAGTGGGCGACCACCGCCACCGAGTCGGTGTCCTCGTCGCGGCCGACCAGATGCTCGGCGTAGTTGAGCCGCGCGCCGGGGAACCACACCGCGCCCGGCATCTCGCGCGAGGCCAGCACCCGCTCGAACGGGGCGTGGGCGCGGAGCTCGAAGAAGTCCCAGATCGCGCCCCAGAAGCCCTCCAGATCCTCGACCGACCATCGCCACAGCGTCGTCGTAGCCGGCGAACTGCTGGCCGCAGCGACGCTCCGCGAACTCCATGAAGCGGCCGATCTCGCGTGCTCTGGCGCAGGTCAGCCGGCGGCTCCCACAGGATGTCCCCGATCATGTCTCCTCCGTACCGTCGGACGACTGCTGCTCCGATTCTCGCATCCCCGTTACGGGGCTCTGCGGTCCGCGACCACCGCGGGGCAGGGAGCGCGCTGCTCCTGCAAGTCGATGGCCGCGGACACCAGCTCGCCTCGTGGCCGCGGGGCGCGACCAGCGAGACTCCCGCCTCCCAGGTGACCGGCAGCGACGCCACCGGCATGCCGGTCAGGTCCCAGAGCGCGGTGAGCGCGATCATCGGGTCGCCGGGACCGCCGGCGTGGCCGCGGTCATAGCCGGGCCCGCGGCCGTAGGGGACGATCGGGAGCGTCGGCTCCAGCACGAGGTCGATCCCGCCCGCGCCAAACCACCGCTCCCACGCCGCGGCGCCGGCGGCCCGGCGCTGCTGGGCGGCGAGGTAGGCGGCGGCGTCGGTGAAGTGCTGCGGCGGCCTCGACGAACTCGGCGATCGCCGGGCGGTAGCGCTCGCGCCCGATCGGCGTGCTGGGCGTGGTAGGCCCACACGTCGGTGAGCAGCAGGCAGCTGAGGTCGTCCCAATCCTGGTGCCAGGGCGCGGGGCGCGGTCACCACGCGGGCGCCGAGCCGCTCGCAGGCCTGCCGGGCCGTGTCCGAGCGCCGCCGCCACCTCGGCGTCGAGCGGCGTCTGATCGGTGCGGTCGGTCAGTGCGATCGTCACGCCCTGCCAGCGGCCGCGGCCCGCCCGATGGGCCCAGCGCGCAGCGCGCCCAGCGGCGGCCGGCGGCGGCACCGTGGGGTCGACCGGCGGGCCGCCGGCGGCCATCGCCGCCAGCAGCGCGGCGCAGTCGGCGATCGTGCGCGCCATCGGCCCCGGGTGGTCGAGCGTGGGGGCCAGGGGGATGATCCCGTCGAGCGAGAGCAGCCCGTGGGTGGGCTTGATCGCGCTCGTGCCGCAGCACGCCGACGGGATCCGCAGCGAGCCGCACGTGTCGGAGCCCAGCGCCGCCGGCGTCATCCGCGCGGCCAGCGCCGCGGCGCTGCCGCCGCTCGAGCCTCCGACGACGCGGTCGAGCGCCCACGGATTGCCGACCTGGTCGGTGGTGCCGCCCGCGGCGAACTCGTGGGTGTGGGTGTGGCCGAGCGGCACCATGCCCTGGCGGCGCAGCCGCGCCCACACCGTCGGCGTCCGCGCTGGCCACGTTGCCCTCCAGCACCCGGCTGGACGCGGTGAGCGGCAGGCCCTGCCATCCCGTAGAGGTCCTTGAGGCCCAGCGGGATCCCGCACAGCGCGGGCGCGTCGCCGGCGGCCAGGCGTTCGATCGGCCGCACGCGCGGACTCGCGAGCGCAGCTCCGGATACAGGCGCACCCAGGCGTTGACCGCATCCGGGGACGCCCTCGAACGTCGGGGCGCCGCCGTTGCGCTCCTCGATCCGCGCCAGGCAGGCCTCGGTCAGCTCCGTCGACGACAGCGCGCGTTCGCGCAGCAGCGCCGACGCCTCCAGCACGCCCAGGTCGGCCGGGTCGGTCGCGGATCGGATGCCGTCGGTGGTGGTCATGCCGTCTCGCCTCCGTCGATGGGGAACACCGCGCCGGTGATGAACGGCGCCTCGTCTGAGAGCAGGAACGCGACCAGCGCGGCGACCTCGTCGGCGGTGCCGATCCGGCCGACCGGCAGGACATCGCCCGCACGCGTCGCGGAAGGCGCTGTCAAAGCGGTCGAACAGGGGCGTGTCCACCGGGCCCGGGGGCCACTGCGTTGACCCGCATCCCGGCGGCCGCGTTCTCGATCGCCGCCGCCCGCGTGAGCCCGATGATGGCCGCCTTGGTGGAGCCGTAGGCGCCGAGCTGGGGCACGCCGTGCAGGGCCGTGCCCGACGAGGTGTTGACGATCGTGGCACGCGTGCCCGACCGTCGCGCGGTCCGGAGCATCTCGCGCAGGTTGAAGAAGATCCCGTAGTAGTTGATCCGCACCAGGCGCTCGAAGGCGTCGGTCTCGAAGTCCGCCAGCGGGGCCAGCGGGCCCTCGACCCCGGCGTTGTTGTGCAGCGAGTCCACGCGGCCGAAGTGCTCGGCGGCGGCCGCGAAATAGCCCTGAACGTCTGCCTCGGAGGAGACGTCGGCGGTGAGGGGCAGCACGTCGGAGCCCAGCTCCTCGGCCACGGCCGCCGCGGCCTCGCCGTCGATGTCGACGAGCGCGACCCACGCGCCCTCCGCCACCAGCCGCGTGGCGGTGGCGCGGCCGATACCCGAGGCGCCACCGGTGACGATCACGACACGGTCCTTCAGTCCCTTCAGCGACACAGACTCTCTCCTTGACGCTCGCGCAAGCATGTGGTCCGTCGGGCTTCTCGCAAAGCCACGACGTACGCACTGTGACCGATTGTTCTCAAAGCGTACGTGATAGCGTTGGCGCCCGGCAGAGAATCGAGCAAGGCATGATCGAAGACGCGCAACGCACCGCCATGCCCGCAGCAGACGATCGAAATGAGCCGGGCGCCGCCACGAGAACGGTCCGCGATGCCGTCTTCGACGTCATGCGGCGGTTCGGGATGACCACGATCTTCGGCAATCCCGGGCTCGACCGAGATCCCGTTCCTCACCGGCCTGCCGCCCGACATCCACTTCGTCCTCGGCCTGCACGAGGGCTCCGTGGTGGGGATCGCCACCGGCTACGCGCTCGCCCGCGGCGAGCCGGCGCTGGTCAACCTGCACACCGCCCCCGGCCTGGGCAACGCGATCAACGCCATCGCCAACGCCCGCGACATGCATGCGCCGCTGGTCGTGCTGGTCGGCCAGCAGGACCGCCGCCAGCTCGCCTATGAGCCCTTCCTCACCGGCCGCGCGCTGGAGCGGCTGGCCGGCGAGTACCCGGTGTGGTCGAGCCTGCCCGGTGCGCGCCCAGGACGTGCCCGGCGCGATCGCGCGCGCCTACAACGAGGCCGTCGCCGCGCAGGGCCCGGCGCTGGTCGTCGTCCCCATGGGCGACTGGACCGAGCCCGCCGACGAGCACGCCGCCGGCTGGCCCGAGCGCACGCTGCGCAGCGCGGTGGCGACGCCCGGGCGAGATCGGCGAGCTGGCCGACATGATCGACCGCGCCGAGTCGCCGGCGCTGGTCGTCGGCCGCAGCGATGACTGCGAGTCCTGGGAGGCGGTGATCGGCCTCGCCGAGCGGCTGCGCTGCCCGGTGTGGCAGGAGTCGTTCGCCCGCGCGGCGGGCTTCCCCCAGGACCATCCCCAGTTCGCCGGCCACCTGCCGTGGCGCGCGGCGTCAGATGCGCGAGACGCTGGCGCCCCACGACCTCGTGCTCGCCATCGGCACCAACGCCTTCCGCCTGTACCTCCTCGATGACGCCGGGCCGATGGTGCACGAGGACACCCGCGTGGCCGTGCTCACCGACGATCCCGCCGAGGCCCACCGCAGCCCGTGCGCGCTGGCGATCGTGGCTCCGGTCGCCTCGGCCTGCGCCGCCCTGGTCGAGGAGGTGGCCCAGCGCGACACCGAGCCGCCGCCGCCGCTCAAGCGCCCGGCCGCGCCGCCGCCGCCCGCCGCCGGGCGATCCGCTGCTGCCCGGCCACGTCTACGCGGCGCTGGCCGAGCGGCTGCCCCGCGAGGCGGTGATCGTGGAGGAGACGCCCTCCAGCCAGCCCGAGCTCTACCAGCGCGTGCCGGTCCGCCATCGCCCGGCGGCTTCGTGGCCTGCGGCAACGGCGGCCTGGGCTTCGGCGTCGCCGGCTCGGTCGGCCTGCGCATGGGCAACCCCGACCGCCCGGTGGTCGGCGTGGTCGGCGACGGCTCCTCGATGTACGCCATCCAGGCGCTGTGGAGCGCCGCCCACTACGAGGTCGGGGTGCTGCTGCTCGTGATGGCCAACGGCCGCTACGCCGTCATGGACGGGCTGGCCCGCGCCGCGGGCGCCCCGGCGGCCTGGCCGGCGTTCGGCTCCATCGACATCGCCGGCATGGCCCGCTGCCTCGGCTGTCCGGCGGTCAACGTCACCACGCACGACGAGCTGCATCGCAGACGTTCGACGAGGTCCTCCCGGATCTGGCCAAGCGCCGGGAGCCGCTGCTCATCGAAATCGCGCTCGCCTGAACCGTGAGCGCGCGCAGCCCGGGCGTCCGACGCGCGGGCAGATCGTGCTGCTCGCGGCGCTGTCGGCGTTCGGCCCGCTGTCGCTGGACATGTACCTGCCCGGCCTGCCGCCGCTGACCCGGGACCTGCACACCACCGCCTCGGCCGCCCAGCTGACGATCACCGCGCTGCATGCTCGGCCTCGGCGTCGGGCAGGTGATCGCCGGGCCGCTCAGCGACGCCCGCGGGCGGCGGCGGACCGCTGCTGGCCGGGATCATCGGCTACACCGCCTCGTCGGTGGCCTGCGCGGTCTCGCCGACGGTCGGCGTGCTGGTGGTGATGCGGCTCATCCAGGGGATGGCCGGCAGCGTCGGCATCGTCATCGCCCGCGCGATCGTGCGCGATCTCAGCGGCGGGACGGTGGCGGCCCGCCTGTTCGGGGTGCTGATGGGGATCACCGGCGTGGTGCCGGTGGCCGCGCCGCTGATCGGCGGCCAGGTGCTGCTCGTCACCTCGTGGCGCGGGGTGTTCATCGTGCTGGCGGCGATCGGGGTGCCGCTGGTGGTCGCCACGGCGGTCATGCTGCCCGAGACGCTGCCCGTCCACCAGCGCCACGCGGGGCGGCCTGCGCGCCGTGCTGGGTCGGTTCGGGGCGCTGCTGCGCGACCGGCGCTACCTGCCGTACGCGCTGGCCTTCTCGCTCTCGTTCGCCGCGATGTTCGGCTACATCGCGGGCTCGTCGTTCGTGCTGGAGAACGTCTTCCGGATCTCACCGCAGCTGTTCAGCGTCATCTTCGCCGTCAACTCGGGCGGGCTGATCACGCTGTCGCTGCTCGGCAGCCGCGCCGTGGGCCGGCGGGGCTCGGCGTGGCTGCTGCGCCGCGGGCTGGTGGGCACCGCCGTCGCGTCGATCGCCGCGCTGGTGGTCACCGTGGCCCACGCCGGCCTGTGGCCGCTGCTGGTCTGCTTCTTCGTGCTGCTGTGCGCCAACGGGGTGGTCCTGCCCAACGGCACGGCCTCGGCGATGGCGTCCCACAGCGGGTCGCTGGGCGCGGCCTCGGCGCTGCTGGGCCTCGGGCAGTTCGGCTCCGGCGCGCTGGTGGCGCCGCTGGTGGGCGTGGCGGGCAGCCACGACGCGCTGCCGATGGCGATCGTGATCGCGGTCGCCGGGACCGCCGCGCTGCTCGTCGATCTCGCCTTCGCGCCGCGCGCGGCGCCCCGCGCCGCGCGAGCTCGTAGGGCTGAGCCCGTCGGCGGCCGCGGCGCACGAACCGCGCGCCGCGGCCGCTGCAGCGCCTCGAGCTCGCTCGCGACGAGCGGTCCCACTCCTCGATCCCCCGCGCGCCTCCGCCGCCCAGCCTCACCGGGACGCTGAGGCTGACGCCGTCGATCCCGTACTCGCCCGCGCAGCATCATCGAGGCGGGCCACAGCTCGTCGCCGTCGGGATCCAGGCATGCCCGGACCATCCGCGCGATCCCCAGCCCGGAGGTCCAGGTCGACGAGCGCGCGTCGGAGTCTGAGCGCCACGTGGCGCACGTACCAGCCGCTCGACGAACTCCATCACCGCGGCCCGCTGGGCGTCGTCGCAGCGCCACGGGCGCGCCGTCGAGGACCACGCGGTCCCACAGCGGCACGGCCAGATCGCCGTGCTCGCCGACCATCCACGCCTTCACCCGCCCCGGCGCCACGCCCAGGACGCGGCCGATGCCGTGCGCAGGCGCAGGGAGTCGTTGAGCGTGTAGCCCAGCAGCCGTCGGCGCTCAGGCCGGTGCGCCGCTGCGCCCACGTGCCCAGCGGGTCGACCGGGTTGGTGACGAGGATCACCGTGCCCGGCCAGCCCGCCGGGCAGCGCGTCGAGCAACGGCGCCAGGATCGCCGCGTTGTCGCGCAGGTAGACCATCCGCGAGCTGTTGACGGTGAGCGGCGCCGCGGCGGTGATGACGAGCACGTCGGCGCTCGTCGATGTCGTCGACCGAGCCCGACCGCACCGAGCCCGGCTGGGTCGCGTCTGCTCGAGCACCTGCTCGAGGTCCCACAGGTGCGAGTGCAGCATGTTCTGCCGCGCGTCGAGCATCACGACCTCGCACGTCCAGCGCCGAGAGCAGCAGGTTGAACGCCACCGAGGCGCCGACGCCGCCACCGGCGCCGGCGATCACCACCCTCACTGCGGACCACTGCGGACGCGCACGCGGACACGGAGACCCGCCCGCCGGCCTCGAAGTAGCCGTGCTCGCCGCCGGCCAGATACGCGGCCAGCCGGCTGGCCAGCGACATGATCGTCAGCGACGGGTTGACCGACAGCGTGCGTCGGGACGACCGAGCTGTCGCCGACGAACAGCCGCCGGACGTCGTGGGACTCGCCGTGGGCGTCGACGACCGAGCGCTCCGGGTCTGAGCCCATGCGGCAGCCGCCCTGGACGTGGGTGCTGCGACTGGCTCGACGGGCAGCACGCGCCGGGCGCCGGCGGCCAGCAGCGCCTCGCGGGCGAACCGCGACGAGGCCTCGTCGCGCTCGCGCTCGACCTCGTTGAACTCGTACGAGTAGCGGTCGCGGCCGTCCTCGTCGATCCAGGCCATGCCGTTGTTCTGGTCGGTGACCATCGTCAGCAGCCCGCTGAAGTACCGGTACCGGCGCACCGTCTCGCTCAGCTCGACGGCCCCACATCGGCACGCCGTCCTCGTCGCAGAGCATGACCGAGAAGCCGATCGGGTCCTGGATCGTCGCGGCCTCGACGATGAAGCCGCCGTCGTCGTCGCTCTGGAACTTCATGCAGTGCGCGCTGATCGGGTAGACGCGATGCGCGTCCTGGGGCTCGTCGAACAGGCCGCACGATGATCCGCGCCGGGTGCCAGCCGATGTGGCGGCCGACGAGCTGCGAGCTGGGCGAGCCGCCGGCCGCCTCGCGGATGCCCGAGCGCAGCAGCAGGTGCGAGGTGCCCATCGCCCCGGCGGCCACCACGACGACGCTCGGCCTCGACGGCGTGCGCACTGCCCGTCCGGCGTCGACGTACTCCACGCCGGTCGCCTCCGGGCCCGATCCGCGGTCCTCGATGACGCACCCGCGTCACCGTGCACTCGGCGCGCAGCGTCAGCCGCCCCTCCGCCCACGGCGGATGGATGTAGACGTTCATCGAGTTCTTGCCGGCGTTGGTCGGGCACCCCTGCAGGCAGGAGCCGCAGCGCATGCAGTTGGCGTCCGTGTAGGACATGACCGGCTCCAGCTCGGCGCCCATGCGCCTGCAAAGCCCGGGGCCACCGTGTGGATGCACTGTCTGCCAGTCGGACCGCTCCCGCACCCCGAGCCGCGCCTCGACGCGCTCGAAGTGGGGCGCCATGTCGGCGGCGCAGAACGGGTCGCCGCCCTCGCCCGACCAGCCCGGCGGCCGCGTGCCACTTCGCGTAGTCCTGGTCGGAGGGCCGCAGCGCCACCTTGGTGTTGACCGTGCTCGTCCCGCCGACGCAGCGGCCGCGGATCACCACCAGCGGCGGCGCGCCCTCGGCCCTGGGCTCGACCAGGGTGGGCGCGAACCAGATGTCGTGGTTGGCGTGGGCCTCCCAGCGCGTGAAGTCCGCGGCGGTGCGGTGCGGCCCGGCCTCCAGCAGCAGCACGCTGGCGCCCGAGTCGGCGACCTCGCCGGCCACCAGCCCGCCGCCGGCGCCCGAGCCGACCACCACGACGTCAAAGCGCTCGGCCTCATGACCCCACCCCCAGATACGACCAGTCCTTGTTGATGCGGTCGGCCAGCGGGAAGCGGAAGTCGATCTCCTCCTACGCGCCCGGGCCGGCGGCGCCCGGGCGCCACGAAGTCGCTGTAGTACGCCTCGCACGCCAACGCGCGCACCAGCCCGAACTCGGCGGTGAACTGGCGCTCGCGCAGCGCCTCCTCGCCGCCCGCGACGCAGTCGGCCAGCGCCTCGAAGGCCGCGAGCACGCCCGCGCGCGCGTCGTCGGGCATCCGCGCCAGCAGCGCGTCGACGTAGACCTCGGCGCCCGACGCGCTCGCACCCGGGCACGACCAGCTCGCACAGCGACCGCACCGAGCCCGGCCTGACGCCTCATCGAGCACCTGCATCACGCCACCCCCGCGGTCGCCGGCGGCGCTGGCGCCCGGACCGGATCAGGTCGGCGGCCTTCTCGGCGATCATGATCGTCGCCGCGTTGGTGTTGGCGCGCGTGATCTCCGGCATCACCGAGGCGTCGGCGACGCGCAGGCCCTCGAACGCCGTACACGCGCAGCTCGGAGTCGACCACCGAGCCCATCGCGCACGTCGAGGTGGGGTGAAAGACCGTCATCCCCTCGCGCCGCGCGAAGGCCAGCAGATCCTCCTCGGAGTCGCACGTCCGGGACCCGGAACGGCTGGTCGATCGACGGCGCGCAGCGCCGGCTGCTCGGCCATCTCCAGCGCCATCCGCAGGCCGGCCACCATGCTCGCGCGGTCCTCCTCGGTCGTGAGGAAGTTGCACAGCACGCGCGGCTTGGCCAGCGGCATGGGGGAGCGCAGCATCACCCGCCCGCGGCTGGTCGGCTTGATCACCACCGGGCCGTAGGCCATGCCCGGCGCCTCGGGCGCCGTCAGCCCTCCGTCGTAGAGCATCCCGGGGGCGAAGTGGAACTCGACGTCGGGCGCCGTCGACGCCGCTGCGCGCCCGGAAGAAGCCCGGCGCCCTCGGGGATGTTGGAGGTCAGCGGCCCGCGGCCCTCGGACTCGAACAGCGCGAAGTTCTCCGGCGAGACGGCGTCGAACAGCGACGGCCCGGTCGTCGTGTAGTTGAGGTTGCACATGCAGTGGTCCTGGAGGTTCTCGCCCACCGGCAGCGCCTCGCGCACCTCGATCCCCATCGGCGCGAGTCCGGTCCTCCGGGCCGATGCCCGAGAGCATCAGCAGCTGCGGGCGAGTAGTAGGTGCCGGCCGACAGGATCACCTCACGCGCGGCGCGGATCTGGAGCGTGTCGTCCAGCCGGGCGTACTCCACGCCGCTCGCGCGCCGGCCGTCGAACAGCAGCCGCGTCGCGTAGGCGTGCGTGATCACGGTCAGGTTGGGCCGCTCGCGGACCGGATGCAGGAAGGCGTCGGAGGTGCTAGGCGCCGGCCGTCGCGCTGGGTGAGCTGGAAGCGGCCGACGCCCTCCTGGCGGGCGCCGTTGAAGTCCGGGTTGTGCTCGTGGCCGGCCTGGCGACCCGCCTCGATCATCGCGTCGACCAGCGGGTGCATCGAGCGGCTCTCGGACACCGTGAGCGGCCCGCCGGCGCCGTGGAACTGGTCCTCGCCGCGCTCGTTGTCCTCGGAGCGCTTGAAGTAGGGCAGCACGTCGTCGTAGCCCCACCCGTCGCAGCCGGCGGCGGCCCACCCGTCGTAGTCGAGCCGGTTGCCGCGGACGTAGATCATCGCGTTGATCGAGCTGCAGCCGCCGAGCATCCGCCCGCGCGGCAGGTAGAGGCGGCGGTTGTCCATCCCGGGCTCCGGGTCGCGCGAACAGGTCCCAGTCCAGCTCGGTCTTGAACATGATCGGGAAGATCGCCGGGATGCGGATCTCCGGGCGCGGTGTCCTCGCCGCCGGCCTCCAGCAGCGCGACGCTCACGTCCGGGTCCTCGCTCAGGCGGGCCGCCAGCACGCACCCGGCCGAGCCCGCGCCGACGATCACGTAGTCGAACTGCTCACTCATCTCGGATCACCACCTTCATCACCTCGGTCGGATTGCTCATGGCAAAGCGCATCGCCTCGGGCGCCTGGCCGAGCGCGAACTCGTGGCTGATCAGGCGCGCCAGCGCCTCGGCGTTGCGCTCCACGACGCCCACCGCCTCGGCGAAGTCCTCGCTCGTGCAGCAGCTCGCCCCCAGCACGTCCAGCTCCTTCTCGGTCAGGCTGCCGATGCGGATCGGCGCGTCGTCGTTGGACATGCCCACCTGCACCGCGCGGCCGGCCGACGCGACCATGTCGACCATCGCCCGCACCGCGGCGGGCACGCCGGTGGCGTCGACGGCGACCGGAGGCGCCGCCGGCGCCGCCCCACTCGCGGGCCGCGGCCACCACCTCGGCGGCGTCGTCCAGCGCAGCGTCTCGGCGCCCAGCGCCCGGCCCAGCTCGAGCCGGCTCTCCTGCAGGTCGACGAGCAGCACCTCGGCGCCGAGCTCGCGCGCCACCAGCGTCACGCACTGGCCGATCGGCCCGGCGCCGAGCACCACCACGCGCTCGCCGGACTGGATCCGCCCGCGATGCACGGCGTGGACGGCCACCGAGACGGGCTCGGCCAGCGCCGCCAGCGCGCCGTCGGAGGCGTCGATCGGGAACACCTGCTCCTGGGGGAGGCAGAGCAGCTCCTGGAGGCCGCCGTCGATGTGGATGCCGACCAGCTAGAAGTTGTCGCAGGCGTTGGGCCGCCCGACGCTGCACGGGTAGCAGCGCGCCGCAGGCGCTGATCGGCAGCATCGCCACGCGCTGGCCGGAGCTCAGGTCCGCGCGGCAGTCCGGGCCCACGGCGGCGATCGTCGCGCCGACCTCGTGGCCCGAGCACGCGCGGGAACTGCGAGCCGCCGGCGGCCTCGGACATGCTGGCCGGAGAAGAGGTGATAGTCCGAGCCGCAGATGCCCACCGCCTCGGGGTGGACGAGCACCTGGCCGGGCCCGGGCTCACCGGGCTCGGGGCGGTCGACCACCGCCATCGACGCCGACGCGCTCGGTCACCGCGGCGCGCATGCGGCTCAGCCCCACACCTCGGCGGCGGTCTCGACCACCAGCTCCAGCTTGGCCTCCTGCTCGTCGTAGGTGAGCGCGTTGCCCTCGAGCGTCGAGGAGAAGCCGCACTGGGGCGAGAGGCACAGCTGCTCCAGCGGCACGTACCGGGAGGCCTCCTCGATGCGCCGGCGCAGGTCGTCCTTGCTCTCCAGCTGCGGGCGCTTGGTGGTCACGAGCCCGAGCACGACCATCTTGCCGGGCGGCACGAACCGCAGCGGCTCGAAGCCGCCCGAGCGCTCGTCGTCGTACTCGAGGAAGAAGCCGTCGACGTCGAGCTGGCCGAACAGCGTCTCGGCGACGTACTCGTAGCCGCCCTCGGCCGCCCACGAGGAGCGGAAGTTGCCGCGGCACAGGTGGGTGGTGATCGTCGAGGCCCTCGGGCCGGCCGGCGAGCGCGTTGTTGATGTTGCGGACGTAGGTCTCGTGCAGGTGGGCGGTGTCCTCGCCGCGCTCGGCCAGGTACTCGCGCTGGGCCGGGTCGTTGAGGTAGGCCAGGCTCGTGTCGTCGAGCTGGAGGTAGGTGCAGCCGAGCGCGGCGACGGCGGCGATCTGCTCGGCGTAGGCGGCCTGCAGATCGGCCCAGAACGGCTCGATGTCGGGGTACACGTCCGGGTTCAGGGCCGCGCGCCCGCTGCGGTAGTGGACCATGTTGGGCGACGGGATCGTCAGCTTGGGGGTGACGCCCGTCGCCGGCGACGCCCTGCAGGAAGCCGAAGTCCTCGCTCGAAGATCGTGTGGTCCAGGCGGACCTTCTCGTTGACGGCGATGGCGGCGGGCTTGAAGTCGACCGTGCCGTCGGCGTTGCGGAAGTGGACCTCGATGTCGCCCTGGATCTTCTCGATCCCGCCCAGCTGGTAGATGAAGTCCATGTGCCAGGAGCCGCGGCGGAGCTCGCCGTCGGTGGCCGACTGCAGCCCGACGTCGCGCTGCATCTGCACGAGCTTGGTGATCTCCTCGTCCTCGATCGTGCGCAGCTCCTGCGGCGGTGATGCTGCCCTTGGCCAGGTCCTCGCGGGCGTCCAGCAGGCGCCGCGGGCGCAGCAGGCTGCCGACGTGGTCGGCGCGGAACGGGGGCGTGGTCGCGCCGGCCGGACGCGGCTGGGTGTCGGCGGTGTTCGCCATCGCGACTTACCTCACTTCGGACGTTGATCTCGACCCGCAGCCCGTCGGGGTCGTTGAAGAACAGCTGGCGCGGTCCGCCGCCGGGGACGTCGTTGCGCACCGGCTCGATCCCGGCGCGCGGCCAGGCGGCCGCTGACGGCCTCGTAGTCCGATGGCGCTGAAGGCGATGTGATCGACCGGCGCCGTCCGGACCCGCCCAGCTCGGCCCGCGCTCGCCGACGTCGAGCCCCAGCGTCGCGCGCGTGCGCGCGGTAGGAGGCGCGGTCGGCGATGTGCAGGCACGCGACGCTCGCCGGCATAGAGCCAGTAGCCGTCGAACTGCGAGCGGCGGCCGGTCGCCGGTGCGCAGGCCCAGCGCGCTGCTCGTAGAACTGCGCGGGCGCGCGTCGATGTCGTCGCTGAGCACGAGCACGTGCTCCAGCTCGGACCCCGACCGGCGCTCATCCGCCGGCGGGCAGGCTCTCGGTCGACGCCGGCGACCGACGTCGCCGGCGACCGTGCGCAGCAGGTAGGCCGAGTGCAGCCGGCTGGGATCGTCGCGCAGCTCCTTGGCGCTGCCCGAGTACTGGATCCGCCCGCCCTCCATCACGTAGGCGCGGTTGGCCAGGCCGAGCGCCACGGTCGCGAACTGCTCGATCAGCAGCACCCCGATCCCGGACTCGGCGACGTCGCGGATGGTGGGGATGAGGCGCTGGACGACCACCGGGCGCCAGCCCCAGCGACAGCTCGTCGATGATCACGAACCGCGGCTCGGAGACGAGCGCCTGGGCCAGCACGACCATCTGCTGCTCGCCGCCCGACAGCGACCGCGCCTGGGTGCGACAGCCGCTTCTCCAGCTCGGGGAACAGCTCCAGCGCGCGGGCCCGGCCCTGCCGTCGGCCGCCTTGCCCTTCAGCGAGTAGGTGGCGACCGTGAGGTTGTCCTCGACGGTCAGGTCGGGGAGCAGGCGCCGGCCCTCGGGGACGATCGCCAGGCCGGCGTGGCGGATCTTCTCGGGCCGCCGCCCGGCCAGCTCGCGGTCGCCGAGCGTGACCGAGCCGGCCTTCATCGGCAGGACGCCGCCGACGGCCAGCACCATGCTGGACTTGCCGGCGCCGTTGGGGCCCAGCAGCGCGGTGACCTCGCCGGGCGGGATCTCGATCGAGACGTCGCGGACGACGTCGCGGCCGCCGCGGCGCCACGACCAGGCCGCGTCAGCTTCAGGGTCTCGCCGCTCACGCCGCTGCGCCTCCTCGGCGCCCAGGTAGGCCCGGACGACCTGTTCGTTGCGCAGCACCTCGGCGGTGGGGCCGGAGGCGATCATCTTGCCGAAGTCGAGCACCGCGGTGTTCGCGCAGCAGGACGAGACGAGGCTCATGTCGTGGTCGACGAGGATCGTCAGCGCGCCGGTGTGCTCGGGGATCCCGCGGATGACCTCGCCCGAGGTGCGCCGTCTCGGCCTCGGGCAGGCCGGCGGCCGGCTCGTCGAGCAGCACCAGCCGGGGCTTGCCGACGATCGCGCGCGCCACCTCGACCAGCCGGCGCTGCGCCGGCGCCCAGCGTGCGGACCTTGGCGTAGGCGACCGACTCCAGGCCGACGATCGCGATCGCGCCGAGCACGTCCTCCTGGCGCGTGGAGCCGCTCAGCTTGGAGTGCTCGTGGATCATCGCGACGTTGTCGTAGACGGACAGGTTCTCGATCGCCTGCTCGGTCTGGAACGTGCGGCGCACGCCCCAGCGCGCGCGGCGGAAGTGGGCCATCGAGAGCAGGTCCTCGCCGAACGCCGTGACGCTGCCCGAGGCGGGGCGCACGAAGCCCGAGAGGACGTTGAAGAACGTCGTCTTGCCGGCGCCGTTGGGACCGATCAGCCCGCAGGTGCCCGACTCGAAGGTGACGCTCATGCCGTCCAGCGACGTGACGCCGCCGAAGCGGACGGTGAGGTCCGGAGACCTCGATCACGGCGCCGCTCCCTGGCTGGCGGCCGAGCGCCGGCTCGCGCCGGCTGATGAACCGGCACCAGCCGGGCGATGTCCCTGGGCAGCTGGTCGACGATGCCCGTCGGGGCGGTGGTCAGCACCTGCAGCACGCCGATGCCGAACAGGATCATCAGCCAGTCCGGCGAGACCCCGAGGTCGTTGAGGATCGCCGGCAGCAGCTGGAGCAGCAGGCCGGCGACGACCGCGCCCCAGATGCTGTAGGCGCCGCCCATCAGCACCACCGCCAGCAGCGTGATCGAGTCCTGGGTCTGGAAGTCGATCGAGTACAGGTAGCGGACCGCGCCGGCCAGCACGCCGCCGGCGACGCCGGTGACGAACGAGGCCAGCGCGAACGCCCACAGCTTGTACAGCGTGGTGTTGATCCCGGCGGCCAGCGCCGCCGGCTCGGACTGGCGGATCGCCGCCCACGCCCGGCCCGGGCTTGGTGCGCACGTGGACGAGCACGAGCAGGAACATGACCACCGCGACGATCACCGAGTAGCGGAAGTACGCCGGGTCGGTGGTGGCGATGCCGGGGCGGCGGATCGGCGGGATGTGGAGCAGCGCGCCGTTGTAGCCGCTGAAGCCGTGGCCGCCGTTGGGGAAGTTCAGCGACGCCAGCACGACCGTGATCGCGCCGGCCAGCATCAGGGTGATCAGCGCCAGGTACAGCCCGCGCATGCGCAGCGCCGGCAGGCCGACGAGGGTGCCCAGCACCATCGTGATGACGCCGGAGGCGAGCAGCACGACCTCGTAGGGCAGCGAGGTGGCGAACAGCAGCCGGGCGGCCACCCAGGCGCCGATCGCCAGCACCGCCGCCTGACCCAGCGAGACCAGGCCGACGCGGCCGACGAGCACGCCGAGCCCGAGCGCGACGATCGAGTAGATCGCCACCTGGGTCATCGCGTCGATGTAGTAGAGGCTGAGGATCTGCGGCAGCAGGATGATGACCAGCAGCAGCGCCACGGCGATGATCGCCGGCGCGCACGTAGAAGCCGCGCTCGAACGCGCGGCGGCGCGGCGGGCGGCGAGGCGGGCTTGGCGCTCAGCTGGCCAGCTCTGCGGTGCTCACGGCTCTAGAACTCCTGACGTGCCAGCGACAGCACGCGCCGGCGGTTGAGGACCAGCAGGGCGACCGCCGCCAGCACGAACGGCGTCATGTCGCGGTAGTTGGTCAGCGACGTGATCGGGGTGACCATCGGCGTCGACGACGCCGATCACGATCGCGGCCACGAAGGTGATCCAGATCGAGGTCAGCCGGGCGATCAGCGCGGCCGCCAGCGACGAGATCACCAGGAACGTCAGCGTGGTCGCGTCGAGCGCCACGAGGTCGGCGAGCAGGATCCCGGCGATGCCGGCGACGATGCCGCAGCCGAACCAGGCCGACGCCTCGACGCGGCGCACCGGCACGCCCAGCGTGGCGGTGATCTCGCGATCGTTGGCCATCGCCCGCATCGCGGTGCCCGAGCTTGGAGTAGCGCAGGAACGCCGTGGTGACGATCGGTGATCACGATGCCCGACCGCCAGCGCGATCACGTCGGTGGTGGTGACCTGGACCTGGCCGACCATGAAGCCGTGGTTGTCGGTCGGCAGCGTGATCGAGCGCGACGCGCCGCCGTTGGAGGTCCACAGCAGGTCCATCGCCCCCAGCAGGATGAGCGTCAGGCCGAGCGTGGCCGTGGTCTTGACCAGCGGGTCACGACCCGCCAGCGCTCGGCCGAACACCATCCCGTAGGCCAGCGTGATGACGCCCCCGAAGAGGACGCACACCAGGTACGCCAGCCACTGGTTCATGCCCGAGTGGTTGATCAGCTGCCATGCGATCAGGGCGCCGAACGCCCCCACCGCTCCGAACGAGAGGTTGAGCACCCCGGTCGTCCGGAAGAGCACGATCATCCCCACGCCGGAGAGGGCGTAGACCCCTCCGAGCGCCAGGCCGGTGACGAGAAACGGCTGCTCGTCCTGCCAGCTGGGCAGCGACAGTGCCATGAGTGGATGCAATGCGATGCACGTTCAGCGCCCCGATCGCATGGTCGTCTCAGATCATCCCTTCGCTCACGAGATCCCGGCCGCCTTCGCCGCAGACCGGTACTGCGCGATCTGCGGGTCGGCCGCGGAGATCGGCGGTGCAGCCCTGGGCCGTCACCATCTTCCCATTATCGGGCGTCACCGTGTAGTCGGTGTTGTTGGGGATGTGCAGCGCCACCTTGCCGTAGGTCCACGGCATGGCACAGCATCTCGGACTTGTAGTCCTTGATGCCCACGATCGCCGCGTTGACGCTCTTCATCGTGTACGGCGCCCTTGACCGTCTCCAGCGCCTGGATCAGGAACTTGGCCAGCAGGAAGCCGAACTGGCTGAACGAGCCGATGCCGCCGGCCACGCTGGAGCCGTACTTGGCCAGGATCGCCTTGTAGAGCTGCATCTCCGGACCGTTGTGGTCGTCGGGGTCGACGGCCTCGGCGTTGACGAACAGCTTGTGGTTCCACTTCGGTCCCAGCGCCTTGGCCAGGAAGTCGGTGTCGCACGGCGTCGAGCAGCCCCAGGACTTGACGCGGTCCTCGAGGCCCAGCTTCTGGGCGGCCTGGAGGATGACCAGCGCCTCCGGCGGGGTGAAGTTGAGGACCACCGAGCCGTTGGGGCCGGCGGCGTTGACCAGGTTGAGCGCCACCGAGCTGGCGTCGTTGATCGGCACGTTCTCGGTCAGCTCCGTGATCGGCACGTCCTTGCCGCCTTGGCCATCGCCGCCGGGACCCGCGGCGATGTAGCCGGTGCCCGGGACGTTGGACTGGACGAACACGATCTTCTTGGCGTGCGACGAGTTGAGCGCGTACTGCACCGCGCCGTCCGAGCTGTAGCGCGGTCCCATGTTGACCGCGGCGCTGTTCGGGCGTCGACCAGCACTCGGGGGCGATCCCGGCGTCCATCTCGTAGATGCCGAGCTGCTTCCAGTAGGCCTGGTCGAGCGTGCACTCCAGCAGGTCGAACACGCCGTCGATGGCGACGACGTGATCGGACTGGATCAGCTTGCTTGGCGGCCGCCGCGACCTGGGCGGGCTGCGTCTGGTCAAGCTGGACGAACAGCTTCAGCGGATGGCCGTTGACGCCGCCGTTGGCGTTGACGCAGTTGAAGTACGCCTTGATCATGTTCGGGCCGTCGGTGAAGTCGGTGCCCGGCTGATGGGTGTCGATCGTGCCGATGTTGATCGGCGTGCCGGTGGCCTGCGACGCCCGGCTTGGGCCCGCACGACGAGACGTCGGCGGTCGTCCCGCCGCTGCCGCTCGTGCCCGTGCTGCCGCCGCTCGTGCCGGCAGCGCTCGACGTTGCTGGCGCTCGAGCTGGCGCCGCCGCCGCTGCGGCGGAGCTGCTCGAGCTGCTGCTGCTGCTGCCACATCCCGCCAGCGCAAGCAGCGCGACGGCCGCCAGCAATGCGAGTCCGATCCGCATCCGCGGCACGAGGTGATAACTCCTCACGGACTCTCCTCTCCTCAGGGTGTCTCGCCGGCCTCGAGATCCGCTCGAGGCTGCGGCGCATACTAATTGTGCATCCGGCTGCATGCAAGACGCGGCTAACACGACCCGCAATCGTGGCCGGTGGGCCGATTGCCGGTTTCGGCCATTTCTTGCATGCAACGACTCTCCCGCATAGACTGCCCCCGCCTCAGACGGTCTGCCGGGCATATCCGCCCGCTCTGACAGGCCCTGCCGGGCACGGCGATCGAATTGGCCAGGCCAGCGCACCGAACCCAAATCACGCAAGGCGGTCCTGCGCCTGCGCGAGCTGATCTTCAACGGCGAGTTCTCGCCGGGTGAGCGGATGTCCGAGCTGCCGCTGGTGGAGCTGCTCGGGCGTCTCGCGCACCCCGCTGCGCCTGGCGCTGGCCGAGCTCGAGCACGAGGGCCTGCTGCGCGGCCTGCCCGGCGGCGGCTACGTCGTGCGCGAGTTCACCCAGGGCGACGTGCGCGACGCCATCGAGCTGCGCGGCGTGCTCGAGGGCACCGCGGCCCGGTTCGCCGCCGAGCGCGGGGCGCCGGCGCGTGACCTGCGCGCGCTGCGCGCCACCAACGAGACGATCCAGAAGCTCGTGCACCGCGCCGACTACGAGTCCTTCGAGCGCTACCTGCACCTCAACGAGGCCTTCCACGCGCGGCTGCTGAAGATGGCCCGCAGCCCGCTGCTGGTGCGCGCGCTCGAGGGGATCGTGTCGCTGCCGTTCGCCGGGCCGAGCGCGTTCGTGCTTCGCCGAGGCCGAGCTGCCCGCCTCGCGCGACATCCTCGTCATCGCCCACCGCCACCACACGGGGCTGATCGAGGCGATCGAGCGCCGGCAGGGCGCCCGCGCCGAGAGCCTGGCCCGCGAGCATGCGCGGCTGGCGCTGGCCAACCTCGAGATCGTGGTCGAGCACCGCGATGTGCTCGAGCGGCTGCCCGGGCGCGTCGCTGATCACGCTCGAGCCGCCCGAGCCGAGCCCGAGCGCCGGCGCCTGAGCCCGAGCCCGCCTGACGCGGTCGCTCACGGCGCTCACCCACGCCGGCCTCGCTGACCGGGACCGGCTCCTCGACGTCGGCCCACTGCACCGCGTGGCGCGCGGCGGCGTAGATGTCATCGCTCTGCGGGCGGTAGGCGTCCTCCAGCGGCGGGCTGAGCGGCACGGGCGTGAACGGCGCGCCGACGCGCTGGATCGGGGCGTCCAGGTAGTCGAACGCCGCCGCCTGGAGCTCGCGCCGCCAGCTCGGCGCCGAAGCCGCCGGTGCGCACCGCCTCGTGGGCGACCACGGCGCGGCCGGTGCGCCGCACCGAGTCGGCGATCGGCTCGAGGTCGAGCGGCACCAGCGTGCGCGGGTCGATGACCTCGGCCTCGATCCCGTCGGCGGCCAGCCGCTCGGCGGCGGTCAGCGCCTCGCCGACCAGCCGCGACAGGGCGACGATCGTCACGTCGCGGCCGCGGCGCGCGAACCGGTGCGCCCGGCCCAGCGGCACCGGCTCGGGCGTATCGGGCACCGGCTCGCGCCGGAAGTACAGCGACTTGTTCTCGACGAACACGACCGGGTTGGGGTCGGCGATCGCGCGAGCGCAGCAGCCCGGCGGCGTCGGCGGCGGTGGCGGGCATCACCACCTTGAGCCCGGGGATGTGGGTCAGCCACGCCTCCAGGCTCTGCGAGTGCTGGGCGCCGGCGCGGCCGCCGGAGCCGCCCTGGGTGCGCAGGACCATCGGCACCGACAGCTGGCCGCCGGACATGAAGTGGGCCTTGGCCGCCTGGTTGACGAGCTGGTCGAGCGCCAGCGTGATGAAGTCGATGAACATGATCTCGACCACCGGGCGCAGGCCCGCCTGGGCGGCGCCGACGGCCACCCCGCACACCGCGCCCTCGCTGATCGGGCGTGTTGCGCACGCGCTCGCGGCCGAACTCCTCCGACAGCCCCTCGGTGGCCAGGTAGGGGCCGCCCTCGGCGACGTCCTCGCCGATGCACGATCACCCGCTCGTCCTCGCGCATCGCCTGCGCCAGGGCGGCGTTGATCGCCTTGACGTAGGTCGTCTCGTCGGTCATCGTCGCGTAGACCAGCTCGGCCGCCTGCTCGGGCGTGAGCGGCGGGCTGTCGCGGCCGAAGCGCACCGCCCGGTCGACCTCGGCGTCGGCCTCGGCGGTCAGGCCGCGGCGCGGCCTCCTCGTCGAGCCAGCCCTGCGTCCGTCGCCAGCGCCTCGAGCCGCGCGATCGGGTCCAGCTTGGCCCACTCGGCGTCGGCCAGGGCGTCGCGGTAGCCCTGCTGATCGCCCTCGTAGTGGCCGCGGCGGCGGTGGGTCGAGCACTCCAGCAGGAACGGGCCCGTTCCCTGCCCGCGCCTGCTTGCAGGTAGCTCGCCGAACGCCGTCCACACCGCCGCGACGTCGGCGCCCTCGACGGTCTGGCGCTCGAAGCCGTAGGGCGCCACCACGTCGGCAGACGCTGGCCACCTTGGTGTGCGCCGAGCGCGGCGTGAACTCGGCCATGCCGTTGTTCTCGCAGACGAAGATGAGCGGCAGCTCCCACAGCGCGGCGAGGTTGACCGTCTCGTGAGAAGTGGCCCGCCTGGACGGCGCCGTCGCCGAAGAACACGACCGTGACCCGGTCCTCGCCGCGCAGCCGGGCGGCCAGCGCGTCGCCGGCGGCCATCGGCAGGTTGCCGCCGACCACGCCGGTGGCGCCCATCAGCCCGTGCTCGGCGTCGACGAGGTGCATCGAGCCGCCCAGCCCCTGGCACAGCCCGGCCGAGCGGCCCATCAGCTCGGCCATCACGCGGTCCATCGGCGCGCCCTTGGCCAGGGCGTGGCCGTGGGCGCGGTGGCCGCTGTAGACGGCGTCGTCGTCGCGCAGCTGGCGGCACACGCCGGCGGCCACGCCCTCGGAGCCGATGCTGAGGTGGACCAGCCCGTGGACCTGGAGGCTGTGGTGCAGCTTGGCCACCCGCTCCTCGAAGCAGCGGATCCGCCACATCGTCGCCAGCAGGTCGAGCGCGGTGCTCGGCCTCGAGCGCGGGCGGCCGCGGCGGCCGGGCTCGGTCCGCCGCCACGTCAGGCCACGGCGGATGCCGTGCCGAGCACCTCCCGGACGGCGCCGGCGATCTTGTGCTCGTCGGGCAGGACGAACGCCTCCATCGGCTCGCTGTAGGGGATCGTGGCGTCCAGCGCGGTCACCAGCTTGATCGGCGCCTTGAGCGACGAGAACCCGTGCTCGGCCACCTCGGCGGCGATGATCGAGGCGGCGGACGCGTGGCGCGTGGCCTGGTCGGCCAGCACGAGGTGCCCGGTCTTCTCGCACCGAGGTGAGGATCGTCGGGCATGTCGAGCGGCTGCAGCGAGCGGGGGTCGATGACCTCGGCGTCGATGCCCTCGCCGGCGAGCGCCTCGGCCGCCTGCCAGCGCCTTGCCGACCGTCCAGCCGGTGGCGACGATCGTCACGTCGTTGCCGGGCCGGCGGATCGCCGCCTCGCCGATGGGCACGAGGTACTCGCCCTCGGGCACGTCGCCGTGCTCGAGCACCAGCAGGTAGTGCATGAGGTAGACGACCGGGTTGTCGTCGCGGACGGCGGCGGCCATCAGCCCCTTGGCGTCGGCGGGCGTCGAGGGCAGCACCACCTTGAGCCCCGGGATGCCGGCGAACATCGTGTAGATCGAGCCGGTGTGCTGGCCGGCCCACCCGGCGGTGAACCCGTAGCCGGCCTTGAGCACGAGCGGGACCTTGACCTGGCCGCCGCTCATGTAGCGCAGGCGCGGCGCCTCGTTGGTCACCTGGTTCATCGCCACCAGCATGAACTCGGCCATGAGCAGCTCGACGATCGGCCGGTAGCCGGCCAGCGCCAGGCCGACCGCCATGCCGATCTCGGCCGTCTCGGAGATCGGGCTCACCCGGACGCGGTCGCGGCCGAAGGCCTGGACCAGCGGGTCCTCGTCTGAGGGGGCGACGTCCTGGCCGTAGAACACGACGGTCTCGTCGCGGGCCATCTCCTGCTGGATCGCCTCGTTGACGGCGGCGATGTAGGGAATCTCTCGTGCCATGGGTGTCTCCTCGCGCTCCTTAGGCGTAGACGAAGTTGGTGGCCGCTTCGGGCTCGGGGAACGGGCTGTCGAGCCCGAACTGCACGGCCGCGTCCATCTCGTCGCGTGACCTCCTCGGCGATCTCGTCGGCGCGCGCGGCGTCCAGCGTGCCCTGCTCGATGAGGCGCGCGCGGAAGCGGGGCACGGGGTCGCCGCGCAGGGCGGCCTCGTACTCCTCGCGGTTGCCGAACACGGTGATCGCCTCGTGCTCGGGGTAGTGCAGCGGGACGCCGGGCGGCGCGATCAGGTTGCCGTGGGCCGACAGGCGGTAGACCTTGGACTCCACCAGCGTGGGCCCGTCGCCGCCGCGGGCGCGGTCGACCGCCGTGCCCACCGCCTCGTAGACGGCCAGCGGGTCGGTGCCGTCGACGGTGACGCCGGGCATGCTGTAGGCCTTGGCCTTCACCGACAGCGGCTCGCCGTTGGCGGCGTTGGCGTCCTCCTGCTCGGAGTGCGTGGCCACGTTGTAGCTGTTGTTCTCCATGATGTAGACGACCGGCAGCTTCCACAGCGAGGCGAGGTTGAGCGACTCGTGGAACGCGCCCTGCTTGGAGGCGCCGTCGCCGAAGAAGCACAGGACGACCTGGCCCTGCTTTCGGATCTGGGCGGCGAAGGCGACGCCGGTGGCCTGGGGGATGCCCTGGCCGACGATGCCGCTCGTGCCCATGAAGCCCCGGCCCGGGATCGACACAGGTGCATCGAGCCGCCGTAGCCGCCGCACAGCCCGTCGCGTGCGGCCGTAGATCTCGGCCATCATCGCCTTGGTGTCGGTGCCCAGCACGATCGGGTAGCCGTGGCAGCGGTAGGTCGCCATGCAGCTGGTCGCCGTCCTTGAGCGTCGCCAGCGAGCCGACGATCGACGCCTCGGCGCCGTCGGCGAGATGGGTGTGGCCGCGGATCACGCCCGGGTGCTCCTCGAACGTGCGCTTGACGCGCTCCTCGAACTCCCGGATGCGCAGCATCTGGGTGAACATCCAGATCAGGCGCTCGTCGCTCAGCTCGGCTGTGCTCATCGCTCGGTCTCCTCTCACTCGACGCCGGCGCGGACCTGCGCCAGCGTCGTCTCATAGGCACGGTCGAATTCCTGCTCGATCGGCAGGTTGCGCAGCTTCTCGGACAGGATCTCGGCGCCCCACGGCCCGGGATAGCCGGCCTCGTGCAGTGCCGCGACGTAGCCGGGGATGTCGAACTCGCCCTCGCCCGGGAGCTCGCGGTGGTTGATCACCTCGTCGAGCTTGTCCTCCATGTACTCCTGACTGGCCGTCGGACAGCTCCACCCAGGCGATGTGCTCGCGCCGGGATCCTGGCCAGCTCCGTCGGGGGCGACCCGCAGCTTGCCCATGTGCCAGGTGTCGATGGCCAGGCCGCCGTTGGGCCGTGCCGGCCTCGCTGACGAGGCGCAGCCCGGCCTCGAGCGTGCCGACGTTGGGGTCGAACGGGATGATCTCGTAGGCCACCTTGGCGTCGGTGTGGTTGGCGGCGTCGTCGCACAGCGCCGCGTACTCCTCGATCACCCGGTCAAGCTCACACGGGGTCTCGGGGATGTTGCCCGACCTTGATGTGGTGGGCGTCGAAGGCCGCCGCGGTCTCGAACAGCTTCCGGCGCTGCGTGTCTGACGCCTTGCGCGCTTCGCTGCCCTCGGGCGCGAAGAAGTCGGCCAGGAACTCGACCTCCAGGTGCTTCAGGCCGTGCGTCGCGAAAGACCCTGGCCATCTCCTGGAGCGTGCGTCGTCTCCAGCTGATGCTCGACGTCGGCGTGCCACAGGCCCAGACCCGTGAAGCCGACGCGCTGGGCGTGGGCGCAGCGGTCCTCCCAGCTGAACGTGCTCCACTCCCGTCCGAAATGGACCACCACCGGGACCGCTCACGGTCCAGTACGTGACCATCACCTCGATCTCGCCCACCGGCCCTCCTATTCCTCGTTGCCGGGCCGAAGCCAAGCTACCGCCGGGGTCCGGGCGCGTCCAGTCGCAGCGCGCAGGGTGTCTTGCCGATGAGCGCGTCAACGGTTTTCCCCGTGGGCGGCGGCCGGGTACGGTGCCCTCGTGGCGGCCGAGATCCGCTCTCCCGTCTCGCCGCAGGCGCTCGACGCCGCGCTGGCCGAGTTCTCCGAGGTCCTGGGCGCCGCGCGGGTGATCACCGACGCGGAGGGCCTGCGCGCCTTCCGCGATCCGTTCCAGTTCGCGACCTGGGAGGACAACACCGCCTCCGCGGTGCTCTCGCCGACCACGGTCGCAGGAGATCCAGGAGATCGTCCGGATTGCCAACCGCCACCGTGTGCCCCTCTGGACCCACGGGCAGGGACGCAACAACGGCTACGGCGGTCCGGCGCCGCGAGTCGGGTCGGTGATCGTGTCGCTGCGGCAGATGAACCGGGTCCTGGAGATCGACGGCGACCTGGCCTACGCCGTGGTCGAGCCCGGCGTGCGCTGGTTTGATCTCTACGAGGCGATCGGCGGGCGGGCACCGCTGATGCTCTCGATCGCGGACCTGGGGTGGGGGAGCGTGGTCGGCAACACCCTGGACCACGGGGTCACCTACTGCCCTACGGGTCGACATGGGCATGCAATGCGGATGGAGGTGGTGCTGGCCGACGGCTCGGTGATGCGCACCGGATGGGGCGATGCCGGGCAACCGCTCCTGGCACCTACAAGCGGGGCTGGGCCCGACGCCCGACCAGCTCTTCATGCAATCCAACTTCGGGATCGTCACCAAGATGGGCGTGTGGCTGATGCCGATGCCGGAGACCTACATGCCCCTGTGGCTGCGGGTGTGGTCAGACGACGATCTCGCGCCGATGTTCGAGACGTTGCGCAAGCTCATGCTCGACGGGACGATCCGCATGGTCCCGCAGGTGATGAACACGGTGCTCTACGGCGCCGTCGTCGCCAAGCGCGCGGACTTCTGGACCGGAGAGGGCCCGATCCCCGACGACGTGCTGGACCGGATGGCCCGCGACCTGGACATCGGCCGCTGGCTCATGCGCTTCGCCCTCTATGAGGACGAGGCGGTGGCGGACCTGAAGTTCGCCAAGATCAAGCGCGCCTTCGAGTCCGCGATCCCCGGCGCCGAGGTGTCGGGGACCAAGTACGCCCCCGAGGAGATCCCGAGCATCGAGAACCCCGCCGAGAAGATCCAGGGCGGCATCCCCAACCTCGACTGGAATGCCATGACCGCCTGGTACGGGGGCGAGGAGGGCGGCCACATCGGCTTCTCGCCCGTGGCGCCGCTGACCGGTCCCGACTCCCTGGCCGCTACGCGACCTGCTGCGCGGAATGGTCGCAGAGCGCGGGCCTGGACTACATCGCCGGCCTGCTGCCCATCAACGCCCGCAGCTTCGTCCACATCACGATGGTCATCTTCGACACCAAGGACGAAGCCCAATCCCGCGCCGCCTACGACGTCAGCCGCCGGCTGGTGGTGGAGGCGGCCAAGCTCGGCTACGGCGAGTACCGCGCCCACCTGGACTTCATGGACCTCGCCGCCGAGCAGTACTCCTTCGGCGACCACGCCTACCGGCGCTTCTGCGAGACCCATCAAGGACGCCCTGGACCCCAACGGGATCCTGTCGTCCCGTCAAGCAGGGGATCTGGCCGCGCATCCATGCGCGGACGGCTAGCCCACGCGGTCCCTGTAGATCTCCAGGAGTCGATCGGCCTCGTAGCCGGGGGTGAGCGTCAGGCGGTCCCTGGTCATCCGCATCGTCGTCAGCCCGCGTCGGAGGTTCTCGGTGTCTCGCTCGCGGTCATCCTTGAAGGCGTCGTGGTCGTTGTGGAACGGCCAACCGTCGAGCTCGACGATGAGCTTGGCCTCCGGATAGAACACGTCGACCTTCCGGCCCATGCAGCCAGACGTTGGTCTGGGGCACTGGGAGGTCGTACTGCTTCACGAAGGCCAGGAAGTCGTCCTCGAACGGGGAGTCGGTGGGGTTGCGGGGGTCCTCCACGAATGGTCTGAGCAGCTTGGTGCCGGGGTGGAGGGGGTTGCGGTCCAGGACGTCTTGGAGGGCTGGCGAGGCGCAGGTCGTTCGTTGCGGCGCGCGTCGTTGACCAGCGCGGGTCAGT
This sequence comes from uncultured Actinomycetota bacterium, assembly GCA_963790605.1. Lineage (GTDB taxonomy): Bacteria > Actinomycetota > Thermoleophilia > Solirubrobacterales > Solirubrobacteraceae > Palsa-465. Next base: position 261,987 of record CAWBPG010000001.1, on the reverse strand, counting down.
TGTTTGGTCGGTGAGGCGGGGCGCGAGGTCGAGGAGGGTGCGGGCGCGGCTGGTGGTGGGGACGCCGTGTTGGCGGGTGACGTCACGGGGCTGCAACGACGGGCAACGATGGGTGAGGATGCGTGGGCGCTCGCGCTCTCCGCGGGCCGTCACCTCCGGCGGAAGGCTCCAGCGCGACAAAAACCCCCACAGGCTGGCCGCCGAGCGCGTGGCTGAGTACGGCGCCCTCGGCCGCAGGCCAGGACCGCCGCGGCGGCCCGGGCGATGGGGTCATGCACGCCGAGGACCGATGCGCATACACGCCCGTGGTGCACCGCCACGTAGCGCCCGGATCTCCAGGCAGGCCGTGATCGCTCCGCGCCCCACCCCCAGCCCGAGCAGCTGCTGGCGCGTCACATGCCCATGCTGGCGCCCGGCCAAGGCCAGGATCGCCGGGGTCAAGCGGACTTTTACAGCTCTGACCTGCACTTTTCCGCACTACCTATTAAGAGCCTCCAGCGCGGCGGAAATCACCCCCCTCCCCCAAGCGATTTTGACTTCCGGGCCACGCCAGGACGCTCTACGCGGTCAGACCCCACCACCGGTCCAGCGCGCGCCACCAGCTCATCGGTCCGGCGAGAGCCAGGGCGAGTGATCCGTGTCGATCTCGATCACCGGGTCACAGCCCGCCCGCGTGTACATGAGCCGTCTGCAGCGCCGGCCGGATCGCCCGGTCCTGCAGGCAGGTCACATAGGCCCGCGGCAGCGCGTCAAACGCCGCCGCGTCGCCGTCGCGCGGCGTGAACGGGCTGGTGAACGGGATCACCGGCTGGCCGGCCCGCCGCGGCAGGGCCCAGTCGATCTGCTCCTGGGTGCAGCAGTGGTACAGCGCCTCGGGCGCGGCCTCGGGCGGCATCGTGGCCACCGGCGGGTCGCCCGTCGACCACGAGGTTGGCCTGGACCGAGTCGCCGGCCGCCTCGGGAAGGTGGGTGATGTCGATGAGCGACTGCCCGGGCTGGGGGAGGAAGGCGGCGACGTAGATGAGGCCCGCAAGCGTGTCGGGGCGCTGGGACGCGGCCTGGGTGATGACCATGCCGCCCATGCTGTGCCCGGTGAGCAGCACCGGCCCGGCCATGCGGTCCAGCGCGTCGCAGACGGCGTCGGCGTAGCGGTAGAGCGTGATCTCGGCAAGGGGCGTCGTGTCGGCGCCCTGGCCGGGGAGGTCGATGGCCAGCGCGTCGTGGCCGGCCGCCTGCAAGCCCGGGATGACACGCTCCCAGCACCACGCGCCGCCCATCGCGCCGTGAATGAGGAGGAAGTTGGCCATGGCGGCGCGCACCCTATCGCGCGCCGACACCTCGCCGGGGAAATCGCGCGCCGTCTCGCAAGCGCCGGTGCGCTGACGGGCAAGCCGGTTTGACTTGCCCGGACGCGGTCCCGTATATAGAGGTCAAGGCAGGTCGATGCCGTGTCCGCAAGAGCGCGGCCGAGGAGGGATTCCACGCATGACGACCACGACGGCACAGACCGGCTCATTCCCCAGCCCGTATGAGATCGCGACCCCCGAGGGGTGCGAGGGCTGGGAGGAGATGTACCCCTACTACGCGCTGTTCGACGAGCGGCGGCGCGAGTCCGACGAGAACCGCTTCTGGTTCTGGAACTCGATGCACTTCCCCATCCCGCATCCCGCGTTTGACGTCATCTGCATCGATTCGCCCTACCAGGCGGTGGGCTCCTGGCAGAACCGGGTGTTCGCCGTCCCGCCGGCGATGGGGATCGACTACCGGGTCGTCAACGGCTACGTCTACATCTCCGGCAACCCGGTCACCGACCCGGACAAGATCGCCGAGCGGGCCGGCTACTTCCAGAAGCGCGCCGGCCACTACTTCGCCAACTGGGGCGAGCTCTACGGCAAGTGGAAGGACAAGATGCGCGCGCTGATCGCCGAGCTCGACGCGCTCGTGGTCCCCGGCCTGCCCGAGTACGAGCCCGACGAGGTCGCCTTCGACGCGGACCGCAACACCGCGTTCTACGAGGTGCTGAACGCCTACGGCCGTTGCCTGCGCCTCGGCGACCTCATGTGGCAGAACCACTTCGAGTTCCTGCTGCTGGGCTACGGCGCCTACGCCACGTTCGCCGAGCTGTGCAAGGCCAACCTGCCCGACATCCCCGACCAGCACATCGCCCAGATGGTCGCCGGGATCGACGTGCTCCTGTTCCGGCCCGACGCCGAGCTGCGCCGGCTGGCCGGCGTCGCCATCGAGAAGGGCGTCGACGGCGCGTTCGCCGAGGGCCGCACGCACCAGGAGATCGAGGCCGAGCTGTCGGGCTCAGACGCCGGCCGTGAGTGGCTGGCGGAGCTCGAGAAGGTCAAGGACCCGTGGTTCAACATGGCCACCGGCGACGGCCTGACCCACTACTACCGCAGCTGGCTGGACGACCCGAGCATCCCCTACGCCTCGATCATCGGCCACATCAACGCCCAGCGCGCCGGCGCGCCGGCGGAGCGGCCCAAGGAGGAGGTCGCGCGCGAGCGCGACCGCCTCGCCGAGGAGTACGGCGCCCTGCTGCCCGAGGAGATCCGCGGGCCCTGGAACGACCTGCTGAACCTGTCGCGGACCGTGTTCCCCTACGTGGAGGAGCACAAGTTCTTCTGCGACTACTGGTTCCTCACCCGCTGGTGGAACAAGGTGCGCGAGTTCGGCGGGCTGCTGGCCGACGGCGGCTTCTTTGCAGGACGCCGAGGACATCTTCCAGCTGGGGCGCCACGAGGTGTCGGTCGCGCTCGACGAGCTCGTGCTGTGCTGGGCCACCGGCGGCCAGCCGCTCGGGCCCAAGCACTGGCCGCCGATCGTGGCTCGCCGCAAGGAGCTGCTCGAGCGCCTGGCCAAGTGGACGCCGCCGCCCGGCGCTCGGCGTCGCGCCCGCCGAGATCACCGACCCGATGACGATCATGCTGTGGGGCGTCACCACCGAGCGCGTGCGCGAGTGGGCCCGCCAGACCGAGGGCGGTTCGGAGCTCAACGGCGCGCCGGCGTCGCCGGGCACGATCGAGGGACCGGCGCGCGTCGTCCGGTCGGTCACCGAGATCGCCGACGTCCGTGACGGCGAGATCCTCGTCTGCGGCAGCACCTCGCCGGCCTGGGCCCCGATCTTCTCCAAGATCAGGGGCACCGTCACCGACGTCGGCGGAGTCATGTCCCACGCCGCGATCGTGTGCCGCGAGTACGGGCTGCCCGCGGTGGTCGGCACCGGCCGGGCCACGGCGCTCATCCACACCGGCCAGATCATCCGGGTCGACGGCTCGGCGGGCGTGGTGACCCTGGTCGGGCAGGACTGACGTCATGAGCGCGGCCGAGGCGCAGCACACCCGCGGGCTGGAGGAGCTTCGGGCGCGGGACGCGGACCGGTTCGGCGGCAAGAGCGCCAGCCTGGGGGAGCTCCTGCACGCCGGCATCCCGGTTCCGCCCGGCTTTGCCATCAGCACCGAGGCGGGAGAGGAGCTGACCGACAGCGCTGCGCCGCGATATCGCGGCGCGATATGCGCTGCTCGGGGACGAGACGGCGGTGGCCGTGCGCTCGAGCGCGCTGGGCGAGGACAGCGCCGAGGCCACGTTCGCCGGACAGCAGGACACCTACCTGTGGGTGCGGGGCGTCGACGCGATCTGCGATGCCGTCACCAAGTGCTGGGCCAGCCTCTACAGCGCCGAGGCGGTCAGCTACCGCGAGCGCTTCGGCGTCGAGAATCCCGCCATGGGGGTCACCATCCAGCTCATGGTCGACGCCGCCGTCTCCGGCGTGATGTTCACCTGCAACCCGGTCAGCGGGGATCCGCAGCATGGTCGCGATCAACGCCAGCTGGGGCCTCGGGCTCGCCGTCGTCGGAGGCGAGGTCACGCCCGACGACTACCTCGTCTCCAAGGTCACCGGCGAGGTCGTCAAGCAGACCATCAGCGACAAGGCCGTCGAGTACGTCCCGGCCGACAACGGGACCGGCGCGCGATCGACGTCGACCAGGCGCGCCGCGCCGAGCCGTGCCTCGACGACCAGACGCTCGCCGCGCTCGTCGACCTCGGCAAGCGGGTCGAACGCCACTTCGGCTCCCCGCAGGACATCGAGTGGGCGTTTGACGACCAGCGGCGAGCTGTTCATCCTCCAGTCCCGCCCGGTCACCGGCCTGGCCAAGCAAGGAGACGCAGGCGCCCGCGCCAACCTCGGCGATGTCCATGATCTTCAACAAGTTCGGAGCCGCCGGCTGATGGCGCTCACCGACGACGACGTCCGCGAGATCCTGCGCATCATCGACGAGTCCGAACTCGACGAGCTCAGCATCGAGACGGAGGGCTTCTCGCTCCACGTCCGCAAGGGCGCGGCGCGGTGGAGGATGACGCTCCGGAGAGCGTGCAGCACGCACGCTCGCCGAGCGTGCATCCCGACCGGCGGCTCCGAGCGCGCACCCGCGACCGCGCAGCCCCGGCATCCGAGCGTCGCCGAGCGACGGGCTCGGAGACCGTCCCCTCGCCGATGCTCGGGCACCTTCTATCGGCGCCGAAGCGCCGGGGGCGGCGCCGTTCGTGGAGGTCGGCGCGACGGTCGGGCCCGAGACCACCGTCTGCATCATCGAGGTGATGAAGATGATGAACTCGGTGCCCGCCGGGGTGAGCGGGACGATCGCCGAGATCTGTCGCCGAGAACGGGCAGCTGGTCGAGTACGGCGAGCCGCTGTTCCGCGTCAAGCCCGAGGGATGAGGCGCGTCTTCATCCCCAATCGGGGCGAGATCGCGCGTGCGGATCGTCAACGCCTGCCACGAGCTCGGGCTCGAGTGCGTCGTCGGGGCATCGGAGCCCGACATGCAGGGCCTGGCCGCTCGCACTCGCCGACCGCGTCGGTGTGCATCGGGCCCGGGCCCGGCGTCCGAGAGCTATCTGCGCGACGACGTCGTCGTCCATGCGGCGCTGAGCACCCGCTGCGACGCCATCCATCCCGGGCTACGGCTTCCTCTCCGAGAGCCCGCGCGCTCGCCGAGCGGGCCCGCGAGCACGGGCTGACCTTCGTCGGGCCGCCGACCAGCGCGATCAAGCTCGCCGGCGACAAGCTGGCGGCTCGCGCGGAGGCGGCGGAGGCGGGCGCGCCCGTGCTCCCCGGCGGGGAGGTCGCCAACGCCGACGAGGCCCGCAGCGCTGGCCCATCGAGATCGGCTACCCGCTGCTGGTCAAGGCGGCCGGCGGGGGAGGAGGCCGCGGCATCAAGCGCGTCCACGACGACGACGAGCTCGACGCCCTCCTCAGCCTCGCCCGCAGCGAGGCGGGCGCGGCGTTCGGCGACGACCGCGTCTACCTCGAGAAGCTGATCGAGTCCGCGCGCCACGTCGAGGTCCAGATCGCCGCCGACGAGCACGGCACGGTGCTGCATCTCGGCGAGCGCGACTGCTCGGTGCAGCGCCGCTTCCAGAAGGTCGTCGAGGAGGCGCCGCGCGCCCGGCGCTGACGCGACGAGACGCGCCGTCGCTCCAGGACTCGGCGGTCGCGTTCGCCGACGCGGATCGGCTACCGCAACCTCGGGACGGTGGAGTTCGTCATCGACGCCGCCACCGGCGATCCGTACTTCCTCGAGGTCAACTGCCGCATCCAGGTCGAGCACCCGGTGACCGAGGCGATCACCTACCTCGACCTGGTGGCGATGCAGCTCCAGATCGCCGCCGGGCATCCGCTGGAGATCGGCCAGGACGACGTCTCCTACCACGGCCACGCCGTCGAGTGCCGCCTCAACGCCGAGGATCCCAGCCACGGCTACGCGCCGAGCCCGGGCCGCTGTCGCTGTTCGCCGTCCCCGAGCGCGACGGCCTGCGCGTCGACACCCACTGCCAGGCGGGCACGGCCGTCCCGCCGTACTACGACTCGCTGCTGGGCAAGTTCATCGCCCACGGCGCCGACCGCGAGCATGCGCATCGACATCCTCGTCGACGCCCTGGAGGACCTCGACGTTGACGGCGTGGAGACCAACCGGACGCTGCTGATCGGCATCCTGGGCCATCCGGACTTCCGGGCCGGCCCGGTGACCACCGACTGGCTGGAGCGCGCGCTGCGATGACCAAGACGATCGAGTTCGTCGACACGACCACGCGCGACGGCAACCAGAGCCTGTGGAGCGCGACCGGGCTGACCACGCCCGACGTGCTGGCCATCGCCCCGGTGCTGGACCGGCGTCGGCTACCACGCGCTGGACTTCACCTCCAGCACGCACATGGCGGTCTCGGTGCGCTTTCACCAGGAGGACCCGTGGGAGCGGATCCGCCTCGTCTCGGCGGCGATGCCGCAGACGCCGCTGGGGATGATCACCACCGGGATGCGCTTCATCTCGTGGGTGCCGGCCGACGAGGAGGTGATGCGCCTCTCCTACCGGCTTGCCGTGCGCAACGGGCTGCGCCGGGTGCAGATCGCCGACCCGTCCAACGACCCCGAGCGCGTGCAGCGGATCGCCGCGATGGCCAAGGCCGAGGGGGTGGAGGAGGTGGTCATCGGGCTCACCTACTCGATCAGCGAGGTCCACACCCACCAGTACTACGCCGACATCGCGGCCGCCCTGGCCGGCTGCCCCGACATGGACGTCCTCTATCTCAAGGACCCCGGCGGCCTGCTCACGGTCGACGCGGTGCGCGAGCTCGCGCCGCCGCTGCGCCAGGCCGCGCGGCGAGCGCCCGCTGGAGCTCCACAGCCACTGCACGATCGGCCTGGCGCCGCAGGTCTACGTCGAGGGGGTCAGAGCCGGCTTTGACACCGTGCACACCGCCGCCGGCCCGCTGGGCCGCGGCACCTCCCAGCCCGAGGCGCTCAGCACGGCCCGCAACCTCGAGGCCGCCGGCTACGCGCCACCCGCTCGACCTCGAGCGACAGCAGGCGCGTCGCCGAGCACTTCGCCCAGATCGCGGCCGCCAAGGGCCTGCCCGCCGGCGCCCCGCGCGAGTTCGACGCCGCCTACTACCGCCACCAGCTCCCCGGCGGGATGGTCACCACGACGCGGCGGATGCTCGCCGAGCTGCGCCGGCCCGAGCTCTTCGAGCAGGTCCTGGAGGAGGTGACCCGCGTCCGCGCCGAGATGGGCTACCCGATCATCGTCACGCCCGGTCTCCCAGTTCATCGCCAGCCAGGCGGCGCGCAACGTGATCGACGGCGAGCGCTGGGCCAACGTCTCCGACGAGACCGTCCGCTTCTTCCTCGGCCACTACGGCGACCCGCCCGCGCCCGTCGACCCGGCGATCGCCGACAAGGTCCTCGCCCGCCCTCAGGCCGCGAAGCTCGCAGAGCTCGCAGCCGATCACCCTGGAGGGCGCGCGCGAGAAGTTCGGCCACCGCATCTCCGAGGAGGATCTGCTGCTGCGCCTGACGATGCCCGCCGAGCAGGTCGACGCCATGGTCGCCGCCCGTGACGCCGGCGACGGCCGCCCGCGCGGGCCGCTGCCCGGCCGCGCGTCCCGGCCGCTCGCCGCTGGTCACGCTGCTCAAGGAGCTCGAGCGCCGCCCGTCGCTGACCAGCGTCGAGATCCGCACCGACGCCGAGCGGGTGGTGTGGCGCCGTGGCTGAGAACGGACGCCTGAGCCTGCGCGACGCCCGCGCCTTCATGTTCGACATCGACGGCACGCTGCTGCACCGCGGGCCCGACGGGCGCGGCCAGCCCCAGCCCGGCGCCGTCGAGGTGCTGGAGCGCATCCGCGCCTCGGGCCGCAGGCTGGTGCTGTTCACCAACGGCAGCCACGTCCCGTCGCCCACGATCGCCGCAGGGCCTGCGCGAGGACGGCCTCCACGTCGCCGACGACGAGCTGCTCACGCCCGTCGACAGCGCCACCGCCTGGCTCGCAGCGCCACCCCCGGCGCCACCCCGTGCACGCCTTCGCCACCGACGTCCGTCCAGGAGCACATGCGAGCCAACGGCGTGGCTCTCACCGACGGCGAGGACGCCGGCGCGGTGTTCGTCGCCCACCTCGCCGGAGGTCGCCCTGGACGAGATCGAGCGGGCCGCGCGCGCCATCACCACGCGCGGCGCCCCGCTGTTCACCTCCAGCTACGTCCGCGGCTACGCCGGCGCCAACGGGATCATCTTCAGCCGGGGCGCGATGATCACCGCCGCCATCGCCAAGGTCTCCGGCGTCCGGCCCCGCGTGCTGGGCAAGCCGTCGCGCGCCGCCGTCGCCGCGCTGCAGGACCGGCTCGGCGTCCCGGCCGACGACATCGCGGTCATCGGCGACGACCTCGGCATGGACGTCGCCCTGGGCAAGATGGGCGGCTCGCAGACCGTCCTCGTCCGCAGCGGGATCAGCGGCCGAGCTCGACCTCGACACGGTGCCGCCCAAGCGCCGCCCCGACGCCGCCATCGACGGCGTCGCGGACCTGCTGGATCTGCTCTCCCGGGAGGCCACTAGCGCCCTCCCGATCCGCCCGGCGTCAGGTGCGCACCTGGGCGCCGGCGACCTGGGCGTCCTGGATCGCGCGCCACACCGTCTCGCCGTTGGCCGGCATCGGGAGGTGGCGCACGCCGAGGTGTGACAGGGCGTCGACGACGGCGTTGTGCACCGCGGGGGTCGCGCCGATCGTCCCCGACTCGCCGATGCCCTTGGCCCCGAGCGGGTTGACCGGAGTGGGGGTCTCCATCTGGATCGCGCTCGAACGACGGCAGCTCCGCCGCGGACGGGATGCAGTAGGTCACCAGGTTGCCGTGCTGGGGGTTGCCCTCGGAGTCGTAGCGGACCTCCTCGTACAGCGCCTGGGCGATGCCGGCGGCCAGCCCGCCGTGGACCTGGCCGTCGGCGACCAGCGGGTTGATGATCCGGCCCGCGTCGTCGCACGCGATCATCCGCATCAGGCGGACCGAGCCGGTCTCGGCGTCGACCTCGACCACGGCGACGTGGGCGCCGAACGGGAACGTCGGCTGCTCGGGCTTGAAGTCGGTCTCCGCGCTCAGCTCGGCCAGGCGGCCGTCCTCGAGCAGGCGCCCGGCCAGCTCGCCCCACCCCAGCGATGGCTGGGCGGACCCGGCGACGTGGAAGCAGCCCGTGTCCAGGTCGAGCACCATGTCCTCGGGGTTGGCCTCCAGGGCGTCGGCGGCGAACTGCTTGGCGCGGTCGACGAGGATCTCCGAGGCCTGGCCGGCGGCCGCCCCGCCGATCTGGGTCGACTTGGAGCCGTAGGTGCCGGTGCCGCGCGGTACCCGGTCGGTGTCGCCGGCGAGCACCTGGATCCTGTCGAGGTCGATGCCGGTGCGCTCGGACACGATCTGGGCGAACGTCGTCTCGTGGCCCTGGCCGTGGGAGAAGGAGCCGGTGCGGACGATCGCGCCGCCGTCCTCGGTGATCTCGACGGCGCCGAACTCGCCCTCGCCGATGCCGTTGGTGATCTCGACGTAGACGGAGATGCCGATGCCGAGCAGCGTCTGTGAGCCGTTGGCGCGGCGCTCCTCCTGCTCGCGGCGCAGCTCCTCGTAGCCGGCCTGCTCCAGCGCGCGCTCCAGCGCGCCGCGCGTAGTCTCCGATGTCATAGGTGGCGCCGGCGGCGGTCTGGATGGGGAACTTCTCGTTGGCGATGAAGTTGCGCCGCCGCAGCTCGGCGGGGTCCATCCCGATCTCCGCGGCGTACATGTCGACCGCCCGCTCGATCATCTGGGTCGCCTCCGGCCGGCCGGCGCCGCGCACCGGGCCGATCGGGGTCGAGTTGGAGACGACCGAGGTGATGTCGACCTCGATCTTGGGGATGTCGTAGACGCCGCTGGACATCATCTGGGTGAGGACGGCCAGGAAGGCGCCGATGCCGGGATAGGCGCCGGCGTCCTGGAGCAGCTTGACCCGGAAGCGCCTTGAACGTCCCGTCCTGGGTGCCGCCGAGCTCGAAGTCGGCCCACTGCGCGCGGCCGTGGTGCATGGCCACCATGTGCTCCGAGCGCGTCTCGGTCCAGCGGCAGGGCCGGCCGGTCGCGCGCGCCAGCGCGCCCATGAGGATGTCCTCGACGTCAAAGCCCTTGCCGCCGAAGCCGCCGCCGACGTCGGGGGCGATGACGCGGACCTGCTCGGGCTCCAGCCCGAGGGTGGCGGCGATGCCCGCCTTGTCCTGATGCGGTGTCTGGGTCGAGAGGCGGATGGTCAGCTTGCCGTCCTCGAACTCGGCGACGGTCGAGCGGGGCTCGATCGGCAGGGCGAGCAGGCGGGGGCTCTCGTTGGAGCCGGTGATGATCACGTCGCACCCGTCGAACAGGTTCTCGTCGCCGGCGCCCGGGATGCGCAGGCACGTGTTGGAGCCCGACGGCTCGAAGAGCAGGACCTCGTCCTTGACGACCTCGCGGATGTCGGTGACCGCGGGCAGCGCGTCGTAGTCGACGACGACCAGCTGCGGCGGCGTCGACCGACGCCTCGCGCGACTCGGCGACGACCGCGGCCACGATCTCGCCGACGTAGCGCACCCGGTCAGACGCCATCGGGGCCCGGAACATGCTCTCGTGGACCTGCAGCATCGGCGGAGGCGGGCTGGGGTGCAGCCCGAGGTCCTCGGCGGTGAACACCTGGACGCCCGGCAGCGCGCGCGCCTCCTCGGCGTCGATGGAGGTGATCGTGCCGTGCGCCACGTAGGAGCGCACGAAGGTCACATGGAGCGCGTTCTCGACGCGGGTGTCGTCGACGTACCGACCCCGTCCCAGGAGGAAGCGCGGGTCCTCCCGGCGGCGAATCCGCTGTCCGATTCCGGTGGCCATCAGGCGTTGTCCTTTCCGACGGGGCCAAGCGTGTCGCAGGATTGTTATCACCTCGGCTCCGCCTCGGCCAGTCAATCCGCGCAGCGCCGGTTGCCGCGGCGGCGCACCGGTGGGTTGCCGATTGCACTGACCGCGCCTCGTATGAAAGGTTTGCCGGACGCCGATGAGCGACGCGATCCACACCGACGTGCTCGTCGTGGGCACCGGGCCGGCGGGGGGCACCGCCGCGCTCACGCTGGCCACGCTCGGGGTCGAGCACATCGTGGTGACCAAATATCGCTGGACCGCCAACACTCCCCGCGCCCACATCACCAACCAGCGCACGGTCGAGATCTTCCGCGATCTGGGGATCGAGGACGACATCACGGCCAACGGGACCCCGCAGCACCTGATGGGCGACACCGTGTTCTGCACCAGCCTGTCCGGCGACGAGATCGGCCGCGTGCGCACGTGGGGGACCCATCCGGCCCGCCAGGCCGACTACACGCTGGCCAGCCCCTGCACGCACTGCGACCTGCCCCAGACGCTGCTCGAGCCGATCCTCGTCGGGCACGCCGCCGAGCGCGGCTCGCGGATCCGCTTCGACACGGAGTATCTGGGCCTGACCCAGCGCGAGGACGACGTCGAGGTCCGGGTGCGCGACCGCGTCTCGGGCAGCGAGTACACGATCGTGGCCAAGTACGTGATCGGCGCCGACGGCGGCCGCAGCCAGATCGCGCATGACGTCGACCTGCCCTTCGAGGGCCAGATGGACGTGGCCGGATCGATGAACATCGTCTTCTCCGCCGACCTCAGCGCCAAGGTGGCCCACCGCCCGAGCGTCCTGTACTGGGTGCTCCAGCCCGGCTCGGACATCGGCGGGATCGGCCTGGGCCTGGTGCGCATGGTGCGGACCTGGAACGAGTGGCTGATCGTGTGGGGCTATGACATCTCAGAGCCCCCGCCGGAGCTCGACGACGAGGCCGCCACCGCGATCGCCCACAACCTCATCGGCGACGACACGGTGCCGATCACGATCCGCTCCACGTCGCTGTGGGGCAACAACAAGTGGTACGCGACCCGCTATCGCGCGGGCCGCGTCTTCTGCATGGGCGATGCCGTGCACCGCCATCCGCCGTCGAACGGGCTGGGCTCCAACACCTCGGCGCAGGACGCCTACAACCTGTGCTGGAAGCTGGCCTTCGTGCTGCGCGGCCACGCCGGCGCCGGGCCTGCTGGACAGCTACGACCCCGAGCGCGCGCCGATCGGCAGGCAGATCGTGCTGCGCGCCAACAAGTCCATCGAGGAGTTCGGCCCCATCTTCGAGGCGCTCGGCATCACCGACACCAGCGACCCCGACGTCATGAACGAACGGATGCGGGCGCGCGCCGACGACAGCGCCGAGGGCGGCGGCCCGGCGCGAGAAGCTCAAGGCGGCGCTCGAGCTCAAGGACTACGAGTTCAACGCCCACGGCGTCGAGATGGGCCAGCGCTACCGGTCGGGCGCCGTCGTCGCGCGACGGGACGCCGGAGCCCGAGTACACCCGCGACCCCGAGCTCTACTACCACCCGACGACGTGGCCCGGCGCCCGGCTGCCCCACTGCTGGCTGGGGCGACGACGGCCACAAGGTTCCACCCACGACCTCGTCGGCAAGGGCCGCTTCGCCCTGCTCACCGGCGATCTCGGGCCGGCGCTGGGCCGACGCCGCGCGAGGTCGTGAGCAGCGGCTGGGCATCGAGATCGCCGCCCACGTGATCGGCCCCGGCCGCCGCTACATCGATCTCTACGACGACTGGGCGCGCCTGCGCGAGGTCGGCGAGGACGGCTGCGTCCTCGTCCGCCCCGACGCCCACGTCGGCTGGCGCGCGGCGGCGATGGTCGACCGACCCCGAGCGGCGAGCTCGAGACCGTCCTGCGCACGATCCTCGACCGCGGCGGCCCGTCCGGCGATCAGGGGTCGACGAACTCGGCGGGCTCCTTGGTGAACCCGGCGGCCACCGCCGCGAGCTGATTGGGCGAGCCGATCAGCCCCAGCTGAAGCTCGGCCTCGAGCGCCAGCGTCCGCTGCGGCGTCACCGGTCCATGACTCGTCATAGAGGCGCTTGGCCGCGCGCACGGCGTCCGGCGAGCGCGCCGCGATCTCGGCGGCCAGCTCGCGCGCCGCGGCCAGCGGATCGTCGGCCACGCGGGTGACGACGCCCAGCCGCGCCGCCTCGGCGCCGTCGAACACGCGGCCGGTGAAGGTCAGCTCCTTGGCCACGTCGATGCCCACCAGCCGGGGCAGCGTGCGCGTGATCGACATGTCGGGGACCAGGCCCCACTTGACCTCCATCACCGACAGGCGGGTGTCGGGCGCGGCGATCCGGATGTCGGCGCCCAGCGCGATCTGCAGGCCGCCGCCGAAGCAGTTGCCGTGCACGGCGGCGATCACCGGCATCGGGCAGCTCGAGCCACGCGTGCGCGGCGCGCTGAAACCAGTTGGGCACCTCGCCGCGCACCCGGTCCACCAGCCCGTCGAGGCCATTGCCGGCGGCCATGATGCTGACCACGTCCAGGCCGCTGCAGAAGCTCGGCCCCTCGCCGTGGAGCACCACGGCCCGGACGCCGGGCTCCGAGGCCAGGCGGTCGGTGGCGCCGATGATCTGCTCGAACATCGCCACGTCGAGCGCGTTGTGCTTGTCGGGCCGGGTCAGCGTGACCACCGCGACGTGGTCGGCGACCTCGATCGAGACGCGCGGTTCGGTCCCCGCGCTCATCGGGCGTCCACCGTCACCTCGTCGCCGACCTGCACGCGGCCGCCCTCCAGCACCTCGCCGTAGATCCCGAACGGCAGCGGCTCCTCGCTGCGATGCTCCTTGCGGTAGGCGGCAAGCACGTGCAGCGTGGGGAAGGTGACCTCGCCGCTCTCCGGGTCGCGGGTGGTGATGACGCATCGCCCGACGTGGCCGTGCCAATGAACCAGAGCCCGCGCCGACGCGCACCGTGTGGCGGACCCAGTCGTCCTCGGCGTGGGCGTCGATCCCCTCGACCTCGATCAGCATCCGGAAGCGGCGCCCGTCCACGGGCTCTGCGCTCGGCCACCTCGGCGAGCTGACGCAACGAGGCGCGCGACATCAGCGACACCGACCCGGCGCGCCCGCGGTCGGCGCCGACCCCCGGGGCCGCCACCAGGCGCACGCGGATGCCCCATGAAGTCCGACAGCGCGTCCGCCCACGGTCCCACGAGCTCCTTGGCGAAGTGGATGTCGCCGAAGAAGTTGGTCTGGATCTCGTCGCCGTAGTCGACGTGGCCGCTCACCACCTCGCCCGACGGGAAGGTGAAGGTGAGCGCGCCGGCGTCGGTGTCGTAGTCGGGGACGACCGCCTGCATGCGCCCGGCTCCCTTGCCGTTCATGAGCCGCCGCTTCTCGTCGATCACGTAGAAGGCGCGGTTGCCGCGCGCGCCAAGCTCGGAGAGCTCGACCGCGTCCACGGCACGCAGGCGCATGCCCTTGACGGGGGTGACGGCGAGGGCGGTGACGGTGATCGCCATGCAGCCCGAAGTGTGCCGGGTCAGGCCGGCAGCCTGCTCGGCCCAGTCGCGGTAGAGCTGCCAGTAGCGGCCCTCGGCGGCCAGCAGCTCGTCGTGGGTGCCCTGCTCGACGATCGCGCCCGTACTCCATGACCAGGATCCGCGTCGGCGTGGCGGATCGTCGACAGCCGGTGGGCGATCACGATCGCGGTGCGCCCGGCCACCAGGCGCCGCAGACCCTCCTCGATGAGGCTCTCGGTGTGCACGTCGACGTTGGCGGTCGCCTCGTCGAGGACGAGGATCCGCGGATCGGCCACCAGCGCCCGCGCGAAGGCGATGAGCTGGCGCTGGCCGGCGGAGAGCTGGACGCCGCGCTCGCCGACCTCGGTGTCATAGCCCTGGGGCAGCGCCATGATGAAGTCGTCGGCGCCGACCGCCCGGGCGGCGTCGCGCAGCTGCGCCTCGGTGGCGTCCAGGCGGCCGAAGGCGAGGTTGTCGCGCACCGTGCCGCTGAACAGGAAGCCCTCCTGGGGCACCATCCCCATCTGCGAGCGCAGCGAGTGGGCGGTGACGCTGACGCAGGTCGTGCCCGTCGACGAGCACCGCGCCCTCGGTGGGGTCATAGAAGCGGGCCACGAGCTTGGCGAAGGTCGACTTCCCGGCGCCGGTCTCGCCGACGAGCGCCACCGTCTCGCCGGGGGCGATCGTCAGGTCGATGTCGCGCAGCGCCCAGGCGGTGGTCGCTCGTCGGACCCGTAGCGGAAGGAGACGTCGTCGAAGCTCAGCTCGCCGCGGATCTGGTCGAGCTCGATGGCGTCGGGCGCGTCGACGAGCTCGGGCTTCTCGTCCAGCAGCGCGAAGATCTTGTCCAGCGCCGCCATCCCGGACTGGTAGGTGGTGTAGAGCTGGGAGAGCTGCTGGATCGGGTCGAAGAAGTTGTTGAGCGCGGCGATGAAGGCGAAGACGACGCCGGTCGAGGTGTGGCCGTTGATCGCCTCGATGCCGCCGATGAGCAGGATCTCCACCGTGACCAGCGCCGAGAGCAGCTCCACGACCGGGAAGTAGGCGGCGTTGAGCTTGACCGTGGTCATGTTGGCCCGACGGTTCTCCTCGTTGAGCGCCTTGAACTGGGCGATGTGGCGGCGCTCCTGGCCGAACGCGCGGACCACGCGGATCCCCGACAGGGTCTCCTGCAGGTAGCCGGTGATCGACGCGATCTTCTCCCGCGTGAGCCGGTAGGCGTCGGCCGAGGCGATCCGGAAGGCCAGCCCGCCGAGGCCGAGGATGGGCAGGGCGATGAAGGTGAGCAGCGCGAGGTGGAAGTCGAGCACGAGCAGGATCACCACCACGCCCAGCAGGGTGAGGCTTGACTGGATGAGCGTGGCCAGGCCGTCCTCGACGAGCTGGTCGAGCGCCTCGACGTCGTTGGTCATGCGGCTGATGAGCACGCCGGCGCGGTTGCGCGAGTAGAAGCCGATCGACAGCGACTGCAGGTGGGCGAACAGCTTGAGCCGCAGGTCCTGGAGCGCGCGCTGGCCCACCCAGCCGACGAGGTAGGTCTGGGCGTAGGTGGCCACGCCGTAGACGACCGCCGAGACCAGGAACACGACCACGATCAGGTCCAGCTCGCCGGTGTCGTGGTGGCGGATGCCCTGGTCGATGGCCAGCTTGGCCAGCGGGGCGGGGGCCAGCGCCGCGGCGGTGGCCGCCACCAGCGCGACGAACATCGCCAGCACCCGCCAGCGGTAGGGGGCCAGGATCTCGGCCAGGCCGCGCAGCTTGCGCCCGCGCCCGCCGGTCTCCTGCAGGCGGCGGCGCAGCTCCGTGCGGCGGCTGGTGGCGGCGCTCACAGGCCCGCCACCTCAGGCTCGGTGGGCTTGCGCGTGAGGAAGACCTGGTCGGGGAGGCCCTTCTCGACGATCTCGCGGTACAGCTCGGACTGCTCAAGCAGCTCGTCGTGGGTGCCGTCGGCGACGACGCGCCCGGCCTCCAGCACGACGATGCGGTCGGCCAGCGAGATCGTCGACAGCCGGTGGGCGATGACGAACGTCGTGCGCCCGGCGAGCACGTCGCGCAGGCCACGCTTGATCTCGCCCTCGGTGGAGGTGTCCACCGACGAGGTCGCGTCGTCGAGGATGAGGATCCGGGGATCGGCCAGGATCGCGCGGGCGATCGCGATCCGCTGGCGCTGGCCGCCCGACAGGGTGAGCCCGCGCTCGCCGACGCGGGTGTCATAGCCATCGGGCAGGCGCGAGATGAACCCGTCGGCCTGCGCCGCGACGGCCGCGCGCTCGCACCTCCTCGCGGGTGGCGTCGGCCGCGCGCGTAGGCGATGTTGTCGTGGATCGTGGCGCAGAACAGGAACGGGTCGTCGTTGACGACGGCGATCGCCTGGCGCAGGCTGTGCAGCTCCACCGAGCGCACGTCGGCGCCGTCGATCTCCACCGCGCCGGTGCTGACGTCGTACAGGCGCGGCAGCAGCGACACCAGCGCCGACTTGCCCGAGCCCATCGCGCCGACGAGCGCCACCACCTGGCCGGCGGGGACGTCGAGGTCGATGTCGCTCAGCGCCGGGTGGGTCGCGCCCTCGAAGGTGAGCCCGACGCCGCGCAGCGACACGTGGCCGCCGCCGTCGGGCAGCGCCGGGGCGCCGGGCGCGGACTCGATCCGCGGCTCGCGGTCGAGCACCTGGAAGATGCGCGCCCCCGAGGCGGTCGAGCGCTGCGAGGCGCCCAGCATGTAGCCCGAGCGTGCGCATCGGGGAGATGAGCATGAGCAGGTAGGCGTAGAAGGCGGTGAACGCGCCCGAGGCGTGAGCGAGCCGTCGATCACCTGGCGCCCGCCGAACAGCAGGATCGCGGCGAGGCCGAGGTTGGGCAGGAAGCTGATCAGCGGGTTGTAGAGCGCCTGGATGCGGGTGGCGAGCATCTGCTGGTCGAACACGCGCTGGACCGTGTGGCGGAAGCGGTCGAGCTGGCGCTCCTCCTGGGCGAACGCCTTGACGACGCGCACGCCGGAGACGTTCTCCTCGGCGTCGGCGGTGAGCTCGGCGATCCGCTGCTGGGCCTCCTGCATCGCCGGGCGCGACCGGTGGCCGTAGCGGTTGGCGATGAGGATGACGAACGGCACCGGCGCCAGCGAGATCGCGGCCAGGTCGGGCTGGAGGATGAACATCGCCACCGCGGCGAGCAGGATCGTCACCACCGCCTGGGCGATGAAGACCAGCCCGTAGCCCAGGAAGAAGCGGACGGACTGCAGGTCGACGGTCGCCCGGGACATGAGCTGGCCGGTCTGCTGGCGGTCGAAGAACCCCAGCTCGAGGCGCTGGAGGTGGCCGTAGAGCGTGTTGCGCAGGTCGACCTCGACGCCCAGCGACACCTCGCCGGCGACCAGCCGCCGGAACACGCTCAGCACCAGCCGCCCGAGGCCGGCGGCGGCGATCGCCAGCGCCAGCAGCGACCAGCTCGTGATGGTGGTGGTGGCTGATGGCGTTGATGGCCACGCCGGTGAGATACGGGATCAGGACGGTGGCCCCCAGCGCGCCGAAGGCGAGCACGAATGACCAGATGACCCCCTTGCGGTAGGGGCGCAGGAATCCGAGCAGCCGCCAGAAAGTAGACATACTTCATTTACTGTAGTAAGGCGTCCAGCGCGTCCCGCGCGGTCGCCCGTAGCGGCTGGCGGCGGTCTATGCCTGCTCGTCCCCAAGCCGCGCGCGCACGTAGGCGCCGAGCATCACCCGGCTCTCGGCCAGCAGCTGATCGGTCGCCGCGGCGCGAGGTCCGGAAGGCCTCGCGCAGGAGCCCATCGCCGGCCACCACCACCATGCGAGCGGCCGCGGCGCGATCGCGCGCGGACGCCCGCGGCCAGTGCACGGCGAGGATCCGCTCCACCGAGGCGGCGATGGCCTCGCGGGTCGGACGGGTGGCGTCGCGGATGCGCTCGGTGCGCAGGCCCCCGTACCAGAGGGCGAGAAACCCGGGCCGCCCGCGGAACGCCGCCGCCAGCGCCTCGAGCACGCCACCGGCGGGTCGGGCGTGGGGGAGTGCTCGTCGAGCTCGGCCGCCGCGGCCACGAGGTCGGCGAACTCGCTCCAGTACCGGGTGGCCAGCGCCTCGACGATCGCCTCCTTGTCGGGGAAGTAGCGGTACACCGACCCCACCGGGACGCCTGCCACACGGGCGATCCGGGTAGTGGTGAACGCACCGGCGCCGTCGCGGGCGAGGACCTGGTCAGCGGCGTCGAGCACCCGGCGCAGCCGCTCGCGGCTGCGGGTCTGGGTGGGAACGTTGCGCAGGCGGGTGTCGAGCTCGGGCGCCATAAAGTTGAAAGTGAATGCAACTTCATGTTAGCGTGTGTGCGATGTGCAAGCCCACCGAGCCGTGAGCGAGCAGACGCTTGACGCCGCGCGCGAGGCGGTCGCCGCCGCCGCCCGCCGACTGGCCGCGGAGGGGCTCGTGCTGGGCACCGCCGGCAACGTGTCGGCGCGCGTCGGCGAGCTCGTGGCCGTGACGCCCACCGGCGCGGTCCTGGCCGAGCTCGAGCCCGGTCAGATCGTGGTCGTCGATCTCCACGGCGAGACCGTCCACGGTGACTTCGCGCCGACCTCCGAGCTCGAGCTGCACCTCGGCGCCTACCGCCGCCACCAGGCCGGCGCCGTCGTCCACGCCCACAGCCCGGTCGCCACGGCGCTGGCCTGCGTGCTCGACGAGCTGCCGCTCGTCCACTACCAGATGCTCGCGCTCGGGGGCCCGATCCGGGTGGCGCCGTACGCCACCTTCGGCACCCCGGAGCTGGCGCGAGCTCACGCTCGACGCGCTCGAGGGCCGCACCGCCGCGCTCATGGCCAACCACGGGATGATCGCCATCGGGCCCGACCTCGACGCAGCGGTCGACAACGCCCTGCTGCTCGAATGGGCCTGCGACCTGTACTGGCGCGCCGCCGCCATCGGCCGCCACGCACGCTCGATGCCGGCCAGGCCCAGGACTTCATCGACGCCGTCACCGCGCGCGGCTACGGCTCGCTGCAGGAGCGAGACGGATGAGTGCCTCGATGCGGGTGATCGCGCTCGGCGTCCACGTCGCGTGATGACCCCAGACACCGATTCTGGGCAGAGCCCCATCACCCGCCGCCGGTTCGTCGCGGGATCGCTCGTGACGGGAGCCGGCGTCGCCGTGCCGGCGGTCGCCGACGCCAAGGCCAAGCACAAGCCACAAGCCCAAGCACAAGCCGGCCAAGCCCAAGTCGACGGTGCACCAGGCCGACGTCGCCGTCGTCGGCGCCGGGCTCTCGGGGCTCACCGCCGCCCGCCAGATCGCCGCCGCGGGCAAGTCCGTGATCGTGCTCGAGGCCCGCGGCCGGGTCGGGGGCCGCTGCTTCAGCCGCTCGATCGGCGCCGGCGCCAGCGACGTGGCCAACATGGGCGCGACGTTCGTGGGACCGACCCAGACGCAGATCCTCGGGCTGATGGGCGAGCTGGGCATCGCGCAAGTTCCCCGTCTACTCAACCGGCAACCTGCTCTGGTACGAGGACGGCAAGCTCACGCCCTACACAGGGACTCATCCCGCCGGCCAGCAATCCGGCGGCGGCCATCGAGCTGGGGGAGGTCGTCCTGCCGGAGATCGACCAGATGGCCCAGACGGTTCCGCTCGACGCGCCCTGGACGGCGCCCAACGCGCTGGCGTGGGACTCGATCACCGCCGACAGCTGGGCCGACGGACAACATCAAGACCTCCGACGGCCAGAAGCTGTTCACGCTGGCGGTCGATGCCGTGCTCTCGGTGCTCCCGCGCGACGTCTCGTTCCTGTACTTCCTCTTCTACGTCCACGCCGCCGGCGGCATCGAGCCGCTGGTCAACAACGCCGGCCAGGGCAGCGCCCAGGACTTCCGCGTCTCAGGCGGCACCCAGGGAATCGCGATCAAGCTGGCCGACCAGCTCGGCCGCAAGCGCGTCCTGCTCTCCCAGCCGGTGCGCCGCATCTCCCAGGGCCCCAAGAGCGTCTACGTCTACGCCGACAGGGCCACCGTCAAGGCCCAGCAGGTCATCGTCGCCATCCCGCCCCACCTCGCCGGGCGGATCGTCTACGAGCCCGGCGTGCCCGCCGTGCGCGACCAGCTCACCCAGCGGATGCCGATCGGCTCGCTGATCAAGACGATCGCGGTGTACGACACCCCGTTCTGGCGCGCCCAGGGCCTCAACGGCCAGGTGACGAGCGACACCGGGCCGGTGACGGTGATGTTCGACGCCTCCCCGGCCAGCGGGACGCCCGGCGTGCTGCTGGGCTTCATCGACGGCGACGACGCCCGCGCGCTCTCAGACCGAGTCTGACTCGGCGCGCGCCACGGCGGCGCTGAAGTCCTACGCCACCTACTTCGGCCAGCAGGCGGCCAACCCGCGCATGTACTTCGACCAGGTGTGGGACAAGGAGATCTACACCGGCGGCTGCCCGGTCGGGCTCATGCCGCCCGGGGTCATGATCGAGTACGGCCAGGCGCTGCGCGCCCCGGTGGGGCGCATCCACTGGGCCGGGACCGAGACCGCCACCGTGTGGACCGGCTACATGGACGGGGCCGTGCAGGCCGGCAAGCGCGCGGCCGCCGAGGCGCTCGCGCGCCTAGTGTCGCAAGTCTCGGCCCTGCATACTGTCCACCCCGATCACCACGAGGAGGTGCGATGACGAGCGTTCGTGAAGCCACGTTCGACCTGTTCCGGGCCCACGGCATGACGACGATCTTCGGCAACCCCGGCTCGACCGAGCTGCCGATGCTCGCCGACTTCCCCGACGACTTCACCTACGTGCTCGGCCTCCAGGAGCTCGTGGTGATGGGCATGGCCGACGGGTTCGCCCAGGCCAGCGGCCGCCCCACGCACGTCAACCTCCACACCGCCCCGGGCGTGGGCAACGCCGTCGGCGGGATCTTCAATGCCCAGGCCAACAAGTCACCGCTGGTGATCACCGCCGGCCAGCAGGTCCGCCCTCAGATCACGATCGAGGCCAACCTCACCAACCGCGACGCCACCGTCGGCCCGCAGCCCTACGTGAAGTGGAGCCACGAGCCGCCGCGCGCCCAGGACGTCCCCGGCGCGCATTGCGCGTGCGATCCACCACGCCATGCTGCCGCCCAAGGGCCCGGCGTTCGTCTCGATCCCCATGGACGACTGGAACGTCGAGGCCGACGCGGATCGCAGCGCCGCCGCCATCGCGCGCCGCGTCGTCGGCCGCACGGCCCCCGACGAGGCCGCGCTCAGCGACCTGGCCGAGCGCCTGGCCGGCGCCCTGTCGCCGGTCCTGATCGCCGGACCCGACATCGACGCCGCCGGCGGCTGGCACGCCGCCATCGCGCTGGCCGAGAAGCAGCGCCTGCCGGTGTGGGCCAGCCCCGCCACCGGCGGGTCGCGGCTGGGCTTCCCCGAGCGCCACCCGAACTTCGTCGGCGTGCTCCCGCCGGCGATCGGGGCGGTCTCGGAGACCCTCAAGGCCCACGACCTCGTGCTCGTCGTCGGCTCCTCGGTGTTCCCGTACTACCCCTACATCCCCGGCCCGCTGCTGGGCGAGACGACACAGCTCGTCGCGCTCACCAGCGATCCCGGCGAGGCCGCCCGGGCGCCGATGGGGGAGGCCATCGTCGGCGACGTGGGACTGGCGCTTGAGCGCCTGGTGGCGCTCGTGCCCGAGGGCACCCGCGACGCGCCCGAGCCGCGCCCCGAGCCGGGCGACCCGCCGGCCGCCGACCCGCCCGACCGCCTGAGCGGCTCGGAGGCGATGGCCGCGCTGGCCGACGCCGTCAGCGACGACGGCGATCATCGTGTTGGAGTCGCCGTCGTGCACGCTGTCGCTGCGCAACCGGCTGCGCATCTCGACGCCCGGCAGCTACTACTTCTGCGCCAGCGGCGGCCTGGGCTTCGGGATCGCCGCGGCCGTCGGCGTGCAGCTGGCCCAGCCGGCGCGGCCGGTGGTGTGCGTGCTGGGCGAGGGCTCGGCTCAGTACGGGATCACCGCGCTGTGGAGCGCGCTGGCCTACAAGGCGCCGGTCACCTTCCTCATCCTGCGCAACGACGAGTACATGATCCTCAAGTGGTTCGCCATGCTCGAGCAGGTCAGCGGCGCGCCCGGGCTGGACCTGCCCGGTCTCGACGTCGCCGCGGTGGCGCGCGGCTACGGCCTCCCCGCCGCAGGACGTCAGCGGGCGCGAGGAGCTGACCGAGGCGCTGCGCGCGTCGATCGCCGCCGGCGACGGCCCCCGCGTCATCCAGGTCCCGGTGGCCTCCGGGATGTGGCTGGAGTAGTTGTCGCAGTGGCCACGACGACCGCCGATCCGGCCACGATCGTCCCCGAGCCGCCCGGTCCGGCGCCCGACCGGGCACCCGACTGGGTGGCCGGCGGGCACGCCCGAGCCGCTGCGTTCCCGATTGGTCGCCGCTCTCGGCGCCGACCGCGTCCTCACCCGGGCGCTCGACCTCATCCGCTACGCCTCGGACGCGAGCGCCTACCGGCTCATTCCCGCAGGCGGTGGCCGTCCCGCGCGACGTGCAGGACATGGGCGCGCTCCTGCGCTGCGCCACCGAGCTCGGGGTGCCGGTCACCTTCCGCGCCGGCGGCACCAGCCTCAACGGCCAGAGCCAGACCGACGCGATCCTCGTCGACGTCCGCCGCCACTGGCGCCGGGTGCGCGTCGAGGACGACGGGGCGCGGCTGCGGGCCCAGCCCGGCGTGGTCCTCGGCCACGCCAACCGCCTGCTCGCCCGCCGCGGCCGGCGCATCGGCCCCGATCCCGCGTCCACCAACATCGCCTGCGTCGGCGGGGTGATCGCCAACAACTCGGGCGGGATGCGCTGCGGCGTCGTCGCCGACTCCTACCGCACCGTGAGCGCGATGACGCTCGTGCTGGCCAACGGCGCCGTGATCAACACCGCGGACGCCGACGCCGAGGAGCAGTTCGCCGCCGCCGCGCCGGAGCTGGCCGCGGGCCTGGCGCGGATCCGCGACCGCATCCGCGCAGACGACGAGCTCGTCGGAGCGCATCGCCCGCAAGTTCCAGATCAAGAACACCACCGGGTATCGCCTGTGCGCCTTCCTGGACGCCGACACGCCGCTTGAGATCTTCCGGCGGCTGGTCGTCGGCTCCGAGGGGACGCTGGCCTTCGTGGCCGAGGCGGTGTTCGACACCGTCGCGCTGGGGCGCCACACCACGCTGGCCCTGGTCGGCTTCGAGGACCTCGACGCCGCCGCCGGCGCCGTCGGCGAGCTCGTCGACGCGGGCGCGACCGCCACCGAGCTGATGGTGGCGCCGACGCTGATCGCGGCCGCCTACAACATGCCCGGCACGCCCGAGGCGTGGAAGGAGCTGCCGCCGACCTCGGCGGCGCTGCTCATCGAGTTCCGCGCCGAGACCGCCGGAGGAGCTCGGGCCCGCTGGAGGAGGCCGCCGATGCGATCCTGCGCGCCCACGGCGGGCGCGACCCGGTCGCCGGCCGCGGCGCCGGTGAGGGCCGCGCGGTTCTCCCGCGAGGCCGAGGACATCGAGATGCTCTGGCGCGTGCGCGAGGGCATGCAGGGGCTGCTGGCGGCCATGCGCCCGCCCGGGATCACCATGCTCATCGAGGACGTGTGCGTGCCGCCGGCGCGCGTCGCCGAGGCGGCCAAGGACCTCCAGGCGCTGCTGCGGCAAGCACGGCTTCCTCCCGGGCCTGGCCGGCCACGCCTCGGCGGGCAACCTGCACTTCATCCTCACCGCCGAGTTCGGCAAGGAGGGCGAGCACGAGCGCTACGACGCGTTCATCGCCGACATGGTCGAGCTCATCGTCGACAAGTACGACGGCTCGCTCAAGGCCGAGCACGGCACCGGGATCAACATGGCCCCGTTCGTGGAGCGCGAGTGGGGCCCGGAGGCGACCGAGCTGATGTGGGAGGTCAAGCGGCTCGCCGACCCGGCCGGCATCCTCGCTCCCGGCGTGGTCCTCAACCGCGACCCCGGCGTGCACCTGCGCAACCTCAAGAGCGTGCCCGAGGTGGAGGAGAGCGTCACCAAGTGCATCGAGTGCGGCTTCTGCGAGGCGGTGTGCCCGTCGCAGAACGTGACCACGACGCCCCGCCAGCGGATCGTGCTCCGCCGCGAGATGGCGCGCCAGCCGCCCGGCTCGCCCGTGCGCGTGGCGCTGAGCGAGCAGTACGAGTACGACGGGATCGAGACCTGCGCC
Source organism: uncultured Actinomycetota bacterium (assembly GCA_963790605.1). Taxonomy (GTDB): domain Bacteria; phylum Actinomycetota; class Thermoleophilia; order Solirubrobacterales; family Solirubrobacteraceae; genus Palsa-465. The sequence goes on along the minus strand of CAWBPG010000001.1, from coordinate 237,580 downwards.
GCCGACGGCTCGTGCATGACCGCCTGCCCGGTGGCCATCGACACCGGAACGCTCATCAAGGACCTGCGCCGCGCGCGAGCACACCGCCCGCGCCGCAGCGCGTCGCGCTGGAGGTGGCGCGCCGCTACGGCGCTGGCCGAGCGCGTCGCCCGCGCGGGCCTGCCGGTGGCGCGGCGGGTGGCGCACGCGCCGGGGCCGGTCGATGCCACCCGCCGGCGTCCGGCGCGCGCTGCCGCGCACCCAGCGCGCAGGGCGCCGCCGCGGTCTACCTGCCGTCGTGCCTCAACCGGATCTTCGGCCGGGCGGGGCGGGACGGGATCCGCTCCCGACGGTCCCAGCCTGCCCGAGGCGCTGGTGGCGATCTCGGCGCGCGCGCAGCGGCCGCGTGTGGATTCCGCCCGACGTCGCCGGCCATTGCTGCGGCACGCCGTGGAGCTCCAAGGGCTACGCCGACGGCCTGGCCGAGATGGCGGCCCGGACCGCGGCGGCGCTGCGCCGCTGGACCGACGGCGGCGAGCTGCCGGTGGTCATGGACGCCAGCTCGTGCACCCTCGGCCTGCGCGAGAACCTCGGGCTGGACGGCATCGAGGTGATCGACTCGGTGAGCTGGGTCCACGATCACCTGCTCGAGCGCCTCGAGATCACTCGCCGGTCTGGGATCGGTCGGTGGTCCACCCCACGTGCGCCGCCGGGCATCTCGGCGTCTCGGGCAAGCTCGCGGCGGTCGCCGGCCGGCTCGCCGACGAGGTCGTGGTGCCGGCGGCGACGCGCTGCTGCGGGATGGCCGGCGATCGCGGCTGGCTGCATCCCGAGCTCCCCGCCGCCGCGCTGGCCGACACCGCCGCCGAGCTGGACGGCCGCGCGTTCGACGCCTGCCTGTCGAGCAACCGCACGTGCGAGATCGCCCTGCAGCAGGTGACCGGGCGCCCCTACGAGTCGCTCGTGCTCACCCTGGAGGCGCTCACGCGCTCATGAGCGCACGACCGCCCCCGGGCCTCACCCCCCGCGGGGTTGTGCGACAGCTGCCGCCACCAGCAGATCGTGCGCAACACGCGCGGCTCGGTGTTCTCGCTGTGCCGGCGCTCGAAGGACGAGCCCGATCGCTTCCCTCGCTACCCGCGCCTGCCGGTGGCCCAGTGCCCGGGCTACGAGCGCGACTACTGAGGCGGAAGCGGATTGAGGACGATCAGGCTCGACCCGTCCTGAGCCTGCTGGAGCTGCTCGGAGAACAGGCCGCGCGCGGTGAGCTGGTCGACGAGCCCGGCCTCGGGCGCATTGGGCATCTCGGCCACCGTCGGCGGCGTCTGCTCGGGCAGGATCTGGACCAGCGGGTGCTTGAGCAGCGGGCGCGAGCTCCTGGCGCACGAACAGCACCGCGATGTCGACGGGCTTGGTCGTCGTCTGGGTGCGGGCGGTGCTGGGCGGCTTCTTGCTCAGCGTGGCGGTCGTGGCGGCTCGGTGTGGCCCGGCGGGAGGATGGCGACGACGTTCTGGGTGCCGCCGATGTACCTGAACGTGTAGAGCGCCAGCTCGAGCGCCTCGCGGCGCAGCAGCAGCAGCCGGTTGGTCGACGGCTTGCCGACGCCGATCGCGCAGTTCTTGCCGCCGATGCCGCAGAGGTTGTAGGCGATGGTGTTGCCGCTGAGCAGCGACACCTGGCTGGAGGTGGGGCTGGGCCGCACCGCGACCTGCAGCCGCTGGCCCGTGGTGTTGGAGGTGGTGCCGTTGGCGGCGGCCTGCTGCGCGGCGGCCGCGGCGGCCGCGCTCTCGAGGTTGACCACGGTGACGACGGCGAGCTGGTTGACGCTGTCGATGCGGTAGAAGGGCGCGACGAAGTCGGCGATGTCCCGCGCGCCGAGGGTGCCGCCGTCGGGCGGCTGCCACTCTGACCACTTCGCGCGCCGCCGGGCCCGACCGCCTGCCGCCGACGGCGACGGACACCGCGACGACGATCGCGCCGATGCCCAGGGCCACCAGCAGCGCGGTCACGGTGCGAAAGCGCCCGGAGTGGGGCGAGGCGCTCGCCTGCTCGTGGCTGCGGCTGCGAGTCGCTGCGGGCGGAACGCGCCACGCCGGCGCTCGACGGCGCCGTCGTCGGTGGAGCGGACGACTCTCGAACGGCTCGGTCATACGGCGGGCCAGGTGGCGGGGTTCATCAGGTCGAGCTCAGGCCTGCGTGAGCTGGACGCTGTCCAGGAGCTCGCCGACCTCGTCGCCGTGGAGCTCCTTGCGCTCCACCAACGCGTCGGCGATCCGCGTCCAGTCCGTCGCGGTTGGCCGTCCATCAGCGCGTAGGCGGTCACGTAGGCCTGGCCGAGGATCTGGGCCGCAGCGCGCTTCTTGTCCTGGTCGCCGCAGCACCGCGCCCGACCGGATCTCGGTCGAACATCGCCACCGCCGCTGGCGCGGTTCATGATCGTCGAGCCGATCGTCTCCAGGCGCTCGAGCGACGGCCTCGGCGCTCGTCGGAGAGCTCCGATGCTCGCCGCCGATGTGAACCGGGTCGGGGCCCATCGCCCACATGCCGACCATCGCGGCCGCGGTGGCGGTGGCGCTCTGCACGTCGCCGGCGACGCCCTGGGAGTTCTCGCCGTAGAACACGTGCTCGGCGGCCATCGCGCCCAGGGTCATGATCAGCCCGCCCATGACCCGGCCGCGGAAATGCGAGAAGCGCTCGTCCTTCTCCATGCTCTGGTAGTGGCCGAGCGAGCCGCCGCGCTTGCGGATGGAGAGGCGCGTGGATTCCACGTCCTTGCCCAGGTAGACGTGGCCCGCGGCGGCGTGACCGGCCTCGTGGATGGCGACGGCGCGGGTCTCCTCCTGGATGTACTCGATGTTCTGGGCGGTCCCCGTCTCCACCGTGGTCATCGCCTCGACGATGTCGCGCCACGCGAACTCGCGGCGGCCCTCGGTGTGGGCGATGGTCAGCGCCATCGAGCAGCACTGCTCGATCATCGAGGGCGAGTAGCCGTTGGTGATGCGCGCCAGCTCGTCGCGGCGGCGGTCGGTGTCCAGGTCGGGCTCGTGGTCGACCTTGCCCAGGTACAGGTCCAGGATGTCCAGCCGGTCGTCCTTGGTCGGGGTGCGGAACCAGATGTGGCGTCCCATCCGGCCCGGACGGGTGAGCGCGGGATCCAGCACCTCGATCGGGACGTTGCAGGCGCCGATGAAGTAGATCTGCTCCTGGCGCGGCTTGGGCGGGGACAGCCGCAGCCGCAGCTTCCCGATCTTGCTCGGGACCACGAACATCGCGTCGAGGAACGTGTTGATGCGGTTGGTGAAGAACTTGCGCATCAGCGGCGGCTCGTCGATGCCGTCCATCACCACCAGCAGCTGGTTGAGCGCCTGGCCCCGCCCATGCCGCCGCCGCCCATGCCGAAGCCGGGGTAGTAGCGCAGGATCCGCTCGTTGATGCGCTGGGCGACCGTCGGCGCTCCGGCGGTCCGCTCGGCGCGGGCCGCGAACAGCCGCTCGCGCCACTCGCGTGACTCGATGATCACGTCGCCCGACGCGGTGATCGCGCCGCTCGGGCCCGAAGAAGCAGAGGTCGTGGATCGAGGCCGCCGACGCGGCCGAGGCGCCGGTCATGCCGCTGCCCAGCGCCTGGCGGCGCATGCCCACGGCGTCGATCTCGTCGATGAAGACGATGCACTGGCCGCCCCACTTGGCCGCCAGCTTGCGCGCCTTGCGCGCGAGGAACTGGACGGTGATGGCGTCCATCCCGATGAACATCCCGGCGAACCCCGAGCCCGGGATGGTCACGAACGGGCAGTTGAAGTTGGTGGCGATGGCCTTGGAGATCATCGTCTTGCCGGTGCCCGGCGCGCCGAGGAACAGCAGGCCGCGCTCGCGCTTGCCGCCGGCCTTCTCGAACTCCTCGCCCGACTGCCACAGGGAGATCACGCGGGTGATCTCCTCCTTGGCCTCGGCCTGCCCGCGGACGTCGTCGATCTTCACGCCCCAGCTCGCGTCGCCGGGCTCGTAGCCGCGGATCTGGCGCACCGCGAAGAACAGGAACGGCCCGAAGAAGATCGCGAAGTTGACGAAGAACAGCAGCGGCAGCTGGACGAAGACGAGCCCCAGCTGCGGCAGCGTGTCGGGCGGGAAGATCGTGCGCAGCCCGTCGAACGGGTTGAAGAACGGCGCGCTGACGCCGGCGAAGGAGAAGAACACCTGGCACAGGCCCAGCAGCGCCAGCACGATCAGCGCGTAGATCGGCAGCCGCCGGAACTTCCCGCGCCAGTACCAGTAGCGGCGGCGGGCGACGATGTCGTCCTCCTTGAGTGACATGTCGGCGCCGTACAGGCTGGGGGAGGGGATGAGCTTGCGCGCCACCACCTCGACCAGGCCGCGGAACATCACCACGGCCACGGCCGTGATGATCAGCGACGCGACGAGGCTCCAGTGGTTGGAGTCGAAGAGGACGAGGAAGAACGCGGGCGCGGTCAGCAGCGCCACGAACGTCGCCGCGCGGGTCAGCCGGCGCCACTCCGTGGCGAGCGCGGACGCGTGCTCGTTGATCGCCCGCCATCCCCGGTCTCTCCTCTGCATAGGCCATGCGTTCGCTTGAGGGTACATGGCGCACGAAAGCGTGCGGGCAGGTACGCTGGCCCCATGGCGCTGAGGCTGGGGCGACCGCTGGCGCGCTTCAACCGGGTGGTCACAAATCCCATCCAGGGGCAGTACGCGTGGCTGCTTCCGCCCTGGGTGGTCGATCTGTCATCGCGGCCGCCGGACCGGGCGTCTGTACCGCACTCCCGTCAACGCCTACCGCCACGGCTCGACCCTGGCGATCGTCGTCCTCTACGGCGCCCGAGTCTGACTGGGTGCGCAACGTCCTGGCCGGCGGGGGACAGGTCGTGCGCGCCGGGCGCACCCACGAGCTGCTCGAGGCGCGCCTGGTGGATCCGCGCGTCGAGCCCGTGCCGCGCCTCGCGCGGCCGCTCGGCCGCCTCACCCACACGGTGCTGCTCGCGCGGCTGGGGCCCGCGCGCTCAGGCTTCGGACGCGGGCCGGCTGCGGATTCGATCCGCCACGCATCCCGAACTCGCCATCGGACTCTGGCGCATCGCAGTCGTTGCGGGCTGGCGCGTCCAGCGCCTCACCGCCGACCAGCAGGCCGGTCTCGGCCGTGCCAGCCCGACGTCACGCAGCCCCGAGTGCCGGCGATCAGGCGCCGTCATCCGGCCAGCGGCGAGGCCCAGCGAGCACCGGAGCGCCGCGCCGGATCGCCACCAGCACGTGACGATCGAGTGCCGAGACCGCTATCAGCCCCGCACGTACCCCGATGACGTCACAATTTCGAACATCATCGTGACGTCTATGCGAGACGAGCCCGGTCATGATCAGCACCACGCCGCGCGACCAGGCCGGCGAAGTCAGCCACCTGCGCGCCGCGGCGAGCTCCGGCGCGCCGTCGAGGCGCTCAGCCGCGAGGGCAGCCGACCACGCGTCACCAGCCCCGTTGACCGCGCGCCGTCACAGGTTGACGGCGACGTACTTGGTCTCGAGGTACTCCTCGATCCCCTCGTAGCCGCCCTCGCGCCCGAAGCCCGACTGCTTGACGCCGCCGAACGGCGCCTGGGCGTTGGAGACGATGCCCTGGTTGAGGCCGATCATCCCGGTCTCGAGCCGCTCGCACACGCGCAGGGCGCGCTTGAGGTCGTTGGTGAACACGTAGGCCACCAGGCCGTACTCGGTGTTGTTGGCGGCGGCGATCGCCTCGTCCTCGTCGGCGAAGCCCTTGACCGGGGCGACCGGGCCGAAGATCTCCTCCTGCAGGAGCTCGGCGTCGTCGGGGATGTCGGTGAGGACGGTCGGCTGGTAGAAGTAGCCCGCGCCGTCGCGCTTGTGGCCGCCGACGACGGCGGTGGCCCCGCGGCCGATCGCGTCCTCGACGAGGTCTGACACCTTGCCCCGCTGGTTGTCGTCGATCAGCGGGCCGACGTCGGTGCCCTCATCGACGCCGCGGCCGAGCGTGAGCGCGCCCATCTTCTCCGCCAGCTTGGAGGCGAACTGGTCGGCGACCGCGCCGGCGACGTGGAAGCGGTTGGCCGAGGTGCACGCCTCGCCCATGTTGCGCATCTTGGCCAGCATCGCCCCGGTCACGGCGGCGTCGATGTCGGCGTCCTCGAAGACGATGAACGGGGCGTTGCCGCCCAGCTCCATCGAGAGCCGCAGCAGCGTGTCCGACGCCTGGGCCATGAGCCTGCGGCCCACCTCGGTGGAGCCGGTGAACGACATCTTGCGCAGGCGCTGGTCGGCGATCAGCGGGCCGGTCGTCTCGCCCGACGACGACGCGGTGATGAGGTTGAGCACGCCCCCGGGCAGCCCGGCCTCCTCCAGGATCTTGGCCAGCGCCAGCATCGAGAGCGGCGTCTGCTGGGCGGGCTTGACCACCATCGTGCAGCCGGCGGCGATCGCCGGGCCGATCTTGCGCGTGCCCATCGCCAGCGGGAAGTTCCAGGGGGTGATCATCAGGCACGGCCCGACGGGCTGCTTCATCGTCAGCACGCGGCCGGCGCCGTTGGCGGCGACCGCGTAGCGGCCGTCGATGCGGACCGCCTCCTCGGAGAACCAGCGGAAGAACTCGGCGGCGTAGGCGATCTCGCCCAGCGACTCCTTGATCGTCTTGCCCATCTCGAGCGTCATGAGGAGGGCCAGCTCGTCCTTGCGCTCGGTGATCATCTCGAACGCGCGGCGCAGGATCTCGCCGCGCTCGCGCGGCGCCATGGCGGCAAACTCGGGGCCGGCGTCGACGGCGGCGTCCAGCGCGGCCTTGGCGTCGTCGACCGACGCGTCGGCGACGTCGCACAGCGGCTCCTCGGTGGACGGGTCCTCGACGCTGAGGGTGCCCTTGGCGCCGTCGCGCCACTCGCCGGCGATGTAGAGCTGCTTGGGGACCTGGTCGACGACCTGCTGTTCTTGGGAGGCGGTGATCGTGGTCATGGCCTCAACCTACTACTGCGGCGACAGCCGGTCCCGTGAAACGGCAAAGGACGCCGACCCTGTACGGTCGGCGCCCTTCTGGCTATGCGTTGTCTGCGGTTGCGCCGCTTACGCGGCCGCGGGGTGCGGCGCCGGCTCCAGCGCCACGTCGAGCACCTCGTCGATGGTCATCGCGAAGTGGAACGTCATCTGCTCGCGCACCTCCTCGGGCACGTCGTCCAGGTCGCCGCGGTTGCGCTCGGGCAGGACCACGTCGGTCAGGCCGGCCGCGTGCGCCGCCAGCACCTTCTGCTTGAGGCCGCCGATCGGCAGCACCCGGCCCTGCAGCGTCACCTCGCCGGTCATCCCGACGGTGTGCTTCACCGGCCGCTCGCGAGAGCAGCGAGGTGAGCGCGGTCACCATCGTCACGCCGGCGCTGGGGCCGTCCTTGGGGATGGCTCCGGCCGGGACGTGGACGTGGAACGCCTCGTCCTCGAACTGGGCGGGGTTGATGCTGAGGTCGGCCGCGTGGCCACGGACGTAGGAGAGCGCGATCTGCGCCGACTCCTTCATCACGTCGCCCAGCTGCCCGGTCAGCGTCAGCCCCGGCTTGCCCGGCATCGCCGGTCGCCTCGACGAACAGGACGTCGCCGCCGGCGCCGGTGACCGCCAGGCCGGTGGCCACGCCGGGGACCGCGGTGCGGATCGCCGACTCCTGGAAGTGACGCTGGCGCCCGAGGGCGTCGCGGATCCGCGTCGATGTCGATCGTCACCGGAGCGGTCGCCTTGCTCCGACGCGATCTTCGTCGCCGTCTTGCGCAGCAGCGTGCCGAGGTCGCGCTCGAGCTGGCGGACGCCGGCCTCGCGCGTGTACTCGGTGGTCACGGTCTCCAGCATCGCGTCGGAGACCTCCACCTCCTCGGGCCGCAGGCCGTTGCGCTCCAGCTGGCGCGGCCACAGGTAGCCGCGGGCGATCGCCACCTTCTCCGAGGTGGTGTAGCCGTCGAAGCGGATGACCTCCATGCGGTCCAGCAGCGGGCCGGGGATGGTGTCGGCCACGTTGGCGGTGGCGATGAACATCACGCCGGACAGGTCCAGCTCCAGGTCGAGGTAGTGGTCGCGGAACGAGTGGTTCTGCGCCGGGTCCAGGACCTCCAGCAGGGCCGCCGACGGATCGCCGCGCCAGTCGGCGCCGACCTTGTCGACCTCGTCGAGCATGATCACCGGGTTCATCGTCCCGGCGTCGCGCAGGGCACGGACCAGCCGTCCCGGCAGCGCGCCGATGTACGTCCGCCGGTGACCGCGGATCTCGGCCTCGTCACGGACGCCGCCCAGCGACATGCGCACGAACTTGCGTCCGGTGGCGCGGGCGATCGACTCGCCGATCGAGGTCTTGCCGGTGCCGGGCGGTCCGATCAGGGTGAGGATGGCGCCGGAGCGCTTGTCCTCGGTGATCCCACGATCGACGCGCAGCTTCTTGACCGCGATGTACTCGACGATCCGGTCCTTGACGTCCTCCAGGCCGGCGTGGTCCTCGTCGAGGACCGTCCCGGGCGTGGGCCGGGTCGAGCTTCTCCTCGGAGTTCTCGGACCACGGCACCGCGATCAGCCAGTCCAGGTAGGTGCGGATCACGCTGGACTCGGCGGACTGCTCGCCCATCTGCTCCAGCCGGCCGAGCTCCTTCTCGGCCTGCTCGCGGGCGTGCTCGGGCATGCCGGCCTCTTCGATCTTGGTGCGGTACTCCTCCACGACCGAGGCGTCGTCCTCGTCGAGCTCCTTGCGGATCGAGTCCATCTGCTTGCGCAGGAAGTACTCGCGCTGCTGCTTCTCGGCGCCGGACTCCACGTCCTCGCGGATGCGCTTGCGCACCTGCAGCTCGGCCAGCCGCTCGCGCTGGTAGCCCAGCGCCAGCTCCAGCCGCTCGGTGACGTCGAGGGTCTGCAGCAGCTTGACCTTCTGGTCATAGCTCAGGTCGGGGGAGTAGCCGGAGGTGTCGGCCAGGGTGCCCGGCTCGGAGATGGAGCGCAGGAACGCGCTGATGCGGCCGTCGTCGCCGCGGACCTCGAGGATCTCCTCGACCACGGCGCGGTACTCGCGCTCCAGGTTGCGGGTCTTGCCGTCGACGGGGACGGCGTCGGGCCGCTCGTCGACCTCGACGAACAGCCGGCCGTCGGGCAGCGTCTGGGCGGCACCGGCGACGCCGCGGTGCAGGCCCTGCAGCTCGGAGGCGCGGCCGCCACCGGGCAGGCGCACGCGATTGCTCACCTCGGCGACCGTGCCGACGGCCGCGAATTCCTGCTCATGACGGGGCACCAGCAGGACGCGCTCTTCATCGCCGGCGTCGATCGCCAGCGTGAGCGACATGCCCGGGAAGACGACGACGTCCTCCAGCGGGACCAGGAGAAGGCGACTCATCAAGTCTTCACTTTCAGTAGGTGCTTACGAAGCATAAGTAGAGGATACCACCACGCTCGGCGGCCCTTGTAGCGGATCTCAGTGCCCTTGACTGAGATTATCAACAGGGTTTCGCCTCAGGGGCTCGGGGCCGCTCTGCCGTCGCCCGAGATCTGGGATCATCGACGGCGATGCCCACCCCCCGCCGCCACGACGACGACCCGGCCCACGACGTCCTCGCCGCCGAGGAGTTCGGCATGCCCGCCCCGGACCCCGCGCTGCACCGCGAGCCGGCCCACGACGTGCTGGCGGCCGAGGAGTTCGGCATGCCCGCCCGGGACCCGGCGCTGCACCACGGGCCGGTCACGCTCCCCAGCGACCCCACCGGGATCGCCGAGCCCCACGACGTCCTGGCCGCCGAGGAGTTCGCCCTGCCCAGCGCCGCGGCCGCACGCGGCGACCGAGGTCCCAGCCGCAGCCCCGGGACCGCCGCACCGCTGCTGGCCGCCGCGCGCTGGGGCTCATTGCAACGTTCCTGTTGCGCAAACGTCGCAGTTAAGTCACCAACGCGTCTTGTTTCGTCACAGCGGGGGCGTGCCACGGTCCGCCCTGTGCAAGTTAAGCGCGCATGAGCAACGCACCAGATGACACACGTCTCGGCAGAGCTGGCTGCGCGGCCAGCACGGCGTGGTGGCTCGCCGCCAGCTGCTGGCTCTCGGCTTCTCTTCCCAAGCCATCAAGACGCTGGTATCGCGGCAGCGGCTCCACCGACTCCACCGCGGCGTGTACGCCGTGGGCCACACCCGCCTCACGGCGCAAGGACGCTGGATGGCGGCGGTCCTCGCCTGCGGCCCCGGCGCGGTGCTCAGCCACGCTCGACGCCGCGGCGCTCCACGACCTCCGCCCGATCCCCAGCGGCAAGGTCAACGTCACGGCGCCCGTCCCGCCACACCCTCCCGGGTATCGGCGCCCACTATGTCCGCGCGCTCCACGCTCAGGACATCACCACCGTCGACGCCATCCCTGTCACCAGCCTCGCCCGCACGTACCTCGACCTCGCCGAGATCCTCAGCTCACGGCCGCCTCATCGACGCCCTCGAGGCCGGCCAGCGCCAGAACAAGCTGGACGTCGCCGCGATCCACGCCGTCATCGCCCGCAACCCTGGCCGCCACGGGACCGAGCCGCTGACGGACGCCGTCGCCCAGCTCACCGACGAGCCGCCGCTGCTTCAGTCAGAGCTCGAGCGGGCCTTCCGGGCACCTCATCCGCGCCCACGACCTTCCCATGCCGCAGTTCAACGCCTACATCGAGGGCGAGCTCGTGGACGTGGTGTGGCCGGAGCACCGGCTGATCGTCGAGGTCGACGGCTGGCAATTCCACCGCGGCAAGCAGGTCCTTCGCAACGACCGGCGCCGCGATCGCAAGCTCATCCAGCGCCCAGTTGGCGGGCCGCGCGCTTCACCCACGACGAGGTGATGTTCGAGCCGGCCGCGGTGGCGCGCCGAGCTCAGCGAGCTGCTGAGCGACGGGCCTTGGCCGCCGCCGGCGAGATCAGGTCCGTGATCGACCCGTCCTCGAGCTCCGCGGCGAAGGCGACCGTCTCCGACAGCGTCGGGTGCGGGTGGACGGTGAGCGCGATGTCCTCGGCGTTGGCGCCCATCTCCAGCGCGTGGACGGCCTCGGAGATGAGATCCCCGGCGCCCACGCCGACGATCCCGGCGCCCAGCAGGCGATGGGTCTCGCGCTCGAACAGCAACTTGGTCATGCCCTCGTCGCGGCCCAGGCCCAGCGCCCGGCCCGAGGCGCTCCACGGGAAGATCGGCCTTCTCGTACTCGATGCCGTCGGCCTTGGCCCGCGTCTCGGTCAGGCCCATCCACGCCACCTCGGGATCGGTGTAGGCCACCGACGGGATCGTCTTGGCGTCGAACTCGACGTCGAGCCCGGAGATGACCTCCGCCGCCACCTTGGCCTCGTGCGTGGCCTTGTGGGCCAGCAGCGGCTCCCCGACGATGTCGCCGATGGCGTAGATCCCGGGGACGTTGGTGCGCATCTTGGTGTCGACCGGGATGAAGCCGCGATCGTCGACCGTGACCCCCGCGGCCTCCGCGTCGATGGCCCGGCCGTTGGGCACCCGCCCGACGGCGACGAGCACGCGGTCGAACATCCGCGAGCCGGCTCCCGAGATCTCCACCTTCAGCCCGTTCTTCTGGGCCTTGATGCTCTCCGCCTTGCTGGACAGGAGCACGTCCTCGTAGCGGCCGCCGATCCGCTTGGCCAGCACGCGGACGAGGTCGGGGTCGCAGCCCGGGAGCAGGTGGTCGAGCATCTCCACGACGGTCACCTTGGCGCCGAGGGCGTCGTAGACGCACGCCATCTCCAGGCCGATGATCCCGCCGCCGATCACGAGCAGCCGCCCGGGGATCGACGACGGCGACAGCGCGCCGGTGGAGTCGATGATCCGCTCGTCGTCGGGCAGCCCGGGGATCTGTCGCCGCCTGGGACCCGGCGGCGATGATGAGGTTCTCGAAGCGTGATCTCGCGGTCGCCCACGGCCAGCGAGTTGGCCCCGGTGAGCTTGCCCTCGCCGTGGATCACCTCGACCTCGCGCCGCTTGGCCAGGCCCACGAGGCCGCCGGTCAGCTTGTCCACGACGGACTGCTTCCACTCCAGCAGCTTGGGCAGATCCACCTTGGGCTTGCCGAACGCGACGCCGTGGGCGGCCATCTCCTCGGTCTCGGCGATCACCCGCGCCGCGTGCAGCAGCGCCTTGCTCGGGATGCACCCGACGTTCAGGCAGACCCCGCCGAGGCGCTCGTGGCGCTCGATGAGCGCGGTGCGCAAGCCCCAGGTCCGCGGCCCGGAACGCGGCCGTGTAGCCGCCGGGCCCGGATCCGAGCACCACCACCTGGAAGTCGCGGTCGCCGTCGCGAGGAGGCCGGGGGAGGGGGAGGCGGTTCGGAGGCGACGGCGGCCTCGGCGTCGTCGCCGCCGTCCTCGACTGGCGCCTGTTCGTCCTGCATCCGGCGGACGCGCCGTCGGCTCGGAGCCGGCGCCGTCGAGCTTGAGCAGCAGCGATCCCTGCGAGACGCGGTCGCCGACCGACACCGACAGCTCGGCGACCACGCCGGCGAACGGGGCGGGCACGTCCATCGTGGCCTTGTCTGACTCCAGCGTGACCAGCGGGTCCTCGACCGCGACCGCGTCCCCGACGGAGACGAGGATCTCGATCACCGGGACGTCGTCGAAGTCCCCGATGTCGGGGACGCGTACCTCGGAGACCGCGCTCACAGCAGCGCCCGGCGCAGGTCGGACAGCACGCCGACCAGGAAGGCCACGAACCGCGCCGCGGCGGCGCCGTCGATCACGCGGTGGTCATAGGAGAGCGAGAGCGGCACCATCAGCCGCGGCACGAACTCCGAGCCGTTCCACACCGGCTTCATGGCGGCGCGGGTGACGCCCGAGGATCGCCACCTCGGGAGCGTTGATGATCGGCGTGAACGAGGTCCCGCCGATCCCGCCCAGCGAGGAGATCGTGAACGTGGCGCCGCGCATCTGGTCCAGCGAGAGCTTGCCGTCGCGGGCCCGCCCGACAGCTCGGTGAGCTCGGCGGCGATCTCCTTGAGGCCCTTCGTGTCCGCGTCCTTGATCACCGGGACGAGCAGGCCGCCCGGGGTGTCGGCGGCGAAGCCGATGTTGTAGTAGCGCTTGAGCACCAGCTCGTCGCCGTCCAGCGACGAGTTGAAGTTGGGGAACTGCTTGAGCGCGGTCACGCAGGCGGCCACCAGGAAGGAGACCATCGTGAACTTGACCCCCTCGCGCGCATGCTCGTCGTTGAGCCGCTTGCGCCAGGCCTCCAGTTCGGTGATGTCGGCCTCGTCGTTGTGGGTGACGTGGGGGATCATCACCCAGTTGCGCGCCAGGTTCGGCGCGGAGATGCGCTGGATCCGCGAGCGCTCGACGCGCTCCACCGGGCCGAACTTCTCGAAGTCCACCGTCGGCCACGGGCAGCAGGTCCAGGCCGGCCACGCCCGCCGGCGCCGCCGCGCACGCTGCCGGGCGCCAGCCGGCCGGGGCCGCCGGCGCCCTTGCCGTCGGCGAGGCTCTGCACGTCCTCCTTGGTGATGCGGCCCTTGCGGCCGCTGCCGGTCACCGAGCGCAGGTCGACGCCCAGCTCGCGGGCCAGCCGTCGCGCCGAGGGGCTGGCGTAGATCGGCCCCCCGCCGTTGGTCTCGCGGGCGCGGGCGCGGGGGCCTCCGCGGAGCTGGGGGCCTCCGCGGGGCTGCGGGGCCTCCGCGGCGGCGCGGGCGCCGGCCTGCCGGCTGCGGCGGGCGCCTCGACCGACTCGGCGGGCATCGTCGTCGGCTCGGCGGCCCGGTCGGCGGCCGCGGCCTGCTCGGCCGGCTCGCCACCACCCGCATCCCCGTCGGCGCCGATCGTCGTCGCCGCCCTCGAGGCTCATCAGCATCGAGCCCTGGGACACCCGGTCGCCGACGGACACGCTGATCTCGCGCACCACGCCGGCCAGCGGCGCGGGCACGTCCATCGTGGCCTTGTCGGACTCGAGCGTGACCAGCGGGTCCTCGACCGCGACCGAGTCACCGACGGAGACGAGGATCTCGATGACCGGTACGTCGTCGAAGTCCCCGATGTCCGGGACTTCGACCTTCGTCAGCGTCGCGCTCATACCGTCGTCGGCATCGGGGCGTCCGCGTCGATCTCGTACTTTTTGATCGCCTTGGCCACCAGCTTGCGCGTCGACCGCGCCGGCGTCGGCGAGCTCCTTCAAGGCGGCCACCGCGACGTAGTGGCGGTCGACCTCGAAGAAGCGCCGCAGCGCGGTGCGGAAGTCGCTGCGCCCGTAGCCGTCGGTGCCCAGCGTCCGGTAGGACCCCGGCACCCACTGGCGGATCTGGTCGGGCACCGCGCGCAGGTAGTCGGTGGAGGCGATGACCGGGCCGCGTCGCTCCGACAGCTGCTGCGCTCACATAGGCCGCCCGCGGCTTGGCAGTCGGGGTGCAGCATGTTCCAGCGCTCGACCTCGAGGCCGTCGCGGCGCAGCTCGGAGAACGAGGTCACGCTCCACACGTCCGACAGCACGCCGAAGTCCTCCTCGAGCAGGTCGGCGGCGGCGATCACCTCGCGCAGGATCGTGCCCGAGCCCAGCAGCTGGACCGACCGGCTTGCGCGACCGCTTCGGCGCCTCGCGCAGGCGGATACATGCCGCGCAGGATCCCCTCCTCGGCGCCCTCGGGCATCGCCGGGTGCACGTAGTTCTCGTTCATCAGGGTGACGTAGTAGAAGACGTCCTCCTGCTCGGAGAGCATCCGGCGCAGGCCGTCCTGGATGATCACCGCCAGCTCGGAGCCGAACGCCGGGTCATAGGCGCGGCAGTTGGGCACGACCGAGAACAGCAGGTGGCTGTGGCCGTCCTCGTGCTGGAGGCCCTCGCCGTTGAGCGTGGTGCGCCCGGCGGTGCCGCCGAGCAGGAAGCCCCGGGTGCGGCTGTCGCCGGCGGCCCAGACGAGGTCGCCGACCCGCTGGTAGCCGAACATCGAGTAGTAGATGTAGAACGGCACCATCGGCACGTTGTGGGCGCTGTAGGAGGTGCCGGCGGCGATGAACGACGAGATCGAGCCGGCCTCGGTGATCCCCTCCTCGAGGATCTGGCCCTGCTCGTCCTCCTTGTAGAACATGAGCTGCTCGGAGTCCTGCGGGCTGTAGCGCTGGCCGAAGGGGGAGTAGATCCCGACCTGGCGGAACAGGCCCTCCATGCCGAAGGTGCGCGACTCGTCGGGGACGATGGGGACGATGTGGCGCGCCGAGCTCCTTGTCGCGCAGCAGCGCGGCCAGGATGCGGACGAACGCCATCGTGGTCGAGATCTCGCGTTCGCCGGTGCCCTCCAGCTGGGACTTGAACGTCTCCAGCGGCGGGCGCCGCGATCGACGTCGACTTCGGCCGGCGGACGGGCAGCGACGCCGCCCAGTGCCTCGCGGCGCTCGCGCAGGAACTGCATCTCCGGCGAGTCGTCGGGCGGCTTGTAGTACTCGGCGTCGTGGACCTGCTGGTCGGTCAGCGGCAGCTCGAAGCGGTCACGGAAGGCGAGCAGCGCCGCCTCGGTCATCTTCTTGGCCTGGTGGGTGATCATCTGGCCCTCGCCCGAGACGCCCATGCCGTAGCCCTTGATCGTCTTGGCCAGGATCACCGTCGGCTGGCCGGTGTGGCTGCACCGCGGCGTGGTAGGCGGCGTAGACCTTCTGCTGGTCGTGCCCGCCGCGGTTGAGCAGCCAGATCTCGTCGTCTGACATGTGCTCGACGCGCTCGAGCAGGCGCGGGTCGCGTCCGAAGAAGTGCTCGCGCACGTAGGCGCCGTCGCGGGACTTGAACGTCTGGTAGTCGCCGTCGACGCAGTCCTCCATCACCTTGACCAGCGCGCCGTCGACGTCGGCCTGGAGCAGCGGATCCCACCGCCTGCCCCAGATGACCTTGATGACGTTCCAGCCGGCGCCGCGGAAGTCGGACTCCAGCTCCTGGATGATCTTGCCGTTGCCGCGCACCGGCCCGTCGAGGCGCTGCAGGTTGCAGTTGACCACCCAGATGAGGTTGTCCAGCTGCTCGCGCCCGGCCAGCGCGGTCGCGCCCATCGACTCGGGCTCGTCCATCTCGCCGTCGCCGAGGAACGCCCACACCTTGCGCTGAGCGGTGTCGGCCATCCCGCGCGCCTGCAGGTACTTCATGAAGCGCGCCTGGTAGATCGAGGTGATCGCCCCGATGCCCAGCGACACCGTCGGGAACTGCCAGAACTCCGGCATCAGCCACGGGTGCGGGTAGGAGCTCAGCCCGCCCGCCACCGAGACCTCCTGGCGGAAGCCGTCGAGCTGCGCCTCGGTGCAGCCGGCCCTCCAGGATAGGCGCGGGCGTAGTTGCCCGGCGAGGAGTGGCCCTGGAAGTAGACGAGGTCGCCGCCGTGCGACTCGATCGGACCGCACCCGGCCCGTGCCAGAAGTGGTTGAAGCCGACCTCCATGAGCGTGGCCAGCGACTGGTAGGTGGCGATGTGGCCGCCCAGCTCCGAGGAGATCTTGTTGGCGCGCACGACCATGCAGATGGCGTTCCAGCGCACGATCGAGCGCAGGCGGCGCTCGATCTGACGCGATCGCCACCCGGGAACGGCGGCTCCAGCGCCCGCGGGATGGTGTTGACGTAGGCGGTGTTGAGGCTGGCGATCGGGCCGGTCCCGGCGTGCTGGGCGCGCTCGATGACCCGCGTGAGCAGGTCCCGCGCGCGGTCCGGTCCGTCATGGGTGACGACCGCGTCCAGCGCCTCAAGCCACTCGGTCGTCTCTACCGCGTCGGGATCGACGGCCTCGGGCTCGGCTCCGTTGCCATTCGTGCTCGGTGTCTGCGTCTGGACTCGATCAGTCATGGCCTATGGGGAGTAGGGGTCAGGCGCTCGACTATACCTCCGTGATCGGGCTCACACGGGCGCGGCCTGGCACGCCGGTTTGGCGTAGCGTGAAGGCATGACCTTGCGCAAGGTGGAGGGCCTTCCGGGCGCCCCCTGGGAGCGTCCGCTGGCCGGCATGCTGGACCGGATAACGGTGCATTCGCGAGCTGCTGGAGGGCAACCCGCTCGGCGATCCCGCCCGCCGGCCGCTCTACGTGTACCGCTCGCCCGGGGCGATCGCCCCCGGTCGGGAGCGCTTCCCGGCGGTCTACGTGCTCCAGGGCTACTCCGGCCAGGCTCGACATGTGGGTCGGGCGCTCCGCGTTTGAGCCGACCAACGTCGAGCGGCTCGATGCCATGTTCGCCGCCGGCGAGTGCCCGGACGCGATCGTCGTGTTCGTCGACGCCTGGACCTCGCTGGGCGGCTCGCAGTTCCTCAACTCGTCGAGCACGGGCCGCTACCTGGACTACCTGTGCGACGAGGTCGTCCCCTTCGTCGACGAGCGCTACCCGACCATGCCGGGCCGCGAGCACCGCGGGGTGGCCGGCAAGTCCTCGGGCGGCTACGGGGCGATGGTGGTGCCGATGCTGCGCCCCGACGTGTTCGGCGCGCTGGCCTCCCACGCCGGCGACGCGCTGTTCGAGTACTGCTACCTGCCCGAGTTCCCGGCGATCGCCCGCCGGCTGCGCGACGACTTCGGCGGCTCGTTCGACGAGCTGCTGACGCAAGCTGCGCGCACGCGCCGACGTTCGACTGGGGCCGCTTCGGCGACGCGTTCTCCATGTACGCCTACGCGTGCGCGTACACGCCTGACCCCGACCATCCCGGCAAGCCGCTGCTGCCCTTCGACCCGGCCACCGGCCGGCTGGACGAGGAGATCTGGCAGCGCTGGCTGGCGCTCGACCCCGTGCGGATGGCCGAGCCCCACGCCGACGCCCTGCGCAGCATGCGGCGGATCTACCTCGACGCCGGGCGCCAGGACGAGTTCTTCCTGGACCTCGGCGCGCAGGCGTTCTCCGACGAGCTCACGCGGCTGGACATCGCCCACACGCTCGAGCTCTTCGACGGCAAGCACGGAGGGATCTCCTACCGGTACCCTGGCGCGATCCGGCAGCTGGTGCTGTCGCTGCGCGAGCCGTGACCGCCACCGCCGACACCGATCTCGCCTTCGCCGGACCCGGCGCGCTGGCCGCCATGGTCCGCGCGGGAGAGGTGTCCCCGCGCGAGCTGGTGGAGCTCTACCTGCGCCGGATCGAGGCGCTCGACCCCCAGCTCAACGCGTTCCGCGTGCGTGCGCGCCGAGCAGGCGCTGGCCGAGGCCGATGAGGTCGATCGCTACCGGCCCGCTGGCCGGGCGTCCCGATCGCCGTCAAGGACGACATCGACGCTCGCCGGCGAGGTCGCCACCCGCGGCACGCGCAGCTTCGGCCCCGCGGCGACGCGCCGACGCCGAGCCGATCCGCCGCCTGCGCGCCGCCGGCGCGATCCCGATCGGGGTCACCAATGTGCCCGAGCTGATGATCTTCCCCTGGACGGCGACGACCGCCAACGGCGTGACCCGCAACCCGTGGGATCCCGCGCGCACGACCGGGCGGCTCCTCGGGCGGCTCGGCGGCGGCGGTGGCCGCCGGCCTGGTGGCGGCCGCGACCGCGTCTGACGGCGGCGGCTCGATCCGCATCCCGGCGGCGGCCTGCGGGCTGGTGGGGATGAAGCCGACGCCGAGGCCGAGTGCCCAGCGGCGGCGGGTGGCTGGGCCTGTCGACCTACGGGGCCCTGGCGCGCACCGTGGCCGACAGCGCGCTCATGCTCGACGTCATGCACGGCGCCCTGCCCGGGCGACCCCCATCACGCGCCGGCCTTCACCGGGAGCTACGCCGACGCCGCGGCCACGCCGCCGCCGCGGCTGCGGATCGCGGTGTCGCGCAAGCTGCCGCCCGGGCTGCTGGGGCGTGTGTCGGGCGATCAGCGCGGTGCCTGGGAGCGCACCGGCGCGCTGCTCAGCGCGCTCGGCCACGACGTCGTCCCGCGCGACCCCGCCTACCGGATGGCCCAGCTCGAGTTCTTCCAGACCTGGGTGCGCGGCGTCTACGAGGAGTCGCTCACGGTGCCCGACCGCACGACCGCTGGAGCGCAGCACGCGCCAGATGGCCGCCATGGGCCGCTACCTCGTGCCGCCCCGCCGGCGCGAGGCGATCCTGGCGGCGCGGGCCCGGACGACGGCGCGCATCACCGCGCTGTGGGACGAGTTCGACGTGCTGGTGACGCCCACGCTGGCCAAGACCGCGATCGCCGCCGAGGGCGGCTACGGCAAGGCCGGCGCCGGTCGCGATCGACATCGCCGGCCGCTTCACGCCGTTCACGCCGATCTTCAACGTCACCGGCCAGCCCGCGATCTCGATCCCGGCGGGCGTCGGCACCGACGGACTGCCGCTCGCCGTGCAGCTCGTCGGTAGGGTGGGCGCCGAGGACACGCTGTACTCGCTCGCCGGCCAGATCGAAGCGGCGGCGCCGTGGGCCCAGCGCCGTCCGCAGGTGTCATGAACCGCCGCCCGTCGCTCCTGTCACGCGCCTGCTGGCCGCCATCGTCGCGCGCGGCGGCCCTCGTCCTGGCCCTCGACCGCGACGGCGTCGGCCAGGACCGTGTGGCTGTGCAAGCCCGGGCCAGATCGCCGGACCCGTGCAACGTCGAGCCTGGCCACGACCGTGTTCTCGCCGACGCTGCACAAGCTCAAGGTCATCCATCCCGCGCGCGTCAAGAAGCCGGCGATCGACTGCTTCTACGTCTATCCGACGGTCTCAGACCAGAAGACGACGCTGGCCAACCTCCACGTCGATCCCGAGGAGCGCTCGATCGCGCTCTACCAGGCGGCGCGCTACTCGCAGTACTGCCGCGTGTTCGCGCCGATGTACCGCCAGGTGACGGTGCCGGCGCTGGACTCGGGCAACCACGAGTCGCCCAAGCAGCTGGCGATCCCGCTCAACGACGTGCGCGCCGCCTTCGCCACCTACCTGCGCAAGTACAACCACGGGCGCGGGTTCGTGCTCATCGGCCACTCCCAGGGCTCGTTCGTGCTCGAGCAGCTCATCGCCAAGGACATCGACCGCAAGCCCGCGGTGCGCAAGCGGCTGGTCTCGGCGATCCTGCTCGGCGGCAACGTGCTCGTCAAGCGCGGCAAGGCGCGTCGGCGGCACCTTCCAGCACGTCCCGGCCTGCCGTTCGGCGACCGCAGCTGGGCTGCGTGATCGCGTTCTCGACCTTCGACCAGCCGCCGCCCGCCAACAGCCTGTTCGGCCGCACGACCGTCGCCGGCGAGCAGGTCCTGTGCACCAACCCGGCGGCGCTGGGCGGCGGCGCGGCGAAGGTCGACCCGATCTTCCCTCCGCGCCCTTCGCGCCGCGGGACGCTCATCGCCGGCCGGGATCGCCGCTGCTCGAAGATCACCCAGCCCACGCGTCGACCACGTGGATCACGGAGCCCGGCGCCTACCGCGCCCAGTGCTCCTCGGCCGGCGGCGCCAACGTGCTCCAGATCACCGCGCTCGACGGCGCCCAGACCGCCACGCCCAGCCCGGACCCGACGTGGGGCCTGCACCTGCTCGACGCCAACATCGCGCTCGGCAACCTCATCTCGGTGGTGCACAGCGAGGCCAACGCCTACGCGCGCGCGCCCCTCGGCGCCGCTGGCGCCGGCGGTCCTGCCGGCGGTCCAGCCCGGGCCGTGACGCGGCGCGAGCGTCGACGGGCGCCACGTAGCCATCAGCGGGCGGCCTGCATGGCGGTACACTTCTGTACCGTGACGGCCGTCGCCGCAGACCACGGGCCCGCCGCCCACGTCCCGGAGCAGCAGGGGCACCGCCTTCGCCGGCCGGTCCCGCCGACCCGGGCGCGACGATCCACATGCCGCCCGCGCCCGGCGCTGCCCGCCGCGCTCCAGGGCCTGCGCTTCGCCCGGCGGCCGATGACCTTCGCGCTGGCCGCCCAGCGCCGGTTCGGCGACGTGTGGCAGCTCCGCGTGCCCACGCGCAGCGAGGCGTTCGTCGTCACCTGCCACCCCGACCACCTGCGCTCGCTGCTCAAGGCCGATCCCGCCGACGCGCCGTCGCTGACCGGCGAGTCGCCGCTGCGCCCGATCCTGGGCCCCAACTCGGTGCTCACCTCGGTCGGCGCGCGCCACATGCGCCAGCGCAAGCTGCTGCTGCCGCCGTTTCACGGCGAGGCGGTGCAGCGCTACGTGGAGATGATCGCCGACGTGGCGCGCCAGGAGATCGACCACTGGCCCGTCGGCGAGCCGTTCGCGCTCGCGCCGCGGATGCAGGCGGTGACGCTCGAGGTGATCATGCGCGGCGTCTTCGGCGTCGGCGTGGCGTCTGACACCACCGCGGCCGAGCGCCGGATGCGCCAGGCGCTGCGGCGCATGCTGGCCGCCTCGATGTCCCCGCTCTACTTCCTGGTGGAGCTGCGCAACGCGCGCCACCTCGAGCCCAAGGGCGTGCTCGCCGCGGTGATGGCGATGGTCGACCGCCAGATGTATGCGGTGATCCGCGAGCGCCGGGCGGCCGCGGACCGCGACCGGCGGCGGCGACGTGCTCTCGCTGCTGCTCGCCGCGCGCGACGAGGAGGGCGAGCCGCTCACCGACCACGAGCTGCGCGACGAGCTCATGTCGCTGGTGCTCGCCGGCCACGAGACGACCGCCAACTCGCTGGCCTGGACGTTCGAGCGCCTGCTGCGCACGCCGGCCGCCTACGCCCGGCTGCGCGAGCTGGTCCGTTCCGGCGACCGCGCCGGCGGCCCAGGAGTACGTCGAGGCCACCATCCACGAGGGGATGCGCAACCGCCCGGTGATCCCGATGATCGCCCGGCTGGCCATGCGCCCCTGGCGGTTCGGCGACTACGTGGTGCCCGCGCGCACCCCGGTGGGGGTCAGCATCATCGCGCTGCACCACCGCCCCGACGTCTATCCCGACCCCCACGCCTTCGAGCCGCAGCGGTTCCTCGGGGTCAAGCCCGGGACCTACACGTGGATCCCGTTCGGCGGCGGGATCCGCCGCTGCCTCGGGGCGACGCTGGCGATGGCCGAGCAGCGCGTCGTGCTGGAGGCGATCGCGCGCCGCACCGACCTCGTCGGCGCCGGACCCCACCCCCGAGCGCCCGCGGATGCGCAACGTGACGATGATCCCCCGCGGCGGCTGCCAGGTGCGCGGTTGCGCACCGCTATCCGGACTGGCACGGCGCGGTCTATGGTCCCCGTGATGTCCGCTTCGGATGCAGAGGCGCTCGCCGCCGAGCCCGCCGGCCACCGTGAGCGGCTCATCGCGGCGATGGCGACGTCGATCGAGGAGAAGGGCTACCGCGACACCACCGTCGCCGACGTCGTCCGCATCGCCCGCACCTCGCGGCGCAACTTCTACGAGCACTTCGCCGATCGCGACGCCTGCTTTCTGGCGCTGTTCGACGCCACCAACGAGGCGATGATGCGGGAGATCGCCGACGCCGTGCAGCCCGACCGGCCGCTCGACGAGCAGGTCGACCGCGCCGTCGACGCCTACATCGACAACGTGGCGGCGACCCCGGCGCTGTACCGCAGCTTCGTGCGCGAGCTGCCCGGCCTCGGCCAGGCGGGCGCCGACCGCGGCCTGGCCACGCTGGAGCGCTTCGCCGAGATGCTCGTCGGGTTCGTCGAGTCCGGGCGCCAGGCCCAGCCCGAGCTCGAGCTGCGCCCGCTGACGATGGACACGGCGATCATCATCGTCGGGGGCCTGCGCGAGCTGCTGGTCATCGCGCTGCAGCGCGGGCGCGACATGCGCGAGCTGCGCGCCAGCGCGGAGGAGACGATCAAGGCGATCCTCGGCGGGCGCTGCTCTAGGCCTGGGTCGCGCCGGTACCCGGCGCGATATCGTGCGAGGTTCGGGCGCGAGTGCGCGTTCGCGGCGCCGGTGGTATGTTCACGTACCAGAGCGGTACAGCAACGTACCGAGGCACACAGCACCGACGCCAAGTCCAGGAGACGAGATGCCCGAGAACGACCCCCGTGACGTGCAGATCGCGATCGCCGGCGCCGGCCTCTCGGGCCTGGGCATGGCGATCGCCCTGCGCCGGGACGGGATCGAGGACTTCGTCGTGCTCGAACGGGCCGACGACCTGGGCGGCACCTGGCGTGACAACAGCTATCCCGGCTGCGCGTGCGACATCGCCAGCGTCCTGTACTCCTACTCGGACGAGCAGAACCCGGCTTGGACCCGCGCCTTCGCCCACCAGCCCGAGATCCAGGCCTACATCCACGACGTCGCCCGCCGCCACGACGTCACCCGGCACATGCGCTACGGGCACGAGGTGCTCGAGGCCCGCTGGGACGAGGACGCCGAGCGCTGGCAGATCCGGACCTCGGGCGGCGACTTCACCGCCGAGGTGCTCATCTCGGCGGTCGGCGCGCTGGCCGATCCGTCGATCCCCGACCTCCCGGGCCTGGACACGTTCACGGGCACGGTGTTTCACTCCGCGCGCTGGGACCACGAACACGATCTGACCGGCCGCCGCGTCGCGGTCGTCGGCACCGGCGCCTCGGCGATCCAGTTCGTGCCCGAGATCCAGCCCCAGGTGGGCCACCTCGACCTCTTCCAGCGCACCCCGCCGTGGGTCCTCCCGCGCGGCAACCCCGTCATCCCCGCGAGCTGGCGGCGCCGCTTCGCGCGCCATCCCCAGCTGTGGCCTGGCTGCGCCGGTCGGTGTTCTCCCTCTATGAGTCCTTCCACTCGGCTTCCAGCACCCCGCGGTGATGAAGCTGGCCGAGCGACGGGCGCGCGCGCACATCGAGCGCCAGGTGGCCGATCCGGAGCTGCGGGCCAAGCTCATCCCCGACTACCGGCTCGGCTGCAAGCGGGTGCTCGGCTCCAACACGTGGTACCCCGCGCTCACCCAGGACAACGTCGACGTCGTCACCGCCGGGATCGCCCAGGTCACGCCGCGACGGCATCGTCGATGCCGATGGCACCCACCACCCCGTGCGACACGATCATCTTCGGCACCGGCTTTCACGTCTCAGACGTGCCGGTGAGCCACCGGATCCGCGGCCGCGGCGGCGAGCTCCTCGCCGACCGGTGGCAGGGCAGCCCCAAGGCGCACCTCGGGCATGAGCGTGGCCGGCTATCCCAACCTGTTCATGCTGCTGGGCCCCAACACGGGCCTCGGGCACAACTCGGTGCTGCTCATGATCGAGGCGCAGATCGCCTACCTGCGGCGGGCGCTGCGCTACCGCCGCGAGCATGGCCTGGGCACGCTGGAGCCCACGGCCGAGGCGCAGGCCGCCTACATCGCGGCGGTCGACCGCGGCACCGAGGGCAGCGTGTGGACCGCGGGCGGGTGCCTGAGCTGGTACGTCGACGCGACCGGGCGCAACTCGACGCTGTGGCCGGGTAGCGTCCGTGCCTACCAGCGCCGTCTCTCCCGGTTTGAGATCGGCGACTATGACGCCCAGCTCCCGCGCCAGCTCCCGGAGCGCGAGCCGGCGTTCGTCTGAGTCACAGGAGAGCTCATGAGCAAGCAGAAGGTTCAGGTCGACGGCCGCACCGCCTTCGTGTCGGGCGCGGCGTCCGGGATGGGCCGGGCGGTGGCGCTGCGGCTGGCCGCCCACGGCTGTCCGGTGGCCATCGTCGACCAGGACGAGGACGGCCTGCGCGAGACCGCGGACCTGATCGGAGGGCCGGTGCTGGCGCGCAAGCTCGATGTCCGCGACCGCCAGGCTCAGATGGCCTTCGCCGCCGAGGTGGCGGACTGGGCGCCCACGCCGCTCGGGCATGGTCCTCAACAACGCCGGCGTCGCCACCTCACAGAGCGTCGCCGAGGGGTCGCTGGAGGACGACGAGTGGGTCCTGGACATCAACCTGGGGGGCGTGATCAACGGCACCCGGGCCTTCCTGCCGATCCTCCTGCGCCAGGACTCCGGGGTGATCGTCAACACCTCGAGCGTGTTCGGCCTCGTCGGCATCCCGTTTCAGAGCGCCTACTGCACGTCGAAGTTCGCGGTCCGCGGCTTCACCGAGTCGCTGCGTCACGAGCTGCGCGGGACCGGGGTCCACGCCGTCACCGTCCATCCCGGCGGCGTCAAGACCAACATCGCGCGCAACGCCCGCTATCACGCGCATCCGACGCGTCCTGACCTGTCCCACGAGGAGGCGGCCAAGCAGTTCGACGCGCTCGCCTTCACCACGCCCGAGCGCGCCGCCAAGATCATCCACGCACGGCGTCAAGGCCGGCCGCAGCCGGATCCTCGTCGGACCCGACGCCTACGTGTTCGACGCGCTGGCGCGGCTGCTGCCCACGCGGTACTTCGACGTCCTGGCATGGCTGGACGGGCTCGCGGCGCGCCGCGCCTGACACGCGGCGCGCGCTCTCCGGACGTCAGGAGACGGTGAGCGTGCCCACCATGCCGCCGGCGCGGTGGCCGGGGACGCTGCAGTAGAACGTGTACTTCCCCGCCTTGAGGTTGACGCTCACGCTCTTGGTGCCGCCCTGGAACGTGGGCGTCGAGCCCAGCACGGCCCCGTTGGTCCCCTGCTGGATCGTGATGTTGTGACCGATGGGCGCCATGTTGGTCATCGTGATGGTGACCTTGCCGGCCTTCGCGCTCAGCGTCTTCTTGTCATAGGCGAGCGACCCGCTGGGATTGGCGGCGATGGCCAGCGCGCTGGAGCCGCCGGCGGCGGCGGCCGCCGAGCTCGTGCTCGTGCTCGTGCCCGCGGCGCTGCTGCTCGTCGGTGCCGCAGCCGACGACGTCGAGGCGGCCGTGGTGCCGCCTCCACCCGATGAGCTGGAGCTCGAACCACCGCCGCAGGCGGCGACGCCCAGCGCGAGCGCGGCGGCGCTCAGGAGCAGAGCAGCTTGCTTGAACATGGCGGGGATCTCCTTAGTTTTCGTTGTCAACCGGGACGGCCCGGAACTCAGTTGAAGCTGGTTGGGTCTTGCGCGAGCAAAGACGCCGCCGACCGCGTTTCCTTCCCTGCCCGCGGTCTGCTTGGATGCTAGGGCAGGCCCCAGCGGGCACCGAGCAAAGGAGCAACCCTGATGACCGCCACCACCCCGCGGGAGATCCGCCCCCACGACTTCCTCGGCATCGACGACCTTCTCGACGACGAGGAGCGGATGATCCGCGACACCGTGCGGGCGTTCGTCACCGATCAGGTGCTGCCCTACGTCGGCGACTGGTTCGAGGAGGCGCGCATTCCGCTGGAGCTGGCGTCGGCGCTGGGCAAGATCGGCGTGCTGGGCATGCACCTGGACGGCTACGGCTGCGCGGGGGCCAGCGCGACCGCCTACGGGCTGGCGTGCCTGGAGCTCGAGGCGGGGGACAGCGGCCTGCGCAGCCTGGTGTCGGTCCAGGGGTCGCTGGCGATGTTCGCGATCCACCGCTGGGGCTCTGAGGAGCAGAAACAGGAGTGGCTGCCGCGTATGGCGGCGGGCGAGGCGCTGGGCTGCTTCGGCCTGACCGAGCCCGACGCGGGGTCAGACCCGGCGGCGATGCGCACGCGCGCGCGCCGCGATGGCGAGGACTGGATCCTGCACGGCTCCAAGATGTGGATCACCAACGGTTCGGCGGCGGAGGTCGCGGTGGTGTGGGCGCGCACCGAGGACGGCATCCGCGGTTTCCTGGTCCCGCGCGGCACGAAGGGCTTCACCACCCAGGACATCCACAAGAAGGTGTCGCTGCGGGCCTCGGTGACCTCGGAGCTGCTGCTCGACGACGTGCGCCTGCCCGCCGCGGCGATGCTGCCCGAGGCGACCTCGCTGCGCGGGCCGCTGTCGTGCCTGAACGAGGCGCGGTACGGGATCGTGTGGGGCGCGATCGGCGCCGCCCGCGCCTGTTATGAGGCGGCGCTGGCCTACGCCAAGGAGCGGATGGCGTTCGGGCGGCCGATCGCCGCCACCCAGATCCAGCAGCAGAAGCTGGCGATGATGGCGCTGGAGGTCAACCGCGGCGCCCTGCTGGCCCTGCATCTGGGGCGGATGAAGGACGACGGGCGGCTGCGCCCCGAGCACGTGAGCATGGGCAAGCTGGGCAACGTCAACGCGGCGCTGGAGGTGGCGCGCAGCGCCCGGCAGGTGCTGGGGGCCAACGGCATCACGCTCGAGTATCCGGTCATCCGCCACATGAACAACCTCGAGTCGGTGGTCACCTACGAGGGCACCGCCGACGTGCACGCGCTGGTCGTCGGCCAGGCCATCACCGGCATCAACGCCTTTCGCTGATATGGCTGCCGACGAGAAGCCCACCGTCGAGGTCCCCTCCGACCAGGCGCCCTCCTACCAGCTCGAGCTCGACGACATCGAGGTCGGCGACGGCGACGAGGCCGTCGCGGGCAAGGTCGTCGAGGTCCACTACGTCGGCGTGTCGTGGCAGACCGGCAACGAGTTCGATGCGTCGTGGAACCGCGGGGACACGTTCAAGTTCAAGCTCGGCAAGCGCCAGGTCATCGCCGGCTGGGATCAGGGCGTGCAGGGGATGAAGGTCGGCGGACGGCGCCGGATCACGATCCCGCCGACGCTGGCCTACGGCAAGCGCGGCGCGGGCGGGGTGATCGGCCCCGACGAGACGCTGGTGTTCGTCGTCGATCTCATCGCCGTTCGCTGAGTCAACGCAACGTGCCCGGACGCCCCGATCGCAGGCCGTTCGGGCCGGGTCCCTACCTGCTTGGCGCCGGCGTGCACCCGTCGCGCCAACCGCCGCCGCAGGCGTACCCGTTCCTCCCGGTCATCCATGACCTGGAGGCGCTGCGCCCGGCCGCCGCCGTCACCTTCATCGTCGGCGAGAACGGATCCGGCAAGTCGACGCTGATCGAGGCGCTGGCGATCGCCTCGGGCTTCAGCCCCCAGGGCGGACCGCTCAACGGCGAGCTGGGATGGGCCACCCGGGAGTCCGAGAGCAACCTCGCCGACGCGATCGTGGTCGAGACCGGACCGCACAAGCCGCGGGCCGGCTTCTTCCTGCGGGCCGAGAGCTTCTTCAACGTCGCCGGCATCATCGACGCCCGCGACCTGACCGAGGTCTACGGCGGCCGAGCGCTCAACCAGCAGTCGCATGGCGAGTCCTTCCTGGCGCTGGCCACCAACCGGTTCGGCCCCGAGAGCCTGTTCGTGCTCGATGAGCCCGAGGCGGCGCTGTCGGTGACCAGCCAGCTCGCCTTCATCGCCGTCATGCACCGCAGCGCGGCGATGGGCTCGCAGTTCATCGTCTCCACCCATTCCCCGATCCTCCTGCGCTATCCGGGAGCCGTCGTCTACGAGGCCTCGGACCAGGGGCTGGAGCGCATCGAGGCCGAGGACGCCGATGCCGTGCGCCTCACCAGCGAGTTCATGCAGGCCCCCGAGCGCTACCTCCGCCACCTGTTCGACGATGAGCCCTGATCATCCCGACGACGGCGCCCCGCAGGCCGAGGCGCCGGCGCGCGCGACCGTGAATCGTCAGGCTCACGCCGCCCGCGCGCGTCCGTGCCTACGCTGCCATGCGCCGCCATTTCGGGCGCCGCGACGGGCTCTACCGGCGTGACGGGCGACCGCGGCTCCCCGGATTGGCCGCGCACCTGTGGCCGACCGCACGTGCGTTGGCCGGCACGGTCGACCTGCTCGGGATCCGCGGCGAGCTGCGCATCGGCTTCGACGCCGAGTCGGCGGTGACCGCCCATCTGCGCGCGCTGGAGGCCTATTGGGACGACGTGCCAGAGCGGCCGTCATATGCATCCGATGTCATCGGCAGCCGGTTCGGCGGGGATCGCTACTACGACGACAACGCCTGGGTCGGGCTGGCGCTCGTGCAGCTCGAGCGGCTGCGGCCGGGCCGCGGCCACGGGCAGCGGGCCCAGACGCTGTTCCGCTTCGCCGCGGACGGGTGGGACACTCGCCGTGACGCCCCCAGCCCGGGCGGGGTGTTCTGGGTGGAGCAGAACCGCGGCGCGGGCCTGACCAACCACGATCGCAACACCGTGTCCAACGCCCCCAACGCACAGCTCGGTCTGCACTTGGCCGAGCTCGCGGCCGACAGGGCCGACGCGCCTCGCTACGCGCGCGCCCGCGACATGTACGCCTGGGTCAACGTCACGCTCGACGCCGGCCGCGACGCCGGCGCGCCCGGGACGGGCCTGTTCTTCGACAAGGTGCGCGGCGACGGCACCGTCGACCGGACGCAGTGGACCTACAACCAGGGCAGCATGATCGGGGCCAACGTCCTGCTCGCTCGACGCGCCGGAGCCGACGCGGGCGCGTCGCACCTCGCCCTTGCGGAGGCGATCGCGGCCCGGGCGCTGCGCCACTACGCCGGGGCCTACGAGCGCCAGCCGGCGGCCTTCAACGCCATCCTGTTTCGCAACCTGCTCCAGCTGCACGCCGCCACCGCCGACGCGGACCTGCGCGAACGGATCCGCGACGCCATGGGCGCCTACGCCGAGGCGGCGTGGACCGGGCACCGCGATCGCCACGACCGCTTTCGCTTCGGGCGTGGCGGGCCCACGCTGCTGGACCAGAGCGCGATGGTCCAGGTCTTCGCGCTGCTGGCGTGGGACCCGGGCGATTACGGCGTGCTGGCCTGAGCGGCCTCGCCCACCGACGCGACCCGACGGAACCCCACCCGCTCATAGACACGAGCGACGTCCTCGTCGCCCGCGGAGAGAAACACAGTTCGGACCCCAATCGCCGCCACGGCCTGCGTGAGCGCGGCGGTCACCATGGCGCCCACGCCGCGGCGCCGCCACGCGGGCAAGGTCGCGATCCCCGTCAGCTCGGCCACCGCGCCGCGGGGCACCGCTCCGCCGCCGGCGACGGGGCCCTCGTCGGTCTCGGCGGCCACGACCAGGAGCTGTCCGTCGCGGATGAGTCCTTGCCGAAAGGCCACCGCGTCGCCTCCCCGGGCGATGGCGGCGTCACGTTCGGCCGTCCCCGCGGCGCCGGGTGCCGTCCCCGGCGTGCCGAATCCCACCTCGACCACGGCCACCGTCGCGGGCAGCGCCGGGTCGTCGGCGGCGAGCACACGGGTCCGCACTCCAGGCACCGGTGCGGGCGCGACCGGGTGCTGAAGCACCAGCAATGGCATCGCGTTCCAGTCCAGGCCCGCCGCGGCGGTCGCCTCGCCAAGGCCCGGCGCGAGCTCCACCACCCACTCGAAGGCCACGGCCGTGCCCAGCTCCCGCTGCCGGGCGCAGACGGCGGCGACGGCATCGGCGGTCACCGCCAGGCCCCGCCCAGGCATCGGCCGGGCGTAGTACGGCCACGGCCCCGTGCCGACGAACACGGTGAACGGCCCCAGCGACTCCACGCGGCTGGCCACGCGCGGGGCGGTGTCCAGGTAGGCGTCGAGTGTCCGCAACAGCTCTGTGCGCTCCATGCACCAAGTATCACGCCCATGCGCAGCGTGACGGAGAAGAGCTCGCCGCGGTCACCCGTAGCCGGCGTGCAGGTAGCCGACGCCGGCGCGCGCCGCCGTGGTCCCGTCGGCGAAGTACGCGGTGACGCGGACGCGGGGATGGACGGGCGGCTCGCCGTACCAGTCGCCGTGGCGGGCACGGACAGCCAGAGGTCCGTGGCGTGGGCCCGTGCCCAGCAGCGCGCCCTCCCATAGGTCGGACCCAGGGTCGGTCGGCGGGCTGAGGGTCACGACATGCCCGGCCACCTGCACGGTGACCAGAATCGCCGGGCGAGCAAGGTGGACGCCGATGCGCACGCGGTCACAGCGGGCCGCGTTGGGGACGCGGCAGGCGATGCCGAGATACGGGAACGACGCCGACGGCAGCCGGGCGGCGCCGCCGGATTGCGGACACCCGGCCAGGCTGTTGTCGATCGGCAACAGAAGGGGCAGCGCCGGCGTCCCCGAGGCGCTGACGTGCAGCCGAGCGCAGCCACGCGCGTGCACCGCGAGCATCCCTCCGATGGCTTGGCGCCCCGGGCACGGTCCGAAGCGCACAGCGCTGAGCCCCGGCCCGTAGCCACTCATATCGGTGAACTGGAGGCCGAGCTGCCGTCGGGAGCCAGGGTCGACGCGGAGCGTGACCGGGCGTGGGCCGCTGACCGTGACGGACGCACCCACGCCTTCGTTCCACCGTCGAAACTCGGCCACAGAGGTCTGGGCGGGGTCCCGGTACAGAACCAGCGTCATGGACCCGACGCGGAAGACCCCGAGAGTGCTGGGGGTGATCTTGGGCGGCGCCGGACCACCCAGGCAGCGTGCCTCCGCGACCGGGGTCGCGCGAGCGCCGGCCCGTGGATGCCTGCTGCCGCCGCAGCCGGCGGCCAGCACCGCACACAGCGCCCCGGCCGCAAGCGTTGTGGCACGAGCAGACGGGCGCACGTTGACATGTACGCGCCGACGACCTCCGTAGGTCCCTTCGGCGGCAGGGACCTCTTGCCAACCGCCACCCGTACCAGCGACGATGCGCACACCCCATGTCCCCTGCCTCTGAAGCCCTGGCAGGTCCGGTCGAAAGCGTCGTGGCGCCCGGTCGCCAGTCGCGCGTGAGTCCTGCGCGCGGCCGGAGCGAGCATGCGCTCATCCGCGGTGCCATGGCCGGCTCCGAGGAGGACCTGGAGCAGCTGTTTCACCGATTCTGGCCGCGCGCCTACCGGATCGCGTTTCTCATCGCCCATGACCACGCTGCCGCCGAGGACATCGCCCAGGAGGCCTTCGTCCAGGCCGTCCGCCGGCTGGATCGCTTTGACCGGCGGCGGCGCTTTGCCCCGTGGCTGGGGGCGATCGTGGCCAACCGGGCCATCGATTGGACCCGGGCTCGCGCCGCTCGCAGGGAGTCAGAGCACGAGCCGCCCGAGCCGGTCGCGACGCCCGACGCGCCCTCCGGCCGTTACTCCGAGGAGGTGATGGCGGCGCTGGCGACGCTGACCCCCGAGCATCGCGCCGTGGTCGTGCTTCGCTACGTGCTCGAGTACACCCCGGGGGAGATCGCCCGTGCGCTGGACCTGCCGCGCGGCACGGTCAACTCCCGCTTGCGCCGGGGCCTGGACGCCCTGAAGGCGCATCTCGCCGAGGAGCCTCCGCGGTGAGCGACCGCCTCCAGACGACCGCCCGACGGGCGCTCACCGGGGTGCGGGCGCCCGGCGAGGCCGATGCGCAGGACCGCGCGTGGGCGACCGTGCGCGCCGCCTACCGCGCTCGCCCCGCGCTCCCGGCCGCCCGCTCACGGCGCCGGGTGGCCCTCGTGCCCATCGTGGCGGTGCTGCTGGGCGCCGTGGCGTTCTCGCCGGCGGGGGCCACGGTGAAGCGGTTCATCAACCGGGCGCTGTCGTCACCCCACATCTCACGCGCCCCGGCGCTGTCGTTGCCCGCCCCGGGCAAGCTCCTGGTCTCCAACGCCCAGGGAACCTGGGTCGTGTCCGCGCACGGCTCGGTGAAGCGCCTGGGCGCATGGACGCAGGCGAGCTGGTCGCCGCGAGGGAAGTATCTCGCCGTGGCCTCGACCGGGACACTGGCGGCGGTCGATCCCACCGGGACGCTCGCCTGGCGCCTGCCCGAGCGCGCGGCCAGAGATCTGCGGTGGTATTCGCCCAGCGGCTATCGGGTCGCCTACCGCTCAGGCACAGAGCTGCGCGAGGTCGCCGGCGACGGGAGCGGTGACCACCTTCTGGCCACGCAGGTGGCTTCGATGGCGCCGGCGTGGCGGCCCGGCCACGCCTTCCAGGTCGCCTACGTGACGGGCCGTGGCGCCGTCGTGGTCCGCGGCGCCGACACCGGGGCCACCGTGTGGCGCAGCGGTCCTCATCCGGGACGCCCGGTCGCGCTGAGCTGGTCACCAACGGGGACGCGGCTCGTGCTCGTCACCTCGGCCGGCGCCTGGCTCTACCTCCCCGGGCAGGTTCCGCCCCTGCACATCAGGCTGCCCGTCCGCGGGCCGGTGCTGGACGCGACCGCGTCTCCCGACGGGCGCTGGCTGGCGCTGGTGCGCGGCGCGTCCCACGCCGGCCCCCAGGGCGCTGCCACCACTCCGCAGCTCCAGATCGCCGACCTGGCGGCGCCGACGCGTCCGGCCCGCACGGTCCTGTCGGGGATCGGCGTCAGCCAGCCGACCTGGGCGCCGGACTCGCAATGGCTGCTCGTGACCTGGTCGGCCGCCGATCAGTGGTGGTTCGTCCGCGCGACCGGCCGGGCTCGCATCGTCGCCGAGTCGCGGGTAGCGGCCAAGCTTGGCCCCGGCGGGCAGTCCGGCCCGTTGCAGCTCGACGGCTGGTGCTGCGCACCGTGACGATCCCACACCCAGGTGTGTCTCTCCAACCCCTTGCGAGCTTGACTTTCGCCGGGCGCGCGACTACGGTCGCAGAATCGGTTTTCGGCTCGGATAGCTGAAGGCCGGAGCGCCGCAGGACGACAACCGGCGCGGGGTAACAACAATGGGCAATCGGATATTGCGAGTTGGCGTCATGTGGACGCTGCTCGGGGGCAACTACGACCTGGCCGATGGGGGGCATTGGTGAGGGACGCGCTGGCTATCTACATCACGCTGCTGTTGATCGTCACGGTGGCGATCGCGCAGGTGCTCTATTGGAAACTGGTGATCGCACGCGACCACGCCGTGTGCGACGAGATCCCGGACCTTCCGGACATGGACTGGCTGCATCAGTCAGTGCAAGCGTGGGTGGGGTTCGAGGCCGACGAGGCAGAACCGGCGCTGGTGGGCGATCCAGTGCTGGTCGGCGTCTGACGGCGCAGCTCGTCTGCTACCCACACACCCTGGACGGTCAGCGCAGCGCGGGTTACCGTGAACACGATGCCGCGGTGGCTTGTGCTTGCGCTGACCTGTCTGGGGACTGTGGCGTGCGGTTCGACGCATTCAACTCGTCACGTCACCGTGGACCATGCGGGTCCGGCACCGAGGGTGGTCGCCGGCGGGTGTGGCACGAGCGCGGTGCGCCGCGGCGGGATTCCCGCCTGGACCAAGCCCGCGTTCGCCGACAGCGGCGGCGGCGAGGGCTTCGATGTGCCCTACAGCGTGGCCGATCATGGCAACGCCGTCGCCGTACTGTTTGCCCACCCGCTGCGTGCCGGTCATCCGAGCAATCCGTCCAACAAGGTGTTGTGGATCATGCGGCTGCCCCGCCACGGATCGCCGCTGTCGATCAGGGCGACCCCGTTGGGTGGGGGCGGGCGCACGGTGCGGGCGAGCTTTCCCGCTGACTCCGACCCGGGTGAGATCTATCCCTCGTACGTCGACGTGCCGCGCGCGGGGTGCTGGCACGTGACGCTGAAGTGGGCGCACCACACCGATTCGATCGACCTGCGCTACCAGGCCTGAGCCCCCGCCCGTCGCCGACCGGCCGCCACGCCCTAATAGGTGGCGCGACCGCCACTGATGTCAAACACCGCGCCGGTGGAGAACGTGCAGCGGTCAGACACCAGCCAGGCGACCAGCTCGGCCACCTCCTCGGGCTGACCCACGCGCTTCATCGGGATGAGGCCGGTGATGTGAGCCAGCACATCAGGCGCGGTGGCGGCGTTCATCTCGGTGGCGATGACCGCGGGAGCGATGGCGTTGACCAGGACGCCGGTGGTGGCCAGCTCCTTGCCCAGCGACTTGGTGAGGCCGATCACAGCGGCCTTGGTCGCGGAGTAGGCGCTGAGGTTGGGGTTGCCGTCCTTGCCCGCGATGCTGGCGAAGTTCACGATCCGCCCCCAGCCGCGCTGCACCATTCCGGGGATCACCGCCCGGCACAGCGCGGCCATGCCGTGC
This sequence comes from uncultured Actinomycetota bacterium, assembly GCA_963790605.1. Taxonomy (GTDB): domain Bacteria; phylum Actinomycetota; class Thermoleophilia; order Solirubrobacterales; family Solirubrobacteraceae; genus Palsa-465. The sequence continues at coordinate 203,101 of CAWBPG010000001.1, read as the reverse complement.
ACGTTGACCGCGAACGTCGCGTCCCACTCCTCACGCGAGGTCTCCCACAGCGGTTTGTTGGGCCCGATGATGCCGGCGCTGTTGAGCAGGATGTCGACCGGCCCGAGCTGGCTCACGAGCTCTGAGACCGCCCCGTCGTCGGTGACGTCGAGGCGTACGTCGGCGCCCTCGGCGATGTCGGCCGTGATGACCTCGTGGTGGTCGTCGCGCAAGCGCCGGGCGCAGGCGCGACCCAGCCCGCTGGCCCCGCCCGTGACCAGGGCGCGGCGGGGGTGGGCGGGGGCCGAGTCAGTGGGATTCACGGGTCACCTCGGCGCCGCTGGCTCCGACCAGGAAGCTGAGGTCGGCGCCGGTGTCGGCCTGCTGCACCGTGTCGACGTACAGGCTCTGCCACCCCCGCGACGGGCTGGCGTAGGCCGCTGTCGCCGCCGGGGCGGCGGACCGGCCGGCCAGCTCGGCGGCGGGGATGTCGATCTCCAGACGGCGCGCCGGCACGTCGAGGATCACCGGATCGCCGCTGCGGATCAGCGCCAGCGGGCCTCCGGCGGCCGCCTCGGGGGAGACGTGCAGAACGACGGTGCCGTAGGCGGTGCCGCTCATGCGCCCATCGCAGATGCGCACCATGTCGCGCACGCCCTGCTCCAGGAGCTTGGCCGGCAGCGGCATGTTCGCCACCTCGGGCATGCCCGGGTAGCCCTTGGGGCCGCATCCGCGGAGCACCAGCACCGAGTCGGCGTCGACCTGGAGGTCGGGGTCGTCGATGCGCGCGTAGAAGTCCTCGATCGAGTCGAACACCACGGCCGGCCCGCGGTGGCGCAGTAGCTCCGGCGATGCGGCCGCCGGCTTGATCACCGCGCCGGTCGGCGCCAGGCTCCCACGCAGGACCGCGATCCCGGCTTCTCCCTGGAGCGGGGCCGATCGCGTGCGGATGACCTCGGGATCCCAGATCTGCGCGCCATCGAGGTACTCCACCAGGGGCCGGCCGGTGACCGTCAGCGCCTCGGGATCGAGCAGATCTGAGACCTCGCGCAGCACCGCCAGCACGCCGCCGGCGCGATGGAAGTCCTCCATGAGGAAGCGACCGGCGGGCTGCAGATCGACGAGCAGCGGCACCGAGGAGCCGACGCGGTCGAAGTCGTCCAGGGTGAGCTCGATCCCCAGCCGTCCGGCGATGGCCAGCAGATGGATGACGGCGTTGGTGGACCCGCCCACCGCCGCCAGCGCGACGATCGCGTTCAGAAACGAGCCGCGGCTGAGCAGCCCGCTGGGCCGGCGGTCCTCGGCCACCATCTGAATGATCTCAACGCCGGCGGCGTGCGCGCCCTCCAGCAGCCGGCTGTCGGCCGCCGGGGTCCCGGCCAGACCGGGAATCGTCGTGCCCAGCGACTCGGCCATCACCGCCATCGTCGAGGCGGTGCCCATGGTGTTGCAATGGCCGCGGCTGCGGATCATCGAGGACTCCGAGCGCAGGAAGTCCTCGCGCGTCAGCTTCCCGGCGCGGACCTCCTCCGACAGCTTCCACACGTCGGTGCCGCAGCCCAGCGCGACCCCGCGGAAGGTGCCGCTCAGCATCGGGCCGCCCGGGACCACGATCGCCGGGAGATCCACCGAGGCTGCGGCCATGAGCAGGGCCGGGATCGTCTTGTCGCAGCCGCCCAGCAGCACCAGGCCGTCGATCGGGTTGGCGCGGAACATCTCCTCCGCGGCCATCGCCGCCATGTTGCGCCACAGCATTGCGGTGGGCCGGACGTTGGTCTCGCCCAGCGAGACCACGGGCAGGTTCATCGGGATCCCGCCGGCCTCATAGACGCCCTGTTTGACGCTTTCGGCCACCTCGTTGAGGTGGGCGTTGCACGGGGTCAGATCCGAGGCGGTGTTGGCGATTGCGATGTGCGGGCGTCCGTCGAAGGCGTGGCTGGGCAGCCCGCGCCGCATCCAAGCGCGATGGATGTACGCGTTGCGATCGGTCCCGGAGTACCAGTGTGAGCTGCGGTTGGTCGGCATCGGCACCTCTGGGGAGGGTTTCAAGACAGCCTCACATACGATCACATTCGTGATGAGGGTGTTCGGCGCCACGGTCGCCTCTGACGGCCAGTACGAGCTGGGCGAGGGTCCGCTGTGGGACGAGGCGCGCCAGCGGGTGCTGTGGGTCGACATCAACGCCGGGACCGTGCACGGCGGCCGTCTCGACGGCGGCTTCGTCATCCCGGAGATGGAGATGCGCTTCGACGAGACCGTCGGGACGGTGGTCTGCGACGCCGACGGGAAGCTGCTCGTGGCCGGGGCACGGCGGCTGTACCGCGTCATCGGGGACTCGCGCGTCGCCGTTCACGCCGAGCTGGTCCCCCCGTCCAAGGTCAGCCGGCTCAACGACGGCGCCTGCGACCCTGCCGGGCGCTTCCTCGTCGGCAGCATGGCGCTCGACGGCCGCCAGGGCGAAGAGTGCCTCTACCGGCTCGAGGGTGACGGCGACGTGGCGGTGCTCGACAGCGATCTCACGATCTCCAACGGGCTGGCGTGGTCGCCCGCCGGTGACGTGATGTACAGCGTCGACACGCTTCCCGGAATCGTGTGGTCCCGGCCTTATGACCCGGCCAGCGGCGAGTGGGGCGAGCGCACCCAGGTCGTCCGCCTCGATCATGGCGGCTGGCCGGACGGCCTGTGCCTCGACACCGACGGCAACGTGTGGGTGGCGATCTGGGGCGGCGGGGAGGTCCGCTGCTACACGCCCGCAGGCGAGCGGCTGGCCACGGTCAGCGTGCCGGCGCCGCACACGACGAGCGTCGCCTTCGTCGGCCCGGATCGTGATGTGCTGCTGATCACGACCGCCACCGACCAGCTGAGCGCGGCCCAGCTCGACGCGCACCCGCTGTCCGGACGCCTGTTCACTGCTCGCGTCGGCGCCGCCGGCCTGGCCGTCGCCCCGTGGTCGGGGCGGTGAAGGCGTTCGTCGTCACCGGGCCGGGCGAGTGCTCGGTGCAGGACGTGGAGCCGCCCGTGGCGGGCCCGGGCGAGGTCGTCGTCGACGTCGCCCGCGTCGGCGTGTGCGGGACCGACGTGGAGTTCTTCACCGGTGAGATGGCCTACCTGCACGACGGCCACGCCGCCTACCCGATGCGCCTCGGCCACGAGTGGTGCGGGGTCGTGCGCGCCGTGGGCGGTGGGGTGGAGGAGGGGTGGCTCGGGCGCCGCGTCGCCGGGGACACGATGCTCGGCTGCGGCCGCTGCCATCGCTGCCGCTCCGGGCGCCAGCACCTGTGCGAGGACCGGTTCGAGGTGGGGATCCGCGGCGGCAAGGCGGGCGCGCTGGCCGAGCAGCTCGCCGTCCCCGCCGCCTCGCTCGTCGCGCTGCCCGACGGGGTCGACGACGCAGCCGGCGCGATGGTCGAGCCCGGCGGCAACGCCCTGCGCGCGGTGTGGGGCGCCGACCTTGATCCGGGGGATCGCGTGCTGGTGCTCGGGCCCGGGACGATCGGCACGCTGGCCGCGCAGTTCGCCCGCGCCGCCGGCGCCGAGGTGCACGTTCTGGGCGAGCGCGAGCCCTCGCTGAGCTTCGCCTGCTCACTCGGGCTTGGCGGGGTCTGGACCGCGGCGGATCTGCCGCCCCTGGCCTTTGATGCCGTGATCGACGCCTCGACGGCGGCATCGCTGCCGGCCCTGGCGCTCGAGCTGGTGGAGCCCGGTAAACGGGTCGTCTATATCGGCATCTCGGGCACCCCGAGCACGATCGACACCCGTACGATGCTGCTCAAGGACGTGACCGCGGTCGGCGTTCTCTCGGGCTCCCCGGCGCTGGCCGGTGTCGTAGAGGCCTACGCGGAGGGGTTGGTCGATCCGCGTCCCCTGGTCGCCGCGACCGTCGGGCTCGCCGAGGTGGGCGATGTGCTGGCGGGCCGCCGTCCACCCGGCGCGGGCTCAGGCCCCAAGATCCACGTAAACCCGCGGCAATGACCCCCACGATCGGATGACATCCATGACTGACTTCAACGGCCTGGTGGCCATCGTCACCGGTGGCGCCAGCGGCATCGGCGCCGCCACCGCGGACCTGCTCGGGCAGCGAGGGGCCACCGTCGCGGTGCTGGACCGCGACGTCACCAAGCTCGAAGGCGAGCCCGCGCTCGCGCTGCAATGCGACGTCACCGACACCGGGGCGGTGAACCAGACCGTTGGCGCGGTCGCCGAGCAGCTGGGCGGGATCGACGTCGTCGTCAACAACGCCGGGATCGGCGCGGTGGGCGACGTGACCGCCAACGACGACGCGGAGTGGCACCGGGTGCTCGACGTCAACGTCGTCGGCATCGCCCGGGTGACTCGGGCTGCGCTGCCGCACCTGCGCCGCTCCGCGCACGCCGCCATCGTCAACACGTGCTCAGTGGCGGCTCCGGTCGGGTTGCCCCAGCGAGCGGTGTACGCCGCCAGCAAGGGCGCGGTGGCGTCGCTGACACTGGCCATGGCCGCTGATCACGTCCGCGAGGGCATCCGGGTCAACGCGGTGACGCCCGGCACCGCGGACACTCCCTGGGTGGCGCGGCTGCTCGCGCAGGCCGACGATCCCGACGAGGCCGGCCGCGCGCTGCGCGCGCGCCAGCCGATGGGGCGCCTGGTCAGCGCCGAGGAGGTCGCCCAGGCGATCGCGTACCTGGCCAGCCCCCTGTCGGCCTCGACCACCGGCACGCTGCTCGCCGTCGACGGCGGCATGTCCGGGCTCCAGCTACCCCACTAGGCGGCCGGCTTGGCGGCGGTCGGCGATGCCCGCGTGCACCAGCATCACGGCGGGTCGCTCACCGGCGTGATCAACCGTGCGAACGGTCATCCGGCCAGCCCGTGAGTGTAGGCGTAGTGGACCGCCTGAGCGCGGTCGCGAGCGCCGATCTTGGCGAACACGTGATTGATGTGGGTCTTGACCGTCGCCTCGGAGACGACGAGCGTTGCTGCGATCTCGCCGTTGGACAGCCCTTTGGCGATGAGCGAGAGGACCTCGGCCTCGCGCGGGGTCAGGTCGTCGGGCAGGCTCGCCGGCGTGGACGACGGTCCCACCCGCGCCCCCGCGCTGGCGGCTTGGATCAGCGCGCTCTGCGCCACCGGGTCGAGCACCGCCTGGTGGGCGGCCGCGGCGTGGACGGCTCGTGAGATCTCCGCGATGCCGGCGTCCTTGGTCAGGTAGCCGCGCGCCCCGGCGCGCAGCGCGTCGAGGATCGAGTCCTCGTCGGCGTGCGTGGTGAGGACCACGATCTCGGTCTCCGGCTGGGCCGCGCGGATCTGCCGCGTGGCCTCGACGCCGTCCAGCACCGGCATGCGCAGGTCCATCAGCACGACGTCGGGCCGGTGGCGCGCCGCCAGCCGGACGGCCTCCTCTCCGTCGGCCGCCGCGGCCACGGGCACGATGCCGGGCGCGGCGTCGAGCAGCGTCATGAGGCCCTCGCGCACGAGCCCCTGGTCGTCGACCACCATCACGTGGATGCTCTCGTTCACGTGGCGCCCCCCGCCGGCCCGGGCAGGCGGAGCTCGACGCGCCAGCCATCGCCGTTGGCGCCCGCACTGAGAGTGCCGCCGAGGCCGCGGGCCCGCTCGCGCATGCCATCGACGCCATAGCCGCCGCCGGTGGCCGCCAGGGAACTCGACCCCGCACGCGCGGTGGCGAGGCTGGGCGCGGTGGGGCGGTCCTGGACCACGACGACGATCTCGTCACCGGCGTGCGCGCCCGCGTGGATCGCCACTGACACCGCCGCCCCCGGTGCGTGCTTGCGCACGTTGGTGAGGGCCTCCTGGACGACGCGCAGCACCGCCGGGCCGGCTGGGCCGGCCAGCCGGTCACGGTTGCCGTCGATGGTCAGCTCGGTCGGCGCGTCGGCTTCCGCGCGGTAGTCGGCCACGAGCGCCTCGACGGCCGCCGGCGCCGCCACGGTGTCGCCGCGCAGGGCCCCGACGGCCAGCCGGGTCTCGTGCAGTCCCTGCTTGGCCAGCTCGTGCGCGCGCTGGACGCGCGCCAGCACATCGGCCCGGTCGGCCCCCTGCTCGATCAGCGCGCTCGTCGCCTCGAGCTGGATGGTGAGCCCCGCCAGCGCGTGGGCCAGGACATCATGGATCTCGCGGGCAATGCGGGTGGACTCCTCCAGCCGCGCCGCCCGGAGCTGCTCTTCGTGCGAGCGCTGGGTCTGGGCCAGCAACAGCTCGGCCTGCTCGGCGCGTTGCACCGACTGCCGGCTGTTGGAGGCAGCCAGGCAGGAGGCGGCGAAACCGAGCGAATAGGCGAGCAGCCCCAGGTCGATGTTGTCGTAGATGGCGTCGCCCGCGGCGAGCGTCGCCGCGCCCAGCACGGCCACCGGCCAGGCTCGGCGGAGCTCCGTGCGGATGCCGGCGGCGATGATGGCCACGAACACGAACGCGCTGGCGGCAGTGCCGGGCGATGCACTGCAGAGCAGGCCACCGGCCCCGGCCATCACCCACAGCTCGGGAGGGATGCTTCCCTCGCCGAGGGGTCGGGCGGTCCAGCACAGCCACGAGATGACGGCGATGGCGAGGAGCACACTGATGACCAGGCCGCGACCGTGAGTGCCGGGGTGGCGGTCGGCGTTGATCACCGACCAGCCGATCAGAACGAGCGCCGCCAGGCGGACGAACGTCGCGGTGCGGCGGTCCAGTCGGGTCAGAAGCACGGAGAACACGGTACGGCTTGGTGGCGGTCTGCGATCACGCCAGCTCGGGAGTCCCGACGACCTGGAGCTGACGGCGGCGCAGCGCCATGGTCAGCGACCGGCCGAGGACCTCAAGGACGGCCATGCCGAGCAGGGCGTCGGTCCAGGCGTCCCCACTGGTGATCGAGTGCGAGGCACTGAAGCTGGCGATCGCCGAGGAGCCGCCGTGGCTGATCCAGACCAGGAAAGCAAAGCGCGAGCCCATGCCCAGCACCCAGAAGAAGGCCGAGCCCCAGCCGCCGCGGGCGAGGACCTGGCCGTGGGGGCCGCGGCGCATGACGACGGCGACGCCGCTGGCGACGCCGATGGTGAGGCCGGTGAGGGCCAGGGCGGCGACGAGGACGAGGTCGTTGCCGGCGGTGGGGATGCTGTGGAAGTAACTGGCGACGGCGATGCCGACGATGACGATCGGGCGGACGATGGTCTTCGTGGTGAGCGGGCGCTCCTTGATCTGGAGCAGGACGAGGAGGACGAGGGCTGAGTCGATGAGGTAATCGGTAGTGGTCATGGGGAGCATGGTCGGTCAGGACGCCCACGCACACATCGGCTTCCGGGTCGATTTGCAGGTGGAGATCGTCCTCGGTCTCCACCCATGGGTGGAGGTGTCACTGCGATCCGTCGGTGAGGTCCACGATGTTGTCGGCGAGGGCCAGGAGGCGCTCGTCATGGGTGGCGCACAGAACGGTCTGACCGTCCTCGCGCGCGGCCGCGCTCAGCAGTTCGGCGGTCATGGTGGCGTTGGCCTCATCCAGGCGGGAGGTCGGCTCGTCGACGATGAGCAGTCCGCGTGCACTGGCCAGGGCGCGGGCGAGGGCCAGCCGCTGCGCCTCGCCCGCCGAGAGCCGGCCGGCGCGCTGGCGCGCCCGCTCGGTGAGCCCCACGCGCGCCAGCACGGCTGCCGCCTGCGCACGGGCCTCGGCCTCGTCCCACCCGCGCGACCGCAGCGCCAGCACGATGTTCTCCGCGGCGCTCAGGAAGCCCACCGGTGTCGGCTCCTGGGCCAGGTAGCCGATCCGCCGTCGCCGCAGCGCGGCCAGTGACTCCGCGTCATCGGCCGCCAGGTCGTGCGCGTCGAGGAGGATCGTTCCGCTGTCGGGGCGATCCAGGCCGGCGACGAGCCGCAGCAGCGTCGTCTTGCCCGACCCCGACGCGCCGGCCACCACGTTCATGCGCCCGGCGGCCAGGCAATGGCTGAGTCCGTGCAACACGGTGCGCTGCGCCCGGCCGTGCCCGCGCGTGCGGACGATGTCGCGCAGTTCGATCGCCGCCGGAGTCCACGAGGGGGATGCGTGGGCGGGTGCGACACGCGAAGCAGTGGCCGTCCCATGGTCGGGCGGGGCGCCGGAGGCGCTGACCAGCAGGCCGCCGTCGGCGATGCGCACCCGGGCCCGCTCGCCGATCCCGGCTTCGCGGAGCAGCGCCGGTGGGAGTGACAGCCAGCCGGTACGCCCCACCACGATGCCTCCGCCACCCGGGGCGTCACCGAGCTCCTCGACGATCCGCCCATCGCGCATGCGCACGCTGCGATCGGCGGCCGACGCCGCGGCGGGGTCGTGGGAGACGAGGATCACGGTGGTGCCCTCGGCTCGGGCCAGCTCCGCGATCAGCCTCAGCACGGCTCGCCCGTTGACCGCATCCAGCTCCCCGGTGGGCTCGTCGGCGAGCAGGAGCGCGGGGCGGTGGGCGATCGCAAGGCACAGGGCCGCCCGCTGGCGCTCGCCGCCGGAGAGAACGCCAGGCAACGCCGCGGAGCGGTTGCTCAGCCCGGCGGCGCCGAGCAGCTCCTCGGCACGGCGCCGGCGCTCGCCGCGCCCGGCGCCGCGAAGTGCGAGCGGGAGGGCGACACAGTCGCGCAGCGGCAGATCAGGGGACAGCGACGAGCCCGACTGCTGGCCGAGCAGCCCCACCGACTGGTGGCGGATGCGAGCGCGCGTGCGCCCCCGCGCCCGGCCGATGTCGCACCCGAGCACCCGCACCGCTCCCGCCGACGGCGTCTGCAGCCCCGCGATGACGCGCAGCAGCGTGGTCTTACCGGCCCCGCTGGGGCCCAGCACGCACACGCTCTCGCCCGAGCGCACGGTCAGCGTCGCGCCCTGCAGCGCCGCGGCGTCCCCTTCGTTGGTGCGGTGGACGCTGAACACGTCGCGCACTGCCACCACCTCGGTCACGATCGTGGTCCGCGGGCGCTGCCGGCGGTTCCGAGCCAGGCGACCAGCGCCAGCGCGACGACCCCGGCGACACTCCAGAGGACGAGCTCGGCCGTGGGATCGACGGTCACCAGCGGCGGCGCTCCGCCGGCCAGCGCCGCCACCGCGCGGATGGTCGCCACCGCCAGCCGCGCCAGCACGACGGCGATGACCGCCCCGGCGACCACGCCCAGTGTGCTGGCGATGACCGCCTGAAGGCGAAGCTGGGCCCGGACGGCGCGGGGGCTGGCGCCCTGGTCGATGAGGTCGCTCTCCATGCGCCCATCGCGCGCCGGTCCCAGCAGCGCCGCGAGCAGCCCCACGATCGCCAGCGCCGCCGACAGCGCCGCCGCGGCGAGCAGCGTGCCGAGCACCGCGCGGGCGACCGGGGCGTCGCGCAGCCCGCGCTCGATCATCTGGCGGTACTGGGCTTGAAGGCTCGCCAGGGCCGGCGTGGCCAGCGCAGCGCGCAGCGGGGCCAGGTTCCGCGACGAGATCCACAGTTCATCGGTCCGCCCCTGCCCGGGCAGCTGAGCATCCAGAGCCGCCGCCAGCGTCTGCTCGTCGGCCACGACGACGCCGGCCGAGCCGACGGGCATGGTCGGAAACCGCTGGACGACGCCCGCGACGCGCGCGGCTACCGGCTCGCCGTCGACGGTGAGCGCCAGGGTTCGCCCCTGCCCGGCGGCGGCTGCGGTGGCGGGATCCACGAGCACCGGGATCGGCCGGGTGTCGCTGGGCTGTGCCGGGCGCACGATGCCGGGCTCGCCGGAGTCCGTGAAGCGCACGCTCACCTCGCCGCCCGTCGCGCGCGATCCCGATGCGGCTCCGACGCCCTGCCAGGACGCCGGGCTGAGGCGGGAGATCACCGCACCGGCGGCGTCGTGGAAGGTCACGGTCCCGAGCGTCACCGTGCCGTCGGCCTGCGTCCCGGCGGCGACGTTCTCACCGTTCTGATGGCCGTTGGTGGCCTGGAGGCCGGCGGGCTCGTCAAGCTCGATCGCGGCCAGCTCCCACGGCCCCCTCCGCGACACGGGCAGCGGTGCGCGCAAGGTGCCCGACCGGGCGGCCGCGGCACCGGTCTCCCCGAGGGTCACCTGCCGGATGTCGTCGCCGGCGTCGCGCAGGTCGGCGGTGACGGTGGCAGCGATCTGGGACGGGCCGGCGGTGATCGACAACGAACGTGCCCGGGGCGGGATGCGGGGCCCGGGGGTGCGCACTGGCCCGGCAGGTGCGATGCGCCTCGCCAGCGTTCCCAGCGGCGCGGACCCGTCGGACGCCCGCCAGCCGTGGACATGCGCCAGCGCCGCCGCCGGCACCCCGAGCGCGGGGACGGTCACCGAGGCATCGCCGCTCACGAACGTGGCCTGGGTCCGGCGCACCGGCCATGCGACCCCGTGCGCCAGCGCATCCCAACGGCCGGCGGGCGCCAGCATCAGCGGGGTGGCGAAGCTCGGGCCGGGGGACACGATGGCATCGAGGGGGACCGCCGCCGCCGCCTGGTCAGATGCGCTGCGCTCAAGCGTCGCCCGGTAGCAGAGGGCAAAGCCGCCGAGGCCGACGGCCACCGCGACGAAGGCGACCCAGAGCGACGGCAGCGCGGGCTGGCGCGCGAGGTTCACGAACGCCACCCGCACCGCGACGGGCCCCCGGCGCGCGGCCCGCTCGCCGGCCATCAGCACCAGCCCGGAGAGCCGGAGCACGAGCACGCCGGCGGCCAACGCGCATAGGGGCGCCAGCAGGATCGTCTGCGCCGTGCTGCCGGCGCTGTGGCCGGCCAGCACGAGCGCGAGCGCGGCCACCGCCGCCACCGCGGCGACGTCGGCGATCCGGGCGCCGGTGGGGACCGCCACCAGCGCCGCGACGAGCAGGGTGCTCACCAGCCAGCCGCCGGCCAGGGCCGCCAGCCCGTGCCAGGTGATCAGGCTGTGGGTCAGGATGCCGCCGACGGGCTCATGCGCGACCCCGGCCAGGAGCGCCGCGGCGGCGATGGCGACCAGGGCACCGGCGATCAGTGCCGCGCCGCAGACGACGGCGCAGTCGGCGAGGACGAAGGCCGCGACCTGATGGGAGCGCGCCCCGACCGTGCGCAGTCGCTCGAGCTCCTCTCGGGCCTCGTGGCGCATCCCGCCGACCACGAGCATGAGGAACAGCGCCAGCGCGGCGATGCCGCCACCGCCCACGAGCAGCAGACGTCGTGGGGCGCCGTCGGCCCCGGCTGCCGCGGCGTTCAGCCCGCCGAAGGGCGCGACCATGCTGAAGCCGCTGCCCCAGGAGAGCAGCGTGGCCTGGTCGCGCTGCAGCCGGGCGCGCAGGCCCGGGAGCTGCCATGAGTGCAGCCCGCTCACCGGCAGCAGCGCCAGCCAGCTCTCGGTGCGATAGAAGGAGCTCAGGCCGGGCAGGCGCTCGAGGCCCGCCGGATCGCTGCCCAGCAGCACCGGCGGCCCGGGGGTCTGACCCGGCACGAACCCCAGCGGGGCCGAGGAGCGCAGGGCGACGGCCCCCGTGACCGGGAGGTGCACCCCGGGCGCGCCCAGCGGCTCGCCCGGCCGGATGCCGGTCCCGTCCAACAGCATTGGGCACGTGGTGGCCCGGCACGGGCCCGGGACCCGGACAGCGGCGCTCGTCCACGGGGTGAGCGGGGCGATCGCGGCCGGTCGCACGACGTGACCATCGAGGCGGACCGGGCTGAGCAGCGTCGCCGCGGTGGTGGGGCCGAGCCCGACGCCGGTCAGCGCCGCCCTGGCCCGTCGATCCACGCCGGCGCCGGCGGCTCCCTGCCACGTGATGGTCACCGCGCGCTGGGCCGGCGTCAGCCCCGCGAGCGCCGAACGCGCCGCCCGCTCCCCGGCGATGGTGCCCTCGGCCCACACCGCACCGACGAACGCGGCCGCAAGCGCAATGCCGAGCGCCGGGGCCAGCGCACGCCACGGGCGACGCCGGGCTCGTGCCAGAGCCAGCGTCAGCGCCGGGCCCACCGTTCTCACGCGAGCCGGTCCTCGCGCCGCGGCCGCGACCCGCTCACCTGCGTTCGTCCTCCTCGCGCCGGCGGTGATAGTGGGCTCGCGCCTTGGCCCGTCCGCCGCACACCGCCATCGAGCACCAGCGGCTGGTCTGGTTGCGCGAGTGGTCATAGAACGCCCACCCGCAGTCGTGGCCGGGACATGCCTTCAGTCGATGCCAGGTCCCGTCGAGCATCGCCGTGGCGGTGATCGCCAGCACCACCCCGAGCGCGCGGTCAAGGCCCGCGCCGGTGGGGGCGAACCGCGGCCCGTCGCGATCCAGGCGCACCTCCACCCGGGCGCCGGCCGCGGCGCGGTTCAGCTCGGCCAGGCCGGCGGCGGGGATCGCCTCCGACGCGTCGTTGTTGTCCGCGGCCAGTCCGCGCAAGCCCTCGCGGACGGTGATCGCACGCGTCCGGTCATGGGGGCGCAGCGTCGTAGGCGCCGGCAGCAGCCCCCTGGTGGCCAGCCAGGTGGCCAGCCGGTCCGGAGTGGCGAACAGGTCGGCGCCGCGCTCGACCTCCAGATCGAAGAACGAGTTGATGAACGACTGCACGAGCGCCAGCTCGCCGGGCGCGGGCGAGCGCCCACCGGGCTGCACCGCGCTCCCGTCCAACTCCAACCCCTCACCAGTCATCATGGTCTGGCCGGTTAGGCTACCGCGCCTAGGGTGCGGTCGTGCCGAACGCTCCGGCGATGCGTCCGCCGTCCAGGCGGACCGCGCGCCCGGCGACTCCCGCGTACTGGTCGCGGGGGACGAGCGAGAAGCCCTGGGCCGCGCCCGGCCGCCGGCCCACCCGCCGGCATGGCGACGACGCTCTCAGCGTGTAGTCGTAGCTCGGGGCGTTGACGAAGCGCGCGTTGCCGGTGATGCAGTTGTGGCGCAGCCGCGCGCCGTGCTGGGGGGCGAAGAGGGGGCTGCCCGTGCTGATGTCGTTCTCGGCCAGCAGCGGCGTGCGCACCTCGGAACCGATGAGCATCGCCGCGCCGCGGCCCAGGTCGTTGACAAACGTGTCGTTGACGACGTACAGGTGGGAGTCCGGGTTGAGGTCGCCCTCCTCGCCATAGGCGAGCATGTTGGGGTTCTGGGTGTCCGAGCCCTGTTCCAGCACGGTCCCGATCACGTAGGAGAGGCCTCCGTTGGGCAGGTCGAGCTCGTAGCTGTCCGTGCCGCGCTCGCCGGTGAGGCGGTCATAGAGGATGTAGTTGCGGGCAGCCCGCGACTTGACGAGATGCCCGACGTGGGCGTCGGTGGAGTAGCTGTAGCGCAGCGTGAAGCTGCGGACGTGGTTGATGTAGATGTTGTGCGAGTAGCCGTCGCCGGCCCCGTTGCCGGTGAACACGCTCGAGTCGATGACGATGTCGCTGGCCGGGTTGTCGGCGGCGAGGATGCCCTCCTGGTTGTGGTCCAGCAGGCAGTGCTCGATCGTCAGCCCGGCGCCCTCCTGGCGAATCCCAGCGCCGTTGTCGTCCGCGACGTGGGCGCCGGAGAGCTCGACATTCCTGATCGTGGTGTCGTTGCCCGCGATCACCCAGATCGCCTTGCCCTCGCTGTTGGCGCCGGCGGCGTCGATGTGGGCCCGGCCGTGGACGCCGACGATGGTGAGGTGGCTGGTGGACCACGCGCAGACGTCGCCGCGATATTTTCCGCGCGCATCGATCTGGATCGTGTCGCCCGTGTGGGCCCGCGCGATCGCCTGGCAGGGCTGTGCGAACGGCTGGTCCGGGCCCCACGTGCAGCGTCCGCGCCGCCGCGGCCTGCGTGCCGACGAGGGCCGCCGCCGCGGTGAGGGCCATCACCCGTGCGACAGTCATCCTGGCGATCCTAGGACGAGCATCTCATCGCGAGCGCGCGGGTGTGGTGAAATGCGCGCAACACGGAGGAGACCCGGGATGGATGGACCGCTGGTGAGATACGGGGACCGCGAGATCCCGCACGCGGAGCTGCGGACCGAGGCCGCGCGGACCGCCGCGGGACTCGTCGCGGCGGGGGTGCGGCACGGCGACCGCGTGGCGCTGGTCCTGCGCAACGAGCCGACGTTCCTGTCGCTGAGCGCTGCGTGCTCGCTGATCGGGGCCGTCCCCGTGCCGGTCAACTGGCACTGGCACGGGTCAGAGCTGCGCCATGTGATCGCGCACTCGGCGTCGCGGGTGGTGTTCGCGCACTCCGACTTCGTCGCCGGTGTCGAGGAGATCCTGCCCGACGGCGTCCCGCTCGTGGAGGTGCCCGTACCCGCAGAGCTGATCGCCCACTATGGCCCCTCGCCGATCACCGGGCGCCGGCCGCTGTTCGCCGATTGGATCGGGGCCCACGCGCCCTACGCCGAGCCGCTGGACGCGGCGCCGATGAGCGTCATCTACACCTCGGGCACCACCGGGCTGCCCAAGGGCGTGATCCGCGATGCGATGACACCGGAGCAATCACGCGATGTCGCCGGCGCGACCTTGCGGGCGATGGGGCTGCGCCCCGACATGCACACGCTGGTCACGGCGCCCATGTATCACTCGGCGCCCAACGCCCAGGCCCTGTTCGCGCTCGCACTGGGCATCGAGCTGACCGTCATGCCCCGGTTCGAGCCCGAGGAGTTCCTGCGGCTGGTCTCAGAACACGCCATCACCCATGCCCAGACCGTCCCGACGATGTTCGTGCGCCTGCTCGAGCTCCCCGACGAGGTCCGGGCGCGCTATGACCTCGGCTCGCTGGAGTGCGTCGTCCACGCCGCCGCGCCGTGCCCGGCGCACGTCAAGCAACGCATCATCGGTTGGTTCGGACCGGTCATCCGCGAGTACTACGGCGCCACCGAGATCGGCGTCGTGATCGTCTGCGACAGCGAGGAGTGGCTGGAGCACGAGGGGACCGTCGGTCACGCCTTCGCCGGCTCGGACATCCACGTCCACGCCGCCGACGGCCGCCTGCTGGGCACCGGCGAGACCGGCGAGATCTTCATCCGCCCGCCTGACTACTGGCCGGGCTTCACCTACCTGGGCCAGGACGACAAGCGCCGCGAGATCGAGCGCGACGGCTACATCTCGATCGGCGACGTCGGCCACGTCGACGCCGAGGGCTACCTGTACCTGTCCGATCGCGCACGCGACATGGTCATCTCGGGCGGCGTCAACATCTACCCGGCCGAGATCGAGGCCTGCCTACTGGAGCTGGCAGGCGTCCGCGACGTCGCGGTCTTCGGCATCCCCGACGACTCGTTCGGCGAGGCCCTGGCCGCCCACGTCGACGCCGAGCCCTCGGCAGGGCTCACCGAGACCGCCGTACGCGAGCACGTCCGATCTCGGCTGGCCGGCTACAAGGTGCCTCACGTGGTCGTCTTCGACACCGACCTGCCGCGCGAGGAGTCGGGCAAGATCTTCAAGCGCCGGATCCGCGAGCGCTACTGGCTCCAGGCCGGCCGCAGCATCTGAGTGACCACCCCTGGTATGCCATGCGGACCTCGGAGACCACCTTCTGGATCGTTGACACCTTCGGGACCGAGGACGCCGACAGGCCCACGTCAACGGAGAGGTCCGGCGCGCTGATGGCCAAGGCCGACGAGCTGCTCGTCTCGCCCCCGGAGATCCTCCCTGCGGACGTGCTCGCGGCCGAGGCGAGCCCTACGTCGCGGCGTCACCGAGCAGCCGCTCCACCAGCACGCAGTCCTTCCACTCGCCGTCGAGGCGACCGTGGCGACGCTGGATGCCCACCTCGACAAACCCGGCGGCCCGGTGCGCGGCCCGGCTCGGCTGGTTGTCGGCAAAGATCCGGCTGGTGAGCTTGTAGAGGCCGCGCCGCTCGGACTCCACGCACAGCGCGGCGAGAAGCTGCCGGCCGAGGCCTTGGCCCCGCCCGTCGGGGTGGACGTAGACGGCGTGCTCGCCGACGCCCTCGTAGACACAGCGGTCCGAGTAGAACCCGGCGCGCGCCCAGCCCAGGATCCGTCCATCGCGCTCGGCGACGATGAACGGGCGGCCGTCGTCCAGCCAGCCGGCTATGTCGGCGGCCGTTCGCAGCCGCGTCTCGAGGGTCGCGATGCGTTCGCTGATCCCCGCGTTGTAGGCCGCGACGACGTCCGTGAGATCGTCAGCGGTGGCGGGCCGGGTGGTGACGGTGGCCGACAGTGACACGGGCCGTGACTTTATTCATCAGGCGTCGGCACCTCGGCCGGGTGCGCGTGCGTGTAGGGGTCTTTGGGCGAGCGATCCTCAGACAGCGAATCGCGCGAGCTCGTGACCAGCTGCTCGAGGGCGTCGGCCAGGTGGATGGGGGCGATGTTGTAGTCGCCGCGCTGCACGCGGAGCCGGTGGGCGGCCAGCAGCACCTCGGCGTGGCTGTGACCGGCGGGCGGCTCGAAGCGGTAGGAGGCGAGCTCGATGAGCAGCCCGAGTGGGTCGGTGAAGTAGATCGAGTCCATGAACCCACGGTCCTTGACGCCGCTGTGGTGGATCCCGCGCTCGTCCAGCCGCTCGACGGTCTGCGCGAACGTCGCCTGCGAGAGCGCGAAGGCGAGGTGGTGGACGCATCCGGGATCAGTGGACGTGCGTGCGGGATCCGGGGTGCGCTCCTCGTTGGTGAAGACGGTGATGAGGCGCCCGTCGCCGGGGTCGAAGTAGAGGTGGCTCTCCCCGGCGTTGTCGAGGTTGGGCTGCTCGAAAACGAACGGCATCCCCAGCACGCCCTCCCAGAAGTCGATGGAGGTCTGGCGGTCCGCGCCGACCAACGTGATGTGGTGGACGCCCTGGCTCTGGATCTTGCGCATCTCGCTCACGGTCCTGTCTCGATCAGTCAGATGGCTCTGGAGTGCGACTGCCGCAGTTCGACTTCAGCGGCACGGCGCGCGGTTACAGTGTGGACCGCCGGCCGACCGGGCGGCTCCGAACGGGCCCACGGATGCGGGCAACCCCCTTGGCCGCCCTGTCCGCGAACAGGGCGGAGTTCGGGTCCCGCCGGATCAAGCGCTGTTCGAGCACGGCTGGTAGGCGATCGTGCCGCCTCGGCGGGCTCGGGCGCCTTCGGCGATTCTTAGGCTCGCGGTTGCACCTCACCCGCGGGCGCGGGTATGCTCAAGGTCGGCATAGCCCGAATTGGCGGGTGAAGGTCGGTGGCATGCTGGCCGCCTTCCTGATCACGCGGCGCCCCACGCGGGGCTACGGGCTCCCGCACCTACCACACCTCTACCCCTCCATCGGAGCGCTCATGACCCCGAACCCCTCGCCGGAACGCGAGGTACTCACGCCGTTCGCAGTGCCGTCTCTTCGCCGTGGCCTGCTCTCGGTCGCGACCTCGGCTTTGCCCTACGTGGCGCTGTCCGTGGCGATGTATCTGACGCTGAGCGTGTCGCACGTGTTGACGCTCGTACTGGCAATTCCGGCTGCCGGGTTCCTGGTCAGGGTATTCGTCGTGTTTCACGACTGCGCGCACGGCTCACTGCTGCCGTCAAAGCGCGCGAACAATGTTGTCGGCAGCGTCCTCGGGCTCTTCGTGCTGTCACCGTTTCGCCGCTGGCGCCACGACCACGCCGTGCATCATGCAACGTCGGGAGACCTTGACCGGCGCGGAGTAGGCGATGTCATCACGCTGACCATCACCGAGTACCAAGCGCGCTCGCGCCGGGGCCGGGCTGCCTACCGGCTGATTCGCAATCCGCTGGTGATGTTCGGGTTCGGCCCGGTCATCGCGATGGTCATCGGACCGCGGATTGTGGCGCGCGGTGCGCGGCGGCGCATGCGCAACAGCGTGCTCGGGACTGACGTGGCCCTGGTGGTCGTGGTCGGCGGGGTGTGCTGGCTGATCGGGTGGCAGGCCTTCCTCATCGTGTGGGCTCCCGCCGCCCTGCTGGCGGGCTCGATCGGTATCTGGTTGTTCTACGTCCAGCACCAGTTCGAGGATGCCTACTGGCAGAGCAGCGAAGAGTGGAGCTACGCCGACGCGGCCCTGCGTGGGAGCTCCTACCTGAAACTGCCGACGGTGTTGCGGTTCTTCACCGGCAACATCGGGCTGCACCACGTGCATCACCTCAACGCGCGGATCCCGAACTACAACCTCCCGCGCGCCCACAAGTCAAGTCCGATGTTCGCCGCCGTGCCCACGCTCTCGCTGTGGGACGGGCTCCGCAGCGTCCGGCTCAAGTTGTGGGACGAGCAGGCCGGCCGGCTGGTGACGTTCGCCCAGGCCCGCCGGAGTCTCGCAGCGACCTGCTAGGTTCAAGCCGCGGTCGGTGCTGCCGGCCGCGAGGCAGCTTGCTTGGGTCCCGCACGCAGCGGTTTGGGTCAGCCGTCTCATCCCAAATCGTACGCGGCCCAGTTGCGCCGCCAAGGAGTTATGCATGTCTTCAGGATCCTTCGCTGATCTCGGCGTCTCACGCGCCGTCGTCGGCTCCCTCGCTAGCGCAGGGATCACCGAGCCCTTCGCGATCCAGCGCGCCGTGATCGGCGACGCGATCGCGGGGCGCGACGTGATCGCCAAGTCACCCACCGGTTCGGGCAAGACGCTCGCGTTCGGCATCCCGCTCGTGGAGCGCATTGCCGCCGAGGACCGGCGCCCGACGGCGCTCGTGCTCGCCCCCACCCGTGAGCTCGCCACCCAGATCGTCGACGACATCCGCGGAATCGCGCACTCGCGCGCTCTGCGCGTCACGGCGGTCTATGGCGGCGTCGGTCTGGTGAAGCAGGCCAAGGAGGCCGCCACCTCGCATGTGCTGGTGGCGACCCCGGGGCGCCTGGAGGACCTACTCGCCCGCGGCGCGTTCACGCTCGATCGGATCCGGATGCTCGTCCTCGACGAGGCCGACCGGATGCTCGACATGGGCTTTCGCCCGGTGATCGACCGGATCGTCGCTGCCTGTCCGGAGTCCCGCCAGACGCTCTTCTTCTCCGCCACCCTTGACGGCGAGGCCGGCCGGCTCGCCAATCGCTACGCCCGCGATCCGGCGACGCACCAGTCGGGCCCGGACGCGCGGCGCGCCGGCGCAGACATCGAGCACCGGTTCGTTCCGGTCTCTCACGAGCACCGCGTCGAGGCGCTCGTGGGAGAGCTCCGTCGCGATCGCGAGTTGACGCTGGTGTTCGTGCGCACCAAGCGCGGCGCCGACCGGCTGGTCAAGCGGCTCGGCGCGCATGGCGTCAAGGCGGTGGCGATGCACGGCAACAAGTCCCAGCGCCAGCGCGAGCAGGCGCTGGCCCGCTTTGAGTCCGGCGTGGTCGACACCCTTGTCGCCACGGATGTCGCGGCCCGCGGGATCGATGTCGAGGGGATCTCGCACGTCATCAACTTCGACCCGCCCGCCGACAGTGAGACCTACGTCCACCGCATCGGCCGCACCGGCCGTGCCGGCCGGACCGGCATCGGGATCACGCTGCTGTCACCCGATCAGCATCGCGAGGTGACGCTGCTCGCCTCCCAGCTCGGGCTCGACCACGGCCTCCAGGGCAGCAACCGACGGGCCGCAGCGCCCGATCACGGAGCCCGCGCGGCGGCCACCGTCGCCCGGGCGGCGGCCACCGGCGCCCGGGCGACGCGTCGCCCGCCTCGCCGCCGCCGGCGCCCCGCCACGCGAGCCTGACTCGGCGCCCTAGCCTGGATCGCCGGATCCAGGCTTAGCCCGCTGTCGCGGCCGCCTTGCGCAAGAGGTAGTCGCGCTCGGGCTGGCTGCTCGTGAGTCGCGCTGCGGTGTGGTACGCACCGCCGGCGCCGGCGCGGTCGCCGGCGAGCTCGAGCAGGTGACCGCGGATCGCCTGAACACGGTGGCTGGTGGCCAGCCGCGGGTCCTTCTCGAGCTCGGCCAGCAGTTCGAGCCCGGCCTGCGGGCCTTGGCACATCGCCAGCGCGACAGCGCGGTTGAGCGTGAACACCGGGTTCGGGGCGATGCGCTCAAGCAGCTCGTACAGCGCCGTGATCTGCTGCCAGTCGGTGTCCTCCGCGCTCGGCGCCTCGGCATGGACGGCGGCGATTGCGGCCTGCAGCTGGAAGGGACCGACCGGCCCCGCCTTGAGCACGCCCTCGGTCAGCGCCACGCCCGCCGCGATCTGCCGGCGATCCCAGCGAACGCGGTCCTGGTCGGCGAGTGGGATCAGCTCGCCCGAGGGGCCGGTGCGCGCGCGATGGCGGGCGTCGGTGAGGAGCATCAGGGCCAGCAGCCCGGTGACCTCGTCGTCACCGGGCAGCAGCCGGTGCAGCATTCGCGTCAGGCGGATCGCCTCGTGCGCGAGCTCGCGCCGCTGGATCTGAGCGCCCGAGCTGGCGGTGTAGCCCTCGTTGAAGATCAGGTAGAGGGTCTGCCGGACGGCCGCGAGCCGCGTGTCATCAGGGCCTGTGGACCGCAGCTCGAACCGTGCGCCGGCCTGGTCGATCGTCCGCTTCGCACGGCTGATCCGCTGCGCCATCGTCGCCTCCGGGACGAGGAACGCGCTCGCGATCTCGGCTGTGGTCAGGCCGCCGACCGCTCGCAGCGTGAGCGCGATCTGTGAGGCGGGGGAGAGCGCCTCGTGACAGCAGAGGAACAGCAGCGCCAACGAGTCGTCGTGTGCCGGCGCCTGAAGCGGCATTGCCTGAAGCGCGTCCTGCTCTTCGCGCCGGCGGCGGGCAGCATCGCTGCGGAACGCGTCGATCAGCCGGCGCGACGCCGCGGTGAGCAGCCACGCGCGCGGGTTCTCGGGCACGCCGGTCTCCGGCCACTGCCTGACCGCCGCGAGCAGAGCCTCCTGGACGGCGTCCTCGCAGGCGTCAAACGAGCCATACCGGCGCACGAGCAGGCCGAGCACCTGCGGCGCCAGCGGGCGCAGCAGGTGCTCGTGGCTCTCAGAGGTCAGCGCCGCCGACATCGAGGATCGGCCGGACCTCGATCGGCGCAAACCGGGCGCTCGGCCACCGCGCGGCGATCTCGACCGCGCGCTCGCTGGTTTCGCAATCGACGATCAGGTAGCCGCCGAAGTGCTCCTTGGCTTCGGCGAGCGGTCCGTCGGTGACCACCGGAAGACCGTCGGCGGGACGAACCGTCTTGGTCTGGACGGGGTCGGCCAGCGGCTCGGTGGCGACCAACTCCCCCGACTGCTTGATCTCTTCGAGCAGCGCATCCATCTCCTCGCCCAGGTCGCTGCGGGAGGAGAAGAGCTCGCGCATGTCGGCGTTGTCGTAGAGCAGGATCATGTATTTCATCGTCCTCTCCTCTCTAGTAGCGCGTGACGCCGTAGACGAGGTCAACGGCGCCTTCGGGAGCCGGGCGCACATCTTCAAGCGTCAGCTTCGTATCGAGCGAGACGGTCTCGGTCGGCAGCCGGCCGCCGCCGAGGAAGATCGGCATCCCCAGCAGCCGCTCTGGATCAAAGACCCACCGCCGCGAGCGGCGCTAGATGACGGCTCAGGAAGCTGCTGCGTCCTCCGCCGCGCTCTTGGTGGCGCGTTGGACGCGGCGGTCAGCCGCTTCTTGCTTGAGCTCGGCCTGTTGGGTCGACAGCGACGCGATGCGGGCCGCGCGTCGTTCCGCGGAACTCGGCCGGGCGTTCGTGGGCTGTACGGACACGGTCACTTTGTGTTTGGCTGCCATCACCATCTCCTGGAGTCGTTGCTAGATGAAATCGTTGCCGGTAAGGACGTAGACGAACGGGACAAACGGGACTACTGCGGCGATCGCCCACGTCAGCTTGGCGATCAGGCCGAGGTCGCGGCGCAGCACGAGATTGATCCAGATCAGCACGACCGCTATCGGATGCAGGATGCAAAGCACAAGTTCCAGGATCTTCTTCACGGCGATTCCTATTCTTGGCCGGGGCGACCGTCCGGTGCGCTCACTGGCAGGCGCGCCATTTATGACGCCGCGCGGAGTGAGCTTGATAGTTCAAGCCTAGTTGCTATCTCGGCCCCCACCGACAGCGCTGCCCTGCTGGGCGATTCGGCGGTGGATCAGCGTCGGTAGTCGTCGGCGTTGATCTCGATGTACTTCTGCCACTCGTCGGGCAGTTGGTCCTCGGCGAAGCACGCGTCCACCGGGCAAGCCTCGACGCAGGCGTCGCAGTCGATGCATTCCTCAGGATCGATGTACAGCTGCGGCGCGTCATCGAACCCTTCCTCGTCCTGGCTGGGGTGGATGCAGTCCACGGGGCAGACCTCGACACACGAGAG
Organism: uncultured Actinomycetota bacterium; assembly: GCA_963790605.1. GTDB lineage: Bacteria > Actinomycetota > Thermoleophilia > Solirubrobacterales > Solirubrobacteraceae > Palsa-465. The sequence continues at coordinate 181,113 of CAWBPG010000001.1, read as the reverse complement.
GTCCTTGGTGCCGATGCACGGCTCGGCGATCACGTAGGTCATGCGCTCACCCTCTCGGCAGGCTCGTCTGGTCGCCTCGGACTGTTGCACTTCAACCAGGCTTGAAGTCAAGCGCTGCTGATCGCGCCCGGTCTGGGCCGCCTCGATGCGCTAGGCGTGGTGTGCTCGCGGAGGGGCAGCACCCTCTCGTCGAACATGCGGCATACGTCGATGGACTCGCAATTGCACCTGCTGCAGACCTTCAGTACGCGCCTCACCGAGGTCGCCCGAGCGATCAAGTCGTCGAGCTCGGGCAGCTTCAACAGGGCCAGCTGGCGCAGCCGCTCGTGCGCGAGATCGTCGCGCGAGCCCGCTCCGGCGCCGACAGCGGCCCGCGCGTCTCGTAGTAGCGGATCCGCGACGTGCTCATCCTGGCCTGCCCAGCCACCTCGCCAATTGCCATCTGCCGCGCCACGTCGCTCAGACCTCCGGGCGGGTTGACTTCAATCTGACTTCAAGCGCAAGGTTTTCGGCGTGAGCCTGTCGCCCCCTCGCGGCCGGGTGTGGGGAGGAGCCCGAGCTGCCTCAGCCGCGACAGATTGTCCTCCACTCCCAGCGCGGACACCAGTCTCCCGTCGCGAATCTCGAAGATGTACACCTCGTCGACCTTCTCGAACCTCCGGCCGGTCGGCGGCACGCCGAGCCACTCCCCGAGCTGCGTGCCGGAGCACCGAAAGTGCCCCACGACCTTCTCGCCCTCGGCGATGAGCTCCACGATCTCCATGGTGAAATCGGGGAACGCCCCCCGAAACGGCGCCACCCACCGCTTCGCCACCTCGGCGAAGGGTCCAGCCGCGATCTCGTCCAGAACGTCGATGTTGTGATCGCCGACCGCCTCCTCGACCAACCGACGCACCAACTGCTTGTTGTCCTCAACGCCCACGCTCTCCACCTGTTTTCAGGGAGCGGGGATCAGGCCGGCTGGTGGCCGTCTGCCTGCAGCGATCGAGCGGATCGGCGGGAATAGACGCGGACCGTGATCGCTCCGGGCTCGTGCTCCATCCGGTGGATTCCCGTGCCGGGAAACGCGAAGCCATCGCCGGCCCCGCACTCGTGCACGCAGCGCGGCCGACCGATCACCAATGACTCCTTGCGAGCCACGCCCTCAATGACAGACACCCCAACGCAGGACCCCCGAGAAACCCCATAGGCGACCGACCTCACCAGGCTCGTAATGTGTGCGCGTGGATCCTATCGGTAGGGGAGAGACAGACGCTGCGGTTCGGCACGACGCCGGGCCGCCGATCGATCACGGCGCACAGGCGCATCCTTACGGCCGCCCGTCGCGGGGACACCGAGGCCGCACGGAGGCGACCCGGATGAACCAGGGCATCGCTCACCGAGCAGACGAGCAGTCGGTGATCGGTGAGTCTGAGGAGGGTGGACCGTGACCCTGGACGCATTCGAACGCGTGGAGCTGCTATTCGGCCCCTCGCCGATCCACCGGCTCGAGCGTCTCAGCGAGCACCTTGGTGGCCATGTCCAGATCTGGGCCAAGCGGGAGGACTGCAACTCGGGCCTCGCGTACGGCGGGAACAAGGTGCGCAAGCTCGAGTATCTCGCGGCCGACGCGCTGGCAACGGGGTGCGACACGCTCGTGTCGATCGGCGGCGTCCAGTCCAATCACACCCGTCAGGTCGCGGCAGTCGCGGCGCGCCTTGGTCTTGGGTGCGTGCTCGTGCAGGAGCGCTGGGTCGACTGGCCCGACGCGGTCTACGACAAGGTCGGGAATCTCCTCCTCTCCCGGATCATGGGCGCCGACGTCCGCTTGGACCCTGCCGGCTTCGATATCGGCTTTCGCCCAAGCTGGGAGGCGGCACTCGAATCGGTCAAGGAACGAGGCGGCACGCCCTATGCGATTCCGGCCGGCGCTTCCGACCATCCCCTCGGTGGGCTCGGCTTCGCTCGTTGGGCCCAGGAGGTGCACGAGCAGGAACAAGAGCTGGGCGTGTTCTTCGACACCGTCGTCGTCTGCTCTGTTACCGGCTCCACCCAGGCAGGGATGCTCGCCGGATTCGCGACCCAGCCACAGCGGCGTCGCGTGCTCGGGATCGACGGTTCCGCGACAGTGCCACAGACGCGCGGCCAGATCACGCGGATCGCGCAGCGGACCGCCGACGCGATCGGCCTCTCGCGCGAGCTCCGCGACGACGAGATCATCCTGCTCGATGGCTGGCACGCAGGGCGGTACGGGATCCCCGATGCCAAGACGCTCGATGCGATCCGCCTCTGCGCGCGACTCGAAGGCATGCTCACCGACCCCGTGTACGAAGGCAAGTCGATGGCCGCGCTGATCGACCTCGTTCGCTCCGGCGAGATCGCTCCGGGCTCAACGGTCCTCTATGCGCATCTCGGCGGTCAACCGGCACTCAACGCGTACGCAGGAGCGTTCTGACGTGGGAACCTTGTCACAGCCGCCTGAGATCGGAGTAGTGTCGGTCGTCGTGCGGGCGACTTGGTGGCTTCGCCCCGATCTGTCGAAGCCTGAGGGTCTCCCTCTGCGCCTCCGCAGTGAAAGAAGCGCAATGCGACGCCCCCCGGGGAACAAAATCGGCCGCCTGCTCGGGAAAGGGAGCCATGCTGGGAGCTGAGCTTCGGGAATGTGACGAGGTCAAGGGTCTGATTGCTCGCGGCCGTCAGGTCGGGGTGCTCACCTACGCCGAGGTCGTTGACGCCACCGCCGAGCTCGACCTCGATGACGCCGATGTCGAGGCCTTGCACGCGACGCTCGAGGGCTGCGAGATCGAACTGGTGCAAGAAATCGACCCAGCCACCACAATCGACGCGAACGTCCAGCGCGCGCCCGATAAACGCGTGCGTCGCAAGACACCGTTGGATCTCACGGCGGACATGACCACCGACTCGCTGCAGCTGTTCTTCAAGGAGATCGGCAAGGTGCGGCTGCTGACGGGCGCCGAGGAGGTCGCCCTCGCGAGGCGGATCGAGGGTGGCGACCTCGCCGCCAAACAGAAGATGGTCGAGTCGAACCTGCGCCTCGTCGTCTCAATCGCGAAGAACTACCGCAACCAGGGGCTGCCGTTCCTCGATCTGATCCAGGAGGGCACCATCGGTCTGGTCCGCGCGGTAGAGAAGTTCGACTACCGCAAGGGCTTCAAGTTCTCCACCTACGCCACGTGGTGGATTCGCCAGGCCGTCGCCCGAGCGCTCGCGGATACGTCGCGTACGATCCGTATCCCGGTTCACATCGTCGAGCAGATCAACAAGATCGCCCGCGCCGAGCGCAGCCTCAGCACATCGCTCGGCCGCGACCCGAGTGCCAAGGAGATCGCCGATCTGGCCGGGCTCACTTCTGAGAAGGTGGAGGCGCTCAAGCACTCGACGAGAACACCGATCTCGCTCGAGAAGCCGATCGGCGACGACGATGGATCGGAGTTCGGTGAGCTCATCGCCGACGAACGAAGCGAGTCGCCGTACGACCTCGCCGTGGTGGCGATCACCAAGACAGCGCTCTACGAAGCACTTGACGGCCTCAGCTACCGCGCGCGCCGCGTCATCGAACTTCGCTACGGACTCGACGGTCAGCATCCGAGCACCCTTGATGAGATCGGACGCCGGTTCAACGTGACGCGCGAGCGCATCCGTCAGATCGAGAAGCACGCGCTCCACAAGCTCCAAACGCTCCCCGAGACCCAGCACCTGCGCAGCGAGATCGAGGGCCTCCCGGTCGTGCCCCCGCGACCTCAGATCGGACTCTAGACCTGCGCGTCGATGTGCTCTTCGAAGCGCCTGGATTGCTATGACGCCGAGCTGCGCGCTCACCATGAGCACCTGATCGCCGCCTACCGGGATCAGCCCGGGGTGCGAGGTCGTCGACATCGGCTGCGGAACCGGGTTGACGACTCGCGAGGCGGGTCGCGCTGCGGCGCCGGGCCGCGTTCTCGGCGTCGACGTGTCCGCGCGGATGCTTGAGCGGGCCCGTCAGCTCACGGCGGCTGAGCGGCTCGACAACGTCATACGCCGACAACGAATGGGCGCGGGCGATCGACGCCGCGCTGGGCGACGCGACACAGCCGGGCAGCCGGGCTCGGACCCGTTCTCGCTGGGGGATGCCGAAGCGACCGCGGGCATTCTTGAGGGGGCCGGCTTTGGCGACATCCACTTCGCGGATGTCCACGAACCGGTTCTCTATGGGCACGACCTCGATGCCGCGCTCGCGTTCGTCTCGGGGTTTCAGGACGCGCGAGCGGCGCTCGCGACCCTGACCGACGACGAGGCGGCGCGTACCGTCGAACGCCTGCGCACGATGCTGGCGGCGCACGACACCGATGAGCGTGGCGTCGTCCTCGATTCGCGCTCCTGGTTGATCACCGCGAGGCGACGGCTTTCACGACGTTGACAACGGCGGGGGTCTTGAGGGAGAACGCCCCGGGCCCGAACCCTTCGTGATCTGACACAGACGTCGAGGAGACGGCGTACGCTTCAGACGGGTGTTCAAGCGCAAGTCGATACGGGTGCCCTGGCTGCGAGGGACCGGCGCTCGAATGCAGAACGCCTCGGTGGGGGCCTTTGAGGGAGAGGATTTCGGCGTGGTGGATGAGCCGGTCGATCATGGCGGTGGCGGCCATGTCGTCGCCGAAGATCTCGCCCCAGGCGCTGAAGGGCTTGTTGCTGGTGACGATCATCGACGCGCGCTCATAGCGGTTGCTGACGAGGCTGAACATGAGGTTGGCGGCTTCGGGGTCAAACGGGATGTAGCCGACCTCGTCGACGACCAGCAGCGGCACGAACGACAGGCGTTCGCAGCTCGGCCTCGAGCTGGCCTTGGCGTTTGGCGTCCCCGAGCCGCGCGACCCATTGGGTGGCGGTCGCGAACTGCGACGCGCTGCCCGGCGAGGCAGGCGCGGATCCCGAGCGCGGTGGCGATGTGCGTCTTGCCGGTGCCGGGCGGGCCGAGCAGGATGACGTTCTCGCGCGCGTGGAGGAAGTCGAGCTGCCCGAGATGCTCGATCACCGTCTTCTTGACCGAGCGTTGGAAGGTGAAGTCGAACTCCTCCAGCGTCTTGCGGGCGGGGAACCGCGCGGTCTTGATCCGCCCCTCGCCGCCGTGGCTGTCGCGCGCGGAGACCTCGGTGCCCAGCAGCGCCTCGGCGAAGCTGCTCATAGCTCCAGGCTTCTTCGCGGGCCCGGTCAGCCAGCACCGGCAGCGCCCGAGCGGCCGCGGGGGCTTTGAGCGCGCGGAACAGGTGCGCGAGCTCGGCCTGCTTGGTCATGCCGGGATCAGCGCGGTCATAGCGCGACAAGGGTCGGATCTCGACCTCGACCTGGTGACGCGCCGGCGCGGCGCTGGTGGCGTTGGCGCTCGAGCTCGGTCTGATGCGCCGGGTCGATGATCGTCAGCCCGCCGGCGAACACCCGGCTGGTGCCGGGCGGCGAGCTCGCCGGTGTCCAAGCACGACCGCGGTCATCTCGCGTCTGGAGACGCGGACCTCGACGCGGCGCCCCGCGAACGCCGGGGTCGATCGAGTAGTCGTTGCGATCGACCCGCACCAACGGCTGGGCCGGCACCCGGATGCACCCGGCGGCGGTCAGTGTCGGGCATCCGCGCCGGCAACGGCCGCATCCGCTCGCGCTCCTCGGCCAGCCGCTCGGCCGGGACCGCCCGGGTGGTGCGATGCACCCGGCCGTTGGCCTTCTCCGTCCACGCGTCGAGCCGGTCCTGGAAGTCCAGTGGTTGGCGAACACGCGGCCGGGCTCGAAGTTGGTGCGCATGAACCGGTGCGAACGCTCCAGCACGCCCTTGGCCTGCGGATCACGCGCCTCGCAGGATCACCCACCCGACCGACAGCTGACCGCAGAACGCGGCGAACGCTTCAGTCGGACGGCCGCCCGCGGCGATCGCCGCCTCGCGATCCCACACCAGCTTCTCCGGCAACGCCCCCAACCGGCGTCAGGTTGCGCGCCAGGCCCCACAGGATGTCCGGTGCCTCCTTGCTGAAGATCAGCGTCCCGGCGATCGCGCGCGACCAACACACCTCACAGGTGACCACCCAGCCACGCCGGCGCGCTGCCCATGACCCGACCGGGATGTGCTCGCCCGGCTCCCACAGATCGCACTGCACCAGCTCCCCCGGGCGATAAATCGTCCGCTGAAACGTCCGCGGCACCAGGAACCGCGGCCGGACCTCGCGGACATAGTCATCAAAGACCGTCTTGCCGCCCGCATAGCCCAAGCTCGACGGCCAGCTCCCGCAACCGCTGAGACTGGATCCGCGGATCCGCCGCGAGCTGCTCACAGATCCACTCCCTAAACGGATCAAGCTTCGAGCCCGGCCGCCGGCCGCGAGTACTTCGGCGGCTCCGCCGCCGCCAACGCCCTCCGGACCGTCTTGCGATGCAACCCCGTCCGCCGGCTGATCTCCCGGATCGAGACGCCGCTCAACCCGCGCCAGCCGCCTGATCTCCGCCCACTGCTCCACGCCGACCACCCTTCCTCCTAGGCTGCCGGAGAACCTTGCTGAGGGCGAAGGTCAACCGCAGCCAGCCCCGGAGTACATCGCGGAGGCGGCAACGCCCACTGAGGACGCGTGGACGCGAGAGCAGGCCCTCTACCGCGCCAAGAACGAATCAGACCGCCACGATTGAACCGCACCCAGGTCGGCGTGCCTTCGCATTCGTAGCAGTCTGACCCGAGCGTGCGTCGCCAAGATTTGAGCGACCGCTTTGAGCGTCTGCTAAAACCTACCGGGTGAAACGAGACGGTGGTCGTGAGGACAGGCTCAGGAGCTCAGGCACCGGGTCGGCCGGCCTGACGGGCACGAAGCTGCAGATCGCCGAGGCGGCACTCGAGACGCTGAAATCAGTGGGCTTCGCCGGTGCCAGCGCGCGGGCGATCGCGCACCAGGGAGGGTTCAACCAGGCGTTGATCTTCTACCACTTCGGGAGCGTGCAGACCGCACTGCTGGCGGCGTTTGACCTGATCAGCGATCGGCGGATGCAGGAGTATGGGCCGCAGCTGGAGGCGGCAGTGTCAGCGCCGGCGCTGGCTCGTCTGGCCCGCCAGATCTATGACGATGATCTTCAGCGTGGGTATGTGACGGCGTTAGGGGAGATGGTTGCCGGCGGGGTGTCTGATCCGGGGCTCGGAGCAGAGGTGGCGGCGCGGATCGAGCCGTGGATCGACTTGGTGCAGCGCAAGCTCTATGAACTGCTGGAGGGCTCGGCGCTGCTGTCCGTGGTCGTTCCGCGCGACCTGGCGTTTGGGATTGTCGCCTCGTATTTCGGGGTCAACATGCTCAGCCATCTGCAGCAGGACCGCTCTCGCGCGGACTCACTCCTGACTCTCGCCGCGAGCGTCGCGGATCTGGCCGACGGCGTATTGACCACGCCCGAACGGACATCCTCGTGACTCACACTGACGTAGTAACGGGCGCGTTCAGCTACTCCGGTAGCCACATCGCGCAACGACTCCTGGACGCCGGACGGCAGGTGAGGACGTTGACGTCTCACCCCGGCCGTCACCATCGTCTGCAGGGACACGTCCAGACATCGGCTTACCGGTTTGATGATCCGGCGGCGTTGGCCCGCAGCTTGGAGGGTACGAACACGCTGTACAACACGTATTGGGTCCGTTTTGACCGAGGACAGACGACGTTCGCCAACGCGGTCGAGCACTCACGGATGTTGTTCGCCGCCGCTCACCGAGCCGGTGTTGAGCGGATCGTCCACATCAGCATCACCAACCCCTCGATCGATTCTCCACTGCCCTACTTCCGCGGCAAGGCACTCGTCGAGTACGCCCTGGCGCAGACCGGAACGCCCTACGCAATTGTCAGGCCAACCTGGCTGTTCGGCGGGCAGCGCGATGTCCTGGTCAACAACATTGCCTGGCTCCTGCGCCGCCTCCCCGTCTTTGCCCTGCCCGGCAGCGGGGCCTACCCCGTCCAGCCGGTGCACGTCGAGGATCTGGCCCGGATCTGCGTCCAAGCGGCCACGGCTGACACCGACCTCGTGATCGATGCCGCCGGCCCGGAACGGCTGCCGTTCGCACGGCTCATCGCCCTCATACAGACCGCCGTGGACAACCACGGCCCGGTTATCCCGCTGCCGCCCTCCCTGATGGCCGCCGCCGCGCGCGCTCTCGGGCTGCTGCTCGGCGACGTGGTGCTCACCCACGATGAGATCACCGGACTGGTCAGCGGACTCCTCGTCTCTCAAGATCCACCGCTGGGGCAGATCCCCTTCAGCCACTGGCTTGAACAGCATGCGGCTTCGGTCGGCAGTTCCTACGCCAACGAGCTGCGCCGGCACTTCGCCACCCGACCATGACACCGCGGCCAGATCCCACGGACACCGACGGCCTGATCCGCTGCGTGTGGTTCTGGATCTGGGCCGTCGACGGCGCCCTTGCCGCCCTGTCGCTGGACATCGGGCCGCTGGCCGCCGGACCCGCGCTGCTGCTCACCACCCTCTTGGCTTTCCGTCAAGGATCTCGCGCGTCCACCCCCGGCGTGCTGACCGGCGCTGGCCTGCCCCTGCTCTTCGTTGCCTACGTCCAACGCGACGGTCCGGGCACGACCTGCTACCGCACTGCCACTTCGGTCGGGTGTGACCAGCACCTCAACCCGGTCCCGTGGTTGATCATCGGAGCCGGGCTCGTCCTCGCCGGGCTGTTGCTGCAGGCAGTCCAGGGCCCCCAGCCCCGCTCGAGCGCCTCGGCCCGTCCCGACGGCTAGGGACGGAGAGCCCGGTGCGGCATAGTCGCTCGCGCCGGCCGCTGCAGCCAGCAGCCGCCGAGCTCCTCGGCCCTGCTCAGCGTCGCGGCGACATCGTCGACAGCGACGAGGAAGAGGACTTCGTCACCGGGTCCCTGGAGTGGGCTGATCGCCACCGCCGGTCCTGCCTGGGCACCGGTGTCCATGAAGGTGTAGCCGGGGAAGCCTCCGTCGGACGCGATGCCCGGTGGCCTGGATTTCTCGGGGTCCTCACCGCGGGGAGCGGCGGATCGCTCCCCGCGGTAGCCCGGCGCTATCTCACCCGGAAGGCGAGCCGCAGCACCGTCTCTGAGTGCCGGCCGCGCCCGGTGGTGATGGTGAGCGTGTAGCGCCCGCGGGGCAGGCGACCCAGGCCCAGGCGGACAACCTTGCCCCGGCTTGTGACGCGTAGTGCTGCGGTGCGAATCACGTGCTGGCCGCGCATGACCGTGAACCGCGCGTCCGAGCGGGCCGCGGTGGAGAACGTCCCGGGTGCGAACTCCAGCGTGCACAGCGCGCGCGCTGCGATGGTGTTGCGGCACACGATCGTGCCCGCGGGGCCGGCCGGTCCGGTCGCTCCCTTGGGTCCGGCGGGCCCTGTCGGTCCGGCCGTCCCCTGCGGGCCGGCGGGGCCGGTGCTCGGCGCGGTGCCGGTGCCCGAGACGTTCACCGCAAGCGCGTTGGCGGCGTTGCTGATGATGGTGAGTGTCCCTGAGCTGGCGCCAGTCGCCTGCGGGGCGAAGCGCACCCCGAGCTCACAGCTTGCGCCCGGCTGCACGGGAGTGACGCACCCATCGACGATGAGGTAGTCGCCGGGGTCGGCGCCGCCCGGCTGCACACCGGCGATGGCGAGCGGCGAGCTGCCCTCGTCGGTGACCGTGACCGTCTGCTCGGGGCCGACCGAGCCCGTGGGCTCGGAGCCGAGGCTGAGCGAGCTCGCGCTGACGCTCGCCGCCGGACCGGGAACCAAGGTGAGCGCGACGCTCGCGGCGTCGCTGGTGACCGTCGGGCCGCTCGTGCTCGTCGCCTCCGGCGCGAGGTAGCTCGAGCCGCCGGCGCCGCCCCCGTTGGGCGGGACTAGTCCGCCGGCGCCGCCCCCGCCGCCGAAGTAGCCCCCGCCCCCGCCGCCGCCGCCCAGGCCCGAGTTGAGCCCGCCGCCCCCGCCGCCGGCGGCGAAGCCGCCGTTGCTGCCGTTGTCGTTGGCGCCGCTGCGATCGATCCCGCCGGTCCCTCCGGCTGTCTGCGTACCGGGCTGTGCAGCGGTACCGATTGGGGGGGCCGAACCGGCCGCGCCCGCGTCACCTCCGGGGCCCCCGCCGAGACTCGCGCCGCCACCGCCCCCCGCGACGAGAAGCTCCGATCCGGGCGTCGCGGGGGCGGTGCCCACGCTCACGCTCGAGGCGCCGCCGCCCCCGCCCGCGTACCCGCTCGCGCTGCCGCCGCCACCGATTCCGCCCGAAGGGGTGGCGTTGCAAACGCCACCGACACCACCGACGCTCACGGTGACCTGCTCGCCCGGCGAGACGGGGAACGTCCCGGACACCGAGGCTCCGCGTCCGCCCCCGCCGTTCGCGCACCACCCGCCGCCGGCGGCGCCGACGGCGGCAATCGAGAGCTGCGTGACCCCGCTGGGCACGGTGTAGATGGATGTTCCCGGGGTGGTGAACGTCTGGGTTGTGGCTGCCCGCGCAGCCGACGGTGCTGCGACCGCCGCCAGCGCGGCGAGGATTCCGACCGCGCCACGACCGACCGGCCGGCCCCCGATTCGCCGACGCCCCAGGCCGGTGGCCCTGTGTGATGTTCTCATGACGTGTGCCCCTTCGATGGCGTTTGACCGATGTCGCCACGGCGCGCCGGCTGCAACCAGTGGCGCTCAGTGACGGCGGGGCCGAGCCTGACAGGGCGGCCGCGTCCGCACATCGGTCAAACGACCACTTCGTTACCCGACTCTTTAGATAGCTCGGGCCCCTCTTAGATCGTCGGGCCCCGGGGTTCACGCACCTCCGCTGTCGACAAGGTCTGCCGCGAGGAGGTGGGCATCGCCAGTCGAGGGCGTCAGGACCCGTGGACGGCGCTGATGCGAACCCGCACAGGGACGCTGAAGCGCTGCGCAAATGACTCGGCGGTCATTCCCGCGCGCTCCCACTCGGTGACGTACTTGGCGACCCATGCCCCGTCCTCGTCGGCGCGCGGGCCGGATTCATTCACCTCGGCCGTGCCCGACAGGACCACGATGTCGCCACCGATCGCATCGCCGCGAAAGTTCAAAGTGACCCTCGGGTTGCGGCCGATGTTGCGGATCCGCGCGCCGGGCTGGCTGTACACGGTGACGTTCTCCCCGCCGTCCCACAGAAATCCGACCGGCCGCGGGAGCGGCGCGCCGGACGGCGTCACCGTCGTCAGCCACACGATCATCTCCTCGCGCAGGTGCCGCGCGACGCGCGCGCCGAACTCGGTGCTTTCGTCGATCATGCGGCGATCCTAATCAAATCAGGGATCCTGACGTGGGCGGCGTCGGTGGGTCAGCGGTAGAGCGCTTCGGGGATCTGAGCGAGCGTGGAACGCCGGAGCCGGGCTGGGCCCAAGCCATAGAAGTGCTGGAAGCTCATGATCAGCGGTCGCCAGGCGTCGGGGTCGACCCGGTCAGGCTCGGCCAGGATGTCCTCATCAGCGTGGACGCGAATGACGGCCACCTCGAGCGCGAGCGCCCCTCCGTCCCCGACGCGATGGGCGGCCTCCAACGTCGCCTCCATCTGAACTTGGCATTCGGCAACCCGCGGCGGGCTGACCAGATCTGAGGGGATCGGCGTCAACCCGGCCTCAGCGAACTTCTCGGCGACGTGGCGGTAGCCTCGCCGACGCTTCCCGTCGGGAACGGGGTCGGAGCCCGTGGTGCGAGCGATCCGGTCGACGTTGTCCACCAGGGAGGCGGAAGGCAGGTTCAGTACGCACTGGCCCGTGCGCTGAAGGTTCCGCGTCGTGCGCGACACGCCCGCGAGGCCAAGTACGCACCGGTGCCCCAGCCACCATGCAGACGACATCGGCGCCAGGTTCGCGGTGGCGTCCTCGTTCTCGGTGCTGATCAGCACGACCGGCGTACCGAAGTACAAGATGGGGGGATCAGTCGTTACGTGCATAGCAGTGAAACGACCATGCCCACCTCTTTGTGAGACGCGACGACGAAGAGCTCCACAAACCGCCGTGTGGAAGCCCCATCCCGCTCAGGTGAGGGGACGCGTCACGGTGGCCGCGATCGGTGGGGCGCCGAAGACCCTGCGGTAGGTGCGAGCTCCACAGAGCTGTCCAATGGTTCCGGCTCACCTAGGCTCTCACCGACTCACATCAACGAAAGGACAAAGCATGGCGGGCAGCCCACTGCGTTGGGGGATCCTTGGGACAGGCCTGATCGCGAGGATGTTTGCGAGCGACCTGGAGCTGACCGACTCCGGTGTTGTCGGCGCTGTGGGCTCACGCAGCCAGGGATCGGCGGACCGGTTCGCGGACGAGTTCGGGATAGAGCGCCGGCATTCGAGCTATGAGTCGCTCGTCGGCGACCCAACCGTCGACGTGATCTACGTGGCGACCCCGCATCCGATGCACCGGGCCAACGCGATCCTCGCTCTGAGCGCCGAGAAGCCAGTTGTGGTCGAGAAGCCATTCGCGATGACCGCAAGCGAGGCGATCGAGATCGTCACGGCGGCCCGAGAGAGAGGGCTGTTTGCAATGGAGGCGATGTGGACGCGGTTTTTGCCGCACGTCGCCGTGATCCATGACTGGCTTGCGCGGGGAGCGCTCGGCCAGATCGTGACCGTGACCGCCGATCACGGCCAATGGTTTGCCGAGGATCCCGGCTTTCGTCTGTTCGCTCCGGAGCTCGGGGGCGGTGCCCTGTTGGACCTGGGCGTGTATCCGGTGTCCTTCGCGTCGATGATCCTGGGCACACCGAATCGGATCGTCTCCATCAGCGACCCGGCTTTCACCGGCGTCGACGCGCAGACGTCGATGGTCTTCGGCTACGAGGATGGTGCCCAGGCTGTGCTCACGTGCACCCTGCGCGCCAAGAGCCCGACTCGAGCATCGATCGTCGGCACCGAGGCGATGATCGAGATCGATGGCGATTTCTACGCTCCCGCCGCGGTGACGCTGGTGCCGAGACACGGTGAGCCGACGCGGGTCGTCTCCACCCACGAGGGCCGGGGGCTGCGCCATCAGGCCGACGAGGTAGCGCGCCGCCTGGCTGCCGGGGACCTCGAGAGTCCACTGATGCCGCTGGATGAGACGATCTCGATCATGAGGACGATGGACACGGTGCTGGCCCAGGCTCGGGCAAACGCCTGACCTCTCAGCTCGCTACGTGGTCCAGCCTGGGCGCACGAGCCCGGTTTCGTACGCGAAGGGCACCGAACTGGTCGACGTGCTCATGGTCATGGTTGCCTGGGGGGGCAAGTGGCTCGCCGGAACGCCCGGCCCGCCTGTCCTCTACCCTCCCCACGCGTGTGCGGAGATCGGCAGCGTCGAGCTGCGCTGCACCCACTGCGCCGAGCCGATGCATGCGGGCGACGTCGAGCTCCTTGCCGGGCCCGGCGCCGCGGCGTGACCAGGGCCAGCGCGAATAACCGCGTCCCGCAAACAACAGGCACGCAAATCCTCTATGACTGACAGAGCGGCCCAGGCCTCACCTGACGTCCTTCAGCCAGCGTCCATACGACAGCCGTCCGGGATTCACGAAAGAGCTAAAGGAATGGGCTCGGCTGCCGATACGTCCTGTGAAGGAGGGTCGAGCCACGCTCACGATCAACGAAGCAGCCACGGTGCTCAACGTAAGCGCGGACACGCTGCGGCTGTGGGAGGAGCGGTACGGCTTCCCAACGCCGGCGCGCACCCCCGACGGACGCGATGAGTACGACCGCGACCAGATGATCGACCTTCGCAACGCTCTGCAGAACAGCCGATCGGTCACTCACGCTGTCGCCGAGGCGCGAGCATCGCGCACTCGAACCCCCCAGCACATCGCGTAGATAGAAAGGGCCGCGGGTTCTGCCTTGTCGGCCCGCCCGCCCGCCCGCGCGGCGGCTGCGGCCCGATCCGGGTTTCTGCGTCACCGAGCGCGTCAAGCACAGGCGCAGCGCTGCCGAGGATCCGCGGCGTGCTGGCACCACGTCGGCCGCGCCGGCTGTCGCGGGAAGATGGGCGGATGTGCTCCGCGCCTAGGTCCGGCGCGGAGCTGTCGGCTAGGAGCTACGGTCCGGGTAAGGGTCGTCGACGGAGTCGCCGCCGCTGACGGTGTCCCAATGACCGTTGCTACAGCTCGGGCAGGGCGGCAGGTGACGAGTGGAGTCGACGTCGAGTTCGTAGCCGCAGTTGGTGCAGCGGTAGGTGCCGGCGGACACGTCGCTGCCGGCGGGGACTGGATCGGCCATCAGTGCTCCTCCTAACTTGAGTTCTTGCCGCCCTACCCGCGCATGAGTCCGGGAAACTCGGTGCTTGCCCGTCCGCGCGGCGGGTAACCAACCAAGGCGTGATGAGACCCCTGCCGTCCATCGGACCCCACCCGCCATCGTCCGATGTCCTGCTCGCCATCTATCTCAACGACCACCTGGCCGGGTCCACGCTAGGGCGCGACCTATCGCGGCGGTCGGCGGGCAGTAACCGGGGGACCCCGTACGAGCCGTTTCTCAGCCGGCTCGCCCAAGAGATCGTCGAGGATCGACGGTCGCTGCTGGCGATCATGGGTGCTCTCGGCGTCCGCGTCGATCGGCTCAAGGCCGCCGCCGCATGGGGCGGCGAAAAGCTCGGCCGCCTCAAGCTCAACGGCCAGCTGCGCGGCTACTCACCGCTCAGTCGGGTCGTCGAACTCGAAGGGCTGGCCCTCGGCGTCTACGGCAAGCGGGGGCTGTGGATCACCCTGGGTGAACTCGCCCGCGAACGTCGCGTGCTCGTCGCCGACGAGCTTGTAGGACTCAGACAGCGGGCCGAGAGCCAGCTCGAGGAGCTGGAAATCCACCGCATCCGAGCCATCGCGGAGGCGTTCGGCCAGCGCGGCTCGGGCGGCTAACCGTCTGCGTGCCTTCGCGCGGTCCTGACACGGGTCCTCCAGGACATCGCCGTGTCGTGGACATGGGCGGCCAGCAGCGCTCAGTCGGATGCTCGAGTGACCTGTAGGCGCGCCCGCCAGCTCGCGGCGTCGAAGACGACTGGCTCAGTACTTGCACAGAAGTCCTGCAGCGCAGCGACAAAGCGCTGTGGTGCCTCGACATGGGGGAAGTGGTGGACGCCGTCGAACACGGCGAGTGTGCTGTGGGGCAGCAGCGCATGCGCGGCTGTGGCGTGCTCGACCGGGATGATCGGATCCTCCGCGCCCCAGATCAGGAGCACGGGGAGGTCTTCGGCCAGGTAGAGACGGTCTCCGGCGCGGACGGTCTGCCCGTTGAGACCGACCACGCTTCGGACGGTGGCCAGAAACGCGGAGCGGCGGTCAGCGTCGGCGAGCGAGGCGTAGCTGCGCACCAGTTCGTCAAGCCCGGGCCGCGGAGGTGCATGGGTCGCGCGGAGCACACGTCCCGCGATACCGGACGCCAGTCGGGTGGCTTCGGCGGTGACCGACAGAAAGAGGTTTGCTCCGGGGAGCGACGCGGCGCGCAGCGCCGGGTTGACCTCGAGTCCCAGCCCGCCGCTGGAGACCAGCACCAGTCGTTCGGTCATCTCGGGGAACTGGTAGGCGAACTGCATGGCGATGCCGCCGCCGAGGGAGTGTCCGACCAGCGTCGCATGGTCGTGCCCGAGGGCGGTCAGGACATCGCGCAGGCCGGCGGCGAGCGATCCGAGCGAGTAGTCCCCGCCGCCCGGGCTAGAGCTGCCGTGTCCCGGCAGGTCGACTGCGAGAACCGTGGCGTTGCGCGCGAGCGGGTCGATGACCGAGCGCCAGGTCACCAGCGAGCCCGCCATCCCGTGGATGAGCAGCAGAACCGGCCCAGAGCCCTCCTGCACGTAGGTGATCGAGTGACCGTGCAGTGTGACTGCCTGGTGTTGAGGGCTCATGATGCGAGTCCGTCTCGGACGCCCACCACGGCGAGCGCGTCCCGCACGCACGCGTCCCGCACCTGCTCAGCATCGAGGGGCACGGCGGTGACCGCTCCGGGGGTGGCCTCGCGCAGGGACACGCCAGTCCGGGCAAGGTGCAGCGAACCCATCATCTGAGTCAGCAGACGACCGGCGGTGAATCCCGGGTCGTCCACCTCGACGACCTCCTGCTTGACCCCGGCCTCAAGGACCCGCTGGACGGTACCGACACATCTGCCGACCGCGCGGGAGACACGGAACCACGCCGCGTCAGACAAGGTCTCGCGAAGCTCAAGCGCCGGTCGACGCAACAATGACAGACCGCAATCCAGAAATGCCGGGTACGAGACGCAGAAATCCGCGAAGACAGTCAGCACCTCGCGCAACTGCGCCGCAGCATCCGACATCACCTCAACCGCGTCAGTCCGCGCGCGCAACTCGTCCAGGTAGCTGGTCGCCGTGAGCGCGAAGATCTCATCTTTGGAGGAAAACGCCCGGTAGATCAGCGCCTTGTTCAGACCCGCGGCGCGCGCGATGTCCTCGACCCGAGCATCCCGCATCCCGCGCTGTTCAAACAGCATCCGCGTTGCCGCGACGATCGCCCGCTCGCGGGAAGCACGGCGCGCTCTCCGGGCAGCGGCCCCGGCGGAGTCATGACGAGCAGTTGAGGACATGGACGTATTGTAACCCAGTGTCTGACTCTTGGTTACATGGCGTAAGGCGTCGAGCGCGCGAGCAGCCATCAGCAACACGCCAAAGGATCGCGAGGCTGGGTGTCCTGCGCAGGCTCGGAGACTGCAGCGACGCCGCCGTCAGCTGCGGTGAACCTCATCCTGGCGCTCAGAGAAGGTTGTTTGGAGGGCATGTCGGCGGGCAACCAGCCAGGACGATGTCCTATCAAGGAGTAACTCCGTGATTCTCAGAATCGACGCCCTACAGACCGAGTTGCCGCCACCATCGGATCCCGATCCGATCGGCGCCGCTGCGGTGCAGGAGCTTCTGGGCGGCAAATACGGCGAGATGTCGACGTTCATGAACTACACCTATCAGTCGTTCAACTTCCGCAACCGCCAGGGTGCGCGGCCCTTCTATGACCTGGTGGCCAGCATCGCCGCCGAAGAGTTCGGCCACATCGAGCTCGTCTCCACCGCGATCAACACGATGCTCACCGACGCGACCGAGGGCGAGCCCGGCGAGCTGGGCGATCTCACCGGCGTCAAAGGTGTCCGCAACTCCCAGCATTTCATCGCCGGCGGGGCGGGGACGCTGGTGCAGGACTCGATGGGTAAGCCGTGGAACGGCGACTACGTCTTTGCGTCGGGCGATCTGATCGAGGATCTCACCCACAACTTCTTTTTGGAGACCGGCGCGCGCAACAACAAGCTCAAGGTGTACGAGATGGTCGACCATCCCGCCGCCCGCGCCCTGACCGGCTATCTGCTGGTTCGCGGCGGTGTTCACCAGGTCGCCTACGCCCGGGCGCTGGAGAAGCTGACCGGCGCTGACCTGATGAAGCTGTTCCCGTCACCGCGGATCCCGACCGACAAGATCCCCGAATGCCAGCCGCACATCAAGCGCGGCGAGCATCTCAAGCTCTACCGCTTCTCCCCCGAGGACTTCCAAGAGATCAAGGCCGTGTTCAATGGGCCACACCCCGAGACCGGTGAGGAGCTGACGATTGCCGAGGAGATCCATCCTGCCGGCGCGCCCAGATACGACCTGCCCTCGCAGCCGGCGGTGTTCGCGCCCGGAGCCGACCCCGAGATGCTCGCGGAAGTGTCGGCCAAGCTGCGCAAGGACGCCGGCCTGCCCAAGAAGCCGACCGGAGTGGTCGCCAGCGACGCGAGCGGAAACGGCAAGAAGGTCGCCGGCAAGGCCAAGGACGCAACCAGCTGACGACGTGGGCGGTGGCGCTGGCCATGCCGGGCGCCGCCATCAGTAGGCCCAACCCACCACAGACCAGTGAGAGACACCCATGGCCGATCTCACCATGCTTGATGTAGAGCTAGCCGAGGTCCTTGGCCTTGCCCAGGCGGCACAGGTCGCTACGAGGAGGGTCGCCACACTCGCGCGTAAGGAAGAGGAGACCGAGTTACTGCAACTGATGAGCCGGATGGCCGAGGAGGCGGCGCAGGTGGAGCAGCGATGCGATGCCGTCGCCGGGACCCGGGAGGGGATGAAGACCGCCATCGTCAAGAGGGCGCGGAGGACCGAGGCCGAGGTCACAACATTCATGAAGACCTATCTCGCGTACGCCAAGGCACTCGACGGCCTGGAGTTTCTCAGCATGACCGAAGCCGGCGAGATGGCGCACTGGAAGATCCTCGCCAAGCTCAACGAGACCGCCGACGACCGATTTGTCGCCAGCGTGGTCACGTTCGCCTTGCCACTCCTCAGGCGCACGTCGATGCTGTCCGCCAGCACACGCTGCGCTTGGCCGCGGCCGAGGGCGTCTCCGAGCCGCAGTAGAAACGGCAAACGAATCCGATAGCCAACGGTGGTGCCTGTCGACCGACTCACCGACGGCGGTCTGGCGGGCACGGCTCAGGCGGCGCTCAGGCTCCCGGTTCTTGCGCCCTGGCAGCGGGCCCGCTCTGTCGGGGCGCTCGGAGTTCGGCCGGCCCCGTACGTGCCGGACGGTCGTATTAGATATTGGGTGGGGTTGACACCGCTTCTGGGCGGCCTATTAGACGGGGCAGAGGTTGTTGACATAGGAGAAGCGGCTCACCAGACGGGTGGAGGCCCGGGGCCCGTACTTCGAGGGGTTTGCTGACGTTGAGGCTCCCACAGCCTTTGAGCAAGGCTTGGGCAGCGGTCCCGGGCCTCCACCAAGCTTTGGACTTGTCGCTGGAGCCGCGTGGGTGTTGGGGAAAGGAGGTGAGCGCTGGTATGTCTGTTGGCCGTCGTTGGCGGATCGGCTGGGTGCGGCGGGGAGTGAGTTCGTCGGCTCGAGCGGTTGTGTTGCCCCGGATCCGTCCGGCCGCGTGACCGATGCAGGCCAGCGGCACAGGGCCGGCGGCCGGCGTGGAGAGGCCCGCTGGTCTGCTGGGCCGCGCCTGCGCCGTGGAGTTGTTGGCCGGCGTGGATGACGGCGAGGCGCTCGATACGGTTGTGGAGCCCGAGGAGATGGCCGCGGACGCCGACGACATCACCCACCACGACAGCGAGCTGCTGGAGTCCGAGTCGCGTGCAGCGCGCACGCTTGATCAGCAGCTCGCCGGCGATCTGCGCCATCGCCCGTTGGCGGTGAAACGAGCTCGGCCGCTTACCTGCGCGAGCTCGGCGACCGTCCGCGGCTACCGGTCGCGACGGAGCGACGGCTGGTCGAAGCGGCGCAGGCCGAAGACCGCCAGGCGCGGGAGGAGCTCGTCGAGGCGTTCTTGCCGTTGATTGCCGGCGTCGCCAGGGTGTACAGGGGTCTGAGGCCATCACCCGGCTGGAGCTAATGCAGGAGGGCGTGGTCGGCCTGCTACGCGCCTTGGCACGCTATGACCCTGAGTTGGGCGTGCCGTTCTGGGGTTACGCGGCGTGGTGGGTGCGCCACGCGATGCAGCAGTTGATCAGTGAGCTGACCCGTCCGATGGTGCTCTCTGATCGGGCGCTGAGGCAGCTGTCGCAGCTCAAGCGCGCCCACGGCGTGTACGTGGCCGAGCATGGCCGGGAACCGAGCGGGAACGAGCTGGCCGAAAGCACTGGTCTGACGCATGCTCAGGTGGGCGAGATGTTGGCGCTTGAGCGCGTCCCGCAATCGATGGAGGCACCCGTCCGTGGTGCGGAGGGCGAGCTGGGTGCATTCGGGGAGCTGCTTGCCGACCCCCTCGCCGCCGACGCCTACGAGCAGATGCTCGATCACTCAGAGATCGAGCAGATCCGGGCGCTGCTGGGCAGCCTCAATGACCGTGAGCGGATCATCCTCCGCGCCCGCTACGGACTCGACGGTCCGGAGCGGTCGCTGCGCGACGTCGGGGAACGGCTGGGCCTCAGCGGCGAGCGGGTCCGCCAGATCGAGCAGCGCGCGCTGAGCAAGCTTCGCGCTGGCGCCGATCGCGGTGAACGCCTCTGACGTCTGCCGGCCATGACTGCCGGCGGGGCCCGGAGGCCGTTCGCGAGCCTGCTGACCACCCCGCACCAGGCCCCTGGACGGGACGCGATCGCAACCACGAAGGACTTGACAGTCGCCGGCTGAGATCTATTACCACTGTTGACCGCATTTCCGTTTCTCGGCAAGGAGGTACGCATGACACTGATTCGCTGGGAGCCGATCGGTGAGCTCAACACCATCCAGAACGAGATGAATCGACTGTTCAACACGTTCTTTGACCAGCCTGCGTCCACCGGCCGCGGCCCAGGAGAGGGCAGCCGGTGGATCCCCGCGATGGATCTGGTCGAGACCGGCGACCACTACATCCTGCGCGCCGATCTCCCCGGCCTCTCCGAAGAGGACGTCGACGTCCAGATGCACGACAACGTGCTGACCATCTCTGGCGAGCGCAAGGCCGAGCACGAGACCCGGCAGGAGGGCTACCACCGCCTCGAGCGCGCGTTCGGTGGCTTCTCCCGCTCCCTCAGCCTCCCTGACGGTGTCGACCCCGACGGGGTGCAGGCGCACTTTCACCGCGGCGTGCTGGAGGTCAGGATTCCCAAACCCGAACAGAAGAAGCCCCGGCAGGTCCAGATCAAGCTCGGCGCCCGCCCGGACGACACCAGGACGCTTGAGGGCTCAGAGGCCGCCGACCCTCGGGCCAATAGCCGCGATCCGGCGCCTGCCCTCGCCTGAGTCAAGCACCATCACCGAACCTCCAGTGACAGCCTGGGTCGCGGGCCGCGGGCAGTACTCCCGCGGTCCGCGACACGACCAGACGAGTACCTGAAGCGACGTTGGCACGGGCAGGCGCCGCGCCCGCCCGGGACGCTTGGCCAGCGGTGGCCGCAGGAGTGTCGTCATACGTGTTCAGCCCTTCATCCCGGTAGGCCAGCGGCTGACCTCGCCGGCGACACTGGGTCGACGATTGTCGTGATCAGGCCGGTGTCGACGTCGTACACGTGGCCGGAGACCGTGATGCGCGGTGACGTGCGCGGATCGGACAGAACACGCTCGACATCGGTGCGGACCGTAGTGGCTAGGTCGAGGACCGGGAGATCGGCGAGCGCGTCCTCGTCATAGCCGGCGCGCTGCGCAAATCGGTGGCGGAGTTGCCGGTCGGCGAGCAGGCCGCTCCCGCAGTCGGTGTGGTGGACGATCGCGGCCTCGAAGTAGGGACCCTCGGGTGCGTCCGAGCTTCGCCGACAAGTGGCAGGACAGCCACATACAATGAAGATCCTGCCATGCACCGCGTCGTCGCGATAGCGCTGCCCGATGTCGTCGCCTTTGACCTGTCGACTCCGGCGCAGATCTTCGGTCACGTCAGCGAGCGCCACCGTTACACGTTCACCGTGTGCGCGCCACACCCAGGGCTGATCGACACGACAACCGGGTTCGCGGTCCGCGCGGACGCGCCGCTCGACGCCGTGCGTTCCGCTGACACGGTGATCGTCCCCGGGTTCATGCCGCTTGACGACCCGGGTCCAGCTGTCGGCGCGGCGCTGCGCGACGCCGCCCAGCGGGGCGCGCGCATCGCCTCGGTGTGTATCGGCGCGTTCGCGCTCGCGGCAGCCGGCTTGCTCGACGGGCGCCAGGCCACCACTCATTGGGAGCACGCCGATGCGCTCGCCGCCCGTTACCCGGCCGTGCGGGTCAACCCCGGCGTGCTCTACGTCGACGGGGGCCAAATCCTCACCAGCGCGGGAGTTGCCGCGGGCATCGATCTGTGCCTTCACATGGTCCGCACCGATCACGGTGCCGCCGCGGCCGGCGATGTCGCCCGCCGGATGGTGGCCGCGATGCACCGCACGGGTGGGCAGGCGCAGTTCATGCAACGCCCGCTGCCCAACGGCGGTCAGCGCCTTGCGGCCACCTGCGAATGGGCCGTGAGTGAGATGCACCGACCGGTCACCGTCGCCGAGCTCGCTGCACACGCCCACTTCTCTTCGCGCACCCTGGCTCGGCGCTTCCTCGACGAGACCGGCCTGCCCCCGATGCGCTGGCTGACCCTCCAACGGCTGCTCGAGGCACGGCGGCTGCTCGAGGCGACAGACCTGCCGGTGGAAGACATCGCCCAACGCTGCGGGCTCGGTACAGCTGGCAACCTCCGCCTGCACCTCGCCCGTGAGGCCGCCACCACCCCGACCGCCTACCGCCGCGCCTTCCGAGACGGCACCGCGCCCGGCCCGGCGTAGCCAATCCCCGCGCAAGCGCGCCTGGTGACCGTCGTCCCGACGTTGCGGACGTTCTGGATCAGTGCGAGCGGACCAGCGCGGAAGCGATGGCGCAGCCAGGGCGATGACCTTCCAAAGAGCGCCCGGAGGCACAACACTCCGGGCAGACCCCGAATGAATTGACGGGCGTCAGGCCGCTCCATTGATGCTTCTCCAAGAGGCGTCTCAACTCCTCATTCTCGGTGCGGAGCGACTGAATGTCTTGCGTGATCATCGCGTCCCCTCCTATGACGGGCCTGGTCTCACAGCGTAAGCCCATCCTGCCGGATCGACAAGTTCTCGGCCAAGGCCGCGGCCACCGATCGGGTGTCCGGTCGCCCCGCGTGAGAGCGACGTCTTCGCCTCGTCAGCCGGCGCGTCTCGTCGGATGCGTCCGCTGAGGGTTCCCCTGCGGACGCGCCGCCGGCGCCCACAGCAGCCCCGGAAAGCGTGCGGTGGTGGATCGTTGGTGAGACAACCCGCTCCTGCATCGCCCTCGGTTGATCGAGGGGGGATAGGTAGAGCCGTTGGCGTACGGGATGTGGCCGGCAAGCATCCATTGGGGTCACCGAGATGACGTCCTGGAATCACCGCGGCCGAGTTCGACTTGATGCTTCTGAGTTGTTGTCCACGATTTCGAGCCCCTCGCAGCGGTCAACCCAGCGGCCTCACAGCCATTAGCCGCGTGGCAGTGGTTGCCAGGCGACCTGGCCGAAGGCGTCCCCGCCCAGATCGCCGTCAGACGTGCAAGCGTTAGCGCCGATCAGATCGCTGCGCCGTAGCCGCCCGCGTAGATCGATTACCTGGAGGCGGTAGTTGACGATGTTGCACTCTGTTCCCTGCGTCTGGGAGCGGCAGGAATGGGTCGTGCACGTCTGCGCCTCGATATAGGCGACCTGTCCGCCGGGCGGGGAATACGCCGGGCGGCCGGTGGCAACCCCGGCCGGGCTCAGCCGTCGCAGCTCCCGGCCGGCCATCGTCATCGTGTAAAGCGTGTGGCCGCGTGAGAAGACCAGCGATCGGCTGTCGTGCGCGCAGTCGGCGAGGCCGCCTCGCGTCAACCGCCGGGAGCGCTTGAGGCTGGCGCTGAGCACGTATAGGTTGGGACCGCGGCTATAGATCACCCGGCCATCTGCGCATGGTGCTGGACTGCTGCCGCCGTTCTGCGTGACCTGTTGCAGGCCGCCGGCGTCAATACCGACCGTGTATAGCTGGCTCGCCGCCTTCGCGCGGGTCTTGCCGGTGAAGATGATCGTCGTGCCGTCGGGCATGAACTCGGGGTGCTCGGCGTCGGCTACCGCCACCGGTAACGGGTGAGGACCGGTCCCGTCCGCTCCCGCTAGGAACAGTCCCTGCGGACAGGAGTCCGAGCAGCTGCTTTGGTCGGGAAGTGTTGTGCCGTCGTTCTCGCCTTCAAACCCTGCGAACACGAGCGTCGCGCCGCCGGGCGCGAACCCAACTCCCGTCTCCGGACAGAACACGGTGCCCTGGTTGCCCGTGCCGCTGTCACCACCAGAGCACCCCAGCAGCCGCCCAGAACCGGTCCCGGGAGCTCGAGCGGCGGTCAGGTAGAAATTCGAGGTGAAAGCGCCGTTGTTGAGCAGGTCGGTGTAGGTGTAGTTGTCCTGGTAGACAAGCTCGCCCGCGGCACCGGTGAAGCTGGCGAGCGCGGCCGGTACTGACAAAGCCAACCCGGCCAGCACGCCGGCGACGGCCAGCGCGAGCGTCATCAGCGCACGTCGCACCTCTCTAGAACGTCGGAGGCCGCCAAAGGTTGCGGCACGCAGAAGGATCCCTGTGAAACGCCCGCTGCCGGAATCAGCCAAAGCAGCGCCTTAAAGCTCGGCGGCGCCTACACCCGAGAAGGCCGCCGTCTGCCAAGGCCGGCCCTGACAAGCTTGAACGGCGCTTGGCGGGCGTGCTCTCAGCGCGAACCTTCTCAGAGCGACGCCAGTGATCACCCCGACGCGACCGACGACGGCGCCCTTGTGCAACTCCACCGTGCCCCTGGCTCGCATTGCCTCTTGTACATCCTTGGGGTTGTCAGCGGTCCGGATCACCCCTTAAAGGCTACGAGGTATTGGGCGATCCGGGGTTCGGCCCGCGTGGGGCCACGTTCAGCGCCGCGCGAGCCACTGCGGTCGCTAACGCCAGGCTCGGGGCTCGATGCAACGGTCCTTTCACGGTCGCGGTCACATAGCTTCCGCCCCGGGTCTCGGTGCCATTGGTGGTGAACACCTCCTTCTCCCCCGGCACCCAAAACGCGTTGCCAAAAATGCCTCGCCCACCACCGCCGTCCTCGCGGCCCAGGCTCGGGCAACAGACCCGGGGCATCTCCGAGGCGACGTGGACGGGGCCGGTACCGTACGCCTGGATGAAGTGGTTGCCCATTTCCCCCCATTGGACCAGCGCCAGCATCTGGGCCTGGGCAACGGTGTCGACCTTGATCCGGCCTCGGGACGCGACACACTCGATGTTCGTCGGGTCCGAATCTGCGATCCGCATCCGCGCCCCCGGCAGCAGCGCAGCGGCCGCGCGGAGCTCGGCGCGGCAGACGCGCTGTGCGACCGGGACCCGGGACGCCACGGCCGCGTGGCGCGACGAACCCGAGCAGGCCGCGAGAGCAAGACACGCCAACGCTGACGCGCCCGGCCCCAGGAGCGAGCGCACGAAGGCAGCATGACGTCGGTTTGGTGACGTGACCGCCACGATACTCCGCCAGCGGCGGCGCGACTTCCCTGCGCACATCGGTCGCGCGCGCGAGCAGCGCGCATGAAAACGGCACCCACTCGGCGGACTGATCGGGTTGGGTATCTCGGAACGATATGTCCCTTCAGCTGGGACCTAGACGCGTAGTTGCTCCCGACGGTGTGGAGTGGCGGATAGGCCGGAGGTGGCTGACACGCCGCCCCCGATTGGGTCGGCCGAGCGATGGCGAGGTCGCCTCGGAGTCGCTGTTGAACATTGGCCCGGCGTGGCCGGAGGTCGGCAACGTCGACCTCGGAGACGGCCTGCTGCTCGTTGCTGCGGTCGTAGCCGTCGCACTCATACTCATCCCGATCCTGTTCTTGGGCATCGAGCTGATCGTGGTCGGCGCCTTGCTAGCTGCCGGAGTGATGGCACGCACCCTCCTTCGCCAACCGTGGGTCGTTGAGGCCAGGTCCAGCGATTCGCTGACGTCGGGGCGTCTCTTGGAATGGCGGGTGCGCGGGTGGCGGAAGTCCGGCAAGCTCATCGATCACGTCGCCTCGGACCTCTCAGCTGGGCGCGAGCCGTTAGAAGCCGGCCTGCCGTAATGATCGAGAAACAGCAGCGAGCCCGAGCTCGTCGACTGTCCGTTGCCCTTGCTTGTGAGACAGACCTGATCGCCGGCGCGCGCCGGCGGCGACTGCTCGGAAGCGTCCGGCAATCGATCGGCTCATGCGACGAGACCTGCCGTCCGCGCAACTCGCGAGTCCGGGCGAGGCCCGCTGGTATCGCGGCATGAGCAACGCGGGGACGATCGGCGGGTTTGGCCGGCGGGCTCGGATACGTACCCAGTGTGACCCGGCGGCAGGCCGGAGCTGGAGGCGGCCGTCCGCCGGACCGATGAGTTTCTCGGTGCACGGCTGTCTATGTCCTGAGAACCGACCAAGAAAGACGCGCAGCGGTGAGTAACCGCTCGCAGACGGGATCACCGACGATGGCTGACATCGCACTCCAGCATGCCGTGCAGGCACTCCTCGACGAGCTCGTCACCGACGGTGATGAGGTCGGCCTCCAGGCCGCCGTGATCAAGGATGGCGCGCTCGTCGTCGATGCACAGAGTGGCATCGCCGATCTGGTCAGTGGCGAACCCGTGTCCGCTGGCACCTTGTTCTTCGCCGGTTCGACCGCCAAGGGCGTCCTCAGCTCGCTCGTGCATGCCCTCGTCGCGGCTGGCAGGCTTGACTACGACCTGCGTCTGGCCGAGGTGTGGCCCGAATTCGCTGCACACGGCAAGGGGAACGTGACCGTGCGACATGTCCTGATGCACCAGGCAGGCGTGCCCGGGCTGCCGCCGGACCTGACGACCGCGCAGCTCTGCGACTGGGACTACATGTGTGCACTCGTCGCTGAGGCGACGCCGTGGTGGCTGCCGGGGACGGCGTTCGGCTACCACGCCCAGACTTTCGGCTTCCTGCTCGGTGAAACGCTCCAGCGAACGACGGGCGCGCGCCTCATCAGCCTTCTCAGAGAGACACTCACCGAGCCGTTAGCCGTCACCGACGAGCTCCACTTCGCGGTCCCGGCGCCCCTCCTGGATCGGGTCGCCCGTCAGGTCGCACCGTCCGGACCTCCACCGCCTGGCCCTGCCCCGGGCAGCCCGCTCGCTCGCGCGATGCCTCCGGGCGCCGCTCCGGATGCCGCGTTCGCTAACCGCCGCGGCGTGCTCACCGCACAGATCCCGTCGTTCGGCACGATGAGCGCCCGAGCGGCGGCCCGTGTGTACGCCGCGCTCCTCGGAGACATACCCGGGACGCGTCTCCTCTCAGCCGAGCAGCTCGCGGCCGCTGCCGCTGTGGCCTACACCGGGAGAGATCAAGTGATGGAGATGAAGAGCAGTTGGTCGTTCGGCTACAGCCCCGGCCGGCCCGGTGGCGCGCGGTCGCGATCAGGCTCGACCTTCGGGATGGTCGGCATGAACGGATCGGCGGCCTACGCCGACATCGACACCGGGGTCGCGATCGCGCTGATGCGCAACCGATTCTCCTCTGAGTTCACCGCGATCGCCCGCCTGGACGACATCGTCGCCAAGGCCTACCCGCCACCCGCCACCCGCCAAGCTCGAGGACACACGCCCGTGATGACGACACCCCGCACAGAGCTCGACACCCGCTTCAGCGATCCAGCAGCACAGGCCACCAGTTGGGAGGACACGCTTGAGGCGATCAAGCAGGCCGAGATCTTCTGGATCTCGACCGTCCGCACAGACGGCCGGCCGCACGTCACCCCGCTCGTCGCCGTCTGGCTCGACGACGCGCTGCACTTCTCCACAGGACCGGATGAGCAGAAGGCGCGCAACCTCGCCAGCAATCCGTACGTCGTGCTGACCACTGGCGCCAACGACTGGCGGAGCGGCCTCGACGTGGTCGTCGAGGGCGAGGCGGCCCGCGTCACCGACGCACAGCAGCTCGAACGGCTCGCCGCCGCCTGGGCGCAGAAGTGGGACGGGCGATGGCAATACCAGGTCAGTCAGGATGGCTTTCGACACGATGTCGGGACAGCGCTGGTGTTCGCCGTCCACCCAGCAAAAGTCCTTGCCTTCACCAAGAACGGCTTCAGCCACACCCGACATCGCTTCTGAGACGCCGAGCCACACACGACGCATACCAGCTAAACGGCGGCCGTGTGGGACGAGTAGCCGAACCAACCCCGTGGCGCGAGACCCGTGCCAGCAGCCAAGCGGGAGCCAACAAGATGTGGCGGGCAGTCCTCCTCGCCAGCTGCGCGTCTCCACTCTGTCCCATGAGGTTGGCTTGCGGATGCTCCTGAGCGCGGCGGGTTCATACGCGGGGCCTGGCCTAAGACCGGTCGCTGATCGATCCCCTTCCTGCAAGTCCGACTCGTCGACGTGGCTGCCTTCGGATCGGAAGCAGCAGTCCCGGGTTTGGTGGCTGGCTTGGCAGAAGCCGGTGCGTGGCCGCGACTGCTTACCGAGTGTCGCTGGGAGTGGTGTCCGTGGGTGCGCTCACCCGTCGCGAGCTCAACCGGGTTGATCGCCGTAGGCGCGATACTGGATGCCATGCGCGCGAAGCTGCTCGTGACGGTGATGGTCGTGGCAGTGGCCGTGCTCGCCGCGGTCGTGGCTGCGGTGGGTGCGCCCGCTTCGGCGTGCCCGCGGGCGGTGCGCGGGCTGGGGATGGTGGCGGTGGCGGCGCGCGGTCGCGTGGAGGTGATGGATCTGGCTACGTGCCGGGCGCGAGTGCTGGCGCGCGTGAGCGTGACCTCGCCGGTTGGGCGCGCCAACTCGCCGGTCGTGCACTTCCTCGGGAACGGTCGCTGGCTGGTCTACGCGACGACGGCAGCGAACGGATCGCTGCACGGCCCGTTCGTGGTGCCGGTGACGGGGGGTCGGGTCCGCGTGCCGCTGGGCTCAGGGTTGGAGGCGTTCACATGGGCGCCTGACGGCTCGCGGCTGTACGGGATCACCGGTGGCGGGGAGCTGGTGTCGGCGGCACCGACCGGCGGTCGCCGAGTGGTTGCAGCGGGGCTCGGAACGAGCACACCCATAACCACTCAGAGCCTGGCGATCTCGCCAGACGGCCGCGATGCAGCGGTTGACATCTCGCGGTGCGGTGAGTTGACGGCGACAGAGTTGCTGACGGTTGATCTGCGCACCGGTGGGGTGCGGACGGCGCTGCGCCAGACGGGTGAGTACTCGACGCTTGCCGGCTGGTCGCCGGACGGGCGCTGGCTGCTCTACTGGCCGCAGAGCATCTGCTCCGCGTCGCTGGCTGCCGACGGCTTCGCCCTGTATGCGGTGGCCGCGGGCGGCGGGGGGCACCCGGTGCGGGCGGTGGCGCAGACCCTCCTGTACCCCGACTTCCTCGCGTGGTGCGCTGGGCGACTGGTCGCGGCCTCCACCCCAGACCGGGAGACCGAGCTTGACGGCAAGCTGGTGGCGAGCGGGCCGCCCGCCTGGCGGCAGCGCACGATCGACGACGCGCGGCCGCTCAGCTGGGTGTCGCCGTCGTGCTCGGCGTCGGGGCGCTGGCTGGTGGCCGCGGCGGGAGCCAACCGCCAGATTCCGTTCGGGGCCGAGCACCGCTCCGTGTATCTGCTGCGCCGCGACGGGGCGGTCGTCCGGCGGCTGTCGCAGCCAGGCGCCGCGGACCTGAGCGACGAGGCACCGCGGTTCTCGCGAGACGGAGGCTGGGTGCTATTCGTCCGCAGCCGGGTGGTGACGGTCGGGACCTCGGCGTACTCGCACGACGCGATCGAACTGGCGCGGGCCTCGGGCGCCGGTACGGCCGTCCCGGTGTTCTCGTTCACAAGCGGCGATTTCAGCTACTACGACCACTTCGATTGGCCCACAGAGATCGACTGGTATCAGCCGAAGTGATCGGCGCGACGACCAGTCAGTCCTGGTCGTGCAGCACGGGGGTGTATGAGATTCCTATGATCGCGCCCTCTGGTGACTGCAGCCTCGCCACCGTCTGACCCCACGGCTCCTCACGGGGTGGGTGCAGCAGCTCGTAGCCAGCGTGCTCGAGCTCCCGTGACGCCCGGCCCACCGCCGCGGCGTCCACGACGTCGAACTCGATGCTGACCTGCGGCACCGGCCTCGCAACCGGCCATTGCGGCGTCCCGAAGCACGCCTCGGCGGCCTGGGACAGCGGCCAGATGCCGAAGGACTTGCAGCCGTCGATCTGCTCGCTGTGGTGATAGTCACCGCCGTGGCTCTCGAGCGGCAGCCCGAGAGCGTCGACGTATAGCTGGCGACTCGCGGGCGGGTCGGGCGCGATCACCGCCACGGTCGCGAGGAACTCTACGTTCACGCTACCTCCTCGTTGCCCTGTGCTTGTTCAATCATCCAACCAGCTCGCGCAAGCCCGGCTGCCTCATCGGTAGAGCTCATACTCGCAGGCCACGACGTCGGCGCCAGGGACAAAGGCTCGAGACACGTCGCCGCAGACGAGCCGCGCCAGCTCGATGCCCGAGCAGGCCGCCGCCGCTCTTCCCCGGTCGTCGACGTTCGTGGAGCGGGTCGCTGGGCGGACGCGCCCAAATACGGCTGTCTCAGCCTCGTGATCGCCTGGGGTATAGATCGTAACTGTGAACGCCGCGAGGATGATGCTCGCGTAACGGCTCTACTACCAACCGCTGAGCAGCTCGGAGGCAAAGATCGATTCGACACCTTCAGCCGCACGGAGGGCCCGCGACCTGTCAGCCGCAACAAGAACGCCCGCGAGCTCGATCGCGCCCTCTACGCGCGCGAAGACGCCGGCAGACTCCACGGAGGCCCGACGCTGACCGGCGCGGCCGACGACGAGGTCTGGATCCCGAAGTCGCCTGAAGGGCGCTGTCACACCGCCCTCAGTCGCGTCAATGGATAGTGGAATGTTGAAATCCC
Source organism: uncultured Actinomycetota bacterium (assembly GCA_963790605.1). GTDB lineage: Bacteria > Actinomycetota > Thermoleophilia > Solirubrobacterales > Solirubrobacteraceae > Palsa-465. The sequence continues at coordinate 150,915 of CAWBPG010000001.1, read as the reverse complement.
GACCGCAGGACGAGCAGGCGCTATTGACCGCGGCCCGCATCCGGTCCGAGGCGTTCGCCGAGGTCTATGAGCGGTTTGAACGCCCGTTGCTGCAGTTCTTTATGCACGCAACGGGCCGGGCTGAGCTCGCGGCCGATCTCACCGCCGAGACGTTCGCGCGAGCCATCGAAGCGATCGCGAACTACGACCCGACCCGCGGGCGCGCCGATCAGTGGCTGTTCGGGATCGCGCGCAACATCCTCAGTGAGAGCTACCGCCGCGGCAGGGTTGACGCTGCAGCCCGCCAGCGCCTCGGTTTCCCGCGGCTGGTGCTTGACGACCACGCGCTCGAGGTGATCTCCCGGATCGGCGCCGGGCGAGACGCGGCGACCCTGGCGCTAACGGAACTTCCGCCCGAGCAGCGCCAGGCCATCGAGGCGCGTGTTCTGAGCGAACGCGAGTACGCCGAGATCGCCACCGAGCTTCAGTGCTCTGAGGCCGTCGTCCGTCAACGCGTCAGTCGCGGGCTGCGCGCACTGAGAACCCGACTAGCAGGTGACAAATGACCGTCCTGCCCCAACTCAAACAACACGTCCTCGACGCAGCCGCCGCACACCGGCCCGCCCCGAACCACGATCAAGCCGCAGCGGGACGCCATCAGCACACGCGCCGGCGCACGCTCAAGGCCATCGGCGCGAGCGTGCCCGTCCTGGTCTCCATTGGCATCGCGATCGTCATCGCAGGCGTTGCGCTAATCACGATCAGACACGCCAGTTCCTCGCATCCCGCGGCTCCCGGCCGTACCCCTGCGTCGTCGCGGCAGGAGCTGGTGCATGCCCTCGGCGTCCTCCGGACCCCTCAGACCACATCAGACCTCGACCCCAAGTTCGTCCCCGGGTTCTTCAGCATCGCGTCGACTCCCGAGCAGTATTTTCGGCTAAATCACCGGCGCGCGCCGAAAGCGTTCGAACGACGCCTCGCTCGGTTGGGCTACCCCCAACTGGACACGCCACTCGTCCGCGTCGTGCAGCTGCCCGCCTGGCACGCAAAGGTCGCGTTGGAGCCAGCGACGTTCCAGCCGTCTCCCTCATCCCCTAAGAGAGTCGAGGGCCTGGACCTCGACCTTTGGGTCGGAAGCGCGCCGACGATCCCGCCCAGCGAAGAATTGGGGACCGGGCCGCGACCCGCCAACGTCAGCACGGTGCTCGCTCATGGCCTCGCGCTCGCCGACGACGGACGCGGGACGCACGTCATCGGTGTCATGGTCGTCCCAGACGGGGTCGCGAGAATCACACTTCGGCCAATCCGGCTCATCGCCCCGCCGGTTGCCGTCAACCTCAAGAGATTTGGCGCCGTGAGCGCGACCGTTGACCACAACATCGCCGCCTTCCAGCTGCCGATCCCGACAGTCGCCAGCCAACGCGCGTACTCAGGCCAGTTCGGTGTGCCCGCGGTCGCCCAGGCCATCTGGTTCGACGCCGGCGGCAACATGCTCAAGCGCACCACGACCAGCCTCGACGTCATGGTCACCGTCGTGGGCAAACGGTCGCCCGGTCCACGTCACCCCCGACCAGCTCACCATCGTCAAAGCGTGTTCTGCCGCCAGAACCCACACGCCTGCTAACCCAACGACAACAGCGAGCTGTATGACCTGAAGAACGACAGTAGGCGTTCCACAGTGAGAGGGCGTCGGGGCTCCGGAGCGTCCGATCAGCCATCCCAGATGCGACGGGGACCTGCGTTCTGCGCGCGATGCAGGGCTAGGCGCGCACCGCGTCCACCAGTAGGTCGAGCATCCTTTCGAGCTGCTCGTGGCCGCCGGCCAGCGAGGTCGCTGTGCACATCCCTACGACGGAGGCGACTACGTCTTCGGCGTGGACGTCGGTGCGCAGGCTGTGATCCGCGGCGCCGGCCTGGAGGATCTGTTGCACGGCGGCTGACAGTTCCTCGCGGATGCCGGGGACGGTAAATGCGCCGGAGGCGAAGACGGCTCGCAGGGTCTCGGCCATCTCACGCTTGGCGATCACGTAGCCGCGGAAGCGGTCCATCCAGGCCCGCAGCGCCAGTTCGGGTGTGAGGGTCTCCCGTAGCTCGGTGGCGCTCGCGCACAGCTCATCCAGTTCGTGGCGATACAGCGCCTCGACGAGCGCCTCCCGGGTGGGGAAGTGCCGGTACAGCGTGCCGATGCCCACGCCGGCGTCACGGGCGATGCGCTCCAGCGAGACCGTTGCCTCCCCCGAGGCGAACGCCGCGCGGGCGATCTCGAGTAGGCGCAGGCGGTTGCGCTCGGCATCGGCGCGCCGGCGTCGTTTGGGGGGTGGGCTTTCCGAAACGGGCATAACTGGAGGACCCTCCGCTTCATGGTACGCTCGAGCGGTAACGGAGGCTCCTCCGTTTGTCGTCGGGCCGAGCGACAGAACTTCGACAGACCGGGAGAACCGGCAGAACCGGCAGGAGAGACCACCCATGCCCGAGTCCAATTGCCACACACCGGCCCCGGGCGCCAGAGCCCGGCTCGGAGAGAGCACCGTGGCGCGCATCGGCTTCGGGGTCATGCAGCTGGAGCGCGCCCCCAACCGCGAGGCTGCCCTGGCGATCTTGACGGCGGCCACCGACGCCGGAATCGATCACTTCGACACCGCTGCGTTCTACGGGGATTGCAACGAGCTGATCAGGGAGGCACTGGGCGCCCGGCGGGGCGGCGTCGTTCTCGTCACCAAGGTCGGCGCCGCGCGCAACGCAGCAGGAGATCTCCTGCCCGGGCAAAAGCCCGAGGAGCTCAGGCGCCAAGTCGAGGACAACCTCGCCTCGCTCGGGACCGACCACCTCGATGTGGTCAACCTGCGCCGCTTGGACCACGCTCCCGGCATCCGCGCCGAGGGCGACCAGGTGGTCGATATCGACCTGCAGCTGGCCGAGCTCGCAGCGCTGCGCGACGCGGGCGTGATCGGTGCCATCGGGCTCTCCAACGTATCGACCGAGCAGCTCGAGCGTGCCCTGCCCGCCGGCATCGTCTGCGTCCAGAACCTTTATAACCTGCTCGAGCGCGACACCGCTCCCGTGCTCGAGGCCTGTCGCCAGAACGGCGTCGCATGGGTGCCGTACTTCCCGCTGGGGTCCGCCTTCCCCGGCCGAGAGAAGGTCACCGACGATCCAACCGTGCAAACCGTCGCCGCCGAGCTCGGAGCGACCCCCGCGCAGGTCGGTCTCGCGTGGCTGCTTGCCGTTTACGAGCACACGTTGCTGATCACCGGTACCTCAGATCCCGCGCACTTGGCGGAAAACATCGCCGCCGGCGATCTGCGTCTCCCACCCCAGGCGCTCGAAGCGTTAAACAGCGTCGCGCCGGGCTAAAGCGCGGAGCCGGACAGACCCTCCACGGAGGATTTCGTGCCGCGATCAGCAGCGCTGAGCCGCCAGCGCGAAGCGCGCCCTGCTCGTCGCAGGCCCAGGTCGCTGACCTTGCGAGCCATCTGATCGGCGAATACGGGGCCCAGACGATCAGGACGGGGTCGGACGGGTCGACCGCGCAGCCACTTGGCTGTCCGTTCAGCGTTCCCGAGTGAGACGCGGCTGTCGTCAGCACGTATGCCTGTCGGCGAGCAGCCCTCTCGCTGAGGGCACTCAGCTCGTAGCGACAGGGCAGCGTTGTCGGATCCGCTTGGCGTGTCGTTGATGACCTCCGGGTCTCGCCTCTGGCCCGGACGGTCGAGTAGGACCAACGCACGGGAGGCCGGAGCACCTCTGTGATCTGATGGGGACTCTTTTACGGCACCACGATCGAGAAGCGCCCAACGAGGAACGTCCCGGGGGTGCCTGGTTGAGGCAGGCCGCTGCCCTCCTGGCCGCTTGGGCCGAGGCTCGGTTTGTAAACGATTGTGCCCCGGTAGGTGCCGGCGCAGCGGCTGGAGAGCTCGAGGTCGCGGGTGATCCGGGTGCCGGCGCGAATCAGGGTCTGCGTGCTGCTGAAGCCTTGTGTGCCGCCACCGTCGGCGCAGTGGGGTGGGTTGGTGACCTGGATCGAGTAGGTGCTGTCGTTCACGTTGGTCACGGGCTGTCGCGCGATCCAGCTGATGTAGACCATGAGTTGGGGGGTGCCGTCGGTGATCCGGAAGTAGCCGTTCGGGACGCGCCCGTCGCATGGGATGCGCAGCACGTTTGGCCGGTAGGTCCCTTTGTGGGCGCAGTAGTGGCGCGCAGGCTTGGGCTCGACCTCGACGGGTGAGGCGACGTCGGCTTGGGTGACCTTGGGATGGTGCGGCGCGACGTAGCCGACGTAGCGGCAGCGGTTGAATTGCTGAAGGGTCAGGCCGTTGTGTGTCAGTGGCGGGCCGTGGCAGGTCGCCGCGTCGTGGTAGGTGATTGAGGCGATCAGTCCGATCGGAAGCTTCATCGCGGTTGCGCCAGCGCCGCTGGCGTACTCGCATTGGGTGCCACAGATCGACGGGTCGACGGGCTCGACAATCAGGTACGCGCCGTCAGGGCCGTGGGTCGGTGTCGTGGCCGAGCCGTGGGCGGTGCGGTAGGTGACCGAGGCGGCGTCAGGTCCAAGCAGGCCGAACGCGACGAGTCGCTGGTTGCGCGGCTCGCAGTCGGCCGCATGTGTCCGGGCGGTCAGACGCGCTCTGGCCTGCGCGGGCACGTGTGGGGGCAGGCGACCGGGAAAGGTTGGGCACGGCTCACCGGACGCACTCGCGGGGGCGTTGGCGTAGGCGACGTTGTCAAAAGCGTGCTGATGGGCATCGTTTGGCACACAGGTCCCGAAGCCGACGTCAGAGAACGCGAACGGGTGGAACCGCCCGTCGTTGCCGAAGGAGCCGTAGGCGCCGACCGCGCCGGTCCTCCCGGACTGCTCGCGGCCGACCTGAAAGCACGTCTGGTCACTCTTGAGGCGGTAGGTCGTGATGCCCCACGCGGGTCCGCTGCCCTCGGGGTCGGGAACGACAGCGGCAAGCCGAACGCTTGAAGAGATCACGCCGGTCGGTCCCGACGGGTTCAGAGTGCTGCCGAACGGCAGCACGGTCGGCACCGCGCCGCTGCTCGAAGTGCGGTCTCCGCCGAAGCGAAGCGCCACCGCGACCACCACGATAAGCGTCACGGCCACCGCTAGGCCGGCGACGAGGAGACCCGACCAGCGGCCAAGGCCGCCCGGCCGCGTAGACCCGCGGCGCCGGCGACTCCCGCCAGTACCCGGTGACTCAACGTGGATCGCACCGGTCAGCACGGCGCGAGCCTGGTCGGCCGCCCGCGGAGACGCCTCCTCAAAGCCGGTGTCGAGCGCAGCGCCGAGACGCCCGAGCAGCTCGTCGACGTCGTTCATCGTTCCTCCACCTCTGTCGTAATCGGCGTGCCCAGCGCGGCCGCCAGCTGGCTGCGGGCGCGGCTCAGGCGCGTGCGCACCGCCGCGCTTGAGCAGCCGAGTGCCTCAGCGATCTCCTCGTGCGATAGCTCGGCCCAGACGTGCAGCACCACCACCTCTCGCAGGGCGGGCGACAGCGCCGCCAGCGCCAGCGCTAGTGCCGGCCCGAGCGCCTCGGCGTCCAGCCGCGCATCGACCGCCATCGCGGGCTCGTACGCGCTCACGCCCGATGCGGCGCGAGCGTAGGCCCGCAGCCGCCGCTCCTCCGCCCGATGGTTCATCCGCACCAGGTTGGCGGCGATCCCGTACAGCCACGCGATCACCGACGCCTCGCCGCCCGTGAAGCGCGCCCGCGAGCGAAAGGCCTGCAGGAAGGTCTCCGCCGCCAGTTCGCCCGCTAGCTCATCGCCCAAACGGCGACGCAGGTACCGGTACACCTCAGTGAAGTGGCGGTCAAACAGCAACGCGAAGCAATCCGGATCGTCGATTGAGCGCCTCAGCACGCACACGTCGGACTCCGAGCTCATCACTTCGTAGATTGCCGCTCCCCGCCTCGCGTTACACCACCGCGCGTTAGCCGGTCAAGGACGCGAGCCGTACGGACCGCCGAATCGAGCGCCGCCAGCCCCGTCGTCTTCGGCGGCCGAACCTCGACCCAGGCGCCGCTACTGCCAGGTCGCATCGCCGGCCGATCCGTCACCGGCTCTGCCCGGGTTCGCTAGCCCCGGGAGACGGCGCCACCGATTCATCCCGACATGCCGGCGATCGCTAGGCGTCCGTTGATCCTTCCTTGCGTACCCCCGCGTCTTGTCTACGAGGCTGGGCCGATGAGTGACGGTCGCGCGCCGATCCCGGGGTAGCTCACGACAAAGCCCTCGGCGTCGAACGTGATGTCGCTGACGAAGTCGCCGGCCTGGAAGCGAACGACATCATCTCCCAGCGGCGCGTAGCGCTGTGCGAAAATGGCCACCTGGAGCGAAGGGACATCGACCCACCGCATGCGGTAGTCGCGGGCCGGGCCCGGTTCGAGCAGCCGGTCACGGATCACCGGCAACGAGTTGAACAGCGGTGACCAGCCGAGATCGAAGAAGTCCGCCCCGTCGAGTCCCAGTTCCAGCGTACGCTCGCCGACGAGCTCGAGGTGGAGCGCGCCTGGCTCGAGACGATAACGCAGCTCATAGGTAACTCCGAGCTGCGTGCCAGAAGCCGCGACCATCGGCTCGATCTGCTCAACGTGTGCAACCTCCATGCGGGATGCGCCCTCGCCCACCCATGCCAGCGTCTTGATCATCGGGCAGACGCTACAGATTGGTCGGCAGGTCACCGGCGGAGCAGGGCCCGGGCGATGCTGACCCAGTTGGCGTGGTCGCGGTCCCGTGGACGACCGTTCGCAGAGCGTTGGTAGCTGGGACGGTGGCAGCAGCGAAAGCGCCGGGATGATTGGCGGCCGAGGCCGTCAGCATCGGCCTGCCGCGACCGCCTGAGCGTTAGGCGAACCGTTCGTTGACCTGCGGGTCATAAAGACGACAGTCGTGATCAAGGGCAATGTTGATCAGCCGATTCATGTCCTCGTTGCTCGTTCGCCGACAGAACACCACGACGTGCTGTGGTGACCATTCGAGCTGAAAGCTCGCCGGCGTGTCCTCTGCGGTCCAATCGATCCACTCGGTCTCGCCGTTCGGCTCGCGCACCGCGCCCGGAAACTGGGTGATGAGAGCGGCGAGAAAGCTCTCGAGGTCGAGATCAGCGATCCCCTCGACGCGATCGCCGCCGACGAGTCGCTGGTAGATCGCCTCCGGCGTTTCCGGCAGCGGCTCATCTTGGCGCCAGAAAATGAGGTCATAGCTCACCGCGCCAATAGTGACAGCGTCGCCGATGACGGGCCAGCCGTACACGTTGGCCGACACAGACATCCGGCAATGAGCCCTTCTGCCCGCGAGATCGGACATCGCCTCGCTCAGTAGGGCTCCGAGGATCAGAATGCACCGAAGACCACGCCTGGACACGACAAGCCGGTGTTCACTGAGCGTTGCGCAATGAGACGGGGTGGGCCGGGTGAGAGCGTTGCGGTCTAGCCCAGAGCGGCGGGCCGGCATGCAAATAGGGGTTTATTGGCGCGTAGATCAAGACGCTGCTCGACCGGCGCGTTTTCCCGTGGACTCCTTCGCAGACCTGCGCAGGTTGACCGACCGGCAACTGGTCGAGCTGATTGACGTGCTGACCCATGACGAGCAAGAGACCGAGTATTTGCGCGGCGTCGCACAACGCAAAGTCCGAGTGCTTCGTGCGGAACTCACCCGGCGATCTGGCAGCGCCGACGATGATCTGAGCTAAGCAACGGGTGTCGCTCTGATGGAGAACGCGCTGCCTGTTACAGCCCGACGCTCGTACAGCTTTCCCGTGCGAAGGGCGTGCGGTGATGCCTGTTCTGGGAAACGAACCGACCTGGCATTTAGCTTTGGGCCCAGGCCCGGATGTTGCCCGGTCACGGACGAGCAGCTAGCGCAGGGGCAGGGAGAGCCCATCGCTCCTGATCCATACGCCACTGATATTCGATGCCGCACTCCGCGGGCGCTTCGATCTCGTCGGGCGCCTCGGCGAGCAGCCAGAAGCCAAGCCGCCGCGGCACACCAGCGCTCGCGACGTTGGCCTTATCGTGATGAATCTCGACATGCGTGATGCCGGGCAGCGTCAACGCGGCGTCGGTCAGCAGCCGCGCAGCCGTTGTCGCAAGGCCCCGCCTGGTGAAGTGCGGGTGAACCCAGTAGCCGAGCTCAAGACCGTCGCAGGCGATCCGCCGGTGCAACCCACACCCGCCCACCACGCGACCGTTCAGGAACATGCCCAGCATCACGTCCCCGCCCGCCAGCCAGTCACGCTCGAACTCGATCAGCATCGACCGGCGTTGCTCGATCGTCAACGGCTCCGCCGCAATCCACGCCATCCACGGCCGCAGGTGCTCGCGGCTCTCCGCAACCGCATCTGACAGCACCACGGCATCCTCGGGCAACCACCGCCGCAGAAGCAATTCACCCGGACCGGGCAGCCGCTCGGGCAGAACCTCATCGCTGCCTGCCATACCTCCAACGTACCCGCAAGGGGGAGTTCGCTGAGCCTTCCTGATGAGACGCTCGCTGCAGCGTGGCTCCTCTCGATGGCAAGCGGCAGTCCCGACGTCGCGGCCTCGGGGTGTGCCCGAGTGGCCGATCGGGTACCGACAACGTATGTGGCGTTTAGATCGGCACCAGGCGACATGGGTAGTCGTCTACTTTCTCCTCGCGCTGGCTATCGGTATCGGACTTCGCGCGGGTCTGGGGTAGGACGCGAACGTCACCTTTGTCCTTGGCATCGTGTTGGGCACGGTCGGGTGCCGACTTTTTGAGAGCGCGGGCTGGTACATGCGGCGGCCCGGCCGTGCTAAACGCGACGCCGACGAGCCGGAGAGCGTGACGCGGTAAGAGTTGACCGGGTCGTCCGGACGGACCTGAGGACCGCTCTTGACGGGCAGCAGCGTGCCGCAGCGGCGATGCAGCGGATTGACCTGGGCATGGGGCGAGGGCGCGTGTCCCACATCTGTTGCTCCCGACTGACGAGCTGCTTGATAACGAGCTTGGGCTCATCTGAGGCGAGCGACCTCCCATCTTGGGATTGGTCCATCAGGATGAGTCGTCGGTCGCTCCGGTCAAGCACTGGTCAGTCGACGAATTGGCTGATGATCGACATGTTCTGCTGTGCGATGAGCGTTGGCGAGTGAGACGTCGAAGCCGGCCAGCGAGCGTCCGCTGAGTGATGGTTTGGGGGCCGTCTGCCACGCCGGTTGTGGTTGCTGCTCGGTCGTGAGCTTTGATCGCCCGCGGCCACCAGCAGGCCATGGGCGGCTCCTTCCCGATCGGCGATCTCTTCGGTGGTGGGGACCGCCGTAGCCAGCCGGCGGGGGACGCCGACTGTCGTCCTGCGTGGCTGATCAGGGAGACGCGGGGAGCCCGTAGAGCCACTGGAAGTACGGGTATGAGCCGTCCGGGAAGAACATCGATCCGTCATTGACCTGGATCTTGTCGAGGCCGTTGCTGGAGGCGTTCTCGTTGAGGATCGTGATCGTCCCGGACTCCTTGCCGTCCTGGCCTCGGTGCAGTGCCGTCCTGATGACGACGCCGACGTGGCCGACGACCGCGTCGCTATTGCTCCATAGGCTGATGATGTCGCCCGCCTTCAGCGTTGCCTGGTAGAGGCTGGTTCGGCCGAGCACCCCCGACGGGTAGAGCCCGAGGCTCGGATCAGCGTGGTGATAGCGGTAGTAGAGGACCTCCGCGAGATCGCTGCCGTTGGCAAATGGGCCCGGTCGTCCCGTGAAGTAATAGAAGTAGCGCTCGGCAAGCTCAACACACTGAAAACCGTCGGTGTCGAACACGACGCCTTTGTAGGCGATCGTCCCTTGAGCGTTGTCCGGGTACGCAGCGCCACACGCCGCGACGCCATGCCACGTGGTGCCCAGGTACTGGACCCCCGCTGCCTTGGTGCGGCAAAAGCTGTTGCCCGCCCAATCTGTCTTCCACCGCGTCACCGGTTGCGGCCGCGGGGCCGTTGGTTGCCCCAGCCGGGTCAGGACGGTGTCGGCGACCGTGATCAGGTCAGCTTGCTGGCCTGCTTGCGGCAAAGACGAGTTCAGGCTGACGTAGAAAACGTACCGCCCGGCGAGCACGAGCAACTGCGCTGTCACCTCGTCTTGGCCCGGGACGAACACCGCGGCGGTGCCGAGGTCCGGCACGCGGGTCGGTGTCCCGAACGCCGTCGTTAGCGGCTCGTAGTAGCTGCGCGCCGCTGAACCGCTGACAAACGGCGCGTGTAGGTTCAGCCAAAGCTGGACCTGATAGCGGGAGTAGGGACCGACCTGGTTGGGCGGCAGCGGGTTTCCGTTCCACTGGCACTCCGGCGTGCTCGAGCCACCAGTTTCACCGGCGAACGTGACCTGCTGGTGCAGCGCTGAGATCGCCTGCCGGTCGGTGAGGACCGCAACCGCCGGCGTGGGAAGCGCCGACCCCAGGCACTCCGTCGCATCGGCGCTGCGCGCAGTGCCAAGCCGATTACCCACAGCGGATGCGCCACCCGCGACGATCAGGCTGGCGAAAACTGGGAGACAGAGCAGGCAGGCCCACAGCACACGGCGCTCGGGGACCGCTCGCCGACCCCGGCGGACGGCCTGACGCCAGCGCGCTCGCGACCCTCGACGAAGCTCAGCTCCACGCATCGCTGGAGTATCTCCGCCGACCCGGGGGGCGTCAAACCCGATGCCAGTTGCGCTGCGAGCCGCCCATCTGCGCCATCAGCCTCAACCGGCCTGATCGCAACTCCTCCTCGCTCGCCGCGAGCATCGCGGCGTTTACCACGCTCCATTCGCAAGCGCCCCCGGGTCGCGAACGCCCAAGCCGCGGTCGCGATCACAGCAGACCCGACGTGACCCTTGCTAGCCACGAGGGACGTTGCCTTCCACTGCGGACGCGCCGCCGGCGCCCACAGCAGCCCCAGAAAGCGTGCGGTGGTGGATCCCATCTGAGACCGATTCAAGGGCCTTGGCCGGCGGCTGGCCTTGCGCCTGACGCTCGCCCGGGAAGTCGAGGTCCGGCAGGGGCATTGGTCTGTCAAGGCCTCGCGGCGGGGGCGTGAGAGATAGTGTCGTTGCGTTGAGCCCGATCGATGTGCAGGTAGCGACCGTCGATGCGCTGCCGAAGGTAGCGTCGGCGTTGGCGGACGCGTTTATCGATGATCCCGTGTTCAGGTGGCTGATGCCAGGCAGGGTGCGGGTGCAGGCGCGGCTACGAACGGTGTTCTTGGTTGAGATGGAGCAGTACGTCGTGCCGTCTGGGGGGACCGTGTGGACGACCCCCGGGTATGACGGCGCCGTGGCCGAATTGCCACCTGGCGCATGGGAGATGCCGAAGGCGTTCACCGGGAGGCAGGCGCTGAGGTGGATGCGGGCGTTCGGGAGACGGTTGCCGCGGGCAATAGAGGTGCAGCGCGCGATGCAGGAACGACATCTACGTGAGCCCCACTTCTATGTCCGGACGGTCGGGGTGCGCACCGCGCTCCATGGCCAGGGCATGGGATCTGCGCTCATGCAGCCGACGCTCGAGCGAGCGGATTCGGCCGGGGTAGCGGCGTACATCGAGGCCAGCACTCAGCGCAGCGCGGCGCTGTATGCGCGGCTCGGCTTCGTGCACGTGGACGTGCTTGTGCTCCCGAAAGGCGGACCGCCGGTTTGGCTGATGCGTCGGCCTCCACGAGGGGTATCGCCGGCCGAAGGCTGATCGCATTCGCGACGCCTATCTCCGTTGCCCGGGCAAGTCCCTTGCTCCCACGAAACCGCTCGCGCACCCGGCGACCGTTGGGACCTTCTTCCGCGCCGAAGGGCTCGTCAAATGTCAGTTTAGGAACACCGCCGTCAGACGTCCGCAGCGCGATCGCTGCTGAGATAGGGGCGTGCCGTCCGGGAGAGAGTCGCTTCTGGCCCCATCCAACGCTCGGCAGGCGACCACGGCCAGAGAGGCTGGGAGGGGTATGGTCGGCGTATGGCAAAGCTTCGGGTTAGTCGCGAGGTGCTTGCGGGCATGCTCCGCCAGCATGGCGAGGATGATTTGGCGAAGCGGGCGTTGTCATTGTCAGATGACGAGCTAGGTCGCATCGGGACGCTTGGCGCCTACTACGCCTTCTCTGAGGACGCAATCGCGCTTGGAGGCAGCATGGGCGGTACCAGAGCGTTGTCGCTGGCCACGGTCGACGTGCTGGAGAATACGGGGCGCGATCTGCGCCGGAGCCGCACTGTGTGGGAGCGTGAGGGAAGCTCGTTCGACCGGTATGCAGAAGACGACGTCGTGATGGACCGAGAGCTTCGACGTCACGCCACGGCGCAACAGGTACCTGCTGACGAGCGCAAGGTAACGCTTGACACCGTTGATCCACCAGCGTGGGGGCCTGCACCGCCGGACGCTACGTCGCTGATCAAGCGGTGTCACGAGTTGCGGACCAAACCGCTCGTGGACTTCACGGTCGAAGACCTACGCATCATGATCGGACAGCAGGTCGCTCTAAATCGTCTCGTTTCGCTCGCGCTCAACCGCCTACAACCCGACCCGCTGGTGGAAGGCGATTACTACCCCGGAGATCTGCTGGCCAGTGTGCTTCGCGTGGACGGCGCGTTCTGGGAACGTTCGCCAGATCTCGACATGTCAGTACGCCAGCTGACGAGGGAACTTCATGAACGATCGAAGCCAGAGCCGGGATTGCGGGAGCTGATCGACACATTCATACGAGACCATTCAGCTCGGCGTCGGACCTTCCGAAAGGATCCTGAGCTGGCGATCGCTTTGATCGAGCAGCAGGAACGCAACTCGTCCTGAGGTTCTAAGCTTTCGAAGCGCTCGCGTGGCGTTTAGTTGGTAGGGGTACAGAGAACCCGCAGATCCTTGCACCGGATGGGAAGGGCGGCGTGCTCGCGATCAACAGGGTCATGACGACGGGTCAGCCGGATAAGTGGTGGCTGACCGGACCCAATTATGGAATCGGATCCGAGCACGACTCCCAAGCCGAAGCGAAGGCTGCGGCCCACCACTGGGCTGAGACGGGCAGCCGTTCTGGGTAGAACCCAGCTGTCGGTCTGATCGAGGACGAGCAGCTGGTGGGCTCGGCGATGTTCGCTCAGCGTTCGCTTGCGATACGCCTCCCTCAGGTCCGCCAACGCCGGAGGCTCAGGATTTGTTGCAGTGACCCCATCGTTCTCCGGATCGGTCGGGCGACGAGCTCGTTCCATCGGCGGCTGGCCATCGCGGACCTGAAGGTAAATCGACTACGTTGCGCCAATGCTGCGCTGCGAACGACCACCCAGGTTGAGAGCCGCGGGGGTCGGGCTCGTACTCGCCGCCCTCATCGGCGGGTGCGGCGCAACCCGCGCGGCACCTGCGCCTGCGCCGGCAGCGGCGAGCTGTGTATGGGGCTCTCTCGCGCGGCACGAGCTGCCGGGCAGCCGCTACAAGTGTTCGTGGAACGAACCCGATCCAGGGCCGGAGCTACCGCTTACGGCCTGTCATCACGTCGCAAACGACCGCTACCGCTGCCGTCAGGACCAGGGTCCCAATGGGGATACGCCCCGCTACACGGCGTACCGGGTCCTCTACGACGGCGTCAGCGTCAGATACTGGCCCTCCAAATAGCCGCGAAGTGGCCTTCTCCACCGAGGCATCCACGGGCCCGATCCTGATGACCTTGCGGCTGAGGCCGTTGCTAGGAAACCCGCGACCGGTCCATCGATTGACCGGCCCCTTGGGCCGCGCTATGTCGCTGAGTTCGAGAAGCAGAGGATCGCTTGCTCCCAGGCGTCCGATAGCCCGTGCTTGGGTTCTCACGGTGGTCGCAACACCCGTGCAGGTCGAGAGCGAGAACGGCGCGCGGATGCGCCGGGATCCGGGGCCACAACGACGGCCACGAAGGGGGATTCGCTCCGAGCGCCACCTCTGCCCGCGCGACCGGTAACCGCCGGCTGACGCCGGCTCTCGCCGCCGATCTCGCTGCGCTCGATCAGGATCACGCGATCGCCCAGCTGACCGGGTTTGGTTCAAATGCCGCGCAGGCAATTTCTCGCGCCGTCATTTTGCTGACTCGCGTTCGCGCGTTGGACTGTTTTGGCAGCCAGCGAGCGGTTTCCAGCGGTTCGGAGCGGTCGCGAGCCTCACGCGAATATCCGCCAGACTCCCTGCAAATCCCACAAGTTCCCGCAAGTACGGTGATGCCGGAGGAGGGACTCGAACCCCCGACACGCGGATTATGATTCCGCTGCTCTAACCGACTGAGCTACTCCGGCGGGGAGCGGCGGAGTTTATCGGCGGCCCGCGGATGTGGCCTCAGCGCGGGCGGTGCGGCGCGCCCAGCGCTTGGCCCAGCCGTCCAGGGGCGCGAGGTCCTCGATCAGGCGCGCGCCCTCGGGCGTCAGTGAGTAGCCGCGGCCGGGTTGCGCGGTGACGATGCCGGCGCCGCGGAGTTCGCGCAGACGATCGTTGAGGACGCTGGAGGAGACCTCGGCGCAGCGGGCCTGGAGCTCGCGGAAGGTGAGGTTCTCCCCGGTGCGCAGCTCCCACAGGACGCGGAGCGCCCAGCGGCGGCCCAGGAGGTCGAGCAGCGCCATGATCGGCCGGCCGGTGGCGGAGCCGCGGACGGCCTGGCCCGGGGTTGGGCCGTCCATTGCGTGCTTTGGATTTCGAAGCTACCATGTGGTGACACGTCCGCTTTGGTTTTCGAAGCTGAGAGGAGCATATGCGATGGACACGACACCTCGAATCAAGCCGCTTGAGCCGCCGTATGACCGCGAGACGGGGGAGATGCTCGAGCGCTGGATGCCGCCCGGCGCGGCCGTCGAGCCGCTGGCGCTGTTCCGCACCCTGGCGGTCCATCCCGAGCTGATGTCGCGGATGCGGCCGCTCGGCTCGGGCATCCTCAACCACGGCCAGGTGCCGCCTCGGGACCGCGAGATCGTCCTGCATCGCACGTGCGCACGCGCGGGCGCGGAGTACGAATGGGGCGTCCACGCGGTCGCGTTCGCCGAGGCGGTCGGGCTCACCAGCCGACCAGGTCGCGGCCACGGCGACCGGGGACGCCCACGACGCATGCTGGTCAGAGGCCGAGGCGCTCCTCATCCGCCTCGCCGACGAGCTGCACGACACCGGCACACGTCACCGACGAGCTGTGGGCGCAACTGGCAAACCACTACACCGACCAGCAGCTCCTGGAGCTCATCGTCACCGCCGGCTGGTACCGGACGCTGGCCTACGTGATCAACGCCGCCGCGCATCCCGCGCGAGCCCTGGGCGGCGCGGTTCCCAGCGGCGTCGCGTGCGCGATTTTCGTAGCTATGCTGAGCAAAAGCGCGCACTCGGACGGGCGGGGCCGCCAGGCGGTGGCGCCTATGATCCGGCGCCCGTGACCGCCACGACGCTCCTGGCCTACCCGAACGTCTCCGAAGGCAAGGACCGGGCCGCGATCGACCGGATCGGACAGGCCTTCGGCGACGCGCTGCTCGACGTCCACTCCGACGTCGACCACCACCGCAGCGCCTACACGCTGGCGGGCGCGCCCGGCGAGCTGGCGCCGCGCCGTCGTCAACGGGGCGCAAGCGAGGCCGTCGACACCATCCGGCTCGACGCCCATGAGGGCGTGCACCCGCGCGTGGGCGCCGTCGACGTCGCGCCCATCATCTACCTCACCGACAAGGACCGCGGCGCGGCGGCGGCCGAGGCGCTCGTCCTCGCCGACCGCCTGGGCACCGAGCTGGAGCTGCCGGTGTTCCTCTATGGCCTGCTCGCCGGCGGCCGCACCCGCGCCGAGCTCAGACGGGGCGGCCCCGCCGAGCTTCAGCGCCGGATCGACGCCGGCGAGCTCAAGCCCGACTTCGGCCCGCCCAACCTGCATCCCACGCGCCGGCGCGGTCCTCGTCGCCGCCCGGCCGCCGCTCGTCGCCTTCAACGTCGAGCTGAAGCCTCCCGCGACCATCGAAGACGCCAAGCAGATCGCGGCCCACATCCGGGAATCAGGCGACGAGGGCCTCACGGGGCTGCGCGCCATCGGGCTGTGGCTGGCCGACACCGGCCTCGCCCAGGTCTCGACCAACGTCGAGGACCACCGCGCCACCCCGCTGCGCGCGGTCGTCGAGGCGGTCGCCCGCCACGCGCCCGTCCAGGGCGCGGAGCTGGTCGGCCTCGCTCCAGAGGCGGCGTTCGATCAATTCCCCCAGGACGTCCCGCTCCGCGGGTACGCCACGATCGAACAAACCCTTCACCGGCACGCGCACACCGCGTAAGCTCTTACCCACCAGATGGCACAGACCAAGCGCAAGCGCCGGACCAAGCACCGCGGCAACGCCGCCGGGACGGTCGAGGTTCGCGGCCGCACCGGCCGCCCGCCGACACCGGAGGAGCGCAAGAAGCAGGAGCGCGCCAAGCGCGCCCAGGCGCCGGACACCCAAGCCGCCGACGTGGAACTGCCGCCATCAAGAAGGCCCTGCTGGCGACCGCCTTCATCTTCATCTTCCTGCTGGTCACCAACAAGTTCCGCGTCGTGCCGGCGCTGGTGTTCGCGATCCTGGCGATGCTGCTCTACATCCCGTCGGGCTACTACCTCGACAGCTACATGTACCGCCGCTACCAGCGAAAGCAGCTGCAGAAGCAGTGATCGACGCCCGCATGTTCACCGTCGGGCCGGTGCAGGAGAACGCCTACATCGTCCGGCTTCCGGACGCTGACCGGGCTGTGATGATCGACCCCGGCGACGAGGCCGAACGTCTCATCGGCGCGCTGCAGGCGCTCGGGATCACCACCGTCGAGGCGATCCTGCTCACCCACACGCACTTCGACCACGTCGGCGCGGTCGCGCCGGTGGCCCGGGCCACCGGCGCCCCGGTGTACTGCCCGGAGCTCGAGACCCACATCCTGGCCGACATCAACTGCCTTCATCCGCCTGCCCGGCTTCGGGCCGTTTGAGAACTACGACGCCGACGAGACCGTCAGCGGCGGCGAGACCCTGGCGCTCGCCGGCATGGAGTTCGAGGTCTCGTTCGTGCCCGGCCACAGCCCCGGCCACGTCGCCTACGCCCTCAAGGACCACGAGCGCGCTGTTCTCCGGCGACGTCCTCTTCCAGGGCTCCGTCGGCCGCGTCGACCTCCCCGGCGGGGACTGGCCGACGCTGCTGCAGCTCGATCGACTCGCTGATGAAGGCCTATCCGGCCGAGACGACCGTCTACCCCGGCCACATGGGCCTCACCTCATTGGGCGTCGAGCGCGACACCAACCCGTTCCTGCGCGAGCTCGCGCACCAGTCACTAACTTCAGAGCAGCCAGATGAGCTCGCTCCAGGCCCCCAGAGGCACGTTCGATGTGCTCCCCGCCGACGCGGCGCGCCGCGCCGTGCTGGAGGGCCACGCCCGGCGCATCCTCGGCGCCGCCGGCTACGGCCGCATCGAGACCCCCACGTACGAGGCGACGGAGCTGTTCGCGCGCGGGGTGGGGGAGGCCACCGACATCGTCCAGAAGGAGATGTACAGCTTCGACGACGGCGGCGGGCGCTCGATGACGCTCCGGCCCGAGGGCACCGCCCCGGTGGCCCGCGCCTACCTCGAGCACGGGATGCACAAGCTGCCCCAGCCGGTGAAGCTGTGGTACCTGTCGAGCTTCTTCCGCGCCGAGGCCCCGCAGAAGGGGCGCTACCGCCAGTTCTGGCAGGTGGGCGCCGAGGCGATCGGCGCGGCCGGGCCCGAGACCGACGCCGAGCTCATCATCCTGCTCGTCGACCTCGTGCGGCCGTGGGCGTCAAGGACGCTGCACCTGCGCCTGTCGAGCCTGGGCACCGCCGCGACGCGCCGCGAGTACCGCGAGGAGCTGGCCGCCTACCTGCATGCCCACGAGGATGGCCTCGCGCCCGAGGTCATCAGCCGCATCGACCTCAACCCGATGCGGGCCTTTGACTCCAGCGACCGCCGCACCCAGGAGACGATGCGCACCGCGCCGATCCTGCTCGACCGCCTCGCGCCCGAGGACGCCGAGCACTTCGAGCGCGTCAAGGAGCTGCTCGACGATGCCGGCGTCACCTATGAGCTCGATCCCACGCTGGTGCGCGGCCTGGACTACTACGCGCGCACGCTCTTCGAGTTCACCTCCGGCGCGCTGGGGGCCCAGTCCGCGGTCGGCGGCGGCGGGCGCTACGACGGGCTGATCGAGCAGCTCGGCGGACCGCCCACGCCGGGATGCGGATGGGCCGCGGGCGTGGAGCGGATGCTGTTGGCGGCCGGCGAGCAGCCGATCGCCCGGCCGTCGTCGTCGACCTGTTCGTCGCCATCGCCTCGCGGAGTCGGTCTCGGCGCAGCGCCAAGCGCCTTCAAGCTCGCCAACGACGCGCGCCGGGCCGGCCTCAGCGCCCAGATGGAGCTGGCCGGCCGCGGCCTGAAGGGCCAGCTCAAGCACGCAGACCGCCTCGGGGCGCGATACGTTGCGATCATCGACGACCCCATGCAGATCAGCCTCAAGGACATGGAAGCGGGAGACCAGACCGAGCTGGCCCCGGAAGCGGTCATCCCCACGATCCTGCGCGGGAGCCGCGTCGCGTGAAGCACGCGCCCCGCGCCAACACGTTCCGCGATAGCTGGGCCGGGCAGCTCGACGCCGGGCGGGCCGGCAGCACCGCGCGCGTGTCGGGCTGGGTGCACCGCCGCCGCGACCACGGCGGCCTCATCTTCATCGACCTGCGCGAGCGCTCGGGGATCGTGCAGCTCGTCTTCAACCCCGCCACCGCGGCCGCCGCCCACGCCGAGGCCCACAAGCTGCGCTCCGAGGACGTCATCACCGCGGCGGGCACGGTCAACAAGCGCGCGCCGGAGAACGTCAACCCCAATCTGGCCACCGGCGAGATCGAGCTCGCCGTCACCGACATGGAGATCCTCGCCGACGCCGAGACGCCCCCGTTCCCGGTCGACGAGGACGGCGCGGTCGACGAGAACCTGCGCCTGCGCCACCGCAGCCTGGACCTGCGCCGCGCGCCGATGCAGGATGCCCTCGCCCTGCGCCACCGCGTGATCAAGACGATCCGCGAGGTCCTGGACGAGCGAGACTTCCTGGAGATCGAGACCCCGTTCCTCACGCGCTCCACCCCCGAGGGCGCCCGCGACTTCCTCGTCCCGGCCCGGATCGCGGCCGGCTCGTTCTACGCGCTGCCCCAGTCGCCGCAGCTGTTCAAGCAGCTGTTGATGATCGGCGGCTTTGAGCGCTACTACCAGATCGTGCGCTGCTTCCGCGACGAGGACGCACGCGCCGACCGCCTCCCCGAGTTCACCCAGCTCGACATCGAGATGGCGTTCGTGGACGAGGAGGACGTCCTCTCCACCAGCGAGGCCGCGATCGGCGCGGTGTTCGCGCAGGCCGGCTTCGACGTCCCCGCCCCACCGTGGCCGCGGATGACCCACGCCGAGGCGGTGGGCCGCTTCGGCTCCGATCGCCCCGACACCCGCTTCGGCCTCGAGCTCAAGGACCTCGGCGACGCGGTGACAAACAGCGAGTTCAAGGTGTTCTCGGGCGCGCTCGCCTCGGGCGGCGTGGTGCGCGGCATCAACGCCGGGGCGCGCGAGCTGACGCGCTCAGACCTCGACACGCTCACCGAGCTGGCCAAGCAGCACGGCGCCAAGGGCCTGGTGTGGGCCTTCGTCCAGGACGTGAACCAGTCCCACCCGCCCGCCGACGGGCTGTGGCGCTCGCCGATCGCCAAGTTCCTCAACCCCGAGGAGATCGCCGGGGTCACCACGGCCCTCGAGGCCACGCCCGGTGACGTGCTGTTCATCGTCGCCGACGAGACCGCCACCGCCAACCAGGTGCTCGGCGCGCTGCGCCTGGAGATGGCGCGCCGCTTTGACCTGGTACCCGAGGGCGCCCACGACATCCGCTGGGTGATCCAGTTCCCGATGTTCACCTTCAAGCCCGACGAGCAGCGCTGGGACGCCGAGCACCATCCCGTTCACCGCGCCGGCCACCGCCGCCGGGGCGCCCGCCACCGTGGCCGACATGGACGACCCGGCAACGCTGCTCTCGCGCTCCTATGACCTCGTGCTCGACGGCAACGAGATCGGCGGCGGCTCGGTCCGTAGCCACCGCATCGACGTGCAGTCACGCGTCTTCGACCTCATCGGGATCAACGAGGAGGAGGCCCAGGCGCGCTTCGGCTTCCTCCTGGACGCCCTGAAGTACGGCGCGCCGCCGCACGGCGGCATCGCCTTCGGGATCGACCGGATCGTGGCCATGCTGGCCGGCCGCGACAACATCCGCGAGGTCATCGCCTTCCCCAAGTCCACCAGCGGCGCCGACCCGCTCACCGGCGCGCCCGCGCCCGTGGACGACATCCAGCTGCGCGAGCTCGGGCTCAGGCTGCGACGGGGCTGACCAAGCGCCCTAACCTAGACGCCATGGACGCGCTCGCGTTCGAGCACCACCTCACCTCGCCCCAGGGCCAGGGCCACCACCCGCCGGGCGGCCACTCCGCCACCGTCGGCGGCTACGCCTGCGGCGACGAGATCACCATGACCATCGCCGTCGACGGTGACCGCATCGCCGACGCCGGCTTTGACGCTCGCGGCTGCGGGGCCTGCACGGCGGCGGCCAGCGTGGCGGTCGCGCTCGTCCCGCGGCACCACGATCCTCGAGGCCGCCCGCATCGGCGCCCACGACATCGCGCAGGAGCTCGGCGGGCTCAGCCCGGGCAAGTTCCACGCCGCCGAGCTCGCCGCCGACGCGCTGGCTCGTGCCCTGGGCAGCGCGGTCCGGGCCCACGCGCGCATCCCGCGAGATCACTCTGCACCCGGCCACGCTCGTGGCCATGAGCGGGGGCGTCGACAGCGCCGTCGCCGCGCATCTGTGCGCGCAGACCGGACCGACCGTCGCGGTGACGCTCGAGCTGTGGGCCGACGCCGAGAACGACGCCGAGCGCAGCTGCTGCTCGGCCACGGCGGTCGCCCAGGCGCGCTCGCTGGCCCACCAGATGGGCATCCCGCACTTCACCATCGACCTGCGCGAGGAGTTTCGCGCCGGCGTGGTGGACCCGTTCATCGCCGGCTACGCGGCGGGGGAGACCCCCAACCCGTGCGTCGGCTGCAACGGCCATGTCCGGCTGGACGCCATGCTCGAGGTGGCCGACCGCCTCGGCTGCGCGGCGCTGGCCACCGGCCACTATGCGCGCACCGCGGAGTCAGATGACGCGCGCGGGCCGCTGCTGCGCGCCGCCATCGACCAGGCCAAGGACCAGACCTACATGCTGGCCGCGCTCAAGCCCGCGTCCCTGGCGCGCATGCGCTTCCCGCTGGGCGAGCTGCGCAAGCCCGAGGTGCGCGAGATCGCGGCGCGGGCCGGTCTGCCGGTGGCCGCCAAGCTCGACTCCCAGGACCTGTGCTTCCTGGCCGGGACGAGTCGAGCCCGGTTCATGGAGCGCCACGGCGGCGATCGACGAGCCGCCCCGGGGAGATCGTCGATAGCCGGCGGGGCGCGTCGCTGGGCCGCCACGACGGCCAGCACCGCTTCACCGTCGGGCCAGCGCCGCGGGCTCGGCATCCACGCCACCGAGCCGCTGTTCGTGCTCCACAAGGACTGCGACCAGAACGGGCGCGTCACCGTCGGCACCCGGGAGGAGCTGCGCACCGATCGCGTCGCCATCCGCGCGGCGCGCCTGCACCGCGCCGGCAGCCGCGTCAACCGCGTCAAGCTCCGCTATCGCCAGCGCCCGCTGACCGCCAGCGTGACCGGTGACCCGGGCGAGGGCCGCCACCGCTCGCTGTCGCTCCAGCTCGCCGAGCCCGTTCGACGGGGCGGCGCCCGGCCAGCTGGCCTGCCTGATGGACGGGGACCTGGTGGTGGGGTGGGGGACGATCGACGGGCGGGCGGGCCGGGGTCGTACCTAAACTCCCACCCCGATGACCTCTGACGAGATCCGCCGCACGTTCCTCGAGTTCTTCGAGTCCCAGGACCACCTGCGCCTGCCCTCGGCGTCGCTGGTCCCGTCCGAGCTTGACCCCTCGGCGCTGTTCACGATCGCCGGTATGCACCCGCTCAAGGCGTATTTCGCCGGTATCGAGCCGCCCCCGCACCCGCGGGTGACCACGTGCCAGAAGACGTTTCGCACCGGGGACATCGAGATCATCGGCACCACCACCCGCCATCTCACCTTCTTCGAGATGCTCGGCAACTTCAGCTTCGGCGACTACTTCAAGCGCGAGGCCGCCCGGTTCGCCTGGGCGCTCTCGACCGAGGGCTTCGGCTTTGACCCCGACGACATCTGGATCACCGTGTTCGCCGGCGACGAGGAGCTGGGCCTCGGGCCCGATCAGGAGGCGATCGACGCCTGGCTGGAGATCGGCATCCCGCGCGAGCGCATCGTCGAGTGCCCGCGCTCGGAGAACTTCTGGCAGTCCGGCCCGCTCGGGCCGTGCGGCCCATGCTCGGAGCTGTACCTGGACCGCGGCGTCGACCACGGCAAGCCCGACGACCTGCCCGGCGGCGAGAACGAGCGCTTCCTGGAGTACTGGAACCTCGTGTTCATGGAGATGGACCAGAACCCCATCAACGTGCTCACGCCGCTGCCGGCCAAGAACATCGACACCGGACTGGGGCTCAACCGCCTGGCCTGCATCCTCCAGGGCAAGGCGACGGTGTTCGAGACCGACCAGTTCGCGCCGCTGATCGAGCTCGGCGAGGAGCTGTCGGGCCGCCGCTACGGCGAGGACTTCCCCACCGACCGCGCGCTGCGCGTGCTCGCCGACCACGGCCGGGCGATGACCTTCCTGCTCGGCGACGGCGTCGTGCCCTCCAACGAGGACCGCGGCTACGTCCTGCGCCGCATCATGCGCCGCGCCATCCAGCACGGCCGCGGGCTGGGGCTCGAGGCGGGCTTCCTGGAGCGCTACGCCGACGTGGTCACCGAGCTGATGGGCTCGGAGTACCCGGAGCTCGGCGCGCAGCGCGACACCATCCGCCGCTGGATGGCCTCCGAGGAGGAGAGCTTCGGACGCACGCTGGAGCAGGGTCTCAAGCGCCTGGACGAGCTGATCGCGCGGGCGCGCGACAACGACGAGGAGGGCATCGCCGCGTCCGACGCCTTCCTCCTGCACGACACCTACGGCTTCCCCATCGACCTCACCCTCGAGATCGTCGCCGAGCACGGCCTCGGCGTGGACGAGGCGGGCTTCGAGGTCGCTGATGGAGGACCAGCGCACGCGGGCGCGCGAGGGCTCCCGCGGCGAGCGCGCCGGCGACGGCCTGCGCGAGAAGGCGGCCGCGCTGTCGGGCAGCGCCGGCTTTGCCACCGAGTTCGTCGGCTACGAGACGACCGACGCCGAGACGACGATCGGCGCCGCGGTCTCCGACGACGGCGAGGTCCTCATCAAGCTGGTCGAGTCCCCGTTCTACGCCACCGGGGGGCGGCCAGGTCGCCGACTCCGGCGTCCTGGAATGCGAGACCGGCGACCTGCCGTGCCACGGTCACCGACGTCATCCGCCTCGGCACCGACCAGGTCGTCCGCGTCGCGCCCGAGCACGGGACCTTCGAGCCCGGCGAGCGGGTGCGCGCCCACGTGGACCGCGCCACCCGCCACGCCACCGCGTGCAATCACACCGCGACCCACCTGCTCCACGCCTCGCTGCGCAAGCGTCTGGGGACCCACGTGCACCAGGCCGGCTCCTACGTCGGCCCCGACAAGCTGCGCTTTGACTTCACCCACTCCAGCTCGCTGAGCGCCGAGGAGCTGCGCCTGGTGGAGGACGACGTCAACCGCTGGATCGTCGAGAGCCACCCGGTCCGCGCCATCAGCACCTCGCTCGACGAGGCCAAGCGCCTGGGCGCGATGGCGCTGTTCAACGAGAAGTACGGCGAGGTCGTGCGGATGGTCGAGGTGGGTGATGGATCATTCTCACGCGAGCTGTGCGGCGGCACCCACGTCCACAACACCGCCGAGATCGGCCTCTTCCGCATCGTCACCGAGACCTCGAGCGCGGCCAACGTCCGGCGCATCGAGGCGATCACCGGTCCCGAGGCGATCGATCTGTTCCGCGAGCGCGACCGCGAGCTCAGCGCGGCGGCCGAGACGTTGCGGGTCCCGAGCGGACGCGTCGTCGACTCGGTCCAGAAGCTGACCGAGCGCGTCCGCGAGCTCGAGCGTGCGGCCAAGCGCGGCGGGGCCGGCAACGGCGCCGTCGACATCGACAAGCTGATCGCCTCCGCCACCCAGTCAGACGGCGCGAGCATCCTCACCGAGGTCGGTCGAAGTCCCCGACGGCCAGGCGCTGCTCGATCTGGCCGACCGCCTCAAGGGCAAGCTCGGCGACGCCGCGATCGTGCTGGGGACCGCCGGTGAGGGACGGGTGGACCTGGTGGCCAGCGTGGCGCCGGCGCTCGTCGCCCGCGGGGTGCGCGCCGGCGAGATCGTCAAGGTCGCCGCGGCAGAAGTTGGCGGTGGCGGGGGCGGACGTGACACGATGGCCCGCGCCGGCGGCAAGGACCCCGCCCAGCTGCCGGCCGCCATCAATGCCGCACGGACTGCAATCGAAGCCGCGCTCAACGCCTGAGGCAGTGCGCGTTCTGGCGCTCGACTACGGCAGGGCCCGTTGCGGATGCGCGGTGAGCGACCCCACCGGGACGCTGGCGACGCCGCTTGAGCCCGTGACCGACGTCGACCTCGCGCCGCGGCCGTGCGCGGCTGCGCGAGCTGGTCACAGAGGTGGGCGCCGAGCGCGTGGTCGTCGGGCCTGCCGCTGTCGCTGTCGGGCGCGGACTCCGCCCAGACCGCCGAGGCGCGCGAGTTCGCGGCCGGGCTCGAGCGCGCGCTGCCGGTCCCGGTGGAGCTCTACGACGAGCGCTTCACCACGCGGCTGGCCGAGCGCACCCCGGGCCGCGCCAGCGAGGACTCCCGCGCCGCCGCGCACCTGCTGGAGAGCTGGCTGGCCAGCCGGCGCACCGAGGAGATCGCCCATGGCTGACGGCGAACGCAGCGCCGAGGAGCGCGAGGCCGCCCGGCGCGAGCGCGAGGCCGCCCGCCGCGACCAGGCCGGCGTCTTTGACCAGCAGGAGGCCGATCCCGCCCTGGCCACCGACCAGCCGCAGACCGAGGCCGGCCCCGCGCCGTTCACGGACTGGAGCGAGGACGGCGGCGACGACCACGACGCCGCGCATCATGTGCACGAGGACGACGAGGCCGGCGTTCACGACGGCAACGACGCCGGCCTAGGAGCGGCGAGCGCCGAGTCGCCGTCGGGCACCCGCCGGATCAGCCGCCTCGAGCAGCGCAGCATCCGCCCGCACAAGGCGCGCAGCGTGCGCCGCCGGGCGCCCCTACAGCCGTCGGCCGCGGGCGCTGGCGGGGCCGCGTCGGCGCGCTCATCGTGCTCATCCTGGCCGGCGCGCTCGTCTGGTTCCTGGTCGAGCTGTTCCAGCCCCTGGGCACCTCGCCGCACGGCAACGTCACCGTCGTCATCCCGCCCAACTCGAGCACCAAGGAGATCGGCGCGCTGCTCCAGCGCGAGGGCGTGATCGCCCACGGCTTCTTCTTCGAGCTGCGGGCGACGCTGGGCGGCGAGCGCGGGGACCTGCGGTCGGGCACCTACCACCTCCAGCTCGACATGAGCTACTCGTCGGTGCTCAGCGTGCTCACAAAGCCCCCGCACGCGGCCCCGACGACGCAGCTGACGATCAGCGAGGGCCATACGCGCGCCTACGTGGCCGCGCTGCTGCGCAAGCAGAAGATCAAGGGCAACTACCTGGCCGCCACCCGCCACTCGCCGCTGCTCGACCCCACGCAAGTACGGGGCGCCGCGCAAGCATCCCGTCGCTGGAGGGCTTCCTGTTCCCCGACACCTTCACGCTGGTCAAGCCCGTGAAGGTCTCGGCGCTGGTCGGCCGACCAGCTCAAGGACTTCAAGCGGCGTTTCGCCCGCGTCAACCTCGGCTACGCGCGCTCCAAGCACCTGACGCGCGTACGACGTGCTCACCGTCGCGTCGCTGATCGAGGCCGAGGCGGCCTCGGAGAAGGCGCGCCCGCTGATCGCCTCGGTCATCTACAACCGGCTGGCCGACCACATGATGCTCCAGTTCGACTCCACCACCCAGTACGCCACCGGCAACTTCACCAGGCCGCTCACGGTCTCCCAGCTGCACTCGAACTCGCCCTACAACACCCACACCCACTTCGGACTGCCGCCGACGCCGATCGACAGCCCCGGCCTGGCCTCGATCGAGGCGGCCGCCCACCCGGCGAGCACGCACTACCTGTACTTCTTCGCCAAGCCGTGCTCGAACCAGACCGTGTTCGCCACCAGCTACGCGCAGTTCCAGCACCTGCTGGCCGTCGACCGGCGCCCGCACTGCGGCAAATGACCAAGGGCCCGTAGAAGAATGATCTTGCGTTCTAGCCACGCCCAGTCACTCGCCAATTCCGCAACCTAATTCTCCTACGGACCCCCGGCGCCGGCTCGGCGTCCTGGGCTGGCCGGTCGCCCACAGCCGCTCGCCGGCGATCCAGAACGCGGCGCTCGCGGCCGCCGGCCTGCACGACTGGCGCTACCAGCTCCTGCCCGTTCCGCCCGAGCTCTTCGCCGAGGTCGTCCCCGCCCTCCACGAGGCCGGCTTCGCCGGCGCCAACGTGACGATCCCCCACAAGGAGGCGGCCCTGGCGCTGGCCGACACCGCCAGCCCCCCGGCCCGGGCGATCGGCGCCGCCAACACGCTCACCTTCGGCCCCGACGGGGAGATCGGCGCCGACAACACCGACGCCCCGGCGCTCATCGCGGCGCTGCCCTTCGCCGTCGCCGGCCGTACGGCGATGGTCCTGGGAGCGGGGGGCAGCGCGCGCGCGGCCGTCTGGGCGCTGCTCGACGCCGGCGCGGCCGAGGTGCGGCTGTGGAACCGCACCCCGCAGCGCGCCCGCGACCTGGCGGCGGAGCTCGGCGCGACGGCGGCGGAGCGGCCCAGCCCCGCCGACGTGCTGGTCAACTGCACCGCCGTCGGCCTCGACGGCTCAGACCCCTTTGACCGGCTGCCGCTCGCGCCCGCTGACCTCGCCGGCTACGGCTGCGTCGTCGACCTCGTCTACACCGTGACCGGCACGGCGCTGGTCGACCGGGCGCGCGAGCAGGGGATCCCGGCGGTGGACGGGCTGGAGCTGCTCATCGGCCAGGGCGCGCTCAGCTTTCGAGATCTTCACCGGCGTCCCGGCGTCGCTGGAGGCGATGCGCGCGGCCGCGACGCCCGCCAGCTGAGCCTGGCTCCGGCGATCCAGGCTAACCTCCGCCGCCATGGCTAGCGAGGAGTCCACCCCCGGGGACCAGATCTGCAACCCCTGCCGCGGCACCGGCCACCTCATCTCCGGGCTGGGCGGGGAGCCGCACCAGGTCGTCTGCCCCTGGTGTGAGGGCAGCGGGCACCGCATCCCCGGGCGTGACGCCCAGGAGCACCCCGCCGAGGGCGGGACCGCTCCGTCGTCCTCATGACGCTCACGCTGACCACCGCCGGCGAGTCGCACGGCCCCGGCCTCACCTGCATCGTGGAGGGCATGCCCGCCGGGCTGACCCTGGAGCGCGAGGCCCTGGACCGCGACCTGGCCCGCCGCCAGCTCGGCCACGGCCGCGGCGGGCGGATGAAGATCGAGCGCGACCGCGTCGAGGTCACCGGCGGGGTCCGGCACGGCCGCACCCTGGGCGGCCCGATCGCGCTCACAGTCACCAACCGTGACTTCGCCAACTGGGAGGAGCGGATGAACCCGTGGCCGGTCGAGGCCGCAGACCGCCGAGGTCCACCTGCCGCGTCCCGGTCACGCCGACCTCGTCGGCACCCAGAAGTACGGGCTCACCGACGTCCGCGACATCCTGGAGCGCGCCAGCGCGCGCGAGACCGCCGCGCGCGTCGCCGGCGGCGCCGTCGCCAAGGCCTTCCTCAGCGCCCTCGGGGTCAGCGTCTTCTCCCACGTGATCCAGATCACCGGCGTGAGCGCCCCGCGCCGCGACGACCTGACTCCGCGAGGACTTCGCCGCCGTCGACGAGTCGCCGGTGCGCTGCCTGGACGACGAGGCCGGGCGCGCGATGGTGGCCGAGATCAACCGCCTGCGCAAGGCCAACGAGTCGCTGGGCGGCGTGTTCGAGGTGCGCGCCTTCGGGCTGGTCCCGGGCCTGGGGTCTCACGTCTCCTGGCGGGAGCGCCTCGACGGCGTCCTCGGCCAGGCGATCCTCTCGATCCAGGCGATCAAGGGCGCCGCGGTCGGCGACGGCATCGAGGTCGCCGGGCTGCCCGGCTCCGAGGCCCACGACGAGATCTTCTACGACGACGAGCGCGGCTTCTACCGCCAGACCAACCGGGCCGGCGGGGTGGAGGGCGGCATGACCACCGGCGACCCGCTCGTCGTGCGCGGCTACATGAAGCCGCTGCCGACGCTGACCAAGCCGCTGCGCTCGGTCGACATCGCCACCCACGAGCCCGCCGAGGCGCTGCGCGAGCGCACCGACTCGTGCACCGTGCCGGCCGCCGGCGTCGTGGGCGAGGCGATGGTCGCCTTCGTGCTCGCCGACGCCTACCGGCGCAAGTTCGGCGGCGACCACATCGACGACGTCATCGCCGGCGCTCGACGCCTACCGGGAGCGCATCGGCTGGCAGCGGCGATGAGCGTGCACGACCCGCGGCATCGCGCTGGTGGGGTCCTCGGAGAAGGCACTGCAGACCGCCGCCGAGGATGCTGCGGGAGCTGGGGCGCCCGGCGACCGGATCACGCACGCACGTCACCGAGCTCGAGCCGCAGCCACCGGCGGCGACGCACACTGGTGATCTGGGTCGACGCCGACGACGGGACCTCGGTGCCGCTGGGCCGGCGGTCGACGTCGTCATCCCCGAGGGCCGGGTCTACCGAGATGACGCGCATCCGTGACCGGCGCTGAGACCGGCGATGCCGCCGGGGTCAAGCTCCTGTGGGCCACAGACCGCCGGCGGCGACTACCCGGTCTACATCGGCCCGGGCCTGCTCGGCGGCGCCGCGACGCGGCGTTCTGGCCCGCAACGCGTGGAGGGCCGGCGCTTCCTCGTCACCGACTACAACGCCGGCCGCCTGTACGCCGACCGCCTGGAGCCGCTCGACGGGCGGGTGACGATCATGCCCGGCGAGCAGTCCAAGACGATCGCCCACGCCGAGATCGTGTGGACCGAGCTGGCCCGCGCCGGGATGACCCGCGCCGACGTCGTCGTCGCGCTCGGCGGCGGCGTGGTCGGCGATCTGGCCGGGTTCTGCGCCGCCACCTACCAGCGGGGCGTGCGCGTCGTCCAGGTCCCGACGACGCTCGTCGCCCAGGTCGACTCCGCCCTGGGCGGCAAGACCGGCGTCGACCTGCCCGAGGCCAAGAACTACGTGGGCGCCTACCACCAGCCCGAGGCGGTGATCGCCGACACCGACGCGCTCGCCACGCTCCCGCCCGAGGAGCTGGCCGCCGGCTACGCCGAGGTGGTCAAGACCGCGCTCATCGCCGGCGGGGGGCTGTGGGAGCTGGTCCGCGGCGGCGCCGAGCCGGGCTCGCCCGAGGTCGTGGCCGCCTGCGCGCACACCAAGCTGCGGATCGTCGCCCGCGACGAGCGCGACGGCGGCGCGCGCCAGACGCTCAACCTCGGCCACACGGTCGGCCACGCCATCGAGGCCGTCACCGGCTATGCCACCTACCGTCACGGGGAGGCGGTGGCGCTCGGGCTGCTGGCGGCGCTGCGGCTGTCGGGCAGCGACGACCTGCGCGCCGAGGTGGCCGAGCTGCTGCACGCCCGCGGCCTGCCCACCGAGCTGCGCGACGTCGATCCCGACGCGGTGGTCATGGCCACCGCGCGCGACAAGAAGCGCATGGGGGAGGGGCCGGTCCCGTTCGTGCTGCTGCCCGAGCCCGGCGACGCGCGGCCCGGCAGCCCGGTGCCGCCGCGCGAGCTCATCGCCGCCGTCCGCGAGCTGGCGACTACGCTCGTCAGCCGGATGCCACTAACGTGAGCGCCATGGAAGTCCGCAACCGCATCGAGGTCATGCACGGCGTCAACCTGGACCAGCTGGGCCGGCGCGACCCCGACCACTACGGGAGCTTCACGCTGACCGAGCTGGAGCTGGGGATCTCGGAGGCCGCGGCCGAGCTGGGGCTGGCCACGCGCTTCTTTCAGACCAACCATGAGGGCGAGTTCGTGGAGCACCTGCACGGCCTGGACGGGATGGCCGACGCGATCATCCTCAACCCGGGGGCGTGGACCCACTACTCCTACGCCATCCGCGACGCGCTGGAGCTGACCGGGCTCCCCGCGGTGGAGGTCCACCTCTCCGACGTCGACGAGCGCGAGGCGTTCCGGCGCGAATCGGTGATCGGCGACCTGTGCTGCGCCCGCGTCGCCGGCAAGGGCCGGACGGCTACCGCGAGGCGCTGACCCGCCTGGCCGAGGAGCTGGCGAGCGCCGGATGAGCGACCGCGCCGCCCGGCTGGCCGAGAAGCTGCCGGAGATCGGCGCCGATCTCCTGGTCGTCACCTCGCTGGTCAACGTCCGCTACCTCACCGGCTTCACCGGCTCCAACGGGCTGGCCCTGATCGGTCCCGACACGCGGGCGTTCCTCACCGACTTCCGCTACCTCGAGCAGTCGGCGGCCGAGGTCGATGCCGCCTTTGACCGCACGATCGCCCCAGGAGCTGCTGGACGCGCTCCCCGACCTGCTGCCCTCGCGGCGAGCTGCGGCTGGCCTTCGAGGACGCCCACATGAGCGTCCGCACGCATGGCCGCCTGCGCGAGCTGGTCCCCGAGCGCGTCGAGCTCGTCGCCGGCGGGGACGCCGTCGAGTCGCTGCGCGTGGTCAAGGACGCCGATGAGATCCGCCGGATCGCCGAGGCCGCCAAGGTCGCCGACGCCGCCCTGCGCCAGATCATGGAGCAGGGCCTGGCCGGGCGCACCGAGGTCGGTGTGGCCATCGCGCTGGAGCGCGCGATGGAGGACCTCGGCGCCAAGCGGCCCGTCGTTCGGCTCGATCGTCGCCGCCGGGCCCCACGGAGCGCTGCCCCACGCGCAGCCGCGCGACGTCGAGATCGGGCCCGACGAGCTCGTCGTCATCGACTGGGGCGCGGAGCTGGACGGCTACTGCTCGGACTGCACGCGCACGCTGGCCACCGGAGAGCCTGCCCGACGCGACGCTCGCGGCCTACGACCTCGTCCGCCAGGCCCAGCTCGCCGGCCTCGACGCCGTCCGCGCGGGCGCGGGCGGGCGCGAGGCCGACGCGGCGGCGCGCGAGGTCATCGGCGACGCCGGCCACGCCGAGCACTTCGGCCACGGGCTCGGCCACGGCGTGGGCCTGGAGATCCACGAGGCGCCGCGGCTGTCGCAGCGGTCGGACTCCGTGCTGGCCAGCGGCAACGTGGTCACGGTGGAGCCGGGCGTCTACCTGCCCGGGCAGTTCGGGGTGCGGATCGAGGACCTGGTCGTCGTGACCGACACGGCGTGCACCATCCTCACCTCGGTGCCCAAAGAACTCATCACCGTCGGCTGATCCGTGTCCCGTCGAACCGAGCAGCGCCGCGCCGCCGTGTGGGCGCTGTACCAGAGCGACCTGCTCGGTCGGCCCGCTGGGCGAGACGCTGCCGCGCGACGTGCACACCTTCACGTTCGCGCTCGCCGAGCAGGCCCGCGAGCACCAGCCCGAGCTCGACGAGCTCATCCGCCGCTACGCCAACGACTGGCCGCTGGAGCGGATCGCGCCGCTCGAGCGCTCGATCCTGCGCGTCGCCCTGCTGGAGATGCTCTACCCCGAGGTCGTCCCCGGCGAGCAGCCGATCCCGCCCGAGGGCGCGATCGACGAGGCGATCGAGACCGCCAAGCGCTTCTGCGGCTCCGGCGCGCCCGCGTTCATCAACGGGATCCTCGGCGCCGTGCTCCGCGAGCGCACCGAGGCGCCAGCGAGACGTAAGCGAAACGTAGGAGTTGCTCACGCCCGCCGGTCAACGGGCGACAATCACACTATGAGACTGCTCGTCGTCGACGATGACCGCGGCCTGCGCGACGTCCTGCGCCGCGCGCTGACGCTGTCGGGCTATGAGGTGGTGCTGGCCGCCACCGGCTCCGAGGCGCTGTCGGAGGTGACGACCTCGGTCCCCGACGCGGTCGTGCTCGACGTCGGGCTGCCCGACATCGACGGCCTCGAGGTCTGCCGGCTGCTGCGCCGCGAGGGCAACCGCGTGCCGGTGCTGATGCTCACCGCGCGCGACGCCGTCTCTGACCGGATCGACGGCCTGGACGCCGGCGCCGACGACTACCTGGTCAAGCCGTTTGACGTCGACGAGCTCCGCGCCCGGCTGCGGGCGCTGCTGCGCCGCGCCGGGGGCGAGGGCGACGTCGAGGGCGGGCTGACCTTCGCCGAGCTCAGGCTGGACCCGGCGCGCCACGGCGTCGAGGTCGCCGGCACGTTCGTCGAGCTGACGCGGACCGAGTACCAGCTGCTGGAGCTGCTCATGCTCAACCCCCGCCGGGTGCTGCCCCACAGCCGATCTATGACCGGGTGTGGGGCTATGACTTCGGGCCCACCTCCAACGCCCTGCGCGTCTATGTGGGCTACCTGCGCCGCAAGCTCGAGGACGCCGGCGCGCGGCCGCTCATCCACACCGTGCGGGGGGTGGGCTACGCGCTGCGGGAGCCGAGCATGGATGAGCCTGCGCAGCCGCGCATGGGGCTGGCCGCCGGGCGCGGCGGTGGCGATGGCGGTGATCGCGGTCGCGGTCGCGGCGTACGCCGGCACCAGCTCTGAGCTTCACGGGCCAGCTCGACCAGTCGCTGCAGAGCCTGACCGGCAGCATCATGGCGCGACGCCGGGCGCCGTCGAATGGCGGGCTGCCCGGCGGCGGCCGCCGGGCGGTCCGCAGGGCGGGGGCCGAGGCCAGGGCGCTCCGGGCCAACGAGCAGCTTCGGCGACCCGCGACGAGGGGCTGGGGCTCGACGCGGACAACGGGCCCGGCGTTCGGCGGCGCGCCGGGGGTGGTGACGCCTGTCCACCGCGACGGCTACGTGTATGTCCCGCCGGCCGAGACGTGCCACGATCCCGGTGACGGCCCGCGCCAAGGCGCTGGCCGCGCGCGGGCAGGGCAGCTACCTCACCGACATGACCGTCGACGGCACCCCGATCCGCGTGCTGGCGACCGGCATCGGCGAGCCGCGGCGCGCTGCTGGTCGCCCTGCCGCTCAACGACGTCGACACGCGCTGTCCAAGCTCAGCTGCTCCTGCTGGTGCTGATCGCCGCCGGGGGGATCGCTGCTCGCCGCGCTGCTCGGCCTGCTGGTGGCCCGCGACGGCGCTGGCGCCGATCGCGCGCTTCACCCGCCAGACCGAGACGATCGCCGCCCACCCCGACCGGCTGGACTCACGAGCGCCTCGACGTCCACGGCGGCGACGAGCTGGCCCGGCTGGCCCAGACCTTCAACCGGACCCTGGACGCGCTGGAGCGCTCCGTGCAGGCGCAGCGCAACCTCGTCGCCGATGCCTCGCACGAGCTGCGCACGCCGATCGCCACCATCCGCGCCAACCTCCAGCTCATGCGCGACGAGGAGCTGCTCTCGGTCGCGGACCGCGAGGCGCTGCGCCGCGACGTGATCGAGGAGCTCGACGAGCTCACCGCGCTGGTCGGCGACGTGGTGGAGCTCGCCCGCGGCTCGAAGCTGTGCGGCGAGCCCGCCGAGGTCCGCGTCGATCAGATCGTCTCCGCCGCCGTGGAGCGCACCCGGCGCCGGGCGCCGCAGCTGACCGTCTCGGCGTCCGTGGAGCCCACGCTGGTGCACGGCGAGGGTGACCGGATCGCCCGGGCGGTGGCCAACCTGCTTGACAACGCCGCCAAATACGGCAGTCAGGGGGCGCCATCGAGGTCACGCTGGCCGACGGCACCCTGACCGTGCGCGACCACGGGCCGGGCTTTCACGAGGAGGACCTGCCGTTCGTGTTCGACCGCTTCCACCGCGCCCGCGACGCCCGCTCCCAGCCGGGTTCGGGGCTCGGGCTGGCCATCGTGCGCCAGGCCGCCGAGGCCCACGGCGGGTTTGTCCGGGCCGCCAACGCCGCCGGCGGCGGGGCGCTGCTGGAGATCGGCTTCGGGCCCACGCTGGAGCTCGACGACGCCGGGCCCACGCTGGAGCTCGACGACGCCGCCCTGCCAAGCGCTGAACCTCCCGCGCACCCTACTCTCGACGACAGACGTCGTTAGTTCCGCACCAGGAGCACCAGCCACTCCGCGACGGCGGCCTGCACGGCGGGGAGGTCGGACTTCAGCCCGTGGTCGCCGGCGACCTGCACCACGGTGCGGCCAGGGCCGCCGGGCGGCATCCCGAAGCGGTCGTTGATGCCCTGGACGACGAGCGTCGGCACGGCCACCGCCTCGAGCTCGGGCAGCCGGCTGGGGGAGGGCTTGGTGGCTGACGCGCGCTGGGGCGGCTTGAGCGGGAAGGCCAGGCACAGCACGCCGATCGAGGCCGTCGCGGCGGCGGTGCGGCAGGCGACCCGGGCCCCCATCGAGCGCCCGCCGGTGACCAGCGGCAGGCCGGCGAGCTCGTCCGCGCTCAGCCGGGCCACCACCGCCGTCCACGCCTCGTCGAGGTGGGCGGCCGGGGCCGGCGCCCGCCGCCCGGCCACGCGGTAGGGCTGCTCGACGAGCGCGACGGCCCAGCCGGCGGCCAGCGCCGCGCGCGCTGCGCCGCCTGGATGTCGGGCGCCCCGACGCCGCCGCCGGCGCCGTGGCCCAGGATGAGCGCCGCGGCGGCCGAGCCCGGGCCGCCCGGGAGGCTGAGGTGCGCGCGCGCCGGGCCGCGCGGGGTGTCGATCATCACCTCGGTCATCGTCAGGGCATGCTGTCATCCCACGGACGCGCACGGCCGCGCGGTGGCAGTGGTGCGTAGCCTTGCCGGCGTGGGAGGAATTCCGGCGCAACGAGCCTTCCGGCTGCTGTTCGCCGCCCAGTCGATCTCGTCGCTGGGCGATCGTCTGGTGCCGGTGGCCCTGGCCTTCGCCGTCCTGAACCTCACCGGGTCGGTGACCGAGCCTGGGGGTGGTGCTGGCCGCTCAGACGATCCCGCTGGTGCTGTTCGTGCTCGTCGGGGGCGTGTGGGCGGACCGGCTGCTCGCGCCGGCGCGTGATGGTCGCCTCCGACCTCGTGCGGGCGACGTCCCAGGCCGCCTGCGCGGTCCTGCTGCTCACCGGAGCCGCCCATCTGTGGGAGCTCGTGGCGCTCCAGGCCGTCTACGGCACCGCGCGCGCCTTCTTTGACCCGGCTGCGCTGGCGCTGCGTGCCGCAGACCGTCGACCCCGGCGAGCTTCAGCGGGCCAACAGCCTCATCGCGCTCAGCGGCAACGTCGCGTCGGTGGTCGGTCCCGCGGTGGCCGGCGTGATCGTCGCCGCCGCCCAGCCCGGATGGGGCCTGGCCTTCGACGCTCGTCACCTTCCTCGGCAGCGCGCTGTGCGTGTGCGCGCCATGCCCCCGATCGTCGCCGAGGCCACGAGAGCGCACGTCCATGCTGCAGCGAGCTGCGCGCCGGCTGGGGCGCGTTTCGGGCCCGCCGCTGGCTGTGGATCACCGTGAGCTGCTTCACCCTCTACATCGGGCTGCGCGTGGGCGCCGTGGCAGGTGCTGGGCCCGGCAGATGGCGCGGCAGTCGCTGGGCGGGCCCGGGCGCATGGGCGGCGATCGTGGTCGCCCTGGGCGTGGGCTCGATCGCCGG
The DNA here is from genome assembly GCA_963790605.1 of uncultured Actinomycetota bacterium. Taxonomy (GTDB): domain Bacteria; phylum Actinomycetota; class Thermoleophilia; order Solirubrobacterales; family Solirubrobacteraceae; genus Palsa-465. Next base: position 115,290 of record CAWBPG010000001.1, on the reverse strand, counting down.
CGGCCTGGTCGCGCCTGCGGGTACGCCCACGCTATCCCCTTCGTCTGGCCTTCGCGCTGTTCGTCGTCACGACCGCCGACGCTTGTTCGCGCTGGTGGCTGCGCACGCTCCGCTGCCGGTCATCCTGCCGGTGGCGGTGATCGACGGCGCCGGCGGCACGATGTTCAACACGTTCTGGTTCACCGCGGTGCAGATCCGACGTGCCCGCCGACGAGCTGGCCCGGGTGTTCTCGTGGGACTACCTGGGCACGGTGGCCGATCCTCCCCGTCGGCCAGGCGCTCAGCGGCCCGGTGGCGGCCGCGCTCGGGCCTCTCGACGACGCTCTACGGGGCCGCCGCGCGTGACCCTGCTCCTGTTCGCGCTGGCGCTGCTCGCGCCGTCGGTGCGCAACTTCAGCCCGCCGGCGGTGGCGCCGGCGGGCTCGAGAGCTCGTCTCTCTCAGCGGTGGCGGTTGAAGCTGATCACCTGCTGGATGCCGCTGGGCCGGTTGGTGTAGGCCATCGTGTACTGGCAGCAGCCCCGGGATGTACGTGATCCGCTCCGCCGTGGCGCTGGCGTGCCACGCGCTGGGGTTGGCGCTGTGCTGCTGGCGGGCCAGCGTCGCGGCCGGCCGCGGCGATCGCCGCCCACACGGACCTGCTGGCAGCGGCGCAGGTTGCCCGCGCCGCAGTACTCGTTGGCGAACGGCTGCGGCTGCTTGATGTGCAGCAGCTTGGGGATGTCGCGGTCGAAGTACTGATACCAGCCGCTGAACTGGCCGCCCGGAGGCGAGTCGAACACGCTGACCAGGCTGCTGAACTCGCCCTGAGGGGGCCCGAGCTCCGGTCGCATGGCGGCGGCGGCGATCTTCGGCCACGCCGCGTCCATGATCGCCGCGCCGGGGTTGTCGATCTTGCCGTCGCCGTTGAGGTCCAGCAGGTTGCCGCCGGCCTTGCGCCAGGCCACCAGCAGCGACAGCATCTTGGCCGCCTGCGCGTTGGGGGCCCTGGTGCCCTTGAGCAGCTGCCTGGAGCACCGGCACGGTGAGGATCGCCCGGACGTCCTGGGTCGCCGAGGCGTTCATCGCCGAGGTGAGGGTGGCCAGGGACCACTTGCCGTGCGCGCGCAGCCGCGCCAGGTTGTAGTTGAGCAGGTCGACGCGCGCCGAGGTGCCGTTGGCGTTCCACGCGTCGTCGGCCGCGCCGAAGCCGTGCGGCGGCGACGTTGTTCCAGTTGGTCATCGTCCCCTTGACCGGCGTGTGCAGCGGGTCGATCCCCTGCGGGTGCACGCTGTCGGGCGCAACGCCGCGCCACTCCCACTTGCCGGTGCCGATCGTCGGCAGGCTCGGATCGGTGCCCTTGGGCCGGATCGGCAGCAGCCCGGTCGTGATCTCGGCGACGTGCTTGTCGTCGATGTAGAACGAGTTGAACGTCTGCGGCGTCAGCTCGGCGGCCTTGAAGAACGACTGCGGGCTGTGCGACCTGGCCGTCGGAGAGACGGCGGTTGAACAGCAGGTCGAGCACGTCCTTGCCGTAGCTCGAGCGCTTGCTCGAGATCGCCACCAGCCGACCGTGCACGCGGGCGTAGCCGACGACCGGCCCGTGCACGGTGGTCTTGAACGCGACCTCCTTGCCGTCCAGCGTGCCGGCGTCGAACGGCTGCATCGACCGGCACTTGCCCTTGAACAGGTACTTGGTCGCGCTGTGGCCGCACAGCGTCTCGGCGTACTCGTCCACGACGTCCCCGGAGGCCGACGTCAGCGTGGTGGCGAAGTCCGGTCCGCGCCCGATCAGCATGTAGCCCGGGAACGGCGCCGAGGTCGCCCCGCGCCAGTCCAGGCCGGGGGCGTGCATGTCGATCTCGTAGGTGAGGCCGGGATAGAAGTAGCCGACCTGCGGGCCGCCGACCAGCAGCGGGTGGCCGGTGGTGGAGTACTTGCCCTCGACCATCAGCTCGTTGGAGGCGTGCGGGCGAGGCTCGATGCGGCCGAACTTGGCCGCCTGGGCCGCCGACACCGCCGGTGTGGCGTGGAAGCTCCCGGGATCCAGGACCACGCTGCCCGGAGCGCCGGGCTTGGTCGGGGTGTGGTCGTAGTTGAACGTCCCGTCGACGGTCGTGGGGCTGCCCGGCGTTGCGTGTTCTGGCGCAGGTCGTTGAAGACGCTGTAGCCCTTGTCGACCCCGAGCCGGTGCTCGAGCGCGCCGAGGAACTCGGAGTCCTGCGCCTCCCGGCCGCCGCCCTCGCCGAAGAACTGGTCCTTGAGCGCGTTGAGCGCGTAGACGTCGTTGCGGGTCCACGTGCGGCGTGGTCGGGCTGTTGATCGCCAGGTAGGCGTTGATCCCGGTGATGAACTCGTCGATGTCCGAGAGCACCGCGCGGCCCTCGGGCCCGGCCTTCTCCAGCACCTGGGTCTGTCGGGAGAGCACCCGCTCGGTCTGCGCGCTGGGCTGGAAGTTCTGCAGGTTCTCGATGAGCCCGATGGCGGTCAGGCCGGGGACGTCGATGCGCGGCCACCCTCGAGTTGTCGCGCGCCTCCTGGAGCAGGAGCCCGCGGTCCTCGGCGGCGATCCAGCCGGCCGCCCACACGCCGCCCGCATGGGTGGTGGCGGTGACGTGCGGGACGTGGAAGCGGTCGCGCACGATGGTGACGCCCGGGAACGGGACCGGCTCGATCGTGCCGGGGCCCTCGTCGCCCAGCTCCGAACTGCTCGGACTTGAAGTCGGAGAACAGGTCGGCGTTGGTGACGTGGTCGAACAGCGGGGTCAGGGCGTTGTACATCTGCGCCTGCGCCGTCGCGTCGGGCGGGATCGGGACGGACCCCTTCTGCCCCGACGGGATGATGTTGCGCGCGACCTGCGAATAGTCGATGTCCGCAGCGCCTGCCGGCGTGGTGACAGCCCCCAGCGCCACCACGAGCGCGCCTGCGGCCAGCGCGGCCGTGATCCTTCTCATAGCGAATGCTCCTCTGTTGGCCCCCTCCAGGTGAAGGGCGCGTGAAACCGGCGCCGAACATACAGAACCGCTCGGGCGGAGGCGCCAGACGCGCGTTTTTGGGTGGGTTTGTCGCCGTGTGCGTGGCCGGTCGGGGAGCGGCGCTAGCGTTCAGACCCATGAGCCCCGCCGTCGAGGTCCCCGACTACGCCGTCCACGACGAGGTCCGCATCGACGCGACCAGGACCGCGCTCGTGGTGGTCGACATGCAGAACGACTTCGTGGCCGAGGGGGGCAGCCTGCGGGTTCCCGACGCCGAGTCGACGATTCCGGCGATCACCACGCTGCTGGACGTCGCCCGGGCCTACGGGATGCGGGTGGTGTTCACGCAGGACACCCACCGCGACGGCGACCCCGAGTGGCGCATCTGGCCCGAGCACGCCCGCGAGGGCAGCTGGGGGTGGCAGATCGTGGACGCGCTGGCCCCTCGCGACGACGAGACGGTCATCACCAAGGTCCGCTACGACGGGTTCTACGGCACGCCGCTGGACCACCTGCTGCGGCTGTGGGGCGTCACCACGCTGGTCATCTGCGGCACGGTGGCCAACATCTGCGTGCACTACACGGCCGCCAGCGCCGCGCTGCGCTGGTATGACGTGATCATCCCCCGGGACGCCGTGTCGGCGCTGGACCGGTTTGACCTGGAGTCCTCGCTGCGCCAGACCGCGTTCCTGTTCGGTGGGCGGATCACCACCGCCGCCGGCGTGCGCATCTAATGTCGTGTCTGGGAAATTCGTGAGCAGCGTCGCGATTGGCTGGGCGTGGATGGCGGGTGGCGACCAACTAAGACGTGCTGGCCCACTCGGCGACCCCGACGGCTAAGAACGCGGCTGGCGCTTAAGCCGGGCCAGCGCCTCATACAGCGTCCCGGGCGCCAGGCGGATGCCGGCGAAGGTCTCGACGTCCTTGGTCCCGGTATCTCGTCAAGCGAACTCAGGATAGGTTGAGGGAGTGGAAGCGCAGCGCTCCGGCCGGCCGCCGCTCTCCCCGGCGCTGCTGGCCGGTGGAGTGATCCTGGTCGCCATCAACCTGCGCCCGGCTGCGGCCAGCATCGGGCCCGTCCTGGACCGCATCCAGTCCGACACCGGCCTGTCGTCGGGATGGGCGGGTGCGCTGACGACGCTTCCGGTCCTGTGCTTCGGCCTGCTCGCCCCGCTGGCGCCGCCGCTGGCCCGACGGCTGGGCGTGCACACGGCGATCGCCGTGGCCATGGTCGCGCTGGTGACCGGGATGCTCCTGCGGCTCGTGCCCGGCGACGTCTTCCTGTTCGCGGGCACCGCGCGTGGCGGGCGCGGCCATCGCCACCGCCAACGTGCTGCTGCCCGTGATCGTGCGCCGGGACTTCCCGGACCGGACCGGCAGCGCGATGGCGCTCTACACGACATCGCTGATCGCGTTCGCCGCGCTCTCGGCCGGCACGACGGTGCCGCTGGCCAACGGCCTGGGCGGCGGATGGCGGCCCGGGCCTGGGCATCTGGGCGGCCCCCGCGGTCGTCGCCGCGCTGGCCTGGCTCCCGGCCCTCGTGCGCCGGGACGCCCACGGCGGCGCGGAGGCGCGCAGCGACGCCCGGACTCCGATGGTCCGTCCCCTCCTGCGCCAACCCCTCGCCTGGCAGGTCACGTTGTTCTTCGCCGTGCAGTCGGGCGGGTTCTACGCCACCCTGGCCTGGCTGCCCGACATCTTCCGCAGCCACGGCGCCAGCGATTCGCGCGCCGGGTTCCTGCTCAGCCTGTCGATCGTGGTGGGGCTGCTGACCTCCACCACGCTGCCCGGTCTGGCCACCCGTCTGCGCGATCAGCGCTGGCTGGTGGTGGTATGCTCCGCGGTGTGGGCCGCCGGTCTCACCGGGATCATCGTCGCGCCGATGTCGGCGCCGTACCTGTGGGCGGTGCTGCTCGGCCTGGGTCAGAACTCGGCGTTTCCGCTGGCGCTGATGCTCATCGTGCTGCGCGGTGGCAGTCTCGCCACCACCGAGGGCCTGTCCACTCTCTCCCAGTCGGTGGGCTACGTGCTGGCGGCGATCTTCCCCCTGGCGGTGGGGGCGATGCACGGCGCCGCCGGGTCCTGGACCCCGCCACTCATCCTGCTGCTGGCCCTCCTGGTTCCCCAGCTCGTGTTCGGGCTGGCCGCCGGCCGCGCTCGCCAGCTCACTGCCACCTGACCACGCCCACGGCGGACAGGGTCGCCCGCGCCCCGGTGGCCCCTACGCGGTGGCGCGGCTGATGGGCCCGTCGAGCACGGCGTGTCCGTCGAGCACGGCGCGCGTCTGCGCCAGCGCGTCTGAGAGCTCGTCGTGGAGGTTCTGGGCGCCCGAGGTCTGACCGGCTGCGGCGATCTCGCACAGGGCCTTGGCGATCTCGCTCATCCGTGTCGCACCGATGGTCGCGGCCGAGCCCTTGAGGCTGTGGGCGAGCCCGTGCAGGCGCTCGGCGTCGTCGGAGGCGATGGCCTCGCACATGGCCGGCAAGCGGTCGGCGGACTGGTCAAGGAACATCGTGGCCAGGGCCACCGCGGTCTCGGGGTCGCCGAGTTCCTGCAGCGGCGCGGGGTCGAACAGCTCGCAGGCGGCGTCGGCGGCAACCGGGCCGGCCGGCTGGAGGTCGGGGAGGCGTCCGAGGACGTCCTGGATGGTCTGACGGCGCAGGGGCTTTGACAGGTAGTCGTCCATGCCGGCGCTCATGCACTTCTCGCGATCGCCGTCCAGGGCGTGCGCGGTCAGCGCGATGATCGGGGTGTGGCGCCCGGTCTGCTGCTCGCGGCGGCGGATGACGCGGGTGGCGGTGTAGCCGTCGACGTCGGGCATCTGGCAGTCCATGAACACCGCGCTGTACTCGGTGCGGCCGGTCATGGTGATCGCCTCACGGCCGTTGGCGGCGACATCGACGACGAGGCCGAAGCTGCGCAGCAGGCGCAGGGCGGCGAACTGGTTGATCTCGTTGTCCTCGACCACCAGCACGCGGCAGCCGTCGCCGGCGCGGACGCCCGCCGCGGAGGCGGTCGCGCCGATCGCCGCCTGGCTCGCGGCCGTGCGGTGCAGCGTGGCGAGGAGCTGGTTGTAGAGCCGCGACGGGCGGATCGGCTTGGCGACCTGGGCGTCGACTCCGGCGGCATCCGCGGCGGCGGCCTCGATGGGCGAGGACACCACCATGATCAGCCGCGTCGAGCGCAAGGCGGGGACGTCGCCGATCTCGCGTACCAGCGCCAGCCCGTCGGTGTCGGGCAGCCGCGCGGCGATCAGCGCGGTCTCGAAGGGACGGCCCGCCTCGGCCGCCGCGCGCAGCAGGCGCAGGGCGTTGGCGCCGTCGGCGGCGGTCTCGGGGTGGATCGCCCAGCTGGCCAGCGTGGTCTGCGTGGTCTCGCGGTCAGATGCGTCGCCGTCGACGACGAGGACGCGCGCGCCGGTCAGGTCGTTGCCCATGAGATCGGACTCCAGGCCGATCCCGGGCGTGTAGGGAAGGCTGAACCAGAAACGACTGCCGACTCCCGGCTCGCTGGCGCACCCGATCTCCCCGTCCATCAGCTCCACGAGCTGCTTTGAGATGCACAGGCCCAGCCCCGTGCCGCCGTAGCGACGCGTCGTTGTGGCGTCGGCCTGGGAGAAGGGCTCGAACAGAGCGGCCAGCTTCTCGGTGTCGATTCCGATCCCGGTGTCGGCGACCTCGAAGCGCAGGCGCTCGTCGCTGCCGGCGCTATCGACGAGATCCACGGTGACTGTCACCTCGCCCTCCGAGGTGAACTTCACCGCGTTGGAGAGCAGGTTCATCAGCACCTGCCGCACCCGGTTGCCGTCCCCGTTGATGACCGGAGCGACGTCCGGGGCCACCCACACCTCGAGGGCGAGGCCGCGCTCGGCCGCCTTGACCCCGACGATCTCGGTCACGTCATCGACGGCCGCGCGCACCGCGAAGTCCTCGCGGACGATCTCGAGCTTGCCCGCCTCGATCTTGGAGAAGTCCAGGATGTCGGTGATGACCCGCATCAGCGCCTCCGCCGAGGTCATCGCGACCTGGGCGTACTGGGACTGCTCGCCGTTGAGCGGGGTGTCCAGCAGCAGCTCGGCCATGCTCACCACACCGTTGAGCGGCGTCCGGATCTCGTGGCTCATGTTGGCGACGAACTCCGACTTCAGGCGCGAGGCCTCCAGCGCCTTCTCGCGGCTGGCGCGCAGTTCGTCGTCCATCCGCCGGCGCTGGGAGATGTCGCGCCACACGCTGAACGCGCCCGTGATCGACCGATCCTCGGACCGGTAGGGGGCGATGTCCACGGCGTAGGTGCGGCCGTCGCCCGCGGTGTACTCCAGCGAGCCCGACTCGCCCGTGAACGCCCGGTGGATTGCGGGCTCGAGCGTCTCGAGCCGCGCCGGCGTCACCAGCTCTGACAGGAGCTTGCCCTCGAAGGCGTTGCGGTCGACACCCAGCTCCTTCATGAGCGCGCCCTGGACGAACCGGCAGCGCAGCTCGCGGTCATAGAGCACGACCATCGTGTCGGGAAGGCTGGAGAGCAGGACGCGCTGACGGTTCTCGGTCTCCTCACGCCCGATGCGCGCCGCCCGCTCGGCGGTCACGTCCTGGGCGGTGCCGGCGATCCGCGGCGGTAGGCCGACGCTGGGGTCGGCGGCCAGGTAGTCGCCACGGACCGACAGCGTGCGGACGCGAGATCCGCCCAGCGCCACGCGGTACTCGTCGACGAACGGCTCTCGCCTGTGCACGATGTCGAAGATCTTGGTCCGGACCCGCTCACGGTCCTCGGGGTGTACGAGCGCCAGGAAGTCGTCCAGCGCGGGCGCGTCACCCAGCGGGTTGACTCCGTGCAGGAGGTACTGCTGGACCGACCACGCGGGCTCGCCATTCTCCAGGTTCCACGTCCAGCTCCCGACCCCGCCCACCGACTGGGACTCGTCGAGCAGCCGCCGGCCCTCGCGCAGCGCCGACTCGGCGGCCTTGGCCCGGGTGATGTCCTCGATGTGGGAGACGAAGTGCAGCGGCGTGCCCCGGTCGTCGCGCACGAGCGCGACCGACAGCTTGGCCCAGATCGCGTGCCCGTCCTTGTGGAAGTAACGCTTCTCCATCTGGTAGGTCTGGATCTCGCCCGTGAGGACCTGGCCGAGCTTCGCCAGATCGGCCTCCAGGTCGTCGGGGTGCGTGATGTCCTGGAAGGTGCGCTGCAGCAGCTCGATCTCGGTGTAGCCGACGATCTCGCACAGGGCGCGGTTGACCTCGAGCCAGCGGCCGTTGGGGCCGACGAGGGCGACGCCGATTGGCGCCTCGTCGAAGGTCTCGCGGAAGCGCGCCTCGGACTCCTCCAGATCGACCTTGAGCCGGTGCTGGTCGGTGACGTCGCGGGCGATCGACGTGGCGCCGATGACGTTTCCGCTCTCGTCGCGCAGTGGCGCGGCCGAGAGGTCGACGTAGATGCGCGAGCCGTCGCGGTGGCAGCGCTCCCGCGCGCGCTCGGTCACGTGCTCCCCGGCCATGAGCCGCGACATCAGCGTCTCGGCGTCGGGATCGGTGGCATTGTGCTTGGCGGGGCCGATCTGCGCGGTGCCGATCATCTCCCCGGCGGTGAGTCCGTAGAGCCGCTCGGCGCCGGCGTTCCAGCTGGTGACGGTGCCGGCCAGATCGACGGTGATGACCGCGTCGTTGGTCGACTCCACGACCCGTGCGAGCTGCTCGCGCTGGATCTGCGCCGCGCGACGCTCGGAGATGTCGCGGACCAGGGCATTGAAGCGCGGCCCCTCGGGCATGTCGACGCGCGCGATGGACACCTCCACCTGCAGCTCGTGGCCGTCGCGGTGGCGGGCGCTCACCTCGACCGGCAGCGCCGGCAGGTGCGATCGGCCCGCGGCGGCGTGGCGCTCCAGACCGCGCCCGGTGCCGATCTCGGGCAGGATCGTCTCGGAGGCCAGTTGCCCGACTGCCTCCTGGGCGGTCCAGCCGAACAGCCGCTCTGCCGCGGGGTTCCAGTCGATGATCCGGTAGTCGGCGTCGACGGCGATGAACGCGTCATGAGCGCTCTCGATGATCGAACGCGTCTCCCGCTCGCGCGCGATCAGCCAGCGGTTGGCCGCGCGCAGGTCGAGCTCGGTCATGATGTTGTGGGCCAGCTCGATGAGGATCTCGATCTCGATCTCCGTCCACTGGCGGGGGCCGTGTTCGATCGCGCAGAAGGAACCGAGGGTGTGGCCGTCGGCGTCGGTGAGGGGGACGCCGCAGTAGGCGATCACGTCGAGGTCCTCGATGGCGGCGTTGTCCTTGACGCGGGAATCGTTGCGCGCGTCGGTCACGATGAGCGGAGCCCCGCCCGTGACCACGTGCTGGCAGAAGGAGTGCGACAGAGGCGTCTGGTTGACCGCCGTCCCCACCGAGCTCTTGAAGTACTGGCGCGTGTCGTCGACGAGCGTCATCGTCGCCACCGAGGTTCTGAGCAGCTTGGTGGCCAGGCGCGTCAGGCGGTCGAAGACCTCCTCGGGCTCTGAATCCATCAATTCCGAGCGCCGCAGGGCGTTAAGGCGCGCGGCATCTCTCAGCAGATCGCTCATCTGCCCTGGTCATCGGCAGAAACCCGTCAGACATGAGCCCCGATCGGTCGGCCCTGACGAGGCCCGCGCCGCCCGGATGACGCAGCGACTCAGAGGTTCCCGCACACCTGCTGGGCGTGCTGGACCGCCGGAGAGTCCGGGTCGGCGCCCGGCCCGGTTCGTATCGCGATCCCGCCGCCAGCCGGAAACGTGGGGTCGGGAAAGTTCGGCACCCCGTGGGCGCGGATGCACCGCGCGACTTTGAGCGCGGAGGCCTTCTGGGCTGCGCTCACCGGCGGCCGCGGATGGGCTGCGTTGAACTGCTTCATGCAGCTGTTCAGTGCAGATTGGAACGCCGGGGCCTTGATGTTGATGGTCGGCGGCAGCTGGGCACCCAGGATGGAGATCGACGACCCTGCCGGTGGCGTGCCTCCGGGATCGGGGAACTGGGGGACGCCGTGACCGCGCATGCACTTGGCAAAGACGACGGCCCCCGGGCCGGGTCCCGAGCCGGTCTGGGCGGACGCGATCGGGCCGCCGCCGCTCCCGCACGCCGCGAGCGCCAACGCGGACGCTGCGGCCATCGCCGCCGGCATCAGTCGCACGGGGAGCATGGACGCGGTGTACCGACAGAGGGCTAACAGCGCCGTAACGTCGTTAAACGGCCGTTACGGGGCGCCGGCGCCTGCCCGTCGGTCACACCCAGACGGCCGGGCCAGCGACGGTGGCCACCGCGCCTGGACACGGAACGCTGTCCGCCGCGATCTAAGCCCGGCGCGCGCGCTCGAAGCTGAAGGCGGCGAGGTCGATCTGGGGGCCGTCGCCGGTCAGCCACTGGGCCACCGCCTCGCCGATCGCCGGCGAGTGCTTGAAGCCGTGACCGGAGCACGCCGAGACGACCAGCACGGCGTCGTGCTCCGGATGGCGGTCGATGATGAAGCGGCTGCCGCGGGTGCTCGTGTACAGGCACGAGACGGTCCGCAGCGGCTCCTCCCCGAGCCACGGCAGATACGGCTCGACGCATCCGCGGTACATCCGATCGATCTCAGGCCGGACGGCCGGGTGCTGCCGGCCGTCCGGATGTCGTGGTCTGCTCGTATGACTCCGACGCGACCTTGACGCCGCCGTCGGGACCGTCGATGGCCGGAAAGCCGTAGAAGCCGTCGAGGTGGACGAAGCCCCGCTGGTCACCGCCCACGTCCCACACGAACGCCGGCATGTCGCGCAAGACGTCGTAGCTGCTCGCCGGATCGGAAACCAGAAGAGGAGCTGGCGGTAGATCGCGACGATGTCCCGAGCCTGCGGGAGGAGATCGCCGATCCACGCGCCCGCGCACAGCACCAGCCGCCCCGCGGCGTAGGTGTCGCGGTCGGTGCTGACGGTGACTCCGTGCGGCGAGGCCGTCCAGCGCTCCACGTGCTCCCCGAGATTCAGCTGCGCGCCGTCTCGTCTCGCGAGGGCGAGCTGCGCCGCCACCGCCCGTTCGGGCCGCACGTACCCGGCCTGCGGCTCGTGGTAGCCGACGGTCTGCTCGTCGACCGCGAACATCGGAAACCCGGCCCGCAGCTCGGCATTGGTCAGCTCACGGTGCTCGATCCCGTACTGGATGCGCCGCCGCCCGCGTCTCCGCGAGAAAGGTGCTCGAGGGATGGGCCAGGATGACGATCCCCGGCTGGGTGAGCAGCTGCGTCGCCGCTCTCGCGCTCGATGTCGCGCCACAGCTCGTGCGAGCGCCGGGCCAGCGGCACGTACTCCCGCCCCTCGCCGATCGCCAGCCGCGTGATCCGGGTGTCCCCGTGCGTCGACCCCCACGCGTGCGGCGGCTCGTACTGGTCGATCCCGATGACCGAGACCCCGCGCGAGGCCAGCTGCCAGGCACGCCGCGCTGCCCATCGCGCCCAGTCCCACGACGATCACGTCGGCGGTGCGCATCGCCGCTCAGACGTCTCGAGCCTGTGATCCTCGCCGGTGGGTCGCGAGCAGCACAGCAGCACGTGCTCGCCGTCGGGCGGCTCGAGCGGCTCGGTGTTGTAGGCGACCTTGCCGGTGAGCAGTCCCGTCTCGCAGTAGTGGCAGACGCCGATGCGGCACCCGAAGCTCACCGGGATGTCACACGCCTCGGCGAACTCGAGCAGGTTCCCGTAGCCCGGATCCCACGGGAGCGTGAGGTTGCTGCGGCCGAACGTCACCGGCGGCCCGGCCCCGGGCGGGCCGGCCGGCGCGTGCGGGGGCGGGTGCTCGCCCTCCAGACCGGGGGCGACGATCACGGCCTTGGCCCCGAACACCTCCATCGCCACGTGCTCGGGGACCGTGCCGCGGGCGATCAGCGCGGCGGACACGGATTGCATGAACGCGTCGGGCCCGCACAGGTAGTAGTCGGCGTCGACGGGAATGCCCGCGCCGGCGATCGTCTCGATCGAGAGCCGCCCGACCAGGTCAAAGGCGGGTCCCGGCGTCTCGCCGGGGCCGGGCCGGCTGTAGCTGACGATCCGGTGCGCATGGGGGCAGCATCGCCAGCAGCCGGTCGACCTCGCGCGCCGAAGGCGTGCTCGTCGCCGTCGCGGGCGCCCGTGCACCCACCACACCTCGCGGGTCGTCTTCGCGCCCGGCGAGGGTGTGGAGCATCGCCAGGACCGGGGTCGCGCCGACGCCGGCACTGAGCAGGACGACCGGTCGCTCGCCGTCGCGCAGGGTGAAGGCGCCGCGCGGCGCGGCCGCCTCGATCGTGTCGCCGACGCGGATGTGCTCGTGCAGGAAGGAGCTCCCGATCCCGTGTGGCTCGTGCTTGACGCTGATGCGATATCCGTCGCGACCCGCGACCGTCGAGAGCGAGTAGCTGCGGATGACCGCAGGCTGATCGCGGTCCGTGCGTGCGCAGGCGGACCGTGAGGTACTGCCCCGGGCTCACGGCGCCCGGGGCCGGGGAAGCCAGATCGGCCGGAGTGAGCGTGAACGAGGCGATCGTGCTGCTCTCCCGCCGGATCTCCGTGACCGTGAGCGGTTGGAACCCCTGCCAGGCGGGCGGCGGCGGATCGCCCGCTGGTTCGCCCTGTTCGAGCAAGCGTGCGAAACGAGCCCTTCCATCCCTCGCTGAGCGCCGGGATGAGCAGCGCGCGCTCCAGCATGCGGCGCGAGCGGTTGGGCAGGTAGAGGAGCCCGTCGACGTCCGCGACGCTGAGCTGCTCGGGTCCGTCCTGCAACCGGACGATCTCGTCGCCGGCCTGCACCTGCCCTTCCTCCAGGACGCGCAGATAGAAGCCCGGCCGGTGATGGGCCACCAGGAGCGAGGGCATCCGGGCCTCGTCCATCCGGATCCCGAGGCGAAAGCACGTCACCCGCGGCTGGGTGACCTCGAAGGTCGCGCCGCCGATCCGGTAGCGGTCGCCGATGCACACCTCGTCGTCGGCCAGTCCCTCGACGGTGAAGTTCTCCCCGAACTGGCCGTAGGCGAAGTCGCTGCGGCCCAGCTGCTCCTCCCAGTAGCGATAGGACTCCAGCTGGTAGACGTAGACCGCCCGGTGCTCGCCCCCGTGAGCGGCGCGGTCGGCCTGGTCGTCGCCGTCGATGTTGATCCGCCGGACCATCCGCGGTCCGTCAACCGGCTCCTTCCAGATCGCGGTGCGGACGGTCTTGCCCTCCCACGGAACCTCGCGCGGCCCTCCGACGTTGAGCGAGACGAGCCGCCCCGCGGCTCTCGCGCCGGTGCGGCTCACTCCGCCTGTCCGTCTCGTGCTCGCGGTTGGATCTCCCGCCTCGAGATCGAGCAGGGGAGCGGGGTCCCCGGCCGTCGCCGCCGCGCCCGCGATGCTCTGCTGCGCCGGGGAGCCAGCGACGCACCGTGCGGGCGACGCACCTGGCGATGGTCGTTGCGGTCTGGCATCTCGGGTTCCTTTCCATCGCTCCGCGGGCCTGCGTGTCGGCCCGATCCGGTGTCACGGCGATCAGTGCCATGGCGAGGAGTCGTTCTTACCGCCGCGCGCGCTCGCCGGTGCGTCCCTGCGGTCAGCTCGGGCCCAATGTCGCCGAACTTGCGGGCCGCTTCCAGAAGACCGTCGTGATCCGCGCGGCAGCCGGGGCAGCTGCGAGGTGGATCGCGGTGCCGGGGAACGCGGTGGCGGGATCCTCCCCGGCGAGCTCGAGGTCGACGTAGGCGTCGAGGATCGCCTCACCGGCGGTGCAGCCGGCGTCGCCGTCCAGGGATCGCAGCAGGTCGTCGAGGTGGCGGACGTCGCTCATGGGGTGACGGCATCCTGCTCGATGACCGGGTGGCCGGCGCGGGCGAGGCTGGCACGAAGGGTGCGCCGCGCGTCGAACAGGTTCTTGTAGATCGCGTTGCGGTTGGAGCCAAGCCGGATGGCCAGGACGTCGATCGGGACGTCGTTGAGGGCGATGGCCCCGAACACCTCGCGCTGGCGCTCGGTCAGCGTGCCGATCGCGGCCGACAGCGCCTCCAGCTGCTCGCGTTGCTCCAGCCGATCCCCGGGTCGCGGGGAGAGCCGGTCAGGCAGACGCTCCCAGTCCAGGTCCTCGGCGCTGGGCGGTTGGCGGCGCCACGCATGCCGCGCGACCTTGCTGGAGACCTCGAACACGGCGAACTTGTAGGCCCACGTCGTGAACCGGCTGAGGCCGCGGAAGTCGTTCGAGCCGCTTCATGATGTTCATGAGCGCGTCGTCGGCCGCCTGCTGGGCCAGGTCCTCGAGCTCGGGGCCCGCCATCGACCCGAGCTGCGAGCGGCGGCGCGACAGCTCGTGGAAGGCGACCCGGAGCAGGATATCGTGGAGCCGGGCGAGGGCCTGCGCGTGACGGGGATGGCCCGCCCGGAGCTGCTCCACCCACCGGTCGGACTCCTCATCGTGCCCGGTCGGGGTGGCCGCATGCGGCTCGTTGGTCACCTCGTCGGATGCTAATCCCCTCCTGCTGTCATCAGTGGCGCGCACCGCGGCGTTCTTACTGCTGCGGTCCGTCGGTAAGAGGAGCCTCGCGTGCCGCCACTGAAGGGGAGCGAGCTCAAGCAAGCGAAAGGACGGCGGACATGGGATTGGGTTGGCAGCAGGGACCACTGGCACCGGGCGCGATCGGAACGTTCCTCGTCGCGGAGCCGCTCCCCGAGCGGATGCTCTATGCCGAGCCGCTGCGGCGGCGCATGCGGGTGATATTCGGAGGCGGCGAGATTGCGCAGAGCGATGACGTCGTCATCCTGCACGAGCCCGGCCGCTACCCGGTGGCGTATTTCCCCAAGGCCGACATCGCCGAGGGCGTCCTGGAGGCCGGCGAGCACACCACCGGCCACCCGGAACTCGGCCGCACCTCCTGGTATGCCGTCCGCCACGGCGATCACGAGGCGCCGCGCGGCGCCTGGGAGCACACCGACCTGCCCGCCTTCGCCGACATCCTCACCGGCCATGTCGCCTTCGCGTGGCACGCGATGGACGCCTTCTATGAGGAGGATCGAGCGGATCCTCGGTCACGCCGCTGACCCCTATCACCGCATCGACATCCGCCAGACCTCACGTCACCTCGTCGTCCGGTCGGGCGACGAGGTCGTGGCCGAGACCCACCGCCCGCTGGTCCTCTACGAGTCGGGGTTTGCGCCTCGCTGGTACGTGCCGCGCCAGGACGTCAACGAGCAGCACCTGACGCCCGTGTCGCGCCAGACGTTCTGTCCCTACAAGGGCCTCTGCGACTACTACGACATCGGCGACGCCGGCCGGGCGGCTTGGTCATACCGCGACGCCTACCGCGAGGTGGACCGCATCGACGATCTCATTTCCTTCGAGCCCGACAAGGTCATCGTCACCATCGACGGCGAGCGGCTGGAGCTGGCGCCCGGGCAGCAGGTCGTCCCGCACGGCCCGGACCGGGGCCTCACCCCCGATGAGGTGATGAACCCGGTCACACCCTAGCCCGTGACGACCACGCGGCAGCGAGTGGGGGCGCCGATCACGACGGTCGCCCTGGTCACTCGGTGCGCGACGATGCGCACCGGCGCCGGGGCACAAAGGACCGGCGGGTCCAGGTGGCCACAGTTGGCGTCGCAGATGTGGACCGCACCGCCGAGGGTGACGCGCCCGGCCGGAAGAGGCGTGCGGACCCGCCCGACGCCCCCTTGGATGCGCTGGAGCGCCAGGCTGATGTGAGCACGGGTGAGCGTGAGCGTGACGATCGCGCCCTCGGTCGGCAAGCCACCGATATAACGCGACCCGACGCTCAGCGCCCCGCATCTGGCGGGCCGCGCGCTCCGGCACGACGCCAGGCGCTCCCCGGACACGTGCGCCGTCGCGCCGCGGGACACGGGCGCGGAACCGCCGGGCCACAGGACCACGACCACAACGGCGGCTGCCATCACCGCGGCCGCGAGGGCACCCCAACGCCGCGCTGTCATCACACTCCCTCTACGCCCGGCTACCGCATCCGTCACAGACCCGGCCGTACGAGTGATCCCGCGTCAGCCGGGATCGGGGGGTCGAAAGACCTGCCCCCTGATCGCGCTCGGCAGACCGCTGGCCGGGCTCGTGACCAGGTCCGGCCCACGCCGCTGCTCAGCCCGCGCTCATTGCTTGACCAACGTGCCCGACCGTCACGTGCGGCCAGTGGATGCCGTTGAAGTCCAGCATCACCAGTTGTGTGTACTGCAGCTGATGCTTGTCCGGCTGGCCTCCCGTGCCCGCGATCGTCTCGATCCAGAACGTGCACTCCATCTGCGTGGCCTTGGCGTTGCCCCCGGGCGGGTTGCCGCTCGTGACAGGAATGCCGTGTTGGCGGTGCCGCCACCGGCCTTGATGACGTTGTGGTTGGTCGCGACGTGCAGGAACGTCCGGCTCTTCATGCTCGTGTTGTGCAGTGAGGACGCCAGCGCCGTCTGCAGCACGCTGTTGGGGTTCTTGACGATCGCCTGGGTCACCCCGGGCGCCACGAAGCGGAACGGGGTCGGCTGGGACAGATCGAGCTCGGTGAATGTCTGCGACGACGGAGTTGAAGTCGCTGTTGGCCGGTGCCGGGGCTGCCGAAGAAGAACGGCAGGATGTTGTTGTCCGGGATGTTCTGCGGGCCGCCTTGCAGCACCTGGGCGACGCCCTGGGCGAGGATGACGGCGCCATGCGGGATCGAGCCCATGCGCACCACCGACGGCGGCTCGTTGGGGTCGGTCGTAGTGCGGCACGTTGGCCCAGATGCCGGGCTCGATGTGCAGCCCGGCGCCGGTGCTGGCCTCGCTGATCTGCTGCAGATAGGTGAGCCCGAACATGTCGATGTCGGGCATGGCGAGGCCTCGGTTGGGAATCGCGCCGTTGATCGGCGTGACGATCAGCGTCTCGTTGGTCATGTTGAGCTCGAGGAACCGATCCTGTGACGGCCGGGTGGTGCGGCCGCCAGATCGAGTTGAACCCGTGCCCCACCCAGGTGCCGGCGAGCGCCGCCAGCGCCCCCAGCGGATTCGGCGTCTGCGCCGTGATTGCCTGCGCGGCCTCCGCGGTCGGTGCCTCTGGAGTGGCGAGCCCCGCAAACGCGAAGTCCCCATCGATTTGGATACCTGCACTCATGACTGACCCCTCACGATCTCGTCGCCTCTTGGCCCGGTCCAGGCCACTGATCACTCCCTTGCTCCGCGACGCGCGGTCGTGGAAACCCCCAACTGGCGCGAGCATATTGTCGGGCCTGTCGCGATCGCGCCGGTGTCGGTTCTTGCACGGCTGCGCGCGCTGAACTTGTGCGCAGCACAGCGCTCTCCTTTCACGTGGATAGACGCGTCGCGCCCCGACGCGGTGAGGCGGATTGACCCGAGCGTCCCGCGCGACCGCGAGAGTACGAGGGCTTCTGGGACCCCGACACCTTCGGGGTCGCCCGGCTGGTTTGCATGCCGGAGGGTCGGACCCCGTTGACATACTGCGCGGATGCCGCGGCGAGTGACGAGGGACGAAGGCGACGCCGCGCCGTCACCGACGCTGCGCTCCCAGCACGTCGAGGCCACTCGACGCGCCGTGATGGCCGCGGCTCGCGCCTCGTTCGGCAGCAAGGGCTACGCGCAGACGTCCGTTGATCAGATCGCGGCCGCGGCGCAGGTCACCAAGGGCGCGGTCTACCACCACTTCGCCGGCAAGGAGGCGTTGTTCCGGGCCGTGTGGACGGAGGTGGAGGCGGACGCGACGGCGCGCGCCGCCGGCGCCGGAGACCCGGACTCGCCCCCAATCGACCAGCTCGTGGCCAAGGTGGACGCCTACCTGGAGGTCGCACTCGATGAGGAGGTCCGGCGGATCACACTGATCGACGGGCCGACGGTGCTCGGGCTCGAGCCGGAGGGTCCGCCCGAGCAGGCGCCCGGCCACCAGGCTCTGCGGTTGTTCATCGCGGCGGCGATCGGGCGCGGCGAGCTGCTTGACCTGGATCCCGGTGTCTTCGCTCATCTGGTCGGAGGCCTGGCGCTCCTGGGCGGCCTGATCATCGCGCGCGCCGGCGATCCCGAGACGACCAGAGCGACCCTCGGTCAGGCGATCGAGCTGATGCTGAGGGCCCTGGGTCCCGGCGACGGGTAAGCCTCCTGACAAGGCCGGCGAGAATCGGCTTGACATCTCACATACCAAGAGTATGTTTGGTACTCATGGAATCTCAAACGCTTGACACGCGGCTCGGACCTCTCGTCTGGCGCTCATCTGGTGACGGGCCAACGCTGGTGTTCTTCGCCGGCGCCCTCGCCAATCGCGATCTGTGGCGGGACGTCGTCACCGTCCTTCAGGACCGTTACCGGTGCATCACGATCGATCTTCCGCTGGGAGCCCACACGTGGCCGCTCTCGCCGGGAGCCGACCGATCGGCGGACTCTCTGGCGCGGCTTCTGCTCGACTGCCTCGAGCTGCTCGACCTCGACGATGCGACGGTGGTGGTCAACGACACCGCCGGCGGCCTGCTGCTGCTCTCGCTGGCCACCGGACATCCGGCGCTGGGGCGGGTGGGCCGGTCTCGTCCTGACCAACTGCGACAACTATGACCAGTTCCCACCCGATGCGCTCAAGAAGGGCGCGGCCATGTGTCGCCGGTTCCCCCGGATTGCCCGAGCAGCGTTTCGGCTCCAGGTCCGGTCGGCGATCGGCCGGCGCAGGGGCATCGGCACCGTCCTCACCGGCGGGCTGGACCCCGAGCGCGAGGAGTCGTTCTTCGGGCCAGGGCGACGCGACCCGCGCGTGGTGGACGACATGGTCGCGGCGATGGCCGGGTTTCGCCCCGAGCTCCTCGTGAATGCCGCCGAGGCCATCCCGCGCTTTGACCGGCCGGTCCTGCTCATCTGGGGCGAGTCCGACGACTTCTTCCCCATGGCCCACGCGCATCGGCTGGCGGCTGCGTTTCCCCGGGCCACGCTGGTATCCGTTCCCGGGGCCAAGACATGGGTTCCGATCGACAACCCGGCCGCGGTGGCGGAAGGCATCGCCCACCACGTGCCGGTTGCGGTCGGCTGAGTCGCGGCGGGCGATCATGCGGGCGCCGGCTGGGGTCATTCAGTCAGCGCCGCCGTGAAGCAGGAATCGAGAAGCGCCGGCGGCGAGCCGGGATTACAGTCGGAGCGACCTTCGAGACCACCTTCGACCTCAGGAGTGACCATGAGCGGCTCGACGACCCAGGGAATCAAGACGGTGCTGCATCCCGTGACCGACCTCGCCGCGGCCAAGGCGGTGTACACCGCTCTGCTCGGCGTTTCGCCATCGGCTGACGCCGAGTACTACGTCGGCTATGACACCGAGGGCCAGCACATCGGGCTGGTGCCGGGCGGTGGACCGCAGGGCATGACCTCGCCCGTGGCCTACTGGCACGTGGACGACATCGAGGCGAAGCTGGCCGAGGTGACTGCGGCCGGAGCCACCGTGCACGAGCCCGCGCGCGATGTCGGCGGCGGCCGCCTGGTGGCCAGCGTCACCGATCCCGACGGCAACGTTCTCGGGCTGCTGCAGGATCGCTGAGTGCCGCACGCTGCCGACAGCCATGATCTGATCCGCGTGCACGGCGCGCGGGTCAACAACCTCAAGGAGATCAGTGTCGAGATCCCGAAGCGCCGGCTGACGGTGTTCACCGGCGTCTCGGGCTCGGGCAAGAGCTCGTTGGTGTTCGACACGATCGCCGCGGAGTCGCAGCGTCTGATCAACGAGACCTACAGTGCCTTCGTCCAGGGCTTCATGCCGAGGCTGGCGCGCCCCGAGGTCGACGTGCTTGACGGGCTGACGACCGCGATCAGCGTCGACCAGCAGCGAATGGGCGGCGACGTGCGCTCCACCGTCGGGACCGTCACCGATGCCAACGCGATGCTGCGCATCCTCTTCAGCCGGCTCGGGGAGCCGCACATCGGCTCGGCCAACGCGTTCTCGTTCAACGTCCCCTCGGTCAAGGCCAGCGGCGAGATCACGATCGGCGACAAGACAGTCAGCAAGTCGTTCACCCGCGCCGGCGGCATGTGTCCGCGCTGCGAGGGCCTGGGCACGGCCTCCGATATCGATCTCACCCAGCTCTACGACGAGTCCAAGTCACTGGCCGAGGGCGCGATGCTCGTCCCCGGTTATAAGGCGGGTGGCTGGAACTACCGGCTGTACGCGGCCTCTGGCTTCTTGCAGCCGGACAAGCCGATCCGCAAGTACACCAAGAAGGAGCTGCACGACTTCCTTCACCACGAGCCGGTCAGGATGAAGATCGCGGGGATCAACATGACCTATGAGGGGCTGATCCCGCGGATCCACAAGTCGATGCTGTCCAAGGATCAGGAGTCAGTGCAGCCGCACGTCCGGGCCTTCGTGGAGCGAGCGGTGACGTTCACCGCCTGTCCCGACTGCGGCGGCACCCGGCTCAGCGAGGCCGCGCGATCGTCGCAGATCCAGGGGACCAACATCGCCGAGGCATGCGCGATGGAGATCACCGACCTGGCCGAGTGGGTCCGCGACCTCGACGAGCCGTCGGTAGCGCCGCTGCTGGCCACGCTGCAGCAGACCCTGGACTCGTTCGTGGAGATCGGGCTGGGCTACCTCTCGCTCGAGCGGCCCTCGGGCACGCTGTCGGGCGGCGAGGCCCAGCGCGTCAAGATGATCGGCCACCTCGGCTCCTCACTCACCGACGTCACCTACGTGTTCGACGAGCCCACCATCGGTCTGCACCCCCACGACATCCAGCGGATGAACGACCTGCTGCTGCGGCTGCGCGACAAGGGCAACACGGTGCTCGTCGTGGAGCACAAGCCGCAGACGATCGCCATCGCCGACCATGCCGTCGATCTCGGCCCCGGCGCCGGCACCGCCGGCGGCGAGGTCGTCTTCGAGGGCACCGTCGAGGCGCTGCGGGCCAGCGACACGCTTACGGGACGGCACCTGGACGACCGCGCCGCACTGAAGCCGTCGGTGCGCACGTGGTCCGGGGTGCTGGAGGTCCGGGACGCCTCCACCCACAACCTACGGGATGTCGACGTCGACGTGCCGCTCGGCGTCTTGGTCGTGGTTACCGGGGTCGCCGGTTCGGGCAAGAGCTCGCTGATCCACGGTTCGATCGCCGGGCGCGACGGGGTCGTGTTGGTGGACCAGGCTCCGATCCGCGGCTCGCGGCGAAGCAACCCGGCGACCTACACCGGCCTGCTCGACCCGATCCGCAACGCGTTCGCGAAGGCCAACGGCGTCAAGGCGGCGCTGTTCAGCGCCAACTCGGAGGGCGCCTGCCCCAACTGCAACGGCGCGGGCGTGATCTACACCGACCTCGCCATGATGGCCGGCGTCGCCACCACCTGCGAGGAGTGCGAGGGCAAGCGCTTTGAGGCGTCGGTCCTCGACCACCATCTCGGAGGACGCGACATCAGCCAGGTGCTCGCGATGTCGGTGAGCGAGGCCGAGGGATTCTTCAGCGACGGAGAGGCGCGCACGCCGGCGGCGCACAAGATCCTCGAGCGTCTCGCTGACGTCGGGCTGGGCTACCTCGGCCTCGGCCAGCCGTTGACCACCCTGTCGGGCGGCGAACGGCAGCGCCTGAAGCTGGCCACCCATATGGTGCAGAAGGGCTCCCGCCCACCCGAGATCTATGTGCTGGACGAGCCGACCACCGGCATGCACCTCGCCGATGTCGAGCAGTTGCTCGGCCTGCTGGACCGGCTGGTGGACTCGGGCAAGTCGGTCGTCGTCATCGAGCACCACCTGGCGGTCATGGTGCACGCCGACTGGATCATCGACCTCGGCCCCGGTGCCGGCCACGACGGGGGCAGGGTCGTCTCTGAGGGCACACCGGCCGAGCTTGCCGCCGCGGGCACCACCCTCACCGGCGAGCACCTGGCGGCCTACCTCGGCACCTGATCGCGCGGCGGTCACGATCGGAGCGGGTCTCCCACAGCGTCACCCCTCGGCGGGGTCAGGGGGCGGGTTGCAGGCGCCGCTTGTCGGGGCCCGCGACGTTGTAGTTGGCGTTGCGGACCAGCCCGATCGCGTTGACGGGCCAGAACGCCCCTGTCGGCGGCGCCTGTACCGCGGGAGCGCAGGAACCGCCGGACTTGCCGGGCAGCGCGATCCACGCAAACGCGTCGGCGAACGCGTACCCGGTGTCGCTGGTGGGCTTGGGGCCAAGGCCACGGCCGGCCGGGGCGCAGAGGATCTCGTTGCCGTGATGGACGCGATCCTGGGGGCGGAGCGGCCCTTTCCCGTTGTCCGAGGTGGAGACCACGAAATGCACGCCGTGCAGGGCCCGGCCGAGCTTTTGCCCGTAGGCAACCTCCGAGGTGGTCCAATCGAAGTGCGTCGAGTTGAGGAAGAACCCCTGGGCCTGGTCGATGCCGGCTCGGGTCAGGAGCCGGGCGGCCATCTTGTCCGAGAGCGCGTCGCCGGCGCCGGCGTCCATGTAGAGGACCACGTGCGGGTTCTGCTCCAGCGTAGTGATGGCGTAGCGCAGTTCGGTCATGCGCGCGGCGAGCGCGCGGCCGTGCAGGCAGGGGGTGGTGATCAGCGAGTCCATCTCCAGGAACACGACGGCGCGGAAGTTGCCGATCCCGGCCGAGAGGCCGTTGATGAAGCGCTGATAGGCGGCGATCCGGCTGGGGGAGTCCGCCGAGCCGCCTCGGGCGCACTGACCGTTGACGATCCAGTAGGTGGCCAGCGTGGGGATCGACGCCGGGTCCTGGACGTCGGCATTACGCAGGAACTGGAAGACGGCACCCTCGGGGCTGGCGCCGTTCCAGGAGCCGAACCGGTCAGTGAACGGCTGGTCGGCGATCGCCTGGATCAGGCCCGCCTCCTTGGGATGCCTGCGCCGCAGTCGGCGAGCTGCCTCGGCGGCCGGGGAATGATGCGGGTCGGCATAGAAGCGGGCCCCCGCCAGCAGGTTTCCAGCCGCGTTGGGGACTCCGGGGAGCTCCAGCGGGTTGGTGGGGTCGCGGGTCTCCAGCGGGGCGTTGTGAAGGATGAAGAGCTTCGCGTTGTGGGGGCCGAGCTTCTCGGGAAAGGAGCCATACAGGTAGACGGCAGCGTGCACCGAGGGACCGCGCCAGTCATGGGCGATGATGGGAATGGTGAACGTGGCCTGCGCCTGGCCGGGTGCGAGGTGCAGCGCGCCACCGACGTTCTGGTAGTCGATGCCATCGACCGCGTTCGCGCGGTGGGTGCCGTAACGGACGTACTCGTCGCCATGCAACGACCCGCTCCGGTTGACCGTCACGGTGGCCTGCGCCGCGGTCTCTGGCACGCGGTAGCCGGTGGCTGACAACGAGACCTCGGCGTGCGCGACGGCGGCGAGGGCGAGCTGGCAGGCGCAGCCGGCCAGCAATATGCGGAGCGATCGGAACATACGCGGGGTTTTCCCCGGTCCTGGTCCCGTCACTCCTTTTTTCACTCTCACGTCGGGTCCGCGTCAGAGCGCCGTTCGGTTAGACAGCAATGATGAGTGATTGCACCACCGGGTGTCAGCGTGAACGGTGCCGGGAACTTCGAGCACGATCGAAGAAGCGCGAGCGAGGCGACGCTCCTACGCTTGCGGCATGCAGGCACCGACACCTCGAGGAAGGGGACGCGCATGAAGGTGATGACATGTCAACAGCTGGGCGGACCGTGTGAGCTCGAACACCGGGGGACGTCCGCTGATGAGGTGATCAAGGCCCAGGATCGGCATCTGAAGCAGACGGTCGAGGGCGGCGACGCCACCCATGAGGATGCCTTGAAGGCGATGAAGGGCCGGTGGAAGCGTCCGATCTCCGGGATGGGGTGGTACCGGCAGGTCAAGCGTGACTTTGCCGCGCTGCCGGAAGAGTGATGATCGTCGCGGGCAGCGCGGTGGCGCTCTCGTAGTGGATCGGTGCCGGCGAGATGCCGGGCTCGACCAGCTCGATCCGTCGGCCGTTCAGGGGCGCCGGTCCGGCTCGCAACCGATGGGGGTGGACCAACCTACTGGGCCGCTACGGCGCTGTGTTGCCCTTTGGTGGCCCGGTGCTCACGTGACGCTCCACGCGGCGGTCTGGCACCAGCCACATCAGCGCCACGCCGACGTAGACGGCGACGGCCAGCCAGCGATCGGCAAACGACAGGCCGATGCCGAGGCAGTAGAGGAGCGGCGAGATCTTTCCCTTCACGTCGGAACCGAGGGCGGCGCGAAGCACGGAGTGCGCGCCTTCGGCGCGCAGCAGCATCGTCTGAAGGAGGTAGTAGGCGATCGCGGCGCTGAGCAGCACGATGCCGTAGACGGCGGTCGGGACCGGTGGAAACCGGTGCTCGCTCATCCACGCGGTGCTGAACGGGATCAGAGACAGCCAGAAGAGCAGGTGCAGGTTGGCCCACATGGCTGCGCCCGTCACTCTGGAGACGGCGGCGAGCATGTGGTGGTGGTTGTTCCAATAGATCCCGAGATACACGAAGCTGAGCGCATAGGCGAGGAGCACCGGCAGTTCATGGCCCAAGGCATGCCACGAGGTGCCGGGCGGAGTGCGCAACTCGAGCACCATGATCGTGATCAGGATCGCGATCACTCCATCGCTGAACGCCTCCAACCGTCCCTTGGGCACGATAGGAGCCTAGCCGTGGCTGCGCGGAGTTGGCCGGGGCCGTCTTTAGCCTCTGAGGGGTGTCCGGGATCGGCGTGCTGCGTGAGGGCCCGCTGCACGCGGCCGTCAAGGCGATGCTGGCCGCGCCGGGTGACCGGGTGGAGGTGCCGGTCGGCCGGTTCGTGATCGACGTCGTGCGGGCTGATGGGGAGCTCGTCGAGGTGCAGACCGGGGGTTCGGACCGTTGGGCGCCAAGCTTGACGCGCTGCTTGACCAGCACCGGTTCCGGATTGTGTATCCGATTGCGCTGGAGCGGAGGATCGTGCGTGTGGACGAGGGGGGTGAGGTGGTGTCGATCCGCCGCTCCACGAAGCGCGGGACGGTGGCGGAGGTGTTTGACAAACTGACGGCCTTCCCGTCGTTGTTGACGCATCCCAATCTCACGATTGAGCTGCTCCTGTTGGGCGAGGACCACGTGCGCGCCGTTCGGCCTGTGACCGTGCGCCGGCGGACGCGGGATCCGGGGGAGCGCCGCTTGCGCGACGTGCTCGGCCATGTCGAGCTGCGTGGGGTAGACGACGTCGTGCGCGCGCTTCCGCCGCTTCCCGCAGAGCCATTTACGACCCGCGAGTTGGCTGCGGTTTTGGGGTGCGGCATCCAGCTCGCGCAACGCACGGCCTACTGCCTGCGGGCGGTCAACATCATCGAGGCGGCGGGCAAGCGCGGGCGAACACCCCTACACCGACAGGTGTCGCCGGTTCCCACTTCGCGCCCGTAGGCCACGCGTGAGGAAGCCGCAGCCGGATCGGGCTTCCGTATCAGTGAGCCGTTATCGCACTCTCCGAGTGGCAACTAAGTCGCAAGCCACACCCGCTGGCTGACTCCACTCCCGTCGGTGTCACGATTCGAGGTGATGTTCTGCCGTTCCCTCGGCCAGGACGCTCGTGCCGAGACTTGTGATGCGCCAGAGCGGGGATCGCTCGTACGACATCGAGGAGACGAGGCCGGCATCCTCGAGCCTGTCGAGCGCTCGGCGCACGGGGGCCATAAGCTGCAGGGGCCTGGTCTGCCCGACACCGGGAAACGCGCTGAGCATGTGCTCACACAACTGTTGCGGTCGGAGGTTGCGTCCAGGGGCCACGCCCTCGGGCCCCAGCCCGACCAGCACAATCGAGGCCAACTCCTCGACGTTGAGCGCCCTCAGACGAGCGATCTCAGCCTGAGCCGCGGCCTCGAGGGCGATCTTCTCTTCGCTCTTGCGGAACAGCCGCATCGATGAAGCATCGCGTCTGGGACTCGTCGATGCAATCCCAGCGCGGAGCGTGCGGAGCGGCGCCGCCGAGCTCCGGCCCGCCCCGGGGAGCCCTCCTTTTCGTCCGCGCGAGCAGGTGCGCGCGCGGGATCGGCCGAGCGGACCCTCCAGGGATGCCCTAGCGCTCCGGTTATCAGAGTGATAGGGTCTAGTCGAGATTGATCGCAAAAGATTGATTTGCGGTGAGTTAAAGCGGGTAGGGCAGCTTTAACTTACGCAAGATCAGGAGAACAACATGACGGGATCGAGGGGGCGGGGCAAGGGGTTCGGGAGCCGGGTACGCCGCCCGGGGCTGTGTGGTGTGGCGCTGGCGTTGATCCTGCTGCCCATGGCGGGAGACATGCCTGCCGCGGGCCTGTCGCTGCCGGTACCTTCCTCGCGCAGTCTCTCGGTCACTGTGTCCACCGTCAGCGTGCCGTCGGTCACCACGCCTCGGGTGACGACGCCGACGGTGACCATTCCTCGGGTGACGACGCCGACGGTGACCACGCCTCCGGTGACGACACCGACGGTGACCATTCCCCGGGTGACGACGCCGACGGTGACCACGCCTCCGGTGACGACACCGACGGTGACCATTCCCCGGGTGACAACGCCGACGGTGACCACGCCTCGGGTGACGACGCCGACGGTGACCATTCCCCGGGTGACAACGCCGACGGTGACCACGCCCCGGGTGACCACGCCCCGGGTGACGACGCCCCCGGTGACCACGCCCCACATCACCACGCCGCCGGGCAAAGGCCCGGTCTCAACCCCTTCGGTCGGGACCGCCGGGGTAGGCGCGCCCTCCGCCGCACGGCGGTCCGGCTCCGCGGCGCCCGCCTCGAACCCGTCCTCAACGTCATCGGCCGGATCTCCGGCGGCGCCGGTCGGTGCGGCAACGGCCGGTGGTTCGGCGGCCGTCACCGGTGGGTTGGCCACCCCGGGAGGAGCCCGATCCAGTGCCAACCTCGCTCGGCGGTTGACGCTGAGCGCTGCCGCCGCGATTGTGAAGAGCCTGCGCGTACCCGGTAAGCACGCCAGCCCGGCCGTATGGGCCCGGTACCTGCGGCGGCTGGTCGAGCGCCTGGGTGGCTGCCTCTCCGCTGTCTCACCCCGCGCACGACGCATCCTGGTCTGGCGCACCGGATTCGGCGGTGGTCACGCCTTCAGCCAGCGCAAAGTGGCGATGCGGTTGGGCATCGGGATCGTTCGCGAGCGCCGTCTGGAACGCGAAGCAGCCAGCGAGCTTCGGACCGGCGCGTCCGCCCGCGGCTGCGGCCGCCCGGCGGCGTCGTCCGGCGCGGCCACGGCCTCGGCCGACCGCACGGTCGGTGTGACGGGTCCCGCCGCCGCCGTCGCCGGTGGTCAGACTCAGCCCGGCTCAGCCGGGGCGACGGCAACCGCTGGGCGATCACCGGCGTCGCCGCCCTCACGGCCGTCACCCGGCGCCGCGCGGCCCCGTGCCCGTGTAGTGCAGAGTGGATTCGCCACGCCGCCGCAGGGGGGCCTGGGCGTCAGTACGTTGCTGCTGGTCGCGTTGGCGCTGGTCGCGCTGGCCGTTGTGCTGTCACCCCTCTCCCGGAGGCTGACTCCGCTGCTCGCCTCGGTGGCTGCGCCCGCCGCGGTTCCCGCCGCCAACCCCGCAGAAGGAGACGCGCGCGACAGCGCGGCTGCCATCCCGGAGAAGCAGGGTCCCGGCGATCCGTTCTCGCTTGGGATCGAGCGCTACCAGCAGGGCGACTTGGCCGGCGCGATCGTCGCGTTCCGCGCCGCCGAGGACCGCGGCGACCCCACTGCTGCCTCCAATCTCGGCGTCCTGCTGGAACAGCAGGGAGATCTCGACGGTGCCCAGGCGGCCTATCGTCGCGCGGACGACCGCGGCGATACCAACGGCGCGTTCAACCTGGGCAGCCTGCTCGCCCAGCGAGGGCAACTGGGGGGCGCCATCGCCGCCTTTCGCCGCGCCTACGAGCGCGGCGATCCCGCCGCGCTCCACCATGTCGGAGTCTTGCTGGAACAGCAGGGAGACCTCGCGGGCGCCGATGCGGCCTTTCACCGGGCGATGGCGTCCGACGATCCGGCGGCGTCGGTCCGCTCGACCGGGGCCATAGAAAAACCCCGCATTTGATCGGAGACTGTGACGCCCGCTCCCGGCGCGAAGCTCCGCGCCGGGAGCGGGTCGTCATCCTGGCCCCCACCTCAAGACTGGGGCGCTCGCGACGACGCTGTGGCGTCACTGCGGACGGAAGCCCACCATCGGCAGCTCGCTGACCAACTGCATGCGCGCGGCGGGCGAGCCGTCGTAGTGCCAGCCCACCAGCCGGCTCAGCACAACACGCAAAAGTAGCGTCGCCCAGCGGTTGCGTCGCTCGTAGTCCGCGAGCGTCGCGCTGGCCTCCGCCGGTGCCAGCTCCCGGCAGCGCGGTTGGAAGCGCCGGCGTCCGATCGCGATCTCGGCTGCGTTTCCGGCGCGCAGGTTTCGGTACCACTGCGCTGAACGTCCACGGCCGGCCAGGACGATCAGCTCGCCGGTGGCGCGATCCTCGCCGACAACCTCGAGCATCGTCTGATACCGCCTCCCCGACCGACGCCCCGTGTGAGTGAGGCGCAGAAAACGCCGTCCAAGCAGCCATCCTGCATGGACGTCATACAGGTAGGCCGGTGCCCGCAGGAGGCGAAGGAGCGCGGGGGAGACGCGCTTGTCAGACACCGTCGGCGAGGCCGCGGAGCATTGCGTCAAGGCCCAGCGAGTAGGCGTCGTCGGCCTGGACCGTGCCCAACTCATGGGCGCGCCCGACGAGCACAGGAAACTCGTCGGCCGGCAGCGCCGCCAGCCGTCTACGGCCCGATGGTTGGGTGGCGTCGACGGTGAAGCCGGTGGCCTCGGCGAGCGCGTAGCCCCGTGCGTAGCTGACGACGGCACGGTAGATGGCGAGCGCTCGGGCGGGGGGGACGCCGTCGCGGACGAGCACCTGGAGCAGCCACTCGACCGGCCGCAGCGCGGAGGGAGAGTCGAACGGTTGCAGGCCGACGAGCCGGAATGTCGCCGGATGCTCGACAGCCACGTTGCGCAGCGCGGTGGCGAATCGCCGGCACGCGTCACGCCAGTCACCGGCTGGGTCCAGCGCGTCCAGCGGGGCCAGGAGATCGTCGGCGATCGCGGCGATGAGCGCGTCGCGGCTTGTGAAGTGGTGGTAGAGCGCCATTGCCTCCACGCCCAGTCGCCTGCCCAGACGGCGCATGCTCAGCGACTCGGGGCCCTCGCGTTCGATCAAGGCGATGGCGCCGGCCACGATTGACTGCCGGCTGAGTGGCCGTCGCCGGTGACCACCAGTGGAGCCGCGGCGCGGCCGCAACGACGACGTGCTGGCATCTGGCATGCGAGCACCTTACACCGTAAGGTGCCGGCCCGGAAGAAGGTCGGTGCCCTGTGCTGATCAAAGTCTCATTACGATTGTCGAGGGAGCCTCCTCAAGCTCCGCGGTTTGAATATCTGCGCGGATCCTCCGCGCTTGAGCTCGGGAGGCGACTGCTCATGCCAGTCTTTTGCGCCGCGACGGAGGTCTTCGTCACTTCACGAACACAGATAGGAACGCAGGTCCGGAGATCGCTGGGTCGATCTGTGGTGCTGCCTGAGACGCATCTTGGCCTCGGCCGCCCGCTCGGCGTGGTGCCGGTGTGGACGCGTTGATAGCGCCGGCTTGATCACGGGCAACGCGTGTCGGGAGAATCGCGTGTCCTCATCTTGCGGCTCGCGCTGCGCGCGATTCGCTGGCGGGCCGCTTCGTCGGCCACCGTGTTTGTGGTCGCGGTCGTCGCGATCCTCGCCGCGACGATAGGGCCGATCTATCTCCATGCGATCGATGAGACGGTGCTCACCAGGCATCTGAGGGACGCCAGCGTGTTCCAGCGCGACGTCCTCGTCTCGCGCGATACCGAGTCCGGCTTTCGGGACGTCGACTGGGATGCGCAGGTGCGGAGTCTCGCTGCAGAGGTCGCGCGCGATCACCTGTTCGCGCGGCCGGTATCGGAGGAGCAGGTCGATGTCGTCTACGGCGGCGCGGAGCAGCTCACGAGCGACATCGCGTCCATCGACGATCTGTGCGTCCACCTGCGCATCGTCCGGGGCCGTTGTCTGTCGGGCAACTCCACTGGCGAGACCTTGGTCAGCGCGAACACCGCCGCGGCTGAACATCTGACGGTCGGAGGCACGCTCGCGACCCTTACGAAAACCGGGGTCGCGATCCGGCTACGTGTCGTCGGGGTGTACCGCCCGGTCGCGCCCGGCGGGTCGTTCTGGGAGCGGTGGGACCTGTTCCAGTCCGGCCAGCGGGGCCAGGACAACGCGCCGCCGCCGGGCGACGCATCGTTCGTGACGTCGGCCGCGCTCACGTCCCGGCTGCAGCGGGTGCCGCAGACGCTGTCGGCGAGTGTGGCGCTGCTGCCTGCGGCTGTGGGCTACGACGACATCGGTGAACTGCGTACGACGATTGCGCACCTGAATGTCACCGTCGCGCGCCTCGCCTACCAGTCGGCGACGACCGGCGCATCCGTCGCCGCCGTGACCACCGACCTGCCGGCTGTCCTCAACGAGACCGCCGAAGAGACGTCGCTCGCTGGCACGCTGGTCACCGTGGCGACGGCTCAGCTTGCACTGCTCGCGATGTTCGTGCTCTACGCAGTGGTCGCGAACACGGCGGCGGCCCAAGGACCCGAGGTGGCGCTGGCGAAGCTGCGTGGACGACGAGCCGGCAGCGTCCTGCTGCAGAGCGTCGCCCAGCCGGTCGCGCTGGTGCTGGTGGCGGCGCCGGTGGCAGCGCTGCTCGCCTGGATCGTCGTCCGGCTGCTCGCTGCGCGCCTGCTCGGGCATCCGGTGGAGGTGGTGTTCCCGCCGGCGGCGTACGGCGTCGTGGTGCTCGGCGTGGTGGGCGGTGTCCTGGCCGCCGTCGTGGCTGCCCACCGGATCGTCGTGACACCGGTCGGGGCTCTGATGCGTCTCGGCGCTGCCGCGCCCGGTTCGCCGATCGGGCTGCTGCTCGCCGATGCCGCGGCGGTGACGATCGCGGTGGCCGGGCTGATCGAGCTTGAGGCCGGCGGTGTCCTGGACTCCGGTAAGCCGAACCCTCTATCGGTGTTGGCCCCGACGCTGCTGGCTGTCGCCGCGGCTGTCGTGGCGCTGCGGTTGCTGCCGTTCCTCGCCCGGCGGTTGGCGCGGTGGACGCGTGACTCCCGACGGCTCGCGACGTTCCTCACCGTCCGCCAACTGCTGCGCCGCCCGGCAGAGGCCCGCGCGGTGCTGCTGGTCGCGGTGGCCGTGTCCATCGCTGCGTTCGCGGTGACCACGTGGGCTGACGCCGGCCACAACCGCTCGCTGCGCGCTCTGAACACCGCCGGTGCCCACACCGTGCTGCTCGTCCGGCCAGGCGCCGGCGTCTACGATCTGCGGACAGCGGTCGATCGCGCCGACCCGGGTGGGCACTCGATGGCGGTGGCGTACACGAGCGTCGGTCAGCTGCCGCCGCTGATTGCCGTCGACACGGCGCGCTTTGCGTCGGTCGGGGCGTGGGTGCCGGGCAATTCGTCGGCCCCGCTGCCATCGGTGTTGCACCGTCTCGTCGGCGGGCGCGCGGCGCCGGTCACGGTGACCGGGACGCGGCTGCGGCTCCACGTCGACCTGATCCGGCACCCCAGCCGGCCGGTGCACCTCGCGGTGAGTCTCACCGAGCCGAACTACGACCAGGCGATGCGCACCGTCGCGCCGGTCGTGCCCGGCACCGGATCGTATGAGATCTCGCTGCCCTCCGCGTGCGCGAGGGGCTGCCGCGTCGCTGCGCTTGACCTGACGGCCAACACGCCGGACAACCTCGACGCGTCCGGGACGCAGGTGAGCGAGATCGACGCCGTCATCGGCGCGTCGGTCCGCTCGCACGGCGGATGGCGACCGGTGCTGTCCTTCGGAGACAACGCCCGATGGCGTGGGGACGGCAAGGGACCGGCGGCGATCGGCACCGCCGGCGCATCGCTGTCCCTCGACGTCCGGCAGAGTTCGGCCTCAGCGACGTGGCCGTCAGCCGTTTCAGCTGCGACCCCGACCGCCCTCCCCGGGGTTGTCGCGTCGGCGCAAGCGGCGCTGTACGCGGGCAACCAGATCCATAGTGTCGTGGCCGTCGGGCTGGACGGCCAGGTGGTGTTCGTCGACGGCGTGATCCGATCGGTCACACTGCCCCAGGTCGACCGCAACGGGATGATGGTCGACTTCGGGGCGGCCCTTGCGGCGATGAAGAACCCGGCCGAGACGACGACGCAGTACCAGGTGTGGCTGTCGTCGTCCGCGCCGTCGAACATGGCCGCACGGTTGGCGCGCCAGCACGTGTACGTGAAGCGCACGATTCACTCGTCCACCTACCGTCCGGCCCTGGACGACAGCGGGCCGGCGTTCGCCGACTCGCTGTTCCTCATCTCTGCACTCGCCGCGGCTGTTCTCGCCATCGGCGCGACGGCTGTCGGGCGGGTGGTGTCCGTCCGCCGTCGGGGCTATGAGTTGGCCGCTCTCGAGGCGGTCGGGGTCTCGCCCCGCACGCTGCGGAGGGCCACGGCGGCCGAGCAGGGCAGCGTCTTCGGGATCGGGCTATTCGTCGGGCTGGCTGCGGGGCTGGTCGGCTCACGGCTCGCCCTGCCCAGCACGCCGGTCTTCGTCGACACGTCGATCGGGCCGCCGCTGGTGCTCGGGCTGCCGTGGGCGCTGCTGGCCGCGCTGGCCATCGGGTTGGTCGTCGTCTTCGCCGTCGTCAGCGTCGCCATCGCGAGGCTGGTCGAGCGGGCCGCCACACCGAGCCAGCTGAGAGGGGCACAGCAATGAGCGAGCCCGTGGGCGTTCGCGTGCGATGCGAAGGGGTCGTCCACATTTACCCGGCGTCGGGCGAGGGCCTCGACGACGTGGTCGCGTTGCGCGGCATCGACCTCGACGTCGATCCGGGCGAGTTCGTGTCGTTGCTCGGCCCGTCCGGGTCGGGGAAGTCGACGGTGCTCGGCCTGCTCGCCGGGGTGCTGCGCCCGTCGGCCGGACGGGTGCTCATCGGCCCGCACGACGTCGGCCGGATGGCGCCGCGCTCGCTCGCCCGGCTGCGGGGGTCGGTCGTGGCGCTCGTCCTGCAGAACCCGTCGCGCAACCTTCTGGCCTACGCGACCGTCCGGCAGAACGTGGCCTTCGCCGCCGGGCCGTCGGGCAAGTCATCGGACGAGCTGCTCGAGGAACTCGGGCTGGCCGCCCTCGCCGACCGGGTAACCGGACGGCTGTCGGATGGCGAGCAGCAGTGCGTCGCGATCGCGGCTGCGCTGTCTTCGGGTGCGCAACTGGTGCTCGCCGACGAGCCGACCAGCCAACTTGACGCCGTCGGCCGCGAGCACGTCATGGAACTTCTCGCGCAGGTGCACGCCGGGTTCGGCCGCACGGTCGTGCTCGTCACTCACGACTCGTCGGTGGCCGCCCGCACGGGCCGGACGGTCACGATCCGCGACGGGCGCGTCGGGAGCGAGGGCGTGCACGGGCGGGAGTACGCCGTCGTGGGGCGGGACGGGTCGCTGCAACTGCCGCCGGAGCTGTTCGAGGAGTTTCCGCCGGGCACGTTGCTCGACGTCCGGCGCGACGGACTCGAGATCACGCTCGTACCACGCTCCGAGGAGTCCTCGTGACCGTCGTTCTCACGGCCACTGATCTCCGCTACGCCGTCGGCGACCGGACCATCCTCGACGGCATCTCGGTGCAGGCGTCGTCCGGTCGGGTCCTCGCGGTACGCGGCCCGTCCGGGTCGGGGAAGTCGTCGCTGCTGACGATGCTCGGCGGGCTCGTCGCGCCGTCCGCCGGCACGGTCACGCTCGACGCGGCGACCGTGACCCCGGGCAGCGACCTCGCCCTGCGCCGCCGTTTCGGGTTCGTCCTGCAGGGCTACGGCCTGGTGGCCGCGCTGACGGCGCGCGAGAACGTCGCGGTCGTGCTGCAGGCAGCCCGAGTGCCGCGCGCTCAGGTGCGCTCGCGTGTCCAGGCCGTGCTCGAGCGCGTGAGGCTGGCCCCCGTCGCCGACCACCTCGTCGAGGATCTCTCGGGCGGGCAGCAGCAGCGGGTGGCCGTAGCCCGGGCCCTCGTCAGCGCCGCCGACGTCTTCCTCGCCGACGAGCCGACCGCGGAACTCGACGCCGACAACCGCGGGCTGATCATCTCGCTGCTGATCGAGCGCGCTCGTACGGGGGCCGTGATGGTGATCGCCTCGCACGATCCGGACGTCGTCGATGCCTGCGACGACGTCCTGGACCTGTAAGCGCCACGCCTTGGCTGCGGCGAGGGTGAGTTTCATCGGTCAGCGGGATGGCTGGGTGGTTGGCCGATGCCTTCAGCGCCGGGGTCTGAATGAGAAGTGGATCTCGCCGGCGGCGACCGCGGTCCAGGCCGTCAATGCGACGGCCAGCCAGCCGCGGCCGATCGCGTGCATCCACGTCACGCCAACCACCCGGCCACCGAGCTGCCCGCAGGCACTGTACATCCCCAGCGGGAAGACCATGGTCCAGCGCTCGGGCGTGAATCGAGGCAACAAAGTCCGTGCGCGCCAGAGCTCCGCAGTGGCCAGCACGGGGATCCAGAAGCTCGCCAGCGTCCACCCGGCGAGGACGAGCACCCCGATTGGTGAGGCCAGCCGGCCACGGTCAAGCGTCGCGCCGGCGAGCGCGAAGATCGCCGGCGCGCCCATCACGATCCACCAGTCGGGCGTCAGCTCGTGCGGTCGCAGCCCAAAGCGCGCAACGCGCCGCGTGAGGAGCGCCATGATCATCACATACAGCACGCCGCCCAGCGCCCACAACGCGACCGCCAGCCAGTGCAATGGGTTCGATAGATGGGCGAGCAGGATGGCCAGCCCCTCGGTGGCGACCGCTGCCAGCAGCCATTCGGCGCGCGCGCGCATGCTCACCACGCGCCCCGGATAGCGGCACAGTTCGGCCATGATGGCTAGCCACACGATCGCCCCGACGATCAGCAGGATCGTCGCGACCGCGCGCCACGGACCAGTCGCGGTCACAACCCGAGTGCCCAGCACGGCCGCGTCGGCAACGAACCCGAATGCTGGGAAGGCCCGACCTGGCTGGCCGGCCCGGTGGAGCAGCGTGACCGGGTGTCGCGCGCGCAGGACATCCAGCGCCGCCAGCGGCACAAACGCCAACAAGGCCGCCACAACCAACACGTCCGAGATCCAGTGCAGCCCGGCCTGGCGCGCCGCGATCGACACGATCGCGGTGGCCATCACGACGTTGAACGCCCCCGACCACGGGCGGCCGTGGGGTGTCGGGATGCGAAGACTCATCGCCCCTGCTCTGCCGTCGGGCTAGGCAGGTCCATCGTCGGCAGTCTGCTCCATCCGGCCACGCCAGCGGACCTGCCGGTCCAACGGCACCGATACGCCGTCGTTCTGTGACCAGAGCCCGCGCGTGGCCGGAGGCTGCATCAGCGGCCGTGGGCCGCTGATCTCCCCGCCTGAACCTGCGCCTTTGGCTGGCCGGTGTCCGCACGACCGATATCGCCTGGCGCCCGCCTCGTGTCCGCCCATTGCGTTGGCGACATTCTGCTCACGCGGGCCGCGGGCCGGCAGTCGCGGAGGCAGTCACGTTCGGCAGCACGGTGCCCACTCCGCGCGCTGTCGGTGATCAGCTCCGACACCAGTGTCAGCGAGGTGAGCGATTCCCGTCCTTTTTGTCGTTATCCCACCGTCACGCTGGTGGAGAGTGCGTTGGTGCTCTCGTCCGGGCCGACGTCGACTGTGCGGCTGCCGGCGGCCGTGGTCCACCCGGCAGCATCGGACCAGTATTGGAGCTGGCGCAGCGGCACGTGCATCGTCACGAGGCGGGTCTCGCCCGGCGCAAGCGAGGTCCGCGTATATGCGGCCAGAGCCTTGGGCGCGAACTGAACGCCGGTGGGGATCGTCTGCGGGGCTTCGAGGTAGACCTGGGGAACCTCGTCACCACCCACCGATCCTGTGTTGGTGAGTCGGAAGGTGACGTTCAGCCCGCCGTCGCCAGCGGTGCCGGCGGTGAGATCGGAGTAGCGGAACGTCGTGTAGGAGAGCCCATACCCGAAGGGATAGAGCGGGGTCTCGTGGGTGGCGTCGAAGTAGCGATACCCGATGTCCAGTCCCTCTGAGTAGGTGGTCGTGCAGGTGGGGTCCGGGACAAACCCGGCCGGTCCGCACAGGCTGCCGTCGGGGTGCACGCCGTTGGACGACCTTTCGGGATGCGCGGATTGGTGGGCGACCTCCTGGTCGAGGCTGACCGGCCAGGTCATCGGCAGTCGGCCGGACGGATCGGTCTTGCCCAGGAGGATGTCGGCGGCCGCGACGCCGGCTTGGTCTCCGCCATACCAGGCTTCGAGCACCGCCTTGACGTTGTTGAGCCAGGGCATCGCGATCGGCTGCCCTGACTGCAGGACGACGATGGTGTTGGGATTCGCCGCCGCGACGTCGCTGATCAGCTGGTCCTGATCGTCGGGCAGTGGGGAGGAGAGGTCTCCCGAGCCCGTGTCCCAGGCGAACACGACGGCGGTCTTGGCGTTGCGCGCCGCGGCGACGGCGGCGTCGTGATCGGCCTGCTGCTGCGGCGGGGTGACCCAGTTCAGGCGCACCTGAACCACCCGGCCCGAGACGTCGGGGGCATCGGTCACCTGCAGCGTGTGCGCGCCTGCGGTCAGATGCAGAAGCGTGCGGTTGTTCGCCAGACCGTCGGTGGTCGCGGTCGGGGCGCTCCCATCGGTGGGATGGACCACCCCATAGCGCGGGCCGGTGCCGAAGCCGGCTCCGACGGTGGTGATGGTGTTGCCGTCGACCACGAGCGTCGCCGTCGCGCCGAGCGCCTGGATGTTGAGCCAATAATCGCCGGTGCTGGGCACGGTCAGGGTCCCGGTCCATTTGTCGGCTGCCCCCACGGGCAGGGCGTTTCCGTTGCTGATGGTGGAGTTCAGCTGGGGGTCGACGTGGGTGGCTCCGGTCGTCGTATCGGTGCGCAGCAACCCGGGCTGTCCTCCGTGCGAGAGCGTGCTTGCGGGAACGGGACTCCCGGTCAGTTCGTCTGCGACCGCGTAGGTGATGTGAGCCCCGCTCTGCTTTGTGGCCTGTTGCAGCGTCTGCAGCGCACTGGGCTGTTGTGAGAGGAGGCCGCCCGCGGCCTCGCCGCCGCTGTTGGTAGCGATGGTCTGCCCGGCCCCCGGGCCGATCAGCGCCAGGTTGGCCAGCGACTGGTGGCTCAAGGGCAGCGTGCCGCCGCTGTTCTTCAGCAGGGTGGCTGCGGCGCGAGCGGTCCGGAGGACGATGCGCTCGTCCGAGCGCGTGGGCTCGGGCGTGATCGAATGCTTGGAGTGGCCGGTGAGCAGGCCGAAGCGGTCCATCTCATAGAGGATCCGCCCGGCCGCCTGCGTGACGCGCTTCTCCTGCACCGCGCCGCTGGCAATGGCCGCCTTCAGGGCATCCTTGGAGAAGTAGCTGGGCAGGCTGATTCCTGCCGGTCCTCCGCCACCGGGCATCTCCATGTCCAGTCCGGCGTTGAGGTAGGTCGTACCGTGGTTGGCGCCCCAGTCAGAGGTGACGAATCCCTTGAAGCCGAGTTCGTTGCGGAGGATCTGGGTGAGCGTCGTGGCGTTGCCGCACGCCTGGTAGCCGTTGATCTCGTTGTAGGAGCACATCACCGACGAGACCCCGGCGTTCACCGCGTCGGCGAACGGCTGGAGATAGATCTCGTGCAGCGTCTGTGAATCCACGTCGACGTTGTTAGCGCCGTCGTAGGCGATGAAGTGCTTGACCTGCGCCATCGTGCCCTGGCTCTGGATGCCGGTGATCTCAGCCGCGCCGGTCTGACCGGTGAGCAGCGGGTCCTCGCCGAACGTGTTGAAACCGCGACCCCACGCGGTGTCTCGATCCATGTTGACGAACGGCTCGAGCACGACATCCATGCCCAGAGCGCGGGCATCGCGACCGATCACGACGCCGTTGAGCAGCGCGTCGGGCTGGCTGAAGGTCGCGGCGACGCCCATGGTCGATGTCATGCCCGTCGAGTCCTGGCGCGTGATGACACCCGGAGGCCCGTCACTCAGTTTCAGCGACGGGATTCCGAGCCGTGGGATGCCCGGCAGATACCCCGCCTGGTACTGCTTGGCCGGTGACGCCGCCTCCGCCTCGCCCTCGAGCAGAGTGAGCTTCTCATCCAGAGTCATGCGCTGAAGCAGGGCCCGCACCCGCGGATCGCTGGCGGCGCTTGAGGCGTGCCCTCGAGACCGGGCGAGTGCGCTCGTGCCGGATAGCGCCACACAGGCCACAACGACGCCAACCACCAAGGCCACTACACGGACACGCCTGAGCACGCAGGACGGCGATGTCATCCCTGTCTCCCTCCCTCGCTGTTGGCGCTCCCGGCGCCCGTAAGATGACCAGCGGTCTCACCTTCTACTCGCCGTATCCGGCGTTGTCAAGCGCGGGAACTCCCAAAGGTTTCGCCCATGCATGGTTCGACGTCCAGGTCAGCGAGATCACCCGGCGGGCGGGCCTGGCCAAGGGGACGTTCTTTCGCCATGGACGCCCTGATCGACGAGACCGAGCGGAAGGGCTGCGATCTCGGGCGCGTCAGCCGATCCGCTCAGACAGGGAAACGATGATGCCCTCTGGCCCGCGCACGTAGGCCATGCGCCAGATGTTCTCGTACTGACCGATGCCGCCGACCAGGCCGTAGCCCTCGACAGCCAGCCGGTCGACGGTCGCCTGCAAGTCGTCGACTTCGAACGCCACGTTGCGCAACCCCAGTTCGTTGGCCATGGCGGTGGGCGACCCTGGCTCGTGCTCTGGCCAGACAAAGCTCGACAGCTCCAGCCCAGGACCCCCGTCGGGCGGCCGCAGCATGACGATGTGACTGCGGGCGCCGGGGATGCCAATGACGGTGTCCACGAACTCGCCCTCTACGAACGTCCGGCCCTCGACCTCGAGGCCCAGCCCGACGAAGAACGCCGTCACCGTGTCCAGGTCCGCGACGGTGATGCCAACATGGTCAAAACGTCGTATATGCGACATGAGGTACATCCTCCGAGTCTCTTGGTGTCGTGGGCCGCGCCAATCGAGGCCCGTCACCCGGTGAGCGGAGCCGGCCAGCGGTTCTCGACATGGAATCGCGCGTGCCCTGTCCGCCACCAGCACGGCAGCTCCTTCGCCTGTGTGAGCGTTAGCCCGGAGGTGGCCGACGAGGGGACCGCTTGGGAGGACGAACAGCGGTCATTCCGCGCGCTGCGGAGTGCTGATCGCCTCGGCGCAGGACTCGTCCGGCGAGCTAACAGCGGACGATCGCAAGGCCACGCAGGCGATCGTCGACAGCCACTGGCTGGGACGAGGGCGTCGGCGCTTGGTGAGGGCTGCCCCTGCGCTGTCGGTTCAGGACCGCTCGCCGTCCCAGTAGTCGAGGTCCGGGCTGCGGCTGATCATGTGCTCGAGCGCCTTGTCATGGCGGCCCCAGACGCCGATCTTGTCGCTGTCGGGATATTCGATGATGCCGAACTCGTGCTTGTTGGAGAAAAGGGCGACGCGAGCGACGTCGTCGCTCGCGTTGTGGACCCGGTGCGCTCCCTCCGGACCCACCAGGAAGCAGACGACATCGCCGGGTTCCAGCGTCTGTTCGCCGTTGGGCGTCAGAACCGTAGGCGTTCCGGAAACCGCCATCAGCCACTCCTCATCGCCCCAGTGGAAGTGATAGGGGCAAATCGCCTGTCCCGGGGGCAGGTCGTACACGGTCATCGCGACGCGGGTCGCTCCGAACCTCGGCGCGAGTTGCGCGGATCGCGCAAGGTATCCGGGCGGATCACTCTCGTCGCCGATCGTCTCGTCGTGAAAGAGGTTGAAAGTATCCATGGAGGAAGTATTGATCGCTGGCCCGACCAGGGCCTGGCCGACACGAAGATCTGTACGTCACGGGACGGCGTCCTGGATTGTTCCCCTACGCGACGATCAAGGACTGAGTGCGTGATTGCATGTCGAGAAGCGCTGACCGGCTCCGCTCACCAGGTGAAGGGCCACGACAGGCGCGGCCCACGACATCAGGAGATCACGATGCCGAAGTACCTGCTGCTCAAGCACTACCGCGGCGGCCCGGAGCCGCATCATGCCCTCCCGCCGATGGACCAGTGGGCCCCCGAGGATGTGGAGGCGCATATCGCCTTCCAGAATCACGTCAGCGAGTTGCTCGAGCGGAACGGCGAGTACGTCGACGCGCAGGCACTCACGCCGGCGCAGACCTGGGTGCGCTACGGCGGCCCGGACGCCGCCCCCGTCACCACCGACGGCCCGCACCCCGAAACGAGCGACCTCGTGGCGGGCTGGTGGATGATCGACGTCGATTCGCACGAGCGTGCGGTCGAGCTCGCCGCGTACGTCTCCTCCGAGCCCGGCCCGGGCGGCGAGCCCATGTACGAGTGGATCGACCTCCGCGAGGTCATGTGGGAGCGTCCTCGGACGACTGACGCGGCGTGACCAACGAGCCGACGCCATGGCTGGACGAGGGCGTGCTGCGCGCCCTCGTCCCGCGGGTGCTCGCGGGATTGATCCGGCGGGGAGAGGACTTCGATGCCGCCGAGGACGCATTGCAGGAGGCGTTGCTGGAAGCGCTGCGGGTGTGGCCGGCGCAGCCGGCGCGTGACCCGCGTGCATGGCTGACCACGGTCGCCACCCGGAGGCTCGTCGACGCCCGCCGCAGCGAGGCGGCCCGGCATCGGCGCGAGGCGGCGAGCCACGCCGAGCCGCGTTCGGGCCCGACCGAGGCGGGCGACGACACCCTGTTCCTGCTCTTCTGCTGTTGCCATCCCGAACTCGCGCCCACCTCGCAGGTGGCGCTGACCCTGCGCGCGGTCGGCGGCCTCACCACCCGGGAGATCGCCGACGCCTTCTTTGTGCCCGAGGCGACGATGGCGCAGCGGATCAGCCGCGCCAAGCGCACCCTCCAGGGGCGTCGCCTCGACCAGCCCGGTGACCTCGCCGTCGTGCTGCGCGTGCTCTACCTGATCTATACGGCCGGCCACGGGGGCCGGGTCGACCTGGCCGGCGAGGCGATCCGGCTCGCCCGCCAGCTCACCCTCGCCACCGACGAGCCCGAGGCGCGCGGGCTGCTCGCGCTGATGCTCCTCAGCCACGCCCGCCTCCCAGGGCGGCTGGACTCCGAGGGCCGGATCGTCACGCTCGATCGGCAGGACCGCCGGCAGTGGGACACCCGCGAGATCGCCGAGGGCGTGCGTGTCCTGCAGTCGGCGCTGGCTCGTCAGCGCCCCGGCCGCTACCAGGCGCAGGCCGCGATCGCGGCCCTGCACGACGACGCGGCCAGCGCCGCGGAGACCGACTGGCCGCAGATCCTCGCCTGGTACGACGATCTCGTCGCCCTCACCGACGACCCGGTGCGCCAGGACCCCGCCGCGGCGCTCGGCCGCGCGGTCGCGGTCGGGCACGTCCGCGGCGCCGCCGCCGGGCTGCGCGAGACCGACCGGCTGCGCGAGGTGCT
The DNA here is from genome assembly GCA_963790605.1 of uncultured Actinomycetota bacterium. Classification (GTDB taxonomy): domain Bacteria; phylum Actinomycetota; class Thermoleophilia; order Solirubrobacterales; family Solirubrobacteraceae; genus Palsa-465. Next base: position 73,984 of record CAWBPG010000001.1, on the reverse strand, counting down.
CGGCGCGCGGCACCGCTGGCACGCCGTCCGCGGCCACCTGCACGAGCTCGGCGGCGACCTCCAGGCCGCCGCCCGGGCGTACGCGCAGGCCGCCCATCGGGCCACGAGCGTCGCCGAGCGCGACCACCTAATCCGCAAGGCCGCCTGTGCGCGCCAACTCCATGTCGAGAAACCCTGACCGGCCCCGCTCATCAGGTGAGGAACCGGATCGTCGTCTGCGCTCCCGACGAGTACATCTCAGCCTTGAGGAAGGCGCTGGCCGGACGCCGCGATTTCTTCAGACGCTGTTGGCGAGCAATGCCTAAATCGCAACCCGAGCCGAACCGCCGATACCGCATGACCGAGATCTCAATCGAACCGTTCACACAAGCCCGCCTCGACGAGCTAATTGCACTCGTGGCTGCGGAGGGCTGGACCGAATACACCGACGATGTCGAGCGGACCCACCATGCACTCACCGCGCCGGGCGTGACGACGCTGGTAGCGATCGCAGGAGGGCAACTCGTCGGTGCGATCCAGGTCCAATCCGATGGCCTCATTCAGGCCCATGTTTCGATGCTTCTGGTCGCCAGGAACTCCCGTGGAGTTGGCCTCGGATCTAGGCTGTTGCGCCATGGTCTCGAGCGTGCGGGAGGCCTGCAGCTGGACGTCCGCACTCGAACCGAGGGGTACTACGAGCGGCTTGGTGCGAGCCGTTCGCTCGGCTTCCGCCTCACGCGCGAGGCTCTCGGGCTCGATGGCGCGGACGGCAAATAGATCGCCTGCATCCAACTGCGCTTCAGGTCGCGGCGGCTTTACGTTCGCGCCGCAAGCGAGGACCGAGCGAGCCCGGTCCGCTCGCCCGTCGGACATGCAGCAAGAGCGAGGGCTGCCCGTCGGCGAACGACTCCATCACCAAAGCGCGGAGGCAGCGGTTCCGGCAAGTCGTCAAGCTCGCCGTCGCCGGGTTGCAGGTCACCGGCCGGCCTGCTTCGGGCGTCGCAGGCGGCTGAAGCCCACCCACGGCTGCCGGCCCGCGCGTCGGTGGTTAGACGGACCACAGGGCTTGGGTGGGTGAGAGGCGTGCGGCGCGGAGGGCGGGGACGAGTCCGGCGATCGCGCCGATGATGAGGGAGGCGGCGATGCCGCCGGCCCAGGCTTCGGTGGGGATGACGGTGGCCCAGTGTTTGGTGTGGGCGTAGACGACGGTGGCGGCGGCGCCGAGGGCGACGCCGACAACGCCGCCGAGCAGTCCGAGCAGGACGGCTTCGGAGAGGAATTGGGTGCGGATGTGGCCTTTGGTGGCGCCGAGGGCGCGGCGCAGGCCGATCTCGGAGCGGCGTTCCAGCACGGAGATGATCATGATGTTGGCGACGCCGACCGCGCCGACGAGGAGGGCGACGGCGCCGAGGCCGAGGAAGAGGCCGTTCAGCGCGCTTTTGGCGTCGGCTTGGGCGACGAGGGCGTCGGAGGGTTGGCTGACGTTGACCCCGCTGGGGTTCTCCGGGTTGGCGGTGGCGGCGAGGAGGTTGTCGACGGCGTGCACGCGCTCGTTCTGGGCGCGGAGGTAGATGGTGGAGGGGTGGCCGTCGAAGCCCAGGTATTTCTGTGCCGCGGGGTAGCCGACCAGGACGGCGGAGTCGAGGTCAGAGGCGAGCACGGCGGGTTTGAGGATGCCGGCGAGGTAGAACCATTGGCCGCCGACCCAGATGCGTTCACCGGGGTACACGCGGTCGATGCCGAGCAGCTGGGCGCTGGTGGCGCCCACGACGGCGACGGGTTCTTGGGCGGTGGCGGCGTTGAGGTAGTGGCCGTCGGCGAGGGTGGTGGCGAGGACCGGGAGAAGGTCGAGCGATGTGGCTTGGACGGTGAGGCCGTTGGTGTCGACTGAGGGGATGAAGGGGTTACGGAAGGCGCCCACGCCCTTGACTGTCCCGGTGCTCTGCACCTGCTGTACGCCGTTGATGCGGCCGATCATGGGCGACGCGGCGGTCGGCAGCTCGACGCTGGCGCCGGTGACGCTCTGGCCGTTGGTGGCAGTGAGCAGGTTGGTGCCGAGCTGGTTGATCTCGGCCAGGAGGCCGGCTTGGGAGGAGGCGGACAGGCCGAGTACGGCGACGATCGCGGCCACGCCGATGGCGATCCCGAGCGCGGAGAGCCCGGCCCGCAACTTCCGGGTACGCAGCCCGACAGTGGAAAGTCGGGCGAGATCGGAAACCTCGAGGCGCTTCCGCTCCAGGGTGGCGGTGCCGGTCACGACGGCTCCCGACCGAGCGGGCGGGTGTCGGCGACGATGCGGCCGTCGATGATCTCGACCTTGCGGGGCATCCGCTCGGCGATCGCGTGGTCGTGGGTGATGACCGCGATCGTCGAGCCGGCCTGGTGGAGCTGGTCGATCAGCGCCAGGATCGACTTCCCGGTGGCCTGGTCGAGGTTGCCGGTCGGCTCGTCCGCGAGCACGATGGCGGGCTCGCCGACCAGGGCCCGCGCGGTCGCGACCCGTTGGCGTTGGCCGCCCGAGAGCTGGGTGGGACGGGCGTGAGGACGCTGGGCCAGACCGACCAGCTCGAGGGCGGCGCGCGCCCGCTCGCGACGCTGCCTCACCGGGATGCCGGCGTAGAGGAGCCCGTCGGCGACGTTGTCCAGCACGGTGGCGTGCTCGGCCAGGAAGAACTGCTGGAAGATGAACCCGATGCGGGCGGCCCTCAGGTAGGCCACGTCGTCGTCGGCCATCGCTGCCACGTCCAGCCCGGTGATCCTCACCCTGCCGCTGGTGGGCCGGTCGAGCGTTCCCATCAGCTGCAGCAGGGTGGTCTTGCCCGATCCCGACGGGCCGACGATCCCGACCAGCTCACCCTGGCCGAGGGTGAGATTCACCCCGCGCAGGGCGTGGACGGGTGGCTCGCCCGGATAGGTCTTGGTCACGTCGTCGAGCTCGAGCACCGCCGCCCCGGCACCGCCGGCGGCGACGCCGATTCCGGCCGCGACCGCGGTGTTGTCGGGTGTGGGTGACGGGGTGCGGGTCATGTTGACGGGACCACCACGTGCTGGCCGGCGGCCAGGCCCGGGCCGCTGACCTGCACGAGCCCGTCGGCGTCGTCGAACAGCCCGAGTGAGACCGAGACGAGACGGTTGCCGGTACCGACGCCGGCGCCGGCGACTTCGACGGAATAGCCGCCACTGGACTGGGCCAGCAGCGCGGTCACCGGAACGACAAGCGCGTCGGGCACGCTGTCGGTGGTGATGCCGACCTGGACCGGGGCCTGATCCCACGTGCCCGTGGCGCCCGGATCGGACGGGGTGACGTCCACGGTGATGGTCGGCGTGCTGCCGGACGAGCACGTGTCCGCTCCGGGCGCGGCGGAGCTCGATCCCTGCCCGCCCGCCGCGGAGCTCGATGGGCAGATCGCGACACTGCCCACCGAGGAGACGACACCCGGCGTGGTCTGGTTGTTGGGCAGGGTGATGCTCACCTTGTTTCCGACGGCCATGCTGGTCTGTTGGGAGGCGTCCAGCGCCACCTGCACCTCGCGCGTGGTCGAGGTGCCCTGCAGCACCGTCTCGCCGGGTTGGGAGCTGCCCCCGGGCTGGGCTGACACGCTCGTCACCCGCACGGCGGTGGGCTCGAACACCGCCTGGCCGAGACTCAGCGTGCCCGTTCGCGCCAGCCCCACAGCCGCCTGGAGCTTCATCAGAGCGGTGGTGGTGGCTGACCCGAAAACGGCAAACCCCGGATGAAGCTGCGACGAGGATGCATACCCGAGCGCGACCAGATCCGCGTTGAGCTCGGCCACGTCGGGGCCGGTCGCCCCAGCCGACAGCGTCCGGTAGGCGGGTGTCGAGCCATGCAGCAACACCACCGGCTGCTCGTTCACCCGGTAGAGCGCGTGTCCCTGACGGATCACCTGGCCGAGCGTGGGCAGTTGGGTGTACGTCCCGTGGGCGTGGTTAATGACCGAGTAGGGCGAGCCGTCTGATCGCGCCCGATAGGTGAGGATTCCACCCTGGGAGACCATCGCCGACAGCGTTCTCTTCTCCACCTGCGTGGTACCGACCGGCAGCGGACGCGCCGCCGCGCTCGCTGGGTTGCCACCGGACATGACGAGCACCCCGCCGGTGACGGCTGCGCCGGCCAGCACGGCCGCTGCGGGCAGCGCCCAGGTCTTACGCCTCATCCTCCGTGGCCCCCCGCTGCGCCCACTGCCAATCTCAAGACAGTGCCGCACTTGTGTGTCGCGGCGTTGAGAATGGTCATACCACCGGGCTGATTGGAGGATGGGATGTGAGTCGTGTCGATGAGGGGCTGACCGTTGACGGGGTCGGGAAAGTCGGGCACGCCGTGCGCGCGGACGCACTGGGCGAACCTGAGGGCCGCCGACTGCTGCGTGGGGCTGCGCTTTGAGCTCAGAGCGCCGGGTGGCTCCAGAGACTTACACGCGTTGACGGCGGCCGTGAACACCGCCTTACTCACGTCGACGCCAAAGTTGATGTCGCCTGACGTGCCAGGGTCCGGGAAGTGAGGGACGCCGTGCGCCCGCACGCACTCGGCGAACTTCACCGCCTTCTCCCGCTTTGTGGCCTGCGTGTTACCGCCGGTGCCGCCGCTGTTGGCGGTGCCGGCACTACTGCCGCTGTCGGCGCTGCGGCTGGCGGTGCCGGTAGGTGTGTTCGAACCACAGCCGACGCCGATCACGGCGAATACGCTGACGAGGACCAGGGCGGCCAACGGCCGTCGCTTTCTAATCATGTTTGCTCCATAGATGTGTGTGGCGGCGGTCGTTTTCTGCTCATGTGTTCGCCTACAGGTCGTGATTGAGTTGAGATCAAGGCTGAGCCGAGCGAGGCAACGCGCAACACGGCTGGCGTTGGCTAGCCAGCGACTCCCATGGGTGGGCCGGCCGGGCCGGGCGCGCCGATGGTGCTCCTACGGATCGCCGGGGCAGCGGACTCGACCAGCTGCGTGGCGGCGTCACCCGCGGCGGCGAGGATCGCCGACGTGTCGCTGCCCTGCCCCTGCCCCATCACCACGCCGACGGCGGTCACCGGACGGCCTCCGACCGTCACGTTGGTGAAGAAGGCCAGGCATCCTCCGGCCGCGGAGTCCGATCCGGTCTTGCCGCCGTACCCGTCGGCGATCAGGGGGTTGAAGTTCGTGAGCGTCCCGGCGACCGGCAGCATCACGCTGTCCATCGAGACGATCTGGCGGAATATCGGGAAACGCATCGCCCGCTGAAAGACGCGTAGCTGATCGGCAGCGGTGGACACCGTGCTCGAGTCCCACCCGCTGGGATCGGTGTAGACCGTGCGATTCATCCCGAGCGTGCGGGCCTCCGCGTTCATCTCGGCGATGAAGCTCGGCTCGCTGCCCGCCACCACGTTGGCAAGCAGCTGGGCGATGTTGTTGCCGGAGGCGATCAGCAGTGCCTCGAGCAGCTGGCGCTCGGTCAGCTGCTCGCCGGCCTGCACGGCCACGACCGACTCGTCGTTGTCGGCGTCCTGCACGTCGGCCAATGCCTCGCCTTCGGTGACCGTGATCGTGAACCCGTCCTGCGCACCGCTCAGCGGGTAGCGCTTGAGAGTCAGGTAGGCGGTCATCACCTTGGCCAGGCTGGCGATCGGGGCCGGCTGCTCGTGCGGGCTTGCCGCCGGACGGCCGTTGCCGAGCACGAACGCCGCCTGCCCCTGCTGGGGCCAGCTGACCGCCGACAGGTAGGCGCGGTGCTCTTGGCGCGTGCTGGCCGTGGGCATGCGCACATGGCCCGTGTCGTTCAGGAGCTGCCCAACCGGGTGGGCGAGAAGCGCGACCAGGACGACGCCGAGCAGCAGGCGCCGGCGACGCGCGCGGTACACGGTCGGTCGGCGCCAGCGGGCCGCGGTTCGTGCTGATTGGCTGTAGGCCACGCCGCTAGTGAAGGTGGCGTGGTGTTGCCAGAACGTATGCGCTTTTCGATATGCCGACGATATGTCCGACCTGGCAGCATCTGACCGCATGCGCGTGTTGATCGTCGAGGACGAGCCCCTGATGGCCGAAGCGATCCGTGACGGCCTGCGCCTCGAGGCGATCGCGGCAGACATCGCCGGTGACGGCGCCAGCGCGCTGGAGCTGCTGAGCGTCAACGACTACGACATGGCCGTCCTCGATCGCGACATCCCCGGCCCGTCCGGTGACGAGATCGCCAGACGCATCGTCGCGTCGGGCAGCGGCATGGGGATCCTCATGCTCACCGCGGCCGACCGGCTTGGCGACAAGGCCACCGGGTTCGAGCTCGGCGCCGACGACTACCTCACCAAGCCCTTCGAGCTCCAAGAGCTCGTGCTCCGTCTCAGAGCGCTCGACCGCCGCCGCGCCCACCACCGGCCGCCGGTGCAAGAGATCGCCGGTCTGCAGCTGGACCCGTTTCGTCGCGAGGTCCACCGCGACGGCCGCTACGTCGCATGCACCCGCAAGCAGTTTGCCGTGCTCGAGGTTCTCGTCTCCGCCGAAGGCGGCGTCGTCAGCGCCGAAGAGCTCCTGAAACGCGCGTGGGATGAGCACGCGGACCCGTTCACCAACGCCGTGCGCATCACCGTCTCGGCGCTACGCAAACGCCTCGGCGAACCCTCGATCATCGCCACAGTGCCCGGCGCGGGCTACCGCATCGACACTCAGCCAGACACCGGACCCGAACGAGCGGACCGTGGATAGAGCCCCCGATCTCAGGATGCCCCGCCTCTCGCTGGCCAGGTTCACTCCACGTCGGGTGCTCCGCCTGCCGTCACGGACCGTCCGCCTGCGCCTGACCCTGCTCTACGGTGGCTTGTTCTTCGTCTCGGGGCTGGCGCTGCTCGCGACTACCTACCTACTCTTTCGCAGCAGCACCGGGGTCGATCTGATCGTGCCGACCGGGATTCGGCACGGGTTGAGCAGCCCGGGCGCCCGCACCAATGTTTTGGCGAACCCGGAGGTCGTCCGTCAGGTGCGCCGAGTGTTCGCCCATGCCGTCGCACGTGACACCCACGGTCTTCACCAAGGGCTCATCCAGTCCGGGATCGCGCTGGCGATCATGACCGCGGTCTCGATCGCGCTCGGCTGGCTGGTCGCCGGCCGGGTCCTGCGCCCGCTGCGTGCGATGACGGCAACCACGCGGCGGATCTCCGCGCGCAACCTGAACGAGCGCCTCGCGGTCTCGGGGCCCCGCGACGAGCTGAAGGATCTCGCCGACACCGTCGACGGCCTGCTCGCGCGGCTCGAAGCACACGTCGCCGAACAACAGAGATTCGCGGCCAACGCCTCCCACGAACTCCGCACCCCGCTGGCGATCACCCAGACCCTCCTCGACGTCGCCCGCAACGATCAGAACCGCGGCAATGACGAACTCGTCGACCGCCTCCACGCCGTCAACACCCGAGCGATCGACCTCACCGAAGCCCTGCTCCTGCTCAGCCGCGCCGACCAGCGATCCTTCGTCCCAGAACACGCCGACCTCTCGCTCATCGCAGAAGAAGCCACCGAAACGCTGCTCCCCCTCGCAGAAAAACGCGGCGTCAGCATCGAGACCTCCGGCGACGCGACCCCCACCATCGGCTCACCCGCCCTCCTGCAGCAGATGGCTACGAACCTCGTGCACAACGCGATCGTCCACAACCTGCCCGAACACGGCAACGTCTGGGTCACCACCACCGTTCACTCCAGGAGTGTGGAGCTCACCGTCGAGAACACCGGTCAGCGGCTCACCCCCCAATTGGTGTCCACGCTGGCCGAGCCATTTCAGCGCGGCTCCAGACGCATACGCACTGACCACGCAGGGGTCGGCCTCGGCCTGGCAATCGTCAAGAGCATCACCCAAGCACACGATGGCACCCTCATTCTCACCCCCCGGGCCGCCGGCGGGCTCTGCGTCACGGTCCGCCTTCACGCCTCGCCGCCCCTTGGCGGATGACGATCAGGGGTTGCCGCGACGCTCCGAGAGCAATGGTCACGGTCCCAGCGCGACGCACGCCATGGGCGAGAGCGTCAGCGCTTGCTGCTTTGTCGGCCGCTCGACGAGGACGGCGTCTTTCAAACGTCGCTCCGGCTCTGACCAGCATTCGCGCGCTGTGCGACTGGTACGTATCGTCCGCATATCGAGGACCGCATACGTTCGGGCAACACCGCAGCGCGTCTCCTGGCGAGCCGCGGTGGAGTTGCGTCGCGACACGAATGCAGGCCTCGGTCTGCGTGCAGGCCGACCGCGTTGTGCCGCAAATCCGACTGGTCGGGGATGTTGATCCGTGGTGTGAGTCGATCGAGCTCCGCGAGGAGCTCGATCGGCCGTGGGGTTCTCGTCCAGCGCGTCCGGACGTGAGAGGTCAAGACGACCGTCTACCAGGCGCACGCCGTCGACGGCAGCATCTTCACCAGCTGGCGGGCGTGAGGAGCTCGGCGCGGTGGGCCTGGGCCCAGTCGGTAAAGCTGCGTGGCGGGCGGCTCGTGACTGCGGTGATGTCGCCTGTCGGCTCGGAGTTGTACGGCTCCAGGGTGGAGCGGAATTGCTCGATGATTGCCTGCGCCAGCTCTTCGGGCATGCCGTAGGACACCATCTGCGCGAGCATGTCGGCGGAATCGGCTTCGGCGTAGCGCAGGTCGCGGCCGAGCACCTGGCTGAGGATTGCGATCTGGTCGGGGGGGCTGAGCGGTTCTGGGCCGGTGAGCTCGTAGACCAGGTGGTTGTGGCTGTCATGGGTGAGGCAGGCCGCGGCGACCGCTGCGATGTCGGCCGGGTCGACGACCGCGGCTCGGCCAGCGGCGAACGGGGCGTGCACGATCTGATCGGCCGCGATCATTCCCGCCCAGTTGAGCGCGTTGGACATGTACGCGGTCGGCCGCAGGAACGTCCAGCCGATGCCGCTGTCGCGGATCGCCTGCTCGCCGGCTCGGTGCATGGTGGTGATCGGGTCGGTCGCGTCGTGTCCGACGCTGCGCACGGACAGTTTGACGATCCGCTCCACGCCCGCTTGCTGCGCCGCGGCGATGAGCCGGTGATCGTGTGCGGCGATGTTGAGCCCGTCGGTGAGCAGGAACACGGCGTGCACATCGTCCAGCACGGGTGCCAGGTCGCTGTCTGCGAGATTCGCCACGACCTTCTGGGTGCCGTCGGGGAAAACCGCCCCGGGATTGCGGGTGAGGACCCGTATGTGTCCTACCTGGGCGGGGAGGAGCGCTGCGATGAGTTCCGAGCCGACGTTGCCGGTGGCTCCGGTGATCAAAATCATGAGTTGTGGTCCTTTGCTTGTGATCGGTTTTCGGGGTGAGGTTGGAGTGGGCGCAGCTCCGGCTGGCCGGAGCTGCGCCCAGCGACGAGACGGTGGGCCAGCTGACTTCGCGTCTCTGAGCGCCTGATCGGCTGAGGCGCTCAGCCCGCGGCGACGGCAACGGCTGCCGCGTCGGCGGCCTCGTCGATGCTGGCCGCCTTTGAGTGTTCGTGGCTGTCGCGCGAGGAGATCAGCACGGCGGCGAGGATCGCTCCGGCGACGGCGAAGCCGGCGCCGACGAGGAACGCCTGGTCAAAGCCTTTGGTCAGCGCCACGGCTGAGCTGTGGACGCCGGCGTGCAACAGGCCTCGGGTGCGGCTGTTGGCGATCGTCGCGAGGATCGCGAGCCCGAGCGCCCCGCCGATTTGCTGGGAGGTGTTGATCAGACCGGAGGCCAGCCCCGCCTCGTGTGCTCTGGTCCCGGTGACCGCGGCGATTGTCACGGACACGAATGCGAATCCGAACCCCAGCGCCGCCAGCAGCGACGGGCCGAGCACATCAGCGGCGAACGAGCCGCCGCTGCCGGGCGCCTGGGAGAACCAGAGCAGGCCGCCGGCGACTAGCAGCAGCCCGGCGATCAGCGTCGGCCTGAACCCGATCCGGGTGACCAGCTGGGACGCGAGTCCGGCCGAGATGATGATTCCGACCGCCAGCGGAAGGTACGAGATTCCCGTCTTGATCGGCGAGTAGTGCAGGACGTTCTGGAGGTACAGCGAGATGAAGAAGAACATCGAGAACAGCGACATGCCGAGCAGCAGGCCGACGATGTCCGCGCCGCGCAGCGTCCGCAGGCGGAAGATGGAGAACGGCATCAGCGGCTGCCGCTGCCGGGACTCGATCAGCACGAAGGCGATCAGCAGCACGAACGCACTGGCGATCAGCAGCAGCGTCTCCGACGATCCCCAGCCGACATTGACGGCGTTGACGATCGCGTAGACGAGCAGCGACAGGCCGGCGGTGACAGTGACCGCGCCGGGCAGATCAAACGTGTTGGTGTCGTCGTCGGCGCGGCTCTCGATCAGCGTCCGGGGCGCCAGCGCTGCCGCTGCGAGGCCGATCGGGACGTTGACGAACAGGACCCAGCGCCAGTTCAGGCCGCTGGTCAGGATGCCGCCGAGCAGCACGCCGGCCGCGCCCCCGGCGCCGGCGACGGCTCCCCAGATGCCGAGCGCTCGGTTGCGCTCGGCGCCTTCGGCGAAGGTGGTGGTGATGATCGACAGCGCAGCCGGTGAGACGATTGCGGCTCCGAGGCCCTGCATGGCGCGGGTGGCGATCAGCCATCCCTCCGATTGCGCCAGTCCACCGGCGAGTGAGGCGAGCGAGAAGACGACCAGTCCGACCATGAACATCCGCCGGCGTCCGAGCAGGTCGGCCATCCGACCGCCGAGCAGCAGGAAGCCTCCGAAGGCAAGCGCGTAGGCGTTGACGACCCACGACAGGTCAGTGCGCGCGAAGTGCAGCGCCCGCCCGATGGACGGCAGCGCGACGTTGACGATCGAAGCGTCGATCACGACCACGAACTGCGTCATCGCCAGCAGCACGAGCGCGAGATTCTTCCCGCGGGGCGTGTACGCGGTCATCGGCTCATCCCCAGCATCCGGCCCAAGCCCGACAGCGACGCGAAGGCAAATCGCTGCAGGCGCGAGGTTCGGATCGCGGTCGGGTGGGCTTGGAACAGCATCGCTGCGTAGATCGCTTGACGCGGACTGTGAGGCGTTCCGGCGCCCATCTTTCCGGTCGATGTCAGCGATGCCATGTCGCGAAAGAACCCCTCGTAGTCGGCGGCGGGGCGGTGGCGATTGATGAACCTCACCGGCTCATCGTGACTGTTTCGCAGGGTGTGCCGGTGGCCGGGAGCCGCTGCGGCGCGCTCTCCCGGACCGTAGGTACGCCAGGTGCCGTCGAGCTTGACGTCAAGTCGGCCCTCGACGATCTCAAAGCTGTCTTCAGCATTGTCGTGCACGTGCACAGGGGGGCTGGGGCTGTGGGGACCCAGCCAGCTATTTGCCTCAAGAACTTCACCATCGGTGTCCTCGCCGTTGTGCACGATCTCCCAGCACATATCCTGGCCTGGGCGAAAGTCGATGCGCCGTGTCACCGTAGGGCGGTTTGCAGGGGTATGAGAAGCAGTATTCATAGGGGCTCCATTAGGTCGTTGGTTCTTTATTGGTTAAGTCCGGTCTAACGCTGGTCGGCAGACAGCCGATCTCCAGCAGCTCTAGGCCGAGCGCCTCGAGCTGGTGGATGACGCCGTACAGAGCGCTCTGGTCCGGGAGCGAGCCGGTGAGCAGCGTGTCCTGTCCGCGGCTCGCCGCGGCCAGCGTCGGGAACGCTTGCATCAGCGTCGGGCCGATCGGCCCGCGGACGCGGATCTCGTAGCGCCGCGGCTCGCGACCGCCGGCCGCTCTCTTGCTGGCTGACATGTGATCAGAGTCGCCGTCTGGCGGATGAGCGCGCATCGCATCGTTCGGGTGATTCCGACGGTCTGGTTGCAACGGCGGCAGGATGCAACCATGTGTGTCGTGGCCGACTCGGGAGCAGCCGTCGAACACGCCGACTCCGGTGCAAGGGCGTGGTTGATCCCGCGGCCCGGCCTGTTCGAGCTGCTGGGCGCGGCGCGGCGGGTGGTGCAAGTGTCGGCACCGGCGGGAAGCGGGAAGACGTTCCTGCTGCGCTCCTGGATCGCCGCCGAAGGTCTCAGCGACCGCACGGCGTGGGTGTCGGTGGGGCGCCAGGAGCACGATCCGCAGGTGTTCTGGCTCTCCGTTCTCGACTCGCTGCGCCAGACCGGTGCCGGATCTGAACGGGTGCGGGAGCTGACGGCCGCCCCTCATCTGGACGGCGCGAACGTCGTCGGACGGTTGCTCGAAGATCTGAGCTCGCTCCGGGAGCCGCTCTGGCTGGTGATCGACGACCTGCACGAGCTCCAGGCCGACCACGCCATCCGCCACATGGAGCTGCTGCTCGGGACCGCGCCGCCTGAGCTGCGATTCGTGCTGTTGACACGCCACGATCTGCGGCTGGGGCTGCACCGCTTGCGTGTGGAGGGGGAGCTCACCGAGATCCGGGGCGAGGACCTTCGCTTCACGCTCGAGGAGTCGCGCGCGCTGCTGGAGGCAGTCGGGGTGCGGCTGTCCGACGGCGCGCTCGAGTCGCTGGTCGCGACAACCGAAGGCTGGGCGGCGGGCCTGCGACTGGTGGCATTGTCGCTCGCCCGCCACCCGGATCCCGAACGCTACGCAGTCAGCTTCTCGGGCCGCGAGCGCGCGGTGGCCGACTACCTGCTCGCGGAGGTGCTCGAGCGCCAGTCGGCGGAAGTCAGGCAGCTGCTGTTGCGCACCTCGCTGCTGGAGCGCGTCAGCGGACCGCTCGCTGACCGGCTGACGGGAAGCTCGGGCTCCTACGGGATTCTTGCCGGGCTCGAGGACGCGGGCGCGTTCGTGGCCGCTGTGGATCCGGAGCGAACCTGGTTTCGCTACCACCACCTGTTTGGGGACCTGCTCGCGCTCGAGCTGCAGCGGACCGCCCCGCAGGAAGTGCCCGGCCTGCATACGATCGCCGCCGAGTGGTGGGCCGAACACGGGCATCCGGTCGAGGCGATTCGCCACGCGCAGGCGGCCGAGAACTGGGGCTTGGCGGCGCGGCTGCTTGCCGACAACTGGTTCGGGTTGTACTTCGATGGACGGCTCGCCACCCGCCACGAGCTTCTGTCTGGGTTTCCCTCCAGGCGTGGTCGCAGCGGATCCCGAGCTGGTGGTGCTCGCCGCCGCCGACAAACGGGCGGCGGGGTCACTGGAGGAGACCGAGCGGTATCTGGGCCTGGCGGCACGGATGTCGGCGTCGGTGCTCGAACACCGTCGCGGGCGCTTCAGGATCGCGCTTAGGTTCGAGCGATTCGAGCTCGCTCGGGCCCGCAACGACCTTCGGGCCGTTGCCGAGGAGGCGCAGCGACTGCTCGCCTCTACCGAGGCCACGGAATTTGACCTCGGCGAGGAGGTGCGCACAGGGTGTTGACCGACCTCGGGATCGCCGAGATGTGGGCCGGTCGACTGGAGGACTCCGAGCGCCACCTCGAGCACGGGTTGGAGGAGGCCCGGCGGATCTCCATACCGATGCTCGAGCTGCACGCGCTGGCACACCGGGCGCTCCTGAGCGTCTTTCGCTCTCGGGAGCCGGTGGAGCAGCGCGCCATGCAGGCGATCGAGCTGGCCCGCAAGCACGGTTGGGAGGAGGCCGCACCAGCGGCCGCGGCCGCGGCTACGTGGCGCTCGGCGGGGCGACGGTCTGGCGCGGGCAGCTAGAAGAGGCCGAGTCGTGGCTAGACCTGGCCGAACGCGTCCTCGGGCACGACACCCAACCGACCGCGTCGATGCTGCACGCGACACGCGGGTTGTTGGCGTTCGCGCGCGGCCGGCACGCGGAGGCGGCGGCAGCCTATCGGGAAGCCGAGCGGATGGAGAGGCTGCTTGTCATGCCGCACATGTTCACGGCGCGCGTGCAAGCGCTCAAGCTCCGAATGCTCGTCCGCATGGGCGAGACCGAACAGGTGGAGCGAGCCCTCGCCGAGATGGACGAAGAGGTTCGCGAAACGAGCCAGATGCAGGTCGTACTCGCGGCTCTGAGATTAGCCCGCGACGATCCCGAGGCCGCCGTGGACATCCTCGCACCCCTCCTCGACGACTCGACCCCAGTCATGGCGCCGGTGTGGGAAATCGAGGCGTTGCTGCTGCAGGCGATCGCGCGCGACGCGCTTCGCGATCCCGGAGCGGCGTCGCGCGCGCTCGAGCGCGCGCTCGACGTCGCCGAGCCCGGCGGCCTGCTGCTTCCATTCCTGCTCTACCCGACCGCGGAGCTGCTGCAGCGCCAGGCGCGACTTCGGACCACTCACGCCTCGCTGATCGCCGAGATCCTGAACCTGCTCTCCGGACACACTCCGGCGGCCCGGCCCAAGGACGCCGCGCCGCTCCAGGAACCCCTCTCCAAGAGCGAGCTGCGCGTGCTGCGCTACCTGCCGACCAACCTCCCGGCGCCGGAAATCGCGGCCGAGCTGTTCGTGTCGCTGAACACGATCAGGACCCACTTGCGCAACGTGTACGCCAAGCTCGACGTGCACAGCCGCGCAGACGCGGTGGAGCGAGCGCGCGAGCTCGGCCTGCTGTCGCCCTCCTCGCTCAAGCGCTGACCCGGGTCGCCGTCGGTCGGGCCTCGTGCGGGGCTCAGCCCCTGGATCCGGACAACCTGATCCGCTCCAACCAACCGGTCCATTGACCGAACGAGCTCAGCTCAGACAGTCCGCGCGATTGCCGTCGTACGGAGGTCACATACACCGTACGGTTTCACTTCGCGCGCCTGCAATGCCGACGATCTCTACCACTACATGACGAGAGGAGCAGCCGCGCCATCGCCGAAACACGTCGGTGGCGCGACTGCCCCAGGTAGTCACGAACCCGCGGAACTCTTGTGCCCGCGCGAACACCAATCCGGGTCTCGACTCGCATTGCGCCCCGTACCTGCATATCGCCGGGACGAGGGCCCGCGGCTCGATCGGCCGTAGCGGTGGCGGTGCATAAGCATGCGCGCTTCGAGACCCGCATCAACGGTCGGCGATGCCGGCGATCGCTACGCGCGACAAGCAGTCACGAGCAGAGCCGGCGAGGAGCCGAAGCGGTCACTGCTCCCGGACATTCTGGGTCGGGGCGAGCCGCCGGCCTCATCGACGGCGGCGTCGACCTCGAGCCGTTACCGCTCGACGCCTTAAGCAGCCACACCGGCGCGGCCGCCGCTTTTCGATCAAAGCACGGGCATCATCTACGCCAAGGGCCAGCCGCTGAAGAAGGTCCCCACCGATGGTCTCGTCGAGGAGCTGTTCAAGGAGATCGATAAGTACTACGCGGCCGGGAAGAAGGTCGTGGTCGACGACGACCAAGCCGCCGAGGCAGCACGCTGGCTGTCTGAGAACGAGGACGAAACGGAGATCTGATGCGTCCCAGAAATACCCACGATGCTGATCCTGACTGGCGTGGCCGCCTCGTGAGTGCACTGGGCGCCGGGAGGTTGGGTCGTCTCACTCCCATCGCTCAGCGGACGTCGCAGACGATCGGATCGATGGAGCGACCCGCCGGACGAAGGCGCCATTTGTCGTCGTGGACGACTACGGCATGGGCGGCATCTGGGGCATCATCGCCGCACAATCGGCCGAGGCCATCACGCGCCGCTATCTGCAGCTCCGCGTTATCACGATCGGTGACCCGGGTTGGGTCACCCCAGCGAAATACGCGGAGATCGTCAACGAGTGGATCAAGCCGCACGAACGCTTCGACATCGAGCACCCAACCGGCTGGCTTGCCAGGTGGGATGATCGACTCTCCGGCCGCGAGAACCAGGCTGCTGACGTGCTCACGATCTCCAGCGGCGATGCCGGCGATCTCCCGCAGGAGCGTCCGCAAACCAACGTTGATTGATGCGCTCCGTCAGCCAGCGCCGACGATCAGCGCGCCGTTCCTGGTGACGGCGAGGCAGAGTCGAGCCGATGGGCAGGCGAGCGACTCGATGGCATCGCCTGGGACGGTCGTCTGCGGCGACGACCATGCCACAGCTCCACCATTCGGATTCGTCGAGGTCTCGATCAGCCCGTTGTCACCGCCGAGCACGCAGAACGCGACCGATGGGCAGGCGACAGCGTTGATCGACACGTTGCTCGTCAGCGTCGCGGCCTGCCAGGAGCCGCCACTGGTCGGATCGGTCGAGGTCGCCACCTCGCCGGCCTGCGTCGGCGCCACGCACAGCGACTTCGACGGACACGCGATCCCGTTGAACGAGTTGAAGTTCAACTCCTTGGTTATGTTCCAGGAGCTGGCGCGTTTCGGCTCGGTCGAGGTGAAGACATCGTCGCTGAAGCCCTCGCCGGTGCTCTGATCGACAGCCAGGCACAGCGACCAGCTCGGGCAGGCGATCCCGGACATGATTCCGGCGCTATCGCCATTCGAGGGGAGCAAGATGTGCCTCCAGCTGCGCGTGCCGCCGAGAGGATTGGTCGAGACGTACAAGTTGCCCGTGTCGTCCCCGGTGACGCACAGCGTGAAGCGGCAGCCGATGGCCGACAGGGAGCTCGCCTGGCGGTCGACAAAGGCGCTCTTCCAGGTGCGCGCGGCGCCCGCCGGCCTGGTGGTTGTGATCACGCTCGCCGCGGCAGTTCCCACGCAGAGGCGCGTCGACGGGCAGGACAGGGCCGCGAGTCCGAGGCGTAACCGGGGGTACCGGGCCGCGAGTCCGATCCGGATCCGACGCCAGGAGCTCGCACTCTGCGGGTGCGTTGACACCAATGTGTTACCTGCGCGGTCGCTCGCCACGCATAGCGAGACGCTAGGGCATCGGATCACGACCAGCACGTGATGGCTGTCGATCGTCTGCGGCGGGCCCCAGGTGAGCGTCGATGGGAGCGCCTGACCTCCGGTCAGCGCCATGGCAGAGGTCGCGACGCCCGCGGCAAGCGCCGTCGCAATCAGCAGAACCTGGCGAGCGAATCGAATCCGCATGTCAGTTCCTCCGCCCGAGTTGATAACCGCCAGCATATCGCCGGCCCAAGCCCCCACCGATATCGTTTGCGGGACCGCCCCGCGGCCGACAAGCTGCGGTTGTGTGCCTGATCGCGTACGCCTGCCCGGACCCATCGGCGTGGCCGCCCCCGGGACCGGGGCGGCGGACGGCGGGCGGCGGGCGGGGGGGTCCGCGGGAAACAGCCCCGCTGACCAGAAGGACCACCACCAACACTACATCGGCGGCGGCCCGTGGGCAGAACCCGATCGACCGGCAACGCTCGCAGGCGTTCGCCAAGAGCCCGTCGCGAAAACGGCGTCCATGTACCTGCTAGCGGCGTTCACCAACGATCCACCAGCGAGCACTGTCGGCACCCCCGCGCAACCCGGCGCGGCGGCCGTCTCATTCCCTAACGCTCACTGCGACATGCGAAGCGAGACGGATCCCACGCCTTCTCGGCAGGCGCGACGTCGACGGGGAAGCGTCGGGCGGCGGGCTCCCGCCGGCCTCCGCTCCAGCCGTTGTCCATCTTGTTCGCGTGCTGATAGGGAGGTTCGAGCTCACCCCATCCCCAGGTCCAGAAACACCCTGGCCGCGACTCCAGCGGGCACCAGGATCAGCACCACCCAGAGCCCCCCGGAAGAAAGCGTCTCTGAAGACCACCGGCGCGGTGGATCGCAGCTGGTGTGACGCAACGATCCGCGCTCGATTGGCCGCCTCCAGCGAACCCGCTTGAACGCGGCCGCTGGCGGGGTCTGCTCCAAGCGCGGCTGCGCCTGCTCGTGTGTAGGCCACGCCCAGCTGATTCGGGCGGCGTCCCAGGCCGGCCTTGACATGGTGGCCTGCGATCAAATAGTCTGCGCGCAGATGATCTTCGTACAGATAGGAGCCGCGACTTGTGGACGACTGAGCACAGCATCGAGACCGCCGTGGCCAGGGACGCCATCTGGCGAGCCTGGGCCGAGGTCCCGCGGTGGCCAGAGTGGAATGGAGACATCGAGCGGGTCACGCTGACCGGCCCGTTTGCGACCGGAAGCCTGATCACGATGACTCCGCATGGTCAAGACCCGGTCCAGCTGCGCATCGCCGACGTCGTCGAAGGCGAGCAGTTCGTCGACGAGGCCGAAGTCGCGGGGACCGTTTTTCGAACGATGCACCGCATCGAAGCGCTTGACGAGCATCGCGTGCGCGTCGTGTACCGCCTCGAGGCGACGGGGCCGGCGGCCGAGGAAATCGGTCCGGCGATCACCGCGGACTTCGATGACACCCTGAAGGCGTTGATCGAGCATGCCGGCCGTTGAGGTCCAAGCACCGCCGGCCGGCCGGCTTTCGGATGGTCCTGCCTCCAGTCCCGGGTTCCTCCTGTGGCACGTCACGCACGCTTGGCAGCGCGCCGTCGCTGCGGCGCTCGGACCGTTGGAGCTGACGCATGTCCAGTTCGTGCTGCTGGCGTGCGTGTGGTGGCTCGAGGAGCAGGGATGCACGCCCAACCAGCTGCAACTCGCGCGCCAGGCGGGCACCGACGTGAAGATGACCTCGCAGGTGCTGCGCAAGCTTGAGGCCAAGGGACTCATCGAGCGCACCGTCGACCCGTCCGATACCCGGGCCAGGCGCCTGCGACCCACGCGCGACGGCGCGCGCCTCGCCCGGCGCGCGGTCGTTGCCGTCGACGACGTCGACGCCCGGTTCTTCAGCGGCGACACCGACACCGCGACAGCGGTCCTGCAGCGGCTCGTCGCCGCCCAGGACCGACGGGGGGACTTGGGATGAGCCGCGCAGAACGATCTCTCGTCACGGACCTCACCGCGCACGAGCCACGCGGCCTTGACGCTGAGCTCGAGGGCTACGCCTGGCTGCCGCGCATGCTCGACAAGGCGCGGGCCACCCTGGCTGGCACAGCCGGCCGCTACCAGTTCGGGTGCCCCGTGGACCACACCTGCATGGCGCGCTTGGGCGTCACCCCCGAGCTCATGCTCGACCTCGCGGCGCGCCACGCCGACGATCACGCCGTGCTGGACGCATTGCGCGCACACGGAATCCCGCCGGCCGCTCAGGCATGGTTCGACGGCCAGATGGTCGAGGAAGAGCTGCAGCACACCGGCAACTACCTGCGCGTGCGCGACCATCAGGAGCTCCCCGAGGCCGAAGGCGGCCGAGTCTTCAGCGGCGCCCAGCACGGAGCCTGCGTCAGCGTCGTGTTCATCGACGCCACAGCAGGCCAGTCGCAGGAGCCGCACGCGCACCTGCTCGAGGAGGTGGTCGCAGTCCAAGACGGCGCGGCAACGTTCTTCCTCGGCCAACAGCAAGCGCGCATCGTGCGCGCCGGCGAGATCGTCCGCGTCCCCGCGGGAATTACCCACCGCTGGGTCGCCGAGCACACCGGCCTGCGCGCGGTCGCCGCCTACGGCGCCGCACACATCGAGACGCGTTCGGCTTGAGCAAATACCACGGTCTGCCTTCGTTGCCTACGGACATCTCGTCGGCGACTCACGGGCCGTCGTTCGCGCGACGCGGAAGGCGCTCGGCATCTGCGCTTGGTGGCCACGCTCGTGCCGCGGAACAGGGTCGCGTCGCTCTGCTCCCGGGCGTCGTGGGGTGCTCTGCGGTGGTTATGAGCCGTCGGAGCCGGCTGCCGAGCGTCCGTACGTCGATCCCTTGCCGAGACGAGGTAATGACCAAGCTGGAGCGCCGTGGCGAGCCATCCAGCTGCCTGTCAGCCCTGGGAGTAGGTCAGGAACCACGCAATCGGCTTCCGCCAATTGAGCCTCAGCCGCCAGTAAGCACGGCGCCGGACGCCGTCGCGGGGGCTGTTCTTCATCGCACCGTTATCGCTCGCTGTCACGCCGCCGGCCTCGTCTCTTGCGATCACAAGCGTTCGAGTTGTCGCCGTGTAGAGGAAGGATCCCTGTAGCGGACGCCGATGCGGTGGCGCTGGCAGCATCTCATACAGCAACCTTGATTGCGACGGCGTGGCCAAGGCGCGGCTTGAGCGCTGTGATCGGTCACTTGCTCCCGGAGCGGCCTTTGGTGGCTTCAGCAAGGAGCTGCTCAACGTAGGGCCTTTTGAGCTGCGCGTAGAGCTCCCAGTCCTCGCGTGCCTGTCGAGCGGCTCGCTGCTTGGCGCGGGCGTAGGTGCGGGCTTGGTCGGGGTTGGCTCGCAGATAATCGCGGAGCGCGATGCGCTCGTAGCTGCGCTTCCGCCGTGTTGAAGAACGTAGAGGTGGTGGCGCTGCTCGCCCGCCGGCCACGAGAGAGGGTGCAGACCTTCGACCTCGGTCACGACCCCGTTGCGTGTGCGGCCATACCCGAGGGTTGCCAGACGCCCGATCGCATCCTCGATATGCCCGGCGTCGACGAGCACGTCGAGATCGATCAGTGGCTTGGCTGCCATGCCAGGCACAGCAGTGAGCCGACGTGTTCGACCGCGAGCACCCAATCTCGCAACACAGCTACCGCGCGATCTCGCCGCGCTGCGAACGCAGCCGGCCAGCCGGGGTCATAGTCGGCCAAGAGCACAGGCCTAGAGCATGACTAATGCGCGTCAGGAGTCTCGCAACAGCCCTCAAGAATCCCCATCCGGCTTGGAACCGTGACTCGTCGGTCACCGGGACGGAAGGCATATCGTGACGGAGATGTCGACCCAGACGGTGCAGGAAGTTCAGACCGCCGGCGCGGTGCTGTGGACGGTGTCACAGGGAGCGGGCCTGCCGGTCGTGCTCTGCCACGGCGGTCCTGGCCTGTCTGACAATCTCGAGCCACTTGCCTTCATGATCGATGACCTCGCCCGGGTGCACCGCTATGACCAGCGTGGCTCCGGGCGCTCACACGGCGACGGCGGGTTTGACGTCGACACGTTTATCGCCGACCTCGACGCGCTGCGCACGCACTGGGGCCATCCGAAATGGGTGCTCGGGGGCCACTCATGGGGCGCCAACCTCGCCCTGTTCTACGCGCTCGCTCATCCCGAGCACACGCTCGCCGTCATCTACCTCGCCGGCACCGGTTTGCGGTGGGGATGGCAACAGGACGCCCAGCAGCGTCGACTAGCGACGGCTCAGCGACACCGAGCGCGCCGAGCCTAGTCACGCGCTGATCCAGCTGCGCGAGTGGCCCAGCCCGTCCTTCTTTGGCCAACGGACACTCGGCAGCTGGCGCCGGCGTCTCACCGACCAAGTTGAGGGGGACTCCGCGCGCTGGTTATTCGGGTCGGTGATGCAAGTCAACCTGCGGGTCATTCGGAGGCTGATGACCGCCCGCAGTGAAGAACGATGCCGGCACTCTGTAAGAGTCGGTCCCTCGTCCCTTGCGATCTTTGAGGTACGCCAGAACCTGGCGTGGGGTGATCGGGACGATGCTGGTGCGCATGCGTCGTCCTCCGTTCTCGTTGACGACCGACTCGAGGAGCTTCTCGGCGTCGGCTTCTGACGCGATTCCGTGAGCGGCGACAAATTTGACCGCCTCGGACGCCGGGACCATGTAATCGCCACCGCCTCGATGCAACCGGAGCCAAGGGAACGCACAGTCCAACAACAGATGTCTTACGCGCTCAGCAGAACCATCAGCGGCCATCTGGCCAGAGTGTCATGGATCCAGGATGTGGCGCGCCACACGGCGACGACGCGCGAGGTTGCGCTGGGCGGCCCGAGGCCCGGTGCGTGGACATCGCTCATCGGACCGCCAACGACGCCTGCGGGACGTCTCACTAGGGATCCCCCTGCGACGAGACCTGCCTGCTCCGTCTTCCCCGCCCGCTGTCCTGTCGGTCGCGCCAATCGGCCCCCGGCGTGTTCGCCCGCTGAGCGGGTATCCCCTGGGTATGCCAAAGCCACCCCTTCCGCCGGAAATCGAAGAGTTCCTCGCCCAACCCAACCCGTCTGTGATTGCCACGCTGGCACTCGACGGCAGCCCGCACACTGCGGCCACGTGGTACCTGTGGGAACACGGACAGGCGCTGGTCAATATGGACTCGAGCCGCAAGCGCGTGGAGCATCTGCGCCGCGATCCCCGCGTGTCGCTCACGGTTGTGGACAAGGACGAGTGGTACCGGCAGGTGACGTTGCGCGGACGGGCCGCTCTTCAGCCGGACGACGACCTTCAGGACATCGACCGTATCGCGCGCTATTACACCGGTGATCGCTATGCAGATCGCGAGCGAGAGAGCGTCAGCGCACGGATCGAAGTCGAGTCGTGGTACGGCTGGCACGGCGGCGGGTTCTGGACCGGCGAGCGCTAACGCAACGCTCGCTCACGGCGGCCAGTGCCCATCCCGTGAGCTCGCCCTCACAGCACCCCCTAACCCGACTAACGTGCGTGGCGTGAACGGCGAGGTGAGGATCGAGGAGGCGCGCGCGAGCTCCGAGGATCTTCTGGCTGCGGTCCGCACGCTCGTCACGCAGCTGTCCACATCAGCTCAATCTCCCACCGCAGCGGACCTCGACGAGCTCATTTCATCGCCAGCATGCCGGCTCTTGATCGCTCGCAGTGGTGATGGCCACGTGCTCGGCATGCTGACGCTCGTCCTCTTCCGAATCCCGACCGGCGTCCGCGCTTGGATCGAGGATGTCGTTGTGCATGAGACCGTGCGGGGTCAGGGAGTGGCCGGGCTACTCATCGGTGAGGCGGTCATGCTCGCGCGCAGCGCGAGCGCGCGGACCGTCGACCTGACTTCGCGACCCGATCGAGAAGCGGCTAACACGCTCTACCGGCGGGCGGGATTCACGCTCCGCGAGAGCAATCTGTACCGCATCACGCTCTAATTGTCACCGAGTCGCGCTGCGCCTTGACCGGCGCCGAGCACAGTCTCGGCTGTTCGTTTCGCCTTGGTTTGTGGCCATTCTGATCGGCGCCGGCCTCGAGCCTTGAATCGGACGTCAGAGCGTCCGCCAGTCGATCGACGGTTGAGACGGGTCGGCGATCGCTTACCGGGGCGCGCCCGCGCCCGGCAGGTAGTCCAGCCATCCGTCCCGCGGACTTGTCCGCTCAACGACGTCGGCGACGACCGCCGTGACGTTGTCGCGCCCCCCATGACCGAGAGCCAGGCGAGCGATGCTACGGACCACGATGCCAGCATCTTGCATGAGGAGTGCCTCCTCGATCTCACCTTCAGACACGTAGTCGGTGACGCCATCAGAGCACAGCAGGAGCCGATCGCCGTGACGGGCTTGGACGCGCTGCAGCGTCGGCAGCGGTCGCTCGACTCCGTCCAGGGCTTCGAGCACGACCGAACGCTGGGGATGGCGACGGGCGTCCTCTTCGGTGATCGCCCCGCGGTCGATCAGCATCTGTACCAGGCTGTGGTCACGGGTCAGTCGCCGCAGTCGCCCGTCCCGATACAGATAGGTGCGCGAGTCCCCAACGTTGGCGTCCAGATAATCGCCCTCATTGGACAGCGCGACGGCGGTCAGCGTGGTCGCCATCCCAGTCAAGTGCGGGTCGTAGGAGATCACGAACTCGATGAGCGCGTTGGCGTCGTTCACCGCCGCGGTGAGCTCCTGCTGAAGCGGATGTTCGAGCCGTCGTTTATCCAGGCTGATGATCTTGTGGATCGCGAGTCTGCTCGCGACCTCGCCGGCGATTGCGCCTCCGACCCCGTCGGCAACCGCGGCCAGTCGCGGCGAGAGGAATACCGCGTCTTCGTTGTTCTCACGACGACCAACCTCAGTGACGAACGCGGGCTGCATCATCAACGCTGGCACAGCGGCACACGCTATCTAAATCAGAGGCAGCAGCCTCTCTGAAGACCGCGAACCATTCAGCGCAGACCAAGCCAACCACTCAGACCCGACCCCCGCCGCCCCTTCCACGAAACGGGAGAACACTGCGGCTCGCCGGCAAGTCCCGCTCGCCGCTATGCATCCAGCGTCCGGTCGACCCCTGGCGCGACCTGCGAGTTCGCGTGAAGGGTGCATCGCATTGAACGTTGGGACTGAGACGAGCGGCGGCGGCTTGTCGGCTACGCTGCGGCGGCTTGGTCTGGCCAGGCTCCGGTCCTGAGGCGCTCGTAAAGGGTGTCCGGGGCAAGATCGGCGCCGCCGGGCCACACGATGGTCCCGATCTCGGGATCCACCTTCACCTGCGCGAATCCGTCAGGCGTACGGGCCTGCCCGAACACGGGTCCGCGCATGCGATTGAGCACGTCGAGTTCGCCGGCCAGGCCGTCGCTGAACGTCAGGCGCAGAACGCCATGGCGCACGACTGAGACGCTTGTGATATCTGGTGTGAGGCCGATCATTGGAGTGGGTCGATCTCGTGAAGTGTCTCACCGGCACGCGCGAGGCGCCAGTTCTCGAACAGTTCTTCCTGGTGCAGCTCGGCCCACGCGAGCACGAGCCGCAACTGGCGACGACCAAGTGTGGTCTCGATCGGCTCCAGCGTGTCGATCCGGACCTTCGCGCTTCCATCCGCGTGACGGGCGTGGAAATGGGGCGGACCGTGATCGTCGAAGAACATCGCGATCACGATCCCCAGAAGCGAGACGAGCGACCACCAATCCCGGGTCTCGCCTCGCCTCACGCGCGGCTAGGTGGCGACCGGCGTTGGCGAGGTCGTGCTATCGCTGCTTCGGCTGTCTTCGGCGGTGAGCGGCGCGGCGATGTCCTCGAGGCCTCGGCCTTCGGCGTTGATTCCGTAGATGAGTTCGACGATGCCGCCGATGATCATCATGATCGCGCCGATGATGAACGCCAGCGCGGCGTCGGAGATGTTGCCGGTCGTGATCAGTGCTGAGAACAGCAGCGGGCCGGTGATTCCGCCCAGGGCCGTCCCGACGGCGTAGAACACGGAGATACATAGGGCGCGCGTCTCCAGCGGGAAGATCTCCGAGACGGTCAGGTAGGCCGCGCTGACGCCGGCCGATGCGAAGAAGAAGATGATCGTCAGAGCGACGGTCAGGGTGGTGGCGGTCAGGTGGTGGCCTTTGAACAGCAGCGCGGTGATGATCAAGAGCACGCCTGAGAGGAGATAGGTGCCGGAGATCATTGGCTTTCGCCCCACGGTGTCAAAGAGGCGCCCCAGGACCAGCGGACCGAACAGGTTTCCGACCGCGAACACGGCGAGGTAGTAGGGCACGTTGCCGCTTGGCACGTTGAAGTAGATGCCCAGCAGATCGCCCAGACCGAACAGGATCGAGTTGTAAAGAAACGCCTGGCCGACGAACAGCGCCAGGCCCAGCACCGTGCGCCTCGGATACAGCTTCACCAACGTGCGAACCGTCATCGACAGCGGGATCACCCGGCGTTGGCGAATGGTGATCTCGCCTTCGGGCTCTGATAGCTCTTCACCGGTGGACTCGCGGACCTGTCGCTCGATGTCGCGCACCACCTTCTCGGCCTCGTCCTCTCGGCCGTGGATGAATAGCCACCGGGGGCTCTCGGGCAGGTTGCGGCGCACCAGCAGGACCCCGAGGCCGAGTGCTGCCCCCAGCCCGAAGCACAGCCGCCACCCGACGTTGACCGCGAAAATGTTGGTGTTGAGCGCCACGATCGCTAGCAGCGCACCACCGGCGGCGCCTGCCCAATAGCTCCCGTTGATGGCGATGTCCGCGCGACCGCGTGACTTGGCGGGGATCAGCTCGTCGATGGCCGAGTTGATGGCGCTGTATTCGCCGCCGATGCCAAAGCCGGTGAAGAAACGACAAATGAGGAACCACAGCGGCGAGAACGAGAAGGCCGTCAGGATGGTGGCCGCGAGGTACACCCCCAGGGTGATCATGAACATCTTTTTGCGCCCGTAGCGATCGGTGAGCTGCCCGAACACCAGCGCGCCGATGCACGCCCCGGTGACGTAGACGGACGCGGCGATTCCCGAGACATCACCCGCCGAAATGCCGACCCCGGCGGCCTTCTCGCCCACGCGTGACGAGATGCTGCCGACGATCGTTACCTCGAGCCCGTCCAGGATCCAGACGGCCCCCAGGCCAACGATCACGCGCCAGTGAAAACGCGACCACGGCAGGCGATCAAGACGCGCCGGAATCCGAGTCTTGATCGTCCCCGTCTGGACGTCACTGCTCATTGCCATCTCCTCCCGCCATGCGCCCCCTGACTGGGGGTCCACATGCCAGGTACCCGGCAACCATCAAGATAACCGAGCTCGCGTGACGCAAAAATTCGGCCGGGATGGTGGGGCATGACCCGTCGCGGCAGGACCGTAACCGGTAGCTTGTGACCGCGGGCGAGGCGACTCACGAGCCGACGGCAACCATGCTCGGCGGCGGCGCGATCGTCACTGTCAGCAGCGGACTCGATTCAGTCTGCGTCAGCCCGCTCCCGAGCTCAATGCCGCACTGCGCTCCGCGGTGCGGGCGCTCGTCACGGACCGCGAAGCCGTCTCCACAGGCACCGGTTGCCTTGTTCAACGGCTGCACGACTGTCTCGACCGGGGCGGCCTGCCGGCACGGAACTCGGCTTTGCCGGCACTGCGGCGACCGTCGCGAGCCCTCTGGTCGCAACCGGATCTGTCATCACGGTGATGCTGGGGTGCCCGAGCGAACCCCTTGGCGCAGACGACTAGATCAGGCGGCGGTGGCTAGGCCGGCGTTGTGCCTGAACTCAGGTCAGGATCAGTGAGGGCTTTGACGGAGCACATCGCTCGGCGCAGCAGCCTTGAGACCTGCATCTGCGAGCAGCCCAGCCGCGCGGCGATGTCTGTCTGTGTCATATCGTGCGCGACGCGCAGCGTCAACGCCTGGCCTTCAAGATACGGCAGCCGTGAGATGGCGCCGGCCAGCGCCAGCTTGACCTCGACGAGTTCTAACCGGTCGTCGGCGTCGCCCAAGCTGTCAGCGACTGATTGTGGCTCGGCGACGTCGGTGCCGGGGGCGGGCGCGTCCAATGACAGCGAGTCATGGCGCGCGACGAAGTAGCGGCTTGGTCGAGCGCGCGACGCCCTCGGTGCCCTCAGAGTCGGGGCTCGTGACCACCTCAGTCAGCTGCCGTTCCGGCGTGACAGGGCGAGGAGCTCCGCTCCCTCATTGACGCTCCTGACCGCGTCGGCCAGCGCTCGGCCGGCGGGCCCGGATCGTCTTGCCGCCGCGCGGGCCGGCGTCGGCGTCGGCGTCGACGCCGGTTTCGCCGGTCGCCCGTTTGCCGGAGCAGCGCGCGCGGCCGGTACCTGCACCTCGGCCGGTGCGAGGATCACGGTAGTGTCAAGCTTCAGGAGTCGGACGCCGAGAACGCGGGCGAGCACCGAAGCCTGGATGAGAACTCCGTCGTTCAGGCGGCGGCGAGGATCGGGCACCGCTCGCATCGGGGGCGTCCCAGTCTTCGGCGCGCGGCGAGCGACGAGCGCTGAACTCCTCAAGTCGCTGTGACGCCTTCGCTGCACCTTCCAGGATTTGCGCGTAGCGTTCATGCCCCGCCCGGGTGCCGACGATGTAGCCGGCGGCGAAGATCGTCAGCTTGGTGATCTTCACGAATCGTCCCTCGCCCCCTCGTTGCGTCGCCTGAGCACGGAGATGCTGGCGCTGCCCGCGGTGAGACCCGCGAGCGCCCCGGCGATCAACCCGGCCTTGCGGGCGCTGTCGACTCCGACGCGAGGAAAATTGTGCTTGACCGCGTTGGGGACGACCAGGCTGTTGGTAACGCTTTCGAGGATCCGCTGCGTCTGGCTCGTGCGCTTGGGGATGTGAACTCTCATGGTGCGTCGCTCCCTTACTTTCCGGTGCGAGATGCCTTCACGATCGCGTCGGCGAGCTCGCTCTTGGTCATGTTCGTGCGGTTTTCGATCCCGACGCTGGCCGCGAGCGTAACCAGCTCAGTCTTGCTGCGGGACTCAAGGCCTCCGTTGTCGGACTCGAGCTCCCGCGCGGCGCGCCGAGCGGTCGTCTGCGTCCGCTGGCGGAGTCGCTCGGTCGCCTTGACCTGCGCGTGCGCGTCGTGGGCCTGCTGCTGAGCGGCGCTCGCGAGTGACGCCGCGCGACGGCTGGCTTCCTCGGCGGCGGTGCGAGCGGCTTCTGCGGCCTCGTCGGCCAGCCGGCGGGCCTCCGCGAGTTTCTCGGTCGCGTCCTCAATCAGCTCCTCGGCGCGTTGACGGCCCTCTTCGGCGTCGGCCTGAGCTGCCTGCACTTCTTCGTCGACCTCCGCCTGGACCTGCCGGCGCTGCTCCTCGGCATCCGCCTCGGCAGCGCGGCGCTCGCGCTCGACAAGGGCCTGAGCCGCCTTCTGGGCGTCGGTCATTCGCTGCTTGAGCATCCGGGTCGTCTCCCGGTCGACGTCCCGCACGCGCGCGCGGCCGTGCTCGCTGAGATCCCGAGCGTGCTCTGAACGGTCCTTGGATTCGTGGGCGGCCTCAGCGGCGCGCTCTTCCGCCTCTCGTGCGCGCTCGCCCGCCTCCTGGGCGCGGCGCATCCGGATGTCGACGGAATCTCCGCCAAACGGAGTTGCGTCGACGACCGCGGCCTTCACCTTCCGGCCCTGATCGCGCGCGTTCGCGGTGGCGGATTCAGCGGCGGTTCCGACTGCGTCAGCCGGCTTCAGAACGCGTGACAGCAGCCACGCGGCGTTCGACGGCATCTCACGCAGTCCGGTCCGGGCTTGCTCGGACAACGACATGGGTAAGCCTCCCTCAATTTGGACGTTCATGACCGTATATGAGACATTAGCATCTCTTTGGGAGTCGGCTATACTACGGAGTAGACGACTGTGTCCGCGCCAAGTTCCAGACCCGCGCTTCAACAGCGCGTCGCCGCCGCGATCCTCGATGGTGCCGCGGAGATCTTCGCCCTCCAGGGAGAGCAGGCGAGCATGAACGACGTGGCCGAGGCCGCCGGGGTGGCTCGAGCGACCGTTTATCGCTACTTTCCGAACCGCGAAGCGCTGCTCGCGGAGCTGGCGCTGGTCGCCGTCAACGACGTCGCCGGCCGGCTGGCATCGGCGCGGATTGATGAGGTGGCGCCCGAGGAGGGCGTCACCCGGGCGGTGCGCGCGCTCGTTGACGTCGGCAACTGGTTCGTGCTGCTGGCGCGCGAGCGGCGGCGGTCTGATCCGGAGCGCTTCGAGCGTCAGCTGACCGAGCCGATCCGCCGGCTGTTCGAGCGGGGCCAGGCGAGTGGTGACATCCGTCAGGACATCCCCGGCGCTCGTCTAACCGAGTCGCTGATCGGGCTGATCGTCGGTGTTCTCACGTCCCGTCCGCCACTCGGCAGGGAGGACATGATCGCCACGATCACCAGTCTCTTCCTTGACGGGGCCCGGGCTCGTGGTCCGCGACGCCAATGAAGGAGCATTACCACACCATGCCCGCGCGGGTAGGACCGACCGGCAGTCCCAGAAGCGAGGAGGAGCAGATGGACCAAGAGGCCGACCGACGGGTGGAGGAGGAGTCCACGGACACGGACGCGGCGTTACGCGGCAATCGTCGATCCGAGCAACGCGCGCCCGAGCGACCGGACCAGCCAGCGGGCACGGAAGCCGACCGGACTGATGACCGCGAGCCCGACAGGACCGATGACCGCGGAGCCGACCGAACCGGCAACCGAGACCGCAACGACGGTCGCGACGTCGGTCCCGACGACCGCGAACGCGAACGCGAACCCGACGACGAGGAGCCGGGCGAGCGAGCCGAGTATCAGATGGAGCAGCCCTCCGAGGAGGCAGACTCCCTCCTGCAGGAGCTCGTGGCGTACCTTCGCGAGGGTCGCACCAAGCTGCGTGAGGAGTGGGCGAGGCGGATCAGCGAAGCGCAGCTCCTCGGCGTCATGTCAGACGAGGAGATCTTCTCCGAGGCCACCGAGGTCTATGACAACTACGTCGACGCCCTGGAGACCGGCAGCATCGAGACGCTGCGGTCCTACGCGCGCGAGCTGTCAGAGCGGATCATCCCCCGCGGGGTCGAGACCCACGAGGTGCTCGGGATCGTCCTGCTCCTGCGCGACGTGCTCGCGCGGTCGCTATTTGCCAAGTACCAGAACGATCTCGACGTCCTCAACCGCATCCTCGACGCCTACGAGCCCGCGGCCAACCGGATCGCGGTCACCGTCGGCGTGAGCTTCGTCGAGGAGCGCGAACGGGTCATCCACGAGCAGCAGGAGGCGATGCGCGAGCTCTCGACGCCGGTTCTGCAGCTCAAGGAGCATCTGCTGATCCTGCCGATCATCGGCGCTCTGGACTCGGCGCGCGCCCGTCAGCTCACCGAGCAGCTGCTCGGAGCGATCCAGGAGCACCGCGCCAAGGTCGTGGTCATCGACATCACCGGGGTGGCGACGATCGACGGGACTGTGGCCAACCACCTCGTGCAAACGGTTGAGGCGTCCCGGCTCATGGGGGCGAGCACGATCCTCACCGGCCTCTCGTCGGAGATCGCGCAGACACTTGTCGACCTCGGGGTGGACCTCAGCATGATGAAGACGGTCGGCGATCTCCAGGGAGGGCTCGAGGAGGCCGAGCGCCTGGCCGGCTACTGGGGCGGCGATCCCGCCCCTCCTGACGATCACTAGTAGCTCGAGCCGGGGGCGTCGATGCCGGTAGCGATCCTTCGCCAGGGGAACTACCTGATCGCCTCCATTCAGTCAGACCTGTCCGACCGCGAGGTCATCGAGCTTCGCAACGAGCTCGCGGACCTAGTCGGAAAGGGTCGGCTACGGGGGATCGTGATCGACGTCGCGGCTCTCGACGTGATCGACTCGTTCGTCACGCGAGCCCTGAGCACGCTCGTCAGCACCGCGAAGTTGCGCGGTGCCGAAACCGTGATCGTGGGCATCCATCCCGACGTGGCGATCGCCATGGTGCAGTTCCGCCTGAACCTGAAGCCCCTCCGCGTGGCGCTGGACCTTGATGCAGCGACGGCGCTGCTCGATCACCTGATTGGGGGAGACGCGAAGGATGGCGGATGAGGTCCGCGTGGCGATCACCTCAGACGAGGATCTGGTGACCGCTCGGGCCCAGGGCCGCGCGCTGGCGGAGCAGCTCGGCTTTCCCCGACCCGACCCGACCCTGATCGCGACCGCCATCTCCGAGATCGCTCGCAACATCGTCGTGCACGTCGGTCGGGGCGAGATCATCCTCCGGCCGGTCCAGGACACCAACCGGTACGGACTCCGGGTCATCGCGATCGACGAGGGGTCCGGCATCCGCAACGTGGAGGCAGCGCTGCGCGACGACTACAGCGGACGCGGCGGTCTCGGGTTGGGGATCCCCGGAGCCCGGCGACTCATGGACGACTTCACCATCGAGTCAGACGCCGACGGCACCACGGTGACGATGACGAAGTGGAGGTTCCGCGACGAGCTCGCACGGCGACGGGAGGAGCGACGCCGACGTGCCTGAACCGGCGACCGCCGAACCGGTCGAATGGAGCGTTGTCACGCGGTGCCGGCGCGGCGAGAGCACGAGCGGAGATCTTGCCGTGGTCAGCCCCCGTCGCGACGGAACCCTGGTCGCCGGCATCGATGGCCTCGGGCATGGCAGCGAGGCGGCGCGGGCCGCGCGACGAGCCGCCGAGGTCGTGCGCGAGACCGCGACGGGAGATCTCGTCCGTCTGATCAATCGCTGTCACGACGCGCTCCGGGGTACGCGCGGAGCGGCGATCTCTCTGGCGTTCGTTTCCGCCGTGATGAGCGAGCTGACCTGGGTGGGAGTCGGCAACGTCGAGGGGCGGCTGTTGAGCGGTGACCCATCAGCGACCCGGCCGAAGGGGTTTCTGGCGCTCGAGCGCGGTGTTCCGGGACACGAGCTGCCGGCCCTACGGACGGCGACTCTCGGCGTCCGCCCGGGCGACGTTCTCGTGCTCGCCAGCGATGGAATCGAGGCTGCGTTTGCTGACACTCCGGACGTCTCAGGTTCGCCGCAGGCAATTGGCGAGCGCATCGTCGCCGCGCATTGGAAGCATTCCGACGACGCCCTCGTGGTGACTCTCCGTTACCTGGGACTGCGGCCGTGAGCACCGCCGCTGGGGCCGGGCGCGGCCCATTCCAGAGTGCCTACACCGCCGCCCTCGCCGACTATGTCCGCGCCCCAACCGAGACCGCCCTGCGCGACGCCTACGAGCTCGGACGGGAGGCGGTCCATCGTGAGCTGAGCGTGCTCGACCTCGCCGTCACTCATCAGCAGGCGCTGTCAGCTGTGCTCGCCACAGCGAGCGGGAGCGAGCTGCAGCAGGCCGCGGCGGCCGCGGGTGACTTCTTCCTGGAGAGCCTGTCCATCTTCGAGATGGTCCAGCGCGGATTCAAGGAGGCCCGCCAGGCCTTTCTCGCGGAACGCCGAACCACTGACCTCTCGCGTCAGCTCTCGACGTTTCTCGCCGACGCCTCGCTTGCGCTCGAGGCCTCTGACTCACTCACGGAGATGCTGCGGCTCGTCGCCGAGCAGGCCCGCGAGCTCATCGGGGCCGACTGCTGTGTCGCCACCGTCGCGGTCGACGGGCGGCCTCGAGCCACCGAAGCGGTCTTCGACCCGGACGGGGACCGCCGCTGGCGGCGCTTTTCCCAGTGGCTCGACCTGGGTGCGATCTACGCCGTCGTCCGCTCAAGCGGAGGCTCGATGAGGACGAACGCGGACGAGGTCGCCGCCCTGCCACCCGTCATCGATGCCGCGACCCAGCCGCCGATCGACGGGTGGCTCGCGGCATCGATGACCGCACTTGACGGCAGTGAGCTCGGCGTCCTCGCGCTCTACAACAAGGAGGCCGGAGCTTTCACCGCCGACGACCAGGCCGCGCTGGTTCATCTTGCCCAGATGGCCTCGGCGGCGATCGAGCGAGCGGGCCTCTACCAGAACCGCGACGATCGTTGACGACCACCAGCCGGAGCTGTCGCACAGAGGACGACGACTGCGATAAGTCTGAGCCTTCGATCAGACAGACGCGCGGCCGTCCGGCCGTCTCAGTCATCCAACGCTCACCGAACAGTCGTCGATGTCCGCGCTGGCCGCGTCGGGTCCTAGCTTTTGGTCAGCCGGAAGACCGGATGGTCCGGGGCGATTCGGCGCAGCTCCTCATCTGATGACTCGGGCCCGACCCCGGCGAAGAACACGCCGACCTCGAATTTCCACTTCTTCAAATAGGCTCGCAGCAGCGGCGGCTTGTCCTCGTCGGCGACCTCGACCGCCGTAAACGGCTCTGTCCGCCGTCCGACACGGAGCCTGCCTTGGTTGCTCGCGCGCAGGTTCTTCACCCATTGCGTGTGACCGCGCGGGGAGACGAGGTAGTCGGTGTCAACGTAGCGGAGCAGGTTCACCGGGGTCTGCCGCCATTCGCCTGACTTACGGCCCTTGACCTCGAGCACGCGGGAGCCGTACACGCTGACGCCGACGCGGGTGAGCGCGGCCACGAGCCGGTTGAAGACGTTGGTCGTGAACCATCCAGGACGCTGGTAGTGCTCGGGCAACCAGACCATTTTGCCAGCAAGTGCCGGCACCGGCACCGTCCCCGTCCCGGACGCCTCGCGGTAGACGCCGTGATCCACCAGCCGGCGCGGCCGCTGGGGAAGGATGAACGGACAGTCGACGAGCTCGGGCTGGCTGCTGCTTCTTGGGTCATTGCGGCAGCCTGGATACTCTGCGCCCCCGGCGGGACTGATGGTGGAACGTGACCGGTAATGGCGCCGCCGCATCGCCGAGCGCCCGGGCCAGCTCATCGCTCATCTCGGGCACGCCGAAGTCGGCCGCGGGTCCCCGTTCAGTCGCCTTAACCCCGAGCGTGATCCAGCCCCTAATGCCCCGTCGCTGCAGTCGTCCCACCAGGATCGGAGCGAGCACGGCGAGGTCGAACTGCGGCCATGCCAGTTCGGCATAGTCACCGACCGGACACTGCCACTCTCCATCCGGGCACACCCACCCGAGCTGCCCCGCCAATGCGCGGGGAGCCAGCGCGTGCTCGTGGCGAGGACACAGCGGCACGGGCGTCCCAAGCACCTCAAGCAGGCGAGCCTGAGCGTCGGCGACCACAGCCTCTACCGAAGCGCCCGACGAGAGATCAGGGAGCCCGAGCCGGAGGCGCCCTTCCTCGCCGAACTGAATCACGAAGGTCACGGCGTCACCATCCTCGGGTCGACGGCCCACGTACATCCCCCCTCGAACGGCGATGTCGCCAAGCACCGCATCGATCAAACGCAGCACCGGATCGTCCTCGGCTGTTTGCTTCACCCGTGGGATTGTCCCGCTCCACCAAAGCCTCGCTGTCGCGCATCTGCCCCGCTGGCCCTGCGAACTAATTCAGACAGCGAGCGCCCGAAGAGGGATCCTCGACGGGACAGATCCACGAGGCTTCTCTCCCCGCTCGGACGAGCGCTCGGACCTACTCACTTTCGACGGCCTCTGTTGCTGGCGACACCTAGAGGACGGCAAGGAGCACGCCGGTCAATCCGATCTCCCCGCCACCGTAGCCCCCAGTGATGTGGGCAGACTCAATCACAGCGCCCCCGTCAAGAGACCGACACCCAACAAGCCAAATCCCGCGTGCCGCTTACGGCGCCACAGGCCCACGTGGCGGAAGGTCGCCATCGGTAGAAGGTTCACCGGTCCGCGATCTCGGTGGGCGCGGACCGGTCCTCCTCTTAGGTGGTTAGGCGCCTTTGGGCAGCTTGAGTTCGTGGTCGGCCTTCAGTCCCAGCGCGTCGCCGGCATTGATCGTCTTGACTGCGGCGCGCGCCTCCTTCTTGGCAGCCGGCTTGTTGCCGTGTTGCTCGTCTTTGAGCGCGGTGGCCAGCTGTGAGAACCCGTGAGCCAGCTCGCGGACACCCGCGACCCAGTTCTTCTCTCCTGCGATCCCGGTCGGGCTCGACGCCTTGGTCTTGGCGACCTTCGCGGCAGCGTGATCAAGCTTGCCTGCAAACGCGTGGCAGAGCTTGATCGCCTCTGAGGTCTGGCTTGACTTGACGGTCCCGTTGAGCAGCCGCTTGAGCTGCGGGCTTTGCTTGATCGCGCGATCCTGGGCCTTGATGGCCGACCTGACACTCGTATCGTTCGCGCTCGCCTGCCCGGCAGCGCCCCCGAACGCGATCGCGAGCGTCGCCAATGACAGCGTGAACCTACCTAGCACTAAGCGCATGCATCCTCCATCCTTGGTTGACGCTCGCCCCCGGCGAAGAGCACCCCTTATCGTTGCCAAAACCTCTCTGCCCCAACCCGGCCCGTTCCTCACCGGTGCTGTCGGGCTACTGACAATTGTCAGCACGAGTTCGTGCCGGACGGCGCCATTTAGCCCTGACGGACCGGAGGACTCGAGTGTGAAGATCGACCTGCCGACGCGTCCCCGATGAGCCAGACGACGCGCCTCGGTGGCCGGCTCGCCAAGCGTCGGGGACGCACCCCGCCACGCGTCCGCCAAGGAAACGCTCGCCGGACAGTTTCGGCTGGCCGTCTAGCTCCGGATTTGGCGTGGATCGGTGGGGCGAGGATTAGAACGGGTCGTCCCAGCTGAGGTCAGCGATCGGGTCGCGCACCGGCCGAAGATCAAGACTGGCGGGGTCGACGTGCTGGGCGGCGATGGTCAGCGTCTGTGACGCCCGTTGGCGCACGGCCACCCAGTAATGATCGGATCGGAGGTAGCAGAATGGCTCGAGCTCGCCATCCACGCGGATCTGGACTTCGTCGCGGGTGGCTGTCGCGGCGAGTCGGCGTCGTTCGCGGTCGTGCTGTCGCCAGGCGACGATCAAGCTCGCGTCGGTCCGGTCAGTGGGGAGATCTGATCCTTGGGAAAGAAGCCAGTGATCAAGCTCGGCGCGGGCTTGCGCGTATTCGCTGTCGTGGTGTCGATCGTTCTGCGCTGTCTTGATTCGGAGGGTGGGCCCGGGCTGGTCAGCGCGCGTGCCGTGCTGCACGGTCACGCTGTCAACGACATCATCCGAGGCTCCTGAGCCAGACATGCTGGCCGGCCAACCCTGATCGGTGAAGACCTGAAACTGCACCGTCGCCAGGGTCTGGCGCTGATCGTCGCGGATCCGCTGTTGCACTTCTTGGACCCGGCGTTGCTTCTCGGCGTCGTCCTCATCGCTGCTGCGGGAGAATCGGATCATCGCGCCGATCGACTCCTCATGCCCGCACGCGCAGCAGACGACAAATGGGGTCGGCTCCATCCCTGCGTAGCGGTTGTGCATGGGTGGTCTTCTTGGAGCTTTGGCGCCGGGGATACTGCGCATGCCGCGAGAGTCGTCGGTGGGGGTGACCTCATCCCACACGGTGCGCCCGCACGCCGGGCATGGCTCGTGGGCGTCCGCGACTCTCGTGCGCGGCCAGTCTGCTGGGAGCTCCGGCGCGACCGGCGCGCCGCTGGCGTCCCAACACCAGGCGGGCGCTATCGGCCCCAGGATCGGTTGATCGAGCACCGCGATCCAGGCGCCCTCGCCGGCAGCAGCGGTAATCCGCCGGCCGACGTCATCCACGGCCTCAGCTCCCACCGCGCCCCGCGGAAGCCGTCCACCGATCAGTGTCCGATCGTCGGGCAGGCCGAGGTGATCAGGGCGATGGTCATCGAGTCGAGGACCGCCCAGGCTGTCGATCCGCCATGACAGCCATATCGCGCCGTCCTGGTCACGGAGGACCCCGGCGTGGCCGTCATTGGTTTGCACGCTCACCAGGACGTCAACCGTGACCATGACGAGAGTCTGAACGATCACAGGATGTTCGACGAGCTAGGAGCAACACTCTCGGCGGGCGGCCGCCCGAGTCTCACTTGGGATCCACCAGCGGACGTTCCGCACCGATTGCGTGTGTCTGGCGCTGACGCTGACGGCGTCTCAATCGCCCAACGCTCAACGAGACGAAAGCGGCAGCACCGACGCGTCGGCCCGCTCGCTGTGACGCCCTGCTGCACCGCCAGCCCTGCCTGCGACATGAGGGCAGTGGTGTCGAGGCCGGTTGTCCGGACAGGCTCCGTTCGAGTCAGCCGCGCGAGAATTTCTTGGCTGGGGGGTTGACAGTCTGGTCTGGCGGCCTATTAGCACCCTCAGAGAGGATTGACATAGACCCAGCGGCTCATCAGATGGGTGGAGGCCCGGGGCCCAAGTTGCGAGGGATTGCCTGACGGTTCGGGCACCCACCGCCTTCGGTCAAGGCTCTATCGGCGGTCCCGGCCTCCACCACCTTTCTCACCTCTCTGAGCTACATCGTTGTTCCGGAAAGGAGGTGAAACGCTCGTATGTCTGTTCGTCGTCGTTGGCGGATCGGCTTGATGCGGCGAGGACTCACGTCGTCGGCCTATCGCGCGATCGTGTTGCCCCGGATCCGGCCGGCCGCCTGATGCGCACCGATGGATACCTCCCGGCCGGCCGCGGTGCGCTGGCGCAACCGCTCGCGCGCGAGCGCGTGGCGGCGATGCTGGCCGGCATCGAGAGCGGCACCGCGCTAAACACGCTGGACGAGTGTGACGAGATGGCCGCCGAGATCAGACCAGATCACCCACGACGAGAGCGAGCTACTGCAGTCAGAGTCGCTCGCCGCGCGCGCGTCCTTGACCAGGACCTCGCGGACGGGTTGCGGCGCCGCCGGCCGGGGGGCGAGACAAGCTCCGGCCGGGTATCTGCGCGAGCTCGGCGACCGGCCGCGGCTTCCCGGGTCGGTGGAGCGGCGGCTCGTCGAGGCTGCGCAGGCAGGGGATCGTCGCGCCCGCGAGGAGTTGGTCGAGGCGTTTTTGCCGTTGATCGCGGGGGTTGCCCGCGTCTACCGAGGATCGCAGGCGATCACCCGGGTGGAGTTGATGCAGGAAGGCGTCGTGGGACTGCTCCGCGCGCTGGAGCGCTATGACCCGGCGCTAGGGGTGCCGTTCTGGGGTTACGCGGCGTGGTGGGTCCGCCAGGCGATGCAGCAGCTGATCGCCGAGCTGACCCGGCCGATGGTGCTCTCTGACCGTGCGCTTCGCCAGCTTTCACAGCTCAAGCGCGCGCATGGTGAGTACCTGGTCGAGCACGGGCGGGAGCCAAGCGGAAACGAGCTGGCTGACCGCGCCGGTCTCTCGCACGCGCAGGTCGGGGAGATGCTCGCGCTCGAGCGTGCGCCGCAGTCGATGGACGAAGCGATTCAGGGCGCCGACGGGGACGTGGGGACGTTCGGGGAGCTGCTCGCCGATCCCCTCGCCGGCGACGCCTACGAGCAGCTGCTCGACTCACTCAGAGATCGAGCAGATCCGCGCGCTGCTGGGCAGCCTCAACGATCGCGAGCGGATGATCCTGCGCGCCCGTCACGGCCTGGACGGGCCGGAGGAGTCGCTGCGAGATATCGGGGAGCGGATCGGGCTGTCCGGCGAACGAGTGCGGCAGATCGAGGAGCGCGCGTTGGGCAAGCTTCGCGCCGCCGCGACCCCCGGCGAACGCGACTGACCGCACGCTTACGGCCCCCTTGGGGTTGACGGTCGGGGCGGCCAGGCCTATTGACACGGGGTGAAGGCATCTAACAGCTGGAGGTGATCCCAGTGCATGTGCTCCATCGTCCTCATCTTCCCCACGCCGCAACGATCGCCGCGGCCTGCGCGGCGCTGGCGATCGTGCTCACGCTGCTGCTGGCCGGCACGCTGAACGATCTCACGTCCACCTCGGCCGATGGCTCACCGACGGCGGCACCGACCCCCCGCCAGTCGACCCCGACCGGTGCCGGATGGAATCTGAGCCCGTTCACGAGCCTGTTGCGCTCCCCCGTCCGGGTCCCGTGGACGGCGGGCTTCTAGCCACCTCCTGCGATGCAGACCGCGATCGCTGGTGATGACTGGCGGCGGCCAGGACGACCCCTACGCCGAGCTGGGTGTCTTGCGAGATGCGTCGAGCGAGGAGATCCGTCGCGCGTACCGACAGGTTGCCCGTCGCCATCACCCCGATGTCAACCGCGACCCCGGCGGGCCAGAGCGGTTCGCCGCGGCTGCGCGCGCCTACCAGATCCTCAATGATCCGGCGGCGCGTGCCCGCTATGACAACCGCTTCCCCCGACCTGTCCCGATCCACCGATCGTCCAAGCGCCGACCCGCGGTCGACCGGCGCGCAGTCCTCGAGCTGACCGACCGGGAGGCGGCTCACCTCGCGCGATTCCCTCTCACCCTCACCGATGCCCACGGTGGCCGTATCGTGATTCCCGCCGGGACGGGTGACGGCGACCAGCTCGTGCTGCCCGACCGCGGTGGGCCGATCGTGTTTCGCGTCCGCGTTCACGAAAGACTTGACAGTCCTTGACGGCGATCTATTACCGAACCTGAACGCCACAACCCGTTGTCTTCTCGCTTAGGAGGTTCGCCATGGCACTGATCCGCTGGGAGCCGGTCGCCGAGCTGGGCACCATCCAGAACGAGATGAACCGGCTCTTCAACACCTTCTTTGACCCGCCCGCCCCTACCGGCCGCGGCGGCGCCGCCGGCAGACGATGGATGCCGGCGATGGACCTGATCGAGAGCGGCGATCACTACGTGCTCCGCGCCGATCTCCCCGGCCTCTCTGACGACGACGTCAACGTCCAGCTCCAGGACAACGTGCTCACCATCTCCGGCGAGCGCAACGCCGAGCACGAGGACCCAACGAGGAGGGCTACTACCGGCTCGAGCGCGCGTTCGGCAGCTTCGCCCGCGCCCTCACCCTCCCCGACGGCGTCAACCCAGACGGTGTGCAGGCCCACTTCGACCGCGGCGTGCTTGAGATCCGGATCCCCAAGCCCGAACAGAAAAAGCCCCGGCAAGTCCAGATCAACCTCGGGGCGCGCCCCACCGACGACACCAAAACCATCCAGAGCAGCGACACCAGCGACCCGCACGCCAGCGGCCGCGACCCTATCCCAGCGCACACCTAATCCCTAACTGCCACCAAGGGAGCCTCCAGAGAAACGTTTGCGGACCGCGGGCAGGCACCGCCGCGGTCCGCAAACGCCGTCCAGCAACGCTGCCGCGAGCTCATGGAGCGCGCGGCACTCAACATCCCGACGAACCGCCCCAGTCGCAACGGTCGGTGCGCCGCGTCGCTCCCGCATGCGCGAACAGCGCATCCACGGTGGTGGTCACGATGTCGATGACGGGCTTTGGCGCTGCGTCGCGGTGCTCCGGCGGCTCTGCGGCCCCACATGACCAGCAGCCACTCGATCTCAGCGCTGGCCGCAGCGCCCGTGATGGGAACGTTCAGACGGGATCGACCATCGGACGGTTCCGAGCGGTGGCCGGGGCCGCGGCGCCGGCGATGGAGTCGCGTCTCACAAGCCAACGATCGTCGGACGCTCCAGCGGTCGTTGAGACCGCCGGACGCCAACGCCCTGACCCTCTCACCAACCACCCCCTTCTGCTCACCCGCGTATGGGCGGCAACGCATCGAAAGCACCGGGCGATGATTTGGGCTCGTCGTCGAGGTCGTTAGTGATGCGGCGCAGGCCGCGCTTGACCCCCGACTACCAGGAGATCGAATGTCTGACGAGGATGGGCTGCCCAAACTGTCTGCCCCGGCGCGCCGCGCACTCTCAGCCGCCGGCTACACGCGTCTCGAGCAACTCGCTCAAGCCTCCGAGTCCGAGCTTAAGGAACTGCACGGAATGGGGCCGACAGCGATCGACGCGCTAGCAGCGGCACTGCGCGAGCGCGGCCTTACATTTCGCAGCTGAGGGCCCGACGGCGTCGATACCCGCTACCGCCACGCGGCCCGCACGAAAGCGGTCCGCAGTCCATCTGTGTTGAACGCCAAGCTGGGCCCCGTGACGAAAGGCGATCGCTCATCGGACGTTCGGCAGTCGCCGTCGGCGTCTCAGAACCCAACGCTTTATGCACAATGTCTCCGGCGCTGCTGGGCCCTGGGTTTGGCGACGAGCGGTCGATGTACCCGGGGCTCGCGCAGCCCTCGGTCACAACTTGCAAGCTGCGACGTTATGCAGGTATGCGCTGGTCGCGGGCCACCGACGCCGAGCTTCTCGCTGCCACCGGTTCAGATCCGGAGGCGTTTGGGGAGTTCTATGACCGGTTTGAGACGGCGGTCGTCGGCTATCTGCGTCGCCGGACCGGCGACGTTGAGCTGGCGATCGACCTCGCGGGTGAAGTGTTCGCGACGGCGCTTCAGTCAGCTGGCCGCTACCGGCCGGAGGCTAAGGACGGGCAGTCTGCGGCGCCGTGGCTGTTCACGATCGCCCAGAACAAGCTGACCGACGCGCGTCGTCGCGGTCAGGTGGAGAGCCGCGCACGCCGGCGGCTCGGGCTCCGCGATGCGGTCGAGTACGACGATGAAGCGCTTGACCGGATCGAGTCGACCGTCTCGCAGACCGGATGGGTCACCCAGCTCTTGGAGCGGTTGCCCGACGATCAGCGCGAGGCCGTTCGCGCGCGCATCCTGGAGGAGCGCGCGTACGGCGAGATCGCCGGTGAGCTGCAGACCAGTGAGCTGGTGGTGCGCAAGCGCGTGAGCCGCGGTCTGGCCGCGTTGCGCAAGAGCCTGGAGGAGACACGATGACCCTGATGCCCGAGTTCCGCCGGCAGCTGCTTGAGGCAGCCGCGAACCGTCCCACCGCGCGTGGTCGCCGGCACTCCGGCGCCGGGCTGCCGCGCTTCTGGTCTCACTCGGCTGCGCGCCCGCCTGGGCGCCCCGATCGCCATCGCCGCGTCGGTCCTGGTCGTTGTCGCGGTGGTGGCCGTCGTGCTCACGATCGGCCGTGCCCACCGCGGCGCTGGCACGCCCGGTGGTCAACGGGATAGTGGGCTGCCAGGCTTCGCGACCGCCCGCGCGCAGCTGCTCGGCGAGCTCGGCGCGCTCCGCCGCGGCCACGCGTCCAAGCTCGCCGCGCATCTCTCGCTCCCGGTGTCGCACCTGCAGATCGACCGGTCGCTGGTACGCACCGTTCAGACCCGCGGCTACAAGGTGACGCTGATCCCGGTGTCCCATACGGTGCGCGGAGTCCGCGTCAAGCCGTCGCACGACCGGCCTGGTCGTCACGGTGCAAGGCCCCAGCGTGCCTAGCGGGTTCCCAGCCATCGGCAACGGTTCCGTCGCCGTCGGCAATCCCGTGTCGCCGGCAGCGATCGCTCGTCAGGGAACGATCATCATCATGTATGTCAGCGGCCCGCTGAACCGCGCCGTCGTGATCGTCCCCGACGGCGTCACGCGCGTACAGCTATCGCGGTTTGTGCCCGACCGCAGCCAGCGGCGGACGGCTCGCGGCGATCGCACCCGCGTCGGCCCCGGTCCACGACAACGTCGCGGTGATCCCCCTGCCCGACGTCACGACCACGAGCGCTGCACCAGACCCAACAAACGGTCCGAGACCACGGCGGCCTGTTCAGCAGCCACCACTGCCGCGTAAACGCAGCCCTGTACTTCGTGCCCGTGTCCGCGCGCATGACCTGGTGGCGCACGACCGCCACCGGCACCGAGGCCCACGCCACCACCGTCCGGACGAGTCTCAATGGGTACTCAACGACGCTGCTCCCACCCACACCATGCCACTCCAAGACCCGATGACCTCGCCAGCCGAGAAGTTGGGATGGACCTAAGGTCGTCCGCGCGGCTGTCTCGGCAGACGATGGTTGATCGAGACGGCGTGCGTCGTTTGAATAATCGGGCGTTGGCTTTGTTCTGCGCGGCTGTCTCACAGGGTTGGTGGCGATCTGTGTTGCTGCTCGCTGGCGGCGAGGCGATCAGCGGCAGAGGCGGGCGGACAGGATCAAGTGTTTTCACGCTAAGCGCTAAGGCCGCTCGCGGTCTGGCGGTCGCCATCGTGCCGGCGCGAATGGTGGTCTGGCCGGTGCTGGAACACGGCCACGTTCGAATCGTGGATGGCTGGAAACAGGGGCGCAGTCGCGGCCGCGGGTGCGTTTTGGACAAGTTCGATCATGCGATGGTGCGCGTCACTGGCGCGGTTGGGCAGCAGGGCATGAGCGGTGTTTGGTATCCGGGTGAGCTGGTCGGCTCGCCGGTAAAGCGCGATCGGGATCGGGCCCGCGGCTGCTCTGGCTGACTGCGCCCAGGCTCTCACTGTCTCGTCGGCGAGCTGTCCGCCAGCGATCACGATCAGATCGGGTCGCCGTGCCTGGATTGCGTCAACGAGACCAGCGACACCGCGCACCGACAGGCTCATTACCTGCACCCCGGCCCGGATGCTGAACAGCTCCAGAGCGCGGATGTGCGGAGCGTCGCGGTCCAGCTCATCACGCGATGCGTCGCCGAGCACGATCGACACAGAGCATGACCGCGGCGCGACGAACCGGGTGGCGCGCCGCAGCCAGTCAGCCCCCCAACGCGCCGCAAACGCCCACGCGGCGGATTCGAACGTGCGTTGGCGGGCGATCTGCTCAAGGGCGGGGAGCAGCACCTCCTCCACGCACCGCTGCAGCGAACGTGACCCCAATGCCACCTCCATGGCAACGTCTGCCCGCCTGCGATCATAACCGCCGAGCGCGGCAATGAGCGAGGCATCGCGGGAGGCGAGCGTCTCGCGCGCGGCGCGGACAGCTGACGTGGTCGAACCGCAGACCCGTAGCGTGTCGCGCAACGCGATCACCTCGCCATACAGGTACATACGATGGTTGCCGGCAGATCGCTGCGGCGTGGGGAACGCGAACCTCGACTCCCACATGCGCAGGGTCGCCGGGGTGACGTTGAGCAGCGTCGCCGCCTCGCTGGTCTTCAGATAACGCATCGCATGGTCAACGTCGCGGGACGCCTACGCCCGTCGCTAGAACCCGAGACAGCCAAGCTACCCCCGCAGCCTCGAGCTCAGCGCCAATTGGACGAAAGTCGTAAAGCATCAGCCGCGATCGGGCGCCGTGTCCACTCCGACGCGCGTCGTCAGACGGACGCGACACAGACGGCACGATGAGCCATCAGCCCCAGTCTCCCAGGGAACGCTCAGCGAACACCCTCCGAGGTGCCGGCGGGCGCCGCGCGAGCCAACCTCCGAACACTCCAGTTGCAGTGGGCGCTGTGGCGAGGTCCGTTGTCTGTTCGTTTTGACAGGATGGCGGTGTGGTTGAACGGGGCGATGGCGCGACTGCGATCACCACGGACCGTCTCGTCGTGCGCCCGTGGCGGTTGAACGAGGCCGATCGCTTCTTTGACATCTATCGGCGTCCGGAGGTCGTGCGCTGGCTCGGAGGCGAACCGATGCAGGATCGCGGCGAGGCGATCGCGATGATCGAGCGCAACCTCACGCGACTTGATGCGGACTCTCGGTTTGGCTCGTGGGCCGTCGTCAATCGCTTGATCGGCGTTCCGGTGGGGTCAGTCATCCTCAAACCGCTTCCGGACGGCGAGGTGAGGTCGAGA
Organism: uncultured Actinomycetota bacterium; assembly: GCA_963790605.1. Classification (GTDB taxonomy): domain Bacteria; phylum Actinomycetota; class Thermoleophilia; order Solirubrobacterales; family Solirubrobacteraceae; genus Palsa-465. The sequence goes on along the minus strand of CAWBPG010000001.1, from coordinate 30,069 downwards.
TCGGTTGGCAGCTTCACCCCGACAGCTGGGGGCATGGTTTCGCCAGCGAAGCCGCCCGCGCTGTGCTTCACCGTGGGTTCGCTGACGGCCTACCCGAAGTGTGGGCGGTGACCGATCTGGATAACAAGCGCTCCGCAGCGGTCTGCGGACGGATCGGGATGTCGCTGCTCGGCATCACCCATCGCTGGTACCACGAGCCGAGCCTGATGTTCTGGATCGGCTCCAGACCAGGGCAAGAACCCTCGCTGGGACCGGACCGAGGGTCGCCGCCGGGTATTTGAACCCCAGACCCGCCGGCGAGGTCGCAAACACCAAGGATCAGCGAACAGAATTACAGGACTCGCTCGCTCCCGAGATTGGCGAGGGCCAGGGACCGCGAAGCACCACGTTGGGGTCTGACGTGCGTGCTTCTCACCCTGGCCTGCTGCGCTGTCTCGATTGGCCGCGACTTGGAACCGGCGGCGCTTTTGTTCTAGTGGTAGGCGTGGATGACCGCGTGCCCTTTACCACGGGCGATGAGTGCGCGATTGACCGGGAACGCCGCCCAGAAGGCGATGAACAGCGCCGCCGCGAGCGAGCCCCAGAACAGCGGATCGCCGACGCCGGCGTTCATCGCGCCGGGGACGATGAAGATAATCAGCGTGTCCAGCACCTCCATGGTCGCGATCGAGAGCGTGTCGGACGCGAACGCCAGCGGCAGCGAGCGGCGCAGCGTCAGCCCAGCTTGCAGTAGCGGCAGCATCGTTAGCGAATAGCCGAACACGAACGCCAGGGAGACCGACAGCAGGACGTTCCCGGTGTTGCTCCAGCCCCACCACGTCGACAGGACCATGCCGAGGATCTCGCCGATCGCGCAGCCGGTCAGGCAGTGGGCGGTTGCGGAGAACGCCGTGCGGTTCAGGCTCGGCTCGGGATCGTCGCCGTGGTGATGTGTGTGAGGCGGGGTGGTCATCATGACTCCAGTATATACCCCCCCAGGGTATTATAATGAGGCAACCCGGCGGGCCTGCGTGCGAGGTCGCGGCGGACGCTCGGGATGCCGGGGAACGGCGAATACAGGGTATGAGCCGGTCTCCGCCAGAAGATGAGCTTGTTCGGCGTTGTCGCTCTGATCCGGACGCGTTGGAGGAGTTGTACACGCGTCATGTGCGGCGACTGACGCTGTATGCGGCGAGCCGTTGTGCTCGTCCGGAGGATGTGGCAGATCTCGTCGCGGCGACGTTTGTCGCCGCGGTGCAGTCCGCCCATCGCTTTGACCCCACCCGGGGCCAGGTGCTTCCGTGGCTGGTCGGGATCGCTCGCAATCTGGCGTCAGACTCGGCTCGCAAAGCGCAGCACGAGAGCGAGGCGCTGGCGCGCGTGGTTGGCCGACGGTCGCTTGACTCCGATGAGATCTTGGAGCTCGAGGAGCGGATCGATGCCACACGACAGCATGCCGAGCTCGAGGGTGCACTGAAGGAGCTGAGCGCGGGTGACCGCGAAGCGTTGTGGCTGATCGGTCCCGTGGGCTTATCAGGCGCGCAGGCTGCCCAGGTGATGGGTATGGCTCCAGCGGCGTTTCGCATGCGCCTAATGAGAGCCCGCCGCCTCCTGCGCAAGGCCCTAAAACGCTCACCCCGGCCCCCAAGACACGAGTCTCCCGAGGAGGCGCCGCTATGAACGATTCCGATCAGCGTCTGAGCAAGGTGGAGCGGCGGTTACTCGACGAGCTGCTCGCTTTCCGCGCCGCGCTGCCGGCTGACCCGCGGCCCGAGGTTGGACGGCCGACGCGAGTCAGGCCCGCGCGCAAGCGTCATGGCCGACGGATCCAAAACGCGGCGGTGGCGGTCGCCTGCCTCGCTCTGGCTGGCGTGATCGCCGCGCACGACCTGTCGGGCTCGTCGGTCAGCTTGGCGGCGACCCCTAAGCGTCTCGCGTATCACGCGCCAACTCGGGACGCACTCTCTGGCCGGCAAGAGCTCCTGGCACTTGCCGCGGCTGCAGCCCGACAACCGCCCGCGGCGATCACACACCCTCGATACGCCTATACAAAGACGATGGGCTGGTACCTCGGTACCCGCGTCGACGGTCAAGCGACGACATCAGTCGTCACCCCCTCGACCACAGAGTCGTGGACTAGTCCGGATGGCAGGACCCACGTGCACAGGGTCACGAGTCGTCCTGACGGCAGCCGCTACGTCGACGACTTCACCTACCGGGGTCCGGTTCCGCAAGAGCTGTCCATGAACGAGGCGGTGCTCGCGCGCCAGCTTGCCGTCGGCCACCCGCTCAGCAACAGCCCCGTGGAGAAGTTCGTGGCTTTGACCGACCTCGCCGCTCTTCAGCCGATCTCGCCCGGCGCGGAGTCGGCGATCCTCCGGCTGCTGGCGCGGACCCCTGCCTTGGTCAACCGGGGCAGCGTGATCGATCGGGCAGGACGGCCTGGCGTTGCCGTCGCACTTGACTCCAGCTACTCCGGGTTGCTCACGCGCTACACGTGGATCTTCGACCCCCGCACCGGCGCGCTGCTCGGCAACGAGGAAATGCTGATCGACCCCGGCAAGCTCCACGTCCGCAGCGGATCCATAATCGCGTACACGACGTTCCTGGCCTCTGGCTGGAGCTCCAGCGCGTCGAGCCCACCGCAAGGCCGAAGCTGATGCGGATTCCCAGGGTGGCAGAGGGGCCCGCTAGAGACCAGCAAGGTCCTCGAAGTCCCAGCAGTTGGCGCCAGAGCAGACGGAGTGCCGTTGCCAAGCTCGTTATTGGAAGCGCCGCCGCGTCCGTTGCTCGATGCGGAGCGCTCCTCCCGCCGGCGAAACTTCCTTGCGATCTCGACGTCGATGACCGGAGCGGTCACGACTTCGCCGTGGCTGTTTCAGGCGTCAGCCAGCGACGCCCCAGCGGAGCTACCCGGCACCGTCGGCGGGCCGTGCGTCGTCCGGGGGCGGCCTGAGCGCCGCTGCGACCGCGTCGGCGAGCTCTTGCAGGGCCTCGGCCAGTTCGGATCGGCGAGCGGCGCTCCGTCGCCGAGGAGCCGCTGACCGCGTTCGAGGGCTCGTTCAAGTTGGACGCGAGCATCGGCCGATGGGGTGTGTCAAGGCCCTGGAAGGGAGCCCGATTCGTCGGCACGTTATGTCGACTTGGCCCTCGATGATGACCCGCCCCGAGGGGTGAGCCGGAGAGCGGCAGCTGATGCCGACGGGCGGGCGGCTAGCAGATGCAGCACCCACCGCCGGGGCAGCCGCAGTTGTACTTGCTGCTATCGCAACATGTGGAGCCGTCGAGAAAGCCCGGCGTCACTCCGCCGATGCAGCATCCGGCTCCGTGAGGGGGTGGAGAGATGCAGGTATTTGGTCCACAACACTCAAGCGGAGGGGTGCAGAGGCATTTCGGCCCACCGCACACACCGTCGCGGCAGTTCTCGGGCTTGCAGCATTTTCCGCCGCAACAGTGCTCGTCCTCCGGGCAGCAGAGGTGCTTGCCGCTGCCGCAGGCGACGCGGTGCTTGCCCTTTCCGCAACAGTGGCCCTTCGGCGCACAGTAGGCCAGCTTGCCCGAATGACAACACTGCTCGGTTCTGAAGCAGCAGTCCTCGCCGCAGCAGCTCTGGGCGTCCCCGCAACAGTGCGTATCGCACCGCTTGGTGTGTTGGATCGCCAGGCAGTTGCGAATTCCCGGCCCGCCGCAGCAGAGCTCGTGCTCCCCGCAGCAGCGACCGTCGCAGCAGTGGCCACGACAGCAGCGCCCGTCGCAGCAGCGCTCACCCGCGTCATGGTTACAGCACGTGTCGCCACAGCGGTCATTGGCGGCCCTCGGGACGCAGGCGCCGTCGCAGCAGAGCTCGGCGCTGGCGCAGCACCTGCCCTTGCAGCACTCAGCTCCGGTCGGACAGTTCTGGTTGGAGGCGCATGGCAGCGCCTGCGCGAATGTCCGCCCCGGCAGGGTCAGAGAGCCCACCAGCGTCCCCGCCGCCACGGCGCCTCCGCGACGCAGCACCGCCCGGCGGGTGAAGGTGCCCTCGGACAGACCGCGGGCAGCATCGTCGAGCCAGTGACTCACCTTTGGCCTCCGGACTGCTCGCCCTCGCTACGAGCCATACCGGCCTGCCGAGTCGGGCCAGCGCGAGCGAGCGCGAGGACGGCGTCGGCGCCGGCGGCCACCGCTGAGGCAACTCGCCCGTTCTCGACCAGGACGCCCATCGGCGTGCCGTGGGCGCCGAACGCGCTCATCGCCTGCCCTTCGGGGTCGAGAATCACCGGGGAGCGCAGATTGTGCTCGCGTGTCTGCTCGCGATCTCCGGTGCTGATCACGACTAGCCGCGGAGCGTCCGCAGGCGGTTCGTGCTCGAATGCCTTGAGATCGGCGAGCATGCTCTGGCAGAAGCCACACCGGGGGTTCCAGAAGATCGCCAGCGTCCGTTCCGTCCATACGTCCTGCAGCGCGATCCGGTGGCCGTCGAGGTCGGTCAACGTCAGCTCGGGCGCCCGCTCACCAACCCCGGAGGTGTCCGGAGGCCGATCGCCGCTGCCGTGCCCGTTTGAGGGCATGTGGACGACCGCCAACGGTGGCGCGATCGCGTGCTCGACGAGCGTCCGGATAGCATCGGCGCCGCCGACAGTCGGGCTGGCGATCAGCCCGTCGGCGCCGATCACGACCGCCATCGGCGTCCCGTGCGCCTGATACTCGCCGGAGACCTCATGCGCTGTCTGCAGCAGCACCCGCGCCAAGCCGTGCCGCTCGGCCTTCTCGCGGTTGCGCTCCTGATCGCCGCTGGCGATCAGCACGACCTGGAGTCGATGATGCTGCTCACGCTGCCAACCGGCCACCTCCGGCAGCAGCGAATCGCACGGCCCACAGCCAGCGTCAGAGAACACCACCAGCAGCGGCACGCCAGACACCAGCAACGCCCCGAGCTCAACGCGATCACCGTCGGTTGAAAACAGTGCGAACGCGGGTGCCGGCACCCCAACGGGCAAACCCCCGGCATCCAGCCCCGCGCCCAGCGCCGGGAGGAGATCGTCGCCGGCCAACAGCGCCTCGCCTCGCCCCCCGATGGCTGCCTCGATCGCTTCCAGCCGCCCGAAGATCCGCCCATTCTGGGCCAGCAACTGCAGCGAGAACCACACCAAGAACCCAACCACGAGCACCAGAACCACGCCAAGCCCAAGCGCCGCCGCCCAACCCCCGCTCAGCCGCCCAACCCAGGCGGTAGCGCTGGGACCCGGATGCCGCCAGCCGCCAATGACCACGAACACGCCCACGGCGGCCAGCACGCCGTTGCGAGCCAGCGTGCGCCAACTCACCGGCGCTGAATGCAACTGGCCGAAGCAATGACAATCCGCCTCCGTCCCACGCCTCAGAGCCGCCGCGATCCCACCCACGAACCCGGCAAGCAACAGCAGCGCGCCGAGCGCGCCGAACCTCGCCGACCCACTCGGGATCAACGCCACCGCGACCACCAGCTCGGCCATCGGCAAACCTATGCCGACCACGCTCCCCAGCCGCTCGGGCACTCCGAACCCGACGACCGCCCGACGCGAACCGGCGGGATCGGCGAGCTTCGCGGCACCGGCGATCAGGAACACAGCCGCCAGCAGAAGCCTCGAGGCAAGAAGCGCGGCCCCCATAAGAGGAAACGCAACCTATCCCCCGCGCACGGCGGCGTCAAGGCCGCCCGGAGAGCTACTCGACGGGTGTCCGCACGATGATCGACCACCGGACGCCCGGAGGTCGGCCGACGCCGATCTCACGCGCGTCCAACCGCCTTCGCCGACGGTCACCTCGTCGAAGGCGACCCCGCCAAAGACGTCGTCGTGTTCATCGTCAACGAGCCGGCCACGACGCATGCGACGATCGTGTTCCTGGACCGCGAGGGCATCAGCGTCGCCAACCATCCCGGTTTCCTCGAAATTTCAGCTGCGCAGCGAGGCGTACCCTTCTGATGTGGCCGGTGCGGCCCCTCCGATGAGCAATGACGCCCCCGAGCTCGGTGCGCTGCTCGCGCTTCTACACCGAGCAGATGACCCGTTCACGACAGTCCACGCGACCTACCGCGTCTGGCGCCACGACGATCGTGCGTCGGCCGCGTTCCGCGCCGACGTCGAGGACCAGAAGGGGCGCGGAGCCTCGATTGGACCCATCCAGCTCACGTCCCGCGAGCGACGATCTGCGGAGCATGAGGAACTGCTCCGTATCTGGCGCTCCGGCGATCGCGTCCGTGTGGAACATGAAGGCGGCCAACAGGATGGCGGCTACGGGGTCCGTGACGGGACTGCCTGGTGGATGTGGGACGAACGCAACGGAGCCCTCAGCAACCAGGATGACCGCAAGGTCGGCAACGGAATGGGCGAAGCAGTCTCGGTGCTACTCAACCCAACGCCGTTGCTCGGCCTGCTGCGCTTCGCGTGGCTCGGGCGCTCCACGCTTGCCGGCCGCACCACGATCACCGCCGAGGCCGTCCCGCGCCTCGTTGATTCGAGCCGTTCGCAGCGATCATTTGAGCTGCGCCGGCTTGGGAGCGGCGCTGATCGTTACGTGCGTCAAGTCGATGCTGAGCTTGGCGTGCTGCTCAGTGTCGTCGCGTTCCGGGACGGCGAACCGTTCCGTGAGACCTCCACCGTCGAGATCGCGTTCGATCACCCGATCGACGATGACCGGTTCGCGTTCCAGCCGCCGGTCGGCGAGGAGAGCCGCTCCAGCCTTCATCGATCCAGACCGCAGCGGATGCCGATGCCCAAGGCGCAGAAGCGCGCCCCGTTCACGGTTCTGATCCCGGATCGGGTTCCCGCTCAGTGGCACGTTCATTGTGTCTTCGTGGAGCCGTCAGAGCGCCCCGCGTCGCCCGCCGAGGTGTCGCTTAACTACAACTCTGAGGACGGCCACGAGCGCGTCACCATCTCCCAATGCGCGGCGAACGAGAAGCAGTCGCAATACGACTAGCTGATCCGCGGCAACGGTTGGGATGAAGTGATCCGTGACGGCACCACGATCCGCGTGAGCAAGCCCGGCGCAGCGGGCAACCAGACGCAGGCGCACCTATGAGCGCGAGGGGACCTTCGTGTTCCTGATGTCCGAAACACTCGGCGCCGAGCCACTCACCAGCATCGCAGCAGGGCTCAGATCCGCCCGAGCACGAGCAGCGTCCTGAGCGACCCGAGGGGCCGTCCCGCCGCCGCCGAAGGCAGGCAACCTGACGACGGCGACGTCTCAGGAAGGAGCGCTTACCGCACGAGGTGACGTCGCCGGCGCCGTCTCACAGCCCAACGCTCACCGAACAGTCGTCGATGTCCGCGCTGGCCGCGTCGGGTCCTAGCTCTTGGTCAGCCGGAAGACCGGATGATCCGGCGCGATCCGACGCACCGTCGCAGTGGGACAATGAGATGATGGAACTGCATCCGATCATGTACGTGCCGGACCAGTACGCCGAGCGTGAATTCTATGAGCTGTTCGGCTTCGAGCGAGTCTATGAGGGCGACGAGTTCCCTGGCTTCCTGGCCGTCGGCCATGGCTCAGCGATCATCGGACTGCAAGCGGCATCGGCCGATCAACCCGCGTATTCCAACGGCGTTCGGTGGCAGTTCGAAGTCGACTCGGCGGCTGAGATAGACAACATCATCGAGGTCTGTCGGAGCCGTCAGCTCGAGCACGACGTTATCGTCGAGGAAGGTGGCAAGCGCTTTCGGCGCCGTTGTGCAACCGTGCGCTCTCCGGCTGGTGTTGTGGTTTGGTTCGAGGGGCCAAACGAGGCTTCGCAGGCCTCCGCTCACTAGGGTAAAAAGCGACGGCAACGCTGGCCGCTAACTACTTCCCCCGGATAAACGACCGGGGTTAGGCGGCGATTTGGAGGCCGCCGGGGGTGCGGTGTGCGCCGACTGACACCGCGACGGCTTCGAGCAGGCTGGCGCCGATCAGGCGGGTCCGCCGACGAACTCGCACTGCTCGGGATCCGACCCCGCGAAGTCGTGGTCGACGGTGGGTTCATGCCCGGCCCCACCATAGGAAGCGTTCCCCGACCTCACCGCCGATCAGATCCAGATCGCCGGGCGCCAGGAACCCGGCAGGCGGCGCGTCCGCAAGCGCCGAGCGCGCTACCGCACCGGGATCGAAGGCCGCATCAGCCGCCTCAAACGCCGCTACGGACTACGGCGATCACGCCTGAAAGGCGATGACGGGATGCAGACCTGGACCGGATGGGCGATCCTCGCCTACGACCTCGACACCCTCGCCATCCGAACCCACTGAAACACTCCAACCAGTCCGCCTCCACGGACAACCAACATGAGCCTGACTCGGCCGCGCCCACCCTGGCGCGGCCGTTTCAGTCAAGGCCATTTATCCGGGGAAAGTAACTAGCGTGGACGGTCGCGCCCGTCGGCCTGCGGGACTGACGGTCCGGGCTTGCCCGCCCCACTCGGCAAGTCCGCGCGGCCCAGGCGGCTCCCCCATCCACGCGGAAAGCGCGTTGCGTCGCAGATACCGATCCACCATCGGACGCTCTGCCGGTGTTCGCGGGGACCACAGTCTGCGCACGGCAAGCAGGGATGGGGTCGACGCGATTATTCGGAGATGAGATACACGACATCGACGCCAATCGCAGCGTAGACCGGGGCTGCTCGCCTATCCGCGCTGACGAGGGTGTGCTTGTGATGCGCCGCGGTGGCGGCGATCAGGGCGTCGTATAGAGCGCCGCCGCGGATTCCGTTGTTGACGGCGGAGCGGAGTCCTCGCCGGGTCGCACCGGCGGGAAGGGTCAGCCAGGTGGTCGGGAAGCGGCGCTCGAGCCACGCCAGCACCACCGCGGGAGAGAGCCGCTGACCTTCGGGCATCCGGCTCAGAGCGGCAGTGGTCTCGAACGCGACATGGGCGATCAGAGCGGGCTGATCGGTGGTCAAGGCGGCAGTCGCGGCCTCGTGCGCGACGTGCCATGGCGCGGCCGCCGCGATCGTCACGCTTGAGTCGGGAGCGATCAACGCCGGACGCGGTCGATTGCCGCTCGTACGTCTTCGAGGGTGAGCGGCGTCATCGGCCCGTCGGTGACGATCACGGGATCACCGCCGCGATCTTCGACTCGTGCCGGCACGTCGGCTACGGCGAGCTCGATGACGCCGTCACGAGCGACGATCTCCAGCTCGGTCGGCCCGGTGATCCCGAGTTCTGCGCGGAGCACCTTGGGCACGACCAGGCGACCGACGGAGTCCATGGCAATCTTCATGCCAAGAGATTACCAATCGTACGCGGCAGAAACGGACGTCTTACTGCCGATGGTTTAGCGCGGTCGTGACGGGCTTCTGGGCGTCTGGCCTTGCGATCTCGCGATAGACCGTGGCGCGGCTGACCGAGAACAGTTCGGCCAGCTCCGCGATCGAGTGCTCTCCCGCGTCGTGCAACTTGAGCAGGACCGTCCGCTGGGTACGGCTGAGCTTCGGTGTCTTGCCCTTGAGGCGGCCCTTGGCGCGAGCGATCGCCATGCCCTCGCGGGTGCGCATCCGCAACAGGTCGACCTCGAACTCAGCGAAGGTCGCGAGGATGTTGAAAAAGCATTTGCCCATCGGGTCGCTGGGGTCGTAGACGCTGCCTCCCAGCGACAGGCGAACGCCTCGAGCGGCCAGCGAATCTCCAATCGCTCGCGCGTCCGGAACCGAGCGGGCGAGCCGGTCGAGCTTGGGCACCACCAGCGTGTCGCCCTGCCGCAGCACCGCCAAGGCGGTGTTGAGCCCCGGCCGGGAGCGGTTGGTGCCCGTTAGGCCATGGTCGAGATAGATCCGTTCCTCGGCGACGCCGAGGCCGCGCAGGATCTCACGCTGAGCGCTTAGGTCTTGCTTCTCAGTAGAGCAACGCGCATATCCGATCAGGATTCCCGCCGGCGCGATGGACTGCGGTTGTGGGATCGCGCCGGCCCCCAACTGCCTCGCCGTCCTGGCGTCCGAGGGATCTGTCTGTATCTCGATCATCGCGGCCCTCACCAGTACTACGTCCGAGATTCAGGCCCCATCACAAGCGCACCGATGCGCGACTACCCGCCGAGCTCCCACTGCGGCGGCCGCCACTGTCCGCCAACCAACGCTCTACGAACAACGGGTCATGCGGGGCCCAGGTAACGCCGGCCGCTCAATCATCTTCATGCCTCCGTATTCGGTGTTTATGCTCGGTGGCGTGCACGATGGCCCAGGCCAGCCGAGCGGGAACGAGGTTGAGCTGGGCGCGCTGCTGGCGCTGCTTCACAGGGCCGATGCAGGGTTTGATCGTGTCGAGGCGACGTATCGAGTGTGGCGACACGATGGGCGGGCAGCGGCGGCGTCGCGGGCGGCGATCGAAGAAGAGAAGCGACGGGGCGCGGCGATCACCAGCTACGGGCCGCTATCCGAGTCAGACACGCCTGCCGAAACCGAGACGGTGATGCGGATCTGGCGCGCCATGGGCCGAGTTCGCGAGGAGCACGAAGGCGGGCCCCGCGACGGTGCCTACGCCGTCCGCGACGGCGATCTGTGGTGGTCGTGGGACCCGCGGAACGGCGCGATGAGTAACCAGGACGACCCCACGGTCGGGTTCAGCGTCGGTGAGGAGGTCTCGCTCATGCTCGACCCCACGCCGCTGCTGGGATTGCTGAGGTTCACCCCCGTCGGCCGCGGACATGTGGCCCGCCGCGACACGGTCACCGCCGATGCCGCACCGCGCGTGTCCGGCGCGCGCCATCACCCGCACGTGTTTGAGCTTCATCAGCTCGGGGGTGGCGCTGACCGCTACACGCTTGAGATCGACACCGACCGCGGAGTCCTGCTGCAGGTCACCGCGTCGCGAGACGGTCAGCCGTTTCAGCAGATCACGACCGACCGGATCGCGTTCGATCATCTCATCGCCCCAGAGCGATTCCGGTTTGAGCCGCCACCGGGCGAGCAGATCCAGCCGACCCGAGGACAACACCGCCTGGTGCACCTCTCCTTAGCCGACGCGCAGCAGCGCGCGCCGTTCACTGTCCTGATCCCGGACCGTATTCCTCCCGACTGGCACTTGACCTGCGCGTTTATCGAGCCCTCACAGCGTCCGCCGTCCCCGGCCGCGGTCTCGCTGAACTACCACTCCGACGACGGGCACCAGAGCGTCTCGCTGTCTCAGCACTCAGCCAGCGAGAAACCCGACCAGTATGAGCTGATGATCCAGCACGGCGGATGGCAGACCATCACCCATCACGGAACCGACATCCAAGTCCGCGCACCCGACGGCCCCAGCCGCCAGGCCCAGGCGTATATCGAGCGCTGCGGGACCTTCGTGTTCCTCATATCCGAGACGCTCAGCGGCGACGAGCTTGCCACCTTGGCCGCCGGACTGAAACCCGCGCCAAGCACCAGAACCATCTAGCCGTAGGCGACCCAGACGACCGACCCCAGGCCGGCAAACGTCGCGGATCTGCGTCGGCGGCGGTCACGCTCAGCAAGCGGGAATGGGCGCCCCGGGCCGTCTCACCCACCAACGATCACTGCGACGCGCGGATTGGGACCGCAACGCGTCGCTTCCACCGTGATCGGTCTGCCGCTCTGGGACGATGGCGTGGACAACGACCACCCGAGCGAGGAGGACCCATGAGGTATCTGATGCTGGTCTGCCGTGACGAGTCGATCGCATTCAGTGCGGCGGACCGCGGAAAAATCGGCCCCCAGGTCCAGACCTGGGTATCGGAGATGGAGCAGCGTGGCGTGCGTTTGCAAGGGGATGTGCTCGAGGGTGTCGATGCCACCACGAATGTGCGCGTGCGAGAGGGCAAAACCGAGCTCGACACCGGTCCGCGTGTCGAGACGACTGCTCCGGCCTCGGGGTTTAACCTCCTCGAGTGCGCGGATCTCGACGAAGCCATCGAGGTGTCCGCCAGGCATCCCATCGCCCGATACGGGGTCATCGAGCTGCGGCCGATCGTCGAAGGCTGAGTGACAGCGCTCCTAGCGCGCTCCTTGTGGTCGCTGCGAATGCCGGGCGCACTCAACCCGCCCAACGCGAGCCTTGACGGTCGCCCTGACCAAGGATCATCGAACGCGTCAAAGCCGACCGCGTGAGCGGTCTCGCTGCTGGCATCGCACGAACGAGCAAGCACCGCGCTTGCCCGGACGTCATGACTGCGCTTGAGCCATCGGATGCGGTCCGGTCGAACGCCGTTGGGATAGAAGCGTTCAGCCTGTCGTTCCGCCGAGCACCATCCGGCTGTCGGCGAAGTCGATCGTCACCGCCCCGAATGTGGACAGGACGTTGGCGCCGATGAGGCCAACCACTCCGACGGCTTTGGGGATGAAGGAGTCGCGCGCGCTGAGCCCGACGGTCGCTGGCAGCTTCACCCCACTCGCCGTCCAGTTGCCGATACGCACCGGGGTCGCGGTCGCCGAGCACGCCGTCGCCCCTTGGACCGTCAAGCGCTTGCCGACGGCACGTAGGCCCAGCTGTGTGGCTGCGCGGGACTCGATCACCGCGGTTGGGGAGCCCGTGTCAATCGCGTAGGCGGCCGTCTTGTCGCCAATCGTGGCTCCTACGATCACGAGGACCTTGCCGTCTTTGTAGCGCTCGACCTTCACCGGAATGGTGCGCCCGCCGCTCGGCGCCTTTCCTCTGAGGATCAGGCGCTGGCCCGCGAAGTCAAGCGTCACCGTCCCAAAGCGCGAGAGCACGTCGGAACCGAGCAGCCCGCCGATCGGGACGCCGTCTTCAGCGTCGCGCCGACAAACACAGTCTTCGCCGAGACGATCGTCTTCGCCGGCAGTGTCGCCTCGCCGAGCTTCCAGTCTGAGACGGCGACCGGCTGCACGGAGGCCTTGCAGCCAATCGTCACCGCCGAGTACGCGGCGCCCCGAGCAGGGAGGGCCAGAGCCTTGGCGACGGTCGCATCCACGACGGTCCTCCCTGCGCCCGTATCAACCGCAAACATGTACGGATGACCCTTGACCGTCAGCCTGACAAACAGGGCGGGGTCGGCGCGAAGAACCAACGTTCGGATGACGACACCCGAGGCCGATTGCCGTGGAGTGCTCGTGCCCAGCCTCGGGCCACTGCCCGAGCTCCCGCAACCGGCCAACGCCACCGCCACGCCTAGCATGATCCACGCACGGTGCATTCAGGTCACAATACGTCCGACCACCCGCATTCGCACGCCGGGCCGGCCTCGCCGCCGTCCCGACCTAAATTCCTCACGAGACGGCTCCCGCTAGGCCGTAGGTCCGGGGGGGGGGGGTCGATCGGCCTTCGTCGGTCAGTCGCCCACGGAGTCCGCGCCGAAGGGCCCGCGGCAGACGCATCGGTTCCACCCGCAATGTGATCGCAGGGCTCGTCGCAGATGCCCATCGGTCACCGGACACTCGTGGGCCGGAGCCGAGCCCTCGCACAAGGGAACCCTCAGCGAACGGTCCACGGGCTACGACGCAGCTGGCATCGGCTCGACAACTGCTTCGACTGCGGGAGCGATAGCGCGGGCGACCCATGAGCCGATGAGCGCTCCTCGTCCAGAGCGAGCACCTCGTAGGGCTGATGCCTGCGTTCCCGAACGCTAGGCGAAGCGGCAGCCAGCCGGCCACGGCCCGGGACGGCGCGGTTTGTCACAAACTACAGGCCGCGGGCTCCTGACCCGCGCTGAGAGTCCCCCGTTCGTCTGCGAGCAGGTGCGCGACGCCGACCCCTGCCCGGCAGCCGCAGGTGGCGATGACCAGGGAAGGCGCCGGAGGCAGAGTCGCGCTCTCGTGATTTGGAGGGCTCGCGCGGCGGCGCGACCACCGCGACCAGGATGCCTACAAGCGGCGCAAGGCGGAATCGAGCGGAGCGGCGTGTAGGTGGCTGTGCCGTCAGGAAGGTGGACTCGGACGTGTGCGCCGGGCGCTGTGGCAGGGCGCTCGCGGTCAGGTTCTCCGGGCCGCACGTGTCTTACGAGATATGCACATCATTTATGTCGTAATCATGATCCTGGCAGTGTTCGCGTACGGCTATGCCGCCTGCCTGAACTTCGTCGGCGCCGAGTCGGTCAAGGTCGTCGCGGACAAGGTGCGGGTATCGCGAAAATGGATGATTCCGCTCGGCATGCTGTTGGCCTCGGGGGCGATCGGACTGCTGATCGGCTTCGCCGTGCCCGCGCTGGGCACGGCCGCCGCTATCGGCCTCGTCGTTTATTTCATTTGCGCCCTGGGTGCGCACATCCGGGTACGCGATTCCCAGATCGCCGGGGCGGTCAGCTTCCTCGTGCTGGCCGTCGCCGCTCTGATCGCGGGCTTTGGCTACCACCACCACTTGTGATGACGCTCGATTCAAAGACCCGATGCCCCACGCGAAAGCGCCAGACTACCCACAGTCTCGAATTCGTAACTGAGCTCTCCGGCCTCGCTCCAATCGAGATCGATGTTTTGAGCTCCAGGGCTCTCCAAGCGCCGGAGAGGGTGCGCTGAGAATGGATGAGCGCGAGTGGCTCACTGATCGCTTCGCGCATCACCGAACGCATCTGCGCGCGGTCGCTTACCGGATGCTTGGGTCCATGACCGAAGCCGACGATGCTCTCCAGGAAGCTTGGCTTCGGGTTCGCGACCAGGATCAGACGGGCGTCGAGAACATGGAGGCTTGGCTGACAACGGTCGTCGGCCGGGTATGCCTGAACATGCTGCGCTCGCGCAGGTCACGCCGCGAGGAGCTCTCGCCGCGCGTCCCGGACCCGGTGGTCAGCTTTGGGGAGAGCGTTGATCCTGAACACGAGGCGCTGCTCGCCGATTCCGTCGGGCTCGCGCTGCTCGTGGTGCTCGACGCGCTGACTCCCGCCGAGCGGCTCGCGTTTGTCATGCACGATGTGTTCGGCTTGCAGTTCGCGGAAATCGCGACGGTGCTGGACCGCTCGGAAGCGGCCGCGCAGCAGCTCGCCAGCCGCGCACGGCGACGAGTACGGGGCGCCCCGGAACCGGACCATGACCTCGCGCGACAGAGAAAGGTCGTCGACGCGTTCTTCGCCGCCTCGCGCGACGGCGACTTCGACGCGCTAGTGGCGGTGCTCGATCCCGACGTCGAACTCCGCATCGATGGCGGCACGCTGCGCGAGGAAGCCTCACTCGTTCTCCGCGGCGCCGAAGCGGTAGCAGGCCACACTGCCACCTACTCCAGGCTCTACCCGTTCGTTAAACCAGCGCTCGTCAACGGCGCCGCCGGGGCCGTGGTCGCCCCGCATGGACGACCGTTCTCGGTGATGGCGTTCACCGTAACGAACGCGAAGATCACCCAGATCGACGCTCTGCTTGACCCTAAGCGTCTCGCACGACTCGATCTCAGCATCCCGCCCATTGCGGACAAACGCTCGTGATCGAGCGTCCTTCCCGCGCGAAGCGCGGCATCGGTGTGTGTCGGTCGTTACCGGCCGCAGCATCGAAGCAGGGCGCCGTTTGCAGATCCGCCCACCCCATCCGGGGGCGTGCGACATCGTGAGACCGCGCGTCCGGATGGCGAGACGTTTGCTGTGCGTGCGATCCTGCTTGCCATGCCGGGGCGAGCGCCCTCCACGTACACCGGTGGAAGGTCACGGAGAAGCGGCGCCGCGGACGAGCGCGGCGGAGCCTGAGGATCTTGCGCGGCTGCTGGTCGAGCGAGTGACGCCGCGGACCTGGAAGGTGTCGTTGAGCTCTATGAGCCGACGGCCGTTCCTGCCTTGCCCGGCGAGAGGGTCGCCGAGGGTCAGGATGCGATCCACCGCTTCTACGCCGAGTTGCTTGCTGGCAAGCCGAGGCTCCGGCCCGGAGACCAGTTGGCCGCAGTGCAGAACTCTTGACCTGGAGTGGGCGATCACCACCGGCCGCTCAACGCCTTCGACCTGACGCCGGACCAGCTGGGCCTAATCCTAATCGTCGGGGAGCAGGTCAGGTTCGTTGACCGGCAGCTCGACCGCGTGGCGAGGTGACCATGCTGCTGCAGCGTCGCCATGCACGGCGCCCGGTTACTTGGCGAGCCAGCCGGGGCGGACGAGCCCGGTTTCGTAGGCGTGGACGACGAGTTGGGCTCGGTCGCGTGCGCCGAGCTTGGTCATCGCGCGGCTCACATGCGCCTTTGCCGTGAACGGGCTGACGGTGAGGCGTTCGGCGATCTCGTCGTTGGACAGTCCGCAGCCGACCAGCGCCAGGACCTCGCGCTCGCGGTCGGTGAGCTCGTCGAGCTTCGTCGTCAGCAGTGGCTCCTTCGCGCGCGAGGCGAACTCGGCGATCAATTGTCTTGTCACGCTGGGGGACAGGAGGGCGTCGCCGCGGGCGACGGCGCGGATCGCGGCGAGTAGCTCGGCGGCTTCGGTGTCCTTGACGAGGAAGCCGCTTGCGCCGGCGCGCAGCGCCTCGAACACGTACTCATCGAGATCGAAGGTGGTGAGGATCAGGATCCGGACCTCGCCGAGGTTCGGGTCGGCTGCGATCGCGCGGGTCGCCTCCAGCCCGTCGAGACGGGGCATGCGGATGTCCATCAGCACGACATCCGGTTTGTGCGCAACGGCGAGGGTGAGCGCCTCATCGCCGTCAGCCGCTTCGCCGACGACATCGATGTCGGCTTGGGCGTCGAGCAGGGCGCGGAACCCCGCGCGCAGCAACGCTTGGTCGTCGGCGAGGATGACCCGGATCACGCGGGGTCCTTGAGCGGGAGGCGTGCTTGCACCCGAAAACCGCCGTCGCGCCGCGGTCCGGCTTGAAGGTCGCCGCCGAGCGCGCTGACGCGCTCGCGCATGCCGGCGATCCCGCTGCCGCTTCCGCCGGCGCCGTTGTTGGCCTGCCTCGAGGGTTGGTTGTCGATTTGGATCAGCATCTCGGTCGGCTGATAGGCGATCCTGACCGAGGTGGCGGCACCGCCGCCGTGCCGCGTGACGTTCGTCAGCGCCTCCTGAACGATCCGAAACGCCGCCAGGTCTACGGCGGCGGGCAGTGCACCAGGCGACCCGTCGGTCTGGGCGGACACGGCGACGCCAGCGTCACGGGTGCGGGCGATCAGCTCGTCGAGCTGCGCGAGCCCGGCGGTAGGGGCACGAGGCACTTGCTCATCGGGGGCGCGCAGCAGACCGAGCACTGAGCGCAGCTCGCCCAGCGCCTCCTTGCTGGTGGCCTTGATCGCATCCAGAGCGGTTTCGACCTGCTCGGGGTGATCGTCGATCAGGTGCCGCGCGACGTTGGCATGCACGTAGATCAGCGAGAGGTTGTGCGCCACGGTGTCGTGGAGTTCGCGTGCGATGCGCAGGCGCTCCTCGCTGGCACGCTGTCGCGCGTGCTCCTGGCGTGAGCGGGTGGATTCGATCGCTCGCTCGCGCCTGACCCGGAAGATCTCGGTCGCGGCGCCGATTACGAGCATCCACGCCGCTAGCCCGGTCGCGTAGCCAACGCTCGGAGTCTTGTCGGTTCCCAGCAGCGGCGGTAGCCACGTGAAGCCCGTGTAGCTCAGCGCGAGCACGACCCAGCCCAGCAGCCGTGCGCCGGCCATGATCGCGGTCACGAACGCCACGATCAGCGCGAGGAACACGGGACCCTGCGGGTAGTTCAAAAGCCAGTACGCGAGGCTTGTCGCAAACGTGAACACGAGCACAGCCGCAGGCGCGCGCCGTCGCACAAGCAGCGCCACCGGACCGGCGGCCAGCAGCGCGATCCCGGCCACGTCAAGCGCGGCGCGGTGGTGCTGGTGGGGCGCGACCAGCAGCGTCGACCCAACCTGCACGACGCCGACGCCGACGCCGGCGGCGAGCGCCACGCCGGTGCCGCGTAGCCCGTCCCCCGGCGCCCGGAGCCGCAGCAGCGTTGAGAGTACGGACTTCACGCACACACGATAGCCCTGCATCCGGGATCGCTCATCGTCTGTGGGAACCGTCGGGCGCCACTACTCAGGTACTAGCCGTCGGCCCGCGGCTGGTACGACGGGTGCGCGTCAACAGTGTCCCGGCGGGCGATGACAGCGGGGGCGTTGCTCGCCACGATTGCTCGCATGCAAACCAACCACGCAGCCGCATCGCCGCCGCCGACGCGAGCAATCGCCCCGCCAGCGGCGATGGCCAACGTGGCCGACGCCGGCGAGCTCACCGGCGGCCCGGAGAGCCAAGACGCGCTGCCGGCCGGCGCTCGGGCTCGTGCGCGGCAGCGCAAGATGCTGCTCGCCGCGCATGTCATCTTCGCGGTCTCACTGATCGGCTCCACCACCGGGACGCTCGTGCTGGCGCTGATCGCCCGGTCGCAGAACGCCGCGGCGGCGCACACGATCTATGACGCGATCAGCACGCTGATCTACGCGATCGACATCCCGCTGACGCTGATCGCGCTCGCCACCGGGATCGCGCTCGGGCTGCGTGGCAAGTGGGGGATCTTCCGCTACAGGTGGGTGATCACGAAGCTCGCTCTGGTGCTGGCGATCATCTTCACCGGCTGGCTGGCGGTGATGCCCGCGACCCAGCACCTGATCGACTTGACCGCGCACGCTCCGGCGCAGAGCACCGGGCACCTCGGTGCCACCGGCTGGCAGCTGCCTGGCATTGCGGTGATCAACATCCTGTTCGCGGCCACCGCGGCGGTGCTGGGGATCTTCAAGCCCGGTGGACGCGCCCGACGGCTCGGGCTGGTGCGTCGCAATGGATCGGTCAGCCGATGAGTACCGCCGCAGACATTCAGGACAAGGCCCTGAGCGGTCCGGTTGCGCGCCTTGCGCGCCTGGTGCTCGCCCACCGACGGATCGTGATCGTGTTCTGGGTGCTGATGGTGCCGGCGGGCATCTTCGGCGCCGGTCAGGTCTCCAAGCGCTTGTCGATCGACTTCTCGCTGCCCGGCCAGCCGGGCTACGTGGCGGCGCAGAAGGTCACGCGACTGTATGGCAACGGTGGCGACGTCACCCCGACGGTGATCGTCGTGACGTTGCCACCCGGTCAGACCGTCCGGGCCGATCAGGCGCAGGTAGCGAAAGCGTTCGATCGCGCGCGCGCCGCCGAGCCGCGGGCCCGGATCGTCGACCTCGCCAGCACCCACGATCCACGCTTCATCACCGGCGATGGCCGCTCCACGTTCGCGATCATGTTCACCCCCCCGCAGAGCTTCAGCACGCCGAGCACCCCACCGGGAGTAATGCCAGCAGTCGCGTCCGCGATACCAGGGGCGCGGGTGCACGCGACCGGGCTCAACCAGCTCGCCAACAGCGGCTCGAGTAAGGGGACCGGAGTGCTCGCCGAGACGCTGATCGGGGCAGCCGGATCGTTGGCGGTACTCGGGTTCGTGTTCGCGTCGCTGCTCGCGTTCTTGCCTCTCCTGATCGCCGCGGTCTCGATCCTCACCACACTGCTGGTGGTGCTCGGCGTGACAACCTTCGCCAACGTGTCGTTCATCGTTCTGTTCCTGGTCGCGCTCGTCGGGCTGGGCGTAGCGATCGACTACTCGCTGCTGATCGTCACCCGCTGGCGCGAGGAGCGCGCCCACGGCCGCGAGAACCACGACGCGGTGATCGCGGCGATGGCCCACGCCGGTCGCGCGGTACTGCTCTCAGGACTGACCGTCGCGATCGGCCTGCTGTCCCTCGTCGTGCTCCCAGTGCCCGGGCTGCAAAGTGTTGGCTACGGCGGGATGCTGATCCCGCTGATCTCGACCGGTGTCGCGCTGACACTCCTGCCGGCACTGCTCGGCGGGATCGGACCGCGCGTGGACTGGCCACGCATCCGCCACGAATCACACGCCAGCCCCGCCTGGACCGCATGGACGCGCGGGATCATCCGCCATCGCGCCCTGGCCGCGGGACTCGCGCTCGTCGTGCTCGCCGTGCTAATCATCCCCGTGTTCAGCCTGACCACCGGACAAACGAGCGCCAGCGCACTCGCCAAGACCGGGACCGCGCACGACGCCTACGCACGACTGACCAGCGGCGGCATACCAAGCGGCGTGCTCACCCCGATCGAGGTGCTGACCCACTCAAACCAGGCCACGAGCGTTCGCACGCGCCTAGCCCAAGTGCCGGGCATCGCCACCGCGGTCAGGTCGAGCGCACCAGACAGCACCCGCGACGGAACCACGATCCTGCTCGGCATCCCGAAGGCCGAGACGGTCAACTCGAGCACGCTCGCGCCGGTGCGCGCCGCCCGCAGCGCGCTTGCGCACGCGCCCGGGGTGATCGGGATCGCCGGCGAGGGTGCGATCGAGCTCGACTACCAGCACGCCGTGTTCGGCAACTTCCCACTCATGTTCGCCGTGATCGCGCTGCTCACGATCGCGCTGCTCGCACGCGCGTTCCGGTCCATCGTGCTCGCGGTCAAAGCGATCCTGCTCAACCTCGTCTCAATGGCCGCCACCTTCGGAGTCATGACCTGGTTCTGGCAGCAGGGCCACGGGTCCTCAGCGCTGTTCGGAATCAGCGCGACCGGCGCGATCACATTCTGGATCCCGCTGATGGTGTTCGCGTTCCTATTCGGGCTCTCGATGGACTACGAAGTGTTCATCCTCACCCGCGTCCGCGAGGAATACGACCGCACCGGCTGCACCGACACCGCCATCACCCAAGGCCTGGGACGGACCGGACGGCTCGTCACCAGCGCCGCGCTGATCCTGTTTCTCTCCTTCGCATCACTAGCCTCCACGCCCGACACCGACATCAAGGTACTCGCCACCGGACTCGGCGTCGGCATCCTGCTCGACGCGACCATCGTCCGGGCACTCCTACTGCCCGCCCTCGTCTCACTACTCGGACGATGGAACTGGTGGCTGCCCCAACCACTGGCTAGCGTGCTGCGAGTCCAGCCAGCGACGCTCAGACCTGCGAGCGAACCGGCTCGGACCTAGCTCAGGCCGGTGAGCGCGCCAGCGAAGATCTCCACGGCCGGTCGCGTACGGCGCGTTTGTCGGATCGATGCACGACGAGAGAGCCGAGCGGGCACTCGCAGCAGGAGCCCAGCAAAACCAGGCACAGACACACTGCGAAGGAGCAGCACCCATGCAAATGAGATCCCCATCCTGGTCACCGGCCGCACCGGCACGCTCGGGCGACTCGTCGTCCCGCGGCTGCGCGACGCCGGCGGCGACGTGCGGGTGCTCAGCCGCCATCACCAAGAAGTACGCGACCGGAGACCTGCTCAAGCGCGAAGGACTCGACGCCGCAGGGGACGGCGCCGGGAGCATCCTGCACCTCGCGGGCGGCCCCAACGGCGATGCCGAGGCAACCCGGAACCTAGCAAGGGCCCCGTCGCGCCAGGACCCAGCACCTGGTGTACGTCTCGGTCATCGGCGCCGACCGGATCCCGGTCGGCTACTTCACGTCCAAGCTCGGCGCAGAGCAGGCCGAGTCCGGCCTGGCGTTCACGACGCGGCGCGCCGCCCAGCTCCACGACCTCGTCCTGACGATGACACAAAAAATGGCAAAGCAGCCGGAAAATCCCGGCCCCGTCCGCAATCCGCTTCCAGCCGGCCGATGCCGACGAGGTGGCGGCGCGACCCGTAGAGCTCACGCTCGGAGAGCCGCTCGGCCTGGTGCCCGACCTGGCCGGACCGAACGTCCATCAGTTGCCAGACCTGGTCCGCGCATACCTGCGAGCCCGCGGCAAGCACCGCCTGATGATGCCCCTCCGACTCCCGGGAAAGGCCGGCCGCGCCTACCGCTCAGGCGAAAACCTGTCCTTCGCAGGAATCACCGGCCGGCGAACCTGGAAAGACTTCCTGGCCGAACGGGTGAGCTCACCAGGCAAGGCAGTCGGAGCTGCCGGGTTGATCCAACCCGAAAGGCCGGCGATCGTCAACCTCCGCGCATCCAACGGCGCGTCCTGCAAGCGGAAGGGCTAGCGAACATCGGCCGGCTCGGGCAAGAGAGGTCGGATTCGGGCAAACCACCACTCTTTCGCACCGCCGTGGCCCAGGGAAGTCGGCCCCGCCGGCAAGGCGCGTCGGCTCAGACCGGCTGAGGACCTAACTCGCCGCGCGATCCCTCGGCTAGACCCCGATAGGGCTAAGGACGACGTAGACGTCGTGCTGCCAAACCTTGAGCAAGCCAAGGTGGATCTTCGCCCCGTGGAAGCACGCCTGGTCGAGCTCGATCCCGCCAATCTCGCTTGCGTCGACATCCTCGAAAGGGATCCTGGTCACGCCCGTTCCATGCTCGCGGTCATCGACGATTCGCATCGCCCCGAGCGTCGTGTGCACCTGGAGAACTGCGAAGTCGGCGTTGTCGGTGCGCGGATCCTTACAACCGACCTCGACGACGACTCGCTGCCCCGTGTGCTCGTCGAGCCAGTCCAACGTCTCGCTGAACGTTACCTCTGCCATCGACGCGAGCGTAGGCGCCCGACCAGACGGATCAGCACATAGTCGTTCCGACGCGCCGCGATCACCTCCGGCGCGCGCACGTTCGGGCCACTTGCGGAGGGCGTCCGGCGAGAAACGATGGCTGCGATGGTCACGCCACCTGCGGCCACGAGATGCCTGCTGTCAGCATTGGCGCCCGCGCACGAACGTAGGTCGAGGGTCTTGGTGACTCGTAATCGTTGGTTTGGTCCCTCGGCGCCGCGGGGTAGGTGCCGCATGGGGTCGCGCGCGAGCTATCGGAAGGGCGCGGCGGCGGCGGGGCACTGAAGGCGGCGGATCCTTGCACACTGGATGCAGACTCACACGTCTCACAGATTGACGGCCTGCATTGTGGTCGCGGCCTTCTGCCTCGGCGGTTGTAGCGGCACGAGCGACTCGTCAGTCAGATCAACTGCGAGTCAGTCCACACACCACAAGTCGGCCGAGCAGCGCTTGTCTCCTCTGCCGCGGCGCGAGGCGGCCAAGGCAGCGCGTGTCTGCCGCGTGCGAGAGAGCGCCGAGGACGGCAACGTGATCCTGGAGTGGGCCAACACAGGAGCTAGGAACGCGTCCCCGGCGGTGATGACGGCCTTGAGGGTCGCCTCCCAGCACGTCGCCGTCGAGGCCGGACAGCTTCGCTCCGCTCTCAGTGCGACGGCCGACGCGCACCCGCTGGCGGCCGCGGTCAAAGCCGAATCGATGATCCTCAGACAGACGTCACGGTTCGTCGACCTGAACACCAGCCAGACGCGGCTGCTTTCAACGCTCCACACACGCATCACGCTGGCCCGGCAACTGCGGGTTCTCGCCTGCGCCGGCGTAAGCCCGATATCAGCGCTCCGGACCACGCCGCCTCCGCCCGGATGATCTCGATGCCCCGATCATTGCCGCGCCCGACTGCCCCTCAGCGCTCGTGTGCTCCCGGCATCAACCGCACGCTCAGGCAACCGGGAGCGCACCCATACGAGCAAACGAGAACCTCACTCATATTGTCGCCCCACGCTCCGCTCAAAGCCGCTCGACCCGCCCCACGTCGCGGCGCTAGCGTC
Source organism: uncultured Actinomycetota bacterium (assembly GCA_963790605.1). Taxonomy (GTDB): domain Bacteria; phylum Actinomycetota; class Thermoleophilia; order Solirubrobacterales; family Solirubrobacteraceae; genus Palsa-465. Next base: position 6,788 of record CAWBPG010000001.1, on the reverse strand, counting down.
ATCGACCCCTCGCTGCCTGACCTCAAGGAAACCGTGGTCATCGGATCTCTGGGGTCTGATCATCGGCGTCGCCGGTCTCGGCGCCCTTGCGATCTCCTACTACAACCGCGACAACCTCGATCCAGAACGACGCTGGCGGGTGATCGCGGCCTACCTCGTCGGGGTTGTCATCGTCGTCGCGGTAGCTGTCGCGGTCGTCGTCGAAAACGACCAGCCGACACTCGGACCGCCCGCCCGTCAACTGCAGTAACGAATGCCCGCCGCGAAGCGGCAACAGGCGCCGTGCGCCGACTCCCGCTCTCCCCCGAAGCATTGCTCGACCGAAGGGCCGCTGCCGCACTTCGGAGCTGGCACCGGAGGCCCGCGAACGAAGTTCGGTGAGCCATCGCTGTGCGAACGCCATCGGGCGTGGCCGAGTGGGTCTCCTGGACCAGAGTGGATCGAACGGTCCTGCGGGGGCGTGCGTTCAACGACGACTCCGGTGGACGTGCTCCGCCGTAGCCTGTCTCCATCGGATCCCGAACTGCTGAACACCGTCAGACGTACCGGCGGTCGCCTCCGGGCCCGGAGGGTCGGCTTCATAGCCACCAACGCGTAGCAAGAAACGACGGTCGACTCGTGGGCAGCTTGTTCGAGGAGCAGGTGCAGCTTTGGCTCGTCGGCGACGACGGAGAGCTCCTCGCCACCATGTGGCCGGGGGAATACCGGGCTCGCCTGGATCCACTCGTGGTCCTTGACGAGGAGGGCTGGATCGTCGCGCGTGGCGGGGAGCATCTTTTCGTCAGTGGTGGTTTTCTCCCTCCAGCGGATCCGCGAATAGCTGGCTACAACGGTGTCTTCTACATCAGCCGGGTATTGCGCGAGGCCTCATGCTTGTAATCGGGTCGACCGGCGCCAGACCGCGCGGGAAACTCCAGCGACAACCGAGCGTCCGACGGGCATCGCGACGGTGCGGCACGGCCGCAGGGGCATCTCACCAACCAACGCCGATTGAGACGGTTACGAATCGAGAGCACGACGGCGTGCACGCGCTCCAGCGCCGATAATGGCAGCTAGTGGATCCTCAGCCGCGGCCCTTTGACATGGACACCGTCGTGTCCGAGGTCGAGAAGCGCCTCGCGGCTTACGCCGAGCCGATCGAGGTCTCGGTGCTGGGCTCCGCAGTCAACGGGATCGGCGAGGCACGCCACGCCGTCTTCGGGATCACCGGGGCCAAGGACTCGGGCATCATCTACGCCAAGGGCCAGCCGCTGAAGAAGGTCCCCACCGATGGTCTCGTCGAGGAGCTGTTCAAGGAGATCGATAAGTACTACGCGGCCGGGAAGAAGGTCGTGGTCGACGACGACCAAGCCGCCGAGGCAGCACGCTGGCTGTCTGAGATTGAGGACGAGACGGAGATCTGATGCGTCCCAGAAATACCCACGATGCTGATCCTGACTGGCGTGGCCGCCTCGTGAGTGCACTGGGCGCCGGAGGTTGGGTCGTCTCACTCTCCAACGCCCAGCCGACACTGGATCGTGACGGCGCCAGGGCGTGACCTGACCTATCGGTGACCAGAGCGCCTTCGAGTCTGGGAGGATGCACTAGATGTCAGCTGATGTATCTGGCCAGAGGCTGAGTAGTACGCCGGTCGTCTCGGTCGTTGGCGAGGCCGTGCTGCGCGCTGAGCCCGATGAGGCGATGGTTCTCGTGACGTTGAGCGCGCTGGAGGACACTCCAGGGCCGGCGCTTGAGGATGTCGCGCGCCGAAGTGGCTCACTCATCGCCCTGCTCGATGAGCTCTCGATCCTGTCCTCAGATCGCTCGACCACCGGTGTGACCGTCCAGGAGGACTTTGATCACACCCACGAGGGGCGACGATCGCTGGGTCATCGTGCGTCCTCGGCCGTCGCGGTCCGGCTGACCGACGTCGAGCTGATCGGTCGACTGGTCACGCGCGTTACCACCGAGTTGGACGCGCGGGTCGACGGGCCGCGCTGGCAGATCGCCCCCCAGAATCCGATCCGGCTTGAGGCAGCGCGCGAAGCCGCCGCTGACGGTCGGCGCAAAGCGCAAGCCTACGCTGAGGGCGTAGGTGCCCAGCTCGGAGAGCTGGTCGGCCTGGCCGAGCCCGAAGCGGGACAGATGCTCCGGCGCAGGAGCGGAGGCTGGTTTGCCGCCTCCGCCGGCCATGACATGCCGGTCGAGGCCGGGGAGCAGGAAGTCACGGCGACGATCGTGGTCACGTTCGCGCTGATCTCGTGACGCCCAGACTGCTGCTGGCGAATATGGGGTCTCAGATGGGATCGACCATCGCACGGGCTTGATGGCCGTTGGATCGTCGTGCTCCGGCCCGCGCCCATCGCAGATGTACAACCCTGCCGCGACGAGTGCCTTCACGCGCTTGCGATCACGCGGTCCGTCGCCTGATCGACCGGCCGCTGCCCTGGCGGCGCATACGTCACAGCCAGCGTGAAAGCGGCGGTCCGAGCGGACGAGCGCGCGCTGCGTTCCGCGCGCAAAGCAAGAGTGGTTCAGCGCAGCGGCGGGTGCCTGTCGCGCTGCGAAGGCGGGGGAGCGCCGGCGTGCTCGCTGACGCGCTTGTTGACCTCGCGCAGCGTTTCCGCAACAGGAGTTGACTGTCCAGGGATCGAGCTGAACGCCTGGTAGACGTGGAATGGTTGGCGGAGATAGCGTAAGAGCCGCTGGCCGCGCCGTGCGAGGTCTGGGTCGGCGAGGTCGGCGGGGTCGGGCTGTGCAAGTTCGGGGTCGAGTGTCTGGTAAGCGGCCAGCAGCTCTTGTGCCAGCTGAGCCGTGTGTGCGTGCTCCGGGGAGGGCCAGGCGATGGTTCGTGTGGGCTGTGGCCAGATCGCCGGGTACAGACGCCGGTTTGCGCGCGTCGCGTCGAGCACGACCTGGCTGGTATAGCCCTCCGGTACGCCGTCGGGCGCCGGCGCGGGATCGGTTGTCTGCGGGTGGAGCACGATCGTGGTCAGGATCGAGTCATGGGCGGCCAGTCTGGGGAGCGCGGCCGTGATCTCGTGACGGAACCCAGGCGCGGGTAGGCAGACGACCAGCTTCTCTCGTGGGTCGTGCTCAAGCTCGGTCAACGCGTCCGCGAAGAGACTCCGTCGCTCGCGGTCGGGCAGGTCGTCAGGAGCGAGGCGGTAATGCGCCGGTGTGCTCCATTGGCGGCTGGCGTTCTGCAGGCTGAGGTGGTCGTAGGGCCCGTACGCGAACCCGATGAACCAGGCCTCGGCGGGTGCCAGGGCTCCGATCAGCTCGTAGAGCAGCACTGTCTGGCCCTGCTCGACCGCTGGTGGCCAGTATTGAATTGAGTGGCAGCGGATCGGAGCGAATAAGTCGAGCGCGCGGATCCCCGTCTCGATGAAACCCTCACGGGCGCGCGCGCTTGCGGTATCGATCCGGCGCCGCCCGAGCCAATCCGCGGGCGTTCGTCCGCGCTGGTCGGTCCTGTCTGGATCTGCGCCCGCCGCGATCAGGATGTCGATTAGCTCGGGGTGGTTGTGGGCCGCTGCGTGGAGGGCGGTGGCGTCGCCAAAGGCGCGGACGTTGGGGTCGGCGCCGGCGGCGAGCAGCCGTTCGGCGATCTCCCGGTGGCCAAGGCTAACGGCCGTCCACAGCGGGGTTTCAGCTCCGGCGCATCGACAGCGTCCGTCAACCGCGGCGCCCGCCGCGAGCAGCATCTTAACGGTTCTGAGATTCCCGGACTCGACGGCGCGGATCAGTGGGGTGCCGTCCTCGGCATTGCGCAGGCCGACACTCACGGCTTCAGCCCACGACCACTCCTCGGTCGCACCGACGAGCTGTGGATTCTCGGCAAGCAGCCGCGCAACTATCGCGTGTCTGCGGTGCCGGATCGCGGCGAACAGCCGGACGACGTCCCGCACACCACCACGGGCTGGAGTATCGGTCTTCAGCTCGGCCACCAGCTCCATCAGCTCCTTCATTCGATTGCGGGCGGCGAACGCGCGCTTTCTCGCTGCGCTCTCCGAGATACCGATGAACTCCGCGACCTCCGCGTAGGACAGACCAGCGAGGTAATGCAGAGCGACAACCATCCGCTCACCCTCGCCCAGCGCTTCCAGCGCACCGCGGACGGCAGCGCGCTGTTCTTCAACAATGGCTTCGGCATCCGGCCCCGGATCTGCATCCGTGACGTCCGCCAGCCGGTCTCCCGGCGCGAGGTCTGGACGCGCTCCGCGCAGCCGCCTTGAACACGCCGTGCGGACCAACGCGGCAAACCAGCCCGGGAATGCGGCCGCTTTCTCCAGCCGCTCGATGCGCGTGACCGCAAGCAGGAACGCGTCCTGCGCCACGTCCTGCGCCTCCGCCCGATCTGCGCCCCAGCTCAACGCGAACGCCACGGCAAATCCATGAAAGCGCTTCACGAGCAGCGCCCACGCACGGTCATCGCCACGGCGGGCTGCTTCAACGATCGGCGGAAGGGGATCGCACGTCATCTCATTGACCAAGAGCCAACTCCCCAGCAAAGCGTTACCGCACCACGCAGACAAATGAACACTACGGCCCGGGGAACCGCGAGGACCTCGAAGCAGGGCCCGACTTGACAGCGCCGGAAGACCTCCTCCTCGCCACCCGAAGGTATGGGTTTGGGTCGGCCAGCAGGCGCCGAACGCCCACCCGCTGCTGATTACCGCCTGATCCGCAGGCCCGCGCTGGCGGAGATCGTCGGTGACGGCCGTCCCTGGACGGTGCTGATGATCTCGCTGCTATCGATTCCCTGCAGGTAGATACTGGTGATGCCCAGGTTGGCGTGTCCGAGCTGGCGCTGGATGACCACGAGCGGGACACCTTCGTGCGCCATCTCGACCGCGTGAGCGTGCCGGAGCTGATGGGGTGCAAATCGGCGCCTGACGCCGGCTTCGGCCGCCGCGCGATGCAGCTGCTTGCGCGCCGCTGAAGGCTCCCAGCGCCGTCCGGCGGTCGGCCCATGAATGACGCACAACAGCGCGCCGATCGGAAGCTCGCGCCGAATCTCGAGCCACCGGTCGATCTGTTCCCACGCCCAACGGTCCATCCCGACCTCACGGCGCTTGCCGCCCTTCCCGCGGCGAACGAGGACGGCGCCGCGGGAGCAGTCCAGATCGCTCTCCTGAAGGGCGAGGACTTCGCTGATTCTCAGGCCCGCTCTCCAGAGCAGCACGATCAGCGCACGGAGGCGATGCCCCTCGGCCTGGTCGCCCACCACCCCCATCACGGCGACGATTTCCTCGACCGTCGGCGGGTCGGCCGGATACTGCTCGCCCTTGTTGCGCGGCAGACGGCCTCGGTGATAGCCAGGCATTGTCGCCGGCGAGCGGCGGTGGCCGGCGGCGTCCAGGAGCACGGATTCCATGAATCCTCCCTTGGTGGTTGGTTGAACGTGCGCTGGTATTCGAACCCAGCCGCTGCTCCTCGTCCGAATCGTGCGGCACGCTGTCGCTGATGGCCAGCAAGAAGCCTGCTGCTGCCACCGTCACCGATCCCGATGGCCGGGAGGTCGTGCTGCTTGCCCGGATCTGGCAAGACAAGATCTCGCGCGACCATCCCGAGCTGGTCGATCATCTCGAAGCGGTGATGGGGACCGTCGCAGAGCCGGATCACGTCGAGCCGGACGCGCTTGCCGATCGAACCGGTTCTACCGCCGTGGCGTCGGGCCAAGCCGCTGGCTGATGGCGGTCGTAAGCTATGAGCAGCAGCCGGCGCGGATCATCACGACGCTGGCCAACCGGAAGGATCCTAAGCGATGGAAGCCCTGAACATCCGCATCGGACCGCTGACCTTCGACCACGCCGACTATGACGCCGACGGCGACGTTCTGTACCTGCACGTCGGCGAGCCGCAGCCCGGCGAAGGCGAGGAGACGCCCGAGGACACGTCCTTCGCTTCGCCCCCGGCACGCAGGACATCGAGGCTTGACCGTCATCAACGCGCGTCAGGTCTTGAATCGGGACGGCCGCCTTACCGTGACGGTTCCCGAGACGGTCGAAGCCAGCGCCGACGAACTCGCCCCAGCGATCCAAGCCGCCTGACCGTCCCGCAGCCCGCGCAAACCGGCTCTGTCGACAGCCCGCGGTCGGAATGGCCGTCCCGACGCCGAAGCAGGGCCCACCCATGCTGTCGCCTGTCCACGGTCGCTGCGCACGCGACGGGCAGCGCTGCTAGTCGAGTCGTATGGTGAGCTTTTTCGGCGCGAGGATCCGGTAGCTCTCGGTCACGAGCCCCGGATTCCTCCCAGTCGGTGTCGTCGGTGAGCAGGACCCTGATGCGATCCCGGCCGGCTCGTGAGCGGTAGAACGGGTGGCCGACGGACAGCAGCGCGTGGCGTTGGCCTGGATCGGCACGTAACACGAGTTGCGGGGCCGATTCGCCGTTCGCGTCCTCGAGTGCGATGAGCAGGCAGAACGACCTCCGGCGGATGTCGAACGAGTGCGCCGTCGATCTCGCGGTCACGCGGGAGGCGTCGACCCGCACCGTCACCTCGGGCAGGGCCAGGCAGAGCGCCCTGATCCGCTCAAAGATGTCCGTCGGGATCTCCACGGGCGCGCTCTCGCGCGAGTGAGACGCCCGGCGCGTTGCCGAGGAATCGTCCTGGTTCGTTTGTCTCACCGATGGCCTACCGGCGGAAGGCGGCTCGGGTGGCGGCCGCGGTCTCGCTGAAGTACTCGGGTGGACGGATAAAGCCCCACTCGCGGAACCTCACGCCGTCGTTGACGGCACGTCGGTAGCCGAAGCAGACGAGGTAGAGCGTCCGGATGTACATGACCGCCTCCAGCCGTTCGAGT